>CAVOXA010000022.1:0-343843 GCA_963700285.1 uncultured Chloroflexia bacterium | reverse complement strand
AAATCCAGTTTAGCAGCAGTAAAATGATCGTATTGGTTACAATCAGAATTAAACCATAAGTTAAAAACAGCAAGCGAATGGTGATTACTTGAAGAATCGGCTTGATGAAGGTGTTTAACAAACCCAGACCCACAGCCAGTAAAGCGAGATAGATTACCCGACGATCCAATATAGTGATACCTGGCAGCAGCAGAGCCATGATAAATATCGCCGTCATATTTGCAACAAGGCTCATGAGCAGCACTTTCCAATTCCAACGCGATCCGAAATTTTTCATGACTCCCCTCTACTTGGATAAATGGCCGAAACGATATTAAATTGAGAAATATCAGATAGTGGATTACGTATCTTCATCTTCTTTCCTTTAACTTAAGGCACAATAATTTGGACTGCCCCGGGAAGAACCTTAATTGTCACTGGGGTATTCTTATAAAACTCGCCATCCAACCACACGGTTTGCGGCGGGTCAGCTTCTATAATTACTTCTTTGCCTTGGGCATGGTAGCCGTGCGCTCTTTTCATATGGCCCACATTAAGCACATAATGACCCAGTTCTTCCCAATCATGCCGGTCCTTGCTGACAACCATCACATCCACCAGACCATCATCCGGGGTAATTTGGCCGATGTCGATGTCGAATCCACCTAAATTATCGATGTTGTTCACAAAACAGGTCATCGCCTTAAATTCGAATTTTTGGCCGTCAACCGTGATTTTGTAATGGGCATGGGGCGCATGTTCTAGCACTTTCACAACCTCCATGGGGTAGGCCATTAAATGATATTTGTCTTTTAAATCACGACTGGCAGCCTGGTCTTTGGAAATGCCGGTGTAGGCGCGCAGCAAATAATAGCGGTCGTCAACCTGGGCCACATCTACAGATAGGCGATTCCGGCTCGTGCAGATTAGTTCAGCGGCTTCTTCGATGTCGCGTGAGATACCTAATTCAGTGGCCACTGCGTTGCCGGTGCCGCCGGGAATAATGCCCACGGGCACATCGCTGCCCATCACCCCATTAACCACTTCCAGAACGGTGCCATCGCCGCCGTAAACGACGACCATGTCGGCCCCATCAGCCACAGCTTGCCGGGCAAACTGAGTAGCGTCGCCAAACTTATAGGTGAGGTGTCCACGCCAGCTTAGGTTATGGGCACGGAATGTTTCGTTGATAGTATGTAGAATCGGCTGCGGTTTTCCAGACGATGGATTGATGATTACGGGTATGTTTTTGGTTGTTGCGGACATAATATGATTCTCAAGATTGGTTTCCTTAAATTACAAAAGTTTACAACTGCTTTCGCTGGTTTAATAGCTTATGGTCCATCTTCCTCCTGGTCTGTCTTCCAAAGTCGGGCTATAAGTCGGGTCACAGCTTCTAAATCATTACTATCAACAAGACCGGCTACTTCTAAAGCAGCGGCAGCTTCGGTGCAGGCAGCAACTATTAAAGCATCTGCCCGTTCAAATAAGGCATCATCTTTCTCGGCCAGCGAAACGGCACTTTCAATGACTTCAGCCTGCACAAAGCGGTCTTCAATCTGGCCCATTTCTAAATCCGCTTCAGCCAACCCTTCGGCATCGCTGATCACCTGGGCCTGGTGAGCTTTGTCTTCTACTGTAAATGTTTTAGCGGCTTGCGCATCGGCTGCCGCTGCATGATACGAGGTCAGTACAGTCTGAGCCGTTTCCATATTCACTTCAAGTAGGTATCCTGCGGCGATTAATTCCGCTGCGGTAGTTTTTACACTTTTCATAACTATCATCTCCCATTTTTCCCGCGCATCTTTAAGGTCAGCGGCCGTTTCCTTCCCGCCAGCTTGAAAAAAATCCCCAAACAAACTACACCCCAGTTTCCGCCTCAATTTGGCCGCTCTTTACTGCCTCAGCAAGCAACTGATAATCACGTGCAGTCTGGTCTGCATAGGCCACAGCAAACTGGCTAATAGCCTGATCAAACACTGTGCCGCTGCCCATATAACCACGTATCGCTGCCGCATCTCCTGTTCGGGCATGAGCCCGCGCCAGGCACACAGCGCAAACACCGAGATACGATCCCATACCGCGCTCATCCAGCTTCTGCATATCAAATGACTCTTTTTGATCCTTCAATTGACGCCAATAGAAATCATTGCCTGAAATTTCATTCCAACCTAAAAAGATGTCAGATGCAGCCTGCATTAAACGCTGCCCCAGCACCACACGCTGTGCCTGGCTGGTGAATTCTATCCTAGGTAAATATGCTTCTAAAGAAGATGGTCCTGCTTCCTTTTGCTGCAAAATAAGAGCATCATGCTCTGCGTCTCCTTCCAATAAGCTGACCGTACAACGCGTTCCCACACTGCCGACGCCGCCCACGCGAAGCGCCCCATCAGTCATCTTAAATCTACCCATTAACCGGCGTCTTTCCTCAGGCAAGCTGTTTACGTACGAATTCCAGGCATCCTCCACATAGTGTTCAGACACTTGTTGTATCTGTTCTTCAGTTAACAGATGAGTTAGGCGAACGAGCAAAGGTGGGCTGTTAATGAACTGCCGTTTGCCATCCACCACTTCCGTGAGCTTCGCCAACGTTCTTTCACTTGTGCGCGCTTGTGCTTTATCGATCGTTTTTTGCGCGGTTTTTGAACTTTTTTTAGCATATTTTTCGAATACTTCCAGCAAAGTATCGGTATTAATCCGATAATACCAAACATCCAAAATCGCTGCCTCGGCGAACTCCTTCATTGCCTCCCGGTAAGAACGAGCCACAACACCTGCCAGATCCTGGCAATTGCTTTCTTTAAAGCCATTTTCCCGGCCCGCCACCACTGCGCTGGCTGCCAATCGTTTCAGATCCCATTCCCACGGACCCGGGTAAGTTTCGTCAAAATCATTGATATCAAAAACCAGGTTTCTTTCAGGTGTGGCAAAGATGCCAAAATTAGAAAGATGGGCATCCCCACATAAAACCACCTGCAAACCTGAGACAGGAGAAGCCGCCAGGTCGGATGCCATCACCACAGCCGAACCACGTAGGAAAGCAAAAGGAGACGCCACCATACGGCCGTATTTGATCGGCAGCAACTGCTGCAAACGGCCTTTGTCCTGTTCTTGCAGCAGGCTGATGGGATTTGGCCGGTTAGCTGCAGGAGTCCAGTCGCCATGACTGCTGCGCGGCACCTGTTTTCGAAAACTTCTGCCCAGTTCAATACGCGCCTTAACTGGTAATTGCCTGTTTTCAAACGCTAAAAGGTCCGTCATTTTCTCCACTCCTTCTGGCCAGCAAGGGACCTGGAAAGCTGTTACGCGAAATCTTGAGTAGTTGACCTAATTTTTAGTATTAGGAATTTGGTCAGCCACAGCTTCATAGACGTTGCCATAAATGTGATCCTCGCCAAGCTGGTCGATAACGCCATCGCGCTCCAGGATGGTTTTTACCCTGGGTTTGACCCTGGTCAGACGCAGTTCAATATCGTGGCCCTTTGCTAGGTCTAGCATCTCTGCCATTTTATCGGCACCCTGGGCGTCAATGTAGTTGATGCCCTCGAAATCGATAACGACAGTATGCAGCGGCGGATCTGCTTGCTGCGCAAGTTCGTTCAACCGGTCTCCAAATGCACCCGTACTGGCAAAAAAGAGGCCCGCATCAAAACGCAGCACCAGCAGTCCGGGATAAGTCTCATCATCAGGATACTCATCGATACTCCTGAACACCTGGGTTCCTTGCTTGCGACCAAGTACTGGCATATTGGGGCTTGCCGAAATGTAGACCAGCCACCCGATAGACAACACCACGCCAATCAACACACCTGCCAGCACCCCTGCCCCCAGCACACCGAAAATAGCAGCGACAGCAATCCAGAAGTCCACCCGTTTCACGTGATATAGTCGCTTCATTTCAGGAACATCCATCATGCCCATTACCACAGCCTCAATAATCAATGCGGACAGCACCGCTTTAGGCAAATCAGAGAACAAGGGAGCCAGCAGCAGGAGGGTGAGAATAATCAGCGCCCCGGTGGTCAGCGAAGCGACCGGAGTCTTGGCCCCCGACGTATCATTGAGAGAGCTGGAGGACAAACTGGTTGAAACGGGGATACCTTGCACCAATCCGGAACCGACATTGGCTATGCCTTGAGCCACCGTTTCCTGATTGATGTCAACCCGGTACTTATGCTTAGTACCAAAAGCGCGGGCATCACCTGCGCTTTGCGAGAAACCTATCAGCAGCAGTCCGAGAGCCGCGGAAGCGATCACTGGCAGATATTCTATGAAAAATTTGAGATTAGGGATTGCCAACGACGGCAAACCGCGAGGAACATCACCGACAAGCGCCAGGCCAAGATCACCCAGACCAAGCACCGCCGTGGCAGCAATCCCCACGACGACCAGCACCAACGCCCCTGGCACCTTCGGGGCTAGAAACCGCAGCCCGAAGATCAATACCAGCGAAAGGATGCCTACCAGAAGCGCCAGGCCATCTGTATCAGGCAGACTCCCCAGCCAGCTGAACAATTTCTGCCAGGAATTGCCGTCCGCGATTGTTGTGCCAGTGATCTTTGGCAGTTCGCCAATCACTACCTCTATGGCGGAGCCGAACAGGAACCCTGTGATCACAGCCTTGGATAGGAATTGTGAGATCCAGCCCATCTTGAACAATGCCAGAAGCAAGAAGAAGAACCCTGTAAGCAAGGTAATGGCTGCGACCAGCGCCACCTTGTCGTCGTCGCTGGAGACGCCAGCCGTGATAACCGCGCTGGCCGCCACGGCTGCCAATGCAGAACTCGGCCCGACAGCGCTCTGACGTGATGTACCAAATATGGCATATAAGATAGCGCCGGCTGCGGCTGCATAGAGGCCGTATTGAATTGGCACCCCGGCAATACCCGCATAGCCCAGAGACTTGGGCACAACCAGTGCTGCTACCGTTAACCCAGCGATTAAATCTGGACGAAACCACGGCCGTTCATACTGCGGCGCCCACTGCAGGATTGGTATGAAGCGGGAAACACCACTTGGTCCCTTGGGCGGTTTATGTGCCTTGTCACCACCATTCAATTTGTTCATTTTCCCTCGCCTAACCCTTTGCTGCTCAAAGAGGCTGTTGACGATAAAGGTGTTTCGATTCGAGACAACAGATCATCCATGATCGCCTTCGCCTACGAGAAATCGGCCGTGCGCTCTTTGATATCTTCGCTGCGTACCTTATCGAGGGGAATTGTTAATACTTGGTTGCCACTAAAGTCTAGTTTGCTTAGGTCTACCATACGCATCCGGCGGTTAAACTCAGTCCAGTAATAGTAGCGCTTGTTTCTAATATCGCCGATGACCGTCCACTGCGTGTAACCGGCAATGATCTTGTCGCCATGCTGCCCCTCGCGCACCAGGCCTCTGGGGATGTCAAAATTGTGCATAATACGGCCCGCTTCTTGCACACCATGCGCTGCATCAGCAAAGGGCAGCATGGTCTGGGTAAAAGCGACAGCGCGGATGAAGCGTGAGGGCGGCGTAGAATCTCCGGGCAGGCCATGCATGCCGCTGCCGACACCAAAAGGCCTCAGGCTGACGCCGTTGATTTCTCTATCAGTGGGCAAATCCTGAGGCTGAAGATTGGAATAATTGCGAAGGTTTAACAAATGCCAGTCATAACCTGGAGAATTGGTCAACACGCCGATCTTGTTTTCGTGAATTTGCAGCTGGCCATCCATATATTCAACGATAATTGAATCTCCGGCTTTATCGGTGATTATCCAGTGGATGGGAATGGGTGCCCCAAAAGCCTTTTCAAGATCTTTGTTATAGACCACGCGCAGTGCTGGCAGGGCAGCCTTGATATCGGCAATACGGCCGAACTGGCCGAGGATA
This sequence comes from uncultured Chloroflexia bacterium, assembly GCA_963700285.1. Classification (GTDB taxonomy): domain Bacteria; phylum Chloroflexota; class Anaerolineae; order JAAYZQ01; family JAAYZQ01; genus CAWANP01. The sequence goes on along the minus strand of CAVOXA010000022.1, from coordinate 337,999 downwards.
TAGGCGGCGAGATCGATATTATTCAGCGAAGCTGCTTCTTCACCGTCCATTATATCTTGATACCGGGCAAAACCCGGCATGTACAATACGCCGAGGGTCAAGCCGGTTTCATTCATCCCGTCAGTCGCGAAGGGTTTCTTGACCGCATTGATAGCGATGAAGCCCAACTGATTCTGCCACGCCATGCCGTCCTTGTGGTCAGAAAGTGCCGACGTGAATGTCGTATCTCGCGGGACCAGGAGAAGATCGGACCGGAGATCAAATCCGCCCCATTCCATAGTCCGTCCATAAATCGGGCTGCCATCTTGAGCTTTGATAAGTATGCTTGTACACATGAGAGTCCTCTATTTGTTTAGTAACGGCATTCTTTCAAAACCTCGCAGCCAGATCAATCTTTTTGCTCATTTTTCTTTGCTGCCGGTCCATCAATATCCCATCCACGTACTTTGCGTATGATGTCAAACATCAAGAGGATTATGATGATGCCGTTTACCCCATAAAATATCGTGATCAATTTTGTAATCGGCTGGGTGGGGTAAAAATCACCATACCCAATTGTGGTCAGGGTAATGACGACGAAATAGAAGGAGTCTAACCAGTCCCAACCTTCCAACCAATGGTAGAGCACCGCACCGATACCGATAATGATGCCGACATAAATAAATATCGGGCCCGTGCTCCGGTTGAATAGAACATCCAAAAACAGCATTCTGGAAAGAATATGAAAACATCCTTTACCTTCACCTTTACCTTGCTGCATGATGACGCCTATTACTTGACATTTTCACCGGCGCGCTCCTTTTAGAATTTATCCGTCTTCCGCGGTTTCTAAGTTAGCTAAATGCTCTGAGAGGCAGGATGTTTGTTTGTTATAAGCGCCTCAGCTCCCTTGTTCATCTTGCTCGACCCAGGCACACATAGCAACAAACCCACCTAGAGCAGCACTGGGCAAAGCATGCGATTTCTCACTTTGGCGAATGACCTGCCATCCCTGCCCAAACAGTTAATCAAACCTAACCATCGTTACCCCACCTTCGGCATCTTCTACGCGAATTGATACGACTAAACCATTCACATCTTGGTCTTGCCTTAACGCGACCGGGTTGTTAATCGTATGCCGTGTGGGGGCCTCATCAGGACCAAAACTGATGGTAAATGCATTACCTTTGCCGGGTGGATCATAATCGATGGCTACAAGTTTTGCCCCTGCAACCAGAGGCTCCCCACCCAGCTCTTCATCCAGTTCAATACGGATCAAGCGACCACGATTGCCATTGCTAAAAGTATCACACCATGCTTCCCAACGGCTCGTTGGGATATGCTTCATTTCATCTGGGGCAGCAGAATGCATCGTCAATATCTCCTTCCTGTTAAATGACAACAGGAGAGCACCTGAGTAAGGCACTCTCCTATATGATGCCTATTTTGGGGCTTATTCTTCGCCGAAACTTTCGCGCAGATTGGCTTCCTGTTCATCGGTCAAGTTTGAGCGAATCAAGCCGCCCATCTTGCCTTTGAGCTCTGCTTCCAGTTTATCCACTGTGGCATTGCCAGTAAGTAAAAATAGAGCTGAGGTGCCTTCGGTCACTTCGCTGCGCACGGATTTGATGAAATCATCATTGATACCATAATCGCTGAAGTGACCGGCTAAAGCGCCCATGGCAGCGCCAATCGCCAGGCCAAAGAAAGGCACAAAGAAAAGCAAACCAAAGAGCATGCCCCAAAATGCGCCACCGAGCGCGCCGGCGCCTGTCAGGCTGTTGTCTTGCTTCGTCTTCGGTTTCTTCTTTCCTTGGGGCCATTCGACGATTGCGGCATCCTGGATTTCTATCAGCTGCTGTTTTTGCAGACTCTTCAATTGATCCAATGCGGCGCGCGCGCCGCCAGCATCATTGAATTTCCAAACGGTTAAAGCTGTCATATGATTTTCTCCTATGGTTTATATATGTGAGTGAAGTAAAAAAGACAAGTAAACAAGGATGCGATACATTCGACAACCTTGCTACTCGCCCTTTTGACCACCAATGACCCACAGACTAGAAGTCTATGCTCAGTTGGCTTATTAGCTGTCAGACGCAGCAGCTACATCAGCGCCAGCGGCGACATTACCTTCCGCATCAGCGGCGACGCCCGCTTCCCCGGCTACCACATTGCCCTGATCATCACTGGCAGCGCCAGCAACGTATGAAGCAATCTGGCCTGAAAGCTCATCACCAACCGTCAAGGTAACGACGTTAGCGCTGTAGCCGGACATACCCTTAACAACATCTTCTGTTTCGGCATCTTCCAGCATAAGCAATATGGCGGATGTGTCGGGAGTCATTGCTGTGCCAATCTCCTTCAGATCCCCTTTGGAAATGGGACGCCCAAGGTATTTGCCGGCAGCGCCGCCAACGACTGCGCCACCCACTGTCCAGGCCAACAAACCCGCCGGGCCACCAATCAAACCCAGCAAGCCACCGCCGACCGCGCCTACGCTGCCGCCCAAGATACCATGTCCCGGCTCATGCAAATGCACTTTCCCTTTTTCATCCTGCTCGACGATCGCTTCGACGACAATGACATAGCCTTCCAAAGCGCCGGATTTTTTAGCTTCTTTGAGTGTTTGCTTTGCCGTATCCTTGCCATCGAAATTGAAGGCTACAATGTTGTATACTGCGCCCTGTCCTTCATCTTTTTTGCTCATGTTAAATCTCCTTTAACTAAATTAGATAATATATCAACAAATGGTACACAAAATCTTGACAAATGGCAGCCCATTAATGTTTCCCTCATACTCCCTCGTTCAAAGGCGGCAGCAACAAGCAGCCTATTATTTCCGCACGTCTCTCAACAAAAAATCCAGAAATCCTTCCTTTTCTTTACCCTCCACTATTAACAATCGGCACTATCGTATGTAGAATCGGCTGCGGTTTTCCAGAAGATGGATTGATAATCACCGGAATTGTTTTAGAAAATGTCATTATGATTTATCCTCCACTGTTATGTTTCATAAACCGGCGATAAGGCTGGTCACTGCTTCTATATCTTTACTATCAATCAGTAGTACGTCATTCGACAAAGCCACAAAGTCACTTCCGGTTCCTAATCAGAAACCTTTTCATCAGAAGTTATACCAAAACCAGAGGTATACCTTCGGTAAGGGAATATCACACCTGCCTCCTTGAGCTTTTTAACAATAGCCCGGCTTACCTGATCGCGAATTGCATACAAGTCCGTGTATGAATCAATCCACCAGCCTAAAAGAATAACAATCTGGGTTTCCTCAAAGCCAGTCAAAAATGTGTCGACAGCCCGGTCATTCATCACGCCATCCACAGAGTGGATGGCTTCCTTCACCAATTTTTCCACCTGGTCGAGGTCGTTCTCGTACGCAATACCGAGATTTACCTGCACATAATAGGAGGGATCAGGGTAGCTGTAGTTAACAATTTGGTTCTGACCCATTTGCGAGTTGGGCATTATCACCATGCGATTGTCGATAGTTAGTATCTTAGTATAGCGACTGCCAATCTCGGCCACGTTTCCCCATGTATCCAGGCCTTCCAGTCCCACTCGATCACCGATACGATAAGGTTGATCCAGTAATATGAATGCTCCGGCAATCACATCAGCGAGGACATCGCGGCCAGCCAGAGAAATGGTCAATGTCATAATAGCCAGGAAAACCGCAAAGCCTGTAACATTGAAGCCAAATTGGTTGAGAAATATCGATAGGGCAATAATTAGCAAGATTAGGCGCAATCCCCAAACAACAAGCGTGATCAGGGATTCGGCTTCTTTCTGATTATTTGCTTTTTGTGCCTTCCCGTCGAGTATTTTGGCAATCAGATCAATCAATCGCCAAACGATCAGGATGCTCAGTCCTAAGGCGAGCAAGAAATAAACATCGGCAAGGGGCGTCTGCAGGCGCGGACCGATGAAATCGAGTCGTTCGGTGGCAAAACGTAGAATAAGGACCACGATTAACCAGCGGACAGCATTACCAGCTACGCCCATCAGCTGGTCGTCAAGGTCCGTTTTTGTGCGTGCAGTGAGACGTGGAAAGAGCCAGCGGATTGCCCAGGTGCCAACCAGGTAGGCGGCTAACACTAACAGTAATGACGCCGCCATACTAAACCAATCTTCGATATTCAGTCCCAAAATGGTTGTGCCCGCCAAGCCCGTCTGTTGAGCCACTTCATCAACAGCCATAGATAAGGCATCCGGGGTCGCGGTCGGTCGCGGGGTGCGGGATGGTGCAACCTGAACCAGGGTGGCTAGATCAGACATCATCGGGCTGTCGGCATCACTCGTAGCAGGTGTTTGAGTAATTTCCTGGCTGATAGCTGGTGTTGCTGTCGGTGCTAAGGTTGGCGCTGTCCCATCCGGTGACCTTTGGCTGGCGCAGCCCGCCAGATGAATCAACATACCCAGGAGCAAGAAAGACAACAAGCCACGTTTGACTGTTTGTGACATTTTATAACGAAGTTTTGTGGTGCGAGCGGCCATAATGCTTTCTTTGCTGTTTCATGCACCTACCCTTGGAATAACATCATGGTATTAATTCCAAATGTATCGATCTTCACAATTTCCAACTGCATTCCTACCCTTTAAGCCATTTTTCTGCTTCAGCGCGTGCTTCCAACATCGATTCTTGATAATGTTCACTTTTTGCAAAGACGTTATCGTTGCCGATAATGGCCAGCTTGCCCGTCCTTTCGAGTTTTTGTCGGGCAGAGTCCTCCACACCGGCCAACATAAGCCGGCAGTTGTGTTTCTGTAATTCCTGAGCGTATTCGGTTAGCATATCAAGCGTCGAGCTGTCCAGGTCTTTTTGCCCGCGCATATTCAGAATGACGACGGCGCTGCTGGTAGTTTCCGTGGGTTGGGGCAGCTGATCCTCAAATTTTTGCGCCGATGCAAAGAACAGCGAGCCATAATACTGCAAGGTTACAATTGAGTTGGCAGCCAGTTCTGGCTCAACATCCTGTTCGTAAACCAGCTCCCCGTTCTCAAACACAGACGCTTTCACGACAACCTCATTGGATTGCCGGATGATATATAGGATCACTGACAGACCAACACCGACAAATACCGCAGCTTGCAGCGATACAAACAGCGCCACCAGAATCAAAAAAACCATCCCCCAGCGGCTTAGCCCGCCAAGCTTCCAGGTCGACAGCAGTTCTTTTGGATCTAAAACGCCGACACCCAGGACGATCAGAAAGCCACCTAGGGCAGGCATGGCCAGGAGACCGATTACATTGCCCAACAACAGCAGCACCGCGGCGATGCCCAGGCCGGCCGCAATGTTGGCGAAGCGCGTGCGGGCACCCCCACGACCAAAATGGCCGTGGCTGAAAAGGAACCGCCCACAGGCATCCCCTGAAAAAAGCCGGTGATGATGTTGGCCATGCCCTGGCCTTTAAAATCGCCGGATGCATCCGATTTGCTGCCATCCGGGTTGGGATACTCGTGGGTGACAGCGGCTCCTTGTACCAACCCCACAATCGCCAGCGCCAGGGCGGGCGCAAGCAGCGCCGGAATTAAAGTCGGTAAGCTCGATAATTCAGGAAGAAAGGGGCGTGGCAATTGGCTGGGGATCGGGGCGATGTCTTGCACCTGGCTTACGGTTTCCCAACCCAAAAGTATCGGCACCAGCGAGGCCACAAACATGGCAACCAAAATGCTGAATGTTTTCAAGTGCGTTCTTTGCAGCAAAATCATTAAAACCATCGTTATGACGCCGGTAATCAGCGCATAGATATTGACTTGATCAAGATTAAGTAATAAATTGACGGTTTGCAGCGGTTTGTTCGGTCCTTGAGCAGCGTACCCGGTAAGGTTGCTTAATTGGCCCAAAATAATTGAAAAGCCAACGGCATGGGTGAAGGCCGACATCACCGAATTGGGAATGAAGCGCAAGGCGCCACCCAAACGCAGCAGGCCAAAGACCACCATGAACAGCCCGGTCAGCAGGGAAAGCACCAGCAGGGCATCTTTGGCGTTGGGTTGTCCAAGGGCAACCTCTGGCACGGTGGCTACAATCAAAGCCATCGCGCTGGTGGCCTGGATGCTCAACGATACCGAACTGGTGAAAAAAGCGCCTGACAGCCCGCCGATCATATAGGCATAGACGCCATTCATGGGACTGATTGCAGCCAAGGTGCCCACGGCCATTCCGTCTGGAACGCTTTCAACGGCTAAGGTCAGGCCAGCCAGTATATCTTTTTTGGCATATTGACGATTAAATAGGTCGCGTATCATTGTGTAATTACCTAAGATATTCCCGATGACGGATTTTCTTCCAGCTCAGCTGGGTTAACGATTGGCTACGCAGTCCGTTGTGGCTGGGGTAGTTTGTCCGGTTCTCCTCCGTAAACGGCCGTTGCGTCATCATCACTCGGCAAATCATCCTTGCGAAAATAGAGGAATCCGATGGCGACGGTTATCAAGGGCGTCAAATAGGCCATGAATGTGTATGGCGCATAAGTGACAGTAGCCAGGCCTAATGTGCCTGCAAAAAGAGCCCCATTGACATTCCAGGGAATAATGCCTGAAAACATCGTGCCGGAGTCAGCAACGGCCGTTGACAGCGTAACTGGTTTAAGGCGTTCTTTCATATATTCTTTCCGGAACATACGGGACGACAGCACAATGCTCACATAAGGATCTGCGGCGACTGTATTTAAGCCGATTGCGGTTAGCATGGTAGCTAAAATCAACGTTGCCGGGCCTCTAGTCCAATTGATTATCGGTGTAATCACACGCGCCAGCATTCCTGTATAATCAGCCACTGCCCCAAAGCTAGCTGCCATCAAAATCAGCCAGATCGTGGTTAACATGCCAGCAGTGCCACCACCGGTAAACAGCGTATCCAGTTGGGCAGTGCCGCTGTTGAGATGAAAGCCATTGGCCAGGGTATCAATTCCCACCTTGAGAACAGATTGCAAATAACTAAGGCTCGGATCATTCGCCAGAAAAACGATCAAATCATGCTGGGTAAAACCTGCCAAGACAACCGCCAATATCGCAGGAATCATCAGACACATATAGGCAGAAAAGCGAAAAGCAGACAGCACAAAAATCAAGATCACGGGCACAAACGCCAGCAGTGACACATTGAAATACTGCGAAATCGTGTCTTGCACTTGTGTCGGGTCAACAGGAGCTGCGCCTGTACTGCCAGTCAACCCCAAAAACAGAAAAAGGAGCGCACTAATAATCACAGCCGGAATAGCCGTGCGCAGCACCATACGGGAATGATCCTCAATGTTTACCCCGCCTACAGTGGCAATCGTTAGCAAAGCCGTATCCGAAATTTTGGCTGTCTTATCGCCCAAAATCGCCCCTGAAACGGCCGCACCAGCCGCAATAGCGGGCGACACCCCCATAATTGACGCCAATCCGACGAAGGCCACTCCGACAGCGCCGACGGTTGTTAACGAACTCCCCAACAGCATACTCAATATACCAGCAATGATAAACACGGTTACATAATAAAAACGTGGGCTGAGAATGTCTACGCCATAATAAATAAAAGCAGCGACAGTTCCAGACAGATAAAGTGTGCCGATGATGGCGCCGATAGCCAAAAGAACAAAAATGGTCCCCAAGGTGCCATTCACACTACTCATGATTGCCTCAGAAATTACGGCACCACGAAAACCATAATACAGAGCCACAGTCAACGCAAAGAGCGTTGCCAGGGTCATACTCACCTGGAGTGGCCCTTCGGCCACATCAGTGCCGAACAAAATCACCGAAAGGATAATCAGACCGATCATTACCCCACAAACCAGCAATGAGGCTGCCATTGAAGGTGTCCGCCCAGATTCCTCTGCGTTTTTAGTTTCAGATTCTGCCATTGTTTTTCTCCATAAGTTTACATAAGAATAATTGGTTTAGAAGTTGTTTTACATGAGGGAGCAATACAGCCAAACCAGGCCCTCATTTCAAGAATAAAATAATCAAAGGCTGGATTTTTGTGGAATAATAGAAGCGGCAACAAATAATCCCCCCATGATTGCCACAATTTGTGTGAGTACGCCCCATCCAGCAGGCAGTGCTCCGATGATCCCGCTCGTTTGCAGCGTGTTCAAACCAAAATAAGCTGCCACCCCAGGCACCAGAATCATGATCCCTGGCAGCATGACCACTGAACCTGGACGACGCAAACGAAAAACAAACAAACTGGTGTACAATCCCAGAATCAACGCGCCAAAAAATGACCCTTGCCAGTTCCCCAACTGCCCACCGAGCAGCACACCCGCATAAGCTAATTCACCGGCAAAAACCACCCAGACCCAGGTCTACCAGACGAACTTTAAAGACAAAGGTCAGACCCAACATCAACACAATAATAGAAATAAAGAGCATCCACAATGGCCGGTTGATTGTAGGTTCTGGGGTAGGCACAGGCCAGATAGCTCTCACAAGAGAAGAACCTATTGCATTGCCTATAACGAGTATAAACGTGATCGTAATGGCATCAACAAGACGATTAATACCTGAAATAACAATCTTAGAAGCGAGTTCCGCTGTTCCTAAAGTAAGGGACAATCCCGGAACTAGAATAATAACCGCACATAGAGAAACAATAAAAGCATTACTGCCAGGGAACAATAAGGCCAACAAATTAGCCAATATCGAAGCGACCAATGCAGCTGTAAAATTAAGCCGGTTGGCCAACCATTGTGAACGACCAGCTGTCAAAGTGATAGCATAAACGACTAAACTGAGCAGCGCGGCAATAAAGACATCAAACCAACTCCCCGATAACAGCACTGCAAAACCAGCGCCACATAAAGCATAGCCCAAAGCTATAAATGAATTTTTATAGGGCGGTTGAAGGTTTTCGATCTGCTTTAGTCGAACGGACCCCTCATCAATGGGCACCTTGCCATCTGTTAGATCATTTACCAAAAGACCTAACTCAGACAATTTGGAGAGGTCGAAATTTGCCTCAGGAAGTCGGAGCGTGGCCCGGCTTGCCTCAGAATCGCCCTTCCGCCAAAATTCAAAAAAGCTAAAAGGTGGAGCGGCTAGCATGGCTCCATGGAACCCAAACAATTGCGGTAATTGAGACATCAAATCTTGCAGCCGAATAGAGGACACGCCATACTCATGTGCTTGAGAGACTAACTGTGTCACAAATTGACAGGCCGGCACAAACTCATCATCATTGATGGTTTGTTTGGGTTTAGGAGTTGATGTGAAAGATTTGATGCTCGAAAGTGCCTGATGCAATGTTTTTTCTGGCTCAATTGGCTTTTTTTTCATCTTTTCACCATGCACATTTTAGTTATTCCTTAAGGCATCTACGTTAGCTCAAAAGCGCTTACTTTTCTGGCTCTTTAGGATTTGCGGGGGTTCGTGTCATTACTTCGTTGCACTCAGACCTGTACTGAGCTTGCCGAAGTAATGACACGAGTAAAAACCCTTGAATTCCCAAAGACCCTGATTTATTTACTACGCTTGTGGCGTCATATTTATTTGCCTGCGAGCTTCTTGGCGGCAGTGCGCAGATACCCTGGAGAATGATCGATTCCCGAGATACTGTCTTGGTTAGGTGCTAATCCGAAATACATGCCACAGAAATCTCGAGCAGGATCCACGTAAATCCCCTGCCCCATGTTGCCGTGCTTGAACATGGCCCCGTCGGAGAACATATGATCCCATTGTGCGGTATTGGTCAAAGGTTTCTCACCGAACCAGTCAGTACCGTATTGCTCCTCCGTGGAGTCACGATACGCATCTGGATTTCCAAGTGTCTGGATGCTTTTCAGAAGTCGGTCGGAAACGATTTGCTCCTGTGCCACCACATGCCAACTGGGCGTGTAAATAAGCGCATAGCGCAGCATATCTTCTGGTGTGGTGTTGTGCATGCCGGCGGCGATGGCAACGCCATCAGGAGTCAATGCGGTAATTAACGGGTTTTTCGCGCCAATTTTCGACCAGACCCGTTCGTTCCAGAAGTCCTGCCAACGCTTTCCGCTGACGTATTCGGTCGCCAGAACCAGCGTCTGGGTATTGGCTCCTGAATAGCGGAAATGGTCACCAGCCTTTTCGTTTGGCAAGGGCTGCGCGTTCTTGGACATCTCGCGCCAATCACCCTTTCCTTCGAAGGCTGCTGTGAACCAATGCGCAATCCAGGAGTCCGGGTTCAACAGGTTCGCTATGGTCTCCTCGATATTAAGACCAGAGGACATATTCATGACGTTTCTCACGGTAGCCTGTTCCCAATGGGTTCCGCGGAGTTCTGGCACATAGGTCGGCATTGGCTTATCAAGATCAATTTTGCCTTCATCGGCCAGCATGGATATTAACAGGCCAACCGTTGTTTTGGAGGCCGACATCCACACATGGAGACCGTTAGGCTTCATACCTGGATACGTTTCGAAAACCACCTTCCCTTTATGGGCCATCATCATCGCTTGAACCTGCCGTTTGCCTCCCAGATACTCTCTGAGAGTCGGCGTGGTCGTTCCATCGTGAGCCGTAAAGGTCAGATTCATCAATGAAGGATCAAGTGCGCGCTCCAGTTCTGAAGGCTCTTCTGCGGGTGCAACATAAGAACACTTGAATATCTCGGTGAAGTTCATGTTGTAGTAAATAGAGTCTTCATTTCCCGATTGCCAATTCGGAAAGCTATACTCTTTAAGTGCTTTCTGAATGAACTCCACCGGTTGTGGGTTTTTCCACTTCGCCATCGGGCTATCAACTTCCATGCTTTTTTTATCTTTGGTACTCATTGCATAATCTCCTTTTTCTATTGAATTTTAGTTTTATTTCTTTTAATTTTCCGTTGACCATTTTGGTCTCGGCATTCCGACTCAGTCGAAGCTTCTCGCAATGGCGCGAACCATCGTTTCTTCTTTTCCATTACCATCGCCAGTGCTGAACCAGTTAATCACTAGATCTCGTGCTATGATGACACGACCACGTTTATAACGCCTTGGTTGGGCGGCGCCATTTCGCGCCGCCCAACCAAGGCGTTAGGTATGAAAAACGTTATTTGCCTTATGACTGGAAATAATAAAAGTCATATAAAGCTCTGGCAACTTCCGCAATAGCCCGATCTCTGTCCGCCATGGATGTCACGCTGCTTTTCGTGAACACGGCGATAGCAAACCGCCGACCGTCAGGGAGAATGATTGAGTGCCTTTGCGTTGGTGGGGAAGCCCCCCTCCTTAAGTTGTAGTTTACAAGACTATAAAGTCTTTGAAATTGCTCTCATATAACCAGCACCTAGGTTCTCTGCACTTCCGGTTGGTTGTGTAGAAAAGTATACACCAGCAAAGTCTCTCTTAGGATCAAGATAGATTCCTTGGCTATGGTGACCATGCTTGGAGAAGGCACCATCTGCAAAGAAAAAGTCAAAAAGACTACCTCCAGATACAGGCTGATCTGCTCCATAATTAGCTTGCCCTATCGCATATAGATTACCCTTTGCAAAGACTTCCGGATCAATTTGGTTTTTAAATATGAAATCAATCGCAGCTTGAGGGATTCCATCTCTTCCGGTAAGTCTCTTGAAGCTTGGAGTATAAGAAAAAGCGTATCTCGCAAAGTCTTCTAGCGTAGTAGAAATTCCCCCAACACCTTGAGCAATCCCATCATCCATAAGCATCACAGAGATGGTATCGGTGTTTCCAGATGGGTGAAAGAGTCGTTCTTCCAGGATGGTTCTGAAAGGTTTTCCAAGCGCATTTTCAACCACTTTACACATTGACTGCGCGCTAATGTTGGAATATCTATGAACAGTTCCTGGAGCGTACAATTTCCTAACCCCTTTACATAATTCCACCCAAGGGGTGTAATCTCCGTATCGATAAAGAGAAGCTACGAAATGATCAGCAAGGTGATCAGGTTTACCAATATCTTGTGAAAACTCTTCTTGTACATTAAGACCGGTAGTCATGTTCATGTTATCATGCACAGAAACATCGTCCCAAGGCAGTATTCTTCCATTCAGGAATATAGTAAGAGACAGGCTTAGTGATGTCTATCTTTCCTTCAGTAGCTAAAATAGCATTAAGAATACCAGGCGTACTCTTAGAGGCAGAATTCCAAAGATGACGGTCTTCTTTAGGCATTCCAGGATAGCTCTCAAAAATAACCTTGCCTTTATGAATCATTAAAATGGCTTGTAGTCTGTTACCAGGCTCATTAATAAATTCATTCAAGGTAGGGGTAGTGCTTCCATCCACACGTTTGAAAGAGACATTTCCTAAAGATGGGTTAATTTCTCTTTCAATGTTATAGCTAGAAGGTGCTTTGTCAATAAGAGCTGAAGGAAAATATTCTTCCATTCTCGAGTATTGATAAGGCACAAATCTAAGTCCGGTAGCCATCTGTGGAAGTGAAGATTCACGATGCGCTTGTTTGTCAAACTCTTGGGTCAATCCAGCCTCTTTCATTTTCTTGTACTCGACCAAATCTTTTGGAGCTAGAACTTCTACGGTGCTTTTGTTATCTTGTTTTTTATTCATCTTATTTTTTTATTCACCTTATTCATGATTTTTGTTTTTAAATATTAATAATTGAGTTTATCTAATTTGAGTGCACCCGACTTTTCGTTGGGAAGCGGCAATGTGATGAGATCAGAAGCCTATTTCCAGACCTGACTCATTACACGGTAGTTATTACCACCAAGGAATTTGCCACAATCCTCTTCGGAATATCCATTCTCCAGCAACTTATCCACCAGAGCGGGAAGAATCTGATACGAAGCAGCTGTTGGGAATCCTTGTTGGCCTGCTTTGAATGAATAGCCATCATCTGGGAATATTGCCTGACCAAATGGTGTTTGCATACCATCAGACGTAAAGGTGATATCCGGGATAAAATCAGAACCGTAACCCACATGGTCAATTCCAACAAGATTTACCATATAATCAATATGTTTGAAAAGCATGTCCGTTGTCACGATATTCGGGTTAGACATATCAACAAAAGCACCCACCGAGTTGATGGAACACACACCGCCACTCTGGGCAATCGCCTTAATAACCGAATCTTCCAGACTACGTTGATATTTTGCTATCGCCATGGCTACCGAGTGGGATGATATGACCGGCTGACTACTACGCTCAATGGCATCCAGTGCTGTACGTTCACCAGTATGACTGACATCCACGAGCATGCCGTAACGGTTGTAGGCATCAATCAATGTCTTTCCATAAGCAGTAAGCCCTCCGTTCTCTTTCACAAAACATCCGTCACCCACAGGATTGCGCTGGTTGTAAGCCAATAAACAGTAGCCATAACCGAGCTGACGCCAAATTGCTACATTATCGACATCACCTTCATAATGTCCTGTACCCTGATGGGTAAAGTATAAGCCCAACTTCTTTTCCGCTATCGCCTCATCAATATCCTTGGTTGTGCGCACAATCTTGTATTTATCAGGGCGTTCGTTGATCTTTTTGAGATAGAACTGCAAAGCCTTCAACGTTACTGAAGCAGCTGGATTTAATGAATCAGCTGAGGGGCATACAGCCCATTACCTTAACTCCTACAGCAATACAGCGGTCCATTTGGTCATGAAACTCAGGGCCTTCAGGAGATGACCACTGCTCTGGCCAAGTACCGGAAAAGAGTGTATCTATGGTTATGGAATCATGTACGATCTTCTTCGCTTTATCAGAAGCAGGGTATTTGTGTAAACGCTGTGGTATTTTGGAATAATCCTTTCCAGTTGCGTATGGATTATATTGAGTCGCAAGCGGATTGTCTTTAGTTGCATACGGATTGTCTTTCGTTGCGTATGGATTATCTTTCGTTGCGTATGGGTTGGCTTTCGTTGTTGATTTTGTATCTTCAGTACTCATGTTTATTCTCCTTGTTTATTTTAGGTTAAGAAGCATGTCATCAGTGCATTAATGCTTATGACCTTCCTCATTGGCAAAGTCACAGCAGTCAAAATTCGCGCCGCCGAAATCATCCGGTATGGAAACCGTAGCCCAACTGTCGAAACACCCCCACCTTTTCCACATCACCCTCAAACAATCCGCTGCCCTGATGGGTACCCCTTCACCGGCCCAACCGGCAATGCCTCAACGGCTGCCGTGTCCAGCTTCAGATAGACTGTGTCAGCGTCACAAAAGTAGGCAGCAGACACCGGTATCGTGACCTCCCTCTTGCCCCACAGATGTCCTTCCCACATCAGCAGGTAGGTAACTTCCCCTCTGTTGGGATCCACCACGAGTCCGTCCACCTTACCGACGTGGCCGTCCGAGGCTTCCACGTGCATCCCGCTGTAGACGGCCCACTGGCCCTCGGGAATGTTGCGTTCCTGGACCTCGTCGTAGGCGGTGTCGTCAACGACATACTGGGACGTGTTGGCCTGGCCCGATGCATAGGCCATACCCGGCCCTGATTCCTGGATAAACTTCGAAACGAGGAACGGTGGCATTCTGGCCACGTCGGCCTTGGTGCAATTAAGCCTGATCTCCTGCTCCGCTACGCTGGCCACATTCCCTGCTGGCACCAGGCGCGTCGAGTTGTCGGGCAGGCTCTTGTCCTGCACTGCAAAGTGGGTCACCTTGTAGCCGACCGGACTGACGATGACGTGCGTGGTCTTGCCACAGGGGCCATCGGTGCACTCGACTTCTGGCGTTAGAGAGTAGGTTACCAAGCCTACCTTCTCCTTCTGGCTACGCTTCGAATCATCGTGATGGCGTCAACTCGGGTTCGCCCGCAAGGTTGAGTAGCCGTCACTGGGACAGTTGACGGCTGCCGGTACAAAACGCCTTGATTTCAACCTACGGGATCATTTCGCCGTAGGGTACGCGCTCCCGCTCCGGTACCCTCCAAAGTAGGTCGCCATTCGGCGAATACACCCAGCCCAGCAGGATCCAGTCAAAGCCGATGATGCCGCCCGGAAAGATGGTGAGGTACATTAGCGTCGTCCACGGCAAAAAGATCCTGCCCTGAATCCCCAGATCCAGTGATCAAACGCCGCACGAGACAGATGGGGTTGATGATCCACCAGACCAGCATGGCCAGGCGCGGCCCCGCCAACAGCAGAGCAGTTATGAAACAGCACATCGTCTTCCTCCTTTTCTCTTCCTAGACGTCGTCCTCGATCTCCTCGGCCTCGACGATCGCCTCAGCGGCATCATCGGCAGCGGCCTCCTCGATGTCGTCAGCAGCCAAGATCGCGGCGACGGCTTCCTCGGCTGCCTCTTCCTCGATCATGCCCGCGGCCACCAGGGTGTCCACGACGTCGTCGATGGCCGCGTCCTCGATGAGCTCCGCAGCGAGCAGGGTGCGGATGACGTCGACGATGGCCGCAGCTTCGATCTCGGCGGCGGCCTCTTCCACATCCTCCGCCTCTTCCACAGCAGCTTCCGCCTCGGCCTCGGCGACGAATCCGATGGCCAGTGCATCGGCCACCACTTCTGCCGCCTCGTCCATGGCCGCGTCCTCGATCATGCCGGCGGTGATCAGCGCCGCGATGGCCCGGCGCGCCGCTTCCTCCTGGATCGCCTCCGAGATCGCCACCGCTTCCTCAGCGGCCTCGATGGCGGCCGCGGCTTCTGCCTGCGCTTCCAGCTCGGCGCCGAACATGAACAGGGTATCGGGCGTCAGGTAGCCCTGCAGCAGAAACTCGCCGCCGGCGTCCAGGACCGCATCCCGGAAGCCGATGGCCCACCGGTGCTCCAGGAGCAGCAGAGCGGCTGCGGTGCCCGGCTCCAGGTCTTCGACAAAGGCGCTGAGCTCTTCGCCGCTCACGCCAAACACGTTTTCCGAGGCCGCCAGAGCGCCCAGCTCGGCCCCCAGTTCTGCAGTCTCCCAGTCCCCGGCGCCCAGCCCGATCATGCCGCCGATCAGGGCGCCGAACTCTATCTTTTCTGATTCGGACAGGTCGCTCATCTCCATGCGGGTCATGCCGCCAAAGTCATCCTTGGCCACAAAGAGCGCGTCGATCAGCCGGACGAAGCCCAAGCCTCGCAGGGCTGCCAACTCGCGCCGGATCGCCCCCCGGAACTCGGGCTCGTCAAATCCGATCGCGATCAACTGAATTGGTCCAATCGCCATTTTTCATCTCCTTCTCAAACTTGGTTTGGTTCGTCACTCACTCAGACCCCAAGGGTGCGAACTTGCGGTTCGTCACAAACCCTCAGGGTCCTGAGGCATACCTAGGCGCCAAAGTCCTCGCGCAGTTGCGCTTCCTGTTCCTTGGACAGGTTGGTGTAGAACATCTCGAACTCCAGCCCGCTGTTCTTGACCGCATCGGTCACCTTGTCGGTTACCGCGTCGCTGGTCATCAGGAACACCGCCGACGTCCCTTCGGTGACCTTGGCCTGGGCCTGCTCGATAAAGCCTTTGTCGATCCCATAGTTGGCAAAGTGCCCGCTCAACGCGCCCATTGCCGCGCCGACAGCCATGCCAAAGAAGGGGACGAAAAAGATCAGGCCGAACAGCATCCCCCAGAAGGCGCCACCCACTGCACCCGCCCCGGTCATGTCAGCCAGGTGTTTGGTCTTGGGTTTCTTCTTGCCCTCCGCCCAGATGACGGTGGCCGCATCCTGCAGCACGATCAACTGCTGCCTGGCCAGGTCCTGAACCAGCTCCACCATCTTATCCGCGCCATCGGGCGTATCAAACTTGAATCCGGTAATCGTTGCCATGATATTTCTCTCCTGTTCTATGTTTAATGAATTCGGAAGCACCAGGTACGCATCAAGTTGCCATCCAGAAGCGCCCTGAGACCTGGTCTACGAGTCGCCGCAGGTGATGGTCGTGATCTGCACGATCTCGCTCAACATGGCCACAGCGGCGTCCTTGACGTTGGCCAGCGCTTCGGCCAGTGTGGCGTCGTCCGGTATGTCCCGGATAGAGGCTTTCAGGTCGCCGTAGGCATCCTCCAGCGCGTCGAGCTGCACATCCTCCAGCTTGCTGGCCGAGTCCTTCAGATCTTCCCAGGCCTGATCAGCGTCCCCGATGGCACCCTGCAGATCCTCCTTGGTCGAACCGGCGTGGAGGTCGCGCAGACCCCCCACCGACTGGCTAAACGCGTCGAGATCGCTGCAAAAGTCGGCCTTGGCGCTGTCTACGGTGGTTCCACAACCGGCCAGCAAAGGCAGCAGCAGAATGACCAGGCCGAGCAAGGTCGATTTTCTCATCGTAGGTGTTCCTCCATCGCATCAGGAGCTGCCGGCCGTCGGGCGACCGGCAGCCCCAATTGTCGTTTCCTATTTCCTAGTCGGTGGCGGCCGCCACGTCGGCACCTGCGACGACGTCGCCTTCGGCGTCGGCGGCCACGCCGCCCACCCCGGCGATCACATTCCCTTCATCGTCGGTGGCCGCGCCGGCCGCGAACTGGGCAATCTCGCCCGAAAGCTCGTCGCCCACCGTCAGCGTCACCACCTGGGCGTTGTAGCCCGACATGCTGTCGACGGCGGCCTCGGTGTAGACGTCCTCCAGCAGCATCAGCAGCGCCGAGCTGTCGGGCGACAGCGCCTGGCCGATCTCTTTCAGATCGCCCTTGGCGATGGGCCGGCCCAGGTACTTGCCGGCCATGCCGCCGATCACCGCGCCGCCCACAGTCCAGGCCAGCAACCCGGCGGGACCGCCGATGAGGCCCAGCAGACCGCCGCCCAGCGCACCGGCGGTCGCGCCAACGCCGCCCTTGCCCGGCTCGCTGACATGGACCTTGCCCTTCTTGTCCTGCTCGACGATGGCCTGGACGACGATGTCATAGCCCTCCAGCGCACCCGCCTTTTTGGCTTCCTTGAGGGTCTGCTTGGCCGTGTCCTGGCCGTCAAAGCAGAACGCCACGATGTTGTAAACTGCCGAACCTGTGTCTTTGTCACCCATGATTTTTCTCCTTTTCGTTTTCTTCTTTGGGTTGTATTACCAAACTACCTCAGAATCTGTATGGCCGACCCAACAAGTCCGATCGCGTCTGCTGGGCGTGTCACGCAGGTTGGACCTTGGCCTGGCGTAGTTACGATCTTTGGCGTCTGCCTACCACCTCCTTCCCGGACGGGGCCGGTCCGCATCAATGGAGCCAGCCAAAGCCCTGCGCTCAGGCCAGCGTGACGATGGTGCGTCCCCCACGCTCGTCTTCAATCTCGAGGGACACCACCGTTCCGGTCCTGCCCCTACCACAGCGCGACTGGCCCGGCAACCATGTGATGAGATAGCGCCTGCTCGTCGCCGTAGCCGAGGACAAATAAGCATCTTCATCACATCCGACCTGCCGGCAGAGACTTCTATGCCAAATCGGCCGGCGCGGGGATCTGGTCGGGTTCATCGCCATAGACCTTCTCGGCATCCTCGTCACTGGCTAGCTGCTCTTTGCGCATGTAGTGAACATAGACCATCACAAAGGTCACGATGGGCGTCAGATAAGCAAGGAACGTATACGGCGCCCACGACAGTGTGGCGAGCCCCAAGGTCCCGGCGAACAGCGCTCCGTGGACGTTCCAGGGGATGATGTGCGAGAAGATGGTGCCCGAATCGGCCATCGAAGCTGACAGAAGCACCGGTTTGAGGCGCTCCTGCATATATTCCTTCCGGAACATACGCCCCGTCAGCACGACGCTCGTATAGGGATCCGCCGTCGCGAAATTCATGCCGATCGAGGTCAGCATCGTGACCAACACCAGCGACGCCGGCCCCTTCGTCCGGTTGATCACCGGCGTAATGATGCGCTGCAGCATCCCGGTGTAGCCGGCCACGGCGCCAAAGCTCGCCGCCATCAGGACCAGCCAGACCGTGGTCAGCATGCCGGCTACTCCGCCACCGGCAAACAGCGTGTCCAGTTGCTCAACACCGCTGTTAAGATGAAAGCCATTGGTGAAGGTATCAATGCCTACTTTGAGGACGGCGTCGAAATAACTGAGACTGGGGTCGCCGGCCAGGGAGACGATCAGATCGTGTTGGGTAAAGGCCGCCAGCACGACCGCAAAGATGGCTGACAACATCAGGGACATGTAGGCCGAAAACCGGAGGGCCGAGAGCAAAAAGATCAAGAGGACCGGCACAAATGCCAGAAGAGAGATGTTAAAGTACTGTGCGAGGGTCCCTTGCACTTGGGCAACATCAACCGCACCTTCCACCGAACCGCCAAGGAATCCAAGTAGGAGATAGAGCAGCCCGCTGATCAACGCGGCGGGAATGGCTGTGCGCGTGACCATGCGGGAATGCTCGTCGATCGTGAGGCCGCCGACAGTGGCGACCGTCAGATTGGCCGTGTCCGAGATTTTGGCGATCTTGTTCCCCAGAATCGCGCCCGATACGGCGGCGCCGGCGGCGATGGCCGGATTGACACCCACGATGGAAGCCAAACCGACAAAGGCAATGCCGATGGCCCCCACCGTGGTCAGGGAGCTTCCCAGCAGGATGCTTACCACCGAAGCGATGAGGAACACGATGAGATAAAAGAGCTTGGGGCTGACGATGGCCACGCCATAGTACACAAAGGCGGCTACGGAGCCAGATAGATAGAGGGTCCCGATCACGGTGCCGATGGCGATGATGACAAAAACCGTGCCAATCGCGCCATTGACACCGCTTGAGATGGCCTCGCTGATGAGAGAACCGCGGAAGCCGTAGTGCATGGCGACGCCCAAGGCGAAAAGCGTGGCCAGGGTCATACTCACCTGCAGCGGACCGTCTGCCACTGTGCTGCCAAACAGGACCACTGACAGCAGGATCAGGGCGATCATCACCCCGAGCACCAGCAGAGAGGCGAACATCGAGGGCGTTCGCCCGATTTCTTTCGGCTTCTCAGTTTTTGATGCAGTCATTGCTGGACCTCCTTATTGATGCTCACCCATCCCTATCGTCGAGTGCAGCCCGCTGCTACACAGCGGTTTTTGTAACAACGGACTGCACGGATTACTGACAGTTCGACTATGGACTAGCAGCAAGCCAGGCCGTGCTCTCCAAACGGTTCCGAGCCGCCGAACTCCACAGGTGAAACCGTGTAGATGTGCTTCCAGGCCTCGACGCTTAGCGGTTCATAGCGGCCTTTGGCCTCCGGCTCAAACCGGATCGGCTGACCGGGATTCACGCCCTTGAGCACCTTCGAGTCCTTGACCACAATGGTGCCGTTCACCAGGACGTAGGGAATGCCGGATGAGGGAAGCGTCCCCTGCGCGTAGGTGGAATTGTCAGTCACTGTTTCCGGATCAAAAATGGTGACATCCGCCACCTTTCCTTCCTGCATACGACCCCGTTCCTGCATTGCCTTGAGCCCCATGTCGCCAAGGGGTTTGACCGAGTTGTAGCTGAGCTGCGAGAGGGTTTGCATCAGAGGGATATCGTTTTCCCGGGCCATACGGAGCGCCTTCGCACAGCAACCAGCCCCCCGCGGATGGCTGTTGGGTAGGCTCTCGTACGGTGTGTCCCAGGTGATGGAATTGTCGAGTATGGGCAAGGTATCGCTGGCAACGGCCACGCCCGGTAGCCTGAGCCAGTCTACGATCGTCGACTTGGGCATCTTGTAGACAACCACCAGCCGGGTCGGTTCCTGCTTGAGCATTTCTTCGCGCGACTGCTGGGTGTACCATTCGCCGGTCAACACATCCTGCAAGGTCTCCTCATATTTGTAGCCGAGCGTATCGACCCACATCTCCGGTTCCAAGAAGACGGCGTTCAGGGCCGTGCCGCCGGCGGCATAGGGGTAGATCTCGCCCCATACGTTCATGCCGCGCGCCCGCATCCGGACCAGCAGCTCATGGACGAGATTGTAACCGGGGTTGTTAAAGTGACAAGCCAGGGCCGGCGCACCGAGCGCCGCCGCATTGGCCAGCATCTCCTGGATGCCGTTCGACTCTGTTACCTCGGTCCCCGGAGTGTAGCGGAAGTGGAAACCTGTCTGCCGGCCATATAGGCCGGCCAGCTTCTGCAGTTCAAAGACCTCACGGGCGGAAACGCCGTCGCGCATATAGCCGAGGGTGGAGCCGATGCCGAGGCCGCCGGCACGCAACCCTTCATCGAGAACCTGGAGGATTTTGTTCCCTTCTTCCAGGTCGACCTTCTTCGAGGACCACCCATTCCCGCCGCCGCGGGACTTGCCGGCTTCTGGGGTGTCAATAGCTGTGATGCCGTCGAGGACCAGGGAACGGGCGAACTCGTGGGCGCTGGCCGCTCCGTAGTTCACCTGGGCCCTTCCCTCCCGTTCCTGGTACCACTGGTCCATATGAGTCCCCAGGGTACCAATCTCGAGGTCCATCACGCTGGTCCGGCCATCGCGCAGCCCAAGTTTATAGCCCATGGGCCGGGGCCAGTGGCTGTGGGTGTCGATGAAACCCGGTGCCACCACGTGCCCGGTGGCGTCGACGGTCTCTCTTCCGGTGATCTTTTCCCTCGTGATGACGGCGATGCGGCCGTCCTTGATGCCGACGTTCGCCACGGCGTCGTACATCGTTTCCGGATCCATAACCCGGCCATTGTTGATAACGACATCAAACTGTGCACTCATTTTTGTCTCCTTTTGTTCGATATACTCATGGTCAGCGAATCCAGTTCGTCCATCTATGCACCACCAAAATCCTGCCGGAGCTGCTGTTCCTGTCCTGTACTCAGGTTGGGTGAGTATTCGAACGTCCCAATCTCCAACTATAGCAGATTCCTAGATGATTTTCAATAACTAAATTAGAGAAATTCACACTAACTTTAGGCATTTTTTAGGCATATTTCTCTGGGGAGGGCTCTGTACATCAAAAAGAGACGGCCGTGGCAGCCGTCTCTCAAGACCTGGTGAGGATCCCCTGGCGTCTAGTGGACCAGGCCCATTTCCCTGGCCCGCTGGACAGCTCCCGCGCGTTTGTGGGCGTCCAGCTTGCGGTAGATTTTTTTGGTGTGGTTATTCAGGGTATGAGGGGAAATGACCAACTTGGCGGCAATCTCCTGTGGGGAGAGATCCGTAGCCAACAGCTTCACGACCTGTACTTCGCGGCGGGTCAGGGGGTTGGTCAAGGGCATCACTGGCGGCTGAATCCGGGCAGGCGCCGGCTCGGGTTTCTCGGTCTCGCGAGCCTCATCCGGAAAAGTAGCCAGGATCTGATCCACGTATGCTGCCAGCCCACGGCCGGTCTGTTGCTCCTTCAAACGGACTAGCAGCCCAGCCATCGGCGGGCCTAGATCGACAAAGGTGCGGATAAAGCCACCAGGCTCGCCCAGTGTCAGGGCGGCCCCCAGTTTCTCCATCGCCGCCAGCTCGTCGCCCAGAGCGTCGTTGACCAATGCCAGCAGCGCCAGCACGTCAATGCGCACATTGTTGCGATGGATCTTGCGCATCTGCTCATCCAACGCATCCAGCCGCGTCCGTGCCTCATCCAGGCTCTGGTCGCTCCCTTCAGCCAGCAGCAGTCTGATCGCGGTGAGTTGGGGCACGTAAAAGAACCAGATGGGGGGGCGCAAGTCGAAGTCGATGCTTCTGCTCAGGTAGCGGGCCTCGGCCAGGTCCCCTTTTCGGAGTGCCAGTTCCACCCGGAATGCCTCCGTGTTGGCGAGGGCATGCGTATCCCCTGTTTCCCGGAGGTATGCGCTCAGCCGATCGACGACCTGCTCAGCCTCCACCAAGCGATCTTGGGACAGATAGATGAGTGCTAGCGCGAATACACCCATCGCCAAGTATTGCGGGGCCGACGTGGCGCGGTCTTGCCACAGGGCGAGCAGGTAGGGTTCTGCCTGCGCGAATTCGTTGCGCAGATAGTGGGCGCTGCCCAGGTTATGCCTCACAAAACTCAGAGACTCTCCAGGGTAGCGCTGTTCTGCAATCGGCAGGTACTCACGAGCGAATCGTAGTACGCCGCCGAGATCTCCCGCTTGGAAGCAAGCGATACACAGAGAATGCGCCATCTTGACATGCAATCCAGCGGCCCAAGAAGGATCTGCCAGGACGTTTTTCATCAAGGAAACAGACTGTCTCAGGTCGCCCTGCATCTGCAGGCCAATCGCGATGATGTCAATCGCTATCGATCGGATGTGCTGCGCCTGTGGCGGCAGCACTTCCAGGCTTTTGCGGGCGGTGGCGATGGCACGGGTTGGCTGATCTCCTATGATGCCCATCCCCCCCTGGATTACTGCGAGTTCAGCCTGGACGATCTGACGCTCTGCAGCCTGTGGGGGCAGTGTGACCAGCAGGCGCTCTGCCTGCTGCACTGAAGTAACCATCTTCAGGTCCTCACCACGATACAGGGCTAGGTACGCCTGTGCAGACAACAAGGATGCGTGCTGCGCCACTACGTCTTCCGAAAGCCACGTCAGCCAGCGTTTCAGGCGACTCCACTGTTCTGTGTTCATCAGGTCGTAGCACTGCTGCTCGACGAGATGCACGGCGGCGTCGGCATCCGCGGCTGCCAGCGCGTACTGGATCGCGTCTTCGACCAGATCGTGTTCGGCAAACCAGCGGCTGGCGCGCAGGCGCAAGGCTGCAACCTCAGCGGCGCCCACCTGTCCCCGAAGCATTGTCAGCAAGTGCTGCTGAAAGAGGTGGTGGAAACGGAACCACTCCCCGCGATCATCCAAGGGGACGAGGAACAGGTTCTCACGCTGCAGCCGGGAGATAAAGACTTGTCCTGTCACGTTGGCCAAGCTCACAGACTCATCAGAATCTGTCAGGCACACAGCCTCGATCAGCGGTGCACAGAAACGGTCCAGGATGGACGTCTTGAGCAGCAAAGCCTGTTCAGAAACCGGCAGGCGCGACAGCACTTCGGCCAGCAAGTACTCCCGGAGGTAGCGGCTGTCTCCCTCGATGCTCACGGCGAGATCGTCCGACCATCCCGGTGGCGCATCGACAGGGCCGCCAGGCGCAAGGCCGTCACCCAGCCCTCCGTCCGCTGCGTCCATTCCGCTGCCACCCCATCGTCGACCTCGCGCTGGAGCATCTGCCGCAACAGTCCGGCCGTTTCCTCAGGCGTGAAACGCAGGTCCTGGGCGCGGATCTCGGTGACCTGGCTGCGGGCGCGCAAGGAGGGGATCGGCAGGTCGGGATCGTGGCGGCCGATGAGCACCAAGTGCAGGGAGGGGGGCGAGTGCTGCAACAGCTTGCCCAGGAGCTCATGGATGGCCTGCTCCTGGATCAGGTGCATATCGTCCAGGGCCAGGATGAACCGCTCCTCGATCTGGGCCAGATCGTTCAGCAGGTAGCGCGCCAGCACGGGTGCCGGGGCCACGGTAGGCGCGTCCAGCAGAGACTCGGTCTTGAGCTCCAGGGTTGGAAAGGCGCTGCGCACCGCAGCCAGCAGATAGCGCACAAAGGTATCCAGATCGTTGTCCGCTTCGTCCAGCGAGAGCCAGGCACTGGAGCAGCCACAGGTTTCCAGCCACATGCTGGCCAACATGGTCTTGCCGTATCCGGCCGGCGCCGAGATCAGGGTCAACGGTCGCTGGCGGTTGCGGTCCAGGCGTTCCATCAGACGAGTGCGCTGTTCCAGGTCGGGAGTGACCGGTGGGCGGTAGAGCTTGGTGACCAGGAGCGGCAGGGAGTCAGCGCCGTTCGCCCGCTTGGCGGCAGTAGGTGGACCGCCAGATTGATTCCTTGAGTTCATCCTGTGTGTCCTCCCGTTTGCACGAGGCATTATACCACGAGAGAAACAGGGGGGCAACACTCGCTGGGACAAGTGCCCCGCGGTGACACCAACCCTGACAGTGCATTCGAGACAAGACCATGCCAGCAAACGTGGTGCCACCACAATCGTAGTGGTTGTCTCAGCTCAACTAGGCGTAATGCGCACGATCGGTTGCTACCAGCCTCGAGCGAGCGGCTGATGCCATGGTAAGCCCGTTCCGCATCGGGGATGCTCCACTCCACTGCTATCCGTGTGGAGCGTCAGGATGGACTGGCCCAGCCTCGGAAGACTGGACCAGTCTGGTTGTTGAGATCAGTACTTGCCGTATTCCTTGGTGGTTTCGGCCCAGACTCTGACCAACTCGGGGTTGGCATCGTCCAGTACGGTGCTGGTGGCCATGATGAAACCGCCGTCCTTGCCCAGCTCGTCGATG
This sequence comes from uncultured Chloroflexia bacterium, assembly GCA_963700285.1. Classification (GTDB taxonomy): domain Bacteria; phylum Chloroflexota; class Anaerolineae; order JAAYZQ01; family JAAYZQ01; genus CAWANP01. The sequence continues at coordinate 313,042 of CAVOXA010000022.1, read as the reverse complement.
GTCTTTTTGGTATAATCGCGGACCTGGTCGGGCGTCCCGGTCTGCAGCAGGGAGGAGGGCATGCCGCCGGCGATGCACATCATGTCGCCGATTTCCCGCTTGGCCCTGACCAGATCGGTGCGGTCAAAGAGCCCCATGATCTTGCCCTTGGGCAACCCCTTCAGGTACTCCAGGCGCTGGTCGTAGACGCCTTCGAAGAAGGGACAGGGGGTGATGCCGGCGTCGATGAGGGCCAGAATCATGGCCTCGAGACCGGGCCAGTAGAAGGTCTCGAACTGCTCCAGGGACATGAAACCGTCGGCGCCGCGATGCAGGGCGATAAAGACGCGGTCGATGCCGCTCATCTTAGCCCCGCCGATGGCGCCGCCAAGGAGCATGGGCAGGACCCGCTCCTCCAGGGCCAGCAGCTTCTCCGGGCGGCGGTACATGTCGATCATGGCGCCGCGCATGCCGCGCAGCATGTCCGAGACCAGGTCAAAGGGCACGATGGCCACGCCGCCGATCCAGGGCAGGTAGCCCTCGGCCTGCATCTGCTGGCCGAAAGCGCCGTAGCCGTACATCCACTGCGCGGCCTCAGCGGCGGCCTTGGACAGGGCCTCCAATGAGGCGGCAATGGGCGGAGCGGCAAAGACGCCCGCCAGCCCGGCCCCGGCGTAGCCCATGGCGAAACTCTGCAAAGGCGGCAGCATGGCAAAGCCCTCGAGCGCGCCGTAGATGCGGGGCACGTACTTGCGGATGATAAAGTCGGTGGGGTCGGCCAGGAACTCGTCGTACTCTTCGGGCAGCATGTACTCGCCCTCGACGAACTGGAAGGTCACGTCGGCCGGAACACCGTGGCCCGGCCATTTGATCTGGCGGTTGCCCAGGATGGCATGGACGTTGCCGCTGGTGAAAATGCCAGCGTCTGGTGGCATATAGATATCGGGCTCAAAGTCCCTGATGGCCTGGCCATAGGCGGCCAGCCACTTGTCCAGGTCGTGCCAGGCCTCCTCCAGGGTCATGCCGGCGTAGGGCGCCGGGAACTGGTGGTATTCCATGAACAGCGGCACCCGGTCGGGGACCTGGAGGGCCACCGCGTCGGCGACGCGCTTTTTTCGGGCTTCCAACTGCTCTTGCGGTGTGGTCATTTCAGCTCGCTCCTATCCAGTTCTTGGCCAGGGACACGGCGGTCATGGCGTCCTTGCCCCAGGCATCGGCGCCGGCATAGGCCTGTACAAAGTCATCCACCGGCGCGCCACCGATCATGATCTTGACGCTGTCGCGCAGGCCGGCCTCCTCGATGGCGTCCACGGTCTTTTTCATGCCTTCGAACGAGACCGTCAGCAGACCGCTCATGCCCACGACAGCGGGCTGGAACTCTTTGATCTTTTCCACAAAGGTCTCGGGAGGCACATCCACGCCCAGGTCCAGGACATCGATGCCGTTGACATCCAGCATAAAAACGACGATATCCTTGCCGATGTCGTGGATGTCGCCGGCCACGGTGCCGACCAGCACCTTGCCCAACTTCTGCTCGGGGCCCTGGTCGGCCAGCCTGGGCTTGACGACGGCGGTGATGTCGCCCATGATTTCGCCGGCCATGATCAGCTCGGGGACAAATGCCTGGCCCTCCTCAAAGCGCTTGCCAATGACCTGCAGCGCTTCCTTGACAGGCGTCCAGCACCTCCATGGGATCGCTGCCGTCCTCCAGCATCCCGGTTGCGATCCGCAGCGCGTCCTCTTCGCGCAGATCGACAAACGCCTCGACCAACTCCTGTGACATGGCTTCCTCCTCATTTGGGGCACGCACCCCGGATTGTACTGCGTCCAATGGTCAGGGCTGCTGCAACATGGTCATCGCGAAGGAGCGTAGCGACTGAAGCGATCCCCTGTTCGTCAGAAGGAGACTGCTACCACGCAGCAGCTCTGGCAAATGGTCGAGGCTAATTATATAGTTATATAGGGAAGTTGTCAAATCGAGAGGCGCCCGGTGCCAAACTTGACAGTTTCGCCAAATGGTTCTATAGTGAACTAGGGAATAACCAGCGAGGACAGACTTGGCAGAACCAGGATCCGTCGAGATCGACCGCGACTCATACGAACCGGCCTACGCCCAACTGGTGGCCATCCTGCGGGGGCAGGTGGCCGCGGGCGCCTACCGCCCTGGCGACCGCCTGCCCTCCGAGGCGCAGTTATGCCAGCGCTATGGGGTCAGCCCCATGACCGTGCGCCGCTCTATCAATATTCTGGCCGACCAGGGCGTGGTCAGCACAGCCCAGGGCCGGGGCACCTTTGTCAAGTCGCTGGAACTGGGCACCGCTGCCTTCGACCTGGACGGCCTGCAGCGCCTCTTTCGCGACGAGGCCCAGACCGCGGTCCACATCCTGGAGGCGCGCATCGAGTCGGCCACGGAGCGCACGGCGCAAAAGCTGGCCATCCAGCCCGGCCAGCACACGGTCCTACTGCGGCGGCTCATCTCCCGGCAGGGCGAGCCGGCCCTCTACCACCGCGAGCACCTGATCTATGATCCGGGGCGGCCGCTGATCGAGGCAGAGATGGAAGTGACTTCGCTGCGCGGCCTGTTCGCGGGCACAGGCGGATCCGCGCTGAAACGGGGCGAGTTTGCCATCGAGGCCACCGTGCTGACCGAGGACGAGGCCCGGCTGCTGAAAGCGCCGGTGGCGGCCGCCGCCTTCCGCCTGGAGCATCTCTTTTACGATTTTGATGAGCAACCGGTGAGTTGGGGTTGGTTCATCTGCCCCGGCGACCGGTTGCGTTTCACGACCACGGTGGGTATTCAGGAACAAGGAGCCGCGTAGCGCATGGAGGGATCAGACAGCGGTGCCGGGTTGAGCCGGGCCATCGCCGAGCTGCGGGAAGAGGAAGCGCTGGCCCAGGTCCGCCGGCGCGTGGCGGACGGGGACGACCCCCTGCACATCATGAGCGACTGCCGGGCGGGGATGATCCAGGTCGGCGAGCGCTACGAGCGCCAGGAGTATTTCTTGTCAGGCTTGATCATGGGCGGCGAGATCTTTGGCCAGATCATAAAGCTGGTTCAGCCTGTGGTCGAGGAGCAGATGTCAGGCAAAACCTCAGGCGGCCGCGTGCTACTGGGCACGGTCCAGGGCGACATCCACGACTTGGGCAAAAATATTGTGAACATGCTGTTGACCTGCCAGCAATTTGCCGTGTACGACCTGGGCGTGGACGTCCCTCCCCCTCGATTTGTCCAGCAAGTCCTGGAGATCGAACCCCACATCGTGGGCCTGTCGGGGCTGCTGACCAACTCTTACGAGGCCATGCGCGAAACCGTCAGCCTGCTGCGCGCCGGGGGCCACCAGGGCCACATCATCATCGGCGGCGGGCAGATCGACGAACAGGTGCGCCAGTACGTGGGCGCCGATTCATGGAGCACGGATGCCGTGGCCGGCGTGGAGCTGTGCCGGCGGTTGATGGTGGGCGAATGAGGAGTGTTCGGCGAGGTCTGTGACGGACGCCGTGGGGCTCGGTCGGGAGACCTTCGCCCATCTTGAGACTTCCGAATTCTAGGAAGAATTCGGAAGTCTGGCTCTTTTGGGCGCGGTCTAGGCCGGCTCGATGAGCAGGGAGTGCTCCTCGTCGTCGCTCTGGACGACGTAGACCAGCCGCTGGCTCTCGTCGTCCGGCTCGCAGGAGCCGCCGGTGGCCAGGACCCGGTAGCCGTTGGGGTACTGGAGCTTGGGCACAAAGAACTCGGTGGGGGCGAGGATCTCGCGATCGGGTCGGAACTGGAACTGAAAGACTTTGGTTTTTATGTCAAATGACATCCGCAGCGGCTCGCCGGCCACGTTCAGGGCGTGGGGCCGGACCACGGCTTCCAGCGCCCGCCCCCCATCGTCCAACTCTCTTGTGCCGGTTTCCTGGGCCGGGCTGTAGATGGACAGGTCTTCGCCGTTCCACTGGTCGCCGCGCAGGTTGTTGTTGTCGGCGGTATAGTTCCACAGGGCATAGCCCACCAGATTGGCTTCCAGCGCTTGCAGCGTGTCGTCCATGGCCTCCACCTGTGGGTCAAAATCGCCGCTGTGGTACGCCTCTCCGCCGTTGAGGTTGAAGGGGATGCCGGTCTCGCCCACCCAGGTGGGCACGCCCTCGGCCAGTTCGGCGGAACGCTGCACCAGGCGCCCGACCTGCCGCGCAAAGTCGCGCCGGATCCGCTCCCGTCCCAGCCGCCACTGGGGCCGCCCCTCGCGGACGTCGAGGCCCAACCAGGGGATGTAGCGCTGAAAACCCAGGGTCAGATGGTCGTACCAGTGGGGCGCGTGCACCAGGTTGTGCTTGCAGATGAGCGGGCAGCGGTCCTCGCCGTGCCCCGAAAGGAGGGCAGGCGGAGGGCTCAGGAAAAAGACCGAGTCGGGAGCTATCTGCCGCAGCTCGCGGACGTAGCGCTCGACAAAGGGGTAGAAATAGTCCCGGTCAAAGACGACGGACCGGCCGCCGACCCGGGCAAAGTAATCAGGGCGCAGAATGACCGGCTCCCCATTTGGTTCCAAGTCCCAGACGCCGTGCCGCTGCCAGATGGGCTCGTGACCGTCCAGCCAGAGGGACACGCAGTCGCTATTGACCACGATCACCCTGGAGCGGGCCAGGGGATGGGGCAGCATACCGCGCTCCTCCACGTCCTGGGGGTGGCCGGCGGCCAGCAGCATGCCCTCCAAAATCGTGGGGCACTTGCCATAGGCCACGACGGGGGCCACAAAGCCGTCGAGATCCGTGGCGCCGATGTAGCCGCACAGTGGTTCGTTCATCGTTTCATAGCCCACCACGTTGGTCAAACGCCGCAGGCGGTGGGCAACCTGACGCATGGCCCCGACAAAGTGGGCCTGCAGGTACTCTTGGATGGGAGTGCCGTCCACCTTGAGATCCGGCGCAAAGTCGTTGCCGCCGAAAAAGAGGGTGAACATGGTGGCGCAGGCAAAGCGGTTGGCATTGGAGGGCCAGATCATGCGCGGCAGGGGATCGCCCTCGATCTGGTGGACCAACGCCGCCCCGGTCTCGCCGAACCTGCGCATATCCATGCCCGCCAGTTCCAGCGTCCAACCGGGCGCGCCATCGCCCCCGGAAAAGCGGCTCCACACATCCTGATGGGGGTCGACGATCACTCCGATGCCCATCGCCTCGGCCCGTTCGATGAGCTGGTAGAGGTAATCCAGGTAGGCGCGGTCGTAAATACCTGGGCCGGCATGCTCGACGGCCTCCCAGGTGACCAGCAAGCGCACGGTACTGAAACCCCAGGCAAGAAGCCGCCGCAGGTGTTCGTCCGCATCTTCCAGGGGAAAGGGCCGGCCGACAAAGGAGACGTCGCGGTGGTCAAAGAAGCCCTGGCGGTTGTGCGTCGCCCCATCGGGGGTGCGGGGCACCTTGCTGCTGCCGCCCAGATTCACGCCACGGAGGAGGACCGTACGGCCATGTTCATCTTTGAGCCATTTTCCTGTGGCCTTGATCATCCTTGTCCCCTCGCCGATGGGCGTAGCGCCCCGCTTGCAGGGTTTCAGGGCGGCTGCGTCAGAGACATCCTATCATACAGGCCGCGCTCTGTCAAACGCCGCCGTGGAGGGCCGGCGGCAGGCTGAGGTGGGGATCGAAGGCCGGCTGGGCAGCTCGCGGGCCGCCAAAAGCACCAATTCAAACCTTGGTGAACCACCAACAACAGAGAGAAACTATAGATTCTCCGCGCCCTCTTGTGCAGGCAGCTCGGGCGTTGTGCCGGGTTCTCCAGGCGCGCTGGCGTTTTGTGGCAGCCTCAGAGCAGTTTCTCACGAATACCCATGTTGCCATCTCTGCCGCTTCGATTGGCGTTTGCGTTCACGACGCTGCGCCTTGCGAAGAGCGTTGCGCCTCTTTTCACTATCCGATAAGAAAAATCGCCTCTTTCTGACCTCACTCAAGACGCGCTCGCGCTGAACTACTTTGCGAAAGCGTTTGAGCAATTGCTCTTGGGACTCTCCCGATCTTAATGCGACGGTTGCCAATTGAACTCACCTCCTTTCTATCGTGGTCTGATTTCGATCTCAAAGCGCCCAGGGCTGCGACCGGATGGCCGTTTCTACCGTAGAAAAAGATCCGGCTTGGCCTCTGGCCAGACTGTCGCCAGGGCTTGAACCAGGCCCCACAGTGAATGACAACTGCGACAGCGAGCTTACGGAATTGTTCCAACGTCTGGCGGCGGCCTGACCTCAATCGTACGCAGGTCGCCGCCAAAGTCCAGCTCGGCCATGAACTGATGGAATTCATCGATCTCGAACACACTGTGGTCCGAGTCAGGCCTCGGGCGCCCCAGAACAAGGAGATCAGCATCTGTTTCGATGGCGCCGCATCCAGTTGTGCCCTCAACTCGGCCAGTACTTCTGCCTGGTCCCGGGGCCTGTGCTCGGGAAGCTGGACCAACTCCTCACTAGTGGCCTTGACAAGAATACCCCTATCGGTGATTTGGTGTACCATTGGCCATCGTTCGACCCTGCCCGACGCGAGGCTATGCAACCCGCTATCCTTATCCTCTGCTGCGACGGATCCAGCGGGTCTTTTTCAGCTTTTTCCTATGTTTGTGCTTCGCAATCTTTTTCTTGCGCCATTTCTTGACGCTACCCACGGCAATCCCACCTTTCCTTCTTCATGACTTGGAGTCTATCGCCCGCTCACTGGGCAGCCTGAGCCAGGGCAAGGGCCGACAGCCTGCCATCCTGCTCCATGTCGCGCGCGCACTTGATGCAGAGCGTGGCGCCCGGCAAGGCTTCCAGTCGTTCCGGATGGATGGGCAGCCCGCAGGACTCGCAACTGCCATAGTCCCCTTCGTCCAGGCGCGCCAGAGCCTCTTCCAGTTGTTCAAGCCTTTCCTGGGTCCTTTCTCGGATCGCCAGGTTGAGTTCCCAACGCACGATAAGCGGATCTCCTCTACCCGGACCATAATCGCCTTTTGCCTTCAGGCGCTTATCCAGCCGGGCCAGTTCCTGGCGTGTTTCGGCCAATCGTCTTTCAAGATATTGCTTTGTAGCTTTCATGTTGCCCCCCATGGTTGTTGTCCCGTCAGGCGAAACGGGAGATGGCCCTGTCGACGAGGCCCCACATCCGTCGCCGGACCCATTTCGTCTCTTCGCCCGTTTGCGTGGCCAGCCAACGAGCCAGTTCTCGATCAGCGCGGCGCAAAAGGCGCACGTCCTGTTCACTGGCTTGCCCTGTCCTTTGGCGCCAGGCAAGGTCGCGCAGAACCTCAGCCAACCTCGTTGGCTTGACGGTTCTCAGTTTCCGCTCCATGAGCCTCGATCGTTTTTGCGGCTCAGACGGCAAGGGGCATGGCGGCGCAGAGAGTGTCTCGCGTACCCGCAGGGCAGCCGGCCGGAGTAGGGTGAGCCTGTGACGCGCAACCATGATCAGCCTCCTATGGCCTTCCCAGCCCCAGAAGCCGCCTGACGCGCTTGCGATCGACTCTGGCCACGGGCTGGTCCTTATCGAAGGAGCGGCGGACTCGCTTTGACTTTGTACGGCGCAGGTGACTGCGTCGCGCCTTTAGCCGGCGCAGCCTGCCCTTGCCTGTGATCTTGAACCGTTTTGCAGTTGCCTTATGAGTTTTCAGTTTCGGCATAATGCCATCCTTTCCTACACTTTGCCTGCTGTCCCTCGGCTTCGCTCGGTCTAAATTGGCCTGCAGCCAATGCGATCCGCATGTCACGCTATGAGTCGGGATCGCCGCCCGTGGCAAGCCTTTGGGCAGCAGATTCTGGGCGACTGAGAATCGTCAACAAATCTTCCCAAGATAGGTCTTGGCGCGTTTCTTCTTCCGCAATCAGGCGTGCGATCTTGGCCCGGCTGCCGTCGGCGGCCATGCCCAGGATGGACAGGGCCGGTTGCTCTATCAACAGGGCCTGGACAATGCTGGGCGCCAACCCCTCGGGCCAGAGCGATGTGATGACCCACTGGGCGCCGCTCTCGCGAACCAGGGATGACAGCTCCCCCGGATCCGTCGTCTCGCCCGCCACCTGCAACCCAGGCGCTCTGGAAATCGCGCGCCGAAGCATCCCCCGCAGCAGTCTTGGCTCATTGGCCAATATGACTCGGCTCCTTTGCATGGTTGACCTTACCTCCGGTGCTTTCGCAGGCCAGGGGCCGACCTGTGCCACACAGACCAGGGCCACTGGCGAATCATTTGCGCGACCATAGTCCCATCTTTAGGATAACCGAAAAGAGGGCCCGTGTCCATGTATCGAGGTATAGGCCAAGGATATAAATGTGGATATATCCAGGCAAGAAGGAGGGCGACGAGACCCACGCCAGGGTCTCTCTCCGGTCAAACCTTGATGAGATTTGGTGTCGAGCGAGGCGTCACTGGGGAACGACGCCGAGGCTGCTGAAAAGATGGTTGGGGCTGTTCCTTGGCCGGCTGTGTCCTATTCCACAAGGGCCAGATAGGCCGCGGCGTCCTCCCGGCTGCCCACGTTCAACTTTTGCAGAATGCTGTGGACGTGGTTCTTGACCGTGCCCACTTCGATAACCAACCGGTCGGCAATCTCTTGATTGCTGAGCCCGAGGGCGATCAGATCGAGGACCTCGCGCTCGCGGGGAGTCAGGTCCGCGTCTTCGTACAGCCCCAATTCGACGTCGGAGAGCAACTGGGCGTACATTTTCACCCTCGACATCAAGGCGGCAGCGATTGCGGGAGAGACCACAGCCTTGTCCTGGTGAGCAAGGCGGATACGTGTCAGCAGATCCTCGACCGAGTCGTCACTGGCCACATATCCGTCGGCGCCGGCCTCGATGTACTTGAGGACCTGGGCTTGGGATTCGGCCAAACCAAAGGCCAGGATTTTGACCGAAGCATGGTTTTCGGCGATGGTTGTGGTGAGCCTCAGGGCGCCTTCTTCGGGCAGCCTGGGGCTCACCAGGATCACGTCGGCTTCCGCTACCCTACTCATCGCCTCTTCCGCAGAGGTGGCGCAGCCGATAACCTCTATGTCCGGCGCTTCCTCCATCGAGGCAGCAAGGACATTGCCAATGAGTTCAATCTCGGTGACGATCAACAGGCGGATCATGCCCTCTCCCCACGGTTCTTGTGCTGACCGGCTCGGCTCCCCGCCCGCGTTGGCGGCGCCGAGGAGCCTGTGTTTGTGACTCCATCCGACATGATGGAAACTGATTGGCGTCAGGGCCGCGGGCCACATTATACTATCTTTTAGATGGGACGGCAAAACATCGAACGGGACAGCCAGGCATACTGTCCCTACTTTTGCCCCTTGCAAAAGCGCCCTCGTTATGGTATAATTTGGGGGAAATGGGGCGGACATTCAGCCCATCCAACCTGTACCGCAAGCTCACGGTAACCTGGCCAACCGCAGCAGGTGTGGGAAAGCGGCGGTGCCAGCAACTGTGCCGGCTGGCGGTTTCCATGATCCGGCAGGACAGCCGATGCCCCGAGCGACTGGGTGTGGAGCACATGGCCCAACAGAATGACTTGAAGCAAGTACCTCTTGTTGGCATCGCGCGCCGCTGCGCTCAGGAAACGACCCTCTTTTTCCAAAAGAAGCGACACAACCCCCGGTTCTGCTTCGAAATGTTCCGCCGCGCCATCGTCGAACGAGACCAGGACGCCTGGGACCTGGTCTACACCCAGTACCGCCCCCTTGTGATCGGCTGGATCCGGCGCCATTCCTCCTTTCCGGCCAGCGGCGAGGAGGTCCAGTACTTTGTCAATCGCGCCTTTGAAAAGATGTGGGTCGCCCTGCCACCCGAGAGGTTCCAGCGCTTTCCTGATCTCAAGTCACTGCTGCGCTACCTGCAGATGTGCGCGCACAGCGCCATCATCGACGATTCCCGGCGGGCCCAACTCCAGCTCGTCGACCTTGAGCCGGAGGGCCATTCCGGCCAGGCCGCGACAGACGGGGCCCCAGGCGGTGAACAGGAATGGGATCGCTTTCGCCGCGAGGAGCTCTGGCAGCAGGTGACCGCGCGCCTCAACGATGATCGAGAGCGGATCATCGTCTATGGCTCCTTCGTTCTGGCCCTCAAGCCCCGCGAGCTTTACGCCCAGTTCGAGGAGAGCTTTCGCGATGTAAAAGAGGTCTACCGCATCAAGGAGAACGTACTCGCCCGGCTGGGCCGCGATACCGAACTGCAAAAGATCTTGCGGGGCGATGCATGAAAAAGGGCGGGTTGCTGCGTTTAGTATCGCGAAGGAGAGGAACCCATGACAAGTGAACACAGGCCAGAGTTGGGGGATGCGCAGCTCTTGGCCTACCTTGATGGCGAGGCAGACAGCGAGGTGGTCGAGCACGTGGGGCAGTGCGCGCAGTGCAGGGAGAGAGCCAGCCAATTGGCCCTGCTGCAAGGACGCCTGGCCTCCAGGCTGTACCGCCTTGCCTGCCCTTCCTCGACAGACCTGGGAGAATACCATTTGGGCCTGCTGGGCCAGGAACAGGCCGGGGCGGTAGCCCTACACCTGGCGGAATGTCCTCACTGCAGCCGCGAAGTCGCGCAGTTACAGACCTACCTGGCTGAGCTGGCGCCAGACGTTGCACTGGGCGCGCTGGAGCAAGTCAAGATCGTGATCGCCGAGTTGGTACGGAGGGTACCGGGGCCGGGCCAGTTGCCCACACTGGCACCCGCTCCGGCCTTTGCCGGGCTGCGTGGTGACGAGGAGGGGGGACCTCTGGTCTACCAGGCTGAAGAGTACCAACTGGTCGTCGAGATCGAGCACGACGACGAGCGGCAGGAGTTCCTTGGCCTGCTGGGCTTGGTCGCTGGTGGAGAACCCAGCGGCCTGGAGGCCCGGCTTTGGCAGGATGACCGGCTGGTCGCGGAGGTTGCCGTGGATGAATTGGGCAACTTTACCATCTCCAACCTGGCCCCGGGAGACTACCAACTGATGCTCAGCGGGCGCGAGGTGGAGATCCAGATCCCGGAGCTGAAGATAGGCGATCCATAGGCGCCTGACGCCAAAGAGGATCATGTCCACTGAGGAACTGATCGAGAGACTGCTGGCACTCCCCGACGTGAGGGCCCAGGAAAGGTTCCTGCGGGCCAACGCCGCCCTGCTGGACGGCCAGGTCGCAACTGCGCTCAAAGGCCAGGCCGACCAGTACCTCTGGTCGGACATCCATCGCTCGCAAGAGACCGCCCAGCTTCTCTTTGTCCTGGCCGAGCTATCGGGCGACCGCCTGCACCACGCCCAAGGCCTTTTGGCCCAGGCCAATGCCCTTTGCATCGGCCTGGCCGAGTACGAAAAGTCTATCGCTTTGTACGATCAGGCGGCCGAGATCTATGGCAGCCACGGGCGTGCCACGGAGCAGGCCCGCTCCCAGGTAGGCAAGATCGGCGCACTGGCCAATCTGGGCCGCTACGAAAAAGCCCTCGAAGCCGGGCGGTGGGCCAGCGGCGTGCTGGAGGAGGAAGGCGAATGGCAGATCCTGGCCACGCTAACCATGAACCTGGGCATCGTCCACAGCCGCGCCGGAGATGAACTACGCTCGTTGGCGAGCTTTGACCGGGCGGCCGAACTATACGAGGAGATTGGCGCCGATGGTCAGTCTATGTGGCTGTTGGCCCAACAGAATCGGGCCGTCGCCCTCTGCACGCTGGGACGTTTCGAGGAATCGATCGAGGCCAGCCGGACGGCCATGTCCGGGATGGAGCGCCAGGGACAGACGGTCGAAGCGGCTCGAGCACGCCAGTGCCTGGCCCTCACCTACTTTGTCCTGGGGCGCTACAACGAGGCCCTGGCCCACCTTGAACAGGTGCGTGAGATCTTTTTGGCCGATGGTCGCCAGCGCGACGCCATGGTGGTGGAGCTTCTCACCAGCGATTGCCTCTTGCAGCTCCGGCGGTTTGGCGACGTCCTGAAGACATGCCAACGGGCGCGCACTCTTTTAGCCAGCCTCGGCATGCGAGACTGGGTAGGCCATGCCGTCGTCAACGAGGCGGTCGCCTACGCAGAATTGGGCCGCTATGAAGACGCCCTGGCCTCTCTGGCCGAAGCACGCAAAGCCTTCGAGGCGGAGGGCAACCGCGCCCTGGCGGCCTCCACCGACGTCGAGATCGCGGCCGTACTCCAGCGGCAGGGGCGCTACCAGGAAAGCCTGGCCCTGGCCCAGGACTGCGCTGCGGTCTTTGGCGCTCACGACCTGCCCATCGAAGGCGCACAGGCTCGCCTAGTAGCCGCCCGGGCCGCGGCGGCGCTGGAAAGTGGTGACCTGGCCCGCGCGCTGGCCGAGCAGGCACTGAGCGCCGCCCAGGAGCACAATGTCCCGGCGCTTGAGTACCAGGGCCAGCACATTTTGGGCGCCGTGGCAGCCGGAGCGGGGGATCTGCCGGCTGCCCTGGCAGCCTACGACCGGGCCATCGAAAGAGTGGAGCGTCTGCGAGGCCGCCTGATGGTCGAGTTCCGGGTCGGTTTCGTGGAAGACAAGGAGACCCTCTACGAGGACGCCGTAGCTGCCTGCCTGGAACTGGGCAATCCAGCGCGCGGACTGCAGGTTGCAGAGCAGGCCAAGAGCCGCAGCCTGCTCGACCTGGTGACCCATCGCCTCAGCCTGGGGATCCAGGCCCACAGCGAAGCCGACCGCCCCCTGGTCGACGAGCTCCTCCGGCTGCGTGCCAAGCGAGATCGACTGTACCGCCGCTGGGAAGGCGACGACGAATCCGCCGAACGGGGCTGGTCTTCGGCGGACGCGGATCGCCGCCAGGCCCAGCAGGAGGTGCTGGGTCTAGAGCAAGAGATCACGGATCTGTGGCACCGGCTTCTGATCCGAAACGCCGACTATGCGCGCGAGGCCAGCCTGTGGACCATCCGCACCGAGCCGGTCCAACCCTATTTGCCGCCGGATACCCTGCTGATCGAGTACTTTTGCCTGCACGGAGAACTGATCGCGTTCTTGGTCTCGGACCGCGAGGTGCAGGCCCACCGCTTGGGCTGTAAACTGGCCGACATCCAACCGATTGTGAAGCGTCTGTGGCTCAATCTGGAGGCCGTGCCCCGGAGCGGAGAGGAACAGGTGACCAGGCTAGCGGCCAACGCCCGGGGTCTCCTGCACAAGCTCTACCAGTTGCTTTTGGCGCCGCTGGCCAGTTACCTGGGGGGATACCAGAAGCTGGTCGTTGTGCCCCACGGCCTGCTGCACTACCTGCCCTTTCATGCCCTGCACGATGGGACGTCGTACCTTCTGGAGCAGTACGAGGTCAGCTACCTGCCCGGCGCAAGCTTCCTGCGCTACTGCCAGGAGGCCCCACTGGCCCATTCGGGCTTGCTGGCGGTTGGGCATTCCCTCAGCGGTCACCTGCCCCACGTTGTACACGAGGCCCAAGCGGTGGCCGCGCTCCTGGGGGGCCAGGTCCTGCTGGAGGACCAGGCCAGGCCGGAGGAAATCGGGGAGATGATGGGCCAGGTTCGCACCGTACACCTGGCCGCCCACGGAGATTTCCGGGCGGATAACCCTCTCTTCTCTGGCCTATCCCTATCCGACGGCTGGCTGACCACCCTCGACATCTTTGGTCTGCGCCTTCAGGCCTCGCTGGTCACGCTCAGCGCCTGCCAGACGGGGCGCAACGTCGTCGGCGGAGGAGACGAACTCTTGGGCCTGATGAGGGCCTTTCTCTGCGCCGGGGCGGCCTCGCTGGTACTCAGCCTGTGGGCGGTCGAGGACCGTTCCACAGCCGAACTGATGGTCGCCTTTTACGAAAAGCTGTCGGAAGGATGGACCAAGGGGGCAGCGCTGCGCCACGCCCAGTTGCAGTTCCTGCAGGAGGGAGATGGCGGTGGGCCTGCTGTTGGCGCGCATCCCTACTACTGGGCCCCGTTCTTCCTTGTTGGTGCGGCTGGACCCCTGTAGCAGCTCCGCCGAATCCGACCGGGGAGTATACCAGAGTGGATCCCAGTGCCGGAAAAGCCGCAGGCTCGGCGTTCATAGTCTGGAAGTACATGCGGTCCTGAGGAGCGGAGACCTCGCCGGATACCCAGGAGGACGACGCGTCCGCTGGGTCAGCAGAGAAGGGAGAAAAGTCGATGGCAGACAAGAAGAAGATGGGAACCAACGACAGCGCGGCGCCTGAAGGGAGCGAGGCTCCAGAGGGGGCCACGGCGCCCCGAGGGGAGGCCGGATCCGGAAAAGGTGGGGGGGTGCAAGAGGAAAGTAGCAGCATAGCACCCAGCAGCCACGAAAACAGAAGAGAAGACGAAAACGGGGGAAAAGACGTCGCCGCGAAACACTGGCGCATCCTAAAAATCCTTGCCGCTGGACTGGTTGTGGCGTTCGTCATAGTGTGTCTGCTGGCGGCAATGACCCTGGGCCCAAGCGTATGGGAAAAGCTGGCGCAGCCAGAAGAGGCGAGAGAGCCAGCGCAGGCGACACAGGCGCCACCGCAGGAGCCCCAGATCATTGTCACCTGCGAAGGAGAGTACCCCGAGCCACGGACGACAGAGCCCCAGCCCTACTTTCTCGAGGATCAGATCATCGTCACCGGTCCGAACGAGGAGGTGATGAACCTCGTTGCCGATCAGGTGTCCGAGACAATCACACTAAGCCAGCACCGCACTTGCCGGGTCAGCCTGAGCAGCGATCCTGGCCGAGAGGTGCTTCAAACCAGGCTGTACACCATTGAGACCAGAGGGATGGTGGCGGAAACGCTCAAGGCCTTCGAGGAGGCCAGAGGTCGCGAGCCCGTCTATGCCGACGCCAACTACTGGACCGGGCTCCTGGGGCTGAGTTCCTGCGGTAGCAAGCACAGCATTGGACCCAGCCCCTACTCGTACGGGCCCAGCCCTTTTGAGAGCGTTGAGTGGTACCAGCCGGACCCCCTGGAACAGGGCAAGGACACCGTAGAGATTCTCAAGCACAGCATCGGGCCCAGTCCCCTTGGTACCGCCAGCAAGGCGACGACCAAGCAGTTCCGGGACCAGTGGGCTTTCAAACACATCGGCCTGAGCCCGTGGCCCACGGCCACCATGCCGCTGACAGAACTGCCGACCGGCGCCGGCGTACTGGCGGGCGTGTTCGATACCTCGCCTTTCCCCGTCCCCGAGCCCGGGACCCCCGGTTCTGCTTGGGACAAGGGGACGACAACGGTCTCGCTGACCGCCGAGGACGGAGTGAGCCCGGCCTGGGTACTTGAGCTGATGTCTCCGTCGACGCCCGCCACGTTGCCCAGCTTCACCGTGCCGGTTGCGGACGTCCGCGACCACGGCTTGTTCGTGTCCGGCCTGATCCACGGCATGGCACCAGACGCTGACATCATGCTGGTGCAAGTGCTGGACGATACTGGTTGCGGCCAACTGTTCGCCCTGAACGAGGCGCTGCTCAACTTTGTCGCCGAATTCGAGACTAGACGGGATTCCCTGGACGGTGCCGTCATCAACCTCAGCCTGGGCCTGCAAAAGCCCTCGACGGATACCGAGATCGTGCTGAAAGAAGATGAGGAGCAGACTGGAGAAGGCGGCGGGGAATGCACCCTACAGGACGAGAACGGGGGAACCGGCAAAAAGGTTCCTGAAGAAGACACCGAGGGGCCGCCCAAGAGCGCGGATGTGTACATCGACGAGACGCTGACTGTGTTTGTGGAGGACAAGGTCGAATCGCTTCAGGAAGCCATACGAGTGGCTCATGACTATGGCGCGGTCGTCGTGGCAGCCGCAGGCAACGACTCCGGGGTAGACTCTATCCCGCGAGCACCCCACCTGCCGGCGGCCTATCCCTCGGTAATCGGCGTTGCCGGTAGCAACATCAGCCGCCAACGGTCCTGTTTCTCCAACTGGGGCGATGTCTCTGCCCCGGCAGGGGATGGCGGAGTGAACACAGACCTATTAGCGAACCTGAACGGGGAGTATTGCGATCAGGCGACAGAGACCACGTGCATGTCGGTCGTCAACAAATGCAAGGGCGAGTGCGACGTGGGTCTCACCAGCTTTGCGCAACACATCTTTGAGGGCAAGATCGGCTACGCCCACTGGAGCGGCACCTCGTTTGCCGCGCCGCTGGTCAGCGGGCTGGCCGCCCTGATCCAAGACAAGGCGACCACCGGCACCCCTGGCACGGAAACCTGGGTGCCGCCCTCGGACGTCTTTACGGCGGTCCGCTGCGGCGCGCCCACCGGCGATGGCGTGATCGACGTCCTGGCCAGCCTCTACCGCTGTATGCCTGTGCCCTAGCCAGCCTGGCCAGGCTGGCACGGAGCCAGCGAGCCCCTGGTTTGTTACCAGGGGCTCTTTTTTGCTTGGCCTGCCGGAAATCGGGCCCAGCCCTCGTTCATGTGTATAGTCAGGCTCGAACCCCTGACGAAGAGGAGCCCTGATGAACGGTACAAACGAACGGTCGGCAGGCATTTTTGTGGCATCGCGCCGCGCCAAGGCGCAGGGAGCGAATGCGATATATCTGGATCGGGACGCCCTCAGCCCGCGGGGGTGGCTGTCGCGCCGGGGCCGCCGCCTCCTCGATAGATCTGGGTATCTGCTCTCATGCGCAGAGGCGTGGCTGGACCGGAATGGCGCATGGCCCGGGTCATCCTTGGACACACGGATGAGCTGGAGCGGCTAGGGGTGGGCTCTCAACAGAACCTGGAGAGACAGATGATGGTAGGAGGTGACAGATGCTGGGCGAGGACCTGTATTGGGCCGAACGATTGATGAACGACAGCGTACGCCAAGCGCAGCAGGAGGCAGAAGCTTCCCGCCTCGGGCAGGAAAGCAAAGCTGGGGCCCAGGGCTGGTTGGCAGGCATGGTGAGCCGCCTGTTCCGCCAGTCGGGCCATAGCCTGCAAAGACTGGGCACCTGGCTCGAACTACAAGGCGTACCAGGCAAGGCAGCACGAGCCGACCAGATGAGAGCGACGTCGTGACCTGGCAGCCCGGCCCAGGCCTGGCAGAAAGCCGCAGAAGATGGATGACCTGGGCCTCTTTTCATCACCCTGCCGGGAAAACGAGCGCAGTTCCGCTCAAGGGGTAAACAACGGTAGTACTAGCCTGAGGAGGTGCAACATGTTGCCGATGGATCCATACCTGGGAATGATGATCGTAGACCAGTACCGAAAAGAATCAGAGGACGAAGCAGCGAGCTGGCGTCTCTCCCGCACGTCGGGCACCAAGTCCCTGGAACGGGTATCCCGCCTGGGCCGGCGCCTGATGGGCGAGGCAGGGCACCTGCTCTCGGTGGTAGGTGCCTGGCTGGAGCAGGAGAGTACGACCAGCGAGTTGCCCCTAGATGGAAAGCTTGGGCGGACCGCTTGAGTTCTAGTGCCCTCCCCCCTCAAAGGCCTGGCAGCGTGTACGCGGTGCGCATAGCCTGCCAGGCCTGGCTTCTCCCTCATAGAGTTTCCCAGTACAAAAGATCCCGATACCAGAACCAGCACCGTCATCTTTGACCGGCCGCGGTTGGCCCAGTAGGCGTAGGGGATGGCGGTGACCGCCTGGCCGTCGTGGGTGAGGCCGCGGAGCAGCCAGACGTCCTTGAAGCCGGGAGTTGACCAGATCTCTGGTGTAATAAGCCAACAGTATCCTAAAAGGGCCGGTGCTAGGCACTGAAATCGCCAGAAGCCTGCCCAGCACCGCCTGTTTACGGCGGTGCCAGAATCGCACCCACGCCCCCTGACGAGAATGCCACCAAAGGCCTGGCGCGGAACTTGCAAAGCAGAAGGATCTGGCATAGAATAGGATTTCCAGGGACCCGAAACCACACATTGAGGAGGATCTCAAAACATGAGCGTGATCGATTCTTTTAGCCTGAAGGGCCAGGTGGCCATTGTCACGGGCGGCGCCCGAACGCTGGGCTTCGATATGGCCGGGGCGCTGGCCGAGGCGGGCTCGGACCTGGTCATCACTTCCCGGAGCCTGGCCAGCGCCGAGCAGGCGGCGGCGCAGCTACGGGCGGCCCACGGGGTAGAGGTATTGCCGCTGCAACTGGACGTGCGCGACTATGAGCAGGTGGCGGAGATGGCGCGGGCGGCCTATGACTGGAAGGGGCGCGTCGACGTCCTGATCAACAACGCCGGGGGAGGCGGGGGGCAGGGCTCCACGGACCTGTTCGAACGCTCGCCCCAGGACATCAGCAACCTGATCGCCACCAACCTGACCGGGGCGCTCTATTGCTGCAAGGAGGTCGGCAAGCGGATGGCGGCGCAGGGCAGCGGCAAGATCATCAACATCGCCTCCATCGCCGGCCTGGTAGGCCGGGACCGGGGCATGTACGTGCGCACGGGGCTGGCCCAACAGCCGGTGGACTATGCCGCGGCCAAGTCCGGCGTCATCGGCATGACCAAGGACCTGGCCGCCTACCTGGCGCCCCATGGCGTGTACGTAAACGCCATCTCGCCGGGGGGCTTTGAACGGGGCCAGCCGCAGGCCTTCATCGACGCCTACAGCGAGCGCACCGCCCTGGGCCGCATGGGGCGCGACGGCGTCGACCTCAAGGCGGCGGCGCTGTTCCTGGCCTCAGCCGCGTCGGACTATGTGACGGGCGACAACCTGGTGGTCGACGGAGGATTCAGCATATGGCACTGAGGCGGAGCATTGTCGTCGTTGGCCTGGGCTCCATCGGGCGGCGCCACGCGCGTTTGCTCAAGGCCAGGGGCGACCTGGAGGTCCGCGCCTGCGAACCGGACGCGGCGACGGCCAGGCTGGCCTTTGAGCAGTTCGGCGAGATGCCGCTCTATACCTCCTACGACGAGGCCCTGGCCACGGGGCCGGACATGGTGCTCATCGCCACTCCCCATCACCTGCACTGCGAGCAGACCGTGCAAGCGCTGGCGCAAGACGTGCACGTCCTGTGCGAGAAGCCAATGAGCGACAACCTGGCGGACGCCTTCAAGATGCAGGCCGCTGCCGGGACGTCCAGGGCCATCCTGAACATCGGCTTTTCCCTGCACTTTCATCCGGTGATCAGGCGGCTGAAGGCGCTGATCGAGGCCGGGGCGTTGGGGACGGTCCTGCAGGTCCACTACCAGGTCGGTTCCTACATCACGCTGGTGAACTCGGGCTCGCGGTACCAGGCCGAGATGGAGGGCGCGCTGCTGATGGACTATGCCCACCAGCCGGACGTGCTGTTCTGGCTGCTGGGAGCCAAACCAAAGGGCGTCTACATGGTCGCCAGCCAGGGCGGCGACATGGAATTCAGCGCCAATCCCAACTTTTTGTCGCTGGTCTGCGATTATGAGGCGCCCCTGGTGACCACCATCGAGCTGAACTATGTGCAGATGCCGCAGCGGCACGCCTGCGAGGTGGTAGGCGACGAGGGGTGGGCGCTGTGTGACATGGATCGGGGGACGGTCCGCATTGGCAACAAAGAGGCGCGCTCGGAGCGCGAGGAGCGGATCCCCGTCGAGACGGACAGGCTGTACGAGCTGGAACACCAGGCCTTTCTGGATGCCGTGGAGGGCAAACGGGCGCCCGAAAGCCCCGCGGCAGAGGCGATCGTGTCGATGGAGATCATTGACGCGGCGCTGCGGTCGTGGCGGACGGGCCGGAGGGTGGCGCTGGGCTGAGGGAGAGAGGACAGAGGAGAAGAGAGCGCGATGAATCGCGCACTACGAACGGGCTCCGCCTTGCACGCAACCGTTTGTAGTCGGCGATTCATCGCCGTTTTCGGCGCCTACTCCTTGTCCCCCGCCAAGACCAGCGCGATGAATCGCGCACTACGAACGGGCTCCGCCTTGCGCGCAACCGTTCGTAGTCGGCGATTTATCGCCGTTTTCTGTGCCTGCTACCTTGACTCCCGCCAAGACCAGCGCGATGAATCGCGCACTACGAACGGGCTCCGCCTTGCGCGCAACCGTTTGTAGTCGGCGATTTATCGCCGTGTTCTGTGCCTACACCTCGACTTGCACCAAGGACAGCGCGATGAATCGCGCACTACGAACGGGCTCCGCCTTGCGCGCAACCGTTTGTAGTCGGCGATTTATCGCCGTTTTCTGTGCCTGTACCTTGACTCCCGCCAAGACCAGCGCGATGAATCGCGCACTACGAACGGGCTCCGCCTTGCGCGCAACCGTTTGTAGTCGGCGATTTATCGCCGTTTTCTGTGCCTGACTACCTTCGACTCGCTGCCCGCCAAGACCAGCGCGATGAATCGCGCACTACGAACGGGCTCCGCCTTGCGCGCAACCGTTTGTAGTCGGCGATTTATCGCCGTTTTCTGTGCCTGTACCTTGACTCCCGCCAAGACCAGCGCGATGAATCGCGCACTACGAACGGGCTCCGCCTTGCGCGCAACCGTTTGTAGTCGGCGATTTATCGCCTGCTGCGCGGTGTTCTGAGCGCTGCAACCGTTTGTAGTCGGCGATTTATCGCCGTTCCTCACCTCGACTGCACCGGACAGCGCGATGAATCGCGCACTACGAACGGGCTCCGCCTTGCGCGCAACCGTTCGTAGTCGGCGATTTATCGCCGTTTTCTGTGCCTGCACCTTGACTTGCACCCAGGACAGCGCGATGAATCGCGCACTACGAACGGGCTCCGCCTTGCGCGCAACCGTTTGTAGTCGGCGATTTATCGCCGTTTTCTGTTTTGGGTAGAAAGAGTTAGTCGACCAGGCTGCGGGGATCGAGGGCATCGCGGAGGCCGTCGCCTACGAAATTGATGCTGAGGACAGCCAGGGCGATCATGAGCCCGGGCGGGATCCAGAGCCAGGGCATCGACTCCAGGATGGTCAGGGACTGGGCGTCGATGAGCATGTTGCCCCAACTGGCCATGGGCGGCTGGACGCCCATGCCGAGAAAACTCAGGCCGGCCTCGATGAGGATGGCCGCGGCCACGCCAAAGGTTCCGGCGACCACGACCTCGGCGATGGTGTTGGGCAGGATGTGGCGCAGGGCGATGCGCCGGTCGGGCACGCCTGAGGCCCGGGCAGCGATAATAAAGTCCTGCTCGCGCAGCGATAGGACGTTGCCGCGGACCAGGCGGGCCACGGCCGGCCAGCTCAGCAGGCCGATGACCACCATGACGTTGTAGACGCTGGGTCCCACGACGCTGACGATCACAATGATGATCATCAGCAGGGGGAAGGAAAGGACCACGTCGGACAACCTCATCACAAAGGCATCGACAGGCCCACCGGTATAGCCGGCGATGACGCCCAGGATGGTGCCGATCAGGAGTGAGATGGAGACGGCGACCAGGCCGACAGAGAGGGACACCCGGCTGGCATAGACCAGGCGGCAGTACACATCGCGCCCCAGCGTGTCGGTTCCCAGGGGATAGCCCTCACCGGGTGGTGCCCGAAAGTGCTTGAGGTTGTTGGCATAGGGGTCGCAGTGCCCGGTCACCTGGGGAGCAAAGATGGCCATGAGGATCAGGATCAGCAAGACGGCGCTGCTGATCATGGCCGGGACGTGGCGCTTGTAGCGGCGCCAGACCAGGGCGCGCATGGTCAGCGGCTTGGACGATACAGCCGCCACGTCCGGGCCGCGGACGGACAGGACTGCCGGTTGGCTCGCCGGGACCTTTTCTTCTTCTGAGGGCTGACCTTCTGTCGGCGGCATACCCGTCCTATTTGTACACGATGCGTGGGTCGGCAAAGGAGTAGGCGATATCCGCCAGCAGGTTGCCGAGAAAGACCAGGATGGCGGTGAAAAAGGTCAGGCCCATGAGAACCGGGTAATCCCGCGCGGTGACCGATTGGATGGTCAGCATGCCAATGCCCGGCCACTGAAAGATCTGCTCGGTGATCACCGCGCCGCCAAAGATCGTCGCCAGGCTGAGGCCCAGGATGGTGATCACCGGCAGCAGGGCGTTGCGCAGGGCATGGCCGATGACGATGCTGCGCTCCCTCAGGCCCTTGCCGCGGGCGGTGGTGATATAGTCCTGGGCAATGACCTCGAGCATGCTGGAGCGCGTGTAGCGCATCAGCGAGGCCGTGGTGCCCACCGAAAGGACCAGAGCCGGCAGGATGAGATGGTGGAGCCGGTCGAGGAGTGAATAGGGCGCGCCCAGGGTCTGCATGCCGGCGGTCGGCAGCAGATCGAGCTTGAGGGACAGGAAATAGATGGCGCCGAGTCCCAGAAAAAAGCTCGGGCTCGAGACCCCCAGGAAGGCCATGACCGTGGAGAAATGGTCCAGGAAGGAATAGCGGCGGATGGCCGAGAGTACCCCCAGGGGAATGCCAATGACGACTCCCAAGAGCAGGGCCGTGCCCATGAGCTGGATCGTCGGCCACAGCCGGCGGCCGATACGGTCCAACACCGGCTCGCGGTTGACCAACGAATAGCCCAGGTTGCCGCTGGCAACCTCCTTGAGCCAGAGCGCATAGCGCACCAGCAGGGGCTCGTTGAGACCCAGGGCCTCCCGCCTGGCTTCGACGGCCTCGGGAGACACGCCGGCCATGGGGTTGACCATCAGGTCCACCGGATCGCCCGGCGCGGCATTGATGATCAGAAAGGTGACAAAGGTGATCCCCAGCACGATGGGGATCGAAGTCAGCAGGCGCTGTATGATGTAGCGATGCATTGATTACTCCAAGCCAGCTCCAGGCGGTCCATTCATAATCACGGACTGCGCTACTGGTGACCTCGTTCTTGTCACTGCGGCGCCAGCGAAGCACCTCCACGCCCGCCGCGAGGTCACGCGGCGGCAGTCCCCGACTCGGGCGCAGGTGGGGATTGCTTTCCCTCACATGACTCGGGACAGGCTGCCGCAAAGGGCGCGGCCACTAATGACACCGATCCTGTCACTGCGAGGAGCGAGCGCTGTTTGCGAGCGACAGCCTATCCTGAGCGCATCGACAGGAAAGCAGTCCCCACTGGGTAGGTTGGGGATCGCTTCGTCGCTGACGCTCCTCGCGATGACGAGGTTGGGTGTCATTGCTCAACGAGTAGTGGCACACGCCACAGATAGACTCAGGATGACGATCACCCAAAGGTGAGTTTTGTACCCGCAGAGATGGGACCACCCGATGATGGATGGTCCCATCTGCTATCCAGACGACTATTCGCCAGCCAGCGTAAGGTCCTGCTGGTTGGGGAACGCACCGCTAACCAGGATGGCCCAACTGCCAAAGCGGCTGGGGTCAAAGCCCTGGAGCCGGTCATTGTAGGCGTACAGGGTATTCTCGGACCAGAGAAAGACGACGGGCAGATCTTCATTGAGGACGCGGTACATCTCCTGATAGATCTCTGCCCGCTCGTCCTGGTCAAAGGCCAGGCGGCCCGCTCGCATCAGCTCGTCCACCTTTTCATTCTGATAGAGCATGATGTTCCAGCCGGCCGGCGGTACATTGTCCGAGGCGTAGAGGATGGTGGCGATCAGATCGGGATCCGAGGCGCCTGTCCAGCCCAGCAGGCCCAGGTCATAATTGCCTTCCTTGAGATCGTCCAGCAGGGTGGCAAAGTCGGTGATCTGCAGTTCAACCTCAACGCCCACGTCCTTCAGGGCGGATTGGATGAGCGGCGCGGACATCTCGCGCGGCTTGTTGCCGGTGGGGTAGCGCAGTACCAGCTTCTGGGCCGGGTCCCAGCCAGCTTCGGCCAGCAGTTCCTTGGCCTTCTCTGGGTTGTATTCGTAGGGGTTCAAGTCATCGGGAACGGCCCAGGCGATAGAGTTGGGCGAGTTGACCACCGTCGCTTCACCAAAGTAGAGCGGCTGGATGATATCCTGGCGCGGGAGGGCGTAGGCGAAGGCCTGGCGGACCCGCACATCCTGGAAGTAATCCTTGCCCAGGTTAAAGTGCATCACCTGCGCGCCAGACCCGGGGAGCGACGTGAACGAGATGTCATACAGGGCCTTGACGCGCTCGACCTCCGCGGGGGGTACCAAGACAAAGTCCAGCTCGTCCTTCTGCAACTGGGCCAGCAGCACGTCCTGGGTGCCGATGCGGTAGATCAGGCGCTTGATCTTGGGCGCTCCGAGGTAGAAATCCTCAAATGCCTCGAACTCCATGTACTGATCCGGCTCATAGCCCACGAACTTGTACATGCCCGCTCCGACCGTCGGCGCGTCGAAATAGGGGTGGGTCTCCAGCTCCGCCGGCGGGACATCGCCCAGGATGTGGGCGGGCAGGACAAAGTAGTTCAAGTTGTTGACAAAGGGCGCGTTGGGCTCCTCCAGCACGAACTTGATGGTCTTGTCATCGATGATCTGCAGGCCCTCTACACTGTCGGCTTCGCCGGCCGTGTAGGCTTCCATGCCCTTGATGGCCTTAAAGTTACCGGCGATGATGGAGGCCACGTCGGGGTGGCCGTGCAGCCGGTACGTCATTTCCACGTCCTGGGCGGTGACCGGCGTGCCATCGTGCCAGACGGCGTTCTCGCGCAGGTGGAAGGTATATTCCGACCCGTCCTCTGACACCTCAAAACTCTCGGCCAGGTAGGGAACGGGGGCGCCTTCCTTGTCCAGGCGGATCAACTGGCCATAGACATTCTCGAAAAGCGTGGCGCTATAGTCGTCGGTGGTGATGTAAGGGTTAAAGCTCTGGGGGCCACTCCACATGCCAACCCGCAGGATCTGGCCCTTCTCGGGAACGGCGGTGACCTCGACGACCTTTTCAACTTCTTTTTCGACCTCTACGGTCTCGACCACGACCTGGGTCACCTCTTTCTCGACGACCTGGGTCACGACTTTCTCGACGACCTGCGGCGTGCCCTCGACGATTACCGTCTCTTTTACGACCTGGGTCACGACTTGCTCGACCACTTCCGGCGTGGCGGCAGCACCGCAGGAGGCCAGCAGTAGGGCCACTACCGCCAGCAGAACGAAGGAACTCACCAGCTTTTTGTTCGCCATCATTTTTCTTCCCTCCTTTTTTGGGGAACCATCCACTTCCAGGGCTTGAATTTCTGTACTTTCGCCAGCAAGATCGATTCTTCTCAGTCGCGCCTCCTTTCCTAAAGCACTGGGCAAGAAACGCCTAGCCCGCCCCGCGCAGGATCTGGCCGGGCAACGCACCGGTGGGCGCATCGCCGTCCAGCACAATCTCGCCGTTTACCAGGACAAGCTCAATGCCCTTGTTCAGGTAGGCCGTGTGCCGGTCGGCGGCGGGATCGTAGATGGGAACTCCGTCGACCTCGTCCGGATCGAAGACAACGAGGTCCGCCTGCATCCCTGGCAGCAAGAGGCCCCGGTCTGTCAGACCCAGGGCTCGAGCCGGCAGGGAAGTCATCTTGCGCACCGCGTCTTCCAGGGTCAGCAGCCCTTCCTCGCGCACATACTTGCCCAGCACGTGGGGGAAGGAAGCATAGAGCACCGGGTTGGGCACGCCGGGCCGGAGGATGGCCTTGATCAGGCCGCCATCGGTGCCAAAAGCCATGCCCGGATAGCGCATGAAGGTTCGCAGATCGTCCTCGTTGGGCGATACAAAGACCTTGCGCGCCTGCGGGTCCAGCGCCAGCAAATTCAAGATCGCCTCAAAGGGATCGGCCCCCATGGACCGGGCAATGGCGCCCATGGTCTGGTCTTGATATTGCTCTCCGTTCCGGCAGGAAAGCAGGACAAGTTCGTCCTCCCAGTGGGCGCGGGCCAGGGGGCTCTGGCCGTAGGCCTCGTCCTTGGTCCGCCCCGGCACGACGTACCAGGTGGAGGATTCGCCCGCCTCAAGTTCCCCTTTCAGCCTGGCCCGTTGTTCCGGATCGCGCAATCGCTCCAGTATGGCGCCGTCGCCGCCCTGGACAAACCAGGCGGGCAGGAGCGAGGTGAGCAAGGGCGAGAAATGCAGCGCCTCGTTGAACCAATAGGGGAACATGTCGGCCACAGCGGGCAGCCCCCGCGCCCGCGCCTGTTCGACCAGTTGCAGGGCGTGGGCCGCCTTGCCGGTATTCTCCAGGCCATAGACCATCATGTGGCTGAGGATAAGCTCAATGCCCGCCTCTTCGGCCACGAAAAGGGCCTCTTTGACCGCGGCGATCAGTTTGTCCCCATAGTCGCGGATGTGACAGGCATAGCGGCCGCCGTAGCCAGCCGCGACACGGCACAACTCAATCAGTTCCTCGATGGCAAAATCCATCCCCTTGTGGGTTCCGCTCTCGGTGGAGAAACCCAGGGCGCCCTGCTCCATGGCCTGCGCCAGCAAGCCCTGCATCTGTTCCAGCTCTTCCGGGCTGGGAATGCGGGCATAGTCGCCGGTCACGGCCAGGCGAAGGGCGGCCTGGCCCACGAAACTGCCATAGTTGACGGCCGTACCCCGCTGGCCGATGCGGTCATAGTACTCGCCCAGAGTGGACCAGTCCAGCTCGATGCCGTGGCGGCCCAGAACCTGTCGCCCCGCTTCGCGAGAGACCACGGTAAAACGCTCGTTGGGGTCTTCAACCCACCACTCTTGCAGCCAGACGTCGCCAATGGGGGCCGCGGAGAAACCGCAGTTGCCGGCTATGTCGGTCGTGACGCCCTGCATGATCTTGTTCTCGGCCTGGGGATTGGCCAGCACCAGGTAATCGGAGTGGCCGTGAATGTCAATAAAGCCCGGGGCGACAAAGTTGCCCTCCACGTCGAGGACGCGCCGGGCTTTGGCCGGGCCCAGGCGGCCGATGGCCGCGATCCTGCCGCCCTCGACGGCTAGATCGCCCCTGTACCAGGGATTTCCGGTCCCATCCACGATGCGAGCGTTCCTGAGCAAGAGATCTATCATGGGTATCGCCTTTCAGGGTTGGTGGCGGAGTCGTGGCGGTTTCATTAGGCGTGAGTATACCACAGTCCTGGACATGCGGCAAATGGGTACGCGGCCTGAAGGCGCTTGGGGCTTCCGGGGTCGCCGGCCAACATGACAGCGGTTCAAGGGATTCAGCGAATCGGCCGAGACCGGATCCGTTGTCATATTGAGTCAGGCTAGCTCAGCATCGTGGCAATGCCGATGCCCAGGCCGATGGTGCCGGCGACGCCGACAACGAGGCCGGCGGCCCACAACCACTTTCGCTCTATGACGACGGCCATGCCGCACAGCGCAATGCCGACGGAAAGGATCGTTACCGCAACCGCCAGGACCAGGTGGGCGTAGCGGGTGGCGGCCACAGTTGCCTCGTCGCCAGCCGCGTCTGCCAAGAGCTGCGACACCTGATGTTGGTAGGCCCGGAGTTCTGCTTCCTCGCCCGCGTCGGGCGCATGGCCCGCGTTGAGCAGGATCTCCTGCTTGGCCTTCAACACCTCAACCCTAACCTGAGCCCCCGCCAGCTTCGAGGCTTCGATGGCCTCCATGGTCCTGTCCAGGACCGCCTCGTTGGCGGTGAGGCCGGCCAGCAGGGCGCCGATGGCGGCCAGCAGCGCCAGCAGCAGGGTAGTCAGGCCAACCCAATTGTGCCAATCGAGGGTTTTCTGCCCGGGCCTCTCCTCCTTGACCGATTCCATGACCAATTCATCCGCGATCTCGTTTGTCTTGCCCAGTTCGGACATCCTGTCTCCCTCATGGCGCACCGTCGCACGGCACGGTCCCAGTGATTGCCTCCGCTTCGGGGCATTCTATCACGGATCCTGGCCTGGGGCAAAAGGGGGGCAAGGAAGCATCAGTCTGGCCCTACGGGGCCAGGCCCCCCGGCTCATCAACCTCGGGGTTTTCTTGAACCCCCGAAGTCTGGCCTTGCGCTTGCGACAGATGACCTTGGGCGTTGTGGCTCGCGGGCAGTGGATTCCCGCCTGCGCGGGAATGACAAGGTGGGTGACGGGAATGACAGGCATGGGTGCCGGGCCCGGCAACCCGGCCAGAAACCTACGAAGGGCATTCGGGGCCTTCGGCCGGTACCGGAAAGCGGACCGGGCTCTGCTGGGCGCCGGAGCGATAGATGGCCTGGACCAGCTCGACCAACTTGCGCCCCTCCCGTCCGGTGACCATGGGCTCCCTGTCCTGAGCGATGGCCTCCAGGAAATCGGCGATCTGCAGGACATGGTAGTGGCTCATGATGTCCACTTCACCAGCCCGGGCCCGGTCAGCGGCCTGCCACTTGGCCAGATGTTCCTCTTCACCGGCCACCGTCCAGACGTCATTGTGGGGCGGATCCACTTCTTCGGTCACGCCCGCCACAAAGGTCGAGCCGCCGTCGGTCTGCACGCCAACGGTGGCGCCAGAGTAGCCATGGACGTGGATCTTGGCGTAAAGCCCTGGGTTTTGCGAGTTGCTGACGACGATGCTGCCCAGGGCGCCGTTGGCGAAACGCAGCGAGGCGACGGCGGTATCCTCGACCTCGATAAAGGGATGGTTCAGATTGGACCAGTAGGCCGAGAGCTCGGCGATGGGTCCCATGAACCATTGGAAGAGATCCAGTTGGTGGACCACCTGGTTGACCAGGATCCCGCCGCCCTCCTCATCCCAGGTACCCCGCCAAGCATCCATGGCATAGTACTCGGGGCCCCTCCAGCCGAGGACGGTGACTGTCCCCAGGATGGGCTGGCCGATCCTGCCCTCGTCGATGGCCCGTTTTACGCGCCGGACCGGCTCGTAGAGGCGGCGCTGGCTGATGACGCCTAGCTTGACGCCAGCCTGATCCGCGGCTTCGATCATGCGGTCGCAATCGGCCACCGTGATGGCCATCGGCTTTTCAACGAGCACGTGTACTCCCTGCCGGGCGGCCATGACGGTCAGGTCCGCATGGCTGGGATGGGGCGTGCAGATGCACACCGCGCCAACCGCCGGATCCCGGAGCAACTCGCTCGCATCCGAATAAGCGCGCACGCCATAGCGCCGGGCAAAAGCGCGGACCTTCTCCAAGTCGCGGCTGCAGACGGCAACGAGTCTCGAGCGAGGATCCGCCACCAATGCCGCGGCGTGGGTGTGCGCCACCAGGCCTGTACCAATGATGGCCGTACCAATTCTCTCTTGCTTCGTCTTCATCGACGGTTCTCCCTCAGGGGACCAGAATGACCTTCATGAGGCCCGGCTCGCCCTTTTGCAGCCTGGCGAACCAGGCCGCACCCTCGCTCAGGGGAGCCACAGCGCTGATGATGGGATCGACGTCCACGGCCCCTCGCGCCAGCAGGTCAAGGCAGGCCGGATACTCTAGCCGTGACGCGCAAGAGGCTCGCAGGTCCAGCTCTCGCGTCACCGTGTACTGCAGGGGCAAGCGTGCCTCGGCTGCCACGTTGCCCACCAGGACTACCTGACCGCCCTTGCGGACGCACCGTACGGCCAGGTCCAACGTGTCGCTGATGCCCACCACCTCAAAGGCGACGTCGACGCCTCGACCAGCGGTGGCTGCCAGCGCCTCGGCCACGACGTCGTCGCGACCGGGCACCAGCACCCGGTCGGCCCCAAAACGCCGGGCGATGGCCAGGCGGCTCTCATCCACGTCCACCGCGATTACGTGACGGCAGCCTGCCAGGGACAGCAACTGGGTGATGAGAACGCCGATCATGCCGTTTCCGATCACGCAGGTTGTATCCCCCAACGAGACGCGGGAGCGCTGCAGGGCATGGTATGCGATGGACAGGGCCTCGACCACCGCCGCTCGCTCAAAGGAGAGGGCGTCGGGCAGCCGGTAGAGCAGATGCTGAGGGACGGCAACGTACTCGGCAAAAGCTCCGTCCTGCACATAGTCGGCGCAGGCAACGCCCATCACCCGGCGATTGTCGCACAGATTGATCATACCCCGCAGGCAGTAGTAGCACTCCCCGCAGTAGATGGTCGAATCAAAGGTCACCCTGTCGCCGGGCTGCCAGCCCTTTACTTCGGGCCCCACGGCCTCGACAACTCCGGCCGCCTCGTGGCCCATGATCAGGGGCGGGATGCGCCGGCCGGTGCTGCCGTCCAGGCCATGGACGTCGCTGCCGCAGATGCCGCAGGCCCGCACCTGGACCAGAACCTCGGCCGGGCCGGGAGAGGGCAGGGGTACATCCTTGTAGGTCAATTGGTTGGGCTGTTCCAACACGAGAGCTTTCACAGTATCCGTTCCTTCCAAGATGCGTTCAATCGTCGCCCGGAACCGGGAAGCGGACCGGGCGCTGCTGGGAGCCAGAGCGATAGATGGCCTGCACCAGCTCGACCATCTTGCGCCCCTCCCGGCCTGGAACCATGGGCTCACGGTCCTGCACGATGGCCTCCAGAAAATCGGCGATCTGCAGGCCGTGGTAGTGGCTCATGATATCGATCTCCCCTGCCCGGGCCCGGTCGGCGGCCTGCCAGCCGGGTAGGAGATCCTGCTCGCCCGGGACGGTCCAGAAATCGTTGTAGGGCGGCTCGGCCTCTTCACTCACGCCTGTGATGAACTGCGTGCCGCCGTCGGTCTGCACGCCGACGGTGGCGCCCGAGTAGCCGTGGACGTGGATGCGGGCATAGAGCCCCGGGTTCTGCGAGTTGCTGACGACGATGCTGCCCAGGGCGCCGCTGGTGAAGCGCAGCGAGGCGACGGCGGTATCCTCGACCTCGATAAAAGGATGGTTCAGGTTGGACCAGTAGGCCGAGACCTCGGCGATGGGCCCCATGAACCACTGGAGGAGATCGAGATGGTGGACGACCTGGGTGACCAGGACGCCGCCGCCCTCCCCGGCCCAGGTGCCGCGCCAATCATCCAGGGCGTAATACTCGGGGCCGCGCCAGCTCAGGACGGTGGCCGTCCCCAGGATGGGCCGGCCGATCCTGCCCTCGTCGATGGCCCGTTTCAAGCGCTGGACCGGCTCGTAGAGGCGGCGCTGGCTGATGACGCCCAGCTTGACGCCGGCCTGAGCAGCGGCCTCGATCATGCGGTCGCAATCGCCCAGGGTGAGGGCCATGGGTTTTTCGACCAGGATGTGCACCCCCTGCGTGGCGGCCATGACGGCCAGATCGGCGTGGCTGGGATGGGGCGTGCAGATGCAGACCGCGTCAACCGCGGGGTCCTGGAGCATCTCGCCGGCGTCGGTAAAGGCGCGCACGCCGTAGCGCCGGGCAAAGGAGCTGGCAAGCTCCGGGTCCGGGTTGCAGACGGCTTCGAATCTGGAAAGGGGGTTCGCGGCCAGGGCCGCGGCGTGGGCGTGGGCCACCTTGCCCGTGCCGATGATAGCTGTGCCGACTTTCGTGCGACTCGTCTCCATCGAACTCATGCCCTCTGGCCGCGAGACTTGCGCTTCCCGCCACCCCTGTCCAGTAGAAAACGCTGCAGCGAAACCGACTCGTGCAGGATATCAGCAAGGAGTCTCCCCACTTCTCGATGCGGCCCAGTTCTACGGACGCACTATCTCGCCCGATTGCCATCAGTGATAGGCCGGCAGCCAGTCGCCGTGCGCCTCGATGAGGTCATCGACCAGGTTCCAGATCTGGTCCAGGTCCAACTCGGCCGCGGTATGGGGATCGAGCATGGCCGCGTGGTAGATGTGCTCCCGCTTGCGGGTCAGGGCGGCTTCCACCGTCAGAGCCTGCACGTTGACGTTGGTCTGCATCAGCGCCGCCAGGTGCGGCGGCAGGCTGCCGATGCGCACCGGCTGGACGCCGTTCTTGTCCACCAGGCAGGGCACCTCGACGATGCAGTCCTGGGGTAGGTTGTCGATGAGGCCCTGGTTGGGCACGTTGCCATAGATGACGCGAGGCGTGCCCGCCTCGATGCTGTGGATGATCTCGGAGCCGTACTCGTTGCTGAACTCGTAGCCTTCCACGGCCGCCAGTCTGCGCTCCGCTGCAGCGGCGATGAAGGGCATGACCGTCACGCCCTCCAACACGCGACGCAGATCCTCCTCCGAGGGAGTGACGTCCTTTTCCAGGCTGTCCTTGATCAGCTCCCAGGCCCTGATCTGCAGAAGGCAGCGGTTGGGGTACTCGTCCAGGGGGATATTGAAGCGCTCGATGAGGTCGGGACGGTCGCGCTTGATGAACCAGGGCACGTACTCGCTGAAATGCTCACTGGACTCGGTGACAAAATAGCCGAGCCTCTTGCAGACCTCGTAGCGCACCCGGTTGGAATCGGGCACCCGGCCCTCCTCGATCACCTGGCGGATCAGAGGGTAGAGGTCCTGGCCGTCGCGTTCAAAGGTCAGGAAGAAGGCCATGTGGTTGATGCCGGCACAGAGATAGTTGATCTCTGCCAGGGGCAGGCCGATGTCGCGCGAGAGTTCTTTGGCCGTGAGAAAAACGCTGTGGCACAGCCCCACGGTGTTGATGGCCGTCGCCTCGTTGAGCGCCCAACAGAGCATGGCCATGGGATTCACATAGTTCAGGAGCAGCACGTCGGGGCACAGTTCTTCCATGTCCTGGCACATATCCAGCAGTACCGGGATGGTGCGCAGGCCGCGCATGATGCCGCCCACGCCCAGCGTGTCACCGATGGTCTGGCGCAGGCCGTACTTTTTGGGGATCTC
The DNA here is from genome assembly GCA_963700285.1 of uncultured Chloroflexia bacterium. Lineage (GTDB taxonomy): Bacteria > Chloroflexota > Anaerolineae > JAAYZQ01 > JAAYZQ01 > CAWANP01. Next base: position 280,893 of record CAVOXA010000022.1, on the reverse strand, counting down.
AAAGTCAATCACCGTGCTGGGCTCGTAGCCGCCCACCTGGAACATGGTGATGGCATAGTCGGCGCCGTCCAGGGCCGCCCGCCTGTCGGTGGTGGCCTCGATCCGGGGCCGGGCCCCCAGCTTGGCGGCCAGCTTGTGGGCCACGATCTCTGAGGTTCGCAGTCGTTCCTCGTCGATGTCGTGGAGGGTAAGCGTGCTGTCTGACAGATCCGGGAAGCTGAGGATGTCGCCCATCAGATTCCGGGCGAATACCGCGCTCCCCGCTCCAATCAGTGTGATCTTGGGCACGGCACGTTTCTCCTTCGCCGGTTGCTCGCCTTCGGGCACGCGACGCCCCCGTTCGTAGTGCGCGATTCATCGCGCTTTCTTGCGGCGATGAATCGCCGACTACGAACAGTTTCGCGCCCGCCACAGTACCGTTCGTAGTGCGCGATTCATCGCGCTTTCCTACGGCGATGAATCGCCGACTACGAACGGTTGCTCACCTGGTATCGCCCCGTTCGTAGTGCGCGATTCATCGCGCTTTCCTACGTCGATGAATCGCCGACTACGAACGGTTGCTCACCTGGTATCACCCCGTTCGTAGTGCGCGATTCATCGCGCTTTCTTGCGGCGATGAATCGCCGACTACGAACGGTTGCTCGCCAGGTATCGCCCCGTTCGTAGTGCGCGATTCATCGCGCTTTCCTACGGCGATGAATCGCCGACTACGAACAGTTGCTCACCTGATATCGCCCCGTTCGTAGTGCGCGATTCATCGCGCTTTCTTACGGCGATGAATCGCCGACTACGAACGGTTGCTCACCTGGTATCGCCCCGTTCGTAGTGCGCGATTCATCGCGCTTTCTTACGGCGATGAATCGCCGACTACGAACAGTTTCGCGCCCGGCACAGTACCGTTCGTAGTGCGCGATTCATCGCGCTTTCTTGCGGCGATGAATCGCCGACTACGAACAGTTGCTCACCTGGTATCGCCCCGTTCGTAGTGCGCGATTCATCGCGCTTTCTTACGGCGATGAATCGCCGACTACGAACGGTTGCTCACCTGGTATCGCCCCGTTCGTAGTGCGCGATTCATCGCGCCTTCTTACGGCGATGAATCGCCGACTACGAACAGTTTCGCGCCCGCCACAGTACCGTTCGTAGTGCGCGATTCATCGCGCTTTCTTACGGCGATGAATCGCCGACTACGAACGGTTGCTCGCCTGGTATCGCCCCGTTCGTAGTGCGCGATTCATCGCACTTACTTACGGCGCTGAATCGCCGACTACGAACGCTTACTCGCCGTCCAGCAGGTCCTCCAGCTCGTCCTCGGAGGGCCCGTGCCCCCACGCGGCCGACAGGGTGAGTTGGTCCAACGCCTCATCCTTGTTGACCTTGAGATAGACCGTACCCTCATGCGAGTGGTCGATGAGCGACACCGGAATTACGACCTCTTTCTCGCCCCAGGCGTGCCCCTTGCGCATGAGCATGTGCGTGATCTCGCCCGTCTCCTCATCGGTCAGGACCCCATCCACCCGGCCCACAGTACCATCCTTTGCCTCCACCTTGGAATGCATGGAAAAAGCCTGCTCGCCCTGGGGCACCACAGTCCTCTCAATGACATAGGTCCGGTTCGCGAGACCCCCCCCGTAGGGATCCGCTCCCATGGAAGCTGATGGGTTGGTTTGGTAAGCCACATTGAAACGGTACGCAGTCATGTCGGCGAGCTCTGCCAGCGTGCATTTCAGCTTGATGAGTTCCGGGGTGCTCTCAATCTCCAGATAGGCAGGAACCAGGCGCTCCGTATGGGGACGCGCCTTTTCCTTGACGACATAGTGCGCCACATCCCGGCTCACAGGATCGACGAGGAGATTCACAACCTCACCGGCCTCTCCGTCTGTACATTCAACTTTTGCGCCGAAAACGACTTCTTTCATCGGTACCCCCTTTTGAGTTAGGATCTGACAGGTTCATGCCAGATCGCAAAGTATGGTGTCTTTCCGCCAGCCCGCCAGGGCTTGGATGATGCAGATACCAAAGAACCTGTCAGGTCTGCGTCAGATCGCAATGATAGAACGCTTTCACCAGATCCAGGTTACGCGCATCCGAATTCCTGTCGATCACTCAGCCGGCTGAGCTTGGATAGCGTCCTGGGGGGCCACCGCCCTGGCCAGCAGCGCGGTGCCCAGCCCCGTGGTGACGGCATGAAAGGCCAGAGGCCCCCACAAGGCGCCCAACGCGGTGAATCCTTCAGCCTGAGAGAACACGCCTCTCAAGATGTAGACAAGTCATATCAGACCCGCAAGCAGCAGCAGGGTCCCGACGATTCCGGCAACGATCCTCATGGCTATCCCCCTTTCTCCTGGAACCCTAGGCCCCGATGGCCTTGAATACGAACCACAGGGCTAGAACCGCAAACAGGCCGTGAAACAGATACCCTGGCAGCAGGCTGAAGCTGAACCCCTTTGTTCTTCCGCGGAACACGTCCGCCATCAGGTACAGGATTCAGACCAAGCCAATGAGCCAGGCCACAAAAGCACCGATCCACCACCACATTGTTCCTACACCTCCTTGTGTTTTGGCGAGCGTTGCGGGCGTTGCGCCGGACGCGCCCCAGACTCGCCACTGATCCGGCCCAGATCGACGATCTCTTGGGCGGAGTCGTGCGATTATACCACGAAATCTGCATTTTAAGCAAAGGTCGGAGTAGGGGCGAGGCAATCCCAGCATCCCCCTGCTATGCCAAAGCCCCTTCGTTGAGGGATGTCCGCACGTTGAGCCACTGCTCGCCTGGAATGCCTCGCCCCTGACGGCTGCTGCATTGTCCCTTGACATGCACTGCCAGTCAGATCTGTCATTGCGAGGCGCGCTGTTTGCGCCGTGGCAATCCCCAGGGCACAAGTGGAGATCGCTTTCCCTCGGCAGGCCCTTCGCGGACTCAGGACATGCTCGGGACATGCGCTGACGCTCGCGATGACGACTTTGCAACAGCCGTAGCAGATGATTGGCCCAACTTGACAAGAAATCATTAATATGATATTATTGCAGTATATTCCGCCCAAGGAGGATGCACAATGGAGGCTGTCGGAGTTCGTGTCTTTGTCTTTGCCCTTTTGCCCCTGCTGCTCGCCGGTGTGGTCATGCTTTTCGACAGATCCACCTCGTCCAGAGAAAAGAGATTGGAGACCGTTTTGATCTTTCTCTTTGCGATTGCCGTGGCCGGGTCGGGGATATCGAACTTTTTGGCCCACTTTTTTCTCTCCGATATCGTGGCCGAATCGATCGGCTGGGAGGCGGGCAGCCCCTTCCAGCTCGAGGTGGCCTTTGCCAACCTGGCCTTGGGTGTCCTGGGCATGGTGGCAGTAGGCCGCCGCGACGGCTTTCGCGAGGCCACGGTCATCGCCGTGACGGTCTTTGCCCTGGGAGCAACCATCGTCCACCTGATGGACATCGCGGCGACAGGCAACCTGGCCCCCGGCAACACGCTGCAGAACGCGACGAATCTGCTCAGGCCTGCGCTGCTGATTGGTTTCCTGGCGGCATCTCGACGGGCTCAGACTGCGCCTGATTCGGAGACCGGAACGCCCGAGTTCGAGCAGTGGAGGGTACCCCTGCTGCAGGCGTCGGCGCCGGTGACCATCGTGATTGCCACGGCCTACGGGGTTGGCTTTGCGGTGGGCCAGCCGCTGCTGGCGACCCTGGCAGGCGTAGCCGCCAGTATCGCCATCCTGGCCTTTTTTTTGGCCCGGGCGCCCGGGCGTGGAGGGCGAGGCCCAGACAGCGGCACCAGACCGGCGCCCTGGACTGAACTGGCGAAACCGCCCTCCCATAGCCGCCCGGGCTAGAGGGGCTGAACCGCCCAGCAACGCTACATCGCCATAACCTCGTAGACCCTGATGCTTGTGATGAACGGACACTCTTGTGCGATGGCCACCGCGACATCAAGACTTTCCGCTTCGATGATAGAGTAGCCGGTCGCTGCTTCCTCGTTCAGCGGCAGCTCCCTGGTGCCGGTGTCGCTGATCTCAACCCCAGTCCCAAACGGGCCGACGTTTTCGACGATCCCCGGGATGAAAACCAGTTGCCCCAGGCATCCATGATCTCCGGTGTCGGTGTCTCATAGCCATAGTGTGCCAGGACGAACTTTTTCATGCTTTTCTCCCTGTCGTTGGTTTTCAATCTGCTCAGAAGAGCGCCGGGCCGCGTCCCGCTTCATCTTTATTCTATGCTGAAGGAGGGTATTTGTCAAGTTAAGATTACGTAAATAGTGAATAATGACGGAGATCGACTACGCCATAGGTCTTGTCTATTCGTCCAACATCACAGGGCTAACGAAGCCATCAGGCTTGACCGCCAGCACGGAACAGTCCACCTGGCGGAGGATCCTCTCGGCGGTGTTGCCAATGAGCAATCCGGCCACCCCGGTGCGGCTCACCGTACCCATGACGATCAGTCCTACCTCCATCTTTGCTGCTACCTCGGGAATCAAGTATCCCGGCTCGCCCTTCAACATGTACACTTGAGACTTTAGGTCCTGCGAAACGTAGGGCCGCACAAGCTCGGCAAGCCTGATCTTGCGCAAATCTCGGTCCATACGGACCCACCTGTCCAGCTCGCTTGACGCCACGAGATACCCGCTTCCCAAGGAATGCTCAGCGGGAAAGGTCCAGGTGTGTACAACGAGCAGTTCGTACTGCTGCCGGCGGGCCAGCACTGTCGCCAGGTCCATGATCTTGATATTGAGGGCGTGCCTTTCCTCGTCCGCAGGGTACGGATCGACTGCGGCCAGGATGCGGGTATGCGTTTCGGGCTGGGTGGGCTTGACTACCCACACCGGACACGGGCACTTGCGCATCAGGTGCATGGCTGTGCTGCCAAAAAGCCTGTCTTTCACGGCGGCGCGGGCCTCCGCAGCGGTCATCACCAGGTCATGTCCGTTGCGCAACACCTCGCGGATGATCTCGAGAAACGCCGTGCCGTACAACATCTTGCCGCCAGCCGGGACTCCTCTTTGCCGGATAAAGTCTAGCCACTGCTCCAGACGCTGGCTCTCTTCCTCGACAATACGCTCCCGAATCACCACACCCACCTCTACAGCCGGTACCTGCGCTTCGTAGGGCTGGTCGCTGAGCATCACCGGCGGCTCCACCGCGGCTGGTCTGTCCGCATCGGGGGGCCATTTCTCGACAATGTCGATGTCGACGAGTGGCTCAGGGACATCCGGCACGGGCGCCAGGCGGGGCAGTTCTCTGACGGTGTCGACGACCGTCAGGCGAGCCTGGTTTCGCTGAGCCAGGGTCACGGCCCGTTCGACGACCGGCCTGTTCTCAGTTTTCTCATCAACGACTACAAGAATATCTTTGAAGCGTTGCACAATGTCCTCCTCTTTATGATCACCCTCCCTGCCTGGTCGGCAACCGAATGTAGTGCAGCACTCCTTACGATCGGCCACGCTGCCCATCAGCCAGTGGCTGGAGCCAGATCGCCCGCGAGTGGACAAAACGATCAGCGCTACCTCGTTTGCTTCTGCAGACCGGGTCATACTCGCGCGAGGGCGCCCGAACACGCGTGTAGATCAATCGCTCTCCCTTTTCTTGTTCAGTCCGTAGACCTGGCCGACCGGGACGACGAACAGCAGGCCTGTGTGTCCACGGTCGAGTTCACCGATGATTGCTTGGGTTGCCTGGGCGATGGCCTCTACCTGAGACTGTTCCTTGACTACAGAGAACAGGGTCCGGTGACAATCCTCTTGACGTCGGAACAGATCGCTCAAGCTGGGCAAGAGCGGCATATCATCTCGTATGCCCGCCTGGCGCACCCGGCCCAAGCCTGAGCTATCCAGAATCGTGACCCCTGGCGCGCCTGCCGCCTCCCAGGCATCCAACACGTCTCGACATCGGTCCGGATCATCTAGTACCAACACGACCAAATGAGCCATGCACATCTCCTTGTTTATTAGGAACCCTGCAGGTGCAGGTTGGGTGCCGCGGGCCGGGCGAACGCGCGCCGCAACAACAGAGGCGTCAGCAACACGGATACGATTACTATCCCAACCACGACCGAAAAGATCTCCACCCCGATCAAGCCTTCCGTGACTCCCACGGTGGCGACAATCAGCGTCACCTCCCCACGGGGTATCATTCCGAAGCCCAGTTGCAGGATTTCCTGACCTCTCATTCCTCCGATAAGACCAGAAAGACCGGCCCCGAGCAGTTTGGTCAGGATGACCACAAGGCACAAGGCAACAACGAGCACAATACCGCTAGCAGTGATCTGGCGAAGATTGGCCGAGAGGCCAACACTGACGAAAAAGATGGGCACAAATATGCCATAGACCAGAGGTGCGAATCCGACTTCGATGCGCTGCCTGAGCGGGCAGCGCGCCAGGAAGAGGCCGGCCATGAACGCACCGATGATCGCCGCCATCCCGCCCAGTACTTGGGCCGCCCAGGCGTACAGCAACACCGTGACAAACACAAAGGCGATGAGCCCCTGGCTGACCGGCAGCTTCTCTGCGATACGGCTCAATTTCGGAACCAGCCAGATGCCCAGGGCGGAAGCAACGACCAGGTACAGCGTCATTCTCACCAGAACCAAGATTCCACTTGCCAGGCCATCCGTGGCTCCGCTTCCCAATAGAGCAAGAAACACGGACACGCCCAACACTGCCAAGGAATCATCAACTACTGCTGCACCCAGGAGGCTGACTCCCACTCTGGTGCGCAACACCTTGAGTTCTATCAGGGTTTGGGCTGAAATGCCAATGCTGGTTGGAGCCAGGAGCAAGCCCAGAAACAGGGCCTGCCGGGGATCAAAAGAGAAGGCCATTGCCAGGAGGAACCCCAATCCCAGGGTAAATGCGAACCCCAGACTACCGGCCAGTAGAGCAACTTTGCCCGATTCTGCCAGATCGGAGAGATGGAGGTTAAGACCGGCAATGAACATCAGCAACAAGACACCCAGCTCCGCGAGATAGACGATACTCTCGCCCAGGTGTGGGTTGGTAAATATGGACCACTGCAGGAAATTCAGTACCGAAGGCCCCAGTATCAGGCCGGCGAGCACTTCACCTACAACCGCGGGTTGCCTCAATCGGTGACTCAGGTAGCCGCCCGCCTTTGCGGCAGCGATGATGATGGCGATGGCAAAGATAAACTGCAAGAATGGAAGCATCAGGCCTGGATCCTTCTCATTTGTGAACCGGCCTTTCTCTCACCGTACCACCAGCACCCAACAGGAAGCATGCTTTACGACTTTCTGGGCTCCCACACAACTCATCACCCGGGTATAGAAAAAAAGGCCAACAGCCGGCACCCTCAAGAGGGTGCGGTGCTGGCCTACGCTACAGCTGGTCTGCCTTTGTGGCAAGGGCCTAGCTTCCACCTTATCTGCCGGTCAGTATCTGGTCAACGCGAGACTAAAAAAGGCCAACTCCCAGCTACCCTTTCAGGCTGCGGTGTTGGCCTACCCAGCGGCTGGTCTGCTCTTGTTCCTAGAGCTTACCTTCCACCCTGCCTGCCAAGCTGTGTCCTATCTGACTAATCGTAGTCTAGCACAAGAATCGCCGCTTGTCAAAGGCAAGTCATCCAGAACCTACGGGAGGATCGCCCAGCAGACTGGGCGACGGATACCAGAATGGAAAGATGGCGGCGTCGCCTGCATTAGGGCGTGAACTGGGACTCCAGGTCTTCGGCCAGCGTGAAGACGATGATCCGTTCGCCCTGCTTGATGCTCATGTCGCTGTGCAAGCTGACCACGCGAACCCCGGAAAGGCACTCGATCATATCATCGAACAGGGGGCGAGAACCCTCGATCAACTGCTTGCGAACCTCCTTGATCAGGCGATGCCCCTCCGGGTCCCGGGCCAGTGTCTATTCGGCTGGGGTAAGGACTCCCTGGAGACGGAGCAGGATCATGTCCTGGATGATCCAGGCGCGCACCTTATGAGGGCCGCGCCCCAGGTGCTCTCGGTCAAACTGGGTGATGGCCGTGGCGATCTTGGACTCCAACTGGCCTTTGGTTTGGGTAGGAGACATATCTGCGCCTCGCTCAAGGGATCGTAAGAAGTCTGCTACGGATATGCGGCCCGGTCATTGTACCATGCCCACACGCAGAGGTCAAAGAAACCGCGACCACTAACCGGCGCTGATAGTAGCCCGCCTGGCGCATGCGGTGGCCCATGGTCGGGACCTCGGTCGACAGGTTGCCCTGCCAGGCAAAGTTGGTGTTGTCGAACATGCCCGAGTGCACGATGTGCTGACCGGCAAAGATATTCGACCGAGATGACGTGCACACGGCGCTGCAGATCTGGTGGTTGGTGAAGGTGGTGCCCATGGCCTGCAAGCGCTGGAGGGCAGGGCGCTCCACGCCCTCGGGGTACTCGTCGAAATGCCGTTCCTAGTCCGTGAGTACGAATAGGATGTTGTACGGCCCCTTCGGTTGTTCCGCCATCTTCCTCTCCTCTCGCTGGTATGCCCGGTCGACTCTTTGATAGCAAGCTCTTCTTTGCCCAGCTTGTGGACCGCGGACCCGCCAGTGGAACACTGGTACATAGTCTACCACAGAACCGCCTCACGCGCAGCTCTAGGTGGTGCAGAACCCAACCTAACCTTATCTATGTCGTCTAAAAGCCCAGGGCGCGAGACGATACCGGCGAGGTCGGTTGCTGCATTTCAGCCGGTTTGAACCGGCACCGCTCCGTGGCTCTGCGACTTTGGCCCGGGGCGATCCGTGCCACAGGAGTTTCCACCGAAATGGACACACTGCGAGATGCCCAAGAGTCTTGACCGTGGCCTTGTCGTGTGATATAAAGCACGAGTCACCATCGCAGCCTACTTCTCTACCACGGAACGACGGTATGGGTCGTTTTTCTAGAACGGATGAGAATATTCGGCCAGGACAGCCAGCCGGTTTCCGGTTCGACGATCGCTTTCCAATTGGCATCGGCCCGCTTGCGAGTCATAGGTGTTGACATGGTATCCCAGTCATTGAACTCCCCTAAAAGGTTGACCCGCTTGGCGCACTTCTGGACTAGCTCCCGTGGTTCGCATGGCTGCTCTGACAGCCTTCAGGACAGCCAAACGGCCAGGCCCAGGCCAGCCAAGGACAAAAGGCCGAACACCGGAAGCGTGCTGCGGCGCAACGCTGGCGCACCGAGGGCGAGGACCAGGCCACCTTTGGCCAGAGTATTGGCCACAGTTGCCAGAAGAAGCGCCTGAGTCGCCACCTGGTAGGAGACCTCGCTGCCCGCCAGTTGGGCCATCGAGAGTGTGATCGCATCCAGGCCGGTCAGGCCAGCCAGGAAACTGGCTACGTAGACACCGACGTCGCCCAAGGCAACCTGTGCCGCTTTTGTCACCAATAGCACAACCCCAAAAAGCAGCCCGAATTGGATCGCTGGCCAGAGGCGAAAAGGGTTGGCAAAGTCCGTGCTTTCTGTTTCTCCCGAGCCTGCAATCCGCCAGAGGATGATACAGCTTCCCGCGCCCAGACCGGCGAGCAGAGCCATGGGCGGCCATACCCGTTCTGCCAGAGTTGAGTTGAAGGCCAGGACCTGGAGAACAATGATGGGGTACATGGTGGTGGAGGCCAACGTAATACCCAAGGCAAGATACGGCCCCAGAGATGGCGTTTCCCTGCTGCGTTGGGAAAAACCCAAGGTCACCGCTGTACTGGAGATCAACCCTCCCAGCAAACCCGCGAACCCTACACCCTTTCGCGGGCCCAGTAGTTTGATGCCGATATAGCCCGAGAAGCTGACCGCTGATACAAACACGACCATCAGCCAGATGCGAAAGGGATTGAGTACGTTTAGAGGGCCGTAGGCCTCGTTGGGAAGAAGTGGCAAAACAACAGCGCTGACCACCGCCAGCTTGAGGGCCGCATAGATATCCTCTCGATCGATGCGATCCACCAGCTTGTGCAGGGTAGGGCGCAAGACCAGCAAGACCGTGACTACTATGCCCAGCGCGATAGCGAGCCAGATCTGATCCCAATAGATCATCCCGCCAATCAGATAGACCAAAAGCACGACAGCCTCGGTCGTAACCCCCAGGTTGCCGTGCTGGACAGAAAAAGCGTACACGGTCACGACGAGAGCCGCCAACCCGGCAAAGCCGACGGCAAAAAGCCAGGATTGTCCTTCCGCGGATAGCAGCGCGGCGGTACAGCCGAGCAGGGCGATCAGCGGAAAGGTTCGGATGCCGGCAAAGTGGGCTGTCTCCTCCTGCTGCGAGTGTTCTCGTTCCAGGCCCACCATGAGTCCAATGAGTGCGGCCAGAGCGAACTTTTGCCACAATTCCAGTGATAGATTGCTCAGCCAGCTTTCCAAATCGATTCCCCTCTTTGTGGCGGTGCAACGGCGGGTCTAGTCTTCCCTCGCTGAGGAAAAGGGAGGGCCGCTGGCCGGTGGTGGAGAAACCTGCTCTTCCTGGCGCGCTCCTCGCCGGGCAAGTAGGTTGATGGCATAGAAGCCGCCGATGAACAGCACAGCAAAGGCCACCAGCGCCAGGTCAAAGTACTCGTCGAGAAATGCCTTCACCGACTCGCCAAAGAACAGGATCGCCAATCCTACGAGGAAGAAACGCCCTCCCCGCCCCACGATTGAGGCCAGAACGAATCGCTTGAGGTCCAACCCGAACGCTCCCGCCGAGATGGAAAAGAGCTTGTAGGGAATGGGAGTGAAGCCGGCCATACCCACTGCCCATACGTCGTAGCGCCGGTAATAGCCTTGCACCAGGGCGACTTTTTCCGGCTTGAAGAAGCGTTGAAGAAACGGGCGTCCCCCCTTGTCGCCGATGCAAAAGCCCAGGATACCACCAACCGTCGAGCCGACCGTAGCTACGACAGCGAATAGCAGTGCCCAGGAGGTCTTGGCCAGTGCCAGAGGGATCAACAATGCATCCGGCGGCACCGGAAAAAACGATGATTCGGCAAAGGCGATGACAAACAGTGCTAGCCCGCCGTAGGGACTATCGGCCCAACTTGTGGTCCACGCGATCAGGTCATGCAAGATATCCATAGGTTATCTCCTCAAGAATGTACGGGCTGAATCGCCCCGTCAGTGACCGGCCCTCTGCCGCCTGATCCACTTGACCCCCTCGACGGCCAAAAAGACCAGTGCACTGGCACCCAGGCAGATGGCCAGCTCCAGCGGGCTGAGGGCCACCGTCTTGAAGATGTTCTGCAGGAAGGGCACATAGACCACCGCCATTTGCAGGCCAAAGGTGAGCAGCACCGCGCCCACCAACGCCGGGTTGGAAAAGAGGCCGATGGCCAAGAGCGAGTACTTGTCCGAACGGATAGCCAGGGCGTTGCCCATCTGGGACAGGCAGAGGGTGGTAAAGACCATCGTCTGCCAGGCTGGGTTGCCGGCATGGTAGAACACGTACTGGATGCCCAGGACGATGACGCCCATCAGGACACCCACCCAGAGCACATACTGCCACATGCCCCGGGCAAAGATGCTCTCCTGGGGATGGTGGGGCGGGCGATCCATGACATCCGGGTCTGAGGGCTCCACTCCCAGGGCCAGTCCGGGCAGCCCGTCAGTCACCAGGTTGATCCACAGGATCTGCAGCGCCGTCAGGGGCAGGGGCAGACCCGCGAGCAGGGCCAGGAGCATGGCCGCGATCTCGCCCACGTTGCTGGAGAGGGTGTACTTGATGAACTTGCGGATGTTGTCATAGATGGTGCGGCCCTCCTCCACGGCCGATACGATGGTGGCAAAGTTGTCGTCGGTCAGCACCATGTCGGCCGCCTCTTTGCTGACGTCGGTGCCGGTGATGCCCATGGCCACGCCGATGTCGGCCTGCTTGAGCGCCGGGGCGTCGTTCACGCCATCGCCGGTCATGGCCACGATGTGGCCGTGGGCTTGCAGCGCCTCCACGATCTTTAGCTTGTGCTCCGGCGAGACACGGGCATAGACCGTCGCCTCATCCACCACCGCCTCCAGGTCAGCCGCGGACATCTGGTCCAGTTCCATGCCGCTGACGACGCGCGTGCCGTTCTTGCCCGTCTCCGGGTCGGCGATGCGCAACTCGCGAGCGATGCTGGCCGCTGTGAGGGGATGGTCGCCGGTGATCATCATCGTGCGGATCCCGGCCGTGTGGCAGGTGTCGATGGCCTGGCGCACCTCGGGCCGCGGCGGGTCGATCATGCCGGTCAGCCCGACAAAGATCATCTCCTGCTCCAGGCTCTGCCTCGTGGCCCGGGGCCGGCAGTTCGTCCAACGGGCGGAAGGCGGCGCCCAGTACCCGCATCCCCTCCTGGGCCAGGCGGTCGTTGGCGGCCTCGATGCGACGGTGCCACTCGCCGTCCAGCGGTTCGATCCGGCCGTCGGCCCACACCCGATCGCTCACCGCCAGCAGGCTATCCACCGCGCCCTTGGTGAAAGCGGTATACTGGTATGGTGGTATGCCCTGTGGGCGGGTAGATAGGGCACCATTCCCATCTAGCAATCCCCGATGCACCGTCGTCATGCGTTTTCGCTCCGAGGTGAACGGCGCTTCGGCCACGCGGGGCAGGTCTGCCTCCAGGTCTGCCTTCCACAGGCCCATGCGCGCCGCGGCGACCACCAATGCCCCCTCGGTAGGGTCGCCGATGGCCCGGTAGCCGCCGGGCTCTGCGTCCGGTTCCAGGATGGCGTCATTGCACAAAGCGGTCGCCGTCAGCAGCAGCGACAGGGGCGCTTCGGGCGTATCCAGCGGGGTGTCGTCGGGACTGAGCAGGGGGCCGGACTTGCGCAGTTTCTCCACCAGGTCCACCGTATGCCCGGCCACATCCAGAATGGTCACCGTCATGCGGTTCTCGGTCAGCGTGCCGGTCTTGTCCGAGCAGATAACCGTGACCGATCCCAGGGTTTCCACCGCCGGCAGCTTGCGGATGAGAGCGCGCCGCTTGAGCATTCGCTGGGCGCCCAAGGCCAGGGCGATGGTAACCACGGCCGGCAGGCCCTCCGGTACGGCGGCCACGGCCAGGCTGATGGCTACCATGAACATCGTCGTAAGGTCCGTCCCTTGCAGCAGGCCAATGGCAAAGATGAGACCCACCAGGGCCAGGGCGGCCACGGCCAGGCCCTTGCCCAATTGGGCCATGCGCCGCTGCAAGGGGGTTGGCTCGGCCTCTACATCCTGGATCATGGTGGCGATGTGGCCCAGCTCGGTCTCCATGCCGGTGGCGGTGACGATGCCCAACCCGCGCCCGTAGGTGACAGCCGTGCCCATGAACACCATGTTGCGCCGGTCGCCTACGCCTGCATGCTCGCCGGCCAGGGCCTCAGTCGTTTTTTCGACCGGCACCGATTCGCCGGTGAGGGCTGCCTCTTGCAGGCGCAGGTTGACACTCTCCAGCAAGCGGCCGTCGGCCGGCACCGCGCCCCCGGTTTCGAGCAGGAACAAGTCGCCCGGCACCAGACCGCGAGCCGATATCTCGTACACCTGTCCATCGCGTCGCACCCTTGATCTGGGGCACGACCATCTGTTTCAGGGCAGCCATGGCCCGCTCGGCGCGGTACTCCTGGGTGAAGCCCAGCGCGGCGTTGAGGACGACGATGATCAGGATGACCACGGCGTCCTTGAAGTCGCCGACGAGGAGTGAGATGGCGGCCGCCACCATGAGGACGACGACCATCACCTCGATGAACTGGGTGGCCAGGATACGCCACGGGTTTCTCAATCCACTCCCGACCAGCTCGTTGTGGCCATGCTCGACCAGACGGCGGGCGGCCTCGGCCTGACTCAACCCCGTCTCGGGCGGGGTGTCGAGCAGCTCCAGGACCTGGCTTGCTGTCAAGGTCCACGGTTGTCGCCCATGTTTCATGTTGATGCATCTCCCACGGTTCATTGTCGAGTTGCAGCCTCACGGCACGGTGATAGTTCCACGCTCCCACCCTGACAGGTCTTGGCTATTCATCCAACGTGACTGGGGTAACGAAGCCATCAGGTTTGACCGCCAGCACGGAACAGTCCACTTGGCGGAGGATCCTTTCGGCGGTGTTGCCAATGAGTAATCCGGCCACCCCGGTGCGGCTCACCGTACCCATGACGATCAGTTCTGCCTCCATCTTTGCTGCTACCTCGGGAATCAAGTATCCCGGCTCGCCCTTCAACATGTACACTTGAGACTTTAGGTCCTGCGAAGCGTACGGCTGCACAAGCTCGGAAAGCCTGATCCTGCGCAAATCTCGGTCCGCACCGACCCACCTGTCCAGCTCGCTTGACGCCACGAGATGCCCGCTTCTCAGGGAATACTCAGCCGGAAAGGCCCAGGTGTGGACGACAAGCAGTTCGCACTGCTGCCGACGGGCCAGCGCTGTCGCCAGGTCCATGATCTTGATATTGAGGGCGTGCCTTTCCTCGTCCGCAGAGTACGGATCCACTGCGGCCAGGATGCGGGTATGCCATTCGGGCTGGGCGGGCTTGACTACCCACACCGGACACGGGCACTTGCGCATCAGGTGCATGGTTGTGCTGCCAAAAAGCCTGTCTTTCACGGCGGCGCGGCCCTCGGCGGCGGTCATCACCAGGTCATGCCCGTTGCGCAACACCTCGCGGATGATCTCGAGAAACGCCGTTCCATACAACATCTTGCCGTCAGCCGGAACTCCTCTCCGTCGGATGAAGTCTAGCCACTGCTCCAGACGCTGGCTCTCTTCCTCGACGATACGCTCCCGAATCACCACAGCCACCTCTGCAGCCGCTGCCTGAGCTTCGTAGGGCTGTTCGCTGAGAGTCACCGGCGGCTCCAGCGCGGCTGGTCGGTCCGCATCGGGGGGCCATTCCTCGACAATGTCGATGTCGACGAGTGGCTCAGGGCCTTTTGGAACGGGCACCAGGCGGGGCAGGTCTCTGACGGTGTCGACGACCGTCAGGCGAGCCTGGTTTCGCTGAGCCAGGGTCACGGCCCGTTCGACGACTACCCTGTTTTCAGTTTTCTCATCAACGACCACAAGAATGTTCTTGAATCGTTGCACAACCACCTCCTCACTCTTTAAGCCTCTTCCTTCAGGGCGCGCACCAACAGCACCGGCACCGTGGCTCCACGCACAATGCGATCGGCGACGCTGCCCATCAGCCAGCGGCTGAGTCCAGATTTCCCGCGTGCAGAGATTACAATCAGATCCACCTGATTGCCCTCCGCGAATTCAGCGATCTGTACATGAGGGCGCCCCTCGACGATGACCACCTGAACCCGAATACCTTGCTGTTGAACGTCAGCAGCGATGGGTTCCAGGTACTCGCGAGCCCAGATCGCCGCCTGTTCGTTTAGCCGCTCATGGGCCGCCAGCGATAAGCCTGTGCCGCGGTCAAATGGTTCTACGACTCTCAGCAGGACCAACTCTGCTTGAGAGTTTCTGGCCTGGGCGATGGCATGGGGCAGCGCTTGTTCGGCCAGAGGTGATCCGTCCAGGGGCAAAAGAACACGCTTGTACATAGCTCGAGCCTCCTTTCCGCCCGCGCAGGGCTCTGCGGCCATCGGCGGGATGGCCATTGCGGCACCAGCCTTGGGCTAGTGCTGCAGATCTAGACTTGCTCTCCTGTTCACAGATAGCGCAGCCACACGTACCCCGTCGCCAGCAACAGCGACATCGCGGTGGTCGCCAGGCCGTAGCCCAGGAAGCGTCTGAAACTGATGGGATGGCCACTCTTCTCGGCCAGGTTCGCCACCACCACGTTCGCTGCGGCGCCCACCAGGGTGGCGTTGCCTCCCAGGCAAGCCCCCAATGCCAGCGACCACCATAGGGGCATTACCGGCATGCTCTGCCCCAGGTTCTCCACGATGGGAATCATGGTTGCCGTATAGGGGATATTGTCCACGATGCCCGAAGCAAAAGCCGAGAACCACAGGAGCAGCATCGAGGTCACTTGGAGGTTACCACCGGTCAGGCGCAGCAATGCCTCGGCCACGGCCTCGATGATCCCCACCTGTACCACGGCTTCCACAATGATGAACAGACCGATAAAGAAGATGAGGGTCGTCCACTCGACCTCTCGCAGGACGTGATGCGGATCGCTCCGCCCCCACAGGAGTAGGATCGTGGCGCCGGCCAGAGCGATGGTCGCCGGTTCCAGATGAAGCGTCCCGTGCATGAGAAAGCCCACGATCACGCCGGCCATGACGACCAACGCTTTGCGTAGCAGCGATCTGTCTGTGATCAGCGCCTCTGTCTCCAGGGCGTCGATATCCAACGCGCCACTCTGCGCAGTTCGCAGATCGCTCCTGAACAGAAACCAACACAGCCCGAGAAAGAGGAACAAGATCAGCAGACTGATCGGGGTCAGATTAGCAGCGAAGGTCAGAAAGTCTATTCCGGCCGCACTGCCGATGAGGATGTTGGGCGGATCGCCGACGAGGGTCGCAGTACCACCGATATTGGACGCCAGGATCGTGGCAATGAGAAAGGGCAGTGGGTTCACCCTGAGACTGGCCGCCACGAACAAGGCCACCGGGGCAGCCAAGATAACGATGGTCACGTTGTCCAGGAGCGCCGAAGAGGCAGCGGTCACTGCGGAGAGAATGACCAGGATGCGGAAGGGATCGCCTTGCCCCGACTTGACAGCTTGGATAGCGACCCATTGAAAGAGGCCGGTTTGCTGCAGCACGCTGGCGATGACCATCATGCCCAGCAGCAGAAAAATCACGTTCCAGTCTATGGCGTGAAACGCCTCATCCTGGGAGAGCACGCCCAGGAGAATCACGGCCACGCCGCCCAGCAGAGCCGACACGGTGCGGTGCACCCGTTCGGTAACGATCAGGGCGTAGGTAATCAAAAAGACGCCGCCAGCCAGCCACACGGGGTTCACGACTTCACCTCCGCGTTGCCTGCCAAAGGCTCCAGGCAGCAGGCCATCAGTTCCAACAGGTTGATATAGCCTGTGACATGGTAGCGATCGTCCACCACGGGCAATCCCTGCAGATTGTGCTCGTGCATGCGCTTGAAAGCATCCTTTACCGTCCGCCCGTTCTTTACCCACACCGGCGCCTGCATGGCGTCGGCGGCGGTGCGCATGCCGCTTCTCGCGGCAAAGGCCATCGCATGCTCCAGGTCGGTAATCTCGCTCAGGAACTCTTCGGGCATGAGATGAAAAAAGAAGTCGTCGGCCAGCGTGCGCAGATCGAGCACCCCCACCAATCGCCCGTCGTCGTTCAGCACGCAAGCCGTGTGTACCCTGGGGTGGGCAAGCATGGCCTGAACTACCTCGTCCAAGGGCGTGTCGAGGCGAACAAGCGTCGGCTCCAGATTCAGGGTGTCAACGACGACCTGTATCGGTGTATCTCGCTGGACCACCCAGTCCGGGCGTACCGCGGGAGGCAGTTTGTCCTGGCGAGGCTTGGGCTGGACTTTGTGCAATCCTCTGACCTGGGCCATGGGCAAGACCAGCAGCAGGCCACTGTCGGGCCGGTCAAACCCGCCCACCACTCGCTCGGCCTCGGCTATAGCCTGAGCCAGCAGGTCGTCGCCCTCAATTGCGACCAGGAGTGTGCGCCGGCGTACTTCTTCAGCCTCAAAGAGGCGATCGATGGCCCCCAGACCCACGCGACTGAGCCAGGTACTCGTGCGGTGGGCCCCAGCGCTTGCCAGGATGGTTGCTCCCGGAACGCCGATCGATTTCCAGACCCGAAGCAGCTCAGGCATGAGCCTCAAATCATCCAGAATGACAATCAACAGGTAGAACATCGCTTTCCTCAACCCCTTTCAGATTTCACAATCTTGACGACTTTCCGGGCCCCATCCCCCATCCGATCAGGCCAGTTGGAAGAACCCCAGAACGCTTCCATTCTCGACATCGAGAAGGACTCTGGCCGGAGCGCTTTCCTGCCCCACGGCGGCTTCCACCAGGCGCTGCATCTGGGGCCTTGCCTGCTCCACGATGCGCTCCTCAAGATCCCGCAGCACCTTGCGACCCGCCGGGGTACTGGACATCTGTCGTTCGGCCGGGGACAGGACATTTTCCAACCACACCACAATGGCCCCTTCACCGGAAACCACCCGGACACGGGTGGGGCGGATACCTGTATACTCGCCCCAGTACTCCTGGAGGGCATGTGCCAGGTCTGTATGTATGTCTTGGCTATCAGCATTCGGCACGATGGTTTCCTCCCACCACCTGGGTGGTATAGATAAAGGGGCAACAGCTGGTACGCCCTTGAGGTTCGGCGTTGGCCCACGCTACGGCTGCTCCGCCCTTGTGCGAAGGGCCTAACTACCGCCGCGTCTGCCGGTCCATCTCGGGTCAACGTGAAACTTAAAAGGCCAACGCCAGCTACCCTTTCAGGGTGCGGTGTTGGCCTACCCAGTGGCTGGTCTGCTCGTATGCCACGAGCTTACCTTCCACCCTACCTGCCAAACTGTATCCTATGTGACTGGCCGGAGTCTAGCACAGGAATCTTTGCTTGTCAAACGCAAATCATCCAGATACCGGAGCTGTTGCAAGGCTGTCATCGCGTGCGTCAGCCGCGAGAACGCGTAGCGGCCGTGGCGGTGCATCGGCGCAAACGGCGCGCCTGGCAATGACCGATCTGGCCGGCAGCGCATCCGCCACGCATTCGATTGCAGAGAGGAGACCAGAATGCAAGGGTGGCGGCATTGTCGGCGCTACCGTTTGAACTTGGCCTCCAGATCTTCGGCCAGGGTAAAGACAATGATCCGTTCGCCCTTCTTGATGCTCATGTCGCTGTGCAAGCTGACCACTTCAACCCCGGAAAGGCCCTCGATCATATCACCGAGCAGGGGACGAGAACCCTCGACCAACCGCCGACGAACCTCCTTGATTAAGCGGTGCCCCTCCGGATCCCGGGCCAGTGTCTCTTCGGCAGGGGTTAGGACGCCCTGGAGACGGAGCAGGATCATGTCCTGGATGATCCAGGCGCGGACCTTGTGAGGGCCACGCCCCAGGTGCTCCCGGTCAAACTGTGTGATGGCCGTGGCGATCTTGGCCTCCAACTGGCCTTTGGTTTGGGTAAGAGACATTTCTGCGCCTCGCTCAAGGAATCATCAAGGCTCTGCACAGTGTATGCGGCCCGGCTATTGTACCATGTCCACAAGCAGAGGTCAAGGGCACCGCGTTGACAAACTGGAGCGAAAGACCGGAGAGACCAGGGTGACATACTGCGACCGGGACGCCGATGGCGATGAGGATGACGACGAAAAAGGCAAGCTGGCGATTTCTCTGCCATCGCCCTCGTTCCGCACATGCACTCCCGCATACCAGGCACCATTCCGGAAACCAGCCTTGGCCAGATGATCGCCCGGGGTGCTTGAGCTGGCCGATTGGTCCGCCTGAAACCCATACTGGGTGTGGATATCCATTTTTGGACTACCATCGTGCAGGGTCATCATTTGGGTCAAACCCTCTCGGACTCCCCCAACAGCGCGGGACGCACGTTCCGCGCCCAGGCTCGGATCTCGTCCCAGTCGCGGTGGTCCTCCAGATCGCCGGACTTGGCCATGGCGTTGGCAAAGATCCGGATGCCAAAGAACAGCTTCTCAAACTCTTCCGTATCGGTCAGCACGGCGCCGGCAAAGACCTTGATGTCCACCGGGTCCGCCCCGGAGGCAGCCTGACGCATGCTTTCGACGTACTTGAGCACCTCCTGGCGGTTTTTCTCACTGTCCTCGGTGGGCGACAGACAGACGATGAAACAAGCGACCGGCAGGCGGCTCAGAGCCTCTCGGTGCCGTTTGAAAAAGCTGGGGATCTCGCCCATCAGCCGGCCCATGTGCACCGACGCGCCGACGACGACGGCCTGGTAGGGCTTGAGGTCGCGGACCTCTTTGGCACGGCGCACATCGACTTCCGTGTTGTCGCCGCGCAGTTCCTCGGCGACGGCCTCGGCCACGCCCCGCGTGGCTCCCGTCCAGGTTGCGTATACGACCAGTATTTTGTTCATGTTGCCTCCGTGTGTGATGTTTTTGACCCGCGGTGCCGCTGGCGGCGAGCTTGGGCGATGCGTATTGCGTGTTGCGTGGTCCGGTCGCATTTCGGGATGCACGCGCCACGAGGTGGACGGCTTTTAGAACAGAAAAGGTACAAACATCTTGGTCCGCCGCATATAATCGCGGTAGGGCGGGCCAAAGTAGCGCAGGTTCTCGGCCTCTTCGACGCGGGCCGTGGCCACCAGGAACAGGGTCGCGGCCAGGGCCAGCAGGCTGCCGAACCAGGAGGGCGCCTTGAAAAAGATGCCCCAGGCCAGAAAGAGCAGCGAACTGTACAAGGGATGGCGGATGGTGCGGTAGGCGCCCGTGGTAACCAGGGTCGTGGTCTTTTCAAAGGCGACCAGGGGCACGTCGTCGCGCCGAAGCATCGGGCTCGCCGCGCTGCCGGAGCAGGCGCACGCCAACGATAACCAGAACGGCCGAGATCACCAGCAGCAGCCAGGAGATGAGTTGGTGCCAGGAGAAGGGATCGCGGAACCAGACCCCAGCGTTGAGCAAGGCCAGTCCCCAAATGGCTACCCAGGCGAAAAACCGGTAGAAGCCATGGGAACCGGGCGCTGCCAGCGAAGCGCGGGACACGTAGGCCAGGCAGATGGTGCCCAGAACGAAAGTGGCAAGCTTGAGAATGGTCAACGCGTCCATCAGAGGCCCAGCACCAGGAACAGGGTCAGGGCGGATGAGAGTACAGTCAGCACCGGCACGATCTGGTGGACCCGCAGGACGGCGGCGGGTCGCGGCTGCTCAGAGGAGAGCAGGCCGCCCGAAGCGACGGTGGCCAGGAAGCAGATCCCCGTAGCGGCGACGGCGATCCACTCTGTAGGACCCAGGGCCGCGGACCGATTCTGCTGATAGATGACCACCAGGAGATAGATCCCGGCCCCCAGCGAGATCAGCTTGTGCATGGCCGAAATGCCTGCTTTGAGCGGCCGGCCGGACCGGCTCAGCCACAGGCCGGACAGAAGTACAAGGGAGAAAAACAAGCCCACGATGATGGCGACTGCTGCGGTGCTCATGCTAGCTCCTTGCCTGGGCCCTTGTTCGGGGCCTGTGCCGCAGGTGCGGCGGGACACAACAACGAATTCAGAAACAAACGAATAGATAGCGCGCTCACATCCGGCCTTCGCGCTGGCTCACAGACTTGCCGCCAGGGCCAGCGGCGCGCCCAGGATGGCCGCGGCCAGCGGCCCGGCGAGCTTGAGGCGGTTGGCAACGAAAAGCGGTACGTTGGCGCAGAACGGGTTGGCGGCGCCAGCCAGGTACTCCCACTCACGGTAGCCATGGGTCAGCAGCGCGAGCCCAGCCACGATGTAGAAGGCATAGGGCCACGCCGCTCCCCGCTGGGCCAGCGCCAGGTAGACCAGGCTCAGGCCGATCACAATGTCGAACACCAGAAAGAGATCGTTCTTGACCGATACCCAGGCATGATCGCCCTCGTTCAGGAGGTGCATGCCTACCAGGAGGGCCAGCGCCTCGCCGGCCACGAGCGCACCGGTCAGCAGGGTCGTGATCTTGAAGGGCAGGTCGTTCATCTCAATCCTCTTGCACCGAAGAGACGCGAAGCACACGGAGTTGGGACGGTATTTGGGCTTTCTCCGGGCTCTCTGCGCCTCTGCGGTGAGATATGGGGAGCTACCCCTGAGCCCGGATACCCTCAATGGTCAGCCACAGTGGGCCATGGGTCACCTGCCAGCGGGCCAGGCGAGCTGGCCTTGCCAGGCGCGAGCGCCCCGCCAGGTCCGCGGCTTCCTCGGGCGTGAAGGCAGCGTTGCGGCTGCCCAGCGGCTCGTTGACCCGGCGCAGGGCGCCAGGCACCACGCAGCGGGTGACGAACCACAGCAGCAGGTAGAAAGGCGCGGCCATATCCCGCCGCAGGTCAAAGACCAGGAAGGAGCCGCCGGGCCGCAGCACCCGGGCGATCTCGTCCAGAACGGCAGCCGGGTCGCTCCAGTGGTGCAGCGACAGGGTGCTGACGACCAGGTCCAGGGAGGCATCGGCGAAGGGGATCCGCGCCGCGTCGCCCCGTTTGAACGCAACGCGCTCTCCCAGGCCGGCGAGCTGGGCGTAGCCCCGGGCCTGGGCCAGCATCTCGTCCGAGAGGTCGACGCCCGTCACCTCCAAGCCGGGGGCCGCTTGGGCCAGTTCGATGGCCAGGTGGCCCGGGCCGCAACCCAGGTCGGCGGCCTGACCGGAGGGCGTTAGGGCCACCGCGCGGCGGGTCACGTACCTGCGCAGGAGGCGCATCGGAGGCAGGGTCGAGACCAAGCCAAAGGCTTGGGCAACCGGCGGATCGTCCAGGCCCTCCTGGCTGACCACACGCTCCCGCGAGCGGCGGTTGTAGATCTTCCACCCGAAGTAGAGGACGGCGGCCAGCGCGGCCGCCGCGCCGGTTCTGTAGAGACCCTTTTCGGCCATGGCTCCCCTCACCCCTCAATCCGCCGAAACACCACCCACGCCATGAGCAGGGCGTAGCGGACACGGACCGGCCTCGGCTGCCGGTTCAGCCCTGGATGAGCTTGGCCGCCCATTCCGCCGCTCTCTCCAGCTCGCCTTCCAGCAAAGGGCCTTCGGTGTCGGCCACGTAGAACCCTTCCGGAGGAGCCGCCAACGTCCCGCCTTTTTTCTCCAGTCGATCGGCGATGGGCGAGGCGGCGTAACCAAAGACACGGACGAAAAAAGCAAGGACGCGGACCCTGTTTATGGCAGCCTCGGTAATGCGGGTATCAAAGGCCGCGACCTTGACGCCCTGGAGGCCCTTTGCGGGGATAGCTTTCAGGAATGTCGTCGTGGCCGGCAGGGGCCGGAACCTTTGGGTGGGAGAGCCGACGACGAGCAGGTCGACCCCCGCCAACTGTTCCGGGCGCACCTCGGCCGCCCGGCTCGTCTCCACCTCCGCCGCGGCAGCGAGCGACTCGCCGATTGCCAGGGCGACCTTCTCTGTGTTGCCATAGGCTGAATCGTAAACGACCATTGCTTTCATTGCTCAATCTCCTCCCGTTCTTCTCAGTATGCTGAACTGTCCCACTGCTTCTGGGTTTGGCGGCTATGGAAAGTCGCCCGCACGTCATTCTGATCCGTAGCGCAGCGGAGGCGAAGAATCTCCACTTTCCAGAGATGGATCAAGACTCGCTCTCTGCAGGTCCCAAGTATAGCACGAAACAACGGAAAGCAATAGGGTTCCCAGGACCATGAGAATGATGAGGTATCCGTTTGCCAGCAGCCAGTCGTTGAACAGATAGCCTATGACCCACTGGCCCAGGACCCAGGCCACAAACAGGACCAGCGCCCACGGCCACAGCGCGGCCAGGAAGCGCAGGAGCCCGCCCGATAGGCGGCTCGCCTCCGGAGTCAGCGGCTTCTGGATCCTCGTCGCGAGCGCACCAGCGACGATGCCGATGATGGGCGGAAAGATGCCTCCTCCGAAAAGAAGCAGCAGCACGGACAGAAGGATTAGCACGAGGCCGCCATATCTTCTCTGCAGGAAAAAGGCCGACCAGACCATGACCGCCGCGCCCAGCAGGAGGGCCAGGATACCGGTGAGCAGGAAGCTGGGCAAGACCGTCATGGCCGGCTCGCAGGCGTTCCAGGTCAGTTCCGGGACGCAGGGAGGGCCGATGGAGGCGATCATGAGGCCCTCCGGCCGCGTACTGCCCTGCAGGATCTCAAAACAGCCGTGCTCGATGCCGGCCCCGCCGGCGATCAGGCCCAGCACCGTGGCCGTCGTCCGCGTCGCTCTTCTCATAATCTATCCCTCCAGCACGGACCCATTCGTAGCCGGCGCCCTATTGTATTCTATGACCGATGTTTTCGGCAAATCTGCGCCACCACAGTCGCTGCATGGCGGGCGTCGCTCCCCAAAAGCGCTCCGGCGCCTCCTTGACAAAACCAGAAAAACGTGCCACAATGGATCTGCAGGTACGCAATCGGTCTTGGACCGAAAAACAACAGGAAAGGAGGGAGTGCACCGATCGTCCTGCCCCCTGGACCCTGGCGCACTCGTCATCACATGACCACCTTTTTGCCCTTCGTGCAGGAACGCATGATGTCCAAGTGGGAGAACGTCGTGCCCTACGACCTCGGAGAGAGCGGTGTTCATCCGGCTACGATCCGCGATTTCATTGACGACCCCGTAATGATTGAACAACTGCTGACGACCGAGCTGAACTATGCGCAAACCAATGGCATCATCGAACTGCGGGAGCATATAGCGGCCCTCTACCCCAGCGCGACCGTCGACCATGTCCTGGTCACCGTCGGCTGCGCTGAGGCCAACTATCTTGCGCTTCAGACCCTGCTCGCTCCCGGGGACGAGGTGGTCATCATGATGCCCAACTATCTGCAGCTCTGGGGCATCGCTCACAACCTGGGCCTGAAGGTCAAGGCATTTCACCTGAGAGAGGAAAGGGGCTGGGCTCCCGACCTGGATGAATTCAGGGACGTTGTCTCGGAAAACACAAGGCTCATCGCCGTCTGCAACCCAAACAATCCCACAGGCTACATCCTCACCGAGGCCGAGATGGATGCCATTGTGGCTGTGGCCGCGGACGCAGGCGCCTGGTTGGTGGCCGACGAGGTCTACAGCGGGGCCGAACGGCTTACCGATACCCAGACTCCCTCCTTTTGGGGCCGGTATGACAAAGTGCTGGCCAACAACAGCCTGAGCAAGGCATATGGCCTGCCGGGACTGCGCATTGGCTGGATGGTAGGTCCAACCGACACCATTGAGGAGACATGGGCCCGGCATGACTACACGACCATTGGCACAACCATGCTGGCCAACCACCTGGCGGCCATCGCCCTGTCGCCCGAGGTACGCCCACGCCTGATCCAGCGTACCCGGGACTATATACGGCGGGGCTATCCCATCTTGGACGGCTGGCTGGAGAGCCACGAAGGGCTCTTTGAGATTGTTCCGCCCCAGGCGGCAGCCATCGCCTTTGCGCGCTATCACCTCGACATCAACTCTTCCGAACTGGTGGAGCGAATCTGCGAGGAGCAGGGTGTGCTCATCATCCCCGGGGATCACTTTGGCCTGGACCATCACCTCCGGATCTCGTACGGCTTGCAGCCTGACCACCTGCGTGCCGGTCTGGACCGCATCCACAACGTTATCAGCCAGATCTCAACCTGAACGAAGGAGTGGGGTTATGTCTATGACGTAGCCCCTTCTCCCAGCTCAGCGGCGATGGCCTCGGCCCAGGCGGCGATGGCCGCCCAGTCCCGGTAGTCGCCGCTGGGCGCTTTGACGTTCTTGAGCATCCACTTTTCGAGGAAATTCATCTTGCTCGCGTCGGCCGAGCCGTGAAAGAGGGCGATGTCGCGGGCGCCGATGCGATCGGCGATGGGCTGCAGCTTGCCCGGAAAGCGCCAGCCCTGCGCCAGCTCGACTGGGTCCCCTTCGCCTGTAGGCCCGCTGGAGAAGAGCCAGACCGGTTTGCCGGTCAGCGCCTCCTCGTTGGCCTGCAGGTACTTGACCGCCGGTTTGCGCCACTGGCCGATATAGACCGCGCTGCCCAGAATCACCGCTCCGTACGGGCTCGGGTCCCCGGCGCGGTCTGCCGGCTGCACGTCCACCTGCAAGCCTGCCCCGCGGAGCACCTCGCCGATCTTTTCGGCTATCTCTTGCGTAGCGCCATACTTGGTGCCATAGGCCACCAGAACTTTGTCGTCCATCCTGTCCTCCTTTTCTTATGTCAAAGGGAGATTGCTTTGTCGCTGCGCTCCTGGCAAAAACAACCCATCCGCCGTTTTCTGCGCCGCGATGTCGCCGGCCGTGATCTGCGGATGGTGGTAGCGTCCGTTTGTCTCCGTATGCGATCTCAGATACCACCTGGATGCAACCTGGACCGCTTCTTCCGGGCAGAAGTTCAGGCAGGCAAAGCAACCGTGGCATTCCACCCCCTCCGTCCATACGGGCGCTCCAGCCACCAGCCGGACCTTGCCAGAAAGACAGATCTGCTCGCAGACCCCACAAGCCACGCACCTGTCATCGACATAGAATTCAAAGCTGGACTCGGCCAGCTTACCCAGCGGCAACAGCAGAGGGGCTACGGCCTCGAGCAGTGGCATGAAGGGAACCAGCCAGGGAGCGGGCACGTTGGCGGCCCCCGTATCCTCATCCCGGTTGACCTCCCGAGCCACGATGGTCTTTTGGATCGCGTCCAGCCGGGCCAGCATGTCTGCTTCTAGCTTGCCGATACGCTCCGCCGTGATCCGGCTGGCATAGCGCTGGAGCAGCGGTTCAGTACTGGAGCCCATGGTGAGGACAAAGAAGGAATCCAGACGCCGGCCCTTCTTTTTCAGGATTTTGTCAATCTCCACAAAGGCCAGCGTCCGGGTGCCGCTCCGGGTGGCGATGGCGAACAGGTACCGGGCCGCGGCCAGGTCAAGTCTCTCGATAAAATCGCTGACCACCTTGGGCAGACTGGAAGCATAGTGGGGGAATACAAAGCCCACCGTTTCCCCAGCTGGCGACTACCGGTCCATCACCGGCCAGAGCAATGATGGGGATCAGCTCGGCCCCCGGCAGGCGCTCCTGCAGCAGCCTGGCCACATGCAGCGAGTTGCCTGTCCCTGAAAAGTAAAAGATCTGTGCGCTCACCGTAACGCCTTTCTACGTTATGCCCGTGCTGCTGGCGATGGGTTTCGTCCATCTCTCCTTCAGACGCTAACT
The DNA here is from genome assembly GCA_963700285.1 of uncultured Chloroflexia bacterium. Classification (GTDB taxonomy): domain Bacteria; phylum Chloroflexota; class Anaerolineae; order JAAYZQ01; family JAAYZQ01; genus CAWANP01. The sequence goes on along the minus strand of CAVOXA010000022.1, from coordinate 254,305 downwards.
CAGCCCCCTCGTCTTCCTGCGCTGGTCGCGCTTCAAGGCAGGGATGTTGGTTGTTCTCCGCAAGCCAAGCCCGCGGTAGGCCTTGGCAATCGGTCCGCGATCGGGCGGTTCTTCCCGCCTTTGCATGCAGCATCGGGTCACGGATCCGATGCGTGCGTCGGCCGCATACAGGACCTCCACTTCACAGGGAAGGGCCTCGCCGATGGCCTCGGCGATGATCTTTGTGTTGCCAAAGCGCGAGTCATAGACTACGAGTGATTTCGTGGTTCTCCTGCCAAGCAGTCTACATGCTTTCGCCCGGATCCGCCTGACGGGAATCTGTCGTTATCTGGATATCCAGCGGGCGCGGCCGCCCGCGGGTGGCCGCACAGCAGCCACAGCCCGCAGGGCAAAAAGGGCAGCTCCAGCGCGATGGCGCGTCCGCGTATGCCCACAGATGGCCCAACCCCCTCAGTCCTGCGTCACACAGCTTTCGTAGACGATCTGGCCGTCCACCTCGACCAGGGCCTCGTCGCCCTTGTTCCAGAAGGTTGTGGTGCCGTCACTGTATCTGGCGCCGGATCCGGACTCGACGTGGGGCAGGGTCAGCGTACCGTCGGGCAGGGTGACGGTGACCGTATCAGCAGCGTTGTCAAAGACCGCCTCGATGCTGGTTCCATCGGGGCAGACAAAGGTAGCCCGGATCACGTTCTCCGGGGCAACCGTCGCCGGCGGCTGGGCCGTCCCGCCGCAAGCAGCCAGCAGCAAGGATGTGATGACCAGGATGAACAGCACGTGTGTCTTCATTGGGCAATTCCTCTCGAGGTTTGAATGGAGATGTTTTTTGTGCCGCAGTATTTTACCACAGATCCAGCCCGCGAACAACAGGTGTCGCCAGCGCCGGTGCATATCTTTCGGTGGCAGTTTGAGTTGGGTCGGGCCCTGTGTGAGCGAAGGACAAAGGGTGACTGTCCGCTTCGTCCCGGCGGGCATCCACCAACGATCCTGTCATGCCCGCATGGTTCTAGCGGGCATCCACCAACGATCCTGTCATGCCCGCATGGTTCTAGCGGGCATCCACTCTGCGGCGGTAACGCTTGCCGGTGGTGTGGATTCCCGCCAAAAGCATGCGGGAATGACAGATCAGCTTGGTGGCATTTCCGCCGGAATTGAACCGTTCCCTGGCCAACGCAGCGCATCATTTCGGTGCACGTCATGACCACCAGCGCTCACCTGTCATGCCCGCATGGTTCTAGCGGGCATCCACTCTGCGGCGGTAACGGTTACCGGTGGTGTGGATTCCCGCCTGGCCAGACAAGCATACACTGCCTTCGCCAAGGGTTCTGCGCCGCCGGTGCGATGGCCCGGATCCAGCGGGGCGCGCTCAGTGCCTGGGCAGGAGCCGGCGCAGGCCCTCGACCGCCTGGGACGAGCCGGCGACGATGACCTCCCGGGTGGCGCTGCCGTCCAGCAGCGGGCCATAGTCTACGGGCTGCCCGCCCAGATAGGCCAGGTCCAGACCGTGGGAGCGCAGCAGCGCGTGCGCCCCGGCCAGATCCCAGATGTGGACGCCCCGGTGCTGGAGGGCGCCATCTACCGTAGGATAGATCAGCGGGAAGCTGAGGTGCAGGGCGGCGCTGCCGATGCTGCGCACCTTGCCCACGTAGGGCCCCAGGTCCAGGTGGCGGTGGATCCGGGATGAGGCCATCAGGCTCGACCGGGCGGAGGCCAGATCCACCGTGCGCGGCGGCACGATCTCGCAGCCTTGGCCGCGCAGGGGCTGGCCCAGGTCGGCAAAGAGGAGCAGATCCAACCTGGGGGAGTACAGAATGCCGGCCACCGGCGCCAGCTCCCTGTCCAGCAGCCCCAGCGACACGCACCAGCCGGGCATGCCCAGGCTAAAGACATCGGTACCGTCGATGGGGTCCAGGGCAAAGGTGTAGGCCTTGGCGGGATCGAAAGGCAAAGGTGTCTCTTCGGTGACGATGTTGGCCTGGGGGTAGGCCTCCAAGATCTGCGCCACCATATAGTCCTCGACCCGCTTGTCTATCTCGGTCAGGACGGATCCGTCCGCCTTGTAGCTTCTCCGCACAAAGTCGTCCCCCTGTTGAGCCTGTAGGGCGATGGCACCCGCTGTTTTGACCCAGTCTACCGCGTTCTCTATGGATCTTATCTGCATCCTGTCACCTGCTCTCGATGGTTGTGGTTTGTGTGGTGGATTGTAGCAGGATCGCGGCTCAAGTCAAGTCGGGGTTCCGGGGGCTCGTTTGGAACACGGATGGGCGGGATTGGCGGATCTGGACTTCGGAAGGTTTCCCCAACCTCTGAGGTCGTAAGATCGGACAAGCAGGACGCGTCCAGAGGACTGGAGCAAGGGAACGATGACCTTGACGCTGGCAAAACCGCAGACATAGGAGAGAAAATGTCACAACTAGCCGAGTTTCGCGCGAACAAGGACCACTTTTTCAGGGAGGACGCGCAGTCACCGCTGCCGCCTGCCCTACGGCAAAGCTTTTCGGGCCTGGCCTACTACCCGGAAAACCCGGACCTGCGCTTTGAGGTCAAGGTGGAGCGATTCAAGGATCCACAGACGATCAAGATGCAGACGAGCACGGGTGACGTCCAGGACTATGTCCGCTATGGCAGGTTCCGCTTTGAGGTAGAGGGCCAGCCGGCCGAGCTGACCGTCTATTCGGCGGGCGACGGCGAGGCCTTTGTGCCCTTTGCCGATGCCACCAGCGGGCGGGAAACCTACGGCGCCGGACGCTACCTGGAGATCGAGCCGGTGGGCCGGGACCGTTTTGAAGTGGACTTTAACCTGGCCTACAATCCCTGGTGTGCCTACTCGGCGCACTATAGCTGTCCCTTTCCCCCACCGGAGAACCGGCTCCAGGTGGCAATCCGCGCCGGGGAGAAGGACTTTGAGCTGGAGGCCGTGCCGCATGAGCACCTGCACGAGCATCACCATCATCACCATCACTAGCTGGGACGTCAGATTTCCAAAGTTTCAGAAAACTTTGAAAGTCTTGAGGTGACCTGCGCCCATCAAGGGATCAGTGAAGCAGGAGCAGGCGGTACTCGCCAATGTGCCGGAAGCCCAGGGCTTCGTAGGCCCGCTGGGCGGGGATGTTGCCCTGCGGGGTGAAAAGAATGGCCGTGGTGGCGCCCTCATTCCGAGCGTCGAGCAGCGAGGCGGCGACCGCTGCCCGGCCGTAGCCGCGGCTGCGCAATTCGGGCGGGGTCCAAACGCCACCGATCTGTACCGCCTCCGCGATGGAGGCGTTGAAGGAACTGGTGGCCACGGGCTGGCCGCGGTCCTCGAGGATCCAGGTGCGCCCTTCCTGCAGCAGGCTCTGTATCGTAGCCCGTTCCTGCGCGCGCAGTTCCGGGCTATCCACCTCGCCCAGCGACTCTAGGCTAAAGGCCACGTGCCATTGCACGATGAGATCCAGGTCGCGGGGCTCGATGCGCCGCCCGCGGAGCCGGCCCGAGCGCAGGGGCTCCGGCGTCCTCAGGTCGGCCAGAGAGAGGCTGTAGAGCTTTTCGGTCTCGTCCAGCCGGACGCGGGAGTCGTTTATGTCGAGCACTTGCCTGGCGGCTGCTACCTGCTCATCGGGGCCGAGGATGCCCTGGATGGGCCGGCCCGAGGCCGCGACGGCAGCCATCTGCAGGGCGTCCAGGTGGCGCGGTGCCTGCAGGACCAGGTTTCCGTTCCAATAGTGGGCGACCACGGCCGCGATCTGCCCGCCCTCAAAGGCGGCGGCGTAGGCGCCCTGGTAGCGCTGGCCCTGGTCGGCCAGGCCGGCATCGCGCATGTTGCCGATGAGAAACATGGAGGTCGCCACGCGGGGCAGCAAAAAGGCCTCCAGCAAGCCTTCGTCGCCAGGGCCAAGCATGCGGATTGTGGGTTGGGGCATGGTCAATTTGCAGGTCAAGAGACCTGACAGGGCGGATGCTGGGCATCCGGCGGATGCTGAAACCTGCCAGGTCTCATCGTGTCATCGGGTCTACCTGCACCAATAGGGCCGGATGGGGATGCAGAGCCTCTGGCCCGAACGGATGCAATTTGGGTTCCAGATGTGGTTCCGCTGGGAGATGGCACCCACCGTCGAACAGGTGTACCTGGCGATTCCGGACAGCGTATCGCCCGGCTGGACAACATAGAGTATTCGGCAGTTCGGGGTGCGCTTGGCGGGCGGCTTTACGGGCGGTCTCTTGGGCGGCTTTACGGGGTGCTTGGCCACCTTTTTGCAGGGCACCACCAGCTTCTGGCCCACATAGATCTTGTTGGCGTTCTTGATGCGGTTGCAGTTCTTCAGCGTCTTGGCCGATACCCCGAATCGCACGCCAATGGAATACAGGGTGTCGCCCTTTTTCACGTGGTAGGTGCAACTGCCGCAGGCTGCTTTCTTGGCCGCCGGCGCGGCCTCGGCCGGCGCGGCCCAGGCTGTGGACGCGATCACCAGCAGTAACGCCAACACAATAAGCACGACCAATCTAGTCTTTTTCATCGTTTCACTCCTCCCTGAGATGGATATTGATAGAGAGCCAAACCCGGAGCCGGTCTTACATTGGCAACACCTCCTCGCAGGCCATCCCGCTGCCCGCAACCGCTTCGCAAACACACAGCCACTGGGTATGGCCGCCAGAGGGTGTTTGGCCCTCCAGACAGCACCGCCTCCGAGGGGCCCAGGCCAACCAAGCAGCTGTGGCAACCATGCCCATCCAGCCGGCGGCGGCCCTGGGAAGACCGCCGCAGCAAGGTCAATGGAACCATTATAGCACAGGCGCGCCGCTGCATCTATCCCCTTCAGGGAGGAGTTTTGGGTGTAATCCGGGGACGGTATGGAGTAGACTGTTTTCAGTAGAAACCACCAATCCCCAGATGATAGGCACAGTACAAGGTCGCCCAGGGTTGACAGGCGGCCCTTGCTCAACTATAATGGGATCTGCGGGTTCTGGCGATCCGGTCGCGATGGGATAGAGTAGGTAGAAGGGAGGTACCATGTTCGCCCGGAAGCTGTCGTTCGCGCTGCTGATCGCGGCCGTTGTGCTGCTGCCGCCGCGGGCATTCTCCACGGGGCGGGCATTCCCGGCCGCCGGGGCTCCCACCGCCCCGCAGGAGGGGGGAAAAACTCCACTGGCCGGCGCGTCGCCGGGGGAAAACAGGGCCCACCAGGGGCGTCTCAGCCCCGAGATCTGGATCTCCGAGGCAGCCGGCATGCCCCAAGCGGACCGGCACTCCCCCGCCATCGCGGCCAACTATGTCCGAGGCGAATACCTGGTGGTCTGGGACAACGAGTGGCCTGACGGGCGGAGGGACATCTATGCCCGGCGCGTAACCCAGCACGGCCGCAAGCTGAGCTGGCTCGCCATCACAACGGGGGCCAGCGACCGGATTCGACCGGCGGCCGCTTACAACGCCGCGGACGCCGAGTACCTGATCGTCTGGATGTACGACGCCAGCGGCAACGGGACCCAGTACGAGATCTGGGGCCGGATCGTCGCCTGGGACGGATCCTACCAGAAACCCGAGTTCAAGATCATCTCCTGGCCGGACCGATCAATGGTGGCGCCACGCGTGGCCTGGAACCACAACCGGAACCAGTACCTGGTCGTCTGGACGGCTTTTGATACGACAACTCCGCATCACCCCACCGACGTCTCCAGCGTGCTCCTAGACAACGAAGGCAATCTGTTGCAGGGCCGCGTTCTCACCACCTCTACCTATCCCCACCAGGCCGACGTGGCCTACGGCTGGGCCGAGGACGAGTACTTTGTGGTCTTTGTCCGGTCGTACAGCCTGGAGACCACCGGCGACGATATTTATGGCCTGCGGATAAGCCACGACAATGCCGTGGTCAACCCACCAGGGGCGATCAAGATCCACTCGGGGGTCCAGAACCAGACCGCGCCACGCGTGACCGCCGACGGCAAGGGCGACTATCTGGCCGTCTGGGAGTACGAGTTCCAGCCAACAGACCGCGATATCTATGCCCGCAAGGTGAACAAGAAGGGCGCAACCGTGGGGACGTGGTTCGCCGTCAGCAACCTGGCCCAGGACGAAACACAACCCGTCATCGTGGCCAGCCGGGACAGCCCGCCCGAATATCTGGCCGTCTGGCAGCGGGCGATGCCCAACGGGCAGGCGATCGCCGCGCGGCGCTGGGGCGAAGGACTGGCGGCGGAGTGGCTCAGTGTCCCCGGGGCAGAGTTCTGGGAGGAGAGCAGTCCCGCGGTAGCAGCGAGCCCGCCCACCTATCTCATCGCCTTTGAAGGCGATGCGACCGGCGACCCGACCGTGAGCAGCCAGATCTATGGGCACGCCTGGGTCCCCCACGCGCTCTGGCTGCCACTGGTGGTGCGCTAGCCATCTGCGCCGCTCCTCGGCGCTGCTCTCCTCCGGTCCGTGACCGGAGGGCTTGGGGCGGCGGGATCAGCCCCAGACAGGGGCAACCGCCATGTTGCTGCGTGGGAGGAAGGAATGACCTCAGCCTACCACACCTCCAGGCTCGAGGACCGGGCCCAGATCCTGGCCTACCTGGAGCAGGACCGCCTCTACACGGCCTATGCCATCGGCGACCTGGAGCCGGGGCTGTTCGAGGACTGCACCTGGGCCGGGGCCTGGCAGGCCGGCGTCCAGCAGGCGCTGGTCCTGCACTATCGCGGCCTGACCCCCGCCGCCCTGTTCCTGGCCGGGACGGCGGGCGGCCTGCGGGCCATCCTCGAGCAGGAGCTGCGCCCCGACCCGGTCTATCTGACCTGCCGGCCGGAGCAGGTGCCGCTGGCCCGCGAGTTCTACGACTGGCCGGAGCCGGTGCCCATGTGGCGCATGGTGCTGCGGCCGTCGAGGTTCCAACCCACGGCGGCCCCTTGCGTCCGGCTGCGTGCCGGCGACGCCGGGCGGCTGGCGGCGCTGTACGAGCTGGGCGGCGGCCTGGCCTTCAGCCCGGCCCAGATCGAGCAGGGGGTATTTTGCGGGATCTATGAGCAGGGAGAGCTGGTTTCCGTGGGCGGCACCCACCTGGCCAGCCCAACCTACGGCGTGGCCGCCGTGGGCAACGTCTTTACCCACCCCGGCTATCGCGGCCGGGGCCATGGCACGGCGGCGACCGGCGCCGTCGTGGAGGCGCTGCTGGCGCAGGGCATCGACGACGTCGTGCTCAACGTCGGCCAGGCCAACGAGGGGGCGGTGCGCATCTATGAGCGGCTGGGGTTTGAGCGTTTCTGTGGCTTTTTTGAGGGGCCGGCGAGAGCGCGTTGAAACGCGCACTACGAACGGGTCCCCACCCGGCAGCCACCCGTTCGTGGCCGGCGAGAGCGCGTTGAAACGCGCACTACGAACGGGTCCCCACCCGGCAGCCACCCGTTCGTGGCCGGCGAGAGCGCGTTGAAACGCGCACTACGAACGGGTCCCCACCCGGCAGCCGCCCGTTCGTGGCCGGCGAGAGCGCGTTGAAACGCGCACTACGAACGGGTCCACACCCGGCAGCCCCCGTTCGTGGCCGGCGAGAGCGCGTTGAAACGCGCGCTACGAACGGGTCCACCCGGCAGCCACCCGTTCGTGGCCGGCGAGAGCGCGTTGAAACGCGCACTACGAACGGGTCCCCACCCGGCAGCCACCCGTTCGTAGCCGGCGCTTCTCAGTCCTGCGGCGCGGCGACCAGCCCGTCGCCGACGTCCATATAGTCCGCGTCCAGGATCTTGTCCAGGGTAGCGGTGCCCCGCAGCCGGGACCTGAGGCCGCTGATGGTCACCGAGCCGCTGCGATTGAGCTGCCGCTCGGCCCAGAGCGCGGCCACGCCGGCGGCGTGGGGGCTGGCCATGCTGGTGCCGTTCATGGTCGTATAGCCGCCGCCCGCCCGGGCCGAATAGACGTCCATGCCCGGCCCGGCCACGGCGGCGCGGGTGTTGGAAAAGGGCGCCACCGCCAGCGTGTCGTGGGGCGGGCCCAGGCTGCGCAGGGCGGCCACGGCCACGATGCCCTCGGCCGCGGCGGGCGGCCCGGCCTCGATGGCATAGTCGGCCCGGACCTGGCGCTTGCTCTCGTTGCCGGCGGCGGCGACGAGCAGGGCGCTGGGCTCCAGGGCGCCGCGGGCGCGCAGCAGGCCGACCAGGCTGTCGAAAAAGCGCACGTTGTCCCGGTACTGGGCCAGGGCCCGCGAGGTGGCCAGGTCGATCTCCAGGCCCTGCCCCGCCCACCACTGGACCAGCCCCGGAAAGTCAAAGCCCAGCGACATGTTGACGACCGACGCGCCCTCGTCCACCGCCCACTGGATGGCGGCCACCAGTTCCGCCGTCGTGGCCGAGGTCTCCTGGCCCAGCACCTTGCCGATGAGGGCGCGGCGCACGCCGGGCGCCACGGCGTAGCGGGTGCCGCCGACCGTCTGGCCGAAGATCGTGCCGGCCACGTGGGTGCCGTGGCCGTGGGCGTCGCCGTCGCCCTCGCCGGTGAAATCCTTCTGGACCAGGGTCAGGCCCTGGAACGCCTCGTGGCCGGCGTCGATGCCCGTGTCCAGCACGGCCACGGTCACGCCGCGGCCCACGTAGGGGCTCTGCAAGGCGCCGGTGACGTACACGCCCCAGGTGGCGCCATAGGCGTTGGCCGCGGCGGCGTCATCCGACGCCATTGGGACCGGCTCGATGAGCCGCAGGGGCATGGGCCGGGCCAGGCCGGCGACCTGGGGGTCGCTGCGCGCCTCGCGGTAGTCGCGGGCGTCCAGCGCCTGGGCCTCGACCTGGTAGTCGGGCGCGGCCGCCGGTTCGCCCTGAAACGCCCTTGGGCCAGGTGGAGGGCCGGAGGGGGTCGTAGGCCGGCCCCCTGGTGCCCGTGACGCGCAGGATGAGATAGGTGTCTGTGTCCATGGCTCGGCTCCTTTCTTTTACCTTGGGTCGGGCCTTTGGAACACGAAAAGCGCGAAATTGGGCGAAAGGCGCGAAAGGTGCGACTCCCCCTTTCGTGTCTTTCGCCCCTTTCGTGTCCTTCGCGGTCCAGGACGCCCTACGACGAGGGATCGGCCAGCAGGTCCAGCACGCGGCGCACCAGCGCGCTGTCCTGCTCGTCCAGGCCCGCGGTGAGGGCCGCCGGGTCCCGCTCGCCGGCCCAGATGCGATGGGCAGCGTCCCTCAGCATCCAGCCGTTCTCCTCCACTTGCGCCAGTGCGGGCTCGATGTCGTCCCGCAGGCCCTCGTCGCCCGCCGCGGCGGCGATGCCCCGCAGCAGCGGCTCGAACTCGCGCAGCACCCGCGCCATGTCCGGCCCGCCTGAACCGCCGATCAAGCCCGCCTCTCGCAGTTGCTGTACAACAGCCTCCGCCTCCTCCTCGGGCAGATCGTCCAGCGCTGCACGCAGGGCAGCGCGGAAGGCCTCATCCTCCAGCTCAAAGGCGGCCCGGACGGCGGCGGGCAGCGAGGCCAGCACGGCCTCCTGTCGCTGCCTGCGCCCCTTCTCCTCCGCCACCATCTGCCACACGGCGGCCAGGGCGGCGTCGCCGTCGGGGGCGGTGCGGGGCAGGCGCTCGAACAGCGCCCGGAAGCGCACGCCCTCCACGGCCTCCACGCCTGCGACGACGGCGGCGAAGGGGGGCGGCGCGGGCGGCAGATCGGAACGGGCCAGATTGCGCAGGGTGGTGGCGAAGCCGGCCAGACTGCATCTGCAGCCAGATGACGGCCGCGGCCAGGCGCTGGGCCAGGACGGCAGCCGGATCGGCGCCCTGGCGCTCCAGGTAGTTGGCCAGGTTGTTGTGGCTGATGGCGCAGTCCTCCGGATCGCCGGCCTGGTACGTGAACCCCAGGGCGACCTCCTCGAAGCGCACGGCCGCGGCCCGGTCCCCGGTCTTGTCCTCCAGGTCGGCCAGGGCGCCGTAGACCTTGCCCAGCATCGCGACGTCCCGCTCCTCCTCAAAGACGGCCCGGCACTCCAGGAGCAGGGCGCGCGCCTCGGCGTAGCGTCTCAGGCGCAGCAGGGGGCCGTAGTCGTTGAAGCGGGCGCGGGCCAGCTCCAGCGCGCCGGCGCCCCGCGCCTCTGGTGACCTCCACCATCTCGGCGTTGAGCGCCAGCGCCGCCTCCCAGCGCTCGCTGCGCACGGCAGCCGCGCGGCCGGTGTCCAGCAGCCCCTCGCGCACGTTCCAGGGGTTGGCCGTCTCCTCGGCCTCGCTCTCCAGGGGCAGCGCCTCCATCCCCGGCCGCAGCGCCTCCACCGCGGCCAGCACCTCGTCGTAGCGGCCCATGGCGTTGAGCACCTGCAGGCGCATGCCCTCGTCGGCCAACTGCGTCCAGGGCCCCAGCCCGGCCTGGCGGGTGTAGCCGGCCATCTCCCCGGCGGCGGCCAGCGCCTCGGCCAGCCGGCCGCTGCTCAGGAGCAGGTTGAGCAGGTCGCCGGCAGATGCCGAGGCGGTGCGGTACTCGCCCTGCGCGGCGGCCCGGGCGACGAGGTCGCGCAGCATCTGCTCCGCCTCGGCGGTGCGGCCGGCCTGCCACAGCGCCCTGGCCAGGACGCCGGCGTCGATCAACTCCCGCTCGGTGCCCTCCGTGGCCGCGGCGATGCGGCGCAGCAGCGGCAGGGCGAAGGCCAGGCTGGCCGGGCTGCTGTCGCGCTGGAGCATCCGCTCCAGCAGGGTGGACGCCTCCTCCCAGCGCGCCTGGCGCAGCAGGTAGGGCGCGGCGCGGCGGGCGCTGGCGACCACCACCCCGCCCTGGCCCTCCATCTCCCGCTCCAGTGCCTGCATGAACATGGCCACGTGGAAGTCCCCCAGCTCGACGTCGGCGGCGTCCAGCAGGCCCGGCCCGGCCCCGGCCCGGGCGGCCTCGGCCACGCCGGGGTGGATGGTGTAGGTCGCCGCCCCCGCCATAAAGCCGGCCAGCAGCCCCGGCAGGGCCGCGGGGTCCAGGTCCCCGGCACCCCCGGCCAGCGCCGCGGCCAGCCTCGCCACCTGCGCCGGGTCCAGTTCCGGGTGCACCACCGCCACCAGGCCCGCGCGCTCCAGCGCCGCCAGCGCCGCCGGCAGCCCCAATTCCGGCTCGGCCCGGGCCGCCACGGCGGCGGCGTGCCCCTCGCCCAGCCGCGTCAAAAAGTCCTGCCAGTTGGCCTCCACGATCTGACGCTGCCGGTCCTCGGGCTCCAGCCGGCAGAGGAAGGCCAGCAGCAGCCCGGCCGCGGGCGGCAGGCCGCCGGCCACCCGCCCGGTCCAGCTCCCGCAGCGCGGCCACAAAGTCCTCGTCCTCCTGCCGGGTCTCGCCCTCGCGCGGCACGTCCACGGCGAAAAAGGCGTCCAGCACCTCGGCCCGGTCGGCCAGCTCGTCGCCGGCCGCGGCCACCCGCGCCGCCAGCGCCGCCCGGTCGGCCGCCTGGCCGCCGGCCAGCTCCAGCAGCTTGGGGTGGCCCTGGGCCAGGCGCAGCGTCTCGCGCAGCAGCGCCAGCCCGGCCTCGTCGTCAAAGAGGCGCCCCAGGTTGGGCAGCTCGCGGGCCAGCAGCACGCTCTCGGCGAAGCTCAGGGCGTGGATGGCCTCGGATTGGAGGCGCGGGTGGTCCACCATGCCCTCCGGACAGCGCCGCGAGGTAATGACCACCCGCGAGGGGCCGTCGTGGCCCAGCAGCGCCGCCACGAAATCGCCCCACAGCGGGTCGCGCCACGCGTTGCTGGCGGCCAGCAGCGTCTCCAGGTTGTCCAGCACCAGCAGCAGCGAGTTCTGGCCCAACAGGGCGCGCAGCCGGGGCAGGGTAAAGGCCCGGAAGCGCTGGGGATCGTCCAGGGCCGTGGTCAGCCCCAGGCCGGGGGCGTTGAGCTGGCGCTCGATCTCAAAGAGGACGTTGAACAGCTCGGACGAGATGTCGCTGCCCGCCTCGGGGGCGCGGTACCAGACATAGCCCCGGAAGCGGCCCTCGGCGTGGCGGTAGGCCAGCTCCAGGGCGCAGGTCGTCTTGCCCGCCCCGGGCATGCCGTACAGGAGCACGCCCCGTACCGGGCTGCGCGGGGCCAGCGCCTGGCTGGCGCGCAGCATGGGCTGCAGGCGGCCCACAAAGCGCTCCGGCTCGGGCGGGAAGGCGATGCCCAGGCCGACGGCGGGCAGGACAAAACCCCCGGCCGCCCGCTCCGGCGGCGCCAGGTCCAGGCCGGCCGCTTGCCGGCCCACCAGGATGGGCGTGGCCGCCGACAGGGGCGATGGGTGCCCGCCGGCCGCCAGGGCCTCGTCCAGGGCCACCTGCAGGGCCGCGGGCAGGGGCTGGCCCCGGTCCAGCAGCTTGTCGTACAGCGACAGCATCAGGTCGGTGGCAAAGCCGTCGCCCACCGGGTAGCGCATCGACAGCGTGGCGCAGTCCAGCCGCTGCGACAGGGACTGGGCCAGGCCCGGCAGGAGGGTGGGCGCGGTGGCCTCCACCGCCTCCCCCTCGGCGCCCTCCTGGCGCCGGGGGTCCTGGTCCAGGCCCACCTGGGCCCGGGCCGCGGCGTGGCTGCCGGCGCCGCTGTAGCAGGCGTCCAGGATCAGCAGCTTGAGCCGCGCCCGCGCCGGGTCCAGCAGCGCGCCCAGCTCCTCGCGGCCGACCGTGTCGCTGCCGCCCTGCTCGTCCTCCAGCAGCAGCTCGCCTCTCCGGCCGTGGCCCGACAGGTGGACGACGTCCCAGCCCTCGGCCTCCAGCAGGGCGTCGCGCAGGATCTGGCGCGTCGCGCCGTAATGCAGCACCCGCAGCTCGATGGCCAGGCCCCGCGTCTGGTTCAGCTCGCGCACCAGGCATTGCAGGCCGTAGCGCTCGCGGCGCAGGTTGAGGGGGTTGGCCCGCACCGGCAGGCTGAAGGCGGCCAGGATGCGCAGGCTTTGCCCCACCGGGTCTTTGGCGGCGGGCCGGCGCGGTCCCGACCTGGTAGACGAAGCGTATGCCCGCCGCCCGAAAGCTGGTGCCATCGGCGAAACAGGCCAGCTCCAGGGGGCGCAGCAGCAGACCGTGGGCCGCGTCGGGCAGCGACACCCGCACCGCCACGGCCGGTCGGCTCCGGTTCTGCCACAGGGCCGGCCGCAGGTCGCCAAAGACCTGCTCGCCGATCCAGGCGCCCAGGGTGGCCAGTTGTTCCTCAGGCGGTGGAGATGGGCTGGTGGTAGTCCAGGTACCCGCTCAGATCGAGAAAGCCGCCGTACTCGCGGCTGGTGGGGTCCAGGCGCACCTCGTGGTCGGCCAGGTACGTGCCGCTGCTGTCGGTCAGTATCCAGCGCCAGCGGGTGGCGTCCAGGTAGTCGGTCATCTCCAGACGGAGGGTTGGGGTCATCCTCTCGCTCCTGTTTGGTCCGGGCGGGCTGCCGGCCGCCCGCGCCCGGTGCCGGTTGGCCGCAGTGTGGGTTCGTGGTGGGGTTCCTGGCAGCAGGAAGCGCGCTGAAGCGCGCACTACGAACGGGCGCTTGCGGTGGGTTGATTATACCACAGGTCTGGAATGGAGGCCAGATCTGGTGGAGACCGTTTGTATCGCACCGGCCTGGAAGAGCCGGTGCTAGCACGGAAGAGTGCAAATTCGCTCTTTTCTCAATTCGTTGTAGTCAATCGCCCTGGCGGCCGGGGCGGCCTAGGTCATGCGGCGGGCCGCCGGCCAGGGCCGCGCGCAGCGCTTCGACGGCATAGGTCAGGGGCAGGAGGCGGGCCACGACGCGCAGGCCCGGAGGCAGCGACGCCACCGGTACAAAAACGCCCCCCAGAAACATCATCGGAAAATCGACCGCCAGTTGGCCTGAATCGGGCGGGCCGTAGCGTTTGGCCAGATCGGTGGCCTTGATTGCTAGAACAGGTTCAGTCATGGGAACTCAAAGCCTCCGGTGGGTACCGCCGCCCGCCGGACAGGGGCTTTTGCGCCGGGGGATCCGCGCCGAGTTTGGACAGGACCAAGCTGGCCCGAGCCGCGATGGACAGCTCCGGCACGCGACAGGGCGCGTAGCCGAGGGAGCGGTAGGCCGCCTCCAGCAGGTCGCGAATGCGCACCGAGCGCTGGCGGTCGCTGGTTCGTCCTGTGGCGGGGCGCTCCTCAAAGCAGGCGAGCGTGTCCAGGACAAAGACCTGAAGATAGCGCTGTCCCTCGACGAGCGCTCTGATATCCCGGTCAAGCTCTACGCCCACGAGCGCCGCGTAGGCCAGCGTATCAGGGCGGCCGCGGTCGCAGAAGCCGAACGCGCCCGCGGCTATCCGGCAGGCCGCTTCGAGGGCCACCTGGCGTTCCACGACAAGCCGCTGGAACTCGTTGGGATGGCGCTGCCGCCAGGCGATCTGGCCGGGCACGCCCAGTGCCTGGTTGCGCTCGTCGATGATCTGGATGGCGGCTTCGGGCACGGTGGCATAGCCCATCGAGCCCAGGTAGTCGACCAGCGTGGTCTTGCCCGAGCCCGGCCCGCCGCTGATCACCACCAGCCTTGAGGCCATCTGCGGCGCTTTCTGACCGGTCACCCGGCCCTGGTGCCGTTGGGCACCGGTTTTTCCGGAACGGCCAGGGCGGGCGTGATGCCGTCGGCATAGCCCAGGTCGAACAGCATGCCCTCCGAGACCTGGCCCATCATCTTTCTTGGTTCCAGATTGACGACAAAGAGCGCCTGCCTGCCCTCGATCTCTTTGGGGTCCTGGCGCTCCTGCTTCATGCCGGCCAGGATGTTGCGCTTGTGGTCGCCGAAATCCACGGTCAGGCTCAAGAGTTTGTCGGATTTGGGCACCTCTGCTACCGATTCGATGGTGCCAACGCGGACATCGATCTTTTCGAGCAGGTCAAAAGGAATGGTCGGTTTGACGGGTGCGATTTTCATGGCGGATATCGAATCTCCTGTGATGCGTTGCACCCTACTGAGAGCAACCATCAAGCACCTTTGGCAAGGCTCGCTTCGGGGTGTGTTTCACTCCTAAAGTCCACGACCCAGTGGTACTGCAAAGTGCGAAGCGCTGCTCCTTTGGAGCAGCGCCTCGGGCGTCACGAGAACAGGTAAACAGAGGAGAGGAAATGCAGTGGATCGTTTACGCCAGGCCGATGAGCCCCAGCACCCAGGTAACAAGCCAGGCAACGACGGCCATGGCGATTGCGGCCACGATGGCGCCGGTGAAACCCTTGACCTCCATGCCCGGCAGGAACTTGTCGCTGATGAGCAGAACGACCGCCGCGATGATAATGGTGGCGATCGCCCATAGGAGGCCGCCGCCGATGGTAATGCCGATCAGGCCCAGCAGCCAGAAAATGATATAGCTCACGATGGCAATGACGATAGCCGCCACGATGGCGCCGACATAGCCCTTGATCGTGAGACCCAGGTTGAGTTTCGAAACGATCCAGATCACCAGTGCGTTAACCAGGATCGCGATCACCAGTGCAAGAATTGGTCCCATGTTTGTGCTCCTTTCAGCAGATAGTAAGTATGATTGACAAAACAGATAGATGGGTACTATGCGTTCGTTGCTGGTGGACAGGCTATTTGCTCGTAGACACCTCCTCTCCTGAGGCCATTACTGGCCCGAAGACGCGACGCCACTGCATGGGCTCAAGCGGCTGCAAGTGCACGATGCAGTCTCCTTGATCCTTACCTTATAACCCTCGCCGTCAGGAGAAGTTACGCCCCGCGACAAAATTCTCTTTTTGCCGGCAAAAAGATTCTGGCGGCTTCCCGCGCCCAGCGAGCGCCTGGCCACCCTGTGCGGTCTCTGCTCATTGGCTTCTCTGGCGGGTGACCGCTGCAACGATGGCGGGGCACATAGCCCTTGCCGGCCTTCAGTATGCCCAGAATGGCGGCAACCGCCAGGGCGTCGTTGTCGAGCAAGACCCCGACCGGCCCTTCGCCCGTGCTCCGCCGGTCCAGGATGGCGCGCGCGATGCGGTTCGCGGCGGCGTTTAGCTGCCGGTAGGTGAACTGATAGCGCGCGCCCCTGGCGGCAAGCCGGATGCTTGATGGACCATGGTACCGGGCAACCCTTCCTGCGATCTTGCGTCTCTGAGGGTGAATTGGCACAAGCCGGCCTCGGAGGGCGATCGTTGCCGCCCCAGGCCAGATCATCAGGCTGGCTCTTCCTGTTTCTTCCGGCGGCGCCGGCGGAGCAGCAGCACAACGCCGCCGGTGATCAGGCACAGGCCCAGCACCAGGCCCAGGCAAACGACACACGCCGACAGAGCGGCGACGAGCGCCGGGCCCCACGTCAGCGGTGTGACCATCGACTCGCCAATGGGAGTCCCGGCGTAGGTGTAGCCCAGCTCCTGGCAGCAGGCTTCCGCAACCGCGGCCCGGCCTTCGCTGGGAGGCTCGTAGCCTGACGGGCTGGGAAAGTTGCAACTCCCAACCTCGGTTTCAATGACGCCGAGCCTGGGATAATAGGCTACCCATCCTTCGGGCAGGCGGTAGCCGCCATACTCGTCCCCGCCCCAGAAGCCGCCGCACTCCCGGGTCTCGTGGTTGAGGGCAATGCCCCAGGGCATGGGCGCCAGCAGAAAAAGAAGAGAGGCCGCCGCCACCAGTTTCCCCATCATCAAGCCCCCTTGCTCCGGGCAGGCCGGAGCGTCAATAGGCCTCCCGTCTCGCGGCAGCTTCTTGCCCGGCCCTAGTCTGGCTGCTCCTCTGTGCCATCCCCTGCAGAGGCCGCGACAACACGACGCACCGTGGGATCCTTGACGGTCTGCCACAGCGACTCGCCCATGGGCGTGATGGCCCGCAGGAAGCCAAAGAAGAGCAGGATGGCGCCCAGCAGCTCGCTGAGATAGAGGGCGTTGGGCACGCCCATCCGGCTAAAAGTCCCGCCAAAGGCCGGCAGGATGGCGCCGGCGGCGATGAGGATGTTGCCGATGGTGCGCTGCAGCAGGACGCGCTTGCGCCAGAAGATCCAGGCCGAATAGAGCGCGCCGCCGACCAGGGTGATGGTGCCATAGAGGTTGAAAAAGGGCGTGAGCATGCGCACGCCGGGGGTGACGATGGCGCTGCCGCTCAACTCGCTGCCGGTGTGCACGCTGGCCGTCATCAGGCCGGGGTCCAGCTCGGCCGTGAAGACGCGGAAGGCGCCATAGAGCGAGGCCAGCAGCAGGATGGCCATCAGCACGTTGGCCCAGCGGCGGCTGACCAGCAGGTAGACCGTGCCCTGGCCCAGCCAGGCGGCGACGAGCATGGCGCCGCACAGGTACCACAGGCGAAAGATGAGCGCGTTCCAGCCCAGCAGGCCATAGTAGGCCTCGCAGAAGCCGCCGATGCCATAGAAGACCATGCCGATGCCCCACAGGAGCAGGTGCAGCCCCTTGCGGGCGGCGTAGCGCCTGAAGAGCAGGATGGCCAGGAAGAAACTGATGATGCTCGAAGCCAGTGGCAGCAGGATATTCAGAGAACCCATGTCTACGCCTCACCTTGATCTGAATTTGCCGGTGCGCCCGGTGCTAGCTCCCTGGGAACAGGCCCAGCAACACGGCCAGGACGATCAGCAGGAGCAAGACAATGATCGCGGCGATGATGCCTAGCGCGATGGGCACCAGTTTTTCATAGACCGGCGGGTATTCTCGCTTCTCCGCTGCCTGCTTGCGCTGATCTGACATGTCTGCCCAGAGCCTCCCTGGCCGTGGCCGATGGCCGCAAGACGGGGTCCTGCGGGATCCCGTGGGATCCCGCAGGATCCCATAGAGTGTACCATTTTTCGGCCCGTGGCGCAAATGCAGCCGCATCGCAATGGAGAGATGGTGTGTCATGCCCGCGCAGGCGGGCGTCTATTGTGGCCAAATTCCTGCTCGGGGCGTCCCCAACCTGTCGGGCTGGCCCTGTACAAGGCTTCGAGATGACCTCGGCCGAACGGTCAGACCTCCCACCATCACCTACCGGCCTGCAATCAGCGGCAGGTAGATCTGGCGGATGGGCAGTACTGCCTTGGTGGCGTACTTGAGGTCGTAGGCGCCCAATTCGTGGTAGCTGATGTGCGGCTGGCGGTCCTGGCCCAGGGCCAGAGAGAGGTCCACGTATCGGTGGGGTATCTGGGCAACCATATCCACGCGCTCAATCTGCCACGCTGAGCCAGCCCTGTAAGCAAAATGCACATAGTGCTCGGGGGGCTCCCAGTCCGCGTAGGCAATGGAGGGCCGGCCGGCCTCGTCCAGTGCCAGAGAGCAAAAATCACCAGCGGTCAAGCCCTCCTCCACCGTCGCCCTGTGCCACGTACCACCATCGAGATGGGCATATTTGAGGTGCCAATCCTGGTAGCAGACGTGGGGCCGGTCGCCGGCGTCCAGGGCCAGCGAGGCATACAGGCCGGTGGACGATGCGCTGACCGGCTCGATCTGCCAACCGCTCCCGTCGTGGCGCGCATAGTAGACCGTGTAGGGTGACTTGTGGGTCCGGTAGACCAGATGCGGCCGGTCCGCCGAGTCCAGCACCAGGGAAACCGGAACCACGATGGTGACCTGGGCATCCACGACCTGGAACTGCCAGGCAGCCCCATCCCAGTGGGCGATCTTGAGGGCCTTCTGGGTGTCGTCCCAGTAGGCGATATGGGGTCTGCCAGCCCGGTCGAGCGCCAGCGAGCTATAAGCTCCCACCCTGCCCTCATCAGCCACAACCTGAATCTGCCATCCGCCCTGGTCATACCAGGCGTACCTCAGATCGGCCAGGGCAGCAGAATAGTAGCTGATGTGGGGACGGCCCGCGCCATCCAGCGCCAGCGAAGTGCCCGCGCAGTGATTGTCCTCCACGGTCTCTATCTGCCACACCGCACCATCGTATGCGGCATATCTGAGTTCATTGCCGGCACAATATGAAATGCGCGGGCGCCCGGCGCTATCCACGGCGACCGAGGTAGATGCACCTGCGTCGCTATCCTGGCCGTCCACAATCTCGGCCTGCCAGCCGTTGCCCGGCGCAGGCTCCGGGCCCGCGGACAGGGCAGTCTCCCATGCCGGAGCCATCACCAGCAGTACTACCAACAAGCAGCCAACCACAACACGTCTTTTCATCTGCCTACCTTTTTTTGACACCAACCGCGTCACTGCGAGGCCCGCCCTTTGGGGCGAGGCACCGCCACGGGCCTCGCGGTGACAGTCTCCACTTGTGTAGTTGGGGATTGCTTGCTCCGGCAAAAAGCGCCTCCGCTCGCAATGACGAGGTCAGGTGTCATTCCATTTAGAGTGGCGCCCTGTGCCATGGAGCACTCGCAATGGCAGATTGGCGGCGTCATTCCACATGGAGTGGCGCCCCAGGCACCGTGGAAGAACTTGCGATGCACCAAGGCGAAGCGCAGCATCAGTGCCTAAACCCAGGCGCCGGTCTGGCCGCTCTCGACGATGGCCTCGATGACCTTCATGTTGGCCACGGCGTCTTCGATGGGCGTGGGGACCGGGGTGTCGTTGAGTACGGCCAGCGAAAAGAGGTCGCCCTGGATGGTGTACTGGTCGACGACGCCAAAGACAATCTCCTCGATCTCGCCGCCGCGCTGGTGCCACATCCTGGTGGGCAGGTCGGGCGGGGCGTTGAAGGGGATCTCGATCTCGACCCGGCCTTCCGTGCCGACGATATTGACCCGCTGGTAGTCGCTCAACTGGGTCGCGCAGGTCCACGTGGACCAGCCCCGGCCAAAGTCCATGATGCCCGAGGCCACCCGGTCGGTACCAAAGTCGGGATCATAGTCCAGGATGCCCAGGACCCGCCGCGGCTCGTCGTCAAAGATATAGCGCGACAGAGAGATGCAGTAACAACCAATATCCATCAGCCCGCCGCCGCCAATGCCGGCCATGTTGCGGATGTTGCCGGGATCGTCGTTAAAGTAGGAGAAAAAGGTCTGGATGGTGCGCAGCTCGCCGACGCCGCCCTCCCGCACGATCTCCTTGGCCCGCACCCACTGGGGGTGGTGGCGGTACATAAAGGCTTCCATCACCTTCAGATGGGGAAAGGCCCTGGCCGCGTCCACCAGTCGCTGGCCCTCGGCCGAGGTGAGCCCGATGGGCTTTTCACAGAGCACGTGCTTGCCCGCTTCCAGGGCCTTGATGGACCAGGGAACGTGCAGGTGGTTGGGCAGCGGGTTGTAGACGGCCTGCACCTCGGGATCGGCCAGCATCTCCTCGTAGGAGCCGTAGGCTTTGGCGATGCCCAGTTGGGCGGCCGCGGCCTGGGCCCTGGCCAGGTCCCGGGAACTGATGGCCATCAGATCGATGTATTCGCCCTGCTGCATGGCGGGCAGAACCTTGGACATGCCGATATCGGCGGTACTCAGAACACCCCAGCGGACTTTCATTGTGTTTCCTCCCTGTTTTTCTTGGCTTGAGATGGTTCCGGTCCTGGTAGCTGGACCGGGCTACTGTGGCAGTATACCACCGCTCCTGGAAAAGGGCAACCGCTGGTGCTTTGCTCCGAGGTCAAGGGCGTGAGGGTCAACCACTCGGCAGGGAATAGCAGAATGGACGCGCGCTAGAACCAGATGACGACTTTGCAACAGCCGTATGGGTCGCTCAGAAGTCGCTTGACCCCCGGCGCAATGTATGTTATACTAGACAAGGTCTTAACCCCCAAGTTGACTGCAAGCTGGCGCGTGTCACGGACATGATTGCAGGGAGGAGGAGAGAGATGAGAAACCTACAGAAAGCAGTCGCTGTCTTGCTGGTACTCCTGGTGACAGAATCTGCAGTGGCACTGGCGTCAGGACCTGCAGCGACAATAGAGATCACCTATAGCTATTCAAACGACCCTTCAACAGCGAAGCCACTGGAGGGTGCGCTGGTTAACGGTCCGTTCTACATTTTTTTCGACCCTGGTCTACCAGACGATACCTTCGAGGCGATATTCTGGATCGATCGCCAAACCATCTTCGACCGCCCCGTAGGTACGAGTTCCACTCCCCCGTTCTCCATCCGCTACGACCCCAGCAGCTTGAGTTACGGCCCACATCGCCTCTATGTGCTCTACGAATTCAGTAGTTCTCCCGGCAAGGGCTCGGTGGAAGCCTACTTCTCGGTAGGAGGAGAGGTGGGAGAGGTGCAGTTTGCTGTGTACGCTGACTCACATATCTGTAACCCCTCTTATCCGCCGAATTGGCCACCGTGGCCCGCCCCCTCGCCCCCCACAAAGTGGCCCTGTCAATACAAAACCGAGAAGGATCACAAAAGGGCGCGCCTGGAGGATGTAGGCGCACGTCTACGCACGGATGGTTTTCATCCTGGTTTTGTTGTCGCCCTTGGGGATGCTATCGAAGACTTGTATCTCGAATATACGGGTCTCTTTCCCGATACTACTACGCCTTTATGGTATTTCAAATATGTCAGCGAGACTTTCCCCTACGTGCCCCATTACACGGTATTGGGTAATCACGACATAAGAGACTATGGGAAGAAGCAGAGTATTCACCTGCCAGAGGCCGTGGCTCAGTTTACAGATTATTCCAGTTGGTATCGTGTTACACCATTCATTCCAGTAGCAGACGAAATTCCTGCAACTCAAACCAACGGGTGGCATTTCTATTTATTGCATAGCGGTGAAGCAGTGCACAGCTTTGCGGAAGGAAGTTGTGTGCGTTTCAGCATAGACCAATTGTTGGGCCTCGATGCTTATTTGGATGAAAAGGTTTCCGGAAAGACGGCCATTTTGTTCTGGCATGTTTCTCCGGAGGGCGAAATACGCGGAACCGCTCCTACTTTATGCCAAGACACAGCCGATGCCTACATAGACTTGCTCGAAAATCGTGCTCCGAAAATCAAGGCAGTAATTACAGGTCACGTCCATGCAGCCAAATCCTATATCTGGAATACCACAGATGGATCTGTCCGGAATTCAGATACTCATGACTTTAACCCCATCAACTCGAACGAGATCATGATGTACACGCTTCCTTCGACCGGCTACCCCCCCAAAGATTGGGACAAAGAGAAGTACCCCGATTTGTTTTTCGAGGTGTCTCTTCACCCCGACGGTACACTATCTATTGACAACAAGAACTCCATTCAATGGGCTAGAATAAGTGTCTCAGAACCTCCTACTCCAGTCTTTGGCGAAAGCCGCTACACCCAGGCGGATTCCTGTTTCGAGCAGGACAACGACGGCGATGGCTGGTTCAATGACGACAGGATCGACTGCCCCGGCGGCACCTATCTGGGTACTGAGCTGGACTCCGACTCCAACCAGCAGACTTTTACGATTGAGGCCGAGCTAAGGCCAAGCTGCAAGGTGCGCAACTACACCCCTGGTGAGTACGATGCGGTCTCTAGCGCCGAAACCGGAGAGACAGCGCTGGAGGATCTTGTAATCAGCCAACACTACGAAAAGTGCACCAACCGGACCCCACCCATAAGTAAGCTGAACCCCAAGCGAGGTGGGGGTGCCGTAGCCGTTGTCGTGACCGGACCGGATGGGGTTGCCCGGCAGATTGCCAATGCCAACACGCGTGACTACACCGACCATGCGTCGGGCATTTCCGTCGTTGCCGTGGAGCATAACGACCGCTACACGGAGGCCCATTTGGCAAATGTGCCCGAGGACTATGACGTTCGCTTGTATGTGAAGTTCGGGCCAGGTCTGACAGATGAGTTCCTTCCAGAGGCCCCGTCCTGTGACGTTGAAACCTCTATTTGGTTGGACTATGAGGATCCAGCCTTCGCGGAGTATTTTGGTCTGGAGGTTGTGGTTAGCGACTCCCAGCCCGAGCTCTCCTCACCGCCCGATGGCGGCAACACGGGCCGCACGGCGCCGACCTTTGCCTGGTCAGCGGCCACCGGTGCAGGCTCCTACCGGATCCAGGTGGACAATGACGCTGACTTTTCCTCGCCAGAAATCGACAGTGAGGTTTCCGGCACCAGCTTTACCCCGGCAACGCCTCTGTCAGCGGGCAGCTATCACTGGCGCGTGCGCGCTGCCACCGACTGCGGTCACGGTGCGTGGTCGCCGGCCTGGAGCTTCAAACAACTGGGTTGCATCCACCTGCCCGTTGTCATGCGCGAGAACTAGCAAGAAGTCTTGGGTGACGAGACCCGTGCACGCCCGGTCGCGAGAATGCGCGGAGGATGGATCCCCGCCTGCGCGGGGATGACACTGTAGGGCCACCCCTACAGGCACCAGACGCGGGTGACGCGGAGCAGGTCGGTGATGGTGGAGACACGATCTCGCGGCCGTCAGAGGTCAAGGCTGGTCGCTTTGCCCCTCGGAATTCGGCGGATGTTGAGGCTGGCGGCGAGGGTGCCAGGGGTGGCCCACTGCGTGCCAGAATCCTGCGGGAGGATCTCGAGTGCGACTTGGCAACAACCCTGGCAGGGGGGACCGTGACTTTTGCCTTTCTCATGAAATTGCGCTATAATGTCCGAAATCATGATAAACGGGAGCCGTGGTCTGTGCCCCTGTCTGGGTGGGTCTCGCCCACCCACTCGGGGATCGATCCGGCTGCTGAGTCTGGTGAGCTGTAACGCCTCTGGCAGGAAGGCACAAGATTGGTCAAAGAAATGATGCTCTTGAAACGTCTGATCCGTGTATTGGGTCTGATAACTGTGTCCCTGCTCCTGATGGTCGTACTGGTCTCGGTTGCCCGGGCGGCCGGCAGCGCGGATCTGCCCATGCAAAGCCGAAGCGGAGGCGCCGGCGTCCTGGCAAGCGCCACCGATACCATCGAGGTGAGGGTCAGCCAGTCCTCCGACGACGCCGAGGAGCATGTCGAGGCTCCTTGGGAAGGCAAAGTACAGGACCGCGGCAATACACTGGAGCTTGGTCTCGGCCCGGTGGGGCCCCAATACGTGGGCCTTCGCTTCGCCAACCTGGACATCCCCAAGGGTGTCCGCATTGAGCAGGCCTATATCGAGTTCACGGCCACGGATCCTGGAGGGAATCTTGACCCCACCGATCTGACCATCTCTGGCGAAGCCAGTGACACCGCTGCCACGTACAAAGAAGGGGACGCCTCCTATGACATCAGTGGCCGGCCCAAGACTTCTGCGTCGGTGGACTGGGACTCTGTGCCGGTTTGGCCGGAGGAGGGCGGAACGCACCGAAGCCCAGACCTGAGCGCCATCGTCCAGGAGATCGTGCGGCGCGCGGGCTGGACGCCCGGCAACGCCATCGCCTTTCAGATCACCGGTACGGCAGGCCGGCGGACCGCGGTATCCTACGACGGCGCCAAAGACCAGTCAAACGTGGCCCTGAGCCCCAAGCTGGTCGTCACGTTCGCCGGTGAGACTGCCTGCGTCACCCTGACCACGAACGTCATCCCCCCAGGCGCGGGGACAGTGGTGGCTGATCCGCCACCCAACTGTGCGGATGGCAAGTACTACATGGGGGAGACGGTGGAACTGACGGCTGAACCCACAGCCAAGTATTATGCCTTTAGCAATTGGAGCGACGACCTGACCGGTTCCACCAACCCAGACACCCTCACCATGGACGCCAACCACTCTGTCGCTGCCCACTTTCAGTATACCGAAGTCACTCCCATTCCTACCGATTCCGGCCTCAAGGTCGCTTTCATCGGTGATTCGGGCGCCGGGGCTGAATTTGGGGCCGTCTTGGACCTCATCAAAGCGGAAGGCGCTGACATGGTCCTCCATCAGGGCGACTTTGGCTATGAGGATGGACCTAAAAAGTGGGAGCAAGTGATATCCGACCACCTGGGTGACAGTTACCCATACTTTGGCACTGTTGGAAATCACGATATCCTGCGCGATCGTTGGCCTGATTATCAATCGATACTCCAGAGTCATCTCGACAAAACCCCGGGTGCCAGTTGTGATGGCGATTTGGGGGTCCAAGCCTCCTGTACCTATCGGGGCCTGTCCTTTATCCTTTCTGGTATCGGTACGCTGAGTTCTGCTGACGCTTCCTACATTCGCGATCAGTTTCGAAACGATGCTCACATCTGGAAGCTTTGTACCTGGCACAAGAACCAAAACGCCATGCAACTCGGCGTGAAGGGGGATGCGGTTGGCTGGGAAGCCTATGAAAACTGCCTCGATTTTGGCGCCATCATTGCTACCGGTCACGAACACAGCTATCAGCGCACCAGAACCCTGACCAGTACGGAAAACCAAAAAGTTGACCTTTCCTGTGAAGACAACCCCGACACGCCTGACGTCGATGTCTGTGTCGGTCCGGGCAGGACCTTTGTATTTGTTTCTGGGGCCGGTGGCAAAAGCATGAGAAACCAGGACCGCTGTCTGCCCAGTACTTTTCCCTACGGCTGCAAGCAAGAGTGGGCCAAAGTCTACACGACCGACCAAGATCCAGACGCCGCCTATGGTGCACTGTTCATCACCTTTCATGTAAATGGCGATCCCTATCAAGCTGAGGGCTATTTCAAGACGATTGAGGGTGAGATCATCGATCAATTTGATGTCACCGGTCCCTTTGTCCCGCCAAGGTCGATCTATCTGCCCATCGGCGTCTGGCACGCCCGTTGAACTGGTAGGCCATCAGCTAGATAGTCGCTGGCGCCTGCCCTCTTTCACCGGCTTCCAAGGGAATCGCGCCCATGGGATCGCATTGAGGTCGGATTCCGCACAAAAACGCCCCCTAACCGTACCCCGACCGTCACGTAAACGTCATTGACTTGCACGTTCGCCCATGGTATACTGGCACCTGGACTGAAGGCGCGCCCGGCTCGCGGGCGCGTAGCCTCTGAACGATTCGCTGGTCGCTGCCAAGTCGGACGGCGCCCCTTGGCAAAAGACTGCAGGCAATTTACAGCCCGCCCACTGCGCTGGTTGTGGCGTGGAGGCCCCTGGCCGGGCCCAGCGCTACCCATGCGGTATGGCGGGCCTTTTTCTGCGTGGACTGGCGACGAATCCGGGGTGAGGTGTGTATGAGGGATTGGGTGTACGCAGATGTGTCAGCAAAGGGCGTACTGGCCCGCGTGGCCGGTACGGCCCGCTCGGTCGCGGTGGTGATGCTGGTCGTCGCCGCGCTTCTTGCCTCCATGCCAGGGCCGGCCCTGGCTGCCAGCGCGTACAACGGCCGGACGCTGGCGCCCGAGGGCGCCGTGTACTATGTCGCCCCCAACGGCAGCGATGCCAACCCCGGCAGCTTGCAGCAGCCCTGGCGGACGATCGCCAAGGCCAACCAGGTACTCCAAGCAGGCGACACGGTCTATGTCCGGGCCGGAACCTACGACGAGTTTATTGAGCCAGAGAACTCGGGCGCGGCCGGGGCCAAGATCACCTACACCAACTATCAGAACGAAGCGGTGACGCTGCGCGGCCAGCCCGGCGTCGACAGCCTCGTCGCCCTGCCCGACCAGAGTTACATCGTCGTCGACGGCTTTACCCTGAGCTATGGCCACGCACCCCCGGGCGGCGACAAGCGCTGGCCCTGGGTACACCTGGGCGAACTCGGGCACCACAACGAGATCCGCAACTGTACCATCTATCGCCCCGGCGACCCCCTGCAGTTGTTCCAGGACGGATACCTGGAATTCGGCATCGTACTGAGCGGCACGACCTACAACCTCATCGAGGGCAACACCATCAGCGGCGTCAACCAGGGCATGCACCTCAAGAACGCACCGCGCTACAATGTCATCCGCAACAACACCATCTCGTCTACAGGCCAGAGCTCCATCGTCGTCGGCAGTGGCAAGGGGGTGATGCAGGGCAACCTCATCGAGGGCAACCTGCTGGAGGGCAGCGCCGTCGAAGATGGCATCCAGTTCCTGCAGGACACGGATCTGCCCGACGGGCCAGAGCGCGAAAACGACATCTCGAATTTCGGTACCATCGTCCGCGGCAACATCTTTCGCTACCACGCCGAGAACGCCATCGACCTGAAGGGTGCGGCCCACGTCGTCATCGAGGGCAACATCATCTATGGCATCATCGGCAGCAGCAACGGCCCCCTGTATGGCTGGAACCGGGACGCCCACGCCTCCATCTCGCGGGGCAACACCAGCAGCACCCGCGACGTCATCATCCGCAACAACCTCATCTTTGACAGCGCGCCGGCCATCCGCGCCCACCAGGGCTACAAGATCTATCACAACACCCTCGTGGGCAACAACCGCGACTATACCGGGCCCAACAGCGAATGGGATACCCTTAACAAGCCCAACTGGACGGGCGTCCGCCAGAAAGAACTGGGCGATGGCGGCATCGGCGTCCAGAACAACATCTTTGTGGGACACAATTCGGCCGAGGTGTCGCTGTTGCTCACGGAAGACCAGAATGGCACCAGCCAAGTCGACCACAACCTGTACTATAACACCTACGGCGCCTATTTCGCCCACGTCCGGGATGCCGGCGACTGGGACAAGCTGACGCTGAGCATGTGGCAGCGACGGCTGGAGGGCCTGAACTCGATCACCGGCAACGAAGCAGCCAGTTTCTACGCCGATCCGATGTTTGTGGACGCTCCCGAGCGCCCGGTGGGCGAGCACGGCCAGTTTGATTTCCGCCTCCGCGACCACTCACCCGCCATCGACGCGGGCGGGGCGCTGACGCACACCGACGGCAGCGGGTCGGGTACGACGGTCCGGCTGCTGGACGCCCGCTACTTTGGCGACGGCATGGGCGTGACCCCAGGCGATGAGATCCAGATCGGCGGCCGGAGCCCGGTGCGTATCACCGCCATCGACTATGGCGGCAACCAGATCACCGTCTCCCAGAGCCTGTCCTGGAACGCCGGCGACGCGGTGGTCCTGGCCTACAATGGCGCGGCGCCCGACCTGGGCGCCTACGAGTGCCAGGGGGCCTGCCCGCCCGCGCAGCCGCCGGTGGTCGATGCTCGGGTGAGCAATGGGCTGCAGGCACTGTATACCTTCGACGAGGGCGGCGGCTCCACCGTACACGACGTCTCCGGGGTGGGCCAACCGCTGGATCTGGGCATCGACGATCTTGGCGCGGTGACCTGGGAGGACGGCGCCCTTGCCCTGGACTCGCCGGCGATCATCTCCTCCCCGGGCGCGGCGACCAAGATCAACACCGCCTGCCAGGCCTCTGGCGAACTCACCGTCGAAGCCTGGATCGAGCCAGACAATATCACCCAGGACGGTCCGGCGCGCATCGTGACCCTGTCACCCGACACCAAGAGCCGCAACTTTACGCTGGGCCAGGGGCTGCTGTTCCGCGATGAGCAGCCCGAGGTCTTTGACTCGCGGCTGCGCACGACCGAGCAATCCGACAACGGCGAGCCTTCCCTATGGACGCTGGATGGCGCCACCACGACCGGACTGACCCACCTGGTCTACACCCGCGAGCAGGCCGGGACAGCCAGGATCTATGTCAACGACGAGCTGCAGGTCCGGCAGGTCGTCGGCGGCGCCTTGACCGGGTGGGACGCGAGCTACCCGCTGACCCTGGGCAACGAGCCGGTAGGCGAACGCCCCTGGCTGGGCAAGCTGCACCTGGTCGCCCTGTACTGCCGGGCGCTCAGCCACGACGAGATCGGCCAGAACTATGCCTTTGGCCTGCAGACCTGCCACACGCTCTCTACCGACGCCGACCCACCGGGCAGCGGCTCGGTGAGCGCCGGCCCAACGCCCAACTGCGGCGCCGGCGCCTACACCGCCGGTACTCAGGTGAGCCTGACAGCCGAACCCGGCCCCGGCCGGACCTTTGACCGCTGGAGCGGCGACCTCTCCGGGAGCGACAACCCGGCCAGCCTGACGATAGATGGGAACAAATCTGTCAGCGCGCGTTTTGCTCAGGCCGAGTACACACTGGCCGTGAGCGCCTCGGGCGGCGGTACGGTGGATGTCGACCCCGACCAGGCTATCTACCACTATGGCGACGTCGTCCGGCTCACGGCCATCCCTGACCCAGACAAGTCCTTCACCGGCTGGAGCGGTGACTTGTCGGGGGCCAGCAACCCGGCCAGCCTGACCATGGAGGGCAATGCGTCGGTCACGGCCAACTTTGGCGCCGCGGCACCCGGGCCACTGGTGTATGACGGCCACAGCATCGATGACGATGGAAACGGGGCCAGCAGCGGCGACGGTGACGGCCTGGCCGAATGCGGCGAGACCATCGAGCTGACTGTCGAGCTGCACAATCAGGGCGCCAGCGCGGCCACCGGAGTCCATGCCAGCCTGAGCAGCGCCAGTCCTTACGTCAACTGCAGCGGCCAGACCAGCGCCTACCCGGACATTGCCGCTGGCGGGACGGCGCTAAGCAACCAGCCCTTTGTGTGCGAATTGCAGCCCGGCACGCCCAACGGCCACAGCCTCACCTTCGAGCTGGAGCTTGCTGCCGCCAACGGTGGTCCCTGGTACGACGCATTTGAGGTCGTCGCGGCCTGTGGCGGCGCAACCGGCAGCGTCCATATCCCCATAGTCGCCTCCTCGGACGATGCCGAGGAGCGGTCCACCGACGGCGACGTGGCCCTCAAGGGCGACGACCTGGAGCTGGTGGAGGACAGCGCGCTCCAGACCGTTGGCCTCCGTTTTCAGAACGTGCCGGTGCCCCAGGGGGCCGCCATCACCGGGGCAAGTGTCGAGTTTTGGGCCGACGATGTTCAGACAGGCGCGGCCAGCCTCGTCTTCTACGGCCAGGCCAGCGACGACGCGGCAGTATTTTCCAGCAGCGCCTATGACATCTCTAACCGGAGCAGGACGGCGGCCTCGGTGAGCTGGAACGACGTCGCGCCCTGGGTGGCGGTCCATGAGGCGTACCAAAGCTCCGATCTAACGCCCATTATCCAAGAGATCGTCAATCGGCCCGGCTGGAGTTCCGGGCACAGCCTGGCGCTCATCGTCACCGGCTCCGGGCGGCGGACCGCCGAGTCCTACGACGGCGCCGACAGCCATGGTGACCTCAGCCTGGCGCCAACCCTACACATCGCCTACGGTGATCCTGGAGCTCTGTCCAGCCACGACCTGGCCAGCGATTGGAATCTGATCGCGCCCAATGTAGAGACCAACCCAGCCACCGACGCCGAGACGGCGCGCACCGAGATCCAGAGTCAGGGTGGCAATGCCCTTCAACTCTGCGCCTGGCTGAGTGACAGCGATGACTGGCTGTGCTATGATGGAGCGCCGCCCGCCAACAACTTTGTGCTGGAACTGGGCCAGGGCTATTTTATCCAGGCTGACCCAGCCAGCGCCTGGTACCGCACCGGAACAGCACCCAGCAGCCCCCTTCCGCTACAGCTTGATCCGACCTGGACCTTGATAGGCTTGCCCAAGCTACCCGCACCGATGAGCGCTGAGGATCTGCTGGAAGAGGCCACAAGTCAGGGTGGAGCCTGTTCCGATCTCTACCGGTGGAAGGATGGCCGCTGGGAAGGCCACGTCCGCGACCTGCCCTTCAACGATTTCGCCCTCAGCAATGACACGGGGTACTTTGTCAAGTGTGCCAGCGCTGCCACCTATACGCCCGGCGCAGGCGGCGGAGCGCTGGGCCAGGCAGCGGATGCAACAGCCTCGGCCCAGTCTCAGGCCCTGGCGCCTGACTCGGCATCCGCGCTGCCCCAGGCCAGGGAGCCCTTGGCCACACCTGCCATCTCTGACATCCTCGTCACGAACCGCCGTGACGTGGCTTTTAGCGTCACCTGGCGCACGGACGGTCCTAGCACTGGCTGGATCGACTTTGGTGAGACGGAGGCCCTGGGCAACTCGAGGCATCAGGACCCATCGGCCCCGCTCACGACAGGATCGGGCCTGGTTTCCCACGTGCATCAGGTCGACCTTACCGGGCTCAAGCCAGAGACGACCTACCACTTTCGCGTGCATTCGGGGAACTCTGTCGATGACAATGCCGGAGCGCTGTACCACGTTACGACCACAGCAACCGGATTGCCTCCACTGCCCTTCCTGGCCTATGGCCAGGTGCAAGCACCCGGCGGCCTTCCGGCGGTGAGCGCCCTGGTCCGCCTTTGGCTGATTGACGCCAACGGCAGCCTATCCGAGCCCCTGTCCGCCAGCGTCGATGGCCATGGTTATTGGTCCATCAATCTCCCGGTGTCTGGCTGTGGCGGCCTGCATCTCAAGCTACAAGCCATGGGTCAGGCCGGCGGCGAAGCGGAGGCATCTCTGCCCGCCTGCCAGGTCAGGCCGTCGCCGATGATCGAGGTAGTAGGCGAATAACCAGACCTGCCCCCTTTGCCACAGGGGCAGGCCTATGGTATACTGGTGGGGTGCAGTTCCGTTCTGCCAGTTCGTCTGACTGCACTTCGCAGACTTTCATCCCCCAGGGGAGCTAGCATCACCGGGGCGGCCATCGAGCTCGCCGCCGACGAGGACCACAGCGGGGACACAGACCTGAGCTTTCACGGACAGGCCGTGGACGACGCGGCAGCCTTTGGCGACGAGCGGGCCGACATTTCAGGTAGGGCCAGGACCTCAGCCTCGGGGGATCATAGCCGACTGCATTAGAGTGACGACCGCGGGACACGATGGCGCCATGTTTGTCTTTGGCGAGGACACCACGGCCCGGCCGCCCATCGCGGGTATGCGTCCGGGAGAGCCCGTCGCCTTTCGCCTCAGCGGCGATGCGGCAGCCGTGTCGCCCGCACTTGTCTGGACCAGCGACCAGCAGTACCACGAGGCGGCCCTGTCGGCCAGTCCCGCCGAGGTATGCTACAGCCTGAGTACCAGCGCCAACCCCGCCGCGGGCGGCTCGGTCGATGCCGGTACGGAACCCAACTGCACCGGGGACTTGACCAAGTACGCGGCCGGGACCCAGGTGCAGATCACGGCCAACTCGCCATAGCCATGACTCGGAGGGGAAATACAGTGGGGCAAGGCGGGGGACGGCTGGGCGCAGGCTGGATATCGGGCGGGTACCGGAGACCCCAGGCGCTGCGCTGGGTCCCCATCGTTCTCCTGATCATCGTGGCCGGGACGGGCATCTGCCTGCTCGCGCCATCTGGCGCCAGCGGCGCGGCCAACGAGAACGGCGGCAGCCAGAAGGCCGACGCCGGTTGCCCGCAGGTGCCGCCCACCCCTCATTTCACGATTGCCTACGGCATCGCCCGCGTGGGCGGCCAGGATGCGCCAGAGGGCGCCGTGGTACAGGCCCTCAGCCCCCGGGGGATCATAGCCGGCTGCATTAGAGTGACGACCGCGGGACACTATGGCGCCATGTTTGTCTTTGGCGAGGACACAACGGCCCGGCCGCCCATCGCGGGTATGCGTCCGGGAGAGCCCGTCGCCTTTCGCCTCGGCGGCGATGCGGCAGCCGTGTCGCCCGCGCTTGTCTGGACCAGCGACCAGCAGTACCACGAGGCAGCCCTGTCGGCCGGTCCCGCTGAGGTATGCTACAGCCTGAGTACCAGCGCCAGCCCCGCCGCGGGCGGCTCGGTCGATGCCGGTACGGAGCCCAACTGCACCGGGGACTTGACCAAGTACGCGGCCGGGACCCAGATCCAGCTCACGGCCAATCCCAGCCAGGGCTACGCCTTTGACCAGTGGAGCGGCGGCGCCAGCGGCGGCAACAACCCCACCACCGTCACCATGGACCAGGACCGCTCGGTCACGGCCAATTTCAGCCAGCAGTGCTATACCCTGAGCATCGGCGCCAGCCCCGCCGCCGGCGGCTCGGTCGAGGTCAATGTCGCGCCCAATTGCAGCGGCGACCCGTCCAAATACGCCGCCGGGACCCAGGTCCAGCTCACGGCCAACCCCACTCAGAGCTACAGCTTTGCTTTGTGGACCGGAGATGCCAGCGGCAACAGCAACCCCACCACCGTCACCATGGACCAGGACCGCTCGGTCACGGCCAATTTCAGCCAGCAGTGCTATACCCTGAGCATCGGCGCCAGCCCCGCCGCGGGCGGCTCGGTCGAGGTCAATGTCGCGCCCAATTGCAGCGGCGACCCGTCCAAATACGCCGCCGGGACCCAGGTCCAGCTCACGGCCAACCCCAACTCAGAGCTACAGCTTTGCTTTGTGGACCGGCAGATGCCAGCGGCAACAGCAACCCCACCACCGTCACCATGGACCAGGACCGCTCGGTCACGGCCAATTTCAGCCAGCAGTGCTATACCCTGAGCATCGGCGCCAGCCCTACCGCCGGCGGCTCGGTCGAGGTCAATGTCGCGCCCAATTGCAGCGGCGACCCGTCCAAGTACGTGGTCGGGACGCAGGTCCAGCTTACGGCCAGTCCCAACCAGGGCTACGCCTTTGACCAGTGGAGCGGCGGCGCCAGCGGCAGCAACAACCCCACCACCGTCACCATGGACCAGGACCGCTCGGTCACAGCCAATTTCAGCCGGCAGTGCTACACCCTGAGCAGCATGGCCAGCCCTACCGCCGGCGGCTCGGTCGAGGTCAATGTCGCGCCCAATTGCAGCGGCGACCCGTCCAAATACGCCGCCGGGACCCAGGTCCAGCTCACGGCCAACGCCACTCAGAGCTACAGCTTTGCTTTGTGGACCGGAGATGCCAGCGGCAACAGCAACCCCACCACCGTCACCATGGACCAGGACCGCTCGGTCACGGCCAGCTTTCAGCAATGCTTCGCCCTGAGTGTCAGTGTCAGTCCGGCCGGCAGCGGCTCGGTCCAGACGGACATCGCGCCCAACTGCGGAGGCGACCCCAGCAAGTACGCAGCCGGGACCCAGGTGCAGATCACGGCCAACCCGGGGCTGGGCTACGTCTTTGAGCACTGGAGCGGGGACGCCACAGGCAGCGCCAATCCCATCACGCTTGTCATGGATCGGGACCGGTCGGTGGTTGCCCATTTCCAGCGAGGCAATTCGGCATTCCTGCCTCTGATACGGGGGGGACCTTGAAAAAACCCCATCGACTCACCATCACGACCCTGCTCTGCCTGGCAGCCCTCCTTGGTGCCACCGGGCCGGGCAGCCGGGCGTTCTCCCCAGCCCAGGGGGCCGCAGGCTGCCCTACCGTCGCTCGGACCCCATCCTTCAGCCTGGCCTATGGCCGCGCCCTATTGGACGGAACGGACGCACCGGTGGGCACAGTCATTGAGGCGATCAGCCTTCGCGGAGATGTTGTGGGCTGCACTGAGGTGACCACCGCCGGCCACTTTGGCACGATGTTCATCTATGGTGAGGATGCGACGGTTACGCCCACGATTCCCGGCGTGCGCGCTGGGGAGACCGTCCTCTTTCGCATGGCGGGCCACGCGGCCACGGCCACTCCCGATTTTGTGTGGCAGGCCGACCTCGATCTGCATCAGGTGGTCATGGCGGGCTCGACGAATCCCACCGCGGTGCCATGTTTCACCCTGAACACGGATACCAGCCCGCCCGAAGGCGGCTCGGTGGGCGCAGACCCGGCCTTTTCCTGCATGGAGGACCCCAGCCCCGGCCGGCATGCGCCCGGCACCCAGGTCGTGATCAAGGCTGTCCCTGCCTTTGGCTACCGTTTCAGCCATTGGGGCGGGCAGGTCAGGGGGAACACGAATCCCATTACCCTGGTCATGGACCGGGATCGCAGCTTCGTCGCCCATTTTGTCCCCGTTGAGACCAGCGCCATCTATCTGCCCCTGGTCTGGGGTGTGCCCTAGGAACAAAACCCGCCTGGCGCTGACGAGTGGCCAACACGCCATCGTTTGAAGGTGGTTCATCGAGGCGGCCAGGTCCGACGAGGGTACGGCTCCAACGGAGAAGCCCCAGGATCTCGATAGATGATCGGCGCTGCATTCAGACCTCGGGAGTCTGGCCGCAACCCCTGAGGTCTTGAGCAGCTTTGCCTCTGGGGCAGATCTATGGTATACTGGAGACGTTGAGGCAAAGCGACTGCGGAGGCGGCAAGGCTGCCGGCTCCTACCCCAAGCAGAATGCACATTCCACCACATCTCCCACCAGCCTCTGGGCTGCGCTCCCGCATCACCTCTCTGTGCAGATTTGTGGATGCGCCTGGCCATACCGCCAGGCAGAAAAGGAGAAGACGATGACTCACAGTCGCGCTCCATGGTTCACCCTCCTGGCAACCCTTGTCCTGCTGGCCACGCTCATCCCCGTCCCGGCCGGCGCAGCAGCGGCCCAGCCGCAGATCGCCGCCGGCGGATCTCAGCCCATCCAGATCCCGGTGGCCTTTGAGGCCAACCAGGGCCAAGTTGACGCGCCGGCACAGTTTGTCGCCCGCGTCCCGGGCGGCGCCACTTATTTTTTCTCCGCCCAGGAGATGGCGGCGGTCCTCTCCCGGCAGGGATCCGGCAGCCCCGAACAACTGGCCCTCAAGGTACGCTTTCTGGGCGCCTCGCCGGAAGTCCGGCTGGAAGGAGAGAGCCTGCTGCCGGGCAGGAGCAACTACCTGTTGGGCAATGACCCCGGCCACTGGCAACAGGGTGTGCCCTCCTATGCCAGCCTCGTCTATCACGATCTCTATCCCCAGACCGACCTGCGCTACCACAGCGCGGAGGGACGGCTCAAATACGACCTCGTCCTGCGCCCCGGCGCGGAGGTGGAACGCGTCGCCCTGGCCTACGCGGGCGCCGACGGGCTGCGGGTCAACGCGGCGGGCCAACTGGAGATCCAAACCGCCTGGGGCAAGCTGGTGGAGGAAACGCCCCGTGCCTGGCAAGAGGAGCCTGCCGGCGAGCGCGCTCCTGTGGCCGTGCGCTATGTCCTGGGCCCGGGTTCCCGGGTGGGCTTTCGACTCGGCGCCTATGACCCTGCGCGCACCCTGATCATTGATCCGACGCTGCGCTACAGCACCTTTGTGGGCGGCAGCAACGCCGACAGCGCCCAGGACGTCGTCCTGGACAGCGCGGGCAACGCGCTGGTCACAGGCGCCACAAGTTCCGTCAATTTCCCGACCACGACGGGGGTCTACAGCCCGACCCACAGCGGTGGCCAGGACGTCTATGTCCTCAAACTGGCCGCGGACGGCGGCTCGCTGCTGTTCAGCACCTTTCTGGGCGGCGCGGGCGATGAGACAGGCTATGGGCTGGACCTGAACAGCTCGGGCAACATCGTGGTCACTGGTTCTACCGCGTCTGCCAACTTTCCGACCACAGCCACCGCCGATAGTATCAACTACAACGGCGGCGCGAGCGACGCCTTTGTCACGACGCTATCGGCCGACGGCGCCTCGCTGCTGTTCAGCACCTACCTGGGCGGCGACAAGGAGGATATCGCCTACGCCGTGGAGGTTGCTCAGGACTTTCCCGAGGACCAGCCGGTGGTTACGGGCGTCACCAGTTCGAAGGACTTTCCCACATCCGGGGACGCCTACCAGCGGAACCACGGCGGCGCCCAAGACGTCTTTGTCACCCGGCTGCAGGCCGACGCCACCTCCTTGCGCTACAGCACGCTGGTCGGCGGCACGGACGTGGACGCAGGCCAGGCGCTGACGGTGGACGAGGCAGGCAGTGTCCTGGTCACGGGCTATACCTATTCCACCGACTTTCCCACGACCAGCGGCGTTCCGGACCGCAACCTGAACGGAGGTCAGGACGCCTTTGTCTTGCGGCTCTCCTCCAAGGGCACTTCGCTGCGCTTTAGTACCTACCTGGGCGGCACGGGCAACGACAGCGGCCAGGGAGTGGCGCAGGATCGCCACGAAAACCCCTTCGTGACCGGCAAAACCGCCTCCGCGGACTTTGCCACCAGCGCCGGCGCCTATGACGTAGCCCACAACGGGGGTGAGGATGCCTTTGTCACCAAACTCGATAAAGATGGCACGGTGCTTGAGTTCAGTACCTTTGTCGGTGGCGCCAGCGCGGACGCCGGCAGGGCCGTAATCGTGGACTTTGTCGGCAATCCCGTCGTCGCCGGCTACAGCCGCTCGTCCAACTTTCCTACCAGCGCTGACGCCTACGACCCGGCCCACAATGGCGAGGCCGACGCGGTGCTGTTCAAGCTGGCGGCAGACGGCAAGTCGCTGATCTATGCCACCTTTGCCGGGGGCAGCATGCTGGACGAAGCCCAGGGGCTGGCCCTGTCCTCTGGGGGCGACGCCATTGTCGCCGGCCGGACCCAGTCGTCCAACTTTCCAACGACCGTCGGCGCCTACGACCCGGTCTACAACGGCGCACAGGACGCCTTTGTGCTGCGCCTGGATGGGCTGGGCAGCCTGCCCAAGGGCACCATCGACGTTGCCGTGACCCAATCCTCCGACGATGCGGAGGAGAATGACGACACCGGAACGGTTTACCTCGACAACCTAGACCTCAAGCTGGTCCGCCGCGGCGGCGCCCAGACCGTCGGGCTGCGCTTCCAGGGTATCACCATTCCGCGGGCTTCTACCATCCTCGACGCCACCATCGACTTTACCGCGTACGAAACTGAAAGGAAGGCGGCCGCGCTCACCTTCCACGGCCAGGACATCGATGCGGCCCCCACCTTTGCCGTCGCCGCCAACGATATCTCAACGCGGACGACGACCACGGCCTTTGTCGACTGGCGTCCTGTGCCAGCCTGGGAGGAGGTCGGTGAGACCTACCAGACACCCGATCTCTCGGCCGTCGTCCAAGAGATCGTAGATCGCAACGGCTGGAGTTCGGGCAATCCACTGGCCTTTATCATCACTGGTTCAGGCTCGCGCGCGGCGGTCTCCTACGATGGTGCCGCCAGCGAGGGCAACGAGACACTGGCGCCCCGCCTGCGAGTGGCCTACGGCGACCGCTGCTACCATCTCGATGCCAGCGCCAGCCCGCCTGCCGCCGGATCGGTGGCCGCCGTACCTGAGCCTAATTGCCGCGGCGGGCTGTATACCGCCGGCACCCAAGTCCAACTGACAGCGGTCCCGGCCGAGGGCTATACCCTGGCCAGTTGGAGCGGGGATGCCAGCGGCAACGCCAGTCCCACCACCATCAGCATGGACGGTGACAAAACGGTCACAGCCAGCTTCAAGACGGCGACCTGCTACACACTGACCACCATGGTCGAACCCGCAGCCAGTGGGAGCGTGAGCGCTTCGCCAGCGCCCAACTGCGGGGCGGCCAAGTACGCCGAGAACACCCAGGTCACGCTGACCGCCACGCCCGCGCCCGACCACGTCTTTGCCAGTTGGAGCGGCGCTGTCACGGGGCTCGAGAATCCGGTAACAGTCACCGTGGACGCGGCCAAATCAGTCACGGCCAACTTTCGCCAAGAAACCTGCTACGGGCTCATCACGACGGCCAACCCGCCCGGCAGTGGTACCGTGACCGTCCTGCCGGCGCCCAATTGTGGCGGGGGCAAGTATGTCACGGGCACCGACGTCCAACTGACCGCCGCCCCGGCCCTGGACCACGTCTTACTTGGCTGGGCTGGGGACGCCTCGGGAACGGTCAACCCCGTCGGCATCACCATGGACGGCGACAAATCGGTCACTGCCACCTTTATCCAGGCGACCTGCCACAGCCTGGTCGCCAACGTGAATCCTCCTGGGGCCGGGCAGGTGCTGCTGGATCCGCCTGCCAACTGCGGCGGTGGCGAGTACGCGGACGGAATCACGGTCACGCTCACCGCCAGCCCAAGCGCGGGCTATGCGTTTGACCACTGGAGCGGAGATGTCACGGGAACCGCAAGCCCCGAGACCCTGCCCATGGACGGCGACAAGCTGCTGACCGCCCACTTTGGCACTTCGAGCCAGATCTACTTGCCCCTGGCTTTCCGGAACCGTCCCTGAGTGTAGCGACGCGGCGCCGACCAGACCCTTGGGGTTGCGGAAAACCCCAAGGGTCTTTTTTTCGCCACGGTGTGCTGGACTGTGGTCCAGCACGAGCAGATCTTGTCTTGCGATCGGCCCACAACGTCCATTCATTCGCCTGGACAGACTGCCTGTTTCGGTGTATACTGGTATCCGGGGAGCGCGGAGGCAGGTTCCTGGCTCTCCAGAATCAGAAGACAAGGAGGAGTCCATGATCTACAACCGAACCGCCTGGTCCAAGATCATCATCATCCTGGCCCTGCTGGCCAGCGTCGTGCCCCTGGCCGCCGTTCCAGCCGTGGCTCAGGAACCAGCCGCCAGGGCGGCAGGGACTACCGGCCCGCTGCACACCCCCATCTTTTTTGAGGCCAACCGGGGCCAGTTCGACGAGGCGGTTCAGTTTGTGACGCGCCTGCCTGGTGACCGGGGCAGAGGCGCCACCTTCTGGTTCACGGCCCAGGGCATGCGGGCCGTGCTGAGCCGCGCACAGGCGGCGGCCTCACCACAAGGTCAGGGTTTGGAGCAACTGGCCCTCGCGATCCGCTTCCTGGGCGCCTCAGCCGCCGGCCGCGTGCAAGGCCAGGACCTGCTGCCGGGCAAGGCGAACTATTTCTTGGGCAGCGACCCGGCCCGCTGGCAGCGGAACGTGCCCACCTATGGCAGCATCCTCTACCAGGACCTCTACCCCAGCGCCGACCTGCGCTACTACGGGGCCGGGGGGCAGCTCAAATACGACCTGATCCTGCGTCCTGGCGCCAGGGTGGAGGCGATTGCCCTGGCCTACGACGGCGTCGAGGGCCTGCGGGTGAACGACGCCGGCCAACTGGAGATCCAGACCGCCTGGGGCAAACTGGTGGAGGAGGCACCCCTGGCCTGGCAGGTAGCAGAG
Organism: uncultured Chloroflexia bacterium; assembly: GCA_963700285.1. Taxonomy (GTDB): domain Bacteria; phylum Chloroflexota; class Anaerolineae; order JAAYZQ01; family JAAYZQ01; genus CAWANP01. Next base: position 215,038 of record CAVOXA010000022.1, on the reverse strand, counting down.
GACGGCGACCGCGAACCCGTGGCTGCGGCCTACCACCTGCTGGCCGGCAACCGGTTGGGCTATCGGCTGGGCACCTACGACCTCTCGCGCCCGGTGGTCCTCGACCCCACCCTCAGCTACAGCACCTACCTCGGGGGCAGCAACCGGGACCTGGCCCACTATGTGATCGTCGACGACGAGGGGAACGCTATCATTACCGGATCCACGACCTCCAGCGATTTTCCGGTCACCAGCGGGGCCTACGGACAAGCCCGCATCGGCGACTGGGACGCCTATGTGCTCAAGCTGGCGGCCGACGGTGGATCGCTGCTGTTCAGTACCTACATCGGAGGCGAGACCACCGAGGTAGGCTATGGGCTCGCCCTCGACGGCTCCGGCAACGTCGTGCTCGCCGGCGCGACCGACTCGGCGGACTTTCCCATCACCACTGGGGCCTATGACCAGACCTTCGGCGGCGGCAAGTATGATGCCTTTGTACTGAAACTAGCCGCGGCCGGCGATTCGCTCCTCTACAGCACCTATGTGGGCGGCGCGGACGAGGACATTGCCTACGCCCTTGGGCTGCACCAGGGCGAGCCGGTGATCGCCGGGGTGACCCGTTCAACCAACTTTCCCACCTCCAGCAATGCCTTTGATCGCTTCCACAGCGGGCTGGGCGACGTTTTTGTAACAAAGCTCTCCAGCGATGGCAAGTCACTGCGCTTCAGCACTTTCGCCGGCGGCAACGGGGAGGATCATGGCCGGCGGCTGGCCGTGGCGGACGGGGGTGACATCGTCGTCACGGGCCACACCACGTCGGAGAATTTCCCCACCACCAACGGCGCGTTTGGCCCCGTCCACATGGGCAAGCAGGACGCCTTTGTCCTGAGGCTGGAGGGCAACGGGGAATCCTTGCTCTATTGCACCTACCTGGGTGGCAAGTCCGACGACTATGGCAACGGCGTGGCCCTCGATGGCAGCGGCGACCCGGTCGTCACCGGCACGACCGGCTCGCCCAATTTCCCCACTACCGCAGGCGCCTACGATCCCACCCCCAACGGGAACGACGACGTTTTTGTCCTAAAGCTGACAGATGAGGGCAAATCGCTGGAATGGGGCACCTATCTGGGGGGCAGCGACATCGATTCCGGCATGGTCGTCGCCCTGGATGCGGCGGACAATCCCATCGTAGCCGGTACCACCCGCGGTACCAACTTTCCGACCAGCGACGATGCCTTCGACTCGAACGCCCAACGGGGAAGGCGACGCCTTCCTGGCCAAGCTGGATGCCAGCGGCGACTCGCTCCTGTACAGCACCTATATCGGTGGCGAAGCCCAGGACGATGCCAGCGGAGTGGCGCTGACCGTCGAAGGCGACGCCCTGGTCAGCGGCTGGACGGAATCCGCCAATTTCCCCACCACCGAAGGCGCATACGATCCGACCTTTAACTACCGCCAGGATGGTTTTGTGCTGCGCTTCGCCGGACTTGGCGACCCGCCTCCCCTCGCGCTTGATACGCGGGTAGCTCAATCATCCGACGACGCCATCGAGCGCAGCGACGACGGCTCCGTCGACCTGGACAGTCCTACCCTGGAGCTTATCGGCGACGCCGGCACGCATACCGCCGGACTGCGCTTCCAGGGCATCACCATCCCCCAGGGAGAAAAGGTCCTGCGCGCCTACGTCGAGTTCACGGCCGCCGATACCGATGGCAAGACGACCCAGCTCACCTTCCACGGCCAGGCGGTTGATAACGCGGCGACCTTTGGCAGCGCCGACCACGACATCTCCACGCGGACGATGACGTCCGCCGCAGTCCAGTGGCAGGGCGTCCCGGGCTGGACCCAGGTCCACGCCACCTACCGCAGCCCCGACCTATCGCCCATCATCCAGGAGGTAGTGGATCGTGTCGGGTGGAGTGCGGGCAATGCCCTAGCCCTGATCATCACCGGGTCTGGAAAGCGTGAGGCCGTAAGCTATGACGGGGATCCAGATCTGGCCCCCAAACTGCACATCGAGTACGAAGGAGAGCCGCCTACCTGCTTCAGCCTGGCCACCGCCGCCGAACCGGCTGCGGGCGGCACCGTGGCCGCCGCTCCCGCACCCAACTGCGGGGGAACCAAGTATACGGCCGGCACCCAGGTCCAACTCACGGCCCAGCCTGCAACCGACTATGTCTTTGTGGGGTGGAGCGGCGATGCGACGGGCAGTGCCAACCCGGCCACCATCACCATGGACGCCGACAAGTCCGCCACCGCCCAATTCCGCGACAAGGACACGCCCTTCTACCTGCTCTACTTGCCCCTGGCGCAGAGGGAAGCACCCTGACGGAAATTTTAACAAATTTTATACAGAACTGTTACTTCATATTTACCTGGATAGGGTACTATGTTTTCCGGCGGCGCCTTCATGAGACTTGACTTGGACCAGGTACTGGACTTCACCATCAACGCCACTTCATCTGAACTTGATCTTGTCATCCCAAAGCCGACTGGAGGAGAAGCCCCACGCATGCAATGATGCATGCACACGGCGCCGCCACTCATTTTTCAGGAAAAAGACCTGCTCCGGCAGGTCTTTTCTTTGTCCGTCAGGAACGGGCCGCGTCGGCCCCAGCTCATGCTCGGCCGCCGCGGCCTCTCGCCTGCAGAGCCGGGCCTACCACGCCCGCTGTAGGATCCCCTCCAGCGAATCGGTATCCAGCGGCCGCGGGTTCAAGCTCAGCAAGCGCGTGACGCCCGAGGCCGCCTCGGCCATCGCGCGCAGTTCCTCCTTCTCCACGCCCAGGTCGCGCAGGTGGGTCTTGAGACCGATCTCTTCCTCCAGCCGCAACACGGCCTGGACGGCCAGTTCGGCCGCCTCCAGATCGGGCAGCCCCTCCACGTTTTCGCCCAGCAGGCGGGCCACCGTGGCCAGGCGCCCGGGACAGGCGGGAATGTTGTACTCCATCACGTAGGGCAGGAACAGGCCGTTGCCCGCGCCGTGGGTGCAGCCGGTCGCCACGCCCACTGGATACTCTAGCGCGTGGACGGCCGTCAGCCCGGCGTTGGAAAAGCCCATGCCCGCCAGCAGGCTGGCCAGGTGCATGCCCTCCCGCGCTTCCAGGTCCCCGCCCCGGTAGACGGCCCGGCGCAGATACCGCCCGATGAGGTTGATGGCCTTCTCCACCAGCAGGTCCGACAGGGGGAAACTGCCGTGGTATAGGCCGGGAACACCTTCGGCGCCGGTCTCGATGCGGTAGTCCGTGGTCATATACGCCTCGACGGCATGGGCCAGGGCATCGATTCCGGCATCGGCCGTCACCACCGGCGGGCAACTGACCGTCAGCAGGGGGTCATAGATGGCCGCCAGGGGCCGCACAAAGTTGCTCAGGATCGAGCCCCGCCGGTTGTTGGCCGGGTCGGCCAGCACCGAGGCGCCCGAGACCTCGGCGCCCGTGCCCGCGGTCGTGGATACGGCTATCAAGGGCAGGATGGGCCCCGGCACCTGGTGCTCGCCGAAATAGTCCGTGGCCGAGCCGCCATAGCGCAGCACCACCGCCGCCGCCTTGGCCAGGTCGATGTTGCTGCCGCCGCCCAGGGCCACCAGCGCCCCATAGTCCGCTGCCTGGGTGGCCGCCACGCAAGCGGCCACTGCCTCAACCGTGGGTTTGGCCCGGCCGCCTTCCCAACGATCGACCGCGACGCCGGCCTCACGCAGCGATGCCTCCACCGGCTCGTGCAGGCCGGCGGCCACCAGCGCCGGATCGGTCACCAGCAGCACCCGCTCCGCGCCGTACCAGCGGACCGCCTCGCCCGTCCGCCGCACCGCGCCGCGTCCAAAGATCACGTTGGGCGAGATGAAAACGCCATTCTCCTTGCATTATTCCTCCTATACCGCTCAAGGTTCAAAGCCGGCGCTTTAGCGCCGTTTTCTGAGCCGACCCTCACCTCGCCGCCCGCAGAGCGCGATGAATCGCGCACTACGAACAGTCTCCGCCCGGCTCGCATCCGTTCGTAGTCGGCGATTCATCGCGCACTACGAACAGGCCCTGCCCTGCACGCATCCGTTCGTAGTCGGCGATTCATCGCCGTTTTCTGTACCTGCACCTCGACTCGCCGCTCAGACAGCGCGATGAATCGCGCACTACGAACAGGTCCTGCCCTGCTCGCATCCGTTCGTAGTCGGCGATTCATCGCCGTTTTCTGTACCTGCACCTCGACTCGCCGCTCAGACAGCGCGATGAATCGCGCACTACGAACAGGTCCTGCCCTGCTCGCATCCGTTCGTAGTCGGCGATTCATCGCCGTTTTCTGTACCTGCACCTCGACTCGCCGCTCAGATAGCGCGATGAATCGCGCACTACGAACAGGCTCCGCCCGCTCGCATCCGTTCGTAGTCGGCGATTTATCGCCGTTTTCTGTACCTGCACCTCGACTCGCCGCTCAGACAGCGCGATGAATCGCGCACTACGAACAGGTCCTGCCCGGCTCGCATCCGTTCGTAGTCGGCGATTCATCGCCGTTTTCTGTACCTGCACCTCGACTCGCCGCTCAGACAGCGCGATGAATCGCGCACTACGAACAGGTCCTGCCCGGCACGCATCCGTTCGTAGTCGGCGATTCATCGCCGTTTTCTGTACCTGCACCTCGACTCGCCGCTCAGACAGCGCGATGAATCGCGCACTACGAACAGGTCCTGCCCGGCACGCATCCGTTCGTAGTCGGCGATTCATCGCCGTTTTCTGTACCTGCACCTCGACTCGCCGCTCAGACAGCGCGATGAATCGCGCACTACGAACAGGTCCTGCCCGGCGCGCATCCGTTCGTAGTCGGCGATTCATCGCCGTTTTCTGTACCTGCACCTCGACTCGCCGCTCAGATAGCGCGATGAATCGCGCACTACGAACAGGCCCTGCCCGGCACGCATCCGTTCGTAGTCGGCGATTCATCGCCGTTTTCTGTACCTGCACCTCGACTCGCCGCTCAGACAGCGCGATGAATCGCGCACTACGAACAGGCTCCGCCCGGCACGCATCCGTTCGTAGTCGGCGATTCATCGCCGTTTTCTGTACCTGCACCTCGACTCGCCGCTCAGACAGCGCGATGAATCGCGCACTACGAACAGGTCCTGCCCTGCTCGCATCCGTTCGTAGTCGGCGATGAATCGCGCACTACGAACAGGTCCTGCCCGGCTCGCATCCGTTCGTAGTCGGCGATTTATCGCCGTTTTCTGTACCTGCACCTCGACTCGCCGCTCAGATAGCGCGATGAATCGCGCACTACGAACAGGCTCCCCCCGGCACGCATCCGTTCGTAGTCGGCGATTTATCGCCGTTTTCTGTACCTGCACCTCGACTCGCCGCTCAGACAGCGCGATGAATCGCGCACTACGAACAGGTCCTGCCCGGCACGCATCCGTTCGTAGTCGGCGATTCATCGCCGTTTTCTGTACCTGCACCTCGACTCGCCGCTCAGACAGCGCGATGAATCGCGCACTACGAACAGGCTCCGCCCGGCACGCATCCGTTCGTAGTCGGCGATTCATCGCCGTTTTCTGTACCTGCACCTCGACTCGCCGCTCAGATAGCGCGATGAATCGCGCACTACGAACAGGCTCCCGCCCGGCTCGCATCCGTTCGTAGTCGGCGATTCATCGCCGTTTTCTATACCTGCACCTCGACTCGCCGCTCAGATAGCGCGATGAATCGCGCACTACGAACAGGTCCTGCCCTGCACGCATCCGTTCGTAGTCGGCGATTCATCGCCGTTTTCTGTACCTGCACCTCGACTCGCCGCTCAGACAGCGCGATGAATCGCGCACTACGAACAGGCTCCGCCCGGCTCGCATCCGTTCGTAGTCGGCGATTCATCGCCGTTTTCTGTACCTGCACCTCGACTCGCCGCTCAGATAGCGCGATGAATCGCGCACTACGAACAGGCTCCGCCCGGCTCGCATCCGTTCGTAGTCGGCGATTCATCGCCGTTTTCTGTACCTGCACCTCGACTCGCCGCTCAGACAGCGCGATGAATCGCGCACTACGAACAGGTCCTGCCCTGCTCGCATCCGTTCTAGTCGGCGATGAATCGCGCACTACGAACAGGCCCTGCCCGGCTCGCATCCGTTCGTAGTCGGCGATTCATCGCCGTTTTCTGTACCTGCACCCCACTCGCCGCTCAGACAGCGCGATGAATCGCGCACTACGAACAGGTCCTGCCCGGCACGCATCCGTTCGTAGTCGGCGATTCATCGCCGTTTTCTGTACCTGCACCTCGACTCGCCGCTCAGATAGCGCGATGAATCGCGCACTACGAACAGGTCCTGCCCAGTACTCAATCATCCCAGCCCAACCCATAGTCTCGAACCGGATAACGTACCCACGAATCCCGAAGCCATTCGCGCCCTTTGTAGACCAGGTACCAGTGAATACTAGACTCTTTCCAATCGTACGGCGACTTGGCCCATCCATGCTTCACTGGATTGTAGTGTATGTAGTTCAGTGTCGTATAATAGTGTCGCTCGGAACGGATCGCGCGATCGGCGAAACGATACCACACCTTCCGGCCAAGGGCGTCGTCCTGAAGATTCCAATCGCGGGCAGTGGGACCATGCACCAGTCGAAAGATATCTCCCAATGCCTCAAAACTCGTGACGTGGACCAGTAGATGATAGTGATTCGGCAGCACCGCCCAGGCCTGGATCTCCATGCCCGCGGTGATGAATTTCTCAAAGTGAGCATCCAGGACCTGCCGGCGACGGAGGGGATCGTGCATATGGAAAAGATGGTCATAGCAGGTTGCGGTTAGCAGATAGTAGGTGTCATCGTATAGCAAGTGCGGCGGCGAATGAGGCGGGTCCCCCCGAGCTAGACGTTGTTGTACCAGTTCAGCCCGCTGTTCTGCGGTGAGCCTGCGATACTCATACATGGTCAGTCGCCTCCATGAGCAGCGCTTCGCGTACTAGTGTTCCATCAGAAGAGCAGCGCGATGAATCGCGCACTACGAACGGGCTCTATCTTTTCACAAGTGTTCCATCAGAAGAGCAGCGCGATGAATCGCGCACTACGAACGGGCTCTATCTTTTCACAAGTGTTCCATCAGAAGAGCAGCGCGATGAATCGCGCACTACGAACGGGCTCTATCTTTTCACAAGTGTTCCATCAGAAGAGCAGCGCGATGAATCGCGCACTACGAACGGGCTCTATCTTTTCACAAGTGTTCCATCAGAAGAGCAGCGCGATAAATCGCGCACTACGAACGGGCTCTATCTTTTCACAAGTGTTCCATCAGAAGAGCAGCGCGATGAATCGCGCACTACGAACGGGCTCTATCTTATCATAGAGGTAACCAGATGTCAACGCCCTGGTCAGATTTACAGCATGGACATATGCCCGTCTTCCAGCTACCCCGGTTCTCTTGCTCTCCCTGCCCAGTCATGCTATAATCCCACCGCTCCGTCCAGAGGCCGGCGTTACCGGTACCAGGAAGTCCCATGAAAAGAACCCTCGCCATCCTATCTGTGGTTCTGCTGTTGCTCATTGCGGTCGCGCTGCCCTTGCTTGCCGCCCCAGCCTCGCTGCCACCGACCCAGGGCACGGACGCCATCCGGGCCGCTGTCCAGAACCGGCTGGAGACGCTGCCGGATCCCGATCTGCGCTGGCAGGTCGCGGAAACTGTCCAGGCCGGCGACTGGGCCTATGCCACGGCCCGGGCAACGAGCCGTACCAGCGGCCAGCCGGCGCCCACGGAGCCCCTGGTCATCCTGGCCCGCCGCGCTGCCGACGGGAGCTGGCAGGCCGCGCTGCCCGGCGAGCGCCTTTTCGACGCCTGGCTGGCGGCGGCGCCGGAATCCCTCATCGACGCGCAGACCAAGCGCTACCTCGGCACGTCCCCAGCCCCGGCCGGCCCCCAGGCAGAGGTCACCGGCTACAAGGTGCCCTGGCTGGAGGGCTACAAGGGTACGGTCGTCCGGCGGGATGGGACCAACCACGACAAACAGGTCGATTTTAACCTGTGGACCGCTTCCAGCGCCTGGGGCGCGGGCACCGTCGCCGCCGCCAAGGGGGGGACCGTCGTCTTTGCCAAAGACTCGAGCAACAGCGGCTGTGCCAGCCTGGACTGCTGGCGCCAGGCCAACATGGTCGTCATCCGCCACGCCGCCAACGAGTACTCGTGGTACGTGCACCTGGCCTACCAGAGCGTGCCCGAGGGCGTCTATGCCGGGGCCGCCATCGCCAGCGGCGAGCCCATCGGCGTCGAGGGCGAAACCGGCTTTGCCACGGGCGTGCACCTGCATTACATGGTTTCTTCGGACCTGCCCACCCTGCCCGATCCCAACGATCCCAATGCCGCGGCCTGGCCCCAGAACCGCCTCACCTTTGACTTTGCCGAAGCTGCCTGGGAAGAACTCCAGGCAGGACTGGTGCTCGTCTCCCAGAACAGCCCGGGCCCGGCCGAGTGCCCGCAAGCGGGCGGCGCTATCCTCTACAAACACGCCGGCTACGATTGCGGCGGCCAGGGCGAGGGCCTGGGCTACGTCCAACGCAGCGACCCGGGCTGGCAGAACGTGCCGGCCGGCTTTAACGACCGGGCATCCTCCCTGCACCTGCCGGCCGGGGCCTCGGTGCGGCTTCACGAGCACGTGGACCGGGCGGGCGCCTCGGCCTGCCGCAGCTCGGACGAAGAGACTTTCGAAGGCGACTATTTCGACGGCGGGCAGGTCCTCCTCAACGACCAGGTCTCCTCCTTTGAACTGTTTGCCGGCAGCGGCTGCGCGCCCATCCCGGAGGCGGGCCCCCAGAAGTGGAAGGCCCGCTACGATGCGGGCGACGCCTGCTGGTGGGACAGCGGCTGCCGCCCGAGCCTCTGTTCGGAGACGCTAGACGGGCCCGGCCTGGCGGTGGACTGGGCCGCCGGCGCGCCCTGTGGCGATCTGGCCGGCGACGACTGGGTGGGCGAGTTCCGCACGGCCCTGGATTTTGACCAGGGCGAATACGTCTTTTACCTGGACCACAACGGCGGCGCCCAGTTGTGGCTGGACGGGCGCAAAATCGCCCACCATGACGGTCCGGGAGCGCGGCAGATCTGCGACGGAGACGGGGGCTACAACCTCGACGGCCGCCACAGCCTGCGCCTGCTGCTGCGTGAAGAGACGGGCGACGCTCAGGTTCGCCTGGCGTGGGACACGGACGCCAGCGCCTGCCAGCCCAAGCCTGTCCGCCTGGACCTGGCCACCGGCCTGACCTACAGGGCCAGCGTCGAGATCGTGCTCGCCAGGGCCGGAAAGCTGACCTGCGCCTGCCGCAAGGTGGTCGAGACGGACGCGCAGGGCGGCATCGCGGGCCTGGACCTCACCGGTTGTGCGCAAGCCGGCGAGGTCTATGACGTTTATGTAAAACCAAGCACGGCCCTGCGGCAGGTCTTGCCGGCCGTCGAGTTCCAGCAGGGCACAAACCAACTCGCGTTGGGGGAGTTCGTGGCCGGGGACACGACCTGGGCCGGCCAGCCCGGCGGCGACAACCAGGTCAACCTGATGGACTACCGGAACGTCCTGGATGGGCATGGGTGGCACGGACCCGGGCCAGGACGTCAACGGCGACGGCCTGGTAGACGCCCTGGACCTGGCCACGGTCGGCGACCAGTGGGGGAGGCGTGGCGCGGGGTGGACGGATGCATCACCCTGCCAGGCGGCCGCTGCCGCCCCCGCTGACGGCGGGGAGAGCCTGTCCGGAGGCTCGCCGGCCGCGAGCCTGGCCCTGAGCCCGGCAGCGGGCGCCTACCAGGTTGGCGATACCTTTGAACTCGAGGTCCATCTGGACACCGGGGGCCAGGACGTAGCCGGCGTCGACCTGCTCATCGACTATGACCCCGGCGTCTTGCGCATCGTGGACGCCGATCCAGCGCTGGCCGGCGTCCAGATCCGGGCCGGCAGCGCCTTCAGCCAGATACACCACAACGCCGTGGACGTCACGGCGGGCGAGATCCGGTACAGTGCGGACACCGGGGACGGCCCGGCCTTCCGCGGCCAGGGCCTGGCAGCCATCCTGCCCTTCTCCGTCGTGGCCAGCATCGAGCATACCGCGGTCGGGGTCCGCTACGGCGAGGGCTGGACGGCCGAGAGCAACGCCGTCGTGACCGGCACCGTGGGCGATATCCTGGGCCAGGCCAGCGGCGTGGCGCTGCAACTGGCCGGCTCGCCACGCCGGTCCCGGCCAGGCCTGTCCCTCGTCCCCGGCAGCAGGGCCATCCTCGACGCCCGCGCCGTCGAGATCAAGGCCGGCGTGACCGATGCGTACAGCCAGGTCCAGGAGGTGCGCTTTGAAGCGCGCCAGGAGGGTGGCGATTGGGCCCTGCTGGGCACGGATACGACCGGCGCTGACGGCTGGGGCCTGGTCTGGGACGCTTTGGCGGCGCCGGATGGGCTGGTCGACCTGCGGGCTACCGCTCTCCTGCTCGGCGGTGTGGGCACCACCATCACCAGCACCCAGGTCCTGCTGGACCGAAGGCCGCCCGAGATCCTGGCCGCCGTCGCCAGCCCCTCGCCCGCGCCACGCCCGGGTGCAGCGGTGACCATCGAGGTGACGGCCACGGACGGTGCTGGCGGGGGAAGCGGGATCGAGGGGATCGACGTTTATGTCGCCGCCTCGGCTGGGCGCGCTGGCCGTGCAGAGGCGCCGGGGGCGGCGCGTGGCGCCTCCTGGGATCCATGCCCGCAGCAATGGGCCACCTGATCTGGGACACGGCCGGCTGGGCGCCCGGCGCCTACCAGATCGCCTTTGACGTCCGCGACCGGGCCGGCAACCGCGGGCCTATCCCGGAGCAGAGACTGTCCCTAAAGATCGAGGTGGACAGGCCCTACAGGCTCTATCTGCCGCTGGTCAGAAAGCCCTAACCCTGCCGCAACTTCCACCGCGACCCGGTGTTCTAGTTACTAGCTGGCAGATGGTATGCCCGTAGCCTGGGGCCGATTGGCCCCCAAATTATTCCTGCAAGGAGGAATTGCTATGTGTTGTTTTCTCGCTGCCCTGATGTTCTTTGGCCCGCGCTTGGCCGTCCTGGTCTGGTGGTTGTTCCAGCCAGCTCGCTTCACTGCCGCCTTCACCAACGGTTGGATCTTGCCCCTTTTGGGCTTCATCTTCCTGCCGTGGACGCTGCTGATGTACCTCATCGTCTTCCCAGGCGGCGTCGTGGGCTTTGACTGGATCTGGCTGGGTCTGGGTCTGCTGGCTGACATCGCCGGCTATGCGGGCGGCTATCAGAAGCGCCAGAGCGTGCCCTACTACCCGGCCTAGGGGTTCTAGCCGTACTTTGCGTGCCAGAAGATGGGCTCGGTCAGGAGACCTGGCCAGGTCACGAGCCCTGGGCCCATCTTTGGCACGGCGACTCGCCAGACACAAGGAGAAGCCACATGGAAAAAAAGCGCCCCATCGGCGTCACCGTCCTGGCCATATTGGCCGCCCTGGCCGCCATCGTGGCCATCATCCATACCCTGCAGATGCTGCACCTGTGGCCCCTCTGGCTCGGCCCGGTCCGGTTCTTTACCTTTAACCTCATCGGCGCCATCATGTGGGGCCTGCTGGCCGCCATCTGGATCTGGCTGGTGCGCGGCCTGTGGAAGGTCGATCCCTCGGCCTGGTTGTTTCTGGTCATCCTGTCCATCCTCAACCTCAGCCTGGCGCTGATCTCGCTGCTGGGTGACTCGACGCTGGCCGGACTGGCGCCGACGATCCTCATCAACGGCATCATCCTGATCTACTCTTTGCTGCCGGGGACGCAGAAGGCCTTTGGGCGGTAGCCAGACCAGAAGGTGACGCGCAGCATCCATCCTGAAACTGCGGTCTATTCGGCCCGGAACGAGCAAGGACGCCCGTTCCGGGCCGTTTGGCTTCTCACGCCCCGGGCCCTTTGTACCTCCGGACCCGTGACTTTCTCCGGTCCCGGTCCCTGCTCCGGACAGGTCCGTGACCTGCCCTACTGCCACCCAGCTTGCAGTCCATCCCTATCCAGGTAGTCCCACTATTCTTTTTCTCCTCCTTGTGATGAAAGTGAGCAGAGGACCTGGGCAGTCTCTCTGCTCACTTTCTTCGTTTCCGCCCATGCGTGAGAACCTCCGGCAACGTATCAACCTCAGTGGAGATGCCACCAAGCCGGCCTGTCATTCCCGCATGTTTTTGGCGGGAATCCGCGCCACCGGCAACCGTCACCGCCGCAGAGTGGATGCCCGCTAGAACCATGCGGGCATGACAGGGACATTCTCCTGAGACCTGCGGGAGGTTGACCGGTTCGCGTCCGACCCGTATACTGATAAGTAGAACAACTGTGTGTGTATCGAGATTGCGTGATTGAGTTCAGGGATCTGCCATCCCGCTGGCCTGCCTGGAGACAGCATCGTGACCCACAAGCGCAAATGCACGGCCCTCACCCGTTCCGGCCCCCCTTGCCGGGCCTGGGCTGAGCGCGGCAGCGACCCGCCCCGCTGCGCCGCCCATCGCGGCGATGGACGTCGCGGCGACAAGGCCACGCCACAGGCGCCACCAGCCCCCGCCGGGCCAGGCTTCTACCCGGAGGATCCCACGGCGGTGACCATCGACGGCGCCATCGCCGGCCTGACGGACAAGATGCGGCGCCTGGACGCCCTCATCGCCGGCCACGACCAAAGCGCGGGCCGCAACTGGCCGCCGGACGAGGTCCTGGTCCAGCTTCTTGGCCTCTACACGCAGGCCTCCAGCCGCCTGTCGCAGTTGCTGCGCGACCGCCGCGCCCTGTCGGGCGAAGCGGCGGATGGCCTTGCCGGTGCCATCGCCCAGGCCCTGGACGAGAATCGGCACGCAATGGAGGGTGGAACTGTGAAGGATTCCCGGGATGCCAGGAAAGCGGCCCACCGGCACAGGGGGTCCGGCGAAGAACACCTGCAGGCCGCCATCAGGCGCCACCGCGACCGCCGGGCGCGCATCACCGATCCGCAGCCCTATGACAGTGACTGGGGCTGGTGGATCGAAAAGCGCCTGGCCCGGCTGGAGACCCAGTCCCGCTGGTTGCTGGGTCTCGCCGGCGCGGCCCTGGCCGCCGAGGTGCTGCGGGTGGCCCTGGCTGCGCTGGGGCTGGTGCCGTAGGGGAACGATAGACGACGGACGGTGGACAGTGGACAACGGACGACAGACGGCGGGCGCTAGACGGCGGATGCTGGACGAAAGACGAGACACGCAAGATGCAACACGCAGCACACAACACGCACCATGTCTAGCGCCTGACGCCCCACCCCCGAACCAGACCCTGGTCACGGCCGTCAGATACTGGTTCGAGGACATTGACCATTTCAGCCGGCTGATCCTGGGCCGTGGGCTGCGCCCCTACCAGCTCGAGCCGGCCCGGGCCATCGTCGACTCGGTCCTCCACGGCCGGGGCCTGACCTTTGCCGTGATGATGGCCCGCCAGGCGGGCAAGAACGAGCTCTCCGGCCCAGCTCGAGGCCTACCTGCTCAACCTCTACCAGCGGCGCGGCGGCCAGATCGTCAAGGCCTGCCCCACCTTCAAGCCCCAGACCGTCAACTCGCTCCTGCGCCTCTGCGACCGCCTGGACAACCCCTGGAACGGCAACGCCGCTGGAGGCGGCGCTGGCTACCGCCGCCGCGAGGGCTACATCGTCGAGCTCGGCCGCGCCCGCGCCCTCTTCTTCTCCGCCGAGCCCACCGCCAACGTCGTCGGCGCCACCGCCGACCTGCTGCTGGAGGGCGACGAGGCCCAGGACATCGCCGAGGAAAAGTGGTACAAGGACTTCTCGCCCATGGCCGCCAGCACCAACGCCACCACCGTCCTCTACGGCACGGCCTGGACCGCCGACACGCTGCTGGCCCGGACCATCCAGCACCTGCGCCAGCAGGAAACACGCGACGGGCTCCGCCGCGCCTTTGCCGTACGACGCCGACCAGGTCGCCGCGCTGCGTCCCGGCCTACGGCCGCTACGTCGAGCAGCAGGTCGCCCGCCTGGGCCGCGACCACCCCTGATCAAGACCCAGTACTACCTGGAGACGATCGACGCCGCCAGGCGGCCTGTTCCCGCCCGCCGCGCCGGGCCCTCATGCGCGGCGACCACGCCCGCCGCCACGAGCCCGGCAGCCGGGCAAGCGCTACGCCCTGCTGCTCGACGTCGCCGGCGAGGAGGAGAGCGGGGGCACCGTGCAGTCGACCGCATGATGCTCGAGCAACCCGCGCCGCGACGCCACCGCGCTGACCGTCGTCGAGGTCGAGCGCCGAGCTCGGGCGACCTGCCCATCTACCGCGTCGTCGACCGCCAGCTCTGGCTGGGCGTCCGGCACACGACGCTGTACGACCGGATCCGTGGCCCTGGCCGGCCACTGGCGCGCGGTCTGGGTCGTCGTCGACGCCACCGGCATCGGCGCCGGGCTGGCCTCCTTCCTGGCAGAAGGCACTGCCCGGCCGCGTGATCCCGGTCGTCTTTTCGCCCAAGGACAAAGTCGGACCTGGGCTGGGCCTTCCTCGGCGCCGTCGAGACCGGGCGCTACGCGACTATGTCGATGACGGGCAGGCGGAGACCCGCCAGTTCTGGTACGAGGTGGAGCACTGCCAGTACGAGGTTCTGCCGGGCCCGGGCGAGCGCATCCGCTGGGGCGTGTGGGAGTCGCCGGCCTACGACGGCGCTGATCGCCCGCGGCCACGACGACCTGCTGGTCAGCGCCGCGCTCTGTACCGTCCTGGACGAGCAGCTCTGGCCCGGCACGGGTTCGGCCGAACTGGTGCACCGGCCTGATCCGCTGGATGAGATCGATGGGACGGCGTGGTAGACGCCTCGCGCGGCGGCCGCCCGGCAGAAAGCCCGGTGGTGCCCACCCTCGCGCAACGGAAAATCAGAGGGCGGGGAAAAGGCCCATTGCCGGCTCTGGCGCACGGGCACCAGACGCCAAGTCGCCCGGCCCCCACGTGGGGGCCGGGCGACTTGGATCTTGGCATCCGCGGCAGCGCAAGCCTGTCCGGATTCCACCAGTGTCTCAATGAAACCGGCGGACCGCGCGGGCGCCAGCGCCACTAGCCACTACGTTGACGGTCTGGCGGCCTCTTCGAGAAAGAAGACACTCGGCGGACCTGAAACGCCAGCCTCTTTCATGGCATCACGCAGCGCGTCCGACGAGGCGAAGGCACGCAGGTTATCCAGGCTGTCCCACTCTAACAGGGTTGTGATGTGATTGGGATCGTCGGCGTTGCGCAGGACAAATCCGCCCTTGGAACCGGCGGCCTGGCGCATGGCCGCATGCTCATCGAATGCGGGCTTCCACTTTTCATAGTCTTCAATGGTATGCTGAACCAGAATGTAAGGCATCTCAGTACTCTTCCTTTCTCAGTTGTGTTGGTATAGATCAAATTTGTCTAACAATTTTCATCATTATATAGCAAAGCACGGTCTTTGTCAAGCCCCAACAGGTCGATTTGGCGTTAAGGATGCGTAGAAAAATGGTTGGACTGGCCGAGATCGTAGGGTACGATTCGTGCAAGATCAGATCGGAGCTGGGCGGAGAGTTCGCTGGGCTTCTCGGTTTCCGGTTTCTGGCTTCTGCACCGGCGTGAACAGCCGGTGCTGGATCTTTTCCCCGCGCCGCTGTCCACGGCGGCGCCTGCAAGCATCGGTCACCCGGCGCTACCGGATGCCACGCGTCACCAACGGCAGATGGATACAGCGACCCTGGACAAAGCGCCAGACCGAGGACCAGTCGCTGTCGCCCGCGCTGTTGCTGGCCAGCACCCGCCAGTAGTAGGTTCCCAGCGACAGGCCATGGGGCGGGTTGTACTCTGTGTCCGCCGTGCCGTCATCGAGCACCGGCGATGAAAAGCTGTTGTCATTGTCCACTTGAAGGCGGTATCCCGTTGCGCCCTTGGCGCCTTTCCAGGCAAGGGTGGGCAGTGGCTGGCAGTTCAGGCTGTCGTGATCCGGCAGCATCAATTGGGGCGGATGGGGACGCGTCGGCAGGATGGTTACGCTACGCCTCAGCGCCCAGTTGCCGACGCCGCAATCGTTCAGGCCCCGCACCCGCCAGTAATACGTGTCAGGTTCCAGCGGTGTCTCCAGTGTGAAATGCGTCTTTGAGGTGGTGATGCTCAGAACCTGTGCGCCCGAATCTACCTCGGCCAGCCGGAGACGATACTTGGCCGCGCCCGTCGCCGGGGACCATTCAAAGTCCGGCATGGGGTCCTGTGTGCTGGTTCCATTGGGCGGAGACCGCAGGACCGGCGCGGCCGGAATCGCACAGTACCCGGTCTGCTGGTTCGAAAAAGTGCAAGTGACTGTCTCGCCCGGGTCCAGATCGATGGCGCCTGGGTCGCTGCCATCGTCGCAACTGCTGTAGACCAGATCCCAGCCTTCAGGCACTTCCTCCACGACGCGGTAGGCGCCTGGCGCCAGGTTTGAGACCTGGCGGGGTGCAGCGGCGTCGGTCAGGTTGAACTCCCGGTCGATGCTCTCAGGCCCACCGGTCACGGCGAAAAGAAATTCCTGTTCGGCGCCGGCCGGCTCTGTCACCTTGTCGACGATGATCCGGCCATAGTCGATCTCCTCAAAAGCGGCGGCCACCTGTTTCGCGGCCGACAGGGTCAGCGTGCAAGTCTGGGACGAACCACTGCAGGCGCCGCTCCAGTGACTGAAACTGTAGCCCGACTTGGGGCTGGGTGTCAGTTTAACCTCCGTGCCCGCCACATAGTCGCCGCTGCAGTTTGGGCCGGGATCGGACAGGACGGCACCGGCGGCGGAGGGGCTGGCAGATGTCGCCAGCGGAAAGCATGTAGGCGGCTGCGTCGTCTGCCGAAAATTGGCCACGGTGAAGGCGGTGTTGTTGAGTGTTAGCCGGTTGTCGGCGTCACAGTCTGGATGATCCAGATCCCCGGCGACGCAAGCCGCGGAGGTACCCGGATGCACGCCCAGGGGAACGCCCTGGTAGGATGCGTCTGGGTTTGACCAGTAAGGGATGACATAGCACATAGACCCTCTGGCAGCGCATTCGTCCCAGTAGCCCATGACCGTCATCCACCTACCTTCCACGTTGAGAAAGGCATGGTTGTAGGGATAGGGCTGGGTCGTGTCATTTACATACCAGTCGTGGTGCGCCCCCATATTGTGCCCAAGCTCATGGGCGAGGATGTACTCACCGGCCGCCCGGCGACGCTTCACCAGGCTGAAAGCAAAGTCTTTGAAATCACTCGACACCGTCGTCATCAAGTACGCCCGCCCGCCGTAATCCCCACTCTCGAAAAAGAGGCTGACAAAGTCTGCCCCAAACAGATCTCTGAGCGCGTGCACACGGTCCATGGTTCCGTCTGAAGGATCTCGCAGACGGTTGAGGTCTGTTGTGGTGTATCCCGATTCCTCGTAGGCAACCTCCGCGCTGTTGACAAGGCGCAGACGCTGAGCGATACCGCTGTTTGCGTAGGTCTGGTTGGATTCTGACACGGCCAGGTCGATAAGGTTCAACATACCCGTCGTACCCCCGGCGCCGTCTCGAGCCGCCTGCGTATAGACTACCATGACATCGATGATCGAGCCATCGTCGGCTGGACCGGAGGGATGGCGTGGAGCCGAATCCAATGGCACATCCACGGGGATCGGCGGCCCCTCGCGAGGCTCCACCATCCCGTCGATCTCGCTGATGACGTGCACGTTCCCGTCCTTGTACCGGATCCCATAGATGGCGCCGGGCAGCGTAACGCTGCCAGCCATCTGGCCGCCGCCAACGACCAGTACGAATTGGCTGTAGGCTTCTCCGCGAAGGTGTCCAATCCACGACGTCGAGCCCGATGGGTTCTTGGTCACGTCGTCGATGACGCCCTGGTAGAGGGCATCCTCAAAGAGGTTGAGGCCGAGGGTATCGCCTGCATTGCTCTGTGCGAGCAGCGCCAGATCGGCCAGCACCAGCCTCTGGCGAAGGGCAGTCGGGTCGCCGCTGCCCGAGGAAGCCGGCGCCCTGCCAGCGTCGCTAAAGAGCAGGCCACTGCCCTGAATTTCTGGGTCCGCGGCAGCGGCTCGGGGGATGACAGCCAGCAGCAGGACAACGGACAATAGCAGGATGGTGGTGGTGGCGGTAACGTGTCGGTTCACAGCGGGTGGCATTGTCTTTCTCCTGGGTCAGTGAGTCGGAGACGTCCTGGCGACCAGGCCTCGTTGTCGACCTGGTCGTCGATTCGGTAGGGATGCGTGTCGCATCCAGCCCTGGTGCGCTAGTGGCTACCTCGTGTCACCAGGGGCAGATAGGCCCCATACTCCAGGCCGGCCGGCAGTACCGTCAGGCTGTACGCCGTCGACCAAGCCCCGTTGCCACAGTCATAGCTGCCCCGCACCCGCCAGTAGTAGGTGCCCGGCGGCAGCGGGTCATCCGGCCTGTAGCTCGTGCCTGACCTGGTCTTGTCGATGACCGGCGAAGCAAAGCTGGCATCATTGGTCCACCTGGAGCCGGTAGCTGTTCGCACCCTGGGTCGCAAACCACTCAAAGACGGGCCTCGTCTCGTAGGTGCTGCTGCCGTCCACCGGCGAAGAGAGCCCGGGCACGGCCGGCGGTGGCTGCACAGTGAACCACCACTTTTCCGACCAGGCGCTCCAGCCGCAGTCGTTGGAGGCCCGCACCCGCCAAAAGTAGGTGCCGGGCGCCAGGGGCGCCGGAGGCCGGAACTGGGTGTCCTGCGTCTCGGTCTGGATGACCACTGCTGACGTATCACCGTCGGCGATGCGGATCTGGTACTGCTTGGCCCGACTCGCCGGCTCCCAAACCAAGTCCGGCGTGGCGTCGCAGGTGCTGGCATAGTCGGTGGGGCTGATGAGTACCGGCTTGGCGGGGACAGAGCAGGAGCCGGTATCCAAGGCCCACAGCTCGATCCCCTGGCTGCCATTGTCAGCCGGGAAGAAGAGCTTGCCGCCTGCGGTGGCCAGCCAGTTCCAGTCATCGATGCCCCAGCCCTTGCCGGGGTTGATGTCGCTCACGCGGCTGGTGCCGGCCGCCGATCCATCGCTCTTCCAAAGCTCGTTGCCGTGGGTCTCGTCGTGGCCGGCGAAATAGAGCGTGCCATTCACCCCCTTCATCGTGAACGAGTCGGCGTACTCGGGGCAGACAAAGATGGAGGGTTTGATGGCAGAGGTCCCGGCCACGGTCCCGTCGCTCTTCCAAAGGTCCAGAGGATTGGCGCTGAAGTAGAGCCGGCCCTCCATCGGTGTCAGGCTCCAGAGGCCATAGAGCTCGCACCAGCACTCAAAATCCTTGAGGGCGACGGTCCCCCCTATGGTGCCATCGCTGGTCCATAGCGTGTGCTTGGAGCAGGAGTCGTCACTGTAGTTGCCGTCAAAAAAGAGCCTGCCACCGGCATTCACCATTTGGTCGATACATCCGACATGGTTGTGCAGCTCGACAGTCCCGGCCTGGGTACCGTCGGTTTTCCACAACCGCCCGTCGCATACGCCGCTGACACCAATGTCAAGGTCGATATTGACAAAGAGTTTGCCTCCTGCGTCCTTGAGGCCAAACACCCATGGCAAGGACTGTCCGCTGCCGTCTCGCATCAGGACGGTGCCACTCTCGGTGCCATTGCTTTTCCACAAGTGATTGTCCGTGTCATAGTCTGATGCCGTGGCGTCGGCAGCAAAGAACAACTCACCTTTGAATTCAGTTAGGTACGACGGGTCCGAGCTGTCTTTTCCAGGGAGGATGTCCTTTACCATTCTGGTATTGGCGGCAGTACCGTCGCTTCTCCACAGTTCAGTGCCGTGTTCGCTGTCAATCCCGGCGAAGTAGAGCACCCCGTTCACAACGGCCGCCTCTACCCCCCGGTAGGAGGACGAGCCTCCCACGGCTCTGACCATGACGGTGCCCGCGGTCGTACCATTGCTTCTCCACAGGGCAAAACCGTGGGCGCCATCGTCAGCCCAAAAGTACAGAATGCCGTTCATCTCGATGAGTGTTTGGAGATCGGATCCGTGCGATCCGGGATTGATGTCCCTGACCAGGACGGTACCGGCAGAGGTGCCGTCGCTCTTCCACAACTCAAACCCGTGTGTTCCATCGTCAGCTTTGAAGTAGATGCGGCCGTCCATTTCCACGGGATGGACAGGCCAGTATTCCTCCGAGGCCAGCGAGCCGGCACTGCCAGGATTGATGTCTTTGACCAGATAGGGCGCCGGCGGCGCGGCCGGGGCTGCCGGGGCGGCAGCGACCAGCAGGATGACCAGAAGCGGGAGCACCAATAGCCCTCGGCCGAGCCTGCGGAGGGACAGTACAGACTGTGAAGACATGGGTCGTTTACTCCTTTCTATGGCGAGCTCTGCCGGGCTCTTTATGAACTACCAGTCGGTTTGTGGGTACAGCAGCCTTGCCGGTAATCCGTCTCCCATGGGGGACGATGAGACTCGCCGGCGGCCTGGCGTCGGCGGCGCACGGGCCATGGCGCACAACCTGGGTGCCGCGGGCGCCCCGTCGCCCCAGCCATCGCCTCGGGCTGGCTAGAGCACCAAGGGCGTTGGTTTCTTTGGGTCCCAGGAATTATAGCACCACAGGGGGAAATAGGCAAACAGCGCGCTGCGAGTACGGCGTTCTGCGGCCGCCCGGCAGAGGAGCCAGGCGGGCTCAGAGGCACATCCCCGCCAGATGCAGAACCACCCGGCCCCACGTTCAGGGCCGGGCGCTGTGGTTCTTTGGGCATCCAGGGCGACGCGAACCTGACCGCCTTGGGCGTGTGCCTGCGGCAACCGCCTCCATGGGCCAGGTGGCCAGCGCCGTTACGCCGACGGTTTGAAGGTCTCCGCGAAAAGGAACACAGCCGGCGGACCCTTGACGCCGGCTTCCTGCATGGCTTCGCGCAGCGTGTCCGACGAGGCGAACGCCTTTGCGTTTTCCAGGCTGTCCCACTCTAACAGGGTTGTGACGTGATTGGGGTCCTCGGCGTTGCGCAGGGCAGTTCCGCCCTTCGAACCGGCCGTCCGGCGCGTCGTCTCATGCGCCTCGAACACGCGCTTCCACTTGCCATAGTCTTCTACAGGAAATTGCACCAGAATGTAAGCCATCTTAGTTCACCTTGCCTTCCAGCTTGGATTGTTAAAAATATATTTTTATTGCCTTTATATATATTATACTGCGGAGAATGGCTTTTGTCAATCCCCGCTATGGCGCTTTCGCGTTAAATACACATAAGAAAACAACCATGGAATAGCAAAAGACTTTCAGAATCCCGGACGAACCGCAGGTCCGCGACTCTGAAAGTCTGGGGCGATCACAAGCAGGCATTAGTGCCTGCTTGGTGGATTGTCCGCTGGTTGTCCGGCGGCCGGTCCTACTTGCCGGGCGGCCGGTAGTCCCCCGTCATTTTCGCCGCCTTGTCGATCTCTTCGGGCGTGAGGAGCACCATTGTACTCACCGCAGCCCCGCCGGCAGCGGTCACCAGCAGCGAAAACGCTGCGACGCTCACATTGTCGGGCATGTCGACAACGCCCACAATGTCCTTCTGACCAAAAGCATAGTAGAATGACTCTAGGGTTCCGCCCATGCTTTCGATCGTCTTTTTGACGGCTTCCCTGCGCGCGGTCCCGCCTTCCTTGAGCGTTCCCTTCAGGCCTTCTGGCGTTAGGTTCGCCCGAATCAGATACTTGGCCATGCTGATACCTCCCTTGTGGTATTCCTGGCGGTCCACCGAAGCTGGCAGCGACGACGGACCGGATTTCCCATGACCCCAGCAATTGGCTTCAGCAGTGTACCTCCTTTCTGAAAACCGCATCCGCCTGCAATTCCTCGATCCGGCGGACACGGCACAAAAAAAGGCCGGCAACAAAGGGGGATGACTCCCTGCTTGTTGGCGGCTTCTTGCGGCCCATTGCCTTGGCTTCCCGTCCCAGTGACTGAAGCCTGTGTTTCACAGACTTCCGGACTTTGCGAACAGGGTCCGCGAATTCGGAGGTCTCGTTGCAGCTGACCGGCGCCTCGCGCCGATGCTCGTGCCACGTGGCTGCCAGAAGACTTGGACGGCGGCAGAAACATTATAGCAGAGTACGGGGTGCTTGTCAACCCTCCTGGGTCGTACCTTCACGGCTGTTGCATAGTCGGAGCCCAACCTCCCGCAGGTTTGTCCGCGGCGGAGGTTCCGGCAGCATTGGGCTGGATACACCGGTGAGCAGGCGCCTGGAAAGGCAAAACCTGCGGGAGGTTGCGCTTGTCAAGGGGCATTCAGGTCCAACGCTTTGCGGAGAACCCGGTAGAACTCATCCCGCGCCCAGCGCTCCAGCCAGGGAGTATGGCCACAACGGGACAGCAGGACCATCCGAAAGTCGTCGAGGCGCCCGGCCAGCGGCGCCTCAACGCCCTCCGCGGGGTGGGGATCATAGTCGCCGTGGATGGCCACCACGGGACAGCGGATCTGGTCCGCCAGCGCCAGGAGCCGCCCGCTGTGTCTCAGATCGGAAGCCTCGGGCCAGACCTTCTCATAGATGCCGGCCTGGAATTGCACGGCGCCGGCGCCGGCCGGGTCGAGATCGTAGGCATCGGCCCTGCTGGCCAGCGCCCCGAGCCGGGCCATGGCCGTGTTTTTGCCTGCCGCGGCAGGGTCGCCCAGGCGGGAAATGCTGTCCTCGAATTCAGCCTTCTCGGCCTCGCTGAGCCGGCTCAGCCTGGTCGCATAGATCTGGCCGGCGTAGCGCGCCTCAAAAGGCGCGCTGCCAACGAGGATCAACTTGCTCACCAGTTCCGGGTAGCGGGCCGCCACCAGGCAACTGAGCCAGGCGCCCCAGGAATGGCCCACCAGGAGGGCGGGCAGCCGGGCCTCGGCGCGCAAGACGCCGGCCAGCTCCTCGATCTGGCCCTCCAGCGAGTCGGCCGCCTGGTACGGTTCCAGCACGCCCCACTCCGCGGCCAGCTCGCGCGCCACGGGCGCCATTTCGCCGGCCGCGCCGGGGCCGCCGTGGATGAGGGCGAGGGTATAGGGCGGTTGGCCATATCGTTTCATGTTAGGTCCTCATACCAGACCTCGGGGGTCTGCCTGGAACCCCCGAGGTCTGAGACGTCGGTGTACCGGCTATCGGAGTACCAGAGGCAGGTAGGCCTCGTGGTCGTAGCCGCAGGCTGCGCCGCCCATCACCCGGACCAGCAGGGCGCGCATGAGGCCCTCGTTGTCATAGTCATCAAAGCCGCCGTCCTGAAAGGCATCGTCCGATAGGGCCGCGACGCGCCCACAGCCGCCATCATATTCGGCCAGGACCAGGAACTTGCCGGTCTCATCGTCGCCGCGCTCATACTCGTCGCTGCCGTTGCTGTCCTCCCAGGTATCAGCCCCGGTCCAGGCCAATGGCTGGACGCCTTTTGCGGCCTGAAGGCTCCCTCCCCAGTTCGTGTTGTAATGCGTCACGCCGCCCGGGGCCTGGTCGTGAAAGTCGGTGACCGTAAAGTCACCGATCATGTCGGGAATGGGCGAAAAGAGGCAGCTCGCGTTGAAAGACAGGCCAAAGGTCTTCCACCAGAAGTCATTGTCGGGCGGGGCCAGGCCGCAGTCTCCGAGAAAGATCACCCCACCGCCACCCCGCACGTAGCGGCTGACGGCCTGCTGCTCGGCGGGGCTCAGACCCTGCTCAGGCGCGGCCAAGACCAGCGCCCGGTAGTCGCTCAGCAGCGCGTCGGTGAGCGGCTGGCCGGCGTTGCGTACCAGGGCGAACTCGCCGGCCAGGGCGTCCCGTAGTTTGCCAAAGTAGACCCACTCCGGAACCGGGTGCCAGGGCAGGGTATTGGACAGCTCCTGCGCCCGGGTCCAGGACAGGGTATTGCGCTCCCCATGGGCCTCATCAAAGAGGACCGGGAAGGGGTCCGCGTCCGCACCGAAATGGGCCGTGATGATACTGTCCCCGTCCACCGCGAAGGCTTGGGGGTTATCAGTGAACTCGGCGCCCCAGACCGTGCGCCAGTGCTCAAAGGTATAGCCCGCGTTGGCTACGGCCGTCAGCTCGATGGCCGTGCCCTCGGCGTAGCCCCGGCCGGATCCGCAGTTGGGCGCCGGCTTCACCTCGACCCTGCCCCCGCCGGCCGGCTCGATCTCCGCCTCCACCGCATAGCAACCGCCGGTGTACCAAACGCGCACGCGGCCCTTGGCGGCAAAAGGATCGTCACCCGTACGCCAGACCGATACCCTTTCCGGCGTCAGGTCGTACCAGAACGCGCCCCATACGCTCCAGCCTTCACCGGGAACGAAGGACGTGTCCTGCCCATAGCCCGCCTGGTTCACGCCCAGGCCCCCCTGCTCGGCCTGGAACTGGAGGTCGACGACGGTGAGGTTGGGGTGGAAACCCAGTCCGTGTCCAAAGGCCCTCACGGCGGCAGGGGTCAGCGACCGCCAGCCGCTGTCATAGGCCGGGTTTGGGTTCTGCCAGATGCTGACAGAGGGATGGTCCATGTCGCTGTCGCCGCCAAAGGTGACTTCCACCGATTCATCCGTCAGATCGGTCCAGTGGAAGCCCTGCATTTGGTCGGGCGCGGTCCGATCCCGGCCAAAACCCAGCACGTTCAGACCCAGCCAATCGCCATGCTGGGCCAGGACGCTGACGACATAGTCGTCTGGTTCGCCACCGACAAAGTGATCGTACACACCCCCGGGTCCGGCGCCGGCCCAATTGCCCGCAAAGCGATAGTCGGGCGCCGGCGCCGACCAGATGCGCAGCCGGATCTCATCGGCCTTGTGGTCGCCGGGAAATCGCCGGACCACGATGGAATCGGACGTCAATTGGTTCCAATATGCGCCTATGGCCTGCTGGTTGTCATCGGGATCGACCCAAAAATCGCCGCCGTAGGCCCACTGGTTGATGCCGTGGCAGCAGTCTCCGTCGGCGTCGGTGTCCTTGAATTGCAGATCGATGTGGTAGTAATCTGGATCGCCGCCCAGCCCATGCTCCAGCGCCAGCCACTCATCCTGGTCGATGGAAACCCAGCCGCTGTCATACTTGGGCTTGGGGTCGGCCCAGATGCGGACCCGTACCCGGTGGACCAGGATATCGTAGCTGCCCCGGTAGATGGACAGGGTACCATCGAAAAGATAGCGCAGGCTGGCGCCATATACCCGGACGTCGGCGTAGGGTTTTGCACGGTCGAGGCCATATTGGGCCTGGTGTCGCCCGTGCCATTCGTCTCTCCAGAACTGGACGTCGACGTAAAAGTCGTTCCAGGGACCGCCCAGATCGTGGGCCAGCGTCAGCAGCTCATCCTGAGCAACGTCGACCCAGCCGCTGTCATAGTCGGCGCCAGGTACGCGCCAGATGCGGACGCGCACCTGGTCCGCGTAGGTGTCCTGGCGGCCCCGGTCGAGGCTAATGCTGGCGCTGGTCAGATCGACCCAGGCAGCGCCCACCTCGAAATAATCCTTGCCGCCCCACTGGTATGAATCCAGACCATAGCCGGTCCGGTTCACACCGAATCCCTCATCCTCGTCGAAAAACTCCAGATAGACAGAATAATCGTCGGGATCGCCGCCCAACTCGTGCTGGAGCGTGAGTATCTGCGTGCGAGAGAGATCCTGCCAGCCGCTGTCATAATCGGCGCCAGGCAGGCGCCAGATCCGAAGCCGCAACGGTCCGGCGCTCTCCTCGTCCGCACCCTTGACAACCTCGATCTGGGTCGCATCCAGGCTGTTCCAGATGTAGCCGCTCTCCACCATCTCCTGGCCGTCCCAGTAGATGTCGCCGCCAAAGCCCTCCTGGCTGAAAGGCGCCTGGGTAATGAACCCCCCCGTCACCGTCGAGAGATCGACCACATAATCATCGGGATCGCCACCCAGGTTGTGCGTGAAAACGTACGCATCGCCGGCATCCATGTCCACCCAGCCGCTGTCATAGTCGGCCGTGCCGCCAAAGGGGCCCACGGGACGCCCGACGGCGGGTGAGCCCGCTCCGGCCGCGCTCACTGGCATTGCCGGCGACGGGTTGGCTACAGGCGACACGGAAGGCGGCTCCGCAGGGGGCTGGAACGCTGGTCTTGCCCCTTCGTCCCCGGGCAACTGCGCCCTGGGCGCATCCGTGCCCATCCCCTCGTTGGAGTCCAGCGCGCGCGTACCAGCGCCAGCGGGCAGCAGGCTGGCCATCAGCAGAACGACAGCAATCGCGGCCAGAGATCGGGTTTTCGATGTCATGCTCCTTTGCCCTCCAGTTTGTATCTCTCTTTCCGATCTGTCATTGCGAGCGCAGCAAAGTTTGTATCTCTCTTTCCGATCTGTCATTGCGAGCGCAGCAAAGCAATCTCCACGTACTCATGAGAAACCGACTGCTTCGCACAAGCGGGAACTGCCACCGCGAGGACTCCACCGCGAGGACTCCACCGCGAGGACTCCGCGGCGGGCGCGTGGCGGGCGTGGCGGGCGTGGCGGGCATGGCGGGCATGGTGGTGCTTCGTCGCTCCGCTCCCACTATTGACATCGACTCTGTCACTGCGAGGAGCGTCAGCGACGAAGCAGTCTCTGCTGTGCAGTTTGGGATCGCTTCCCTTCGGCGGCCTCAGGACAAGCTGTCGGCCTGTGGCCGCCTCGCGATGACGAGGTCTGGTGTCATCCCGCTCTCAGTGGCGCCACGCGCCATGGATAAACTCGCAATGACAGGCGTCAGAATCACGAAAAAGTAATTGCCTACGGTGGCCCGGCTCTTTGACACAGGGCGGATTTCAGACCGGAGCATAATAGCATAGGGAACGGAAAAAGACAAGATGCTGAAACCGGTGCTTGCATTGCCCCATGCCCCTTAAAAACGCAAGCCACAAGAGATCCCTACCCACAAGCTGCCCCCTGTGCCGGTCGAAAATGTACATCCGTCTGAGCCTGTTTTCGACAGGTCTATGCGAAACAACATAACGTTCATCGGCGGGCAGCCTGAGAGCTGGCCGCCGCGCCAGGCGAATAGTACGTTACCATCTGAATAGACGCACAAGCCAAACGGGTGTATCATATCCTCGGCACACACTTTTGCGCGAGGAGGATACGATGTCCGAGACTACCTGGGCCGACCGTGTCGCTGCGGCGACAAGCCACTCAACGCCCCGTCAGGTCGGGGCCATCCCGGTTCTCTACCCGCTGTTGGAAGCCATGCAAGTGCGCGAGACGATCAATGCCTTGCGCTGGACCAAAGCCGACGTCGATCTGGGCCGGTTGGTGGAAGTTCTAACGCTCAACCGGTCCATGGCCTCCCCAACCCCTCAGCCACGTTGGGGAGTGGGCCGCCCAGACGGTCGTGGCTTCCATGTTTGGGCTGAAGGCCGAGCAGTTGTACGACCAACGCTTTGGGCGTGCCCTGGATGAGTTGCACCCCTTTCTGGGACAGGCCTGGGTTGCCATTGCGGCGCGGGTGGTGCAACAGGAAGGGGTCGACCTCAGCGTCCTGCACTGGGACACCACTACCATTCACCTGGAAGGCGAGTATGAGGACAGCGAGTTGGCCGCCTATGGTCGCAGCAGTGATAACCGCTTTGACAACAAGCTGGTCAAGGTGGGGATGGATGTGACCAGCCGGGAGCGGCTGCCCCTGCTCTACCGGTTGCTCAACGGGGCCACTGGGGACACCACCACTCCGGTACCCAACCTGGAGGCTATCTCCGCTTTCCTGCGCCGGCCGGAATGTGCGACCCTGGCCGTTCGCCCGTCTGGTGGTGGGCGACTGCAAGATGATCACGCCGGCGGCCGTAGCGGCTGCCCATCTGCACCATCTGTACTACCTCGGTCCCTGGGAAGCCAACACGACCGTGCAGGCCGTGCTGCGCAGTGTAAGCGAGGCTGAGCTGGCCAGCCACGAACTGAGCTACCGGCCAAAACGGCGGCCGCCCGCTGACCGGCCCTTTGTGCCGTATCGCGGTGTGTGGCGGCCGTTCCCGGTCAGCTACCAAGGTGAAACCTACGAGGACCGGGCGCTGGTGGTGTGGAGTGCCGGGAAACAGCGACTTGACGAGGACAAACGCAAAGCACATCTCAAGGCCTTGCTCAACCGGCTGGCCGACATCCGTAGCCATCTCAACCGGGGGCGCTACATCCGGCGCGAGTACGCGGCCCATCAGGTAGCCCTGGCCCAGCGCGGCAACCCGGCCAAAGGGTTGGTTGCCGTGGAGTTGAGCGGTACGGACCGCCAGTTAGCTCTGGCCTTTCACGTGGACCGGGCCGCCTTGGCCCAAGCCCAAGCCCTGGACGGCAAGTACCTGCTGGGCACCAATGCCTCGCACCTGTCCGCAGACGAGACCCTGACCTGGTTCAAGGCCCAGGATGGGGTGGAGAAACAGAACCGGACGCTCAAAGGCCCGTTGCAGGTACAGCCTCTGTACTCTGCACACCGACCAGCGCATCGAAGGCTTGGTGTTCATCACCTTCCTGGCCTTGTTGCTGCGCGCCGTGCTGGCCTTGCGCTGCCGACAGGCGAACTTGTCTTCGTCGGTCGACCGCGTGCTGCACGAGTTTGCGCCGTTGTACGCCACCGACCAGACCTTTGTCGACGGCTCGCGCTTGAGCCAACTGGGAGCGTTGAGCGCCTTTCAGCAGCGCGTGCTGACTGGGTTGGACTTTCTGCCCGCCACGCGCTATCTGCAGCCCTTCCTCGGCTAACGCCGACCTGGCTTGGCTGGCCGCCAGGCCCTGTTCGTGGTCGCCATCCCCGTGGGATGGACACCGCAGCGGTATCTGGCTCGTCCAGATACTCGGCCTATGCCCACTATCGCGATCAGGCGAGGCGGTAGAGGGACAGCCGAACCGACGCTGGCTCGCCTGGACCACGAGAGTGGCTCTGCCTGGGGCCTGCCACGGCTAGCTGACTCAGGTCAGGAGTACCCACAGCGCCGATTGTTCGCCACACAGGCGGATCGGGTCCGCCGGCTGACAACGGAGCTGTCCGGTCAAGAGCGTTAGCCCGCGTCATACGCTAGGGTGTTCAAAACTCTCGTTCTGTGGTAGGATAGCGACCTGCAAACCGAGCGAGTGAGGCGGGGCTTTGGGTTCGTCACTCTGCCTGCGTCCGGCCTAGCACCGGCTCACCTGTCCAGGCTGTCAAGCGCTGCCTTGGCCCCTGGAGAGGATCTGGAACAAGTACCTCATCTGATGCAAGGAGGAGTGGTGGATGCTCAGAGACTTTGGGCCAAACAACCGGCTCCTGATGCTGTCGGTGTTCGTCTGGTCACTCAGCGTGGGCTTGTGGTACAATCAGCGACAGATTTACTTGGGCGAACTGGGAGCAACGCCGGAGCAGATCGGGACCGCCCTGGCCCTGGAATCCATCTGCGCTGCCCTGGTGATGATCCCAGGGGGATTCCTTAGCGACCGAATTGGGCCCCGCCGGGTCATCCTTGGCGCCTGGGCGTTGGGAGTCCTGGGGTTGCTTCTCATGGCCATTGCCAGGTCGTGGCACACGGCCATACCGGGATTGCTCATCTACCGATGCGCCGCGGCAGCATCTCCGGCAATCATGAGCCTCGTACTGCTCAATGTCCCAGATCGGAGTATTCCGGGAATCTCGGAAAGGACGCTGTCGACGATTTGGGCTGCCTGGCCCGCGGCCCAGATCGTCTCTCCGTGGCTGGGAGGCATCATTGCCCATAACACCGCGATACGGACAAACTTGTGGATTGCAGCCGGGATCCTCATGCTTGGCATCGGGTTCGTGTTGCTGACCAAGCCCACAACGACGTACAGCGGCGCGGAGCGGCGGAGCCCATTGGCCCTGCTTCAGAACCATCGGTTTCTCTTGCTCACCGGGTACTTTGCATTGACGATGATTGCGCTCTATACCGGCTACATGCTGCTTCCGAGTTTCCTGCAAGAGACGCGGGGCATCTCCCTGGCGACGATCGGGTTCTTGTTCACGGTCTCCTATGTGGGAGCCGTGGTGTTTAACCTTATCGCCGCACGCACAAGCCCGCGATGGAGCTTTGTTGGGCTGCTCGTGCTCTCCTGGCTGGCTTATTTCGCGCTCTGGCAGACGGCGGAGGTGGGGTGGGCTGGCGTGGCCATGTTCTTGCTCGGAGCAATTCCCGCCATATGGATCGTCACGAATACCGGCATCGTCCAGGTTGTGAAAGAGCAGAACCAGGGACAGGCTTTTGGCTTCTTCCAGTCGTTGGCGCACGCGGGTCCGGCCGTCGCAGCCTGGATGGCAGGCCGGCTCTACGGCATGACGCCCGGGCACGAATTGCCCCTCGTTGCCTCATTGGTAGGCATCCCGCTGATGCTGGTGCTGTGGTATCTCCTGCGGCTCGGCCCCAGGCTTGACGCGCCGGCCAGCACAGAACGCAACCCTGGCTACACGGCCATCGCAGAGCCGTTGTCTGGAGATAGCTGATCATGTACACCAGCACAGGCTTGGCATCAGGCAAGATATGCAGTATTATTAGGTGCGGTGCAATCCACCATCGTCCCAACCAACCGATGCGTTTGAGAAAGGAGCAATCATGCTCATCGCGCTGGGATTCATCCTCGTGGTCTTTTTCTATAGTCTCATCGCGGAGAGGCTGGAACGCACGATCCTGAGCACGCCGATGCTCTTCACGGTGGCTGGCATGTTGCTGTTCCTGGTAGCACCGGCCCCAGTTGAGGCGGAGGAACAAAACGCGATCTTTTTGACAATTGCCGAGATCGCGCTGGTCCTGCTCCTGTTCGTCGACGCCACCCGCATCGACCTGCGCGTCCTGCGCGCCAACGAGAGCCTGCCGGCCCGGCTGCTGGCCATCGCCATGCCGCTCACCATCCTCCTGGGCGCCCTCGTCGCCAAGCTGGTTATCCCCCAGCTTACATTCTGGGAAGCAGCCATTCTGGCCGCCCTGCTGGCGCCGACCGATGCCGGGCTGGGAGAAGCCGTGGTCAAGAACCCGCGGGTGCCGCTACGCATCCGCGAGTCTCTGAACGTGGAGGCCGGGCTCAACGATGGGCTCTCGGTGCCTTTTCTCCTACTCTTCATCGGCATGGCCACGGCGCAAGCAGAGCACGCGGGCCAGGTCCTGCTGCGTTTCATGGTCGAGCAACTGGGCTTCGGCCTGCTCGTCGGCCTGACCATCGGAATGGTGGGTGGATTCCTGCTGGCCAAGTTCCAGCAGCGCGGCTGGACCCGACCGGCCCTGGAACAACCCGGGCTGCTGGCCCTGCCCCTCTTGTGCTACATCGCGGCCAATCCTGTGGGGGCCAGCCCGTTTATCGCAGCATTCACCGCCGGCCTGGTGCTCAAGATTGCTTTCCGGAGGGCCGACCAAAGCCTGACCGAATTCAGCGACCAGGAAGGGCACCTGCTCGGCAATTTTATCTTTTTCCTCTTTGGCCTCATCATCATGCGGTGGTGGCCCAGCCTCACCGCAACCGCGGCCGTGTATGCCGTCCTGAGCCTGACGCTGGTACGCATGCTTCCGGTGGCCATATCGATGATTAGCGCGCGTCTCAGCGCGGCCAGTATCCTATTCCTGGGCTGGTTCGGCCCGCGGGGCCTGGCCTCCATCGTCCTCGCCATGGTCTACCTGGAACACGAGGCGTACCTCCCAGGCGAGCCATTGATCATTGGTGCTGTGGCTGTCACCGTACTCCTCAGCATTTTCGCCCACGGCCTGAGCGCCACACCCGGCATCAAGCTCTACGCCCGCCAGGTGGAGCGCTTGGACGCCGATGCGCCCGAGCTTCAGGCGCTGCCCGAAGCTACGACGCCGTGACTGGCAGCCCCGCGCCAGCCTGACTACGCCACGGTTGTGCCGGGGTGAGTGCCAAGGCGCCGGGGAGGGACATTGACCGGGCGCCGCGTCTCCAGCCGATGGCACAGCGTCCGGTCGTTGGGCCTGGGCGCCAGGGCCTCTGCCAGCGCGGACTAGCTCTGGAGCCAATCGAAGAACAGGACAAAGAGGATACTGCCCACCAGGCAGGTGGCGATGGCCACCGGCAGCCCACGGCGGTTCCAGATTCGAGCCGAAATCGGCGTGCTCGTCTGCTCGGAGAGCGACACGATCAAGATATTGGCGCCCGAACCTATCTTGGTCGCGTTTCCCCCAAAGCCGGCCCCAAACACCACGGCCCACCACAGGCCGCTGACATTCACACCAGCAACGGCCAGCCCACTCAGCAGGGAGATCATGGCGATGGTTACCGGCACATTGTCCACCAGGGCGGACAGGCCGGCCACCACCCAAATGATAATGACCCCCAGAATCCGGGGATTCGAATGGCCGATGGGCGCCAGAGCCGCGGCAATCGGTTCAAACACCCCCGCGGCGTCCAGCCCGCCTACCATGGCAAAGAGGCCCACGAAGAAAATGAGCACGGGCCAGTCGACCCGCAGGAGCACGTCGCGAACGTTGGGTCGAACCCAGACCAGAGCCACGGCCGCGGCAGACAGGGCGATGAATTCCGAACTAAGGTTCAGGGGCCGTTGAAGGACAAAGAGCACGATGGTGACAGCCAATACGGCCAAGACCCGCAGCGCCGTCTTGCGATCCTCCAGTGCCTCATTGGCATCCAGGGTCATGACCAGTTCCGGTCTGGCCGGACCTTCAGACAACTCTTTCGAAAAGAGGATGCGCAACATCAAGAGCGTCACCACCACGGCTACGGCTACAATCGGCATCGAGTGGGTGAGAAAGTCAGTAAAGGTGTTGCCGGAAGCCGAAGCAACGAGCACGCTGGCAGGATCACCCACAGAGGTTCCCACGTCAGCCGTGTCAGAGAGCAGCGCCTGGGCCATCAAGATCGGGATGGGATTAATGCCCAGAAGTTCGGTGATCAGGATGGTGATCGGCCCCACGAGTACCACTGTGGTCACGTTGTTGAAAAAGAGGGAAACAAAGGCGGTGCCGACACCCAGCAGCAGCAGCAACCGCCAGGGGTTGCCCCGTGACAACTGTCCGGCCTTGATGGCGATATACTGAAAAAAGCCCGTGGGCGCCAGAATGGCAACCAAAATCATCATGCCCAAGAGCAAACCCAGGGCGCCAAAATGGATCGAGTCCAGGGCCTGCTCTTCCGAGTAGAAACCCAGGGCGAGGCCGGCGATCATCATGGCCGCCGCTCCCCCCGCAGCGGCCGTGGTATGGTCCAGTTTGTCCGTCAGGATCAGGGCCAGCGTCACAACCACGATCAGCGTGGCGACGTAGGGCGCCATCGGTGAACCTCCGTTCAGTCAGGTGGCACAGTCAGCCAGGTGGAGAGAAAGGCGCGGCCGATATCCACGCGCGAGGCCAGTCCAACCAGTTTTCCCTCCCTTACCACCGGCAGGTCCGGTATTCCATAGCTCTCCATGAATGAGAGCGCCCGAATGAGCGTGCAATCCTCCTCAACCGACACAGGGGCCTCCATGATGTCGGCCACCGACATCCTCGCCGCCCTCTGCAAGCTCGCGCTCGAAGGCGTTCCCAGCTCTCCATAGTCTTTGACAAAGTTGATGTTCGATAGCAGGAAAACAAAATCGGGCAAAAAGATCTGAATGAGGTCGCGCATCGTAGTCACACCGACCAGGTTTGACGCCTCGTCAACCACTGGCAGCGTCCCGACGTTGTTCTCGGCCATGAGGGCGGCCGCTTCCTTGACCGTCATGTCAGGATGGCACAAGATCACCTTTGTCTTCATACAACAATTGATACAGATGTGACTCACCATTGTCTTCCCGCTCTCCCGTTGGAATCATAAGCCCTTTGCCCAGAGCGTGGCGCGGCAACCTGAATCACCGGCCAAGGGGTCAATGTACTCGTACAGCATCAGTCTCTGCGCAAACATTATACTCCATAATCCGCAAGAGCACAAGCAACAAAGTCTGACATCGGGGTTGTGCCGCCCTCGACAGTTTTCCCGAACAAGCCGGGCCGTTGCATTCTCCCTTGACATGCACTGTCGGCCAGATCCGTCATTGCGAGTGATCCTTGGCACAGGGCGCCACTCTAAATGGAATGACACCTGACCTCGTCATTGCGAGCGGAGGCGCTTTTTGCCGGAGCGAAACAATCCCCAACTACACAAGTGGAGATCGCTTTCCCTCGGTAGATCCTTCGCGGACTCGGGACATACTCGGGACAGGCGCTGACGCTCGCGTTGACGACTTTGCTGCCGTTCGTGCGGGGCTCCCATCACGGATTTTCGGATACAACAGAATTGTGCAGCGTACTTGTACATTCTGGCAAGATGTGGTATAATGGTCGCAATATCCGCATATATACGCTGAATCAACGCACTGGCCTGTGCCATACACAGAATGGAGGGGATCATGCCGAAAACAGCGCTGGTACTGAGTGGCGGTGGCGCCAAGGGGGCCTTCCAACTTGCTGCGGAAACCTACGCCCGCGAGATCAAGGGCTTCAAGTGGGACATCATCGCCGGCATTTCGGTGGGAGCCCTCAACGCGACCATGATGGCCATGGAAAAGTACGACCGCCTGGAGTATATCTGGCGGACCATCACCCCCGAGCGGGTCTTTACCGGCGGCCTCGACCTCTGGTCCATCTTCAAGCTGCTCCTGGGGGCCAAGTCGGTCTACAACAACGATCCCTTGTGGGCCATGATGCAGAAAGAGATCAACCCGGCGGAGGTCAAAACCGAGCTGAGCATCGGCGCCGTCTCCCTCCGAAGCGGGCAATACCACCGCTACAGGCCGCAGGACCCTGGCTTCATGGAGGCGCTCCTGGCCTCGACCGCCATCCCCCTGGCTTTTGAGCCGGTCTTTGTCCCGCCCAAGCAGGAGGACATGGTCGACGGCGGTGTCCGCAACTTCAGCCCCCTGGGCGACGTGCTCGATTCGGACCCCGAACGGATCGTGATCATCAACTGCAGCGGCCGGCAGCCGCCCACCCGCCCTCAGCCCTTCAAAAACGCCCTCGAGATCGGCATCGCGACCATCGACATCATGCTCAACGAGATCTTTGTCACCGACCTGGAGGCCTTTGAGCGCATCAACCGCAACGTCCGGGAGGCGCAGGCTTTCGAGGGGACACTCACCAACCAAAAGGGCAAGGAGTACAGGGCCTACGAATACTATGTCATCGAGCCCAAGGAGCCCCTGGGCGATACCCTGGACTTTTCCCGCGACGTCCTCAACATGCGCCTGGAAGCCGGCTGGCGCAGGGCCAAAGAGGTACTGGGCTAAAACTCCAGACTTCGAAAGCCTGATCCATAGACAGACAAGGCTCCGTGATTCAGAGCTGGCCAGCCCCAATTGGCTCCGGGCAGGCCCGTGATCAGACCAGAGCGCAGCCTAGCCAGACGCTGGCGTCCCCGACTCGCGCCACAGCACGTACAGGCCGCTGCCCACGACCAGCACAATGCCGATGATGGTGTGCAGGCCGGGCATATCCCGCCAGATCAGGTATCCCCAAAACACGCTCAGGGGCACGGCGATATACTCAAAGGGGACGACGGCCGTGGCTCGGGTGACGCGATATGCCTGCGAGAACAAGTAAAAGCCCACGCCGGCGGTAAAACCAATGAAGAGCAGCAGGCCCAGGTCGCTCCCAGATGGCACCACCCAGCGGCGCAGGAGGAATTGAAGGCTGGCATGCCCCTGGCTGGCCCATCGCCCATGGCCGATGGCCAGCCCCACCACAGCGCCGGACACCAGGTAAAAGACAGTGGTATAAAAAGCGATGGACGAACCGCTGTCGGTCCGGCCCAGGCGGCGGGTGAGCACCGAGGTGCTCGCGTAGAAAAAGGCGGAGGCGATGACCATGAGCCCCGCCGGGTCAAAGACAGTGGTGCCCGGACGCAGCATGATGACCGTGCCGATGAATCCAACGGCGATGGCCAGCCACCGCCGCGGCCCGACCTTTTCGCCAAGCAGCAGCACCGACAGCACCGTGACAAACAGGGGCGATACAAAGGATAGGGCGACGACCTCGGCCAGCGGCAGCGCGGCAATGGCCATGTAGAAAAAGGTATAGGCCAGGAACATCATGCCGCCGCGCAAGATCTGGAGGCCGGGCTGCCCGCTGCGTAGGGAGGAAAAGCCCCCCTCAAAGTAGATGATGGGCACCAGAAACAAGAGCGCAATCGGGCTGCGGATAAAGACGATCTCGTGGACGGGATAGTCGCCGCTGATCCACTTGATGACGACGTCCTGCACCGAGATGAGCGCAATGCCACCCAGGATAAACAGGATGCCCGCCCGGGGCCGGTCCAAGAGTACTGTAGAGCCTTCGCTAGCCCGCATATAGCGCCCAATCGTTCGAGATGGGCGCCAGTATACCACCGGCCGGTCACTGCGGCAAGCGCGATTATCGCACCGGCCTGAAAGAGCCGGTGCTAGGAATTGAAATCGATAGCAATCTTCCCAGCACCGCCTGTTTACGGCGGTGCAAGGGGGTTCCAGCCTACTCCTGTGGCCCTGTGAAGGGTCAGGATCCGAGTTCGCCCGCGTTTTCCACTGCTGGCGCCTGACCCGACTCGCGCCACAGCACGTACAGACCGCTGCCCACGATCAGCGCAATGCCCACAACGGTGTGGGGGCCTGGCAGGTCCTTCCAGATCAGGTAGCCCCAGAGCACACTCAGGGGAACAGCAACGTACTCAAAGGGGGCGACCACCGTCGCCCGGGTGACGCGATAGGCCTGTGACATGAGGTAGAAGCCCAGGCCACCGACAACACCGACGAGCAGCAACAGGGCCAGATCGGTCCAAGAAGGGATCACCCAGCGGCGCAGGAGGAATTGCAGGCTGGCGTGCCCCTCGCCTGCCAGCCGTCCGTGGCCGATGGCCAACCCCACCACGGCGCTGGAAACCAGGTAAAAGACGGCAGTGTAGAAAGCGATGGACGAGCCGCTGTCGGTCCGGCCCAGACGGCGCGTGATCACCGAGATAGAGGCCAGGCAGAAGGCTGTGGCAATCGCCAGGAATCCTGCCGGGTCAAAAACGCCGGCGCCCGGGCGCAGCATGATGACGACGCCGGCAAAGCCGACGACAATGGCCAACCACCGGCGCGGCCCGACTCTCTCGCCAAGGAACAGAACCGAAAGTACGGCTACAAACAAGGGGGACACAAAGGTGAGAGCCACAACGTCGGCCAGTGGCAGCGCGGCAATACCCATAAAGAAAAAGGTGGAAGCCAGGAACATCAAGCCGCCGCGCAAAAGTTGGAGGTGGAACTGCCCGCTGTGCAGAGAGGAAATGCCGCCCTCAAAGTAGACGATGGGCAAAAGCAGCACGAGCGCCACCGGGCTGCGGATAAAGACGATCTCGTGAAGGGGATAGTCCCCGCTGATCCACTTGATGGTGACGTCCTGCACCGAGACAAGAGCGATGGCACCCAGGACAAACAGGATGCCCGCCCGGGGCAGGTCCAGAAGTTCCGCCGATCCGTTGCTAGCCCGCATACCACGCCCAACCTTCGAGATGGGCGCCAGTATACCACTGCCGGGTCCGGGCAGCAAACCCTATCGGCTTCGAAAAGCCCCCTCTACCATCTCCTCCTGGAAAAAGCCGCCGGTCTCGCCGGTCACGGCGTAGCGATAGACCGCCGCCGCATAGATCCCGTTCAGGGTTGATCCGATCAGAGCCAGGACGAGCAGCACCAGGGCCCAGAGCACGACCACAGCCACGATGAGGGCCACCACCTCGGTCATGGCCGCCAGGACCACGAGACCCACTCCCGCCAGCAAAACCACCAGGAAAAGCAGGCCAACGATCAGGCTGATGCTCACATTGCCGGCGATCTGCTCGCCCCACGTCTTCTTGAGCAACGAGACGCTGCGCTTTACGCCATCGACAGGGCCGACGCCTTCCACAACCAGGACCGGCACCACCAGAAAGGTGGCGACGTTCCAGGCCAGCCCAACCAGCGAGATCACGATGCGGCCCAGCCCGCCGGCCCGCTCTGTCAGCATGCGCAGCACCACGCCCACGGTGGCCGAGATGGCGGCATAGCCGGCGATGGCGCCGATGTGCTGGAAGGCGACGCGAAAGCCGTCGCCCACCGTGGGATCGCCACCCTGCAGGCGGATCATCGCCGCTCCGATCAGGGCAGAGTTGGCAAAGATGATGACAAAGTACTGGGCCAGGTAAAAAAAGAAGAGGACGACGAAGCCCAGAACCGTCAGCCCCCCGGCCAGGATCCCATCAAAGGCGCCCGCCAGCAAAAAGGGCAGGATAAAACTGATGGTCACGATTACCACGCCGATGGCCGACACGATGGGAAAGACGACCAGCTCCTTGTCGGCGCGCAGCACGGCGAAACTGGCCAGCATCAACTCCCAGCTATTTCGAATCCGGCGAAACATCGATGCTCCTCCTCCCTGGCACGGCTACGTGTACAGGCGGCGCCCGCCTCCAGGGCATCCCTTTGGGCGCTGTCTAGGATGATAGGAGGAGTATACCACATACCCGGCGGCTGTGCAATAGGGTTTTCGGCCTGGGTGACGCTGTTAGCAAAGTCGCGTCGCGAAGAGGCCTGCCGACTGCCGAAAGCGATTCTACCGTGTAGTTGGGGATTGCCTCACTCCGGCGAAGCGCCTCCACCCTGCTGGCGGTGACAGTTGCTGCGTATGCCTGGGGATTGCCCGGCCAAGCGCGCCCGCAGTGCGCTGCGTCAGGGACTGCACCAGCGATGGTGCAGAGGAATGACCAGGTCAACTCCCTTGCGTTATGGTAAATCACGGACAGCGAGGCATCCGCCCCCCGGCAGGCGGGGAAGACCGAGGACCTGGCGCCAACCGCTCGCTGTCCTCTGGGCGTCTCCCCCGCTGGCCGGAGGAACTCTGGCTGCCCGCCCTCTGTAGGCGAGGGAGGGGTGGGGGTGTCACTTGTTCGGATACGGTCTCTGTATCCGCATGTGCCTGAAGCGCGGCACCTTCACAAATAGCTGGCTAGCTGCTCAGCCAGTTCCAGCATCACGGCCCGATCGCCGGAAGCCAGGGCCGTATTCACGGCGGCGACGACCTGTTCTTCGCTGAGCGGATAGCTGACCTCGGGGTGCGACGCGCAGAGGACCGCGGGCGCAGCCGTCCTCAGCAGGATCCTCGCCGCTCCCAGAGTGTCCTCGCCCCCGTCAAAGCTCATCGCCTCGAGCAGAGAGGCGCTGGCCAACTCCGGGTATGTCGCCGCCCCGTGAAATACACTGCCTATGGGGGCCTTGCAGAGTTCTTGATCGATCTGGTCCAGTGTTAGCCCCACTTTCGGTGCTGGTCTTTGCCTCAGGCGCCGCCAGGGTCTGGTCGCGCGCTATCCCCTGCCCCGCTCCTCTTCACGCAAGAAGGCGATGATGTCAGCCAGGTCGCTGAAGCGATGTTCCTCTCCGGTGCTCAGGTTCTGTAACTCGCCCCGCCAGGGCGCGTCGGGCGTTCCTTTCCACAGGCGTAGGATAAAGCTGCGACGTGGCTCCGGAGCTGCTTCAGGCTGCTGCGCCAGGTCACCACGAACCATTCAGTTCACTCTCCCGCCCCGACGATCAAGGCGCCGGGGCCCGGTCTAGATGTAGGCTAGGTCGAGCCCGCAGGAGTATTCACGCTGCCGGCTTCCGGCGTCCCCCGGATCCCCGCCCCACTCTGGCTCAAAGGTATGGTCGCCGGCCGCTGCGTTCCGCAGAAAAGCCAATACCTGGTCCAATTCGGCAAAGCGGTGCTCATCCCCCGTAGAGACGCAGTGTACCTGGAAACGCCAGGGCAGGTCGGGCGTCTCTTTCCACAACCGAAGAAGGTAACTCTGATATCGTTCTGGATCTGTTGCGAGTCCTGGCAAAATCCACATCTCCTTTCTACTTTTGCGCGATGCGCCAGCCCTGCAGGCGGCAGCATCCGCCGCTTCTACGCGCCTGGAGACCAGCCGCGATCTCTGGCTATAGGACAGAGTATAGCATACGAGTGTGACGAGATCGTGACGAACTCTTGCCCCGAGAGCCCGGACAGGGCATTTGCATCTTGTTCTAGGTGCCTGAACCTGAGTAAGAGCGAGATTGCTTCGCTTCGGCAAAAGCGCCTTCGCTCGCAATGACGGGTTTAGATGCGATTGTCCTGAGTGCCTGGAGCGGAGAGATTGACAGGTTGGGCTGGATGTGGTACCATAAGCCCGGGAGCGCAGGCCATGGAGCCTCCGGTCCCGAGGCCCTGGTTTTTCTTTCGTACCGGTCCCGCACCAGCGCCCTATTGGTTGGTGCGCGGTGTCATTGTGGGAGGATTGCCCCTGTGGATGCTGCTGGCGAGAACGCCCGCCTCCGCCTTCATCTCCTGGGAACCTTTGAGGCTGTGTTGGACGGCGTACCACTGGCCGGCTTTCGTTCGGACAAGGTGCGCGCTTTGCTCGCCTTCCTGGCCATCGAGGCGAACCGCTCGCACCGGCGCGAGGCTCTGTCCACGCTGCTATGGGGCGGCTTTCCAGAGCAGGCGGCCCGTCGCAGCCTCAGCCAGGCGCTCACCAATCTCCGCCAGCTTCTGGCGCCTCTGGAACCCACCCGGGGCACGCTGTCCGGGGATGGGGGCGCTTGCCTGTCCATATCCCGCCACAGCGTCGAGTTTCAGCCCGACCACAACGTCTGGATCGACGTCAACGCCTTCGATGTCCTGCTCTCGGCCGAGGATGGCCGCCCATCCTCCGGGGAGAACGCGCAGCAAAGCATCGCCTCGCTCACACAGGCCGCGGAGCTGTACCACGGCCCCTTTATGGCCGGGCTGAACCTGAGCGACTGCCCAGAGTTTGAGGAATGGCGCCTGCTGCAGGGAGAGCAGCGCCACCAGGCGATCCTCCTGGCCCTGGAGGCCCTCACGAACCATCATCTGGCCTGGGAGGAAACGCACCAGGCCCAGGTCTACGCCCGGCGACAGCTTGCTCTGGAGCCATGGCGCGAGTACGCCCACCGCCAGTTGATGCTGGCGCTGGCCCTGGACGGCCAGCGCGGGGCCGCCCTGCAGCAATATGACATCTGTGTCCGGCAGCTAGCCGAGGAGTTGGGCATCGTCGCCGAGCCGGAGACGGTCGCCCTGCGCGAGCAGATTCTGGCAGGGTGAGGTGGCCGCCCAAACCCGCCCGGTGGGCGTCGCCGGCGAGCATCCCCTTCCGCCCAGTCCCTACCGGGGGCTGTTCCCCTTTGGCCAGCAGGACGCCAGATGGTTCTTTGGCCGCGAGACATTCGTCCAGCGCCTGGCCGACGCCGTCCAGCAAAAGAACGTGGTCGCCGTCATGGGCCCCTCCGGCAGCGGCAAGTCCTCCGCGGTTTTTGCCGGGCTGCTGCCCCGGCTCCAGGAGGGTACAACCGGGCACCATGAAGGGGAGAGCGCTGCTCAATGGCACGTCGCCGTGCTCCGGCCCGGAGCGCGGCCCATCGAAGCCCTGGCAACGGCCGTGATGCCGCTCATAGAGCCCGAGGCCCCACCCGAAGTATTGTTCGCCCGAGCGGCGCAGCTGGCCAGAGCGCTGCACCTGGGCCAGCGCACGCTGTGCAGGGTCATGGGACCGGTCCTGAAGCAGGGATCTGCCCGCCGGATCCGGCGGACGATCCGGGTCTCAGGCCAGCCGCAGCTCCGCCGTTTCGCCGGTCCCCGGGCGGCTGCTGTTGGTTGTCGACCAGTTCGAAGAACTGTACACCCTGTGCCCTGAACCTTCGGTTCGGCAGGAGTTTCTACGGCTTCTGCTGGAGGACCTGTCCGGTGGAACATCCTCGTCCTGTACCCTGCTGCTGATCCTGCGGGCCGACTTTTTGGGCCAGGTCCTGGCGCACCGGCCCCTGGCCGACGCGCTGGAGGACGGCAGCCTCATCCTGGGCCCCATGTCGCCCCAGGAGCTGGCGCAGGCCGTAGAACAACCGGCCCTGGCCCAGGGGGTCTCCTTCGAGCCGGGGTTGGTGGAGCGCATCGTGCACGACGTCGGCGCCGAGCCGGGCAATCTGCCCCTGCTGCAGTTCGCCCTGGCCGCCCTCTGGCAGCGCCAGGCCGCCGGCGCCCAACTGACCCACACCGCCTACGATGCCACCGGCAAGGTCCGGGGCGCCCTGGCCAACTATGCCGAGTCCGTCTATGGCCAATTTGAAGCGGCCGACCAGGAAGCGGCCCGGCGCGTTCTGGTACAGATGGTCCGGCCGGGCCACCATGCCCGGGACACGCGCCGCCTGGCCACCCGCGCCGAGCTGGGGGACGAGGACTGGCGGATGGTCCAGCAACTGGCCGACGCCCGCCTGATCGTCACCGGTCGCGATCCGGCCGGCCTGGAAACGGCCGAGCTGGTCCACGAAGCCCTCATCGAGGGCTGGGACCGGCTGGATGGCTGGCTCAACGAGGACCGAGCCTTCCGTATCTGGTGGGAACGGCTCCGGGAATCGCTGCGGAGCTGGATCGCGTCGGGCCGCGACCAGGACGCGCTGCTGCGGGGCAGCCCGCTGGCCGAGGCCGAGGGCTGGTACAAGACGCGGAGGGCGGACCTTTCACCACGGGTTCGCGGCTATATCGAAGAAGGGCTTGCCCTGCGCGAACAGCAGCGGCTGGCAGCCCAGGCCCAGCGACAGCGGGAGCTGGACCAGGCCCAAGCCCTGGCCGAGGCGGAGCACAAGCGGGCTGACGAACAGGCCCGCGCCAGCCGGCGTCTCCGCCGGCTGGTCGCCGGCCTGGCCGCTGTCTTTCTGGTCGCGCTGCTGGCCGCGGGGCTGGCCCTGCAAATGCGCCATGAAGCCCGGCACCAGGCCGGGGCGGCCGTTGCCGCTCAGGCCACGGCTGAAGCCGCGGGCGCCGCCTCGGAGCAAGATGCCCTCCGCGCCGAGCAGCAGGCCAGGATCGCCGAGATCGAGCGCGAGCGGGCCGAGGCCCAGGCCCAATTGGCCCTTTCGCGACAGTTGGCGGCCCAGTCCGTGACCCTGCTGGGGAAACAGCTCGACCTGGCGCTCTTGCTGAACCTGGAGGCCCGGCGCCTGGCGGGGACTGGCCCGGAGCGGGGCGCCTATCTCAGCAGCTTGACTTTTAGCCCCTTCCTGGCCCGCTTCCTGCACGGGCATGACAGCCTCATCCTTGACCTGGGCCACAGCCCCGATGGCCGGACGGTCACCTCCATAGACAGCCAGGGCGGAGTGGTGATCTGGGATCTGGCGTCCGGCCAGCCCATCCACCGGCTCCCGCCCCAGGAAGCGGAGACGGCGGGCGCCCTCAGCTCCGATGGCCGCGTCGCCGCCATTGCCCGGGGGCAGGACCTGCTCCTGTGGGACGCGGCGCAGGGCCAGCCCCTGGGTCCGGCCCTGCGCGCCCACCAAGCGCCCATCGTCAACCTGGCCCTGAATGGCGACGGCAGCGTCCTGGTCTCCGGTGATGCCAACGGCGCGATACAGGTCTGGGACGTCGCGCCACCGCCAGGCCAGCCTCTTACGGCGGCCCAGACCCGCCGCCTGACCCAGGCCCTGACCTACGATGGCAGCGGGATCATGGCCATGCGCCCCGATGGGGCGCGGCTGGCCCTGGCCGCCAAGGGCTCCGCGCTGGATATCTATGATCTGCAAAGCGGCGAACTCGTGGCGCGCAACGAATCGGTCCATCCTGGCTACGCCCTGCACCACCTGGCCTACAGCCCCGACGGCAGCGTGCTGGCCACCTCCAGCTTTGACCGGACCGTCATGCTCTGGGACGCAGAGACGGTTGAGGCCCTGGGACCGCCCCTGGAAGGCCACGAAGGGCGGGTGCTGGCCGCCGGCTTTAGCCCCGACGGCCGCGGGCTGGCCTCGGTCAGTACCGACAATACGGTCCGCCTCTGGGACATCTCGTCCCTGCTCGAACCTGGTGGGGCCGGGGCCCAGCCCATCGGCCAGCCGCTGGCGGGCCACAGCAATTGGGTCCGTTCCGTGGCCTTTCTGCCCGATGGTCGAAGCCTGGTCTCGGGGGATTCGGACGGCCATACCATCGTCTGGGATACAGGCAGATCCCAGCGGCTGGCCGGCCACCAGGCCCAGGTCCGCGGCGTGGCCTTTA
Organism: uncultured Chloroflexia bacterium; assembly: GCA_963700285.1. Taxonomy (GTDB): domain Bacteria; phylum Chloroflexota; class Anaerolineae; order JAAYZQ01; family JAAYZQ01; genus CAWANP01. The sequence continues at coordinate 171,248 of CAVOXA010000022.1, read as the reverse complement.
GTCCCGACGGTCGCACCCTGGCCTCTGGCAGCCTGGACACCGACGTCATGCTCTGGGACACGGCCACTGGCGAGTGGGCCAGCCTGCCCCTGACAGACCACCCCAAACCTGTCTATAACGTGGCCTTTAGCCCCAGCGGGCGCCACATGGCCTCCGTCGGCGCCGGCAGGTGGGTCATCCTGTGGGAGCTGCCGGAAGAGCTCGGCACGGGTGAGGGAAAGGCGGCGCCCCTGGGCCGCCCCTTGGACGGGCACACGGGGCAGGTCTATTCCGTGGCCTTTAGTCCCGATGGCAGAACCCTGGCCACCGGCGGCCGCGACTTCACCATCATCCTGTGGGACGTAGAAAGCGCCGAGTCATTGGGGCCGCCCCTGGAGGCGCACGAGGACTGGGTGATGGGCCTGGCCTTTAGCCCCGACGGGCGCTCCCTGGCCTCGGCCAGCGCCGATGGGACCGCCAGCCTCTGGGATTTGGGCGGGCTCCTGGACGGCACGGAGGAAACCGCGTACCCTTTGGGCCCGCCCCTGGTGGGCCACAGCAACTGGGTGAACAACGTCGCCTTTAGCCCGGATGGCACGATCCTGGCCACAGCCAGCAGCGACAATACGGTGCGGCTCTGGGACCTCACCGTTTGCCTGGAGCCGGGTGCCGTCGCCTGCGAGCCCCAGGAGCCGCCCCTCACGGGACACATGGCCCAAGTCTGGTACGTAGCCTTTCACCCAGCCGGCGACGGCCAATACCTGGTCTCGGGCGGCGCCGATGGCACCGTCCTGGTTTGGGATCTGGCCACCCAGGAGCCGCTTACGCCGCCGCTGTTGGGCGCCATCGAGATGGAGACGATGGCCATCAGCCCCGACGGGAAGCTGGTGGCCCTGGGCGCCCTGGATACCAGCGGCCTCGTCCATCTCTGGGAACTGGATCTGAGTCCCTGGGAGGAACGCGCCTGCGCCATCGCCAACCGCAACCTGACCGCCTCGGAATGGCACCAGTACCTGGGCGACGCGGAGTACCGGAAGACCTGTCCGGGGCTACCTCAAGGGGTAGACCTTGGAAGTCTCGAAAGACCTCCGAGGTCTAGCCGATTCCCCGCGCGCTTGGCAGGTCGGTGACCTGCCCGGGTTCTTTTCCAGTCTTATGTCGAATTCAAACCCTAAGGGTCTCCAAGACCCTTAGGGTTTATGTCTACCAAGACGCCGAACGGCGCCCCCTTGGGGTAAAGCGCCCCTACAGTCTACGCCTCGGGGGGTACCGGAATACTCCCTGAAACCATCCCAAAAGCCGATTTGCATCGGTGCAGTAAACCAGTTATAATATAGTTCAGACAGGTTCGGCCCTATGCAGTCACGAACCAGTCAAAATCATGAGAAACAACCACAATCTTGAAAGAGGGGAGCGACATCATGAAATCATCCAATCTGGGGCTGCGTACCCTGGCGCTGGCGCTCGCGATGGTCGTCATCGCGGGCCTGGTCATGCCGCCGGCCGCCTACGCCAAGGCCGCCTCAGGGGGAAAGTGGATCGAAGTCGACCTTAGCCGCCAGCGGATGGCCGCCCGCCAGGGGAACCAGATCGTCAAGGCCTTCCCGGTCTCGACCGGTACCTCGCGTACCCCAACGCCCAAGGGCACCTTCAGCATTTATGCCAAGTACCGCAGGGTGAGGATGAGAGGGCCGGGCTACAACCTGCCCAATGTGCCCCACACCATGTACTTTTATGGCAGTTATGGCATACACGGCACTTATTGGCACAACAATTTTGGCAACCCCATGAGCCACGGCTGCATCAATCTCTCGAGAAAGGATGCTGCCTGGCTCTACAAGTGGGCGCCCAAGGGAACCAAGGTCAAGATCCACCGTTAGAACGCGGGACAAGACAAGACGGGTCCAGTCTGGAGACTGGACCTGTCTTTTTTGTCACTGCCCCCGCCACCCCGACCGGGCCAGGGGAAGAGAATATAAAAGCGCAGGGGGCTGACCCTGACCTCGGCCGAGTCGGCGTTGTCGCTGGGGTCGATTTCGCTCTCCATGCTGCGGATGGCGGCCCGGTTTTCAAAGATGTGGACCCCCTCCAGGTCGGGCCGGATCCTGGCCGACAGCGTGATGACGTCCCTCTCCGCGGGGGCCAGGTCGCCCACCAGCCAGGTATAACTGAAGGCGCCTGTGGGCGTCACCGGGCGGCTGCTCTCAAAGCGCACCTCTTCCAGTTCTGCCGGCACCATGTCACTGACGACGACCCTCGTGGCGGGGGTCGATCCAACGTTGGAGAAGGCCAGCGTATAGGTCACCGGCTGTCCCGGCCCGACGACCTCCGGTGCGGCCGACTTTTTCATGGCCAGGTTCGCCCATGTTTTGCACGAAGGGAACTTGAAAGCTCCGATGCGCGTTTGCCAATCCAGGCCGATCTGGTCATAGTACTGCTGGGTGTACCAGAAGGTGCAATCGTCCACAGGATCGACGGCCATCCTGCTATAGTCTCCCCAGCGGTCGCTGTTGCTTTGCGAGCCAAGGCCGGCCACCAGCGTCGCTTCCCCCTGGGCCATCTGGCCGGGGGGATCGTCCGCCAGCCGGCCGGCGTAGCGGACGGAGGGGTAGACCTCCTCGCTGGAGACGCTGTATCCCAGCGCGATGTTGCCCACCCGGTCCATGGCGATGCTGCCCATCCAGCGGTCAACGTCGTCGGGCGCGTGGACCCCCTCCTGGTACAGCGACCAGGCGCCGCCCGACCGGCGCAGCTCGAACCAGTGGATGCCGGCGTGGTTGGCGCCATCCACGTCCACGCTGTGATTGCCCACCAGGGCTTCGTGATCGCCAAAGCGGCGGTAGGCCAGGCGGTACATCAGGCGGTCAGAGATGGCATCCACGCGCTGGGTCGTACCCGGCTGCGGGATACACTTTCTCAAATAGCTGCACAAGCTGGGATCGACGTTCGACGTCGGCACCAGTTCATTGGGCGCGTAGCCTGACAGGCCAAAGCTCGACAGGGCCGGATCGGACCAGTCCACGTGAAATTCCCAGATCCGCAGGGTGTCCCGGGCATCGCCGAGCCAGGCCGAATCATCCCACTCGACAAAATAGTTGGGTGACCCGCCGGACCCACCGGGTCCTGCGGATCCTGCGGATCCGGGGGCCGATGGCGGCAGGTTCGAGCCGTCCAGGTCGGAGGGCAACATGCCAAAGTAGCCGCGGTGCACGGCGCCCACGTCAAAATAGACGATCCGGGCCGGCTCGCCCTTCAGCATCTTGGCCCGTTCGAGGACAGCCACGCCGACGCCGGCCCAACCGCCGTTGCCTGTCAGAAATTGGTTGACCGACATGTAATAGCCGTCAGGCCATACACCCAACTTGGGATAGTCGTTCATTTTTGTCTCGGATATCAGGAAGGAATAGAGGTACCACGCGCCGGTCGGGTCGGGGGTCTGGGAGATGGCAACACACTCGTAAAAGGGCCCCTCCGGCTCGCCTTGCAAGTCCTGGTCGAAGGCGAACTCGCTCATCAACCATCGATCGGCCATCGAGTCATAGAGGACGATGGGATCACCCCGACTGCTGGATTCGCACAGCCCTCCCAACCCGCTCCACAGCGACCTGGTGCTCATGGGACCCAGGAGCTGCCTCCCGCTCTTGTCCCAGATGCCAAAGATCCAATTGAGCATCTGGACATAGTGGTCCGGTCCTACGGCGCCGTTGGTATCGGGCGGCATCACCCAATAACCGAGAAGGGTCACGTTGTCGACATTGCTGCCACCGCCAAAGCTCACCACGGGCGTCGGCATGGCCGGCGCGACGGGCCCCAGCCCGGGGGCGAGGATGCCCGGGCCGCGCTCCGACCCAGGTTCGTCGCCGCCCTGGCGCGGTCCGACCGGGCGGGGGACCTCGCGCAGATTGTCGCCAACCCCTGGCCCGGCAGGCTGTGGCAGCGCAGGCCCGTCCAGGGACCGCAGCGGGGGCGAGACGGCAAACCGATCGGCGTAGCGAACGATGGCTCGAGGCGCGGCGGTCCCGGGCGCCAGCGCGCGACCGGCCGGCCGCGCTCCGCTCTGGTTCGCGGCGCCCTCATCCTCGCCGGGGGCAGAGGCCAGGACGCCAAGGTTGACGATCTGGGCGACAGCGAAGAGCAGTACGAGGGCCAGCACCAGCGAGATGGTTCTTGTTCGGTTGGGCACGATGCCTCCTTACCCGGCTGAGGTACGTTTCGATGCGTTATAGGACTGCCAGCACAGCGCTATTCTACCACAAGGGCGCGGGCAGGTCTAGTCGTCGCCAGGACAGGTAGTGGTTCGCTTTCGGTGGGAGTCTGCTTTGGGACGGACCCTGTGTGAGCCAAGGACGAAGGCTGACTGACCGCGAGGTTGATACAGAAACCCAGGACAGCCATGGGTGATCCTGCACAAAGAATGGTCCAGTCCCTGCCAGACTGGACCATTCTTTCAGTCCCTATCGCGCGACGGATGCCCTAGCGGCGAATGAGCGGCAGATAGACCGGGAGCGACGGGGCGACGGTGATGGTCACCGTGGCCGGACTGGAATTCAGATGGCCGTCGCTGGCCCGGTAGGTGAAGGCAAAGGCGCCAAAGCGGCCCTCCACCGGTTCATAGCGGAAGGATCCATCGTCGTTGAGCTTTAACGTGCCCTCCTGCGGGGGCGTATCCAGCAGCGCCTGTAACGGATCGCCTTCCACGTCCCGGTCGTTGGCCAGCACGCCAGGCCCGGGAATCTCCAGGGCCTTCTTATCTGTGGTCAGGTAGGCGTCATTCATCGCCTCGGGGGCGTCGTTGACGGGTGTCACGGTCAGGTTCACGGACACCGGCAACGATTCCTCCAGCCCATCGTAGGCGCGATAGGTGAACGAATCCGGTCCGTAATAGTCCTTCGCCGGGCGAAAGACAAAGGACCCATCGGAATCCAGGAGCAGGTCGCCGTGGAGTGGCGGCGCCTCCAGACGGGCGGTCAACAGGTCACCATCAGGGTCGTCGTCGTTGTCCAGCACGCCCGGCGCGGGGACGACCAGCTTGGTCTCCTCGGCGGTGGTGTATTTGTCCCCCTCAGCCGTAGGGGCCTCGTTCGTCGCCGCGACGGTGAGGGTAACAATGGCCTGCTCTGAATCGTCCGTACCATCATTCGCGTGATACTTGAAGGGAAACACCCCCTCCGTATCAGGCTTGGGCGTATAGACGAAGGAGCCATCGGCGGCGAACTCGAGGTCGCCCTTGGCTGGATCTGTATCCAGCACCGCAGTCAGCGCATCGCCCTCCACGTCCCGGTCGTTGCCCAACACCCCCGGCGCGGCAACCTGCCGCACCTGGTTGGTCAGCGTCTTGTAGTTGTCAGACAGCGCCTCCGGCACATCGTTGACCGGGGTGACGTCCAGCGTGACCGTAGCCTGGTCCGATCCGCCGATGCCATCGCTGCTGTGGTAGACAAAGCTCACCTGCCCGTGGTAATTGAGCGTCGGCGTATAGAGCAGGGAACCATCGGGCAGCAGCGCCAGCTCGCCCTCTTCCGGCGGCTTGTCCAGGAAGACGGTCAGGTCGTCGCCGTCGGGGTCGTCGTCGTTCTCGAGAACTCCGGGCGCGCGCAGGCGAAGCACCTCGTCCTCCTTGGTACTGTAGCCATCATCATGGGCCCGCGGCGCGTCGTTCTCGGCGGCCACCTCCAGGGTCACGGTTGCCTTCTGCGATTCCAATTGACCATCATAGGCGCGATAGGTAAAACTGAACACACCATTTGAATCGGGCTTGGGCGTATAGGTGAACGAGCCATCGGGCCTGAGGTCCAGCTCGCCCTTTTCCGGGGCCTTGTCCAGAACGGCGGTCAGCGGGTCGCCATCGTCGTCCTGGTCATTCAAGAGCACACCCGGGGCCGGCACCGACTTGGCCACGTCCTCGATGGTCCTGTAACCATCGTTCACCGCCACGGGGGCATCATTGACCGGCGCCACGCTGACGGTCACTCTGCTGCTGTTGGAGTCAAACATGCCGTCGTGCGCATGGTAGTCAAAGGTAACAGCGCCGTGATAGTTGGGTTGGGGCGCGTAGGTGAAGGAACCATCCGCATTCAGCTCTAACACGCCTACGGCCGGCGGCGCATCCAACACAGCGGTCAGCGGGCTGTCCTCAGGATCGCTGTCGTTGTCCAGGACCCCGGGCGCAGAGACCGAGAGTCCCTCGTCCTCCTGCGTCGTGTACCCGTCATCCTTCCCCAGCGGCGGGTAATTGACGGTTACATTCACCGACGCCTCGTTGTTCCTCAGGTCGGAATCCTGGGCAGTCGTGGCGATGGCGGCCGTGTTGCCAAAGCTGTAGCCCCGGTCCTGCATCGGCTGGATCACCGCCGTGATGGTGATCAGGCCGCCTTCGGCCGGCGCCAGGTCAGCCACGCCCCACTGGTAGGCGGTCCCGGCCACAGGCGATAAAACCAGATCGCTCTCGACCCGAACCTCGGTCAGCTCAGCAGGCAATTCGTCGCTGACCACCACGCCGGTGGCCACAGCGTTGCCATCATTCACAAAGGAAAGGGCATAGGTCACCACATCCCCCGGCGCCACCGTCGTGGCCGGGGCGACCTGCTTGGACATCACCAGGTCGGGGGCGTAGGCCACCAGGGCCCACAACTCGGAACCATGCTCCCCGTCGTTGGCGTTGAAAAAGAGTAGGCCGCCCTCGGCCTCCAGAGCGTTCGGGTTCGAGGACGCCGGCCCGTCGTTGATGTCCGCCACCAGGACCGTGTCCGCCTGATTGCCATTGCTCTTCCACAGCTCGCGACCGTGCCCGCCAGGCGCCGCCGCCCCGTCATCGGCGCTAAAGAACACCCAGCCGCCCACGGAAGCCAGACTCTGCGGATAAGAGCCCGCACTGCCGGAATTGATGTCCCGGACCATGCTCGTGCCAGATTCCGTCCCATCGCTCTTCCACAACTCGTTGCCGTGGCCACCCGACGGCCCGTCGCTGGCGGCAAACAAAAAGCCCTGGAAGGCGGAGGTGCTGACCGCCGTAAAACTCTCCGGCGTCGAACTGCCGCTGCCGGGGACAATGTCCTTGATCATGACCGTACCCCCGGCCGTACCATCGCTCTTCCACAGCTCCCGGCCGTGCCCAGCGCCATCATCGGCGCTAAAGATCAAAACACCGTTCAAGTCCGCCAGCGCCTGGGGGTTGGAACTCCCAGCGCCAGCATTGATATCCTTGACGCGGACGGTGCCGGCGTCGGTGCCATTGCTCTTCCACAGCTCCCGGCCTGACGTCCCATCATCGGCGCTAAAGAACAGCGTGCCGCCCACGTTGACCAGGTCTTCCAGGTAGGACCCCAGGGCGCCGGGCCTGATGTCTTTGACCATGCTGGTCCCCGCGGCCAGCCCGTCGCTGCGCCACAACTCGTCTCCACTGTCGCCCTTCTCGGCGCTAAAATAGAGGATTCCGCCCACCTCCACCAGGTGCCCGGGATTGGAGCCCCCGGCGCCTGGATTAATATCGCGGACCAGGGCCGTACCGAGCTCCGTCCCGTCGCTTTCCCAAAGCTCCCGGCCGTGGCCCAGGGCCCCATCGTCCGCGTGGAAAAAGACGTGCCCGCCCACCGCCGTCAGACCGCTGGGATACGAGCTTCCAGCCCCGGGGTTGATGTCCTTGACCTTGCGGGTACCTGCTTCACCACCATCACTGACCCACAGCTCCCGGCCATAGGTTCCATCGTCCGCCCGGAAGAACACCCGGGCGCCAACCGCCGTCAGCTCGTATGGGGCGGAAGGGCCAGCAGGTTTGATGTCTTTGACCAGGATGGTACCGCCCTCACTGCCATTGCTGCGCCACAGCTCGTCGTCGTGCGCGCTTGCGCCGTCATTGGCCACAAAGTACAGGAGCCCACCCGCACTCTCCAGGTCCCTGGGATCCGAAGCGCCAGCTCCAGACCTGATGTCCTTGACCATATAAGGCTCGGGTGGCGCCGCCTGGGCCGTTCCCAAGAGCAACAGTACCGCCAGCAACATGGTCGCTATACCAACTCCCCTTCTACCCTTCCTGACCAGTCCTGCACTCATCATCCCTACCTCCGATCACCCGAGTCCGTGGGCTGAGCCAACGTGGGCAAATGCCCCGGCCAGAGCAGCGGACAAGCTGGTTTATAGGCGAACATGAGAGATTATATCATAAATCATTGAAAACTGCAAGAAAACAAAAGCTCCAAGGAGAACCCTTGGAGCTCTGTTGTCCGGCCTTTTGCTATCGAATCAATTGTCCAGCGCATCCAACCTGGCACGCACCTCCCCGCTGCGGGGGTCGCCTATCTCTTGATAGATCTCCAGGGCTTTGGCCCACAACTCGCGGCTTTGTGCCTGGCCCGTGCCTTTGACGGCGGTGCCGGTTCCGGCGGTGCCGGTTCCGGCGGTGCCGATGCCGATGGGAGCCGCCGCCGGCAGTTGGCCCGTGATGGCTGTCCCAACTTTACCCTCCACAAACTCCTTCGGCGGCACGGCCACCGGTGGTGTGGCCACAGGTGGTCCGGCCACCGGCGGCACGGCCACCAGTGCTGGTTCCACCGGCACCGTAGAGGTCTGGGCGGGCCGCGGCTCCTCCCAGACCCAGGTCTCGGATCGCACATTGTTCTCCTCGTCCGCTTCCGAGACGGCGCTGGTCACATCGACCTGGATCCTGATCTGGTGGCTGCCGGGATCCGCTACCCGCACCTGCACCCAGCCGATGCCAGTGGCCCCAGACGCCAGGCCGTCGACATACCAGGTTCGGATCAGGATGCGGTCGAACCACATGCGCGTGTAGAAACGGGGGTCAGCAGCATCGGTCCCCTGGTTCACGATACGAAAAGCGATGGTCTCCCATTCCCCAGCTACCAGGGGTTCCGAAGGCGACCAGATGTCGAGGACAGCGAGGTCCACCCCTATCCTGCTGATGGTCTGGCTCTCGTCGTAGACCTGGTCGCCCTCCGGTACAGGCGGGAGCACGGTTTGTCTGATCCGGATTAGCTCTCGTTCTGTGCCCCAGTCATGGGGCCCAGGTACGGGACCGGCGAGCAACGCCTCTTCCTGTTCTGGATCGTAGCTGCCACTCCAGGGTGGCTCAACCGCTTCCCCGCCCCAGACCCAGCTCTCGATCCGCTCGTTGTTGTCCTCACTGGCCTCGGGCACCGCATCGCCATAGTCCGCGTAGACCCTGATGGTATAGCTGCCGGCCTCCGCCACCTTGGCCTGTACCCAGCCGACGGCCGTACGGCCAGCTTCCAGGCCATCCAGGTACCAGGTGCCGGCCACCGTGTCTTCCAGCCACATCCGCACGTAAAAGCGGGCAGAAATCGAGAGCGCGCCCTGGTTTCGAACACGAAAAGCGATGGTAGTCCAGTCCTCCAGGGTGAGCGGCGTCGAGGTCGACCAGATATCCTGAACGACGAGGTCTGCCTGGCCGGCAGCGGTGCGCATACCCTCACCCCAGTCCAAAGGCTGGACTTGCGGGTCCTGGCTGGTTCTCACATCCACCCCATACAACGAGGGCAGCATGATCTGCTTGATCCCGGCCAGTTCAGCTTCCTCGCCCCACTCGGTCAGCAAGGGCTCCGGGCCAGCGAGGCGGGCCTCGATCTCCTCGACGGCAGGCTGTCCAGATTGACCACCAGGCGCCGCCGCGCCCCGCGGCTCGCCCCAGACCCAGGTCTCGGTCCGAAAGTTGTTGTCCGGGTTGGTCTCGCTGACACGATGGCTGCAATCAACCTGAACCCTGATCTGATGGCTGCCAGGTTCCGCCACCTTGACCTGCACCCTGCCGACGGCCGTTCGCCCCGCTCCCAACCCGTCCACGTACCAGGTACGGATCAGGGTGCCGTCGAACCACATCCGAATGTAGAAACGCTGGCAAGTTGAGGCCGTCCCCTGATTCTTGATGCGAAAGGCAAGGGTCTCCCACCTCCCCAGCGTAAGGGGGGGCCTGGTCGCCCAGATATCCTGGACAAAAAGGTCCACATCACCGTCGTCGCCGCATCGCGCTGCCACATCGCCCGGCCCTTCCGCCGCTGGCTGCTGAACGACAATGTCCGCGAGGTCCAGGTCTGGTGGGAAGGGGGTCTCAACCCACACCTCAATCCCCCGTAGCGCTGGCACGAGGATCTGGCGAATGGGCGTCAGCTCAACCTCTTCGCCCCAGGCCCGGCCTTCCGCCGTGGGGCCATCGAATCCCACGCCATCCCAGGTGCGCGCCGCGTCCACGCGGCTTTGCCCGCCAGCCTCGTCTCGTGTTGCCGCTCCTTGGTCTACCTGGGCATAGGCCTCGCCCAGAATGACCAGGAGGGCAGCTTCTTCGCGCCTGTTGCCGCTGGCCCGCACGATGGCCAGCGCCCGCTCCGATGTGTTTATGGCCTGATGCACATCGCCCAGCTCGGCATAGCACCGCGCCAGCGCACCAAGCCATGCCCCCTCCGCCTGGCGGTCACCGATCTCCTGGGCCAGGCCGACGGCCTGCTGATAGCAGCCGACGGCTCGCCGGTAGTCGCCTTGCTCCGCATGAGCATGTCCCAGGCAAGCCAGGGCAGACGCCTCGCCCGGTACGTTGCCCTTCTCGCGGTTCAGGTCCAACGACTGCTGGTAGTAGTGCATGGCCCGCTCGGTGTCGCCCAACTCCTGATAAGCCAAGCCCACACCTCGCAGATAGCTGGCCTCACCATCCTGGTCACCGCTGGCACGGCTGGCCCGGATGGCCCGGCCGTAGGCCTCGATTGCCTGTTGGGGTTCGCCCAACTCGTCGTAGGCGGCCCCCAAAGCGCCCAGATGAATGCCCTCTATGTCCTGCCGGCCAGCGCGGCTAGAGCCTTTGGCGGCAAGGTCATTCCACACCACCTGCTCACGGGCCATGCCCCTGGCACTCCAATAGTTGTTCAATACCTGGACCAGTTCCGAGAACAGATCCGCATCCAGTTGCCTGGCGTACTCCAGCGCCGCCCGCAGGTGCGGCCAATCCAGGTCCAGCTCGCCGTAGCGCTTGTCCTCGTCCGCTGACCGCGCCACCTCCAGGAAATGATGGCCCACGCGCAGCCGGGCTCCTTCGGTGAGGTCCTGCCAGGCAGCGGGCTCAGAGCCGCGCATCTGCCGGCCTGAGCTCGAAGCGACGGCGCCCAGGCGTGCCAGCTCTCGGCTGGCGGCCAAGCGCAGCAATACCTGCTGCCCGTAGCGGCCTGTCTGCGAGCTGTAGGTCAACAAGCTGCTGTTGCGCAGCGCGCGCAAGCGATCCAGCGCCTCACCCACGTCCAGCCGGCTCCCAGGTCCCCTCCGTCGCGCCCTGGCCCCACACCGCGGCTGCAGCGGAAACGTCAAAAGGAGCAGGCAGATAGGCCAACATCGTCCACGAACGCCGCATCGATTCGCTCAAACGATCGATGCTGGAAGCCAGCGTGGCTCCCACATCCAGATCGGGCCCACCCGGGTCCCGCAAAAGATCGAGGCGCGTATCTTCGCCGGCCAGATGAGCAGCGTGCACCACAGGCGACAGATCATCGTTGAGGGCCAAATAGTTGCCCGCGATGCGCAGGGCCAGCGGCAGTCCGCCACACTGTCTGGCGATCTGGTACGCTTCCGCATCCTCCAGCCGCGGCACCAGGTTCTGCAAGAACGCCCGGGCGTCCTCCGGCTCCAGGGGTTCGAGGTCCAGGCGGCCAGCTCCCGGCAGGGCAAACCGCTGCTGGGAGGTAATGAGGACAGCGCAGGTTGGGCTGCCAGGCAGCAAAGGCCGCACCTGGGCCGAACCCGCCGCGTCATCCAGCACCAGCAGTACCCGCCTGTCCTGTAGGGCCGCGCGCCAAAGATGGGCCAGCGTATCCTCATCGTGGGGACGCTGCGCGTCAGGGCCCAACAATGTGGTCAGCAGAGCCTCGAGGGCCGCTGCAGGGGGCAGGGGAGCCCGGCTGGAGCCCTTCAGATCGATGTAAAGTTGAGCGTCGGGAAAGCGGCCCTCGGCGGCCAATTCATGGGCCAGGTGGAGGCCCAACGCGGTCTTGCCCACTCCGCCCATGCCTGCCAGGCTGCTGATCGACAGCGTCTGCCGGCCGGCGGTTCCTGAAGCCTGCAGGAGATGATCTCGCACCTGGGCCAGCTCAGCCTGGCGCCCAAAAAAGTCGGGCAGATCGGCCAGAAGGTTGAACCTCCCTGCTCCTGGCACCAGCGGTGGCGGCGGCTTGGCCGTGGCGGCGGGCCCGGGATCCCGGCCAGGCTCCGTGCCGGTCAGCGGCTCACCGACCTCTTGGTCCGCCTTGATAACGAACCGCGAGCCCACGGGCTCCAGGCTGCCCGAGGGCAGCGGCCCAGCCACACCAAACAGCGCCTCGCTCAGAAGCTCTATGTCTTCTGCAGGAGACGCCTCCAGAGGAGCCTCATCGACGGATTGGTCCCGGTTCGGCGTTAGACTGCCGGGGGGGATGGCGCCATCGGGTCCAAAGAGAGAAAGGGTCAGGATGTTCTCTCCCTCAACCGGGGCGGTCGCGGGCTCGTCGGGGATGGCTGCCGCATCGGGCGCGCGTTCCCCGCCTCCATCGCCTGGCCCTTCCCCGCTCAGGTCCTCTGAGGGCGCGCCCGCCTCTGACGACGCATCCTCCTCAGTTGCGTCCGGGACCGTCGATGCTGCGGCGGCGGCTCGGGCCGCGGCGGCCTCCAGATCGTCCGCATCCATCACCTGGAAGCCGGACCTGTGGCCGCGGATTGCCCAGCGGACCCCGACGATGGCGCAAAGGCCGGCAAGCACGAGCAGGATGAGCTGTGCCAGCGTCGTCGCGCTTTCGACAAGGAATGGGTCCACCAGAAGAGGGGCCAGCAGCTCCGGCAGCCACCCAGGCGCCGAAAACGCTAGACCCGCCAGGAGCAGGACAACCAGTATGGTGACAAGCCATCGTATCACGGTAGCACCCCCTTGATCAAATCCTCCGGCTCCAATCCAGACAGGCCCTCCGCTCAGCCGAGAACAGGCCCGTCTTTGGTGCTCAGGACCGGCAGGCCAAAAAACCAAGCCATCAGGCCGGCATCCCGAAGGTGAGCACCCACGGGGGCGGCAGCTATGTGCCCAACCCCATCCAGGATAAAACCCTAGTGTACTGTCTGATTATATCATAAATCGGTAGAAAATGCAAGGTAGCGATTGTGTCACACCAAAAGCTTCAGATGCATCTGGCGTGTCCAGGGTTGATCGCTGCCCCTGTATTCTAGCACAGAGTGCAGGTCAGGTCAATTCAGGATTCTGTTGCTTGGCAGTTCCAAGCCCGTCCAATTGGGTATGGGGAGGTATCGTTGCTTCCCTTTTGCCAGCCAGGCAAAGTGGTGGTATACTGGGGTAAACTGTGCACAGAAGCAATCACCCCTGTGCAGAAGACCAGATTTCCCCAGGCCGACCACCGTCAAGGGTCTGGGACGGCAGCCCCAAAGTACGGATTAGGACTAGACCGCAGAGCGACAGTGACAGCGAGGACCCTCACCTACGACCTGACAGAGGAGTCAACGTGGCAGCATCGAGCTTGACCGGCAAGCCCCTTGGCAACTATCGTGACCTGGTTGAGGTCGGCCGGGGGGGTATGGGAGTCGTATACCGCGCCCGCCAGCCGTCTCTCAACCGCTACGTGGCCCTCAAAGTCCTCCCCTCCTATTTCGCCCACGACGAGGAATTCGTGGTCCGTTTTCAGCGAGAGGGTTGGGCTTCGGCCCAGTTGCTCCACCCCAACATCGTCCACATCTATGACATGGGTCAGGCTGAGGGCCTCTACTACATCGCCATGGAGTATCTGGAGGGCCAGACCCTGGCACAGCTCATCGCCCAGGAAGGTCGGCTGCATCCAGGGCGGGCGGCCCGTATCGTGGACCAGATCGCCCAAGCCCTGGACCATGCCCACCAGCAGGGCGTCGTCCACCGCGACGTCAAGCCGGCCAACATCTTTGTCGGCCCGGGCGACCACGTGACGCTGACTGACTTTGGCATTGCCAAGGCAGCCTGGGAGACCGTCCATCTGACCCGCACCGGGGTTCTGATCGGTTCTCCACCCTACATGGCGCCTGAGCAGGTCGAGGCAGGACACGTTGACCATCGCACCGACCTCTACGCGTTGGGAGCGGTACTGTACCAGATGTTGACCGGACAGGTACCGTTCCAGGGCACACTGCCCCACGCCACCATCCACAAGCTGATCTACGAAGCACCCACTCCTCCGCGCCAGTTGAACCCAAAGTTGACTCCCGCCATCGAGTCCGTACTCGTCAAAGCACTGGCCAAGCAACCCAACGATCGGTTCCAGTCGGGCAGATCGCTCAGCGAAGCCTACCGTCGCGCGCTGACCGGGGCCGTTGTCAGGACGCCACAGCCCGTTGTCCGCGCCACAAAGCCGCAAGGCGCCGCTAGGCATGCCACTCGAAGGCTGGTCATCGGCCTGAGCCTCGCCGCGGCGGTGCTGGTCCTGGCTTTGGCCGTGCTGGTAACCGCGCAATTCTTGCTTCCCAAGGCGCCCCCGCCAACCCGGGAGCCTGCCGGGGCTGCCTCCGGCACACCTGTGGCCCTCGTCGCCCCCGCGGCCACAGAGACGGCGCTCCAGGCCACGCTGCAGGTTGTGGCGGCGACCACCCAGGAACAGAGTACCCGCGTGGCAGCCACCGGAATCGCTGAGGCCGGGGAGCAGGAGAGGCAGGAGGCCACGGCCCAGGCAGCCCAGCGGCAACACACACAGACGGCCGCCGTAGGTGCAACAGAGTATGCTCAGGCGGCAACTCGGTCGGCTGACGGAGCCATGCAGGAGGCCCGCGCAGCGACACAGACCGCAGAAGCACGCCCAACCGCGCCCCCGCCCAACACGCTTGTTCCGCCGCCCACCTGCGCGCTGCAGGCAGATCCTCAACTGGCCGGAGTCTGGGACCGTTCTCTGTTAGGCTGCCCCGTCGCCGGAGCCAACACGGTATGGGCTGCCTGGCAGCCCTTTGAGCGGGGCTACATGTGGTGGCGAAGCGACAACGACAAGGTCTATGTCCTGTACCTTCTGAACGGCAATGACCCCAATGCCGGCCATTGGTGGGAGACCCCACCAGCATTGAGGTGGGATGGCAGCAATCCCAACGGCGTTGGGATGAGCCCGCCGCCAGGCCTGCAGGAGCCGGTCCGCGGTTTCGGCTGGCTCTGGCGAGAACACCTGGACGGCCCGTCCAGCGCGGTGGGCTGGGCCCGCGAGGAAGAGAAGGGTTTCTGTGCTACGCTGCAAACCTTCGAGCGAGGCATGGTCTTTCGCAGCAGCACGGTAGAGTACTGCGAGGATCAACTGTACAATTGGGCCACCCACCCCTCCTTCACGCCGCTATACTTTGCCCTGTACAACGATGATCGCTGGCTGCGGTACTGAACTCGGGATGGGACCAGCGGAGCGATGGCGCGGGCGCAGTAGCGGCGTGACGCCATGCCATTGGAGGTTGGGCAGAAACTCGATTGTTGAGCAATCTCGAAAGTCTAGTCTGACTGAGGCAAGCAACAGCACGTCTACATGGAGGCAAGGATGGCCCAGGACTTGGCTGGCGGCCAATTAGGCAAATACGAGATCAGATCTGAGATCGGCCGGGGGGGCATGGGCATCGTTTACCTGGCCTACGACCCCTATCTCGATCGGGAGGTGGCCATCAAGGTCTTGGCCCCGCACCTGGTCTGGGAGGAAGGCTTTGTCGAGCGGTTTCTGCGCGAGGCGAGGGCTGCAGCGCGCCTCGACCACCCCAACCTGGTCACCATCTACGATGTGGGCCAGCAGGATGACTTGTACTATTTTGTCATGGAGTACGTGCAGGGCCAAGACTTGACCGACCTGATCCGCAAAGGAGAGGCGGGTAGTGCAGACACAGCCCTGGCCATCCTCAATCCGCTGGCCGATGCCATCGACTATGCTCACCGGCGGAAACTGGTCCACCGCGACATCAAGCCCGCAAACATTCTCGTCGACAGTGAGGGCAAGGCCAAGCTGACCGATTTTGGGATCGCCAAGGCCGCCCAGGAAACCGGGCTGACGGCAACCGGCGGCGCCATCGGCACGCCTGAGTATATGTCGCCAGAGCAAGCACGCGGCGAGGAGGTCGGGCCCGCCACCGACAGCTACTCGCTGGCCATCGTCGCCTACGAGATGCTGAGCGGCCAAACACCCTTTGGCGGAACGACCCCACTTGCCGTGTTGCACAAGCAGATCTACGAACCACCTGTGCCCATCCGGGACCTGGGGGCTAGCCTGCCCCCAGGTGTAGACCGGGTACTGGGTGCAGCACTCAGTAAGGATCCGGCCAGCCGGTACGAATCCCTGACAGACTTTGTGGCAGATCTGGCGCGGGCCCTGGCCGGCGAGACACCTATCCTTCCAGCACCTATGTCAGCGATGGCGGCTACGGCAACGTACAAGCAGCGGGCAGAAACTGGAACACCACCAGGAACACCGCCTGCCAAATCGGCACCATCGGCACGGCGTCTTCCTCCCTGGGTACTGATCCTGATGGCCGTTCTGGCCATCGCCATCGCGATCCTCGTCATCATCGTCATCCGCGGCAGCAGCGTCCCCGAGCCTATCGTGGCTCCAACCCCTTTGGTCAAGGTGATAACGGCGACGCGGCCCGAGGAGGTCGAGCCGTCCCACAGCCCGGCACCGACAGAAACCCTCTCTCCAACCAGCACGTCGCTCCCTACCGATACGCCGTCAGCCACCGAGACAATAGAGCCAACCAAGACTCAATTGCCAGCCACGCCTACAGCCTCAGTTACCCGCCCTGCTTCGCCAACGGCCACCAAGCAAGCAACGGCGGTTCCAAGTACGCCGGAACCCACCCGCGCAGCAGCCTCTGCAAGCCCAGCGCCGGCAGACCGGGCAGTTCACCCGGCACCGGACCTGGCAGAGCCCCAGGACGGAGCCACGTACAGCGGCTGCAAGGAGCAGATCACGTTCCGCTGGACATCCGTGGGCGATCTGGCTGAGGACGAGTACTATGCACTTAGCATCGATCACAACCTGGGCACAGACGAGATCTGGACCAAGAAAGCCGACTGGTCGATCCAGGACATCGATCCCTTCATGGACAAGAGCCACAACTACCTTTGCAGTCTGAAACCGACGGCCTGGTATGTGCTCGTCAAACGGCAAACAGGGGCAAGTTCCGAGGGTCAGCCCAGTGGTCCGGCGCGCGGTGCTGTGAGCCAGAAGCGCACGATCACCTGGGCACCATCGGCCGACCCTGGCAAGGGAGGCTATCCAACTCCATCGGATGGTTATCTTTCCGGGCAGGCCAGCGAATCCCCGGTCCAGGCAGTGGGCTTTGCCATCGTGACCCTATCTGCTGTACTTGGCATTGTGGTCAGCCGGAGCAGGTCCGGTACGGGCCGGAGCGATCCGAACTGATCGAAACGACGGCCCTTAGAGCGGCAACCCACCCGTCCAGAGACAAGTGAGATGTATCGTTTCGGCATAGCGCCGATCCTCTTGCTGCTCACCATCCTGCTGTCAGCCTGCGTCGCGCTTCCTGACCCGGAAGCGGAACAGGTCTATCGCGGCGAGCCGGTGGCAGTCGTACAGGCTGGGCACGCGGCCGGCCAGACTCTTGTTGCCAGGCGGCCCAGGCTAGCGGGCATTCAGCTATGGTTAGAGAGTCCGGCGGGCACGGACCTGGCTGAACAGTCGATTCTTGCCTCGCTCTACTCTGACCCCCAAAGCACACAGCCGCTCGCGTCAACCCGGTTGGATCTGGATACCACAGACGCTGCTCAAGGCGTGACGGTCAGTTTTCCTGTACAAGAGAACCAGGGCGGTCAAGATTTCTACCTAATGGTACAAGCGGTTGACGGGCCGGTCACCATTCTTGGGCGGAACGAGGATGCTTACGGAGGCGGTCAGGCATGGCTCGATGGCATGCCCAGCGACTCAGATTTTGCCTTCCGCCTGCTTTATGACTACGATACCGAGTCCATGTTGGCTGATCTGCTGTCGGCGCTACCCTACGCAGGGCTGGTCGTACCCTTTGCCGTTCTGTTGCTTCTCCCGGGCTGGCTGCTACTCGACGTGCTGGGCCAGCGACACCGATTTGACCACGGCGAGCAAGTCGCGCTGGCCATCGGACTCAGCCTGGCTTGCGTGCCCCTTGTGCTCCTGTGGACAACCACGCTTGGTCTGCATTGGAACCGCCGGGCAGTCCTGGCAGGCGCGATTGTACTGGTCCTGGTCGCAGCCTTCAGACTGGTTCGCCAGAGAGTGCACACAGCCAAGCAGCCTGGCAGAGGATCCTGGCGCGTCTCACAGGTCCCCAGACGCTGGAGTGTTTTCTTGTGGGCAGTCTTTGGTCTGTCGCTGGCTGTACGCCTGGCAATGATCCGTGACCTGGCCGCCCCAGCCTGGGTAGATTCGGTCCACCATGCCCTCGTGACAAGCCTCATCGTGGATGCAGGCGCGTTGCCTAACTCCTATGCCCCATTCCTGAATATCAATACGGCCAGCTATCACAGCGGATTCCACAGCGTTTTGGCTGCATTTCTCTGGCTTTCCGACCTGGATCTGCCGCGGGCCATGCTGCTGCTGGGCCAGGTACTTAATGCTTTCTCGGTATTTGCCGCGTACCTCTTGACCAGAGATTTGACCGGGGACCGAGTAGCAGGACTGGCTGCCGCAGTCGTGGTTGGGGTCTTTTCCCCGATGCCGGCCTACTATGCCAGTTGGGGACGCTATACCCAGTTGGCTGGGCTGCTTATCCTTCCTGCCGCGTGGGCCCTGGCCCGCCGGGTGCTCTTCCGTGGCACGCCTTGCCCTGCAGGGATGCGCAAGGAAGCGAGGCCGGGAAAAAGGTATGGCATCTCGATTCTGACAGGACTCGCCCTGGCAGGACTGCTGCTTACACACTACCAAGTAACAGCCTTCCTCGCCTGTCTACTCCTGGCATCCTGGGCAACGCAGCGCTACCGTCCCGGAACCCATTTGCGGGTCCTTGTTGCCGGCGGCCTTCGGGCCGGGGGGCTCATGTTGGTGGTTCTTCTGCTAGCCTGGCCCTGGCTTCTGCCAGCCTGGACCACTCTCTGGCTGCCAAAGCTTCTAGCCTGGACTGGAGCCAATCCAGAGCTGTTTCCCAAATTCTCTTGGAACGTGCTGACAACTGGCCAGGGCAAATACGTTCTTGTTCTGGCCCTGATGGGCCTCGCCTGGGCCCTGCACCGTAGAGAACGCTTTGCCACGATGCTGGTACTGTGGATCAGTCTGTGTTTCTTGCTGGCCAGTCTTGGAGCGCTAGGACTGCCAGGTGCAGGCTTTGTGAACTATATTTCAGTCGAGATAGCAATGTTCTACCCCTTGTCAGTGCTGGTTGGATTTCTGGTTAGCCAGACACTGGCCACTTGGTACGGCGTCGTTCCGGACCGTCTTCTTACTCTCTATCGGGCGGCCATCGCTTCGCTGATCGTCGTACTGATACTGTTCGGTGCCTGGACCATGCTACCGATCCTGAACCCAGACACGGCGCTATACCGGCGGGCCGATGACGCAGCCATACACTGGATCCGAAGCAATGTACCAGAAAACGCGATATTCCTGATCAATCCCACACCCTGGTACGAGCATAGCTGCGTCGGGCACGACGGGGGCTACTGGATCGCGCCACTGACCGGTAGACGGACCATGCCCCCTCCCGCGCTATACGGTATGGGCTCTGCTGAGGCGTTCTGGAGGATGGAAGAGTTCTGCAATGCGGTTTACCGCGAGGCCCTGAATCCGGAGGCCCTGTGGCCTGTGCTTTGCGAACAGGGCATCAGTCACGTCTATGTCGGTGCTCGCGGCGGTATACTCTCGCCTTCGAGTCTTGCAGACAACGACCACTACCGCCAACTATTCTCGAGGGATGGCACCTGGGTGTTCGAGGTCTTGGCCCAAGCCCCTTGATGCATCACGGAAACAGCATACACTCTCCGGATCCCGGCCAAGCCAGTAGCCTCACCTATCGGTCTACTACCAATCACAGACCAGTACCCCGAACCACCCGGCCACTTGGCACCGCCCACCTGTCACAACCTGTAGGCAGCTCAGGTCAGGCAGCCTACACACACCTGTTGCCAGCAGATCTTGATTTCCCCGAATGCTAGCAAAAGGCTCCGCAGTGGCCCGTGGTCGACGCAGCCCAGGAGAGGAAAAGCCGGCTAGATCAGGATCAGTTTGTCCTCGGCGGCGGCTTGGTTGGCGGGCTTGTGCTTGAAGCGGGGCCGGTTCTTGGTTTCGGCTGTCCAGGTTTCCTGGTAGAAGCACATGCAGTTCTCGTGTCGTGGCAGGCGTGGCTGGCAGCCCAGTTGCCAGACGGTGCCGAGCATGGGCTTGCAGACCGGGCATGGCGTTCGTGGGTTGCGGCTGGCGTAGACCAGGCGCGGTATTTCAATTGTCTCCTCCTCGGCCGGGTCTTCGGGTGGCAGGGCTTCGTCGACGGTGCCATAGAGTTCATCACCGACGATCGGTACCTCGGGCGGGGTGTCGGTGGGCGGCTGGTAGAGTACGGGGTTGATCTTGATTGTACGCAGGATGGGTGTGATGATGATCGTTAGGGCCATGATTAGTCCTCTCTGCCACGAATTTCACGAATTACACGAATTAGAAGAATGGTAATGTCTCGCAAAGACGCCAGGGAAAGATAGGGTTACTCGTCTCCTACGGCGTAAGTGTAGGATATGCCGGCTATGCGTGCGTCTGCGGTTGTGGAAGTGTCGGCCAGGGCGGCTTTGATCCGGAGGCGGTAGAACTCTACGCCCAGGTCGGTGGCTGACAGGGTGGCGGTTATGCTCGTAGCGGTGCCGGCCTGGGTGTAGCTTGTGGCGTCGTCGGTTTTGTAGCTCAGCGTTTTGACTGTGGCGGACGTGGGGCTTTTTACGTGCATCGACAGGGTGATCAGCCGTTTCTTGACACCTGGCATACCTCCGTCGAGGTAGGCGGTTTCGACGTTGCCGTTCTGAAGTGATGCGCCGCCCAGGTGATAGATTCCCTGAGTCGCGCCGCTGAGGCCGGTCAGGAGAATCTCGTTGGCTAGACAGGCGACAAAGGGAACGGTTCCAGTGCCTGAATAGCTGGTGACGTCAACCAGGTCGATGAGCGCGTTACCGACAAGCATCTTGAGCGTTGCGGTGGAGGCGGTGATCTGGTAGTAGATCAGCTCACCACGCCAAGTCAGCAAGCCGCAGGCCAGAGGGCTGGCGGTGCCGTTGGATATGCGGGCGATCCTCTCGAGTCGATAGCCGGTGTAGGCCAGCAGGTCTCGGGTGACGGTTCCGTCAGGGTTGGGCATGTCGCCGGATAGGAGATAGAGGTCGTTGTCGTGGGTGGCAAAGGGACATCCACCGGAGGAATAGGCGGCCGTGTCGTTGGGAAGAACGGCCATGTCTTCTAGCTTGCGCGTGGAGGTCTTGGCATAGGCGGGTGTTCTGAAGACCCGAATCTCTCCTGATTCCATGCGTCCGACGATCAGCAGGTCGTCTTTGAGACCTGTGGCAAAGAGTGGGATCAGATTGTTGGCCGGGTTGTAGTGTCCGTCCATGGCAGAGCCGTCGGTCAGTGTGCGATAGGTGCGCATGTCGCTTTGTACCAAGTAGATCCTTCCGCCGACGTAGGTCAGGAGCACTCCAGGGTCAGAGCCAAAGGATCCATCACCGGAGGAAGTGTACGCGCTGTTGTACTTCATTTCGGTGTCAGCGAGGTACCAGAGATTACCGTGAGCATAGAACAGATTACGCAGGGGCAGACCGTCAAGGACAGAACAAGAACCGTTCATCTGGTATGTGCTGCCGACGTGAGACCATGCGCTAGAGAAGTAGGTGCACGCAAGGTCAGATGATGTGTCGGTTCCGACGAGTACGTAGCGGGCGTTGGCTGCGTCGTAGAACATGCCATGCACGCCAGTCAAGCCGGTGTGGGTTAGATGGCTGGACACTGCTGGCGCTCGTCGTAGTTCTTGACGGTCAAGTGTGGGATAGAGTCCGGTTGATTGGTAAAAGTCGCCCGCGTTTTGGTGAATGTGTCTGCCTGCTTGTGACCATTGGTTTAGGTATTGGCGGACTAGCTTAACGGCTGGCATGGGTTATTCCTCCTCGGTTTGGTACGGTGGGCTGGTCCCTCGATGGCGCCGTGCCGTACCAAGTTAGACCCTTAGGGTCAAAACCAGACCCTAAGGGTCGGGGCGGGTGGTTTACCATTGTAAGTGTTGGATGTTGGCCCAGTCGTCTTTGACGCAGGTGACCAGGGCGAGGGCGTAGCCTTGGCAGCAGTAGGTGACGTCTCCCATGGTGACGTAGAATTCTGGTGTGATGGCTGCTCCGAGGTCGTGGGCGCGTGCGTATTTCAGCAGGGCGGCGCCTTCGTTGCGCGGGACCTGCAGGAAGCGGTAGGCGGGTTCTCTGACGGCGTCGTCGAGGGTGTCATGCTGGCCGGCGGCGGCGTGGGCTTCGATGATGATGTTTTCCTCTGCTTCGTCGAGTTCCATTTCAACCCTTCCTTCTCTTGGTACGGTGTGGGCCCAGGCGAGGGAGGGAGGGGGAGAGGGGGAGAGGGGGAGAGGGGGGGAGGGCGACTGGGCGTCTGGCGCCGGCGACAGGTACGGGGCCGGGTCGGTGTAGGCGCCGTCGAGCTCGAGCGAGAAGTGGAGGCATGGGCCGGTTGCGTTTCCTGTGCGGCCGGTGTAGCCGATGACCTGGCCGGGCTTGACTGGCTCACCGGCCAGCAGGCAGAGACAAGACAGGTGGGCGTAGTATACCTGCGCGTTGGGGTGTTCGGTGCTGTGAATCCAGAAGCCGCGGCCGCCCAGGGTGTAGGTCTTGGAGGCGCGGACGGTGCCGTAAAAGGGCGCGAGAATGGGCGTCTTGCATGGGCGCGGCGAAGTCTATGCCGGGGGCGGTGGAGTTGCGGGCGACGTGGGCGGCGTAGTCGTCGGTGATGGGGTAGGGCTTGGCGAATGGGTATGCTATTTGCATGGGTTAGGGCTCCTTGCCACGAATTACACGAATTACACGAATTTTATATAGATGTAGACCTGACAGGTCTGCCTTGGACCTGTCAGGTCGGGTGTGTGGACTACCAGCTGCTGTCATCGCGTTGCTCCCAGCGGTCCATGGGTTGGGTGGCGATAATGCCGGCGTGTTGGCTGGCTAGCCGGCGGCTGTGGGCTTTGAGGCCGCGCTCAAAGTCGTGCAGGCGGGCGATGGCCCATTCTTTGAGGTCGCGAGGGACGCGCCAGCCGGGCTTTTCGGTGATCCGCTCTTCGGCCACGTAGCCGGCGGCGCCTGTGACCAGGAGGGTTTCGGCGTCGGATGGGAGGGTTGTGGCTGTGGCGTCGTCGAGGCCGTTGACCGTGCACAGGCGGACGTACCAAACGCGCACGACGTCGCCTGATTGGGGTTCTGAGTCAGAGTCGATAAAGAGGGTGTCGCCCCAAACCTCGTACGATACCCAGTTGGGCGGGAACGTGGGTGAGCTGGAGGAGTAGGGCCACCAGACGCGGGTCACTCTGAGCAGGTCGGTGATGCTGGACAGGTCAACCTCACGGCCGGCGGAGGTCAGGGTCAGGCTGGTGATGGTCTCCTGGGGCGCGATTTCGTTGAAGCGACCGAGCGCCCAGCGGATCGATTCGTCAATGTCGCGCTGGTCGAAAGCGTAGGCGTACCTCCACCAGGAGGGCGAGTCTTTGCGGACGCCATAGCGGAACGATTTACCCTGTTCGTTGGCCCAGGTCGAGTAGCTTGTCAATGGCTGTGGAGGTGAGTGGTTCGGGCACGTCCGCAGGTCGTAGCGCGCGGGCGTAGACTTTGGCTTGGTCGTTGGCGTAGGTTGTGAGGCGGTTGACGACATCCTCGTCAACGTTGAGCGTCTCGGAAAGCTCGACGGCTCGCGACCTGGCGCACAGAGACGCGGCGCCGGCCAGCAGGTAGGGGATGTGTGTGGCCAGGACGGTTGTGCTGCCGGCGGCGTTGAGGCCGGAGATCGTGGCGTGGGCGGTGTGCCAGATCCGGATATGATCCGAGACCTGGGGCGCGGTGGGTGTGTCCACGGCGATGATGCTGCCGGGAAGTTGGACAAAGTCCACAAACTCGGGCGGATACTCGAGGGAGGCGGCCGTGTAGGGCCACCAGACCGCTTTGACTTCAATTAAGCCGGTGATGCTGACGGTCTGCTCCCTGCCGGCCGTGCTGACGGTGTGGTCATGGATGGCCAGGGGCGGGTTTGTGGCGTTGTACTCTTCGAGGACGGCTTCAATAGCCTCGTCAATGTCGGCCGTCGCCCAGCGGAGATTGGTGCTATCCTGCAGGGCGGTCTCTACGCGATCGCGGAGAGTGGTCAGGGTCTCGGTGCTGGCCGTGGCTGACGTGGGTTCGGGTATGCCGCGTGTCGTGTACACGCCCTGGATCGCTGCCTCGCGGGCGGCGTAGTAGGCGGCGCCGTTGATAATGTAGGTGATGTCGTCGGCGGGTATGGTTGTGCTCGAGGCTGCCGTTGAGGCCGGACAGGAGGCAGGGGGTCGTGTACCAAAGGCGTACCTTCTCGCCTGTCTGTGGTTCTGTGCGTTTGTCGATGTAGAGGATGTTACCGGGCCAGACCTCGAATTGCACCCAGTTGGGCGGGTAACCTGGGCGTGTCGGAGTCGTAGGGGTGCCAGACCTTGTGTACGCGAAGCAGGGACGTGAGGGAGGAGATATCAACCTCGTGGCCGTCCGCGGCCAGGGTCAGGGTCGCCTCGGTCAGGCGCGGGTCGGATCGGTTGTACTCTTCGAGGGCCTTTTCGATTGCCTCGTCGAGGTTGGCGTTGGCGTATTGCTGGTTGCCCGAATCCTGCAGGTGTAGCTTGAGGCGGGCGCGGAGGGTTGTCAGGGTTTCGCTTGAGACCATGACGGGGAGGGGGTCTGGTGTACCCCAGGCGTTTTCGAGTTGTACGCGAATACGGTCGCGCAGGGTGTTTAGGGTTGGCGCGGTTGAGGCGGTTGCAGGTGTTCCGGTGCCTGATCCTGATGCCATGGGTTAAGCCTTTCTGCCGGATCCTGTTGCTGCGCTCAGGACAGGTTACACGAATTTTACGAATGGTCATTAGCTTACCGTCTCCGTGTCGGGGTTGGAAAAGTCCCAGCCGGCTTTTTGTCGCCAGAAGTAGACTGTGCCGGCGTCGAGGTAGAATGTGATTTGACCGTTGGCGTCGGTGCTGCCGCTGGCCAGGACGGTGGAACCTCCGGCGTCGGATGTGGCCCAAACGCGGGCGTCTGGGATGGGTGATGCGTCCACGGAACTTGTCAGGGTGTAGGTGAAGGTGACGGCGCCGGATCCGCTGCCGGAGGCGGCAAGGATTGCGTCGAGAATGAGGTCTAGTCTTCCGCCGTTGGTCAGGTCTGTCTGGAGTTCGTTGGTGTCGGCCAGGATGTCGACGGAATTGACCTGTGCGGATATTAGATAGGCGCCGGTAATGCCGCCGCCCTGGTGATCGGCCATGGCTTCATCCCAAACCTGATCGGCTATGACGTCATCATCGACCAGGAGCAGGTCGGAACCTGCGATCAGGGAGTCGTAGGTGTTGGCGGGCACGATAAGGAATTCGAGGCGGACTGGCCGGGCGCCTGATTCGTGCACCATGACAAGGAGGCGGCCCAGGGTGTTTGTGTCAGTGGTGTCGAGCGGACAATCATAATAGCCGATCTCGTCGTGGGTGGCAGCGGATGATTCGTTTTTCTGCGCCATGTTGCCGCCATTCTTGGACAGGCGGACGTCGGCTTGAGATAGGGTCAAGCCGGTCTCGGCGGTGTAGCCGTCGGTTTCGTCGACAAAGGGGCCTAGTTTGATAGTAACGGCGGTGGACTGTTTCAGCCAGAGCATGGGTTAACCCTCAAGCGCAAAGTCCAAGGGATACGACTGGCCCAGGACTGTGGTTATGTAGGCGTCTGCCGCGAGGGCAGCAGTGACGGCGGCGTCGTTGGCGTCATAGAGTTCTTGCAAGGCGGTTGTAGCCCAGCCGGTGATTGCCTTGGGCAAGGTCAGGGCGTTGTCGGTGAGCACGTTCTTGTAGGCTGTGTTTTTGGCGGCGCGTTGGGGCCCGGTGTCGTGGGGCATGGCCAGGACGGTGTCCAGGTCGTCGGCGGGGATGGAGATCGTCTTTTCCCGGTCTGGTACGGGTGTCCAGTTGGTAGCGTCGGGCGAAGCGATCGCTTGTATCTGGTGGTCGACACATCCTGAGCCGTCCGAGCGCGGCTGTGGCGCGGTGGTCAGGCGGTATTTGAAGGTGTAGGCCATGTGGGTTCGTTCTCCATCTTTTAGGGTGTCCAGAGTGTGGGCGCGGCGCGCTTCCAGGAGGCGCCGGTAATGGTGCCGTTGTTGTTGTTGCCAGAGTCGTCGGCCAGGGTTGTGCCGATGCCGGTGATGTCGGTTTTGAAGAGATAGCGGGCGACGGTGTTGGCGTCGATGGGGAAGGGTGAGGTGGGCAGGGTGGCCAGGGCTCCCTGGTTGTTGTTCCATAGGTGAGCGTAGCAGACTTTACCAAGTGCCCGGTGAGTGCCGCTGGCGCTGCCGATGGTGAGATCGAGGTCTGACGCAGTGCCGCCGGCGGCCAGGGTGGCGCTGGTGGCTTCGGCGCCGGCGTTGTAGGACAGGTAGATTGTGTTGTCTTCTCGCCGTAGGCGGATATAGTACCAGTTTTCGGCTGGGATTGCTGGCTTGGTTGTGGTCTTGGCGGCTGCGGCGCCGTCGATGACCGCAAG
This sequence comes from uncultured Chloroflexia bacterium, assembly GCA_963700285.1. Taxonomy (GTDB): domain Bacteria; phylum Chloroflexota; class Anaerolineae; order JAAYZQ01; family JAAYZQ01; genus CAWANP01. The sequence goes on along the minus strand of CAVOXA010000022.1, from coordinate 144,550 downwards.
GTATAGGCGTTCCGTGTCGTTGGAAAAGCTGAGTCGCCAGCCGGTGGCGGTTGACCAGTCGCCTTGTCCTATTAGGGTGTGAAAGAAGTTGGCTCCGGGTGCGGGAGTGTAGTACCAGTAGAGGTCAACGGTAAAGTCGGCGGCGTGGAGGTCGTCAATGCTGGCGGCGTGGCCGAGGTTTACCGAGTATTGTTGTGACACGCCAAAGTCTAGCGTCCAGGGTATGAGGTTAGCCCCGAGTCGCCGGCGATGGGCGCGGCTGTGGTGGTGTGGGTGCATCATGGGCTATGCGCTGACATAGTCAGCGAAGGTATCCACGAGACTTAGGACAGTAGCGCGAATCTCGTTGTCAGATGCGGTGACGTTGCCTTGTTCGTCGATGCGGCCGGCGTCGTTGGCCTTGACGGCGATCGCGGGCAACAGGCGGTGAGCGACGTGGATTGGATTAAGAAGGGCATCGCGTGCCCATCGTTGGCGTGCGGCGAAACGGTCTGTTTTGGGGTCGGGTTCGTTCTCCGCACGTACGGCAAGGGCGGTTTCGACAAGGGCGGTCTGGATGCGGTGGAGGAAAGCCGCGTGTGCGTCGGCGTTGTTGAAAAAAGTGTAGATTGTGCTTAGGTCGGCCATGGTTGTTCTCCTTTTTGTTTGGTGTTCTATGGTTTATGGATCTGGTCAGGAGTCGCGGCGATACCAGAGATTGCAGTGCAGTTCTTCGTCGTCTCCGGCGGCGTCGTTTAGGCTTGTGGCGTCGGTGTGATACCAGACGGCATAGATCGACGTTAGGTCATGGAACGGTATGGCGATGGCTTTGAAGGCGTGGGAACCGTTGGCATCAGATATCCAGTCAGTGGCGGCAATGGCGACGGAACCAATGGCCGTCTTCCATTCGGCGGCGGTCAGGGCTGTGTCTCCGGGCGTTGGGTTGGGGTCGGCGTCAAAGAGGAGGAGCACACCGGCGGGGACCATTACGGCGCCGCTTCCGGTTTCAAGGGTGGTGAGGATGAGGGAGAGAAATTCACCAGAGACGGGCAGGCCGCCAATGCCTACGGCGAGGTCAATGGAACCGGTAAAGTCGTATTGGTCTATCTGTTCATTCTTGCCGACAAGTTCGGCTATTCCGGTCTCGGTGATGGGTGCGAGTGGGATGGTTTTTATCATGATCGGTTTCTCCTCTGCTTGAGTTTGTAGCCTTTGCTTTCCATGAGGGCGACGGCTTTGTCATAGTCGTGGTCCTTGCATACGACGTATGTCGTCGTGGGGATCATTACCATGTGCGGCCCCATGGCTTGGTAGAGCGCGTGATCTATGGGTCGCAGTGGGTATTTCACGGGCTGCCGGCTTTCTTGCGCGCCGGCTTGGGCTTGGTCTTCGGTACGCGGTAGGGTTCGGCGTGGCCGTAGAGGTAGAGGAGTATGGCGTCGTCTGTGTGTTCTACGCGGTAGATAGGCACGTTGATGCCCTGCTGGGCAAAGATCTCGCGCAGGTCGGCCATGGCGTGTTCTGTTACTTTGGTAGTGTTCATGTCTCGTTGTTGCCTTTCTTTTTTGCCAGGAATCCTGTCGCTGCGCTCAGGACAGGTTGCACGAATTGCACGAATGGAAAACCAAGTTTGGTACGGGCTGTAGGCGAGATCTCGTATGGCTGGCGTACCAAACTGGGCGCGCTAGTTGGGTTTGCTCTTTAGGATGTGGGACAAGCCTTTTTGACCGTTGTACAGGGCTTGAGCCGCTGCCCATAGGAAGAGCCACCCTTGCCAGTAGTCTTCGGCAAGGGGCATATAGCCCAGGACCTGGACGGCGTAGGCGATGGCGGCCAGGATGCCGGCGATGATGATTGACGTCAAGAACTGGTTGACCTTGATCCATGCCAGGACGGGTGCCAGCGGGTTGGTTTCGCTGGCGGGTATGGCCTTGAGTAGGGCCACGATGAGAACTGTCAGAGAGACCAGTCCGGCGGTGGTTAGGATGTCTGCAAAGTGGGTGGGCATTTGGGTTGCTCCTTTTTGCCACGAATTTCACGAATTACTCGAATTACATGAATTGGACGAATGTCTGTTGATTGGGGATACCCACCGAGCCGGGACGGTGGGTATCCCCTGAGCAGGGAGGAGTACCCCGTTAACGCAGGCTGCCGGTGTTTGCTTCGCCGGGCTCGCAACGGGCCTCCGTTAACGGGCGATTACTGCAGGCGCGTGTAGACGATGTAACAGGTTGCGGCGCCGGCGGTCGGGTTGGTGGTGGCTGACGTGTCTTCAATCTTGATGTCGATGGTGTCGTTCTTTAGGATCACTCCGCCACCAGCCGCGAAAAATGCGCCGCGGGTGTCGGTTGATCCGAATCCTTGCCAGCTTGCGGTTAGTCCTGCAATCTCGGCGTCGGTGGTCTGGAGTTCTGCGTCATCGAGGTCCAGAAAGCCGTCGATGTCTCCGCCTGTCAAGCCTATCTCGATCGTGCAGTCGTCACCTGTGCAGTCAAAGTTCGTTGTGACGTTGCAGAACACGCGGTCAATGTACCAGACTTCGGTCGCTCCTACGGTCCAAAGCGCGCCGTTGGTGGAGGTTATGATGGTTGCGCTTTCGATGGTGGGGAGGCGGAGGTTTTCTGTTCCGATGGAGGGGCCGGTGATGGCGCCGGCAATGGTGGCATCTCCGGCTACGGTGAGATCGTCGGCTATGACCGCATCGTCAGCAACGGTCACGTCTCCGGTGAGGACCAGGTTTGTGAGTGTGGTATCTCCGTCGGTGGCGTAGGCGATAGCCGCGCTGGCCAGGGCCAGGAGGAGAACCAGGCCGGCTGTGATTACGAGAATACGCAGGGCGTTGTTTGGTTTGGTTTGCATGTGCGATTACTCCTTACATGGCGCCGTTGGCGGCGATTTGGTACAGAAGGATGACCAGGATGACCACTAGCGCGACCAGTAGCATGGTTGGCAGGTTGCCTTTGTCGTCTATGTCCATGATGATCCTTTCTTTCGACAAAACTGGCCCAGGTGGTTGGTGTGCTGGTGTGGATCCCTTGGTGTCTCGCCGAACGGTATTTGATTTTTTGTCTTTTGGGTTGGTCCCACCTGGGCCAGGTGCTGCATTGGGTTAGCCTTCCTGGAAAGTGAGGACCAGGGTAAAGTCGTCGGCCGCGGTTCCGCCGGCGCCGTCATAGTCGAGGACCACGACAAAGATGTCACCGTCTGCGAGGCGCGGCGGTTCGCTGCCGGCGTCGGACGAGCAGGGCGCCGTCAAAGTCGGCGATGCCCTTTTCGACGGGCGTCGCGCTGTCGCCGATGACGCAGGCTGCCAGAAAGCCGTCGGTGTCGGCGGAGGTGCCCAGGGTGATGGTCGCGTCTGAGTCGTTGGAAGCGACGGCGGAGACGTGCACCAGGGTGCAGTCTGACGGGACGGTAAAGCGAATGTTGAGGTTGGCCGACAGGGTGCCGGGCACGTGGAAAGCTGTGGGTGAATTTGCGTTGCATGGTTTGGTCCTTTCTATTTGCCACGAATCCTGTCGCTGCGCTCAGGACAGGTTACACGAATTTTACGAATTTGGTACAGGTGCCGCCGGCGGCCGTCGGCTGCCGGCGGTACCAAAGCTAGGTGACGTTGCGCTTGCCGATGCCTCGGTAGGTGGCTACGCCGTAGGCGAAGTAGTCGCGGACCTTGATGGGCAGGACGTCGTTGGTGAACATGAGGCCGGCCGTTTGGAGGTGACGGTGTAGAGCTGGGGTGGCGGGTGTGCCCTGGCCGGATGGGTTGTCGGCGTAGGCCATCTGGATCACCGGGGCGATCATCGGGTCGACCAGGTACGCCCAGTCGTTGGTGTCGGTCCAGTCGGGTACGAGCGACCGGGACGGGGCGCGGGTCGCCGGGGCGACCTACGCCGTAGGGGTTGACGTCGTTGTTGGCGGTGCCGGGCTGCCCACCTGGGCCGGCGCCATAGCCAAAGACGTTGAGGGCGTCGTCGTAGAGGTCGACCGGGTACGAGGCAGTACTTGGGGAAGAAGCCGGTGCGCTTGGAGCTGGTGAGCTCGGCGTGCTTTGGCGCACTCGATGCGGGCCGCTTTCCAGGCGGCGAAAGAGAAGGCGGTCGTTGCCAGGTTGCCGTGGTTGGCGTGGAAGAGGACGGTGGAGTCCTGGTCCAGGGTGGGACCGGTGCCGCTGGCGGTGGTAAAGATGGCGGCAATCTTGGCGCTGCGGGTCTGGACGGCGGCCACGACGAGAGCGCGGGGGATGGCTTGGATCTTGGCAACGTCAGAGTTGCGGAGGACCTTTTCGGTGATGCCGACGTAGCCGCCGTACTTGGTGAAGGCGTCGCTTTCTTTCGAGTCGTCAACGGAGAGCTCGGAGTAGGCGGCGCCGTCGGCCACGACGGGCAGGTCACCGATGCCGCCAAACTGTAGCCAGGCCATGTCGTGCAGGCTGCCGTCTGTGGGCTGGACGGTGACGATCTGCTCGAACCAGCGGTAGACGGCGAGGCGGTCGTAGAGGGGGACAATGACCTTGTTCATGGCGTTGACGACCATGCCGGCCATGGTGGTGGCGTTGGCCGCGGCGAGGGCTTCGCGTTCGTCGAAAACGCCAGTCCAGTTGAGGTCGCCGGACAGGAGGCGGTAGAGGTAGTCTGTCCGCCGCAGCTCGGGCGGTGGGGTGGTCGCGTCGGGCGCGCCAAAGATCCAATCCCAGGCGTTTTGCATGACGGGCAGAGGGTCGGTAACGCTGAGTCGGGGCCCTAGGTGGACCGACTGGCCGACGCCCTGGATGGGCGCTTCACGCTTCGCGAGGATGTTGGTCAGGTGCTGCACCTGAGCGTGAAGGTCTTCGATGGTGGCGGCCGTCTGGTCAACGGTGACAGGCGGGCTGCCGTCGAGGTCGGCGGTCAGGGTTTTGACCTGGCCTTGCAGGTGTTTGACCGCTGCGTTGAGGCCGGCGACTTGGGCGCCGATTGCGCCGGCGTCAAAGTCTTCGGCGGGGCTGTTGGTGTCTTGGTCGTTCTCGGGTGGCATTGTGTTTCTCCTTTGGGTGGTTGGGGCCGGACTGTGGTCGCTTCGCGTTGCTCGCGATTGGAAGTCCGGCCCGAGCGTATTGGGCGTGTGTGTAGCCGTGGCGATACCGCAAGCTTGAGGAGTCGGGTATTGATAGTCTGTGGGCCGGGCCGGCATGGCAGCGAGGGCTTGTTTGATATAGCCGCCAGCGCCGGGCGAGTAGACAAGATCGAGCGATTCGACCTTACGGAAAGCGGTGGTGACTTTCTTACCGGTTTCGTCGTCATAGTCTGCGTCTTGGAAGAATACTGCCGAGAGTCCCAGGGGTGGGACCGGTTTCCCCGCTTCTTTGTCCGCAAGGATCTGGTCCATGAGGTGAGCGACAAAAGCGCCGGCGGAGTTGGGATCTTGGTCGTAGAGCGTGATTTGTCCTTCGATGGCTTGGGTGAAGGGGTCATAGTAGGCGTGGCTGGTGACGCCAAAGAGGTCCCTTACCTGGGGCTCGCCTCGGACGCCAAAGCCAAAGAGCTGAGGGTGATCCAGGTAGCAAGCGAGTCCTTCGAACAGGTGGGCGTCATGCTCGAGGACCTCGGCGGGTATGAGCCAGTTGGAAGATTGGCCGTCAGCCTGCAGGACGTGGCCGGCGCGGAGGAAAGTGGCGGAGTAGGTGCGGCGGGCGTTCGGCTGGTTGGGCGGAGGCGTAGAGCTCACCTGCAGAGCGCAGGGCGAGATCGTCTGTTCCTGTCGCTGCGCTCAGGACAGGGTGTTGTGCGCTGGCCGCGGCGGCCGGGGTGGTTGGGTTGTTGGTGTTTGCTGTTGGGATCAAGTGGTTCTCCTTTCGGGGTCCTCGGGTTCTCGTATCCCCTCGGGGAATTGGCCTGTTTCCTGGTCTGGCGCTCCGGCGCCGGTCAGGGGTGGCCTGCAATAGTAGTGGCCGGCGGTGCGTCCGTGAGATTCGACGTGTCCAAACTGCACGAGTTTTGCCATGATGTGGCCCAGGGTGGGCCGGCTGTAACCGGTTAGCTGGATGAGGTCGTCTGTTTTGAAGCGCTCGCCGCGGGCGTAGGTTTCTTCAATCAAGCGCTTTGTGCGGCGGTAGCGGTTTTCGGGCTGCACGGTCTCGTGGTTGAGTTTGAGTTTCTCGGCCAGGGCCAGGAGTGCCGGGTATTCCTCTTCGGTGACGGAGTAGCAGGCAACGTTGTTATTGCGGTAGTCGTGGGTGGCGGCGCGACATCGCAGGTGGGCCGCGTAGTAGAATCGGGCCAGGGCTTTGTCGGTTCCAAAGAGCAGTAGGCGTTTCATTGGATGCTTGCCACGAATTTTACGAATTTTACGAATTGAAGGGCGAAAGGGGCGGTCACTGTGCGGGCTCCTGGTCTTTTTCTGCGGTCGTTGGCTCAGGCGGCTTCTCAGGGGCTGGCGGCTCGGCACGGTCTAGGATTTCCTGGATTTCCTGGTCTGACAGGGCTTCTCCGGCGAATTTGAGGATGAGTCTTACTGCGGTTTGGCTGTCAATCCATCCTTTCTCTCGCATGATGGCGAATGCCTCGGCGGCGTTGCGAGTCGCTTCGGCCAGGCCGGCGTTGTCAGCTCTGGCGGTTTCGGTGGCCACGGCGCGCAGCTTGAAGTCTTCGCCGGCCGGCAGCCTTGCGAGTCCCATGGCGGCCTTGCGTCGGTAGGCGACTTCGACAAGATCCATGAGCATTTGGCAGAGTTGGTTTTGTCGTTCGGTGTAGAATCGTGCCGTGGGTTCGCCCATTTCGCGGGCTGTGGCATAGTTGGCTGATTCGCCTTCGCCCATGTAATGGAGGGCAGAGTTAGCGCCCGTGGCTACGGCCAGGCGGAGGGTTTTGCCGTCGTCTGCGGCGTCGCCGGCGCCGATGTTGATCTGGTGCATCTCGTGTTCTTCACCTGGCCCATGGACGACGATACCCGAGCGGATGGGGTCTTGGGCTTCGTATTGGCGTTTGCGCTCGAGGACCTTGGTATCGTCGGCAAGCTCGACTTCGTAGATCCCTTGACGGGTGCGGATCTTGTTGAGGCGGACGCGATCCTCCAGCCAGTTGGAATATCTCAGGGCCCAGCGGAGTACGGGGGTCAAGTCTCCCTCGCCGCGTGTGGCGCCAATGGGGCGGTTGACCGCAAAGTGAAGCATGACGGGTGGCAGTTGGCCGCTGGCGTCTGGCGCCCAGGCGTCTGGGTCAGCGGCGGCCAGCCAGCGCTTGGGCTCGAGCATGTTGGCTTGGGTCTCGAGGTAGGCGAGTTCCGTTTCATAGTCGTCGGGGTCGGTGACGATTTCGGCGATCTGGCTGGCTGGCACAAAGCGGAGGTAGGACATCCCGTCTATGCGGTTGGTAAAGAGGACAGGGAAGACCTCGCCGGCGCGTGTGAGTTCGTCGCAGATCGGGCCGAGGCGACGGTTGAGTTGGTTCTTGGGGTGGTTGGTAAAGTCATTGACAAAGTTCTGGACGGCGCGGTTGCCGGAGGACAGGGTAATGCCTCCACCGAGGACGTAGGAGCGGGTGAGGGTGACGATTCGGCGGACTTGGAAGTTTTTGCGCCATGCCTCGAGGGCGTCGGCTTGGTCCTGGTACCATTCGGCAGAAGTCGCGGTCGTGGGGGCCGGCGGAGGTGAGAGCTTGCCAGCCGGCGTTAGAGTCGTTGACGGTGGCGGTGACTGCGGCCAGTTGTTCGGCGATGATATCGCCGAAGAGGATGTGGGCTAAGCGGTGCTTTAGGGATTTTGTTGAATCGGTGGCTTCCCCGGATGGCATCGCGGCAGAATCTGGTGCAGGTTTTGGGGCAGGTTCACGTTTTTGCATCGGTCCCCTCTAGCAGTGGCGTCCGTGACGCGAATGTGAGACGCTTTGCTGATCCGAATCACGCAACGAACATATGTTCTATTATTCATTATGCGAGTCGGACGTGAACCCGTCAAGTATGACGCAGCCTTGGGCGGCGGAGAAGCCGCAGACCCATGCCGAAAGAACACACAGCGAGTCACATGTGGAAGAGACCACACGGCGCGTCGCGGAAGGGAACGCCGTCAGAAGAGGAGGGGAAAGACCAAGGGGGGGACAAGGGCCGGGCAGCGGGGCAGCCCGGCGAGATAGGACCGTTCAGGCAAACAAGCTCAGAGCGCGGCAGGCGCTACGCTGGCCCTCCGTCTACCCGCAGCAGGTTTCCCGGCCGCCGCAGGTGGGGTCTTTTTGGCCCATCAGCGCCGCTTTGAACATGGCTGACGCACAGCCGGTGCCGCTATCGACCTGGATCGCGCCTGCCGGGCAGTTCAACTGGCAGGCGCCACACTCCATGCAGGCTTCGGGCCGTACCAGCCTGGCCAGGCGCCCGTTCAATGAAAATACTGCGTGGGGGCAGACAAGGACACACATCTCGCAGCCGATGCATTGCTCCGGGTCGTAGCGAAGGGTGTTTGACACCGCAGTCTGGAGCATCAGGCGACTCCAATCAAGTCCAGGACCGTGAGAACGAGGGCTGCCACGACGCCGGCACCAAAGCTCAGGACCATCATGGGAGCATAGCAAAAGATCTCGCGCCTGACGCCGGTGCGCGAGGTGAAGGTCGTCGAACCGGTAAAGTTCAAGGCCAGGAAGGCCGTGATCGCCGGCATGACCAGCAGATAGACAAGCGCGCTCCCGGCTCGCTGCCACCAAATCAGGTCTGGGCGGCCACCCAAAACAGCCAGGGCGAAGGGAACAGCCACCACGATGCCCAGGATAAAGCCCTTGCTGCTGAAATCACGAGTGGGTAGCCAGGGCAGCAGCAAGGGAAACAGCACAACACCGGCTAGAATCGCGGCCACCACGGCCAGGGATGCCAGCCAGCCGCCCAGCCAATAGAGCAGGAAAGCGGCGATGGCCATGGGCAGCAGGGTATGTACCAACTCCACCGGGATCAGGGCCAGGCGATCGCGCAGGCCAAAGCGGACCCGGCGCATTTCTGGCGTGGCCCGGCGGGTTTTCAGGTACTCGGGCAGGTCCGCTGCGCGGACCGGACCGTACTCGACTGCAAAGCCCGAGCGCTCCTTCACCTCGTGGGCAGCCACGCCAGGGGCGCCCAATTGGGGCAGGACCAGCATCCGGTGGTCGACGACCTCCCGCAGGCTTGTGGCCTGAATACGATGCACCAGCTCGTCGGTACCAAAAGTCCCCTTGCCCGCGGCGCACCAGACGTTGATGCCCTTTGTGTCCAGAACCAGGATGTAGCCATCGATCCCGGCCAGCGAGGCCCTGAGCGCGTCAAAGCTCAGCGTATAGTTGGCCGTCACAAACACAGGGGATGACGCGTCAGGAGCGGCCAACGCATAGAGACCCGGCTCAACCCGGTGGCCGCTCCGATTCACTGCCCACCGCGCCAGGACATGGTCCCAACGATCCGCCCAGGTGATGGCGCTGGTCGCCGGCCAGCACCCTCGTCTGGCTGTTTCTTGCGTCGTCTCTGCCATGGTTCCTCACCAGTCCATGGTTCTCGAATTATGTAACCTTACGGACAGGTTCGTAGTGCGCGCTTCAGCGCGCTTTTCCCGCGCGCCGGTCACATCATGCCCAGAAGACGGCGCTGAAGCATCGCCTGAGCGAAGCCGAAGGGCGCCCGCTACGAACAGTCTAGCGCCATCCACAGACTCTCCTTGGTACGACCCGGCATCCGCGAGTCGCAGAACGCCTCCCGATTCCGGCGCGGCAACGACCGGGTTCCTGCTAGGCACAGATCTGCCGCATGTTGACCGGCTCAAGCGGCGCGTCCTGCGCCAGCAGGTCCAGCGTCGCATCCAGCACGCATCGCTGCTGGGCGGCATCGTGGGGCTGGCCCAGCGTGGCCCCCCGTTCCAGCCGGGTAAAGGTAGCCCGGGGCGGCGCCGTCAGGCGGGTGACTCCCGCGTTCCAGCTCGTCAGCGTCGTGGCCATGCCCGCCATCTCTAGCGCCCTTGCAGCCAGCCCAACGGACTGGGAGCAAAGCGGTCAGGCGGGAACCAGCAGCACGGCCTGCACTTTCTCTGCCTGCGCGGCCGCCACAATCTGTGGGATCATCTCGTCCACCACGCGGGAAACGTCCGGCTGGTAGCCCATGAAACTGACCACGGAGGGGGCCAGCTCGCCGATGGCGCCCTCACCGACCAGCTCCTCCAGGTGGCCCAACGGCAGAAGCACCTGCGGGTCAGCCTTTACCGCCGCCTGGTCATAGTGGTCGTGGGAGTAGGCCAGTACCTCCAGGGGTGTGGACGAGGGCCAAAGGCGGATGCTATAGTCGCCCAGGGGGTTGGCCGCATCAAAGGGCTCCTGCTCTGCCGGCAGGTAGGCCCCCGAGGTGGTGATGAGCATCAGGCGGCTCTGGGCCAGATCGACGCCCGGCCCTGCAGGGGCGGTTTTGTTGTCGGGACGGTTGTACAGCGACCAATCGATCTCACCCGTCTCTTGGAGATGAGCCAGCCAACCAGCCTGAAAGGTAGCCTTCCATTCGTCATAGTTCTCCAGGATCTGCATAGCTTCTCCCTTGGGTCAGCCGGACCGGGGGCACGAAAAAAGACCATCGGCTCTCAGCATAGATTCAGCCATGGTACCACAGGTTTTGGAACCCTGCAACCGGGCAGGGCCGGCTACCCAGGGCAATCGCACCCAAATCCTGTCATTGCGAGGGAACCGAAGCAATCTCCCCTTGAAATCGTAGAGATCGCTTTCCTGTCGCTTTGCTCAGGACAGGCTGTCGCTCGCAAACAGCTCTCGCTCCTCGCGATGACAGGTGACCCTGCCGCCCGATCTGAAGCCGATGACCCGGCTGGATGCCAGCGGCGAGGCCAACTGGCCCAGCGTCATGGCCCGGCTCTGCCAAGAACTGCAAAAGTCCGTCCCCGGGACTGAGCCCCCACCCCCCTGCCCCTACCCCGGCATGGTGCCCTTCCGGGAAAAACACCATCGCTTCTTTTTCGGCAGGAGCAGGGGGATCCGCGAGCTGCGCGGCATGCTGCTGGCCCCTCGACGCCGGCCAGCGGCTGGAGGTGGAGCCGCTGCGGGGAGATGCGCTCAGGGAAGCCAACGCCGGCCCTGCCGAGAAGGTGGCGGTCCTGGAAGAGCCGGTGCTGGGTACTGAATTCGACAGAAATCTGCCCAGCACCGCCTGGGCGCCAAGAACGCAAATCCTTGCCTTCTTCTCTGGGTGGTCTTGGCGTCTTTGCAGCGAGGAACCGGCTGCCTGCACCATGATGGCCGGGCGATTGCCCACAAGCCTGCCTTGAGGCCCACACCAACCTGTGGTACAATCTGACCTGACCGGATGGCTCGGGCAGACCCGATCGCCGTGACTCACCATAGGAGACAGGCATGTCAATGGACGAACGACAGACCAAGCTACAGCAGGCCATGGAGCGCCATGGGTACGATGCGCTTCTGACCATCGGGCCCGACAACTTGACCTACCTCACCCGGACCGTGCTGCCCTTTGCTCCCAACTATCCGGACCACAGGGCGCTCGCCCTGGTTCCAAAGGGGAGCGGCGCCCGCATCGTGACCCCCTTTGGCTGGTCGGGGGCCATCCGCGACCAGGGCTGGCACGGGTGACCTGGTCAGCTACCCCGCGGGCAAGCCCTACGCGGCCCTGCTCTCCGCGACAACCAAGGCCATCTCGGACATGGGCCTGTCACAGGCCCGCATCGGCTTTGATGCCTCCCGGATGCCCGTGGCCATCATGGACGCGCTGAGACAGGCCCTGCCCGGCGTGCGGTGGCAGGCTTGCGACGAGATGCTCCGGGCGCTGCGAATCGTCAAGACCTCCGCCGAACAGCATCTCCTGGAGCAGGCAGCCCGCCAAGCCGACCGGGGCATCGTTTCCGCCCTGAACCACACCGAGGGAACGGTGGATGCCGTGAGCTACAGCCTGGCCGAGGCCGCGGAACGGGTGCGCGTCCACGTGGGCGAGTTTGGCGGTTCGGCAACCGGCCACCTTGGCGCCGTACAGGGAACCGACGCCCAGCACTACCACGTCGCGCCCCATGGCAGTCTCGCCGAGGGGAACCTGCTGCGCTTCGACCTGACCAACGAGTACCGGGGCTACTGGTCCAGCGCGGGTCGCACCGTATCCATCGGCCAGCCTACCGAGGCAGAACGACAGGCATATCGCGAGAACCTATCCCTCAAAACCGTCGCCATTGAAAAGCTCCGCCCGGGTGTGACCGGCCAGGATGTCTTTGGCGCGGTCGCAGCCATGGCGGACAGGGAGGGCATCCGCCTCCTGAAAGGCGCCGGCATCGGGCACGGCGTGGGCACGAGCGAACGGGAAGCGCCCTATCTGGACGGCCACGACCTCACGCAGCTCCGGCCTGGCATGGTCCTGGCCCTGGACATCCTGACCTACGGGCCCCACCAGGAGCTGATCCGCTCCGTGGATACCTTTGTCGTCGGAGACCAAGGCCCCCGGCTCCTGAGCTGGTACCGGAACTGGGATCGCCTCTACGCCGTGGTTGGCGTCACGGCCAGGCATGGATAGTGGGCTGGTCGTAGCATAAAGCGAGCAAAGGTACATAGTCGGCGCTTACGCTTTTTGACAACTCAAACCGGTAGTAGAACTCGGCTGAACAGGTATCAGCCCAAGCTCCTAGAAACAGGTCATTCTGAGCCGGAGCGTAGCGGAGGCGAAGAATCTCCACCTAACAGGAGAAGCCGTTCCCTCAGCTGAGAATGCTCAGACTGTTTCAGTCATATAGAATTAAACTGCGAGCTTCAGGTCAAAGAGAGGGAACCGATGGTAGATCCAGGCATTACAGAAAAGCTCCAAGCCGCCTTGCAGGGCTCCAGCTATGATGCCCTCCTGCTCACCGGCGCGGACAATGTCCAGTACCTGTCGGGCGTGCAACTGCCCTTTCTCCCCTACCGGCCCGATCAGCGCCTGATGCTCTTCTGGCCCCAAGAGGGCGCGCCCACGCTCGTCTGCCCCCCTGAACTGGAGAGTACCGTCCGCCACCTGGGCCGCATCGATCGGACGATTGCCTACGTCCCCAGCGGCGACGATCCTCGCGGCGCCGTGACGGCCGTGGCCAGCCTGGTCGAGGGACCATGCACCATCGGCATCGACACGCATCGCGCGCCCTGTGACCTCTTTGAGGCATTGGAACAGGCCCTGCCGGAGACAAAGCTGGTGGCCTGTGATGAATGGCTCCGGAGCCTCCGCATGCGCAAGACGGGCCCGGAGATGGCAATTCTGGAGGACGTGGCCTACACTACCGACCATGGCATCAACGGCTCGCTCCACCACGTCGTCGTAGCCTCACCGCGTACCCAACTGACGGAATCGGAGCAGATCCGCGTCCACTGCCTGGAGCGGGGGCTCGTCGAGACAGGCTATCACAGCGTTGCCCAGGTTGCTGGGGGACCGGCGGCCCGGAAGCTGTGGCCCCTGTGTCCCCTCCACGGCTTGAACCATGGCTACAGCAGCACCGAAAAGCTGGCGCCGGGCCAGATGGTACGGCTGGGCATGCGGGCTACCCGCGACGGCTATTGGTCCGATGCCGGCAGAATCCTGGTCATGGGCCAGCCCACGCCGGAGCAGGCAGCGGCCTGCGAGGAACTGGTGACCCTCAGGGACGCCCTCCTGGGGAGCATCAAGCCTGGCGTGTTGTGCAGCACGGTCTTTCGCGCCGCGCTGGACGCGGCCAAGGCGGGCGGTATTGATTCTGTCAGCCAGCTTGGCGCGGGCCACGGCATCGGCGTCGCCACAGACGAGGCGCCCTACCTGGCCGCTGACGATCACACCGAACTCAAGCCGGGCATGGTCCTGGTCCTCACGCCGTGGGTCCGCGGGCCGGACGGAGAACTGCTCTGTTCCAAAGACACTGTCCTTGTCACCGAAACAGGCTGCCGGCTCGTGGGCTGTTGGAAGGACTGGCGCGAGCCCTATATCCCCATTGAGGTTATTTAGCGCCCCACGGCAAGGAAGTAGGAGAAGCGCTGTCTCGTATTGCCCGCAGCAGACCTGCCAGGTTTCGGAAAACCTGGCAGGTCCGGATTGTGAGGGCTACTCACCTGTGGCGAACAGGAAGTCAGGCAGAGAGGGATCCATCTCCTGGGCGCAGGAGCGGGCGGATTGCTCGGAAAAGTCGTCCTTGCCGATCAGGCAAGCCCGATAGTCCTCGGCCAGCCTCTGCGCCCCGTCCAGCGCATCCTCCACACTGGCCTCGCCCTCGACGATCTGGCCGAAGGCCTGCCCCAACCAGAGCATGGCGGTGCCCAGCCACGGTTCCTGGTTGAGGGCCTGGAAGGCCGACGGCTGCCTGGCGTCGCCGATGGCGGCCAGGAAGGCGTCGGCCCGGTCCGCGACCCACCTGATTCCGGAAGGCGTCGGACTCGGCCAGCGAGCGCCGGGCGGGAAGGCCCAGCACGGCGCCGGGCTGCCCGTTGAGGTAGGTGATCCACTGCCAGCACGCCTCGCGGCCCTCCGTGCCGGCCGAGATAAAGTAACCGCTGGCCGCGAGGTAACTGCCGCTGCCCCCGCCGTCAGCCCGGGCGGGCAGGGGCACCGCGCCCACGTTGGGGTCCTTGCGCACGCCAAAGAGAAGGACCGAGTCCACCGACGAGGTCCACATCCCCGCCAGCCCCTCGTCGATGAGGCCCTGCCGCTCCATATAGGCCGAGCTGGCCCCCAGCAGGTTGGTCAGATCGGTGACAAAGACCGGCTTGACGCCGTGTTCGGTGGTCAGGGCCGCGTACCAGCGCACGGCCTTGACGGTCTCCGGGTCGGTGAAGGAGAAGGTGGGCGGATCAACCGAGTCATCCAGCAGCTTGGCCCCCAGCCGCTCGGCGATGAGCAGCAGGTCGTTGAGCTCGTAGACCTGGGCCACAAAGCCGTACTGCTGGCTCTCCCCTTCTTCTCCGGTCAGCGCCACGGCCGCGGCCAAAAAGTCGTCCCAGGTCCAGCCGGCCGCCGGCTCCTCAACGCCCTCGGCTTCGAAAAGCGCCTTGTTGTATTCGATGACAAAGGGCGTGATGTCGGACGGCAGGCCCCAGAGCTGCCCCTCCCAGGTGAACTCTTCCAGCACCGCGGGATAATAGTCCTCCGTCGTGAAGGCGGGATCGGCGTCGGCCAGGGGGCTGAGGTTCAGGATCGCTTCCCGGTTCTCGGGATCGGCAAAGCTGGGGAACCACTCGAAGCAGTCGCTGCTGGCGGCCATACGCTTCAGGCCCGGCGCGCCCCCGGCGAAATCGAGGGTCTTGACCTCCACGACGATGTCAGGATGCTCGCCGTGAAACTGATCGGCCAGAGCGCGGTAGGGCTCCAGGTTAAACGAGCCCAGGCCAGGCACAAAGGTGACGGTCATGGCCCCTTCGGCTTGCGGTTCTTCCTCGGCGGGGGCGACGACAAAGGTAGGCACAGGCGTGGTCCCGGCTGTGGTCGCACCCAGGATCTCGGTCTCGGCCCGTTCCTGGGCCGCGGCCAGCGCTGCGTCGGCCGGCTGCTCGCCGCTGAGGACGGCCACCAGCGCCTCCTCAAAGGCATCGTAGGCCACGGGCGGGGTCATGGTGTAGCTGTGGTCGATGGCGTAACGCAGGGCCTCCGCATACTCGGCATCCAGGTCATCCCAGAAGCCGCTCGCCGTCGCCGTCGACCGGCGGGCGGGCAGGAACTTGATCCCAAGGGCCAGGCCGGGTGGCGACTGGCGGCTGAGGTATTCCATCCAGCGCCAGGCCGCTTGCGGTTGCTGCGTCCCCGCGCTCATGGCCAGACTGCTGGCCGAAACGGGCGTCGTCGCTTCCTCCGGCGTGCCGGACGGGAAGGGCACGACACCCACGTTGAGTTGCTGCGACCGCAGCCACCAGGACAGGTCCGTCTCGGCCCACATGGCGGCCTGCCCCTTGTCGATCAGGGCCTGCTGCTCCGAAAGCTGCAGCCCGCCGTCCCCATCCTCCTCCGCCTCAAAGAAGGGCATCGCCTGCGCCTCGCGGTGCAGGTCGGCGTACCAATCCACCGCCTCGATCACGCCAGGCTCATCGAAACGGGGGAGCGGCGGCTCGGCATCATCGTCGGCCAGCGGGCCCGCCAGACTGCGGATGATCCAGTGGGCCAGCCCACCGGGGACGAAACCCCAGCGCTCAACCCCGTCGCCCTCGCCCACGGTCAGCGCCTCGGCCTTGGCCTGCAGGTCGTCCCACGACCAGCCCGCTTCGGGATAGGGCACGCCCGCCGCGTCAAAAGCATCCTTGTCGAAAAAGATGAGACGGTAGTTGAGCGTCATCGGCAGCGCCCAGGTGCCACCGGCCCACTGGACCCGCTCCAGCGCGCCGGGATAAAAGTCACTGGCCTGAGAGCCGGGATCGATGTCGAGGAACGGCGAAAGATCCCGGATCAGGCCCTGGTCCACGGCCTCGCGCGTGACGTTCACCTCGACCACGTCGGCGGCGGCCACCAGGCGCTGGTCCGCGTCCTCGGGTATGTCGATCTGGCCAATGGGGCCCAGTTCCAGTACCTCGTTGGCCGACACCACCTGCACGTGCAGGTCGGGGTTTTCCTCTTCAAAGGCTTCGATCAGGCTCTCGTACAGGGGGCGATCCCAATCCGTGATCGCAAAGCGAACGGTGGTTCGCTCCCCTTCCACGGCCGGTTCGGCGGTCGCCGGGACCGGCACTTTCGCCGCCTCAGTCGCCGGTTCGACGGCCGGCGATGGGCTCTCGTCCCCGCCCGACGGGCCGCAGGCTGCGACCACTAGAACCAGTACACAGAGTACCACGATTACGTTCTTCACCTTACGCCTCACCTATCCTCTCTTTCGGCTTTCCAGCGCTGCGCCAATAGCAGTGCCAATCGCCAGACCTACTGCGATGCCAATGGCATGACCCTGGCCCGGGCTGTCCATGGCGGCACCAAAAAAGATGCCCAGGACAACCCCGATGGGTATGCCCATAGAGATGCCAATGGACATCCGGTTTCCGTTCCCACGCTCCATATCATGCTTTTCTCGGTCCAATCTTGCCTCCCAGTGTTGCGACCTCTTACGCAAGAGAACCAGGGCTTCTGCCCGCTCAGGCATGCTCCCTGACCAAGCGCTTTCTGGCTGTACCATGACCGTGCAACCGGTCACGGACCGGTTGCGAGCAGGGGGAGAGCAGAGACCAGCAAGGCGCCAGCAGTCACTGGCGGTCCAGCCCGAAGGTAAGCGCGAGTCCGATGGTGATCCCGACGCCCGCGCCGGCGGCCATACCCAGGGCCATGCTGTCCAGCACGCCGCCCAGCGCCACGCCCAGCGCTGTACCAAGGATCAGTCCCCGGGCAGCCCCAAGGAGGATCCTGGTCCCGATGCCGCTCTCCTTTTCCTGGTCCTCTGCACCCGTTCGCATGTTGCTGGCTCCCTTCAGGCCCGGGCTGCCCGCTGGTCCGCCGCGGCTGCTGCCGGGCCTACTCAGGTACGCTCTCGGAACCCGAACCCTTCCGCCCGGGTCCGGCAGCCCGTGAGCCCCCGAACCCGATCGCAGCCCGAAAGTCTCCCCCCAGCACGCCGCTAGACCTGACGGGCCCCGCCAAGTCTAACCCAGTCTAGCACGAATGTTGCAGGACGGCATCCGCCATCCGGCCAATCTTTTGTTGGTCAGATGGCCTATCTTGGGCAGGCTCTGCGCCGCCGGCGAATGCCGGCCCTTTGTCATCCACTGTCTCAAGCGCATCATAGCACAAAACGCCAGGCAATTGGCGACCCGATCCTCCCGGCAACCTGACACTGGCTGGGAGGTTCGCGCGTCCGGAACTTGACCTCGGGGGTCTGGCTTCGACCCCCGAGGTTTGGTACAGCCCCTACTTGAGTCGTTCGCGGCACCAAAAAAGACAGACCTGACAGGTCCAAGGCAGACCTGTCAGGTCTAGCAGGGAGTCAAGCCCGCTCAAACGGCAAGGCTTCCGGGGTTTTCCGCAACCTCGGAAGTCTTTTGAGTTGGCCAATTATGGGGAGGTACAGCCCCTCTACGCCCTCCCCAGCAGCGTCCGATAGAAACCCACCACCGAAAAAGCCCGGCCCGACAGCAGGTACTGGGCCCGGAAGAGACGGGCCGCCAGGCGCACGATCAGGATGGCGGTCAGCAGTTGCAGGACCGCGGCCAGCAGCGCCTGCCACAGGGGCACGTCGATCTGCGTCATGCGGGCGATCATGGCCACCGGCGAAGTCAGGGGGAAGAAGCTCATGAACAGGGCCACCGGGCCGTCGGGCGCCATCACAATGACCACCAGGAACATATAGACGACGATGAGCGGCGCCATGACCACAAAGGTGACGCTGCGGCTGTCCTTGACGTCGGGCGCCAGCGCCCCGACGCCGGCCATCTGAGCGCCATAGATGGCATAGCCCAGCAGGCCATAGACAAAGGCCCAGGCCAACAGTCCGGTGGGCACATCGGTGCCGGGCGGGATGTCGAGAGGACGCCCGCCAAAACGCATCACCAGGACCAGGACGCCCACCCACAGGCCCAACTGCAGCAAGCCCAGCAGCCCCAGGGCCAGGACCTTGCCGCTGACGATCTGCAGCGACGACAGCGATGAGAGCAACACCTCCATGACGCGGTTCTTTTTCTCATCCGTCACGGCGCTGATCAGCGTGCTGGAGGGGATCAGGATGGCCATGTACAGGATCAGGGCCATCATGGTCGGGAAGAGCGCGACGAACCAGTTGTCCTCCGCCGCCTCCGGATCGACGGGAGCCAGCGCCGTCACCTTGACGTCCAGGGGCTGGCGGATCCGGGCGGCCAGCTCGTCATCGCCGGCCAGGTTGTAGACCAGCACCCACTCGAACGCCTGGCCGCCGGCCCCGCCCGCCAGCGGGTTGTACTCCTGCCGCACGTAGGTGATTTCGCCGCTCTGCAGATAGCCGGCCGGAAGGACATAGTAGCCCTCGATCTCGCCCGCCTCCAACCCCGCCAGCGCCGCGGCCTCGTCCGCGTATTCGCTGAGCCGGCCCGGGGGGATATCGGGTGGCAGGACCCGGATCAAGTTGCCCTCATCGACGTAACCCTCGGCCGCCTGCCCGGCGCTGGCGGCGTCGGCCATCCCGGCCAGGGCGTCCGTCGCCGGCGCCGCGTCCCGGTTGATGGCCATCATCACCAAGGCCACGACGGCCAGCCCCACCGGCAATCCCAGGGCCAGGATCAGAAAGGTTTTTCGCCGCAGTGTGGCCCGGATCTCGTGCCACATCACCAACCATGTCTTTTTCATCGGTCCTCCACGTACACAGCCAACTTCCGTCAGACGACCTGCTGGACTGTGGTCCAGCAGGAGCAATTGATTCATAGCTCGCTTGCATGATAGCTTGCTCGCATGATAGCTCGCTTCCGGCGGACCACAGTCCGCCGGTTGACTGTGGTTCAGCAAGAGCAATTGAGCGAGTGGCGCCTCAAGCCACAGCGGTACGCCCCAAGAGCTCGCGCAGCCTGAGTCGCTTGCCGTAGCGTAACATGCCCATGCGCAGCGCCTTACCCGTCAGCCACACCAGAACCGCGCCGCAGGCCAGGGCGATGCCTGCCGCGGCCGCTACCTGCCAGGCCGGGATCTCGATGAACAGGCTGCGTATGGCCAGGGTCATCACCGACGTCACCGGGAAAAGGCTCAGCGCCAGCGCCAGCGGCCCGTTGGGGTTCGCGGCCAGCGGCAGGATCAGGTAGAAGGGCAGGAAGAGCGGGATGAAAAAGAGCCCGCCGGCCTGGTTGGCCTCCTGGCTGTCGGACAGCATGGTGCCCACCAGCGTCATCAGCGCGGCGATGCAAAAGTAAAAGGGAATGGCCACGATCACGATGGAAAGCACGCTGCGCCAGCTTGCGGCCACGCCTTGCAGCCAGTCCAGGTGAAGGATAACCCGGCCCAGCAGCAGCGCCAGGACCAGAAAGGCCAGCCACACCGCCAGTTGCAGGGCGGCGATGCCCAGGGCGCCCAGCAGCTTGCCGGCCATCATCTGGCCCGGCGACACCGAGGTAATCACCACCTCCATGGTCCTGTTTTCCTTTTCTGTCACGACCACAGCCATCATGTAGCCCGACGTCGTCAGTACCAGGAAACTAAAAATGGCCGCGGCCACCAGGGGCACAAAATCCCCGGCGTTGGGACCCCCGCCGGCGTACTCGCGGTTGGCCTCCACTGCCCGGACGGTCACCCTGGGACGGGACATCAGCCGCGCCGCCACCTCTGGTGACTGCCCGACCAGCAGGTTCAGCCTCACGGCATCCTCAAAACGGCGTACGGCCGCGTTGGGCGGCGCTTCGTAATAAACCAGCTCGGCCTGGCCCCCAAAATCCGGAGGCAGCACATAGAAAGCGCCGATCTGCCCGGCCTCCAGGGCCTCGCGGGCCTCTTCACGCCCGTCGTAGGGCACCAGCCGGACCTCGTCATCGGACTCAGCCGGCGGAATCTGCGCCAGCAGTCCGGCCTGGTCCACGTAACCCAGCACCACCTGCTCCCGCTCCAGTCTGGAGAACAGAAAGCCCATGCCTATGGTCAGGGCCAGGAACAGCGGCAGGCTGAACAGCACCAGCAGAAAAGTCCGCTTTCCCGTCTCCTGGCGAAAGTGATGGCGGGCAATCAGCCATATTTTAGACATGGTGCCTCCCGTCATGCTCTTCCGAGGTCTTCCCCGACCTCGGAGGTCTGAGGCAGACCGACGGTGCGAATGAATATCTCATCCAGCGTCGGCACCGCGATCTCGAACTGCTCGACGGTGGTGTGGGCCAGGAGCTGCCCCAGGATCTCCTGGGGCCGGGCATCGGCCGCCAGCGTCAGGTACAGGCTGCCGTTGCGCGGGGTCACGGTCTCCACACCAGCCAGCGGCGGCAGGTCGCCCGCCACCCGCACCAGCAGCGCGTGTCCCGAGTGGTCGCGCCGGATCTGGGCCAGTTCGCCATAGAGCACGTTGCGCCCGTTGTCGATGAGCGCGATCCGGTCGCACAGCTCCTCCACCTGGTGCAGCATGTGGGTGGACATGATGATGGTCACGCCCTGGGCCCGCAGCTCGCGCATCAGCTCCCTGGCCAATTGGGTGTTCACCGGGTCCAGCCCGCTGAAAGGTTCGTCGACGATCACCAGCTCGGGGCCATGCAGCACGGTGCTGATGATCTGGGCCTTCTGCTGCATGCCCCGGCTCAGCTCTTTGACCTTCTTGCGCTTGTGCTGCGCCAGGTCAAAACGCGCCAGGTAGGGCGCCAGGCGCTCTCGGGCCTCCGCCTGGGACAACCCCTTGAGCGTGGCCAGGTAGACCAGACAGTTCTCCAGGGGCGCGTCCTGGTACAAGCCCCGCTCCTCGGGCATGTAGCCGATGTGGTCCTTCTTTTCCTCGGTCATCGGCCCGCCCAGGATCGATACCGCGCCGCCGTCGGGCTTGAATATGTCCAGGATCAGGCGGATGGTCGTCGTCTTGCCGGCGCCGTTGGGCCCCAGCAGGCCAAACACCTCGCCCCGCTCGACGGCAAAAGACACGTCGGCCACGGCCTGGGTGTCGCCAAAGCGCTTGGCCAGGTGAGAAACGTCTACTGCGTACATGTTGACTCCTCTGTCAAACGTGGTACGTGCTGCGTCTTGCGTATTAGCTACTGCGTATGCTTTCCCAAATTCTATCACCATCCTGCCCGGCAACCTCGACCCATTCCTCCCAGGAATCTGACGTCGTCCGCCGTCTATGGTCCATCGTCTGTGGTCCACCGTCCCCATTCAGCCATCCACCCCAATTATACCCCATTGCCCATCCCCACGCATTGGCCACCTGGGGGATTCCAACCTGCCCACGTGGCCAATCCCCTCACTCTGGGCTCACCGCCGAAGACCTGGGTAGAGAACATTCTCGATGCAACCAATGCCGCGCATCGCCCGCGACTTTCCATAGAGCACAAATCTCTAACAGAAATCAGACAAGTCTAACAATCTTCTAACGTTGCTCAAACGTCTTTCTAACATGGCTTCGCTAAACTATCCAATGAACAAGGGGACAGCCAAGGTCGTTCTGATAGCGGATCAAGGCTGGCCCGGTAACCGGCCAAGGAAGCCAATAGAGAACGAGCAAGATAAGGAGGAAATATCATGTTAAGACAACCGTATCGTGGATGGAGATCACCCTGGCGCGATGTGGAACGGCTGCGCCGCGAGATGGAAAGTGTCTACGGCGATGTGCCCCGGCGAAGTAGATGGGCTGTGGCGCCCGAGTACCCGGCCATGAATGTCTGGACCGGCGAGAACAGCGCCATCCTCACCGCCGAGCTGCCGGGCGTCAAGGCCGAGGACATCGACATCTCGGTCGAGAACGAACTGTTGACGCTGCGGGGCAGCCGGCAGCAGAATGAGCCGGAGGAAGGCGTGACCTATCACCGGCGCGAGCGCCGCTGCGGTTCCTTCAGCCGGACCTTTCGCCTGCCCTTTCAGGTAGACGCGGATGCGGTGGAAGCCACGCTCGAGAACGGCATGTTGAACGTCGTCTTGCCTCGAGCCGAGGCAGACATGCCCCGGAAAATTACCGTCAAGGCGGCTTAGCGAGTTCAACCGAGGATAATGGAGGGAAATATCATGTCAGAAGATCAGGCCCTGGAAGTGCTGGACAGCGAGAAGCAACAGCTTGTCGAGTCGGGAGCCGAGCGCACGCGCGATGCATTGGCCTTTGTGCCCCGCGCGGACATCTACGAAACCGATGAGGCCATCGTGGTCGTCGCCGACCTGCCCGGCGTTGACGCGGATTCAATCGATATTACGCTGGAGGAAAACGTGCTGACCATCAACGGCTACGTCGAACCGATGCAGCCCGAGGGCTACACGCTGGCCTTCGCCGAGTACGAGGTCGGCGACTTTGTGCGAGCCTTTACCGTCTCCAACCAAATCGACAGGGATGGCATTGAGGCCACCGTCAAGGACGGCGTGCTTGAGCTGTACCTGCCCAAGTTCACCGAGGCCCAAAAGCGCAAGATCGCCATCCAGGCCGCCTAACGAGGAGCGCCAGGCGCCCGACGCCTGGCAAAGCAAACAGCCCCACCCCCTGGCCTCTTGGTCTGGGGGTGGGGCTGTTGCGCGTGGCCCAAGCGCATGGAGTCCACACCGGTCCATGGGATAAGAGACGACCGATCACAAGTCCCCCATCCTCCGTCCATGCGGAAAACGGCGAGTCAGCAAGAAGACCCCGTTCACGGGGCGTTGATTCGGTACGCGGGCAGCCTGTGCGATAGATGCCTGCGGAAGGCTGCAGCTACCGGTAGGGCTGGTACCCATGCCAGACCGTGCTAGGTCCAACCAAGACCCGAGTCACTCGCGCAGAGGTTTGTGTATTCCTCCAAGTGGTGGTATACTGTCAGCGCAGGCTGCGCGGTCTGGCTCGGATGTACTTCAGCGGATGTGGAAGCAGTGCTGCAAAGCCATCCGCAGCGATGGACCGCACCAGCAGTTGGCGCCCACGGAGCCACAAGGAGACACCAATGGCGCTGAAACCCGGCGATTCCCTCCTCAACGACCAATACCGCATTCTACGCCAACTGGGCCACGGCGGCTTTGGCTTTGTCTATCTGGCCCAGGACACCCTCCTCAGCGAGGACGTCGCCATCAAGGAGCTCATCCCGGCTCTCGTCGGCAATGACGCCATGCTCAAGCGCTTCCTGGCCGAGGCCAAGGCCACCATGCGCCTCACCCACAGCCAGATCGTTCGCACCCACAACGTCTTTCAACAGGGCGACAACTACTACATCGTCATGGAGTTCATGCCCGGCGGCTCTCTCGAGGACCACCTGCGCCAGCAGGCCCCCATGCCCGTCGATGACGCGGTGCGCATCACCGCCCAGGTCTGCGCCGGCCTGCAATGCGCCCACGACCAGGGCGTCGTCCACTGCGACCTCAAGCCGGCCAACATCCTCCTCTCTGCCCAGAATTCGGCCAAGGTCGCCGATTTCGGCATCGCCCACGTCTCCGAAGAGATGCTATCCCGCACCTGGATGACCCCCGCTGGCTTTGTCGCCGGCACCCTGCCCTACATGTCCCCCGAGCAGGCCGAAGGTGTGCGCGACGACCCCCGCGTCGATGTCTATGCCACCGGCGCCGTCCTCTACCGCATGCTCACCGGCCGCACCTACCTCGACTTTGACCAGCGCGAGACCCCGGCCACCCAGGCCGACAATGTCTACCGCATCCGACGCCAACAGCCTGGCCCCCCCCAGCGCCTACAATCCCCAGGTCCCGGCCTGGCTGGACGGCGTTGTGCTCAGGGCGCTGGCCAAGAATCCGGAGGCACGCTACGGCGGCGTGGCGCAACTGCGGGCGGCGTTGCTGCAGCAGGAGGCGGGTGCCCCGTCGTCGGCGCCGACGGTGATCAAAACGGTGCCCGTGGCGGCTGGTCCCCGGCCCGAGCCCGCAGCCACGCAGTGGTCGCCGCGGCCGGGCTGGTTCTGGCCGGCGGTTGGCGTGGCCGCGGTGCTGCTGGCGTCCGTGCTGGGCGTCGTGCTACTCGGTGGGGATGGCGGCTGTGGGGAGGCCACGCCGACGGCGGAGCTGGTGGCCCTGGTGCAGACGCAGATCGTAGTCATCGAGCAGACCTCGACGCCGCTGCCGACGGCGACGGCCAGCGATACACCTACGATGACGCCGGAGCCGACTGCGACACCACTGCCAACGGAGACAGTGACGTTGGCACCGACGGATACACCGTTGCCGACTGCAACGGCGACCCTGACGCCTACGAATACGGCGGCTCCGACTGTAGCACCGACGGAGAGGCCGAAACCTAGGGCAACGGCGATGCCCAAACCGATGCCAGTGCCACAGTTGCTTGCGCCTGCCTATGGTGCCACTTGGACCAGGAAGAGTCAATTCGTCTGGCAGAGCAAGGGGATCCTTGAACCTGACCAGTTCTTCGAGGTGCGCATCCGCAAGGAGCCCGTGACTACGGCCGAGTATCGAGGAGTGAGCGCACCCGTCAAGGACACATACATAGCTCTGGATATCGACGCACTCATGATGGACACTACAGACTGGAACACCTGGCTGGACGGGCCCACCAAGCGCGGTGAATCGGTCTGGTGGAACGTCGCGTTGATCACGTGGGATGGTGCTTCGAACAGGAAGCCAGTCACACTTGTAGAGTCGGAGCTATGGCCGTTCTATTGGGGCGTCGCTCCGTAGCGTGGGCAATTCATGCCCGCGCGGTCTACTCGGCGGTCAAGTTGCCCCATTGGGCAGATACGCGCTGGCCTCAGACCGGCCAGACATAAAGTGT
Source organism: uncultured Chloroflexia bacterium (assembly GCA_963700285.1). Lineage (GTDB taxonomy): Bacteria > Chloroflexota > Anaerolineae > JAAYZQ01 > JAAYZQ01 > CAWANP01. The sequence goes on along the minus strand of CAVOXA010000022.1, from coordinate 119,379 downwards.
CTGGCCTACGCAGCAGAGCCTGATGAAATCGGGCTTGCAGATGCTGCTGACGGAATTCCGAAAGCCCCGTTCACGGGGCGTCGCTACGTAGCGCGGGCAATTCATGCCCGCGCGGTTGACATCCAGGTACGCCGTCACACTGAGCGTGGCCTCTTTGCAGCCCCGTAGCTGCGGACCGTCCACCCGGGAAAAGCCCAGCAAAGAAGGAGGGAGTGCAATGCCCTATTGGCAGCTTTTCTACCACCTTGTCTGGTCCACAAAGAACCGGGACCCCTTGCTCGTCCCTCGGGTTGAGAAGGAGATTTATGGCTACCTGACGGGCAAGGCCACCGGCCTCAAGGGGGTAGTCTACACCATCGGCGGCACTGTCGACCACGTGCATATGGTAGTGGCCATCCCGCCGGCCATCGCCGTGGCCAAGTTCGTGGGACAGATCAAGGGGGTAGCGTCCACCCGACTGAATCAATCCAGTGTGAGCGACGTACACTTTGAGTGGCAGGACGAATACGGCGCCTTTTCCTTCGATGCCAAGCGTCTGCCCAACTTTGCCGGGTACGTGGATCGTCAGAAGACACACCATGCAGATGGAACAGAGATCCCCATGTTGGAGCGCATGGCTAGTGACAACGTTGGGCCAGGCATACTGCGGGAGGGGCAAGCCGCCTACGCGCTGGACGAGGTCGGCTGGCGGGAAGAGTTAATGAGGATGGGATGAGGAACTGCTCGCCGGCCAGCCTCCCCCCATTGAGCAAACACGCGCTGGTCCCAGACCGGCCGGACATAAAGTGTCCGGCCTACGCAGCAACGCCCGATGAATCGGGCTTGGCGATGCCGCTCACGGGATTCCGAAAGCCCCGTTCACGGGGCGTCGCTACGTAGCGCGGGCAATTCATGCCCGCGCGGTCTACTCTGCGGCCAGCCTCCCCCCATTGAGCAAACACGCGCTGGTCACAGACCGGCCGGACATAAAGTGTCCGGCCTACGCAGCAACGCCCGATGAATCGGGCTTGGCGATGCCGCTCACGGGATTCCGAAAGCCCCGTTCACGGGGCGTCGCTACGTAGCGCGGGCAATTCATGCCCGCGCGGTCTACTCTGCGGCCAGCCTCCCCCCATTGAGCAAACACGCGCTGGCCCCAGACCGGCCGGACATAAAGTGTCCGGCCTACGCAGCAACGCCCGATGAATCGGGCTTGGCGATGCCGCTCACGGGATTCCGAAAGCCCCGTTCACGGGGCGTCGCTACGTAGCGCGGGCAATTCATGCCCGCGCGGTCTACTCTGCGGCCAGCCTCCCCCCATTGAGCAAACACGCGCTGGTCACAGACCGGCCGGCCTACGCAGCAACGCCCGATGAATCGGGCTTGGCGATGCCGCTCACGGGATTCCGAAAGCCCCGTTCACGGGGCGTCGCTACGTAGCGCGGGCAATTCATGCCCGCGCGGTCTACTCTGCGGCCAGCCTCCCCCCATTGAGCAAACACGCGCTGGTCACAGACCGGCCGGACATAAAGCGTCCGGCCTACGCAGCAACGCCCGATGAATCGGGCTTGGCGATGCCGCTCACGGGATTCCGAAAGCCCCGTTCACGGGGCGTCGCTACGTAGCGCGGGCAATTCATGCCCGCGCGGTCTACTCTGCGGCCAGCCTCCCCCCATTGAGCAAACACGCGCTGGCCCCAGACCGGCCGGACATAAAGTGTCCGGCCTACGCAGCAACGCCCGATGAATCGGGCTTGGCGATGCCGCTCACGGGATTCCGAAAGCCCCGTTCACGGGGCGTCGCTACGTAGCGCGGGCAATTCATGCCCGCGCGGTCTACTCTGCGGCCAGCCTCCCTCCATTGAGCAAACACGCGCTGGTCACAGACCGGCCGGCCTACGCAGCAACGCCCGATGAATCGGGCTTGGCGATGCCGCTCACGGGATTCCGAAAGCCCCGTTCACGGGGCGTCGCTACGTAGCGCGGGCAATTCATGCCCGCGCGGTCTACTCTGCGGCCAGCCTCCCCCCATTGAGCAAACACGCGCTGGTCACAGACCGGCCGGACATAAAGTGTCCGGCCTACGCAGCAACGCCCGATGAATCGGGCTTCAGGGTACTGGCGACCAGTATCAGGTGGCCCCGTTCGCGGGGCGTCGCTCCGTAGCGCGGGAGATTTATGCCTGCGCGCTTGACACCGACCGGGGACCGCATCCGGAAGTGCGACATGCGCTGAAATCAGACCAGCCTGCCGGACCCGGAACCAATTGACGTCCTGTACAGTCGATGGTATGATATCCAGCATAGGGTCCCCTCACGTCTCGGACCAGATGCTGAGCCGTAGCTGGGCGACGCCGGCTGGCTTCGTGGCCGGCACACTGCCCTACATGTCTCCGGAGCAGACCGAGGGCGTCCGCGATGACCCCCGGGTGGACGTCTATGCCCTGGGCGCGGTACTGTACCGGGCGCTCACGGGCCAGACCTACCTGAACTTTGACCAGCAGGATACCCCCCGGGCCCAGGCGGACAATGTCTACCGCATCTACAACCTGCAGCCCCAGCCGCCCAGTACCCTCAACCCAGGCGTGCCGCCCTGGCTGGATGCCATCGTGATGAAGGCATTGGCCAAACGCCGGGAGGACCGCTTTGGCGGCGCGGACCAACTTCGAGCCGCGCTGCTCCAGCAGGTACAGGTGGCAGGGCCAGCCACACCACCGCCCATGTCCGAGACCGTGCTCGTCCCACCTGGCACCAGACCAACCGCACCTGGTTCCCCTGAGAAACGCAGCGGCCTGCCCCCTCTCTTCTGGCCACTGCTGGCCGCGGCCGTCATCGTCCTGTTCGTGACCGTGGCCGGCCTGCTGGCGGCCCTGGGCGGAGGGGATGGCGGCAGGCAGACAGCCACTCCTGAACCAAGCCTGATCGCTCTGGCGACGGAACCCGCACCGCTGCCAACCCAGGCCATCGATACGCCGTTTCCGCCTGAGACGCCCCAGGCGACAACTCTGTCAAGCCCAACCGATGCGACCCTGCCACCGGCCGCCTCCCCGGCATCACCAGCGACAGTGCGGGCAACGAACACGCTGGAGCCGGCGCCCGACACACCGCTGCCGAGGGCGGACACACCCCAACCACCGACGACCGTGCCGGCCGATACCCCGCCGGCGCCAACGGCCATCCCGACCGACACGCCCCGGCCGCCGACGGCCCCTCCGACCGATACCCCCATCCCGGCGCCCCACGTCTACCTGGACGATCAGTTCAATGGTTCCAGCCTGAACAGTGCAGTCTGGCAAGCGTACCCCAATGGCGGCACGGTGCGAACGGGCAACGGCAAGCTGCACCTGACCACGTCGCCAGGCAGCACCCAGTTTCCCTACGTCCACGCCCGGGGCAATCCCTTTCCCCAGCAGGGTGATTTTACCGTCCGCTTTGGCTTCTCCTACAGCCAGCCCACCTGGTCCGGCACCGGCATCGTCGTGGGCGGCAGGCTGCCGGCCAATGGTACCGCCAACGACCCCAAAAACGAGCCCGGCGCCGTCCTCTTTGCCATCTGGCAGGACAAGGGCCTGGGCCTGGCGGCGATGTACGGGGGTCCGGCGCTGCCGGAGCACTTGATTTACCAGCACGGTGGGACCGACGAGGGCCAGCACAACGGCCAGCTCCGCTACACGGGCGGCGCCTATCAGGTCTGGATAGACGGCCAACAGGTGTACCAGTCGCCGCCCACCAACGTGCGGCCCAGCGCCCTGTGGTTCGGCAATCCCATCGTACAGGATCCGAGCAACCCGGCCGTAGACTTGAACTGGACAGGCCTGCACATTGACCACGTGTCGATTCAAGAGGCAAGATAGGCCGTTTGCCATTTCCCCACCCCGGTGTTATAATCCCCAGCAAACAAAAGACCATCGGACTCGGCAATGGGCTGGCCGGCAAACCTCAACCGGGCATCGCCTCATAATCATATCCACGGCGACCTGCCGCCCACCCTGCTCATCCTTGGCGAGGGTACAACACATCATGACGGACGACAACCCCGTACTCGACCACCAACTGGCCAGCTTCTGGGCCATCGCTCCCGCCCAGCGGGAGGCCCTTCTGCTGGAGGCCATCGCCGCAGCCATGCCTGGCACTACGCCGCGCAACCGCGCCTACCGGCAGACGGTGGCCGCTCGCGGCGTGGGCGAAACCCTGCCCCTCACCGCCGGCACAACGGAACCCTCCCCGGAGAGCTGGCCGACCTGCCCTCGCGGCTGGTCCGGCCCACGGCCCAGACCTTCAAATCCTACATCGACATCCTGGGCACGCCCTTTCCCCAGGACCGACCCCATGCCTTTCTCGACTGGCTGGCCGACCAACTGTCCGTCGACCTGCCCCGCGAGCGATTTGCCGCCTTCGGCCCCGCTACCGCTCCCTGGAGACGCTGTTGCAGGACATCGAAGCGATCTATGCCGATCTCGGCCTGGCGAGCATCCACCTCCAGCGGTACCTCCGGTCGGGCCACCATCATGGTCCGCGACCAGGCCGGCACGGACACTCACCGTGGAGAGCTTTTACCTGGCCTTTCGGCGCTACCTGGGCATGCTCGAGTCCGTCGACCGCGCCATCTTTGTCATGCCCCGCCAGACGCGCATCGCCATGGCCCGCATGGCCAGCTTTAGCGTCAGACGCCTGGGCCTGGCCGACGATCACATCCACTTTGACCATCCCCTTTCCCGCCGAGCCGGACCGGGTCCGCATCCGCGCCGGGCGTACCTTCCGCCCTGGCTGGAGCAGGGATCGTGGAGCGACGGTTCTGGTATCCCTTTATGAACTGGATGCAGAACCACTATGTGACCCCGCGTGCGGTCCAGACGACCGATCGAACTGCTGGAACAAGGCCGAGGCGGCCGGCGAAAAGGTGCTCCTCTTTGGCGGCTGGGTGCAACTGCACGCCATTGCCCAGGACGCTCCAGGAAGCGGGGCCGATCCTGCGCCTGGCTCCCGGCAGCCTCCTGGGCACGGGCGGCGGCCTCAAGGAACTGTACCCCTTTACGCCCGGCCCAGATCCGCGCCGACCTGGCCCGCGTGGTGCAGATAGCGGACGGCGACGGGCCACCGCAGCCAGATCCCCATCCGCGACGTGCTATGGCATGGCCGAGGGGAACTGGGCGGCGATGCAGTGCTCAGCAGGGCAACTATCACGTCCCGCCCTGGATCTATGCCCGGACCCTGGACGAGGACGACCGCTTCCAGGAAGACCCCGGACGCCACGGGCTGCTGGCCTTCTTTGACCCCTACGGCGGCGGGCGGCTGTTCCCGGCCTTTTTCAGGACCGCGACCAGGTCCGATTGATCCAGGGAGACGGGCGCCAGGCTACGGCCTCCGGCAAAGACCTCCGCTGCCCCTGCGGCGAGATGGGGGCCTACATCGTCCGGGAGTCGATCCAGCGGGTCGACCTGCTGGACGAAGCCGGCTGCGCGGCGCAGGTATAGAATGGAGATCGGTTGATGGAGCCCATAGACGGTTTCTGGCTGCCCCAGAAGCGTGCGGGAGCAGGTGCTGTCGCCCGGACACCGAGTACGCGACCCTGTCCTTTGCCCGCGGACGCCCCTGCGAGCCGGGCGACGACGGCGCGTCACCGCTCGCTGGCCTGTGCTCAGCCCGGAGCAGTGGGATCAGCTGCTGGCCGCTCTACTGGCACGAACCGGCAGCGAGCCCCGCGGGGACAGGCCTACTGGGAGCGCTTCCGGCGGCCCTGGAGCCTGGTGGGCCGGCGCTTTGCCGATCCGGCCGACCCGCTGCGCACCCTGGCGCTGGCCGCCCTGCCCGGCTACACCGGCTACTCCGAGGCGATGATCCGCCTGACCCTGGGCGCGCTGGACATGTGGGCCCTGGACCAGTTCCCCGCCGCTTTCCAACTGTCTCCAACCCTGAGGCGTCGCCACCGACTGGCAGCCGCTGGTGGCGACCTGGCATCGAGCACTGGCGGGGAGGGCCTGTCCGGTCGCCTGCGCTTCTTTGGCGCGGCCAGCGTTCTCTCGCCTGCAGGCGCGCCTGCCCGGTGGCGGCCGCCCCTTGTTTGGCCCGCCATCGCCCCTGGACCTGGTGGTGGGCTATGGGGCCGGCAACGTGCCGGGTACCGCCCTGCTTGATCGCCTTCCTGGCCCAGGCCACCACCCTGGCCGGCGGCCCCCGCCGGTGGTGGTGGTCAGGAACTCGCGCCGCGAGCCGATCTTTGCGCCGCTGGTCCTGGGCGCCCTGGAGGCCGTGGACCCCGACCTGGTGTCCACCATCGCCGTGCTGATCTGGGACTACGAGGATGCGGCGGTCCAGGAGCAGCTGCCAGCCCCCCAGCTGCTGGCCCAGGCCGACCTGGTCATCGCCGCCGCCAGCGACGAGACCATCGCCCAGATCGACAAGCCATACAAGGGATGGCCGCCATCCGGCAGCGCGGCCCGCCCGGGCCCGGTGCGCTTTCACGCCCACGGCCACAAGGTCAGCTTTTCGGCCATCGGGCGCGAGATGCTGGCGCCGGGACTGCGCTCATCGAAGCCGGAGGGCCCGCCCCTGCTCGACGTCGTGGCCCTGCTGGCCGCGCTCGATTCGGTCTTTTGGGACCAGCACGGCTGCCTCTCGTCGCGTATCCACTTTGTCGAGACCGGCGGCAAGAGCTCATCGGGCAGCTCACAGCCTCGCTGGACTATGCCGGCGCCTGGTTGATCAGCTTGGCGCTGCTGGCCGTCTTTCTGCCCCGAGGGGCCTGGCCGCGCCGCGGACTCCACGACCGTTTCGACCGCTACAAGGCTGCTGGAACAGACGGGACAGGTGCACGTCCTGTCCGACCTATGACGACGAGTTCGTGGTGCATCGTCGATGCACGGCCCCTGGATGCGGCCGGTTTCCAGCGTGGGTCAACGACTGCGAGGGGCGCGTGATCGTCGTCCGGCCGGTGGCGGACCTGATGGAGGTGCCCGAACCGACTACCTGCGGCTGCTGCCGGCCGCCAACCTGCAATCGCTGAGTGTGGCCGTCGGGCAGGAGGGCGAAGGGCTGACGGATCGTTTCCTGCACTTTGCCGCGGCATGTGGGGCGCGGGGCGTGACCGCCATCCGCACCGTGGGACGCGGCGCATTCCCCCAACTGGCCTATTCCTGGGACGGCCTGATGCCCCTGGATCTGGTCCGCCAGCGGCCGGCAGGCTGGTTCACCACCATCGAATTCGAGCAGCCGTACGACGAGATGCTGGCCACCTACCGCCTGATGCTGGCTCGGGGTGCGGCGTCTGGGCTGGGGGGTGGCTGAATGGACTCATTCTCCTCCCTTTCTTGAGGTCCCCGTAGGAAAAGATGCCATCTTGTCCACAGAACAGCCAAGTTAGCAACCTTTATCTATCGTCCATCTCCCCCCGCGGCACCCGAAAGTAGGCCCAGTAATAGACCGCGCCCGCGGCCACCAACAGCACACCCAGCAGGAACAGGGCCTGATAGCCCCACTCGGCAATCATGTGCCCTCCGGTATAGGCCACCGCCGCGTAGGTCAGTCCCGAACCACCCATAAAGGCCGCGGCCATGGCCGCCCGCCAGTGGGGCCGCACCAGCTCCTGGCTAAAGACGCGGATGGGGCCAACCGACATGGAGTACATGAACATCGAAGTCACATAGCTCATGCTGGCCGCGGCCATGGTTGGCACCAGCGCCAGCGGCAGCATCAGGGCCGCGGTGGCCAGGGTGGTCAGGGTATAGGTCCGGGCGTTGCCCCATCGGGCCGCAACCAGAGGGGTCAGGAGTGCCGCCGGCACCGAGATCAACTGCCCCACCGCGGACAATGTGCCGATCAAGATCGTGGAAACACCCAGCGCGTCGTCCAGGTAGACGTTGAAAAAGGCCATCACCGAACCCCGGCCCCCAAAGCGCAGGGCCATGGCCATGGCGATGGCCAGGAACAGGGCGACCGGTGCGGGGCCCGCATCCGTGGCCGGCGCCTGGGCACCCTGGGGCCTGACCTCGCGGGTAGGCGCCATGGCCAGCAGGGCCGGGACCAGCACAAAAGTGGCCAGCCACAGCGGGATGCGGTAGGCCAGCGGATGCTGCAGCGTGAGGCCCAGCCAGCCCGCGATCAGGCCTGGCAGGATGCCAGCCACCAGGCTCCCAAAGAAACCTGCCAGCGGCAGCAGCGCCACGTGCGCGGAAAAGGCATAGTTCCGCTCTTCCGGGCCGGTGGCGCCCATCATAAAAGGCATGCCATTGACAAAATAGAGGGCCAAGCCCAGAAAAGTGATGGTCGTAGTCACCAGCAACCAGCTTGTCCACCACGACTCTGGCAAGAACTCGACCATGGGCAGGAGCGCAAAACCCGCGCCGATCAGGGCCACTCCGGCGATAATCATGCGCCGGCTGCTCATCCGGGTGCCCAAAGCGCCGGCCACCGGGCACAGAAGGGCAAAAGCCAGCGCCCCCGCTCCAGTGATCAGACCGATGAACTCGGGCCCATAGCCCAGGCGCAGCAGGTAGAGGTTGAGCAGCACAATGCGCATGCCATCCCAGGCAAAAGCCACCAGCGCTGCCATGAGTAGAAAGAGGCGTACGTCGCGGTTGAACAGGCGCAGCTTTTGGAAATATTCCATAGAGACCCCATCGGCCCGGTCGTTTTTTCCAATTCGGGAACGAACTGCCGCAGTATACCACCCACCGCCAAGCACAGCAAACGTACAGCTACTCCCCGTTCGTAGTGCGCGCTTCAGCGCGCCTCTGGACCTCTTATGAATTTTGACGATCCGCCGGCCCAGTAGAGCCCCGTTCGTAGTGCGCGCTTCAGCGCGCCTCTGGACCTCTTATGAATTTTGACGATCCGCCGGCCCAGTAGAGCCCCGTTCGTAGTGCGCGCTTCAGCGCGCCTCTGGACCTCCTACGAATTTTGACGATCCGCCGGCCCAGTAGAGCCCCGTTCGTAGTGCGCGCTTCAGCGCGCCTCTGGACCTCTTACGAATTTTGACGATCCGCCGGCCCAGTAGAGCCCCGTTCGTAGTGCGCGCTTCAGCGCGCCTCTGGACCTCTTACGAATTTTGACGATCCGCCGGCCCAGTAGAGCCCCGTTCGTAGTGCGCGCTTCAGCGCGCCTCTGGACCTCCTACGAATTTTGACGATCCGCCGGCCAGTAGAGCCCCGTTCGTAGTGCGCGCTTCAGCGCGCCTCTGGATCTCTTACGAATTTTGACGATCCGCCGGCCCAGTAGAGCCCCGTTCGTAGTGCGCGCTTCAGCGCGCCTCTGGACCCCAGGAATAGAAAAACCCCGGCGCCGCCAGCCGTCCGGGGTCTCGCGTGATTCCACGGTCCAAAGCACCGCAACCGATCCACTCCAGGGATCAAAAGCAGGCGATGCCGGTATTCTTCTATTGATACTCGAACGCCAGGTCGATCTGCCTACACCAAGCCAAGTTTGGCCAGCAACACAGGCTCCGAGGCCAGCGCCTGTTTTGCCGCGCTGGCCGCCTCGTCGTACCAGGCGGCCGCAGCGGTCACGGTCGTTGCCTCGGGCAGGTCGCAGCTCACCAGCTCGGCGAGCATGCCCTGGCCCTCAGCCCACTTGACGGCGTCATAGCCTTTGCCAGACATGGCACAGGCAATGTCCAGATCCCCTGGACCATAGGTCACCAAGCCGTGCATAAGCAGGATGACCCCGGAGACACTCACGTTCTCCATTGCACTCATCTTCCACTCCTCCACTTTGACGCCCCCACGCTGCGCGAGGTCGGGGCACCCCGTGCGGGTCGTACAAAGTACTCCTGCCTCACCCCCCAGGTCTTGGGCCAGACCCTGGGCTCAGGTAGACGGTCGTCGCCGGTCCACCCAAGCTCCGCGAAAGGTGGAGCCTTTGGGCCGTAGGAAGAGACGCCAGGGACAGCGCCGGACTTCCTACTACTTCTAACCCGCTCGATCACCAAAAGTTACATCGAAATATGTTAAATTTCTGTGCACCTCCCCAGGTTGCATGTCCCGGTTCAAAAGGCATCCCTGTAAAGGTCTCGCACTTATCATACATACCGTCACAAGCGCAAAAAGGATATGGCCTTCCGGGACAAATTCGAACTTTTCCCAACTTGAACGCAGTCCTCAGCCACATGCAGCCAGGACTGGCAGCCCTTGGCCACACCAACTGAGCCACCAGTTCGGCAATTGTTCTTCTCTAGCAAGAGTAGTCGTACGTCGGTAGGACTGCCTGTCCTGATCTGAGGCTCTAGCGCGCTACCTGTACTCGTACATTGCCCGAACCGGTTCTGGCCCAGACAGTACCATCCTCCCCGCTGCCAACGACCCCCTTGACCTCACCCTTGCTGGCCGTGATCTGCCCGCCAAGCCCGGGGCTGACCTCAACCCGCCCCGAGCCGGTGTGGAGATCAAGCGCCATGTCTAAATCGGCCGGCAGGACCAGGGTGATGCCGCCGCTGCCGCTCTGGAAGCGACTGTCACCCTGGGGCGAGCCCGCATAATGAACGCTGCCACTGCCAGTGTCCAGGCGGACAGGGCCCCTGGCCCCAAGCGCCTCGATGCTGCCCGAACCGGTGTGGGCCTGGAGCTCGCCCTCGACGTCATGGATCAGCAGGCTTCCCGAGCCGCTGTCGACCCTTGTGCCTCCACCCGCGCCCCGGACCTCGATGCGGCCCGAGCCGGTAAACGCCTCGACGCCACCCAGCGCCCCGGCGACCACCAGGCTCCCAGACCCGCTGTGGGCCTTGACCCCACCGCGGAGGCCGTCAACCCGCACGCTGCCCGAGCCGGTGCGCGCATCCAGCCTCGTGCCGGCGGGCGCTGTGATCTATAAGTCGACCGCGGCGTTGCCCACGCCGGGCGGCTTCGCGGTCTTGACGGCCAGGCCATCACGGGTTCTGGTTATGTCGACTCGTAATCCTTTCCAGGTCACCCTCGCGCCGCGCCTGCTTGCGGGCCACGATTTCGATCCCGCCTCCTCGCCGGCGTGGACGCTGACACTGCCGGAAAAATTATCGAGGGTCAGGACGGGCGATTCGCCCACCTCGTAGCGCTGCCACGAGCGCTGGCCGTCACCCGCGCCCATCTCCATCCGCCCCGCCGGGCTTGCCCACAGCAGGCCTGCGGCCACCGCGACGGCCAGCAGCGCACAGCAGAGGCCGGTGACGCCCAGGACCGCGGCCGCAATGATCCAAATGCTCCAGTTGTGTGACTTTTCCTCCATGGCTGCTCCGTGCTCCTCGATGGAATTCGGTTCTGGCGCTCCCTTCGATAGGATAGCACATCAGCGGCCACGGTACCTGTCCGGTGGCAACAAAAGGCCACCAGCAGGTTGTCGAATCCCGGGAGCCGGACGTGCCGCCCGGACGGGCGCGCTGCCCTCTCCGCCCCGGCTCCGCCTCAACCCTCCTGCGCCAGCGAATAGGCCTCCAGCCGCGCGCCCAGGGCGACCAGGTGGTAGCCCAACTGGCACAGCAGCCACTGTCCGCGCTGGGCCAGCGTCTCCCGCCGCCTGTAAACGGCGGGTTTGAGCAGGCCCCGGGCCTGGGCCCGGTCAGTTCCGCAGCCACACGCAGTTTCATCTCTCGCTCAGCCAGATCAGGAATATGCGCCATGCATAACAGTCCTCCTCTCTTCGGTACGGCTCTCGGCCCGAGCTCCCATTTCCGGCAAAGCTCAGGCCCCCGGGAACGGGGCCAGGCGCCGTTTCGCGCCAGGAACCAGATCAGGCCGGCGCCCCTCCGTGCGAAGCGCTCTGCCCGGCGTTGCCCTTTGTACCTGCCTGATGGGGTGGCAGGCCAGCTCGTACCAGCCGCCCGCCTACCTGAACCATCAGCAAACTCAGGCGGCAGGCCAGCCTGCGGGCTGAGGGGGAAAGGGGCGAGGTGCCGAGCCTCTGCGCCTCGTCCCGGGCTGCACGCACGTTCAGTTCCATCGATCGTTCTGCCAGATAGGGATCAGCGCCAAACATACCGCACCTCCTGTTCGCAACACGTCGCCAGAGAATATCGGCGCGTTCCAGGTTACCGTTGCTCCCAGTATACCGCATGGCTGTGCGCAGCGCATCGGCCAGGTGGGGGATATCCCATTGGCCACTTGTCCTATTTTGTCCCAGGTCAAGTGGTCCATCGGCCACCAGAATATGGTCTCGAGCCGCGCCCGCCGTCTGGCCACAAGAGGCCCTACCAAAGCAAAAATCCCCACCCCGGGTTTCCGCCCAAGGTAAGGACTATTACACGCTCCTCCGGCCATCCGCACCTGGCCGTCTAGATCTCGGCCGTTGGCTCCAGGCCCGCTCCTCCAGCAAGATGTTGGCCGCCAGTACCTGAATGATCATCTTGGCCCGGCCCTCCGGCGAGGGGGGTTGCACGACCAGTTCGACCAGGGCATCAAAGCTCAGCTTGTCCGTGACCTGCCACAGCGCGTATTCGATCACCTCGGCCGAAACCTGGACCTGACACCCGCCGGCCTCCAGCTCCGCACAGCTACAGCAGGTGGCCAGGACGACCAGGTCATCCGCCATGGGCCTGTAGCTGACCTGATCCCCATCGACCTGCCGTACATGCCTGGCGACCTCGGCCTCCAGCCTGCCCACTGCGCCCAACAGGCTGAGGATCTCGTCGTTTTCCTCCAGCCCTCCCACCCGGTAGCCGCCCTCTCCGTGAGGGCCCGGCGGCAGCTTGCGGGCCTCCAGCGACAGCGCATCCACCTCCAATTTCTGGGTAGTCTTGGCTGGAACCTCCCAGGATAGCGGGCGCGGGATGATCAGATTCTGCCGTTGGGGATCGGTGGCCTCGATGAGGGTCGCCGCTTCGCTCTGAAGCTGTACCAGGGCGCTGCTGCGGTTGCGGACGTAAAGAGAGAGGCCAATGCCTGCTTCCTTGCCCTCGATGGTCACGATGCCCGTCCGGTGCAAGCCGTCCTGGACCTGGGCCAGAGACAACACCCGGCGCTCCTTGCGCCGGGGCCAGGCCAGGATGAGCAGAACAATGACCGCGACGATGACAAAGGCGATGGCCGCATCCACGGCGATATTGGGCAGGCCGGTCTCCATGCTCCTCCCTCTCATACATTCCGCGTAGACACTATTATACTCCAAGAGGCAGCCAGCAGCAAGTCAGCGCCAGGACGATAGGTTATACATAACGATCCTGTCATTCCCGCTCCCATTGCTCAACCCATTTGCAAAATCGACGCAGCCTCGGTATAATCCAGCAAGTCTATCCCTAACAAAGAAAAATGCAAGGAGATCCATGATGGCCTTTAATCTGCGTCACCGGAGTTTTGTCAAGCTGCTGGACTTTACCCCCAAGGAGATCCAGCTTCCTGCTGGATCTATCACGAGACCTCAAGGCGGCCAAGTATGGCGGCTACGAACAGCCGCGGCTCAAGGGCAAAAACATTGCCCTCATCTTTGAGAAGGCTTCAACCCGCACCCGCGTCTCTTTCGAGGTCGCCGCCTACGATCAGGGAGCCCACGTCACCTACCTGGGCCCCAGCGGCTCGCACATCGGCCACAAAGAGTCGATGAAGGACACAGCCCGGGTGCTGGGCCGCATCTACGACGGCATCGAGTACCGGGGTTTTGCCCAGTCCACGGTCGAGACTCTGGCCGAATACGCCGGTGTGCCCGTCTGGAACGGCCTGACCAACGAGTTCCACCCCACCCAGATCCTGGCCGACGTGCTGACCATGATGGAGCACAGCGACAAGCCCCTGGCCGAGATCTCCTACTGCTACCTGGGCGATGCCCGCAACAACATGGGCAACTCGCTCATGGTCGGCGGCTGCAAGCTGGGCATGGACGTCCGCCTCTGCGCGCCCAAAGGGCTGCTGGCCCGAGAGTGAACTGGTGGCCCAGTGCCAGGCCATCGCGGCGGAAACCGGCGCCCGGCTGACCCTCACCGATGACGTGACCGAGGCCGTCCAGGACGTGGACTATTTCTACACCGACGTCTGGGTCTCCATGGGCGAGCCGGACGAGGTCTGGGACGAGCGCATCAAGCTGCTCAAGCCCTACCAGGTCAACATGGAGGCCATCCGCCGCACCGGCAACCCCGGCGTCAAGTTCCTGCACTGCCTGCCCGCCTTCCACAACCGCGAGACCTCCGTCGGCGAAGAGATCTATCAAAAGTTCGGCATGGACGGCATGGAGGTCACCGAGGACGTGTTCGAGTCCGAGCACTGCATCGTCTTTGACCAGGCCGAAAACCGGATGCACACCATCAAGGCCGTCATGGTCGCCACCCTGGGCGACTGACCGGCCCAGAGCACCTGTTGATCGGCTCAGGGTAGAGAGCCAGGTTCGTAGCAGGCGCTTTAGCGCCATAGAAGACGCCAATGGGTACCGAGTCTGCGGAGTCAAAGCCAAAGCGTCAGGGAACTCACAGTATCGGCTTCTGGGTCACGCTGGTACGCGGAATATTCGCCGTTTTTCTGGGCCTGGCCCTGTTTCTCCAGCCTGACAAGACGCAATCCTCGTTGGTTACCTTCATGGGCATCTTCTGGCTGATGAACGGAATCATCAGTATCCGCTGGGGGATCACGGGCGAGCGATCCAGAGGTCTGTCCCTGGCGGCCGGCATCATCGGCGTCCTGGCCGGCATCGGCGCCATCAGCCGCCGCTTTGTGGCGCCCAGTGAAGCCCGGGCCATCGTGGTCGTGTCCCTGGGAGCCGTCGTCCTGCTGACCGGCATCCTGCACGTTACAGAAGGCTTCAGGCGCGGTACAGATGCCTGGCAGCACAGGAAACATCTGGCCTCCGCCCTGGGCGTGTTCGAGATCATTCTGGGGACGCTGCTGATCCTCGAGCCCCTGGAGCGCACCAGCCTGGCCTTTACGTTGGGGACCCTCTGGGCGCTGCTGGTGGGGATACTCTTGATCGGCGACGCGCTGCGCATGCGCGTCCAGGCGCGGCGCGCGTCAGAAGCCCCTGCCGACTCTACGCCGGAGGCAGAGAGCCCGTAGCAGATCTACGCCCGCGCCAAGCGGGGCTCAGGACAACTGCAATGTCCCTGGATAAGCACTGCTGGCCAGATCTGTCATTGCGAGTGTTCCATGGTGCGGGGCGCCACTCACCTGATAACGACACCGGCGCCTCTGCCCCTCTCTGCTCGTGCCGGACCACAGTCCAGCACACCTGTCAGCCAGGCGCGGACTGTGGTCCGCGCGGAGCCCATAGCAACTGTCCCTGTGTCATTGGTAGGCGCGCCGTTTGCGCCGTGGCAATCCCCAGGCCAAAGGTGGAGATCGCTTTCCCTCGGCAGATCCTTCGCGGACTCTGGACATGCTCGGGACAGGCGCTGACCCTCGCGATGACAGCTCTGCTACGGCCCTGGGCTGTACTTGCTCCCCATTGACAAGGCATGGCTCCTGGGCTATAATGCGCACAAATTCCCACTCTTGAGGAGGACAACGTTGATCGACGATCTACTGGCCAAACTGGACAACGAATACACCATCCGCCTGCTGGCGGACATGATCCGCATCAACTCTGTCGTGGGCAACGAGGGCGACCTGGCCCGCTTTTTGCTGGCGGAACTGGCCGCGCTGGGCGTGGACTGCGAGCTGCACGAGGTGGAACCGGGCCGGCCCAACGTCTACGCCCGCTTGCCGGGCCGGGGTCCGGGCAAGCGCCTGAACCTCAACGGCCACACCGACACGGTGCCCGTCTGCGAGGGCTGGCAGACCGATCCCTTTGTGCCCGTGATCCAGGATGGCCGCATGCTTGGCCTCGGCGCCAACGACATGAAAGCCGGCATCGCCTGCGCCATAACGACTCTCAAGGCCTACGTCGAGTCGGGCTTTCCCTTCCGTGGCGAGCTTTCTCTCTCGGCCGTCATCGACGAGGAGGCATACAGCAAGGGGGCCCGGGCCATGATGACCACCGACCTAGCCGCCTGCGACGCCATCCTCCTGGCCGAGCCCTATGCCGCGGACGAGGGCATGCCCATGCCCCTGGGTATCACCGGCAAAGTCCTGTACGACGTCACGGTCAAGGGCCACGCCGCCCATGGCTTCCGCCCCCACCTGGGCATCAATGCCGTGGAAGAGGCAGCCAAGATCGTGGCCTCGCTGGCCGAGCTGCCCATGCTGGACCATCCCCAGTTCGGTCGTGGCAACTATTGCACGCTCAAGATCGAGGGCGGCTATCAGGTCTACAGCGTGGTCGTTCCCGACCGCTGCCGCGTCGAGATCAACCGCCTACTGGTACCGGGCGAAACGACGGCCACAGCCATCGCGGACATGGAATCCCTGGTCGCGTCCCTGGCGCTGGACGCCGGAGGTTGACGTGCGCCTCAAACCGCCCCGCTACGAGCCTTTCCTCGTGGACCGCAGCGAGCCCATCGTCCAGGTCTTCCACGACGTGTACCGCAAAGAGATGGGGGTCGAGCCGGCCTACGCCTACAGCGCGGGCATCACCGATGCCAACGTCTTTGGCGAGCACGGCATCCCCTGCCTCCACCTGGGCCCGGCCCGGGGCAACGTTCACCAGCCGGACGAGTACGTCGATCTCGACTGGCTGGAGCGATTGCCCAGGATGTACGCCCTCATCGCCGCCCGCTTCCTGGACTCCTGAGCCCCGGAGAGGATGATGTCGTATACGCATTGACTTTTCCCCAGACTGTGATACAAGGCGCTGCGGGAAGATGTGCGCCAGCCCATTCTATGCTATAATGGCGCCGCCCCAGGCCTTGCCTGGAGTAATGACGACTTGGGAGAACCCTATGGCACAGATACAATTCGGCGTCGATCGGACCAACATCCAGCCTGGAGGGTGTGTGACCTTCCAGTGGAATGTGGAAGGAGTTCAGGCAGTATACTTTTTCCACGACGGCCAAAACTGGAAAGACCATGGCGTGACCGGGCACGAACAGCGTCAGGAATGCCCGCCCCAGAGCACGACCTACTACCTGCGTGTGATCAAGGCCGATGGCACGCACGAGATACCCAGCATCCGCATTGAGGTGGGCTCTGGCGTGGCAGTCCCCAACATCAAGCGCTTTGGCCTGAACCCCGCGGGCCAGATCCCCGCCGGGACAGTGCCTGAAGGTCACGTGGAAGGTAGTGGGCCAAGTGTCCCACGTGCGCCTCCTGGCGAACCAGAGGGTGCTGTGGGACGGAGCGCCTGTCGAAGGCGAGATTCAGGATTGCCCCAAGGGCGCGGGCCGGGTGACGTACCGCATTGAGGCATCGGGTCCCGGCGGGACCGCCCGCGGAGAACAGGTCATCAACGTCGTCTCGGACCAGCCGGTCCAGCCGCCAAAGCCTCCAACCGGCCAGCCCCAGCAACCTGCCCAGGGCAAGGGCAAAGCGGTGATCGAGCAGTTCACCGTCACCCCGGGACAGATCCGGGCCGGCGAATGCGTGACCATTTCCTGGCGTTGCGGCGGGGAGACCGCCTGGGTCAACATCTTCCGGGGCGAGCACGCTGTCCAGGAGAACGCGCCCCGGTCGGGCAGCATCCAGGACTGCCCCGGGCAACCGGGCGATTACAACTACCGCCTCATTGCCTACGATCCGGACGACAAGCGGAAGCGGCAGGACTGCGCCCTGAGAGTCACCGGCTAGGCCAAAGACCGGGACCGTACGCGACGTGTGGTCCCGATCCGGGTTGCACCTACCCCGGTGGAAATCTCCAGGATCACCGGATACCAGTACCTGACGCCCCGCCACCTGGTCGAGGCACTGGGAGAGGCAGATCAGCGCAACCGCAGGAGCGTAACCCGGCCTCATGAAGCGCTACACCATCCCAGCCCAGGAGACGCGCACCGAGATCCAGGTGCTGAACTCCCGCTTTATCGCCTCCGCGGCACCCGTCTTTTCTGTGGACGAGGCCAAGGCCTTTGTCGCCCGCATCAGAAAAGAGTATGCCGACGCCTCCCACAACGTGCCGGCCTTTGTGGTCGGGCACGGTTCGACCGTGGTCACCCACTGCCACGACGACGGCGAACCCTCTGGTACGGCCGGGCGGCCGGCGCTGGCAGTGCTCAGCGGCAGCGGGCTGGGTGACGCCGCCGTCGTCGTCACCCGCTACTTTGGCGGCACCAAGCTGGGCACGGGAGGGCTGGTGCGGGCCTATGGCGACGCCGTGCGCGCCGTGCTCGACGTGCTGCCCCTGGCCGAAAAGGTAGCCACCCACGTGGTCATGCTTGCGACGCCCTACCCGCTCTTTGAACAGGTGCGCCTGGTGGTCCAGGCCCACCACGGCCAGATCCTGGACGAGGATTTCACCGATGAGGTCACCGTGACCGCCCGCTTCGCCGTCGAGCACTATGCCCCCTTCCAGGCACGAGCTCCAGGAGATGTCCAACGGGACCCTGGAGGCCGTGATCGTCGAGACCAACGAGGCCACCATCATGCCTCTTTCGAATCCCTTGCTCCCGGCAGGTCCGTGACCTGCCGGTCCAGAAACAACCCCGACCAACATCCAGGAGCGATGCCCTTGAAAGCCATCAGCATCTTTAACGACGTCCTGGGCCCCGTAATGCGCGGGCCATCCAGCTCCCATACAGCCGCATCCTACCACATCGGCCGGCTGGCCCGCGCGCTGCTGGGCGCCGACGTAGATACGGCCACCTTCACCTTTGACCCGGACGGCTCCTACGCCCAGGTCTATGCCCAGCAGGGCAGCGACCGGGCCTTTGCCGCCGGCCTGATGGGCTGGACCATCACCGACGACCGCTTCCACCATGCCCTCGACCTGGCCGCCGCCCGGGGCATCAAGCTCCTCTTCGAGGTCCAGCCGCTGCACCACGCCGACCATCCCAATACCGTCGAGATCCGCACGGAATCCGCGGCCGGGCGGTCCCTGCGCCTCGTCGCCGACTCGATCGGGGGTGGGGCCGTGGTCGTCACCCGGCTCAACGGCTGGCCCCTGCGCCTGACCGGGGATGCCCACGAGGTCTTGGTTGAGCTGGAGGCCGGCGACGCGCCCGCGGCGCGCGATCTCCTGGAACCGGTGGCCGAGCAGGCAAAGGAGGACCTGCTCTTTCTCCACGCCCGGCGCGCCGCGGCGCTGGATCCTGCCGCCCGCGGCGAGCTGGAGCGCCTGCCCGGCCTGCGTGGCCTCTGGACCGCGCCGCCCATCTTTTTTGCCCAACGCGGCCAGCCCCTGCTGTCCAGCGCCGCGGAAATGGTCGCCCTGGCCGAAAAAGATGGCATCACCCTGGGCCAGGTCGCCCTGGCCTATGAATCGGCGCTCCTGGGCATCCCCGAAGGGGCGGTGCTGGACGAGATGCAGCGCCGTTTCGAGGTCATGCGGGCCGCGGTAGAGCGCGGCCTGGGCAAAGACCTGCCGCCCATGCAACTGCTGCGGCCAACCGCCCGCTCGATCTTCCAGTCCGAAGCGGCCGGGCGCCTGCCCACCGGCGGCATCCACACGCGCGCTGCCGCGCGCGCCATGGCCGTTATGCACGTCAACGGCGGCCACGGCGTGGTCTGCGCCGCCCCCACGGCGGGAGCGGCCGGCGTTGTCCCCGCTGTGGTCGTGACGCTGGCTGAAGAGTGGGACTTGGGCCAGGAACAGACCAACCTGGCCCTGCTGGCCGCCTCGGCCGTGGGCCTGGTGCTGGGCACCCGCGCCACCTTTGCCGCCGAAGTCGCCGGCTGCCAGGTCGAGATCGGCGCCGCCGGGGCCATGGCGGCCGCCGCTGTCGTCGAAGCCGCCGGCGGCACGGCAGCCCAGGCCCTGGACGCCGCCGCCATCTCCTTCCAGAACACCATGGGCTCCGTCTGCGACCTGGTGCAGGGCATCGTCGAGATCCCCTGCCACACCCGCAACGCCGTCGCCGCCTCGTCCGCCTTTCTCTGCGCCGACCTGATCCTGGGCGGTTATGTGAATCCCATCCCCCTGGACGAGACCATCGACGCCGTCTACGCCGTCGGCCAGATGCTGCCCCGCGAGCTGCGCTGCACGGCCCTCGGCGGCCTGGCCGTCACGCCCTCCGCCCTGGCGCTGCCGCGGCTGCGGTAGACCGGCCGGCGGACTGTTGTCCGCCTAGAGCCACACATGATAAGTGGCTTGTGCTGGACCACAGTCCAGCACCTGTCGCACAAATGGCCTCATTGACAGCGGGGGCGATGGCATCGAGGTACTGGACGACACCACCGTGGTGCTCACGGATGTGGAAGTTATCGAGCCCGACAAAAGCGCTGATACCGGATCACGGGCCGGGGCAGCCACTGCCTGTCTTGCAGAAAGCAGTTATGCGTTCTGCTGATCTAGCCCTGCTTCTGATTGCCAGCAACCAAGGTACAGGCAGCCGGCCACCAGCAGCGGTAGAGTAAAGAACAGGGCGCCCAGCAGCATGCTGGGTCCCGAGCCCAGGAAGACCAGGGCCAGGATCACCAGCGCGCCGGCCACAGCGAGAAGGCCGCCTACGGCTTCGTAGCGCCAGGCAAGAAGCAAGCCGGCCACGGCGGCCAGCAGTACGAGGAACAACGGCATCCCCTGGGGCTCGGTCCAGGGCAGCGCCGGAATCAGACGCGCGCCCGAGTCGATCATAAAGAACACAAAGAGCGCGGCCACACACAGCCCGATTGACCTCGCCACCCAACGCAGAGACCTAATCCTGCGGATGGTTGCCTGTCGAATCGTCTTCATAACTCACCTCCATAGTTCCCAATACGTCGCTTGCATTCCAGGGACGGCAACAATACTGTGCCCAGACAGAGCCCGGCGCCTTTGATTACGACGTTGGGATCCTGCTGTTGATGCGCCCAAAAACCAGCGGCCACGATCGATGAGGCAAGGATCGAAAGGTATGGCCACGAAAGCTACAATGAAGGCACCACCATTATAACATATTTCGGGCGCCGCGTCAACAGCAAAATCGCATTATTTGGCCATCTTTGGACACTGCCGGACGAGATGCAGTGCACGAGGGACAGAACCCGACACCGAAGGAATCGGAACGATATGCTTCCAGGGGTGTTCTTTAGGATGGCGGGCAGTCGGGAGTTTCACCCAGGATTGGAGGGGGAAGAACAATGGAAATGCTATTGGGTTTTCTAGCTGTAATTCTGGCCTATCTCTTGGGCAGCTTGCCCATCGGGTTTCTGATCGGCAAGCTGTGGGGCGCGAACGTACTTGAATCTGGTAGTGGTCGAACGGGTGCGACCAATGTTCTGCGCGCAGCCGGATTCCTGCCCGCTGGTCTGACCCTGGCCATGGACGTTGGCAAGGGGTTTCTGGCAGTCTGGCTGGCTGGACAGATCACCATGAGCCCCCTGGTACAGGTGCTGGCTGGGGGAGCCGTGGTCCTGGGGCATTGTTACCCGGTCTTTAATCGCTTCAAGGGTGGGGCGGGTGTGTCCACTTCGCTGGGCGCGCTTGGCGCCATCTACCTGCCGCTCGCGATAGCCCTGCTCGTTCTGCTACTCCTCATTGTCGCAATCACCCGCTATGCCTCGGTGGGCTCGCTGACGGTCACCACGCTGGTGCCCATCGTTCTATTGATCTTGGGTCTGATGGGCACGCTACCGCTCATTTATGTTCTGTACGGGGTCCTCCTGTGGCTCATTGTCGTCTATGCTCACCGGCCCAACATCCAACGCCTCCTGCATGGGTCTGAGCGCCGCCTTGGCGACAAACCGAATTAGAAAAAGACTGGGAGTCCAACTGGGGCGATCCCGTGGTTTGCCAGTGACCAGTCACTCGAGCCAAAGCCGCCGTTCCCCAGAAGCTGGCTGGGGTCGTAGCTCTAGTTGTTCGAGATGATGGGCAAGTATGCGGTGGACGGAGCCGCCGGAGCGTTGAAGGAAAAGTTCGCGTGCCAGGTACCCCAGCGAGCATTGTTCCCCCCTCCGCTCGCTGCCACCTTCACGTACTCGTTGCTGATCCAGAACGAGCCATCCAAGGGGTCAACGGCTGTCGAGGAATAGTCGCCCCAGCGCTCGCGGACGGAGGCAGGGTCGAGGTCGTCCTGGAAACCGACGCTCGTCTTGGCCACGACCGGATCCCGCATCGTGTTCAGTGGATCGCCGGCCGCCCGGGCCGTGTACCGCATCTCGGGGTAGCGGATGCTGGAGCTTTGGGAATAGGTCATTGCGGCATTGCCGGCCGCATCCACCGAGATGGAGGGCAGGAAGGTGAATTCGCCCGGCCCTGCGTCTATGGCCCCGTGCTGGCGCAGCGAGGGAGTCCCTGCAGGCAGGCCATTGGTCTCGAGCTCGAACCACTGGACCACTGCCCGGGAGTTGGCGGCGTTGGACCCGGTGAGCGTGCCCCATAGGGAACCATCCCGCCACACAGCGGCCATCATCCGCGGACAAACCGTATCAATTACCTTCGACGTGCCCATCTGCGGTGCCGCGGGGACGCAAGTCCCCATATTGGGCGTTGTAACCAGCCTACCGGTCCACGTTGGTGAGTCGGGCACTCCCGTAAGCGCCAAAACGCCGAGGGTTGTGGTGCCAAACCAACGCTCAAGAAGGTAAAACGTTCCCGGGGGAGGACTGCTGAGATGGTGGGCCGGCTGGACGGTAAATCCACCGACGGCCAGGAGGTTGTCAATGTCCTGGTAGGTGGCCGTGGCATCTCCATCATAGAGTTCGCTTTTGTCAAAGACACGGAACTTGGTGCCCAGGGCAATCCCTGGGCCATCGGGAAAGATGTTGCCCGTCACGACGACCGCGTCCGGGCTGACGCCCAGGCCGGGATAATCGAACCAGCCGTCCGTGCCGCCGAGATTCGCGCTGGCGCTGTGGTTGAACTTGTCCCAGTCCGAGGCGAAATTTGCCGGGCCACTGGTCCTTGAGACCATCACGTGCAGCTTGGTGGTAGCGGCAGTTTTGCCTTGCAGGGCCACTGCCACGAAACGATCGGCATCCTGGTCATAGATCACCTTTGGGTCATAGCATTTGTCTTCAGTCGGTGGCCCGGCCGAACCACAAAAGTCGCTGATGGTCACTGCCCCTGCACCTTTGTCGCCGCCGGCGATGAGCCCTCCAGATTTGTCATAGATGGCGACGTGGCCATTGGTGACCTCGACGATGCGGTCCAGACCTGTGGCGGAGTGGGTGTCCGGGGGATTCGTTAAATACCCGCCGTTAAAGGCCTCCATGCCAAGACCATCAAAGTTGGTTCCCATTGATGGGGCAACACCGTTCAGCACGCTGGGAGCCAGAGCAACCCCCTCGGACTCCAGGGACAGCTCTTTGGGTTCCACGTACCGTCCCAGCGGCTCTGTAATGCCGATGGGAGTCCCCTGGTTCGGCGGAGGAGGATCTGGGGTCGTGAGGTCCTGCGCCTGAACATACGCTGCAGGCGGCACAGCAACCCAGGCGGATCCAGTCAGCGCGATGCCAATTACGAGGACAACCAGTGCGGCAAGCAGCCGGGATGAAGACATGATAGAAGCTCCCCTTTTTGTTGTACGATTGATGAACGTCTGCTACCGTTCGCGGCCATCGGAACGTTGGGCGAAGCAGGTCGAGCAGGCAGCAGGAGTACTGATCATGAGTGTCAGGTAAGATGCAGTACTGCTTGACCCTATCATACCACAAGCAGGGTAGAAGTCAATAGGCGGTTTTCTGGGGAAGCGCATTGTCAAAGGGGCCAAAACCTGTTCGAGTTTCTGCCTACCCCCAACAAGTCATGATTCGACTTCGGAAGTCTGAGGCTCCGGTTTCAACTTGACAGATGTGGTATAATGGGAGCTGTCAATCTGGTTGGTTAAGCGAACCGCGTTGGAAAGGAGGGTGACTATGGCCATTGTGAATGGAACCGTATCCCAGTCTGTGACCAAAGAGCGCGTGTCCAGGGCGACGGTAGAGGCAAGAAAGGACACGGACACCAAACATGTGGTGGCTGATGATCACGGGGCCTTTACCTTTGATGATCTGGAAAAAGGAAGCTGGTCCTTTGTAGCCCTCGACGCCAAGAACATTGCGGGCCGGACCAAAACCCTCAAGGTTCCGGATGAGACGGACGATGGCGTCTGGCTGGACGTTGTACGCCGCGAAGAGGACGAGGACACAAAGGCAGGCAGGATTTTTTTCTCTGGGCTGCTGGTGGCCTTTGCCATCCTGGTGATCGCCTACGTCGCGCTCCACCTCCTTGTCCGACAGGGGGCCGCGCCACTGAGCGAGACGATTCCGGTAGCCATCTCCAAGTTCGAGGAGCAGGCCGCGGAAGCCTTTGAGGCTGAGGACAAGGTAGCGGCGGGCGCCGAGCTGATGGCGGCCGTGGAGGACATTGCCACCGACGTGGAGAAGGCCCTGGGACAGCGGAAGGACCTGAGCGAGACCGACAGGCTGCTGGTGGCGGCGCGCGTGAATACCATCAAAGCCTCGCTGGTCGAGGACAAGGCCGCGGCGACGCTGGCGGATAAGGAAAAGTCGGAGCTGCCGGAGCGCATCGATGCCCTGCGCGGCATCATCAAAACGCCCAAGGAACTCGGGGTGGGCATCTGGAACCGCGATCCGCTGCGCATGATCGAGGTCCTTCTGTGGGCGCTGGCCGGCATCCTGGTGAATAAAATCATGATGACCGGCTGGTACCTATACCAGCGCCGTTTCTACCAGGATGGGATCATCATGCACATCGCCCACCTGGTAGCCACCCCGGTGATGGTACTGGTCATCGTCTTTTTGCTCTCGCTGGTGTCGCTGAAAATCACCCTGGCCTCGAGCAACGAGTTGGTGCTGGACCTGTCGGATCCGCGGGTGATGGTCGCCTTTTCGTTCCTACTGGGCACGATTCCCTGGCCCCTGTGGAATTTCATCGAGAGTACGGCGAAAAAGTTCCCGTCGGGGATCAACGCATAGACAGCGCTTACCGGCCAAACTGGAGCGCCTGATCGTGGCCGTTGCGGGGCGAGAAGTGAGGGCTGCCCAATGAGCGATTGACCCATCGGATCATCGCTACTCCAAGGCTGGACCGGCAGCTTGTCAACCTGTGGGAGGTGGGAGCTATGGCGATTCAGTGGACCATGACCGACTATTCAAACCTATATCAGGCAGCGCCCCGGCTGAGCAGTGACAACAAGCGCACGCTTGGCCTGCTGGTACCGGTGGACGTCTATGTCCAGGACCCGCTGGTAGCGGAAAGCGATCCAGCGTTTGGCCTGGGCAGCCTCGAATTCGAGTGCGAACCCGATCTGATGGCGGGCCCGACCAGCGCCCGCATCGCCGTCGTAGACTATGACGGCGATACCGGCAAGCTTGAGGAACCGGTCAAATGGGATCGAAAGGCTCGCATGTTCTATTTCGAGCCCGGTGGCCAGAAAGAGTTTATTACCAAAAAGCACAAGGACAAGGCCCAGTTTCACCAGGTCAACGTGTGGGCCATCATCCAGAGCGTGCTGCGCATGTACGAGGCGACCTGGGTGTTGGGCCGGTCCGCGCCGTGGGCCTTTGAGGGCAACCGCCTGACCGTGGTACCCCACGCCGGCTATCTGGCCAACGCCTTCTACGACAGGCGCAGCAAGTCCCTCCAGTTCTACTATTTCGGCCCGGAGAACAGGCGGGTCTACACTTGCCTCTCCCACGACATCATTGCCCACGAAACAGGCCACGCCATCCTCGACGGCCTGCGCCCCCGCTATTTCGAAGACAGCTCGATGCAGACGACGGCCTTTCACGAGTTCGTGGCCGACATGACGGCCATCCTGAGCTCGCTGCTCAACAACGAACTCCGCTGGGTGGTGGCCGCGGAAGCCGGCGAGGATCTATCCACAAAGAACCTCGTCGCCGCGCTGGCAGAGGAGTTCGGCAGCTATGCCACTGGCCGGCCCCATCTTCGCAGCGCCCTGAACGAGAAAACCATGCAGAGTGAGGCCGGCAGCAGCAGTCCCTACGATTGGGCCCAGGTACTGACCGGAGCAATGTGGGACATCCTGAGCGCCATGTTTGCCTACTACAGGCAGCGACCCAAGAAGAATGGGGACCTGCCCACGAGCAAAGAGGCCATCCTGTGGGCCGCCAACCGCTTCCGGCGCGTCGCATTCCAGCCTCTGGACTATCTACCGCCTGTCGATGTCCAGTTCAGCGACTATGCCCGCGCCGTCCTCCAGGCGGACGAGGTGGTCGACCCCGTCGACGAGGATGGCTTCCGCGACATCATCAAGGCAGCCTTCGATGGGCGAGGCATCAGCCACGACGTGGACAAAGACGAGGGCGAGCCCCAGCGGATCTACTTTTACACCTACGACATCGAGCGCATAGCACGCTCGCGCACTGACGCCTACCATTTTCTGAACGAAAACCGGCGCCAACTTTGCATCCCGGCCCAACAGGACATCTCGGTGGTGGACCTGTACCAGACCGACAAGACGATCGTGGGCAGGGGCAAGCTCCACCGAGAGATCGTGCTTCAGTATGCCTGGCGCGAGGACGTGCAGCTCAAAGGGTCCCAGTTTGGTGCCGCGCAAGGGGAGCTGGTCTCTCTGCTGTGCGGGGGGACGCTGGTCTTTGATGATCGGGGCAACGTCCGCTCCTGGCTGCGCAAGCCTGGCGCCAGCATGCAGAGGGTGAGCGGAGGCAAACGTCGCTCCTACTGCCAGAAAGAGCAGGAAAAGGGCAGGGCGCGGGAAAAGCAGCTTCTGACCTACCTGGCCGGCCGCTTTGGCAGCGGATACGTCGGGCTCTCTGAAGGTGGCCGGCCCGACGAGATCGTGGCCCGGCCGCCGGTCGTGGCCGAGCGCGGGGGCGACGGCAGACTGCGCCTGGAGGTCACACCCCACCTCCGGCACTGGACCGGAGTGTAGGTGTCAGGGCCATCCTCCCGCAGGTTGGCGCTGGACTCTGATCTGCCGCTGGCCGAACCAGCCATGGGTTGCTACCGCTGCACAGGCCAGAAACCTGCGGCGGGATCCCGAACGCAGGCCTGGCTACAAGCCCCGAAAGGAGGGCAAGATGGACGACAAGCTACTGGTGCGGGTCTATGACGTTGGTTTTGGCGACTGTATCTATGTGCGCATACCCGACGGCCAGGGCTACTATCACCTGCTTGTCGATTGTGGTACCTCCGCCTCGGCGGATCCCCAGAATAACCCGGCGCTCAAGAACGCGGTGGATGACGTGCGCTCGATGCTGCCCCAAGTTGAGGCGCCCCATCCCGGGGCGTCCCATGCTGGGCCGATGAAAAGGCGCCTGGACCTGCTGGTCGCGACCCACCCCCACGCGGACCACATCAAGGGCTTTGATCCCACCTGGTTCGAGGATGTCCAGATCGAGCGCATCTGGCTGACGGTCTTTATCAAGCCGGACCACCCCCAGGCCAAAAAGATGATGGCCTTTCAGGACGTGGCCAACGATGCCGCCAGGTCCCTGGAGGCGCGCCAGGGGCTTCATCTGGCCCCCGGCGTGCAGGCGCTGCTGCAGCGGAGCATCTGGAACCCGGGCGCGCTCAAGGCGCTGCGCGAGGGCTTGGCCCAGGCCAGCGGCATCTCGCCCCGGTACCCGCTATACGTCGCCCGCGACCTGGCCGATAGGTTGACCCCGGCGCAGCAAGAGGACTATGATCTGGACTTTGACGGGGGGACGACGCGGTTCCGGGGCTTCCAGGACGCAGGGACCTGCCTGCGGGTACTGGCCCCCGAGTGGGACATTGACAAGTACTACCTGGGCAAGGACACGCTGGGCAGCCACGGACTCACCGATCAGGTCCTGCGCCTCACGGAAGCCTATCAAGCTGTGTCGGGAGCATTCGACGCCCCGACCACAACCGCTGCGTCTGAACCAGCGCCAAAACCGGCCCAGCCCAAAAATATCAGCGGCGGCGACTTTCGCCTGCTCCAGAACCGGCTCCTCTATTCGGCGCTGGCCTTTTCCCAAACGGACGATGCGCTCAAGAACAACACCAGTATCGTGCTGCTATTGGAATGGCGGGGCAGGCGGCTGCTGTTCACTGGGGACGCCGAGTGGCACGGGCCAGGCTTCAAGGAGGGCCAGCGCAACGGCACCTGGGACGTGATGCTGCACCAACCAGAGGTCGAGCAAATGCTGCTGCAGCCGCTCGATCTGCTAAAGGTGTCGCACCACGGCAGCCACAACGGCACCCCCTTCCTGGAAGGCGGCAAGGAACGGGTATTGGCCAAGATGCTCGACCCAGAGCGAACCCAGATCCTGGTGTCGACCGTTGCCGGCGAGCACGGAATCACAAACCCCGTCCCCTTCCCGCCCCTATTGGCGGAATTGGGGCGGCTGGCCAAGAACCGGCGCCGGTATGCCAACGACGAGGTTGTCGAGATGCGGGCGGTGGACCAGCCGCAGCGCACCGACCTGGAGCCCTCAGTTGTTGGGAAGGTGGTGCGCTACGTGGAGGTCGAGCTGGAGCCGGATGATGGGTGATGAGTGTTCACAGTGCGCGTTTCAACGCGCTTGCTGAGCCAAGAACGGCGCTGAAGCGCCTACTACAAACGGTCCCCGCTTTGCGCGTACGCCTTTTGGGGGCTGAGCCAGCAGATCCGTGACCTGCCTGGAGCGAGGATAGGGAAGGAGCTTTGCATGGTAGAAGAATCTGCGCTGCGGATAGCGTTGGGAGGACAGGTGCAGGTCCCAGCCGGCTGGATGCCCGCCTCGCAGGTCCGGCCCTTTGTCGTCGAGGACCCGGTCCTCGTCTGGCTAGAATACCACGGCGCCCAGCATGGCTTCCAGCCGGACACCTTGCCCTATTCCTTTGGCGATTATCTCGCGGAAAAGGGCCGCCAATTTGAGCGGGCTTGGATCCAGGAGGTGGCGCCGGCGACGCCAAGGGTGTGCACCGGCGCCGGAGACGTCCTGGATGCTCGAAAAGTTCAAGAGACCTACGCGCTCATGCAGCAGGGCGCGCCGCTGATCGCCCAGCCAGCCCTGTGGTGGGCTCCGGAGCGGGTCTATGGCGTACCCGATCTGCTGGTCCACACCGCATGGATCCGGGAGCATCTTCCAAACCTGCTGGGCGAGGCGGAAGCCCGAGCTGGAAGAGAACGTCCGGAAGGGCATTATGTCGTCTTTGACCACAAGTTCACGACGGGGCTCGATGGCCGGCGCAAGGTCGGGGATCTGGCAGTCTACGAACGCCAGGTCCGGATCTATTCCTACATGTTGGGGCAGTTGCAAGATACGATGCCAGGACAGGCATTCCTGGTCACTCGCGACCGCCTTTTCGACCCGCTGCCGGTGGAGATCAGCTCCCGGGTGGGCGGACCACTGGATGAGGACCTGGCGGCGATCCGCGACCGGTACGTGGAGATCAAGCTCAACGGGGACCGGTATCTGCCCTGGCAGGACGAAATCGTGGCCTCGAACCCGGACGAGGCCAACGAGCGCTGGCAGACAGCCAAGAAGACCATTGCCCTGGAGAAAACGCCTGGGGGCGATCCCAGCCGGCTGTATTTTGTCGGCCCCGCCGCCAAAACAGCGCTGGCTGCGCGGGGCTATACCAGCCTGGATAGCCTACTCCAGGCGGATCCCGCTAGCTTGCCCCTGGAACAGATCAAGGGTCTGGGCGCCAAGCGGGCAGGCCAGATGCGAGCCGTGCTGCACGCAAACCGGTCCGGGGCGGCCGTTCTGCCGCCGCCCGAGGCCCTGCCGGTGCGGAAGCCCTTTGAATTCTACGTCGACTTTGAGTACTTTTCCAACGCCAACGTGGACTTTGAGGTACAGTGGCCGGAACTCGGGGGCCGCGAGATGGTGTTCATGATCGGCGTGGGTTGGGAGGCTGGCGCGGAGTGGCGCTACAAAGCCTTTGTCGCCGGGCAAGAAAGCCAGGCCGGGGAATGGGCGGCTTTTGAACGTTGCATCGAGCACCTGCAGATCGAGACACAGGGGGCGCTCTTTGAGCTTGGAGCCTCGGCGCTCTATCATTGGTCCAGCGCCGAGGTCTGGCAGACCCGGCACGTTGCGGACCGGCACGGGCTGCCCCAAAGCCATCCCTTGCGAAAGTTGCCCTGGTACGACCTGCAGCAGGTGTTCCTCAACGGCCCGGCCGCCTTACCGGGGGCGTGGAAGTTTGGCCTGAAAGAGGTAGCCTCGGCGCTGGGCGCGATGGAGCCTGCATTCGAGACCCGGTGGCCCGCTGACCTGGACGCGGGGCGTCAGGCCATGGTCATGGGCTGGCGGGCCTACGAGGGCCCGGAGCCAATGGAATCCAGGGAGATGGAGCTTCTCCAGGAGTATCTCCAAGCAGACTGCCGGGTGCTGTGGCAGATCTTGCGCTGGTTGCGGGCGCGGTGCGGGTCGTGAAAGCCAACCGTGTTTGGTTGCCCCATCGCTGGAGGATACGGTTGACGCGCAAGTTCCCGCCGTACAATGGGGACTGCCATTTATCGACCCAAATCAGCCTTGCGGCCTCTGAAAAAGCGGGAGGACAGCATGTTTCTTGAACACCTGTACTTGAGGAATATCCGGTCCATCAGAGAGCTGGATCTATCCCTGACGGACGATCGGGGCAAACCGCGCCAGTGGACGGTGTTGCTGGGAGAGAATGGCACGGGCAAGAGTACGATCTTGCGCTCCATCGCCCTGTTGCTTGCCGGCAGTGACGCACTGCCTTCTCTGATCGGGGAATCACCCGACTCCTGGATCCGCTTTGGGGCGGACAGTGCAGAGATACGGGCCGTCTTGAGCACGGCCGAGGACCGGGAACGAAAGATCGCCCTGCGCTTTGAGCGGGGACAGAACATCCGCGAGATGTTCAAGACGAACACTAATTCACTGGACGCGCTGGACCAGGCGTTAAAGTATACGAACCGCAGCTATTTCACGGTCGGATATGGTGTTTCGCGCCGGCTGCCCACGTCCGGCATGCAGACGTCTCCCAAGGGGGGGCGGTTTTCCCATCCCCGGGCCAACAGCGTGGCGACGCTCTTTTCACCCGATGCCGACCTGGTCTCGCTGGAGACGTGGGCCACGGACCTCCACTACCGCCGAAGTGATGAGGCGCTGGCATTGGTATCAGAGGCCATGCGCGACTTTTTGCCCGGAGTCGAGTTTCTGACCATTGACAGGGAAACCAGGCAGTTGATTTTCGAGACCAACGAAGGGCCCATGCCCCTGGCCTTGATGAGCGACGGCTTTCAGAATGCCATTTCTTGGTGCGGCGATCTGTTGTACCGGCTGACGGAGGTTTTCGAGGATTACAGGAACCCTCTGCACGCGCGGGGCCTGTTGCTCATCGACGAGATCGGGCTGCACCTGCACCTGAGCTGGCAACGCAGGCTCCGCGAATACATCTCGGTCAAATATCCGAACCTGCAGATCGTAGCGACCACGCATTCGCCATTCACTGCCCATCAGGCAGGCGAAGGGGAGTTGTTTTCTCTGCGGCGCAAGCACGAGCCAGAGGAAGAGATCGAACTCTTGCGTTTCGAAGGGGCCCCCAACCAACTGCTGCTGCATCAATTGATCATGACCCCGTTCTTTGGTCTGGATACGATGAATTCCCGCAAATGGGAGGAGCTGCGGGAAGAATATCGGACCCTGTACGACAAGGAACAGAAAACAGCCGCCGATAGAAAGGAGATGGCCAGCCTGGAAGAGCAGTTGGCGGATCAACCGGACTGGAACGCCGAACTACCCTACTATGGCGAGCTGAGGTCATTGCTGGAGGAGATACGCGACGCCAAAGGTGCGGAGCCATGATCCAGCTCAGCAGAGACCGGGAGAAGCATGACATCGCCGGCAAGCAGAAATACCTCATTCCCGGCGGCCTATGGGGACACCATCTGCGCAATAAAAACCGGCTGTTGCTGGAGCACAAGCGAAGCAAGGGGCAATTCGCCTCGGACGACTTCAAGACGCATTACTGGAAGCCAGCCAAGGCAGCGCTGAGAACAGAGACGCACAACAAGTGTGCCTATTGCGAAGCCCCGGTGAAGGTGGTCGCACATGGGGATGTGGAGCACTATCGGCCCAAATCCAAGTACTGGTGGTTGAGCTACTGTTATGACAATTATCTGTACGCATGCCAGGTGTGCAACCAAATCCACAAGCACGATCACTTTCCTATTCAGGGCAGCTCCCTCGCCGGGCCCGACATCAATGGACAGTCGGTAGACGAGGTCCTGGATGATTGGCAGGCGCGGCTTTGCCCCGATCCCATCAAACCCAAAGAGGGTCATAGTTTGGCGCAGCATATGGCGGATCACCTCGCCGAACGTCCGCTTCTGCTGAATCCCTACTTTGACGAGCCAGAAAAGTACATTGCCTACCAGGTGATCCCGGTACTGGAGGAAGTGCGCGTCGTGGCGGTGCAGAACGACGGCTTTGCTGCCCAGGCAGTCGATGCCATGGAGCAATACTATGGCCTGAACCGGGAAGAGCTGGTCCGAAGGCGGTACCTGTGGTACCTGGCCATGGAGACACTGGGCATAGACCTGCAGAAGCCAGACCTCGCGCCAGCAGAACTGGCCGAGAAGAAGGCGAAACTAAAGCGGTTTCTCGAACCGGACTGCGAGTATGCCGGCATGACCCGCTATTTCGTGCGCGAGGTGTGGAAACTGGAGCTGGACTAACTTGCGATGGCCAAGGATCTGTGACCAAAGCCAGGTGGGCTCGGCCGGGAGACCGCCGCCCATCGGAGGAGAGGGCCCACTGAATTCTAGACTTCCGAAGTTTCGGAAAGCTTCGGAAGTCGTGCGACTGGCTAGTTCGGGGCTGCGGATACATGCTGGGCAGCGACGAGGTCCCTTGAGTCTGGTGCCCGGAAGACCGGGTGCTGGTCCAGAAACAGTAGAGGGCGCAGATCTTCCCGTACAAACTCCCCGTCGGCCAAGGTCAGAACACGGGGCGCCTGTGCGGCCAGTTCGCGATCGTGGGTGACCATGAGGATCGTTTTGCCCTCCGATACCAGCGACTCAAAGAGACGGTAGATGTCCTCCGCCGCCCTGGAATCCAGGTTGCCGGTGGGCTCGTCGGCGACGAGTATGGGCGGATCGTTGGCCAGTGCCCGGGCGATGGCCGCCCGCTGCTGCTGCCCGCCTGACACGGCGGACGGGTACTTGGGCGCGTCATCGGCCACCCCCACCTGGTCCAGTAGGTGCAGGGCCCGTTCGTAGCGCTCGGCCGGATCAAAGATGCCGCAGAGATCCATGGGCAGCATGACGTTCTCCACCACGGTCAGTGTAGGCAAAAGCTGAAAAAACTGAAAGACGATGCCCAGGGTACGGCCTCGCCACTCGGCCATCCGTCCCTCGTCGAGCTGGCGGATGCGCGTCCCCGCGACAATCACCTCGCCCCCGGTGGGATGGTCGATGCCGGTGAACATATTGATCAACGTTGACTTGCCACTGCCCGAGCGGCCCACCACGGCCACGAATTCGCCGGGCATGATGCGCAGGTCGACAGCCTTCAGGGCCAGGAAGGGCCCGGCATCGGTTTTGTACTCCTTGGTGATGCCAAGCAGGTCGATCATGGGCTCGCTGAGGGGCCAGGCCGTCCCCGTCGGCGCGGCAAGATCGTGCAACCGGCCGAGATCGCCGGAGCCGGAAACCCCACGCTGACCGCTGGATCCGTTCGTTCCGTTATGTCTAATGAACGCTGCCCCATTCCGGGCAGTCTGAGCAGACGCCGCTCGCCGGCTACCCCCCAGCCAGTTCAGCACCAAGCACCTCCCAGGACAAAGCCGCAGGCTCCTCGCCGTTCACGATCCGGCCGTCGGTGATGCGCACGGTGCGCGTCACCCTCGAGGCCAGCTCCCGGTCGTGGGTCACCATCAAGATGGTCTTGCCGCCATCAACAAGGGCCTCAAATACCTCAAAGACAGCGTTGGCTGTCTTGGAATCCAGGTTGCCCGTCGGCTCGTCGGCAGCCAGAAGAGCGGGGTCGTTGGCCAGGGCGCGGGCGATGGCCACCCGCTGGCGCTGGCCGCCAGAGACGGCCGAGGGCAATTTGTCGGCCTGTTCGGGAATATCCACCTGCTCCAGCAGGTGCAGCGCCCGCTCCCGCCGCTCGCGGGGCGAGCGGTAGCGGTTGGCGAAATCCATGGGCAGCATCACGTTCTGGGCGCAGGTGAGCATGGGCATCAACTGGAAGAACTGAAAGATGACGCCCACCTTCTGCCCCCGCCAGGCGGCCACTTGGTCTTCGCTCAGGACGTGGACGGGCTGGCCGCCCACATAGATCTGGCCGCTGCTGGGCCGGTCGATGCCGGTCACCATGTTGATAAGCGTGGATTTGCCGGCACCGGATTTGCCCGAGACAGCGACAAATTCGCCCTGGTGGATCTGAAGGTCAATGCCCTTCAGGGCGTAAAAGTCACCGGCGGGAGTGCTGTACGCCTTTTGTACTCCAACCAGGTCGACCAAGGGGCGGCCGTTCTGGGGTATGGCGGCGACCGTGTCGCCGTTACCGTTGGTTTTGGGTCCGAATAAGGATTGCAGCATTTGTCGTCCTTGCTGTGCTTCTTTCTGTGTGCCAATCACTCATAGGCCAGCACCTCCCGGATGGTCAGCCGGACTGCATTGCGCGCCGGTCCCAGGCTGGCTGCCGCTGCCACGGCCAGCAGGGCAAAGAACCACAGAACGGCGGCCACGACCGAGTACTGGAAGGTCAGGGGCACGTCCAAAAGGGCCAGGCCCACCTGGTCGCTCATCCAGACACTGACGGGCAGGGAGAGCAGCGTCCCAACAGCCCAGCTCAGCACGCCGATGACGAGCCCCTCAGCCAGTACAATGCGGCTCACGGCCAGGTTAGAAGCGCCCACCGCCCGCAGCACGCCGATCTCGCGCACCCGTTCCAGAATATTGATGCTCATCGTCGTAGTCAGGCCCAGCCCCCCCACGGCGGCGAGCAAGAGCGCCATCAGGATCAAAAAGGCGACGACGAGGTTGAACAATAGCTCGTTTGCCGTATTGATGGCTCCAGCCGTCTGGGTGCCATCGACCTCGAAGCCACGTGCCTCAAAGTGGTCGCGGAGAAGGTTGGCCATCTCTTCCTGCGCCGCACTACCCCCCCGGACGATGACTTGAACCCTGTTGGCCTGGTCAGGGGTGCGCGTGACGCGGGCATAATCGTCGAGCGCCACAAAGATGGCTGGTCCGCGGGACTCTGTGGGCACGATGCCCACCACACGCCAGTTCGCCTCGTGACCACCGATATCCAACACGATTTCCTGCCCGACGCGGATGTCGGGTTCGTCCTCGACGATATCCGAGTTGACCACGACGGCCCGTCCCCCGTCCATGGGCAGCCAACTGCCGGCCGAGACCTCTGGGACCATGAAAGCCGTATCGGGGGGCACGGCCACAAGGTGAATGGCCTCACTCTCAGTGTCATCGGGGCGCTGTCGGAGTGCGCGCGCCGACGACCATGCCTCCACATCTATCACGCCAGGCACCTCCAGGGCGGCCTGTTCCAGGCGCTGCGTGCGGTAGGGTCGCTCCAATTCGACAGAGACGTCGTAGCGATGGAAGCGCATGAAATCGTCGAGGGTGGCATTGACCGAGGTACGCACGCTCAAGACGGAGATAAACAACGCCGTGCCGACAATGAGCACGATCAAGGTCTGGACCAGCCGGCCCTTGTGCCGCAGCGTATTGCGTACTGCCAGCACGAGGGGTCGCTGCACGGCCCGCAGACCCTGCAGTTGAACCAGCAGCCTTTCGACAAGTCCCTGCCGGTTTACACCGGCCTGCATGCCCACGTCGTTCAGCGCCTGCTGGGTCGTGATGCTTGTGCCCTTGAGCACCGGCGCCAGTCCGGCCAGAAGAGGCAAGAGCAGGCCCACGGCAACCTGCGCGGCGATGAGGGCCGGCGGCACGGCGTAGCTATCGGTCATGACGTTGAGCAAGGGTTCGACGATGCCCCGCATCAGCCCGCGCGCCGTGAGCATGGCCAGCGGGATGCCGATGGCCACAGCGATGAGCCCGTAGGCCGATACCATCACGATGTACATAGCCATGATCTGCAGGCGTCGAGCGCCGATGAGCTTCATGATCCCAATCTGCTGTACTTGCTGGGTGATGAGAGCCGATATGGCATTGATCACCAAAAAGCCCGAGAGCAGCAGGATCAGGATCCCAAACATGGTCAGGATAAGGACGATGGTGTCGATGTAGGGGCCCGCATTGCTGTCGGTGATGACGCGCCGGCTGAGCGCGGTACGGCCCGAGCGCTCCAGATGCTCCTCGACCGCGTCGACGACGGTATTGATCGCGGCCTTGCTGGCCCCGAAGGAACCCTGCGCCATGCCGTCCGTGACCCGGATGTGCAGTTCGGTGTAGACCTCGTCGAAACCCAGCCAGGCCAGAGTTTCCAGGGTGACCAGGCCGACGGCAGTGTCAGAAACGTCGGGGCCAAGTACCTGGGGATCGTGGAGAATGCCCACCACCTCGAGGGTCTTGGCCGGGCCATCGTCCAGTTCAATGGTGATGGCGTCGCCGATGGCCACACCAAGGTACTCAGGCGACAGGCGCTCCAGTACGATCTCGCGCTCTTGCGGGGGCCAGCGCCCCGCCAGCGAGGCTACGGCATCGACCTGGATCTTTTCGGGATCGTCGTAAACACCCAGAACCAGGTCGCGCTGCTGAGCGGCGGCCTCCCCCAGAGAGGGGGTTCCCCGCCATAGGCTCGGGTACGCACGATGGCGCGGCCCTCAACCGCGGCCACCCCAGGGACCCTGGCGATACGCTCCACCAGGTCGTGGTCAAAGGGCTGGGTATGGACAATGGCATCGGCCGGCTTGGCAGCCGCTAGGTTACCCTCGTACTCGCGCACCACGATCTGGCGGACATCGAGCACGACGCCCACAGAATAGACGCCCACGGCGATGGCCAGGGCCACAACCAGGGTCCGGACCCGATTCCGCCACAGATCAATAAGGACTTTGTACCAGCGAGTTCTCAGCATGCTCGAATACTCAAATGCTCCCAGCCTCCACGGTCCCGCGCCCAGGGTGCGCATACAAACCACACCAGCCTCAAAGACTGGTGTGGTTTGTGCTTTCCCTCTGGGCGCGAGGACCACTGTACGCGACCAAGGGTCAGGCGCGCAAGTGACAGATGTCATGAAAAGTGTCATATGACAGATTGGGTCTTGGCGGAGTTTTGGTCCCACTAGGACGCATGTGGTATAATGGGAACATGAAGCAGAACGAGATGGAACCCGGGTTCCTGCAGGCATATCGTCTTTTTGTCGTCACCTGTATCGTCTTCTGGGTGATCATCGGCCCCATCCTGGCCGTACTCAGCCTGGCCGGAGCGCCCGTACTGGCTCCGGCGCTAGACAACCAGCCCCGCCTGGTGGAGAGGCTGACGCTGCCCAGCGTCGCGCCGGTCATTGTGCTGGAGCTTTTGCTTCTCGCCTTTCTTTCAGTGCCCCAGATACGCCGCCGCCTGGGCAGGTGGTTCGTGCCGCTGGCGCTGCTGCTGGGCCTGGTGCCCTTGCTCGTCGGCTACTACTGGTGGCCCTCCGAAAACCCGCTGCAGACGCCGTTTGTCATCTTTTTCTTCGGCATGCTGGTGCTCATCGCCTGGCAGTACCCCTTCCCCTGGGTAATCGCCTACGTACTGGGGTTGACTGCGTTCCAGGCCATTGTCTCCCACGCGGCAAGGGACGTTCCCTGGACCATCGATGCCGGCTGGCTGATCCTCCAAGGAGCGATGATGCTCCTGGTCGGCTATGTGATCGTGGCCCTGGTATCGCTGCAGCGGGAACAGCGCGAGGCCCTGGCCCTGGCCTACGAACAGCAGACGGCAGCCAATGTGCAACTGCGAGCAGTACGCTGACACCGTAGAGGAGCTGACCATCAGCCGCGAGCGCAACCGCATGGCCCGGGAGCTGCACGATACCCTGGCCCATTCGCTCAGCGCTGTGACCGTCCAACTGGAAGCCATCCGCACACTGTGGGCGGTAGACCCCGAGGCAGCCCGGACCATGCTGGACAGCGCGGACGAGACGGCCCGGCTGGGCCTGACGGAAGCCCGCCGCGCCCTACAGGACTTGCGGGCTTCCCCGCTGCAGGATCTAGGGCTGCCGCTGGCCCTCCAGGAGCTGGCCGAAACCGCAGCTCGGCGTTCAGGGGCCGTGCTGGCGCTGGACGTGCCCCGCCAATTGGATGGCAGCCTGGCGCCGGCCGTGGAACAGGGCGTCTATCGCATTGCCCAGGAGGCGCTGGAGAATGTCGTGAGACACGCGCAGGCCAGCGCCATCACCGTTTCTTTGGCGCAAGAAGAGGGCAAGATACGGCTAGAGATCATGGATGATGGGCTTGGGCTGGAGGGCACACCTGGCCCGGACCAGGAATTGGTCGTCCCGGCGCACATGGGCATCCGCGGCATGCAAGAAAGGGCCACCTTGATCGGCGGCAAGCTGGAGATCGGGGACCGGCGCGGGCGGGGGGCGCTCGTTTCGCTGGTGGCGCCGTGCAGCGGGCAGAACTCCTAAACCAGACCTCGCAGGTCCAAGAAAACCTCCAAAGTCTAGGAGTGGGCGTATGATCCGCGTCTTGATCTGCGACGACCAAACGGTAGTACGTGAAGGGCTGGCTGCAATCCTGAGCACCGACCCAGAGATCGAGGTCGCTGGCCTGGCCGGGCATGGTCAGGAAGCCCTGGAGCTGATGCCGGAGGCCAGGCCGCACATAGTCCTGATGGACCTGCAGATGCCGGTCATGAACGGCGTCCAGGCCATGCGGCGCCTGCGCAAGGACTACCCCGGGGTATACGTACTGATCCTGACCACCTATGCCGACGACGCCTGGCTCTTTGACGCCATCGAGGCCGGCGCGTCGGGCTATTTGCTAAAGGATACGCGGCGCGATGACCTGATCGAGGCCATCAAGGGCACGATGGAGGGCAAGTCCTTCCTGGATCCCACCGTAGCGGGCAAGGTGATGCAGCAGGCAGCGACCTCACCGGCCCACCAACCTCCGCTCAGGGGGCCGGCAGAGGTCTTTACCGACCGGGAGCTGGACATCCTGCGCTTGATCGTGCAGGGCTACAGCAACCCAGAGATCGCGGGCAAGCTATACCTGGCGCCGGGGACGGTGCGCAACTATGTCAGCGCCATCCTGGCCAAGCTGGGCGTCTCGGACCGGACCCAGGCGGCTGTCGTCGCCATCCGGCGTGGGCTGGTCGAGGACGTTGGGGCATAGGTATTGCCTCGAAGGGTAGTATTGAACCACAGAGACACAAAGAACACAGAGGATCATAGAAGGAGGCCACGAGATGGAGTATTTGAGTTTGTCAGAACCCTCGCGCAAGTTCAAGCACCGGACCCGGAGCACCAGCGACGATAGGAGCGGATACCACCGCCTCCTCCTGATACTCATCCTGGCGCCCATCCTGCTCCTGGCCAGCGTTGGGCAGGTGATGGCTGATTCGCCGCCCAACCTCAACACCGACATCCCTTGGAGCGGGGGCGCCAGCAGCGTGACCGACGTGGAGGCCGCCTTCAACCATGGCCGGCGGGAGGAGGAGAAGCAGCTCAGCCTGGGCACCGGATCTCTGGGCAACCTGGACCTGCCATCCCAGGCGGCTTGGGACGCAACCAGCGCTGACGCCAAGGCGCTGCTTATCCTGAACGCCGAGCGGACCGCGCGCGCGGGCATGAAGGCAGGCGTGATCGGTCTGCCCTTCACGGCGATCCAGGCCGACGTGGACAACCTGGCCCAGTACTATGCCAACTATTTGGTGGCCAACAACAAGACCGGGCACGAGGCCGACGGGCGCACGCCGTTCCAGCGCATCGACGCCGATCCGGTCCTGGGACCATGCCACGAGTTTCTGCACCGCGCCGAAAACCTGGCCTACGCCTGGACAAGCGGTACGAGCTACCCCCTGGTCCTCGAGCGTTCCATCTATAACTGGATCTACAAGGATGCGAGCAGCGCCTGGGGGCACCGGGAGGCTGCCCTGCTCCAGGACAAAGCCCTGGGCTTCTCTAATCCCGACTATGGATTCAACAACAATGTCGGCAGCCCCGCCGACGAAGGGTTTATTGGCCTCGGCATGGCTCAATCGCCGGCCTATGATCCAGATGGCCTGGGCTGGGTCAACATGGGGTATGCCATTGTACTGAACATGATAGACCCCATCTCTACCGGAACCTGCCCCTGGGATGGCGGCCCGACCGTGACGGGCATCACGCCCAATACCGGGGCAAACACCGGTACGGCCCAAATCACCAACCTGGCGGGCAGCAACTTTCAGGCAGGGGCGACAGTCAAGCTGAAAAAGTCGGGCCAGTCCGACATTGTGGCCACCAACGTACAGGTGGTGAGTGGCTCCAAGATCACCTGCAACCTGAATCTGGCGGGAGCCGCCGCGGGCCAGTGGGACGTGGTGGTCACCAATCCCGACACAAAGAGCGGCAAGCTGGCCAATGGTTTTACGGTGACCGGGGCAGTGGTTGGCCCGACGATCACCAGCATCACCCCAAATACGGGGCCCAACACCGGCCCCATCCAGGTCACCAACTTGTCCGGCAGCGGCTTTCAGGACGGTGCCTCGGTCAGGCTCAGCAAGCAGGGCGAAACGGACATCTGGGCAAGCAACCTG
Organism: uncultured Chloroflexia bacterium; assembly: GCA_963700285.1. Lineage (GTDB taxonomy): Bacteria > Chloroflexota > Anaerolineae > JAAYZQ01 > JAAYZQ01 > CAWANP01. The sequence continues at coordinate 79,012 of CAVOXA010000022.1, read as the reverse complement.
CAGGTCGTGAGCGCGTCCAAGATCACGTGCCGTCTCGATCTGACAGGGGCTGCTCCGGGCACGTGGGACGTAGTGGTCATCAACCGTGATGACGCCAGCGCCACTTTGCCCAATGGCTTCCGGATAACCGAGCCGGGGCCGGTTACGCCCTATTCGGCCTTGCTTCCCATCATCAGACGCCCTAGAGCAGGGCAGACAACCCTGCGTTTTGTGGCAGGGGCCGACACCACGGTCCTGAAGGGCGACCCCAACACCTACTTTGGCGCGGAACAGTCAATGTGGACGGGCTACGATGTCTGCTGGAACTACCAGACAGCCCGCAGTCTACTTGGCTTCAACCTGACCTCGATCCCCGCGGGTGCGACCATCGACAAGGCCACCCTCCATCTGGTGCACAACCACACCTGTCACGATGGGCCCAGCAGCCGCACCATCACCGCCTACCGCATCGGGACCAACTGGAATACCAACACAGTCACCTGGAACACACAGCCCAGCCAGGCCGGGAGCTATGGCCAGGTTGTGGTCACCACCGGCCAGTTCCAGTGGTACAGCATGGATGTGACCGATCTGGTACGAGGTTGGGTGAACGGCAGTTTCCCCAACCTGGGCGTGATGCTGCGCGGGCCCGAAAGCTCAAGTGGACAGCCCGCAGTCATCGGTTTTGCCACCCTGCAGTACATGCAGGGCGAGTTTGCGGCTGTCCTGGAGGTCACCTACCGCAGCAGCCTGGCAGCCGGCGGAGAGGCGGTCGGGCTGGGCGGCTTTGAGCCAGGGCCTGAGGCGGCGCCACTAGGAGCGGGAACGGAGCAGGGCGTGCTGCCGATTGGCGCGCGCTAGCATTACACAGGGCAGGGCCAAGTCCTGACAGGTTTTCCGAAACCTGTCAGGACTTGGCGCCTTCGTCGCCGCCATCTGGGCTCCTGTTCGTTGGCGGTTGTGTCAGGCAATTGTCCGGAAACTGGAGTTGGCAGCCGGGGGCACCGGTGTGCGTGCTGTACTTGGGAAATGATCCCAGTCAGAGCACCCTGTACCCCAGTCCTCACGGGTACTCTGCGCCCAGCCCCGCTTTCGTCTACTAGTCGATCTTTTCCACCAAATACTCGCTCAGGCGACGCAGCAACCGCCAGTATCGCTCGGCTGAGATGGCGCCGATGCTGCCCATGATCCTCTGACGGGGCAAGATCGCCAGGAAGCCCAGTCGGATGACCGAGTCGGCCAGCAGCCCACTGGCGCCAAAGTCGGCATCAGATCCGGTAATCGGCTCGTCAAAGCCAGATACCAATTGATGAACTTGGGTGCTGATGCCGCAGACCAACATGTCGCCAAAGGGCGGCAGACAGTGCAATGCCACGGCTGGTCGATTCTTGACCTGACCATCGGCCTGAGGAAGGGGAGCTAGGATTACGTCGCCTTCGTCCATGGGGAATAGTCGGGGTTGTGTTCTTTGATCAGCCTGGCCGGATAGTCTGGTTCATCGTCGCCATAGGCACGATTCAGCCCATCGGCCGATGCGCACAGCCACGCTATGGATTCGTCGTCCTCCGACGGTGTGACGAGGAGTCTAACCTTGGTGAGTTTGGGCAATTGAATTGGTTGGAGCAGTCGCAAGTGCGTGTCATCTATGACCATGGCTTCGATTGTTTTCATCTCCAAATGTCTCACCTTCCTTTTCCAGGATAGCGACAGCAGCATTCTAGCATACCGATGCCTGGCTGTCAATGCCTTGCTCCCAGTCGATCCCCCACATCTCGCCACAGGGGCACAGAGGCTCAGGCGGCATCCTGCCCACCAATTCCAGGTACCTCACCAGCTTCCAAGACGCTTGGTAGAGCGTCCATTTCAGTGGCAACTCCTGTGGTGCAGAGCGCCCTGAGCAAACGATACACTTCCAAAGGCTTCACGGCCGTTCCAGCCGCCAGTCCAGAATCGTAAAGATCCCCAGACAGGTCTGTCCACTTTTCTGGAATGCGCTACTCTGCCAGCGCACATTTGACACCCCAGGCAGTTTGTGGTATACTAGAGATCGTTGCTATAGCAACGATCTCTGACTGTTGTCGCCGTGGATAGCATCGGAGGAGCAGCGTGGCCTTCCGGCTGGACGACGATCTTGGCTTTTTGGTGGCACAGACCCACCGGGCGATGCGGCGTTGGCTCATGACGCGACTGGCGTCGATGGACATCACCTACGATCAGTTCAGGGTGCTCAACGCGCTGTGCGCGGAGGAAAACGTCACCCAGGCCGAGATGGCCATCCGGGTCCAGATGGACAAGACTTCCCTGGCCCGGATGTTGAACAGGATGGAGGCGGCGGAATTGATCAGCCGCCACGGAGATCCAGCGGATTCGCGGCTCAAGCGCATACAATTGACAGATAAGGGGCGTCGCCTGGCTTTGCAGGTGACGCCCCATCGTGATCTGGGATTGCGCCAGGCCGCCCAGGGTATGACCAAAGAGGAGGTGACAGAGATCAAACGGCTGTTGGGCATGGTGTACCGGAACATGAATCTGTGAGTTGGAGGGCAGGTCTCGCAGAGAGCTGCCAGTCGCAAGACGATTCAAGGAAAAAGGAGTCTGCACAATGCTCGAAAACGAGAAGGAAAAAGGCCGGGCCATAGGCCAGATGCCGCCGCCAGAGCGGAGCAAGCTGGCCGCCCGCATGATGTTCGGCGAAGGATGGGAACACGCCCAAATGGCCATGTTTATGTTAATGGGCGCCTGGGGAGTGGCCCCCGGCCCGCCGCCGGGAGCCGGAGGACCGCCGGAGGCATAGCTGGTATCGCCGCATCATGGAGGCAGCCAGGTCACAGACCTGGCTGGAGCAGGGGTGGCAGTCTTTTTCGCTCGCATCGGGTCGCGGACCCGATGCTGGCCGTCAAGCCGGGCGAGGACCGCCAGATCGCAGCTCTGGCTCCCGCGTGGACGGGCAAGGCGGGCCAGGCCAGAGCGAAAGGAACTTGGGAAAGGAGCAAGCACCAATGACCAAATTGGAAGCACTGACCGAATCACTGGTAGAGATGGAGGAGCAGCAGAGCCTGGAGACAGTCCAGGGGTTGCTGGATGCCGGGGAAAGCGCGCAGGCCATCCTGGGCGCCCTGAGTGAAGGCATGAACCTGGTAGGGGCCAGGTACAGCAGCCAGGAGTACTACCTGGCCGACCTGGTCTTTGCCGCCGACATCTTTAAGCAGTCCATGGTAATCCTGGAACCCGCCCTGGAAGCCGAGACCGGTGGCGAGAGGGAAGTATGCGGCAAGATCGTGGTGGGTACCGTAGAAGGCGACCTGCACGACATCGGCAAGAACATTTTTGTGGCACTGGCCCGCAACGCCGGCTTTGCCGTCAATGACCTGGGCATCGACGTGTCGCCGGCGGCCTTTATCGAGGCCGTCAAGCGCGACCGGGCCAACATCGTCGGCATGTCCGGCATCCTGACCATGTCGGTGGACCCCATGATCCGCACCGTCGAGGGGCTACAAGAAGCCGGGCTGCGCGACGAGGTCAAGGTCATCCTGGGCGGGCTGCCCGTGGATGACCGCTGGCAAACGATCGTAGGCTCCGACGGCTACACGGACGACGCCTACGAGGGCGTCCAGATGTGCAAGGCCTTCATGGAGGTGGCATGATGGCAGAGACCATGACCTCAATCGAGCGGGTGAACAAACACGTCAACCTGGAGCAGCCCGATCGGGTGGGCATCGCCCCCATGGGCGAGTTCTACTATGCCCAACTGATCGACATGAGCATCGAAGAGATGCTGATGAATCCCTGGCGGGCTGACGAAGCCTTTGAGTATGGCTTCAAAAAGCACGGCGGGCTGGACATGGCCGAGGTCGCCTTCCTGCTGGCCATGTACCTGAGTCCCACGCCCGACATCTTTTCCACCTTTTATTTCGACTGGTACCTGCCGGGTCGCGAGCGCGATCCCCACCAGATCCCCAATCTCAACGAGCGGGCGCTGGAAGACCCACTCATGACCGAAAAAGACTATGACCTGATCCTCAAGGATGGTCTGCACCGCTTCTTCAGCTTCCGCCGGGCCGGGACAGCCGACCTGGGGCTGCTGGGGCAAGCGCTGCCGCAGACGGCCCAGATCGCGCGCAAATGGTGGGAAGAATACAAAGTACCGACCATGATCGACGGGGCGATGAACACCCCCTTCACGCTCCTGTCCCAACTTCGCGGCAGCACCAACTTTATGATGGACCTGCGCCGCTACCCGGACAAGGTGCTGGAGGTGCTGGACGTCGTCTGCGACGGCGTCATCGCCGCCGGGCTTGGGCTGGCCGAGATGGTACAGGCCAAGACCATCATCATCGGCGCGGTGCGCGGTTCGGCCGATTTCATCTCGCCCAAGATGTTCGAAAAGTTCTGCCTGCCCTACCTGGTGCGCTGCGCCCACGCCGCGGCGGCGGCCGGGCTTCGGGTGCAGTACCACTTTGACACGAACTGGACGCCGATGCTCGAGTACTTTAAAGAGCTTCCAGCCAAGTCGGGCTACCTGCACCTGGACGAGCGGACGGACATCATCCAGGCCAAAAAGGTCCTGGGCGACCACCTGTGCCTGTTCGGCAACCTGAAGCCCTCGCTCTTTACCCTGGGTACGGAGGCAGAGGTGGAGCGAGACGTCAAGACCATCATCGATGGCTGCGCCGCCGGTGGCGGGCTGATCGTCAGCGCCGAGCTGACAGCGGACTCCAAGTTTGAGCTGGTGGACAAGATGATCCAGACAACCAAGACCTATGGGGTGTACTAGCCGAGATAGACCCCTCGACGAACCAGACCTCGGAGGTTTTCCCAAACCTCCGAGGTCTAGATGGTAGGGAAGGGGGAGAGAGAGGAGTACCATGGACAAGGAGTACAAAGTATTCGGCTACCGCTGGGTGAACCTGGCAGTCTTTACGCTGGTCACTTTTGTGGCCGGGATGGGCTTTCTGGCCGCGGCGCCGTTGCTGGACACGATGGCCCACCGCTGGTCCATCGCCTTCACCGCGGCTAGCCTGCTGATCTCGGTCTTTGGCCTGGCCCAGATGCTGCTGTCGATCCCCACGGGCTGGGCTTCGGGCAAGGTGGGTTTCAAACCACCGGTGGCCTTGGGCGCCACGCTGCTGGCACTGGGCTTCCTGCTGCGCAGCACGGCGGACGAATATGGGCTGTTTCTGCTGTACACGGTCATCGCCGCCGTGGGCTGGGGCATCATTTTTGCCCCTGTGGGCAACCTAGCGGCCACCTGGTTCCCAGGCAGGGAGATCGGGCTGGCCAATAGCCTGTGGCCGGTGGGTTTTCTGGCCGGCCAGGCCGTCGGCTCGCTGACAGCCATCCCCTTCCTGGCAGCTTTCGGCTGGCCAGCGACGTGGCTGACCTATGGCATTATCGCCATCGTGATTGCGATCCTGGCCTGGATCCTGCTCAAGCCACGGCCGCAGGTTCCTCCCGAACCCCGGCCGCCCTTCGAACCGGCCAGCATCGGCCAGGGCATCCGCCAGACGATGAACCGTGCCAGCGGCGCGCTGCAGTACACGGTCTTTGCTACGGTGGGCTCGCTGGCCGTGGCGCCGGCTGTCGTGCCGCCCATGCTCATTGCCAAGGGCGTGGCGCCTCCCGTGGCCGGCGTGATCGCCGGGCTGGCCCTGGTGGGAGGCACGGTGGGCTCGTTCGTGGTGCCGCCGCTGGCCTTTGCCAAAGGCAAGACCCGAATCACAATGCTGGTCTGCGCGGTCCTGGCGCCGATCTTTTTCATGGCCACGTTCTATGCACCCGTATCAGGCGGGTCGGTGGCCCTGGCTGCCCTGTTGAGCTTTCTGTTCGGCCTGACCATGGCCCCGGTCATGGGCATCTCCATGGGCGTGGGACAGATGCAGCCAGGCGTCAACCCCGGGAACGCGGGCATCCTGGCCGGCGTGTTCCTGACCTCCATCGGTCTGGGGGCAGCGCTGTTTCCGATTATCGTGGGCCAGATCGTGGACCTGTCCGGGATCCTGGCCGGGGCCTGGATGCTGGCGGCCCTGGCGGCGGTGTCGGTGGCCGTGATCGCGCTGTTTGTCCCAGAGCCGGAGGTGCCAGAGGGGCCACCACCAGGGCACTAGACGCTCGGCGATACGACAACGAATGAGGAGAATAACAGATTCTCTGTCGGCAGACTCTCAACCTTTCGCCACACATGCTGCAAGCTGAAACTCCGGCCGACTTCCCAGAGAGGTGTGAACCATGAAGTTTCTGATCCAATCTGTAACGGTCCTGATGGTAGTTGTCCTCTTGGTAGCAGCTTGCGCATCGGCGGCATCCCCAGAGCCGGAAGCCACAGGCATGCCCACACCGGGCACGACGGGATCTGCCTGGCAACCCCTCAGCCCGGACGCGTGCGCTGCTCTGGCGCACGCGGCATCGCAGGCTTTGAGCATGGACGTGTCGAACGACCAGGTCCCATTCACCGAGCCGGGCAGCGGCGAATCGGGCACCGGCTGCCAGGCGACAGCCACCGGCAACGGGGAGAACTTTGAGAGCCCCCAGGCCGCCGTGGAAGCGCTGGCCGTGGTGCTGGAGGGACAGGGTTGGCAGGAAGACCAACAGCTCGCCGCCGGCGGCCCCACCGGCATGGCCTCCGGCTTTCGCCAGGGCGATCGGGTTTGCCTGGCAGCCGCCAACTGGCAGCCGTCGCCCGACGCCGGCTGCCCGCAAGACCAGCCCATCGCGAGCTGCCAACTTGAGCCGGCGCAGCAGTTGTACACCGTAACCCTCAATTGCGCACAGAGAAGCGGGAAGTGACACAGTACGTAGATGGGTCCAGTTTCAAAAACTGGACCCATCTATGTGCCGGGCGAGTTCAAAGTTCCGATCTCAGAGAGAAGGAATGCGGGGCGAATGCCCGGTGGGTGGCATCAAGGTCACCGGTTATGTCACGCAGGCAGCCCGCTTCTGTGCCATCACCGGCGGCGAGTACACCGTCACGGACAAGAGTGGCAGTGACCAGGAGGAAGGTACCTGTACCCTGCCGAGTACGGCAACTCCGATCTGGGGCTCCGAGACTTTAGACACGGCCCGAGCTTGCATATTCAGGCAGCCTGTGATAGGATATAGGATAGGCAGACAAACCGAGCCGTCCAACGAAGGGATCCTATCGAGTCGATGATGGCAAAAACCCCCCAGGCTGGCCCAGCGCCGGACCGTGATCTGACCAGCGGCAGCATCCAGCGCGCTATCTGGGCCCTGGCGCCGGCCATGGTGCTGGAAACCGCCGTCCTCAACATCTCCCAATTGCTAGACGCCTACTGGGTGGGCCGGCTGGGCTCGGCGGCGCTGGCGGCCGTGACCATCAGCATGACCGTGCGCTGGGTGCTCAACAGCATGTCCAACGGGCTGGGCATCGGGGGTATGGCGGTGGTGGCCCGGCGCACCGGGGAAAGGGATGCGGTTGCGGCGGAACACGCCGCCGCGCAGGTGATCCTGCTGGCGCTGATGCTTTCGTTGACCATCGGGGCCCTGGGCCTGGTGCTGGCCCGCCCGCTTCTGACGCTATTGGGCGCCGATGCCGAGGTACTTCCCCTGGGCATGAGCTACCTGCGGGTGGCTTTCTGCGGGCTATCCACGATGGTCCTGGTCTTTGTCATCAACGCCATGCTGCGGGGGGCCGGCGAGGCCCGGCTGGCCATGAACGTCCTCTTTCTGGCCACAGCGACGACCGTGGTACTCCAACCCCTGCTCATTGTCGGAGTGGGGCCCTTTCCTGGATTGGGTGTGGCCGGTTCGGCCCTGGCCTTTGCCCTGGGCTATGGGGTAGGCCTGATCCTGCAACTGGTGATCCTGCTGCGCGGCAAGTCCAGGCTGCGGCTCAGCTTGCGCGACATGAGGCCGGACTTTCCCCTGATAGGCCGCGTCATACGGATTGCCTTGCCCAGCACAATACAGATGACACTGCGCTCCTCCTCGCGATTGGCCATCATGTGGCTGGTTGGCCTGTACGGGACCTATGCCATCGCCGGGTACGGCGTGGCCAACAGGCTGCTCATGATCGCCCTCATCCCCTGTTTTGGCCTGGGCAATGTAGCGGGCACGCTGGTCGGCCAGAACCTGGGAGCCCACAAGCCCGTCAGGGCAGAGCGCAGCGCCTGGTGGGTCAGCGGCTACTCGAGCGCCTACATGGTCGCAGTAGCGGCCTTTATTTTTGTTTTTGCACCCAGCCTCATCGCGATCTTTGACCCCACCCCCGAGGTTGTGGCTATCGGCACCCAATGCGCCCGGATCATCGCCCCCTCCCTGGTACTCAACAGCATCGGCGTGGTACTGTCGCGGGGCTTTGCCGGCGCCGGGAACACGATACCGCCCATGACTATAAACCTGCTCACGTTGTGGATCCTAGAAGTCCCCCTGGCCTACGGACTGGCCCAGATTGCCGGGCTCGGTCTGTTGGGTATCTGGCTGGGGCGGGCAGCGGCCAACATGGCCAACGGTCTGGTTTTTGCCGCCTGGTTCAAGCGCGGAAAATGGAAGGACCGGGAGGTCTGAATGCCGGCATTTATGTCAGGGCCTCAAAGCGCGCCTGGAAAAAGCGCAAGTACTTCGGCTCGTAGACCATCTTCAGGCCGCCGCGTCTGCTCTCGCGCCGTCATAGACCGCCTTGACCGCCTCGGCCACGACGTCCATGTGCGCCTGAGTGTAGACGCGGCGCGGGATGGTCAGACGCGTCAGCTCCAGGGCCGGATAGCGGTGGTCGCCGGTCTTGGGATCGCGCCCGGCGCTGACGATGCCCCGCTCCATGCTGCGCACCCCCGAATCCAGGTAGAGCTGGGCGGCCAGGGTCTGGGCCGGGAACTGGTCCTGGGGGATGTGCGGGTAGAAGCCCTTGGCGTCCAGAAAGATGGCGTGGCCGCCGACCGGGCGCACGATGGGGATGTCCCAGTTGAGCAGCAGGTCGCCCAGGTAGAGCACCTGGCCGACGCGGCGAGCGGACATGGTCGTCCTGGACCGCCTCGGCGATGCCGATGGCCAGGGCCTCCATGTCGCGGCCGGCCATGCCGCCGTAGGTGTGCAGGCCCTCATAGACCACGACCAGGTTGCGCAAGCGGTCAAAGAGGTCGTAGTCGTTGACCGCCAGCCAGCCGCCGATGTTGACCAGGTTGTCCTTTTTGGCGCTCATCCAGGCGCCGTCGGTATAGCTGCAGAACTCGAGCAGGATCTCGGCGATGGATCTTGTCGCCATAGCCCTCTTCCCGCTGCTGGATGAAGTAGGCGTTCTCGACCATGCGCGTGGCATCGAGATAGACGCGGATGCCGTAGCGGTCGCACAGCTCGCGCAGGGCCTTGCGCGTTGGCCATGCTCACCGGCTGGCCGCCGGCCATGTTGACCGTGCCGGCCAGGCTGACGTAGGCGATCGTTCTCCGCGCCCACCTGCTTGATCAGGTCCTCCAGCTTGTGCCAGGTCCACGTCGCCCTTGAAGGGATGCAGGCTGGCTGGGATCGTGGGCCTCGTCGATGATGACGTCCACAAAGGTGCCGCCGGCCAGCTCCTGGTGCAGGCGGGTGGTGGTAAAGTACATGTTGCCCGGGATGTACTGGCCCGGCTTGATCAGCGTCTGGCTGATGCAGGTGCTCGGCGCCCCGGCCCTGGTGGGTGGGCACCAGGTAGCGGTAGCCGTAGTAGGTCTGCACCGCCTCCTCCAGGTGGTAAAAGTTTCGGCTGCCGGCATAGGCCTCGTCGCCCAGCATCATGCCCGCCCACTGGCGGTCGCTCATGGCGCTGGTGCCGCTGTCGGTGAGCAGGTCGATGTACACGTCCTCGGAGCGCAGGAGGAAGGTGTTGTAGCCCGCCTCCTCCAGGGCGCGCGCCCGCTCCTCGCGGCTGGTGAGCGCGGATCGGCTCGACCATCTTGATCTTCCAGGGTTCCGCCCAGGAACGGCGGCCATACTGCTGGCCCATGGTTTGAAGCTTCGGATCGTTCATTTTTCACCTCTCTGTGATAGTCACGCCAAATCAGACCCAACCGACATTGCACTTGTCACGCGCGATCCTGCATCTGGCACGCGATTGTGTTCGTCACACGGTATCATATCTATGCTCGAGAAACTCCTGTACCTCCGCCTCGTGGCCCAGGGGCGCGCCGCCGGCCAGATAGTCACGGTAGGCCCCTTCGGCCTCGACGAGGATATCCTGCTCGACAAAGGCCCGAAGCGCCCGGCCCAGATAGTAGCGGGTAGCCACGTTCGCGTTCCCCGGTTCCTCTTGTTCGATGGCCTCGCGCAGCTCGCTGACGGCCCGGGCGGCATCGCGGCCGGCCTCGACAAGGGTCCGGCCCAGGTAATAGTGAGCCTCCGGGTAGGGGTCCTGCTGGACGATGGCTTTTTCCAGGGCGGCAATGGCCCGATCGTGCTCACCCAAGAATGCGTAGGCAATGCCCAGGTTGAGGTAGCCCTCGGGATAGACATCCCCGTTGCGCTCAATGAGGATGCGCAGTCGTTCAGCCGTCTTGCGTACGGGCTGGTGCTCTGCCCTGGCGGCGAGGACATAGATGGTCTGGTGGTTAGGCTCAGGATCGAACAATGGCGCATTGGTCGCCTCACCCAACACCATGGGGATGAGCCGGTCGTCGTCGAATCCCGCAGACATGGCCTCCGACAATTGGGCAACGGACAGGCTTTCCGAGCCGGCCTCAGAAAGCGCCGAGACTAGCGCGGCTGTCATCACCCCATGCACCCCCTCCAGGGCACTACCTTGAGGACCGAGAATCTCGCCGGAGGCTTTGTAATGCGAGAAGGTCACTGACCCCTCATAGATCGACGCCCGGCCAAGCGGAACCCTGTATTTTCTGGCATCCCGCTCGACGATCGTGGGAACGAATGAGATATCACGTCCATCCGACCTTGCACGCCGGTCTCTGGCCAGGGAGCGACCCTCCGCACCGCCGTTGCACTGCCAGCCTGCGTCCAAGATTGTCACCAGATTGGACTCTTGAGGAATCCTATGTGCCAGCTCTTCCAGGAGGATGTCATACACGCCTGGCTGCCGCCCATCGGCGCTGACCAGGGCAGGCCGGTCTTCATCGTCCGCCGAGCCGCGGCCGGCAAAGTAGAAGAATGACGGCACGTTGCGGGCGCATTCGACCAGTTGCTCGAAAGCTTCAAGGATGCCCTGCCTGGTCGCATCTCCGTCCAGCAGCACCACGACCTCGTCCGGACGCAGACCAAAGCGTTCCAGCAGCGTCTCGCGCAGGGCGGCAACGTCATTGCGAGCACCCAGCAACGGGGGGATATCGGGGCTGGCATAGTTGTCGATACCCACCAGCAGCGCCGCCTTGCGCCCGGCCTGCAGGGCCTCGACGATGCCGGTCGCCTTGGAGACCAGATCCGCAGACTCTGGGGCGGCTTTGGCAAAAGCAGCGAGATAGGGCAAAGCATCCGCGTAGCGACATGCACCAACCAGAGCCAGGCCCAGGACCAGGCCCTCGACGGGCGACGCCGTCCCTCGCTGGTCGATGCAGGTTTGCAGGGCCTCGACGGCCTGGCCATAGACCTCTTTTTCCAGGAAGGCGCGGCCAAAGCTCTCGTGCAGGGCGGGCATCGAGCCATCTACCTGTTGGCAGTAGCGAGCGTAGCGAGCGCGGACGTCCTCCAATGCAAAGGCGCCGTAGCTGCGTCGAAGGGCGAAATCCAGGGCGCCGAGATAGTCATCGGCCTCGGCAAAAACACGCCGCTCCCGGCGGCCGATGAACTCGGGCGTCTGCTGGGGTTGGTGTTTCTGCACAACCTCACGGACAGGGTACACCAAATCGTGATAGGTCGTCCTGGCATCCAGGGCCATGAGCTGTCCCACCAGACTCCAGGTGAACACACCCATTTGGATCCGCTCGCCATCGAGTTCCAGGGTATGCTCAAAGACCCTCTCCTCCGAACTGGCTACGAAAAGGGCATAGTTGCCCTCACGGCGGGCCAAATCCAGGAAGCGCAAGTTGGGATGCGTATCGAGGATGAGGGTCTTGTGCTTGGTGGGGATGCGGTTCATGAGATCGTGCAGCTCTTGGGCGCCGATGGCCAGCTTGAATTTGTGATCTCGATATGCCTCAGACGACTCGATGACAGTGTCGTGGACGATGAGATAGTGTGGCGAGTCTCCGGGCCGGCTGTGGCCGCTGAAGAAGACCAGGACCGAGTCGTAGGGAGTGGCCGTCTCAACCAGATGCTCCAACGCCTCGACGATCCCCTGATATGTCGCCCGGGCGTCGGTTAGCCGGGTGATGCCGGCTTTGTCAAACCCAAATCGCGCCTGGAGCACTGCCGACAGCTGCTCTACATCGTTAACGCAACCCCGCAAATCGCTCAACGGTTTGGCCCTGGCATACGTGTTGACGCCGATGAGCAGAGCGGTCCTCTTGCCGCCGCCGATCTGGCGCAGCCAGGCGGAATACTCTTCTGCCCAAGGGGCAAACTCGTCACCCGGAGCTCCTGCGGAGAACGCCTCCAGCTCCGCGGCCGCCTCCTGGCGATCCCCCTCCCGGGCAAAGGCCACACCCCGGTAGAAGTTGGCCCGGACATGGGCGCCCTCGGCGTCCCCGGCAATGGCCTTGTCCAGCTCTGCGAGGGCCTCGACGTTCCGGCCTGCGGCCAGCAACGCCCGGCCGCGGCCCAGGTTCGCCTCGGGCAGCGCTACGCCATCCAGGCGGGCAAAGTGCAGGGCCTCGGCAAACTGCCGGCCTGCTGAATCGAAAACACTCTTGTCGTCCGTCAACGTGCCCAATTCAAAGAGGGATTGGCCAAGCTGCAGGTGTTCCTGGGCCGAACGACCGCCGGTCCAGGCCATGGGCCAGTCAAAGACGGGGCCGGGTCCGGTAAAGGGGTGCTGCTGGTGCCCGGTTGCCTTGCGCACCTCTTCCCGGACGTATTCAAAAAGCTCGCCGACAGTGACGATGCCGTTCTTGGGATTGCGGTCCGCCTCGCCGCGCATGCCCTCGAGGAGATAGTAGGTAAAGACCCCGTGGCCGTCGCCCCACCGGGCATCCTCCTGCGACGTCTCGTTGGAACGCGCCGAGGTGAGCAGGCCCAGGCCGGCCTGCATGTCGCCCAGACTTTGCAGATAGCGGTTCACCGATGCGGTCTCGTCGGCGGCCCTACGTCCCTCGCCGATAACACCCGAGTGGCAGGCGTCCATAATGATGATGGTACGTTCGGCCGCCAGGTTCTCTTGGAGCGAAAGATGGATCTCGCGCATGGGCAGCGCGGTGCCGGGGATGTCTTTGGGATCGGTATCGTGGGTGATGACATAGACGTTCTCGGGTCTGTTGGGGTCCGGCGCGCCGTGACAGGCAAAATAGAGGAGTACGACGTCCTCTTTTGCCGGCTTTTGCAGGAAACCGCGCAGGGCTCGCGTCACGCTGCGGGTGGTGGCCTCTTCGTCGATGAGCTTGACGACGTGATCCTCCAGAAATCCGCCGCCGGATGGCTTGCGGATCAGATCGTAGAACATCTCCGCGTCACGGTGGGCGTATTTGAGGTTCCAGCGCTCGTTCTGGTAGCGGGAGATGCCGACAACGATGGCCCAGCGGTCCCTGAGGGCATAGTCGGAGGCAGGGATCACGGGCCTGAGTTTGCGGGTTCCTGGCTCGCTGCTGGGCTGGCTACCGGTCTCTTCGGTCATAGGCGCCTCCCCGTCACGCTTTGGCACTCGTCATTGAAGGGCCGATGTGTCGCCGTCGCTGGGTACGCGTTGCATTATACCACCGGCGGCGTCGGAGTGCAAAGCGGATCTCGTAACCGTCACAGGCTGGGGACATCTGCGCCGGCCAGTTGTAGAGGGCACTTGCCTCGAATCTCCGGATCACCATTTCCACTGCATTGTTTGTCTTGGGAATACCGTCGCTCTCGACGGCATTGATCAGACAAGGCCAGTCAGGACCCTTTAACGCTGCCTGGCTGTCATTGGGCCGCCCCCAGCTTGTTCTCAGAAGGCCGCCCGCATAGACCCATAGATGCTTACCCCAGCTCCACGCCGAGCGCCTTGACGAAACCGGCCATGCCCGCATCCGGCCCGGTGGCCGGATGGTCAATCCTGCTGATCTTGTCACCGTCAAAGCTGATTCGGATGGTGCTGGTGGGAAAAACGACTGCTTTCCCCGTGGCAGGGATGACACCCAGGCCCATGACCGATAGGTCAAAGTCGTTGATGAATGTGCCCGCCCAGTGGCTGGTTAGCACGACGTCGTCGCCTTCTTCTCTGATCTCTTCGATGACGGTCCTGATGTCAGGCAGGGCCGCCTTCATCAGCCCGTGCATCGCCAAGACCGTATCCCTGTCCATAGGGGGAGTGCCCTGCGCGTTGGTCGACTGGAAATCCTCCGTGTAGTAGTCTTTCCGGAAGGGCTTGGTCCAGTCGTTGACCGTCCTGATGTACTCGATCTTGTTCATGGTGTCTATCTCCTTTTCCGGATGAACCGGATGCGACTCGTGTCGAGTCGCAGTGATGGGGCGTTGCGGGCGAAAGCCAGTTGCGCCGTCCACCCCCGGAACAACGCTGCGGTCTCGCGACGGTACAGGCGACTTGTGGGGTATTCTGCCAGGGTTTCCCATCCGTTGCCAAAAGTATACCACCAATCAGGTGATTTGTCAAGTAAAAATAACATCAATAATAAATATAGGTACTCGAGGATTATGACAAATACTTGAGGACGGCAGCCCAAAGCGGTCAGCTTTCTTTGGGCTGAGGTCGGCACCCTGGCGGCAGACATCTCTCCAGACTGCGATCCTCACTTTGACGCAGTGCGTTTGCGGACAAGCCAGACTTACCCCTTTTCGATCCAGCGTTTTGCATTCTCCATGGGAATCGGGTATAATAGGTCGGATTAAGCGCTGGCAACACAGCGTGCGCAAGGAGTGGGCAACTCGAAGGGGAGTTGGCTGACAGGAGGAGTACAAGCCGCTGGGCTCGCTCCACCTGGGCTGCGCAACACCTCACGTTCTGGTTCCCCTTCGAGCCCGTGCCTTGTGCATGGGTCTTTTGCTATCAGACACAGACGACAATACACGTGCGCCAGGCCGCCGCGGGCTCCAAGGCGCCCGCCGCAGCTACAATACAGCTAGTACTTGGGGAGGAACGTAGTGGTTCAACGCAAAATGCTCGGCTCGGTAATGGTCGTCGGCGCCGGAGTGGGAGGCATGCGCGCCGCCGTGGACCTGGCTGACTCTGGGTACAAGGTCTATCTATTGGATTCGGCCCCCAGCATCGGCGGGATCGTGGCCCAATTGGGCTTCATGTTCCCGACCCACGATTGTGTGCTCTGCCGGGGCACTTCTGACCACGGCTACGGCTGCTCACGGCCCTCGATCTCGCCCTTCCTGCTGGACCACAGCCAGCACTCCAACATCGAGATCATGACCAACAGCACCGTCGTGGGCGCCAAGGGCTTGCCCGGCGACTTTACGGTCAAGGTACACCATCAGCCCCGCTACGTGGACATCAGTCTCTGCATCAACTGCGACGAATGCACCAAGATCTGCCCGGTGGACCTCACCAGCGAGTACCAGGCCGGCCTGGTGACGCGCAAGGCCGCTTACAAGCCCTCGATCCGGGCCGCGCCCAACGCCTACGTCATCGAAAAGGGCCCCTACTGCGAGCCCTGCCGCAAGTGCGAGGAGATCTGCCCCACCAAGGCCATCAACCTGGACCAGGAAGATTGGTACGAGGAGATCAACGTCGGCGCCATCATCCTGGCCGTGGGCTACCAGCTCTACGACCCCACGCCCATGGAAGAGTTGGGCTACGGTCGCTATCCCAACGTGGTCACCGGCATCCAGTACGAGCGACTATCGAGCCGCTCGGGCCCCACGGAGGGCATCGTCGAGCGCCCCTCTGACGGCAAGATCCCGGAGCGCATCGCCTGGCTGCAGTGCATCGGTTCCCGCGATCAGGAGCACCCCTACTGCTCCTCCATCTGCTGCATGTACGCCACCAAGGAGGCCGTTCTGGCCAAGGAGCGGCTGCCCGGCGTCGAGTGCGAAGTCTTTATCATGGACGAGCGCGCCTTCAGCAAAGAGTATACCGCCTATTTTGAGCAGTCCAAGGACCTTTGGGGGGTGGAATACACGCGCTGCCGCATCTCCGAGATCAAACAGGACCCCACCAACAACGACTTGATCCTGCACTACCAGGATGAAAAGGGCCAGCTCCGGCGCAAGACCTTTGACATGGTGGTGCTATCGGTGGGCAGCGTACCGCCGCCCAAGGCCGTGGCCCTGGCCGGCGACATGCAGATCGAGCTGAACGAGTACGGCTTTGCCAAAACAGACAAGTTCGAGCCGGTGGATACCAGCCGTCCCGGTGTCTTTGTGGCCGGCGCCTTTGCTACGCCCAAAGAGATCGCCGAAACGGTTATGGACGCCAGCGGCGCCGCGGCGCGGTGCATGGCCCTCCTTTCTGGAAAAAGCGGCACCGAGATCACCAAGCCCGACTATCCACCCGAGCGGGACGTGAGCGGCCAGGAGCCGCGCATCGGCGTCTTTGCCTGCTACTGCCATCCAACCATCGACGAGGTCGTCGACGTGGACGGCGTGCTGGCCCATACCGGCGCCATGCCCGGCGTGGTGCACACCCAGGCATTGGACTATGGCTGCCTGCCGGGCGGACCCGAGGCCATCCAGGACGCGATCCGCGAGCACAATCTGAACCGCGTCGTCATCGGCGCCTGCACGCCGCGCACCCACCTGGCCCTGTTCCACCATGTCATCCAGCAGGAAGGCCTGAACCCGCAATTGCTGGAATTCGTGAGCCTGCGGGACAACTGCGCCTGGGTGCACGCCGACGATCCCGCCGGCGCGACGCGCAAGGCCAAGGAAGAGATGCGCATCGGCGTGGCCCGGGTAGGCCGTTTCGAGCCCTATCAGAAGGAGAGCCGGCCCCACATACGCTCGGCCCTGGTCATTGGCGGAGGATTGGCGGGCATGACCTCGGCCCTGTCCATCGCCGACGAGGGCTATGATGTCTTTCTCGTCGAGAAATCAGGGGAGCTGGGCGGCAACTTGAAGTACCTCTACAGGACCGCCGAAGGACCGAGCCCCCAGCGTTTGCTCCACTCCCTCGTCAAGCGCGTCCACAGCCACGAGCGCATCGCGCTGCACTACAACACCGAGGTTATCGGCTACGAAGGCCACGTGGGCAACTTTCGTACCCGTCTGGACTATGCCGGTGACGGAGAACCACCCCAGTGCTGGGAGATCGAACACGGCGTGACCGTCGTGGCCACGGGTGGCTATGAATACAAGGGCAACACCTTCCTCTATGGGGAGCATCCCCGGGTGATCACCCAACTGGAGCTGGAGAAGCAGCTCGCCCAGGACGTGGACAGCGCGCGCAGGCTGAAGCAAGTGGTGATGATCCAGTGCGTCAACCCGGACGGTACGGCCGTCCACTACTGCAGCCGGACCTGCTGCACCAACACCATGAAGAACGCCTCGCTCATCAAGCAGATCAACCCCGATTG
The DNA here is from genome assembly GCA_963700285.1 of uncultured Chloroflexia bacterium. Lineage (GTDB taxonomy): Bacteria > Chloroflexota > Anaerolineae > JAAYZQ01 > JAAYZQ01 > CAWANP01. The sequence goes on along the minus strand of CAVOXA010000022.1, from coordinate 61,558 downwards.
CGAGGTCTATGTCCTCTACAAGGATCTGATCACCTACGGCTTCCGGGAAGAGTACTATACCGATGCGCGCGAGCGCGGCGTCATCTTTTTGCGCTACCAGGAGGGCTCCCCGCCACAGGTGCAGGTCGACAATGGACGGGTCCAGGTGCACATCACCGACCTCACCCTGGAACAGGAACTCATCTTCAACCCGGACCTGCTGGCCCTCTCCATGGCCATCATGCCCGCGGAGACAAATCCCGAACTGGCACGCATCCTGGGGGTACCGCTGTCCAGCGAAGGCTTTTTCATGGAGGACAACCTCAAGCTGCGGCCCATGGACTTTACCCGCGAGGGCATCTTTCTCGCGGGGCTGGCCCACTATCCCAAGTTCATCGAGGAAACCATCGCCCAAGCCCTGGCAACTTCTGCGCGAGCCATGACCTATCTGAGCAAGGACCGTCTCGAAGTAGGCGGCACCATCGCCATCGTGGAACAGTCGAAATGCGTTGGCTGCCTGACTTGCGTGCGGGTCTGTCCCTTCCAGGTCCCGGCCATCGATGCCCAGGCGGTTGGTGTGGGAGACATCATCGGCGCGGCCTTTATCGAGCCGTCGCTCTGCACCGGGTGCGGGATCTGCACCAGCGAGTGCCCGGCCGATGCCATACAACTGCGCCATTACCGCGATGACCAACTGGTACTGGCTGAGGCGCCGATCCTCGGCCAGTGGGCCTACGCGTGAGTCCAGGAGACACGACATGAGTGAACCATCGAACAACGGATTTGTACCCGAGCTGACGGCTTTTACCTGCATCTACTGTGGCAGCATGGCGGCCGACACGGCCGGCGCCATGAGACTGACCTACCCGGCCACCGTAAAACTGTTTCGCTTTCCCTGCACGGGCAAAGTCGACGTGGAATACATCTTGAAGGCCTTCGAGGAAGGGGCCGATGGTGTCTATATCGTCGCTTGTCCCATCGGCAACTGCCATCACGTTCACGGCAACGTGCGGGCCACGCGCCGCCTGACTTATGCCCGCAAGCTGCTGGAGGATGTCGGCATTGAGGGCGAGCGGCTGGGCATCTTTTATATGTCGGGCAGCCAGGCGCATGCCTTTGCCGCCGCCGCCCAGCAGATGACCGACCGCATACAGGCACTGGGGCCCAGCCCCCTGAGGAGGCCGGCCCAGACGTAGGGAGGCGCGCATGCAGCAAGTGATTGATGCCAGCGTCATAGACCCGACCTTCGCCCAACGGGTGGCTGCCCAACCGGGCGGCGAGCGTATCGCGCGCTGTTTTGCCTGCGGCACCTGCACCGCGTCGTGCCCGGTCCGCGAGGTCACAGAGCGATACAATCCGCGCCGCATCATTCACATGTCCCTGCTGGGACTCAAGGAACAGGTGTTGTCCAGTGATTTCATCTGGCTCTGTTCCACCTGCTATGCCTGCCAGGAGCGCTGCCCGCAGGACGTGCGCATCACCGACCTGATGCACGCCATCAAGAACGTCGCCGTGCAGGAGGGCCATGTCCCGCCCGCGTTCCTGACCCAGGTGGACCTCATCGCGGATCACGGGCGGCTGTACGACATCACGGCCTTTGAGAACGAGCGGCGCACGGAACTGGGCCTGCCCGCCATCACCGAACGGCCGGAGGACTACCGGCGGATCCTGGCAGCGACCGGCCTGGATGCCCTCGGCGAACCAGCCGCAGAGAGTGCGACATGATGAGGTACGCCTTCTATCTGGGATGCACAGCTCCGGTCCGTACCCTGAACTATGAACTGTCCGCCCGGAACACGGCCCGGAGGCTGGGGATTGAGTTCGTCGACATCAATGACTTTGGCTGCTGCGGTTTTCCACTGAAAGCGCTGGACCACGATACCGCGCTGCTGATGTCAGCACGGAACCTGGCCCTGGCCGAGGAACAGGGACTGGACATCTGCGCGCTGTGCAGCTCTTGCACCGGCACGCAGGCCGAAGCCAACCGCCTGCTGAAAGAAGACGCGGAACTGCGCCGGCGCATAAACGAAAAACTGGAAACAGCGACGGGCCTGCGCTACAACGGCACCATCCGGGTCAGGCACTATGCCCGGGTCCTGTACGAGGAGGTTGGACTGCAGCGCATACGGGAAGCGGTCACCGCCGATCTCCCGGACCTGCGGCTTGCCGCCCACTATGGCTGCCACTACCTCAAGCCAACCGGGGCCCATGACGATTTTGACGACCCGGAGGACCCGCGGAGCCTTGACGAGATGATCCAGGCCCTGGGCCTGGAATCGATCAACTACGAAGGGCGAGAGCAGTGCTGCGGCGGGGGGATCCTGGCCGCGGATGAGCAGACGGCCTTGGCCATGCCCCGGCTCAAGCTGGAACGGGCCGTGGCCGCCGGCGCCGATGCCCTGGTCGTGGTCTGTCCTTTCTGCGACATCATGTACGAGTTTCAGCAGCGCCGCATCGAAAAGATCTATGAGACCCAATATCGTCTGCCGGTTCTTTTCTACCCACAGCTCCTGGGCCTGGCCATGGGTCTTTCCGCCGACGAGGTCGGGCTGCCGTTGAACAGGGTGAAATCCAGGGTGCTCATGCAGGCGGCCAGAGGCAAGTAGCTGGCAAGGCTTGACGGGGAAGCGAGCTATGACACAATCTACGAACGGCAAACCGATAGGCGCTGCGCTCGTAGTTGGGGGCGGCATCGCTGGTGTCCAGGCGGCCCTGGATCTGGCCGGCTCCGGTGTCAAGGTCTACCTGGCCGAGCGCGAGCCGGCCATCGGCGGCAAGATGGCCCAGCTCGACAAAACCTTCCCCACCAATGACTGCGCCATGTGCATTCTGTCGCCCAAGCTGGTCGAGGCCGGACGCCACCGCAACATCGAGATCCTGGCCATGACCGACCTGCTGAGCCTCGAGGGCGAGCCCGGTCATTTCAAGGCCACGCTCCGGCGTCGCCCGCGCTACGTCAGCCTGGAGGATTGCACCGCCTGCAACGACTGCGTCGACGTCTGCCCGGTTGCCGTGGACAATGAGTTCAACCAGGCCCTGTCCCAGCGTGCGGCCGTCTACAAACCCTATCCGCAGGCCGTTCCCAGCGCTTATGTCATCTCAAAGAAGGGCACCAGCCCCTGCAAGGCAACCTGCCCGGCCGGCACCAGCGCCCAGGGCTACATCGCCCTCATCGCCCAGCAGCGCTACGAGGAGGCGCTGGAGGTCATCAAGCAGTATAACCCCTTCCCGGCCACCGTGGGCCGCGTCTGCCACCATCCCTGCGAGACCGAGTGCAACCGCAACAAGCTCGACAGCCCCGTGGCCATCTGCGCGCTCAAACGCTTCGCGGCCGATACAGTTTATGACAAATGGGAGCGGGAAGGCAGGCCAGAGGAGGATCGGGAGCTGCACCCCTACCCCGAAGCCCCCGCCGAGCTGCCGCCTGAGGACAGGCGGCGCGTGGCCATCGTCGGGGCCGGTCCGACGGGTCTCACCGCGGCCCATTTTCTGGCGCGCATGGGCTACCAGGTCACGGTCTTTGAAGCCCTGCCTGTGGCGGGCGGCATGGCCCGGGTCGGCATCCCCGCCTACCGCCTGCCCCACGACGTCCTGAACCACGAGATCGACGAGATCTTGCGCCTGGGCGTCAAGCTGGAGCTCAACCGCCCCATCCGGGACATCAACAAGCTTTTTGACCAGGGCTTCTCCGCAGTCTTTTTGGCCATTGGCGCCCACGAGCCCCAGAAACTGCGCATCCCCGGCGAGGACGAGGCCGAGGGCGTCCTGCACGGCGTGCCCTTCCTCCGCGAGGTGGCCCTGGGCCAGGAGGTGCACCTGGGCCAGCGGGTCGTGGTTGTCGGCGGCGGCAACACCGCCATCGACACGGCGCGCACGGCCCTGCGGCTGGGCTCGCGCGACGTGACCCTGCTTTACCGTCGCACGCGCTCCGAGATGCCCGCCAACGATTGGGAAATCGACGATGCCCTGGAGGAAGGGGTAAAACTGGATGTTTTGACCCAGCCGGTGGCCGTGCTATCCGAGAATGGGCAACTCTCGGCCATCCGCTGCATCCGGATGCGGCTGGGCGAACCGGACGCCAGCGGCCGGCGGCGCCCCATCCCCATCGAGGGCAGCGAATTCGAGATCCCCTGCGATACCATGGTCGCGGCCATCGCCCAGGCCCCTGAGATCAGTTTTCTGGATCCCGACCACGGGCTCGAGATCACACGCTGGCGCACCTTCAGGGTGAACCCCCAGACGCTGGAGACCAACAGGCCCGGCATCCTGGCCGGCGGCGACGCGGCGGCCGGCCCGGGGGCGCTCATCGAGGGCATTGCCGCCGGCCGGCGGGCGGCCCTCTCCATCGATCGCTACCTGCGGGGCGTTCCGCTCCTGACTCCCCGCGAGCTGCTGCCGCTGCCCACCACAGAACTGACGGAGGACGAGATCGCCGCCAGCATCGCCCGCGGCCAGGTGGACCTGGCCCCCCGGGTCGAGATGCCCAAGGCTCCCGTCTCCCAGCGTGTGGGTGATTTTCGCGAGGTGGAGCTCTGCCTGAATGAGGAACAGGCCCTGGCCGAAGCCGCTCGCTGTCTCAGTTGCGGCCTCTGCTCCGAGTGCTACCAGTGCGTACTGGCCTGCAAGGCGCATGCCATTGACCACCAGCAAGCGCCCTACGAGGAAGAGGTCGAGGTAGGGGCTGTGGTCCTGGCTCCGGGCTACCAGCTCTTTGACCCGGAACCCTACACAGCGTTGGGCTATGGCCGCTACCCCAACGTGGTCACCTCAATGGAATTCGAACGGCTGCTCTCGGCATCAGGGCCAACCCGTGGCCACATCTTCCGGCCCTCCGACGGGCAGGAACCCAAGCGCGTCGCTTTTCTCCAGTGCGTGGGCTCACGAGACCGCGAGCACGAGTACTGCAGCGCGGTATGCTGCATGTACGCCACCAAGGAGGCCATGCTGGCCACCGAGCACGTACAGGACCTCGACTGCACCGTCTTTATGATGGACATGCGGGCCTTTAGCAAGGGCTTTGACGCCTACTATCAGCGGGCCCGGGACCAGTACGGCATCCACTATGTCCGCTGTCGCGTGCCCACCCTGGACCGAGAATCCGGCGACCCACAACCTGCGGCTGGTCTACGAGACCGGCGAAGGCCAGCTCTGCAAGGACGAGTACGACCTGGTCGTGTTGAGTGTGGGCATGGAGCGGCCGGCTGGCGCTGAGGCACTGGCCACGGCGACCGGTATCGAACTCGATGAGTATGGCTTCTGCCAGACCAACCCCTTCCATCCGGTTGAAACGACGCGTCCCGGCGTATTTGTCTGCGGCGCCTTTTCCGAGCCCAAGGACATCCCCGACAGTGTCATCCAGGCCGGGGGCGCGGCGGCGGCGGCCCTGGCCACCATTGGCAAAGCCCGGGGGAGCCTGGTCACACCGGCCGGCTATCCTCCCGAGATCGAGGTAGCACCCGGCGACGAGCCGCGCATTGGCGTCTTTGTCTGCAGTTGCGGCAGCAACATCGCGGGCGTGGTCGATGTGGCCGGCGTGACCGAGTATGCCGCCACCCTGCCCAACGTGGTCCACGCCGAGAACACCGTCTATACCTGTTCCGCCGACTCGCTGGCTCAGATCCAGGAACAGATCCGCGAAAAGCGCCTCAACCGCGTCATCGTCTCATCCTGCACGCCGCGCACCCACGAGCCCATCTTTCGCGATACGATTCGCGAGGCAGGTCTGAACCCTTACCTATTCGAGATGGCCAACATCCGCGACCAGGACTCCTGGGTGCACGCCCAATGGCCCGACTTGGCGACGCAAAAGGCGGAAGACCTGACGCGGATGGCCGTCGCCCGTGCCCGGCAACTGGCGCCGCTGTACACCCAGGCCCAAAGCCTGAGCCACCGGGCGCTGATCCTGGGCGGGGGTGTGGCCGGCATGACGGCGGCCCTCAACCTGGCCCAGCAGGGATACGACGTGACGCTGGTGGAGCGGGAACAGGAACTGGGCGGCCAGGCGCGCAAACTCACCGCCACCGGCGACGGCGGCGACCCGCGGGCCTTTGTGGCGGATCTCATTGCCAGTGTGACCCGCCACCCGCGCATTGAGGTCCTGACCGGCCACCAGGTGGTCAAAACGAGCGGCTTTGTGGGCAATTTCGAGACCACCGTGGCCAGCCACAGCGATCCGACGCAGCGTCTCATCGAACATGGCGTGACCTTGATCGCCACCGGCGGGCAGGAATACCGCGGCGCGGCCTACGGGCTCGACAGCGACCGGCGCGTCATCACCCAGACCGACCTGGAGCAGTTGCTGGCCGAAGAGGGGCCACGGGCCCCCATCGCCAAGGTCCGGTCCGTGGTGATGCTGCAGTGTGTCGGGCCCTGGGATGAGGAGGGGGACGAGACGGGCTTTTATTGCAGCCGCATCTGTTGCTCGTCAGCGGCCAAGAACTCGCTGCGCATCAAGGAACGGAACCCCGGCGCCCAGGTCTATGTGCTCTACAACCGCGACATCCGCACCTATGGCTTCCAGGAGTCGCTCTATACCCGCGCCCGGGAAGCGGGCGTCGTCTTTGTGCGCTACCAAGAGGGGAGCCAGCCCCGGGTGAGCCGCAACGGACGGCTGCGCATCACGGTCCACGACGAGTTGTTGCGCCAGCCGCTGGCCCTCGATCCCGATCTGCTGGTCCTATCCCAGGCCCTCGTACCGGCCGATGGCAGCCGCGAACTGGCCGAAACCTTCAAGTTCTCGTGCACCCTGGAGGGATTCTTTCTGGAGGCCCACGTCAAGCTCCAGCCGGTGGACTTTGCCGCCGAGGGCATCTATTTGGCCGGTACGGCCCACTATCCCAAGCTGCTGGACGAGACCATTGCCCAGGCGGGGGCCGCGGCCGCCCGCGCGGCCAGCATCCTGTCCAAAGAGCAGCTAGAAGTGGGCGGCGTGGTCGCCGAGGTAGACCAGGCCAAATGCACGGCCTGTCTGACCTGCGTGCGCATCTGTCCCTTTGGGGCGGTGCGCATCAACCCGCAACTAGTTGGGGTGGGCGATATCGCCGGCGCGGCCGAGGTCGCTGCGGCCGCCTGTCGTGGCTGCGGGCTCTGCGCCGCGGAATGCCCGGCCAGGGCCATCCAGTTGCAGCACTTTACCGACGATCAGGTCCTGGCCAAAGAAGAAGCCCTCTTCGAAGCCATGGACCTGGCCCTGGCGGCCTGACGAACCTTTACACTTGGACCAGTTGCTGAGAGACGCACCGTTCGTAGTGCGCGCTTCAGCGCGCTCTCACGGCGCTAAGGCGCCTACTGCGAACACTGGCGCGACACTCGCGTGCGAGTCGCGTAACAAAGGACGTGGACATGGCTGACTTTGAACCTCAAGTTCTTGCCTTTGCCTGCCACTACTGTGCCTATGCCGCAGCGGACCTGGCGGGATCCATGCGGTTGAGCTATCCGCCCAACGTCAAGGTGCTGCACCTGCCCTGCACCGGCAAGGTAGACGTTCTCTACCTGCTCAGGGCCTTTGAGAAGGGAGCCGACGCCGTTTTCGTCGCCGGCTGACTGAAGGGCACCTGCCATTACCTGGAAGGTAATCTGGGCGCTGAACGAAGGGTAACCTATGCCAAAAAGCTGCTGGCCGAAGTCGGCCTGGAGCCGGAGCGCTTGGAGATGCATTTTCTCTCCTCGGCGGAAGGCGTTCGCTTTGCAGAGATTGCGACAGAGATGACGGAACGGGCCCGCAGATTGGGACCCAATCCGCTAAAGGATGGACAAACACCCGGCAGCCAGCCGGCGGAGTAGTCGAGCATGCTGACAACAGATCAAAGAACAGATCGATCGAGTAACAAAAGTCGGGCGCCACCTACGTGGATGCACGCTGGGTTCCCTCTGAAAAAAGAAACAACCTGTTGATGTGGAACGGCAACCTGAAAAGGAACGACCTCTGCCCGCGAGAGCGGCATGGGAGTTCGTGTTCTATACGAGGGTGCCTGGGGATTCTCGGCCACGTCTGACCTGAGTGATCTGGGGCCGGTCTTTGACCGCGCCCTCGGAAACGCCCAGATCGCCGCGCGGCGGGTGACTTTTCCCGTGCGGCTGGCTGAAAGGGAGGCGCTCCAGGCAGAATTCACCAGCCCCTGCGCCATCGACCCCTTTGAGGTCCCGCTGGCCGACAAGGTTGCTTTCCTGAAGGACATGGACGAGCGTCTCGATCAGCCCGGCGTGCTCCAGCGCATCGGGGACCTGTTCTTCATCCGGAAGCAGATCCTCTTTCTGGACTCGGAAGGCAGCGAGATTGAGAAGCAGATCACCGACGTCTTTGCCCAGATCCAGGTCTCGGGCAAAGACAAAGAGGGCGTCACACACGAACGCAAGTTCAGGCTCGGCCGAGAGGACAGCAGCAGCCGGGGTTGGGAATCCATCGACGGCAGACCTCTTTGGGGAAAACGCCGATAGGATTGTCCGGGAAATGAACCAGTTGCTGGTCGCCGAGCAGTGCCCCAAAGAGAACCGTTCGGTTATCCTGCTGCCCACCCTCATGTGGCTGCAGACGCACGAGACCATTGGCCACCCCCTGGAACTGGACCGCATCCTGGGCTATGAACTGTCCTACGCGGGCGGCTCACTGGTGACCCTGGGCGATTTCGGCACGCTGCGCTACGGTTCCGAAAAGCTGACAGCCCGGGCCGACGGCACGGTACCCAACAGCCCCGGCAGCTTTGGCTACGATGACGACGGCGTCGCCTGCCAGGACACGGTCCTCATCGACAGGGGCATCCTGGTCGGCGCCATTACAGGCCGCCAGATGGTGGAAGAAGCCAACGCCAGGGCCGGCAAGGAGATTTTCGCCGGGAGCGGCGGCTGCAACCGCGCCTCCTCCTTCTACCGGGTGCCCATTGAGAGAATGACCAACATCAACATCGATCCCGGCGATGACGGCTCGCTGGAGGACATTGTTCGGAAGCACGGAAAAGGGCATCATCGTCGACGGGGACCGGAGCTGGTCCATCGGCCCCAACCGCGAACAGTTCCATTTTGCAGGGGAGATCGGCTGGCTGGTGGAGGACGGAGAAATCACCCAGGTCGTCAAAAACGCCACCTACAAGGACGATACGCTCAAGTTCTGGAACTCGCTGTCAGCCGTTGGCGATGAGACAACCTGGCGCCTGAGCTACGTGGAAAACTGCGGCAAAGGGCAGCCCAACCAGGCCATGCAGCTCGGACACGGCGTCCCCGTCTGCCGCTTTGACGATGTCAGGATAGGGGAATAGCGGTGAGAGAGAAAATACTGGCGACCCTGAGCGAACTGCGGGCATACGCACTGGACCAAGGCTATGGGGCCAATGGCTCGTCCGTGGCCATCTTCTACCACGAGGAAGACAGCTACCTGATGCGTTTTGCCAACTCGGCCATCTCGCTGAACACGAACGAACACCTGATCCGCCTGGGCATCAGGGCCTATTCCGGGCACAAGCGGGCAAGCTACGATCTCGTCACCGACCTGGCCAAGATCGATGACATGAAACAGGGCATCGACATCGCTGCCGGCATGGTCGAGCACTCACAACCGCTCACCTATCAACCGACCGTCCCGGTGTACCAGGAGACCTTTGTCGACGAGAGCGGATATGATGCGGAACTGGCCAACCTGGGCAACGAAAAGAAGCTGGCTTTCTTTAACAGCGCGGTCCAGGGCCTGGAGACCGGGGATCTCAAGCTCTCTGGCATCTTTTCCTCTGGCTCCAACACCATCGCCCTCATGAACACCAAATCGGAACACGCCCAGTATTTCCGGACGTCCGATGCCCAGATCACAGCGGTCCTGGCCCACACCACCCTCAAGTGGGAAGTGATCGCCGAGCAATCGGCCCAAGCGCGCGCTGATCTGGACCCGGCCCTGCTGCGTGAGGACCTGGCCTTTCTGATCGAGCGCTATGAAAACGATACACCGCGGCAGCTTCCCCTGGGCAAGTACGACATCGTCTTTGGGCCCGCGGCAACCGCCGAGATGCTCAGCTTTATGAACTGGATCGGTTTTGATGGCGGCCTGATGGAGCGGGGCTTTTCTTTCCTGAGCCGGGAGCAGGCCGGCCAGCGAGTACTCTCGGACAAGTTCACCCTTGTGGACGATCCCGGCCGCCTTGAAACCTATCCCTTCAAACAGGACTTTACCGGGATCCCGCGCCGGCCCTTCCCCATATTCCAGGCGGGCGTCTTCCAGGGTTTTGTCTGGGATCAAGACGATGCCGACGAGTTTGGCGCCCAGCCCACCGGACACACCGTCACACACAAGAGCCTGGTCCTCGACGGCGGCGACCAGGCGGCAAGCACGCTGGCAGAGCTGGCCGCCATGCCCCGGGTCAAGAGTGCCCTCTACATTCCCTTCTTGCACTATATGAACATCGTCAATCCTTCCCAGGGCATCATCACGGCCACCTCACGCTTTGGGGCCCTGTACCTCAAGCCTGACGGCTCCGTCGAAATCCCATACAACGTGCGCCTGACGCTGAGCTTGCTCGACATCTTTGGCGAAAACGTGGCCTGGCTGTCGAGAGACTCGCTGCGCCTACAATACGTCGCAGAGCTACGACGCGCGAAACCCAACGGCAGTCATTGTCCCGAGGTTCATGCAGGTCAACGATCTGGAGATTTCGCATTCCAATCCATCTTATTGAGCAGCATGGGCACATCCATTCGTATACTTTTCGGAGGATGAAGAATGATAGTAGCCGAACAAAAACCCCTTGAAGAGATCAAGGGCATGCTAGCTGGCGCTGAGAAGGTACTCGTTCTCGGCTGCGGCACCTGTGTCACCGTCTGTTTCGCCGGTGGCGAAAAAGAAGCGTCCATCCTGGCCTCACAGCTCAGGATGGCCACGCGGCTGGACGGGGACGAAAAAGAGGTCACCGAATTCACGGTCCAGCGCCAGTGCGAGTACGAGTACAACGATCTGGCGGCTGACTATGTGCGGGATGCCGATCTCGTCGTCTCGCTGGCCTGCGGCATCGGCGTTCAGACCATGAACGAGCAGTTTCCCGAGAAACTGACGGTGCCCGGCTTGAACACCAATGGTCTCAGCCAGCCTGTCGAGCAGGGCGTCTGGGAAGAGCGCTGCCAGACCTGCGGCGACTGTATCCTGGACCAAACAGGCGGCCTGTGCCCCATTGCCCGCTGCGCCAAGAGCCTGCTCAACGGGCCCTGCGGCGGCTCCCAGCGCGGCATCTGCGAGGTCTATGCCGAAAAGGAGACGCCCTGTGTCTGGGACCAGATCTACCACCGCATGGAGGAACTGGGCCAACTGGACAGGCTGATGGAGGTCGAACCGGCCAAGCAATGGCACACCAGCCGCGATGGCGGACAGCGCAAAATCGTGCGGGAGGATCTACGGCTATGAGCGACAATGGATACATCGTAGGCAGCAATCTCGAAAAGGCCCTCAAAGCCGGATACTTTGTGGCCACGGGAGAACTCGGACCACCGCAGAGCGCCGACCGCCAGGAGATCGCGCACAAGGCCGGGTTTCTGAAGGGCATCGTCGAGTCGGTCAACATCACCGACAACCAGACAGCGGTGGTACGCATGTCCTCCATCTCGGTCGCGGTCATGCTCATGGAGATGGGCATCGAGCCCAATGTCCAAATGACCGCCCGCGACCGCAACCGCATCGCCATCCAGAGCGATCTGCTGGGGGCCTATGCCCTGGGGGCGCGCAACCTGCTGTGCCTCACCGGCGACCACCAGACCTTTGGCAATCACCCCAATTCCAAGAACGTGCACGACCTGGACTCGATCTCGATGCTCCAGATGTGCCGGGACATGCGCGACAAGCGGATCTTTCAGTGCGGCGATGCCATCAAGGGACAGGAGCCCCGATTTTTCCTGGGCGCGGCGGCCAACCCCTTTGCCGACCCCTTTGACTTCCGTCCCTACCGCCTGGGAAAAAAAGCCCGCGCCGGCGCCGACTTTATCCAGACGCAGATCATTTTTAACGTACCCAAGTTCGCGGAATATATGCGCCGGGTGGTAGATCTGGGCTTGCATGAAAAGATCTACATTCTGGCCGGCGTTGCGCCCATCAGGAGCCTGGGCGGCGCGAGGTACATGGCCACCAAGGTGCCTGGCATGGAGGTAGATCCAGAGTATATCGAGCGCATGAGAAACTCGACCCAGGGCCTGCCCTCCCTGAACGAGATCAAGGCCATGGACGATCCCAACGAGGCCAAGGAGGCCCGCCGCCTGCGCACAGAGGCCGCCGAATCCGAAGGCATTGGCATCTGTGTTGAGGTCATAAACGCCTGCAAAGAGATCGAAGGCGTGGCCGGCGTCCACATTATGGCCATCGAATGGGAATCGGCCGTGGACCGCATCGTCAAGGCAACCCAGATCGGACCCAAGTACGATCCATCACGGCAATCTGCCTAAGTCTGTCCGAAGAGTCGCTTGCGCCCCCCGGTACCCGGTGAACAGGGTCTTGGGGGCAGAGCTTTTTCGGATTGTATTCTGTTGAGGAGCTGGCTGATGACAATTACGCTCGAGACAAACCTCGCCCACGAGATCCGCAACCGTTCCGGCGAGAATGTCTTTTTGTGCTACCAATGCAAAAAGTGTACTGCTGGCTGCCCGGTGGCGGCCTTCTTTGACCTGACACCCCACCAGGTTCTGCGAGCCGCCCAGTTCGGGCAGACCGACCTGGTGCTCAATTCGCGGACCATTTCTCTCTGCGCCGCCTGCGAGACCTGCTCTACCCGCTGCCCGCAGGACATTGACATCGCCCGCATCATGGACGTGCTGGAGATCATGGCCAAGGAGCAGGGCATCAAGGCCAAGGCGCCTACCGTGCCCATGTTCTACAAATCGGCCAACCGGGGCATCGACTGGTTCGGCCGCATGTGGGAGCTGGGTCTGATGGCCGAGCTTTACGCCCGCGAGTTCTTTGCCGGTGAGCTGGATTTCGGCCAGCTCTTCAAGTACGACATCCCGCTGGCCGTCAGGATGCTCCGTGCGGGCAAGCTCAAGATCCTGCCCAGCATCGCCCGGCGATCGCGCAACGGGCGATCGGCCAAGGACCCGGCGGGCGCGCATACGGCACCCGTCGGCACGGAAGCAGGAACCGGAGAGATCAAGGACAAGGTCGTGTCCTACTATCCCGGCTGCAGCCTGCATGCCACCGGCATCGAGTTCCACATGTCCACCATGGCCGTGACCAAACGACTGGGTCTGAACCTGGTCGAGCCCGAGGGCTGGGTTTGTTGCGGTACCTCGCCGGCCCACAACACCAACCACTACCGGGCCATCAAACTGCCCATGCAGACCCTGGCCATCGCCGAGGACCTGGGCCACGACTATATGACCATGCCTTGCGCCGCCTGCTTTTCCCGGTTCCGTGTGGCCATGCACGAGGTCGAAAACGACCCCGCGCTTCGGCAGAAACTGGCGGACGATATCGGCTTTGACTATACAGGCGGCATCAAGGTGGACAGCCTGCTGACGACCGTCACCGACCGCGTCGGCATCAAAGCGGCCGCGGAGCCGGTGGTCAAACCCCTGCAGGGCCTCAAGGTGGCCAGCTACTATGGCTGCCTGCTCACCCGGCCGCCCGCCGTAACCGGCGCCGACAACCCCGAGTATCCCATGAACATGGACCACCTGATGGAGGCCATGGGCGCCGAGGTGGTGGATTGGTCCTACAAGACCGACTGCTGTGGTGGATCGCTGTCGCTCAGCACCCTGGAGATTGCCCTGGACCTGAGCCAAAAGATCCTAAAGAACGCCATCGACGAAGGGGCGGACCTTATCACCACGGCCTGTCCCCTGTGCCACGCCAACCTGGACCTACGCCAAAAGCAGATCAACGAGCAGTTTGGCGGCCAGTTTGACATTCCCATCACCTACTTTACCCAACTGATGGGCGTCGCCTATGGCATTGATGCCAAGACCCTGGGTATGGACAAGCACTCCACCGATGCCATCGGGCTGCTGCAGAGCAAAGGACTGCTTCCAGCGTGACAGGATTCCAACAACTGCTCGTACTGGACTGTGGTCCACGCCGAGCAGAGGATACGTAGTTGCTCGTGCTGGACCACAGTCCAGCACCCTGACACGCACAAACCGGCGCCCACACGGCGAGGATAGGTAGTTGCTTGTGCTGGACTGTGGTCCACGCCGAGCAGAGGATAGTTCTTGCTCGTGCTGGACCACAGTCCAGCACCCTGGCGACTGGGCGTGGACTGTGGTCCACGCCGAGCAGAGGATAGGTAGTTGCTCGTGCTGGACCACAGTCCAGCACCCTGGCGACTGGGCGTGGACTGTGGTCCACGCCGAGCAGAGGATAGGTAGTTGCTCGTGCTGGACCACAGTCCAGCACCCTGGCGACTGGGCGTGGACTGTGGTCCACGCCGAGCAGAGGATAGGTAGTTGCTTGTGCTGGACTGTGGTCCACGCCGAGCAGAGGATAGGTAGTTGCTCGTGCTGGACTGTGGTCCACGCCGAGCAGAGGATAGGTAGTTGCTCGTGCTGGACCACAGTCCAGCACCCGTGGTGACTGGCTGGACTGTGGTCCACGCCGAGCAGAGGATAGGTAGTTGCTCGTGCTGGACCACAGTCCAGCACCCTGGCGACTGGGCGTGGACTGTGGTCCACGCCGAGCAGAGGATAGGTAGTTGCTCGTGCTGGACCACAGTCCAGCACCCTGGCGACTGGGCGTGGACTGTGGTCCACGCCGAGCAGAGGATAGGTAGTTGCTCGTGCTGGACCACAGTCCAGCACCCTGGCAACTGGGCGTCGACTGTGGTCCACGCCGAGCAGAGGATAGGTAGTTGCTCGTGCTGGACCACAGTCCAGCACCCTGGCGACTGGGCGTGGACTGTGGTCCACGCCGAGCAGAGGATAGGTAGTTGCTCGTGCTGGACCACAGTCCAGCACCCTGACGACTGGGCGCTGGACTGTGGTCCACGCCGAGCAGAGGATAGGTAGTTGCTCGTGCTGGACCACAGTCCAGCACATAGGGCATACAAGCGACGAACCGTTATCTGACTCTGGCAGGATACTGGTCAGAAGACTTCCGGGTGGGGTAAACGTGACAACACGATGGCGCCCAGACTTTGATCCCGACCATCTGTACTTTGTCACGACGACTGCTGCTGACCGTACACAAATCTTCCACCGCGACATCGTCAAGCGCCAGCTCGTCGATGCTCTGTACTTTGTCAGTCTGATGAACCACGTCGACCTGTATGCGTTTGTTGTAATGCCCAATCACGTACACGCCATCATTCGCTGCCCACCCGACTGTCCACCTGCAGATTGGGCCCGAGCTTTCAAGACCAGTTCTGCCCAACTGATTGTCCGCTACTATCAGGTTGAGAACAACCACAAAGCACTCAGTATTCTGACCTCATTGGTCACTCGTCCGGACAAGCAGATGCACAAGGTATGGGAGGATGGCTACTTGCCCAAGAGTGTTGCGACAGCCGGGTTCCTCAGCCAAAAACTGACGTACATTCACAACAATCCGCTGCAGCCTGCGTGGCACTTGGTTGACGCGCCTGAGGAGTATGCCTGGTCGTCTGCTCGCTTCTACTTGGGAGATGGGCAGTGTATCATTCCCATCCAGGACGCTCGCGCATTGATGGGTTAGCGGCGGACGGTGGTCCGCCTCAAGCAGGGATTGTCAAGCAGTATTCATGCAAATTGCTCGTGCTGGACCACAGTCCAGCACCCTGGCGACTGGGCGTGGACTGTGGTCCACGCCGAGCAGAGGATAGGTAGTTGCTTGTGCTACGGTCACGCCGGCAGAAAGGTAGTCGCTTGTGCTGGACGTCCAGACGAGACTGGGCGTGGACGTTCCACGCCGAGCAGAGATAGGTAGTGCTTGTGCTGGACTGTGGTCCACGCCGAGCAGAGGATAGGTAGTTGCTTGTGCTGGACCACAGTCCAGCACCCTGGCGACTGGGCGTGGACTGTGGTCCACGCCGAGCAGAGGATAGGTAGTTGCTCGTGCTGGACTATAGTCCAGCCGACCGATGGTAGTCTGGTGCTGGACTGTGGTCCACGCCGAGCAGAGGATAGGTAGTTGCTCGTGCTGGACCACAGTCCAGCACCCTGGCGACTGGGCGTGGACTGTGGTCCACGCCGAGCAGAGGATAGGTAGTTGCTTGTGCTGGACCGTGGTCCACGCCGAGCGACTGGGCGTGGACTGTGGTCCACGCCGAGCAGAGGATAGGTAGTTGCTCGTGCTGGACCACAGTCCAGCACCCTGACGACTGGGCGTGGACTGTGGTCCACGCCGAGCAGAGGATAGGTAGTTGCTTGTGCTGGACTGTGGTCCACGCCGAGCAGGATAGGTAGTTGCTCGTGCTGGACCACAGTCCAGCACCCTGGCGACTGGGCGTGGACTGTGGTCCACGCCGAGCAGAGGATAGGTAGTTGCTGGTGCTGGACTGTGGTCCACGCCGAGCAGAGGATGTGCTCCACTGTGTCGCGACTGGATGTAGTTGCTCGTGCTGGACCACAGTCCAGCACCCTGACGACTGGGCGTGGACTGTGGTCCACGCCGAGCAGAGGATAGGTAGTTGCTTGTGCTGGACCACAGTCCAGCACCCTGGCGACTGGGCGTGGACTGTGGTCCACGCCGAGCAGAGGATAGGTGGTTGCTCGTGCTGGACCACAGTCCAGCACTCTGGCGCACAGAAACCGGCGGACTGGAGTCCGCCTCAAACCTTTCAAGGAGGATGCTACACAACATGAAACTCACAGACAAACCGGTGGCCAACTTTCTCGACGAACTGGCAAGCAGCGCCCCAGCCCCGGGAGGGGGCAGCGTTGCGGCCATCAGCGGCGCCCTGGGAGCGGCGCTGGTCAGCATGGTCTGCAACCTGACCTTGGGCAAGCAAGCCTACGCCGGCGTCCAGGATGAGATTGGCGACCTGCTCGCCCAGTCCGAGGCCCTGCGCGCCAAACTGACCGGCCTGTTGGAAGCGGACGTACAAGCCTACACCGGCTACTCGCAGGCCGCCAAGATGCCGCGGGATACCGACGCCGAAAAGGCCGAGCGCGCAGTGGCAATGCAGGCCGCGCTCCGGGTCGCCACCGACGTGCCCCTCAGCATCGCCGCAGCGGCGGCCGAGGTGATGGACCTCTGCCAGCCCGCCGCCGACATGGGGAACAAGTGGGCCGTCAGCGACGCGGGCGTGGCCGTTCTGATGGCCGAAGCCGCGCTGCGCAGCGCGGCCCTCAACGTGCTCATCAACCTGGGCACACTCAAAGACCAGGACTTTGTCGCCGACCGCCGGGCCAAACTGAACGCCCTGCTCGAGGGCAGAGGCGTCATGCGCGACGACATCTATGACGATGTCGTGAGCAGACTCTAGAGCCATGTGGGGCGTGGCGGCACAAGGGTCCAGGCTGTTCATCCCCAGGCGTTCCTGAGCGGGAGACGGGACGTGGCCCGCAGCCAGTTGTGGCTCGCGGGGCGCTGCGCATCCTCCAGAACCAATGAAAAAAGGGACGGCCTTTGGCCGTCCCTTGTGCTCGCAACCCTCTGCCGCCCTATCGCGGCCGAGTCCATCTTACTGCATGATGCTGTCGGCGGGCCGCTGCCTGTCACCCATTCCCACCGGGGTCAGGCTCGCCGCAGAGACACGGCTCGCGACCTTGACACCCAGGCGTACCTGGCGCTCCGCTGCTGTCAGCGTGTTGCGCATGAGCATGGCGTTGGTCATGGGGCCGGTGCCGCCTGGCACAGGGCTGATGCCCCCGGCGATCTCCTTGGCGGATTCCGCGTCCACGTCGCCAACCCACTTGCCTTCCAGGCGAGCGAAGCCAAAGTCCAGCACCGTCGCGCCGGGCTTGATCATGTCAGCCGTGATCAGGTGGGCCACTCCGGTGACGCTCACCAGGATGTCGGCCTGCCGGGTGATCTCGGCCAGGGGCTTGGTGTGCAGGTCGCAGACCGTCACCGTCGCCCAGTGGCGGGTCAGCAGAAGCGACATCGGCTTGCCGATCAGGTTGCTGGCGCCGACGATCACGGCTCGCTGGCCATCGACCGGGATGGCGTAGCGCTTCAGCAGTTCCAGGCCGCCCAATGGCGTGGCCGGGACAAAGTAGGGGCCGACGTTCTGCGGGCTGTCGACAAAGGCTGCGCGGGCCAGCCGGCCGGCGTTCAGCGGGTGAGCGCCGTCCACGTCCTTGGCCGGGTCCATGGCCTCAACGACGGCCTCGGCGTGTATGCTTTCGGGCAACGGCTGCTGCAGGATGATGCCGTGCACGTTTTCGTCGTCGTTCAGCTTGCGCATCAGCCGTACCGCCTCGTCCTCGGTAGCGTCCGAGGGCAGGGTATGGCTTTGGAAGACCATGCCGACCTGATTGCAGGTGCGCTCGATCATACCGGCATAGCTCACCGAAGCCGGGTCATCGCCTACACGCATCAGGGCCAGGGTCGGGGCCGCTTTCCATTCCGCTTGAAAAACGGAGGTTTGATCCTTGATCTCTGCCAAAATCTGCTTCGATACCGCGCTGCCATCCAGAATCTTTGCTGTCATTTCATATGCTCCTTGTGCATGAGTTCGTTTTCTTCTCAACTGTCCACATCTTACCACAGGGTCGCTGCGCTGTCATCGGCTAAAGCAACCATTTCGTCCTTGGAACTTATCCCTACGAAAAAGGGCGTGGATGCCTACCCTGCATCTGCGTGTTCTGCGGCACCTGGACTTCCCAAGACACGTAGAGTCCTCTACGTGTTTTGGCGTAGGCGTGCCAGCACACAAGGTGCGGTTCGCGTCCCCGGTTTGTGCATACAACAGGCCGGTGATATAATAGCGTCCTGAGGAGATCACTGTGCAGACGATTCGAATCCTGCTGGCTGAAGACCATGCCGTCGTGCGCCAAGGCACGCGGGAACTGCTGGATCAGCAGGAGGATCTGGAGGTCGTGGCGGAAGCCAGCGATGGCCAGGAAGCCGTCCAACTGGCCCTCAAAGAGCGTCCCGACGTGGTCATCATGGACTTTGCGATGCCCAAGCTGAACGGCATCGAGGCCACCCGGCACATCAAGGCCGTCGCCCCCGGCATCGCCATCCTGGTACTCACCGCCCATGACAGCGAGCAATACATCTTTGCCTTCCTCGAGGCCGGCGCCGCCGGCTATCTCCTAAAGGACATCAGCGTGGACAAGCTCGTCGAGGCCATCCGGGCCGTACACGCCGGTGAATCGGTACTGCATCCGGCCATCACCCGCAAGGTCATCAATCGTTTCGCATCCAGCGACCCCGGATCCGGCGCCAAGAACGGGCTGGAGCAGATCACCGAAAGAGAGCTGGAGGTCCTGGGCCTGGCCGCCAGGGGGATGTCGAACCGGGTCATTGCCCGGGAACTGTCCATCAGCGTGCGTACCGTCCAAACGCACCTCAGCAACGTCTTTAACAAGATGGGCGTAGGTTCACGGACCGAAGCCGTCATGGTCGGGCTTCGAAAAGGTCTCATCACGTTGGAGGATACCTTCTAGAGAACGCTGGCAGGCCCACCCCAACGGCAAGCTACCGGCGGCAGGCCTGCTGGACCTAAAGTACCAGTACTACTGGCAGTCCACAAAGCCAAACCAGAGGAGCAGGCTAATGGAGAGCCATATCATGCAAGGCCGGGAATCGTACGAACGAGTCCTCTCGCGCCTGAATATGATCAACAATGTCACCACGGCGCTGACCCAGTCTTTCGACGTTGACAAAACGCTCAACGATATCTTGGACACCGTCATCCAGGTGCTGGGTATGGAGCTGGGCGCGGTTTATCTTCTGTCCAAAGAGGAGCAGGGGCTGACACTGGTCGCCCACAGGGACCTGCCACCCGAGGTGGTTGCTTGCCCTGACGGATCAAAGTCATCGCGCATGCTCGCCCGCCACGAGGACCTCCATTGCAAGCTGGCCGGGCCGCTCAAGGCCAAGGGCGAGGTCAACGGATTGCTCTTTGTCGGCGCCCGGACCGCCTGCCCCCTCCTCCGCCAAGAAGTCGAGCTGCTCAATACCATCTGCAACATCATCGGCACCTTTGTCGAGAACGTGCGGCTCTACCAGGAACGCCTGCGCGACCTCCAGATCGAGCGTTCCCTGGGCCAGGTCGCCGAAGAAGTCACCTCCGAACTCGAGCTGGACCGCGTGCTGCCCAAGGTCATGGAGATTGCCGTGGATATCGTGGGCACGGATGGCGGGATCATCGCCCTCCTGGACGAAGCACGGAACATGGTCACCTACCCCTATCTCCACCGTCTGCCCGCAGAACTGGCCAGTGTAACCGTGACCAGGAGCGAGGGTGTCTCTGCCCAGGTAATGAGTACCGGCCAGCCCACCATCATCGACGACTACAAGACCTACCCCCGGGCGGTGGACGCCTTCCTGCAGGCGGGTCTGACCAGCATCGCCACAGTGCCCATCGTGAGCGGCGACAGGGTCTTTGGCGCCCTCAGTGTCCTGACCATCGAGAGGCCCAAGGGCTTTTCAGAACGCGACGTCGCCATCCTGACGGCCATCGGGCGACAGGCCGGGATCGCCATCGAAAACGCCTACCTGTACGAGAACATGCGCTTCTACGCGCGCAGGATCACCCAGGCCCAGGAGAACGAGCGCAAGCGCATCGCCCGCGAGCTGCACGATGACACCATCCAGTCCCTCATCGCCCTGACCCGCCACATGGAGGCCCTGACCACCTCCGATGAAACGCTGCCCGAGGCCGCCGCGGCCCGGATCCGGGTGCTCCAGCTAGAGACGGGCGATATGATCCGCCGCGTGCGGCGCTTTAGCCAGGATCTGCGCCCCTCCATCCTGGATGATCTGGGGCTCTTGCCTACCCTCGAGGAGCTAACCACCGATCTGAACCGCGAAGACGGGCTTTGCGCCGAGTTCCAACTCAAAGGTGAGCGCCGGCGCCTCTCCTCGGAAGTAGAGCTGACCCTGTTCCGCATTGCGCAGGAAGCGCTGAACAACGTGAGAAAGCATGCACGAGCTATGCACGTGATCACCCTGGTGGAAATGAGCGATAGCTCCATCAAGTTGACCGTGCAAGATGACGGCCGGGGCTTCAAGCCCCCCACACTGACCGACCATCCGGCAAACGCCAGCGGCCTGGGCCTCATCGGCATGCACGAGCGCGCACGCCTGTTGAGCGGCAACCTGGTGGTCGATTCGGCGCCCGGCCAGGGAACCCGCATCGTCGTAGATGTACCCGTCTGAACGTACGAGACCAGGGTTGAGGGAGAGTGAATGGACGTCGAAGACATCATCAATGCAACCATTGGACCCGAACTTGTAGAAGCATTGGGTCGCCAAACTGCAAACGCCTTGGTCACGCAGGCGACACTGGTCTATGTCAGTACCGACGGACCGGAACAGACCAAGTTTGAGGCTTTTGTCCAATCCATCTGTTCCGATCCCCGCGTCATCGCCGTATGGGGCGAGACTGGCGCGTGCGAGCGGATCGAAGATTGGAACCTGGACCTGCAGGACGCGATCCTGGCGCAATCTGGAATGAAAGGAGAGAGCATGACAGCACAAATTCTCGACGGGCGCGAGATGGCCAAAGAGGTGCGAAAAGAGATCATGGCCGAAGTAGCCGTCTTCCAGGAGGCATACGGCTTTGCACCAGCCATCGCCGTGGTCCGGGTGGGCAGCGATCCAGCGTCGGTCAGCTATGGCACAATGATCAAGCGATCTTTTGAAAGCGCAGGCATGGGCTTTGCCATTCACACCCTGCCCGACTCGGCCAGCCAGGATGAAGTGATCGACCTCATCGCCACCCTCAACGCCGACGGGAGGACCAACGGCATCATGCTCCAGGAGCCGCTGCCCAGGGGCCTGGACGAGGATGAGATCAAGGCCACCATACGGGCCATCAAGGACGCCGATGGCGTCAACCCCATCAACGCCGGACGGCTGGCCCAGGCCGGCCCGGTACGCGACCCCGATGCGGTCCCCGATTACCTGGTACCCGCCACACCGCTGGGTGGACTAGAGATGCTAAAGAGGGCCGGCGTAGAGATGGAGGGCAGGCGTGCCGTCGTCGTCGGCCGCTCCAACATTGTCGGGCGGCCCATGTCCTTCCTGCTCATGCAGCACAATGCCACCGTGAGCATGTGCCACTCCCGCACCCGGCCCCTGGCGCCCATCACCCAGGAAGCCGACATCCTCTGCACCGCCGTGGGCATCCCCCACCTGATCAAGGGCGACATGGTCAAGCCGGGCGCCGTCATCATTGATTTTGGCTTCAATCGCCTGGGAGACCAGTGGGTGGGCGATGTGGATTTTGAAGAGGCAAAAGAGGTCGCCGGCATGATCACGCCTGTACCAGGGGGCACAGGGTCGATGACCAACGTGATGCTCATGAGCAACGTATTGCAGGCGTCCAAACGGCAGATGCGGAAGGGCAGACCCTGAGGGCCAGGGACCTCAAAGGACAGGTCGCAGTCACATTTATGATTCTGTTTGACAATCGATGGTGGCTGTGGTAGACTGAGCAGCGTGATATCCATCACAAGTGGAATGCCCACCATGCAAAGTCGATGGCACAGTTGCCACGGAGAACTCTAGGAGGAGGTAGCAGATGTTAGTGGAAATCAAGCACCCCGTACCGAGCGACATCGAGATCGCGCAGGAAGCCAAGATGCGGCCGATCATGGAGATTGCCGCCGAACTGGGTCTGGATGAGGACGACCTGGATCTGTACGGCAAGTACAAGGCCAAAGTGCACCTGGATGTCGCGGCCAAGTTCGCCGACCGTCCCCAGGGCAAGTACATCGACGTGACGGCCATCACACCCACGCCGCTTGGCGAGGGCAAAACGGTGACGACCATCGGCGTAAGCCAGGGTCTGCACTACATTGGCAAGAAGGTCATGACCTGCATCCGCCAGCCTTCCCAGGGACCGACCTTTGGCATCAAGGGCGGCGCGGCCGGCGGTGGATACTCTCAGATTGTCTCCATGGAGGACTTTAACCTCCACCTGACCGGCGACATGCACGCCGTGGGCGCGGCCCACAACCAGCTCGCGGCGGCCATCGACAACCGGTTGGCCAAAGAGTATCGCTGGAGCACGGACTATCTGGCCAGGGCGCTCTGCCCGGATGACGAGTACACGCCCAGCATGCGCAAACGACTGGAAAAGCTGGGCATCGAGTCGGAAAAGCCGTCGGACCTGAGCGACGACGACAAGGAGCGTATGTTCCGCCTGAACATCGATCCCGACGCGATCCAGTGGC
The DNA here is from genome assembly GCA_963700285.1 of uncultured Chloroflexia bacterium. Classification (GTDB taxonomy): domain Bacteria; phylum Chloroflexota; class Anaerolineae; order JAAYZQ01; family JAAYZQ01; genus CAWANP01. The sequence goes on along the minus strand of CAVOXA010000022.1, from coordinate 38,362 downwards.
GGCGTGTTGTGGACGTCTCCGACGCCGCGCTGCGAAACGTCATCGTCGGCCTGGGACCAAAGGGCGACGGCGTAACACGCCAGACAGGCTACGACATCCTCGTCGCCTCCGAGATCATGGCCGCCTTGGCCATGTGCACCGACCTGGCCGACCTGCGCGAGCGCATGGGACGCATTATCATCGGCACCAGCAACCCCGGCGGCGGCCCCGTCAAGCGGCCGGTGGAACCCATCACGGCCGAGGATCTCAACGTGGCCGGCGCGATGACCGTGCTGCTCAAAGACGCCATCATGCCCAACCTGATGCAGACACTGGCTGGCAGCCCAGCCTTTGTACACTGCGGCCCCTTTGCCAACATTGCCCAGGGCAATAGCTCCATCATCGCCGACAAGATCGCCCTCAAGCTGGCCGACTATGTGGTAACCGAGTCCGGCTTTGGCGCTGACTGTGGCATGGAAAAGTTCATGGACCTCAAGTGCCGCTACAGCGGCCTGGTTCCCAACTGCGTCGTGCTGGTGGCCACCATCCGCGCCCTCAAGATGCACGGCGGCGGACCCAAAGTCGTTGCCGGCAAGCCGCTGGCCAAAGAGTACGTCGAGGAGAATCTCGAGCTGCTGGAAGCTGGTTTGCCCAACCTCCTGCAGCACATCGAGAACGCGCTCAAGTTCGGCGTCTCGGTGGTCGTGGCCATCAACCGCTTCAAGGACGACACCGACGCCGAAATCGAACTCATCCGCAGGCGGGCCAAAGAAACAGGCGCCTTTGACGTGGCCGAGAGCCGGGTCTGGATGGAGGGCGCCGCGGGCGGCGCCGAACTGGCCGAGGCCGTCGTGGCAGCCTGCGAGCAGCCCACCGACTTCAAGTTCCTGTACCCCGACGAGTACTCGATCAAGGAAAAGATCGAAACCGTGGCCAAAGAGATCTATCGCGCCGACGGCGTCAGCTACACGCCGGAAGCCGAGGCCAAGATCAAGCTCTTTACCGACATGGGCCTGAGCCACCTGCCCTTGTGCATGGCCAAGACGCACCTGTCCTTCAGCCATGACCCGGTGCTCAAGGGCGCGCCGCGCGGCTGGACGCTGCCCATCACCGATGTGCGGGCCTCTGTAGGTGCCGGCTTTATCTTCCCGCTGTGCGGCACGATGCGCACCATGCCCGGTCTGCCCACACGCCCGGCCTTTACCGACGTGGACATTGACCTGGAGACCGGCCGCGTCGTCGGCCTCTTCTAGGCCCAAAGCCGGGGCGGATGCCGCCGTGGGATCCACGTAACAACCGTCAGGATGGGGAGGGTTCATCACCCTCCCCATCTCCAAGATGAGCCTTGCCGCGGTCTATGGCCGTCTTGCCTGGACCGCTTAACAATCCGCGTTGATAGCTTTGCTGCGTATCAAGTTTGCAATGGTCCTGCTTTGTGCTATAATACTTTTGCTTTTTCGTTGTGACCGACCCTGCAGACTCTAGCCAGCGCCAAGGGAGGGAATTGAATGGAAAAGGTAGTCTTTAACATCCCATCGTTGTGGGCCGACCACCATACGTTGGCCGTGCGTGAAGCATTGGGCCAGGTGAGCGGTGTTGAGGGAATCATCGCCAGCGCGATCTACAAGGACGTGGTGATCGAGTACGACCCGTCCGCCGTAAGCCCCGATGCACTGGAAAGTGCCCTGGCTGACGCCGGCTATCGGGCCAAAATCGCACCAGAACTCCCCACCTACCCCGAGCGTATCGATGACAGCTCCGACTGGTTCCAGTTCCAGGAGCGCGTGACAGAGACCGACATGCGCGATCTAGTGATGTCGGGCGACCACCGCAAGTACTAGGCACGATCCGATGGCGCCAGGCCCAGACCCGGTAGTACGTTCTATCCCAGGCCGGGGACCCCAGCCCTTCGGATCGCAGGAATTTGGTGATCCAAGACAAAGCGTCTAGCAAAGGACCTAGAAGGAAGGAAGATTATGTCCAATTACGCATCAGTGACCGCCGACCCAGCCGTTGAGAAAATGCTAGAGATCGCGCACGAAAAAGGCATCGATACCGCCTTTGACCGCGCTGAAAGAATCAAGCCCTGTCCCATTGGCAGCGACGGTGTTTGCTGCAAGATCTGCGCCATGGGTCCCTGTCGCTTGGTGGGCAAAGTCAAAGCCGGCATCTGTGGCGCTACAATAGAGACGGTCGTCGCCCGAAACCTGGCCCGGCAGATCGCCGCCGGCGCGGCCGCCCACTCGGACCATGGCCGCGATATGGTCCTGGCCATGCTGGCCGTGGCCGAAGGCCATGCCCCGGACTATCGCATCCGCGACGTGGGCAAGCTCGTGGAAATGGCCACTTTCCTGGGCATTCCCGTCCAGGGGCGCGAGACCAACGACATCGCCCTGGACGTGGCCGAAGCAGCCCTGGCCCAATTTGGCCAGCAGCGGGGCAGCCTCAAGTACCTGGAACGAGCCCCCAAGAAGCGCCAGGAGATTTGGCGCGAACTGGACATCCAGCCCAGGGGCGTTGACCGCGAGGTCATCGAGACCCTCCACCGCACCCACATCGGCAACGACCAGGACGCGGAGCACATCCTGGACCATGCCCTGCGGACGGCCCTGTCAGACGGTTGGGGCGGCTCGATGCTCTCCACCGACGTCACCGACACCCTATTTGGCACGCCGGTTCCCCTGAGCAGCGAGGTCAACATGGGTACCCTGGAGGACGACGAGGTCAACATCGTCATTCACGGCCACGAGCCCCTGCTGTCCGAGTTGATCCTGATGGCCTGCCAGGACCCGGAGATGATCGAGTACGCCAAGACCAAAGGCGCCAAGGGCATCAACCTGACCGGCATCTGCTGCACGGCCAACGAGACGCTGATGCGCCAGGGCGTGCGCTCCGCCGGCAACTTTCTCAGCCAGGAATTGGCCATCGCCACCGGCGCGGTCGAGGCCATGGTCGTGGACATCCAGTGCATCATGCAAGCCCTCGTACCCGTGGCCGAGCAGTATCACACCAAGCTAATCACCACCTCGCGCAAGGCCAAGATCACGGGCGCCCAGCACATGCAGTTCGACGAGTCCAGGGCCCTCGAGATTGCCAAAGAGATTGTCAAAGAAGGCATCGACAACTACCCCAACCGCGGCCTGACGGAAAAGGTCTATATCCCCAACGTCAGCGCCCCCCTGGTGGCCGGCTTCTCTCACGAGTACCTGCGCTACATGCAGGGCGGCTACTACCGGGGTTCCTTCCGGCCGCTGAACGACGCCATCATCACCGGGCGCATCCGCGGCGTGGCCGGTGTCGTGGGCTGCAACAACCCGCGGACGCCCCACGACTATACGCACAACTATGTCGTGCAGGAGATGATCAAGAACGACGTGCTGGTCGTCCAGACCGGATGCAGCGCCATTTCTGTGGCCAAGCTGGGACTGTTGGGACCGGAGGCGCTGGACCATGCCGGACCAGGCCTGCGCGAAGTCTGCGAGGCCATCGGCATCCCGCCGGTTCTGCACCTGGGCTCCTGCGTCGACAACACCCGCATCCTCACCGTCGCATCGCAGATGGCCACCGAAGGCGGCCTGGGCGACGACATCGCCGACCTGCCGGCCGTTGGCCTGGCGCCAGAGTGGATGAGTGAAAAAGCCCTGTCCATCGGCACCTACTTTGTGGCCTCGGGCGTCTACGTCATCTTTGGCACCAAGAACCCGGTCGCCGGCAGCGAAGAAGTCATGAGGCTGATCAGCGAGGGCTGGGAGGCCAAGGTCGGCGGCAAGCTGGAGTTCATCCTCGACCCCGAGGAGATGGTCAAAGCCACCCTGGACCACATCGACAAAAAGCGCGCCGCGTTGGGCCTGGTGGAGTATGACCCGAATCGCTTCGGCCAGAGCGGGGACTTTCCGCTGGACGCATTCTTTGCCACACCGCCAGAGGAGCGGAACCTGTACAGCCGCAAGCCCTATGCTACGGTTGGAGATTAGGAAACTGGGAAACAGCCAAAGAAGGAGACCGTATCAATGTCCCGATACATAGCTACCCGAGCTCTGCGTGGAGCCAACCTGATCGTCCAGGAGTTTGATGCTTTCTTGCAGAAGGGGCTGGAGGAACTTGGCCCTGACCAGGAACTCAAATTCACCAACACTGCCTACTATCTGCCAACCATTCTGGGCTATACCGGAATGCAAGTGGAGAACATTGGCGGCCTCAAGCCGGTGCTTGCCCACTGCCGCTCGCTGCTGCACAGCCCGCCCGGAAACAAAACCTGGCTGCCCTACCTGGGCGAGACGCTGGATGCGGGCGTCGCCACCCTGCTGGCCGAGGAATCGATCATGGCGCTGCGCTTCGCCTATGGCCAGGAGCCGCAAAAGATGCCCGGGCTGCAACTCACCGGCTCCAGCGCCCCCGGCAACGGCTACCTGAACGGCCCCATCGATGACATCCAGCTCCGAAGCTGGGGCATCCAGTTGGTGGACGGCCGCATGCCAGGCTTTGCCGCCATCATTGGCGCCGCCAGGACCAACCAGGCGGCCGTCGAGATCGTCCGCCAGCTCCAGCGGCGCAACATCCTCATCTTCCTCAGCGGCAACGTCAATGGCCGCAGCATCATCCACCAGCTCATGGAGGAAGGCGTGGAGATGGGCTACGACACCTACATCGTGCCCTTTGGCCTGGACACCATTTCCACAGTCTATCCCCTGGGCTTTGCCACCCGCTCGGCCCTGACCTTTGGCGGGATGAAGGGCGGCCAGGCCCGCGACATCCTGCTCTACAACAAGTACCGCGTCTTTGCCTTTGCGCTGGCACTGGGCGAGGTGGACGACCTCAAGTATGCCACGGCCGCGGGCGCCATCACCTATGGCTTCCCCGTCCTGGCCGATACCGTCATCCCCGAGATCCGGCCTACGGGCATTACCCCGTACGAGCACGTCATCTCCATACCCTGGGACGACATCGATGGCGCCGACGACGCCGAAAAGGCCGCCCGCTTTGTGCAGCGGGCCGTCGAAGTCCGCGGTGTCAAGATCCAGATCACCGAGGTCCCGGTTCCCGTGCCCTATGGCTCGGCTTTTGAAGGCGAGCGGGTGCGCAAGGCCGACATGCGCGTCGAGTTCGGCGGCAAGAACTCCCGCGCCTTCGAGTTCTTGCGCATGACAGACCTGGACGAGATCGAGGACCACAAGATCGAGGTCGTAGGCCCCGGCTTTGAAGACGTGCCCGAAGCCGGCGCGATGGACCTGGGTATCGTCATCCAAGTAGCCGGGCGCAAGATGCAGGAGGACTTTGAGCCTGTACTGGAGCGTCAGGTCCACTACTTTATCAACGGCGCCAGCGGTATCCAGCACATCGGCCAGCGCGACATCGCCTGGCTGCGCGTCAGCAAGGCAGCGGTCGACAAGGGCTTTGGACTCGAGCACTTTGGCGAGATCCTCTATGCCAGGCTCCACGCCGACTTTGGCGCCATCGTGGACAAGGTACAGGTCACCATCTACACCGACCCGGACCTTCACGCCGAGTGGCTGGAAAAGGCCCGCGACGCCTACCTTTACCGCAACCAGCGCCTGGCGGCCATGACCGACGAGTCGGTGGACGAGTTCTACTCCTGCACCCTCTGCCAGAGCTTTGCCCCCGATCACCTCTGCGTGGTCAGCCCGGAGCGGCTGGGTCTGTGCGGCGCCTACAACTGGCTGGACTGCAAGGCCAGCTACCAGATCAACCCCACCGGCCCCAATCAGCCCATACTCAAGGGCCGGGCCATTGACGAGTGGCAGGGCATCTTTGACAACGTCAACGACTTTGTGAACCAGGCCTCCCACGGCGCGGTGGAGAACGTGACCATGTACTCCATCATGGAGTGGCCCATGACCTCCTGCGGCTGCTTCGAGTGTATCATGATGATCATGCCCCTCTGCAACGGCTTTATGATCGTCAGCCGTGAGGATCCCAGCATGACCCCGGCCGGCATGACCTTCTCCACCCTGGCCGGCATGGCCGGAGGAGGGCTGCAGACACCCGGAGTACTGGGCATCGGCAAGTACTTTATCATCAGCGACAAGTTCATCCGCGCCGACGGTGGCCTGAAGCGCATCGTCTGGATGTCCAGCTTCCTCAAAGAGAGCATGGCCGAGGAACTCAAAGAAGCCGCCATCCGAGCCGGCGACCCCGACCTCATCGACAAGATTGCCGACGAGCGGGTAGCGACCACCGAGGAAGAAGTGATGGCCTTCCTGGAAGAGACGGGACACCCGGCCCTGGCCATGGAACCGTTGATGTAGCGATTCGAGGGCAGGGATCAGAGAGGCCAAGGGCCCCTGATCCCTGCTCTTCTTCCGGTTCCGGCCTGCCTGGACAGGTCCTGGAATAAGGGGGAGCCGCGATGGTCAAGATGGTACGAGACGTGATGAGCCGCAACGTGATGGCCTGCAATCCAGAGACCACCGTGCGGGAAGCCGCGCAGCGAATGGCCGAGCACAATGTGAACGCCCTCGTTGTCGTGGAAGAGGCATCCGGCGAATTGGAGGGGCTCGTCAGCCGCTCTGATCTGGCCAGCGTCTATGACCAGGACTATGACGCCGTCATGGTCGAAGCGGTCATGACCCACGATGTACAGACCATCATCCCCAACATCCCGGTGTCCGCCGCCGTCCTGATCATGCTCGATCACAAGGTCGATCGGCTGGTCATCATGCACTCCAAACCAGCGCCCCAGAGGCCGGTGGGAGTGCTGTCTCTTAGCGACGTCGTCCGCGACATCGCCGGTACGGCATGACGCCCAAGCCAGACAGCAGGACAGTGCCGGTATCGTCACAACAGACAGAGAACTCTACAGCAGCAAGGGCCTTTCCTTGCTGCTGATTCTGCCAGATCACAAACTGACATGCGCACCGTACAGGTTTTTTGCGCAAGAGTCTGTTCAACTTATTATCGATTCAGGAGGAGAATCTATGCCAGCCACAGTTGAGATTCCTACGGAACGGTGGACCGGCTCTATCCGGGAAGTGACCCTTGGGGCCACCGCTGCCGAGGGCGGCACCCGGGCCAAGACCGTCACCGTGGGTGGGCAGACAACCATGCCCTTCCTACACTTTGAGGGCGACATGCCCAACCCGCCGGTCATCGGCATTGAGATCCAGGACGGCTACCCTGCCGAATGGTCGGCAGCGTTGTTGGAGGCGTGGGGCGATGCCGCCAGCGATCCGGCAGCCTGGGCCAAAAAAGCCGAGGAACTGGGCGCCGATATTATCATGCTCAAGCTGCGGGGGACGGACGCCGATGGCAAGCCCACCACTGCCCAACAGGCGGCAGCCACCATCAAGGCCGTACTGGCCGCGACCGGCCTGCCCATTTTTGTACGCGGGCCGGGCCAGGCTGAAGCCGATAACACCCTGCTGGTAGCCGTGGCCGAGGCCGCGCCGGGCGAAAGGCTGGCCCTGGGCCTCTGCGAGGACAAAAACTACCGGACCATTGTCGCTGCCGCCCTGGCCCACGGCCACCTGGTCGTGTCCAGTTCGCCCATCGACGTCAATCTGGCCAAGCAGCTCAACATCCTGATCAGCGACATGCGACTACCTTTGGACCGCGTGCTGATGGACCCCACCACCGGTGCGCTGGGCTATGGGCTGGAGTACACCTACTCTGTCATGGAGCGACTGCGGGTCGCCGCCATGACCGGAGATGGGATGACCCAGCAGCCCATGGTCTGCCTGGTGGGCGAGGAAAGCTGGCGCCAAAAAGAGTCCCGCGCCGCCCAAGGCGTACCCGACGAATGGGGAGAAGTGGGAAAACGGGGCGTCGTCTGGGAGACTGTGACCGCCGCGTCGCTGCTGGAATCAGGCGCAGATATCGTGGTCCTGCGCCATCCCCAAACAGTAGGCGTCGTCCGCGAGACCATCAACAACCTGATGGCGCAGTAGCCCATCACGCACCGGAGGAGGTAAACCAAAATGGCATTGTCAGGTCTTCAGATTTACAAACTTCTACCCAAGACAAACTGCAAGGACTGCGGGTACCCAACCTGTCTGGCCTTTGCGATGAAGTTGGCAGCCCAACAGGTGGAGCTGGGCGACTGCCCCCACGTATCGGACGAGGCCAAAGAATCCCTGTCCGCCGCGGCAGCGCCGCCCATCCGCCTGATCAAGATGGGAACTGCCGAACAAGAGTTCCAGGTCGGGAACGAGACGGTCATGTACCGCCACGAAAAGACCTTCTTTAACGCAGCCCGGCCTGGCCCTGCGGGTCAAGGACACCGATGACGCCGCCGAGATTGCGGCCAAGGTCGAGCAGGTCACCGCCTACAAGGTCGAGCGCGTGGGCATTATTATGGCGCTCAATGCCATCGCCATCGAGAATGCTTCCGGCGATGCCGGCGCCTTTGCCGAGACCGTCAAGGCCGTGCGGGCCAAGACCAAACTGCCCTTCATCTTGATGTCCGGCAGCGCCGCTGCCCTCAAGGCCGCGCTGGCTGCCGACGGAGGGAACAAACCCCTTCTCTACGCGGCGACGGCCGACAACTGGGAAGAGATGGCCGCGGTTGCCAAAGAGGGTGGGGCATCGCTGGCAATTCGTTCCCATGATGGGCTGGATGAGCTTGCCGATCTGACCAAAAAGATCAGCGACGCGGGCGTGGCCGACCTCGTGCTCGATCCCGGCAGCCGGGATCTCGCCGGCTCGCTGGCCGAAATGACCCAGCTCCGGCGCCTGGCGCTGAAAAAGAACTTTCGCGCGCTGGGCTACCCGCTCATCGCCTTCCCGGGCGAGGTGGCGGACAGCGAAGAAGGTGAGATTGTCGCCGCAACCCAGTATATCTGCAAGTACGCCGGCGTCATTGTCATGGATCACTTTGACCCTGCGGTGGCCTACCCGCTGCTGACGCTGCGACTGAACATCTATACCGACCCACAGAAACCGATCTCGGTCGATCCGGGCATCTATGACTTTAACAATCCCACCGCCGATTCGCCGCTACTCACGACGACCAACTTCTCGCTCACCTACTTTAGTGTGGCGGGAGAGCTGGACGGCAGCGGCATGCCCGCCTGGCTGCTGGTCTGTGAGGCCGAGGGCATGAGCGTCCTCACCGCCTGGGCCGCGGGCAAGTACGATGCCGAGACCATCGCCAAGGCCGTCAAGACCTTTAACGTAGGCGATCAGCTCAACCACAAAAAGATCACCCTGCCCGGCCACGTCGCCGTGCTCTCTGGCGAACTGGAAGAAGAACTGCCTGGCTGGGAGATCCAGGTCGGTCCTCGCGAAGCGGTAGACATCCCGGCCTATCTCAAGACCTGGAGCTAGAACGCGCGATTCGTGGTACGTGTTGCGTGCTGCATGGTACATCCGCCACCTCACGCGACACGTACCACGTACCACGTTCGTTGAGCGGACGCCGAGGTAGAGCAAAAACCGTGGCTTCCGAGCCGGAGAATCGAACGAAAAAAGGCATCGTTGTCTTCAAGCCATCTGGCAAGGTGGTAGAAGTCGAGGTCGGCACCCTGCTTTCTGACGCGGCGGTCGAGGCCGGCGTAGCCCTGAACCTGCCCTGTGGCGGACAGGGGCGATGTGGACGCTGCCGGGTTCGGGTTGAACACGGAGCCGTTAGCCACCGCAGCGGCGTACGCCTGTCCGCCGCCGACCTCGAGGGTGGATGGGCACTGGGCTGCCAGGCAGTGATCAAGGGCGACGCGGTCGTCTTTGTGCCCGAGCAGGAGGCGGTCGAGGTCGAGTTCGTCGCCAAGACCGTTGGTGCCGAACGCGTCGCTCTGGCCGCCGACTTTGACGGACAGGTCGACCCCAGCGTTCGCCGCGCCCACATGGCCATCGAACCGCCCAGCCTGGATGATCAGACCACCGATTGGGACCGGCTCCTGCGGGAGCTGTCCCTCCAGCACGGCATCCAGGATACTCACCGCTAGCCTGACGATGCTTCGCAGCCTGGCTCGCGATCTGCGGGATGCCGAGTGGGATGTCACGGCCGTGCTGGAGATGGGCGACCCTGTCTCCCATCCCAAGGACCAGCCCCGGCTTTTGGATCTCCTGCCCGGAGATCAGAGCAAACGCAGTTACGGGGTCGCCATCGACATCGGCACCACCAGCAACGTCGTCTACCTGGTCGACCTGCTGACCGGACGAGTCCTCGACCGCGCTTCGGCCTACAACGCCCAGATCTCGGCCGGCGAGGACGTCATTTCGCGCATCATCTTTTCCCAGAAACGGGACGGCCTCCAGCGCCTGCAAAAGATGGTCCTCAAGACCCTCAACGGGCTGCTGGACGAAGCTGACATCGCGCAACCAGATACCATCCCGGCAGATCACCAAGGCTGTTGTGGCCGGCAACACGACCATGATCCAGCTCTTCCTGGCCCTGGACCCCAGTGCCATCCGCGAGATGCCCTTCATCCCCACCATCAGCCAGCCACTGGCCGATCACGGCCGAAGAAATCGGCCTGAACATCAACCCTCAGGCCACTGGTGGACTGCCTGCCCGTCGTGGGCGCCTACGTGGGGGCCGACATCACCGCCGGGGTCCTCGCCTCGGGCATGTACGACACCGACGCGCTGACCCTCTTTATCGACGTGGGCACCAATGGCGAGATCGTGCTGGGCAACCGGGACTGGCTGATCACCTGCGCCTGCTCGGCGGGCCCGGCCTTTGAGGGCAGTGGTGTCCGTCACGGCATGCGGGCCACGGCCGGGGCCATCGAAGAGATCTGGATAGACCACCGAACCTTCGAGCCCACCTACGAGACCATCGGCCAACTGCCGCCCGGGGCATCTGCGGCTCGGGCATGATCGGGCTGCTGGCCGAGATGTTTGTCACCGGCATCCTGGACAAAGCGGGCAAGATCCGGCGCGACCTGCCGACGCCCCGCGTCCGCGTGGGCGACCATGGCGGCGAGTATGTCGTCGTCTGGGCCAACCAGTCGGGCATTGGCACCGACATTGTCATCAACGAAGTGGACATCGAGAACCTGCTGCGCACCAAGGGCGCCATCTATGCCGGATTCTCGGTGCTGGTCCAGAGCGTCGGACTGCAACTGGCCGACGTAGAGCAGGTGCTCATCGCCGGCGCCTTTGGCCAGTATATCAACGTGGAAAAGGCCATCCAGATCGGCCTGCTGCCCGACATGCCCTGGGATCGATTCCGCTATCTGGGCAATACGTCGGTGCTGGGTGCCTTTTACTCCCTGGTATCGCGCCCCATGCGGCGCGAGGTGATCGAGATCGCCAAGAAGATGACCTACCTGGAACTGTCAGCGGACAACACCTTCTACGACCAGTTCATGTCAGCCCTGTTCCTGCCGCACACCGACATCTCGGCCTTCCCGTCGGTGATGCGCGTTCTGGAGGCCAGAGCGGATTAGGATCAGCCGCTCGCTCTGGCCCCCGTACCCAGAGGCGCGGTCCCGGACGGAACAAAGCGAGCAGACCGGCTGCACGCCGACAAGGCGCAAGCGGCAAGCCACAAGTGCTTTTCACAATCAAGGGAGGAAAACATGTACATCATTGGTGAGAACATACAGATTCTATCCGCCAAGGTCAAGGCGGCCATCGCCGATCGCGACGCCACCTACGTGCGCGAGTTGGCGCGCAAGCAGGTCGAGAACGGCGCCAATACGCTCGACCTGAACATCGGCCCGCGCAAGCGCGACGGCATCGAGGTCATGCAGTGGATGATCGAAGAGGTCTACGACGAGATCGGCCCGGTGCCCCTGTCGCTCGACACGACCAACGCCGCGGCCATCGAGGCTGGTCTGAAAAAGTGCAACGAGCTGGGCATCCTGGCCATGATCAACTCCACTTCGGCCGATCCGGATCGCCTGAACACGACCATGCCCATGGCCGCCGAATATGGGGCGCAAGATCATCGCCCTGGCCATGGACAAGAACATCCCGGCCACCGCCGACGGGCGCGTGGCTCTGGCCATGGAGATCCTCATCCCCAAGGCTGAAGAGCTGGGCATCCCCATGGAAAACATCTATCTGGATCCCCTGGTCCTGACCGTGAACGGCTGCCAGGAGCACGGTCCAGAGACGCTCAACGCCATCCGCTCCTTCAAGATGCTCTGGGATCCGTCGCCCATGACCACCGTCGGCCTGTCCAACATCTCGAACAGCGTGCCCCACGAGAACCGCAGCCTGCTCAACCGCACCTTCCTGGTCATGCTCATGGCCTGCGACCTGGATTCGGCCATCGCCGATCCGCTGGACGAGGCCCAGAACGAGGTCATCCGCATCGTCGAAGAGCGGGACGATAGCACCGGCGCCGGCAAGGCATACCTGGCCCTGTATGACAGCGTAGCCGCCATGGACGAGTTCACGCCCGACCACGTGGACCTGAAGGATCCGGACCAGGACGCAATCTACAAGACCGTACGGATCCTGGAAAACCAGGTCATCTACGCCCACGGCTACCTGACAACCTAGCGCCATCGCCCGCAGGGCGAAAATCCGTCATCCTGAGCGCAGCAAAGCATCCGTCATTCCGAGTGTTCCATGGCGCCGGGCGCCACGCTCGTCGCAATGACACCGCCACTGTGTCATTGCGACGAGCGCAGCGCGAGCCTGTCCTGAGCGCGGCGACAGGAGGTATGGTGCTTGCCCTTTCTCACCATCTGATCGTAGTAGATTGCCGCGATCTGTGGGTCGCGTTGACGAGCAGCGTCGGCGTCGAGGTAGGCGTACTTCTTGACGAGGTTGGGTCCTGCTTTGCTGATGCGGAGGCCTTTGCTCTCACTCTCACCACTCTGGCGGCTGCAAGGCGTCATCCCGCTCCAGCCGCGGAAAGCGCGGTTGCTGGCGAAGCGGTCCGGGTTGCCGACAAAGCCGATGTACACCGCTGCACCATCCTGGCCAACGCCGCGCATCGTCTCCAGATTGCGACTGGGATGAAGCTGGCGGTAGCGAGGCCGCGTGACGCGCAGGCGTAGGTCGTGAGCATCGGCCTCGACCTTGGCGAGCCGCCGTTGTTCACGATCGACTTCACCGGCAAGGGCAGCATAGTCGAGATAGGAGCCCTGGTCTCCGTAGAGGTCCAGGAGTTCCTCCGCCAGCACCACCAGCGGCTCAATCCAGCCCTCGTCTTCGTTGTAGACCTGCGCTGTGCGCCAAGCCTGACACAACCCGGCCACGCCGGCTTCCACAACCAGTCGTGGGTCATAGAAGTGAGTTCGGAACCAACGGGTGAGGGGGCTGGCAGAATCTCTGAAGACGCGCGACTTCAAGCCTGGCCAGCCGAGACGATCGATGGCCTGCAAGCGGTTCTTGTAGGCACTGATTTGAACGGTCAAGCGATCCAACTCCTTGCAGGCGCGTTGCAGGGTCAGATAGTCGGCGCCCGACAAGACCAAGGGATAGACACTTTCTGGGCTGACGAGCGGCAGACGAGCCAGGACCTTGGCCGACAGGCGATCACTCCGGGCGTGGCGCTTGTAGAAACGTGCCAGATCGGCGGCCATGCGGGGATTCACAACGTGCACCGTCGCTAACTGACGCGAAAAGTAGACGGAGACTGGATACCAGTTGATGTCCGTTGCCTCCATGACCACGACCAGTTCCTCATCTGGTCTGGCCCCTTCTAGAGCGCGAGTTCGTAAAGCAATCTCCACCTGCGGCCGAGGAGCAGACTGCTTCGCTGGCGCTCGCAGTGACAAGCTTCGCTGGCGCTCGCAGTGACAAGCTTGACATTTTCCCGCACTTGGGTTATGCTGTGTTCAACATTGTTACACAGCTTTCTGCCCGGGCGGGCCGGCAAAGATGCCAAGCCCTTTGGTGCTGGATTTTTGTCGCTCTCGCCACAAAGGTGGGAGCGTTTTATTTTTGTCAACCTGGCTTCCCGGACGAGGATTCCGGATGGGCCTTCAAGGATAGCATTCTGGCGGCCCGCCCGCAGCAACCGGCAACCGTGAATGGAGCCGCCAAGGAAAGGGGATCAAACATGAAGGTTCTGGTAACCAACCAAGAGTTGTGCATCGGCTGCCACCTGTGCGAGGACGTCTGCGCCCAGGCCTGGTACAAGGACATGGTGCCAACCAAGTCATCCATCCACATTACCTCCCTGGGCAACGCCGAGTGGGGCATGGCCGTCTGCAAGCAGTGCGGGGAGTGCATCGCTATCTGCCCCTCGGGCGCGCTCTATCGCGACAAGTCCGGCGTCGTCCGCATCAAAAAAGAAGAGTGCGTCGGCTGTCTCTCCTGTGTCGAGTTCTGCCCAACCCACACCATGTACTACCACCGTGATTATGTCGAGCCGATCAAGTGCATCTCTTGCGGGCTCTGCACCAAGGAATGCCCGACCGGGGCCCTGACCATCGAGGTGCTGGCCGCCTAGGAATGAAACTCGTTTCCTGGAACGTCAACGGCATCCGGGCCGCCATCCGCAAGGGCTTCTGGGACTGGCTGGATACCGACGCGCCGGACCTCCTCTGTCTCCAGGAAACCCGGATCCAGCCCGACCAGATGGCCGCTGAGCTGCGCCAGCCGCTCGACTATCACACCTTCCTGCACGCCGCAGAGCGCAAAGGCTACAGCGGCGTGGCCACCTTTTCCCGGCAGGAACCCCTGGCCGTCCGCCAGGGCTTTGGCCGGGAAGAATTCGACATCGAGGGCCGCGTGCTGCTCACCGAGCACCGCGGCTTTTCCTTGCTCAACGCCTACTTTCCCAGTGGCACCCGCGGGCACAACCGCGTCGAATTTAAACTCCAGTTCTACGACGCGCTGCTGGCCTTCTGCCAGGAGCTCCGCGCCCAGGGCCACAAGCTCGTCGTCTGTGGCGACTATAACACGGCCCACCAGCCCATCGACCTGGCCCGGCCCAAGGAGAACATCAAGACCTCCGGCTTTCTTCCCGAGGAGCGGGAGGCCCTCGGCCGCTGGATGGATCAGGGCTTTGTCGACGTCTACCGCCACCTGCATCCCGACGCCCAGGAATACACCTGGTGGACCTATCGATCCGGCGCCCGCGAGCGCAACGTCGGCTGGCGCATCGACTACTTTTTGGTAGACAAAGCGCTCCTCCCCAGCGTCCAAGACGCCCGCATCCTGGTCCACGTCATGGGCTCAGACCACTGTCCCGTAGAACTGCAGCTCGACCCGTAGAACAAGATGCCATCTTGTCCACTCCTCTAAAGGCTCGCGCAGGACAAGATGGCATCTTGTCCATGAACCAGGCAAGTTACCAACTTGCCCTACCTGGTCGAGGGCCTCGGACCCGGCCCTTTGACACTTGCAACAACCTCCGCCTTTTGTTATAATCCCCTCAGCACACGACAGACCACCAGCGAGGAGGACAGAGGCATGAGTGAGGTCAAACTAGCCGTCATTGGCGGATCCGGCGTCTATGAGATGGAAGCCCTGACCGACGTCGAGGAGCGGCACATCCCCACCCCCTTTGGCGATCCATCCGACAAGATCGTCCTCGGCACCCTGGAAGGCAAGCGCATCGCCTTCCTGTCCCGCCACGGTCGCGGCCACCGGCTGACCCCCACCGAGGTGCCCTACCGGGCCAACATCTGGGCCCTCAAGAGCCTGGGCGTCGAGCGCATCATCTCCCTCAGCGCCTGCGGCAGCATGCGCGAGCGCTACGAGCCGCGCCACGTCGTCATCCCCGACCAGCTTTATGACAACACCAAGCAGCGCGACCTCAGTCTTCTTCGGCGAGGGTCTCGTGGCCCACATCGGCATCGCCGACCCCTTCTGCCCCCAGCTGCGCGAAGCCCTGGGCCAGGCCGACCCAAGCGGCCGGCGGCACGGTGCACATGGGCGGCACCTTTATCATCATCGAGGGCCCTCGCTTTAGCACCCGCGGCGAGAGCAACATCTATCGCACCTGGGGCGTCGACATCATCGGCATGACGACCGTGCCCGAGGCCCAGCTCGCCCGCGAGGCCGAGATCTGCTACGCCTCCATGGCCCACGTCACCGACTATGACGTCTGGCACGAGGAGGAAGAGGCCGTCAACGTCGAGATGCTCATCGAGAACCTGATGGCCAACGCCGCGCTGTCCAAGAGGGCCATCGCCGAACTGGTCTCGCGGCTGCCCGACGAGCGTCCCTGCGACTGCGGCCAGGCCCTGTCCATGGCCATGATCACCCAGCGCGACCTGATCCCGGCCGAGACGCTGGAACGCCTCGATCCCATCGTACGCAAGTACATCTAGGCTGCCACGTGCAACTGACTTTATCATGAACATCTACCTCTCGGGCCTCATCGGGGCTGGCAAAACAACGGTTGGCCGGGAACTGGCTGCACGGCTTGACTGGGAATTCGACGACCTGGATCTGGCCATGGCCGCCCTGGCGGGCAAGCCCTTCTACGCCGTGGTCCAGGAGGAGGGCTGGCTGGCCTTCCGCCAGTACGAGTACCAGATCTGCAAGGGGTTCGCCGCCAAGGACCGCACGGTGATCGGCCTGGGCGGCGGCACCGTGCGCTACGAATGGAACCGCGACGTGCTGGCCGGGACCGGGGTCAACATCCTGCTGCTGGCGGACCTGGGGGTTCTGGCTGACCGCGTGCGCCCCCAGGACCGGCCCCGGGTCCACGCCGGCACCAGCCTGGAAGAGGATCTGCAGACCATCTGGCGGGAACACCAGGACCTGTACTTGAGCTTTGCAAACATCACCTACGACACCAGCCGGGGCCAGACCGTCGCCCAGCAGGTGGACGACCTGGTGGGGATGCTTGGGGAATCTGGGATTGGGACTCGCTCCTAGTGCGCGCTTTTCCAAAGGATGACCGTGCTTGGAGGAAGGGTAGCCTACCAGGCTGCTACCTAACTGCCAGCGCGCTGGCCTGGCTGGGTTGGCCGGCTTGCCGGCGAGGCGCAGGCTGAGCATTTCGTGGTGGGTGCCATCCTGCCTCTGGAAGGATAGCCTTAACACGCAGGACTGGCGGGCCAAAGAGGCCCGCCAGTTCACGCAAAGTACTTCGGGCATCGTCAATTCGCGTTAGGAGAGGATCTCCTTGCGCACTGTCGCAGCAGTCACCCGCTCCAGCACAACCTCGACCCCGATGCCCGGCCCGGTCGGCACGGTCATGGTCCCGTCGTCGTTGACGCACAAAGGCCGGCTCGACGAGGTCCTGGTGGAAGTAGCGGGCGCTGCCCGAAATGTCGCCCGGCAGGGTAAAACCGGGCAGGCTGGCCAGGGCCACGTTGTGCGCCCGGCCGATGCCCGTCTCCAGCATGCCGCCGCACCACACCGGCACGTCCTGCGCCCGGCACAGGTCGTGGATGGCCCGGGCCACGGTCAGCCCGCCGACGCGTCCCGGCTTTGATGTTGATGATCCGCCCGCTGCCCAGGGCCAGCGCCGCCCGCGCCGCCGCCAGCGAGGGCACGCTCTCGTCCAGGCAGATGGGCGTGCGCAGCCGCCGCTGCAGCTCGGCGTGGTCCACCAGGTCGTCGTAGGCCAGCGGCTGCTCGATCATCATCAGATCGAACTCGTCCAGCGCCGCCAGATGGTCGGCATCGGCCAGGGTATAGGCCGAGTTGGCGTCGACCATGAGCGGCACGTCGGGAAAGCGCTGGCGCACCTGGCGCACGACATCGACGTCCCAGCCGGCTTGATCTTGATCTTGATGCGGCTGTAGCCCTGGCTCCCAAAAGTCGCCGATGCGATCCAGCAGGGCCGGCACCGAGTCCTGCACGCCGATGCTGACCCCGACCGGCACCCGGTCGCGCGTGCCGCCCAGCAGCTGCGAGACCGACCGGCCCTGCGCCTGGCCCAACAGGTCCCAGACCGCCGCCTCCAGGCCCATCTTGGCGATGTTGTGGCCCCGCACCGGCGCCATCAGGCGGGCCGCATCCTCGCGGCGTCGATACCTCCTGGCCCACGACCCGGGGCCCCAGAAAGTCGCGCGAGCACGTGCCAGCAGGTCTCCACCGTCTCGTACTCGTACCACGGCCCGGCCGAGGTGGCCGCCTCGCCCCAGCCGGTCAGCCCGTCGCTCCGGACGGCGACGAGGATCGTCTGGCGCACCTCCTCGCGGCCAAAGCTGGTCTCAAAGGGGTGGACCAGCGGCAGTTCCAGGTGACGGATCTCGATCTGTTCGATGCGCATGCCGCTCTCTGCCTTCAGATCCTGCATGCTTGCGGAGCATATAACGCTGCGACGTCTCCCGCTCTCCTCAAGACTGACGCAAAGTCGGCCACAATGTATCCCGCGGCCAAAGTAGGCCTCAAACACCGCCCGCGTCGCCAGCCGCCAGTCCAGGGCCAGGATCGGGATCGGCCGCCTTGACGGCCTGATAGTCGGCCGGGATCTCAAACGTGACCATGCGAAGCGTTGGACGGGCTCGAGGTGGAGGTTGCCCGGCGCGGATGGCCACTTGCGCGGTTCCAGACACGCGGTTCGCCGCGACAAGGGTCCGGACACCGGCGGCGCCTCAGCCCGCTCAGCCAGCCGCTGCACCCGCTCGCTCGAGCCACCACTCCACCTGAAAGCGGTCGGAGGGCAGGCCCGCGTTCAGCCCATCGGCCAGCGGACCGTAGTAGATCGCGGATGTAGGTCCGGCACACCGCACCGAGCTTGTGGATGTTCAGATAGGCATTGCGGCTCTCCAGGGGATCGTAGGTCCAGGTGATCAGGTCGAGCCCCTGGTCCAGGACATACGCCCGCTGCGCCAGCTTGAGCTGGTAGCCGACGCCGCGGCTCTGATAGGCCGGGGCGCACGCCCATCATGTGCGAGCAGTGCTTGATCCTGCCCTCTCGGCGGTCAAGCCGGGGAAGCCAAAGACAAAACCCACCAGGTCGTCGCCGTCAAAGGCGCCCAGCAGCAGCCCGCCGTTCCGCTGCGCCGTGACCAGCAGGTGCAGCGGCACCACCTCCAGGTCGTCGGGCATGGCCCACACCTGGCGCTGCAGCGCCTCGACAGGCGTGAACTCGGCAATTCGCCGTGCAATAGGACGGACTCGAGCTGTCATCTGAGCCTCAACTCTGCCAGTCGATGCTGAGCTCAGCACTCAGAACGACTACGTACTCGTCCTGGACCAGGTGCGGCCTTGTCCACCGCCAGCACGTCGAGCAGCTCGGAGATCATCTCCGCCTTTTGCAGCGCGTCGTGTTTGCTCCAGGTGCGGGCCTTGAGCTCCAGGTAGACTTCGCTCCGAGGGTGGCTGGATCAGGCGGTCCAGGTTCAGGGCAAAATCCACGCCCTTGTACTTGATGCGCCAGCGGCGCCGGATCTTGTCCACCTTTCTCTCGTCCTGGGCTGAAAATACTCGCGGTAGAAACGCAGGCTGCGGTCCGCGTCGGCCGTGAAACGCGAGCGGGACAGAAGCACCGAGTCGGCGTACTCGCGCTCCCGGTGGGCCGCGCAGCGTCAGGTTGTAGATCGGCTTGACCTCCATGCCCCGGTCCAGCAAGTAATCCTCCCGGTAGCGGATGATGCCGCTCCTCGGGGTCGTCAAAGAAAAAGTAGGTGTCGTACTGCTTGCGCTCGCTGGGCTTGATGACCATCACCTCTGGGCAGTCCAGCAGGCGCGCCAGACAGCGCTTCCTCGTCGGGCACCCAGACCTTGACCTGCACTTCGTAGGTCTCGGTCCACTGCAGCGTGCCCAGGGCCACCAGCTTGTCCAGCAGGCTCTGCTCGCGGCGGGCCAGGAAGGCGCCCACCTGGGTGGCGATGCGCTGCGCCTCGGCCCGCACCTGGGCCTCGTCCAGGGTCAGCAGTTCCCGGTCGCGCATCACCCAGCGGCCGTCGATCAGCACGTGCTGCACGTCGTGGGCCTTGGCGGCGTAGACCAGTTGCGAATAGACGTTGTCGGGCGACAGGTCGAAATGCGGGCACGTTGTGCACGCGGTCCAGGTCCAGCACGGCGATGTCGGCCCGCTTGCCCGGCTCCAGCGAGCCGATGATCGTCGTCCAGGCCCAGCGCCCGGGCGCCGTCGATGGTCGCCATGGCAAACGCCTGCCGCGCCGGGACGGCCGTCGGATCCAGCGTCATCCCCTTGGGCAGCAGCGCCGCCAGCCGCATCTCCTCGAACATGTCCTGATCGTTGTTGCTGGCCTGGCCGTCGGTGCCAATGCCCACCGGCGATCCCGGCCTCCAGCATGCCCACCACATCGGCCATGCCGCTGGCCAGCTTCAGGTTGCTGGTCGGGTTGTGGGCCACGCCCACGCCGTGCTCGGGCCAGGAGTCGCCCGCTCCGTCAGGCGTGATGTGCACGCAGTGGGCAGCCAGCACCTGGGCCTCCAGCACACCAAAGCTCCTGCAAGCGCCTCCACCGGCGACAGGCCGTAGAGATCGCGGGTCTCCTCGACCCCGATGGCCGTCTCGGCGATGTGGATCAGCAAGGGCACATCGTACTCGACCGCCAGCCGCGCCGACTCGCGCAGCAGCTCGGGCGTGCTCGTCTCGGGGGCGTGGGGGCCGACGGCCGGGGTGACCAGCGGATGGTCCTTCCAGGCTTCGATGAAATCCCGGCAGAGAGCCAGGCTCTCGTCATAGCTCTCGGCGTCGGGCGTGGGCCACTTCATCATCGTCTCGGCGCAGACGGCCCGCATCCCGGCCTCGGCGGCGGCCGCGGCCACCTCGTCCTCGTAATAGTACATGTCGGCAAAGCAGGTCACGCCGGAGCGGATCATCTCGGCGCACGAAAGCAGCGTGCCCCAGCGGCAAAACTCGGGGCTGACGAACTCGCGCTCGACGGGCAGCATGTAGCCAAACAGCCACACGTCGAGGCGCAGGTCGTCGGCCAGGCCGCGCAGCAGGCTCATCGGCACGTGGGCTGTGGGCGTTGATCAGGCCGGGCAGGATGGCCGCGCCCTCGCAGTCCACCACCTCGGGCGCCTGCCACTCGGCCAGAATCTCGTCGGCGGGCCCCACGGCCACAATGTCACGCCCCTGCAATTGCAACAGCGCCCTGGGGTGATCAGGTCCCCCAGGGCGTTCATCGTCACGACCAGGCCGTTGGTCAAGAGTAGATCCGCCGCTTTGGTTGTCAAATCGCACGCTCCTCTGACCTGGCCGGGAACGGGGCAAGGACGACTCGTACACGGTCCAGGAGGTCTTGATAGCCAGCGCACCCGCGCCCCGCTGCCCTCTGGCCCAGCATCGCCGCCCAGCACCCTGGCAGGGTCAGGTGCTAGACGCGGTCTTCCCAGTCCTCCCAGTCGTCGTCCTCTTCCTCCCAGTCATCGTCATCGTCGTCGTCGTCATCCTCGTCAAAGAGCTCGGCGTCCGAATCGTCCCAGTCAAGGTCCTCCTCGTCCTCCTCGGCCAATTCGAGGTCGCCCGATATCCTGGAAAGTCAGGCAGCCAATGTCCGGCTCGTATTCGATCTCTTCCGAGCCGCAGACGCCCTGCTCCCAAAACAGACAAGTGGATGCCCGGCAAATAATGTGCGTCATCCTTCGGCCTCCTCAGCAGTGTCGCAAATAGAGCTTCTCCAGCAGGTCGACCACGCCCGCTGCATCGTCCAGGGCAAACTGCGGCACCGGCATGTCCACCGGATAGTCGGTCATGATGCCGATCAGTTCTTCGGCCTGGCACAGCAGCTCGGTCCCCCGCTCCTGGCGGGTCACCTCGATCTTGGGTTTGTCGCCCCGTTTGTAGCCTTCGGTGATGACCAGATCCACGTCGCCCATCAGCGACGACGATCTCGTCCAGGGGCATCTCTTCCGTCCAGTTGGCGGATGAGGGCCATCTTGCGCGGCCCAGAGATGACGACCGCATCGCTGCCTGCCTGCGCGTGGCGCCAGGAGTCCTTGCCCGGCTTGTCCACGTCAAAGCCATGGGTGTCGTGCTTGACCGTACCCAGCCGGTAGCCCCGCCGCTTGATCTCGCGGATCACGCGCTCCAGGGCCGTGGTTTTGCCCACGCCCGACTTGCCCACCAGCGAAACGACGGGTACGTCCCGTGCCCCCGCTCATGCGCCCGTTCCCTCTGGCCAGTCCAGCATCTGCACTGTCGACGCGGCTGCCCGCCTCCAGCCGGTAGATCCCTTCTGGGACACCGCCAGGCCGTTGGCCTTGGCCATGGAGGTCAGCACCCCCGAGCCCTGCTCGCCCGTCGTGCGGGCGTGATAGCTCGCCCTCGCGCCGGGTCACGATCGACGCGCACAAAACCCCGCCGCCCGCTGTTGGTCAGCGGCTCGTCCAGGATGGCCCGCACCGTCGGCTTGGCCAGGTCGGTGTGGCCCAGCATCTTGAGGATTGCCGGCCGCGCAAACTGCTCGAAGGAGACCATGGCCGACACCGGGTTGCCCGGCAGGCCGATGAGGGGCACGCCGCCCGCCAGCAGCCCAAAGGCCAGCGGCTTGCCCGGCTTCATGCGCACCTGCCAGAACTGCATCTCGCCCTTCGGTACCCAGCACGTCCTTGACCACGTCATAGTCGCCCACCGACACGCCGCCCGAGGTGAGAAACAGATCGGCCCCCTGCTCCAGCCCACTGCGGATCTTGGCCGTCAGCTCCACGACCGTGTCGCGGGCGATGCCCAGCCGGATAGGGATGCCGCCCGTGCGCGTCACCAGGGCGGCGTTGGTGTACTCGTTAGAGTTGCGGATCTTGCCCGGCGCCAGAGGCTTCGTGCACCTCCAGCAGCTCGTCGCCGGTGGCCAGGATGGCCACCCTGGGCCGGCGGTGGACCAGCACCGTCGCGTGCCCCAGAGAGGCCAGCACCCCGATCTCCTGCGGGCGGATCAACCTGCCCGGCGCCATCACCAGCTCGCCCAGGCGCACGTCCTCGCCCGCCGGCCGGACGTGATCCCGGGGCTGGAGGGGCTGCCGGACCTCGATCTCGGTTGCCGGGCTGGCCAGCCGCTCCTCCTTGGAGCGGTCAAAATCGCTGGTGTCCTCGAAGGGGACCACGGCATCCGCCCCGGCCGGCATCGGCGCGCCGGTCATGATGCGAATGGTCGTCCCCGGCTCCACCTGCGCCCCGGTCACATAGCCCGCGGCCACGCTGCCGGCGACCGTGCAGGGCCACCGGCGCCTCGGGGGTCGCCCCGGCCACGTCCGCGGCCCGCACGGCATAGCCATCCATGGCCGAATTGTCAAAAGGTGGGATCTCGATATCGGAAACAATCTCCTCGACCAGAACCCGGCCCAGGGCGTCCAGGATGGCCACCCGCTCCGCTTCCAGCGGCTGCCACGTGGCTCAGGATCTCGGCCAAGGCTTCTTCTACGCTAATCAATTGCCTGGCTGCTCCTCATTTTGGGATGGAACCGATCGTGGCAACGGCTCTGCAAGGCAACGGCCCTGTCTCATCCGCAACCACAGTCTTGGCGCATTATACACGAAAAGCAAATTGAGTGCAAAGGAATGGCCGGGGTGGTGGTGGTGCTGTCTAGGGCAGCGGCTAGTGTCTCAGTGTCTCAGTGTCCTTGTGTGTGCCCCTGGCCACGACACGCCTCGCGATTTGGAGACGGAGCTTGGCGTGAACTGCAGGTGCAACGCACCTTGGCACCCTAGTGAATCCCCAGAATTCCACAGAACCCGCGCCTGGATGGCCCTGCGGCGGCCATCCAAGGAGGTGCGTTGCACCTAGACGGCTGGATCCAAATGCGTTGGCCCGGGCGGGGACCGGGATTGAGGTACTGCGGACGCCGTATGGCGTGAAGAAGGCGGACGCAGCCAAGTCAGGCGCAGTTTGTGAACGGTTTCCAGGCAGCGTGCGCGGAGCATGCCTGGCCTCCATCCTGATCCTGAACCCCAAGGTTAATCCACCCCCATCGCCCGGAATGCAGCGTTGATCGGATCGGAATAGAAGATGATCTGCAGCTTGTCCAGTACCTCGGTGGGGATGTCAGCAAAATCCCGCTTGTTCTCAGCCGGCAGCAGCACCCGCTTAGCTCCGTTGTCCATGGCCAGCTGCAGCCGTTCGGTGAGGCTGCCCACCTTGAGCAACCCACCGCGCAGGCTCATCTCGCCCAGCACCACCAGCGACTCCATCACCGGTTTGTCGAGCAGTGCGCCGACCATCGCGACGAAAAAGGCTACGCCAGTCTCGCTGCCTTCCTTGGACTGCATCAGGTTGACCAACTGGACGTGCAGGTCGTACTCGGCGGGGTTCTTGCCCAGGCCGAGGTTGGCAGCGTGGGAGGACAGATAGGTATGGGCGGTCTGGATTGCGTCGCGTATGGCCCGCGATGGTGCGCCGGTGACACGCAGCCGGCCGTTGCCCTTGAGGGCCTGCACCTCGACGCGAAAGATGGCCAGCCGGCCATCCGCCTGGTCGGTGCCCACCGTGAAGGTCACGCCTGGGTCGAGCTGGCCCGGCGTGATCAGACCGCCCGCCGCTCTGCTCGGGCACGGCGACAAAGGTCTCCTGGCGGGTCTCCAGGTCCAGGTAGGAGAAGTTCACGGCCCAGAACTCCAGCCCGCCCATGCGCCGCAACTGCTCCTTGACCCGCCGCCGGCCCTCCAGCGCCAGTTCCAGGTAGGTCTCGAGTTCCTCGCGGGTGAACTGTCCGTCAGGGTGCAGCAGCTTGATCAAGCCGGAGACGGTCTTGCGCACGGCCCGCACATCGCGCTGGTTGAGGTGGCTGCCCAGGCTGAAGTCCCGGTCGATGGCATCGGCGTAGCTGGTCTTGCGCTGCCCGCGCCACACCTCGGTGATATAGTCCACCACGAAGCCATAGTGGTAGGTGAAGTAATCGGGCCGCATCTTGTCCATCTCCCAGCCGGGCAGGTAGAAGTGGAGGCGGTCGATGAGGGCCAGGTCCTGCAACTGCTCGGACAGAGGCTGGAGCAGGTGCGAGGTCTTGACGAGCGTCTTGATGTCGCCGTCGATGTTGCCGTTAAAGACGATGGATGCCTCGGCCGGCACCTCCTCCTTGCCCCGGGAAAAGCTGCCCGACTCCATATAGTCCTTGAGGATCTGCACGCCGCCGGGGTCCTTGAAGCGCACGCCGGCCACCTCGTCAAAGGCGACCACGTCCCACAGACCCACCAGGCCGATACGCCCGGTGCCCAGGTGCATGAAGAGCTGGGCCACGGTGGTCTGCCCGCCGGAGATGAGGATGGCGTAGGGCGAGATCTCGCGGTAGACGTAGCTCTTGCCGGTGTCGCGCGGACCCAGCTCGATCAGGTTGTAGTTGCTCTCGACCATCGGCATCAGGCGCACCAGGATGAGCAGCTTCTTGCGGAGGGTGAAATCGGGATGGGTCGGCTCCAGGCCGATGCGAGCGCAGCAGGACGTCCAGCCACTCGTCCCGTGGTGAAGGCGGCCCGGCCGCGCACGTACTCGTCCAGGTCGGTGGTCGGCTGCTGGATCGGCTTGAGGCGCATCGACGATGAAGGGCGCGTCGCCCCGCCGATCTGGAACTCGGGATCGTACTCCAGGTCGACGATGGCCCAGATGCCGCCCATCAGCAGCTTGTCGTACTGGTGCACCACTTCATCGGCGATGACGGCGTCGCGGACGCCCATGTTGATCAGCTCGGCCCAGAAACGGTTGGCCTTGGTATCGCAGGCGGACCTTGACCTTGTCGATGATGCGATGCCGGCCCTTCTGGCGGGTGATGGCCTTGATCTTTTCGCTCTCGTCGGCGCGGACGTAGTTGCGGCTGAGGGTGTCGCGCACGTACTCCAGGCCCCGGCGCACCACCTCGGGGTCGGTCGAGGCGCAGTACTGGCCCAGCAGGTATTCCAGCACGTAGACGGGCACGTTGAAGCCGGTCTTGGTCTGGCGCACCAGGTCCTTGCGCACCACGCGGCCGGGAAAGGCGTCTGCCAACTTGCGGTCCAAAGAGTCAAGGTTCATTGGTGGTTCCTCCGCATCCACCTTCTGCCTTTGTGAAGCCTACCGGTCCATTTGAGCCAGCTCTTCAGCGGGGCTCCGAGCGATAATGTACGTGGGGACTCGCTCCCGCTGCTGGCGATCCAGTGTAATGAGTATTGCATCCCATTGTTGGGCCAGAGCTACGTACAGGGCATCGCAGCCACGAATCTGGTGACTGGCCGCAATCTCGGCTGCCAGGTCCCCGAGGGTATGCTCCACGGGAACAAATCGGAACTGAGGCACTCTCCGCAGAACCCCGACCAGCCGCTGAGCCAAGGCTATCTGTCCCGTGCCGCGGGAGATACCCGCTGCAACCTCGGCAAGGACGATCTCAGGTAGCAAGACAGGCAGGTTTCGTGCTGCTACCCGTGCCATCAGCGCTCGAGCCTCCGCATGATAGGGCTCCTGGGGCCGGGCATCGGCCACGTGGACACTGGCATCGATGACATACATGGTGGCCCGCCTATCGCCTCTGCTCGGAGACCAGCTCGACAGCTGTCTTTTCCGACTGCCAGCTCTGGTCGATCTCCTCCCGAAGAGCCTCCAGTTCTGCCCACACGTCATCGCTCGGCGTCACGGTCTCGGCAGCTCGTCTCGCCTCCGTCGCCAGCCACGCCTCATCTACGGGCAAAAGGACGGCAACCGGCCTCCCGCGGTAGGTGACCAGATACTCCGCCTGGTTTTCCCGCACATTGCGGATGATCTCTGTCGCCTGATTCTTGAGTTCACGCACGCCAACTCGGGCCATTGCCTGCCCCCCTCTCATATGTGGCCACTTTTGTGGCTATATCTCATGGCTGCATTTTATCGCCAATTGCCACGCCAGTCAACTAGAGAGAGCGCCCCGTCACCAAAGGTCTACCTGGCTGAGCGTCTCCTGGCGTTCCAGCACCTCGCCGGTGAGCAGGTCGCGCAGCACCCACTCAACCCGGTCACCGATCTCCAGGCCGCAGCCCTGGGGCAACCACACATTCACGGTGGCCGGCCCGCTGGGCAGCACCGTCGCTTCAGAGGGTGGCACGACCGGCTGTCCACCCTTCTCCAGCGCCAGGCTGACGCGTCGCGGCTGGTCGACGACGCTCTCGACCACGGGTTCCAGGGTGAGCCGTATCTGCCCCTGGCGGATCGCGGCTGGCAGTTCGACGCGCACGCCCACCGGCCGGCCCAACCGCTGCTGCCGGACCGTCAACTGGGGCACGACCACCTCCTGGAGGGACAGGCCGCCATGCACATAATTGTAGCGCCCTGGGGTGCGGAAGCAACCGATGCCGCATGGAAACCAGATCTCAAGATCCTCACTGCAGGGCAGCGGAAAATCGAGCTGATCCGTGCTGCCCAGGTGCTTGCCTACGAGGTAGCGAGACTTGCGCGCCAGCGCTGGTGCCTTGCCCGCCGGCACCTTGTCGTGCTCGGCCACCTCGTGCAACAACAAGAAGCCGTGGTCGGCCACGATGTGGATCACCTCGATCCCCAATTCCAGCAGCTTGTGCACACCCTGCTTCACCGAGCGAACCAGCGGCTCGAAGGCGTCCCAGGCCAGCTCGCTGGCGTTCTCACCCACGGCATCCAGCGTGGTATCAAAGACAAAGGTATAGTCGGCTTGTTCGATGCGGTCGGTGGGGGTGCTGAGCAGATCGTTCAGGTTGTAGGCCGCGACCGTGCACTGAGGCAGGCAGGCGACCAGCCACTCGATGCGAGCGGCCTTGATGGCCAGATCCCCGCTGTCGCGGATGTGCACATGCCACTCGCCATCGTGGGTCACCCGACGCTGGTGCCCATCTGGCAGCAGGGCGGCCATGCCCAGTTGCGTGACGGTGGGGAGGACGCCCAGCCTCGGCTTCAGTGTGCGGCTGTCCCCCGCCCGATCGGCCTCCAATTGGGCCAGCAGGGTCTGCGCCAATTCGTAGCGCATGGCATCGACAAAGAGGACAGCCTGCCTCTGACCTTTGCTCAAGCCCGCCACTTCCTCGGCCCAGAAACGATCCTGAGCGGCCGGTGCGCCCTCCGGAGGCCAGCGCCCCTCTGCATCAAGGAGGGTACTGAAGCGTTCGTTTATAGCCCGCAGGGCCTCACCGTAGGCCCGGGCGCAGCGGTCCCGGACGGGGTCAAGCCCACCCGGGGCGTCCGCCAGGGCCTGGCGGAAGGTGCGATAGGCGGCGTCGATGCGCCACCATTGGCCGGCATAGCGCTGCAGCATGGCGCTGGGCTGAGCAACCTTGGGCAGCTCGGCCCGCATCTCGTGGGCCAGGGTGAGCAGGGCGGCCGCCTGGACGAGGACGTTCCAGCCGGGATCCCGGCCCTGGCGAACCCAAAACCCCTCCGCACGTTCCTGGAGGGCCGTTCGTTGCGCCGCGAGCCACTCCCGCCATTCAGCCTCGCTCTCCCGTTTGGTCAAGGTGGCCAGTACGCGCTCCCAGAGTACCGTCTCGGCATCAGGCAGGGTTGGACCGAGGCTGAGCGCTTGCTCCATGGGCAAGGCTTCCAGCCAGGGGCCCAGGCTGTAGGCCTGCCCTACATCGGTCGCCAGCCGGACGAAGGTGGCCGCATAGCGGGCGTCGTTCTGCCAGCGATCCAGGAAGCGCAGGCAGCGGTCGAATTGATGGGGCTGGGGCAAGCGATCTGGATAGGGAAAACCCTCTGCTTGCGCCGTTTCTGCGCCCCCGCTGGCCGCGGTATAAGTGCCTGCACTGAGTGAAGCGTGAGTGCCCGCACTGAGTGAAGCGTGAGTGCCTGCACTGAGTGAAGCGTGAGTGCCTGCACTGAGTGAAGCGTGAGTGCCTGCACTGAGTGAAGCGTGAGTGCCTGCACTGAGTGAAGCGTGAGTGTAGGCCCGGGCCAGGACGAGCTGTGCGGTAAGGTCGCGTGCAACCTGCCCTGGATCATCATCCGGCGTTGCTTCCAGGCCATAGGCGCCCGCCAGCTCGGCGTAGAAGAGGCCATCGAACTGCTGGGCGCGCAGATCCGCCAGCTCGTCGGCAGGCTGGTCCAGGAAGCGCAGCAGTGTGCCGTCAAACTCGCCCAGGAGCGTGTTGATGGCCCGCTCGATATTCTCCAGGTTGTATTCCCAGAACCGGCGTCCTTTGCCGACAGACCGGATGGCCAACTGAGGCAGCAACTCTCGCATGAGGTGGGCTGCCCTGGGATCATCGGGGAAGGCCAGCCCCTGGTGGCGCAGGAAACGGTAGAGCCGGTCCTTGAAGCACAGGCTGGTGGCAAAGAAGGGACGGAGCAAGTCCGCCTCTTCCTCTGTCATCGGCAGGTAGACGACAGCCCGCTCTCCGGTAGCGCGCTGGACCAGCCGGTAGCGCAGTTGGAGCAAGCTGCCCTCGAAGCGCCACAGGGGCAGGCCTGCCAGCGAGTCGAGCAATCCGGCGTACTCTTTCTCCCGGTCGAACCAAAGAACGGTGTCCTTGGTTGCCGCCTGGGCAAAATAGCCCGTGAAGTGGTCCTTTAGGGCCTGGATGAGCATCGAGATTGCTCCTCGCCAGAACAGCGATTGGCCGCGGAGGGCTGCACCGCGCACCACAGCCCCGGGCCGAGTTCTGGCCTATGTACCTGGGCAGCGGCCTGGGATGGCGTACGCTGCCAGCCCGGGAATCGGGCAGAAATCGGGCAAAGAATCGGGCAATCAGGCATGGGACTCTGTCAGGCGATATCGTGTTGCACGCCCGGCGCCCTCGACGGCCAGCAGGCCATGGGTCACCAGCTCGCCCAGATCGTTGCTGGCCGTCCGCTTGGAGACCATAAAGATCTCCTGGTACTCGCCATTGCTGATGCTGCCACCGCTCTGGCGCAGATAATCGAGAAGCTGGAGCTGGCGCGCGTTGAGGGAGATCTGCTCCCCCTCCTGTGTAGCACGGTGTAGCCTCGTCAACTGCTGCACCCGGTCCTCGACGCGCACCATCTCCACGGCGATGCCCTGGACGAAATACTCCAGCCATTCGGTCAGGTCAC
Organism: uncultured Chloroflexia bacterium; assembly: GCA_963700285.1. Taxonomy (GTDB): domain Bacteria; phylum Chloroflexota; class Anaerolineae; order JAAYZQ01; family JAAYZQ01; genus CAWANP01. The sequence goes on along the minus strand of CAVOXA010000022.1, from coordinate 8,719 downwards.
GGGAGTGTGCATCGACGGAGCGCAAGGCGTCATAGTAGCTCGGCCGGTCTTGGTTGTAGTACTCGTCCAGGGCAAAGAAGCGCTTGGTGTCAAAGCCCCTCCGGGCCAGGATGAGCGTGGCCAGGGCGCGGGCCGTGCGCCCATTGCCGTCGGTGAAGGGGTGGATGCGGACCAATTCGTAATGGGCGATCCCGGCCTCGAGCACGGGCATGAGGGCCGCGGCCTGAGGGCTGTTGAGCCAGGCGACCAGGCCGGCCATCAGCTCGGGCACATCCTGCCAATCGGGTGGGCGGTAGATCACCTCACCCGTGGCTGGCACCGCCACGACCACGGGTACCTGCCGGTGGCGGCCGCTCTCCGCCGGCGGCAGGATCTCTGCGACGAGGAGGGCGTGGAGCTGCAGGATGGTCTCTTCGGTAACCGCGCCACCCTGAGCCGGAGTCCTGCGGTCGATGTAGCGCAGGACAGCGGCATAGTTGAGGACCTCCCGCCTGTCGCGGGGGTGGGCCAGCACCTGCCGGCCAGCCAAAAGGTCCGTGACCTGCTCCAGGGAAAGCGGATTGCCCTCGATGCTGGTGGAGTGGTGGGCGCTGCGGGCGAGGGCCTCGCGGCGCAGCTCGGCCTCCCAGCGGGGCACGATGGGCGCCCGCAGGATACGGTCGCGCGCCGACCGCGATGCGGGCGACCAACTCGATGAGGAGGTCGGTCCGGCGAAAATTGGGCTCGAACATCAGCTCACACCACCTTCCTGTAGCGCAGCAACCCCGCCTCCTGCAAGGGCAACAGGTTGACCTTCACCCCGTCATCCAGAACTGGGTCATACACGCCACCCCGGAACGGCCCCTCGGCCCAGTCGGGCGGCTCGGTACGGCACCTGGGCCTGGATGACCGACAGCAGCCGCTTCTCAAATTCCTCCAGCGCCTCCAGCGCCAGCTCGGCGGCCTCGACGCCGGCAGGATCGTTCCGCGCCTGGGCGGTGGACCGTTGGCTCTCCTGGCGGCGCCTGGCCGGCCAGAGGTACAGCGTCTGCACCTTGCGCAGCGTGTCGCCGTCCAGCTTGTGGTAGTGGACGAAACAGGTTCAGCGTCCGGGCGCCGTCATCGCTGGCCAGGTGCCAGATGATGGGCGTCTTTTTGTAGAGCTTGGTGTGCCATTGGACAAAAGGCCCGTCGAGCCAATCGGCCAGGTCCCGGCCCAGCACGCCCTTGATGTCGGCCTCCATGCGGAAGGCCGCCTCCTCGCCGAACTCGGCCTCCAGGCGATCGCGCACGCCGGCCACGCGCCTCGTCCAGGGTCAGGATGCCGTCGGGGTCGGCCTTGAGCGTCTCCAGCAGGCACCAGGAGACCAGCCGCCGGACGTGCTCGCGGCGCTTTTCGGCGTCGCTCTTGCGCTCCATCTGGGGCCAGACCAGCTCCGGGCGGCCGCTCGCCCAGCTCGCGCTCGATAAGAGCCCGGTCCTCGGCGCTGATCTCATAGAGGTCGTAGACCGTCTCATCGATCTCGGCCTGGAGCTGCTGTAGGCGAGCGTCAGCGGCGTCCTCGACGGCGCGGACGTAGATCGAGCAGAGACTGCAGATTGGTGGCTGGAGGTTGGGCGGGATGAAGGTCGGGGAAGGCAGGCCAGGAGTTGGCGGCGGTGGGCCTGCGACCAGCCAGGGGGCATCGAAGCGGGTGCAGATCTCGTTGCCGGTGTCCCAGGTGGCTTTACAGTAAACGCTATCTGCAGTAGAGCTAGGACAGCCCATCACTTCCTCAGTAAGTCGGAATGCGGTACTTGACCGACTGATACGTTACGACTTGGCGTTATCTAGATCCAGAACTGCACGACTGTTTTCGAGTTCAATAACCAAGGAAAGCGAATAATCGGAGTTCTGCAAGACACTCAAAACGCTCCTGCACAAGTTCTTGTACAGATTCGATCACTTGGAAACGGTGCAAGGGGACTGATGTTAGCAAACATGCTCTGAGTATGGCAGCACCCGAGGGTTGAATCCTTTCACTGTTAGCCATGGTCACGTGATCCCTGCTTGGAGGTAGTAGTCCTCGCTCCTGCGGCGAGATCCAGGGAACTCCTGCATAGGTCGTCCGTCATTGCTGCCAGTCAACAACTACATCAATATCTGAGTAGTACCGGGAGAAATCCCCGCCTTTGGCAGAAGCGACGCCAATCCCTGCCTTCGAGGTCTCTGGACTTGCGACCTCCCAATGATACTTGACAAACTGGGCATCCCTACCGAGTGCCCAAGCCCATTTCTGCATGAACGAAGTCCGTAATGCGATATTCAGTCTCAATGTAACGATCTAGCAAAGCTATAGGAGCCGGTAGGCAATACTGGAAGCCGGAGGATACTTTGTAGCTTGGCAATAGAAATCGTCTCTTGCGGTCTCTTGAGAGCTGACACACACATCTAACCATTCGTGCCCTTTCCTGCAGCGAAAAAGACGTCTGTGAGTGCGGACTCATGGATGATCCCTGCCACTTCTGGACTCGACAGACAATGCAGGTCTCAACTGTGGCATCATCCAACATGCCAAAGCCCAAATCAAAAACAGAATAGGAACGAATCTTCGATATCAGATACTGTCTAAAAGCCTCGAACGTAGCCAGAGTCAGAAGGTCCGGCATGTGAGGGCACCGACATATCCCGTGTGAAAGAAGATCGTAGAGCTCTGTCGACAAGATGCAGCGTAGAGGTCACGCTTGCCTCGGGGTAGCTCTCGACGTATCCGTTCCGAGCAGTGTCGGTTGTATCCCGTACGGCGGATTCATCACCACGACGTCGTACTCGTTCAGGAACACATCCAGCAGGTGCACGCTCTTGCTGGCTTCCTGGGCAAAGAGCTGGGCGTTGAGGTCGTGCTGGCTGCAGGGCGCGGGCGGCAAAGGCCCGCAGGTCCTCCAGCAGGCGGGCCACCGTATAGTGAGCACCCCATTGCTCCGGCACGGCGCCGGCGCCTCGGCCAGGGAGCGCTGGCGGACCTCTGGCTCCAGGCCCGGTAGCTCCCTCTGTCGCTCGCATGTCCCAATCCTGGGCCGCCGCGTGCCCCGCCTTGCCCAGGATGTCCCGCAGGCGCTCCTCGACGCGCAGCAGGCTGCCCACCTCGGCCACGTTGGCCATCTCATCCAGTACCTGGCGCACCGCGTCCTGGACCACCTTGTCATCCCTGTACTGGGCCAGGAACTGCCGCCGGGCGCCATCCTGGGGCAGCACCGCGTCGGCCACCACCAGGTTGACCTGGTTGATGCGGGTCTCGTCAATACCCAACGCCGCCTCGGCGCTCCGGCCCTTGATGTAGAGCGACAGCCCGGCCAGTTGCACGGCCCGCAGGTCGATGTCCACGCCGTACAGGTTGTGGCGCAGGATGGCAGCCGGGACCTCGCTCGTCCGGAAGGGCGTCGGCGCCATCGACCCAACCCCGCTCCCGTGCCTCTCGTGTAGATCTCCTGGTAGACCTCGAAGGCGTAATGCCCAAAGTGCATCGTCCCGCAGGCGGGGTCGATGAGGCGGATGTCCTGAGGACGCTTCGCCGCCCGCCGCGCGGGGGCCAGGGGGTTGTTCACCGGCGAGTCCGGATCCAGCGCGAATCCCCCGCCCCCGCTCTCCCCTTCCCTCTTCCCCTCCCCCGTCTCCCCCTCCTCCGTCCCCAGCGGCTCCGGCACCAGATAGTCACACTTTCCCGCACCCGCTCCGAATCGGGGTGCATCTCCAGCCACAGGCGGCCCAGGGTGTTGTCCACCAGGAACTTGACCACCCAGCGCGGGGTGAAGAACTGGTTGATGACCGCCACCTCAGCCGGGCGGCGCGGCTTGCCCCGCTTGCGGATGGCCTCTTTTTGCTCGGCGTTGTAGAACTGGTAGAGCCAGCCGATGATCTCGTCCTCCAGCCACAGGCTGGGGCCTGTGTTGCCGGCACGCTCGTCCAGGCCATTGACGGCAGCAACGCAACTCCGCAACGCGGTGTGGCTGGGCCAGATGAGCGTGTTGACCGGTGCCGCGCGACCCTCGCCGGATGGCCGCCCGGGCCGTCCGCAGGGTCCCCCACGTCAAACAGCAGCCGAAAGTCACGGTAGACCAGACGGCTAACCTGGCGGATGGCCTCGCCCAGGCCCTCGTCGGGACCGCGGCACAGTCGGGGTGGCTGTTGCGCAAGTCATAGTGCGCTCGGCTGCGCCCGCCGTAGGCATCTCGCGTCGTAATCACCTCGGGGATCAGGCCGCGCACCTCCAGCGCCTTGAGGGCCACCAGCCGGTTGAGGTGGGTGTAGGCGATCTCGCGCACGAACCAGCCCACCGCCTCCTCGCGCTGTTTGGCAGTGGCCTCCCCCGGGTCGCCTACGCCCATGCGCGCAGTCCCAGCCAGGGCGGTATCCATCCGCTGCCGCTGGGCCATCGCCGCGTCGTCGTCCCAGATGTGGGGCAGCTTTTCGGGCTCGATCCAGCGGCCGCCGGCGTAGCCGTAGCGCCGGAGCTGGATGGCGATGTCGTCCTCCAGGGTGTGGCGCAGCTCGAGGACGAGGGCTTTGATGGCGCGTTTGGACTCGTTGGTTCATGGGTCCTTGCCTTACCTACTGTGATGGCCTGTCAAGTTGCTCACCTGTCACGACCAGGCTCGGGTCTACGACCTTGTGCACATAATCCTCTAGATTTGAACGACTTCGTCTTCCGGAAGACCGAGCACCGTACGTAGTAGAAAGCGGCCGGCAAACTTGCTGAGGTGGGCGTTAAAGACATGGCAACCGAAGCGGCTCAGACAGACAGGGCAACCTTCATCTTCATCGCAGTTGCAGCGCTCTATGATTCCAAGCCCGTCTTCCAAAAAGTCCCAGGGCTCGAAGAAGAACTCGATCCGCTAGCCCCAGCCCTCCCGGAAGTTGTCATATACGTAGACCTGGGCGGACATACCGTTGCTGCCAAGCTGATAGAGGCCGTTGATCTCGTCACGATCACACCGGACTCGCTCGGAAAGGCCTTCAGAAGGCCATGAAGTAGGCTGTGGATGCCATCCACAAACGTTGGCATGATCGCCGGCTCTGCCTCAGGCATGCCCGGTGTGTCACTCAGCCAACGCGGCCAGAACTTGCGCTCAAAGTAGGCACGCAGGCTCTCCGGGAACTCCAGCCAACCTGCCCGAGTCTCCAGCGTCGTGGAAAGAGGGAATTCGCTTACGATTGGGATCGTTTCTACAATCTTCTCTACCTGTCTGGCCCGTACAGGCCCGCCACAACTCGGGCATCTCATAGCATCGAGGTTCGGCGTCTCGTGACGACAGTCTTCGATTTCGGCAGCGCATCAGCGTGGTTGTTCTGTACAGCGAGTATTTCTCCACGTTGGTAGTAATTGCCACCTCTCCACTTCCTGCCTGTAGGCCGTCCTCGCGTAGGCGCTTCCTGGAAACGTCCCCCTTTGTCTCAATGGTCAGGATCTGAATGCCCCGCGTGCGTAAGTTCGAGTCCTCATACAATTGGCAATGGATTTGCCGATGCTCTTGATCAAATCGTGTGACCTTGTAGCTTTTTCCATCACACCAGACGATGGCATCAGGATGTGCGTCCCGATAAGCATTCGTCGCCCGTTTCTTCTCTTCTCAGTTCCCGCTGTCCGCTGGCATCCTGGGTTACGAGTGCAAACTCATCTGTCTCCATTGAGCGCAGGTTGTTCAAGGGCGGCTCATCATGAGGGTGTCCAAACGGCAGTGCCGTAGCTACCCCTCCGCACCACCAGTTGTCCATCCTGCTCCAGCAAACGCAGCACGTCGCGGTACTCATTCCTCCAAAAAGATGTCGGCCCACGAACCCGGCAGCGGACCTTCTCGGTTGTTATACGGCGCATCACTGCTGGTCTGCGTGGCACACATTAGATGCGCAGCCAGTAAGTACGGGTTTTCTGGATTGGCGATGACCTCTTCTGTCTCGCCACTGAACAGCAGATCGGGACGTTCGAAGTAGAACTGGTCGAACGGATCCGTTCGCCTCGCGATAAAGATAGCAGCCCCCTCGCCAGCCCGGCCAGTCTGTCCGAACATCTGTCGCGCATCCATGACTAGGCCCGGAAAGTTCTTCACTATCGCAACGTCAAGGCTGCCGATATCGATGCCCGCCATCAATGCCGTGGTGGCGAATACTGTGCGTATCTGTCCCTGCTGTAAGCGGACAAAGATATCCTTCTGTCAGCTCTCTCTCCGCGTAGAAATCGGCCACGTTGGCCACCAAGTCCCATCTTCGATGACTGCGGATCTGCTTTCGTAGCCGCTCGGTTACACCTTTGACTTCATTGATAGAACGTAGGAAGACGATTGTGCGCGCCGGACGCGAATTCCCTGTCCGGGCGTCGATGGTTTCGAGGTCCAGTAGATCTGCACACAGGTCCACGAGGTCATGTATATCCTCACGCGTCACCAGGTAGTGGCGACCAGGCTGTGGCGCCCCGGCTCGTCAACAACGGCGAATTCCTCAGTGGCAGCCCCGTGAGTTGATGAGCAAGCACCTGCGGGCTGCGGACCGTGGCTGACGAGACAACCACCTGAGGAAAGCTCGGATTGCCTTCCCGGCGGCAGCGAACCAACAAGCGCCGCACAATGTTGGCCATGTTGGCACCCAGCACCCCCCTGTAGACATGAAATTCGTCAAGGACTACGTAACGCAAGTTTCGGTAGAAGTTTCTCCAGTTTGGATAGGGCTTTGGCAGGAGAGATAGTGGAGGGAATCGGGTGTCGTCACCAAGATGCGGTTTTCAGCTCGCAGTGTAGCCTTTTTTTCATTGGGCTCCACGCTGGAGTTGTATATGCCAATCCGAAGTTGCTGGTCTGGTGGTAATGCGTTGTTAAGCCGCCTCAAGCGCGCTACCTGATCCTCACCCAAGGCAACGAGAGGAAAGACATAGAGCGCGGTTGCCTGAGGGTCCCTAAAGCAGCGATTCCAACACGGTGGGGTTATAGCTTTCTGTCTTGCCACTGGCTGTCGGCGTGGTGATCATGATGTGCCGCCCAGCCAAGAGGTGTTCTCTAGTCTCGATTTGATGGGAATAAAAGTCCGAAATGCCCTCAACGTTCTTGAACAAGTCGGCAATCGGAGTGTCAATCCTGAGAGGTGCAGAAGGGGTTTCCGGTGATAGTGGTTCTTCCGAGCGGTGGACAAATGCCGTATCCAGAAGTTCTTTTGCTAGGACTCCCTGGACATCGCGGCGCAGCTGACGACATAGTGCCGAAGACCGCGAGGCTACTCGTTCGCCAAGAACACTGGGGGCCGGGCGGGACGAGTCTGTAGTCACGCACATTCCTTTGGATCTCATCATCTGGGGCCGGTTGAACTTCAGAGCGCAGGACATCCTCGACTCTATGTGGATCGTCTTCTAAACGGACAGAGACTGTCTCTGTGGCGGCGAGTACTACCCTGCCGAAGCCCCATCGCTCGTGATACACACGAGTGCCAGGCGGATACTGTTCGGTAGGAGGAGGCACTATCCCTTGCCGGCGCGCTATCTTCAGGCGCAACGCTTCCTGAGCTACTCTCTGAGTACCAGCGTTTTCCAGTCCCCCGGTAGGCCCGGTGCTACGAGTGGAATCCCCTCGGCGAGCGGGTGAGGTACCTCGTGTAGTGGCCGATGGGCGCGGCCCAATCCCGTCAATCTCTACATCATACGCCTCCCGACCCCGCATCCCCTTGGTACGCCACCGTGATAGGAAGGAGACATGCATTCCGGGTGATAGGTCCCGCTGCCCACGAACGTTCGTGAAATAGACAAAATACTCTGTGCCCTCAGGATCTTTGATGACACCGTAGCGACCATCCCTATTGAACCAATCAACTGTGCCTGTTGACCGAGCTTCTGACATATGCAAACTCACCTATCGCTTGTAGACAATCAGCAATACAGATTTAGGCCCTGGTCGTCTAGATTCGCATGACTATACCAGTGTGACGAAATCCGCATCCTGCAAGGCCTCGTCGATGACTTGTTTGAGGTCTCCCAGCGCTCTATCACGGTCGGTAGCATCGGAAATCTCGCGCCCACCAAGCACCGTTGACAGCGGTACATTCACGGCAGTCCGTCCATCATCTTGCCTGGTCTTCAGCCGTGCCTCCTGCTCACGAACAAGTTGCTGCCTGGCAAGTGAGGGAATCGCTACGATCTGCGTTGGCAACTCGTGCAACGCTGCGCCGCACTCGCCACAGCCCAAGCCATCTGTCGCCCAGCCGAGGCCAGGACAGCCGTAGGGTCTGAGCACCACCGCTGAGACCTCAGCGCCCTCCAGCTTGGCCCGTGCCCCTTCGAGTGCTTCTGCCCTTTGAGTGTGCAGGGCCTCGTAAGCCCGCTGGAACTGCGCCTTGAGCGGGGTATGAATCGCCTGGAACTGGTCCCACTTTTCGGCGACCTTTCCTGTGGAGATCATGTCCACCAGACCTTCCCGCCATTCGAATGCCTGGGCGCCCAACTGCTCGGCGGCTTCAGGCACCTCACGGGCGCGATTGACCGCGGCTGCCAGCCGCCTGGCCCGTTCAAAGATCGGCAACTGCTTGTCGAGGACCACGAACTTGTGGAGCGCCTGTGCCCGCTGATGCCATGCCTGGATGGCCGCAAGGTTCTCCAGGAAGGCCTTGACGACCTGGCCGGGGTTGCTGGAGCGTGTCACCTGCCGGACCAACTCGTGGGCCCCCGTCAGGGCTTCCGGTACGGGGTAGCCGCGACCTGCAGCGGAGGATCAGCCGTTCGGTCCGGCT
>CAVOXA010000021.1:0-6325 GCA_963700285.1 uncultured Chloroflexia bacterium | reverse complement strand
GTCTGGCCGCTGCGCTGTTACTCATCCGCCTGCTGCCGGCGAACCAGGCCAATCACAGATAGTCGTAAATGGACGGCAGGCTCTCTACGCGCTTGTTGTCTACAAGGCACTCGCCTTTTGCACGAGCGTGATGGTTAGGCTAGGCTGTTCTCTGTGTCTCCGCTGCGCAGATTCGAGGCCAGGATGTAGACACTGATGATCAGTACCCAACCAGGAAAGACCAGCGTCACCCACAGGCTGAAGCCGATGCTCACCAATAGAACCAGTGCCAGTCCATAGGTCAGCAAAGCCAGCCAGCGCGGCATGGCATGGGTGCGGACCCAGATGGTGCCCAGTGAGATCATGAACACGCCCGCCATGCGAATGGCATAGATATTGCTAATCTGCCACATTATCGCCCGACCGAACGCGTAGATGCCACTTTCGACAAGTTGATCCGGCATGATGGCATAGGTGCTCAGCAAGCTGCCGGCCAACACCGCCGCGACAAACATCATGGCCAGGTACAGCAAGCCACTGCCAAAGAACACGCTCGAAAAGAAACGGTCCTCGTGCGAACCGATGCGATCACGGACCACACCGATGAACCACAGAAAAGCGATGCCGGCAAAGGGCACCAGGCTCAGGGCTAGGACAACCGTGTTGGCCCGCTCCGCCAGCCACTCGCCGCCGTCGGCCGGGTCAGGTGGGATAGAGAGCCGAATGAGGACATACGAGGTGCCCAGCAGCAAGGCGAAGAGTATGCCAGCTAGGGCTGCGGCTCGGGGTGTCCGGAGCCGCCGGTCAGTCAAATGAGGCGCTTCATCATTCATCGTTCATCTCCTATCGCAGATTGAATCCCTGCTCGACGCCTGGCCGGAGCAGATGCGCATACCTTTCCCGGCAGCTCCCCACGTGCTTGCTCATTCGTTCGCTGCAGAATGACAGCTCCGTTCCAGCGAGTGGCTGGTCTGCCTTCTGACAGCAGCGTTGGGCCAGCGGTTATTCGGAAAGCCGCCTGGAAATCTCGTTGAGCCTTATCACTTGCTGGATGTGATCGGGCAGTTCAACGACGACGTCAATGTAGTTGAAAACATATATCCCCAGCGCAAAGACTGACCCATACAAAAGGGTCCCCCGCTCCACAATCGATATGGGCGTGAATAGCAGAAGAGCGATTACACCAGACCAAACGATCGCAAAGGTAGCTGTATCCAGATCCGAAAGCCTAATTTGCCATCTCATCAAGGTTGAGAAGTAGTTTCTTATGATGCCGCGGTCTCTACTCTCCAATGCCTCCACTTGCTTCTCGAACTGATCGTTGAAGCTTGCATTCAATCTGAGGCTCAGTCTTCCTGTAGCCGCGTAGACTGCAAGCACAAGAACCAGAAGCGACAAGCATCCAAAGAAAACCCGGATGTCCAGGCCGGCGACAATGATCAAGATACCGACCAGGGAAACCCCTGCACCGATCACTTGAGGGATCGACCATTCAAGGAATTCCGTGAATTCATTCAGCAAGCTCGAACGTGCCGTTATCTTGGAGACTGAGCTTTGCTTGGCTAGCTCGCTCTCTGCCATTTCCGAAGCGATCCGGCTATAGATTCCGGAGTATGTCCTGGCATCGTAGAACCTGCGGCCGGTACCAACTGCGACCGACAGCAGACCCAATCCTGCCAACCTGAGTATTCCTCCAAAGCTCCCCTCGACAAGATCATTGAATGCCAATCCAATGACCAGCGGATAGAGGAGTTCCAATGCTGACTCAAGCGTCACCAATCCGACTGTGACTAGGATCCGCCCCTTATAGCGGAGTGCTTGCTCGCGCAAAACAGTCTCAGTCAAGCTGGATCTCCTTCCTCACGGTTGTGACGGTCGCACCCATTCCAGGTCGCCCAGGAACAGGGAGCCGCTGGCGGTCTGGTCAAACAGTAGTGCAATCTCGCCAATGTCGGCCAGATCGACGCCGTCGAAATCACTCAGCCTCCAGCGGATGGTGGTCATGGGCACCGGGCCGCTGAAAAACTCACCGGAGAATTCATCTTCCACCACCAATCCGGCGGGGAATACCAAGGCCGGCTCGTCAGGCCGCGTTGGTACGGCGGCTCGATTGCCCGCGCGGTCGGTCAACTGCAGGGCAAGAGCCTGCGGGCTGGCCACAGCGTTCAACGGTGACAGCGGGTCGACAGCCGCGCGCAAGCTGAACGTCGTGTACCCGTTCAGGTCGCCCTCGCCTGCCGGCAGCACAAAGCGCCACGCCCCACCCGGTTCGGCCCAGGAGACGACCGCCAGCGCCGGCTGGCCCGGCACCCCCACGCTGACCCGGCGGCATGGCTCGCTTCCAGGCAGCATGGCCGGTGTGTAGTGGCCGTCGGGGCAAAAGTGGGTCGTGATGCCCTCTTCTATCACGGCGCCACCCACCAGGTTGGTCGCCAGTTCTTCCGCTGTCGTCGGCACCAGCAACGGCTTCCGGTCGGCTGCGGGGGCCAGGGTGGCCACCCGTCCCGGCAGACCGTAAAGCTCGTCCGGCGCCTGGGCCTGGACGCCGAGGCCCAGGCGATCCATTGCCTCACGCACGGCCTTGGAGTCCTGGCCCCAGATTGTGGTCAGGAAATCGGCCGCATAGTCCAGCAGAAAACTGCGCTGCACCCCTGGCTCCAGGATCGAGTCGCAGTCCGGCCGCCCTGCGCCGCGAAAAGGATCGTCCGGCAGGAGCTGGTTAAAGTGATTGTGGTTGGCGCGCTCCAGCCAGGCCGATGTCGCCCATTGCGTCTGCTGGGGGGCCAGCCGTGCCGCTTCGTAGAAGTGCTGCCCCTCTTGGCTGATAACATCGCCGTCACAGGCAGGCAGAACGATGGCCATTGGTACGGGGGAACCACCGTTGGGCTCGACCGCGGTCGCGGTCGAGGCGAGCAACAGCAGACCGCTTACGGGTCCATAGAGCCGGTTCGCCGTGGCGCCACCCTGATCCCCTAACTGGCGCGCCACTCGCAGGCTCTCTTCGCCACCCTGCGAGTGGCCCACCAGGGCCAGGCGTCGCAGATCGGCCTGGCCGGCCAACTCCACGCCAAAGTCGTTGTTGCCGCCAGCTGCGGCTGTGGCCAAGGCGCCCAGGTGCAGGTCGACCAATTGCTGCAGCCGCTCGCCCGGCACCGGCTCGCCAAAGCCGAAGGTATTCTCGGCGTTGATGTTGAGCGACAGGGCCACATAGCCCCGCGCGGCCAGCTCACGCACCAGATACTCAAAGCCGCGGTAATTGGGCTGTTCCACTTCGGGGTCACACGGCCAGCGGTCCACGCCCATCTCGTCCGTAGGACAGCCGTGGTGGTTGCCGTGAAAGATCAGGACCGCGGGATAGGGCCCGCCTTCACCAGTGGGTGTAGCGATGAGGCCGTTCAAGCGCACCGGCATGTTCCGGAAGCGGCTATCCTCGGGGAAGCGCTCCTGGATTATGGTCGTCTCGCCGAGGTTGTACTCGACAGCAGGGGGCAGGTCAACAGGACCGGCGGTCGACTGCAGCTTGACGGTCGACGCAGAGGTTGGTGTCGTCATCGTCCCCGTCGTAGGGGGCGGCGGCATAGACGACGGTGCTGGCGCCAGGACACACGAGCCCAACACCAGCACCATCATGATCAAGACCAGGAAACCGCTACAAAGTTTCTTCTTCAACCATTTCCTCCATCAACGGTTCAGGATGCCCTTTCCGCCGTCCGTACGCCCGGTCAAGCCGGAACCGCACGGACGGCAGTAGAGGAATCGTAGAACCCGGAGACGCGGACCCTTTATGGCACTCGGTTGGCGATGATGGCAATCTGGTCGGCCGAGCGCATTTCCAGCGTGTCGCCGTCGATACGGAAGGTAGCGGCCGTCTGTAGGGCTTCCAGGAACTCGGATTCCTGTTCCATCACCCCCTCCGGTTCCGCACAGAACAGGGACGTGCTGCCGGGTTGCCCGATCGAGATGTTGTTGCCGTTCACCTGGTAGGAAGCAAAGTAGTTGTTGCAGCCGGCGTTGCCGCTCACCTGCCCATCGGCACCAAAATCGAGGGCGATGCGGCTGTCGACGAGCAACGTAACCAGCGCCCCGCGGCCATTGTTGTAGTTGACTACCTCCCAGCGCGCCCCTACCAGTGGATCGGGTACCGGGGATGGCGCCACAGTCGGCGGCGGCCCGGCAACGTTGATGGTCACCTCGCGGAAGGTCGTCGAGCCGTCGCCCAGCAGGACGCGCATCTCGTAGGTTGTCGTGAGGGCCGGGCACACCTGCTCGCTGCCCTGGCCGGTGCGGGGGAAACGATGGTATCGCTCACCCTGGGGATAGACCCACACCGCCTGTACATGCTCCACCGACCAGCGGAGGTCCGTGCACTGGCCCTGCTCGAGGCTCGTCCGGTCGGCCCAGAACGAGATCTGCGCCGCGGGCGGAGTCGTGGGCGTTGGCACCGCCGTGGGCGGCGGTACCGGGGTTTCGGTAGGCGCCGCGGTGGCTGTAGGCGGCGGGGTGGGCGTTGCCGCGGGCGGTGGTACAGCCGTTGGCGGCGCTTGGGTCGGTGCGGCGGCCGGTGGGGGCGCCTCGATCACCGGGACCTCACCTACGTTCATGGCCAGCACAAGATCCGCCGATACCCAGCCGGCGCCATCCGGCGCAGAGGGCAGGGAGACCGCCCACCAACGCCAATTTGCGTCCCTGCCGACGATCTCGCCCTCGTCGCCGTCTCGGGAAAAGCCGATCACCGGATAGTCGATGCCCGGGCCTGCATGGATATTCACGCCCTGCGGCGCAGTGACGCGGGCCCAGGGCGCGGTGGGCAGCGGCGGAGGCTCTGGCAGATCGACGGCGACCTTGCGTGTCATCATGACCGCGATCTGATCCTCGGCCGTGCGCATCTCCAGCATCTCGCCTTCAATTCGATAGGTCGCCGCGCTCTGGAGCGCGGTCAGGTACTGGCTCTCCTGCTCCATCACGCCCGCCGGATCAGCGCAGAATTTGAACGTGGTGGCCGCCGGGCCGATCTCGATGGCGCCGCCCTCAGCCGAGTAGCTGGCAAAGTACTGGTTGCAGCCGGCATTGCCGCTCACCTCGCCCTCGCTGCTAAAGTTGGCGCTAGATCTCTGCACCGGGCAGAAGGCCCACCACGGCCTCCCGGCCGTTGTTGTATGAGACCACGTCCCATGCCGAATCGGCCAGTTCCTGGGAAGTGGCCACAAAGGCCGCCAGGTCTTCCTTGCCGGCCCGCAGGATCAGTCCATCTTCACTTATGGCGAACCTCGTGGTCTCGGCGAGTACGACCATAAAGGCCGTGGCCTGATCCATGACCGGCTCGGGACAGGCCATCATCGTCAAAGCTCCGGGCTGGTCGAAGGTCAGCCTGTTCCCGCGCTGGGAAAAGGTGGTACGGAATCGGTTGCAGCCGTCCGACCCGGATGCGACACCGTCCGGGCCAAACTGAAGGGTTACGGTCGTGCCGGGCAGGGGCACATCGCCGCCAAGCGAGCTCAACACCCAGCTTGTGTCGACCAGTTCGGCGCTGGCATCCTGTCTGGGTATCAGTTGGCACGCCAGCAGCGCCAGAAACACAAACCCCAGCAGTCCAACTTTGATGATGGTTCTCATCGATTTGACTCCTTCCTTGGGGGCCTGCGGTCCGTGGCTTTCGCCTGGGACCGCCAGTCCCTGTCATGGACTATTGTTGCCATTGCCTATCTCCTTTCACTGTTCTTGCTCAAAATGGCAAGAGTGCACTTTTCTCCTACGACTCGACCGGGACGTACTCGACCGATATCACGGGCAGGCACAGGCTGTAGAGCACGTCCAATACACCTGCCAGGGCCGCCTGATCCAGCAACCTGCCCTCCAGGGTTGCCACCCGGCCCTGCTCCAGCGAAACCGTTGTGGAGATTGCCATTCCGCCCAGACGCGGGGACCAGCTTTCGTCCAGTTGTCCCTGGACCTGTATGCGATAGGTCGCTGGTTGGTGCAGACTGAGTTTTTGACCGCTACTTGTCATTCCTTTATCCCGTCCAGTAATCAGGTTCAAAACCGACCTCCGGCAGCCTGGCTAGGGACTCTGACATCCGGGCTGACCCTGTGTGGAAAGCCTGGGCCAATGCCGTCCGCCAACTATACGCCGTCGCGTCGGCGAACACAACCCCCAGAATGAAGTAAATTCTGAGTATCTTTGGGTAGACGGTGTGCGGATTGTCTGTGGCGAATGCAAGAGCTGAATCCGCCCTGCTCTGCGCGAACGACTGGACCAAGCGCAGGAGCCTGGGGCATCGGCCAGAGGCGCGGGACTACCCAGCCCCATGCCCTCAATGCGATGCTCCTCGAAATCCCGGGCCTGCAC
>CAVOXA010000020.1:0-39524 GCA_963700285.1 uncultured Chloroflexia bacterium | reverse complement strand
TATGACCAAAATCATGGCGCTTTTCCCCGGCGTAAGGTATGATCGCTTGTGCTGACACAATCAAGGCCATATCTGGAAAGGTTTGAATGAGTACAACGACGGTCCGGTTCATCAAGATGAGTCTGGTCTATCTGGCCATAGGCGCCACCCTGGGTATGCTGTTTCCTATCTTTCCCCGACTTCTGGGCCTCAAGTACGCACACGTCCACCTCAACTTGCTGGGCTTTATGTCCATGATGGTCTACGGCGTGGCCTACCACATACTGCCCCGGTTCCAGGGCAAGGCGTTGCACAGCGAGCGCATGGCGGATCTCCAGTTCTGGCTGGCCAACATCGGCCTCGTGGGTCTGGCCATCTTTTCGGCCTTGAACGCTTACTGGCCCACGCTACCCTTCAAGATCCCGCTTGCGCTGTCCGGCCTAGCGGAGGCCGTGGCCATCTATCTGTTTGTGGTCAATATGTGGCTAACCTTCAGGCAGCCGTCGCCACAGTAATGAATCTGTCGATTTTCTGAGAGGAGATGTAGAATGGCAAACGCGGAAATAACCAGTGAGAGCCTCATCGGCGATGTGATCAGGAATGTACCCGGTGGGGAAGACGTCATCAAAAAGTATTTTGGCAACGGCTGCTTCACCTGCCCCGGCATGAACATGGAATCGATCGCCTTTGGATCGATGATGCATGGCCTGGAGCCCGAACCGATCGTGCGTGAACTGCGCGCGTTGGAAACTGCATAGCCGCTATCCTCTTTCGCGGGCGTACGAGTCCGCAGAGAGAGTCACCCTGGCAGAGGAGATTTTTTGTGGAAGATAAAAGAACGGCAGAATCCCCGGTTTGTTTCAATTGTGGAAATACGAGCGAGCAGTCAGCCCTGTTCCGTGTCCTGATCAAGAATATCGAACAATGGGTCTGCGCCCGCTGTCTGCCCGTTCTCATCCATGGACCGCACTGAAACGGGTCGTATGTCTCACGGGGACTCGGGTCGATCGGAGAGAACCATGGAAGATGAACAGTTGCCTGCCTGTATTACCGCCGAGTGCCTGGTCCAGGATGTCGTCGAGCGCCATCCTCAGACCATTGCTGTCTTTGCTCGCCACGGCTTGCAGTGTGTCGGCTGCTACATCTCTCCCTATCACACCCTCACCGACACCGCCCGTGAATACGCGCTGAGCATCGAACCCCTGCTCGGTGATCTGAATCAGGCTATCGCCGCGAACCCTTCATAGAATAGATCCTAGCTCGATTTCTGGAAAGGGGCGCGCCTGTCAACAGGCGCGCCTTTTCATGATCTTTGTCATACCCACGGTACCTGTTCCATGGTAAAATTGGACTAATATATCCGGTTTTCGTCCAGGAATGCCCGCAGAGCGGGAAGAGAGGTCAACATGGGAAATAAACTGACCCTGTCTTTGATTCTTGCAGTGGCCCTGATCCTGACTGCTTGCAGCGCACCAGGACCAGACGAAGAGCCGACGCCCCTTCCGCAGAATCTTGTGACCGAGCCCGCAGCCAGCGTAGCTGGTGTTACAGAGGCGGCGGTCACCATCGCCGACCATGCATTCCAACCGCACACACTCGTCGTGGCCACGGGGGCCACCGTCACCTGGCAGAATGACGACAGCGTGGCCCACACAGTCACCAGCAGCGGTGGCTGGTTCGATTCCGGCCAGCTCGCCCCTGGCGACAGTTTTGACCACCAGTTCGACAAGCCGGGTACCCTTCGCTACCAATGCAACAACCATCCTGACATGGAAGGGGTGGTCATCGTACTCTCTGGGGGCGCGGTGGCGCCGGCTCTCTTTGAGGGCAAAGCTGTGGACGCCGCCTTTCGGGATAGCTGCAGCGGCTGCCACGGACCGAACCGTGAGGGTGCGACGGGTCCGGCCCTCATCCCCGGCCGCCTGGGGTCAGACGACGACTTTTATTTTGACATCATCAAGGCTGGCAGACCGGGCACTGTCATGCCTGCCTGGGGGCCAACCGGCATGACCGACGAGGAAATCTGGGCGCTGGTGGGCTATATCCGCAGCGAGCCCTCAGCCGAGTCGGTCAAGTGGGAGATGGACCAGATCGCGGCCAGTCGCCAGGTCCTGGTCGATGAGGCCAGTTTGCCCGACCAGCCTACTCACGATGGCAACCTGGATAACCTGATGCTGGTTACCGAGCGGGAGGCTCGCTCCATCGCCGTCTTTGATGGCGACACCCACCGCCTGCTGGCCCACGTGCCGGCCAGCTACCGCGCTCACGGCTACGCCTTCGATCCCACCGACAAACGCTGGGCCTACAACGTTGGCCGCGACGGCTGGCTGTTCAAGATTGACCTCAATACCCTCCAGGCGGTGACCCAGGTCCGGGTCGGTCTGGACTCCCGGGGGCTAGCCATTTCTGACGACGGCCAGTACGTCATCGTCGGCAACTATATCCCCAACAGCGCCGTCATTCTCAACACGGCTAGCCTGGAACCGCTGAAGGTTATTACCACCGAGGGAAACAATCCCCAGGGCGAATTCGTCGCTTCCCGGGTGTGCATCACCTCCGATGTATCGCCGGACAAGGTCGGGCCCTATTTTATTCTGGCGCTGAAGGAAGCGGGCCAGATGTGGCGCATTGACTATTCCAAGCCTGATTTCCCCATCGACAAGGTCGAGAACGTGGGCAACATCCTTCATGACGGTTTCCTGAGCCCCGACAACAAGTTCTTCTACATCGCCTCGCAAGTCGACAACTGGATGGCCGTCATCGACGTGGAGAATTGGGATCTGGTGACAAAAATCCCCACCGGCGATACACCCCACCCCGGCTCCGGCGCCGCCTGGGAGGCCAACGGCAAGACCTACGGGGCAACGACCCACGCCGGGGAGGGCAAGATTACCGCCTGGGACCTCTCGAACAACGAGATCGTGTCCGAGATCGAGACTTCCGGTCCGGGACTGTTCATCCGCAGCCACCACGAGAGCCCCTACGTCTGGGCTGATACGCTCTTTGGCGATCCGCCCAACCGCATATACGTCTTTGACGCGGAGACCTTTGAGGTGGTCAAGGTCATCGACGACGGCGTGCAGACCTTGCACCCCGAGTTCACGGCCGATGGGCAGTTTGTCTATGTTAGCGACTGGCTGGGGAATACGGTACGGGTCTACGATGCCAAGACCCTTGAAAAGGTGGCCGAGTTGGGAGATCTGAAGACACCTACCGGAATCTTTAACACGTCGCGGCGGGATGAGACGCTTGGGCACTAGAAAAGTCCAAGGCTGAGCACGTCAGAACACATTCGTCATGAACCAGGCCCTCGGCGCCAGGCCGTGTGACCTGGTTCATGATATGTGTCATACAGTTTGCAAGGAATGTGTGGTATAATAGAGATACCTATCCGCCACATTGAAGCAGGTGCTGGGCGGAGATCCGCAAAGGGCGCGAACTAGACCATGATCCATACTCACCCAAGGATAGAGAGAGAACGCAGAACGGTCGAGGCCATGATCGACATCTACTGTCATCAGCGACACGGGACGGGCATGGGCCTGTGTCCCTCCTGCGAGGCGCTGCGGGTATATGCCCGGCAGCGCCTGCAGAAATGTCCCTTCCAGGAGGGCAAGCCGACCTGCGCCAAGTGCCCGGTACATTGTTACAAGCAGGACACCAGGCAAGAGATCAGGGCCGTGATGCGCTACGCCGGCCCTCGCATGCTCTACCGCCATCCCAAGATGGCCTTGTGGCACCTGTTCGATGGACGGCGGCAGGAGCCGTCCCGTCCTGAGAAAGCTGGGGACCCTTCGGCTCGCGTGGCTGCGGGCGCATCCGAAGACAGGTGAGTGCAAGTTAGAGAGAGCTGAGCTGGGATAGCAGAAAGGAGGAGTATATCGGACGATAGCCTGAAGGTACCAGTCCACAGAAGTAACGCTACGTAGCGAAAAAACAATGACGTTGCTCTACGAGGAGGAGGTTACCATGTATATCACCGAAATCGTGTGGTGGGGCTATACGATCTTTGTGATAGCCCTGGCTGTGTTCATGCTCATATTCGCTGCAAAGGTGCGGGAGAAAGGAGACTAGCATGGACTCCAGAGAGAGACGTTGGCTCTATTTTCTCATTGCTGTGTTCTTGGTGTTCAACGTCGTCACCTTATCACCCATCATCCCCTGGCAGAAATGGCTGCTCTGGTCGAGTCCTGAGCCGGATCAGCGCTTCTCCATCGAGTACAAGGATTACCAGATCCTGCTGCCGGAGGGGGGAATCGAGGTCAAAGCTGGCGAGTACGTTGAGTTTGCGGCCGTGTCCGCCGACGTGACCTATGGGTTTGGCGTATTCCGGCCCGACAACTCGATGGTCTTTCAGATGCAGGTCCTTCCCGGTCGCGAGAATACCATCCTGTGGAAGTTTGACGCTCTGGGCAACTATGACGTGCGCTCCACCGAATATTCGGGCCCCCGGCATTCCGAGATGTACTATGCAGACGCCATTCGCGTGACTCAATGAGGAGGTGACGACATGACAACGCAACTTGGTTGGACCGAGAAATGGACGCTGCGCTTTGCCGTCGTGGGCCTGCTGTTCCTGGCTCTGTCTGGCTTTGAGGGCATGCTGATGCGCACCCAATTGTACGACATCAACGCCCTGCACGGCATGGAGGCGGCCCTCAACCTTGTCCGTCCAGGCATTCAGGACCCGTCGACGCCGCAGCTCTACTATTCGATGCTGACGGCCCACCCTATTGTCGGCATCTATGGCTTCATCTACATGGCAGTCTTTGGCGCCTTTTACTTCCTGGTGCCCTACCTGCTGGACAAGCCGATCAAATACAAGAAATTAGTACCGGTCAACTTTTGGCTGCAGATCACTGGTGTCATGATCTGCTGGAGCGCCGGCTTTTTTGCCCTGTTCAATGCCCTTTACACCCTCTACTGGCCACTGCCTGTGAGCTACGACCGGGTGCCGCTAGTGGGCAGCATCCTCTTTATGCTCGGCGCGGCCATCGTCATGGTCAACATCCTCATCTTCTCGTACAACCTGTTCAGCACCGTGCTCAGCAAAAGCAACCCCCACTCCTACACCTTTCCTCAGTTTCTGCGCTCCGCCTATGGCATCCCACGGCTGATGAAGCTGTTTGGTAAGGAGGACAAGAACGCACCGAACCTGGACTATAACGGGTTGCCGGTCTTTATCGTAGCCGTGGGCCGGGGCTCGGTCGACACGGTCATCAACGCCTTTGTACTGCTCACTGCTGGGGCGCTGATCCTGGTCTATGGTCTCTTTGCCCTGTTTGGCGTGAACCTCAACCCGGCTTGGGTAGACGCCCTGCTCTACAAGAACTGGTACTGGTGGGGCCTGGACATGGTGGCTGATGGCAACGCCCTGATCTATACCGCCGGAGTGTGGTATCTGCTCATCCCACTGCTGACGGGGCGCCGGCTCTTTGGGGCCAACGTGGTCAAGACCGTGATCATGGTCGACCTGCTGGTTTCCATGGCTGTCTGGAGCCACCACTTGCTGGGTGACACCTCGCAGCCGATGGCAATGCGAATTCTCTCCGGGCAGATCATCACTTGGGGCGAGTTCTTTACCATGGGCCTGACCATCTTTGCCTCAATGATGACCATTTGGCTGGCCCGGCCGGTCAAGATGACGCCCGCCCTCAAGTTCGTTCTGGGCTCGATGTTCGGCTTCATCATGGGCGGTACGGCGGGCCTGCTTCAGGCCAACGTCGGGCTGAACCTGGTGTTCCACAACACGCAGTGGATCGTCGCCCTCCACGCCCACACCTTTCTCATCACGGGTGTGGGGACGATGCTGTTCTCGGTGCTGTACGCCCTGGTGCCGATGCTTACCAGACTGGAGTTCCGCAGCAATGCCTTGATCAACATCCATTTCTGGTTGTGGATGGTGGGTTCGGTAGTTATGGCCTACGCCATGGGTATGGCCGGCTCCAAAGGCATGCTGCGGCGCACTTTCTATCTGGGGGGCGAGTTTCAGGCCTACACGCTGGTGGCCATCATCGGCGGCGTGCTGGTCTCGGTCGGCTTTCTGGCCTTTCTGGTCAACCTCATCGGTACCGTGGGCTTGCGCAACGTAGTCTCCTTGTTCGTTCCCGAGCGCTGGCTGACCAAACAGGAGCCAGTACCAGCGAGCGCGTAGCGTACATGTTCCCGGACCCTCTGCGGTGGCTTGGCCTCCGCGCTGGACACCCGGGCTGATGATTCCGGCAACAACTCTGATTCTCCAGGCCGGGCCTGACTCCTCCCGGCCTGGAGAACATGCGTATCCCTACCCTTAATGGTATGAGGTGACAGGAATGAATGTAGTCAAGGCTTGGCAGAAAGATCTGGCCCAGGTACTGGATGGGGCATCCCTCACGGTTTCTGACGTACGGCTCGGCGTCTTTTATACAGCGGCGCAGCTCTCCAGCGGACACACGGGAGTGGCCTTTACCCCGCGCGGGCTGACCGACACGGTCTGCTGCCCCCGGTCGGCATCGGCCGCGCCGCCGGCCGGCAACCTGGCCGGGCAGGACGCCTGGGCTCTGGCCGAGTATGCCTGGTCGCCGGTCCCCTTGCGGCGGGCGGCGGGCATTGCCGTGCTCAACGCCCTCTCAGCCCTGGCCATGGAAGAGCATGCCGTGCCCGGCGGGACACTGATCCCCGGCATGGATGCACTGGAAGCCGCCGGTGTCTTACCTGACGACCGGGTGGCCATGCTGGGCGGATTCATCCCCTTCATCAAAGCGCTAAAGGGCCAGGTTGCCGATCTGTGGGTGGTGGACAAACACCCAGAAGCCCTGAAACCGGACGAGCTGCCCTTCTGGAGGTCACCGGAGAATGCGATAGAAGTGATCAGCCAGGCCAGTGTGGTGATCATGACCGGTTCGTCGCTGGTAGAGGGCGGCATCGACACCCTGCTGGAAGCCGCGGGGAATGCACGCCGGGTCGTTCTGGCCGGACCGACAGCCTCGCCCTGGCCGCCGACTTTCTTTGAGCGGGGCGTAGATGTGTTGGGCGGGATCCGGGTGCTGGATGGCAGGCTGATGCTGCAGGTTGTCAGCGAGGGCGGCTCTGGCTACTTTTTCGACCGAGGGGCGGAAAAGGTCTGCGTGGTTCGAGACTGAGACCGTAACACCTGAGGGTGATCCACGCTCAGGCAAGACAGTGCTCCTCAGGAGACCGGCACGCCTCGCCGCTAGGTGGACAGCATGGGTGTCAGACGATGGATCCAGGCCCATCCCCGGCCCCTGGAATGGGCCTACAGGGCGACCGAAGGGCTCTTTGGGCTTTTCCAGCCGCTCCTCGCCCGGCTGGGTTATGGGCGCGTGGAGCGCCTCATCCTACCTCTGGAGAGGGTGAGCAAAGAGGCGATCTTTGACTGCCGGATGTGCGGCCAGTGCATCCTGCGCCTGACGGGCATGACCTGTCCCATGACCTGTCCCAAGCTGCTGCGGAATGGACCGTGCGGCGGGGTACGTCCTGGCGGCTACTGCGAGGTCTATCCCGAGAGGCGCTGCATTTGGACCGATGCCTACAAGCGGTCGCGCAAGATGCCGCTCTATGGCCAGGGCATCTTGGACCTGCAGCCGGCGGTCGACTGGCGCCTCGAAGGAAGGTCAGCTTGGGTCAACATGCTCTCTGGAGCGGAGCGCCAGGGGAGAGCAGGAGAACCAGGCGATCAGATCCACCATTCGGCGCAGGAAGGGAAAAGGTGAGCCTCTGGCGTGCGCCAGGGGCTTTTTAGGTTGGTTCTCCGGTGTCTACGGGGTTAGCCGGATCCGCGCTCCACTCACTCCAGCCGCCATCATAGACCGAGATGCGTTCCCAACCCAGCACGTAGGCGTAAAAAAACGCCTCGCTGGCCCGCCAGCCTGTGCCACAGTAGAAGGCAATCCGTTTCTCCGGTGTGATGCCCCACGCCCGCCAGTTGGCCTCGATCTCGCCAGGACTGCGCATGGTATTGTCGGCCCGCCGGAAATGATCCATCTGATCTGGCGTCGAGCCCGCGTGGCCCCACAGGGCGCCGGCAATGCGGCCGCGAGCCTCGAGACGGTCATAGCCGCTGATCTGGCCGGTATATTCCACCCAGCTTCGTATGCTGACCAGTACGGCCTCGTCACTGGTCAGGATGGCCCGGACCTCATCGATGTCGATGATATACTCCGGGTGGGCCGGGACGTCACAGCCGAACGATTCGACGGGCACCGGTTGCCGGGTTCCCGCCTCTACTTCGTAGCCGGCAGCTCTCCATGCCTGGTAGCCGCCATCCAGTAGCCGCACGTCCTCGACCCCGGCGTACATCATGATGACGGCAGCACGAGCAGCGGCTCTTGTGTCCCGGCCGTACAGCACAACGGGGGTGTCATGCGACACCCCGTGAGCCAGCATCGCCGCTTCCAGTTCCTGATCTGAAACTCGGTTCCACAGTGGAGAGGTTTCGAGCACGTTTGTGTCCAGGTACAGGGCACCGGGGACATGGCCAAGGGCATATTCCGTCTGTCCCCTGTCGCCAACTTCAAAGACGACAAGTCCTTTCTCAGGATAGGACGCCGGCAGTCTACCATGGATCGCGTTGTGGAGCCAGGCTGAACGGACGAGCCTCTCAAACCTGCCCTGGCATGTCATTCTTCCCTACCTCCCCCGCCCGTTCAGGCCGGCGGACACATGTTTGGCCGCGCGGTGAACAGGTGTGCTGTCCCCGAGAGCCTCATACGCGACCATGTCATGTGCTCTGCATGTACTGGATGCCCGTTCATTCTATCACAACAGCGCTCTGAGCGCAATCGCCGCCCAGAAGCCTGAGCTGGGACGTAGAGGCCAGAAGCGGGCCAGCCCAATCCCATCGTGCTTGACTTTCGGAAACACCTATAGTATCCTTACCAAGGACTTACCGGCTCGCGTATGGGGCTCATTGGCATGAAACGGGGATCCACGGCCTTGATGCCGTCCCGGCTTCAGAACCGCAATGTCGCTCAACTGAGGAGGCAGTTCATGACAGACAACCACACAGCAGGCAAAGAATCAGCCGATCTTGTGCTCCATGGCGGCAAGATCGTCACCATGGACCCGACCACTCCCCAGGCAGAGGCCCTGGCCGCCAAGGGAGAGATCATCCTGGCCGTCGGCAGCAACAGCGAGATCGAGCCCTACATTGGCCCCAATAGCCGGGTCATCGACCTGCGGGGGCAGCTTGCCGTGCCCGGATTGATCGACGGGCACGGCCACTATATGAGTCTGGGCGAGTCTCTGATGAACCTCGACCTGCGGGCCACCCGCTCCTGGGGCGAGGTCGTGGACCTGGTGGCGGAGGCTGCGCGCGAGGCCCAGCCCGGCGATTGGATCATGGGCCGGGGCTGGCACCAGGACTGGTGGGATCATGCGCCGTCGCCCAGCGTGGAGGGGATGCCCACCCACCAGAGCCTCAGCGCCATCAGCCCGCGGAATCCGGTCATCCTGATCCACGTCAGCGGCCATGGCGTCTTTGTCAATGCCCGGGGCCTGGAAGAGGCTGGCCTGGGACCGGGAACCCCGGATCCGGCAGGGGGAGTGATCGTTCGGGACAGCACGGGCCAGCCTACCGGGATGCTGCGCGAGACCGCCCAGTTTCCGGCGCGGGAGGCGCTGGCTGCCTCCCGCGCCCGGCGCCCGCTGGAGGTGGTGGAGGCCGAGATGCGCCGCCAGGTAGCGCTTGCCGGGGAGGAGGCCATCTCCAAAGGCATCACCAGCTTTCACGACATGGGGGAGAGCTTTGAGACCATCGATTTTCTGAAAAAGCTGGCCGGGGAGGGCAATCTGCCACTGCGGCTCTATGTCTGCATCCAGGAACCCGCCGCCGCCCTGGAGGGTAGATTGCCAGACTTCCGGATGGTGGGCCATGGGAACGGCTACCTGACGGTGCGCACCATTGGCGAAAAGGTGCTAGATGGGGCGTTGGGCGTCCACGGTGGCTGGCTGCTGGAGCCCTATAGCGATATGCCAGAGAGTACGGGATTCAATGTCACACCCGTACCCGACATCCGGCGCTCTGCCGAGTTGGCCGTCGAACATGACTATCAGATGGCCATCCAGGGCATCGGCGACCGGGCTATCCGAGAGCTGCTGGACATTTATGAGGAGAATTTCACCCGGAACCCGGACAAGGGCGACTTTCGGTGGCGCATCGAGCACTCCCAGGTCATCCACCCCGATGATCTGCCTCGCTACGCCCAGCTTGGCGTCATGGCCTCGGTCCGCGGTGTCTTTGCCACTTCCGATGGCCCCTGGGTGGTGGACCGGCTCGGCGAGGAGCGGACCCGGGAGCGGGGTTACCAATACCAGACACTGATCCAATCAGGCGCTGTGCTGGTGAATGGCACCGATCCACCGGTCGAGGACATTGACCCCATCGCCAACCTTTACTGTACAGTCACACGCAAGATGGCCGATGGATCGGTCTTTCTTCCCGAACAAAGACTGACCCGCCAGCAAGCGCTGGCGTCTTACACGGTCAACAATGCCTACGCAGCCTTTGAGGAGGAAATCAAGGGCTCGCTGGTGCCCGGCAAGCTGGCCGATATCACTGTTTTTTCCCAGGACCTTCTGCAGGTGCCGGATGAGGAAATCCTGGACACCGAGGTCGTCTATACAATCATCGGCGGGCGGGTCCGGTACCAGCGCTGAGGGAGTACCAGGCCGTTGCGGATTGATACCAAGACGAGTTCCATAACTACGGAACTCACATAGGCATGTTGCCGTGCTTTTTGGCCGGACCCTGAACAGATTTATCCTTCAGCATCTCCAGGGCGGTGACAAGCCGGGGGCGCGTTTCACTGGGCCTGATCACGTCATCAATGTGGCCGCTGGCCGCGGCGACGTAGGGCTTGGCGAACTTTTCGCGGTAATCGGCCACCAGTTCAGCGTGCAGGGCCTCCGGGTCGGCGGCCTCCTTGAGCGCCCTGCGGTGCAGGATGGCCACCGCGCCATCGGCGCCCATCACCGCAATCTCGGCCGTGGGCCAGGCCAGGCTCAGGTCGGTGCGGATATACTTGCTGCTCATGACGATGTAGGCCCCACCATAGGCCTTGCGGGTGACGATACTGATTTTGGGTACCGTCGCCTCAGAATAAGCGTATACGATCTTGGCGCCGTGACGGATGATGCCGCCGTGTTCCTGATCGACGCCAGGCAGGAACCCTGGCGAGTCTACGAAGGTGACGATGGGAATGTTAAAGCAATCGCAAAAGCGCACAAAGCGGGCTATCTTGTCCGAAGCATCGATGTCGATCACTCCCGCCAGACGGAGCGGCTGCTGGGCGACAACGCCCACCACAGAGCCGTTCAGCCGGGCAAAGCCGACAATGGCGTTGGGGGCAAAGGCAGGCTGCACTTCGAGAAAGCTGTCCCGGTCGAATACGCCCTCGAGAACACGGGCCATGTCATAGGGCACAGTAGGATCCTCGGGGATCAGCGAGTCGAGGCTGGGGTCCATGCGCCACGGATCGTCGTCGGAGGGTGTACTGGGGGGATTTTCGACGTTGTTGCTGGGCAGGTAGCCAAGCAGGCGGCGGGTCAGAGCCAACGCCTCGTCCTCGTTGGCGGCGGAGAAATGGGCCACACCACTGGTCTGGCTGTGGGTACCGGCGCCGCCCAGCGTCTCCAGGTCTACTTCCTCTCCGGTCACCGTGCGGATCACGTCGGGTCCGGTGATGAACATGTGGCTGATCTTGCGAGTCATGATGACAAAATCGGTCAGCCCCGGCGAATAGACCGAGCCCCCGGCGCAGGGGCCCAGCATGACGCTGATCTGGGGGATCACACCGCTGGCCTGGGTGTTGCGCCAGAACAATTCGGCGTACGCGGCCAGGCTATGGACCCCTTCCTGGATGCGGGCTCCCACCGAGTCGCTCAAGCCGATCACGGGCAGGCCTCCCTGCAGGGCCAGATCCATCACCTGGCTGACCTTCATGGCCTGGGCTTCGGAAAAGGAGCCACCGAACACGGTAAAATCCTGAGCATAGACGCACACCCGCCGCCTGTCGATGAGCCCGTAGCCGGTCACGACCGAGTCGCCGTCCACTGCATCCTGGCCTGCGTGGCGGCTGCTGACATAGGGGCTCATTTCCTGGAAGGTCCCTTCGTCCAGTAAGGTGGCTAGCCGTTCGCGGGCCGTGCGCTTGCCCTTGGCGTGTTGGACCTCAATGCGCGCTTGCCCACCTCCCTGGCTGGCCTTTTGGCGGCGTTCTTCCAGTTCATCACGGTAAGACTGTGTCATGCCCCAAGCTCCCGTCTTTGGAATCCAGTCCGGCGCATTATAGCACCGACAGGGTGAAAAGTCAACGACTGCTCTCCATCCAGGTTCAAACCAGGGGTTTTTGACAACGCGGCGGATCCCAGTTACAATAGTATCCACCATGGCCATCCTATTCTCTAGCACCCAGCCCAGGTCCGAAGAATCGCGCATCGAACAACTGCTCACGGCTGACCCGCGCCGTGTACTGGTCATCGGCCATCGGGGAGCGGAGGCCCTGGCCCCGGAGAATACCTGGGCTGCTTTTCAGGCTGGCTATTCGGCCGGCGCTGATCTCCTCGAATTCGACGTACAGCTCACCCGCGATGGCGAGGCCATCATCTACCACGATTTTACCCTGAAGCCCAAGCTGGGCGATCCCCGCTGGGTGCGGGACGTGGCCTGGGCGGATCTGCGCGGCCTGGATGTGGGCAGTTGGTTCGGTCCGGCCTATGCTGGTGAGCGCATCCCCCGCTTTCTTGACGTGCTGGATTGGGCGCGGGGGAGAATACCGCTCCAGGTGGACCTCAAACACGGCTTTGCCGATCCTGACGATGATCGGCTGGAGATGCTGTCTCTCGACCTGATCGATCGCTCGGGTATGGAGGGCCAGGTGGTGATCTCGAGCTGGGACCGGGTGGCCCTGGCACGCATCCGGGCCCGGAATCCGGCGATTGCCTTGTCCGTGAATTTGCGCGAGCGCGTTGCAGATCCGGTGGCCCGGGTAATGCCCACGACTGCCCGCTGGGTCACTGTCTTTTGGCCCCAGACCGACCGCCGGATCGTGTCCTGCCTGCAGGAGGCAGGTCTGGCCGTGAGTTTGGCCAACCTGTTCACGGCTGACTATGCTGCTGCCCTGCGCCTGGGCGTCGATGCGGTCACCGCGACGGACCCCGGGGCGGCGCGGGCAGCACTGGATCGTGCCTGATGTCCATTCCAGGCAAGCAATGGACAGGTACCAAGATTGGGGCCACTGACCTCAACTCTGGCCCAGCCATAGCGACGGGCAGAGAGGGATGAGCGCGTTATGAACAGCATCCGCGTGCTGCACCTGGCCGACGTGCACATTGGTGTGGAAAACTATGGGAGCCTCGACCCAGCTACCGGTCTGAACGGCCGCGTGATGGACTTTTTGCGCCGGCTCAGCGAGGTGGTAGACTATGCCCTGGAGAACGAGGTCGATCTGGTCCTCTTTGCCGGGGACGCCTACAAGAGCCGCGATCCCAACTCTACCCACCGTCGCGAGTTTTCCCGGCGGATCATGCGCCTGGCCGATGCCGGAATCCCGGTCATCCTGTTGGTGGGCAACCACGATTTACCCGCGGTCTCGAAAAGAGCATCGAGCATTGAGGTCTTTCGTACGCTAAAAGTGCCGAACGTCACGGTCGCCAACCGCGATGAACTGCACCGGGTGACCACGAAAAAGGGCGATCTGATCCAGGTAGCGACGGTGCCCTACCCGCTTCGACAGCAGATCCTGGCCCACGACGATCACAAGGACAAGACCATCGCCAAGCTGGACGAGCTGGTGCAGCAGATGATGGTGGACAACATCCAGGCCCTGGCACAACAGGTGGACCCGGACCTGCCTGCGGTGCTAACCGGGCATTTCAGTGTGTCGGCGGCCAAGCTTGGGTCCGAACGGACCGTGATGCTGGGGCGCGACGTGGTGGTCCTCACCAGTGTTCTGGCTGATACGGCCTGGGACTATGTGGCCTTGGGCCACATACACCGCCACCAAGAGCTGAACCAGGGCCGGCATCCTCCCATTGTATACAGTGGCAGCCTGGAACGAATCGATTTTGGCGAGGAAAAGGAACGAAAGGGTTTTGTGATCGCCGATGTGCAGCGAGGGCACACCGAATGGCATTTCCATCCCGTGGCTGCGCGGACCTTTCTGACCATTCGCTGCGACGTACGAGACGAGGCCGATCCGCTGGCCGCGCTGCTGGCCACGATTGACAGACATGACGTATCCGGTGCTGTGGTGAGGGTGATCATCGAGGCCCGGGCGGAGCAAGAGGGCCTGCTCCGCGATGCCGACATCCGGCGGGCGCTGAATGAGGCATATTACGTCGCCGCAATCGGCAAAGAGATCGAACGGGTCTATCGGCAACGGCTGGGAAGCGAGTCACCAGGAGAGTTGTCGCCTGCGGACCTGTTGGCGCTCTATCTGGAGAGCAGGGATACCCCGCCGGAACAGACTCGGGTTCTGTTGCAGCACGCACAAGAGATCTTTCAGTCTGAGGATTGAGGTATTCCGGATATAGGCTGAGGGTTATGGATTTCAAGCAGGCTGAAAGCCGCTTTCGTGTCTTGCAGGCGCAGCTCGGCGTGGGCGAGATAAACGACGAGACCTTTCGCTTCGAGGTGGCCAAAATGCTGCTGCGGGATGAACGCGGCGTTCTCTGGCTGCTCGATGCCCAACAGGGAACCTGGGTCTGCAACCGGGGCGAAGGCTGGGAGCCAGGCGATCCCCACGCGGAACCGCCGCCTGATGCTCCAGATACCGGGGACATACCCGGATGCCGGGTGGGCCGTTGGCTGGCACTGGGCATGGCCCTGGTGTTGCTGGTGGTCCTTTCCGGGTTCCTCGTGCTCTGGCAGGGTGACCTGGATATCCCCTGGAACCCCTTCCAGCCAACACCCGCCCCGGATCCCCATGTCAGAATCATCATTGCCTCACCCTCCGACGGAAGCCAGGTTACCCTGGGCCAGGAAATCGCCATAGAATCTACCATCAACGCTGTACCGGGCCTGCGGGATGTGGGCCGCGTGGAGCTCGATGTAAATGGACAAAAGGTGGACACGCTATCGGTCCAGCCTCAGACCCAAGCCAACGTTGGCTCTCTCCCCCTTTCACAATCATGGCGCCCCGAGTCCGCTGGAGAGTATCGGGTCGCCGTGATCGTCTTTTCTGCTGAGAACCAGGTCCTTGGCAGGGCTGACATCACCCTCCAGGTGGCGGAGGCGCCTGGCGAGGCGATAGCAGAGCCAGCCTGCCTTCCGGATGCCTCCTTTGTGTCCGATGTGACGATCCCTCCCGGTACGGCTTTTCCCCCTTCGGTTCGAATGGACAAAGTGTGGCAAGTGCGCAACAATGGCTCCTGCGCCTGGGGGGTCGGCTATCAACTGATCCGGTTGGCGGGATCTGGTCTCATTTCACCGGATAGGGTGTCGGTGCCGCCCACGGCCGCTGGTGAAGCCGTTGACCTGGCAATCACGCTGTGGGCGCCATCGGACGTGGGCACCTATGCGAATCTCTGGCGATTGCGCTCGCCTGAGGGCGACCTTTTTGGTCCAACGCTGCCGCTGACCATCCACGTCGGGGTCCTGGCCCAGACGAATCTACCACCCAAGGAACCCGTGGATCTAAGGGCCACCGTAGACACGGGAGGGGCGAACCCGTCGGCTGCTGGGGGCCAGGCGCGGTTGCCAACGGTCCTGCTGGCCTGGTCCGATCAATCCGACAACGAGGATGCATTCCGTATCTATCGAGCTGACGTGGACGCCAGCATCGGCCTGGCTCCAGCCGGCGTGGAAGAGTTTGTGGATGAGCAGGTCGCTTGCGGCAATACCTATCTCTACTCCATTGTCGCCTTCAATGCTGCCGGAACCTCAGCCGAGAGCGCTACAGCAGAAGTGACCTTGCCCCCCTGCGCCCCTGCTGATGAGCCTCCGTTCCTCAGCCTGATGGTCGCGCCCCTGCAGGTCCGGGCCAACGAGCCATCCTCCCTCATCTTTCAGGCCAGCGATGACCTGGGCTTGAACCTGGTCGTGGTGTGGGGGGTAGAGACCGGGGACCCGCTCCTGAATTCAGGCCGAGCTTTCACCTGCACTGAGACGCTCTGTGCTGGAGGCTGGCCATTGACCTGGACGCAGCCGGCCAGTATCCCCCTCACGCTCGTCGGCGTTGCCTTTGACTCGTCGGGGCAAAAGTCCGAACCGGCATGGTTGACTTTTACCATCCTTCCTCCGCAGATGATCACCCCCGGGCTCTCGATCACGCAATAGGACTGAACCGCTCAACTCCCATCCTTTTGGTACCTGGGAGGCAGGGATCCCTGGCCTGGCCCAGCAGGCGCGGGCCGTAATAATGAACCCCGTTCCGCATCTTGTCATTTGGGAGAACTGCCAGATCGCTGTCCTCGTCCGCAGCGATCTCTTGCGGTCGAGCGCGACTTTGACTGGCGAGGCTTTTGGTCTTTTGGGATGAAGACGGTATAATCACCCAACAATCCGGATGGCTCCCCCGGACCCGTATCACGACAGGATCGTGTCTCTGAGTGTGGTGTAAAAGGTGGAGCCTCGCCCCACCTTTTACGCCACGTCCCAAGACAGAGCCCAAGACTGGGAGAGATGATGCTTAAACGTTGGCAGTTTTGGTTGGGGTTGATGATCAGCGCGGTCTTTCTCTATCTCGCCTTGCGCGGGTTGAACATGGGCGAGGTGTGGTTCCATATGCGCACCGCCCGTTATTGGTGGCTGGTGCCGGGCGTGGCCATCTACTTTTTTGGGGTCTGGGCGCGAACCTGGCGTTGGCACTATATGCTGCGCCCCATCAAGTCGATCCCTTTGGTGCGGCTGTTCCCAGTCGTGTGCATCGGTTATATGGGCAACAACATCTTTCCTGCCCGCATCGGTGAGCTGCTGCGGGCTTTTGTGCTAAAAGGTACGGAGGGGGTGCCGGTCAGTTCCAGCCTGGCCTCCATCCTGGTCGAGCGCATTTTCGACGGGGTGATTATGCTTCTCTTTGTCTTTGTCGGCCTGCCCCTGGCGCCGAATATCCCCGATGCCTGGCGCAATTTTGTCATTGTCTTTAGCCTGCTCTTTTTTGGCGCCCTGGGGGTCTTTTTCTTCCTGGCTGCCTCCCCCCAGCGCACCCAGGCGGCCTATTCCTGGGTGATAGACAAGCTGCTGCCCGCGCGTTTTCGGGAACCGGTTAGGGGATTTGCCGACCGCTTTCTGGCGGGACTGGGCTTTCTGCGGAGCGGGCGGGACGTGGCCATGATCTTTCTGACTTCGCTCGTCGTGTGGCTGGCGGAGGCGATGAAATACTGGTTCGTGATGCACGCCTTTGATTTCGAGGTCTCTTTCTTTGTGCTGATGTTGATGAATGGGGTAGTCAACCTGTTTACGACGATCCCGTCGGCGCCGGGCTATCTGGGCACATTCGACGAACCGGGGATCGAGGTCCTCAAGGCATTTGGCGTGAATGGCAACATCGCGGCGGCGTACACCCTGGTGCTGCACGCGGCCCTGTGGCTACCCATCACCGCGCTGGGAATCTGGTACATGTGGCGCATGAGCCTGTCCTGGAGCGATCTGAACGAAGCGCGCAAGATCGGACAGGAACCATCCGGGGATGGCAGTTCGCTGGGAACCCCGTAACCCCAATCCGGGAACGAAAGACAAGCGAACCCCAGGCTCTGTTGTGATCTGAGCCGGGCGGTTCGCCGATTGTTTTTTGGACCGTCCTGTTCCCCTATTCGGCCGTCGCTGCTTCCTGCGCGCTTGCTTGCCCTTCTCCCTCCCCTGTCTCTTTGTCTCGATCCCAGAAGATGTGGCGCAGCACGATGAGCGTGGTCCCACCAATCACACAGGCTAGCGCGATCCATTGTGCGGTTGCCAGCCGGCCCATCGTCCAGGCATCGGGCCGGAAGAACTCGACAATGAAACGTCCCAGGGGGTAGAGGACGATGTAGAGCAAGAACACGTCGCCATTGCGCAGCTTGTGGGGCAGCCGAGAATAAACGTTGTACAGGATAAGGAATACGCCCAGAGACCACAATGACTCGTACAAAAAGGTCGGATGGAAGCGGGTCATATAGTCTGTGCCGGGGGGCAATGCCTGGTGGGGCAGGTCTGGGTTGATCTTGAGGCCGAACCAGGCCGAACCGGTCGGGGGGCCGTAGAGTTCCTGGTTAATAAAGTTGCCCCAGCGGCCGACAAATTGGCCAAAGGCCAGCCCGGGCACCGCCAGGTCCAGCCAAACCAGTGGGTTGAGGTGGTTCCACAGCGCGTAGGCGACCACGCCCAGGGCACCGCCGACGATGGCGCCATAGATGCCCAGACCCTGGAAGCCGCCGGTCTTCCAGATGGCAAAAGCCTCAAAGAAATGATGCTGGTAGTAGGGCCAGCCACAGGCAAAGGTAGCGTCAGGTGGGCAGCCGGCCGGGGTGGAAAAGACGTGGTACAGACGGGCTCCCAGGATGGCCATGATCACGGCAACGATCAGGGCCGACCAGACGTGGTCCGGATTCAGCCCGCGCTTTTTCGCCAGGCGGCTGGAGAAATAGGCTCCCAAGGCCACCCCGGTCATGATCAGCACGCCGTACCAGCGCACCTGAAAAGGGCCCAATTGGAAAAGGATCGGAGGAATTGGATTCATGCACTCGCTCCAGAACAAGGTTGTCTTGGATTATAACACAACTGGCACTGGATGCAAGCCAGGAATGTCGGGGACAGTACATGTGAGCCGTACCCCCAGCAACAACCGCATCAGCGCCTCCACGGCGGTTTGTTGGTGTTGTGGTCTCCCCCGACTTGAGGTATAATCGAGACAGTAGAGCAAGCGGTACCTACCTTCACCGGAGGGGAGAGATCGTGTCAGAGGAGCAACCCGACAAAATCGGCTATCTACAGATGGTGGACATATTTCAGGATCTGACCTCCCAAGAGATCGAGGAGATCGATCGGGCAACGACCATGACGACCTGCCGTCGGGGCAAGATCCTCTACATGCCCGAAGATACCAGCGAGGTTCTATTCTTTCTACAGGAAGGCCGGATCCAGCTCTATCGCATCTCGCCCGATGGCAAAAAACTGGTCATCTCTACCTTGGGGCCGGGGACCATCTTTGGAGAAATGGCCTTTATCGGTCAGGGAATGCATAACAGCTTTGCCGAAGCCAGCGAAGACTGCGTCCTGTACGTGATGAGCCGCAGTGACGTAGAGCGGATGCTGATCACCATGCCCAAAGTGGCGCTGCGTATCTTTGAGGTCCTTGGACGCCGGCTGAAGAGGGCTGAGGAACGACTGGAAGAAATCGCCCGCAAGGGTATCCCGGCCCGGCTGGCCTCCCTTCTCCTGCAAGTAGCTGACGATACGGGCAGCGATATCGTCGAGGGCTATACCCACCAGGATCTGGGGGAGCAGATCGGCACCTATCGCGAAACCACGACCCAAACCCTCAATGCTTTCAAGACCGATGGCCTCATCGAAATCGGCCGGAAGCGCATTACCATCCTCGACCGTGAGGGTCTGCAACGCATCGCCGAAAGCTAGCACAAACATGAAATGCGGCAAGTGTGGCGGCACCGCCGTTCTCAACATGCGCCAGCACAGGCGAAGCCTGTGCGCGAAGCACCTTGTCGAGTGGTTCCTGACCTTTACGCAGCGGACCATCGACAAATATGATATGTTCACTGCCGAGGATCGTGTTCTGCTCGCTGTCTCTGGCGGCAAGGACAGCTTGGCCCTGTGGGACGTCCTGCTCAAGCTGGGCTACCAGGCCGAGGGTATGTACATCGGGCTGGGCATCGACGAGGATCAGGGCTACTCTGACAAATCCCTGGAGATGTGCCACCGTTTCGTCTCCGACCATCATCCTGAGGCCGTGCTCCACGTCGTCGACGTGGAGGAGGAGTATGGCCAGACCATCCCCTATCTGGCCAGAACCCGGCGCCGGGGCCAGGGAAAGCCCTGCTCCGTCTGCGGGCTGGTCAAGCGCCACATCATGAACGAGGTCGCCCTTCACGGCTCAGGTGAGGTCCTTCGCGGAGCCTCAGGATCGGCCGGGGCGGCCGATTTGCGGCCATTGCCACCGGACACAACCTCGACGACGAAGTGGCTGTGCTGCTGCAGAACACCCTGCATTGGCATACCGGCTACCTGGCTCGCCAGGCACCCGTCCTGGCCGAGCGGGGCGGGCTGGCCCGCAAGGTGAAGCCTTTTGTCCGGTTCTACGAACGCGAGACGGCGGCCTATGCCCTGGTCCTGGGCATCGACTATATCTATGACGAATGCCCCTTTGCCAAGGGCGCGACCACCAGCTATACCAAAGAATCTGCTCAACGAGTTGGAGCTGAGGTCGCCCGGGTCCAAGCAGCAGTTCTACCTGGAGTTCCTGCGAGCGCGGGAGGCCGGCAAGGTGGTCTTTGAGGAACGGGCCAGCGCCGAACTACGGCCTTGTATTCGCTGCGGCCAGCCTACAACCGCCGGCGACATGTGCACGTTCTGCCGGTTGTGGGAATAGAGACCAACAAGATCGCCAAGCTTGCCCCTGGCCTGGAGGTGTTATGGCCGATATGCTGACCCTGAATGTGCCTGTGCGCCACAATGAGAAGCTTCGCCAGCTCGTCGGTCGCATTGACGCCGACGTCGAACTGCACACCCTGTGGGACTGCGCCAACGTCAACGCTGTCGAGCGGGCGGGCATCACCGACCATGGCTCGGTGCACATCAAGATCGTGACCAACATCGCCCTGAAACTGGTGCGCTTGCTGCTCGATGCCCGCGTGCCCATGGGTATCGTCCAAGACCACGGCCTGACGGACGACGAGGCCGAGATCGTCGTTGTGCTGGCCGCCTGCCTACACGACCTGGGGATCAGCATCCATCGTAGCGGCCACGAGCAATACAGCCTCTTCCTGGCCGAGCGCAAGGCGCGGGAGTTGCTGGATGGGCTGTACGACGTGCGCCAGCGTACCATCCTCGTCGCCGATACACTTCACGCCATCATCGCCCATCGCTGGGACGTAGCCTGCCTGACCACGGAGGCCGGCGTCGTCAAGGTGGCCGATGCGCTGGACGTAACCGAGGGCCGGTCGCGCATCCCCTTTGAGGCGGGCAAGACCGACATCCACGCCATCTCGGCCATGGCCATCGACCGCGTCGACATCCGCAAAGGCGATGAGCTGCCCATCGTCGTCGAGATTGCCATGAACAATTCGGCGGGGATTTTTCAGGTGGACGAGCTGCTCAAACGCAAGCTGCACAATTCCAGCATCGCCCCCTACGTCCAGGTCCTGGCCCGCATTGAGGGTGACACCGAAAAGAGTATTCTGGAGGTCTATAGCTTCTAGGTACCTCAGTCGGAGCTAGGCTCCGGCGAGGGCAGGGGCTTTGCATGCTTGTCATTCCCGCGCCGGCGGGAATCCACCTCTTCCCGCCCAAAGCTCCAGAACAACAGCTCTAGCACAGCATGCACCCCCAGGCAGAGCCACAGGTTTCGGGTCAAGGAAGAAGATCAAGGCTGACACCAGGGCCATTGCCGCCCGCAGCCACTGTGCGGCGGGCAGCCGCGCAACGGCTGCTTGCGGTCCGGCGCGCCAGCCGTGCCGCCAGGCCGGGTTCAGCGCCCACTCCAGGTAGACCAGCCCCAGCCCCAGAAAGACGCCTTTGTACCGATCCGCGAGCAGTACCGCCAGCGCGCCCCGGTAAAAGGCCCAATGGACCTCCAGGAGGAGCACGTCGATCAGGAGGGCCCACCAGGGCCGGGCTGGAAAACGATAGCGGGGCTCGGTGGGGCGGCCTGCGCCCGGGTCACGCCGGTTGGCATTGGCCCAGGCCAGGGCCAGCAACAGGCCGGCCAGCAAGCCGATGCCTATGGCCGTGCCCGCCGCCTCCAGCCAGCGGGTGGGCGGCCAGCGCCCGCCCAGGCCCACCAGGCCCACATCCGCCGGGGAGAGCAGTCCCTGGAACGGCCGGCGCGGCCAACCCCCCAACGCCAGGTAGGGGATGCCCAGGTAAAAGAGGAACCGCCCGGCTTGCACCAGCCAGTTGCTGTAGGGCGACGGGAGCCAGTCCCTGGAGCTGAGGATCCAGAGGGCGTTGGTGGCCAGCCCGTAGGCCAGCACGGAGCCCAGGAGCCAGAACCAGAGTGGTGAATCGGTGTAGATCTGTGTTAGTTGATCCATGATGTTTTGGATCTTTCAGCTTTCAGCGAGCAGCTTATCAGAAAATGGCGGTCACGTTTGGGAACTGCTGACTACATGAGTGTTGGGCCGACCCGTTTAGCCCTCACACCGCACCACTGGCTCCACAAACACCCGCGCCGGATCTTCGATGGCGATATGAGCCTTTGCTTGTGGACACCAGATTTTGATACTCAAGAGGTACGCAATATTGCCTGGCATGTTGCCATCTGGATACAGCTCGGCCAGGCTGCCGCCTTGTGATGGGTCAGTGGGCCAGGGCACGAGGCCTCCCACCGAATGCCGCTCGCCACACTCTGCGCATAGAACTTTAGCGTACATGCTGTCTCACCCCTACCCACCCCAACGGCAGGCGCTTGCAAGCATTCCCACCTAACCAGTGCTCATTCCTATGCCCTAGATCCCAACTGTGCTCAAAGCAGGCCTGCGCCTCCGCCCATGTGCCAAAATCCGCACTATTGTAACTTCCGCGCAATATCAGCGGTTACCACCTAACGACAAGGTTCAGCGGACGGCGCCTGGGCGCCGTCCGCTGGAACCAATTGTTCACTGACCGTCTTTTCGCCGCCCTGTTTCTGTCACGGCACCCGTTTGCATTCGGGACTCTTGAATGAGTCCTCGAAGACGTTCTTGCTACGATCAGGCGAGGTCGAAGCGGTCAAGGTTCATGACCTTGTTCCACGCCGCCACAAAGTCGTGCACGAACTTCTCCTGGGAGTCCTCACATGCCGTAGACTTCCGCCAGGGCCCGGAGTTGGGAGTTCGAACCGAAGATGAGGTCGACACGGGTGCCGGTCCACTTGAGTTCGCCCGTTGCGCGATCACGACCCTCGAACACGTCTTCGTCTTCCGAGGTTGCCTTCCACGTCGTGCTCATGTCGAGCAGATTCACGAAGAAGTCATTGGTGAGCGTCTCTGGCCGCTTGGTGAAGACGCCGTGCTGGGACTGTCCGAAGTTGGCATTCAAGACGCGCATGCCGCCAACGAGAACCGTCATCTCGGGAGCGGTCAGCGTCAGCAGTTGCGCCCGATCAACCAGCAGCTCCTCTGCCGATACGGCGTATTTGGTCTTGAGGTAGTTGCGGAACCCGTCTGCAGCCGGTTCGAGTACGGCGAATGACTCCACGTCGGTTTGCTCCTGCGACGCATCCGTGCGTCCCGGCGTGAAGGGAACGGTCACATCGTGACCGGCATTCTTCGCAGCTTGCTCGACACCTGCGCATCCACCCAGGACGATCAAGTCGGCGAGCGAAACCTTCTTCCCGCCTGACTGCGCGCTGTTGAACTCCTTTTGGATTCCCTCAAGGGTCTGCAGCACCGTCTTCAGTTGGGCCGGCTGGTTGACTTCCCAATCCTTCTGCGGCGCAAGACGAATGCGCGCCCCGTTCGCACCGCCGCGCTTGTCGGAGCCACGGAACGTGGATGCCGACGCCCAGGCGGTCGAGACCAGTTCCGAGATCGACAGGCCCGAGGCAAGGATCTTGCCCTTGAGGTCTGCGATGTCCTGCGCGTCGATCAGCTCATGATCGACTGCGGGCACCGGGTCTTGCCAGATCAGTTCCTCCGCCGGGACCTCCGCGACCGAGATAGCGCGAGCGGGGGCCCATGTCGCGGTGCGTCAGCTTGAACCACGCCCGGGCAAACGCGTCTGCGAACTCCTCCGGGTTCTCGTGGAAGCGCCGCGAGATCGGCTCGTAGATCGGGTCCATCCGCAGCGCCATGTCCGCCGTGGTCATGATGGTCGTGACCCGCTTCGACGGATCGTGAGCGGCCGGCGCGAGATCCTTTTCATCCGGATTGACCGGGACCCACTGCCAGGCGCCGGCGGGGCTCTTCACCAGATCCCAATCGTAGCCGAACAGCATGTCGAAATAGCCCATGTCCCACTGGGTCGGGTTCGGCGTCCAGGCGCCTTCGATGCCGCTGCTGATCGTGTCATCCCCCTTGCCGCTGCCGAAGCTGCTCTTCCAGCCGAGGCCCTGCTCTTCGATGCCGGCGCCTTCCGGCTCGGGACCGACAAGGGCGGCATCGCCGGCGCCGTGGGCATTTGCCGAACGTGTGCCCGCCGGCGATGAGCGCGACGGTCTCTTCGTCGTTCATGGCCATGCGCGCGAAGGTCTCGCGAATGTCGCGGCCAGAAGCGACCGCACTCGGTTCGCCGTTCGGCCCTTCCGGGTTCACGTAGATCAGGCCCATCTGCACGGCGGCGAGAGGATTCTCGAGGTCCCGGTCGCCGGAGTAGCGCTTGTCGCCAAGCCACTCGCTCTCGGTCCCCCAGTAGATGTCCTCTTCCGGCTCCCAGATGTCCTCGCGCCCGCCGGCGAAGCCAAAGGTCTTGAATCCCATCGACTCCAGCGCGCAGTTGCCGGCGAGGATCATCAGGTCGGCCCAGGAGATTTTCTTGCCGTATTTCTGCTTGATCGGCCAGAGCAGCCGGCGCGCCTTGTCGAGGTTCACGTTGTCCGGCCAGCTGTTGAGGGGCGCAAAGCGTTGGTTGCCGGATCCCTGCGCCGCCGCGGCCGTCGCCGATGCGGTAGGTGCCTGCGCTGTGCCACGCCATCCGGATGAAGAGCCCCCCGTAGTGACCGTAATCGGCCGGCCACCAGTCCTGCGAGTCGGTCATCAGCGCATAGAGGTCCTTCTTCAGGGCCTCCAGGTCGAGTTTCTTGAATTCCTCAGCGTAGTTGAACTCCTCGCCCATCGGATTGGACAGGGGGGAATGCTGGTGCAGAATATTCAGGTTCAACTGGTTCGGCCACCAGTCCCGGTTCGACGTGCCACCGCCGGCTGTGATTGGGTTCAGCTCCGCCCATTACCGGGCTCTTGTTTTCGTTACTCATAATGTTGCCTCCTTTCGGTTGTGTGTGATTCCCTGTCTACAACGCCTCCCTGGCGCGTCATCATGGTTGTGCGTTCGTTTGCGCCAGGGTGTTTGCCCAGTGAAGATCATGCCTTACCACACTGACAATAATCTACCTCCCTTCTAGGTTCAAGAATCTTGCAAGGGTTGGATTCTACAAGGATTCAGTCTCCATAAGGCGCCAAAAAAGAGGACGTAGCCGCTGGCCTATTCACCCTCCCGGCAATCGGGGCAAACGCCGTAGAAATCGAGCCGGTGGCTGATGATCTGGTAGCCCGACTGCTGGGCCACCTGCTGCACCAGGTCCTGGGCTATGCTCACCTCGGGGTCCATGATCTTCCGGCAGCGGACACAGATGAGGTGTGGGTGGGGATAGGGTTTGTTGCCGTCGTAGCGGTTGTCGTCGTCGCTGAAGCCCAGCTCCAACACCTCGTCCAGGTCCTTGAGCAGGTTCAGCGTCTTGTAGATGGTCCCCGGGCTGGTGGTTGGGAATTGGGCCTGGAGCTGGTCGTACAGGTGGGAGGCGCTGGGATGCCCGTCGCTGGCGGCCAGGAGGCGCAGCAGGGCGATGCGCTGCGGCGTCAACCGGTACTCCTGCTCCCGGAGCCGGCCTACTAATGCCTCGAACCTGGCTTGTGGATCGACCATAGTCTAGCTGCCTTCTCTTTCCAAACTGAGGAGAATCACTCTCTATAAAGAGTATATCACTTCTGGGAAGATTTGTCAAGGATGGAGGCAGGGCAAGTGCTTTTATGGGTTCTGCCCACTGAATTCAGGTTACCATCGCCTTGGCCTGATTGGTATGGACATCGCATCCTTGCCCACTTGCCTAGTGCAAGGTACAGCAGTTTCTGTAGGGCGATGGGAGCCAGTCCCTGGATCTGAGGATCCAGAGGGCGTTGGTTGCCAGTCCGTAGGCCAGCACGGAGCCCAGGAGCCAGAACCAGAGCGGGGAATCGGTGTATCTTTGGGTTAGTTGATCCATTCAGCCCTCACACCGCACCACCGGCTCCACAAACACCCGAGCCGGATCCTCGAGGGCGATATGCGCCTTTGCTTGTGGACACCAGATCTTGATACTCAGGAGGTAGGCAATATTTCCCGGCATGTTGCCATCTGGGTATAGCTCGGCCAGGCTGCCACCTTCTGATGGGTCGGTGGGCCAGGGCACGAGGCCACCCACCGCATGTCGCTGGCCACACTTGGCGCATAGAACTTCAGCGTACATCAGCAGCACCCACTTCTGATCTCATCACACCTCGACCCACCGTACGGGTGAATGCACAAACGTCCACCTACGACAACTTGAGTATGATCTCACTTAGAAGCAAATCCAGTTCTTTCGAGGAATTGACTTCTACCTGCGTCGGCAGCAATTCTTTGCGGCGCACCTGAGCATGCAGGCGAAGATTGGCAATTTGTCGCGACGTAGTGTCTAGCTGCTTCATGCACTTCTGAAATGCGGGCGCTCCTCCGTAGTTGTTGGCAAACTGGGTGAAGTCCTTGTACCCGAAGATAGGTGGCACGTGATCTACAATGGCCCGTGTCAGCATAGCCACGGCATGATAGCATTCCTGATCATAGCACCTGTTCGACTCCTCGCACATGCGTATGAGCCTTGCCAGATCGAAGTCCTTGGACTCTATTGCCCGCAGTTCGTCGAGTCTCTGCTGGTCCACAAACACAGGCCCCTCCGGTGGAGCACTGGACACGTTGGCTGTACCGCGCTGAGAGCTCAGCGCTCCTCCGATGCCTTCCAGCGCTACGATGCAGTCCGTATTGAATACAATGAGGTTCAGCGGGAACTTGCCATAAAGCTCTACGTTTGGGAAACCATGGTACTGACCGAAATAGAACCGTGGATCCTGCTTGAGGATCAAGCCTTTAGTGCCATCAAACAACAAGGCGGTATCATCCGGCAATTCCTCGGACCAGAACGCCAGTTGCCCAGTCTTGGTATGGCCCACATAATGAGATCCATGTTTTTCGTCATTCTCCTTGACGATATCTCGCTGGAGCAATCTGCCCCTTAGCTTCTTTGGAAACAGAAAAGCATTAAACTCGAATTCCGAACCTTCTAGGTTATCCACTGCCTCAGCCAAGCACTCGCCCAGCGTACCACCTTCGCAGCTAAGTCGTCTGTCGTCGGTCAGTGAACAGGTCAGGACGTCGATGAAGGCTTGGTTGATCCACTTGGCAAAGTCTCTGCCAGCCTTGGTAAGCTCTCTGCGACGTTCTCTTTCATGCCCAGGATCATACCAACGTCTTGGGATGGTCACACGGTAGTCAAACGGAAAAACCTGCGGGATGACATTATTGCGTGTCTCCTGGTCAGCGGCACCAACCCGAAGAACCCTGACTCGTTTTGCCTCTTCTCCGTCGGCCTTCACAGGCACCAACCATGCTGAATCCCCTTCATCATTCCCGAAGAGGCTGTAGTATTGCCCGTCCTCCTTCGGAAAAAGATGCAGACAATATAACTCCTGCACAAAGAACCCTTTGAAATTGCCAAGTTGCTGGTCCCAGAATCTGTCAGTATCTGGACTACTCACAGTTGACTCCTTGCCTCTTAGCACCCATAAACTATCTTATCGGACCTGCCCGTTTAGGTCAGATAGCCCTGCTGGATCGGATTCTCGATGAGTTCCTTTGTCTACTAGATCAGCAGGTACCTGCACCTCGGACCAGATACTGGTTGATCCCGGAAATGCGTTCGAGTGTGTCAGATTGAACACGTACTGAACAGTGTAGTTCACAGGCTCACGGTAGTAGTAAACGCGCCTCAGCACATCCTCATGCAGCAACAATCGCGTGCTGCCTGCATCATAGCGCAGCGTAATATCCCCTGGATGGACGTATTGAGTTACGTCGCTACCCCCATCCCAAAACAGGAACTTGTGCCTATTGACCA
This sequence comes from uncultured Chloroflexia bacterium, assembly GCA_963700285.1. Classification (GTDB taxonomy): domain Bacteria; phylum Chloroflexota; class Anaerolineae; order JAAYZQ01; family JAAYZQ01; genus CAWANP01. The sequence continues at coordinate 11,574 of CAVOXA010000020.1, read as the reverse complement.
GCTCCCAAAATCGCACAGGCTGACCGAAAGCTGTGTAGCCTTGATGAGGACCGGAGACCTGAAATACCTGACCATCAATCCTGGTGTCTTGGCCTGCAATTAGCGCGAAACTGTAGGGAAGGATCCAATAATAGCCCCACTTCCAGCTCGGATCACCTGGCTCTGAGCATGACTTGGCGTGACCTGCAGTTATGGAGTAATAGCAGTCTGCTTCGTCGGATTGTAGGTCTCTGGGATTTGGTTCGTACCATAGGAAGGCATGCACTTTGACAGTCTCGGAGTCCACAAGGGTTTCTACGTCCTGTGTGAGATGCGCACCGATATCATCGTACCAGTCCCCTCGAAGAAAACCCTTGCCATCCCATCTCGCCTGCATCCCCACAAACAGTGGCCACACCTGCACCGGTCGCACGATGCTCCAAGCGCTTTCCCCCCACGGCCCGATTGCCTTGACGCGATAGAAGTATCTGCCCGGCGTCTTGCCGGGATCGGGCACCTGCCACCAAGTCCAAGGCCCGTGATAGACAACCTGAGCTGTCGTAAACGCAGCATCCGTCGCTTCTTCGAGCACATAGTCGTAGGCAGACTGGGACATATTCCACCGTACCGTGTAGGAATTGTCCTTGTCTGAGTTGTCAATCCAGAAGAGTTCGGGAGTGCGGAAATCGGGTCGCCAGGCACGGCCAACGATTGGAAGAAGCCCACGAGGCCCAGGCGGAGAGAGAAATGGTCCCAATTTCTCATCCGAAGTAAGTGCTGTTGAGGGAGGATCATTTATCCCCATGAACACTGATATGATCACCAGCGCCGCCAAGGCCACAATAAGCATAGCTCTGTGCGACATTGCTATACCTTTGTCCGTTCCGTCTCCAACCTTGTCTTTCATCTATCCGATGCTTCCAATAATGTGCCTTGACCTGCCCAAGGAGCCGCATATACCCGCGTCCGGTTCAACTCCGGTAACGCATCTCGATCTGCATCAGCAGAACCCATAATCGTGATTGTCCTCGCTGTCTCGCGTCACGGATCCTGGGGCGGCTGCGCATCGCCGATGTACACGAATGGTTGTTTCAGCCTGCCTGAGTAGAATTGCAGACCCTTCGCGCCCTCTGCCACGTCGAAGGCGATCACGATCTCTGCCCATTCCCCTGGATTCAAATCGGTCCAAGGAGTGTCCTTGCCCCCGAACTGCCAGGCTGCCTCACTGGTCCCGGAATCATCATCATAGACGCCGCCTCCCGATCCGCGAAGCTCCCACCACAGATTGCCAAAATAGTCGGTCCCCGAAGCCTGATTCTGGATGTCAAGGAACAGCACGCACCAGACACCCATTGCAACTTCCGCATTGTCGTAGAAGTATAGAGCCTTGTGCCACTCCACACCCGTTACTCGCAGGAACCACTTGCCCGCAGTAGTCTCCTGGCCGATCTGTACAAGAACCGGTGTGGGCGTAGGTGGCTTTGGCTTTGCTGCCGGTTGGGGCGGCGGTTTGTACTTGTTGACGTACACAGCCAAGATCTGAGGCTGCGTGATCGTTGCCCCGTAGGCATTGACGCCCTCGCCCTTCTCGTCTACGAGTCCGCAAACCTCCACCGCATCATCCTCGAATACGTCTGGTAGTGTGCCGAAGTAGACGACCATGAACGCGCCCGCGTCGTCCTTGAGAATGTTGAAGGAACGTCCCTCAAAGTACCACGCCTGGAACACCGTGATACCGGAACTCTCGTCGATGTTAAAGACTTCGCCTTTCCAGCAGACGCGCTCACCGATGTACTGGTCCGACTTGTCCACCAACTTGTATGTTATATCAGTCTGAGTGCTCGCCTTCCAATCCTCATAGGGCTCGATAGTGGCCATGGGTGGGGGTGTTGGCGTGCTTGTTGGCCTTGGAGTAGGCGTTGGCCTTGGTGTACTGGTCGATGTGTTAGTCGGCTCTGGCGTGCTTGTGGGCTTGGGTGTGCTGGTCGGCGATGGCGTATCAGTTAGCTCGGGAGCAGGTGTTTCCGTAGGAGGGGGCAGTGTGTTGGTTGGCGTCGGCACCTCGGCCGTCAGTGTCGCAGCCGCTGCCCTTGCGACTGCCACCTGCGTGGCCACCGCATCAGGCGTGGGTGCAGCCTCACCGCCACAGGCCACCAGGAGAAGAGTAACCAACAACAGGCACAGCTTGGGGGGGACACTCCTCATCACATCCTCCTTTACAGAGCCAATAAGAGAGGTTCAGCCTTCTTCCTCTCCTTCTCCAACCTCGCCTTTGTCTTGTCCCGATGATGCCGAGACTATGTCTTATCGTGGCAAATGCTCACAAGCCACCCCATCCTTATCCCCATCCAACCAATGCACATCCCCATGCCCCAGCCTCAAACAATTCTCATAACACGCCTGCGCCTCTGCCTGCGTCCCAGAATCCGCGCAATTGTACAAATTCCCCGAGCATTCGCACGGCGCCGGTTCCCCCGACCTCACAGCCGGCAGGTACACCCGCCACGACCCAGCCGCCTCCACCCTCGCCCCGGCCGCTGCCAGCACCACCGGCGCTCACAGGACCAGCCCGCGTCTCATTGGCCGCTAGTCACGGCACTCCCACGCCACCGTCCAGGGCCCCGACGCATTCTCCACCGTGAAGAAATACGTCCCCCCGGCCAAGGGCACCAGCGCCTCCCCAGACTGTGGATCCACCACATCCATCTCCAGCGCGTTCACCACAATAGCCCGCGGCGCCCCCACCTTCTGCAGCCCGACGATCAGCGACGCCACACTCCCCGAGTTCGGTTCTACCGTGTAGACGATCACCGACTTGCCGCACATCGGCAGCGCGTAATTCTCCGTCACCACATCCCCGCGGCCGTCCAGGTTCACCTCTGAGCCCACAGGCGCAGCACCATCGTAGCAGGTCCCCTGTACCGACCACGCCCCGCTGAGATTCTCAGTAGTCACAAAATAGGAGCCGCCATCAAGAGCCTGCAAAGTCAAGCCCTTGAGGGTTCCGCCGCCATCCATCTCCAGGGCATTCACCAAAGGGACGCCCGATTCGCTGCCTGCCTTCTGCAGCTTCAGGATCAGCGTCGCCACCCCTCCTTCATTTGGTTCAGTGGTCCAGGCGAATACCGCCTTCTCGCACGCCGGCGCCTCGAAATTGTCAGAGACAACCTCATCCGTACCCTCCAGCGTCAGGAACACCACGGGCTCCACAGGCGGTGGAGGCTCCGTAGGCGCCGGTTCTTCTGTTGGAGCAGAAGCCTTCGTGGGCGTCGCCGCCGGCGCCTGCTCCTCCACGGCCGCCGTCGGCTCGGCCGACGCCGTGCTCGCCGCTGTACTTCCATCGTCAGGCGAGCCTCCCATCAGTGCAGCCGCTATGGCACCACACAGACACAAAGCCACGACAACACCGATGATGATGGGCCATCGCTTCTTCTTGCGCTTTCCGCCTTGGGGCGGCCCCTCGCTGGCCGCATCGATCTCCTGTACCACCGCGGCCCCTTCCATCGACGAGCCACACTTGCTACAGTACAGATTCTCTACCGGGTTGGCCGTTTTGCATTCTGGACACACTGATTGCATGTCGCACCCCTTTCTCCTTTTCCAACCTTGTTCTCAGCTTATCCCGATGTTTCCGAAACTGCGGCCGTGCTTGGCTTCAACACAGCCGGATTCACAGGCAAGGCCATGTATACCTCGCACCCCCGGATCGCATCCGCGAACCGCTTCTGCCTCGTATAGATGATCCTCAATCGATCATATAGAAACGTGCCATGGAACCCAGCATCCACATTCTGCTCATACAGCGCGATAGCTTTCTCAGTCTCCCCGCGCTTCTCACGGGCCTGCCCTCCTCATTGCGCTCAGCCATCTCGCGGAACGCATCATCAGGCAGGATCATCACATCCTCCTCCACTCCTCCTGTCCGAACATCCAACTCCCGAAAATCACGCTCCGGCGGCCTATGCTGCTCCCGACGCAGCCACGGCAAAAGACTTAGGCAGACACTCTTTGCCACATCAACGGTTATCGCAATCAGTTTCTGCTGCCTGGATCGGACACAGGCACGAAGAGCAGGGGCAACGAGGAAATCTGTCGAACAGACTCGTGTTTCATTCTTGGAGAATCCAACTGCGGGGACTCGGGTGGACCTGGAACTAGTCCCAGACCCATCCGCCATCCCCATTACTAGGCGTACAACAGACCTATGGGGACTCAGGTGGGCGAGAGAGGACTTGAACCTCCGACCTCATGTATGTGAGACATGCGCTCTGACCAACTGAGCTACTCGCCCTCAACGACCGGGATTATAGCACCGCTGTCCGAAAAATGCAAATGGCTCAGCCGATCAGCCCGGAAAGTGCCTGGCGCATGATTGCTGTGCTGAGCCCATTAGTGGAGGATGTGGATTCCCGCCGTAGTTCACCCTCGCGGCGGTGGGGGTGGAGCGACAGGGCTGCAGTGGCAGGTTGCATGGATTCCCGCCTGCGCGGGAATGACAAGGCCAGAGTGGCAGGCTGTATGGACTCCCGCTGTGGTTTGCGCTCACGCGGCGGGGTCGGGAATGGCAGCTCACGGGTGTTCTGGCTTGATTGAGCATGGCTTTTGGGTATAAAAGGGCCATGATGCTCAGCACCAGGTGCGTGATGGCGACGAACGTGATGGTTTCCTTACCCGACCAGCTTCTGGCCCAAGTCGACTGTGTTGCCCGTGAGGAGCAGCTAAGCCGCAGCGAACTCCTGAGCAAAGCGGTCCATTGGTATGTGAATGCGCGTCGTGGAGGTTGGGTTCCCGGCGACGATCCCTTGGTGCGAAAGGCAGTGTTGGTACAGGACTGCCTGTCCCGAATAGCCCCCGGTGAAGATCAGGATAGCAGCACAGAGGTCCGGTCCTGGCGGCGGATACGGTGACAGTACCCGTCCGGGCTTTTGCACAGCAGCCTACAGAAAGGGGCCCACGGCACAATTGGCCGTGAGCCCCGTTTCATCCTGAAATCGTGTTTCTTGCCTGGCGTTAGTCTTCTTCCTCTTCAAAGAGCGCCTGGAGAGCCTCAAGCTGCTCGGCTGGCAGCTTGGCGTCCTCCTGTTTGCGGATGGCTTTCTTTAGCCCCTTGGGCGTCACCACCGGACGCGGGGGGGCCGACACGGTCAGCTCGGCCTTGGGGTTGTAAAAGACCAGCATGTTCTGGATCTCGACACCCTCGCCCACTTTGTTGTCGTCCAGGAACGCTTGCAGATCCTCCATTTGGGCGTCTGCTTCCTTAAAGGGCTTGCCCATCCCCTCTTCGGCCATGAAGCGCAGGACACGCGTCAGGCTAAAGTCCCGGTGGAATTTGCCCCCTTCGTAGCTGATGGCTCCATCCTGGCCCATGGCCGTGAGCACGTAAAGACCCACGGGCCCCAGCAGCACGTGGGGCGCGGGCAGGGTATAATTGTACAGGCAGTAGCGGTCGTCAAAGCCTTTCAGCCCCTGGGCCAGGGCCTGGTCGGCCCGCGGCTCGCGCACCCAGCGATTCATGTTTCCCGTGCCCACGCTCGAAATCACCAGCCCTACCAACAGGCAGGCAAAAGAGAGCCACAGCAGGGGCGTTTCCTGCAAGAGCAGGGAGATGACCAGCCCGCCAACCAGAAAGCCCAGGCCCGCAAAGGTGGCAAACTTGCCCAGGCGGGCTCCCTTGGCAATCCGGGCTTCGTCCGTGATTATCCTCATCTGTTTTCCCCTAGTCCTCGTAGCGTCCCAAAACCAGGCAGGCGTTCTGCCCGCCCAGCCCGAAAGAGTTGGATTGGGCGATCCGGACGTCAGCCTGGCGCGCCTCGTTGGGCACATAGTCCAGATCACAGGTTGGGATCGGGTACCTCGTAGTTGATGGTGGGGTGGATCAGGCCCTCAGTGATCGTCTTGACGCAGGCCATGGCTTCGATGGCCCCCGCGCCGCCCAGGGGATGGCCGATCATCGACTTGGTCGAACTGATGGGCACCCGGTAGGCGTGCTCGCCAAACAGGTCCCGGATGGCCTTGGTCTCGATCGGGTCCCCGACCACCGTTCCGGGACCATGGGCGTTGATATAGTCGACTTCGGCCGGCGCTACGCCCGCGTTCTCCAGCGCCCACTTCATGACCCGGTAGGCGCCCAACCCCTCGGGGTCGGGCGCCGCCATGTGGAAGGCATCCGAATTGGCCGCATAGCCCAGCACCTCGACATAGATGCGCGCTCCCCGATCCAGGGCCTTGTCCAGCCGCTCCAATACCATGAAAGTGCCGCCTTCTGCGAGGCAGAAGCCGTCTCGCCGGGCGTCAAAGGGCTTGCACGCTCTTTCCGGGAACTCGTTGTCATTGGCCAAAACCTGCATGCGGGTAAAGCCACCGATCATGACCTCGTGGATCATGCCCTCCACCCCGCCAGCTATCATCATGTCAGCGGCGCCCCTGCGGATTACCTCAGTCGCTTCGCCAATGCCCTGGGTACCGGCCGCGCAGGCCGTAACTACTGTGGTGTTGTAGGACTGGCACTGGAAACGCTCGCTCACGTGGTGGGCCGGCATGTTGCAAAGGGAGGCTACGGCCGTAACGGGGTTGACCCGCCGCAGGCCCTTGGCTTTATAGAGATCCCAGCCCCCGAGTGCAACCTCAAAGCCGCCGATACCGGTGCCTACCACCACGCCGGTCCGCTCTGGGTCGGGTACCTGGTCGCCCAGGCCTGCGTCGGCCATCGCCTGCGTTCCCAGGGCTACCGCCATCTGCGAGCAGCGGGCCATTCGCTTTGCCTCTTTGAAATCGATATACTCGCCGGGGTCAAAGCCCTTGACTTCTCCCGCGATGCGGATGGGAAAGATGCTGGCGTCGAACTGTGTGATCTCGGCGATCCCCGACCGGCCGGCCACCAGACCCTCCCAGGTCTCTTCAACCGAGAGTCCCAGGGGGGTCAGCGCCCCCATGCCGGTGATAACAACTCGTTGTTTGATGTCTCGTTCTCTCATCTATGCTCCCGAACCGATCTCCACGCCAAGACCGTGATGTGTGCCAGGTTCTTGGTCCTGTGTCTATCGTCTATCTTTGCTCTACCGCTCGTAGCGAGCCAATCCCTGCGTGATGGCCTCTACCACGCCATTCTCGGCTGTCTGGGCCGCCAGGCGGATGCCGTTGCGTATGGCCAGTGGATCAGACCGGCCGTGGCCGATGATGACGACGCCGTCGATGCCCAAGAGGGGGGCGCCCCCGTATTCCCGGTAGTCCAGCCGGCGCCTTACCTCGTCAAAAGCCGGTTTGGCCAGCATCGCTCCAACCTTTGAGACCTGGCGGCCGGTGATCTCTTCTTTCAACAGGTCCAGCAGGTACTTGGCCACACCCTCAGCCAGCTTGAGGATCACGTTGCCCGTGAATCCATCGGTGACAATCACGTCGGCAATGCCCCAGGAAATGTCTTTGCCCTCAGCGTTGCCGACAAAGTTGAAGGATCCGGCCTGCAGCAAGGGCAGGGTGTCCCGGACCAGTTGGTTACCCTTGCCCGCTTCTTCTCCATTGGACACAATGGCCACCCGTGGATTGGGTATACCCAGCACCCGTTCGGCATAGATGGAGCCCATAATGGCAAACTGGAGCAGGAACTCTGGCTTGCAGTCGGCGTTGGCGCCGATGTCCAGGAGAAAACAGTAGCCCTGAGGTGTTTGGCTGGGGAAAACCGTAGAAATGGCTGGGCGCTGGATGCCCCTGATGCGGCCCAGGCGAAAAAGGGATGCCGCCAGCGCGCCGCCCGAATTGCCCGCCGTAAAGAAGGCATCGGCCTCGCGGCGCTTGACCAGCTCGATGGCGACCACCATCGAGCAGTCCTTCTTGGCCTTTACAGCCGCGGCCGGGTGTTCGTGCATTTCCAGCACCTGGCTGGCGTGTTCTAAGCTCAGCGCCAGCCCCGCTGTGTCATGTTTGTCTAGTTCGGCCTGAACGGCTCCCTGTTGGCCGACCAGGATAATCTCCAGGCCAAAGTCGCGGGCAGCCTGGATCGCACCCTCGACCACCACGGCTGGAGCACGATCTCCTCCCATTGCATCTACCGCGATTTTCATAACCTTTACCCTCTTGTGTCGTTATCCCGCTGCTTTGGGTGCAGCACTGTGGCGCCGCGCCAGGACTGCACAACTGATAGAACACAACCACTGGCCAAAGGACACGCGCGAAGGCGGGCGCGGGGGCGCGTCCAGATTGGGCCACGCCCTTCTGTACAGCAAGAAAAGCCTGGCCAGGAATCAGCCTGCCGGGATGTCACCAAACAGCCGTTCCAGGTCTGCCGTGCTGGGCTCTGTCGCCACGTACACCCCATCCCGGAGGATGGTTGGCACCGACTGGTAGCCGTTGTTCAGATCCTCAACGGTTCGGGCTGCTTCGATATCTTTGGTGACGTCGAGCTCGGAGTAGGGGATCCCTCGCTGGTCCAGCCAGCGTTTGACCCGCATGACGCTCCCGCACCAGGGGCGCGTATAGATGGTGATCTGGGGCACAGCTTCTGTCATGTTGACCTCTCTGTACTGTGATGACTGGCTACGAGTGCGTGCCGCTTCCAGAGGTTCCGTACTGAAAGCCGGTGGGCGGCGCATATTGCACCGACCTGGGACAGTTTTCTAGTTTACCCCAAGAGCTTCGAGAGCGCAAATTGAATCGAACCTTATATGAAAACTGATTGACCTTGTAAGGGTTCTATGGTATACTCGAGGATAATCTAGCCAGCGCCCTATGCCATCCCTCTACAGGTGAATGATGAACCTTGCCTGGCCCGCTGGTGCTCTGCCCAAACAGATCGAGATCCTGAGCGCCCATCCAGCTTCTCAAGAGAGCGATAGGGATGCTCTTCGTGTCGATGACTCTGCCCAGGTACCCTTGCTGAGGCCTTGCGTTGAAGGGAGTTGATGGCTATGAATGACCTGCTCAAACGCGCGAAAGAGGGTACGCCTATCATCGAGGACAGTGCGGCTACCTTTGTCTGGTGGGGTAAGGAAGCGCCCCAGCTCATCGGCGACTTTTGTGATTGGGATGTAGGGACGCCCCTGTCGCTGTCACAGGTCGCCCCAAAGGTGTGGACACACACGCTGATGCTGCCCGGCGATGCCTATATCGAGTACGTTTTTTGGCGTGACGGCGAGCGCCTGGCCGACCCTTTCAATCCCCATACCACCCCCAATGGTTTTGGTCACGACAACCACTTTTTCTACATGCCCGAGGCCGGGCCCAGTCCACTAAGGCTGCGCAAGCGGAGCGTGCCACATGGCAGGGTCACCCGGCATGTCCTTGAGGACAGCTCCCTTCTGGTGGGCGGCAAGCGCACGGTCTATCTGTACCGGCCGCCAACCCTCCTGAACTGCCCCTTACTCATCGTGCTGGATGGGCAGGATTACCGGCGGAGGGCCAAGCTGGTGAACACCGTGGACAATCTCATCGCTCTGCGACGCATAGAGCCTGTGGCGATGGCCATGGTGTATCACGGCGGCGCGGCGCGCGGTGTGGAATACGCCTGCAACGAGGCGACCCTGGGGCTCCTTATCCGGCGCGTGCTGCCGCTGGCCCAGGCGGAGTTGAACCTGTTGGATCTGCGGATCTACCCTGGCGCGCACGGCATCCTGGGTGCATCCCTGGGCGGGCTGATGGCCCTCTATGCCGGAGTGCGCGCGCCCAAGGTTTTTGGCCGCGTTCTGAGCCAGTCTGGTGCGTTCAACATTGCCGGCTACGAACCGGTGCTCTGGGACCTGCTCCGCTACGGCCGCGTGCAACCGCTCAAAATCTGGATGGATGCGGGCCGCTACGAATGGCTGCGGCAGTGCAACCGGGACATGTACGATCTACTCAACTCCCGGGGCTATGAGGTGGCCTATCGGGAGTACAGAGGCGGGCATAACTATCCCTCGTGGCGGGACGATCTGTGGCGTGGCTTGGAGTGGCAGTTTGGTGTACCCCAAGACTGATTTAGAGATGAGTGGGCTCACAGCGTTTTGGGCCTGATGGACCAAAGTGAAAGACGGCCCTGGCAGTTACCAGGGCCGTCTTGGATCTCCTGCTCAGAACTAGCTTAGCTACTACGTGTTGCCACGGCGATCAAGTCGCCGCTCCGCGCCGGGTCAAAGGGCGATCCATCATAGCTCCCGTAAAAGATGCTGCCCTCAAATCCAGCCGCTTCCAGCGCGACGGCCAGATCGTGGCCAAAGACGGGACGCAGTTCGGTGGACTCGACGTTCTGCTGCCAGCCCTGGTCCGTGCGCCGCTCCGTGCGCCGCTCCGTGCGCCGCTCCGTGCGCCGCAACCGGATCATGTTGAAGGTGATGGTTGCCTCGTGGAAATCGTAGAAACGCAGGAACAGCCATTCCTGGTCGCCGTCGCGGTGCGCTTGGGGGGACATGAACCGCTCTTTTTCGGCCCACACCAGATCAAAATTCCGGTTCTGGATCACCAACAGCCCACCGGGGTTGAGTACGGCGGCAAAGTCGGCCAGCACCTCCGCAACAGCTTGGGGTGTCAGTAGATGCGGCAGCGAGTTGCCCAGGCAAAGCACCGCATCAAAGGACTCGCCTAACGTGGATAGCTCGCCAAGGCCTGCTACCCGGAAATCGACATCCATGCTGGCCCTCGCTGCGTTCTGCCTGGCCCGCTCGACCATAGCCGCGCTCAGGTCGGTGCCTACCACCTGGCGGCCCTGCTGAGCGATGGCGATGGCATGGTGGCCGGTGCCGCAGGCCGAATCCAGCACGCGTTCTACGCGCTGCTGCTGGAATAGGCGTTGAAAAAAGGGCAACTCGTGGGCGAGCCGCCCTTCCCAGTTCACAAAGCGGTCGTAATCCTCCGCCAGCGCATCATACAGGGGAACTTGCTTGGGCAAGGGTTTCCTCCGGCGGGCGGTTTCGCTGCAATCGTTCGTAGGCCTCCAGACCGATGCACTCCACCGCGGACTTGCACCAATCGATACAGGACGCGCCCCGCTGCTGGCTCACCCACAGGTTGCAGTTGTCGCAGCGGGCCAGCGGCTCATCAGGACCAGATCTCCATCTCTTCCCCACAGTGGGGACAATCTATATAGTCGGGTGTGGCGTCCTTGAAGACCGTTTCCCGGGACATCCCTTATTCATCTCTTACCTCCTTGTTCTTTCTGCGGTCGCTGGATATGGGTCATTCTGCGTTCAGGCTTCAGACGACCACCGACGCCATCTTGCGGGGAAGAATCCCCACCCGATCTCCCGGCTGCACCGCCGCCCTCAGGTACGCTTCTGGCGAGAGCGGTCCCTCCGCGGCGAGCTGATAGCCCAGTGTAATCGGGTAGACGGAACGGGGGAGCAATCGCCCGTTGACAAAGACGTTGCTCACCTCATCCAGGTCGACGCCTACTTGTTCCAGTACCTCTCCCAGTGTGGCACCATCCGCAAGCGGCATGTGCGGCGGTATCCGGCACCAATGTGGGCTCGGGCGAGTACTGCTGCCAGATCGCCGAACAATCGAACTTCAATCAATGCTCTGATCCTCCACCTCTGAATGTGCCCCTCTATCAAAACTTGGCTCAGAACCTACTAGGTCTGTTTTCTTATACCCTAGATTATAATCGAAGGATCAGCGGCTGTCTATGACTTT
>CAVOXA010000019.1:0-16170 GCA_963700285.1 uncultured Chloroflexia bacterium | reverse complement strand
ATGGAACGGGGAGGCGCGGTCCGGCCTGTGTGTAGCCGTCGTCCTGGCTTGTCGACTAAATCCCTACCGCAAAGACGCAGCCGGCTGGAAGCCGGCGAACGCAAAGAAAACCAAAGCAAAAACGAAATACTTTCACCGCCAGGACGCAAAGGATGCCAAGAAAACCGAAAACAATGGTCTTCCTTCGCGTTCTTTGCGCCTTGGCGGTGAGATGAAGGATCGGTTGCCAGAATCCGTTGGCCGATCTTGACCGCAAGGACGCAGCCGGCTGGAAGTCGGTGGGCGCCAAGCTTGTTTTGCTCCTGCAATTCTTCGAGTCATCTTTCGTCCGCAAGTACTTACTCTCGTAGTTGACTTGCCAATCATTTCACGATACAATCCCCACACCATTGGAGGGTGCGGTTGCACTGTGGGCATCGATTTTGAGTGGGATCCAAACAAGGCTGCGCGAAACCTTCGAAAACATGGTGTGGCCATTTCATTCGGAGCGAGGTGACTCCATTCGGATCATCAGTGCCCGGGAACTGACGCCGAGGGAAAGAAGGCAATATGAAGGTGCAGACTGGAATGGATGACGAGCTTCGACCTGAATACGAGCTGTCCGAATTGCTCAGGGGAGGGGTGCGAGGCAAGCATGCGGACCGCCACAGGGAGGGTACGAACCTGGTCTTGTTGGCCCCCGATGTGGCCGCTGTGTTTCCTGATGAGAGCGCTGTGAATGAGGCGCTGCGACTGGTGATGCAACTTGCCCGAATCCCACAGACAGATCGACGCAGTGTGGTAGAATCTTGAGTTTCTCGAAGGACCTGCCCCCAGAATAGGCTGGACCAGCAGCAGCCAGCGATCCGTCCCCGGCGTCCGCGACCAGGCCCACTGTCTCCGGGGCAACAGAGACAGGGGGCTCCTGGCGGTTTTGACCTTCAGCGACGCCTCAATCTTCACCGCAAAGACGCAGCCGGCTGGCAGTCGGTGAACGCCAAGAAAACCCCAAAAAGATGTGTTTGTCTTTGTTTGCGTCCTTCGCCTTCGCGGTGAGACCTGAAAGAGCCGGTGCTAGGAATTGAAATCGATAGAAATCTCCCCAGCACCGCCTGTTCACGGCGGTGCATTCTCCTCTGCGGTGAGATCAATCAGACAGTCTTGATACTTCTCACACCGGCGATTTCACCAATCCCCCAAACTATGCTATAATATCTCCAGAACATTTGTTCGATTCATGTCAAGAAAGGAACTGCCGCCATGCCCCTGGAGCCCTACCGGCACATCCGCTACCCCTCCCTCCACGACCTATCCGGCAGGTTCCCACCTGTCGACTGGCTTTGGCCCTCCTGGATCCCCCGCGGCATGCTCACCCTTCTGGGCGCCGCGCCCGGCGTGGGCAAATCCTTCGTCGCCCTCGACCTCGCCCGCCGCCTCATCCACGGAGAGCCCTTTCCCGACGGCGCGCCCGTACTCCAGCCCGGCAGCAATGTGCTCATCGTCGATGCCGAGGGCGCGCCCGCCCTGCTCAACTGGCGCGCCCAGGCCTGGGGCCTCGACAGCAGCCACCTCTACCTCATGCTCTCACCCGACCGTACCGGCTTCATCGATCTTTCCCAGGGAAAGCAGTTGATCCAGCTCGGCCGCATGATCGGCAACATCCGCCCCGCCCTCGTTGTTGTCGACTCTCTGGCCGCCGCCACCAGCCGTGGCGAGACCAGCCTCCAGGGCGCCCGCGACATCCTGGGTGCCCTCTCTGGCATGGCCCGCCAGGCCCACATTGCCCTCCTCGTCATCCACCACCTGCGCAAGCGCGTTCGTTCTGGCCTGCCCGCCTCTAACTCCCAGGTCGCCATTGATGACCTCCGCGGTTCCTCCCACATCAGTGCCGCCGCCCGCTCCGTCCTCGCCCTAAGTTTATCCCGAGCCCATGAGGGAGCTATCGAAGGGCCTGTCCTGAGTTCATCCCCAGCCCTTGAGGGACCTGCCGAAGGATCACCCGAAGCATCTCCCTCTCTCCCCCTCTCCCCCTCACCCCCTCTCTCCGTCACCCGCCGCCTCCAAGTCGTAAAAACCAACCTCTGCCGCCACCCGCCTCCCCTTGCGCTTCGCTTCCAGGGCGACGCCGTTGCCGTCCCTACCCTGCACTATTCTGAATGGGTCGATCCTCCCTCCCCGCCGGCCCAGTTAGACCTCTGCGCGGAGTGGCTGCTCCAGTTCCTCGCCGCCGCCGGGCAGCCCGTCAAGCCCCGTGACGTCATCCAGGCCGCCATCGAAGAGGGCTTCCCCCAGCGTACCCTCTACCGTGCCCGCAAGCTCCTCGCTAGCAGGATCATGGATATCGGCAACAGCGTCCGTGATCCCAACAAGCGCTGGACCCTCGCTTCTGCAGAGTCCCTGGCCGAGCCGGGTACTTCCGTGGAGGACAGTGCCGCCTAGTACCTGTCCAACAGAGGTACTAGCCTGTACCCTCCTGCTGCCAACTGATTCGGTGTATCCTCCAGATTCGCTGTCATATTGAGGTAGCCGCCGCCCCCTTGCTGCGGCACAGATTCCCCAACGGGGATCCTGGACGCCAGGGACACACACCGGGAGAGTGGCAGAGTGGCACAGTAGAAGGGGCCCTATCTGGTCAATCCCTTCCCAGAATCCGCTGAAAGACCTTCGCCGCCAAGACGCCAAGGACGCCAAGCTTTTTCCCTGGTTCTGTTGCTTCCCCGATCCCCAGCCGGTTGAGCCATGGTGTAGGGGTTCGTCAAGGGGCGTGGTTGCATTGTGCAACCAAGTGTGGTACAATGGGGGCAATTCGCCGGAGGTGAAGGCCATGCCTATCTTGCACGTGAGAAACGTACCCGAAACGTTGTACGGAGATCTGCAACGCCGCGCCGAAAGCCAGCGGCGCTCGCTCAGTGCCGAGATCATCACCCTGCTTGAATGGGCCGTGGCGGAAGCGGAGCGTACTTCGGAGCTGACCCTGACCTCCATCCGCCAGCGTCGCTCGTTCAACCCTGCAACCGCTGGGGCGCCCGACAGTACGACGCTGCTGCGCCAGGACCGGGACCGATCGGTCCTGAACGACGAATCGGGCCAATGAGCTTCGACTACGTGGTAGATGCCAGCGTCGGCATCAAGCTTTTCCTGGTGGAGCCGCTGGCTGATCGGGCGGACGTCCTTTTTGCCTCCCTGGCCCTCACCCCGCCGGCGCGCCTTTACGTGCCCGACCTTTTCTACGTCGAGTGCACCAATATTCTGTGTAAGTATGTACGCCGCTTTGGGTACTCGCCGGAAGCGGCGCGGCAGGACGTGGCCGACCTGGTCCGGCTGCCGCTGCGGGCTGTCTCGACAGCCGATCTGGCGGAGGCCGCGTTGGCGCTGGCCCTGGAGCATGACGCGACGGCCTATGACGCGGCCTATGTGGCGCTGGCTCAGGAGCTGTCGCTGCCGCTGGTCACAGCCGACGAGGCGCTGGTGCGGCGTTTGGATGGTACGGGCCTGGATGTGCGCTGGCTGGGGGAGTGGCCGGGGTGATTTCTTTTTTTTGCCGCAAAGGCAAAGAACGCAAAGAAAACCAAAGAAAATCTTGTCTTTCTTTGCGGCCCCGACTCTGGGTCGGCAGCGGCTTTACGGTGAGCTGTCCACAATCACCTACCTGCGATATTGGCAATCGCTCTCGGCTGAGGTCCAACGAGCTTGCATCTTCCGGGGTCCTGAGGTAAAATGGGAATCAGACACCCTGAGTCGCTTGAGGGCAAACGCCAGCAGGTAGATGGGTGAGGAGGCGAGCATGATCTGGTCAACCGTTCGTGAGGCATATCCCGATCAATGGCTCGTTGTTGAGGCTCTGGTTGCCCACACGCAGGGCAGTCAGCGATTGTTGGATCGTATTGCGGTCATCGAGACCTGTGCTGATGGCGCTGCTGCGATGCAGAGCTATCAGCGGTTGCACCGGGAATATCCTGCGCGCGAGTTCTACTTTGTGCACACCAGCCGTGAGGATCTGGAGATCCGCGAGCGACGATGGATTGGGGTCCGGAGGGCTGATGCGGCTTTCGCTGAAGGATGACCTGCCCTTCGTCCGGATAACGGCCTCCTACCGGGATGCCGAGATCGAAATCCCTGACGTGCTGCTGGACACCGGTTCAGCGACTACGATCCTGTCCGCCGATCAGGTCGTCCGGATAGGAATCGTGCCAGAGCCATCCGACACCCTCTATACCATCCGGGGCGTCGGCGGGATCGACACCGTATTCACCCGCCGGATTGCACAGATACGCATTGGCCAGCATCAAGTCCGTAATTTTGAGATAGAAGTCGGCGCATGGATTATGGGTTTGAGATCCAGGGCATCCTGGGAATGGACTTTCTCCTGCAAGCAGGAGCTATCATCAACCTTCGCGATTTGAGCCTTGGATTCTGCGCTGCCTCGCCGCCCTGACCCCTTTCTGCCTGTCACAGATGGGGTTCCACCCGCGGGCCGTCGAGACAGCCACGCAGGCCAGCCCCTAACCTACCCGTAGCTGCAAGACGTAGACGGCCAGCCGGCGAACGAAAATGTTTCTGTGTTCTTGTCTTTCTTTGCAGCCTGCCCTGAGTCTTTCGAAGGGTCCTTTGCGTCTTTGCGGTGAGCTGAGGGTAGTCACCTGCCGATGGCGTATCCATTTCGCTGAAGCCGGCGGGCGCGGGCCGGGCGTAAGGCGAAGCGAGTGTACCTGCCTGACAAACACAACCAAGGACGGGCGTTGGCGCGACAGTTCCTGAAGGCCATCGTGCCTTATCTGAAGCAGGTTGCCGGGCTGCTGGCGATCGGCTCGCTGGGCGGGCTGGTGATGAACACCGTCGTGGTGCTGCCGGCGATCCTGCTCGGCCGGGCCATTGACGCGGCGACCGCCTGGAGCCAAGGGCAGGCCACGAGCGAGGAAGTGTGGCGGGCGGGGCTGGCCTACGTCGCCGCGATGGCCCTCTATCAGGGCGCGCGCCTGGTGAAACGCTGGGGGCTGCGCATCGCCAACCAGCGGATCATGGCCAGCGTCCGCGCCGATGCCCTGCGCGGGGTGCTGGATTGGCCCATGGAAAGGCTGGGCCAGACCCCCATCGGCGACCTGATGGCGCGCATCATTGGCGATGTAGAGGTGTTCGGGCGTGGGGTGCAGGAGCTGACGACCGAGACGTGGGACACGGTGCTCTTTTCGATCTCGTTGATCGCGGCCATGATGTTGTACGATGCCGGCTTGACCCTGCTGGTGCTGCTGCCGGTGCCGCTGGGCATGCTGCTGGCCAAGGCCTCAGGACGTTGGGTCAGCGCGCGCACCACGTCGGCGCGGGAGGCCAGCGCGGACCTGACGGCGTTCTTGCAGGAGCACCTGGCGGGCCTGCGCGTGGTGCGCCTCTTTGGCCGCATCGAGGCCACAGTCGCCGGGGCGGCGGTCCTGTCAGAGCGGCTGGCCGAGGCCAACCTGGCCGCCATTCGCCTGCACGCCGGCTTGCAGCCGGTCTATCGCCTGCTGATGATGTCGGGCATCGTGCTCGTGATCTGGCTGGCCGGCGCCCGCGTGGTCGCGGGGGCGATGACCTTGGGGGCCTTCATCGCCTATCTGGACCTGTACACCCGTTTCGTGGAGCGTGGACATCGCGTGCCCCAGTTGTTCAATTCGGTGCAGAGTGGCGCGGCGGCCTATGCCCGGCTGGAACCGCTGCTGGCCCCACCCGCTTCCGAGCCCCTCACTGTGCTCTCAACCCTCTGGCCCAACCACGTGCCCGGCATCCGCCAGCCGGTGCCGCACCTGCCTGCCCGCCCGCCGGGCCCGCTGGCGGTCTCGATCCAGGATCTCTGCTTTTGCTTCCCCGGCAACGAGGCCCTGGCGTTGGACAGCCTGAACCTGGAGATCCCGCCCGGGGCCTTTGTGGCCGTCACCGGGCCGGTTGGCTCGGGCAAGAGCGCGCTGGCCCGGGCGCTGCTGGGCCTCTATCCACTGGGAGCCGGTTGCGTGCTGCTGGACGGCCGTCCCCTGGGCACCCTGTCCAAGGCTGAACGCGCAGCGCGCATCGGCTACCTGCCCCAGAACCCGGTTCTCTTCTCGGGCACCATCCTCCAGAACCTGTGGCTCAACCGGTCGAGCGCGGCGTTGGCAGAATCAGACAGCCCGGAGCAGCTTGTCCGGCTGGCGGCGCTGCACGATGACGTGCCCACCTTTCCGAACGGGCTGGACACCGAGATTGGAGAACGCGGCGTTCGCCTGTCTGGCGGGCAGCGGCAGCGCATCGCGCTGGCCCGGGCCTTTGCGGCCAAGCCCGGTCTGTTGGTGCTGGACGATCCCTTTTCGTCGGTGGACGTGGACACCGAAGCCCAGATCATCGCCGGGCTGCGCCAGGCCTTTGGCCCGGCAGCGCCGCTGGCCCAGCAAGCGACGGTGGTGTTCTTTTCTCACCGTCTGGCCGCGTTCCCGCTGGCCGACCTGGTCGTGGTGCTCGACCGGGGGCAGATCAGCCAACAGGGCACTCACGCGGCCCTGCTGGCAGAGGGCGGCCTCTATGCGCGCATTTTCCACGCCCAGCAGCGCGTCGAGTCGCGGGCCGTCACCCTGGAGGCGGCCTTGTGAGCAGCGGCCAAAGTCACCTCACCGGCCCAGCCCAGGGGTACGGCCTGGCGGGAACTGCGCCCGCTGCTGCGTCCCCACCGGGCCCTGATCGCGGTCATTGCCCTGACCGTGCTGCTGGCCGAAGCCTTTGCCGTCATTCCGCCCTTGTTGATGGCGCGCATCATCGATGACCATCTGGCGGCCGGCGTTCTGCGCGGCGTATTGGCGCTGGCGCTGTTGTACCTGGGCGCCAGGGCGGTGGCGGAAGGATTGGACTTTGTCGTCATCTATCTCACCGGGTACGTGGCGCAAAAGACGCTGCGCGACCTGCGCGTGCGCCTCTTTGCACATCTGCAACGCCTGC
Source organism: uncultured Chloroflexia bacterium (assembly GCA_963700285.1). Lineage (GTDB taxonomy): Bacteria > Chloroflexota > Anaerolineae > JAAYZQ01 > JAAYZQ01 > CAWANP01. Next base: position 9,252 of record CAVOXA010000019.1, on the reverse strand, counting down.
CACTCAGCTATTACGATGTCACACCCCTGGGCGACGCCATCAGTCGCTGCACGGCGGACGTGGACACCGTCGACACGCTCTTTACGACGGGCATCTCGCAGCTGCTGACCCGGATGGTACAACTGCTCACCGCCCTGGCGGCGATGGTGATCCTCAGCCCTCCCCTGGCGCTGGTTGCGCTGTTGCTGATCCCGCCCCTGGCGCTGGTGACGCGCTTTTTCCAGGTACGGATCCGCGATGCGGAGCGGGATCGGCGGCGGGTGATCGGCTCCCTGAACGTGCACCTGCAGGAGACTCTGGCTGGTGTCGAGGTGGTGCGCGCCTTTGGCCTTGAGGATGACTTTTGCGCCCGCTTTCGTCTGGCGCTGGGCCGCACGCTCGACGCCTACAGGCGCGCGCTTTCGTATAATGTGTTCTACACGCCGCTGCTGACCGTGTTGGTGGCAACCGGGGTGGCCTTTCTTCTCTGGGCAGGCACGGGTGGCATGGGTCTAACCTTGGGCATCTCCATCGGCACGCTGACCGCCTTCATCCTGCTGTTTCAGCGGTTTTTCGAGCCGATCCGAAACCTCGGCGAGGACTGGCAGACCGTACAGAGCGCGTCCTCCGGTATCGAGCGCATCGTCCAGGTTCTGGAACTGCCAATCGAGCGCGCCCCGGCAACGGAGCATCTTCCACCCTTGGGGGTCACGAGCACTCTGCCAGCGGGCAACGGCGCGGTGGTCGAGTTGCGCGACGTAGTCTTTGGCTATATCCCTGGGCATCCTGTGCTGCACGGCATCACGCTGGCAGTACAGCCGGGCGAGCAACTGGCGCTGGTAGGACGGACAGGCGCCGGGAAGAGCAGCGCGATAAGCCTGCTATGCGGGCTGTATGCGCCCTGGTCCGGGCAGATATCTGTCGCCGGCACGGATCCGCGCGCGCTCTCGGACGCTGAGCGGCGGCGCGTGGTAGGCGTGGTGCCGCAGACGGTGCAGTTGTTCGGCGGCACCGTCTGGGACAACCTGACCCTGGGTGACGCATCGGTGCCGCGCGAATCGGTGGAGCAGGCGGCACGCATGGCCGGCGTCGATGGTTTTGTCTCGACGCTGCCAGCGGGCTACGATACGTGGCTGTGCGGTACAGGCCGGGGCAAGGGCATCCAGCTCTCCGCGGGGCAGCAGCAATTGTTGTCGCTGGCGCGGGCGCTGGTCTGGGACCCGGCGCTGCTGCTGCTGGACGAGGCGACGGCCGCGGTGGACAATGTCAGCGAGGCCGAGGTCCGCGCCGCACTGCGTGCGGTCCTGCATGGGGATGATGGGCGCCAGCGCGCCGTGGTCACTGTGGCCCACCGTCTGTCCACGGCGCGTGAGGCAGACCGGGTGGTGGTGCTGGAAGGTGGGTCCATAGTCGAGCAGGGCGCCCCGGAAGCGCTGATCCGCCAGGGAGGCAGATTCGCGGCGCTGGTCGCGTTGGAAGCTGCCGGCTGGAACTGGCAGAGCGATCTGTGATGGGGCAGTGTGCTGGCGGCGTAATACGACTGTTCTGGAATCAGCTCATGAAAGACGCAGCCGGCTGGAAGTCGGCGAGCGCCAAGAAAGCAAGGAACCTCTTGTCCTCCTTCTGTGTCTTGGGGATTGCTTCGGCGCAAACAGCGCGACTCGCAATGACGGGTCTGGTATGCAGTACGTGTCAAGGGACAATGCAATAGCCCTGGTGGAACCCCTCAATGACGGTTGCGTTTAGCCCCCACAAGTCTGTCGACAGGGAGTTCGCTGCTTTACAAATTCGCTGTTGTGTAGAACTGCCAGAACCCGGCAACGCTTACCAGGGGGGCCATCGATAGGCATGTGGCTGAGCGGATCGTCTCGCGGGCTTGAGTCAGTCTTTTGCCCTGCGCCAAGGCGATACCAGCAGTACCAGTGCAATCGCCAGTGAAACCAGGCTCAATACCTTGCCCGTAAGCCGCAGCGGCGTGTCGCCCCAGCGCAGGAGGACGTGGTGTTCGCCGGGCGGGATGTCCACCGTCAGCAGGCCGTAGACCGTCTCGGGGCGGAGGGCCGACTCGGGGAGCCGCCGGCCATCCACATAGACGCGCCAGCCGGGGTAGTAGTAGGTGTAGAAACGCAACGCCGTGCCGTCCTCGGAGCGCACCCACAGCTCGTCGGAGGCGCCGCCGGCCCGGATCATCTCCAGGGACGCGCCCGGCGCCAGGGCTTCCGCGGTCACCAGGTCGCTGCCGGCCAGGTACTGGGCCACCAGCGGCGAGTTGGGCGGCAGCTCCTGGGTCCAGGCGGTCATGCCCCGCATGTCGGTGTATTCCAGCTCAAACTCGATGGACAGCAGCGGCCCCTCGGCGCTCTCGGGGATGGGCGTATACTGGGGCAGGGTGTACGCGGCGCTGCCCAGGATGACCACCAGGGCCAAGATCAGGATCCGGGCGTCGAGCCGCCGCGGAGCGTCGGGGTCGACAACCCGACAGCGGCCGGGGATGGCGAATCCGGCGAGGATGGCCAGCGTCACCGAGGTGAGGGCCAGTAGCCGCCAGGGAAACTGGATCAAGGCCGCCAGCGGCAGGGCTTCCCACAGGGGCGTCGAGAGGGGCAGCATGAAGAAGAGCAGGAGCAGCGTCGAGCCGGTATAGAAGAGGATGAGGCTCTGTTCGCTGGCCGCGCGCCAGAGGGCGCAAACGGCCGCGACGATGGCCAGGATGAGGGCCACGGCGCCCAGTTGGTAGGACATGCCGCCCTCCGCGCCTGGCACGCCGGGCGCATAGCCCCAGGCAGAGGAGAGAAAGTGGAAGGGCTGCACAAAGTGTAGGGCATAGTCGTAGCCGGCGCGGACCCACTGCGCCTGGAGGATGTAGGAGCGCTCCAGCAGGTTGGGTACGATGAGCGCCGCGGCGATGCCCAGCCCCAGCAGCGCTCCGCCCAGGGCGGCCGCTGCCCGCACAAGCCTATCCCGCCAGGCAGTCCCCTCCACCAGCAGGCGGTACAGGACGTAGGCCGCCAGCAGAGGGGTGAAGACCAGCCCGGTGACGTTGTGGGTCAGCCACAGCGCGCCGTAGGCGAGCGCGGCCAGGGCCAGGCGGCGCGCCGTTGGCCGTTCGGCCAGGCGGTGGAAGGCCAGCAGCGCCAGGGGCATCCAGACAAAGACGCTGTACTCGGCCAGATCGCCGCGGACATAGATATCGGCCAGGTGGTAGGGGATGTAGACGTAGACGACGGCGGCCAGCAGGCCCCGGCGGCTCATGACCCGGCGGCTCATGACCCGGCGGCTCATGGCCCGGCGGCCATAGGCGTACATGGCCAGGCCGGCGCCCACCGTGGCCAGCGCCCAGACCCACTTGACGGCGACGACTTTGCTGGCGCCGAGCAGGTGGAAGCCCTCGGCGGCATAGTAGGCCAGGGGCGGGTAAAAGACAAAGGTGGGGTAGCCATAGCCCAGCGCTTGGTCGGTGGCCCAGCCGGGATACCACACGCCATCCCGCAGCGCCGCATCGAATTCGGTCAGGAAGAAAACGGTGTGTGGCGCGTCGTGGGCATCAAAAAAATAGTCCGGCCCCGCCAGCGGCAGCACGGCAAAGAGAGAGAAGGCGATGACCAGCCAGATGTAGGGGTCGATGCGGCGGACGGCGGACCATGGACGACGGATGATAGACCCTTCGGCTGCGCTCAGGGCGGGCGATGGATGTTTGGCGTCTGAGGCTGGCGTCATGGTGCCTGACCTGCTCGAGGCTTTTTGGGGCGGAGCATAAGGCCGGCTATGCCCAGGAGGGCGGCCAGGGCCAGGCTGGCCAGGGTGACCGCCAGGCCGAACTTGCGGATGGGCGTGTCCTCGAACCGGAGCAGCACCCGGCCCACACCTTCCGGCACCCGGACGGTGATGAGGCCCAGTTCGCCGCGCAGGGAGATGGGCAGCTCTTCGCGCAGGGCATTCGTCTCCGCGTCCAAAAGGTAGGCGTGCCAGCCCGGGTAGTAGAAGGTGTTGAAGGTTATCAGTACCGGCCGCTGGGCGCTGTACTCGACCAGCTCGCGGTCGGTGCGCAGATCCAGGGTTTGGGCTTTCACCCGTCCGGGCTGCCGGTACAGATAGACATAGTTGACCCTGGAGGTAATGGGTCTGCCGGCGATGTGATAGTCGGCCAGGTCGGACCAGCCAGGGATCTGGGTCACCCAGGCCGTGGAGCCGGTCATCTCGTCGGCCGATTGCTGGAACTGCATCAGTCCCGCCAGCGACACCTCCCGCTCTGAGACCTCAGCGCGCATGTAGGGCAGGCTGCCCAGGACCAGCAGGGCGACGAGGATGAGGGTGCTCGCACCAGGCAGGGTTCGGCCTGGTGCGCCGCATCAGGCAGCGGGCTGTCCTTTCTGGACGCGCCCCGGGTCCCGGCGCGCCGGACCACGGCGGGCCGGGCTGCGGCTCCGCACAGGAAGGACATGGAGACGACGGTCAGGGCCAGCAGCCGCCAGGGGAACTGGGCCAGGCGTGCCAGGGGCAGGATCTGCCACAAGGGGGCCGAGGCGCCCAACATGAGGTAGACGACTACGGCGGTCAGCGCCGCAAAGAAGGCGATGAGGCGCCGGGCAGAGGGGCTCAAACGCGCCCTCAAGGGCTTGCTGAACAGGGGCACCAGGGCCAGCAGGCTGAGGACGATGGGTACCAGGCCCAACTGGAAACTGATGTCGTCTTCGGGCCCGGGAACACTGGTGCCGAACCCCCATTTGGGCGAGAAAAGCTGGAAGAACTCGACAAAGTCGCCGCCCCAGGCATAGCGCCCGCCGTACCACTGATCGACGCGCACAAAGCGGTTCTCCGTCATGGCCGGCAGCAGGAAAAAGGCGCTGAGGCCCAGGCCCAGGACGAGCCCCGTGGCCGTAGGCAACAGGACATTGCCCAGGTGCCCCAGCAGGGTCCAGAACGAGCCCCAGCTCAACCGGCGCCATGGCTGCCTGTCATTGATCCGGGCCAGTGCCAGAGCGGCGATGTAGAAAACCAGGATCAGGCTCAGCAGCAGTGCCGTGAGGGGATGGGTCACCAGCAGCGCGGCGTAGGCGAAGGCCAGGCCCAGCACGTTGGCCCATCGCGGCCGGTAGAGGGTGGCCCACGCGCCCCAGAGTACCAGCGGCACAAAGACATAGGCGGCCGACTCGGCCAGGGCGGTGCGAACGTAGAGGTCCACCAGCCGGTAGGGAATGACCATGTAGGCGACAGCGGCCACCAGGCCGGCCCGCCGGCCCAGGACCTGCTTGACGAAACCGTACATGGCCAGCCCCGAAGCCGCGACCGACAGGGCCAGGACGATCTTGATCGCCTCGGTGAAGCCAAAGCCCATCAGGTGAAAGGCTTCGCCGGCGTAGGTTGACAGCGGTCCATAGATGTTGAAGAAGGGGTAGCCGTAGCCGAAGGCAAAGTCCGGCTGCCAGCGGGGGAACAGGATGCCGTCCTGGATGCCCTGGTCGAACTCGAAGAGAAAATAGACGCTGTGCCGGGCATCGTGGGCGTCCCAGGGATAGCCCGGCTGCAACAGCGGCCCGATGGTGAACAAAGAGAAGAGGATAACGAGCAGGATGTTGGGGTCAAAGGCGAAACGTCGCCGCCCCGAGTCCTGTCCTCCGTCCTCCCTCGTCCGTCGTCTCTCCCTATGGGACATCGATCACCACCATGCCATCATCGCGGCCCTGGATGGCAACGCGCTGGCCCGTATCCAGGAGGTACAAGCCGAGGGCCAGCCGGTAGGGCCCCGCCGGCGCATCCGGCGGGAGGTCAAACTGGTGGCGGTCGACAATGATCTCGCCCGCTTGCCAGGAGCTGGTCGGGCATTCCCCATCGCAGGGGTAGGTGTCGCGCTGCGCTGCCTTTTCGTCGCCTGCGGCCAGGGTATGGACAAAGACCGTATAGTTCTCCTCCGGTGCTTGGACCGCCTGCCAGGTCATCGTCAGGGTCAGCGTGGGCGTGATCTCGGTCGGCGGGGCGATCTCATAGTCCAGGAGCATGATCTCGGGCGCAGCCTGTGTCTCGGGCTGAAACAGAGCCACCGGCTCGGGACCGGGGTCTACCTGGGTGGTGCGCGGCGCCAGGTAGGGGTAGCTGGCCAGGATGACAAAGGCGATGAGCCCTGCCCAGGCCGGCAGTGCGGCCAGGCGTCGATCAAGCCGCACCACGGCGCCGGACAGAAAGGTCAGGGGCAATGCAGCCAGCGCCAGCAACTGCCACGGCTGGCTCACAAAGGCATCAAAGCCGCTCACCCGCCAAAAGATGGCCGAGATGGGCAGCGTCAGCAGCAGGAGGACCAGCAGGGCGATGGCCCAGAACCACAGGGCGCGGCCGAGATCCTTCGTTTCACTCAGGATGACGGGTTCCGAAGGGCGAGCTTCGCTCCGGTCAGCGCCTGGTGAGCCCTGTGGCTGTTTGCTCAACCAGAGGGCCATGGCCACCAGGCTCAAGCCCACGCCGGCCAGGCCTAGCTGGAACGAGAGGCCGTCCCCCCAGGCGGCCGAGAGAAGCTGGAAGGGATAGACAAAGTGATAGGTGAAGGATAGGCCGCCCTCAGGTACAATCCGGGCGGTGAGCCACAGGAGCAGCAGGGACACGGCCAGCGCCCCCGCCAGCGTTCCCGCGATGCGCCCCGGCCGCCATCGTGATGGGACAGCCATGGCGACGCCGTAAACGGCCAGCAGCGGTACGGCCAGGGCAAAGAGCCCCGGTTGGGTCCACAGCGCCGCCAGGGATGCCGCCAGCCCGACGATGCCTGCCGCCACAAAGCGCCGCTCCATCAGACGGTCGATGGCCCACAGAAGGAGTGGCAGGTAGACCCACAGCCACGCCTCGGCGTAGGCGCCCCGCACATAGACGGCGCTGAGGTGCCAGGGCAGGTAGGTGTAGACAATGGCAGCCAGCAGGCCACCCCGCGTACCCAGCCAGTGGCGCGTCCAGGCATAGGCGGCCAGCGCCCCCAGCACGAAAGCCAGGCCGTAGCCCCACTTTATCGCCGCTACGCCTCCGCCTGAACCCAGGAAGAAGGGCCAGGCCAGCAGGTATGGCAGCTTGCCTTCACCGCGCAGGAGATCAGGGATCCGTCCCCAATTCGGCGCGTCGGAAAGATGCTCGACGTTGAAGGCTGGCAGGAAGCCGCTTTGCGCCTGGAAAAAGCCGGGGTAGGTCAGCGGTGCCACCACGAATACCGCCAGCAGGATGACGAGCACCGCACCAAAGCCGGGGTGCAGGTGTTCCGCACCCGCCCTTTTCTGGGAGGTCACGCTCATACGCCCATCTGAACGTCCTGGCCAGCCCGGATGCTGGTCAGGGCTTCGTCAGGATCCAGGGGCTCGTCCAGGAACCGCAGGTAGAGGTATTTGAAGACGTCGCGGATCACGGCCGTCACCGGCACGGCAACCAGCATGCCCAGCAATCCGGCCAGTTCGTTGCCGATGACAAGGGACACCATCACCAGCGCCGGATGGAGTTTGACGCTTTTGCCCGAGATACGGGGTACCAGGACCAGGTTCTCTACCTGCTGGATGACAACAAAGGCTCCCACCACCCATAGGGCCGATACCGGGTCGGCCAGGAGGGCGACGACGACGGCCGGGATGGCCCCCAGGATGGGTCCCACGTAGGGCAGCACCTCAAAGATGCCAGCCACGAGGCCCAGGACCAGGGCAAAGGGCACGCCGATGATCGTCAGGGCAATGGTCGCCATCCCCCCCACAAAGAGAACCAGAAGCAACTGGCCGCGGATATAGGCACTGAGCACGTCGTCGATCAGGCGGGCCATGCACCGGACGTCATCGCGGAGTTGTTGTGGAAAGGCCCCCAGCACTCCCTGCTTGACTTGCTTCTCGTCCTGGAGGATATAGAACAGCCAGAAGGGGATGACAACCAGGCCCAGAAAGAAACTCATGGTACTGGACACGGTCGTGATGGTGGCCACCAGGCCGGTCTGGATTGCATTCAGGGCATCGTCAATCAGGTTTCTCAGATTGGTTTCAATCGTCAACTGCCAGTCGGCGGGGATATTCTCTGTGTACCAACCCCATCCTCGCGCGCCATAGTCCTGCATCCGGTCGACGAGGCCTGGCCAGTTCTCGATCAAGACCTTCACCTGATCGATAAGCAGGGGCACAAAAAAGGCGACGATGCCAGCTATGACGATAAAGAGCAGTAGGTAGGTCAGGACGATGGCCAGTGGTCGTGCGATTCGCCAGGTGTGTAGCCTGGCCGGCATGTGGCGGTCCAGCCAGTTGACCAGGGGCAGCAGGATATAGGCCAGCACCAGGCCCATGATGTAGGGCAGCAATACTGCCCGCGCGGCCCAGATTACGCCGCCGACCAGCAGGAACATGGCTGCCCACAGGAGCAGCCGGTTTCGTCTCTGGGCCGATATGCTAGGCACGGCTACTCCCTTCGGCCGGCGCGCTGCCCACCTGTGCTTCAGCGGCTTGCGTTATGCAGGCCCTGATGAGTGGGGCAATCTGGACTGCGGCTTTGCCGCCGGCCATCCAGTGGGCCAGAAACTCGACGTTGCCCGCTGGCCCGGTGATGGGTGAGCGGATCAGGCCCAACAGCCCCAATCCCTGCCCACCCGCCCACGTTGTGATCCCTTCCAATACGGCCTGATGGACAGACGGATCCCGGACCACGCCGCCCTTGTCCACCTGGCTGCGCTTTGCCTCGAACTGGGGTTTGATCAGGGCCAGGATCTGGCCGCCCGGCCGCAGCCAGCCCATCACAGAGGGCAGGATCGATTTGAGAGAGATGAATGATACATCGATCGTCGCCATCTGTACAAGCTCGGGTAGGCTCCCAACGTTGCGGGCGTTGGTGCGATCCATCACCACGACACGTGGATCCTGCTGCAGCTTCCAGGCTAGCTGGCCATAGCCAACGTCAATGGCGTATACGCGGGCCGCTCCTCGCTGCAGCAGGCAATCCGTGAACCCGCCGGTAGAAGCCCCCACGTCGGCCACCGTCCAGCCGTTGACGTCAAGAGCAAAGGTATCCAGCGCGGAGGCAAGCTTGATTCCGCCCCGGCTGGCGTAGGGCAAACCGGCCCGTACGGATAGTCGGGTACTGGCGGGCACCTGTCTTCCTGGTTTGTCCAGCACCTGATCGCCCGCGACAACCTGACCGGCCATGATAAGCCGCTGGGCTTGCTCCTGGCTGTCCGCCAATCCCTGCTCAACGAGCAGGTTATCCAGTCGTTCCTTCCGAACACCGGCCATGACGAAATATAGGATACCCGCAAGCGGGCGAAAAGTCAAACCTGGCTAG
>CAVOXA010000018.1:0-7463 GCA_963700285.1 uncultured Chloroflexia bacterium | reverse complement strand
ACGATTGTGGTATACTCTTCTTACTGATCGATAAGTAAGGAGACGCTATGAGCGAGGCACACTCTCTCCAAGACCTGATTATCGAAAATGCTGGCGAGCTGTTCCGGGAACGAGGCTATGCGGCGACGACGATCAAGCAGATCGCCAAGGCTTCTGGCTGTACGACAGCCGCCCTCTACTACCACTTTGAGGATGGCAAGCAGCACATCCTGCGCGAGGTGATCCACAGGTCAACCCAAGAGGCGGATTTGTCGATGCACCTGCCCCAGGCCGACAGCCTGGAGGAGTTCCTGGTCAAGTTGGGCGCGAACATGGCTGAGAGATTCCCCAAGGTAGCCGACCGGATCAACTGGATCATGCTGCAGTTTGCCACCCTGCCCGACGAAGAAAAGCGAATCGTCCAGAACCAGGTGATCGGCATCCAGCTCGCGCTCAAAGAACGGATCAGCCAGTACGTGCCTGACAAAGAAGCGGCACGAGCGGTTGGCCTGGTTGGTGTTTTCCTCCTTTCTCGGCTACCAGCAGATGTTCACCAAGTTGGAGATAGCGGGGAGAGTGGACCTGAGTATCGACGAGTATGGTGGCTTTATGGCCCAGGTCATACACCGGGGCCTGTGAGCAATTCTCTCTACGCAGGATTGGCCATCCGGCTAGAAGGCGAAGTCCGAAGAAGCAACACTTTTAGTGGAAAGTGTACGGTTTGTGCCGTATGAACAGCTGGTACTGAGGCTGTGACGAAGTAACGTCAGTTCGAAGAGGCCAGGGGGAACAAGACCAATGGCCAGACAGCCTTTCGCACAGAATGCGAGAGATGATGATGAGCAGCCGCTTCTATCGATATGGACAGCCAAGAACGACCGGATCGCCGAGATGCCGGGCGCCCACCGCTGGACAGAGGACTCGCCCGTGCGCTTTGAGATCATGAAGGAGGGCCTCAAGCGCGGCAGTGGCGGTCCTGGTGGCACCAGGAGCATGAGGATCATGGGGCCCACCGATGCTGGGCATGATGAAATCGCTCAGATCTCTGGGCAAGAACCCGGCCAGCCCAAGACCGAAGCGCCGCCGGAGCTGATCGCCGACCTGGAAGCCTATCTGCTGGGTCTCGGCGCCAGCAGTGTGGGCTATACCCAGGTGCCGGAGCGCTGGATCTTTCGGAACAAGGCCATCCTGCACACCAATGCCATTGTCCTGACCATGGAGATGGACAAGCCGCGCATCGAAACCGCGCCCAGCCAGGATGGGCTGGAGGCCGTGCTGGAGATCTATCGAGACCTGGGCCGGATCGCCAACAAGGGGGCCGACTATCTGCGCAAGCGGGGCTATTCGGCCCACGCCGGCCATCCGCTCATGGGCCTGGCCCTCTATCCACCCCTGGCGCAGATGGCCGGGCTGGGCTGGATGGGCGCCAACGGCATGATCGTCACCCCGGAGCACGGCCCGCGAGTGCGCCTGGCGGCGATATTCACCAGCATCGAGAATCTGCCCTTCAGCACGCAGAACGAGCACCGGTGGGTGGAGGAGTACTGCGCCGCGTGCCAGATCTGCGTCCGCAAGTGCCCGGTGGAGGCCATCATGCCCGAGCCACAGCGGCACGAGAACGGCCAGATCACCTATGTCAGCAACGAGCGCTGCTTTCCCTATTTCAGCGACTACTATGGCTGCTCGGTGTGCATCGCGGTCTGCCCCTTTAGCCGCTCTACCTACCAGAGGCTGCAGAGGTGGAAGGCCGGCAGTGCATCCTCCCAGATAGTTGTTGTCGATAAGGCGCTCGCTCTTTACTCGAGCGTGATGGCTAGGCCGTCCTCTGTGCCCTGCTGCGCAGATTCAAGGCCAGAATGTAGACGCTGATGATCAGCACCCAACCCGGAAAGATCAGTGTCACCCACAGACTGTAGCCGATGCTCACCAATAGAACCAGTGCCAATCCATAGGTCAGGAAGACGAGCCACCTCGGCATGGTGTGGGTGCGGACCCAGATGGTGCCCAGTGAGATCATGAACACGCCCGCCATGCGAATGGCATAGACATTGCTAATCTGCCACATGATGGCCCGGCCGAACGTATAGATACCACTGTCGACAAGCTGAGCCGGTATGATGGCATAGGTGCTCAGCAGGCTGCCGGCCAATGCCGCCGAGACAAACATCATGGCCAGATACAGCAAGCCGCTGCCAAAGTAGACACTCGAAAAGAAGCGGTCCTCAAAATGCCCAATGCGGTCGCGCACCACGCCGATGAACCACAGAAAAGCAATGCCGGCAAAGGGCGCCAGGCCCAAGGCCAGGGCAACCGTGCTGCCCCGCTCCTCCAGCCACCTGCCGCCATCGGCCGGGTCCGCCGGGATAGAGATCCGGATGAGGATGAGGGATGTGCCCAGCAGCAGGGCGAAGAGTATGCCGGCTACGGCCGCGGCTCGGGGTGTCCTGAGTCGCCGGTCGGTCAAAATGAGGCACTTCATCACTCATCGTCCATCTCCTATCGCAGCTTGAACCCCTGCTCGACACCTGGTCGGAGCAAATAGATAAGGATGCCCAGCGGAATGGCGAGGCCCAGCACACCGCACACGGGCTCCAGGAAGGTCCCGGCTACACGGGCCATCCCATGGGGACGGCACTACGGTTGCGACGGTCGCACCCATTCCAGGTCACCTAGAAAGAGCGAGCCGCTGGGGGTCTGATCAAACAGCAGCGCAATCTCGCCGATGTCGGTCAGATCGACCCCGTCGAAATCACTCAGCGTCCACCGGATGGTGGTCATGGGGACCGGGCCGGTGAAGAACTCACCGGAGAAGTCGTCTTCCTCCACCAATCCGGCAGGGAATGCCAGGGCCGGCTCGTCGGGCCGCGTTGGCACCGCGGCGCGTATTGCCCGCGCGGTCGGTCAACTGCAGGGTAAGAGCCTGCGAACTGGCCGCGGGCGTTCAACGGTGACAGCGGGTCGACAGCCGCGCGCAGGCTGAGCGTCGTGTAGCCGCTCAGGTCGCCGTCGCCCGCCGGCAGCGCAAAGCGCCACGCCGCGCCCGGTTCGGCCCAGGAGACACACCGCCAGCGCTGGCTGGCCCGGTATCGTCACTGTGATCCGGCGGCACGGCTCGCTGCCGGGCATCATGGCCGGGGTGTAGTGGCCTTCGGGGCAAAAGTGGGTCGTGATGCCCTCCTCTGTCACAGCGCCACCCACCAGGTTGGTCGTCAGTTCTTCTGCCGTGGCCGGCACCAGCAACGGCTGCCGGTCGGCTGCGGCCGCCAGGGTTGCCACCCGTGCCGGCAGACCGTACAGCTCGTCCGGCGCCGGGGCCTGGACGTCAAGGCCCAGGCGATCCGCTGCCTCGCGCACCGCCTCTGGATCCTGGCTCCAGATCGTGGTCAGGAAATCGGCCGCATAGTCGACCAGAAAGCCGCGCTGCATCTCTGGCTCCAGGATCGTCTCGCAGTCCGGTCGGCCCACACGGCCAAAGGGATCGTCCGGCAGGAGCTGGTTGAAGTAATTGTGGTTGGCGCGCTCCAGCCAGGCCGACGTCGCCCATTGCGTCTGCTGGGGGGCCAGCCGCGCCGCTTCGTAGAAGTGCTGCCCCTCCTGAGAAGTGACGTCACCGTCACAGGCGGGCAGAACGATGGCCATCGGTACCGGGGAGCCGCCGGTGGGCTCGACCGCGGTCGCGGTCGAGGCGAGCAACAGCAGACCGCTTACGGGCCCATAGGGCCGGTTGGCCGTGGCGCCACCCTCATCCTGTAGCTGGCGCGCCAGGCGCAGGCTCTCTTCGCCACCGCGCGAGTGACCCACCAGGGCCAGGCGCCGCAGGTCGGCCCGGCCGGCCAGCTCCACGCCAAAGTCATTGTTGCCGCCGGCTGCGGCCGTGGCCAGGGCTCCCAGGTGCAGGTCGACCAACTGCTGCAGCCGTTCGCCCGGCACCGGCTCGCCAAAGCCGAAGGTATTCTCGGCGTTGATGTTGATCGACAGCGCCACATAGCCCCGCGCGGCCAGCTCACGCACCAGATACTCAAAGCCGCGGTAATTGGGCTGTTCCACCTCGGGGTCGCACGGCCAGCGGTCCACGCCCATCTCGTCCGTCGGACAGCCGTGGTGGTTGCCGTGCAGGATGAGGACGACGGGGTAGGGCCCGCCTTCTCCGGACGGCGCGGCGATGAGACCGTTCAAGCGCACCGGCATGTTCCGGAAGCGGCTCTCCTCGGGGAAGCGCTCCTGGACGATGGTCGCCTCGCCCAGGTTGTACTCGACAGCAGGGGGCAGGTCGACCGGACCGGCGGTCGCCTGCGGCTCGACGGTCGGTGCAGAGGTTGGTGTCGCCATCGTCCCCTCCGGTAGGGCGCGGCGGCATAGTCGACGGTGCTGGCGCCGGGGCACACGCGCCCAACACCAGCACCATCGTGATCAAGATCAGGAAACTGCTACCAAGCTTCTTTTTCAACCATTTCCTCCATCAATGGTTCAGGATGTCCTTTCTGCCGTCCGTACGTCCGGTCGAGCCGGAACCGCACGGACGGCAGTGGACGGATTCGTAGAACCCGCAGACGCGGACTCCTATGGCACTCGCTCGGCGATGATGGCGATCTGATCACCAGCCGTTCGCATTTCCAGCGTGTTGCCCGTAATCCGGAAGGTGGCCGCCATCTCCAAGGCCACCAGGAACTCGGCCTCCTGGCCCATGACACCCTCCGGTTCCGCGCAATACAGAGACGTGGCGGCCGGCTCACCGATCGTGATGTTGTTGCCATTCACCTGATAGGATGTGAAGTAGTTGTTGCAGCCGGCGTTGCCGCTCACCTGCCCATCGGTGCCAAAATCGAGCGTGATGTAGGAGTCGGCGATCAACGTGACGAGTGCTCCGCGGCCGTTGTTGTAGTTGATCACATCCCAGCGCGTTCCCTGCCAGGGGATCGGGCACCGGCGATGGCGCTACCGTCGGCGGCGGACCCGCCACGTTGATGGTCACCTCACGGAAGGTCGTCGCACCATCGCGCAGCAGAACGCGCATCTCGTAGGTCGTCGTGCGTGATCGGGCAGACCTGCTCACTACCCTGGCCGGTACGGGGGAAACGATGGTATTGCTCACCCTGCGGATAGACCCACACGGCCTGTACGTGTTCCACCGACCAGCGGAGTACCGTGCACTGGCCCTGCTCGATGTTCGTCCGATCGGCCCAGAACGAGATCTGCGCCGAGGGCGTCGCCGTGGGTGGGGGTAGGGGTGTTGGCGTCGCCGTGGGTGGTGGGAGGGGCGTTGGCGTCGCCGTGGGTGGTGGGAGCGGCGTTGCTGTAGGAGGCGGGGGAGGTGTTGCCGTAGACGGTGGTACAGCCGTTGGCGGCACTCGGGTCGGCACGACGTCCGGCGGCGGCGCCTCGATCACCGGGACGTTTTCCACGTTCATGGCCAGCACAAGGTCCGCCGATACCCAGCCGACGCCATCCGGCGCAGAGGGCAGGGAGACGGCCCACCAGCGCCAGTCGGCGTCCCGGCCGACGATCTCGCCCTCGTCGCCGTCGCGGGCAAAGCCGATCACCGGATAGTCGACGCCCGGGCCTGCATGGATATTGACGCCCTGCGGCGCAGTCACGCGGGCCCAGGGCGCAGTGGGCAGCGATGGAGGCTCTGGCAGATCCACGGCGGCTCTTGCGGGTCATCATGACGGCGATCTGGTCGGCGGCTGTGCGCATCTCCAGCATGTCGCCCTCGATGCGATAGGTCGCCGCGCTCTGGAGCGCAGCCAGGTACGCGCTCTCTTGCTCCATCACGCCCGGGGGCTCTTCGCAGAACATGAAGGTCGTGGCCGCCTGGCCGATCTCGATGGCGTTGCCGTCGACCGAGTAGCTGGCAAAGTACTGGTTGCAGCCGGCGTTGCCGCTCACCTGGCCGTCGGCGCCAAAGTTGGCCGAGATCTCTGTGCCAAGAAGCACGCCCACCACGGCCTCCCGGCCGTTGTTGTACGAGACCACGTCCCACGCCGAATCGGCCAGGTCCTGCGAAACGGGCGCCAAGGTCGCCAGGTCCTCATTGCCGTCGCGCAGGATCAGTTCCTCTTCGCTGACGGTGAATCTCGTGGTCTCGGCGAGCGCGGCCATAAAGGCCGTGGCCTGGTCCATGACCGGCTCAGGACAGGCCATCATGGTCGAAGCCCCGGGCTGGTCGAAGGTGAGCCTGTCGCCACGCTGGGAAAAGGTGGTGCGGAACCGGTTACAGCCGTCCGACCCGGACACGGCGCCGTCGGCGTCAAACTGAAGGGTTACGGTCGTGCCCGGCAGCGGCATGTCGCCGCCGAGCGAGCTCAACACCCAGCTTGTGCCGGCCAGATCGGCGCCGGCACCCCGTCCGGGTAGCAGTTGGCACGCCATCAGGGCCAGCAACACAAGCCCGAGCAGGCCTACTTTCGCGATAGTTCTCATGGATGTAGCTCCTTCTCGCGGGACTGGCGGTCTTGGCGTCGCCGCGGACCGCCAGTCCCGATCCTTTCCTATTCTCCCGCGCCAAAGGCGGCCTTGAGCTTGGCCTCGTCTTCCTTGGACAGCGACGTCTGCAGCACCTGGGCGTCAAAGCCCTTGACCTCGTCCATCACCTTGTCCTCGGTCCAGCTTTCCACCAGCAGGAACAGGGCCGAGTGGCCGGGCTCGATGGTGCTGCCCACCTCTTTGATGAACTTGTCGTCGACGCCATAGTCGCTCAGCGCGCCGCCCAGGGCGCCGCTGGCGGCGCCGATGGCCAGGCCCAACCACGGCGCCCAGAAGAGCAGGCCGATCAGCATGCCCCAGAAGGCCCCGCCCAGGGCGCCGGCCCCGACCAGGCTGACCGCCTGCTTGACCTTGACCTTGCCGTCCTGCCGCCGAACGACGACGGCGGCATCGGCCAGTTTGATGAGCTGTAGCTTTTGCAGCCCGACCAGCTTGTCGCGCATCTGCTCCGCGCTGGTCTCATCCTTGAACGCGAGTACGACCATTGTTGCCATTTTCTAGCTCCTTTCACTGTTCTTTCTCGAAATGGGTTTATAGAAAGAGTGTCACTTCTCTCTTACGACTCGACCGGGATGTGCTCGACCGATATCACCGGCAGGCACAGGCTGTGGAGTACGTGCAATACACCTGCCAGGGCCGCCTGATCCAGCAACACCCCTTCCAGCGTTGTCACCGGGCCTTGCTCCAGCGTGACTGTTGTACCGATTGCCATTCCACCCAGACGTGGCGACCAACTTTCATCCAGTTGTCCCTGGACCCGTATGCGATAGGTCGCTGGCTGGTGCAGACCGAGTCTTCGACCGCTATTTGTCATTCCTTCACCCCGCGTACTAGCCAGGTTCAGAACAGACTCCCGGTGCCTTGGCGATGGACTCTGACATCCAGGCTGGCACTGTTTGGATGGCCTTGGCCAACGCCTGCCACCAACCATACTCCATCGCGTAGGCAAACACAACCCCAAAAATGAAGTAGATTCTAAGTATCTTCGGGGAGCAGGTGTA
>CAVOXA010000017.1:0-11610 GCA_963700285.1 uncultured Chloroflexia bacterium | reverse complement strand
TGTGTTCATTGCCGCTCAACATCAGTGCAGAATCTTTCTGGATCGTGGCCACTAGGCAAAACATAGCCCACCTTTGTCGCACGCTGGTGTAGGCGGGGGAATGCGGACAGTCGGCGCTACTTGGCGGTCGTGGGAATCTTGCCGTGCATCGAAAGAAGGGGAAGGATCATGTATCGCAAGCTGTTGCCCTCCGGAACTTTGCTCGTAGTCCTGTTGCTGTTGATGACTCCCAGATCGGGTACGATGCTGTCTTTGGTGGCCCAAAGGCAAGTGACTGCCGCCCGCGTACCTGATACCGCGGTCACCTTACCTTCACCCCAAGCTGCAAATGAGATTGATGACGGCACTCACGGTTTCGCATCGGCTGCGCCGTCTCCACATGATGATGGTTTCGACTCATCGACTCTTGACTCAAAGTGGTCCTGGATCCGTGAAGATCCAACCCATTGGAGCCTGACGGAGAGGCCAGGATTCTTGCGAATCATCACGCAACGGGGTGACCTGTATGGGGGTCATAATGATCTGAGGAATGGGCTACTGCAAACGATGCCTGCTCTGGATTTTGATGTGACCACCAAAGTCAGCATAAATGTTGCGCAAGAGTTCCACCAGGGAGGCTTGTTGATCTACCAGGACAGTGACAACTACCTAAAGCTTGTCAGGAGTTGGGACAATCTATGGGGAGGAGCGGATGTGGTCTTTGCGCTTGAGAGAAACGGCTATTTCTATCATAGTCATCACCATACCGTCCCGGCCGACATAGGGACGCTGTACCTAAGAATCTCGCAGAGTGGAACGTCGTACAGTGGCTACTACAGCCAGGACGGAATGACCTGGACCTTGCTGGGTTTGTATTCCGATGTTGCGTTGACCAATGCAGAGTTCGGCCTCTTGGCTGCCAATGGATACAAAGTAGAGGCAACTGAGATTCCTGTAGATTTCCAGTTCTTTCGTGTCACCGTCCCTGGTGGTGGCCCTGTGACCCTCGATCTGCCGATTGACTATGACGGGACGGAGGAGACGTTTCAGACGCTGATCAAGGACACCTGGGATGGGGGAATAGTAGATTCCTGGTTTGACCATTACAGGCCAAACTACAGCACGAACGAGGACTACGCTGGCATGAGGTTGTTTGACTGCGGAACTCACGACGATCCGGAGGACTTTCGCAACGAAGGGAAAGGGATCGACTGCTATGGAAAACCTTGCTACGATAACCACAACGGGATTGATTTCTGGCCTGGCGACACGCATGACGTCTACGCCGCTGCACCAGGTGAGGTCAAGTACGTCTGTAGCACTTGGCCCAATTGCTACATCTTTGAGAAGGGCTATGGGAATGCCGTCCTCATAGACCACGGCAACGGATGGGCGACCTTTTATGGCCATTTGGCGTCCGTCGAGGGAAGAATCAGGGAGGGCGTCTCGGTCACCAGAGAGAAGATCGGCGTGATGGGTAAGACTGGGAATGCCAACGGAATCCACTTGCACTTTGGGGTTTACCATGACGTGGGAGAAGAGCCGGGCTGGGAGGAGAACGTTGGGGGCTACACGGAGGCGGTAGACCCGTTCGGGTGGAACCTCGATGGAGCATGCGGGTCAGAGCCGGATCCTGCCGAGGTCGCCAGCACCTACTTGTGGAAGTATGACATCGCCTACCGCCTATCGATGGGGCCTGAGGGCGGCACTGCCCGCACACCTGGGAGGGCTTGGAACCTAACCGTCCCCCCAGATGCTCTTGCCTCTACGGTGACGCTGAACATGTGGGATGGGCCGGCGGTTGCTGGGCCGGTGGCGCAGCAGCACCAGGTGGGAAGCTCCCTGCGACTGCGGATCCTAGACGAGACTGCGGGCTCGCACCTCAGGAGGGAAGCGCTACATCCCAACGCGGACTTTGCTCTACCAGTCACTGTTGCTGCCTCTTATACCAGCGAGGCCACCGTGCACCTGGATACCCATGAGCTCACCATCTACCATTGGGACGAGGCGAGCGGTACGTGGCAACCCTTGGACACGATCGTGGACAGTGCCGAACAACAGGCGGCGGCTCAGACCACACAGACTGGGAGCTTCGAACTGCAAGCTCCTCTCCTCTGCCCTGAGGACACGGTCGAACCCGACGACCTGCGCAGCCATGCATCTCTTCTTCAGGCGGACGGCATTCCGGTCAGCCACAGGTTTGATGTTGCCCAGGATGAGGACTGGTTCTGGCTGTGGGGTTCCGCCGGCGATGACTTTGCCGTTCGGACCAGCAACTTGGCTCCAGGGGTAGATACCTTGCTCGAGGTTTATGATGTGGATGGACTGACGCTGTTAGCCTCGGACGATGACAGTGGCGGGGGTGCATCCTCTCTCTTGACATGGGGCCCAGAGGAGGATGGCACCTACTTCCTGCGGGTGCGCGGCGCGCCTGGGAGTGCCATTGGCTGCAACGCCACCTACGAGCTTGCTGCCGAGATGTCCCACGGCATCGAACTGGTACCGGATTGGAACCTGATTACCTGGCCTTTGGAGCCGTTGCCTGACGCCCAAGTAGCGCTGGCAGAGATCACGTCTCAGGGTGGGGAAGGCCTGCAAGTGTGCCGCTGGTTGAGCCCGACGAGTGACTGGGAATGCCATGTTCAAGGAGAGCCCTTCAGCAACTTTCCTCTCGAACTGGGGCAGGCCTACTTTGTCAGAAATGCCAAAGCGAGTACCTGGCGCCGGGCTGGTGTCCCGCGTGCTGAGCCGGTCCCCGTTGCAGTGAATCCCACCTGGACCCTGCTGGGAGTGCCCGAACTTCCGGGGTACATGACGGCTGGCCGTCTGCTCACCGAGGCCACACTCCAGGACGGGGACTGTACCGAAATCTACCGTTGGGATGCCCAGGTCGGTCGGTGGGAGGGCCATGTCCGTGATCTGCTGTTTGGTCTGTTCGACATACGCAGCGACCAAGGCTACGCTGTGCGTTGCACCGACTCCTTCACGTATGTCCCTGGCAGGACCAGCTCCCTGGAACTACTCCGGTCTAGGGCCAAACCCAAGCAGCCACCGATCATGCATTCCGGTACGTGCACAACCATCGAAGACCTCCTGGTCACCAACCGCCGCGACGTGGCCCTCAGCGTCACCTGGCGGACCGACCAGCCCAGCACAGGCTGGGTAGAGTATGCAAAAGACCTAACAGGTTTCCAAAACCTGTCAGGTCTGGTGGTACACGATGATCAGGGCGAGGGAATCGCCTCCAGCGTACACCAAGTTACTCTCACTGGCCTTACTCCCGAGACGACCTACTACTTCCGCGTGCATTCGGGCGAGCGTGTGGATGACAACGGTGGGGCGCTGTACGAGGTTGTGACAAAGAAGACTGCGCTGCCACCTGTACCCTTCCTGGCTTACGGCCGGGTCGAGACAGCCGCTGGTTCGCCGGCAGTAGGCACGCTGGTTCGGGCGTGGTTGGTGGATGATGCGGGCAAGGAATCCGAGGCAATCTCGGCATTGGTCGACGGTTACGGGCATTGGTCCCTGAACCTGCCGGTGCAGGATTGTCAGGGCCTGCAGCTCAAGCTGGAGGCCATCAGCCAGCGGGGTAGCGATGCGGTATTGGCTCAGCCGGCATGTGACGTGCACCCGGTCCCAACGGTGTTGTTGTCCGAGAAGGACCGAGGCGGGGTGTACTTGCCTGGTGTGTTTCACAACTCGCCGTAGCCCCTAAACCCGCAAGGGCGCGGCCGATTTCTTTTGGAAAGGGCAGGCAGATCATGGCTAGGAAAAGCCTCTTGCGCTATCTCATCCTGGTTGCGGCGGTGACGGTCTTTGTGACAGTGTCTGCGGCTTCAGCAACCGCTCCTCGCTCCATGGAGCACGCTCCATCCAAGCTACCCAGGGTTCGCCATACACTGTCTCTGCATAGTCTGTACGAACCCTTCTGGCGCCAACAGACACTGTCCCAATACCCGCTCGAGACTCCTGTCCCGACGCCCACACCAATGCCGGTCTCTACCAAGCCGGATGGGTTCGATCCGGCCGTGACAGATCAGGGTCGTTATGGTAGTGAGCCTGTCGCTGCTCAGTTTGCACAATTCGATCTTGACACCGTCATGTCGGGCAGCGACCAGATTCTGTTCAGCTCCGATCGGGGTGGGAACCCGCTGGACCTTTTTGTGATGAATGTCGATGGTACCAATGTGCGTAGGCTAACAGATCATCCCAGCTACAACCGCCACCCAAGGCTCTCGCACGATGGTGGGAGAATCGCGTTCCAGTCCAATAGGACAGGAGTCGGTCAAGTATACACAATGAACACCGACGGCAGTGACCTCAGGCAGTTGACGCATTGCCCAGAAGGTGGGAATTGCGCCCACCCAGACTGGTCGCACGATGATAGCAGGATCCTGTATTCGTGTGGATGGGATACCTGCATCATGAATGCCGATGGTTCCGGAGCAAGAGTACTACTATCTGGTTACCAAGGGGGCTTCTGTGGTAGTCGCTGGTCACCAGACAACACGAAAATCGTCACTGGAAAGTGGCACGCCTCAAACGGTGACTGGGAGATCCATGTTGTTGACGCAGACGGCACCAACCCGACGCGCCTTACCGAGAATGGGACGCTGATAGACGTGTGTCCATCCTGGTCACCGGATGGGGCCAGGATAGTTTTTGCTCGCAACCAGGTGGAAGGTGGCCCATGTGCGATCTTTGTGATGGATTTGGATGGAGGAAATGACGTACGGCTGACTGATTTCACTGACGAACTGTCGCCTGTCTTTTCCCCGGATGGTGGGCAGATTGTGTTCAAATCGAGGCGCGATGGTGGTGCCTGGGACATATTCAGAATGGACGCTGATGGGAGCAATCCAACGCGTCTGACGTACGATCCTGGCCAGGATGAGGATCCCTTCTGGTTTCTGGGTGGCGGACTAACCACACTATCTGGCACACCCGTTTCGGTCCCTGCTGATGGAGTCTCTTCTTCGAACACTACCCTCTCCAACGCACCTGCCGGTCACCGCGTGCGCCTCATTTCCAGCCGCGGCAGCCTCGACGCTTTTGACCCTGTCAGCGGCGTGGTTAATAGCAGCGGCCTGTTTCTCGCCACAGTTCGCTCCTCGACGCCGAGTACAGCGGTTATCACCGCCGAAGATCTGACCACGGGCCAGATCTTTGCCACCTCGACCGATGTGACCTTCACACCCGTGAGCGGCGAGCCGTCACCGCCGCCGGCGAATGAAGGACTCATCTCGATTGCTGGAGTCGCTTCGAGTCTACCTCTCTCTGGCTGGTATCCAGCCACCAGTGACCCGACGCTTCAGAGCCTGATGGGTGAGGTATTCCGAACCGAGATCGCCGTCACGGTAGATTGGAGGGGCACTCAACCAGGACGGGTTGTCTATAGCCTGAATGGGGCCGAACACAGCATGGTTGCTGATACTCAGGGGGCCACATTCTCTCTGGATATGAGCCGCGACTTACAGAGTGGTCTAAACACACTGAGTATTCTGGCCTACAATGCCAGTGGTGAAGCGTCCCAGATGGAGGCCTATGCCCCAGTTGTGTGGGATATGTCGGACTGGCTGGTCGACCTGCTGAGCGATGCCCATGCCGCCGCTCAAGTTGGCACACAGCAGCCAGAGAGTCGTGCCGAGGAAGACCCGGACAAGTTCGGCGTTGAGTTTGAGGTCGCGCGCAACCCATGGGCGGTGGACATCTGGTTCAAGATCCCACCCAAGGACCTGCTCTCTCGAGTCCATGTACCGGTGGGTAAGTTTGAAACCAAGGGCGTGCAGGCCTATGCACGGCTCAGGATACCGCTCGAAGGCGCCGACGCGGCTGAGTTGAGAGCAGGAGCCAAGTATCTCAGCGAATTCGAGCGCCGTAGAGCTGCGGGATACAGCCACAAGGGTTTGTCAATTCTGGGAACGGAGTTCAGCGGCGATCTCTATCTCTTTGGCAAGGCTCAGTTCGATATGTTTGTGTTGACACCAGAGGCCGTGGGTGGAGGAGCAAAGATCGAGGTGAGCAAGTCATGGGAGCGTTCGTGGCTGGCATTGCTGTACTTAATCGGCATCCCAGACCCGACCCCTGCGCTCAAGGCTGTTCCCGTGGTAGGGGAGAAAGTGGCCAACTTTGTGTCTCGCATTGCCATGGGCTGGTTCAAGATTAAGGGGCGGGCTGGAGCCGATTTGGTCTACCTATTGCATCCGGAGCGCCGCTTTGACACGCTCGACCTGACCCTGGGTACGGGATCGGAACTCGGGCTCAAGGCCGACATCAAGGTGGCGGAGGTGCGAGGCAACTATGGCGCCGACCTTGATGCGACCCTTCTGTGTCTGCGGAATGCGTTGGAGGAAGGGCTCGATGCCAACTTGCTGTGCGATGGTCTGACGCTAAAGGGGGGTGGGGCCATGGAAGTGAAGGCCCTTGGCTTCAAGGTACCGGTGTTGGAATTCCCCTCGCTTGAGGAGACATGGTTCGAGCCGTCCCTGGCCCTCTCCACGGTTTCGCCGTCCCAGTCCGCTGCGGTGGGTACCTGGCGCCTGATCGAACACATCGAGTCGCCCCACTACGCCAAGTTCGAGGCTGCCGTTCTGCGTCCGCAGGCATTCAGCCCCTCGATGCCCAGTAGGCTGGCAGCTCCGAGCCTGGCTTTGCGGAGCACGGTGACCAGTCTCTTGGTCAGCTCCGTGTACACCTATTCTGAACCTGCGCTGACGGTTGATCCGAGCAGTGACGAAGCCCTGCTAGTCTGGGTGCATGACGATGTAGCCAGGCCGGTTGGCCAGTCCCATGAGATCTACTTCAGCCGCTGGGACGGGGATGCATGGACGGTGCCAGAAGGGGTGACGGACGACACCTTCCTTGATGGCGCACCCCAGGTTGCCTATGCCCGCGATGGGGGCGCTGTCGCGGTTTGGGAGCGGGTGAACGCTACGCTACCGGTGAGTGCTACCCTGGACGTGACCACGACCCAGAAGTTGGAGATTGTCATGTCGGTCTACGATCCGACGCTAGGTGTCTGGTCTGCTGCGGTACACCTGACTAATAACACCGTTCTGGATGCGAAGCCGCATCTCGTGGCCAATACGAACGGCGACCTGCTGGCCGTGTGGCGGCGGAACGAAGCCGGGCTGTTGGGTGGGACCATCGCCGATACCGACAGTATCCTGGCCGCCTTCTACGACGGCGCCTGGAGCGCGCCTGAGCCTGCTGGTTTAGGTATCCCCGGTGTGGTAGACTTGGCTGCAGGCTACGGCGACGGCCAGGCGCTCATCGCCTACACCCAGGAGATCACGCCCAGCGGCTGGCTCACACCCAGCCTGCAACTGCTGACCAGCGCCTGGGACGGCAGCGTCTGGGCGCCGCCGGTGCAGCGCACCGATGATGCCCTGGGTCACCGCAACCCCCAGGTGATCTACAGCAGTGCGAATGAACCACTGCTGGTCTGGCTGGCTGGTGACGAACTGCGCCTGCAGAATCTTGACACGGCGGCGACAGTCGTGCTGGCCCTGCCCGCCGAGGTGGGCGGCGTGGACGAGTTCCGCGTCGTGCAGGATGGCAGCGGCAATATCGCTGCGGTGTTCACTGCCCAGGCGATTCAGCGGGACCTGTACGTGGCCTTCTACGACCAGGCTCACAACCTATGGGGTCGTCCTGTGCAGCTCACGGCTGACCGGGCCAGTGAGGGCTATCCGGCCCCAACTCTGGATGCGACCGGCCGGCTGCTCATGGGTTACGCGGCCACGGCCATCAGCGACATCCAGCACACGACGACCATCTCGGGCACGGGCGAGGTCGTGACCTACACCCTGCCCACGGAGGGCCAGACCGACCTGATCACCCTGTCCCACGTGTTCACCCGCAACCTGACCCTGGCCGACGGCGACCTGGCCGTGTCCGACAGCCATCCGCTGCCAGGGAGCAGCGTGGTGCTGAGCGCCACGGTGCGCAACACTGGCGACCTGGCAGCCGGCGGGGTGGCGGTGACCTTCTACGACGGCGACCCGACCGGTGGCGGGGTACCCATCGGGACCAGTAGCCTGGCGCCGCCGTTGGCCGCTGGCTTTACGAGGACGTTGACCACGACCTACGATCTGCCCACCACGGGTGGTGCGCGTCTCCTCTACGCCGTGGCCGACCCGGAGGGCGCGATCGTCGAGTGGGATGAGAACGACAACACGGCTACGCTGGCCGCCTTTGGGCCGGACCTGATGCTGGCGGGGACGGCTGTGGATTACTGGGGCGGCAGCCAAGTGGGCCTTATCAGCCAGGTTCGCAACGTGGGCACGACGGAAACGCCGTCTACGACGTTGGAGGTCTACTGGGGCTCCCTGGCAGGCACGCTGGCCGTGACCGACACGCTGCCCCCGCTGGCGGCAGGGGAGGCGATCACCCAGACCACCCCCTGGGACCATGGCCCTCTGGCCGAGGGCGAGTACCCACTGGTCGCTTCGGTCAACACGGGGCAGCTAGACTTCTCCGAGGTGTACACGGACGACAACCACGTGGATCTGACGGTAGAAGTTCTGCCTGACCTGGCGGTCAGTCCCTACTACCTGTGGGCGGCAGAGATGGCTGACGGCCGGGTGGTGATCACCGGGACGGTGTACAATGTTGGCAGCGTGGCGTCTGAACCGGTACCGGTGGAGGTTTGGGCCGATGAGCCGTTCACCGATACGCAGCGGCTCGTGGCGCTGGAGTTGGCGGGGCTAGATCCGGCGGGCTCAGAGACCTTCACGACGACATGGGATAAACCTGAGCTGGGGAGCCACACCATCTATCTGGGCGTGGATCCCGGCTGGACGCTGACCGAGACAACGCGAGCCAACAACCTGGCCAGCGTGATGGTGATGGTACCCCACGGGCAGATGCTGGCCACCGGCTTCAATTTGCTCTCCTTACCCCTGGAACCACAACTGGACGTGGAGGAGGCACTGGACGAGATAACGAGCCAGGGTGGTAGTGCGGTAGCCGCTTACCGCTGGCTGGGTGATGTGGATGCCTGGGAGGGGCATGCTAGAGGCCAGCCCTTCAACGACTTCCCCTTAACGCTGGGACAGGGGTACTTTGTCCAATGTGATGCCGCGAGCACGTGGTCACAGGTCGGGCAACGGCCGGCAGATCCAGTGCCTGTGGACCTTGACCCCATCTGGACGCTCATTGGCCTGCCCGTGATCCCAGGTCCAATGACGGCTGAAGACCTGTTGCAGGATGCGGCAGGGCAGGGCGGCGGCTGCACCGAGGTGCACCGCTGGCAGGATGGCTGGTGGGACGGGCATGCCATCGGTACAGGCCCAGGCTGGGAACTGAGAAACGACGAGGGCTACTTTGTCAAGTGTGCCAACGCCATCACCTATGCGCCTGGAGAGGGTGCGGCGCAGGCACAGGCACCAGGCTGGCCTGCGCCGTCAGGGCCAGAGGCCCTGGCGCTGGTGGCCGACCCGGTCATCTCTGACATCCAAGTCGCGAATCGCCGTGACGTCGCCTTTAGCGTAACCTGGGAGACGGACCGGCCGAGCACGGGGTGGATGGAGTATGGGGAGACCAAGGATCTGGGACAGGCCACCCATGATGACCGGGGCGAGGGGGCCATCTCGCAGGTGCACCACGTGACCCTCACCGGCCTGACCCCAGAGACCACCGTCCATTTCCGCGTGCACTCGGGCGAGACGGTGGACGACAACGGTGGGGCGCAGTACCAGGTGGCGACCAACGCCACGACCCGCCCGCCGGTGCCCTACCTGGCCTACGGAGAGATGGAGCTCTCCGAGGGCGCGCCGGCTGTGGGCTCGTTGGTGCGAGCCTGGATTGTAGACGAGGGCGGCAACGAGTCGAAGCCCTTGTCGACGGTAGTGGACGGCTACGGCTATTGGTCCCTCAACCTGCCCGTGCAGGATTGTGAGGGGGTTCAGCTCAAACTGGAGGCCATCGGCCAGCGGGGCACCGCAGTGGAGCAGGTCCTGCCAGCGTGTGAGGTACGGCCAGCGGTGACAATCAAGCTGCCCGCCGAGAGCCCAGCCGAGGACACCACCTCGGAGATCTACCTGCCCATCATCCTGCGGCAGGCTCGATAGGGAACCAGCCACTGAGCACCATGCAAAGAGTGGCCAGGGTGGCGGGCATCTGATACGGGTGGCTGGGGAAACAGGCGAGTTGCCTTTGGGCCGTGACCATGACACCTCACCGTGCTACTTGACTGCCGGGTGGGCGATCTCCCAGACCGGTTCGCTCCCTTTTGCAGGTCACGGAGCTGCTTGGAGCTTCGGACAGGGCAAGGAGGGTGATGCAGACAGTCACGACCCTTCAAACAGCCGCACCGTCTGGTAATCATTCTCGCACGGGTAACCGGTCAGGTGCGACCAGGCTACGTACCCCGCTCGAACCTCGATGATGTGGCTGGTTTCCGTGCCGAAACCGTCCAGCCCATGGCTGCAGATGGAGTATGGACCCTTTTTCGGCAGGTGCGAGCGTAGCATGGCCTTCAAGGTGCCGATGCTGGTGATCGACTATACCATGCCCCACGCTACCTCGTGGCGGATCCGCGAACTCTGTTCGTGTACCCGGGGCCGGTCCGCCCTTGTGGTATATTCAACGGAGCTCACTCACGGCCGAGTCCGCTGTGGTCCGTCTTTCTCTTGCCAATGCCTACCCCTCTCCAAGGATTTCCTGCAATTCTTGGAGCAGATGAGGAAGATCATCTTGCACGGTGCGCCAGAGGATGTCCAGGTTGATGTCAAAATAGGCATGAACCAGCCGGTGACGCATCCCGATGATATCGTCCCAGGGAATCGCGGACTGTTGTTCCCGGGCGGTTTGGGAGACCTGGTAAGCCGCCTCACCGATGATCTCGATATCCTTCACCAGCGCCAGTACCAGTTTTCGGTCGCCGTCCAGGTCGGCGCGAGTGTGGCCTTGCGCGAACTCGATGGCCTCTTGCGCGGCATCCAGCATATGTCGCAACCGGATGGCATCATCCTTGTGCATACTGTACCTCTGCCTCTTGCAGTACCTGTTGACGAAAATACCGACTTAGATCTTCCGGCGTGCGCAGATCGACCTTTCGTTCCCCAAACAGTGCCGACAACCCTCGTTCCATTCGCGCGAGCCCGAAAAGGCCGGGGGTTTGATGCGGTTCGAACTCGACCAGGATATCAATGTCACTGCTCTCATCAAAATCGGGGCGTAGGGCTGAACCAAAAACCGCCAGACGCCGGATATGATTCCGCCGACAGAACTCGGCGATTTGATCTTGGGGTATGTCTATTTGCAGCTCCATACTTGCACCTCCGCGAACATGCGTGCCTTAAACAGCCCTTGATCAGTTCACCCGCTGCGCGGGTGCGGGGAAAAAGCCTTCGCCACAAAATCAACTCAGGCGAATGGATCAGTGCAAATCATCCAGCCAGTGATACCAGGCATGCTAACCATTGAACATACGGGGAGCCATTCTTGCAGGCCTCTTTGGCGCCCTGGATCGAGTCTGCCTGATTACAAGATCTATGTGGAAGTTGGACAAGCCCATTATAGAGCAGCATTCCGGAGAAGTCAAATCACACCGGAAAAACCTGCCCAGTCTCAACCTGAACATCTGATCCATTGTCATATCAGGGGCGGCCATGTCTGCCCCTGAAA
>CAVOXA010000016.1:0-8875 GCA_963700285.1 uncultured Chloroflexia bacterium | reverse complement strand
TGGTATCCAACATCCAAAAAGGGAAGGAGGTGATGCAGATGCCAGCAGGAGATGGAACTGGACCCGTGGGTGCGGGTTCTAGGAGCGGCCGGGGCATGGGCTACTGCAGTGGCTACGATGCACCAGGCTGGGCCAACCGCGCTCCGGGCCGCAGATTCTACAGTCGAGGTGGCCGCAGGGGCGGCAACTGGGCTCCCCCTGCTCGCGCGGGAAGAGGGCAGGGTGGCGGTGGCAGAGGGTGGCGGCACCGGTACTATGCCACGGGGCTGCCGCGCTGGGCGCGGGGCCCGAGAGCCTCAGGCTGGGACGTTCCGCCAGCTTGGACGCACGGTCCCGTCGATGATGCTCGAAACCAGTACCCGTCCCGAGAGCAGGAAGTTGGGGTACTCAAAGATGAGGCGGCGTGGCTGAAGGAACAGCTTGATGCCATCAGTGAACGGATGGACGAACTCAGCCGGGAATAGGCGCATCTGCAAACTGGATGCGTACCGGGGGCGGCGCAGGGGCGGGCCATGTCTGTGAGAGAGAATCGCCCGCCCCCACTTTCCCCATCCACCCAGGGGTAGACGGAGCTTCTGGGGCGATGGGAGAACCATCGCCTCTGAAGCTAGCTCGAACATGACAGCTACAGACAGGAGATCTGGCAAATGAGGATCGCAGTTTCTTCGCAGGGAGAGGGGCTCGATGCGCAGGCCAGTCCGGTCTTTGGCCGGTGCCCGACTTTTCTGTTTGTAGATACAGAGACCATGGCCTACGAGGCCATGCCCAATCCGGCCATGAGTGAGGGCGGGGGCGCGGGCATCTATGCCGCCCAGTTCATCGTGAACCAGGGCGCCCAGGCGGTGATCACGGGCAACTTGGGGCCCAATGCTTCTGACGTGCTGCAGGCAGCAGGCGTGCCAGGTTATCTGGTTTCAGAGGGACTGGTCAGCCAGGCTATCAATGCCTTCAGTGCGGGCCAGCTCGAGCCGGTGGGAGGGGCCAATGTAGCGACCCACGCTGGTATGCGCGGCGGCAGTCACGGGACGGCCACGACCCAACAATCCCAACCCGACCTCCAACGGGAGGCTGAATTGGCGGAGCTACGCGGTACACTCAAGAGCCTGCGCCAGCAATTGGCCGAGACCATGGAGCAAATCGACAAACTTGAACGCGACTGACACGAGATGAGCGAAAGACGCGAAATAGACGAAAAAGCATACTATCATGAAGTCAAATCCTTTCCCAATGAATGCCGAAAAGGTGCACGAGCATAGCTCGCAAAAGACAGGCTTTTCGAAATAGCAGGCCAGATATGAGCCGGACGAGTGATACCAAACAACTGAACAGAAGCAGGCACAATTTGCCAGCGGCCAATCAACGGGCACTGTTATCCCTATCCTGGTATTCGAGCGTACCGAAGGCAGGGGCTCACCTTACGTTATCCAGAGTTTCAACGCCACGGAACGGGGGCGGTCCAGGCTTAAGGACGAGGGTCTGGTTATCCTCAAGGAGAAGTCGGCCGACCCCCGATCTGCCTGGTGCATTGCCCATGACAACGGTTCAGTTGTCGGGTTCACGCGAGCGGAGTTGATCCGCGACGCAACGTTGAGTTAGTGGTCTACATCTGGGCCCTTTCTTGAGCACCAAGGTCTGTGAATGCTGATCGCGCTGCATGGCCCACAAGATGCCCATGGCACGGCGGGCGGTGGCCACGCGAGCGACGCCGGCATGCTTGGTACGTTTGAGTTCTTTGAAGTAATCGGTCAAGACAGGTTGGTGAAGAAGCAAAGAGATGATGGCTTTCATCAAGTTACGACGCAGGTATACGTCGCCAGTTCCTGACAACCCGCTTGCCCTTGCCTTTGTGCTGGCGAGTGCCGGAGTCGTTGCGGCCACAAACCAGGCCACTGCGACGAAAGACTTGGGCCGCATAGGTGTAATTGGCTGGGACGCCGATAGCGGCGGCCAGACTGGCGACCTGGGTGAGGCTAAGACCCTTGAGTTTGGTCCAAACCCAATAGGGCGTCTTGCAATAAGGCGTGCAACCGATCCTCCAGTTGGGTGATGTGGTTTTGGACATCCTCCAGCAAGGCGAGATCATGGGTCAAGAGTTCGCTGCGAATGGCGATCAATTCGGGATCAGGCAGCAACACTTTCTGGGCATAGGTGATGATTTTAGCGGCTGTCTTGGGACCCATGGCAGAGTCTTGCGCGTGGAAAGCACTTCTCAGGTCTTGGGTGGCATCGCTGCCAACTGGCGCGGGTCAGGACAGACACGAATCAGGTGCTGCATAGTCTGGCACGACCAGAAGTTGGTGGCAAACATCGGCTGGTAGCGTTCTTTGGCCGCATCGCCGATGATCACCAAGCCCGGGAAGATGCGATCCAGGTGACCGATGATCTGATTCTTCAACGCAGTCCGCATCTTGACCTTGCTGTGTCGAACCCGATCCAGTTGCTGCATTTCCAGGTAGATGCCACTGACGGGCGGAAAGGAGTGCCCTCGCCGCGCCGCAGCAGGTCGCCAATGGCCGCGGTATCGATCTCGTCATCCTTCTCGTGATGCATCATCTGCTGGTCTCGGTTCCTTTGACAGCGAAGCTGTTGATCAGCGTCACGGGCTGAGGTCTGTTGTTCAGATGTCGGGCCAGGTTCTCAAAGTAATGCCTGGTCGGCTCCATGCCAATCAAAACAACCTTGGCATTCGTCTGGTCACCGCCCTGTCGATGGCCTGGCACAGACGGTCAAATCCGGTCTGGAAAATGTCGATCTCGAACGTCGGCGTCACGATCTCGCCCAAGGCATTGTGGATCATCACGACGTGAAAGTACTTGTGGATGTCCAGGGAGACGCACAGGATCTGCTCCAAGGGTATGCCTCGAATCTTGTTGGCAAAGGCTTGTCCTCGCTCACCCCGCAGGTGAGTACGTTTCTTTCGGCTCATAGCTGGTACCTCCAAATGGGTGTCCCCGCTGCTAAGGCCGGAACGGGACAGACACCCTGTGCGTCTCCCGCTTTATTCAACGGGCTCCGGCCTCGCCACATGGTGGGGCGGAGATACCTTATCACAAATGGTGGTGGTGTCAACCACCCACAAAATCTATAATACCAGGAGAATAGGGTAATGCGGATTGCAGTTTCTGCCGAAAGCAAGAATGGCCTGGACAGCATAGTCAGTCCCCACTTTGGGCGCTGCCCTTGCTTTGTCCTGGTTGACCTGGCCGATCACGATGTTCAAGATGTGAGTGGGGTGGACAATCCCTACTATGCACAACACCAACCGGGGCAGGTACCAGCATTCATCCACAGCCTTGAGGCGAACGTGATGCTCACCGGGGGCATGGGCGGCCGGGCCATCATGTTCTTCCAGCAGTTCGGCATGGAGGGTGTGACTGGGGCCTACGGTACGGTGCGGCAGTCGGTGGAACGCTACCTGGGCGGGCAGCTCAAGGGCGCCGCGCCCTGCAAAGAGAGCCAAGAGCACGGGCATGGCGACCTGCCCGCCGAAGGCGAATACGAGCAGGATGAACTGGGCCGGCTGCGTGAGGAGGCCGAAATGCTCCGCCAGCAGTTGGAGGATGTCGAAGGCAAGCTGGAACACCTGACATGATCATCGCCATTGCTAGCGGCAAGGGGGGTACGGGCAAGACGACCGTGGCCACCAGCCTGGCGCTGGCCTTGACGACAAAGGAGCGAGATCCAGCGGATCCATTGTTCTTGGACTGCGAAGTGGAGGAGCCCAATGCTGCCCTTTTGCTAAAGCCAGTCTTGGACGAGCGCCAAGAGGTCGGTATCTTGGTTCCCGATGTGGACTCTGGCCGGTGCACCTTCTGTGGTCGCTGCGCCGAGGTGTGCGTCTGGCACGCTATCGCTGTGGTAGGCGATAAAGTTCTCATCTTTCCCGAGTTGTGCCACGGTTGTGGTAGCTGCACATTCAACTATCCAGAGGACGCTATACACGAGGTTCTCAATGTCATGGGGACTCTGGAATCGGGACAAGCCGGCCGGCTCGCATTTGGTCAGGGCACAATGGATGTGGGTCAGGCCATGGCGGGGCCGATCATCCGCCAGCTCAAGGGTAAGCACCTGGAGGGACGCGAGAGGAGCGAAGGGGTCACCCATCCTGGATGCGCCGCCCGGCACTTCTTGCCCCGTGGTGGAGACGATGCGCGGCGCCGACTTTGTGCTGCTCGTCACCGAGCCGACGCCCTTTGGTCTGCACGACCTGCGGCTGGCCGTGCAGGTGGCCCGCGGCGAACTGGGCCTGCCGGTGGGCGTGGTCGTCAACCGGGATGGCATTGGTGATACTGGCGTGGATGAGAATTGTGCCTCTGAGGGCATGCCCATCCTGATGCGCATCCCGCTGGACCGGCGGATCGCTGAGGCTATCTCGGAGGGGAAAGCTCTGGTTGAGGTGATGCCTGAGTATTAAGCTGGATTCCAAAGTCTCTATCAGGGAATCGTGGAGCAGGTCCGGAGGTTAGCTGAGGCCAGAACCTTCAAGCCTGTATGGGGGTGAGATCGATGCCCTCAGCTTCGACGGACTGATACAGGGGAAAACGGTGGCGGGATAGTCTGATCCAGTGAGAGTGACTTACGACACGGACTGACAGAAGTAAATCGTACTCGAATGAGACCCGCGCCGCCAAGCGTCGGACTTCTGAGCGGAGATATGGGTCATCGTTCGCTAGTCTCACTAGGATGTCCACATCCGAATCGGGCCCCGCATCACCCCTGGCCTTGGAGCCGAAAAGGAACACAGAGCGTACACTGTCACCGCAATGCAAATATAGCCGCGCAACAAAGGTATCAATCGCTTCTTGCTCGCGAGCTGAGAGAATCGACTTTTCACTCATCAATGAATACCTTCAATATCGAGGAGGTACTTTGCTACGCGGTGCAAAAACCGGTGAGCGTCCTCTATTCGTTCTTGTGCTGTTGTCAGGTCCGACTCGAAGGACACGTCATAGTCGCTGTCAACCCGGGCATCCATGACATCACCGTAGAGATCGCTGTACTCGACTTCGATAAGTCCTGTTTTGACAGAATGCTCACGGAAGGCAGAGATAGTGCCAGAGTGCTTGCTGCGGGTGATGTTTTTCGTCAGCAACAACCCGCTGGTGGCGTAGAACATGGCATAGTAGGCACGGTTGACGGCTGTGTCGTAGAATCCATGTTCCAGGCTCAATGGCGCGGACTCTAGGGCACGACGGGAGTGAGAAAGATAGGCCAGGAGCTGGTCGCGGTAATCCAGAATCTCCTCTTCCATGATGTACACATTATAGGGAGATCGAGGCGAAATGTCAAAGAAGCAGGCGCATTGAATCAATTGGTGATTCTCAGTGGCAACGGAAGTACCGGCAAAACCTCGGTGGCAGCGGCATTGACCCACCTTGCATCGCAAGAAATGCGGATCGTGCTGGCCGACGCCGATGCGGACGCTGCCAACCTGGAGTTGGTGTTGGCGCCGACCAAGTTGGAGGAACACACTTTTTTGTACGGTTGTCACGGAGGCGATGGTTCAGGGCCAGCAGTGACGGACTACCAACCTGAGGGCGCTATGGCCAGGGCGCTGCAACAAGTGTGGGCGGAGATACGAAAGCATTTGGAGGCTTGACCAAAAGTCACCCGGGTAAGGACACAGGCTTTGCTGGTACATTTCAATTGTCTGGGAACCAGGCGCTACTTGCTTGACTGGCAGCGCCTTCGCTGAGGGGAACCAAGTGAACAGAATGCCGGATTGCGGAGCCTACGCCGTCGCCCTGGTGGGGTTGATGTTGGTGGTTTGGTTGGTTGCGAGCTGTACGCTTCCTGCAACGGAATCGCCCGAAAACCTTGCGCTGTCACCGACGACAACGTATGACCACATCCCCTCGCCTACTACTCCTTCTGAACCAGCCAGCGCGACGGCAACCCAAGCTCATGTTCCTGCGCCCAGCACTCTGTCTGAGCCAACCGACGCGACGCCTGCGACTGCTGTCCCTTATCCAAGCGCGTCCATCTTTTCTACATCTCCCAAGGGAGGTGAGAAGGTGACCATCAATGTCGTCTTTGACAACAATCCTTTGGACCACCACTTGCAGACTGGGTGGGGCTTTGCGGCCTGGGTAGAATATGGGGGCAATGTTGTGCTCTTTGACACTGGCGCCAGAGGTGCAGTGCTCCTGGGCAATATGGCTGCGCTGGGTCTGGATCCGCAGGCCATCGACTCTGTAGTCCTCTCTCACAACCACGGCGACCACACCGGTGGTTTGGCGGCGATTCTGTCCGCGAATCCCCGGGTCGTTGTCTATGTCCCTCATGCCTTTCCAGCCAGTATCAAAAACCAAGCGCGCTCCGCCGGCGCGAGCGTGGTTGAAGTCGATGATCCACTGGAGATTTTGCCTGGCCTGTGGACCACCGGGCAGATGGGTGCCGACCCCGTTGAGCAGGCCCTGGTAGCGCGAACGGCACAGGGGCTGGTTGTATTGACCGGCTGCGCCCATCCGGGCGTGGACAGAATGGTGGCCCAGGCAAAAAAGATCGGTGGGGACGAGATCCATCTGGTTGTGGGTGGGTTTCACCTGGGAGAGGCTAACCGGAAGTGCATTCAACGCATTATTGGCGAGTTTCGGCGGGTGGGCGTGGAGCAGGTGGCACCCAGCCACTGTACTGGGGACGGGGCCAGGGCTATGTTCCGCAGTGAGTATGGCGAGGACTACCATGCCGTGGGCGTGGGTTGGCAGTGGCAGAGCCAGGCAGAGATCTGGCTGCCAGCCAGTCACGGGATCCCTTCACAGGTTGGAGTGGTAACCGTGGCCGTCGCGCCATCTGACACAAATGTGGTCTATCTGGCAACCTACGAGCCTGGAGGGCTATACCGTTCTACGGATGGCGGAGGTACGTGGCAGGCGATAGGTGCCGGCTTAGGGCAGCTATCGCCGCTGTCTGTAGCAGTACATCCTGCTGATCCAGATGTAGCCTGGGCTGGCACGATGGCTGGTGGCTTCTACACGAGTGACGGAGGTCGGCTTTGGGTTTCCATGCGTGACGTGCCTCGGGTGCCTATCTACGCCTTGGTCACAGCGCCAGACGGGCGCTCACTCTACGCTGGTGGGGAGGCAATGGGCGCGTGGCACAGTGACGATGGGGGGCGGACCTGGCTGGCTGGCAAGATGGGCGATGGCCAGATCACAGTTTTGAGCCTGGCCATTGCCGCCGATGGGACCGTATTTGCCGGGACTGCAGGACGGGGGCTGTGGGCCAGCAACGATGGGGGGAAGGATTGGCTTGCGACGGCCTGGGAGCAGGCGCCGGCAAACGTGTCGATCCTGAGTGCAATAAAAGATGGCCATCTCTACGCGCTGGGTGACGGGAACCTCTATCTCAGCCGGGGCGGCGGCGCTGGCTGGGAAATGGTGGGCCCGACGGACCTCCAGGGCCTTTCCTTTGCCGCAGAAACGGATCTGACTGGGCGCGTGTACCTGGGTAGCAAAGGCGGAGAACTATGGGAAAGCGCAGACGGAGCCAAGTCCTGGCTCTCTGTGGGTGACCCATTTCGTCACGCCGACATCACCAGCCTGGTGACCAGCCCTGGCGGAGAAGGCCTGGCATTTTTGGGTACCCGGCACAACGGGCTGTACCTGACCGCCGATGGGGGCAAAAGTTGGACACTGACAAGTGGTGAGGTTGGACAGCCACTGGTCGCCGCCCTGGTCCAAGATCCTGTGGATCCGGGCATATTTTACGCCGGTACGCTGGACGGCGTTTACCGCAGTATCGACGTTGGGAAGGCCTGGCAGTTGATCAGCGGAGACGTGGGTAAGGTGTTCGTCCAGGCCATGGCAGTAGCCTCAACCGGAGCGCGCATCTATGCCGGTACGCGCGCCGGCATCTATCTGAGCGAAGATGGGGGCAGGACGTGGCGTTGGCTGGAGGAAGAGATAGGCCCTGTCTCTGTCTTTAATATCGTCATCGATCCCCACGATGAGGACCAGATCTATGCGGGCAGTTGGGGGCACAACATTCTGCGCAGCCGCGACGGCGGGTGGTCGTGGGCGCCCATCCACAGCGGGTTGGAAACCCTGTCCGTACACGCCTTTGCCCTGGACCCAAGCGATCCGGGGGTGCTCTATGCTGGCACCGTAGAAGGTGTGTATGGGAGCAAGGACGGCGGCCAGAGCTGGCAGGCCCATCCCCTGACCGACCGAGCTCTGACGACCTTTGCCCTGATTGTGGACCCCATTGATCCCGCCACACTATACGCCGGAACAACGGTTGGGGTCTATTGCAGCACCGATCAGGGGCAGACTTGGGAAGCCCGTGGCACGGAAAGCCTGGGTGCTACAGTGACGGCCCTGGCTCTGGACCCGCTCGATTGCCAGACGCTCTATGCCGGTACAGAACATCATGGCCTTTTCCGTAGTACAGATAGTGGAGCACATTGGCAGCCATGGGGGCTAGAAGGTACCAGCGTGTACTATATCCTTGTAGACCGATCTGGCAGGATCTGGTTGGGAACGGATCGCGGTATCTATGAGCAAGCGGACGAGGTTACGAATTCCTGACCAACTGTGTTGCTAATAGAGCCAGTATTGACCTTGGTACCTCATGAGAACTCGTGGATACTCTCAGAACTGAGATTCCAGCCGTATGTTGCGCAATTGCAGGCTTTCGTAGCGGGCGCGGTTGTCCTGGTAGACTTTCGGCCGGGGGCTGGACCTTACCTCGATTAGGTTGATGCCGGGCTTCAACAAGCTCGATGGCACGGGAATCTCTGTTGCCGTCCAGACCGAGGCAAAATCGGGCCGGCCGCGCAGGGGGATGGCTGGCGGATTGAGCGTGTTGCCGTTGATCCAAATCAGGTTCCCGGGCTCCTCGACCTGCATGATCTCCAGATAGAGCTGCCACGGGA
>CAVOXA010000015.1:0-292714 GCA_963700285.1 uncultured Chloroflexia bacterium | reverse complement strand
ACGCAGCCACGGCAAAAGGCTTAGGCAGACACTCTTTGCCACATCAACGGTTATCGCAATCAGTTTCTGCTGCCTCGATCAGACAGGCACGAAGAGCAGGGGCAACGAGGGAAATATCTTAAACAAAGCTCATCTTCATTTCTGGAGAATCCAACTGCGGGGACTCGGGTAAAGTGGAACTAGTCCCAGACCCATCCGCCATCCCCATTACTAGGCGTACAACAGACCTATGGGGACTCAGGTGGGCGAGAGAGGACTTGAACCTCCGACCTCATGTATGTGAGACATGCGCTCTGACCAACTGAGCTACTCGCCCTCAACGACCGGGAAATTATAGCACCGCTGTCCGAAAAATGCAAATGGCTCAGCCAATCAGCCCGGAAAGTGCCTGGCGCAT
Source organism: uncultured Chloroflexia bacterium (assembly GCA_963700285.1). GTDB lineage: Bacteria > Chloroflexota > Anaerolineae > JAAYZQ01 > JAAYZQ01 > CAWANP01. Next base: position 292,317 of record CAVOXA010000015.1, on the reverse strand, counting down.
GATTGCTGTGCTGAGCCCATTAGTGGAGGATGTGGATTCCCGCCGTAGTTCACCCTCGCGGCGGTGGGGGTGGAGCGACAGGGCTGCAGTGGCAGGTTGCATGGATTCCCGCCTGCGCGGGAATGACAAGGCTGGAGTGGCAGGCTGTATGGACTCCCGCTGTGGTTTGCGCTCACGCGGCGGGGTCGGGAATGGCAGCTCACGGGTGTTCTGGCTTGATTGAGCATGGCTTTTGGGTATAATAGGGCCATGATGCTCAGCACGAGGTGCGTGATGGCGACGAACGTGATGGTTTCCTTACCCGACCAGCTTCTGGCCCAAGTCGACTGTGTTGCCCGTGAGGAGCAGCTGACCCGCAGCGAACTCCTGAGCAAAGCGGATCTTGGTATGTGAATGCGCGTCGTGGAGGTTGGGTTCCCAGCAACAATCCTTGGTGCGAAAGGCAGTGTTGGTGCAGGACTGCCTGTCCCGAATAGCCCCCGGTGAAGATCAGGATAGCAGCACAGAGGTCCGGTCCTGGCGGCGGATACGGTGACAGTACCCGTCCGGGCTTTTGCACAGCAGCCCACGAGAAAAGGGCCCACGGCACAATAGGCCGTGAGCCCCCTGTCATCCTGCAATCGTGCTACCTGCCCAACGTCACGCATCTTCCTCTTCAAAGAGCGCCTGGAGAGCCTCAAGCTGCTCGGCTGGCAGCTTGGCGTCCTCCTGTTTGCGGATGGCTTTCTTTAATCCCTTGGGCGTCACCACCGGGCGCGGGGGGGCCGACACGGTCAGCTCGGCCTTGGGGTTGTAAAAGACCAGCATGTTCTGATCTCGACACCCTCCGCCCACTTTGTTGTCGTCCAGGAACACTTGCGAATCCTCCATTTGGGCGTCTGCTTCCTTAAAGGGCTTGCCCATCCCCTCTTCGGCCATGAAGCGCAGGACACGCGTCAGGCTAAAGTCCCGGTGGAATCTGCCCCCTTCGTAGCTGATGGCTCCATCCTGGCCCATGGCCGTGAGCACGTAAAGGCCCACGGGCCCGCAGCACGTGGGGCGCGGGCAGGGTATAATTGTACAGGCAGTAGCGGTCGTCAAAGCCTTTCAGCCCCTGGGCCAGGGCCTGGTCGGCCCGCGGCTCGCGCACCCAGCGATTCATGTTTCCCGTGCCCACGCTCGAAACCACCAGCCCTACCAACAGGCAGGCAAAAGAGAGCCACAGCAGGGGCGTTTCCTGCAAGAGCAGGGAGATGGCCAGCCCGCCAACCAGAAAGCCCAGGCCCGCAAAGGTGGCAAACTTGCCAGGCGGGCTCCCTTGGCAATCCGGGCTTCGTCCGTGATTATCCTCATCTGTTTTCCCTAGTCCTCGTAGCGTCCCAAAACCAGGCAGGCGTTCTGCCCGCCCAGCCCGAAAGAGTTGGATTGGGCGATCCGGACGTCAGCCTCGGCGCGCCTCGTTGGGCGCATACATTCCAGATCACAGGTTGGATCCATCTCGTAGTTGATGGTGGGGTGGATCAGGCCCTCAGTGATCGTCTTGACGCAGGCCATGGCTTCGATGGCCCCCGCGCCGCCCAGGGGATGGCCGATCATCGACTTGGTCGAACTGATGGGCACCCAGTAGGCGTGCTCGCCAGACGGTCCCGGATGGCCTTGGTCTCGATCGGGTACCCGACCACCGTTCCGGGACCATGGGCGTTGATATAGTCGACTTCGGCCGGCGCTACGCCCGCGTTCTCCAGCGCCCACTTCATGACCCGTAGCACAACCCCTCGGGGTCGGGCGCCGCCATGTGGAAGGCATCCGAATTGGCCGCATAGCCCAGCACCTCGACATAGATGCGCGCTCCCCGATCCAGGGCCTTGTCCAGCCGCTCCAATACCATGAAAGTGCCGCCTTCTGCAAGGCAGAAGCCGTATCGCCGGGCGTCAAAGGGCTTGCTCTTTCCGGGAACTCGTTGTCATTGGCCAAAACCTGCATGCGGGTAAAGCCACCGATCATGACCTCGTGGATCATGCCCTCCACCCCGCCAGCTATCATCATGTCAGCGGCACCCTGCGGATTACCTCAGTCGCTTCGCCAATGCCCTGGGTACCGGCCGCGCAGGCCGTAACTACTGTGGTGTTGTCAGACGGCACTGGAAACGCTCGCTCACGTGGTGGGCCGGCATGTTGCAAAGGGAGGCTACGGCCGTAACGGGGTTGACCCGCCGCAGCCTGGCTTTATGAGATCCCAGCCCCCGAGTGCAACCTCAAAGCCGCCGATACCGGTGCTTACCACCACGCCGGTCCGCTCTGGGTCGGGTACCTGGTCGCCCAGGCCTGCGTCGGCCATCGCCTGCGTGCCCAGGGCTACCGCCATCTGCGAGCAGCGGGCCATTCGCTTTGCCTCTTTGAAATCGATATACTCGCCGGGGTCGAGAGCCCGCTTGACTTTTCCCGCGATGCGAATGGGAAAGATGCTCGCGTCGAGCTGTATTAATCAGGCAATCCCCGACCGGCCGGCCACCAGACCCTCCCAGGTCTCTTGAGAGTCCTCAGGGAAGATGAGCGCCCCCCCATGCCGGTGATAACAACTCGTTGTTTGATGTCTCGTTCTCTCATCTATGCTCCCGAACCGATCTCCACGCCAAGACCGTGATGTGTGCCAGGTTCTTGGTCCTGTGTCTATCGTCTATCTTTGCTCTACCGCTCGTAGCGGGCCAATCCCTGCGTGATGGCCTCTACCACGCCATTCTCGGCTGTCTGGGCCGCCAGGCGGATGCCGTTGCGTATGGCCAGTGGATCAGACCGGCCGTGGCCGATGATGACGACGCCGTCGATGCCCAAGAGGGGGGCGCCCCCGTATTCCCGGTAGTCCAGCCGGCGCCTTACCTCGTCAAAAGCCGGTTTGGCCAGCATCGCTCCAACCTTTGAGACCTGGCGGCCGGTGATCTCTCCTTTCAACAGGTCCAGCAGGTACTTGGCTACACCCTCAGCCAGCTTGAGGATCACATTGCCCGTGAATCCATCGGTGACAATCACGTCGGCAATGCCCCAGGAAATGTCTTTGCCCTCAGCGTTGCCGACAAAGTTGAAGGGTCCGGCCTGCAGCAAGGGCAGGGTGTCCCGGACAGTTGGCTGCCCTTGCCCGCTTCTTCTCCATTGGACACAATGGCCACCCCGTGGATTGGGTATACCCAGCACCCGTTCGGCATAGATGGGGCCTATAATGGCAAACTGGAGCAGGAACTCTGGCTTGCAGTCGGCGTTGGCGCCGATGTCCAGGAGAAAACAGTAGCCCTGAGGTGTTTGGCTGGGGAAAACCGTAGAAATGGCTGGGCGCTGGATGCCCCTGATGCGGCCAGGCGAAAAAGGGATGCCGCCAGCGCGCCGCCCGAATTGCCCGCCGTAAAGAAGGCATCGGCCTCGCGGCGCTTGACCAGCTCGATGGCGACCACCATCGAGCAGTCCTTCTTGGCCTTTACAGCCGCGGCCGGGTGTTCGTGCATTTCCAGCACCTTGGCTGGCGTGTTCTAAGCTCAGCGTCAGCCCCGCTGTGTCATGTTTGTCTAGTTCGGCCTAACGGTGCCTGTTGGCCGACCAGGATGATCTCCAGGCCAAAGTCGCGGGCAGCCTGGATCGCACCCTCGACCACCACGGCTGGAGCACGATCCCCTCCCATTGCATCTACCGCGATTTTCATAACCTTTACCCTCTTGTGTCGTTATCCCGCTGCTTTGGGTGCAGCACTGTGGCGCCGCGCCAGGACTGCGCAACTGATAGAACACAACCATTGGCCAAAGGACACGCGCGAAGGCGGGCACGGGGGCGCGTCCAGATTGGGCCACGCCCTTCTGCACAGCAAGAAAAGCCTGGCCAGGAATCAGCCTGCCGGGATGTCGCCAAACAGCCGCTCCAGGTCTGCCGTGCTGGGCTCTGTCGCCACGTACACCCCATCCCGGAGGATGGTTGGCACCGACTGGTAGCCGTTGTTCAGTTCCTCAACGGTTCGGGCTGCTTCGATATCTTTGGTGACGTCGAGCTCGGAGTAAGGGATCCCTCGCTGGTCCAGCCAGCGTTTGACCCGCATGACGCTCCCGCACCAGGGGCGCGTATAGATGGTGATCTGGGGCACAGCTTCTGTCATGTTGACCTCTCTGTACTGTGATGACTGGCTACGAGTGCGTGCCGCTTCCAGAGGTTCCGTACTGAAAGCCGGTGGGCGGCGCATATTGCACCGACCTGGGACAGTTTTCTAGTTTACCCCAAGAGCTTCGAGAGCGCAAATTGAATCGAACCTTATATGAAAACTGATTGACCTTGTAAGGGTTCTATGGTATACTCGAGGATAATCTAGCCAGCGCCCTATGCCATCCCTCTACAGGTGAATGATGAACCTTGCCTGGCCCGCTGGTGCTCTGCCCAAACAGATCGAGATCCTGAGCGCCCATCCAGCTTCTCAAGAGAGCGATAGGGATGCTCTTCGTGTCGATGACTCTGCCCAGGTACCCTTGCTGAGGCCTTGCGTTGAAGGGAGTTGATGGCTATGAATGACCTGCTCAAACGCGCGAAAGAGGGTACGCCTATCATCGAGGACAGTGCGGCTACCTTTGTCTGGTGGGGTAAGGAAGCGCCCCAGCTCATCGGCGACTTTTGTGATTGGGATGTAGGGACGCCCCTGTCGCTGTCACAGGTCGCCCCAAAGGTGTGGACACACACGCTGATGCTGCCCGGCGATGCCTATATCGAGTACGTTTTTTGGCGTGACGGCGAGCGCCTGGCCGACCCTTTCAATCCCCATACCACCCCCAATGGTTTTGGTCACGACAACCACTTTTTCTACATGCCCGAGGCCGGGCCCAGTCCACTAAGGCTGCGCAAGCGGAGCGTGCCACATGGCAGGGTCACCCGGCATGTCCTTGAGGACAGCTCCCTTCTGGTGGGCGGCAAGCGCACGGTCTATCTGTACCGGCCGCCAACCCTCCTGAACTGCCCCTTACTCATCGTGCTGGATGGGCAGGATTACCGGCGGAGGGCCAAGCTGGTGAACACCGTGGACAATCTCATCGCTCTGCGACGCATAGAGCCTGTGGCGATGGCCATGGTGTATCACGGCGGCGCGGCGCGCGGTGTGGAATACGCCTGCAACGAGGCGACCCTGGGGCTCCTTATCCGGCGCGTGCTGCCGCTGGCCCAGGCGGAGTTGAACCTGTTCGATCTGCGGATCTACCCTGGCGCGCACGGCATCCTGGGTGCATCCCTGGGCGGGCTGATGGCCCTCTATGCCGGAGTGCGCGCGCCCAAGGTTTTTGGCCGCGTTCTGAGCCAGTCTGGTGCGTTCAACATTGCCGGCTACGAACCGGTGCTCTGGGACCTGCTCCGCTACGGCCGCGTGCAACCGCTCAAAATCTGGATGGATGCGGGCCGCTACGAATGGCTGCGGCAGTGCAACCGGGACATGTACGATCTACTGAACTCCCGGGGCAATGAGGTGGCCTATCGGGAGTACAGAGGCGGGCATAACTATCCCTCGTGGCGGGACGATCTGTGGCGTGGCTTGGAGTGGCAGTTTGGTGTACCCCAAGACTGATTTAGAGATGAGTGGGCTCACAGCGTTTTGGGCCTGATTGACCAAGTGAAAGACGGCCCTGGTAACTGCCAGGGCCGTCTTGGATCTCCTGCTCAGAGCTAGCTTAGCTACTACGTGTTGCCACGGCGATCAAGTCGCCACTCCGCGCCGGGTCAAAGGGCGATCCATCATAGCTCCCGTGAAAGATGCTGCCCTCAAATCCAGCCGCTTCCAGCGCGACGGCCAGATCGTGGCCAAAGACGGGACGCAGTTCGGTGGACTCGACGTTCTGCTGCCAGCCCTGGTCCGTGCGCTGCTCCGTGCGCCGCAAGCGGATCATGTTGAAGGTGATGGTTGTCTCGTGGAAATCGTAAAAACGCAGGAACAGCCATTCCTGGTCGCCGTCGCGGTGCGCTTGGGGGGACATGAACCGCTCTTTTTCGGCCCACACCAGATCAAAATTCCGGTTCTGGATCACCAACAGCCCGCCGGGGTTGAGTACGGCGGCAAAGTCGGCCAGCACCTCCGCAACAGCTTGGGGTGTCAGTAGATGCGGCAGCGAGTTGCCCAGGCAAAGCACCGCATCAAAGGACTCGCCTAACGTGGATAGCTCGCCAAGGCCTGCTACCCGGAAATCGACATCCATGCTGGTCCTCGCTGCGTTCTGCCTGGCCCGCTCGACCATAGCCACGCTCAGGTCGGTGCCCACCACCTGGCGGCCCTGCTGAGCGATGGCGATGGCATGGTGGCCGGTGCCACAGGCCGAATCCAGCACGCGTTCTACGCGCCGCTCCTCGAATAGGCGTTGAAAAAAGGGCAACTCGTGGGCGAGCCGCCCTTCCCAGTTCACAAAGCGGTCGTAATCCGCCGCCAGTGCATCATACAGGGGAACTTGCTTGGGCAAGGGTTTCCTCCGGCGGGCGGTTGCGCTGCAAGCGCTCGTAGGCCTCCAGACCGATGCATTCCACCGCAGACTTGCACCAGTCGATACAGGACGCGCCCCGCTGCTGGCTCACCCACAGGTTGCAGTTGTCGCAGCGGGCCAGCGGCTCATCGGACCAGATCTCCATCTCTTCCCCACAGTGGGGACAATCTATATAGTCGGGTGTGGCGTCCTTGAAAACCATTGCCCCGGGACATCCCTTATTCATCTCTTACCTCCTTGTTCTTTCTACGGTCGCTGGATATGGGTCATTCTGCGTTCAGGCTTCAGACGACTACCGACGCCATCTTGCGGGGAAAGATCCCCACCCGATCTCCCGGCTGCACCGGCGCGCTCAGGTATGCTTCCGGCGAGAGCGGGCCATCAGCGGCTAGCTGATAACCCAGCGTAATCGGATAGACGGATCGGGGGAGCAACCGCCCGTTGACGAAAACGTTGCTCACCTCATCTGGATCGACGCCTACTTGATCCAGCACCTGCCCCAGCGTACTGCCATCCCCAAGCGGCATGTGCAGCGGAGTTCCGGGCACGGACGCAGGCTCGGGTGAGTATTGCTGCAGGTTACCGAATAATCGAAGTTCAATCAATTCTTGGTCCTCCAACTCTGACGGGGCCAGTATTTGAGGCCGCACAGATACCCCCATTGATACCCTAGATTATAGTCGAAGAACCAGCGGCTGTCTATGACTTTTGTCAGGTCGAGGGGGAGCCGCAGGAAACCTGTCCACGAAACAAGGCTGCATGGAGATTCCATGCAGCCTGTCTTTTCTCGAACCAAGATACTGGCTGATGTCTGGTGGGATCCCACCAAGCTGCCGGCTAGCCCCAAGATCCCCAAGGCGCCGGCAGCCTCCGCCACAAGGGGAATGACTTGGGGTGAGACCAAGAATGCTACAAGATCGTCGAAGCCGGTGCCAACTGACTGGCTTAGGCTTTTTCTTCCTCGACGGGTTCTTTTTCCGCTGTCTTCTTGCCGTTCTCTTTGTCATCGTCCGGCACAGCATCGCGGAAGCCCTTGATCGCGTTGCCGATAGCGGGGCCTACGTCTGCCACCTTACCTACGCCAAAGATGAGCACCACGATCACCAGGATGATCAGAATCTCAGGCCAACCGAATCCTCCCATTGTCCACACTCCTCACGTTAGTTTTCAGTATCAAGTTCTGGCCTAGTCCTCTGCTCCGAGCTGAGCAGGGCCAGCTCCAGGTCACGGCGAACCAATGCCAGCAGGAACGGTTGCTCCTGTGGTTTTCCCTCCACGACGGACTGCGCGGCGGCGAGGGCCAGCCGGGACGCGGCTTCGTCGCCTGCCAAAAGAAGCCACTCGCTCATGGCTCCCAGTCGCCTGTTAAATATCTCTGCCACCGCCGTATCTGCAAATAGCTCGCTGCCCAAACGCCCGACCCAGACTTCCAGATCCCAGTTTGGGTGGCGCAAAGCCTCTTGTGCGGCACTGTGGATCGTGTCCTGAGGCAGGGTTCCGCCGGCCGTCCAGGCTGCAAAGGCCGGGTGCTCCAAAAGGCTGTCGGCCAGGGCTCTTGAACTGGCTTGAGGCCAAGGTTCCTCAGGTACGGCCCTGGGCGGCAGCGCATCGGCGCCGCTGTAACCCCAAAGCCATGGACTGAGCAGCCGCAGCGGACCCGCTACGGGTATCTGCGTCTGGCGATTGTGCTCCAGGGCTTCGAGCAGCAGCCGCCGGCCCAGGTCGAAGGATGCCTCCAGCATGAGCATGACCCCGGAGCCATCGGGCAACACCACGTCGTGTACATGGCCCAAGGGGCGCCGAGGAGGCAGCAGCAATACGGGTACCTGCTCGTGCCCTACGGCCTCTACCGCGCCAACCCGATCGCTCAGCAGGACGCTGAGAAGACGCACTTGGGCCCTTTGCTGGTCGGCCTCGATAAACCACACGTGCTGCCGGCCCCGCCCGTCCACGGCACTGACCAACGCCCGCCAGCCCGATGATGGAGGCGGAAGCGGTGTCACCTCCACACCAGCGAACTGCTGTTTGCGCAGCAGGCGTTCGGCGGTGGGACGGAGCCCTGGCGCACTGATTGGAATCAATGTTTGCAGTGCCCGTGCCGCACCCGCCAAGCGCATAGCGCCCAAAGCCCGCAGTGCCTCGCCGGCAATCTCCTCGCGCACGTCTTGGGCCATCATCCGCAGGGGCTCGATCGTCCGCTCCCACCGATAGCCCGAAGCCCGTCCCCTGTCGCGCAAGGCCCTGGTGACAGCCACGACAACATCTGGCTCCTGCTGGTCCAGCCCCAGCACATATTCGATCAGGACGGCTGGGTTGTTCTCCGCCTGGTCCAGCACCTCCTCCAGCGAGGAAATGGCCATCCCTTCGGGATCGGACAGGTTGGCCAAGAGATCATCGTCTGGAGGCTGGCCCAGAAAACGCTCCAGGATGGTCATGGCCGCTATCCGGCCCCGATCGCTATGTTGGGGTTGCAGAACCACCTGGCGCAACGCCGCGGTCACCTCTTCACGGTCGAGAAAGGCCGCCACCACGCCCAGAGCAGTCAGCATTCGAGCGTCGGCTCGGTCCAGGCTGCCAATGATGGTTGGGATGACCTGGCGGCCCCGCGCGGCGATCTTTTGCGCATGGCGGTGCAGCGCCGGTTCCGAATCGGCGGCGAGCAGCTCCTGCAGATCGGCTTCGATCTGGCGTCGTTCAAGTAACTTGGTAATGATCTTTTTCTGAGAAGCAGGCATATGTCCCCCGCCTCTTCCCGGTTCATAGTCCATTATAGCACAGACCTGGCAGGTTCTCAAAACCTGCCTGCCTATCGGTCCTCTACCCTTGCAGCCTCTAATTCGGCTGCTTCTTCCTGTCCAACCTCTACAGGCTGGAAGGTGTTGGGGTCGGTTAACCTGTCGGTGAATAGGATGCCGTCCAGGTGGTCAATCTCGTGCTGAAAGACACGGGATATATAGCCCTCTACCTTGAAGCGCACAGGTTTTCCCTTTTCATTCAGCCCCTTGATCGTGATCTGATCCCGGCGCGCGACCTCGCCGATATAGCCGGGGATGGACAGGCAGCCCTCGTAGCCGATCTGTTCCCCTTTATCTTTGACGATCTCGGGGTTGAAGAGGATAAAAGTCTGCGCGGGCTGGTCGTTCTCCTCGTCTTCGGGGATCTCGGCTACAAAAAAACGTTGCAGAACGCCGACCTGCGGGGCTGCCAATCCCACGCCAATGGCATCACGCATCGTCTCCAGCATCCGCTGGGCAAAGGCTGCGTGCTTGGGCGTAACTTGTTGAACTTTTTTCGATCTGCTCCGCAGCACCTTGAGCTGTTGGGCATCTTCTACCGTCAGGATCTCTAAATTGGACATCTCTTGCTCTCTGGGAAAACACATTGGCTGTCAGCGTTGGGCTGTCAGCCTGCAACTTGCAGCCGCCTGGCCGCGATTGACGGTGATTGTATCATCAGGTCGGGCTTCTGTCAACAGTCTATGGCGTCCCAGACTCGGATGAATCAGTGAGTGCTTCGGTGACCACCCTAGCAAAAAAAGACCAGACCGTGTATCAGGCTGGGGTAGAGCTGGCCATAAAGTGTCCCTGCATCGAAAAGGGGCTTTGTGCGCATTGTCTGTCACCAGGGTGGAGGCGCCTCCGCCCGCGTCTCCTCCGCCTTGGTCCAGTTCTCTGCAGCCTGGATGGCGTCCCCCTGGCTGGCGTACAGGTCACCAAGGGCCTGATAGGCATCAGCCAGGATGCCATAGCGCACCCAGTTGCCGTGTTGTCCGGCAGGGCCCTGGACCAGCTCTTTGAGCGCAAGGACCCGGTCTTTTAGACTGGCCTCGGCATCGACGGCCGCCATATTGCCATAGGCTACGGCACTTGGCGCCTTGATGGGAACCAGCACAAACTCGTCCGGATGCGCTTGTATCCATTGGTCCAGAGGTTCCTGCAGTTCCGTTGTGGGCAGAAAGGTCGTGTACAAAACCCACATCCGGTCAACTTGCTGGGCCAGGTCGTCGAGTTCCGCGGGCGAGAGGTGCTCCGTCAGGTAGAGCACGCTGGCGCCATCCACGGCCAGGGGTCGTACGAAGGTCCGAGGTGAAACGATGACGATGTCACCAGGCTGGGCCTGCTTTTCTATCACCGTCAAGGCGAATTCCAGGCGGGCCTCCGACTGGTTGGTCGCATAGTGAGCACGCAGCGGGGCTACAAAGAGCAGTACCAGAACCACTGTGATGGCGGCCATGGCAACCCATTGGCCTGTCCGTGAAACCCTTGGCCCCCAGCCACGGCCTACGGAACCCAGTACCTGTCCGACAGCAACAACTCCCTGGCCAGCCAGCAGCAGCGCCACAGGGGGTACAAAGATCACATACCGTTCCTCAAAGGGCCGCGGAGATTTCATCACAGACAGGACCAAAAAAGGGACCGCCAGCCAGAGGACGGAAAACAGAACGGCCTGCCAGCGACGGCGGTAGAGGGCAGCCACCAGACCGAGTCCCATGAGACCCAGGATGAGGCCCCGCAGCCAGGGATCTGCCAGCCCAATTCTGCTTAGAAAACCCTGGAAAAAGGGCAGGGTGAGATCGAGCGCCACGGCGACCTCTGGCCCTGCGCTGCCCTCTGGCCCAACCCAAGGCAGCCTCAGCAACCGGATGAGCCCCGGCAGGCAGAGCAAGCCCATCACCAGAAAAGCCAGTACCGGCCCTACCAGTCGGGCGACTGGCAGCCGCCCGACTGGTGGCCGCTTTTTCAGTACGCCGGCGACCACAGTCAACCAGATTACGGCTGTGAACAATGCTTCGGTGAGAAGGACAAAGAGTGCGTTGTAGTGGGTGTAGAAACAGAGCGTTGTGGCAACGACATAGCCCAGCCAATGGAGAGGCCGGTTGCTTGCCAGGGCCCGTATCAAGAAATAGGCCGAGGCCAGGGCGAGTAGGGCGAGCAAGGTATAGGGCCGGGCGATCTGCGCGTACCGGACGGTAAGTGGCAAAAGCGCCGTGAGCAGCGCGCCCGCGAGCCCAGCTTTACGGCCAAAAAGCGCCTCACCGAGCTTGTAGGTTATGGCTATTGCCAGGAGGGCAAAGGCCGACGGCAAGAAACGAAGCACGAACGCGCTGCGCTCAACGACGGGCCAGAACAGGTGCTGGAGAAGAAAATAGAGGGGCTGCATGTTGCCCGGCTCGCCGGTGAATTTGAGACCGGTGACGCGCAGCACGGCCATCAAGTCCGGCTGATCGAGTTTGATGACGGTCGCGTTTTCGTCGCGTCCAAGCACGTCTCGTGTTCCCAGATCGTACCACAGCAAGGCGGCACTCAGGAGCAATATGCCAATCATCGCCGCCCGGGCAAGAGCACTCGCAAGCTCTCGGTTTTGACTTTTACCTGGTCCTTGCCCCTTCACGATCCTGTCTCAAGCCCCCAATGCATATCAAAGCAGCGAACCCGCCCGGCGCTCATAGAGCCATGACCGGTCCGCTGCCCTGATCAATTTGCTATTGCCGCCCAATCATGGGCAGATGCCGCGGTTTGGCGGAGCAACGCAGCGCTAGGCTGCGTCGTACCCAGGTCCCTCCTCGTAGAATGCGCGGTTCTTGTCGATCCAGTCCACATACTCGTCGGGGACCTCATCGTCGGGATAGATCGCGTCCACCGGGCACTCGGGCGCACAAGCGCCACAGTCGATGCAGGTGTCGGGGTCGATGAAGTAGGTCGGCCAGCCCTCATCCTCTGGCCCGGCCACGATGCACTCGACCGGGCAGACCTCGGCACAGGCTCCGTCGCGGATGCATGGTTCGGTGATTACGTAGGTCATGACTCATATCCTCTTCAGTTTACTTAGATTCCATGATATTGGGCACTGTGCGCACAGCACAGAACATGGATTGCCTCTCACGGTCACGCTCAGATCCTCGTCAACGATCTTGCTGATGGTCTGCCCCAGCCGGACGCTGTAGTTGGTACCCCGATCCTCCGGATAGATCTGCAGGGTGTTGGCCAGGTAGAGTCCCTTGAGCGGGCGTGCGGTGGTCCGGGATGCGCTGCGAGTAGTTGCAGGTGATCACTGGCTGGCCTGCCTCGGCCCGGAGCACGATCTTTTTTTCGATCCAATCGGCATTAAAGGCTGGATTGATCCGCTTCAGATGGGGCTGGTAGAGGTCAAAGAGCTCGCTCAGCCTTCATCTCGTAGCGAGGGTCATCCCGCTCCAGATAGTTGGAGACGTAGATCAGGTGCCGGCCCTGATACTCGCTGGGCTGGCACATAGTTGGTGTGCTCGATAACGCCCACAAAGGGCATCGTCCGATCGGCGATGTTCAGCCAGTAGATGCGGCTCAGGCTCTGTTTGCTGACCAGAAGCAACACCAGCGCGGCCTGGTAGTGCACCGAACGGAGCAATGCTGCGTAATTACTGTCCATCGTCGGGCGGGGCGATCTCCAGCAGGTTGTAACCTGGCACGGTGGCGATGACCACGTCAAAAGGGATGGTCTCCTTTTTGGTCACTACGCCTGTCATCCGGTTTGGATCGTCAGGATCGGTCGTCAGGCCCATCACCTCTTGATTGAGGTGCAGCTCGGCGCCGCCTGCTTGTAGGCGGTCCACCAGCGCCTGGGTGATGATCTCAAAACTGCCCAGAGGATAGGCCAGCTTCTCCTTGGCCGTAGCTCCCTGGCGCGAACTGCCCCGCACCTTGATCTTGCCCCACAGCCAGGTCATGCTCACCTGGTCGGCCAAGTCGCCGAACTTGCCCCGCAGCAGCGCGCCCCAGAACTTGTCATAGATCTCCTGGCCCATGTAGCGCAGGATCCAGTCGCGGGCCGTGATCTCTTCCAAGCTGCTGCCAGTCGTCCACGCGCCGCAGGTAGAGGTACATCAAGCCCAGCTTGACGCGGTTGACCAGGCTCGAGTGGCCTGAAACGGATCAGATCCAGGGGGGTGACAAAGTCATAGATCTGGCCATCAGCGTAAACCCCCACCTTTGACTCGATCCAGCGCAACTGGTCGCCGATGCCCAGTTCGTCCATCAAGCCCAGGATGTGGGTATCGCTGCCAAAGAGATGGTGGTAAAAGTACTCGATGTGAGTGCCCAGGAGAGGGAGGGTGGCTGCCTGTCCACCCCATCGTCCATACTTTTCCAGCACCGTGACGGCATGGCCTTGCTTCTGCAGTTCGTAGGCTGCCGTCAACCCCGCGTACCCGCCGCCGATGATTCCGATCCTGAGAGGCGTCATTACCAGTCTCGGTCATTCCAGGATCTCTGGGTCTGGGAATCAGGAACCAGGTCGATCTCCTCCTCGCCTACTGCGTCCAGGTCTTCTTGGCCTGCTCGAACAGCTCGATCAAGCTCCTCGTCGGTGCCCTGATAGCGCGCGATCGTCTGCTGGGCACAGAGCTCGCAGCCCCGCATAAAGCGATAGCTGCCCGACACGCAGTTCAGGCAAGCGTTCAGCCGGATCATCATCAGGCAGAAGGCCAGCGTGTCTGGGTGGGTCTCGGGCAACGAAGCCACATATTCGACCAGTTCTCGCCACTCCTCGCCCCGCAGATCCTTGAGATCGGGGATCAGGCGCGGCGGGAACAACAACTCTGTTCTTGGATTGAATGTCATGTGATCACCTGGCCAGGGAAGCGGCACTGGCCGCTGCCTGCCATGGGCTTGAGCCTGTGACGTCGGCATGTTCCTGCATGAGCTGGTGGCGCCGCTCGAGTCCTTCCCATACTGCCCAGGGTACGGCCACGCTTCCCAGTCCATTGCCCAGCATGCCGCCGTGAAAATCGCTGCCACCGGTGATCAGCAGACCGTGCTGGAGGGCCAAAGCCAGCAAGTGGCGGTTGGCGCGTCGCGTGATAGTTGGGATAGTAGACCTCGATGCCCTCCAGGCCGGCCTCTCGCAGCCGCGGCAGCCAGCGTCTCAGGTCCAGCCCTGCCTTGCACTCCCCGCTGCGAGTGTAGATGTAGGGATGGGCCAGAACCGGCAGCCCGCCGCTCCGTCGCACCAACTGGATGGCCTCTTCCGGCGACAGCTTGTAGCGCTCCACATAGGCCGGGCGGTCCCGGCCAATCCACAGGTCGAACGCCTCGTCGAAGCTGCTCACGTGGCCGGCCTCCAGCAGTGTCGCTGCCACGTGCGGGCGGCCGATGGACCGCTGTCCCCCGGCGATCTCGACCACCCGATCCCATTCGATGGGCAGTCCCAAGCTTGGCCAGGCGGGCCAGCATCTGTCTGGGCTCGCATCCCGGCGCGCCTGCTCGGGTGCGAGCCAGCAGTGCCTGAAGTTCTGCGTTGTCGAGATCCACAAAGTAGCCCAGCAGGTGGATCTCTTCCCGCCCGCTGATGGTGCTGATCTCCACTCCCGGCACCACGGTGATGCCCTGCCGCTGCGCCTCGGCCAGGGCCGCCGGCAGCCCCTCGGTCGTATCGTGATCGGTGATGGCCAGGACCTCGATGCCCAGGCTCGCCGCCCGGGCCACCAGCTCCTCTGGACGTCAGGCTGCCGTCAGAGGCAGTGGTATGGCTAGTGCAGGTCGACGCGGCTCTGGAACGTTGTCAGCTCCCTTGCTTCTGCTCGGATCTCAAAGCCAGACCGGCTCAGCGTCCTTGTCCTCCCTTGAGCCTTTCCTGCCACGCTCCAGGGCGTCCCACTTGCCAGCAGCAGCCAGCTTGGCCTGCCGGGGCCAGGTGGTTGGATCGGCCAGTTGCAGCAGGTTGGGATCGGCTTCCTCCAGGATCTCGCTTGATGCGATCCACGTCGGTATCGGCCAACTGGGCAAAGGTCTTGATGCCAGCGGCCTGGAGCACGCCGGAGATCTTGGGGCCGATCCCTTCGATGCGCGTCAGATCGTCCGGCTCGGAAGGTTCAGCTGTCGCACTTCGGCTGCCGCCGCCGCTTCTGCGGCCGCTGCCTCTTTCGCGGCCTCTGCTTTTTGGCCGCTGCAGCCTCTGCCCTCTCTTCTGCAGCCTGCCGCTTGGCCTCCTCCTTGGCCCGGCGAGCTGCCTCCTCGCGCGCATAGTCGCTGGGATGCAGCTCGGCATAGTACTCGACGGGGACCAGCAGCTTTTCCAGATCGTAGAACATGTCCCTGGTCGCGGTCGGTGTACGGCATCTCGTGCTCCTGGTTCATCTTGATGGCGTCAAAGGGGCAGAACTCGGCGCAGAAGCCGCAGGACATGCAGATGGTGGCATCGATCCAAAAGCCGGCAGGCTGGGCCTTGGGCCGGCCCTTGTCGTCGGTGGCTCGCTGGATCCAGATGCACTGGGGCGGGCAGACCCGGGCGCAGATGCCGCAGGCTGTGCAGCGCGGATCGTCGGTCGTCTCCTCGTAGACCAGCATGGGGATGAAGCGAAAGTTCTCGGTGATCTTGCGCTTCTGCTCCGGGTACTGGATGGTGAACAGCCCCTTGCCGTCGATGGCCTGGTGCTTTTCCAGCCATTCCTCGTTGTAGCGGGGCTCCCACGGCTTGCGGTCGTAGATGTACGACTCGATAAAGTGGCGCATGGTGACGCTCAGGCCTTTGAGCATTCCCAGTCCAAACATTAGCGGTCCACCTCCCCCATCGTGGTGTCGATGCTGCCCAGGATGACGATGGCGTCGGCCAGCAGGTGCCCACCGACATGGCCTCCAGCGCCCCCAGGTTGACGAAACAGGGCGAGCGCACGTGGTAGCGGTAGGGATTGGTCCCCCCATCGCTGACCAGGTAAAAGCCCAGCTCACCCTTGGGGTGCTCCACCCGGCTGTAGACCTCGCCGGCCGGCACCTTGGGGTTCCACGGCTTTTTGCCAGCCTGGATCGAGCCGTTGGCCGGGATGCGGTCCAGGGCCTGTTGCAGGATCTTGACGCTCTCCCGCGCCTCGGCGATGCGCTGCCGGTAGCGGTCGTACAGGTCGCCCGTCTCGTGGGTCGGGCACGTCAAAGTCGAACGATTCGTAGATCGAGTAGGGTTCCACCTTGCGGATGTCGTACGGCGAGCCCTGCCGAGCGGAGCATCGGGCCGGTGACGCCATAGCTGACCATCTCCTGCCAGGTCATGGCCGACACGCCCCGGGCGCGGGAGATAAAGATCTCATTGTCGGTCAGCAGGGTCTCAAACTCGTCGATCTTGCGCGCCAGCCGGTCCACCACCTTGCGGCATCGCTTGAGCCAGTCGTCGCTCACGTCGCGGGCCACGCCGCCAAAGCGGTAGTAGTTGACCATCATCCGCGCCCCGGAGGCCTCCTCGAACAGGTCCAGCACGTGCTCCCGCTCGGTAAAGCCATAGAGCATGGGCGTCATCATGGCCCCCAGCTCGTTGAACAAAAAGCCGATGGCCAGCAGGTGGTTGACTGACCCGGGTCAGCTCGCCCATGATGACGCGCAGGTACTCGGCCCGTTCCGGCACCTCCTGGCCCATCATCTTTTCCACCGCCACCACGTAGCCAAAGTCGTTGTACATGGGCGAGATATAGTCCAGGCGGTCGGTGTAGGGGATGTTGCCGGTCCACAGGTTCCGCTCGCCGATCTTTTCGTGGTTGCGGTGCAGGTGGCCGACGACCGGGTAGACACTGGTCACCGTCTCGCCCTGCAAGCCCACGACCATGCGGAATACGCCGTGGGTGCTGGGGTGCTGGGGGCCGATGTTGAGCAGGATCCGGTCGGTTTCCAGGCCGTTGACGTCGATCTTGTCTGACCCGGTCAGTCACGTCGACCTCGGGCACGGGCTGCCCACTGCTCCGGGTCGGGATCAAAGCCCTTGCGGGTACTGGACGTTGGCCCGCCAGCGGACCCGCTCCTCGGCCGAGCGGGGCGTGGGCGTCTCGGGGTTGGGCCAGCGGCTCTTGAACGGCTTCTGGTCCTCCTCGTAGTAGGGCTCGTGCCAATCCTTGCGCAGTGGATGGCCCTCGAACCCCTCCCACAGCAGGATGCGCTTCAGGTTCGGGTGGCCGTCAAAGCGGACGCCAAACATGTCCCAGACTTCCCGCTCCTGAAAGTTGGCGCTCGGGCAGACGGGCGTCAGGCTCGGCACGCTGGGGAGTCTGCCCTGTCGGGGATGCGTACCTTGAGGGGCAGATCCGGGCCCCAGCTGGTCCGGCTGGGTCGAATACAGGTTGTAGACCACCTCAATGCGATCTGGATAGTCGGAGGCGGAGAGGTGGGTGAGATAGTCAAAGCCCATCTCGTCGCGCAGATGGGTCGCCACCGCCGGGAGTTGGTCGGCAGTCCAGCACCAGCCAATCCCCATCGCGGTCCTACCGCCCAGGAATCCTGCGCCCTGGAAATGTTTCGTTCAACTGGGCTTCTATGGCCCCCAAATCGAATGCCATGCTTCTCTCCCTTGAGTCGTATGGTCAGGCGGCCTCTGCTCTCCAGGCTGGCTCGCCATGGTCGTCGGCGCCATGCTCGCGTACCTGTCTCGTGCGCCGCCGCGCTGATCTCGGGGATCTGGCGCGGGTCGATCAGGTCTGGCCCACCCAAGAACGGGCACAGGCACCTCGGGGATGGCGTCCTTGCGGTACCAGCGCACCTCGTTGATCTGTTCGTTCTGGATCTTGTCGTGGACGGCCATATAGGCCGGTGATGAGCGCCTTCCGGGGTGGGCGGGCAGCCGGGCACATAGACGTCCACCGGCAGGAACTGGTCGATGCCCGAGACGACGTTGTAGCCCTCCTTGAACGGCCCGCCGCCGGTGGCGCAGGCGCCCATCGAGATGACATACTTGGGCTCGGCCATCTGGTTGTAGAGGGTCACGATCTTGGGGACCATCTTTTTGGTGACTGTGCCAGAAACGATGAGCAGGTCAGCCTGGCGGGGTGAGGCGCGAGCCAGGTCCATACCCCAGCGACCGGTATCAAAGCGAGAAGCCGATGCGGCCATGAACTCGATGGCACAGCAAGCCACGCCAAAGAACATCGGCCACAGCGAGTACTTGCGGCCCCAGCCGTAGACCTGGCTCAACTTGGTGATAAAGACATTGCCCTTTAGCTCGTCGGGCACCTGTGATCTCGTCACTCATGCTGCCACTCTCCTTTGAGCGAAGTGCGCATGTCCAAGCCATAGCCAGCTTTTGTGCGGTACTCCTACCAAGCCCGAAAACCTGGCTGCTCTTTGCCAGACATGCGATACGATAGCGCACCTCATTATAGCCGTTTGTGCCTTTTTTGTCAATTACCGGGAGCGTTTTCCCCAGTGCTCCGGCCTGTCAGATCCAAACCGCTGGGCAACGCGAGCGCAACACCAGCGGCTCGTCCCCATGGTCTCCTGAGATTGTACCACTGAGGTCCGATTTTGTCAAGGGTCTCGGGAAAACAGAGCCTAGTGGCATGCACAAGCCCTGTGCTGCCAGACTCATCGGCTGGATACTCATTCTTCCGTCGGCTCTCCTTCCACCGACTGGCCGATGCCGGGCAGCGATCTTGAGCGCGTCCATCAGGTTGATGCCGGTCAGCGCCTCCAGGGTCTCGGGTACCTGGGCGACGATGTTGGTCACGTCGGCCGTGATCTTGGAGGCGCCGGCGCCATCGCCGCCGCTGTTGATGACGACGATGCGGTCGGTCTGGGCCAGCGGCTGGGCGACGGCGGCGGCCACCTGGGGCAGGGCCTCGATGAGCTGCTGGATGATGGCCGCCTGGTTGTACTTTTGCCAGGCTTCGGCCTTTTTCTCCATGGCCTCGGCCTCGGCAAAGCCCTGGGCCTGGATCACCTCGGCCTCGGCCAGACCCCTGGCCTTGGTGGCGTCGGCCTCACCTTCGCCTTGCAGGCGGGTGGCCGCCGCCTCGCCTGCGGCCTCGGTCTCGGTCTGGAACTTTTTGGCGTTGGCCAGCGTCTCGATGCGGAACCGTTCCGCCTCGGCCGGCTTTTCGACGGTGGCCTCCAGCTCCTGGGCCCTGCGCTGGACCTCCTGCTCCTGGACCTCGATCTGCTTTTGCTTGGCGACGACCTCGATCTGCACCTCCTGGGCCATGATCTCCTGGTTGGTGATCTTTTCCTGGAGGGTGCGGGCCAGCTCAGCCTGGACCTCGCTGCGGTTGGAGGCTTCGTCATACTGGGCCTTCTGGACGCGATAGTTCTTTCTGCGCCTCGGCGATCTTGGTCTCGGCCTCGTACTTGGCCGTCTCGCCCTCCTGCCGGGCCTCGGCCGACTGGATGGTCGCGTCGCGGGCGGCGTTGGCCTGGGCGATGGTCGCGTCACGCTGGGCCTCGGCCTCGCCCTTGACGGCGTCGCGCTTGACCTCGGCGGTGCGGGTGCGGCCCAACGACTCCAGGTACTCCTTGTCGTCGCGGATGTCCTTGATGACAAAGGACACGATCTCCAGGCCCATGTTGGCCAGGTCGCCGCCCGAGACCTCCAGCACCTTCTGGGCAAAGGCGTCCCGGTCCCTGTAGATCTCTTCGACGGTCAGCATGCCCAGGATGGCGCGCAGGTGGCCGGCCAGCGTCTCGTGGGCGACGTAGACGATGCCATCCGGTCCCTTGGACAGGAACTGCTCGGCGGCGGTATAGATGGAAACGTCCTCGCCCCGGATCTTGATCTGGGCCACGCCGTCGACGTGGACCGGCACGCCCTCGATGGTGTAGACGCTGCGGACCTCGACCTCGATGGTCAGGATCTCCATCGAGAGGATGTCGACCCGCTCCAGGACGGGGACGATAAAGGTGCCGCCGCCCTTGACCACCCGGAAGCCGACCCGTTCCTTCTGGCCGGTCATCGGGGTTGACCATCTCCCGCCGCCGGCCAGAGATGACCAGCACCTGGTTGGGGCCGACCTTCTTGTAGCGGCTGGCATAGAATCCAGCCGTGACAAACATCACAAACAGAATGCCAACTGCAACTAGGATCGCCTGCCACATTCTCTCTTCACACTCCTTTCGGAATCACGATCTGCTTCAGATTTCCAAGTCTTCCGGGACATTTCCCGGTTGCCTCAAAGCACTAGGCTTCGGCTCGTCCGACTCCCCTGCGTCGGGCGACAGGGCAGTTACCAACACCTGGGGGCCGATGGTGCGCACGATCTGGACAAACTGCCCGCGGGGGATCGGCTTGCCATCGGCGGAGCGGGCCATGGAGCTCATCCGTCCTGACTTGGTCAGATAGGTCACCTGGCCCGTGGTGTTCTCGCCGATGGGCACCGTCACCTCGGCCTGCTATCCGACGAGTTCGCCCCGGCGCAGCTCGCTGGATCCCTGGGAGCGGATGAGGAACTGGCTGTAGAACAGGTACATGAGCCCCGGCTGCACCAAGCCCCGCGGCCACTGACCAGACCAGGCTCATGGCGGGGACTGACCTCGAAGAGCTGGAGGCACAGCACGCCAACGCCGCCAAAGGTCGTGATAAAGGTGGCGATGGTGATGGGGCTGAGGGGCGACACCGACACGTCCGGGGCATCTATGCCCCCGGCCGCTACATCTCCCGCCCCGATGTGGATATCTGCGCCGGGGATGTCCACGTCGCCTGGCAGGTCGATCTGGGGGATGTCAATGTCCACGTCGGGCATGTCAATGTCCGACAGGCCGCCGGTGAGGACGACAAAGAGCGCGTAACCGACGCCGACAAAGAACAGGGCAAAGTAGACACAGTTGAGCGTACTTAGGTTCGATTCAAGCATGGGCCCTCCTAGTTCTCGCCAGTTCTCATTACCAGCACAGCCTTGCACCCATTATATCACCATCACCACAAAGCTTCAACTACCCATGTGCTGCATTCTGCTCACAGTATACGCGACTCTGAAAGGCTACGCATGACGCATTCCTGACTGCCATCTGACTGAAGAAGCGGCTCGGGCATCTGCTATTGGGTCGTGAGGTTTATCTGTTCGAGGTTCACACATCTGGGCTGGGTGGTTATGTGTGTCTTTGTGGTCTTGGCCGGTGTCCGCCATGTTGTGCGAAACTTGGGCAGGAAGCAAGGGCTTAAGTGGCCTGATCCTGGCCCGCGATGATCTGCTTGCAGAGGTTGACACCGACCATGGCGTCGATGGCCCAAAAGTCCGCGCCGACGGCGGGCGCTCGACGATGGCGCGGAGCCATTAGAGATCTTTGAGGCCTGCCGCCAGGGCATGGTTGTGGTAGGCGAGCGCTATGAGGCCGGCGAGTATTTCGTGTCGGATCTGATGATGGCTGCCGAGATCTTTAAGGGCGCGTCGGCGATCCTGCAGCCGGCCATGGTTGGTGTGACTACAGAAACCATGGGCGATGTGGTGATTGGTACCGTCAAGGGCGATATTCACGACATCGGCAAAGATCTGGTCGTGGGCATGCTGCGGGCGAGCGGTTTCGATGTGCACGACATGGGTATAGATGTGGCGCCGTCGGCCTTTGTGGACAAACTGACGGAGACGGGCGCCAAGGTGCTGGCTCTGTCCGGTTTGTTGGCCATCGCCTTTGATACCATGAAAGAGACGGTGGACGCCATCGAGGAAGCTGGCTTGCGGCCTGATGTCAAGATCATGGTTGGCGGCGGGCCGGTGGACGAGACGGTCTGCAGGTACACCGGTGCTAATGCCTGGGGGAACAGCGCCCAGGCCGCAATCAGCCAGGCTTCACAGTGGATGGAGGCGTAGGATGGACAAGCAAGCGCTGTACCAAGATCGGCTGGACCGTGTACAGAAGGCGATCAACTATGAGCCCGTCGACTAGATTCCCATCATATATATCGGGGTTGGCTTTGCGCCGCGCTACATGGGTATGCCCATATCGCAGTTCTGCACCGACGAGCAAGGCGCGGTGGACGTCACGCTGGCGACACTCGACCGACTAGGTGAAATTGACGGTGTCAACGGCTTGGCTCAAGCCCGTATCCATATCGGCCTTACCTCGATCTGGCTCTCCCACGCCAATATCCCCGGCCGCGAGCTGCCAGAAGGCTCGCTGTGGCAGGTGCAGGAAAAGGAGGCCATGACGCCCGACGACTATGATTTCATCGTCGAGAACGGCTGGCAGGCCTTCCTGGGCAAGCACTTGCCCAAGGTGATGGATATGGACGAGTTCCAGGCGGCCATGGCCTGGAACATGCAGAATACGCCGGCAATGGCTGGCAGGTTCCGCGACAGTGGCTATGTGGTCCTCAGCGGTGGTATCACCACCATCCCCTGTGCATATCTCTGCGGTTGGCGCTCGATGTCTGCCTTCTATTTGGACCTATACCGCATGCCGGACCGCGTCAAGGCAGCCATGGACGTCATCTTGCCCGAGGCCATCGGCGCCGGGATCGGCCAGGCACGATTGTCCGACTCCCTTGGGGCCTGGGTAGGTGGATGGCGGGCGGCCAGCGGGCTCGTGGCCCCCAAGATCTGGGACAAAATGGTCTTTCCCTACTACCAGCAGATCGTCCATGCCTTGGCCGCCGAGGGGATAGTCTCCATCCTGCGTTGGGATCAGGATTGGACCCGGGACCTTGGCCGGCTGAAAGAATTGCCGGCCAAGATGTGCCTGCTCAACCCCGATGGCATGATCGACGTTCGTAAGGCCAAGGAACCCCTGGACGGCCACATGGCCATCCTGGGCGATGTACCGGCCTCGCTGTTTGCGGCCGGTACCCCCGATGACATCTATAGCTATGTGCGGGATCTGGTGCGCGATGTTGGACCAGAAGGTCTCCTGCTCTGCCCCGGCTGCGATGCTCCCATCAACACCATGCCGGAGAATATGGAGGCCTTGATCGCTGCTGGGCGAGAGTTTGGGACGCTCCGTTAGGCGACTCCAAGCAGGACTGGCATTCCTTCTTTGGAATGCCAGTCCTTTATCCTGGGGACGTAATATGAAAGTCATTAGCGAAAAGATCAACGGAACTCGCAAGCGGGTGGCCCGGGAGGTCGTTGAACGTGGTGCAGCGTTCATCCAGGATCTGGCTCAGCGACAGGCGGAAGCTGGCTCGGCCTACCTGGATGTGAACGCAGGGGCCAAGCCCCAGGACGAGCCGGAGGACCTGGTATGGCTGGTTCGTGCCGTCCAGGATGTGGTGGACCTACCTCTCTGCCTGGACAGCGCCAATCCGCAGGCGCTGATGGCTGCCATCGAGGTGGTGGAGCGGACTTCCATGATCAATTCCATCAACGGCGAAGCAGAGCGGCTCGAGGGGATCTTGCCGCTGGTTGCCGGAAACACACTTGACCTGCGGCCTGAGCAATATCTCCTTTGGTCTGCCGGCCCGGACGCGGATCAGCCAGGCGTTTCTGACGCTGGCCCTGGCGGCCGGGCTGGACTGCGCCATCTTGGATCCGCTGGATCGGGAGATGAGGACCGCCCTGCTAGCTACTGATCTAGTGTTGGGCCGGGACCGCTTTGCCCAGCAATACTCCAACGCCTACCGTGCCGGCAAGTTTTGTTCGTAGCAAAGACAGCAAGTACAGCCTGGCCTGCAGAAGGCGTAAGCAGTCTTCCCTCAGATCCAACCGAAAAGGCTCCAGCCCACGTACAGGGCTGGAGCCCTTTCGGTGTTTCTACTGCAAACCACTGCGGCTGAAGGGATAGCCCGTGATGTAGACCCGGCTGCCACAACGGTTGTTGAAACGGGGCCAGCGGCGCTCGTCAATCTTGGTGGTTTGAGTTCTGGATCGTCTGTGGTATCATGGACCACGGATGTTCGCAGGAATCGCCAGACAGGCTGGGTCGGATCTGTGATAGAAAGGAGCCAGCAGATAGCATGAAAGGTGGAGGAACGATCAGGGTGTCAGTGAGCGGAATCCCGCGGGGCTACCACTATCCCCGAGTGGACGGCAACTGGCTTCAAGAGAAACACAGGAAACAGATCTGTGCCATCTCGCCGGCTATCGACCTCGTCGAGATCCCTGCCCACAGGGTGAGTCAAGTGGAAGGCATAGAGGTGCTCCTGGCCGAGGGGGGCAATCGTATCCATTACGAGGGAGAGCTGGACTGGGAGGATTACCAGGCGTTCTTTACGCCCAGTCTCCGCTGGGTGCAGATCTGCAGCACCGGCTTCAGGGACAATATCACCCCCCAGATCCTGAACGGCACGGTGACCCTCACCAACGCCGTGGGGCTGCATACCCAACCCATCGCCGAAAGCGTCATGGCCGCCATGCTGGAACATGCCAAGGGCCTTGGTACACGGCGGATCGATCAGAAGGCTCACCACTGGAACCAGCTCAAGAATGACGAGTTGTTCGGGAGAACCGTGCTCATCGTCGGCTTGGGCCACATCGGCAAAAAGGTGGCCCAGCTCTGCAAAGCCTTTGACATGGAGGTCATTGGCACCAAGCGCCATGTTGCGCCTGTTGAGAACGTGGATGTCGTCTTTTCTGTCGACGAACTCTGCCAGCGGATGCCCCAAGCCGACTATGTGGTCCTTGCCGTGCCCCATACGGCTGAGACTGAGGCTCTTTTGGGCGAAAAGGCGTTCAAAGCCATGAAGCCGTCGTCCTACCTGATCAACATCGGCAGAGGGCAGGTGGTCCAAGAGCAGGCCCTGATCGCGGCGCTTCAGGAGCGGTGGATCGCCGGCGCCTACCTGGATGCCTTCACAGAGGAGCCTTTGCCAGCGGACCACGTACTGTGGGATATGGATAATGTGTTTATCGTCCCCCATGACAGCCATTCATCCCCCTTCATCGGGGACAGGATGGTGGCTATCTTTTGCGAGAATTTGAAACGGTACGTCGCGGGGGAGCCCCTTCAATACATCTGTAACCCGGGGAAGGGATACTGACCCGCCGTGGATGTCTGGGCTTACCTTGAACGGGTCGAATATGATGGCCCAATTACGCCAGGCCTTGATACCCTACGAGCCTTGCACCGAAGGCACCTGCTGGCCGTGCCCTTTGAGAACCTCGATATTCACCTGGGGCGACCCATCAGCCTTGCGGAGGAGGCCCTCTTTGAAAAGATCGTCGTCCGCCGCCGTGGCGGGTTCTGCTACGAGCTGAATGCCGCATTTGCAGCCTTGTTGCGGGAGATGGGCTTTTCCGTAACCTATTTGTCAGCCCGGGTGGCGCACAAAGGTGGGGGCTACAGCCCAGAGTTCGACCACCTGGCCTTGCTTGTACATATCGAGAATCCTGTCGAAGGCATGGACTGGGGCCAACAAGGGAGGGGCGGCTCAAACCGTTGGTTGGCTGATGTTGGCTTTGGGGATAACTTTCGGGAACCGCTGCACCTCGACGAACTTGAAGTACAGGAAGAGCCCGTTGGCGCCTACCGGATCGAACATGACGGTATTCATCGCATCGTCTGGCAGCACCAAGATGATGGCCGGTGGGAGCGCAATTACTGCTTCACCCTGCAGGCGCGGCAGCTACAAGATTTCGCTGGTATGTGCCGCTACCATCAGACATCGCCCGAATCGGGATTCACTCAGAGACGTATCTGTACCCGGGCCACGCCTTCCGGCCGGATCACCCTGTCTGATACGCATTTGACCGTCACTGATCGCGGGATAAAAACGGAACAACCTGTTGATGGTGAAGACGAGTACAGAGTTCTCTTGAAGAAGCAATTTGGCTTCGATCTTGCACTGATCTGACCAAGTTCTCCCCCTGTTGTTCGGCTTCCTTGTGGAATCGGCTGAACGTTTCATTGGCAGGTAGGGCAGCAGGAAAGGAATTCAGAGTGGTTTGTGTTTCACACCTTTTGTGGTATCATTAGCCCCATGAGGTGTTGGTGAAGACCGAATCCTTCATGGCTGGCATGCGCAGGGTGTGGGACCGGGCCGGCGATGGCCTGCTGGCGGCGGGTCTGTTCGCTGCCAGCCTACTGGTCTACATCCAGACGCTGGCCCCTTCGGTGGCGACGCTGTTTGACGACAGCCTGGAGTTCCCGTTGGTCGCCCACGACCTGGCCATCGCTCATCCAACCGGCTACCCTCTCTATACGCTCCTGGGCAAGCTGTTCACCCTTGGACCCTTTCCCAACGTTGCGTGGGCGGTGAACTTGCTTTCGGCCGTGGCGGCTGCCACCGCGGTGGCCCTCGTCTACCTGCTCACGCGCCAACTGACCCGCCGCAGACTTCCGGCCCTGCTGGGAGCCGTTGCCCTGGCGGCTTCCCCTGTCTTTTGGTCCCAGTCGGTCATCGCCGAGGTCTATGCGTTGAACGCTGCCTTTGTAGCTGCCATGTCGTGGTTGGCATTGCGCTGGTCGCGGCAGCCTTTGGCGCCCGTGACGCCCTTTTGGCTGCTGCAAACCGCTCCAAAGGAACAGCCGGCACGATTGATGCCAGGTCAGGGCTTCTGGTCGCGCGTGCCCTTGGCCATCCGCCGGGCCATCTTTGGTATCTATACCGCCTATCGCCGCTTTTTCCCAGCGGTGCCGCCCAGGCGGCGCCTGCAGGTCCACCCCTGGATCTATGTCCTGGCGGCTTTCTATGGCCTGAGCCTGACCCACCACCGTATGATGCTATTACTGGCCCCGGCGTTGCTCGTCTTTGTGCTGCTCGTCGAACGGCGCGTCTTGGGCCGGGCCGCGCTGCTTGGCCCTGAACACCAGGATCGGCCGCGCTGGCGTCAATGGACCGGCCGGCCCGTCATTCTACTGTTCCTCAGTTTTGTCACCCCGCTCCTTCTGTATTTCTATCTGCCCATCCGGGGACACGTGGGCTCGCTGGACGGCGCCTACACCAATACCTGGCGGGGCTTTTGGGGATGGGTGATGGCCAGCGGCTACAACGTATTCCTTGGCGACAATCCTCTGGCCCGTGACCTGGACGCCGCCTTCCATGCCGAGCTATTTTGGAGGCAGTTTGGCCCCGTTGGGCTGGCCCTGGCATTGGTGGGGCTCATTGGTCTGCTGCGCCGGCCCAAGGCCCTGGCTCTGACCGGTCTGGCCTTTCTGACCTATGCCGCCTTTGCCCTCGTCTATCGCGTGCCCGATGTCGAGGTTTTCTTTATCCCAGCCTTTCTACTGGTAGCAGTCTGGATCGGGGTGGGTGTGGACTATGCCGCTGATCTGCTCCGTCCCCGGGGCAGCAGCCTTGCCGTGCGCCGCTTGCTTGCTGTTTGCGGCGTCGTGATCATCCTCCTGGCCATCGCCCAGCCCCTGCTCATCGCCGCGCGCAACTATCCTGAGATCGATCTGAGCCAGCGCTGGAGCGCTCACGATTACGGCCTTTACGTGTCAGAGCAGTCCCTGCCGCCTGACAGCACGATCGTCGGCTTGCTGGGTGAAATGACGCTGTTGCGTTATTTCCAGAGGACAGCCGGCCTACTCCCTGGCATTGAGACGGTGGTCGCCGACAACGAGCAGTCCCGGCGGGCTGCCATCGAGACGGCATTGGCTGGCGGCCGGTCAACCTACATCACCCGTCCTCTGCCCGGTCTAGGCGACGAACTGGCCTTGGGTTCCGTCATTGGCATGATAGACGTGGCCGGAGACCTGGAGACGCTCATCCGGGCAGGCAAGCCCGAAGATGATGCGCCGAATATACCTCGTCCGACAGAGCTGGAGCCAGCCCCAGGATTGCATCTGTTGGGTTACGGCTTGCACGAACACCGGGGGCACTGGGAGGCATGGGTACGGCTGCGGCTGTGGTGGCAGGCGCCGGAAGGCCTGGACGAGCCGTTCAAGGTCTCGGCGCGGCTGCTGGATGCCGGTGGCCAGGTGGTCGCCGCAATCGATGCTGAGCCGGTCTCGGGCGCCTATCCCGTCACGGCCTGGCAGCCCGGCAAAGTCGTGGCCGATGCCTACGAGATCCCGCTTCCATCGGGTTTGTCTCCCGGCGAGTATACACCCCTGGTCATCGTATACGAGCCGGATACCGGCGCCGAGTTGGGGCGCGCTGAGCTGGCGCCTGTACATCTGGAGGGAAACCCGGCTCGTCCGCCGCGCTGGGCGCTGGAGGAAAGCGAGGGCGAGACAGTTTGCGCTATCTATGGCGACGTAGAATTGCTGGGTTTCAGCCCGCCAGACCCCGAAGCAGCCTTCCACCCTGGCGATAGCTTGCCGTTGACGCTGCTGTGGCAGGCACGGGAACAGCCCGCCGGCGCATTGCGTCTGGCGCTCTGGCTGGAGGGAGACAAGGAAACCCTGCTTGCCGAGGAGCCAATGGGCAGTCGCTATCCTTCTGATTTTTGGCAGACTGGGCAAGTTGTTCGCCAGTGGATTGCCTCTCAGCTCCCTGACGGCATGCCGCCAGGGAGCTACCGGCTCAAGATGCGCGTGATGCGCGATGGGCAGCCTGTTCCGTGGGGCTGCTGGCAGATCCCTCTGGGCAGCGATCTCGACCTGGGGCCAGTAGAGGTCCT
Source organism: uncultured Chloroflexia bacterium (assembly GCA_963700285.1). Classification (GTDB taxonomy): domain Bacteria; phylum Chloroflexota; class Anaerolineae; order JAAYZQ01; family JAAYZQ01; genus CAWANP01. The sequence goes on along the minus strand of CAVOXA010000015.1, from coordinate 263,710 downwards.
ACGGTAAACTCTTAGACGATAGATCCAAACGCTGGGCCTGAGGGTTTATCTTGCAGGGAGCCATCATGTCTTTACCAGATGCGCTGAAGGATCGCCAGCTCGCGGACATTGTACTCCATAGCATTCTGTTTCTGTTTTTCCTCCAGTTGATCTCCGAGTTCGTCGAGGCCATTTATGCCTTTGGCCTGCTGGGAACCAGCCTGCCGGTCGAAATCGCCAGCGTGCTGCTCCTCTTCTCCCCCGTGATCCTGCTTTTCCTGCCACAAAGGCCAGCAAGATGGGCTCCGGTCTTTCTGGGGGCATTGATGCTTGCTTGCAGGGTCATCACCCCGCTGGTCGATACCAGGGGCAAAATGCTTATCGCCGGATTCGGGGTGGCTTGCTTCCTGATCCTTCTCCCCCTTGTCCTCAGGAATCAGAAAGACGGCAGACGGGGATTTGTTGGCTTGATCGTGGGGTTGGGCCTGTCCCTCGGGCTTTTGCTCTCCATCCTTCTCAGGACGCTGAATTCGGGCAGCGACATTTCTAGCTCCGGCTGGTATCAGATCATCGGCTGGTTTCTGGCCATCGTAGCCGGCGCGCTGATGTTCTTCCTCTGGAGGCCCGATAGGGTACCTTCTGTTGAACCCCAACCAGATGGAACAGAGGCTATGGACGAGGCTGGTGTGGGCGACCGGCCCAGCTTTTGGAAGACAGCCGGCCTCTGCCTGGGATTGGTTGCTGTGTTCGTGCTCTGTTACTTTGCCTTTGCCAGTCCCAACGTGATCGCCCGCTGGGCGGGGGCCGATTACCGGCTCATCATCGCGGCCGTCGTACTGGTGCTTTGTCTGTTCGCTCTCTTGCTGGCATCGAAACCTGGCCTATTGGTTGTGCTGACGCTGGCGAAGGTCCTGGTATGGAACCTTCTCTTTGTGCTTTCCATGGTGCTGGCCATTCTTGCCCATCAGATCAGGTTCCCGGTTTCTGCCAGCGCCTATCCGTTGCCAGAGCCTGTCGTAGCGTCCTTGCACTACATCCCTCTGTTTCTTATGCTGGTTCTATTCCCCGTGATTCTCATTGACTTGATCCTGTTTGTTCAGGAACTCGTCGCCAGCAAGCCTTCTTTGCGGTCCCATGGCGGGGGGTTCAGCCTGGCTTCCCTCTATCTCCTGTTCATGATCTTTGCCCAGGTGTTCACTACCGTCTATGACTATATCCCGGTGGTGGCTCCCTTTTTCAGGGACAAATTCTGGTTCGTCTTTTTGCTGGGCGGTCTCGTCCTGACACTGCCGGTGCTGCTGGTGCGCCTGCGCACCTTCGATCTCGCCCGAGAGGCGGCCGGTCTGAAGCTGGGCAGGGCCTTCTCTGCTGTGGTTGTACTTGTCTCCGTGCTTACCGTTGCCGGCGCTGTCTTCAGCGCCGCGAGCCCAGCCGCTCAGCCGGCCCAGCAGAGTACCCTGAAGATACTGACCTACAACATCCGGCAGGGGTACAGCGAGGCCGGTCTCAGAAACTATGAGGGTCAGCTTGATCTGCTTCGGGAGGTAGATGCCGACGTAATCGGGCTGCAGGAATCCGACACCAGCCGCATCGCCGGGGGAAACCGCGACGTGGTGCGGTACTTTGCCGATGGGTTGGACCTGTACTCCTACTATGGCCCCAAGACGGTGCCGGGGACCTTTGGCATCGCCTTGCTCTCCAAGGTTCCCATCGAGAATCCGAGGACCTTTTACATGTACAGCGAGGGAGAACAGACGGCGACCATCGAGGCGCAGGTGACAGTCGGGGGCAGGACCTTTGACGTGCTTGTGACCCACCTGGGCAATGGTGGGCCCATGGTGCAGCAGGAAGCGATCTTGCAATCGTTGCCGGGCACGGAGAACCTGGTTCTCATGGGAGACTTTAACTTCCGGCCGGATACGGACCAGTACCGGCTGACGACCGACGTACTGGATGATTCTTGGCTGCTCGTGTGGCCGCAGGGCAATGATGGGCAGGGAATCGATCCGGCCGCGAGGATCGACCACATCTTTGTGTCGCCGGGAACGAGCGTCACCGCTTCCGAGTACCTGCCCGGCCCGCAATCCGATCATCCGGCCATGACGTCTGTCATTGAATGGTAGTGTGCTCGCCTGGAGGGTTGCGGACGTGGATATTGACCTGAGCGGTCCGATTTGTCATGGGAGCTGTCCTGTGGTAGACTGATCCTGGTTGCAGGGTCGCTCCGCCTCGGTGGGGCGACCTTATTTTCTCAGAGGGATATGATCTTGCGCGTACTGTTCGTCGCTCAGCAGACTGACTATGAGCCCCAGGGCATCATGCACCTGTCCAGCGCCCTCAAGGCAGCGGGCCACCAGGTGGAGCTGGCCGTGGGCGCGCACCAAGACCCGGTGGCGGTTGCCCGCGAGTTCCAGCCCGACGTGGCTGGCCTACTCGGTCATCACCGGCTCGCAGCGCTACTATCTGGACGTGAACCAGCGGCTCAAGGCCGAAGTACAGCGCTCGGACGTGACGTCTTTTCCGTCTTTGGCGGGCCGCACCCCACCTTCTTCCCCGAGATGGTCCGCAGAGGACCGGGTGTGGACGGCATCTGCCGGGGCGAGGGCGAGGAGGCCTTGGTCGATCTGGTCAATGCCCTGGCCGAGGGTGGCGCCGAGGCGGTGCTGGGCCTGGCCAACTGGTCCTTCCAGCACAGACGGCGAGCCGGAACCGTGCGTCATCACCAATCCCGGTGCGGCCCTACGTGGAAGACCTGGATAGCCTGCCCTTCCCCGACCGGGCGCTGGTCTACGAGCGGGATCCCATCGCAGCCCGGGGCAAGATCAAGCACTTTCTCACCGGGCGTGGCTGTCCCTACAACTGCACCTACTGCTTTAACCATGCCCTGTCCGAGATCTATCGCGGCAAGGGGCAGCGCTTTCGCCAGCGCAGCGTGGACAATGTCATCGAGGAGGTCCGCTGGGTCCGCGACCACTATCCCCTGGAATTTGTCGTCTTTGTGGACGACACCTTTGTGCTGTCCAAGCCGAGTGGCTGGCCGAATTCGCCGAGAAATACCCGCGCCAGATCGGACTGCCCTTCTTCTGCAACACGCGGGCCAACCTGGTGACGGCCGAGCAGGTGCGCCTGCTCAAGGAGGCCGGCTGCCACTGGTCAGCATGGGCATCGAGACCGGCAACGACCGGATCCGCAACGACCTGCTCAAACGGCGCATGAGCAAGGAGCAGATCCTGGAGGCGGCGCACCTCATCCGCGAGGGCGGGCTGCACCTTACGACGACCAACATGATCGGCCTGCCCACCAGCACGCTGGAGGATGATTTCGAGACCCTGGAGCTGAACGTCCAAGCCCGGCCCGTCCTACGCCCACGTCTTTATCTTCCAGCCCTACCCCCGCACCGAGCTGGGCGAGTTCACCCGCGAGCACGGCTGGATGGTGGGTACCTTTGACGACATCGGCGAGGTGGCCTGGGATCACTCGGTGCTCGAGTTCGACGAGGCACACAAGCGTGGACTGGCGGTCTTGCAGCGCTTCTTTGCCATCGGTGTCGAGTGGCCCCGGCTGGTGCCCCTCATCAAGCGGCTGATGAAAGTGCCGGACAATCCGCTCTTCTTGCTGCTGAACAAGGCTGGAAGGGCTGGGCCATCAAGAACCGGGTCCATCCGGTCAAGCTTAGCCTGCGGGAGATGGTAGAGACGGCGTGGCACTTTATGCGCATCAAATCGTGACAGGTGGGCAGACCCTGCCGCCGGTGTCCCAGGATAAATTCTTGTGCAGCAGACCTTTGTCCGCATCGAGTCCTGGAATTAGGAGACCTGTACATTGCACTTGCTATTCATCGTCAAAGAAATCGACAACGAGCCCCAGGGCATCCTGCTCATCAGCAGCGTGCTAAAGCAGGCAGGGCACCAGGTCAGCCTGGTGGTGGCCAGCGAGGAGGACCCGGTCGAGGCCGCGCTGCGGCTGCAGCCCGACGTGGTGGGCTATACCGTCTACACCGGACCGCATACCTGGTACCTGGAACTGAACCAGCGCATCCGGGCCCAGTTGCCGGGCGTGTTCTCGATCTTTGGCGGGCCGCACCCCACCTTTTTCCCAGAGATGATCGAGCGGGAGGGTGTAGATGGCCTGTGCATCGGCGAGGGCGAGTATGCCACCCTGGATCTGATGAACGCCCTGGAGCGCAACGGCGGATGGCTGCCCCGGGGTGCACTTGCTCGATCCGGCCATTCCCAACTGGTGGTTCAAGCTCAACGGCGAGATCGTGCGCAATCCACTGCGCCCGCTGCTGACTGGTGAGGAACTGGACGAGCTTCCCTTCTCCGACCGGGAACTGCTCTACGCTGCCCACGAGCAGAGCCGCCGCACCAAGATCAAGCCGCTTCATCACCGGGCGGGGTTGTCCCTACGACTGCGCCTTCTGCTTCAACAAGGCCTACTCGGACCTGTACGAGGGCCAGGGTCGCCGCTTCCGCCGCCGCAGCCCGGACAACGTCATCCGCGAACTCGCAGGAGGTCACCTCGCAGTACGACGTGCGCTTTGTCCTCTTCATGGACGACACCTTCATCCTGCAGGACAAGTGGCTGAACGAGTTCATGACCCGCTACAAGGCCGAGATCGGCTTGCCCTTCTGGTGCCAGGTGCGGGCCAACCTGGTGACCGACGAAAAGATCGCCCTCTTTAAGGATGCTGGCTGTGTGTCAGTCAGCTTTGGGCTGGAAGCGGGCAACGATCGAGCTGCGCAACGCGGTCCTGAACCGCAACATGAGCCGCGAGGAGATCCTGGGCGCGGCCGACATCCTGCGGCGGCACGACATCGCCTTTATGACCAACAACATGCTGGGCCTGCCCACCGGCAACCTGGAGACCGATTTTGAGACGTTGGAACTCAACGCCCAGTGCCGGCCAGCCTACGCCAACGTCTTTCTCTTCCAGCCCTATCCCAAGACCGGCGCTGGGCGAGTGGGCCTACGAGCATGGCTGGATGATGGGCTCCTTCGATGATCTGTCAGGCTCGGTCAGCGACGACACCGTCATCAAGTTCGGCAGTGAGGCGGAGAAGCGGCAGATCGAGAATCTGCAAAAGCTCTTTGCCCTGGGGGTCGAGTTCCCCTGGCTGCTGCCCGTGATCCGCCGGCTGATCCGCTGGCCCTCCAACCAGGTTTTCTGGCTGGTCTACAAGCTGTGGAAGGGGTGGGCCATCAAGAATCGCATGTTCCCCTTCAAGATGACGCTCAGGGAGTACCTGGAGTCGGCGCTGTATTACATGCGCATCAAGAGCCAATAGGTTGCGCACAGGGAAAGAGGAGAAACAGGGGGTGACAACGTGGTCCAAGCCAAGAGATCCTTCAGGTGGGGTTGGCTGGCTTTGGCTGCAATCGCGGTTCTGGCCAGCCAACTACTATGGGGATCGGGAGGCCAGCAGCCCGGCGTCCAGGCCGCCAGTTGCTGGAGAGCGACAATCACCGAGCAGCGAACCGACGTAAGCCTGATTGGAAGCGTGCTGCGGGTGTCGGTGTGGGGCAAGCCCTGGCTACCAGTAAGAGTCCACTCGCTAGGGGACTTTAACACGGTGGGTTATACCAATACCAAGCCGGAATACGGCCCCTTTGTGGCCGAGTTTGCCCCGTTAAGCCAAGGGATCTATTTCATCGAGCCTCAAGGATTGGGTATCGTCTTTGAGATCTGGTTGGACGGCAAGAACTATACGCGGGTGAACTTTGTCCAGAGCCCCTGCGCCCCAACGCCCACGTACACACCCCGCCTGCCCACGACCACGCCTCGCGTCCAGGTATGGGCTACACCGCAACCGGCTACGGTCACGCCCCAACCACCCGCGCCAACCCACCAACCACAGCCTGCACAGAGCTGGTATGGCCGCGTCGTGCGCCATGAGAAGAACCCCATGGGTGTTCATTGGGCTTCCGTCACCGTACGCGTGGTTGGCCAGCCTGCGGGCCAGCAGGTTGAGATCCGATCTGGAGATTGGGGCGCCCTCCAAAAAACGGGTACCAAGCCGGAACATGGCCCCGACGCCTTGGAGTTTGGCGCACTGCAGTCTGGGATCTATCGCATCACTCCGTGTGAGCTCGGAACACACCTGGATGTAAAAGTGGAGCCGGGCGACTTTGTGCTGGTCGCGTTCTATCCGGTTGGCAAGGCCGAGTTCCATTGGGCCGGCTCAGTGGCCGAGAACACCAGTGGCGCCGAGCCGACTGAGCACGTCAACTCGGCCATCGCCGTGGTGGTAGCGGGCCGGCCGTGGCACGAGGTTGAGATCAAGTCGGGCAACTGGAGCGGCACCTGCCAGACCGGATACAAACCGGAGTATGGGCCCGATGCCTGTGAATTCGGCGCGCTGCGGGCCGGGACCTACACCATCACACCCAAGGGGCTCAGTACCAGCGCCGAGATCACCATGGATGGGTGGGGCTGGGCGCTGGTGCGCTTCGATGAGGTTTCCGCGGTGCCTCCAAAGCCAGCCCGCCCTCCGGTTCAGCCTACGGCCACCTCTCTCGCCGGTGGAGCGCCCACCCGGATCCCAACGGTCGGCCCCCTGGCGGTCTTTCAGCCCACTTTGGCTCCGGCAGCACCGCGTTGGCGGGGCTGGGTGGCCAGCAACAGCAGTGGGGAAAGGCCTGGGCGTACGGGGGTCTCATCGGTGATCGTCGTGCGCGTGCTCAACTGGAGAGGTGTGCCAGTACAAATCACCGGTGGGGGAGGCTGGCACGCCACTTGCACGACAGGCACCAAGCCCGAATATGGGTCTGATGCCTGTGAGTTTGGCGGGCTGTGGCCCAGTACCTACTACCTGCAACCGGAGGGAGCTGACATTCAGGTGCCGGTGACGGTGGACGGGTTGGGCATGGCTATTGTGGAGTTTGCCGCACCGTAGGAGGGAGCCCCCAACCCTACGTCTGTGATACGAGTACGAGTCGTCCCGTATTTTTCGAAAGAGGGCTTGTGCAGTCTGTCCCTGATCAGAATCGAGTTTTCCCCACCCTTTGGTGGGGAAAACTCGCCAGTGCTTATTCGTTGATCCAGCCGTCGACGGCGCGCTCGTAGTTCAGGATCTCATCTTCTGTGAAGAAAAGAGGTACTTCGGTGGCCGCCGTATCCGGCCCGTCGGATCCGTGGACCAGGTTGCGGCCGATCTCCAGGCCAAAATCGGCGCGGATGGTACCTGGCTCAGCCTGGGCCGGATTTGTGGCTCCCATCGTATTGCGCACGATTTCGACGGCGTCCTCGCCCTCAATGACCGCCGCGACCACGGGTCCGCTGGTGATGAACTCGATCAGCGGCTCGTAGAAGGGTTTGCCCTGGTGGATGCCATAGTGCTTGGCCGCCAGCTCGGGTGTGATCTGCATGAGCTTTAGCCCAGCAAATCGCAGACCGCGGCGTTCGAGGCGGGTCAGGATGGGGCCGACAAGTCCCCGTTGTACACCATCCGGCTTGATAAGGACCAATGTGCGTTCCATGTGAACTCCTTGATTTGGTTTCAGCCTCCCTGCGATGACGTGACACCAAGCCCCAACTTGAGCCCCGAGTCGCCGCATCACAGATCTCGCTGCTTCTATTGTCTTGTCTATCGGGGGCTAGCCGGTCTCCGCCAACGATGTCCCCTGTGTCACGCCACCGGTGGTTGGCGTTGTGGCACGCACTTCCAGTTGTTCTAACTCGCGTACCCAGATTGGTACATCCTCAGTTACGGCCTGCGCATCGGATGTCGCCAGTGTGGGTGCCGATGCAGACTTGTCATCCTTTGGTACCGCGACCAGGACCTCTGCCGCAGGCAGCGGAGATTCATGGCCCATCATCTCCTGGGCCATCAAGTTCTCAGGATCCAATGCCCGGGCAACGTCCAGCCTGGCCTGTGCGGGGCGCGGGTTTCCGCTACGCAGCCAAATCGTACCGAGGATCAGGTTCACCTTTAGACAGTTCGGGAGGGTTCTAAGGATCTCCAAACAGACGTTGGTCGCCTCCAGGTCTCGCCCGTCGCGCCACAGGGCTTCCGCCAGGGCGACATGTGTGACCGGCCTGCTGGAGTCAATTAGTAGGGCGGCCTGCAGCTCATCAATGGCCTTGTCGTACAGGTTGCAGCGCATGTACAGGCGTCCCAATGCGCCTCTCGTCAACCTGAGACGGGTTCTTTCCCCGGGCGCCTGGACCCCGACAGATGGGTCACGGTCGCGCTGGCCGTACAAGCGCCCAAGGTCCTGTCGAACCTTCCCATGGCCGGGCTCCAGTTCGAAAGCGTTTTCCACCGCCCATAGGGCCTCCGCTGGCATGCCGTGCTCGCCATAGGCGCGACCCAATCCCAGCCAGGTGCCAACGTCCTCCGGATCAGCGCTCAGTGCCCGCTGAAAAAAGTCGCGCGCCTCGCCGCACATCTCTTTGGCCAGGCAGGCTTCTCCCAGCAGCCGATACGTCTGGCCATGTCGGGGGTGAAAGAGCAAGATGTAGCGGCAGTGAGCAATCGCTTCATCCTGCCGCCCTCCCGCTATCAGATCGCCGATCCTGGCCGTATACTCCCGTAGCTGGATGTCTGACATGTTTGCCCGTTGGTATCCTGCTCTATGATTACCCGCTTGCTCCTGCCGGCAGGCAGACGGTGAATGTGCTGCCTTGACCGGGCGTCGAGTCGACCTGAATGGTACCCTGGTAGGTTTTCACAATCTGGCTCACGATGGGCAGCCCCAATCCCGTGCCCAGCTGTACCTGGTTTTGGGCAGCTTCTGAGCGGTAGAACTCTTGAAAGATGCGCCCCAATTCTTCGGTAGATACTCCGATCCCGGTATCAGCTACCTTACTCACGATCAGGCCGTCGTTTTCCGCGAGTGCAACCTTGACATACCCGGAAGGCGTATACTGTATGGCATTGCGAATCAGGTTCGTCCACAAGGAGTGGAGGTGGGCACGCTGGGCCAGCATGGTGGGCCTGCCACGGCTCCGCACCACGAGCTTTAGTCCCTTGTCGTCGGCAGTCGGCTGTAGCTGGTTCACAACCTCTTCCAGGATGTCAACCACTGCCACAGGCTTGGTCTTGGTGGCCCCGTGTGTCTCCTTCAAATACGCCAGTTCGAGGATGTCGTCGAGCATGTTCAACAACTGGCTGGCTCTCAGGTCCAGCTTCTCCAGGTACTCATCCCATTCGTCTTCATCGACGTAACCAGCGCGCATCAGTTGCAGATAGTTCTTGATCACGCCGGCTGGGTTGCGCAGTTCGTGGGCGATAACCAGCATGAAACGGCTTTGAATGGCATCGAGCTTGGCCATCTCTTGGCGGGCTCGCTCAAGCTGTTGGACCTCGTCCTGCTGTACCTCCTGCTGCTTGAGCTGTTCGCGTCGCTGCCGCTCGGCCAGACCACGCTGAACGACTGCGAGCAGTTCGTCCGAGGTGAAGGGTTTGGGTAAAAAATCGTGGGCTCCATGCTTCATGGCCCGAGCGGCCAGGTCCACGGTAGCATAACCGGTGATCATGATGCACACCATGTCAGGTTCTTGCTCGCAGATGCGCTCCAGAAGCTCAATCCCACTCATGCCGGGCATCATGGCATCCACAAGAACCAGGTCGAACGGCGCCTCGCGCAACTTGCGCAGGCCTTCAGCGCCATGTTCGGCCGTGCTGACACGATAGCTGTAGGGCACCAAAGCTCGCCGGCAGCCTTCGCGCATCCCCACTTCATCGTCGATCACCAGGATATTGGCTGTTTTCGCTTCCACTATCAGACCTCATCCATCGATTGAGATCATTATACCATAGCCTGGATGCTACCGACAAGCATCTGGAGGGGTGTAACAAAAAGAAGAGCAGGAACCCCATATGAGATTCCTGCTCTTCCCCTCACAAGGAGGAGAAAGGAGTATCCATATTGTATCCTATCCTGGCCGTGGAACAGTAAGGAGGATCACAAATCGGACTCATTTGGTCGTTATTAAATCTTGGATCCCTTCGAACGTGGCTGGGCCGATACCTGATACCTCCATGATCTCTTTGGGACTTGCAAAGGACCCGTTGGCCTGGCGGTAGTCGAGGATGCGCTGGGCGAGCGCCGGCCCTATTCCCGGCAGCGACTCGAGCGCCGCCAAATCGGCAGTATTGATATTGACTGTGCCGGCTACGATGGGCTGGCTGCGCTGGTTGGACGGTAGCTGAACCGGCGGGTTCTCCTCGCCAATCCGGGGTACATAGACCTGCTGTCCATCGGCAACGGGCTGCGCCAAATTGATGCGGTCCAGATCTGCCTCGTCGCTGGGCCCGCCAGCCGCCATCAGCACATCCTTGACGATACTATCAGGCGCGACCGTGTACACATCTGGGTGATGTACCGCTCCGCTGACATAGACCCGGAGAGGATGCGGCGTCGGCGTGGCTTCAGGGGGTGGAACAGGCGTAGCTGTGCTTAGGAGCAGTGGTGGGGCTTCGGGGCGGCGCAACTGAATGAAAATCACGCTGCCACCGACTGCCAGCACTGTGGCCAGCAAGATGTACCATCGGTACTTTTCCAACCACTCCATCGTGTTGCCCTCTAGTGTCCGGTATCCTTTGACTCCTTTGGTTCACAGATTCCAGCGTGGGACAAGGGTCTCTGCCTGCTATTCTTCAGGACAGAGGTCCAACCCTTCCCAAGCCGGCCAGGCAGTGGAGTCAAGCTCGATAGCCTTTAGCAGCCAGGGTCGTGCTTCATCACAGCGATCTAGAAAGGCGTAAGACAGACCCAATTCGTAATAGTACTCGAGTTCGGTGGCCCCCAGATCGAAAGCCTGCTGATACATGTCAATGGCGTCTTCGTAGTTGCGCAGGATATAGTAGGATAGGCCCAAATGCCCATAGGCAGGGACATAGGATGGATCAACTTCGGTTGCCTTTTTTAGGACTACCACCGCTCGCTGGTAGTCGCCGGTATTAAAGTAGGCCTGGCCCAGGGAATCTAGGGCGTGGGCGCTGGTTGGCTCTACCACGGTCGCTTTCTCATAGGCCGACAACGCATCTTTGTAACGGTTGTGGGACATGTGAATGCGGCCCAGATCGACGTAGGGTTGGGCCAGCCGGGGATGCAGTTGGGAGGCACGCTGGTATTCAGCGACAGCGTCCTGATAATTGCGCTGTTTTTCCAGCGCGTAGCCCAAGTCTCGGTGGGCAAAGACGCTGCTATCATCCAGGCTGACGGCCAGGCGGGCCGTCTCCGCGGCTTGGGTCTTCTGGCCCAGGTCGGCATAGACCTCGGCCAGGTAGGCATGCGCTTCGGCATATCCCGGGTCGAGGTCTATGGCGCTCAGGCAGGCGCCCAGGGCCTCCTGGAGCTTGGACTGGTCTCCGATTCCCGCATCCCAATCGAGGGCCATGCACAAGGCCGCCAACGCTTCGGCGCTGTCTGGGGCAATACCTACCGCCTCCCGGGCTTTCTCCACCCCTTCTGCCGTACTCTGGCGGAGTGTCAGCAAGTGCGACCACCAGACGTAGGCTATCGGGTCAGAGGGATCTAGCGCGGCGGCCTCACTATACTTGGCGATGGCCTCATCCAATAGCCCCTCACGGTAGAGTTCGTGCGCCTCGGTCATAACATCATTGGCTGTAGGCGTTGGTGTGGGCGTGGGGCCGACCTGAATAGGCTGAAGCATGTCGTCGCGCCGCCAAACCAGGATGTACACCCCGATGCCAATAAGCACCAGCAGGATGAACACCCTGACGGGCGAGGATCGCCTCTTCTTACGCGGTTGGATATACATGTCCGGCTCTCATAGCTGGGATTATAGCATTGTTCGGTTGCGAGAGCAACTCTGTCCCGTACGGGTTTGAACTAGCATCAACACTCGCCATCAGCCCCCAACCCTCTATCTTATAGCCTCGTCTCCATGCGCCTTCCACTCAGAGGCTCCATCACGACCCTATGGTGGTGGGCTTCTTGAACCAGGATCCGGGTAATTGCAGGAATCGTATGATCCAGACTGGTTTTCCACCCTCTTGATAGCTTTTTCCTATGGCTTTGGGACAGGACCGGGGTATGATCATGCAACAAATTCAATGGAAGCGTGGACACAATAGTCGTGCTATCAATCTCTTGAGCGCGACTACAAGGGCTCTCTTCGCAGTGCGTCGAAGGGAGCTCTGTCCATGGGTAGGAGCGAGTCAACCAGAATGAGCGAGCAAGAAAACTTGGCTGAATTGGAGGAACCTCCCGGTACAGATGAACCTCCCCCTCCGTGGCTGGACGCTTCGCCGTCCACATGGGGCGACTGGCGCTGGCAGTTGTCCAACCGCCTGAGCACCCTGGACGACTTTGCGCGGTTGATCCACCTCACTCCCGAAGAAGTTGCAGGTCTTGCAGCCCCAGACTGCTTTCGTGCAGAAACCACCCCCCATTTCGCAAGTCTGATCGATCCCGACGATCCCAATTGTCCCATCCGGCGCCAGGTCATCCCCACCGGCCGTGAGGCCCTGCCATTCGAAGCCGAGATGGCAGACGCCCTGTCCGAGGACGCCCATTCGCCCGTGGCGGGGCTCGTCCATCGCTACCCCGACCGGGTGTTGATGCTGGTCACCACGCAGTGCGCCAGCTACTGTCGCTTTTGTACCCGGAGCCGGATGGTGGGAGATCCACACATCCAGTTCAGCACGAGCCAGCACGAGGCGCAGATTGCGTACATCGCCGCCAGCCCTCAGATCCGGGATGTATTGATCTCCGGCGGTGATCCCCTGGCCCTGCCTCAGCGGGTGCTGGAGAGTCTGCTAGCGCGTCTTCGAGAGATTCGCCATGTGGAGATCATCCGCATCGGAACGCGGGTACCGGTCTTTCTTCCCCAGCGTATCACTGAAGACCTGGTGGCGATGCTGCGCCGGTACCATCCCCTGTGGATGAACATCCACTTCAACCACCCCAAAGAGATCGCGCCAGAGGTCGAGGCCGCACTGGCGCTCCTGGCGGATGCCGGCATTCCTCTGGGAAGCCAGACAGTGCTTCTGGCCGGGATCAATGACTGCCCCAATGTCATGCGGAAGCTGGTCCATCGGCTGGTGCAGAATCGGGTGCGTCCCTATTACATCTACCAGTGCGATCTGGTCCACGGCGCGGGTCATTTCCGAACACCGGTTGCCAAGGGCATGGAGATCATCGAATCGCTGCGCGGCCATACTTCAGGTCTTGCCGTACCAACATTTGTCATCGATGCACCGGAAGGTGGCGGCAAGGTACCGATCCAGCCCAATTACCTCCTCAGCATGTCTGACCAGATGGCAGTGGTGCGCAACTTTGAGGGCTTTGTTAGCGCCTACGCGCAACCACCGGTCTACACCGCCCACGACCCCGCCACCTGCGGCTACTGCCAAGCCCACCGCAGCGAGGGGAAGCAAGAAGGCGTGGCTGGGCTACTGACCGGTGAAGCGCGTACCATCGCACCCGAGGGGTGGCGCTCTCTCCACCAACGAGGAGATGAGTCGCAGGTCGTGCCAGCTCGGTTGGCGCTGCCCGGCAGTAATGGCAATGGACACTGGAAACCGCTCTGGACTATGGATTCGGGCGACAACAAAGCCGTATCCAAAACAACCGGCCGGCCGAAGCTACCCCGGCCCCACACAGTTGGGGCTGTGAACATAAAAAACAGGATCCAGCGGCGGGGGTGGCGTGTGGGCTTGGTCTACAACCTCAAGGCCAATGTGGAGGCCGCTCCCGGAGCGCCTCCGGATGCCCTTGCCGAGTACGACTCGTTGGAAACCGTGAATGCGTTGGAGACCGCGCTGCGCGTGGGTGGGCATCAGGTGATCCGACTGGAAGCGGATGGGACTTTTCTCGATACTGTACGGCAGGCGGCCCCGGACATCTGCTTTAACATCGCCGAAGGCATGCAGGGTGAGGCCCGCGAGTCTCACGTGCCGGCAGTGTTGCAGATGTTGGGTATTCCCTTTAGCGCTTCTCAGGTATCGGGCCACACCCTGTCGCTGGACAAGGCGGCCGCCAAGCGTATCTGGCGCGACATGGGCCTGCCCACATCGCCGTTCCAAGTCTTTCGCACGGGCGAGGAAGCGCTGGACCACCTTCTGGCTTTTCCACTGTTCGTCAAGCCGCTACGAGAGGGCACCGGTATGGGCATCAATAGCCAATCGGTAGTGCATACCGAGGCCGAATTGCGACGCCAGGTGCGGTGGGCGATAGACGTCTATCACCAACCGGCGCTGGTGGAGAGCTACCTGTCCGGGAGGGAGTTCACAGTAGGCTTTTTTGGCAACTCACAAGCGCCACGGGCAGTACGACGCAGTGACCTGTACGACCGGCGAGGGTTCCACGTCTTCCCCATCCTGGAGATCGACGCCAACGTGGGTGACAATGCGGGCTTTTACAATGCTGTCTCCAAGTCTTATCTTCCAGGCGAGGAAGAGGCCCCCAACTACTTTTGTCCCGCAGACATCCCGCCGGACCTGGAAGCTAGGCTCAAAGAACTGGCCGTAGAAGCCTTTGAGGCCTTGGGAGCGTTCGACGTCAGCCGGGTGGACTTTCGCTTGGGGAGCGACGGCCAGCCCTACTTGATGGAGATCAATACGCTGCCGGGCATGAACCCGGTTTCCAGTGATTTGTGCATAATGGCCCGGGCGGAGGCGTTGGCCTACGACGAAATGATCAACGAGATCCTCTACCTGGCCGCGGAGCGGTACGGACTCAAAGCGCCCAGCTACAGGCCTCCGCTCTGGAGTGTTGGCCAGGATCACTTGAGGCCAGGTGGCCTGACTCCACCATTGCTGGCGCCCCTGACCCTAGGAGGTGTGGGATGAGAACGAACTGGCAATCCCCGGGGATTGCAGTGCTGTACAACGCCAGTGCCGATCTGATCAAAGGCGAGGCACGGGATCTTTTGGCCGAGCAGGGCGTCATCGCTTGCGCCCAAGCCGTGATAGATGCCTTGTGCGCCAGGGGCTACCGGGTGACCGGGGTACCCCTCTACGGCGACGTGGAGACGACCCTAACCCCGTATCCCCCCAGCCAATGGACCGTCTTTAACCTGGCCGAGGGCTTGGCAGGCAAGCTCTTTGAGGAAGCGCGCATTGCCTGGGCTCTGGGCGCCATGGGCTACTGTTTCACCGGATCTGGTGGGAGCGCCATAGCCCATGGTGCGCACAAGGCCAAAACAAAGGACCTGTTGCTGGATAACGACGTGCCCACTCCAGCGTGGTGGCTGTTTTGCCACCCCGACGAGGTGCAGGAGCGGATCGACGAACTGTCCTTCCCACTCATCGTCAAGCCGGTCGCCGAGGATGCAAGCATCGGCGTGGGGCCGGAGGCAGTGGTCCATACGGTGGGCGCGCTGCGTGAGCGGATCGCCTACGTTGTGGATGCTTATAGGCAGACGGCCCTGGCGGAGGCCTTTGTGGTGGGGCGAGAATTCAACGTTTCCATCTGGGGAGATCCTCCTCAGGTGTTGCCGCTGGCTGAGATCGACTTTTGCGCCTTTTCCGACCCGTACGAGCGCATCGTGTCTTTTGCCGCCAAGTGGGAGGAAGAGAGCTTTGAGTACCGGAACACGCCGGTGCTCTGCCCAGCCCCGCTAGAATCAGAGGTGGGGGTCTGCATTACTGCCACGGCGTTACGGGCCTGGCATGCCCTCGGCTGCCATGGCTATGCCCGCGTGGACATGCGCTTGAGCGAAGAGTGTGTACCTTACGTCGTAGAAGTCAACTGCAATCCGGACCTTTCACCAGATGCAGGATTCTTTCGCGCCGCCAGGACGGCTGGGTACAGCTATGGTGAAATGGCGGAACAGATTGTCGAGTTTGCCTGGAGACAGTTCTATGCACACGATCGAGCAGGCGTTGCCCAGCCATGGCCCATCCATCCTGGAGATCACAGGCCAGATTGGCATCTTCAACCCTACAGAACGGGACTGTGTTCTCGAGCTCTGGAACGCGTACCAAGATAAGCAGGAAACAAGCGGATACGTGTTCCTGGTTGCCAGCCAAGATGGCTGTCCGGCCCAGGGCTACGCTTGTTTTGGGCCGCACCCACTGACCGATGGGACCTATGACCTGTACTGGATCGCCGTCGGTCCAGCTGTCCAGGGGCATGGCATGGGCCATGGCCTGATGGCACAGGTGGAAGCCGAGGTACGGGCGCGAGGCGGGCGGTTGCTGCTTGTCGAAACGTCCAGCACCGCGCCCTATGCTGCGGCGAGGAGGCTCTATAGCTCCAGCGGCTTCGGCCTCGAGGCATCGGTCCGCGACTTTTACGCGCCTGGCGATGACCTGTTCATCTTTGCCAAACACCTCTAGGCCGGCCCAACCAGGCCCGACAGGTCTAGGCAACCTGTCGGGCCTGGCTACAAGGTTGCTCAGGGTTGCCGTGTCACGCCCAAGCCCGGGCGCCCCGACACTGAGGGCTAGTATACGCGCAAATAGCGCTCCAGCTCCCAGCTGCTGACCTGGGTCAAGTATTCCTGCCACTCGATGGTCTTGGCTTCGATGAACCGCTCGTAGATGTGTTCGCCCAGCGCTTCGAGCATGAGCTCGTCGCGCTTTAGTTCTTCTAGCGCCTCACCCAGGGAGCCTGGCAGCGTATCCAATCCACGCGCCTCACGTCCTTGATCGTCCAGGTGGTACAGATCTTCATTCGAGATAGCTGGCGCTCCCAGCTCCCGATGGATGCCGTCCAATCCTGCCCGCAGCATAACGGCGAAGGCCAGATAAGGGTTACAACTGGGATCGGGGCAGCGGATCTCCAATCGTGTAGACTCGGGCCGGTCGGGAGTCACTTGTGGTACACGGATCAGCGCCGAGCGATTGATCTGTCCCCAACTGACGTACACCGGCGCCTCGTAACCGGGGACCAAGCGCTTGTAGGAGTTGACCAGGGGGGATAGCACCGCACACATATTTCGGGCGTGGGCCAACTGGCCAGCGACGAATTGACGGGCCAATTTTGAGATACCAATCTCGTCCCCATTGTCAGCGAACGCATTCTCGCCGTTATCGATGCGTACCAAGCTCTGGTGGACATGCATGCCTGAACCACTGATGCCCGCAATTGGTTTTGGCATAAAGGTCGCGTGCAAGCCATGCTGTCGAGCGACCTGCTTGAGCGTCGCCTTGAAGGTGACTACGTTGTCTGCGGCGCGCAGGGCGTCGGTGTAGCGAAAGTCGATCTCGTGCTGGCCGGTGGCAACCTCGTGGTGGCTGGCTTCGACCCGGATGCCAAAGGCGGACAGCGCCCTGACCATCCTCTTGCGCACCTCGACCCCGCGATCCGTCGAGAGATCGAAATAACCACCTTGATCGTGAGGCCGGGGCACGGCCTCGCCATCCTCATCCCGCTTGAAGAGAAAGAACTCTGGCTCCGGTCCGGCGTGATAGCTCAGCCCCAGCGCCGCGGCTTCCTGTATGGCACGTTTGAGGACCTGGCGGGGATCGCCTGGGAATGGTTCGCCGGAAGGTGTGTAGACGTCGCAGATGAAACGGGCGGTTGCACCGCTATCTTGCTCCCAAGGAATGACCGAGAAGGTATCCAGGTCAGGGACCAGATACATGTCACTCTCGGCAATGCGGGCAAAACCCTCCACCGAAGAGCCATCGAACCAGATGCCGCGATCCAGGGCGGTCTCTAACTCCTCAACTGGAATGGTTACGCTCTTGACCAATCCCACGATGTCGGTGAACTGCAGGCTGATGAATTCGATGCCTTTCTCGGCCACGCGGCGGGTGATCTCTTCTTTTGTCGTCATAGGTCAACTCCTATAGTCAGATAGGGCAGCAGGGGTTTGGGCCTGGCCAGACAGAAACCCCCGTGCCTATTTTGGATACAAATTATTGGCGGCAAGTATAACTCACGCGGCGGGACTTGTCAAATGATACCTTTTGAGACAGAATGCAGTTGTGCTATACTGGTGCCGTGTTGGATTGTAGTCCAGAATGCCGGAACCCCCACGTTGTGCACAAAACGTGAGGTGTAGCCAAGAATGAGGGGCCTAATGTTTTTTCGTGTTGGGGCGGCCGAGTGCGTCATCATCCTCTTGCTGTTGTTGCTCGTTGTCGGGAGCATCGTGCTCGCCATGAAAGCGCGGCGGGAATAGACTTGTCAGCAGAAGGCTGGATGGCCTATCGGTAGTCAGTGAATGACTGCCAGTCAGTGAGGATCCCTGGAGTTTGCGGAATCCGGGAGGTATGGTATAATACCGGCGTATTGGGGTCAATGGGGGCTCCAAGGCCAAGAGCAGTGTGGTGATGCCCATAGGAAAGGGATCTCACTTGATCGGCTTTGTGGCCAACCATAGGAACCTGGAAATCAGGGGGCGAGACGCAGATCGGTGCAGCAGGAGACAGCGTCCTTGTTGCAGAAGGGTGACCGCCGTCACGCATGCAACTGATCTATGCTGCCCAGGCTGGCCCTAGCAGGCCGCGTGGGCAGTTTTCGTTTGTGAAATGGGCAGCAAGACCGAGTAGTGAGGGACCAGGTACCGCCAATAGGGTGAACACTTGGCGAGGGACGGAGCCATGGATCCAGACTTGACCTTCATCAGACAGGTCAGCGAACTGAGCCAGCAGAACGTAAGCCGCTGCTACTACTGCCTGCGCTGCTCGGCAGGCTGCCCGTCGGCTTACGCCATGGAATACACGCCGGCCCAGATCTTGCGTTTGGTCCAACTGGGTCAGAAGGACGCCCTCCTTCGCTCCTCGGCCATCTGGCTGTGCATCGGCTGCGAGACCTGCGGCACGCGTTGCCCCAACGAGATCCACCCCGGCGCCGTCATCGACGCCCTGCGCCACATCGCCCTGGCCGAAGGGGTCAGCCCGGCAGAGCAATCGGTGTTCAAGCTGCACCAGGCCTTTCTGGACAGCATCCGCACCTGGGGCCGGCTGCACGAATTGACCATGATCCTCCAGCACAAGCTCACCAGCCGCGACCTGTTCAGCAACCTGGACATGGGGTTGGACATGTTCCTCAAGGGCAAGATCCATCCCCTGCCCAAGCGCATCCAGAACATCGGCCAGGTCAAGGAACTGTTTGAGCTGGGGGATGAGGATTCAGGGTGAGGTCGGGATGACGAGACGGTATGCCTTCTATCCGGGCTGCACGCTGCATTCGACGGGCGTGGAGTTTGGGGTCAGCAGCGAGCTGGTCTGCCAGGCGCTGGACCTGGAGATGGTCGAGATCCCCGACTGGAACTGCTGCGGGGCGTCGTCGGCCCACTCTATGGATCCCGCCCTCTTTCTGGCCCTGCCAGCCCGCAACCTGGCCCAGGCGCAGAAAGTGGGCCTGGACGATATGGCCATCCCCTGCGCGGCCTGCTACTCGCGGCTGGCAGCCGCCGACCTGGCCCTGCAGCAGGACGGCGCCTTCCGGGCCAGGATGGAGTCGGTGCTGGACTTTGAGTATGAAGGCCGGGTGCGGCCCCGCAGCCTGCTGGACATCCTGGCCAACGACCTGTCCAGGGAGGCGTTGACGGCCAGGGTCAAGGCGCCGCTGGAAGGCCTAAAGGTCGCAGCCTACTATGGCTGCCTGCTCATCCGGCCGCCCAAGTATACCGGTCGCTGGGACGACCCGGAGCACCCGCAGACGATGGACCATATCATCGAGCTGATGGGCGCCGAGGCGATGCCCTGGAGCTACGGCGTGGACTGCTGCGGCGGCAGCCTGACCCTGAACCGCAGCGACGTAGTGGTCCATCTGGTGGACAGACTGGCCATCGCCGCCCACGAGGCGGGGGCCGATGCCCTGGTCACGGCCTGCCCTATGTGCATGGCCAACGTCGATGGGCGGCAGCTTTACCGCGGCGGACCGCCGCTGCCGCGACCACCCAAACCCGGTTATGAACCGCTGCCCATCTTTTACTTCACCGAGTTGATGGCCTTGGCCTATGGTCTGTCTTTGAAAAAGGTATTGGGCAAGCACCTGGTCAACCCCCGGCCGCTCTTGGGCCGGTTGGGCCTGGTCTAGCGCAGGAGCTTTCAACGTGGAAAGAGCCGATTCACTGGACAAAGGCAAGCACAGCGTCCTGGTCGCCGGTGGGGGGATCGCCGGCATGGCAGCGGCGATGCACCTGGCCGAGCTGGGCATCGAGGTCTACCTGCTGGACGCCGCGCCGGCCATTGGCGGCTCGATGCACCTGCTGGACCATACCTTTCCCACCAACTCTTGCGGCATCTGCCTCATGCTGCCCCGGCAGCCGGCTTTCTGCCCCACCTTCGAGTGCGAAGCCAGAGAGGATGTCCACCTCTTGCCCTACGCCGAGGTCTCGGCCGTAGATTGGGGTGCTGGTGGACCGGGAAACGGGGCGCCCCAGGTCACTGTCAACCACAAGGCCCGCTACGTGGACGTGGACCGGTGCAATGGCTGTGGCGACTGCGCCGCCGTCTGCCCCGAAGCCCGGCCCCACGACCACGAGGGCAGGCTTTCGCCGGTCAAGGCCATCTACCGGCCCCCGGGACTGCGGGCGGTGCCCGATGCCTGGGTCATCGACATGGAAACCTGCACCCGCTGTGGCGCCTGCGTGGATGCCTGCCCTACCGGCGCCATCGACCTGGAGATGGCGGACCGCAAGCAGGTCCTGGACGTGGACGCCGTGTTGCTGGCGCCCGGCTATGCGCCCTTTGAGGCCCGGGTCAAGGGTGAGTACGGCTACGGGGTCTATGACAATGTGCTCTCCGCCCTGGAGTTTGAACGGATGGCCAGCCTGGCGGGCTCCAGCGTGGCCCACCTGGCCCGGCCGTCGGACGGCAAGGCACCGAAGCGGGTCGCCTTTGTGCACTGCGTCGGCTCGCGGGACAACCTCTGCGGAGCGGGCTACTGCTCCTCGGTCTGCTGCATGTACACGGCCAAGCAGGTGGCCCTGGCCAAGGAGTTGGACCCGGAGCTGGAAGCGACGGTCTTTACCATGGACCTGCGCGCCTTTGGCAAGGATTTCGAGGCCTACATAGAGGGGGTGCAGGCGTTGCCAGGGGTGAGGTACCTGCGGGCCATGCCCTCGTCGGTCTACCAGCGGCAGCGCACGCGGGACCTGGCCGTAACCTACGTGGGCGAAGAGGGCAAGCTGCGGGAGGAAGCCTTTGACCTGCTGGTACTGGCGGTGGGCTTGGCGCCTCCGGCAGGGATGCAGGCCCTGGCCCGCGAGCTGGGGGTGGCGCTGAACGAGTACGGCTTTGCCCGGACGGGCGGCTACCAGCCGACGCACATGGACCACCCTGGCGTGTTCGTAGCCGGCGCTTTCCGCGAGCCAAAGGATATCCCCGAGACGGTGGCCGAGGCGGCGGGGGCGGCGGCTGAGGTGGCGGGGTACCTGGCTGGACAGACACAGCGGATGCAGGCATCCGGCGACAGGCGACGGACGCCAGACGACAGAGGGCAGATAGCGGAAGGATATCGCGACGTTTCGGATGAGGAGCCCAGGGTGGGGGTCTTTGTCTGTGAGTGCAACGGCGAACTGGCGCCTGTTGGCGTACCAGAATTGGCAGCTTGGGCGAAGGAGCTGCCTGGGGTGGCCCTGGCGCGGGCCGTGCCGGAGGGTTGCTCGCCGGAGGGGCGGGCCGCCATGGGTGCGGCCATTGAGTCTGAGGGACTGAACCGGGTCGTGGTCGCCGGCTGTTCGCCGCGGCTGTTCGGCGGCGAATTCGAGGCGATAATGCGGGATGCCGGACTGGACCCCCGGCTGCTGGCGCGGGCCAACCTGCGGGAGCAGGTGGTCTACCCCCACCGCGGCAACGGGGCGGATCTGGCCCGGGAAGCCCAGGTCGGGAAAGCCCGATCCCTGGTAGGCATGGCCGTGGCCGGCCTGAGGACCATGGCCGGGGTGGAAGCCCTGGCGCTGGGCGGTAGCCAAACGCTGACTCGCCGGGCGGTGGTGGTTGGCGGTGGGGCGGCGGGGATGGCGGCCGCGCTGGCCCTGGCCCGGTTGGACATTCCCGTGGTCCTGGTGGAGCGGGAATCGAGCCTGGGCGGCCAGTGGCGTCACATCCACTATCAGGCCGACGGCAGTGATCCGCAGGCGGCCCTGGCTGACTTGGTCGCCCAGGTGGCGGCTGAGGAGCGGATCAGGGTTCATCTAGGCGCCGAAGTGGTGGACTACCAGGGCAAAGCCGGCCAGTATCGGACGACCGTCGGCGTGAACGGTCGGCAAGAGGTGGTGGACCACGGCGTGCTGGTGGTGGCCACCGGCGGCGGACCAGCGGTGACGGAGGAATACCTCTACGGCCAGGACCCGCGGGTGCTGACGCAGCGCGAGCTGGAGCAGCAGATCGCCGACGGCACGCTGGCCACAGTGCAGCGGGTAGTCATGATCCAGTGTGTTGGTTCTCGGGAGCCGGAGCGGCCCTATTGCAGCCGGGTATGCTGTACCCTGGCGGTCAAGAACGCCCTGAAGCTCAAGGAATTGAAGCCCAGGCTGGAGGTCTATGTCCTCTACCGCGAGGTGCGGACCTACGGCTTTCGCGAAGCCTACTATCAGGCGGCGCGGGATGCGGGGGTGGTGTTCCTGCGCTACGAGGTGCCGGACAAGCCCGCCGTCAGGGCGGAGGGGGACCGGCTGGCGGTGAGCCTCGTCGAGCCGGTGACCGGACAGTCGCTGGTATTGGAAGCCGGATTGCTGGTCCTTAGCGTGGGCATCGACGCTGAGGAAGAGGGGGCGCTGGCGGGAAAGTTGGGGCTGACGTTGGACGGCGACGGTTTTTTCCGGGAGGAGCAGGCCAAGATGAAGCCGCTGGATCTTCAGAGCGCGAAAGGGGGCGGCATCTATGTGGCGGGGCTGGCCCACAGTCCCCGCTTCCTGGAAGAGACGCTGGTCCAGGGACGGGGGGCGGCGATGCGGGCCGCGGCTTTTCTGGCGCCGGAGGTGGTGGAGGACCGGCCAACGTCGGTGTGGGTCAACGAACGGCTGTGCAGCTTCTGCGGTCTGTGCGAGGAAGCTTGTCCCTACGGTGCGCGGGTGATGAACCAGGACACGCGGGTGGCGGACGTGGATTATGTCTTGTGCCAGGGCTGCGGGGTGTGCGCCATGGTCTGTCCCAACAAGGCCACCCTGCAAAAGACCTTTGAGCACAAACAACTGATGGCTGCTGTTGACATGGCCATGTCGTAGGAGGAGATGAAAAAGATATGCTAATCATCGAGCGAATGACACCCAATCCAGTGACCATCACCTGGGCGACAACCGTCAGGCAGGCACTGGAGATTGTCGAAAAGCGCAAGCTACGACACCTGCCGGTCCTAGATAACAACGACGTACTCATCGGTATCGTGTCAGAAAAAGACCTTCTACGGGCCAGCAGCGACGATTCAGTCGAAGAAGTCATGACGATTGACGTGGTCACAGTCACCGAATATACCGCCCTCGAAGAAGCAGCTCGCATCATGGCCGATCAAAAGATAAGCAGTTTGCCCGTTATGCGCGGCATGAGGTTGGTGGGGATCATCACCGAAACAGATCTGTTCAAAGTCTTCCTCGAGTTGCTGGGCGCCAGAGAGCAAGGTGTACGCCTCACCATGCTGATACCCGAAGAGAAGGGGATGTTGGCCAGTCTCACCGGTGAGATTGCCTCGATGGGGGGCAATGTCTTGGCCTTGGGCACGTTTAGGGGAGAGGATCCCACCAACCGGATGGTTACCGTAAAGGTTGCCGATGTGCCAAGCGAAAAGCTCGTAGCCATTATGGAAGCCCTTGGTATGGAAATCCTGGACGTCCGGGAGGAGTAGATGGCTGAGGCCGAGTTTGAACCCAGAATCATCGCCTTTCTGTGCAACTGGTGCACCTATACCGGTGCCGACCTGGCGGGTACCTCTCGCATCCAGTACCCGCCCAACATCCGCATCATCCGCCTCATGTGCTCCGGCGGCCTGGACCCGGTCTATGTCTCCAAAGCCCTGTTGGAGGGCGCCGACGGTGTCCTCGTCGGCGGCTGCCATCCCGGCGACTGCCACTACCAGAGCGGCAACTACAAAGCCCGCCGCCGGATGGCCATTCTGCAGAATATCCTGGACCAGATGGGCTTTGATTCCGACCGTGTCTGGCTGCGCTGGATCAGCGCCAGCGAGGGCCAGTACTTTGCCGACACCGTGACTGACATGGTGGCGACCCTGAAAGCGAAGGGACCCAATCCACTCAAGGGTGTTGGGTCGATCTGATCTGGAGATTGGCAGCGACGGGGTGGGTTTCATATTTGGCGCGAGGGTGAGGGATGATTGAAGCAACCATAGAGGTACAAGACGGCACGCTGGCGACGATTCAGGGTCTGTTGAGAAAGCTGCTGGACAAGCATGTCGTAGACGCCTTGCTGGTACCCATGACGTTGCCTGGTGGAACCGTCGCGCCGATGTTGGTGAGCGACCCGGAGGCGCTGCAGAGGGCCGATCCCCTGGCGCCGGTGCTGCCCATCAACGCCGCGCGGGCGGTGGCCAACCTGACGGTGACCGGCCACCAGGAGAAGCTCGGGGTGGTCCTGCGCGCCTGTGAGATCCGGGCTCTGGTCGAACTGGTCAAGTTCCAGCAGGCCAAGGCCAATGCGAGATCCGGGGACCAGGTCCTGATCGTGGGCATCGATTGCCTGGGCACGTATGGCGTCACCGACTACCAGGCTGTGGAGGACAAGGGCCAGTTGGTGGCAGAGCTGCTGGCCGGTGCGGAGGGGGGCGAGCCCAAGCCCCGCGAGGCCATGGCCTTCCGGGCCGCCTGCCAGATGTGCGAGCAACCGCTGCCCGATGGCGACCACGTGGACTTGACCATCGGCTTGGTGGGGGTTGAGCCGGGCAAGGTCTATCTCAAGGCACGAGATACGCTGGCCGCACCGCTGGGCGTGGCGGCCAACGGTGCACCGGCCGGTAGGGCGGAGGCCGTAGAAAAGCTGGTTGCAGCCCGCGTGGAGGCCCGCGATGCTGCCTTTGCTGCGTTCCGGGACCGGGTGGACAGTATGGGGGGGCTGCTGCAAGAGTTTTCCACCTGCATCCGCTGTCACAACTGCATGATCAACTGTCCCATCTGCTACTGCAAGGAGTGCATCTTTCGAACGGCGACCTTTGAGCACGAGTCGCAGCTTTACTACCAGTGGGCGGCGCGCAAGGGCGAGGTACGGATGCTGCCTGACACGCTGCTGTTCCACCTGACGCGCCTGAACCACATGGTGACCAGTTGTGTGGGCTGCGGACTATGCACCGAGGCCTGTCCTGTGGACATTCCCGTGGGTACGGTCTTTCGGGCCGTAGGGGAAAAGGTGCAGGCCATCTTTGACTACCATCCTGGCCGGAGCCTGGCGGAGGCAGCACCGGTACAAGAGTTCCGCGAGGATGAATTGACA
The DNA here is from genome assembly GCA_963700285.1 of uncultured Chloroflexia bacterium. GTDB lineage: Bacteria > Chloroflexota > Anaerolineae > JAAYZQ01 > JAAYZQ01 > CAWANP01. The sequence goes on along the minus strand of CAVOXA010000015.1, from coordinate 238,475 downwards.
ACCCTAGGCGAAAGGCCCCGCCCGTGAGATCCGGCTGCATCTTGCGTTTGACGCCCTGCGCACCATGGAGCAGCGTATGAGCGAATTAGAAAAGAAACCCGCAGCCCTGGTCATCGGCGCGGGGATCGCGGGCATCCAGGCGGCGCTGGATATCGGCGACGCCGGGTTCCGTGTCTACCTGGTGGAGCGAGACCCCAGCGTGGGCGGCCACATGGCCCAACTGGATAAAACGTTCCCCACCCTTGATTGCTCAGCCTGTATCCTGACCCCCAAGATGGTGGACGTGGCCAACCACGCCAACATCGAGCTGATGACCTACAGCGAGCTGCTGGGTGTGGAAGGCAAGGTGGGAGCGTTCCGGGCGCGGGTTCTGAAAAAAGCCCGCTATGTGGACATGGCCAAGTGTACCGGCTGCGGTGATTGTGCCAAGGTCTGCCCCGTGACCGTGCCCAATGAGTTTGATATGGAGATGGCGGATCGTCACGCCATCTATGTCCCCTTTCCCCAGGCCGTACCCAACAAATATACTATCGACAAGCGCGGCTGGCCGCCTTGCAAGGAGGCCTGCCCGGCCCACATCGATGTCCAGGGCTATGTGGCCCTCGTCGGCCAGGGCAAGTTTGCCGAATCACTGGCTCTCATCCGGCGAACCATCCCCTTTCCCGGCGTCATTGGTCGGGTATGCCATCACCCCTGCGAGACAGCCTGCAGCCGGGGTGAGTATGACCAGCCCATTGCCATCTGTGCGCTGAAGCGCTTTGTCGCCGACCTTGAGGAGGAATCCTCTCCGCTGCCCGCTCCTGGTGTGCACAGAGACCAGACCGTGGCCATCATTGGCGCCGGGCCAGCCGGGCTGACGGCAGCGCAGGACCTGGCCCTCGAAGGTTACAGTGTGACCGTCTTTGAGGCGCTGCCGGTGGCTGGCGGCATGCTGGCCGTGGGGATTCCCGATTACCGCCTCCCTCGAGCGGTTCTGGAAAAGGAGATTGCCCGCATCGAGGAACTAGGGGTCGAGATCAGGCTGAATACACCCGTTGGTGGACCAGGCGGCCCCACGCTGGATGACCTGCGCCGTACGTACGATGCGGTATTTGTCACGGTCGGCGCCCACCAGGAACGCCAGCTACGCATCGCGGGCGAGGATTTGGACGGCGTAGTTCCGGGCGCGGCATTCTTGCGCGATCTGAACCTGGGGCGCCCCGTCACCATTGGCCATCGCGTAGCCGTGGTCGGCGGGGGGAACGTGGCCATCGATGCGGCTCGCTCGTCTTTACGCCTGGGAGCTGAATCGGTGACCGTCGTCTACCGCCGCTCCCGAGCTGAGATGCCTGCCAGCGCTTGGGAAGTGGAGGATGCGGAAAAAGAGGGCGTCCGATTCCACTTTTTGGCCAACCCCATCCGCATTCTGGGCCAGGATGGGCCAGGCGCATCGTCACACGTCGCAGGCATACAGTGCCAGCGCATGGAACTGGGCAAGCCTGATGCCAGCGGCCGTCGCCGACCCATTCCCATCGAGGGCTCCGAGTTCCTATTGGATGTGGACATGGTTATCCCGGCCATCGGCCAGACACCTGATCTGGGCTTTGTGAATTCAGGGGAGCTACAGGTCTCCCGTTGGGGAACCCTGGTCGTCGATCCGGCCACGCTGGCCACAGGAGCTACGGGCGTCTTTGCGGGCGGCGATACTGTCAGCGGGCCAGCCACCGCCATTGAGGCCATCGCCACGGGCAAGCGCGCGGCCAAGAGCATCCACCGCTACTTTCTGGGGCAAGACCTCGCCGTACCACAAGATGGCTTGCCCGTTGTTCCTTTTGAGGCACTGGATCTGCGCCGGGCGCACAAGCAGGGGCGGGTGGCCATGCCCCAGCTCCCCCTGAAAGAACGGGGGAGCGATTTCGCCGAGGTAGAGTTGGGATTCACCGAGGAACAAGCCGTGGCCGAGGCGCTGCGCTGCCTGGACTGCGGCGTCTGTTCGGAATGCCGCCAATGCGAGATAGCCTGCCAGCCTCAGGCCATTGACCACAATATGCGAGACGAGGTCGTCGAACTGGACGTAGGCGCCGTTGTCGTCGCTACCGGATTTGACCCTTTTGACGCCACGCGCAAGCCTGAATTCGGCTATGGGCGCTATCCCAACGTGCTCTCGGGGTTGGAATTCGAGCGGCTGGCGTCCGCGTCAGGACCAACAGCGGGCAAGATCAAGGTCAACGGCAGGGAGCCTGAGGAGATTGTGTTCGTCCACTGCGTCGGCTCCCGGGACAAGGCCGGCGCGGCAGACGGATCGGGCGAGGAGTACTGCTCGCGCATCTGTTGCATGTACACGGCCAAACAGGCCCACCTGGCCCACGATAAGGCGCCTGGATCCAAGATCACGGTATTCTATATGGACGTGCGGGCTTTTGGCAAGGGCTTTGAAGAGTTCTACGATCGTGTGCGGGCCGAAGGCATCATCTACCGCCGGGGCAATCCCGCCGAGATCTATAAGCGTGGCGACAAGCTGATCGTCCGCGCTGAGGATACGCTGCTGGGCAAGACCGTAGAAGTGCCCGCCGACCTGGTGGTTCTGGCCACGGGTGTCCAGCCCCGGGCCGATGCGGGACAGGTGGCGGATATACTGGAGCTTGAATTCTCAGAGGACGGTTTCTTTGCCGAACTCCACCCCGAGCTGCGCCCTGTGGACACACAGCGGCCGGGCATCTTTTTGGCCGGGAACTGCCAGGCACCCAAGGACATCCCTGACACCGTCGCTCAGGCCAAAGCGGCAGCAGGACGAACCATCGTCGCCTTGTCGCAGCTCAAGCGAGAGTGGGCTGCCAATACCGTGCAGAGCCTTGTTGGCCAAGAGTGAAGGACAGCACATCATATGGGAGAAAGCGCGGGGAGGAGAGCCATGCCTAGAGCACGTGACCTGGGCATCCCCTTTGAGGGGGTGCCTGGATCTCTGAACGCCATCATCGACGTGCAGGGTGTCGAGGTGGGGCATACAACCCTGATATCCGGTGAGGGGAAACTGCAGGTAGGCAAGGGCCCGGTCAGGACAGGGGTCACGGCGATCCTGCCGCGGGGCAAGATGCACGATCCGGTCTTTGCCGGCTGGTATTCCCTAAATGGCAATGGGGAAATGACCGGCACGACCTGGGTCGAGGAGTCGGGGTTTCTGGAAGGCCCGGTGATGGTCACCAACACGCACAGTGTGGGCATTGTGCGGGATGCAGTTGTCGCCTGGACCGTTGAAAAGCGCCTTACCGATCCGACTTTTTCCGGCATTTCCTGGAGCCTGCCGGTGGTCGCTGAAACCTACGACGGCGGATTGAACGATATCAACGGCTTCCATGTGAAACAGGAGCACGTCTTTGCCGCCCTGGAGCAGGCCTCAACCGGCCCCGTGGCTGAGGGCAACGTTGGCGGCGGGACCGGCATGGTCTGCCACGATTTCAAGGGCGGCATCGGTACAGCGTCTCGACAGCTTGAGACCGGGCGTGGCGGGTATACGGTCGGGGTTTTGGTTCAGGCCAACCATGGCGACAGGCGCAATCTTGCCGTGGCTGGTGTTCCCGTTGGGCGTGAGATACCCGATCTTCAGCCGGTTTCGGGCAACAAGGATGCTGGTCCGAGCCCAACCCAACCAGCCGAAATGGGGGGCAGTTCCATCATCGTGGTGGTTGCCACGGACGCGCCACTCTTGCCGCACCAACTCAAACGTTTGGCCAGGCGCGTGCCGCTGGGCATCGCGCGCGTGGGCGGCATGGGCGCCAACGGCTCTGGGGACATTTTCATCGCCTTCTCTACCGCCAACCCCGGCGCAGCGCAGCGCGAAGGCATCTCGAAGGTTGAGAGCCTGCCCAACGGCCAGATGACGCCGCTCTTTGAAGCAACGGTATTTGCTGTGGAGGAAGCCATCGTCAATGCTCTCATAGCTGCCGAGACCATGATCGGCATCGACGGCACGACGGTCTATGCCCTGCCGCATGATCGCCTGCGGCAAGTGCTGACAGAGTACAACCGTCTGGCCCAGTAGCACCGGATTGACCCGAGCCTGCTCTGCTGGCTACCTTTGGTCTTGGCGTGGATCGAGGACATCAGCGGAACAGCTAGATAGAAAGGTTGGGAGACAATGGAGCACGAAGAAGACTCCATGAAGGAGGCAAGAGCCGCCTATCGGATCAGTGACCAGGGGGCAATCCTGAAGGGAGTCCAGTACCTCGTCGACGAATCTGGAGAACGCACCGCCGTGGTCCTCAGTCTCAAGGAGTGGGGGGAGCTTTGGGAAGATTTCCATGGCATGCTGGTGTCTGAGTCTCGAAAAGATGAGCCAACCATCCCCTGGGAGACGCTGAGGGCGGAGTTGGCCGACGAGGAAGCTGCCAGTGGCGGTGTATGATGTCGAATTTGCGTCCTCGGCAGGCAGGGAATTCCGATCTTTGCCCATCGAAGTGAAGCAGCGGGTTGCTGCCGTGATAGACCGCCCGGCACAGGAACCACGCCCGCCGGGTGTTCGGAAGCTTTCAGGGCACCAGCGCCTGTATCGTATTCGAGTTGGACGGTATCGCATCGTGTACGAAATCGATGACGGCAATAACCTCGTCTGAGTTACACGTGTGAGGCACCGACGGGAAGTCTATCGGTAAGTGGCAATACGATGGTTGGTGAGGGGGTAGCATGCGCATTGATACCCACGATTTTGTACGCGAATACACCCTGCTGGAATGCATCCAGTGCGGGAGGTGCACCGGGGCCTGTCCGGTCTCGATGAAGACGGGCCTCAACATCCGGGGCATCATCTACGAGGCGCTGATCGAGGACAGCATCGAAACCGGTGGCCTTGACGTCCTGTGGGACTGCACCAACTGTCTGACCTGCACGACCCGCTGCCCCAAAGACATCCATCCCGCCGATGTCATTATTGGCTTGCGGGGCTATATCGTCGAGGAGGGAAAGGGCGTGCCCCCCCGCGTCCGGGATGCGCTGATGAGCGCTTTTACTCGGGGCAACACCCTGGGTTTTCCCACCGAAGGTCGTGAGCAGTGGGCTGAGGAACTGGGCTTTGAGGTCAAGAATGTCCTGGGTGAGGGCGAGACCGATCTCCTTTTCTACGTGGGCTGCACACCGGCCTACGACCCCCGTATCCAGCCCGTAACCCGCGCCCTGGCGACGGTGTTTCAGCGGGCGGGCCTTGACTTTGGCACCATGGGCATGGATGAGATGTGCTGCGGCAACGAGATCAAACGTATTGGCGAAGCTGAAGGCTTTGAGTCGATGGTCGAAGAGTTCCACGAGATGGTCCAGGAATTTCAAGCCAGGCGAATGGTGACCGCTTCGCCCCACTGTTACAACACCTTCAAGAACGAGTATGGCGAGATGCCCTTCCCTGTGCAGCACTACAGCCAGCTTCTGATCGAGCTGCTGGATCAGGGCAAACTGACCTACGGCCATGAGGTCCGCAAAAAGGTAACCTACCATGATCCCTGCTTCCTGGGCAAGCACAACGGCATCTATGACGAGCCGCGCTACATCTTGAAGTCGATTCCCGGCATCGAATTTGAGGATTTGGACCGTTCCCGGGAGCGGAGCGTATGTTGTGAAGGCGGCGGCGGCCGGATGTGGGCCGAGGGCACCAACATCGAGGAGAGGCTGGCTCACCAGCGGGTACGCGACGCGGTTGGCATGGGCGCGGAGGTGTTGGCCGTTTCCTGTCCCTTCTGCCTGCTGACGCTGGAGGACGCGGTCAAGATCCTGGAGTTGGAGGATAGGATCCGGGTCATGGACATTATGGAGTTGGTGGCGGAGGCGATCTAATGAGGAGCAAAGATGGCGTCTAGGATCGGCGTCTATATCTGTCACTGCGGGATCAACATCGCGGCGACCGTGGACCCGGAGGCCGTGGCCGAATACGCGGCCGCGCTGCCCCACGTGGTCGTGGCCCGCGACTATATGTACATGTGCTCCGATCCTGGCCAGGAGATGATCAAGCAGGACATCCGCGACCATGACCTGAACCGGGTGGTCGTGGCCTCCTGCTCGCCCCGCATGCACGAAGCCACCTTCCGGACCGCCGTCGAAGAGGTCGGCGTCAATCCCTACTATTTTGAGATGGCCAACATCCGCGAGCAGTGTTCGTGGGTCCACACTGAGCGCGAGATCGGTACCGAGAAGGCCAAAGAGCTGGTTGCGGGAACGGTGGCCAAGGCAGCCCTGCTGGAGCCCCTGCAGGAGCGGCAGGTGGAGGTTACCCCGGCCGCGCTGGTCATTGGCGGCGGCATCGCCGGGCTGGAGGCCGCGCTGGATATCGCCGACGCAGGCTATAGGGTCTACCTGGTGGAGCGGCAGCCCAGCCTGGGCGGGAGGATGGCCCAGCTCAACGCGACCTTCCCCCGGATGGAGGACGCCGGGGCGTTGGTTGTCTCGGAGATGGCTCGGGCCATGGAGCATCCCGACGTGGAGGTCCTGGCCTACAGCGAGGTGGTGGGGGTCGAGGGCTATATCGGCAATTTTGAGGTGACCGTGCGCCGGAAGGCGCGATACGTGGACCCCGTCAAGTGCACGTCTTGTGGCGAGTGCGCCCGAGCCTGCGTCCTGGCGGGTCAGATCCCTGACGAGTTCCAGATGGGATTGGGCCAGCGGCCGGCCATCTACCTGCCCTTCCCCCAGGCGCTGCCAGCCACATACACGGTTGATCCAGACCACTGCCTGTTGTTCACAGATGGTGAGTGCCGGGGGGGGCCACCTTGCGCCCTGGCCTGCCCCGAGGATGCGCTGGATTTTGACCAGAGGGAGCAGGACCTCACTTTCAAGGTAGGCAGCATCATTATTGCTACCGGTTACGATCCCTTCGACCCCCGGCGCAAGCCAGAGTTTGGTTATGGGCGCTATCCTGGCGTCATCTCTGCGCTGGAGTTCGAGCGGCTGGCGGCGGCCAATGGGCCAACGGGCGGCCGCATTGTGGTGCCGGGCACCGACAAGGAGCCGGAGCACGTGGTATTCATCCACTGCGTGGGCTCCCGGGACAAGGCTGGCGCGGCCGACGGATCGGGCAACGAGTACTGCTCGCGGGTGTGCTGCATGTACACTGCCAAGCAGGCCAACGTGATCCTGGAACGACTGCCTCAGACGAGGGTAACCGCCTTTTACATGGATGTCCGCGCTTTTAGCAAGGGGGGAGAAGAGTTCTACGACCGGGCCCGGGCGCGGGGTGCGCGCTACCGGCGGGGAAACCCGTCAGAGATCTACCGGCGGGGCGACAGGCTTGTGATCCGCTCCGAGGACACGCTCTTGCGCCGGACGGTGGAGGTAGAGGCCGATATGGTTGTTCTGGCCGTCGGCCTGGAGCCCAGCGCTGCCGGGAAGGATGTGGCCCAGATGCTCAAGCTGTCCTGCACGGGCGATGACTTTCTGGCCGAGGCCCACCCCAAGCTGCGGCCAGTGGACACAACCAGCGACGGCATCTTTCTAGCGGGCACCTGCCAGGGTCCCAAGGATATCCCAGATACGGTGTCCCAGGCCAAGGCGGCCGCTTCGTCGGCCCTCATCCCCCTGTCGCGGGGCAAAGCCAAGGTTGAGGCCATCACCAGCGCCATCATCCATGAGCTGTGTGTCGGCTGCGGCCTGTGTGAGGAGGCCTGCGTCTACAGTGCGCTGAATCTACATCCCTGGCGGGGGGTCATGACCATCAACGAGGTACTGTGCAAGGGCTGCGGCGCTTGCTCGGTGGCCTGCCCATCGAAAGCCATCACCCTGGGGCATTTCACCCAGAAGCAGACGCTGGCCATGTTGGACGCGATGTTGCTGTGAAAGCAGGGCGGAGCAGATTTTGGCAATTGGCGGCTTTTACGGATTGTGGGGGTTATGGTAGAATCAGATTTGAGGAGGGACCATGAACTCAATCGTCTGTCTGAAAGAAGTGCCGGACACCGAGACGCGTATCGAGGTGCGGGATGGCAAGGTCGTCGAGGAGGGCATCCAGTACGTGGTCAATCCCTACGACGAGTTTGCCCTGGAGGAGGCCCTCACCTGGCAGGAAAAGCTACGGCGGCAAGGTGACGCTGGTCTAGCCTGGGGCCGGAGCGGGCGCGGGAGAGCATCCTCAAGGGCCTGGCCATGGGCGCCGACGAGGTCTATCACCTGTCCGACGAGGCGTTCCTGGGCGGCGATGCCTACGCCACGGCCAAAGCACTGGCAGCGGCCATCAACACGCTGGGCGACTATGACGCCGTCTTTTGCGGCAAGCAGGCCGTCGACGAGGACAATGCCGCCGTGGGCATCATGCTGGCCGAGATGCTGGACCTGCCCCACGTGTCGGTAGTCAGCAAGCTAGAGATCATGCCGATGGCAAATCGGCCCGGGCCGAGCGGGACATCGAGGGCGGCAAGGAGGTCGTGGAGACTGCCTCTGCCGGCGGTCATCACCGCCCAGAAAGGGCTGAACGAGCCGCGCTACCCCTCCTTCCGCGGCATCCGCCAGGCGCGCAGCAAGCCCTTCACCCAGTGGACCGTGGCCGACGTGGGCCTGGACGCTGGCAGACGTCGGCGCAGCTGGGGCCAAGCTGGAGGTCGTCGAGATCCTGCCGCCGCCGGAACGGCCGCCTGGTCGCATCATCCCAGGCGAGCCCGCCGAAGCGGCCAAAGAGGTGGTGCGGCTGCTGCGCGAAGAAGCAAAGGTCATCTAGGAGGCGAATCATGGGAAACAATGTTCTGGTCATTGCTGAACAGCGAGACGGTGTCCTGAAAAAGGTCGCCTTCGAGATGCTGGGTGCGGGTGCCGAACTGGCTGCCGCCCTGGGGGGCAGCGTCGAGGCGGCGCTGCTGGGCTCGGGTCTGGGCGACATGCCCGATATCCTGGCCCAGTACGGCGCGACCAAGGTCTACGTAGCCGACGATCCGGCCCTGGCCACCTACTCCAGCGAGGGCTATGCCGACACCCTGGCGGCCTTTATCGGCAAGGTCGAGCCGGCCATCATCCTCATCGGGGCGACGGCCATGGGCACGAGACCTGGCCCCCCGCCTGGCGGCCCGGCTGGGCGTGGGGCTGGCCTCGGACTGTGTCGCCCTTGAGATCGACGGCGGGCGGCTGCTAGCCACGCGCCCCATCTTTGCCGGCAAGGCGCTGGCCAAGGTAAAGCTGAACGGCGATCCGCAGATGGCCACGGTACGATCCAACGTACTGCACGCCCTGGAGCCGGATGAGGGTGCGACAGCAACGGTGGAGCCGGTAGCGGCAGTCGCCGATGGCGTGCGGGCCAAGGTGGTGGACATTGTCGGGGCCGGCGAGGGCGAGATCGACGTAGCCGAGGCCGACATCATCGTCTCCGGCGGGCGGGGTGTGGCCGGTGCCGGAGGGCTTTGCCCCCATCAGCAGCCTGGCCAAGACACTGGGCGCGGCGGTGGGCGCCTCGCGCGCGGCGGTGGACGCCGGCTGGATCGAGCACGCCCACCAGGTGGGCCAGACCGGCAAGACGGTTACGCCCAACCTGTACATCGCCTGCGGCATCTCGGGCGCCATCCAGCACCTGGCGGGTATGAAAACAGCCAAGGTCATCGTCGCTGTGAACAAGGACCCCGAGGCGCCGATCTTCAAGGTGGCCGACTATGGCATCGTGGGCGACCTGTTCGAGGTGGTGCCACTGCTGGAAAAAGAGTTCGAAGACACTGCTGGCTGAATGAAGGCAAACAACAGCAGGTGGAGCCCCGGTTCTGGCAATCCAGGATTGCCAGAACCGGGGCTTTTTGTCTTATCTTGTATCCTATCCGGTTTTCCAATAGAATGCGACTTGTATACACCTCCTCATGTTTTTTGGGGTTGTTCTTCCCCCGAAACTGGAGTATAATGGATGTCCAGGTATTGAGAGTGGGACTGTGGAGGCTGGGAAGGGTTGGTGAGGTCATGCGCAAGAGGATGCAATGGATTGGAATTCTGACCTGGCTGGCAATGGTGCTTCTCGGGGTGAGTGGCGCCGTGGCACAGGAAACGTCCAATGGAGACCAGACGCCTCAGGCTGATGCTGGGATTCGGACAGCCTCGGAGGGCCACGTAGATGTCCTCACGATCGAGGGCCCGGTTACTCCCATCATGATCAGCTATATCGAGCGCGGCATCCAGACTGCTGAGCGCGGCAGGGCGGAGGCGCTGGTTATCCAGTTGGACACCCCCGGCGGTCAGATCGACCTGATGAGCGATATCGTCCAGGCTTTGCTCCAGGCTGACGTACCGGTGGCGGTCTATGTCTTTCCCCCAGGCGCCTATGCTGCTTCGGCAGGGACGTTGATCACGCTTGGTGCGCACGTGGCCGCGATGGCGCCCGGCACGACCATTGGCGCTGCCAGTCCGGTAGGCAGCCAGGGCGAAGACCTGGGAGAGACGCTGGAGACCAAGGTAAAGGAAGACTTGAAAGCCCAAGCGCGGGCTCTGGCCCAGCGGCGAGGTGAGGATGCCGTGGCCTGGGCCGAATCGGCCGTTGAGGAGGCCAAGGCCGCCACTGCAGATGAGGCCATGGAGCTGGGTGTGATCGACTTTGTCGCCGACGATCTGGATGACTTGTTAGCTCAGATGGATGGCTTTGAAGTAAAAGTCAATCAACGGGATGTGATCCTGGCAACGGCCGATGCTGCCATCCAGGAACAACCCATGACCTTCGTTGAGCAATTCCTGCACATCATTACCAACCCCACCATCGCCTTTATCCTGCTGACGCTGGGCATCAATGCCCTGCTTTTTGAGCTTTCCAGCCCCGGCGGCTACGTGGCAGGGATCGTCGGCGCCATCTGCCTGCTTCTGGCCTTCTATGCCCTGGGTGTGCTGCCGGTCAACTATGCCGGTTTGATCCTCATCGCGCTGGCCTTCGTACTCTTTGTCGTAGACATCAAGGCCCCGACCCATGGCGTGTTGACGGTGGGCGGCATCGTGGCCCTCGTCGCCGGGGCGCTGATCCTCTTTAACTCGCCCCTTTACCGTGTTTCGCTCGGCGCCATCGTTGCCGTGGCTGCTGTGACGGGCCTGTTCTTTGCCTTTGCCGTCAGCAAAGCAGTCCTTGCCCAGAGACAGCCGGCCGTGACAGGTCGTGAGGGCATGATCGGTCAAGTAGGCGAGGTCCGGACCCCCCTGGATCCAGAGGGCACTGTTTTACTCAAGGGTGAACTATGGGAGGCTGAAGCTGCAGACGAGGCGCTTCCACGCGGAGAGTCCGTGGAGGTCGTGGCCGTGAGTGGCTTTCGCCTGCGGGTGAGAAGGGCGTCCAGGGACTAGGAATCCAGGTCCCTCGACTTCCAGCAGATCCGTTGGCCTGGATCGTTCTGTAGTTTGAATCGATCCGGGGGGTTGGGACACTAGCGCCCTGACCGGGAATCCTCGGGGATCCCTTTGGGCGCTGGCTTGCTACTCCCCTCCGAGCCAGCGATCTTTTGGGCCAGCTCTCGATACGCTACGGCGCCTTTGTGGTTGGCCGCGTATTCCAGTATCGACTGGCTGGCCACAGAGGCCTCGGCGAAGCGAATGCTCTTGTAAACAATGACGTCGTATACCTTGTCACCAAAGATGGCGCGCACTTCATCCAATACCTCTCGGGAATGAACGGTACCCGTCGAGTACATGGTGGCCAGGATCCCGCCCAGGTCCAGGTCACGATTGTGCTGCGCCTTCACCTGCTCCATGGCTTGCAGCAGCGGCCGGATCCCACGCATGGCGAAATACTCACATTGCATGGGGACAAGCACCTCTCTGCTGGCCGAGAGAGCATTCAGCGTCAGCAGGCCCAAGCTGGGCGGACAATCGATCAGGATATAGTCATACCACTGCTGAATGGGCTCCAGGATGCGCCGCAGGTGCAGTTCGCGTTGCGCCTCGGCGATCAGTTCGATCTCTGCCGACGCTAGATCGATGTTCGCCGGGAGCAGATCCAAATAGGCCTTGACCGGATAGATGATGCGGTTGATGGGAAAGTCGCCATCCATGAGTGCTGTGTAGACCGTTTCCTTCAGCCCATAACCGTCTACACCCAAGCCCACCGAGAGGGCTCCCTGAGGATCCAGGTCTACGGCCAGTACCCTTTTCTGCATCTGCGCCAGAGCAAATCCCAGGTTGATCACCGTGGTCGTCTTACCCACTCCGCCCTTTTGGTTGGCGACCGAAATCGTGCGCGTCGTATTTTGCGTCATCTACCCGCTCCTTTCACAGGTGCCCTGGGAAGCTAGACCGCAAGCAGCAACGGTTATTGTAACAGAAAAGAGGCCAGATGTCAACCTAAACACCTGGCCTCTTTGTGTTTTTGGCCCTTCTCCCTTATTACTCTCGTTTTCGTGGTACTTGATGGCAGTGACGGCAGCGGGCTTCGTATGACTCGCTGCCGCCAACGAGAATGACGGGATCATCATAGGCGGCAGGCCGGCCATCGATCAACCGTTGGGTACGGCTGGCCGGTGCCCCACAGACGACGCAGATGGCCTGCAGTTTGGTCACCTCTTCGGCTTCGGCCATGAGCAGGGGCATGGGCCCAAAAGGCTCGCCCCGGAAATCCATGTCCAGTCCGGCCAGGATGACCCGCACGCCCCCGTCAGCCAGTTCGTTGCAGACCTTTGAAAGTTCCCAATCAAAGAACTGGGCCTCATCGACAGCCACAACGGTCGTCTCAGGGTCCAGGCGGTCCAGGATCTCGCGGGCGTTGCCAACAGGTATCGCCTCCCACTGAAGCCCATTGTGTGACGCCACCTGCTCGGCATGGTAGCGATGGTCCAGCGCCGGCTTAAAGACCTGAACCTGTTGCTTGGCGATGCGTGCGCGGCGGATGCGGCGGATCAGTTCCTCGGTCTTGCCACTGAACATGCTGCCGCAGACCACTTCGATCCAACCACCGCTGTAACTCTGGCGCATTCTCCCCGTCCTTCTTTCGCCCCTTTCGCGCTCCAACCCAAATCAAAAAGGGGCAAAGTTGTCACTCTGCCCCTTGATTGCGCAGGTACGCGCTAGGCTTCCTCTTGGTCGGTGATCTCCACCTTCTTTCCAGGCGGCGCATAAAGCGTTCGACCTGGCCGGCCGTGTCCACGATGCGCTGCTCACCCGTAAAGAAGGGGTGGCAGGCCGAGCAGACGTCCGTTCGGATCTCTTCCTGCGTGGCCCCCGTGATCCAGCTATTGCCACAAGCGCAGGATACCGTGGCTTCAGGATAATACTTGGGATGGATATTCTCTTTCATCGTCTTGCCTCTCTATGCCGACACCCGCTCGGGATAGACGCTGACTTGCTTGCGCTTGTCGCGAACCGTCTCAAACTTGACATAGCCGTCAATCGTGGCAAAGATCGTGTAATCACGGCCCAGCCCAACGTTGGTGCCTGGTTTGATCTCTGGTACCTCGCTGCCGGACCAGGATGCTGCCGGACGTCACCATCTCACCGTCAAATCGCTTCACGCCCAATCGCTTGGAGTTGCTGTCACGCCCGTTGCGACTGCTGCCGCCACCTTTTTTGTGTGCCATCTTCATAGCCCTTCAATCGCCTTTCCGGCAAGTGCATCCGTCGCGCGACTACCTAGGCAACGATCTCGTCGATGCGAAGCCGGGTGTAGTGCTGTCGATGCCCCTTGCTTGCGGCGATAGCGCTTGCTCGGCCGGTACTTGAAGATGATGACCTTGCGGCCCTTGGCCTGGCGGGTCACCGTGGCCTTGACCTTGGCGCCCTCGACCAACGGTTGGCCGATCTTGGCCCCGGTCCCATTGACCACCAGGAGCACCTGTCCAGCTCGACTCTGCTCGCCCACCTCGTAGGGCAGCTTTTCCACCTCGATGGAATCGCCAGGGCTAACCCGGTACTGTTTGCCACCTGTTTTGACAACTGCGTACATGAGGGCTTTCCTCCGACTGCGAACCAAGGGTCACCTGACCGTTGGCCGCGACATCAACAAGCGGAGGGATCCAGACGGATCCCGCCGCTGTCCTTGCGAAAGCTGATTATACCATCTCTCATCTATTTGTCAAACTCAAAACAGAGGTTGGTGCGCTCCAGGCGTGTGTGGGGCCAGAGACAGGCCCAGAGCATCCAGCACCTCGTCGGGGCGGCCAGCGCCCTGGGGACTGGCCTGCAAGCGCATGAGCAGAACCTGCTCCCCCCTTGCCCTGGCTCCACGGCCACGTTCTGGATCAGGGGCCGCAGGTCGTAGGTCTGCCATCTTGCCCTTGTGCTGGCGCTGGCGAGGTATAGCCGGCAGCTCCAGCAGTGCCTGTACGCGGGTGCGGATGGCTTCGACCGGCTCCGGGCTGTGAGACTACGGCCCGGTAGTCGGCGGCGCGCATCTGCGACTGCAGGGATGGCGCCGTCAGGTCTACCTCCACGGCATCCAGCACCTCCAGTCCACGGGCCAGGGCAAGCCGCAGCCGCTCCAGCACCTCCTCCGGGGACAGGGACTCGATCAGCCACAGGTCCAGCAGCTCCACGCGACCGGTTACCCCCACCGGCAGCGCCGCCGCGATCTGGAAGCGGGGACGGGGATTGAAGCCCTGCGAATAGGCCAGCGGCAGCCCTGCCCGGCGAAAGACCCGCTCCCAGGTCCGCGCCAGGTCCAGGTGCGAGATGTACTTGAGTGGTTCGCCCTTGGCAAACGTGATGCGCAGCCGCTGTTGCGGTGTCGTGATCTGTCATCGGTCAGTATGCCTCATCCCTGGGTCACGCTCATCGGCGGACAGCCCCAGGCGTCCGCGGGCAGCCCGGCCCGCTCCTCGCGGAAGGCGGTCAGGATGCCGCAGGCGTAGCACTGCTCCCGGCAGTCGAGGCGAGTCTCACCCCGCAGCGAAGCCTGGTAGTCGCGGGCCAGGTATCTCTTGGTCACCCCGGCGTCGATGTGATCCCAGGGGAACACCTCGTCCAGGGATCGCGTGCCGCCGGGCGTAAAAGCCCACCTCCACGTCCGTCTCGCGGAAGGCCTGCCGCCAGGCCTCGACCTTGAACTGGTCGCTCCAGCCGTCAAAGCGGGCGCCCAACTGCCAGGCACGGTGGATGACCGCGCCCAGCCGCCGGTCGCCCCGGGACAGCACCGCTTCCAGCAGCGTCTCCTGGTAGTTGTTCCAGTTCAGCTTGAGGCCCGGCCCGCGCAGGTGCTCCTTCAGATAGTCCTGCTGGGCGCGGACCTCGTCCTCGGCGGCCAGGGGCACCCACTGGAAGGGCGTGTGGGGCTTGGGCACCAATGTCGACACGCTGACGTTCACCTGGGCCTTGCGGCCCAAGCACCCGCCGGCCCACGGCCCGCACCTGCTCGGCCAGATCGACGATGGCCGCCACGTCGTCCAGCGTCTGGGTGGGGTGGCCGATCATGAAGTAGAGCTTGACCGTCTTCCACCCCCGGCTGTAGACCTCCTCGACCACGGCCAGCAGGTCCTCGTCGGCGATCGGTTTGTTGATGACGCCCCGCAGCCGCTCGGTGGCCGCCTCGGGGGCAAAGGTAAAGCTGGAGCGCCGGCCCGTGGCCTGCAACTGCTCCATCAGGTCCACCGACACCGACTCGATGCGCAGGCTGGGCAGCGAGATGGACAGGTGCCGGTCGCCGTGGCGGGCCACCAGCTCGCGCACCAGCGTCTCGATCTGGCTATAGTCGCTGGAACTGAGGGACAGCAGTGCAATCTCCTCAAAGCCGGTGTTGGCCACGATCTCGTCTACGGCGTCCAGGACCTCGTCCACGGGCCGCTCGCGCACGGGGCGGTAGACCATGCCCGCGTGGCAGAAGCGGCAGCCCCGCGTGCAGCCCCGCTGGATCTCGATGGCCGCCCGGTTGTGGACCGTGTCGACGAAGGGCACCAGCGGGCGCGTGACCGGCGGCGGCAGCGTGGCCACGATCCGCTTGCGCACCGGCATCTGCGCCTCGGGCGCCGTGGGCCTGCACCTCGGCCACGGTCCCATCGGCGTGGTAGGCCACCTCGTAGAAGCGGGGCACGTACACGCCCGGGATCTCGGCCAGCCGCCGCAGCAGGGCCTCCCGCGCTGAGCTCCTGGCGCTTGGCCTCGCGGACGGCATCCGTGATATCGAGGACCACCTCCTCGCCATCGCCCAGGACAAAGGCATCGACAAAGTCGGCCATCGGCTCGGGGTTGAAGGTCGCCCCGCCGCCGGCGATGACCAGGGGATGGCCCTCGTCGCGCTCGGCGGCCAGGACCGGCAGCCCGGCCAGGTCGAGCATGTTCAGCAGGTTGGTGTACAGCTGCTCGTAGGGCAGGCTAAAGCCGATGACGTCAAACTCGGCCAGGGGCCGGCGGCTCTCCAGGCTAAAGAGGGGCAATGCCGGCGGCGCGCATGGCGGCCTCCATGTCCACCCAGGGCGCATAGACCCGCTCGGCCAGCACATCCTCCTGGCGATTGAGCAGGTCGTACAGGATGGCCAGGCCCAGGTTCGACATGCCGATCTCGTAGGTGTCGGGAAAGGCCAGCGCCCAGCGCACGTCGCAGGCGGCCCAATCCTTCACCACGCTATTCCATTCGCCGCCCGTGTAGCGCGCCGGCTTGGTCACGGTGGGCAGGATGCGGTCCAAAATGTCGTTCACACTCAAATTATACTCACTTGGTCCAATTTTGGGGAATTATACCACAGGGCTACTGTTTACTACAAAGACTTGTGAAGGATAGACAGCGGGCGAAAGCTCCACCTCTGCCTTTGGCGATAAGGTCTTCGTTTGGCGGGGAGTGGACCAAACGATTGGGGCTAGACCTGCACTCTATCAGCAGGTCCCCGCCAGACACCATCCTGGCCATCCCACACCCAGCCGGTACCTGCCGGATCCAGCGGCAAGCGGGCCCAGCCAGCTTCCACACGGACCAGCGTCTCCCCCCAGGGGCGTACGCCCTCCAGAGCGCCGGGCTCTTCCACACAGCAGGCCCCCGTCGCGGCGGCCACATTGAGGGCCTGCCCGGGCGAAGCGCCCCGCAGCAGGGCTGCCAGGAACCCGGCAATGGCCGCGTCGCCTGTGCCCACAGTCGAGGCTACTCTGTCTGGCTGATAGCAGGAAACCCACAGTTGACGGCCGGCCCAAGCAGGCAAGCCTGACGGCGCACCACGGCCAATGTCAGAAAGCGCTGCCTCTGTGCGCAAGTACAGGCCCAAGGTACCCATCTTTAGCAGTACCATCTTGGCCCCCATATCCAGAGCTTCATCGGCCAGAGCGACGATCTCATCAGGTGTAAGGGCTTCCAGCATGCCTGCCGCGCCAACGCTGGACGTGAGCTCGTCGAACCGCACCCGATGCAGCATGAACAGCAGCTCTTCGACGCTGGGCACAAAGAGGTCCACCTGGGGCAGGGTACGGGCCAGGATGAGCCGCCAATTGGCCTGGCCGCTGGCCCCGGCCGGATCGGGCATGGCCAGGTCCAGGGAAGTTGTGACCCCCGTCTGCTTGGCCCTCTAGAATATCTTCACCAGTTCCTGCCCCTCGCCAGCGTACATGCGCCTCATCAGGGGCGGATAGCCAAAGTGAAAGAGCTGGGCACCAGCCAGCAACTCGTAGCGAACGTCTTCAGCGCCAAAGGTGTCGTTGGCGCCCGGGTCATGCAGGAATATGCGGTCGATGCCAGGTGGGTCGATGACGATCGTGTAAGAACTGCCCTCGCCGGGCATGGTGATCATGCCCTGGGCCAGGTCGGGGCTGTAGCTGCTCACCATGTCCAGGATGGCCCGCCCCAGCAGATCGTCACCGATCTTGCCCATCAATTGGGTGCGTATCCCCAGCCGGTGGAGGTTGATCCCGGCATTGGAGACCGCTCCTCCTGTGCAAAAGGTCGCCGGACCAACTGTGGTCAATCTTCCAGGTGCAAGGTACGTGTCCAAAGCCCGACCCAGTTCGGGGCCAAATTGGGCTGGTTCGGCCCCGAGCTGGGCTTGTTGGGCCACAGATTGGGCCTGGTCGAAGTCGAATTTTGGGTAAATGTCCAGGCACAGATGGCCGGCCACGATGACTTCCGTCATCATCAATCGCCTATTTCTGCGCCTGTCAGTTTGTAATGGCTGTGGCCCAGCTTGTCCACGATGGGCAGATGGTAGGGACAGCGCGGCTCGCACTCACCGCAGTCGGTACAGGCATCGGCCCTGACCGGCAGCGCCGCGTAGGCCGCCCGCGCTCGGTCCTCGTTCTGGAACCAGAAGCGTAGCCTCTCGCGAAGGGCATAGTCCGCCGGGTCGCGTACGACCCCATCCCACATCTGGCGGTCGTACCAGCCCTCCAACTCAAAGATGCGGGGGATGTCAATGCCCTCGGGACAGGGCAGGCACTTGTCACACAGGCGACAAACGTAGGTGCCAAGCTCGGGCGCCTCAAAGAACCAGCGTTCTTGCTCCTCTTCCGCCATCGGCTCAAAGGCCCCGGCGTAGGCCAGGTCTTGATCGAGCATGTCCATCGTATTGGCGCCCGCCGCCATGACGTGGATGGGCAGGCTCCAGGCGTAGCGGAAGGCTTGTTCGGCGGAACGCCACAGGAAGCCATCGGCCACGGCCTTCATGCCCACGATGCCAGCCTCCTCCTTCAGGGCTAGGGGCAGCAGTTCTTTTTCGATCAAGGGAAAGTTGAACCGGTCATAGTAGTTAGTACCGGTCATGATCACGTCAAAGGGATAGCGCCTGAGGGCCTCGATCATGACCTCCGGGCTGCCATGGCTGGAGATCCCGATAAAGCGCGTCTTGCCCGCGTCGCGGGCCGCCTCTGCCGCCCGCAAGGCGCCACCCCCCGCCAGGATGCGGTCCAACTCGTCCGGTGTCTGGACGTGGTGCATGAACAGGATGTCTACACAGTCTGTGTGCAGGTGTCTCAAGCTCTGGTCGATCAACTGGCTGGCGGGGTCTCGGTCTCGGGCGTGGCACTTGGTGGCCAGCACGCACTCGTCGCGCCGCTGGGCCATAACCGGCCCGATCTTGCGCTCCGATTCTCCGTGACCATATTCTGGAGCCGTCTCTACATAGTTACCGCCGGCATCCAAATAGCGGTTCAGAATGGCCTGGGCGCCGGCAGTACTAATCTCTAATAGGTGGAATCCGCCCAAACCGAGGATCGAAACCCCTAGACCCGTGCGGCCCAATATACGTCGCTGCATCGTTTGCCCCCTTGTTTCAAGTGTCAGAGATGTTGAACGCTATCCGATTGGGTACCAATTATACCCTACAACTGCAGGCGGGGCAATGACGATAGATCACCCCAATTCCCGCGTTCACCGCCCTTGACGCTGCCTGCCAACGGTGCTATAATCGCCCCACATATGGGGTTCCACCTTTTGGTGGGACTTTGCCCTTGGGAAAGGGTACGCCCTTCAGAAAGGGTACGCCCTTCAGAAAGGGTACGCCCTTCAGAAAGGGTACGCCCTTCAGATGGGGTACACCACCGCACAAGTACCCAGGAGCTACAGACGGCATGACCGACGACCGGCCAACAAGTGCAGAGACCGGGCCATTACAGCCAAGTATCTCGGCCTTTTTTCCTGCCTACAATGACGGTGGGACCATTCCCAGCATGGTTCTCACGGCCTTGATGACCCTGCGCGAGCTGACAGACGACTATGAAGTGATCGTCATCAACGACGGAAGCGCCGATTATACCGCTGCGGTGCTGGAGGAGTTGGCTGCCCGCTACCCGGAACTGCGCGTCATCCACCACGAGCAGAACCGGGGCTATGGTGGTGCGCTGCGCACCGGTTTTCGTAGCGCCACCAAGGATCTCGTTTTCTATACCGATGGAGACGCCCAATACGATCCCCAGGAAATGACGCGACTGTACGAGGTCTGGAACGCACAGGTGGATTTTGTAAACGGCTACAAGATCAGCCGCTCCGACCCGATGCACCGGGTCTTCATCGGGCGCCTCTACCACTGGACCGTAAAGCTGGCCTTTGGGCTCAGCCTGCGGGATGTAGATTGCGATTTCCGCCTGATGCGCCGCAGTGTCTTTGACCAGGTCCGCCTGGAATCGGACTCGGGCGTCATCTGCGTGGAGTTGATGAAAAAGGTTCAGGATGCAGGCTATCGCATCGTCGAGGTGCCGGTCCACCACTACCACCGCGCCTACGGCAAGAGCCAATTCTTTAACTTCCGGCGCATCTGGCGTACGGGAAAGCAGCTCTGGGCCCTCTGGTGGGAACTCCGTTGGCCCCAACTGACCGGACGGAGACAAGCAGGGAGTGAGATCTGATGGCTAGCGGTTCTGTTGCCGCCCGCGAGAATGGCTGTGGGGCTGTGGGCCAAGGCGCCCCCTGGCAAGGGACAGGGCGAGTGGCCTACCTGGAGCAATTTCAGGGGAAAAAGGTGCTCGTCACCGGCGGTCTGGGCTTCATCGGCTCCAACCTGGCCTGGCGGTTGGTAAAACTGGGCGCTGAGGTGCTCATCGTCGACTCTCTCATCCCCGAGTATGGCGGTAACCTCTTTAACGTGGAGGACATCAGGGACCAGGTCCAGATCAACATCGCCGACGTGCGCGACCGATCCAGCATGGACTATTTGGTACAGGGCCAGGATTATCTCTTTAACCTGGCGGGCCAGGTCAGCCACCTGGACAGCATGCGCGACCCCTTTACCGACCTGGAGATCAACTGCCGCAGCCAGCTTTCCATCCTGGAATCGTGCCGCTACAACAACCCCGGCGTAAAGGTCGTCTTTGCCGGTACGCGCCAGATCTATGGTGTGCCCGACTACTTGCCGGTGGACGAGCGCCACCTGGTGCACCCCACCGACGTGAATGGCATTAACAAGATGGCCGGCGAGTGGTACCACATTGTCTACAACAATGTCTATGGGGTGCGGGCCACATCTCTGCGTTTGACCAATACCTACGGCCCCCGGATGCGCGTCTGTGATGCCCGGCAGACCTTCCTGGGCCTGTGGTTGCGCATTGTCGTTGAGGGGGGGGAGCTGGCGATCTATGGCGATGGCCGCCAGGTGCGCGACTTTAACCACGTGGACGACGTGGTCGATGCCCTTCTGCGCGTTGCCGTCGACGACCAGGCCAACGGGCAGGTCTATAACCTGGGCGGCGACGAGCCCATCAACTTGCTGCACCTGGGCCAGCTTCTCGTCGAGGTAGCAGGGAAGGGCAGCTACAGGCTGGTGCCCTGGCCCGATAGCCGGAAGCGCATTGACATCGGCGACTATTACGGCGACTATCGCAAGATCCGCAGCAAGCTGGGTTGGCGCCCCCGCGTGTCGCTGCAGGAGGGCCTGCGGCGGAGCCTCGCTTACTACCAAGCACACCACCAGCACTATTGGGATCCGGAATGATGCCATCCTCGATTCCTATGGGCGATCTGGGGCGGGAATATGGCCGCCTGCGCTCCGAAATCGACACGGCCATCGAGCGAGTCCTGCGCCGTGGCTGGTTCATCCTGGGCGAGGAAGGCGAGGCATTCGAGGCAGCGTGGGCCAGCTATTGCGGCGTGGCCCACGCCGTGGGGGTCGGAAATGGTACCGATGCCCTCCACCTGGGCCTGAGGGCCGCTGGCGTCGGCCCCGGCGACGAGGTAATCGTCCCCGCACTGACGGCGGCCTTTACGGCTCTGGCCGTCTCTCTGGTGGGCGCCACACCTGTCTTTGCCGATATTGACCCAAAGTACTACACCCTTGATCCGGTGGCCGTTGAGGCGGCCGTCACACCCCGAACGGCGGCTGTCATCCCCGTACACCTCTACGGCTGCCCGGCTGACATGCAGCCCATCCTGGAGATCGCCCGGCGGCACAAGCTCCTGGTACTGGAGGACGCAGCCCAAGCCCACGGCGCTCGCTACCAGGGCAAGCGCATTGGCGGACTGGGTGATCTGGCCGCCTTTAGTTTCTACCCCAGCAAGAACCTGGGCGCCTATGGCGATGCGGGGGCCGTTGTCACCGATGACGCCGTGTTGGCCGAAAAGGTTCGGGTGCTGCGCCATGGCGGTCAGCGGGGCACCTACCAGCACGATCTGTTGGGTACCAACAGTCGCCTGGACGAGATCCAGGCCGCCATCCTACGGGCCAAGCTGCCCCACCTCGACGCCTGGAGCCAGCGGCGCCGGGCGGTGGCGGCCCGCTACGACGCCGGTCTGGGCGGTTTCGAGGATCTGGCGCTGCCAGCTGTGCCCAGCGACGTGGAACACGTCTATCACCTGTACGTGGTGCGAACGCCCTGGAGGGAGGCGCTGCGTGACTATCTGGCCGGGGCCAGGGTCAAGACCGGTGTCCACTATCCTCAGGGCGTTCACCATCAAGGGGCCTACGCGTATCTGGGCTACGAGCAGGGGTCCTGTCCCAATGCCGAGAATGCCGCTTCCGAGATCCTGTCGCTACCCATCTTTCCCCAATTGAGCGACTATGAGGTGGCTCAAGTGATCCAACTGGTCCGGTTCTTTTTTGCAATGAGGTAGTTCTGGCCTCACTCCCACTCAGATCATGGGAAGTTGGCGACAGGGATTCAGATTTCCCTGGGAGCACTGACCAAAAACCTGTCACGCGGGGGAGCGTCCAAGTGAGCGTTTCCCCTTCATTTTTCACCTTGAGTTTGACCACCAACTGCTTCAGTATCGAGCGAGCAACGGCCACGTCCTCACTGAGCAAATCGTCTCGCATCTCCTCGATAAGAGCCTTCAAAGCCGCATCGTCGATCCGGATCTGGCCCTGACTCTGCCGCACCTCAAGGGCAGCGATGCGGGCAGCAATCAGGTCCCGCTCGGTCTCCCGTTCTTCCAGCCGTTGCCAGGCACGGCGGCTGTCACCTGCTTCGATAGCATCCAGCAATCGCTCGATGGACTGATCCAGTCTACGCAACTCGGCACGAGTAGCCATCAGATCCTCTTCGAGGTTGGGTATCTCCTCGACCAGGGCCTCATTGATCTGCTCCTGCGTCCGCCGCAGGACCGGCTCGGTGAGGACCTCGGTGAGGACGTACTCGAGCACCGTCTGATGGATGACTTCCGTGTCGGTCTTTCGCCCCTCGCAGGAACTGTAGCCCTCTCGTCTCTTGCGTCCACAGAGATAGTACACCCAGGGATTCGGCCGGGTGTTGACATTGTCCTTTCCCCCTACCATGACCGCACCGCAGTAGCCAAATTCTGCCACCCCCGATAGCAGGTAGGGGCTGCCCTGCTGCTTGGCGTTCTTCACCGGGTGTTTTCCTCCTCGTTTGGGCCGCTTGTATCGACGGGCCTGCACCGCATCCCACGTATCCTGATCGACCAGCGCCGGCACAAAGTCCTCGTAGCGTTCATCGCCAAAGACCAATCTGCCAAGATAGATCTCTGGCAAAGAAGGTGCTGAAGCAGCCCTTGGTCTTGAACAGGCGAGTTTCGGCCAGGATGGTTTCATAGCTGGTACCGGCAGCCCGCATCTCCCAAGCCTTCTTGGCCCTGGGCCAGACTTCAGGATCTGGCACCCAGCGCTGCACAATGTGTGGCTTGCCGTCACGGCGCTCATCCAGATGGTAGTCCTCTCCCTTGAATCCGGTCGGTGGACGGCCAGGGCAGAGGCCAAGATAGCGGCCATCGGATCCCCTTTGCTGACCAGGTCGTGGAGGCAACGGCGCGCATCCTGAGCAGTCACGCTTTTACGAAAAATGCGGAAGAGCCTCTTTTAGATTGTCATAAACAGAATCGGCCATAGTGCAAATGCGCCTGCCCCTGTGTGCCAGCCCCAACGTGCCTTGGAAGAGAGGCGCTACTTGTCCTGCAGTCGCCGATGGTCCTTTTGCGTATTCCAGTCGCTGTGGTATACTGGGGCCTTGTTTGAGACGATCAGGCATACCTATTACTCTGGTAGGGGGTGGATGATGCAGCGGCGAACTGGGATATTCAGAAGACAGGTAGTTTCTTTGGCAATGGCAGCAGTCATGACAGGGGGGCTGCTTGCGGCTGCTTGGTCAATGGGCTTGACAAGCCATGCTTCTGTGAACGTAGAGGCAACTCGGGCGATCTACTCGGGCGATCCTGACATATCTCCTGGAGTGGCACCGGCTTCCAATGAGAATGCTGCCTACCTGCCATTGATAGCTAGGAGTTATCCTCTACCTCCGCCCATCTTTGGGACAGAGATGAAGAGCGTCAGTTCGCAGCACGCGGGGCTAGCCGGCGATGCTGGCGTGCATTGGGTACGCTTCCCTGCTTTTGATTGGGACCGGATACAGCCCACGAGAACATCTACCTATGACTGGCAAACAGTGGACGAGGTCAGCCTCAGAAATGCGGCTGATGAGGGTCTGCAGATCATCGGGACAATCAAGTACACGCCAGCGTGGGCCCAGAAGGTACCCGGCTCCTTCTGTGGGCCTATCAGGCAGGATGTGCTGGGCGAGTACGCCCAGTTCCTTACTGCATTGGTCAAGCGTTACAGCCAGGGGCCCTACAACATCCATTATTGGGAGTTGGGCAATGAGCCCGACGTGGACCCAGCCTGGGTTGGGCCACGACAAATCTTTGGTTGTTGGGGAGATTTCCAGGACCCCTACTACGGCGGGGGCTACTATGCCGAGATGCTGAAGGCTGCTTATCCCGCCATCAAGGCCGCAGATCCAAGAGCCCAGGTGCTCATCGGCGGATTGCTGTTGGATTGCGACCCCACCCATCCACCTCAGGGCCAGGACTGCAAGCCAGCAAAGTTCCTGGAGGGGATCTTGAGCAATGGGGGCGGGAACTATTTTGACATTGTCAGCTTTCATGGCTATCACCTGTACAACGGCGCGCTCCAATGGGATGAGCTTTATCCCACATGGGCAGCTCGGGGCGGCGCGGTCCTGGGCAGGATTGACTTTCTGCGTGAGGTCATGTCCGCCTATGGCGTGGACAAACCCTTAATGCACACCGAAGGAGGGCTGCTGTGTCATGAGAACAGCCCCTTCTGCAATCCCCCACAACCGGAATTCTTCCAGCAGCAGGCGGATTATGTCGTCTGGCTTTTTGTCCGCAACTGGGCCCAAGGCCTGCACGCGACGATCTGGTATCACTTTGAGGGTTCTGGCTGGCGACACAGCGGACTGCTGGATGAGAATCAGCAATCCAAACCAGCCTACGATGCCCTCAAGTTTCTGTCTCAGGAACTGGACGGGGCCAAGTACGAGAAAGCCGTAACCAGGTATTCCGGCCTGCGGGCCTACGAGTTCTCTGCCCCGGGGAAGAGGATATGGGTCCTGTGGGCGCCTGATGAACAACCGCATCCCATCACCCTGCCTGCAGGCGCGAACAAGGTGTACGACAAGTATGGCGTGCCCGTTGCACCGGTTGGTGGAAAGGTTACGGTAAAGAGCCCGATCTATGTCGAGTTGGCGCCTTGAGACCTTCTGGTTCCTGACTCTGGGAGCCGCAGCATTGGGCGCAGACACGGGCTCTGCTCAAAGAGACAACAGAGCTGACAGCACGAACCGCAGAATCGCCACTGACCTGCTGGTCCACTGCGATCTGCCGTCTCTGAGAAGTCAGACGGACAAATGGCCATGGCGAGCACGCAACACAGTGGCACTGGCTGGAAACTGGATGTTCGCCCTTGTCGCACTGCTCCTCACTTGCCTCTTGGCTGGCTGTGGACAAGCGGGAGAGCTCGCTACCTCTGCTGAAATTAGCGCGGGGAGCGCCTCCGCACAACTGCCTACTAGTCCTTTGCCAGGGCGGAGCCCAGGCGCAACTCTGACACCGAACCCCACTGCCCTAGCAAAGGCTTCGCTTAGCATGACCGCCACCGCGATACCGGAGATGCGCACCAAGCCGGTGGCCGGATCCTCCTCGGTCGTTGCTGCCCCGGAGCCCCCCTTGCAGCCACCAGTCATTGGCTCCCAGATGCACCAGATCGATCAAGCGCATGGCCTGGACTGGGCCAAAGAGGCCGGGGTACATTGGATGCGCTTCGATGTCTTCCACTGGGATAGGATAGAACCGGTGTCCGCGGATCCACCCGCCTACAACTGGCAGGCGGTAGATGAAGCCAGCCTGAGAAACGCGGCCGATGCAGGCATGCAGGTCATTGCTGCGGTCAAGTTCACGCCAGAATGGGCCCAGAAGGTGTCTGGAACCTTCTGCGGCCCTATCAAACAGGATGCGCTGGACGAGTACGCCCACTTCCTCACCTCTCTGGTAAAGCGCTACAGCCAGGAGCCCTACAACATCCAGTATTGGGAGTTGGGCAACGAGCCGGACGTTGACCCCAGGCTGGTAGAACCGCACAGCGTACTCGGTTGTTGGGGTGATGAGAATGACCCCTACTATGGCGGCGGCTACTATGCCGAGATGCTGAAGGTCGCCTATCCTGCCATCAAAGACGCAGATCCCGAAGCCCAGGTGCTCATCGGTGGATTGCTGCTGGATTGCGACCCCACCCATCCACCGCAGGGCAAGGACTGCAAACCAGCCAAGTTCTTGGAGGGGATCTTGCGCAATGGGGGTGGCAACTACTTTGACGTTGTCAGCTTTCACGGCTATGCGCTGTACGACGGCTCGCTACCATGGGATGAGCATTTCCCATCCTGGGAAGACCGGGGCGGCGTGGTCCTGGGCAAGATCAACTTCCTGCGCGAAGCTATGGCTGCCTATGGCGTGGACAAACCGCTTATGCACACTGAAGGCTCACTTCTTTGTCATCCAAACCATCCCCTCTGTAATCCTCCACAGGCTGCTTTCTATGAAACCCAAGCAGACTATGTGGTCTGGTTGTTTGTCCGAAACTGGGCAGAGGGCCTGCTGGGCACAATCTGGTACCAGTTTGAGGGCCCGGGCTGGCGGCACGGCGGCATGCTAGACGCTGGCCAAGTACCCGGGCCAGCCTATCATGCTCTGAGCTTTCTGAGCGAGGAACTGGCTGGCGCTTCTTTCAGTAGTTTGGTGGTTCAATACCCTGAACTGCGCGGTTACGAATTTTCTGCGCCAGAAAGGCGGATATGGGTCTTGTGGGCGCCCGATGAGCAATCACATAGAGTCGACCTGCCTGCTGGTGTTCATGGGGTGTACGACAAGTACGGCAGGAATATCACGCCTACCGGCAATACCATCTCAATAGGGAATCCCATCTACGTGGAGTTGGCGCCTTGAACTTACCCGTGCTACGCAGGCGCTACAGGCGTTTCCGGTGTGAGCGAGGCCGAGCATCTTGCTGACGACCAGTACAGACCTCTTCTACACCTCCTACCTTACTGACTATAGAGTAACGATCCAGCCCTTGACCTGGGACAGCTTTTACATTCCACCCCAGTCTTTTACCTGCAAGACGGCGCATCTCATCTTTGTACCGCTGGCGGTGCGCTGAAAACACGCTCTAGCCATTTGGCGAGTTGACCCAAGAGTGCTATAATCGTCGGTTGTGGACGCGAAATCCGAGCCTGGACAACAAGCTGTTCACCGGCAATGGCTGTCTGCAAGCCAATCCAGAACTTCCGCGCAGCTCTCAGATCGCCGCCTGCAATCTGTCGCCGTGGCCCTGGCAGCACTGACGCTGGCGCTGTTGCTCTCACTTTTCGGCCGGTGGGCCTACGATGACCCATATATCACCTTTCGCTATGCCAGCAATCTGCTAGCTGGCAACGGGTTCGTGTACAATGTTGGGCAGAGGACACTGAGTACAACAGCTCCTCTGTATGCTGTCCTGCTGGCTGGGCTGGGCTGGGCATGGACAGATCTTCCAAGCCTTGGCAATGCCCTGAGCGCCCTATCCCTCGTACTGAGCGCGCTCATTCTGTATGCATGGGGGCAGGGCCGGGGTGAGAAAGCCACCGGCATGCTTGCGGGGCTGCTACTCTGTCTCTGGCCCCTGTTGTTCCTGACCTTTGGTGCAGAGACTCTGTTTTCGACAATGCTGATCCTGAGTGGACTGTGGGCCTACGATCGTTCTCGCACCGGGCTCTCGGCTGCTGTGCTTGCTCTGTCCGCCATGGTCCGTCCCGACGGGGTCATTGCGGCGGTGGCACTCGGGATAGTTCATCTCTTTCGTCGCCAGCCCATACCCTGGCGATCCGTGATCGTGTATGCTGTTCTTGTTGGGACCTTCTATACCGGAATCTGGCTCTACTTTGGCTCACCTTTGCCAATCACACTACTGGCCAAACAGCAGCAGGGGCAGATGGCCGCCAGCATGCGGTTCGGAGCTGGCTTTCTGGATCTGGTGGGCCAGTATGGCCGCCAGCCCTTCTACTGGCTGCATGCAATCCTGGCCCTGGTGGGTCTATACTGGATATTGAGAAAGAGGAGACACTGGATACCACTCCTGGCATGGACTGCACTCTACTTCCTGGCCTATACCCTTTTGGGCGTCAGCCGCTATTTCTGGTACTATGCTCCCTTGGTACCAGCATTTGTGGTACTGGTGGCTGAGGGGACGGTCACGCTGCTCAACATGCTGGCACGGGCAAGACTATCCCGGTCTCTTGTGATGTTCTCGACCGGGCTGCTCCTGGTGGCACTGCTCGTACCATTGCTGACGGATGTGATTAGGACCAGTTGGCATTCCGATCCCAGGTACGAGGTGTACCATGAGATCGGCCAATGGATCCAAGAACACACACCACCAGGGGCCAGTATCGGAGCGTTGGAGGTGGGTATCATCGGCTACTATGCTCAGCGTCCCATCGTCGACTTTGCCGGGCTTATCCAGCCACAAGTAGCACGCCAGTTCACCTCCGCCACTACTTATCAGGATTCGGCCGCCTGGACCATTCGGGCCTACCTGCCAGAATATGTTCTGCTGCACAGGGACTCTTTTGCCGGGATCGCTGAAAGCGCTTGGTTTCGGACTGCCTACCAACCCGTCCGCGATTTCACAAGCCAACGGCCTGCGCCTTCCGTGACGCAGGAGGCGCTATGGCTGACCCTGTACCGGCAGAGTGAGGCCGTGGAGGGAGGTCAAGACCCGTGACAGGACGCCGTCTTTTTCTCCTGGGATCAACCGTGGTGTGGCTGATTGTCCTGGCGCTCATTGTGATAACCGCTCTGGATCGCCTGTCGGTCCCCCCCTGGGGAAACATCTCTGGGGACAGCCGATCCCCGGAGATAGCTGGCTCCGTAGAGGTAGGCCAACAGTTCATTGCGCCGTTTCCTGGTCTGCACCGCATCGAAGTGACGCTGGATCCGGCCTCGGTGCAGAACACCCAGGCGACCACCCTTCGGCTGCAAGCTGAACCCGCTGGACCCAACACCCTGGCAGTTGGCGAGTTTCGCACCGGCGACATACAGAAGGAGGTGCCGTATGGTCTCGAGTTTCCGCCCATCGTGGACTCGGCCGGACGTACTTTTACCTTCTCTCTGGAATCGCCCCAGTCCTCACCGGGGGATGCAGTCACCGCCCACTATGACCCCGATTCCAGCTTGGAAGGGGCCAGCGCAACCCTGAATGGCCAGGCAGTGAGCGGCAATCTCAAATTCCGCACCTTCTACTCCCTCCGCACCCGTGATAAGGTTGACTTGTTGCTGGCAAGGATGGCAGAGGGCCGGCCCTATTTTCTGGGCACCAAGGGCTTCTATGCCGGCCTAGCTGTGACCTATGTCATTGTTCTGGGCATCTTTCTCTGGTATATTGCGCAGGCCATTTTGGAGGATGAGAGAACATGACCGTCGTCCGGTTTGACAGAGTATCCAAACAGTTCACGCTGCATCTGGAACGCCCGCGTTCCTTCCAGGAACTGTTCCTGAAGGTAATCCGTCTCAGGCGAGATCCATCGAAGGAGAAATACTGGGCGCTCCAGGACGTGAGTTTTGACGTCGAATCCGGAGAGATGCTCGGTATCATCGGCGCCAACGGTGCGGGCAAGAGCACCCTCCTCAAACTCATTTCCCGCATCATAGAGCCCTCGTCTGGGCAGATCACAGTGAATGGTAGGGTTTCTGCTCTGCTGGAACTGGGCGCCGGCTTTCATCCAGATCTGACTGGCCGGGAAAACATCTATCTCAACGGCTCGATCCTTGGATTCAGCAAGGCGGAGACGAGCGCAATATTCGATGACATCCTCGAGTTCTCCGAGATGCAACGTTTCATCGACGTACCTGTCAAGCACTATTCGTCGGGTATGTATATGCGCCTTGGTTTTTCCATCGCCATCCACGTAAAACCCGACATCCTCCTGGTGGATGAGGTCCTGGCAGTGGGCGACCAGGCGTTTCAACTCCGTTGCCTGGACAAGATCAACGAAATGAAACGCCGGGGTACCACCATCATCCTGGTAACTCATAACCTGGACATGGTGCGCAATCTTTGTAGCCGGGCAATCTGGCTGGATGGTAGTAGTATAGAGGCTCAGGGCGCTGTGGGCCACGTCCTCGAGCAGTACGTCGCTCGTATCCAGGCGGCCGATGGAAGCAGTCTGCAAGATGCCGAACAAGGGATGCAAGACGACTCTTCGTGGCGCTGGGGGTCGCGTCGAGAGGCGGAGATTGTGCGCGTCCAGCTCCTGGACGGACAGGGGCAGCCACATAGATCATTCAAGACGGATGAACCATTCGTTGTCCGCATGCACTTTGACGCCAAACAGCGCATTGAGAGGCCCCAGTTTGGATTTGCTCTTTATCACGCCAACGGTTTTCATATTAGTGGGCCAAACTCGGTGTTTTCTGGCGTAGAGCTTGAAGCAATTGAAGGGGAAGGCTATATGGACTATGTCATCCAAAACCTGCCCCTCCTGGAGGGAACATACCTAGCCTCCGTTTGTTTGTACGACTATGACGGTGTCCACCCCTACGACTATCACCACCAGGCATACACCTTTCGCGTACGCCCCAACAGTGCTATCCAAGAGAGATACGGCAGCTTTCTCATACCATCCTCTTGGCGTATGGGTCCGACAGGCTTCCTTGACGAGTCCCAGGCCAATCGCCCACTGAGGAAATCCCAGACCGGCGAAGGTGAGCCTGGGCAATGACCCGACTGCTTCTCATCAGCAATGACGTCGTAGATGACTGCATGGCTGGGTCTGGCCTGCGCTACTGGGAAATGGCCCGAGCCCTGGCCAACAGGCTGGATGTGACCCTGGCGACGCCTGACCACAGTCTGCCTGGTGAGGGATTCGCCACTTGCATCTATTGTCGCAAACAGTGGAGCTCCATCGAACCAGCCATCGCCCAGGCGGAAGTGCTCTTATTTGACGGCAACCTGTTTGAGGATTTCCCAAAGTTGGCAAGCTGTGGCAAACCCCTGATCCTGGAAGCGGCCAATACGTATAGTTTTGAGACACTCCACCAGTTTTCGGATCAACCCCCAGAACATCAAATGGCCAGCTTCAGTATCAAACTGGAAATCACGCGGCAGGTAGGGCTCTCAGGAGATTTTTTCTTTTGCGCCAACCAACGCCAGAGAGATTACTGGCTGGGAGTTTTGAATGTCCTTGGCCGCATAAACCCTGATACGTATGGCGTTGACGGAACTCTCCATCCACTCATCGACATTGTCCCTTTCGGAATGCCGTCATGCAAGCCTGAACACACCGGGCCGGTCATGAAGGGGGTGATACCGGGCATCAACCCACCAGACCAGGTCGTGTTGTGGGGGGGAGGGCTGTGGCAATGGCTCGATCCGCTCAGTCTTGTGCGCGCCGTTGCACGGGTGTCCGTGGATCACCCCAACCTGCGTTTGGTATTCCCTGGAACCCGCCATCCTAACCCGATCATTGCCGAAATGCCCATGCTCAAGCAGACCTTGGATCTGAGCGACCGGCTGGGCCTGACCGGCAAGGTAACGTTCTTTGGCGACTGGGTCCCCTACCAACAGTGGCCCAGCTTTCTGCTGGAAGCTGACATTGGCGCCTCGATGCACTTTGATACGTTGGAGACTCATTTCGCCTTCCGTACGCGCATGCTGGATTACATTTGGGCCGGACTTCCGATGGTTGTCACCGGGGGAGACACGACCAGTGAACTGGTCACAAACCACAATCTGGGCACAGTTGTGCCACCCGGCGACGACCGGGCCATTGCCACCGCCATCGCTCGTTTGCTGGAAACCCCGAACCTTCGGGAAGTCTACCGTGAACGGTTCGAGCAGGTGCGCCCAGGTCTTACGTGGGAAAAGGTCTGTGAGCCAATTGCCCGCTTCTGCGAGCAACCGCACTTTGCCGCTGACCGGGAAGCAGGCAGCGGAGCATTTCAGACCGCAACAGCAGGGCCCGGCCACATGATCTTCTCAGCGCAGGAGCAGCGTGAGAGGGCACGGCAACAGGCCGAGATAGAACGATTGACGGCGCTCGTGCGCGGCTATGAACAAGGGCACTTTATCCGCCTTATGAAAAAACTGGGCCGCTGGCGGGAGAAGCTGGGCGTATGAAGCGTGGATCACGTGTACTCGTAATCAGCCACGAGATGGTAGATACTCGCATGGCGGGGCCGGGTATCCGGTATTTTGAACTGGCCCGGGTCCTGGCCCGGAGCTCTCAATTGACGTTGGCTGTGCCGGCCGTGGTTGACAGGGGCCAAGTCGAGGGACCTGAGCCCATTGAGGCTGGCGGGAGCCCGGCACCCGGCAGGAACCTCGATTGGTGGCCCTATCAGCGCAGCCGGTGGGAATCACTGTTGCCTGTGGCTACCCAGGTCGATGTCATTGTTGCTTGCGGCGACACGCTGGCCGATTTCCCGCAGATGGCAACATTGGGAGTGCCCCTGGTGATTGACGGCTATGATCCTCACACGCTAGAGACCCTCGCCTTGTGGGCTGGAGAGCCCATTGATGTCCAAGCCAGCCGCCACGATGAGCGGCTGAGAGTCCTGCAACGACAGTGCCAGGCTGGCGATTTCTTTATCTGTGCAAGCGAGCGGCAGCGAGACTGGTGGATGGGCATGCTCGAGCAGCACGGGCGAGTCAACCCGCTCACATATACCGATGACCCCAGCCTGCGCAGGCTGATCGACGTTGTACCCTTTGGCCTGCCGCAAGAGCCACCCCAGGCATCGAGGGCTGTATTGCGCGATATGTGGCCGGGCATTGGCCCAGAGGATCCCATCGTCGTCTGGGGTGGTGGCCTCTGGCAGTGGCTCGACCCTCTGACGGCTGTCAGGGCTGCGCACAGGTTGGCAGCAAAAGGCCAACCTCTCCGGCTCGTTTTCCCCGGCACGCGCCATCCCAATCCAGCCGTACCCGACATGCCAATTCGAGCGCAGACCATGGCCCTGGCTGACGAACTGGGACTCACAGGCCAACATGTCTTTTTTGGCGACTGGATACCTTACCAGGACTGGCCCGCCGTACTTCTGGAAGCCGATGTGGGGCTTTCCCTGCACCCTGATACCGCGGAAACCCGGATGGCCTTTCGAAGCCGGGTACTGGATTACATCTGGTCCGGGCTGCCCATGGTGGTCACAAGGGGCGACGCCATCAGCGATGTCGTGGAGGCCCATGGGCTGGGAGCGGTTGTCGACTATGGAGATGACGCAGGCGTTGCGGATGCCATCCAGGCCGTGTTAGAACGGCCGCGGGCTGCCTGGCAAGACCAGTTCACCCAGGCTCGGGCTGAACGAACCTGGGAGCTTGCAGCCCAACCCTTGATCGAGTTTTGTCGCCAGCCCTATCGTGCGGCAGATCGGCTGTCCAATGTCCGCGCACAGCTAGAGGACACCCAAACCACACTACAGGAGAAAGTAGTACAGCGCGATGTAGAAATCGCCCGGTTGCGGGCCCTGGTAGATGGTTATGAACAAGGCCGTTTGATGCGACTGATGCGCCAGACAGAGCTATGGCGGAAAAGGGTGGGTCTGTCATGAGCGCAGCAAGAGCGACAGTTATCATCCTGGCCTGGAACGGCCGGGAGTACCTGGAAGCCTGTCTGGATGCCGTACTGGCACAGGACTATGCCAACTTTGGAGCAATGGTCGTGGACAACGGATCGACGGATGGCTCACCCGAGTTGGTGGCAGACAAATATCCTGAGGTGAAGCTTCTCCGCAATGATCGCAACCTGGGCTTTGCTGCAGGTAATAATGCGGCGCTGGAAGCTGTAGCTGGGTTGCCCCAAGAAACCGGCATCGATTTTGTAGTCCTTCTCAATCAGGACACTGTGGTTCATCCTGGCTGGCTAGCGTCGTTGGCTACCACCTTTTCTGATGCCAACATCGGCATTGCAGGCTGCAAGCTCCTTTACCCGGACGGCACGGTACAGCATGCTGGCGGCTACCTGTACGGCCCACGCGGCGAAACGGGTCACATCGCTCGACATGCCGGGGATGAGAACGCACTCGGACAGGGAACTGATCCATCGGGCAAAGTTACCGATGTCGAGTTTGTCACCGGTGCAGCGCTGGCCATCAGCCGGGGAGCCCTGGCAAAGATCGGCTCCCTGGACAAAGAGTTCTATCCAGCTTACTACGAAGATGTGGACTGGTGCTTCCGGGCGAGGATGGCTGGCTATCGGGTTGTCTACCAGCCCGCGGCCGTCGTGACGCACCACGAATCCACCACGACCGACGCTCTGAGCTACGAACGGAAGCAAGCTTTGAACCAAGGACGTCTCCGCTTCCTGTTCAAGCACCGGACCCTGGACAAGCTGACGAACGAGTTTGGCCCTGCAGAACTGGACTGGGTGGCATCCATGGACCGCTGTGAAGAACTAATGGCCGCCCGCCGTGCGTATCTCAACAACCTGGTGGGGCTGCGCGACATCCTGGCCTTTCGGGGTAGCTCCTCCGACGAGGCCGATGCGCTGGTTGGGTTGCTAACCGACCTGCGCGCAGCAGCCCAGGGGTCATTGATCAGGATGGGCTCACCTGACATAGCTGCCGGAGGTAGTGCCACACCTGAAGAGGACACGCTAGCTCGCCAGTTGCACAGGCTATGGGAACACCAGACGATTCAGGAACAACCTTTCACCTCCCAGGTACCGGTTTTGGGGTGGTTGATCGTGGCCTTCCGGGGCCTGTGGAACAGCGTAGCGACCAAATGGTACGTGCGTCCCATGGCCCACCAGCAGAGCGTATTCAATGCACAACTGGTCAACTACCTGCAGACCATGGAGCAGACCATGGAGCAGCGCTTGCAGAGGCAGGCCCTGGATATTGCCGAGAACGTCCGGGAACTCACCACTCTGGCCGAAGCCATGGCTCGCGCTGAGCGGATAGACAGCCGGGAGGACACCAGTGACTGATCTCCTTGCTTCTGTCATCATCCTGGGGTGGGGCGGCGAGCCCTACATCGAAACCTGTTTACGGGCGCTGCAGAAGCAGACCTATCCTGCCATCGAGACCATCGTCGTGGACAATCATTCGCCGGATCGGATGGCCGAGATCGTCGAGCGGGATTTTGCCGAGGTCCAACTCATACGCACCGAACAGAACCTCGGGGTTGCGGGGGGCAATAATGTAGGTCTGCGAGCTGCTCAAGGTGACATCTGTGTGCTGATTAACGCGGACGTTGAGCCCTATCCTGACTGGATGGAGCATCTGGTTCGCACGATGCAATCAGACCCTACCATCGGAATCGCGGGGGCCAAGCTTCTCTACCCCGATGGCACGATCCAGTTCGCAGGAGGACGCATTGAAGCTCCCCGGGGCTACACCTACCATATCGGCTGGCACGAACCAGACGAGGGCCAGTGGGACGTCTCTGACGATGTGGACTTTATCACCGGGGCATCGCTGGCCATCACCCGCCAGGTGCTGGAGCAGATTGGCTACGAAGACGAAAGATTCTTCCCTATCGACTATGAAGATCCCGACATGAGCTACCGGGCCCGGGCCGCGGGATACCGTGTCGTCCTGACACCGGAGGCTGTGGCCATCCACCACGAGTCCTCAACCAGCCGGGCAACGGAAATAAGCCGCATCTTGGGCCTGGAGGCGGGACGGGTACGATTTGTATGCAAGCATTGGTCCGCCGAGCGCTTGCTTCAAGAGTTCCTGCCAGCCGAACTCGATTTCTTGCGCACAGGGCCGTCCCTGAACCGACAGGTTCTGCGCTGGGTTTACTTGAAGACAATGCGTGAGGTGGACAACCTGGCGGAATGGCGCAGCCGGCTGGGTGTGGGATCTCGAGCCAGGTCACAGACCTTGCTTGCCGAGATGCTAAGCCAGCTCCGCCGCGCCTGGTACGCAGAGGCCGGCGCACCTTCATCTGATAGAGTCAAAGAGATCCTCGATGCCTGGTTCACTCCGGGTGCGCCTTCCACCCATAGTAGCGCGGCGACAACAACCGAGAGCCATAGGCTATTCCTCACCCTGTACAGGTTGGACGGGCGTGTTGAACCGCACCAGCCCATTGCCTGGCCCGAGTGGCCACCGGGCCTTGGGCCCAAGATTACGGCCATCCTCCAGAAACTTACCCGCCGCTTGTTGCGCTGGTATATCGATCCTATCGTCGAGCAGCAGAATCAAATCAACGCCGTCCTGCTCCACGCAGTAGAGACACTGGCCCAGGAGATGACATTCCTTCAGGGTGAGTCGGCCGCCAGGGATGATGCTGGTGGGTCAGACTCAGCCGACAGCAGGCTGTAGGCAGAGCGCCATGCGTTTGCTGCACGTCACCCAGCGCTATCCGCCGGCCATTGGCGGGGCAGAAAAGTACATTGCTGATCTATCAGAAGAGCTTGTCCAACGCGGACACCAGGTAGACGTCCTCACCAGCCGAGCGCTTGACTTTTACACCTGGAAGAACCAGCTGCCGCCGTCCGACTGTTTGAGCGGCGTCCAAGTTCACCGCTACCGCTCCATGCAGCGCAGGAACTGGGTATGGGAGATGCTGCACTACGGTCAGCGCAACTATTGGCGCACCCGTTCGCGTCGCTACGAGCCCTTTATTTTCGTCGGCGGTGGGCCCATCTCACTGGGTATGTTTTGGGCCATGATGAAAACGGGGCGACAATACGATCTCATTCACCTGAGCTGCCTGGTTTATAGTCACGTGGTCTATGGCTACTGGGCAGCAAGGTGGCTGGATGTCCCTGTCGTCATCACACCCCATCTCCACGCTGAGCAGGAATACACCTACAACATCGGTTTTCAGCGGGATGCCTTGTTCGGATCAGATCATGTCATCGCTGTGACCTCTGCCGAACGAGAGCTGCTGATGGGTCTGGGCTTGGATCCCGGGCGTGTCAGTGTGAGTGGAAATGGTTTACGTCCCGAAGCCTACGAGAACGGGCTCAAACTTGACAGAGCAGCGGCACGCAGCGAATTGGGTCTGGATGCCAAGGGCTTTGTGATGCTCTTTCTCGGGAGAAAATCAGATTACAAGGGCTTGGATGTGGCGCTGGATGCCTTCGCCAGCCTCCGAGATCAGCAATACGATGTGCAGTTTCTGGCCGTCGGCCCGGAAACCGACTACTCACGGAATCTCTGGCCCCAGTACCAGGGCTTGGCTGGACTTTACACCCGCGACGCTATTTCGGACAAAGAGAAGCTGGCCGCGCTGCGTGCCTGTGATTGTCTGGTATTGCCCTCAGTTGGGGAGGCATTCGGCATCGTCTTCCTGGAGGCGTGGATCATGGGCAAACCGGTCATCGGGGCCCGGACCCGGGCTGTGTCGTCCGTCATCGCTAATGGCCAGGATGGATTGTTGGCCGCGCCGGGTGACGCCGCCGACCTGGCGGCCTGCCTCTCGCAACTCATCGCCGATCCTGACCTGGCGCGCAAGATGGGGACCAGAGGCCGCGAAAAGGTGCTGCGTCGCTATACCGTGCAGCGCATCACCGACAGGGTGGAAGGGATCTACCTGCGCGTTCTACGCCGGCGGCAGCGGGAGGAGCAAGAGCGATTGTGAGAATACACGTTGTCTCTCCTCCATCGGCGCATCCCACATCCCTGATCGATCAATACCGGCAAAGAGGCGATGTCGTTACGCACTCGGATCAGATCCCTTTCGACGCCGATCTGTATGTCTTTTGTACTGGTCATAATGCCATCAAACACCTGACCCGGGGCTTGGTCGTGGCAGACCTCCGTCATGGACCAGATCTGGAAGCTGCTGACTGGTTGCCCTACGCCGATCTCTGCCTGGTACGCACCCCATCAGACCAAGCTGCCTTGGCGGAGGTGCAAGATTGCGAACCGGAAAGAATCTATGTGGTACCCAACGACGATGGATTGCTGGATTTGATGGACAAAGCCCTGCGGGACCTGCTTTCGCCGGCGGAGGTTGCGGAAGGCAGTAGGCGGGGTTTCCTACCTGGCGAATCCAAGATGGAGATGACCATGGCTGACGTACAGAGACAGTCCGCGATGCCGACCATGTCCAACACACCGCAGATCGCAGCTTTGACCGCCCGGCTCAACGTGGCAGAGCGCCAGTCCGATGTGATGCTACGCAACTACCGCGTTCATTCCAAAGCCCCCCTGGTGGGCCCGCTCATCACCTGGGTACGGCGCAATCTCACCTCGCATCTCCGCGAGCCCTACCTAGACCCTACGCTGGAGCGTCAGGTCGCCCTGAATCGTGACCTGGTCAAGGCTTTGCAGGAGATATTGCCCCTGCTGGCCGATCTGGAGGCACGGATGGCACGGATCGAGGAGAAAGGCCACGATGACTGACAAACCAGGCCCCGTCATTGAAATCCGTGACCCGGCTCTCGATGGCGAGGCGATTGTACAGAAGGTGCGTCAGCAGGTAGCCCAACGCCGAATCCAAGACGCCTACGGCCCGGATCCGGCGAGCCTAGGCCCCGAGGTATTGCGACCCGAGCGTTATGATACCGCGAGGAAACTGGATTTGCCTGGGTTTCCAAGCCTGCTTGGCGCTCTGGTAGCATTGATCTCTGAAGGACATTTGCGCGAGCCTGCATTCTCTTCCAATGCGCCCCTGGTGGGCCCGATCATTGTATGGGTCCGGCGCTTTTGGAACTGGATGTCGACCAAATGGTATGTGCGCCCCATCCTACAGCAGCAAAGCGACGTAAACACACGAGTAGCCAGCATCATCGGCGATCTGGTGCAGTGGCACGAACTGGATGCCGACCGCCTGCGTCAGTTGGAAAAGCGGGTAGCCGAACTAGAGGATCGCCTAGCCCGTGAGGGCGCAGGAGGTGGATCATAAAGATACACCAGATCTGCTATGGCCTCATCCCTGGCGACGCCATCAGCAACCACGTGATTGAGATTGATAAGCGGCTGCGGGCCTGGGGCCTTGAGACCGCGATGTACGCCCAGCATGTCGCCCCCCAGATGGGCGCCCACGCTCGCCGGGATCATGAATACGCAGCTTACCTGCACGAGCCCGACCACGTGCTGATCTACCACTATGCACTGTACAGCCCCAACGTACGCTACTTCCAGGCTACCCGGGGCCGGCGCGTTTTCTCCTACCACAACATCACACCGGCGCTCTATTTTCGAGGTTGGGATCAAGAGCAGGAACTTTTATGCGACGTGGGTCGCCGCATCCTTCCCAGCCTGACCGAGTGTGAACTGGCCATAGGCGACTCGGGTTACAACCGGCAGGAATTGGTGCAATCGGGCTTTGTTCCGGAGAGTACTGCGGTGATGCCCCTCTTCATGCGGGAAGAGCTGTTCGAGGATCCGCCGGCAAACCAACCCCTGTCTGATCAATTGCGTAGCCGCGGAGGCATCAACTTTTTGTCTGTGGGACGCATCGTACCGAACAAGGCAATTGAGGACATCATCCGCATCTTTTACACCTATCATCGGGGGATCAATCCCGAATCTCACCTGTACCTGGTTGGTCCGCGGTATCTGCCGGCCTATGATGCGCAACTCGACGCATTGGTGGAGACTCTCGGCTTGCAGGACGGCGTGACCTTCACTGGATTGGTCTTGCCCCCGAAACTTCAGGCCTACTATCAGGCCGCGGACCTCTACTTGCAGGCCAGCTATCACGAGGGTTTCTGTGTACCGCTCCTGGAGAGCATGCACTTTGGCGTACCGATTCTGGCCCGTAAGGCAGCCGCGGTTCCCCTGACTTTGGGCAATTCGGGCGTCCTCTACACCCATCTGGGCTGCGAAGAGGTGGCCGAGATGGCCCACCTGCTTACGTCTGATGACGCACTGCGGGCGCAGATCATAGCCCGGCAGCAGGAGCGGCTTCAGGACTTTGCCCCCATTCACGTTGAGGCCGAGCTGCGGGAAATCTTGGCCCACCTGGATGTCCCACTCCCAGGAGAGGAGCAGATCCATGACAGAAGCTGATGCGGCGACTGGCTTTCAGATCGAAGGGGAGGACATTGATTCCAAAGCAATTGAGCAGGAGATCCGGGTCCGCAGCCAGGTACGGCAGGAAGAGGCGCAAGCGCAGGGCCTTGACTATGAAGCCTATGCCAAAGGCCTCCACCCTCTACCGGCAGATGCAGTGTTCAGCCGGGATCTATACGAGGCCGTCGTACAGGTAGGCTTTGACGCCGACAAGGTGGGTACGGAACTGGATCTGACCGAAACACGGCTGGCGCTGGTGGGTGGGATGGTGCACCGCCTCAGGGCAGCCGTCCACGAACTGGTACTCTTTTACCTGAATCGCTTCGAAGCGCGGCAGGTACGCTTCAATGAGCAAACAGCACAGGCATTGGCTGTGATGGTCCAAGACCTGGAGGCAGAGGTACGCGACCTGCGCGCCCGCCTGACCGAGCTGGAGGATGGTCAGGAATGAGTCGGTCAGAGTCTGCCAGGTGATGAACCCGAAAACCATCCACCAGTTCATGACCGGATTCATGTATGGTGATGCACTGGGCAACCAAGCAACTCGCATCCGCGAGCTATTGCGCGGCTGGGGGTATGATTCCCAGGTCTATTCCCAGTTCCGAGATCGTCGTTTGAGAGACGCAGGCAAGGACTATCGGCGCTATCCCGGTGACACAGACAACTGGGCTATCTTTCATTACTCTGTTGGCTCGCCGCTTACCGATTTTGTGTCTCAACTGCCAGACCGAATCGTACCCTACTATCACAATGTAACCCCAGCTTGTTTTCTGCGCGGCTACAACGATCCCATGGCTGACCAATTGGAACAGGGGCGGCAGGAACTGGCGCTGTTCAAGGATGCGCCTTTTGCGCTGGCCGCTTCAGAATACAACCGTCAGGAGATGCTGGAATTGGGATTCCGCCACGTGGAGATTCTGCCCTACTCTATTACCTTTGATGCCCTGCGGGCTTCAGCAGAGAGCCCGGCTGGACAAGCGGTCGTAGCCCGGTACAACGACGGTGCTGTCAATCTGCTGTTCGTGGGGCGGCTGGTACCCAACAAGCGACAGGACGATCTGATCCGGGCCTTTGGTGCCTATCATTGCCTGATCAACCCTCACTCGCGCCTCATTCTGGTTGGCTCGGAGGCGAATGCCCCAGGCTACCGTTTGGAACTGGAATCTATCGCAGCAGCATTGGGCCTGGAAGAGCACGTACACCTGCCGGGCGGCATCGGTTCGCGAGAGGGCCTAGGCGGCTACTATCAGGTCTCAGATCTATTCCTGTGCCTGAGCGAGCACGAGGGATTCTGCATTCCGCTGGTCGAAGCGATGGCCTTCGAACTGCCCGTGATCGCCTATCGCTCGACCGGCGTGCCCTACGCCCTGGGTGGGGCCGGGGTATTGGTCAGCAGCAAACGATACGACCTGATTGCTGAACTGATCGAGGTACTCTTGCGAGACAAAGCAGTTCGCAACAGGCTGCTAGAAGGGCAGCGCCGTCGCCTGGAAGAACTGGCGCCAGACCGGTTCGCCGGTACATTGAGGGAGCGTATCCAGCAGATGATTTCCCAGGCATAATCTTGGTACCCGTTTTCTTCCGGATCAATTCTTGACACTGTCTCAGGAGATGGTGTAAAATACGTGCACAGCCTCGCAACACATACCACACTTCAGATAAAACCGCAATCATCAACCTAGTCCAACTGCTGGCGCGAGGGTACCAGACAGCAAAAGTGCCTGACAAAACCAGGGGTTTGTTCGAGCGGGAGGACTGCGCACAAGAATGGGCGGACAAATGTACACAAAGAGCACCAGGGGTGGGTATGTCAAAGGGCTCGTCAAGGGACTGTTGCTCCTATCAGCAGCTACGATACTCTTGGGTTTCACAACAACTGTATCACGGGCTCAGGACAGCACCGTAGCGACGCCCAATTGGCTGGAGCCCCGGGCGATAAGCGTCGTAGAGTTGGTCGGACAGGTGCCTGACGCCTACCTACAAGGGACAATCATCTCCTCCGATGATGGGACAGGCATCGTAGTCTACGAATCTGGTACTCGGGTTGGGAATCAAGTCACTGTGAGGGTCAAGCTCTACCCGCGTCTGGTAAGGCAACCCACCAATCCCAACAACCGGTTCACCTCCTTTGGCTGCCTGGGCCAGATGCCGCACTATGACCACATGAGCAGCACCGTGCCAGCCTCCACACTGAGAGTCTATGCCGAGGGCGGTATAGAGGTCACTTCAGAGGTCAGGAACCTGTTTGTCACCAACGTGGGTACTCGCCAGCCCTCCACGAGCAGCAAAGAGCCCAAGCGCTATCCCATAGACATTTACGGCTACGGGGGACAGGCTCTGCCGCTAAGCGCAGAGGGGCTGCGGATCCCGGCCAACAATGGCTGCCGCATTTGGATAGATAGAACAGATCTCTATCCACTCACAGGGGTGTTCACCCTTACGCTCGACCCGTCTGCTCAGGTTCAGGTATTGGGTAGCCAGCAAGGAACCTTCCAGTCCTATATCGGCCCCGGGAACATCGGCGTCTTTCGGCCTTTGATGAGCCAGATGTCGGGGGCGTACGGGTGGCGCGACGGCAGAGTTTCACTTGCCGTGCCTGCTGAAGCCAACTACTTCCTCGTCAGATTTCCGGCCATGCCGGGCGACCCCTATACCGACAGCCATGGCGCGCCACCCTATGTGAATGCCAACCGCCCCTCTGCGGGAACCTACCGCCTATCATGTGGGTTGGATCTAGCCGCTGACCTGACATTCTCTGCAGCGTTTCCGCTAGGGACAGCTTGGAGGGATGCCGATCGGGCCCCTGGGGCCCAGTACCTACCCTTGACAGCAGATCCGTTGGACCTGGCAACGCCAGAGTATATCTTGCCCACGGGCATCGCCTACAACGACTGCTTTGTGCAGGGCAATTGCCCGCCGAGCATTTTGCAGCAGATATACGACGCGCAGATGAGTTTGGAGATCATCTACCTAAAAGTCATTGGGCCAGCTTCTGGCGGGCAGTGGATACCCCTGCGAATGGCGGGCCCTGCCTGGTCTCCTTCTGCGACCTCTGGCGCTCACGAGTCGCAAGATCCTTCCGACAAAGTACCCGTCATTTCAGATGCGCTCCAGGCCAGACACCGCAGTTTTCTGCCCCTGATAGCCGGAGGGCAAAGCAAGCAGGAACCTGACGACTGCCCCTGCGGGTGGTTTGATGCTCAGGGGCGGATGCTGGACCTAATTCCCAGTGGAGGGGCGACGCCATAGGGGAAAACAGGTTTCGAGCCAGTGTTCAGCCAGGCTCTAGGCTGTGTCAGACGTACCGTATTTCCGGCGCACTTTTTCGTCTACCTCTCCTATGTCCTCGCCGACAGCATACAGGTAGCGTTCTGAGGATGCCTCACTCATATACTTGAAGCGCTTGGCCAGTTCTACGGACGTGCGGTCAACACCTCCATCAGAGATGATACCCTGTAGCCAGGCACCAAAGGAACCGTGCTCCCCCGCAATCGCGCGCATCTCTCCAGCATTGGCCACTACAGCGCGGATCTTGGCCTTGTAGCGCACGATACGCGTGTCAGAACTCAGGCGTTCGACATCGACATCGGTGAAATCGGCCACTTTGCCCACGTCAAAACCCTCAAAGGCGGCTAGAAAGCCATCCCATTTTGACATGACCACCTGCCGGTTTAGGCCCCCCATGAATATCACAGCTGTCATCATCTCCAAATAGCCCGCATCGTTATCTGGTCTGTGGCCCGGAACGATATTTTGCATTCTATTGACTCCTCCTGATTGTTATGCCTGGCAAGATCGCCAAGCTCATGACAAAGACTGACTGCGTCGCGCGGCTCCAAGACTGATCAGCCCTGGGCGGCCTCCAGGAGACCGGATATCTGATACTCGGACGCATCCGCAGCCTGTCGGAGTTCGCTCAACAGGTCGTAGCAATCAACGATCCCCTGCGCGACTTTTGCGTTCGTGCCATTGGGCTGGGCGCTGATCTCGACCACGGCCACTGTCAGCATCCACCCCAGGAATTGCTCAAAAGCCTCCTTGTTGAACCACAATGCGCCTCCATAGCGGTTTACCTGGAGGAACCGCTGGACCTCCGTGTCCCTCAGCCAGGATACCAAGCTCTGGTAGGCCCGCCGGTTCTGGGGGCCCTCAGCTTCAAACCAGAGGCAATGGCTGATGAGGATCTTGACCATCCCAACCACTCGCTGGACCGCTCCCTCGTCCAAGGCCACGCCGCTGTCTGAGAGGCCCCGGTCCGAAAAGTCCCGAAGGGTCACAGCCACAAGCTTGCCAAGCAGCCACTCATCTATCCAGCTCCGGCTCAGAGCCTCGGGCGCGGCGCCATCAACGACCTCCCCCAAAGCATGAGCAAAAAGCCAGGAGAACAACGTACCCCAAACTGCCAGATCGTCATCCAATTGCGCACCCAGCGCCTCGACAGCAGCTTTGTATTTTCGGGACCCGGGCAGAGAGTAGCGGGCAGCCAGAACCGGCAGTTGAAGAATGGCCTCTAGCTTGGAACGAATCCCCCTCGCGATGTCTGTTTCGAGGGCGACAACAGCGGTATCTGCGGTATCAGAGGCACTTGTGGTTTGTTCGCCATCAACGGCATTGAATGCCCTGATCGCACCAAGCAAGTCCAGTATCCGGCGCTCGATCTCCGCCAGAAGTTCAGGGTCGATCTGCCCACCAGGCTTGGTCACTCGGGCAACCATAAGCTGGCGAAAGGTCTCAGCGTTGACCAACTTCCTGAAGGGGGTGAGGACTGGCTGCACAAAGACCTCTTGGAGTGCCT
Source organism: uncultured Chloroflexia bacterium (assembly GCA_963700285.1). Classification (GTDB taxonomy): domain Bacteria; phylum Chloroflexota; class Anaerolineae; order JAAYZQ01; family JAAYZQ01; genus CAWANP01. The sequence continues at coordinate 193,713 of CAVOXA010000015.1, read as the reverse complement.
CCTCGATACTGGGTACCCCACGCCCGTCCAAGTATGCGGCGAGGTGGGCAAGCTGGCGCGACTCATCGTCCTGAACTTCTCGCCAGTCGAGGAATACGTGACACTTGTAGGCATCAAGCGCCACAAACATACCCCTCTCGCACAACTCCTGGCCATTGCGGATGTATTCGAGGCCGGTGGTGGAGTCTCGAAAAGCGTAGTACAACCCCTCGTTTGGACGCAGGCCAAGCCCTTCCCCCAACGTTTTCTGGACAAGGACCCGATCGTCGCTATCACTGGCCCGGATGGAATAAGGCGCCGAGGTTTGGACCCACCCCTGGGCCGTGGCGAATCGGTTATGGTAGACAACCAGGGCTCGCTGATCACCAGAGCGGTTGGAATAGGCGAACACATCCTCGTTGACCCAGCCTTCCGCAGACGCGAAATCATAGAGCGCAAAATCCTCAACCTCGGCAAAAAGATAGCGACGGTGCAAAAGCGGAAAGATCTCCCGCTCGTGTCGTGCTATCAAGTACTCGTCGGGCTGCTCGTCCCAGTAGGCCCGCTGATACTCCATCCCGTACTTTTCAGCAAGGCCCTCGATCTGGCCGTGGCCGAACATGGGCAGGCCTGGCAAGGTGGCCAGCAAGGTACAGATGCCAAAATACTTGTCCCCCTTGCCAAACTGGGCCACGGTGGTTTCTTCGTCGGGGTTGTTCATAAAGCTTACAAAACGCTTGAGGATCTCGGGGTCAAATTCAAGCGTGTTCTTCATCACCGAGCGATATTTCGCATTGTCCTCGTCGCGCAACATGTTCATGAAAGCGCTGTTATAAACCCGGTGCATGCCCAAGGTTCGGACAAAAAAGCCCTCCATTAGCCAAAACGCCTCGGCCAGAAGCAGGGTGTCGGGAGCCTCGGCGGCAACGCGGTCCACAACCTCGCGCCAGAACTCGACAGGCATGGCGGCATTGAAAGCAGCTTTGGTCATGCTATGTTCGGCGCGTGTGGGAATAGCGCCTCCTGTACCTGGCTCAGGGAACCAAAGGCGTTGAAAATGACGCTTGGTCAGGGTCATCGCAGCGTCAAAGCGGATCACAGGCGAGAGACGCGCGACGTGCAAGATGGTCTGGATGACCGCCTCACGTACCTCGAGGTCAAGGTAGTTCAACTGGGCAGTATCGTTCCAGGGCATGCTGGTACCATCATTGCCGTGGTAGATGTATTTCTCACTCCCTGTCAAGCGATCGACCCGCTTAAAGGCCACCGCCGCGTCACTCCGGTCGTAATAGTGATCTTCGAGATAGATGCCGACTCGTTCGTCGTCGGACAGGTCCGGCCCATTGAAGCTATAAGAGGGGAAGGGGCTATGATCCAGCGAGATAAACCAGTCCGGATGCTCTACCAGCCAGCGAGAATAGATCCCAACGTGGTTGGGTACCATGTCACTGGCCATGCGGATGCCCCGCTGCCAGGCACGCTCTCGCAGATTATTATAGGCCGCTTCGCCCCCCAGGTCAGCAGCGATCTGGTAGTCGTACACAGAGTAAGCAGAAGCGACGGCCTCCGGGTTTCCACAGAGCTGCTTCACTTTGCGTGACGCCGGGCTGCGCTCCCAGAGCCCGATCAACCACAACCCGGTGAAGCCCCATCGAGCCAGAGCATCCAGCTCCTCGTCGGGGATCTCGTCCAGGCGGCTGATGGGACGCTCGTGTTTCCGTGAGAGCTGATCAAGCCAGACGTAGGTATTCTTGGCCATCAGCACCAAGCTGGGCATCCAGTCGAGGTCAGGGCTGAAACGCTCCGGTTCAAATTCCAGTTCGCCATATTCGTATACCAGGGCAGGGCCGGGACCCACAAAAATAGCCTTCTCCTCCTCAGCGATCAAGTCCAAACCGCCGAGAAGGCGATAAAAGTAGCTGCCCAGGAGGGAACTCCATTCTTGGCGGACGAATTCCAGTTGGGCGGAGAGGGAGTACGGATGTGCCAGGGCTGGTGCGCGCAGCATATCAATCAGATTCTGTTGGTCAGGACCAAAACGCGGTTGTGTGTCAAAGTAATCGTGCAAGCTGGTCAGGATGTGACGATAGGCTGTTTCCCTGACCAAGTCGGAGTCGTCGAACAGTTCCCGAAACGGGCCGAAGGCCGGGTTGGCATTGGCCAGCCACAGCATCAGCATCTCTTCCAGCAGGATCTGACGGTGGGGGACGCCTGCGGTCTTGCCCTCGATATAGTCTTCCAGGCTGACCTCACGCCGGTAGACGGCAAGGGGAGGGAACTCGTCGGCAAAACTGTATAGGGCGTCGTTGACCGCCACGTCACCCAGGTGCCCGTAAAGCCAATCCAGCGCTTTGGCCATGGCATCGGGATTCTTTTGCTCGCGATACTGCTGGATGGTAAGGTGCAAGATCTCGTCAATAAGGCCCATCGCATTGATCTGTCCAGCCCTGACCGCTTGCTCGGGGAAACTGACGAGATCGCGCCTATCGTTCATCCTCTGAGCAAAGATTCGAGCACCGTGCAGATTGGCAAAGACAACGTTGCCGCTCAAAGCAAACAGCGAATCCTCGAACTGGTAGCGATCCCGCGCCTGACGGGACACGTGGAATTCCATGTGGACTGTACTCTGCTCGGGCACGATATCCTCCTGGCTAGGCTGACGAACTTGAGAATGCGGGTGGGCTGGGTTTCCCGCTTCCGCAGAGTTACCCTTTGGTTCCGGTTCCGGACCCAACCCTGTACATTGCCACACCGACCCGCCGGTGGTACTGCGCCTCTATCACCTTTTGCGTCCCCACACACAAGCATAGCACGACACGCCCGGGACCGGGCCGCGGGCGACGTCTCTCTCCAAGCGTTCCAGTCCCGCCTGCTATGCCTCGAGCTGGCTGATACGCGGATAGCGAGCCAACTCCCGATCAACGGTCTCGGGAAAGTATCCAGACAACACTTCTCGGCGGCGGATGATATCAGCCGAGTCGGTTACAGTGCACACTTGACCGCCAGGACGCAATCCCCGCGCCACCCCGGCATAGAAAGCTGCCTTGTCGTCGACATGATGAATCACATCAACGGAAAAGATCAGGTCAAATGTATCAGCAGCGAAGGTCATCTGTTCGGCGCGGCTCAGAATCAGGGACACAGGTTCCGGTTCAGTCCTCGCCTGGACCAGCATGGCGGCTGAGGGATCCAGGCCGTAGGCGTCCCAACTTTGGCACTTGCTCAGGGCCCGGATATAGTTACCGGTTCCGCAACCCACTTCGAGCACCCTGACGCCTGGGCCTAACCCATCCCAATTGCACAGCACGCAAGATACGCCCCCATGTGTGTGGCGGTGGGCCGCATAAGCGCTGGCCGTCTGTTCGTAGCTGACGTTCATTGATCGGATCACGCGGAGCCCGCAGAGAATGACGCGCTCAGATTCGCTCAGGTTCACTATACCACAGGGCGCAGGTGATTGCAAGCGGTGGTGAACGAGTTCGCTGCGCGCCCTCAGTTCGGACCAGTCGTGGCTATGGCTACAGGGGACGCTTGCACTTTTTCTGCCACTGTCGTATACTGGGAAGAGCTGGGCTTCTTGCTGTCCAGTACTTTGGGATCCCAGGAAAAGCAGGGTTGTTCTACAAACACACAAGAGGAGACACACATGGACGATCGACTCAAGATCATCTTTGCCCGGCGGAGCATCCGCGTGTACACGGGCGAACCGGTAGGCGAGGCAGAGAAAAAGAGTCTGCTGGAAGCGGGCATGGCTGCGCCATCGGCATCGAACCAGAAGCCGTGGCATTTTGTGGTGGTGACGGACAAGGCAGACTTGAAGGCCCTGGCGGACGCTCACCCCTTTGGCAAGATGCTGGCCAACGCATCATTGGCCATCGCTGTGTGCGGCGACCCATCTATCTCCGCCTGGTGGGTCCAGGACTGCTCGGCGGCAACCGAAAATATCCTGATTGCAGCGGCTGGGATGGGGCTAGGGGGCGTGTGGCTTGGCAGCCACTTCCGGCCAGAGCGAGAACAAGCCGTCCGCGATGCATTGGGCATCCCTGACGATATCGGAGTGTTGAGCCTGCTATCTCTCGGCTACCCGGGCGAGGAGAAAGAGGCCCGTACCCAATATGATCCGGCAAGGATTCACACAGGGAGATGGTGAGTCGGATCCCGCTCGGGGGACGGTCCCGGAGATGAGCGTGCTTGCCTAAAAGTCACGCTGTAATCGAACCGCAGAAAGCGGATCTGCGAGCCCGCTCCATTAGCCGCCGGGTATGGGAGCAGATCGAGGGGGAGACGCTCGTCACCCGGGTGTTGGCTGTATTTGATCGAGCTTGCAGTCTGGTGACCTCCGACGGTACCGTGGCCACTCTGGTGTTGCCTCAGATCGGCGATGGGCCACTCAACATCGTGATCGACGGCGAGCAAGGCGTTTTTGCCGCTGTCAAGCCGGGGATGCCAGCCCATTTGACCGGGAGGCACCTGCAAGTTGGCGAGTTGGTCATCGCCCTGAGCGAAGCCAGGGTCTGGGAGCCCCGGGCCCTCTGGGAGCGCCTTAGGGTCTATCAGCGGGTTATCACGCAGCGGCTTGCCCTCCTGCAATCTATCGCCCTGTCCAAAAACCCCCAAGGTAGCCTGCTCACGCTCTTGACGATGGGGCTGTCCGAGTCGGGCGGACTGCAGACCAGAAGGAGCGAAATGCGAGGTGGGGTACAAGGGGCTCCATCGGATCCCTTACGACAGGACCTCGCTCTCGCCTTTCTCGCGTCAGCCCTGGCTGGCGCAGAAGCTCTACAAATCGGGTGGAAGGGGGACACGACTTCACTGCGAGAGGGTGCCACGCAACTGGCGGGGCTGGGGAGTGGCCTCACGCCAGCTGGCGATGATTTTCTGATCGGGTTCATGCTCTGGGCCTGGCTAGCCCACCCTACTCCCCGCCGCCTCTGTTATGAGATCATCGAGATGGCTGCACCTCGGACCACAATACTCTCTGCGGCTTTTCTCAGGGCAGCAGCAGAGGGAGAATGCAGCGCTGCCTGGCATCATCTACTGGATGCATTGGCAAAAGGCAGAGAAGATCAACTCGTGAACACTGCGACGAACGTCCTGTCCCATGGTCACACCTCTGGGGCAGATACCCTGACAGGGTTCCTGTGGATGTCTAGCTCTCTGCAGGTAGGTCCTGCAAAGCCAAAAAGACCTTCTCCGCCGAAAGTGGTAGTTCGCTGAAGCGAATACCCAGCGCATCGTAGATGGCATTGGCCATGGCCGGCGCGGTCTGGACCATCACGTGTTCGCCCACGCCCCGAGCGCCCCAGGGGCCATCCTCCAACGGCGTCTCGACAAAGTCGCCGTGGATCTCGCCGGGAGTATCCATGGCCGTGGCGATACGGTAGTCGACCATATTCGGGTTCAGAGGCCGCCCCTTTTCGTCAAAATGGAGCGCCTCATAAGCCGAACTCATGCCATGCACTGCCCCACCCTCGATCTGGGTCAGGATCAGATCGGGGTTGATGGCCTTGCCCACATCGTACACGCTGGCGATCTTGAGCACGTCGATCTCCCCGGTCTCGGTGTCAACCTCCAGATCAACCGCCTGGGCGCCGACGGTATAGTGTACGACAGCACGGGTGCCCTGACCAGTCTCGAAATCAAGATTAGTGACATAGGTGGGCATGAATTTCCCCTGACCGACGATGGGGCCTCCCTTCCAACCCTCAAAGCCCTCGTTGGGCAGCCCGTAGACGACCATGTTCTGAAGTGGCTGCTCCTCCTCGGACCGGTAGGAAAAGACCACACCATCCTTGATATCCAGATCTTCTGGGGTTTCGCCCCAGTGCTTGGCCACGACCTCCAGGATCTGCCGTCGGGCATCTAGGGCCGCCGACCGCACCGCATTGCCGGTGGACCAGGTGATACGGCTGGCAACCGTCTGCCATTCGTAGGGGCTGTACTTGGTATCCACCGGTACGGAGACACTCACCCATTCGTATGGCACACCCAGAGCTTGGGCCGCCATCTGGGCCAGGACGGTGAAGGCGCCCTGGCCCAGGTCCTGGGCGCCGATCAAGACATTGACCGTGGCGTTCTCGTTAAAGTGAATGATGGCGGCGCTGCCGGGATTGGGCGGCATGGCTGGAGCTTTCCACATGATGGCCAGGCCTTTGCCGCGTACCTTGTGCGGAGCAGAGGCAGCCTCTGTCCTGCCCCAGTTGACTGCCTCGGTAGCCTTGTCGATGCAGGCCACCAGGTCAATGGGCGGCATCTTCATACCGGTCAGGATGGTGGCATCGGTCTTGACGCAATTGCGCCGCCGGAACTCGGCGGGATCCATCGCGATCTTTTCGGCAAGCTGGTCTATGATCTGCTCGATGCCCCAATGGATCTCGGGCATACCAAAGCCGCGCATGGCGCTGCCGATGGGTTGATTCGTGTAAACGCAGTAGGAATCACCCTTGACATTAGGGATCAAGTAGGGACCGGTACACGAGTAGCCTGCTGCTCGGGCGACGTTGACACCATAGTCGTTGTAGGCTCCACCGCCAAAGTAATACTGGGTCTCCATGGCCAGCAGGTTGCCCTCAGCGTCGCAGCCGATCTTGGTCTGAGCTACCAGGCTCTGGCGCACCGACGTGCCGATGAACTCCTCCTCGCGCGTCATGCGCAGCTTGACCGGATGCCCCTTGACTGCCCGGGCCATAACCACCGCGCAGACCTCCATAGAAATGCCGGCCTTGCCGCCAAAGCCACCGCCGACGTAGGGCGCCACCACCCGCAGGTTGCCGTGGGGGATGCCTAGACTCTGAGCCACCAAATCGCGCTGAGCAAAGGGCGACTGGGAGCAGGTCCACAAGGTGACCTCCCCAGATCCCTCCCAGTGACTCACAGCAACATGGGGTTCGATAGGCACGTGCTGGATCTGGGGCAAATGGAAGGTCCCCTCCACGACGGCCGCGCATCGGGACCATGCCGCTTCCACATCCCCACGGCGTAGCTTGAAATGCTCCGAAATGTTGGTACCTGGGTTAGGAAAGATAAAGTTGGCGACCTCGTACTCGCCCAAGTTTGGGTGGAGCAAAGGCGCATCAGGCTGAGCGCCCCGTATCGGGTCAAATACGGCTGGCAGTTCCTCGTATTCCACCTCGACGAGTTGGACCGCCTCGTGGGCTATCTCCTCGCTGGTGGCTACAACTCCGGCGACGGGTTCGCCGACGTAACGGACGCGGCCCCGGGCAAAGATGGGCCGGTCGATGAGGTACAGACCGATATTGTTGGGTACATCCTCCCCTGTAACGACGGCCTTGACGCCGGGCATCTCCAGGGCTTTGTTTACGTTGATGTCCTTGATCAGAGCATGGGCGTGAGGACTCCGGACCAGACGCCCATAGTAGAGCCCAGGACCAAACTGCAGGTCATCGGAAAACACTGCCGACCCAGTGACCTTTTCGTAGGCATCGATGCGCGGCACACTTTTGCCAACGGGCTCAGAAGTGAACCCCTCAGAGGCAAGATTGGCCATTCTACGCACCTCCTCTGCTCACTGCTGCCTGAACGGCGTCGACAATACGTACATAGCCCGTGCAGCGGCACAGGTTGCCGACCAGCGCCTCTCTGATCTCTTGCTCAGTTGGCTCTGGATTCCGCTCCAGCAATGCGGTCGCCGACATCAGCATTCCTGGCGTGCAGAAGCCACACTGTACAGCGTTGTGCTCCACAAATGCCTCCTGCAAAGGTCTCAATCCCCCCTCCGGGGCCAGCCCTTCTACCGTCAAGACCTCCCGGCCATCGGCTTCAACAGCCAGCACCATGCACGAGTTTACCGGTTCGCCGTCCAGCAACACGGTACAGGCCCCACACTCCCCAGCCTCGCAGCCATTCTTGGTGCCGGTGAGGGCCAGTTTCTCCCGAAGCATTTGCAGCAGGGTCATGTTAGAGGGGACGTCCAGGCGCTCCTTGGCGCCGTTCACCGTCAGGGTGATTGCGTGTGTAGCCACGTCACTCTCCCTCCTTCATCTGCTTCCAGACATCTCGCAAGCCGCGCAGCGTGAGCGCGCGCACCATGGCCTTCTGGTAGCTCGCGCCGCCGCGGACGTCGCTAATGGGGGAAGCGACCCCCATCGCCCTCTCGGCGGCCAGGACAAAGGCATCTTCTCCCGGGGGCGCCACGGCTAGGATATCTTCTGCTTCCTCCACCCGCAACGGCGTCGGTGCGACCGAGCCCAGCCCAAGGCGATGCTTGTATCCGGAACGCGTCCCGTCAGGGTAACCGAGGATGGCCACGCCGACGAGGGCAAGGTCACCTGACTTGCAGCGGCCCAGCTTGAGGTAGCGGCCCGCTGCACCGGCTGGCAGGGGTGGGAAGCGGATGGCCGTCATCAGCTCGCCAGGCTGGAGCACTGTCTGGCCTGGCCCGACAAAGAACTCGCCGGCGGGGACAGTCCTCTGCCCACTGGGACCGTACAGGCCAAAGTGAGCCTCCAATACAAGCGTTGCCGGAGATGTGTCAGCGCAAGGAGAAGCATTGCACAGGTTGCCACCGAGGGTAGCTCGGTTGCGTATCTGATAAGACGCTACCGTTCCGGCCGCCTCGGCCAGCAGCGGATAATGCACCTGCACGTCTGGGTGGTTGGCCAAAGCGTTCATCGTCACGGCCGCTCCGACGGTCAGCCCTGTTTCCCTGTCGAACAAGATGTCGCCCATGCCGGGCAAGCCCTTGACGTCCACGACTACCTTGGGACGGAATGCGCCATCCCGCAAGCCAGGGAACAGGTCGGTACCGCCCATCAATAGCCGCGCGGCCTCACCGTGCTCCTGCAAGAGGCCGGTCACCTCATCGGCTGTGCCCGGTCGAACATAGTCAAAGCTGGGCAAACCAGGCCTGGCAAACACCTCAGTCACCTCCTTACTCTGTACGCACTAGAAGGGTCTGTACAGATTCCCAGATGCGCTCGTCTCTACACAACCTCGCGTTCTCGGAGGGCCGACACCTCCTCGGCAGCATAGCCCAGCAGATCCTGCAGCACCTCTTCCGTGTGCTCGCCCAACCGTGGGGGTGGCCGGCGTATGGCCGCAGGGGTCGCGGAGAGTTTATAGGGGAATCCGGGAAACCGTACCGTACCGGCAGTCGGGTGCTCAGCCTCCAGCACGAACGACCGAGCTTCGGCCTGGGGATGCTGAAAGACCTCCGGAACCGAATTGATCGGCCCGCAAGGGAGCCCGGCGCTGCGGAACTCGGCCAGCCACTCGGCAGCGTCACGTGCTGCAAAGGCGCCATCAAGCACCTCGCGTAGCACTGCCCGGTTCGCCACCCGGCTACTGTTGTCGACAAAACGAGGATCGTCCTTCAACTCTGGCCGGTCGATAACGTTGCACAGGATGGCCCATTGCCGTTCATTGCCCGCAGCCAGGGCAAACCACTTGTCCCGTGCGCGAAAAGCCTCGTAGGGCGTGATGTTGGGGTGTGCATTGCCCAGCCGCCGCGGACCCTGCCCCCCAACCAGATAGTTGGATGCCACGTTGGTCAGCACCGCCACCTGTGAATCCAGGAGGGACATATCCACGTACTGTCCTTCCCCCGTCAAATCGCGGGCCCGGAGCGCGGCCAAAATGGCCGTACTCGCAAACATACCAGTCGCAATGTCCACGATAGGGATCCCAACCCGATACGGCTGCCCCTCCTCGGGCCCGGTGATACCCATCATCCCGCCTTCAGCCTGGATGATGAAATCGTAGCCGGGCCGATCAGCGTAAGGGCCAGTACGGCCATAGCCACTGATAGAACAGTAGACAAGGCGTAGATTCAGACCTCGCAGATCCTCGTAGCCCAGCCCCATCCGTTCCAGGGTACCGCCGCGGAAATTCTCCACCAGCACATCCGAGGCACGCGCCAGCTGGCGTACGATCTCCCGCCCTTCTGGCGCCTTGAGATTGACCGTAATTCCACGTTTGTTCCGGTTGGCGGCCAAAAAGTAGGCTGCCTCACCAGGAAAAGGCCCGCAGGACTCACCCACAAACGGCGGTCCCCAACTTCGTGAATCGTCGCCCCGGCCAGGTTGCTCTACCTTGATTACGTCCGCCCCCAGGTCGCCCAACATCATGGTACAGTAGGGCCCGGCCAGAATTCGGGTCAGGTCCAGCACACGGATACCTTCTAGTGGTTGCATCAAGCTATCTCCTCACAAATCAACGTCGCTTTGGACGATACGTTACGATCAGGGTATGACTGACGGAGGACGAGGGACGAAGGGCCATTTCCTGGTCTTGCATGCGTCCCTCGTCCTCCGTCACCGCTGACATGCGCATGTTCGGCACATCGCGGCCACTGCTAGAAGCGCTTGGTCAACCGCTTGATCCGCTCCACGTGCTCCGGATCATAGCAATCGCCGAAGCGGGTCTGGGGCAGTTCCGCCTTGCGGGCCATCAGCTCCTCGTACTCGTCATCGTCGACCATGGCCACGCAGCGACCGATGCAGGACTCTCCGTCGACAAAGCGCCAAGGGAAGAAGCCGATGGTGGCCCGCCGGTTGACCAGCAGGTCGATCTCCCCACCGACGCACTCGGCATGAATGATATGGTCGGGGAACATCTCCAGGTGCATCAACTGGTACTTGTCTGGCGTAAAGCGCTCGGCCAGGGTCGCGCCGTACATATCCTGGAAAACCCTGTCGGCCTCGGCGGCCTGGCGGGGCATCCAGTCGCGAATGATGGTATTCATGGGATGGTCGGCACTGCCACAGTCAACTCCGATCCACTTGATCTTTTTCTCCTTGGCCCATTCGGTGAACTCCCGGTCTGGACCAGAGTGCTGGACCATGTAGCGGACTTCGTCGGCATGGGGCATGTCCCAGCCAAAGTGGTGGTAACCGGTATGGATGATAAGGATGTCGCCATCCCGGACCTCTACACGCTCCTCGATCATCTCTGAGGTATAGATCTGGTAATCGCCGGTGGCATCGGAGAGATCCACGACAACGCCCGGACCTACCAAGAAATCGTTCAGCTCCAACTGGGCGATGTCCTTGCCGGGGGTGTAAAAGTGAATCTCACCATCCAGGTGCGTACCTAGGTGGTTCGAATGGGTGAGCAACTGGCCATTGGCCCCGTTGGGGGCCAACCGCTTGAAATACTTGACCTGCAACGGCTCATAGGTGGGCCACGGCGGTGTACCAATGCCCAGAGGAATAGTCAGATCGATAAGTTTCATGGCTACGCTCCTTCACAAAGGTTGAGACAAAGGCAGGCCCATACGGGCTTCTACCTCAAGATACCACGCTATCGTAATACTCGAGATTTTCCCAGATCATCTCACGGATTGGCAGGTGATACGGGCATTTCTCTTCGCACTCGCCGCACTCAATACAATGTCTGGCGCCTTCCACGGCATCGGCGAGCGGCCCAGCACTCAATCTGTCGGCTGGGAAACGCTGCATAGCGCTTCGCAGGTTCATAACCAGGGAAATGCGTACACCCTGCTCGCAGGGTTCACAGTAGCCACAGCGACGACAAAAGCGCGTACCGGCCTCGTCACGGATGCGCTCCATCTTGCGCTGCTCCTGGACTGAGAGAGCCCACGACCCAGAGACGACGCCGGCGATCTCTTCGATCTCCTCAACTACCTCGATACCTGGGTCAGGTACGACGCCCTCGAACTGCAGCAGGTACTTGAGTGCCAGGTTGGCGTCATCCAGCAATCCGCCAGCAAAAGGTTTCATGGCGATGAAGCCCAGATCATGCTCCCTGGCCAAGGGGACCAATCGCTCCGCGGCCTCGTTCGTGACAAAGTTAAAGGGGAATTGGATCGTCTCAAAGTAGCCTGAAGATACAGCTTTCAGGGCCATGTCCATCGAGTGGCTGGTGATGCCAATGTGGCGGATCTTGCCCGCTTCCTGGGCCCGCCGCGCCGTTTCCATCGCTCCGCCTGGCCCAAGCACCTTTTCGTACGCCTCGAGCGTACTGACGTTGTGGAACTGCCATAGGTCGATGGCCTCTATTTGCAGCCGCTTCAGACTCAGATCCAGATGTTCCTGAGCCCCGTTGGCGTCTCGTGCTCCCGTTTTGGTCGCGATGACGACCTGCTGCCGCTGTCCCGGCATGGCGGCCAATGCTTTGCCGATGCGCTCTTCACTGGTCGTGTAGCCATTGGCCGTGTCAAGAAGGGTAACACCCAGGTCCAGGCTGGTATGTACCACGCGGATTGCCTGCGCCTCAGTCAAACGCTGAATGGGAATGCCGCCAAATCCCACCCTGGATACCCACAGTTCAGTCTTGCCCAGCCTCGCAGTCTGCATGGCTCCCTCGCTACAGCACAAGATTGGACAACCATTATTATATCAATGTAGGAGGGGCGGTCAAACCAACCGCCCCTTGGCGCCAGGTGGCTCCCCATCAGTCTTTGGCAAAGAACGCCAAAACTTTCGGGACGCTGCACTCACTGCTTGACGTAGGGAGTTCCGAGCGCCTCAGGTTTTGCTGCGCCCCACCGGGTCCTGAACCACTTGGTTGACATGACCAGCAAAACCCCGAAGGTCGTGACAAAGGGAACCGTCCTCCAGAGGTATCTGGACATGAAGCCGGGCAGTACAAGCTGCGGATTGAGCGAAAGCTGCCACAGAGTCCCAAAGAGCAAGGACCCGCCGAGCAGGATGAATGGGTTCCACATGGAGAAAAAGACCAGCGCCAGGGCGATGAACCCCCAACCCATGAGAAAGTTATAGTTCCAGACCGGGTTGTAATCCAGAGAATAGATCGCACCCGCCAGACCCATGAGCATTCCGCCGATCGTCACACAGAGATAGCGGATTCTGGCGACGTTTATACCAGAGACTTCCGCAACCGATGGATTCTCGCCCACCGATCTTATCCTCAGCCCCAGGCTCGTCTTGGAGAGCACGAACCACGTGACGAACCACCAGCGCGATTCCGAGATAGAAGAAGGGGGAAAGACCCAAGATGGTGGGGATCCTCGGCATCCCCAGAGGGCCGGTGTAAGGGATTGCCGATGTAGGTGGTCAGGCCAAAGCCGAGGATCCAGATGCCCATCCCGCTGACAACCTGGTCGACCCCCAACGTGATGGAAAAGAAGCCGTGGAGAAGGCCGAGCAGGCCTCCGATGGCAATTCCCACCAGGAAGCCAACCCAATAGCTGCCGGTGGATTGGGCAGCGATGAAACCCAGGGTGGCGCCAAAAAGCATCACACCCTCGATCCCAACGTTCAGAATGCCCGAGCGCTGGTCGATGAGTTCGCCGAGAGCGGCAAAGGTGAAAATCGTTGAGGCTTCCAGACTTCTAGCGATGAACTCCCACATCGGCCTCTTCTCCCCTGTCTTTACCCAGCACAATCTTGTAGCGGTAAAAGAATTGAAAGGCGACGAGTGTAATCATCAAGACGCCGAGCAGGGCATAATCCACGCCAAAGCCCATGTTGAGTTTCCCTTGAGCGAACCTGCCGCCTATGGACAAGCCCTCCGAAAAGCAGCGCCACCGGAATCGCTGCCAGCGGGTTGCCGAGGGAAATCAAGTCCACAGATGATCCCATAGAAAGCCAGATCGCCAAAAAACCCATAGTTTCTGGCGATCTTGTAGACGCCGGGAACCGCAGCGAAATAGTGATACCCAGCCAGGCCAGCCAGAGCACCGCCCAGAACAAAGACCAGGAGTGGTATCCTGATTGAACTAATTCCAGCGTATCTGGCCGCGGCCGGGCTGTGACCGTAAGCCTTGATCTGATACCCGATCTTGGTCCTGGCAAACACAAAGTACAACAACACGGCAAGCCCGAGTGCGAGAAAGACCGTGAAAGGGATATTCACGATCAACGGCGCGTACGCAGAAGGGGGCAACTCAAAGCTTTCACCCCTCCCGCCGGGATTCATGAAAGGGCCCCCTTCTTTGATCATGAATGCCACCAACCAGAACATGATAAAGTTCAACATCATGGTCACCACGATCTCGTTGATGTCGAACCTGCCCTTTAGAAACCCGGCAATCGCTCCAAGCACTGCACCGCCCAGGGCTGCCGCGATCAGCATCAGGGGGATGAGGATGGTGGGGGAAAGGCTGAAGCTATTTGCCTGCCTGGCGCCAAAGGCAAACAGAACGGCAAATGCTCCCAATGCACCACCGTAGAGCTGCCCAGTCATCCCGATATTCCAGAGCCCGGCTCTGAAAGGGATGATAAATGCACAGGTACACAGCAACAGGAACATGAAACGGTTGATCGTCAGCGGCAGGCCAAAAGCGTTGGCAAATGCGATAGGAAAAGATCTCCTGATAGGCAATCAACGGGTTGATCCCTGCCAGCATGAAGATCAGGCCAAATAGCACGAGGGCCAAGACTATGGCGAAGAACGAAATCACGGCTGCGTTCCAGCCGGTGAGAGCCAGCCGCTTCTCGAGCTTGAGTTCAGTAGGCACCGATCCTCATGTCTCCTGTCCCTTCAACTGCAAGCCCGCCATCATAGCCCCGATGTTCTCCCGTTGGGCCGTCTCTCCCGGAATGATGCCCATGAACTTTCCTTCGTAAATCGGAGCCACCCAATCGCTCAACGACAGGACCTCATCGAGGTCCTCGGAGATCAGCAGAATACCAGCTTTTTCCATCTTGGCCTCTATGAGCTTATTCCGAACGAACTCTGTCGCCCCGACATCCAGGCCCTGGGTCGGCAGACTGGCGATCAACAAGCGAGGTCGGCGGGAGAGCACACGTCCCAGGATAAGCTTCTGGAGATTCCCTCCGGAGAGGTTCTTGGCTTTTGTTTCTGTGGTTGGGGTGGCCACGCTGTACTCAGAGACAATCTCTTCGGTGAGCTTGCGTATGCTCCCATAGTCTACAAGACCTCGCCGGGTATAGTCACCATCAAAGTAATAGTTCATCGCGATATTCTCCACCAGGGAGAAAGCAGCGATGGAACCCACAGTCGATGCGCTCAGATGGGATGTATCCCACACCAAGCCTCCATCTTTCCAGGCTGGAAGACTGGGTGATGTCTTTGCCTCCCAGAGTGACCTCGCCCCCCTCCGGTTTTCGAAGACCTGCAAGAACCTCAGCCAACTCCTGTTGACCATTGCCCGAGACACCCGCAATCCCAAAGATCTCGCCCTCACGAATGGAGAACGAAACATCTTCTAGGGCCAGAAAACCCCTGTCGCTGCGGGTGGACAGATCTTTTACCCGGAGGATGGGATCGCCCGCCTCTACCTCTGTCCGCTCGATCCGGAAAATGACTTCACGTCCCACCATCTCCCGGGCCAGGCTCTGCTCCGTTGCGCTCCCCGTCTTCAGGCGAGCCGTGACCTTCCCGCGCCTCAGGACGGTTACCCTTTCGCTGATTGCCAGCACAATGGGCAGTTTGTGCGTGATAAACGGGATCATGGCTAGCTCATCTTGGGCCATGGCATTGATGGAAGCCAAGAGCATCTCGGTTTCGTAGGGCGTCAGGGCCGATGTTGGCTCATCCAGGATAAGGATCTTGGCGCCGCGATAGAGGGTTTTTAGGATCTCCACCATCTGCTTCTCGCCTTCGGCAAGCTGCCAGACCTTTGCCCTGAGGTCTACGCTGAACCCATACCTCTCACAGAGTTCCTCCACCTCCTGCTCCGCCCGTTTTAGATTCAGGATTTTCCCGGCCCTGGGGTGACCGAGGATGATGTTCTCGATCACCGTATGAGCTGCTACCAGCTTCCGGTGCTGATGGACCATCCCAATCCCGAGCGTCGATGGCATCCAGAGGCGATCGGAACTTGACTCTCTTGCCAGCGACATAGATCTCGCCTTCGTCGGGTTGCAGCAACCCAAACAGGACATTCATCAGGGTCGTCTTGCCGGCGCCATTCTCCCCAAGGACTGCGTGGATCTCACCCGCTCTGATGTCGAGATCGATATTCTCATTGGCGACGACTCCCGGGAATCTCTTTGTGATTCCCCTCGCCTCCAGAACCGTCTCGTCCGTGCTTCATCCCTTCCAGGAGCATTATGACACCCGTCTCTTTTGTTGAGATTTTCCGATCAAGATCACCCTATACTCCGAGCCAGGTCCGAATCTCGCCGATCAGAGAAAAAGGACCTACATGGGTATGAAACCTTGGTTCAAGAAGAATCATACTAGCGGAAGGACTTGAGAAGAACCTGTTGCCAGGCATGAGGCTCCCGCCCCGGGAGTTTCCCCCTGGGGACGGGAGCCTCATATCGCCTGGCTAGCAGAGACTATCATACACCAGCAAGGGCAAAAGAGACACCAAAGGCTGCCTCACTCCAGGATTTTCATGCCTTCCAGGTCAAAGTTGAACTCGGCAAGCAGCCACTCGCTCGTCGGCATCTCACCGGCTGGCTTGACCTCAGTCCCCGCAGGCGGGAATCGGCAGGTTCTCCAGAGCAAAACCAGTCCCATTGCTCACAAACGCGTGCTCCTCAAAGGGATCCCACTCGCCCTTTAGCATCTGATCTCGCCTTTTCTCGACGAGATCAACGATCTCGTCCGGAATCATGGGCCGTGCGGCTGGGCTTATGGCGTCGATACCTACCTTGTTGTCGTTCATGATATCGACGGTTGGGACCACTGTACCGTCAGCCAGCGTCATTGTGTCGTCCATGCCCAGATACAGGACCGTTTCCGGATTCTGTTCGCCGGCCAGCCAGTCTTGTACGACCTTCTCGTAGAGGACTTCCCATCGCGTGTCAAAGGACACAGCGACAGTGTTAGTATCCGACCAGCCGTAAAAGCCGACGATGTCCATGTCCTTCCCAATGAACCAAATGCCCTCCTCTTGGGCGACGTCCAGTGGAGATCCAGAATCGGTCTGCTGAGTCAAGACATCGACGTTATACTGGCTCACCAAGGTCTTGGCAATGTCCCGCTCTTCCGCGGGCAGGTACCAGTCACCGACGTACTTGACGTACACGGTGATGTCCTTGCCAAGCATTTCTGCCGCATCCTGCACCCCAAGGTAGAAGCCATTCTGCCGCCTGGCAACCTGCCCAGATGGGAATGCTGAGACAATCCCTATGTTGCCTGTCTCGGTCAGCGCCCCAGCAATAAGCCCTTCGAGGTAGAGAGCCTGATATTGCCGGGGAAACAGCCTGATAAAGTTCCTCTTTGTCGTGAGATCGCTGGCAATGATGGACACAAAGTAGACATCGGGGTACTTGTCAGCAATATCCGCCAAGGGCAACCCCATGAACTCTGCGTTTCCGACGACCACGCTGGCCCCGTCAGCGATCAACTCTTCTGCATAGGGAACTGCGGCGTCAGGTCCCACTTCCTCTCTGTAAACATAGTCCACGTTTGGGTATTTCTCAGCGATACGCTTCCCTGCACGATCGTGGGCTCCAGACCAGGTCGTCCCTTCGATGATGCTGAAATGCTCAATGGCCAGCGTGGCCTTCTCCTTTTCGCCTTCAGGAGCCTCATCAGCCGGCTGTGATGGCGAACACATGGTCAATCCTATCGCCACCGCAACCAACATCAGAGAGATCACGACCACCCTGAGTACTGTAATGCCCTGCTTGCCAAAGAATTTGATAGTCATTGCCATGTCCTCCTCTCTGTCTGGCTTTCGGGATCGGCTTACAGATACGGAAATCTATTGCCGGAGTCTCGCTGTTGCTGAAGTCAGTGTCGCCCTTGGTCTGAAACACTTTCAATTGTACACAATCATGGGCAGCTTGTCAACCTTACGTGGAAATTTACGCTGATTTCGCGACAACAGAGATTTTGCGAGCCGGCTACCATCAACCGTCATAGCAAGCCAGATCACATCTCCGATTCAGCCTCGGTACGACCCAGTTGGCGATAAGCACTCCCCCTTTCAGAGCCCCGCAGCGGGCTGAGCGCGAAACCGATCGATACCTATGCTATCGTTCCGCCAGTCCTTTCCGAGTCCGCTGCGGCGATCCGCCAAAGTGACCTCGCCACCTCTGGTTGCGCCTTCACTCAGTGAGCCCATCACTCAGTGATTCCCATTCGGTCCTCTTTCTGGTACCCAGCCACACCATAGCGATGAGGATGGCAACGACCGCGGCAACGATGATACCTATCACCCGAGGGGATGGCATCATCTCGCCAGCCATATCTTTGGCCACAGCCGCGGCGAACTCGGCTTCGGTGGGCGGCACGTATTCAACATCCGTGCCCTCGGCCTCGGCCACCATGCGAGCCTGCAGGGCATTGTTCAGCGATTCCAGCCCTTGCTGGATCATACTCTTGCTGGCAGAGTCGATCAACCGCTGGCCGACATTGGCAAGCCGGCCGCCAACCTGCATGTCGCCCTCGTATTGCATGAGGGTTTTACCATCATCCCGCTCGAACAATTGCACATGCCCTGTTCCATTGGCAAAGCCAGGTGCACCCCGGCCATCCACCGCCAAGGTATAGCTCTCGGGCGGCACCTCATCCGAGACAACAATCTTGCCATCAAAGACACCGGACACCGGCCCGATCCGGACATGCATCTTGCCCACGTACTCGTTCTCGCCGACCTGTTCCAGGCTTTGAGTACCGGGCAGCGCGGTGACCAACACTTCCGGGTCTCGCACCAACTCCCAAACGGCCTCTCGTGGGCCGTCAAAGACATACTCACCATCCAGCTTCATAGCAATCTGTCCTCCCATGTCCAATTGTGTGACGTCACGCGGGCAGCCGGCCATCACCCACGTGCCTCACATCTTACGCATCACGTTGATAGAGCAATTCGAACAGCCGATTGGGACTTAACGGCATCTCAAGCACTTCCAAGCCATAGTCGGCCAGTGCGTCCTCAATGGCTTGGGCAAATGCGGACGGCACGGGGATAGCGCCGCCTTCACCAACACCTTTGTTGCCAATGGGGTTGAGCGGCGTGGGCGTATTCTCGTGCCCGATCTCGATCCTCGGGATCTCAGTAGCCGTGGGGATCAGATAATCAGCCAGCGAGGCGTTGAGAAGCTGCCCGTTGTCATCATAGATGAGCTGCTCGTAATAAGAGTTGGCTATGCCCAGGGCCACACCGCCATGGATCTGGCCGTCCACGATCAGGGGATTCAGTATCGTACCACAATCCTCGACAGTCACATAGCGCTTAATCTCGATCATCATCGTCTCTGGATCGACCTCGAGAATCAGGGCGTGGGCGCCGTTGGCCACAGCGCCATAGCGGGGGCCAAAGTAGTCAGTAGCCTCCAGGCCAGGCTCGGTTCCTGGCTCAACCGCACCCCGCAGCGGATTGGCCATCGCTGCCAGTTCACCCAGACTGATTGACTGCTGCGGCAGATCAGCCACTCGGACCAGGCCATCCACCAACTCTAGCTCCTCCTCGGGTGTTTCCAGCACCTTGCTGGCGTGGGCAAGGACCTTTTTCCGGACTGACAACGCCGCTGCGTTGATGGCATTGCCTGCGACGACAGCGCCCCGACAGGCAAAGGTACCTGTTCCCCAGTGGAATTCGGACGTATCACCCGTCACCACGCGCACCTTGCGCGGGCTCACACCCAGTTGGTCGCCTACGATCTGGGCAAAAGAGGTAAAGTGGCCCTGTCCCTGCGTACCAACCCCCGTGGCAACGCTCACCCGGCCATCGGTCTCGACGGTGACCCGGGCACCCTCGTAGGGCCCAACGCCCGACGTTTCGACAAAGGGCACAATGCCGAGACCTACGTGCTTACCCTCGGCCCGGAGTCGAGGTTGCTCCTCTTGCAGGAACTTTTCGTAGCCGATCATGGCGGCTGCTTTTTCCAGCGTGGCTGCATAGTTCCCGCTGTCATACATCAGCGGAGCAAATGCCTGGTCAATGATCTTGTGCTCGTAGGGGAAGGCGTCAGGTGGGATGAGGTTCTTTTTCCGGATCTCGAGCCTGTCCATACCCAGTTCTTTGGCAGCAAGGTCCATCAATCGCTCCGCCAGAAAGATGCCCTGTGGCCGTCCAGCTCCGCGTACCGGCGTGACAATTGTCTTGTTGGTAAAGACAACCTTGAGCTCGGAATAGTAGTTGGCGATGTCATAGGCGCCCATGGAATGACTTTGTGTATTGAGGGGAATCGTCAAGCCATAGGGGTTGTAGGCACCCGTGTCGTGAACAAAGTCATGGCGAATCCCCAATACGCGCCCTTCTTTGGTGACCGCTATCTCGGCATAGTGGACCTGGCCGCGTTCCTGAGTGGTAGCGAAAAAGTTCTCCCGGCGATCTTCGATCCACTTGATGGGTTTGCCCAATTGCATCGTCGCCCAGGTGAGGACGACTTCCTCGGGATAGTACAACATGATCTTGGGCCCAAAACCACCGCCGACAAAGGGAGCGATGACCCGTACCTGGGGTGCCGCCAGGCCAAACAGTGCTGCCAGACCGTTGCGGATGGGGATGGGAGCCTGGGTTGTATCCCACAACGTCAGGTGCTCACTCTTTGGCTCCCAGTGGGCAACGATGCCCCTGTTCTCCATGGCCCCAGCCGCACCGCGGTCGATGGTGATACGTCGCTTGACGACCACGTCAGCCTGCTTCCGAGCCGCCTCATAGTCCCCCTTCTCCTGGATGAGGTGGGCGGCCAAGTTGGATTCCAAGTCTTCGTGGACGAGGGTCGCGCCGGGATCCAGGGCCGTTTCCAGGTCCACCACAGCACCCAGTGGCTCCAGGTCGGCCCAAATGTCTTCGACAGCATCCTCAGCAATGTAGCGGCTCTCAGCGATAACCAAAGCCAGCGCCTCTCCTGCGTGCCTGACCTTGTCCTTCACGAGGGGCACCGGCGTGCGTGAAAAAAAGGTAACGCCCGGCATGCCAGGTGGAGGTGACACGTTAGGAGGACTGGGTCGCCAAGCGGCGCCCATATCCTCAGCAGTAAAGACAGCCACCACACCAGGACGCTCCCGTGCAGCGGCCACGTCCAGGCTCTTCAGGCGGGCATGGGCATAGTCACTGCGCAAGAAAGCCGCGTGCAACATCCCAGGCACTTGGACATCGTCCACAAACAGGGCTTGCCCGGTTAGGAGCTTTGGATCTTCGGTTCGGGTCATGCGCTGGCCAACGTACTTTTTCGTCACGGTTCGACTCCTATATGTGCACCGCGATGCGTGACTCGTGAGGTACAGGACGCACCAACCATGAGGATGGATAGTTGGAATACATCACACGTCGCATATCACGTATCATGCCCTCATCTTTTGTGCTGCGAGTTGGACGGCATCAACAATGTGCTGGTAGCCGGTACAACGGCAGAGGTTCCCGGCTAATGCCTCGCGGATCTCTTGCTCGGTGGGATCAGGATTGTCCTCCAGAAAGGGTACCAGGGTCAGCAGAAAGCCTGGCGTACAGAAGCCACATTGTGCGCCATGGCTTTCCCGGAATGCCTCCTGAATGGGGTGCAAGTTTTCCGGGGTACCCAGCCCTTCGACAGTCGTGACCTGATGGCCATTGGCCTGCACAGCGAACATCAAACAGGAGCGGACCGGTTGACCATCGAACAACACGGTACAAGCGCCACATACCCCATGCTCGCAACCGACATGCGTGCCGGTCAGACCCAGTTCGTGGCGCAGGAAATCGCTGAGCAGACAGGCGTGGCTCGACCGCGCGTTCATAGAAGGTGCCGTTTACGTCAATGGAAACAGTCGTCAGATCGCTCATTCTAACCTCCAAACCCGACGCGCTTGTCGACGGATGTGCAGCATCCGCCCTGTCAGGCCCATATCTAACCCTGACTGACTCGCTCAAAAGCTTCTGTGAGAGCGCGCCGGCCCAGAACCTTGGCCAGGTGCCGGCGATATTCGGCCGAGGCGTTAATGTCACTGTTGGGATCGAGATCAGCGTCACCAGCAGTCTCAGCGGCCACCTGGATAATCTTCGGAGTGGGTTCTTGACCTCTCAGTACGTCTGCCGCCTGGTGCGCCTCCACGGGACCATCGCCGACGCTAAAGTATACCAGGCGGGTCTCCTCGCATTGTCCCTTCCTGTCTAGGGTCACGACGGCAGCAGCCCCCACCAGAGCGAAATCGTGGTGGCGCCGGGCCACTTCCAGGAAAGACCATCCAGTGCGCTTGGGCATAGGTGGCAATGCTACCTCCAACAGCAGCTCGTCCGGTTCCAAAACTGTCGTAAAGAGCCCGACAAAGAACTCATTGGCCGGCACCCAGCGCTCCGTGGCCCCTCGACGGAGCCGAAAGCGTCCCTTGAGGGCCACGCTGGCCGCCACCAGTTCGGCTGAGGGGTCGGCATGGGCAATGCTGCCGCCGATGGTACCTCGACTGCGGATCTGGGAGTAGGCGATTTTTGGCATCGCGGCGTGGATCATGGGTGCTCGCTCGGCGACCAATGGATCGCGTTCTAGCTGCTGCTGGCGGGTCATGGCCCCCACGAGCAAGCCGCCATCTCTGAGAGGGCGGACGTAAGACAGTTCAGGGATATTGTTCAAGTCGACGAGAACAGCCGGCTGAGCCAGGCGAAAGTTCATCATCGGAATCAGACTCTGTCCGCCGGCCAGCACCTTGGCATCCCAGCCATGTTCGGACAGTCGCGCCAGGGCCTCTTCAACCGTGGCCGGTGCATAGTATTTGAAAGGAGCCGGTTTCATAGAGTTCCTCCACTATCCAATTTCTATTCCTTTTCTTTGAAGGCAATAAAGCGCCCCCACATGGAGGCAATCTCCATCCCTTTCTGCAAGTAGCAGCCAATATAGTACCGGCCGCTGGGCGTGGTTCCAATGTCGCCCCCCAGATTTTCAGCGTGGACGATCTTTTCGGGGAAGAGGTTCAGATGTGTATCCTGGTAGTAGTGGTCCAGCGGGAACATCTCGTCCCAATCCTTGCCGAAATCTTGAATCAGTTTGCGGTTGGCCTCTTCAAAAGTCTTGGGATGCCAGACGCGCTGGATGGTGTTCATTGGATGATCCTGACTGACGGCATCAACACCAAGCCACTTTATCTTTTTGCCCACGCACCATTCCGAAAAATCAGGAGAGGGGCCGGGGTGCTTGATCATGTAGCGGAACTCGTCCGAATCGGGGCTGTACCAGCCATACTTGCTCCAGCCGGTCTTGATGATGAGGATGTCACCCTCGCGGACGTCGACCACGCTTTCGATCATCCCGGGAGTGTACACACTAGCGTCGCTGACCAGTTGCGAAATATCAGCGATCACGCCAGGACCAACCCATTCCTCCAGGGGGACCTCGCCAATGGTCCGGCCAGCCGGCCAAAAGTGCTTTTCTCCATCCATGTGGGTGCCCAAGTGGATGCTGGCATTGCAAATGGAGCCATTACGGCCCATACCAAAGTTCTGCCCACCAACCCGCTTGGTATAGGTGACGGTGAGTGGCACATAGTTGGCCCACTGGGGTGTCTGGACGCTAAAGGGTACTGTGAGATCCAGCATCTCGGCCGAATCCATGACCTGGAAGAATTCTTCTTCGTCCATGCCCTCAGGTGCCTGGAGGGCACAAGCACGGGACCACGAGGTCTCGACCTCCATGTAGGGAATGGGTGGGATCATGATCCAGGCCCGTTGATTGTTCAACTTTTGGATGTCGCCCACGATCGATTCTGCCAGGAGCAGGTGAGCCTTGGGCATGGTGACGTGAGTCAGCTCATAGTACTCCTCGGGAGGGAACATCTCGTCCCACGTCTTGCCATGGTCACGCACCAGTTTCGCTTCGGCCTTTTGGAACTCGTTCGCATGCATGTAGCGGATGGCAGTATTCATGGGATGTTCAACACACCCACAATCCACGCCTACTACTTTGAGCTCCATTTCCAGCGCCCACTTGAAAAAGTCAGGCGAGGGGCCCGGATGGCGCACGAGGAAGCCGAATTCCTTGGACTCGACACCACCCTGGGCCTCTGGATTGTGGACATCCGGTTGATCCCAAGAGTAGCGATGGTAGCCTGTATTGATGATGAGGATGTCACCCTTTTTGACCGTGGCCCGCTCCATGACCATCTCGGGCGTATACAGACTGTAGTCAGATACCGCGTCAGAGATGTCTACGACAACACCCTGGCCACAAACATCTTCCAAGGTGATGTCCGCCATGGCCCTGCCCTTCGAATGAAAAGCGGTTTCGCCCACCAAGTGAGTGCCGACCGTGTTGCTCCAATTGAGCAGTTGGCCATTGGCACCCAGCCCACCGCCATAAGCACCCGTGACGCGCTTGAAAAAGTGTACTTCCAGCGCCTTCTCTCCAGGCCAGGGCGGCGTAAAGATACTGCACCCCTGGGTCAGGTCGTACAACTTGGCATCAGCCATGGTTTTGATGAATTGATCGCGGTCCATTGTCTCCCTCCAGTATCTAGTATCCGTATTCTTGTGCAAAAGCCACCAACGCCTCCTCAAACATGGCCATCGGTGGGCGTACCAGCCCGGCGCCGACTTGACCGACGCCAGCATCTTTGTGGGCAATTCCAGTGTTGACTCGGGGCGTAATGCCTGTCTCCACGACCTTACGGACGTCGATGCCGGTCGGCGTTCCGCGAAAGTCGAGGGGGGGCATGCTAAAGTACTTGTGCTCGGCGCTGCAGATTTCGTACATTTCCAGGGTGGCATTCAGGGCATCCCGCGGCGTGCCACTGACAAAGGTGACGATGGCCGGCGCGGAAGCCATGGCAAATCCGCCAATGCCGGCAGTCTCGGTGATCACACTGTCGCCGATGTCACCGCTGGCATCCTCAGCCGTGAAACCTGGAAAGTAGAGGCCCTCTGGTACCGCGACCGGGGCCGTGAACCAGCGATCTCCCAGGCCGCTGACGCGAATGCCAAAATCGGTGCCGTTGCGAGCCATGGTGCTTACGATGGTACTACCCTCAACGCCATGCGCGGCATCGGCCATCCCCTTACAGGCGGCCATCACCGGATTCAGGACGCTCAGCGCATTGTCGCCCAAAGCGCGCAGAACGTCGGCTGCCACATCAGCGTTGGGTGCAGCCCTGGCAATGAAAGGCGCAAGCTTGGTCGTGAACAAAATCGAACCGGCCTTGTTGCGATTGTGCCCCTCATCGCCCATGTGCAGGGCTTCGGCCAGCAGGGCACGGATGTCGATCCCGCCACTGGCCTCGATAGCGCCGGTCAGAACCGGGGCCATCACCTCCTCCATCCAGTGCAGGCGGTCCAGCACTTCCTCGCTATAGGCGCCGTAGCGCAGTACCCTGCCATAGCCCTCGTTAAGGTTAGAGTAGGACTTGTTCCCGTAGGTCTTGTTCTCCAGGATATACACCGACATGGAAGGGCAGGTCACACCAGCCATGGGCCCCACAGCCTGATGGTGATGGCAGGGTTCCAGCTCAATCTCGCCCGATTCGATCAGGGTTTGAGCATCGTCTTCGCCTTTGGCTTTGCCCTCAAAGATCAGGGCTCCCGTGATGGCGCCTCGCATCGGCCCAGAAGCGCGATCCCAGGCTTTGCCCTGAGGTTCCGACCGAAGGGTCAGGGGCGGACCTGCGTGCAGTAGCAGATTCTCGCGCATGCCGGGCACCACGTCAATGGCCCTGCCCATCCCCACCAGAACCGGGCGGGATTCCATCATTCGTTCGGTTGCTTGTGCATTGGCCTTCTCGATATCCATGCTTGCATACCTTTCCTACGGGACTAGATCGATAGTCGGGAATGAATATTGGAGCTGGCGCATACGTCCACTCCACAAGATCTTGTATCAGACTCCGTACAACTAGTAATGGCTATGGGAAGACGCTCTCGGTGAGCGTGATTTGATCTGCTCTTTCGCCCCCTCTCGAGGCTGATCCAATGCGACGAGCAGCGGCACAGACCCTGCCAACACCATCCATGCCACTCGCGGTCAGTGGAACCAGCAGGACATTGACCCAGTTGCTGCCGGCCGACGACATATGGCTGGGGCCGGCCCAGACAGGCGTTGCCAGCGTGATGATACCACAAACTGCAAGAGCCGTACCTGCTGCCTCTGCTGCCGGACCAACTCTTCGCATCGGCTGAGTAAAGCCCACTCGCCTCACTGCTAGCCCCGCATCCGTTCGAGAATCGCCATCAATTTCTCGTTTCCGCCGGCCGGCGGCCGCCAGTCCACCTGGATGACGGGCGCACCTTGGGCCTGCAGGCTTTCGGCAAACGACTCCACTCCAACATTGATGGCGCCCAGAGGTTGGTGAAGCACAGCCAAGTCTACCGATTTAGGATTCAGGATTCTAGATTTCGGAGCAAGAGCCTGGATCAGGCGACCAACGTAGCGGACGGCAGTATCGTTACTGGTCTCCACCCAGGCACCTGCCGCTTCTAGTTGCTGGATCTGGGTATCCATATCCTGCGGATCCTCGTCGGTACCGACAACGACGGCGACCACCTCGAGGTACCGGCCAACTTCGGCCGCATCAGAGCGCGCTTGGGCAATAGCCGGTGCAATCTCACCAGCCGGATCCGGGTGAGCCCCATAGCCCAGTACGACGTCGAGTAGGATTACAGCAACCTCTGGATCCTGCGCTTCCTGCTGGAGCCGTCGGATGCGGAGATCATGGTCCATCATTGGGTGTAGACGGCCGACAGTGAATTCATCTTCACCCAGGTCGACCATGGTATGTGCCTGGCTGACCATGGGGTTGGACAAGCCAAAATCCTTTTCCAAAGGAACGTTAGAAAAGATCCCCGGAGCATAGTCCTGCAGCAGAAGCAGGGCCTCGTAGGCCAAGCTGCCACCGGAAAACAGCCCTCGTAGATAGCGCTGTCCTGGTGCGAAACGATCCAGTCCAGCCACTGTGGGTACTGCGGTCCCGTGCGGCTTCGGGCCAGCACCCACATCGTCCTCCGTCGCCAGGCGCACGGCGAGTTCAGCCGCCTCATCAAAGGTGGTAGCAAAGCGCAAGTTGTCCGACTCACGCACAGAGGGGGAGTAGCCAACAAAGTCCACCACGACTGGCTTGTCCGAGGAACGGGCAACATCCAACAGTTCACTGGCCACCTGGGGTGCTGGAGGTTTGGAGACAAGTACAATCACGCGGGTCTCAGGATCACGAATGAGGAGATCCAGGCCCTGACAAGCTGTCACCGCCCCGACAGATTCGGAGAGGTCCCGCCCACCAGTACCCAGGGCATGGCTGATGCCACCTCCCAACTGGTGGATGCGGGCGCTGACCTGCTGCAGACCGGTTCCCGAGGCAGCGACCAAGCCGATTGAGCCCCGGCGCACCCGATTGGCAAAACCAAGTCCCACGCCGTTGACAATGGCCGTACCGCAGTCCGGCCCCATCACCAGGCGACCGCATTCGGCGGCAGTCTGTTTGAGGGCGACTTCATCGGCCAGAGAAACGTTGTCGCTATAGAGGAACACGTTCTTGCCCAGGCGCAGGGCCTGGCGGGCCACCCCGGCAGCATAGCGACCCGGGACGGATATCAGCACCCATTGAGCGTCGGGCCTCATTTCGGCTGCCGCTTCCAGGCTCCTGGGACAGTAGTCCTGCTCGACACCGCCCCTCCGCACCGCCAGGAGTTCGTCCACCTGTCCCAGAGCCGCCTCAGCCTCAGCTTCAGTCTCAGCCTTGACCACAATCACCAAATCATCGGCCGCCCCGGCCAGACCTTCCGCTGTCAACAGGCCAGTTTGGGCCAGGATCTCTTGGTTGGCCTCGGTACCCATCACCACGCCGGCATCAAGGACGCCAGGGAGGGCAGCCAGAGAGCGCTGCAATTGCATGAGCACCACAGAGTCATAGTAGGCCCCCGACCGGATTTCCGATTTCGTAAGTGCCATGGGTACTCCCACAATCTGGTTCTGCGCCATTGGTTGATTCTTCCGTGTCTCAGGGGGCGCAGTGTTCCATCAGTTGTATGTCGACCCGGAAACCAGTACCAGGTACCCCGAAGCTCGAGGGTTAGTCTAATCACCTACCGCAAAGGGGCCCGCATTCGAGCCACAGAGGCATTGGATCCGACAGCAAAATGGGCAGAGGACAATCAAACGACAACAGGCTCAGCACCATATCGCTGGGTCGTCAACACACGAACCGCGAGGAAGCTGAATCAACATGCTCACCAGGTTACGAACGAAGCCAAGTATACCACAGGCTCGGGGTGATGTCAACTAGATCTGGATTTTCTCGTTGCATTCACAAGGATTGACAAACGAAAGACTGGCAGGCTCCGGAAGGCCTACTAGTCTTGTATCATGGCTGCCAGGTAAATGCCCTCATGGCTAGATGTTCAGCGCGTGGCGGCCCTCGCCCAGCCCGCCATGCCCCGGACGACCTCCCAGACGACAAATCCGGCGACGAAGGCGATCGCTGGCAGCAGATAGACGACCAGCAGCGATAGCGGTACGATCAGGATCAGAGCCCGAGCCAAGTCGTCCAAGGCAGGCGAAGAGTCAGGCCAGATCCACCACAGAGCCACCATCGCCGCAGCCAGTATCACAGCCTCGGCCCCCAGGATCCACAGCCCATAGCGGGACCGGAGCAGGCTGCGAAAGGTTCGCATCCAAAACCCCCACCCGCGCCGGGCTCCTCTAACGGCCAGGTGAGCTACCGCCGTGAAAGCCGCAGCGATCCGCCGCAGCGCCTCCCGGACCAAATTCAACTCGGCCACAACCGAAATGGAGATTCTTGCGCCACGATCTGGCGTACAGGCGATGACAGTCTGGTGATCTCTCTGCAAAGACAACGCTGTGGCGTCAAGTTGAACCTCTACGGAGATTTCTGTGCCCGACAGACATCCTACCCGAGATCGCTCGATGAGTATCCAGGGCACCGGGGTACTCAGGCTCGCCTGAGCATAGCCCCTGCCCTCATTGCACACCCGTAGATGGCGCGGAACGGCTCCACTGCGGGTTATCCGTCCAAAATCCAGGTTCAGTGGCTCGATGACGAGGCTTGGCGCCGCCAAGCGTGGATTCAGGCGCCTCAGAAACACCTCCAGCGCAGCGTCGGCGTTCCTCTCGAGCTTTGCCGACCTGGCTTTCGCCACGAGGTCGTGTCGATTGCGAGTACGGAACCACTGGTCAAAATCTCCGTCGCTCAGGTGCAGTCGGGCTTCGGGCCAATACCGATCGCAGAGAAGAACCAGTTCCTCTGTGGTATGGGCTACGGCTCCTGAGCGAAAAACGAAGGGTTGGGCAGCTTCATCGGGAATGAACCAACCTGCCAACGCATGCCGAAACTCCAATGCAGTACTGCGCCGCTGCACCTCTGGACGCAGGGCTCGGCCCAGGGCGTCAGCCAGCGAAGCGGGCAGGCCTCCCATGTTGGTGAACTGAAAAGGATGCTCGCCAGGATCGTCGTCGGTCAGAATGTGATACAGGGTGGCAGCCAGAGCATAGACATCCGATCGTGGCTCTGAGCTGCCCCGGTATTGCTCCGGCGCCGCATATCCGGGGGTGCCAAAAAGCATCGAGGGTTGTTGGTCCAGTCGGGCCTGGGTGGCCCAGCGGGTGCGGGTTTGGGCGGTACCAAAGTCCACCAGCCTCACCTCTCCACTGGTTCGGTCCACGATGAGATTTGCAGGCTTGATGTCGTGGTGCACTACGGGTATTGGCTGGTTGGCCAGATACTCCAGAACCCGGCAGATTCGGATAGCGTGGCGCACAGCCGTCTCAGCGGAAAGTTGGTGTGCCGCGATGGTGAACCCAAGAGGATCGACGTGAGTCACCGCGCGCTCCAGTGTCTCCCCTTGGATATATTCCATTACGATATAGTGACGCCCAGCCTCGGAGAAAAAGCTATAGATACGTGGAATTCCAGGATGGCTCAGTTCAGCCAGCAGGCGAGCCTCAGTTTCAAAGCGATCCTGGGCCAGTTGGGCTTCGTCGGGGTTTGTGGGATCGTAGTAGTCTAGGAGTTCCTTGACCACACACTTCCGGTCAAAGGCACCTGTATCGGCCGCCAGATAGAGCGCGCCCATCCCTCCTTTGCCCAGCGGCTCAAGGATACGATAGGTGCCACCCCGCATCAGGTGTCCTGAAGGCAAGGCGGACCAGGCATCCGCCGGGCGATCACTTTGACCGCGCAGCGGCTGCCCACACTTTTCACAGAAGCGAGCACTCGGCCTGTTGAGATGGCCGCACACCAGTTCACGACAATGTTGCATAAGGCAACTGGGAGACTGGAGAACAGAAACTAGGCATTGCGATGCACATCATCTCTGCAATCTCCAATCCCCCGTACCTGGTATCAGGTTCTCAGGACCAGCGTCACGCGACCGCAGCGGATCTCATCACCATCACGAACCGGATGGCTGATTCCGGGCGCCAGCTTTTGCTTGTTGACGAAGGTATAGTTGGTACTGTCCAAATCCTCGACAGAGTAGTTGAGACCTTTGACAATCAGCCGCGCGTGCCTGCGAGAAACCCCTCCCTCCTCACCACCATGGGGTGTCAGATCCACCTGGGGGAAGACGCCGCTCACCGGGTCCTCACGGCCAATCAGTATCTCATCAGCAGTCGGAAGTGGGATCTCAGCCCCGGACGCAACGACCACCAAACGCGGGCCGGCGGAAGGTGAAGGCAGCGGTGCTACCTCAGCCACTGCTGGCTCAGCCACAGCCTGCAACACTGCCCCACAGTTACTGCAGAACTTGTCACCAGCGACGATTTCCACGCCACAGGCCGGACAGGTGGGCGCGGCAACCAGCTCTGGGGCAGGCGGTGGCGGAGCTGATTCCTCAACCACGACCTCTCGCACCTCAGGTACTTCCTCAGCGACAGGCTCTATCGCTTCTCGTGCCTCAGGAACCTGCCCATCGGCGGCGAGGGGCACTCCCTCGGCTGGCGGTTCTACCACATCTCCTGCCTCTGG
Source organism: uncultured Chloroflexia bacterium (assembly GCA_963700285.1). Taxonomy (GTDB): domain Bacteria; phylum Chloroflexota; class Anaerolineae; order JAAYZQ01; family JAAYZQ01; genus CAWANP01. Next base: position 163,050 of record CAVOXA010000015.1, on the reverse strand, counting down.
CGCCTGTATGGGCTCGACAAGCGATGCCCCGCAATTGGCGCAAAAGGCCTCTCCAGGCTGGACCTCAGCCCCACAGGCTGGACATATGGATTGATCTTCGTCAGGTACAGCATCGGCTGCTACCTCAACCTCGGCGGGCGCCGGCATGGGTGCCTCTACGACTGCCGGTACTGGCGCATCCAGGGGAGAGCCGCAAAAGTCGCAAAAGGCCTCGCCCGGCACGTTGCCCGCGCCGCAGGCGGGACAGATTATGCTGCCACCGGCCGGGGCGGGTGGCGCCTCTGGAACAGCAGACCCGGACGCCGGGATCTGCGTTCCGCACTGGTCGCAGAAAATAGCACCTGCTGCAGTTTCATTTCCACAGTTTGGGCATGTTGGCATGATTCGGTTCCTCCTTCTTCGGTCGTACATGCTAAACAAAAAGACGCTTGTTGGTACTTCCTACCCCTCTGATCTGACATTCATGCAGCAGAGGATGCCACAATCCCTGGCATTCAGGGACTCAGGCGCTGCGTCAGCTTGCGCGTCTCGTAGCGCAGTTTTTTGGTACCATGAGAAGACATCTGGCCGCTCGTCTCCAGGTTCTCGGCCTCTTCTAGCGCCGACTGTGCCAGATCGTCTTCGCCTATCTCCAATAGGCGGGTGGCAGCAGCACGGAGCTTCTGGCTGGCGCCGGCTATGTTGCCCATCTTGGCCTCTTCCAGCGCCCGGGTTTGGAGCTTGAAGGCCGTCACCTTCTCGACGATGTTCATTACTTCAGGCTCATAGTCCTTGGCTTCAGCAGCATTGGCTGTGAAGCTGAGCAGGATGTCGGACTTGACCCTTTCGCCGGAAAGCTTCAAGCCGGGTACGTCATAGCTGACCTCCGTCTGGGCAACACGATAGGTGCCAGCAGGCCGGGGGCCAACCAGCAGCTCTACCAGCAAGCTACGTGGCTGGCCTTTCTCCATCTCGCCGAGGGCGACCTGCACATCGCGATCCGACAGAGGGCGGTAGCCCAAGTTCGAGATCAGGGGCAGGACCTGCCAAACCTGGCGGGGTGTGACGCCGCTGGCCAGACGCAGAACCATCTGCGCGTTCTGCACCACGCTGTCCTGCATGGACTGGACAGCCTGCTCAAAAAAGGTGACAATCTTGTTGGGCGAATCAATAAAGTCGGCCACGCCACCGCTGGCTGCGGCGATGTCATCCAATAGATCCTCGTTCCAATCGTCACCCAGGCCCAGTGCATTGACCAGGATGCCCTGGTCGCCAGCTTTTTGGGCCAGCTGTTTGCACGTTTTCTCGTCGCCAAAGGTCTGACCGTCTGTCAAGAGCAGCATCCGGCTGATTCGATCAGGGGATGCGGCCTTGCCCAACTCGGTCAGTCCCTGATTCATGCCGCCAGAGATAGCAGTTCCGCCACCATCGCGGATCCGGTCAATCTTTGTTTTGAGTGCTCCCTTGTCTGTGATCGGCTGGCTGGTGGCGATCAGATACTTTCGGTCGCTAAAGGCGACGATGGAGATGGTATCTTGCGGTCCCAGGCGATCCACCACCAGCTTGGCCGCCTCTCGCAAGTTCTGGATCTTTTTTCCTTGCATCGAGCCACTCTTGTCCAGCACCAAGCTGAGGTTAAGTGGCATCTGGACCTGCGCCATGCTCGCGCCCGGTACCGCATCGATGAGCACGTACACTAGCTGCTGGGTGTTCATAACCGGCAGATAGGCCTTGTTGAGCCGGCAGGTCAGAGTCAAATCGTTGGCCATATCATCCCTCCTTACATTGGCCATTATCATGGCTTATCCTATACGTGCGAACCGCACGGTCGTTCTATTCACAATACCGGGGCGATTGCTGGATCTGAAGGGCCGGCGAGCATTGTCCCCCCACTCAAGGTCGCCCAGGCATCCATCTTATGCACCCTTGATCTGTACGATGATGACGCTGATGTTGTCATCACCGCCTGCTACATTGGCATGATTCACCAGCATCTCGCAGGCAGCCTGGGGATCAGCTTCCTGCATCATGACATCTCTGATGCCTTCGTCGCGCACCATCTCCCACAGGCCATCACAGCAGACAAGGATCCGGTCACCTGGGACAAGGGACACGACGTCCGTATCAACCTCCACCACTGGCTGGTCGCCGACGCAGCGATAGATGACGCTGCGGTGGGGATGGGTATAGATCTCTTCAGGCGCAGCCTGGCCGCTGGCAATCATGCTGGCCACCAGCGAATGGTCGGTGGTTAGCTGCTGGAGGCCGTCAGCTCCCCATCGATAAGCACGGCAATCGCCCACATGGGCCAAGAAGAGCCGGTCATCCCTGACCAGAGCTGTGGTCAAGGTCGTCCCCATGTCGTTTCCCCGCTTCTGGCGGGCCAGGTACACAGCGTCATTGGCACTCACAGTCGCCTGACTCAGGCGGGCAATGATCTCCTCCTCCAGAAGATCTTCATCCGCCAGTGCCGGCAGCACAATACTGCGCAACACCACATCGGCCAGTACCTGCAATGCCACTTTGCTAGCGACTTCGCCGCCCTCGTGGCCCCCCATTCCGTCAGCCACAGCAAAGAGGCCCAACACCGGGCCGGTCCGCGATTCGTAGGTGGGAGCCAGGGTCAGGGCCAGCAGGCTATCCTCATCCAGCTCGCGAACCCGGCCAGCATCAGAGTACTGCCCCACCACGAGCCGAACACTCTGGGGCACACCTGGAGCACTGGATCCCGATTCCACCTCAATCGCCGCATCTGGCTCTGCCAGAAGAAGAAAATGGCGTCCTTCGTAGCTGAGCCGGGCAGCCACAGCCTCGCCGCCGGATGGCTCGGCCTCCTTGCTCTGGACCTCCAGCAGGCGCACCCGCGCCTCGCGATCCAGAGACGCGCCGCATTGGGCGCAGAAGGTATCGTCAGGCTCATTGTCCTGGAAACCACACTGCCAGCATCGAAGCAGATCGTGAGCTAGATAAAGGATCTCGTCTTCCTCGTCATCCAGCACTCCCACTATCCGTAAGCGCTCGCCAATCACGGTTCCCGGCACCAGTGGCATCATGCTGTCAGACGTGACAAGCTCAGGGATGACTGTCCCGTCTTCGGCCTCACCAGCGCCCTCTACCGGCTGAGCTTCTGGTCTAGTTGTCTGAGCTACTGGTTCTCCAGGCGGGGCCTCTGTTTCTTGCGCCATACTCGCCTCAACGTCGCTTCCCCCGACTTCAGTAGGGACTGCAGGACCAGAAGAGTCGGCCGGTATGGCAGACCCAAACCCTCCAGCCTCAGGTGGTTCTACTGCCAGGTGGGTTTCAGGCACAGTTTGATCGAACTCGCCCTCTACTATCTCGGTTTCCACTCCCGATCCCTCAGATGGTTCCTTCGCAGCCTCCGCCTCGAGCACGGGTTCTCCACCCAGGGACACATCCTCCGCCTGCACCCCGGACGGTATTTCTGGTTCTCCATCCACTCCTTCCTGCAGTTCCGCGTACAAGTCCTTTGGAAGCATTTCTGGCAATTCGATTACAGGCAGTTCATCTACGGATACTGACGTTGCTAGATCTGCCTCAAGTTTCAGATCTTGGCCGGGGGCAGGACCGTCCTTGGCCCCAGCCTCGTCTCCGCCTGTAATTGTGACCTGATCCTGGAGATGTTCGGAAATCTGCTTACCGCACATCCGGCAGAAATTGGCCCCATCTCGATTGTCCGTTCCACATGCGGAACAGTTCATTACCTACCTCCTATCGACTCTCGTCGGGGTCTTTTGGACAGATCATGAAGCTTCCGCAGACCTGGCTGGGAACTCTATCCCAACCGAAACTGGATAACGACCAAACCGACTTTGAGCCGGTCACCATTGCGCAACAAGCGGGCGCGGTTGGGCGCCAATGGCTGCCCATTGACCATAGTACCGTTGCTGCTGCCGAGATCGGTGACAAAATAGCCCACACGGCCTTTGGTGATCCGCGCGTGGCGGCGAGAGACATAGTCGCCTTCATCATAGAACGTCATGTCAAAGTCTGGCCGGTAGCCCTCGGCCTCACTGGCACGGCCCAGCAGCGTCGGGCTGTGAGCCACAGGCATCTCCCAGGCAGCCCGCACTGGCTCGACGACGCGCAACACGGCTGGCCCAAGGGGCACAAAGGAATGACCGCAGCCAACGCAAAACCGAGCGTTCTGCCTGTTGGCCCGCGCGCAGGCTGGACAAGCCTTGGCTGGCGGAGGCGCTGGCCGGTGCGCTGGCCTGAGCGCCGGTTGGGGCTCGCGTTGCACCGGGGGCTGAACGGATGCCCCGGCCCCTGTAGAACCCGAGGTAGTGGAAGCGCCAGTGGCCCTGGCCGGGCCCTGACCGGTACCTGTTGCCGCCTTGGACACAGGATGGTGGACGGCGGGGACCACTGGTGCAACATACGGTCCCGGAAGGGCGTCGATGAGCGCCTTGCGCATTTCTACAGCCGACTGAAAACGTTTGCTCCGCTCGCGGTCCATGGCCTTCTCAACGAGTGTCACAGTCTTTGCCGAGAGCGCACCGTTATAGTTGCGCAGGGGCAGCGGTTCAGATGGCAGAAAGGCCGGCGTTGGGGCCATATTGGCCAGCAGGTGATACATCGTAGCACCCAGAGCATAGATATCGGACCGGGCGTCGGTCTGGCCTTTGCCCCATTGCTCTGGCGCTGCATAGTTCTCAGAGCCCATAGCTACCGTATCCCGCTTTTTCCCCACCTTGTAGGTACGCGCGATACCAAAGTCAATCAGTTTGACCAGTCCGGTATTGGTCACCATTACATTGCTGGGCTTCATGTCACGGAAGATGACAGGCGGTTGGCGGGCATGAAGATAGTCCAATGCTTCGCAGAGCTGGACAGCCCACTTGAGCACGTCGGTCTCCAACAAGGGCGCGTTGGCAGCTTCCAACCGTTTCTCCAGCGATTCGCCCCATATGAACTCCATCACCAGGCATGCCCGGCCGTTCTCCTCGAAAAAGCCGGCGATCTGGGGGATGTTCACGTGGTCCAGATCGCGGAGCAACAAAGATTCCTGTTCAAAGAGCTTGCGGGCAGTGGCCCGCTCCTCCCTATCCTGGGTCTGGGGGCGCAGTTCTTTGAGGGCCCAGAGATTGCCACTGGCGGGCGGCAGCTCCTCCACCTGGTAGACCCAGGCCATTCCGCCTCCTCCAACCAGGCGGACAATGCGGTAATGGTTTTTCAGTACTGTTCCAATGGCCAATGGTTGTGTCATTTATGCATCTTTCAATTGGGTATGTGAGTTCCACTTCTACTACGCAGGGAGGCCCCACAAAGTTTCGGCCCAAGGTTCGTGCGCTTGCCTTCGTGAATCGCTCCATGGATCAGGGCAACGCATTGGTTCCCAAGACAACTCTCCCTGTTGTCGCACACCCCTAATCTGCACGGCCATTGTACACCGCTATCGCACCCCTTGCCTGACGACAACACACCACCGTCATGACAGTGGGCGTCAGAACTCGGTACGGCCCTATTATAACACGCAACAGGCCCAGAAGCAATCTTGTCGTCCTGACACGAATTCATGCCAGTTTACACGGATACTGGCACAAGGGATCGGTTGATCACCTAGTCAGGAATGACGATCTCGCCGGCATTGGACAGAGGCGGAGGGTAGCGCATATCCAGTTTTTTTAGTGTTTCGACAATGATTTGGGAAATGGCCAGGTTGCGGTACCAGTTGCGATTGGCAGGAATGACGTACCAGGGCGCCCATGGCATGCTGCACCGGCTCAGCACTTCTTCAAAGGCCCGCATATAGTCGTCCCAATACCCTCGCTCCTCCACGTCACCCAGGGAGAACTTCCAGTTCTTGCTGGGGTCGGCCAGCCTCTCCTCAAATCGTTTCTTCTGCTCCTCTCTTGAGATGTGCAGGAAGAATTTCAGGATCGTCGTCCCAGAATCAGCCAGCAGTTTCTCAAAGTGATTGATCTGCTCGTAACGCTGCCGCCATACATCTTCAGGAACCAGGTTGTGAACACGTACCACCAACACGTCCTCGTAGTGGGAGCGGTTAAAGATACCGATGTAGCCTCGCCGTGGTGCTGCCTTGTGGATCCGCCATAGATAATCGTGGGCTAGCTCCTCCTTGCTTGGCACTTTGAAACTGGTCACCTGGCAGCCCTGGGGGTTCACACCACGCATCACTTGCCTGATGGTGCCATCCTTGCCGCCAGCATCCATCGCCTGGAAGACCAGGAGCAAGGCATGTTTGTCTTCAGCCCACAACATCTGTTGGAGGGCCTGGAGCTGCGCCAGGTTGTCCCTAAGCTCGTTTTTGGCCTGGCTCTTCTTCTCGATTGTACCGGCAAAGCCTGGATCGTAATCGGCAAGCTTGACTTGGGTACCGGGCGGAACTAGGAAAGAATCTGTCATCACTGTACCTCCATGATTGATCATATCCCCACTCCTCACTCTGACGGTTATCTCGGTGAATCAGGTCGAGGCTTTCCAGCCCTCTATGTCATGTACGAATTCATCCCCAAGAGATGCGCCGTACAAAGACTGAGAAACTGGTGGGAGGACGGCCAAGCAACCAGCCTAGCACTTGTGCATTGCCCCTGAACCCATGTTTCTCGTAGTAGCAGAACATCTTGACCAGTGTCTCAACCTGGTAGTCGCCCAGACCCGAGGCCCTGGCTCTAGCCGCCCAAGTTGCCAGAGGCACGACCTGGGCGCATACCGGACGACGCAGTAGTTCAGCCAAGATCGTAGCAATCTCGGTCTGAGACAGAAGGTTGGGCCCGGACAGTTCGTACGTGGCGCCCTCATGTCCAGGCTCAGTCAGAACGATGGCAGCTGCCGCGGCGACATCCTCCAGATCAACCATACCCAGACGGGTCTCCGCTGCATAGGGAATCGGGTAGACGCCTTGTTCGACGATCTGATCCCAATGAGCCAGGATATTCTGCAAGTAGGCTGCAGGTTGTAGGATTGTGTAATCTAACCCTGACTCGAACAACTGCTCCTCCACGCGCAGCTTGAGCCAATGGTGGGGCATGGCTTCGGTCTGGGGATGCAGGACCGAATGGTAGACAAAGTGCTCGACGCCGGCTGATTGGGCCGCCGCGATCACAGTTTGGCCAATGGCCACCTCGTCAGGGCTCATATTGGGACAGATATGGTAAATGGCCCGAACGCCTTGGGTGACATGCTCCATCGGGGCCCTTGAGCGCATGTCACCGGCTGCTGCTTCCCGAGCCCCGAGGTCCATGATACCCTGGATTTGCCCTGGGCGGCGGACCAACGCCCGCACGGGTTCACCCTTGATGGCCAATGCCCGAATGACAGCCTGACCCGTTTTCCCCGCTGCTCCTGTGACGAGAATCATAAGGGCTGCTATCCTAGCTCCGAACCCCAGGCCCCCCCAGAGCCGGATCCATGACAAGTCTTGCGATGAGTCACACCCCGGCTCCCGGCCCTGGCGGTCAGGGCATCGGCGGGACAGCTCTCCTAGCCGGCCCTGTTGGGGTCCACGCCATAGAGCCACCAGTTGTTAGAGATTCCCTGCGTGTCACCTGGGGCGTTGGGCAGGCGCTTGAACCACCACTTGTGATGAGCGCGCATATCGCCGTTTCCCCAGTCACGACAATCTACCACTCCCCAGGCACCCTGAAAGTTGGGAAAGTTGAGCCAGTCGTCGCAGTTGCTCTGTACTCTGGTCGGGTTGCCCCAGTCATAGTCCGTGAGACTGTTGGGGGCATAGTGCATCCAACCACAGTTCGCCCGCCCGGGGGAGACCTTGTCGTAGCGGATGAATCGCTCCCATAGGTTGTCCTCGCCCCTCCGACGACGCCAGACGTACTGGAGATGCGATTCAACACGGTGCCCAAAGGACTCCAACATGGGGCCCACGCCTCGCTCATAGTTAAAGCCCATGATCACAAACCGGCGCGAGATCCCATCATTGCGCGACATGGGCGGTGAATTGCACCAAAAAGCCTTGGGCCCAATCATCTGCGATTCGTAGAAACCGGCATAGGGAAAGCCGAATAACCATACCTCATCAATCTGGTCCGACTCGACGCGAGCCAGAAGATCAAACTCTTCGAGGATAGCCTCATAGTCGACGGCGTCTGGATCGTGGAAGCCTGTCCGGTTGCGCCAGCATTGTAGGTAACTATCCCCATCATAGCGAAAGCCGTCTATTTTCCTCGGCCAGGCGTCGATCCCAATTCGCTGGACGATCCGGTACTCTAAAAAGCCACCACTGCACTCGCGCAGATCGGCAATGTACTCGCGGCACAACTCATCAATGTTGCACCAGCCCAGGACGTCTGTCAGCTTTCTGCCGCCTTCCGAGCGGATGACAGGATTGAAGGTGATCAGCAACACGCGGGGCTGCAAGGTTTGAGGCAGTACTTCGTCGCCCAAGGGAAAAGATGTCTCCAGCCCAAAGAGATTTTGAAGCCTATACTTCAAGTCAGCCCAGAAACCCATAGCCTCCCACCTCCAGAAAAACTGCATCAAAGCTGATGTCCATCAGGTTACAGTATACCATTGCTCACAGAGACGTGCAAGCCCACAACGAAAAACACTCGGAAGGGGGACAGAATCCACCCTTTCCGAGTGCTCAAAGTACGAGATCTCACCGGTGATTAGTGGGCTCTCTCCCGTTCTTTTATCACTTCAGGCGATATCGGAGCATAGTGATCGAACTGCATGACAAAAGCTCCCCGGCCCTGGGTTCGGGACCGCAGCGATGTGGCATAGCCGAACATCGCCGCAAGCGGAACATCGGCCTGGATAGACTGGCCACTGCCATTTCGCGAGTCAATACCCGTGATGCTGGCAGATCGGGTACTCAGATCACCAATGACATCCCCTGTATAGTCTTCGGGCGTCAATACGTCTACGTGCATGATCGGCTCCAGCAGGATGGGACCAGCCTGGCCAACGGCCTGACGCAGAGCCATGGACGCCGCCGTGGAAAAAGCTCGCTCCGACGAATCCACGTCGTGCGCCTTGCCGTCCACCAGAGTGACCTTGATGTCCACCATGGGTTGCTCGGCCAACACACCACGAGTCATGCCATCGTGTACGCCAGCCTCAACGGCAGAGATGTACTGCCGCGGTACGTTCCCACCCACTACCTTATTCTCAAAGAGGAAGCCACTGCCAGAGGGCAGGGGTTCGACCTCCAACTCCACCACGGCGAACTGGCCATGCCCCCCTGTCTGCTTGACCAGCCGGCCCTCGGCACGTGCTGGGCGGGTAATCGTCTCATAGTAAGCCACCTGGGGACGCCCCACCTTGGTACCAACACCAAACTCGCGGCGCAGGCGATCCAGTAGCACCTCAAGGTGAAGTTCGCCCATGCCGGCGAGAATCGTCTGTCCCAGGCGCTCGTCATGGCGTACCTGGAAGGTAGGATCTTCATCCGTCAATCGCTTAAGGGCCAAGCCCAACTTGTCCTGGTCAGCCTTGGTGTACGGCTCGACTGCCAGCTCAATGACCGGAGCAGGGAATGTGATCTGTTCCAATACCACGGGCCGTTCCTCAGCAGACAGGGTTTCGCCTGTGGTTGTAGCCTTGAGGCCCAGCACAGCGCCAATGTCTCCGGCTCGGATCTCATCCACCTCTTCGCGGCGATCAGCGTGCATGCGCACCAAGCGGCCGATCCGCTCCCGGTTGCCGCTATTGGCATTGAGCAGGAATTCGCCCCGCCGCACGGCTCCCGAATAGACGCGGAAATAGGTCAGCCTGCCCATGTAAGGGTCGGTATTAATCTTGAAAACCAAGGCCGCAGTCGGCGCGCCAGGGTCCGGGCAGACAGGCGACCTCCTCGTCCGTATCAGGATCCTTGCCAGTCATGGGCGGTACGTCCAGGGGCGAGGGCAAATAGTCCACCACAGCATCCAACAGCAATCTGGACCCCTTTGTTGCGTAAAGCCGTGCCACACAGCACCGGTACCACCTCCCCGGCGAGTGTCGCCTGGCGCAGGACCGCCCGGAGCAGCGCCGGGGACAGCTCCTCTCCTTCCAGGTACAGCTCCGCCAGCTCGATAGAGGCCTCGCTGTCCAGCTCGGCCAGTTTTCGATCATCTCGTCCCGCCGCCGGGCCACCTCAGCTCGCATCTCCTCTGGTACATTGCATATCGCCGGCTCGGTGTGGTCCTCGTCGCAATAGGCGATGGCCTTTTCATCGATCAGATCCACGATACCGCAAAAGTCGTCTCTCCGACCCAATGGGTAACTGCACCGCTACAGGCTTTGCCCCCAGCCGCTTGGTGATGCTGTCGATGGTACGCCAATAGTCGGCGCCCATGCGGTCCATCTTGTTCACAAAGCAGATGCGGGGCACACCGTAGCGGTCGGCCTGGCGCCAGACGGTCTCCGATTGGGGCTCCACGCCAGCCACGCCGTCGAATACCACCACACCACCATCCAGAACGCGCAGGCTGCGCTGCACCTCGGCAGTAAAGTCGATGTGGCCCGGCGTATCGATGATGTTGATCTGGTGATCGCGCCAGGTGCTGGTGATAGCCGCCGACTGGATGGTGATGCCCCGTTCTCGTTCCTGGGGCATAAAGTCGGTCACCGTGGTTCCGTCATCCACGCTGCCCAGGCGGTGGGTGAAGCCAGTATAGAACAACACCCGCTCGGTGACAGTAGTCTTGCCCGCGTCAATGTGGGCAATGATGCCGATGTTGCGAATGGTATCGAGCGTATCCGTTTTTTTTGCCTTCATTGTCACAACCCTCTGCGCGGCAAGCGCACGGCTTTCTGTTCTTGTTCCTCATCAACATTGCATGCATGCTCTCTGCAGCGCACAAAAAAGACGGCTCATCACTGTCCTGCCTGATGAGCCGCCTGACCTGCTCGTTCACATCATGCATAACGCGCACCAAGCCCAAAGCCTAGTACGGCACGAATTCTACCACACTAGTGCAAATTCGCCAAGTAAGGAGGGCTACGTTGCCAACCATGATCCTCGCTCGAACAACCCACGGCTGCCCAGTGCCTTTGTGTCCAGAACGCGCCCGTTGGCAAAGTAGGCAAAGTCGAAAGTAGTGAGGTCAGCCGGCTTGGGCGCCGGGTATGGGCATCAGCCGCGCGGTAAGTGGCTTGTCCAGGCGAAAGGCCAGCGCAGCCACGTCTAGCAGGATGCCGGACAGTTCCGCCTCGCTCACATCGCCTGGCAAAGGCACGGTGTCAAGTCCGGTACCGCACACTGCAGAATAGAGGAGCAGGTCGTTGACAGTAAACAGTCCGTGGCGACTGCGGTCGGCAAGAATGGCATCCTCCAACACCGGCAGCATCAGGCCGTTAAAGCCACAACGAGGATAGTTTGCCTGGCGCAGACAATCGGTGAGGAGCGAGGATACAAAAAGAGTACCCGGCGCTCCAAAACAATCCACACCCAGGGCTTCCACCGCGGCGCCGATACTCCGCGCCTCTTCGGGGAAGGGCGCCAGGGAAAAGTCGATCCCAGGAAAGCGATAGCCCTGCTTTTCGAGCAGCGGGCCGATCAGGTCAACGATCTGTCCCGCCGCTGCTTCGACCGCCGCCACAAGCCGCAGCCGTGCCTCGTCCAGTGAAGTCGCATCGGAAAAGGCAGTAACGGCCAGATCAGCGGACTCGGTGGCGATGGCTAGCGCCGGCGACCCACCGTCGTGGTAAGCGGCCGGGAAGAAGGGCGAATGCGGACCCACGTTGGCCAGCATGGCCAATCGAAGGTTGCCAAATCCCAGATCGGTAGAATGGGCAATCTCTCGCACGAGGCTAGCTGTCCGCTGGATCGCATCCAGGTGCAGTCCCTGTCCTCGCTTGCTGACGAGCACGCTGGCAAACACCGTTTCAGTACTGCGGATCAGATCTGGGATCAGGTCCATCCGCGACAGGTCTGCAGCCGGCGTGTCGGCCAAGATCGGTCCTAAAGACAAGAAATCAAAACCAGCCTCGGCGCACTGACTCCAAAGGGTGGGGGCCAGGTGCATCGGGTTATCTGGCAAGAGAGAAAACGGCTGTGTCGCGAGACGCGTTGTCTGGACGGGAAAACCCGCCGACCGCAGCGCTGCGCTGGCTTCTTGTGCCAGCTGCCCGGCGGATCGAATGGTCTCGGCCTGGGTATCGACAGAGCCGGCGTTGACGAAACAGGTGACTGAGCGGATGTTCATAGATAGTCTCCAGAAAAAGTTGCGTGGACCCGCCGCTGGCGAGCAGCCTCAAATAGGATCACGGTCGCAGCCATCGCTGCATTGAGAGATTCTGTGCCCCTGGTCATGGGGATGCGTACCCGTCCTGTCGCCAGGTCAGATGCTTCCTGACTGGAACCTGTCGCCTCTCCCCCGACAATTAGCGAGGAAGGTACCCTCCAATCCACGGCATCGTAGGCCGTCTCACCTTCGGCATCGGCCAGCCACACCGCTCGCCCCGCCACTTGTTCGACAATGGCCGGCCAGTCCAGGTGAATTACAGGCAGGCGAAAGTGGGCACCCATAGCCCCTCGCACAACTTTGGGGTTGTACAGGTCCACGGTCCCTGGCGCAAGGAACACCTGCCCCACACCCGCAGCCTCTGCAGAGCGAAGGAGAGTACCCAGATTGCCAGGATCTCGCAATCTATCGAGGATCAGGATGGGCCCTGGGCGCGGTAGGGTGCGTACAAAGGACACGACCGCCAGTACGCCCTGGGGCGTTTGGGAATCAGCGCAAACTGCAAAGACCGGCTCGCTGACAGGCCAGGCTCCACCTTCTGCCAGAGCCAGCACCGTCAGCAAGGGTTTGGCCTCGAGGCTTGCTGCCCAGGCCTCGGTGTACAAGACAAGAGCGGGCCTCTCGCCCGCTCTCACCATTTCATCCACCAGCCGGCTACCCTCGACAACAAAACGGCCCTCTCGCTGGCGGTTTCGGCGCCGGGCGAGGGACCGGACATACTTGACGCGTTCGTTGTGAACGCTCGTGATCTTGACCATAGTGCGGCCCTATCCTGCTGAGGCCTATAGTCCTGGGCCTACTGCTCCTTGACAGCCTCGACCAACTGAGCAAAGGTCGCCTGGTCGCGTACGGCTATGTCAGCCAGGACCTTGCGATCCAGTTCAATGTTGGCCTCCCTCAAACCATAAACAAAACGGCTGTAGGACAGCCCGCTTTGACGTGCAGCCGCGTTGATGCGCGTGATCCACAGGCGGCGGAAATCTCGCTTTCGGTTACGCCGGTCGCGGTAGCTATACCACAGCGACTTGAGCATCGCCTCGTTGCCCCGCCGCCACAACCGGTGCTTGCCCCCAAACTGACCCTTGGTCAGCTTCAGGACCTTATTATGTCGTCGTCGGATCCGAGGACCCCCTTTTACTCTTGGCACTGTTAACTCCTCTACAGCATATGTGGCAACTGGCAGGCAAGCACAAACGGCCAGCATGCCAGCAACCTGTCCGTCATCACTTCTTTTTCAGATATGGAGCCAGTTTCCGGACCCGCGTTTTGGAAGCAGAATCCGTTACCACGTGCATCTCATCAAACATACGCTTGATGCGCTTGGACTTTTTCCGGCGCAGGTGGCTCTTGCCGATCTTGGTCCTCATCAGCTTGCCCGAGCCGGAATACTTGAACCGTTTAGCAGTAGCCTTGTGCGTCTTGATCTTTGGCATTATAGCACTCTCCCTACAAAGCGATTGCCCCCATCCTGCTCAGGGGCAACAGCAAAAAAAGATCTAGTCTGTGACAGTTGAGCAGATGGATAGAATCTGGCTATCGACCCCTTCCGCGTGCTTGGGAGCCTCACTTGCGCTGTACAGTGGGCGCCAGGATCATCAAGATGGTACGCCCCTCAAAGCCAGGTCGTTGTTCGACGCTACTTATATCCGACAGTTCCCCAGAGATACGTTCCATCTGCGCACGGGCGACCTCGGGATGAGTAATCTCCCGGCCGCGGAAGCGAATCCGAACCTTAACTTTGGCGCCGCTTTCCAAAAAAGAGCGCGCTTGACGGATCTTGAAGGCCAGATCATGTTCACCAGTCTTGGGCCGCAACCGGATCTCTTTGACTTCAATATTCTTGCTGGCCTTGCGTGCTTCCCGGTCGCGTTTTGCCCGCTCGTACTGGTACTTGCCAAAGTCCATTAGCTTGACGACTGGGGGATCGGCGTTCGGGGAAACCTCCACCAAGTCCAACTCGCGCTCGCCGGCCAAGCGTAGCGCTTCCCTACGCGGCAGGACCCCAAGCTGCTTACCATCAGCATCAATGACCCGCAACTGCGGGGACCGGATAGCCTCGTTCACACGTGTTCTCTGGTTGCTAATCTCTGCTCCTCCTCATCTCTAGCAGAACCAACATGACCGTTCTCCGCTGGGCCTTACCACTCACAGTCGCGTTGGGCTCTGCAGTTAGCTGCAACACAAGTTCTGTTCGACACAACAGCCAAAACAACAGTGTTCTGACAACTTGTATTGTACCGGAGAATTATACCCGAAAAGCGATACCCGGTCAAGTAAGACAGTCAGATGTGCAGGGTTGCAGCAAAGTCGCGCTCGAGATCCGCCCGCAGGATTCCAGCACGTAGTGGGCCACCAGAAGATTCTACTATAAGGCCCTCAAAAACCGGTCCCGCTACTGGCCATACTCATGTGAGTAGCGATGGTAAAGCTTGGCCACCTGCTCCGAAGGGATCTCGTCGGGCTGCCCTATCTGCAGTGCGATCCATACCGTCCACGCTACATCCTCCACCATCACTGCGGCTTTGACGGCCTCTTGCGGCGTTGCCCCAACTGTAAAGACGCCGTGATTCTTGAGTAGTACAGCCCGAGAATCTCCGATGGTATCCACAACTATCTTGCCAATCTCCTCCCCACCGATGAGGGCAAAACCGCCACAAGGAATGGGCCCCCCGAATTCGTCGCCGTGGGCCGTCAGATAGACTGGGATAGGCCGGCCCAAAGCAGCAAAGGCTGTTGCATAGCGGGAATGGGTATGAACGACGCCGTTGACATCTGGCCGGTACCGATAGATGTAGAGATGGCTGGCCGTATCAGAAGATGCCTTGAGATTGCCCTCGATGCAGTTGCCCTCCAGATCCACGATGACGATATCCTCTGGTCGTAGATCCTCATAGCGTACCCCGGAGGGCTTGATTGCCACGTAGCCCGTTTCGGGATCTCGCGCGCTGATGTTCCCTCCTGTCCAGGTGACCAGGTTGTTCTTGGGCAATTCCAGGTGCAGTCGCCACAGCTCGTCACGCAATGCTTCCAGCAATTCTCCCTCCTCTTTTTTCCAGCCCCGGTTGCCAACGCCCCATTCCCTGCAGATGTAACACAGGCCAAGGGATCGTCTACGACTCGGAAAGGATCTTTGCCCTTCGTGCCTTCAAACGCTTCATCACATCGTTCGCCCCCCGGCCAAAATAGTCATGCAGGGCGACGTACTCGGCAAAGAGTTCATCATAGATCTCTTTGTTCTCCCCACTCGGGTGGTAGGCTTCCTGGCGCAAGTGTGCCATCCGCTGGGCCGCTTTCACGATAGAGTCGTAGCCGCCAGCGTCGCTTCCTGCGGCCACAGCAGCATGCATGGCCGAGCCCAGGGCACCGCCCTGGCTCGTTGCCGCAATGTGGATGGAACGTCCTGTGACGTCGGCATAGACCTGCATCAATAGCCGGTTGCGATCGGGCAGCCCTCCAGTGGCTACGATCTCTTTCACTGGCACACCGTTGGCCTCAAAAGTATCGATGATGATCCGGGTTCCATAGGCGGTGGCCTCAATGAGGGCCCGATAGATCTCCTCTGGCTTGGTAGCCAGCGTGGCGCCTAGGAGCATGCCGGTCAGATCCACATCCACCAAGACGCTGCGGTTGCCGTTCCACCAATCTAGGGCCAGCAATCCACTTTCGCCTGGCCTGAGGCGGGCAGCTTTATCTTCGAGCAATTCGTGGATACTGAGGTTTCTGGCCTGCGCCTCCCGCTCGTAGGCGCCCGGCACGCAGTTTTCCACGAACCAGGCAAAATGATCCCCGACGCATGATTGCCCTGCCTCGTAGCCAAAGAACCCGGGAATGATGCCATCCTCAACATAGCCGCACATACCCGGTACGATCCGCTCCTCGGTAGCCAGCACCATATGACAGTTGGAGGTACCCATGATAATAACCATGCGCCCTGGTTCGGCGACGGTCGCAGCAGGTACGGATACGTGGGCATCCACATTGGCAATGGCTACCGCCGTTCCTGGCTTCAGCCCTGTCCAGTGCGCAGCCTCATCGCTCAGCCCTCCAGCGTTGGCGCCCAGGGGGTAGATCGCGTGTGCCATCTTTTCGTCGACGATCTGTTCCATGCGCGGATCCAAGGCCTTGAAGAACTCACTGGAGGGAAATCCCTCCCGCTTGGACCAGATAGCCTTATAACCAGCAGTGCACGAGTTTCGCTTCTCCTCGCCAGTGAGCTGCCACACCACCCAATCTGCGCCTTCCAGCAACCGGTCAGCCGCAGCATACACTGAGGGTGCCTCATCCAGGATTTGCCAGGCCTTGGGGAAGAACCACTCGGAACTGATCTTGCCCCCATAGCGGTCCAAGAAAGTATAACCCTGTTCCCGCGCCGTCTCATTCAGCTTGTTTGCCTCAGGTTGGGCCGCATGGTGCTTCCACAGTTTCACCCAGGCGTGCGGATTCTCCCGCCACTCGGGCAGGAAACACAGGGGAGTACCGTCGGCCTTGGTAGGCAGCATCGTGCAAGCGGTAAAGTCAATCCCCAGGCCCACCACGTCGCCAGGATCGACCCTGCCCTCATCGAGAACGGCGGGAATCGCTTTTTTGAATACCTCCAGGTAATCGTTGGGATCCTGTAATGCCCAGTCTGGCTCGAGGCGGATGTCGCTGTCAGGAAGTACCTCATCAATCACGCCGTTGGCATAGGGATGTACGGCCGTGACAATCTCCCGACCATTCGCCACATCCACTAGTACTGCGCGCCCCGACTCGGTGCCAAAGTCCACGCCGATGGCGTATTTAGCGCACATGTTTCCCCTCCTTTTCGTTTCGCAGATACTGGTTCGATGTGTACCTGTCAGCCCTTTCGCGTGTGAACTGCAGAGGTTTCCTATTCAGATACCCATCTCAGCCTGCTGGCAATCGAAGGCATCGGCCGGCAGAGGCGTGACTACACGTCACGCCTCTCAGCAACGGCTGATTGGGCCATGGCTGAAAAATCAGCGACGCTCTGCGCTCCCATATCCTCACCGCTCCTCAGACGCACGGCCACTGCCTCGTTCTCCACTTCCCGGTCACCCATGATGAGCATGTACGGCACTTTTTGGAGCTGGGCATCGCGGATCTTGGCCTGCATCCGATCATTGGAATCATTGACCTCCACCCGCAGGCCGGCCGCCTTCAATTGCGCCGCCACCTGGTAGGCATAGTCATTGTGCCGGTCCGCGATAGGGATGATCTTGGCCTGCACCGGCGCCAACCAGACGGGGAAGGCTCCACCATAATGCTCAATGAGCACCCCGAAAAAGCGCTCAATAGACCCCAGCAGCGCACGGTGGACCATGTAGGGCCGGTGCTCCTGGCCATCGGGTCCGATGTATTTCAGGTCAAATCGCTCTGGCAGGTTAAAATCGAACTGGATCGTCGTCATCTGCCATTCGCGGCCCAGGGCATCGCGCAATTTGAGGTCGATCTTGGGACCGTAAAAGGCGCCCCCGCCCTCATCCAGTTCGTACGGCAGCTCTTCGACGGCGATGGCACGTTTCAGCGCCTCCGTGGCCTGCTCCCAACGCTCCAATTCGCCGGGAGCCTTTTCGGGCCTCGTCGCCAGGTAGGCCTTGACATCTGAGAAGCCAAAGGCTTCGAGCAATCGCAGGGAGAAGCGAAGCACCTCCAGAACCTCGCCTTCAACCTGTCCCGGCGTGCAAAAGATGTGAGCGTCATCCTGGGTAAAGCCACGCACCCGCAGCAGTCCGTGCAGCACACCACTTCTCTCATAGCGATAGACTGTACCCAATTCGGCCCAGCGCATAGGCAGTTCGCGGTAGCTGCGGCGCTTGCTCTGGTAGATCTTGATGTGGAACGGGCAGTTCATCGGCTTGATATAGTAGTCCATGCCATCGATGTCCATCGGCGAGTACATGCTGTCCCAGAAAAAATCAAGGTGCCCGCTCGTCTGCCAAAGGCGATCCCGGCCGATGTGAGGCGTGTAGACTACTTCATAGCCACCTTTATAGTGCTGTTGCCGCCAATAGTCCTCGATGACGGCCCGAACCCGCGCACCCATGGGGTGCCAATAAACCAGGCCAGCGCCAGCATCCTCGTGGAAACTGAACAGGTCCAACTCTTTCCCGAGGCGCCGGTGATCGCGCTTTTCAACCTCCTCCAGCCAGGCCAGGTGCTCCCTTAGCTCCTTTTTGGTAGGCCAGACCGTACCGTAGATGCGCTGCAGCATGGCCTGGTTCTCGTCGCCGCGCCAGTAGGCGCCTGCGACATTAAGCAGCTTGAAGGCGTTCCACGAGATCTGTCCCGTGTTCTCCAGGTGGGGACCACGGCACAGGTCTGTGAAATTGCGGTGGGTATAGATCGACAGACTACTGACCGGTTCAGCGCCGGCCTCGCCGTGCTCGTCTTCCTGGCCGGAAGCGAGCTTGTCGATCTGGTCGATCTTGTACGGCTGGTCGACAAACATCTCCTTGGCTTCGTTCACACTGACGTCGCGATGCTCAAAGGGATACTTGCCCTTGATGATGGTTTTCATCCGCTCTTCGATCTCGGCCAGATCCTCAGTCGACAGTGCCCGGGGCAGGTCGAAATCGTAGTAGAAACCATTTTCGACGGGTGGGCCAAAGGCCAGTTTTCCTTCTGGGAACATCTCCAGGACGGCCTCAGCCATCACGTGGGCCGTAGAGTGCCGCAGTTTATACAGTTGTTCGTCGTGGTCGCGATTTCCAGGTGCCATTTTACGCTCCTCCTCGGGTTACAGGTTGGCAACAGGGTAGCAAAAGTGCCCGTCGCCTATGCGACTGAAAACTGTTGCTGTGGTCCCATCGTCGTCGGTCAAATCTGCTACCCCCTTACATGTCTTTCAGGCCATCTTTGTACCAACAAAAAAAGCCCTCACCCATGGGGCGAGAGGCTCACTCACGCGGTTCCACCCAAGTTGGCCAGCCTACGACAAAATAGTCGTTGACACCCATCTCATTGGCTGGTAACGGAGCCAACCGGAGGCCCATACTCTTGCCGAGAGAAAGCCAGCAATTTGAAGGACTCACTCCCAGGTGGTTTTCGACGGTTTCCAGCGGTGCAGGCTTCCAGCCGGTGGCCCACACTCTCTGGCGCTTTACGCCGCCTACTCGTCCTGATCAATGCGTTCGGACTGTTTGGTTGGGTCCTATTATAACCGGTTTCGGGAATTTGTCAAGTATCCGATTTGACTCATTACAGGATGTCACTGAATGGGGCGCTGGACATGGCCGGCAATGTGTGGGAGTGGGTGGCCGACTGGTACGACGCCAGCTACTACAGCGTCTCGCCTTATCGCAACGCGCCAGGGCCGGACAGCGGGGCGTATAAGGTGCTGCGTGGCGGTTCGTGGTCCGACAATGCGAACCACGTGCGCGCGGCGGACCGCGACCTCAACAACCCGGCCAGCAGCCACGACAGCATCGGCTTTCGTTGTACCGGTTTGCCAGGAGGGTGAGCTTCTGAGCTCCTGGTTCCTGGGCTTCTGACGGGGGCTCTGCCCTCCTCAGATCGCCGGCCCAGAACCTCAACGTGGGCTTCCGCTGTGCCGCCGCGCTGCCGCCGCAGGGCCGCGAACCACCGTCCATTGTCCTCTGATCCATTGTCCTTTGGGGGTGGAAACATCGGATGGGCAGGATTGGCGGATCTTGGCATCCGCTGTCTCGATCCCTTCATCCTGCCAATCCGCTGTTCTTCTCTGCAGGGTCACGCCTCCCCAAGAGTGAGAAAGGGTCCACACAGCCGTTCCAAGAGCGGATGATTGCCTGCAGCTAGGACAGCCCTCCGAGATCTCTCCCGATAAAGCCCCCGGAGTGGGCTCTGGATGTAGCGCAAAACGGGATCTTGCGCCCGGTGCCGCTGGCACATGCAGGATGCTTACCAGCAGGGGAGAGTGGCGCTAGGAGCAGCAGTCGATCGGGAGATCGCCAATTCTGAGAAGAGTACAACAGGACCGTCAGTCCTGCGCTGCGTCTCAACAGAAAAAAAGCAGTTTCAATTGCGTGAACTGTTGGCGCAAAGTAGGTGCAGGATAGCTTGCTTTTTCGATACGAGGCTAGTACGGCGCAATCTTGGCCCTGACCGATGCAGATCGAGCCTGGAGCAGGCTACAACGGTGGGGTGGCTATTGCAGGTCCAACGCGGCTTTTAGCCGGATGTCTACTTTGTCCATGTGGCGCTTGCTGAGATGCCCCAGACGGCCTACCAGAAGAGATCAGTCCAACGTCATCAGCCTGTCACAGCGAACCCTCGATGGTACCCGCAGCCCTGTACCCGAAAAGTACCGATCAGCAGGGTCAAGTACCAGATCGGTTACCTCAACGAGTCCCGCACGGGATGTGATGAAGGCCAGGATACAGTCCCGGCCCGGACGCTCGGTGGCAGACACTACCAGAGCCGGGCGACGTTTGGCCGATGACAGATCAGTGAAGGGGTAAACGGCTAGTACAACAGACCCTCAGCTCAGACTTTTGCCCATTCAAAGTGCTCCACCAGGTCATCATCCGTGTAGAGGTCAGGCTCATTGGCCAGCCAGTCAAAGGATCCCCCTTGCATGGCCAGAAGGGCCAGTTCTCTGTTGTCGGGCTCGCTCAGATCCAGGTGTGGCTGACCCGCCATGGCAACCACCATGTCCAATGCGGCTTCCAGCACTTCAGCCAGCACAGCGCTCTCCTCTGGTGAGAGCTGAACATCCAACTGCTGGTGAGTTGTACCCGCTTGCCTGGCCCGCTGTGCCAGTGAATGCAATTGTGTCCATGCGGCCTGTTCAGTACTCATCCTTCTTGCCTTTCTCACCTGAAGGTCCGCACGTTACTACCATTCGCATCTGAACTTGGATAACATTATCGCACAGAAGATGCTGAAGATCAAGCCCAGCGAAAACTGTGTGGTGGCCGTACCCGATAGGCGCTGGCGGGTGATTTGCGCTTTTCAACGTTCCATCCTATAATGGGGTCTGCTAGAGATCTCTCGGAAAGTCGTGAGCGATGACAGTCAGAGACAGCTAGTAAGAGATTGATAGCTGTGGAGAGGCATGGTTAGCAGTTGTGAGTGGCTAATCGAATCTGACAAATGTTGAGAGAACGTTAACAAGCCAGGGGGTACTAGCCATCGTGACGAGGTCACCGGGCTAGGGCACCGATCATAGGTTGTTGACTGCCGCTCGACTGTTCAGTTCAAGCGGTCGGCAGCGTGAGTAACCCAAGCGCAAATGTGCTGACACATGGCAGCGAGCATGACGCGGAAGAACCAGCGGTCGCGGCCAGCGGTGCGGGTCTCAAGGAGATGGAAATCGTTCTTCTTGCGTTTGACGGAACGTTCGGCACAGGAGCGGGCGTCTTTGTGGAGATCCCAGAGGTCGCTATCTCTGGGGATGAGCGTGTGGAGGCGATAGTTTTCCTTGGGGTAGGTGTAGATGACGCGGCCGTAGGCAGAGTCCGAACAGTCCTTGGCGAAGTGAGGACAAGTGGTGAGGTCTGGGGTCTTCTTGGCGGCGGCCAAGGGGCAGCGCCATTTGAGACGCAAGCGGTCGGGGCAGAAGCCCCAATGCTTCATGGCCAAGCCAGCCTGGCAGATGGGGACGCCCTTTTCGAGTCGCAAGGGACCGGCGTAGCGGAGATTGTCCTTGTTGCGCTCGTTGAGGGGTACGACGAGGGCCATATGCCAGCGCTGAGTAGCCAGGCGAAAGAGCCCCAGCGCATCGTGGGCCGCATCCAGGGAAGCGGTTTGGAGGAAGAGGCCGAAGGTTTCCCAGGCGCGATAGATGGAGTCGCGAGGCAGTGGACGCTGTCGTGGCGGTTGCAATCGGCCAGGGAAACGACGAGAGGCAGTTGGCAGCGATGCTGGAGGCTGTAGGCGTGAGTTCGTAGAGGCTGTGGCCGTAGACCCAGCATTCACGGTAGCTGTCCCAGCCCCAGAGGGCGTGGGCGTCGTGGTAAGCCGTAGACAGCGACAACGCTCTTTCGCTTTCTTGCCCTTGTTGTCACAGGAGCAGAGCTTCTTGCCCCGGGCATTGGCCCAGGTGGCGAGCTTGGTTCCGTCGCCAGCGACGTGGAGATTGTCGAGGTCGATAAGGTTCAGGTCCACGGAACGGGCAACAAAGCTAGCGAAGAAGATGCAATGCAAGAGTCTGTTCGTGGGTCGGGAGGGCTGAGAAGTCACTGTAGCCTTCCAGGGTGGCGGCCACAGGGATGTTGGGGAAAGGGCGAGCCAGGATCCGGTCGGCCAGGCGGTTGACAATGTCCTTGTGAGGGCGCAGATCGTTCTTGTCCTTGTGCTGTTTGGCCTTGTCCCGCTGGTCTCGACTTTGGTAGGGACGGCGAGTCGTGGTGCGGGGCCTGACGGGGACGTTGCAGGAGGCGGTCTTGGAAGTCGTAGAAGGTGCCAACCCCTGGCGTGTCGTCGGGATGGAAGCCGCTGATGAGCGCATAGAAGCGGTCATCGCGCATCATTCCGACCCAGACGGTGAAGCTGGTGACACCGCAGAGCATCATCGCCAGACAAGAGCGGAGCATGGAGACGGGATCGCGGCCCAGGCATCCCAACGTGTCCGAATAGAGAGTAGCCAGGAGGGGATAGGCGTGGTCCAGGTTGGTCTCTTTCAGCTTCTGCCAGACGTGGTAGTGCCGATGGTCGGTGCGCAGGCCGCCGTGGCGGCGCGAATAGGCAAGCGCAGAGCGGACATAGCGCTTGTGCGAGAAGAGTGGTGGTATCATGAGTAGCCCCCTTTCTGCCTGGAGTGAGCCAGGCACGTGGAATTGGATACCGTCGTGCCTATCATGCCACACAGGCAGATTGGGGGTGAAATCTTAAAACGTGGGAGGTCTCAAGCTGTCTTCCCCGCGTAAACGGGGGTTGTGGGACTTTCCGAGAGAGCTAGCCAGTGAAAGGAGGTGCCCTCGGGGACAGAGACTCGGAACGTAGCAGTGTGAACAGGGGAAGCCAGCGCATGGGCCTTACCCTCCCATTGGTAGGATGGTAAGGTTGACGAGGAGGAGGTCCTCAGCCGCAAGGCGGGGTTCGCGTCGTCTTTGTTGCGACAGCGCACAACAAAATCGATCCGAAAATCGAGTGATCAGCGGATGCCTCCCGGGCCACGGCCACGGCCCGTACCTTCCCCTCCTGGGAACAAGCGCGCCGTACAAAACCGCCGGGCAACCGGCGGGACAAAGGGCCCGCGCAGTGGTTGGTTGTACCAAGTACAAGCGACAGGTTGCAGGTTCCAAGAACTGTACAGCAGGTAGCCACGGGGCTACGTGCTGCAAGCCTCGAGCCGCCTGTGATTTGTCAACAGGAGGGAAAACCACATGTGCGGCATCGTCGGTTACGTGGGGTCCCGCCAGGCGACCCCCATCGTTTTTAATGGACTGAAACGCCTCGAGTACCGGGGCTATGATTCGGCGGGCATTGCCGTCATACAAGATGGCCAGATCGAGATCCGCCGCGAGGTCGGCAAGCTGGCCAACCTGGGACTGCTCTTGGAAGCCAAGCCCATGGCGGGCCAGATATGCATCGGCCACACCCGCTGGGCCACCCACGGAAAACCGTCGCAGCTCAACGCTCACCCCCACCTGGACTGCACCGGCCAGGTCGTCGTCATCCAGAACGGCATCGTCGAGAACTATCGCTCGCTGCGCCGGGAACTCAAGGCCGATGGCCATCATTTTTCGTCCGAGACAGACACGGAGGTGATCGTCCACCTGGTCGAGCGTTATTTGGGCCAAGGACAAGACCTGGAAACGGCCTTCCGGAGCGCGCTGCAGTGTATCGAGGGCGCCCATGCCATCGTGGTGATGAGCAGTCGCGAGCCGGACAAGATCGTGGCCGCCCGCCTGGGGAACGCCGGGGGTGTGACCGTGGGCGTGGGCCAGGACGAGATGTTCGTCGCCTCCGATATCCCGGCCATCCTGGAGCACACACAGCAGATGATCCACCTCGACAGCCGGGAGATGGCCGTCGTCACGGCTGGCGGCGCCCGCTTTCTCACCCTGGATGGTCAGCTCCTTCAAAAAGAGGCACACACCATCCCCTGGGATCCGGTGTCGGCGGTCAAGGGTGAGTACCGCCACTTTATGCAAAAAGAGATCTATGAGCAGGCGGAGGCCATCAGCCACACCATCAGCGGCCGGGTCGACTTTGAAGCGACGCAGGTACGTTTGGAAGAGCTGAACCTGAGCGCCGAACGGGCAAAGAAGATAGAAAGGATCGTCATTGTGGCCTGCGGCACCTCGGCCTATGCGGGGCTTGTGGGCAAATTCCTCATCGAGGCCCTGGCTCGTATCCCGGTCGAGGTAGATTACGGTTCTGAGTTTCGCTACCGCGATCCGCTGATTGATGAGCGTACGGCCGTACTGGCCATCACCCAAAGTGGGGAGACGGTGGACACACTGGCGGCCATGGAGGAGGCGCAATCCAAAGGCGCCCTGCTGTGGGCCATCGTCAACGTCCAAGGCAGCCAGGCCGATCGTCTGTCCGACGGGGTGATCCACATGCACGCCGGTCCAGAGATCGGCGTAGCCAGCACCAAGGCGTTTACCGCATCCCTGGTGGATCTTTACCTGCTGGGACTTTATTTGGGGCAGGTACGAGGCAGCCTCAAGTCAGCAGAGATGGGCGAACTGATCGATGCCTTGCTGGCACTGCCCAAGCTCGCGGGCGACGTTTTGGACAATGGACCTGGGTACGAGGAACTGGCAAACTTGTACTTTCGGCGGGAGCACTTTCTCTACCTGGGACGGGGCATTAACTATCCGGTTGCCCTGGAAGGCGCCCTGAAACTCAAGGAGATCAGCTACATCCACGCTGAGGGCTATCCAGCAGGCGAGATGAAACATGGCCCCATCGCTCTTATCGACGAGAATATGCCGGTGGTGGCCATCGCCGTTCGGGACAATGTGTATGAAAAGATGGTAAGCCAGATCGAGCAAGTCAATGCCCGCGACGGTACCGTCATCGCTGTGGCGACCGAGGGGGACGAGTTCATCGGTACCAAGGCTGATCACGTCATCTATGTACCTGCCACATCACCGCTGCTGACGCCGGTGCTTGCGGTGCTGCCCTTGCAGCTTCTCGCCTATCACCTGGCGGTACGACGCGGGGCTGATGTAGACCAGCCGCGCAACCTGGCCAAAAGTGTGACGGTAGAATGAGTACTGAGGTTGAGGCCAAGCTTGAGCCAGGGACGAAGCCCTGGTCCTTAAACTTGGCCCTTTTCGCGTATGCTTGATGTCAAGAGGATCGTACAAGCTACGACGATGGTGACGGCCATCGCCCTGATCGTCAAGGGGCTGGGCTTTGTCGAAAAGATCCTGCTGGCCAACTTTTTCGGGACGGGCATCGAAGTCGATGCCTACCTGGTGGCCTACACCATCCCTTTCAGCGCCTACATTGTCCTGCGCGAAGTCATCGAGCCTTCGTTCCTGCCCACTTTTGTACGCACACTGGGCGCATCGATCCGGGATGGCTGGCGGCTGTTTAGTGTGGTTGGTACGTTGCTGCTGCTACTGCTGGGAGCCGCGACTGTCGCTGGCGTACTGCTGGCCGCCCCCCTGATCTCGGTTGCAGCTCCCGGGTTTTCGGGTCAGCAGTACGATTTGACAGTACGTTTGACACGGCTGGTGATGCCGGCCCTGTTGTTCCTCGGGCTCTCGACACTGACCACAGCAGCGCTTCATGCCCAGAAGCGCTTCGCGCTGCCGGCCCTCTCTATGGCCAGTTTTCGGGCAGGGCCCTTGGTCTTTTTCCTGGTACTGGGCGGGGTGCCGGGGCTGGCTTTGGGCGTAACACTGGGCGCCCTGGGCAAGTTGGTCTTTGAAACACTGGGGCTCAGTCGCCACCTGCGCAGGCTCCGTCCTGGCCTGGATCTGGGTTTTCCTCCGGTGCGAAGGGTGGGCCGTCTGGCTGCACCGCTGTTGGTGGCCCTCAGCCTGTCGCTGTTCGTCGGCCCGCTGGTGGAGAATGCCTTTGCCAGCAGGGTTGGCGTGGGGGGCGTATCGGCCCTGGCCTACGCCCGCAAGATCGCGGAAACGTTGACCACTATCGTGCCCTATGCTCTAGCGCTGGTATTGCTGCCCTTCTCAGCCGAGATGGCGGCCAAGCAGGACAACCAGGCGCTGGCCAGGACTCTGTCCGGGTCGGTTCGGGCGCTCACACTGCTCTTCCTGCCAGTGACGATGGGGCTGATGGTGCTCCGCGAGCCCTTTGTACGGCTTCTTTTTGAGCGGGGGGCATTTACCGCCGCCTCGACGCAGTTGACGGCTGGGCCACTGCTCTTTTACTCCATGGCCCTCCTGCCCTTCGCCCTGGAGGTCATTGTCGTCCAATTCTTCTTTGCCCGCCAGGATACGCTCACACCTGTGATCACTGACATCGCCGCCTTTCTCCTCAACGTGGCCCTCATTCCACCACTGCTGGCGACCTTTGGGTTGGGAGGCATCGCTCTGGCTGTGGCTGTAGCAAAGGGCCTGAAGGTCCTGGTCCTGTTGTTCATATTTGGGCGCCGGGTGCCCGAGTTCCGCCTGGCTCCGTTTGGGCCCTTTACCGGGCAGATGGTGCTGGCTTCGCTGGCCACCGCGGCGACCCTTTGGGCCTTCCTCCGATTCGGTGAAGACCTGGCCGGTAGCAAAGGGCTGGTCGCGCTGATCGTTTATCTGGCTACTGCCGGGGTACTGGGCGGCGCCGCTTTTTTCCTCACTTCCTACCTCTTTAAGGTAGAGGAGATCCGCGTCCTCTGGCACCGAGGCTGGGCCTGGTGCCACGGCCTGATCCGGGGTTCGCGACAGTAGAATCGGTACAGGGTGCTGCCAAGGACAAGGAACAAGGTGCTGGAGAATTGGTCGGCAAGAAGTCTTTTCCCGGGATGGACGAATACGTTCGACAGGAGCGCATTTTCCATGGTCGTGATGGCTGGCAGATACGACTGCATGACGGGCGGCTTCTAGGCTACGCCGAGTATGGCGACCCAACGGGCAAGCCCGTATTCCTCTTTCAGGGTACCCCCAGTTCGCGGCTACTCCACCCTGACAAGGACCTAACCAGATCCCTGGGTGCCCGGCTGATCATGATGGATCGACCGGGCTTTGGACTGTCTGACTTTCAGCCCGGGCGCAGGCTGCTGGATTGGCCATCTGACGAGGTAGAGGTCGCAGAAATCCCGAACGGTTCTTTGCACAGAACACAGCCCACAATCCCCCAGCCGATCAGGTTCTGCTCGCCCAGACAGAATTTCGGGAGATGCTGATGTCCAGCTATGCCGAGGCGACCCGGAGCGGTATCCAGGGTTACGCCTGGGAGGTACAGATCCTGGCCCAGCCATGGGGTTTCCGTTTGGAAGATATCGAGATCGAGATCCATCTCCGGCACGGCGAGGAGGATACCAGTACCCCTCCGGCCATGGCCCGGTACATGGCATCTGCGCTTCCAAACTGCCAGACCACGTTCCTCCCGGGTGAGGGCCATTTCCTCCTGTTTACCTGCTGGGAGGAGATCCTCACGACACTGCTCTCCTGAACGGATGACCCCCAAAGGCAGCAACTGCTCCAGATCTGGGTGGGATGAAGTCACTTCCAAACGGTGGACTGCGGTTCTCCACGAGCGAAGGAGTTTGGCTTCCAGAATCTCTGCCACTCTGGCAGGGCTGTTGCATTGTCCCTTGCCATACACTGCCGGCCAGATCTGTCATTGCGAGGCACGCCGTTTGCGCCGTGGCAATCCCCAAGGCAAAGGTGTAGATCGCTTTGCTGACGCCCGCGATGACGACTTTGCTACAGCCCTAGCCACTCTGGTCCTGAGACTTGACAATCCGGCTAAGGTGCTGTATCATCTATATGCGTTATGCACATAGATGAGCTGCGAAAGGTAGGTACGTCATGCCTCAAGGTCACCGCTGGCGGGGCGGGCAGGGGGGAGAAGCCTGTCCCAGGCGCATCAACCGCTTTCTTGACCCGTGCCTGCTCCTGCTGCTGCACTGCAACGAAGCCCACGGGTACGAACTCTTGGAGGGCTTGAAGCCGTTCGGCTTTGAGCAGAATCCGGTAGATTCGAGTACCGTGTACCGCAGGCTGCGCGGTCTGGAGAATCGAGCCTTTGTCACCTCGCGTTGGAACACGGATAGCGCCGGCCCAGCCCGCCGTCTATACCAGATCACGGAGGAAGGGGATCGCTACCTGGCCTGGTGGGTGGATGACCTGCGGGAGACGGACCGGGTACTGCACCATTTTTTGGGAGTGTACGACACCCACATGGAGATGCATCAGTGAGCGCTGACCGGCAGGAACGCACGAGCATCGTCGACGATCTGCTGGCTTCGCTGCCGGCGGGGGATATCCCGGTGCGCGACGTGCGCGTGGGCCCGTTCTGGACGGTGGTCTGGACCGAGCGGGGCGCAGGACTGGCCTCCACGCAACGCGACGCCCACACGGCCCATGGCCACAGCCTAATACGTTGGGCCGGCAGTCTGATGGAGCATGGTGCCCATGAGCTAGCGGGGCTCCTCAGGTCCAAGAGTCCGATGGAGGCTGCCGTGGGCATGGCGACCCTCAATGCCCTGCTGGAGGTCCCAGAGGATTCTCTGACCGACTGCAACGCATCCGCCGAGATCATGCAGCGGGGCGAGGGAAAGCGGGTCGTCGTTGTCGGCCATTTTCCCTTTATTTCCAAGGTACGGCGGGCAGTGGGACGGCTGGATGTCCTGGAGCTTGATCCGGGACCTGACGAGCTACCGCCCCAAGCAGCCGCCGAGGTGCTCCCTGAAGCGGATGTGGTGGCCATCACAGGAACGTCTCTGGTCAACAGGACCTTTGACAAACTGATCCAGCATTGCCGCCCTGATGCCTTTGTGCTGGTGTTGGGTCCAACGTCGCCGTTGTCGCCGGTTCTGTTCAAGCATGGCGTGGACCTGATCGCTGGGACGCGCGTCGTCGATCCCGCCACGGCTCTGGCGGTGGCAGGCCAGGGGGCCATCTTCCGCCAGATGCGGGGCGTGCGACTGGTCACGATGGCCAATGGAAACGGACGATAAACGAAGGATGAAAGACAAAGAAAATGAGGGAGGTAAGAAAGTTGATTGAGGAATCCGCAGTGCGCAAAGCACTTGAGGGGGTCATGGACCCAGAGTTGCACAAGAGTCTGATCGAGTTGGGCATGGTCCGCGAGGTACGGATCCAGGGAAACCAGGTGGGCATTACCCTGGCCCTGACGACGATGGGCTGCCCGCTCAAAGAGCAGATCGTAGGCGACGTGGAGAAAGCGGTCAGCGGCTCTAGAAGACGTTGACGGGGTGGAGGTAGAGCTGACCGCGATGACCGACGAGGAAAAGCGCCGGATCGGCATCGGCGTACCGCGGCAGCAAGACAAGGGCGCGGCCGAGGACCTGAACGAGATCCACCGGGTGATCGCCGTGATGAGCGGAAAAGGTGGCGTGGGCAAGTCGCTGGTAAGTGGATTGCTGGCGCTAGCGCTGCGCAAAGCGGGCTACCGCGTTGGCATCCTGGACGCCGACATTACCGGCCCGAGCATCCCCAAGATGTTCTTCCCTGACGGGGCAAAGCTGGGTACAAGCCCCATGGGCCCCATGCCACCCCAGACCGAGAGCGGCATCAAAGTCATGTCCATCAACTTGCTCTTGGACCAGGAGGACATGGCCGTCATCTGGCGTGGACCGCTGGTTAGCGGTGCTATCAAGCAGTTCTGGGGCGACATCTTTTGGGGCACGTTGGACTATCTCGTCGTGGACCTGCCGCCTGGCACATCGGATGCCTCATTGACCGTGATGCAATCGCTGCCCATATCCGGCATCGTACTAGTCAGCTCACCGCAGGATCTGGCGGGCATGGTGGTGCGCAAGGCAGCGAACATGGCCCGGCAGATGCAAACCCCTATCCTGGGTCTACTTGAGAACATGAGCTACTTTGAATGTCCTGACACTGGCAAGCGATACGAGATCTTTGGCCCCAGCCACGCTGAGCAGGTGGCGCGACAGATCGGTGTCCCTTTCCTGGGCCGACTGCCCATCGACCCCGAGATTGCCAAGCTGTGCGATGCGGGGCGCGTCGAGGAATATGAAACCGAGGCATTTGGGCCCATTGCCCAAGAACTGGTGCAAAGGGTACCGGAAGCCAAGCTAGCTGCGTTTCCAGGGGTGCGAGAATAAGAACTGGAGACTGGAGGCTGGATCTTGAGTTTGTGATTCGGTATTGGTGATGGGCAATCTCTAGCAGCCTGTCGGAGAGGAAATCGGGATCACCTCTCCGTTGACCAAGTACGAATCACAAGTTGACGATAATCATGCTTCGAACAGCCATATCCGTGTCAGATCATAGCCAATCAGAGCCCATTTTTGACTCCAAATGGGCTGTTTGGCTCTCTCATGTCGCTTTCTCTCCAGCTCATCAGACGCACGGAGAGGAAGCGACTTGCCTTTAGCCAGCCATCAGGATGTGCAGCCGCTTCAAGTTGTAGGCCAGACATACCAAACACCACTCGCCAGCCGCTGCCAGCAGCCCTCGCAGCGAGAACTGGCGGAATCCCAACGTCTCCTTGATGATGCCGATGACCGGTTCCACGGTCGATTTGCGCAAGCCGTAGATCTGCTTGCCGATGACCGTCTTGAGCTTGTAAGCCATCTGGACGATCAGACTCGCCTCCTCCGCAGGAGGCTCTGGTTGCTGGGCAAAGCGTTCTTGCCAGCTCTGATAGTGGCTGTCACGCCCCGTGGCGATATAGGGCTCGATGCCTCGCCTCTCCAATTCCTCCACGTTGGTCGGGCTCCAATAGCCATTGTCCAAGGCTGCGGCCTTGGGCTTGCCGACCTCGGCCGGAATGGCATCCACTGTGGGAATCGCTTCCTCTCTGTCGCTGGCATGATTCGACAGCGTGTTGCCGACGATCAACCGACAGTCTTGGTCCACCGCCACCTGGACATTGTAATGCTGATCGAAGCCTTTGTTGTTGCTGTTCTTCATGATCCGCGAGTCGGGATCGGTGAAGTTGTACTGGTCCTTCGCCCGAGGCCCGGCTGTGGGCGGTTTGGGGCGTCTGCCACGCGGTTTGCGCCCTGTCTGCTTGGCCTTCTCTTCCCGCTCCCGCAGCTTGGCCTCGTACTCGGCTTTTTCCGCCTCGTGCCGTTCCTCAGCTCGTGCTTCCAGGACGGCCTTGGCCTGAGCCAGGTTGAGCAACCGCTCTTGCCGCAAAGCAATCTCGAATCCCACATCCAGGCCTTCTGGCAGCTCTTCCTGATCTGCCTGTCTCTCCCAAAGCCATCAACTCCTCTACCTCAATCCGCAGTCTGTCGCTCCAGTTGCAGCAACCGACCATAGCTGACCGCATGGCTTTTGGACGCATCGGCGTGAATCTTGCTGCCATCCACGCTGATCCTGCCCAGCTTCAGCACCCCCAACTCGTGGGCGATAACCAGCACTTGGGCAAACAGGTCCGTGATTTCGGGCAGAAACGTCTTCCGAAAGTTGGCAATGGTGTCATGGTCCGGATGCCAGCCGCCAGCAAGAAATCGGAAAGGAATCGACTCGTACGTCGCTTTCTCGATCTTGCGCGAACTGAACACGCCGGTGGCATAGCCGTAGAACAACAGACCCAGCAGAAGCTCGGGGGCATAGGCTTCGCCACCCACGGGCGCATATTGCGCGTAGATGGCACTCAAGTCCAGCAACAGAATCACCCTGGCGATGAATCGTGCCAGATGATCGGGTGGCAGAACATCTCTGATCGTTACCGTCTGATCGAGCGCTTTTTCGTAGTCAACCATCTTGAACTTGCGAGCCATCGTTCTCTCTCCCTGCTATCAACTCGCTTGAGTGACTCAAGCAGGGAATCAGTTTACCATCAATCCGGCCTGCGGAGAAACTGTCTCTCTCCGACAGGCTGCTAGGGCAGGACAAGGGCACAGAAGGTCCTCGCCTGGCCGCGTACTAGGTGACCCGGAGCGCACACATATTCGCGCACAAGGATTGCTCGTCCGGTTCGGCTGAGACCTTCGCCGATGAGTATTCTCGGCCAGGTCAGGTGCGGGTCTAGCCCAAGCGCTTCGCCAGGGCAGCAGCGATGTATTGGGCGTCTTCCTCAATTCCGTAAGCGATGCCCGACTTGCGGCTACGGAGCCAAGGGAATCCGATATAGTACAAGCCACGCACCGGCGCAACTCCTTGCTCATGGACCGGGTTGCCTTCTGCGTCAAAGGCCGGTAGGTGAATCCAGCTGAAATCCCCACCAAACCCTGTCGCCCAGATGACCGTACTGACCTCTGCGTCGCCAAGATTCAGCCGGCGCAACGGCGAGACGCTTGCAGCCTCAGGGTCAGGCGCGTCCGCCGGATCATCCTCGAGGGGTGGCCGAGGGATACCCGCCTGTGCCAAGTAGGCATCGATGCCGTCCTTTCCCCGTTGCGAAAACTCATCGGCAAAGCGCACGTTGGCGGCCGCATCATCGCCCAGGACAAGTGTGCCTGCATTGATGTCCAGCAAGCGACCCAGAATCACAGCCCCCTGGCGCGCCAAATGCTGCAAGCTGACTGTGTGCCCATAACGCCCAAGCCCCGACGTTTGTGGCTGAGTGGCGCGGGCGATCGACTTGTCGTCCAGGCTGGCGTAGGGCACATCGAGAAACTTCATATCAGCCCACCATTCCAGAATATCCCGCCCGCGATAGCGGCGAGGAACGCGGCCAACTCTGCTGGTACTCAGATACACGGTCCGGCCAGCCAACAGCAGCTCCTCGGCAATCTGGCAACCCGATTGTGCGCTTCCGACGACGAGAACCGCACCCGGCGGCAGAGCGCTTGGGCTTCGGTAGTCAGCCGTGTGGAGTTGTCGGATGTCGTGCGGCATGGCGCTACGAATCGGGGGAAACTTTGGGGTTCGTTGCATACCAGAAGCGATCACGATCGAGCGACTTGACACGGACTCTTCTGCCTGCCCGTCGCCTGTCGTCCTGACGATGAAATGCTCTTCGCCTTTGGCCTGCTCGACCGAGACCACCGTGACGCGCGTTCTAACAGGCAGGCGCCAGTGATCGACGTAGCTTCGGAGATAGGCGATGTACTCATCGCGCGACCAGAAGCCATCAGGCTCCGGACCATCGTACGGTAAACCAGGCAGGACATTCATGAAATTCGGCGTATTGAGTTTGAATGAGTCCCAGCGTTGCGATAACCACGACTCGCCAATCCTCCCTCGCTCAAAGACAATATGCTTGCGGCCATCCCGTTGCAGGAAGTAGCTGACCCCGAGGCCGGCATGCCCGGCACCTATGATTACTGCATCCAGTTCTGTCGTGATAACCTCCCAATGCTAGTCCTTCATCCTTTGTCGCATCGATAAGCGGCACCGTCCTAACGATTATACAACCAGCTCAGTAAATTGTCAAATTAAGATTATATAAATCTTTGTTTATCAATCGCAGCGGTGCCGCGCCGGATTCGGACAGCGCTCTGGGTACAACGTCCGGCGGCCCCCAGGACAGAGCCACCTAGAATCGCCAAGCGAGGGCCCAAACGAACCACAAAGGCCCCGGCAAGGGGAGCGATTATCCCCGCAGCCAGGGCAAAAGCCCTGGAGGCAGCCCCATTGGTGTATGCGCTCCAATCTGGGTCTTCAGCCATGACCGCGCAAGTGTCACGGCCAATGTCTGCAATTGGAATGCAAGGCGCGATGACCTAGGCCTCGCCCTGTTCCATGAGGTGAGCCAAACTCCTCAGGGACGATGCCGAACCACGTTCATTATCCGTGCCCCTTATCCCTGGCGGAATACCCTCGTGTCGAAGCGTGATCTGCGTTCCGCCAGGCACGTCTGGTTATTCGCTAGGATGCTCTAAATTTCTGACTACCTATCACTGGCAGGACAAGGTGCGACGGATATCTCGAATCATGAAATATGGTCTGGTTCGCAGAGACAAAGCAACTATCCTGTTCGTTGTCGCCTCCGGTATTCAGATTCCTGTTAATCCGCGGGAAATTGCTGCTTGATATGGCCAAGGCGATACGGTGTCCCGACTGAAATTCGTTGCTGGTAAACCACAGATCGACCTCGTAGCAGTAAACTGCCCCAGGCTCGATGAACTCGGGTGTTTCCAGGCCATGGCGGAACCGGGCACGGACGACACCATCGGAGATGAGGCGGGCATTCCCGTCAGGGGCGACATCCATGAGCTTTGCGGTAAAGTCGGTATCTACCGCAGAGCTGGCGGCATACAGCACCAGTTTGAGCATTCCAGTCACCTCAAGAGGCGCTTGCAGCCGATCGCTGTAGAAGGTCAGGACATCCTTGCGGTAGAGCGTAATGCGCTGGTCGCGGGCTCCCCGTTTCATCGGCAATACTCTGGCCGGAGCGCTGTTGGCTCCGCCCCAGGTTGGCACCGGATCAGCCGGATCATAGGTGAAACAATCCGGACGCTCTGCGCCAGGGGGATCCAAGGAGAGGCTGCCCCGGACCCAGGCTCCGGCGACGTCGCCATCGCTGTGGAGATAGAGCTTCGTCTCCCGCGCGCGTGCCAGCGGCCATTCCTGCTCATCCCGCCACTCATTCCTGCCCATCACAAAGATCTTGACCGGCGCCAAAGGTTCGGCGGGCGGATGCCCCTTGAGATGGTGCTCGAAAAACGCCGCCTCTATGGCCGAATGGTCCAGATCTGCATCAGGTCCAAAATCGTATTCATGCGCTTCATCCCCGGCGGCGCTGTGATCCCACGGGCCAATAATGAGGTGTGTGTTCCGCTTTTGCTCCTCAGACGCATAGGTCATCGTGTCCATGAAAAAGTCGACCGGCCCGGTGGCGCAGTGGTCATACCAGCCTGTGACCATGAGGTTGGGGGTCTGTAACACCTGGAACTTCTCAGGAACAAGTGGGTCACTGAAATAGTTATCGTGGACATTTGTGACGATCTCCCGGTACTGGTCCAGGGGCCCGCCCAGGTCATCCAGCACACTTGTGACAGGCAGCCTGTACAGGTGGGGCATCCACTCTACCGTCTCAACCGGATTCAGTTCGCGGCCGCTCTGGGCCATATACATCCACTGAGGTATCTGGCTGAACATGATGGCCCCTCCCAGGCGGCTCATCATCTTGTAGGGAAGTACCACCGGAGCCATGGCCAGATGCGCCGGATGAGCAAGGAATGCGGTTGCCACCTGAACCCGGGCCAAAGCGGAACGGCCGAAGGTACCGATACGCTCGTTGCACCAAGCTTGAGCCACCATCCAGTCCATCGCATCGTAGCCATCCTCGGCATAGTCATTCCGGCCGACCGGTCCGCCTTCAGATCCATGACGGCCGCGGACATTCTGCAGCAGAACCGCATATCCTTGGTCGGCCCAGAATCTCGCTCTGTCTTCCACTCTGTCGGCGCCATACATGCACCGCGCCAGAAGGGCGGGGAAGGGTCCCTCGCCCGGAGGGAGGTAGAGGTAGTTCTGCAGGCGCACACCATCGCGCATACGGATCATGATTTCTTCAGCTATCATGTCAACCTCCTGCAATCAGACCGAACGGTTCGCATGCAAGGGCCTCGTTGCACGTGTGCCCTTGACGCCGCGCTGTTTCTAAAGCTGTTTGGTGAGAAAGAAGCGTTGATGCCCAGGAGGGAAATCTTGCAGCTCGCCAAAGACTCGATAGCCATGCCGCTCATAGAAGTCGGGCGCCTGAAAGCTAAAGGTGTCCAAATAGGCATTCTTTGCCCCACGCTGCCGCGCTTCCTGTTCAGCAATCGTCAGCAGGCGATGACCATGTCCGCGCCCACGAAGCTCCTCTTTTACCCACAACAGATCCAGATAGAACCAATCCCAATAGGTTGCGCCGATCACACCACCGACAACTTGCTGGTCAGGCGCGCGAAGAACGAAGCACAGGCTTTGATAACTGTTGTCACCTGCATGTTTTCTGTTGTAGTTATTGATGCCGGGTCCAATGATCTCCCATGCTGGCTCATCCGCGTAAGCGATGTCATACTCTTCACACACGATTCTTTTCGATTCCTTTCGGATAGACTCCGTTTCGCCCGGCCATACCGAGAAGGTGTTCCGGGAGGCGTGTGCACTGCCAATCGACTTCTTCAGAAACCGCATCGCCCTCATGGTTCGGAATTGGACCTGCGGATACAGCCTTGAGGGCGTAGTTGGCAGCATGGCGTGCGTGATCGGCAACGTGGGCGGTTGCGGCAGCGTGACCGGCGGCGCGCGCGGCGAGTTTAGCCGGTTTGATGCTGGTGTTGCGGGCAGCGGCGTGGGCAGCAAACGCCGCTGCCCGTGCCTTGGTCACTGATAGCTCGCCGTGCGCCCAGGCGCGTGCCGCTTCAATGGGACAATCCCCGGATCTCGGATGTAGAACTCGCTTCTCCAGTGGCGACAGGGTACCGACTTGCAGTACGGGCGAGCCCAATGGGGGTAAAAGGTGTCTACGTCGCTCAGCCGCACGACCACGTCTGGAGCAAGGATCTCCGCAGTCTGACTTTCTGCTTCCTCGCCCTCCTGGTCTTTTGCTCTTCCATTCCCGCGTTCCCTTGCCATCGCCGCGAGTACCTCAAAGGCAGGTTTGGGCCTGCCGGTATCGGCCAGGAGGCTGTAGCCGCGCTTCTCATCATCGGCCGGGAGTCCAGTGCTGAGATTCCAGATGGCGATGCGCTCCAGCCAGGGCCAATCCCTACCGGCTTTTTGGAGAGCCCCGACCAGATAGCTCCATTGCTCTTCTTCGCTGACGCGAAGCCACTGCTCTCTTCGCCCGACAGGCGAGGTTGTCCAGCCCACCTCGGTCGCCCAGACTACCTTGCTGCCATCGCCTGCCTCGACCATGATGGCGCGCTGGCCAGCCAGTCGAGCGTAGTTTAGGCCGTCGTGGTCTCGATAGGGATCGTCTGGCGGGTAAGCAAAGCCATAGGGATGAGCTCCCAATACATCGAAGCAGGTAGCAGCCCCAGCGGTGTACATTGCTAGCAGATAGATCCGGTCGTCCTGAGCTGAGGCATCGGTGTGGTTGGTGGGGGCCAGGCCAGCACTGACTACCGCCGCGCTGGGATCGGTCTGCTGGATGGCTGCATGGGCAGCACATAACAATCGGACATAGCCTTCCGGATCGGGCGGCTTGCCACCCCACTCAGCGGCCAGATTAGGTTCGTTCCAAATGACATAGGCCAAGACTCGCCCGCGATAGCGGGCAGCCACGCGCTCCACAAAGTGCGCATAGGCTGCCACGTCAACGGGCAGTCCGCTTTCACCGCTGAGTGCCCAATCCGGCGGATGATCTAGGCGCAGTACCAAGTCCAGGTGGTAGTATTTAGCAGCCCGTACCAACCAGTCAGGATACTCCCAGAAAAACTCGCCCCGTACCGGCTCGACCTCTCGCCATTCAAGCAATTGGATCAGCCAGGTGAATCCGCCACTGTCAGCTACTTGCAGCAGGCCGTCATCGGCACGGATGGTATGAACGCCTACGATTGGTCTTCCACCCACCGCCAGACTGGACGACGAAGGAGCTCTCGTCGAGGTCAGCACCAGTATGATCAAAAAGGCGATTGAGGAAAAACGACGTCTCATGCTCCCCTCGCCATCAAGGATACAACAGAAAGCCGAAAGCGTCAATTGGCAGCCAAGGTACTTGCAAGGCTAGGCTCGTCGGAGCAGCTTGCTCGGTAGGTGCATCTCTATGCGGCGAGACGTGACAGTCCAATAGACAGCGGTCAGGTGGGTCACCTGACCGCTGAGGTCTGCTCTCTCGTCTTGCCCGGCTGCGACGGTCTGAGCCTGGCCTTCCTGGATCTATGTGCCTTCGGGGTCCATTGCCGAACTGCCTGCTGCTCCTTGAAGAAGAAGGCTCATGGGCGGCATACCAGTATCGCGGCCAAGGCCTGGCGGCCCATCCACGACAATAGAATGGCCGGCTGATTCAGCCATGAACTGCATTCCATCTGCCCAGGTAACCTTTGTGTCGCTCACACTTACCTGCCAGCGAGGCCCTCGGTGCGACTGCTAATTCTGAACCGCCTCCAGCATCTTGGCCAAGATCATCGGTTCAGGTACTGCCCCCTCCTGGTGGATCGTCTCGTTGATCACCGTGCGTGGTACGCCATAGACGCCGTACTTGTTGGATAGGTGTGGGAACTCGATGGCTTCGACCATGTCCCCCCGGATCAGGTCGCTCTCGATGGCAAACTTGTGCGCCAGCCGGACTGCCTGGGTGCAGTAGGGGCAGGTAGGCGTGATGAAAACCTGAAAATGCACGGGCTGGGTCAGCGCGGCCAAAACCTCTTTGGTCCTGGGCTGGAGACCCGACTCGCCCTTGGAGACGTCAACAATACCCTCAATGATGCTAGTGAACTCGTAACCTGAGGGGATGCCATAGAACCGGACCCCATAGTCTCTGTCCTGTCCATCCTCTGAACGGAGAATGGCAATGGCCGGGATCTTGTCTATCTCGTACAGATCGGCCGTGGCCTTGTCCGTGACGAAATTGTAGACCTCGAGCGTAATATTGTCGGACAAGTCGGCAATCTCTTCGGCAATCTGGCGCGTCTCGGCGCAGAACTGGCATTCGATGGTCTGGGTAAACATGACCAGCTTTACCGGGTTAACCAATTGAGCCTCAAACTCGTTTCGCAAGTGCTCAGCATCCTGCGGGGAAATCAATGCCATTTTCTAACCTCCTGTGTCTTGAAAACTAGTGGGAGACTTTTTTCCCTTGTTGTCTGTTTGGATGCAGAAAGTAGCCAAAAGTTTCAGGAATTGACACAGATTCCTACCATCAAAACGTTGCCCTGATCTGATGGCCAGGACAGTTACTGTTGAGCTTTCGGTGGCGCAGTGAATGCCTGTTGTGAGATGAGGCAGGTAGGGCGATGGGCGCTATTTCTCGAGGTTGAGGACCTTGTATAGGCGTTCTTCTACGTCGGACGGCAGTTCGGCTTCGGCTTGGCTATGGTACAACGTAATGGTTTTGCGCATGGTGTCTATCATCACCTGGCAGTCGGGACATCCGGTTAGATGGGCCTCTATCTCGGCGCACAGCGCAACTTCCAGATCGCCGTCGATATAGTCGGAGAACTGGCCCAACAACTCACGACAGCTGGTGTGGTCATGTTCAATTGGCACAGATGTCTCCTCCCTACGTTGTGGCCCGCAGACCCTTGACGCGCTCGGCAAAATAGTCTGACAACCTCTCGCGAAGTCGCAGTCGCGCCCGATGCAGCCGGTTCTTGACCGCCTGGACGCTGATACCCAAAACCTCGGCGGTCTCTGCGCCCGACAGGCCCTGGATGTCACGCAGGACAAAGGTAGAGCGCAGCGTCTCCGGCAGTTCAGCAATGGCCTGATCCATCATCTGGCGGGCTTCGGTGGATAGCAGTTGGTCGTCCGGCATCGTGGACCAGTCTACCAGAGGGCGCGAGACTCGCTCCTCGCCAGTATCCCCCAGAGGCTCGTCCAGGGAAAAGGCCGTCATTCCCTCCCGTTTTCGCAGGCGCATCAGACTGGCGTTGTAGGCAATTCGATACAGCCAGGTGGAGAGCTGAGACCGGCCCTCAAAACGGTCGATGGCCTCGAAAGGCGTTCAAAAAGGTCTCTTGCAGCACATCCTCAGCTTCCTGCTCGTCGCCCAGGAGCTTGAGGGCCACGTTGTAGACGTTGGCTGAGTTGGATTCCACCAACTGCCGGTAGGCTGCGGGCTCACCGGCCCGCAGGCCCTCCAGCAGTTCGGCCTCGCTAGCAAATGCGACACCCAACACGGTGCTTTCTCCTTTAGATGCGGTGTAGGTCAAAAGGTTTCGTCAGGTCGCAGGCACCCGGCACGGTAGGAGTGTAACAAAAAGGGGGAGACTTGTCAATCTCCCCCTTCAGTGAGACTACTGTTTGGCGACAACGGTCGCTCAGGAGTGTCGGCATATCAGTGCGAACGACAAGCACGGAATCCAGGGATCACCCCACGGCCCCCTCGGCCTGTACCTCAAGGAGCTTCTTCCACGAGCGGTAGCACCCGAAAATAGTGAGCCGATCCAGCCAGCCTTAGCTCCCCATTGATGGCAACCAGGGGATAGGGCAGGCTTTGATCCTTGACCAGGTCAAGCAGATCAGAGTATTCTGCCTGGCTTTCTGGATCCGCCAGGTCCACATATTCCACCTGAACGGCCTGTCCATGCCGCATCTGCAAATAGTACTCAGTGATGTACGTGGTCTCCGCCGAAGACCTGATCGGCCCTCAACCACCTGGCGCGCAGCTCTCCAGGAGCCGGTTGCCAAATACTGTTACCTGGACTTGTGCCACCGTCTTTTCTTCCATGGTATTCTCCTCGTACCGAGTGTCTAGTTCCACTGTCGTTTGTGAACCATGGCGCAGGCGTCATAGATCACTTCCATTGCATGTTCCCGGCAATACGCTATAGCCGTCTCCGATTCGGCGCCTGGCTGCATCCAAATGCGGGTGAGCCCCAGTTCGTGCGCTTCCTTGACCACCTTTTCGGTGACGGATGGGGGTACGACCAGATCGATTACTTCCGGCGCTTGGGGCAAGTCGGCCAGAGAAGGATAGACTCTGGCTCCTTCCAGTTCGCCGCCCCTGGGATTCACCGGATAGACCGTGTACCCTGCATCGCGCATCGAGCGATAGACACGGTTTCCATACTTGCGCTGGTCTTGGCTGGCGCCCACTATGGCCCACACACGGCGGTCGACGAAATCGGAAATGAGCCTTTCCTGTTCACTTCTATCCACGTGATCTCCTCCTGATCAGAAGACGCTCATACCCCCCAGGGGTACATCGAGAGCGATTATAGCACTACGGCTCAACCCTGTCAAATTGAGCCTGCACGCTGAAGGCGGAACAGCAGGGACACGCCAATCGATGACAACGCTCCTA
Source organism: uncultured Chloroflexia bacterium (assembly GCA_963700285.1). Classification (GTDB taxonomy): domain Bacteria; phylum Chloroflexota; class Anaerolineae; order JAAYZQ01; family JAAYZQ01; genus CAWANP01. The sequence goes on along the minus strand of CAVOXA010000015.1, from coordinate 122,056 downwards.
CAGGCTCACACCATCTGTGCCTGTACTTGACAAAGCATCGCCTTGTGCGTATACTGGGGGCATCGGCAAGGTGGCCGGGTGCAACTCTGGGCGCAAACCCCGAGCGGCTGACTTTGGCCGGTGCCTGAGGCACCGGCTTTTCTGGTCTCTACCAGAGTTCACCAAAGCCCCTGCCCTGACCTTCGGTACTAGCATGAACACGCGTATAGGAGGGTAGCACCATGACCGCAATGATCGGACTTCGTCGCGAAGACAAGAGTGAATGGGAGCGGCGGGTGCCCATTACCCCCCAGGATGCCGTCAAGCTTCAACGGGAGCACGGCATTCAGGTGATAGCCCAGACGTCACCCATGCGGGCCTTTACCGAGCCGAGTTCGCCGAAGCGGGCATCCCCGTCCAAGAGGATCTGTCTCCTGCCCCATCATCCTTGGCATCAAAGAGATCCCGAAGGGGTCCTTTGAGCCAGACAAGACCTATGTCTTTTTCGCCCACGTCATCAAGGGACAGCCCTACAACATGCCCATGCTGCGGCGGATGCTCGACCTGGGCTGTACGTTGATCGACTATGAGCGGGTGGTTGACGAGAAGAACCGCCGGCTCATCTTCTTTGGCTGGCACGCCGGCGTGGCGGGCATGATCGACACCCTGTGGGCATTGGGCCAGCGACTGGCCTGGGAAGGCATCGCCAACCCCTTCGTCGAACTGCGCCAGACCCACACCTACCACGACCTGGCCGAGGCCAAAGCAGGCCCTGGCGCAGGTGCGAGCCAGGATCGAGACCGAGGGCCTGCCCGAACAGGTCACGCCACTCATCGTCGGCGTGGCTGGCTATGGCAACGTCTCGCGAGGCGCCCAAGAAATGCTCGATCTGCTGCCCGTCATCGAGATCGAGCCAGAGGAAGTGGCCACCGTCGCAGCGAGTACCGACTATTCCCGGCATCACCTCTACAAGGCGGTGTTCAAAGAATGGCACATGGTAGAGCCAGCGTCGCCGGATGGCGTCTTTGAGCTGCAGGACTACTATGATCACCCGGAGAAGTACAGAGGAGTCTTTGAGCAGTACGTGCCACACCTGACCGTGCTGGTCAACGCCATCTTTTGGACCGATGCCTATCCGCGCCTGGTGACCAAAGCCTATCTCAAGACGCTGTTTGGCGGCCGAGGCCAAGCCCCGGTCTGCGCGTCATCGGCGACATCAGTTGTGACGTGGAGGGGGCCATCGAATGTACGGTCAAAGCGACCGAGCCGGGCGACCCGATCTACGTCTACGAACCCGCTGACCGGCGCGGTGACTGACGGTCACGAGGGACCGGGCGTCGTCATCATGGCCGTGGAGATCCTGCCCAGCGAACTGCCCCGCGAAGCATCCGCCGACTTTAGCCACGTTCTTGCGCCCTTTATCCCGGCCATGGCCCAGATGTGACTTTTCTGCATCCTTTGAGGACTGCGACCTGCCGCCGGAGATCAAGCGGGCGGTCATTGCCTACCGAGGCCAATTGACGCCGGACTACCAGTACATCCAGGAGTTTCTGGACTAGCTGACAGCGCAATAGTGACTGCGTACTTGTGATTCATGTTGCGTGTTGCCAATGGACAAAGAGCAGATCTGAGACTGTGGAGGGACTAGACCAATGAAAAAAGTTCTCGTACTCGGAGCCGGCCTGGTGACCAGGCCACACGTCCGCTACCTGTTGGACGTGCCGGACTTTGAAGTGACCGTGGCCAGCCGCACGGTGAGCAAGGCGGAAGCGCTGATCGATGGCCATCCCCGGGGTAGGGCCATTGCCCTCGACGTGACAGACGAGGCAGCGATGGAAGACCTGATCCGCCAAAGCGACCTGGCGGTCAGCATGCTGCCCTACGTCTACCATCCCAAGGTCGCCGCCCTGTGTGTGAAGCACGGGAAACACATGGTGACCACCTCCTACGTCAAGGATGAGATGCTTGCCCTGGATGGCCCGGCCAAGGAGGCGGGCGTCATCCTGCTGAACGAGATCGGCGTGGATCCCGGCATCGACCACATGTCGGCCATGAAGGTCATCCACGAAGTGGAGGGCAAGGGCGGCAAGATCGTCAGCTTTGTGTCCTGGACTGGAGGTCTGCCCGGCCCCAGAAGCCAGCGACAATCCCTTTGGCTACAAGTTCTCCTGGAGCCCGCGAGGGTGTGCTGCTGGCGGGCAAGAATCCGGCCCGCTTCCAAAGGAATGGCCAAGTCGTCGAGATACCCGGCGAGGAACTGTTCGACCACTACTGGCCAGTGTACATTGAAGGCCTGGGCGAGTTTGAGGGTTATCCCAACCGCGACAGCATGCCCTATGCCGGAGATCTACGGCATCCAGCCCACCGACTGGATGTTCCGGGGCACGCTGCGCAACGTGGGCTGGTGCGCCACACTGAAAAAGATTGCCGAGATGGGTTTCCTGGACGATAGCCCTTTTGCTGAGCCACCGGCGACCTTCCGCGAACTCACGGCCCGCCTGCTGGATGTCAGCCCTGACACCGATTTCCCCCAGTACCTGGCCGAGCAGTGGGGCATGTGCGACGATTCCAAACCGATCACCGACCTGGACTGGCTGGGCCTCTTCTCCGATGAGCCGCTGCCGGAGGGCAAGAATACCCGTCTCGACGTCCTGGCGGCGCGGATGGAGGCCAAGACTGGCCTACAAGCCGGGCGAGCGTGACTGATCGTCATGCAGCACGAGTTCGTGGCCGAGTATCCGGATCGCAAAGAGGCCATCACGGCCACCATGATCGACTATGGCATCCCCAACGGCGACACTTCGATGGCGCGCACCGTGGGCCTGCCGGCGGCCATCGCCGTCCGAATGATCCTGCACGGCGAGTTCCCGGGACTTGACCGGTGTACACGTACCCGTGATCCCCGAGATCTATGAACCGGTGCTGGCTGAACTGGCCAGGCTGGGCATCGGCCTGACCGAGAAGGTAGAGGTCATCGAGTCGTAGAGCGGCAACGGTTGAGATACGAATCCTGAATGTGGAGGGCAATGCGTGAGGTGTGGAATTTGCCCTCACGCATTGCCTTTCACGCAACGCTGTTTGGGGCGGGCCATGGATACACGAGAGTACATCGCCATCGAGGAACAGTACAACGCGCAAAACTACCAGCCCCTGGATGTGGTGCTGACCCGTGGCAGCGGGGTGTGGGTCGAAGATGTCGAAGGCAAGCGCTACCTGGATTTCTTGGCCGCCTACTCGGCTGTAAATCAGGGCCACTGCCACCCGCGCCTGGTCAAGGCGATGGTGGAGCAAGCCGCTCGCCTGACGCTCACCAGCCGTGCCTTTCGCAACGACCAGTTGCCGCTCCTGGCCAGGGAACTCTGCGAGCTGACCGGCTACGAGATGATGCTGCCCATGAACTCGGGAGCGGAGGCGGTCGAGACGGCCATCAAGGCGGCCCGCAAGTGGGGCTACGAGGTCAAGGGTGTCAAGGACGATCGAGCGCACATCCTCACCTGTCACGGCAACTTTCACGGGCGGACCATCACGATCATCAGCTTTTCGCCGGAAGAACAGTACCGCGACGGCTTTGGGCCCTTCACCCCGGGCTTTGAACTGATCCCCTTTGGTGACGCGGCTGCACTGGAGGCCGCGATCACCCCCAACACCGCGGCTTTCTTGGTAGAGCCGATCCAGGGCGAGGGTGGTGTCGTCGTTCCGCCGGAGGGCTATCTTCGGCAAGTTCGGGAGATCTGCGACCGGCACGAGGTCCTGCTTGTCACCGACGAAATCCAGAGCGGTTTGGGCCGTACCGGCAAGCTGTTCGCTGCCGATCACGAAGGCGTTCGCGCCGACATGGTCACCATTGGCAAGGCGCTGTCGGGGGGCATGTACCCCGTTTCGGCTGTACTGGCCAGCAGAGAAGTAATGTGCGTCTTCCAACCGGGCGACCACGGTTCAACCTATGGCGGTAATCCTCTGGCCTGCGCCGTGGCCCGAGAGGCGCTCAAGGTTCTGGTGGAGGAAGACCTCATCGGGCGCTCGGCCGAACTGGGATCGTACATGTTGGGCAGGCTGTGCGAGATCGAGAGTCCGCACATCAAGCAGATCCGGGGCAAAGGGCTGTGGGTCGGCATTGTGCTCAATCCAGAGGCTGGCGGGGCGCGGCGCTTCTGCATTGCCCTGATGGAGCGGGGCCTGCTGTGCAAAGAGACCCACTGGAACGTAATCCGCTTGGCTCCTCCGCTGGTCATTACCAAGGAGGAGATCGACTGGGCACTGGAGCAACTGGAGGAAGTACTGCAGTTGCCCTGATAGGCTACCTGGCTGGAACGCAGATCAAGCCTTCTTCAAACTCGAGGTTTGGAGGGGGATGTGCCTTGCTGACCCTAATCGCCTAGCTTTGCTCCTGAGCGGACCTAGTGTTCGGGATCTTTGAGGGACTACTGTTTAGCCGAATACTCCATCCTGCTCTTCAAACCCCAGCATGTAGTAGAAGCCTCCAGATCCCACCGCCTTCTCGAGTTTGGACATGATCAGTGGGATGTTGTCATAAGGCCCAGAGATGAAGAAAGGCTTGCCGTCTTTGCCCAGCGGAATGGGCAGATCGCAGGCGTCGGCATTGGCGTCGCCCAGCACCAACATTGCCTCCCGGTAATCAGGATTTGGTTCAAAGCCAAGCCTTCGTGCATAGACCAGCCCTTCGCGGACGATCTTGGCCACCAGATCCGGGTCAGCTGTGACCAGGGTTTGATCTCGACGTATGTGGTTGCGCAGTTTTCTGTATCCGCTGCGTGAGTCGAACATGCTTGCGAAGGCGTTTTTAACCCCCAAACAACCCAGATCCACCAGAAACACTCCTGCAGCAATCTGGCCCCAAGGCGAGCGGCGGGCAATCAGGATCTGGATGATCTCCCCCGGCTGTTGCCAGCCCTGGGTCAGCAAACAGTCTTCAAGGGGCCATTGGCCGGCCTCCTGGAGTTGGGCGCGGAGTCTGGTCGGCCGAGCAGTGGGGCTTGCCTCCCGCGAATGGGCCTGGGCTCGCTTGCGCCTGCGCTGTTCAAGCTTGCGTTGGCGCGCTTTCAGACGTTTTTTCATCGATTTCTTGGCCATCGTAGATCCTCTGAATAAACCCCTGCTACACTCTGACTTCGATGGCGGCCCGGGCCTCGTCCAAGGCAGGCAGGCGCCGGGACACACGTAGCCGGATTCCCAGGCCGCGCGCGATGGGCGTCAAGAGATTGTAGAGGCGTTGGTCACGTACGGCAATCCGGCTGGGTATGTTCTCCAGGCGGGCGACCGTCTCCAGGAAGCCTGACTGCGTCTGGGCCCACACCGCATCAAGGGATGGCTTGGCAATCATGAGATCGGTTCCCAGGACCATGCCCGAGTTAGCTTCTACGACGAGCAGAATGTAGGGCAGGTAGGGTCGGGGATCCTCCTTCTCCTTGATCTGGCTGCGTAGGGCGAACAGGTCCGCCTGCAACGTGAACCTCCGGCGGGGGAAATCCCGGCGCATGGCTGCCAGTCGCTGGGAATCTACGGATTGTGGTGGACGTGCTGGGATCGGTTCTGGGAGCAACCATGCATCTGCCCAGCCCTGCTTTGTCTGCAGACGTACCAGGTACTCCTCCTCGTCAGGCGCTTCCAGCAATTCAGGATCCTCCCTGAGCCGGAGAGATACGTTCAACGCCTGCTCGAGCGCCACGGTTAGGAAGCGGGTTTCCTCCGGTGTGACGAACCAGGGCGCGCAGCCTGGGACATAGCTACGGAACATGGGCCATTCCAGTTTTCCACGGAAGCTGAGTCCCAGGCTCTTGATCACCTCCCGGTCCTTGGGATTCAGGGTATTTCGATCCTCAAAGGATGCCTGCAATTGAGGAATCTCCAGGGGCAGAATGGGGTTTTCTCTGAATGCGCCGTACTGCATGCGCCAGAAACCGTCCAGCGCCACCGAACCCAGGTATAGGGCCAAGGCCAGATGTTCTCCCAGCATGCCCATGACACTGGCGTAGCCAATCTGCCCTGTCTCGGGGTTGCGGATGGCAAAGAGCTGATCTTCGGTCATCCACGTCCAGGGGGCTTCCTGTTTGAAGGCGTTGGCCGCCTCATAGAGGCGACGGTACTCTTCTATGGTTGGGCTAGGTAGCTCCATTCCAGACTCCTCTGCGCTGCCTGCTCGGAGAATCCTGCCGTTGCAGGCTTGTTCAGAACGGTAGGTCGGTCGGGGCAAAAGCTCCAATGCCTACGGCTTCAAGCCAGCCCCGCAGCCAGATGCGGGCACTCGGAGGGACTACTCTGCCCAGAGCAAAGACAAAATCTCGGTGCTGGCGAACGCGTGTTTGGCCATCTTGGTCTCCAGAAGCCGCATCCTGCTCCAGGACCAGGCAGAACATAGCCACATTCTGTAGGGGATCGCTAAGCCAGTCCAGGGCGATGTTCTGATAGGGCCAGGCGTCTATTTGCGTCAGCAGGGCATTGATGTCCACGCCCTGCCCATCGAGGCCGGCCAGCAGGGAAAGCGCTTCGCTCCGGGTCACGCGCCGGTAGCGCAAGCCGGTCACAGGATCGGGAACGGGGACGTCGCAGTACTCGGTAAGTTTTTCGGCCGCACGGTGCAGGGCGGGATCGACCCATGGCTGGCGCAGAGCCTCAAGAAATGCCTGGGGATCCATTTCTTTGGGATCGGTGGGCGGGGGTTCATAGGAAGGTGCAGCCAGTGGACTCTGGTTCTCCAGTTCGTTCTGGTGCATAGCTTCAGACAAGGCGACGTCGGCAGCCCAGCGCTCGTCCCAGCCTTCAGGATCGTAGTGGGCAATGAGTGGGTAGCCCCCATCGTCATAATGCCAGTGGAAGCCATGTTCTTCTCCCGATTCCAGGGCCGCTTTTAGATGCGCCCGTTCGTACTCACAGATCGGGCAGTCGTCTGGAAAGAATTCATCCGTGTGTTCGGGATGGACGGGATTGGGTTGGCCCAATTGCTCGGCCCAGATCAGGTCGCGCGGCGCGCAGCCGTGGAGGTCATCCCGAGGCGTGAAGAACCAGCCGCGGATGAGAGCATCCAACTGCCCCTGCTCTACCTCGATCTTTCCGTCGCCATTGGCCAGCAGTTCTGCGGCCTTGTCACGCAGCCAGAGAACCAATTCACCGTAAAGGGCACATTCTTGGTAGCACATCGGGATTTTCCCTCTCCCTGACGCTGGTATTGGGCCCAGCATATCCCTGCAGCAAATTCCTGTGAACATGACGACTTTTCGGATTATACCATGTTTTGGGGCAACACAAAATCAGATTGACAACCAGTTTCCTCTGGACGAAGCCCTGAGATGCCCGCAACAGGACATCGGTGCTATCGCCAGACTCAACAGTAGGAGGTGCTTCACGCCTCTGTAAGGTAGACACCAGAATGCTGTTGTGGTAATATCTTCCAACCTGTCCCCAGATAATGGAGCACGGGTTGGATGTGCCCAAGCCACCAAGGCCAAAGATGAAGGATGTCTATGAGAGCAAGAGGTGTTGTGGGGTGGTACCTGAGATTATGGGCTGGTCCTGGTGCCCCGCGTATGTTGCCTCTGAGGATAACCGACGGGATCCGGAGCGGCGCTGATAGGCCACGGGTTGTGCCTTGGAAAGAGCCTGGTACCTGCCAAGTCACAGATGATTGCCTTGCTTTTTTAAGGTGTTATGGTCGTAATCATGAACTTGCTGTAGCATTTTTTAGCAAAGAGACTGTCACACTGGAGGAATCGGGACATGACTAGCACAGAGGAGGCAACCCTCAAGCGCAAGATTAGCGCCTTGGAAAAGAATCTGTTGGGGGTGACGGTTAACAAGGTGCCATCCTTGCTGCCCGGCCTTATCGTGGCCATCGTATTGGCCTGGTTCAGTGTCTGGCTGAGCAAATTCATCGGCATCACCTTGATGGGTTTCGACAAGACCCCGGTTTCGTCGGTGATGCTGGCCATTCTCCTGGGCCTCATTGTTAGCGCGCTCATTCCCATGCCCAAGGTGCTCAAGCCCGGACTCTCTTTCTCTGTTAAAAAGATCCTGCGTTTGGGCATCATCCTCCTGGGCATCCGGCTGACCATCTTTGATGTGTTCCGGCTGGGGGTGTATGGTATCCCGATCGTCGTTACCTGCATCATTGGTGCGCTGTTTTTCACCACGCGCATCAACAAGTGGTTGAACCTGCCCGAGCGGTTGGGCGCCCTGATCGCTGTAGGCACTTCTATCTGCGGAGTGTCGGCCATTGTTGCCACTGGTCCAGCTATCGATGCCGAAGAGGAAGAAGTAGCCTATGCCGTGGCGGTCATTACCATATTCGGCTTGTTGGCAACCATCGTCTACCCTTACCTTGCCAATGTAATCTTTGCCGGAAATGCGATCAAGGTAGGCCTCTTCCTGGGTACTTCGATCCACGACACATCCCAGGTGGTCGGAGCAGCCAAAGTATATGCGGACGTCTTTTCCGCGCCATTGAGCCTCGACGTGGCTACCGTCACCAAGCTGGTACGCAACGTATTCATGGCGGCTGTGATCCCTTTCATGGCCTACTACTATGCCCGTAAGGTACAGGATCAGGACGATTTCGCTGGAAAGCGGACCAATCCCCTGAAGTTGCTACCGCTCTTTGTCCTGGGCTTCCTGGCCATGGCTATGCTCCGGTCCATTGGCGATGCCACGATCAAGGCTGGCGGTGAAGCTTTTGGATTGTGGGATGCCGAGACGTGGCAGGCCATCTATACAACCCTCAACACCTGGGCTGGCTATCTGCTGGTGGTTGCCCTGGCCGCTGTGGGGCTGAGCACTAATTTTCGATCGTTCAAGGGGCTGGGTATCAAACCTTTCTTTGTCGGACTGGCTGCAGCGCTGATCGTTGGTGTCGTGAGCGCCATCACCATCACCCTGATGGGAAGTTTGGTGACGTTCTAATCGCTGATGCAGACTGGATTTCGCTCAGCCCGTCACAATCTGCTGTTCTCTCGATGATCCAGATCTGCCGCATTAAGCCTTTCTCATGACAAAAGATGTCAAAAAGGAAACAATAGATGAGCTATCTGTCCTACCTGGAATGTGCCCTTTGTGGAAGGGAATTTGAGGCTGACCGGCTTTGGAATCTCTGCCCAAAGTGCGACAAGCCACTGCTGGCCCGCTACGATCTTGAAACCGCGCGCCAACGTCTCAGTCGCGAGGAGATTGCCGAGCGCGAGACAACACTGTGGCGCTATCGTGAACTGCTCCCTGTACGCGATCCACGCTACACCTTGTGCCTTGGTGAGGGCTGGACACCATTGATCCACGCAACGAAGCTGGGCAAAGCCATCGGCTTTGAGAAATTATACATCAAGGACGAGGGCCTGAACCCCACTGCTTCGTTCAAAGCACGGGGCCTGGGAGTAGCCGTCTCCCGTGCCCACGAATTGGGGGTCAAGGCAATTTCGATCCCGTCGGCGGGTAACGCCGCCGGAGCATTGAGCGCCTATGCTGCCCTGGCTGGCATGGAGGCTCACGTGTTCATGCCCCAGGACGTGCCCCCCCTGTTCGTGGCCGAGTGCCGCGTCCTGGGCGCCGAGGTGACCCTGGTCGACGGGCTGATCACCGATTGTGGCCGAGCCGCTGCTGAAGGCGTGCGCTGCTTCGACCGCTTTGATATCTCCACCCTGAAGGAACCCTACCGCCTGGAAGGCAAAAAGACCATGGGCTACGAATTGGCCGAGCAGATGAGCTGGGCACTGCCCGACGTCATCATCTATCCCACGGGTGGTGGGACGGGGCTGATCGGTATGTGGAAAGCCTTTGATGAGATGGAGAAACTGCGCTGGATCGGCTCCCATCGACCGCGGATGGTCACCGTCCAGTCAGAGGGCTGCGCACCCATCGTCCGCGCTTTCCAGGAAGGCCAGGAATTCGCCGCCCCTTGGCAAAACGCGCATACCGTTGCCGACGGCCTGCGTGTGCCAGCAGCTGTCGCCGACTTTCTCATTCTCCGTACCCTGCGCGAGAGCGACGGCGCGGCTATCGCCGTGTCCGACCAGGAGATGCTGGAAGCCGCCAAACTCATCGGCCGCACGCAGGGCATCTTTGTCTGCCCTGAAGGCGCTGCCACACTCGTCGCCTTCCAGCACTTGCGCCAGCAAGGCTGGATCAACGATGATGAGCGAGTGGCACTGTTCAACACCGGGAGCGGGCTCAAGTACGCGCATCTGTGGGCTCAGTAGCCGGGAGCTTTGGCTGCAATTCGAGGTATTGCCTGCTCGCCGCTCAGCTTACCCAAGGAGGTGTCGAGGTGCAGGTTAGGATCATGCCAGCGGGAGTTGATGACCTACCTGATCTGCTAGCCCTGATGCAGGAATACTATGCCCACGATGGACTCATGTTTGACCAGTCTAGCGCTTCTGCTGCCCTGAGGGATCTCCTAAATGACCAGGCTCTCGGGTACATTTGGCTGATCGGCCGGAACAATCTGGCCATAGGCTACATTGTGTTGACATTCGGCTACAGCCTCGAGTTCGGAGGACGAGACGCTTTCATAGACGAGTTTTACATTCAGGCTGGTTACAGGGGGCGCGGCATTGGTGCAAGAACCCTTGGGCTGGTAGAACTGGAAGCCAGATCGATGGGCATTGGAGCGCTCCATCTCGAAGTGGAACGCGGGAATCATGGTGCTCAGCGATTCTACAGGTCCAATGGCTTTGACGATAGGGATCGTTTTTACTTGATGAGTAAGTGGCTCTGATCTCGACAGCGTGGCTCTACAAGTTTGTGGCTGGCATGAATTGGCCGGACCATGTCCGATGTGCAGGTGATTCTCCGCAGAGGGTGCTGCCCAGCTTTACTGTACATAATTCTCGAAATGTCTTTTCTGCGATTACCCTGAGCATATTTGCATCACAGCCTATACTGTGATATAATGGTCGTTGGTTGGAAAGCGCGGGGAAGAGCCCCGCGCTCATCTATGCTAGCCTGAGTTCGGGTACCGAGAAAGGAACAGGCGGTGTCTTTGACAAAAGCAGAAAAGACAGAGATCATCCAGCAGTATAATGTGCACCCAAGCGATACTGGGTCGCCGGAAGTGCAGATTGCCTTGTTGACAACGCGGATTAGCCAGTTGACCGAGCACTTGAAAGTGCACAAGCACGACGAGCATTCGCGACGGGGCTTGTACAAGCTGGTAGGACAGCGGCGCAGACACTTGGTATATTTGAAGCAGACAGACTCAGAGCGCTATCGCAAAATTGTCGAACGATTGGGGCTGCGCAGGTAGCAATCCTGAGCTCAAAGATGGACTCTGATGGCCTATGGCCCAGCATCGTAGGTGGCTGCCGGCGCCGTAGGTCTTGTCATATCTGACGAAAGAAGATCCAATACGGGAAAGGCAGGTGTCAGGAATTGGGGAGTGCGCCTTGGCTCATTGAGATGGCCGGGACCTACTCCCCAGTCCCTGGACCCTGCCTCCTCACCGTAAAATCTGGAGGTAAAAAAGTGAATAACGGCAAAACGTATGTCGTCCAGGTCGGCGACAAACCCCTCACCATCGAGACCGGTCTGCTGGCGATGCAGGCAGGCGGGGCCGTGACTGTCCGGTTGGGCGACTCGGTCGTGCTCGTTACAGCGACAGCTTCGAAAAAGCCCCGCGAAGGTACCGATTTTTTCCCACTGACAGTGGACTTTGAGGAGCGGCTCTACGCTGCAGGTCGAATCCCAGGCAGCTTTTTTCGGCGGGAGGGCCGTCCGAGCGAATCGGGGATCCTAACAATGAGGCTGATTGATCGCCCATTGCGACCCCTCTTCCCCAAGGACTACCGCAATGACGTGCAGATCATTGCTACTGCTCTGTCATCCGATTCCGAGAACTATTTGGATATCCCAGCCATCATTGGTGCTTCGGCGGCGCTGACCATCTCTGACGTCCCCTTTGAAGGCCCAATCGGTGCTTCCCGCGTTGGGTTAGTCGATGACGAATTTGTCATCAACCCCACGGCCGAGCAGATGGAAAAAAGCACGCTAGACCTGCGCATGGCCGGTACCGAGGACGCCATCCTAATGGTTGAGGCTGGCGCAAGCGAGATCCACGAGGAGATCGTCCTTCAGGCCCTCAAGGTGGGGCACGAGGCCATGCAGCCCGTGATAGCTCTGCAGAAGCAGATGCGGGAAGAAGTTGGAAAACCCAAGAGCCTTGACTACCCAGTCATCACCATAGAGGAGGGGGATCGTGAGCGAATCCTGCATCGCATCGGCAATCGTGTGGCCGACTTGGTTGCCCAGCCGATGAGCAAGCAGGAACGGGGTCAGGCGCAGGACATCCTAGAAAACGAGATTCTGGGCTCCTTTGCCGAGGATGACACCATTGACCTGGGCGATGTCAAGAAGGTCTATCGTGACGTGCTCAAGGCTGAAACGCGGAAGCTGATCCTGGACAAGGGCCAGCGGGCTGATGGACGGGTGACCGATGAGATCCGGTCCATCTGGAGCAAGGTGAGCCTTTTGCCTCGGGCACATGGGTCGGGTCTTTTCACACGAGGTGAGACGCAGGTCCTCAGCATTGCGACCCTGGGTACGCCTCGCGAGGAGCAAAGGCTGGACACGTTGCGGCCCGAAGATGTCAAGCGCTACATGCATCACTACAACTTTCCGCCCTTCAGCACAGGGGAAACCTGGCCAATGCGTGGCCCCAAGCGGCGGGAGATCGGCCATGGGGCACTGGCCGAAGCAGCGCTGCGCCCGATGCTGCCCCCGGAAGAAGAGTTCCCTTATACCCTGCGTGTGGTTTCCGAAGTGCTGTCATCCAATGGTTCCACATCGATGGCTTCCGTGTGCGGCAGTACCCTGGCTCTCATGGATGCCGGCGTACCGATCAAGAACCCTGTGGCGGGTATTGCCATGGGCCTGATCCTGCAAGATGACCAGTACGCCGTCCTGAGCGATATTCAGGGCATGGAAGACAATCTGGGCGACATGGACTTTAAGGTGGCGGGTACCCGTGAGGGGATCACAGCCCTGCAGATGGATATCAAGATCAAGGGCTTGAGCTACGAGATCCTGGCCAAGGCCGTAGCCCAGGCGCGTGACGGCAGGCTTCACATTCTCGACAGGATGAGGGAAGCCCTGGACGAGCCCCGGCCGGAACTCTCACCGTTCGCACCACGTATCATCACTATCCACGTGGATCCGGATAAAATCGGCAAGATCATCGGCCCCGGTGGCAAGATGATCCGCAAGATCCAGGAGGACTGTGGAGTGGATGTGAACATTGAGGACGATGGCACCGTCTACATTGCTGCCGTTGAGGGCCCTGCCGCTGAGAAGGCCATTGCCATGATTGAAGCCTTGACCGAGGAGGCCGAGATCGGCAAGGTTTATGTGGGCAAGGTGGTCCGCACCGAAAGCTACGGCGCCTTTGTTGAGATCATGCCTGGCGTTGATGGCATGTGTCACATCTCTCAACTGGCAGATTACCGTGCGCCCTCCGTCGAAGATGTGGTCCGTGTGGGCGACGAGATCATGGTCATGGTCATTGACGTGGAGCCCGACTCGGGCAAAATCCGGCTCTCACGCCAGGCTGTGTTGGCAGGCTGGACTGCCGAAGAGGCTCGTGATCGGGATCGCAAGGGCGGTTCTTCTGGTGGTTCCCGAGATAGGGGACGCGGAGGTAGCCGGCCACAGGGCGGCCGTCCTCCACGCCGCGATCACAGATAGCATCGTTGGGGTGTGGGGCCCGACAAAGCCCTGCACCCCGTTTAGTTTGATTGGGTTGGGAAGAGAAAAGAATCCCATGGGCGACGAACTGAACGGCTTTGAAGAGGTTGAGGATCCACAACCGCGCAGTCCCGGCGTAGGGCGGCGGCTTTTGCGCCTGATTCGCGAGGTATTGGAGACTGTCCTGCCAGCGATTCTCATTGCGCTGCTGATCAATGTCTTTGTCGGCCAAGCTACGCGGGTCGAAGGGCAGAGCATGGAGCCCAACCTGCACACTGATCAACGCCTAGTCGTCGAAAAAGTGAGCTATCGCTTTCATGGCCCACAACGGTATGACATTGTGGTCCTCAAACTGCCCAGCCAGGGCGACGAACTGCTGATCAAACGGGTGATCGGCCTGCCAGGCGAGACGGTTGAAATCCGCGACGGACAGGTATTCATCAACGGCCAGCTATTAGATGAGCCCTTTGTGGATGAGGAGACACAGCCAGGTCGAAACGGCCAGGTCACTGTGCCGCCGCTCCACGTTTATGTCCTGGGCGACAACCGCAATCACTCCAACGATTCGAGGAGTTTTGGGCCGGTGCCTATTGAGAACCTTGTAGGACGGGCCTGGGTGTCGTACTGGCCTCCAGAGAACATTGGGGTTGTCTACTAGAGGCTAGAACCAGAATCACCTGAACTCGCTTCCTAATCCTGGGGACCTGTTCATGGTTTCGACTGAATGGAGCCGTACAACTAAACGTCTGGTTGTCATTGGCCTGATCATTGTCCTGCTGCTCACTTTCTATCTGTTTCGGGCCATTATTCCCCCTGTGGCCATTGCCGTTGTTCTGGCCTACCTGCTCAAACCCGTGGTCGACTATGTAGAGCGTCGAGGCAAGCTGCCACGAACGTTGTCTGTGATCCTCGTGTTCATCGCTCTGATACTGGCCATCGCTGCGATCCCTGTCATCGTCGTACCCAATATCGTGGGCTGGATAACTCGATTGAATCTGGATGTGCAGCAGCTGACGGATGACGTGGTAGGTTTCCTATCCCAACCTGTCACGGTTCTAACCTTCACCTTCAACCCTCAAGATCTTGTAGGCGACGTACGTGGGACGCTCCAAGATCTGTTCCAGCCCTTTGCAACACAGACGGTCACGTTGCTTGTTGGCGTTGCCTCCAGCGTTGTCTGGGTGGTGGCTATCTTTGTGATCTCTTTCTATCTGATCCGAGACGCAGGGCGCCTCCGGGCATACTTGGACCGAATGGCCCCTCCCGGATATGCCGAAGAACTGCGCCGCCTCCGTGAGGAAATCAACCTGGTGTGGAAGGCGTTCTTCCGGGGACAGGTGGTGCTGGCCCTGGTTGTTGGCCTGGCAGTATGGATCACCATGACCCTGGTCGGCTTGCCCCAAGCTGGGCTCGTGGGGCTACTGGCGGGTGTGTTGGAGGTAATTCCCACCTTCGGTCCTATCATTGCTACCATCCCAGCACTGCTCATTGCCCTTATCCGTGGATCGACCTACCTTCCCTTGAGTAATTTCTGGTTTGCCGTCCTGGTATTGGGTATCTATCTCATCATCCAGCAGTTGGAGAGCGCTTACCTGGTGCCGCGCATCATGGGGCGGAGGCTACAGCTTCACCCGGTCGTCGTCTTTGTCGGCGTGTTGATCGGTGGAATGCTAGCCGGAGTGTTGGGCATCTTTTTGGCCGCGCCGGTTATCGGCACGGCTCGCGTGCTGCTAGCATACGTGTATGCCAAGCTCGTCGACCAGGATCCATTCCCACCCGAGATCGATGAGAAAGGGGATGTCTACCCGGGTGAGATTGACGCTATCCTTTTCGACCTGGATGGTACGCTCGTCGAGACGGACGACCAGGCCGTTGAGACTCTGGCTCGCCGTTTGAAGCCGGTGAGCAGACTGGTGCCAGGAAAGGATCCTGAACGGATGGCGCGGCACCTCCTCATGGTCTGGGAGGGGCCAACCACTCGAGCATTGGCCTTGCTGGACCGCATCGGCTTGGATGATAATGTATTAGGCATGGGGGAGCATCTGCGCCGAATGCGTGGCGTTAATGCTCCGCTTCGTTTCCGTCCCATCGATGGTGCTGGCGAGATGCTTCATGAACTGAGTCGGCGCTACTATTTGGCTATCGTCACCACTCGGAAGCATCACGATGTACGGGTCTTTCTGGCCCAGCAGGAGCTGACCGGTCTGATCCAGGTTGTCACTGGTCGGGATGATACGTGGCGCATCAAGCCACACCCCAGTCCTATCCGCCACACGGCTGAACAGCTCGCTGTACCCGTGGAGCGCTGCTTGCTAGTGGGTGACTCGACGGTCGACATTGAGGCCGCCCGGGCAGCGGGGGCGCGCTCAGTAGGTGTGCTATGTGGTTTTGGATCCAGGGAAGAGCTGGAACGCGCTGGCGCCGATCTGATTCTCGATTGTACTGGTGAGCTGCTCGATTGGCTCTAGAACGCCATCTATTCTACAATTCAAGCCAAGTTCCCTCCCCAGAGACCATTGGCGTGCGTAGAAGCTGAACGAGAAATAGCCCAGGAGCAGAGTCGCGGCAGCCTTGCGCCCCAGGCCGATCATTCGTCAAAGAATACGAGCCTCTGCTTGATTGCAGCGCGTATCAGTTCGGACAGGTTGTGCACATTGAGCTTGGCCATCAGGCCTGTCCGGTGCTTCTCGACCGTTTTTGCGCTGACTTTTAGTTGCTGGGCAATCGCTGAGTTTGTATGACCTTCGGCGATGAGCTGCAATACCTCACGTTCCCGCGGCGTCAACTGCTCAAAAGGATCGGGTACTCCGGTGCTGGTGGGAGCTGCGATCAAATCGGCCAGGATGGAACGCGAAACAGCCGGGCTCAGGTAAATCTCTCCTTTGCTGGCCGCGCGCACAGCCAGCAAGAGTTCCTCTACAACTGAGGCCTTGAGCAAATAGCCGCTCGCACCATTCTTCAGCGCCTGCCGTACCAGCGCCTTGTCAGAGTACATCGATAGAACGACGATCTGGGTATCCGCGTTCGCGGCCAGAACTTGCTCGATCGCCTGGATGCCGTCCAGGCGAGGCATGGCTATGTCCATGACCAAAACGTCCGGGGTCAATTGCTCTACCAACTCGACGGCTTCGCGACCATTGGATGCTTCGCCGACGACCTGGATGTCCTCCGACTTTTCAAGCAGTGCGCGGATGCCTTGACGCACCAGATGGTGATCGTCAGCGAGGACTAGGCGTATGCATGGTTCCAGTGTCAATTTCTGCCTCCTGCAGTGGAACATGAGCGACCAAACGGCTGCCCTGGCCAGGTTGGGACTCGATTTCTAATCGACCGCCCAACGATTCGATCCGCTCCTGCATGCCCAAAAGGCCAATGCCCGTCGAACAGCCTGGGCGGGCTGCTTGGGACCGAGGGTCAAATCCTTGCCCATCATCCTCTACTGACAGCCAGATCGTTTGGGTATTGTGATGCAATACGACTGAGACCCGTTCTGCTCTGGCATGTTTGGCTACGTTTGTCAGTGCTTCCTGAACGAACCGGTATAGAACGATATTTATCGACCCGGACGGCCAGGGCAATTCCATGCCGCGGTAATAAATGGGAAGCTGTATGCGTTCGCCAAAATCTTGGCACAGGCTTTCCAGGGTATGGTTCAAACCCACGGCGTCAAGAGCTGGAGGGCGCAGGCCTTGAGCCAGCATCCGGATCCGTTCCATGGTGGTATCGGTCACGGCTATGGCGTCTTTGATCCGTCGGTGAAGCGTAGCATCATTGTCGGGCAAGTCTTCTCCGATCAAGTTGAGGCTGATTTTGAGAGCAGTCAGCGCTTGACCTGCCTCGTCGTGGAGTGCGCGAGACAGCCTCTGACGCTCATCCTCCTGAGCGGAAACTACCTGGCGAGCGAGTTGCTGCAGCTGCTGGCGGCCGGTGGTCAGTTGCCCCACCAACCGGGCATTCTCGATAGCGATGGCTGCCCGGTTGGCAAAGAGGGTGATGGTGGGCAGGTCTACCTCCGTCAGATCTGGGCCGGTGACGGCCAGCAGACCGTGCGGTTTGCCATCTATGCTCAGCGGAGCAAAGATGGACCTATCGGTACCCAAAACAGCCACCATTTGGTCCAGCGACCTGCGCGGCAGCTTGGGAAAATCCCTGGTGAGGCGTTCAGCGGTTCGTTCAAAATAGACGCTCTCATTCTTGGTGATGATCTTCTGGAAGGGATCATCCTGCGAGAACGGGATCTGGAGACCTTGCGCCGGCAGGCTGGCAGACAATCCTTCGGCTTCCTCAAGGGTTGGCAATTGGATGGTCAGATAGGATAGGAACAGATGAGTCTGGTCGTCAGTCAATGCCAAAAAGATGACCCGGTATCCCAACCTGGCTACCTCGTCGCCAACTGTCTGGTACACCTCCTCGGGTGTGCGGGCGCGCTGCACCCGCTCGGCGGCCTGGCTAAGGGCCAATAGTAACCGGTGACTTCGAAGCGCTTCCGCTCTGGAGCGAAGTACTGCTTCCTCCACCTGTTTGCGCTCAGCCAGTGCGGTTTCAAGCTCCATATTGGCAGCTCCGAGTTCTCCGGTTCGCTCGGCGACACGTCGCTCCAATTCAGCCGTCCAGCTCCGGGTCTCTTGGAACTGCTGCGCATTCACCAGGGCGATGGCTGCCTGGCCGGCAAATACGTTCACGGCCTGTGTGTCTGCCTCCCTCAGATCAGGACCCGTGACGACAAGCAGACCGTGGATCTCATCACCGATCACCAGTGGGGCATGGATGACCCGCTCGACTCCCATGGAAGATGTCAACTTTTTGAGGGACGGATCCACCGAAGCTGCCAGTACCTGAGAAATGTACCGGTCGGGCTCTGGACTAAAAACTGCCTTTTTTGCCGCAATCACTTGCTCGACAAGCCCCCCAGGTACCACCGGCAATTGGTGCTCTTGGGGCATAAAGCCCGTGATCTCTGCAGCCGCTTGGAGGGCGCCTGGATCATAGGTCATGTGAACAGGGATCAGGTACGTCCGGTCGGAGGTGAAGGTAAAGACTGCAACATCGTAGCCAAGACTGACGATTCCCTCTCCGATGGCGCGATAGATCTCGTCGGGCGTCCTGGCGCGTTGTACGTCCTGGGCCGCATTGCTCAGCGCGAGCAACATCTGCTGACCGCGAGCCGTCTCTTCCAAAGAGTGGCGCAGCAATTCCTCCATCTTTTTGTGCTCGGTGATCTCTCTGGCCACGGCAACGGAGCCATGGTACTCACCATCCACCAATACCGGGGACAGTTTTGCCGAGAACCATCTGAGCCCGCTGCCCAACTCGATCTGGTACTCGTACTCGGCCACTTGACCGCTTCGGTTCTTGCTTCGCGCCTCCACGAGCGACTCGTGCATGTGAGGGGGAAGCACCTCTGTGAAAGACTTGCCCAAGAACTCGTGCGGTGGAAGATATAGATCGTCTGTACGGGGAGCGTGGTAGAAAGTAAAGATGCCTTCCTTGTCCAGCGCAAAAACAAAGTCTACCATGGTGGAGAGCAGGCTACTCAGTCTGCCCTCCGAATTTCTGAGCGCTTCCTCCATCAGTTTGCGTTCGGTCATGTCGCGGGCAAAAACCGCAAACCGGGTGATGGTACCTTGGGCATCGACCACAGGGTGAACAACATTGTCAAACCATAGACCAGATCGCGCATCCTCAAAGCGAACCAGCTTCCCCGACTGAAGGATCTTGTTCGCGTGTGCAATTCTCTGCATGGCGATATCTGGCGGCATCAGATCCCAGATGCAGGACCCCACAAACTCATCCAGGCTCAGGTCAAACCTGCGAGCGGCTGTCTCATTGGCTTCAAGGATGATACCGTCCAGGTCTGTCAGCATGAGCACGTCGGTGGTCGCATTCAGGAGCGCTTTGGCAGCTTCCTCGCTGGCCTGTAGCGCCTCCTCAGCCCGCTTGCGGAGAAGTACCTGACTGACCTGATTGGCAACATGCTGGACAAGCTCAATATCCGATTGGCTGAATACCCGTCTTTCGAAGCTGTCGAAGCCAAGCGTACCAATGACATCACGGTCTGCAATAATCGGAACGATGAGGATCGACGCGACCTTGCGCCGACGCATGATCTCATGTACTGGCGCCAGTCTGAGGTCTGCTTGGGCATCGCTGGCCGTGACCGGGGCTTTGTGGTCCAGCACATAGGCCATGGATGGGTTGCCCGCCACTGGAATCTCTGCTCCCATTGCGCTCGGGCTGCCGGAGGGATGAAAATCTGCGACTACCTTGGCCGTCGAGCCATCTGGGCTGAGCAGGGCAAACCCTGCCTGGGGAACCCCCAGAAAGCGCGCCATCTCCGTACACACGCTTTGCAGAGCCGCGACCATATCCTCAGCTAGGGCGATATGGGTTGAGATCTGGTTGATGAGCGTTGCTTCCTGCAACCGGCGCTGAACCTTGGCCTCCACCTGCGCGTATCGGGCGTTTTCCTTTTGAAGCTGCATGTTGACGGCCTCAAGCTCAGCAATGCGCTCCTGAATCCGGTCTGGTGGGTTCATAGGCTGCTGCTCTCCATGTTGCCCCCAATCGCATGAGGTCAGATTCTTGGTTTCCCAATTACGGCGGGCTGGCCTGGCAGACTGCCAGGAGGTATTGGGTCGGCCCATGCTGCTGAGCATGGACCATTCACCAATA
Source organism: uncultured Chloroflexia bacterium (assembly GCA_963700285.1). Lineage (GTDB taxonomy): Bacteria > Chloroflexota > Anaerolineae > JAAYZQ01 > JAAYZQ01 > CAWANP01. The sequence continues at coordinate 101,731 of CAVOXA010000015.1, read as the reverse complement.
TATCGCAGAACAGGCGGAAAGGATGCGCACTATCGAGCCCTACCCACAAGCCAGCCTACAGGGCTACGCACGGGGTGGTGATCACCCGAGCTGGAAATAGTATGGCCCATGTGTGATGCGCGAAACGTTGTCCTCGGTTTTTGACGTGGACATAGAACCCGGAGGATGGTGTCGATCAGTGCTTGCACGACTCGACCAAGGAGTCAAAGAGCCCTTGCTGCCGCAGGTCATCGGGAGCCAGCTCCTCCGGGTGCCACTGGACGCCCAGGGCAAAAGGATAGCCGTCATGAGAAAGGTTGCCTAGTTCGACTGCTTCCACTACCTGGTCTGAGGCGCGAGCCGAAACAGTCAGCAGAGGGGCCAGATCCTTGAGAGCCTGGTGATGCAGGCTATTGACTGGTACAGATGCCTCCCCAAGTATCTGGGCCAGACGTGTTCCTGAGGAAACTGCGACCGTGTGAGATCGATGCTGACGCGGATGTTCAGGGTACCAAGTGTGCTCCAAAGAGTCCGGCACCTGGGCGTGGATATCCTGGTAGAGGCTGCCGCCCAAAGCAACATTCATGATCTGGATGCCCCGGCAGATGGCCAGCAGTGGCTTACCATCCTCGATGGCCCACCGTGCCAGCGTCAGTTCCGCTTCGTCGCGCTCGGCATCGATGCGGCCACACTTCTCATGGATGGATTCGTCGTAGCGGGCGGGATCGATGTCTCCTCCTCCTGACAATAACAGGCCATCCAGGCTCTCGTAGAGAACTCGTAGTAGCTCTTTGTCTACCACGTTAGGCAGTAACATAGGGGCCGCGCCAGCCCTGATCAGGGCATTGACGTAGGTTTGGTTCTGTCCCACACGGGGGGGATGGTGGCTATGTGTCGGTTGAATCCCATCGCAGGTTATGCCGACGATAGGCTGTTGCTTGCTGGCCATGTGAGGAGCCTCCGTAGGTCAGAGTCAACCACCAAGCCCCTTGAGGTCTAGGGACGAGCGGTGGCTGTAATTGTTGCCGTGGGCGCGATGGTCACGATGGGAGGTTCCGTCGGCGCCGGGCCGGGAGCCGCGGCCGTGGCGGCAAGCTCAGGGGCTGCCAGCGTTGGTGCGCGAGTAGGGGTAGCCTCGATCACCTGATCATCCACCACCTCAAAGATACGGTCGACGACATCACCAGGTTCTCCCAGAGGACCCATCTTTTGACCATTCACCGTGACATCGACCACCCCCGCGTTACCAACGCGCAACTCGATGCGTTCTTCTCCATACCATGATCGGTATGTGCCGGCTTCGAGTTCGCCCTGGAACTGGCGTATCTCATCCACAGTGATCTGGATCCAAGAAATGTCATTAAAGAGCAGTTCAAGAAAAACGCCAGTGTAGACTGGGTCGGTGGGCGTGGGTGAAGGCGACGGTGGTGGCGTCGGCGTGAGCGTCAAGGTTGGCGCCGGAGTCAGTTCTTGGGTGGGCGTCGACTGCTCGGGCGTTGTGGCCCCCGGTGCGGTTGCTACGACTGTCGTTGCAGCCGTTGCCATGGCAATCGTCGCCGTGGATGTATGGGTCACGCTTGGCAGAACCGCATTTACCACGCGCTCGGTGGGAGGAGGCACCTCGTTGACTTGTATGCTGGGTAGCCAGTCGCTGATGTAGGGATATCCCTGCCAGACCAGCAGGGCAAGGACTACGACCAAGATCACCAGCAGACCGACAGGCAGCCACCATCTTGAGCCTTGGCCGGGCATCTCGTGGAGAGGGACGGGCTGGAATGTCTCAGAGTCGAACGGAGATGACTCGGAGACGGCCAGTGATTCAGTCTCGGAGGGTCCGGCGACTGTCGCGTAGCGGTCAAGCGCTTGCTGGGGATCCAGTTCGAGGTAGATGGCATAGTTGCGTAAAAACCCGCGCGCGACTACCTTGTTCGGCAGCGCCTCCAGGTCCTCGGCTTCCAGGGCCTCCAGATACCGGGCGCGGATACGCGTTTCCGCATCAGCCTGCTCCAGGCTGATGTCTAGTTCCTCTCTGCGATCCCGCAGCCATTCGCCCAGGGGGCGCACATTGTCCTCAGTCACGCTCTCAACTATACCTGGACTACATCCAAATGTCAAGTTCGTTCTCAGATTGCACCCGGAAACCCACGCGCGCGCCTCAGGTCTGATAGCTATTATAGGTTGAGGGAAAGGCGGCTTTGTGCTATACTGACAACTGAAGCATGGGCCAAGTCACCAAAAAAGGCTCTCTCCATGTCGTCCAGGCCAACAGATCTTTGAACTTATGGGAGGATTTATCTCTATGAATCTTATGCCAGAGAGTTCAAGTGTAGTAGGGGCATATACATGCCTCTCATAGAGTTTCTTTTTTGGCAGGACTGCCCTTCGCATCCTGAGGCATTGGAACGCCTGCGAAAGGTGATGGCGGAGATGGGAGTCCAGTCGCCCATCGAGCTGATCGAAGTGCTAACCAATGAGGATGCCAAAGTCCTGAGCTTTCCTGGGTCGCCCACTATTCGCATCGGTGGTGACGACGTGGACCCGTCTGGTGCGGAACAAATGGGCACAGCCCTTACCTGCCGCATCTATCGCCTGGAGGATGGCCGCTTTTCGCCCTTACCCTCGGAGGAGATGATCCGGCAAGCACTATCATAGCCATGTCCCTTCCTAGCAGTGTGCTTTGCTCTTGGGATGTGCTTGGACAGGGCCACGGCAAAGTGATGCTGAAGGAGAACATTGACCACCACTTTCTTGTATGGTATAATTTCCCGCGTTTCAGATCAGACAGCGAGTTGCAGCGCTTGTTACCGCTAGCACTTGTCCGGCATCTTCGAGTAGGTGGCAATTTCCTCTCCTAGCGCTCTTGGCCTCATCTTTTCCTGGGATAAAGTGCGGCGCGTGCTGAAATTGGTCTGTGACGCCCTGAATTGCGCAGCATTGCCGGATCTGTCGTGCTCAAACGGGTCGAGATGCTAGCAGGAAGTGGGGATGTGCAGGAGAATCTGTTAGAATGGGTATGGAGGATGCAATGGGATTTGGCAAACAGGCTGTAAAAGTGTGGTTGGTGACGTTGTCTGTGTTCATTACGCTCGGGTTCTCTGTGGTCATTGGCGCTGCACAAGGCGATGGCCAGCCCTTGCACGCCTTGGATAAGGGCGAGACCGCCTTCCTTCCTCTTGTGGCAAGCATGAAGCCTGCCACAACCTTACCGTTCGCCGATGGCTTTGGTTCGAACATGTCCCCCCATTGGACGGTCTACCCGTATCATGGCGAAGACTGGAGGCAGGATGAAGGTTTGGGAATCTATTGGTACAATTACGATAGTGAAGAAACGGACGCCGATGATTGGTGGGGACTGTCCATGTACCTGGGTCCAGGATCTGAGCTATGGGCTGACTACGAGGTCGTGGCCATTGTCAAGTCAGCACAAGCCGGAAGTAAGAAGGGGGGACTGAATGGCCTATGGCTTCGCGGCAGTTACGAGGAAACTGGTCGCGTCGGTGGCTACTATGTACACCTCAAGCGCAGAACTAATGAGATAAACCTGTGGCGTCTCAATCCGGGTGCTACAAATCTCGACAATGCACAGTTGGTTCGAGCGGTCACATACGCACCTGGTATTGGGACGGGGTGGTACTCCCTTAGGGTGAGAGTACAGGGGGCCAATATCCAGGCCTGGCTCAAGGAACGAGACGAGCCGGCAAGTGCTTATAGGTTGGTGCTCAACTGGACCGACCCACAGGCAATGTATATGCAAGGTACTGTTGGCTTGTCGGCCTACAGGTCGAGGGCGGTTTACGACAATATTACAGTCACCCAGGTAACGTCCAGCAGCCAGTAGTCTGGCGTTACAGGAGATTGTGGATAGTGCGTTCTACTCTGTGGAGGCAAATATAGGTCTGGGGAGGATTTTGTTGAAAGCGTTCAAGCGAAGAGGATTGGCGATCTCCATCATGATGTTGGTGCTAACTGTGGCGACGGGTGGGGGTGTTGCCCAAGGCGCTGCTGGACAGGGACCGGAGTATGATAGCGTTGCTAGCGGCCTGAATTCGGTCGATGTGGCGGCTGCTGCAACTGACATTGAGGTAGACAAGGATGTCCAACCAGCACGGATCTCAGCGGGCGACTCTGTGGTTTACACTGTGACGTTTGCAAACAAGGGCCGGGATGATGGCATGCTGGAGGAGATACAGGATACGCTGCCCGCTGGCTTCTCGTTCGTTGCCATTGATGACGGCAGCGACATTCAGCAGGCTCCGACTGGAACTACCGGTAACATCGTCTGGGATGGACCCTTTGAGGTGCCGGCCAAGGACAGCCTGACGCTGATCTACAGGGTGAATGCGGGTGGCAGTGCGCCAAACGCTGCCAATACGGTGATAGCGGTCGTAGATGGCCAAACTGTAGGCCCGGCTTCAGCCACCGTGCAGGTGGACAAGCGCTATTTTTTTCTGCCGATGATACGCCGGAGCTTTAGTTACGCAAATTTCTCCATTGCCAAGAGCGCCTCACCCACGCAATTGAACGTAGACGAGATGGTTACCTATACAGTTCTGCTGCGCAATGAAGGCGATCTACCCGGCAAGTTGGACAGAATCTCGGACGCGCTGCCGGAGGGTTTCACCTTTGATTCCATGGTTACCGGCAGCGACATCATGACGGCACCGGCTGGGACCACCGGCACTATCGTCTGGAACGCAGACAGGGACGTAGCGCCCAAGGCTGAGGTGAAACTGATCTACAAGGCAAAGGCTGGCGCCGACGGTGGGGCTTTTACCAACAGCGTGACAGCCACAACCTTGGTTGGATTCCCGCCGGAAAAGCCTGCCGAGGCCACGGTCCAGGTCAAACAGCCCAGCGCCTTCGAGGATGGCTTTGAAGATGGCATTGGCGAGTGGACGGCGTACACGAACGCAAAGCGAGCGAACGAGGACATGTGGTTTTGGGACCGGGGAGCCGGCCGCCATGGGAGCGACGCTTACACCCTCAACGCGATGAGGGCAGACTTGGAAAAGTGGTTCGCTCACGACGCCCTGAGCATGTACCTGGGCGAGGGCTCGGAGGAATGGACCGACTACCGCTACTCGGTATGGTTTAATATGCTTGGTGGCCGGCAGGCCGGCATCTGGCTCCGAGGGACGTACCGGGATTCCGAGCAGGATGGACAGTGGCTGACCGGATACTATTTCACCGTCAAGGTTCGTGACGATGAGCGAGATACGGCCAGGCTCTGGCAGTTGCGTACGGTGGAAGAGCATGGGGATGAAATCCACGACTACTATTGGTACCACTATCAGAATCCCTTTTTGCTCGAGGAGTTTCACTTGGAAACCGCCAATGTGGAAAAAGGGACATGGGCCGAGCTCACTGTGGAGGTCAGGGGCAATAATATCAAAGGCTATGTTGACGGCGAGTTGGCCATCGACTTTACAGATACCGTGGGCTCGGTCTTTCGAACGGGTACCATTGGGCTGTACGCCTACGGAAGCGAGCCCGTGTATGCGGTCGTCAATTTCGATGATGTGAAGGTCGAGCCACTGGATTGACCGTGACACACTAGCACCGAGAGCCCCCCGTCGAATATGGTGGGGGGCTCTCGTTGAATGGACGCATGGGATGATCGTGTTCGTGCCGCTCTGCTAGTGGTATGGAAGGTGTACTCTCGGATTGGAGTCCGTCTTGACATCTCTGCAACGGGTTCCTCAGCACCCAACAGGGCGAACAACAGGGACGATTGAGCGCTACGGCCCCTGGGTGGCGGCTGTCGCGCTCTTTGTCATTGCGGTCGTTCCTCGCTCCCTGGCCATCGGGAGCTATGCCACTGTTGACGAGCAGCGCTGGATCGAGCGGTCCATAGACTTTGTCTACAATCTAACTCACGGCGACCTGGTGACCATTGCCTCTGTCCATCCCGGCGTTACCGCAACGTGGGGGTTTGGCGGGTTTCTCCTGCTCTGGTTTCTTCTGCGTGGGGATGTATCCACCCTATATCAGATGCGAGCCGATGGCGATTATGATCTGCTCGCGCTGCTGCCGGTAGCGGGCATGTTTACCGTATTGGTGACCTCGGTCACGGTGGTGATCGGCTACTGGCTGCTCAGGAAGCTGTTTGGGGGGAAACCCGCGTTCCTTGCTGCTCTTCTGATCGCCATCGATCCCAACTATCTCGCCCATTCTCGCCGGGTCCACGTGGACGCAATCCTGGCCAGCACCATGTTTCTCTCCGCGCTGGCGCTCCTGGTGTACGTCGCCCAGCCCAGAGCGACTTCACAGCGACGCTACCTGGTGCTGTCCGGCGTTTTTGCCGGCTTGGCCTGGTTAACCAAGCTGCCGGCTCTGTACCTGATCCCTTTCTCTCTGCTGGCGCTCGCCGGTCGCCTCATCTACCTGACCTCGGGGCAGCGCATCAATACATCGTTGCTCTGGCGCGAGCTAAAGTCCTTTGGGCTGTGGATTGCGGTGGCCTGCCTGGTCTTTTTCATGCTTTGGCCATCGATGTGGGTCCAGCCTGGTGAGGTACTGGCCCAACTTGGCCACACCTTCTCCTGGGGGTTGGAGGCTACCCATACCTCTGCCCTGATTGCTGATGCTGCCCCCATGCAGTTTTTCATGGGCAAGGTCGTGGTTGATCCCGGCCCTGGATACTATCCTCTAATCTCAGCCTTTAGACTATCTCCTGTTGTTTTTGCCTTCTTCCTGATGGGTCTCGCTGCGATTGCGGTGGCTCAGTGGCGGAAAAACTGGCCGGGGGAACAACGCTTGGCTGCATGGCTGGGAGTAGCCTACATCTTTTTCTTCATAGTCATGATCTCACTGGCCGCGAAAAAGCTGGAAGGCTACGTTCTTCCCGTCTTCCCTATGATCGACGTCGTAGCTGCCCTTGGCCTGTCGGCATCTCTCAACTGGCTGGTGGACAAGTGGCAGCAGCGACAGAAGAGTAGTGCACAGAATGCTGCCTGGCTTCTCTACGGCCTGGCAATTATCGGTATCATCGGGTCTATGTTCCTCTGGTTGCGCCTGAGGCCCTACTATTCAGCCTATTTCAACCCACTGTTGGGCGGCGCAGGAATGGCCTCTCGCCTATTTGTCTTTGGCGGCGGGGAAGGGCTCGACCTGGCGGCCCAATACCTGAACCAGAAACAGGATGCTGAAAACCTCAAGGTCTCCACCGCCTATCCCAATCATGTCTTTCGCCATCATTTCGAGGGAAGCGCCCAGCCACTGAGGCAGGGCAACTGGACTGGACTGTGGCTCCTGTCTGACTATGTTATCTCTTACTTGAGCTATGCGCAGCGCGATATCCCTTCACCTGAGGTGGTCGAAACCCTTGAGACATGGGAGCCCGAGTATGTGGCCCGAATCGACGGCATCGACTACGCTCGGGTGTACAAGGTACCCCCCCTTGTTCTAGACGAGGCTCCCGCCATCACCCATCCGGCTGCGGTCAACCTAGGCGATAAGGTGACATTCCTAGGTTACGATCTGGAGACGCAGCAGGTAGAGCCCGGAGGCGAGGTAGAAGTCACGCTTTATTGGCAGCGCAGGGAGCCCCTGGAGACCGACTATAGCGTATATCTGCACCTGATCAACGGTGCGTATGACGTTTGGGGGGGACAGGATGGCAGCCCACTGTGGGGCGCCATGCCCACCAGTCTTTGGGGGGAGGAGATGGTGGTGGTTGACAGAAGGCGGATCCAGGTCCTGCCGGGCACCCCGCCAGGCGTCTACCAGATCGAAATGGGCATGCACGATCCAACGGCCATGGTTCCTCTGGAACCTGTGCACATGGACGGCGACCTTCTGTTGGGCTCTGTAGAGGTCGTGCGGGGCGCAGTGAGCCCGCCTCCTTCCCCGCAAGTGGCTCAGGAGGTTAGTTTCAACAACAAGGTACGCCTGTTCGGCTACGACCTGGAGGGGCAAGGTGAACCAGGTGCTACCCTGCAACTGACACTGTTCTGGGAAAGTCTCGCATCAATGGCAGAAGATTATACGGTCTTTGTACACCTGGTCGGCGCAGATGGCAAAATCTGGGGCCAGCGAGACAGCCAGCCAGTGACAGGTTTCTACCCGACGAGCCTTTGGCTGCCAGGCGAGTTTGTGCGCGATCAGATTGACCTTCCTATCTCAGACGAGGCGCCTGCCGGCGAATATGACCTAGTGGTGGGCATGTATCACCCCGGTACGGGCCAGCGTTTGCCCGCTTTGAACAGTGCTGGCAAGACTTTGGGCGACAGTACAACTTTGGGCCAGGTACAGCTAAAAGGACCATAGGCCACCCAAGTACCTTGGCGCCCTGGCCCTGTTTTCTACTATGACCATGCAGAGTTGGTTTGAGAACGAGAAACTGATTCGCATCGTGACCTTGGGTGTGCTTGTTGCCCTGGTTGTGTTCCACGCCGTCAACAATTGGCTGTGGCTTTCGACCAATGTGACAGTCCTGGGTTGGGACGTGCCCTCGCATCTGGGAACCAGTTTCATATACGATACAATCCTGCGCCCCTTTGGTCCCAAGACGCTCTTTGCCGCGGTTACCTGGCACCCTAACCGGCCGCCCCTGTATTTCTTGTCGGCAGTCCCCCTCTACCGGTTCTTTGGCCTTTCCGGAGACGTAGGGACGATGGTCAATGTCCTCTACCTGGCAGTGCTGTTTGGCTCGGTATTCGGCATCGGGCGGCGACTTGGTGGACGGCGTGTGGGTCTTTTGGCAGCTTTTATCGTTGCTACCCTACCAATGATCTATGCTATCTCCCGCTACTTTTACCTGGAACTGGCGCTGACGGCCATCGTGGCTCTCAGTATCTACCTGTTGCTGGCCAGTGATGGCTTTGAAAACCGGGTAGCGTCATTGCTGTTCGGGCTCTCTTTTGGGCTAGGCTTGCTGACAAAACGTACCTATCTGGTCTTTGTCTTTGCCCCACTGTGTGTGGTTGTCATACGCTCCGAAGCGCTGGGCAGTTTGAGGCGGCGTCTGCGGCCTGGTTTGCACCTTGAGGTCAGGGAAATACTTTTGGCCTTGGGCCTCGGGTTGGTCCTGGCGGCTGCCTGGTATCTGCCGGCCCGCGAGATTGCCAACCAGTTGCCGTTGGGAGGCTGGCTCGTGCCCTTGTGGGCTGTCCTGATTGCGGCAACGATCTATTTGCTGCGCCTGAAACCGGGCCCTGATACCAACTTCCTATCCGCCATCTTTCTGGGTGGTACGTTGGGTTCGCTCTGGTACCTCCCCCGCATTACCTTCATTGAACGCTTGCTGCGCTTTGGCTTTGGTGTGAATGATCCTTGGGAACGGTCCGCCAATCTGGATAGATTGGATACCTATGGCTATTTTCTAGCCCAGATGGTCAATGAGCACCTGTCCCCTGTTCATTTCATCTTTCTGGCTATTGCTGTGCTGGCTCTGTTCCTGTACCTGTGGCGCAAAGGTGATGTATGGACCACGTTGCGGCGAGCCAGCGACGCCTGGTGGGTAACGGCCCTCTGGGTGGCCGGATCCTACCTGCTGCTCACCCTCTCTATCTATCGCAAATCGCGGGGGATCACGCCTGTGTTGCCCGCCCTGGCCCTGCTATTAGCCGCAGGACTCTTCCGGCTGCCGTGGAAAAAAGCGGTTACGATACTGGTCGTCCTGCTTGTTGGGTGGGGACTGCTGCAATTCTTTGTCCTTTCCTTTGAGGCTCCCCACCAGATAGCGGACAAGATGTCCTTGACCTTGCCGGTGTTGGGTGATACGGGCCTTTTTGCCCGGGGCGGAGCGCACCTGCTGCCAGATGACGGCGAGACAGACCGCGGCTACTGGGTGATACCGGACATTCTGCAGCTAGTTGAGGCGGACCGGCAGGCTTCTGGCGCCGAGAGCACCAAGCTGGGGGTGCTGGTCAACAACGAGCACGTGAACCCTGACCTGTTCGGCATGCTGGCGCTTCAGGGCTATCCTGCCATCCAGGTGCAGAACCTTGCCCGCTCTGGCATTCCCGATTCCATCGCCTCTCACCTCTTCGAGTATGATTATTTGGTCATGATCGAGGAGAACTACAAGTGGATCGACGACGCAGCTCAGGAAGCGCTGCGCCATCTGGAAGCAGCCCCGGGTCTATTTGACGCGACGTTTGAGCTGGACAGGCAGTTTCCGCTGCCTGACGGCGACACTGTGCTGCTCTACCACAAGGCGCAGCGCCCTATGGAAGGGTACGACATCGCTGACTACCAGGCTGTGGCCCAGACTCTCGCGGCAATGGGGCAAAAGACTGATGCCATCCTGGTCGTGCCGCCCGACCAGGCCGAGGCCGTGGGGCGCACCTACGAAGGGCCCCTGACGCCGTACCTGCTGCCCCAGGGGCCGTCTATGGAACCCGAAGCGGCGGCCGAGGTGTTGGAAGAGATCGTTGCCAACCATCCCGTTGTCTTTGTTGTCTTTCGAGAGGAACAGAGTGTCGATCCGGATCGCTATATCGAAGGATGGCTGAACGAGCACGCCTACCGCGGGCAGACCGAATGGCATGGCAGCGTGCGTTTGGTCACCTTTCGGTGCGCCGCTTGCCAAGGCAGGTGCCGGACCCGGGGAGAGTGAGGAGATAGAGCACCCGCTGGATAGCCGGCTGGGGGATCAGGTCAAGCTACTGGGCTATAACCTGGCTGAGGAGTGGATCGAACCCGGCCGGATGGTACGGCTGATCCTGTTTTGGGAGGCAAGTGAACCATTGGCCGGGCAGCTCGCTGTCTTTGCTCATATCTTGGATGCAGAAGGGCGGTTGGTGGCTCAGCAGGACAGCCAGCCAGGGGGTGGCTCTCTGCCGACGACTGAGTGGGCGGCGGGCGAGGTAATCCAGGATCCCGTCGGGATCCTTATCCCGGCTGGAACACCCAGCGGCGAATACCAAATCGTAGTGGGCATGTACGACCCAGATACAGGAGAACGTCTGCCCGTGGTGGCTGAAGGCATGGCTGTTGCAGCCCCTCTGCCAGCAGGGGGCGATAGCATAGAACTGGGTACGATCCAGGTGAAATAGAGGTTGTGAGGAAGGATTCACTATGAGCAAATCGGATATTTATCTCTCAGTCGTCATCCCCGTGTACAACGAAGAGGAATCGTTGGTTGCCTTGCATCAGAGCCTGACCGAGGCGCTGGCAGAAATGGACCGAAACTACGAACTGATTTTTGTCGACGATGGCAGCACCGACAGCAGCTTGTCGGTGCTGCGAGAGTTGCTGGCTGGCGATGAGCATATTCGCGTGGTTCGCCTGAGACGAAACTATGGGCAGACCGCCGGCTTTAGCGCCGGTTTCGATCGGGCGCGGGGCGAGGTGATCGTTACGATAGACGCTGACTTGCAGAACGATCCGGCCGACATCCCTCGCCTGCTGTCCAAGTTCGAGGAGGGCTATGACGTAGTCAGTGGCTGGCGCAAGGACCGGCAGGATCGCTTTCTTGATCGTCGATTGCCTTCCATCATGGCCAACCGCCTGATCTCCTGGGGAACTGGCGTCCACCTGCACGACTATGGTTGCTCACTCAAGGCCTATGGCCGTGACGTGCTTGCCGATGTGCGGCTCTACGGCGAGATGCACCGTTTTCTCCCAGCCCTGGCCTATGGGCAAGGTGGACAGGTGACCGAGATAGAGGTCGCGCACTATCCCCGGCGATTCGGCCAGTCCAAATACGGCATCTCCCGTACCTTCAGGGTTTTGCTGGACCTGTTGGTCGTCAAGTTCATGCTCAGCTATTCCACGCGCCCGATCCACATCTTTGGGCTGGGCGGTTTGCTCGCTCTCATGATTGGCGGCGCACTTTTGGTTTATCTGGCGGTCGTAAGGCTGGTCGTGGGTGAGGATATCGGAGGTCGACCCCTGGTATTGCTGGCGATCTTGCTGACCATGTTGGGCGTGCAACTCATCACCAGCGGGTTGCTGGCCGAGCTGGTAACCCGTACCTACTTTGAGGCACAGGGCAAGCCGATCTATACAGTGCGAGAGGAGCTGGGAAGCTGAGATCGGGGACGATGGCAGAACCAGAACCGCGCACAAGGTCCCGCTGGCGAGCTTGGGGTCCATGGCTGGCCCTGGCCCTGATCATCGCCGTGGGAGTGGCGTTGCGGCTGGGCTATTTCCTGAACGGCGACCCGTTCGTAGACGAGTGGGCCACAATGCTGGTAGCCCAGGGCATCTGGGAGCGCGGATTGCCTTTCCTGCCATCGGGCAGTTTCTACGGCCACGGGATGCTGTTCTCCTATCTCGATGCTCTTTTTCTCGGGCTGCTGGGCTGGACGCCGGAAGTGGCCCAACTACCCAGCTTGATCGCTGGCGTGGTGGCCATTCCCCTTACCTATTGGGTAGGGCGCAGCCTTTTTCCCACCCCAGAGACTGGCCTGGGCAGCGGCGCCAAGCAGTCAATCACTGAGGCTGGGGGCAACTTTGCCAAGCGTTGGCGAGCTGAAGCCATTGGCTTGCTGGCTGCAGCCTTGCTGGCATTGGACCCCAGTGCCATCCTTTGGGCTGGCCGGGCGCGGGCCTACACGCTACAGCAGGTCTTGGTACTACTGGCAATCCTGTGGCTTTACCAGCGGCGCTATGCGTTCTTCACCATGGCCTTCGTGGGCGCGGTCTTTGCCCACGCAGAAGCGGCACTCTTGTTGCCCGGTTTTGCCTTGGGCTTGCTGCTGATGGAGGGCTGGTCGGTTTTGCGCCGGTTCCAGGTGTGGCTGGCTTTTGGCATAGGCGGGCTAGCGGTGCTGGCGCGGTTTTCGATCCACCGCCTGATCTCAACGGGGGGTGGGCAGTTTCAGCCTATCGATTCCCGGCCAGCACTCCAACCGACGCTGGATCTCCTGGCCGGCCTCAAGCCATTGTCCCCCTACTTTGCTGAGCCTCATCGCCTTCTGATTAGCCTGCTTTTTGTGGTGGGCTTGGTCTTTGCCGTGCGCGCCTGGCGACGCTCGGACAGGTCAAGCGGCTACTTTCTTCTTTACCCGCTCTGCCTGGTCACCCTGGCGCTGATGCTGACAATAGTAGGTCAGAGTTGGAAGGATCCGCGCTATCTGTTTATGCTGTTGCCCACTTTTTTTATCCTGGCCTCGGCGGTGGCCGCGGACTTGATAGTCGTGCTGGATCGACCCCACGTAGTCAGGTGGCTGGGCATCGCTGGAGCAGCGCTGTTGATCGCGCTGGTCCTGGTTCCATCGATACCCAAAGCGCTGGATACCTTGACCAAGCTGGAGGAGGGGTATGGGCCGACGCTGGCCTATGTCCGCGAGCACTGGCAGCCAGATGACCAGGTAGCCGGCTGGGCGGTGCCAGCCATCGCCGTCGAGCTGGGGCAGGTAGACCATTTTGCCATGCAGATTCGTCACGAAGAGTTTCTCATGCAAAAGGACGGGGCCTGGGTGGATCGCTGGGTTGGGGCGCCGCTCATGGACAGCGTGGAGCAACTTGAAAGCGCCCTCGACGGGCCCGGACGCCTCTGGTTTGTGACCGATGAATTCCGCTTCCGCGCCCGCTACACTCCCGAGTTCGCACAGGCGATCTGGGATCGAATGGAACCGGTCTTTCGCCATCACAATGCGCTGGCCTTTGTCGAAAAGCCCGGGGAAGAGGCAGCATACTACCGGGACGCACAGGCTGGCTTTGAGGGGGGTATAGACCTGGTTGGCTATGGATTGGAGCCTGCCAACCTGGAGCCAGGGGATGTGCTGACCGTGACCCTGCACTGGCAAGCCCACGACTGGGTCGATGCGCCTTACACCACTTTTGTACACCTGATCGATCCTGGCGGCCGGCGGGTAGCCCAGGCTGATGCCCCCCCTTTCAATGGACTGCACGCCACCGACCATTGGTTGCCAGGCGAACGCCTGCGCGATGTCCGCCGGCTCACCCTGCCCCCCGATGCCCAGCCCGGCCGCTATCACCTGGTGGTGGGTTGGTACGATCCTGTGAACTTGGATCGATTGCCACTGACGGATGGGAGTGATGTCCTGGATCTGGCCTACATCCCCCTGGGCCATGTGGAGATTGATGGTCCAGGGACACAGGTAGAAGCCAATCTGGAGGGGCAGGTCGAATTGGTGGGATTCGATCTGTGGCGAGAGGCTGGAGGCGATTGGGTTGCGCTGGCCGAGGGCGAGCCGTTGGCGCCCGGGGACCGGGTGAAGGTACGGTTGGTGTGGCGCGCCCTGGCCGAGATGGAACAGAACTATACGGCCTTCGTGCAACTGCAGGGACCCGATGGGATGGTCTGGAGCCAGCACGATGGGCAACCGGCAGACGGTCTCTACCCAACGTCCTACTGGCGGCAGGGCGAGCTAGTAGCCGATGGTCACGACTTCGTGGTGAGTGAAAGCGCCTCGGGGGTTGCGACACTGCTGGCCGGCATGTATCGATTGGAGACGATGGAGCGACTGGGCGAGCCAGTAACCCTACAGCAGATTGAGGTGGTACCGTGAGCCACGCCAGACATCGGCTATTGATTGCGGCCACTCTGCTGGTCTTGATCATTGCCGCCATTGCTTTGCGCTGGCTCTACATCCAGCGCATCAGCTTCTTCTTTGACGAATTCACCACCCTCTGGGCCGCCAAGACCGTTCTGGAGCGGGGGTTGCCCCTGTTTTCGTCAGGCAACTTCTACACGCACGGGCTCCTCTTTACCTATCTGGAAGCGCCATTCCTGTGGATCTTTGGCTTGGAGGAAACGCTGCTTCGGCTGCCCAGTCTGTTCATTGGCATTGCTACTGTATTAGCAGTCTTTGCCATCGGCCGGCGGCTCTTCTCCTCAGGGCTCGGCGTGAGTACAGCCGAAGCCGCTGGGCTGATAGCAGCGGCAGCCGTGGCCATGGATCCCGAGGCCATCGCCTGGGGTGGGCGCGTACGCATGTACGCTTTGCTGCAGTTGCTGGTGCTGCTGGCTGTCTATGTCTTCTATCTGGGTGCCATTGAGCAGAAAGAGGCAGTGGCTCATCGCGCAGGAGACCGGCCCTGGCTGCGTTGGACGGCGCTGGGATTGCTGGTCGCTGCCATGTTCGCCCACGCTGAGGCGGCGCTGCTGCTGCCTGCCCTGGCCCTGGCGGTGCTGGCCGCGCGGGGTCTACGCTGGTCGCTGCGTCCGAGCGTTGTGGGACCCTTTCTTTTGGGCCTGGCTGGTTTTGCTGTTGTCATCTTTGGCGTTGACCTGGTCGGGGCATTTGGCCTTGGTCTGGCCGAAGCCAGTCACCTGGAAGCAATCCACAAAGTCCGGCCCTATCTGACCTTTCCTGCCAGCGGTCTATTCAGTGGACTGCGGAGCTTTGCCCCGGCCTTTATTGACTGGTGGCGACTGCCTTTCACCGTGATCGCACTGGCTGGTTTGATCTGTATCGTGCGGCAAAGGGAACGGCGCTCGCCTCTGTTTTACCTCTACCTGGTCCTGGGAGTTGCTCTGGCTGAATTACTCTTCCTGGCTGGACCGACCTGGCGGACGCCCCGCTACGCTTTCATGTTGCTGCCGCTGTTGTGGTTGATCGTGGGCGCGGTTTTGGCGGGGTGGCTCAAGCCCAGGCCTCTGTGGTGGAGCGCGTTGGCGGCCTTGGCACTGGCAGCCTTTGTGGCTGTCATTGGCTTTCGCTCTGCGTTCACCCAAGAATGGGGTTACGACCATGCCTTTCGCTTCCTAAGGGAAGTCATACGGCCAGGTGATGTCGTGTTGACGACCAATCCACCGGCCAGTGCCCTGTACCTGGGGCAAGCTGACTATTATGCCATGCAGTCTGGCTATGAAGAGTACGTGATGCCTGGTCCAGAGGGGAGACTGGTAGACAGGTGGGTGGGCGCGCCAGTTCTTGACCAGGTGGGGCAGTTGCGCAGCGTGTTGGCTACAGCGCCCCGCGTTTGGCTGGTCGTGGACGGTTGGCGTTTGCAGTCGAGGTTCGAGGATGACTTCATCCGTACTGTTCTGGATCAGATGGATCTGGCCTTTGGCGAACAGGGGATGGCGGTCTTTGTGGGGCAAGGTTATGCTGAGCGACCTGACCCGGCAGTGAGCCAGCCCCTGGAAGTAGAGTTTGGCCAGGAACTTGCTCTTGAGGGATACGAACTATCTTCCGCTGTGCTGCAGCCTGATGGTGAGCTGGAGGTAAGCCTGCTTTGGCGGGCACTGGAGGCTCCGCGTACCACCTATACTGTCTTCCTGCATCTAATCGGGCCGGATGAGGAACGGGTTGCCCAGCGCGATGAACTGTTACTGGGAGGTTACTATCAGCCAACGGTCTGGCCCCAGGATCAGGCCGTGATAGATCGCCATGTGCTCGCTTTGCCGGCTGACCTGGCTCCAGGCCGCTACCGGCTAGAGATGGGGCTCTACTCGCCTGAAGACCAGGAGAACATCTTGCCGTCGGCGGAAGGCCAGGACCGGGTGGTACTTGACTATCTCACGACCATGGATACGGCGGTCGCGAGCCCTGAGACATCACTAGGGGCAGTATTTGACGATGGGATCCGCATCTTGGGCTACACGCTGGCCTGTGAGCCACCAGTCTCGACCTGCAGCTTGCAGCTCTACTGGCAGGCAGGAACTCCCCTCGACACGGATTATACGGTCTTTGTCCACCTGGTGGGTGAAGATGGGCGCATCGCCGGCCAGCACGACGGCGAGCCAGAAGGAGGTGCCTATCCTACCTCAGGTTGGGCACCTGGCGAGATCGTGGTAGATGCGCATCGATTGGAGATCGCAGCCGATGCTCCGCCGGGTGATTACCAATTGCTCGTCGGTCTCTACCAGTTGGAGACAGGTGAGCGGCTGCCCGTACTGGGCTCCGATGGCCAGCCGATGAGCGACTCTGTGATTGTGACCACGCTGTCTATTCCGACGGGACAATAGGAAATTCGTCTATGCGCTTCTGCTGGCGCGATACATATGTGCTACACATGCCTTGAGGTGGCAGTTGGACGTGGACAAGAAACGGCGCCAACAGATTCTAAACTTGCTCAAGATTGTCGTCAGCCTGGGTCTGCTCATCGTATTGGTCACCCAGGTGGATGTCGGCCAATCCCTCCAGTACCTGGCTGCTATGAACTGGCTCCCATTCTTGCTGGCCCAGGCATTGTATCTGGGTGGTGTGCTGGTGCGCGCCTACCGCTGGGGCTCGCTGGTCTGGGGCTTGGGCGTGCAGGTTTCGTGGTGGCGACTGGTGGACCTCTACTTTGTAGGATCGTTTTTCAGCCTGGTACTACCCACCGGCGTAGGGGGCGATGTAGTCCGGATATTTGAACTGTCGCAGGACAGCCGCAAGACAGCCGCCGCCATCAGTTCGGTCCTGGTAGATCGCTTTCTGGGTCTCTTTATCCTTTTTGCCATGGCTCTGCTGGCGCTGGCTGCTGGCGGCTACGAAATGGTCTCGTCGCAAGTACGCATCGTCATCGGTGCGGCATTTGTAGCCTGCGTGATTGGGGTCGCTCTGTTGCTGCAACGCACCTGGATCGAATCATGGGGCCGGCGACTGGGTGTGAATCGGCTTCTGGGCCGGATCAAAATCCTGCGGGAGCTGTACGAGTCTATCCACCTCTATGGATCCGCCGCCCTCTTGCGGGCAACAGCAGCATCCCTGGTCTTTAACCTGATGCTCATCCTGATCAATTACCTCCTGGGCCTGGCCGTGGGCATTGACCTGTCGGTCTGGTACTATTTTCTTTTTGTCCCCATCATTTCAGCTTTGTTGATGGTGCCCTCCATAGGTGGCCTGGGCGTGCGCGAGGCCGGCTATGTGGTTCTGTTTGGCCAAGCAGGTGTACCCGCCCAGCAGGGGCTGGCCCTGGCCCTGGTCTTTGACACTACGCTGCTTTTGGCGGGGCTGATCGGAGCCGTCCTCTACATCATCGAGGGAGTGAGAGGGATGCGCAGCTAGACAAATCGGAATCAGGGGCGCAGCATCGCCCATGGTGGTTGCCAGTTCACGCGTACCTGTGCTATACTCAGACACAGGCCCTTTCGCCCAAGGGCCGCGCCAAAGGAGCACACGAACACTGGAGGATAGAAGATGGCCAGAAATAGGAAATTGGGTATTCTGACAGGTGGGGGTGATGTCCCTGGCCTGAATCCGGCCATCAAGGCTGTTGTGGAAACGGCGATCGATCGGGGTTGGGATGTGCTCGGCATCCGCCGGGGATGGGGTGGGCTTTTGCACTGCAACCTGGACAGCCCCCAGGCCCAGAAGAACCTGTTCATGCCCCTGACCAAGAGTACCGTGCGAACCATTGACCGCACGGGAGGTACCTTTCTGCATACGTCACGCACCAATCCGCAGCGGGTGAGGGCGGCAGATGTTCCTGATTTTCTGGAAGGCACGGCTGAACCCGTCGAGGGTGAGGGTGAGAAGGCAATCTTTGATTTTACACCCCATGTCCTCAGCGTTCTGGAGCATCCTGGAGGTAGATGCCCTGGTCGCCATTGGCGGCGACGATACGCTGTCCTACGCAGCCCGCCTGCACCAAGAGGGATTTCCGGTGGTAGCCATCCCCAAGACGATGGACAACGACGTCTATGGCACCGACTATTGCATCGGCTTTTCGACGGCCGTGACGCGCAGCGTCGACTTTATCACCGACCTGCGCACGCCCAGCGGCTCTCACGAGCGGATCGCCATCGTCGAGCTCTTTGGACGAAACTCGGGCGAGACGTCTCTCATCTCCGCCTACCTGGCTGACGTGGACCGGGCCATCATCTCCGAGGTACCCTTTGACGTTCAGAAGCTGGCCCTGCTGCTGGTCCAGGACAAGTACAACAATCCCAGCAACTATGCCATCATGACCATCTCCGAGGGCGCGCGGGAGATTGGCGGCGATCTGATCCACTATGAGGGCGATGAGGATGCCTACGGCCACAAGAAGCTGGGCGGCATCGGCAAGCTCACCGGGGAGAAGCTGAAAGCGATCACGGGCGAGAACGTCATCTACCAGCAACTGGGCTACCTGATGCGCAGCGGCGCGCCCGACTCGCTGGACCGGATGGTGGCCGTCAGCTACGGGCTGCTGGCCATGGACCTGGTGTCTCAGGGGCGGTCCGGGCGGATGGTGGCCCTGCGCGACGGCATGTATACCCACGTGCCGCTCAACCGCGTCATCTCGGGCGTCAAGCGGGTGGACGTGGACGAGATGTACGACGTAGAGCAGTACCGGCCCAAGATCGCCGACATGCTGGGCAAGCCGATGTTCCTGTACTAGGCCAGACCTCGAGCCGCCATGTCTGAGCCGTGCAGCCAGTGATGGCGAGCAACCGCTGGATGTGTGCCGGTACTGGTGTGTTTAGTTGCATGCCAGATCACGGTCCAATCGGGCCTTCAGACAGGAATAGACTGAACTGGGGTAAGAGATGACGGGTGAGCCTTTCTCGGAAGAAGCCTTGACCTTTGACGACGTGCTGCTGGTGCCCGGGCGTTCGGAGGTGTTGCCTGCCGAGGTGGACCTGAGTGTGACCTTGGCGCCAGGCATCCAGCTCAACATCCCGGTGCTGTCGGCGGCCATGGACACGGTGACCGAGGCCCGGCTGGCCATCGCCCTGGCGCGGGAGGGGGGCATCGGCGTGCTGCACCGCAACCTGCCCGTCGAGCAGCAGGCCGAAGAGGTGGACAAGGTCAAGCGCAGCGAGTCGGGCATGATCGTCGATCCCATCACCCTGCCGCCCGAGGCCACGGTGGGCGACGCCGAAGCCATCATGAGCAAGTACCACATCTCTGGCGTGCCGATCACCGAGAATGGCAACCGGCTGGTGGGCATCCTCACCAACCGCGACATGCGCTTTGTGACCGACATGAGCATCCCCATCCACCAGCTGATGACGCCAGCCGAACAAGCTGGTCACGGCGCCGGTGGGCACCACGCTGGAGGATGCGGTCGCCATCCTGCAGGAACACCGCATCGAAAAGCTGCCCCTGGTGGACGAGGCGGGCGTGCTCAAGGGGCTGATCACCGTCAAGGACATCATGAAAAAGCGCGACTATCCCCAGCGGGCCACCGACGCCCGGGGCAGGCTGCTGTGCGGCGCGGCCATCGGCGTGGGCGACGCGGCGCTGGAGCGGCTGGCGGCGATGGTGGACAAGGGGCTGGACCTGGTGGTGATCGACACGGCCCACGGCCACACGGCCGGTGTGCTGGAGACGGTCGAGCGGGTCAAGGCCGCCTACCCGGACCTGCCCCTGGTCGCCGGCAATGTGGTGACGGCCGAGGGTACGCGGGACCTGATCGCGGCCGGGGCCGATGTGGTCAAGGTGGGCGTGGGCGCCGGCTCGATCTGCACCACGCGGGTCGTGACCGGCGTGGGGATGCCCCAGATCACGGCCATCCAGGCCTGCGCCGATGAGGCTCACCGCCATGGTGTGACGGTCATCGCCGATGGCGGCATCAAGTACTCGGGCGATATCGTCAAGGCCCTGGCTGCTGGCGCCGACGCGGTGATGCTGGGCAGCCTGCTGGCCGGCCTGGCCGAGTCGCCCGGTGAGTTGATCATCTATGAAGGGCGCCGCTTCAAAGAGTACCGGGGCATGGGCTCGCTGGGGGCGATGAAGGGCCTGGCCCGCGATCGCTATGGCAGCGGGCAGGGAGGCGGCAAGCACGTCCCCGAAGGGATCGAGGGCCAGGTGCCCTACAAGGGGACGCTGGCCGACTACGTTTTCCAGTTGATGGGCGGGCTGCGGTCGGGCATGGGCTACGTGGGCGCCCGCACGCCTGGCCGAGCTGCGGGAGAAGGCGCAGTTTGTGCGCATCACCAACGCCGGCCTCATCGAGAGCCATCCCCACAGCGTGTTTGTCACCAAAGAGGCGCCCAACTATCCCATGAGTCCAGCCGTAGCTGAGTGATTGCCGGGCTCTGCAACAGACGGGATACCTACAAAGGCCAGATTCGTGCTCACGGTGCGGCCACAGCCACGCGCAGGGGAGAAGAGAGCACGGTGCTGGATCTGGAGCGGGTCGTCTCTGCCGTAGCTCCTCAAAAAAGTATCGTGCGGTCTGTAGCGATACGGTCCGCCGCATTGCCGCAGCGTGAACTGGCAAATCGTGGCAACGTCAAGGGCGCCATCAAGGCGACCAAGCGGCGGCTTCACCAGGTCTATGGCGCCTTTGAGGAAGACGTTGACTATGAGGCCGCCTACCAGCGGCTGGCACGCGGCCTACCGAATCGGATCAGATGCAGAGATCAAGGCCGCCTGCCAGCAGGTCCTGGTGCTGCACAGCTCCACCCGCGAGCGCCTGCCCATCCTCGACAGCTTCTATCCGCGCTATCTTTGCAGTCACCGGCCGAGCCCCGACTCGATCCTCGACCTGGGCTGCGGCCTGAATCCGCTGGCCCTGCCCTGGATGGGCCTGCCGGCCGATGCGCCTCGCTACATCGCCCTGGACATTGACGCCGAGCGCATCTCCTTTCTGAACCGCTACCTGGCCGCTGGCTGGGCTGGAGCCGCTGGCCCGCTGCCAGGACGTTCTGGTCCAGCCGCCGGACGACGAGGCCGACCTGGCCTTGCTGCTCAAGATGAGCCCCTCCCTGGAGCGCCAGGAGGCAGGGCAGCACGCTGCGCCTGCTGGAGCAGCTCAACGCGCCCCTTGTCGTGGTGAGCTTTGCCGTCAAGAGCCTGGGCGGGCGGGAAAAGGGGATGCTGGATCACTACCGGCCAGCAGTTCCTGGGACTCGGTCGTAGAGTCGGAACTGGTCGGTCCAGGAGCTGGTCTTTGAGACCGAATTGGTCTTATCGTGGTCAGCGAAGCATGAGCGGTTCGAGGCGAATGGGCACCCTGTACATCGTCGGCACACCAATCGGCAACCTGGAGGACATCAGCGCCCGAGCGCTGCGCGTTCTGCGCCAGGTCAGCCTGATCGCCTCGGAGAATCCAGCGCGTACCCAGCGCCTGCTGGCCCGCTACGAGATTCACACGCCCATGATGCGCTACACCGACGCCTACGAGCGCAAGAAACAGCAGCCGGATGCAGGCGGTCCTGGCGGCGCTGGAGGAGGGCGACGTGGCCCTGGTCTCGGAGGCGGGCATGCCCGGCCTGGCCGATCCCGGCTACGAGCTGATCACGGCTGTCCTGGAGCGGGGCGTGCCCGTCGTGCCCGTGCCCGGCCCGACGGCCCTGGCGGCCGCGCTGTCGGTGGCGGGGCTGCCCGGCGAGCGTTTCGTCTTTCTTGGTTTTCTGCCGCGGGCACGCAGCGCCCGCCGCGACCTGCTGGCCTCGCTGGTCGACAGCCCCTTCACCCTGGTCGCCTACGAATCGCCCCACCGTCTGCTTGATACGCTGGCCGATCTGGAGCAGCCTCTTCGGCGAGCGGCCGATGGCCGTCGCCTGCGAGCTGACCAAGCTCTACGAAGAGATCCGGCGCGGCACGGCGGCCGAGCTGCTGGCCCACTACCGCGACCACAAGCCCCGGGGCGAGTTCACCCTGGTCATCGCACCGCCGCCCTGATGCCGCCTGCTGGGACAGACGGGCAGCGGGCTGAGGAGGCAGCGATCGATGACCATCCCCACCGTGCTCGAGACGGCCCATGGCCCGCTGCACCTGCCCGTCTACTTTCCCGACGCGACGCGGGGCGTGGTGCGCACCGTGGACAGCCGCGACCTGGAGGCCTGCGGCGTGCGGGGTCTGGTGGTCAACGTCTTTCACCTCTCCACCCGGCCCGGCGTGGGCCTGATCAAGCGCGCCGGGGGCATCCACGACTTCATGGGCTGGCGGCGGCCCATCGCCTCCGACTCGGGCGGCTTCCAGCTCATGTCCATGATCCGCGAGAACCCCAGGTACGGCACCATCTCCGACCGGGGCATCCACTTTGCCGACATCGACGGCAAGCGCGAGAAGGTGCTGTTCACCCCGGAGCGCAGCATCCGGCTCCAGTTCGACCTGGGCACCGACCTGATGATCTGCCTGGACGACTGCCCCAGCCCCGACGCCGTCACCGGCAGGAGGTCGAGACGGCGGTGGAGCGGACGATCCACTGGGCACGGCGCTGCCGGGAGGAGTTCGACCGGCTGCTGAAGGCGCGGGGCCAGGGCGAGGGGCCGCGGCCCCTGCTCTTTGGCGTCATCCAGGGCGGCTATGACAAGGCGATGCGCGCAGCGCTGTGCCGAGGAGCTGCTGCCCCTGGGCTTTGACGGCTTTGGCTTTGGCGGCTGGCCCCTCACGCCCGAGGGCGAGCTGGCCGAGGAGATCCTGGCCTACACGGCCAGCCTGGTGCCCGATCACCTGCCCCGCTTTGCCCTGGGGGTGGGCAAGCCGGAGCACATTGTCCGCTGCTACCAGATGGGCTGGCGCATCTTTGACTGCGTGCTGCCCACCCGCGACGCCCGCCACGGGCGGCTGTACGCCTTCAATGCGGCGAGCCTGGACGAGGTGGACCTGCCGGCCCCCGATTTCTACCACTTTGTCTACGTGCGGGACGAGAAGCACAAGCGGCAGAGAGGGCCGATCTCGGCGGCCTGCGACTGCCCCTGCTGCCAGGACTACTCGCTGGCCTACCTGCACCATCTCTTTGACGTGGGCGATCCGCTGGGGCTGCGGCTGGCGACGCTGCACAACCTGCGGTTCTACACGCAGTTGATGGAACGGATTTGCACCGGCCTGGAAGAGCCGGTGCTGGGCTGAGAGCCGGTGATTTGCACCGGCCTGGAAGAGCCGGTGCTGGGCTGAGAGCTGGTGGTATGCCCTTCTACTGTCTCAGTGTCTCACTGTCCCGGTGTGTGCCCTCTTGTTATTGTAACGTTCCCTCCATTGGCAAGCAGACCGCGCGCGGCCAAAGGCGCGGGACTGAAGCCACAGAGCTACTGAGCGGCGCCGGTTGAAACCGGCTGTGAAGCTCCATTCCTCGGGATTCAAGCACTATGGTTCAAAACATAAATCCTGTCATGCCCGCATGGTTCTAGCGGGCATCCACTCTGCGGACGTGGCGGTTGCTGGTGGCGTGGATTCCCGCCAAAAGCATGCGGGAATGACGGGTACGCTTGGTGGCCTTTCCAGCAAAATTGATGCGTTACCAGTGGCAGGGGTATCGTTTTCAGTGAGAATCGTGCTGTAGGCGGACCGCCCGGCAATGAATTGACTACATAGCAGCGCCGAATGAAATGGGGCTTGAAGGGCAGCGTGCCTCCGTTCAGGCGGTTGAAAGCGGCTGTGATGCTTCATTCCTCAGTTATGGGCATCCTGATCTGGAGACGGAGGGACGAGGGTCCAGCGCTTGTTGGGGTCGTGAGGGCTGTTGCCGAGGTCTATGACCTTGCCGGCAAGGGCCTGGCGGGCGCGGTAGAGGGTTGGACGGGAGAAGCCCTGTTCCACGGCGGCGCGGACGACGTCGGCGGGCTTGACGGGGGAATCGGCGTCGGCGAGGTAGTCGATGAGCCACCGGGCGCAAAGGTCGAGCTGGGTGGGCGGAGGAGGCGGTTCTACCCATTCTGAATAGTGTAGCGTGGGAACGGCTACGCCTTCACCTTCGAAGCGCAGGGCGAGGGGAGGCGGGTGGCGGCAGAGGTTGGTTTTTACTACTTCGAGGCGGCGAGTGACAGGCTGAGGGGGAGATGGAGAGAGGGGGAGAGGGGGGGACCCGCGAGAGGGAGAGGGGGAGATGGGGAGAGAGGGGGACTCGTGATGGGGAGAGGGGGAGATTGGGAAAGAGGGAGAGCGTTCGGCAGGTCCCTCAGGGGCTCGGGATAGACTTAGGGCTAGGACGGAGCGGGCGGCGGCGCTTAGGTGGGAGGAGCCGCGGAGGTCGTCGATGGAGACCTGGGGAGATGGGGCGGCGGCTCCTGAGCGGGTACGCTTGCGCAGGTGGTGGATGACGAGGATGGCCGTGTTGAACACCCTGGCGAGCGTGGAGAGGCCGCCGAGGATGTCGCGAGCGCTCTGGAGGCTGGTCTCGCCGCGGCTGGTGGCGGCGGCCAGGGAGTCGACGACTATGAGAGCGGGACGGATTTCGTTGATCATGAGGGTGAGCAGGCGAATTTGTCCTGGCTGGACGAGGTCAATGAAGCCCGTACGATCGGGCGACAACATGAGGTAGAGACGGCTGCTGTCGATGCCCCAGGCCTGGGCGCGCTGGTTGAGGAGAGCGGGTGCGCCCTCGGCATCGACGATGAGCACATCGGCGCCGGGGCTGGGCGCGGGAGCGCCATCGGGAAAGGGCTGGCCGTGGATGATGCGGCGGGCGAGGTCGAGGGCGACGAAGGATTTGCCCACGCCGGGGGAGGCGCCGAAGAGGGTGAGCATGCCGCGGGGGATCCAGGAGGGCCAGAGCCAGTCGACGGGTGGGAACTTGCCGGAGAGGTCGTGGAGAGAGGGATAGGGTATGTGTCTGTAGGGCTCGAGGGGCATGGTCGGGCTCCTTTCTTGGTGTATATCGAACTAATGTTCTAATTGCATTGTAGCATAGTTGGGGGAGGTTGGCAAGGGGTAGATGGAGGATGGAGAGGGGATAGAAGGCGCGGCTCGATTGATGCCGGGTAGCTGGTGACAATCGGCTGAATCTCGGGCGCAGGCGGGCTGGCCGCTGGTTGCCCTGGCAGTTCTACCTGCGGTGACTCGCGGATGCAGCGTTGTGGGCTCTCAGGAAGGTTTGCTTCAAGCCAGCCTGCGCTGCATGGACCCAGCCTATTCCAGGGGCTTCAGGAGTTCCAATAGCTCGTCCCTGGTCCAGCGCATTTCCTGTCCGACCGCAGCGCCTACAATCCTATCCGAGATGTTTCGCTTCTTTTCCAAGAGGAGCGCTATCTTTTCCTCCAGTGTTCCAGCGACGAGTACCCTGTACACGTAGACTGTCCTATCTTGACCGATGCGGTGAACGCGGTCTGTGGCCTGGTCTTCGACGGCAGGGTTCCACCACCGGTCAATATGGATGACGTGGTTGGCTGCCGTTAAACTGATGCCGTGACCAACCGCCTGAATGCTGCAGAGCGCAGCATCGACCCGAGACCTGTTGAAATGATCGATGAGCTGCTGCCGATTCCCAGTCGATCCATCGAGGCGGATGTAGGTGATACCTCTTTGCTTGAATGCGATCTCGAGAAGGTCCAGGGTGGCAAGAAAATGACTAAAGAGTACAATGTGTTCGCCTTGCCCCTTCACTTCTTCGACCTTCCTGACAACCCTGTCTAGCTTTTCCGATCGGCCATCGACGGGGTTCACTTCCCCGGTGATCAGAGCGGGATGGTCACACACCTGCTTCAGCTTGGTCAACACCGGAAGGATGCTGGTAGCATAGCTCACCTGCTCTCCTCCGTCCAACGCTTGGCGGACGGGGTCGGCGTAGGTATCCTGAATCTGGCCATAGAGGGATTTCTGCTCGTTTGTCAGTTCGCACCAGATGTCCATCTCGATCTTTTCCGGGAGGTCTTTTGCAACCTGTCCTTTCAGTCGCCGGAGGACAAAGGGCCGGATGCGCCTTGAGAGTCGTTGGGCCGCACGATCGTCACCAGACGTGATGGGGTTCTCAAACAGGCGAATGAACTTGCCATAGGTTCCTAGATGCCCCTTCATGAGGAAATCAAAGAGTGACCACAGCTCTGCGGGGCGATTCTCGATGGGTGTGCCACTTAGGGCAACCCTGTGTACTGAATTTAGATGCTTGATAGCTTTCGTCCGCTGCGTATTCGGATTCTTGATTTTGGTGGCTTCATCCAAGACCAAGAAAAAGAAAGGGACTGGCTGGATGAGCCCTATGTCACGGGCCACAGTCTCATAGGTACTGATGAAGATGATAGGTTTGGCAGCCTTCCACAGGTCACGGCTCCGCGACGGGCCCACATATTCGTAGACCAGCGCGTTGGGAATGCAGCGCTGTATCTCGCGAGCCCAGAAGTGCACCACCGACTTGGGACAGACAACAAGACTATGTTGTGCAGCATCTTCGTCCCGATAGCGCTGAGCCATAGTGGCGATGGTCTGGATGGTCTTTCCAAGGCCCATATCGTCGGCAAGAACACCATGGAGATGATGCGTGACCAGCCAGTTCAGCCAGTGAATGCCGGCTCGCTGGTAGGGGCGGAGGTTAATGCCACTGGAGACCAAACGGATCTCGACCTCAGCTGGCAGCCGGAAGTGCTCGTCGGCCTGAAAGTCCGTGATTTGCTCGAGGAAACGGGCATAGTCTGCGGAGACCTCGCGAATTCCCCCAATCTGTTCAATAAACTCCTCAAGGGATGCAAACTGGGTTACCGGCACACGAAATCCTCCGGCGATCGGTTGTGCCCCCAACTCGCGGAGGCGCTTCTCGGTATCTGCAA
The DNA here is from genome assembly GCA_963700285.1 of uncultured Chloroflexia bacterium. Taxonomy (GTDB): domain Bacteria; phylum Chloroflexota; class Anaerolineae; order JAAYZQ01; family JAAYZQ01; genus CAWANP01. The sequence goes on along the minus strand of CAVOXA010000015.1, from coordinate 74,550 downwards.
TGGTTTGGCTGTCCAAGCTGACCCATGTGTGGTCATCAGGCTGGACGTATTCTTGCTTTGCCCTGCGAATCAGGTCAGCAGGCAGTTCGTAGTCACCCACAACATAGTCCACCTGAAAGTCCAGCCAGCCTGGCTCGTCCGACTCGACACGCACGCGCGGTGAGAACTGGGAATCGATGATTTGGATGCTGTTCGCTCTCTCTGTCAGCACCGCACTCATTTGAGTCTTGAGAAGGACGAGATCCCTCTTGAAGAACTCTGGGATACGATCGAGCGGTACATTCGTGACTACTCTGTCTATCCATTCCTTGATCTTGGGATTGAGGTTCTGGTCCACAGGATAGAAGCATTTGCCAGTTCGTACATAACCTTTGTCGGGTGTGAGCTCGAGCTTGTCCCGGGCGATGAAGTCACCTTTTCCGTCTTGGCGGAATCCGGACCGGACCTTGAGGCCCTTCCCGGGTTCAAAGTCTACCAAAGAGGCTGGCTCCAGTGGTTTCTCTGCGATCTCTAACTCTTTGGATGTCAGTGCTTCATCGATGGCGGCCCGAGTCCTCAGGTAGCGGAGCACGGGTGGACAGACATCAAAGACCATGCTACCATCCGGCTGGATGTTGGGATTCAGGGAGCGCATGGCAAGTAGCGTCTCACAGGTCTCCCTGCTGATGGAGTACTGTCCGGTCGGATGCTCCAACGTGAACCCGTAGCTCCACAAGCCACGGATATCGGTGACCTGCTCCCGTTGTCCGTCTACCATCGAGTAGACCTTTGCGACATGTTTGTCTTCTTTGTCGAGGTCAAGGGTGAATTCGAGCAGTAGATCCTGTACCCGCACCCTGCGGAAACGGTTGCGCAAACCGCTCAGCATATCAGCCTCCAAACTCCCCAATCAGTTGCTTGAACCATGCGGGCATCGGCGCCCACTCTGCAAAGACGCCTTGCAAGTAGTGATCAATGACTTCGGAGCTATCCGAGTTCCGGTTGTAGGCTTGCCTGAAATGTGACACTGTCACACCTGCCAGGCGCTCTTGCTCGGCCACAGCCAGTTTCCTGAGGCGTTGCAGCGAGCGGGACTTTTTCTGGACAGACTCCAGTGTACCCCTGCTAGCCTGCAGCTTCTGTTCGTAGCTGGCCACAATTCTCCTTTTGCCTGGGAAGTCTGTCATGGCAAGCTCTGGCAGTTGCTGCTTCCACTTTTGGACCCAGACGCGGATATCTAGCGCTCGCTTTTCTCCAACGCCTTGTACACAGTAGGCCACCAACAGACTGTCGAGCGTTCCAGAAAAGCACTCCTGCAGGATACGGTCGCGCAGTTTGGGCCCGATCCCGTCAATGTCGGTCAGGTAAGCTTGTGCAACGTGGCGATTCAGGGCGCGCAGAAGCTCTTGCTGACGCTGCTGATGCAATGAGTGGATTTTTGCATTCAACTGCGATTCTTGCTGCCCAAGCTTTTCCAACTTGGCGTCCAGAGATGTGAGCGACTGCCGGAGCTGGTTCAGGTGGTAAGTACCCCTTGCTTCGCGGTAGTCGCGCTGGGCGCGCTGATTGAGTCGATCTCTGTGCAGCAAAGGAGGCAGAAGCAGGACAATCAGAAGTAGGGGGATGGCAAAGACCAAAACGATGGAGATGCCACAGAGTAAATGGGTGGGATCAAGTGCCATGGGACGGGGTGGTTCCGAGGAACCGGTGAGTACCCCCTGATCTAACAAGCGGGAGCCTGCGATAAACACAACTGGCAATAGCAGCCCCAGAAGCAGCCATTTTAACCAGCCCGGTACGCGCATCCGGGGAGTATCCTCCTCTGTGGATTTGGAGGCTTCCTGGACAATGACCGCGCCGTGCATGGACGCACCGCAACGCGTGCAGTACAGGTTCTGCCATCGATTCAATGCTTCGCATTCAGGGCATACAGACTGCTTTATCACGAACCACTCGCTCCTTGCTGACTGGAGGAATGCACGATCTTTGCTGATAGCTGGCGCGTAGGGGAGCTTGGTCTACCGCTCCTCAAAGCCAAAACCCTCAAACTTGAGCGTGCGGCTGTTCTCGCTGACGGTGCGGATGGTGCTCTCCTCAAAGCCGTCCGGCCGCTTGGCCTCGATCTCGACGCTGATCTCGACCTCGCAGCCAAGCTGGCTGGTAAGGCGCTCGACCACCTCCTCGACGATGAGACCCATGTCCTGGTTCGCGCGCTGGGGGTCGATGGCGACGCGGCCGTAGTAGCGGGTCATCACTTTCTCTCGGGGCTCGGGTTCGTGCACTGGTGGCGTTCTGCCTGGGCCAGGGACCGTCCGTACCCTGGCCAGGCTCCGACGACAGGCTTGACCTCGGGTGGCTCGACCACGTGATCCGGATGGACCAGCAGGCTCCGGTCGTCAAAGTAGACGGTACCCAGGCTGCGGAGTACGACCCCGGTGTGGTAGCCCTCTTCGCTCTTGCCCGTGGCGTAGGCGAAGGGCGCGTCCAGGCGGCCCACGCCGTCCCTGACGGCGTTGACCAGCACCTCGCTGGTCGAACAGGCGCGGCAGGTAGCAGTACTGGGCCAGGTATTCCCAGAGCTGCTTCAGCCCGACCTCCCAGCCGCGCTCCTCGCTCCAGATGTAGCGGTCCAGCTCCATGCGCAGGATGTCGGGCGACCACTCGTAGATCAGCAGGCCGTCGTTGCGCAGCCGGCGGGCGGCCCGGTCGTAAAAGTTGTCGTCGCCGCTGATGCGGCTGGCCTGGAACTCGATGGGTCCCAGCGGCTCCGGCTGGACCGGCACCAGCAGCCAGCTATAGGCCGCCCGGAGCCGCAGATCCACCGTCTCATCGGCCTTTTCCAGGCTGGTCGTCACCTGCCGGCGCTGCTGGGCGTCCAGGTTCAGTTCGTCGCGCTCATCGTGGATGGACCGCCAGGCCAGAAAATCGCGGACAGCCGAGTTGCAGGGCCTCGGCGTCGTTCTCGTCGGCGGCGATGAAGATCAGCATGTTCTTGTAGAGGCGCTGCGCGTTCCCGCGGCTCTCCAGGAAGCGCCGGGCCTGCTTGCACCGCCTCTGTCTCGCCGGTCGTGCGCTTGTGGGTGAATTCGGGATGCAGGACGACGACCCTGGCCCGATCCTCGTCCACCACGTCGGAGGTTTCGGGCGGGGCAACGTGAAAGGCGGCAAAGTCCCGGTTCTTGGGCACAGCTCGCAGCCGGTCCACGATCTCGGCGTCCACCTCTTCTTGGCGATAGCTCTGGGCGCGGTCGCGGGCCAGCTTGTTGACGGTGGGCCGGGTGTCGTACCAGTAGCGGCTGCCGTCGGTGTAGAGGTAGGTGAGCTGGCCGCTCATGCGGCGCAGGGCATCGCCAAAGACGGCGGCCGGCTCGCCGGGTTGGGCGCAGCCCAGGCGGATGCGGATCTCTTCCAGGCCGCGGACGCGCTGCTCGGCCACCGAGGGCGCGCTGCCGACGAAGATGGTGCGCGCCACGCGCCGGGCCGCGCTGTAGCTTGCCCAGGGCCGGGCACGTGGCCGTCGATGGCAAAGGGGCGCGATTCTGGCCCGTCGATGTCGGTGTCGAAGACGGCAGCCCAGGTATCGGGCAGGTAGCGCAGCAGCTCGTTGCGCACCGGGCGTGGTGTCCAGCGGCAGCGTGCCGGGCATGATCAGCAGCGACTGGATCGCCCCGCGTCCAGAGCTGGTGGATGACGGCGGCCATCAGCCGCAGCACGCCGCGGGTGCGCTGGAAGCGCTCCAGGGTGGACCAGTCCTGGTAGAGCCGGTCGAACAGCTCGGGGTGGATGGGATAGGCGGCGCTGCATCCGGTCCAGATAGTCCCGCTCGGCCACGCCGGAGGGGAACTCGCCGGCGGCGTTGCGGTACATGTCGCCAAAGGCGTTGACGACGGCGTCGCGGGCGGCATAGTCGACCTCGGTGGCGAACAGGCGGCGGCGCACGATCTCAAAGCTCTCGGTGGCGGTGACCGGCTTCCAGACCGACTCGATGCGTCCGACGACGTGGGAGAGGGTCTCCAGCACGGCGCGCCCCGCCTCGCCGCCGATCTCGATGTCCGACTCGGGCAGCGAGATCGAGCAGCATCGACTCGTCCGAGCGCTTGACCGCCTCGGTGAGCGACTGCATGAAGGTCATGATCGACTCGAAGGAGCCGGCCGGCAGCCGCTCCACGCTGTACAGGTTGCGGGCGTAGGCCACCAGTTCGTCGATGATGATCAGGCACGGGCCGAATTGGAAGAGCAGCTCGCTGCAGGGTGTTGGAGCCGGGGCTGACGCCCTTGAGGTCGGCCTGCTCGACCATCTGGTAGCCCTTCGCGCCCGCCGAGCTGGTAGGCCAGTCTCGCCCCACAGGGTGTGGACGGTGGCGTCGGGGTACTCGCGCGGCCGGGACGGGTCGAGGGCCGTGCCGACCAGCACGGCGATGTTGGCCTCCGGCAGGTCGACGTCGCCGATCTCTGCGGCCATCCGCTCGCCGCCGGGGAAATCGCCCAGCCGGATCTTGCCGCCGCAGAGGTGGTAGAGGGCCAGCATGCTGTGGGTCTTGCCGCCGCCAAAGGCGGTCTGGAGCTGGACCACCGGGTCGCCGCCCTGGGCGGTGAGGCGCTTGACGCCGGTCACCAGCAGGGCCAGCAGGCCCTCGGTGAGGTAGGTGCGGCGGAAGAACTCGAGCGGGTCCTGGTACTCCGGCCTCGGCGGTGCCGGCCAGCACCTGGGAGAGGTCGGCGGCGAACTCGGCCTGGATGTAGCGCCCGCTGGCCACGTCGGGATGGGGCTGGACCACCTCGCGCCAGGGCTTGAGCCCGGCCAGGCGTGGTGATCTGCGTCTCGGCCTGGACGACGGTCTCCTTTCTTGCCTTCTCGGCCTCGGCCTCGAAGCGCTGGCGCAGCAGCTCGCGGCCGATCTCGTCGACGCGGGCCGCTTCCGGCGCGGCGCTGACCATCTTGAGCAGGCGGGCGGCGGTGTCGGCGACGCGATAGGCCTCGTCGTTGGAGAAGGCGCTCTGGTGCGCCCAGTTGTTGCGGGCCTCGATCATCTCGCTGACGTAGGAGCGGCCCACGTGGCCCAGCTTGTCCTGGAAGACCTCGTTCCAGCGCCGCCACATCAGGTGCAGGCAGGCGTGGGTGTCCAGCGCCGCCAGCAGGGCGGCATCGTCGGACCAGGCATCATCGGGAAGGCCCGGGTAGGCTCCGGTGCTTAGGACCATGTCCATCTCGTTGGTATAGTCGTTTGCGGTATAGCGCTGGCGGTACTCGCGCATGATGAAAGGCCCCAGGCCCTCTTTCAGTGCCTCCAGGATCCGTCCGACCCGTTCTCTGTTGCTGAGTGCCATCTAACTCCCTCCCAGCCTGTCATCGCGAGGAGCGCCAGCGACGAAGCGATCCCCAACTATGTAGCTGGAGACTGCTTCGCTAGCGCTCGCAGTGACAGGTGCCTTGTGATTTCGAGGCTCGCTCGGGCGAACTGCCGCTGCTGATTCTCGAAGAGATCCTGCCCTACAGACCGGGATACAGATCTTCCCACTCCGGATTCATCCCTTCGATCAGGTCCAGCTTCTTCTGCCTGGAGCCCGCCTTGATCTGCTTCTCTCTGGCGATGGCAGATCGCGGATCCTCACAGACCTCGTAGTACACCAGTTTCGTCGCATTGTACCGGCTCGTGAACCCACCCCCGCGCCCGGTCCGATGCTCGTATGCCCGTCTCCTGAGATCATTGGTCACGCCGGTATACAGCACCCGGTTGTGCTTGTTGGTCATGATGTACACAAAATACTGCTTGGTCACCAGCCCCCTCTCACGCCTGTCATCGCGAGGAACGCAGTGACAGCCTGTCCCGAGCATGTCCTGGGTCCCCATCGATCCTGTCACTGCGAGGCCCGCTTTGGGGCCGAAGCAGTCTCCACTGGAGTAGTTGGGGATTGCTTCGTCGCTGACGCTCCTCGCAATGACGTCTGGAAGCCTCCGCTCGCAATGACGTTAGAGACAGCCTCCCCTGCTGGTACTGCTCCTTGAACTCCCGCGCCTGCTCCTGGCTGGCGCCCCAGGAGATGACCAGCGCGTTGTAGTCCCGGGCGTGCTCGGCCCAGCCCTTGCGCTCGCAGATGCTGTAGAGCCGGTAGGCGAGCTGCCGCGCCTCGGCCGCCAGGTCGGAGGGCATCTTGGCCAGCAGCATGGCCGCGCCCTCCTCGCCGTGGACGTTGAGCCGCTCGATCAGGTGGTGGACGGCCTCCCAGACGGTGAGGCGCCTGTCCGTGGCTGGGTCCCAGCCGGGGTCCAGCTCCGACCAGCGGTAGAAGCTGCACCTTGCCCGCCCCCGAGTCGCAGCACGCCGGCGTGGGCCAGGCCGTCGACGCTGGTGTTCTTGGCCCGGGCCAGCACGTCGGCCTGGCCGAAGGGGCCTTCGCTGGAAGCCGAACTGCTCGAACCAGGCCACGGCAAAGCGCGAGTCCGCGTCGATGTCGCCCTCCTGCTCGGCCAGGTAGGCGTCCAGCTCGTGGTTGATGAGCTGCAGGGCGGTGCGCACGGTGAGCCGGTCGCCGTTGGGCTCCAGCACCTTGCTGTAGCGGCTGTAGACGGCCATGCCGGGGCCGATGGTGGCCTGGGCCAGGTCGACCGGGGCGATGTTGCCCGACTGCATCTCGCGCAGGGCAGCGGGCAGTTCGCGGCGCAGGGCGTTGACGAACTCGCGGCGGGAGGTCATCGGCGCGTCGTCAGGGCGCGGGCGGCAGACCAGGACAATGGAGGAGGCGAGAGCATTTGTGCCAATGCTCCATGATGCGCCCGAGTCTCTCGGTGCGCATTGGCCAGTACCAATGATTGAAAACCCGGCTCGAATTAAGCCCTTCAGCATCGTTTCCCAGCCAGTACTGCTGCACGTGTCCTTCCTTCAGCGTATCGATCTTCGGACTGCTTGAATGCATAGTAGACCGTCAAGGGATAGTCTCGGCTGAGCATGATCTGCGCATATCTGCGAAAAGCTTCGTCAAGCCCTGTCTCGAAATGCTCATTTGCTGCGTCTCTGTCGCCGCCGAAGCGATACGGAGAGGCAATCAGTTCCGGTTCTTTTGGAACCAGCAAGTGCTGAAGATGTCTGGATAGACATCCTGCAGACTTCGACGCAGCCAAACATAGAAGAAGTCAGATAGATCCGCATAGCCGATATTGTCGTAGTACGGTGGATCGGTTGATATAACGAACTGCCTGTCAGAACTCGAGTTGCGTGGCATCACGCTTGATACTGCATATCCCGTCGACCGTGGCATGCAGACATCTCAAGCGCTCTTGCAATCCAGTCGATGGCTGCCAAGCCAGTTCCCCGTCGAATCAGCTAAATGGATTTGCCTCAGCATAATCCCAAATCATTGGCAGTGCCTGTCGTGCAAAAGTGCTTGCACGATGAATCTCGTTGCCCCAACTGGCCAGAGCATTGACCAGTAGTCTGCACTGCTGATCCACAGCAAACGCCAAGATACACACTCACTGCCTCGGCGTAGGCCCGGGCGCCGGCGCCGCCCTCGCGCAAGGGAACGTCGTCATCGGGCAGGCCGGCTGCAACGGCGTCGGCGTGGATTTGCTCGCGGGCCTCGGCCACCAGATCGCTGAAGGTGGTCAGGGCGACGAGCTGGCGTGGGGTGAAGAGGTCAGCGATGTCTGGTCATGCCATACATCTGGACACGAAATCCGCAGGCGTCTTGGCCAGCTTGGTCCGGGTGCCATGCTGGTATTGCGCTTGCGGCAATCTGCTCGTGTTCGGGTGTCGGCTGCGTAGTAGCTGCGTCCGACTTGCTGCCCTCGGTCACAATCGCCATCAACTGGCGCTCCCATGCGCTCCAGCTATTCGCCTCTCGTCTCGCGATGTGGTCATAGGGCACCGGTCGCCGCACACCAGACAGCGGAACTTCGCACCACGGCCCACTTTGGGTGCCTTCTGGGCGCTTTGCCCTTGCCCTGTCTTGACCACGTAAACGCACGGTCTTGGCGGTCTGGTCGATCATGCGGTTCCACCCACGCCCGTCTGCCCTTTCTTCTTGCTCAGTCAAAGGAGCTGCACCAGCGGCATCTGCGCGCCGCAGGCCGGGTTGGGGCACTTCACCGTGCGCGCCCACAGCCAGGCGATCACCGTCTCGCCGTTGCAGTCTCGGGTACAGAGTGCCCAATGCGCTCCCAGGCGCGGTCGCGCATCCACTCGCCGTAGTAGCGCACGTCGGCGGCCAGGCCTGCCGCGCCCTTCCAGCCGCGTGCCGCTGCCCATCTTCTCCCGGTCGCGGGGGTTCACCGGCGGCATGTTCGGCAAACTTGGGCGGGATCTCGATCAGCGCCTTGTTGATCATCACCGCCACCGGGTTCAGGTCGCTGGCGTGGGCCTCCAGCCCCAGGCGCTGCGCCTCCAGCGGGATGCTGCCGCCCCCGGCAAAGGGGTCCAGCAGCGGCGGCGGGTTGCCGTCCGTCGCCAGCCGGATCAGCTCGCGGGCGGTCTCCAGCACCTGCTCGTCGGTGGTGCTCTCCCACTGGACCAGGCGTCTCGATGAAGTCGAACAGGCGCTGGCGCGGCGTGTCGTTCTCGGCGGCGTTCTTGCCCCGCGGCAGCTTGCGGCAGGCCTCGACGAACTCGGGCGGGGCGTCGGGGTCGTCGGGGTCGTCCACCAGCGAGGTGAAGATCACGGCGCGGCAGGCGGCCAGGGGCCGGCGCGCCCACCACAGGTGCAGCGTGCTGGGGTGGCCGTGGCGGATGGATTTCTCGCGGGCGCTGGCCTCGTTGATGGCTTCCAGGGGCAGGGCGACTTCGATCAGTTTTTTGCGGTAGGTCATGCAGTTTTCCTTTGTTGTATCACTGCTCCTGCTGATCCAGCATCCGCAGGAAAAGGCGCGGTGGGATGATGGGGATGCCTTCATAGGGATGCAGCACCAGCAGATCCTGGTCTCCACTGACGATGGCGTCGGCCCGGCCGGCCACGGCCACTTCCAGGAACTTGTCGTCCTTGGGGTCACGGCAAGCCGTGATGCACTCCACTGGTGTGACCTCCTCCCCGCGCAGGAGTATAAGGCCGAGGATGGTCTGGATATCCTGGCCGGACAGGCCGTACTTTTGGCGAATACGCGGCCGGTTGAGGACGTCGATCAGTTCTTCCAGGAGCGAGCGGGCATAGAGCAGGGTGTACTCGCCATGGCGGAGGCGCAGCAGCACCGGGCCCACCGTGCCCTGAGGCCGGATGACGGACCGCACCAGGACGTTGGTGTCGACGACGGCCCGCATCAGTTCGCCAGTTCAGCCCGGGCGGCGGCCACGTCGGCGGCCACCTCTTCCTCGCTGATAGCCGCGCTTTGTTCCGCCATCCGGGCCACCAATTGGTCAAAACGGGCCAACAGGTCCTGCTCCCTCAGTGCCTCGAAGCGCAAGTACTCGTCGTAGGGGATGAGCGCTGCTTCGGGCCGGCTGCCCCGGGTCAGGACGTAGGGGACGCGCTCCTTGGCCACCTCGTCGAAAATAGAGCGGAAGCGGCGCTGTAGTTCGGTCACGCCAATGATCTTCTGCATGGTCACCTCGCTTACAAAGATGCGCTATGAACTGTAATACATATTCTACCATGCATTGTACTATAGTTTTAGAGCCTTGTCCAGCGGATCAAGTAGGGGTGCTCAGCACTATGGCAAAGTCGTCATCGCGAGTGCCAGCGAAGTGGTCTCCAATTGCGCAACTGGGGATCGCTTCGTCGCTGACGCTCCTCGCGATGACGGGGTAGGAAATCACGTCGCCACCGTGCTCCGCGCCAGCAGCTCGCCCAGCTCATAGTTCACACTGGTCACCCCGAAATCCGGTTCCTTGCCGAAAGGTTGCTGCACGTAGCGCGGCTCTTGGGCTTGTCCGTCTTCCACCTCGACGATGGCCAGGATGTACTGCTCCGGGCTGTTGATACCGGTCAGGATCTCGTTGCGGGTGACGGTCACCGTCTCGGCCCCAGCGCGCCGGCCCTTGACCTCGATGAAGCGCAGCCGGCCGGTCCGCGGGTCGAGGCTCTCGATGTCGTAGCCCAGGTTGTCCTTGCTCACATCGCGGGGGTGGTTGCCCAGGTCGGTCTCGGCCTGCATCACGGCCTGCATGGCGATGGCCTCGGTGATGCGCCGTGTCGATCAGCTCCGGCGGCGTGCGCTCACCCAGCAGCAGCCCGATCGGGATCACGACGGCTCCGCCGATCACCACCGGCGGTGTGGCCGAGATCTGCCGCTCCAGGTCCAGCTCCCGGGTGCGCCGCTCCAGGCGGGCGGCCAGTTCGTCGGCGCGCTGCTGGGCCCGGGCGCGTTGAGCGCGGCGTTGGCCTTGCCGGCCTTCTCCTGCTCGCGCAGCATCGGTCGGCCTGGCGGTCCCAGTAGTTGATCTCTTTGGTCAGGCGCTCGTGCACGGCGGCCAGGGTCTTGTCGATCTGCTCCTCGCGGCGCCTCGCGCACGCGGTCCAGGTGGCGCGGGACCAGGTTCTCCGATGGCATAGCCCACCACCTGGCCCTCCAGCCCCTCGCCGGCCAGCCAGTCGGCGGCCAGCAGCGGCTGCGATCTGCGCCAGCTCCTCTGCCGTGGCGGGCTCGATAGTCGAGGTAGGGCGCGTAGCCGCCGGCCGCGGACGCTGCCCGCCTCGTCGATCTCGACAAAATGGACCTCGCGGGAGATGCAGCGCTGCGAGTCGCCGTCGCTGCCCGGCTGCGCGCATCGCTGGATGTTCTGCTCCAGGAAGAAGAGGACGCGCGGCGAGGTGCCGGGGTCGGTCGGGTCGACCAGCACCGCGCCGGAGCGCAGCAGCTCGCGGTGCCGGTCCAGCACCAGGTCGATGACGGTATCCAGCAGCGGATGGCCGGGGCAGATGAAATCGGCCTGGGGCAGGCCCGGCCTGGTTCATCAGCTCCTTGTCGAAGCAGACGCGGTCGTACGTTTCCCACACCGGCACCGCCGTGCCCAGCTCCTTGGCCCGGTTGCGGATGCGCGCCGGCACGTAGCTGATGCGGTAGCGGCCCGGCTCGCGCTCGCTGATGGCGCCGCCCAGGCGTCTCGAAGGCCTGCATGAAGAAGGACTTGATGTAGTGGGGCTGCAGGCGCCGGGCGGCGTAGCGCTCCATCTCCTCGCGGATGCGCATCGATCTGCGGTGGTGTCCATGCTGTCGGCGACCAGGGACGCGGCTCTCCAGCAGCTCGCGCACGTGCTCCGCGGTCGACGGCGTTGTCGACCGCCTGCTCCAGCCGGGCGCGCACCTCGGGCTGGTCGCCGTAGCGGATGGCCTCGACCAGCAGCTTGCGCAGCGGCGTGCTGCTCGAAGAGCGCGCCCAGCACGTCGAAGACCTTGCCCTCCAGCGCCTGCGCTCTCGGTCTCCAGCTTGTGCAGCAGCCGCGCGTAGACATAGCCCTCGCGCGTCTCGCCGGCGACCAGGTTCCACAGGTGGCAGACCTCGGTCTGGCCGATGCGGTGGATGCGGCCAAAGCGCTGCTCCAGGCGGTTGGGGTTCCAGGGCAGGTCGTAGTTGATCATCAGGTGCGCGCGCTGCAGGTTGATGCCCTCGCCGGCGGCGTCGGTGGCCAGCAGGAAGTAGACGTCCGGGTCGTTGCGGAAGCGGTCCTCGATGGCGCGGCGCTCCTCGCGGGGCACGCTGCCGTGGATGTGTGACCATCATGTCGTCGCGGCCAAACAGGGTGCTGATGCGCTCCACGAGGTAGTTGCAGCGTGTCGCGGTGCTCGGTGAAGATCACCAGCTTGCGCCGCCGCCCGTGCTCGTCGAACATCAGCTCGTCGTCCTGGAGGATGGTCGCCAGCTCCTCCCACTTGCGGTCGGTGCCGCTGCTGCCGCACGCGGTAGGCCATCGTCTCCAGCGCCGTGCAGGGTCTCGATCTCGGCCTCCAGCTCGGCGATGGTCAGCGCGGCGGTGGCGCTGTCCATGACCTGCTTCTTCGATGGCCTCCACCTCCTCGGCCGGGGCGTCGTCCAGGTCGTCCAGGTCGTCCTCGTCGTAGTAGCGCGATCTCGTCGCTCGGCGACGTCTGCGGCTGCCGCTGGCCGGCTTTGACCTCGGCCAGGCGCTTCTCCAGCCGCTCGCGGCGGCGCCGCAGCGACTGGTAGATCGCCTCCGGCGAGGAGGCCAGCCGGCGCTGGAGGATGGTCAGGGCAAAGCCGACCGTGCCCTCGCCGCTTGTCGTCGACGAGCTGGTCGGCCCGGTTGAACTCGTCGCGCACGTAGTCGGTGACCGCGTCGTAGAGCTGCCTTCTCGCCGGGCGAGAGCGGATAGCTGACGGTGTAGGCCCGGCGCTCGGGGAAGAGCGGGCGGCCGTCGAAGCGGACGCAGGTCCTCCTTGACCATGCGCCGCATCATGTCCGAGATGTCGACCTGGTGCACGCCCTCGCGGAAGCGCCCCTCAAAGCGGTCCGGGTCGAGCAGCGCCAGGAAGAGCTGGAAGTCCTCCTCCTTGCCGTTGTGGGGCGTGGCCGTCATCAGCAGGAAGTGGCGGCGTGATGCCGCTCAGCAGCTCGCCCAGCTTGTAGCGCTTGGTCTCCTCCAGCTCGCCGCCCCAGAAGTGGGCCGACATCTTGTGCGCCTCGTCGACGATGACCAGGTCCCAGTCGGTGCGGCGCAGCTTGCTCCTGCAGGCTCTCGTCGCGGGCGACCTGGTCCAGGCGGACGATGACCCGGTCCTTCTCCAGGAAGGGGTTGCCGCTGACGGCGGCCTCGATAGGTCTCGCGGGTCAGGATGTCGAAGCGCAGCTGGAACTTGAACCACAGTTCGTCCTGCCACTGGTCGGCCAGGTTGCCGGGCACGCAGATCAGGCAGCGCTGCACGTCGCCGCGGACCATCAGCTCCTTGATGAGCAGGCCGGCCATGATCGTCTTGCCGGCGCCGGGGTCGTCGGCCAGCAGGAAGCGCAGCGGCTGGCGGGGCAGCATCTCGCCGTAGACGCCGGTGATCTGGTGGGGCAGCGGCTCGATCAGCGAGGTGTGGACGGCCAGCACCGGATCGAAGAGGTGGGCCAGGTGGATGCGGTAGGCCTCGGCCACCAGGCGGAACAGTGTCGCCATCGGCGTTGAAGCGCCAGGTGCGCTTGCGGTCTGCGACGATCTCCAGGTTGGCTTCGTCGCTGCGGAAGAGCAGCTGGGTGCCGGGCTGTCCATCGGCGCGCTTGTAGAAGAGCTCGACGGCGGTGGAGCCGTGCCATTTGACGTCGACAACGGAGACAGCCTGCTGGGGGAGGATGCCCTTGACTTTGATGCCCGGTTTCAGGTCTTCGAGTTTGGTCATGCTGTTTCTCTGGTTGTTCGAGCTAGCTTGCCTATGAGCTACGAAGACGGTCTGGGCGGAGCAACATCGCCTTTCACCGGATCAGGCCATGCTCCAACTCTTCCAGCAGATCGGCCGGCCGCACGGTCCTCACCTCGGGCGGAGCCGCTCCAACTGCTGGCGGTCGAGGGTGATCAGGGTGGAACCGGCCTGCTGGGCTACGGCGGCATAGACCGCGTCGGCGCCTCGCAGCCGCAAGCCGGCTGCCAGCGCGATGGCGCAATCCGCCAGGGCGCCGTCGAGGGGCAGCAGGGTTTGGTGGGGCCAACTGCGGATGAGGGCGGCCAGGGCCACGGCCCGATGGGGATCGTCCATCCTGCGGGCGATCGCAGCGGCCACTTCGACAGGCAGCAGGGTCGGGCAGAAGAGCGGGATCTGGCGCTGGTGAAGCAGGCGCAGCAGGGCCTGACTGGCGCCGGACTCGGGCTCGTAGGGATTCAGGGCGCTGACGTGGACGCTGGCATCGAGGGTGTACATGGCTGTGGCCCTAGCGCCGGACGGCGTCGATCAGGTCCTGGGTCGAGAGCTCCGCCGGCCAATCCTGGCGAAGTTCCTGGGCCAGTAGTTCGTAACGATCCCAATTGTCGAGAACGGCCTTTTTGCCGGCCTGAACCATCTCCTTCTCGGCTTGCTCGGCGTCCAGGGGCAGGAGGATGGCGACCGGCCGGCCCTGATAGGTGATCACGTACTCGGCGCTCTCTTCGCGCACCCGGCGGAGCACCTCACTGGCCTGTTGTCTCAGGTCGCGGACCCCAATCAAAGACATAGCACCTCCAGTAGTCCAAAAAGTGTACAGGATTGATGCTACATTTTACCCTATATCGCCTGTTCCTGCAATTCTCGATCCGTTGATGATTGCCCACAAGTGCCCAGTACCTGCTCCAGGGGCAGACTGCACCGCGGAGGCGCAGAGGTCACAAAGCAGGGACCGCGCACGATGGCTTTTGGTGGTACGGGGGGCACGAGCAGCATGGAGTATCCTCAGCGTCGAGCGGCAGATGGGCTACCATGGTCAGATGGAGGTGCTACGCGCGCCATTGTCGCCTCGGTCGTGCCTCCGGCTGGCTAGAGCCGCGAGGCTTTTGGACGGTGTGTACAAGTCGGTGGAAGCTCACCCGGCGTCGTTACCGCGAGCTAGGGTCAACGGATGACTGCCCGCGTGGTCCTGGCGGGCACCAACGGGCAGCCCTATCATGCCCGCATGGTCTTGGTGGACATTCACTCTGCGGCGGTGACCGTTGCTGGTGGCATGGATTCCCGCCAAGAACATGCGGGAATGACAGGTCAGGTTGGCGGCTTTCCCACCGAAATCGATACGCCAGATGATAGTACACGAGTATACTGCACTACGACAGCTCCCAATGAAACAACGAGAGACTGAACGCGAGGATACGATTGTGCACACGGCCCAGCCCGAAAACCACTACTTGCCCCAGCTTGGTTTTGTGGATATAATAGGGCTCAAGGGTGTGGCTGGACAAGGTTGATGGCCAAACAACTATGTCTTTCACAAATCCGAAATCGCGAGGTTTTCATATGAAGAGCTACCGCAAAGAACTATGGTTCCAGGTTCCCGGCCGGCGGGCCTTTATCGGCTTCTCCCACTCGACCGCGATGGGCCTGGCACTCTTGGGGGCCTACCTGGGTGGCCGGTGGCTGGTGTACCAGACGATCGTCACGCGGTTCGAACGGCGGGTCGCAGGCAAGCGCGGCCTTGGCTTCGTTGACAAGACCCTGGAGCTGTGCTAGAATCCAGGTCGGGGCGCAAACGCGGACGGACTGCCGGCCCTGGATCTGGCTGCCGTGATAGGCTGGTCGTGGCCGAAGGGCTTGGCCTATCGGGTTCTGGGCTTGGGCCTGCCAGTTGTCCATCTGTGCGAGACGCCGGTTCGACATCCTCTTTTGGTTTCCTCCTTGGGCTTTTTGATGCCGCGCGGGGGCTTGCAGTCCATGCCGCCGGGCGAATGGCAGCATGACCAGCCTGTGAGACGTGCCTGGTGTACGCCAGGGTGCTGTACCAGGAAGACATTCATAAAGATGGAACTCAATGAAAGGAGAATCTCACAATGACCAACAAAAGTGATCTACTGCTAGCGCTCCAACGGGCCGTCATTGAGGGCGACGAGGAGGGCGCCAGGCAGGCGGCTCAGCGCTGTCTGGATGCCGGAATCTCGCCCATGGAGGCCGTGGAGACGGGATTGCGCGATGGTCTGCGCATTGTCGGCGAGCAATTCGAACGCCTCGAGGTCTTTTTGCCAGAGATGATCATGGCTGCCGAGGCCGGCAACGGGGTCATGGAGGTGCTGGAGCCGGCGATGGCCGCCGCGGGGCAGGACGCTGGCGTGCCCGGAACCGTCCTCATCGGAACGGCCAAGGGCGATATTCACACCATCGGGAAGAATATCTTGACCATGCTGTTCAAGCTGGCCGGCTTCAGGGTGTACGACTTGGGCGAGGATGTGGCCGCGACCACGTTCCTGGAGGAGGCGAGAAAGCGCAAGGTTGACATCATTGCCATATCCGCCCTGATGACCTCGACGATGCCTGGACAGCGGGATGTCATCAACCTGCTTCGAGACGTGGGCGAGCGAGAAACGTATGCCGTCATGGTGGGCGGCGCGCCAGTAACCCAGGAATGGGCCGACAAGATCGGCGCCGACGGCTACGCTGAGACAGCCAGCGGGGCGGTGACATTGGCCCTCAAACTCGTGGACCGCTAGCAAAGGAGAGAGCAAATGATCGACTTTTTTGAGATCATCAGGCGCGCGCTGGACGGTCCCTACTCCACTGAGCAGGACTTTGCCATCAAGATCCTGGTGCCCAAACTGAGGGAGCTGATCAAAAAGTACAACATCCGCTACGATCCCGAAACGCCGGTGCCCGGCGACGATGACCTGGCGGATGCCGTGTGGGAGGCCGGCCTGGAGCTGTGCGCGGAAGTCGGCTGCTACTGTAAGGACACTTCCCGCATCATTCGCTTCACAAAAGAAGAGCTCCGCGAGGCTTTGAGGGACGCACCTGCCAGCCCGGTGTTCGGAGAGGGACGTGACAGGAAAGCCATGCCGGCCCGAAGGCCGGAGAGCGCCGATCCCCCCTACTGCTTTCTGGGGGCGGGCGGTGGCATCTCATCCAGCGAGGAGGTGTACGTCCGCCTGGTTGAAGGCTATGGGCGCAACCCGCTGATCAATTCGGTGACCTGTCCCACGCTGACCATGATCAACGGCATGGAGGTGGTGGCCGGCTCACCCCTGGAGATGCTGGCCTGCATCCGCTCCGTCGAGCTGGGCCGAGCCGCGTTGCGGCGGGCACAGCGGCCCGGCTTGCCGATTATGAACTCCATCGCCACGGCGGTCACCGCGGCCGGCAAGATCACGGGGAGCGCGTTTGGCCTGCGGGACAGCGATGGCTGGGTCATCGGTTTCACCTCCCCGCTCCAGGTACCCTTCGAGCGGCTGAACGAGGTCGCCTACGTCACTGCCCGGGGAGGGCAGATCGTTGGTGAGACCGGTGAGATCATGGGCGGCTATGCGGGCGGTCCCGAGGGTGTGGCGGTGAGCAACGTGGCCTATCACCTGCTGGTGATCCTGGTGCTCCGGGCTTCCGCGCACCTGACCTTTCCCATGGACTTTCGATATGGCTGCAACACCAGTTGGGAGATCATGTGGCCCATCAATGTCAGCACGCAGGCCATCTGCCGCAACAGCCACCTGCCGATGCTGAACCTCACTTACCTGGCCGCGGGACCGATGACCGACATGTGCTTCTACGAGATCGCTGCCACCCAGATAGGGCGGGTGGCCTCTGGTGGCCACATCGAGTTTGGCGGCGTGGCCAAGGCGATCAGCCTCGATACCTTCACCCCCCTGGAGCCCAGGTTCGCCTCGGAGGTCGCCCACGCCACAGCAGGCCTGAGCCGCGCCGAGGCGAATGAAATGGTCAAGAAGCTGGTGCCCAAATACCGGGACAGGCTGCCCAGCCCGCCCAAAGGCAGGAAGTTTCCCGAATGCTATGACTGGGACTCCATCGAGCCGCGCCAGGAATACCTGGACCTTTATGGACAGATCAAGGACGAACTCGCCGGCTATGGCCTGAGGTTCAAGTAGAGGAGGAGAGATGATAGACTTCTTTGAGGTGATCAGGCGGGCGTTGAACGGTCCCTATTACTCGGAGCGGGACTTTGACATGAAGGTCGTGGTCCCCAAGCTGCGGCAGGTGGTCAAAAAGTATGGCATCCGCTTCGACCCCGGGACTTCCGTGCCAAACGACGACCAGCTCGCCGACGACCTGTTCCAGGCGGCGCTGGAGCTGTGCGCGGAAACGGGTTGCTACTGCACGGACACGAGCCGGGTCATACGCTTCACCAAAGAGGAACTGCTGGAGGGACTGCGGGACGCGCCCAGGGCGCCGGTGTTCGGGGAGGGGCGGGACCGCAAGGCGATGCTGGGCCGGAAACCAGAGAGCAGCGTCGAACCCTGGTGCTTTTTGGGAGCAGGCGGGGCGACGTGCAGCACCGAAGATGTGTACGTGCGCCTGGTAGAGGGCTACGGCCGCAATCCGCTGGCCGAACTCGGTCACGTGCCCGAACCTGGCGACCATCAATGGCATGTCCACGCGCGCAGGGTCGCCCCTGGAACTGCTGGCTTGCATCCGGGCCGTCGAGCTTGGACGCGCTGCGCTTCGCCGCGCCCAGCGGCCCGGCCTGCCGATCATGAACTCCATCTCGACGGCGGTCACCGATGCGGGCAAGATCACGGGCAGCGAGTTTGGGTTGCGGGATTCCGACTGCTGGGTCGTCGGTTTTGCGGCCGAGTTCAAGGTGTCGTTCCAGCGGCTGAACGAGGTCGCCTACATTCTTGCCCGTGGCGGCCAGCTCATTGGGGAATGCGGGCCGATTCTGGGCGGCTTTGCCGGAGGGCCGGAGGGGGTGGCCGTGGTCAGCACGGCCTACCTGCTCTACTCCATCCTGGTTCTGAGAGCATCCGTCCACCTCACTTTCCCCTTGCACCTGCGCGGCTGGAACAGCAACCAGCAGCTTTTGTGGACGCAGAGCCTGGCCACACAGGCTATCAGCCGCAACAATCACATGCCGCATTTGTGGTATACTTACTGTGCGGCGGGCCCGATGACGGAGATGAACTTTTACGAGATCGCCACCGGCATGATCACCGGCGTCGTGTCCGGGGGCAACATCGAGTTTGGCGGGGTGGGCGCCGCCAGAAACGTCGATCACCTCAGCCCGGTGGAGCCTCGTTTCGCCTCTGAGGTGGCCCATGCTGCCGCTGGCCTGAGCCGGGTGGAGGCCAACGAGATTGTCGGAAAGCTGCTGCCCAAGTACGAGGACCGGCTGCTCGATCCACCCAAGGGCACGCCCTTCCAAGAGAGCCACGACTGGGGTTCCATCGAGCCCTGCCAGGAATACGTCGACCTCTACGGTAGGGTCAAAGGAGAGCTGGCTGGCTACGGCCTCAAGTTTGCCTGAGGGCTGGCCTGGCGGGCCCGGATCCTGGCCGGGCAGTGAGATCTGATGTAGGCTGGAACCTGGATGGGAGCTGGCGGGTTCCCGTCCAGGCATATCTTTTCTCCAAAAGGAGCCGAAACCATGGACGCTGCTGAGATTATCGGGTTGAGCCGGGACTATACGCTGTTCTCCTGGTCCGTTCAATCCACGGTCGATCCCATCCCTATGGTCCGGGGTGAAGGGGTCTATTATTGGGATTCCAATGGCAAGCGCTACATCGACTTTTCGTCCCAACTGATAAACCTGAACATCGGGCACCAGCACCCCAAGGTGGTGCAGGCCATCAAGGACCAGGCGGACGTACTCTGTTTTGCCCAGCCCAGCGCCGTGACCGAACCCAGGGCGCGGCTCGGGCAGATGCTGGCCGAGGTCGCGCCGGGAAACCTGCAAAAGTCGTTCTTCTGTTTGGGCGGCGCGGAGGCCAACGAGAACGCCATCAAGCTGGCCCGGATGTACAGCGGCCGGCGCAAGATCCTGGCCCGCTACCGGTCCTACCATGGCGCGACCCATGGCGCCATCGCCCTGACCGGCGACCACCGGCGCTGGGCGGCCGAACCCACCATCCCCGGCGTGATCCACGTCTTTGACCCCTATTGCTATCGCTGTCCGTTTGGGTGGACGCCGGACACGTGCCACCGGGAGTGCGTCACCCACATCGAAGATGTCATCAAGTTTGAGGGTCCGGACAACGTGGCGGCCATCTTTTTGGAAGGGGTGACCGGCACGAACGGGATCCTGGTTCCGCCAGATGACTACTGGCCGCGCATGCGCGCGCTGTGCGACAAGTATGGCATCCTCCTCGTCGCCGATGAGGTGATGAGCGGCTTTGGCCGGACGGGCACCTGGTTCGCGGTGGACCACTGGGACGTGGTGCCCGATATGATCACCACGGCCAAGGGTCTGACAGCGGGGTATGTGCCGCTGGCCGCCGTCATCGTCTCAGAGCCCATGGCCCAGTACTTTGAGGACAGGATGCTCTACTGCGGCCTGACCTACAGCGCGCACCCCTTGAGCTGCGCGGCGGGGGTTGCCACTTTGCAGGTCTACCACGACGACGGGCTGATCGAGAACGCGGCCCGGCTGGGGGTGGTCTTGGGTGAGCAACTCGAGGAGCTCAAGGCCCGGCACCCCTCGGTGGGGGACGTGCGGTATATCGGACTGTTCGCGGCCATCGAGCTGGTGGTGGATCGGGAGACCAAGGAACCAATGCCCACGGCTCCCCTGGCCAAGCTGTGCCGCGAGCGGGGGCTGTCCACCTTCTTCCCGGCCAACCTGATCTTTGTCGCGCCGCCGCTATGCATCAGCGAGACCGAGCTGCGTGATGGCCTGAGCATCATCGACGAGGTGTTGGAGATCGCGGACCAAAGTCTGCCGTCGGGCTGAGCACGCGGGCGCCCTCATCGCCCCAGAAGAGAACCAGGCCAACCCGCCGGCTACCATCGCAAGGTTGTAGCTGGGCGCGGGCGGACCTGCGGCGCGACCTGGAAACCCAGGGTACCTGTGGAATCGTGGAGAGGAGCCGTAGCCGGATGGCTGTGATGTCCGAGGAACAACTGCTGGCCAAGGCCAGGAAACCGGGTGAAGACGCCATGCGCCTCCATCCGCTGTACCGGGGCAAGGTGCAGATGGCGCCCAAGTGCCCCATTCACGACGTCGTGGACGACTTTGCGGTGTGGTACACGCCTGGCGTGGCCGCGCCCTGCCGGGCCATCCAGGAAAACGAGGACCTGGCCTACGAGTATACCAACAAGGGCAACACGGTGGCCGTAGTCTCCGACAGCACCCGGGTGCAGGGCCTCCAGGTGGGGTTCACCGAGCCGGAGATCCTCGGGGGAGCCGGGCTGCCGCTGATGGAGGGCAAGGCGCTGCTGTTCAAGTACCTGGGCGGGGTGGACGCGGTTCCCATCTGCCTGGACACCAAGGACCCGGACCAGATCGTGCAGGCCACCAAATGGCTCCAGCCCTCCTTTGGCGGGGTCAACCTGGAGGACATCTCCCAGCCCAAGTGCTTCCGGGTCCTGGACGCGCTGCGCGCCGATCCCGACTTTCGCATCCCGGTGTGGCACGATGACCAGCAGGGAACGGCGACGGTCATCCTGGCCGGGCTGATCAACGCCCTGCGCGTGGTTGGCAAGCGCTTTGACGAGATCCGGGTCGCGCTGATCGGCGCCGGGGCGGTCAACGTGCCCCTCATCCCCCTGTTGCTCGCTAGCGGGGTACGCTACGGCGACATTGTGGTCTGCGACAGCCAGGGCATCCTGCACCCGGAACGCCAGGACATCGAACAACGTCAGGAAGAATTCGCGGGCAAGTGGCAGATCTGCCTGCAGAGCAACGCGGAGGGCCGGAGGGGCGGCATGGCCGAGACCATACGCGGCGCCGACGTGTGCATTGCCGCCAGCAGGCCGGGTCCCGGCGCCCTCAGGCCGGAATGGGTCGCGGCCATGGCCGAGGATGCCGTCGTCTTTGCGCTGGCCAATCCTATCCCCGAGATCTGGCCCTGGGAGGCAAAGGAGGCCGGGGCGCGCGTGGTGGGCACGAGCCGGGGCGACTTTGCCAACCAGATCAACAACTCGCTGGTCTTTCCCGGCGTCTTCCGGGGCGTGCTGGACGTGCGGGCGCGGACCATCACCGACGAGATGGCCATCGCGGCCGCCGAGGAGCTGGCCTGCTACCAGCAGGAAAAGGGACTCGATGCGGAGCATATCATCCCGACCATTGAGGACCGGGCAGTCTTTGCCCGGCAGGCGGCGGCCGTCGGACGTGAAGGCGCAGGAGCAAGGCGTTGCGCGCCTGAAGCTCTCCCGGGGCGAGTTGCTGGGCAGGGCAGAGCAGATGATCCGGCAGGCTCAGGACATGACCCACTTTTTGATGGACAGGGGCCTGATCCTGCCTGTTCCGGAGTAGCGATCCTGACGGGCCCAAGGTCCCGACCTTTTGCTGCAGGAGGTGAGTATGGCACAGGCTGAGCCACGCCAGAGGCTTGTGGGCCCGGCAGGCCCATCGCTGTCGCTGCGGGGGCCACAACTGATCCTGTACAACGCGGACATTCTGACCGTCAACCCCGCGCAGCCGCGCGCCCGGGCCCTGGCCGTGCTGGACGACCGGATCTGGGCCGTTGGCGACGACGCCAGCGTCCGGGCCCTGGCCGCTGTCGGCACGCGGCAGCTCGATCTGGGTGGCCGGACGGTCGTCCCTGGCTTTGTCGACGCGCACTGCCACCTGAATTATGCCGGCCTGATGCACCTGCGCTGTGTGGACTGCGCCCTCCCCTCTGTAGCCGAGATACAGAGGGCCTTGCGCAGCCGGGCGGAACACACCCCACAAGGCGAGTGGGTGCAGGGCTTCAAATACGACGATGGCAAGACGGCCGAGCGCCGCTTTCTCACGCGCGACGATCTGGATGCGGCCGCGCCGCGACATCCCGTGCTCGTCCTGCACCGGGGTGGCCATACGGCCTATGTCAACTCTCTTGCCCTGGAACGGGTTGGCATTGTCGAGTCAACCGATGATCCGGCGGGGGGCAGGCTGGAGCGCGAGCCTGGAAGCGGCCGTCTGACAGGCCGAGTGTGCGAGACGGCCATGGACCCCTTCATGGCAGCCATCCCCACCAGCTATTCCAGATCCGTCGGTCAGGCGGCCGCCAAGCTGATCACAGGCATGATGAGCCGGGCCGGCATCACTTCGGCCCACGACATGTGGGCAAGTCCGGAGGATCTGCGTGCCTACCAGGACGCCCACCTGGCTGGCGAGCTGTCCCTGCGCGTGTATTGCATGATCCACTATTCGCGCTGGCACAAGATGCTCGAGGCCGGCCTGCGTACCGGTTTCGGCGATCCGTGGGTGCGCCTGGGCGGGCTGAAGCTCGTGTGCGACGGGTCGATTTCGGAGCGCACCGCCCTCCTGTCGGAGCCCTACGCCGGGAGGCCGGACGACTATGGCATCCTGGTCATGGGCGAGGAGGAGCTATACGGCTACGCGGTCCAGGCTCACCGGGCCGGCTGGCAGATCGGCGTCCACGCCAACGGCGACGTGGCCATCGACATGGTGCTGCGCATCTACGAGCGGTTGCAGCGCGAATACCCGCGCACCGACCCTCGCTTCCGCCTGGAACACTGTACGGTGCTCAACGACGCGCTTATCCGCCGGATCAAGGCCTTGAATGCCGTGCCTACCCCCTTTGGGGCGTACATCTACTATCACGGCGAAAAGATGTCCGAGTACGGCGCCGAGCGCCTGGAGTCCATGTTCGCCCTGCGCAGCCTGCTGGACGCGGGGGTCATGATTGCTCCGGGCTCGGACTATCCGCCAGGCCCCTTCGAGCCGATGATGGCGCTACAATCGGCTGTGACGCGTACCGACACCACCGGTCAGGTCTGGGGCGCGAGCCAGCGGATCACGGTCGAGGAAGTGATCCGGGTCAGCACCCTGCATGGTGCCTACGCCTCCTTCGAAGAAGGGCTGAAGGGCTCCCTGGAACCTGGAAAGCTGGCGGACCTGGTCGTGCTCGGGGCAGATCCAAGGACCGCGGACCCTGGATCTCTGGTGCACATTCCGATCGAGCGTACGATGGTCGGTGGGCGGTGGGTGTACGAGGCATAGGGAGAGGCATTGGCTCCTGTTGAGTTGGACAAGTCCCCCTAGCGACTTATTTCAGAAGGAGGGTTCATGAAGAGCTATCGAAAAGAGTTATGGTTCCAAGTTCCCAGTAGACGTGCCTTTATCAACATCACACCACAGGTGGAAGAGTGCCTGCGGGAAAGTGGCGTTCAGGAAGGGCTGGTCCTGGTGAATGCGATGCATATCACGGCGTCGGTCTTTATCAACGACGACGAGCGCGGCCTCCACGCCGATTACGAAAAGTGGCTGGAGGGGCTCGCGCCGCACGCGCCGGTCAGCCAGTACCAGCACAACCGCACCGGCGAGGACAATGCCGACGCGCACCTGAAGCGGCAGGTGATGGGGCGCGAGGTGGTGGTGGCGGTGACCAACGGGCGGCTAGACTTTGGCACGTGGGAGCAGATCTTTTACGGGGAGTTCGACGGCCGGCGGCGGAAGCGGGTGTTGGTCAAGATCATCGGCGAATAGGTGCGCTCAGAGCTATCTTTAGCGTAGGTGTTGGCAGAAATGCAATAGAAGAGACTGTGGAAAGGTACCTCTATTATCCAAACGAATTTTCATTGGGATATTGGTGACTTGCTAAGAGAAAAGCCATATTCTGTTTGTAGGTCTGGAGAATTGCCCCCTTCCTGAAACCGTTTACTCGATAGCAAACTTCCTTTGCGGAATTACTAAGGATTGAGTATGAAGGCAAAAAGAATCATACGGTTTGCATTCATTGGTCTCGTTTCGATAGTCATTATTGGTGTCTTGGGGATGCTGGTTTGGGCAAAAACAGGAACATACCCTGCCAGAACTGTTGCATTGTCCGCACTTGAATCAACGGACAGGGTAACAATTACACAAGACAAATGGATCGTATTTACACCCGGGGAGGAGACGGAAACCGGATTGATCTTCTACCCAGGCGGCTTGGTAGAACCAACCGCCTACGCACCTATTCTGCGTAGAATCGCAGAAGAAGGGGTACTCGTCGTTATCACCCCCATGCCATTGAACTTGGCAATATTGGATACAGGTGCTGCTAATGCCGTGATTGACGAGTATCCGGACATTTCTACCTGGATCCTTGCTGGGCATTCTCTGGGGGGCGCCTCAGCAGCCATATTTGCGGAGAATAACCCAACCAGGATAGATGCAATCGCATTCTGGGATTCTTATCCACCCGACAGTGCTGACTTGTCAGATAACGCCATATCTGCACTTTCCATTTTCGGTACCACGAATGATTCTCCGAACACCGACAACTTGAATGACAAGAGACACCTGTTACCAGCAAACACTGTATTTGTTGGCATTGAAGGTGCCAGCCATGCTCAATTTGGCGATTATGGTCCCCAGAAAGGTGATGTTGTTGCCTCAATAAGCTTAGCCGAGCAGCATGAAAAGGTTGCCGAAATCATGCTGGATTTCATCATGCAGAATCAATAACCACAAAGCCACTTCTCGCCCCGGAATCATTCTATTCTCTTTCAGAGTCAAACTGGGTAAAACGCATAAGGGTATCCTATACAAGGTATTGTCAACCATAGGCATTAACCGCCCTTACATTTACCAGTTCATTTCGTGATCTTGATCCATCCGAAGGGAGCTAGAAGTACCATAAGTAGTCGTAAAAGCTGGGTTCAGTTTTGGTTGCTCAGGGCGCGGCCTATGGCAGCAATGGCCTCGGCCGTCAGGGGTACGAGAGTGGTATATGATAAAGAGGGAACTGACCCTGGTGAGCGCCATCCGTGTCATATCCTGCATTCTCACAAGAGGTGATGGCAGCGATGTTCACCGGGATCACGACGCCTGGCTCGAATCGCTGGCCTCCGCGAGCCGGCGCGCCCGTATCGCCATGGGGACACGCGCGACGCATAGACATCTATTAAGTGCGCAAGTCCACATACTGAAGACCGAGGCTCGGCTGTTCGCTTATGCCTGAAGAGGTTTTCAGTCTCATATCCAGGGAAGCCATGCGATGAATATCGTTGATTCTACAACTGTCGGTTTCATATCAGAACGTCTGCATCGGATCACGGACACACTGCAGCGCTATGTGGATGAAGGCAAGATCGCCGGCGCTGTCACGCTGATCGCGCGGAGGAACCAGATCGTATACTTCGAGTGTGCTGGTATGATGGATATTGGTGCTCATAAAGCCATGCAACGAAATACCATCTTCCGTATTGCCTCTATGACCAAGCCAATCACGGCGACGGCACTCATGATGCTGTTTGAGGAGGGGTTATTCCAACTGAACGATCCGATCGCCAATTTCATCCCAGCTTTCGAAGATGCTGCGGTATTTGTGGAGGAAACTGAAACAGGCTATGAGACCGTAAAGGCACAGCGTCCCATCACAATCCGGGATCTATTCACGCACACTTCGGGCATTGGCTTGGGAGCTGGGGACGGCTCACCCATTGAGGCCCTGTATACGCGAGGAGTTGACGAACTCAAGCAGCGCGGAGTTACGCTGCAACAAGCGGTTGAGGGATTGGCTGAATTGCCACTCGCTCACCAGCCCGGAAGTGCCTGGACCTATGGCCTATCGTATGAAGTACTTGCGCGCCTTGTTGAAATCCTCTCTGGGGATTGGTTTGACGTCTTTCTGCGTGAACGCCTGTATAAACCTCTGGGCATGACAGATACAGCTTACCTGGTTGCGCCAGGGAGCGAAGATCGCCTGGCGACATTGTATCAGCCCACAGCTAGTGGCAACATCGATGTAGTCGAAACATCAGACAACAACCCCCACGTCTTGCCGCCGGACTTCTCCTATGAATCCGGCACTGGCTGGACATCCGGCAGTGGTATGCTGGTCTCTACAGCCATGGATTACGCGCGCTTTGCCACGATGCTGCTTAACGGTGGCGAACTGGAAGGGGCACGCCCGCTCAGTCCCAAGACGGTGCAGATGATGACCTTCAATCATCTGCCCGCGGGTATGGTTCCGTCTGCCCATGTGGGATATGGCCATGGCTTGGGTGTACGTGTGTTGATGGACGTAGCACAATCTGGGGTTCTGGGATCACCGGGCACCTTTGCTGGCGACGGCGGACATGGTACCTTTTTCTGGGCCGATCCTCAAGAAAAACTGATAGGCCTCTGCATGATTCAGCTTAACCACAGCCCATATCTCCTGTTTCAGCAACTCCAGACGCTTACCTATCAGGCCCTCATTGACATGTCAAGATAGCGGGTAATACCAGCGCAGGCAGCGAAAATCTGAGTCACACACTCTCTGTGCCTTGCTACCTGCTCGATTCTGGAGCCCATTATCAGCGAGCAGAGCGATGGCAAGATTCATTTCCGATCGTAGAATTAGGGCCTAAGTGCGGTTGCTCAGGGCGCGGCCTATGGCCGCCATGGCCTCTGCCGTCAGGGGCATGAGAGTGGTATATGATAAAGAGGGTATTGACCCTTGTATCGGCGATGCACATTACTGCGAGTGTGTTCATCAACGACGACGAGAGTGGCCTGCACCACGATTACGAGGTGTGGCTCGAAGAGCTGGCACCGCACGCGCCGATCGAGCCAGTACTGGCACAACCGCACCGGCGAGGACAATGCAGACGCGCACCTGAAGCGGCAGGTGATGGGCCGTGAGGTGGTGGTGGCGGTGACCAACGGCCGCCTCGACTTTGGCACCTGGGAGCGCATCTTCTACGGCGAGTTTGACGGGCGGCGGCGGAAGCGGGTGTTGGTCAAGATCATAGGTGAATAAGTCGCTGCTGAACATGGGCTTCTAACTTGGGTGGACCGACGGAGGCAGCCGGTGACCTGTCCCGGCTGCGAGCCATGTGGGCATCACAGGCTCAGATCCCGGATTGAGACCCGCAGGACAGATTTGGACAAAGTACACGCAAGCATCCTTATGGAGTTGCGTTTTTCATAAAACTGATTACAATGAGATCATCCCGTACAACAAGCCCCGACACACTGGCAGCGTGATCGAGCACCGGGGAGCCATTCTCTCGGCACACCGTGTCCGCCAACTGAACAGGAGGGTCCAGCATGGTACAAGCCAAGCTCGAAGTAGCAGTCCGCGAACCGGCCGACCGGGTTCACATCCTTGATCTCCGGGGTCCCATCACCCGCACTGCCGAAGAGCCGCTGACGGCTGCGTACCAGGAAGCTAGTAGCGGCGGTGCGGAGACCGTCATCCTCAACTTTGGTGAAGTGGAGGCTATGGACAGCTCTGGCCTTGGGCTGCTGATCGCGCTGCTGGCGCGTGCCCAACACCAGAAGCAGCGCCTGGTGGCGTGCGGACTTGGCGTCCCGTTGCAGCAGGCCTTCCTGGTGACCTATCTTGATGAGGCGTTGGAGGTCTACGCCGGCGAGGCCGAGGCGTTGCAGAGCCTGTGATGCCAGGGTTCTGCACCATTCACCGCGACCCGCGGCATTGTGACCATCAAGGAGGCGCGCATGACTGAAAAACAGACAGAGCTCAAGACGGGACCGCAGGGACAGTGGGCCACACCGGTCGAGCGGCTGAGTGTACCGGACCTGCCCAAAGAGGCGATCAACCTGAACGTTCAGGGCAGGCGCCCTATGGGCCCGATGAAGGGCTTTGGCCCGCTGTGGCTGAGGACCTACCAGATCGGCCTGACTGGCTCAGCGGCGACCCCCGCTCAGGTTTGTCGGGTATGGAAAGAGCGATTCGCCGGCTTCTGGCCTCCGGGCAGCACCTTCTACGGCGCAGACAGGCCGATCGAGCTCGGCGACGTTGGCGTGCTGAATCTCGCGGGCCCGGTGGGCACGACCATTGCCACCGGCATCTTTGTGGCCTATGCCGACGAGGAGTCGTTCTGCTTCCTGAGCGTGGAAGGCCACATGTTCGGCGGCATGATCACCTTCAGCGCCTACGAGGAGGACGGCGTCACCGTGGCGCAGGTCCAGGCGATGCTGCGCTCCGGCGATCCGCTGTACGAACTGGGGCAGCGGCTTGGATTCGCCGTTGAGGCGGAAGACCAGTTCTGGCAAGGCACGCTGACCAACTTGGCCGCCCACTTTGGCGCCGAGGGCGAGGCGATGCACCAGGACGCAGTCCTACTGGATCCGACGATATATTGGGCCAGGGCAACCAACCTCTGGTACAACGCCGCGATGCGTACCACATTGTACCTGCCCATCCGCTGGGTCCGCGGCCTGTTCGCACGATGACCTACGACGCCGTGATAGTGGGCTCCGGCCCCAATGGCCTGGCTGCTGGCATCACGCTGGCTCGGGGCGGCAAGTCGGTCCTCGTCCTGGAGGCCAAGCCCACCATCGGCGGGGGCACCCGCACGGCCCAACTGACCATTCCGGGCTTCATGCACGACGTCTGCTCGGCCCTGCATCCGCTGGGCGTAGCCTCGCCCTTCTTTCGGGACCTACCCCTCGCGCAGCACGGTCTGGAGTGGGTCTACCCTCCTGCCTCGCTGGCGCATCCCCTGGACGACGGCACCGCCGTGATGGTCGAAGGCACCGTCGAGCAGACCGCGGCCAATCTCGGCCCGGATGCAGGCGCCTACCGGCGGCTCATGGAGCCGCTGGTCGACGGCTGGCAGGGGCTTTTGGACGACGTCCTCGGCCCGCTTCGCTTCCCATCGCATGCCCTGCTGATGGCCCGTTTTGGGCTGACCGCGCTTTTGCCTGCCGCCACCCTGGCACGAGCGGTCTTTCGCGGCGAGCGTGCCCGAGCCGTGTTTGCGGGCATGGCTGCCCATGCCATGCTCCCCCTGACGTCGCCCGCCACGGCGGCGATTGGCCTGATCCTCGGCATGCTGTCACATGCCATCGGCTGGCCGATAGCGCGCGGCGGATCGCAGCGGATCGCCGACGCCCTTGGCGCCCATCTGGAATCGCTGGGCGGGGAATTCCACACCGGCAGTCCAGTGCACTCCACCCACGACCTGCCCCAGGCTCGGGCGACTCTCTTTGACACCTCGCCGCGCGCGCTAGTCGGGATCTCGGGCGACCGTCTGCCGGCGGGGTACCGGGATGCCCTGTTGCGCTTTCGCTACGGGCCCGGCGTGTTCAAGCTCGACTATGCCCTGGACGGACCGATTCCGTGGCGGGCAGAGGAGTGCTTGCGGGCCGGCACCGTGCACCTGGGCGGCACCCTGGAGGAGATAACCGAGAGCGAGGCCGCCGTCTGGCAGGGGGAGCACCCGGAACGACCCTACGTCATCCTGGCCCAGCAGAGCCTTTTTGATGCTACCCGCGCGCCAGAAGGCAAGCATACGGCCTGGGCATACTGTCACGTCCCCCACAGCTCGACGGAGGACATGACCGGTCGCGTGGAGGCGCAGATCGAACGCTTTGCTCCCGGCTTTCGGGACCGGATCCTGGCCCTGAGCACCATGGACGCCAGCCAGATGGAGGCGTACAATCCCAACTATGTCGGCGGCGACATCAACGCAGGAGTACAGGATCTGCGCCAGTTCTTCACCCGGCCTGTCGTCCGCGTGAATCCCTATACTACGCCTGTCCGGGGTCTCTATCTCTGCTCGTCTTCCACACCGCCTGGGGGCGGGGTGCACGGCATGTGCGGGACCCATGCAGCCCGAGCTGCCATGCGGCATCTGCGATAGCCGATCTATATCCGTCAGTTTGAGCAGGGTTGGCTTGGCGCCTTTGTAATCCTGGATGCTAGCGACGGAAACGGGTGTTGGTCAAGATTATTGGGGAGTAGTGGCACTCAGAGCGATCCTGGCCGCCATGGAGTATGGCACACAAGGCCACAGTCACCGAGCCGCCGGGCAGGCGGGGGTAGGGGAGCATTTCAGCGTCGCCATTTTGGGCAATCATGGCGCGCTCAAGGCGCGACAACTGGCACAGCAGGTTGCGGACCTTTATCTGGGCGACGCACAACCAGATGCCCCAGCCGCCGCCATTCCCGAAACGATCGAACTGGAAGAAGCGCAACTATCCGCGAAAGCGGGCCGTTATTACAATGCGGATACGTCGGCATTCATAGACATTGAATTCAACGATGGCACACTGCAGATTTTGGGCTACGATCTGGCGCCGGTGAGCAGGCACAACTTCATCTTCGCTGCTTTCCCAGAGGCCAGCGCGAGCTTTAGTCCCGCAACCGCAACTGGGCCGGCACAAGTGCTGGTCGACACCGATACAGGCCGTACGCGCTACGCCTGGGCAGAATCAGTGGTGCCAACGCCCGATTCACTGCGAGCATACACCGGACGCTACTACAGTCCTGAGTTGGATGTCTATTGGACAATAACGCTCAGATGGCGACAACCTTGTTGTACAGCGCAAGAGACAGGGCCGCAGTCCCTTGACGCCCATGATCGCCGATGTCTTCTGCGACGGTTGGATAGGACCCATACTACATTCCGCGGCCAAACCTATGATGCTGGCATTTGAGCGGGATGCGAACGACGCGGTTTCCGGTTTCCGTCTCTCGGATTCTGGAGGCAGGGTGTCTAACCTGGTATTCGTCAAGCAAGATGCCTGATGCCCATTCGAGCAGTGTGCTGTCAGTAGGTTCCGTCGTGTTTCTCGGTATGGTTTCAGTTCTGAGGGTATCCGTTCTCTACCAACCAGCGCATGCAGCCGACCGCCTCCTCGAGGGTTTGGTTGCTGCCGGTGTCGGTAGTCTGTCGGATCCGTTCTTGTCGGGTGCGTCGTTTCGCCCGGCGGCGGCTGATGTGCGGTCTGTTGGGCTACCCGGTTTGAGCTTCGGCTTGATTGCGATTTCACAGTTTGCAGGGGAGGTCGTGCGATGAAGTCAAAGTGAGGTTGGCCCCATTCTTTGGACCACGGATCGGCCAAAATAAGGTGAACGCCTGCCGGCCTGGGCAGGAGCTGATCAGGCACGGTGCACCTCTGCCGGCGTCTGATAGTCCAGGCTCTGGTGCAGACGTTCATGGTTGTAGAAACGGAAGTAGGCATGCAATCCCATTTCCAGGTCCGGGACAGAAGCATAGTCCACGAGATAGATATTCTCGTACTTGACGGTGCGCCACAAGCGCTCGACGAATACGTTGTCCAGGGCTCGGCCTTGGCCATCCATGCTGATCCGGACGGTGGCTGCTTCCAGGATGCTGGTGAACTCCTCCGCCGTGAACTGGGCTCCTTGGTCGGTGTTGAAGATGTCCGGCTATACCTTGCTCCAATGCTTGCCGGAGCGCGACCCGACAGAAGAGACCATCCAGCGTGTTCGACAGTTGCCAGGCCAAGACATATCGGCTGAACCAATCGATGACGGCCACCAGGAACATGAAACCGCCCCGCATCGGCACGTACGTGATGTCTGTGCTCCAGACCTGACAAGGATGCGTGATCTTGAGACCGCGCAGCAAGTACGGGTACCGTTTGTGACCCGGAGCCGGGATGCTGGTTCTGCGTTTCGGATGAATTGCCTGCAAACCCATCAAAGCCATCAATCTACGCACACGCTTGGGGTTGATCTTGTGCCCTTCTTGGCGCAGCCAGGCCGTCATTCGCGGCCAGCCATAGAACGGTGTCCGCGTATACTGCTCGTCGAGCAGCCGCATCAACTGCAGGTTGTACGCCGATTCGCCCACCGGCTGGTAGTACAGTGAAGAGCGGTTCACGCCGATGAGTTCACACTGGCGCCGCACACTGAGTTCTGGATGGCCTCGTTCGATCATGCCGCGCTTGGCCTCAATCGTAGCGGGCAGCTTTTTTTTTCAGCCACTCCAGCTCCATCTTCAAGCGCCCGATCTGCTCATAGAGCTCTGTTTGCAGCGCTTCTTGCTCTCGCACCTGCTGGGCGCTGTTGCTGGAGAAGAGCGTGGCACCTCCTTCCAACAACTCGCGCTTCCAGCCGCTGATCTGGTTGGGATGGACCCCGTATTCACTCGACAGTTCGTTCAGCGTCTTCGTGCCTTTGGCTGCTTCCAGCGCAACCTTGAACTTGAATTCAGCGCTGAACCGGCGACGTTTCTTGGACATGTTTGAACCTCCACGTGCTGTGCACATTATACACCAAGTTCCTTCACCTTAGCACGTGGTCCAGTTTTTGGGGCCAACCTCAGTACGAATCCGTGCTCCTGGTGCCGATGTCTCGAGGATCGAGCACGATGTAGAGGGCAGCGGCGAGGTTTTCGAATCCGGCTCCATCAGCGCTACCGCGGTCCGGTTTCAGTTGGGAAGCAGATATGGCTGCCTGGTTGCGATCTTGGATATCCTTAAAGCGCTGGTCCCCACGCTGTTATTCAAGCTCTGGCAACCGGATGCCCCCTACTATCTGATCACCGCGACCCTGACCATCATCGGACACAACTACCCCCTTTACTACGGCTTCAGAGGTGGCCGCGGTCTAGCAACAATATACGGGGGGTTCTTGGTGCTCGACTGGGTCGGCGTACTGGTGACCAACACCACCGGTATGCTAGTGGGCGGGCTGCTGGGACAGGTGCTCCTGATGCGCTGGGCAGGGCTCCTGTTGATGATCCCCTGGATCTGGTTCCGAACCCATGATGTAGCAAAACTTGCATACGTCCTGCTGGCCAATGCATTGTTCTGGTTTGCGATGTTGCCCGAACTGAGGCAATATATTCGTCTAAGGAGAGAGGGTGAGCTGCCGGATGAACAGCAGGTTGCGGAGTTCATGGGAATGGGCAGTGTGTATCGCGTGGTGCAGCGGTTCAGCCTGGCCAACCTCTTTTCTGGGAAAAAGGACGGTAGCTCCTCCGGGTGATCGTTGACCGAGAGGGTACGCTGGTAGCTCAGCCCGTCTCTGGCGCCAACCCTGAGCCGTACTGGAACAGCATGTGGTTTCAAAGTGGCGCTCCAGGTGGGTTGTCACCCACTCTCTGAAGCTATGTGGAGGCGCAACATGGAGAACAATGGCTGCCTGTGGAACTGGCTCTGCGTGCACCTCTATGATACCTGGGGTACCACACCTAACGAGACCGGCACTATGAGGGAGAAATCGTGAATCTGCTGGTTGCACTGCTCGCTATGGTCATCGGATACTTTGTCGGTTCCGTTTCCTTCGCTCGCTTGGTAGCCAGGCGGGTTGCGCCGCAGCAGGACATCAGCAAGATCGTTGTCGAGGGAACGGACGGAGAGGGAAGATTTGAGTCCGATGCGGTCAGCGCCACATCGGTGCGACTGCACCTCGGACCCGGGTACGGCTGCCTGGTCGGCATCCTGGACATACTCAAGGCTGCCATCCCGGCGCTGGCCTTCAAGCTGTGGATGCCAGACGCGCCCTACTACCTCCTGGCTGCCGGCATGGCTGTCGTCGGCCACAATTGGCCCATCTACTATCGCTTCCAGGGGGGTAGAGGCGTATCGCCTAGCATCGGTGGAATGCTGGTCGTCGACTGGCTGGGGGTTGTCGTCACGAATATTCTGGGCTTGGCCAGCGACCTGGTCATCAGGAATCCGCTCCTCTCCTCCGGGATCTGGCTGGGGCTCATGGTCCCCTGGATCTGGCTCGGCTCCCACGGCTGGCCTGAGCGAATCTATTCGGTAGCGGTGGTGATCATCTACTCGGCATCAATGATCCCTGAATGGCGGCAGATGCTTCGACCTCAAGCGTAAGGGGGAGCTGGACAAGCTGCAGCTCGCTACTGAAGTAAGGGTGACGAGCCGTTTGGATCGAGGGGTGGCACAACAGCGCTCGGTGGCGGATCTGCTCTCAGAGCTAGTCTCCAGGCTTCGACCCCAAGACGGCGATCGCTAAACGGGTCTGGCCCAGGCATTCAGCCTCGACCTCCTAGCCGGTCACATGGCCCGCGTCCAGTTCGGTCGAGCACGCCTTGAGCAGTTCCCGGACGTTCCGAGTTTCTATCCCCGTTCTCCCCGCCTAGAATCCGTCTCGCTTCTCCCCTTTCATCTTCTGGACATCGGAGATCATTTCGGCTGCCATGGCGATGTACTGCTTGGCCATTGCTCTTCTGAACCGGTTTCGAGAGAGGAGTAGTTGTACCTGTTTCATTACCGCCTTTGGCCGCACATAGGTGCCGATCCAGAATCCACTGAATACGTCTTGCAGCTTTTCAGGAGGTATTGAAGACCGTATCACCGATTTGCCAAAGCCGTAGTCATCCCAATTGTAGCTGCTGATCAGGTCTTTTTCCTTCAGCTCAATGAACTTGTCGGTTCCGGGGAAAGGAACGGCCAAAGAGCCCACAACAAACGAGCAGTAGTCCGGGTACAGATGCCTGGCATACTCCAGAATGGAGTCCAGTGACTCCTCGGTGTCTTCAGGCACACCGAAGATGAGATACACCGACACCATGATGTCGAGTTCCTTCTCCAACGTACGCATCATGGACTCGACAGAGCTGAGATCATACCCCCGCTTGCCAAAGCGCTCTCGCTGCTCGGGGTCAGGCGACTCCAGCCCGAACACAATCTTGAAAAGCCCATTCCTTTTCATTCGCTCCCAGAGATCTCGGAAGCGCAGAAAGACATCCTCACGCGTTTCGTAATACCAGTACAGCTTCTCTCCGCACTTTTCGAGCTCATCCAGGAACCCCTCGAGCTGCTCACGCACAAGAAACGAAGCGTCATCTTGAAAGAAAAAGGTGTCGTGGCCAAAGTGCTTCTTGGCCCACACCATCTCCTCCACGATTCTGGCAGGGTCTCTTTGTCTTACACCGCGGTGCATTTTCCAGGTGATGCAATAGGGGCAATGATACGGGCATCCACGCGATGACGATGTTGCCAGAAGTCTGTTGCCCACCCAGTGGTATTTGTCCACCGGAAACAAGTGCCAAGCCGGAAAAGGGATGGAATCGATATCTGCGATAGGCGGGCGATCGGGGTTGCGCACCGCCTCTCCCTGCGTCGTTGCGCCAGGTGATCCCGCGTAGATCATCCAAGGGCTCGCCAGCCGCAACCCTCTTGCAGAGGCGGCTCATGGTCTCCTCGCCTTCGCCCCGCACGATCACATCCAGCTGCGGGCACTCTGCCAGCGATTCCCTATCCGCAAACGAGAAATGCGGTCCTCCTGCGACTGTGATGATATCCTGGCTGATCTCCTCCTTTGCACGCGCAAAGATGGTCATCGAGCGCCGGCTGACCGGCGTCTGCCCGCCAGCCCCAATGACAGAAGGGGAAAACGCTCGTATGCGCTCAATGACGCCGTCAAAGTCCAGGTTCTCAGCCGCAGCATCGAGGACCTGGACTTCAAAGCCGTCGCGCTCCAGAACCGCCGCAATGTAGGCGAGCCCCAGGTTCGGGGATAGCTGCATCTTTAGATGATACATGGGCGGCTGAATGAGCATCACTCTCATACGCGTTCCTTGCTTTCCAGCGGAATCTCACACAGTGGCGACCATGATCGCCGTCGACTCCTAGTGGACAACTCACCTGCGATGTTTTTGCTCTCGTCTCAAAGCCGGTGGATTCCATCTATGCACCATTATACTTGATTGTAGACTATTTGTCAAGTTAATATCAAATAAAAGCCATGAATGGGCCATACCATTGCCACCAGCGTGATCGCCTTTCTCCGGCCGGAGCGTAGCGCGGTTTTGTTTCCCGCCTGGCCTATCCGGGCTTTGTGGTGCCCATGGTCGTCGCCGTCTTCATTGTCCTCCGCTTGCTGTGGCGCTGGGTGAGAGGCGAGAACGCCGTTGCGGGACCAAGGAATGCGATCGCTTGTAGCGCACTGCTCTGGCTGAGACGAGAACATACGAAGGAATCATTTTCAGCCGTAGAAGTCGGGTTCAGTTGTGGTCACTCAGGGCGCGGCCTATTGCGGCCAGTGACTCTACCGTCAGTGGTATGAGTGTGGTACATGATAAAGAGGGTATCGACCCTGGACAATGCCCGTCTCACCACGATACCAGCCTCGCTTCCTTTTGATCCACTTGATTGGCCGTGCCGTTTTGATTAGCAATCCAAACTCCGGTATATGGACATTGATACCGCTACATGGCAATGCAGAAGCAATTGCCTGAAAACGATACGTCCATCCAGTTGTGTAGATTGAACAGTGCTCTTCCATGGGCTGACGCCTCCGTTTGACATGAAAGGATTTCTGTTGCACAATATGGGCATCGTTGGAGCTTGCACGGCAACCAGCTCTCTTATTTGGGCCTCAGATTACGGAGCCAGTTTTCGGCATAAGTCAACTCTATGGGCAGGCTATTCTGAATAGATTCAGCATAGGTACCCGGGCAGATCGGCCGTAATAGTTCGGTCTACTCAGTACTTAGGCGGCATTGGAGAAATTCATGAGGCAAGACGTCGAGTTTGAATCGGAAGGTGTGGAACTTGGCGGATGGCTCTACACTCCGGACTCGCAACCGCCGTGGCCGATCGTTGTCATGGCACACGGATTCTCCGCAACTCGTCGTCACATGACGGCGGATAACTACGCGGAGGTATTTCAGGCGCGGGGCTTCGCAGCCCTTCTCTACGATCACTATGGTTTCGGGGATAGCGGAGGCGAACCGCGATTGCAGGTGAACACCTGGAGACAGGCACGAGGTTACAGAGACGCTGTCTCTTACGCCAGAGAGCTCGACGGTGTCGACCCAGACCGGATTGCCCTCTGGGGCGACAGCCTCTCTGGAGCAAGCGCAGTGGCGGTTGCGGGCATCGATGAATGCATCGCGGCGTTGGCCGTGCAGACTCCCGCCTGCGGTAGCGAACTGCCTCCTGAGGATCCAGATGGCTCAATGTACCGAGCGTTTAAGGAAACAATCCTGTCCGGTGATATCGACCCATCGCCTGAGGAAGTGGAGGACTCCATGATGGCCGGAGATATAGGTGCTCATCGTCGGTGCGAGCGGGCGTGGGTACCGCGTTCCTACAACTCGGCAAGCTGGCGGAGCTAAAGATGTATGGCCTTGCGTCGAAGAGCAAGCACCACATCCTGGCCGAATACGGAGCGATCCCGATCGACTACCGCACCCAGGATTTTGTGCAAGTGCTCCGCCAGGCGGAACCAGACGGCATCGATTACGTGTTCAATGGCATGGCGGACGAGTACTTTGAGCGGGGATTGGCTGTGCTGCGGCGTTGCGGTGCTTTTGTCCATTATGGGTGGCCCGCAGAGCTTGGCAGGTTTCCTACGGTTGGCGGCCAAGCTCATCTGGTTCAACCTCTTGCCCAATGGCAAGTCGATCAAGGGCTACGGACTCATCGCGTGACCATCGGATCCTTGCGGAAGATTGGTCAGCGCTTTTCCAGCTGCTGGAGGAAGGCAAGATCGAGCCGATCATTGCCGAGCGTTTCCCCCTCCTGGAAGCAGCCAAGGCGAATGCACTGTTGGAAAGCGGGCAGGTCACCGGCAACATTGTCCTGTTCGCGCCGGGAGTGACGTAGCGCTAGCGGTTTCGCAATCAAGCTTCAGGCACACAAGGAGTTGAAAATGAGCACTTTGCAAGTAACAGTCGCAGGAGTTGTACTATCGTTTGTCCTGATCATCTTTTCGGGGATTTGGCTTAGCCACCTCGGAAAACCATACAATACAGGTGTGTTTACAGTCCACAAGCTGGTTGGACTGGCGGTCGGCATTTTGCTAGGGGCAATGGTATATTCAGACTTACAAAGCGACGCCGTTGGACCCGGTCCAGATCGCCGCCATCGTGATCACCGTCCTGTTTTTCATCGGCACTGTGGCTGCCGGTGGTTTGTTGAGCATCGACCTGGAGGTGCCGGCCTTCGTCCAGAAACTACACCGATTCCTACCGGTTCTCACCGTGCTCTCTACCGCCGGGACTCTGGTTCTGTTGCTCCGGGGCAGCTAGCTGGAGCCTGTCCCGTGGGAGAGAACCTGATGAGGAAGGGAGCCAGATTGCCCTGGCCGAAAAGCGCCATTCGTGCGGGGATCAGCCGGTTGGTCATGGGCAGAGGATCGCGTTCGCGGTCTTGCGACAAGCACTGATTGCTGTGGACGCGCATTCTCTTTGACAACTCACCTACGAAATGATATACTCTGCATCGTGAAGCCATGGTCATCTGATCTCAAAGACGATCATACAGAAGAAAGCAGCACCGTTGGGCCTGCTCAAGATCGCCGCCAGCGTGGTCACCGTCCTGTTCTTTACCGGCACTGTTGCAGCGGGAGCTTTGCCAACCTCCGACAAGCCGATGCCATCAGTCGTGCTGGGGTTGCATCAGATCCTGCAGATTGTCACCCTGCTCCCGATCGCCAGAAGCTCGTACCTCTTGCTGCGCAGCAGGTGAGCCACACCGCTCGGCGTAGCCTAGTGCATTGCTCGCTGGGAGAGTAGCTAATGACAACCATGCCG
This sequence comes from uncultured Chloroflexia bacterium, assembly GCA_963700285.1. GTDB lineage: Bacteria > Chloroflexota > Anaerolineae > JAAYZQ01 > JAAYZQ01 > CAWANP01. Next base: position 35,947 of record CAVOXA010000015.1, on the reverse strand, counting down.
GTCCGGGGAATCTCCTTCTTTGTGAAAGTCATCGGGCACGGACACCCGTTGGTGCTAATGCACGGCGGTCCAGGGGCCGATCACCACTCCTTGCTTTCCTTACGGCCTTGCGCCGATCAATTCACGTTGGTCTTCTATGACCACCGCTGCAACGGCCGCTCAGCGGGGGCCGAGGTTTCATCCATGACGTAGACAACCTGACCGCCGACGCCGAGGCGCTGCGCCAGGCATTGGGCTTCGACAAGTGGCGGTGCTTGGCCATTTGGCGGCATGGTCGCCCTCGAGTATGCGCTCCGCTATCCAAAGAGCCTCTCCCACCGTCCCCTGCTGCTGGACACGTGTGGGGCCAGATATGGCGGGTGCAACAGAACGCGCCCGAGATTCTGGCCAAACGCGGTTTCCGGCCGGCCACGGTGGAGACGGCCCGGCGCTTTTATAGTGGGCAGATTGAACCCAGCGAGTTCATGCCTTCCATGATGAGGTTGGCGGGAGCATACTACCACCGCCCCAGTCCCTTACTGATGACGCGCGAAGTACTGAACGTGGGCATTCGGTACCAAGGCGCGGCCCGAGGCGCAGATCTTTGCGTTCGGCCAGCTACTCAAGGTGGACGTGATGAAGACAGCAATTCTATGGCGCCGCCTGGATGTTCCTGGCTGTGAAAGCGCGCTGCTAGAAAAGATCACCAGTGGGTGGAGGCTATCTGGTTTCGCGGTATTCCAAGATGAGCACCAGAATTGTGGTTTCGGCTATACCATCTATTGCGATGAATATTGGCTTACACAATCCGTGAAAGTATTTGGCCACATTGGAATTAGCCAATGTAGCTACGAGATTGAGGTATCTGAGGGTACCTGGTGTATCAATGGAACAGAACACCCCGGAACTGAGGGTTGTATCGATATCGACCTGGGTTTCAGTCCGTCAACCAATCTGCTTCCCATCAGAAGGCTTTCACTGGATGAAGGGGAATCTGCAAAAATAAAAGTAGCCTGGCTCCAGTTTCCAAGCTTGTCCTTGGTTCCCTCGGAACAAATCTACACCCGACTGACTGGCACTCAATATCGTTACCAATCACCTGGGAGTAAATTTACCAGTATTCTTGAAATTCGCTCAGATGGTTTTGCGACTGTTTATCCTGGATATTGGCGTGCAGAAGGAGCCACATAACAAGCGCATGCAGCCGGACAAACCAAAGGCAACGCCTTTGGTTTGTCGCTGATGCGCGGCGTAATCACGAAAAATCTGTGAAGGATCAAGCAGTATGATAAGACGCACTTATACCGGAGAAGCCGATCTTACACTGCTCCAAAACTTTAATGCCGCGGCGATCGCCGCGACCGATCACTGCGGATATCTCCATCCCGGAGACATTCCCCATCACATTTATAATGGCAACAGATATTATGCTCCCGCTGAGCTCATGACGATTTGGGAGGATGATCAAGGGGTGGCCGCGTGGCTGCTGGTGGGACCCCGTCATAAGAGTTATGATGCTCAGGTACGCCCAGATCTGCGGGGTGGTGATTTCGAGCGAGAAGTTCTGGAATATGCCGATGAACGCACTGTAGAACTCATGCAGCGGTATGATATTGCTGGCGACTGCATCTACGCAGACGCCTTTCGGGGTGATACAGCTCGAGCTGAGCTTCTCGCGGCATTGGGCTGGGAGTCCGACAATGAGTTGCCCTATGCATTGAACCGCACCGAAATCAATACCATTGATGTGCCTGCTCTCCCGGAAGGCTACTCATTCCGGCCGGCTAACGGCATTGAAGATGCTGCCGCCCTGGCTGAGGTGCATAGGGCCTCCTTCGGGGTGGGCTGGACCCCTGAGCTGTACCGGCAAGTCATGGAGTCCCCGGGCTATGCGCCCGAACGGGAGCTGGTCATCCAAGCTCCGGTTGGTACCTTCGCGGCCTTTACCGTCACCTGGTATGATCATCTTAACCGCACCGGACTGTTCGAACCGGTGGGCACGCATAAGGATCATAGACGCCGTGGTTTTGGGCGGGCGATACTGATGTACGGCATGCAGCAGATGGCAGCCGCCGGGATGGAATTCGCAACGGTAGCAAATTTCGGCCATAATGAAGCCGCTCGAGGGCTCTACCAAGCCTGTGGCTTCGTACCCTGGCACATGCTGGACGGATATATAAAACACATTTCTAGCTGAATTTGAACTGCTGAACCTAGTACCTGTCCAACATGGTTGTGATAGGTGTCATTGCGAGGAGCGAAGTGACGAAGAAATCCCCATTTGCGCTAATCTATCGGTTTCTCACGATTCCGTGGGGATTGCTGCGCCACGCTCGCAATGACAAGTACGGCATTTTCACCCTGAAGAACTACTAGCTGTTTTTAGTGAGCGTTGAACCCACTGCCTCTGGCAGTGGTGCAGTTCGCGGTTCTACCGGGATATGGGGCATATGTTTGCCTCCTGTCAGCAAGTGCCCATGAGGCAACACTGCCTCCTAAAATCGAAGGGGTAGCAAGTCGCCGCATTTACCGCAGTTATCGCGGTTCCGGGCTAGGGTGGCTGGCGCCCAAGAGACAGCGATGCCCCAGAAAGGCTTGGAGGGAAACCTTGAGCAAGCAAAAGAGCAGGAAACAGCGCAAACCGCGACCCACCTCGCGATCACGACGGCCACGCCAGCCATCGTTGTCAGTGCAAAGGATTCTTGAGCAGGCTGAGATGCTGATAGAGCGCGGACGCGCTCAGGAAGCCATCGAGCTCCTGGAGCCAGCACGCTTGTCCCATCCCAGCGTGCCTGATGTGCACCACACTTATGGTTATGCATGTGTCGCCGCCGGTGATATGCCGGGCGCGATGCCAGCATACGAACAGGCGATGAGGCTGAGCCGCGATCCTGCCTACTGGTACCCGTTGGCCGCGATCTATCTGGAACTGGAGATGAATGCTCACGCCCTGCATGCTTCTCGTCAAGCGGTGAGACACGGCATTGGCGGTGAGGTGATGGATGATGCTCGTAGCATGATCGCGCTGCTCGAGCAGGAGATGACCGAACTCGCACAGGCTTTGGCGCTTCCGCTGCCCCAAGTGGAACGAGGCCTCCGCTATCTGGAGACTGGTAACGGCGCGCTGCAGCGAGGCGATTTTCGGGCGTGCATCACAGCCAACCAGCAGGCCATCAAGCTGCTAGCCGACTGGCCACCGCCTCGCAACAATCTCGCCCTGGCTCTTTTCTTTGATGGCCAACCGAACGAGGCCATTGCGGTGGCGCGCCAAGTGCTGTCGCAAGCGCCAGACAACATCCAGGCATTGAGCAATGCTATCCGCTTCCTGGTCTGGACGGGGCAGGAGACGGAGGCCTGGGACCTGTGGCCGCGGTTGAAGGCGATTGAGCCAGAGGAAGCCATTGATCGCCTCAAGATGGCGGAGGCGGCTGCCATTCTGCACAAAGACGAGCGCGTGTACCAACTGCTCAAACCCCTTGACAGGTCCGAGGCGACGCAGGTGGGAGCGCCCGGGCAGGGGAGCGGCCTGCAGTTGTTCCTGGCTGTGGCAGAGGCCAACCTGGGCAGGCGTACGGCGCGAGCGCGGCTGAAGGCGCTGCAGGAAAGCGTCTCCTGGGCGGGCGAATTGTTACGGGCGCTGGAAGCTGGACGGCCGGGACCTGGCTGGGCTGACCGGTTTCCCTATTTTCACAGCACCGAACTGGTGCCCAGGCGCCTTATGGAAGAGATGGTTGACTTGGTCAGCCGGCAAGACAGGATGTCCCCAAAGAGATTTCGGCAGCAGATGAACCGATTTGTGGCCCGGGTTCCGCAGATCGTTCTCATGGCGGAGAAGCTGGTCTGGGAAGAGAATCAACCTGAAGCCGGCATTGGCCTGCTCAAAACTGTAGGCACGCCCGCTGCCTACGCCGCCCTTCGCCGCTTTGGGCTGAGCCAAGTCGGTGATGATGATCTGCGAATGCAGGCATTGTACTCCCTCCTGGCGGAAGGCCAGATCGGGCAGGATGAAACGCTGCGTTTCTGGGGCCAAGGGGAGTGGCGAGAGGTACAGTTGCGCCAGTACGAGATCTCCGATGAATCCAGATCGGAGTACACCCCCAGGGTCGCCGATCTACTGAACAGGGGGATGCAAGCCTACAAGCAGGATGACGACGAACGCGCGGAGCAGTTTTTCCGGCGCGCCCTGGATCTGGAACCCCAAGCCAAGGAAGCGTGCAACAACCTGGGTACGATCTATGCCCGCCGTGATGAGCACAGGCGGGCCAGAGAGATGTTCCAGGCAGCAGTGGAGATCGATCCCCTTTATGTGATCCCGCGCTGCAACCTGGCTACATACCTCCTGGACGATGATGACGTAGAAGGGGCGAAGGCCATGATCTCGCCATTGGCCGACGTGACCCGTTTTCATCCACAGGAGATGGCCTTCTATTCCTGTCTCCAGGCTCGAGTTGCTATACACGAAGAGGATTATGAAGCGGCGCGCAACGCTTTGGAGGCAGCGTTGGAAGTATGGCCTGGGTACGAAATGGCCGAGGAGCTGCTTGAGCGCTTGCAGATGATCAGCATGATGAAGACAGGGTTTGAGTCGTATTTTGAGCGGCAGCACAGGCGCGATCAAGCCAAACGCGCCCGGCTGCAGGCCAGGCTCTCAACGCCGGACCCGTCCCTGGCAGAGGCACTACCCCTCTATAGCAAAGACGTGCTCGTCGCCATGGCCCGTGTGATCCTGCCCTATGGTGGTTGGTCGGGCTTGCGCAAGGCGGAGTTGCTGGAGAGGGTGGTTGAGGAACTCGAGCATGCGGATACCGTGGAGCGAGTCGTCGCCCAGTTGAGCGAGACGGAGCGGGAAGCCTTGCAGCAGGTGCTGGCCGATGGAGGGCACATGCCATGGCACAGCTTTGACGCCCAGTACGGAAACGACCTGGAAGAATCTCAGTACTGGCAGTACCACGAACCCAAGACGACGATGGGCCGTTTGCGACTGCACGGGCTATTGGTGGAGACGACGGTGAATGGTGAACTATTGGTGGCGGTGCCCCTGGACCTGCGCCGGGTTCTGGGGGAGAGCTTGGCTGATTTGTAGCTACCGATTGCAGTGTCCGTTCGAGGCATTGTGCAAGGAGACTGTGCGACAGCCCTGGATTCTACCCCTGCAGGTTTATCGCAGACATGGCAGAGGGAGCATAACCGGTGAGGTCTGTCCCGAGGGGAATGAGGGAATAATGCCGGTGCCGCGTGAATCGGTAAGAGCATCCACTTCACGTTGGCGTCTTGTCAAGACCTCGCCGTACCCAGGCCAGTGCATCGTCTGGTGTACCGATGCGGAGCTTGGAACGGGTGGCCACGCCGGGATCGTCTATGAAATGGCGACGTTTGAGTGTGACGAGGTAGTCTGTTTTGACCCGCATGGCTGCCACCATAATTGGCATATCGGCCTGGCGGGCGATGATGTCGACGAAAGCCTCTATCTCGTGTGAAGAGGGGTCTGGGACAATGTACAGGCCCGTGGACCGGATCGCTTCCCGGAAATCAGACAAGGCTCGGGGTACCTTGCGTGCGACGGCCCGCTCTGTCTCGGTGATTACCTGTTCAGATACGCTGACGGTGATCTGTCCGGCTTCAGCTAGAAGCAAGAGGGCGCGGCTTGCGCCACTGCACGAGACGATCCCGGCAAAGAGAGCGATACTATCGAAGTAAAGCTCAGGGCTGGACATAGTGTTCCTAGTAGTAGGCCTCGCGCTCTTCATCCAGCGCTGCCAGCATCTCTTCGAGGCTCACTTCTTCGCCGGACATCGCCTCGGCCACGCGGTCGCCAAGGCGGGCGACCTTGGAGACTTGGGGGATGAGCAGGAAGGAGCCATCCCCGAGATCCTCCAGGGAAGAATTTCCGATTTTCTGCTCGCACTGTATTACAGATAGCCAACAGGAGCAAGAAATCCCTGGCGCAAAGGCTAGTTTGAGCAGGGTTGAGTATCCAGCCGCAGTTCTGCGCTGCGACCATGTCCTACTTTAGCAACAAAGAATACTCCATTTTTCGCACAGAACCTCCGCCGTCGGCTGAGGTTCCCAGATTGCCTGCGACGCAGAGAGCGAGCGCTTCCTGCTGCCCCCAATATCCGGGGCAGCAGGTACTGATCGCTACTATCTGTCGTGGAACGTGGTTGGCTCCGTTACAGAACCTTGGCCCCCCGGGTTAGAATCGCCTTGCCGTCAATATCAGCGCGAACTTTTCGCGCAAACTCACTTTCCTTTCCCTGAGTACCGAGTCTTCCTCCCTGGCACGGAGCCTTTATCTTGCTGCTTCTACCCATTTCTTTTGGTAAACTCTGTCTCTACCCTGCCCTGGGACAGCGATTGTCTTTTTTCAAGTGTCCACGCTTGACCTTCGCATCTTTTTTTCGCACTCGCAACCGTTTTGGAGTATCCTCAAGTAGGCCGTACCCAGAACGTTCTGCAAGAAGAGGTGCCGATGTCGAGCATGAACAGTGCGATGCCTGAACCCAATAGCCAAGTTTCAGGCCCTGTTCGGTACGGATACCTGTCCCCACGGTGACACTCTCAACGTGGCTTTTGGTCGACTGAGCCCCGACCAGGTGCAAGCGGTTGTCACGGCTCTGGTCAGGACCTTGATTCGGAAAAAGGTCCTGTATCGCTATCGCCTGCTCGACCACTACTTTCTGTATTCTCAAGGAGTTCGAATTGCTTCTGCCGCTTACACCTGAAAACCATTTCACCTTTCTCACCGGTCTGCAGGGCAAAACCCGCCAGGAGTACCGCTGGATCAACGATATATCCTACACCGATTCGGAGAAGAAGAAACACACGGTCGGTGTTCTGGAGTGTGTGGAAGACGAGCCGGATCCAAAGCAGCCCAGCCAGACCAAGACCACACGCTTCCGCTGGATCACCAATCTGACGCTCAAGGACAAGCAAGTCATTGAGTTGGCCAACCAAGGAGGGCGTATACGCTGGAAAATCGAAGCCTGTCCTGAGCGAAGCCGAAGGAAATAAGGGCTTCAATGTCCAGAAAAACTGAGGGTTCGGCCTGGAACACGCTTACACCACCCATCCTACCGCCAGCAAGGTCTTCTATCTTCTCTTACCAGATTGCTCACCTCATTGCCCAGTTGATCGAGCGGGGCAGCTTGTTTCGCCGGGCATTTCCGACAGGTGTGGGCTCTGCCAAAAACATCGCTTTCCGCCTACTGGAAGCGTGGCGCAATTTGCGCCTGAGCACCGACCAGATTCAGCAGATGCTGGACGCACGCCTTCAGATTCGGTTTGCTCCACCTTAGCTGTTCCTCTCGTTCCAGGCCGTAACCCTCCTAATCTAGTCTTTTTCCTTTTTGGTCAGCGAGTTGTTTCGCTGACATAGGTTCTCCCTGCCTCTATTTGCAGCTCGATCCTCCATGGACAGTCAATCAGCCCCTGACTATCCCGTGGTGATGTCTAATCTCCTCGTATTCTTTGTTGCTGGAGGCGGTTCGTGGGACCGCCTCATGAATGCTAGGCGGTTCTCTCTGCGACCAACAGGTGGGACAGGCCGAAGGCTTGCAGTGGGCTGTCCTCCAGAGAATGGGTTACGCGGCGCAGTGTACGGCCCAGGCGTGGGCGGCTCGCGACTATCTTGTCATAGGCCGGGTAAATCTGCGCGTGGGCTATGACCCTCAGTGGTAAGCCCGCCAACAGTTGGTGCAGGTCACGCCGGGTATAAGCTTTCACGTGAGGGCAAAAGTGCGATCGCCACTTGTCAGGAAGGTAATTCACCAGCGGAATATTGCCGAAATGATAGCGCCCGCCCCAGTATGCTCCATGCGTCTCGAAGGGGTGGAGACGGTTCGGGGCGAAAACGATGAGGCGCCCGCCCGGCAGCCCCCTCTCTGCATCGGGACGCTGGAGCACGCGCGCTGCTTCAGCAATGGCTTGCCGGTCGTCGACGACGTGCTCGATAACCTCATGGGAGAGAACCACGTCAAACATGCCATCTGGATAGGGCAGTGTCTCGGCGGGAGCCACACGGATGTTGGGCAGTTCTCGACTGGCTTCGGCTACCTTCTCCTCATCGATATCCACACCATGCACGTCCTGGCTGAAAGCGCGCAAAGCCCGCACATACATCCCCAACCCACACCCTACATCCAGGATCACCCGATCCTCAAGGGTCACGTAGCGCCGGACGAGATCGAGCCGGCGCTGCTGACCATAACCCCAGACATAGCTGGGATGTCCCAGGGTGATGGTCTTATCCTGTTCCAACGCAGCATCCTCCGCCTGAGGTTTCTGCCGATCCCGGTCCGCCTTACCAGCCATATTGCAGCCTTGTCGCCAGGCGGGAAGGCAGACCCAGCTCTGTCATCTTTTGCTGCGTCACTTCAATGGAGTAGGCCACACGACAATACTCCACAGTATTTGCCTCGGTGTCCAATATGACATAGCTTGCCCGTGAATCGCCGTCGCGGGGCTGGCCCACACTCCCCGGATTGATGATCAAGCGCTCTGTATCCAGATCTACCGGGGCATTCGACGACGGAGCCATATCATCTACGCTTTTGTTGGTACTGTCCAAGCAAAAAATCAACGGAACATGGGTATGGCCAACAAAGCAAAAAGGCGTATCAAAGTGGGAAAAGCTCTCCAATGCTGTGGCGCTCTCCATGACATACTCCCAGATGGGGTTGCGGGGGCTGCCATGAGCCAAGGTGAACTCTCCCATCACCAGCGTCTCACACAGGGAACTCAGGTAAGCCAGATTCTGCGGCGTCAATTGATCTCGGTTCCAGAGGTTGGCCAGGCGGGCATCGCAATTGAAATCATCCAGATCCAACCTGCCCACTGTGGCCCAATCATGGTTTCCCGCAATACACTGGTGCGGGTAGGATCCAAGGAGTTCAACACAGCCATTGGGATCAGGGCCATAGCCCACGATATCTCCCAGACACCAGATCTCATCCACGGTTCCGGCATCGTCCAGTACCGTCTCGAAAGCTTCCAAGTTACTATGAATATCAGAGAGCACCAGATACCGCAAGACCTGTCCTCATTCCAAGGCCCTTCGAGGCCTTTCTGCAAAGTGGCGGTCATGATACCATACAAGCCCAGCTGCGGTCAAATGCTTGTCGTTTCCTCGTGTTCGGTGTATAATGGGTGTGTGGAAAACACAAGTGGCTCCCGGACCCGCCCCCGGGCACAGAACCCGTTCGCAAACGGGGGCTCGAGCGAGTTGCGCGCCGAATTCTAGCACTGGAAGCCATGCCAATTCTGGACGAGCATACACTTGATTTCATCAGCCATAGCCCAGAGCAAACGCGCCGGTTTGGCGTACGCCTGGGCGCGCTCTTGCAGGAGGGCGATCTGGTCTGCCTGGAAGGCGACCTCGGCACGGGCAAAACCTGCCTGGTCCAGGGTGTGGGCGGGGGCATGGGCATCGTCGAGCCGATTACCAGCCCTACCTTTACCCTCGTCGCCGAGTACCGGCCTCCTCCGCCAGCGCCTATCCTCTATCACGTCGATCTCTATCGCCTGGATGCTCCTGTGAACGAGGCATGGGCCTTTGGCCTGGATGATTATCTGGGTGGCTATGGCGCCTGCATCATCGAGTGGGCTGACCGTGTCAAAACCGCGCTCCCTGAGGAGCGCATCTGGATCACGCTCCGACACCTGGATACTGGGAAACGAGGCATCGTTATGCAAGCGACCAGCCGCCATTACGACGAACTCCTTCTCAAGTTCCGCCAAAGCGCTTTTGGCGTGTAAGGTAGCCCAAATGTTATTAGCCATCGACACTGCAACAAGAATGGCCGGACTCGCTCTCTATGATCACGTCTCGAACTGGATCTTGGGTGAAGAGACCTGGCATTCGGTCAACAACCATACTGTCGAACTGATGCCTCGCCTGGCCCACCTGCTGAAGCAACAGGGGATCTCTCCTGCTGACCTTACTGGTCTGGCGGTTAGCCTGGGGCCAGGGTCTTTCACCGGGCTGCGTATTGGACTTGGTGTGAGCAAGGGGCTGGCGCTGGCTCGCAAGCTGCCTCTCGTCGGAATCCCGACATTGGACGTAGTAGCTCAAGCTCACATGAGCCAACAACTGCCTATCTGGGCCGTTCTGGAGGCAGGCCGGGGGCGGTTCTGCGTTGGCCAGTATGCCTGCCGAAGCGGAAACTGGCACCGGCGAGGGGCATACCAACTCGCCACGATGGAGGCAATTTGCGACCAGATCAAAGAGCCATCTCTCATCTGCGGAGAAATCAGAGCCCCGGATGCTGCGTTGATCCGCCGAAAATTGGGACCGTCTGTTACTGTCGCTTCTCCAGCCGCTTCATTGCGCCGCGCAGCCTATCTGGCTGAACTCGGTTGGAAGAGATTGGCCAGGGGTGATACCGACGACGCCGCCACCTTGGCACCGATATACCTGCAAAATCCTCAAATCAATTCATAGGTTTGTCACTGCCTGATGTCTTCTCAGTTGCCCTACGTCGTCGAGCCGATGACCCTGGCTGACCTGGATCAGGTCATGGTCATAGAGCGATCTGCCTTTTCTGCCCCCTGGTCCCCGCAGGCCTATCGTTACGAAATCACAAAGAATGAATACAGTACCATGTTGGTGGTCAGGCAAGCAGCGTCCTTCCAGAGCCGATCGGAGTCGATGCTGTCCTTGCTCGGGCTGATCAAACCAAGCCCGGTACTGGGCTATGGTGGCTTCTGGTTGCTGGTTGATGAGATCCACATCAGCACAATCGCCGTGCACTCCAAATGGCAGCGACAGGGCTTGGGCGAGCTGCTTCTCGTCTCGCTCCTGGATGAGGGGATCAAACTTGGTGCCGGCAACGCCACCTTGGAAGTACGTGTCTCCAATCTGCCGGCTCAGGGGCTCTATCACAAGTATGGTTTTGCGGTCGTTTCCAGACAGAATCGCTACTACGCGGACAACAACGAAGACGCCTACATCATGGCTACGCCTCTGTTTGAGACTCCCGAGTTTCGGGTGAACCTGCACCAACGCCGAGCGCGACTGCGTAATAGACTTGAAACAGCATCTGGCGATGACAGGAAAGGTCCAAGCCATCGCGCGGGAATGGGGTAGACAAATCGCGCTAGATAGGGTAAAATGGGACAATAGTCCCCTGGCCAGTACGAGGACAGAAAACGCCTACGCTTGAGCGTGTGTCTCATTCGATCTAGTTCCGTACAACGAAAAGCGTGCGGCAGATACTTTGCATAGCAAAGCACCGTGTGGTCGGCAGCTTGGAGCGAGGAGAAATAGATTGTCTGAACTGACTGAACTCTATCAAGATATACAGGTGTGCCAGGCATGTATTCTGAGCCAGGGCCGGACCAAGGCCGTACCAGGAAGGGTCCAGAAGACGCCCAAATCATGTTCATTGGCGAAGGCCCCGGTTTTCACGAAGATCGCCAGGGCGAGCCCTTTGTGGGAGCGGCAGGCAAATACCTGGAAGAGCTGTTGGAGCAGATCGATATCGAACGGAAAGGCGTGTATATCACCAACGTGGTCAAGTGCCGGCCGCCTGGCAATCGCGACCCGCAGCCCGAAGAGATTTCAGCGTGCAAAGCCTACCTGGACAAGCAAATTGATCTCGTCCGGCCCCGACTGGTGGTTACGCTGGGTCGCTTTTCAATGCAGCGCTACTTCCCAGGTGCATCGATCTCCCGCATCCACGGACAGCCGAAACGGGTGGGCAATGTGATCTACTATCCCATGTTTCACCCTGCCGCGGCACTTCACCAACCTCGCTGGCGCAGCCTGGTGGAAGAGGACATCCTCAAGATCCCTGACCTCTTGGCCAAACTCGATGAAGTCGAAGAGGAAGAACCAGAACTGCCCCAAGCGCAACAATTGAGTCTGTTCTAGGAAAGAGCAGCAGGGCCTGGCAGGGCTCGGGCGGCGGACGGTACGCCTGGCATCCCCCAAGACCCAATCGATGCATTGGCGCCATCAACAAAGGAGTTCCCATTGTCTCAAGACTGTCTGCGAATCATCCCCCTCGGCGGTATCGGCCAGATCGGCAAGAATATGATGGTCTTTGAGTACGATGATCAGCTGCTGATCGTCGACTGTGGGCTAATGTTCCCCGAGAGCGACATGCTGGGCATCGACATTGTCATCCCCGACATGAACTATGTCTTTGAGCGAAAGGATCGGGTGCGGGCCATCGTCGTCACCCACGGCCACGAAGACCATGTCGGCGGCCTGCCCTACCTGATGCAACAGGTCAAAGCGCCGCTGTACGCCACCCGGCTGACCCGGGGCCTGATCGAGGTCAAGCTCAAGGAACACCACCTGCTGGATGGAGCCGAGCTACACACCGTGACCCCCGAAGACGTGCTGGATCTGGATCCCTTCACGGTCGACTTCTTTCGCGTCTGCCATTCCATCCCCGATGGGGTGGGACTGGGCATCACAACGCCGGTGGGTCTGGTCGTCCATTCCGGCGACTTTAAGTTTGACCAGACACCCGTAGATGGCAGGCTCACCGACTTTGCCAAGCTGGCCGAGTTGGGAGGACGCGGCGTGCATGTTCTACTTTCCGACTCGACCAACTCCGAGACCGAAGGACAGACCCCTTCAGAACAGGTTGTGGGGGAGACCTTTGACCGGATCTTTGCCAGAGCACAGGGCCGAATCATTGTCGCTACCTTTGCCTCCAACATCTCGCGAGTCCAACAGGTGGTGGACACGGCCCGCAAACACGGACGACGGGTGGGGCATCGTGGGACGATCCATGGTCAACTATGCCAAGCAGGCTGCCGAACTGGGCTACCTGGACCTCGATCCCGACGAGCTGCTGACGTCCACAGCAAATGAACAGCCTGCCGCCGGACCAGGTGGCCATTGCCTGCACCGGTAGCCAGGGAGAACCAACCTCGGCCCTGGTGCGCATGGCTTTGGGCGAGCATCGCCAGGTGAACGTCCGCCCCGGCGACAGCGTCATCGTCTCAGCCACGCCCATCCCTGGCAACGAGGAGTTGGTGAACCGCACCATCAACAACCTGTTCCGCGCTGGCGCACAAGTATTCCATCACGCAGCGGATGCAGGTTCACGTCTCAGGTCACGGCAGCCGCGAGGAACACAAACTGATGCTCAACCTCATCCGCCCTCGTTTCTTTGTGCCGATCCATGGCGAGTACCGCCACCTGGTGCACCACGCGCGCATGGCCGAAGACGTGGGCATCCCCACAGAGAACATCTTTGTCGTCGAAAGCGGAACCGTGCTGGAATTTGGACCGGATTGGGGACGGATCAACGGCCAGGTGACCGAGGGACACGTCATGGTGGATGGGCTGGGCGTTGGTGACATGGGCAATGTCGTTCTGCGCGACCGCCATCTGCTGTCCAGAGATGGCTTTGTCGTTGTAGTGGTCGTCGTGGATGCTGACTACCGGCGAGGTCCTCGAGGGGCCAGACATCATCACCCGCGGATTCGTCTATATCCGCGAGTCTGGGGACTTGATCGATGAGGCCGAGTTGTGCGTGCTGGAGGCCCTGGAGAATGGCGAATCAGGCGCTACAGCCAGCAACAGAATCAAGGACAGCCTTGCCGATTTCTTGTACGAACAGACCAAACGACGGCCCATGATCCTGCCGGTGGTGATGGAGGTGTAAGGCGCCTAGCTCGTCAACCAACTTCCCGCCGCGGCGGGGCTCTGTTGGCGTCAAGTCGAGGGTTGGAGGACTCGGGTGGCCCACGCCAGACAGCACCGCCTCTGTCCCCCAGGACGGCCGCCGGGCTGTCCTTTCGCCACCAAATCTCTCCCGTCTCGCCCGCCCCCTCTTCTTCCTCCTCTTTCTCCTTGGGCTTGTGGACGATATAGAAGCGTACCTTCTCACTCTCCGTCTCATTGCCGGCGGCATCATAGGCGATGACGTGCACCACGTGCGACTCGGTGTAACCATGAGTGCTGGAGATGATCATCTTCCCGCTGTCCCAAGTCTGCGTTATGGTCTTGGTTTCCGCGTTTACCTCCACCCAGTGACCGTCACCACCTCCGTCGTCCACGAACCCTCTGGCAGGATCATGGGCGGGCCGGTGATGGGCTGAATCTGGGTGATATGCCTTGTCTCGGTGATGGGCCTCGCACCGGGAATCGGGATCGTGTCGGACATGGCCAATACCCACTTGAAGCTGTAGGGCTCCACCACGCTAAAGTCCAGCAGCTCGTCGTCCAGGTAGAACTCGACCTTGTCGATCTGCACGTTGTCGCTCACATCGGCCGTCAGGTTGGCCCACTCGTCGCGCCTCCAGCTCGTAGACGCGGCCGGGCCAGGGATAGCCGACGTAGGCCTCCGGCGGCTGGTTGTCCACCGTGACATAGATCGTCGCCCGCTTGACGTTCTGGCTGTGCTCGACGACGGTCAGTTGCAGGCGTATAGAGCCCATCCTGCAGCCCCCGCACATCCCAGAACTCCAGCACGTTGTTGTCCACCTGGTTGTAGTGGTCGCCGCCGATCTGGCTCCAGGCAGAGGGGTTGAGCCCTTCGCCAAACTCCAGCCGGTAGAAGTTAAAATCGCCAGAGCGGGCATTGCCCTGAACGGACACAACTCCCTTGACGTGGCCGCCCAGCGTCGGATCGAGAATGACCACCTCGCCGCCCTCGGGGCTGCAGCCATAGATCTCGTCCCGCTGGGTGGGCGGCTGGGGGATGCCCTGCTCGCGCACCCAGTCGGCGGCCTCGGGCGGATAGACCTCGTACACCCGATCCTCCACCAGCTCGGGCGGCGTGCAGACCGTCGCCAGCTTGCCGGTCTCGCGGTTGACCCGCTCCACGCGGTGGACATTGCAGTACTCGGTCGGCTCGGTGCCCTCGATAAAGAGCGCCTTGATCCGGTTGGGACAATGCTCGGTGGGCAGCAGGCCCGAAACGGCGCAGACCTCCACCTCGTCAGAGCCAGGCGGCCTGGGAAACTCTTCCACGACCTCGCCCAGGAGCCGCTCGGCGTGTCCCTCGTTGTAGATCCGCTCCATGACATTGTGCCAGAGGGGCGCCGCGCCCCGCGAGCTGGACACGCCCTCCATCGGCGTGTTGTCATTGTTGCCCACCCACACGCCGGTCACGATCTGCGGCGTATAGCCGATGGTCCACACGTCCTTATAGTCGGTCGTCGTGCCGGTCTTGGCCGCTGCCGGCCGGCTCAGTCGCAGCGCGCTGTTGGAGCCAAAGGCCGCGGCCCGGGCGTTGTTGTCCGAGAGAACATTGGTCAGCAGATAGGCCTCCTGGGGCGACAGCTCGCGCCCGTCGGCCAGGACCACGTTGCGCGCCTCGGGCTGGTCGTACTGCCACAGCACCTCGCCCATCGGGATCCTCCACCCGCAGGATGGAGACCGGATCCAACTGGCGATAGCCCGGGCGGGGCAATCTTGGCCGGCTGGCCCATCATCACCCCGCCATTGGCAAAGACGCTGTAGGCATAGACCATGATCCAGCAGCCAGACCTCGCCGCCACCCAGGGTCAGGCTCAGGCCATAGTAGTCCAGGTCCTGGTTGAGGGTATTGATGCCCATGGCGTGGGCGGTGCGGATGACATTGCCCACCCCGACCATGTCCAGCACCTTGACGGCCGGGATGTTGTAGGACCGGGCCAGCGCCGTGCGAAAGCTCTGCGGGCCGTGGTACTTGCGGTCATAGTTCTCCGGGCAGTAGGGCGGGTTGGGATAGTCGTCAAAGCAGGAGTGCACATCCATCACCATCTCGGCGGCCGTGTGCCCCTGGTGGAAGGCGGTCACATAGCTGAAGGGCTTGAACGAAGAGCCCGGCTGGCGTGGAGCGATGGCGACGTTGACGTTGCCGTCAATCTCTTCGTTCCAATAGTCGATGCTGCCCACCATGGCCAGGATCTCGCCGGTGCGGGCGCGCATGACCACCACGGCTGCGTTGGAGACGTCCTTTCCCTGCTCCTGGAGCGTGGCCACCTGGTTCCGCGCCTCCTCCTCGGCAATGCGTTGGACATCCAGGTCCACGGTCGTATAGACCTTCAGCCCGCCCTGGTAGAGCAGATCCGGGCCGAACTGGTCCTCCAACTGCTTGCGCACGTACATGGCAAAGTGAGGAGCCACGATGTCGTAGCGCTTGAGCATGCGAAGTGTGGACCTGCAGATTCTCCGCAAAGGCGGCGTCGGCCTCGGTCTGGGTGATATAGCCCTCCGCCACCAGGCGATCCAGGGCGATCTTTTGCCGCTTCTTGGCCTCGTCGGGGTTGTCGATGGGATTCATGGCCGGGTACTGGACGATGGGTGCCAGCATGGCGCACTCGGCCAGGCTCAGCTCCTGGGCATGTTTGCCAAAGTAGACCTGGGCGGCCGCCTCCACACCGATGGCCCAGTTGCCATAGTAGTTGGTGTTCAGGTACCACTCCAGGATCTGGTCCTTGGAGTAGAGCCGCGAGATCTCCAGGGCCAGGATGGCCTCCTTGATCTTGCGAGCGTACGATATCTGGTAGCGCTCTTCCTCGGGGATGAGGATGTTCTTGACCAACTGGACCGTGATCGAGCTGCCGCCCTGGACGCCCTTGCCCTGCAGGTTCAGCAGAAAGGCGCGGGCGATGCCCATGGGATCGATGCCCAGGTTGCTGTAGAAGGTCTTGTCCTCCAGGGCGATGGTGGCGTTGCGAAAGTCCTCGGGGATCTGCTCCAGGGGCAGCAGCGTGCGGTCGCCGCGCCGGGGGTCGATCACCTCCATGAGCAGGACCTGGCCGGTGCGATCATAGATCTTGGTCGTCTCGAACTTTTCCTGGCGGGTGACGATCTCGTTGGGGTCGGGCAGGTCCTTGGCATAGTTGGCGTATACGCCGGCAAGGGTTCCTACCCCAGCCAGGAAGGCAAAGGCCACACTGAGCAGCGTGACCAAAAACAGGACAATGGCCACGCGTACAAGCCACTTGCCAATACCACCCTTGGCCCGCTGGCGCCGTTGGCGCCGTTGGCGCAGCAACCACACTCGTTCTTGTGCGTCTATTCCCACGCTCTCACTCCCACACCCACCCAATCCGGTCCGATTGAACAAGAAAGGGGCAGTAGATCACTGGTGCGATCCTCTCCCCCTTCCCCCGAAACCCAATGTTAGCAGAAAACAAGGGGGAGCGCAAGTGCTGTGGGCCAGAAAAACTGGGCCCGGCGCCTCCTTTGGAGCGCCATCAATCATCAGGGTAGGCGGGCAAGGTCGTCAAACGCTCATCTTCCATCGGGTGGCCTACGGTAAAATGATAGAGGCTCTGGTAAGACTGGCCTTCCAGGCCCAGCAGATCATGCACCCCATCGTCAAAAAAACAGCCGATGCCGGTTCCTCGCAACCCGGCCGCCTCGGCCTCCAGGTAAAGCACCTGCCCGACCATGCCGCATTCCCAGAACAGCCGCCGGTAGAACCAAGAGCCAAAACGCTGGAGAGGCGCCTCGTAGCTGGCCAGCATGCCGAGACTAAAGCACCCGTCGGAGGCAATATCCTGGTGACAGGACAACTGCTTTGCCGCGTCCCGTGCGTCCCCTGGCGCCAGCAGGTACAGCGCCAGATCTGCGGGGCAGGATTCCGGCTTTTGCCACAAGAAATCTCTCCCCATCGCGGATCGAAGAGCCTTTTCCATCCCAGGCTGCCGGATCAGAAAGTATAGTCCAGGTTCCAGATCCTCGACCCGGTGCAACAAGATCGCCAGGTGAACCAGCGGATTCCATGGCAGTGTGCTGAAGGGGAACTGCCCCCGCGCAGCCTGCATCTTGCACAGGATCTGGTAGAACAGATCGCGCCTCAGGGTGGCGTGCGGGTCCATGGCCACGGCGCTGCGGCGCTGCCGGACGATCTGACGCAGCGAAAGTGGGGTGGACGATTCGGAAGCATTCGGGACGTCCGGGCTCTGAGGAGTAGCAGCCTGGTCGTAGATGCCCTGTGTAGGTGGCTTTTCGGTCGCAACAGCGGCCCTGTCGATGGCCGGCCACTCCCGGTGTCCTGGGCTGAGCAGGTTGGGTTTGCCCTTCCAGGGGAGATCGACAAACTCCGCGAGAACCTGCTCTGGCAGACCCCTATCAGCAAAAGACGGGTCCTGAGGATAGACCGCCAGAAGGCAATCTGGATGCTCCGCTTCCACACCTTGGGGCTCCGAGATCCCCATCAGTTGGGATAGCTGCTCCGAGCCCAGACCATCCAACAAGGTAACCTGCCAACCCAAACCTGCGGCGGCAAGGCTGATGGCGGCCATAGCATGGCCCACGTCATGCTGGCAGTAGCGGAAGGCACGCTCGCCATACTTCCAGGCTTCACGCCAGTGAATGGAGGACAGGCCAATCAGGATCGCGTCCTCAGGCAGATCGTTGGTCAGGGCCTGCCAGATCTCCAGCGCGAATTCGGCCCGCACTTCCAGGGCATGTTCGCGCGGTGCATAGTGGGCCACCATGGGCGTCCCGGTCAGACCGGCCACCGGACCGCAGATGAGATATCCCTCGGTTGGGTGCAGGTTGCCGCTGGAAGGATTGACCCGCAGCGCCCAACTCACCTCCCCGGCCCGCTTCCAGGCCGACAGCGCCAGGCTGTCCAAAAAGAGTTGAGAGATGCTGGTGAGATCCAGCCTCCGGGTCTCGACCTGCCCCGGCCAGAAAGCGGCTTCATACGGTGGGCCAGCGCCAGGTTCGACCCGCGTCAGGCGCAGCACAGGCGCGCCTTGATAGCGGCGAAACGGATCAGGCTGGGTCGCCCAGTCGAGACCGCCCGGCCCGCGGGCAAAACGGTTGAAATGATGCTTGGTGGCCTCGTGGTAGACCAGAACTTGACCAAGGTCGGGCATGGCTTCCCCTCATACGCTGGCTGGGTCTGTTATAGCCCACATTATTGACCTTGTCAAGATCCCTGGCAGACGCCTACGGGTTGCGAGTTTCAGGTCTTGGTTTGGCTCCCTCTAGCGCATACCGCACCTGGTCTACACCCGCGAGAGCGCCGACAGCGAACCAATCCCGGTCCAAGTTTTGACAGTCGTCGCTTTCCGTGCTATACTGATTTCTACAATAATAACTGCTTAAATTGGAGCCATCACGGTGACATCCGTGGCACCAATAGCAAAAAGAAAAAGGAGCGAAAAATGGAGCTGAGCAAAAAGATGCAGGACGCCATCAACAAGCAGATCAACGAGGAGTTGGCCTCGGCCTACATCTACCTCTCGATGGCAGCCTATTGCGAGTCGATCAACCTTCCGGGCTTTGCCAAGTGGATGCGCGCGCAGACCAACGAAGAGATGGAACATGCCATGAAGTTCTACGGCTTTGTCCATAGCCGTGGTGGGCGCGTGGTTCTGGAGGCCATCGCAAAGCCGCCCCTGGAGTTCGATGGGCCTGTCGGCGTCTTTGAGAAGACACTGGCTCACGAGCAG
Source organism: uncultured Chloroflexia bacterium (assembly GCA_963700285.1). Lineage (GTDB taxonomy): Bacteria > Chloroflexota > Anaerolineae > JAAYZQ01 > JAAYZQ01 > CAWANP01. Next base: position 16,606 of record CAVOXA010000015.1, on the reverse strand, counting down.
TACATCACCGGCTGCATCCACAACCTGTACGGCATGGCTGTCGAAGAGAAGGACTATGCCAGCCTAAGCACGCTGCAGTGGTTTGTGGACGAGCAGGTCGAGGAAGAGGAGAACGCCACCAAGGTCCTTGAGATCCTGAAAAGGATCGGCGACAAAGGGCAGGCGCTCTTTATGTTGGACCGCCAGTTGGGCGCGCGTGGCGGCTAGGGCGAACGCGCTGAAGGGATCCACTTTCTAGGATCTCTAACCGAAACTGATTCGATGAGGGCGGAACCATTCTGGTTCCGCCCTTCTGATCTAGAGGAGATACCTATGCCATCAATCATCGTTCTGGCCATGCACGGCGCGCCGCCCAATGATTTTCCGCGTCAGGAAACAGCCGAGTTCTTTGGCTTGTATGGCCGGATGGCACACGCCTCCGACGCCCAGCGCCGGGAAATGGGGCGGCGCTATGACGAATTGCATGCCAAAATGCGAGCCTGGCCGAGAACGGCGGAGAATGACCCTTTCTTCGCGGCCTCCATGGAGATGGCCGAATACCTGAGGCAGGAGTCCGGCCGGGAAGTGATCGTTGGCTTTGGCGAGTTCTGCGGACCGGCGCTGGACGAAGCGCTTGAGCAGGCCGTGGCCAGAGAAGCCAGCAGCATCACGGTGATCACGCCGATGATGACCCGCGGCGGCGAACATGCCGAGCTGGACATTCCGGCAGCCATTGAACGGGCGCGGGTGCGATACCCTGGCATCCCGATAGCCTACGCCTGGCCCTTCAGCATGGCCGAGGTAGCCCGGTTCTTGGCCACACAGATCGAGGCAATGAGCTAAGCGAAAACGAAAAGGCGCCGCCAGCCTCCTGCTGGCAGCGCCCCTCATCTCCGGTGGATAGTGTCCACCAGTTCCCTACCGCTACACCATCCGATTGAACAACAGCAGCTTCTTGACCTCGCCAATGGCCCGCGTCACGTCGATCTCGCGGGGACAGGCTCCCACGCAGTTAAAGATGGTCCGGCAGCGCCATACGCCGTCCCGATCGTTGAGGATCTCCAATCGCTCGTTGGCGCCCTGGTCGCGGCTGTCAAAGATGAAACGATGGGCCTGGACAATAGCCGCTGGCCCAACATAGTCGCGGTTGCCCCAGAAGGAGGGGCAGGAACTGGTGCAGGCGCCACAGAGGATGCATTTGGTGGTGTCGTCGAACTTGGCCCGGTCCTCCTGGCTCTGATAGCGCTCCACAGGCGGATCGGGGTCGTAGGTGACAAAGTAGGGCTTGACCAACCGATACTTCTCAAAGAAAGGCTCCATATCCACGACCAGATCCTTGACAATGGGAAAGCCGCGCAGGGGTTCGACCGTGACCTTGGAGCCCAGATCCTGCATGAGCACTTTGCAGGCCAAGCGGTTGACGCTATTGACCGTCAGCGCGTCGGAGCCGCAAACCCCGTGGGCGCAGGAGCGGCGGAAGGCCAGTGTCCCGTCCTGATACCACTTGACCCCGTGCAACGCATCCAGCAGCCGGTCGGTAGCTTCTGCCTCAACCTGGTACTTGGCCCAATAGGGCTTCTTATCGGTATCGGGATTGAAACGCTGGATCTTGAGTGTAACTTCCATGGGATACTCCCCTCTTGAACAAGGACGACCGACGGCTGACGACAGACGGCGCTTCCTCCTCCATCGTCCGTCGTCCATGGTCCATCCCTATCAATACGTTCTCGGCTTCGGCTCAAAGCGTGTGATAGCCACCGGCTTGTACTTGAGTTCCACGCCACGCTCGGTACGGTAGGCCAACGTGTGCTTTAGCCAGTTCTCATCGTCCCGTTCCGGGTAATCCTCCCGTGAGTGGGCGCCACGGCTCTCCGTGCGAGCCAGGGCGCTCTCGGCTGTAACCTCGGCCAGGTCCAGCAGGTAGCCCAATTCCAGGGCTTCCAGCAACTCGGTGTTGAAGGTCTTGCCCCGATCCTGGATGCTGACCCGGCGGTACCGCTCCTGCAGCTCGTGGACCCTGTCCACAGCAGCCTGCATCTGACTCTCGATGCGGAACACACCGATGTTGTCCATCATGGTCGCCTGCAACTCTGTACGGATATCCGCCACACTTTCGTCCCCAGAGCCATCGAGCAAGTGTTCCACTTCGTCGCAGGCATCGCACTCGGGCTCCGACGGCAGGGGCACAAAATCGTTCTCGCGTATGTAGCGGGCCATATCGCGCCCCGCGCGCCGTCCAAAGACGAGGATGTCCACCAGTGAGTTGGTGCCCAGGCGATTGGCGCCGTGCACCGACACACAGGCGCACTCACCGGCCGAGTAGAACCCGGGCATGGGCGTGTTCACATCATCAATGACCACCCGGCCATCCATGTCAGTGGGGATGCCACCCATGGCATAGTGGGCCGTGGGCTGCACCGGCATGGGCTGGACGGCCGGATCGATGCCCAGATAGGTCAGGCAGAAATCGGCAATGTCGGGCAGCTTGGCCTCAACAACCTCGCGACCAAGGTGGCTGGCGTCGAGGTTCACATAGTCCTTGCCATCATGCCCCCTGCCCTCCTGCACCTCCAGGTAGATGGCCCGAGAGACAATGTCCCGCGGCGCCAGATCGAGGAGCGTGGGCGAATAGCGCTCCATAAAGCGCTCACCCTCGCTATTGAGCAGGATACCCCCCTCGCCGCGCACCGCCTCGGTGATGAGAATACCCATTTTGTATATGCCTGTAGGGTGGAACTGAAAGAACTCCATGTCCTCCATTGGAATCCCACGCCGCAGCGCAATGGCGGGGCCATCGCCGCTCAGGGCGTGGGCGTTCGACGTAATCTTGAACATCCGGCCCATGCCGCCAGTGGCGAACAGGATGGTCTTGGCCCGGAACGTGTGGATCTCGCCGGTGAGGATCTGGTAGGCCGTTACCCCGCAGGCCACGCCATCCTCCACCAACAGGTCGAGGACGTGGTATTCGTCAAAGAAGCGGACGTTGTGGCGGATGCACTGCTGGTACATGGTCTGTACGATCATGTGCCCGGTCCGGTCGGCGGCGTAGCACGAACGACGTACCGGTCCCCGGCCAAAGTGGTGGGTATGGCCGCCAAAAGGGCGTTGGGCGATCTTGCCGTCTGGCGTACGGTCAAAGGGCAGGCCCCAGTGCTCCAACTCATAGACGATCTCGATGGCCTCCTGGCACATCGCTTCGGCCGCGTCCTGGTCAACCAGATAGTCGCCGCCTTTGACCGTATCGAAGGCATGCCACTCCGCAAGGTCTTCCTCGGTGTTGCCCAGTGCGGCGCCAATGCCGCCCTGGGCTGCGCCTGTGTGCGACCGGGTCGGGTAAAGCTTGCTGAGAACTGCCACGCTACCCACCTGGCCCAGTTCCAGGGCAGCGCGCAACCCCGCCCCTCCAGCACCAACGATGACTGCATCGTAAGAATGGTACATATCAACTCCTCAAGAATTCACCGGATGCCCCCAACTGTCGCCGGGAGCGCCCCCACTGGCAACCTGGGCGTTGCCGTGTAGGCCCAGGTCAAAAGGTAAAGATCACATAGGCCCCCAGGACAATGATGACAAAAGCAAGCATATAGAGCCCAGATTTGGCCAGGGTGCGCCAGCCCTGTGAATGGATATAGTCGTCAACAACGATGCGTACGCCGTTTGTACAGTGGAGCCAGGCAAACACCAACATGAACAGATCAAAGAGGCGCCAGAATGGCGACTGCCAGCGCTGGGCAATGACCTCAAAGTCGATCGCATCCACACCCAGGATGACATGCATGTAGAATAGGTGGAAGCCAACCAGCAAGATCATGACGATGGCCGAAATGCGCATGAACCACCAGCTATAGAGCTCAAAGTTGCTGGCAGGACGGGGTCGAGCAGGACTGAATTGCATGATCGGGCCTCCTTCTAGGCGTGGCTGCCAAACATCTTGATCAGCATGATGACGGCTGACGGGATGTAGATGACAAGGAAGACAACGATCTGGCCCCGGAAGAGCATCGCCTGTTTCTTGCCGAGATCGGGCCAAAAGTCGATGAGGATCACCCGGATGCCGTTCAAGCCGTGGTACACGACGCCCGGGTACAGCCCAAACACAATGGCGAGCTTGAAAAACCATTTGTGATAGAAGAAGAGCAGGGTATCAAAGACTTCGGGGCCAAAGGCCATGAGGAAAATGTCGATGATGTGAAGGGCGAGGAAAAAGAAAACGCTCACACCGGCAAACCGGTGCAGCATCCAGGCGATCTGCCCTTCGCGGCCCCGGTAGGTCACGGCGCGAGTTAGGTTGGTGATCGCAGCCATTGCGCTAACCTCCTTGTTTGGTCACAGATCCTGCTGCGGAAAACTGCGCTTGAGATTATACAACAGCGCGCACCAGATGTCAAAATGGGCTGATCTGGTCCGATTGGAAGAGACTGGCAACGAACGATGATTCGTGGTGGGCACCCTAGTGCCCCGATACGCTCACGAATGCCAGGAAGAAAGGTACCAGGGAGCCTGCTACAAGCGGGTACTGCGGTCTACCGATCCTAGATCAATGTACGCAAGGGCAATAGCGTTTGCGCCAGGGCCATGAGATGCTCAGATACGGCTGGGTTCCGCATCGACTCTGCCTCCGCGGCATCCGTCAGTACGGAGAAAAAGGTATCGTCCATGCGAGGCAGGTTCAGCGCGATGAGCTTTTGCAGATCCTCGTTGCTTCCCGCCACAAGCAGTTCTCGAATGAGCGTCACCGCCTGGTCCTGGCTGGTCATTCGTTCATCCCCATGCGATCCTCAAAGTCCCGCAGTGCCTGCCGCATCATCTCCTGCCGGATGGCTGTGGTCAGATCGCCTCGGGTACGCTGTACCACGCCACGCAGCATGTCGGTTGTACGCCGCAATCCATCGGTGATGGCATCAGGAAAGTCCACGGTGATGAGCTGGCTGTAGACGGCGTCCATGATGCCCAGCATCTGCTCGGCACGATCCAACTGGTTCTGCCGCATCAGGTCCAATGCGTGACGCCGCATCTCGCTGGCCGCCTCGGCCAGACCCTTGAGGTAAACCGAGGCTTCTACTCCCAGGTCTTCATGGGACGGCAGGGCGCCGTCCGTAATAAAGGCATAGACCACCTGGGCTTCTACGTATTCTTTGAGTGCATCCCGGGTGTATCCGGCATAGTAGAGGTCGGGATAAGCTCCCACACCATCTATCAACTCGCAGGCAGCGTCTCGTGTCGTGGCCAGTAGGGCTTCTGAATCCTCAAAATCGCCCCGGTGAGCGGCACGGATGGCGTTGGCGCAGTAACGAATCAGGGCACGGGATCGCTGCAGCGCCGTGTCCCGCACGGCACTTTTGGCCTCAAGCTCGGAACGGATCTCTTCAACAACGGTGTCCAGCTTTTCCATATAAGCTCCTCAAGAACCTGATTTGGTAGATTGTAGCACACCCCCACCATCTTGGTCAAAGCACGCGCAGAGAACGCTTGCCCCCAAAACCCGGGCTTACCTGCGCCGGCCGCGGCCACCCCTCCGTTGCCTGGAGCCAGATTTTTTGCTGGGCGAGCCTTGGGTCTGCCTGGACAGCTCCCTCGGCGGCGGTTGGAGCAAGGGGCCATGCAGGGTGAGCTGGTAATAATCATCCAGCAGCATAGTCAAGAGAGCCAGCCCCTCGTCGCTCTGGTTCAAGCTGTGAATCAGGGGAAGAAAACGCTGCATACGTTCGGTCTGCAGACGGTCGCGATCCCGCAAGCGGGCTTCCAGCATCGCCGTGACGCGCTGTGAGACGATGGTCGTGACGTCCTCGTCGCTAGGGAGGGGCCATTCCTGAAGCTCGATGCCATACCTTTTGGCAATGCGTTCCAACTGCATCAGATCCAGGACATCCACCAGAGAGATAGCCACTCCGCTTGCGCCGGCGCGTCCGGTACGTCCAGCACGATGGATATAGTCTTCGAGGTCTTCCGGCGGCTCGTAGATAATGACGTGGGAAAGGTCCGGCAGGTCGATGCCACGTGCCGCCACGTCCGTGGCCACTAGGAAACGCAGGCTCCCTTCACGCATACGGGCCATGATCTTTTCGCGCGCCTTCTGCGAGAGGTCGGAACTCAACTCGTCGGCATCGTAGCCAAAACGCTGCAGGACCGTGGCCACATAGTGCACGCGAGCCTTGGTGTTGCAAAAGATGAGGGCGAAGGCTGGATTCTCGATCTCGATGATGCGTACCAGGCTGCGGTCCTTGTCCATGCGCGGGACTGTATAGTAGACGTGTTCGGTGTCTGTCACGTGGACCTGGTCCCGGCTCAAGCTCAAGAACTCGGGCTGGTAAAGAAACTCTTTTGCCACGCGCATCACATGGGCGGGAAAGGTGGCAGAAAACATATAGCCATTGATGCGATTAGAATCGCCACGGGAGGGCAGGTAACCTTGCACCCGCCTCATGTCAGGGTAGAACCCCATGGACAGCATGCGGTCAGCTTCATCAAAGACCAACATCTGCAGGTTCTTGAGCGACAGATTGCGCTTGAGTAGATGATCCAGGATGCGTCCTGGAGTACCCACTACGAGGTGCGCGCCCTGGCGGAAGGCGCTGAGCTGCGGCCCGTAGGCCACGCCACCATAGACGACTGCGGTACGCATCCCCGCATCGCCGGCCAGGATCTCGGCCTCGTGGGCGACCTGCCGGGCGAGTTCACGCGTGGGAACCAGTACCATCGCCTGGCACGTGGCCCGTTTCAGATCAATCCGTTCCAGGATCGACAGGAGGAAGGCGCCCGTCTTGCCGCTTCCCGTGCGCGACTGGATCATCAGGTCACGTCCGGCCAATAGATAGGGAATGGCCTTGGCCTGGACCGGCATCAGCTTTGCCCAACCTGCCCGGGCGGCTGCCTCACGCAGGTTTGAAGGCAATGTCTCCATCGTCACCTCGGGCAAGGCATTTTGCGGCTCAACAACCTCATCCCCAGGGGCCCGGCCGTCAGCGGCGGTACCCGTAGCAGCCATGCCCTCCTGTTCGGCATCCTTGTTTTTGCCATCAACTTCTGTCATATCTACAAGCCATCCTTTTCCTGCGCGCAGCTTCTGTTCTGCGCAAGGCTCTGATCTCAGACCGGGATCGTCAAGCTCCCCAGGTCGCGTGGGTAGTAGGTGATCAATTCCATGCCGCTCGCGGTGATGACGACAGTGTCCGAGTGGCGGAAACCACCCAGACCGCTGATATAGAGCCCCGGCTCGACAGTGAGAACCATGCCCGGCTTTAAGACCGTGTGGTCGTTGTAATCCAGGAACGGCCCCTCGTGATAGCGCAGGCCGATGCCATGACCGGTGTGATGCTTCCAATAGGGCATCAGATCATGTTCCTCGTAGTAGCCGCGGACCGCCAGATCCACCTCGCTGCAGGTAGTGCCAGGCTTTAGCGCCTCAAAGGCGACCTGTTGGAGGGCGACCATGTGTTCAAAGAAGCGACGCTGCTCGTCGCTGGGCGGCCCGATGATCAGGGTCCGCTCAAGTTCCGCCTGGTAGCTCCAGATGGCTGCCGCCGCGCCCGTGACCAGCACATCGCCGGCCGCAAAGGTGGCGTTCATGGCCAGGGAATGGGGAATCGCAGCCTGTCGCCCGATCTGGCCCCGGTAGCTGGCCACAGCGCCATCGAAGAACATGCTCCGCGCGCGATAGAGGGGACCCAAGGCATCGACCAGGGCCAGCGTCGCCTCCTGGCTGGCCCGCAGGCTCACCGCGGTCTCAGTCTCGCCGGCGCGGGTATAGCGTTGCAGCAGGCGGTGGGACAGGTTGCTCCACTTGGCGCTCTCGCGGATGAGGGCCAGTTCAGCGCGGCTTTTGATCCACATCTGGGCTTCCACAAAAGCGCCAATGGGAGCCACCCCCGCGCCGGTCACGGCCGACAGGCTCGGCCCCTGGTAGCCCAAGATCCAGGGATAGCCATCGGTATCCGCGCCGATCCTCCGAGAGTGCCAGCCGGCAATTCCCATCTGCGCCAGGATGTCCCGGAAGCGAGCCATGGGGTGCGGGTCATCGGGGTACTCGAGGTAATGCTCCACCCGATCCACCGCCGCCTCGCCCTGGGCGTGCTCCAGCTCCAGGCGGGGGACAAACAGCACGCTCTCACCCTGAACGCTGAGCGCCAGGGCAATGGGCCGTTCGGTGGGGATGAAGGCAAAACCGCTGAAATAGTTCACATGGTAGTTATCAAAGAGGACAGCGCCCGAGAGGCTTTCCCCGTCGAGGTAGTCTACCAGCAATCGAACGCGCGCCTCGTACTCTGCTCTGCCTATCTGGATGGATGGGAACATGTCCTACTCCTGAGAAACCTCGCTCAAGATGGCGCCTGCGGCGATTGTACCCTCAGCCGCATGTGGGCCACCACCTTCCAATCTGAGCCCGGGGGATGTCCATCTCCAGGGCCTTTGCCACAAAGGCCCAGCCTTCGGCGGCCTCTTCGATGAGCTTGGCAGCCACTCCATTATACCACTACTCCCACCTGCGCCCAAGCAGGGGCAGGCGCAGGTGATTGCAGCAGGCTCAGGGAGCCCGGGCCACCAGGTCGCGCAGAACCCGGAGGTTCTCCCTGTCCTCGGCCAAATCTGGTCCCTTGTCCGTCTCCAGCGTCATCGGAATTCCCCGAAAGCGGCTGTCGTTTACCAGGAAACGGAATGGTTCCAGGCCCAGCAGGCCCTGGCCGATCTGCTCGTGACGATCCACCCGGCTGCCCAGGTCTTTCTTGGAGTCATTGAGGTGGATAGCCCGCAGACGCTCCTGGCCCAACGCGGCATCAAATGCTTCCCATGTCGCCTCGTATCCCTCGCGCGTACGCAGCTCATAGCCAGCGGCAAAGGCATGGGCCGTGTCAAAGCAGACACCCAGGCGCTCGGGATCATGCACACCGTCGATCATGGCCCGCAACTGGTCGAAGGAGTATCCCAGGTGGTCGCCCTGGCCGGCCGTCGTCTCCAGCCAGACCTGCACACCGTAGCCTGGCAGGCGGGCGTGCACCTCGTCCAGAGCGGAGGCGATACGCTGGACCCCCGCCTCCTCGCCCGAGCCCCTGTGCGACCCAGGATGCATGACCAGCCCGGGCAATCCCAACATCTCACACCGCTCCAGATCATCGGTCAGTGCGCCCAAGGACTTTTCCCAGAGGGCATCGTCAGGCGTGGCCAAGTTGATCAGGTACAGGGAATGGGCAAACACCGGCCAGATGCCGGTGTCGTTCACAGCCTCCTTGAAGGCGACGACGTTCTTTTCCTCTAGGGCCTTGGAGGCCCAGCGGTTGGGTGTCTTCACAAAGATCTGAACCACGTCGCAGCCCGTATCCTGTCCGCGCTGCAACGCCATCTCCACGCCACCAGCAATCGACTGGTGAGCGCCCAACAGTACCTTGTTTTCTGGCATAGCTTCTATCTAGACTCCCTTCTCCACCGCAGGCGTTGGAGTCCTGCCCGTCGCTTGCAGGTCTTCGTAAAGGGCCAACACAAAAAGCAGTGACGAAAGCCGGTTGAGATAGCGAAGCACTTGGAGGTTGTCCAAAAGTCCTCCATCCGCCAATCGTACCGCCTGCCGCTCCGCCCGGCGGGCCACCGTGCGCCCCAAGTGAAGGGTGGCACCCTGCGGACTGTCGCCGGGGATGATAAACTCTTTGGGCATTTCTAGCAGGACCTCGTACTCCCCAATGTAGCCCTCCAGTTGGCCCACGTGATCCGCGGTGATGCTGTTGGAAAAGGCGCTATGCCTGCTGCCGGCCGAAGCGAGTTCGGCCATCATGGGGTGCAGGTCCCGCTGGACCTCCAGCAAGATGGCGGCCGACCGGGGGGAACAGCCTCCAGCCCGCGCCAGGCCAAGGACGGCCTGTACCTCATCTACCGCCCCATAGGCTTCCGGCCGCAGGTCGCACTTGGGCACCCGCTCTGGCCCTAGGAGCCCCGTGGTGCCATCATCTCCGCCCCTCGTGTAGAACTGGGATTCCTTCATGTCCACCTCTTGACACTGAGACCTGACAGGTTTGCACCGGGTACCTAGCCGCCGCCCTGTCAGCTCTGACGATTCTACTCGCTGAGCGCCTCAATGATCGTCCGGCAGAAAGCCGGCAGGTCCGAGGGCACCCGCGACGTGATCAGGTTTCCGTCACGCACGACCTCGGCATCGATGTAGGTCGCGCCGGCGTTTATGACGTCATCCTTGATGGCCGGTACACACGTTGCTTTCTTGCCCCTGAGGACGTCAGCCGAAGCCAGCACCCAGCCAGCGTGGCAGATGGCCGCGACAATTTTCCCTTGAGCGGATGCTTCACGGACCAGGTTGAGAACGTCTGCATAGCGACGCATCAGATCCGGAGCGTAGCCGCCGGGGACGACCACAGCGTCTATATCACCGGCGCTCACCTGCCCGGCCTCCACATCGACATTCACGGGATAGCCCCCCTTGCTCTTGTAAGTACCGGCGCTCCCTGTACCAACCACGAATGTCTCGGCGCCCGCCTCCCGTAGCCGCAGCAAGGGGTACCAAAGCTCCAGCTCCTGATAGTTATTCTCGGCCAATACGGCCACTCGTTTGCCCTCTAGTTCCACAGTTCTTCCTCCTCATGGTATGATTGGTACTATCGTCGCATATCCTGCTCGCAACTTCCGTAAGGACAGTTCCGCAGGAGGTTAAGGCCGCATTAAGGCATTCCCAGACGCTCCAGACTGTATGAAGAAGCTGGAATGTCTGCCCTTTTTCTTTCCCGAGTCTGGGCTCTTTGCACAGTCTCGAGTAGCGGATGAATGCCGGCGTGCCCTAGCTCAGTGAGTTGCGTACAGCCGCAAAGGCCAGGCTCAAAAGAGCGCAAGCTGTGCCTGCTCCTTCTCGACGATGGGATCGAGCCCGACGATGGTCTGCAGGGTATACTCGTCCACATCGAGCTGGGTGGCCAGATGACGCACGTGCCGGTATTTGATAAAGCGCCAGCCCTCCTCGTCGACAGCTTGTTGCCAGAGAGGATTGCGGGCCAGCTTGTAGCTCACCAACGCCGCCCGCCCGCCGGGGATGACCATGTAGGGCTGGGCCCCCTCCAACTGCCCACCCAGGGACAGAGTCTCGCTTACCGCCGCCTGCCAGCGCACGGAAAAGGCTGCCCGGGCCTGTTCCCCCTCGAACCAAGCGGCATCAAAAGGAGGCCGGGGTACAGCCCGAAAGCCCAGCCGTGTTCCCAGGGCCAGCAGGCTCTCGATGATGGCGCGGCTCTCGGTCTGCCGTGAGCCAGGCATGTCTTCAGGCCGAAGCTGCCAGCAGCCTGAGGTTGTTTCCTGGCTCAGAGCCCGCAGGCAACCCGCCACCAATTCTTTCTCAGGCGTGAGCGAGCCAGGAAACTGGGCATATACGGCCTGGGCGAACTCGGCCTCAGTCATGGAGGGCACCCCTCTCAGCACCTCATCGGCGAACAGCTCCACCCTGTCGCAGAGAGGAGACGCCATCCCTGAGAGATCGGCCAGCCACCACAGTTCGTCGCCCCCGTCGCTGCCTTGCAGACGCAAAAGACCAGGGTCTTCCAGACCCACGTGGACCTGTTCCGCCACGAGATCGAGGGGCGAAGCCCCTTCACCCTCGGCCCCCAATGCCCGAACGAGAAGGCCCCTTTGCGCCAGACGATCCAAGATCGTGGTGTGCAAGGTACGCCAGGCGACAGGCTCACCCCGCGCCCGGATCGTCTCAGAGGCAGCCTGTGCAGCCGCCTCCTGGATCTGTACGTTCAGCGCGGCGTGGGATGGGGATGTTGCTTGAGGCAGCTTGGGCACCAGGTCCAATCGGTAGTCGCTTCCACACTGCACGACAGCAGCGACACCCAACCGCGCCCGACCCGCAGCCAGGAGAAGAGCCTCGAGCACGGCTGGCCGCTGGTCCGACAGGATCAGCACAAGGTGACCATCGTCGCGCAGGAGAGTCGCCAGATTTCGATACGAGCCGGCCATGACTCTTGCGTACCACATTGGATCGGGCGTTCGTTGGCGCAACAGTGGACGTAGAGGCGCGACGGCTTTGGCGCCCAACAGCCACGCGCCCCAGAAATAGGATAACACCCAGGCGGCCACGTCGAGAGCGGGCGGGCTGGTCAGGATCAACCGCACACTGCGGCCAGGCAACATGCGGGGCAGGTCGCGGACAAGGCCCGGCCCTACCAAGCCCTGATATTCCCCTGCTGAGGACTGGTAAGCCTCAAACGATTCAGCCAATCCGGGGGTTGAGGACCGGGCCGAACGCTGGAAGCGGGTGACTGCCTCTTCAAAGGCATACCAAACGTTGCGTTCCAGAAAGCGATCCGGACGCGACAGCCCTCGACGGCGCGCGCTGCGGGTCGGGATCGGGGTCAGGGATGAGCAGCGATCCAGGCAGTCCAAGAGTACCACATTTAGGGCCCGGCGCAACCGGGCATCAGGAATGATGCCCTCTAGCCTGAGGGTTAGTTCAGCCAGGGCATACAGATTGCGCGGCGAGTAGAGCTTCAACAGGGGCTCCAGGCGGTCCCGCTGGGCACCGTCTAGCGACTGGGCAGCCACGCGGTCCAGGACATAGTGATAGTGCATCCCCTGCGCTGGTACCTGGGCCAGGCGGGCCAGGTCATCCTGATCGACAGCAGCCTGCCCATCCCAGGCGCAAACCGGACAGCGGAGGCACTTGGCCACCGGAGCGCCCTGATCCCGGTCCCAGACAAAATGTACGGCTACGGCAGGACGCAGGCAGGCCGGACAGGTCGTCGCATACAGGTCCTCCAGGTAGCGGCGAAGCGGCACGCCCTGCTTCAAGACGTCACCCAGTCGCGCTACCGCCGCATCCAGGTCTCGCGCTGTTGGCGGATTGAGGGCCGTGTCGACAACGAGGACCATGATGGGGTCGAAATTCAGCGCCAGCACCCGCCGATCCAAAGCCAGCACCTCGCGCACGGAGACCGAGCCCTGGCAGTAGGGTACCAGAACCGCGTCTCCAGGATCGGTGTAAGCCTCCGTGTAGGCGTGGGCTACGCCCGGCGGGATGGGCCATCGCAGGCGGGACAGGGCATCATCGCCCTCGCCCTGAACACCCGGGACAAAGTACTCGATCTGCCTCATCTCACCTCCAGTATACCATAAGGGGCCACGACAATCAAGTCCCTTTGGTGAATACCTGCCAACCCTGCCCGGAGAGGCCGCAGATCAAGCCCACTTGCCAGCGTTTCATTTTTGGAGTACAATGGCTGTGTCACAACTTGACCGGCACAGTCGGACAGATCCTGCAAGTTGGTATCGAAGGCATGACTGTAATCCGGAGTGTAACATTCCCAGTGTAGAATGGTTCTGTCAAACCAACAGTCAAGAGGAGGGAGTACGATGGCGAGGATAGCAAAGATCGAAGGGATTGGCGACGTTTACGCTCAGAAGCTACAAAAAGCCGGCATCCAGACAGTCAATGACCTGCTGCAGGCAGGCGCTGCTCCTCAGGACCGCAATGAGCTTGCGGAGCAGACAGGCATCAGTGGCAAACTGATCCTCGAATGGGTCAACCACGCCGATCTTTTCCGGATCAAGGGTGTGGGCGAAGAGTATTCTGACCTGCTTGAAGAGGCAGGCGTCGACACAGTGCCCGAACTGGCCCAGCGGAATGCGGAAAATCTCCACGCCAAGCTGGTAGAGACCAACCAGGAGAAAAAACTGGTGCGCAGGCTGCCCACCCAGGCTCAGGTAAGCGATTGGGTAGCGCAGGCGAAGGACTTGCCTCGGGTTATCAACTACTAGCCCCGGCAAGGTCAGTTCTAGTACGGACGCAGTACCGGTTGGCAAGCCATTGAGATCTTGCCCGCCGCGGTCTTGGTTTGCCCTGGACCACCAGAAGATGTAGGCAGATCCCCCACCTTTGGGTGGGGGATTCTCTTCTTTTTGTGACGCCGCCCGATGGCAAGCACCTGTCGCCCGGCACGAGAACCGGCATCCGGCACACTGACATCTGCAAAGGCACTCGCGGTTTTGACTGTTGTTTTACATCGTGCTATACTGGCGCCGTCACTCGCCCACCGGGTGACAGCCAGGTCTTGGCCCACCTGGCACTGCTGCAAACTTTTGTGCTGCAAGGAGGCAGTCATGAAGAGCCTGCCCTTCCAGATTCTTGCCGTCCTGCCGTCCTGCCGCCCTCAGGCTTTGACAAGAACTCTTCCCGGGCCGACATCGCTGTCTACGGCGCAGTACTGGAGGACGAGGACTTTTGCGATAGCAGCGACCAGATCCTGTACGCCGTCGACGTGGGCGACGCCAAGGGCCCTTTTCAGTACAGACCGCCCTGCTCTACCAGTCCATCGGCTATCGCTGGGCCGAGAACTTGAGCCAGTACGACGCCGCAGAACCGGCTCGCTTCATTGGATACTATGATCAGATTGACAACCAACCCGTGATCATTGACACAACAGAATCCGAGGTGAAACCATGACCGCGCACGCAGAATCGCCAGTCGACTCGTCGACGCTCTATCAACGACCGGTCGAGTTGCTGCAGAACCTCATCCGCTTTGATACAACCAATCCGCCGGGCACTGCAGCGGCTGGACGAGCATCGCCTGCCGGTTCACGTGACCCCCGCCGCCCGGCAGATGGTCGAGAGCATGGCCTCGCTCCTCCCTCTCCCAAAGATCAGCTTTTGCGCCAGGTTCTCGACCCGCAACTAACCGACACGGCGCTGGACCAATTGGGGCCAACGGGCCGCCTTCTGGACCCGCTGCTGCACAATACCGTCAGCCCGACGATCCTTCACGGCAGCGACAAGATCAATGTCATTCCCTGCGAGGTCAGCGTGGAGTTGGACGGCCGTCTGCTGCCAGGCTACACGGACAAAGACATGCTCTCTGAACTGGGCCAACTGCTGGGCGACGAGGTGGAACTAACAGTGATAAAGCACGAGGCCGGTCCTCCCGAAGCGGACATGGGCCTCTTTGAAACGCTCTCTGGCATCCTGAAAGAAGCCGATCCAGACGGGACGCCAGGGCCGCTGCTTGTGTCTGGCGGCACCGACGCCCGGCACTTTGCGCGGCTGGGGATCCAAACCTATGGATTCACACCCATGAGCCTGCCGCCCGGGCTTGACATCTTTAAGCTAGCCCACGGCCCCGATGAACGGGTACCCGTGGAGGCGTTGAGCTTTGGGACCGAGGCCATCTACAAGCTAATGGAACGCTTTGGGGACGCCATCTGACACGCGGCCGACTGGCGCGGCTCAGCCTGCTGCGTATCACCAGACCGCAGCACCCGTTCGCGGTAGGAACTTTAGTGCCGTTCCTTGCGGTCTACCACATAAAACTACCAACGGAACCGATTGAAGGCCGTGGAGGAGAACCATGACGGACGATACAGGCCAGGGCAGCAATGAATTTGGCGCCAGGCATCCCAACGAGCTGCGGGCGCTTCGGGTGATACTGCTGGAACGCCTGCAGGACTACCAGGCCCAGAAACTAAACATCGACATGACGCGGGGCAAGCCCTGCGCCGCACAACTGGACCTGGCGCTGGACATGCTCAAATGTGTCGATGGCACGAACTATAGTTCCAGGGGCCTGGACTGTCGCAACTATGGCGGGCTGGACGGGATCCCGGAAGCCAAGGAGCTTTTTGCTCAATTCCTGGAGGTCGAGCCGGACGAGATCATTGTCGGGGGCAATACCAGCCTGGCCATGATGTACGATGCTGTCGCACGAGCCATGATCCACGGTCTCGTCGACAGCGAGATACCCTGGAGCAAACTGCCCAGGGTACGCTTCTTATGCCCCAGCCCCGGCTATGACCGTCACTTTTCCATCTGCGAACACCTGGGCATCGAGATGATCCCCGTCGAAATGATGGCGGATGGTCCCGACATGGACCACGTGGAAAGTGTGGTAGCCGAGGACGAGAGCGTCAAGGGCATCTGGTCCGTGCCCAAGTACAGCAACCCCACGGGGGTGACCTTCTCGGACGAGGTCGTGGAGCGCCTGGCCAGCATGCACACAACGGCAGCCGATTTTCGGGTGTTCTGGGACAATGCCTATACGGTCCACCACCTGACAGACACACCCGCCAGGTTGAAGAACATGCTTGCCGCCTGCAAACAGGCTGGGAATCCCGACCGGGTCTTTATCTTTGGCTCTACGTCCAAGATCTCTTTCGCCGGATCCGGCGTGGCCTTGATGGCGGGCAGTGAAAGGAACATAGCGTTTACCAAGAGGCAGATGGCCTTTGAGACCATCGGGCCGGACAAACTGAACCAGCTCCGGCACGTGCGCTTTTTCCGGAACATGGCGGGCATAGAGAGCCACATGCGCAAGCACGCTGCAATCCTGAAGCCCAAGTTCGATGCCGTGCTGGGCATCCTTGAGCAAGAACTGGGCGGCACGGGCATCGCGGCCTGGAGCCGGCCAGCGGGAGGGTATTTTGTCAACCTTGACACGCTGGATGGATGCTCCCAAGCAGTGGTGCGTATGGCCGCCGAAGCAGGCGTCAAGCTGACTCCCGCCGGGGCGACATTCCCCTATGGAAAGGATCCCCGAGATCGGAATATCCGCCTTGCTCCCTCCTTTCCTCCCGTCGAAGAGATCGTCGTGGCCATGGGTGTGGTGAGCACCTGCATCCAGGTACAGGGCATCAACAAGCTATTGGGGGTAGCC
>CAVOXA010000014.1:0-1044409 GCA_963700285.1 uncultured Chloroflexia bacterium | reverse complement strand
ACGAGCCAGCAAGATGCCGTATGAAGTGTCCGCAGTCCTACGTTTCGCAATAACCTCAGTCATGACCAAGACTGGCTCCAGAATGCACAATGTAGGAATCTCGAAAGGCAGCATCAATCTGGCAGGGCAAATACCCAATACGCTACAACCGACTTCAATCCACGCCGAAAGAAATCTTCCGAACTTGATTGAGAAGAAACTGAACAGCTTCAAGAAGTGGGCGCCAGAGCGTACATCTGAGTTTTGTGGGGTTGCCATCAGCACACAGAGCGCGACTGACTTGAACAACGTACCGGATGAATCCATTGACTACATCTTTGTTGATCCTCCTTTTGGAGGCAATATGATGTACTCGGAAATGAACTTCATCTGGGAAGCGTGGCTACGGGTTTTCACCAATTCCAAACCCGAAGCGATCTGCAGCAAAACGCAACGCAAGGACCTGGTATCATACCGAGGCCTGATGCTATCGGCTGTTTCAGCAACTCGCTAGGAAACTAAAGCCTGGTCGATGGATCACAGTCGTATTCCACAATTCAAGTGCAGCTGTCTGGAATGCCATCCAAGAGTCCCTGGCACGTGCTGGTTTCCTAGTTGCCCAAGTTGCTGTCCTGGACAAAGAACAGGGCACGTACAAGCAGAGTCACCGCACCTGGCGCAGTCAAGAACGATCTGGTCATCAATGCCTACAAGCCACGGACAGGTCCTTCAAGGAACGTTTCATCTCGCCAGGCCGGGCATGGACTGGAGCCGGAGTTCGTCCGCCAGCACCTGGCCCAGTTGCCGGTAGCGGTCAACGTCGAGCGCAGCAAAGAGATGCTCTACTCCAAGTACCTGGCCTACTACGTCCAGCACGGCTACCAGGTGGCCTACAACGCCGAGCAGTTCTACCGCGCCCTGCCCCAGTGGGGCCTGGTGGAGCGCGACGGCTACTGGTTCGCCGACGAGGCCCAGGCCAAGAGTACGAAACGCGCAAAACGAAGACACGGCAAGACGGGGCACCGGCCAGGCCGTGCTCTTTGTCAGCGACGAGCGCAGCGCCCGCCAGTGGCTGTGGGATTTCCTGGCGACGCCCAAGACCTACGACGAGATCTATACCGCCTTTGTCAAAGCCCTGCAAACCTCGGAGGATGAGCTCCCGGAACCGATGACCATGCTGGAAGAGGGCTTCATCCGCACCAATGGCCGCTGGAAGCGCCCGGATGCCCTGACCCAGGCGGAGCTGGAGGCCACGCCGCCAGGCGCGGCTGCTGCGCCAGTTCGAGGAGTATCTGGCCACGGCGCGCGCCGGAGGGCGGCTGAAGGAGGTGCGCAAGGAGGCGCTGGTCGCCGGGTTCACCGAGGCGTACCGTGCCAGCCGCTTCCAGGACATCCTGACCGTGGGCCGCAGGCTGCCCAAGCGGCTGCTGGAGTCCAGCCCTGACCTGTTCGACTTTGTGGACATTGCTGAGGCGAAGGTGGAGGCATAGCGATCTGCTCGAGTAACTGGCCATGATGACCACATGGTCTCGTGCAAGGAGGAGAAGCATAGTGACTGACAACCTGGACGAACTCCGCCACATCGAGGGCTTTCCCATCGGCGAGGACGAGGACCTGCTGGCCCTGTCCGACCCGCCGCACTATACCGCCTACCCCAACCCCCACATCGCCGAGTTCATCGAGAAGTGGGGCACGCCCTACGACGAGGCCACCGACGACTACCACCGCGAGCCGTACGTAGGCGATGTCTCCGAAGGCAAGAGCGATCCCATCTACAAGCCCATGCCTACCACACCAAAGTGCCCTACAAGGCCATCATCCCGTTCATCGAGCACTACACTGAGCCAGGCGACATCGTCTTTGACGGCTTCTGCGGCACGGGTATGACTGGTGATTGCTGCTCAGATGCAGGTCGCCATGCGATACTGTGCGACCTTTCGCCTGCTGCGACCTTCATCGCCTACAACTACAACACGCCAGTAGACTCGATCAGACTTCGTATGCGAGGCTCAAGCAGATTCTCAAAGCAAGTTGAAGAGAGAATGCGGCTGGATGTACGAGACCAGACATATTGATGGTCGCAAGGGCAACGCATCAATTTCACGGTCTGGAGTGACGTGCTTCCAGTGCCCATACTGCGTAGACGAAACATGTCCTTTGGGATGCTAGCCGTGGATGATGGCCGGCAGGGAGGTGAGCGATGAGTTCCCCTGTCCCGAATGCGGTGCGAAGCTGAGTAAGCGATCACATGACGCAGAGTCTTCTGAACAGCGATGGGCAGGCTCTGGACAGTACCTGTGTTCATTAACTACTCGGTCGGCAAGACGACGCTATGACAAAGAAGCCTGACGACATGATTTGGAGCTGATTCGCAGAATCGAAGCAGCGCGAGATCCCGTACTGGTACCCCAGCTGAAAGAATGATGTTCATCGGTGCAGCGATGGGGAACCATGTACGACTCGGCATCAGACGGCATATGCACGTCCATCAGTTCTTTACCGAAGCGCAATCTGTGGACATTGGCAACATCTGTTCATCGATGCGGCTTTCCCAGAGACGACGTTCGGCCTACGCAATGCTTTGCTGATCTGCCTCACCTCAGATGAGCAGCCTTGACGCTCCAAATGACAGTATACAACTTCCGGCAACCGTGGCAGGTGCGATAAACCTGCTCGTGGCACTCTATATATGCCTCGTTCATGACAGAGACATCGCGTTCATAAGGCTGCTGAGAGTCCAAGCTGAGCGATCTTGCCAAGATGCATCAGCGACGTCCAAGATGGCAGTGCTCATTACCACACAGTCTGCAACGGATCTGGCAAACATACCTGCCAGATTCAGTCGACTACATCTTCACTGACCCGCCTTTTGGTGGCAACCTGATGTACTCTGAGCTGAACTTCCTGTGGGAAGCTTGGCTGGTGTTTTCACGAATAACAGCCTGAAGCAATCATCAACAGAACTCAACGAAAGCAACTTGACGACTATCGTGAGTTGATGACCGCTTGTTTCGCGGAGATGTATCGAATTCTCAAACCGGATCGCTGGATTACCGTCGTGTTTCCACAACTCGAAAGCCAGCGTCTGGAACGCAATTCAAGAGGCCCTGGCCCGCGCTGGCTTTCTGGTTGCTCAAGTCACTGTCTGGACAAGAAGCAGGGCACCTTCAAGCAAGTCACTGCGCCCGGTGCCGGTCAAGAACGATCTGGTCATCAACGCCTACAAACCGCGAGACAGCTTCTCACAGCGATTCCTCTCTCAAGCTGGGCAGGGACTTGGAGGCCGATTTCGTGCGGCAGCATCTGGCTCAGCTGCCGGTAGCCGCCAACGTCGAGCGCAGCAAGGAGATGCTCTACTCCAAGTACCTGGCCTACTACGTCCAGCACGGCTACCAGGTGGCCTACAACGCCGAGCAGTTCTACCGTGCCCTGCCCCAGTGGGGCCTGGTCGAGCGCGACGGCTACTGGTTCGCCGACGAGGCCCAGGCCAACGAGTACGAAACGCGCAAGACGAAGCACGCCAAACGGGGCGCCGGCCAGGCCGTGCTCTTTATCAGCGACGAGCGCAGCGCCCGCCAGTGGCTGTGGGATTTCCTGGCGACGCCCAAGACCTACGACGAGATCTATACCGCCTTTGTCAAGGCCCTGCAAACCTCGGAGGACGAGCTCCCGGAACCGATGACCATGCTGGAAGAGGGCTTCGTCCGCACCAATGGCCGCTGGAAGCGCCCCGACGCCCTCACCCAGGCCGAGCTGGAGGCCAGGCGCCAGGCGCGGCTGCTGCGCCAGTTCGAGGAGTACCTGGAGACGGCGCGCGCCGGGGGCCGGCTGAAGGAGGTGCGCAAGGAGGCGCTGGTCGCCGGCTTCACCGAGGCCTACCGTGCCGGTCGCTTCCAGGACATCCTGACGGTCGGCCGCCGGCTGCCCAAGCGGCTGCTGGAATCGAGCCCCGACCTGTTCGATTTTGTGGATATTGCTGAGGCGAAGGTGGAAGGGTGACGAACCACGGGCGCACGGTAAACGCTGAGAAAGCCACAGGAGCTCCGTGCCTCTGTGGTGCAATCAAACGAGGGATGCAATGACCTGGCAAGAAGCCATCCTGGCCCATTTCACGCCCAAGCGGGAGCGGATGCTCCTGGTCATCGACCCCGACAACCTGATGCGCGACGACGCCCTGCTGGCCGAGATCCAGAACAGCAACTATGACGTGCTGGAGCTGGACGACGAGGTCTCGTTCCGCAACCTGTTCGAGCGCAACTACCGCAGCCGCTGGGACGACGGCGAGGCGCTGCACATCGTCGTTGTGGTCCACACCACCGACGGCGAGCGGCACATCCCCTACGACCTGTGGCAGAAGAGCAAGCGCATCGAGCTGAGCGTGAGCAGCCTCTTCCCCAACCTCAACGCCATCGTCGTCCGCCAACTGGACAACGCCTACTATGCCGACCTCTACCCGGCCCACCAGCAGCTCGTGGCGCGCGGCGAGATGCTGCGCGGCGAGCGGCCGACCATCGAGTTCATCCTGCGCGTCTGCTTTGGCCTGGACCCGGCTGGCGCGGGCGATCCGGCTCGCTGGGTCGAGTTCCTGATCCACAAGCACTACAGCGCCCGCGAGCTGCCGCCGGCCCTGGAAGAGTACGTCATCCAGCGCCTCCTGCCGCGGCGTGGCCCACACCGGTCTGCGTCCCGAGTTCCTGACCGACGCCGGCGCCTTCTACGCCTGGCTGGGCGAGCAGCTGGGCGGCCTACGTCGCGCACGCTGGCCGGCGAGGGCGACGCCGCCGGCGGTGGACCTGGGCGACGCCCGGCTGCGCCCGCTGCTGGGCTACCTCTTTGCCGAGGGGCTGGTCGCCCGCGCCCCGGCGCCGGAGAGCGCCGCCCACGCCAGGAGTGGACGGCCATCGGCCTGGCCTCACGCGACAGGAACGCGGGCCGGCCGGTCAAGGAGCGGGCCGACGCAGGCCCTCTACAACCTCAAGACGCGGCTGGCCCGCTTCCAGGCCATGGACGAGACGACCCTGCCCAGCGGCAAGACCGACCTGCGCGACTGGCTCAACCTGGCCAATCGAGTGGGCCGAGGTCGTCTACCAGGCCAACACCCTGCCCGCTGGCGATCTATGACACAGGTCCAGCCCGACCTGGCCGCGGCCCGTGCAGCCCTGGACGAGCAGCTTCTGGACGTTCGTCCAGGCGCGCTACAGCGCCGTAGACCATTACTGGGACAATAAGGGGCCCATCTGTCTCAGCCAGGTCAACCGCTGGTTTCTCCAGCACGTGCGGCCGCGACGAGCGCCTGGCCCTGCTCTGCTTCGACGGGCTGGCCCTGGACCAGTGGTTCCTGCTGCGCGAGTGGCTCGGTCCGGCGCTGCCCGGCCTGGCTTTCGACGAGAACCGCACCTACGCCGTGGCGCCCACGGTGACGCCTGTGGCTCGCGCCAGGCGCTCTTTGCCGGCCGCCCGCCCACGGCCTTTGCCGAGACGCTGCAGCGAACGGACAAGGATGCCGAACGCTGGCAGGCCTACTGGGTCAACCACAACGTCCCCAGGCAGCGGGTGGCCTACGCGGCGGTCAAGGTGAATGGGCAGGGCCTGGACGAGGTGCGAGCCATCGCCGAGGGCAGGAACCGGCGGCTGGGTGTGCTGGTCAATCTCTTTGACGAGGTGATGCACGCCGTCAAGGGTATGACGCCGGAGGCCGACAAGCGGGTCTACTATGCCACGCTGCAGGGCCACCTGGAGAACGGCCGCCTGGCTGAGCTGTTCGCATCTGTTGCTCAAGAACGGCTACCGCGTCTACCTCACCGCCGACCACGGCAACATCGCCGGCGTGGGCAGTGGCCTGAAGCCACCCAAGGCCCTGATAGAGAGCTATGCCCGGCGTGTGGTCCTCTTTGACCGGGCCGACCTGGCGGAGGAGTATGCCGCGGAGCACGGCCTGCGACTGTACCGCACCAAGGCCCTGCCGCCCGACGTGCACCCCGTCTATGCGCCCGGCACGCAGCTCTTTGACACGCAAGGGGCTACGCACATCTCCCACGGCGGGCTGTCGCTGGAGGAACTGGTGGTGCCCTTTGTGGAGATCACCCGCTCGCCAGGAGGTGCTGGCACATGATCGGCCTCGATTTCCCTGTCAAGCCCCAGTGGATCCACGACGTCCACGCCTTGTGGCAGCCAGCACAGCCCATCGGCGAATTGGTGGAAGCGGCGCTTGCCCATACCATGCAGGAACTGGGCGGCGAAAAGACGCGACGCAACAGCCTGACCGTCATCCTGCGCTACTTTGTCGCCACCGAAGGCGGCGGCCAGTCGCGTCGCACAGCCGAGCGAGACGTGTGGGTGGCCTATAGCCGGGCGTATCCGGCCAGCACGATGGCCCCGGCCTACTTGGCGCATCTCATTGCCCAGAACGAGGTCGCCCAGGAAGCGACCAGATTCCTGGTGCGTCGCCACGCCCTGGGCGACGAGCTAGACAGCAGCGATGTACGCCGGCACACCGCTAGTCCAGTTCGGCCAACGCAAGGTGGTGACCAATGCGGCCAGCGCTTTCCTGCGGAGCCTTCAGTACTTTGGCGTGCTGGACGAGGGAGAGCGCAGAGGGGAATACCGGTTTGCCGCCCGGTTGCCGGTGTCCCGCGAGGTGTTTCCGCTCGTCGTCTGGGCCTGGTGGCAGCGGCATCTGTCACCGCAGATTGACCTTGAGGGCTTTCGAGGAAGACGCAGCCGTGGCCTTTCTCGAATCGGATGGCTTCGGGTCGCACTGGAAGGCGTACCAGCCCTCTTTGTGGGTGCTGGAGGAGCGGATGGATGTCCGACGAGCAACGCTCAGACACGGGGAGGCCACTGCTCTTCAGCAGGCAATTGCAGCTCAACTCGCAGGGATAGCGGCTGGAGATCAGACATAGGACCGGAGAAAGGGGTTGGTTATGCATCTTTCCATCCGCGTAGCCTGGCACGATAACCAGTGGGATGGCACCGATTTGTCGTGCCCCCTCACGGAACTCGTTCTGCATTGCTCTGGATCGCATCCGCGAAACCCCTCGGGACGATGACAAAGAGGACAGGCTAGCAGGCAAGGCGTGGGCCGACTTGGGGCTAGCGGACCTTCCTCCGTGCAAGGCAGAAGCCGGTGCCTTTATGACACCTGATGAATGGGTGCGTGTCGCCGAACATCCGTACCAGCCCTTGACCAAGACACAGGCAACCCACGGCCATCTCAAGCCCACCGTCGTTCCCGTACCGCCATACTCCACCTTTGCGGTTCCCTTCTGGTGGATGCTCCGCCAGAACCAGGACGAGATCGACCAATCCCTTCCAGAGCCGCTCCCTCCCGATGAAGAAGCGCCCTTCAAGTCAGCATGGGTGTTCGGACGTGCCCGCCAGGAAGCCTTGAGCGACATGTTCTTCAATCGCCTTCAAGAGGGAAAGTCCTTGGTGTTCTTCTATACCAAGGAAGGCCATCCCCTGGGCGATGAGATCATTCGGCTTGTAATCGGTCTTGGACACGTCACAAGCATAGGCCGGCCGATCTACTATGAGACCGACGATCCCGCACAGCCAACCTATCTCGTATGGGATCGGCTAGTTCGCCACTCGGTTCGCCCCGACGGGGCGGAAGGCTTCTTGCTTCCCTATCACCAATATCTCGCGCCGACAGGAGATCCAGCCGAGGATGAGCGCCGGAACAGACTCGCACGCGAGATCGCCATCGTACCTGCTTCCGATCACTTGCGCGCCTTTTCGTACATGTCCGAGTTGGCAAGTGCGGACATTGCCTTATCCACTCTGACTCAATGTCTGGAAGCCGTACGCCGAATCAAGGAACATGGCATAGCAAGAGGTCCCTGGGATGCGCGCGAGGATTGGCTGAACGAGCAGATCGCCGCCGTGTGGAAGGAGCGAGGCGCATTTCCCGGCTTGGGATCAGCCTTGGAGGCCATTGGACTTCGTCTGGGAACTGCTCTGGCCCTAGATCTCTATGCGGAGGGCATTGTTCAGCCTAGGAGACGATCCATGGCCTGCTGTGGATGCGCTCCTTCAAGGTCAGACACCGCCACCAAAGCCCGCCTACCAGGGTGATGTGGACGCAGTGAGTAACACCTGGGCCGGGCTATCCGAAGAGCGTCGCGCCTTGCTCTGCCTGCTCTCGCGCTTTGATCTCACGCCGAAGCAATCAGCTCGCTGGTTCAACCCTGAGCAACGCCCGGTTCCACTCAAAGACCCAGAGCTCCTGGCCAATCCCTATCGCATCCCTGAAGTTGACCTGGGTGATGCAACCGATGGGCCGATCTCGATCGGTGTTACAGACCGTGGACTGCTGCCAGACTCGACCGTCGCCGCCAGACATCCAGTGCCAGCCCCTTCCACCGTGCACTCCCAACTCGATGCCAGGCGCGTGCGCGCCGCCATTGCCAGCGTGCTAAGGGCGGCTGCCGAAAGCGGCGACTCACTTCTGGCTGAGCGGGAGGTCATGGATCGGCTGGAGAAACTGGCTCTTTCACATCCGTGTGCGGTGACAGCCGACTGGCTCAAGGCGAATGAAGCGTCTCTGTCTGGCGTTGTGGAGCGCTTGGAGGTGCTGACGAGTGATCCAAGCCCTGAAGAGCCGGAGAAGCAGGTGGTGATACCCGCCCTGCAAATGACCGATCTCAAAGGGCGCGAGGATCGGTTGCGCAAGGTTCTGCGCGCTCGCGCTATGAAACCGCTCCCGTCGGCGGGCGTCAATTGGAGAGATTTGATTGTACAGGCCATTGAAGCGAGGGGTGGCAACTACGATCCGGGCAATCCGAGGCACCTGGATGCCTTGGAAGAACAGGCAAACGCCCTGGAGAGGATCACTACAAGAAAGCTATCAGTTCTGGTGGGTCGAGCCGGTACCGGCAAGACATCCACTTTGGGCGCGCTCCTGTTGTGCGGAGCTGTGGCGAGCGATGGCATCCTCCTCCTGGCGCCAACGGGCAAGGCGCGGGTCCTCCTCGGAAGGGCCGCCCGAGGTGAGGCAATGACCGTGGCCCAGTTCCTTCACAGGTTGGGTCGCTACGATGGAGAACGACAGCGCCCCCTCTTCGATGGCGAGAAAAAGTACCGCAAAGAGAAGACTGTCGTCATCGACGAGAGTTCTATGTTGACGATGGATGATCTGTTCGCCGTCCTGCAAGCACTCGACCAGGTGCACGTGCAACGCATTATCCTCGTCGGCGATCCAAACCAACTGCCGCCCATCGGCGTGGGACGACCCTTTGCTGATCTTGTAGGCAGCTTGGAGCTGGCAGGCGCCTCCGACGATCCAGCGCAAAAGATGCTCAGCCAGACAATGGGCAAGCTGACGGTAGAGGTGCGCTCGGCGGCGACTGGCCCGTCGGACACGCTGCACTTGGCCTCGTGGTTTACGCGAGAGCAACAGCCAGCCGATGCCGACCGAGTCTTCAGCGACCTGGAGCAGGGCGAGTCGTTCAACGACCTGGAGATACAGTTTTGGAAGACTCCCGAAGAACTGCGCAGTCTGCTCTTCGAGCTGTTCTGCAGGCACTTGGGTCTGAGCAACGACAAGGACGTGGCCGGTTTCGACCGTGCGCTCGGTCTCACTGACAAACGGTGGGTTCCCTTTGACAACCCAGATGGCGCGGAGAATTTCCAGATTCTATCGCCGGTAAGAATGCATCCCCATGGTATCTATGCGCTGAACCGCTTGGTTCAAGGACAGTACAGGGGACAGGAACTGCGCAACGCGCGGTCCAACAGGTGGAAAGCCAAGTTGGGCGACGAGGAGATCGTAATCCGTGACAAGGTCATCCAACTGGACAACCAGCGGCGCTGGGCATGCGACACCAGAACCTACAAGACGGAAATGATGCTACCTGGCCAACGGAGAGGTAGGCATCTGTGCTACAGACAACAAGGGCTATCTGAACGTTGTCTTTGCGGGACGACCATACTACACTGTCGGCTACAGCAACACGAAAGACTTTGCATCAGGATCGGGGCCGCTTGAGCTGGCCTATGCGCTTACGGTTCACAAGGCCCAGGGAAGCGAATTCAGAAAGGTCTTTGTCGTTCTGCCCAAGCACTGCCGGCTCTTGTCGCGTGAGCTTCTCTACACGGCTCTTACACGGTCCCGGCAGCAATTGGTCCTACTCATTGAGGGCTCTGACGCCTCGAGCGTATACGAGTACACGCGTCCGGAGAGCTCCGAGACCGCTCGACGCAACACCAACCTCTTCCAGGCAACTGTCCGTTCTGAGGCCGACGCAGTACCCTACGCTGAACACCTGATCCATCGAACCCTCAAAGGTCACATGGTACGCAGCAAGTCAGAACTGGTAATCGCAAACATGCTCTTCCAGATGGACATTGACTACGAGTACGAACCACGGTTCGAAGGTACCGTCGTGCCGGGTAAACGCCGACCCGACTTCTTTTTTGCCGATCCAGCCGGGGATCCGGTCATTTGGGAGCACCTGGGTATGCTCTCCCGTGATGATTACCGGCGTTCTTGGGAGAGAAAACGCGAGTGGTACTTGCAGAATGGACTGATCGAGGGAATTAGTCTGTTCACCACTCAGGACGATGCGCAAGGGGGATTGGACTCCGGCGAGGTACGGAATATCGCACAACAGATCGCGCAACTACTCTAGTTTGAGCCAACATGCACTCACAATGCGTATTGCCTCTGCCGCATCGGTATCGTCCCCTGCCAATGGACAATCAGGACATCAAGTCCAGGAAGTCTGATTGGGCCCACATCAGGGAGCGGATCAGGCAGAGGCTGGAGGCATACAAATGCGCCGGGGACTCTACTCGCGAGATAAGGTGCTTTTAGGCACGTAGGCAGAAAATCCTCGAGCGCTTGCAGATTCATTTCGAGACCTGGGACCAGGTGCTGGACGAGATCGCGGTCCGCGATCTCGACCGGTTCCATAAGCTATGCAGGCGCTTCAAGGGCCCGCCGCAGGGCTCTGCCCCCTCGTCGCCACGTTGAGCCCGGCCCCCAGCCGGCTTGAGCCGGCGTGGCTCCGTAGCCGGGGTATTCATGCCCCGGCAGCCTGTGGTCGGCGAGATTCTCGCATTCAAAAACTTGACAAACTAGCACATTTGTGCTATACTACCCTCAGGATGAACAAAAGACGTCCGCCTACCCCGCGAACCCAACAACACGCCCTCCCGGGCAGCAGCCACCCGACCAGATGGCGCTGCAAGCACACAACCCGCGCTTGGCCACCGGACCACCTCCGAATGGGAGACAAGTAGACAGGGAGACAGGGGGGATACCCCCCACTTTTGTCTCCCAGCCGGTCTGTTTTCGTCGGGAGAGAGAGATAGGAGACAAAAAAATAGTCTGTCTCCTTGTCTACGATGTCTCCTGTCTCCCATTCTTGTCCAAACTCAGCACTGGTGCGCGCTGCCAGCCGGCTTGAGGTGCGGACCACCAACAAGGGCATTGGCCGGCGCCTACGCCTCGCCCAGCAGCCGCACCCAGGCCTGATCCGCGGCATGGGACAGGCGCCGGTCGGCGGTCCACAGTGTTTTCAAGGAGAGATTGCTTCGGTTCCCTCGCAATGACAGGATTTAGATGCGATTGCCCTGGCATGCCAGGCCGCCAGACTTTTGTCCGCGGCTGCGACAGGGCCAGACGGGGCACACAGGCGTGCTCCAGGGCTGCATGGCCAGCCCGGGCGGAGGTTGGCATCCCGACTTGAGGCCGCTCCAAACCGGGGTTCTGGTCCCCTGAGGACACCGACCCGGCCAGGGGAACGATCAGGTGCAACGCACTTGCAAGTGCGTTGCACCTGATTTGCATACAGAATCTTGAATCCGCTCTCCGGCGTGTATGCATTCTGTAGACAGGGCTATGATAAGATGTGGTCAGAATGAAGGCTGGAGTTCTAGGTAGCACGGTAGCCTTTGTCACACGCAGACGATGGAAAGGGACACACGCGATGGTTATCGACTTTGGCAACGCAGAAGCAATCAGAGCCCGGCACGAAGTAGATCTGCAGCGAGGTCTGGAGGCCCGGACGCTGAGGACGCAAGCCCGCCAATCCCGCCAGAACGGGAAAGATAGCAGAGATCGGCAATCCCGGTACTGGAATCGAGTGCTGTGCGGGTTGGACTTTCAAAGGGTCGTGCTGGCCGACCGGCTGGCGCGCTTTGGGCTGGACCCATCCGTCCTGAGAGGGGACGAGACGGCTCTGTTCTCAGCAGGCCGCTGCGGCTAGGTCCTTTTCAGCAGGGGTTCGCACCTGCAGGCGGAAGTGGCTGGCCCTCTTGGGACGGCCGGCTTCCATCAAATCCACTGAATGAAGAAGAACGGCGACAGGCCGTAGGGAGAGCGTTACAATGCACAGCCCCATGTACATGTACGAGACAGAAGCACAAGATCGCGTGAATTCTTACCACTGGCAGGCCAGGCCAAGGCGAGCGCAGGACGGTAGGGCAAGATCATGGCTGGCTGCCATGCAGTCCGGCTTGCGCACCTCGTTGGGCCGCCCTGCGGCCGCGATCCGGTCTTGGAGCGCCAAGCCGCCGGCACCCCAAGAGCAATGCTGTTAAGCAAGGTACAGCCTCCGGAGCCCTAGGCTCCGATCGATGGTGAGACCCCCCAGGAGGGCGGGGGGTCTCTTGCATTTGGACCTGATGGCAGTCGTCTTGCCAACCCCTGTTTTTGGTTGACAGAAACAGGCCCCCCTCTGTCGGACTGCTTCCTGGTTGGATAGGCCCAAGATCGTAAAAGTGATGCACGCCGCGAACTGTAGCGTCCCTCCTTCAGCGGAAATGCCGCATCAGGTTCGTCCGTCGTCGCCATCCTATCATTTCCGCAGGAAACGCCACCTCCACCGGGGGCACACGTCGGGACAGTGGCACAGTGGCACAGTAGATCACCCTGCTGGCCCTCGGTCCCCAAGGACAAAAAGATTGAAAAAGATTGGTCCAGTTTTCTGAAAACTGGACCAATCTGTGCTACTGCTGGAAGCTGCCGCTTGACGGCGAATGCCACCCTGTGCTACAATGTCCTACAGATGGCAACCTGACCGGGAGCGTGAGCGATGAGCCTACATGATTTCATCCGCGAGATGCCCAAGGTAGAGCTGCACGTGCACCTGGAGGGCAGCATCCGGCCGGCGACGCTGCTGACGCTGGCCCAGCGTAACGGCGTGGCGCTGCCGGCGCAGGATGTGGATGGCCTGCGCGAGTTCTACCGCTTTACCGATTTCGACCACTTTATCCAGGTCTATTTCACCATCTCCGGCTGTCTAAGGACCGTGGATGATTTCAGCCTCGTCGCCTACGAGTTCGGGGCGGACATGGCCCGGCAGAACACCCGCTACGCCGAGGTGACCTTTACGCCCCATACCAGCGTGGGCCACACGGGTCTGCCCTTCGACGAGATCTTGGCCGGGCTGAACGAGGGGCGGCAGCGGGCCCGGGCCGATTTCGGCGTCGAGTTCCGCTGGGTGCTGGACATCGTGCGCGACAACCCAGACAGCCGCTTCCAGGTCGCCGAGTGGGCCATCAGCGCCATGGACCGGGGCGTGGTCGGCTTTGGGCTGGGCGGCACGGAGAAAGGGAATCCGCCCGAGCGGTTCGTGGATGCCTACGCCATGGCCAGAAAGGCAGGCCTGCACAGCGTGCCCCACGCTGGCGAGGCGGCCGGCCCGGATAGCGTGTGGATCGCGCTGCGGGGGCTAAAGGCGGAGCGGATCGGGCACGGGGTGCGCAGCATAGAGGACCCGGCGCTGGTCGACTGCCTGCGAGAGCGCCAGATCCCGCTGGAAGTGTGCCCCACGAGCAACCTGTGCCTGGGGATATATCCTTCCTACGAGGCCCATCCGGTGCGGGAGCTGTGGGACGAGGGCCTGTACATCACGGTGAATTCCGATGATCCGCCGATGTTCAACACCGACCTGGTGGGAGAGTACGAGGCGCTGGCGGAGCACCTGGGCTTCACGGCTGAGGAGTTGGAGGTGCTCAGTTTAAATGCGCTGCGGGCGAGTTTCCTCCCGGCCGAAGAAAAAGCATCGCTTGAGAAAGAGTTTCTGACCGAGTTTGCGCGGCTGTGGGCTTGGCAATAGAGATCTCACCGCAAGGACGCAAAGGACGCCAGGTTTTTTTGCTTTGTGAATTCCTTTGCGTTCTTTGCGTCTTTGCGGTAGAAATAAGAACAGCCAGTTTTAGGTCTTTCGCCGGGGAGTATAGCGCAAAAGTGTGGGAGGACTGAGTTGCCGTTACGCCGGTCGGTCTTGGTCGATCAGCGATCCATCGAGTATACTGGTCTGAGCGTATCCACTTCAATGAGGAGGCAGAAGCCACGTATCGTCAGATGTCGCGTGCTCAGCGCGAAGCCGCTTTTCTGGAGAAGGCAGCCCACATGTATGGTGTCTTGGAAGACTGGTATGATCAGCATCCTGAGGCTAGCTTTGGTGAGATTGAGGCTAGGGATGGGTCTGGGTGTTTCCCTGGGGCAGAGCTGGCGAACGGCTGGAGGACCCTTTGGCAGATGAACTAACTCGGATGATCTCGTTTGTAATCCCACTGCTAAATGAAGAGGAATCGCTGGAGGCCCTTTACGGGGCGGTCACTAACGTTGCAGCGTCCTTGCCCTTTGCCTACGAGATCATCTTTGTGGACGATGGCAGTACCGATGATTCTGTGGCGGTCTTGAGGGACCTGTATCAGGCGGATGGGGAGCACGTGCGTGTAATCCAGTTCCGCCGCAACTTTGGCAAGACCGCGGCGCTGTCGGCTGGCTTTGCCTTGGTCCGTGGCGAGATCGTCGTCACGCTAGATGCTGATCTCCAGGATGACCCCAACGAGCTGCCCAAGCTGCTGGCCAAGCTCGATGATGGCTACGATCTGGTGGGTGCCTGGCGGGCCCAACGCCAGGACAATGTCTCCAAGAGATGGCCCTCCAAGATTGCCAACACGACAGTGTCGACACTCACGGGCCTCCAATTGCACGATATCAACTGCGGCTTCAAAGCATACCGCTCCGAGGTTGTGCGGGATCTCAAGCTGTACGGTGAATTGCATCGATACATACCGGTGCTGGCCCATTGGAAAGGCTACAGGGTCACTGAGGTCCAGGTCACCCACCACCCGCGCCGCTTTGGCGACTCCAAGTATGGCGTCCGCCGGCTGGCGCGAGGCTATATCGATTTTCTGAGCGTGCTCTTTCTGACCACCTATCTCAGGCGCCCCATGCACCTTTTTGGCATGGCGGGAAGCATCGTTGCGGGGCTGGGCACGCTGATCATGCTATATCTGGCTGTACTATGGGTGGTCCAGGGGGGCCTCGGCTGGCGCCCTCTGCTCTTTCTTGGCATTACTGCCCTGATGGTAGGCATCCAACTGATCAGCCTGGGCCTGCTGGGCGAGATGCTGCGCAGTGCCACCTTTCAGGCCGAAGAAGAATATTCTATCCGGAGAATCTGGGACGACACGGAGAGCGATCATGAGTGAGAGAGTCCTGGTCACAGGGGGTGCTGGGTTCATTGGCTCTTTCCTGGTAGACGAGTTGCTTGAACGCGGGCACGACGTCCGGATCTACGATGCCCTGGTGGCTCAGGTGCACGGACCAGAGCAAGCCCTGCCCAAGTACCTACATCCTGAGGCCGAATTCATCAAGGGCGACGTGCGCGACCGCGATGCCCTAGCGAGAGCGCTCCAGGGTATCGACGTTATCTATCACCTGGCGGCCGCAGTGGGTGTGGGCCAGTCCATGTACGAAATCCAGTACTATACGGAGGCAAACACGCTGGGAGGTGCTGTTCTGCTGGATCTACTGGTCAACAGCAGACACTCTGTACGGAAACTCGTCGTCGCCTCGTCTATGTCCATCTATGGCGAGGGCAAGTACGAGTGTGCGGCCTGTGGCGGTGCTTATCCCAGGCTGCGTCCCGAGGAACAACTCAAGGCCCGCGATTGGGAGATGCACTGCCCAAGTTGTGGTAGAGATGTGCAGTCCGTACCCACCGATGAGGACAAGCCGCTTTATCCCACGTCCATTTATGCCATTACCAAGCGGGATCACGAAGAGATGTTCCTGAGTATTGGGTTTGCCTATGGCATCCCGGCAGTGGCCCTTCGCTTTTTCAATACCTATGGGCCCAGGCAGGCGCTGTCCAATCCATACACGGGCGTGATGGCCATCTTTTCGGGGAGGCTGCTCAACGGCCAGCCTCCTGTCATCTATGAAGATGGCCTGCAATCCCGGGATTTTATCCACGTGAAGGACATCGTACAGGGTTTGGTGCTTGCTATGGAGAGGCAGGAGGCGGATCATCAGGTCTTTAACCTGGGAACTGGCGTGCCGACCTCCATCGCCCAGGTGGCCAAGATGCTGGCCCAGTCGCTGACCGCTGGCGAGGTCAAACCCCAGATCCTGAACCAATTCCGTGCTGGCGACGTCCGTCATTGCTACGCAGACTTGACCAAGGCTCGCAGCTTATTGGGCTTTGAACCAACGATCTCGCTGGAAGAGGGAATGAAAGATCTCCTGACCTGGGTCAAAGATCAGACAGCAGTCGATCGTTTTGCGCAGGTCGAGGAGGAGTTGGCGGCCAAGTCCCTAGTTGCATAGGGACTTGGCGAAGCAAGGGCTCCTCAGGATATCATGCCTAGAGTACTGGTTCTCTCGCCGTGCGACGTCTTTCCGCCAGTGCATGGCAGCAGCACGGCCATCTATCATAGTCTGCAGGTACTGTCCGAGACCAACCAGGTCTCGGCTTTGCTGTGTTACCTATACTCCCAGCGTGGTGATGTGGATCTACAGGGCCCCAATCTGGCCGTTCGCTATTGTCGCGAGTCGCCCCTGGACCAGTTGGGCTACAAGGGTCTGATGTTCAATCCGCTGTACTACCGGGCCGCTTTGCAGGCTGCTCGAGATTTCCGGCCTGACGTGATCCAGGCAGAACTGCTGTGGACCGCCCCGACCGCGCTATGGTTGCGCAGGCGAACCGGCGTACCTGTCGTACTGATGCAGGAGAACGTCGAGTATCAGAAGTTTGTCCGATTTGGTCTGACCAGCCCCTTTCTCAAAGTCGTCACGGTGGTTGGAGGGCTGGGCCTGTCGCTCAGCCGACCGGGTTGTGGCCCTGTCTGAGGTGGATCGGGATTTTATGATCGACTTGTACAACGTGCCCCTGGAGAGATTTGCACTCATTCCTCATGGTGTGGATCCGGAGTCTTTTTGACTACCGGCCCGAGGGCGCCACCGCCGCCCGCCAGAAGCTCGGTCTAGGCCCTGACGTGCCGATCTTGACCTTTGTGGGCAAGCTGGACTATATCCCCAACGTTCGCGCCGTGGACTATATCGCCGGCCAGATCGCGCCGGAGATTTGGGCGTGCTACCCCGATGCCAGGTTTGTCATCATTGGCCAGGGAGCTGGTGCCGCAGCCGCACCGGGTGACGAGCGATTGATCTTTACTGGATTTGTGGACGCCAGAGCCAGCGTGCACCCCAACTTGAGCGACTACCTCTCGGCTTCTGACGTGGTCCTGGTACCCCTGGACTCGGGGTCAGGTACCCGGCTCAAGATCCTGGAAGCGGCGGCCAATGCCCGCCCGGTGGTTTCAACCCGCATTGGCGCTGAGGGCCAGGACTTTGTCGACGGTGAGGAGATTCTGCTAACAGACGCGGTAGACGAATCGTTTGTGGATGCCACGCTTCACCTACTGGCCGATGGCGCTTGGGCACAGGGCCTGGGCGATGCGGCGCGGGCCAAGGTTCTGGCGCAGTATAGCTGGCAAGCTCAGGTTCGCAAAATGGAGCAGGTCTACGAGGAGTTGGGCCTATGAAAGCACTCGTCGTCATCTTTGAGGAATTGGTACCCATCAGCGGTGGAGGCACTCCTCGTACCTTCAGTATTGTCCGATCACTGGTCGAGCAGGGCCACGAGGTGTACGTGGCCGCATCCTTTGGCGTCGACGAGTCCGAGGCAAAGCGCGAGCTGGGTGCGGCGGGTGTGCTATCGCTGTCTGGCGTCAGTCGCATGGATCCGGCCAAGATGCGCAAATACGCTGTGACGTATCCGTTCAACATTTTGCGAGTGGCGGCCTACGCCTGGCGCCTGGGGCCCGACGTGATCCTGACGCACAATACGGCCGCCGGCTTTGCCGCCCTGCTGGGCAAGTTGCTGCGACCAGGTACAGTGACCGTTCTGGACCTGACCGACCTGCTGTTTGAGTACCTCGACGACTATCAGGGTGGCTGGCTCAGGCTGGCCGCTGCTGGTGGCCGATGGATGGAACGTACCAGTGTGCGCCGCTCGGATCGGATCATCACCATCAGCGGCGCTATGCGCGACATCCTAGTCCGTGACTATGGCGCCCGACCCGAACGGGTAGTTATTGTCCACGACGGTGTAGATACGCGGGTGTTCCACTTTCAGGAGGCTGTTGATCTGCGTGCTGCCTATGCCCCGGATGCCTGATCACGTTCTGATCTTTCATGGCGTGATCGACCCCCAGGATGGCCCTGAGCTTCTGATAGAGGCCGCCCCGGCCATCCTCGCCGAGCATCCCAAGACCCAGTTTTGGCTGGTGGGCGACGGTACCGCCGTACCCGACCTGGTGCGTCGGGCCGAATCAGCCGGATTAACTGACCGTTTCTTCTTTTCTGGCTGGGTTTCTCAAGACGAGGTTGCTCGCTACATCTCGGCCAGCGACCTGGGCCTTGTTATCCTGCCCGACGTGCTTTCCGCACGGGGCCGGGTGACGCTGAAAGAGTTTGAGTACTGGGCCTGCGGTATCCCGGCCGTTCTACCGCGGCTGCCAGCCCTGCAGGAGGTTGTAGGTGATGAGGCGGCCAGCCTGTTCTACACGCCAGGCAGACGCTGCCGATCTGGCCGCCAAGGTCAACTTTCTCCTGTCCGATGAGGATCGCCGCCGTGAGATGGGCCGCCTCGGCCAACGGCGAGTCAAGGAAGAATTCGAGTGGCAGACGCTCACGGGCGAGATCGCCCGCCTATGTGCCGAATACGCCCATTCTTCGTAGTGAGCCACTTTGCACATGCCTGTTGTCAGACACGCGAAAGTGCAGTATAATGAGGGGCTGTGGGCGCGACGCGGTGGTTATGGTCTATTTAGCATCTGTCAGAAAGCTGGCTCCCGGCCCCGCTCAGGGGGATCAGGCGCGTTCTTTGGTGTGCATTTCGCTCAGGTTGGAGGATTTGTATGAAGGTTCTGGTTGCCAATCCGCCCTGGCCGGGCCCCGGCTACGGCGCCCGATCGGACGTGCGATGGCCGCACAAACGCAGTGACAAATATATAGAGTATCCGATATATCTGTCCTATACCGCTGCTGTGGTCGAAGAAGCAGGCTTTGACGTCGCCTTTGTAGATGCCATCATGGACGAACTCTCCATAGAGGAATTTGCCCAGCGGGTGCGCGACCATGCCCCCCGGTTGGCCCTCGTCGAAACGTCCACGCCCACCATCTTTTTTGATCTGGAAACGGCGGCGGCCATCAAAAAGGCTGCTCCTGGAACTTTTGTCGCGCTCCTGGGCTCACATGTTACTTACTTTGACAAAGAGATAGTGGTCGAGAACCTGGCTGTAGACGCTGTCCTTCGGGGGGAGTTCGAGTACACTGCTGCCGACCTGGCCCGAGCTCTGCAGGCAGGCGGTGACCTGGCTGGGGTTGCCGGCCTCACCTATCGCGATGCGGGCGGCGATGTGCACGCTAATCCAGACCGGCCCCTCTTTGAGCCTCTGGATGCGATGCCTTTCCCTGCCAGGCATATTGTCAAGGACGATGGGTACCGGGCAGGCATCTACAGCGGTGGGCATCCCACGGCCATGGTGAGTTCGCGGGGCTGTCCATATCGCTGTACTTTCTGCCTCTGGCCTGACATCCTCTACGGGCACAAGTTCCGCGCCCGGAGTGCCGAAAACGTCGTAAACGAGATCGAGGAAGCCGTGCGCGTCTATGGCCATGACGAGATCTATTTTGATGACGACACTTTCACCATCGACCGCCAGCGCGTCATGGACATCTGCCGGCTGATCCTGGAACGGGGACTGGAGAAAGAGGTGGAGTGGATCGCTCAGTGTCGCGTAGACACAGTAGATCGCGAGATGCTTGAGGCGATGAAGGCGGCGAACTGCGGCTATATCCTGTTTGGCGTCGAGTCCGGCTCTCCACAGATGCTCAAGAAGATGAAAAAGGGCATTACCCTGGACAAGATCCGTCACGCCTTCAAGCTGACCAAAGACGTGGGTATCAAGACGCAGGCCTTTTTCTTGTTTGGTATGCCGGGCGAGACCCAGGAGACGATCCAGGAGAGCATCGATTTTGCCAAAGAGATCAATGCCTCGAGTACCCAATTCGCTGTCGCCATCCCCCATCCTGGCACGGCACTGTACGAGGAGTGCAAGGAAAACGGCTGGCTGACGAGCAATAATTGGGCCGACTATACCGCGGAGGATTGCCTCATCGAGACTCCGTGGCTTACTGCCAAAGAAGTCGAGGAGGCCCGGATACGGGCCTATCGCGAGTACTATTACCGGCCCGGCTTTGTGATTAGCGAGGCGCTCAAGATCCGCCGTCTTGCTGATATCAAGCGTCTTGCCCGAGGGGCCAACTCGGTGCGCACGCGGATAGGCTTTTTCCAGCAGGCAACCGAGGATCCTCCCAAGTTGGCAGCGACGACAGAGGGTGAATTGGAGACGACTGCCGGGGGAGGGCCGGCCGGCGCAGTCTGAGGCAGGGGATAAAACCAGCGACCCTGCTGTGCCCCGGAGGGCGGGATACGGGGGCACTCCTATTTGCCCCGGTTCCACCGTTCAGCGGTGGGTTGCGGATGTTACCCGAACGTGGTGGATGGGATGCACGGGCGTATGAGCACACAAGGTCATGGGCGAGTTTCCTGGCGCCAGGGCTTTCTCCGTGATCTGGCAGTAGTGGCTCTGTTGTTGGGGTTGTGCCTGTTCTTCTTCTGGCGTATCATCACCCCCAATGCCGAGGAGCGAGGGTCCCTCCGCCAGGGTGATTTTTACAACCAGTTCTATGCCTTCGCGGCCTTTGAGTACGATCAGCTTTCACGGGGCGAGCTCCCCCTTTGGAATCCTTACACTTTTAGCGGCCATCCCTTCCTGGCGGATATCCAGTCCGCGGTTTTTTATCCCCCTAGTTTGCTGACGATGCTGGCAAGCCTTGTCTGGGGCTTCTCGGCTTTTGCTCTTGAGCTGGAAGCCATTGCCCATTTCTTCCTGGCGGGGGTTTTCACCTACTTTTTTGCCAGGCGGCTGCTTCAGAATCGTGCTGGCGCGCTGGTTTCCGCCGTCACCTTTACCTTTGGCGGTTACCTGACATCTTATCCGATCCTTCAATTGGCGGTCCTGGAGACAGCCATCTGGCTGCCGTTGATCCTGCTCTTTCTGGACCTGGCCATAGCGCCGGGGCAGAGCCATCCCCTATGGGCCTGCGGCCAAAGGCGGCTGGCTATCCTCTACCTGCTCTTGGCGGGGCTGACCCTGGGCGTGGCAATCTTGGCCGGGCATCCCCAAACGGCGATGTATGTTCTCTACCTGTCTGCGCTTTACTATGCATTCAAAGTTTGGCGAGTTCGCAAGGATAGGGCAGCTCTGGCATACGCGGACACTGCATTTGCCTCCTGGTGGTTTGTGCTCGGTGGCTTTGCTCTGTTTGTGGTGTCAGGCTTGGGCCTGGCTGCAGCGCAGTTGGTCCCCAGTCTGGAGTACATGCAGTTGTCCAGCCGCCCGGAGTTGGGCTATCAAGATCTGTCGGGTGGTTTTGCCTATCTGGACTTGGTGCAAGTACTGCTGCCTCACGCGACGGGTTTTTGGTCACCCCTCTACATGGGCATTTTCCCCCTGTTGTTGTCCCTGTTTGCGATCTATTTGCTGCTGCGTGGCGAGGTGCCATCCGAAACAAGGAGACAGCACCAATGGTGGCGGGTTGAGATTGCTTTTTGGGCCATTGTGGCTGGGGTTGCATTTCTGCTCTCAGTGGGTGACGATAGCTTTGTCTACAGCCTGTTCTATCTCTATGTGCCGGGGTTCGGCCTCTTTCGCGGCCAGGAACGGGCGGCTCTGCTTTTCAGCCTTTCCCTGAGTTTGTTGGCTGGCTATGGCTTTGCCGCTCTGCTCGTCAGGGCGAAGGACCTACAGAAACTGGGGCAGGATTCCCGCGCATTGTTCAGGCTGGTGGTTGGCCTGGCGCTAGGCGTCGCGGCCCTGCTCATCCTGCTCTATTTTGGCGGCTCCGTCGGTGTGATGGATTCCATGCTGGATCTGGGCCGCTACGTGGCTGTCCTGCTGGCTGCCAGCTTGCTGTGGCTGCTCGTCTGGAGGTGGAGGCGCGGACCCTGGCTCCTGGGAACGGCGCTCGCTCTGGCACTTGTCTTGTTTGACCTGGTGACCGTGAACTCGCACGTCAACGTCCAAGAGCGCAAGATCGAAAACCAGGTCCGGGCTACGGGTGTGATCAGGGAACTCCAGGCTCAGCCGGGGATGTTCCGCGTGCACAATGAGTTTAGACTGCCGGGGAACCACGGAATTATCTTTGGTCTCGAGGATACCTGGGGGGCCAGCCCTCTGAGGTTGGCCAGTTACGAGCGGCTGTTTGAAACGCTGCCCCTCGAAAGGGCCTGGGAGCTGCTCAACGTGGGCTATGTTGTGACCTGGTTGGATGACATTGATGCGCCCTCGAGCTTGGTCTACCAGGAGCCAGCGAGGAGAGGGGAGGTGGACTATGTTCATCGGCTCGACGGGGAACATCCGCGGGCTTGGACCGTCTATCAGGCCGAGGTCCTACCCGGAGAGGATCAAGTGCTGGACCGCCTCGGCCAGCCCGATTTCGATCCCTACGCCGTGGCACTGGTCACTGAGCCCCTGGTATCGCCATTGGCTGGTACCCAGGCCGGGACGCCTCAGGTCAAGGTAGTGGCGTTCAGCCCCTCACGCCTGGCGGTTGAGGTGGAGCAGGCCAACAATGGTTTGCTCGTCCTCAGCGAGAACTCTTATCCAGGTTGGCAAGCCAGCGTGGATGGTCGCCAGGTGCCAATGGTGCTGGCCAATGCCATCCTGCGGGCCGTGGAGGTACCGGCCGGCCAGCACCGGGTGGAGATGTCATTCAGGCCGCCAAGTGTCAGGCTGGGCATGGTGGTATCTGTGCTTACTTTGCTGGCGAGCTTGGTCTTTGGCCTATGGTGTGTGGTCACCTGTATCCGAAAGCCACACAATGGGTAGTCCGACCGGCTTCCGGCAGAGGGCTGCGTCACAGCGTGCTCTCTTGCTGGGAGTGATTGTCTGCTTGGCCTTTGGCCTGCGCCTCTACCGCCTGGGATATCAGGAACTGCGCGGCGACGAAGCTTTTGGCGTTCTATTCTCAGCGCAGCCTCTGCGGAAGATTGTGTCGGAGACGCTGCGAACCGTTGAGCCCCATCCACCCCTGGACTATGTCCTCCTACACGGCTGGATGTCCGTTGCGGGTGACAGCGAGTTCGCAATGCGCTTCCCCTCGGCGGTGGCCGGCGTGCTGACAGTGGTCATGGTCTATGCGCTCGTGCGGCGGATCTTTGGCCGCAGGGCGGGGCTGTGGGCCAGCCTGTTCATGGCCGTCAATCCCTTTCAAGTGTGGCATGCACAAGAGACGCGAATGTATGCCATATCGACCGCACTGGCCGTGGCCTCAATGTTGGCCCTCTGGATCGCGCTGGAGAAGGGTGGCTGGGCTCGCTGGGGGGCCTATGCCTTGCTGACAGCCGCCCACCTGTACCTGCACTACTATTCCTTCTTTATCGTGCTGGCCCAGATCTCCTTTATCTTTGCCTTCTGGCGGCGCTATCAGCGGCGGTTGATCGGTTTCGTGGCCGCCGGGGTGGTGGTATTGTTGCTCTACCTGCCGTGGCTGGCGCTGGCCTGGCGCGTGATCCTGACCTACCGGGGCAACGGCGACTCCCCGGCGCTGACTGCCATGCTGCTGCGCTCCCTGCGCGCCTTTAGCCTCGGTGAGACCGTCCATCAAGATAGAACTGTACCTTATCTGCTGGCCTTTGGCCTGCTGGCAGCGGTTGGTGTGTGGCAGGCGGCGCGCACAAAGGGTAGGGCGGCACTGCTCCTGGGCCTGTGGTTGACCGTTCCCCTGGCTGGGGTATGGCTGGCCTCACTCCGGCGGCCCGTGTTCAATGAGCGCTATGTAATCGCTGCCACCCCTCCCTTAACCATGTTCTTGGGTGTTGGCGCAGCCTGGCTGGGCAAGCAGCGGCGTTGGGGGCAAGTGGCCCTGGGGCTTTTGGCCGTCGTATGCTTGGTGGGCAGCATCCTGTCCCTGCGCAATTACTATACCGTACCAGAGTATTCCAAAACTGCTGGCTGGCGGCAGTTGATGGCCTATCTGGAGAGCCATGCCGGGCCGGGGGAGGCTTTGATCCAGAACTACCCTGACCCGGCCCTGGCCTACTATGATTCAGGGAGACTGGCCCGGTTTGTGTTGCCCGAACAGGCCAACACCCGCCCGGACCGAACCGCACAAGACCTGGAAAGGCTAGCGGCCGAATACGATCGGCTCTGGTTTTTGCCCTATCCCTCTGAAGCTTGGGACCAGACGGGCGCAGTGGGGCAGTGGCTGGGCCGCCATGCTGACCTGCAAGATAGCGTGCAACTGGGCAACCTTCGCTTGCAGGCATGGCTGCCTTTGCGCGTGGCGCTGCAGCAGATGACGCCAGTGGAGGCTCGCCTGGGCGCTGCTATTCGACTGCAAGGATACAGGTTGGAACGGGCGGCCGGGTCTGGAGATGTGATGGCGCTAACGCTGTATTGGGAGGCCCTGGCGCCAATAGATAGCAACTATTCGGTGTTCGTTCACCTGGCCGATGCGAATGAGCAGATCTGGGGCCAGCATGATGGCCAGCCGGTACTGGGCGCCTGGCCTACCAGTGACTGGTTGCCGGGTGAGATTGTCGTCGACCAGCATTCGCTCGAGATCAACCCTGCAGCACCCGCAGGCGACTTCCGGCTCATGATTGGCATGTACGATGATTCTACAGGTCGCCGGTTGACCGTTGCGGAAGGTTCTGCTATAGTAGATGAGGATCGTATTGTGCTGGAGACCCTAGAGG
This sequence comes from uncultured Chloroflexia bacterium, assembly GCA_963700285.1. Lineage (GTDB taxonomy): Bacteria > Chloroflexota > Anaerolineae > JAAYZQ01 > JAAYZQ01 > CAWANP01. The sequence goes on along the minus strand of CAVOXA010000014.1, from coordinate 1,019,354 downwards.
TTTCTGCCCCATAGAATGGCAGGCCTGACGCAGGCTAGTAGGTTGAGGTTTTGGCCACAGGATATCAGGAGGCAATGGGTGTTTGGGATGCGTGGCAGTATGAACTGGTTCAAGATGAATCGATTGGGCGCAGTTGTTTCGGCCGTACTGGTATTGTCGTTTTTGGTGGTCCCTGCTACCTATCCGGCAAAGGGACAGGCTGGAGGTGTGAACAGGGGCTTGAGTGCCGCTGTGGACCACGAAGGCCAGCCCTGGGCCGTATGGGAAGTGGCTGATGGCCACGATGTTGATGTCTACTACAGCCACTGGAGTGGTGACGCGTGGCGTCCGGCCCATGCCCTCAGCGCAAGCCCTGGTGTAGTGGAGCACTCGCCCAGCGTGGCTTTCGCCAGTGGTGGGACCGTTCCCTGGGTCGCCTGGTCGGCGAGCAGGGGGATCGAGCAGTCTGAGATCGTTGTGAGCCGCTGGATCGGCGACGGTTGGTCCCCGCCTGTGACGGTGCCTGGGACCAAAGCGCTCCGTGGCGACCAGCCATTCCTGGCCGCTGGACCCGATGGTACGCTCTGGCTGGCCTGGATCGGTCAGGACGGCGTGGACAGTGAGGTTTATGCCAGTCGCTGGGACGGCGCGAACTGGTCCGATCCCTGGCAAGTGGGGCGCGACGACCAGGCTCCCCAGGCTTATGATACCCATCCACGACTGGCCACGAATGCGACGGGGAAAGCCTGGCTGGTTTGGGCCAGCTACGAGGGTTCGCTCAACGACGAGATCCATTCAAGCTACTGGGATGGCTCTGCCTGGTCGCCCCAGCAGCGTGTCAGTGCGTCCGATGATACCCCGGATGTCTGGCCGGCCGTGGTATTGGATGCTGCTGGCCAACCCTGGGTGGCCTGGCAGGGCGCTGAGACAGAGGGTATTGGCCGTTGGCGGATCTACCTCAGCCACTGGGATCGTTCCAGTTCCTCCTGGAGTTCCGAGTCCCTCGTTTCCTCGCCCCCCTACCAGTTCCTGGAAGAGCGACGGCCTGACCTGGTCTTTGACTCCACGGGGAGACTGCATCTGGCATGGGCTGTTGCAGGAGAGAGCTCGGGTTTTGCCCGGACATCTTGGGACGGGAAGAACTGGGCACTGCCGGCCTGGGTGGAGACGGGGGGGGCAGCGACGCCTGCTTTGCTCGCGATTGGTGACGAGTCCTGGCTGGTCTGGTTGGCACTGAATGATGGCGCAGGGATCCCCTTGCGGTGGCAGAACACGGACGAGGTTGGCGTGCCACTTTCGGCTGTCGCCCTGCCGTGGACCACTATGCCAGACCAGCCCGGCACAGCGGTTCCCAACCGGCATCTTGCCCACGGCGACAGCATTACATGGGCGCAGTATAACGATCTCGATGGCCAGCCGGTAACACCGTATCCGGTCTTTCTGGAAGCACTCCTGGACAACAATGTCATCCAGTCGGAAGTGATCAACCACGGGAAGCCTGGAGAAAAGGCCCGGGCGGCTGAGGCCCGGCTCCGGGAGGGCATACAGACTCACAATCCCGAGTTCGTGGAGATCATGGAGGGGACAAATGACCTCTCGGGAGAGCAGTATTCCCCAGCGGAGACTGCTTATGCCGTGCGGTTACTGGTCCGGGTCGTCAAAGAGTTTCCTGGCACCAGGGTGATGATTGCCACGATAATCCCAAGGCGGGACAAGTGGAATGGCGATGTGAATGCCACCAATCAACTTCTGTACACCAAAGTGGCTCAGAAGGAGAAGGTGCCCATCGCTGATCCGTGGCAAGCCTACTATAACTATGGCCCCTGGGAGGACTTTTACGTCGATCTACTGCACCCCGGCACCAAGGGCCTGGAAATCCTGGCCAATACCTTTTTCCAAAAGATGGTCAGCATTGGCTGGTTGCCCGAGGACCCGAATCCACCGACTGCCCGGATCACATCGCTTCCAGCCAAGAGCGGTTGTTTCGTACCTGTGAATTGGGATGGAGATGATGGTGATGGTTCAGGGATTGCCTCTTTTGATCTTCAGGTTAGCGCGAACGGTGGGGCCTGGATGGACTGGCTGAACAGGACTCCCCAGTTCTATGGCTTTTACGTTAGCCCCAAGAGCCAGACGCTGAGCGTTCGTGTACGGGCCCGCGACAACGCGGGGAACGTCGGCGACTATGGCGCGCCGGACACAACCGAGGTCGTTTGCAGCAGCACGATTGAGCGCGTCTATCTGCCGGCACTCGGCCGTCAGGCAAGCCGCTAGGATCAGACATGAGCCTGGGGGTCTGGTTTAGCCGCCTGCCGCGGCCGGTGTCCCGGCTGATCTATCCGATCTTGCGCTATACCAACCTGATGCGCGCCGTGGAGATGCACCACCTGGCGCCCTGGGTAGACGACGTAGCCGGCTGGCGGGTACTGGATGTGGGCTGCGGGCATGGCTTCTACTCCCTGGAGTTTGCCCTGCATGACGCCAGCCTGGATGGCTGCGATCTGTCGGCGTCAGACTTGCGGGCGGCGCACCAAACGGCGCAGGGCATTGGCCTAGATGGCCGCGCTACCTATCTGCTGGCTGATGGCGCCATCCTGCCGTTGACCGCAGATCTTTATGATCTGGTCGTCTGCAACTGCGTGCTGGAGCATATCGTGGACGACCACAGCGCTCTGCTCGGGATGTACCGCGTCTTGAAACCTAGCGGATTGCTCTATCTTACGGTGGATAATGCTGATCACGAACTGACCTTGAGCTTCCTGGAGAATCTATCCCCAGCGACAAAAGCCCGTTTGCTGAGGCCCGAAGTGGCCAACGCTCCCTCCGTCGCTCAGGGCCTGGACGACTCTTTGGCCGTGACCTATGACGTCCAGCGCCGGTACCACGGGGATCTGCTGGCAGACGAGCTGCAAGGGCTGGGTTTTGATGTGCTGGATCAACACGCCTACCTTACTCGGCTGGGTGCCCTTCATTTTGAGGTCTTTCATCTCTTTCGAGGTCTTGATCCCAGCCGCGGCATCGGCCGCCTGGTCTATATGCTCACATCCCTGCTAATCTATCCGATCGTGGTGCTGGCGGATCGCTCTGAGCAGCAACGGGGCTATGGGTTGGTGTTTACGGCTCGCAAGACCGGTCCCACAGATAGCCAACCAGCCCTTGTTTCGCTCCCATAGGCTCTACATTGGTAACATGATGCCTGATAATGAAGCGCTATCGTACACTACCGCAAGTATTGGCGGCGGAACTGGCCAAAACATGCGCCGCTATGTCATACGCATGACGGGGGGGCATTCGTGGCGGCGATGGGTGTGGCAAGGTACCATCCTGACCCTGTTCAGCGGTTTGCCCACGGTTTTTGGCTCTGTGCTCAGGGCCCGCGCCTACCGCTCCGTGCTAGGTGGGATAGGCAAGGGCTGCTTCATCGAGAGGGGCGTCCGGTGGCAGGTGCCTCGCGGGGTCTTTATGGGACAGCGGGTGATGATTGGCGAAAACTGCTTCGTCGATGCGCATTCCCTCACTGGCCGGGTCGAGCTGAAAGATGACGCGTGGTTGTCCCGCGATTGTTATCTCGTTGCCGGTCGCGGCGCCGAGATCATCATCGAGGACCGTGCCTATATCGGCCATCGCTGCTTGTTCTACGGCCACGGCGGCATTCGCCTGGGAAAGGACGTGCTCCTGGCCAACGACGTGCAACTCATCTGCGGAAACCATACCTTTGCCCGCCGTGATGTGCCTATCCGAGCCCAGCCTACTGAGGAGCGCCCTATTGTCGTTGAGGACGACGTCTGGCTGGGCGCCTCCGTCATCGTGCTGGGTGGGGTCACGGTAGGGCAGGGGGCAGTAGTCGCGGCTGGGGCAGTGGTCACGCGCGACCTGCCGCCTTATAGCATCGCTCGTGGCGTCCCAGCCCAGATTGTGGGCGAGCGGGGCAGTGACGCGCCGGTAGCAGGGGAGCATGGCTAGTCGCATCAGGCGCATCGTCGCTCATCCTGCGGTCAAGATCGGCTATTTCGCTCTGCTCCTGGCGGCGGCAGGTTTTTACCTCGTGCGCTGGGGCAACCGCTTGCCTGAGCTTTTAGGGCAGATCCAGCCGCTGCCTTTGGCGGCGGCCTTTGTTGTCACCGGGCTCTCCAGCTTTTTGTACAGTTACATCCAGTACGGCATCTACCGTCGCCTGGATGCCCCACCCACGTACTGGACCGTGTTCCGCATTACCTCGATATCCCAATTGGGCAAGTATCTGCCTGGCAAGGTGCTTTTTGTTGGCAGCTTTTACCTACTTTCCCGCGCAGCAGGTATCGGCAACCTACAGATCGGCGCCGCCTTTGCCATTTCGATGGCGCTATGGATCCTGACCGCTGCTCTGTGTGGGCTGCCAGTCCTGGGCCTGCTCCAGCCTGCGCTCCGGTATACGGTCCTAGCCCTGCCCCTCCTGCTCGTATTGCTCATCCATCCTCGCTTCTTGGGTCTGCTGATCGGTCTGGCACAAAAGATCGGTGAACGGCTGCAGAGGGCGCCGGCGACGGAATCGTCGGCGACGGAGTCAACCGGGGACACCGCTGCGGCTTCGCGCGGGCAGGATGAAATGCTGGCCGACTTGGATGCAGTCTTTTACCTCTGGGTTGCCTTTCTGTACCTGATGACCTGGGCGCTAGCCGGTTTAGGGGCCTATCTGTGCCTGGCGGCCTTTACGGAACTAGATATGAGTGTTTATCCCCTAGCTCTGGCTTCCATAGCTCTGGGGACTGTGGCCGGTTTTCTGGCCCTTTTTGCACCGGTGGGTTTGGGGATTCGCGAGGGAGTTGGTGCGCTTGTTCTCACACCGGCCGTGGGGGCCGAGGTGGCCATTCTGTCCATGCTTCTGTTGCGGGGCATCACGGTGGTAGTGGACCTGCTCCTTGCCCTACTGGCCATGCTCACCGGCGGTTGGGCCATGCAAGACGCAGCCGTGCAAGACTCGGCCCTGCAAGACTAGAGATACCGGCTCCGAGTGGCCGAGTTCGTAGCTGGCGCTCCAACGCCAAGAGTTCATTACAAAGCAATGAGTCGATTGTTCGGGTGTCGCATCCTGGTACAGAATGACCAGTGCGATTGGGTGGGCTGTGCAGGTTAGTGGTCTGCTGGGATGGTCACGGAGCCCAGGGGGATGCTGTCGCCTGTTACCTCTCCGGCTGCATCGAGAACGCTCAGGCGCTCAAGCGTTTCCGGGTCGTACATCCCAACCAGCATCTGATACTCGCCTGGCGGCAGGTCTGGCGGCAGCCACAGACCCAGACGGTCGGTGATGGCCTCACCCTTTTCCCAGCTCGTCGTCGGCTTTAATCCGTTGAGCGGTTCGCTATCCCGCTGGGCGACCAATTGGCCATCGCGGTCTACGAGATGGACGAATACTTTGTAGTCTTGCCCCACTGGCTCGCGTACCTCCCAGACAAGTGTAACGTACAGCAGGCTTTCATCTTCAGCTTGCCCTTGCCTAACTGAGTATCCCTGCAGGGTCAGGTTCTCGCCCAGGGCAGCGCCCAGGGGCAGAACCTCGGCTTGGGCGGGCTTGGAGGACAGGCCATAGACTACCAACTGGGTGGGGCCAAACCAGTCATCCCAAGCTCGATAGCCGTGTTCGTCCAGCCAGCGCCTTCCAGCGCGGTCCAGCTCGTCTGCATCCCACTCGCCAAAGACCGCAAACACCAGGTCGTGACCCATGGCTATCTCTGCCATGGCCTCCTCGGCTGTACCCTGGCCGGGCAGCACGTAGGTGTCCAGATCTGCTTCCAGGTACTGGCCAAGCAAGGGGACAAGGTTCGGTGGAATCATGACAACCGCACTGCCCTCATTGGCCATCACGTTCAGGGCCTGTGACAGTTCTGGAGAGAGGTCGGCCGCTACCCCACCAGGCGGGCGTTCCTGCCGGCGGTAGAGATAGACTATGTCTCCATCCGGTAGCGGGTAGCTCGTGTCCAGCGCAAAAGCTTGCTGGAAGAGCGCTGGCGGTTTGTCGAGGATCTGGTCGATCACCGCCTGGCTGTCGGCATCGGCGGCGTCGTTGACGCGCTTGACCAGCACATAGTCGTGCCGGAAGAGACGGGGGTAGACCGGCTCGGGTCCATGAGCCCGAGCCAGCCGCTCGACGGTGATCTGGGGATAGTAACCGTCGGCCAGGGTCAGATAGGCGAAATGCTCAAAGTTGATCTGTTTGGCATTGACCAACAGGCCCAGAGAAGCGCTCTCCCAACCTTGTGCCAGACGCTCCGCCTCCATCCGCTCCAACACATCGGGCTCGATCCAGTAACCGCTGTCGGTGGCTTCGGCATCGGGCACCTGGAGGTATCCGCCCCGGCCCAGCAGGCCCGTGTCGCCCAAGAAGGGCAGCCGAAGCGAGGTGGCTTCCACCAGACCGTGGAGCGGTTCAAAAGAGACGGCATAGAACTGCACGATGCCGAATAGCATCAGCACCACAATCAGAACGGTGCGTACGCTCCGCCAGGGGATCTTGAGGATGAGCCCGGCGCCCAGCAAAGCGACGGCTGGCAAAACCGGCGTGATGGCCCGTGTTTCATGGTATATGGACATGGTCAGCACGACATAAGGACCCACAAGCCAGAGTAGCACGGCCCACCAACCCGAGCGAATGTGGCGCAAGGCCGTAAGGGAACTCTTTCCGCGCAAGAGCCCAATGCCCAGAAGTAGCGCCGCGAGGATGAGTAGGATGATCACTGAGAGTGAGATATGCTGGTTTATCAACGTGACAAGGTACTCGGTGTAGGTGTGCAGGCTGTCGACCTTGATAGTCCGGCCGCGGGGATCGTTCACGCCATAGGCAAATAGAAGCATCCTCTGGATGAAGCCGGTGTTTGCCAGGTACCAGGTTGAGCCCACCACTGCGCCCAGGGACACAGCGGACAAAAAGTTCACATCTGGACCGGAAGGCCTTAGTAAAAGATAGATGGTTATTGCCACCAGAATTGCCCAGATGGGCAAGATCCATCCTCCCAGCGCCCGCCCCTGGACAGCGGACCAGTTAGGCAGGAACCAGGCTGCTGCCAGGAGCAGTCCTCCCGCAAAGGCTAGGGCTGCGTGCCCAAGATCTATCCGAATACCTCCCCGAAAGCGCCGCCAAAGGCTGGGGAATGCGTCCGATGTCAGAACTACGAAAGCCACTGGGGCCAGGACAAAGGCCACGTAGGTTCTCTTGGTCAGGAGTCCGAGGCCCAGACAGAGTCCAAAGAGCAGAGATGTACGCCTTTTCTGAAAGCCGTCGCTGCGGAGTAACAGCCACAGGGTCAGCGCCACCAGCGCAGTCAACAGAAATTCCAGGTAGAAATAGCGGGACATGGCGTAAAACATGGGGAACAGTGCCAGCAGCAGCACGCTTAGGACGCCCAGACTGCGGCCGCGCAAAAGAACGCCGATCTTGTAGGTTGCTACTAGGACCACGGCGAGATAGAGGATATTGAGCATTGCGGCTACGTCGCTTGAGGTCCCAAACAGCCGGTACAGGGGAACGGCTGCCATGGGCGCAAAGGGCGGGCGCACCGAGTCGCTGATGAGCGCGCCAAAGAAGGTTCTCAGTGTTAGGGGTGCGAGCAGGTTGTTGTAGGTCAGGCTCTGGGCAAGGTGGCGCGCCTTGTCCCAGCCTGTCAGCACCGTGTTGCTTGAGAGCCAGATCCAGTTGTGAACGGCATGCCAGGCGACGAGCGCCGCGATCAGCAAAGCTGGACCAAAGCGGTCAAGTTTTGTGCCCACACGATGTGCCAGGCTTTTCGAGTGCGCTGCTGCGGACATGCGATTCTCCGTAGGCTGTGATCCGGCCCATTGCGCCTGGACGGACCCGTTCAAGCCTGGGCATTATACTCGGGGACCAACGGTGCGTCAAGGCAGGCCCTCGAACCGACTGAGGCAATCGCATCTGACCGGATGCCGTACTCGAGTGCTCCGAGCCGCTGCCAAGGCCAGGGGCTCTGGCTGGCGAGGAGTGGATTCCCGCCTGCGCGGGAATGACAGCTTCTCACTGAGGCTCTTCGAGCCTGCCAATCTGGGGTGGGCGCCTCCAAGGCCAGCGGCGCAATTCAGTTGACCAAAAGCTGAATTGGTGCTATGCTAACCAGCGTTTCTGCTCTGGGGAGGGCGGTATGGCCCTGTCCGCCAGGCGGCGGATGCCCGGAGCGAACTCGAGCGCGTAGGATACACGATGTCTGGTCTGGCCTCAAACCTGGATACGGTCTCAGAAGGTGGGAACGACCCTGCTTCCGTGTGGAGCCAAAGCGCCACGTGGTTCATGCGTTTGGCTCCCTGGTTGCTGATAGCAGGATTGCTTCTCTTTCACGCCATCAACAACTGGATCTGGCTGACCGAAAATGTCACCTTGACGGGCTGGGATAGGCCGCGCCATCTGGCCCACAGCCTGAACTATGCCCGGATGCTTAGCCCCCTCTCGATCCAATCGCTCTTTGACGTTATGGTCAGTGACCCGGTACGCCCCCCTCTCTTTCCCGCATCGGCGACGCCCATGTACCGCCTGTTTGGCTGGACCTCCGACATCGCGACCATGGTCAATGTGGTCTATATGGCGATCTTGCTGGTGGCAACGTTCGGCATAGGCAAGCGGTGGGGCGGGCGGGGCCTTGGCATGGTGAGCGTCGTTTTGCTGGCTTTATTTCCCATGTTCTACGCCATGTCACGTCACTTTTACCTGGAATTTGCCCTGACAGCCATGGTCGCTCTGAGTGTGTGGCTGCTGCTGTCCACGGATGGTTTCCAGCGGCGAGGCGCCTCACTATTTTTTGGACTGAGCTTGGGCCTGGGTCTGCTCACCAAGCGTACCTTTGCCGTCTTTGCCATTGGTCCGGTGATCGTGGCCATCCTTGCCGCTGGTTTGCTGCCGGCGCTGTGGCAACGCCTGAAGCAGCGTCCTCGCATCTATTGGAAACGTCTCCTGCTGGCTCTACTGGGCGGGCTGGTGCTGGCGGCAATCTGGTATCTGCCCAACCGGGAGGCCGTTCAGAACCTGATCTTGGGCGATGCGTTGTCCCTCTTCTGGTGGGCACTTGCGGCCCTGACCATCTACTTTGTTATGCTGCCCTCAGCTCCGCTGTCGAATTCCCTGGCCTCCCTGTCCCTGGCCGCGGCGCTGGCCTCCACCTGGTACCTGGCCCGCGTGGAGTTTGTCCAGCGGATGGCGCTCTATGGCTATGGGGTCAATGATCCTCGGGGGCGGACGCTGCAGTTGGACAGATTGGATACCTACCTCTTTTACCTGCGCCGGCTGGCAAACGAGCATATGTCGTTCCTCCTCTTTGGCGTCTTTCTGCTTGTGCTCGTCCTGGCGATGGCGGTCTATCTGCGGCGGCAGGGGTCATTGGGGCAGGTATTGCGGGCGATCCGGCTCGAAGGCTGGGTCGTCGTCGCCTGGGCCGGTGGGGCCTACCTGCTGCTCACTTTTTCCATCTACCAGGAGACGCGGGCCTTTCTTCCTGTTCTGCCCGCGATCGCCCTCATTTTTGGCGCCGCCCTGCTCAAGCTGCCCTGGCGAGGCTTCAAGTGGGCGCTTTTTGCGCTCGTGGTGGTCTTTGGCTTGTTGCAGTTCCTTGCCCTGTCCTACGAGCCGGTCAGTAAGACAATGAGGGTTTCTGAGCACTTGGGGGTCACCCTACCAGGCTGGGGTGCAACTACGCTGTTCGCCCAGGGGGGCTACCTGGAACTTCCGGACGAGGGCCAGACTGACCGGGACTATTGGATCCAGCCGGACATACTGCAGCGTATGGAGGTTCATCGTCAGGAGGAGGGGCGCGAGCTACTCAGTCTGGGCCTGCTGGCCCGTACACGGCAGGTCAATGCCGGCGCATTCATCTACCTGATCCTGGCCGAGTATCCCCACCTGCGGGTGGAGGGTATGCTGGACCGCTATGAGGAAACCCTACCCTACGAGCGCCTCTTTGCCCACGACTATGTCGCGGTGAAACGCGTGAATGCAGGAATGAACCCGGGACAGGAAGAGGTCATCGAGGCCATTCTGGATGCGTCCGGGGCAGATGATTTCGCCTTGGGCGCGCCAACACGTCTCTTTTCCGAGGCATTTGATCTGGAGGCAACCTACCTGCTGCCTGATGGTGACACGGTGTACCTCTACCGTCAGCTTTATGGCTTGCCTGAGGACTATCCCGTCGAGTATGTAACCAAACTGGCGGGGGATCTCACCGGCCGGACCCGGCCCGGAGATGCGATTCTGCTCTATCCCTCTGATCTGGCGGCCCCATTTGTGTCGAACTATGACGGGCCGGCCGAGATCTATCTGGCTCCCGCCTCAGAAGAGGAATTGGCGGCCATCGTGGCCGGGGATGAGCGCCTGTTCGTGGTGCTGGGAGATGCCGAAGCCTTTGCTGCGGCGGGGAGTGAGGGGGTACGAGATCGGGCGCTGGACTGGCTCAGTGGCCATGCTTTTCAAGCGGGACACGAGTGGGCGGACAGTTTGCAGGTGGTGACCTATGGCGCTACTATGGCTAGGCCTGCCGTGGCTCCGGCGCTCGAAGTGGACGCACTTCTGGGCGCTCAGGTGGTACTGGTGGGCTTTGACCTACAGGGCAGCAACTGGCAGCCAGGCGATATCGTGCCGCTGACCCTCTTCTGGCGGGGAACCGAGACCCTGGGGATGGACTATGACGTCTTTGTGCACTTGGTCAACGGCGACGGCGAGCTTGGGGCCCAAAGCGATTCCGCCCCGGTGGGTGGCTCCCGGCCCACAAGCAGTTGGCCGGCGGGCGAAGTAATTGTTGATCGCCGGGGTATGCTGTTGCCAGATTCGCTGCCAGCCGGCGAGTATGAGCTGCGGGTGGGCATGTATTCAGCGGCAGCGGGGGAGAGGCTACCGGTACGGGATGCGGGGGGGCAGTTGCTGGGGGATGGCGTTTCGCTGGGCGTGATAGTGGTTGTATCGCCGTAGCGATGGGGAAGTACAGAAATCTGAGCCTGCTATTCAAGGGGCTCACCTCAAATTCTGCGTTTGAGGTGAGTCCCTTTGCTATGCCCTTGCTTTTTCTGCCAGGATGGGACTTGCCTGACAGCTTTGGCGGCCATGGGGCACGCCTGGTCAGGCCCAATCCAAAACCGGGTCGATGATCTCCTGCTTCATCACATCGACATAACCTTTGTCCGTGATGGCAAACGCTGGGATCGCCGCCAGTGTAATGAAAGACAGGAACATAAAGGCATCCGAGACACCACACCCCATCTCACGGGCTTTGTCCAGGAGAGTCTGGCGTTTTTCAGCCAGCGTCCAGGCGTCCAGGTCGGTCAACAGGCCGAGGATGGGCAAGGCAATCTCTTCGATTACCTGACCATTCTCAACCAAAACGATGCCGCCCTGTATTTCCACCACACGGTTGGCGGCAAAAGCCATGTCTGTCGGCTCCACGCCCATCACGACGATGTTGTGATGATCGTGGCCGATGCTCGATGCCATCGCCCCGCGCTTCAAGCCCATGCCACCCAGGAACGCCTTTCCAATGTTGCCAGTAGCATGGTGCCGTTCAATAACGGCGATGTGAATCAGGTCTTGCTTGATATCCGCGGCGATGTACCCATCCTTTACCGGAAGATCAGCCTCGCCGCCCTCTGTGATAGGAACCCAGGGGAGCGTGCGCATGATGTGCATGTGGGCGCTGTTGGCGCCAGGTTGGGCCGGGATCACCAACTCTTCGGACGTGATGGGCGCCTTTAGATGGAAAGTATCCATGAGAATGGGTTTGTGATCGGCCAAAGGGATTGGCTGTACCAGCCGTAGGTCTTTTGCTACCAGCTCTCCTCCGGCGACTGTCTGGAGGACTTTGAAGTCTTCTGGGCCGTCAACAATGTTGACGTCGGCGTAGCGTCCGGGCGCCAGAGAGCCAATCTCAAAATCCTTGTGGAAAGCCTGGGCCGCGTTGATTGTGACCATCTGGATCGCCGTGATAAAATCGACTCCCAGTTCCAGTGCCAGGCGTACCAGGTAATCCATGTGGCCCTCGAAAGCCAGCATCACCGCCGTGGTATCGTCCGTGCAGAGGCTGATCATCTGGGTATTGATGTCATTCTCTGTCACTGCCTTGATCATTGGCGGCAGCGTGGGTACGATCAGGTTGTGCCGGAGTTGGGCATGCACGCCGGTCCTGACCCTCAGCAGGATCTCCTCTTCTGACAATGATTCATGATCATTGGTCGTACCGGCCGCGACGAATGCATTCCAGAGGGGGCCACTGGTCTCGGGACCATGACCAGAGACGACCTTGGCCTGTCTGCGTGTCGCGTCGATGGATTTCATCAGGTCAGGATGCTCCATGGCGATGTACAGGGAGACAACCTCGGAGAGACCGACCGCTTCCTCACGCGCCAGTGCTTCTTCGATTATCTCGGCATTGATGGACCCCCCACTCGTTTCCAGCCCAGGGGAGAAGGGAATATGGGAGGGTACCACCCAGTGGTACTTGAGCGGCGTCTGTTCCGCTTCCTCCAGCGCGGCGTTCATGGCGTCCATGCCACCCACGACGCCGATCTCATGAAAGTCCGAAAATACGCTCGTTGTGCCGTGGCACAGGACAATCTCGGCAAAACGGGAGATGCTCAGGTTCGCACTCTCTGGGTGAATGTGGCCATCGATGAACCCAGGCGTCAAATACTTTTCCCCGGCGTCGATGATTTTTGTCGTCTCGCCTATGGCATACCCGATGTCTCCGACCGCTGCGATCCTATCTCCCGCGATGGCAACGCCCCCGAGATAGATCTCACCGCTGTACACATTGACGATCTGACCGTTGGTAATGGCCAGATCGGCGGGTTCCTTTCCCATCGCTACTCGAAGCAAGTGCTTGTCCATTTCCACTCCTATTCTTGGTTTCTTGACTGTGATTGACCTTCAAATCGGCTATGGCTGCAGTTTACTCGTGCTGTCGTAGGTACTGCGCCCCAAATGTGCGGGCAGCGCGAACCATGGCATCAATATTCTCGGGCGGTGTCTCAAGGGGCACCTCACACGAGGAACTCAGGGTGAAACGCCCGCCATCGGCTCCCTTTTCTATGCAGCGGCACGATTCCAAATAGATCTCCTCCGGCGTCGACATCGCCAGATGGTTGGTGGCCACGTTGCCCGATATCGATGCCCGTCCCGCGACCACTTTTTTTGCGTGGGTCAGGTCTACTTGAACGTCCAGGCTCAGGATGTCCGCACCAATCTCAACCATGCGGTTCAAAAGCCTGGTCGTATCGTTGCAGATGTGCAGTAGAACGAGGGCATCCAAGCTCTTGACACGACGGATCAACGGCTCCAGGTAGGCAAAGGAGAATTCTTCCACCATGGGCGTCGAGATCATTGCGGCCATGGGCTCATAGATGTTGACCGTTTTGACGCCTCCCCGAAGTACCTGAGCTACAGCGAATGACGTTGTCGCCTCCAGGGAAATCGCCAGCAGGTCGTGGACTGTTTCGGGATGGTCAAGCATGTCATACAGGATCTGCTGCGGGCCGCGTAGATTGGCGGCAAAAGACAGCGGCCCGGACAGCCCGCCGTTTACGCCGACCCGATCCCCCAGCGTCTCAACCAGAATCTGCTCGCATTCCAGGATGACTGGCATGCGTCCATCTTTATACGGATCTGGAAGTGTGAGCCGGGCGACATCCGCAGGGGATTGGACGGCAAACTCGTCCACGTAGGTCTGCTGCCAGTCACCGATGACGGACCTGCTGCCCATGCTTTCGGGGCCCAGGCCATAATCCGTGATGGGGCTGCAGCTATCATGCCCGTGCCTCTCGACCGATTGGATGACCACAGTGGCCATCAATTTCGGGTCAAAGGCAACCTGGGTCATCGGGTACCCGGCCTTGACGGCCGCATAGTGCCCAATACCGGGCGCCACGGGGACGCAGTCCAGCGGTTCTCCATTGCCCGAGGCGATGAGCCTTTCCAGAGAGTTCACGGATCCTCCTGGCTGGTGCAGGGCTGCGCACCGAAGCGCTAACCCAGCAACTCTTTGATCTGGCGCAAAGACTCTTCCATCGTGCCAACCTCGTCAAACTCGGGCGAAGCGACAAAGGGAATCGTGTCGAGGCCCCGCCGAGCTAGTTCTGCCTGCAGGACCTCGCAGTAATTGCCCTTGCCGGGAACGTACTCGGATTCGGGAACGTACCAGGCCATTCCACCCCACATCACATCAGGGTCCTTGGGGCGGGGCGTCCGCTTTAAGCCGCAGACCGGGCTACCATCCATCATTACAAAGCCGAGGACCTGGTAACCGCACTGGATATAGTTCTCCGCCTGGTCGACGACCTCTTCGGCCAGACGCTGGCAGTGTCGCCGGAACATAGGGTTGTTGTACTGATCCTTGACCGCGCCCCAGCGCATGGCGCCCAGGTAGGTCATTTCGGGGCATGGCATCTGGTACATGCCCACTCCTTGTTCCAGAAGCAGCTCAATCAATGGCTGGATGGCGCCGGGGTACTCGGCTATTCCGCGTACCTTGGCGTTCTGATTTAGGCAACAGTGGCTGAGAAAGATGAGCCGGTTACTCCGGTTGTCTCTAACTTTCGGGTGTTCCAAGCGAAATCTCCCTGATTTCTGGGGAATCCTTTTCGAAAAGGTCCGAGATTGAAGCCACTGTGCGACGGCGCCCGATCCTACAGCGTGCGCCTCCTATGGGTGGCCACCTTGTCCACCGATTGGTCGAAATGCAGGTTGGAAAAGCAGTGTACATGACAAACCAGCCCAGCAGCTGGGCGGCCGAATTGTAGCATACCTGGACCTGGCTGTCAACCAGGCGTATTCATTCATACTATTTGTGGTGTCCTATGATGTGAGGTATAATACGCACCATAACGCGACCAGACAAGAGAGGTAGGTAGAAAGATGGAAGTCACAACCGAGCGACTGGAAGACTGTCAGGTCAACGTCATCATTGAGTTGGATGCCGCTGAGACCGACAAAAGACTGCGCCAAACTGCGCGCACGATATCGCGCCAGTTCACTGTTCCTGGATACCGGCGGGGCAAGGCTCCGTTCGCGGCCGTGGTCCGTGCATTTGGCCGGGAGGCAATTCAACAGCAGGCCGTTGATGACTGGGGCCAGCAACTATATGAAGAAGCGATAGAAGAGATCGAGTACGAACCTTACCAGGTGGGTGAGTTGCAGGACGTGGAGTGGGATCCCTTTCGGATGACGGTATTGCTGCCTATCCCGCCAGAGGTGGATCTGGGCGATTATCGTTCTGTGCGAGTCCCCTATGAGGTCGAGCCTGTTACCGAAGAACAGATCGATGCGTACCTGGCTGGCCTTCAGCAAGAACATGCACAGTGGGTGCCGGTACAGCGACCGGCTGCCATAGGCGACCAGGTCGTACTGGACATGCATGGCGTGGCTGGCGAAGTGGAGATCATGAATAACCAGGAGTATGAGATGCTCCTTCAGGCCGATGTCGCCTATCCGCTGCCCGGCTTCCACGAGGAGGTCGTCGGTATGTCGACCGGGGAGGACAAGACATTCACCTTGACTGTACCCGAGGACGATGACGCCCTGGACGCCGCAGGTAAGGAAGCGGCTGTCACGGTCCACCTGCACTCGATCAAGGAGAAGGATCTCCCGTCCCTTGACGATGACCTGGCCCTGCTTGTCGGGGATTATGATACTTTGGAAGATCTGACGGCTGGTGTGCGGGAGCAGATGGAGACCCAAGCCCTGCAGAAAGCCGAGAGGCAGTACCTTGACGCAGCGCTGGATGCATTCATTGAAGCCGCACCCACCCTCGAGTATCCGCCCCAGGCGGTCGACCGGGAGGCCGAGGCCGCCCTAAACCAGATGGAGAACAACCTGGCCTCCTCGGGGATCCAACTTGACACCTACCTGGGAATGCTGGGTAAGACGCGCGAAGCCTATAAGGAAGATCTGGCCCCCGCCGCCGAGGAACGCCTGAAAAAGCGATTGGTGCTGGGCGAGATTGTCAAGGTTGAGAACCTCCAGGTCGAGGACGGCGATATTGAGGCCGAAATCGAGCGCATTCTTGAGAGAATGGGCTCTCAGGAGGAAGAGATGCGGGAAACGCTTGAAAGCCCCGGCGGCCGCTTTATGATAGCCGACGACCTGATGACACACAAGGCTCAGGAGAGGATCGTTCAGATCGCCAAGGGTGAGGCTCCCCCCCTGGAAGTTGCCGACCCAGATGAGGTTGGAGAAGAGTCGCCTGTCGGTGCGGAGGCAGATGCGATGGTGGAAGCAGAAGCTGAGCTTGATCCCGTCGAAACGGCTGATGCTGAGGAACCCGCAGTGCTGGTGTTGGAAGGCGATGAAGAGCTGGAGCTTGTCAAAGAGCCCGAAAGCGACCAGGAAGACTGAGTCGCATTGGCGCCGGACTTGGTTCCCACTAGGCGGACCCAGTTCTGACTGGGCGGACCCAGTTCTGACTGGGCGGACCCAGTTCTGACTGGGCGGCATCAGTTCTGACTGGGCGGCATCTTACAGATTTCTGCCCAACCAGGGGTTAGAATGGGTTCTTGGAGGCTGAGAACCTGGAGTGGCCGGTGCACTCGGGCCCGCCAGCCCCTCACGTCGAATTTTAGGAGGTTTTTGTGATGCCGAATAGCTTGATCCCGATGGTGATCGAGACGACAGGTCGTGGTGAACGTGCCTATGACATCTTTTCGCTTCTGCTCAAGGAGCGGGTTGTCTTTCTCGGATCACCTATCAATGACCAGGTGGCCAACCTGATCGTGGCCCAGTTGCTGTTTCTTGATCGAGAGAATCCTGATAAAGAGATCCAGATGTTCATCAATTCGCCGGGTGGGGAGATCTATCCTGGCCTGGCGATCTATGATACGATGCAGATGTTGCGGGCGCCGATCTCGACCATCGCCGTGGGCTGGACGGCCAGCCTCGGTACGGTACTGCTGGCAGCGGGTAAAAAGGGGCGGCGCTTTTCCCTGCCCCATGCAACCATCCACATGCATCCGGCCGGAGGCGGTGCGCGAGGTTATGCACCGGATGTAGAGATCCAGTACAAAGAGCTGAAGCGGATGCAGGATCTGCTACACCATATCCTGGCGGAGCACACAGGCCAGACCGTAGAAAAGATCGGTGAGGACTTTGACCGGGACTTTTTCATGGATGCCCATCGGGCAGTGGCATACGGTCTGATCGACGAAGTGCTCAGTTCAGATGCCCAGGCCTCGGATGAGGAGCAGGTCGATGAGGATGACGCAGATCAGGCGGAGGCGTAGGAGAATACCGCATGGGGCAAGGGCAGAGGTCGGACGCAAAGATCTGTTCATTCTGTCACAGGAGCCATGAGGAGGTGGACCGGCTGATTGCCGGTCCTGATGACGTCTATATCTGTGACGAATGCGTGGCACTCTGTGACGAAATCCTGCAGGAAGAAAAGCTGCAGGAGGAGCAGGACAATGCCATAGGTGGCATGTCAAAGCTTCCGCCTCCTCAAGAGATATTTGAGCGACTGGGTGAGTATGTCATCGGGCAGGAACGCGCAAAAAAGGTCCTGTCGGTGGCTGTGTACAATCACTACAAGAGGATCCATGCCGGCTCTGCCGTGGACGACGTGGAGCTGCAAAAGAGTAACATCCTGCTCATGGGCCCCACTGGTTGCGGCAAGACCCTGTTGGCCCAAACACTGGCCCGGATCCTCGATGTCCCTTTCTCCATCGCCGATGCCACAGCGCTTACCGAAGCCGGGTACGTGGGCGAGGACGTGGAGACGATCCTCCTTGGCCTGCTGCAGGCAGCCGACTATGACGTTGAGCGAGCAGCAAAGGGCATCATCTACATTGACGAGATCGACAAGACGGGCCGGAAGTCGGGTGATAACCCCAGCATTACCCGTGATGTCTCGGGTGAAGGCGTTCAACAGGCGCTGCTCAAGATCGTTGAGGGAGCAGATGTGAATGTGCCCCCACATGGTGGGCGGAAACATCCGCAGCAGGAATTCATCCAGGTCAACACGACGGATGTCCTGTTCATCTGCGGCGGTACCTTTGAGGGACTGGACCAGATCATCGCTGAGCGGATCGGGACCAGGGGGCAGTTGGGTTTCGCCTCTGGCCAAGAAGGGCGTCGCCAGCGGGAGATGACCGCAGCGGAGCTTTTCCGTGAGATCACACCCGACGATCTGATGACGTTTGGCCTCATTCCCGAGCTGGTGGGGCGGCTGCCTGTGACGGTCAGCATCGAGCCCTTGGATCAAGCGGCCATGATCGCCATCCTGACCAAGCCCAAGAATGCCCTCGTCAAGCAGTTCAACCGCATGCTGGAGTTGGATGGTGTGGAGTTGGTCTTTACCGACGACGCTCTGGAGGCTGCCGCCAAATTGGCCATCGGGCGCAAGACAGGGGCGCGAGGCCTGCGGACCATCATCGAGGAGACGTTGCTGGACGTGATGTACGAGATCCCTTCCCGTTCAGATGTGGTCAAGTGCGTAGTGAGCGCGGACAGCATCCAGCGCAATGTGCGCCCCTTGCTTTTGACACAGTCGGGTCACTCGGTACCCTGGGAGGACAAAGAACTCCAGGAGACGGCTTGATCCGTACTTGTACTCGAGCATGACTATCGACCATCAAGGCCCGCTTACCAGACGGCAAGCGGGCCTTGTAGTATCTGTTACTGAGTACCCCTTTGGCTCTTTCGGCAGAGGTCTGCGGTGACTCTGTCAAGCACAGACGAGCCCTACGGGATCAGTCAGGCAGGTCTAGGGTTCGAGGTAGTTTCCCCAGCCAGAGAATGTCTCGCCCTTGGCGACGACGACCACGGTGAAGCGCCAATCCAGAGGATACCATTCTTCGGGGATCTCGCCATACCAGTCCCAACCCTGCTTGCCGCTGACTGGATTCCCGTGTTCGTTTCTAATCACTGCACCATGTCTGCTCCTCGCCACTGCATAGTTAATTGGCAGGGCCTTGGTCCACATGTCCTCGATGGCTTCGTACCAGGTGGCTTTCGCGCCAGGGTCGCCCCTTAGCTCCGCTCGGTCCCCACACGACTCGCGCTGTTCCTCTTCTCCTGAAATCTTTTGCCAGACACAGTACTGTACCTGCATCTCCTTGGGGACAGGTTGGCTGTGGATCTCTACGCGAAAGTAGTAGGTCCCCTCAGCGAAATTTGGAGGATGGGTCCAGTTGCCGTTGGCCGCGCCCGTCGGATCCTCGCCTGGGAATCCACTATCACTTTTTTCGACGGGTTTGTTCCAGTCGAATACCAGCAGCTCGGTCTCCGGGCTGACCCTGACAAGGGTCGTTGCCACGTCGCTTCCAGAACCGTTTGCAGCGCTCAGGGTATAGGTCGTGGTCTCGGTGGGTGTGACGCTCAGATGGTCCAGTCCCATCACGTCTGTGTGGCCTGGCTCCAGAATCAGGCTTTGAGCCGTACCGGAGATCGTCCAGGTTAACATCGCATCGTCTCCCTCGTTGATGGCTTCTGCGTCTGCCTCAAAACTGGTGATCTCTGGGGGCGGAGCGACGGTGACCCCAACCTGAGCCGTATCGCTACCAGCAGGATTGTAGGCAGTAAGGGTGTAAACGGTGTCCTGGCTGGGCGAGACAGTGAACTGGCTTTGATTTGTGACGTCTCCAATGCCGGGTTCAAGGGTAAGCCTATCCACCCGGCCAAGAATGGACCAACTAAGGGTGGCCTGGCCATTCTGGTAGATCAGCGTTGGGGATGCTGTAAAGCTCGCGATCACTGGCTTTCCGACTGTGACGATGGTTCTTGCTGCCGTGGTACCCGCCTGGTTCATGGCCGTGAGGATATAGGCCGTTGTCTCGCCGGGTGATACGACAGTGCTTTCGCGACCCGTAACGTCAAGGCTGCCTGGCTCCAGGGTCAGCGTGTCGACGGTATTACGGATGTTCCAGCTCAGGGTTGTACTGCCCCCATTGTCGACGTGAGGTGGAGTGGCCGCAAAGTGCACGATGATGGGGCGAGGGGACTTGATGGCACTTTTGACGGCGGGCAAGAAAGCCGAGTACGCCACCGGACCCTCGTCTTCCACGGATAGGGCCAGGCTGGGCGGGGTCTGATCCGCTTGGACTGATCTGGGACCCAGCTCAGCCGGACTGGCCGCCAGGACCAATGGACCGGCCAAAAGCAGCACCAGGAGTGCTGCCACGAGTACGGCGCTACGGGTCCTGGGTCTAGCGATGGTGAGTCGATTGTGATTGCTATGCATGGTCTTTGCTCCTCAATGGATTACACTAACCGTACGTGCTTAATGCCGTGCTGGTTTTTGGCTGTGGCTCTGCAGCACCTGCGCGATTGTCCCAGTCTATGGGAATCGGGTCACCCAATACCGGAAGTGGCTGGAGCAGGTTCAGATCGAACCAGGCGCGCACCAGGGCCAGTACCTCCCGCAGGCTGAACCAGGTGGCGCGTTGATAGGTACGCTGGTCAGCCACCACACCCACCGCCTCTAGCCCCAAACGCTCGCAGGTGTACAGGGCCCTGGGCAGGTGAAATGCCTGGGTGACCAGCGTCGCCTTTTTTATGCCAAAGATCGCATCGGCCCGGTAGCAGCTATCGTAGGTACGCCGTCCGGCATAGTCCAATACCAGGTCTTTAGATGGAATGCCTCGATCCAGCGCATAGTCTGCCATCACCGCCGGTTCGTTATAGTTCACAAACCGGTTGTCACCCGTCAGCAGTAGTTTGTTGACCCTGCCCGCCTGATAGAGACTGATGGCTGTCTCCATGCGGTCGGCCAAGGCGTTGCTCAGCCGTCCGCCAGGCCAGTATCCGGCACCAAATACGATGGCCACGGGCGTGGCTGGCGCATCGCCGACATGGAGGTAGATCTGATCTTTCTGCCGTTGTATCACCCAGGCTCGTAGCGCCAGTGAGGCTAAAACACAGAGCGTAGCGGCGGCGAGAAGCGCGAGGGCAAGGCACAATGCGGCCCTTTTCAAGGGCGTGCCTCCAGGGTGTCTGTCAGCACTTGGGCCTGGATGGCCAATAGCTGCCTGATGCCTGATTCGGCCAGGTCAAGCACCTCCTCTAGAAACTGCCGCCCATAGGGCTCACCCTCTGCTGTACCCTGGACCTCTATAAAGTCGCCATAGCCAGTCATGACAATGTTGAAATCAGAGCTTGCAGCAGAATCCTCGCTGTAGCACAGATCCAGCAACAACTGGCCCTCGACCGGGCCCAGGCTGGTGGCGGCCACTGATGTCAGCAAAACGTCCTGAGAGGTTTCCCCATTGTCCTCCATCCGTTTCAGGGCCAGAGCCAGGGCCACGTAGGCGCCTGTGATGGCGGCTGTACGCGTACCACCGTCTGCCTGGATCACGTCGCAGTCCAGGATGATGGTTCGCTCTCCAAGCTTCTCAAGATCGACCGCAGTGCGCAGGCTGCGGCCGATCAACCGCCGGATCTCTTGTGCTCGCCCGCCCAGCCCACTTGTTTCCCGTTTCCTGCGTTGATGCGTTGAGCAGGGCAAGAGTGCGTATTCGGCTGTCAGCCAGCCCGCGCCGCTGCCCTGCCGCCAGGAGGGTACAGATGCCTCGATCGTGGCACTGCACAGTACCCGAGTCTTTCCCATCTCGATCAGGGCCGAGCCATCAGGGTAGTCTACATAATCGGTTATGATGCGTACCGGGCGGATTTCATCCCATTTTCGCCCATCTATGCGCATGGATCACCTCCTGCAGCCCGCTGCTTTCCCCGTATCGACGGGGGTCCCTCTGGCTATGCTTGGGACGGGCGCCTTACTCGCAACCGGCCCTGAGTTCATCAAGGGCTGGAAGACCTGAAGACTTGCTGATGCACGGCTTTGCCATCATTGTACCTCGGTGACGATGATGTTTGTCGCGCCGGCCAGACGCAGCATCATGTCTACCCGCCCCCGTTTGGCCTTCGTAATCAATGCGATCAAGTTGCCGCCCCAGCCTGCTCCTGAGAGCTTGGCCCCAAGCGCACCGCCTTCTCGTGCAGCGAGCGCCAGCCGGTCCAGTTCTGGGCAGCTAACGCCTATCTCTTGGAGCAAAGCATGATTTTCGTCCATCAACTGGCCGATGGCCTCTGGCTTGCCCTGTTCGATGTCTGAACGGGCCTCAGTCGCAATCTGCCCCACACGCAGGAAAAGCGGGTCGTAGCGGTCAGGCTCGGCCTCGTAGCGCTGTCTGAGATGCCCAACCACCTTCCTGGTGGGGCTCTCTATTCCCGTATCAGCGATGGCCAGCAGGAAAGGCTGTCCAACCCAAAAGACCTCGCGAACCATGTCTTTGACAAAATAGACTGGCTTTTCGAAGGCAACCACCGTGTTATCTATGCCAGAAGGAGTGCCATGATAGATCTTTTCTGTTTCATAAACCAGATCCGAAATGGCTTGTGACGAAAACCAACGGGCAAAGTGCTGGCCTAGAGCGCGGACGATGGCTGTGGACACGGCTGCCCCACTACCCATGCCCCGGGCAATGGGTATTGTGGAGGTGATGGTGACTGTCAGGTCAGGATCTTTGTCCTGACCGATGGCGGCCAGGGCCTGCCGGACGATATGGGCGAGGGGATCATCCTCGGGCGCCTTTCGTACAACGATGTTGTGGTTGAGATCCGGCGCGACAACGACCATGCCCTGTCCTGGGACGCCCGGTTCGATCCGAGCTTGGGCCTGCGTCTCAGTTACCGGTACGGCGATTGCCGGCTGGCCATAGACCACCGCATGCTCACCAAAGAGGATAACCTTGCCCGATGCACAAGCCAGCGTCATCATACAACTCCTAGTGGAGAACCGGCCCATTGTACCACAGCTTGTTCTCAAGCTGCAATTGCTTTTGAGAGGGAGGCAATGGGGAAATGTAGGAGAACCTCAAGGCCCTGGGCCAGGGTCACGCTCAAAGTAGGCTTCGAGCACCTGCCGGAAGAGTGGGGCCGCCTCTTCACCGCCTAGTCCTGAGTGCTCTATGACTACAGCGATGGCTATCTCTGGGGATTGAGCTGGAGCATAACCTGCGAACCAGGCATGAGGATTGTACTGCCCGCTCTCTGCTGTGCCTGTCTTGCCCGCTACTTCCATCTCGAGCCCCTTGAATGCTTCAACTGCCGTGCCTTGAGCAGTGGAAGTTGCTTTGTACAGACTCTTTTGGATCACAGCCAGGTTCTCTGGGCTGACCGGAATCTGTCCCACGGCCGTCGGCTCAAAGATCCAGTCCGGCTTTTCTGGATCGGCTGAGATCGATTCCACCAGGCTCGGGCGATAAAGCGTGCCACCATTTCCCACTGCAGCCAACGCCGCAGCGATCTGTAAGGGGGTGACCAGTAGCTCACTCTGGCCAATGGCCAGATTTACGGCATCCCCGGGCGCCCAGCCCTCGCCCTTGGCCTGCATCTTCCATATTGGGTCCGGCACCATCCCTGCGTTCTCCTCCACCTCAATGCCTGTCCGTGAGCCGAACCCAAAACGACGAGCATAGTCGGGCAGGAGCCCTGGATCTAGCTCATTGAGTAGCAGCCCCACTTGATAGAACGTGATATCGCACGAAACGATCAGTGCTTGGGCCAAAGAGATCTGCCCGTGACCACTGCTGAGCCAACATGTCTTTGGTAGTTCTGGCCCCAGTCCATTCCAAACGCCATCACAGTCAAAGGTACTGTCTGCTGATAGGTCCGCTGCCTCCATTGCAGATGCCATCGTAATGATCTTGAACACGCTCCCGGCTGGGTAGGACCCTTGTGTGGCCCGGTTGAGCAGTGGGTGAAGGGGATCATCCTCCAATTGAAGCCATTCCTGCTCGCTGATTCCTCCGGAGAATTGATTGGAGTCAAACGTAGGATAAGTGGCAAGAGCCAGCACGCGGCCCGTCGCCGCTTCCAATACGGCGATGGAGCCTGTCCGCTGTCCCAGAATCTCTTGGACCTGCTGTTGAAACTCGCGGTCAAAGGTGGTGTAGAGGTTGCTGCTCTCTGAGGGTGGCTTGTCGGCCAGGACAGCAATCTGCTCTCCTTGCGCAGAAACGACCTCCAGGCGCCGGCCCCGTTCGCCGGACAGGTAGGGTTCGCCCCATCGCTCCAGGCCCATCCAGCCTACCATCTCATCGCGGCCGTACCCCTGTTCGTGCCACAGCTCGGCTTCTTCCATGGGGATCGGGCCGATGACCCCTACCAAGTGGGGGGCAATGAGTTCCGGGCGATAGGATCGCATCCAAGCTTCACGTATCTCAATGCCCGGTGTGGAACTAAGGTTCGCATAGTAGCGCTTTCCTACCTCAGTACTGACCCGGCCCAGCGGAACAAACCAATCTGGCTTGACATCAGCATAACGGGCCCGGAGTTCGGCTTGATCTACCCCCAGGACCTCACTCAATTGTGCCAATACTGCAGTCTCATCCTGTATCTGACCAGGAACCACGCCGATCTCAACAATCTGGCCCTGTACTGCCAACCCAAGGCCAGAGCGGTCGTAAATGTTGCCCCGCGCTGGAATCTGTGTTGTCATGCGAACCCAGGTACCATCACTCAATTGGGGTAAGATCAGAGCCGGTGACCAGTTCACTCCCCAGCGGCCCTGTACGAGACTCAGGTCCATCAGGTTTTCTATGCCAAAACTCCCAACCTGATCTGTCTGGAAATCGACAGCAAAAGAAACTTGGGCATGGTTATCTGGCTGGTAGGCGGCTAGAATACGCGTTGCCTTGGTTGTGATCGTCGCCTCTTTGGTAACTTGGTGATAGGTTGAGACAAAGAAATCCTCTGCATAGGCTCGTTGAGAGTCTGGAGAGAGCAGACTGTACATTGCGGGATAATCATCACGTTCCCATGCCTGGAGAAAGGCCAGGGCTACCTCGTCCGCCGGCGGCAGACTCGGAGATGGTACAGGGCTCAAGGTGGGCAGCGCGATTTCCACTGGCAGCGGTAGGTCTCCGGTGAAACTGCAACCTGTGGCCAGGGGGAGCAGCATGGTTAACGCGAGTAAGGAGAGCCGTGTGGCGCGTTTCATTTCCACGCTACTTTACGGTCCTCACTGCCATTGGCAGGTAGAGCAAGGTTTTGACGCTTACCGATTGCCGTTGGCTCCAAGGGCTTTTCCCGGCCGACTTGGATGCCCGCACGCGGTAGTGCCAGGAGCCTCCAGGTTGGCTGGTCGCTACATACTTTCGGCCTGTCCCTGCATAGACCTCCGTTGGGTGGTCAAAGTACTGGCTGGGACTCTCTTCCAATATGTAGCTCGTTGCGTCCTGGACTTTGTTCCACTCAACGACATAGTACCCGTCGCCGTCAGCATTGTCAATGGCGAGTAGCTCGGGTGGCGGCAGTGCAGCAGGATCTACGGTCGTAGTCACAGTGTTGCTCCAAAGGCCATCTCCTGCCGAGTTGTAGGGAAGGACAAAGTAGCGCCAGGTGCCTCCTGGCTGACCGGTGATCTTGAAATGGGTCTCAGCCCCGACGTAGCGGGTGACATCACTTCCACCCGTGGACAATGGCGACTCTACAAGCTTGTAGCCAATTGCACCCGCTGAGGGCGCCCAACTGACTTCATATGCATCTTTGTTGCCGGGATTATCGATAGGCGCCAGGATGGTCGCCTTTGGGATGACGAGGACCCATTGAGTATTGCTCCAGGGACTGTCACCAACTGCGTTGGAGGCGAGGACACGGTAGTACCAGGGGCCTCCATCCTGACTGGAAACCTGATAGTTGCTTTTGGTTCCATTGTAGCGTACGACCGGCGATGGGAAGGCTGCGCTGTCGTCTTCCTGCAGCGTGTACATGCTGGCGCCTGGCACGTCATTCCAATCGAGCTGGTATTCGCCGGACCATCCCTGCTGAATAGGCGAGAGCGCTGGCGCTTTTGGGGGGGCCATGGCTTGCAGCGCCGCTTGCGCGTTGATGCGGCCATAGCCAAAGTCCCTGTCTCGGCCTGGGTTGCCCAAGTCATCGGCAGAATTCTGGATAGCGTTTTGTACCTGGTCGGCCGTAAGGTTGGGATCCACAGTCCAGATGAGGGTCGCCAACCCCGCGACGTAGGCGGTTGCCATGGACGTGCCCTGCAAGTAGTCGTAGTCCTTTTCATAGCCATAAGTTGTCTTGAGGTAGAAATTGGAATCGGTGGGCAGAGTGCTGAGGATACCTTGCGGGTCGCCGATGAAGCCAATTTCACCGCCCGGCGCAGAGACATCACAGTGATCGCCGTACTGAGAATAGTAGGCATATCCATCCGAGATGGTAGTTGCGGCTACGGCCATAGTATGGCCATAGGCGGCAGGATAGCTGATGGGGTTTGCGACGGGACATTCTGGTGGGCTGTAGGCCCGGCAATTGCCCATGGCTGCCACGACGAGACTACCCGCTGCGTGGGCGGCGTTGACTGCATCCCGAATGTGTTGCGAGTAGTCTGGGCCACTCAGGCTCAGGTTGAGTACGTTGGCTCCGTTCTGATAGGCCCAGTGTATGCCTTGCCCGATATCCCAATTTGTCCCACTTCCATCAGCTTCGAGCACGCGCACGGGCATGATCCGTGCCTGCCAGTCTGTTCCTGCTACACCAATCGCGTTGTTGGTTACCGCCGCTGCTATGCCCGCGACGTGAGTCCCATGTCCGTTGTCGTCTTGAGGGATAGCATCGCCATCCACAATGTCCTGGCCACCCACGATCCTGGCCTGGAGATCCGGATGATTGGCATCAATGCCAGAGTCGATGATGGCGATGGTCATGCTCCGGCTGCCGATGGCAATGTCCCAGGCCGCGGACGACCTGATCAGGGTGTGCGCCCATTGCTTGCTGAGGTTTGGATCGTTGGGCACGACCGCGGCATGGTAAACATAGTTCGGCTCGGCATACTGTACACGGGGATCAGCGTTCAGATCCTCGATGGTGACGAGTTCTTGACCTTCCGGCACCAGCCACAATTGGGCAGTACCAGCAATTGCGGACTGCTGCACTGTGGCGTCGTACTGATCCAGCATGATTTGGGTTGAGGTTGCTGTCACGCGCTCTCTGAGTTGCACCACTACCTCGCCAGCTCTGTGCCCAGCTTGGCTATCGACAGTGGAGGTTTCTTCTCGAAAAGCCGCCTGGCTGGGCCGGCTGTGCGCGTCCTGTGGCTCCTGGGCTGCAACTGTCCAGAAGCTACTCATTGCCAGGCTGACTAGCGCAAGCAAGGTACCAATTGCGCGCATGATTGGACGCACAGTGTGATTCATTGTCATATGCGCTCTCTTGGCAGGTATGAACGGGTAAAAGATGTAGAATGCAACGTTTAGCAGAGAATAGATGGACATGAGAAGAGTCACAACACAGCGGCGGAGGAGCCTAGTTCGACATCAAAGGCAGGCGTAGGAGCGAACAGGCTTTTGACAGTGGCGTATCTCCAGCTAGCTCTGATGGTCCCACGATACTTCCATTCCACCATAGGGGACAGGCATCGAGGCTGGCTTGAGTTTTTGCGCTGGTTTGGGCTTTGGCTGTGGCTGTGACCTTGCGGGGCACCCACAAGATGGTTCCGGCGCGGACAAAGGTACCGGTCAGGCAATTGGCCTTTTTTAGTTGGGATGTAGTGGTACCAAAGTAGTTTGCCAGAGACTTGACCGTTTGGCTGTTTTTCACTCGATATTTGTGCCAGTTACTGGGCGGCTTGCATTGCGCTGCAGAGTCAGGCGAGGGCTGGCTGGTTTCTACAGGCTGGAGTGTGGGGGCGGGAGACGGCGATGGTGACAAGGTTGGTATGGGTTTGGGCGTAGGTGATAGTGTGGGTGATGCGGTGGGCGGTGCGGCTGTAGGCGATGGTGCTGGTGATGCTGTAAGCGATGCTGTGGGTGACGGGCCTGGCTGGTCCGTAGGGGGCAAGGCCGTCGGGGTTGAGTTCAACGTCGGGGCGTTCATGTTGTCTGGGAGCTTGGCAGCAGAGAGTGCCAATAGGGTAGCGCTTGGCAGAATGGGCGAACCCGTTGCCACCGGCCCAGTCCTAGAGACAAGGGTCTGTTCCTGCGCTGCCAGGAGCCACGTGGCCAGCAGTGTGAGCACGACCAGACTGGCCGCGACCAATCCTATCAGGACTGGCCTGGCGATTTCGAAGAGGCGAGCAGGCCCTGTGGGTTGTTTTGTCTCGTCTTGCCATCTTGAACTCATTCTACCCTGCGACGATGCCTATTGAGGCAAGTTGGTCCTGCTCGGCGGCAATGCGGTCGATGAGAGTCTGGTCTGTCGCTTCGTCGACTTGTAGGATGAAGCTAAATGTCGTGCTCACTTTATCTGAGCTGTCAACCCAAAGATGCCCCCCCTGGGCTTCCACTAGCGCCTTCACCAGGGTCAATCCTGCCCCAGACTCACCAAGTCCAGGAGGCGTTTGGCTGGGGCGGGTCCGGTCAAATACCTGGCCCAGGACTGCGTCAGGCAGACCTCCACCCTGGTCCTTGATGGATACGGCGATACAGCCTTGGGCGCTCTCGGCCAAGGGGCCGTCAGCCGGAGCCCCATCCGTGCGCTGGGTCTGTACCAGGATCCGCCCTCCGACTGGCGACGCCATGCAGGCGTTTGAGAGCAGGCCAGACAGGATGCGCTGCAGGTGGTCAGGATCTGCCTCAACGGTCGGAAGGTCATTGGCCAGCTCTAGATCCGCAGAGAGTGCCTTGATGTCGAACTGGGCGCGCGCCGATGCCAGTGCTTCCTCGATGGCATCATTCACGTGTACAGTTTGCCGCTGCGGTTGGGACCCATGTTCCTCACCACCGGCTTCCCTGGCGAGGTCATTGACGGCTTGAATCATCCGCTCCGCGTCCGCCTTGATGCGCACCAGGAATTTGCGTTGCACGCCGGCTACACCGCCCATCGCTTCGCTGAGGAGCAGGTCGGCGTAGCCGATCACCGTGCTCATTGGAGTTCGCATTTCCTCGACCATGAAGGCAATCGTCTCAAACCTGGCTTGCTGGGCCTCAACCTCGGGCGAGATATTCTGCAGGATCGCGACAAGCCCTTCCATGCCATCCTGATCCGTGCCAGGTTGTGGCAGAGGAGCCACGTCACAAGTCAGCATATTGCTGCCAATCCGCATTCCCAAGTGGACTGCTTCACCGCCATTGGCCCTCGTGACTGCCTGCTGCCATTCCCCTTCAGCGCTTATCGTACTGAGATCTAGGCCCTGCAGTTCGTCACTTCCCCGCCCCAGCAGGATCTCAGCGGCCATGTTCGTTGCCCGGATCACACCACGGGCATCGGTCACGAGAACTCCTGCTGCCATGCCGGGCAGCATCGCTTGAAGGGTGCCTTGCCACTCTGCTTCCTGCCGGGCCAGATCGACCTCCAATGCGGCCAATCGTTTTGTCAACGTGTCGATCTCAGATCGGCTACTCAGGAGTTTGATCTCCAAGTCACTGTGTGCTTTACGGAGGGTTTCGCTCTCTGTTTCGGAAGTTGCCAGAAGCTCCGTCAGTTCCCGAATCCTTGCCAGGGCTATCTGAATCGAGCCATGCTCCTCACTCTGGGTCTTTTTCAGTTCTTCGATGCTTTTCTGGGCAATCTGGTAGTAACGGGCATTCTGGATAGCGTTTTCGAGTTGCGCCGCGATAGAGTGGCACAGCTTTGCTTCATTCGGGGTGAAGGGGCGATATGAACGGGCGTTGCCGACAATGATGGCTCCAATTGCTCCACCCCCAGAAAGCAGCGGCTGAACCAAGAGCGGCCCGGTCTCGGTGGAGCCCAGGAGGCCGAAAAGTGCTCTGAGGTGGACATTGTCCGACTTTTCTACGATCACGTGCTGCCTGCAACGCATAGCTTGCTGAATCTCCAATTGGTATTCGATGGGGAAGGTGATCAGCTCGCCGCGCCTTGGATGCTCAGGGTTATAGATGGCCGCCAGACGCATCTGGCTTGGATCATTCTCCAGCAAAAGAGCAATAGCGCACAGATCTGCATCCAGGGCATGGGCTACACCTTGTACCGCGCTGTCGAGTACGGCGAAGAGATCCAGGGAGGCGGACATGCGTCGGCTGGCTTCAGAAAGAACCAACAGACTCTTTATCTGCTCCAGCGAGGCTTGGCTGATGTTCTGTAGCTGACGGCTGTGGTCACGGAGTCCGGCTACCGTACGCTGATAGATGGCAACCGCTATGAGTGGATAGGCGACCAAGTTAGCCAGTCGTATCCAGGTAGACAGATGGGGTCTGGCTATCCCTTGCGGGAAGGCCATTTGCAGGACCTGGCCCGCCAGCATAACGATCATGGCCAGCATGATCGTACCCCAGCCTTCTTCCTGATTCCTTGCCACGCCGAGGATGGTCAGCAGGATCAGGGCTATTTGCCAGACGCTCCAGAGGTTCGACAGCCAGTAAGTGTTCAGGTCCAGGGCGGGCGTATTCATCAGGGTTCGTTGCCAGAGCAGGGTAGACACTGCCAGAGCACCGATGGCAAAGACCAGGTTGGCGCAGAGCGCCAGGTTCCAGGATCTTGTCTTGACCTTGACCGGGGGGGCAAAGGCCCAGGCCAGGAAAGCGATACTTACCGTATTGGCAAACCGCTCATAGAGCGGGAGAAGGGTCACTGCATCGATCAAATTGGCTCGAGTGACCAGGGCAGCAGCGAGGTAGCCGAGGTTCACCACAGTGATTCCAGCCATGGCTGCCAGCAATCTCTGAGCTTGTGCCTGCCGAGATCGCCGCCATTCCCCCCAGGCCATGGCCAGGCCAGCCTGCACAACCAGAAGCAGCAGAAGGTGGTAGACGAGGCTACCCAGCGGGTCACTCATAAAGCTGCTGATCTGAAGTTGGACTGGCATGACTGTACTCTCGCAATCAACAGTCTAGATTGGCACTCCTGCTGGGCCAACCTGAGAGACGATGGACCAACCTGGTCAGAGGCACTGACCAGGTTACGAAACTATCTCTATTATACCATTCTTTTTGTAAATTGGCAATATCTGAATGAGGCGACATCAAATTTCACTCATTATAGCCTTTCAGCCACTAATCTTACGGTTACATGTGGCAGTCATGACCGCATTCTCTATTGCGCCCGCTGCAAGGAGCCTGGCAGTTGTGGTAGCCATCCTACCGTCCACCCCTGTACGGGATATCCTAGTTCATGTCCTTATCTGGTTGAATAGCAAAAGGGGATGAGCCAACCGGCTACATCCCCTTATTACTGAAATGGATCATACGCGAGAGCGGTTTCCCCCTCTCGATCCGGGCACCTGCCCCCGATACTCTCGGAGAAAGGAACTCGGTGTCTGCATCCAGTTGCGACGCCTACTGATATCTACCGCTTGGTGTACTGCGGCGCCTTCCTGGCACGCTTGAGACCAGGTTTCTTGCGTTCCTTCTCTCTGGGATCGCGCGTCAAGAAGCCGGCCCTGCGCAGGGGTTTCCTCAGATTCGGGTCAGCCACCAGCAATGCCCGCGCCACTCCATGGCGGATGGCGTGTGCCTGCCCGGTAACACCACCACCCTTGACCAGGACTGAGAGGTTAAACGCAGTCTCATGGTCGGTCAACTGTAGTGGCGCCAGTACGCTTTGCCAATCTTGGAACCGGCCAAAATACTCCTTAAGTCCCTTTTCGTTGATGACAATCTCCCCGTCACCGGGATAGAGTCGAACCCGGGCTATGGCTCTCTTGCGCCGACCTACCGCCTCATAGTACCGAACATCATTGGACATAGTTTTTCCCCCTACAGATCCAAAGGCTTGGGCTGTTGTGCCTGGTGAGGATGCGAATCGCCAGCATAAATCTTAAGCTTCTTGATCATCCGCCGTCCCAGCCTGTTCTTGGGCAGCATCCCCTTGACTGCGGACTGGAGCACACGCTCTGGGTGCTTATCCAGTTGCTCGCGCAGGCTTACACTCTTTAGCCCACCAGGATAGCCCGAGTGCCGGTGATAGTATTTTTGGTCAAGCTTGCGCCCCGTTATTCGTACCTTCTCTGCATTGACGATGATCACAAAGTCACCGCAGTCCAGGTGTGGGGTAAAGATCGGTTTATGTTTGCCTCTGAGAATTGGGGCAATCCTCGACGCCAACCGGCCAAGGGTTTGGTTCTCTGCATCTATTATGAACCACTCGTGTTCAATTTCCGCTGTCTTTCCCGTAAAAGTCCTCACTGCAAGCTCCTTCACGCTTGGCATAATCGACCCGCATCAGGCACAAGCCCTGGGCTGGCGCGATTTTCCTAATCCTGCTACGATCTCGACTATGCAAGATCGCCTCAAACTCCTTCAAGGACATTTGCCCCAACCCCACCAGTACCAGCGTTCCCACTATACTGCGTACCATCCGGTAGAGATAGGCATTGGCTTCGATGTCAAAGGTGAGATAGGCATCTTGCTTCTGCCATTCGGCACGAAACACCGTTCGTACCGTGTTCTCACCTTGTGGAGGCCGACCAAAGGCCGCAAAGTCATGGGTGCCTATCAGGCAACGGCTGGCCTCGACCATTTGCTCCGCATCGAGCTGACTGGCTATGTGCCAGGCCGCTCGCCTTTTCACTGGCGAGCGCCACGGCCGGTTAAAAAGGGTGTAGCGATACGCCCTATACCGAGCACTAAAGCGGGGATGGAAGTCTCTCGTCGCCAGCCCCATCTCCGATACAGCCACATCGTCGGCGAGAACTGCATTCAGGGCCCGGTGCAGCTCAGCCACGTCATGCGGCCACTCAATCTCAAAACTGATAACCTGGCCTTGCGCGTGAACTCCCCGATCAGTCCGGCCAGCCCCAGTCACTCGGGCCGCTTTGCCTGATACCAATTCAATCGCTCGCTCAAGTTCCCCCTGTACCGTCCGACCCTGCGCCTGGATCTGAAAGCCGAAAAAGTCTGTACCGTCGTATTCCACCGTGGCCCGGAGCCGCAGCGACGGGCTCATCGTGTCACTCCTGGGTGCCGTCACCATCGCCAGCGATCTTGCTTATGTACTGGCGGATGTTGGGCAAATGCCTCACTCGACCAATTCCAGGAGCGCCATCTTGGCGGCGTCTCCCTTGCGCATGCCCAGCTTGAACATCCGGGTATAGCCGCCAGGGCGGTCCTCAAAGCGTGGTGCAATCTCATCGACTAGCTTGTGGGCAATCACTTTGTCTGTCAGCGTCGCCAGCACTTGGCGTCGAGCGTGAAGGGCCATCCCCTGGGCCATCCTGGTTAGTGCCTCTTCTTCCCCCTGCTCAGCCAATTCTATGAGTTGTTCGGCCCTCTTGACGTTGAACCAAGCAGAGAGCTTGACCGTGTCCCGCTGCTTGGCCAATTCTACCAGTCGCTCGGGTCTGGCCTTACGCGCCTTGGTCAGCGTGTGTTCCGCCAGGGGGCGGATCGCCCGGGCCTTGGCCTCCGTCGTCTTGATCCGCTCGTGGCGGAAAAGCTCTGTCATCAGATTGCGATATAACGCTCGCCGATGGCCGCTTGACCGTTTTAGATGGCGACCTGCCTTACGATGTCTCATCTCTTGTCAATGCCTCCAAAGAAAACCTATCTTCCGTCTATGCAGCTGGCAGAGGCCAATAGCCTTTTTCTTCTAGCTTTTCCTTCAGCTCGTCCAGCGACTTTTGGCCGAAATTTCGGATGGTCAGGAGTTCGTTTTCATCCGCTTCCAGCTTTTCCAGGATCTCACCCACGTTGGCGATACCTGCTCGCTTCAAGCAGTTGAATGCGCGCACCGATAGATCTAGATCCTCGATATTTGCCTCAGCGATTCGGTCGGGAATCCGGCTTTCCTCAACCTCAGGTTCCAGCTCCAGGGTTACATCCCCGAACTCTGCAACCAAAGCCAGGTGTTTTACAAGGATCTCGGCGCTTGTGCTCAGTGCTTTCTCAGGCAAGATCGTACCATCGGTCCAGATCTCCATGATCAAACGGTCATAATTGCTCACCTGCCCGATCCTGGCCCGTCCGACCTTAAAGTTGGCCTTGCGGATGGGGCTAAAGATGGCATCAGTCGGTATCTCGCCCACAGGCAGCTTTCCCCGTTCCTCGGCTGGCGAATAGCCCCGCCCCTTGGCGACGGTCATTTCCATCTCCAGGTTGGCGTCGGCCGAGTCGGTAGTCGCAAGGTATAATTCGGGATTCACTACCTCAACAATGGGTGGACACACGATGTCACCCGCGGTCACGACTCCCGCACCTTGTACTTCCAGACGCAGTCGGGTCGAGTCTTCCACCCCCTCGCTGAACCTGAACCGTACTTGCTTCAGATTAAGGAGCAGAGATGTCATGTCTTCCCGAATGTGCGGGATCGTCGAGAATTCGTGGTGGATGCCTCTGACCTGGAGAGATGTGATGGCAGCTCCCTCCAGTGACGATAGCAAGACCCGACGTAGTGTGTTTCCCAGGGTGATCCCGTAGCCACTCTCAAGCGGCCCGATCACGAAACGACCATAGTCCCTCGCCTGGGCGTCGGCTTCAATTTTAGGCAATACCAGATTCAACAATCGGCACCCCCTCGTTCGAAAAACTACGACCCGCTGAGAAGAGCAACCCAGTGTACCAATCCATGGATAGGATTGCTCTCTGCTTGGATCAGCGGCTGTAGTACTCGACTATCAGCTGTTCCTCAAGTGCAACATCGATGTCCCCTCGCTCTGGCAGGGCGAGGACGTACCCCGTCATGGTCGCGTCGTCCCGGCTAAGCCATTGGGGGACCGACCTGTGCTCCAGGTCCAGGGCAACCTCTTTGAAAAGAGTCTTATGGCTGCTGTTGGGACGCACTGATACCACATCACCAGTCCGAACCAAGTATGATGGAATGTCCACTTTGCGCCCGTTTACTGCCAAGTGGCCGTGGCGAACCATCTGCCGTGCCTGAGGACGGGATGAAGCAAAGCCAAGACGGTATACAACACTATCCAGCCGGCTTTCCAGAAGGATCAGCAGGTTGCTTCCTGTCAGTCCCCGGCGGCGCTCAGCCTCCTCAAAATAGCGACGGAACTGTCGCTCCAACACGCCATAAACCCGCTTGGCCTTCTGCTTGGCCCGCAACTGGAGTCCATAGTCGGACGCTTTCCGCCGTTGGAACTGGGACTGCTTGCCGTGCAGACCCGGTGGATAGGCGCGTCGCTCCATGGCGCACTTGGGCGATACACACCGCTCCCCCTTTAGGAAGAGTTTTTCTCCTTCACGGCGACATAACTTGCACACCGCGTCTTTATATCTTGCCATTCTACCTCCAAGACCGAGTACCCGACAATCTGCTAGCGGTGCCCAGAGACTCAGGATCCTCCGCTACCCGAATCGACGGTACCTGGTTCTTATACTCTACGTCTTTTGGGCGGGCGGCACCCATTGTGGGGGATAGGGGTCACATCGGTGATCGTTTTGACGGTCAACCCCGCTGCTTGCAACGAACGGATCGCCGCTTCACGACCTGGCCCCGGCCCTTTGATGTAAATGTCCAGTTCGCGCATTCCGTTGTCTTGAGCCAACCTGGCGGCGCGCTGTCCTGCAAGCTGCGCTGCGTAGGGCGTACTCTTGCGCGAACCTTTGAACCCTGCGGTCCCGGCACTTGCCCAGGCGACGGTATTCCCCAGGGGATCGGTGATCGTAATGATGGTGTTGTTGAATGTAGCCTGGATATGGGCCCGGCCTCGTGGGATGCTTCGTTTCTCCCTACGTGGTCCACGCCTTGGCCCCTTACGTGTTCGTCCCATTGTGCCTCCCTACTTTTTGGCTCGCGCCCGGCGCTTGCCAGCCACTGTCTTGCGTGCGCCGCGGTTCTGGCGCGCATTTGTCCGCGTCCTCTGACCATGCACCGGCAGGTTCTTACGATGGCGAATGCCGCGGTAGCAGCCAATCTCCTGCAAGCGCTTGATGTTCATGGCAACCTCGCGCCGCAGGTCACCTTCTACCCGGTAGTTCCGATCAATCACCTCACGCAACCTGGCGACCTCGGTCTCGGCCAGGTCCCGTACCCGCGTATCAGGCTCGATGTTGGCGATTGCCAGGATCTGCTGGCTGGTGCTGCGCCCAATGCCATAGATATAGGTTAGTGAGATTTCAACTTGCTTGTCTCGAGGCAGGTCTACACCCGCAATACGCGCCATCGTTCACCTCCTATCAATGGCCAATATCTTATCCTTGTCGCTGTTTATGCCTTGGGTTCTCACAGATAACCCGTACGATTCCCCGGCGCTTGATGATTTTACACTTTTCGCAACGTCGCTTCACAGATGGTTTGACCTTCATGTTTTACCTCTCCGGTGGATTCCCGCCAGAACCACGCGGGAATGACGGACACCAGCCCGCCGGCTATTTGAATGGCCTATAGCTGGGTCAGGATCTCCGGGCCATTCTTGGTGACAGCTACAGTGTGTTCAAAATGAGCCGAGCGTTTTCCGTCAGCCGTCACGACCGTCCATTCGTCGTCCAGCACCCTCGTTCGCCAGTCGCCCACGTTGACCATCGGTTCCAGGGCAAAAGTCATGCCTGGACGCAGCTTAATCCGACCCCCAATCCGGGGTTCGTGATAATTTGGGATCTGTGGGTCTTCGTGCATCTGGCGCCCGATCCCATGGCCCGTATACTCTCGCACGACCGAGTAGCCCTGGTCTTCAACATAGTCCTGGATCGCTTGGGAAATGTCTGTTGTCCAGTTCCCTGCCTCTGCGATCGCGATTCCGACTTGCAGTGACCTGGCGGTAACATCCAGCAACCGCTGGCTTTCGTCATCGATCTTGCCAACCCCCACGGTAATCGCCGAATCCCCGTGATAGCCCATGTAGATGACGCCAACATCGACGCTCAGGATATCACCCTCGTTCAAGACTCTTGCACCAGGGATTCCGTGCACGATTTCCTCATTGATTGAGGTACACACCATTCCGGGAAATCCCCGGTAACCTTTGAACGATGGAACCGCGCTATACTTGCCCACGATGATCTTGTCGGCAATGGCTTCCAGATCACCGGTAGAGACACCAGGGGCAACTGTTTCCCGGATCTGGCCGAGCACTTGGGCGACGATGCGGCCAGCTTGGCGCATCAGGGTCAATTCGTGCGCAGACTTTAGACTGATCATAGCTCTCGGACGATATCAAGCAACTTGGCCTGGATTTCATCGATCCCAGGCCGGCCATCTACTTCGGCCAGCAATCCTTTTTCCCGATAGTAGTCGATCAGGGGCGCTGTCTGCTCAAAGTAGACCTTGATCCGGTGCTCCTGGGTTTCAGGCGTGTCATCTGGCCGTTGATAGAGTTCACTACCGCATTTGTCACAAAGGCCAGCCTGTACGGGTGGGCTAAAGATCTCGTGGTACATTGCCCCACAGGATTTGCACGTCCACCTGCCTGCCAAGCGCGCCAACAAGATGTCCTCATCCACTCTGATATAGGGCACGACTGCCAGTTCTGTGCCCATGGCGATCATCAATTCCTCCAGGGCTTTGGCTTGGGCGACGGTTCTGGGAAAGCCATCCAGAATGGCTCCCTTGGCCGCGTCAGGTTGTGAAAGCCGTTCCCGAACCATGCCCACGGTCACCTCGTCTGGCACCAGTTCTCCGCGCTCCATATAGCCCTTTGCCAGCAGTCCCAACTCGGTATCCTTTTTCAGGTTCTCGCGGAACAGCTCCCCCGTGGATACCTGGGGTATGTCCAGCGTTGTAGACAGGCGTTCTGCTTGCGTGCCCTTGCCAGCCCCGGGGCCACCGAGCAATACCAGATACAATGCATCCGTAGGCATGTCCTGGCCTCCCTAACCCAGAATTCCCTTGCGCAGGAACTTGTCATAGTGACGCATCTGCAACTGAGCCTCAAGCTGACGCATGGTGTCCAGCACAACACCAACCACAATGAGCAATCCAGTCGAGGATATCAACATCACATTGCTGCCGGTGGTAATTCCTGCGCTGGCCCCAGGCAAGAGGCCGACAAAGAGGCCCACCAGCCAGGGAAGGATTGCGACCAGACCCAAGAACAGAGCGCCCACCAAGGTGATACGCCGTACCTTTTTGGTCAGGTACTCTGCCGTCCGTTTCCCTGGCCGGATGCCAGGGATAGAGGCGCCCTGCTTTCTCAGGTTCTCCGCCATATTCTGCTGTTGAAAGATGACGTCCGTATAGAAATAGGTAAACGCGACGACCATCAAGAAGTACAGCGGCCAATAGATGTTGTATTGTGGGTTAAAAATCCTGTCCACCCAGTAGGCAATCGTCTCCATCACAGTTGCGGGATCTTGGCCCAGCGGTGCCATGAAATAGCTGGCGATGGTGCTGGGAAAGACCAGGATGGCCTGAGCAAAGATAAGCGGGATCATACCAGCCATATTGACCCGCAGTGGGATGTGGGTTCGCACCGAGCGTGTCTGGCGCAGGCGCCCCCCTCGTTGTCCCAATGTCCGGCTGCTGTACTGTACCCAGACCATCAGCTTGCCCTCTTGGATGAACACGATGCCAAAGACTGTGATCGTCGTGATGACCAAGAAGAGAATGAGTGACAACCATTCCTGGGAAATGACCAGACCCAGAAGCCGTTCCGGCAGCCGGGTAACGATCCCTCCCAGGATGATAATGGAAGTACCATTTCCGATGCCTTGCTCGCTGATTAGCTCACCGAGCCACACAGCGAACATGGTGCCTGCTGTCATGCTGGTCAGGATGGCCACCGTCGTAAGCGGGGCAGCTTGAAAGCCAAACTGGTTCAGGATTGGTACCCCGCCGCTCATTTGGGTCATAATCACTGCTTGACCGTAGCCTTGCAGCGCAGCCAGTGGTACTGTGAGATACCAAGTGTACTGGTTGAGCTTTGCCCTTCCCTGCTCTCCTTCTTGCTGCAGGCGTTCCAATGCTGGGATGATCGGTGTCAACAGCTGCAGGATAATGGAGGCCGTGATGTACGGGTAAACACCCATTGCCATCACTGAGAAGTTGGCCATCGCCCCGCCTGACAGGAGGTCTAGCAACCCCAACAGCTGGTTGGACTCGAACAGTTGGTTCAAGGCGGCGGTGTTGACACCCGGCACCGGTACGTGAGCCGCCAGACGATAGATCGCCAGGATCAGGAACGTGTATAGGATCTTTTTGCGCAGGTCTGGCAGTACGAAGGCACTACGGACAGCCTGGATCATGGATCCCTACCCCCTTCGGCCGCGTTTCACGTCCCACGGCAACTCTTCGACAGAGCCACCTGCCTTTTCGATCTTGGCACGGGCGCTAGCCGAGAACCGGTGGGCCTTGACAACCAAAGGCCTGTCAATCTCTCCGTTGCCCAGGATGGCGACAGGTAGGGATTCTGCCTTGATGATCCCCGCCGCGGCCAGTGCCTGAGGTGTGACTTCTTCATGGGTCACAAAGCCATCTAGGCGGTATAGATTGACAGGTACATAGTCTACTCGAAAGACGTTGGTAAAACCCCTCTTGAAGGGCAGGCGCCGCACCAAAGGCAACTGACCACCCTCAAAGTAAGGCCCTTTACCGCCGCCAGCGCGAGCCCCTTGTCCCTTGGTACCCCGTCCCGCTGTCTTGCCCTGTCCGGCAGCGATCCCTCGTCCAACTCGCTTGCGTCGTTTTCTTGTCCCTTTCGGGGAATGCAAGTCATGTAGCTGCATTTTTGCCCATCCCACTAAGCTAAGCCTGGGGGGATCTGAAGGATCCCCTTACTTCTTTTCGGGCTCATCCACGTGTATCAGGTGCCCGACCTTGTCCACCATGCCACGGATTACTGGCGTGTCATCTTGCTCGACGACATCCCCCAATCGGTGGAGGCCCAATGCGCGGATCGTGCCCTTTTGCCGGCGCGAATAGCCTATGCTGCTTTTGACCCAGGTGATCCGCAACTTGCCCTCAGACGTGGCTTTCCTGCGATCACTCATGAGCGTCCCCCCGCATCCAGAAAGGCAGGGCTCTGTCTATCGGCACCCCTCGCCGTTCCGCCACGATGGCCGGATCCTGCAGTTCCTGCAGTGCCTGCATCGTTGCCTGTACGACGTTGAGGATGTTGGCGCTGCCCAGCGACTTGGTAAGTATGTCTTTGATACCAGCCGCTTCTACAACTGCGCGTACGCCGCCGCCTGCAATGACGCCTGTCCCAGGCGAGGCAGGCTTTAGCATCACCTTGGCTGCGCTGTAGCGAGTCGTAACCTCGTGGGGAATTGTTGTTCCGGTCAGCGGAACCAAGGTCATGTTCTTTCTGGCTCGTTCGGACCCTTTGCGAATGGCTTCGGGCACTTGCCTTGCCTTGCCCACGCCCACGCCCACGCTGCCGTTATTGTCCCCAACGATCACGACCGCGCGAAAGGCAAAGCGCCGGCCGCCCTTGACTACCTTTGCGGTCCGGGCGATGTGTACGACTCGCTCGTCGAGTCCGTCGCCTTCTTGTTCTCGGCCTCTTCCGCCTCTATCCTGTCTACGGCCCATCATCCCTCCACGTTGTCCAGATCACCAGCTTTCTTTCGATTTGCTCCACACCGACTGCATCGTTCCATCTCGGGAAGAGCAAAAGGATACCATCCTTGCCAGTGATCCTAGAACTCCAAACCGCCCTCACGCGCCGCTTCAGCCAGGGCTTTGACCCGGCCATGATATTGATAGCCGCCGCGGTCAAAGACGACCTGCGTGATCCCTGCAGCCAGTGCCCGTTTGGCGAGCACTTCTCCCACAGTCTCCGCTTGGCCGATCTTGGCCTTGTCTGCCAATTCAGCCCTCACATCCTGGTCCATCGTGGAGACTGCCACCAAGGTATGACCCTGTGTATCATCAATTACCTGGGCATGAATGTGCTTCAGGCTCCGAAACACGTTCAATCGGGGGCGCTCCGACGGTACCGTATACCCGTTTCCGCACACGGGCATGGCGACGTTTGCGCGCCATGCGCTTCTCTTTTGCTTTGTCCATGATTCTCTCTGCCCCTAACCCTTACCGGTCCGGCCGGCCTTGCCAGCTTTGCGCCGCACGTACTCGTCCTGATAGCGGACTCCCTTGCCCTTGTAAGGTTCTGGGGGGCGCTGCCGTCGAATACGAGCCGCTATTTCGCCCACCACCTCTTTGTCGATGCCCTGGACTATCACAGATCGCCCGCCCCTCGGCACCTCAAAACTGATGTCAGCCGGGGCTTCGAACTCGATAGGGTGGGAATACCCCAGGTGCAGTATCAGTTTTTCGCCCTGCAACTCGGCCCGGTATCCGGTTCCCACAATCTCCAAGGTCTTGGCATATCCTTCCGATACACCCGTCACCATGTTTGCCAGCAAAGATCGGGTCAGCCCGTGCAATGCTTTGTGCGTACGGTGATCGGTCGGTCGTTGGACCCGGAGAATCCCATCCTCCAACACAACATCCATGTCGGGATGGAAGGACCGGATCAACTCACCCTTTGGACCCTTAACCTTCACGCGGGTTTCCTGAACGTCAACTTGCACTTTATCCGGCAAAGCGATGGTTTTCAAGCCAATGCGAGACATGATTTCCCCCTACCACACATAACAAAGGACTTCGCCGCCTACACCCAGGCGTCGGGCCTTCCGGCCCGTCATTACTCCTTTTGGGGTACTCACAATGGCGATCCCCAGGCCACTCAGGACCCATGGGAGTTCTTGCTTGCCCTTGTATACCCGCCGGCCGGGTCTGCTCACGCGTTCCAGGGCAGCCACAACTGACCGCCGCTTCTCGTCGTATTTCAACCATACCCGAATATTG
Source organism: uncultured Chloroflexia bacterium (assembly GCA_963700285.1). GTDB lineage: Bacteria > Chloroflexota > Anaerolineae > JAAYZQ01 > JAAYZQ01 > CAWANP01. The sequence goes on along the minus strand of CAVOXA010000014.1, from coordinate 977,848 downwards.
GGCTGCGGTCGTTCGTTCGTCACTTCATACCCCTGGATGTACCCTTCTTCCAGTAGAATCTGTGCAATGGCCACTTTGATCTTGGAACTGGGTATCAGCACAAAGGGTTTCCGTACCATCAGCCCGTTGCGGATCCTGGTCAGCATGTCAGCAATCGGATCGGTTACCAGCATACGTCACCTCACTTCTAATCGACTCTGGGAGTCCTGTTCACTCCACTTGAGTGCCGCTGCCCCAAAGCATTCGGGGCATGCCTGCTCTTTGGTCGCCGTTGAGACTCTCAAGCCCTCTCGTATCCCCACCCTTGGCGGCCAGCAATGGCTACCAGCTGGACTTGACTACCCCAGGGATCATGCCCTGATTGGCCAGTTCGCGGAAACAGATACGGCACAGCTTGAATCGTCGCATGTATCCTCTAGGCCGGCCACACCGCGTACACCGGTTTCGTACCCTGGTAGGATACTTGCGTCTTGTTTCCCGCACAATCATGCTTGTCTTTGCCACATTTCCTCCTCAAACTGTGACTGTCCGCCCTGTCGTCCTCAGAACCCGACTGAGCCATCGGGCCAGAGAGCTGTGACTGCAACGGCTCAACCACTGCCAAAGGGCATCCCCAGATGTTTCAGCAGTTGAAGTCCTTCTTCATCGGTATTGGCCGTGGTCACGATGGTGACCTCAAAGCCCCGGATCTTGTCAATCGAGTCGTAGTCAATCTCGGGGAAGATCAATTGCTCTCTTAGACCCAGGCTATAATTTCCGCGGCCATCGAACGAGTCGGGCGAAAGTCCCCGAAAGTCACGCTGGCGTGGGAGGGCGATACTGCACAGGCGATCCAGAAAATCCCACATCCGATTGCCGCGCAGGGTTACCTTTGCGCCAATGGGGTTGCCCTCCCTCAGCTTAAAGACCGCAATGGATTTTCGTGCCCGCGTGACGATGGGCCTTTGTCCCGTTATGGTGGTGATATCCTGTACCGCGGCATCCAGTGCCCTGGCGTTCTGCAGAGCCTCACCCAGTCCCACGTTCACGACGATCTTTTCCATGCGCGGTACCTGCATAATGTTCTGATAGCCCAACTCTTTCTGCAGGGTTGGTACCACGTGCTCGCGATATAGATCCTTCAATCTTGGCATCCGTCAGCTCCCACTTTGCCCCTGGTCAGAGGGCTAATCTATCGCCTCGTCACAGCGCTTGCAGTACCGGGCTCTGGAGCCATCATCAAAGACTCGAAAACCCACTCGAGTAGCCTCTTTGCACGAGGGGCAGACCAACATTACGTTTGAACTGTGGATGGGCCCTTCTCGCTCGATCCGCCCTACCTGCGTTCTCACGTCGCCCGTGCGGCGCTGGTGTTTGACGATGAGATTGACGCCCTGGACTACGACGCGATCCTTGCTGTGATCCCGCTTCACTTTCCGGCGAAAGCGGTCGATCTCGTAGCCTCGAATCACTCTGTGCACCGTGCCCAGCAGCTTTTTCCCCTCGCGCCGGGAAGCGGCTGCATCCCTGCCGGCGATGATTTCAACTGTATCACCCCTCTTGATCCGTTCCATGTTTCACTCTCCAGCTCCGGTCACAATACCTCGGGGGCCAGTGACACGATCTTCATGAACCCGAGCTCGCGAAGCTCACGGGCCACCGGGCCAAAGATACGTGTTCCCTTTGGATTCCTTGCCTGGTCCAAGATCACGGCGGCGTTGTCATCGAATTTGATGTAGGAACCATCGCGCCGATGTACCTCTTTGGCCGTGCGCACGATCACCGCTTGGACCACGTCTCCCTTTTTGACAGATCCTCCCGGGGCGGCACTCTTGACCGTAGCAACAATCACATCACCCACACCCCCATACTGCCGCGTCGAGCCACCCAAGACACGGATACAGAGTACTACCTTGCCCCCGGTATTATCGGCAACTTTAAGCCGGCTCTCTTGCTGAATCATCGTTCTCCTCCAGCCTTCCCCCTGCTCGCCTTGTAGGGAACCAGGGGCTGCTGCTACCCTAGACTGGTCCCAAGATCGGACGGTGCGTCGCAAACCCCGCCCCAAAGAGGGCACCCTTGCCAAAGCATCCGGATGGTGCGCGACGACAAGCCCTCATCCCAAAGATCAACTCTGGTTCAAGATCTCGGTAACAAGCCAACGCTTTTCCTTGCTCATGGGACGCGACTCGACAATCTTGACCAGGTCGCCGATCTGACAGGCATTTTCGCCATCGTGCGCCTTGAGCTTCTTTCGCAAGGTGATCACTTTGCCGTAGAGCCGATGCCGTTGGCGCCGTTCCACCAGGACGACCACTGTCTTATCCATCCGGTTGCTCAGTACACGACCAACCAGGGCCTTGCGGTTTTCGTAGGACCGTGAGCCTTCCGTCATTCTGTCTCCTGCTCTCGCATGCGTCTTATCTCTTTCGCCCTGAGAACGGTGTTCAACCGGGCCACCTCTCGGCGCATCTGACCCAGACGGGCACTATTCCGCATTTGGCCAGTGGAGAATTGGAACCTAAGGTTGAACATTTCAGCGTAAGCGTCGTCCAACTTGACTTGGATCTCCTCTGGCGTCATTTCCCAGATTTCCCGCGATTTCATCCTGTCCCTCCAACTATTTCCTGGCGGGTGACGAACTGAGTCTTGATGGGCAATTTGTGAGAGGCCAACCGCATTGCCTCACGCGCGAGGTCTTCCTGAACACCTGACATCTCAAAAATCATCCGCCCAGGTTTTATCACGGCCACCCAGTGATCCACTGCACCCTTTCCGGCTCCCATGCGCGTCTCCGCCGGCTTGGCAGTCACTGGTTTGTCAGGAAAGACCCGGATCCAGAGCTTTCCGCCGCGCTTCACGTGGCGCACGATGGCCCGGCGTGCTGCTTCAATCTGGCGACTGGTCATCCAGCATGGTTCCATCGCTTGGAGACCATAGTTGCCAAAAGAAAGGGTATTGCCGCGACCGGCTTTGCCCTTCATCCGTCCTCGATGTGCCTTACGATACTTTGTACGTTTTGGCATCAACATGACACACTCTCCCGTGTTGCAGCCGGACCTTTGGTCCTTGTCGGTAGTATCTGTCAGCTTGGATCTTTAACCGAAGACCCAACTGCTTTGCGACTGCCAAAGCAGGCTGGCTGCTGCCGACACCCACGGTCACCCGTCTAGGCGCTAACCGTTTCTTCGATCTCCCGCTCCGGCAACACATCTCCTGTATAGATCCAGACCTTGATGCCAATGCGGCCAAAGGTCGTCAAGGACTCGGCCTGGGCATAATCGATGTTGGCGCGCAGCGTGTGGCGAGGGACTCGTCCCTCACGGATTGTCTCGCGACGAGCCATCTCTGAACCGAACAAGCGCCCCGCGCAAGTTACCATGGCTCCCTGTGCGCCGAATCGTATGGCTCGCTGAATTGCCTGACTCATGGCGCGCTTGTGCGAGATCCGCCGCTCAATCTGCTGGGCGATTCCCTCGGCCACCAGGAAGGCATTCAACTCGGGTCGCTCTACCTCTTCCACATCCACGTGGATTTTCTTGCTCGTCAGAGTTTCCAGGTCCTTGCGCAAGGTGTTGACGTTGGCCCCTTTCCGCCCGATGACAATGCCCGGCTTGGCAGTCCAGACTTTGACCGACACCTGGCGCGCCTTTGGGAATCGCTCGATCTCGATGTCCGAGATGCCGGCGTGACCCACATCCTTGCGGATGAGCTTGCGTATCTTTAGGTCCTCAGCCAGCAGGTCAGCGTATTCTTCCTTCTCCGCGTACCAGCGAGCTTTCCAGTCCTTGATGTATCCTAGCCTGAAGCCGTAAGGATGTACCTTTCGCCCCATGCAGTCCCCCCTAGAACTCGGTTGACGTTCGTTCTCGCAGAATCACAGTGATGTGTGACGATCGCTTCAGGATTGGCTTGAACCTGCCGCGCGCTCCAAATCGGCGCCAACGGCGAGTAGGACCGCCATCAGCAGAGATGCTCGCGATATACAGATCTTCGGCTGCCATCCCAAAATTGTTCTCAGCGTTCGCCACGGCCGACTTGACCAGTTTGTACACCGAAGTGGCGGCCCGATGGGGCATCAGATTCAAAACGCCCAAAGCCTCCTCCGCGTCCATGCCCCGCACGCTATCGACGACGAGGCGCACCTTGCGCGGTGACTGGGGTACAAAACGGTGTTGGGCTCGGACCTCAAAATCTTCCATACCTGCCCCCCTATACTCTCCGCACTCGCGTTGTTCTTTCCTTCCTGGAATGCCCCCGGAAGGTCCGAGTCGGTGCGAACTCGCCCAGCTTGTGGCCAACCATATTCTCGCTGATATAGATTGGCACGTGACGCCGTCCATCGTGCACGGCTATCGTGTGGCCTACCATTTGCGGGAAGATAGTCGAAGCCCGCGACCAGGTTTTGACGACCCGCCGGGGCACGCCAGGCCGGTTCATCTCCTCGATCCGGTGCAGCAGCTTGGGACTCACGTACGGTCCCTTTTTCAGTGATCTCGACATCTTTTACCTCCACGCCGGTTGTACGACCTGCGCTCGATCCTGCTCAATGCATTGTTCCGCGCTGCGTGATTACCGTTTCTTCCGTCGTCGCCGCACGATCCACTTGTCAGTGGATTTGTTGCGTCGGGTCTTTTTGCCCAGAGTGGGCTTGCCCCACGGCGACTTTGGACCGGGCATACCGATGGGCGACCTACCTTCACCGCCCCCATGTGGGTGGGAAGCTGGATCCATGGCCGAACCTCGAACCGATGGGCGGATCCCAAGCCAGCGCTGTCCGTCCTGCCTTGCCCAGTTTAATGTTCCCATGATCTGTGTTGCCCACCTGGCCGATGGTGGCCATGCACTGAACGTTCACCAGCCGGACCTCACCCGATGGCAATCGGATGTGCGCGTAGCGACCTTCTTTGGCCAATAGCTGGGCTGAGGTACCTGCTGCACGAACCAACTGGCCACCTTTGCCGATGTGCAACTCGATATTGTGGATGGTCGTGCCTACAGGGATATTCACAATTGGCAGGGCGCTGCCCACTCGAATCTCGGAATCTGCCCCTGACATGACCATGTCACCCACTTTGAGGCCTACCGGGGCAATGATGTATCGCTTTTCTCCGTCAACGTAAGCCACTAGGGCGATCCGGGCCGAGCGGTTGGGATCGTACTCGACCGAATCCACACGTCCAGGAACACCAGCCTTGTCACGCTTGAAATCAACAACGCGGTAGCGACGTTTGTGGCCTCCGCCGTGGTGCCGGACGGTGATTTTTCCCCGGAAATTGCGCCCGGATCTCTTCTTCATGGGGCGGAGCAGCGCCTTTTCAGGCTTTGAGCGGGTAATCTCCTCAAAGGAGGAGACGCTCATTCCCCGCCGACCCGGCGATGTAGGTTTATAGACTTTGATCGGCATCTCTTACTCCTGTCCGCAGTGCGATGTTCGATGCCCGCTGTTCGACAAGCTTGGACCTCGAACGTCCAACGCTCAACCTCGGACTCTTAAATCCCTTCGAAAAAGTCCTGGATCCGCTCTCCCGGCGCCAACGTTACAACCGCCCTCTTCCAAACAGGCCGTGTAGTGATGGTCTTGCGCCCCAGTTTCCGTCGTTTTGGCTTCATGATCATGGTGTTCACGGACATGACCTCCACGTCAAAAACCGTTTGGACTGCCTCTTTGACCTGGAGCTTGTTGGCTCGGCGGTCCACCTCAAAAACGTATTGGTTTTCTTCGCGCTGAAGATCTGTCTTTTCCGTCAGTATCGGCCGTTTCAAGACCTGATAGATGTGCATAACACCTCTCCCTGCACCCGGATTCAATCTGATGCGTGAACCCGATCCTGGCCTAAAATCCCTTCGATCACTTCCAAGGAAGCCAGCGGCACCAGGATGTAATCAAACTTGAGCAGGTCCCTCACGTTGAGGTACTGTGCGACCAGCGTCTGGACCTTTGGTAGGTTGCGCACCGAACGTAGAATGACCTCGTCACGCTGAGGCAACAAGATCAAGGCCGACGAATCGATCCCTAGATTCCGCAGGGCGCCCATGACTTGCTTTGTCCTTGGTTCCGCCATCTCCAGGGTATCGAGCAATACTACCTGTGACGCGGCTGCTTTGACTGACAGAACAGAGCGCAGAGCCTGGCGTCGCATCTTGCGCGGCATCTTTTGGCGGTAGCTGCGCGGGGTTGGCCCAAAAACGGTCCCTCCGCCTCGCCACTGAGGGGACCGGATGCTCCCCTGGCGGGCACGGCCGGTACCCTTTTGCCGCCAAGGCTTCCGACCACCTCCCCGGACCTCACTACGTGTTTTGGTCTTGTGCGTCCCCAAGTGCGCGTTGGCCATCTGGCGCACCAATGCTTGGTGCATCAACGCCTGGTTGACTGGCACGTCGAAAATGTCAGCTCTCAACTCGGCTTCGCCTACCTGCTCACCCTGTGTATTATAGACAGGCACTTCCATTTGCCACTACTCCTCATCGGATCCCTGATGGGTCTTGCCCGGGACTATTTGCGCACCTTCTTCAGCAGTCGTGTCTTGCGCGCCTGCCGAATCATCAGCAATCCATTTTTCGCTCCAGGCACTGCTCCCTGCACCACCAGCAGGTTCCGTTCCGGATCCACCAACATCACCTTCAATGCCTGAACGGTGACGCGATCACCACCCATCCGCCCGGGCATTCGTTTGCCCTTGAAGACACGCCCTGGCGTGGTGCATGCTCCAATTGAACCTGGGGTGCGCGTCCTGTCGGACTGGCCATGGGTCTTGGGACCCCCACCAAAGCCATGTCGCTTCACCACGCCGGCGAATCCTCGGCCTTTCGTGGTCCCGACTATGTCGACATACTCGCCTGCATCAAAGACATCAACCGTCACCTTCTGGCCTTCTTCCAGCTCAAAGCCAGCGATGTCATCCGGACTCATCCGGAACTCTCGCAGGTGGCGCAGTGCCGATAGATTGCTCTTTTGCAGATGCTGCAACTGGGGCTTGGTCAGGTGCTTGGGTTTCGTTTCTTCAAAACCCAATTGAACGGCCGCATAGCCATCCCGTTCCACCGTTTTGATTTGGGCAACAAAGCAAGGACCAGCTTCGATGACTGTGACCGGAATGACTTCCCCCAGCTCATCAAAAATCTGGGTCATCCCGACCTTTTTGCCTACAATGCTCTTCATTCTTACCTCCCAGGGACTGCCAGGCTAGGCGGGCCCGCATCATCCCTTCAGGCTGGCAGTCTGCCGGCTGGTTGTGCCGTACACTTGCCAGCTCGATGGCGTAGGCTCTCAGGTTTCAGCTTGCAGCCGCATCAATGCCGGCGGCTGACAGCCAAACGCTGAATGCTCTCGGTTGTTAAAGCGTGATTTCGATGTCGACCCCGGCCGGCAATTGCAGGCGCATTAGCTGGTCAACCGTTTTCGATCCTGGCTCAACGATATCGAGCAGCCGCTTGTGGGTTCGGATCTCGAACTGCTCCCTTGAATCCTTGTCGATAAAGGGCCCACGGATCACCGTAAATTTCTCGATGCGAGTTGGCAATGGCACCGGCCCAACTACATAAGCACCGGTTCGCTCTGCCGTATCCACGATTTGCCGCGCTGACTGATCCAGTATGCGGTGATCGAAAGCCTTGAGTCGAATTCTGATCTTCTGCTTGGCCATGGCCCCCTCGAAAACGAGCTACTCTATTTCAGAATCTCGGTGATGACACCCGAGCCAACGGTTCGGCCGCCTTCGCGCATGGCAAAGCGGGAACCAGCTTCCAGGGCCACCGGCACGATCAGCTTCACACCCAGGCTCACATAGTCCCCGGGCATGACCATCTCTACGCCTTCCGGCATCTCTACGGCCCCTGTGACATCCAGTGTGCCGATGTAGAACTGCGGCCGGTAGCCGGCAAAGAAGGGCGTATGCCTGCCGCCCTCGTCCCGCCGCAAGACGTATACCTCACCTGTAAACTCTGTGTGCGGCTTGATGCTTCCAGGCTTGGCCAGCACCTGTCCTCGCTCAACGTCCTCACGGTTTATGCCCCGCAGCAGACAGCCGACATTGTCCCCGGCCATGCCCTCGTCGAGGATCTTGCGGAACATCTCCACCCCGGTGCAAACGGTCTTGACCGTCTCTTTGATGCCAATGATCTCGACTTCGTCCATGGTATGGATCATGCCCCGGTCCACGCGGCCGGTGACCACGGTGCCCCGCCCCTTGATGCTGAAGACGTCCTCAATGGGCATCAAGAAGGGCTTGTCGATCTCGCGCTCGGGCGTGGGGATGTACTCGTCCACGACCCGCATCAGCTCCCAGATGCAAGCATACTCGGGGGCGTTCGGATCTGTGCTGGTGCTCTCCAGGGCGTCGCGGGCGCTGCCGCGGACGATGGGAATGTCATCGCCGGGGAAGCCATAGCTGGAGAGCAACTCGCGAAGCTCCAACTCGACCAGTTCGAGCAGTTCGGGGTCGTCCATCATGTCGACTTTGTTCAAAAAGACAACCATGGCCGGCACTTCTACCTGACGCGCCAGCAAGACGTGCTCGCGGGTCTGGGGCATGGGCCCATCAGGAGCAGCCACGACCAGGATGGCGCCATCCATCTGTGCGGCGCCGGTGATCATGTTCTTGATATAGTCGACGTGTCCAGGGCAATCGACGTGGGCATAGTGCCGGTTCTCGGTCTCGTACTCGACGTGGGCGATGGCGATGGTGATGCCGCGGGCTTTTTCCTCAGGTGCGTTGTCAATGGAATCAAAGGCTCGGAAATCGGCCCAGCCCTTCATCCCCAGGGTCTTGGTGATAGCCGCGGTCAAGGTTGTTTTGCCGTGGTCGATGTGGCCAATCGTGCCCACGTTCACATGTGGTTTTGTTCGCTCGAACTTTGCCTTTCCCATGCTGGTGCTCCTTTTTCTTCATGCCGGTTGCGGGTCACACAACCCACAAAACCGCGCCATTCTACCTCAAAAGCGGATCCATGGCAAATCCACGTGGGGCTATTACCTGCGCCAGCCCATCAGAATCTGATCCAGTACCTCCGGCGCCACCTCGTCATAGTGATCGAACTCCATCGTGGAGGTGCCCCGCCCCTGGGTCATCGATCGCAGGTCCGTGGTATAACCAAACATCTCGGCCAGAGGAACCATGGCCCTTACGGCTTGCATTCCCGCGCCTCGGGGCTGCAAACCCTCGATCTGTCCGCCACGAGCACTGAGATCACCGATGAGCGCGCCACTTGACTCGTCCGGCGCCACGGCCTCCACGCTCATGATTGGTTCTAACAAGACGGGGGCGGCCTTTTCTACGCCATTCCGCAGGGCCATCGATGCCGCCGCACGAAGTGCCATGTCGGAAGTTTCATCCTCTTCATAATCCCCGTCAACCAGCGATACGCGCAAATCCACGAGGGTGTAGCCGGCTAGCACTCCGCCGTCCAGCGACTCGCGGACACCAGCTTCCACCGCGTCTACTTGCTCCTGAGGAAAGACGTTCCCCTTCGTCTTGTTCACAAACTCAAAGCCAGCACCAACAGGAAGTGGCTCAAGCTCCAATACAACGTGACCATACTGGTTGTGCGCTCCCACCTGGCGGACAAACTTGCCTTCGCTCCGTGCCTCCCGTGTGATTGTCTCACGGTATGCTACCTGTGGCTTGCCGACATTGGCCATTACCCGAAACTCGCGCAGCATACGGTCGACCAGAACTTCCAGGTGTAGTTCCCCCATGCCGCTGACGATCAACTGGCCGGTATTCTCGTCGGTTCGTACCCGAAAGGTGGGATCCTCCTCCGCCAGCCGCCGGAGGGCCTCGTTCATCTTGTCCTGGTCCGCCTGTGTTCGCGGCTCGATGGCCACGGCGATCACGGGTTCCGGAAACTTGATGGACTCCAGGACAACCTGATAGGTGGCATCGCACAGGGTCTCGCCGGTGAATGTGTCTTTCAACCCTACCGCCGCCGCGATGTCGCCCGCCTCGATCATCTCTAGCTCCTCGCGGCGGTTGGCATACATCCGCAGCAGCTTGGATACCCGCTCTTTTCGTCCTTTGACCGAGTTCCATACTGTGCTGCCGGCTCGTACTTTCCCCGAATAGATACGCAAGTAGACCAAGCGCCCGACGTACGGATCCGTCACCACCTTGAACGCCAGAGCTGCAAAAGGTCGGGTCTCGTCGGGGTAGCACTTCCACACGTCACCTGTACGAGGATTCACGCCCGGCGTGGGCGGCACGTCCAGAGGCGATGGCAAATAGTCTACTACGGCATCCAGAACCGGTTGGACCCCCTTATTCTTGAGTGCCGAGCCACAAAGTACCGGTACCAGGTTCCCCCGGAGTGTGGCTTCGCGCAGCGCGCGCCGCAACTCATTGACCGGGATTTGTTCCCCTTCCAGATACTTTTCCATGATCTGGTCATCGTACTCGGCCACCTGCTCCAGGAGGTTCTCGCGGTGCTCTAGAGCAAAACCCTGCAGGTCGTCCGGGATAGCCGTGGCCTCCTGGACAGTGCCCAGATCGTCGGTATAGATGATGGCCTGCATAGTCAGCAGGTCCACGACGCCGATGAACCTATCTTCGGCGCCTATCGGCACCTGGATCGCCACGGGGTTTGAAGCCAACTGCTCCCGGATCATTGTCACGGTGTGCCAAAAATCCGCCCCCACACGATCCATTTTGTTAACGAAACAGATTCGTGGTACCTGATACCGGTCGGCTTGACGCCAGACCGTTTCTGATTGGGGTTCTACCCCTGCCACGGCATCAAATACCACCACGCCTCCATCCAGTACGCGCAAGCTGCGCTGGACTTCGGCGGTAAAGTCGATATGTCCCGGTGTATCTACGATGTTAATCTGAAAATCGCGCCAGAAGCAGGTCACGGCTGCCGACGTGATGGTTATGCCCCGCTCCCGCTCCTGCGCCATCCAATCGGTAACGGTTGTCCCATCGTCCACGCTGCCCATGCGGTGCGTGCGGCCTGTATAAAAGAGGATCCTCTCTGTCGTCGTGGTCTTGCCGGCATCAATATGCGCGATGATCCCGATGTTCCGTGTGCGCTCGAGAGGAATAGCCCTGGACATGGACAACCTCGCAGAATGACCAACGAAAAACAAACAATGACCAACAAGCCATCAAGGTTGGTCATTGTTAAGTTGATTCATTGGCTACGAACTGCCTACCAGCGGTAATGAGCAAACGCCCGGTTTGCCTCCGCCATCCTATGGGTGTCTTCGCGCTTCTTGACTGTCTGCCCCGTATTGCTGGCAGCGTCCATAATCTCATTGGCCAGCTTCTCAGCCATTGTCTTGCCAGGTCGCTGTCGCGTACTGCCGACGAGCCAGCGGATGGCCAAGGACATCTGGCGGTCGGAGTGGACCTCCACCGGCACCTGATAGGTTGCACCACCTACCCTTCGGGGCTTTACCTCGAGGAGCGGCGTTGCGTTCTTGACCGCCTGCTCAAATACCTCCAGGCTGGGACGCTTGGCTCGGCCCTCGACGATGTCAAGAGCGTCGTAAAAAATGCGTTGCGCTGTGCTCCTTTTGCCGTGCTGCATCAGCTTGTTAATAAAGCGCGCAACCAGAACACTATTGTATTTGGCGTCGGGTGCGATGTCCCTCTTTGGAGGACGATTCCGTCTTGGCATATCTATATCCTCTATCTCTAGATAATCACCGATCTTTTGGGTAGCTTGGTCCCGTACTTTGAGCGGGCTCGCTTGCGGTTGTCCACTCCGTCAGAGTCCAGCGCACCACGGATGATGTGGTAGCGAACACCGGGTAGGTCCTTGACACGACCACCGCGCACCAGCACCACCGAGTGTTCCTGAAGCCCATGTCCCTCGCCGGGGATGTAAGCCGTGACCTCAAGGCCATTCGTCAAGCGCACACGTGCGATCTTGCGCAGCGCCGAGTTAGGCTTCTTGGGCGTCATGGTTCGTACCTGGGTGCATACCCCACGCTTCTGGGGGTTGCCTTTCTGCTGCCGCGTTGTCCGCCCCTTGAGCGCATTGGAACTGTAGCGCAGGGCAGGTGCTTTTTCTTTTTTCGATTTGGGCTTGCGCCCCTTTCTTACCAACTGATTGATCGTGGGCAACTCGCCCCTCCCTTTCGTAGCTTTGTGTTCCACGTTTTGAACCTGCGCCTGGCTCCTCCTGGATCTGGGATCCAGCAGAAGTGGCAGGCGCTCACTGCTATCTCCAGACACATAGAGGGCCACCGCCAATGGGCCGCGATGGCCTTCCCCCTGCTCCCCGACTTGGACTGTGGGTAGCTATTGGGCTGGACAAATCGACTCGCGAAGATGAACTTTAGCACAGGTCAAACCAAAAGTCAAATCTCTTTTCCCGCTCGACCGCCTGACTCTCGTCCGAGAGGGGTCAGGCCCCGTCTTGGGGGCTAGGGAGCGAGTATTCGGAGAAGCTGCTAGGCCAATACGCGCAGGAGTTCATCCCGCTCGAAGGTAGGCATTGGGATCAGCCCTTCATCTGTTTCGATGAGTACAGTTGATGGCCCATCCACCACCCGTCCGATAATCATTGCCTCGATGCCCTCGCCGGCTAGCGCTTCCAGCATCAATGCCGATTCTTCTGGGGCGCAGGCAACCAGCAGCGCGCCAGAAGCCAGGACGCCCAGAGGATCCAGGTCCAGGGCCTGACAGAATGCGACGGTCTCTGGAAACTGGCGTACCTGAGCCAGATCCACCACGAGTCCATTTCCAGACCCCTTGGCCATCTCCCACAGACCGGTGGCCAGACCTCCCTCCGTGGGGTCGTGCATGGCGTGGGGCCGGCCAGTACGGCACAGGATCTGGGAATCGGGCACGACGCTGATGCCGGGCTCCTTCAGGAAGCGCCGGCCCCGATCTACCAACTCCGTGCCTACTTGTTCTTTGAGTCGATCGCCCATCTCCAGGGCCAAGACGGCTGTGCCCTCGATAGCGATGCCCTTGGTTAGAATCAAATGGTCACCCACCTCCGCACCGGCAGTGCGTACCAGATCCTCCTTCTCCATCTCCCCCAGCATGAAACCTACGGCAATGGGCCGGTCCAGCCCAAAGGTGATCTCTGTATGGCCACCACACAGGACGATCCCCAATGCCTGGCAGGCCTCGTGTACCTGAGAGAATATCTCTTCGACCCGTGCCCCATTGGATCCCTCTTCCGGGAGCAGGAGCGTGAGCAGTAGCCAGCGTGGCATAGCGCCCACGGTCGCGACATCGTTGGCATTGACGTTGACCACGTACCAGCCGATTTCGTCCGTCGTGAATGTAATGGGATCTGTCTTGGCCACCAGATAGCGATCGCCCATGTCCAAGACCACCGCATCTTCGCCGACCCGTGGGCCCACCACGATTCGCTCGTCCTGCCCTGTGTAGCGTTCCAGCATCGTCTGCAGGAACGCCATGGGCAGCTTGCCAACGCCAAAAGAGTCCGCCTGCATGGCTTTGTCCACCTTCTTTGAAGCAAAGAGAGAGGGCCTCCCCGGTTGAGGAGGCCCTCCCTTGACGTACGCGCCGTAGCCTACCAGATGAATCGAGGCGATGCTACGGCGCATGGTGTACTACTACAGTCCATGGGCACCACCTCCCTTTTCTATGATAGCTCGTGATGATAAACTGCCGCAGGCTCCACGTGGCAGCCATTATCTCACAGAATTTCACTTTTGTCAAACGCATCGACCGGCCGTGTCTGACCCAGTTGCCTGGAGCTTTTGCCAAACACCCTTTGATGACGTGCTCAGGAATGTGCATGGCCATGTCGCGGTGCCCTCTTTCAGCCGGATGCGCTGCCGTGCATTACCACTCGTACCGGACCGTGTACGTCACTTGGGTCTCGCCGCCCGCTTCTACGGGCACACGATACTCGATGGTCCGGGCATCGGTCTTGATGTGCTCGTGGCTCTCCTCTAGGATCTTCCACTCGGTCCAGCGGAACATGTGCTCCACGACGCGCACCTCGATGTCCTCGCTCTTGTGGTTGCGCAGCGTGATCTCGTAGGACTCTTCGATCCAGTCCTCATCATACTCTGCCTTGAAATCGGTCTGGACTCGTTCGCCGACGACGTCAAAGGCATCACCGATGTAGAGACGTACCTGCTCGTCCTTGGGTGTGTGATCGATGGCGTCTTCGCCAATGAGCAGCGTTGAGCCATCGACGTCCTTCTTGTATACGCGCAGCGTTCCCTTGGGCAGCGGCACCCCCAGCCCCTCGTCTTCGCCGTTCTTGAATTCCAGCATGACCATGACCTTCTTGTTAGAGGCGGTGCCGTAGCTGGGATCATCGATGGGTTGGTAGTAGCCCGGGAAGTACATTTGGGCTCCGTCGTAGACAAAGAATTTTTCGGCAGGGACATCGCGGCCGGTCACGAACTCTATTTGCTTGGTCTGCTGGTCTTTGACCGTCACGGGCCGTTGGATTTCATAGAGGTGATATTCGAAAAACGAACGTTCTTCTACCTGCGCGGCTGGGGCCTCCCCTGCGCCAAAGGCCATCTCCTTTTCCACCACATAGCCGTCGGTGGGCGCCCGGTGGATATCACCAGCAATGAGCTTGAGTTTGGCATCAGAGTAGCTGGCCCCACTGTGGTTGTCCAGGGTCACCCAGCCGTCCAGGTCGATGCTCTGATCATTGTCAGCCAACACCACGATATAGTCGGCTTGCCAGTTCATGCCATGCGTCAGGTAGGTAACTTCCACATCTTGGCTGCCACCCTGGGCCGTTTCCACCTGCCAGACGAGCGTGGGGCGGGTGATCAGCCCCTCTGGAAGGGCCGGGAACTCGAATTCCTTGATCCGCTCCAGCCGGATTACCTTCACCTGTCCATTGTCATCTTGTAGGATGACGTCGTCATGGCCGCTGAGAAGTGTTCCCGAGTACTCTTGCCCATCCTCGGTCACCACGCCAATCTCCATGTCTACGTACTTGTTGAGCATCTTGGCCGAGTTGACGATATCATACTCGTAGTTTTGCTCCAGTACGATGGTCCCATCCGGATCGGTGAGTGATCGAAAGTGAACGCTGGTGGGGTCGATCTGTGCTGCCACATCCCCAAAGCGTACTTCGTTCAACCCTGCCGACAGGTCCAGCCTGCGAGGGTCCTTCACCAAGGCCAGGTCCTGGTTGTAAACGGCCAATTCCAGGCCCTCGCCCTGAGCCTCCGCCTGACTCGCTCCTAGACCTCCGCTCAAGGCGGTAGTCCCCAACAGCACCAGGGTGGTCGCAACCGCTGCCCAGCCTATCCATTTTTTCTTTGCCATGCGATCTTCTCCTCTTTGGCACGTATGTGCCCTGTCATCTATCTCAAAGACGTTGCCTTCTCCTCATTGGTTCCAATTGCGAGTCCCCAAGTGATCTTTAAGAACTGGCCCTGGCTCTTCTTCACTCGGACCGGGACTTGGGCGAGCCCCTGGACGAACGCTGACTCGAGTCGTCCGTGACTTGGCGTCAGGGGTAGATGATCTTGACGCGAGGCATCCCTTTGCCGTTGTCCAGGAACCGGGGCCGGAAGGCATCTGTGATCCAGAACGGCCACAGTTCGGCCCCGGCCAGTCCCTCCTCTGTGACGTGGACGCGTAAGAGATGACCGCGCATAGCCGCCGGGCGGGGGATGTCAAAGAGCGCATCACCCAGGCTGTAGACGATGAGCCCCTGCTTGTACTGTTCTACGGTTTGTGTGACATGGGGATGATGGCCCACCACCAAAGCAGCGCCGGCATCGATCGCCGCCCGGGCTACAGCCACCTGGTCTGGCGAAGGCTCATCTGCATACTCGGTACCGGCGTGCAACAAGACGATGACAAAGTCCGCCTGCTCCCGCGCCGCGCGGACGCTGGCCTGTACGGCATCCGGCTCGGCCCATGCTACACGGTCCGTTGCCGGTACGTCTCTAGAGCCATTCCAGCGGAGTGCCGCGTAGCCCAGGACTGCCACGCGTACCCCGTTCAGGTTGAACAGTGCTGGCCGGTGGCTTTGCGAGTTATCGTCCGACGCACTTGCCCCGATGGCGTCAATGTCTGATTCTTTCAGCGTCGCCAGGGTCTCGTCCAGTCCGACCTGTCCATAGTCAAGGGCGTGGTTATTCGCCACGGTGACCAGATCCAGCCCGGCATCGATCAGGGTCTGAGCCCAAAGAGGATGGGCTCGAATCAGATACTCCTTGTCCAGAGGATGACCCTGGGTGGTAAGGACAGACTCCAGGTTGGCCACCACCAGGTCTGCTGTCTCCAGGAGCGGCGCGAGCCCCTCCCAGGGCGCGGCTGGGCCATAGCGGGCCAACTGCGCCTCCATCGAACGCCCCGGAGCGATGTCGCCGAGAAAAACCAGTGTAGCGGCCTTCGATCCATCTATGCCGGCGGAGAGCGCACCGATATCCGGGGCAAGGGTATCTTCTGAAGCGGACACCATCGCCGGAGGGGGCAGCCACGAGCCTCCGGTCGGGCCGGCCACGTCCTTGACCTGCCAGGCGATGACATCGGCCAGGGCAAAGACGCTGCCATCCTCGCCTGCTGCCAGCCCCCACACTGGCAGACCCGTGTGGATCGAGCCCCGAAATCTTCCTTGTACGTCGTAGGCGTGGATCTCACCACTCGCCAGCCCGGCCAAGATCTCCAGTTTGTCGTCACCATCCATGTCAGCGGAAACAATTGCATTCACCGGCGAGGTCGTGGCGATACGCCACAGTACCTCCCCTTGGGCTGAAAGCAGGGCGAGCAATGGGGCTTGGCCCCCAGTCCCAGCGACAATTTCGGGATCGGGGTCGCCGTCCAGGTCGGCTGTCTGCCAGACCGGCCCACCCTCACCCAGGGAGCGCTGCCACAGAAGGCGCTCGGTGTCCCCCTGACTTGCCTGCGCTCCCTCTGTGCCGGCATCCAGCGCGAGCAGTCGACCGTCCTGTGTGCCAACTAGGATGAGCGAGTCTCCCGCTACCTCTAGCGGCCCGAGGCGTGTGATCGGGGCCCCGGCATGGAAGCGCCATCTCTCGATGCCGGTTGGCTCCAGCGCCCGAACCTCTCCGTTCAGGGTAGCTCCTACTGCCAGGCCTCCGTCTTGGATGTTCGAACGCGAGTCGCCGGGTACGATGGTGACGTCGGTAACCGGACTGTCCAGGTTAACCTGCCAGCGAACCCGTTCCTCTTCGCCCTCGGTGTTCAGCAGGGCCAACAGGCCGCCCTGGGGAGGGCCTGCCTGCCAGCCGCCGGCCAGTACCCTCCCCGGCCACCCAGCGTCCAGGGCCGTCACCCGGCTGCCTAGTTCGTGCCGCCATAGACGGCCTCCCTGTTCGTCCAGGAGTGTGATTGCGCCGGAGTCGTCGCCGGTGGCCACCCACTCTCCATTGAGGGAAGCCAGGGCATAGGCCGGTCCTGCAGTTTTTGCCTTCCATAGAATCTCGCCACCGCCGTCCAGCGCATAGATGTTGCGACCAAGCGAGGCGACAACGAGTAGCGGCCTCCTGTCCTGGTAGATGATGGTTGCATCGGTCAGATGCCCATTGCTACCGAATCGCCAGCCAAGGGAGAACTCGAGCGGCTTTCCGACAGCAGGTGTCATGAGAGGCGGTTGGGTTGGCAATAGGGTTGGAGCAGGGGTAGGTATGGTGGTAATGGTGGGCGGGAGCGTGGGTGAAGCGGTAGGATGCGAGGTTGAGGTCAGGGTGGGAGAGGGTGATCGTTTTGTGGCTGAGGGAGTGGCTATTGCAGGGAGAGTCGCCAGTGGGGTGGGCGTAGAGGACCAGGCCGCACTTGGACTGGCAAGGGGCGCAAGAGCAGCTGGGGGCGCAGGCGGTGGCCCGCAGCCGGCCAGGCCGCCTATGATGAGCAATACCGCCAGGAGTCTACGGACTGCCAGACGTGGCATGGGTTCCTTCACCTTGTTGTACAAACTGGAAAAAGTTGCCAAAGATCTGCTCGGCCACGTTTTCGTACTCGCGGTAGCCAATAGCGGACATTGCGTCAAGATCATAGCCTTGACTTGGCAGCCAGGCGGAACCACGGATGACCTCCTCAGCGATCTCGGGGTCGTACTGGGGATTGAACTGCACGCCCCACACGGGATAGTCGCGCAGACGGTAGGCCTGCACCGGGCATGTCTCTGTTGAGGCCAGCAGTTCGGCCCCCTCAGGCAGGCGCGTCACTTGATCGCCATGCCACAGAAAAGCGTAAAAGGTCTCGCCCAGACCAGCCAGCAGTGGATCGGACTGGCCTGTCTCGCTAACGGCGATGGGCAGCCAGCCGAACTCCCAGCGCCCACGCCGTACCTCACCACCGAGCCAGTAGGCGAGAAGCTGGTGCCCCAGGCAGATGCCCAGGATCGGCACGCCGGCATCGAGCGCCTCCAAGATCCGTTCGCGTTCGGCCTGGAAAATGGGTTCCTCAAATTCCTCGGGACGGTATTCACCGCCGGCAAAGATCACGGCGTCATAGTCTCGCAGGTCAGGTACTACTTCTTCCAGATCCACGCGTACAGTCGTGGCTTCAACTCCGAACTGTTGGAGGATGTGGTCAACGACGAGGGAACGGGCCGGACCATGAATGAGAGAGATGACCCGCAACGGCCCACGGGTGGCTGTTGCCGTAGGCGTCGACGTGGACGTGGGCGTTGCAGTTGCCGTCGGCGGAGGCGTGGAGGTAGGAGTGGCTGTGGGAGTGACTGTTGCGGTTGGCGTGGCAGTCGGCGCAGGAGTGGCTGTGGACGTTGGAAAGGACGTAGGGCTGCTGGTCGGGGCCGGCATGGTCAACGCGGTTGGCTGAGGCAGGCGCAGGCTGGCCTGAGGTGACCCACAAGCAGCGATGATTGTGCTGAGACCAGCCAGGCGAAGGAAGGCGCGCCGGCTTGGTTGAGTACGATTGGTATTCGGGGGCATTAGGCAGGCGATCTCTTTTCTAGCCGTCGCGCGACGGCGATCATCTTGTCGCTCTCGTCAGTAAACTCGTCCAAGTCGTACGAACCATAGACCGCTTCGAGTTGGAAGCCAGCCCGATCCAGGAGCAGCTCCAGCTCGCTGCGAAAGATGTAGCGCAGGGAAAAGGCAAAGACTGTGCGCTGTAGGTGGCCCTTGCTGTTGGTCTCGTCGAGGAACAGGATCGTGTGCACAGTCTGTTCAGCGAGATCCACTGTCTGGGTTCGGAATTTCATCAAGGCCTGGCCGGTATCTGGATCGGTCATGGCCTTGTCCAACACCACCTGGCCACGGGAGTCCAGCAGTCGGTCTGGATGAGGGTTGAACAGATCGAGGAGAAGGATCCCATCACTGTTTAGGTGCTTGTGGATGCTGTTCAGGGCGGCTAACTGGTCGTCGGTGGTCATCATGTGCATGAAAGAATTGATGACCGCATAAGCTAGATTGTAGCGGCATCCCAGGTCTAGCTCGCGCATATCCTGTTTAATGAGCGTGACGCGGCTGCTCAGCCCCTGCACTGCGGCCTTCTGACGGGCGATCTTTAACATTGCCCCCGATATGTCCACACCGGTCACCTCATAGCCGCCAGCAGCCAGAGGCAGGAGCAATCGGCCTGTGCCACAGCCCAATTCCAGGATGGGAGATCCACAACGTATCGCAGACTGCTGGACCAACTGCAGGTCATCGTCAAAGCCGGCATAGTCCAGGTCGTAAAAACGGGCATAGAGATCAAAATCGTCCATACTTCGGCTCCCTGCCTAAATCTGGCAGGCGCCAGTTTACCACAGTCGGGAAGATAGATCAACCCGGTTGGACTGGCTTGAATAAGTGTGGTATAATATAGATGCCTATTTTTAGCGTACCAGGGGGGAGGCGCCATGTTTATCCCGTGGGATCAGTTTCAAGCCGGTGATGTCCTGACGCTTCAGGGCACCGACTCCGTGGCCCAAGTTCGGGACCGGCTGCTGGCAGCCGGAGGGCCGGCACAGCATCTGATGGCTATGGTCATTCTTCTGCCAGATGGGCGTGCCGTGCCCACCACCGTGCCGCAGCTCAAAGAGCTTGCCAAGAAGCTGGGGCGGCGCATCCTCCTGTTACCCATTGGATCTTTGGCTGAAGACCTGTGTCCCAGACCCTGGGAGATAAGCGATCAGCCACCAGAGTACCGCGAAGCCGAAGCGCTGGCTTCTCGTCGCCGCATGCCTATCATTGTCACCAGCAAAGGCAAGCGTGTAGGCCTTGTCCGCCCAATTGGAGAGATCGAAAGCTACAAGAGCAGCCAGGGACTGAGCTTTGATCTTTTTGACCAAAGTGTACCGGAGGGGACTGGCGAGCCCTTTGTCTGGTTTCCAGAGAAAGCTCCCCTGGCCCGCGTGGCCAAGGATCTCAGGCCGTACCGCGAATCGCCCCTGGTATACGTGCTCCTGCAGTTGGCTGGCGGAGGGTTCAAGCTGTCAACCAAAGCTGCGTTGAATCGCGCGATTGCAGAACTGAGCGCGAGAACGACGCTCGATCCGGCCAAAGTCTGGGAACTGCCTCTCCAACAGTTTGAGGCTGCATTCTCAGAACCGTGTCAGGTCCGTGATCTGGAAGATCTGAGTGGCACGCAGGCCAAGAGCCTCTCACGCTCCAAGGCCTTGGTACTGGTTCGGGATGGCAGCCCGGCCAGTTTGTATCCCGGGGGCCTGCGGGATGCTTTTCCCTATGGTACTGCGAAGGGCGGGGGCTTTGACCTGGATACGATTCCCAACAGTGTGTTAGACAGCGTGTACTCTCTGCCAAGGGCCCTCCTCGAGCCTGAACCGGAGCCTAGGTTTGTCAATCTCTGGTTCGAAGATGCGGATCGCCGAGTGGTTCCCAGCAGGCAGCCACTGGTGGTGGGCCGGGCCTATCATCTGGCGCTGAATGTTGGGCGCTTGCTCCGAGATTCCATCGTTGACTGGGATCGTGCCCCTGCCGGCGCCCAGGCCATTGTCGAACCCCAGGCGGAAGATGCCCTGCTGTACGTCAGCCTCAACTCACAGGATTTTGACATCCTCGAGCCAACTCAGTCGCTCCGGCTGCCCAAGAAGGGTGATTCTGGCCTGGTGCGCTTTCAGACCGTGCCACTGGCCCGTACCCGGGGGGCAGACCTGGCCACACTGGAGGTCTGCCTGTTCTACCAGACTTGTATGGTACAGACCTTTAGCGTACGCGCCGAGGTGGTAGCTGCCGGTGAGATAGCGCATAGTGCGCAGCCCCAAAGTGCCCAGTTGATCCATGCCCGAACTGCCAACTTTCCGGACATGGCCAAGCTTCCACCGCGCGAGTTGAGCCTGACCATCACGCGCGATGGCGCCGACCGCTACCGCTTCACTTTTCTGGTGGATCCTGACCCCGGGGACAAGGGCGCAACCGCTGGTAGTGAGCAGGTCGCAGGGGTCGTAGAACTTTTCTGCCACGTGCACATGACGCGCGACGACCTGACACACCTGATCACCAAGGCCCGGCGCCAATTGTACAACGTAGTGCAGGCCTTTGATCTTTTGCAGGAACGGGACGCTCGAACCTATCGAATGGCCACACGCGCCTTGGCTCAAGTTGGCCGCCAGTTGTATCTCAAGCTCTTTGCCAGCGCCTCCGCGCAGGCCCTGGGGAACTGGATGGAGGAGATCTTGCCGGATGGCTCCACCATCCAGGTTGTGGATCTGGCCGGAGACTTTTGTTTTCCCTGGAGCCTGGTCTATGCCGCGCAACCGTGGGACGATGATGAGCCGGTGGACGTGGAAAGGTTCTGGGGTTGGCGTTATGAGATTGTCATTCTTACCGGCAAGATGTTGGATACCTATCGCCAGGCCCAGACGGAGATGCCCACTGATGATGCATTGCGCATAAGTGTGGGCATGTACGAGCGCCTGGTGGGCGCGGCAGAGCAGAAAGCTTTCTTTGCCGCTTTGGACTCCCGGTCAGGCCATCGGCTACTGCCTGAGATTGTAACAGACCGCCGCAAGATGGGGCGGAAGCTGGCTGGTGCAGACCAGGATATCTACTATTTCTTCTGTCATGGCTACACGGAGCGGATTGCGACCGACATCCAACTTGACACGGATCTGGTCAGCCAGTTTGCCCAACAGGCAGCCACCTCCCTCAAGGACCGTCCGCAATCGGTCCGCGAGCATCTGGATGACCTGTTTGACGTCAGTGACTCTTGGCTGCGCCTGACGCGGGGCAAGATTCCCCTGACGATGCTCAAGGAGACCGTGCCGTCCGAGTTCTCGCAGCATCCACTCGTATTTTTGAACATGTGCGAATCGGCCCAGGTACTGCCCTCGTTGTCGGATGGTTTTGTGCCGTTCTTCCTCCAACGAGGCGCCAGGGCGGTCATCGGTACCGAGTGTTCGATGAACACCCTCTTTGCCGACGATTTTTCCCGTGCATTCTTGACACTCTTTTTCCAGGGTGAGAGCGCCGGTGCGATTCTGCTGACCCTTCGCCGCCGCTATCTCGAGGAAGGCAATCCGCTGGCCCTGGCCTATACCCTTTATTCGGATGCTAATTTGAGACTGGATGGGCAGGTGCTCCCTGCAGATGGCCCCCTGCAGGGTGCCGAAAGGAGAGGACTGATGGAAGACAGAGAGCCCCGTGTTGAAGCCGTAGATGCTCTGTGGGAGGACGACATGGCTGGCTTGATGCTGACCCTCGCCGCCCGTGTCCAGGCCGAAGACGAGGGATCCGCCCAAGACGAACTCCAGATGTGGGATCCGCCGGAGGTGGCTTTCGCCGCTGACACCGAGGCTGGACCCGAGTGGACGGCCAAGATGGTTGCCTATGGCCAGGAGTGGTGGGACAAGCTGGAACCCAAGTTGTACGACGTGCTGTGTAACAAGGGCAATGAGCAGCACGACGAACTTATGACTGCCCTTCAGGATGGGGTCAAGATGCTGGCGGCTGCCCTGGCGCCGACGTTGGTTGCCCAAGTGGCTGCACTCCCTGCGATTGCCATCGTGGTCGCCACGATAGCAGCCAAAAAGATCGCCGAGTCGGGGCTGGAAACTGCTTGCCAGTTGTGGGGCGACTCGATCGCCAGCCAAGCTGAGAGTGAGTAGGATTCTCCTGCAGAATCTGCATCCTGGGCCCGGGACGCGCGAGTCCACTGGAGCATGTCTCTGGCGGGCTCGGTTGCTTCTGGGGGCAGATGCCTCGCGAGACGAAACAGGCTAGCTCGCCTGCCCCCCTGTGCTGGGTCATTTGCCACCCTATTGCGCCAAGGCAGCGCCCAGGCCATTTTCCTCCCCAATGAACCTTCGCAGCTTGTTCGCGTTGCGGGAGCGGCTTCATTCAATGTGCGCTTTAGCGCTATTCTATGGCGTTGATGTGTCTTGATCAAGCACAACCAGGTGATTTCCAGAAAAGCGAGCTTTATGCTACACTTCCGGCAGGATCGACCTTGTCTGACCGGGCCTCCGGAGCGACCGAGGTTGTGTTCGCATGGCCCTGGCTGTAGCTACGGCGAAGCCCAAGGGATTGAGATAAGAAAGGGGAGAATGCGTCAACGATGACCCATCACACGGATCACGACCTGGAACTGGAGTTTGGTCGCCTCATTGACAGGCGGTCTTCCGATAGCGTCAAGTGGCGGCTGTATGACAAAGATGTGCTGCCCATGTGGGTGGCGGATATGGACTTCACTTCGCCTGAACCGGTCATCCGTGCCCTCCGCGATCGGGTGGACCATGGCATATTCGGGTATGGCAGAGAGCCTTCAGAACTCCGCCCGGTGATTGTGGATCGCCTCCAACGCCTGTATGGCTGGGAGGTGGCGCCGGAGGCTTTGGTGTTTGTGCCGGGAGTTGTCACCGGCTTTAACCAGGCCGCTCACGCTGTGACCTCCCCAGGTGACGGTGTTTTGGTACAGACACCAGTCTATTTCCCCATGCTCTATACCCCGGGCAACGTCGGATGTACGCTGGATGAGATGGAACTGACGCGGCTGCCGGACGGTTCCTACGAAATCGACTATGATGCCTTTGAGGCCGCCATCACCGACAAGACTCGTATCTTTCTTCTATGCAGCCCCCACAATCCGGTGGGCCGCGTGTTCCGGCGCTACGAGTTGGAGCAGATGGCCGAGATCTGTCTCCGCCGTGATGTCGTTATCTGCTCCGACGAGATCCACTGTGACCTGGTCTTCCCAGGACATCCACACCTGCCCATCGCTTCCCTCGATCCCGAGATTGCTGACCGGACCATCACGCTGATAGCCCCCAGTAAAACCTACAATATCGCGGGCCTTCACTTTTCAGTGGCCATCATCCAGAATCCAGAGCTTCGTGAAAAGTATCAGGCTGCCGGTGCTGGCCTTGTAGGAAGACCCGGCATCCTCAGTGCTGTGGCCGCGCTTGCCGCCTACCGGGATGGCCAGCCATGGCTGGATGCGGTTTTGCGCTACCTGGAGGCCAACGCGGACTATTTGTCCGAGTATGTGAATTCCCAGTTGCCCGGCGTTACCATGTGGCGACCAGAAGGGACGTACCTGGGCTGGCTCGACTGCCGCGAGGCTGGGATCGATGGCTCTCCCCATCAGTTCTTTCTGGAGCAAGCAGGGGTTGCACTCAATGAAGGAGCCTCCTTCGGCCGCGGAGGAGAGGGCTTTGTACGGCTGAACTTTGGCTGTACCAGGTCCACGCTGTATGAAGCCCTGGAACGGATGAGGGTCGCGTTGTCCATGCTGTAGCGCGGTGTCCTGTGGCTAGCACTTGGACCCGCGTCCCTTTCAGTAGCCAAACCGCCGGCTACGGCGGTGCATCAACAGGGACGGCAGCAGGAACAGAACGCCGCTCAGTAGCAGCACGGCCATGTCCAGCCAGGGGTTGAGCAGGCCAGCTCCGAGCACAGCGTGGTTCATCAGGTCCTGGGCGTAGGTCAGGGGCGAGAGATAGGCCACTGCCCGCGCCGCTGGGGCCATTTCGTTCAATCCAATGAAAACACCGCTGATGAACAGCAACCCCCAGCGTAGCAGCGTGCTAGGCATCTGCACGGAACCTGGGTTGCGGGTGGGGATGGAGCCAAAGATCACCCCTAGGGCCGAGAAAGAGAATGCCGCCAGGAGTACAGCGACCGCCAGCAGCCAGGGCTGAGCGACATTCGCCCCAAAGGCCACCACGCCGACGATCAGGGCAAAGGCCGACGTGCCGATGGCAAATAACGCTCCCACCGCCGTCTTGCCCAGCAGCAGGGTCAGCAGCGACATTGGCGCGGCCAGCAGTCGGTCATAGGTTCCCAGGCGCCGCTCCAGTGGGATGATGAACGGTCCGGCAGCAGCAGCGGTGAAAAAGACCGTCAGAGCCAGCAGTCGGGCGACACCTTGGTCGACCGCCATCTCCCGCCTTACTGAGAAGGAAAAGAACATGAAGAACGGCATCAGAAAGCCGAACATGATCATCCCTGGCTTGAGGTAGTAGACCTTCATGTCCTTGGCCGTCACGGTCCAAGCCTGTGTTACCTCGTCACGCAGTCGTTGCAGCCATCTGTCTTTCATTGTCCACCGCCCATTCCACTCTTCATTCCCCGCCGCCGAGGCCTACCCTCTTGCGCCTCGTGACGCACCGTGCCCACCTGTTGCCCGGTGATCTCGAGGAAAACGTCCTCCAGGCTGGGGCCGAGAGTATTTAGACTGACGACCCGCAATTTACGGGAGTTGGCATAGTCCATCACCTGTGGTAGGAGCACCGACGGGTCTTTGGTGTACAGCCGCCATTTATCTCCCATCTTGACCGACGTGGTCACCCCCGGCAAGGTGCCCAGCGCCTGACCATGCGTCTGCCCTTTGGGCTCCAATGCCACCTCCACCGACTGTACCCGCCGGAATGCCTGTTTCAGCTGTTCTGGGGTGTCAATGGCCGCGATCTGGCCGTGGTCGATGATGGCCACCCGGTCGCAGAGCTGGTTGGCCTCCTCGATCTGGTGCGTGGTCAGAAAGATCGTCGTCCCCTCGGCTGTTCAAGCGGCGGATCAGATCGCGGATGGCACGGGCGCTCTGGGCGTCCAGCCCCGGCGTCGGCTCGTCCAAGAAGAGGAGCGCCGGCTTGTGGATGATGGCCATGGCGATGCTCAGCCGTCGCCGCATCCCTTTGGAAAAGTTCTCCGCTTTCACGTCCCGCTTCTCCCACAGGCCAAAGACCTCCAGCAACTCCCGTGCCCGCGCAGCCCGCTCGGCGCGACCCACACGGTAGAGTTTAGCAGTGAACATCAAGTTGTCCCATGCGGTCAGTTCGGTGTAGACGTTCGATTCCTCCGGCACCAGACCCATCTGCCGCTTGACCGGGTAGGCGTCGTGGGCCAGGTCGTGGCCGTGGATGGTGATGCAACCTTCGGTCGGTTCCAGCAGGGTGGTCAGCATCCGCTGGGTGGTCGTCTTGCCCGCCCCGTTGGGTCCCAGGAAACCAAAGACCTCGCCCTCTTGCACCTGAAAGTTGATGTGGTCTACGGCCAGTACGCCTGCTTCCGGACGACCGTAGTACTTGGTCAGACTACTCACTTTGATAGCATCTTTCATCAGTTGTTCTCCCCCAGTCCCTCAAGAAAGCTGCCTTCCGGGCCAATTGGCAGAGCCCACCCTGAGCCCGCCGAAGGGTCCGACCGGATCATTGCCAGTCGAAAGTGCTCTGTCCCCAGGAACAGCCGTCGCTTCTCTTCTGGTTCGCTCAGGATAGGCGATCCACCCATCTGGGTGCGGTGGCAGCCCATAGCCGCCAGTTTCTGTTCCCAGACCGGAGTCACGTCCACGGTCAGGGTAACCTGCTCATCGGGCACGTCATGCAGGTGGGACAGTCCCAGGGCTTTGGCCACCCAGCGCGGCACAGCCAAGTGGTAGAGAGCCACCGGGGCGTCCGGCCCCAAGGCGGCTGTCCGCTCAAAGGCCAGAGATGTCCAGCGGCTCACGGCCACGTGGTCGGGATGCCCCGACAGACCGTCAGGCGGCCAGGTGAGGAGCACCTGGGGCTGTACTTCCTGGATGATCGCCGTCAACTGAGCGGTGGCCTCTTCTTCGTCCACATCGGCCAGCGTGCCGTCGAGGTATTCCAGAAAGCGTGGAGGCTCGATGCCCAAGGCGGTACAAGCGTTGCGCAACTCGCGTTCGCGCATGGCGGCCAGTTCGTGGGCGCGGCACAAGGGTGGATCGCCGCGAGAGCCGGCTTCACCCCGTGTAGCCGTGAGTAGCTGCACGCGAATACCGCGCCGGGCCAGCAAGGCCAACGTGCCACCACAGCGGAATGACTCGTCGTCGGGGTGAGCAGTGACAGTCAGCAATCTGCTACCGGTCATGGCTCCTCCCTGGGCAGGACTGGTGGGTGCTGGACCCACCGTGTCCACCACGTTGGCAGTTACATAGGCGGTGGGCCCGCTGCGAAGGCCACGGCAAAGCCGCTGAGCAACAGCACCCCAATCCCCAGAGCGATGTTGAGGAACAGCAGCCCGACCTTGAGCTTTTCTTGGGCCGGGCTTGGGGGTCCGCTCCGGCGGCCGAGCACCAGGCTGCGGATCAACGCCACGGCGACCATCACCAGTACCAGGATGTGTTTGAGGCTCAACACCATCGAGTAGGTGTTGCCGAAACTGAACAGCCCCTGGAAGTCTGGCGAGCGGTTGGATAGGAGCAGGCCGGTCAGTATCAGCCCAACGATACTCACATAGACCAGCACACTCAGCCGCTTCTGGATGGCATCCATGAGTTTTTTGGTCTGAGGTCCCATCCCCAACACCTTTTTGGCCGACGGCAGGACCGTGATCCCCAGGGTGATCAGGCCACCGATCCAGACAGCGGTGAATAGATCGTGCAGGAATGTTACGATGGCGAATACGATTTGTTGTGGCATGTTGATTTTCTCTCCTGACTAATATAGTGACGCAAGATGCCATCCTGCGCTACCAAGCTTTCTCGGCAGATCTGATGGCCTGTTCTAGTAGGGCCAGTAACGTTGCTGCCTCCTCGGTGGTCAATCCCGCAAGCACGCATCGCATCTTTTCCCGGCGGAATGCGAGTGCCTTCTCCTGTAGGGTCTGGCCCTGAGCCGTCAAATACAGCCGGATGGCGCGCCCATCCTGGGGGTCTGGTTGGCGCTCCACCATGCCTGCTTCCTCTAGCCGGCGCACCCCTACGCTGACGGTAGGAGCCGTCAGACCCAACCCAGTCGCGATTTCCTGGACCCCACGGCCTGGCGAAGTAGCGATCCAGTCGAGCAGGGCCAATTGCGGCATCGTCACCCCGCTTTCTTGCAGTGGGTTTTGGTCGAGCGCCAGCTTTCGGACCCGCTCAAATAGGCCCAGGAGTCGATCTTCAACCGCCATCACATTTTGTCCCTCCAGATCAATTAGTTAGATGAACTAAATATATAACAGAGCGAGACAATTGTCAAGCTGGCTACGAAGGGCGGCGGTTCTGCTAGACCAGGCTTTCGCGAGCGAGCAGCCATGATCGCCAGGTAGAGATATGAATAGCCCCCGGTTCCGTTGAAACCGGAGGCTTGATCGGCCAGTTATTTCTGCCCTAGGGCGCACAGCGCTCAAAGGCGGGTAGGTGCTGGTTCAGCGATGCTCGTTGCAGGGCAGTAAAGACCTGGATGATGTCGGGGTTGTCCTCCTCCACCCTGTTGAACAATTGGTCGTAGAGGGCCGCGTTGTCAATCTCAGCCTGGACGCCAACGGCGCAGGCCTCAGCCAGGGTGTCAAAGGTGGGGACGTTGCCCAGCCACTTGTTCGCCGGGACGTCCAGCCCGTAGGCATTAAACATGTGTGGTCGCCAGCGGGATGCTGCTCTCGCGAAGCGAATCGTCCTTTCGCCTCGGCCCCCTATCGGTCATCTCGTTCACCGTGGCGAACAGCTGCCTGGGCGATCATCAATGCCACCTGGAGGCGAAAGACCCACTGCTTAGGATCTGCGTTCACCTTTGCCTCCCAGGCTTGATAGCTGCCTGCCGCTTCGATTTCCGGCCCAAAACGGTCGGCCGTCTCGAACTCCAACCCCTCGCAGAGCCGGTGTCCCACGACATAACCATCCTGCTCAAGAATGAGTAGCGGCCACTCTGCGTCCACGCCCACCGTTCGTTCCTCAGACACTTGCAGCAGCAGCTCCGCAGCGCGGCGCGAGAGCCCCCGTGAGCCGGCACCTACGTCCCATGCCAGCCCGGTCACCAGGTCGAAAACCCGGTTGAAGAGTGGTTCTGTCTCCGCCTGGTAGGGCGGGTGGGTGGCCCAGGCCCGGTCGGTGCGTCCCAGGACCAGCAGATCGTAGTTGGGGATGTCATCAATCACGGCCTCTAGTTCCTGTGGGTAGCGGGCGACCCAGTGGATGGCGCGGTCAAAGTCACACATCTGCAGGTGCGACGTACCGGCCTCCAGACCCGCGCGAATGGTGTGGCGTCGCACGTCGCCGATGCGCTGGATTCCGGCTGACACTTCGGAGTCGATGTGTACGATGACGCCGTGCAGCCGCAGTAGATCCAGGATGCTTGGGTGAGTCTCTTGCGAACAGAATGCCGTTACAGAGGTGTAGCAGCCTACCAGCGCTGGTAGATGGCAAGCGACCATGCCGGCCAGTCGCTCATCGGGTTGGTGCGCAGTTGCTGCAAGGGCGACCGATGTCTCAGAACTCATGATCTCGTCTTGGCTCCTTCTGCGGTTGGGCCTTGTTCCAGCCACTCGGATTGTAAAGCATCTGGCCCGTGACAGCAAGCGCGAGTTTCGCAGAGACGCCATGGGTGAGACTGCACATTTTTCAAAATGGGAGCAGGTATCCAAAACGTTTTGAGTGACTGGGAGCTCGGGAGGCTGGCAGCCAGTGGCGTCTGTAACACTCAAAGACCTTGCATCTGAACTGGGCCTGTGACCTCACCCAGCGGAAGGGTAGGGTACAAGACCAACGCCGACGGCAGCCGCAGTGTGTACGAGCTGAACATCTCCTACTTTGATGCCATTTCCAATCCCGCGACTGAGGAGCCACAGCTCCTGCAAGTGGCCCGTTTTCTGGCCAGCCAGGCCATGATGCTCGCTCTGGCGGGTGTGCCCGGCATCTATGTTCACAGTCTCTTGGGGTCCCGCAGTTGACACGAGGGGGTGGCCGAGACTGGACATAACCGGACGATCAACCGCCAGAAGTTCTGGCGGGCGGATCTGGAGCAAGAGCTGGCCGATCCCGCCTCGCTCAGGTACCAGGTATTCGCCGCCTACCGGCGGTTGCTGGAGGCACGAGCTTCTAGTTCAGCCTTCCACCCTCATGGCAACCAGCGGGTACTCTTTCTGAGCAGAGGGATCTTTGCCTTGCTTCGTACCTCTCCCGGTGGAGACGATCTGGCTCTGTGCCTGCACAACGTGTCTGACCAGGATCAGACTGTGACTCTGAGTCCGGGCGGACTCGGAATACCCGCTGGGGTCTGGCACTGTCTGTTCACGGATGAGGCATTCTCAATGGGCGAAGAGAATCTGACGCTGAGCCTGCGGCCCTATGGGGTACGTTGGTTGAGGACTTGGCCGCACAGGTAGCTGTGGGCAGCAGGGCGCAATCAGCCGGAGATCCGTACCCTTTCTGTGGCAAATGCCTCAATTTCTGCCATCGCCTCAGAAAAGGCAGCGGCTGTGATATCCAGAGCGGGATGGTGGACAAAATCCTCTGGGGCGATACCATTCTCATCATAGGCTTCCGCAAAATAGGGGATGCGCAAAAGTCGCTCCAGAACCTCTTCGGGAATCGGTTCATCGATCTGTGGCTCAAGGGGCAGATCGCCGTAGGCGGAGATAAAAGCTTCAAAGACATTGGGGAATACTGTCAACACGGCGTCGGCACCGGCCAGCTTTTCGAGGTGCCAGACGCGGGTTATACCACCCACAGTGGGACCTAATCGCATCGAGGCCGCCATCAACTTGCTGGGATAGCTCCGCTCCTTGAAAATGCGGTGGGCTTTGCGGAATATGGCGATCCCTGCCCAGCGCAGTTCGGCCTCTGTAAGATCGATGCCCCGCTCTTCCGCCTGGATCTGCATCGGCGGCGCTCCCTCGTACCGGCCCAGCATCATCACAGCGCAGGACCGCCAGTAGCGGAGATCCGTACCACGTTCTCTGGCCAGAGCGAGGCCAGCCTGTGCTGCCTCGCCCACGGCAACGAGCTGCGGGACCGTAAAGCCCAGCGTGACGTTGGTCGGTATACCCTCTGCGGTCAGGATGCGGACTCCTTCGATGCCCTCCTGGGTGCCGGGCATCTTGACCATGATATTCGGTCGCGCGGCGTGGATGTGCCGGGCCTGGACCAGCATCGCGTCCAGATCCGTCATATCGCGCGGATCCACTTGGCAGCAGATCTGGCCTTGGTGATACCCGGATCCCTCAAAGATGGGTGCCAACAGAGCGGCGCCTCTGGCTGCTACCCCGATGAACAAGCGCCACATCGCTTCTTTGGCGGACAGATTTGGGGCTTCTGCTAGCTGTGCCTCCAGCCAATCGCCCCAGAAACCAGGGTTCTCTTGGATGACTTGCCAGGTCAGGGGCTGATTGGTGGTGGAACCACGCAGCAGGCTGCTGTTCTCGAACACGACAGAAGCTGTACTCGTGGCTGCCACATCGAACAACTGGATCTCCTGAAAGGCCGGATCCAAACCTGCAGCCCACTCCTCAAAGATAAGCGGCGACGAGTCCCACCAAACCTCCAGGTTCGGGTTCGTATCGATCAGTTTCTTAATCGGATTCAGTCCTGCCATGGTTTGTCTCCAATCTGCCCTGCGGATGTCCATCGCCGGCTCAAACCAGCCATTCGGGGGTCACTACCCTGGCCGGGGTTCCTTGCTCTCTCAGAGCAGCCTGCCCGCCCTCCGTGGTCAGCAGACAACCACCTTGCCCAACTACCTTGGCCTCTTGAACGATGACCTGTCCTTCTACACTACTCCAGGCGACCTGGCCCGTGACCGGGTCCACCACAATCAGATCTGCATCGGCCCCAGGACCCAAGTGGCCCTTTCTGCTCAGTCCCAGCATCCGCGCCGGATTCAGGCAGGCCTTGGTGATCAAGTCTTCCATCGTCATGGCGCCAAAGCTGACCAAGGCCAGCCCTTGTACCAGCGTGGTGTTGCGTGGGATACCGCCTCCGTCGGTACTCAGCGCATCCACTGCGAAGGAGCCGTTGGCCCTGGCGACTGCCAGGGCAACGGCAACGCCCGGAGAGTTCACGGGAAAGCTGACATATACCTGGGAGTCGTGCGCGAGATAGGTCTTTAGTCCCTGAACTGGAGGCAGCAGCTCAATCTCACTGTCGCGTACACCGTGGATGCGCGCCCATCCTGCCGCGATGGCCTCCTCCATGCCTGCCGCCGTCGCGGCGTATCCCCCACTCAAGAGACAGGTCTGTGTCACCCGGCTCTTGGGTATGCCATGATCTACCCGGGCGCTCGTCCCATTCCATGGGGACAGGTATGACTCACACCGGGCTGCTGGCGCCCGCGCAAGAGCCTTCAAGGCCCGGCCCGCCTCCAGCAATGGGTCGCCCGTTATTTGGCCGCGGCAGTAAGAATTCACGTGAGCGATGTGGACCGGCAGGCTCCCTGAGAGGTCGACTAGCTCCTCAAGCCCCTCGATATTGCTGCCGGTTGCCGAGGTGCCCGCGTGGACGGCGCACCAACAGCCTATCGCGTGCGCTTCCTCGATGATCCGGGCCGTAGCCTCCGGGGAGAGTGGATAGTGTCCTCCCAGGATCTTCACCCCCAGAGCGCCCTGATCAAGAGCGCGATCCAGGACGCGGGCGATTTCCCTTTGGCTGGGTTGCCGATCCGAAATGGTCTCACCCGGAATCAGTGGATAGAGAAAGCCCACTGTCAAGCCAGAGCCGGCTCTTTCCAGCCCCTTGATCATCTCTTCCGGTTGGCCGGCCGTGTCCAGGGCACAGGTCACCCCCGCCCTGGCCATCATGCGGTAGCCTTCCGGCTTTGAGGACACGTGAACGTGGCTGTCGACCAGACCTGGCAGCACCCATCTGCCTTCGGCACTTACTACCTGGTATGCTTGGCCCCGGCCGAGTTCCTCAGCAACGGCCACAACCTTGCCGTTCTTGATGGCCACGTCCGCACGGCCGTGCAAGCCGTTGGCCGGGTCCACGACGGTCCCGCCTGCGATCAGAAGATCATTCAAGGGGCGAACCTCCAAGTCTAGAAGGGAGCCGCGGCCGATGTGTCTGGCGCTGAACCGCCGGCCATCACTTCGCGCAGGGCGGCCTCGATGCCCTCCAGCGCGCGATCGATGTCCGCATCCGTGTGAGCCGATGACAGGCCATGATGGAGCATGGTGTGGACATAGACGCCGTGATTGAGGCAGGCAGTATAGAAGCGATTCAACAGCCCCCATTCATTGTCGATAAGGTCTTGATAGTTTCGGATATCTGGTTTCTCTGCGACCGGTCCGAACAAGAACGAAAAGCGTGCTCCCTTGCCCTGCACCCGCCCTACAAAGCCAAGGCGGACCATGATCTCGTTGATGCCCGCGTAAAACCGGTCGCAGCGCTCCAACAAGCCATCATAGAAGCCTTCTTCCAGGATCAGGTCATAGAACGCGTTGGCGGCCATGACGGCCACCATGCCTCCATTGAAGGTGCCACTGTGCTGTGCCTTGCCCAGGGGCGAGATATGCTCCATGAACTCCCGCTTGCCGCCAAAGACACTCAGCGGTATTCCCCCTGCAATGGCCTTGCCCAGCGTGCATAGGTCCGGGGTGACGCCGTAGGTCCCCTGGATACAGCCAGGTCCCGTGCGATATCCGGAGAGGATCTCGTCAAAGATCAGGAGCGAGCCTTGTTCAGCGGTCAGCCGCCGGAGGAGTTCGAGGTAGCCTGGTTGTGGCAGGATGGTGCCGCTGTTATAGTTGACCGGCTCCAGCATGACGGCGGCAATCTCGTGGCCGCGCTGGCTCATCGTTTCCTCGATGCGTTCAAAGTCGTTGTAGGGCAGGACAATCACGCCATCCTGCAGGTAGTCAGGCATCCCCTGTACCGCAGGTGTGATCTTGGGCCAGGTGTCTCCCCGTGGCGGCCAGTAGTTGTAGGCCAGGTAGTCGTTGAAACCGTGAAAGTGGCCTTCGAACTTGACGACGTACTTGCGCCCGGTGTATTCGCGGGCAAGCTTGACGGCATAGCCCGTCGTCTCGGTGCCGCTGATCGAAAAGCGAAGCATGTCGATGCAGGGGACCGTCGCAGCGATTTTCTCGGCGAGCCGTGTTTGCCATTCGTTTTCGTAGGCACACATGATGCCCATCTCTACGGCCTGCGCGATGCCCTCAACGACCTGTGGATGGGCATGCCCCAGCAGGGAAGCCCCAAAAGAGAGGCACAGGTCGATATATTCTCTGCCTTCCAGGTCGTAGACCTTGCTGCCTTTGGCCCGCGATATGTAGAATGGATGGCCGAGCCCGTTGTTTATGCGTGCCGATGAGCAGACACCGCCTGGAAGAACTTGCGACGCCCTGCTCCAGAGTTGCTGATTGCTGTCCATGTTGTCTCCTATTCGATAGATCTGGCCGCGAACATCTCGATCTCTTCCATGGCTTCAGAAAAACTGGCGGCCGTGACCTGGAGAGCGGGATGGCTCGCCCAGTCTTCTGGGGCGATCCCATGCTCGTCGTATGCTTCTGCAAAGTAAGGAATCTGTGACAACCGCTCCAAGACTTGATCGGGAATGGGTTCCTCGATCTGAGGCTCCAACGGCAAATCGCCGTAGGCAGCGAGAAAAGCTTCAAATACATTGGGAAACACCGTCAGTACGGCATTCGCACCCGCCAGTTTCTCCAGGTGCCATACCCGGGTCACGCCGTCTACCACTGGCCCCAGTCTCATCGAAGCAGCCATCAATTTGCTGGGATATCTCCGTTCCCGAAAGATGCGATGAGCTTTGCGAAAGATGGAGATTCCAGCCCAGCGCAAATCGGACTCGCTCAACTTGATGCCGCGTTCCTCGGCCTGAGCTTGCATGGGAGCTGCGCCCTCGTACCGACCCAGCATCATAACGGCACAGGAGCGCCAGTTGCGGAGATCGGTGCCTTGCTCCACCGCTTTGTCCAAGCCCGCCTGGGCTGCTTGTCCCACGGCTACCAATTGAGGAACCGTAAAACCTAATGTGACGTTGGTGGGGATACCCTCAGAAGTCAGGATCCGTACACCCTCAATGCCCTCCTTCGTGCCGGGCATTTTGACCATCAGGTTCGGCCTCGCGCCATGGATGCGGCGGGCCTGTTCTAGCATGGCATCCAGGTTTGTCATATCCCGCGGGTCAACCTGGCAGCAGATGTACCCATGGCGATGGCCTGAGGCTTGAAAGATGGGCGCCAGTTTGTCAGCACCCTGGACTGCAACCTCGATAAAGAGTCGCCACATGGCGTCCCTTGCGGTCAGATCGGGTTCGGCTTCCAGCTGGGCCCTCAGCCAAGCGCTCCACTTGTCGGGCTCGCTGTCGATCACCTGCCAGGTTAGAGGTTGGTTGGTCGTTGCGCCCCTCACCAAGCTGTTGCTTCGGAACCGGGTGGCTCCCGAGCTTGCAACCTCGATGTCGAACAGGTTTCCTGCCCTATCAGCCCCTCCCATGCCCTCAGTCCATGGTTCATAAACCAGGGGTGAAGAATCCCACCAGACTTCCAGGTCTGAACTGGACTCGCTCAGTTTTTCCACAGGATTTTGGATCATCACAGGACTCCTCCATGGTGCTGTTTCGGTAACTGTTTTCTCACGGTATCAAGCAGTCGCCTACATAGCCGGGCCAGCTTTTGCCAGCCGGGACCTGCAGGACACCTTCTGAGTCTTGGCACGCCGTGCCGTCGTTCGCTCGACGTCTCGCTCGTGTCCTTTTAGCGAGGTACGTTCTTGATCACAGTCAGGTCACCCGATGTAGCCGCTTCCAGCACCGGTCCCATGTACTCGTCAACCATCTCTGCCGTGAGCGCTACCGGCATGTTCTCCAGCTTCATCTTGAGTTGTGGATTCTTGGCTGCGGCCAGTGCCCGTTGGGTGTGGGCATCGCTGAACCCGGGTACTTGACTCAGAGTGGTTGGAAATCCCACATGTCTTTCAAAGGAGATCATGGCATTGGCGACGGCTATGCCCAGCTCCCGTCCTTCCAGAGCATCAAAGTCGGCATCCGAATATCCATTCTCCCGATGGATCTTGCCCACGAGTCTGAGGGGGTCCTGGATCTCTGGTGCGAAAAAGACTGTATAATAGGGGTTCATGATGGCGCAAGCACGACCATGGCTCAGGACATCCACCAGAGAGAAACTGGTAAGGTGGGCGCCATTGGTACCGCCCAGCATGATGGCATAGCCGCCCAGGTCTGTTGCCAGGCCCAATGCCTCCCGAGCCTCGGGATCCTGTGGATCCTCCAATGCCTGGGGCAGATACTCAACCACAAGGCGGATACCCTCCCCAGCCACCTCCTGCATCCTGTCGTAGATTGGCTGGCCCACTGAGCCGTATAGAACTTCTAGGCAGTGGGCAATTCCGTCCAGGGCGCCGTCGGCTGTCAAGGCGGCCGGCGCTCCAATGGTGACTGCATAGTCAAACATGGGCCGCACTGGCACAACAGCCTCGTCCACAATCAGCTTTTTCTGCCCGGTGGCTATGTCCGTAATATTCGAGTACTTTGTCAAATGAGCCCCGGAACTGGCGGCGGTCTGGATGGCCACATGGGGAGTCAGCCGTATTCCAGTGTCACTCACCTTCTTTGAGACCAGACCCATCCCAAAATAGTCCTCAATATCACCGCCCAACGTACGAAGAACTTCGGCAGCCTTGGTGGCATCGATGGTGCTGCCGCCTCCAAAACTCACAATGACATCGGGGTTGAGCGACTCGAGTTCTGCTCTAATCCGGCTTAAATCCTCACGCGGTGCATTAGGGCTGGCCCCTGGAACCCTGCCGGGTACCTCGACCCCCGCCTCTTGGAGCGATTCTTCGATGCGCATCACCCACTTGTCCGAACCCGGGAACACGTCGCAGACCAGTGCCGCATGCTTGCCCAGGGCAGTCGCCTGCTGCCCGACCTGGGACAGTACCCCCAATCCATGGACATAGGTATCACCCTTGAACTCTTGTAACAGTGTCCTTGCTTTGATAAAATCTGGCATGTTCATCCCCCTTTTTGCTCTAGATGCTCAACAAGCACCTGCGATGAGATGCGTCTTTGAGCATCGTGCATCGATCATCCTATTACACTGTCCAGTGGTCAGCATCAGTTCTTCATTCCTGTCTCTCACCCAACTACCGATTCAGTATCTCCAGGGCTTCCCGCAGGCTTTTTTCGATCAGGTCGCACATTTCGTCAATGTCAGATTCCTCGGCAATCAGAGGCGGAGAGACGGCGAACCAGTCTGGGCTGATGCGCAGGATCAAGCCGTTCTTGAGCGCAG
The DNA here is from genome assembly GCA_963700285.1 of uncultured Chloroflexia bacterium. Lineage (GTDB taxonomy): Bacteria > Chloroflexota > Anaerolineae > JAAYZQ01 > JAAYZQ01 > CAWANP01. The sequence continues at coordinate 940,605 of CAVOXA010000014.1, read as the reverse complement.
TTCGCTTGAGTACGTCACCCAGCTTGCGCCCCTCGGGAAAAGGCTCCATGGTTGTGTCATCTTGCACCAACTCGACCCCTCGCAGGACGCCCTTGCCCCGTACCTCACGGATCACCCCAAGGTGACTCAATCCCTCCAGCCTTTTGACCAGATGATCGCCCAACCACCTTGCTTTTTTGTCCAGTTCCTTCTCGACTATCTCGTCAATCACCGCGATGCCAGCCGCGCAGGAGAGCGGGTTGCCAGCAAAGGTATGGCCGTGGAAGAACTGGATGCCAAGCTCCTCAGAGCCATAGAAGGCATCAGCCAGATCCTCACGCACGATCATGGCCCCGATGGGGATCCCGCCGCTGGATAGGCCCTTGCCGGAACAGATGATGTCTGGGGTCACACCAAAGGTCTGGGCCGCAAACATATCGCCAGTCCGTCCAATCCCCGTCAGGACCTCGTCAAAGATGAGCAGGACGTTGTGGCGATCACAGATATCGCGCAGGATCTGAAAATACTCCTCGGTTGGGGTGACGATGCCCCCTGTGTTGCAGATGGGTTCCAGTAGAATGGCAGAGATTGTCTCTGGACCTTCATTGACAATCACATCCTCAAACATGCGGGCACAGAAGCGGTTGGTTTCTTCCCAGGAAGCAAATCGATCGCGGTACTGAATGGGTGAAGGGACCTTCAAGAATCCCGCCATGTGGGGCTCAAAAGGCTCCTTGCGCATGGCGCCTGCCGCCAGAGTCGCCAAGGTCGCCCCGTGGTAGCCAAGATAGACACTGACTACCTTGTACTTGCTCGGGTGACCCGTTTGCCTGAAATACTGCCGACCGAACTTGAGGGCCGCCTCGATGGATTCCGAGCCGCCAGAGAAGCCCTTGATGTAGTTTAGATTCCCAGGAGTGACCGAGCCAAGTTTATCTACAAACTCCAGGGTAACATCCGAAATACCGTGCAGCGGGGCAGCAAAGGTCAACCGTTCCATCTGGCGCCGCATTGCCTCCATGACCCGAGGATGGCGATGTCCCAGGACAGCGACAAAGACGCCGCCGATCGCATCAAAATAACGCTTGCCCTCAATATCCCAACAGTAGAGCCCCTCAGCACGTTCAAAGATCAAAGGCGACTTGATCACTTCCGAAGTCTGCTGAAAGTCGATGAAGGTGTGCTTGAGCAACCGCTCCTGCCTGGCCGTAGGTTTCATTGTTTCTCCTTCCATTTTCCTTGCAGTGAACTTGTATAGGATCTTATTCCTAGAGCAAAGCCATGATCTGCTCAGCGATGCTGTCGATTGCCTTTTCCAGGCAGCCTGGTGCGAGAATGGAGGGCTCTTCTTGGTACAGCCCTTTGCCGTATCGGTCCCTGGGCAGAAGATAAGCCACCGAAGGGTCTCCCGATACCGGGCTTACCAGGATTGCCTTGTCGGGAAATCGCCTGCGCAGTTCGGTCTGCAACAGGCTGTAGGGCTCGCCGCCACACGTCACCCAGAAGGCGTCGCCCAGGCGGTAGACCGAAAAGCCATAGAGGTAGGACGTTCCCTCTGGAAGAGCAGCCATGCGCCCGAGCCAACGTCGAGCCCGTTCTGCCCGAGCGCCAAAGTCCCTGGCCGCTATCAGGTCCTCAGACTCTTTGGCTTCCCTCTGGCGAGCTAGCCACTGCTCCATTTCTTCGCGAAGCGCATCGGGCTCTGGCCTGGGCTTGAGGGGTAGTTCGATAGTATGGGTTCCCCCTTCAAAATAGGACACCTGTTCCTTGCGTTCGTCCCCAAAGCCAGAATCCCGCCAGACGCCCAGGGTTGCGCCCGAGACGACAGGACCCTGATATTGATAGTCAGTCGCCGGCGGTCCCATGGACTCCAGGGCAGATAGCGCCGCATAGGCCAGCCAGCGACCATTCTGATCCGCCACGGAAACGCCTCCCACATAGCCACGGCGGGGCCCCAAATCCCCACAGGGTCCCAAGGCAAAGATGCAAGGGCTTCCGGTCACGCGCGTGACCTCTTCCCTCATGGCGCCCGCATAGTCTGGACTGATCAGCGAGTTTTCATAAGACAGAGAGGTAGCGTGGCAGGCATAGTTGACCACGACTGCAACCAGATTGCCCGACAGATCGGTCACCCGAGCCACGAGCACAGTATCGTCCGCGGGGGCATCTGGGTTTAGCCCACATACATGATGCCCATTCTCCACGTCCCAATAGTCACGGTTGGCAGCCATATTGCACCGACCAACTGCATAGGTGATGTTGGTTTGCTGAGCTTTGGTCACAGCGTCTCGGGCCGCACGCTGCAAGTGAGCCCGCATCTCTTCCAGGTAGGCAGGAATCATGTCTCCTCCAGGCAGCTCATAGCGGTCCGGACTGAGCCAGCCCGAGGAATGGGTATGGGAATAGGAGATCGTCGTATGTTCTATGGACACACCACTGGCCTGGCTCAGGGTTGATCTCAAGAGGTTGTGCTGGTCCAGAGGCAGATAGACCAGGTCAAGATGTGCCCGCAACGAGCGCGGGGCAGAATCGCCCACAGGGCCGATGGCTACGATATCACCTAACAGAGGTTTGTGAACCCCTGAGGCGCGGTCATGGCTAGCAGCCCCCCATAGGCGATGATATATCCCGACGGGCGGTGTGATGTCGGCCCGGGCAGATCCCCAGCGGATTCGCGACGACAAGGCTTGTACACATGGAACATCCATGATTCTCCTCCAACAACTGCCGATTGTATTGTATTGTCGAACTGGTCAATCTGTGCCGGTACTGGTTTCTGGCCATTCGGCTTGTGCCACCGGCTTGAGATTGAGGCCCAAGCCACCATAGCACGCAGCAAGAGCCCGCTACCCATTGTCCTAGTTGCGCCGCAGCACCTTGCCCGGTCGCTGGCCTGTATGAGCCATGTCCTTGTAGACGATTGTGCCATTCACCAGCACTTGCTCTATCCCCTCTGGCGGCTGGTAGGGCTCCAGGAAATCATCTCCCTCTCTGATGCTCTCCATGTCCATGACCACCAGGTCAGCCCACGCTCCTTCTTTGATGACGCCTCTATCCTCCAAGCCCAGGATCTCCTGGGCCGGTAGAGAGGTCACCTTCCTTATGGCTTCCTCCAGGCTCAGCACGCCCTCTTCCTTCACCATGGTTCGGATATAGTGAGGGAACATGCCATAGGCGATGGGGGCTGCCCCGCCAAAGCGCGCTCCCTGCTTGGGGGGAATGGCAGGAAGGGCCGTGACATCGGTACAAGGCAAGCCGCCAGGATGCTGGAAGAACGTGGCCAGGACGCCACTTTCCCGCTTGTCTATGATCAGCGCCCAAGTTGTGGTCGGATCTTGGACCAATATGTCAAACACGACCTCGAACGATTCATCGTACACTGCTTTGATAATGCTGTCAGGCCGTCTCTCCCTGGCCATCTGCCCGATTGTCTTGCCTTCAAAGGCTGGGTTGTTGCTCTGCAAGACCCTGTAGCAGTCCATCCAATAGGGATCGGTCAGGGGATGGAGCATGCCGAATTTGAACTTGCCGGAGAGAACTATTTCTTTCACCCGGTCTCTGAAAGCCGTATCCTCCAGGTTCTCCACAAACTCCTCCCGGCTCAAAGCCCTGAACCAGTCCGGAAGGAGCAGATTCGCGGCAAAGAAAGCGTTGATAACCGGAACTTCCTGCCCGACGCTCTGGGACCAGCCCAATGCATTAAAAGTCACATCCAGGCCCTCATCCCTGGCCTTGTCGATGATTGCCTCCAAGCTGGCCTGGGCGATGGCTTTGTCCACATAGTCTGGATGTGGCTGGGGGATGATGTACACCGGCGTAAAATGGGCGATGTGGAGTTGGACACCATTGGCCTTGTGCGCCACCTCCACAGCTTCCAACAATCCATGGTATCGTCCGGCAATGATCTCGCCTGTTGGCGCATGGAAAAGGCCATAGCCATATTCTGAGGGCTCGTCAACTGGCCACTGGTTCTGATGATGCCTCGTATGAGGAGCAAAGAGGCCGCCTTCTGCCTGGACGATCTTGGCCAACTCGACGATTTCTTGGTCTACATTGGCGAAATGACCTGCCCAATAAGCATCCAGGCCGGCGGACAGGCCAAAGGCACCATTGCTCATGGCCGCGCCCACAAGGTCCTTCATCCCTTCGACTTCGTCCGGGGTGGCCTCGCGCTTGAAATCCTCCCCCATTACCCACTCTCGGATTGTATTGTGACCCACCAGCGGCACATAGTTGGGCGACAAACCAACGGCATCCACCTTGGACAACCATTCGCCAAAGGTCCCCCAATCCAGTTCCAGGTCCTGCTTCCAAGTGTTCATGGCCCTCTCAAATTGGGCGGTGTCCTTTAGCGGGGCCAAGCTGAAACCACAGTTGCCGCCGACAAAGGTTGTGATACCCTGCATGATCAAGTTCTCGGCCAGAGGATAGGACAGAATGGTCAGGTCAGCGTGAGAATGGGGATCGATAAAACCTGGGCATGTCACAAGCCCTGACCCATCTATCACCTCAGCAGCCTCCCCGGTGATCTGGCCTACGGCAACGATTTTTCCTGCTCTGATTCCTACGCTGCCCTTGAAAGCAGGGCTGCCGGTTCCATCCACTATCATAGTATCCCTGATGAGAACGTCAAATGCTTCAACCACGGAATGTCCTCCCATTTCGCTTAGAATTGCCTCTATCATAACTTTAGATCTATCTGGGTTGGAGCACCTACATCTTCATGCGCGGATCCAGTACATCTCGCAGGCCATCACCCAAAAGGTTAAAGCCCAGCACCAAAACCGAGATGGCCAAACCTGGGTACAGCGACAACCATGCCGCGTACCGCATATGCGACCGGGCAGAAGCCATGATTCCCCCTAACGTTGCCACGTCAGGGGGGACACCCACGCCCAGAAAAGTCAGTGCGGCCTCAGCCAAGATGGCAGTGGCCAGGACATAGGTCTGGCGAACAATGACTACCGAAATACTGTTCGGTACCAGATGGCGGGTAATGATCTGGCGATTCTTTACACCTATCGCGTTTGCTGCCGCAACGAACTCTGACCCCTTGAGTTGGAGAACAACTCCTCTGACGAGGCGAGCCGTCGTGGGTGTGTAAGGAATGACCAGGGCAATCACGATGTTGATCAACTGCGGGCCAAGGATCGCCACGATGCCGAGGGCGAGCAGAATCGTAGGAAAGGCCATCAATACATCCATTGCCCGCATGATCGGGTTGTCCAGCCGCGGGTAAAAGCCCGCCAGCAGACCAAGGGTCATCCCCGTTAGGGTGGTAATGACAGCCACAGCCAGCCCAATGAGTATCGATATGCGGGCGCCATACAATACGCGGCTGAATACATCTCGGCCAATGTCGTCAGTGCCGAACCAATGATCGAGACTGGGTGATTGCAGGATCACTGTTGTGTCAATGGCCTTTGGGTCGGCGTCGGTGAACAAGGGTGCGCCCACTGCCAGCACAAGGATGATGAGGACCAGTACCAGTCCCACCATACCTGGCACGTTCCGAGAGAAGCGGCGCAACGATTGGGCTCTTGGACTGCGTCTTGGCAGGATTTGCTCTGATGTTTCAAGGGATCGCACTGTCACTGTCATTGCTGAAGCAGTTTCCTTTCCACACCTAGTCGTAGCGGATGCGAGGATCGATGAATACGTAGAGAATATCCACCAACAGATTGATCAGCAGATAGGTGGCTGTCAGAGCCAGGATGCCCACCTGAATGACGGGGTAGTCCCGGCGCTGGACAGCTTCCACAATCAAGCGACCCACACCCGGCAGTGTGTAGACGGTTTCGGTAACTGCACTGCCTCCCAATAACCCGCCGAAGGAGAGGCCAACCACGGTGAGCACGGGGATCAGGGCATTTTTGAAGGCATGTTTCACAATGACCACCCATTTGCGAAGGCCCTTGGCGTGGGCAGTGCGAACATAGTCCATACGCAGGACCTCCAGCATGCTGGTACGTGTGATGCGTGCGATCGCCGCCGCGTAGGCCAGTCCCAACGAGACACCGGGCAGAAACAGGTGCTTGAGCCACTCAACCGGATCTTCGCTGAGTGGCACAAAGCCACCCACAGGGAACCAGCGCAGCTTGACGCCAAACAGAAGGATAAGGTTGAGTGCCAGCCAGAAACTGGGAATCGAAAGCACCACAAGGGCCAATAACATCGCTACCCAGTCGGAAAGGCGTCCTTGGTTGACTGCAGCCGTGATCCCTGCCGGTATACCTGCTCCTACGGCTATCACCGCAGCAAAAATCGCAAGGCTGAGGGTGACAGGGTACCGTTCACGCAGGGCTTGAGTCATGGGCTGGTGAAGAAAATACGAACTACCTAGATCTCCCCTTAGAGCCTTGCCAAACCATAAGGCCATTCGGTGATACAGTGGCTTGTCCAAACCTAGTTCAGTCCGCATTGCAGCGATGGATTCCCCGTCGGTCTCCAAGCCGAGCATCAGCACAACTGGGTCTCCCGGTACCAGGTCGATCATCAGAAAAGCCAGGACGGCCACAGCGAAAAAGATCGGTATGAATGCCAAGATGCGTCGTGCGATATACCTTCCCATAAGAAATTCCCCTCAGTCAGTGAAGACCAAACTGCAGAGCGGCCTCATAGAGAGAGTCACTCATACGCTCCGTACCTGTGGCCTGCCCGTACCATTGCTATGTAATTTCTGGGACTCACACCAGGGTGGATTGAGTTTGATGAACAGAGAATGTATCCCCCACCCGCTGCTGCTCCAGCGATCGTCTCCCTGACCGCTTCTTCTACCTGCTCTTCTGTGCCAGAGGGAAGCAGATCCATACAGTCAATATTGCCGATCACACACATTTTGCCAGAGAGATGCCCCTTTACCTCTACAATGTCCATGCACTGGGGCTGTACGGGGTGAAAAGCATCGAAACCAACCTCCACAAAGTCGTCCAGAATGGGCCACACATTGCCATCAGTATGCTTGATGAACTTGAGCCCTTTTTGATGGGCGCTGGTCACCAGTTCCTTGTGATAGGGCTTGACGTACTCTTGATAGTGCTTGGGAGACATCAATGTGGTCTGATTGCCTGCAAGATCGCCCCCCATAAAGATGCCATCTACCCCAACCTGGGCCGCCAACTCGATAACGGCGAGAGAGAAATCCGTCGCCACTCGGGCCAGGTCGTGAACCAATTCCGGGTCCAGACAATAGTCCATCATGAGGTGCTGCATACCGCCCCTCAGTTCCCAACTGGTCTTGAAAGGATCACCCAGCCCGACAAAATGGGCCCAATCGTTCCCGACCCTGTCCATGGTGTAGGCCACTTCTTCAAAGTCATCCAGGCGGGGTACCACCATTTCGAATCCTTGAAGATCCGACGGCTGCCCAATGGGTCCTTCCACGAGTACCGATTCGCCATGTTCGCTCTTCTGAAAGACCATGCCATGCCGGTTTATGACAAGGTCGTCACTGATGCGTTCTGTGCCCGTAGAGAAGCTACTGATCGTAGCGTCCAACCCCAACTCTTTGACAAACAGACAGTACCTGTCCACGGTTGCCAGGGGATCATTCTCCTGCCTGTCGGTGTCAAAGCCAAGAATATTGGCGATGGCAAGGATGATCGAGGAATCGATGACATCCATAATCGGTACTCGATCTGGTTGTTGGTTTTCCAGAGCAGTCAGGATCCGTTGTTTGGAATTCATGATAGTGACAAGTCCTTTTTAGGAAATGGATGAATCATTGGCCATAAAGCGCTGCTGCCTGGATCATGGCCTCCATGTTTTCAGGAGGAGCATCGAGTACCTGGCCGGCAGTGCGCAAGATAAAGCCCCCACCTTTTGCAGCGGCCTCCATACAGCGCCTCACCTCCGCGCGAACTTGCTCCACTCCACCATCAGCCAGTACCCGCTCGTCAAAGCCGCCACACAAGCAGAGCCGATCACCAACACGTCCTTTCGCTTCGGCTAGCTCCAGATCGCCCGAGGAAGCGGGTGGGGCCAGTGTTTCCAGTGCGTCCGCCCCGGTTTCTACCATCAGATCCAGCAGCCTCCGGGCTTTACCACAGTTGTGAAGGATGACCAAGAGCCCCTTTTCCTGGGCGGCGCGGACAAGCTCCTGGTCGAATGGAAGGACAAACTCCCTGAACATGGCCGGAGAGATGCCCATGCCGACATAGGTTTCGTCGACAACTACGCACGGGATGGCAGCTTTGTGCAGACAATGAATCTGCCTTACCTGGCGCCGCTTGATCATGTCAAAGAAGCGTTTGACCCACTGGGGTCTATCGTAGACGTCGTAACAGATCTGCTGCATGCCTCTCAGATTGCAGGCCTCATTCCAAACTCCACTGACCACATGCATGAAAAAAGCCCTGCGGCCCACGGTTCTCACCATCTGAGAAAGGCTTTCCACACTCATCAGCGACGGATCCGGGCGATACTCCACGAGAGCCAGATCCTTTTCCTCTTTGATGGGGTACTCCAAGATCAGCTTGGCATCCATCTGCCGGCGATAGCGAGAGGTTAGCCTGCCCTTGGGAGTGATGACGGTGCGTAGGATATCCCGATAGCCTGGCCCACGGTCTACTGTTTTCTCATCCGTCTGCCAGTCTGCCAGCGCTTGCTCTGGCCAGCGAAAGAGCCTTGCTGGCCAATCCACGACTTCCCCTTCAAACTCAGAATAGCTCCAGACCACCGGATCCAAGCCCAACTCTTCCTGGACTCCCACCAGGGTCGCCAGGGGATCCTCGACAAAACGTTCAAACAACGGGCCCGGCCCCAGTCGCCGTCTAAGAAAAGCCAGGCCGAGGGGGGCTATGACCGGTACACGATCAGGCGTCTTTCCGCGAAGAGCGGTGTGTATTCTCTCGTAACTGGTCAAAGGCCCGAGTCCACTTTGGTATACATCCAACTTTGAATCGCCAGTCGCGCCCTACCAGGCAACTCGCGCCGGTCGAGTGGAGGGCAGTCTGGGCTGCCCTCCACTCGATTCTGGCGCCTAGCTGAGGCTAGTGATTATTCTTGGCGCCAAGTCCCATAGAACCTGTATGTGCCACCTCGGCCAAAGCCCCTGTAGCCTTCAATTTCGCTGCGGATGGCTTCCAAGACGTGATTCTCACCTGTCTTGATATTGGGCAGATCCTCGTAAAAGATCCTCTGGATGGGCTCGAGGGCGGCCTTGTACTCTTCGAGGTTGGTAGCGGCGGACAGAACCGCAAAGGCTTCTTCCATGTCGGGGTTGCAGTAGTGGGCGTTCACCGGGTGGCTGCTGCCACAGGCCCACATCACGGCCGCAGCCGCTGGATCTAGGAGCTGGAAGGAGTTGTTCTGTGTGAAGCTGATGTGCCAGCCGGTTTCCTCGGCCCACTTGGCAAAGATACCCGGCCAGTCGTACAGCTCTACTTTGGTCTTTATGCCGGCCTCCCCCAGTTGGCTGGCCAGCGTCAGCATCATCCTGGTCCATGCTTCATCGTTGTAGGTGGCGATGACGATTTCCTCGCCATTGTAGCCAGCCTCTTCCAGCAGTTTCATGGCCTTTTCTGGGTCTTTCTGGTTGTACTGTTCGTTGGCGAACTCGTCATCTATGTACCAAGTAGTCTCTGGCGGCCAAAGAGAAGAGTTGAGGTCAAACAGATCACGATGGCCACCTGTGAATGCCATGCCCAGGGCTTCCATATCCAGTGCCGCCAACACGGCCTGGCGGAATTTGACATCGCTGGAGAACGGCATCTGTTCCGACGCGTTGAATATGATGTAGCCACCATTTGCCGGGTGGATGATGACAAGCTCGACGTCGGGATTGGCGTTGATCACGCCAATGTCACTCGATGAAGGACCAGATATCCAGTCATAGTCGCCGACCTCGAGGCCAGCCAGGCGGGCGCCTGCTTCAGGTACGAACTCGATGCGGACCTCATCAAAGTAGGCGATTTTGGCGCCGCCCAGGCCGTCGCGCTCCCCGGGCAGCGACTGATAGTCCTCAAAGCGTGTCAGTACGGCATATTGATCGGGTACATACTCTACCAACTGGTAGGGGCCGGTGCCCACGATGTCATCCGGAACCGCCAACTCACCACTTCCCTTGCCTTCGATGACCTCCTTGGGCTGGATCACCAGGGACGAGGATGGTGAAGCAAGAGTACCGAGCCAGCCGGCGGATGGGTTCTTGAGCCTTGTGACCACAGTATAGTCATCTATGGCTTCGTAGGATTCCATCACTTCAAACACGGATGCCCGGGCGGTGACCTCCAGGAAGCGAGTGATGGAAGCGACCACGTCCTCAGCGGTCATGTCGCTTCCGTCGTGGAACTTGATTCCCTCGCGCAGGTGGAAGGTGTAAGTCTTGTCCTCATCAGACAATTCCCAGGACTCGGCCAGCATGGGTACGATATCAAAGTCTTCGCCAAAGGCGACCAGGGTTTCCATGACCATGTTTGTTACGCCGCTGGTTGCACTGCTTGAGGTAGACATTGTATCCAGAGTGGCTGGTACCGAGCCAAGGGCCGCAGTCAGTTTACCTCCATAGACCGGCTCGGTAGATGGGGCCTTGGTTGGTTCCGGGGTGGGTGTGACCACAACTTCGACCACCTTCTCAACGACCTTTTCCACCTCAACGACCTTGGTGACTTCTTTTTCGACGACCTCGGACTTGCCTTCGACGACGACGGTCTCCTTGACCGTCTCTACAACAACCTGGGTGACCACTTCTTTGACAACTTGGGGTTCGGGTGTAGCCCCACAGCCTGCGAGGACCATCACCACGACCATCAACAGAGAGAACACACTCATCCACTTTTTGCCGTAAGACATCTCGTTCCTCCTTTTGGGTTTACTATCATGTTGCCATGCCTACCGGATTGCAGGCGCAGTACCCTGCAATGAGAGCTTGCGCCGGAGAGCCTTCCCCTCATCATCCGCTTTTCGGATCTGCTTTACCGCCTCCTTTCTCCAGGAATCAGCGCATGTTATGGCATCGAGCCGTGGGCAGCCATTCGCTCTGGCATGCTGCGCAATTTGAAGGTGCCCCCGATCCCAGCCTCGGTGTTCAGGTGGGCATCGTGCTTATCACCGGCTAGCTCAAAGCCCGCGCGATCCTGGATCATCATAAAGCTGGCAGCTTTCATCGTGCCGTGCACTCGCCTCCCGCCTGCCATTCGGCCATCTCGTCGAATGGGTAGGTCGGACGAGGGATTCTCGTCCACGTCTGTTTCCGTAGATCTCCGGACCACCCTGGACAATCGGCAAAGATGAGTTCCTTCATCACTGGGCGAAATGATTCAAAATGACCAATCATCTTGACTACTATCATCTTGGCCTCGGCGGGTTCCAGGCCAAAATAGCGGTAGACATCGGCGTGGTTGATGCCGCCCAGGCCCTTGGATACGACGATATGGATGTTGCCTACTTGCAGGAGCGCGGTTGGGTGTGTCTTGGCGTATCCACGGTAGTCGTGGGTCCTCACTTTGGGCCCATCGGACACGGCCACCACGCGGGCCGTGACCTCCACGGGGACGTGGTTATCGGGATCCAGTGTTCCGCCCAACTGAACGGTGATCTCGCTGCCTACGCCGGCGTTCATCGCTTGGTTCACGACTGCGGCATCGACGATGGGTACGAATGCGGTGCAGGGTACCTCCTGGCGCAACATCTCGGCCAAGAGGCAGTTGCTGTCTCCCGGTGCGCCCGATGCATCGGCAGGGTCAGAGATGATGATCGGGCCCGCCTCAGCCGCGATCGCTTGCTTGATGACCTCCTCGGGCGGCAGCCTGCGGGGTTCCCAGAAGGCATCCCGCAACTCCCAAGCCTTGTCTGCGAGCTGTGCCGCCAGATCCCGGGCCAGCTTTGGGTTGTTGTCCGTGTAGACGATGGCGGCCCAACCGGCCTCCTCTACATCGAGCCAGGGTTGGACAGGAAAGGTAGAGACAGAGATTACTTCCGGATGCTCCTCCATCTCCCGGGCAAGGCCAAACCACTCTTGCATGGGCCACTCGCCGGTCATGAACCGATCCGCCCAGGACATCATCGGGATCTTGTACCAGTACATTGTGGGCGAGATTTCGCCGCGGATCAGGCGAAAGAGGATCCTGGCCGCTCGCTCGCCAGTTGGGAAGGGATCGTGGGGCTCCTCCTGATAGCCGACAATCACGTCCGCCATGTCGACGATCTGTCCGGTGATGTTGGCGTGGTGATCCAGGGGTACGACCACCGGCACATCCTCTCCAACCACCCGCCTCACCGCAGCCAGCAGGTAGCCCTCCACGTCATCTACCAGTTCTGACGCTGCTGCCCCGTGCATGGACAGGAAAACGCCGTCGACCGGCAAGATCTTGGCCAGGCCCGAGACCAATGTCTCCTCAAAGAACTGGACTGCCTCAGCGGTCACGATGCCGTAGGCATGTCCATTTGCTGACACGATTGGGAATACATCTACCTCGACTGCCTCCTGCTCTACCGCCGCCAGAAAACCGCCGATCTCGCCCGAATCGCCCGCCTTTTCCAGGACATCCGAGCCGTGGTAGATGCCGCCAGCGTGCTCAAAGTGGTCCAGGTCCGTAGGATTTGGGTTAAAACTATGGGTTTCCTGGATGATCTGTGCTACCGCGATCCTCATGTCCGTTCCTCCTCGAACGAGTCCAAGCGCCTGATGCGCTTCTATAGCGCGGCTTTCCACTCCGATAGCTCATCAAAGGGATAGAGTGGCCGCGGAGCACGCACCCAGTCAAAGTCGTGCAGGTTTGATTGGGTCATACCAGGCGAGTCAGCACGGATAAGGCCCTTGCGCCACGGGGCGAAGTACTGGAAGTTGCTCGCTGTCTTGAGCACTACCATCTTGGCCTCATCAATGGACAGGCCCAGGTGCGTGTACATGGCCGGGAAGTTGATGGCCGCGACGCGGGCATCGACCAGTGCGATCTTGACGCTGCCGGCTTCCAGGAGCGCTGTCCGGCCCATATTGCAGGGGCCCCTTCCGCCCAGCTCAAGAACCAGATTCTGGGTGATCCGCGTGACGGTGCCGGTCACCCGGACGGGCTTGCTGAAGAGATTGTCCATCTTGCCGCCCACGTCCAGTGTGACCTCCTGTCCCTCTCCGGCCTGGATTGCGGCCGCCACCGCCCCGGCGTCGACCATGGGCACGTAGGCCGTGCTGGTGATCCTCTGCGCTAACATCTCCCGCAACAGGCAGGTGCTATCGCCCGGCGCCCCGCCGAACGTAGAATCACCGGTATCCGCGAGGATAATGAGCCCTTCCTCGGCGCCGTCGGCCTGCCTGATGGTCTCCGCCGGTGACAGGCGCTCCGAGACCCAGAACTGATCCCGCAGCTCCCATGCCTTGTTGGCCAATTCGGCGGCCAGCTTTCTGGCGAGTTGTTGGTCGCTGTCCGTGTAGACCATCGCAGTCCAGCCTGCGTCCTCCACGTCGAGCCAGGGCTGCATAGGGAAGTTGGAGGCGGTTATTACGCCCGGCAATCGCTCCATATCGCGCGCCAGATCGAACCACTCCTTCATCGGTCCCCCGGAGGTGAGGAACTGGTCCTGGGGAGTGACCATGGGGATCCTGAACCAGGCTCCGGTGGGCGAGATTTTGCTGTTCGAGCAGGTCGAACAGGAGCCTGGTTGCTCGTTCGCCGGTCTCAAAGGGATCGTGCGGCTGGGTCTGGAAGCCTATCACCACATCGGCGGAATCCATGATCAGGCTGGTGATGCTGGCGTGGTGATCCAGGGGCGCCACGATGGGCACAGCGTTGCCAACCAGTTGCCGGACTTCAGAGAGTATTTGACCCTCCATGTCGTCGGTCTCTTGGGTGGATGCGGCGCCATGGAGTGAGAGGTACACCCCGTCCACCGGCAGAACCTCTCTGAGTCCTGCCAGCAGTTTGCCCTTCAGGTACTCGAAGGTCTCCTCGGTAATCCTGCCGCCGGCCATGGCCTGTGCCCGGATGATGGGCAGTAGTTCTATGTTGTCTCGTTGCGCGGCGATGGATAGAAAGCCGCCGACCTTTCCCACGCCCTGCATCTTTTCCAGGATCTCGTCGCCGTACAGCAAGCCGTTTTGTTCAAAGTCTTGCAGCCCGGTCAGGACTGGGCTAAAGGTATCCGTTTCCTGTGATATCTCTGCGATGGCGATTCTCATGGTCAACTCCCCTTTTTTCTCAAAACCTGCCCCGTCAGCGTTCTCTGGAATTCTCCCTCGCTGACAGCCAGTGTACCATTGACGTATACGTACCGGATGCCTCTTGGCAGGCGGTATGGGTCCGAATAGGTGGCCAGATCAGCGATCTGTTTTGGATCAAAGACTACAACATCAGCGTAGGCCCCTTCAGTCAGCCGGCCCCTGTCCCTGAGTCCCAGGCGCTGCGCCGGCGCCGCCGTCATCTTGCGTATGGCCTCCGGCAGGCTGAGCGTCCCAAACTCGGTGACATAGCGCCGCAGGATGCGGGGAAAAGCGCCAAAGGTCCGGGGATGCACCATCTCCTTCACTCGGCCACCCTCGAGGGACATGGATGTCGCATCGGAGCAGATCATGGCTGTCCGATGTTGCATCAGGTGAATCACGTCTTTCTCGAGCATTACCTCGCATCTCAGCCGGGCATCACCCTGCTGGAGGTACTCGAGGGCGACTACTGCCGGGGCCTTGCCCATTGCCTCCGCGATATCCTGGAACGTTTTGCCCTCCACGCCTGGATCCGGCGGAAAGGACACAATCCGGACCTTGTCTGCTCCGCCCAGTCCGCGGAACGACTGTCCAATCGCTCGCAGGGCAGCCTGCATCTTGCCCGGGTCGGCCACGGCTGCCCGGATGGAGGCGGGTAGGTTCTGGGAATCTGCCGCCTCCAATAGGGATTGTGGTGCAAACAGCCCGACCAATCCACCGCCGCCGGCGGTGTAGCCGTAAAGATCACAGGTCGCGTCGATCCCCTGATCTCGCGCCCGGTCTATGAGATCGGTGATCCAGTTCGCCCTACCCCAGGCCGCAGGTCCAATCGCTTTGACGTGGGCAATGTGCACTGGGACCTGAGCCTGTGCTCCCACCCTGAGGAGCTTGCGGATGATGCTGGTCATGGCCAGGTAGCTGTCCTCACCTGCAGGATGCCCCGATTTCAGCGAAAGCTGGGCAGAGTGGTCGGACACAAAACCGCCGTACTCTGCCACGATGCGGCCAAGATGCGCGAGTTCATCTTCATCGGCTTGATCGCCTGGTTTATAGCCCAGCGTCATGCCAAACGCACCCGCCTCCAGCGATTCCCTGAGAACCCTGCCCATCTCATTCTGCTCGTCCTGGGTCGGCGGCCTGGTGGCGTAGCCCATGACGCAGGCTCGAACAGTGCTGTGGCCAGCCATGGCTGCGACGTTGAGAGGCAGCCCATTCTGCTCCAACAGGCACAGATACTCGTCCATGGACTCCCAGTCCGCGCTGAGGTCCTGGCCAAAGATCTGGCTGTTCACCTGCAGGTATATCTCTCCGCCACTCCCTGAGAGGGGGGCGCAGGACAGCCCGCAGTTACCTACAACCTCGGTCGTTACCCCCTGGCAGACCTTGCTGTAGGCATATTTGTCGAATAGGAAGGTACTGTCCGAGTGGGTGTGGATGTCAATGAAGCCCGGGCAGACAATGTGGCCTTGGAGGTCCACTTCCACGTCACCATCGACCAACTCCACGGCGCCGATTCCGGTGATCCGCTGGCCTTCCATGGCCAGGTCTCCCCATACCCAGGGGTTCCCTGTCCCATCCACGATGCGTCCGTTCCTCAGAACTGTCCTGCTCATGGGTATCCCTTTCTGGATCAAGAAATCTCAGCAGAAGGTGCCAGCCCAATGCCCAATCCGGCCTTGATGTTCAGACACTGGCGAGCTAGCGAAGGCTCTTGGCTCCGATCGCTGCCCGGAGACCATCGGACAGATAGCCCACGGCCAGGACGTAGGTTGTGATGGCCAGGCCGGGGAAGATGGCCATCCACGGCGCGTCCTGGAGGTAGCGCCGGCCCGTGGCCAGCATCGAACCCCAGGCCGGGGTGGGCGGGCGGGTGCCCAGACCCAGGAAGCTCAGGCCGCTCTCGAGCAGGATGGCGAAAGCCAGGGACAGTGTGAACTGGACAAAAACTGGGGGCAGGGTGTTGGGACCAATGACTTTGAACAACATGTGGCGGTTTCGCGCGCCGATGGATCGGCTGGCCATCACATAGTCCTTGCCCTGCTCGACCAGCGCGCTGGAACGGGCCAGGCGGGCCATGGTGGGGATGCGGGTCACGGCGATGGCGATGATGGCGTTGATGGCCCCCGGCCCCAACAGGGCCAGGATCAGGAGCGCCATGAGGATGGTCGGGATCGACAGCAAAAAATCGACGATGCGCATCATGATCGAGCCGGCCGTACCCCCAAAGAACCCCGCCGCCAGGCCCCACGAGACGCCAATGATGGTGCCCACAGCGACAGCTGCTATGCTGCCCAGCACCGACACCCGCGCCGCAAGGATGACTCGTGAAAACTGGTCCCGGCCCAAATTATCGGTCCCAAAGAAATATTCCAGGGAAGGCGGTTCGAAGGCGGCGCTGATATCGACCTCCTCCCAATCTTTCAGCGGCAATACCGGCCCCAGGATCGCCAGGAGGATCAGGACGATGATCCAGGCCAGCCCGATGAGGGCAGCCTTGTCATGCTGGATCTCTACGACCACGCGGCCGAAGGTGCTCTCCCGCCAGGCAGGCTTCTGTCGCCAGGATTCGTCGATCTCCCCCCCGTAGACCTTGCGCTCCGTCGCTGGCGCCGCCCTGACAACCGTTGTCACTGAGGCTGCCTCCTCTATAGTTTGATGATTGCCTCTGTCAGCAGGGCTCATGACCGGCTCACCCGCGGATCCAGCCAGCCATAGCTCACGTCGACAGCCAGGTTGGCCAGGGTAAAGATGATCAGCAAGAAGAGCATGGTCGCTTGCACCATGGCATAGTCCCGCTGGGTGATGGCGGTGATCAGGAGCCGGCCCATGCCCGGCCAGCCAAAGAGGGTTTCCACCAGGACCGAGCCGGTCAGCATGGCGCCGAACTGCAACCCCAGGATCGTCACCACCGAGATAAAGGCGTTCTTGAGCGCATGTCCCCAGACAACGCCGCTTTCCCTCAACCCCTTGGCCCGGGCCGTGCGGACATAGTCCTCGGTCAAGACTTCCAAGAGGGCCGACCGGACAAAGCGCATCTGGACGGCCGCCAGGCCCGCCGCCAGCGTAACCGCTGGCAAGATGAGGAAGCGGAGAAAGCCCGCTAGATCCTCGCTGGGTCTGACATATCCGGACGAAGGCAGCCAGCCCAGGCGCAGGGAAAAGATGAGGACCAGGACGATCCCCAGAAAATAGCTCGGCAGGGCCACACCAAGGCTGCTGAAAGCCATGATGAAGCGGTCGGGCCAGGAATGGGGTTTGAGGGCGGCCCAGATGCCCAGGGGGAAAGAGATCAAGACCGATAGTAGGAAAGCGGCGATCACCAACTGGGCCGTCGCCACCACCTTCATGCCGATGAGGTCAGACACCTGCTGCCCGCCGCGGAGCGAGACGCCAAGATCTCCCTGAACCAAGCGCCCAACCCAGAGGCCATACTGCACGTAGAGCGGCTCGTTCAAGCCCAGCTTCCCGCGCATGGCATCGATCATCTCCTGGGTGGCATTGTCGCCCAGGAGGGCCAGAGCTGGATCGCCGGGCAGGAAATGGATCAAGAGAAAGACGAGAACAGAAGCCGCAATCAGAACCGGAATGGTCTGCAAGAGTCTGCGTGTTACATAACGTCCCATAGACGCCTCCCAGGGAAACCGATGGTCCGGTAAGGGGGGAACCTGGCTCTGGGCAGAGGCAGGTTCCCCCCACGATATGAAGCTCTAAAGCAAGGTCAGCCGACCGCTACGGCATCAGCCACACGTTCTCCAGCAGGATGCCGTTGTCGATGCGCCAGTCAAAGCCCTGCACGGCGGGACTTGCCGCAAAGTTCGCCGGCCGCATCCGGTAGCCGATGGCCCAAGCCTCCTCGGCCATGATCTCCTGGATCTTGCGGTAGAGTTCTGTGCGCTTTTCCTGATCGGGGATGGACGAAGCCTCAGCCATTAAGGCACAATAGGATTCGCCCGTTTCTGGATGGACCGGCCACTCATCGCTCTTGGAAGTGGTATTTTCACAGCGGTACTGGCTGTTCATGAACAGGCGTGATGGGTCCTTGTTGCTGTTGGCGATGTAGCTCATGGCAACGCCATAGTTGCCGCCATAGTACTTGTCCAGCCACTGCGTGCGCTCCAGGGGTACGACCTCCAGGTTGATGCCCGCCTCGGCCATGCTGTCGCGCATGATGAGCCCACCCTGGATATAGTCCAAGCTCACCGCGTTGTACTCGATGTCGATGGTGTCGTAGCCAGCCTCAGCCAGCAGGGCCTTGGCCTTTTCTGGATCGTAGGGGTAGAGCTTTTCAAGCTCCTCGTCAAAGACCCAGGATGTCGGTGGATAGCTCATCCTGGCTCCCAGCTCTCCCGTGCCATAGTAGACCCCGTCCGACAGCGCCTGCCAGTCTATGGCGTGCATGATCGCTTGCCTGATCTTGGTCTCCGGTATGCCCAGGGAGCTGGCATAGATGACGTCGACAAAGGCGCCTGGCTGCCCGTCATAGATCACGAACCCGTCTCGCTGCAGCCGCCCCACGTCTTTGGTCGGCGTTTGGTGCGTCAGGTCTATCTCCCCCGATTCGAGGGCCGCGACCAAAGCCTCTTCGTCGGTGCCGAAGGAGCGAATATAGATCTCGTCGACGTAGGGGCCTTCCGAGCCCCAGTAGTCCTCGTTCTTGACAAAAATGGTATGGTCGTCTGGGATGTACTCTTTGAACTTGAATGGCCCGGTGCCGATGGGGTTGTTGTCCAGGGTGCCAAAGGCTTCGGGGGCGATGATGTACCAGTCCTCCAGGAAATCTTGCCAGCCGGCGTCGAACTCGCTGTAGTGGAACACGACGGTATAGTCGTCCACGGCCTCTGCCGATTCGATCTTGGCTGTCCCCTGGCACATATGGTAGCAGGTCTCCTCGTCCTGGGCAAAGGCCAGGTTCTGGATGATGTCGTCGGCTACCATCTCCCGGCCATTGTGGAACTTGACCCCTTCACGCAGCTTGATGGTCAAGGTCAGCCCGTCGTCGCTCATCTCCCAGGTCTCGGCCAGCCGGGGGTGGGGCTGCACGTCGTGGTCGTAGCGGATGAGCGAGTCAAAAATCTGGGCGCGTACCGGGAATTCCTCATAGCCCAGGTAGCCGGGGTTAAAGTGGTCAAAGTCCGAAGTCATGCCGAAACGGAGCGACCCACCCGCCACGGGGCCTGTGGGTGCCTCCATGGTGGGTTCCGGCGTGGCCGTGACGACCACTTCGACTTCTTCTTTGACTACTTTGGTGACCTCGACGACGGTTTCTTTGCCTTCGACCTCGACGATCTCGGTGACGACGACTTCTTTTTCCACCTCCACGACTTGGGTGACGACCTTTTCGACCTCAACGATCTGAGGCTCGGGCGTGGCGCCACAAGAGGCTAGCAACAACGCGACCATGATGAGCAGTACGACGCCTATCGATTTCTTGCTTGCGGACATTTTCTTCTCCCTTCTATAAGACTGATGGCTCGACCGGTAAACCAGTGACCGCGGGTCCAGCAACCCGCCAGCAGGACTTGGAGCCCTGCCCACCATGTGCCCGTTCTGGCTGCTCAACCACCTCCCTTCCGAAAAACAACAAACGCGCTGCAGTCGCTCGGGCCACAAAGGCTCACTGTAGATGAGCCCAATGATGGCCGTCGACGTCCAGCGCGCTTACCAATAACCTCGAGACATCCTGTCCCCTCGCTCCAAGACTATGCTCAATCTACTTGACAAATCTAGCAGTCCCTGCTATACTTGTAGACGTATGAGGTATGAGGTCATATCTATTCTATCACAAGTCTCATCCCCTGTCAAGTATCCTGATCGCTCGTTGGGTCTGCAATAGAAAGAAATGGATAGGATTTAGGAGACCATCTATGGACAAGTCGACCCTATACCAGCCAGTGGGAGCAGGCAAGGGGACTCT
Organism: uncultured Chloroflexia bacterium; assembly: GCA_963700285.1. Classification (GTDB taxonomy): domain Bacteria; phylum Chloroflexota; class Anaerolineae; order JAAYZQ01; family JAAYZQ01; genus CAWANP01. The sequence goes on along the minus strand of CAVOXA010000014.1, from coordinate 920,578 downwards.
GTCTGAGCAAGTGGCTGATCAGATCAGAGATCTCATTGCGCACCGCCAACTGGAGGCGGGTGACCGCCTGCCGCCTATGGATGAACTCACTGGCTACCTAAAGGTCAGCCGGACCGCTGCACGTGAAGCCATCAAACTCCTGGACGCCTGGGGCGTCGTTGAGGTCAGGCATGGTGTGGGTACGTTCGTAGCCGATCCGGGAAAGGACGCTCTGAGAATCCCCCTCCAACTGTCGGCCGAGCGCAGCGATTGGGCCATCCGCGATCTCCTGCAGGTCCGGGAGGCATTGGAGCCCGACATTGCTGCCATCGCAGCGCGCAATGCCTCACCTGAGAATATCAGAGAGATTGAAGGTGCGCTGCACAGAATGGACCTGGCCCTGGACGATCCTACCGAGTATATACCGGCTGACTTGGCTTTCCATTCGGCCCTGGCCGAAGCCACGGGAAACGAACTGTTGGTGATCCTGATCCACCCGATCATTGATCTGCTACAGGATGTCATGGGCTTGGCGCAGCGGACGCCCGGGGCCATGAAGAGAGGACAGACCTACCACTGGCAGTTGCTTGAGCACGTCAAGGCTGGCCCCGATCACGCTGAACAGGCTAGAGAAACAATGCTCTGCCATCTCGCTCAGGTACGGGGCGAAGTTCAGCCGCAACTGGAAAAGGAGAACTGAAACTGTCTGAACAAATCACAAAGGTCCCTCTGCCCTACGGCAGAGGCTCTGTCGAAATTGGGGTGCCCAGCGACAATCTGCTCGGAGTGGCAAATCCCAAGGAAGTGCCTCAGGCGGCTGATGTGGCCACCCAGGTGCGTGAGGCGCTGAGGGCTCCGATCAATGCCCCCCGTTCTCCGCGCTGCTCAAAGGGGTAGGGCGCATCCTTCTTTTGATTGACGACATCACCAGACCAACCCCCGTCGACGAGATCCTGCCTGTGCTGTTGGAGGAACTGGAGGTTGAACAAAGAGGGATCGAGGTGACCATCTTGATCGCCCTGGGAACTCACCGCAAGATGACCCGGGAAGAGATCAATACCCGGGTCGGCCACGAGATTGCCGCTGCCTACCCGATCCTCAATCACCATTGGGATGATCCAAGCGCCCTGGTTGACCTGGGTGTCACCCCCAACGGGACACCGATCAAAGTGAACCGGCTGATCCAACAGGCGGATATGTGCGTGGGTATCGGCAACATCGTACCTCACAATCTGGCCGGGTGGTCCGGGGGGGGCAAGATCGTCCAGCCCGGCATTTGCGGGAAAGAGACAACCTACTTTACCCATCTGTTGGCGGCGCGCTCACCCACCTCGAATATGGGGATATTGGAGAACCCCGTGCGGGCTGAGCTGGAGGCGGTAGCAAAGCAGACCAATCTGACGGGGGTGGTGAATTGTGTCCTGGACCGGCACGCTGCTGTGGCCCACGTGGTAGCTGGTGAAAGCCGGGCGGCGCACCGGCGTGGTGTGGAACTGGCTCGCCCTATTTGGGAGGTCCCTGTCCCCAGTCTTGCCGACATTGTGCTGGTGAGCTCCTACCCGGCCGATATCGATTTCTGGCAGGCGAACAAGGCCCTCTACTCGGCGGAAAAGATCGTCAAGCGGGGCGGCGATATCATTCTGCTTACGCCATGTCCGGAGGGACTGTCGGGCCAGCAAGAGCACGTAGCTACCCTGGAAGCACTGGCCGGCATCCCCTCGCGTCGCCTGTGGCATGAAACGCGCCGGCTGGGGATCCAGGACTATGCGGCCCTGACGGTCAGCAATATCGCGGCCTGTTGTAACGAACTGGCCTGGGTGACCGTGGTATCCGATGGACTCTCGGAGCACGAGGTAGGCGTGTTGGGCTTTGACCGCGCCGGCAGCCTTGAGGAGGCACTGCAGAGAGCGCTGGAGCGACAGGGGGCGGAGGCAGGCATCGTTGTCCTGACCCATGGCGGTGAGACTGTGCCAGTTCTCCGGCGCGAGCAGGATTAGGACGTGGGAAGAGGGGCGCGGGCAGACGATGACCACCAATCTATATGTGCTGCTGACCATGGACTGCGAAACTGCCAAGCACGAGGTAACGCCCCACGGCACCAGGATGTCGGCAAGTGGCCCCCAGGACTATGAGGAGAGCGAGCGAGCGATCCAGGGCTACGCGGCCATCGCGGAGGCCTATGGGCTACCTTTGACCCTGCTCGCCCATCCCGAGGTTGCGGTAGGAAATCGCGATCTACTGCTGGATCTGCAGGGGAGGGGACACTGCCTGGGCCTGCATCTGCATCCTTACAAGTTTGTCGGCAGAGGCTACTTGGAAGACCTGGGTGCCTATTCGGACCAGGAGCAACGAGAGATGCTGTCCTCTGCTGTGGAGGTTTGGGAGCGTGCCCTCGGCCAGAGGCCGCTCTATTTCAGAGCGGGCTATTTTTCTGGCAACGACAATACTTTCCGTGTTCTACGGGATCTGGGTTTTAGGGGCGGCAGCCTGTCCAATCCCGGCCGGGTTCTGCCAGAGCACTGCAGCGTGTGGGCGGGGGCCGAGCCCTATCCACACCGAGCCAATCTTGATTTTCGGCAGCTTGCGGGCACGAGCAGCTTCATTGAGGTGCCGGTATCGGTCGACTATCAAAGGCCGGTGCAGACCGGTGCTGCCGGAGAACAGGGCTTTGAATGGCCCTACGTCCCGGCGCCGTACAATCACCGGGAAGTCGTGGAGCACGTGGTGGAGCGAACGCGTGCAGACGCTGCGAAATATGGTACCCTGGTCCTGGATACGCACAACGACCAGGATTACCTGGACCCTGTGCACTTTGCTACGGTGAACTTGAGGCTTATCCTCGATTCTGTACTCTCACTGTGCGAAGGTGTAGACTTGCAAGCGGTTGGGGCGACGCTGGGAACGATGTGCGATCTGTTTCCGCCGGACGAGGTATGAGCCAGGGCGCGGATTCTATCTCTGGGAAGTGATAGGCGCCTGTTGGCCAGGGCTATACCACGCGAGGTACCCGGGCCAGGATTTCACTGACCACCTCATAGTTGATGGTACCCAATCGTTGGGCAACCTGCTCGGCCGTGATTCGCTCCGATCCCTGCTCCCCAATGAGGACCACCTCGTCGCCTTGGCGCACGCCGGGAATATCGGTCACGTCGATCATGGTTTGATCCATACACACCCGGCCCACGATGGTCGCCTGCTGCCCTCCGACCAGTACTTTCCCCCAGTGGCGCGGCGTCCGGCGAAAGCCGTCGGCATAGCCCACGGGAATGACGGCGATGCGCTGCTTGCCCTCGGTTTGGTAGGTATTACCATAGCTGACAAAGCTTCCCGGCGGAAGCGTCTTGACCTGCGCCACCTGCGTCTTGAAAGCCAGGGCTGGTCGGAAATCGGGGGGGCAGGGTACCTGTTCCGAGGGATGCAATCCGTACATGGCGATGCCCAGCCGGACCATGCCGCCGAATCCCCTGCCTGGGAACCAATTCCGACAGTGGCTCTCTGGTAGGGAAAGGATGGCCGCCGAGTTGGCGGCGTGGACCAAGGGGATCTCGATACCCTGCTCCACAAGCGCCTCCACGACCTGTCGGAATCGCTGAAGTTGCCAGCGTGTATAGTCGTGGTCACTGTCGGCTACGGAAAAATGGGTGAAAATCCCCTCAACCAGCAGGTGAGGGAGCGCTAGCAGTTCCTGGGCCAAGGACAGAACCTGGTCAGGCAGCAACCCCAGCCGGCCCATTCCGGTATCCACTTTGACGTGGACCCGTACCTGGCCGTTCAGCTCGTGGGCAGCGCGGCTTAGGGCTTTGGCCACGTCCAGATCAAAGACGGTGGCGGTCAGGCCATTGAGTACCAGGTCCCGGGCTTGCCAGGCTGGCGTAAAACCCAGAACCAAGATCGGCGCTGTGATGCCCTTCTGGCGAAGCAAGACGCCTTCATTGATGCTGGCCACGCCCAGGTAGTACGCGCCGTTGTTCAGGGCCGTGCGTGCAACGCGCAGCATGCCGTGGCCATAGCCATCGGCCTTGAGGATGGCCAGGATCGCCACGTCTGGTCCGGTCATATCGGCTACACGCCGGACGTTGTGGGCAATGGCTTCCAAATCGACCTCCAGCCAGGTAGGCCGGCCGGGTTGGAGCAAACGGACTTTCTGCCAACCGGCTGTCTGGCGGACCAATACGCGGGATGCCTCGGAAGGATCGGCCAGGAGGCCGGCGACTACCTGTTCCATTCGCGCTTCCACCGCGCCCTTGACCAGAACCGTGTCGCCCGGGCAAAGCCGGCTGGCTACTCCCCGGATGGTGTCCTGTGCCGTGTAGGTGACCAGTGTCCGGTCTGCCGGTAGACCGGATGCCTGGGCCGCCTCGGCAATGTGGGCGGCGCTGTCGCCTTGGGCCACGAGAAAACTGGACACCTCGGCGACGCGCTGGCCTATGCTGCGGTAGGCTTGAGCGCTGTAACCTCCCAGCTCAAGCAGATCACCCAGGATGGCGAAGCGGCGACCTCTGTCAAAAAGATGCAAGGTATCCAGTGCGGCTAGGGTCGAGGCAGGACTGGCACTAAAAGTGTCGTCCAGGATCAGCGTTCCGCTGGCGCCGGCCAGGGGGTTGATGCGCCCCGGCAGCGAATGCAGGCTGACCATTGCTTCCAACGCCTCCTCTAGCGGGACATCAAGGATCAAGCCTACCGCGATGGCTGCCAGAGCAGCGTAGACATTGTGCGAGCCTAGCAGCGGCAGCTTGACCCTGAGCTTCCGCCGGCTGCGCAACCCTGGGGTGGGAAAGAAATCCCTGACAAAAACGGTGAACGACAGGCCTTGAGGTCCAGCTTCTATGCCTCCGGCAACCAGATCTGCACTGGGGTCCAGTCCATAGGTCACAACCTGAGCTTGTGTACGTGAGCCCATGGCCCGTACTCGCGGATCGTCATAGTTGAGGACTGCCGTCCCACCCTGCTTCTGGGGCGGCAGGGCTTCCACGAGCCTACCCTTTTCGAGCGCAATTGCCTTCAGGGAGCCCAGGTAGGCCAGGTGTGTCTCGTTCACAGAAGTAACCACCCCGATGGTCGGGCGAGCCAAGGCCGCCAGCTCGCGAATTTGGTCCACGCCATCGCAGGCCATCTCCAGCACAGCGACTTTGTGTTCCTGATTCAGCCTTCCCAGGGCGATGGGCAGCCCGTGGTGGTTGTTGTAGTTTCCATAATTTCGAAAGGTCTCATAGCGTTGCGACAAAACCGCTGCCATCAGTTCCTTTGTTGTTGTCTTTCCTGTGGAGCCGGTGATGCCTACGACACGGGGACCTAGTTTGCGCAGAATATAACGTGCCCAATCGAGTAACGCCGTGCTGGTATTGTCGACCAACACGCACGTGCAGCCGTACGATTCCAGATCGTAGGGCCGTTCGCAGAGTACGCCCTTTGCCCCCAGACGCGCCGCTTCCGGGATATAGTCGTGACCATCGCCCTTGTCGGTGACTACAGCCAGAAAGAGTTCGCCTGGATTCAGCAGGCGGGTATCATAGCAAAAATCGCTGAATTGGTTAGAGAAGACATGGCCATGAACGGACCCGCCCGTAGATGCCAAGAGATCGGCCAAGTAGATCAAAGGCGCTCCTTGCTCTGTTTGAACTATTGCCGTAGGTGTGATTATACTACAGGCACCACAGACTCGTCAAAGGTTGGAATCTGAGTTTGACCCACAGCACTCACGCTGCCTTTTCCATAGGCTGCGCAACATCTACAATGCCATCCGAGTGTCTGAAGATCCTTCACCCAAACAGTGCGATCAAAGCCCCAAGGCGCTCTTCAAAGACTTCCCTGTCATCAGGGAAGATCAGCCTTCAAATCACAGAGTTGACATTCTCCAGCGTGTATGCTATACTCTCTCCACTGGTACGAACTTGGTTGCAGCAGAAAGCATTGGGGCAGCGCCTAGCCAAGGGCCGCGTGCCGTCGTTCCGTATCGTCGCGCTACACACGTTCACCAATGACCTCCGTCAGCTAGATCAAAGCTGGGCATCCAGCAACAATGATTGACCTTCGCCTTTAAGCCAGCCGAGCCAAGACCTGATTTCGGGATGCACCTTGGGTTCCTGCAACTGTACGCGATTATCGAGGTTCCTTTGTCCTATCAAAGTGCGGATGGCAAAGGACGAGCCCTATCGTGGTGGATGATCAGACCCTCATGAGTAATGTCCAGTTGCCAAATGCCCTCGTTGGCCGGGTACGGGCGCACAGCACCAAGGTCTGGTTCAGGCCATGGCTCTCCCACACTGTGTCTGCGCCAGCCAACTACCTTTTCATGAGGAGGTGCCTATCGAAGGATTCCTAGTCCATGTCATGAGGCCATGCAGCGCCCAACAGGTTCGTTGTGCTGCCCCCTTCCAGAGAGAAAGGAAAAGGAGGAAGAAATGAGTCACAGAAGAGGGTCAATCGTTCTTTCCATGCTGATCATAGCCATCCTTGTGCTGGGGGCCTGCGCACCCCAGGCAACCCCAGCGCCCGCCGAGGCCACGGCTGCACCGGCGGCTGCTGAGCCGACGAAAGAGGCTGCCGCTCCCGAGCCGACCGAAGCGCCAGCCCCTGAGCCGACCGAAGCACCCAAGGCCGAGGAACCTGGCCAGGGCGGCACGGTCGTCCTCATGGGCCATCAGGAAGTTGCTGGTCTGAGCCCTGACGACGCCGGGCCGGACGTGCACTATGTGATGATCATCAACATCCACAATGCGTTGCTGGAGCTGGACCCGTGGGGAGAGCTCCAGCCGGTTCTGGCCGAATCGTACGAGCTCTCGGACGATGGCCTGACCTATACCTTCAAGTTGCGTGAGGGGGTCAAGTTCCACGACGGCACCGAATTCACGGCCAAAGACGTCAAGTACACGTACGACTTTTACCGTGACCCCGAGAACGCGTCCTCGATCATCGGCAATTTTCTGGGCGTCGGGAGCATTGACACGCCGGACGACTATACGGTGGTCGTCAATATGGACGAGGTGAATGCGGCCTTTTTGGTGAACGGGGCCACGACCCGCATTGTTCAGTCCGCGTACCACCAGGAGGTGGGTGAGGACACCTACAAGACGGCCCCCATCGGTACGGGTCCCTTCAAGCTCAAGGAGTGGCGGCCGGCCGAGTTCACGTTGCTGGAGGCTTTCGACGATCACTTCCGCGGCCGACCCATTCTCGACGAACTCCGCGAGGACATTGTGCCCGAGCCATCGGTGCGCACCATTGCCCTCGAAACGGGCGACGCGCATGTGGCCGTCTGGCCACTGCTGACGGAGGACAACCTGCGCCTGGCCCAGGATCCCGCCTATAATGCCGTTGTGACACCCGGTGGGTCGATCAAGCACTTCCCGCTCAACACCAGCCTGCCACAGCTTGCAGAGAAAGAGGTGCGCCAGGCCATGTTGATGGCCCTCGACCGCCAGCAGATCATCGATGACATCTGGAGCGGCGCGGCCAAGGTCGCCCACTCGAACCTGTCCCCCAAGTTCGACTTCTACTACAACGAGAACCTCAAGCAGTACCCCTACGACCCGGATGCGGCCAACGCCCTTCTGGACGAGGCTGGGTGGGTGGACGAGGATGGCGACGGCATCCGCGAGAAGGATGGGGTCAGGCTGTCCTTCACCATCACTGTGATCACCGGCGACCAGGCCCGCCGACCGATAGCCGAGGTCGCGCAGCAATACCTGGCCAAGGTGGGTGTCGAAGTGGAGATCGAGGAAGCGCCTGTCGCCTCCATCCTGGAGGGGATGCGCGAATGCACGATGGATGCCTCTCTCTTTAACTGGACCTATGGTGACATCGATCCAGATCCTTTCGCGACGCTCCACAGCGACGGCGGCAACAACTTTACCTGCTACAGCAACCCAAGGATGGATGAGCTGATCGAGCAGGGGGTCCAGATCGCCGATCCGGAGCAGCGCAAGCCCATCTACGACGAGATCCAGGAGATCTTTGTGGAAGATGTCCCGGTGCTGTACCTGCAGATCGACGACTGGTACAATATGTTCAGCGCCAAGGTCAAGGGTGTGCCAGAGAACGCGCTCTTTGGAACTGAGGTCTTTGCCACGGCATGGCAGTGGTCCCTTGAGGAGTAGTCCGGGCAGACAACTCCGGGATCGCAGGGGCCCCGAACGTGCTGAAATCACTGAGAAGGCGTGATCCTCGGTGAATACAGTCCATCGGTATCCCAGCGATCCTGGAGCATACACATCGCAGTCAGTCTGACAGAGTGCTGGTAGGGGCGACCAGTTGCTGGTCGCCCCTAAACTTGGGGCGTGTACTGGAGTAGGGAGTGGTGGCTATATGAGCCGATACCTGACCGTCCGTTTGCTTCAAGGGCTGGTCGTCATCTTTTTGATCAGCCTGGCGACTTTTGCGATCATGCGCCTGCTGCCTGGCGACCCGGTCTATCTCCTGCTGGGAGAGGGAGCCGTCCGCATCAGCCAGGATCAGATGGAGGCCATCCGGCACAAATGGGGTCTCGACAAACCCTATCACGAGCAGTACCTAGTGTGGCTGTTCAACATGTTTCGGGGGGATTTTGGCGATTCGCTGATTCGAACTGGCGTTCCGGTGCGAGATATGATCTTCGAAGCCATACCGGTGACGCTCAAGTTGAACCTCATAGCGCTAGCGGTTTCGCTAGCGATCGCCATCCCGGCCGGGATTGTGGCCGGAGTGAAACGCAACTCGCTCTTTGACTATTCGGCCACCGTCGGATCCACCATAGGCGTGGCCCTGCCGAATTTCTGGATCAGCTTGATGTTGATCGTCGTCTTCTCCCTCATGCTGGGCCTGGTGCCCCCGTTTGGCCTCCGGTCTGCCAAGGGCTATATCCTACCGGTCATCGTGCTGGTCACCGCCCAGACGGCCACGCTCACGCGCGTGATGCGCAGTGGCACCATCGAGGTGTTGCAGGAGGATTACGTGCGTACGGCTCGGGCCAAGGGCCTGGCCGAGAATGCCGTCATTGTGCAGCACGCGGTGCGCAACGCGCTGCTGCCGGTGGTGACTGTTATCGGGCTTCAGGTCGCCTTTATCCTCAGCGGCACCATTGTCGTTGAGACGGTGTTTGCCATCCCGGGGATAGGCCGGTTATTCACCGACTCGGTGTTCCGCCTCGATTACCAGGTCGTGCAGTCCATCGTCTTTCTGCTGGCTGTGATTGTCGTCGTGGTGAATCTGCTGACCGACCTGGTCTATGCCTTCGTCGACCCGCGCATACGCATTGAATAGCCTGAGACTGGACAAGGGTAGAACACATGGCAGATGATCGGCAAGTGGCGGAGCTGGATGGTGGATACGTTCATAGGTCGGAGGTCCGGCAGTCATGGCGTCGTTTCCGAGCCAACCGAGCAGCCCTGGTCGGCTTGGCCTTCATTATCCTCGTGATCTTGATGGCGGTTTTCGCCGACTACCTCTCACCCTACGACCCGCTCGAGATCGTTTCAGGCATGCGCGGTGTCGCGCCATCCCGGGAGCACCCGATGGGCTGGGACCACGTAGGGCGTGATCTACTGAGCCGCGTCATCTATGGCTCGCGGGTGGCGTTGACGGTCGGTCTAGTGGCCAGCGCTGTGGCCATTGTTATCGGTGTGGCTGTCGGTGTCACGGCTGGCTATTTCGGCGGCCGGGTTGACTCGTCCCTGATGCGCCTGACAGACACGCTGATGGCTTTCCCCCTCATTGCGCTGCTCATCATGCTGGCTGCGGTCCTGGGCCCCAGCTTGACCACCACCCTGATCGTCATTGGCGTCACTACCTGGGCCACCTATGCCCGGGTGGTTCGTGCCGACGTCCTGAGCCTGAAGGAGAAGGAATTCATCGTGGCAGCCCGGGCGTTGGGCGTGAAGGACTCGCGCATCATTCTGCGCCACTTGCTACCCAATGTGCTGGCGCCGGTCATCGTGCTGGCCACGTTGGGTATCGGCTCGATCATCATCCTCGAGTCCGCGCTCTCGTTCCTTGGCTTGGGCATCCAGCCCCCGAACCCGTCCTGGGGTGGCACCCTGGCTGATGGTCGGGCCTACATCACGCTGTACCCTCACATCTCAATTTTCCCCGGAATCATGATTTTCCTCACTGTGTTGGCCTTCAACCTGTTCGGGGACGGGCTGCGTGATGCGCTCGATCCACGCCAAATGGATTGATTTCGAACAGTATAGAAGGGCGAGACAACCTGGTGACTGCAACGAAGACTCAAGGAGGAGAAAATGCTTGATATTCTGATTAAGAATGGCCTGGTTGCGGATGGTTCTGGTGCGCCTCGGTACCCGGCGGACGTAGCCATAGAGCGCGATCGTATCGTTGAGATCGGCCACCTGGAGGGCGCAGAGGCCGGGGAAGTGATTGACGCTTCTGGGTGCGCGGTAACCCCAGGGTTCGTGGACATGCACTCGCACGCTGACTTTACCCTGCCCATTGGTCCGACGGCGGATAGTCTGGTGCATCAGGGCATTACCACCGTCGTCGTCGGGCAGTGCGGGGCTTCGCCAGCCCCGCTGCTGGCCGAGACCCGCGAGCAGGTGCTGGCCATGATGGAGAGTGAGGACATGCCCTTGCCGTGGGACGAGTGGTCTACCTTTGGCAGCTACCTGGACTACTTGAGACGGATTGGCACCTCGGTCAACGTGGTGCCGTTAGTCGGGCAAGGGATGGTGCGATCGGCGGTGGTAGCATTCAGTGCTGACCCGGCGAATGAGGAGGAGATCGTACGAATGCAGGCCGAGGTCGCCAGGGCGATGGATGAGGGCGCTATCGGCGTCAGCACCGGCCTCGTCTACCCGCCGGGATCGTATGCCTCTACGGAAGAAGTGGTTGCCGTCACCCGGCCGGCCGGTGAGAGAGACGGTTTCTACTTTAGCCACCTCAGGGACGAAGGCGATATGCTGCTGGAATCCATCGCCGAGGCCATCCGCGTTGGCCGGGAGACGGGCGCCTCGGTGCAGATCAGCCACTACAAGGCCGCTAGACGCGAAAATTGGGAAAAGTCGGCTCAAGGCCTGGAGATGATTGATCAAGCGCAGGCTGAGGGCCTAGACGTCACCGCCGACATGTATCCCTATCTGGCTGGCGCCACCGGCCTGATGGCTGCACTTCCAGAGTGGGCGCAGGCAGGGGGCAAGGAGGTCGTCTTGAAGCGCTTGGCCGAGCCAGAAGCGCGCCAAAAGATGTCGGATGATATGCGGTCCACGGGCTTCTTTCGCATTGCCGAGGGGGACAAGGTGTTCATCAGCTCCTCCCCGAAGGTGCGGGAATACGAAGGTCGATACGTCTCCGATCTGGCCGCAGAAGCTGGCAAATCACCCCTCGACTGGGTCTACGATGCGCTGCTGGAGACGGAATTGGACGTCAGCATGATCCTCTTTATGATGTCCGAGGATGACCGCAAGGCAGAACTGCGCCATCCGGCCATGATGATCGGCACTGACGCCTCTGGCCATGCTACCGAGGGGCCTCTATCCAAAGGCAAGCCCCATCCGCGTAGCTACGGTACCTACCCCCGCGTGCTGGGTCATTACGTCCGCGAGCAGGGCGTGATTTCGTTGGAAGAAGCCATCTGGAAGATGAGCGGCTTCCCGGCGCAGAAGCTCAGGTGGCCGGATCGTGGCCTGGTGAAGAAAGGCTACAAGGCCGATCTGGTGATTCTGGATCCAGATACCGTGGCCGACCAGGCGACCTACGAGGCACCTCATCAGTACCCTGTAGGCATAGGGCACGTCATTGTCAATGGTGAATTGGTGCTCCGTGACGGCGTCCACACCCGGGCACGGGCAGGCAGAGTGCTGGGACGATAACCAGCGTGGAATGACAGCCTAGCACCCTTGTCGATCGGTGGAGAGGTACCTGCAGTTCGATGGCGCTTGGGCGAAATATGACCGGGGCGGTGTCAGACTAGCCCAGGAACACCGCGCTGTTGCACAATTCTGAGAAATGGGCTACAATCGGCACTGTGTGCAGAGTTGCATAGGGAGGAGATCATGAAGACAAGGGACTATACCCCCCTGCTGGCTGAGCTTGAAGAGGCCTACAAGCGGTACTCGCCAGAATCCAGAGCACTGAACGAAAAAGCTGAACGCTATCAGGTCGATGGTGGGAGCCATGCGCTGCGGCTCATGTGGCCTTTCCCTCCTCGCATTGCTGCTGCACAAGGAGCCTGGGTCACGGATGAGGACGGGCACCACATCCTCGATCTGTGGCAGGGGCACTTTGCCAATATTCTAGGACACAACCCCAAGGTGGTCACCTCGGCAGTGGCCCGTGCGCTTGAGGGCGGCTTGGGCTTGCAGACCGGTTTCACCGATCGCCTACAAATAGAGGTTGCCGAGATTCTCTGCCAGCAGACCGGCGCGCAGCGGGTACGCTTTACTACCAGTGGCGCTCTGGCCACCATGTATGCCATCATGCTGTCCCGTGCTTTCACCGGGCGCACGATGGTGATGAAGGTGGGCGGCGGCTGGCATGGCGCACAGCCTTGGGCGCTCAAGGGCATCGGCTTCTCGGCGGAGAATGCCAGTGGATTCAAAAAGGTGGAATCCGACGGTGTGCCCGTTGCAGTAACCGACAAGGTTGTTGTGACCAGCTTTAATGATCCCGAGATGTTGCGCGCTCACTTTCGGGAGTATGGCGATGGGCTGGCGTGCTTTATTGTCGAGCCCTTCCTCGGCATCGGTGGTTTTGTATCGGCCACGCCCGAATATCTGCAGATTGCCCGAGAACTGACCGAACAATATGGCGTGATGCTGATCCTTGATGAAGTGATCTCTGGGTTTCGCTTTCGTGCGGGCAGCATGGGAGGAATGTATGGCATCCAGCCCGACCTGTCCACCTTTGGCAAGATTATCGGCGGCGGCATGCCCGTATCTGCCGTCACGGGCAGGGCCGATGTCATGGGGCTGGCGGGACGCGAAGGCGGTAGAAGGGTCAAATTCTCTGGCGGCACCTACTCTGCCCATCCGGCTTCGCTGCTGGCTGCCAGGGTATGCTTGAGCTACCTGGTTGCTCACGAACAAGAGGTCTATTCCCGGCTGGCGGTGTTGGGCGAAAAGCTTCGTGATACCTTGGAAAATGCATTTGTTGAGGAGGGGATCTATGCCCGCTGCATGGGCAACGGGAGCGCCGTGCTGCCCGGTAGCTCGATGTTTTACCTCCATTTTCCCTTTGAGGAAGATGCCCAGCTTAACGGGCCAGCCGATTGGTTTGATCCGTCTGTATGTGATATTGCCTTAGGCCATGAAGTCCTGGATCTGGCTTTGCTCTTGAATGACGTGTTCGTGTTGCGCGGTCACGGCAGCGTGTCGACTGCCCATACTGAATCGGACATTGACCTAATTGCTGATGCTTGTCGCCGGGCGGCGCGCCGGATAAAGCCATACCTATAGCCTCTTTGTTGTTGTCAGAAACCTAATTACATTTTGGAGGAAAGATGTCAGACGTCGTGAGAGTGATACAGTATGGGCTTGGACCCATAGGGGGCGCCGTGGCGCGTCACGTGGTGGAACGAGAGGGTCTGGAGCTGGTTGCGGGAGTAGACATCGACCCGGCCAAGATAGGCCGCGATGTAGGTGAGGTCGTTGGCCTGGAGGCGCCCCTGGGCTTTCCCGTGTCAGCGAATCTGGCGCAGGCTATGGCCGGCACAGAAGCGGATGTCGTGCTTCATACGACTAGTTCCTATTTTGACCTTTTCAAGGCCCAAGTCGTCGAGATATTGGAGGCAGGACTGGACGTCGTCTCGACCGCTGAGGAGCTTTCCTTTCCTTGGCTTGCCCATCCGGAAGAGGCTGCCGAGGTAGATGCTGTGGCCAGACGTGTTGGCAAGACGGTGTTGGGTACCGGTGTCAACCCTGGTTTCATCATGGATGCGTTGCCTCTGTCCCTGACGGCTATTTGCCAGCGTGTGGACAGTGTCGAGGTGATGCGAGTCATCAATGCGTCAACCCGGCGCGGGCCCTTTCAGGCCAAGATCGGCTCTGGGCTGACGGTGGATGATTTCAATGCCAGGATGGCAGCAGGCCGCATGGGCCACGTTGGGTTGCCTGAGTCTGTCGACATGGTCTTTGACACACTTGGCAAGACACTGGTGCGCTACGAATCGGACGTAGAGCCTGTGGTGGCCGATCGGTTGGTCAAGACAGGCTTTTTTGAGGTGCAGCCCGGACAGGTGAGGGGACTCAAACAGGTGGCCCGTGGGTACACTCAGGATGGCGTGTTCATGACCCTCACCTTCATCGCTGCGCTGGATGCTGGGGAGGATGGGGATACGATCCAGCTCACGGGAGTTCCGGATCTCGAGGTCAAGCTCAAGGGTACCAATGGCGATATTGCCACCGTGGCCATTGCCGTGAACGCGGTCCGCCGGGTGATAGAGTCGGCGCCTGGCCTGGTTACAATGCGCGATTTGCCCATCGTTACGGTCGGGTAGGGCCTCTCGCCTCCAGAGGCGACTGTTCGCAAAGGTTGAAAGGCTCGTGTTCTCATAGGAGAGAGCACGAGCCTTTGTCGGTTCTAGCTTTGCCCAGTGCAGGCCGTGGCGGTGCCCAGCCAAAGACTAGTAGCCGGCGTGGTGACTGAGGGCTGAGAGGACCTCCGTAAGTGTCCCTGCCATTCTCACCTGCGCGGCGGGCTCCACCAAGCTGATCTGCTGGCCGATGTCGCTGATGTGCATGTCATCCAGTGTCGTATCCGGGGGAGCAGCCCCGGCGCCATAGTGCCCCGTGAACATCGCACGGGGCAGTAGGATGACCTCGCCTAGAGGCCGATCCCTCAACGCTGTGACCACATCTTTGCCCGTCAGCAGGCCGGACACAGTGGTCACCGGACCAAAGAACTGGTTGGTCACCGGAACCAACTGCAAATGCGCGCCGGCCACGGCGTTTAGTTCTTTCACCAACTGGGCCCACACCGGCGCGATGAGTGTCCCGCAGACAAGCGTTGCCGATTTGAGGCGTAAGGCAGAGCTGGAGGACGCTTGAAAAGCTACCGCCTCATCAAGCAATTGTCTTACCATGCCGACGCCGTTTTCTACCTGTGGGAAGCCGTCATACGTGTCTGCGGGAGGTACCTCTCGGCCAGCCACCAAGTACCACTCGTCCGACGCATGGACAAAAGTGATCCCTCGTTCCGCCCGGCTCTGTGCTTGCCAGACCTCCACTTGGTCCAGTACCGCCCTTGACTGATCCGTCGTATAGGTACTGCACTGCCCCCGGTGATACTTGGTCAAGCCGATGGGTACGACGACTACCGAGGTGACGGGCTCCTGATAGAGGCTGGACAGGTCGGCGATCGTCTCAGCCAGGTGGTCCCCATCGTTTAGTCCAGGGACCAGTACAACCTGGGTGTGGGCCTCGATGCCCAGGTCAGCCAGGCGCCGCAATTGCGTCAGCACGTCAGGTGCGGATTTGCGGCCTAGGAACCGCCTTCGGAGAGCGAGGTCACTGGCGTGGACCGACACATACAGGGGGCTGATCCGCTGCTCATCCAGCCGCTGCCAATCCTCCTCCCCAAGGTTGCTTAGCGTCACGAAATTGCCAAACAGGAAGGAATAGCGATAATCGTCGTCCTTGACATATAGCGAGCGACGCATGCCCCTGGCATTCTGCTTGACGAAACAAAAGTCGCAGTTGTTGGCGCAACGCCGTATGTCCACGTCAAAGGTTGGATTCTCAAAGGAGAGGCCCAGCGCATCGTCATAGTCCCGTTGTATTTCGACCACCGTTTGATGTCCGTCCCGCTCAAAGAGCAGCCTCAGCCATTCCTCTGCGCCATAGAACTGTACGTCGATGATGTCGCGTAGCAGGTGATCGTTGATGGACACCAGGCGATCGCCTGGTCGAAGCTCCGCCGCTTCGCCAAGGCTGCCTGGCTCCACACAGGAAATGACGCCTCCTGGTACTTTGACCACCTGACCTCTCCCTGCCAAAAACGCCTGGGTAATGTAAGGTCCCAGGCGCAGGGTTGCTATGCTACCTGGTCACTGGCCTCTGTTCCAGCCCTCAACCAGACTCAAGACTTTTTCCAAGACTTGGTGTACGTCCTTGCCTGTGGTGTCCAAGACGACAGCATCGTCAGCGATTTGCAGCGGCGCAAGAATACGTCTGCTGTCGATCTTGTCCCTCCGCCGCATTGAGGCCAAGACGGCATCATAGTCGACTGGTTCTTTTCTCGACACCTCTTCTTGATAGCGGCGCCAGGCACGCTCCTGCACCGTGGCGTCCAGATAGATCTTGAGATCGGCATCCGGTAACACGACTGTGCCGATATCGCGGCCAACCATCACAATCCGGCCCCTTTGGCCGATACGGCGCTGCTGGGCAGTCAGTGCCGCTCGGACGCCAGCGTAGGCCGACACCGGCGATACTCCACGGTCCACATCCGGCCGCCGGATCGCCCACGTCACGTCGTCGCCGTCGGCCAGCACGGTGTACTGGCGGCCATCATCCACAGTCGGCAGCAGGATATCGATGGCCAATTTCTCCGCCAGTGCCGTGACGCCGGCCTCATCTTCAATGGGCACCCCCCGGTCCAAAGCGGCATTTGTCACGGCGCGATACATCGCCCCTGTATCAAAGTAAACGAAATTCAGGTGATCGGCCAGCAGCCTGCCGATCGTACTCTTGCCGGATGCTGCTGGCCCATCGATGGCGATGGTCAAAGGTTGCGTCACTGTCTGGCTCCTTGCTGCGCTTGGCGCTGCTGCGGCGTCGGCAGAGCGCCTTCAACGGGTGTGGCCGTGACCTCGTGGCTTTCGAGTTTTGCCTTTGGTGGGTAGCCGCTTGAGCGCCTCCAAGTCGCTAATCTCCTTGCTTGTTAGATAGCGCCACTGCCCGACTTCCAATTGGCCTAGGTACAGCGGTCCCATCCGCACTCGTTTCAGTTGTCGCACCGGGTGGCCGAGCAGTGACGCCACGCTCCGGATCTGGCGTTTGCGTCCCTCGCGCATCACGATCCTGAGCCACGTCGAGTCTTTCTCCTGGCGGATGGCATCCACCCTGGCTGGCGCCGTGAGTTTTCCATCGAGCATGACGCCCCGCTGCCAGGCGCCGAGCGTCTTCTTCGATGGACGTCCATTGACCAGCACACGGTATTCTCTCTCATGTTGGTACCGAGGATGGGTGAGCAGATTGGCCAGCTCGCCATCATTGGTCAGCAGGACAAGTCCTTCACTGTCAATATCCAGACGTCCCACGGGGTACATCCGCGTGGGTACCTGTATCAGGTCTCCAAGTGCGGGGCGGCCTCGATCATCTTCCATGACCGATAGGGTGCCCGACGGTTTGCTAAGCATGACGTATATCATTTGGGACGCGACTTGGATACGTTGGCCATCAACCCAGATCTCGTCGCGACCTGGGTCCACTTTTGTGCCCATCTGGGTCACGGTCTGGCCGTTGACGGTTACCCGGCCCTGCTGGATCAGACCCTCGGCTTCGCGACGTGAAGCAATCCCAGCATGGGCCAGGACTTTTTGCAGCCGTTCTTTGGATTCTTCTGACACGCTGTTGCTTTTCTCCTCGGGGCGAGACTGCAGGGTTCTACCCCACGATGGCGGACAGCCGCGTTCTTTGAGACTAATGCTACCCCGCGATGGCCGGGGCTGAGTCGATCTTAGCACACTTCTCACGCTGCGTCAATTCCTGATCGAGTGCCCAGAAAGGATGGGGGACAGCTCACCAGCCTGAAGCTGGATTGTACCAGTCTTCAAGTTCAGGATGCCTGATGACCTCGAACCCGGCAGCGTCTACAAGGTGATTGGAGGCCACTGCAGGTGAGCTCGGTCCACTCTGGGCCAAGCATGGGGTGCTGCAACAGCCAATGGGAGCCTTAGGCCAGTCGCTGATCGCAGCGTTCACGGTAGCCGCAGGCCTGGCAGCGTCCAGCCTCTCTGTGATCCCGGTCGACCTCTCGGGCGCCCAAATCCCAGCGCATGGCGTCGAGGGTGTCCAGCAGTTCGGTGCGGAGGCCAGGGCTGAACTCAACTTCGAAAGTGCGATCGCGGTACTTGATGATACCGTATGGGGGCGCCTGACCTTCCTGCTCCTCAACCAGCAGGCAGTAAGCCGCCAGCTGTAGCACATGCGCCGCATACGGTCTTCCGGGGGCGGCACTGGATTTTACCTCCACCGGGATCATGCCTTTCGAACCTTGTACCAGATAGTCCGGCCGGCCGGTCAAGCGGTACTGATCGGAGAATAGGGGCCGCTCACAGCGGTTCCAGGCACCGGTGTCTACGTAGGCCACACGACCCAAAGGCAGGCCGGTCTCCTGGCGGGCGAACCTTGCACGCAGTAGCAGCCAGATGCCCAGCCCACCCGTGACCAAGGCAGCCAGGAGGAACCAGATGGCCATCTTATGGCCCCAAGCTCAGGAGCAACCATGCCACCAAGGCCGCTCCAGCCAACCCGAGCAGAGCCAAGGCCAGCCAGCGCAACCTGTGGTATCGTACCACGCCGCGCCCGTGAGCGCGGTGCTGGTCTTCGCCCCGGCGCATCGCCTCCACATTCGTGGACTGGTAGCCCATCACCTGACCCAACCACCAGGCCCGGGCGCAGTAGCGGTATTGGCCGATCTCGCTGGCGCGGATCACACTGTCCCGCTTCATCGTTGATCCTCCTTGCACATGCCTCTTTGATCCTTCTTCTCACCTTGCCTGTGGTGAGAGTGGGGCCCGGTTGCAGGCTCGGACGCAGCTTGCATTCAAGCTGCCGTCTTGGAGGCACCCTTTGTACCCTTGCCGCCAACAAAGAAACGGTGGGCATCTCGCAGGCGGGCGGGCAGATGCCGCCAGGTGTCGGGCATCGCCAACCGCCTGATCAACCGCTTTGGCCGCCAGTAGAAGCGGCGGTAGGCCTCGCGCCACTTGCGCTCCACAAGATCTGCCTTCAGGTCACCGATCTCGAACTTGGCCTGGTCGGTGTGGATGGCATAGTCCGTCCAGTCATGGCTAAAGATGTTGCCCTCCTTTTCCAGCAGATCGTAGAGCTGCGTGCCTGGATAAGGGGCGGCGATCATGAAATTGGCCAGGTCTGGATCTCAGTTCCAGTGCCAATTTGGTCGTCTTTTCCATGGTCTCTTCGGTCTCTTCTGGCATGCCAAAGACAAAGAAGCCCATGGTCTGCAGTCCGGCAGCTTTGGCCCACTTGAAGGCATTGCGGGTCTGTGCCAGGGTTTGCCCCTTGCGCACGACACGGGAGAGGATATACTCGTCGCCGCTCTCTACGCCAAAGCCCACCCGCTTTGCGCCGGCGGCCTTCATCAGCTCGAAAAGCTCAGGATCCGCATAGTTGACTTTCATGCCGTGGACGGTGACCCAGGGTGTGGTATTCAACCCTTCGCGGATCAGCGCCCGGCACAGGTTCTTGGCCCGATCGAGATCCCGGTTCCAGATATCGTCGGTAATGCCGATCTCGGTGGCCCCCAGATCCTGCACCAACCAGCGCCACTCGGCCACCACATTCTCCACCGAGCGGGGTCGCCAGGTGTCGCCCGTGATCGGCTTGGAGCAGAACGTACAGGTGAACGGGCACCCGCGGCTGGTGACGATGGTATAGGCCCGGGCGTTGGGATCCAGTCCATCTGTCAGGGGCTGCAGGTTGGTATAGCGCTCCATTTTGTACATTTGGTGAGCGGGAAAGGGGATATTGTCCAGGTCATCGCGCAGCGGCCTTGCCGGGTTGTGGACTATCTGACCATCCCCGTTTCGCCAGGTTAACCCGAGTATCGATCGCAGGTTGCAGGCGGTGAGTTGCAGATTGCAGTTCGCCAACTGTTTCACGATCTCGACGAGCGTGTCTTCTGCCTCGCCGCGGACCACCAGGTCCACCTCTGGCCTGTGGGCTGATTCATCTGGCATGAGGGTCAGGTGGGGTCCGCCGAGAACGGTGATGGCCCCCGCCTCCTTGGCCTGGCGGGCCGCATCCCAAGCCTCGTTGATGAGGGGGGTGGGGCTGGAAATGCCCACGATGTCATAGGGCTCGCCCTCCGCGGTGGCGCGCTGCAGCGCCTCGGCAATGTTCTCTGTTTCGACGGCGTCGTCGTGGAGGGTCAGGTTGGTGAAGCCGGCTTCTAGCAGCGAACCGGCCAGGTAGCCCAACCCCATGTGAATGTGAGCCCGTGAGTTCCACACGTGCGACTCTGGGCTAGCAAGTAGAATTCTCACACACTGTCCTTTCAACCCACAGCACTTCCGCTCTCCTCCGTCCAACACAGAAGGCTGCAGCATTGGGGATTTCCCGCGGCTGAAGCCTTCGTTGACTCAGCTCGGATACCGAGTGACTACTGTCTTGATCTTGGGAACGCGATGGCGTCCTCTATCTCCTGCGTACTCAACAGGGCGCCCCAGGCAGGCGCAGCGGTGGCGGGCCGGCCACCGGTGATGGTCTCCCGTCAGGGGAGAAGAAGGAACCGTGACAGGGGTAAGCATAACCGCCATCCATTTCGCGGTCCAGGCAGCCCAGATGGGTACAGACTTGATACAGGGCCTTGAATCCATCTGCGGTGCGTAACAGGAAGAACTTGCCCCTGTGATTGAGAACACGGGCCCCAACTTTATAGTCGTCCACGTTCCCCATCGAAAACTCGCCGCCGAACTCGCCGGCCTTGAACTGGGGATAGGCAAACGCCAGTGTCGCACCCCCACAGGGATGTCTGGCGAGCCGGCTATTCGTTCTTTGTGAGTACGACTTTGCGAGGGGAGGTGGCTGCTGGCCGCGCTAGCCGGTTCAGCTGCCCGGCGATGCCGTCCAGCAGCTTTATTGCGCCGGCCTCCACCAGTTGGTTGCGGGCTGGTTTCCCTTTCTCAGAAAAGAGGTAACCGCCCAGCGAACGGGCCAGCGTCCTGGCATTGAATTCTGGGTGCAGCCGTCCAGCCATTCCGACCAGCTCCATGATGCGCACAAGATCAAATCCTCCGTTGCCGTTGGCCCGCAGTCCAGCAGCCAGTTGCATGCGCGTCTCCTCGCCCTCTGGTGACAGGAGAAAGGACACCATCCGGTCCATGATATCGCGACCGGAGAAGGAGGGGTCTGTCGTCAGCAATGGCGCCAGGCCTTCGATCCTGTCAGACGACTTTTCTGGGGCGTGTATTAGATCGGCGATGAGCGCTTTTCGCAGTCCTGCACCCTCGGGCGACAGTATCATGTCCAGCGCCGGTTCGACCAATCCCTCGGTCTCAAGGCGAAAGCTGGTGTCGTGTGCTGCCAGTGCCGCCAGATCGTCAAGCCGTTTCCAGTCTACTGTCCCATCCTCGGTCAGCAGTTCGTCCAGCAGGCGCTTGCGCAGGCTGGGATCGGGAAAGGTCAACATCATCCGGGCTGCATAGGGTGCGGACACAGCAAAGATGTCAAAGTCGGGCGCCAGTTGTAGACTGATGCCCTCGAGGGTCATGATGGCCCGCACAATATAGGCAAAGTCTACCGGGATGCGGAACTCGTACTCGTATACCAAGGGAGCAAAACTGTTGGTGACATCCTGGAAGGTATGCTGGCGATCCGCCGAGCCAAACAGGGCTCTGAAAAGATCATTGGCGATGGGTACCAACTCGTCCCAGCGAGCGTCGGGTCTCAGGCAGCCGAGGGCAATCAGATTATCCTTCAGGTTTTCTGGGCGCTGATTGACGACATCGATAAAGATTTCGAGGATGCGCAGCTTTTGCTCGGGTTGAATGATGCCCATCATCCCAAAGTCGATAAACACGAGGGTGCCATCTTCGGGACGGACCAGAAGGTTGCCTGGGTGTGGATCTGCATGGAAGAGGCCGTGTTCGAAGAGCTGCTTTAGATTCGCCCGCACACCTTGGCTAAGCAGAAAAGGAATGTCAACTTCTGCCGCTTCAAGTTTCTCTTTCTCGGTGATCTTGATCCCACGGATCAGCTCAGTGGTAAGTACCCGCCGGCTGGTGAGATCCCAGTAGACGCTGGGGGCATAGACTCCGGGCACTTGTTCCACGTTGATCTTGAACCGCTCTGTGAGATGCGCTTCATGGACATAGTCCAGTTCCTCAAAGAGCTTGCTCCCGAACTCGTCCACGATGCTGACCCAGGGCTGGCCCCGACTCAGCTTTGGATAACGTTCAACGATGGTAGCCAGACGACGTATCAGGGCTAGATCCAGGCTGATGACCTGTAACAGGTCGGGGCGTTGGACCTTCACAGCCACTTCCTCGCCTGCGTGGGTGACGGCATAGTATACCTGGCCCAGGCTGGCGGCAGCAAAGGGTTCCAGGTCCATTTGGTCATACAGAGTCCACGGCTTCCAGCCTAGCTCTTCTTCGATGCAGGCAAAGGCGATCTCGTTCGGAAAGGATGGAATCTGGTCCTGAAGTTTGCTCAGCACCTGGATATAGGATAGGGGCAGCAGATCGGGTCGTGTACTGAGGGTTTGTCCCACCTTGACAAAGGTTGGCCCCAGCCAAATAATGCGGCCGAGTAACCATTCGGCACGGCGCCGCTGGCGGTCCTCGATCGTCTCGCCCTGGCGGTAGGTCCAGGACCAGCGGTCGATCGCGCGCCACAAGAAGCTCGTGAGCAGCACACTGAGGATCTCAAGCACACGCCTCACAGCGCGCCAGCTTCCGGATTCCTTGAGCTGGGCTTCAACAAACTCAGGTTTGTATGGTTGTTCCAAAGGTATGTTCGTCATAGGCGTCAGTATAGCACAGACAGTACGTTGACCCAAATCTGCAATGCAGAAATGGGCTCCTTGGCTATACGCCAGCCGCGAGCCAGGGTTGCTGCCTCCCGGCTACAAAATCTCAAAGAATGCCTGGAGACGGGTTCGGAGGGCTTCCAGACTTGGCGTCTGCTCCATCTCCAGTAGGAGGTGGGGTATCCCTGCTTTGTCGAGCGCTGGAATAGTCAGGGCGTAGTCAAAGGCGTGGGGCTCGCAGAATTTCTCCAGGACGAACACCACCCCCTGGGCGTGCACGAGCCGGACCTGATCCAAGAGTCTGCGGCCTGGGTCGTAGAGGGGGTGAAACTTGGTGGGACAGGGAGGTCTGAGGAGATAGTACTCGGCCATGGCCAAGATTGGATCGCCATCGCCCACCCGGTCGTGGAAGTGGCGTGAACCACTGCACAGATCATCTCCCGCTACCCGGCCTCCCAAATCCTGGACGAGGTCCAGAAGGCGTGGCTCATCGAGCACGGCCCCCGTGAGAAAGATCTGTGGCCTCTCTGAGTCTGGTGGAACGCTCTCCAGTGTTTCCAGCAACTCTGCCAGCAAGGGGTTGAATCTCTCGCGCGGCATGGATTGGCCCGCATCCAGGACGGCGAAAAAGTGCGGCGAACTCGTGCGATCGCGTAGCGGCAACAGTGCTTGTACCAGGCGTCGTGTCTCGTTATAAAGGGCGATGCTGGCCCGCAGATCGTCGTTTGTGATTGCATGCCCAACAAAAGCGGCCAGCCGCTCGCGGAATTGGTACAGCTCGGCGATGAGGTACGAGCGAGCAGAAGCATTGCCCATGTTGGTCGGTTGCATGACTATATCTACATAATATTTCTGGGGCGTGTTCATCTGCCATAGGTCGGCCAAGGCTTGCATGGCATCGCAGGAATGGGCAAAGACCACTCCTGCCAAGAACTCTAGCTCGCCGTCAAGCGCCTGGTCGAGACTACTGCGGCAGAGGGCGCAGGTGA
Source organism: uncultured Chloroflexia bacterium (assembly GCA_963700285.1). Lineage (GTDB taxonomy): Bacteria > Chloroflexota > Anaerolineae > JAAYZQ01 > JAAYZQ01 > CAWANP01. The sequence continues at coordinate 896,969 of CAVOXA010000014.1, read as the reverse complement.
AAGACTGGAGGTGGGCCTCCACCTGGCGCAGCGGTCTGGTAGTTCCCCGAACGCGCACTGGTGCAAAGCCCCCGGCGTGGATGATCTCTTCGGGCACGTAACTGCAAAGGTAGCCCATTGGCCGATGCTCTGGATAGCGGCTGGGCCAGTCGCGCAGGTGGGCGCGGGATGCCTCGACCAGTATATCAAGGGCCAGGCTAGGATCCTGGCACGGCGTGATTTCGGGATCAGCCATAGAGTGTATTATTCAGCCAGAGTCTCTTCCTCATTGTCCTGGAAGCCTGTCAGTGACAGTGCTTCTGGGACTGAGGCTAGATCCATTTCTGCCTCCAATTCCTCAGGCTGTAGAATGGGCTCAGCCAGATCTTCCGTATCATCGACATCCAGGTCTGGAAGTGGTTCGACTGGTAACTCTGGCTCGGGGAGCTCTGATGCAGCGACGGTCTGGGCAACAATCTGCTCGATGGTCAGCCCTTCTTGATAGAAATTGGCCAGATCCATCCCATGGCTGCCCAAGTTCATTTGGTTTCGCGGACGGAAGCGGCTGGTTTCCCGGAGGTTGTTCAAGGCCTGACCATCCAGCTCGGAAGCGATCAGGCTTTCAGTGCGGTTGGTGCCGGCTTGGACCAGGACACCGTCGCCCTTGGCGCTCAACGAAATCGGCGCCAGGAGGGCCGATTGTCCCAGATAGTCTTCCCGGTTCTCCTGCCCTGCATAGTTTGGCCCCAAGAGGAAACTGGCCATTGCGAATACCTGGTTCTCTTCGGTACGTAGGGCCATCGCTGATCGGAATACACTGGCTTGCGCTGCGCCTGGACTGGCTGCGATGCCAACGAGAGCGTCTGCGCCCTGTAGCACCAGTACTCGGGCCAATTCGGGATAGAGGGCATCCCGGCCGATGAGCAGACCGATGCGACCGAAGGGCATCTCCAATGTGTTCATCTCTGTGCCCGGCGTCGCTAAGCCTTGTTCGTCCGGGTTGAGATTGAGCTTGTCCTGATAACCCAGCACTTCACCGCTTGCATCAAAGAGATAGGCTCGATTGCGTACCTGTTCGGTTTCGGCATCAACGGTATACAGGCTGCCACCTAGGATGGCCGAACCATATTCTCGCGCGAGACTGCTATAGGTATCCAGATAGACGTTGAGGAGAGCATCGCTGTTCTTGGCCAGCAGCCGAATCAGACTGCCGCGAAACCCTCCTCCGATGGCCCCGGCAGCGGCACCCGAAACACGTCCCAGGCGCCGGCGTACAAGACCAGCAGTGGGCCTGTTGCCCTGATCTGCCCGTTTGATGAAGCCCAGCTTGAAGCCAGAGATCAGGGGAGGCGCCAGCATCAAACCGGCCAGCTCGGGAAAAATGACAAGTTGTGCTGCTTTGGCCCGGGCCTGGTGCAGGAAGCGACCGGCTTCAGCCTCGAATTCCTCGCGGGTCTCCATGATGGCCATTCGTTGCTGAACACAGGCAACGGTCGTGTTTTCCATTGGGTCCTCCTCCGTTCGTAGTATTCTTCTATTATAGCACACTTTCGGTAACTAGGCTACTTTGCGCTTTCGCGAAATAGTGGTATAATAGCATAGTAATCTTGTCGGACAGTAAGATGGGAGATAAAGTGAGTAGGCAGCGAATGCAGTCGACAGATTGGCGCAGTGAATTGCTGGAATTGATCCATAGCGTTAGTCTTGCGACAGATTTCCGCGTCGCGCAGACCCGGCTTCTTGAAGGAGCCGGAGGTGTGGTGGTGTGTGATGGCACCTCAGTGATGTGGCTGGAGGGCGATCATCTCAAGGTGCTGGCGGGCAGCGGCCCGACCGCTCCACTGCCTGGCCTGACCCTGCCAGTGAGCCAGATGGGAGCAGCACGTGCGGTTCTGGATGGCGGCCGTGCAATAGTTGTATCCGATACGCAGGATGATGTGCGCTGGCGGCCTGTTCCAGGAGAAGAGCGCGTGAGATCCTGGCTCGGTGTACCTCTTTCCCTGGACAGCCGCATCATTGGGCTCTTGGAGTGGACGCACCTTGAGGCGTCGCATTTCGACAAAGCTGACATTGAGCGCGCGACAGAGATTGCCTGCTATGTCGCGCCTATCCTATACCGGACCAAACTTGTCGATGACACGCGCCAGCGCCTTCGTGAATTCGTCGAGCCACGCTTGCCCACACCCCCTCAGCCGGTGGACGTGGGTACGGACTTGATGCCGGTGGTACGCGAGGCATTCGATTCTACAGGAGCCAGGCATGCTTTTGTCTTCCTTATGGGGGAGGGCAGTGACTCTCTGCGCTGCGTAGCTGCCCTTGGCGTCCAACGAGATCGGCTCAGGGCAACCGTCCTGCGCGGAGATGGAACCCTGGCTGGTTTGGCCTCTCCCTCATACCCTTCCTCAGACTGGGTCGCGAGCACTACTTCGCTGGGTGCTGGCCCCTCCGACCAGCAAAAGATGGCGAATCTTGGGATTGAGAATACGCTCATCCTGCCGCTTCGGGCTGGGGGCGAGCAGGTGGGGATGTTGGGTGTCGCCGAGCCGGGGACCAGGTATGGCTTTGGTCGGGACGCCATCCGTCTCATGACCCATCTGGCGAGCCAGGCTTCGCTGATCGTGGAGCGGACTTGCCGGAGGGCGCCAGAGCCGGTCAATTATGACTACGAGCTGGTACTGCAGTCCGCACCACTCGGGGTCGGCGTGGTCACGGTAACTGGCGATATTCGAGTCTGTAACCCTTCGTTGGCCGCGCTTTTTTCCCCTTCCGAGCATCACCTGGTCGGCCGCAATCTGTCCGAATTCTTGGTACAGAGCGACGCACGACGATTACTCCATGCTTTGGAAGAGGTATCCATTACGGGGCAGCGCCGGCAAGTAGATGCTCGCATCGCACTCTTCCAGGGCCAGCAGCGTCAGGCGCGGATGTCCCTCGCTCTAGCGCAGATTTCGGACGATGCCGGTGGCAATGTGGTGATGATGGTAGAAGATGTAAGTTCGCTCAAAATCCTTGAAGAGGAGCGCGTTGACCACCTCCGCGAATTGCGCGAGAAGCATGCGCAGCTCCATGACCTCGACCAGCTAAAATCTCGCTTTGTGTCCAACGTTTCCCATGAATTGCGTACTCCTCTAGCTGTGATCAAGTTGTATGCAACTCTGGCTCGCAAGGGTCGCCCAGAGAAGCAGGTATTCTATCTGCAAACCATCGAGCAGGAAACCCATCGCCTGGAAACAATGGTAGAGAATATCCTGGACCTGACCCGTCTGGACCGACGGAGCTTGAGTGTTCACCAGGAGATGCTGCCCGCAGAAGAGATCGTGGCTCAGGTACTGGAGGTCTATGAGGAGACGGCGAGCAAGAGCGGCATTCAGTTAACCAATCGCGTGCGGGACAGAGTTCCAGCCCTCTGGGCCGACAAGAACCATTTCATCCAGATGCTGACCAACCTTCTGGACAATGCACTTAAATACACACCTCGAGGTGGGACGGTGTGGGTGGCAATACGCGAGATTGGTGGAAATTCCCGTCGGATGCTGGAGGTTTCTGTTGGTGATGGGGGCGTGGGCATCGAAGAGGACGAACAAGCCAAGATATTTGAGCGTTTCTATCGGGGCAGCAACAACACGCCAGGCTCGACGGGTACAGGTCTGGGATTGGCAATCGTGCGGGAATTGATGCTGCAACATGGAGGCAAGGTCACCCTTGAGAGTCAAGTAGGAAAGGGAAGCGTCTTTGCCCTACAGTTCCCACTCAGGAGGCTGGAGGGTGATAAGTAGAGCGGGTTGGATACCGGCGCAACTGGCCCTGGCGCTCTCGCAGTGGGCGGGTTGTCCACGAGCAGAGACCGGTTGGAGCGTAGGGTGAAACCGCAGAGGGAGAGTGATGGCTATGCTTGAGATGCTAATCGTCGACGATCATGTTGTCTTCCGTGAGGGCCTACGGGCTCTGCTAGACCTGGAAGAGGACTTTGACGTAATTGGTGAGGCTAGCCGGGGGGATGAGGCATTGGCGATGATGGCTGAGGTGGAACCTGATGTGATCCTCCTGGATCTGCACCTGCCCGATGGCAATGGCGCGGACTTTTGCCGTGAGCTGCTCCGCAAGAGCCCCAAGTCGAAGGTATTGATCTTGTCGGCTTACGACGACGACGACGAAGTGAGTTCTGCGTTGATCTCTGGGGCTTCAGGCTATGTGCTCAAGACGGTAAGCGGCGAGCGCCTAGCGGACAATATCCGGTCCGTGTACCGGGGCGAGGTACTTTTGGCGCCATCAGTGGCTGCCAAGGTTGTGCAACAGCTGAGCCGTCTCCAAGCAGAGTCAGGCCGCCAAGAAGAAGCGCTCCACGCGCTGACGCCGCGCGAGCGGGAGGTCTTTGAGCTGGCAAGCCGAGGCCTCAAGAACGCGGATATTGCGACAGAGCTCTATCTCAGCGAAAAGACCATCAAGACGCACTTACGCAATATATACAACAAGCTGAATCTTGCCAGCAAGGCTGAGCTGCGTCTGTTTGCCATGAGAAATGGTCTCGTCCCAGAACCCAGGACTTGATACGGCAAGGTATGGTAGTACCAATTGATCGCATGCCGTAATCCATGGGCTCAGAAAATCTACCTCCTGACATCCTCCCTGGGGTGGATATCATCTTTTGTCTTCCTATGCTATTATGGTCGTGTACACTCCAAAGTCTGGGTACTTTGACCGGCGTTTGAATACCGGTAGCATGTGGAAGATGGCACGAAATGAACAACGGCAGACGACGGATTCTGGTGATCGGCCAGAGTTCTTCTATAGTTGAGGGTGTAGCCGACCTGCTGCAGTTGGTTGGTTATAATGTGGATATGTCATCAAGCTGGGTGGGCTCAGACCAGCCGATGCGTGCTGTTGCGCCAAACCTCGTCATCGTGGACCTCTCCAGTTCAGCGTCTGATGGTCACCGTATTTCCGAGCAGATCCGAAAAACTCCTCATTGGGCCGATGTACCTTTTCTCTTTGTGAGTTTTTCTGGCGATGACCAGATCCGTGAGCTTCAGCGAAAAAGCCGCAACGGCGAAAATAGCCATACCTACTATTACGCTCATACTCTCCTGGGTATGGATGGGTTGCTGGAGGAGGTTCAGGCCTGTCTGCACTGAACACAGGATATTGAGCCGCTTGCGCGCACTTATTTGGGACCCCGCCATCCACAGGCGGGGTTTTCTATTGGCCGTTCACTGGATACAGAACGAGAGCACGCCGACGATCGCCCGCTTTGCTGGGGAGAAGGACGGGTTTGGGCAATGATCTTTCTCACTCGCGGCGTTGCGGCCAGCATGTCACATTGTCCCCGAGGGAAAAAGGCAGTGAAGCAAAGGCGCCGCCCGCCAAGTGAACTCAAAGTGGTTCCGTGTGCAGGAACTGCCCGTGGCCGGCGGCGCCCACAAACGAACCGTCTTGCACGATGATCTGCCCCTTTGAGAGGACGGTCACTGGGTAGCCGCGTACTTTCCAGCCCTCATAGGGGCAATAGTCCACCTTTTGGTGCAGGGTCTCGGCTGCGAGTGTGACTTTTCGTTGGGGATCAAAGACTACCACATCTGCATCGGTACCCACGGCCAGTGTTCCCTTCTGCGGCGCCAGCCCAAAGCGGCGCGCCGGTTCCGTGCAGCATGCCTCCACCCAGCGCTGCGGGCTCAGGATCCCAGGCCGAACCCCATGGTTGTAAGTCAGGGTCAGGCGAGTCTCAATACCCGGTGCGCCACCCGGGATGAGGGTGAAATCCTCGCGCCCTCGCGTCTTTTGCGTTTCATAGAGGAAGGGACAGTGGTCGGTGGCGACTGTATTGACCTCGCCGGCCGCCAAGCCAGCCCAAAGCGCGGCCCGGTCCGCTTTGGTGCGAGGCGGTGGCGCCATCACGAATTTGGCTCCCTCGAACCCCGGACGACGATACTCACTCTCGTCCAGGAGCAGGTACTGGGGGCAGGTTTCAACCCACACGGTCTGCCCCCGCGTGCGGGCGGCCCGTACTTTCTCCAGGCCCAGGGCGCAGGACAGGTGGGCCAACACCACCGGGGAGCCGGCGACATAGGCGATTGCCAGCAAACGGTGGATCGCCTCGGCTTCCATCACCGCTGGTCGGGTGAGAGGGTGATTCTCAGGGCCAGTGCGCCCTTGCGCCAATGCCTGAGCGGTCAGGTAGGCGATGGCGTGGTGATTCTCGGCGTGGACCAGTACCCTGCCGCCCTGTTCCCTGAGTGCTGCCAGCGCCCGAAAAAGGCCGCCATCGTCCAACCGTATGCCCTCATAGGCCATGTATAGCTTGAAACTGGCCGAACCGGCTTTGATTGATTCGGGGATCTGGGCCAGAGTCGTGTCGTCGGCTTGCCGCAGCGTCATGTGCAGACCATAGTCGATCGTTGCCTTACCATCAGCCTCGGCCCGGCGAGCAAGGAGCGCCTCCAGAAGCAATTGATCCGGTTGAGGCTCGACAAAGTCTATCACTGTGGTCGTGCCGCCGCAGGCGGCGGCCACTGTACCGCTGTAGAAATCGTCGCTTGATGCAAAATCACCGACTGGCATCTGGAGGTGCACGTGTTCATCCACGGCTCCCGGCAGTACCAGCATCCCTGCCGCATCGATCGTCCGGCGCGCGGTCAGCCCCGTGCCCACGGCAGCGATCTGGCCGTCCGTGATGCCAAGGTCCGCTTGTGTACTGGCCTCTGCTGTAATCAATGTCCCGTTGATGATGGCAACGTCGAACATGACTCCTCCCCCTCGTCCAGTTTTCAGTCGGAATCCCAGATGTCCTCTGGCTGATGGCAACCGCAGAGGACCCTGGTACTATACCGCACAACCTGCAGGCTGTCAATCGAGCCGGATCCCTGATTGTTGGATTGACGGGCCGTGGGGCTGGGATTGTGGCTTGCGACTCTTCAAAGACCATGCTATACTCTGTGCCTCTGCAGTCCGTGGGTTCAACTTTGGAGCAGGAGGCAGTCAGGATGGCAGCGTGGCACGAGCAAGACCGCTTCTGGGAGACGATGCCGATTTTCAGCCAGCATCACCGGGAGGTCGCTCCGGAGGAGGTTGATTCGCTCACCGCGCTTTTGGGGATCAGTCGCGGGGCTTCCGTGCTGGATCTTTGTTGTGGCAAAGGCCGCCACAGTTGTGGGGGCTTGACCGGGCAGCCTTACGACATAGATGCTCGCCGGCTGATGGACATGGTCACAAAGGCTGCACGTTGAGCGATCTGTGGCAAGGCCTGGGCTTTGGTCTGATTCTGCAGGTTTCTGTCGGTCCAGTATGTATCGCGGTGCTGCACAAGGGGCTAACGCAAGGGTTCAGCCATGCTTTCTCGATGGTGTGGGGTGTCGTTCTGGCGGACGCTTTTTACATCTTGCTGTCCCTCGTTGGCATCTCGGCCATTCTGCAGATCGGTCCTGCCCGGAATGCCGTCGGTCTGGCCGGGGCGCTGCTACTATTCTATTTTGGCCTGCGATACCTGCGTACGCCGGTGCATGCGGTCCAGGTTGAGCGCCAGGATGAATCGCCCGTCAAGAGTTTTGCCTACGGCGTGGGGCTGACTCTTACGAATCCCTTGACCATTCTCTTCTGGGCCGGTGTGTTGGGCGCGATGATCTCCACTAGGGAGTCGGGTGGGGATGACGGGCTTGCTCTTTTTGCTCTTGGCTGTGTTATGGCGACGTTTCTCTTCTTAACTGTCGTGGCCCTGGTTGGCCATTCGCTAGAGCATGTGCTTTCAGACCAGCTTTCGGTGTGGCTCAATCGGGTCGTAGGGGTCTTCCTGATTGGCTTCGCAATCAAGCTTTGTGCAGACCTAATCTCGTGAGTTGGAGGACTTGATGATCTATGAGAATCTCTGCGAACTGATCGGCCAGACGCCGATGCTGCGGCTTAACCGTCTGGCCGCTGGTCTGGATGTCCAGATCCTGGCCAAACTTGAGACCTTCAATCCTTACAGCCTGAAGGACCGGCCGGCTCTCTACATGATTGAGGAGGCCGAGCGCTCGGGGAAGTTGCGTCCGGGGGGTACGATCGTCGAAGCCAGCAGTGGCAATGCGGGTGTTGCGATGACGTTTATCGGCCGGCTTAAAGGCTACCACGTCGTCATCTGCATGTCAGAGTTGATGAGTGATGAGCACAAGCAGCTGCTGCGTGCGCTGGGTGCTGAACTGATCCTCACACCGGCCGAGCAAGGCATTCGGGGCTCGCGCGAAAGGGCCCAGGAACTGGCCTCCGGCCTGCCCAATTCCTTTTACCTCGAGCAGCACCACAATCCGGTCAACGCCCAGAGCCACCGCGAAACCACGGCCGAGGAAATCTGGCGAGATACCGGGGGAGGGGTAGACATCTTTATCCATGGCCTGGGGTCCTGCGGTACCATGACCGGTGTAGCCAGCGCGCTCAAAGCCCGCAAGCCATCGCTGCAATGCATCGGCTTTGAGCCGGAGGGTGCCGCGCTTTTGTCCCAAGGAGAGTTTCAGCCGCACAGGCTGTTGGGCATTGGCCCAGGGTTCGTACCGGAGCTCTTTGATAGGGATCTCATGGACGACATTGTCACTGTTCGGGTGGGGGATGCGTTTGCCGCTTGCCGCGAGATCGCGGCCAAGGAGGGAATACTGGTGGGCATCACCTCGGGGGCGTCGGCTAGCGTCGCTCTGGAACTTGCCCGTCGCACGGAGAACGCAGGCAAGACCATTGTCATCATCTTTGCCGACGCCGGCCAGGGCTATCTCAGTGTTGAGGGGCTTTTTGACGTGTAATCAGAGTCAGACTGGCGTGCTGCTCTTTTCCTACCGGCCGTACTTGTTCCTGCCATACCGCCGGTTTTGTCATCTTTTTTGTTCTATGCTACACTTTTATGATTGTCTCGGACGCGGAGAACAGGTTTGATGCATAGGCTCGTGACCGTCACGCTTCTGGTTCTGCTTATCGTGGTAGCCCCACTGGTTCGCATCGTGGCGGCGCCACTGCCCATGCCACCAGCTCAGGCGTTGGGCCAAATATCGTCACCCCGCGACCGCGCTACGGTCCGGGGGTTGGTTCCCCTTGAAGGCAGCGCTACCCATCCACAATTCCAGAAATACGAGCTACACTATGGCCCGGAACCGAATCCCAATGACCAGTGGACACCCGTGGGCGGTTCGCCTTTCAGCGTCCCAGTCGTGCAGGGCCGGCTGGCGCTGTGGGATACAACCATCATCCCTGATGGGCTCTACAGTCTGCGCCTGCGGTTGGTGCGCGCCGATGGCAACTATGATGAGTACTTTGTGCGAGGGATTCAGCTGGCAAATTCGAGACCGACCGAAACGCCAACCCCGGAGACATCGCCCACGCTGGCTGCACCAACAGAGACGCCTTCTCCCACGCTGACGATCGTCATTGGAGTGCCGATCTTGTCCAGTCCGACGCCCAGACCATCGACCACCCCTTTGCCAACTGCCCCGCCTTTGCCAACCCCTGAGCGAGTCGATCTGCCGTTTCAGAATGTGGGCGATGCGGGTTGTTGGGGAGCAGGGGCTACCATTGCCATCTTTGCCGGGATAGGGCTCTTTTTCGCCTTCAAAGCAGGCTTGGTCAGCTTTGTGCGCTGGTTCTATCGGCGGAGTCGAGAGGCCCTGGGAGTCTATGAGGACTGAGCTGCGCTTTGGTACCTCTCTGAGCATCTCCAGTTCTGCCTCGAGGGTGTAGTTGAGATTGACACAGCCCGCCGGCCGAGTTTTCGGACCGATTCTCACTGTTAATGTAGTGCAGTCCGTCTGCCAGGAACAAGAGAGTCATGGACAAGCCAGTTTTGTGCGGTCAGCCTGAAACGGCGACTGGGGATACAAACGGCAGCGTGAGGTTGGTGGTCGGATTGGGGAACCCAGGGCCAGAGTATGCTGACCATCGGCACAACCTCGGGTTTAGAGTTGTAGATGCGCTGGCTGGCAAGCATGGGCTTGCTTTCACACGGCGCAAGGGCAAGGAACGTATTGCCGAGGGCGAGATCTGTGGCCAGAACGTGATCCTTGCTAAACCGCAGACCTTTATGAATTTGAGTGGCAGGGCTGTGAGCCGCATGAGCCGCCACTTTGAGGTATCTCCAGAGAAGATTCTTGTGGTGTGTGATGACCTGGATCTGCCCCTGGGACGTTTGCGGCTGCGTCCCGAAGGAGGTTCGGGTGGACACAAGGGAATGCGCTCGATCATCGACTTGTTGGGCACGCAGTCCTTTGCCCGTCTGCGAATTGGGATAGACCGTCCTTCGGGGCGCATGGATCCGGCAGACTATGTGCTCCAACCCTTTGCGGAGGATGAAGAGGTTATCGTGGCGGAGGTTGTGCGGCAGGCGGTGGCGGCTGTTGAGTGTACCTTGACTGAGGGGATCATCGCTGCGATGGACAGGTTCAACCGAATGGTATCCTGCGCCGGGGAGCCTCATCAGGAGACATTGTCGTGAACCTCTCTGGTCTTTTGCCTCTCATCGAAGATGTCCCTGCCTTTCAGCAACTGGTGGCCAATCTTCAGCGGATGCTGGCCGACTCCCTGCAGCGCCCCCCCCAGGAGGTGGACCCACCGCCTCATGTACAGGGCTTGGACGTCATTTCGTCAGCACGTCCATATCTTCTTGCTGGTCTGTATCGACAACTGAACCGTCCCATCATCCTTCTCACTGCGCGCGCCGAGCGGGTCAGCTTCTGGACAGATCAATTGGGCCTCTGGAGCGGTTCTGATGCGATCGTGGCCTTTCCCGAACCCGATGCGCTGCCCTACGAGAGGGTCCCCTGGTCGCGGGAGACTGTCAGTGACCGGATAGCGGCGCTGACCACATTGATGAGCTGGCGGCAGTCTGACGGATCTGGGGATCCGCCCTTGATCGTCGCTTCGGCACGAGCCCTGGTACACAAGACGTTGCCGGTTCGTGAATTCCGCCTGGGCCTGCGGGAGTATCGGCTCGGGCAGGAGCTTGATCTTGAGCGAACCCTCGCCCTGTGGGTGGCGCACGGCTACCGGCCGGTGACCGTGGTAGACGAGCCGGGTACGTTCAGCCGGCGCGGTGGGCTGATTGACATCTTTTCACCCAACATGTCGTCTCCCGTGCGCATTGAACTCTTTGGAGACGAGATTGACAGCCTGCGCCTCTTTGCTCCAATCACGCAGCGCTCGCAGCAACGGATCGAGCGTTTCACCCTGTCACCCGCCACTGAGGCTCTACCTCGTCTTGCACCGCTTGCTGTCCACCGTGCCCGGGATCTGAACCTCAGTCTGTGTCACCCGTTGTCTCGGCGCGAATACCAGCAGGATCTGGTGAACCTTGAACAGGGGACTTTTTTTCGGGGCATCGAGTTCTATCTCTCGATGTTTTACTCTTCACCAGCGACCATTCTAGATTACTTGCCGGCGGGCGCTCTGTGTGTTGTGGATGACTGGAGTTCGTTGCTGTCCACCGTGGTGGATCTGGATCGCCAGGCTCAGGCGCTCCAGGCCGACCTCGTCAGGGCGGGCGAGCTGCCCTCCAACTTTGCTGACGTCGCAACGCCCTATTTCCTCTGGGATGATCTTCTGGAGAACCTTCAGTCGCGCCAGCCTCTTGTCCTGGGTCGTGGAGGCATCCCCGGCCACCCTGGCCCTGGTTCTCTGGCGCAAGCCTTCAGCCATGGCGAGCGGTATGGAGGCCAGTTGAAGCGTGTACTGGATGGCTGCCAGCAGATGCGCGATTCTGGCCAACGGGTGGTACTCGTCAGCCGGCAGGTGCAGCGCATCTCGGAGCTACTGGCTGACCGCGAGGTCACAGCGACGCCCGTCAACCATCTTGTCAAAGCTCCTCCACCCCGCAGCCTGTCGCTCGTTCAGGGCACGCTGGCGGAAGGCTGGGTACTGTCGTCCGGCATGCCTCAGGCCTCCAGCTTGTCGCTGCTGACCGATGCCGAGGTCTTTGGTTGGGCTCGGCCCGCTCCCAGGCGCTCCCGTCGCTCGCGACCCGTGGCACCTGAGGCGTTCTTTGCCGATGTGAAACCTGGCTCATACGTCGTCCATGTGGAGCATGGCATTGGCCTGTTCCAGGGTCTGGTCAAGATGGGCGTTGACGGAGGCGAACGAGAGTATCTTCTGGTTGACTATGCCGCCGGCGACAAGCTCTACGTGCCTGTCTATCAGGCCGATCGGCTGAGCCGGTATGTGGGTGTGGGTGAGCATGTACCTCACATCAATCGTTTGGGTACCGCCGAATGGGAGCGTGTCAAGGCCAGGGCCAAAAAGGCCGTGGAGGAGATTGCTGATGAATTGCTGGCGCTCTATGCGGCTCGCGAGGTTGTGGATGGCCACGCTTTCAGTTCCGATACCTTCTGGCAAGCGGAACTGGAGGCTTCATTCCCTTACATAGAGACTGATGCCCAAATGCGAGCCCTGGATGACATCAAAGCTGACATGGAGCGTTCTCGCCCCATGGACCGCCTGGTTTGCGGTGACGTCGGCTATGGCAAGACCGAGGTGGCATTGCGGGCTGCATTCAAAGCCGTGATGGATGGCAAGCAGGTGGCTGTGCTGGTGCCTACGACAGTCCTGGCCCAGCAGCACTATGAGACCTTTGTCCAGCGGCTAAAGCCCTTTCCCGTCACAGTCGGCATGCTCTCCCGGTTCCTTACCAAGGCAAAACAGAAAGAAGTGGTGAATGGCCTCTTTGAGGGCGGCGTGGACATTGTGATTGGTACTCATCGCCTTCTCTCCGAGGATGTGGTGTTTAAGGACCTGGGCCTGCTTATCATCGACGAAGAGCAACGATTTGGCGTGGTCCACAAAGAGCAGCTCAAGCAGATGCGTCAGGAGGTCGATGTCCTCACCTTGACAGCGACCCCCATCCCCCGCACGCTTCACATGTCACTGACCGGTGTGCGTGACATGAGTACCATTGATACGCCGCCTGAGGAGAGATTGCCGGTACGGACCCATGTCGGTGAATATGACGAAATGCTTATCCGCCAGTCCATCTTGCGCGAGTTGGACCGGAGCGGGCAGGTTTACTTTGTCCACAATCGGGTCATGGGCATCTACCAAATGGCCCAACGGCTGCGCAAACTCGTACCCGAAGCCAGTGTCCTCGTCGCCCACGGTCAAATGGCCGAGCGGGATCTGGAACAGGCTATGCTTGAGTTTGCGGCCGGCAACGTGGATGTCCTCGTCTGCACCAGCATCATCGAGAGCGGGCTGGACATTCCCAATGCCAACACGCTCATCGTGAACCGCGCCGATCGATTTGGGCTTGCACAGCTCTATCAGCTTCGAGGGCGGGTTGGGCGTGGTGCGCTTCGTGCCTACGCCTATCTCCTCCATCCCAAGATGGCCTCCCTGTCTGAGCAGGCTCAACAACGTTTGGAGACCATTGCCGAGGCGACCGAGCTTGGCGCCGGCTTTCGCATTGCCATGCGCGATATGGAAATTCGCGGTGCAGGCAATCTGTTGGGAGCGCGCCAACATGGCCACATCGCAGTTGTCGGTTTCGATCTCTACACCCGGCTGCTGGCTCAGTCGGTCCAGGAAGCCAAGGCGCAGAGGCAGATCGCGACCCAGGACCGTTCCGCGAGCCTATCAAAAGATGCCGCAGCGGCGTTGATTCTGCCACTGGAGCGGGCTGTACGGATCAACCTGCCCTTGGATGCTCGTTTACCCGATGCCTATGTGCCCGACGATGGGTTGCGTCTTCAACTCTACCGCCGGCTTGCCGGCCTCACAAGTCAGTCCGAGATCGATGATCTGCGTCTGGAACTGCTGGACCGCTTTGGCCCGCTGCCTGACGAGGCTGAGAATCTGTTCTACCAGTTGAGGCTGAAACTGTATGCTCTGGCTGCAGAAGCCGAGACGATCACGGTCGAGGAAGAACAGGTTCTGGCCCGGGCCAGCAGCTTGGAGGACATAGACCGTTCCTGGCTTCAGCGGAGGCTGGGTGATCGGGCCCGCGTGGCACGGCGCGCCGTATGGCTGCCGCTGGACCATGGGGACCGCTGGCGCACGACGCTGGTCGCCGTGCTCCAGGCAATGGCGGAGGGGCTGGGCCAATAGGGGGTGAGATGCCGGGCAGGTTGGGCTTTGCCAATCTCTTCTTCGGAATCATGTTGCTGACGAGCCCCCTGCTCATTGTCAGCGACAATCACCTGCCTTTTCCGCCAGAGGAAGGTCTGGTACAGACTGCGGGCGGGTTTGAAGGGGCACACGCGGGGTCTTGGAACGGCTCTAGCCTGCCAGTGAGTCAAGGCGAGGCCGGCGTTTATCTCGTATACTTTGGCAGCCCGGACCGGCTGGCTGAGCTGGCAGTGGACCACGCTATTTGGGAGGTCAGACCTGAGTCTGGCTATGCCGTCATGGCACTGGGGGCCCAGGACACGGTCCAACTGCGCTCTCTGGGTTACGATCTGGAGTTGGTATCGGAGGAGATGCAGCCGTTGATCCTGGGGTCGCCGGGCTACTCCTGCTATCGGGACGTGGACGCCCTGTACACGGGACTCCAGGGGCTTCACGCAGCGTATCCTGGTCTGACCGAGTTGCAGGACTATGGCGATAGCTGGCGGAAAACGCAGGGCCTATCGGGGTACGATCTCTGGGTCCTAAAAATCACCAACTCCCAGGTCAAACGACCGAAACCGCGTTTCTTTCTGATGGCCAATATCCATGGCCGCGAATTGACGACTCCGGAAACAGCCATGTTCTTTGCGGATCACTTGCTAAAGAGCTATGGCAGTGATCCTGACGTGACCTGGATCGTGGACTATCATGAGGTCTATATCATCGTCACCGCCAATCCAGATGCACGGCAAATGGTGGAGGGCGGGTGCTATCAGCGGAAAAATCTCAACGATACCGCGGGCCAGTGCAGCATCTGTGATCGATGGGGCGGCAACCATTATGGCGTGGATCTGAACCGCAACAACCCCTATCGATGGGGCGGCGCCGGTATCGATCCCTGCGCGGAGACCTTTCAGGGACCGGGTCCGGCATCAGAGCCCGAGACCTACCACCTCAACGCCCTGGTCCGTTCTATCTTTGCTGACCAGCGCCCTGATGATGACGTCTCTCCCTCACCCAGCGATACCACCGGTGTCTTGATCTCGCTGCATTCCTACGGCAACCTGGTGCTTTGGCCCTGGGGTTGGACCTACTCAAGTGCTCCCAACGGCAACCAGATGCAGACGCTGGGGCGGAAATTCGCTTACTGGAACAAGTATGTGCCTGAACAGTCTGCCCAACTCTACCCTACCACGGGCGACACGACCGATTGGGTATATGGAGAGCTGGGCATTCCTGCATTCACCTTTGAGCTAGGCGAGACCTTCTTCCAACCCTGCAACGATCTCCAGCAGATCATGCAGGAGAATCTCGGAACCTTGCTCTACGCGGCCAAAGTGCCTCGTACCCCCTTTGTTACTCCCAATGGTCCGGATGCACTGCAATTATCAGTCCTGCCGCGCGATGTGGCTGCCGGTGACCCCGCACAACTGGTGGCCACCATGGACGACACCCGGTATAACCATTCTGGCGGGTCCGAGCCCATGCAGAGCATCGCCACGGCCGCCTACTATGTGGACACTCCTCCCTGGATCACGACTACCACACCCATCACGCAGTCTATGATTGCTGTGGATGGAGCGTTCGATGAGACCATTGAGGTGGTGGAGGCCGGCGTCGATACGACCGGCTTGAGCGTAGGGCGGCACATCATCTATGTGCGGGGCCGTGATGCGGATGGTCACTGGGGAGCGCTCAGCGCTGTCTTTCTCAATGTGACCAGATTCCAAGCATACCTGCCTCTCACCGTCACAGATCGCTAGGTTTGTGGTCAGGACCAGGGCAATGTCACAGGGCCAGAGGGTGGCTTGAGGAACCGCGATGATTGACCCATCGCGATCGGTGTCTTGCTACCAATTCTCACCCCCTTGACCCGCCAAAGTTGGCTATCAATTTGACATCGTCTTGGCGCGTGTGCTATACTGTCTTTCCACCTACATGAGTTTTATGGCATTGAGGCTCCCATAGCCAAGGTCTCTAGACATCGGAGGTATGGTTGATCCCGGACAACGATCTCAAAATGCTGCAGTCGTTCAAAAGCCATGGAGGCATTACCCTGAGTGCCTATCTGTGCCTGGATACTCCCCATCGACGTGCATCTGCCTACGATGAGTTTCAACAGCAAGTGCAAGTTCGCCTCAATGAGTGTGGCCCGCAGCCTGACTGCCGCGAGGCGATCAAGGAGGATATTGAGATCGTCAAGCTCTATCTCCAGACCAATGGCCATCGCCGCCAGGCTGGCGTGGCTATCTTTTCCTGTGCGGCCGAGCTTTTCTGGCGGGCGTATCCATTGCAGGTAGCTGTTCCAACGGAGGTCACAGTCGGTCCCGGGTTTAACGTTGAGCCGCTAAGGCGAGAGAGCTAGACAAACCAGGGTGTATTGGCCCGCCGTGTGCCGGCCAGCGCGGGCCTTGCTAGCGGGGAGTTCCGGCACTGGGCACTTTTGCGATAGCCGTGACCCGTCAGATATTGCGCGACCGGACCATCGAAATCAGCAGCCAGGCCGCGGCCAGCACCGCTCCAATAAACGATAGCTCTGCCACGGGAACGCTCAAGCCCAGAAGGGCGAATTCCCGCGCCCCTTCACCAGCCCGCAAGATCAGCGCCGAGCCGATGATGAGGGCTGCCACGACTACCCCAAAGACGACCCGGTTGATCATGCTGTTCGCCTTGTTGATGACCACTTCCAGGCGCCGTATCTCAACCCCGACCGTGATCTCGCCTTCCTCCAGTTGATCCCAGAGGTCATCCAGGCGTCGAGGGAAGGATTGAGCCAGATCTGCGGCTTGACGCATGGTTCGCAGCGCACGCCGTCCGGCCAATACCGGAGAGAGCCGCTCACGGACCAGCCGTTCGGCAAAGGGGCGTACCGCGTCTACGAGCAGAAACTCGGGATCTAGCGCACGGCCGGTACCCTCCAGGGTAATGATGGTTCGGGCCAGCAGGGCTAGATCACCCGGCAAGTACACTTTGTACTGGTGGGCGGTCTCGAACACTTCGGCCAGCATTTCGCCCACCGGTAGTTGATCCAGTGGGATGCCCCAATAGCGTACCAGAAGGCGATTCAGGTCCCGCTCCATGGATTCTAGATCAGGACGGCCTCGGGTCGCACCCATCTTGATCACGGTCCTGGCCACACCGCCCGCGTCTTCATCGAGGATCTGCAGGAATATGTCCCCTAGCAGCTCTTTTTGCCTGGGCGTCAGATGGCCAACGTTGCCGAAATCAAGAAAGCCGATCTGAAAGTCCACCACCATGAGGTTTGCTGGGTGGGCATCGGCGTGGTAAAAGCCATCGACAAAGATCTGCTTGAGATAGCCCTCAATGGTGACCTGAGCGACCGATGTCAGATCATAGTCAGCCTTGCGCATGCGGTCTAGCTCGTTGAACTTGATGCCGTCGAGGTACTCCAAGGTAATGACTCGCCGGGTTGTCAAGCCCCAGAATACCTGAGGAACCCTGAAGCGACCATCTGCGCTGAGGTTGTTTCGCAAGCGCTCGGCGTTGCGCCCTTCGATCTGGTAGTCCAATTCCTCGCGTATCGACCTGGACAGCTCCTCGGTGATGGCCACCAGGTTGTAGCCACGCATCGTCTCCGAACGTCTCTCGAGAAAACGTGCCTGGCGCAGGAATAGGTCCAGGTCCGCATCTACCACTTCGTCGATCCCCGGTCTCTGAACCTTGACTACGACCTCATGGCCGTCGGGCAGGGTAGCTCGGTGTACCTGGCCGATGGAGGCGGAAGCGATGGGGACGTCATCAAAGACAGAAAAAAGATCCTCGATGGGCGCGTCGAGTTCCCGCTCAATGACCTCTCGTATCTCCTCAGCCGGGACTTTGGGCGCCGCATCCAGCAGCTTGGATAGCTCTTCAATGTACGCTGGCGGGAGGAGATCTGCTCGCCCGCTGAGGAATTGACCCAGTTTGACGTAGGTGCCGCCCAAATCCTCGAAGGTGTGGCGCAATCGCTCTGGCACGGTGCGGTGGTTCGCCGCCGCATCCGTGCGGATCTGAGACCGGCGCATGAAGCGGGGCAGGAAGCGGTCCAGCGCGAGCTGCGACACCAAGAAGCCCAGGCCGTTGCGCACGAGGACCTCGGTGATGCGGCGGACTCGTCCAATCTCCGCGATACGACGGTGGAATGGGAATGGGATGGACATAGGTCTCTTTTCTGCTCCAGACACTCAGGATTCCGTGAAGCGGGTGGTTTCCCGAGTCTGGATTATACTTCAGAAGGGGGTATTCGACAAGCTGGCTTTCACCAGACTCGGAAGAACTGTTGCCCTCAGCCATGATCCCTGGTATAATCTGAACTTGGATCGGGAAGACAGTTGGAGGGAGAATGGCTTTTTGAAATATGACGTGATCGTCGTCGGTGCGGGGCATGCAGGTTGTGAGGCAGCCCTGGCGGCTGCAAGGATGGGTGCACGCACGCTGCTGTTGACGATGAACCTGGACCTTATCGCCCAGATGCCCTGCAATCCAAGCATTGGCGGGCCAGGCAAGGGGCATCTTGTGCGCGAGATCGACGCACTCGGCGGCGAGATGGCCAGTGCGATCGATGACAGCTCTATCCAGATCCGGTTGTTGAACCAGAGCAAGGGACCTGCCGTACAGGCTTTGCGTGCTCAGGCGGACAAGCGCCGCTACTCGCTGCGGATGAAGCACGTTCTGGAGAATACGCCGCGGCTCCATCTCAAGCAGGCTCGAATCGAGAGCCTGGTTGTCAAGGGAGACCGGGTGCGAGGCGTTGTTACGCACACGGGCGGCCAAATTCGCGGGCGTACGGTTATTCTGACGACTGGCACCTTTCTCGGCGGCCGGGTCCTATCCGGCGAACAGAGTTGGCCTGCGGGACGCGCTGGCGAGGTTCCCGCTACGGGTCTTTCTGCTTGTCTTCGCGCTCTCGGTTTTCCTCTGATCCGCCTGCAGACCAATACGCCACCTCGGGTTGACGCCCGTACCATTGACTTTTCCCTGACTGTGCCTCAGTTGGGCAGCCCGGTACCGCTCTACTTCTCAGCCGCCAATGCCGCGGACTGTGTGTCGGGTATGCACCCTTTGGTGCCATCTTTTCTCACGGACCCTCCAAACCCTGTGTATCCGGTGGCAGAGATGCCTTCGTGGCGGCCTCAACTGCCTTGTTACTCGGTGTACACCACGCCAGAGACCCTGCAAGTGGTACGCCATAGCCTTCACCGGTCGCCCATTGCCCCGGGGAAACTGGATGCACTCGGGCCACGCTACTGTCCCAGCTTCGAGGAAAAGGTCGTGCGCTTTCCTCAAAAGGAGCGGCACCAGCTCTTTTTGGAACCTGAGGGTTGGCATACTGGCGAGGTATACGTCCAGGGTTTTTTCACTGGCATGCCTGAAGAGGTCCAACTGGACATGCTTCATTCCATCCCCGCACTGCGACAGGCGGAGATCATGCGCCCTGGTTATGCCATCGAGTACGATGGCGTACCCTGCCAGGAAGTGGATGCTGGGCTGGAGACAAAACGCATCGAGGGCCTTTTCCATGCCGGGCAGATCAATGGAACCAGTGGCTATGAGGAAGCTGCGGCCCAGGGCCTCATCGCCGGGATCAATGCCGCGCTAAAGGTCCAGGAACGACCTTCCATCATTCTACGTCGCGATCAGGCCTACATCGGCGTGCTGATCGATGATCTGGTGACCAAGCAGATCTCTGAGCCTTACCGGATCATGACCAGCAGGGCTGAGTACAGACTCTTGCTGCGCCAGGACAATGCGGATCTGCGCCTGAGTGAGATTGGCCACCAGGTGGGCCTATTATCGCAGGAAAGGTACAATGCCATCGTCACCAAGCGACGGGCTGTGGAGACCGAGTTGGAGCGACTTGAAACAACCTGGCTTCGCCCCGGCCACGCTGGCATGAATATGCTTTTGGTCGAGCATGGCCTGCGGCCTCTATCCGATGGAGTCAATGCCCTGCAATTCCTCCGGCGTCCTGAGGTTCAGTATGATCTCGTGGCCGCTCTGGTCCCGCCTCCTGAGGCGTGTGCGCTCGACGTCGCCGAGCAGGTGCAGATCGAGGCCAAGTATGCTGGCTATATTGAGAAGCAACACGCCGAGGTGGCTCGCTTTCGACGTCTAGAGGATCGCCGCATCCCGCCAGGCCTGGACTATGAGCATCTGATGGGTCTTTGTACAGAAGCGCGCGAAAAGCTGAGTAGTATCCGGCCGGCAACGGTCGGCCAGGCAGCTCGGTTGGCTGGGGTCAACCCGGCTGACATTACGGTGCTGTTGGTTCATCTCAAACGGCTGGGCCTTCAGGCCGAGAGTCTGGCAACGATGGAGGAAAGGAGCGGGTAATGACCAATCGCACAGCAAAGGGCGAGTCTCCGCGCTCCCCATGCCTGCTGGTAAGGGTGGCCGGGGGCGAAATCCAGAGCCTCGTGCTTGAAGCCGAGCTGGGCATTGGCCGGGCTGAGGACAATGCACTCAGGCTGAACGATCCGAAAGTGTCACGGTATCATGCCCGCGTGGTCCGGGAAGGAGATGGCTACGTCCTTACCGATCTGGGTAGCGCCAATGGCACGCTGGTCAACGGTGTCCGCCTGGCCGCTCCCCACGTACTGCAGGACGGCGAGCTGATCTCCATCGGAGACGCAGAGTTAGCGTACCAAGAGGTGGCCCAAGAAGACGAAAAGACCGGGACGGACAAGGTCGTGGTTCCCCTGTCCCCCGTTCCCACATCCCCTCCACCGGACAGAACCGGGAGACGGGTATGGGTCATTGCCGTGATTGTGGCCGCGGCGGCGCTCATGCTTATCCTCGGCGGCGTGGCCATCTATAACCTGATGAATGACTCGCCAGACTCCCCTGGCCAGGATGCCCAGAATTCGCCGACGCCTGAGGTGGAAATAGCATCTCCTACGGCGTTGGCCCAGACCGTCGTCGCCGAGATACCCTCAGCAACCGGCGTGCCGAGCACCCGCGTGGTGAGTGCCGTGACCCCGGGCGCTACCGAACCAGATGTAGAGGGCTTTTTGCTCCAAGCGCAGGCCCTGACCCAGCGCAGCAAACTCGAAGAAGCTGTTGCCATCTATGAGGAACTTGCGCGCCAAGCACCTGACGATGCCGTGCCGGAAGTTGGTTGGGCCTGGGCGTTGCTCTTGGACGACGAGCCGGACCAGGCACTGGTGCATGCGAGAAAGGCGGTCGGACTTGATCCTACCAGCGGTGATGCGGCGACAGTACTGTCTCGGGCCTATCTCGAGGCTGGGGACCAGACCTCAGCGCTGTCCTGGGCAAAAGTTGCCGTAGAATTGAACGCCGAGAGCCCGGAGGCGCTTGCGGCCATGGCGGAAGCCTTGATGAGCCAGGGCAGGCTGCAGGACGCGGGCGACGCGGCTGATCTGGCCTTGGTGCATGACAGCCAAAACGCCAACGCGCATCGCATCCGCGGCTGGCTCTATCAGGTCGCTGACAATGACCTGGGGCAGGCGGCCAGCGAATTGCAGCGTGCAGCAGGACTGCAGCCTGAACTCTGGCTTCGCCGCCATGAACTGGGCCTTTTGTTGTTGGAGGCAGGGGATCCTTCCACGGCTGTTCCTATTTTTCAGGATGCGCTGGCCCTGCGTCCCAAAGCCGCAACTTACATTGCCCTCGGCAAGGCTTACTACCTAGCGGGCCAGATCGACCAAGCCCAGTCCTCATTGCAGCAGGCCCTCTCGGCAGGGGCTCAGGACGCGGATAGCTATTCTCTGATGGCAGCGATACTCGCTTCCCAAGGGCAGTGTGACGACGCTACGACCTATGCTGGGCAGGCCCTGGCCCTCGACGCCGGGGATTCCTTGGCTCTGGAGGCCAAGGAGGTCTGTGAAGGGGATCGACCTTCTCCAACAGTTGTAGCTCTATCCTCTCCCGTTCCCGATGCTACACCCCAGACCACCCCGAGTGCTTCAAAGCCGGCTGCCCCGCCACCGTCTGCGAGCGGGCGCTTTGTCTTCCCGGTCTGGAACCGCGAGCGGGGCAAGTACGATACATTTGTGATCAATGCGGATGGCAGTGATCGCCGTCTCGTTGTAGAGGAAATGCACCAACCATCGTTCAGCCCGGATGGGCAGTGGCTGTCGGTGAACGGTGAGCGGCACGAGCAGATGAATCTGTTCATCCTGCGCCCTGATGGCAGCAGCTTGAAGGAAATCAGCAAGCACATCGAGGACAATCGGCCAGCCTGGTCGTCCGCGGACAACCGGCTGGCTTTCAGCTCGACCATGCACGGGGACAAGCAATCTCGCATCTATGTGATGGACGAGGTACCCTTTGAGGGGCGCCAGCAGGAAGGCCGCCCCCTGAATTTTGGTCCGGATGACGTCCGAGGTGACAGTCCTACGTGGACACCAGACCATCGGATCGTTTACAGGGGTTGTGACAATACGGTGGAGCCGGCTCGTTGTGGCCTTTTTATTATCCCCTCAGGGCAAGGCGCTCATCCCGCCACGCAACTGACGGAACACCAAGAAGATGCAGCCCCAGCCGTTTCTCCCAATCCTGCGGACGGAAGGATCGCTTTTATGTCTAGCCGTGATGGGAACTGGGAAGTCTATGTCATGAACGCGGACGGTACCGGTTTGAAGCGGTTGACCCAAGACGCGGCGCATGACGGCTTACCTGTCTGGTCGCCGGACGGCAAGAGCCTGGCTTACGTATCGAACCAGGGTGGGGTCTGGGCTGTGTGGGTCATGAGCCCCGATGGGTCCAATCGCAGTAAGCTCTTTGATATCGGCGGCGGCGGGCTGGCCTATGAGTGGCAGAATGAGAAGATTGGTTGGGGGCGATAGGCACCTGAGGTCAAGGTCTGGATACCATGTACGGTTCCGCCATGCCCTCGATCTGAATACCGGCATCTAGCTTGTTGTCACCGGCCAATCGAGCGACGAGACGCTCGACGTCGGGTTTCGTCCATCCCAGGACTCTACCGACCTGTTGTGGGGTGGCGGCGATCACCGTCCGCAGGTACCTCAGCATGATTGTCTCTCGCGCCTGCCTGCCCTGGATGCTCCGAGATGCTTGCACGATCTCTGGGAAGCGGCGGGGCAGTAGATCGTAGACATAACAGTACCCCCACCGGTTGGCATCCGAGATTGCCACTTTGACGATACGGAAATCCATCTGCAGTTCGGCCAGGGCACGGTCAAAGCGCGTGGCGTTTGTTTTGCCGGCCAGCCCGGCTTCCCGGCGAAGGCGGCTTGTGGGCAGTGCGCCCAGTTTCAGCAGGATTTCGTATACCTGCTTGGACTCAACTGAAAGCCGGCCATCGACATAATCCTGGAGATAGTCTTCCGCCAGGTCTCCATAGTTGGGAGATAGGGCGTAGAAATGCGGCGCCAGATCGAGCGAGATAAAAACCGGTCTCTTGCGCAGAAACTTGCCGTAAAGTACCTGGCCGGCAATGGGTAGCGTATCCTTCCACTGCCAGGCCAGCCCCAGCTCGCGGTTATCATGGTTCTGGGGAAGGGGCCGGTCCTCGCCGCAGAGCGCTCCCCACAGTGATGGCAATTCGATCCCCTTGGCCGAAAAAAGTGAGCACAGGCCGACGTCGTTTAGAAAAGCAAGCGCCTCTTTCTCGGTGTTCACTCGCAGGTCAGGGCGCTGGCGGTAGCGTACCGCCCGCGATGTCTGCAGATTGTCCAGGGTCAGGTTCGTGCTGGTCATTTCGAAGGGTCTCTCCCCTACTATTCGTGCAGCATTATAGCAGGAAAGAGTTCGATGGGAAAGTGAGCGTTGCCGGTACGTAGAACGCAGATGTACTATGCCACGTCTCACAGGTTTTGACAAACCCGGTGGATTGTGCTAAACTCTACAATCGGTGTTCAGAGACCGGCTTTGTTGCCGCAGATGCGAGGACCGGGATACGCTATTTCATCGCCCAAAGCGAGGAGTTCAGTTGGATGTCTGGTGACTACTTGCCGATCCTGATTTTCGCAGTGGTAGCAGTGGTTCTATCAGCCATTGCTGTTCTTGCACCAGCTTTGTTCGGCCCAAAGCGCCCCGACGATGTCAAACTGGCTCCTTACGAGTCGGGAAAACTGCCGATCGGGCCGGCGCGTGGGCGCTTTCCCATCCAGTACTTTCTCTACGCTGTCCTATTCATCCTGTTTGACATCGAGATCCTCTTTCTCTTTCCTTGGGCAACGGTTTTTCGGGACCTGTCACCGAAACTGGTTGGCCTGCTGGAAGTCGGTTTTTTTGTATCGATCCTGCTGCTGGGACTCGTCTACGTTTGGAAGAAGGGAGGGCTAGAGTGGGACTAGAAAACGCCCTACCGGAAGGCGCGTTCGTAACCACGACCCTCGAGAGGCTCGTGGACTGGGGCCGGGGCCGGTCACCGTTTCCCTTTCTTTTTGGCCTTGCCTGCTGCGCCATTGAAATGATGGCCGCAGGTGGCCCTCGTCATGACGTAGCTCGATTTGGCGCCGAGGTATTTCGCGGCACTCCCAGGCAATCAGACGTGATGATCATCTCCGGCCGAGTCTCACAAAAGATGGCTCCCGTTGTCAAGCGGCTGTACCAACAGATGCCTGAGCCCAAGTGGGTCATTGCCATGGGAGCCTGTGCTTCCAGTGGCGGCCCCTTTGAGAACTATGCCATCGTCCAGGGAGTAGACAAGCTGATTCCGGTAGACGTGTATGTCCCTGGCTGTCCGCCCCGACCTGAGGCGCTGTTGTATGGTATCATGCAGCTGTACGAAAAGATCCAGCAAGAAAAGTTCGAGGACTATCGCTGACTAGTGGCTTGCCAGCAAGCAATTGCCAATCGTGCAGGGATGTGAGATGAGCGGAGTCGAACAAGTCGCTCCTGGCCTTGGGGAACAGTTCCCGCAGGCAATCCTGGATCTCGGCGAGTTCCGTGGCGAAACGACCATTGTCCTTCGCCCTGCGGACATCCTGCCTGTCTGCCAGTTCCTGCGTGACCACCCCTCGTTGGCCTATGACTTGTGTGTCTTTGTCAGTATCGTGGACCAGCTACAGGCTGATCTTCCCCTTGGCGGTGACGCAAGCGGGGGTTGGTCATCGCGCTTTGTGGCCGTGTATCAACTCTACTCGCTGGCTTACCAGCGCCGGCTCCGGCTTCACGTCCCGCTCCCTGGGCATGCGCCCACTGTAGATAGCGTGGCCTCTGTCTGGCCAGCAGCAGACTGGCACGAGCGAGAAGCCTTTGACCTGTTCGGCGTCCAATTTCGGGGCCACCCCGAATTGCGCCGTATTCTGCTGCCCTCTGATTGGGTTGGACACCCTTTGCGTAAGGACTATGCCCTGGGCGACGAACCGGTGCAGTTCACAGTGAATCCCGATGACCCAGCCCTGGCTGGTCTCGGCACCCAGACCATGGATGCGCCCAGCAAGGCATCAGATGTGCCGCCCTGGTTCAGTGGGGGGGATGACACTTTTATCATCAACATGGGCCCCCAGCACCCGGCTACCCACGGTGTTCTGCGTGTCGTGGTAGAGCTGGACGGTGAGCGGATTGTTCACGCCGCGCCAGATATTGGTCATTTACATTCCGGGTTTGAAAAGACGGCGGAGAACCGGACTTACCAGCAGTTTGCCAGCTACCCTAGTCGCATGGACTATGTGGCTGGCATGTCCAACGATCTGGCCTATATCCTGGCCGTTGAAAAGCTCCTGGCTGCCCAGGTCCCGCCCCGCGCTGATGTCATCCGGGTCATTCTTCTTGAACTGCAGCGCCTTGCCGCACACCTCATTTGGATGGGGACCCAGACCCTTGACCTTTCCGGAACCATTCACGCATTGCTCGAGTACGCCTTGCGCGAACGAGAGATGATTCTGGACATCTTTGAAATGGTGTGTGGGGCGAGGATCACGACCAACTATTTCACCACGGGCGGGCTGCGCTGGGATGTGCCCCCAGCTTTCCCCCGAGTAGTACGCGAGTTTGTGGACTGGTTCGACAAGCGATTGGGCGAGTACAAGGTCATGTTGGCGGATAATCCGATCTACCGCTCGCGCCTGGAAGGAGTGGCCGTGATCACCGCTGAGCAAGCCATTGGCCTGGGATGTACCGGTCCGATGCTGCGAGGCTGTGGTGTGGCCTACGACGTTCGTAGGGCTGCACCCTATTGCGGATACGAGGAATACGATTTCGACGTCCCGACGCAGCTTCATGGCGATGCCCATGCCCGCTTTAAGGTTCGCATGGCCGAAATGCAGCAGTGCATACGCATCATCCGCCAGGGATTGGACAAGCTGGCCAAGATGGGCCCGGGCCCTGTCAAGGACCCGGATCGCAAGATATCGTTGCCGCCGCGAGCAGAGTTGGATAGCAGCATGGAAGCGGTGATCCATCACTTCAAACTGGTCACCGAAGGATTTTCTCCGCCTGTGGGCGAGGTCTATGCCAGCGTGGAAAACCCCAAGGGCGAATTGGGCTTTTACCTCGTGTCAGACGGGGGGCCCCGGCCCTATCGCTGCAAGATCCGCGGGCCGTCCTTCTCCAACATCTCGGCCCTGCGTTATATGGCGCCAGGTAGCATGTTTTCGGACGTAGTAGCGATGATCGGTAGTATTGACATAACGCTTGGTGAAGTAGATAGATAGTTGCCTTATTGGCAGTTGTAAAGGAGCCTGACGGGGCGTGCTCTCGGAAGAATCGAAAAGCAGGATACAGGGATTGCGAGAAGAATATCCGGATCCAGGGTCGGCCTTGCTGCCGGCGCTGTACCTGGCTCAGAAAGACTATGGCGGATGGCTGCCGGACCAGGCTTATGAAGAGCTGTCGGTTGTGATGGGGCTTCCGTTGGCCTTTGTCGCTGCGACGGCCAGTTTCTATACCATGTTCAACCGCAGGCCCGTTGGCGAGCACGTGATCCAGGTCTGTACCAACGTCTCATGCTCGCTGTTGGGTGCTGAGCATCTGCTGGAAACCCTTGGCCGCAAGCTGGGGATTAAGCCAGGTGAGACCACCGCCGACGGCAAGTTTACTTTGCTGGAGGTTGAATGCCTCGGCTCTTGCGGTACGGCGCCAATGATGCAGGTAGACGATCGCTATTGCGAGAACCTCACCGAGGATAGCGTAGATCAGATCCTGAGCAGTTTGGCCTGAAGGAGATGATGAGGTGACTCAAGACTTGGGACTGGAAGAAGCATTGAATATCGCCATGGATGCCGAACTCAAGGCCGCTGCTTTCTATGCCCAGGCCGCGGTTGAGGTTCAGCATCCACAGGGCCGAGATCTGCTTGGCCGGCTGGCTGTTTTTGAACAGCACCACTATGAGAAACTGGCCGAGTTGGTCGAGTCCCTGCAACTCGGTGGGCCGTTTATCGAGTACGAAACTCGGACAGTAACGGACTTTCAGCCCTCTGGTGGTGCTCTGCGGCAGCCTGAACTTCTTGGCCCGAGTGGTGAGGCAGCGGGGACGCGTGTGGGAGATCTCGGGGACGTGGCAAGTATCCTCAGCAAGGCGATTGCGAACGAGAAGCAGGCCGGAGAACGCTACCGCGCGCTGTTCGAGGGGACATCGGATTCTGTTGGCCAGGACATGTTCCGCAAGCTGGCCAACGAAGAACTGATGCACCAGCGCATCTTGGAGGACGAGTTCTTTAGCATCAGCAACCAGGGAACCTGGGGCTGGTCGGGCATGTACGGCGAGTAGCTCGTGTGCTATAGCCAAAGCTCAACAATGATCAAAGACCTGGAGTGAGTGTGCAGCTCAACGTGCTAATGCACAACGTGGGAGTTCCCGATTCTCACGACATCGAAACCTATTTGGGACGGGGTGGATACCAGGCTCTTAACAGGGCCCTGACCGAGTATCAGCCCCGGGACATTGTTCGGTTGGTCTTTGACTCTGGCCTGCGCGGCCGGGGCGGTGCAGGTTTTCCAACAGGCCGCAAGTGGATGTTCTTGCCTGGCGACCTGTATCCTCGCTATCTGGTATGCAATGCCGATGAGGGCGAGCCAGGCACCTTCAAAGACCGGGTGCTCATGGAGCACGATCCCCACGGCGTGATTGAGGGGGTTGTCATCTCTGGCTATGCCTGTGAGGTGGAGCATGCCTTCATCTACATCCGTGGAGAGTACGACCTTGGCTACAACCGGCTTCAGGGCGCCATTGATCAGGCATATGAGCGGGGCTATCTGGGCCAGGACATCCTGGGCAGTGGCTACAACCTGGAGGTGAGCATCCTGCGCGGTGCTGGCGCCTATATCTGTGGCGAGGAAACATCGCTTCTGTCCTCTCTGGAAGGGAGACGGGGTCATCCCAAGCTCAAGCCGCCCTTTCCAGCCGTGGAGGGACTCTACCGCAAGCCCACAGTCATCAACAATGTTGAGACGCTATTCAACGTCCCTTTTATCGTCGCCAATGGGGCCGACTGGTACCGGCAATGGGGGACCGAGCGCAGTCCAGGCACCAAGCTCTTCTGTGTCTCGGGTCACGTCGAGCGTCCCGGTACCTACGAGTTGCCTCTGGCCACACCCATGCGTGAGCTTATCTCCGATGTCTGTGGTGGTCCAAAGGATGGGATCCCGCTCAAGGCAATCATTCCCGGTGGGTCCTCCACTCCGATGATGCTTGCCGATGTGGCTCTGTCAACCAACTTGGACTATGAATCGATCTTTGAAGCGGGTTCCATGCTGGGTTCGGGTGGGGTGGTGGTCATCAACCAGCAAACGTGTATCGTGCGCCTCACGGAACGCCTGGCGGCTTTCTACTGTCACGAATCGTGCGGCAAATGCATTCCCTGTCGCGAAGGTACAGATTGGATGTTCAAGATCCTACAGCGCATCGAGCAGGGCCACGGACGAGCCAGTGATCTGGACCTGCTTCTGGACATCTGCGACAACATTGCTGGCAAAAGCTTTTGCCCACTGGGCGATGCGGCCGTGGGGCCGGTCCAGAGCAGCATCCAGCGCTTCCGCGAAGAGTACGAGTTCCATATCCAGGAGAAGCGGTGCATGGCCGGGGCCAATTAGGCCTGGATTTCCAAGGATTTGAGTGCATGTCGGAGCCTGTGATAGGGATCACAATAGACGGGCAGGAGATAGGCTGTCCTGCTGGCAGCACCATCTATGAGGCAGCTACAGCAGCTGGCATCCATGTCCCTACCTTTTGCCACCACGAGAAGCTGGTCCCGGTGGGCGCCTGCCGCATGTGTCTCGTCGAAATCGAGGGGATGCTAGGGCTCCAGACCTCCTGCTCAACGCCCGTCCGGGATGGCATGGTCGTCAAAGTTCACACCTCGCCCGCCGCTGTAAAGGCCCGCAAGGCCAATATCGAATTCCTGCTTACCAACCACCCTCTCGATTGTCCGGTGTGTGACAAAGGTGGGGAGTGTCCTCTACAGAACCAAGCCATGCTGGATGGGCCGGGCGAGAGCCGCTACAGTGAAGCAAAGCGTCTCAAGAATAAGCGCTACCCATTGAGTGAACTGATCGTGCTGGACCAGGAGCGCTGCGTTCTCTGTTGGCGCTGCATCCGGTACCTGGACGAGTGGGCTGACGACCATGAATTGGATCTCTTTGGCCGGGGAGCTGACACCCGCATTGACACTTTCCCAGGGCACCCTCTGACGAGCAAGTGGCAGGGAAACACCATCGACATCTGTCCGGTGGGGGCGCTCACCAGTCGCGCTTTTCGTTTCGAGGCACGGGTGTGGGAGCTGGCAGAGACACCCAGTATCTGTACCCTGTGTGCGGTGGGCTGCAACATCCTGCTGGGGGTCAAGAACCAGAAGCTGCGGCGTATTACTCCTCGCGAGAATATGGATGTGAACGACGCCTGGATCTGTGACAAGGGGCGATTTGGCCATGCATATGTGGATCACATCGACCGGCTCAAAGCACCACTGATCCGCCAGGACGGTGTTCTACAGCCGGCTACGTGGGAGGAGGCACTGGCGCTCGTTGCTGAAGGCCTGGGTAGGGCGGTTCAGGACCATGGCCCGCAGTCGGTCGCCGGCCTGGGCTCCACCCACACTACCAACGAGGCGAACTATCTCTTCCAGCGTTTCATGCGGACCGTTGTTGGAACCAACAACATTGACCACCTGGGACGCGGGCCGGCTGGTTTGACGTCACTCAGTTCGCTACCAGATCTTGAGTACAAGGACGTGATCCTGCTGCTGGGCTTCGACCCAAGTACTGAGGCGCCGCTGGTCGAGCTTTGGATCAAGAAAGCTGTGCTGCGCCACGGAGCCACCGTGGTGATGGCTTACCCCCGGCGTACAGAATTGTGCCGTTACGATGGGCCCTGGTTGGGCTATCGTCCTGGGAGCGAGGTGGCGCTGATGAATGGGCTGGCGCGCGCTCTCCTCGACACTGGGCCAGAAGGCGGCGTCGAAGCTCTGCAAAAGCCGGCAGCCACCCGTGTCGCCAACCTGGAGGAGTTGCGAGCGTGGCTGGAGCCCTATGGCCCGGAACAGGTAGAGCGTGCATGTGGGGTTCCTGCCGGGACGCTCCGGCGGGCCACGGAGACCCTGGCTCGAGCGCAGAAACCGGCTATTCTCTATGGACCAGACTGGGTGGGAGGGGCGACAGCCGCTGCCAATCTCTCGGCGTTGGAGAACTTGGTCCTCCTGCTTGGTGGCGTGGAGGCTGGGTTTGTGGCCCAAGATAACAATACACTGGGTGCGCTAGAGATGGGTGTGCTGCCCCATCTTTTGCCTGGGGGCCAAGTGCTCAGCGACAGCAAGGCACGCGGCCGTCTGACGAGCTTATGGGGGGGCAAGCTATCGTCTGTCGCTGGCCTCGACTTTGAGGGCATGGTGGCCGCGGGTCAAGAGGATCGTCTCAAGGCCATGTGGGTCATGGGCTCAGATCCGGTCCGTCACTTCCGCTCTGCTGGTAAAGTGCTGCGCAGGATCCCTTTCCTGGTGGTCCAGGACCTCTTTATGACCGAGACCGCTGCCCTTGCCGACGTTGTCTTTCCTGCTGCCAGTTTTGCCGAGACCGACGGCTCTTATACCAATCTGACAGGCCGCTGGCAGGCGGCGCGAGCCGCAAAGCGCCCACCGGCGGGGGCACGCCCGGACTGGTGGGTTGTTGTCGAGTTGGCACGGCGGATGGTCAGCGCGAAACAACGGATTGCCTGGGAGTTCTCGGGGCCAGCCAGCGTACTGGACGAGATTTCCAAGATCCTGGGTAACAGTCTTGCCCACTATCGGGGGTTGGACTATGAGGCCATGGGCTCAGGAGGCAGGCAGCGCCCTCAGCCCCCAAGGGCAGTGCGGAAAAGCTTTCTCCACGTCGACCCGGCCCCCTTGTCCTGGGACGCCGGCTATCCGCTTAGCCTGGTGACAGGGCATCTGTTGTACGATCGAGGGGTGCTGCTGCGCTGTTCCGAGCGGCTCCAGAAGCTGGTTCCAGGCGCCATTGTGATGATCCATCCTGCCGATGCAGAGAATCTGCACCTGGTGGACGGCGACGATGTGTTGGTCGCCTCAGCGTTGGGAGAACTGTGCCTCAGCCTGAGGGTCAGCGACGAGGTTGTACCTGGGACAGCTTTTGCGCCGCTCAACTTGAGCGATGCGCCTCCAAGCATGCTGGGTGTGAGTGATGGGACGCCTGTGCAGGTGCGGATCACCAAGGAATGAATCTTGGTCACTCGCCATCGGTCATCTGATTGGTCATTGGTACGGAGTACGTCATGGACTGGGTAGACGTTTTTTGGATTCCGCTCATCAAGGCCATTGTCGTGGTGCTCGCGCTGCTGGCCGGGGGGGCATACATGACCTGGGGCGAGCGCAAGATCTGTGCCCGGTTTCAGGTCCGCTATGGCCCCAACATAGCCGGCCCATTTGGTTTGTTCCAGCCACTGGCCGATGCGGTGAAAGCGATCTTTAAGGAAGAGATCGTCCCGAACCACGTGGACAAGGTAATCTATGTAATGGCGCCGGGTATCTCCTTTGCAGCGGTGCTGATTACCTTTGCGGTGATTCCCTTTGGCCCATCTGTGGATCTATTTGGACGGTCGGTGGGCCTGTTAATCGGCGAGTCTGACGTGGGCCTGCTGTTCCTGCTGGCAATTGCCGGGTTGGGAGGCTATGGCATCATATTGGGAGGCTGGTCTTCGAACAACAAGTATTCTCTATTGGGCGCGCTGAGGGCAGCGGCGCAAATGATCAGCTACGAATTGCCGATGGCCCTCGCACTGGTGGCCGTGGTGCTCATTGTCGGCAGCCTGAACCTTCAGGAGATTGTGGTATACCAGGGATCCTGGCCGCTCATCCTTCTGCAGCCGGTTGGATTCTTGCTCTTCTTTATCGCAATACTTGCGGAGAGCAACCGCTCGCCTTTTGACCTGCCCGAGACCGAAAATGAGCTGGTGTCGGGCTTTATGACCGAGTATGGCGGTATCAAGTTCGCTCTTTACTTCATTGCCGAATACACTGTCATGGTGGTCAACAGCGCCATCGTCGCCACGGTCTTTTTGGGGGGATGGAAATGGCCGGCACTCATTTCGGATCTGCACCCGCTGCTAGGTGTGGGACTGTTTCTGATCAAGGTAGTTCTTGTCCTGTTCCTGTTTGTATGGATTCGGGCCAGTGTGCCCCGCGTCCGGTACGACAAGTTCATGCGCTTCTGCTGGAAGTTTTTTGTACCGCTGGCATTGGTCAATCTGACCGTGACGGCTATTGTGGTGGCACTCGTGTGACGAGGAGTTCGTTGCCCGATCTTTGGCGTCGATCAGCAACTCGATCTGGCATGCTGGCCAGTCCGGCCAGAAAGCAGGCAAGTTAGCGCATGCTCAAAGACTCAATCGTCGGATTCTGGAATATTCTCAGGGCCATGGGCTTGACCCTCAGGTATTTCTTCTCCAAGCCCGTTACCGTCCAGTATCCCAAGGAACCGGTAAAGCTCTATCCTCGCTTCCGCGGGCGGCATCAGTTGCTGTACTATGAGGACGGGCCGCACAAAGGACTGGAACGGTGCATCGGCTGTGCGCTGTGTGCGGCCTACTGTCCAACACAATGCATCTACGTCCAGGCAGGGGAGAACAGGAAGGGCCTGGAGCGCTCGCCTGGCGAGCGGTACGCCGAGATCTATGAGATCAACATGTTGCGCTGCATGTTCTGTGGTTACTGCGAAGAGGCGTGCCCCACGGGGGCCATTGTCCTGCGTCGCGAGTTCGCCCTGGCGGACTATAGCCGGGAGAGTCTGCTCTATACCCAAGATAGGTTATTGGAGCCAGCAGAGCCCAATGCCATTATCCTGGACGACCAAGAGAAGGCCGAAGGCGGCTAGCTGCTGTAGGAGGCTGAGGCTGTAATGGAGATGGTGCTTTTCTTCATCCTGGCGATAGTTGCTGTGGCAGCGGGCGTGGGTGTGGTCGCCCAACGCAACGCTGTGAGGAGCGCCCTATTCCTGCTGGTTAACTTTTGCTGTCTGGCAGGTCTCTATGTCCTCCTCAACGCGCCCTTTGTCGCCGCGGTGCAGGTTATCGTCTATGCTGGTGCCATTGTGGTCCTCTTTCTCTTTGTGGTCATGCTGCTGGGGATGGAGCGGGCCGAGGAGGCGCCCGATCCGCTGCGTTATCAGTGGATTGTGGGCGGCCTTCTGGGGGTATTGCTTCTGGTGGGCAATGTCTGGGCCTTGATTCCCATGGACATGGGGCCGGGACCTGGTCTCGCCAT
The DNA here is from genome assembly GCA_963700285.1 of uncultured Chloroflexia bacterium. Lineage (GTDB taxonomy): Bacteria > Chloroflexota > Anaerolineae > JAAYZQ01 > JAAYZQ01 > CAWANP01. Next base: position 863,337 of record CAVOXA010000014.1, on the reverse strand, counting down.
GGACAGCGTACGGCTGCTCGGGGCAGCTCTGCTCACCGACTATGCGATCCCCTTTGAATTGGCCTCGGTGGTACTGCTCGTGGCTATCATCGGGGCGGTGGTCCTGGCAAAGAGGAGACTGGAGGAATAGCGCTCATGGTTCCACCCTCATATTATCTGATTCTGAGCGCGATCCTGTTTTCCCTGGGCGCGGTGGGTGTTTTGGTGCGGCGCAACGCACTGGTGATGCTCATGTCGGTAGAAATGATGCTCAATGCAGTGAACCTGACGCTCATCACCTATTCGCATTTCCTTGGAGACGTGGCCGGCCAGGTATTTGTCCTGATGGTTATGGCTGTGGCCGCGGCGGAAGTAGCTGTTGGCTTGGCCATTGTTGTCTCTCTGTTCCGCCACAAGCGGACGACCGATGTGGATGAGATGAACCAACTCAAATGGTAGCTGTCATGGAGTGTTCTTCCAGGAGTGTGTCCGCCCAGGAGGCGGTGGTATGCTGGACTATGTTTGGCTGATCCTTCTATTCCCACTCACTGGCGTGCTGATCAATGCTATTCTGGGGCGGTGGTTGAGCCGGCGCGTGGTTGCCATCATCGCCAGCCTGGCGGTGGCAGCCTCGTTCGTAGTGGCGGCACTGGTCTTCTACGAACTGTTGCGCCTGCCGGCCGCGGCTGACGACGAAGGGCGTACGCAGATCATCATCCCGCTTTTCACTTGGATCGTGGCCGGCGATTTTGTCGTGGAAGCCGGCATCCTGTTGGATGAGCTGTCTATTCTCATGACCTTGGTGGTCACCGGGGTGAGCACGCTGATTCACATCTACTCGGCGGGCTATATGGATGGCGACGAGTACTATCATCGCTACTTCACGTGGCTCAACCTCTTTGTGTTTATGATGCTCATCCTGGTGCTGGCTGACGGTTTCGTAACCATGTACGTCGGATGGGAAGGTGTGGGCCTCTGCTCCTACCTGCTCATCGGCTATTGGTTTGAAAAGGAAGCGGCGGCCAGTGCGGGCAAAAAGGCCTTCATCGTCAATCGTGTCGGTGATTTCGGCCTTGCTTTGGGTATTATGCTAATCTTTGCTACCTTTGGTAGTGTGGCTTTCCAGGATGTGCTGCCCGCTGCTGGTACGCTCCTGCCTGGCATGGCCACAACCATCGCGCTGCTGCTGTTCCTGGGTGCTATTGCTAAATCAGCCCAGATCCCGCTCCATGTCTGGCTACCCGATGCCATGGAGGGTCCCACACCTGTCAGCGCGCTCATCCATGCCGCGACGATGGTTACGGCGGGCGTCTATCTCATGGTTCGCTGCTACGCCATCTTTGAGGCTTCGCCCTCAGCATTGGTCTGGGTGACTTGGGTCGGCGCCTTGACCGCGTTTTTCGCGGCGACAGTGGCCGTGGTGCAAAAGGACTTTAAGCGTATCCTGGCCTATTCGACCATCAGCCAGCTTGGTTTCATGTTTGTTGGTGTAGGAGTAGGAGCCTATGTGGCCAGCATCTTTCACCTGACCACCCATGCGTTCTTTAAGGCACTGCTCTTCCTCTGCGCTGGTAGCGTGATGCATGCGCTTGCTGGGGAGCTGGACATTTTTAAGATGGGCGGCCTACGGAAAAAGATGCCTTGGACCTTTGGTGCCTTTCTCGCGGGCTCACTCGCGCTGGCCGGGGTGCCATTGTTCTCTGGTTTCTTTAGCAAGGATATGATCCTCCTTAGAACCTTTGAGCATGGCAGCGCCCTTCTTTGGCTGCTCGAAGTTGTGACGGCGGGGTTGACCGCCTTTTACGCCTTCCGCCTATTGTTCGTTGCCTTCTATGGCCGTACGAGACTGGACAAAAAGACCGAAGCCGGGGCGCACGAATCTCCACCGGTTATGGTCGTGCCAATGGTGATCTTGGCTGCCCTGGCAGTTGGGGCGGGCTACATTGGGCTGCCAAAGATAGTGGGTCTGGGGACGGCGATTGAGCAATTCCTGCAGCCGGTCCTGGTGGACGCACATCTGTACGAATCCGCTGAGGGTGGCGCGATCTTGGAGCTTGGGTTGATGATGGCCTCGGTCGTTGCCGTGACCATTGGTTTCTTCCTGGCCTATTTGTTCTACATCCGCCGCTGGGGTTTGGCTGCGCGCGCGACCAACAGCGCCCGGTGGCTCTATGACGTGGTCTATAACAGTTACTACGTGGACGAGGCCTATGTGGAGGTCATTGTCAAGCCACTCCGAACGCTGGCGGATCTCCTGGCCGATGTGGTTGAGATACGCACCATAGACGGCCTGGTGAATGGCCTGGCCCGGTTCGTCGGTTTGCTCGGTCAGGGACTGCGGCGTTTGCAGACCGGCCTCGTGCGCAACTATGCCCTGGTGATGCTAGCCGGCGCAGTGGCGCTGCTGGCTTACCTGCTGGTGCGTGCCGCGTTCGGAGGATAGCCCGGCGATGCTCTGGGCCTACTGGATGATCAAAGGGGAGTAGAATGCAGGGGATAGCGTTCGTTTGGAGGCGTTGAGGGGATGAACCAGCCAAGCTTCCCACTTCTGTCTGCCCTCATTTTTGTGCCATTCGCCGGCGCGCTGGTGACCCTGTTGCTGGGCGGGAATCGCAAGGTGACAAAGACATGGGCGTTGATCGTGGTTCTCATCGATCTTGCTCTGGCCTGCGTCATGCTGGCCCTATTTGACTATGGACAGGCCGGGATGCAGTTCGTAGATCACTTTGCCTGGATTGAGCCCCTGGGCATTAGCTACACGGTTGGCGTGGACGGGATCAGCCTCTGGCTGTTGCTGCTGGCCACATTTCTCGCCCCCGTCGTTGTCCTCGTCTCCTGGAGCTATCTGGATGGGCGGGGCGAGTCGGACGCCCGGCCATTCATCTTTTTCTTGCTGGCCCTGCAAACTGGGGTTCTCGGCGTCTTTGCCGCTCTGGATCTGGTCCTATTCTACGTTTTTTGGGAAGCGGTACTGGTTCCGGCCTACTTTCTCATCGGCCGGTGGGGCGGCGAGCGCCGGGTGTACGCCACGCTCAAGTTTTTCCTCTACACCATGGCCGGCAGTGCCTTGATGCTGGTGGCTATCATCGTTCTGGCGGTGCTCAACTACCAGCAGACCGGACAGTTCAGTTTCGATCTGCTCACCCTATATCAGCTTCCTCTCCCGTGGCTCACGCAGTTGGGGCTTTTTCTGGCTTTTGTGCTGGCCTTTGCGGTCAAGGCGCCCATTTGGCCGCTCCACACTTGGCTGCCTGACGCCTACGAGGAATCGCCCACACCTGTGACAGTTCTTCTTGCCGCCGTGCTGTCCAAGATGGCCGTCTATGGCCTGATCCGTTTCTGTCTGCCCTTGTTCCCGGATGCTGTGGCTGCCCTGAGGCCTTGGATATGGCTGCTGGCCATCGTCGGGATTCTCTATGGCTCGCTCGTCGCTCTGGCCCAACAGGACATGAAGCGCCTGGTAGCCTACTCCAGCCTGGCGCACATGGGCATGATCGTTGCTGGTGTCTTTGCTGCCAATGCCCAGGGGGTTGATGGAGCGCTGGTCCAATCGGTGTCCCATGGCTTAACCGTTGCAGCCCTCTTTATCCTTGTAGGAATGTTGGAGCGGCGCCGGGGTACGCGCCAGATCGAGGCTCTGGGCGGGTTGTGGAAGAGCATCCCCGTTTTTGGCAGCTTGCTGCTGGCTGTGATCATGGCCTCCATTGGCCTGCCAGGCTTGAGCGGTTTTCCGGGTGAGTTTACGATATTGGTTGGTGTTTTTCGGGAGAGTTCAGTGGCTGCTGCCTTTGCCACGCTTGGCGTTGTGCTGGGGGCATGGTACATGCTGAGTTTCTTTCGCAACGCCTTTGCCGGTCCGCTGGTTTGGCCGGAGAACCGAGTCTTACCTGATCTACGCCGCCACGAAACTGTCATTCTGCTGCCATTGTTGATACTCATCCTTATCATTGGCATCTTGCCTAACTTGGTCTTTCATGCAGCCGATGCCTCGGTCGGCCTGATGTTGGAGCGGGCTGAAGAGCGACGCGTCGTACTGATCGATGGTCCCGATGGATACTTTTGGCTCGGCGCGATTGACCGCCCGTCATTCGACGTTGCCCATCACGGCCAGCCGGACGGATCGCAGTAGGGGTATTCGGATGCAGATATCGATTCCATCCTTGAACTTGATGGTAGTTGCCCCGGAGATCGTGGTGCTGGTCACCGCGCTCCTGGTGATGATTGTCGACCTCTTTCTACCCAAGGCACAAAAGAGCCGGCTCGCTTGGTTGAGCTTGGCTGGGGTGATGGTTGCGGCTGGCCTGTCCTACTATATCTCCCCTGGTTCGGCCGCGCCCCCTGGGTCCGTCTCTATCCCCTTACTCCAGGATATGCTGGCTGCCGATGCGTACGCCCTTTTCCTCAACCTTGTCGTTCTTGCTTCTGCGGCTCTGGCCATTCTTTTTTCGGTAGAGTATGTGGGCCGCATCGGCCTGGCTCAAGGGGAGTACTATACCTTGCTTCTCCTGTCCACGGCCGGGATGATGCTCATGGCTGCAGCCATAAATCTCATGACTATCTTTATGGCTCTGGAGATCCTGTCTATCGCCCTTTACGTCCTTGTCGGCTTGAACCGCGCCGAGAAGCGCTCAGGTGAGGCGGCTCTCAAGTATTTCGTGCTGGGGGCCTTTGCCAGCGCCTTCCTGCTCTACGGCATCGCGCTAACCTACGGCCAGGTGGGTTCCACATCCCTGGTCGAGGTACGCGACTATGTAGCCTCGCTTGACAGCCGCTTCCCCGCTCTGCTGCTGGTGGCCCTGGGTTTGATGCTCGTTGGTTTGGGGTTCAAGGTTGCGCTAGTCCCGTTCCATATGTGGACGCCAGACGTGTACGAAGGCGCACCCACTTCGATTACCGCCTTTATGAGTGTGGGTGTCAAGGCCGCGGGATTTGCCGCTCTGGGCCGGGTACTCGTCTATGCTTTTGGCGACCTTTACAGTTCCTGGAGTTGGGCGCTAGCTATCCTAGCGGTCCTGACGATGACAGTGGGCAACCTGGCGGCCCTCCGCCAGACCAACCTCAAGCGGATGCTGGCTTATTCTAGCATCGCCCATGCGGGATACATCCTGGTTGGCCTGGCGGCTGGTACCCAACTGGGTGTCAGTGCTGTGCTCATTTATCTTTTTGTCTACGTCTTTATGAATACGGCGGCTTTTGCCGTGATTATTGCTGTCGGCCGCTTCGAGGGCTCGGATGGAGGCGGAGAAACTCTGGGGGACTTGGCCGGGTTGGGCGCTCGCCAGCCATGGCTGGCTGCGGCTATGGCGCTCCTGATGTTGTCATTGGCGGGGGTGCCGCCCTTGGCCGGTTTCTTTGCCAAGTTGTGGGTGTTTAGCGCCGCCGTACAGGCGGATCTAATCTGGCTGGCAGCGATCGGCGTGGTCAATAGTGTTATCTCGGCCTACTACTACCTGCGCGTGGTGGCGGCCATCTACTTCCGGCGACAGGAGCCAGCTCATGCTGTCGGTGCGCCCGTCAGCCTGCCCTTGCAGATTGGGCTGGGACTGGCCGCGGTTGCGGTCGTTGTCTTGGGCATTTGGCCCGCGCCAATCTTGGAACTGACGCGCACAATGGTCGAGGCCCTCATCGGCGGCTAGTGCCTGCCTGTCCTCGTCACTGAGGCCTTTGAGCCGCAATACCCCTCTGGGAATCTGGTGGTCTTGCTCATCAGGACTCGAGCGAGTACTTGCGCAGTCCTAGTGCTTGGGCCACAATCAGGCCCACAAACAGCGGGTTGTTGATCAGGTAGCGCCGCCACAAGCGTCCGGGTTCGGTCATTAGGCGGTAGAACCATTCGAGCCCATTCCTCCGCATCCATTCCGGAGCCTGGCGCATTCGACCTGTATGGAAGTCAAAGGCGGCCCCGACGCCAATCATCACTGAGCCCGGCAACTGGTCGCAGTGGGCTGCCATCCAACGTTCCTGTTTCGGGGTGCCAAGGCCAACCCAGATCACGTCTGCCCTTGCCTCGCGTAGCATGTCCACAATCTGTGCATCTTTTTCAGGTGTCAGGGGATGAAAAGGAGGGGAAAAGGCCCCAGCGACCGCCAGGCCGGGGATACGTCTTTGCAAGTTGTCCGCCAGTTGTTGGGCCACGCCTTCTGCCCCTCCAAAGAAAAAATGTCGGGTACCGCGCGCAGCAGAAGCCTCGCATACGGCCAGCATCAGGTCGGGTCCGTAGACCCTGCCCGCGTGCTCAAAGCCCTTCCATCGACTCAGCCATACCAGCGGCATCCCATCGGGCGTGACCAATCCGGCCTCGTTGTGAATCTGGCGCAGGGTCTCATCCCTTTGGCTCTCCATCACGCCATGGACGCCCGTGACACACACATAGTTGGCGTCCTGCCGCGCCAGCCACCCATGAATGACCTCCAACGCCATCTTCATGTTGATGGCGCAGACCCCTACGCCCAAGACATTGACACGCGCTGGTCTTTGCACGAGCCGCTAGCGCTCCATCAGCATCCGTTCCAGGACTGTTCGGACCTGCTCCCGATCTTTGGTGGCAAAGTACCAGTCCAAAGTCCGCTTAACCCCGTCCTGGAAGGCTACCTCTGGCTCCCAGTTCAAAAGGCTCCGGGCCAGCGAATTATCTGCCACCCGGTTTAGCGGGCCGGTAGGCATATCGGGGAGGTATCGGATGTCTGCATCGAGTCCCGCATAGTCCAGGATTATCTTGACAGCATCGATGACCCGGATACGCTCCATTGTGCCCAGATTCACGGCGGTACCATCGTCTATCCGCTCCGCGGCAAGGATCGTGCCCTGCACGATGTCGTCCACGTAGGTCCAATTGCGGACCTGGGTGCCGTCGCCCCACACCTCGAAGGGATTCTGACGGATGAAGGCTCTGGCGATCATGGCAATCACTGCGTGATTCTCTACGCCGCGCGGACCGTAAACGGTAAAGTAACGGCACGAAGCAGCCTTCAGCCCATACTCGCAACAATAGGCCTTGAGCACCAACTCGTTCATGAGCTTGGCCCAGCCATACATATTGTCAGCATCGTACGGCGGCTCGACAAGGTCCTCGGTGAGATATATTTCCTCGTTGGGGTTGCTCTGCACAAAGTTGGGATAGACGCAGCCCGATGAGGCAAAGATAACCTTTCCCACACCCGCCCTGTAGGCTTCCCAGAAAACCGAGCCAGCCATAAAGAGATTTGACGCTGGCCCGGCTTGATGCCGGTCCACGTACCCGCGACCGCCATGATCGGCGGCCAGGTGAAATACGGTGTCGGTGTTCCGTACAACCAGTCGAGCGACGCCGGGTTCCCGGATATCCGCCCGCACAAACTCTACGTCGCCCGTCGCCAGGTGCCGTTGAATGTTGTCCAGGCGGCCGCTGGACAGATCATCTACGATGCGTACCTTGGCTCCGCGCCCAACCAGGGAGTCTGTGAGGTGGGAACCGATGAACGAGGCGCCCCCGGTGATCAGAACTCGACGATTATGCCAGAAAGAGTTATCCATTTGAGTTGTTGATCCTGCGATAGTGGTGATCGAGAATGGCGAAAAAGCCTGGACTGAACAATCTGTAGGCTTGATCGTTAGGCAGTCTAGCAGGTTAGCCTGGTTTCGTCAAACGGCTCACGATCAAGTGTCAGGGTGAGCGTATGCGCCCGCACGACCCGGTGGAGGCCGGTTCGGACCCTGCTCAATGGGTATTGGGCTGGTAGTCAGAGTGATTGCTGTCTTGGTCTATCCCGGGTCTTGTTAGCGAGCGCCTCACGTGCCAGTTTTCCCAGAACATGCAGGCCAGACCAATGGCAATCAGGGGTAGAAAGGCAACAATCTGGAGTGTGATGCCATAAACTAGCGCCGTCTCGCGGTTAACGTCAAAAAGCGACAGTACCAGGATGCAGAGATACACAAAAACGCCCAGGTTTCCTGGCAGGGGCGGCATGGCAACGCCGCTCATCAGGACAACCAACAGGAGGAGGGCCACGTAGGGAGACAGTTCAAGGTCGAATGCGCTAAAGACGAGGGCGTTGGTCAGCGCCATCAACAACCAGATCAGGATGGACCAACTCCATATCTGTATTCTCGCCTGGCTGTACTGCAGAGATCCCAGGGCCGAGATCGCTTGTTCAGCTGCTGCATCTGCAGCAGCGATCCATCGGGTCGGAGCCGGCTTCAAAGCACGGCGCAAAAGGCGCCAGATGCGATGGCCCAGGCGCATGAGCAGCAGAATCGCTGCTAGTCCCAGAACCGCCAGCAGGATTAGACCAATGCCAGCATCTTGCAGCCAGTCTGGAAATCTGGTGGATGTGGTGGCCAGCCACAGAGCCACGATCAGAAACGCCAGGGTCAGCATCACCAGGTCAACCACTTTCTCCACGACTACCGTGGAAAGGGCGGAGGCATGGCTGACCGTATCTTTATCTCCTATCAGATAGATGCGGCCCACTTCGCCAGCTCGTGCGGGCAGCAGCGCGTTCAGCATCTGGCCAATCATTAAAACCGACCAAGTTCTACCGAGTGGGATCCTCTGCGGAAAGAATAGCACCCGCCAACGCACAGCCTTCAGGGAGCTGCTGGCAACTACGACGCCCACGGCCAGGGCCACCCATTCCCATTTGGCAGCGGACACCGCTGTCTTTAGGTCCTCTATAGAGATCTCCCGCACGGCAAGCACGAGACAGATGACGCTGAGACCTAGGCCTGCGACCAGGCGCCATTCGCGCCGAAGCCAGCTGCCTGGTTGATGCGGTTTCACTGGGTCGTCAGCTTGCTCACTCACTCTGGGGATCCCTTCGATGGCTGGACCAGGCTCTAGCTGCCAGGGCGGTAAAGCCGGTCGCCAGCAGCAGCCAAAGCACACGCTTCCACCAAATCGCGATGCCAAGACCGGCACCTGCAGAAGCCAGAGCCATGGAACAGGCAAAGCTTGTGCTATGCGCCAAGCGTCTCACGGCGCTGCCAAAGCCTTCATTTTCAGTCAAGGCCAACCAATCGGAGTAGCTCGCGATCGCCAGCGCTGCCGCCAGACCCACGATCCATAGGGAATGGGTGAATATGTTCCACCAGTCTATCATCGAAGGGCTTGCTCCTGATTGATTGCTGGCTGGGACTCTGGGATGGGTTCGCCTTTGTCCGCTCGCCTGTCACGGATGACAATCGTGGCAACCAGAGCCAGCATGCTCCACCAGAGAAAGCTCTGCTTGGCCCCCAGTGCGATGGCGTCTGCAAACCCCCAGATGGCATGGATCACCACTCCCGTCACGCCGGCGAGCGCCATGTGGCGAGCGAAACTGTCGCCGCATCTCCTGAAGCACTGCCAGCCCGCAGCGATGACGCCAAATAGCAGAGCGAGGTAAAAGACCAAGCCCGGCAGTCCGAGATCCAGCGCCACCTGCACGTACGCTTGATGGGAATGACCGATATCTCTGCCATACTCAAAATGGAACAATGGAAAGGAGCTCCCCGCCATACGCCGAAAGATGTTCATGCCTGTTCCGGTCAACGGAAGGTCGGCGATTGTCCACAGCCCATGTGTCCATAGTTCGACGCGTGCGGCCCATGATGTCTCACCGGGGCTGACTGTCCACGCTTGTTGGGCCAACCATGTACCAGCCCCGGTAGGCCACAGGAGGGCAACTATGACAACGCAGACGACGAACGACAGCGCAAGAAAGAGGCGAAAACGCTTGAATTCAATGGCGCACATGCCCAGCAGGCCAACAAGTAGGGCCGCCCACGCGGCTCTCGACTGGGCGATCAGAATGACAGAGCTGGTCAAGGCCAGTGCCAGCCCACTACCCACGGCCAGCCAAAGGTGCCTGCCCCCTCGTGCTTTGGATTCAGAGACCGCGCCCCATAGTAGAACGACTTGTACGGGCAGAAACATGATCAGTGCTCCAGATACCTGGTTGGGGTTGAACCCCGTCTCGGCCCCAGGCATTCCTCTGATCACTGCCGGCAGCCGAGAGATGATACGGTCGAGCACTGGGAGTTTGACAACCCACTCTGTACCCAGCAGAGCCAGGGCTGCTGCGCCGCAGCCCAGGCCGCCAACCAGAGCAGCTGTTGACTGGATGTCTCGACGTCGTTCGCCCCATTCTGCGATGGCATAGAACACTGCCACCCCATACACCAACCCGGCGACTTTGCGGAAACTGAACGAAAAGTCAGGCGTGACCCAGGTGCTGAACAACGCCATGGCCATCAATCCCAGGACTGGCCAGTCGACAGGGGTGCGCGGGACAAAGTAACCCCGGCTATGGTAACGAGCAATCCATAACAATGGCAAGAGCAAAAGCAGGGGCGCGAAGGAGGGCCTGATAAGCAGAAAAAGCGGGCCCGCTAGCAGAAGGATCACTAACTCGCCCGCTGACAGCCATCTAGTGATTCGGTCTAGCACGCTCTGCCCCTGCGCAATCCGACCTCACCGGAACCCAGTCTGGTCTCTACTGTATCGAACGAGGACATCAGAGCTTCGAGCATGCCCTGCCATCTATGGGGTTGATGGTACACGAAGGCGTGGACTTGGGTCGAGTCGAAGGTCAGCCAATGAGCCAAAGGGGGGCGTATCTAGATCGATCCCGCACTCGGGCACAATATTACGAACTGCTGTCCAAATGCTGGCCGTCGAACCACCCCGCTGTGATAGCTGAATGAGCCGTTCTATCGCGTCGTGCAACTGTTCTCCCTCCAGTGGGAGGGGCCCCTTGAAGACAAAGATCTTTTCATGCTGCGTCGTTTCATAGTTCTCACCCTCGAGGAAGAGACGCTCCTGGAGCTTCTCGCCCGGACGCATGCCGGTGATTCTGATCTCGATGTCTCGATCAGGTTGCAGTCCCGAAAGGGTGATCAAGTCACGGGCCAGATCCACAATTCTCACGGGCTCGCCCATGTCGAGCACAAAGAGCTCGCCGCCATGGCCCAGTGCAGCTGCCTGGAGCACGAGGTAGACCGATTCCGGGATGGTCATGAAATACCGTTCCATCTTTGGGTGTGTCACAGTTACAGGTCCGCCAGCGGCGATCTGGTGCTTGAACAGCGGCACGACGCTGCCTCGGCTACCCAGGACATTGCCAAATCGAACGGCCACAAAGTTACGCTCTGTACGGAGTGCCGTGTCTTGAACCACCATCTCGGCGATGCGTTTCGTCGCTCCCATGATGTTGATAGGGTTGACCGCCTTGTCTGAGGAGATGAGGACAAAACGCTCAGCACCTGACTGCTCTGCCACCTTGACAACGTTGCATGTGCCCAAGATGTTGTTGGACACGGCCTCTTCAACGTTGAGTTCCATCAAGGGAACATGCTTGTGCGCCGCAGCATGAAAGATAACTTCTGGACGGAAGTTTTGGAAAAGGCGATGGAGACGGGCCTCATCCCGAACATCGGCAATCGTCGGAGAAAGCTCCAGTTGCGGGAACATGGACTTTAATTCCTGGTGAATGCGATAGATGCTGTTCTCGCCATGTCCCAGGAGAACGATTTGCTTGGGACTGCGGTACGCGACTTGCCTGCACAGTTCAGAGCCGATGGATCCACCAGCCCCGGTCACCAATACGGTCTTGTCATGGACATAGAACGCGTCATTTGCCTGGATACGAACCGGGTCGCGCCGCAACAAGTCTTCGATCTGAACATCACGGATCTGGCTCACTTTGACACGGCCGTCGAGCAGTTCGTACATGCCTGGAATGGTCTTGAAATCAACTGGCACTGACTCGCAGATCTTGGCGATCTCGCGAATTGCCAGGCCGGGTGCAGTCGGCATGGCGATCAATACCTCATCGATCTCTTGCTCACGAACCAGCTTGGGAATAGACTCTCGCGTACCGAGTACTGGCAGATCGCGGATCCGCATGCCGATTTTGGCTCGATTGTCGTCCACATAGCCTACCGGTACCATGCCCACTGCCGGGTTGTTCCTCATCTCCCGTACAATCATTGCGCCAGCTTCGCCTGCGCCCACAATCAGTACTCGACGTGGCGCTTTGCGTTGAAGGATCGGAGTAGCACCGTCCTTGAGGATCCCGAATTCTCCCAGGAAGCGTACTGAGAAGCGAATGCCGCCAATGAAGAACAGGCTCAGAAGCCAGTCAATAATGAGGACAGAGCGGGGGAACCTGGCAAACCATCCCAACGGGAGGATCACCAACATAATGAGAATGGCCAGAACGGCTGATGCCACCGTCGTCGCGGCGAAAATGGTGAGCATTTCGTGGACGCTTGCGTACCGCCAGTAGCGACGGTAGAGCCCAAAGGCATAGTAGATGGGGATCTTGATAGCGATGGCCATCAATACGAAGGCAATGCACACGGGAAGGAACAACGAAAAAAGTGGCCCATCCAAACGAATTGCAAAGCTCAACGCGGCTGAGACTGCAGTCAGGAGCAAGTCACTGAGCACGAAATATCTGTTGCGGATGACGATTGGTCGTCTCCGATCTGGCATAAATATCTCTCTGTCTCCCCGCTGAGCCCTGCCTGTTTGGTGGCTATGCTTCCCAGCTTCGGTCATCGGTCTGGTTCAACAGTGCACGAAAGGATCATGCCGAATCCCCAGGAATACTGCCCTTGTTTCTGCAGGCTAGAGATCATTATACCCCAACGGGAACATCCGGTCAAACCAAACTGAAAGGGCAACCACCTTTGCGCGATGGGGTGAGAACTAGGCTTTGCGCTCGTGGCGAAACTGTGCTAGAATGCCTCAGGCTGTAATCGATGAAAGTGTCACAATGGCGGACCCAGTGGGCGAGATGGCAAGGTTTTGCACCTGACCGTGTCGGTATCCCCCTTCTCGAGTTCGTAGTGAGGAAAGCCCGGCGCTGTTCCGGACCGCCGAGGGGCCCGTATTGGTAGATGTGTCTGGAAAGTGGCGCTCGTGACCTGTGCGCTGTGAGGTATATCCAATGGTGGACAGACTGGTCGAGTTACGATCCCTTGAGACAGATATTCGAGTCGCAATCGCTGGCATCGGTTCGATTGGCAAAGGCCTTGTCTTTCAATGCAATTTGACACCCGGCATACGCAGTGTGGCGATCGCAGATACCCAGATCGAGCGAGCCATCGGCTGTGCAGAGTGGCTGAATCTGGACTATGAAGTCGCGCATGATCTGGGGTCTGTGCACGACACTATCCGCCGTGGCAAGTTGGCAATCTGTGAGAATGGCAAGTTCCTCGCTCAGTGTGAATGTGTAGATGTGTTCCTCGAGGCGACCAGTTCAATACCAGCCGGTGGCGACCATGCTCTGACTGCGCTGGAACATGGCCAGCACGTGGTGATGATGAACTATGAGGCGGACTTGATGTTCGGTCCTCTCCTACTCTCAAAGGCGCGAACGCTTGGGCTGGTGTATACGGGGTGCGATGGAGATCAGCCAGCCGTGGTCAAGAGACTGATCGATGATCTCTGCTTTTGGCGATTTGATCTGGTCATGGCGGGCAACATCAAGGGCTACCTGGACCGCTATGCCGACCCTATCTCGATTGCTCCAGAAGCTGACAAGCGCAACCTCGACTATCAGATGTGTGCCTCATACACCGACGGAACCAAGCTTTGTGTCGAGATGGCGGTAGTGGCCAATGCCTTGGGCCTTAGGACTGCTGTTCCAGGCATGTATGGGCCGAGGTGCAGTCACGTGCATGACGTATTCCAGCTTTATGATTTCAAAACTCTGTGGCGCAACAGGCAAGCCGTGGTCGACTATGTGCTTGGCGCGCAGCCAACGGGTGGGGTCTTTGCTATTGGCTACACGGAGCACGAGTTCCAGCAGTTCACTCTGGATTGGTTCCCGCCCAAGATGGGGCCAGGTCCATTCTATCTGTTCTACCGCCCCTATCATCTCGGTCATATCGAGGCCCTGGCCTGTGTCGTAGACGCTGCCCTCAAAGGCAGAGCCGTCATCCAGCCAAGCGCTGGCTTCCGGACGAATGTTTATGCCTACGCTAAGAAAGACCTGCCGCAGGGCACAACATTGGATGGGGTTGGTGGGTACGCATGCTATGGCCTGATAGAGAACTGCGCGGACCAGGGCCAGTCTCCTGGCTTGCCCATCTGCCTCGCCAAAGATGTCGTATTGAAGCGGAACGTACCCAAGGATAGCAAGATTCTTCTGTCGGATGTGACCTATGATCCCCACCGTCTTGACTTTGCCCTGTACTTCAAGGCGAAGGAGCAGGCCGTCGCTGAGTCCGCCTGAGTGGAAGTGATGGCAAAGCTCTGGAGGCTTGGAATGACTTTCCCAGTACCAAAGGTGACGGTTGTCATGGCAACCTATAACAAGAGCAGCGCTTTGCGCTATGCCATCGACAGTGTATTGTGGCAGACCTTCGCTGACTTTGAGCTTTGGGTGATTGGCGATGCTTGTACCGATGACACCGAGGAGATTGTCACGGCCTACGGGGATCCCAGGGTATTTTGGCATAATTTGCCTCGGAATTCGGGTTATCAATCGGCGCCGAACAACGAGGGCTTGCGCCGCGCCAGGAGCGAGTACATTGCCTATCTCAACCATGACGACCTGTGGCTGCCCAATCATCTGCAGGTCCTCGTGGATTGTATCGAGGAGAGCGGTGCTGACTTTGTCTTTTCCATTCTGGAGGTGGTCCAGCCCAATGGTTACAGCCGCGTGGAGATTCCCGCCTATCCCCATGCGCCTCTCCCGCCGCATGCTTCTGCAACCATGCACCGTCGAGATGTCGTCGATGATATCGGATATTGGAAGCAGCCCAGTGAGACATACCTCTTTCCACGCATTGAGTATTTCAGGCGCGCAGAGAGCCGCGCCAAGCGCTTTGTCCTTGCGCCTATGCTGACGGTACTCATGATCTATGACATAGACAGCGGGACCGACTACTCTGAGGCTACCATGCAACCACGCCTCATGGCTGAAATCCGAAACGATCCGGATTTCGCGCACAAGAGGCTGGCACACTTGCTGGTGAGAGTGCATCGGGAGGTAGAGCGGCTGCCTACCTTGCAGGGGCTGTGGATTCAGATGCAGCGATCCCTTCAGCGGGCCTTTGTTCGGCGCGGGCACAATGCGGAGCGCCTGTCCTTCTGGATCAAGCGTGGTACGCGAATCAAGGTCTGGCAGGGACGGCACGGCCTGTTTTCAGGCGGGCAGCAACAGGACCAGTGACCGGAGGGTACAACTCAGCTGGTCTGAACCTGCGTTCTGATCAAGTACGATGCATGGTGGCTCGAGTTGTGGCCTCTTTGCTATCTGGTGGCCTGCCGCAGGCCCTCGCATACGAAATCGGCGGTCTTTTCTTGCAGGTTGCTGTGGAAAGGGAGTGCCAACGTGCTCTCGGCCACGGCCTCCGTTACAGGAAAGTCTCCCGAGCCGTAGCCGAACCTCTCGACGTAGAAGGGCTGTAGGTGGATGGGTGTAAAGTAGGGCCGGCTCGCGATCCCTTGCTCCCTCAAGCGGGAGATCACGGTATTTCGATCGATGGCAGGGTTCAGACGGACCACGTAGACAAACCAACTCATCCGGGTCGTTGTGGACGCAATGTGGGGAATCGATAAGCCGCTAAGGCGACTTAGGCGTTCATTGTACATCTCGGCAACGCGCTCACGCTTCTTTAGGATCTCATCGAGGCGCGCCAACTGAGCCAATCCCAGGGCTGCGCTCAGTTCATTCAGCCGATAGTTGTACCCCAGGCGCACATGATTGAGCCAGGTTCCACTCTCGTCGCGGCCCTGGTTGCGAAGGCTGCGGAATAGGACGTCCCAGTCGGCGCGATCGGTGACCAGGAGCCCACCTTCAGCGGTGGTCATTTGCTTGTTTGGATAGAAGGCAAATACGGCTACATCACCCAGCGTGCCGGTTCTCCTTCCCTTGTACTCAGCGCCAACGGCTTCACAGGCATCTTCGATCATGACCAAGCCATGCTTGCAGACAGCCTCGTGGAGAGCGTCATAGTCTGCTGGTTGACCAAACACGTCGACAGGCAGGATGGCTTTGGGCTTGCGTGCAAAAGACGACGAATGCTGCATGGCAGGAGGGAGCCAGCGTTGTGCCGCGCTGCCACCTCGCGCCAAGTCGTCAACCGCGCTGGCCGCCAGCGCCGGGTCCACGTTGAGGGTCTCAGGGTCTATGTCCACAAAAACAGGGACAGCTCGCTCGTAGAGGATGCAGTTCGCCGAGGCGACAAAGGAGAAAGGCGTCGTCACGACAAGATCGCTCTCACCAACCCCGGCGGCGATGCATGCCAGATGCAAGCCGGCTGTTCCACTGGAGACTCCGGCGGCGTGGCCCGTACCAACATACTCGGCAAAGCGTGCTTCAAACTGGGTGATCTGCGGTCCGATGCTCAGAAAGGGCGTGCGCAGTACTGCCTCGACGGCATCGATCTCGTCTGGGGTAATGTCCGGCCCAGACATGGGGATCATTTCGGTCACATCTAAGCCCCTTTCCTCGCCAATGGCCTCGCTGGGATACCGACGACGGTCAAACCAGCAGCTACCGGCTTGGTGACGCATGCTCCAGCACCGACGACTGCATCATCTTCAATGACAAGCGGTGCGTCCTCGGTGCCCTGGATGAACACCGCCCCCGTTCCAACGTAGACTCGCTTTCCAAAATGGACATAACCTGACACGTGTACTCCGGGACCAAGCGTGGTATAGTCACCCATCAATACATCGTGGCCGATTGTACAGTCCATATTCAATTGAACGTGCTGGCCCAAGACGATGTTGGTTGTCAGTTTGTTGCCGGCGCAGATCACTGTTCCGCCACCGATCTCGATCCAGCGGGATCGTTCAGTGCGCGGGTGAATCACCGTAGCAAACTCAAAGCCTGCGGCAGATGCCTTGTCCATCAGACGCTGGCGCAAGCTGGGCAAACCAATGGCGCCGACGATCTTGGCTTGAGGGAAGCACTCTCGCGCCGAAGCGAGGCCCATGATAGGCAGGTCGTTTTGTATTGTGCCGTGCCTGGCCAGATTGTCGTCGACAAAGCACACCGCCTGCACGTTGTTGAAGGCCTGCTGGCAGTCTTCAATCCAATGGGCCACCTCTCTGCCAAAACCCCCTGCGCCAAATATGGCGATCTGCTCCCTATCCATGGTTCCCTCCTGGATGCAGTTCACGACATCTGCCGGTCTGACGTTCCCATGAACTCCGGTGTTGTAGGCTGTTCTGGTGGGTTGATGCCCTCACGCCTCAGGACCTTCCAGGCTGTGAGCAAGAGGATCTGTAAGTCCACCCCCAGAGACAGATGGTCCACGTACCATGTGTCGAAGGCAAACTTTTGCTCCCAGGTTATGGCGTTTCGGCCATTGATCTGTGCCCAACCTGTGATGCCTGGTTTTGCCTTGTGGCGACGCATTTGCTCTGGCGTGTAGCGTTCCAGGTAGATCGTCAACAGGGGACGCGGTCCTACCAGGCTCATGTCTCCTCTCAGAACGTCAAAGAGTTCTGGCAGTTCGTCTATGCTGGTTCCTCGCAAGAATGCACCCAATTTTGTCAGGCGCTCTGTATCCGTGAGTAGGTCGCCTTGGTCATCACGGGCGTCGGTCATGGTCCGGAACTTGTGGATGGTGAAGGCATGACCATGCAAGCCAGGCCGTTGTTGGCGAAAGAGCGCCGGGGATCCGAGTTTTATGCGTACCGCCAGGAATACCAGCAGCAGAATGGGTGACAACACAATCAGGGTCGGAACCCCAATCGCCAGATCAAGGAATCGCTTGCCCCACGAGCGGTAGAGCGTCTCGGCCACCGGTCTCATTGCAATTCGTCCAGCACAAGCATCAATCGCTTGGCGAGCAGCGCGTAGTCATAGTGCTGTTCAGCAAATGAATGGCCCCGCTGGCCCATCGCATCGCGTTGTTCTGGCGGCATCTCGTACAGGCTGATGATCGCTTCTGCCAGGGCCGGAACGTCTCCAGGTGGAACACTCAGCCCGCATCTCGCTTCGGCCACGAGGTTGTTGGCCGGGTTGCCGGCGAGGATGATAGGTTTGCCAGCTCCAAGGTAGTCAAACAGCTTGTTCAGACTGACACCGTATTGGTACAGGGCAAGATCCCGAAGAAGAAGAACCAGGGCATCAGCGCGTTGGAGCGCATGAGGAACCTGGCTTTTGGGCAGCGGATCGCGAAAACTGACATTGGCAAGGCCCAGCTCGCGCTGATAATCCAATAGTGCCTGCTTCTCTGGCCCATCGCCAACGAGGGCAAAGTGTATATGCGTGTAGCCGCGACTCTGAACGATTTGAGCTGCGTCCAACAAACCATCAAGCGCGTTGGCCTGGCCATGGGCGCCCATGTACATCACAGTGAAGCGCGGCTCATCCGTACGGGTTGGTTCCCTGGGCGAGTAGTCCGATAGGTTCACCCCGTTTGGTATCCACACGACCTTGTCAGCGTCAATGCCCTGCCTCGTGATATAGTCCACTGCTTTGGGCAGCAGAACGATGATCCGTTCGGCGTGCCGGTACAGGTACTTTTCGAGATCTCGTAGCAGGCGCGTTACAGGGGAGCGCTCGGACAGTGCTCCCATCTCTACCAGGGTCTGGGGCCAGAGGTCACGGACCTCCATGACAAAATGGGATTTGAAATGACGTGCCAGCAAATAGGCAGAAAGTACCGCCAGCAGATGGACAGAGGAGCCGAGGACGATATCGGGCTTTGGGACAGGACCACCGGCACGGGCAAGCCGGCGTCCCCACCAGTAGGAACGAACAAGGTAGGAAATCATGTTGACCAGCCGGCGCCAGTCGTTTCTTTGGTAGGCAAAAGTCCGGAGCCAAACAAACTGGAGGCCATCCACCTCCTCGACGAAGCTCGACTGGCTGCTGTATGACTGGCTTTCACGGCGCTGGGCGTGGCGGAAACTGGAGGCGAAAACGGTCACAGCGTAGCCATGCTGGAGTAGCTGTTGACCCAGTTCATAGTGTCGCGTGCCTCCTGGCATATCAGGAGGCTGTGCGTAGTGGTTCAGAATCCAGATCTTCACTTCCACTTATTCTCTGCCCAGAAAGGTCTGATAGCGAGCTGCGAGCGTTGTGGCTACCTCGAGATAGTCGTGATGCTCGAGCACCCAGGCTCGAGCCTGCGAACTGAGTTCTTCCCCGAGGTCTCTCTGCTGGATCAAGGAGACCACAGCCTCAACGACGGCGTCGATTTCGCAGGCTGAGAGGATGGGTGGTGGCTCGCTGTACCATTCGCTGTACATGACCTGGTCTACGCAAGACACTACTGGCTTGCTGCAGGCCATGCTTTCAAGTTCCGATACGCCAAGGGAGCCAATCTCAAACTGTCCCAGAATGATGTCGAAAGAATTGATGACCTCTGGCATGCGCCAATGGGGAACTGGCTCGATGAATTGCACCTCGTCACAGTCCCGAAAGCGCTCTAATTCAGGGCCATGGGCAATGGCACAGATTTCGAGGTCCTTGTACGCACGTTTCAGCAGCCGAGCTGCTCCAAAGGCTACATCTGGTGCTTTTGATGCTTTCAGTGCCTGGTTTATCAGTATGCGCGTGTTTGTATGACTACCGTTTGGCAGAGGGGAAAAGATACGGGTGTCAATCGGATTGGGTAGAAACACTGCATCAGGTCTGACCGAGGCAACGTGCTGATAGAGGTCTGGCGTAGAGATGAATACCCCGCAGGCGCCTCGCAGGCTGCGGAGCACTGGCCATTTGCGTACGGGATGGTATAGATCCAGTCGTACGTCACTGCCGTGACAGTGGAGAAAGTAAGGATATCTGCCCAGTGTGCCCATCCATCCCGAATTGGCGTAGTGAAAGTGTACGATGTCGAACCCTTGTTGATGGATGTGGGCGTTGATCCTTAGACCATCGTCAAGTCGACGGTGCGCCGTCAACGCCTTGCGCCAAACGCGCTGCTCAGCACTTTCGCTGGGCGATATGAAATCAACCTCGTGACCCAACTCTGAAAGGCCGCGAACGAGGAAGTGAGCCACATTGGCCACATCGCGGACGTGGATGATCTTCATGTCCGGACAGTCCTCATTCCTGGCGGGTACGCCGATTGGCTTCACCAATCGCGGTGAGAATGCTGGCCGCTTTCTCCGCACGCTTGGCCCAAGTGTGTTCGTGCCGGATATCTTGGACGGTCTTTGTCTTCTCCTCAATCAGCGAGGGGTCTGCTTGAAGTTGCCGAAGCAGATCCGCCAGTGATGTCGGGTCCGAAGACACGGTCCAGCCACATCCTTCCTGCTTGACAAAGTCGGCGACTGCCGTGGGCTCCACAGCTATCAGCGGCCGGCCAAAACCTGTAGCCTCCGGAACCTTGACCGGCATGGCAAAATCAAAGTATGGCGGGGGCACCAGATACACCATGGCGATATGATGTTCCTGGTAGAGTGCCCGCAAGCTCTCTCCAGAGACGTGTACGACCGTCAACCAGTCACCTGTCCATGCAGCGTATGATTCGGGTCTGCTTTGCCACTGGTCTTTGGGACAACAGATGGTGAGATGGACATCCACTCCCCAATGTACTGCTTGATGTACTCCCTCCAACAGATTGCTAACGTCATATAGGGGAGGGAGTACTCCACCGACGTAGAACAAGCGCAACTGTCCCGGTGGTGGAACAGGATCGAGTTCGACGATCTTGCCGCCATGGGGCAATTCGCAGACAGGTTTCTGATGGGGCCAGAAGCGCACGTACCTGAGCATCTTTAGGTGAACCAGGAAAAGTACGTCCACCCAATGGCGATAGGCCCAGAGGTCAAGGTGATACAGGGGGACCGTCACCGCACGCTTGTACCAGCTCACATGCTGGCGATACTGCTCGAATCGCCAGTGCACATCCCGGTAAAAGAGCCCGATTGGCATACCGGCACGCTGGCAGAAGCGAAAGAGCCCAAAGTCCAAAAAGGGGTGAGAGGGAAGGTGGTTGTTCTCAGTGAGTATGGTAGGCATCGTGGATGATTCCGAGTACAGAAAATCATACTGTACACCTGCTTCAACGTTGCGTTTCACTGCTTCTATAGAACGCTCCCGCTCTGCAGCTTGACCCCAGATGGTATCAACTTGGTAGCCAATCTCCTCAAATCCAGAAATCATACCCAGGGGTCTAACCCGTGAACCCACGGCCCCGCGAGGGTCAATCGCCAGTGGTATATGGAAAAGGCATCTTCGGGCAAGGGGCTGGGGTAGCATTGTCATTGGCTCACTGCTTCTGGCGCGAATACCTGCGTTTTGGGTATCTCAGTACCTCGCTTGAAGAACCAAAGCATTCCTCCGGTGACCCACAGGAAATAGTTGCCGGCGATGTCCATCGACACAAAGGCGTTGAACAGTGCGTAGAACCACAGGGCGACCAGCGCCTTGCTATAGACATCCAACTCGGGGGTGCGCGACAGTCTTAGGATCTGTCTACCCGTCACCAGCAACATAGCAAAGAGGATTATGAGTCCCACGACGCCTTGTCCCACCGCAACTTCCAGCACGATGTTGTGGGGATAGGCTCTGCCCTGGACGCCAAGCAGGGTAGCATAGCCCCCAGTGCCAACACCCAAACCAGAGGAAGTAACAAAGCCATCCCAGGCTGTCTGAAAGAAGCTGAGCCTGGCCCGATCGCTGGCATTCTGGCCCAAGGTATCGAAACGGTCGATTATTCTCTCTATCCCAGGAAAGCCCAGGATCTCTATGGGAAACAGTGCTATGACCACCAGGATTAGAGCTGCCACTATGCCAATGCCCAGAAGGATCCTTAGCCGTTTGCCTAATCCCGACCCCAGGAGAAGAAATCCGACCAACACGGCCAAAAGGGCGGCCACCAGAGGCCCCCTCGAGCCGGTAAGACCCAGGGCGAAGAGCAAAAAGACCGCAGCCAAGGTATAGAGTGCAAACGAAACCAACCGAATCCTGGGCTTGAAGAAGGCAATCAATAGCAGCAGTGTGGCCCCCAGACCAATGAGTCGGGCGATGGTGATTGGGCTGTCATCGTTGCTCAGGCCAAAGCGCTCTGTCTGCTGTACCCCACTCTGTGACAGGAGGGCAAGGGTCATAAGCAGGGCGCCACAGACGATGGTCGTGACAACGAGGCGAGTATCTGTCTTGTCGAATGGCGCCAGACAGCCTAAGGCAATCACTGGGAGAAAACCCTTGATCAGAAACCAAATTGTCGTTGTGAGACCATAGGCTGGGTTGCCGGACAGGAGGAGGTAGGCAACGAGCACCATGCCAAACAATACCAGCAGGAGGGTGTACGGATTTGCGATGTACGATAGGGCCAGCGAGGTGTCTTTCCTCATGAAGAGCCAGGTAAAGGCCCATACCAGAAACCCAATTTGAATTGCAAAGGCGGCGCCGCTCACGGGTATGATCTGCCGAGGCAGCGCCCCCAAGGTCAGCGTCGTAAAGATTAGCCCTGCCAGGATCGCCTGCCTCAGATTGTGGGCCAGGAACATCAGGAACCAAAGCAGTACCAAGGCAGAGACGGCGTAGTAGAGATAGATCACTGGCGGGATCCTCTCACACCGATACCGTGGGCGGGCTTGCCGGCATCCCCGGCAAGACTGGAGGCGCAGGGACTCATCTGTGCCAGCGAACTCAGCACACGCTGATACACCTCTACCCATGGCCGCCAATCACCATCGAGCGACGAGTTGTGCCAGAGCAACGTGAACGTGCCACCTACCAGTTGGCATCTCTGCGCCAAGGCCAGGATTGCCATTTCCCCGGTGGCCGGCGAGAGCCCACGGTACTGGGATAGTGTGCGATCCATCACAAGCAAGGGCAATTCCCACAGGTTCAACTCGCGGTTCTGGTCCACGTCAAAGGGACGGAATGGATGGCAGGTACCGCAGCGGAAGCCTTCGTGGTCAGGAAAGGCCATTGTAGAATCATATGACAGCCCCGCTTTCTCCAAATGTCTCCAGGTTTCCGGAACCTGGAAACGCAGGTAGTGCTGACGACCTCCATAATGGGTTTGGCCCAGGATGGCATCCAACTTGGCTTTCTCTTTCATCAGCTGACCCGAGTCGTTGGGTGTGTGATACCCAGCATGCAGACCGATTTCAAATCCTTGTTCCCGCAAGTCCTCAATGCTCTGTCGGATCATGGGTGAATCCAGGCGATAATCATTTTCAAGTGGGCCGGGTTCAGTGGCCATAAAGTAGAAGGCGTCGTGTCCCATGCCGTGTTTCTGAGACAGCTCTGACAGAAACTCGATCCCCTGAAAATGAGCCGCTTGCTCGGGAGCAACCATCTCCTGAAACGCATCACGGCCGGTTTGCCAGGCCAGGCTGGGGCTGTGTCGCTTGAGCAGGTTCCCCCCAAGTGTACGGATCGCACTGTGCGCATTCGCAAAGCGGCGAACGTGATCCACATCGTGGCTGAGTTTGACAGAGAAGGCACGGGTCCTTGGCTCCCAGCCCGGGAGAATTACCCTCAGCCACTCACTGAGTATCAGAGCGTACTCGTCCACCACTGGTCTGTCAAGAAATCCCTGCTTGTAGGCTACGCTGGCCGTCCCCGGGAACCGCCCATGCTTGTCGCGTGTGGCAACCATCATCTCTTCCCAACGGGTGAGCATGAAGAAGACTGTGGCAATCAGGTCAGCACAAAACTCTATGGATCCGTCGGTATGTAGAATGGCAAAGGGCCTGTCCCCATGCTCTGCGCCCTTGCCCCAGAATAGGACAGGAACCAAGTCATCGAAAGGCAGTACGCCACCTGCCGGCACTACTCCAGATGCGGGTACCCAATCCAGGGTATTGGGAGCACGCTCCAGCAGAGTCTCTGCAGCCCTGATCGTACATGGTCTTATGATAACATGCGGCCTGCTCGACAGGTTGACTTTTTCATCGTAGTTGAGCGTCACAGGCAGCGTCTCAGGATCTGCCCCTGCCCGTATCAAGAGCTGTCGCCAAGCATACGATACTGCCTCCCGGGTAAGCGGTTGCATGGGCACGTTTCTTCTCACTCAATCACGCTGCTTGCCCAAAACAGGCAACTGGTGCCAAAACACTGCCAGAGTCCTGGCCAATTCCAACAGGTTTGGCTCAAGATCGCTCGCCCAGACATTTGACCTGATCCGTGGATCCAGGCAGGCCCACAAAACAGCTGGCAGCGAGCTTGGCCTTCCGGCAACGTGAAGCAGTTCCCGGGAGAGCGGCCAATGGTAGCGGACCCCGCGTTCGTAGTCTTCGGAATAGCTCAAGTCCTGGCCCGTTGCCATGTCGCACAGTAGCAGTGGAAAATTTACTCCAGCGGCCAGTGCCACCTCCAGAGATGCCCAGAATTTCGGGTTGATCTCCATCAGGCGCAGTTGTCCGTCGGTGCCGCGCCGGAAGTCCATCTGTGCTACACCCGTCCAATTCAGAGCATCCAGGAGCCGCATGCCGTACTGCTTGAGTTCGGCGTCGAAGCAACTCTCCGTGTAGGTACCCGATCCGCCCCGCACGGGTATTGAGCGAATTTCACGGTACATGAAGACCCGTATGCATCTGCCATGCTTGTAGAGGGCTGCGAAGCTGTAGCCAATGTCATCGCTATGGATCAACTCCTGTAGCATTGGAAGGAAGGGCGGTGCATATCCTCTTTCGGTGCAGAGTGGCTCATACATCTGCAACAACTGTTCGCGGTTGCTTGGGTAATAGACGACATTCGAGCCCTCTTCAACGATCGCTTTGACGACGACAGGAAACTCTAACTCCTGCGAGAGTTGCTCTACTTCCGCCACGTTCTGAGGATACAGGGTATGAGGATAGGGGACTCTTAGCCGCTCCGCCAATGCGTAGGTGTTTCTCTTGTTGAACGCCGATTCTATGCTGTGCTGATCGGCTACCTGGAAGGAAACTTTTGGGGCCAACCGGTCCCGATGTACGGACACAAGCCGGGTGGCCGAGGCCCCCACTGGCATGAGCAGGTCGAATGAACCCTCAGCCAGGATATTCTCCAGAAATGCAAGATATGCTGCTTGGTTGCTCAATGGCGGGCTCACAAAGCCCCACCTACAGAAGCGAGAGTGGAGCGCGAGCGCGGTAGATGTTGGAGCAATGACCCCAACGTCCAGCCCTGCCTGCCCCAGCGACCGGACAATGCCCAGGGTATGAGCGTATTGGCCATCAGTGACAAGTACTCTCTTACCCCTGAGTTTGTCAGGCTCTGTCCCGTATGACATCTGCTGGATTCTCTCTAGTTCTGTCATGTCTGGCTAAGCTGGTTTTTCATATTCTTCGCTACAGGTCAATCGCGTCCATGTAGGCAGTGCGAGCAACCAGGCTTGCATTAGCATTGCTTTGGATGCCTGTACGGTCATCCGTACGCAACACCAGCGATGTCACATAATGGATACAGGTACAAAGTTTATTCTGTCAGCGAACTGTCGACGGTACCACTTGCTGTCAGAGTCCGGCTTGCACCCATATGCCAGAAGAGGAATGTACCTGACGCCTTGTCCGGGAAATCTAATTCGCATGCGGTAACAAGTCGCTGCTAATAGCGCATTTGCCTTGTGCAGGCCCCTCTTGGATGCGCTGTTCTTCCAGTGAAACGCGGTATAGGCTCTCGTCAGGCCAAGGGCCTTGAGATACTTCAGCCCTTCGGTCGCTGTGTAAGGGAATGCGCCTTTTCCCCGGAAGATTGGTGGAGTGTATGCACCGCTGAGAACCGTACTGTGATTCCAGTCCAGTTCTAGAGGCGGATCCCAAACGAGCTTCTGGCCCGCTTCGGCTCCAACGGCTGCCCATATCACATGGGCAAGATCTTCCCCGGAGAAGCCGCATATCGCAGTCTGACCTTGCTCAAGTTTGCTGTCAAAGTGACCTTGGATCCAGTCATCGCTTGAGATTCGGTAGGCGTTGTCTGTGTTCAAGCTTTCCAGATCCTTTTTTCTTGGGCAAATGTGGATGCTCATGTCCTCCAAGCCACAGCTTGGATGGGCGAGCTTGTAGTCCTGATCGCCAATTGGCCAGATAACCAAGCTCATGGACTTGAACTGCAGGGGAACTAGCCATCTGCTTTTTCGGATCAGGTTCCCTACCGTATCAGACACTGCGCATCCAAAGTCCTATGATGATATGGGCCAAGACGGAAGAGTCTCTGGCCAAGAAAAGTGTTGGTGGGCAGCCCTTACTGTGCCTGACCCTCACGAACTCGGTGGGCGGTTCATGCAGCGTCAGTCCTTGCCTTTTCGAGCCCAAGTTTGTCGCAGGAGAACATGCATTTCGGGTTCGCTTCTGAACAGGTATAGCAGGTACAGACCAAGGAGAGTGCACGAAACCAACACCACAGCCAAAGATCCGGCGCCAGCAACCTTCATAGCAATGAGAATGGCTCCGGCGGGGACAAAGTAGGCGAAATAGAATGCCAGTATACCAAAGGTTTTGCGCCATGGTACACCCGAAGCAGCCACGATTGCCAGGCTTAGATAGCCGTATACGATCGCGCCTGACGCGCCAAACAGCAACAACGCCAAACGGGCGTTTTCCTGAACACCACCTATCCCAAGTGACAGAAGTCGTGTGACGAAAATGATGGTATTCAGCACAAGCCCAGATTCCTGTTTCTCGAGCACACTGTACAGTGTGCTGAGAGGCGAGGAGATAAACCAGAAGAAGGTCCACACGCTCAGGATCTGTGCGTAAACGCCAGCTTCTGCCCAATTCGCGCCAAACACTACGATGAAGAGATCTCTCCCAATGATTGTTAGCAGCAGCAGGGGGAACATGCCTATCATTACGAGACGGCGAAAGGCGCTCTCGACCACCATGGCCAGGCTGCCGTTTTCTTTTGCTTCTGCTGCACGCTGGAAAAAGACCTGTGCGATGGCACTGCCAATAAGGCTCATCGGCATACGGAGCAAGCGAGTACCAAGTGCATAATATCCCACCACGGCAGATGAGAAGAATGCGGACAGAAGAAAGGTGGGTAGCTGCCACGAAATGCTGTTTAGCAGCGCCGACCAAGTGCTATACAGCGGGAACTTGTGATGGCGTCTGAGCCCTGCTACTATGTCCTTCGAGTTGATGCTTTGCTGAAATATGCCATGATCATCGCGCCATGTCTGCCCTCCCAGCACGATCATGGTAATTACGGAACTCAGTGCCCTGCTCCCAATCAACGCGCCGGCATGCGCATTGCCTGTCATTCCCGCCGCCATCTGGGATCCGTTCATAACCAGAGACCTGGATATACCCGCGATTGATAGGCGTCCAAAGCGCCTTGTGCGCGAGTTCCAGTAGGAGAGGGCCACAAAGACCCCGTTGGCCAGCACAACCAGAGGCAGAAGCCACATGTAGTTCGCCAAACTCGGTACTTTCAGTAGACGTACAATCGGTTCACGGGCGAATAAAACGAGGATGGCGGTCAGTCCACTTATGGCCAATACCGAAACGAGGCTGACAGCCAGCAGGTTCGCTGCATCCTTGTCGCGTTTGGGCAACATGATCGCGAGTTCGTAGCGCAAGCAAGCTACCACTCCGATAACGGCTGCGAGGGAAGCAAAAACCGCGGCTGTACCAAAGGCACTTGGCTCATACAACCGAGCGAGAAATGGTGCTGCCAGCACAGTCAATACCTGGGCAAGGGTGGTACCACCGGCCAGCTTGATTACGTCGCTGGCAAAGGTGCCTTCCTGCGGTTCCGGAAGGGGAGTGGCTTGTTCGGTTTCTGGTTCAGTTGGGCGTGGCATATCTCTACGATTTCCAGCAACAATTGCGGTCCGTCATTGGGCTCACTTTGATTCGCGGGCGCTTGTTTGCACGATGGTCGCGCCTATCTTCATCCTGTGCTTGGCGCCTTGAGAGCACATTTGCGCCATCGAAAGAAACAGGGCACGTGCCCTAGTCTGCAGCCGTGATCGCTGCGCCCTCCTGGATTGTACCCTCCCGCACACATGTTTACCTCGTGCTTTCTTCATCGGCCAGGCCACGGCGGACGAGCCTGTTAGTCATTCCCCTCCTTGACTGCGTTCAGGCGACTTTGTGCTGCCTCACTGTTGGGGTCAATTGCCAATGCCTGTTCGTACAGTTCTGTCGCCTCCGCTGTTCGGCCTCTGCTCCGGTATATGTCTCCAAGAACTACATAGATCCACGGATCGCTGGGCGCAAGTTCTAGTGCCTGCAAGATCTCAGCTTCGGCTGCAACGGGATTTTGCTCAAGGGAATCATAGAGTTGAGCCAATCGAACGTGCGTCCATGCGGCATCTTCTGCCAGGCCGAAATCATCTGCATCCAAGGCTGCCTGATAGGCCGCCAGCGCGCGTTCGGGCTGTGGACTTGGCAATCGGCGCTGGTAGATGCTGCCCAGGCGGTGGTATGCGCTACTGCGACCCACCTGGACCAGACGTTCTGCGGAAGCTGCCTGGGCGTAGGCATCCAATGCTTGAGGCCACATCTCCTGGTTCTCGCGCAGAAGGCCGACAAAGTACCAGGGATCTCCCACTCGTGGCTCCAGCCGCATCGCGCGCTGGTACCATGCCAATGCTTCGTCGTAGAGACCTGCTTCACGGGCCTTTTCGCCCCGCGCAATGAAATCCCCCGCCGTCAGACCAGTCTGTCGCCAGGCGTTGACCATGCCCGGTCCAGGGTCCAGTTTCTCCAGGGTCAAGTACTCCGCGTCCACCACCTGAGGTGTGCCCCAGCCGGCCCAGTCCGCGGTTGTGTCGCCTGCTGGCCCGGGCCTTGTGGCCAGGGTCAACGCTACTTCCTGTCCAGCCCATGCTGCCAGGTCCACCGTACGCTCGTGCCAACCTTGGCTGGCCATGCCCTTGTCCATGTACTCCAAGAAAACACGCTCGCCGTTCACAGAGACGTCAAATGTAGCGCCATCCCCAGGCGAACCATCTACCTGGGGATCCATCCCCATGCCAAAACGGAGCATGATAGGCTGCGGAGGCAACGACAAGGTATAGGTGGCTGTGGCTGGCGGATGCATAAACAATGTAGGCCGTTCACCCAGGTGGGGAGACAGGCTGAACGTCGTCTTGGCTACGTAGCTGCTCCATGCCGGCTCATCTGGCTGATGGTAAGGTGTGGCCACGGGTACGCCAGGCGTCTCAACCGTGGCTTGCGGCAGTAAGGAGATCAAGTCAGCCCGGCGCATCGTCGCCATCTCGGACTCTATTTCTTCATAGAGTTGAGCCAAGTCGATAGGGCCCAGCGGGTTGCCGGGGCGCAGTTCCCTGTAGCGTGCAAGCGCTTCTACTGCAGCATACCAGTCTCCCTGAGCGCGATAGACCGTGCTCATCAGGAGGTAAGCCTGGGCATTCTGCGCGTCCCATTTGATGGCTTTGTGCAGGTGCTCGAGAGCGAGCGATGGGGTATCGAGTGCTCGCCCACCAGCTTCCAGGTGATGGGCACTCGCCAAATAAGGAAAGGCCAGTATCAACAATGCTCCACCCGCCAGCACGGGAAAAACAGACCACAAGCTGGCCGACCAGCGCCTTGCCTTAATCAACGCCTTTTCCTGGCGGCACCGCCTCAGAGGTTGGTGAGGGTTCTTCCACCCTGTCTGGCGGTTGTTTCTTGCTCCTGCGCCAAAAGTCGATAAAGAAAGCAGCAAGAACACCGAAAGTCAACGCCACTACCGCAACCACGCCGGTGGTGAACAGCCTGCGCTGCCCTATGGGACTCTCGGGTACGGCTGCATAGCTGCCCACCTGCAGGTTACTGTTCTCCTCTTGGGCCGCGATACGCGCCTCATCCAGTTTGCGTGTCAACGTGAGATAGGTCTCTCGTGCCACTTCTTGCGCGCGGACGAGGCGATCTTGTTCCGCCGTGAGTTGTTGGAATGTTCGCTGCGAGGCCAGGATCTGCGGCTCCAATTCCGCCAGTCGCACATCAGTCTCGGTGGATTTGGTTTGCAGCGTCGCCACCAGATCATCCAAGAAGACAATCTGCTCAGCTCGTGTCTTGTTTGAAAGGGATTCGCTGCTGTCGATCTGTAGTTCAATAGGGGCTGGGACTGGAGCTGGGACTAGAGCTAGGGTTGAGTCCGAGGTCTCAGATGTGGCGACGCGGGCGTTGAATGCCTTGACCTGCAACAAGAGCGCAGTCAAGCCGTCAGCGAAAGACATGGCCTCGTCGTCTCGTTGAGCTGCCAGCTGGCGGCGCAATCCCTGGATATCTTGAATGATGTATGAGATTGTGCGCTGATCGCTTAAATATTCGGCCTGAGCCAGGTTCAGAGAGTCTAGTTTTGTTCTGATGATATTTGACTGATTGTGGGCTTCAAACTCGATCAGGGCAGCATCTATTTCGTCTAGCGCCTGTCCTGCCTGTGCCACCTGGTCCTTGAAGAAATCTATGTCTTTCGTACTCTCACCAAAAATATCACTTCCGGCCCGCACGACAATGTCGCTCCAGGTATTGGCGATGCCTGCGGCATCCTGCGGAGAGCGGGATGCCACCTTGAGCAACAGTAAGCTGGGATCCCCCCCGAGCTGGCTTCGACCATGCCTGACAACACGCCAAGCCGCCACGGGCTGATGCCGGCCTCGAGCGAAGGAGTATAGGCCTCTACCACGTCTTGAAGGATGTCATCGGAGGTAGCCAGCGTTGGAAAGGCATTGTACGCCGGCGTCCAGTTCTGCGACGTCGGGAAACGCGGGTCGAACTGTATCTGATACCGGGGCCGGGTTACGATGACGACGGCCGATGCTTGGTAGGTCGCGGGCTGAAGCGAGGTGATGACGAAAGCGATGATCGCCAGAATCAGTGCCAATCCCGCAATCCATTTCCAGTGGTGGAGTAGGACTTCAATGTAGGCGCGCAGATCGATTTCTTCTTCCATTATCGTCCCATTGTATCAGACTTGGCGCTTTTCAGCAAAGCTTGCCGATTCACTTATCCTGCGTAACCCCAACCCCGCAGCTTCTCCTGGATCTCTTCCATCTCCGTATCCGAGAAACCTGGTGCTGAGTCCCCATCTTTGTATATGTTGTCCTGACTGTATACAACCGGCCGGGCAGCCGGTGAGGAGTCCTGGAATGCCTCCTTCAGTACCCGTCCATCCAGTTCTTGGGGCACCGGCAGACCCATGGCGTGCAGGATGGTCGGCGTCAGATCTACGATCCCTGCATCTTCCAGCGCCGTGCCGGCTTTTATGCCATCGCCGGCCAAGATCACAACCCCATCCAGCCGGTGGTGACCAGACAGGCCAGTAATTGGTTCTACCAACTGGTTGGACCCAAAGTCAGCGTGACCAAAGGCCATGTACTCCCAACCTCGGGGCTGGATGATCAGATCGGGTGTGCGGGCCAGGTACGGACCGCTATATACTTCATCGCGACGGTAGACTCGGTCCACCAACGGCTCGCCCGTGCGCGGGTCCCGTAGGGCAGTGGCCTGGCCTGCAATTGTTTCCTTCAATTTCTCGTATTCCTGCCCAGGCTGTACAATTCCCTGGGGCCGCACGCCAGCCAGATTGATATACACCTGGCCAAAGCTGCCGATGCTAAAGGCTTTGGTACGCGACCAGTCTACATCATCGAATGACAGGAACAAGCGGTTGAGCAGTCCTGCTTTCTGCTGGAAACGCACCTTCTTGCGCAGACTTCCCAGCCCCAAGGTTTTGGCGATCCGGAACATCTGCAGCGGTGTGAAGCCCAAGTGGAACAAGGCGCGCTTTGCCCTTGTCAGTGCCCCCTGCTTGAATGCAAGGTATCCCCGTTCTGCCAGCCAATTGTTGGTCAGAAAGAAGCTATGTACAGGGCCGAATCCGTGATCTGACATGACCACAACAAGGGTCTCCAAGTCCACCTCGGCCAGCAGGCGACCCACGTCAGCATCAACCTTCCGGTGAAAGTCCAAGATCTGCTCGTGGTGGGCAGCTGCCTCATCGGGATCATGGCGTGGATGCGTAGGATCCAGCAACCGCCAAGTTTCATGCTGGACCATGTCGGTATCCCAGTACACAACCGTAAAAAGATCCCAGGGTTTGTTGCGCATGAGATAGAGAGCGGCTTGGGTGCGGTTCTCTACGCTTGCGGTCAGGTCCTCCAAGAACCGCTCCGGGTGCCGGCTAGACCGATACCGCTCGTTGGGCGCCAACTGGAACTCTCCCAGCTCGGCCAGAATCTCCTCTTTGAGTTCGGGTGGATAGGCCCAATCGCTATCTGGCCCAGGGGAAAGGAATCCGCTGATCATAAAGCCATCTACAGGCTCGGGGGGGTAGGTGGTTGGAATACCCAGCAACCCCACTTTTTTGCCGCCCTTGTTCAACCAGTTCCAGAGTGCTCGTGTCTTTCTGCTGGTGGCATTCACCATAGATACTTTGTAGCTATCGGCGCCCGGGAACACAAAATCCACCAGGCCATGCTTTCCAGGGTTCACGCCGGTGGCAAAGGAACTCCAGGATGACGAACTGATAGGCGGAAGCGTTGAGCGGAGTTTGCCCCAGGCCCCCTGCCGCATTAGTCGCTGCAAGTTGGGCAATTCCCCGGCATCGATCCAGGGGCCAAGTAGATCAAAGGTCACACCATCGAGGCCGATCACCAGAACCTTCATCCCAGGTACCCCAATCCCTCCAGCCGCTCCATAATCTCTTTCTCACCCTCTTCGGTATAGTCAGTACCAGTGGCATCAGAATCCTGGGGTCGTGGTCCCGGCGATGCCAAGGTTGTTTTCACGGGAAACCGTTCCATATAGCCTTCGGAGAATGCGTCCTCCAATGCCCGGCCATCCATGTCTGACGGCACGGCCAGGCCCATGGTATGCAGTATGGTCGGCGCGATGTCGTGGATGACAGCGCCCGTAATCTCGCTTCCCTGGCGAATGGCCGGCCCATTCATGATGAGCATCCCATAGTCCCGATGCATACCCGAGTAGCGATATACAGTGTCCACGGTATTCCTGTGACCAAAATCAGCCAGACCGAAAAAGATATCGGATGGCTCCCTTGGCCGCAGGATGAGATCGGGAGCCCGTCCCACAAAAGGTCCGCTGTATATGTCTTCTCGACGCAGAACCTCGCCGATTAGTTGGCGCCCGGTCAGTGGATCCCGGAACTCGTAGGCCAAGCTCTCGATCTCGTCTCGCACGGCCTCATATTCTGCCCCCGGTTCGACAATACCCTGGGGCTCACGCCCTTTTAGATTCACATAAACCGAGCCGAGGTGCCGGCCAAAGGAGTATGCCTTTGATGCGCTCCAGTCTACATCCAGGAAGGAGAGGAATGCCAACTTGAGCAGATGGTCGACAAAGTACCCGGCAACATACTCTGCTTGTTGCGCCAGTCCCATCCGGTCAGCAATCTGGTGGATGTTTCGCAGGGTGAAGCCGTTGCGAAACATGAACTCTTTGAAAAGCGTCCAAGGATCTCGTTTCAGGCGCAACAGCCCTACCTCAAGCAGCCAGTTGTTCAGAACAATAAAGTTATTGGCTTGCCCCATGCCATGGTCCGACAGGATGATGATCATCGTGTCCTCATCAGCACAATCCACCAGGCAGCCAATGCTCTCGTCAACCTTCTGAAAGTACTCGCGTACCACTTGTTCCTTGTCCTCGCCGTCGGTTCGCCAAGGATGCTCAGGTTCCAAGTAGTGCCACATCTGGTGCAGAAAACGATCCGTGTCAAAGAAAACGGTCATGAACACGTCCCATGGTTTATTCTGCGCCAGATACAAGGCGGTACGGGTGCGCATTTCCAGCAGCTCATAGCTGGCCTTCAGAAAGTCATCCTTCCGGCCTTCAGCGAATGTCTCAGTCGGATAGATCCGATATTCACCGATCTCTTGCTCGAGTTCGTCGGACAGCTCAGCCGGGTAGATATAGTCTTTTGCGGCATAAGGTGTCAGCCAACCGCTGACCATGAATCCATTGACCTGTTCCACAGGGTAGGACATGGGGATGTTCAGTACACCTACCTGGTATCCGGCGTCGCTTAGATAGCGCCATATCGAGGTCCCCCCGCGTTGTGAAGCATTCACCGGAGGAAAGCTGTAGGTTCCGTCCCTGCGGTACAGGAAATCATAGATTCCCGTCTTTCCAGGATTCATCCCTGTCACAAAGGAGGACCAGGATGGCCCGGATGTGGGCGGCACCGTAGAGTGTAGATGTCCCACCGTACCGGTGTCCATCAAGCGCTGGAGGGTAGGCAGGTATCCACCCTCCGTCCATCGCTGAATGATGCCCAAGGGGACGCCATCCAGGCCGATAATCATGATTTTCTTTGGTTTTTGCATGATACCACTTTCAATATTCAGTGCTTGCCAGGCAGCCACTCGCCGTGAGTCCTGCCGCGCCTGCGTGGTGGCTGCAGGTGGGAGGGCTTTTCGTGCGGTCCTGCTGACAGTACCTAAACTTCTTCCCCAAATAGGGAGCTGAAGCGGCAGAATACATAGTAGCCGATCAGTATCGTGATCAGGCAGGTCACAAACGTTCTCAAGAAAAAATCCAACCCTGTAAAGTCACCGCGATAGATGACATCGCGGTACGAAGCTATCAGCGATGCCATCGGATTCAGACGCCGGACCCAGAGTTGGACGTTAAGGGTGAACCCCAGAATCTCAGCGCTCTCGGGCAAAACGGTGATGGGGTAGAAGACCGGCGTCAGAAAGAACCAAGCCTGGATCACGACGCTCAGAATGTGCTGGGTGTCGCGGTAGAAGACATTCGCGGTTGACAGCAACAGGGCCAGGCCGGCGACAAACATCAATTGCGTCAGGATGATGAGCGGTAGCATGAGCACCGCCGGCGTCAGCTTCATCTGAAAGGCATAGACCATGGCAAAGAGCACCAACAGGGCTACCAAAAAGTGAACCAAGTTGGCCAGGACGTCTGCCAGTGGCAGGATGTCCCTGGGAAAGTACACTTTTTTGATCAGATTGGAATTGTTGATGATCGAGCCCGTTGCCCCATTCAGTGAGGAGGCCAAGAAGGTCCACGGCAGAAAGCCGCACATAAAGAATACCGGGTAGTTTGGGATGTTGCTGGGTATCATCAGTGTAAAGACGACGGTGAACACCAACGTCATCAACAAAGGGTTGAGCAGGGACCACAAGACCCCCAGGACCGAGTTCCTGTAGCGTACCTTCAGATCTCGGACAACCAAGTTCCTGAGCAACTCCCGATACTGATAAAGTTCTCTTGCGCGACGGATCATGCGTCTCCATGTCCAGCATTGCGATGCCTACCAAGCGGCGCATTATATCACGGTTGGTCATCCATGGCAAACCGACTTGTAGGCTCGCAGGACGGTTTCCACAGCTCGATCCCAGGAATAGTCCTCCACGGCCATCTGGCGAAGGACTTGCCCGCGACGACTGTCTGGGGCCTCGGATAGGCCTCTCAACATGGCCTCAGCGAGGGAACCCGGATCGCCCGGAGTCGCATAGAATCCCACATCCGCCAGGTACTCCCGGCTGACCGGCGTATCAAAAGCCACAGTGGGCAGGCCCATGGCCATATAGTTGAGAGTCTTGCCGCTGCCTTCAGTCTTTGACAACTTGGGGGCGACGGCGACATCTCCCACTGCCAAGTGGTCCCGTGCCTGTGGATACGGGACTTTGCCAGTGAAGGTGGTGTGATCGGCTACACCCAGTCGTCTGGCCATGTTTTGATAATGCTCGACTGCTGGAAAACCCATGATAAGAAAATGTACGTCGTCGCGCTGCTGCAAGAGTAGGCTCACGGCATGGAGCAGGGTGTCAGTACCCTGATAGTCTGCGAGCAGTCCCAGGTACACGACGATCTTGCGGCCCACAGGAATTCCCAGGCACGCCCGTCGCTTGGCCAAAGCGGCCATCTCACTTTTCTCGGCCGGGAAAAAGATAGCGGGGTCCACACAGTCGGCCACGGGGTATATTTGCTCTGGGACGCAGCCAAAGTCACTGACCAGTGCGTTCTTGGCGTTGTGGGAACTCGTGAGGATGATGGGTGACAGGTGATCGACGGTTGTTTCCAGCCACCGCAGTGGACGGTAGAGGATGCTGTTTCGACTCAAGAACCTGTGGTCCAGCATCTCACCGGTCAAGCTCCCCTGAAAATCAAAGACCAGAGGAATATGCAGCAGGCGACCGACCATCAGGCCGATCAAGGCCCCTTCGTGCATATGTGCGTGGATGACATCAGGGCGGTGGCGCAGGGCAGTGAACAGCACGGTCCAGAATAGGAGTAGGTCAAAGAGAATCTTGTGGGGTGACGATCCGACTTCATAGTGTTGCCGGAATGGGATACTGGGAGTCCGGCGGACAGACAGGCCGGGTACCTCCTGCCCGTTACGGTACGTGCATACGGTCAGATCGTGGCCCAGCCTCTGCAGAACTCGTGTCTCCTCCAGGATGCGTACCGAGCAGCCGTAATCGGAAAAGAAAGAGGTGGGGGCGACCATCAGAATTCTGTATTGTCGTGGTGACTGTTGCCGGCTTTCGCTACGGCTGTCCAAAGTTGGTGTTCCCATCTATCCAACCAGACTTAACGAGAATACCCCGTGGTTCCACGGGCCAAGCCCTATGATTGTACCTACCGTATGTGCAGGATTCATGCAGAAGGTTTTGACAAGACTGGCGATGGATCTACTACCTTTTGGTACCGGCCTTGCTCTTGGCCATCGCTTCGGCGCGTATCTCATTCCAGACCCGGTTCAGGGATGACTTGAAGCGGCGATCAGCCTTGGGTTTCTCGAAGGGCGGGATTGGCCACTGATGGATAAGGTATCTCAAACTCCGCGCAGTGTCCGCCTTGGTTAGGCCAGCGCGGTAAGCACTGCGTACCTTGCGTCGAACCAGGCGCAAGAACTCGGACATGCGCTCCGTGGCCTCTTTGCCAGTCACTTCGCCGTGACCTGGGATGAGAATGTCGTACTGCAGCTTGCGCAGGTAGGTCAATGCCTGTAGCCATTCCTTGGTATTCCCCTGAGATAGAAAAGGCGGGCGGTCTGTGACTACCAGATCCCCTGCGAACAGCAGTCTTTCATTGGGGAAATAGATCACGGTCGTTGCGGGTGTGTGACCGCCTACCGGGACCATCTGGATCTCTTTGTCCCCGCTGAACAGTATGGTTCGGTCCGTGAATGTGATCTCTGGCAACGTGATTTCGAGGTGTTGCTTCCACTCCTCTGCTGCTTCGGGGATCCGGTCGCCGTATAGGTTCAGCAGTCGTGTGCGGAAGCTATCACCGTAGCTCTGCATGTTTTTCCACGCGAATTCATGGGCAATAACTGTCGCCATTGGAAAGTACTGGTTGCCGACGATATGGGCCCGGTGGTGGTCAGTGTTGATAATGTAGCGGATCTCCTTGTCAGTCCGCTGTCTGATCTCCTCCTGCCATAGATGGGCGTCATCCGGCAACATCGGCGTGTCGATGAGGATCACGCCTTCGCTGGTGACGACAAAACCTACATTCGCTCCGTGGAATTCAGTCTCGACAAATATCTTGGGAGCGACCTCTTGGATCATGTTTTCCTCCAATCACTCGATGCAGCGCAAACAGTCCGATTGCAGGGACCGATTCGATGGGGCAATTTGACGTGATTCTGGACGGCAATCACCCTGCCCCCATAGTACCAGATCAAGTCGAAAACCGCAAGGCGGTGTCCTATGCGCGGTCTACTTGCTCTGGCCCAGCTTTTGCAGTACAATGCAGCATGCTCGAGTGAGAGTTTCAACGCTGGCGTCCGATGCCACTTTTGCACGGTGCGTCTCAGAAGCACAATAGCTGGAGGGCCGAGATGGAACCAAAGATCGTCAATCTCTTTGAGACGGATACGGATCCCGAGTACAATGGGCCTATCTTCTCGCTGGGAAGCCCGGATCTGGACTGCAATTGTCTACGGTTTGACGGAGGGGAAGGCGTGCCCCTACATATCAATGCCGAGGTCGATGTAGCCGGTGTGGTCTTGGAGGGTGAGGGCTTTTTACAGGTCGATGGCCAACAGCACCTCCTGACCGATGGCGATTTCTTCTATATTCCCAAAGGGACGGCCCGCAAACTGCGAAGTGCGGGTGGGCCCTTCACTTACCTGAGCTTCCATGCGCGTCGTCCTTGC
This sequence comes from uncultured Chloroflexia bacterium, assembly GCA_963700285.1. Lineage (GTDB taxonomy): Bacteria > Chloroflexota > Anaerolineae > JAAYZQ01 > JAAYZQ01 > CAWANP01. The sequence goes on along the minus strand of CAVOXA010000014.1, from coordinate 825,445 downwards.
CTCATGCCTGCAGACTAGGCGCGCGTAGTTGCCATTGACCCGTCTCGGGGGAGGCTGCCTTCTATCGGCATAGTATGTCGTCTGTGGCAAGCCATCTGACCGAGCTGGCTCGCGCATTGCCTGAACTGCTGGGCACAGTCTGAACCAATGCGAAGCCTGGTTTCGAGCGACAGAAGGCTGCGTGACATGACCCAAGTTGTGGCGCTGGGCGACATCAATGTGGATGTCATTGCCCACTATCCCGCTTTCCCTATCCTGGGCCAGGATGCCTTTGCCAGCGCTACCGCATTTCATTGTGGGGGAGCGGCGGCCAACACTTCTACGGCTCTTTCAGTTCTGGGCGTCGAGACGCTGTTGATCGCGCGTGTTGGCCCTGACCCTTGGGCTTCCGTCGCGCTGCGCTGGCTGCGTGAAGCTGGAGTTGGTCTTGGTAGGCTCCAACGAGATCCGCAGGTCATGACTGGTTCCATGTATATTGTGGTCACACCTGACGGCGAGCGTACTATCCTTGGCTATCGTGGAGCGAACGCTTTCACCGATCCTCGGCTGCTGACCGCAGATGACTTTGAGGATGCCCATCTTTTCTATCTCTCGGGCTATGCTCTGCTGGCCGAACCTCAGCGCAGTGCCGCCCTCCTGGCCCTGGAATTGGCTCACCGCCATGGTTTGATCGTGGCTCTTGATCCGGGCCTGGGTGGCGACCCGGCCGTGGCGGCAAGGATGCGAAGCCTCCTGCCCGGCATCGACATATTCCTGCCGAACCTGGCCGAAGCCAGGGCGCTGACCCATCTGAGTGCACCTGAAGACTGTGCTCAAGCCTTGGTGGCCGCAGGGGCGCGCTTGGTGGCCTTGAAGCTTGGCCTGGATGGATGCTTGATCTCTGACGGCATGAACACGTTTCATGTGCCAGGTTTCAGCGTCCAGGCCCGGGATAGTACTGGCGCCGGTGACAGCTTTGCGGCTGGATTGCTGGCGGCCCACCTGGCGGCTCTGGATTGGCCCGCTGCGGGTCTGTTGGCCAACGTCATGGGAGCGCTGACCGCGACACGCGTCGGAGCTGGAGGCTCTGTCCCAGCGGCTGGCGATTTGTTGGTGTTGCTCACTCGGTCCCGTCTTGACCCAGTGGAATGCATAGATCAAGACAGCCTCGACCGGGTGATCGGCTTTGTCAGGACATTGACTGCGTGAATGACCCGTTCCCGTTTGTTTTGGGATGGTCTCGGATCGGCGGCACTGCTCCCGGGATGCCGGAATTCAGATTCTGCGGGAGTCCAGGATAGGGCAGGGCATCGCATTCAATTGGACATAAACAAAGGGGGAATCCAAGTGGCAGACGTATTGTGGAAGCAGCATCTCGATGATATCCGTTTGGATTCATTGGCTGGTATGTTCGGTGTGCAAAAGCCGGTGATTGGTATGGTTCACCTTTGGCCTCTTCCTGGGGCGCCCGGATACTCGGGCTATGGCATTGGTACCATCTTGGACCATGCCCGGTGTGATGCCGAAGCGTTACTGGAGGGTGGTGTCGATGGTCTGATCGTGGAGAATATGTGGGATCTACCCTACTATGCTGGCGCCAGTGTTCCACTGGAATCTGCTGCCGCGCAGGCTGTAGCTGCCCGTGCCGTGGTTGAAATGGCAGCGCAGCCCGAGACGCCTGTACCGGTAGGCGTCAATGTGATCCACAATGGCGCTTTTGCGGAACTGGCTATTGCTGTGGCGGCTGGTGCAGCTTTTATCCGTGTGTGCATCCTTACCGGCGCACGGCTTTGGGATACGGGTGGCTTGGACAAGGGCTGTGCTGCGGATCTGCTCCGCCGGCGCAAGGAGCTGGGAGCTGAGCATGTGAAGCTCTTTGCTGACGTCGACAAAAAACACTCGATCCCCTTCCCTGGGTTGGATCTGGAGACACACATCGAGTGGACCGAGTTTTACCGTGCCGATGCGTTGATTGTCTCGGGTAGGATGACCGGCTCGGCGCCGCCCCTGGACAAGGTTCGCCGAGCGAAAGAACTGGCAACGAGGCCGATTTTGATGGGCAGTGGTACAACTGCCGAGAATGTCGCTGGCTTTCTGCAGTACGCGGACGGGGCCATTGTTGGCAGTAGCTTGAAGGTCGATGGCGTTGCAGAGAATCCGATAGACCTGGATCGAGTGCGGCGCTATATGGATGCGGTAAAGGCGGTCCGCGGGCTGTAGTTGACGCGCTTCCCAGTGAGGCGGCGTCTCCAGACCCACTCAGGACCAGGCAAGTTTCAGGACCCTGAGTACGGAGAGCGCAAGTTGGCGCCTGGCAGGTAACGTGCCGGCCCCGTTTTCGATAGAACCTGTGGGTTTGCCCAGAGGGTTTCTAGGGACCTGGATTTGGGTTGACCATCGGCCAGTGTCGTGATATACTATGCGCTATCATAATCGTTATCTGGCAGTATAGGAGAAGAACTCATGGACAAGAAGGCGCCCGCGAACCCGACGGCAGTTGAGCCCGACACTCCCTCTGACTTTATCCGCGAAGCGGTTGCCGAGGACCTTGAGACGGGACGGTTTGATCGCGTGCACACGCGCTTCCCGCCCGAGCCCAATGGCTATATGCATATCGGCCACGCCAAGGCGATCAGTATCGATTTCGGTATAGCACAGGATTTTGGGGGAAAGGGCAACCTGCGATTTGACGACACCAATCCGGTCAAGGAAGAGACCGAGTACGTGGAAGCCATCAAGGGCGACATAAGATGGCTCGGCTATGACTGGGATGATCGGGAATACTATGCCTCGGACTATTTCGAGCAGCTATACGAGTGGGCTCTGCTGTTGGTCCGCGATGGGAAGGCGTACGTCGATAGCCTGAGTCCGGAGGAAATCAAGGACTACCGCGGTGCTTTTGGGGTACCTGGCAAGGACAGCCCCTATCGCAATCGCACGGTCGAGGAGAATCTTGATCTTTTCCAGCGCATGCGAGCTGGCGAGTTCCCCGATGGCGCTCACGTCCTGCGGGCCAAGATCGACATGCAATCGGGCAATATGAACCTTCGCGACCCGGTCATGTACCGTATCTTACATGCCAGCCATCACCGCACGGGGGATGAGTGGTGCATTTATCCCATGTACGATTGGGCCCATGGGCAGTCGGACTCGATAGAGGGGATTACCCATTCCCTCTGCGATCTGGGCTACGAAGAACATCGCCCTCTCTATGACTGGTTCATTGAGCAGTTGGGCATATTCCATCCTCGTCAGATCGAGTTTGCACGCCTGAATCTTTCCCATACGATACTGAGCAAGCGCTACTTGCTGCAACTGGTGAATGAGGGTTATGTCTACGGGTGGGACGACCCACGGATGCCGACTATTGCCGGCATGCGACGCCGGGGCTATACGTCGGAGGCAATCCGAGTCTTCCTGAAGCGCATTGGTGTAGCAAAGAACGAAAGCTTGGTAGATATTGCACTGCTTGAGCACTGCGTTCGCCAGGATCTGAACGAACGAGCCCCGCGCGTGATGGCCGTGTTGCGCCCGCTTTGCGTTGTCATCGAGAATTATTCCGAGGGCCAGGTCGAGGAGTTTGAGGCTGTCAACAATCCCGAAGACGATAGCGCGGGCACCAGGGACGTTCCTTTCTCCCGAGTGCTGTACGTGGAACAGGAGGACTTTCGCGAGGATCCGCCGAAAAACTGGTTCCGGCTGGCGCCCGGTCGCGAGGTTCGTCTCAAGCATGCCTACTATGTGACCTGTACCGATGTGATCAAGGATGAGCGGACCGGTGAGGTGGTCGAGTTGCGCTGCAGCTACGACCCCGAGTCCCGCGGGGGGGCGTCACCCGATGGTCGCAAGGTGAGGGGCACGCTGCATTGGGTTTCGGCGCCTCATGCACTGGAAGCTCGGGTTCGTCTGTACGACTATCTTTTGTCCACGGCGGATCCAGGCGAGGTGGGGGAGGGGGGCAGCTTCAAGGACAATGTCAACCCGGACTCGCTAGAGGTTCTAACTGGGTGCAAGGTGGAGCAGAGTCTGGCCGGCGCAGAAGCGGGAAGCCGCTACCAGTTCTTGCGGTTGGGTTACTTTTGTGTCGATCCTGATTCGTCCGATCAGGAACTCGTTTTCAATCGAACCATTACCCTGCGCGATACTTGGGCCAAGCTCGAGCAGGCTCGGCAAGAGCAGCGAAGGAGATGAACGGGCGTGCCGATTGCGGGGTCCGGCTCCTGATGGCCGGCTAACAAACAACAGGCTCCCGTTTCTGAGGGAGCCTGTTGCTATCCAAGTCTGTGATCTCTTGTCAAGCATCAAACAGTGCTTTGTTGGACACCACCCACTCATAGAGGCTGCGAACACCCTGCTCTTTGCTGACCTTGGGACGCCAGCCCAACTCCCTCTCGGCTTTGCCGATATCGGCCACAAATATGCGCTGGTCCCCAGGGCGCCAATCACTGTGGCCAACGTCAATATCATGCCCCATGAGCGTTCTGAGCACGGGGCCTAGTTCGCTCCACACCGCCAGAGTATTCTCGGGACCGCCTCCTACGTTGTAGACCTGACCTGCAGCCACATCGATGCGATCGACGGCGGCCTGATAGAGTTCCAGGAGGTCGTCTACCCAAAGGACGTCGCGCACTTGCTTGCCATCGCCATAGATGGTAATCGGCTGGCCTGTCACGATGGCGATGAGGAACCAGGCCACCCAGCCCTGGTCCTCGACGCCGAACTGCCGCGACCCGTAGATACAACTCTGGCGGCATACCACCGTACGCAGTCCATAGATGCGGGCATAGTCACGTACGTACTGATCCCCCGCTCCCTTGGAGCAGCCATAGGGTGAGTGAAAGTCCAGGGGGTAGGTCTCGGGTATTCCCCTCGGATAATCGCGATAGGCATAGCTGGTCTCGCCCTCCACGACGACCACATCCTCCATGCCGCCGTACACTTTGTTCGTCGAAGAGTAGAGGACGATGGGATTCTGCTTGGAAAGGCGCGCTGCTTCGAGCACGTTAAAAGTGCCCAAAGCGTTGACCTGAAAGTCGTGGCGGGGATCCTGTACCGAGGTCGTCACTGCCACCTGAGATGCCAGGTGGTAGATAACGTCGGCATCGGCAGCAGCGCTGCGCAACGACTCAAAATCGCGGATGTCCGCCTGGACCAGCGTCCACCGGTCACCATGCTCGGCGCGCAGCCAGGCTACGTTCTTGTCGGTCCCCCTCCTTGAAAGGTCATCGTAGACAATGACTCTATGGCCCTCTCGGACCAGCCTGTGAACCAAATTACTCCCGATGAACCCGGCGCCGCCGGTTATCAACGCTTTCAACGCATCCCTCCGTCTCTGAATTGTGCCATCATATTTTTTTGATCTGTGCGTAGTCGATTTCCACTGCGGTCATGCGCCCCATCACGTCCAGCAGGATGCGAACCCGGTGCGCTGCTGACAGCGGCTGCTCAAACACGGCCTCCAGATCCCGCAGCGGCCCGGACGTAATCCGCACGGCATCACCTTGGTTCAAGCTGCCATAGCCAACATGCTCGGTTTCCTGCAGCCGCTGTTTGATCAGATCGATCATGTCATCGGCTACCACGACCGGTGCCTCTCCGGCAGAGACGATGCAGCGCACGCCGGGCATCCAGGCGATGGATGAGCGGGGGTTAACCTCAAGATCCAGGCGGGCAAAGAGATAGCATGGAAAGTAGACGAGGCGGTTGGGCCGGTCCCGTCGTTTCAACCTGCGCTGCAAGGTGGGCAGGTAGGTTTCAACCCCCGACTCCTTCAATAGGCCCTCAACCTGGTATTCTCTGTGCGGTTTGGTGTACAGCGCGTACCAGTGCTTCATGCCAATCCGGCCCCGTTCTTTCGCCAGTATGGATTTCTGTCTTCCTGGCTGGCCCAAGATGGCGAGCCCTGCCACGAGGCGGGCGAATTCAGCCAGTCATCGGCGATTGTACATGGAAAAGAAACCCTTGTCAAAATGCTGCATCACCGGCCGCGGGCGGAGAAAATCCGGCCGCGGTCGCCTGGAGGCGTGGCGGCCCTACCCGGGTTTGGGCTGTGATAAACAGCGATTACAGTTCTGCCGTTTTTGCCTCTTGCCAGAGCGCTTCCTGTTCTGCCGACGACAAGTCAACCAGGTGGGTGTCGCGAGTCCGAGCCTGCCGTTCCATCTCAGCGTACCGCTGGGTGAAGCGGTCACAGGCGCCGCGCAGCGCGCTCTCTGCATCCACGCCAAGCCAGCGAGATGCATTCGCCAGAGAGAATAGCAGATCCCCAAGTTCTGCAGTCTGGGCCTCCACGTCGTTGGCCGAGCGCAATTCGTCCAATTCTTCATTCACCTTGTCAAGAACACCATCGAGATCGGGCCAATCAAAGCCATCTCGGGCAGCACGGTCGCCTAGCGCCTGAGCCCTGGCCAGCGATGGGAGGATTGCCGGTACCCCCTCCATTCGGGAGCGGTGACCCTGACCCTTTTCGGCCCTTTCCTTGGCCTTGATGGCCTCCCAGTTGCGCAGCACGTCAGATGTTTCTTCTACTTGCAGGTCCCCAAACACGTGGGGGTGGCGGCGCTTGAGCTTGGCGTCGATCCGGCCGATCACATCTGGAAACTTGAATGTGCCTTCCTCGGTTGCGATTTGGGCATGCATGACAATCTGCATCAGTAGGTCGCCCAGTTCCTCGCAGAGAGGTTCAGGGTCCTCGGCGTCAAGGGCGGCCAGAACTTCGTAACTCTCCTCCAACAGGCTGGATCTCAAAGTCTGGTGGGTCTGCTCCTGGTCCCAGGGGCAGCCGCCAGGAGCGCGCAACCGGGCGACCGTATCCTGCAACCCGGGCAAACCACTAACTCTTGGGTACGGTGGAACGTAGAGAGTGGTCAAGTGATCCACCCTCTGCCCACGGTCCAGATCATAGAGAGGGATCGTTGTGATTGCCTGCTCCCGCGTGCCGGCTGCTTGCGCCAGGGTGATGGGATGGTCGTCAGCGTAGGCATTCATCAGAGTCAGCTTCACCTCGCTGGCAAGCCGTTGGCCATAAAGTTGGCCGATCAAGGCCGGGCGATCGGGGTCCAGCGGAGGGTGGTGGGCGCCAGCTACCTCGGTGGCATCAGCCAGTTGTAGGCCCTGAAGACCATCGATACCGAGCAGCCGTAAGACCGGCTCAATGAAGCTCAGGCCATCGACCACACGTACTTCCTGGCCTTCTCTGCGAGCAGCAGGCAAGATACGAGCGACCGATGATTCTCCTACCAGCGGATGGCCGGGCACAGCGTAGAGGACCCCCTTCGTCCTGCGACCCGCGGCGACAACGCGCTCGGCCATGATTTCATAGACTGCGTCAAAACTGTCCAGTGTTTCGTACAGTTCGTCAAAGGTGTGGAGGGTAAGATGGCTGGGAAGGTGGGCGACTGTAGGATGGCGTGCCGTTCGCAGGTAGACTTCATCCGCCTCAGAGAGCAGATCCCACGCTTGCCGGGTCAGGTCTGCAGGGTTGCCAGGTCCCAGTCCAAGGATAGTGATCGTCATCTGGTTCTCGTGCCTTTCTAACTGTGATGGGAACCCAGCCGCCTTGTCCTGGGCCAGTTCCTCCGTTGGGCTTTGCGTTGCCGTCGGCCTCAAGGTCCCCAGGAGATCCTTTCCTGCTCCCATGGGGTGGTCAGCGGGCCGGGTAGATCGAACAGTTTGGTCCGCCCGGTTCCATCTGGCTTTGCGGCCCAGATGGCCCAGGCCCCGCCTGCGTCGGAAACAAAGGCGACGAGCTTGCCATCAGGCGAGAAGGTCCCCGCTCCATCCTGCGATCCAGGGCTCTGCGAAAGATTGCGGGTAGCCCCACCCTGGTTGAGTACGATGTAGACTTCCCAGTTGCCGTCCTCCGGGCTCATGTACAGTAATTGGTCCCCATGGTTGTCCGTAGCATACATGTTGGTGGCGCCAGAGAGAATGGGGAGGGGCTGACCACCCCAGCTAGGCATGCGGTAGAGGCCACACTTGGACCCGCCCGAGCCGCCAGGCCAATAATCGCAACCCGTGAAAGCAATCCAATCGTCGTGCATCCATACCGGCGAACTGCCGCGGATTTGCTGCCCGTTGTGGGCGAGGCTGACCTCGGGTTGGGCTCCCGGACCTGCGAGGCTCTGGGTGTATAGCATCTCAAAGTTGCCTAATCCGTGGTGGAGTGAATCGTATGCAAAGCGGCTTCCGTCCGGTGACCAGCTGGGGTGGAAATCGTTCGTGAAAGGGACTTGTTCGCGATCAAAGGTGCCCGTGTTGGCGTTGATGGTCCATAGGCTATCTTTACCTGCTCCCTCACCATTGGCGATGATCTGTTGCCCATCAGCTCTGAGATCGGGCTGGCGCATGCCGGCGATGGGTGCGACGGTGTCTTGACCAGTTGCCGCATCAACGATGTGGAGCACCCCACTGGCACTGAACGTAATCCTGCCTTTCGCTGATGGTACGGGCGCACTTGTCGGTGTATCGGTTGGTTGAGGAGGGTTGGTTGGACCTTGAGTGGGAGGTACGGTTGGCTCCGGTACATCGGTGGGCTCGGCTGAAGGCGTAGTGGTAGCCGTAGGCAACGGTGTATGGGTCGGCGGCAAAGGGGTGTGAGTGGGCGATGACTCAGCCTGGGTAGGGATCGGGGTATGAGCCCGGGTGTTTGTGGCTGTGACAGCGCCTGGCGTAGCCGTGACGATGATCACCATTGCAGTACTCGTGGGCAGAGCAATGGTGCTGCCGGCGTTGCTCAAAGTGATGCCCGTGGTTGCGGGTGCGATCCTGGCCTGGTCGTCGCTGAGGGCAAAGAGCAAGAGCACGATCAGCCCAATGGTCAGCAGGACAACGGCAGCAACCAGACCTCTGACCAGGGCTCTGGACGCTTCTCGTTTGGGCGTGATCGGGGCGGTGGTGACTGGAAGGATGGTTTCGCCAAGCGGCGCTGCAGATTTTGGCCCTGGCAAGCTGCCTGCAACTGAGTTTTGCTTTCTCAGCGCGGCCAGCATCTCTGCAGGTGTCTGGTACCGTTCAGCGGGCGCCTTGGCTGCTGCTCGAAGGATGACCGCTTCCAGCCATGCCGGTACGTCCGGACGGATCTTTCGTATTGGAGGAAGATCCCTCTCGAGCTGCATGCGCAGTACTGCCCAAGAGTTCCCGGCGTCAAACGGAGGTGCGCCGACGAGCATCTCATAGATGACCAATCCCAGGGAATAGAGGTCAGATCGCACATCGGCGGGAGAGCCCTGAGCTATTTCGGGCGAGATGTAGCGCGGTGTGCCCATAAAGGTGCCGGTCTGAGTCAGGTCGGACATCGATTCTACACGAGCAATACCAAAGTCCATGACCTTGACTCTGCCACCAGGTGTGATCATCAGATTTGCTGGCTTGATGTCGCGGTGAATGATTCCGACCTGAAAGGCAGCATCCAACGCCGCGCAGGTCTGTTCACCATAGGAACGGGCCTCAGTGACGGAAAGTGTGCCCTTTCGCTGGATGACTTTGTCCAGAGTCACCCCCTCGACGAACTCCATGACAAGGAAGTGGTTGCCTTCTTCCATGCCATAGTCCAGGACACGCACGATGTTCGGGTGCTGCAAGTGCTGAGCTAGCATTGCCTCACGCCGAAAGCGCTCAACATAACGGCCGTCCCTGGTAAGTTGCTGGCTAAGAACCTTGACCGCCACGATTTCGTTGGTGTCCAGGTTACGGCCCAAATACACCGTCGCGAATCCACCCGCCCCGACCTCATCGTATATCCTGAACCTGCCCATAATAACCTGGCCGATCATTTCTCCTCCTACAGGTGGAGCTGCTGCTGTGCTTCCCAGCTTGCTACAGTCCAGTGAGGGGGACCTGTTCGATGCGGCAACAACACCAGGGGCTGTGCAGCAGGGTACCATGGACATCCTCAGTGTGCTGGCTTTCGTCCAACTGCACAAGGGTTGGGCCGAGGCCAGCTGGATTTGTAGAGAGGTGACGTCTGCCCATCGTATCGTAATTCAACATAAAAGATCGTTGGCCGCAAACCCAATGGCGCAAGGCTGCACAGGATGGGCTACCTGAAGAGCCATACCATTTTGGTGGCCGAAGGGCTAGCGCCATTTTACATCGCCGCACAGATCAGGCGGGTGGTCAGCCACGAGAAATTGCTGATAGGCCTTGCGTTCTGCGCCGACTGTTGTTGGACCGCCGTGCCCGGGATACAGTTCCGTATTCTTGGGCCAACGAAAAACCGTCCGTCCCAACGAAATCAGACTCTGTGCCAAGGCATCCGGTAGTTGCCGTGTGACCCGGCCCGCCCGGAAAGACCGCGTCACCCACCACAGCTTGACCTCTGAGCCGCAGGCAGACGCTGCCTGGCGTATGGCCCGGTGTGTGTGCGACGGTCACCCGTCCGCGTCCGACTTCCACCTCCATGCCATCCATCAGGGGAAAGTCAGCTTCCAGGCCAAAGGCCACTGCATCCTCCAGATGGATGCCAGCGGGAGCGCCCGTGATCCGCTGGACCTCAACGAGGGCGCCGGTATGGTCCGGGTGACCATGGGTCAAGAGTATGCAACAGACCTGAGCTTTTGCAACGGCCGAGAGAATTGTGGCCGCATCGGCACCAGGATCTACAATGGCCACCTGACCTGTCGCTGGGCAGCAAAGCAGATAGCAGTTGACAGGCCAGGGCCCAACTTCCAGGCGTTGCAGATCCAGTTTCATCGTGGATGCTCCTTCTTCCAGAGGTGACCCAAGCATACCACAGGCGCGGTGAGACTCAAAATCTCACCTCCATGCTCTGCAAGATTCTGAGTGGATCCTGGCTCTACACGGTTTTGACAACTCGACCGTTCTGGGCTATACTACGGCACGTAATGGCGCGGGGGGCTGTAGCTCAGCTGGGAGAGCGCTACAATCGCACTGTAGAGGTCAGGGGTTCGAATCCCCTCAGCTCCACCAGCCAGCTTTCCCAATTAGATAGAGTCTTTGTGGGGCTGTAGCGCAGTTGGGAGCGCGTCTGAATGGCATTCAGAAGGTCAGGGGTTCGAATCCCCTCAGCTCCACCAAACTGAGAAGGTGTCTGCCGGCCCCCTTCGTCTTTGGCGAAGGGGGTTTTGCATGATGCTTCTTTTGGAATTGACTAGCTGCTCGTTGTGCGGTATACTGGGCCTAGACTGTACAATTCACCGACCGGGTGTAATGCGAGCCGTGCCAGAGACAGCTTGACAACCACGAAACCCCAGACGGTGGCCCTAATCCAGGAGAACGTATGGCCGACAAATACACACCCGGCGAGATCGAGCCCAAGTGGCAAGCGCGCTGGGAGGCTGACAACCTCTACCGCTCCGTGATTGATCCAGGCAAGACCAAGCACTATGCCATGACCATGTTGCCCTACCCGAGTGGCGATCTGCACATTGGCCACTGGTACGCCATGGCGCCCTCCGATGTCCGGGCACGCTTCATGCGAATGCAGGGCTACAACGTCCTGTTCCCCATGGGTTTTGATGCTTTTGGCCTTCCCGCGGAGAACGCCGCCATTGAGCGGGGTATCCATCCCCATATCTGGACCATGTCCAACATCGAAAAGATGCAGCGCCAGCTCAGAACCATGGGCGCGATGTTTGATTGGGAGCGCGAAGCCATCTCTTGCCTGCCTGGCTACTATCGTTGGTCCGAGTGGTTCTTCCTCAAGTTCTACGAAGCGGGCATTGCCTATCGGGCCGCTGCACCCGTCGACTTTTGCCCACAGTGCAATACGACCCTGGCCCGGGAGCAGGTGTGGGGCGAAGACCGCCACTGCGAGCGATGCCATACCCCGGTCATCAAGAAGGATCTGGAGCAGTGGTTCTTTCGCATCACCAGCTATGCCGATGAACTCCTCGATTTTAGCCACATTGACTGGCCCGAGCGAGTTCAGGCCATGCAGACCAACTGGATCGGCCGCAGTGAGGGCGCCGATGTTACCTTCAAGTCTGAAGAGGGCGACGACATTGTGGTCTATACGACCCGGCCTGATACCCTGTGGGGGGCCACCTTCATGGTCCTGGCCCCCGAACATCCTTTGGTCCACAGACTGACCACACCCGACCGCCGCGCCGAGGTGGACGCCTATGTGGCCCAGGCCACCCGCCAGACCGAGATCGAGCGACTGAGTACCGAGAAGGACAAGACCGGCGTCTATATCGGCGCTGACGCTGTCAATCCCGTCAACGGCGCGCGCATCCCCATTTGGATCGCTGACTATGTGATGATGTCCTACGGTACGGGAGCAATCATGGCCGTGCCTGCGCATGACGAACGGGACTTCCAGTTTGCCCTCAGGTATGGGCTGTCCATCATTCCGGTGATTGACCGGCTCGACAGGGTGACCAAGAGTTATGTTCCTGCTGGAGAGGCAGAGGATGGGCTTGGGGAGGCCCTGCAGCGGGCCGGCTTCTCCTTTGAAGAGACAGACCAGGGCCTGTTCGTGACGATGCCGGCCGATGAGGCTGCTCGCTACGCGACGCTGGTGCAGGCATACCTGCGCCCCGGCGCCTGGAGCGAGGTCGTCGGGGGGTGCTGGTCCTTTATCTTCAAAGATGCTGTGATGCCCTTGTGCTCTGAGGAGAGCGACAGGACGATTATGACCCGTTGCCAATCGCTCGCTCAAAGGGCCAGCAAATATCGCACAGTGATGGAGATGCTCTGGAGCCTGCCTTTCTACCGGGATGTGCTGTTCCATGCCGACTATGGCACCATGATAAACTCCAACCAGTTCAGTGGGACGCCTGGCGATGCTGCCAAGCAGCGTGTGACCGAATGGCTGGATGCCGAAGGCAAAGGCCATTTTAAGGTCAACTACCGCCTGCACGATTGGCTGATCAGCCGCCAGCGCATGTGGGGTGCGCCGATCCCCATGGTCTACTGTGACGATTGTGGGGTGCAGCCCGTAGCCTACGAGGACCTGCCAGTAGTGCTGCCGGAGGATGCCGAGTTCCGTCCCACGGGTGAGAGTCCGCTCAGGTTTCATGAAGGGTTTCTGAATACGACTTGCCCCAGTTGCGGTGGCCCAGCCACCCGGGAGACGGACACCATGGACACTTTTATGTGCTCTTCGTGGTATCAGTATGCCTACCTGAGCCCCTACTACCGCGACGGGGAGCCCACGCACGCGGACTCGATGCCTATGGATCCAGTCGAAACTGCCTACTGGGCGCCGGTGGATGTGTACACGGGCGGCATCGAGCACGCGACCATGCACCTTATCTACACCCGGTTCTTTACCAAGGCCATGCGCGACCTGGGAATCGTCGATTTTGATGAGCCCATGACCATGCTCCGCAACCAGGGAATCATCCTGGGCGAGGATGGCGAAAAGATGTCCAAGAGCCGGGGCAACGTCATTTCACCAGATGACTTGGTGGCGCGCTACGGCGCCGATACCGTGCGCGCCTACTTGATGTTTGGCTGGCGATGGGACCAGGGCGGTCCGTGGGATTCACAGGGCATTGAAGGAGTCGTTCGCTTCCTGGCGCGCGTGTGGGACTGCGTTCTGGAGCCAGGGAACCAGGGCGATTCCGCACCCGCGGCGCAGGCCGCCCGCGACCTGCGCCGCAAGGTCCATCAGGCCATCCGCAAGGGCACTGAGGATATGGAGGCTTTCAGTTTCAATACCTACATCGCCAATCTGATGGAGCTGAACAATGCCATGCTTAAGGCCAAAGGCACGCCCATCTATGGTACCGAGGCATGGGAAGAGGCAGTGGAAGCCCTGCTCCTGATGCTGGCTCCGGCTTGCCCTCATATCGCCGAGGAGCTCTGGATGCGCAGCTGCCGTCCTTATTCCATCCATCTGCAGTCCTGGCCGGAATGGGACGCGGCCGTGGCCGCCGAAGAAATGGTCACCCTGGTGGTGCAGGTCAACGGCAAGGTGCGCGATCGGATTGATGTGCCGGTTGGGGTAGACCAGGATACGGCCCGTACCCTGGCCTTGGATACGGAAGGCGCTCAGCGGCACGTTTCTGGCAAGCAGATTGTCAAGGTTGTTGTTGTGCCTGGCCGCCTGGTAAACATCGTGGTAAAGTAACGGAATCGGTAGCATGTTCGATCGGCCGGGAACCAGCCATGCCCTGGTTCGCTTTGCCTCAGACATCATTCTTACGCTGTTTGCCCTATTCCTGGCAAGTGTTCTGAGACCGTGGCTGCCCTTTGGCATGCCTCTGACGGCCGAGCACACAAGCCTTTCTCCGATCGTCTATGCTCTGGTGGCGCTGATCTGGAGCACAGCTTTTCTGTTGTTATCTGTGTACACGCCTCGCACCCTGCGCCCCTTCGAAGAGGCCCAGCTCATGGTCGTAGCCGTGACGCTGGCTACCCTGACCCTTGGCTGCGTGCTCTATTTCTCCTTTCGGCAGGTCTCGCGGCTGCAGATCATTACTTTCTACACGCTGGATCTTTTGTTTCTGATTGGTTACCGCCTGCTGCTGCGCTGGCTGATGGGGAAAAGAAACCAACCTGCCTATCCCCGCCGCAGGGTGTTGGTTGTGGAAGCTGGCGATGCCGGGCGCGATATCGTGCGCATGATCGAGCGTTATCGCTGGGCGGGGCTGGAACCTGTAGGTTTCCTGGACAACGAGATCGCCCCCCAGACAGAGGTGGCTGGCCATCCAGTACTTGGCAAGGTCGACGAGGTGGCCCACCACGTCCAAGCCCAAGGGATTGCCGAAGTCGTCATCGCCCTGCCCTTGCAAGCCTACGACCAGCTCTTGCGCCTCATTGCCGAACTTCAGAATCTGCCCGTCCAAGTCCGGATTCTTCCCGATTATTTCAAGACCACGCTCTTTCGTACCAAGGTGGATGAGTTTGCCGGGGTACCCATGATCACGCTGGGGCAGCCGACGCTGGACCCCTTTGAGCGACAGGTCAAGCGGGCCTTTGATCTTGTAGCCGGAACCTTTCTCTTTGTCTTGACTCTGCCCCTCATGGCCCTGGTGGCCATCGCCATCCGCCTGGACTCTCCGGGGCCTGTTCTTTTCAGGCAGCAGCGAGTCGGCGAGAATGGCTGCCTGTTTTCGATGTACAAGTTTCGCTCGATGGTTGCTGGGGCTGAGCAGATGGAGACCGCCATGGCGAAGGAGGTAGGGGAGCGGCAGCTCCTGAACAAGCAACCTGACGATCCCCGGGTGACTCGTGCCGGCAGGCTGTTGCGCCGCACGAGCCTGGACGAGATCCCTCAACTCCTGAATGTGCTCAAAGGAGAGATGAGCCTCGTCGGCCCTCGACCGGAACTGCCCTGGCTCGTGGAGCAATACGAACCCTGGCAGTGGCAGCGCTTTGGTGTGCCCCAGGGGATCACCGGCTGGTGGCAGGTCAACGGCCGCAGCGATCAACCCATGTATCTCCATAGCGAGGAGGATCTGTTCTACATCCAGCACTATTCCCTTCTCCTTGACATTCAGATCCTCTGGCGCACTGCGGGCGCGGTATTCAGGGGCAGGGGTGCCTACTAGCCCGCGCGAATTGGCATCTTCTGTTGGCTCGCCCACCGCCTGCCAGGCCCCTGTGATCCGTCGCATCTGATAGGAATCTTGCCAACCATGCCTCTGCCACACTTGGGACGGCGGCAGCTTTTGTTCTTGGCCCTGGTCCTCGTACTGATGTTCGTGCGTGGCCTGTTATACCTGGTTGCCTTTCCTCCCTGGCAGCACTACGATGAGCCGACTCACTTTGAGTACGTCCGCCTGATTGCCGAGCAGGGAAGACTCCCCCAGGCTGACGACTATGACCTGGAGATGAGGCGGGAGATCGCTGCCTCGATGCGCGAGTCAGGCTTCTGGGCGGATCCCGGCAGTCCCAGCATCGACTTTTGGTCTACCACACCTCCTGACATTGGCATCACGGAGTTGGTGCATCCACCGCTCTACTATGCGCTGCTGGCCTTGCCCCAGCGGCTGGCCAGGCACCAGGGGGTCGGCGTCCAGCTCTATCTGGCGCGCCTGGGCTCGATTCTGCTCGGCCTGGTTGTCGTGGCCTCAGCATTTGGCCTGGTCACCGAGGTCTTTCCCCGGAGGCAGATGCTGCCCGTGGCCGTCGCTGTCTTGATCGCGCTACTTCCCCCATTTGTGGATCTGATGAGTTCGGTCAACAACGACGTGGGCGCGGCCGCCGCCGTCTCCCTGTTGTTGTGGGCCAGCGTGCGCATGATCCGCCGTGGGCCTTTGCTATGGCAGGGCGGATTGGTGCTGCTGCTGGCCGGCGCCTGCATCGCCACCAAGAGTACGGCCAGCATCGTGGCCGTGGCGGTCCTCCTGGTAGTTGGCGGCGGGTATCTTCTCAGAAAGGGCTTGGTCCCACGGCAGCGGCGTTGGTTCTGGCTGGGGCTGGCGCTGCTGAGCCTGGTCTTCCTGGTCGCGACGGTCACCTGGGGCGGGCAGGCGGCTTTCTGGGAGGGTCGAGAGGAGCCGTCGGCTCCCAACCGGTTGGCCACCGACACCGTGCTGGGCCGCTCGGCGCTGGCCCTGTCGGCCGGAGATGATCGCTATCCCCGTATGTTGTTTCAAGAACTCGCTCCATCGGCTGGCCAGCGCTTGCGGGGCCAGACCGTCACGCTGGGGACCTGGCTGCGGGTGGCTGAAGGCCCGGCCGGACCGGTTATACTGGGCTTGGCCGACGGCTCGACGTTCCACTGGCGCCAGGTGCAGGCCGCGGGCGACTGGCACTTTCATGTCATTACGGCAACGATGGCGGCGGACGCGCCCAGCGTTACGGTGCACGCGCGCCTGCCAGCGAGCACGGACGCTTCCCAGGCGGTTCTTTTGGATGGGCTCGTGCTGGCCGCGGGTGATTTTTCCGCTTCTTTGCCCCCCCAGTTCGACACCGCCGCAGCCGAATCGGGATCGTGGGCCGGGCGACCCTTCGATAACCTCGTGCGCAACGGTTCCGCAGAGAGCGCCTGGCCGGGCCTCCGGGCCTGGATCGGCGACACGACGCTGTTCCGCTACTCTGTGACCTACGTCCTTCACTCCCTGTGGGATTTGGAGCGTACAGGCTGGGTCTACGGCCCGGACCTGCTCATGCTGCTGCAAAGCTTCTGGGGGCGGTTCGGTTGGAACCATCTGGCCCTGCCCGATCTCTGTTTTATCCCCCTGCTGCTGCTGACCCTGGCCGGCCTAGCCGGTGCGGCTCTGAAATTGCTGCGGTGGCTCAGTCGGGGTCGGGACCGCGAGCTGTGGCAAGTGCACGTCGTGGCTCTCCTGGGCGCTGCCTTCCTGGCGGGCTGGGGGGGGGCGGCGCTGCGGATCCATCCGGTATTCGCTACCGCTGGCATTCAGTGGCCGGTGGCGCGGTATGCGGTAGTCGTCATTGTCCCCACGGCTACGCTCTTGTGCGTTGGGTGGGCCGAACTGGTGCCCCGCCACTGGCTGAAGGAAGCTGCCTGGGCCGGGCTGCTGGCGCTCGTCGCCCTGGATGCCCTCGCCTTGTGGACTGTGATCCTGCCCTACTACTATGGTTGAGGGACCGGCAGGAGGTCAAAGGGCCATCTTGGGCTAGCGCGGAGGCGTCAGACTGCTGGCCGCTGTTTGGGGGCAGTCTGGTTCGGAGGATGGCTGTGGAAGAGCGTCCCTTTGGGCCGGCCCAGCCGTCGAGGACGAGAGCCGGGAACGTAGTTGTCGGGTCTCGGGTGGTTTGCTTGCCTTACAGCACGAAATACCCGGTTTCTGCGGTTCTGACTTTTTGCTTTCACACGGACTTGGTGCTATACTATGGCTGCAGGTTGCTTGGTACAGTTTCCAACATGGATCTGGAATTGCACCGAACGGCTTCCGTCCGTGAGACCTTGACACAGCGGGGCGAAGGCAGGGCGCAGTCATGGATCGCGTTCTGACCCGTCCGGCACACACTATGGAGGATCGAATGCGAAAACTGGTATTGCTTTTGCTGCTGATATTGGCGTTCACGTTGGCTGCTTGTGGCGGCGGATCGGCCCCGGAGGAGGGTGCCGCTGTCGGCGATGCTGCTGCAGGTCAGACCATCTTTGCCCAAACCTTGGTTGGGACGCAGCCCGGGTGCGTTACTTGCCACTCCCTAGAGCCTGGGGTGACGCTGGTTGGCCCTTCGCTGGCCACCATCGGCGCTGATGCCGGCTCGCGCGTTTCGGGCCAATCGGCTGAGGACTATATGCGAAAATCGATCGAGGAGCCCGATGACCACATCGCCGAGGGGTTCTCGGCCGGATTGATGCCCGCTGCCCTGGCCAACGAGCTGTCGGCGCAGGAGCTTAGTGACCTAGTCGCTTACCTGCAGACGCTGAAATAGCAGAACGTTGTAGCGTTCCAAGGTAGAAACGTTGGAACGTTCGCGAAAACGAGGAGTACAATGATAGTCACAACTGCCGAGCTTTTTGAAGTCGCCTATGGCAAATTCGCCGTTGGCGCCTACAACATCAACAACATGGAGCAATGTATCGGCCTGTTCCAGGGGTGCCTCGATTCCCAGGCGCCCTTTATCATCCAGATCTCGCGCGGCGCCCGCAGCTATGCCCGCGTCAAGATGCTGGAAGGGCTCATCCGCTCTGCCGAAGAGGTCTTTCCGGAGGCCATCTTTGCCGTGCACCTGGACCATGGCGACGAGGAAACGGCCTACGATTGCATCGAATCGGGGTTCTATAGCTCGGTGATGATCGACGCCTCGCACGAGCCCTTTGAGGAGAACGTGGCGACCACCCGGCGTGTAGTCGAACGGGCCCACGCTGTGGGCATCAGCGTCGAGGCCGAGCTGGGCCGGCTGGGTGGTGTGGAGGAGGACATCGCCGTCGACGAAAAGCACGCCAGCCTTACCGATCCCGACGAAGCAGCCGAGTTTGTGTACCTGTCGGGGTGCGATAGCCTGGCGGCAGCCATCGGTACCAGCCACGGGGCCTACAAGTTCACAGGCAGCCAGGGATTGCATTTCGACCGGCTGGCCGAGATCCAGCGGCGCCTGCCGGGCTTCCCCCTGGTGATGCACGGTTCCTCTTCGGTGCCGTGCCAAGAGGTTGTACGCATCAACGAGGCGGGCGGGGCGCTGGATCCGTCGGCCAAGGGTGTGGACGAGGACGAGTTTGCCAAGGCCGTGCCGCTGGGTGTGACCAAGGTCAACATCGATACCGACGGCCGCCTGGTGTGGACGCGCGTGCACCGCGAGTATTTCCGCGACTATCCGGAAAAGTTTGACTTCCGGGGGCCGGGCAAGATCTTTATGGCGGAATACGCCAAGTTTATCGCCCACAAGAACATCAAGCTGGGCAGCGCTGGGCGGATAGAGGAAGTGCGGAGGGCGTTGGGGTAGGGGCTGGCTCCCTGTTCGGCAAGGTCTCCCGACCGCCGCCGAGTGGGCTCGGTCATGAGCGCGGGTCTGAAGACAGACCTTCGCCCATCGAGAGAGGCCCGTCCAGAGAGGGAAACCAGGCGCGCTGAAGCGCGCACTACGAACCTATGTGTACATTGTGTGAAATTCTGGACTCCCGGCGGGCGATTGCCTGCTGGGAGTCTTTTTTTGGAGCAGGGGATGAATCTGAAACGAGAGGCTGCTGGCTTTGCGCTGGACTATGTGCGGGACGGGATGGTCCTGGGGCTGGGGACCGGTTCTACGGCCGGGTATTTTGTGGACCTGCTGGGGGAGCGACTGCGGAGCGGGGCGCTGCGGGACATCTGCGGCATTCCTACCTCGGAGGGGACGGCGGCACGCGCCCGGGCGGCGGGCGTGCCCCTGGTGAGCCTGGCCGACCATGCCCGCCTGGACCTGGCGGTGGATGGGGCGGACGAAGCGGACCCGGACCTGAACGTCATCAAGGGACTGGGGCGGGCGCTGCTGCGGGAAAAGATCGTCGAGATCCACGCCGACCGTTTCGTAGTGGTGGTCGACGAGTCCAAGGTGGTGGCGCGCCTGGGCCGGGGGGCACTGCCGGTGGAGATCCTGCCCTTTGGGCTGGAGGCCCACCTGCGCTGGCTGGAGACGCTGGGCTGCCGGGCGGAGCTGTGGCACGAGGCGGATGGCTCGCGTATCGTCACGGACAATGGCAATTACCTGGTGCGCTGCTGGTTCCCTGAGGGCATTGAGGATGCGTATGCGCTGGCCGGGGCGCTGGCCGAGCGCCCGGGGATCGTGGAGCATGGGCTGTTTTTGGATATGGCGACGGAGCTTGTGGTGGCGGGGGCAGATGGCATCCGGGTGATTGAGAGGGGGAGATAGGGAGTGGGGGACCAGGTCAGGGTACCGCGGATTGGAGTTTATGGGGTATAGTGTCCTTCTATGCCGTGCTGCCGGTGGACCCGGCGGCGGCAGCGGCCAGGCCAGCGACGCTGTATGTCACTGCGGATGACATTGTTCGAGCCCAAGGCGCCGGCGCCGGCGAGCTGGTCCGGCTTACGGCGACGGTCCATGCCCAGGGCGATAGTTTCAGCCACGTGGCGGTAGAGTTCTGGGACGGTGAGCTGGCGCGTGGCGACCAGGTCATCGATGGGTGGGTGATCCCCATCGTCCGGAGAGGCGAAAGTGCCACGGCCAACATTTTTTTGGATACATCCGGGCTATGGGGCAGCCGGGTCGTTTGGGTGTCCATCGGCCGCCAGTCGGAGGAGGATATCCCCACGGACAACCGGGCCAACAGGACGCTGGAACTGGCGCCGCACTGGCTGTATTTGTCGGTGGCTATGAAGGAGTAAAGGTGTAGATTCCCGCCCCCCAACACTCGGGAGCCGACATTGCGGGAATGACGGTCTGGTGGGGTTTGTGGTATAGATTCCCACCTGCGCGGGAATGATAGACTGGGTGTGGCTTCACGCCCATGGCACGGAGGGTCTTTTGGCTCTCCGTGCCTTTTTGGTTAGGACCTACATGCCGGGCAGGGCCTGCTGCTGGGTGAGGTAGAGGTCAAGCTGCTCGAGGGCCTGGGGAAAGTTGCGGCGGCCGAAGCCGAAGCGGACGTGGCCCTCGCCGAGGCCGAAGCCGGTTCCGGGCAGGAGAAGGACGCCTTGTTCGGTGACGAGGCGCTGGCAGAATTCGGTGGCCTGGTCCTGACGGAGGCCGGGCAGGGCGACGGAGCCGGCCCGGGGCGGGTTCCAGCGGAAGACGTTGCTGCGGCGGGCAAAGAAGCGGCGGGCGAGGGAGAGGTTGTTGAGGACGATGCCGCGGTTTCGTTCGGCGAGCTGTTCGCCGGCCTGGAGGGCGATCGTGGCCAGGGCCTCGCTGGGGGCGCTGGCGCAGATGGTGGTATAGTCCTTCCAGCCCTCGACGCGGGCGCGCAGGTCGCTGTTCTGGAGGGCCAGCCAGCCGGTGCGCAGGCCGGGCAGGCCGTAGGTCTTGGAGAGGCCGCTGAGGGTGATGGCGCGATCGTAGAGGTCGCAGGCGGGGGTGAGGCGCTGTTCGGGTTCGTATTCGAGGCCGCGGTACATCTCGTCGGAGAAAAGCCAGGCGCCGGAGCGCTCCACCCAGCGGACGAGGGTCCGCCACTCTTCGTCGGAGGGCAGGTAGCCGGTGGGGTTGTGGGGAAAGTTGACGATGACCAGCTTGGTGCGCAGGGTGGCGAGCCGGGTCAGGGTCCGGTAATCCAGTTGCCAGCCGCCGGGACCGTGGGGCGGTTCGGGCGCTTCTGTGAGGGGCCAGCGGGCGATGCGGCAGCCAAGGTGCTCGACGACGTTGAGCAGGGAGTCGTAGCAGGGGGTGAGGACGACGACCTGGTCATCGGGCTCGAGGAGGGCGTGCAGGGTGCAAAAGATGCCCTCTTCCGGGGCGCCGAGGCCGAGGATCTGGCCGGCATCGAGTTCGGCGTACATCTTGGCGATCTCGGCGCGGAGGGCGGGCGAGCCCTGGGACTCGGTGTAGCCCAGGTGCTGATCGCCCAGGGCGCCGGGTTCTGCGCCGGCGAGGGCGAGAAGCTCGTCCACGGTGAGGGATTCGCAGTCGGAGGCGCAGAGGATGTGGGGTGCGGTGAACTCGTGTTGGGCGAAATAGCGTTCAGTGTGGAAGGGCTTGATTTTCATTTGTGCCTCCTGTTCATCGTCCTCTTGTGCTGACGCCCACTGTTGATGAGGTGGGGGTTGCTTCGTCGGCCCTTGGCTTCCTCGCAATGACGGGTGCAAGAGAGTCCGCAACGACGGGTGTCAAATCGGTCTCAGATCCGGATGGTGAGATCCTCCAAGGGATAGCTGACGCAGGCGTGTATATAGCCGTGCTGGCGGTCGGACTCGCGCAGGCCGGTGTGGGCGGGCTGGAAGACGCTGCCGGAGAGCAGGCGGGTGCGGCAGGCGCTGCATTCACCGGCGCGGCAAACGGCAGGCACGACGATTCCAAAACGCTCCAGCGAATTGAGGAGCGGTTCGCCGGCGAGGCAATGCTGTAGGGGCGGCTGGTGAGGACGCCGTCGACGTCGACAAAGACGTTGACGTGCTGGCCGGGGCGGAAGGGCGGCAGTGGGCCGTCGGTGCGGGCCAGGCGGAAGGTTTTGGTGGTGGGCGTGGCCTGGATGATGTCGATGACTCGGAGTTTCATTCGCTCGGGATGGAGGCGGGCGACGATCTCCTGGACGGCCAGCCCCTGGGCGGCATGGTCAACGCCCTGGCCCGGCCGGTGGAGGGCTCTTCGCCGGCTTGATACGCGGCGGTAGGCGCGAAGGTCCTGGAGCCAGTAGCGGAGTTCTTGGGTGATGGCGGCCATGCTACATTCTCCCGCTCTTGTAAGAAATGGCTCGGCCAGCTCTGATCCCGGACATTATGGCCGGCTCAAAGCCGCCGCCGGGTTGGGTCCAGGCGCCGGCGAAATAGAGTCCGTCCAGCGGCCCCTTGTAGCCCATGCGCCAGACCATGTTGTCGCACGGCGGCTGGCTGAAGCCATAGATGCTGCCGCCCATCGCGCCAGTGTAGCGCATGTTGGTCAGCGGCGTAGAGACCTCGACCACGTCGGCGTGATGGCGCAGACCGGGAGCGATGGTTTCAGCCAGGTCTATCATGGACCCTGCGATGTGGTTCTTGGTGTCTACGTACTCGTGGGGCGGCACCTGGGACCAGGGCTTACCGTAGGCCAGGGCCGTCAGCACGACCATGGAGGTGCCCGGCGGCGAGATCTTGGGGCAGGCGGCGCTGTAGCAGGTGAGGGCGATGGCCTCCGGGGGTGCAATGACCTTCATGCCCGCATAGTTCCGCTCAAAATCGTAGCCCTTGTTGACAAAGATCTCGTGCTCAGTGAGCCCCAACTCGTCATGGGGGCAGGCCAGGCCCAGGTAGACGTTGACCGTGGAGGCGGCCACGTTGTTGGACCTGAGATCGGAGAAGAAACTGCCGGGTATCTTTTCCCGGCCGATGAGGTCGCGTCCGGTGGCGACAGGGTCGGCGTTGGACACGATCCAACCGGCCCGGATCTCGTCGCCCTGCTCGGTGAAGACTCCGGTGACGCGGCCGTTCTCGGTGGTGATCTGCCGGACGCTACAGTTCAGACGCGTCTCGCCACCTAGCTCCTCAAAGCGGGCCAGGAAGGCGTTGGACAGGGCCTGGGACCTGCCCTGGGGAAAGGCCACGCCGCGGCGGACGTAAGCGGCCAGGGTACTGGCCAAGAAGACGAAGGAGATCTGGGAGGGGGGGGCCTGGATGTCGCGGTCCAGCACCTTGCCCCAGGTGGCTGGCAGGTAGCGGACGAAGTGGCGGAAGCGCAGGGGGATGGTCGCCGGGTGGACCTGGCGCCGCTGCCTCAGGAAGCGGGCGTGGTCGCGGCCAAAGTCAAAGACGCGCTGCAGGAAGCGCCGGATACCGTGCACCTCGTGGGGAAAGGTTTCGACGAGCTTGGCCTCGAATGCCTCGCGGCCCGCAGGCAGGGTGACGTCCAGGCTGCAGCCGGCGGACTGGCCGTCCGATGGCTCCAGAAAGACGGCCCGGTACAGCTCGGGCACGTGCAGGAACTTGACTTTGTCGGCCACCCCCAGGTATTCCAGGACGCGGTAGACGTTGCCCCGGTCTCCGGGGGGGGCGGTGCCCGATAGCTCGTGCAGGGCGACCTCGAACTCGTAGCGGCCGCGGACAGAGCTCGTGGCATAGCCGCCAGGTACGTTGTGTCGCTCCAGGAGGAGGACGGACAGTCCATTGTGGGCCAGCGTCGTGGCCGCGGCCAGGCCGCCCAGGCCGGCACCGATGACGATGGCGTCATAGTCCTTGGTCAAGGGGCTCCTTTCGGTTGGGATGGAGCGTGGAGCGTGGTGCGTGTTCCTTCGCCTTGGCTCAGGACGTGTGCGTGTTGTGTAGAGATTGGCTTCACCGTTTCACTCCAGGGAAAGGATTGGTGGCACGCTATATGGGCAGCCAGGCGTCCAGGTCAAAGTCGTCGGCGAAAGGGTTCACAAAACGCACGCCTTCGAGGATGTTCACGGTGTCAAAGTCTTCGCTGAGGATGATGGGAATCTGGTTGAGACGGGCTGAAGCCCAGATCTGGGCGTCCCAGTAGGACATCTGGTAGGTGAGTGTGCCGCGTAGGGCCTCAAGGACGGTGAAGGCTGTCACGTCCAATATGGGCCATACCCTGGCCATTAATTCTACCTGGCGGGCGGCATCCTTGCTGGGAAGCGAAGTGCTCAATTTCCGGGTCGCCGTCGTAAAGAACTCGCCCAGGACCTGCGTCGTCAGGGCGCCGCCACCCGAGCTTTGAGCTCGGTCCAGAACCTGGAGGGCTTGCAGTTGTTTTACCGGCTCGGAGCGATCGTAGGCGTAGATGAGTACGTTGGTGTCAAGAATTGCGGTTGCGGCCATAGCGACTCAGCCTCTCCTCATGGAGCTCGTCCCGGCTCCATCGTCTGCCGCCGCGAACGGGCCCCTGGGCGATGAGGGCGTGGATGAAGGCGCGTGCCTCCTCCCACGCCTCTGTATCTGGTTGTCCTGTGACCGCAGCAGGAACCTTTGCCTCCCGGTCTATGGCCTGCCGGATGATCTCGGCCTCAGTCACGCCTCGTTTGCGGGCCAGCTGCTTGACGATGGCGTCCTGCCGGGGCTCAATATACACCTGTTTGCGGACCATCTGTGCCATGATACCCATCTCCAGTATTGCCGATATACATCGCATTATACATCATGGACGCCAGGATGTCAAGGGTGAAACGTGGTTCGTGTTGCGTGGTACGTGGGTCACGAAACACGCAACATGTACCACGCATCACTTCTGCTGTTCTTCCTCCCTCAACTCCCGGCGCAGGACCTTGCCGATCATGGACTTGGGCAGGTCGTCGCGGAACTCGATGATTTGGGGTACTCGGTAGGCGGCCATGCGCTCTTTGCAGAAGGCGATGATCTCTTTTGCCGTGGCTGTCTCGCCCTCCTTGAGCACGATGTAGGCCTTGACCGTCTCGCCGCGGTAGGCGTCGGGCACGCCGATGACCGCTGCTTCTTTAACTTTGGGGTGCTCAAAGAGTACCGCCTCGACGTCAGCGGGGTAGATGTTAAAGCCGCCGGCGATGATCATGTCCTTCTTGCGGTCGGCCATGTGAAAGTAGCCATCGTCGTCCATGTAGCCAATGTCGCCGCTGTAGAACCAGCCTGGCTGGCCGTCGGGCCCCACCCGCAGGGCGTTGGCGGTTTCGGTGGGCAGGTTCCAATAGCCCTTCATGACCTGCGGGCCTTTGATGATGATCTCGCCGATGGCGCCCGGTTCCAGCTCCTCGTCGCCGGTTTCCACATCCACAATCTTGACATCGGTGTCGGGCAGCGGCACGCCCAGGGAATTGTCGGCGGGCCGGTCGACGGGGTCTATGGTGGCGCAGGGGCTGGTTTCCGTCAGACCGTAGGCTTCGAGCAGGAGGCCACCGGTGACGGTCTGGAACTGCTGCTGTGTCTCGGGGGCCAGCGGCGCGGCGGCGCTAACCGCGAAGCGCAGCGACGATCAGATCGTATTGGTCCCTGTCCGGAAAGTTGAGAAGACCGACGAACATGGTCGGCACGCCGGGATAGTAGGTCACCCGGTGGGTCTCAATGGACTTGAGGACGTGCCTCATGTCGCGCGGGTTGGGGATCTGGACCATGGTGATGGCGTTGGCGATGCAGACGTTCATGCCCACGGTCAGGCCGTAGCTGTGAAAGTAGGGCATGACGGCCAGCAGGATGTCCTGCGCTTCCCGGCTCTTGACCCAGATGTTCAGCGCGACGGCGTTGGAGACCAGGTTGTAGTGACTGAGCTGGGCGCCCTTGGGGCCGCCGGTGGTACCGCCGGTGTAGATCAGGGTCGCGACCTCGTCGGGATCGATCTCCACCGGCCGCCGGTCCGGCGCCGGCCGACGCCCCTTCCAGGATAGCCTGGAACCAGTGGGTGTCCAGCGTCGGCGGAGATGTCGACCTTGTGGCCCTCTTTCTTTTCTTTGGCCAGCGAGAAGAGGAACTTGAGCAAGCCGGGGAAATACTCTTTGATGTTGGTCACCACTACCCGCTTTAGGCCGGTGTTGCCCCGGATGCTCTTGATGCGGTCGTAGAACTGGCTCATGATCACAAAGGTCTCCGCGCCCGAGTCCTGGATCAAATGCTCGATCTCCCGGTCCACGTAGAGTGGGTTGCAGCACACGACGACGCCGCCGATGCGCCAGGTGGCATAGGCGGCGATGATGAACTGCGGGCAGTTGGGCAGCATGATGGCCACCCGGTCGCCCTGGGCGACACCCAGTTCCTGCAGGCCGACGGCGAAGCGGTTCACGGCATTGTCCAGTTGCCTGTAGGTCAGCTTGGCATCCATCAGACGCGAGCCCACCATGGCGCCAAAGATGGTGGCGGTCTGGTTGGGATGCTTGGCGGCCGAATCCGCCAGGAGCCGGTCCAGCGGGATGCGGGGGTAATCGATGGTGGTTGGTATCCCTTCGTCGTAGTGCTTTAGCCAGGGTTTCTCCATGTTTTTCCTCCTTGCTTGTGTCCCCATTACCGGTCCGGCCGGCTGTTCCACTGGTGGTGGTTTCAAGTGCTGCGCGTCATACCCTCGGGCTGCATAAAGGCGAGGTACCGGTCAAAGACCGGCTTGGCCTCTTTTTTCAGCATCATCGGTCCCATGTGGGTCACTCCCTCAAATTCGACCAGTTCAGCCTCGGGCAGCAGTTGGGCCAGTTCTCTCGACATGTACAGAGGCGTCGTCGTGTCGGCGGTGCCATTGAGCAGAAGGATCGGGATGCCGCGTACCTGCGGCAGCCCCTGGGCAAAGGCCAGTGCTTCCTCCGAGGCATAGTTCACATAATAATCAAAAAGATCTACCATCGTCTGGACGTAGGTCCCCTCCAGGGCGGGGTATATCATGCGCCGTACCAGCAGCGCGCGCAGCCGCTCTGCGAGGGACAGGGTGGTGTAGGGCTTGTCGAACAGGGAGGGCACATAGATCTGGTTAAAGATGCGGGCATAGTTGTCACGGCTGATCCGCTGCGGCCACGTTTCCTTCAGCGTCTCTAGCGCGTCGAGGCGCCCCTGAAAGGTGTCAAAAACCTGCGCCGAGTCTTTGGAGAGCAGGTTGGGGTTGCCCAGTCCGCAGAAACTTTGGACCCGGTCGGGGTGGCGGATCAGGAAAGCTTGGCCAACCAGGCTGCCTTTGCTGATGCCCAGCAGGTGAACACCATCGACGGAAAGCGCATCCAGCAGGTCGTGCAGCTCGTCAGCCAGGTCAAGCATTCGAAAGGGGGCGGTCTTGGCCGAGGACCCGCCGATGCCGATATAGTCGTACTGGAGAAAGCGGCAGCGGCCGCCCAGTTCCCGCTGCAGAATGGGCAGCGCCTGCTTGTCCCATTGGTGGTAGTTGAAGACTGAACCGTTGACCAGGACAAGGGTTTCCGGCCCGTTCCCGGTCCAGGAGTAGGCGACAGTCCCACGATCCTCAAGATCAACTGTTGGCATTTCCCGACCTCCTCCTCAGCAGGAACCCGTGATACTCGCCGTGCTAGCTTTCGACTTACGGTTTCCGAATACCGCTTTATGTCCCGCGAGCCATCAGTCCCCCCAGCGCCAAGTCCGCCAGTGTGCGCGCAATTTCCTGGGCTGTGAACTGGCCCTCGGGCGAAAACCACTCCTGCGTCCAGTTGAGCATGCCCAGCAGGCCAAAGACCGCTATCCTGGCGTCCACCGGTCGAAAGTCGCCGGCGGTGGCGCCATCTATTACGATGTGCATCAGTACCTGCTCATAGTGCTTGCGCACGATCAGCGCTTGCTCCAGTTGTTCTGGGGGCAGGTTGCGGTATTCGTGCAGGTAGACAGAGACCAGGTCCCGGTGGTCCATGATGGCCGCGGCGTGTTTTTCCAGCGCCCAGCGCAGCTTTTCGGCAGGCGGTAGGTCGCTGGCATAGATATCGTCAATGCCGGCCGCCAGGAGGGATGTGGCGTGTTCCAGCAATTGGCGCAGCAGGTCCTGCTTGCCCTCGATATAGTAGTACAGGCTGCCCTTTTGCATGCCCAAGGCATCCGCCATGTCCTGCATGGAGGTGTGGTGGTAGCCCTTCTCCCGGAAGAGGCGCGTGGCCGTCTCGAGGAGCTGGTCCTGCCTGGATGCCTTGTGCTGGGTCATGCCCTCGACCTTTTTCGATCTACCAAACGTTTGATAGGGGTATTATAGCGCGTTGTGGGGGGCGTGTCAAGCTGTCTTCAATGAGACTGGACTTGGAGCGAGGGTGCAGGTCCAGGACCCTTTCTTGGCAAATTGGGCAGATTGGTATACACTGCTGTTGCATGGTGCGCGATCGGGGCCTTTCAAGCCAGCCAGGTCCAGCCCGGATCGTGCTTGTGTGCAGCACCTCATTTTGGTTGGACCTCGAGGCGATCCTATCGTCTGTCCGGAGAAGAATCGGGAGCTGGAGCCGTGGGCAAGATAAAGAAACAGAAGCAGCACAGCGCGAAGAATCGGATCCTGGTCGTCGAGGATGACCTGACCCTGCTAGAGGCCCTGGAGTACAACCTGGCCGCTAAGGGATACGAGATCCTGACCTCAAACGATGGTCTGACTGCTCTGGAGGTTGCTCGCGAGGCACAGCCAGATCTGATCGTGCTCGACATCATGCTCCCCGGCCTGGATGGCCTTGAGGTCTGTCGCATCCTGCGACGGGAGACGATCGTGCCCATTCTGATGCTCACCGCTCGGGCGGGCGAGGTGGACCGGGTGGTGGGCCTGGAGATGGGAGCCGATGATTATCTGACCAAGCCTTTTAGCATGCATGAGTTTCTGGTCAGGGTCAAGGCCCTGTTGCGCCGGGTGCGACTCATTCGCGAGGAGTTGACGGTTGAAGATGCCAAGCCCGAAACCGAGCAGTTGGCCTTTGATGACCTGGTCATCGACCTGGACCGCCATGAGGTCCTGCGTGACGACGAGCCGTTGCGGCTGAAGCCCAAGGAATACGACCTTCTTTTGTACCTTGCCCGGAACAAGGGCATTGCCCTCACACGCGATCTGATCCTGGACCGGGTGTGGGGCTGGGATTTTGGCGGTGGCAGTCGTACGGTTGACGTCCACGTCCGCTGGCTGCGGGAAAAGATCGAGGCTGATCCGGCCAACCCGAACCGGATCGTCACCGTGCGCGGGGTGGGCTACTGCTTTGAGGGATAGCGAAAGATGTTCCATGGCCTCCGTTGGCGTATCGCAGTGCCTTATGTGGTCCTCATCCTGGTGGCGACTCTGGGGCTAACCCTGTATGTATCGAACCAGGTCCAGCAGGCACGGCTGGCTGATCTGGATGCCCAGTTGCTGGCCGATGCCCGGTTGCTGGCCGACAGTGTTGCGCCGCTACTGGACAGCGGCGAGCCTGCTGACGCGCTGGACGCGCTGGCCAAGCACTGGTCCAGCTCTGCTGGAGGCTAGAATCACCATCATCAGCCCCGATGGTGTCGTGCTGGGTGACTCTGAGGCCGACCGGACCCAAATGGACAACCATCTGAACCGGCCAGAAGTTGAGGGTGCGCTGAACACAGGACATGCTGGTAGCACTCGGTTCAGCAAGACTGTCGGCTATGACATGATGTACGTCGCCTATGCAGCAACTGCACCAGATGGAGAGCAAGTGCTCGGCATCGTCCGTGTTTCGCTGCCTTTGGGAGAGATCGAGGCCAATGTCGGTCTTCTCCGCCAGAACATTGTTACCGCGGGCCTGGTCACGGCTCTTCTGGCTGCCCTCATGGCCTTGGTCATCGCCGAGCGCATGGCGCGGCCAATACGGCGTCTTACCCTGGTCGCAGAACGGATGGCGGAAGGGGATCTCGATGCCCGTCTTGTCTCCACCTCGCGCGACGAGATTGGCCAGCTCACCCAGGCTTTCAACCATATGGCCGACCAGCTTCGGGTTCAAGTGACGAACCTGGCCGAGGAGCGGGCTCGCCTGGCTGCCATGCTCGACCACATGGCGGACGGGGTACTGATTACTGATGAGCATGGCCGGGTGGAGCTCATCAATGCGGCCACAGCCCGGATCCTGGGTACAAGCGAGGCGCAAGCGGTAGGGCGTACCTTCGCCCAGGCTGCCCCGCATCACCAACTTATCGAACTGTGGAAGCGATGCCGCGAGTCGGGTGACGAGCAGGTCGAAACCGTTGATATCAGCCACCATGACCTCTTCCTGCAGGCGATCGTTACCCCTTTTCGAGAAGTGGGCGCGCAAGGCTATCTGATTATTCTCCAGGATCTCACCAGAATCCGTCGCCTGGAGACGGTGCGCCGCGATTTCATCAGCAACATCTCCCACGAGCTGCGCACGCCCCTCTCCGGGCTGAAAGCCCTGGTGGATACGCTAAGTGGGGGGGCGATCAAGGATCCGCCCGCGGCCAAGCGCTTCCTCAAGCGCATGGACAGCGAGGTGGACACCTTGACGCAGATGGTGCAGGAGTTGTTGGAACTCTCGCGTGTCGAGTCGGGGCAAGCCCCTCTACACCTGGAGCCCACGCCGGCCGCCGAGGTGATTGTACCACCAGCCGACAGGCTGCGCCCGCAAGCCGAGCGGGCAGGCATAGAGTTCACCATCTTCTTAACCAGGCCGTTGCCACTGGTCCTTGCCGACGCAGACCGAATACAGATGGTGGTCACGAACCTGGTCCACAACGCGGTCAAGTTCACGCCGCCAGGGGGTAGGGTGGTCATCTCAGCAGACCAGAGCGCCGATGAGATCGTGTTCTCAGTACAGGATACCGGTGTGGGGATTCCGGCTGACGACCTGCCCCGGATCTTTGAGCGGTTCTACAAGGCGGACAGGGCGCGCAGCGGGGGGGGCACAGGCCTGGGATTGGCCATTGCCAAGCACATTGTGCAGGGCCATGGCGGCCGGATATGGGCGGAGAGTGTTGAAGGGGAGGGGAGTACTTTTTCGTTCGCCCTTCTGTCAGTGGAGTAGGTGTGCCTTGGAGGATGAGACAGGCGACGCTTTAGGATGCCGGTCCGACCCTGGCCACCACGATTGCATCGCAGGCGCCGTCCGTTCCTGGTAGATGTTTGTCGGCGTGCCAGTCGTAGTTCCAGTTGTCCCCATCGACCAGATAGCGGAAACGATACTCAGATCCCTTTTCTAATTCCAGCTCGACGTGCCAGTTCTCATCACGACTGCGCACAAAGGGCAGGCTCTCACGGTCCCAATCGTTGAAATCACCGACCAAGTTGATGCGCTCAGCCCAGACTGAGCCGGGTACCTCAAACTCGACGATTACCTTCTTCTCATCTTTTGTTGGCCTCTTGCGAATCATCTCTCTCCTGTGATGGTCCTCGCTGTAGACGTGGTGCAACCGGTGGTAGAAGCTTCACCCTCTGCACCCCGCTCCAAGATAGCATCCTCTGTGATCAACTCAAATGAGTATACACGCCCCGCATTAAGCTTTGGTTAGCCTCCGGTTAACAATCGGTTAAGGCTGGCCAGAGCCCAGGCTATTCGCGGGTCCTGCTCGATTATGGCCATTCCCCTGGTACCCTGCTGGCCGACATTGCTCAATCCAGTCACCCCTGTAAGTAGCACCTGTGCCGGAGAATGGTGCCCAGCTTGGCACCAGTTGTTAACAAATCGTTAACAAGGCATTAACCCCTTCTTTACCTAGTTTTGATTAAATGTTAATCGTGAGGTGGTATCTTTTTTCTTGGTGAGCCAAGGTTTGCCACAATACCATCTGTTTCAATGGAGGAGACAACATGCGTCGGAGTTTTTGGGTCATCGGATTGCTGCTCGTGGTCCTGTTCCTAGCAGCATGCGGCTCGACCCCAGCACCTGGGGTGGTGAAGGAGACCGTTGAGGTCGTCGTCACTCAGGAAGTCGAGAAGCAAGTCGAAGTCGTCGTCACTCAAGAAGTGGTGGTTGTCGTCACCCAAGAAGTAGAGAAAGAGGTCGTCAAGGAAGTGGAAGTGGTCAAGGAAGTAACGGTCTTGGCCCTTCCTGAGGTGAATCCGTTGGAAGTGAGCGGCGACATCGTGACGGCCGGCAGTTCGACGGTGTTCCCGTTGTCGGAGGCAATGGCAGCGCGGTTCCAGGACGAGGGCTACGCGGACAATATCACCATCGACAGCATCGGAAGCGGGGCTGGGTTTGAGCGGTTCTGCGTGGAAGGGGAGACGGACATCTCCAACGCCAGCCGGCCGATCAAAGACTCGGAGGTGGAGTCGTGCCAGGCGATAGGGCGGGAGCCCATCGAGTTCCGTGTAGGGACGGATGCTTTGGCAGTAGTGGTTAGCCAGGACAACGACTTTGTGGATGGGGCGAGCTTGAGGAGCTGGCGCTGATCTTTTCGACGGCGGAGAAGTGGTCGGACGTGAATCCGGAGTGGCCTGGGGAGCCGATCCAGCGGTTCATTCCTGGTACGGACAGCGGAACCTTTGACTTCTTTGTCGAAGAGGTTTTTGAGGAGAACGAGGAGCCGATCCTGGAGGCGTCGAACACGCAGTTGAGCGAGGATGACAACGTGCTGGTGCAAGGCATCCTGGGCAGCCCGTACGCCATTGGCTTCTTTGGCTACGCCTACTATGACGAGAACGAGGATGCGCTCGACCATCCTGGACGATCGAGGGTGTAGAGCCCACGCGCAGAGTCGGTGGACGCAGGCGAGTACCCGCTGGCCCGGCCGCTGTTCATCTACTCGACGGCCAGCATCATGGCAGAGAAGCCACAGGTGGCCGATCCTTTATCAACTTCTACCTGACCTACGTCAACGAAGAGATCACGGGCGTCGGCTACTTCCCGTCCAACCCCGATGCCCTAAACGCCGCCAAGCAGGCGTGGATGGATGCTCTGAGTGTGGCAGCGCCAGCGCCGCCGGAGCAACCCGCAGCAGCCGAAGGCACAATGCTGCCTGAGGTGAATCCGTTGGAAGTGAGCGGGCGACATCGTGACGGCCGGCAGTTCGACGGTGTTCCCGTTGTCGGAGGCAATGGCAGCGCGGTTCCAGGACGAGGGCTACGCGGACAATATCACCATCGACAGCATCGGAAGCGGGGCTGGGTTTGAGCGGTTCTGCGTGGAAGGGGAGACGGACATCTCCAACGCCAGCCGGCCGATCAAAGACTCGGAGGTGGAGTCGTGCCAGGCGATAGGGCGCGAGCCGATCGAGTTCCGTGTAGGCACGGATGCTCTGGCAGTAGTGGTTAGCCAGGACAACGACTTTGTGGACTGGGGCGAGCTTGAGGAGCTGGCGCTGATCTTTTCGACGGCGGAAACGTGGTCGGACGTGAATCCGGAGTGGCCTGGGGAGCCGATCCAGCGGTTCATTCCTGGTACGGACAGCGGAACCTTTGACTTCTTTGTCGAAGAGGTTTTTGAGGAGAACGAGGAGCCGATCCTGGAGGCGTCGAACACGCAGTTGAGCGAGGATGACAACGTGCTGGTGCAAGGCATCCTGGGCAGCCCGTACGCCATTGGCTTCTTTGGCTACGCCTACTATGACGAGAACCAGGATGTGCTCAAAATTCTGTCGATCGAGGGTGTGGAGCCCAACGCCGAGTCGGTAGACAAGGGCGAGTATCCGTTGGCCCGGCCGCTGTTCATCTACTCGACGGCCAGCATCATGGTAGAGAAGCCACAGGTGGCTGACTTTATCAACTTCTACCTGACCTATGTGAACGAAGAGATCACGGATGTGGGCTACTTCCCGGCCAGCCCTGAGGGCCTGGAAGCTGCAAAGCAGTCCTGGCTGGGTGCCGTAGGCCAGTAGCTTTCTGGAAATAGCTTCTACCCGTTGGGCCTCCTCACGAGCATGGCCCATGGCCGGGGAGGGAGAACGCCTCCCTCCCCGGCCACCATATCTATCAGGCGGTAGGGTACAGGTATCCCCGTATCCTGCCGCGTTGTCACGGGAGGGAGTAGATGCAGAAAGAGATGGCGGTGGGGCAAAGCAGTACCATCATAGATATGTCAGACGCTGACCTGAAGCTAGCCTTGCGGAAACGCCCCCGCATCGGGGAAAGCGTCATACAGACCCTTCTGTTCGCATGCGCTGTCTTGTCCATCTTTACCACCATTGGGATCGTGTACTTTTTGGCCAAGGAGTCGCTCAGTTTCTTTACCGAGGTTTCTTGGGAGCAGACGAACAAGCAGATCGAGGCGCCTGTTGGCTATAGCCAGTCCATACTGAAACTGAGTACAGGTGGCGCCAGCCTGGAAGTGGACGACGTCGTCCGCATCAGCGAGGAAGAGATGCTCATCCTCGATGTAGATGCCGCCCTGTACACAGTCGAGCGCGCCGTGAACGGAACAGAGGCTGTTCCCCACAAGATCGGCAGCGAGGTGTTCGTGGCCAACAAGGTCTCGCTGGTTGAGTTTGCGACCGGTACCAAGTGGAATCCCCAGATTGGACATTTCGGGATCTGGCCCCTAGTCACCGCCACGCTCATGACCAGCCTTGCGGCCATGGTCGTCGCCCTCCCTCTTGGCCTGAGCGCAGCCATCTATCTGAGCGAGTACGCATCACCCCGGGCGCGGGGCATCCTGAAGCCAGTGCTGGAGGTACTGGCTGGGATTCCGACAGTCGTCTATGGCTATTTTGCTCTTACCTTCATGACGCCTTTGTTGCGCACCATTTTCGGCGTTGAGACCGTCCAGATCTACAATACGGCTTCCGCTGGCATCGTGATCGGCATTCTGATCTTGCCTCTTGTGAGTTCCATGAGCGAGGACGCTTTGAGCGCAGTACCGCGATCCCTCCGGGAGGCGGCCTACGGCATGGGCGCTACACGCTGGGAGACAGCGATCAAAGTGGTGCTCCCTGCGGCTCTGTCGGGGATCACGGCCGCCTTTATCGTTTCTATCTCGCGCGCCATCGGCGAGACGATGATTGTCGCCATCGCTGCTGGTGCGGGGCCAAACTTTACGCTGAACCCCTTTGATTCAGCGGAAACCATGACAGGCCATATCGTGCGCATCAGCGGCGGCGATATCAGCTACGATTCCATCGACTATAACAGCATCTTTGCTATCGGACTCGTCCTGTTCTTTATCACTCTGTCCCTCAACATCATCAGCCAGCGCATTGTGCGGCGCTTCCGGGAGGTATACGAGTAATGGCTCGTCGACGAAAGGCGGGGGCGCGGGAGATAGATTTCCCCAGCAAGGGCGATGACTTTGGGGACAACCTCCCCGGTCGCTACCGTACAGCGAAAGCGTGGCAGCTTGTGCTACAGGTATCCACAATAATTGGCATCATTGCGCTTACGGCGCTGCTGCTCAACATCATCAATGGCGCCTTTGGCTATGTGGCTGGTCAGAACAGCATGGACCCTGGGGCTCTGGCGGCGACTGCGCAGAAGGAGCGCGTGCTCTCGCTGCCCAACACGGTGCACAGCGAGGACGATGAAGAGCTTGCGCAAAAGATCGCAGATAATCCCAATGCCATTGGTTTCTTTGGCTATGCCTACTATCAGAGCCATGCCGGAGAGCTACGATCCCTTGCGGTCGATGGTGTTGCTCCGACCGCAGATACGGTGGACTCTGGCGACTATGGGCTATCGCGGCCGCTGTTCCTCTACTCGACGGCCGGCTTGATGCAGGAATTCCCCCATGTCGCTGCCTTTCTTAACTACTACCTGACTCACGTTGATGAGGAGATTGAGGTTGTCGGCTATTTCCCTCTCAGCGACGAGGCGCTCCGCGAATCCAAAGCGGCCTGGCTGGAGGCGATGGGCCTGCCGGTTGCTGGTGAACTGCCAGTTGTGCGCCCCGAGTCGGTAGCGGGTGACATGACAACGGTCGGAAGCTCTACCGTCGCTCCGCTCTCTGCGCGTATGGTTCAGAGGTTCCAGAACGATGGCTATTCGGGAGAGATCTCTGTAGAGAGCATCGGCAGCAGCGCTGGTTTCCGGCGATTCTGCGTGGACCGCGACACAGAGATCTCGAACGCCAGCAGGCGCATCAAGCGCATAGAGGTTGAGCTGTGCCGCAAGGGGAAGCGAGAGCCAGCAGAGTTCCGGGTCGGAACCGATGCCCTAGCCGTTGTCGTCAGCCAGGAGAACGGATTCTTGACTGAGGCGACCTCTGGGCAGCTACAGCAGATCTTTGCAGAGGCTGGTTATTGGTCAGATGTCGATCCGGACTGGCCTCATGAGCCCATCGTACGCTACATTCCGGGGGCTGATAGCGGGACCCTGGACTTTTTCGTCGAATCCGTGCTGGATCAGAACCTACAGGATCTGCCCAAAGGGACGCTGGTCGGCATTCTCCAGGCCAACGTGTCCAAAGGTCTCTTCCGGCGTTATGAGAGCGAGATGCCTTTTGTGGAGCGTACCCATGAGGATGTGCATGCTTTGGTTCTGGAGCGAGTCGTTGAACCCAAGATCGAGCAGACGTGGTCGCTCTTTGATTCCGTTTTCAGGCGGTCGGAGGTCTTGGCCGAGGCCGCTGCCAAGTATCCAGATGCAGATGTCGAGTTTGTGTCCTGGATCAACCCCAAGTTTCTGATCACGCCCCAATCACCCGAGCCGGAGCGAGCGGGCGTGCGGACGGCCATCCTTGGTTCCCTGTTTACGATCCTCATTACGGTGTGTGTAGCCTTTCCGCTGGGGGTTGGCGCAGCCATCTACCTGGAAGAGTACGCCGCAGACAACTGGCTCAATGGCTTAATCCGGACCAATATCAACAACCTGGCCGGTGTGCCCTCCATCATCTACGGCATGCTGGGCTTGGCCATCTTTGTCCGTGCTCTTGAACCTCTGACCAGCGGAACACTCCTGGGTTTGACCGATCCCACTACGGCCAATGGGCGGACCATCATATCGGCCGGCCTGACCCTGGCGCTATTGATCCTGCCATTGATCATCATCAACGGCCAGGAGGCCATCCGGGCTGTGCCCAATTCCCTGCGCCAGGCCAGTTATGGCCTGGGAGCGACCAAATGGCAGACAATCTGGCACCACGTCCTGCCCGGCTCGCTTCCGGGTATCCTGACGGGCACCATCTTGGCGGTTTCCCGCGCCATCGGTGAGACCGCACCCCTGGTCGTGGTCGGCGCCTCGACTTTTATCACCGTCGACCCCAATAGCCCGTTCTCCAAGTTTACGACGCTTCCCATCCAAATCTACCAGTGGACGTCGCGTCCACAGGATGAGTTCCGGAACATCGCGGCAGCAGCCATCCTCGTGCTCTTGACCCTACTCCTGGCCCTGAATGCTGCCGCCGTGCTCCTACGCAACCGGGCACAGAAGAGGAGGATTACATGACTGACATGAGCAACCTGACTCCTGCTCCTACGTATCTATCATCCAACGGCAAGTATGCCGTTGAAGCGCGCAATCTCCAGGTCTACTATGGCGACTTTCGGGCGATCAAGGATGTCAATCTGAAGATCGAGCCGCGCAAGATCACGGCCATCATCGGCCCTTCCGGTTGCGGCAAGAGTACGATGCTGCGTTCCTTCAACCGCATGAATGAGCTGGTGCCCACAGCGCATGCCAAGGGAGAAGTGCTCTTTCACGGGCAGAACATCTATGCCGATGGCATAGATGCTGTAGAAGTCCGGCGCCACGTGGGCATGGTGTTTCAGAAACCCAACCCTTTTCCCAAGACCATCAGCGAAAACGTGTCCTGGGGGGCAAAGATCAATGGCTTCAAGGGTAATATGGCCGAACTTGTCGAGAAATCCTTGCGACAGGCGGCACTCTGGGATGAGGTGAAGGACAAACTTGATGAGAGCGGATATTCGCTGTCTGGCGGGCAGCAACAGCGCCTGTGCATTGCCCGGACCATCGCTGTGCGCCCAGAGATCATTCTGATGGATGAGCCGGCCTCGGCCCTGGATCCCATTGCGACCCTAAAAATTGAGGATCTGATGCGCGAACTGGCCAAGAACTATACCATCATCGTCGTTACCCACAACATGCAGCAGGCCGCGCGTGTGTCAGACTATACCGCATTTTTCAATATGGATGACGACCGCGCTGGCTACCTCGTGGAATACGGCCCAACCAAGTCGCTGTTTACCAACCCCAAGGATCAGCGGAC
The DNA here is from genome assembly GCA_963700285.1 of uncultured Chloroflexia bacterium. Classification (GTDB taxonomy): domain Bacteria; phylum Chloroflexota; class Anaerolineae; order JAAYZQ01; family JAAYZQ01; genus CAWANP01. Next base: position 787,113 of record CAVOXA010000014.1, on the reverse strand, counting down.
GGAAGACTATATCACAGGACGCTTTGGCTGATGCGAAATAGACGACCGCTCTTGCATCACGCAACGCCCTGTTCATGGCTCGCTCGTTTTTCATCTTGCGTCATTCGTTGCAAATCGAAGGGGACAGGCTCAGAGGGGATGAGCAGGGCATGAAGAAGCAAGTCCTTTTCCTCTGCACTGGCAACTCGTGCCGCAGCCAGATGGCGGAAGGCCTGGTCAATCATGACTTTGCTCAGGAATGGTTGGCCTATTCCGCTGGTACCGACCCAGCCGGCTACGTACACCCTCTCGCGGTCCGAGTCATGGCCGAGCTAGATATAGATATCTCGGGCCAAAGATCCAAATCCGCGGAGGAGTTCCGAGACAGGGATCTGGATCTGGTGGTGACCGTCTGCGACGACGCGGCTGAGAACTGTCCGGTCTGGCTGGGGCGCGGGCACAGGCTGCACATAGGCTTTGATGATCCGGCCAAAGCGACAGGCAGTGAGTCTGAGCGCCTGTCGCTTTTCCGGCGAGTGCGCGATGAAGTCCGCAGCCAGTTATCCGTCATCCTTCCTCCTCTTTTGTGATCCTCGATTCCCTTCCTCCAGTACTGGTGGGGGAAGGGAACGGGGTGAGGAGAGGCTCGGAGACTATGCTGCAGCTTTCGGATGAGGTCAACTGTGTCCTTACAAGAATTGGGTTCGGATCTGCAGCATCTTCAGGACGAGGTACTGGCCTTAGGCAGCCTGGTTGAGAGCCTGTTGCTCATGTCCGTGGACCAACTCCAGTGTTGCAATCTGGATGGCTTGGAGTGGTTGGGCGATACCGAGAGGCAGATCCATCAGAAGCGGCTTGCCGTCGAGATGGGTTGCCTTCAGTTCATTGCCGAGCAGCGCCCGCTGGGTGTTGCACTCCGCCGTGCTGTGGCCATGATCGAGATTGCCTCGGAGTTGGAGCGGATTGCAGAACACGGCCAAAGGGTAGCCAGGGCCAATGGCCTCGCTGTGCAATACCATCTGCGCAAGCCGGTAGCCCAAATTCACCGCTTGGGCGCAGGTGTCCAGGCGCTGGTGAGCGGTGCGCTGGAGGCTTTTGCGCAGCACGATGTGCACGCTGTTCGCATCCTCCTGGCTGACACCCAGAAGGTAGATGCTCGGTACGAACAGGTCTACCAGGAGTTGCTTGGGGTCATGGAGAGTCGACCCCGGGCTGTGAATCAGGCTGTATACATATCGCGGGCGGCCTACAATCTCAAACGTGCGGCGGAAAGAGTGGTTGGCATCTGCGACTGGGTGATCTTCTCGGTGTTGGGAAGCATGCCGGAGAGTCAGCCCCTGCCTGCAGAGCAGGGGCCCCACACGGTTCCCCAAAAGCTGTCTGCGAAAGTTCTCTAGGAGGATTGGATGGTGCGTCGGGTATTCGATCAGGAATTACAGCGCTTGCAAGACGAGCTTCTGGCCATGGGCAGTTTGGTCGAGGAGGTTCTAATTCAATCAGTGGAAACCCTCAAAAAGAGGGACTTTGTTGAGTCGCAGCGGATCATTAACCACGATCGTGCTATCAATAGGATGCGCTTCGCGATTGAGTCTGACATCCTGACCCTCATCGCTACCCAGCAGCCGATGGCAGGGGACATGCGCTTTCTGGCCGCCATGTTAGAGATCATCAGTGAACTGGAGCGTATCGGTGATTATGCCAAGGGGATTGCCCGCATCAATCTGATGATCGGAGAAGAGCCCCTGATCAAGCCGCTCATTGACCTGCCCGTCATGGCGGAAAAGGCGCGCTATATGCTGCGCAGTGCGCTGGATGCCTTTGTACAGCGCGACGTGGAGCGAGCCCGTGCAATCCCCGCTATGGATGATGAAGTGGACGATCTCTACAACCAAGTTTTTCACGAACTGCTGTCCTACATCTTGCAGGATGCCAGCACAATTGAACAATCCAACTACCTCCTTTGGGCTGCTCACAACCTCGAGCGCACAGCTGATCGCGTCATCAATGTGTGTGAGCGTGTGGTCTTTTGTGTCACTGGAGAGATGGAGGAACTAAATTCAGGCCAGGCTGGCTTTGAGAGCCTCGCGTAGTTCATCGCGTGATCATCAAAAGGAGTTAGGCCCACAGTCCTCATCTGTTTCACGGATGTCCCCGCCTGGCTACGACACCCACCCCCTGTCCCCTTCCCCTGGCTCGAGGGGGAGGGGACCATCTTTCATCTCGGCTCAAGTCCATTGGGCAACCCAACTTGGTGTCTGCCCAACCTTGGTGGTATACTTGGCAGTCGAAGGGCACGCAGAACGTACCCTGGTTGCTGTCTATTGAACTTGTTGAGGGTTGGTGCCGGTGCGGAGCGACCAGCCGCCACCCGGGAGGGCTTGATCTCTTGATGATGCTGGCCTGTAGATCGTCGTGCCCACCTGTTCTTGCCCAGAGGAGGGATGAACCATTGACTCAAACAGACGTAGATACGCTCGTACGTGCAGCCAAGCCGCTGATAGATCTGGCCGTGGCCGAGGACATTGGCCCGGGTGACGCAACCAGTGAATCGACCTTGCTGCCCGATGCCATCTTGCACGGTCGCATTGTCGCCAAGTCCGCCGGCATCCTTGCCGGCCTGCCGGTGGCCGAAGCGGTGTACCGGCGCCTCGACCCTGGCATCGAGTTTGTCGCCCACGTGGCCGACGGGCAGGAGCTCGTGGCCGGGGAGCTGGTAGCCGAGGTTCATGGGCTTGGTCGCGGGCTCTTGGCGGCGGAGCGCACCGCCCTGAACTTTTTGCAGCGGATGTCGGGTATCGCCACCCTTACCCGGCGCTTTGTGGATGCAGTCGCCTGTACCGGTGCCATCATTTTGGATACCCGCAAGACCCTGCCAGGCTACCGCTTACTGGACAAGTATAGTGTCCGCATGGGGGGCGGCGCCAATCATCGCACGTCGCTCTATGACATGATCCTGATCAAGGACAACCATGTCGATGCAGCAGGCAGCATCCGGCTGGCCGTCGAGCGCGCCCGAGCGGGTTATCCCAAGCTGCCCATCGAGGTCGAGGTCAGGAATCTGACTGAACTGGAGGAAGCCCTGGCCATCCAGCCGGCCATCGACCGGATCATGCTGGACAACATGACGCTGGCAGAAATGCGCCAGGCCGTGGCCATGGCTGGCGCGCGGGTACCCCTGGAAGCTTCTGGCGGGGTCCTAGAAGAGCGGGCTGCTGAGATCGCGTCCACGGGCGTTGCTTATATCTCGGTCGGGGCGCTGACCCATTCGGTGCAGGCCCTCGACATCAGTATGAAGGTTTCTACCCCTAAGCAGCAACCGGTAGTAGCCGATCCGGCCGTACTTTTGGCCGAGTACAAGTCAAAGCTGGGGGACCGCCTGGCGATTCTGGGACATCACTACCAGCGTGATGAAGTGATTGCCTTTGCTGATCTGCGGGGCGACTCCCTCAAGCTCTCCCGCGATGCCGCGCAGGCTGATGCCGAGTTCATTGTCTTCTGCGGTGTCCATTTCATGGCCGAAACCGCCGCGATCCTGGCCAAGCCTGGTCAGCGCGTTCTGATCCCTGAGCCCACGGCCGGCTGCTACCTGGCCGATACCGCCACACCAGCGGCGGTCGAGACGGCCTGGAGCCAGCTCGATGCTATCTTTGGAGACGCCGAAGCCGAGTTCACGCCTGTCACCTACGTAAACTCTTCTGCTGAGTTGAAGGCATTCTGCGGCCAGCATGGCGGCATCGTCTGCACCTCGGGCAACGCGGAAAGGGTTCTTCGCTGGGCGCTGGCGCAACGACCCCGTGTCTTTTTCTTTCCCGATCAGCATCTGGGACGGAACACAGCTAGAAGCATGGGCATCCCCTTGGACGAACTACTGGTCTGGGACTCCTATCTGCCACCCGATGCTGACGCCCTGCGCGGAGCCCGGGTAGTCCTCTGGCCGGGCGCCTGCAATGTCCACGCTCGCTTTCGTGCCGAGCATGTGCTCGCTTTGCGCCAGCGCTATCCCAGCATCCTGGTCGCTGTCCACCCCGAATGCAGGATGGAGGTCGTTGATCTGGCCGACCGGGTAGGGTCCACGGCCTACATCATCGACCAGGTTGCAGCGGCCCCAGCGGGAACCCGGTGGGCCATCGGTACGGAATCGCGCCTGGTCTACAGGCTGCAGCAGGAGCACCCCGACCAGCAGATCATCTCTCTGGCCGAGACTGCGCCTTTCTGCCGCACCATGAGCCAGATTACACCCCAGAACCTGGCGCAACTGTTGGGGGCACTGGTGGATGGCGAGGTGACCCATGAGGTGACCGTCGACACCGAGACCGCACGCTGGGCGCGCATTGCCCTGGAAAACATGCTTGCTGTCTGATCGAGTTTCCGGCCTGGCGACCTTTCACACAGCAGAACTTGGCTTCCGGCTGTTTCAGGTCCATGCAATCTGTCACGGACCGGTTGCGAGCGGGGGGAACGCAATGACCTGCACCCGGCCCGGCGCCGTGGTGACGCAACACGACACACGCAACACGAAACACGCAGCACGTATAACACCTGAAAGAAGCGTACAATGCCCATCGAAACCGACGTACTTGTCATCGGCTCAGGCATAGCCGGGGCGGCGGCAGCCCTCCGCCTGGCCAAGGACCGCCAGCGCCAGATCCTGCTTATCACCCGCGCGGCTAGCGCGCAAGAATCCAATACGCGTTATGCACAGGGTGGTATCGTCGCCCGGGGCACCGATGATTCTCCCGACCTGCTGGCCCAGGACATCCTGAACGCTGGCGCCGGACTCAGCTTGCCAGCAGCGGTTCGCCTCATTGCGGAGGAAGGCCCTGAACTGGTCAGAACCCTGCTCATCGACGAGGCCGCGATCCAGTTCGATCTGGACGACAGGGGCATGCTCTCGCTCACTCGTGAGGGGGGCCACTCGGTCCCGCGCATCCTGCACGTCGGTGATGCCACCGGCCGCGCCATCGAAGAGGCCCTGGTGGCCAGGCTGCAACAAGCCTCGAACGTCAGCCTGGGTACGGGCCGCACGGCGGTGGATCTCATCACTTCCTCCCACCACGCCCGCGACCCACTGGCCATCTACCAGCCCATCACCTGCCACGGGGCCTACGTCCTGGACCAGGATACCGGTGTTGTCCACCGTGTCCTTTCCGGGGCTACGGTGCTGGCTACAGGAGGACTGGGCCGCATCTACCGCCACACGACCAATCCTCCGGGTGCCCGGGGCGATGGGTTGGCCATGGCCTACCGCGCGGGTGCCCGGGTCGTCAACGCCGAGTTCATCCAGTTTCACCCTACGACGCTGGCGGTCCCCGGCGCTGAGAATTTCTTGATCTCCGAGGCCGTACGCGGCGAAGGGGCCAAGCTCTTTACGCCAGATGGACGGCACTTTATGGACCGCTATGCACCGCGCTGGGGAGACCTCGCTCCGCGCGACATTGTGGCCCGATCCATCCATCACGAGATGATCTCCCATGGCTATCCACACGTGCTGCTCGACCTCGCCAGCCATATGGGAGCCGGCCATATCCGCGAGCGCTTCCCGACGATCTATACGGCCTGTCTTGAGGTAGGATTAGACATAACTTCTGAGCCGATCCCCGTTGTGCCTGCGGCTCACTATGCCTGTGGGGGTGTGCTGGTAGATGGCTGGGGGCGTACAACCATTGATGGGCTGTATGCTGTCGGTGAAGTGAGTTGTACGGGCGTCCATGGGGCCAATCGCCTGGCCAGCACCTCGCTGCTGGAGGGACTGCTGTGGGGCGACCGGGCCGGGCAGGACATTGCTTCTAGCGAACCTGTGCATCGCGCGACTGAGGACGACGTACCCGCTTGGGAGGACGTGCGCGACAGTGCCCTGGCCGATCCGGTGCTGGTCTACCGTGACCGGCGCACGATCCAGAACATCATGTGGCTCTATGTGGGTCTGGCGCGCAGTACTCGCCGGCTGGGCCGCGCCCTGCGCGACCTGAACCACATCTGGGAGGAGATAGACCATTTCTATCGAGCGTCCCGGCTGAGTGACGACCTGATCGGCCTGCGCAATATTGCCCAGACGGCCTGGGTTGTCACTCGCGCCGCCTGGCACAACCGCCAGTCCCGGGGCGCACACTTTCGTGAGGATGCGACGGCCAACGAGTTTGCCAGTCTACACGATTCTGATTCGTTGGACGAGCCCTGGCTCTAGGGACAGGTGTTTGGCCTAACCAAGCTGGCCTCGTTGTTGTTGCCTACTCTGCTCTATGGCCCTGAACCAGGCCTGGCTCAACCGGCTCGCTGTAGCTCTGAATCTTGAAGGAACCTTGACGGAGAAAACTGTCCCGGTAAAATGAAGAATGGAGCAGGGGACCGCGTCAAGGCCCTCAACTATAGAAAGGGGTCGGCCCTGAAATCTCGGGAGGCTAGGGAATTGGGCGAGCGTGTCTCAGCCCTTGTTGAGGCCGGCCAGAGTGAACAGGCTTACCAGCTCCTGTCCCCAGTCCTGGCCGAGCGTACTCCCTTTGTCATGCTCCGGCGCATCGGCGAGCCCATTGGCGCTGGCCCGATCCTGGCAGTGGACCTCTTTCTCGTGCGCATCGTGGTAGACAGGACCGAAGGTGGCTGGGTCATCATCGCCAGCGCCCTGAAGGGACAGTTGGAACGCGATCTTCCAGGCGCCTTCTCTCGTTGCCGCCGCGCCATCATCGCCGCCGATGTCTGGTATGCCGCCGACATTCTCGGTGAGGGCGTGGCGGGTGAGGCACTGGTGGCCCACTTCCAAGCAGCCCTGGAGCAGCTTGCGCCCTGGCGCCAGGACGCCAATCCCTGGGTGCGCCGGGCAGTGGGCGTTGCCGTGCATTTCTGGGCCAAGCGATCCCTGGGAGCCTCTGAGAAGGCGCCTGAGGCCCGAGCGTTGCTGGATCTACTGGAGCCCATGTTTGAGGAATGGGACATGATGGCCGTCAAGGGTGTGGGTTGGGGGCTCAAGACGCTGGGCAGGTACTATCCGGAGCAAGTCACGACCTGGCTGGCTCAGGACGTCGTGCCTGGCCAGCGCCGCCACCGAGCGCTGATCCTGCGCAAAGCTCTGACCTATCTCTCGGACGAGCAGCGCGCCCGGGCCACAGGGCAGGACCCCTTTGGTTCGCAGGACTGACCCCAGGCCTGCCCGAGGACGGACGGGGCAGACGCTCTCAGATTCCTGGCACGTCGCGGGAGTACAAGAGGGAGGGTTCGGATGGACCGCCAGACGAGAGGCGAGATAGCGCTGCAAGTTGGCGATATTCTGGAAGGCTATGATCCAGCAGAGCCAGACCTTACTGCTAGTCGCCTGCGCGAGCTCTGGCTGCAATTTGAGCCCAAGAGCATTGAGGTCATCAAGGCCGAACAACGCGCCCAACAGGAGACGGTCGGCATCCCGGTTCCGGTCCTCAAGGCTGTCGGCCTGGCCATCGGCAAGCATGCACTGAGCCACGCCAAAGGGCCTGCGCGCAAGGGCGTGGACGAACTGATGCCCCTGACCTGCCTCTTGTGGGACAGCTACGGCCGCGAAGGCCGCGTCGTAGCCGTCCATCCCCTGGGCATGATGGAATTGGCCGCGCCTGACACGGTCATTCCGGAATTGATGGAGTTGTGTCGTACCTGTTTGACCTGGGAAGACGCGGATCAACTGGCCATGAACGGCCTGGAGCCCATCGTTCGCAAGGATCCGGATGGCTGGCTCGGAGCTATCGATCCCTGGCTCGTCGACGAGAACAAGTGGGTGCGCCGGGCTGGCATTACCGTCGCGGCTCGCTTGCCCATGAAGCACCCGGCCTATACCGGCCGCTGCCTGGAGCTGGCCGGACGCCTACTGCTGGACCAGGAGATGGAGGTCAAGCGGGCTGTCAGTTTCGCCATCCGCCTCGCCGCGCGGGGGGAACTTGTTTCCACGCGGCAATTCCTGGCCGGTCATGTCCCTCCCGACGACCCGGCTGTCACCTGGGTGCTGTGTGACGCGGTCCGCAGCATGGCCAAGAAACTGCTGCCCGAGTTCTATCCCTTGCTGCCCAGGTACCAACGGTGGGCTGCCAGCCCAGAACTAGATCCCAGAGACCTCCGCTCCGTAGAAAGTGCGATCAAGACCCTCGAGAAGTTCCAGCCATGAGTGAAGGGACACTTGACTTGCTATGATTGTAATGCTATAATTAGATAATAAGGTGCTAGCAGCGCCGCCCGCCCGCTGTTCTACCAGTCTTTGGCCAATTGCATCCAATAAACAGCAACGAGAAGAGTCAATCATGTCCGAAAAACCCAAGCCCAACATTGGCATTGATCTGCGACGCATCCATCGTGTCGTCACCCGCGGCCTGACCGTGGCGCAGGAGAACTGCCGGGCCTTTGCTGCCAGCGGGTTCCCCGACGATACCACCCGCGATGGCTTTTGGAAGTACTGCCAGGGCCTCGAGGCCATCACCCACGGCCATCATATGACCGAGGACGATCTCTTTTTTCCCTATCTTCGGGATCGCCTGCCCAATGCTGACTTTGACAGCCTGATGGCCCAGCATCAACTGATGCTCGGTTACCTGGCCGAGATAGCAGCCTCCCGCGAGGCTGGTTCCTTGGCAGACCTGGACCATGCTTTGACCAAACTGTCCGACCTTTGGCACCCCCACACCCAGGTGGAAGAGACCATCATCAGCCCTGAGGTTGCGGCGGAGATCATGACCGTGCCCGAGACCATCGACATGGCCCAAAAGGCGGCAGCCCACAGTGCAGTGCACTCACAACCTGCGCCGCTGGCAGTGCCCTTTGTGCTGTACAATCTCGAGGGAGACGACCGCGCCTACTTTATGGCGGTCATGCCGCCCGAGGTCATACAGCAGCTTGTACCCGTTGTCTGGAAGGACGAGTGGGCGCCCATGAAGCCTTTCCTGCTCGACTAGGGTTGCTCGATACGATACGCCTTGGCCCATGCCAAAGCGGGGCAGGATGGTCGGATACAGGGCCCCGCCAGCGCTGAGCAATCGGTGCTGGCGGACCTTTGTTTCCACCTTGCCAGCATCTGGATCGGCCTTCTGTTGGTTGGCTGATGCTCGTTCGCTTGCCCAGGTCAAGAAAATGATGGTACAATGCCCTCATACCCTACGCTTCTGGCTTCCGCCAGCCGGTATAGAGGTCGAGCGCGTGCACAGCCTCACGGAAGCCGATTACGCCGTCTTTGGGCAGTACCAGGCGCTGCGTAGGCAGCTCGTCGAGATCATCGCCGAGAAGAGAGGACTTTTATGGCGTACAACCAGCCCATTAGCGATCTAGTCAGGAACCGCTTCTCCTGCAGAAGCTACCGCGAGCAGCCCATCGAACAGGATCTCCGGCTGAAACTCGAGGAACTTGTTGCCTCTCGAGGCCCTGGACCTTTCGGCACGCGACCACGGTTCGAGCTGGCTGCTGCGACAGAAGAGGATCGCGAAGCCTTGCGGGGCCTGGGTACCTACGGTTTCATCCGCGGAGCCACCGGTTTCATCATTGGCGCCGTTGCTGGTGGCGCTCATGATCTTGAGGACTTTGGCTATCGTATGGAATGCATCATCTTACGCGCCACCGATCTGGACCTCGGAACCTGCTGGCTGGGAGGTACTTTCAACAAGAGTCGATTCGCCAAAAAGATCAAAATCAGCGACGGCGAGTCGGTGCCGGCTGTTGTCTCGTTGGGCTACATCGCCGAGAAGCCACGTAGATTGGATGGGATGATCCGACGGGGTGCGGGCTCCAACGCTCGCCTGGCATGGGACAGGCTGTTCTTTGGCGCAGAGTTCGGTGTATCCTTATCGGCCGAAGAGGCGGGAGCGTATGCAACCCCGCTGGAGATGGTCCGGCTGGCCCCCTCAGCTTCCAACCGGCAACCCTGGCGCATCATCCGGGATGGCGCGGCCTGGCACTTTTACCTGCAGCGGACGGCAGGTTACGGTGAGGGAGGGCTCTCACGGTTCGTTCGAATTGCCGACATGCAGCGCATCGACATGGGCATTGCCATGAGCCATTTTGAGCTGACCGCTGGGGAACTGGGCCTGACCGGTAGATGGCAAGTCGATGAACCTGCCATCACCAAACCGGATGATCTGACAGAATATACTGCGAGTTGGGTGAGTGCCTGAATGTGCCTGTTGCGGGTCTATCTCAGTGATCTGCTTGGGTGGTGCATTGGCCAACAGAGACGAACTACGCTCAGGATATCTGCATGTTCTTGATGCTTTCGATGATGCTCACTATCCATTCCGGCCGGGCACGGAGCAGATGATCTCTGCACGATGATCGAGGCTGAGCCATCGTGGGTCACGGGCTTTCTCAGCGAAATGGAGGTCCAAGATGTCCAAGGTTGACTTGAAGGTGGAGTTTCAGTACTTGTACCGGCCTTCAGCCAGAGCCTTCTCTGTGGTTGAGGTGCCGCCGCTGCATTTTCTCATGGTTGACGGCCACGGCGACCCCAATACCGCGCAGGAATACCAGGATGCCCTGGAGGCCTTGTACGCTGTGGCCTACAAGCTCAAGTTCATGAGCAAGAAAGAGATGGATAGAGACTATGTTGTTCCACCATTGGAGGGCCTGTGGTGGGCGGAGGACATGGAGACCTTTGCCAACCAGCGCGACAAGAGTGCCTGGGACTGGACCATGATGATCATGCAGCCCGATTGGATCGTGGTCCAGATGGTGGCTGATGTAGCCGAGTTGGTGGGAAAACAGAAAAAGCTGCGTGCTCTACCCAAACTCCGGCTGGAGACGTATCACGAAGGCCTCGCGGCTCAGATCCTGCACATCGGCTCCTACGAGGACGAAGGGCCGGTACTGCACAGGATGCACGCCGAGTTCATTCCCAAAAACGGCTACGAGATGCAGGGCAAGCATCACGAGATCTATCTGAGCGACCCGCGCAAGGTAGCGCCTGAGAAGCTCAAAACCATCCTCAGACAACCTGTGCGCAAAATCACGGAATTGTAAAAGTACCCGGCGAAAGCAGGGGGAGCAGTTGCGCCCAGGAGTTCTGCATCGTAGCTCCTGACTGACGAAGAAGAAGCCGGCCACCCTCTACAGATGGACCACCGCGAGAGAAAAGAGTACATCGGCGCACTCTCGCATTCACAGCTCCTCGGCAATGGCCACCAGTTGGTGCGGTTTGAGGAGGATGATCCGGCCCTGTGTGGTCTCGATCAAGCCCTGTTTCTGAAATTTGCTCAGGGTGCGGATCGCTGTCTCGAGGACGGTTCCGGCCATGTCGGCAATGTCCTGGCGGCTGAGGGGAGCGGTGATCCGCACGGCGCCGCCTTCCAGGCGCTCCCCTGAGGCGGAGGCCATGCGCAACAGTACGCGGGCCACCCGCCTCTGTACCTTTTCCACGGCCAGGCTCCGAATCGTCTCGTGGGCGCGTTGCAGCCGGCGGCCCAACTCGGCGATCAGCGCCCAGGCCAGGTCAGGATGGTTGCGAATCAAATCAACATACTCTGCGCGGCGAAGGTTGAGGGTAACCGTCGGCTCCAGGGCCTGGGCCGTAGCTGGATAGGTGTCGCCCACGAGCACGCCTACCTCACCGACAATCTGGCCCGGACCGAAGGCGGCCAAGATGGTCTCGCGCCCGCTTTCAGAGTGTTTGATCATCTTGACCCGGCCCTCGATGACGTAGACAAGCCACTCGGCAGGATCGCCTTCAAAGAAGAGATAGCTGTCTCTATCATAGCTGTGCCGCGCGAAACGCTTTCCCACTTGCCAGCGTTCCTCGTCAGACAATGGGGAGAACAGAGCGCTCGTGGCCAGCAGGTCAGCATCGTTCATGATGCAGGGATTGTAACACGGTCTCGAGGGGGAGTCAAGAAGATTGTTGTTGCCACGATCGCAGTTTGCCGCTACCAAGAGTGAAGAGTAGGACTGTTGGGCCAAGGCTCAGACGTGCAAGGACACGATGGCCAATAGGCTTTCTCCCATCTGTGCTCTCTGTACATCTTTTCAAAGACAGCAATTGACCCGGTCAGAACTCGACAGAAAAGGGCTCCCGTCTCAGGGAGCCCCTATCCATCAGAGCGGGTGAGGGGATTCGAACCCCTGACAGTCTGCTTGGGAAGCAGATACGCTACCACTGCGTCACACCCGCAAGGCTATCGGAATTATAGTCCAAAAGGAGCCGCAAGTCAAATAGCCGTTGCTCCTAGTTTGGGTGCCTTACCGTGGCCCTGGGAGGCGGTCAGGTGAGATGCTTCTCCAGCATTGCCAGGACACCCCCAAGATCGCGGATTATCGGACAGTCTTGGATCCTAGCGGTGCCTTCTCGATCCAACAGCACCACGTCCAGGCCCGCGTGCCTGGCGCCGACAACATCATGCCGGTAGCTATCGCCCACATACAGAGCGCGATGGGCAGGGATTTCCATGCGGGCCAGCGCCTGGTCAAAGATCCCGGGATGGGGCTTGTTGCAGCCGGCATAGGCTGAGGCCCAGATCAACTCGAAGAACCGATCCAGCCCTGCTTGGGCGACCCGGTCTCTGAGGTTCCAGCTCCAATTGGAGACGATGCCCAGCCGGTAGGCCTGCTCCTGTAAGGCGGCAAGGACCTCGACTGCCTCGGGATAGGGACGGATCACACCGGGGCGGTCGAACTGTGCTTCGATGGCATCCGTGTAGGCTTGCAGGGCATCCGCATCGCCCTCCACGCCGAGGCTGGCCAAAAGTGCCCCTTCGAGGCTGGCCTGGGTCCGGCGGTCATACTCCTCGCTGGCTGGGAAGGTGGCCGTTTGAGCGTCACGGTAATAGTCGCCCCAGACCAGTTCCGCCGCGGCAGCGATCTGTTCAATAGACCGTTCTGCCCCAATGGCCTGCAGGGCTGCTTGGACGATAGCTTCCTGAGGTGGCTCAAAGTAGATGAGCGTATACCCCAGGTCGAACAGCACGGCGTCATAGCGCCTGTTCTTGGCGTTCATCGCCAGCCTCGTTCCTCTCCTACCCGATGGACCTTGGTTCTGTTGGACGCGCCCGGACTGTCCGACTGTGTGCCCGCAGCGCAGGCAACCAGATGGCCGTCCTGCATGTTTATGGGGCCTCGTTCGGCCTCTTTCAGCTTCGACCGTGGTACCTGACCTTGGCGCTGGATGGGAGCCTCGGTGTGCATGCGATACTGGCTCGCATCTGCCCTAGTCTGTCGTTTGTCAGCTGGCGGTGAAGGCTAGCCATTTCCCCCATTGATGAGACGCTGTTCTGCCTCGCGCAGGGAAAAGACAGAAGCTACGCCGGCCAGTAGCACGACGATGCCCGTAAAGACGAAAACGCTGGTGGGACCAACCATATCGCCCAGAATGCCTGCCATCATGAGGGCGCCCATTGTTCCAATGCCGATTACGGTGACCATCGCCCCCTCGACCCGGCCGCGTTGCGAATCGGGTACCAGCGCCTGTGTCATCGCGGCCAGGGTGGTCCGCGCCGATACGACACACAGCCCCACGACAAGTGCCCCGATGAGCACCAGCCAGTAGGCCGGAGCCACGGCGAATAGCAGGATAGTGCAGCCCAAGATCATCATAGCAACACTGACGATCTGCCGGGAGCGAGCCCATGAAGCATAGGCGCTGATCAGCACGGCGCCCAACGCCATCCCGATTCCCTCCGTGGCCTGCAGGAGGCCAATATACTCTGCCGATATCCCCAGCAACTGCTCGAAATACGCGGCCGCAAGGAGAACGGTAGCACTGAGGCCCAGGGTGGCCACGGTCGTAATGCCCATGAGCTGCAGTAGGGGCTTGTTGCTGGCAATGTAACGCACGCCGTCCGTAAAGCCATCCCAAAAAGTGCGGAATTCCCCACCTGCTCCGGCAGATGCCACGGAGGACTGGCCCTGTGGAATGTGCGCCGCCATCAGGAACACGGCAGAAAGGGCGAATGTGAACGAGTCCACCACAAAGGCCGTGTAGGTAGAGGTCAGACTGATTACCAGCGTTGCCAGTGAGGCGCCGGCGATGAGCGATACCAGTTCCGTGGCCTGGATCAGGGCGTTGGCCGTCAGCAGTTGATCGTCGGGTACCAAGTTGGGTATGGACGCATTTCGTGCCGGAACATAGACCGCGCTCAAACCCATGACAACGAAGGCAGACAGGTAGAGGATGTAGAGCTGGCTTGGTTCGTGTACCAATAGGACCAGAAGAATGACGGCCGCTCGCAGCAGATCGCTGGCGACCATCACTGCCTTGCGGCTGAAACGGTCCAAGAAGACGCCACTGACCAATGCAAAGAGTTGGGGGATGGTCATTGCCGCAGCGATGACAACCACGGCTAAGCCCGTCCGCTGGGCCAGGTCGTTGATGAGTACCAAGGCTGCGACAATGGCAAAGTTGTCGCCAATCTTGGAGATGAGCTGGCTCAGCCATAGAGCCAAAAAATCACGATTCTTCAAGACCGTGAATATGCCGGTCTTGTTGTCGTTCATAGGCTTTCCTGTGTATTGTGCTGGCGAATGTTGCCCATTGTAGCTACAAAGAGTAGGCTTGGCAAAAGGTTGGGTGTCCTGTACGTCCGAGACTGGCGCCTGCTCAGGGGGCGAATCAAGCCCGGACCTTTGCTGCGTACAGGCTCTTGGTCATGAGCAAAGTTCGTCGGCAGGGGGCAGCGGTCATTGAAACTTGATCTCCCGGGAGATTCGCTTCCCTGGACACTGCGGAGTGGTGCTCCATGTGTAAGCGACCGGGCTCAGGTCTGTTGGGTGCGGCGCATCATGAGTACCAGAATCGCGACACAGACAACCAGAACAGCGAGAGTCAGGATAGCCGGAAGGGGTGATATGCGGTACCAAAGCTCAACCTGGTGGGGGCCTGCTTTGAGCGGAATTCCCTGCAACATAGCATCCACGCGATGTATGGTCACGGCTTCACCATCTACGCTGGCTTGCCAGCCAGGATAGAAGGGCTGGCTTACAACCAATACTCCCGCATCACTCGATGACACTTTGAGGCTGAGTTTGCCCGGCTCAGCGTGGACCACCTCGGCTGCCGTACCCGAACTACCGCCAGCAGAGAGCATCAACTCCTCGTCCTCGGGCAGCAGAATCGCAATACTCTTTGGATCAAAGCCCTCTGAATTGATCAGTTCGATGGCTTGATCGTCATCCCCCAGAACTGTTTCGTATACTACCCAGGCACGGGGCAATGGATCGCCAATTCGGTAGACTCTGATCCCGCCCTCGCCGTACACGCGCTCTAGCCCCGGCCCATCCAGTGCCTTTCGGGACAGTACATAGTGTACGTTGAGCAGTTGCCAGCGACGCCAACTCTCGACCCTTTCTTCAAATTGCTGAAAGGCATTCAGGCTCAGAGGCGTATTGCCAGTAATGTCTTCCAGCTCGTAGACGATGCCAGCGCTGGCCCCTCCGGGCAGCAACCCCGCGCTCGAAATCCGAAAAGTACCTGGCTCCTCCTTGAGGTAGGCGGTGATCCCTGTTTCAGGGTAGGGGGTACTCGCGGTCGGATCGGCTAGATTGAATCGCCAGTTGATCGTAAATAGGTTCAACCAGACTAACCCCAGAGCCAGGACTATCAGCCATTTACGCCGGATGCGGCCTGTGCGCCGCAGGGTAAAGAGTAGGGCTGAACCGCCTAGAATCAGGAGAAGCAGGATGTGATGGCGAAGCAGTCCCTCGAATAGGTTGATCTCTACGCCGTTCTGCAGACCCTGCAAATAGCCAAAATAGAACAGGACTGTTAGTGCGAGAAAGGCAACAAAGAGCCAAACCAGACCTCGCGTGAACCGGCAGAATCCCTTACGCTTTTGACGGGGCAAGGGTTGCACCAGCGTCAGTGCTCCGTAGCCGGCGAGGACACTGGCGGCAAAGGCAAAGAGGAAAATGACCCTTTCCTGGTTGCGGACTGCGCCAAAGCCGGGTGCGAGAAGGTAGGTCACGCTGTACAGGAATGTGTTGCCTCCCAAGGCCAGAAGCAGGGCCAGGGCGCCAAGGCCAAGCCAAAAGATCACCTCCCGCTGCGCACGTACGACAAACAGCGCCGCTACCGCCAGAATCATCGGCAGGATACCGAGATACTGGGGTGAACCGCCAAAGTATCCGGGATAAAGCAGATGTGTCATTTCGGCCAGGGGAAAGCCCCAGGCCACAGCCTCATATTCCAGGCCTGCCCGTGTGGAACGGGCAATGAACCCCAATGTCGGCACGAGCTGGACCGCCGCCAGTACGACGCCAAGAACCAACAGGAGAAAAACGACGAGGAGTCTCTGGCCCAGAGCTGAGCGCTCCACGGATCTGGTCTTTGGTGTCCTGTGCTCCGCGTGGCGTACAGACCAGGTCAGAAATAGGCCATAGGCGAGGACTGCATAGACGATATACATCGCTGTCTGGGGGTGTCCGGCGAGCAAGGCACAGGCCAAGGCCAATCCGGCGCAGGTGATCTCGGGAAGGCGCCTGGTGTGAAGGAAGGCCCTATCCAGAAAGAGTAGTATCAGAGGCAGCCAGATCGCTGCTTCCAGGATGGTGAGTTGCTGGACGGGGAAGGTAGTCAGGTAGCCTCCGTAGGTGAAGGTCAGTGCCGAGACCGCGCCGGCGAACCTGGCCGCCGGGATCCGCGCCCCAGCCCTCCGGGCCAGATGGCGCACAAAGAGATATGTGAACAGGCTCGCCAGCGAAAAATGGAGGATGACCTGTGCCGTAAGAAACTCGATGCTGAACTCCAAGCCCAGCAAGGCGAGGATCGAGTTCGGTACCAGGTTGAGTGGGTAGTAGAATCCAGTCTGAATATCGGCCAGACCAGGTTGCCCGGCGTTGATGAATGGGTCCCAGGCTGGCAGACGGCCGGCAGCAAGCTCCCTGGCTGCGAAAAGCTGGAGGGGGTAGTACTGGTCGGTGAAATCACCTGGGGGAATGACGGCCCGGTCGGCCGGCTCGAGCGCCCACAGCCGCCACCAGAAGAGCAACGGCAAGAGTACCAATGCCGCGATGATGATCGCTTCCGACAGCCAGGTACGTCGTGGGCGGTGAGTCACAAAGGCTCCAGAGTTTTGAGAACTACCGGGTATGCTGGCCGCGGGCTGTGCTGCGGCGCTTGTTGTCGCGCTGGGCCCGGCGCTGCAGGCTGCCCCGATAGCTGGGTGCAATGATGCCAAAGACGGTACAACGCGCTACATCCAGCATGCGGGTGCGGAGACGGGCGTCCACAGCATCTACGGGTTGAGCCATGGTGATGACGGTAGGCAGCCGGGCGTTGTAGCGATGGTTGAAAAGCTGATATAGCTTTTCCTGGGCCCATGGGCTGGCGCTCTCAGTCCCAAGATCGTCGAGCACCAGGAATGGAGAAGTACGCACCTCGTGAAATCGCTTGTCAAAGCGCGCGTCGCTGTGGGGGCTGAACGTCGCCCTCAGGTGATCCAAGAGATCGGGCACGACGACAAAGAGGGCCGGCAGGCCCGCCGCGGCACGGACGTTGGCGATAGAAGCGGCCAAATGGGTCTTGCCACATCCATACTCACCCGTGAGAACCAGCCAGCCATCTGGCTGATTGGCATAATCTCGACATAATTCAAACGCCCGCTGGAGATTGGCCCGCTCATCGGGGGGAAGCTCGTCTTTGCGAAGATCAAATCTTTCGAAGGTCATGTCCTCCATCAACGATAGGCTGGAAAGGTCCGACTGGTCCTGGGCCACGCCGCTGCGCCGAAAATCAGGCGCCAGCATCGTCACGAAAGTGGCCAGCCCCGGGTCGACCAGACGAGAGCGCAAGCGCAGGTCAATCTCCTCGGGCGTGGAATTAGAGGTGACGACGGTAGGTAGGCGGGCATTGTAGCGATGGTTAAGGATCTGGAAGAGCTTTTCCTGCGCCCAGGCGGTGCTGCTCTGGGTGCCGAGGTCATCGAGGATCAGCAGCAGCGCATCCCGGACCTGGGCGAAACGTTCGTCAAAGCCGATGGGGCTCGCCGGCCCAAAGGTGGCCCGCAAGTGATCGAGCAGGTCGGGTACGACGACAAACAGAACCGGCTGGCCATGCTCTATGACCTGGTTGGCGATGGCCGCTGCCAGATGGGTCTTGCCACAGCCGTAGCCGCCAAAGAAGGTGAGCCAGCCATCGGGGTTGTTGGCGAACCGCTGAGCTTCGTCAAAGGCGTGATGCAGATTGGCTGCCAGGTTTGGAGCCAGACCGAAACCCTCGGGCACAAAGGTATCAAAAGTCATAGTGCTCAAGTGGTGGAGGTTGCTCAGATCGCGCAACTGTTGCTGCCGAAGGCCCTCGACCTCAGCCAACTTGCAGTGGCAGGGAAACAGCCGGCCAAAGTTGGGGTGGCCAACGGGTACGTCCTCGCGCACATAGCCCAGTCCGCCGCACAGGGGGCATTCGGCGCTGCCCTGCCCGTCGTCCTTCAGAACTGGCTCTGGGCTAGTGCTCGATATAGTCGGCATATTCGCCTTCGATGAATCGGCGCCGGTCTCTCTCATCAGTTCTTCGAGACGTTTCATTGCCTTTTCCCTCGGTTGCCCAAGCTTTGAGGATGCCCTCCACATAGCGCCACTTTCGCACGTTCGATTTCACGGCCTCACGAAAAGCATCCTCGATCCACTCTGCCGGGTAGGCATTCTCTGCCTCCATCAGTTCTTCAGCCATGATGGGAGTCAGCGCCCCAATATTTTGTTCGTAGAGCACAAAGATATTGGGGCGCTGAGCCTGCAAATGTACGTGTTGGGACGCTTCGGTGGGTGTCCACCTTCCGGCAAGCAGATCGTCCACGGCCCGGCGGCCGCTTTCAGTGTTGACAAAATACCAGTCCTGCCTGCCTGGTTCTTCGCCGGTGGTGACGCGCAGCAGCGTGCGGCGGGCCACAGCCCGCTCAAGGGCATCGCGCAGGGCCTCCCTGGCGGAAAGCAGCGGTGAGGCAAGCCCGCCAAGCAGGCGCTGGTCGGTGGCCAACTCTCCTCCGCTAATGCAGCGCCGGTCTCCTTTCTGCTGGTGCATGAGCCAAAAGACGTGCAACGTTACCTTCAGCTCTCCCAGATGGTCGATATTGGGCAGTAGCTCGGCGAAAAAAAGGTTGGGCAAGGGCGTATAGGGTTGTTTTCCGGCCGGAAATCCGGCAAAGCCTTTCATTCTTCTCCCACCCCGCCGATGAGGGCCATACCCGGCAGCTCTTCTACCGGCTCCTGGATGTATCGCGGGTGAATGTCCGCGTCGCCATACCAGGCATAGATGGGTCGGCTTCCCAGCCAGGGGTCGATCCCACCAGGGGTCACCGTCTGGGCGTCGTACCAACCCTTCTCAGCCCAGGCCACGTACAAGATTGCCTCCAGGTCGTCGTAGTGCGGCTCCGATTCTACCAGGACAAAGTCGGGTCCCGCCTCCTCTACAAACTTCCATGCCAGTTCATGATAGTAGTAGTTGCTGCTCTGGTCTACCTCGGCCCAGTTCTGCCAGAGTGGGTAGAGAGGCATGAGCAATATGGCAGCGGCCAAGGCCGCAATCAAGGGCCTGGCCAGCCATTGGCGCTGGTCCCTGAGCAGCTCTTCCAGCCACGTACGCAGGGCGCTCAGGCCACAACCAAAGAATACGGCAAAGATCAGG
This sequence comes from uncultured Chloroflexia bacterium, assembly GCA_963700285.1. Taxonomy (GTDB): domain Bacteria; phylum Chloroflexota; class Anaerolineae; order JAAYZQ01; family JAAYZQ01; genus CAWANP01. The sequence goes on along the minus strand of CAVOXA010000014.1, from coordinate 767,600 downwards.
TAGGATGGGATGAGATAAACGCGGAAAGTGATGCCGCCATAGTTCATGGCAAAGCCATAGATGCCCAGCGCCACCAATGCCAGAAACACAAAGGTCTTGAGATCGGCCTTCAGTCGTTCCCATGCGCCAATCCAGCCCAGAATGTAGCCCCAGCGATAGAACTGCATCTCCAGAAGTTCCAGATAGATGCGCATCCGGTCTACCTGGTCACTCAAGGTGAACCCAAAGAACTGCCCTGGAAAGCGGTTGCGTGTCATCCAATGGAGCCATCCCCGCCACGAGAACGGACCCAACTCATTGAGCAGTGGCTGCTGCTGGGCGCGGAGGATGACATACAGATACTGTGATGCACCAAGCAACACCAATCCAACCATCACCGCCAGCTTTTTCGGATCGAGCAGCACTCGGTAGTCTGTGACCAGCACCAGGTATGCCACTGCCGGGACCAGGGTAACAACCGTCATGTGGTTGCCAAAGCTCAGGGCGTACAATCCGATGCCCAGGTACAGCAGCCAATCTCTGCGGGTTTGATGCCAGGCAAGCAACACAAGTACGATGGCGCCAATGAGAAAGGCGTTCAAGGTATATACCTCGGCTATGACTGCCTGGCCCCAAAGAGCCCGCGAAAAAGCAAAGGACAATGCGGCTGATGCCGATGCTATCCAATCGTCGACCAGCCGCATGAGGATCATGTAGACCATCACCGCGGCCAGCGCGGCAAAAACTGCTGACATCAGGTTGATGCGGTAGGCTAGCGTTCGCACCGGCAGGTAGCCAAACAGGTGGCTGATGGCGATGTACAGTGGATAACCAAAGCGGTGGGGAATACCCCATAGCCGCCCTACGTATTGAAATCGGGCGATATCGCCCCAACCAATGCCGGGTAGAAGCGTTTGCTGGTAGACGACAAAGGCAACCAGCCCTGTTATTGCTGGGACAAGTGCCTTTGCGGGCCGACGGGCGGGCATCAGATAAAGTCCAGATCCGTCCGGCGAAGCTCCGCCTCGCGGAACTGGGCCAGCTCCTTCTTGAAAAAGAGCGCAACCGTGCCGGTGGGCCCGTTTCGGTGCTTGGCGACGATGATATCGGCAATGTTCTGCCTCTCGGTGTTCTCGTTGTACATCTCGTCGCGGTAGATAAAGACGACCACGTCGGCATCCTGCTCCAGTGCGCCGCTCTCACGCAGGTCTGACAGGATGGGGCGCTTGTCAGTACGCGATTCTACGCCTCGAGACAACTGGGAGAGAGCCAATACCGGCACGTTTAGCTCGCGGGCCAGCCCCTTGAGCGCGCGAGAAATGCCCGAGATCTCCTGTACGCGGTTCTCTGAGCGAAAGTCACCCCGCATGAGCTGCAAATAGTCTACCGCGAGCAGGTCAATCCCCACTTCGGCGTGGAGGCGACGGGCCTTGGTCCTCAGTTCTAGTGCCGAGATGCCCGGCGTGTCGTCAATGAAAAAGTGGGTTTCTGCCAGATCGTTGTAGGCCTTCATAAAGCGGCCCCACTCGTCCTGATCTATTTCTCCCCTACGCAGACGCTGCGAACCGATGCCTGTCTCTGCCGAGATGAGCCGCTGAACGACCTGCTCGCTCGACATCTCCAGGCTAAATAAGGCTACCCTCTGCCCGTGCAGCTTTGCTGCGTTGTGGGCGATACTGAGGGCCAGGCTGGTCTTGCCAACGCTTGGCCGGGCGGCCAAGATGATCAGGTCGGAACGCTGCAGGCCGCCCAACAGTTTGTCAATGTCGTTGAATCCGGTGGGTATGCCGATCAGTTCTCCACGGTGGCGGGTCAGGTATTCTATGCGGTCATAGTATTCACTCAGAATCTGCTTGATCGGGACCAGTTCGCGAGATACGCGCCGCTCAGACACACCAAAGAGGATCTGCTCAGCATGGTCCACCACCTCTTCGACGTCGTCGGCTTCCTGATAGGCCAGGACGGCGATTTCGCTGGCTGCGTCAATCAATCGCCTTCTTGTGGCCGTACGCTCCACAATTCGGGCATAGTGCTCCGCGTGTATAGAGGTTGGCATGGCGTTGATCAGCGATGTGATAAACGCTGCTCCGCCTACCTGGTCAAGTTGTTCCCGTCGATCCAGCTCGTCGCAAATGGTCAGGAAATCGACCGGCTCGCGGCGCTCGTGGAGGATCAAGGCAGCATCATAGATCCAACCATGCTTTTCCCGATAGAAATCCTCAGGTCGAAGGATGGGGGCCAGGCGGATGATGGCGTCCGGGTCAATCAGGAGCGCGCCCAGAACCGCCTCTTCCGCCTCGGCACTCTGTGGGGGAAGTCTCTCGATCCTGCTACTTTCAGTCACAATCTGCGCCCTCTGACGAAATATGCTCTGCCCTGCGCAAAGCAGGCTCCCGCTGGCGCTGTGCCACTGAGCAGGAGCCCTGCCTGCAACCGGTCCCGATTGCCGGCTGCGGTCGCCGACCTAGTTCCATTTTACCATCAGATCAACTGTGGCTTGCCGGTGTGTTGCCGGCGCCAACTATTCTACCAGATCTTCCAGATCAAGTCCCTCGATAAAGTCCTTGTATGGCGCTAGCTTTTCTTCTTCCTCGGGTGTCAAAGCATCAAGGTCAATCTCTTCGTCTGGCACCACACCCGCTCTCTCCATCACTGACTCGCTGACAAATACCGGGGCCTGGACACGGACGGCCAAGGCGATGGCATCGCTGGGCCTCGAGTCTAACTCGATGCGTTCTCCCTCGCGATCTATAACTACACGGGCGTAAAACGTGTCGTCGTGCAGGTCATTCACCAGGATATGGGAAACTGTCGCACCAAGCCTGGTGATGGCTTGCTGGACGAGATCGTGGGTGAGAGGGCGGGCGACCTCGACGCCCTGAAGCCGGATGGTGATGGCATCAGCTTCGTATGGACCGATCCAGATGGCCAGATAGCGGTCGATATCCTCTTCTTTGAGGACCACCACCCGATGTTGGGACAGCAAGCTTGCCCGAACGCTATCTATGGTGACCTTGATCATCACTTGCTCCTCTCCGCATTCCAATCAGCGCTCACCAAGTGCTTTCTGCCAGAGTCCTTCCGCCCAGATTATACCACAAGTACAGTCAGGAGACAAGCAGCTCTGAGACCGAATAAGGGCGAGTGCATCGACCCGGAACAAGCGAGCCAACACGCTTATCGAAGCATGACTTCAGTCCAGGCCTTGATCCACGTTTCGCGGTTGGCTTCGATGGCTTCCGGGTCTACCATCGCCGGGTTGTCGGGTATCTCGGCAAACCGTGCAAAGACATCTGGCAGCGCCGCGCTGCTCGTTGGCAGGGAAGACAAACATCTTGAGGGGGATATCCTCCTGAAATGTCTTGCCCAGCATGAAATCGATCCACTGTTCGGCCAGATCCCGGTTCTCGGTGCCCTTCAGGATGCCGGCAAACTCGATCTGGCGGAAGCAGCTGCCGTCGGCTGGCGACGACGCCTGTTGGGGCTTCGTCGAACGGCTCTTCGGCAAAGTAGACCTCTACCGGGGGACTGCTGGCATAGCTGACGACGATGGGCCGGTCGCCATCGGAAGCGTAGGTAAAGTTGCCCCAATAGGCGTCCTCCCAACCGTCGGTGACCAGCACGTCGTTGGCACGCAGGTCGGCCCAGTAGTCCAGGTAGGTATAGTCACCGGTGGTCACCAAACTGTTCCACGGTGGCCAGCAGGAACGCGAGCCCTGGCGACGAAGTGGCGGGGTTCTCCACGACGGTCAGCGCCTTGTATTCGGGCTGGGTCAGCGCGGCAAGGTCGCTCGGGCGGTGCCAGGTCATTTTCTTCGAACCAGCCTTTGTCATAGTTCAGACAGACGTCGCCATAGTCCACCGGCAACAGGTGGAACGTGGGATCCAGCTTGAGGTCGTCGGAAACGTCAGCCAGAACTGGCGACTCGTAGGGCTCCAGGATGTCGCCCGCCAGCGCCCGGCTGAGGAAGGTGTTGTCCACGCCATAGATGACGTCTGCCAGGGGATTGTCTTTGCTCAGAAGTGGCCTGGTTCAGCATCAGGCCCGTATCGCCAGACCTGCAGGAACTGGACCTCACAGTTGCAGCGCTCCTTGAAGGCCGCCACAACGTTCTCACTGACATCAAAGCTGTCGTGGGTCATCACGGTCAGCGTACGCCCGGCCGTTTCGGATGGGGACGTGGCTGCGGGGGCTTCTGTTGAGGGCGCGGACGCCGGCCCACAGGATGCCAACAACATCACCACGGCTACGACAATCAACCACTGTTCTCTACCTTTCATACTGCCGGCCTCCTCTCCAGCTCACTTCTATAGGCTCAGGGCTCAGTGTGCACCACTTCAAGCTGCACTGGCTAATCTCCAATTCCCCAGGTTCAGTCCTCTTCCGGGGGACTGTGCAGAACCAGCAACAAGCCCTTCTCCATCTCAATGTGGGCCACAGGCGACGTCATCACATTGCTCACGCCCCGCGTGAAGCTGAGGTCTAGTGTGTCGTCGTTCAGCGCCCAGGCCAGACCTAACGTTGAAACGCCGCAGGCCCTGCCTCCCAGAGGTAGAAGGGAGACCAGGTCGCCCGGCTTGCCCTCGATGTTGGCGGCCTCGCCCGCACGCACGAGCAGCACCTCCTGGTTCCCGTCTACGATGCGAACCCTTAAGCCTTCCAGCTCGGGTAGGATCAGCAAAAAGATGTTGGCCAACGTGTGGTCGAGCCGGCCCCCCAGCGCTCCCAGGACAACGATCTCGTCAGCACCCTGCTGCGCCGCGTAGGTCAGGGCCAGTTCCATGTCGGTTTCGTCCTTGGCGCGAGGGTGGATCACAAAGCGGCAACCGTGATCCTCCAATGACTGCCGAGTCTCGTTGGGCAACGAATCCATATCGCCGATGACCAGGTGGGGCCACAAGCCCCATCTCATGGCTTGCGCCGCTCCACCGTCGGCCCCAATGATCAAATCCCCATCTTGAACCCAGTCCTGTAGGTCTTTGCTGCTTTGAGCCTGACCTGCCGCGATGATTATGGCTCGCACCTGTGCCTCCATTCTCCGTGTGCCCTGAGGCAAACAAAGAACCGCCTGGCCTATGGCTGGCGGTTCGCATTGGTGGGTTCGTTCGCTTTCCTACGCCGGCATTACCCAGGTCAGGTTCAAGGGGTCGGCGACAAGAACCATCGCCCTCTCAGCCTGGCCGCCCAGGCTCCCCCAGCTTCAGTCAATTGTGATAGTTGATTGTATCACCTTTTTGATTCCGGGTCAAATGCCCCGGGTGGGGATCCGGCGGTCATTCCATTCCGGCATAGACGCCCCAGGCTATTTCCCTGATGATTGAAGCCCTTTGGCAACTGGCCATCCTCATGTTGGCCTTGTGTCGAATCTTAACGCGGTTTTAAGCCCGGAATCCTGGCCAAATACTTGACAAAACTGTGACAGTGTGCTACAATGCGAGCAGACTAGGGGATCAACTGGATGAAGGATAGAGGACTGGAGGGGTTGACCCGTGACGAACAGCAGCGAAGGGCCCTTTTTCAACTTGAAAGCGGTGGTGCAGCAGACCGGCCTCAAGCCGGATACATTGCGTGCCTGGGAGCGGCGCTACGGCCTGCCCACACCCCACCGCAGCAGTGGCGGCCATCGACTCTATACACGGTACGACATTGAAACGCTCAAATGGCTCACAGCCCGCCAGCAGGAAGGCCTCAGCATCGCGCGGGCGGTAGATCTGTGGCGGCAGATCGAGGCGGAGGGCCAGGATCCGCTGGCCGCCCCGGCAAGTGCCGGCCTGCTTCCAGTGCCGTCTCACGCGCCTCCGGCTCTGGGGGCGACGCTGATCGAATTGCGTGAAGACTGGATCTCGGCCTGCCTGGCCTATGACGAACAGCGGTCGGAACAGGCCCTGGCCCAGGCATTTGCTCTCTATTCGCCAGAGACGGTGGCTCTTGAGCTGCTCCAGGCCGCTATGTCGCAGATCGGCGACAAATGGTATCGTGGCGAGGCTACGGTTCAACAGGAGCACTTTTGCTCGGCGCTGGCCAATCGAAGGTTAGAGGCTCTGATCATGGCCTCTCCGCCTCCGACCCGTTCAGGCCGGATCCTCATCGCCTGCCCACCTCAGGAGCAGCACGTATTCGGCCTGCTCTTGCTGACTTTTCTCTTGCGGCGCAGGGGATGGGACGTCATCTACCTGGGCGCGAACGTGCCGGTAGAGCGACTGGAAACGACCCTGACCATGAAGAGCCCTCACTTGGTGGTGATGGCCGCTCAGCGACTCACCAGCGCGGCGTCCCTGCTCGAGGCAGCCCAGTTTCTGCAGGCGGAGGGTGTGCCGCTGGCTTACGGGGGCCTGATCTTCAATCTGCTGCCGGCATCGCGCGCTCGGATTCCAGGTCATTTTCTTGGTGAGCGTCTGCCTTCAGCCCCAGATGTCGTGGAAGTACTGATGGCTGCTCCTCATCCAGTAGCTCGAACTGTGGCCCTTCCAGAGGCGTTTCCAATTGCCAGGGATCACTTTGAGGAGCGACGGGGGCAGATTGAGGCCGATTTGGCGCGAAGGCTGGGCCCGGTGGAGATTGAGCCTCGCCACCTTGCTGTTGCAACCCGGGAGCTTGCCAGCAACATCGATGCCGCCCTGGCCTTGGGGGATATGGATTTTCTCAGCACGGATCTTGACTGGCTAAGGGGCCTGCTAAGCAACCACTATCTGTCGGACGAGGCATTGATCAGGTATTTGGGATGCTACCACCAGGCAGCCAGCCAGAACCTCAATGGACGGGCGGAGCCTGTCCTGGAATGGCTGAGCACAGTGATATACGAGAACGGATTAGGTAGAGGAAACGAGGAGAATTTAGCATGCGGGTGATCATAACAGGCGGTACTGGCCTCATTGGCCGGGCGCTTGCTGCGAATCTTGTTGTGGATGGACACCAGGTCGTGGTCTTGACTCGCTCCCCAGAACGAGAATCTGGCCTGCCAGACGGCGTCCAGGTCGCTGGCTGGGATGCACGTACTGCCAAAGGCTGGGAGCATCTGGCTGACGGCGCCGGCGCCATCGTCAACCTGGCCGGCTCGAACCTGGCTGGCCCTGGCTTTTTTCCCAGCAGATGGACGGCAGAGAGAAAGAGGGTTATTCGCGATAGCCGGGTCTGGGCCGGACGCGCCGTGGTAGAGGCGGCTGAGGCCGCCAAGGAGAAACCTCGGGTCGTCGTTCAGGCCTCAGGCATTGGCTACTATGGCAACACGGGCAATGACGAGGTCACTGAGGACGCGCCACCGGGGACTGGCTTCCTGGCAGATCTTGCTGCCAACGAGTGGGAGCCCTCGACGGAGGCTGTAGAAGCAATGGGCATGCGGCGGGTTATCGCACGGAGTGGGGCTGTGCTCGATACCGAGGGGGGAGCGCTGCCCCGGTGGCTGCTGCCCTATCGCCTCTTTGTTGGAGGTCCGCTGGGTAGTGGGAAGCAATGGTTGCCCTGGATTCATTTGCAGGACGAGGTTCGGGCTATCCGCTTTCTGATCGAGCACGAAGCGGCCAGGGGGCCGTTCAATCTCGTCGCCCCGGTGCCCATCACCAATGCTGCATTTGGGAAAGCCATGGGCCGCGTCCTGGGAAGGCCATCCCTGATCCCTGTGCCAGGCTTTGCCATGCGGGCGGCTGTTGGTGACGTGTCCAGCGTGGTATTGGAGGGTCAGCTGGGCCTTCCCCAGCGTCTGCTGGAGATGGGGTTTACCTTCCATTTTCCCGATGCAGAGAGTGCGCTGAGGAACCTGCTGAAGTGAAGTACCGCCACTCCTTCCGGGTACAGGCGCGGCAGGCGAGCGTCGCCAGATTTCATACCCAGGCTTCCAGTCTGGGCGCCATCACGCCGCCGATGATGCCCACAAGTCTGCATTACGCGCCGGAGCAGATGGCTGACGGCGACGAGATGGCCTTCACGGTGTGGCTGGGGCCTGTCCCCGTCCGCTGGGTCGCCCGCGTGGAAGACGTGACTATCTCAGGCTTCGCAGACCAGCAGGTGGCTGGTCCCTTTGATGCCTGGACCCATCGACACACCTTTGTGCAGGAGAATGAAGGCGCGACAAGCGTTGTAGACGAAATCGAGGCCAAGCTGAGGCGACACCTAGTGTGGGGGCCGGTAGGGCTAACAATGTGGCTTGGCCTGCCACTTCTCTTCGTCTATCGCGGTTGGAAAACAAGACAGATTCTGGAGGCGCCTCAGTCAGGCGCGGGATCACAGACCTGGAGAGACTCTATTGATAGGGGAAATGAACTTGCAAGCTGAGAAAACGTTCGCTCGCCCAATGACCAAGGTCGAAGAGAGAGCGCGGAGCCTGAGCGCTCCACTGCCCGTCTATTTGGCCTTCAAGGAGTTTTGGCGCAACAAGGGAAGATTCTTCATGGTGGCCCTGGTGATCGCCCTGATCACAACCCTCGTGCTCTTTATCGACGGGCTGGCCGAGGGTTTGGGTTCGGGCAACATCGAGTATTTGGCGAAGCTTGATGCGGACCTGCTGTTGTTTCAAGAGAACACTGACCTGTCTACCTCGACAAGCCGAATGGGACGGTCAAAGCTGAAGGAGATCCGAAGGATCGAGGGTGTTCGAGATGTGGGCCTGATCGGTTTCAGCCGGGCTTCGCTCATGATGGATGAGGGCCAAGAGCCCTTGGGTGTATCCCTCATTGGTGTAGAACCCGGCAAGCCGGGCGAGCCGGCGGCGCTGCAGGGCCGCGGCCTCAAGAGCAAACGGAGCAAAGAGGCGGTCATCGGCAGCAATGTCGCCCTGCGCACCGGACTGAAAGTGGGTGACGAGTTCACCATTAAGTCGGTGCAGGGGACAGACGAAGAGTTCTATGACCTGACTGTAGCCGGCATCAGTGACAGCCAGCAGAATTTCTTGCAGCCCTCGATCTTTGTGCCCTATGTGACCTGGGATCGGGTCAAGCCGGGGACTGGACCGACCGAGGGTAACGCGGAATATGTCCTGAACGTGGCTGCCGTGCAACTGGATGACCCAGCCGAACTGGAGATCATGGCTGAGCGTCTGGACAACGGCGTCAAAAGGGTCGAGTCCGCTGACCTCAAGACGGCCTATGAGGCCACACCGGGTTATGCCGAGCAGCAGAGTACGCTGAACACCATCCGCATCTTTACGCTGCTCATCGGCGTGCTGGTGTTGGGTGGATTCTTCCAAATCCAGACGTTGCAGAAGGTGGCTCAAATCGGCATGCTCAAGGCCATCGGCGCAGCGACGCTGACCATTTCCGTGGCCTTTGTCCTGCAGATCATCTATACGACCATCTTGGGCGTAGCACTCGGTGTCTTGGGAACCTTTGCCCTTTCGCTGGGCCTCCCAGGAACTGTACCCATCATCTTCACACCCGAGTCTGCTTTGGTGGCCATTGTTTCGCTGTTGATCATCGGGCCCCTGGCCGGCATGATCTCTCTGGTGGTTCTGTTGAGGGTAGAGCCCCTGACCGCACTTGGGTTGGCATCATAAGGAGCATTGGACATGGATGGAAATGGAAAAATGACACCGGTACTTGAGGCACAGTCTGTCACCAAGACCTACGAAGTGGAGGATAGTATCATCAAAGCCGTGGACGAAGTTTCCCTGCAAATCTGCCCTGGCGAGTTTGTGGCTTTGGTGGGTCCCAGTGGTTCTGGAAAGACGACCATGCTGGCCATGTTGGCTGGCCTGCTGGCGCCGACCGAGGGCCGGATTCTTATCGGGGGTGAGGAGCTGTCTGGCATGAGCGATCGCCAGCGAACAAAGTTCCGCCGCGAGAAGGTAGGGTTCACCTTTCAGGACAACAACCTGGTTCCCTACCTTTCAGTGCGGGAGAACGTCGAACTGATGCTGCAGTTGAACAAGCAATACACCAGGACCAACAAGGAGAGAGCTTCGGATTTGCTCGATCAACTTGGCCTGGGTGACAGGCTGAAGAACCTGCCATCTCAGCTTTCCGGCGGGCAGCAGCAGCGAGTGGCCATCGCCCGAGCGTTGGTCCACAGGCCCAACATCGTGCTGGCCGACGAGCCCACGGCCAGCCTGGATACCCAGCGCGCCTTTCAGGTGGTTGGTACCTTTGCCGATCTGATCCACGCCGAGAATCTGGCGGGTATCATGGTGACCCACGACCTGCGGATGGTCAAGTTTGTCGACAAGATCATCCAGATGCGGGACGGCAAGATATATAGCCTGATTACGGACAAGACCGAAATCGGGGCCTTTGCCGGCGCCCACATGAACTAGGGTTGTCACCAGGTCAGGAGAAGAAGGATGAACCGCGTTGTGGTCGTTGGCGCCGGAGTCGGCGGACTAACGACAGCAGCCCTGCTGGCGCGAGCCGGACTGAATGTCACGGTCCTTGAAGCCCACGTCTATGCAGGGGGCTGTGCCGGGACATTTTACCATCAGGGCTACCGCTTTGACGCTGGCGCAACGCTGGCAGCCGGCTTCTACCCAGGCGGCCCCATGGACTTGGTCGGTGATGCTCTGCGTATCGAAGCCTGGCCCGTCCGGCCAGCGGATCCGGTCATGGTTTCGCATCTGCCGGATGGTAGCTGTGTGAAGAGGTGGCGGGGCAAGCAGCGCTGGGCTGAGCGTCGCGGCGCTTTTGGTCCTGAATCAGAGGCATTCTGGCGCTGGCAGGAGCGGACTTCTGACGCGATGTGGGACCTCGCCCTGCGTCTGCCTGACTGGCCTCCCCAAGCCTATGGCGAGGCAGCCCACCTTGCCGGCCAAGCTTTCGGTTGGCTGGGGAAAGATCTACGAGAAAGGCTCAAACCGGGTCTCGCTCTGGATGCTCTACGGCCGGTGGCTTCCCACCTGCAGGGACCAGTCAGTGCGCGCTCAGAGCGACTGCGCTACTTTGTCGATGGCCAGTTGCTGATCGCCTCGCAGACAACCAGCCGCTACACCAATGCCCTCTATGGCGCTTCCGCACTCGATCTACCTCGGAGGGGAGCTGCGCACGCCGAGGGCGGCATGGGGGCCATTGCTGGCGAGCTGGTGGATGCTGTGCGCCGCTATGGCGGGCAGGTCCATTTTCGCCAGCAGGCGACGCGAATCGCTCTGAGCAGCAAAGGTCGGTCTGTGGCCGTGGAGACCAACAAGGGGGCGTCCTTTCCGGCTGAGACGGTCGTCTTTAACCTGACCCCCTGGAACATAGCGCGACTGTTGGGAGACAATGCGCCCCACCGGCTGAAGGAGCTGCCGCCCAAAGCCGCGAGAAGTATGGGGGGCCTACATGGTCTATGTGGGCCTGGATGCCTCGGTTGTGCCGACGCAGTCTGCCCTCCACCACCAGGTCGTGCTTCGGGAGCCATTTGGCAATGGCAACACGGTCTTTCTCTCGTTGAGTCCAGCCTGGGACGCTGGTAGGGCGCCAGATGGGCGGCGGGCGCTTACCATAAGCACACACACAGAGTTGGATGGCTGGTGGGATCTATTCGAACACGATAGACCGCCTACGAGATCAGAAAGCAGGCCTTCGTCGAGCGAGTTCTGGATGCTGCCGAGGTAGCTTTGCCCAACCTTCGGGAGGCGGTAGACCTCATCCTACCCGGTACCCCGGTTACCTTCCAGCGCTTCACGCGGCGGGCCTGGGGCTGGGTGGGTGGCTTTCCTCAGACCAACCTCTTTCGTGCTTGGGGACCCCGGCTGGCACCCAGTTTGTGGATGGTGGGTGACAGCATCTTTCCCGGCCAGTCCGTGCCGGCGGTCGCGCTGGGTGGCATGCGGGTGGCGAGCTCGGTCATGGCCGAAGAGCGGAACAGTAGCTTTTTTCCGCTGATCCCAGCATGCTCTGGACCAGTTAACCGGGAGGCCCAGGAGACTTTGGATAGCAGGTTCAGATTGTGGCATTGCGGGTCTCGAGGAACTCTAGAAGACCATCTAGGAGAATAGGGGATGCAACGTACAATACTGGGAATAGTAGTGGTACTCAGCCTTTCCGTGCTGGCTCCAACGGCGATACTGGCACATCAGCCATTCTTCGAGGATACGGACATCAGTTCCGACCACCCCTGGCAGATAAGAGATCCCAGCATCTCGACAGCCATCTATGCCACCCTGTCTTCGGCCGTCGACGTGGACTACTTTGCCTTTGAGGGCTTGGAGAACGAGGTGATCCTTCTAGAACTGACCATTCCCCAGGTCGAGGGCCAGAAGGACTTTGCGCCGACAATGTTCCTGATGGGGCCAGGCTTGCCAAAGAACAAAGTGCCGGCGGGGGTAGTTCTGCCGGAGAGGCTCAGGTGCATTGGTGCTTGAGCCGCCACCCGGACCCGCTCCCACCTTCTACGAGCCGTTCAGCGGCACCTCCTACTGGGAGCGCCAGGAAGAGCGGGTGACGCTGCCCACGAGAGGCCAGTACTTGGTGGCAGTTTGGCATCCCCAGGGTGAAGTTGGGCCGCTATACCTTTGTCATTGGTGAGAAGGAGCGCCTGGGTGGCGATCCGGCCTTCCCCGCTGAAGATGCGCAGCTACTGGACGCCGGTAGAAGTGCCTGCCGCTGAGCCAGATTCTGCAGACGTGGCGTCCAGGTCCTTCTGCGGGCACTAGCAGAGACTGGGTGGTGACGGTAGGACGCTGAGAGAAGAGTGAACCATTCTACTATTCCAACGGATACGGGAGGAAACTTGTGGAGATTCTTGACATTCTCAAAGTACTGATGGCTGTGGTCACCATCGCTACTGGCCTGGTTTCTTTGGTCCGACCCCGGTCGGTGATGGGTTTTACGGGGCTGATTGTTCCTGGCGCGCGAGGGATCACCGAGATCCGGGCGATTCTTGGTGGTACGTTTGTCGGGCTGGGATTGGCCCCCCTGCTCCTTAGCGCGCCAGAGGCGTACCAGATGCTGGGCATTGTATACTTGGTCATTGCCCTGGCACGGACCGCGGGGATCGTTCTCGACCGGTCGACTGAGCGCTCGAATCTTTTGAGCCTGGCCGTGGAAATCATTGCGGGGATCATCTTGATCTTGTAGGCAGCTTGGCCATCTGCCTGGTACCATCAGCCCCCTGTCTGAGGGGCCTCAGGGTACTTGCGTTTTCCTGCAGGTACGATTAGAATAAGGTTGTCAGCCTGCACGAAATGGTGAGCTGGGCAGCCCGTCTGCTAGCATTCCCGCTATGCTGTCCCAGGGTGGCCCGAGTGCGAGGAGGCCCCAATGAGCAAAGATGCTTCGAAAGCGAGCCAGATCATTGATGAGCAATTGACAAGCCTGGCGAAGGAGGTTGTTGACCTCCAGTATGCCCTCCAGGCAGAGCCCTGGGCGCGCTACGGGGAGGAAGGGAGAGAGAAATCGGTCCGCGATGTGGGCTATCACCTGACCTACTTGGCGCAAGCGCTGTCCGTCTGCGATCCTAATCTTTTTGCCAACTACTCAGCCTGGACCAAAGTACTCTTTGCCGGCCTTGGTTTTCCCGATGAGGTCTTGGTGGCTACCCTCCAATGTATGCGTGATGTACTTGGACAACATCTACCCCCGGATTTGAGTGCCATCACGGACGATTATTGTGCTGCAGCCCTTGACAAGCTACGAAAGACCTCCCCCACTCTGCCAACCCATCTGGAACCAGATGCCCCACTGGTGGATCTGGCACGGGACTATCTCCGTCTTCTTCTGCAGGGGGAACGGCATGTGGCCAGTGCACTCGTCCTCGACGCAGTTCAGGCAGGCGCCGGGATCAAGGACCTATATCTCTACGTTTTTCAGCGCGCGCAGCGCGAGATCGGGCGCCTGTGGCAGATGAACCAGGTTACAGTGGCCCAAGAGCACTACTGTACGGCAGCCACGCAGCTCATCATGTCCCAGCTTTATCCCCACGTTTTTTCCGCCGAGAGGATTGGCCACCGGGCTGTCGTTACCTGTGTGGGCGGTGAGCTGCATGAGCTTGGGGCGCGGATGGTGGCCGACTTTTTTGAGATAGAGGGATGGGACGCCTACTACCTCGGGGCCAACACTCCGGCGGATAGCATCTTGCGCACACTCAAAGAACGCGATGCAGAGATTCTGGCCATTTCAGCTACGATGACGTTTCATGTCAGCGCTGTGGCCGACCTTGTTGCTCGAGTGCAGAGCGCGGAGGCGACCAAGATGGTGCGGGTCCTGGTAGGCGGCTATCCTTTCAACCTTTCGCCGGGGCTGTGGAGGACCATTGGCGCCCATGGCTATGCCCCCGATGCCCAGGAAGCTGTAACACTGGCCATGTGCATGGTGGATGAGGAATGATGAACTCAATCGCAGAGGTTCCCGGCCTTGCACTGCTATGCGATGCCCAGGGATTGCTTGAGCAGGTGCTACACGACGACCTGGCGATGGCCAGCAAGGCGCGACTGGGCCGTCCTTTCACTCAGCTCATCGATCCACCTGGCCTTGGCAAGGCACTTAGCTTTCTGGCCGTCGTGCGAGCCCGGGGCACGGCCTTTGACTGGGAATTAACTGTCTCTGACAACGGTGGCGTTCAGGTGTTGCACTTTACGGGAGTCGTCGCTGGCAGCAAGCTCCTGATCATAGCGGCGACAAGTTCCAGCGCGTTGGGCCGGTTCTGTGATGAGCTTGCGCAGATCAGTGGAGAACAGACGTCAGCCCTGCGGCAAGCGGTCAAGGAACGCACTGAAATGGAGCGCCTCCACACTGGACGAACCGCCGCGCTCTACGATGAACTGAGCCGCCTGAACAATGAGCTGGTCACGCTCCAAAGAGAGCTAGCCAAGAGTAACGCCGAGTTGGAGAAGCTCATCAAGCTCAAGGATGAGTTCCTGGGTATGGCCGCTCATGACTTGCGCAACCCACTCTTTGTCGTTCAGTCTTGTGCCCGGTTTTTGCTGGACAGGGCCTCGTCCCGGCTAGAGGAGGAACAGATTGAGTTCCTATCAATCATCGAGTCCTATGGCGGCTTCATGCTGCAGATGGTCGAAGACCTGCTGGACGTGTCTGCCATCGAGTCTGGCCGGCTGGTCCTCTCGCTTGAACCGACAGACCTGGTCGCTCTGATCGACCGCAATCTGGTATTGAATAGCATTCTGGCGGACAGCAAGCAGATTCGTCTCTCTTTTCGACATGAGGAATCACTACCTTTGATGCTGCTAGATCCTGTCAAGATAGAGCAGGTCTTGAACAACCTCATTTCCAATGCGGTCAAGTTCTCCCACCAGGGAAGCCAGGTGGAGGTAGGTCTGGAGCGAATGGCAGATCAGGTAGTGGTCTCGGTCAGAGATGAGGGGCAGGGTATTCCAGCCAAAGAGATCGACAGATTGTTCAAGTGGTTTGGCAGAACCAGCGTGAGGGGGACAGAGGGAGAAAGGAGTACCGGATTGGGGCTGGCCATAGCGCGGCGGATTGTCGCGGGACACCGGGGAAGGATCTGGGTAGAGAGCGAGGTGGACAAGGGCTCTACCTTTTACGTATCGCTGCCTATCCAATTTGAGCAGGGGTCTGACGACAGGAGTGGGGCATGACACAGAGCAAGGATCCTGCCAGTGCGGCCCGAGTACTCATCGTTGACGACGAGCCGTTTCTGCTGCACTCCACATCGCGGCTGCTGACGGATGCAGGCTATCAGGTGGTGGAGGCGGCTACGGGCAGCGAGGGTCTGCGTCTGGCGAGGGAGGTCAGGCCAGACCTGATCCTTCTCGATGTCATTTTGCCCGACATGGACGGTATGGAGGTATGCCGGCGGATCAAGGCTGACCCAGCGCTGGCCAATACTTTCGTGGCTATGCTCTCCGGTAGGAGGATTGACTCTGCCAGCCAGGCCGAGGGCTTGGAAGAGGGTGCGAATGAGTATATCGTTCGGCCAGCTTCCGAGCGGGAGCTTGTGGCTCGGGTGAAGGCGATGCTGCGCATTCAGCACGCGGAGGAGATGCTCCGGGTCCAGATGCATGAAGTCAAGGAGCGGGTGAAAGAGCTGGATTGTCTCTATGGTATTTCCAGACTGATCGAGCAGGCAGACCTCTTCTTGCCAGATATCCTCGCGGGCACGGCGGACCTCATACCGCCAGCCTGGCAATATCCAGAGATCGCGTGTGCGCGTGTGGTCCTTCATGGGCGGACATACCAATCAAGAGGATTTGTAGCAACGGAATGGAAGCAGAGCTGCGGCATCAGGGTCTACGACAAGCTTTCTGGCAGCATCGAAGTCTACTACAAAGAGGCCCGGCCAGACCGGGACGAAGGCCCCTTCTTGAGGGAAGAGAGACGCTTGCTCAATGCCATCGCCGAGCGGCTGGGCAGAATCGCGGAGCGGGTATCGGCAGAGAAGGCGTTGAGCTCCAGCGAGGAGAGATACCGGGCGGTCTCACAACTCAATACAGATCTGGCCTACGCTTTTCGTGTAGATTGCGACGGAAGCCTGTCACCTGAATGGATGACGCAGTCGCTCGACCGGGTCACAGGTTTTTCGGCGCAGGAGCTGGAGACTCACGGTGGCTGGGAGCGCATAGTCCATCCGGCAGACTTGCCTGCCGTCCAGGAGCACATGCAGAGACTGCTCTCGGGCCAGAAAGATGCCCATGAGCTCCGGATCATCACCAAGGATGGCCGACTGCGGTGGCTGCACCACAGCGGAAAACCAGTCTGGGATGATGGCCGTGACCGCGTTGTACGGGTCTATGGAGCACTGCGGGATATCACCGAGCGCAAGCGCGTGGAGAGCACGCTGCGCCGGTATGAGACCATCGTAGGCACAGTCTCTGATCCGATATCCTATGTCGACGGTGACTATGTCTATCGTGCGGTCAACGAGACATACGCTGAGTTTGCCAAGAAGCCACGGGCAGAGATCGTAGGCATGCACGTGGCGGAACTCTTGGGCACGAGAGTCTTTGAAGAACAAGTGAAGCCGCATCTGGATCGGTGCCTCGCTGGCGATGAGGTTCACTTCCAGGCCTGGTTTCCTGTGCCCGATGAAGAGGCCAAGTACATGGATGTCGGCTACTACCCGGTGCAGGACCTAGATGGCTCGGTTGCGGGCGTGGTCGTTGCCTCGCGGGATATGACGGAGCGCAAGCAGATCGAGGAAGCGCTGCAATGGGAGCGCGATCTCATTGCTAGAGTGATGGACACCAGTCCAGTGGGAATCGCTGTATTTGACCGGCACGGGCGAATGACTTTTTCCAACCGATTGCTGCAGCAGCTTGCGGATCAGGCGAGGGGGGTTACCACACTTCTGGGGCGTTCCTACAACGATCCAGTATGGCAGGGCACCGCCAAGGATGGCAAGCCTCTCCCCGACCAGGAACTGCCTTTTGCCCGGGTGATGGGCTGCGGCGAACCGGTCCAAAACATCGAGCACGGAATCAAAATGTCTGACGGAACCCAGCTCTTGCTCTCCTCAAATGCGGCGCCACTGTTCGATGAATCGGGTGAGATAGATAGTGTGGTGGTAGCGACCCAGGATATCACTCACCGAAGGAAGGCCGAGCTCCAGCTTGAGGAAGCTGCTGCCAGTGCGGAACGGGAACGGATTGCGCGCGAACTCCACGATGCCGTCACCCAGACCCTGTTTTCGGTAGCGGCGATTTCTGAGGCTCTGCCCCGGGTCTGGGAGCGCAACCCGGAAGAGGCCCGTCACGGCTTGGAGGAGCTTCGCTTGTTGACTCAAGGTGCGCTTGCCGAAATGCGTACCATGTTGCTGGAACTGCGACCGGCTGCCCTGCTGGAACACGAGCTAGGTGTGCTCCTCCGTCAGTTGGCGGATGCTATGATGGGCCGTACCCGCATGCCCGTGACGGCAAACGTGATGGGCGACTGTACTCTGCCAGGTGATGTCCGGGTCGCCCTCTACCGCATAGCCCAGGAAGCGCTCAATAACATCAGCAAACATGCTCGAGCCAGCGAGGCAGAGCTTAGCCTTCACTGTGAGCCAGGGCAGGCGAGGTTGAAGGTGTGTGATAATGGCCTTGGCTTTGACGGAGACAGGGTCCAGGCCCACCAGTTGGGCCTGGAGATCATGCGAGAGCGTGCGCAGGCCATCGGTGCCAAACTGAACATAGCCAGCCGTCCTGGCCATGGTACCCGGGTCGAGGTGGTGTGGCCTGCAGCCTGAAGGGGATGGGATGATGGGAGAAACACAAAAGATTCGTGTCATGACTGTCGACGACCATGAAATCCTCAGAGGGGGGATCCGATTCCTATTGCTCGCCTTCGACGATATTGAAGTCGTAGGAGAAGCCCAAAGTGGTGAGGAAGCCCTAGATCTATGCGGTCAGGTGCAGCCCGACGTTGTCTTGATGGACATGATGATGCCCGGGATGGATGGTGTCGAAACAACAAGGGCGCTCCGGAAGCGGTATCCCCAGGTGCAGGTATTGGCCTTGACCAGCTTCTACAGTGGCGACCTGGTACAGGGTGTTATGCAAGCAGGCGCTGTCGGTTACTTGCTCAAGGGCGCGTCCATGGATGAGCTTGCCGAGGCGATACGTGCCGCCTACGCCGGGCGACCCACGTTGGCGCCGGAGGCGGTGCAAGCCCTGGTCCGTGCTGGCCAGCCCTCGGTCAAGATGGGCGATGACCTGACGGACCGGGAGAGAGACGTTTTGGCCTTGCTCGTCCAAGGGCATTCCAATGCCGAGATTGCAGAGCGTCTGGTCGTGAGTGTGGCCGCCGCGAAATACCATGTTGGTAGCATCCTCTCCAAGTTGGGAGCCTCGAACCGGACTGAGGCTGCCGCGCTTGCGTTTCAACATAATCTCGTACCGAAATCCTGAGACGGTGCAGTCCGGGCTATACGCTATCGGGTATATTGGTCCTGCTATCCGCCCGTAACACCCATCGAGTCCCTGCGCTTTTCATAGATCCCGCTTGGTACTAGCCGATCGACCAAGTCCGGGCTAGCCATAAGAACAGAAATAGATTATCCACAAGGACTCTCCTTTTGCCTAGTGCACGGGGAGAGTCCTTTGGGTACAATGAAAGCGCCGGTGCAGACAAGAACCGGTATTTGTGTTTCTGCCCAAGATCGCTGAGCTCGGCATTTCCGAGAGAAAGGAAGGTGTCCATCGAGGAATCTTTGTCCTCCGATACGGAAATAAGGAGTTTGAGATGCGCAATGCGCGTCTTCCATTTTGTAAATCCAAAAGAAATAGGAACCTAGCAGCAGGAGGCTAATGATGAAAAGACTTGCTTTGGTGCTGGCCCTAGTGCTGGCATTGGTGGTTGTTCTGGGCATCATGGCTATTGCCCAGGAAGATACAGAACAGGTGGCGCCATCGGCCACGATGGCGAAACTCGCCGTCGTGCATCTGGCGCCGTTTGCCCAAGATCCAGATACGGCCGTGACTATTGAGGTGGACGGTACGGCTGTGCTAAACGACTTTGAGTTTGCCGATTCGACAGAGTATCTCAAATTGGAGGCTGGCGTTGACCATCTGATCGAGGTGTTCCCAGCCGGCAGTACTACAGCAGCCATTAGCGCAACCGTGAACTTGATGGAGGATATGGAGTACACGGCTATTGCGATCGGGGGTGGTAATGGTTGGGACCTCGGTCTGAAGCTACTCGAGGATAACAACGCCGCACCACCAGGTGGAAAAGCAAAGGTGCGCATCGGCCACCTTGCACCCTTTGCCGCCCTGGAAGCGGATACCAAGGCGGATGTGCGGCTGCAGGATGGGACAGTCCTGTTGGACGATGTACCCTATGGGGCCGTCGCCGATTACCTTGAGCTGGATGCCGGGACATACGACCTGAAGATCACGACCGCCGACGGAAGTACGACTCTGATCGATCCGATGCCGGTGACACTGAGTGCTGGTGACATCGTCTCTGTGTTTGCAGTAGGTGATGGTGGGAACCAGCCGGTGGGGGCCTTTGCCCTGCCGAGCGGGGAGGAAGGCAGCCTGCTGCCGCTGGCCGCATCGCTACAGGTCGCGCACCTGGCACCGTTTGCCATGGATCCTGACACGGCGGTGTCCATAGAGCTGGACGGCACAGAGGTGCTGGACGGCTTTGAGTTTGCGGATTCGACCGCGTACTTGCCTGTGGAAGCCGGTGTGGACCATCTGGTAGAAGTCTTCCCAGCGGGCAGTACCACAGCGGCCATCAGCGCCACGGTCAATCTCAACCATACCAAGGACTATGTGGCCATCGCCAAAGGCGGTGCGAATGGCTGGGATCTGGGCCTTGAGTTGCTCGAGGATGACAATGCGGCGCCGTCAGCCGGGAAGGGCAAGGTCCGAATCGGTCACCTGGCGCCCTTTGCCACTGATGCTGCGGACACCAAGGCCGACGTGCGGTTGCAGGACGGGACCGTTATCCTCGATGATGTGCCGTATGACACCATCGCCCCTTACTCGGAACTGCCGGAGGGGATGTATGATTTCAAAATCACAACGGCTGATGGCAGCACGACGTTGATCGATCCGCTGCCTATCAGGTTGGGGGATGGTGACATCCTGTCTGCCTTTGCCGTGGGAGATGCTGGGAACCAACCGGCTGCCCTCTTTATCCTGCCGAGTGGGAAGCCAGGATTCCTGGTGCCGGAAAAAGCCATGCTGTATCTGCCTCTTATGTTCAACAACATACAGTAAGGCTGGTGGGTCCTGGGCCAAGGTACATGCCTTGGCCCAGGACCACCGAGGATCGCAGGTTCCCGACGAACCTAGCCGGGTGGCTAAGCCGCATCTAACCTTGTGGCTAGATGAGAATTAGCCGCAAGGACTCTACCATCGCCTAGTGCAGGAATCACGTCCTTGCGGTACAATACCTGTAGTTCGAGCAGCGTTGAGAGTGATCTGGGGACTGGTCTGCAGGCTTGGGATGCCAAGCACTACATCATAGGACTTGATCATGAAACTATCACTACAGCCATCACTTTCAGAAGCGTCGAAGACCATGTCGACAGGGCGGCGTCAAAGCCGTCTCAAACCAACTACTACTACGACTCAAAAAGGATGCGTGCCAGTTTCCACTAGTCGACAGGCTCAATCTCGCGCTGCTTGTCTATCGATACTTCGCTTCTCTAATCCCATTATGTTTAACTCAAGGAGGTAAGAAATGAAACGTCTGTTAGTCGTATCCGCGGTCCTAGTTCTCAGTCTCGCCTTGGCCAGTAGCGCCTTTGCTGATGGTCATGAGGCTCGTGTGCGGGTTGTGCATGCCTCACCCGACGCACCGGCGGTCGATGTGTGGGTGGATGGCGCTGTTGCCTTTAGCAACGCTCCCTTCACCGG
This sequence comes from uncultured Chloroflexia bacterium, assembly GCA_963700285.1. Classification (GTDB taxonomy): domain Bacteria; phylum Chloroflexota; class Anaerolineae; order JAAYZQ01; family JAAYZQ01; genus CAWANP01. The sequence goes on along the minus strand of CAVOXA010000014.1, from coordinate 746,454 downwards.
AATCACTGACTATGCAAAACTTGAGCCCGCCACTTACAATGTTCAGGTGACGCCCACTGGTGCCACAGAGCCGGTCGTAATCGAGGCTGACCTGCCACTCGAGACGCAGACCGACTACACGGTGGTGGCTGTGGGCATGTTGGAGAACATTGAGCCCCTGGTTCTTGTCGACAACAACAGCGCTCCGGCTGCCGGCAAAGCGCACGTGCGCTTTGTCCACGCCTCGCCCGATGCTCCGGCTGTTGATATTGCCGTGGCCAACGGTGGGCCCGTACTCTTTGCCAACGTTGAGTTCAAGGGCGTCGGTGACTATCTACCGGTGGATGCTGGAACGTACGACCTTGAAGCTCGCCTGGCCGGAACAGAGACCGTTGCCCTGAGCGTGCCGGGCGTCGCCCTTGAGGCGGGCACGGTCTACACGGTGTTCGCCATGGGCTTGGCCGGTGGTGAGCCTGCCCTGCAGGCTGTGCCCAGCGTAGATGCCAGCTATCCCGCTACGATGCCAGAGACCGGCGGTGAGGTCACCAATCTGTGGTTGCTGGCTGTGTTGGGTGTTGGTCTTGCCCTGGTCGTCGCTGGACTTTCCCTGCGCCGCAACGCCGGGGCTACCCGACAGTAATCTCAAGTCCGTGGGCTTGAGGCCTGCTCTTCTGCGACTCGTCTAGATTGTCGCGGCGATGGTTCTGGAAAACTCCAGACCAGGTCTGGGCCCTACGGTAGAAAGCCATCGCCGGGTTCAGCATCCGGTCCCCGGTGATGTCCCAAAGCCACCAAGGCGCGATTCGGTACCTTGGTGGCTTGTTTGACCAATTCAGTCTGTAGGCCGTAGCCATGAGCAAGCTGGGCGTGTGTGGAGGAGGCCCCCTGGCTGCTAGTTCGGCAATGCGATCGGGGTCGGGTTGGAACGTAGCGAGGCTGAAGCCTCGCGCACAAGACGGCAATGTGAAGTTTGCACTGCATGGAGTGCTCAGACAGAGGGGCAGCAAAGTGGACCCTATACAGAGGGATGCTACGAGCATTTTCCGTTGTCTTGTGCAACGCAACAGAGAATTGGAGTGCCTGGTGAGAATCTGCTCCTTTCCTACAGGGAAGACGGTGTGCACTGCGCAGCAGATGGCCCAGTCCATATTCCTGGTGACAAGTGGCCGAGTCCAGCTTTACCGCACAGGGAGAGATGGCCGTCGCCTTGTAGTTGCTACCCTGGCTACCGGTTCTATGTTCGGAGAGGCATCCCTGCTGGGCGGTGAAGCGCCCGATATGCATGCTGTGTGCCTGCAATCTTGTACGGTCTGGATCTTGCCTGGCAAAGCAGCGCTGGAGATATCAGCGACTGATGCCCTGTTTGGCTTTGGGTTGGTGCAGGCCATGGGCCAGCGTGTTCGAGAGACAGAGGACCGGCTGGCCCAGACCGCCTACAGTACTGTCGCCTCTAGATTGGCAGCACTGCTTCTGGATCTGACAGGCGACGATCCGCACCGTGCTGTTCATGTCACTCACCATGAACTGGCTGACATGCTGGGTACCTGGCGCGAGTCCATCAGCAAGACCCTGCAGGAGTTTCGAAAACGCGGATGGGTGGCATCTGGCCGCGGCAAACTGATCCTGCTCGATCGAGAAAGCCTTCGCGAGGCGTTCAGTGCCTGCTGACCTGGTCCCATGGTGGGCATCTCTCCGCCAGCAGCTCCAACTGCTGACTCGAGGGCCATGTTTGTTGGGCATGGGGACAGGATCATGCGCATACTAATAGCCGACCGTCAAGCGGCCACTCGTTCCGCACTTCGAATGCTTCTGCAGGAGGAGGATGGCTTGAAAGTGGTTGGCGAAGCAGCGGACGGCGAGAATCTGCTAAGCCAGATGGTGCCGGCTCATCCCGACATCGTTTTGCTTGACTGGGATCTGCCTGGGGCGCCGATCCAGACGTTGCTGTCTGCAATCCGTGCTTCAGGCAACCATACCTATGTTGTAGTTCTAAGTGGACGACCAGAGGATGAAGGGAGTGCCCTGGCCGCTGGCGCAGATATATTTGTCAGCAAGGCCAACCCGCCCACGCAGTTGGTTGAAGCCATGAATGTCCTTGTCTCGAGAGAGGGCCACGGAGAGTAACGCAAAGGACCTAGTTCGGCGAGTGCTTCGTCTGTATTCTGATAGAATATCGCTCACTGTGATGGTTGTTACAGAGCAGAAACCGGTACTGCGCATTGGGCGGGATGCCGACCGTCAGACGGTGCTGAGGGCTCGTACTGCTCTTGAGCATGAGGCGATGGATGTCACGAACTCTTATCTATGACCTGCGTGCTCGCAGAGTTCCTGGGACGATCGGCGGCAAGGCAGAGAATCTACGGTTTCTAATCCGGAACGGACTGCAGGTCCCTGCTTCATATGTCTGCACCTGGGATGCGTACGTTCGCTACCGGGCGGGTGATCCCGAACTCGTCTCAGACCTACGATCCGGCCTCTTTGAGAGACTGAACATGGACCGCGCATATGCCGTGCGCTCCTCGGCAAACATTGAGGATGGCCACGAGCACTCATTTGCGGGTCAGTTCAAGACACACCTAGGTGTGCAAGGAATCGCAGATATCCTAGAGGCCGTGCAGTCGATATGGGCGGCGGCTCTGGAACCGGGAGTGCAGGCATATCTGGAGAAGAGTGGCCTCGATCCGGGTGAGTTGAGGATGGCTATCATCATCCAGGAGATGGTCCAGCCGCACTTTTCCGGAGTCTCCTTTAGCAAGAATCCCATGACTGGCATGGACGAAGTCATTGTGGAGGCTGTGCGCGGCAGTGGCGAGGCCCTGGTTCAAGATGGCGTTACGCCCATGCGCTGGAGCAACAAGTGGGGTTCCTGGATCCAAGTTCCTGATGACCAAGTCCCCGAGCTGGGCACTGTTGATAGCATTGTACGCCAGACCAAGGAAATCTCCAAGAAATATGGCAGGCCTGTCGATCTGGAATGGGTCCACGATGGCGAGGCGGTGAGCTGGGTTCAACTGCGCGAGATCACCTCACTCGATATTCCGTTATATTCCAATCGCATTGCCAGTGAGGTTTTCCCGGGGATCATCAAGCCGTTGATATGGGCGACGAATGCTCCGCTGGTCAACGGGGCCTGGGTCAGATTCTTGACCGAGTTGACCGGTCCCCACGATATTGATCCTGAGAGTCTTGCCGCGCTATTCTACCACCGCGCATATTTCGATATGGGAACCATAGGTCAGATCTTTGAGATGCTTGGTCTTCCCAGAGAGGCGCTCGAGCTCTTGCTGGGCATCGAGGTAGAGGGGCCGGAGAAGCCATCCTTCAGACCAACTCCAAAGACGTACTCGCTTCTGCCCAGAATCCTTGCCTTTGCTGCGGGGAAAATCCGATTCGCTAGGGCGCTCGATACCATGCTCCCAAAGCTGGATGAGCAATTTCAGGCATTTCAGCGTGCCAAATCTGCCCAGTTGGAGGAGAACGAACTCCTGAAAGGGATTGATAGGCTATTCGTCTTGGTACAAGAAGCAGCCTATTACAATATTGTCGTAGCGGTGCTCATGCACCTGTACGATCGTATACTCAGAGGGCAACTAGCTCGGAGTGGTGTCGATCTAGAAGGCCTGGACCTGACCGACCATATGGCAGAGATGGAGCAATTCAAGCCGGACGTGCATCTCGCGCGATTAAGGGAGCAATACAGCGGACTGGAACCCGAATTGAAAGACCATATCTCTGATTGTAGCTATGAAGAATTGCACATGTTGCCTGGTGCTGAATCCTTTCAAAGGGAAGTTTCGCTATTCATCGAGCGCTTTGGGCATCTGAGCGATAGCGGGAATGATTTCTCGGCCGTACCTTGGCGGGACAGACCAGACCTGATCCTTAGGATGATTGCTGACGAAATGCCAACCCAAGTCCGGACTGGCCAGATAAAGTTCGATCAGTTGAAACTACCGTCGCATCGTAGATTCTTCATTGGACCAGTGTACAGGCTGGCGGGGCGATACCGTTGGTACCGCGAAGCGGTGAGTTCGCTCTACACTTTTGGTTATGGGCAATTTCGCGACCATTTCCTGGCTCTGGGCGATCACTTTGCGCGTAGAGGTGTGATTACATCGAGGGATGACATCTTTTACCTTAGCTACGAGGAGGTAGTGCAGGTAGTGGAGAGCGGTCCTGGAAGTTTTCGATTTCAGACTACTGTTGAGGAGCGCAAGCAAGGAATCGAGGGGGTCCGCGATGTACAGCCTCCAAGTCTCATCTACGGGGATCAAGAACCTGTTCTCATATCCCCCGCTGGTGATAGCCTGGGCGGTGTACCTACGTCACGCGGCCAGTACACAGGCCGGGTCAGAGTTCTTCAGGGTATCGAGGACTTTGACAAGCTCAAGACCGGGGATGTGCTCGTGATCCCACATTCGGATGTGGGCTGGACACCCCTGTTCGCCAGAGCGGGAGCTGTTGTTGCCGAATCAGGCGGAATCCTCTCGCACAGCTCTATCGTCGCGCGCGAGTACGGCATTCCCGCTGTGGTCTCGGTCTCTGGAGCCTGCCGTCTAGCAGACAATTCGCTTGTGACGGTGGACGCCTACCGGGGCGAGATCATATTGCACGAATCCTAACATAACTGCCAAACTATGATCTGGAAAGGGATAAGCATGGAATACGTAAAATGGTTGCTGCCGGTTGGCCTGTCGTTCGCTCTTGGCGTTCTGCTCGTTGTCTTTCTGACCACTCATCCGCTGCAGATGAGTGGGTATCTCGCTGCAACTCTTCTCGTCCTGTTTTCCCTGCTAGTCGTTCTTGCCCTGGGTTTCAAGGGGCGACTGCTGTTGGCGGCGATTCCGCTTTCCCTGGTCTTTTTTTTTGCAGGCTACGTTGTGATGACACAGGTCTTTCTCTCAAGGGAGGACCCTCGACCTGTTCCTGAGTTGACCCGAGAGAAAGGCGATTCTGGCCTAGGTCATACGGCTGTGGTATACTTTACGCACGGCGAACCCGAGACCTACGATCCAATTGGCTGGATCAACCAGTTTAATGAATTCGATGAGCAAAAGATACCCTTTGTGCCGCTCGTAGCCCGGCCTTTCTTTGTCAACCAGCTCAGGAACAAATACCTGGAGGTGGGTCGGAGTGATCACCGAAGGATGCACGCTCAGATGCTGAAAAGCCTTGAACAGGCATATCGTGCAGAGGGGGACGACTCTACCCGGTTCTACCTCAGTTTCCTGGACGACGATCCCAGACCGGACGCGGCCGTCATTCAGGCACTGAACGAAGGTGCCAGCAGGATCGTTGTCAGCGAGGTCTTTTTGACCATTTCCAACCATACGGCAGAAGGCAAAGAACTCATTGAGGCGCTGCAAGTGGAGGATGAGTTTGATGTACCGCTCGAGTTTACAGGACCGATGTATGACTCCGAAACCTTGCAGAGTATGTTTGTCCAGCGGGCCAATGCCAACAAGGGCGACGTCGACAAGTCCAAAGTGGGTATTCTGCTGGTTGGACACGGCCAGCCTGACGAATGGGATCTGGAATGGTCGACAGAGACAGCACAGGAGATTGGCTTCCGGGAAGATGTACTCGCCAAGTTGGAGGCCGATGGGTACAGGAAGGACAACATGAGCCTGGCCTGGATGGAATTCAAGGAGCCCAAACCTGCAGAGAAGGTGGAGGAGTTTCTTAGAAGCGGTGTCGAGGAGGTACTGTATTTCTCTGCAGCGATAAGTGCTGATGCAATACACAGCCAATATGACATTCCAGCGCTGGTCAATGAGGCGCGAGTTCCTGAGGGGTACCCCTTGTTGAACCTGGGGGCCTGGAATGATGATCCTGTGGTCATCCAGGCATTCAAGGAAAAGATAGACTTGAAGCGTCAGGAGCTAGAGGCGCGCCCGTAGTCGACCACGTGCTGGCTGCCGGGGGGGAGGAGGCATGGATCCACTGACTACGCTCGTTGTGGGTGTAACTGGCTACCTGATCGGCTCCATTTCCTTTGCGCGCCTGATAGCCAGGCTGGTGGCGCCAGGTACTGACGTCACGCGATATGTAGAGGCTGTCCCGAACAGCGATCTGGTCTACGAAGATGATGCCGCAAGCGCCACCCTGGTGAATCTCAGCCTGGGTGCGCGCTATGGCTGCCTGACCGGTATCCTGGACATGCTCAAGGTCGTGCTGCCTATGCTGGCCCTGCAGTATTGGTTTCCTGTGACTCCGTATGACCTCATCTTCGCCGCCTTAGCATTGGTGGGACATGACTGGCCTATCTATCACCAGTTTCATGGTGGCCGGGGCGAATCGGTGGTCTATGGCAGCGTGCTGGTCATCGACCCGCTTGGCATTGTTGTCTGCAATGTGGTGGCTGTGGTGCTTGGTGTATTGCTCGGACAGGTACATCTGGTACGCTGGGGTGGCATGGTTCTGCTCATACCATGGCTGTGGCTCCGTACGGGGGACCCTGCAGTACTCGCCTATATCGTCTTTGCGAATATCGTGTTCTGGATAGCAATGCGCAAGGATGTCAAGCAGTACTATCAGTATCACAAGGAGAGGGTCTTTCGCAATCAAGAGGAGCTGTCCGACTTTTTGGATATGAGCAGACAACTCGGCCGGTTCATGGACCGGTACAGCATACCGGCACTGCTGAACCGACAAGCAGACTAGCCCAGCTGGGTCCGGCCCGGGCCAGATTTCTGTGGAACTTTGTTAGCAGGCTGTCTTTGCATCTATCAATGGATGAAGTATGATCGATCAAGCTGTTGTTGTCGAGAATCTCGCCAAACATTACCGTGGCCCGGTGAAAGCCGTGGACGGCGTCTCCTTCCAAGTGGCGAGAGGGAGCATCTTTGGTTTTCTTGGTCCCAACGGGGCAGGCAAGAGTACAACCATCAAGATCCTGACCACGCTGGCGCTGCCTACGCATGGGCGTGCTACAGTCTGCGGTTTTGATGTGGTGTCAGAGGCAGAATCCGTGCGTCGAATCCTCGGCGTGGCGCTGCAGGAGATCGGTATCGATCCGCTCATGAAGCCATTGGAGCTTCTTACGTTGCAGGGTCAGCTTTTTGGCGCCAACCGCTTAGACGCCAAAACGCGCGCGCAAGAACTGATCCAGTTGATCAGACTGGCTGAGGAGGTGGGTCGCCGGACTGGTACCTTAAGTGTTGGAATGCGGCGGCGCTTGGACCTGGCCATGGCACTGGTTCATGAGCCGGAGGTCCTTTTCCTAGACGAACCGACTACGGGCCTGGACCCGGCAAGCCGAAGAGATATGTGGCAGGAAATCAGAAGGCTGAACGCGCAGCTGGGGATCACGATCTTTCTCACAACCCAATATATGGAGGAGGCAGACGAGCTGGCCGACAGGGTGGTGATCATCGACCAAGGCAAGATCGCGGCCGAGGGTTCACCTGCTATACTAAAGGCGTCTGTGGGCAGCGAATCGCTGAACCTCTTGTTTGATACGCGACAGATGGCTGAAGAAGCGATGTCTGTACTGGCTGGCATGGGCGATCGTATCCAGTTGGATCGCGAAATGGTCCGTCTGTATCTGAGCCACGCTGCTGCGGCAATCCCGTCCGTGTTGAACCGGCTTCAACAGGCGGCGGTACCGACGATTTCGCTGACCTTAACCCAGCCAACGCTTGACGACGTGTTCCTTGCAGTGACCGGCCATCGGTTGCAGACGCTGGAGATGTCCACGGCCAGAGGATCAAAGTCTGGGGACGGGGCGGACACGGAGGTTCATGTCTCGTGACTCATGAGGCAGATGGTTCGGCGTGGCATAGCAGTAGAGGAGGGAATCGACTCTCGTTCCCTTGCCAACTGCTCCTACTGTTGCGGCGCAACCTGGTCACGATCTTTCGCACGCCAGAAGCCTTGCTACCACCTATAGCCATAAGTGTCTTCTTTTTGATCATCTACGAGTCGACGTTGGGCAAGGCGGCCGGTTTCATTCCAAGTATGGAGGGCGACTACCTTGGCTTTATCCTGCCCCTTTCTATCGTCACGTCTTCGGTGGCAGGAGCGGGCATTGCATCCCAGAACTTGGTACGCGATTTGGAACGTGGCTACTTTGACAAACTCCTGATCACACCAGTGAGTCGCGGCGTCCTGCTTCTGAGTCCAATCCTGGCTGGAGCCGTGATATTGGGTCTGCAGGCCAGCGCTGTGCTTGTCGTTGGCCTTCTGCTCGGGTTGGATCCGGCGACTGGCTGGGCTGGCTTGCTGTTTGTTGTGGTCCTCTCTGTTCTTCTTGGCACTGGGTTCGCCGGGTTCACGGTGTCTGCGGCTCTGGGCAGTGGCAGCGCAGCAGTTACAGAAGGTGCTACCTTTGTTTTTGTTCCCCTGACATTTCTAGCACCAACCTTTGTGCCAATCGAGCTACTCGATGGTTGGCTCAGGATTGCAGCAGCCTTGAACCCAATCACGTATGTGCTCCAAGCGATGCGGGCACTACTCAACACCGGCTGGGACGCTGCAGCAATGTGGAAGGGGCTGCTTGCCTGTCTGGTACTGGCTGGATTCACCTATGCGCTGGCTGTCATCGCGCTCAAGGTTCGGACGCGGCGATCTTAGCCATGGCCTTGGAGCAACGCTAATCGGTGACCTCCCTAGACTGAGTAATTGGACTGCGGTCCGTCGTGTCGGAACCTTACCAAATGAAGATGAGCAAATAATTGCCAAACAACGCTACGCAATGATGGAATCCGTGCAGGTCAAGGACAAGCCCGTGGGATTTACCCTCGTAGGCGAACGGATAGTCTTCTGGGATACGCTACTGCGCAAGTCATTTGCCGGCGCGATGGACATCCCCTTCTAGGGATTGCGCTCGCGGAGGATGGCCCTATGCTGGTTCCCAAACACTCGCTTGAGGCAGATGCATCAGGGCTCGCACGTTTGCGAGACGCGCAGGGCCATCTGCCGTGTCGAAGGTCAAATCAATCGACGGGGCTTTGGTATCGAGGATGGCAGCGTAGCAGCGGTCGGACAGCAGTTTCACTATGAATCTGCCCAGCAAGGCGGAGAAGAACTCAAAAGGTACCGGCCCGCAGGTTCGGGCGCTACAGGCTCACGACTGCACTCCTGGTGCTTACGGTATGGCTGCTCCCTGTGCGCCTCAGGGGCTGATAAGGCGCATAGTGACTGTCTTCTAAGGGCTGCGCCTTTCTGAGCTAGAATTCATCCTTAGTCTCACCTTTCATTCTCTTGACATCCGAGATCATCTCAACCGCCATCACAATGTATTGCTTCGCCATCGCGCGTCTGAAACGGTTTCGGGAAAGGAGCAGTTGTACTTGCTTGAGCAGAGCCTTGGGCCGCACGTAAGTGCGGATCCAGAATCCGCTGAAAGTATCCTGCAGCTTTTCTGGGGGAATGGAGGACTTGATCACCGATTTGCCAAAACCATATTCCTTCCAGTCGTAGCTGCTGATCAGGCCCTCTTTGTTCAGATTGACAAACATGTCGGTCCCCGGAAAGGGAACCGCCATGGACCCCACAACAAACGAACAGAGGTCCGGATACAGATGCCTTGCGTACGCCAACGTGGCATCCATTGATGCCTCGGTATCTTCAAGCACGCCGAAGAGAAGGTACACAGATACCATGACATCGAGTTCTTTTTCCAGCACGCGAAGCATGGATTCGACAGAGTCGGGATCGTATCCCTTTTTCCCAAAGAGTTCCCTTTTTTGGGGATCCGGGGACTCCAGCCCGAACACGATCTTGAAGAGGCCGTTCCTTTTCATGCGTTTCCAGAGATCACGGAAGCTGAGAAAGACGTCCTCTCGCGTTTCATAATACCAGAACAACTTCTCTCCGCACCTTTCCAACGCATCCAGGAATCCCTCCATCTGCCCACGCACGAGAAAGGAGGCATCATCCTGAAAGAAGAAAGTGTCATGGCCAAAGTTCTTTTTCGCCCATACCATCTCTTCAACGATCTTGACTGGGTTTCTGTGCCTGACACCTTTGTGTACTTTCCAGGTGATACAATATGGGCAGTGATAGGGACATCCACGCGACGAAGATGTAGCAAGGAGCCTATTGCCTACCCAGTGGTATTTGTGCACCGGAAACAGATGCCACGCTGGAAAGGGGAGGGAGTCGATATCGTCGAGGGGCGGGCGATCGGAGTTGCGTATGACTTTTCCATCTCCGTTCCGCCAGGTAATACCGTCTACCTCGTCCAGCGTCTCGCCGGCCGCAATCTTTGCGCAGAGATGGCTCATGGTCTCTTCACCCTCGCCGCGCACGATGACATCCAGCTCCGGGCACTCGGCAAAGGATTCCTGGTCGGTAAACGAAAAATGGGGTCCACCTGCGACTGTAACGATGGCTTCATCTATTTCTCGCTTGGCGCGAGTAAAGATGACCATGGAACGCGGGCTGACGGGCGTTTGCCCGCCAGCACCAATTACGGCAGGATGGAACGCCCGCACGCGCTCGATGATAGCATCCAAATCCAGGTTCTCAGCGGCCGCATCGAGGACCTGCACCTCGAAGCCGTCCCGCTCCAGAACGGCTGCAATGTAGGCGAGCCCCAGGTTCGGGGAAAGCTGCATCCGCAGATGGAACATGGGCGGCTGAATCAGCATTACTCTCATCCATCTACCTCACGTTTTCGGTGATCATGCCTGTACCGGTTGGAAATTACTTGCCTTATCAGATGTCCTCTTGATGATAGCATACACCCTTTGGAAAAGCAACGCGGGGGCAATTTGAGAATGGGATTCGATCTAGGCAGCATGCAGGTTCTGAAAGTTTACGGCAGCCGTCTGTGAACCCGAAGCGGCGGTGGGACTCGAGCCGAAAGGCCCCTTATGCCCATCGCCTAGATTCTCTCCCGAGGCCGGCCGATGCCACCAAGAAGTGGCGATCGGTACCAGGCCCGAGGTTCTTTCCAGTGGCTTGACATTGCATAGGCGTAGAGTATAATTTATCTATTGGGGCTTGCAGAAAGGGTGTCATTGGACGATCAGGATATTGTGCTCGTGCCCGTTTGTCAGTCTGGCTGTTCTCGCGGTCTCTATGAGCTGTATGGGCCTGCCCGCTTTAAGAACATCTACAAAAAGATGTTGGAGCGCCCAGCGCCACAAGGCCCTACCTAAACGTGAGTATGTACGGAACCCTCACCGAGTCGGATATCGGAGTTGTTTTGGCCCAGTATGGCATGGGCACGCATAGCTACTATGCCCCTATCAAGCGGGGCTATGTGAATGACAAGTGGTTGCTTGAAACCGAGAAGGGTCAGTACATACTCAAGCGTCGGCACGCCGGACTGCGCCAGCCATCTCTGCTTCTAGCGCAACACGCCCTAGTCCAGCACCTACGCAGTGTGGGGTTCCCGGCCCCGGCCCTGGTTCTTACTTGTCACCATAGCACCTTCCTGGAGCATGCGGGGGAGGTCTATGAAATGCAGGTATTTGTTCCCGGGGATCCTTTTGACGGAGCAAGACCGTGTCAGCTGAGCGCCTCTGCGCGTATGCTGGGCTTCTATCACAATGCTGTCCAGAAATTTGATTACCAGGCGTTTCACAGGGCTGAGGAACGCTATGGATATGATGCGCTTGCTCGCATCTTGAAAGAACTCTTGAAGTGTTGGCCGTGTTCCATGCCGTCCGAGCTCGAAGTGCTGATATCGCATCTGAAGGAACACGTTCAAGACCTTCGGAACCGCTATCTTACGCTCCCGAAATTGCCAGAGTTGGTGATCCACGGAGACTACCACGGGGCGAATCTGATCTATCAGGGCAATCAGATTGTCGGTGTGGTCGACTATGATCTGGCTCACTGGTCCTCGAGGGCCATGGAAGTGGCTGAGGCAATTATTGCTTTCTGCACCGATCCTGGGCTCGGTTTGAAGCACATTGTCTATACCGGCGTACTGAACATGGAGCAGGTCATGAGCTTTCTTTCCGCTTACCAGGAGGTTGTGCCTCTCGCGTGGTCAGAGATCCAGGCATTGCCTGATCTGATCCGAACCATCTGGTTGTGTGCCGCTCTCGATCCGCCATTGGGGTCACTACTCAGTTGTGAAGCCGCACCGAGCGCATTGCCCGAGATCCTGAAACTGGCTGACTGGGCCGTAGCAAACGAGTCGACACTGGCAAAAGCCTGTCTCCTAGCTCAAAAGAGCCGCAGAGAGGCGGCTGGTGCTTGAGCAAGGATTGGGAGTCTGACATGAGACCAACGCCATTCCGCAGCGACGTCGATCTGGCACCGATCCCATTCGGCCAAGATCTGCGCCTCGCGGCCAGACGCCTCAAAGAGGCAGGGCTCCTCTGGCGTCCGCAGGTGGGCTGCTTCGTGTGGGACGAAAGGGAGGTCATCGCGGCGCCCTCTCCGTTTCCAGACCGGATCTACTTCATCCTGAATCTTGGGCACTTTCTCAGAAGGCTTGGAACGGTGGAGAACATGGTGGAAAAGCTGGTCTGGTTACCCACGTGGCATCAGGCCAGGCTCATCTGCAAAGACTTGGGCATTGGCGAGACAGAGATCTGGGTAACTCTCAGTTCGGCCGGGGTTGAATGTGCCGGCAGTGAACTCTTCTTGCTGTACAATCTGATCCTCAGAAGGCTGGGGGAGCAGCGACGAAAGGAGGTAGACACCTAGAACCAAATCTGATGCATCGCTAACCATGACCTTTCGAAAAAAGATTAGGAGAGAAGAGAAATGAAAAGAGCCAGACTGTTTGTCAGTGTCTTGCTGGTGGTACTCGTATTGCTGTCGGCCTGCGGCCCGGCGCCCGAGCCCGAGGTCATTGTAGAGACTGTCGAGGTTGAAAAAGTCGTCACCCAAGTCGTCATGGAGACAGTACAAGAAACGGTCATTGTCGAAGGCACTCCCAAAGTGGTCGAGAAAGAAGTGACCAAGGTGGTAGAGGTGGAAAAGGTCGTCACCGCCACTCCCGAGCCCGTAGGGGATCCATCCGAGGAGAGCCAAGATGATCCTGCGCGTCGGCACGGGCGACAGTGGCGAAGGACTGAACCCGCACCAGGAGATCATTGCCAGGTTCGAGGAGGAAAACCCCGACATCCTGGTCCAGCTCGAGGCGGTGTCCGGCCGGGACTACTACACGCGGCTGCTGACCCAGATCGCCGCCGGTGATGCCCCGGACATCATGCAGATCGGCGACGATGCAGTGCCCATGTTCGTCGACAAGGGGGCCTTTCTTCCGCTGGACGACTTCATCGACGGCGACTATCCGCTGGACACGAGCATCTACCTGCCCGGCGTCCTGGAGCCGGGCCAGTGGGAGGGCCAGCAGTGGATGCTGCCCAAGGACTTTACGCCGCTGGGCGTCTACTACAACAAAAAGATCTTTGACGAGTATGGCGTCGAGTACCCGCAGGAGGGCTGGACCTGGGACGACCTGCTGGAGAAGGCCCAAGCCCTGACCCTGGACACCGACGGCGACGGCAAGACCGACATCTGGGGCATCCAACTGACGGCCAACTGGACGACGGGCTTTGAGTACTGGATCGCCGCCGCGGGGGGCAGCTCATCAGCGAGGATGGCACGCAGTTCGTCGGCTATATGGACTCGCCGGAGACCATCGAGGCTGTGCAGTTCTTTGCCGACCTGTACAACGTGCACAAGGTCGCCCCGCCGCCCGCGGACTTTTCGCTGTGGGCTGGCGGCAACGCCGAGTTTGACAACGGCCAGGCCGCCATGCGCCTCTTTGGCCGCTGGCCGCAAGCGGGTTACAAGGACAACCCCAACGTCGATCTGGGCGTGGTGGGTGTGCCGGCCGGCGAGGAGCGGGCCAACATCCTTTTCTGGGGTGGATTTGGCATCTTTAGCGGCACCAAGCACCCCGAGGCAGCGTGGCGCTTCCTGAGTTTCTACACCGGCGAGGAGGGTTCGGAGGTGTGGAAGGACTGGGCCATCCCGCCGGTCGCCTCGGTTGCCGAGGAAGCAGGCCTGACGGAGGATCCCATCGAGGGCGTGTGGATCAGCGAGCTGGATCATCTGGCGCCGCGGGCCTACGTCTTTACGCCCTACTGGGGCGAGACGGCCGATCCGGCCCTGCGCAAGGCGCTGGAGACCGTGCTGATCGATCCGGAGGCCGATGTGGCCGAGGTGATGCAGCAAGCGGCCCAGGAGGCGCAGGCGGCGCTGGATGAAAAGCTGTCCGAATAGGTACGTGTCTTGGCCTCAGGGGGGAGAGGCAGACTCTCCCCCCATCAATAGCGAGGTAGCCTCATGGCAGTAGATGCGCGACTGCATCCCAGACACGGCCTCGCTCACCGTTGGCAGAGGCTTAGCCTGGCCCGACGGGAGGCGCTGACCTTCTATCTCCTGATCTCGCCCTGGCTGCTGGGTCTTCTGCTCTTTGTCCTGGGGCCGATGATCGCTTCGCTGTTCATCAGTTTCACCCGCTGGGATCTGCTGAGCCCGGCCAAGTTCGTTGGGTTGCACAACTATGAAAAGATGTTCACCCGCGATCCCCTCTTCTGGCAGTCGCTCAAGGTGACGGCCATCTACACCTTGGTCTATGTGCCGCTGGAGCTGGTCGGCGGGCTGGTGCTGGCCCTGCTGATGAACCAGAAGCTGCGGTTTCGTCGGCGTTTTTCGCACGATCTACTACCTGCCCTCCGTACTGCCCGGTGTGGCCTTTGTCGTGCTGTGGATGTGGATCCTGCATCCCGACGTGGGCCTGATCAACACGCTGCTCTCCTACGTGGGCATCCAGGGACCGCGCTGGCTGGCCGATCCCGAGTGGGCGCTGCCGGCCCTGCTGATGATGAGCCTGTGGGGGCTGGGTCGGACCATGGTCATCTACCTGGCCAGCCTGCAGGGCATTCCCCAGCACCTCTACGAGGCAGCCGCCATCGATGGGGCGGGTACCTGGCAGTCGTTCTGGAGGATCACCCTGCCCATGCTGACGCCCACCATCTTTTTCAACCTGGTGCTGAGCATCATCAGCACCTTCCAGACCTTCACCAGCGCCTTTGTGGCCACCGACGGCGGGCCGCTCGATTCGACCCTGTTCTACGTGCTCTACCTCTTCCGCCAGGCCTTCCAGTACTTCAACATGGGCTATGCCTCGGCGCTGGCCTGGGTTCTGTTCCTGATCATCCTGGTGCTGACCTTGTTGATCGTGCGCTCCGCCGACCGCTGGGTCTACTATGAGGGAGGGGGGCGGTGAGGTTTGCCGCACAGACCCGGGAGCTTCTCGTTGGGCAACAGGCGCGCCAGCGGCTGGGGACCATCGTAGGTTACGCGCTGGCCATCCTTGTCGCCCTGCTTTTCCTGCTGCCCCTCTTCTGGATGATCTCGTCGTCGCTCAAGCCCAACTACCAGGTGCTGGAGTTCCCGCCCCGCTGGCTGCCGGATCCAGTCACGTGGTCCAACTATCCCGAGGCGCTGACCTACGTGCCCTTTGGGCGCTACAGCCTCAACACGCTGTTCATTGCCGTGATGATCATCGTCGGCCACGTGCTTTCCTGCACGGTGGTGGCCTATGCCTTTGCCCGGCTGCGGGCGCCGGGCAAGAACCTGCTGTTCGTGGTGCTGCTGGCGACCATGATGCTGCCCTATCCGGTGACCATGATCCCCATCTACATCGGCTTCAAGACGGTGGGCTGGGTCAACACATTCCTGCCCCTGATCGTGCCAGCCTTTTTCGGCAGCCCGTTCTACATCTTTTTGATGCGGCAGTTCTTCCTGACACTGCCGCCGGAGCTGGAGGACGCCGCCCGGGTCGACGGTGCCAATACCTTGCAGATCCTCTGGCACGTCATCCTGCCCATCTCCCGGCCCGCGCTGGCCACGGTGGCCGATCTTTCACCTTTCAGGCGGCCTGGAACGACTTTCTGCCGCCGCTCATCTACCTGCACGACCAGTCCAAGTACACGGTCTCGCTGGGGCTCAGCTTCTTTCGCAGCAGCTACGACGTGCGCTGGGCCTATCTGATGGCTGCCTCGCTGGTGACCATGCTGCCGGTCGTCATTGTCTTTTTCCTGGCCCAGAAGCAGTTCATCAAGGGCATCACTGTAACTGGGCTGAAAGGCTAGGCAGCCTCTGACAAGCGTCCGTTGACGCGGTTTTCAGCCTCGAGGAAAGAAGCAGTGGCGCGCTGCAGCGTGGGTTATGGGTGATACTGAGATCTGGATAGCTACTGGTACCGTACAAGCTTTGGGCCTGGCCTTGTTGGCTCTCGTCGCGTATACTTACGGTGCCATCCCTTTCGCCTACTTGGCAACCTATCTGTTTAGGCGACGAAGCCTCACCCAGGAAGGGACCGGCAACGTAGGCGTCATCAACGCCTTTCGCACTGGCGGACTGCTCGTCGTGGTTCTTACGCTGCTTGGCGAGGTCTCCAAGGCTCTGGTCTGCGTGGGACTTGCGGAGTTTCTGTTCTCAGGGCAGGACGATGCCAAGCTCTTGGCTATCTTTGCCGCATATGTGGGCACAAACTACTCCGTCTTCCTTCGCGGCCAGGGAGGGCGCGGCTCGACCATGCTCATGTGGAGCATTGCCCTGGTCTCTTTGCCCTCCTTCCTGATACTGGGGGCAATCACTGTCCTGTGTTTTCTCCTGGCTAGGGTAAATGTGCGGCTCAAGAGCCTGTGGTTCTGGTTCATCCCCATTGTTCTTCACTTGGTGGAAAGAGATTGGGGGTTCGTGGTCTTTGGCATCTTGGTGGTTGCTGTAACCTATCTCAAAGGCCGGCGGAGCCGGGATGACTTTGTCCACTATGGATATGTGCAGGAAAAGTGAAGGCCAGTAAGCAGTGTTCAGGATTGAATATCCTCCGTGAGCTGGTCTAGCGAGGTTCTTGACGCGAAGGAGGAAGGCAATGATCCCCAATCAATGGTATGTTCTGATGGAATCCAGACAGGTCAAAGAGACACCTGTCGGAGTCACCCGCATGGGCGAGAAGATGGTCTTTTGGCGGGATACAGCAGGCCAGGTCAGTTGCTTGCTTAACCGGTGTCCCCATCGTGGCGTGGCGCTCAGCGAGGGGCAGGTCATCGAGGGACATCTGCAGTGCCCTTTCCATGGCTTCGAGTACGATGCTTCAGGACGATGCACGCTTATCCCCGCCAACGGGCGGGTTGCGTCTGTGCCCAAGGTGTTTCGGGCTCACAGCTACCCGACCCACGAGGCCCATGGCTTCATCTGGGTCTGGTGGGGCCAGAGCCCACCCGATGAGCTGCCACCGCCCCGCTTCTTCGATGATATGGATGATACCTTTACCTACCGTACTATCTATGACCCCTGGGACGCCCACTACAGCCGGGTCATTGAGAACCAGCTTGACGTTGCCCATGTGCCGTTCCTGCACTACAATACGATCGGTCGCGGCAATCGTACCCTGGTCGATGGGCCCGGGCTACAATGGATGGATGATGATCTGTTCTATATCTATGCCTACAACCGGGTTGATGATGGTACGTCACCCCGAAGGCCAAGCCAGGTACCTGTGCCTGATCCTGCCCGTGAGTACAAGCTAGAGTTCCTGTTCCCCAATCTATGGCAGAACTATATTCAGTCCGATATGCGTATCATCGGCGCCTTTGTGCCTGTCGATGAGAGTCACACGCTCCTATACCTGCGCTACTGCCAGCGGTTCGTGACCCTGCCTCTGTTGCGCGATCTGATCGCCTGGCTTGCGCTGCCCTATAACCGCTACATTGCCCACCAAGATCGGCGGATTGTCGTGACCCACCAACCCCAGGCCTCCGGCTTGCGCATTGGAGAGCGACTCATCCAGGCCGACCAGCCTATTGTCGCCTACCGCCGGCGACGTGAGGTGCTCCTGGAGGCAGGGCGCCAGGGTACCAGCCAGCCTTGATGCCTTCCCAGCGGATATGATGTGTCACCTGAGAAGTGCCTGTTCTTATGCAGTCTTAACAGAAAAATCCAGCCAAATAGTTGACAAAAGTTGTGCAATATGATATCATGAATCCTAGGTGAATCACCAATTCACATCTGGTCAAGAAGGTCCCTCGCCCAGATTGAGCCACGGCGAAAGACCTTTTCCAGGTGCAACGATAGGAGGAAGCATGATATCAAGAGAAAGGCTGTTCATCTGGGTCCTAGGCCTTCTGGTATTGGTCCTCTTCGGCGGGGACATAGTTGCAGGCCTTGAGGCGACTCAATCCCGATTTGTTCGTACGGCGGACGCTGACAGAGGGTCAGTTCCCGAGATACTGAAAGTATCCTCCGCGCCGGCTGTGGACCGGCTTTCTCCGCTGGAGGCGGATCTGTTGAGCTTGGCGGCCGCTGAGGAGCAATTGCTCATTCAGCTCTATGAGAGAGTGGGCGCCTCGGTCGTGAATATCGCCGTCAGGACACAGCGGGGGGGCGGCAGCGGCTCAGGTTTTGTACTCGACTCCGAAGGACATGTTGTGACTAACAACCATGTGGTGGAGAACGCAGAGCAGATCCTGGTTCGTTTTTCCGATGACACGATCGTGGAAGCAGAGATCGTAGGGACCGATGCAGATAGCGACCTGGCGGTGCTCAAGGTGCCCGCAGCCGATGGGCTCCTGAAGCCGGTTCAACTGGGAGATTCGTCTTCGCTTCGTGTTGGGCAGAGGGCCATCGCCGTCGGGAACCCCTTTGGTTTTGAGCAGACCATGACCACAGGCATCGTCAGTGCCCTTGGGCGTGTCGTGCGCCAGGATAGCGGGTTTTCGCTGCCCAAGCTCATACAGACTGACGCGGCCATCAACCCCGGCAGCTCCGGTGGACCGCTATTGGACTCTCGAGGCCAGGTTATTGGCGTAAACACGCTCATCTACTCATCCAGCGGGAGCAATGCAGGGATCGGCTTTGCCGTCCCGGTGAATACTGTGAAGCGAGTTGTGCCGGAACTCATCACGAGCGGATTGTACTCGGACCCGTGGTTGGGGATCACGGGTCAGTCCGTGACGCCGCGTCTGGCCGAAGCCCTGGAGTTGTCCGTCGACCGAGGTGTGATCCTGGGAGGTATTGTCACGGATGGTCCAGCCGCCAAGGCGGGTTTGCGTGGCGCTGACAAGCAGCTCGAGTCCGAAGATGCCTCTCCTTCCACAGGAGGTGACATCATCGTAAGGCTCGATGGCCAAGCCATCCGGGACATGGACGATCTGATTACCTACCTGGCTGAGAAGAAAGTCGGACAGCTCGTGACGCTGGGGATTGTGCGCGCTGGAGTGGAACAGGCCGTTGAAGTGATGCTGGAGGCGCGACCGAGTCCGTGATAAGCTGGCAGCGCCAAGGCCCCTAGGGCACGTGGCCACCCTTGGCATCCTAGCGAGTTGGGAGGAAACTGAACATGGCCAGAGTTCGAGAGAAGACTACCCCGCCCGATTTTACGCTGAAGGATACGCGGGGCCGGAGCGTGACGCTCTCTGACTATCACAGGAACAGGCACGTGGTCCTGGTGTTCGCCCGTGGGTTCATGTGAATGTATTGCCGTAGGCACATGGCGCAGTTGCGCCAAGACTATCAGAAGTTTGTCGAGCGCGGTGCTGAAGTTGTAGTCGTAGGCCCTGACAGCGAGAAGGCTTTTGTGGACTACTGGCAAAAAGAGGAACTACCCTTCGTAGGGCTGGCCGATCCGACCCACACCGTAGCAAAGCGCTATGGGCAGGAGGTGAAGCTGCTGAGTTGGGGTCGTATGCCGGCCCTGATGGTCATTGACAAGTCGGGCCAGGTAAGTTACGTGCACTATGGCGGCTCCATGTCGGACATTCCACCGAATGCTGAGATCCTGGCTGTGCTGGACGAACTCAATCAAGGTCAAGATGGGCTCGACTAGCTTCGATGGGCAAATCCTGTCCTCGGGCGGAACTGCTAGAGTGGTGTAGGAAAAAGGATGATTAGGTGACAAAGTGTCCTGGTTCTCATGGGCCCATGGGTGGGGGCATGGGACGACTGGGAGCCGGGTATCATCGCTGCGTTGGGCGGCGCCTCGAGGAGAGCATACGATGGAAGAAGGCAGGGGATGTTTGCAGCGTGCCGTAGGTGTGAGCCTGGGCTCTGTGCTGGGCGCGCTGACTGGCATTCTTGTGGGCTTGTTGCTCGGTGTGGGTATCGCCGTGAGCGCTGGCATTCTGTGATGGAAGGCGGCCAAAGTCCTACATCTGGCGTGTATCGCCAAAAGGGAGGGCGTTCTGTGGAAATTATGGTCAATGGCACTACCTATCAAGTAGAAAAGGAGCCTGACCGCCCGTTGTTATGGGTTCTGCGCGACGAGTTGGGACTGACAGGTACCAAATTCGGATGCGGTGTGGGGATCTGCGGTTCCTGCGAAGTGCACTTGGATGGCAAGGTGGTACGCTCGTGCATCACCACACTGTCCTCAGCCGAGGGCAAAGCCATCCGGACCATCGAGGGATTGGCCAGCGACGGGGAGCTTCATCCGGTGCAGCAGGCATTTCTGGATGAGCAGGTACAGCAGTGCGGTTGGTGCATGAGCGGCCAGATGATGAGGGCAGTCGCACTGCTGGAAGGCAATCCGAATCCCACAGAAGAGGAGGTCGTTGCGGGCATGAGTGCCAACTATTGCCGTTGTGGCGCCTACGGCCGCATCAAGCGGGCGGTTGGTCGCGCGGCCGCCGAGATGACAACTGCGGAGGAACCAGCCTCGAGTGGGGGTGCAATGTGAGCGATCGGCAGGGCCAGCAGACCAGTGAGCTTGCGGACAAAGACGAGCGCAAGTGGTACATCAGCCGGCGTGGATTCTTGGTTGGGATGGCGACGACTGGCGCCGCACTAGCCCTGGGCATCCCCATGGGCTTGCCACATCTGCGGCGAGCCGCGGCTGGGCTGACCGAGGGGGATGCGGGTGGTTTTGCCTCGGGCACCCTCGATCCCTTGCTCTGGTTCGAGGTCTATCCTGAAGGTCGTGTCCTGCTCAATGTGCCCAAGGCGGAGATGGGGCAGGGCATTCACACCGCCCTGGCGCAGATCGCAGCCGATGAGTTGGAGATCGCCTGGGATCAGTTGGAGGTCCGGCACGCAAGCACCAGCCAGGCCGACGAGAGCTTTCGCGGCACAAGCGGCAGTATGTCGGTGACAACCCTCTACGATCCGCTGCGCCAGGCGGCGGCTACACTGCGCGAAATGCTGCGCGCCGAGGCCGCACGCAAGCTGAACCAGCCTCTAGAAAACCTGGTGGCCCGGCAAGGCGCCATAGAGCTGATCTCTGATCCCCAGGTCGGTGTGACCTATGGGGAGCTAGTAGGGAAGGATGTAATGTGGCAGGTTCCAGAAGGAGACGTCCCGCTCAAGCCAGCAAGCGAGCAATGGTACATTGGCCAGTCTCTGCCCCGCGTCGACCTGCCCAGCAAGATTACGGGCGAGGCCGTCTTTGGCTACGACGCTCGTGCCGAGGGGGTGCTCTATGGAGCTGCCGTCCACCGGCCGACGATAGGTGCGGAGATGCTGTCAGCCCGGCCCGGCGAAGCAGCAAGTATGCCCGGCGTCATCGAGGTCGTGATCGAGGACGGCTTTGCCGGCGTGGTGGCAGAGTCGCGCCTCCAGGCCTGGGCAGCCCGCAATGCCCTGGAGGTCGAATGGGACCAGGGTTACCTTTGGCAGCAGGAAGAACTGGAAGAGCAGGTCACTGTTGGTGGTCGTGGCGGGGTGAATATCCAGCGGGAGGGGGATGCAGCTTCCCTTCTGAGCCGCGGCACACCTATCACGGCGGAGTATCGCAGCGGCATGGCTACGCACGCCCCCATGGAGCCCCAGGCCGCCCTGGCCATCGTGGGTCCGGAAAGAGGTCGGGTGTGGACCTCCACCCAGTTCGAAATCACCTCCCGTCGGGAGGTAGCCGCGGCCCTGGACCTGGAGCCTGAGCAGATCGAGATCATCCCGATGTACCTGGGCGGAGGCTTTGGGAGAAAAATCGAACTCGCGCCAGTGCCCAGCCCTGCTGTCGAGGCTGCCCGGCTCTCTAGGGCGGTGGCCGCTCCCGTACATGTTGGCTGGGATCGTTCTGAGGAGATGCGCGATGGTTTTGTGCGCCCTCTCACACACCACCAACTGAGTGCTGTCCTCGACGGTCAGGGGCGGATCGCCGCTCTGCGGCATGAGCAGGCCAGCGGAGATGCCCTTTTGGGTGGCTTTCCCGGCCCGGTTGGCAAGGTGCTGGGTTTCGATTTTGGTTCCACACGCGGCGCCCAGATCCTCTATGATATCGCCCACCGGGACACGACAGCCTGGAGACGGCCCATGCCGATCCCTACCGGTTCCTGGCGCGGTCTGGGTCTGATGGCCAATGTCTTTGCCCTCGAGAGCTTTGTCGATGAACTGGCGCATGAGGCTGGTGTGGATCCTCTGCTCTTCCGCCTGGCGCACTTGCCGGAGGATGCGTTGGGACAGCGCATGGGCGCTGTCCTGAAAGCAGCCGCGGAACGGGCCGGCTGGGGAGAAGGCCAGCCCGAGGGTCGAGCGCAGGGCATTGCCTGTAGCAACGATGGTGGCACCGTAGTCGCGGAGGTGGCCCAGGTGTCGCTGGACCGGGACTCGGGCCAGATTCGCGTTCACCAGGTGGTGGCTGCCGTGGATGCCGGGCGCACCATCAATCCTGATGGTGCCGCGGCCCAGATCGAGGGCTCTATCGTGATGGGAACCAGCGCTGCGCTCTTGGAAGAGATCACCGTCAAGGATGGCCGGGTGCAAGCGGGGAACTTTGACCGCTATCCGCTGATCAGAATGGCTGATGCGCCTGATGTGGAAACGATCCTGCTTGATGCACCCGATGGGAAACCACGAGGCCTTGGTGAGCCATCCATCGGCCCGATTGCCCCTGCCATTGGCAATGCACTTTTTGCTCTGACAGGCGTCCGGCTCCGGCGCCTGCCCATGACGCCGGAGCGTGTCAAGGCGGCCCTGGCCTCCTAGCTAAGGCATACCCAGACAAAACACTGTGCCGCGCCCCTTGATCCCAAAGTTGCAGGATGCAGCCAGGGGGGGCTCTGATGTAGCGCTGTTCGCAGGCCAGTTCTCAGGGGGATATCAGCAAGAGTCTTCCTCTATCATTTGATTTCTGCAGATACTAGATAGTTAAGCTTGCCACAGCATTAGAAAGCTGTAAGAAATATGTGCAAATACTTGACAAAATAATCTTGTTGTGCTATACTCGCCTCAAGAATTTCAAAAAACCATATCTGCTTGGAGGTAGAAATGAAACGCTTGTTTGCAGTATCCGCCGTCTTGGTACTCAGTCTGGTCCTGGCCACTAGTGCTTTCGCGCAGGGTCAAGAAACCCGCGTGCGCGTCGTGCACGCCTCACCCGATGCCCCGGCAGTCGACGTCTGGGTTAACGGCAGCGTAGCATTTGGCAATGCCCCGTTCAAGGGTATCACAGATTATGCCGCCCTCGAGGCTGGTACGTACAACGTCCAGGTGTCCCCTACCGGCGCAACGGAACCGATTGTCATCGATGCCGACCTTGATCTGGCCGCTCAAACCGACTATACGGTCGTCGCTGTGGGTACGCTGGAGAGCATTGAGCCGCTGGTCCTGATCGACAACAACAGCGCCCCTGAAGCGGGCAAGGCTCACGTGCGTTTTGTCCACGCCTCACCCGATGCCCCAGCCGTTGACATCGCGGTTGCGAACGGTGGTCCTGTACTCTTCTCCAATGTGCCATTCAAGGGCACGGGCGATTACCTGCCGGTCGACGCTGGTACCTATGATCTGGAAGCTCGTCTGGCCGGGACCGAAACTGTGGCCCTGAGTGTGCCTGGGGTGATGCTAGAAGATGGGAATGTTTACACCATCTTTGCCATGGGATTGGCCGGTGGTGAGCCAGCTCTGACGGCGGTGCCCAGCGTAGATGCTAGCTACGACGCGGCTCCTCCAGCCAGCTTACCGACGACTGGTGGTCAGACCGCGAACCCTTGGCTGCTGGCTGCCCTGGGTGCGGGCCTGGCCTTGGTAGCCGGAAGCTTTTTCCTCCGGAATCGTCAGGCTGAGGTCAGCATCAAAGACTAGGTCTTCTCCTTCTTTTAAAGAGGTGATTCTGCTTCTCGGCAGAATCACCTCTTTTCCTGTCTTGGCCGCTTGTGCTGCCGTGTTGGGGGCACGGGCCTCCTTTATCCTGTTGACTTGCCGGACTGAATGGGGCTGTTGAGTTGGGACAGCATCAGTCCGGTGTGGTCTCGTTTTCTGCAAATCGCCTACGTACCAAGCGTGGTCAGAAGATCCCGGGCGTGTTCCTCCTCAAAGATCGAGATGTCCTGTAGGTTACGCCTGAGTGCCTACTCTTGTAGTGGCTCAGCCTCAGCGATCCGCTCCTTGAAGCGGGAAATCGCGTTGAGCTCGCCTGCCAAATCCTCCTCGAGCATCTCGGTGCTGTCGCTCGACGTCTCAGTCTTTTCTACTTCTACCGCCAGGCATCCCCTCAGGAAATCGATTTGGTCGGATAGCGCGACGGCGTGCCCCAAATCTTCGTTGGTGTGGTTGAGCGCCTGGATCATCGACTCGTGCTCTGCACCTGTGATGATGAGGAGTGCATCACGTACTAGGTCAATGTGGCGCACTCCCAGGCCAGATCTTTGCTCAGCTTTCCCACTGGCTGCTCTTTTGTGATCACCACTGACTGGCTCCTTTCGCCCGGAATCTCATCGGGACCGGAATCTCGAATTTCTTTGGTCTTTCAGAAAGCAGGCTAGAATAGACCAGTTTTGCGCAAGGTGGAGTATGCGGCCACCGCTTGATGGGGAGGAATTGGTGGACACTGCGCCCCGACGTCCAGTCCCTGTCAAGGTTTAACGCAGTTCTAACGCAAAAAATTCTTCAAATACTTGACAAAACTATGACAATATGCTATGATGCTAGAGCATGGAAGAAAGACTAGTAGTCTCTGCGGGCTTTAACGCAGCAACAGGAAATGGGAGCGCAGGTCACCGCAATCTGCGGTGCAAGCGGTGCGTCCAGCAATAGTCAAAAAAGGAAGAGGAGTAGGAAGCAATGAACAAGTGGTGGCGAATCAGCCGATATAGCATTCTTGTAGCAGCTGGCATGTCTTTTTTGCTGTCGACATTCCTTTGGTTCACTGGCTCGAAGGAGCAGGGCATCTTTGTGGGTATTTGGGTGCCCTCGATTCTTGCCTTCGGCGCCTTTGTACTGGCGTGGAGGGGGCGGACATGAGCGATGCATTTATCTTTGTGTTGGGTCTGTTGGCCACTGTTGCCGCGATCGGACCACTGACCATCGCTGCGATTTCTGAACTGCGCGGAAAGGACCATCAGAAGTGATTGTTCTTCAGACCCTAGAAGGCTGGATCATGCTATGACGACGACTGCGCTTTGGTGGGTACGTCGCGACCTGCGCCTGAGTGACAATCAGGCCCTGGCTGCCGCCCTGGCAGACGCCGATCGCGTCGTGCCTGTGTATATACTTGAAGAGGAAGTGTTGGCCGGACCAGACTCGAATGATAAGAAGCTTGCCTTCCTGCTGGCCGGTCTCCGAGGGCTAGACAACGACCTGCGCTCCCGGGGCAGCCGGCTGATCGTCCGCAGCGGTGAGCCGCAAGAAGAGCTGGCTGCGCTGTGGAGTGAGATAGGAGCGACCGCCATCTTTGCTGAAGCAGCGCATGCCCTTGACACCAGAAGGCGGGATGCCGAACTGACCAGGACCTTGCCCCTTCACCTTACGCGGGGTCTGACCGTCCATCCACCGGATGCACTGCGTCAGGGTGATGGGCTGCCCTACACCGTCTTTACCCCCTTCAGGAAGGCGTGGAAGGCGCTGGCGCAGCCGCTGGTGCTTGACGTGCTCCCGCCTCCAACGCAGCTATCCCCACCGCCCGATGTTCTAAGCTTTCCAATTCCAAGGGTTCCTGAGCTGTCCTCACTCGTTCCCTTCCAGCCGGGTGAAGCCGAGGCACAAAGGCGATTGAAAGCCTTTGTGGACTGGGTTGATGGGGATCAACCCAAGCGCCTGGCGCCGATATACCACTACGACGAAATGCGGAACCGGCTGGATGTGGAGGGTACGTCGGAGCTATCTCCATACATAAACCAGGGGATGGTCTCTGCTCGCCAAGCAGTGGTAAGCGTGCTCAGTGCCATGGACGCCGCCCCGGATGCGGAGGCGCGATACAGCGCTGAGCTTTGGCTGGATGCACTCATACGGCGCGAGTTTTCCATTTCGATGGCGTACCACTGCCCTCGGGCCCGGAGCCAGGGATTCCGTGAAGAGTATCGCAACGTGCCCTGGGAAAACGATCTGGCGGCGTTCGATGCCTGGGCCCAGGGCCGGACCGGCTATCCGCTGGTGGATGCCGCCATGCGCCAGCTAGTTCAGGCAGGATGGTTGCACAACCGGGCGCGCCAGGTTGTGGCCTCCTTCCTGTCCAAAGACCTGCTGGTTGACTGGCGTTGGGGCGAGCGGTTCTTCATGCAGCATTTGCTGGATGGCGACCCGGCATCGAACAGCGAGGGCTGGCAGCGGGCGGCTGGCACGGGCAGTGGCCCGGCCCCCTACCTGGGCATTCTGAACCCGGGCCTGCAGGGCCGTATGTACGATCCGGAAGGCGTTTTCGTGCGCCGTTGGCTGCCCGAGCTGGCTGGCGTGCCTGCTGACTACATCCACGAGCCATGGACCATGCCCGAGGATGTCCAACGCCGAACTAACTGTATCATCGGGCTGGACTATCCAGCCCCAATCCTGGACCACGGATGGGCGCGAGATCGGGCCATCGAGTTTTTTGGCAAGGTCCGCGAACCTGTCTGGCCTGGCTAATTGGGGAGAGAAACCATGAAAAAGAACGCGATGGTCTGGGGCGCGGGCGGCGGCATTGGCCGGGCGCTGGCCTCCCAGCTTGGAAATGAGGGATGGCGAGTGCTGGCCCTGGGCCGGCACACAACGGGCCTAGCTGATGTGACGTCCGACCTATTCGAGGTCGACCTTTCCGACGCAGCTGCCGTAGAGGGCGCGGTAGGGGAGGCCGGTGAGAGGGTGGATCAGATCGACCTGTGGATCTACGCCGCGGGCGACATCGTCGCTAGCAAGGTGGCCCAGGCGACGCCCGAGTCCTGGCAGCGCATCCTGGATGCCAATCTGGTCGGCGCCTACCTGACCGTGCACCATAGTCTACCACTACTGGCGGCTGACGCCAGCCTCATCTTCCTGGGCGCCATCAGCGAGCGGATGCGCCTGCCCCGCCTATCGGCCTACGCGGCTGCCAAAGCCGGACTCGAGGCCTTTGTCGAGGTCCTGGCCAAGGAGGAGCGCAAGCGCCGGGTCACTTTGGTGCGTCCGGCTGCCGTGGATACCCCCTTGTGGGATAAGGTGCCTTTCAAACTGCCGGCTGGGGCCATGAGCCCCGACGAGGCGGCTGAGCGGATCTTGGCCGCCTGCCGCGATGGCCATCGTGGCCTGCTGGACTTGTGAACGTCGATGAACGAGAACCACGATTTCATTCGCCTCGACGGCCTGTCCAAGAGTTTCCAGGAGGGCGGCCGGACCCGCACCGTGCTGCGCGGCGCCGATGCCGAGTTCGCCCAGGGCGAGTTCGTGGCCATCCTGGGCAAGAGCGGCAGCGGCAAGAGCACGCTGCTGAACCTGATCAGCGGCATCGACCTGGTCGATCGGGGGAGACATCTGGGTGGACGGCCAGAGGCTGACCGCCCTGGACGAGCGCCAGCGCACCCTGTTCCGCCGCCACAACATCGGCTTTATCTTCCAGTTCTTTAACCTCATCCCGACGCTGACCGTCTGGGAGAACGTCGATCCTGCCGCTGGAGCTGGCTGGCGTGGACAATGGCGAGGCCCGCCACCGGGCCGAAACGCTGCTGGAGGCGGTGGGCCTGCTCGACCGGCGGGACACCTTTCCCGACCGCCTCTCCGGCGGCGAGCAGCAGCGGGTGGCCATCGCCCGCGCCCTGGTCCACGACCCGCTGCTGGTCCTGGCCGACGAGCCGACCGGCAACCTGGACGAGGAGACCGGCCGGCAGGTGATGGCCCTCCTGGACCGCCTGACCCGCCAGAACGGCAAGAACCTGATCCTGGTCACCCACAGCGACGAAGCGGCGGCCTACGCCGACCGGATCCTCACCCTGCGCGACGGCAAGTTGGTCAACGGGACGCAAGATGCCTGAGCGCAGACCGGCCACCTTTGCCTCGCGCACGCTGTGGAACATCGGCTGGCGCTACCTGCTGCGCCACCCCTGGCAGAGCGCCCTGATGGTCCTGGGCATCACCCTGGGCGTGGCCGTGGCCGTGGCCGTGGACCTGGCCAACGCCAGCGCCACCCGCGCCTTTGACTACAGCACCGACGCGGTCGCCGGGCGGGCCACCCACCAGATCGTCGGCCGGGCCGCAGGGGCTGGACGAAGGCGCTCTACGTCGACACTGCGCCGCCAGGGGCTGGCCACCGGCGGCATTCCCGGCCGCCCCGATCGTCACCGACTATGTCTATTCGCCGCAGCTCGGCGACCGGCCCTTCCAACTGCTGGGCGTCGATCCCTTTGCCGAAGCGCCCTTCCGCAACTATCTCTGGGGCGCAGGCGAGGCGCCCGCTGGAGAACTGACCGCCCTGCTCACCCGGCCGGGCGCGGTCCTGCTGGCCGTCGGACACTGCCGCCTACTATGGCCTGGCGCCGGGCGACCGCCTGAGCCTGGAGGTGGGCGGCTACCCGCGCCAGGCCTTCCTGGCCGGGCTGCTGACCCCGGCCGACGAGCTCAGCCGCCGCACCCTCGACGGCCTGATCCTGGCCGACATTGCCACCGCCCAGGAACTGACCGGCCGCCTGGGCCGGCTGGACCGCATCGACCTGATCCTGCCCGGGGACGAGGGGGCCGTCGCTGACGAGCTCCGCGCCCTGCTGCCGGCCGGCGCCCAGATCGTGGGGGTCGAGGCCCGCGCCGGCACCATCGAAGAGATGACGGCGGCCTTCCGCCTCAACCTGCTGGCCCTCAGCCTGCTGGCCCTGGTCGTCGGCCTGTTCCTGATCTACAACACCATGACCTTCTCGGTGGTCCAGCGCCGACCGCTCTTTGGCACGCTGCGCTGCCTGGGCGTCACCCGCCGCGAGGTCTTTGCCCTGGTCGTCAGCGAGGCGCTCGTCGTCGGCGTCCTGGGCGCCGTCCTGGGCCTGGGCCTGGGCATCGTCATGGGCCGGGGCGCGG
This sequence comes from uncultured Chloroflexia bacterium, assembly GCA_963700285.1. Lineage (GTDB taxonomy): Bacteria > Chloroflexota > Anaerolineae > JAAYZQ01 > JAAYZQ01 > CAWANP01. The sequence goes on along the minus strand of CAVOXA010000014.1, from coordinate 717,390 downwards.
TGCAGGCGGTGACCCAGACCATCAACGACCTCTACTTCGTCGTCACCGTGCAGGAGATCGAGATCGCCAGCCAGCAGCCTGGTCAAGGGCGCGCTGCTGGGCATCCTGGCCACCGTGCTGGTCGCCGCGCCGCCGGCCTGGGAAGCGGCCTCGGTGCCGCCGCGCGTCGCCCTCTCCCGCTCCGGCCTGGAGGGCAAAGCCCGGCGCGCCGTCGCCTGGGTGGCCGTCGGCAGCCTGGTCCTGGCTGCCCTGGGTCTGGGACTGCTGGCCATCCCCACCCGCAGCCTGACGGTCAGCTTTGCCGGCACCCTGGCCATCGTCGTCGCCTTTGCCGCGCTGACGCCCCTGGTGACCACGCTTGCTGATGCGCATTGCGACCCGGCCCCTGGGGCGTATCTGGGGCGCGCTGGGCCGCATGGCCCCGCGCAACGTCGTCACCTCGATCAGCCGCACGGCCGTCGCCGTGGCGGCGCTGATGGTGGCCGTATCGGTGACCATCGGCGTGAGCCTGATGATCGGCAGCTTTCGCACCACGGTGGTCACCTGGCTGGACCAGGTGCTGCAGGGCGACGTCTATGTCTCGGCGCCCAGCCGTACCTCGACCCAGGCCACCACGCCGCTGGACCCGGCGGTGCTGCCTATCGTCGAGGCCTGGCCCGGCGTCGAGCGCGTGGACCTGCTGCGAACGGCGACGGTGGAATCGCCCGGCGGTCCGGTTCTCGGTCTTTGGCGTCTACAATCCCGATTTTGGTGACCGGCCCTTCCTCTCCGACGGCTCTCTCGCCCGAAGAGATCTGGGCGGCGATGCAGGCTGGCGCGGTCGTCGTCTCCGAGCCCTACGCCAACCTGGTCGGCCTGCCCCGCCGCGGTGGCACGGTCACGCTCTACACCGCCGAGGGCCCGCGCGAGCTTCCGGTGGCCGGCATCTACTACGACTATGTGACCAGTGGGGCACCATCTCCATGTCGTTGGACACCTATCGACGAGTTCTGGAACGACGAGGCACTCACCGCCCTGGCCATCCGCCTGGCGCCAGGCGCCGACGCCGACGCCGTGGCCCGGGAACTGGGCGATGCGCTGGCGCCGGTGCAGCGCCTTTTTGTCCGGCCCAACCAGGCGCTGCGCGACGAGGCGCTGGTCATCTTTGACCGCACCTTTGCCATCACCGGCGCGCTGCAATTGCTGGCCACGCTGGTCGCCTTTATCGGCGTGCTCAGCGCCCTGCTGTCGCTGCTGCTGGAGAAACAGCGCGAGGTGGGCATCCTGCGGGCTGTGGGTCTAACCGCCCGCCAGCTCTGGGGCCTGGTGATGCTCGAAACCGGCCTGATGGGCGCCGTCGCCGGCCTGCTGGCCATGCCCACCGGCTTTGCCCTGTCGCTGATCCTGATCTATATCATCAACCGCCGCTCCTTCGGCTGGACGCTGCAGATGCAGGTCGAGCCCGGCGCCCTTCCTGACGGCGCTGGCCGTGGCCGTGGTCGCCGCCCTGCTGGCCGGCATCTACCCGGCGCGCAAGATGGGCAAGATGCTCACCGCCGAAGCGCTGCGCTACGAGTGAGGATCCATCATGCAAACGTTGGCTGAAGGTTCTGATCGGCATCGGGCTGCTGGCCCTGCTGGGCGGTGTGCTCGCTTCTCGTGGTTCAGCGCCAGGAGCCGCAGGTGCAGGCTCGCCTGGTTGCCCTGACTGATGGAGACGGAGGCAGCCCAGCGGCTGGCTACCTGCGCGTCGAGGGTCCAGTCGACCTGGAGTTCCCCGCCGACCACGGCCCACACCTGGACTACCAGACCGAGTGGTGGTACTATACCGGCAACCTGGTCACAGCCGAGGGGCGGCGCTTTGGCTACCAATTGACCTTTTTCCGGCGGGCCTTGGTCCCGCCTGCGCTGCGCAGCGATCGCGAGTCGACCTGGGCGGCGGACCAGGTCTACATGGCCCACTTTGCCCTGACCGACGTTGTCGGCTGGGAGCTTCCAGGCCTTTGAGCGGTTCTGCGCGAGGGGCTGGCGGCTTGGCCGGAGCGCAGGCCGACACCCTACCAGGTCTGGCTGGAGGACTGGGAGGTGGAGGAGCTCGAGCCGGGTGTGACGCGCATGTACGCCGCTCAGGATGGCCTGGTCCTGGACCTGGTGCTGACTGACCGCAAGGGTCCCATTCTGCAGGGCGACCGCGGCTACAGCCCCAAGGGCCCGCAACCGGGCAACGCTTCCTACTACTACAGCCTGACCCGCCTGGAGACGACGGGCACGGTGCAGGTCGCGGATGTGGTCCACCCGGTTGAAGGCTGGAGCTGGATGGACCACGAGTGGAGCACCAGCGGCTTGGCCGCTGAACAGGTGGGCTGGGACTGGTTCTCGATCCAGTTGGACGACGGAAGCGAGTTGATGGCCTTCCAGCTTCGCAAGGAGGACGGCAGCATCGATCCCTTTTCCAGCGGCACCCTGATCACCCCGGACGGCAGTACCCGCCATCTCGACCGTGACGACTTCGAGATCCGCGTCGATGATACCTGGCGCAGTCCGTCACTCTGGGGCCGACTTATCCGGCCGGCTGGACCATTGCCGTGCCCGACGCAGACCTGACGCTGGAGATCGAACCCTATCTGGCTGATCAGGAACTGATGTGTCCTATGCCTACTGGGAGGGTGCGGTCCAGGTCGAAGGCGAGCGGGCTGGTCTGGCCATTGGCGGCAACGGCTACGTCGAGATGACGGGCTATGCCGCCTCAATGCAGGGACAGTTCTGACCAGTTGATTCTGACTGAGCTCCGGGCAGAGAAGCTGGCGGGCTTGGGCGTTCAAGCGCCAACAACGTGAGACGTGATCAAATAGCGAAGAGGAGGCATCGGATCTGATATGACCGTAGAGAAAGCAACTGAGCCTGAGATCCAGGGAGTGTTGGCTGAACTTGGCTCCTGGACCGTGGAAAAGGGAAAACTTCACCGGGAGTACAGGTTTCGTGACTTTGTCCATGCCTTTGGTTTTATGGCCCAGGCAGCCCTGGTGGCCGAGCGGGCCGCCCATCACCCTGAGTGGTTCAACGTCTACAACCGGGTGGTGGTCGATCTGACGACGCACGAGGCCGGGGGCATCACTGAGAAGGACTTTGCCCTGGCCCGCGCCATGGAGCAGATCGGGGTGCAGGCACTGCGCCTGCCGTGAATCTGCCACGGGCCTGCCCTGAATCCAGGAAGGTCCTTCCCGAAGAAGGGGCGACAGGTCTGGTCGCGAGGCCGCGCTTAGGACCGGCCCGGACCCAAGCCGCGTTCTTCATGCTTCAAACCGGAGGGAGGATAGAATATGTGCAATCGCATCTCTGGTTGGCTGCGTAGGGTATCAACGGGCTGGGTTGCCCTGGCGGCGCTCATCATCTTTCTGCTCTTCACGGCCCTGGTCCTTCCCCAGCAGGCGCTCAAGGCAGAGCAGGAGACCGGCAGTGCCGAGTCGCCGGATACCTCCTTCTTCTACACGCCCGGCGATCTATACCGGATTGCCGAATCGTATGGCGAGCAGGGGCGGCACGCCTACGTCCGGGCCCGATTCACCTTTGACCTGATCTGGCCGTTGGTCTACGCGCTGTTCCTGGTGACAGCCATGAGTTGGGTGTATGGCAAGGCCTTCGCGCCAGACAGCCGCTGTCAGCTCGCCAACCTGGCCCCGTTGCTGGGCGCCCTGTTTGACTATCTGGAGAACCTATCCACATCCCTGGTGATGCTGCGCTACCCGGAGCAGACTGCCCTGGTGGACCTGCTGGCGCCCCTGTTCACAGCGCTGAAGTGGGGCTTTCTCGGAGTGAGTTTCCTCCTGCTGTTTGCCGGAATCCTGGTTGCGATCTGGCGCTGGGCGGCAGGCAGAGCAGGGCGCCGGGGACCGGGTCCGAATGCTACGGAGCAAGGGGGGTAATCCCGTGCACCCCCAGAAGCTGGCGCTGGCCTGGATCGTGCTGTTGGGCGGCGCTGCTGTCCTTGCCGGTTATGCTTACAGCGTGGGCTTTGATCCCGCCACACGGGCTGGTCTGTGGGGCGGCGTGCCGGCGGCGATTCTGCCAGCCTATATGGCCTCCATGGCCCTGGCGACGGGGGGGTACTTTGTCTTCACCTTCTACCTGTTGTTCCGCGTCGACCCAGAGGGTGTGCAGATCGCCGGAAGTTTGGGCTTTGTCCTGTTCCCGATCTTGTACCTGCTGATCCTGTTGCCATCGGCGCTCTGGTTGCCCCTGACCTCGGCCATGGTGCGAGAGCCAAGCGGCACGCTATGGCTGGCCATCCGGCTGGTGCTGGCCGTGGTCGGGCTGGCCTCGATAGGTCTGCTGCTGGCGCTGCTGGCTCTCCGGCCGCGTCGGCCAGCAGTCTCCTACTGGCTGGCTGCGGCCGGCGCCCTGGCCTTCAGCTTCCAAACGGCGGTGCTGGACCTCTTTGTCTGGACGGCGCTGTTTACGGCCTGACAGACTGCGGCTATGCTTGCTTCTGGGATGCCGGGGATTGGTGTCTCGAAGAAGCTGGACTCGGCATCGCTGAGAAAAGGCAAAGCATGGAGATAGATGGAAAGCGAGTTGTCATAACGGGTGCATCTTCAGGCATTGGCCGGGCGCTGCTGCAGGAGCTCTCTGGGCGGCAGCTTCAGGTCGTCGCCGCAGGCAGAGACGGGGCGCGGCTTCATGACGCGGTGGAATCGGCCCGCGCAGCCCGGACCGAGATCCGGCCCTTTGCCGGCGATCTGGCCCTCCAGGAGGGTGTGGACGCGCTTTTTGCCTACGCCCTCGAGCAAATGGGCGGGATCGACCTCTTCTGCGCCATTGCCGGCTTTGCCTACTGGGAACCGGTCCGGGATCCAGATTGGGGTCGCATTGAGGCCATCTTCCAGACCAACGTCTTCTCGCCAATCTATGCTGTGGAAAAGATGCATGCGCTTTTCCCCGGCGGCAACTACCGCGTCGTGATCACGTCGTCGATCCTGGGCCGAGTCGGCCTGGAGGGCTATGCGCTCTACTCCTCGACCAAAGCCGCGCTGGACCGGTTCGCCGAGGTCTACCGCCTCCAAACTGGGAAGCGGGACCGCCTGGTCCTTGTCTATCCGCTGGCTGTCCGGAGTGGCTTCCTGGAGAGCGCCGGAGGCGCTCCCACGCCATGGCTTTCTCAGTCCGCCGAGGCAGTTGCCAGGGGCATGGTAGGGGGCATAGAGAAGGACATGGAGACAATCTATACCTCCTGGATCCTACGGCCGATGCTCCTGGCTAACCACCTCTTTCCCTTCACCCGGCGCTGGTACCAGGCGCTAGATGGAAGAGTCACCCGCCGTCATTGGGGGCGAAGGAGAAGAGGGGGTGAATCAAGGTGAGTCTGGCTGAGTAGGCTAGGCGAAGCAGCCCAGGGGCCAGCAGGCCATCCACCTTCGCTGCGGATTTGTCCTCACCTCGGCCGCAACGTTTTGGGAATTCGCTACCTGGACGCGGACGACCGGAAGGCGGTGTGCTCCCAAGCTCGATCGTTTCTGGAAGGGCTGGATTATGGTGGGGGCTGGCCCGTATCCTGACCCCAACAGGCGTGTATCACGCCTGGACCAGACGGCCCAGGCTCAGGTTGGCTCGCCGTTAGCCCTCCCAGGCTTTGAAGATGATCGTCCCGTTGTGCCCGCCAAAACCGAACGAGTTGGAAAGGGCGGTGCGGGGATGAGTTTCCCGTGCCAGGTTGGGCACGTAGTCCAGGTCACAATCTGGATCAGGAGTCTCATAGTTGATGGTAGGATGGATGATGCCGGTTTCCAGTGACTTGATGCAGGCAACAGCCTCGACGGCGCCTGCTGCACCCAGGAGGTGTCCGATCATTGACTTGGTCGAACTGACTGGGATGCGATCGGCATGTCTGCCAAAGACCTTGCGGATGGCCCGGGTCTCTACTGCATCATTCAGTGGCGTGCTCGTGCCATGGGCATTGATATAGTCGATTTCCGCCGGATCCAGACCCGCGTCGTGCAATGCGCGCTGCATAGACAGTGCGGCACCGGTCCCCTCCTCGTCGGGGCTGGTGATGTGGAAGGCGTCTGTGCTCGCGCCGTGGCCGACCACCTCGGCGTAAATGCTTGCCTCGCGGCTCTGAGCATGCGAAAGGCTCTCCAGGAAGAGCATGCCGGCCCCCTCACCCAGGACAAAGCCATCGCGGTCGGCATCGAACGGGCGGCTGGCCTGCTCTGGCTCGTCATTGCGGCGCGAGACGGCTTGCATGTTGCCAAACGCGGCCAGCGCCAGGGGATGCATCCCTGCGTCACTGCCGCCGCAGATCACTACCGTTGCTGCTCCCGTGCGTATGAGCCTGGCCGCTTCGCCGATGGCGTGTGTGCCCGAGGCGCATGCCGAAACCACCGAGAAGGTTGGGCCGTGGAGATCGTAGTGGATTGCAATCTCGCCCGGAGCCGCATTGGACATCATCATGGGTATCATCAAGGGGCTGACCCGTCGTGCGCCACGCTCGCGGAGAGCGTCCTGGCCCTCGAGAAGAGTCGTGATGCCACCGATCGACGTTCCCAGTATGACAGCTGCCCTGCGACTGGTATCGCTGTCACCGAACTCTATGCCTGCATCGGCCACAGCCTGCTGTGCAGCGATCAGGGCCACCTGGCTGAATCGATCGGTTCTCTTGCTCCGCCTGCGTCCGAGAAGACCGATTATATCCAGGTTCTTGATCTCTGCCGCGATGCGAACGTCCTGCCCAGAGGCATCATAGGCAGATATCGGCCCGACGCCAGACTGCCCCGAGACCAGCCCAGCCCAGTAGGTCGGTACATCGTTGCCAAGAGCTGTCACTGCCCCGAGCCCTGTGACCACCACTCGTTCGTACATCTGTTTCACCCCCCAAGGCGGATACTTGTGCGCAGGAGTGGAGATACGCAAACTCCAACTCTGATAAGGAAACACCACGGAGGACAGAAAGACACGCCGCGTGGGGTTTACGCTGGCTCTCTGTTCGCAAGGATACCGGGCGCGACCCTTATCTTGATTCTGCGCCGTTTGTACGGTATACTGTACTTGCGAGCTGACATGGAGAGATGATCGCATGGAAAAGTTGCACGAGATTCTTGAAGAGCTGCGCATGGTGTTGGCTGGCCGCAGCAACCTGTTGGATTCTCTGCTGCCCCCTCTCGTTTTTGTACTGCTGAATGCCTTGTGGGGAATGCAAGTCGCAATCTGGGCCTCACTAGCCCTGGCTGTTGTCATCGCTATTCTCCGCTTGCTCAGGCGCCAATCTGTTCTGTACGCTCTTGGTGGAACGTTTGGTGTGGGCCTGGCTGCCTTGATAGCACTGGTTCTGGGCAGGTCTGAGGGTTTTTTTCTGCCGGGCATCGTCACGGGTGGGCTAACTTTCTTGCTCTGCCTGGTGAGTGTTCTTGCCAGGCGTCCCATCGTTGCCTGGACGAGCTACGTCGCCCGCCGCTGGCCCCTGAACTGGTACTGGCATCCCAGGGTGCGACCAGCCTACAGCGAGGTCACCTGGCTATGGGTAGTGGTCTTTGGGCTGAGGTTATTGCTTCAACTGAACCTGTTCCAGGGGGAGCAAACTAGCCAGCTTGGCTTGATCCAGGTCCTGACCGGCTGGCCGGTTACCATTGCGCTGTTGGTCGTTAGCTACCTGTATGGAACCTGGCGGCTGCGCAATCTTGGGGGACCCAGTGTCGAGGAGTTCAAGACCGGCGCCGAGCCTCCCTGGCAAGGGCAGCAACGTGGTTTCTAAGGGAAGAAAGGGTGTCAAGAATGCGATTCCCAGCCCAGCAATGAAGAACACGGGAAGATTGGACGTCGCCGAGGGGTGACCGGGGGATGACCGGCTGGCAATTGTTGGGCAAGCCGCCAACAGGGGCAGGGGGAATCGGGTCAGCGAAACCCTTCGCTAGCCGACTAGAAACGATTCGATAGAAGGGGGTACGATCTGGAACAAGAGGATATGCTAGGGTGGGGCAAAGCGAATCTGGAGGCGGGTGTCCCGCATCTCCTGAATTCGATGGGCGCTCAGGCGCAGGTTGCGCCAAGCCTTCACGCTGCTTCGTTCGTGAGCAAGGCAATCACAGCGCTCCCGCTTGACCCACGCAAGGTTGGGGAATGTCTCGCGATTGGCCGCAGGGATTCACGCGAGCACACCACGTAGCAACCATCACAGTTTGTACTCCCTGCCATGCGTCATTTGGAAGTGGCGAATGGATAAGCATTCTCATGATGCACACACACCCGGAACGGTGCGCATACCCGCCTGGAACCGTCAAGATCCTGGCGGGCAAAGAGGCCACCCGCGCAGGCATCTTGGATGGTACCGGTCTCATTTAGAAGCCTAGCCTGGCGACAATATGGCACACAACAACCCGATCGGCAAGAGTCGATTGCAGGGAGCGGTTGTGTCTTTGCAGGGAGCCTGCACCAGGATTGAGGTATTCTTACAGCCAGGAGTTGGAGGGCGTAACTCAAGAGGTGGAGTCTGTCACGGACCCTTGGACCGAGTGCGGTGCACTCGGGGCGAGAGGCGATGAGGTTGCTTCGGCGATGGTTCGGACCCGGTTAGGCGCTGCACGCTAACCGCAATGTCAGGAGGAAAAATATGTTGAGCCTTGTTCGCATGACGTTCGGGGTCGCATTGTGCCTGGCGTTTCTCCTATCCAGCCTCCTCTCACCGGCCACAAGTTTGGCGGATGATCCACAATCCCAGACGCTTCCCGCGCCACTGGAACTGGTGGTTGGGGATTCGCTCTCGGAATGGACACTGGCCGAGGGATTGGCCTACTGGGCCCTCCATTGCGGGGGCAGCATCACCAACGGCTACCTGCACCGGCAGCCGGCCAACGGCGGATCGGTGTACACGATATCCAGCTCCACCTCACCCGACTGCCAGTACTTTCACGCCATGACGGCCGACGCCGAGGCCCTGTATTACTATGGCGGCGAAGGCGAAGGCGTCTTCCGGCGCCGTATTGATGATCCGAGCGCCACGCCATCTCTGATGCTGGATCTCAGTGAGGCGTGGGCCACTCCGAACTATCTACAGGCCAGCGGCGACCATGTCTATATGTCGGTGCCAGAGCCCGAGGTGCTCGCCGCAAACGGATCGCCCTCAGGCGAGGCGTCTGTTGACGCGGCCGGGTACTGCGACAATGGGTGCTGCCTGGCGCGGGCCCGCAAGGATGGTGCCGGGGTCGACCGGGTAGCCGACACGACCTGTCACCCGACTCAGTTGGCCGTCGTTGATGGCATGGTGTATTGGACGGCCGAAGGAGGGTTGTGGAGGACAACCGTCACCTGCGGCACGCTACCCTGCAACAAGACCCAGTTGGACGCCACCGGTGGGACCAACCTATTGTACTATGAGCCCGCGTACCCGTGGCATTTTCAGGTCTATTGGGTGACCGGCACCTCTCCGCAGCGCATCCGCCGCTACGGCTGCTGGAACGAGGCGCAGCCTTACCCGAACCCGCCCCTTTACCTGTGTGCAGCGACCAATCTGAGGGACGCTCCTTCCACTCATCATTATATCGGGCAGATCCGAACCGACGGCGCCAGTCTGTTCTGGACCGAGTACGATTCTCTAACCCAAACCACGTCAGTGCGGCGCATGCCCATTGATGGCGGCACCGCAGACGGAGATCGCCGTCGTGGGCCCGGTGTACAGGGGCCTCTATACCGACAACCGATACCTCTATTTCGCCGGATGGGTCCAGGGCAGTCCGGGCATTTACCGCCTGCCTTTTGACGCAGCGGCGATCCAGCGCGACCTGGTGGCCGATGCCCTGGAGGTCACGCAGGGCATCCAGAACCTGGCCCACGACGTGGAGCTGGTAGCCAAAAAGACCACCTACGTGCGCGCCTACGCCCGCCAGACCTCGGGACCCACAACGGTAGCCGTCGACGCCTACCTCTATGGCACGAGGGGAGGCAGCGCGCTCCCAGGGTCGCCTCTGCATCCAGTCCGAGGCTGGCCCTTCCTGGAGCCGGGTGGGACCTACGACCGGGCCACCCTGGAGGATGGCTTGCTTTTCCAGCTCCCATCGGCTTGGACGGCGGCTGGAACCGTCAAACTGAGACTGGTGGTGGACCCGCAGGCCGTCTACACCGATCCGGATACGGGAAATAACCAGATCAGCCGTGATGTCACCTTTCACGAGAAATCGCCTGTTTGTACGGTTTTCATCCCGGTGCGGACTCATACCGAGCAGTACACCCGGCCGAGCGACAACCCCAACTTTGGGGCCATGATCGACATGGCTAGGCGCTTGTGGCCGGTCTATGACATCTGGACCTACTACCAGACCAGTGACATCGCCGAGACGCAGGTCTGTTGGTGGGGGCCAGTTCCCTATCCTTGTTTTGGACCGTACGAAGTGAAGGACGACGCTTGGCAAATCCTTGGCTCTGTTGGGGCACGCAACTTTTTCTCGGACGATCCGGACGAGTGCGACGACAGTGGGGCAGAGACCCACTACATTGGCATGATCCACCCAGACGCCGATAGCGGGACGACGAGCGGCCTTGGCTCCACGGTGTCGATGAACGCCTGGGTCAAGTTCGCAGCCCACGCGCCGACAGTCTCGGCGGATTGGTATTGGCCTGCGGCAGGCGGGACGCTTGTCCACGAGATGTCCCACAATCACGGGCGCAAGCACGTGCTCTGCAGGGGAACGGAGGACGATCCAGACGGCAACTATCCCTACCCCACAACGCAGATCGACTATGCCGGGGCTGCCAACCACTATGGCTTTGATAGCAAGACTTGGACACCCATCGCCCCAGACGACGCAGCGGACCTGATGGGCTATTGCCGTCCCATGTGGACGAGTGACTATACCTGGGGGGCCATCTACGACCGGCTGTACGACGGGAGCCTGCAGACGGTAGAGGCCCAGATCGATCTGGCCTCGGCAGACGCGGCTGTGTATGTCAGCGGCGCGGTGACGCCCTCGCTCATCACCGGTACGCTGGACTATGCCTGGATCTATCCCACGGCTGAGCTCGGCGCTGGGATTCTCCAAAAATGGCAGAACCTGGCCACTTTCTCTGCCGGGGCATCGCCCCAGGCGAGCAGTTTCCGAGTGCGGCTGCTGGCGGCGGACGGCACCGTGCTGGCCGAACAGGAGATTACCCTGCAGGATCTGGCGGACGACCCGCCCACCGATCCGACGCTGCCCTTTGTGACGACCTTTGCTGCACCGGCGGGTGCGGTCTCCCGGGTCGAGCTGGTGCAAGACGGTACAGTATTGGCCAGCAGGAGCCCTGGTGCGGGCTTGCCTGTGGTGAGCGTCTCACAGCCCGCGGGGGGCGAGACCATCGGTGAACAGATGCAGCTGACCTGGCTGGCCTCCGATCCCGACGGCGACACGCTGCTTTATAACGTGCAGTACAGCCCCGACAATGGCGCGACCTGGATCGCCCTGCTACCGAACTGTCCTGGGGCTGGTGGACTCAACCACCACCAGCCTGCTCCTGTCCAATCTCCAAGTTCCAGCCAGCCTCCCGGGCCAGGGACTGATCCGTGTGGCAGCCAGCGACGGCTATCACACCGCCGTGGCGACCTCGGCGCCCTTTACTGTCAGCAACCGGGCGCCCACGGCTTACCTAGGTTCACCGGGCGAGGGCGCGACCCTACCCGCGGGCGAGGCGGTGGTGCTGAGCGGCGGCGGCAGCGATGCCGAGGATGGAGGTTTGAGCGGCAACGATTTGACCTGGACGGTGGACGGCCAGCCATCGGGCAGCGGCGACGAACTCCTGGTGGATGGGCTGGCGCCCGGCAAGCACACCGCGACCCTCATCGCCCGTGACTCGAAAGCGTTGGGCAGCACCGCGCAAGCCGCCTTTACTGTCCTACCACTGAGCATTCCCGAGGGAAGCGCCCCGCTGCTCGACGGTTTCTGCGAGGACACGGCGTATGCGGGTGGCATGCAACTGCGGCTGGCGCCCTACGCCGACGGCAACCAGGCCGTGGTGTACCTGCTGCGGAGCAGCAGTCACCTGTGGGCCTGTTTCAGCGGTATGGATCGCGGCAGCGGTGGTGTGAGCCCCTTTGCCGGCCTCCGCATCGACGCGAACAACAGCCACGACGCGCTGGCCCAGGCGGATGACTATGGCTTCTTTGCCGGGGAAGATGGTGGGTTTTTCACCTATTCCGGGGACGGGGTGGGGGGCTTTTCCCAGGCTGGTCCGGGCGGGCTGCAGGCGATGGTCAGCGCCAACGCCTCGGCCTGGAGCGCAGAGCTGCGCATCGACGGAACGACGGCCGGTGGCCGGGACCAACTCGTCAGCATGAGCTTGGGGTACTATGGGGCCCGCTTTGAGGGGGATGAGAACGAGTGGCCGTTTAACGCCGTGTGGAACCAGCCCGATACCTGGGCCTCGTCGGCACTGGCGGAACTGCCCAAGATCAACCAGATGAACCGGCAGTCGGCCACAGTGGGAGGTCCCGCCTTTGTGCTCACCGTCGATGGAGAGTACTTTCAAGATGGCGCTGTGCTCCGTTGGGACGAGGTTGCGCTGCCCACCACTTGGATCAGCAGCAGCCAGTTGACGGCCGGCATCGGCACGGAGCAGATTGCCACCGCCCGTCTCGTAGATGTTGTGGTTCGCAATCCGGGCGGCGATGCGCTGGATTCGAACCGGCTGGTCTTTACCGTGTCGAATCCGGTGCCGCAGATCACCAGCCTCAATCCAGGCGTAGTCCTGGCAGGGAGCACGGGGCTCGATCTAATGGTGATAGGCACCGGCTATGCAAGCGGCGCGCAAGTCCTGTGGAACGGCGAATCGCTGCCGACGACTTATGAAAGCAGCACTCAGGTCAGGGCTCAAGTCGACGCCGGGTTGATCAGCACCGGTCAGACGGTGGGAGTGGCTGTGCGCAACCCCGATGCTGGCGGCTCAATCTCCAACGTTTTCAGTTTGGTCGTTGAACCCCGGCTCACGACTCTTTGCTACCTGCCACTGGTGATGCGCAACTACTGAGCCGCGAGGGCTGTCGCTGACGGGCGTGCCAAAGAGGGTAGAGAAATCGTCACCAAAGAGTCCGACCAGGCGCAGACCTTGAGGACACCCCACAGCAGGACACCACCGACCCGGACGGTGTCCTGCAGGGTCTGGACCAGGCAGGGGCTGCTGCCGCTCATCGTGCCCCTGACGCTGCTCAAGCATCACTATAGCCGCTACCCGGTGCCCCACTGGGTGCACCAGCAGGTATACCTACATCCGTACCCGAAGGAGCTCATGCCGCGGAACCACGTGTAGACCCGTGGTAGGTCACTATGCGTCAGGAGGCTTTCGAATCAGGATACGGGTGCTTAGGCTTGAGAGATTTTGTCGCTTGTGTCCAATCTTATAAGAAGGACTCGCCGTCTTCAGGGCTTTTCGGGGTCAAGGTGTACAATGAGCACGGCATGGCAGAGCGCAACGGCACGGGCATGTTCCCCCGTGAGATCATGAAGCGCTTCCCGCTGCTGCCATTGAAGGAGGAGGGCCGGCTCAATGACATGCCGCTGCGGGAGAACTTTATCGAGCGGGTCTTTGCCTACTACCGCTGGGCGGAGATGCTGGAGAATAGCAGGACCGGCAGTCCTTCAAGGACTGCCGGTCCTTTGGTGCGTTTCCACACCGCTCACAAACTCACGCTCATGGCTCACAGCCCCAAGCATTACACCGAGATTGGCCGCCTCGTCGCCGACGCCGGCAGGTGTGACTGGGAGGAACTGACAGCCGAGTACGGCGCCCAACTCATGCTGGGCCTCGCTGTTATGGGCACACGGGGCAAGCATGTGAACGTGCTGCAGCACCTGATGGGCTACCTCAAGAAGGGCCTCTCGAGTGAGGGCAAGGCGTACCTTCGGTACGTTGGAGCTCCTGGGCCTCATCGAGGACTACCGGCAGGGCATGGTACCACTGATCGTGCCGCTGACGCTGCTCAAACATCATCTGAACCGGCATCCGGTTCCCGACTGGGTGCACCAGCAGGTCTACCTGCATCCGTATCCCAAGGAGCTCATGCTGCGCAATCATGTATAGGACTTGTCTCTGCTTCACATCTCTACGGAATTCTATACCCGAAGAAACTGATAGTCCCAAACAGCGCGACGTCCGCTGCGACAAGCACAAAATCGTTCTGGAAACCAAAACTTGACAGATCCTGATTTCTGACTATAATTCTGGTCATAATGAACTCGAAACGGGTCTTTGAACTGGTGTACGCACCGCAAGTCAAGGAGCATCTGAAGGCGATCGAGCGCAAGTATTATGGGCTGATTCGCCGGGAGATAGAGGTGCAGTTGCAGTTCGAGCCCGAGGTGGAGACGAGAAATCGCAAGCCGCTGAAGCGCGCGGTGGCTTTTGAGGCAGAGTGGGAGCTTCGCTTCGGGCCGAACAACCGGTTCCGAGTGTTCTACGAAGTTGATCGGGACGCCGGAGCTGTCTACATACTGGTGATAGGGGTGAGGGTTCGAGATCGGTTGACGATTGCCGGAGAGGAGGTTGAGTCATGAAGATAGCACCAGTGGCAGAGATAAAGGCGCAGTTCAGTGCATATTTGAGATCGTCTACAGAAGGACCCGTCGTTGTGACTCGTCACGGCAAGCCGGTAGCGGTTCTGCTGTCGATCGAGGATGAGGAAGAGCTGGAGCGCTTGGTCCTGGCCTACACCCCCAAGTTTATGAGCATATTGGAAGCAGGACGGGCGCAGATTCGGGAAACAGGCGGCGTTCGCCACGATGAGTTCTGGCAGGCAATCGAGGCAGAGGAATCGTAGGGATGCTACGAAATGGCTAAGAAGCAATGGGTGCACGACCCGGACAGTGGCGGCGTCAAGATTCCAGATGCCGTGCGCCGGCGCACAGAAAATCGATTGCGCCGCTTTGCCGAGGAGCGGTTTGCCGGACGCTACACTCGCTTGGAGATTCGCTTTCGTGGTCAATTCTGTTACGTGGATGCCTACACAGAGCCAGAGCCGCAAAGCCCAGATTGGCCGCCTGCGGATTGGCCAGAGAGCCGGGAGGAGTACCTGCAGAGACTGCGCAGCACGCCGACTCCTCTGTGCCGCTTGCGATATTTTGGCAATGAGGAGCGGTGGGGGTTTGGGTTCTATAGCTACGCGAGCGAGCACTACGAGTTGTCCATGTTTCCGACAGGCGAGTTTTACGGCCTGCCAGAGGACGCCCTGGAGGTATCGGGTGAGATGTATCTGCAGTAGAGCGAGACCGCGAGTGGGCGCAGATACTGGGGCGATTCCACTGTGGCCAGGCGTGAAAAGTGGTTTGGGTATGCATTCGGCCAGACAGATATGACGAAAAAGAGACGACGGAAACAGGCCGCTCGTAAGTTCCCCAGCTCGCAAACAGTGCAGGTTGTCACTTACGAAATCACGGATGCGCCGATCCTCGATCGGGAGTACAAACGGCTGCCCCCGGAGGTCAAAGAAGCAATCAATCGGCTTCACGACTTGTCTCAAACGAGGTCTTCTGAGGCGATAGCGGAGCTGCTCGATTGGAAAGAACGCTATCCGAATGTGCCAGTGTTTGACAACTATCTGAGCGCTGCCTATTCGTTGTCGGGGCACCGTGACAAAGCCGAAGCGGCGATTGAGGAGAATTTCCGGCGGACCCGATTACTTGTTTGCGCGCATAAACTACGGCGAGCTGTGCCTTACCCGGCGTGACTACGATCGGATCGCAGAGATTGTTGATCACAAGTTCGATCTGAAGCTGCTCTATCCCAAGCGCAAAAAGTTCCACGTTTCGGAAGTAATGGGATTTATGGGTCTTCTTGGCGTTTATCTCTTTGAGACCGGACGACGCGAGATGGCCGAGAAATGCTACGATATGCTGGACCAGATCGACTCGGCTCATCCCTTTACCAAGCGATTGCGCCGAAAGCTGTTTCCCGGTCTCATTCGACGGTTTTTTCGGCTGACCAAGAGACACTGATTCCCTTCATGGACGCTAGTTTTTGGTACAGAGAGGTCGGTGTGGCAGCACACTAGACCTGATGGCTATGAGTCGCGAGACGAGTATGACCAGTCACGTCGGATTGACAACCAAACGCCTGCTGAGCAACGGTCCCTTTCTGTCGATTGAGTCTCTTCCAATAAAAAGGACTCCCCCTCGTCGGGTCTATTCCGCGTCAAGGTCTACAACAAGCACGGAATGGCCCAGAAAAACGACACCGGCATGTTCCCCCGCGAGGTCATGAATCGCTTTCCCGCTGCTGCCTCTGGAGGAAGAGGGCCGGCTCAACGACATGCCCCTCCGCGAGAACTTTCATTGAGCGGGTCTTTGCCTACTACCGCTGGACAGAGATGCTGGACAAGGAACCACAGGACTGCCGATCCTTTGGTCATTTCCACACCGCCCCCAAACTCACGCTCATGGCCCACAGCCCCAAGCACTACACCGAGATGGGCCGCCTCGTCGCCGATGCGGGCAAGCGAGACATGGGAGGAACTGAGGCCGAGTATGGTGCCCATGCTCATGGAAGGCCTAAGCGTGATGGACACGCGGGGCAAGCATGTGAATGTACTCCAGCACCTGATGGGCTACCTGAAGAACCACCTCTCAAGTGAGGATAAGCAGGGGCTGCTCGATCTGATCGAGGACTACCGTTCGGGGCTGCTGCCGCTGATCGTGCCCTTGACGCTGCTCAAGCACCACCTGAACCGCTACCCGGTGCCGGAGTGGGTGCACCAGCAGGTGTATCTCAATCCCTATCCCAAGGAATTGATGCTGCGGAATCACGTGTAGACCGGCTGGCGAGTGAAGGAGAGAGTGCCATGAGAAGAACCAGAGGGTGTCTGCAGACTGCCGTGGGTTGGGGTCTCGGTATAGCACTTGGCGCATTGGTTGGCACATTCGCGGGCTTGCTGCTAGGTGTCGGCATCGCTATGATCCTGGGCATGCTATGAGGCCATTCGGACACCCAACCTTTCACACTTGATGAGCGTCAAGGCTTGTGAGGAGAGCATTGCATGGAAATCGTGGTTAATGGAAAAACATATGAAATGGCAGATGA
The DNA here is from genome assembly GCA_963700285.1 of uncultured Chloroflexia bacterium. GTDB lineage: Bacteria > Chloroflexota > Anaerolineae > JAAYZQ01 > JAAYZQ01 > CAWANP01. The sequence goes on along the minus strand of CAVOXA010000014.1, from coordinate 700,389 downwards.
GCCAGACCGCCCCCTGCTCTGGGTCTTGCGCGACGAATTGGGACTGACCGGCACCAAGTTCGGTTGCGGCGTGGGGATCTGTGGCTCCTGCGAGGTCCACCTGGACGGCAACGTTACGCGCTCGTGCATCACTTCGCTGTCGGCTGCCAAGGGCAAGGCCATCCGCACCATCGAAGGGCTGGCCAGCGAGGGGGTGCTGCATCCAGTGCAGCAGGCCTTCCTGGACGAGCAGGTGCACCAGTGCGGCTGGTGCATGAGCGGCCAGATGATGAGGGCGGTTGCTCTGCTTGAAGAGAATCCGAACCCCACAGAAGAAGAGATCATCGCTGGCATGAGCGCCAACTATTGTCGTTGTGGCGCCTACGGACGTATCAAGCGGGCGGTTGACCGCGCAGCCGCAGAGATGGCCAGTGCCCCAGGACCGGCCTCGGGTGGAGGTGCGGCGTGAGCGAATCGGCGAGCAACAGCAGAACGGCCAGGTTCCCGAACGATGCCGAGCGCAAATGGTACATCAGCCGGCGCGGGTTCTTGATAGGTATGGCGGCGACTGGCGCCGCCCTTGCCCTGGGCATCCCGCTGGGCCTGCCGCCCCTCCGCCGAGCAGCGGCAGGGCTGACCGAAGGAGATGCTGGCGGCTTTGCCAGCGGCACGCTCGATCCCCTGCTCTGGTTCGAAGTCTACCCCGACGGGCGCGTCCTCGTATTCGTACCCAAGGCGGAGATGGGCCAGGGGATCCACACCGCCCTGGCGCAGATCGCTGCCGAAGAACTGGAAGTCGCCTGGGAACAAGCTGGAGGTGCAGCATGCCAGCACCAGCCAGGCCGACGACAGCTTTCGGGGCACCAGCGGCAGCATGTCGGTGACCACCCTCTACGATCCTCTGCGCCAGGCCGCGGCGACCCTGCGAGAGACGCTGCGCGCCGAGGCGGCCAGTGTGCTGAACCAGCCCGCCGAGGCCCTGGTCGCCCGCGATGGCGGCTTTGAGCTGGCGGACAGATCCTGAAACCAGGGTCAGCTACGGAGATTTGGTGGCCAGCGCGAGGTAGCATGGAAGATACCGGAAGAACGAGGTCCCGCTCAAGCCAGCGAGTGAGTACAAGTTCATAGGCCAATCGCTGCCCCGCGTCGATCTGCCCGCCAAGGTCACCGGTGAGGCCATCTTTGGCTACGACGCTCGTGCCGAAGGCATGCTCTATGGAGCGGCTGTGCACCGGCCGACGATAGAGGCCAAGATGCTGTTCTGCGGGACCGGGCGAGGCAGAGAGCATGCCTGGTGTGGTCAAGGTGGTGATCGAGGATGGCTTTGCCGGCGTGGTGGCCAAGTCGCGTCTCGAGGCCTGGGCGGCCCGTAATGCCCTGGAAGTGGAATGGGATGAAGGCTACCTGTTGGCAGCAGGCAGGAGCTGGAGGAGTTGGTCACCGTCGGAGGCCGCGGCGGTGTGAACATCCAGACGGTAGGGTGATGTCTCCTCGCTCCTCAAGCAAGGGGCATCGCCATAACGGCCGAGTATCGCAGTGGAATGGCCACCCATGCTCCCATGGAGCCCCAGGCCGCTCTGGCCATCGTCGGCCCGGACGGGGGCAAGGTATGGACCTCCACCCAGTTCGAGATGAGCGTCCGGAGGGAGGTGGCTGCGGCCCTTGACCTGGAACCAGAGCAGGTCGAGATCATTCCCACCTATCTGGGTGGCGGCTTTGGGCGCAAGATCGAGCTCGATCCGGTACCCAGTGCTGCCGTGGAAGCGGCCCGGCTGTCTAGGGCCGTGGGCGCGCCGGTCCACGTCGGCTGGGACCGTTTCGAAGAAATGCGCGATGGCTTTGTGCGCCCGCTCACCCATCACCGACTGAGCGCGATCCTGGACGACCAGGGGCGAGATCGAAGCCTATGCCACGAGCAGGCCAGTGGCGACGCGCTGTTTGGCGCCTTTCCCGCCCCTGTTGGCAAGATCCTGGGCTTTGACTTTGGCTCGACCCGTGGCGCGCCAAATCCTCTATGACATCGCCAACCGGGATACCACGGTCTGGAGACGCCCATGCCGATCCCCACCGGTTCGTGGCGTGGCCTGGGCCTGATGGCCAATATCTTTCGCCATCGAGAGCTTTGTCGACGAACTTGCTTTCGCGGCAGGCGTCGATCCTCTGCTTTTCGCCTGGCTCACCTGCCTCGACGATGCTCTTGGACGGCGCATGCGGCGCCGTCCTGGAAGCGGCGGCGGCGCGAGCCCGTTGGGGAGAAGCCCCAACCTCAGGGTCGAGTACAGGGCATCGCCTGCAGTAGCGACGGCGGGACCGTGGTCGTCGAAGTTGCTCAGATCTCGCTGGACCGAGATAGTGGTCGGATCCAGGTTCACCGGGTGGTGGCCGCGGTGGATGCTGGCCGGACCATCAACCCCGACGGGGCCAGGGCCCAGATCGAGAGCTGCATTGTGATGGGCACCAGCGCCGCGCTCATGGAAGAGATCACGGTCAAGAATGGCCGCGTGCAGGCCGGTAACTTTGACCGCTATCCGTTGATCAGAATGGCCGAGGCGCCGGAGGTAGAGACGATCCTGCTCGAAGCGCCCGATGGCAGACCGCGCGGCCTGGGCGAGCCACCCATCGGCCCGATTGCCCCTGCCATCGGCAATGCTCTCTTTGCTCTGACGGGTGTCCGGTTGCGGCGCCTGCCTATGACGCCGGAGCGCGTCAAGGCCGCCCTGGAATCCTAGACGATGGCCATCTGACCCAGCCCTGCTCCGCAGCATACTATCCCCTGGTTGCAGCACGTCAGCCAGGGGGTAGTTGATCTGGCCGGCCCGCGAACCCTCAGCCCAACATCGCAGCGAATGGTTCAGAGATAGAAAATCACTTTCTGTCTGAATCAACCAGACACAGGAGGGGCGGCATTAGAAATCCGTAAAGAATATGGACAAAGACTTGACAAAAAAAGATTTCTGTGCTATACTCCTCATATGGTAGTTCATCAAATCACAGGTAGCATGGAGGAAAAAAATGAAACGTCTATTCGTAGTCTCTGCTGTTCTGGTTCTCAGTCTGGTCCTGGCCACTAGTGCTTTTGCTGATGGTCACGAAGCTCGTGTGCGTGTCGTGCACGCCTCACCCGATGCTCCGGCAGTTGACGTCTGGGTCAACGGCGCCGTAGCATTCAGCAATGCGCCTTTCAAAGGGATCACCGACTATGCCGTGCTCGAGCCCGGCTCCTATAATGTCCAGGTGTCCCCAACCGGCGCCACAGAGCCTATCGTCATTGATGCCAATCTCGACCTAGCGACGCAGACCGATTACACGGTCGTTGCTGTCGGCACGCTGGAGAACATCGAGCCCTTGGTCCTGATAGACAACAACAGTGCCCCCGCCGTCGGCAAGGCCCACGTACGCTTTGTGCACGCTTCACCCGATGCCCCGGCCGTTGACATCGCGGTGGCGAACGGTGGTCCCGTACTCTTCTCAGATGTAGCGTTCAAGGGAGTGGGTGACTATTTACCCGTCGATGCCGGCACCTATGACCTGGAAGCGCGTCTCGCTGGTACGGATGCAGTGGCCTTGAGCGTGCCCGGGGTGACACTTGAGGACGGAACGGTGTACACCATCTTTGCCATGGGCCTGGCCAGCGGTGAGCCTGCCCTGACGGCGGTGCCCAGCGTTGATGCCAGCCACGACGTGGCCACGCCTGCCAGTTTGCCGACGACGGGCGGCCAGACCACAAACTCTTGGTTGCTGCTTGTCCTGGGCGCGGGCCTGGCCTTGATCGCCGGTGGCTTCGTCCTTCGGACTCGCAGGTCCGAGATCAATATCGAGGACTAGAGCTTCTCCTTCTTTGCAAGAGGTGATCCTGCTTCCCGGCGGGCTCACCTCTTTTTCTTCTACCGCCCCCTCTTTGCTCGCCGTGATCTGCCTGGCATGCTGGATCAGGCAAGTCTGGGGTTGGGATCGAATCAGCCCACTGTGGATTCGGTTTCTGTTGCTCACTTAGCGGCCCAGAGCGGTCAGTAGGTCCCAGGCGTGTTCCTCCTCGACAATCAGAATGTCCTCCAGGGTACGCCTGAGTCCATACTCCTGAAGTGACTCGGCCTCAGGGATCCGCTCCTAAGTAGCGGGAATGGCCTGGAACTCGCCTGACAGATCCTGCTCGAGCATCTCTGTGTTGTCGCCCGAGGTCTTGATCTCCTCCACGTCCACCACCCGGAATCCTCCCAGGAAATCGATTTGGTCGGACAGGACACAAGCATGCCCCATCTCTTCGTTTGCGTGGGTGAGCAGTTCCTGGATCATCGACTCGTATTCTGCTGCCGTCATGACCGAACAGCCTTGCGCCAAGTGCAATCTGTACGAACCGTTTCGTTGAGGATGGACTAAGGGATAGCGCACGAAAGTGCACAGTTTTTGTCAAGTTTGTACGCGTTCTTAACGCGAAATTCATTTCAAATTCTTGACAAAACCACGGTGGTATGGTATCATGTCAAGGTATAAGAATAAGGCTATCGGTGGATAAGAGTGATCAGGCATAAACGTCGAATGGGAACGAAGGTCACCGCAATCAGCAGGGCAAGCAACACTGCTGGTGATGGTCAAAAAAGCAAAAGGAGTAGAAGGTAATGAACAACTGGTGGCGAATTAGCCGATATAGCATTCTGTTGGCGGCCGGTATGTCTTTCTTGCTGTCGACATTCCTGTGGTTCGCTGGCTCAAAGGAGCAAGCCATCTTTGTGGGCATTTGGGTTCCCTCCATCCTTTCCTTCGGCGCCTTTGTACTGGCATGGAGGAGGCAGGAATGAGCGATGCCTTTATCTTTGTGTTGGGTCTGTTGGCCACTCTCGCTACGCTAGGACCACTGACCATCGCTGCGATTTCTGAACTCCGCGGAAAGGACCATCGGGAGTGATCTTTCTTCCGACCCTAGAAGGCTGGATTGTACCATGACGATGACTGCACTTTGGTGGGTACGTCGATCTGCGCCTGAGTGACGATCAGGCCCTCGCGTCTGCGCTGGCTCATGCAGGTCGCAGAGTGCCAGTTTATTTACTTGATAGGGAAGTCTTGGCCTCACCCGATTCGAGCGAAAAACACCTTGCATTCTTGCTGGCAGGTCTGCGCAGGTTGGACGATGAATCGAGTGCTCGAGGCAGTCGGCATATTATCCGTCGCGGCGAACCAAGAACGGAGTTGAGTGCGCTTATGAGCGGGACAGGGGCAAGCGCGATATTTGCTGAGGAGGATTTCTCTTCCTACGCACAAGAGCGGGACGTGGGCGTTGCCGAAGCCCTGCCCCTGTACTTGAGCGCTGGCCTGACTGTGCACTCGCCGGCTGCCCTGCGACAGGACGATGGCCAGCCCTGCACCGTCTTCACCCCCTTTAGCAAGGCATGGAAAGCGCTGACGCTGCCGCCTGTGCGCGACGTGCTCCGGCCTCCGACGCAACTATCTCCACTGCCCGATGTTGGCAGCTTTCCAATTCCGAGGGATCCTGCGCTCTCTTCTCTCGTGCCCTTCCAGCCGGGTGAAGCGGAGGCGCAACGGCGGCTGCAAGCTTTTGTGGACTGGCGCGGTGAGACCCATCATCCGGCCAGCGCAGCTCCGATCTACCGCTATGACGAGCTACGTGACCGTCTGGATGTGGGGGCACGTCCCGGCTGTCCCCATACCTGAGGTTTGGGATGCTCTCCGCTCGCCAGGCCGTTCTGAGCGCGCTCAGTGCCATGGATGCCGCCCCGGATTCTGAGGCGCGGCACGGTGCCGTGCTGTGGCTAGACGCTCGGATCCGGCGCGAGTTCGCCGTCTCGATCCAGATTCATTTTCCCCAGGCTCTGAGGCAGGGCTTCCGCCCCGAATTTCGACACACGCCCTGGGAGAACTAGCAGGCGGCTTTCGATGCCTGGCGCCAGGGTTGCACCGGGTATCCGCACGCAGACGCGGCAATGCGCCAACTAGCCCAGACCGGTTGGCTCCACAACCGGACACGCCTGGTCCCGGCCTCTAACCTGGCGAAGGACCTGCTGATTGACTGGCGGTGGGGCGAGCGGTTCTTCATGCAGCACCTCCTAGAAGGCGACCTGCGGGTGTACAACGACGGTTGGCAGCGGGCGGCTGGCACCTGTACAGGTGCGGCTCCCGATCTCGGTATCCTGAACGCGGTCTTGCAGGGCCGCAAGTACGATCCGAATGGCGCGTTCGTGCGCCGTTGGCTACCGGAAATGGCCGACGTGCCCGTCGGCTACATTCACGAGCCATGGACCATGCCCCCGGATGTCCAACGCGAGTCAGTTTGTGCCATTGGCCTGGACTATCCAGCCCCAATCCTGGATCACGGCTGGGCGCGGGATCGAGCCATCGAGTCATTTGGCAACGTTCGGGAACCGGTCAAGCCCTAGTGCCCAGGAGTCAGCAGACCAGACAGGGTCCTTGTTCAACGAAAACGTCTCGGGTCCTTCCGTAAACCGAAAAGTGCGAGAGCAAGGAGAGGAATCGTGGCAAAAAAGGCGATGATCTGGGGCGCAGGCGGCGGCATTGGCCGGGCGCTGGTTGCCCAATTGAGTGATGGGGGTTGGCGCGTTCTGGCCATGGGCCGCCACACGAGCCAACTCGCCGAGTGGACATCCGACCTGTTTGAGGCCGATGTCTCCGATCCGGCCGCTGTCTGACTGGACAGGGGTATGTGACGCCTGGACCAGCCGGCCCAGGCTCAGGTCGGTTCGCCGCTAGCCCTCCCAGGCTTTGAAGATGATTGACCCGTTGTGCCCCCCAAAGCCGAACGAGTTGGACAGGGCGGTGCGGGGGTGTGTCTCTCGTGCCTGGTTGGGCACGTAGTCCAGGTCGCAGTCCGGGTCGGGAGTTTCATAGTTGATGGTAGGATGGATGATCCCTGTTTCCAGGGACTTGATACAGGCAATTGCCTCGACGGCGCCGGCTGCGCCCAGGAGATGCCCGATCATCGACTTGGTCGAGCTGACAGGTATGCGATAGGCATGTTCGCCAAAAACCTTGTGAATGGCGCGGGTCTCGACCACGTCGTTGAGAGGCGTGCTGGTGCCATGGGCATTGATATAGTCAATGCCCGCCGGGCCAAGTCCCGCATCGTTCAGGGCCCGCTCCATCGACAGAGCTGCACCTACCCCCTCCTCGTCGGGGCTGGTGATGTGAAAGGCGTCTGTGCTGGCGCCATGGCCAGCTACCTCGGCGTAGATGCGCGCCCCGCGCTTCCGTGCCTGAGTCAAGCTCTCCAGGATGAGCACGCCGGTGCCCTCGCCGAGCACAAAACCATCTCGATCGGCATCAAAGGGCCGGCTGGCCCGCTCGGGTTCGTCATTTCGGCGCGAAACGGCCTGCATGTTGCCAAAAGCGGCCAGCGCCAGGGGATGCATGCCCGCATCACTGCCACCGCAGATCACCGTAGGCGTCGCACCTGTTCGTATGAGCCTAGTTGCCTCGCCGATGGCGTATGTACCCGAGGCACAGGCCGAGACTACCGACAAGGTCAGGCCGTGGAGACCGTGACGGATCGCGATCTCACCTGGTGCGGCGTTGGACATCAGCCCGGGTTGGTATAGAAACACTGTTACAGGTAGAAAGGTGCGCAATCCAAGTTGCATACTCGCCCACGTTGCTGGTTGATACACAAATGCGCCAGCATTCTTGGTGATGCGTGATTCTTGAGGTATACTGCGTTCACAGCTAGACATGGAGTGGCGGAGGAATGGACAAACTGCGTGAGATAGTCGAAGAACTACGTATGGTGCTGGCCGGTCGTAGCAGCTTTTTGGATTCACTCCTGCCCCCTCTCTTTTTTGTGTTGCTCAATGCCATTTGGGGCATGCAGGTTGCCATCTGGTCTTCGCTTGGCCTGGCCATTGTCATCGCCATCTACCGTCTGTTCAAACGCCAATCTCTGCTGTACGCCCTTGGTGGTGCTGGCGGTGTAGCCGTAGCAGCTTTGGTCGCGCAGCTCCTGGGCAGATCCGAGGGGTTTTTCCTGCCCGGCATCATCACCGGTGGATTGACCTTTCTCCTCTGCCTGGTTAGCGTTCTTATCAGGCGACCCATCGTGGCCTGGACGAGCTATGTCGCCCGTCGCTGGCCGCTGGATTGGTACTGGCATCCGAGGGTGCGTCCAGCCTACAGCGAGGTTACCTGGCTGTGGGTTCTGGTTTTTGGACTCCGGCTTCTGCTCCAGTTTAACCTGTTTCAGAGCGAGCAGGCCAGTCAGCTCGGCTGTTGTTCAGGTCCTGAGCGGCTGGCCAGTGACCATTGTCCTGCTGATTGTCAGCTATCTCTACGGAACCTGGCGCCTTCGCAGCCTCCAGGGACCCAGTGTCGAAGAATTCAGGGCTGGCGCTGAGCCGCCATGGGAGGGGCAGCGCCGTGGTTTCTAGCCCGATTTTGGAGGATCAAGACATGCAGTTCCCGGTAGTGACTGGTTCAAACCTGCAGGGCAAGAGCCTCAGTCTGCCAGACGCCTTTGAAGGTGAGTGGAACCTGGTCTTCATCGCTTTCCAGCAGTGGCAGCAGGGCCAGGTGGATTCCTGGATCCCCTTCGCCAGGCAGCTCGAGGAGAGTCAGCCAGAGCTGCGCTACTACGAGCTGCCTACCATCGAGAAGCGGAGCCGACTGGCCCGCACCTTCATCAACGAGGGGATGCGCGCTGGTATTCCCGACCCAGTGGCCCGCGAGCGCACCATTACGCTCTACCTGGACAAGACTGCCTTTCGGAAGGCCCTCCAGTTGCCCCACGAGGACGACATCCATGTGCTCCTCCTGGATCGCCGGGGCCAGGTCCTATGGCGAACAGAGGGACCCTTTGCGCCGGTGAAGGGAGACTCTCTTACCGTCGCACTTCAGGCAAGGTAGTACGATGAAGTTGACCGACATCACGGCGTTGGGGCGCACTCCCATGGACCCCCGCTATCCGACGAATCTCGCCATCGCTGCCCTGACCCTAGTCGTGGCAATCGCTGGGGCGGTCTTTCACCTTCTCTCAGGCGCAGCGCTTCTCGAAAGCGCCCTGTGGGGCATTGAGATAGGTCTTGTCCTATTCTTGACTTGGGCCTTGGGCCGGGAGCTTGATCCCGACCACGACCTGGCGGCCTTTGTGGGGGCGGGCCTGGTACTCATCGCCTTGCTGTTCGTTGGCCCACCGTCCCTCCTGGTGGTCCTCTGGCTATTGCTGGCGCTCCGTCTGGTGAACCGCACGGTGGGGCTGCCTGCTAGACCCCTGGACTCGCTGGCGGTCCTTGGCCTGGGGCTCTGGCTGACCTGGCAGGGCTACTGGATGGCTGGCCTGGTGACGGCCGTCGCGTTTCTGCTCGATGGCTTGTTATCGCCTCCACTTGGCTACCATCTGTTCATTTCGGCTCTGGCTCTTGTTGCCACCATCGTCTTACCCTTCTTTTTGGGGGGGTATGCCATAGAGAGCGGACCTACATTGCTGGTCGTGGTTTCATCGGTGGCGCTGGCAGGCTTGTTCTCGGTCGTGATCGCCACCTCTCGTGAAGTGCACACCGTGGGGGACGCGACTCGCGAGCCGTTGAATCCTCGACGTGTCCAGGCGGCCCAGATCCTTGCTCTGCTAACTGCTCTGCTCTTCGCCTGGTGGTATGGGTCATCGGGTGTAGTCGCCTTCCTGCCCCTGTGGGCGGCGATGACTCGGCATAGGCCTCTATCGACTCGCGAACCTCGTACGGTCGTGGAGTCGTTGATTCTCCAGGAGGAAAGTATCATGCAAGACGAACCGGTTTTGGGACCCGAATTGGACGCATCGCTGGCCGCAGAGTTCTCCGAGCGGACGGTGGCTGAGTGCATCCGCGTCCTTGTCGCGGAAGAGGCCTTTGCCGTGCTCTGCACCCAGGGTGATGGACAACCCTACGGCTCGGTAGTTGCCTATGCCTTTAGCCCCGACCTGAAGTCTTTCGTATTCGCCACACCAAGGGCCACAAGAAAGTTCCGCCTGCTCTCCCAGTGCGACCGGGTGGCCCTGGTGGTTGACAACCGAGGCAAGTACCCTGGGGATCTGATGAAGGTCGGGGCGGTCACCATCACAGGGAGGGCGGAACAGTTGGAGACGGGACCAGAGTACGAGGAATGGGTCTGGTTGCTGACGGCACGCCACCCCTATCTGAAGTCCTTCGTCGAGTCCCCGTCGACGGCCTTGTTCCGGGTAGATGCGGTCCGGTTTCCTGCACGTCACACGTTTCCAGGAGGTGCGCCAGTGGGTCCCAGCGGTCAGATGGGTAGTCCCTCTCAAAGAGGCTGCAGAGTGTGACGAGCGCCTGATCGGCGGCAAGGCCAGCCAAGCTGGCCCAGCTTGCCCAGGCCGGTTTTCGCGTGCCCGATGGCTTTTTCGTCACGACGAATGCCTACGAGTATTTTCTGGAAAATCAAGAACTGGCCCGCCTGATCCGGATGGAACTGGGTCGCAAGCCATTTGAGTCGATGCGCTGGGAGGAGATCTGGGACGTGGCTCTGCGCATCCGCTCGGCCTTTCTGGCGTAGCGCAGTCCCTTCAGCACTGGTCCAGAGCTATTGAGGCAGCCGTCGAGAAGCTTGGGTCTGCAAGACCGACTGGCTGTCCGGTCGTCTGCGCCTGGGAGAGGACTCGGCCAATCGCTCGTTTGCCGGTTTGCACGAATCGGTCGTCGGCGTTGTCGGCACAGATGCCGTGCTCGATGCACTCCGCGTCGTGTGGGCTTCCCTCTGGTCGGATGCGGCGCTTGCTCTACCGCCAGGAACTGGCCCTGGATCCGGACCTCAGCCGCATGGCAGTCGTCGTCCAGGAGATGGTCGACGAAGACCGCTCCGGTGTGGCCTTTGGACGCGATCCCAGGGAACCAGGCCGCAACCATGCCATCGTTGAGGCAGTACCGGGCCCATGCGGCGACCTGGTGGACGGCCTGGTCGATCCCGATCGCTGGATCCTGGACCGGAACTCTGGCACGGTGATCGAATGGCGGCCCGGCGAGCGCGAGGGCGAGAAGGCGGGAACGCCGATCCTGGAGTTAGCAGACCTGAAGACCTTGCATCAGACGCTGCAACAGGTCGAAGCCCTCTTCCAGTGGCCGCCTGATACCGAATGGACGGGTCGGGGAGAGCAGTTCACCCTGCTGCAAGCGAGGCCCATCACCACAGCGGTCCCGCAGGAAAGCGATCAGCGGGACTGGTATCTCTCGCTGCGACCGGGTATGCGGCGTTTGAGTGCCCTGGCGGGGCGAGTGGTCGAGGAACTCATTCCCGAGCTGGAGCAGCTGGGTAGGCGGTTTGCGGCTGAGGCAATAGAAGTGCTTGACGACCAGGCACTGGCTGCTGCCATCGAGGAGCGCAGTGCAGTCTCTGACACGAATGGCGGCAGATCTACCTAGAGGACTTTATCCCCTTTGCCCACGGCGTACGCCAACTTGGGATCTACTACAACGATGCTGGTCAGGCCAGACGATCCGTACGAGTTCGTGGGCCTGCTCCAGGGGCAGCGGATGGTCGCCCTCCGGCGCAACCAAGCCCTTCAGGCGCTGGCAGAGCGCGTGCAGGCAAATGAGGTCCTGGGTGACGCGCTCAAGCATTCTCTCGATGCGGACTGGTCGGAGATGGTGCGCCGGATGCAGGTCCATAACTGGCGGTGCGACATTTCTCCGGGCCCTCGAAGAACTACAGAGCGAGCTCATGGACGTAGCCTATGGAGGTGAGCGTCTTTCTGAGCGCCCTGACACTTTGGCGCCGGAACATCCTTGAAATGGCAAAGAGGCCCCAGGTGGCTGCGATGGGGAGTACAGTGGCCGGTGTGGAGGTCCCGGCAGGGCGCACCGTCGAGGCCTTGGAAAGTACGCTTCCTGGCAGCAGGCAGGTCCAGAGCGACGAGAAGAGGCGATGGAGGTGCTGGCCATCGGCCGGCTGAGCTGGCGGTTGCGCGATGACGACAACCTGCTGATCGGCCGGCTGGAAAGCCAGCTCCTGCGCGCCTTGGAGTTGGCGGCCGAACGACTGCGTGCGGAGGGTCGTCTGCAGCCAGGTGCACAAATCAGTGTTGAAGCCGCATCCGCGCTCGCCGAGGCGTTGCGTGATCCCTCACCAGCGCTGGTGATCCTACCCGAACCACGAGCCGAGGAGCCAGACAGTCCCTGGCACCTCAGGCGAGAGCCCGCGCCAGCTTGTCGGGCAGCCTGCTGCCCCTGGTCTGGCCACGGGCCAGGTGCGCAGGGTGCGCGATGCCCAGGATCTGGGCCGCTTTCGGGCGGGCGAAGTGTTGGTCTGCGATGCCATCCAGCCGACGATGACCCACCTGGTGCCCTTGGCTTGTGCCATCGTCGAGCGGCGCGGCGGTATGCTCATCCACGGTGCCATCATCGCCCGCGAGCTTGGGCATTCCCTGTGTCAACGGCAGTCTCCCATGCTGTCGAGCTCTTGGAGGATGGGGAGTTTGTTACCGTCGACGGCTATCTGGGTATCGTGACCGTGGGAGCGCCAGAGTTCGATCTGGAGGGTGTATAGCATGCCTCTGTGGTACATGCGGCTGGCCCAAACCAATCGGGTGCCGGACTGGCTGATTCGCGCGGTCGTCCGCCGCAGCCTGGCGCGAACGCTGCAGCAACGATACAGGGCCAGTCTTGAAGAACGTACTGCCGAAAAGCAAGCGCTGATCGAAAAGCTCCGACAAAGCCCCATCGCCATTCACACGGACGACCCCAACCGCCAGCACTACGAAGTGCCTTCCGAGTTCTTTTCGCACTGTGCTGGGCAACCGGCTGAAGTACAGCTGCTGCTATTGGCCCGACGGGAACACCACCCTGGACGAAGCAGAGGACGCGATGCTGCGCCTGACCTGTCGAGCGCGCCCGGCTGGAGGACGGGATGGAGGTGCTGGACCTGGGTTGTGGCTGGGGCTCGCTCAGCCTGTGGATCGCCGAGCAGTACCCCAACTGCCGGGTGATGGCCGTCTCCAACTCGCGTACCCAGCGGGAGTTCATCCAAACGCAGTGCCGTGAGCGCGGGCTATACCAACATCGAGGCTCATCACCGCAGATGTGGCCGAGTTTGACACCGCGCGTCGCTTCGACCGTGTCCTGTCCATCGAGATGTTTGAGCACATGAAGAACTATGAACGGCTCATGGCCCACATCGCCTCCTGGCTCAAGCCGGCGGGCATGCTGTTCGTGCACATCTTTAGCCATCGTGAATTCGCCTACGAGTTCGACGCCAGTAATCCAAAGGACTGGATGGCCCAAACCTTCTTCACCGGCGGCACCATGCCTTCCGACGACCTGCTCCTCTACTTCCAGCGCGACCTGCACCTGGTTGACCACTGGTGCGTGGACGGCATGCCACTATGCGCGCACGCTCCGCGCCTGGCTGGACAAGCTGGACCGCAACGAGACCCAGGTACGCCGGATCCTGGCCGAGACCTACGGCGCCGAGAATGAGACCCTGTGGCTGGCCAATTGGCGGCTTTTCTTTCTGATCTGCGGTGAGGTCTGGAATCTACAGGGTAGGGCGGGAATACCTGGTCTCACACTATCTCTTTGATAAAGACCAAGAAGGAAGGTGCGGATTGTGAATCTGGCTCTCGCGCCGCAAGAGCAGCGGACTTGGTAGATGGGGGCTGTTCCGGACGTCATGTTTCTAACGGGACATTAATGGCATGGAGAGACGGAGGCACTTGAAAACTCTCGACATCGCGGTATAATCACATCTGTGGTTTCTCACTCCTGGACTCTTTCGGTTGGCTCGGGCCGGGAGCGTGGAAAGAATATGACAGATCCTTGTCGTGGGGTAGTCGTCAATGCCTCTGTAGAGGAGTGTTTCGTGAAAGTCGGCATTGTTGGTTCCGGTATGGTTGGTTCGACGGCCGCGTATGCCATGGTCATGCGCGGTGTCGGAAGCGAGATTGTGCTGGTTGACAAGAACAGAAAACGGGCCGAAGCTGAGGCGGATGACATTTTTCACGCCATGCCTTTTGCCCATTCTCTTCGTATCCGGGCCGGCGACTATCCCGATCTGGCCGGCAGCCGCGTGGTGATTTTGACAGCAGGTGTCGGGCAGCGGCCGGGTGAGTCGCGTCTACAACTGCTCGAGCGCAATGCAGCCATCTTCCGGCAGGTCGTCCCGGCGGTGGTGGCCCATGCGCCCGGGGCTGTTCTTGTGGTGGCCACCAACCCTGTGGACATCATGACTCACCTGACTGCCCGGTACGCGGGCGAGCTGGGACTTCCACCCGGCCGGGTCCTGGGTTCTGGCACCACACTGGACACGGCTCGGTTCAGGGTTCTGTTGGGCCGAGAGCTGGGCGTGGATTCGCAGCACGTTCACGCTTATGTCATTGGCGAGCACGGTGATTCCGAAGTGCTCACCTGGTCGCTGGTTACGGTGGGTGGCATGCCACTGTCCGAATTCTCTCGGCAGCATGGCATCGACATGGGGACGTGTGTCCGGGAAGAGATCGAACATCGCGTTCGAGACGCCGCCTACGAGATCATCGAGGGCAAGGGGGCGACCTATTATGGCATTGGCGCCGCCCTGGCGCGCATCGTGCAGACCGTCCTGCGCGACCAGCGATCGATCTTGACGGTCTGTACGCCCAAGGTTGAGGTGCTCGATGTTTGTGATGTGACGGTGTCCCTGCCCCATCTGGTCGGAGGTGAGGGGGTTCTGGCCAGTTTCCCACTGCCGCTATCTCGGGGGGAAAAAACCGATCTGCAAGCCAGCGCCCAGGTGATCTGCGATGCCATTGCTGAACTCGATGAAGTCTAGTTGCAGGGTTCGTCCTCAGGCAGGGATCGGGTGAGGGTTCGGTGAGTACAGCCTTGTGGTGGGTCAGGCGCGATCAGCGGCTGACGGACAATCAGGCGTTGGCTGCTGCGCTGGAGAGGGCAGCACGGGTAATCCCGGTCTTTGTCCTGGACCCTGTTCTACTCCAGGCGGGCGATGCCGGGGACAAGCGCGTGGCGTTCATGCTGGAGGGTCTGCGTAGGCTCGACACCGGCCTGCGAGCCAGGGGCAGTCGTCTCATTGTTCGCTACGGCCATCCGCTGGAGCAGCTTTCTTGCCTGCTTGGTGAAACCCGGGCCGAATCCATCCATGCTGAGGAGGACTGTTGGCCTTACGGCCGCGCAAGGGATGCTCGGGTGGCCCAGGTACTGCCGCTCCAATTGAGCGGTGGCCTGACCCTACACCCACCTGCGATGGTACACAAGCGGGATGGGACGCCTTACACAGTATTCACGCCCTTCAGCCGGACGTGGCGGTCATTGCCTCTGCCGCGGATACGGGATCTTTTTGCCGCTCCGGAGCGCCTGCCTGCAGTACCCAGTTTGGACAGCTACCCGATCCCTGAAGCGCCATCACTCGGCCCGAATGCCCTGTTTGTCCCTGGAGAGAAGACCGCCAAACAGCGACTGGAGCGCTTCATAGACTCTGACGGTCTCGGCATAGAGTCATATTCTGAAACCCGCAACCGCCTTGATCAAGCGGGTACCTCGCAGCTGTCGCCATACCTACGCTTTGGCATGTTGTCTGCCCGACAGGCAATTGCCCACGCATTTGAGGCTGTCGAAGCTGTTCCGAGTGGCATGGCCAGTACGGCAAGCCGAAAAGGGGCTGAGACCTGGCTCACCGAGCTGATCTGGCGCGAGTTCTATATGTCGAACCTGCACCACTATCCTGCCGTCTTGGAGCAGAGTTATCGCCCCAACCTCCGTGGTATCCAATGGGCGAACGATGAGGAGGCATTCAGAGTCTGGTGCGAAGGGCGCAGCGGCTGTCCCGTGGTGGATGCCGCGATGCGCCAGATGGTCCAAACGGGTTGGATGCACAACCGGGCGCGCATGATCGTCGCCTCCTTTCTGGTGAAGGATCTGCTGATAGACTGGCGGTGGGGAGAACGGTTCTTCATGCAACATCTGGTGGACGGCGATCCGGCCGCCAACAATGGGGGCTGGCAGTGGAGCGCCGGTACTGGGACAGATGCTGCGCCCTACTTTCGTATCTTCAATCCAGTCCTGCAAGGGAAGAGGCACGACCCAGAGGGCGCTTATGTACGAACATGGGTGCCAGAACTGGAGCGCGTGCCCCGTCGCTACATCCACTCTCCATGGGAGATGGCGCTTGGGGATCAGCGCAAGGCGGGCTGTCTCATCGGTCAGGATTATCCAGTACCCATCGTTGACCATGCCTGGGCGCGAGAACGGACATTGGCCGCGTACGCCCGTGCCCGGGCAGCCAACGGATCACAGCACGTGAGGACATCGTGATATCCATGAACCTGTTCCGCGGTAGGAATACCCGGCTGACGTCCTTGACAGAGGATGACCTGCCGGCTCTTGCCGGCTGGTATGAGGATGCTGGCTTTTTGCGGCTCTACGATTCACGGCCAGCCTACCCCATGACCGAGGCCGAACTCGGCAAGTGGCTGGCCGCGGCCGCGGAGGACAAGAGCACGTTTCTTTTTGCGGTGCGTTCCCTGGAAGGCGATGCTCTGTTGGGCTATCTGGAGTTGGATGGCGTCGACTGGCAGCACGGCGTCTGTGGCATGGGCCTGGGTTTTGGCGAGCGGGCCAACCGGGGTAAGGGATATGGCTACGAAGCCACGCAGCTCGCCCTGCGCTATGCCTTTGACGAGTTGAACCTGCACCGGGTCCAGGTCACGGTATTCAGCTACAACCAGCGCTCCCTGGCCCTGGTCGACAGGGTAGGCTTTCGGCGGGAGGGGGTATTCCGCGAACGCCTGCAACGGGATGGTAAGCGTCATGACATGCTCCTCTATGGCCTGCTGCGTCATGAATGGGAAGCCATGGCTTCGGAAAGACACTCCGGTGCCTTGAGGACGGTATGATCCGTTTTCTGCGCACGACCCTCAACCCAGATTGCTACCATGGTCACAACAAACGACCACCTTTCTTCGAGGGCTGGTACTATAAACTGGTTGACGCCAGCGAAAAGCACCGGTATGCCGTGATCCCCGGCATCTTTGTGAGCAACGAGCCGGACAAGCACCACGCTTTTGTTCAGGTTCTGGATGGCCGGACCGGCCAGGTGACCTATCACCGCTACCCCCCGGAGGAGTTCTGGGCCGCCGAGGGTGCGCTAGATCTGCGCATTGGGCCCAACCGGTTCCGAGCGGACTCGCTTTCTTTGGACATCGAGGCACCCGAGCTGACCCTGCGAG
Source organism: uncultured Chloroflexia bacterium (assembly GCA_963700285.1). GTDB lineage: Bacteria > Chloroflexota > Anaerolineae > JAAYZQ01 > JAAYZQ01 > CAWANP01. Next base: position 683,252 of record CAVOXA010000014.1, on the reverse strand, counting down.
GAGCAGTGCGCTTCCATAGCCTGGCCCCATGGCCAGTCAATCTGGTCTCGCCCGGGATCATGGGTTGGTATGCCTGGGTCCCTGGCATGGAATGCTACCACGGCGTAGTGAGCCTGGACCACGAGATCGAAGGAGATTTGACTATCAATGGACAGCCAGTTGGCTTTTCCGGGGGACGCGGGTATACTGAGAAAGACTGGGGAAAATCCTTCCCTGCTGCCTGGGTGTGGCTTCAAACGAACCATTTTGAGGCGCCAGGCACTAGCTTGACCGCTTCAGTGGCCATCATCCCTTGGCACCGGCGGTCCTTCCCTGGTTTCATCCTGGGACTCTGGCACGACGGGGTGCTCTATCGATTCGCTACCTATACTGGGGCCCGGATTGAGAAGCTAGACATATCGGATGAATCAGTTCGCTGGATCGTTCGTGACAAGCAAAATCGCCTGGAGATAGAGGCAGCCCGATCGGAGGGTGGTCTTTTGCAGGCGCCCACGACCGTGGATATGGGCCGGCGCATTACAGAGACCCTGGGCGCAGAGGTTTCTGTGGCGCTCTATGCACTCAAAGCCGGCGATGCACGCCTTCTGTTCAGGGGCCAAGGCCGCTATGCGGGCCTTGAGGTAGCGGGCGACCTGGTGCAACTAGAAGCGCTGTGGGCTTCGGAGGTGGGTGGCGCCTAGCGCCCGCCCAGCGTGGCGTCGATTACGGCCTGTATTCTGAAAAAGTACTATCTTCAAGGCCAACAAGAACAGGATCTGATCAGCAAGGAGAAAGAGATGTTCAGGAAAACCAAAAAGCCGGCTCAGGGAAAACCGGCCAATCCGTCATCCATATTGACACCGGGCACCCCAGCGCCAGACTTTGTGCTGCCCGCGATCGCAGGCGAGCGGCTCTCGCTGCGCGATTTCCGGGGCCAACCTGTCATTCTGGTGTTCTACCCTGCCGACTGGAGTTCGGTCTGTGGTGACCAACTGTCCCTCTATAACGAGGTGCTGCCTCTGTTTAAGGAGTATGGCGCTCAGCCCATCGCCATCTCTGTGGATGGGGTATGGTGCCATCAGGCCTTCGCCGAGAACCTCAACCTCCAGTTTCCGCTGCTTTCAGACTTTGAGCCCAAGGGGGCCGTTGCCCGGTCCTACGGAGTCTACGACGCCGAAAATGGAGTGAATCAAAGGGCCTTGTTCGTGATCGATGCGCAGGGCATTGTCCGCTGGAGCTATGTCTCTCCCTCGGGTGTAAATCCAGGCGCGGAGGGCATCCTCGGGGCGCTCGAATCCCTGAGCGCTTGAAAGGAGGCAGCCGATGGCAGGTGGTGACGTTCCAAAACTGACCCGACCGGTATCGGACCGGGACCATATGAGGGGACCAGATGACGCCCGTGTCACCCTGGTCGAATATGGAGACTTTGAGTGCCCCTATTGCCATGACGTGCAGCCCATTGTGGCCCAGTTGCGGTCGCGTTTTGGCGACCGTTTGCGCTATGTGTTCCGGCACTTTCCAATCACGACGATGCATCCAAGCGCACAGATGGCGGCCGAGGCGGCCGAAGCGGCTGCTGCCCAGGACAGATTCTGGCAGATGCACGATCTGCTCTTCAAGCATCAGGGAGCGTTCGCCAAAGAGCATCTCGTCCAGTACGCGTCCGATCTTGGCCTAGATGTGGATCGCTTTCGACGCGAACTGGATGAGCATGTCTACGCCGATCGGGTCCGGCAAGATTTCGTTAGTGGCGTGCGCAGCGGTGCAAATGGAACACCGACTTTCTTTCTCAACGAGGTGCGCTACGATGGCGCCTGGGACCTCGATTCGCTGATCGCCGAGATCGAAAAGCCCCTGGGCGTTCAGGTCAGATTGGCCTTCCAGCAGTTCACCAGGCTGCAGGCTGCCAGTGGCATCCTACTCCTACTGGCTACAGTACTGGCTTTGGTCTGGGCCAATTCGCTCTGGAGCGAGAGCTACTTTCGTCTCTGGGAAACCCACCTGTCCATATCTATGGGCAGCCTTGTGCTTGATGAATCACTTCTCCATTGGGTGAACGACGGCTTGATGGTCATCTTTTTCTTTGTTGTGGGTCTAGAGATCAAGCGCGAGATCCTGGTCGGCGAGTTGGCCACAGCACGCCGGGCAGCCCTTCCTCTAGTCGCAGCAGCCGGAGGCATGTTGCTCCCGGCGCTTATCTACATTGCCTTCAATCTTGGTGGTCCGGGCCAGGGTGGTTGGGGAATCCCTATGGCCACGGACATTGCCTTTGTGCTCGGCATACTGACAATCTTGCGTAGCCGGGTGCCGGTTTCCCTCAAGGTGTTCTTCACTGCGCTTGCTATCGCCGACGACGTGGGTGCGGTGCTCGTCCTGGCCCTGTTTTACAGTCAAGACATTGCCTGGCTAGCCCTGGCTGCCGCTGCCCTGTTTCTGCTGGCCTTGATTGTACTCAACAGGATGGGAGTTCGCCAGCCGCTGCCATACGCTCTGATGGGGATTGGCCTGTGGCTGGCTTTCCTGCAGTCTGGACTTCATCCGACCATCGCGGGCGTTCTCCTGGCCATGACGATACCAGCGCGGACCCATGTACGTGCCTCTGCCTACCTGGCCCAGTGTACCGCCGCACTTGGAGGTTTGGGTACTGAAAATGGTGCTCACGCTGAGGGCGATGCAGGCCGTCGACAACAGGCTGCCGCCCAGACACTTGAGGTGATTGCTGAACGAATCCAATCTCCTCTACAGCGATTGGAGCGCAGCCTCAACCCCTGGGTAGCTTACCTCATCGTCCCGGTGTTTGCCCTAGCCAACGCAGGCATTGACCTGGGAGGCAACCTTCTCCAAGCCCTCACACTACCGGTATCGCTGGGCATCCTATTGGGCCTACTGCTGGGCAAATCGCTGGGCATCACCCTCTTCTCGTGGCTGGCGGTCAAGGGCGGCATTGCCGACCTACCGTATGGTGTGAGTTGGCGACAACTGTTCGCCGCAAGTTGGCTGGGAGGCATCGGCTTCACCATGTCACTGTTCATTGCCGGATCAGCTTTTCAGCAACCGGACCTCCTTGATCTGGCCAAACTGGACATTCTGGTTGCTTCTGTCCTGGCAGCCGCGATTGGCTTCGTTCTCATCATCGTGACCAGTCCCAAGCAAGAAGGTGTGTCGGTATTGGCCGAGTAGGCGGCTTCGGCCTTGTCCCGGTAGAATGGATGCAATGCTGGAATGAACGATTCAAATCTCTTATTCCCATTGCTTGTCTCCATGGCTGGACCTATAGGGGCCTGTTTGGCTGGGCTGACGGCCCTTAACCGGCGTCTGACTGTGACCCGGCTGGCCTGGATGCTGGCCCCAGCCCCTATGGCCGCGTTTGGGCTGATCCTGTGGCAGACAGTGGTGTTGGGAAGCGGCGCGGCTTTGGTCTGGCGATTTGACTGGATCCCAAGCCTGGGCCTGAGTCTGGGCCTCTACTTTGACCATCTCAGCGCTCTCTTTGCCCTGCTCATCACCGGAATCGGCACGCTGGTGGTGGTCTATGCCGGGTACTACTTCAAGAGTGACGAGCGGCCATGGGGTGAGTGGCGGTTCCTGACCTACTTGCTGCTTTTCATGACCGCCATGCTGGGCCTGGTGCTTGCCGGCGACGTCATCACACTCTTTGTCTTCTGGGAGGGCACCAGCATCACCTCCTTCCTGCTTATCGCTTACAAGACCCAGGACGAGGCCGCGCGGCGGGGAGCTTTCAAGTCGCTCTTTATCACGGGCGGTGGCGGAATCGCCCTACTTGTTGGGCTGCTTCTCCTGAGCTACGTTGCTGGTGGTAGTGACTGGGCCACCATTCTGTCCAGCGGCGACTTGCTGCGGCAAAGCGCCCTGTATCCGGCGCTGCTGGGCCTGATCGCCCTCGGTGCCTTCACCAAGAGCGCCCAGACCCCGTTTCACATCTGGCTGCCCGATGCCATGAGCGCGCCCACGCCAGCCAGCGCCTACCTTCACTCGGCGACGATGGTCAAAGCGGGCATCTACCTCCTGGCCCGGCTCAATCCGGCGCTCGGGCTTCACCGACCTGTGGTTCTGGCTATTGAGTCTCTTTGGCTTGGCCACCATGCTGACCGGCGCGTACCTGGGCCTGAAGCAGCGGGACCTGAAGGCGCTCCTGGCCTACTCGACCATCAGCCAGCTAGGCGTGTTGGTGGTGCTCATCGGCCAGGATACCGAGATCGCCTTCAAGGCGCTGGTCATCGGTGTGTTGGCACACGCCCTTTACAAGAGCGCCCTATTCCTGGTTGTGGGCAGCGTGGATCACGAGGCCGGCAGCCGTGACCTGCGCCGCCTGGGCGGCGCTAGCCCGGTTCATGCCCTTTACGTTCGGTGTCGGCCTGGTGGCTGCCCTGTCGATGGCGGGACTGCCACCCCTTGTTCGGCTTCCTGGCCAAAGAGACGCTGTTGGCGACGGCCACGCATCCCGATGTTCCGGCCTCAGTGAATCTGATCTTTCCCGCGGCAACGGTCGTCGCTGGCGCATTTCTGCTGGCTCAGGCAGGCATGTTGGTTTGGGACACATTCCTGGGTAGGCCGCGCGACCCCACGATTCACGCCCACGAAGCGCCATGGCCAATGGTACTGGCGCCGGCACTGCCAGCGCTCCTCTCCTTGGCTGTCGGCCTGTTGCCCGAGCCGATATTCCTGGCTCGCTTCTTGGCTGATGCCGCCGCTGAGGTCTATGGCGCCAAGGTCAAGGTCTCTCTGGCCATCTGGACGGGGATAACCGTGCCGTTGCTCCTGTCCGTTGTGGCCGTGAGCCTGGGTACAGGGCTATTCCTTGCCCGTCACCGGATCCTCACCCTCCAGACGCGCATCGGCGAACAATGGAGCGCGAATACGCTCTACACCTGGCTTCTGGATCTGATCGATCGTGCTGCCGGGCTGGCGACCCGCCTGCAAAGCGGCGGTCTGCGCAACTATCTGGTCGTGATCCTGCTGGGCATGGTGGTGCTCGTGGCTGGCTTCGGCGGGCTATCCAGCTGGCAGTCACTGGCCCACTTTTCGCTGCCCAGCCTCGATTTCCAGGGTGAGGTGGCCGTGCTGCGCATCTTTGCCTTGCTGGTGATCGTCGCTGCCGCCGCTGCCACCGTCATCCTACGTCGCGACATCTCAGCAATCGTCGCACTGGGCGCTTCGGGCCTGGCTGTGGCTGTGCTGTTGGTTCTTGAGCCGGCACCCGATGTGGCTCTGGTGCAGGTGGTGGTCGACATTCTGACTGTAGTTGTTCTGGTACTGGCCTTGACTCGTCTACCCCGCGAACAGCGCCAGCAGGCCGACAGGCTTTCTGCCCAGCGGGACCTGTCCTTGATGGACCGGACTGGCCTAGTGCGCGACGCCCTAATCGCCATTGCCAGTGGCATTGTGGTTGCGCTATTGACCCTGGCGGCTCTTTCCTCTCGCCCTCGTACAAGCGTCGTGACACCTTTCTACGAGGAAGCGGCCAAAGCCTTGACCGGGGCCAAGGACATCGTCGGGGCCATCATTGTTGATTTCCGGGCGCTGGACACGCTGATCGAGATCGTCGTCTTTAGCCTGGCCGGCTTGGGTGTTTATACCCTACTGCGCCACGCTTCCCGAAGCGCAGGCGACCAGGTGGCGACATCATCCAGCTCCGCGACACAGCTCCCGACCCTGGGCATCGGCGGGCGCGAGACTTCGCCCTTTGTCCACTCGCTGGCCTATGTCTCCCTGCCGCTATCGATGGTCATTGCTGTCGTGCATATCCTCTACGGCCATGACCAGCCGGGTGATGGCTTTACCGCTGGCGTGATCGTCAGCCTGGCGTTGGGTTTCTGGTATGTGGTCTTTGGCTACGAGCAGGTCCGCCAGCGCTTGACGTGGCTGCGGCCGGCCTCCCTCATCGGTGGTGGACTGCTGCTGGCCATCATGTCGGCCACCACCGCGGCCGCAATCACGGGTTCCTTTTTGGGCCACGTCGATTTCGGCCAAGAGTTGAACCTTACCCTGCCTCGGGGCGTCAATCTTAGCACCTCGCTACTATTCGAGTTTTCCATCTGTCTGGCAGTGCTAGGCAGCGCCTCTTACATGCTCGATGCGCTCGGCCACCCGGGTGAGGAGGTCAGGTAATGGAACTGTTAACTGCATTGGCCGTTGGCGCCCTCTTTGGGATCGCCATCTTTCAACTGCTGCGGCGCAACATGATCCGGTCGGTGATCGGTCTGATCCTATTGGGTGCTGCCATTAATCTTTTCCTCCTCAGCACTGGTGCCTATCAAGGGACGGAGGCCGCCTATGACGGCGCCCTTGGACAGCGCAGCGACTCCCTGCCCCAGGCACTGATCCTGACCGCCATCGTCATCAGCATGGGCGGCCTCAGTCTGGTGCTGTCAATGCTTTTTCTGCTGTCAGCCCGCTACCGGAGTAGCGATCTGGACGAGGTCAACAAGCTGCGGGGCTGAGAGAAGAGATGAACCATTATCTGGTACTGTTGCCCATCATCCTGCCTCTGACTGGCTCGGCGGTCGCCCTATTGCTGCGCAAGCGACGGCGGCTTCAGGCTGCCTGGTCTCTGGCGGCAATGCTGGGCGGCTTGGCTGCCAGCGCCTGGTTGCTGGCCCGCGTCTGGTCCAGTGGCCAGCCGCTGGTCTTCCAGTCGGGAGGCTGGCTGGCGCCATTTGGCATCACGCTGGTAGGTGACCTGCTCTCGGCCATGATGGCCGTGATGAGCCAGGTCGTGCTCAGCCTGGGTATCGTCTATGCCCTGGGTAGCCGCGACAAGGTGGTACAGTACCCTGCCTTCTACACCGCTTTTCTAACGTTGGCTGTTGGTTTGACTGGAGCCATGCTGGCTGGCGATCTCTTCAACCTCTTTGTCTTTGCCGAGCTGCTAGTTTTTTCCGGCACCATCTTGACCGCCGCTTCGGACGATCGGCTGGGCGCCGAGGCTGCCTTCAAGTACTTTTACATGAGCCTGCTCGCCTCGGCTTTTCTGCTGCTGGCAATTGGCAGTCTCTATGTCTCCTATGGCACGCTCAGTATGGCTGGCCTGGCCCTGCGCGTTGTCGAAAACCCTGGTGCTCCGCTACTGCCGTTGGCCATCGCCCTGTTGGTTGCCACCTTTATGATCAAGAGCGCGGTGACTCCTTTCCATTTCTGGCAGCCTGATTTCCATACCGCCTCGCCGACGGCTGTCAGCGCCATGTTGTCATCTGTAGTGGTCAAGCTGGGTGTCTACGGATTTCTGCGGATGACAACCCTGCTCTTTGTGGGTCAATCCGCACCTGTGCGCGGTCTGCTCCTCGTGCTGGGCCTGATCGGGATCGCCTACGGTGGCCTGGGGGCCATCGGCACCTACAATGCCAAGCGCATGCTGGCCTATTCGACCCTGGCCCAGGTAGGGTTCATCCTGGTGGCCATTGGCTGGGGGAGCCATCAGGCGCTCGCTGCTGCCCTCGTTTTTACTTTCAACCACAGCCTGATCAAGGCTGCGCTGTTGATGCTGGCTGGCGCGGTAGCCAGCCGGGCGCCGGTCAAAACAGCAGACTTCGATGTGGTCACCGGCCTGGGCAGGTATATGCCCCTGGCCGGCGTGCTGTTCTTTCTAGGCGGGCTGGCCCTCATGGGTATCCCACCCACCAATGGCTTTGTCAGCAAGATGATGCTCTTCAGCAGCGGCGTCGAAGCCGGCCATTTCGCCATGCTGGCGGCAGTGGCCCTGGTGAGTATCTTGACGCTAATCTATGTCGTGCGTGCTTTTCAGCGTATCTGGTGGCAGGCGCAAGCCGTGGGGGTCAAGGCCAAAGCGAGAGGGGACTGCCTGCTGGCTCCCGCGCTGCTCATCGTGGCGGTTCTCCTGTTGGGTCTGTGGCCTGAGCCCCTGGTCCGCCTGGCCGAGGCGACAGCCTTCTGGCTCAGCGATCCGGGGGCCTATGTCGTGGCGGTCTTGGGAGGCTAGACAATGGCAATCTGGATGGTTATTGGTCTCTGGCTGGTGTATCTGGCGCTCACAGCGAACCTGGAAATGGGCAACGTCGTCCTGGGTCTGCTGGTTGCGGCGGGCCTGATGCTGTTGCTACGGCCTCCACGTGGCAGCTTTGAGGTCCAGCGCCTACCCGGAGCCGCTACGGCTCTGTGCCGCTACCTGTTTGTCGTATTCTCTGATGCGATCAAGAGTGGACTGGTAGTTGCCCGGCTGGTGCTCGATCCCGCGCTACCCGTGAAGCCAGGTATCATTGCTATCCCCTCGGATTGTGATTCAGAACTGGCCACGGCCTTGAGCGCCCACGCCATCACCCTTGCGCCAGGCGAGATGGTCATCGAGATCGGCAGAGATGGAACCATGTACACGCACGCCTTGGATTCGACGCGTGCCGCCCAATACGTCCAGGAGGCCCAGGAGCTGCGCCGCGAGCTGCTGCGCCGGATGATTCCGTGACGGGTTAGGAGGCTTGTATGGGTATAATCTTGATCGGTGCCCTCTACCTGGCTTTGCTGGTGCACATCGGCCTGCTGGCTGTGGTCCTGTGGAAGGTGTGGCGCGGGGACAATATCATCGACCGCATCATGGGCGCTGATCTGCTGGGAACCTTGACCCTAGCTGTGCTGGTGCTATTGGCCCTAATTGAGCGGGACAGCATTTATATCGACGTGGCCCTGGGCCTGGCGGCCTTGGGTTTCATCAGCATCATCGCCCTGGCCAAGTATGTGGCCGACGAGCAGATGTTCTGAGCCGCCGTTTATGATGGAAAGTGGTGCGAAAGTGATTGAGACGGTACTTCAGGCTTTGGCCATTCTGGCAGTGCTCACGGGCACGGCATTCACAATGCTGGGTGTCCTGGGCTACCTGCGACTGCCGGACGTCTACACGCGGCTGCACGCAGTAGGCAAGGTCGGCATCTTTGGCACGGTCCTGCTTCTTCTAGGGGCGGTGGCCTGGACACCACTGGGGCTGGGCAAGGGCCTGGTGTTGATTGCGTTGCTGCTGCTAGCTGGCCCGGTGACGGCCCATGCCTTGGCCTCTGCTGCATACCGGGTCGCGATTCCGCTGACCTCGGCCCATTGCGATGATCTGGCGCAGGTCATCGAGGAGAGTCAGCTCGCAGCGGAAGAGACGGCTGGGTGAGACCGATCATGACCATCGACAACATCCTGGTCCTGGGCATCCTGGCCGTCGCCGTCGTGCTCTTTGTCAGCGAAAAGCTGCGGGTGGACGTGGTGGCCATGATCGTGCTGGTGGCCCTGGTGCTGACCGGGCTGGTCACGGTCGAGGAGGCGTTCTCGGGGTTTGCCAGCCCGGCGGTCATCACCGTTTGGGCGGTGTTCATCGTCAGCGGCGGCCTGACCCGCAGCGGCGTGGCCGACCTGATCGCCCGGCAGGTGGTGCGCCTGGCAGGCCGCAACCAACTGCGGCTGACGGTGCTCATCATGGTCACCGTGGGCATCATGTCGGCCTTTATGAACAACATTGGGGCCGTGGCCATCCTGCTGCCAGCGGTGATGAGCGTCGCCCGCGAGACCGACATCCCCCCCTCCAAGCTGCTGATCCCCCTGGCCTGGGCGTCGCTGCTGGGCGGCAACATGACCATGATCGGCACGCCGCCCAACATCCTGGCCTCCAGCATCCTGGAGAGCTATGGCGACATCGAGCCCTTTTCGTTTTTTCGACTTTACGCCGATGGGCGTGGTCGTGCTGACAGCCGGCATCCTGTACATGGTCCTTGGTGGGCCGCCGTTTGCTGCCCGAGCGCACGGCGGGCGGCGACCTGGCCGACAGCTACCCGGTCCAGGAATACCTGACCGAGGCCCGCGTGGCCGACGATTCGCCCCTGGTTGGCAAGACGGTCCGGGAGGCAGACCTGGAGAACCGCCATGGCCTGAACGTCATCCACATCCACCTCTGCTGCCAGGAGGGCGAGACGGTCTCGGCCATGACAGAGCACCGCCTGCAAGCCTGGCGACGAACTGCACCTGGAGGCCACGGCCGATGCCATCCTGGCCGCCGCTCGAGACGCTCGGGCTGGTACCGGTGCCCGACCGGCCCATCCAGCCCTGGGAGCCAGAGCCGGAGCGCGCAGCCTTTGAGCTGGCTGAGGTGGTGCTGGCGCCCTCTTCGAGTCTTCGGGGCAAGACGCTGCGCCAGATCGACTTCCGGTCCCGCTTTGGCCTGGCCGTGCTGGCCATCCGCCACCAGGGCAAAACCCTGTTTGCCCGGCTGGGTGACGTCTCGCTCGATTTCGGTGATTCGCTGCTGCTACAGGGATCGGTGGACAAGATCAACCTGCTGCGCCGCGAGCGGGACTTTTTGCTGCTGGACATGCCGCCCCTGGAAACGCGCCGCACACACAAAGCGCCGGTTTCGGTAGCCATCCTGCTGGGCGTGCTGGTGGTCGTGGCGTGCCGGCTGGCTGCATGTCTCGGCGGCGATGTTCATCGGCGCGCTGCTGATGGTGCTGACGCGGCACGCTGACCATGGACGAGGCCTATCGCTCCATCGAGTGGAAGTCGGTCTTTCTCATCGCCGGCATGCTGCCCCTGGGCCTGGCCATGGAGAACACCGGCACGGCGCAGCTGCTGGCCGACCAGATTGTGGCCCTGGTTGGGCGACTGGGGACCGCTGGCCGTGATGATGGGCATCTATTTGATGACCGGACTGCTGACCGAGGTCATGTCCAATGCGGCGGCGACGGTTCTGGCCGTGCCCATCGCCATCGACGCTGCCCGGAGCCTGGGCGCCAACCCTCACGCCTTTGTGATGGCCATCGTCATCGCCGCATCGACCTCGTTCCTGATGCCCATCGGCCACCAGGTGAACGTACTGGTCTTTGGGCCGGGTGGCTACCGCTTTGCAGACTATACCAGGGTGGGAGTATGGCTCAACCTGATATTGTTCATCCTGACGGCCTTGATCCTGCCCCTGATCTGGCCGCTGACCTAGAGTCGGAAATGAGGTGAAACGATATGTACAAACGTATTCTGGTTCCACTGGATGGCTCGAAACTGGCCGAGCAGGCGCTGCCCCATGCAGCCATCCAGGCCGAGCAATCTGGAGCTGAGATCTACTTGCTGAAGGTTCTAGGGCCGCTACCGGAGCCGAGCATGGCCAATCGGGAAATAGTCCGCGGCGCGGAAGCGGCATCAGCCCGATTGGCCCAGAAGTACCTGGAAGATATCGCTACGGGCTTGCAGGAGCGAGGCATCCCAACCAGGACAGTGACTGTCGAGGGCAAGCCCTACGTCGAGATCATCCGCTTTGCCGAGGTCGAGGCGATCGACTTGATCGTGATGTCCACGCGCGGTCACTCAGGGTTGAGTAGATGGTTGTTGGGCAGCGTGGCCGACCGAGTAGTGCGTGGCGCGACGGTGCCCCTGCTTCTCGTGCAAGCCCAGGCAGGAAGCGAAAGGAAATAGACAGATGAGACTTGCCAAGCTCGTAGCATTGCTATGTTTCCTGGCCATGACTGGTGTGCTGATCTATGGTTTCACTGTGGGGGATTTTGCTGGGGAGGGGAAGGACTTGCTAGCGATGCCCTGGGGCATGGTCTCACTGGTAGACCTCTATGCTGGCTTTGTCCTTTTTTCCGGTTGGATCATCTATCGCGAAAAGTCAGCGCTGCGGTCCATCATCTGGGTCGTGTTGATGATGATTCTGGGCTTTTGGACTGCCAGCCTGTATGCACTTGTTGCCCTGCAGACCAGTGGCGGTAGCTGGCGACGCTTCTGGATGGGACACAGGTCTAATGAGGCATAGCACAGAAGGCAATTAGAAATATGTTAAATTATCTGTGCAATATCTTGACAAAATACCTTTCTTGTGGTATGCTGGGATTACGGTTGAGGGTCAGGAGGGGTTCAAGTTTGTAGGACCCAGGGGCCTAACGTAGGGCAGCTACCCTCGATCAATCAACTCTCGACTGGTTTCGAAAGGGGGTACTACAATGAAGGGTTCTCTGCCTGTTGGCAGGATTATGGGAATACCCATTCGGCTTCACATAAGCTGGTTTCTTATTGCGGTTCTGCTGACGTGGTCTCTGGCTGTGGGCTTTTTCCCCCAGGCCTATCCTGGCTGGTCCACCATCGAGTACTGGGCAGTCGGCACGGTCGCATCCCTGTTGCTCTTTGCGTCCGTCCTCTTGCATGAGCTGGGACACTCAGTCCTGGCTCTTCGTGAACAGGTTCCTGTAAAGAGCATCTCTCTCTTCATCTTTGGTGGAGTCGCCCAGATTGGCCGTGAGCCTTCGAGTGCTCGTGCGGAGTTTCGCATCGCCATTGCTGGTCCACTGACAAGCCTCAGTCTGGCAGGCGCTTTCGGAGCCCTGGGGGTTCTCTTTGCGAACGAGCCTACTATAGCCGCAACATTGTCCTACCTGACCCGCGTCAACCTGTTGCTGGCGGCTTTCAACATGATCCCTGGCTTCCCACTTGACGGTGGCCGTGTCTTGCGCGCGGCAATCTGGCACCTCAAGGGCGATATGACCCGGGCAACCCGTTGGGCTGCTCGATCAGGCCAAGCGATAGCGGTCCTGTTCATCGCCTTTGGCCTGGGTCTGACCCTTATGGGTGGTCTGTGGAACGGCCTCTGGCTTGTGTTCATCGGCTTGTACCTGAATGGGGCCGCGCAGGCCAGTTATCAGCAGGCTCGCCTGCAAAAGATGCTAACGGGTGTCAAGGCTCGCAATCTAGCTGTAGACCGGTGTATGGCCGTGCCTACGAATCTGACACTAGATCGCCTGGTGGAGGATTACGTTCTGCGGGATGGCCAACGCTGTTTCTTTGTCTCTGACGGGGATGCCGCCCAAGGTGTCATCACACTGAATGAGATCAGGGGTCTCTCCGGCGAGCAGCGTGGCCAGCTTACGACAGGCCATGTGATGACGGATGTAGCCTCCGCCTACAAAGCGAACCCAGACGATGACGCGTGGACGATTCTCCAGAAGATGACGGAGGATCAATTGAGCGAGGTGGCCGTAGTGGAGAACGGCAGCTTGTTGGGGCTCATCACGCGCGATGGTCTGCTCAGGCAGATGCGACTACGCAGTGAACTAGCAGTCTAGAGTCGAATCAAGGCACGACATGGTGCCTGGTCAGGGGAGAATGCTCCTCTGACCAGGTTGTCACAAGCTGAAAGGGGAAGAAATGGCAGAGGGGAAACTGGTTCTGGTTACAGGGGCGACAGGCTATATCGGTGGGCGGCTGGTTCCGCGTCTGCTTGCAGCTGGCTATCGTGTCCGCTGCCTGGTGCGAGACGCCAGACGACTCGAAGGGCGATCCTGGACTGACAAGGTGGAGGTTGTGGAAGGAGATGCCCTGCGGTCTGAGACCCTGCCTCCTGCGATGAAGGGGGTCTGGGCAACCTACTATCTGATCCATAGCCTGACAGATACGCGCGATTACCGGGATCGAGATATCGTGGTTGCTCGAAACTTTGGTTTCGCAGCCAAGGATGCAGGCATCGAACGTATTGTCTATCTGGGCGGTCTGGGAGATCCGGATAGCAAACTATCCGTACATTTGCGATCCCGTCAGGAAACTGGTCAGGCTCTTCAAGAAGCAGGCGTTCCCGTCACAGAATTCCGGGCGGCTGTTATCGTGGGTACAGGCAGCCTCTCTTTCGAGATGGTCCGCTATCTTACCGAGCGGCTGCCGATCATGATTTGCCCTCGGTGGGTGTATACCCGGATCCAGCCGATTGCGATTCGCGATGTCCTTAGTTATATGGTAGGCGCCCTGCAAGTGCCCGAAAGCGCAGGAAGGATCATCGAGGTAGGCGGGTCTGACGTGCTGACGTACGGGGACATGATGAAAGGCTACGCCAAAGTGCGCGGCCTTTGGCGCTTATTGATCCCTGTGCCGGTGCTGACGCCGCGTCTTTCGGCGCACTGGGTGCATTGGATGACGCCAGTGCCTTCTGGCATCGTGTACCCTCTGATCGAGGGCATGCGCAACGAGGTGGTGGTCCGTGACGATGCAGCGCGGACTCTCTTTCCCGAGATCCAGCCGGTAGGCTATGAGGTGGCTGTGCAGCGCGCCCTTTCCGACCTGGAAGCCGCGCAAGTGGAGACCCGTTGGAGCGACTCGCTGGCCTCCAGCCAGGGTGATTTCCGCCCGGTAGAGCTTACCACGGAGAAAGGCCTACAAATTGAACGCCGACAGAGCGTGGCGGATGCGCCAGCGGAGGAGGTGTATGCCGTGTTCACTGGGCTTGGTGGTGAACGGGGCTGGCTCTACGGCGATGCCTTGTGGCGGCTGCGCGGCCTAGGCGATAGGCTGGTGGGTGGTCCTGGATTGCGCCGCGGACGCCGTGACCCTGACGATCTGCGGGTCGGGGACGCGCTCGACTTCTTTCGGGTGGAGGCAATCGAGCCTGGCCGCATGGTGCGGCTGCGGACCGAGATGGTCCTGCCCGGCGAGGCCTGGCTCCAGCTCGAAGCTGTGCCCTTGAACGACAACCAGACACAGGTTGTGCAGACGATTCTCATGGCCCCGAAGGGCCTGATGGGCTTCTTGTACTGGTACGTTCTGTATCCTTTCCATAGCCTCATTTTCCGTGGCTTGGTGCGCGAGATAGGCGAACAGGCCAAAACATGAGCTGATGGCAGGGCGCAGCGGGGCGCAGAGGCATCGAATCCCGAGCCGGTAGAGCTCTAGGGCAATCAGGGGGGAGTGTCCTTGTGAAGAAAAGCCGTCTCGTCACCGTATTTGTTATCGTCCTTGTCGATATGCTCGGCTTTGGCTTGATCCTGCCCCTCTTGCCCTACTATGCAGATAGCTTTGGAGCCAGTCCGGGCCTCTTTGCTGAAGGGGTGCCCGTCTTCCGAAAGTAGAGATGGGGCTGCCAACACCTCGGGAAAGTCTGCGCCAGGTTGGCGACCCTGAGGATCTACGTTTGATCGCACCCGAAACTGGCAGAGACCATACTGAGACCATGGCAGCCTGTGCTGGACAGCGGGTGGAAGACCTGGCAGATGCTGGTCTTCACGGCTTTGTCTCCAAGAAGGATTCGCCACAACTGCTATCCGGTGCCTGCCCGGTGCACCAGCAGGTCTACCTGCATCCGGATCGGAAGGCACGCATGCTGCGGAATCATGTGAAGGCGCCCAGCCACAATGGGCGGCTGAATCAGGTGAGAGGCTCACTGATTCGCTGCCCACTCCCCTCCAGTTGTTGCACGAGAGTCCCCGGGAAAATGGTATTGCTCAGCGAACAGAGCTGTGATATAATGTCAAGTGGTGCAGTAATGAGTTCCGGTAGGAGACATGGCACAGAAAATCTCTGGAACATGAGACGATGGGTACTTCTACAGACAGATTCTTTATGGTCAACTATTCGGAGTGCGAAGGCAGAGGAGTTCTGTAGAAACACAGTTTAGCCCGTTCATCGGAACCGGGTGGGCTGCCAGTGACCACTCGAAGGAGGTTCGCCATGTTACACACAAACACACTTCGGAAAGTCTTGGTCATCGGCTTTCTGATCTTGTTGACCATAAGCCAGACAGGTATAGTCTCGGCCGGAACTAACGTTTGGACAAGCAATGGACCTGAAGCCGGAACCATTCAAGCCCTGGCGATTGACCCAGTGACCCCGACCACGCTCTATGCGGCGACATTTGGCGGCGGCGTGTTCAAGAGCACGGACGGCGGCGGGGTCTGGAGCGCGGTCAATACCGGCTTGACTGACACTGATGTTCTCGCCCTGGCGGTTGACCCGGCAACCCCGACCACGCTCTATGCGGGGACACGGGATGGCGGCGTGTTCAAGAGCACCGACGGCGGTGGGGGCTGGAACCCGGTCAACAACGGCCTGGCAGCCAACTGTATTCAAGCCCTGGCAATTGACCCGGCGACCCCGAAAACGATCTATGCGGGGACCGAGGACGGCGGCACGTTCAAGAGCACGAACGGCGGAGGGGTCTGGAGTGAGGTCAACACCGGCCTGACCACCACCAATGTTCTCGCCCTGGCGATTGACCCGGCGACCCCGACCACGCTCTATGCGGGGACATTGAACGACGGCGTGTTCCTGAGCACGAACGGCGGCGGGATCTGGTCCGCAGTCAACACCGGCCTGACCAACACCGATGTAAACAGCCTGGTAATTGACTCGGCGGCGCCAAAAACGGTCTATGCGGGGACGGAGGGCGGCGTGTTCAAGCGCACGAACGGCGGCGGGTCCTGGAGCGCTGCCAACACCGGCTTGACTTTTACCCGTGTTCAAGCCCTGGCGATTGACCCGGCGACCCCGAAAACGCTCTATGCGGCGACATGGGATGGCGCCGTGTTCAAGAGCACGACCGGCGGCGGGTCCTGGAGCGCGGTCAACACCGGCCTGACGAGTATCAGTGCTCTTGCCCTGGCGATTGACCCGGCGACCCCGGAAACCCTCTATGCGGGGACATGGCAAGACGGCCTGTTCAAGAGTACGGACGGTGGCGGGGGCTGGAGCTCAGTCAACACCGGTCTGGCCGCCACCCCTGTTCGCGCCCTGGTGATTGACCCGCTGACCCCGAAAACTGTCTATGCGGGGACCTTCAGCGGCAGCGTGTTCAAGAGCATGGACGGCGGCGAGGCCTGGTACCCGGCCGGTCCACCAAGTGCCACTGCTCTCTCCCTGGCGATTGATCCGGCGACCCCGAAAACGCTCTATGCGGGGACATGGAAGGGTCTGTTCAAGACCACGACCGGCGGCGAAGCCTGGAGCGCCATCAACAACGGCCTGACTGCCGCCGACGGGCTCGCCCTGGCGATTGACCCGGCGACCCCGAGCACCCTCTATGTGGGGACGGAGGATGGCGTGTTCAAGAGCACGAACGGCGGAGGGCTTTGGGGCGCCGCCAGCACCGGCCTGACTGTCACCCATGTTCAATCCCTGGCGATTGACCCGGCGACCCCGACCACGCTCTATGCGGGGACATGGGGCGGCGCGTTCAAGAGCACGAACGGAGGCGGGGTCTGGAGCGAGATCAACACCGGCCTGACTGCCACCGATGTTCTCGCCCTGGCGATTGACCCGGCGACCCCGAACACGCTCTATGCGGGGACATTTGCCGGCGGCGTGTTCAAGAGCACGGACGGCGGCGGGGTCTGGAGCGCGGTCAACACCGGCCTGACTACCACCCGTGTTCAAGCCCTGGCGATTGACCCACTGACCCCGAGCACGCTCTATGCAGCGACATTTGGCGGCGGCGTGTTCAAGAGCACGGACGGCGGCGGAGTCTGGAGCGCGGTCAACACCGGCCTGACTGCCACCTGTGTTCAAGCCCTGGCGGTTGACCCGGCGACCCCGAACAGGCTCTATGCGGGGACACGGGATGGCGGCGTGTTTGCTATGCAGCAGATCATCATCCACCAGATATATCTGCCCATTGCCGTACGTGGCCAGTAGAGGCTTGGGCCGAACGGCGCACGAAGCGTCACACGTTACTACGGAAACGAATGTTCAGGGCAGGCGCGGGCTAACCCTGTGCGGAGCCGAAGCCCACCCCTGGGCTTTCAACTACCTGGCCTTGCCTGCAAAGGTGTCGGCCTTTGAGGCGAGTCTTGCAAGCGGCGGTGGGTGGGCACGGCTCACGCTGTCCGGCAGGTGGCCTGATGCGTCGGCAAGCACAGCTCCCCGATGAAGTACTTGCCTTGGACTCCAAATACGGCTACAATGCATGCGTCTTGGATCAACTCTGTTTTGTGTGACCCCTTCACGCCACATGAATCCCTATCCGTTGGGCGCATCTGCAATACCAGGATTGAATCTATGCGTCTTTGACTGTTTGACCAGACCCCAGCCCTATACTCAGGGCTACCCAGGGGAGGTGACCGAATGGATGAAAAGCTTGAAACAACATCTGCAATACAGGCAGTACAATTGGCCGTAATCGATCAGGCCGCCCTGACGCCACTCGTGCAGAGCGCTTTGAACAGCGAAACCGTCGAGGTGCTGGATTGGGACTATGAACAACTACATGGCGGTGCAGGCTTGGGAACGGCCATCTACCGTTTTTCCGGAGAAGGGCTCGACCAAGGGCAAAAGGTGCCTTGGTCTCTCATCCTCAAAACGTTATGCCCGGCAGAGAACAACGCCAATGTCTCCGCTTGGAACTATTACAAGCGCGAAGCCGACGCCTATCGGTCGGGATGGTTGGATGACCTGCCGGGTGGCCTGGTGACGCCACGTTGTTTCGGCGTCTTCGAATACCCGGACGGCACGTGCTGGATCTGGCTTGAGGACGTCAGGGACGAAATCGGCTCGCACTGGCCCCTGGAGCACTTTGGCCTCGTCGCACGCCACGCCGGCCAGTTCAACGGTGCCTACCTGATGGAACGATCCTTGCCCTCCTGGCCGTGGCTCAGCTCGGACTGGCTGCGGGGTTATATCTCCCTGTCTGCTCCCGCAATCCCCCTCATCCGCAATTCCCTGGACCACCCGCTGGTTCGCCGCGGTTATCCAGGTAACGCCGGCGCCAGGTTGTTCCGCCTGTGGGAAGAGCGCAACCTCTTTCTCGACGCCCTCGACCGCCTGCCCCAGACGCTGTGTCACCTCGACTTATTTCGCCGCAACCTGTTCGCGCGCAAGACGGCGGATGGCGACGATCAAACAGTGGTGATCGACTGGGCATTTGCCGGGCGGGGCGCGATCGGGGCGGAGCTTGTCCCCCTGGTTTTGGCCAGTGTCGCTTTCAATGAAATTGACTTGGGCCAGGCACAGGCGCTTGAGGATGTTGTCTTTGAGGGCTACCTGGAAGGGCTGGGCGATGCCGGCTGGCGGGGAAACCCGTGGCAGGTGCGCCTGGGGTATACGGCCGCGAGTTTACGCTTCAGGTTCGCTGAACTCAACAGAGCCATGGATATGATACTCGACGAGAGCCAGCATTCTTTCTTGGAGCAGGTATTTGGACGCTCGATGGAGGAGATCGAAGACCATTGGGCCCAGGTGGGGAGCTTGTGTGACGGCCTGACCGACGAAGCGCGGGAGCTGATGGACATCCTGGGCTAGGCCACAGCGACGACGAGAAAGCACAGCAAGGGGCAGGTGACAAGATGGATGAAAAGCTTGAAAAACAGACAGCCCAATTGGCTGCAATCGATCAGACCACTCTGACGCCGCTGGTGCAAAGCGCCTTGGGTAGCAAGACCGTCGAGGTGGTCAACTGGGAGTTTGAGCAGCTACATGGCGGTATTGCTGCGGGGACTGCCGTCTATCGTTTTTCAGGGCAGGGGCGCGATCAGGGCCAGACAATACCCTGGTCGCTGATCCTCAAAATACTCCGGCCAGAAGGTGGCAACGCCGACGTCTCTGCCTGGGACTATTTCAAGCGCGAGGCGGATGCCTACCAGTCGGGCTGGTTGGATGACCTGCCGGGCGGCATGGCAGCGCCGCGTTGTTTCGGCGTCCTCGACCACCCGGATGGCACGTGCTGGATCTGGCTTGAGGAGGTCGCGGAGGAAATTGGCTCGCAGTGGCCCCTGGAACACTATGGCGTTGTCGCCCGCCACTTGGGCCAGTTCAATGGTGCCTACCTGGTAGACCGGCCAATGCCAGGCTGGTCATGGCTGAGTTCCAACTGGTTGCGGCACTATATCGAGCAATCCGCCCCCGCAATAGAGCCTCTCCGCAAGGCTCTGGCGCGCCCATGGGCTCGCCGGTGGCTTCCGGAGGAAGACAGCGATCAGTTTTTCCGCCTCTGGGCAGAGCGAGAGCTCTATCTCGATGCCCTCGACCGCCTGCCCCAGACGATTTGCCATTTCGATATATTTCGCCTCAACCTTTTCGCGCGCAAGACGGCGGATGGCGATGATCAGACGGTGGTGATCGATTGGGCGTTCGTAGGGCGAGGCCCAATCGGGGCAGACCTTAACCCTCTCGTTTGGATGAGCATTGCGCTCGCTGGGGTTGAGCTGGACAAACTGCAGGAGCTCGAGGAGATCGTCTTCGAGGGCTACCTGCAAGGGCTGCGCGATGTCGGATGGCAGGGCGATCCACAGCAGGTGCGTCTGGGCTACACAGCTGCAAGCGCACGCTACCTGTTCGGCGAGGTTGGCAGATGGCTGGCGCTCATACTCGACGAGAGCCTGCACGCCGGCAGCGGAGCAGGTATATGGTCTTTCAATTGGAGAGGCTTTTGACTCTGTTGCCCGGATGAGACGTCCCTTGTTCAGCAAGCTGGACGAAGCACGCGAACTGATCGGCATCCTGGGCTAGGTCCGAGCGACGACGAGAAAGCACAGCAAAGAGGAGGTGACGAGGTGGATGAAAAGCTTGAAACACCGCAAGCACAATTGGCTGCAATCGATCAAGCCACGCTGACGCCACTTGTGCAAAGTGCTTTGAACAGCGAAACCGTCGAGGTGATGGACTGGGACTACGAACAACTGCATGGCGGCGCCGGCGCGGGGAACGCAATCTATCGCTTTGCGGGACAGGGGCGCGATCGGGAGCAGACGATGTCCTGGTCGCTTATCCTGAAAACGGTATACCCGGAAGGAGATAACACCCATATCTCCGCCTGGAACTACTACAAGCGCGAAGCCGACGCCTATCAGTCGGGATGGTTGGATGACCTGCCGGCTGGCCTGGCGGCGCCACGCTGTTTCGACGTCATCGAACACCAAGATGGAGCCTGCTGGATGTGGCTTGAGGACGTTGCGGACGAAATCGGCTCGCACTGGCCCCTGGAGCACTATGGCCTCGTCGCCCGTCACGCCGGCCAGTTCAATGGCGCCTACCTGGTGGACCGGCCATTGCCCTCCTGGCCGTGGCTCAGTTCGGGGTGGTTGCGGCACAACACCGAAAGCTGTGCGTCCGCGCTGCCCCTGCTCCGCGATTCGCTGGACCATGCCTTGATACGTCGTTGGTTGTCGGGTGACGCCTGCGACAGGTACTTCCGCCTGTGGGAAGAACGAGGGATCTACCTCGACGCTCTCGACCGTTTGCCCCAGACGTTGTGCCACATCGACATATTCCGCCGCAACCTGTTCGCGCGACGAACGGCGGGTGGCGATCCCCAAACCGTTGCCATCGACTGGGCCTTTGCGGGGAGAGGGGCGCTTGGTGAAGAGCTCGTCCCCCTGATCCTGGGCAGTGTTATGTTCTACGAGGTCGGGCTGGACAAGGCGCAGGCGCTTGAGGAGATTGCCTTTGAGGGCTACCTGGAAGGGCTGCGCGATGCCGGTTGGCGGGGCGACCCGCGACAGGTGCGGTTGGGGTATGCGGCAGCCGCGAGTCTGCGGTACGAATTCAACGATGCCGGAAGATGGCTGGCCATAGTGCTCAACGAGAACTTGCACCCCATGATATTGCAGATGTGGGGCAGGCCGATTGAGGAGGTCATTGATCACATGGCCCAGGTCGGATGCCTCGCCGATCGTCTGGCTGACGAAGCGCGGGAATTGATAGACGCTCTTGACTAGATCACGACAGGCATACCGAGGTGCATCTTGGCAAGAAACACCGGAAAGAGCCGCCTGGCTTCAGCCATCCCGGCCCCCCTGCGCCGGGCCAGCTTCCGCCAACTATGGCTGGGGATGGCCAGTTCCTACGCCGGGGACCGCTTCCAACAACTGGCGCAGGCCTGGCTGGTGGCGATGCTGACCAGTTCGGCCCTGGCCGTCGGCTGGATCGCGACCCTGGGCTCCATACCTCTACTGTTCATGCCGCTGGGCGGCGTCATCGCCGACCTGGTTGACCGCCGCCGCCTGCTGATCACGTGGCAAATGGTGGGGGCGGCCGCCACCACCGTCGTCGCTCGTTCTGGTCCTGGTCGATCGCATCGCCGTCTGGCACATCTATGCCTGGGCCGTCATCAACGGGCTGATCGCCCTGTTCTCGCGGCCTGCCTACAAAGTCGTCCTGACCGAGGTCGTCCCCCCCGACGAGGTACGCCCGGCGGTCGCCATCAACTCGATGACCGAGACCACCGCGATGGTCGTGGTCAACGGTGTCGGCAGTGTGCTGCTCGAGTTCCTGGGGCTGACGCTGGCCTTCATCCTGAACGCGGCCACATATCTCATCGCAGCGGGTAGCCTCTGGGGCCTGCGCGACCTCAGCCGGCAGTCCGCCGGCCGGCCGCAGTCTCTCGACGTCAAGCGGGTGTTATCTGACCTGGTTGATGGGTTGCGCTACCTGGCCCGGCAGCCATCCATCCTGCATCCGCTCCTGCTCACTTTCGTCACCATCATGATCGTCGGACCGGCCATCGGACTCCTGCCGGCCATCGTCCACGCCGAGGGCGGCTCGATCGTCGACCTGGGCCTGCTGGCCGCCTCGACCAGCCTGGGGGCCTTTGCCGGCGCCGCTTACGCCGGCATGCGCAGCGCAGGCACCAACCCCACCCGCCGTTACGCCGTCCTCGGCCTGGTCAGCGCGGCGGCCGTGGCCGTCTTTGCCTATCTACCCATCGGCTTGATCTCGATGGCGCCGCTGGCCATACTCGGCGCTCCCGCTTTCGCCCAGGCGGTGTGGAACACCAGCCGCATTCGGGAGCTGGCCGACCCGGCGTACCAGGCCCGGCTGCAGGCCATTACCTCCATGGCCTTTACCCTGGGTTTTTCCCTGGGAATGCTGTGGGCCGGCGTTGCCATCGACCAGTTTGGTCTGACGGCGCTGGTCGGCGGGGCGGCTGTCCTGGGCTTGCTGTCGGTCGTAGTTGTCATTGTCAAGAAATGAAGAGACAGTTTTCTCTGCGTGGGTACACCAGCAAGTGCACCTGCCTCCCTACCCCATTGAGTTCATGCTGCGGAATCATGTGTAGGCGGTATGCACGCCTTCCAAAGGGGCATCGAACGTGTGGGTCGGTTGACGGGCTACAAAGATGGAAGAGTGCCGGATTGTGCCCCCCTTCGTTCGTACGGGCGAGTTTTGACGTGGCCTTGACAGTTTGCTCAAAGGGCGAGGTGGTGATAGAATGCCAATGCAGAAACCATCTGCTCCTACTTCCTTCTCAAACATGACTCCTTCATAGGGGAATACACAATGGGACCCATCCAACCTGAAACGACAGACAGTCTTGACAAGCTGGTGCTGCAGCAATCTGATTTGGTCAGAACGGACGACGGCTTCGGATACCGCGACCTGAACAAGAACGGCAAATTGGACATTTTCGAGGATACGCGGCAACCCATCGAAGCACGCGTGGAAGACCTGTTGCGTCAGATGACGCCGGCAGAAAAAGCGGGTATGTTGTTCTTCAACGGGTCGGTCATCAACACCGATGGTTCCATCGAAGACGATCCGGGCCCGCCGGGGCCTGGTGGAGTAGCCAGCACCCAAATGACAGACCAGAAAATGAATCACTTTAATCTATGGGCGATCCCGGCTCCGCAGGTGGTCGCCATTTGGTACAACAATCTGCAACGGTTTGCTGAACAGACCCGGCTGGGCATTCCTGTCACGATCGCATCCGATCCACGCAACCACTTCAGCCCGAACATTTTTGCTATGGCCGCCAACGATTTTTCACAGTGGTGCGAAACGTTAGGCTTTGGTGCTATCGGTGATCCTGATCTCGTCAGACAATTTGCCGAGATTGTCCGGCAAGAATATCTGGCAGTGGGGATTCGGGTGGCACTCCACCCGCAGGTTGACCTCGCGACCGAACCGCGCTGGCCGCGCATCAACGGGACGTTTGGGGAGGATGCCCAGTTGGCAGCGCTTTTAACCAAGGCCTATATCCGCGGTTTCCAAGGTGAACGCCTTGGCCCGGACAGTGTTGCCTGCATGACCAAGCACTTTCCCGGTGGCGGCCCACAGAATGAAGGGTTGGATCCGCACTTTGAGTTTCAGAAAGGCCAGATCTACCCCGGCAACAACTTGTACTATCACCTAATTCCCTTTGAAGCTGCATTCGCCGCGCAGACCGCCGCCATCATGCCCTACTATGGCATCCCGATAGACCAAACGGATGAAAACGTCGCGATGTCGTTCAACAAAGCGATAATCACAGGCCTGCTGCGCGAGAAATATCGCTACGATGGCGTGGTTTGTACAGACTGGGGGCTGATCACAGATTCGGACGTGGCCGGCTCTATCTGGCCGGCGCGAGCTTGGGGCGTGGAACACCTTAGCGAGGTGGCGCGGGTGCAAAAGGTGCTTGATGCGGGCGTGGATCAATTTGGCGGAGAAAGTCGCCCCGAGTTGGTACTGGAATTGATGCGAAACGGACAGATATCCAACGAGCGTATTGACCAATCAATACGGCGGCTGCTACGCCAGAAATTCCAGTTGGGGCTTTTTGACAATCCCTTCGTAGACACGGACAAGGTTCCACAAGTGCTGGGACGTCCTGATTTCGTGAAAGCAGGGGCCGCCTCGCAAAGACAGGCAGTGACCCTGCTCAAAAACGAGAACAGCATTCTGCCATTGCAGGCCCAGCCGAAAATATACGTCGAAAACATCGATGCCGCAGTAGCGGCACAGTATGGGCAGGTAGTGACAACACCCGCAGATGCCAACCTCGCTATTCTACGCTTGAACACCCCATGGTACCCGGTGGAGACGAAAAATCCATTTGCGCGTGGGTTTCATCACGGCGACCTGGATTTCAAAGGGGAGGCCAAGGCCGAAATATTGGCCTTGCTGCGAGCAGTCCCTACCATCGTGGTACTGTACCTGGACCGGCCTGCGGTAATTCCCGAAATCAACGCCGCTGCCAAGGGGCTGTTGGGCGAATTCGGTGCCAGTGACGAAGCAGTATTGGATGTGATCTTTGGCAAAGCCAATCCGCGAGGCAAATTGCCATTTGAACTCCCATCCTCGATGGATGCTGTTCGAAACCAAAAACCGGACGTCCCATACGATTCAGAGCAACCGCTTTATCCATTTGGTTTTGGATTGTCGTATTGATCTGGTAGAGGGATGCATCGTCCCGGAGGATATCGTGCTTGACCAACAAAAACCGCAGAGTGCATTCGAATTGGGGTTGATGAGCGGATTTCCGCCATTGCCTGAGCAGCTTGTCACTCACGAAAATCAGCTCTATGGCCCCTATAATCGCTGGAGTTTCCAGAACGAGTTAAAGCTGAACCGCACAGTGGATGTATGGCGCGGCAATGGGCCGGTTGCCCAACTGGACTATGCCCCGTTTGACATGGATCAGGTCACCTACCACAACCGAGCGGGCACGCAATTCACTTTTGGGGATATGGTCGAGCTTAGTTACACCGACGGCATCGTGGTTCTGCACGAGGGAAAGATTATCTATGAAAATTACTTGAATGGGATGCAGGCGCATACCCTCCACGCCTGGGCCTCATCCAGCAAGTCGATGACCGGCACGCTTGCCGCGCTGTTGGCACACGAAGGCATGTTGGATCCCGAGGCCGTGGTCGCTACCTATCTGCCAGAGCTAAAGGATAGCGGCTTTGCCGATGCCACCATCCGCCAGGTGATGGACATGACCACTGCAGTATGGTTCTGTGACGACCAGGTTGATCCAGTGTCAGAGAATTTGACCTATGCGATGGCGTTGGGTTGGAGAGAAAAGCCCGCAGGCTATGCTGGCCCGGCATCCGTGTACGAATTTCTGCCGACCATGAAAAAGGTGGGCGAACACGGCTGGCGTTTCGCCTACCTCACACCGAATACCGACGTACTCGCCTGGATCATGAAGCGCCTGCTAAATCAATCGCTGGCCGAGATCATGCACGAGCGCGTCTGGTCCAAGTTGGGAGCCGAGCGGGACGCTTTTTGGATTGTCGATTCGGCGGCCGCCGAGACATCGGGGTCCGGTTTGCTCACTACCTTGCGGGATATGGCTCGTTTTGGGCAGATGCTGTTGCAAAAAGGGCAGTTCAATGGGCAGCAAATTGTCCCTGCCGCAGTAGTCAAAGATATCGAAAAGGGGGGCGACCAGGACGCTTTTGCGCGCGGGCCGGCGGCAAGCCCCATGAATCAGGGTTATTCCTATCACCACCAATGGTGGATGACACACAACGAACACGGTGCCTACCAAGGATTGGGCTACGGCGGACAGATGCTTTACATCGATCCAGCCGCGCAACTCGTGATCGCCAAGTTCAGTTCGTATCCCACTCCCACACCGGCCGGAAATGAATTCTACAGTATGATGGCGGCTTTCCCCGCACTGGGGAAGGTGTTAGCGAAGTAGTTCTTAAAGGGGGCGCTATGAGAACTGAGCACCCAGCACCCAAGAATATAGATGAATACATCGCAGGCTTTCCACAGGATGTTCAAGAGATTCTGGAAAAGATACGGATGACCATTGGAAAAGCCGCACCAGACGCTGAAGAGAGAATCAGCTATCAGATGCCGACTTTTGCTCTGAAGGGGAATCTGGTTCATTTTGCCGCTTTCAAAAAACATATCGGGTTCTATCCTGGGCCGACAGGAATTGCCAAGTTCAAGGATGAGCTGTCCGCGTACTCCGGATCAAAGGGCACGGTGAGGTTTTCATTCGGTGATCCCATTCCTTTCGACCTGATAAGCAGAATCGTGGAGTTTCGGGTAAGGGAAAACCTGGATCGGGCAGAGGCAAAACAGAAGAAGAAATAGGGAGTATTGGCCGCCCACATCCCTTTGCCCTATTGTTCGCGTTAAAGAATCAGTGCCCAAGCCACGGTGTACATGATGGTGGACAAGTATGCGAAGGCGTTTTCCCGTGCCGGCCTGGCGGTCCTGCTCTACGACCACAGGAACTCTGGATGGAGCGAGGGCGAACCACGGGTTGTCTCCTCCGACCAAGCCGGTACGCCGTCGCTTCTCAAGCCCATCCAGGCGTTCCGTTAGTTCATTGACTATGGGGGTCGTGCAGGCACCGGATGGAACAACAGTGTCACGCGGGTGCTTCCGGCAACGCCGGAGCCGTTCCGGCCGACGCTCTGCGCGCCCTTTGTCAGGACGCATACGCTGCTGATGGTCGCACCGGAGGATGATGTTCCCCCGTGAGGTCATAAACCGGTTCCCGCTGCTGCCGCCGGAAGAGGAGACCCGGCTCAACGACATGCCCCCGCGCGAGAATTCTGTCGAGTGCATCTTCGCCCACTATCGCTGGACCGAGATGCTGAAGGACTATAGGACCGGCAGTCCAGCAAGGACTACCGGTTCTTTGGTGCGTTTCCATGCCGCCCACAAGTTGACGCTGATGGCCCATTGTCCCAATCGTTACGCCGAGATGGGCCGCCTCGTCGCAGGCGGGGGCAAGCGGAACTGGGACAAATTGATGGCCGGGCATGGGGCCATGCACATGGAGGGCTTGAAGGTCATGGGCAACCGCGCGATCACGTGCAATCCGAGAGACTCAGACGTCACTCACGTGGATTCCGGGGCCACTATGGTTTGCATGACTAGGACGGGCTGCTGGTGATTGCCCGGAGATCGGGTTGCACTTGACCCCCAAGGTCCTTGGATGCTTCTCTGGGGCCTCATGCTGTCGAGACCCTGGTCACACCCCCCTGATCCCCGCGAACGAAGAAACCTCGGGGGCCTGCGCGAGATGTGGGTAATGGCTGCACCTGCGCAGGTACTGGACGACCCAAGTAATCCCTCCGAACGACAGCGTCTAGCCGCACAAAGCTCCCCGGAAGCTGGAGTCTGCCGGGGAGCTTGTGCCTGGGCCTAGGCCGAGGACTGTAGGACGAGCGGTCTAGCGCGCCTTCTGCGCCAGCGTGAGGCCCACTCCCATAGCGAGAAGCGCCGCGCCACCAATGACCAGCAGCATCGCCCAGGAGGGCATGGCTCCGCCCGTCTGTGGCAGCGTCTCGGACGGCGCCTGTGCTTCCGGCTGTGTCTGGGCAGTGGACCCTGTCAGTGCGTCAGCGGTCGTCTCGGAGTTCAGGACAAACCATACGTCGCCCACACCCTCTCCTGTCGCATCGCCCGGCCGGACGTCGCGGATCCAGAAGTAAAGCGGTATGCCGTTGTACGCCACCTGCCGCCCACCGTCGGTCCGGTCGATGATGCTCAGCTCCCCGTCAACTCCCGTGCCGGCCACAGGCGCCCCGTCCCCGACCAGCAGTGGCGGCCAGTTGACAGCACACTGGTCGTAGCAATTGCTGACGTCGACGTTGTCGGTGGTAAAGAGGTAGAGGGTCATGCCCTGGTTGGTCAAAATCGTGCCCAGGCTGGGGTGCTCCGTCGCCGTCACCACAGGGCTGGCGACCGTCATGCTAGAGATGTCGGGATGGACTACGTACCAGATATCCCCCAAGTCCTGTCCTGTCGCATCGCCAGGATTGTTATCCTGGAACCAGTAGTAGAGAGGCATACCTTTGTAGGTCACCTGTCGCCCACCATCGGTACGCTCGATGGTGCCCAACTCTCCTGTCAGGCCCGGTCCGGCCGCAGGCTCCTGTCCTTCCTCCACCAACAGTGGTGGCCAGTTGACGGCGCACTGGCCGGAGCAGTTGCTCACATCTTCACCGTCCCGGGTGAAAAGATAGAGGGTCATGCCCTGCATATCGGTCAAGATCTTGCCTAGTTCTGGATGGTCGGCCACCTGGACGGTGACCCCCTGGGCGCTTGCCAGGGGAGCGAGTGCCAGGAGCAAGAACAGCCCCAGGCTCACAGCGATCAGCTTTTGGTTGCGTAGCATTTCGGGTTCCTTCCTTTCGGTTTGAGCTTTGGTATTGCACCGGCGACCGGTTGGTGCCCGTGGTGCGGCTCACCCTATGTTACGCAATGGAGAGGGTTTTGGATTTGTTTTAGGTGATTTATTTTAGAAAAATGTGCCATAGGGAGAGGCTTTGGTCGTTTGAATCCCGTCTTGTGAGAGGAATTTGCCACAACCGCTATTTGGCCCTCGATCGGGTCCACCAACAAGTCTACCTCCATCCGTAGCCCAAGGATCTGGCGCTGCGCAATCGCGTGTGGACGAGATTTCTTTTGCACTTCTGCCCTGGTAGTGGTATACTTGCCCAAACGGTGACCGCAGCTGTTGTCTCACGAGCATTGATCGAAGAGTGCATCTGAATGGCAATGAAGGTTCGTGAAGTCATCAAGCTGATTGAGAAAGATGGTTGGTAATTGCCACGAGAGGCAGTCACCGGCAACACAAGCACCCATCGAAACCGGGCAGCGTCACGATTACTGGCCATCCCAGTCACCATTTTTCTCCTGGGTCTCTGAATAGCATCTTCAAGCAGGTGCAGAGGCCAGAAGAGGGATAGGGCAGGTAGCGAAGGTGTATCGTTTTCTGATCGTTGTCGAAAGAGCGAATGGCAACTACTCCGCGCATTCACCCGATTTGCCGGGATGCGTGGCGACGGGCGAGAGCCACGATTGGAAGGACTCGCCACAACTACTAAATGAAGCCCCTTGAAGTTGCTGGTGGCCCGAACGTCTTGCGACTGGAATGCTATGTCACAATTGGACTGTTCGACACTCGACGATGAAGCTCTGGTCCGACTGATCCTACAAGCTCGTGCGGAGGCCCTGAGTGAGTTGTACGACCGTTATGGCCGGCTGGTCTTTGGTCTGGCCCTCAACTCGGTTGGCAATTCCGCCACCGCCGAAGAGATCACCCAGGATGTCTTTCTCCGCGTCTGGCAGCACGCCCGGCAGTATCGTGCCGACCGAGCCAAGGTATCCACTTGGTTGACCAGCATCACCCGCCACCGCGCCATCGACCAGTTGCGTCGCCGCGGTTCGCGTCCGGAACAGCGCAGCGTGGACTGGGCTGAACTCGAGCCCGGCGTCGAACCCTCTGTCAACGGCCCGGAACAGGTGGCAGCCCTAGCCATGGAGAGAGAGCGTATCCACGCCGCCATCGCCCAGTTGTCGGAAGAGCAGAGGCGGGTGCTGGCCTTGGCCTATTTCCAGGGTCTCACTCAGAGCCAGATCGCTGAAAGCCTAGGTCTGCCGCTGGGAACGGTCAAGACGCGCATTCGCCTGGGGATGCAGAAGCTGCGCGACATGCTGCAAGCAGACCGAGCTGCTGGCTGAAGAATCCAAAACTCCTTTCCTCGCGTATCATCTAGTAGGAAAGGTCTAAATGCCCAAGGTGTTCTAGATGTTGAATCATGTTCACGTGATGGAGTTGTTGCCGGCCTATGCCCTCGACAGCCTCGACGAAGAGGAGGCTATCCAGGTTGTCGAGCACCTGGACGCATGCCCGGGGTGCAGTGCCGAGTTGCTGTCTTATCAGACGGTTTCCGATCGATTGGCCCTGGCGGCACCTGATGCTGCGCCGCCGCACAGCCTGAAGCAGCAGATCCTGGGGCAACTCGAAACGCCACGCTGGGAGCCAACCACCACACCTCGCCAGTCATGGTGGCAACATATCGCGGGCCTGTTCCAGCGGGCAGGACCTGCCTGGGGCCTGGCCAGTCTGGCCCTGGTCACGCTGCTTGTGCTCAGCAATCTGTGGTGGTGGCAGCGAACCAACCAGGAAGGGCCGCTGGTCACCCCCGGAGGTATGCAGGTCGTCGCTATGGTCGGTACCGATGTCGCGCCGGCTGCGGTGGGGACGCTGGTCATTAGCGAGGATGGGGAGTACGGCACGTTGGTCGTAGATGGCCTGCCAGCCCTCGACCCAGATCATCAATACCAGTTCTGGTTGATCCGCGATGGGCAACGGACCAGCGGGGGGGTGTTCTCAGTCAATCCAGAAGGATACGGGGCTTTGTGGATCTCATCCCCCGAGCCTCTGTCCAGCTATCCCGCCTTTGGCATTACCATAGAACCCGAGGGCGGCAGCCCCGGTCCGACAGGCGATAAGGTTTTGGGCAGTAGCTTGTAGCCGATCCTCTTCTGGCTCGAGCCCAGGCAATCCAGACCTGGCGGGTCTCTCTTGGTGGGCCTACCAGGTCTTTCCATGCCTCTGTCCTGACCGAATACTCTCATCCGTCAAGCAGCTCGAGGATATGACGGTTTCTCAGCCGAGCGCCTCCGGTAATCGTGATGCGAACCACCCACCAAGGGGCGAGAAACGGCCTTTTTGTTCTCCGATGACCCAGCCCCTGCAGTGGCCAGCAGGGGCTTCTCTGCCCAGGCCCCTGACGCGGCAGTTTTGCGGTTCTTGCCGGCTGTGGTATGCTACCATGAACCTCCAGAAATCTGAGGTTGCTCAGGAAACTGAGGCATGATACAATACCGGCCGGTCCTGCAGAGAATTCTGGCAGGAGACATTCTGCGTGGAGTTGGTGGAGTATTCAAGCAATGGCTGCTTTGCCTGCCACGTACTCTATCGTCACCTGTTCAGTCTACTCGCACAATGGCCTTTTGCAAAGTACGAGTGTTCGGGTTCTAGAGAATTGCGTTCGTGGTGATGGGGCCCACCGTAACCGCCAATGGGCTGATGACTCATGTGAATCCTACATCTGGGAGAAGTCAGCGGTGTACAAGGTGCTTTGGGACGGGCACTGGCTGAGCTCATTTGGAGGTAGAAGAGGGCGTTTCCAGCGGAAGGGTGTCCACTTGAGGTCTTTATTGGTGACAGTCATCGTGCCTACCGGCCTCCGTGGCCCCAGGCCGCATAGTCCCGTGGTGTTGGCAGCTATCATCTCCTTGGGGGCGAGGGCCCCGGCCTGGTGTGGGCCATGGAAAGGGCACGAGCCCGTTTCCTCGGGCGGTGATGAATACACTTTCGCGCATGGCACCGGGGCATTGTTGATGGGTAAAGAACTTTGGCAGGAGGGAGAAAGTTGGTGATGATCAGTCGAATCTGGCACGGATGGACAACGCCGGCAAACGCCGACGTGTATGAGGCTCTGCTCAGGGAGGAGATTTTTGTTGGCATTCAGAACCGCCGCATCCCTGGTTTCAAGGACATACAACTGCTTCGCCGCATCGTCGGGGAAGCAGTTGAATTCGTCACGATCATGCGCTTTGACTCCCTGGATGACGTGCGTGAGTTTGCAGGGGAGGACTATGAGGTAGCGGTTGTTCCGGAGAAGGCGAGAGCAGTACTATCCCACTTTGACGAACGATCGCAGCACTATGAAGTCAGGGCAGAGAGAGGCGTGGCGCTCTAGAGCCGACTGCCCAGTGTGCAGCATGCACCCTTGCCCCCAATAGCCTACTTGCCATCCGGCATCAGTTCTGGTACTATCTACAAGCGGCTTGGCCCAAGGAGGCCGTTGCGGAAAGTCGGTGGAATTCCGATGGCTGACGCTATCACTGCCTATACATGTTGGATCCAGGGATTTTTGAAGGCGACCGGTGGGATTGGAGGCACGATGTGATATCGAAGCGATGAAGAAGGTACTGGTGACCGGCGCAACAGGGCAGATAGGCTACATGACCTATGCCCGGCTCCGCGAGCAGCAGGACAGGTATGACGCCTATGCTTTGGATCACAGGCAGGAGCCGTCTGTTCGGGTTCCCAGATCCTGGAAGCTGGACATTCCTCCGGAAAAGTTCCGCCTATGCAGCCTGTCCGAGCCAGAGGGTATCCAGGAGGCTGTGAAGGGTATGGACGTCGTCGTCCACCTGGCCGCGGATCCCGATGGTGAAAGCTGGGAGAGCCTTCTCAACAACAATATCATTGCCACCTACCAAGTCTTTGAGGCCTGCAGATTGGCCAGCGTGCCGCGCATCGTGGCCGCCAGCAGCATCACCGTATCGGATGGCTACCAGGAGCAGGAGCCGTACAAGGCGATGATGGAGCGCCGTTTTGCTGACATCCCGGCAGATGTCCCCATGATCACCCCGGAGGTCCCCGCCGAACCCAGGGGCCTCTATGCTGCGACCAAGGTTTGGACCGAGTCGCTGGCCCGCGTCTACGCCCATCGTCACGGCATTTCGTGTCTCTGCATCCGCATTGGCCAGGTGGAACGAGACCGCCCGCGTCCCCCTCAGGGAGCCGACATCTATGTCAGCCAGCGCGACACGGTCCAGATCATAGAGCGCTGCATCAACGCCCCCGCCGACCTGCGCTTTGAGATCTTTTATGGGATGTCCAACAATGACTATCGTTGGGTGGACATCGAGCACGCGCGCCGGTCGGTGGGCTATGTGCCCCAGGATCGGGCGGAAGATAACTACGACTATGATGCTTGGCCTGCCTGCCAACTCTTTGCTTGACTTTCCCTTCCATTCTTAACGCAGGTTTAATGCAAAACGCCTTGACTTGTTCATCTTTGTAGGGTATTCTGGAGATTGCTACTTCAGAAAGATGAGAAAGGGAGGGAACAATGCCAATTCGTACTTCATCTGCTGACTGGAAGGGTACCCTAAAAGAAGGCGCTGGCAGCGTGAGGCTGGCCAGCGGTGCTTTCGAGGGGCCCTATTCATTTTCCTCGCGCTTTGAGGAAGGGCCTGGGACGAACCCGGAGGAACTGGTCGGCGCGGCGCATGCCGCATGCTTTTCACAGTTCCTGGCGGCCCTGCTCACCGATGCGGGCTATACGCCTACGCGCATCTACACGACGGCGGCTGTCCACCTTCGCGAGGGACCCACAATTGCCTTGATCAAGCTTCGTACGGAGGCTGACGTTCCCGGTGTTGGCCAGGAAGAATTCATGGCGCTCGCCGAAGCCGCAAAGAACGACTGCCCCGTCTCAAAAGCTCTGACCGGACCCGAAATTAGACTGGAGGCCAAGCTGGTATAGGCATGGCCAAGCTCAAGACTCAGAAGACCGATGCCAGCGTCGTTGATTTTCTGGACAGCGTTCCCGGCGAGAAGAAACGTAAGGACAGCTTGGCCATCCTGGAGCTTATGCAAGAGGTGACCGGACAGGAACCAGCGATGTGGGGTACGAGTATCGTCGGCTTTGGCAGCTATCGTTACAGGTACGCCTCCGGAAGTGAAGGCGAATGGCCTCTCGTGGGCTTTTCTCCGCGAAAGCAGAATTTGACGCTGTATATCATGTCGGGCTTTGACGACTATGATGCCCTGCTGGCGGATCTCGGCAAGTACAAGACCGGAAAATCGTGTCTCTACATCAACAAGCTCGAGGATGTGGATCTTGAGACCTTGCGAGAACTGGTCAGGCAGTCGGCGGAGCATATGGCTGAAAGCCACAGCTAGCCCAGGGGGGTGTTTGGGTTTGCCGATGTGGCTTCCCTTGCCGGATCCTACAAGTTTTCGAGCCCGTCGCCTTGGCGATGGGCTCGCTTGTTGTGTAGTCCGCAGGGATGCCACCCATCGCCGCCCGGTTCATATGCGCTCTACAACTGGGCTGCTCTGGAGTTTGAGACCTTTGCGAGTATCGCGACAGGTATCAGGGTAGCCGGAGGGTTGTCATGAGGAAACTGAAAAGGTGGTGGTGGCTGGTGCTGCTCGTGCCGGCTGTCGCCGTGGCCGGCTTTGTGCTTTGGGCTACCAGCGGGCCGGCTCCCATGCCTGAGGCATTGGCTGCGCTGCAACCTGATGGCCAAGTGCGAGTTGAGACTGAGCCTTGGCTCGTGTTCCAGGCGGCTGGAGAGGCGCCTAGCACGGGTCTTGTCTTTTATCCGGGCGGGCGCGTCGATCCCCGTGCCTACGCTCCAGCAGCCCGTGCCCTGGCTGCGGAGGGCTACCTGGTTGCCATCGTCCCCATGCCCTTGGGTCTGGCCATCCTGGCCCCGGACCGTGCTGCAGATGTGATGGCCGCCTTTCCCAAAGTGCAGCAATGGGCCATTGGCGGCCATTCCCTGGGCGGAGCCATGGCCGCCCGCTTTGCCTATCAGAACCCGGACGCCAGCCAAGGGCTGGCACTGTGGGCCTCCTATCCAGCCAGTGACGATGATCTATCAGGCCGTGACATGGCTGTGGCCTCCATCTATGGCACGTTGGATGGTCTGGCAACGGAGGACAAGATCGCTACTTCCCGTCCCTTATTGCCGCCCGATACCACCTGGGTCCCCATCGAGGGCGGCAACCACGCCCAGTTCGGCTGGTATGGTCACCAGGTCGGCGACAACGAAGCCTCTATAACTCGGGCAGCCCAAATGGATCAAGTGGTAGCTGCCACCCTGGCACTACTCAGGACCTTGGACGAATTGCCCCATTAGTGGCCAATGGCTTCTGCTCCGACATCGACTGGCCTGAAATACCCGTAAGATCATGAGAACTGGTGGATCAATGACTGGAGCATCATGAGCCGCTCCAGGTTGGCGTTCACCGGTACACGGTCGGCCACACCCAGGATCATGCGGCTGTCGCCTTTGGCTTCGCACACAGCTTGCTCTACCGCGTCCGAGAACCTCTCTTCTTCATAGGTCTCAACCAGCAGGTCTTGGGCAATACCGCCCCATAGTGTCACATCCGGGCCAGCCAGCGCCCGTGCTTCGGCCAGTGTGGCATTGCTCTGTGGTGGTCCAGCGATCCCCTCAATGCCGTCGATGTCCGCCTCGGCCAGGGGTTTGATAAGGTGCCGGATCGGCCCGCCGACGTGTACCACGAATTGTTTGTCCTGTTCGTGCAGAACCCCGGCTGTCTGCCGGTAGCTGCCGGCTAGATGCATTGTGAACATTCGGGGCGAGATGAACTGACCGTCCAGGTTGTCCGGGGAAAAGACAATGTCTCCAGGCAGGGTTGCGACATCCCTTACGAGATGCTGGAGCTTCTCCTCCAGGCAGTTCAGCGCCTCCTGGACCGCTGGCTCGCCCAGCAGCAATAGTCCCTCGTTCCAACCCAGCAACTCGTGCAACAGGTCGGAATAGGGGCGGCGTGGGATCTCTAGCGCCAAGATGCCATCTTGGCCCACCGACTGCCTGCTCCGCTCCAGCGCGGCCGGATCCAGCACGTAGGTCCGGGCCTCGACAGCTTCCAGGGCAGTTCGGAGATCACCTGCGGTCTTGACCGGATACTCGGTCTGCCACCAGTCGCCGTCGGGGCCAAAGATCCAGCGGGCTTGCATCTCTCCGCTGGGCGTCTCCCAGCGGACGAGTCGTTCGCCATCTTGCTCAATGATCTCAATCTGCACTCCCCGCATCTCGACCCACCATGGTTTCAGGGGCAGCCATGCTGGTACGCCCATGGATCGGGCGATATCAGGCAGCGTGGCGCCATGCCATTCAGGAGGTAGGGTATCTTGCCCATGATGCCAATCATACCAAAGAGTGAGGTCCGGGAGGTAGAGGGTACCCGTGCCCGCCTCTCCGTAGAATCGTGACAGGATCTCTTTCTGCTGGCTCATGCTGCGCATCCTTTCTGTGGGCTATCTGATTCCCCTGGCCGAGGGCATTCC
Source organism: uncultured Chloroflexia bacterium (assembly GCA_963700285.1). Taxonomy (GTDB): domain Bacteria; phylum Chloroflexota; class Anaerolineae; order JAAYZQ01; family JAAYZQ01; genus CAWANP01. Next base: position 647,223 of record CAVOXA010000014.1, on the reverse strand, counting down.
GCTGCTGCCAGGGCATGGCTGCAGCCGGACCGGCGACAGGCGCAAGTATAGCCCGGTAGATTGTTGCTGTCAAGTGTTCAAGCGTACCCGAGCCGATCTGCCATTGAATAGAACAAAGGTGGTGGCTGCCGCTTGCCGCAGGCTGGCTTTTCGAGTATAATCCAGGTGATCAAGGATTCTGAACTTGGACATGGTGTTTCACACCCGCTCGGGTGGCGGCGATCAAGTACCTTCCAGGTCCGCTGAAAGGAGCACAAGATGAAAGCAGTCGTAATGGCTGGCGGTGAGGGTTCGCGCCTGCGCCCCCTGACCATCGGTCGCCCCAAGCCGATGGTTCCCATGGCCTCCAAACCGGTGATGGGCCACATTTTAGACCTTCTCAAACGTCAGGGTATCACCGAGGTTGTGATCACACTGCATTTTATGCCAGAGGTAATTCAGAGCTACTTTGGTGATGGCAGCAGCCTGGGCATGAAGCTCCACTATGCGATTGAGGAGACTCCCCTTGGTACGGCAGGCAGTGTCAAGAATGCCCAGGAGTTTCTGGATGAGCCCTTTCTCATCATCAGTGGCGACGCCGTCACCGATATTGACCTCAAACAGGTCATCGACTTCCATGAGGCAAAGGACGCCGAGGCTACTTTGACCTTGTATCGTGTTCCCAACCCGTTGGAGTACGGGGTGATTATCACCAATCCAGATGGCAAGATCACCCAATTCTTGGAGAAGCCATCCTGGGGTGAGGTAATATCTGATACGGTAAACACCGGTATCTATGTGATCGATCCCTCTGTTTTGGATCTCATGGAAGAAGGTGTCAAGACCGACTGGAGCCAGGACATCTTTCCCACATTGCTAGAGTCTGGCCGGCCAATCTATGGCTATGTGGCCGATGGAAACTGGACCGATGTTGGCGACATCGCCGAGTATATGCGTGCCACAGGTGATGTGCTTCATCACCGGGTGCAGACCGAGGAGCTGGGGCGGCACATTGGCGGTGATATCTGGTGCGGCGAGAATGTAGAGATTGCCCCCGATGCCCAGCTTTATGGGCCCATCTACCTGGGTGAAGAGGTCAAGATCAAGGGCGGTGTGATCATTCATGGTCCAACGGTAATCCGCGACTATACCATCGTGGACAACAGGGCGCACATCGACCGCAGCATTATCTGGAGGAATTGTTACATTGGCGAGGGCGCCGAGTTGCGTGGGGCGATCGTCGGTCGCCAATGCACGATCAAGAGCAAGGCTGTACTCTTTGAGGGAGTGGTATTGGGCGATAGCTCCATCGTTGGTGAGGCAGCGGTGCTCCACGCCAACGTGAAGGTCTGGCCTGAGAAAGAGATCGAGCCGGGCGCCATCGTGAAGACGAGTATCATCTGGGGAGCGCGGGGCCGGCGCGTGCTCTTTGGACGATTTGGCGTCACGGGTGTGGTCAACGTGGACTTGACCCCCGAATTCGCGGCCAAGATGGGTGCAGCCTTTGGGGCGACCCTGCCCAAAGGCTGTAGCGTTACCATTAACCGCGATCCACATCGCAGTCCGCGGATGATCAAACGCGCGGTCATTTCCGGCCTGCCCTCTGCCGGCATGCACGCCAGGGATCTGCGCTCAGTGCCCATACCGGTGGCCCGCTACTACACGCGAGTGACCGACGCAGTTGGGTGTGTGCACGTTCGTCTGTCACCCTTTGACCGGCGCGTGGTGGATATTCGCTTCTTTGATGACCAGGGCCGCAACATGAGCAAAGACGCCGAGCGGGGCATCGAGCGTATTTTCTTCCGCGAAGACTTTCGACGGGTCTATCTGGATGAGATAGGTACCATTGAGTATGCGCCCCAGGTGGCTGAAACCTATACCCAGGGATTTCTGGATGCGGTCGATGCCGAGGCCATCCGCCAGGCAGGATTCCAGATCGTCGTGGACTATGCCTACGCTCCTGCTTCTGAGGTTCTATCTCCTATCCTGAGTGATCTGGGCGTCGAGGTAGTGCCTCTGGCAGCGCATGTTGATGGCGACAAGATGTCGGTGTCGCCCGAGACCTTTGACAAAGCGCTCAAGGAATTAAGCCTGATTACCGGTGCCTTGGATACACGCCTGGGGGTCCGCTTTGACGTGGGTGGTGAAAAGATCTTTTTGGTCGATCACACCGGCGGGCGCGTGTCAGGTGTGCATGCCGCAGCAGCATTGGCCACCCTGGCGCTGCGGGCAAACCCAGGGGGCACCATTGTGGTCCCGGTCCACATGCCCAGCATCTTTGAACGGATCGCGGCTGAACATGGCGGCCAGGTACTCCGCTGCAAGGTGGATCCCCATGCGCTCATGGACATGTCAGAGCGGGAGGGGGTGGTCGTCGCCGCCGACGGCACGGGCAACTTTGTCTTTCCCCGTTTTCATCCTACCATTGATGGCCTGATGGCCGCTGTTAAACTGCTAGAGTTCCTGGCCACCCAGGATACGAGTCTCGCAGACGTTGTGGCTGGGCTGCCGCCCTTTGCCATCAGGCACCGCGAAGTCTCTTGTGCCTGGGAGAATAAGGGAAAAGTCATGCGTCTGCTGAACCAGCAGTACAAGGATCGCCGTGCCGATCTCATCGATGGCATCAAGATCTTGCTGGGCGAAGCGGAATGGGTGCTGATCCTGCCCGATCCAGACTACCCAAAGTTCCATATCCATGCCGAGGCCGGCAGCGACGGGGAAGCCGATGAGCTGACCGAGCGCTATGAGCGCATCGTCGAAGGACTTTGCGAGTAGGCCCGAGCGGTCTATCGACTATGTATCCGACGCTGTTCACGATTGGCCGATGGCCTGTTCCCACCTATACCATTCTGCTTGACCTGGGACTCATCCTGGGTCTACTGCTAGCCTACTCTGAGGGAAAACGGATCCTCGGGAAAGGGGAGACAGCACTGGATCTTGGATTGTGGGTTGTCGTCGGCGGACTCTTGGGTGGGCGTATCGGATTCGTGCTGGCCAACTGGGCTGTCTTTGCCGAGGGCTGGACCCTGGTACCACGGATCTGGGAAGGCGGGCTGTCCTACCACGGGGCATTTCTTGGAGGGTTGTTGGCGGTGATACTCTATGCCGGCGCCCACAGGCGGGCTGCAGGCCTGCACTTTTTCTGGAAGTTGGCTGATGCCCTCGTATTGAGCCTTTCCGCTGGCATCGTGTTTGGCTGGACAGCTTGCCTGGTGGGGGGCTGCGCCTACGGCGCGGTTGGCGAGGGCTTTGGCCACATCATCCTTCCTGATCTGTTCGGTGTTGATGCGCCACGATTTGCCACCCAGGTGGTTGGCCTGACCTATGCCCTGCTTCTCTTTGTCGGTTTCTGGTTGCTAAGAAGGCGCTGGTCCTTCCACGGTGCAGCCTTTCTGATGTATGTCTTCCTCTACTCTGCCGGTATGCTCCTTCTGGCGTCCACCCGCGGAGACGAAACGGTCTACCTCGGCCCTTGGCGACTGAGCCAAGGGATCGATCTGCTATTGATTCTTGCGACTGGGATAGGGCTGCTGATCCTGTGGTGGCAGGCGAGGAAAGACGCCGGTGCATCAAACTGCAACCACGGGGTCGGTGACTCTGGGGATTCTCGGGCAGGAGAATCGGCCACGGGGATCTAGAAATCCCGAAAGCCCCCGGTTCTGTACAGAATACGACGGCGCAAGGGAAGGCTCTGCAGCAGAATGGCCAGGGTTCAAGGCAGCGCTAGGGAGCCACAGTGTAGGCCGTGAACCTGAGTTCACCACCCTTATCATAGAACTGGTGCGTTTCCCCCTCTGGAAACGCCTTTGTCACCCACCCGAGTTCACCGGCGCGTTCAGGCAGAAAGAGAAAGATAGCTCCTTGGCTTGTGTCTAAAAAGTCAGGAGGTGCATCGAGGGGGTCCACGATGTCAAAGCCCTGTATTTTTGGCGCCATGAACTCCATCGTGCCAAAGCCCCAATAAAGGCGGGGCGCCCCCAACAAGTAGGCATGGGGGTTCCCTTCCAGTTCCCGTAAATAGTAGGCCATCATCGTCGCTGTCTCGCCATTGGCGCTGCCGTAGCGCCGCGCGGAGGTAAATTCAACAAAGTAAAAGCGTACGGCTACGATCATCAGCACCGCCATCAGCGCGGCCGGTACGATGCCGTCCCACAGGTCATGTTTCAGATCGAGGAGCCGCCGGAGTAGAGCTACGGTTCGCTCCAGCCCAAGGGCCACAAGAATCGACACAGCCGGAATGGCAATTACCAATCGCTGGCTGGAGGGTGGGCTTTCGGTCAGCATGCCGCCAGTGAGGACGACGGACCAGAACCAGATCAGCACCAGGAAATGGCGTCGCTCCCGCCAGTGAAACAGCGCCCAAGCCATTCCAAATATGGCAAAGCCCCCGGCCACGGGACCCAGCAGCGGCTGATCGGCGCCGTACCACGCAGTGCGGTCGGGGAAGACATGGAATGCTCCCGCTGCTCGAAGGAACTGTTCGACCAGGACCTGCAACAAAGTCTTGCCCGTCAAGCCTGGCTCTTGCGCAAGCCAACCAGATTGAATGATGCCAACCTGGTTGATCCGAGCGTTCCAGTCGTCAGGATGTGACAGTGCGAGGCCCAGCATGGGTCCTGCGGCCACGAGGAAAGCCATGGCCAGCGCGAGCAGGGGCCCCGCATAGCTGCCAGGCCATTCCCCTGTTTTTTGGGATCTAGTTCTCTTGATCCATACGAAGGTCACGTACACCGCAACCAAGGGGGGAAGAAGCCTCGCCCCTGTGTAGTAGAATACACTCAGGCCCGCCACGAGGCCGGCCAGGGCGAAGAATCGGGAGCTGCCAAGCCTGTCCCTGCAAGTCAGGCCCAGATCAACGAGCCACAGCGTTAACACTACAAAAAACGGATCCCACACGTTGTTGGCACCCAGGCGGCTGTAGTGAATGTGGTAGTCATAGGCGGTCAGGAAGAGAGCGCAGAGGAGGGCGATCCGCCTGCCCCAAAGGCGGCGCGCGAAAAGGTAGAGGATGGGTATGGTCACCATACCCGCCAAAGCCGCTGGCATCCGCAGGCCAATAATGTCATTCCCCACGAGCCGCAGAGACCAGCTGATGGGCCAATAGAAAAATGTGGGCATGGACATGTAGCCCATCACAAAGGGATTGCGCAACTCGCCACTGAGTACCTGCCGGGCCAGCAGACCGTGCCAGGCCTCGTCGCCGCCAAGCGTATAGGGCACCCGATCCAGTGCCGCGACCCGCAGGATTAGGGCAAGCAGTGTCACGGCGGCGACGGTGGCCATCTCCAGCCACGTATCCCGGCTCATGCGTTCCAGCCGAAGCCGCCTGCCTTCAGGGCGGCCAGATCGTGGGGAACTGGGCCAGATCGCCGCTGCCGCCACAGCGCCTATGCCCAGAAGCCACAGTGCCACGGCATCGAGGGCGGATTGATTCCAGGCCCTACTCTGGGACAATAGCGCAGCGGTCAGTCCCAGTATCAGACCCAGCAACATGAGGACTGCTCGAATGGGCTGGCCATGGATCCACTGGCTCAACCGCACGGAGCCGGTTCCCGGTCGTAGAGGTTTCCGGTTACTCGGTGTCGTGGCTCGCCAGGCCAACCCAAAACAGATCGCCGCCAAGCCGTGCAGGACGAGACCGTCCCACAAATAACCCCGGCGGAAGAAAAAGTAGGACTGTCCAAGCGCAGCCAAGCCCAGAGCAGTTGCTAGGAGCAGAAGCGCTGCCGTACGACGACCTCTTGTCACGCGCAACCACCAACTGATCTTCTGGAAGTGAAAGACCTTGACACAATGCCCATGCAGGCAGCCTGCAGAGGGATCGCGCCAAGCATTATAGCATTGTTCCACGGGAACGCCAAAGTAGTCACTGCGGTACTTGGGCTCTGACTGCGGCAATCAGTTCCTGACTGCGGCAATCAGTTCCTGACTGCGGCAATCTGACGCAATCAGTTCCTGATTGCTATGAAGAAAAGGTAGGCGCCAACTTGAGGCAGAGGTTCTTCGTAGAGGGGGCGCAGCCAGCGTTCAGTCAAGGCCAGGTTCCAGTGGAAGGGGGCCAGGATCCACCGGTCGAATAGCTTCTTTGTCAGCAGGCTGGGCGCGCCAAAGTAGTGGCCCAGATCCAGCGCGTGCAAGGCTTGTTCAGAAAAGTAGTAAAACGAATCCAAGAGGCGCAGGTCGGCCCTGGCCAAGCGTGCTTGCCATGTCTCGATCCCGTCACAGTGATGGTGGCGTGAGATACGGTCGAAATACCGCTGGTAAGAACCGGCCAGGTTTTTCAACCCGAGCAGGCGGAAGGCCTGCGTGAAAAACAGCAGTTCCGTAAAGTGCTCGCTGGGTACACAAAAGATAAATCTCCCTCCAGGCTTGAGGACGCGCGCGATCTCGGTCAGGACAGGATCAACCTGGGGAATGTGCTCGAGTACGGAGTTGCTGACAACCGTAGCGATTCTTTTGTCGGGAACAGGAAGGGCATCGCCCAGGGATTGGGCCAGGATCCTATAGGCACCTCGCTCCCGCGCTTCGCGGAGGACAGCGCCCGCCGGGTCTATGCCAACCGCGAGAGGACTGGGGAAGGCAACCGATGCAAAATGACCATCGCCACAGCCCACATCGAGGACCGGCTCCTTGAGGGGCAAGAGATCCTGATAAAGCCGGGCCTCAACAGCCCGCAACAACGCCCGGAATGCAGGCAAGTCTTTCAGATGCCGCCAGAGAAAGTCGTCGTCCATGGGTCGCGCGTCACGCATGATGACTCACGAGGTACGCATCGCCGATCACCCGTCACGCCTCGCGAGCTTTTACGGGTTGGCTGATCCGGGCGCCGCCGGAGACCAGCTCTTCGAATAATGCCTCGTAGCTGGTGACCGTGCGTTCCAGACTGAAGGTGTCCTCGATGACCTGCCTGGGCCGGGCATAGTCCTCTGGATCCTGGATGATTTGGATGATAGCCTCGGCCAGGGCGTCCGAATTGCCAATCTCTGTCACCTGGCCCATGCCGGTTACAAGTGGTGGTTGGCGCACGCCAGGTAGATTGCTGGCGACGGAGGGGGTTCCACACAGCATCGCCTCTACCTGCACCAATCCGAACGACTCGGTAGAGTTCAGACTGGGCACGACCAGCACGTCGCAAGCGGCAAAAAAGGCTGGCATCTGCGCTTGTGGGAGAATGCCCAGAAACTCCCAATGCTCGGATCCCAGATGGTCGATCATCGGCATCAAGCGCCGGTAGTAGGCTTCCTCGCCCATCACGTACTCGTACTGCCCGGCAAAGAGTACTTTCAGTCGGGGATAGGCTTGCAGCAGCCGGGGCATGGCCCCGACGAGCACCTCGACGCCCTTCTCCGTGGCCAGCCTTGCGGCCATCCCGATGACCTGGCGATCAACCAGGTCATGTTGGGCACGGAATGCTTCGACGCTGGTGAGGTCCGGTGCCGGCATGATAACCGGCGGCGCGATCACGCGTACCTTGTCCAGGAATCGCGAGAGAAAGAGGGAGTGTTGGGCAAAGTCCTGGGTATAGGCGACCGCAGTTTGTGCCAGATGCCCGGCAAGATAGTTGCTGGCAAAGACTACCCTATCTACGACACGGTTGAACCGGCCCTTGGGCAACTCGAGATCGCAATGGTAGGTGAGAACCAGCGGCCTCCGCGCCAGGCGTCCCAGCAAGCCGAGCAGGCCAGCCTCAAACTGGGGTAGGTGGACACTTGTAATGTCGTGCCGGCGGATGTAGCGCCAAGCCAGCAGAGGAAAGGTGGGCATAATCACGCCTTTGCTGATCCGGAACAGTACAGGCGCGCGCACAACATGCACACCGTCGATCACTTCCTCGGCAGGCAGCGCCGGGTCATAGTGCGACGTTAACACCGTGACTCGGTGTCCCTTGCGGGCAAGAGCTGTGGCCAACCGCTGTACATAAATGGTCAGTCCGCTGACGTGGGGGTGGTAGTAGGTCAGAACAAGCAGGATCTTCACGTTGACGACTGGGCTTCCGTAGAGATTTTCTGCTGGATTTCGGTATAGCTCAGGTTCTGTTGGATCATGCTCAACAGGCCGAGGATTGTGTACACAATATAGACGATAGCATGGGCCACCAGTGCGTACCCCAGAGCCAGCTCGGGCATCATACCAAAGAGGACCAGGGTTTCGCGGGTCAAGAACTCGAATACGCCAATGTAGCCAGGGGACGCTGGTATGGTCATGCCCAAGGCGGTCACCGAGGCGACGGCGAGGCCGGCGACAAAAGGCTGACCTGACTCAAAGGCCAGCAGGACTATCCAGTAGTAAACGCTGATCGTGGTCCAGATGAGGACTGACCACAGGAGGAGAGGGGGGCCCAGCCGCAGGGTTGTGATGCCGCTGAAGCCGTCGATGAGCGAGCCGGCCATGCTGCCCAATTGCGACCGGTCAGCCCAGGGGAGGTGGGCGACAAAGCCCAGACGCGTCCGCTCGCCCAGCCTGGCCCAGAACAGGGTCATCGTATCGCAGCCCGGCCAGTGCAGGGCGCGAAGGATGCGGTCCAACAGGCGAAGGGTCCATTCCCTGCGGCGAACCAGGATGACAAACACTACCACGGCTACCACAGCCGCGGCCCCAACGACAAGACCCCCTCGGATCATCCAGTCGGGCAGAGGAGCAAAGGGCAGAATGATGAAAAAGCCACCGACAGCACACAGGGCATCCAGTACGCGCTCGGCGACGACGGTCGAGAATGCGGACGCACGGCTTACATCCTCTGTATCGCCGATGAGATAGGCGCGGGCCACATCTCCCAGGCGAGCGGGAAAGATGTTGCTCAGGAGATAGCCGATGTTAATGACGGCAAACAGGTTGCGGATATGAAGCCCTTGCTTCGGGTAGAATAACAATCGCCAGCGAAAGGCTCGTAGAACCAGGAACAGGACCAGCGGCACCAGGGAAGCGGCCAGCAGCCAGTAGTTGACGCCTGCCAGGGCCGCCAGAACAGCGGCAAAGTTCACCTGGCGAAAGGCCAGAGCCAGGGCAATGACGCTGATCAGGATGCCTATCCAGAAACGCGCTTTCTTCAAAACAGCTCCTCCCAAGCGGCCAATTATAGCATTGTTCGTCACTCATGGCGAATTGTCCCGCCAGAGTGGTCGCTGCAGCCGGCGCATCAGCTCCCCTGCTGGCAGGTTCTCGACGTTGTGAAAGATCAATGTCCGTGGGTGATCGTAGACGACAAAGCTCTCGTCGGGCAGGAGTAGCTGCGGGGCAGCGCCGGGCAGTGGCGGCAGGCGCGGGTTGAGCCAGCTTGGGCCGCGGGTGAATTCCATAGCTAGCTCAAAGCCGAGTTCACCAGAAAAAAGACGTTCGTAATAGTGGGTGGTCAGTGGATAGCGAGCGGGTTGACGGGGGATGGAACCGTAGAGGCGACGGCTGGCGATGATGACATAATCGCTTTGAGCCAAATTGGCCGTAATCCGCTGCCACTTTGTATCATCGTCTGGTTCACTATAGAGGGCCAACGTGTGTGTGTTATACTCCTCAATGCGCCGCGACTGTCCGTCGATTTCCAGCGGCAGTGGCAACGCCGTGTCCCATTCCTCCAGGGCCAGCACGCTGTCTGCTGGCGCGTGCTCGTAGAACCACTTCGAAGCCGTGATCCAGGTGTGGGGCTCGATGTAGATACTCGCGAAGGCCAGGGCGTAGGCCAATGAGACAAGAAGCAGCAGTACAACGATTGCGGTAACAACTGATGGAGCATGCAGGATGGACGACGGACGGCGGACAACAGACGATGGGGGAGGGATAGCGGGCGCGGGCTCTGCGGACAAAGCCTCTTCGGGCTTGCGAGTGGAGATAATTTGAGCGACCAGTATGCAGAGGATGGGTACGAGCGGCAGCATATATCGGAGGTATTTCGCGTACAGTAACCCGGTGAAAGCCAGGTAGGGACCGGCCCAGGCCAGAAGCTGGGCGGTGGCCCAAGCACCACCGCGTATCCAGCGGATCAGGGTTACGCCCAGAGCGGCCCATGCGGCCAAGCCGAAGGGCAAGACCATGCCCCACAGCGCTGCCTGCCACATGGAGTAGAGATAGGGTAGGGTGCCGGCATACTGCCGGGTGTAAGGGGCATCGAGCCAGCCCCAGGCAATCTGCGACTCGCGCATTGTGTCCCCCAGGAAGGTTCGCCAGTCGATGAGCGCGTAGGGCTGGACGATGATAAAGACACAGGCTGCCAGGACCAATCCCGGGATCGCGCAGCGGATGGCCGCAGACACGGGCGGTAGAAGGCTCGATGGTTGGGCTTCTTCTCCTGGTTCTGGTATCCTGCCCCTGGTGGCTCGCATATAGCAGGCGGCAAAAATGGGTACGATCAGTAGGGCTGCAACAACCTTGGTGCTCATGGCCAGCCCAAAGGCAATGCCCAATGCCGCCTGGCGCCCGCGCCTGCCGCCGCGGGCTACATCAACAGCCAGGTTCAAAGTGAGCAAAACAAAGAAGGTGAGGAGAGGGTCGGATGTGTAGAAATGGGCGAGTTGCACGTGCAGGACGGCCAGGCTGGCCAGAGCGGCCGGCAGCAGCGCGCCAGACTCCAGTCCACCCCGCCTGCGTGAGGGCGGCAGAAGCATCGAGGCCAAGCGGTAGGTGAGGTAGATGGTACCTAGATCAAAGAGAGCGGCGATAGGGCGTCCAACTAGGTGCAGGTTGTTGGGGTCGCCGAGGGCGGGCCAAAGAGTTGCTAGGAGGACAGCCACCAGTTTCAGCAAGTAGAAGGGCAGGGAGCCGTAGGCAAAAAAACCAGGGTTGAGCGGGCTGTCCGGGCTCAGAGCCTCGGCCAGACTGCTTGGCCAGCCCAGGTCAATCGTGACAAAATAGATCTGCCGCTCGTCGGGGTGCAGCCAGTGGCCGCCATCCCAGTTCAGCCCGTACAGCCTCAATGTTGCACCCGCTAGGAGGATCAGGACCAATCCCAAGGTCTCCCAACGAGCCTTGCGAAGATTCATTCCACCCGCCCTGAGAAGTGCCCGCACGCTGCGGAGCAGCCAAGGCGATCTGGGGTTGGTTCCACAGATCCTGCCAAAGTTCAGCTTCCCTTGACCGCCACGATGGCGCCCGTAACCTTGGTCACGTCCAATCGTCCCTCTCGGGCAATAATCCCCTCGGCTTCTGCCTGAACAAAGTCGACGACGGCTTGCCATTCGGAATCGGTGTGGTCCGGATGCATGGTGAGCGCGCGGGTGCTGGCGAAATAGTCTACAAAAGGTCCGGCGCTGGGGAAGCGCAAGGTGCCATACAGGCTATGTACCTCAACCTGATCGAAATAGGGTTCCAGGTAGGCCCCGCCGTTCTCCAGGGAGAATCGCTCATTGACGTTCTCGACGGGGGCCATGGCGGGGAACCGGTGACCAGCCCGATCTCGTACTTCCCAGTATTCGGGCATGGTGTGAGCGCTGTTGGTGGTAACGAGAAAGCGGCCGCCAGGCAGCAACACACGCGCCGCCTCTGCGATCGCGCTGTCGATGTCCGGTACGTGGTAGAGCATATGCCGGGCCATCACGACGTCGAAGGCTCTGTCTGGCATCGGCAAGGCTTGGGCGTCACCCACGTATAGCTGGATGGGCAGACCGTCTACCAACTGGAGCCCTATGGCGATCATGCCTGGCGAGCGATCGCATCCCACCAGAATGCCCCAGCCCTCGCGCTGGCTGGCCATGGCCCGGAGTAGATCACCCCGGGCGCAACCTACATCCAGCACTCGCTCACCCCTGCGCCACGTGGCATCTGACCAAAGCTGTTCCAGTGTCCATCGGCCAAAGTCAATTGGGTCGACCGTGTAGAGCTGGTGGGTGCGGTAGCGGACATCCAGGTGACGGTCGTCGGCATAGGCTTCTTTATGGAGCAGGTTCTGGTTGGGTGCCGGTTGAGCAACCATGTTCACCTCCGGGGCCAGCATAGCGAGGGTCCGGTGGTCTGTCAAGAACGCAGACAGCGTGGACTTAATGGGTCGACCTGGCGTCAAAAGGCCAATGCCAGCCAAGTGAACCTTTCACTGTATTGTGGCGTTATACTTGGTGAAGAGAAGCCGGATCCTGGTGCGGGTAGGCGCCAACCGGCCTCTCATCCTGATGCCCGTTCAGCTTGGACGAAGCCCTGGACGGGCATCCTTGTTGGACTGGATGTGCTCAGTCCGAAGCATTCAGCTACCCATCCTACCTCTTGCACGGGTCATAGTCTTTGCCCAGGATAACTTGGATGTTTACCGATGCCGGTACTTCGGGCTTGTCCCCGATGCCAGACAGATCCTGAATGCCGGTGAGTGGTACCTCTAGCTGTCGGGCTATTTCCTCTCCAGCGCCCAGGTCTCCGTTGTGGACAAGGATCTGCGTGTAGGCGTTGTCCTGGCTGTCGGCTTGGCCGGTACCAATCACTTTGAATCCCTCCCAACGCAGGGCGTAGGCAGCCAGGGCCGCGGTTTGACCGCGGCTTGTCCCATTTAGAACTTGAACCCCAACCTTGTCCACGCCATCGAGATCAGCCTGTTCTTTTGGCGCATAGAAATTCTCCAGTAGCGTCCGGATCTCTTCTTCGCGGGGCAGCAGGACCGAGGCACCTCCCGGCGTCCTCCAGCCCTTGACATGTGTGCGAGTAATGGCTTTGCTAAGAATGTGTTGGGGCTTGAGCTGCACACCCACGTAGGCCAGATTGAGAACCTGATCTAGCGGCAGATCTGTCTCAAACGCATCGGACATGGTCACCCACAACCCTGGTAGCTTGGGAATCATGTCCATGGTAAGGGCCTGATCCCAGAGGGCTAATAGAACTTTGCGTTGGCGGCGGCCGCGGTCATAGTCGCTGGTACTCTTGCGGGAGCGGGCAAAGCGCAGAGCTTGCTGTCCGTCCATGTGATGCAGTCCAGGCTTGAGCTCGATATCAGGGAGTGGGCAGGCCACATCTATGTCCAGGCCGCCGACAAAATCCACAATCTTCATAAAGCCCTTGAAATCAACGCGAGCATAGTAGTGGATTGGGATCCCCAGGTTATGGTGGATCGTTTGCTTTACACGCTCCGTACCACTGCCCTTTCTGGCCAGTTCGCCCCACAACTCCGCGGAGTTGATCCGGTTGTAGCCATGCCCGGGGATAAAGACCCACAAGTCACGAGGGATGGAGAGGAGACGCACGACGTTGGTCTCAACGTCCAGTGAGGCGATAATCATGGTGTCTGTGCGCCATGCGCCCGAGTTGGGCCGTTTGTCTGAGCCCAGCAAGACGACGTTGATATAACGGTTGGGGATATTGACCTGGAAGGCGCTTTTGGGCGTAGCTGTGGCGGCTGGAGTCGGTATCTGGACTGCAAGGATGTTGATCTCGGCTGAAGGCGCCAGCGGTGCCGGCTGGAGTCCGCTTGCGGCTGAGCCGGCGAGGGGGGGAGCGGCGCGTCCGGCATGCCTGTCTCCAGCCCAGATGCCGCGATAGCAGTCGGAGGGCCCGTGGGGGCAGGGGTATCGGTGGCCAGGGGGATCGACGAGGTAGCTGTCACAAGATCCGTGGCTGATATGGGTGATGGGGTTGAAGAGACTGGGTTGGCTGTCTCCCCTGGGGCTGTTGTCGGGCTAATCCGAGAGTCTCCAGGTTTGGGTGTAGCTGTGGGTCCAGATCGCGATCCGGCCGGGGTCGTCGGGATTGCCGCGTGAGTCCTGGTTGGAGTACTCGTTGGTGTCGCCGAGGGAGCGTCCGCCGGTGGCACGGCGCTGGCCAGCTTTGCGCCGCCAGAGTCGGGAGTGAAGGGCCAGCCCTCCATGGGAGTTTCCAGCATGGGGAAAGCCAGACCGCCGGGTACATACAGGCGCTGGCCGACAAAGATGGTCTGGGTGTTTAGGCAGTTTACTCGCATCAGGGTCTTGACCTCGGCGCCATAGCGATCTGCCACGGTTTGAAGTGTATTGCCCTTCTGGACGATATGGAGGCCCCAGTCGTTCGGGGGCACGCACGGCGGGGGAGTGTTGGGACCGGCGATCCCAGGTTCAACGATAGGCTGGCCAACAGGCGGCGCCGCCGAAGCAGCCTGTGCGGTTGGCGACTCGCCTGCCTCGAGCTGGGCAGAGGCTGCGATAGGAGCATCTATCATACCCAGCGCCTGGACGATAGCCCTACTGAAAGGTGAGCGCATCCATAGATCTGCACCGATGAACACGGCCGCGGCCGTCAGGAGAATGGCTGCCGCAATGAGCAAATAGGTCATCCAGTCCGTGCGCCGACCATTGGGCCTTGGTTGTCTATCGCTTGATCTGAGTTCTATGAGTCTCATACCTTCCTTGCGGTCGGACCGGCCTGGAAAACGCGCGGATTATAGCACAGATTGCCCCCATTGGGCAATCCGGAAGGCCGTTCGGAGGCTGCTTACGTACTTGGATAAATGGGCAAGCACAGTGAGGAGTTGAGGACGGCGAGCCGACATGTCTGTGGCGTTCACGTTTTGGTTAGGTCCACGTGCCGGCTTTTCGCCGAGAGTTGGAATTCCCCGGCTGCCAGCTTTAGCGCTGGCAGGGATCGTAGTCTGTACCCAGGATCATCCTGATATCCACCTGGTCTGAGGGGTTGGGCGGATCTGGCACATTGGTCTCATCCTGGACGGAATCGACAGGAATACCCAACTGGCGCGCTATGCTCTCGCCTGCAGCCGGATCACCCCTGCGTACGATGATCTGAGTACGGCGATAGTCACGCCGATTGGCTACATCCTTGCCGACAATCTTGTACCCCTCCCGCTTTAGTTCTGACGCAGCCAGTTGTTCGGCATCGGGGCGATTTGTCCCATTTAACACCTGCACGCGTATCTTGCCGCGTTTTTCCTGGCGTCCCGGCTGCTTGTCTGGGGCATAGAATTCTTGTAAGAGGATCTTCAGTTCTTCCTCGCGGGGCAAAAGGACCATGAGGCCCTCCGGCGTGGTCCAATTCTTGGTTTCCTTGCCGGAGATGGCTTTGGTATCGATATCCTCGAAGTTGAGCTGCAGGCCCAATCGAGCAAGGTTCAGGGCTTGATCCATGGGTATGTCGGTTTCGAAGGTGTCACCCATACTGACCCACAGTTGTGGTAGTTTGGTGATGATGTCCGGTGTGAGCGCCTGTTCCCAAAGAGCCATCAGCATTTTTCGTTGGCGACGGCCTCGATCATAGTCGCTGCTGGTTTCCCGAGTGTGCACGAACTCGTAGGCCATCTCACCATCCAGGTGGTGCATGCCCGCGTCCAGGCTCAATTCCGGCAGGGGACAGGCAACGTCAATGTCCACGCCTCCAAGCGTATCAACGATCTTCTTGAAGCCCTCTCGATGCATCTTGACATAGTAGTCGATGGGGATGCCCAAGTTGTACTCGATGGTCTCCTTGACCCTCTCTGGACCACCACCTTCTTTGTCCAGTTCACCCCACAGATCCGCCGTATTGATCCGGTTGTAGCCATAGTTGGGGATGTAGACCCACAGGTCGCGAGGGACGTGCAGCAGGCCGACAGAACCATCCTCAACGTCTATCGAAGCGATGATGATGCTGTCGGTCCGCCAGGTACCATCCAGGCGCCGGAAGTTCACATCGGTGCCCAGCAGTACAATGTTGACAAAACGGTTCGGGATGTCGATCTCAAAGGCCGTCATGGGTTCCACTGAGGCCTGTTGGGATTCGGGCTCGGAACCCATCGTGGCCTCGGGTTCTGGTGTCCCAGGGGCACTGATGGCAGCGGCTTGGCCCGGCGTAGCTGTCGCGAAGGTTGGCAGCGCTAGCGGCCCGAGCACATAGAGTTCCTGCCCAACCCAAATGTTGGATCTCTGCAAGCAGTTCACGCGCTTGAGGGTCTGAAAGTCGGTCCCCGATTCTTCAGCAAGGGAATAGAGCGTGTCGCCTTCTTGGACAACGTATGTGCCCCAATCCTGGGGCGCGACGCACGGAGGGGGTGTACCGGGTGTGACTGTCGCCATCGGAGTTGCCGGGGGAGCACTATAGGTCAGCGTGTCCGTGGCCGGGCTAGGAGATCTGACTATCTGGCCATCAGGCTCGGACGAAAGCAGGATGTCAAGCGTGAGCAGTGCCGCCACAGCAGAAAAAAAGATGGCCAGCCCAATCAGGATCAGGGTCAGCCGGTCGGGGCCTGATCCCTTTGGTCTTGGTCCCCTGGACGTCGCCTTGGTCTCAGTGGATTTCATGTCTCTTCTGCCGTTGACCTGATGTAGGAAACAAGCAGATTATAACATGAATCGTCCGAAAAGGCAAGTTATTGGGCCGGTGGTTCGCTTTCGGCCTCAATCTGGCACAGAAGGGCCTGGTCTTCGCTGCTAAGGCGAGCGTTTTGCAGAAGGTCCGGCCGGCGCTCTCGAGTACGACGCAGTGCCTGCTGCCTCCGCCAGCGTACGATCTTGGCGTGATGGCCGGACAATAGGACGTCTGGTACAGAATGGCCGCGGAAAGTAGGTGGGCGGGTGTATTGAGGGTACTCCAGCAGCCCCTCTGCATGTGAATCTTCAAAAGTTGCCGACGGGTCGCCCAGTACCCCTGGGATCAGGCGGGTGATCGCTTCGACAAGGACCATGGCTGGCACTTCGCCGCCTGATAGGACATAGTCGCCAATCGATATTTCGTCCGTAACCAGATACTGGTGGACCCGTTCATCCACGCCCTCATAGCGACCGCAGATTAGCAGTAGCCGCGCCTGCTGGCGAGCCAGTTCACGGGCCACCTGCTGGGTAAAACGCCGCCCCTGGGGACTGAGCATGATGATTGGTGTGGTATCCATGCCGTCGCCCAATATGCTTTCCACGGCGGCAAAGAGTGGCTCGGGCTTCATGACCATGCCTCCCCCACCACCGTAGGGTGTGTCATCTGTGACGCGGTGGCGCCCGGCCGCATAGTCGCGGATGTTGTGGATGCTGATGGTGAGCAGTCCGACCTCGCGGGCGCGCAGGGTGATACTCTCTTCGAATACTCCAGCGAACAGGTTGGGAAACAGGGTCAGGATATCAAAATGCATTGGCCATCGCCTCCACCACTTTGATGTTGTTCAGGACTGCCGGATGGCGTACTATGGGAGGTGCTTTGGCCAGGGTGGAGTCACTGGACTCCACTCCTGGCCCGAGTGCCGGAGGCTCTAGCGCCTGCCGTTGGACACGATTTCAAGCAGCTTCTTCTGCGCTTCTGTGGACAGACCCGATTCGGCCAGGGCTGACTGCAGATCTGCGGCTGTGGAGTTTCCGCCGGCGTACCCATTCATGCGGGCCGCAGCCGTCGAGTTGAAAAAATCCGCGGTGTCAGGATAGATGGTACGAAACTGCTCCATCAGATCCGGCGCTTGCTGCAGCCAGTACTTCTGGTGGTAGTCCTCGGCCAGGTAGAACTCGGAGAAAGGGCGGATCTCGGTGAACACTTGCTCTCCGCGCCTGGCGGACTCCTGAGCCCTTGATTGGGTGGCAAGCTGCTCCTGCTCCTCGTCGTGGTAGAAGATGATGGACGCGTACTGCTGGGAAAAGGGTCGTGACGTGGGGCTGTGGCTGTTCCAGAATACTGCCAACAACTCCTCGTAGGAGATTATGGCCGGGTCATAGTCGATCTGAATCGTTTCGCTGTGGTCACCCAGACTCCGATAGGTGGGATCTGCTTTGGTCCCACCGGCATAGCCCACGCGGGTGCGTACTACTCCTGGAAGGCTCCCGAACCGGGAGTCTGGTCCCCAAAATCAGCCTAACGCAAAGGTTGCCGTCCTGGTCTGAATGGGTTCTGCCTTGTTCGTGGGTGGGTTTTCATCTGCCGCGTCTGTAACCGTGTTTTTCTCGCTCACGTTTTCCACCTGCTGGTTACTACCGGACAGGTTCACCAGAGTTTTCCCTCCTTGAGCGGTCGTGCAAGCGGCAAGGAGCATTGTTGCCAGAAGAAGTACCGCCATTCTCACAGGACTTTGCATCCAAACAGCTCCTATTCCTTAGAATCGTCGGCAGCAAAACTCAAGGCGGCGGAATTGATGCAGTAGCGGAGACCTGTTGGTTGGGGACCGTCCTCGAACATGTGACCCAGATGGGCGCCACATCTGTCACACAGCACTTCGGTCCGGGTCATGCCCAGGCTGATATCTCTTTCCGTATCGATATTCGCCTCCGAGATCGGCGCCCAAAAGCTCGGCCACCCAGATCCAGACTCGTACTTGGTCTCCGAATCAAAGAGTTCGTTGCCACAGCCCACGCACAAATACTTGCCTGGATCCTTGAGGTGGTAGTATTGGCCGCTGAAAGGGCGCTCTGTCCCTTTCTGCCGTGTGACCCGATACTGTTCCGCGTCCAGCAGTTCGCGCCACTCTTTGTCGCTTCTTGTCACATTTCTTGCCATGATTCGCCTTTCCGTGTCGCACTCTCAGCCAGGAGGTGTTGTACCAACCAGTCCTATCACCCAACCGTGGCGCACTGGCGCGACAGAACAAAAGTGCCTGTGCTATCCAATATAGATTCGATCATAGAATGCTTGGGCTGCATTGTATGCAAGCCAGACCACATACGGGCACTTTTATTACAGGATCTCAAACCACATCAGCACGCCCATGACGATAAAGAGCACGGCGGCAGCCTTGCGCAATACCATCTCCGGGATGAAGCGGGTCAAGACCTCGCCGCCGACGACGCCCAGCAGTGTGACTGCGACCAGGGCCAGCGCTGCACCGACAAAGACCCAGATGGGCATTTTGTGTTTGGCCGTCATGCTGATCACGGCCAATTGGGTCTTGTCACCCAGCTCCGCGACAAAAAGTAGGGCGAAGGTACTGAGAAAAACTCGCAATCCATCGGACATTGATGTCTCCTACGCGGGATAACTACCTCACCCACCAACGCAGTTGGTAGCGGGCGGGATGGATGGGATCCAGCTTGACCCCTGAAAAAGGCTCGCCATGGCCAACGTAGACCATGCGCGGGCTCAACACCACAATGCGCTCGTAGCTTTGCTGCCAGGCTTTACGGTCTGAGAGGTAGATTGGCTGGCTGGGCACGCTATAGTTGACAACAAGATCGCCGACAACAGCGTCGCCATCGCCAGTGACTACGGCCAAGGAGCCTGGCGAGTGGCCAGGTATCAGCATTACCCGGGCATCCACACCAAACTGGGCCAGACTCGAACCATCGCCCAGAAGGTGGTCTGCTTCAAGTGGCTGGAGGTGGGCCAAAGGTGAGAGGAGAAGGTAGAGCCAGCGAACCACGCTGCCCCGCAGGGTCTGGGCCGGTGGCAGGGCATTGCGGCGGTCTTGACTGAAGGCTGGTTCGCTGTGATAGGCTGCGATGGGCGCGCCACACCACGCCTTGACCTCTTTCGCGGCGCCATAGTGGTCCAGGTGCCCATGACTGATGAGGATCAGTCGGACGTCCGTGGGCTGAACGCCAGCTTTTTCGGCTTCGGCCACGACAGTCGAGGCACCGCCTGGCGGGCCGGGATCGATAAGGATGGTTCCCCCCTCGCCCTTCAGCAGGTAGCAGTTGGTTTCCCGGACCTCAATCCGCTGGATCACCGTCATTCCTCCAGAGACAGACGAGGCGTCGCCATGTTGCCATCGGCTTATGGTGACGCCAACGTGTTCTCGCGTGTCTGGCGCGCGACGCGCTTGCCTAGCCCAAAGCCACGTCCAAGGTCATCATCACGGCAAAGCCCAGCATGGCGCCGATCGTCGCCACGTCGCTGATGCTCTCCAATTGGGCCTCGGGGATCAGCTCCTCGACCACAACGTAGATCATGGCCCCAGCGGCGAAAGCCAGGGCATAGGGCAGGATGGGCCTGATAAGGAGCACGGCTGCCGCACCCAGCACACCGGCTATGGGCTCAACCATCCCGGACGCCTGGCCGTATCCGAAAGCTTTCAGACGCGATATGCCTTCCCGGCGGAGGGGGACCGAGACTGCGGCGCCCTCGGGGAAGTTTTGGATGCCGATGCCCACGGCCAGGGCGATAGCGGCGCCGACCGTCGCAGCAGGAAAGCCCGCGGCCGCAGCCCCAAAAGCGACGCCGACGGCCAGACCTTCGGGGATGTTGTGCAGGGTAATGGCCAATACCAGCAGGATGCTGCGTTCCCAACTTGTCTTGACACCCTCAGCAGATTCGTCAGGATAGCCGGCGTGGATGTGAGGTAGCACCTTGTCCGTAACCCAGAGAAAGACACCGCCCAGCAAAAAACCTGCGGTCGCCGGAACCCAGGCCGGGAGGCTGCTTGATTCCTCGGCCATGGCAATGGCAGGCGCCAGAAGCGACCAGAAACTGGCAGCGATCATGACCCCGGCGGCAAAGCCCAGCATGCCGTCAAGGACACGGCGGTTGATGGTCTTGAAAAAGAATACCAACGCTGCACCCAGAGCGGTCACGAACCAGGTGAAGCAGGTTGCCAACAGGGCCTGAATGATGGGATCGAGGTTTAGGAACCATTCTGCTAGCATCGACGTTCTCCTCCTATGATTGATGCGGGTTTTGATGCAAACCTGTGCAGCTGCGAACCCTGGCCGGCGGAAAACTGGGCCACCGGTACGGGGGGCATTATACCACAGCCTCTGGCGTCTGCAAAGTGACCTTTTGGGAACCGTCACAGGCTGGGGACATCTGCGCCGTCCAGTTTCATCGGCCGTTCCAGGCTGTATCCCCGACACAACCAGGTCATCGGCATGCGGCTTAGGTCGTACCCAGCCAGTTGTAGAGGGTAGATGGTCATTTCACTGACCTGCAGCGCCTGGCCCACTCGCCGCTAGGTGCTGTATCCCCAGGCGTAGGCTTGTCCAGCGAGGAGGTGCACCTCGTTCCATGGCCTGGCGCGCTTGACGCCGACTAACACTCACGTTCTGGCCTTGCAGGTGTTGATACACTTCTTCCCGCTTCCAGTGAGGATGGGTCGCGCAGAGCGTGACGATGCGGCGGACTGATTCGGGTGTCAGGATTTCTGGCGTGCACCGGCTCAGCTCATCCCCGGCGACGAGTTGACCGAGCGTTTCTTCAGCCGTCAGCCCACGGGCCATCAGGGCCAGGCCTTCTGGACCAAAAGCGGTGTTGGCGTAGGATTGGGTGGCCACGGCTCCAACCCCGGCGCGCGCCCAGGGGACCACGGCTCCTACGGCCAGGAACTTGGACTGGACGGCGATACCCCACTCCTGGGCCCCTGGATCGTGGCCGACGATGGAAAAAGTAGAAAGACCGGGTTCTCTTTTCATGATGCGCTTCCTCCTGCATGCTGTGCTACGCGGTTACGTACAGTTCCCTCCACCCGTTGAATGCCCGTGAACGGTCTACCAATCCTTTCACGGCCAGGCGCCCCTCGGGTCAAAGCAAGCCCCACCGGCCAAGAACGGCGTGTCTGCATTCAGGCTACCTGCCGGCCGGGGATGGGTGGCCCTCCGGCATAGACGGCCTGCACAGACATGGCCCCCAGCCGGGCTCCGAGCAGGTAGTGTTCCCCCAACCATCGGCCCTTGGCCTGGAAAGAGACGACGTCGAGCGTCAGCAGGGAGGCGGCTACGGGGTCGCCCGGTGCCAGTGGGGCCAGGAGGTCAGAAAATTGGCCTTGCGCACAAACCAGGGCGCTCTCCCCGGCCGGCTGGAGAGAAAGCACGGGAGCGACCAGCGGGTACCCCTGGCTATCCAGAAAGGCCAGCGCCCTCACGGCGGTCATGGGGCTAAATCGCTCTCGCACCGGCAGGGGCATGGCCGTGGCCCCTTCGAGCGCCGCCGGGACGCGCGATGCACGAGCCAACAAATAGTCGGCCAGGACCCGCGGCTTGGAGATCTGAAAGCGCCGCAGCACCGCTCCCGCCTGGATGATGCCAGCGTTGCGGATGCCGGTATAAGCGTTGTAGCGCAGCAGTTCAGTGTTGTTGAGGCGATCCACATAGTCACCCGCCCGCTGCCAGCCCTGAAAGTTCCCCTGCAGCACCCAGCCTTGAAGATCAGTGGTCATGACCAGGATGCCCACCCGCGGGTCGGCGTCCAGGTTGTCCACCGACTTGTGCAGGAGGAAATTGCCGAGGATCAGCCGGTCCTCGGTGTCCCCGGCTGGCATGATGGAAGTACAGGGTACGATGTTTGGCACGCCGCTGGCGGAACGGGTGGCCAGAAACTTGGGCGTCATTTCATGGCTGAGGGCCTCAAGCAGGCCGGGTTCGTTCGCTAACAGGGACATGCGGTTGCCTCCCACTGCTGCTATCTCGCGATCTGTCCGGGCAGGATATAGGGATACTCTTTTCCCAAGATCCGTGTGCGGAGGGCACGGTCGATGCGGCGCATGGCCAGGTACAGCCTCCAGATCAGGGCATCCTCACGATAGTAGGAATGGACCTCCTCCTCGGTGAGGGGCTCGAGCTCCAGTGCGGCGGCTTCCCCCGCAAAGAAATCGTTGACCTCGATGATGATATCGGGGACCAGTTCCGGTCGCTGTTCCTTGTAGAAATTGGCCACGAGGTCCACCGCCACCCGGTGAAAATCATAGTAGCGGTTCACCACATCTTCCACAAAGAAGAGGCGCAGGATCCAGGCCAGGAAAGATGGCGCGCTCCTCAGAAACAACTCCGGATCCAGTTGTTCCACCCCATCGACGCGAAAGAGGGGCGTGCTTGTGTCCAGGTAGGCCAGCCTCGTGTCCAGGGCCACCTGCGGGTTCTGGGGATCAAAGCCCTGGATGGACCAGTTCGAGATCTGGCCGTCAAGGGCCACCTGCAGGCGTTGCTGGCGCTGGTTAAAGTCCCAAACCAGGCGCATCTCCTGGAGGGCGCGCCGGACCAGAAAGCGCACCATGTCGCGGGGAAGCACGTGCAGCGCGTGGTGTCCGATGCTGGCTGAGGGCAGTTGCTGCTGGATGATGTACAAGATGGGGCGATCACCATGCTCCAGCTCCACGCAACTGTGAGCCGGCAGGCTCAGGCCAATCTCCGTTTGGAGCAGGCGGTTGTACTCGTCATAAGCAGCGCGATACCGTTCCACCTCTGCCGCATCCTGGAACAGGGGCAAGCGTTTGAAGGCCAGACCTTCTAGACCCTCCGCCTGGATGGCAAAGACGGTGCTGATTTCGCCATAGCCCAGGACGTGGGCCGGTATCTGGCTGCGCTCCGGGTACCTTGGGTCCAGACCCCGTTCGAATGCCTCGAGCAGTTGTAGTCCGGCCTGATTCAGGCTCACGATACTCCTTCCCTTCAGCTCAGCGATTCCTGCTGGGTCGCGCCGGACCACACGGCCACGGGCACGCGCTGGACCGCCACGGCGTGCAGCGCCTCCATCTCGTTGCGTGTCAGGAGCGGAATGCCCTCCAGTGCATAGGCAAGGTCCAGGCGCTGGTACTTGGGTCCGCCCAGGTTGGTGTAGGCCAGCAGGTCCCAGCGCTCGACGGTAGGGAGTTCGGCCTTGATAAAGTCGGCAAGGGCTGAAATATTGGCCGGATCGGCGGTGTAGCCCGGGATCACGGGCGTGCGGATCCAAAGGGGCATGCCTGCGGCGGCGATGCGGCGGGCGTTGTCCAGAATGGCGCCGTTGTCAAAGCCGGTGGCGACCAGGTGGCTGCGCGGGTCAAAGAACTTGAGATCGTAGAGGACTAGGTCAAGCGAGGGCAGGATCCCCTCGTAGCGGGGCCAGGCCGCCGCGCCACAAGTGTCCAGCGCCACATGGAGTTCGGCCTCGCGGAGCAGTGGCAGCAGTTCCAGGAGATAATCAGCCTGCATCATCGGCTCGCCGCCGGAGAGGGTCACGCCACCGCCGGAGGTTTCGAAAAAGATCCGGTCCTTTATCACCTCGGAAAAAAGCTCATGAGGCGTCCACTTCTGGCCAATCACCTCCAGGGCGGCGGCGGGACAGGCGTCGGTGCAGGCGCCGCAGGCATCACAGCGCTGGCGGTCGATGCGCATGCCCTGCGGCGTCAGATCCAGGGCATCCACCGGGCAGACGCTCAGGCAGTCGCGGGCGGCAATGCAGCGCACATCGTACCACATCAACTCCGGCCGGGGTGAGATCCCCTCGGGGTTGTGGCACCAGGCGCAGCGCAGCGGGCAGCCCTTGAAAAAGACCGTGGTCCGGATGCCAGGGCCGTCCTCGGTGCTGAACCGCTGGATGTTGAAGGTGGTGCCTGTCAGAGTCATCTCGGTCAATCTGTTCTCCCTAACCCTTCAAGAGTCAAGCATCAACGTAGGCCCTCGGCGAAATCCGCCTGCCTGTTGAACCTGTCCCAGGACGTGGCGAACAGGATTGGTGGCCGGTGTTGGACCGGTTTCGACAACACAGCCTCAGCCCAGTGGGCAGTGGCCCCAGCGGCTCTGTGAAAGCAGCCAGCGGTGAATGCACTCAGAGCCTCTACGCGTTCCCCCGCGCTCTGCCCATGGTGCCGCAGGTACATCTCTGCCGCTTCGGACAGGAACGCAGCTTCCAAAGAGTCCCTGCTCTCCCGGTAGAGGGCTAGCCGCGCCGCATAGTCACGGATGACCGCCCGGTGCAGCCGCTCGTGGCTCCACCACAGCGAGCCGGTATCGAAGGTGCCCTCAGGCTCAGGCCCGAGATCTGGCAGCCCGCTGCCACCCAGGTACACCGGCTTAAAGATACCGGTACAGGTGCCCGAGGTTCCGGTCAACCAGGTGGCCGGCAGGTCAGGCTTCAAATGGGCGACCATCGCTCCTGTAGACTGGCCGGGGCGCGTCGGGCCAAACCCGGCATGCACGCAGATCGTGTCCATCAACCAGCCCCGGCCTGGGTTCCACGCCGGATCCTGCTCCGCCTGGGGCCCGTGGTCGCGCAGGGTGGCCATCATCGTACCCACAGAGATGCGGCCTCTTTCCGCTTCCAGCAACTCTGTTGACCGGCACTGGCGAGTCCGGCAAGCGCTGAACCGTGTCATCACCAGGTCGGAGTAGCAGCGGGCGAAATGAAAGTCATCCCGGGACCGGCACCAGCCCTTCTCGATGGCATGCGCCACCAGCCCTGGCGAGGCCAGATCCCACTCTGCGCCAATGGTCAGGCCATTGGAAATAGCGCGCACGTCGCGCACCTGTTCGGCGGCCCAGAACTTGCCCGCTGTCTCCAGTACCCAGGCTTCGCCTGGGTCGGCGAGGATGAACGAGTTGTGATAGAATTCTTTGTGGTGGAAGCCGCAGTTGCCGCCCTGGCCGTGTTCGGCCAGGAGATTGACAATAACGTCCAGCGCCTGGCGTGCCGTAGCGGACCGCTCCAGCGCCAGCCGGATAAAGTCCATGCCGATCAGGCCGGGCCCCTTGTCGTAGGGCTCCCTGGTGAACACAGCCTCATTGCCAATGGCCACACCGTACTCGTTGGCCCCCATCTCGCAGCCCCAGATCCAGAAGGGCTTGGACAGCAGCACCTCAAAGGTCTCGCCAACTTGGGGTACCTCAATGTAGGTGCACTGGACCCTTGACCCGGGCGCGTGTTGGGCGCGGGGGACGTGGGCCAGCAGGTGGGCTTCGTTGGGCTGCCGGTCGCTGTTCTTGGCCAGGATGACGCTGCCGTCTGCCGTGGCCTCGCCAACCGCGACCAGGGTGTCACACATGTGAGTGTTCCTCTCTTGCCATGGCGTCCGCAATGCCACACACGACACGCATAATCAGCGGGTCGGCGGCACTTTTCCGGCCCCAGTGTTTGGCCTGCCAGCCCCGTTCCGCCGACACATGGTCGGTGACCAGACCCAGGTACACGGCACGGATACCTACCGCCCTGGCGACGGCGTAGAAGGGGCCGCACTCGAGATTCACGAGATCCGCGCCCGCTTGCTGCCAGCACGCCACGCTGGATGGGCGTTCCTGGTAGAGGGCGTCGGTGGTCCAGACTGCGCCCGGGAGTGGAATCGCATTCTCCCTGGCTGCCAGCGCCTGGGTCAACGCCAGAAGCTGAGGATTGGGATTCGCCCACGCTTCGTGGCTGTTCGAGCGCGAATACTCGCGCGACGTTCCGTCCTGGACGGCCGCCCTCTCGGCGATGAAAACCTGGCCCACGTGGGCGTCGCTAATCAGCGAGCCGGCCGCACCAACGCCGATGGCTGTCTTGACCCCCAGGCAGGCCAGCTCTTCGAGCAAGATGGCCGTCACAGGCCCGCCATAGATCACTTGGGGCAGGACGGCCACACGCAAACCGTCAATGGTAGCGCTATGACATGGAATACCGTATAGCAGGGGCCATTCCGCTTTGCCTGCCCCCAGAGCCTCGATCACCAGCCTGCTCGCAAGCGGGCCGCGGAAGCAAAACACGGCCAGGTCAAAGCGGACCGTCGTCACATCTACGCCTCTCAGGGCCAATGTGTGCTGCGGAGTCAGGATGGGTTCGTCAGCAAGGGACGCGGCCATTATGCCTCGCCCCACAGTGGCTTGACCTGCGCCAGCCACGGCTCAAACTGATCCGGAGACTCGGGATATTCCCGGTAGAGGGATTTGATCTTGTCAGCAGTGGAGGACACGGCCAGCAACCGCTTGAAGCTGGCCGAGGAGAATCGACCGGTCAGCACGCCCCACAGCAGCTTTGAGCCCATGGACAGGGTCTTGCCCAGGCTCATCTCGGTCTCATAATTGAGATTCATCTGGAAAAAGTCCTCGCTGCTGAAGATGAGGTCCTTTTGAAAGAGGTAGTCCACCTCGCGCCGCGACAGCTCTGCGGCGGCCGGCAGTTGGACAAACAGGGAGGCGAACTTGGCCCCCTGGTCGCGAAAGTAGCGGACGTTGTAGGGCCACAGGGCACGGCGGCTTACGTCGTTGCGTCTAAGGGCTTCGGCCGCCACCTCGGCCGCGATCTGGCAGGCAGTGAAGGAGGAGGTGACGCCTTCCCCCGAAAAGGGCTTGGTCTGGAAGGCGGCGTCGCCCATGACCATGAAGCCATCGCCCACCAGCGAGTAGGGGGAGCGGCGGTAGGGTGTGCGGCCCTGGGTGCGCTTGACCACGCGGCCGGGATCGCCAAAGTAGGCCTCCCGCCATTCGGCATGTTTCTGCCAGGCATAGTCGTAGCTGCCCGGCTGCCCAATGCCCAGGATCGAGCCCGTTCCCCGGCTGGGGTTCCAGAATGCCTTGTGATAGGGGTAGAAATTGAGCCCTTTTGGAAATCCCTCGCCCAGGTCATCGCGGAATTCCAGGCAGACGAACAGCGTGTCATCGTCAGAGATGGCATCGGTCTCAAGGCCAAAGCCCTCCGGCAGCCGCGTGCGCACGACGCCGTCGATGCCCGAAGCGTCGACCACGATGCGGCCCCGGGCCTCCAGCGCTTCGCCACCGGCCTCAGCCCGCACGCCGGTGAGGGTACCCTCCTCGATGATGGGCTCGACGACGGTCACCTCCTCCAGGATCTCGGCCCGGGCCTCGATCGCGTTGCGCAGCAAGCGCCGGTGGAAGGCGGGCTTGGACATGACATAAAAGGGGTAGGGGACCTCGTTGCGCACCTGAAGGTCGGGCGACCAGGCCAGGCCGGTAGGATGGTGGCCCAAAAGCTCGTCGCCTTTGGGCGGGGCCAGGCCAAACTGCTCAAAGCGGACCTCGTCCATATGAAAGATGTCAATGTCCTGGCCCAGATCCAGGAGCCGCTTCTTCTCCAGGACAACGGTGAGGAAGCCGGCCTGGCCCAGGCGCCAGGCGAAATAGGCGCCGGTGGTTCCGGCCCCGACGACAATGACATCGGCGTGCAGTTGCTGTGTCATCTCCAGCCCAACCTCCCGCAGGCTTGCTGCCGAGTCTGGCCCCCGACGCCCATCAAGATCGTTGGACGCGTCCACCTTGCCTCCCGCGTGAAGCCTGCGGGAGGTTTAGCCCAGCCCGTGGCTCTCGCGAGCAATGATCTCGTCCTGGATCTCTTTGCCCAGCATCGTAAAATAGGCGTTATAGCCCGTGATCCGCACCAACAGGTTGCGATAGGCGTCTGGATCTTGCTGCGCGGCCCGCAGGGTGCCGGGGTCGACGACGTTGATCTGCAAGCAGGTGCCGCCGACGTGGGCATAGGCCCGCAGCAGCGCCGCCAGCTTGCCCCGGTTCTCCGGGCTCTGTAGCAGGCTGGGTGAGAAGCTCATGGTGTGCGACCCGCCGTTGGGCGCGGTCTCCAGCCCCAGGTGCCCCACGCTCTTGACCACGGCCGTGGGCCCCAGCCGGTCAGCGCCGTTCACGGGACAGACGCCGTTGCTCAAAAACTGGCCGCGCAGGCGGCCGTCCGGGGTGGCCGCGGTTTTGGGCGCGTAGGCCACCCAGTAGTTCCAGGACAGATAGCCGCCCCGGTAGCGCTTGCCGGTCTCGGGCGCAACGTGCTCAAACGCCTCTGTCGTCCAGAGGCGGCTGATGTCGCAGGCCAGCGCGTCGGTATCGCCATCGTCGTTGCCAAACTTGGGTGCTTTGTAGCGCAGCATCTGGCGCAGCGCTTCATGCCCCTCAAAGTTGGCGTCCAGGGCGCGCACCAGCTCGTCCATGGTCACAGCCCCATCGTCAAAGACCAGCTTTTTGATGGCCGCGGCGCTGTCGGCCGTGGTGGCCAGGGCCACCCCTTCGACGGTCAGATAGTTGTGGCGGGCGCCGCCGGCGGTGATGTCCAGGCCGTTCTCCAGGCAGCCGTCTACCAGCGCGCTCAGGTAGGGTGTGGGTTCGAATCGAGCCCGGCCCCTATCGGCGATATTGTTGGCCGCGATCAGCAGCTCCATGCTGGCGCTCAGTTGAGCCTTGAGCGCGGCGAGGAACTGCTCAAAGGTAGCAAAGGTCCGTGGATCGCCCGTGCGCGGGCCAACCTGCTCGCCGGTGGCTGCGTCCCGGCCATCGTGCAGGGCCAGTTCCACGGCCTTGGCCAGGTTCAGGTTGACGTCGACCGTGCCCGAGCGGTCGTTGCCCTGCAGCGTGTTCTCCAGGCAGCCGACGGGCGCATAGTCCCACAGCTCCGCCTCGGGCAGGCCCTGCCAGCGCAGCCCGGCCATTGACTTTTCGTCAAAGTTGAGCAGGAATGGGCTGCCCTGGGCCTGGGCAACCATGTCCACTACCCGGTCCAGAAGCGGCGCGGGTGTATTCTGGTGGAGGCGCACGTTGGGCTTGGGTTCCAACAGGTTCATCTCCTGGATGACCTCCAGGAGCAGGAAGGTCAACTCGTTGCTGGCGTCCTCGCCCTGCTCATCGATGCCGCCCAAGGTCACGAGCTGGCCAAAAGAGGCGTTGATCCCCTGGTTGGTGCCCACCCAACCCTGATAGTCGTAGGCATAGTTGTGCTTGATCCACAGGCACTGGAGCCACTCTCTGGCCTGCTCCCGCGTGAGTTCGCCCGAGTCCAGGCCGGCGCGGAAGGTTGGGTAGAGGTACTGGTCGATGCGGCCCGGGGAAACGCCGGGACCGGGGTAGCCTTCGGCCACCATGACCAGCATGTGAGTCAACCACAGGGCTTGCAGGGCTTCGGGAAAGGTCTCGGCGGGCTCCCAGGGTACCTTGCGGCAGATGCGCGCTGTCTCGGCCAGCTCGGCCCGGCGGAGCGGGTCAGCCTCGTTCCTGGCCGAGGCCTCGGCTTGGCTGGCGTAGCGTTCGGCCAGGGCGCGCACGCCATCGGCGCAGATAGAGATGGCCCGGGCCAGCTCCCGCCGTTGGGTTGTTGCTCCCGGGTCGCCGGCCGCGGCGTCGGCCTCAGCCTTGATGGCCCGCCAACCCTCCCGCAGCACCCGGGCATAGTCGGGGATCAGGTGGCCGGGCACGGCGCCGCAGTTGCCGATGCCCAGCCTGTCCAGCCGCTGGACATCTTTTATGAAACGCTTCTCCATCTTGGCGAACTGGCGCGCCTCGGATCGGGTCAGCGAGCGGGAGAGCGCGGTGGAAAAGTGGGAGCCTACAACCAGCTCGCCCTCGAGGATCTGCACCGGCAGGTACTCCTCCACGACGCGCTTGAAAAAGACGGCCCGCCGTACCACCAGCGGCAGGTCCCAGAAGCCGGGCGGCAGCGAAATCGGGCTGGCGCCGGCCAGCAGGTATGCCTTGGCTCCCGCGAAAAAGATCATCATCTCGGAGACGTTGGTCCAGTTCCAGGGGACATAGACCTGGTCCCAGGAGGTGCCGGTGGTGTAGGCGCGTACCTCGTTGGTGTAATCGCGTTCGTAAAAGTCCCAGTACTGGTCTCGCAGCCGCTGGACGCGGGGGGAGAGGTTGCTGGCCGGGGACCAAAGGGCTGTAGCCTCCGGCGCCTGGGATGTGGTTTGGGTCATCTTTGAGCCTCCTCTACTGACACCTTCCTGGAAACTCCCAGCTTGCCCAAAGCTGGCCGATTCCAGGAAGGTAAGTATAGCATAGTAGCGCGCTGCAAGCAAGGGCGGAACCATGCTCCTTCCCCTGCTCTCGGGTTCACCCAGGGCTATTGCATTGTCCCTCGACATGCACTGCCGGCCAGATCTGTCATTGCGAGGCGCGCTGTTTGCGCCGTGGCAATCCCCAGGGCACAGGTAGAGATCGCTTTCCCTCGGCAGGCTCGGGACAGGCGCTGACGCTCGCGATGATGACCTTGCAGCAGTCCTACGCTCCTTCCCCTGCCAACGGGCTTGCAACACGATGCTTGCTTTTTCCCATCAGCGATGATATAATTCCGGGTGCCTGACGAAAAGAGAAACCTCGCGGCTCTCGCCGGCCAGAGGCACGACCGGGGTGGCGATGGTGCCCGTGGTATTCCGATTCTACTCGATAGCCTGGGCGCTGTTGAGACCCATCGTCTCCGCAAAGTCATAGCATGTGGGAGGCCCCATGACTGACCAGACTGCATCCTACAATGTTGGCGCCATCCGAGAGCTATTGCTAGCGGCCTTTACCCCTCAGGACCTGCGCCGGTTTTGTCAGGACCGTCTACTCTTCCAACCCATTGTAGTTAGATTCGGCCCTGGCCACGGCCTGGACGACATGGTCGACGAGGTCATAGACTACTGCCGTACCCGGCTCCTTTGGGACGATCTCCTTGCCGATGTCAAGGAGGCGAACCCCCTCCAGTACGCCCGCTTCGAGCCAGCGCTGTACAGCCGTACCGGGCAGGAGGAGCAAAATCCGCCTGGCGGCCGGCGGCTGTCTCCTGTTCCTTGGCCAAAGCCTGATACTCCGGCCGGGCCCATCCGCGCCCGCTGGGCGCTTTTGGTGGGCGTGAACCATTTCATCGATCCTGCCATTCCTGATCTCCGGTTCTGTGTCAACGACGTCGTGGCCATGGAGGCTGCGCTCCAGGCCCGGGGCTACACCACCGTTGCCCTGCACGACGCCGCGGCCGAGGAACACCTGCAGCCCACCCGCGACAATGTGGAGGGTGAGCTGGCCCGGCTCTGCCAGGTTGCCGGGCCGGACGATCTCCTGTGGGTCCACTTTTCCTGTCACGGCAAAACAGTGAATGGGGTACCGGTACTGATTACGCGCGAGACGCGCAGGTCAACCCTGGCCGAGAAGGCCCTGCCGCTGTCGTGGGTTGAGCGGCAAATGCGCCAGAGCAAGTCGCGCCGGCTGGTGCTCACCTTCGATGCCTGTCACACGGGCGTTGAGATCGGCCGGGACCTGGCCGATCCCGCGTTCATCCGCAACGCCTACGAATTGGCCGAAGGCTTTGCCCTGCTTGCGGCCAGTTCCTCCCAGCAGGTTGCCCAGGAGTGGGAGGAAAAAGAGCACGGCGTCTTTACCTACTATCTCCTGGACGGGTTCAGCGGCTCGGCCGACCGTGATGGCAAGGGTTTTGTCACCGTGGACGACCTCAAGCTCCACGTGCTGGATGGCCTGCGTCGCTGGAACGTGGAACATGGGGGGCTGATTCAGGAACCCACGGCCCGCACGGAGGGACTGGGCGACATGATTCTGGCCGAGGCACCTCCGGCCGGGCTCCCGCTTGAGCCTGATCTCGACACAGGGGCCGACGATATCCCTTTCCGGCCGGATCCCGACCTGGTCGCCGCCTACCTGGAGGTGGTGCGCGGCCAGTGCGGGCGGCTGGAGACCCGCCCCTACCGCCAGCTCTCCGAGCTGCGCGGCGCGCCGCCGGGCTTTTCCCTGCTGGAGGACGAGGGCCGGCCCGGCATCTACGTGCCGCTGCGCTTCGACCTGCACCTCAGCCGGGCCGACCTGGAAAGCCGCCTGCGGGGCAAGGAGACGGAGCTCGGGGCCGTGGAGCGCGACCTGTCCCGCACCGACATCGACCTGGCCGAGGTGCTGGCCGCGCCGGGCCACCTGGTCCTGATCGGCGCGGCCGGCTGCGGCAAGACGCACCGTGCTGCGCCTGGTGGCCAGCGTGCTGGCCGAGGCGGGACCCGGACTGGCCCGCGCGCGAGCTGGGCCTGGAGAGCGGGCCGGGCGACTGCCCCTGCCCGTCTATCGTCGCCCTGCGCGACTTCGAGCACGCCTGCCAGACCGAGCCGGAGACCTACCGCCGCGACGTGGAGGGCCTGCTGCGCTTCCTGGACGACCACTTTGAGCGCTGGCACCCGCGACTGCGTGCCGCCCGGCTTTCTCGAGCGGCCTGGTGCGCGCGGGACGGGCCTGGCTGCTGCTGGACGCCCTGGACGAGGTGGCCGACTTCGACCACCGCATCGCCATGCGCCAGGTCATCGAGGGCCTGGCCGACGCCTTTCCGGGCAACCGGCTGCTGGTCACGGCGCGCGTGGCGGCCTACGCCGGCGCCAACACCCGCCTCGACGAGCGCTTTCACCTGGCCACCGTGCGCGACCTGACCCGCGAGCAGTGGGCGCCGATGGTCGAAGCGCCTCTACGCCGGGCTGGAGGCGGATCCCGGCGCTGGCCGCCGAGCGCGGCCCGCCTGCTGCTGGCGCGCATCGACGCCGCGCCGCTGCTGCAAGAGATGGTCAAGACGCCGCTGATGGTCTGGACGGCGACCCTGATCCACTATGCCGACCGCGAGCTGCCCGAGCAGCGCGCCGAGCTGTACAACGCCTACGTGGACGTGCTGCTGGGCGAGCGGCTGCACGAGGAGGAGAGCGCCGAGGCGGCCCAGCGCCTGCGCGAGCGACCGCTGGCCCGCCGGAGGACCGCCGCCTCTACCTCTGACCTACGCCGCCTACCAGGTCCACCAGGGGGCCGCGGCAGCGAGCGGAACGGCGGCCGCGCGCCAGGGCCTGGTCGTGGTCGACGAGCGCGACCTGGTGCGGCGCATCCTGGCCCCCTTTATGGCCGACTACCTGGGGCTGGAGGAGCGCCAGGCGCCGAGCGCGAGGCGGCCGACTTTGTCGGCGCTGATGGCCGAGCGCAGCGGCCTGCTCTATGCCCACGAGGAGGGCTACAGCTTTGGCGACCACCTGACGGTGCAGGAGTTCCTGGCCGCCAACTACCTGGTGGACAACCTGCGCGGCAGCGGCCGAGTGGGGCGCATTTCTGCAGGCCCACGCCGGGCCAGAGCTGGTGGCGCGAGGTGCTGCTGCTGGTCGCCGGCTACCTGCTGCAGTGGCCGCAGCAGGCGCGGCGTTTCCTGCTGGACGAGCTGGGCGACCTGCCCGGGGAGGGCGATGCCGCGGGCCTACGGCCTGGCCTGGGCCGGGCGCGCCCTGCTCGAGATCCCGCCCCGCCGCGTGGGCTGGCACGCCGGCGCCCGCGACGAGCTGGCCCGCCGCCTGGTCGAGGTGCTGTGGCGGAACCCGCCGGCGACGTCGGTGGCGGCCCGGGTCGAGGCCGGCGACGTGCTGGGCCGCCTGGGCGACCCCCGCTTCACGGGCCCGACTGTGCCTGCCCGAGTTCATCGCCATCCCCGGCGGCCGCTTCTGGATGGGCAGCGACGAGGCAGAGGTGGAGCGGCTGGTGCGCGAGACGAGAAGGACTGGTACAAGACGAGCTGCCGCGGCACCAGGTGGAGCTGGACGCCTTTGCCCTGGCCCGCTACCCGACGACCAACGCCATGTTCGCGCTGTTTCGTGGAGGCCGGCGGCTATGCCGACGAGCGCTGGTGGGCCGAGGCCAGGGCGGCCGGCGTCTGGCTGCCTGAGGGCACGGTCAAGGACTTGGTCGGGGACGTACGCGACCGGCCGGCCTACTGGGACGACGACCGGTTCAACGGCCCCAACCAGCCGGTGGTGGGCGTCACCTGGTACGAGGCCGTCGCCTACTGCCGCTGGCTGACGGCGGCGCTGGACGACGGCCACGACCTACCGCCTGCCCACCGAGGCCGAGTGGGAGCGGGCCGCCAGGGGGCCGGAGGGCCGCCGCTACCCCTGGGGCGACGAGTGGCAGGCGGGCAGGGCCAACACGCGAGGAGCTGGGCCTGGAGCGGCACCACGCCGGTGGGCATCTTTCCCGACGGCGCCAGCGCCGAGGGGCTGCTGGACCTGGCCGGCAACGTCTGGGAGTGGTGCCGCGATTGGTATGCGGAGGATACCTACCGTCGCCGGCTGATGCCGTTGCCCGGGATCCGCGAGGAGCAGGATCGGGACGGTACAAGGTCCTGCGCGGCGGTGCCTGGTACAGTGACGCCTCCTCCGTGCGGTGCGCGTTCCGTTTCAGCGACGACCCGGACGTCAGGATCGACAACGGCGGGTTTCGCGTCGCCAGGGGTCCCCTCGGATAGGCACCCTGTCTCCTGTATCCTGCGCTCTGTACCCTGTCCTTTGAATCCTGGCCCTGCTGGGGGGTCTGGGGGGCGTGCCCCCCAGGCGATCGGAATTGGCGGTTTTTGAGGTAGAGAGCGCATGGCCCGGACATTCAAGGGGCTCTATCCCAAGATCTACGATTTGACAACCTCTGGCTGGCCTGGCGGCGCGCCCGGCGGGGCGGCAAGCGCAAGTGGCCCACGGTGGCCGCCTTTGAGCTGGACCTGGAGCAGAACCTCTGGGCGCTGCACGAGGAGCTGCGAGAAAAGACCTACCAGCCCGGCCCCTATCGCCATTTCACCATCCGCGAGCCCAAGACCCGGCGCATTTCTGCCGCGCCCTTCCGCGACCGGGTGGTCCATCACGCCCTGATGCAGGTCACCTGGCCCATCTTTGAAGCGCGCATGATCCACGACAGCTATGCCTGCCGCGTGGGCAAGGGCGCCCACACAACAGGAACAACAACAACGGGTTTCGCGTCGCCAGCAGTCGCCGGGAGGATGGCCAGGGGAATGCCGGTGGTGACCAGCAATCCCTCACCAGCGGCCAGCGCCACCCTTTCTGAGGGGACTCCAGACCGCGGCCCCGGTCGCTGCCTGACCCCAGGATCACAGCCTGACCCGGAGGTCAGGACGGCCAAAGAGGACCGGCCCCGCCTGAGCCAGTAGCCGTCCCGGAAGGGACTCGGGCGACCGTTCGGGCGGGGCCACCCGCCGACCAGGAGGTGCTGCACCATGACCGCAGAACAGACTAACTCGCCCGTCCTGGCCGACCTGCCGACCGGCAGGGACGCCCTGGACTTTCAGCCCTACGTGGAGGCCCTGGCCGACATCTTGCTGGATCCGCACACCGGCACCCCGCTGACCCTGGGCGTGTTCGGCAGTTGGGGCGCGGGCAAGACCAGCCTGATGGAGATGCTCCGCGCCAGAGTGGCCGGCAGCGCAAGAGGCGACGGCCACGCTGCGCCACCGCACGGTCTGGTTCAACGCCTGGAAGTACAACCAGGAGGACGCCCTGTGGCGCGCCCTGCTGCTGGCCCTGCTGGATGACCTGGAGCAATTGCTGGAGGCGGATCCGCCCGCCGCCGGTCGAGGGCGAGCCGACGGCGGAGGAACTGCTGGGCCGGCTGCGCGAGGCCCTCTACCGCGAAGCAGCCTGGACGGAAAAGGGCGACTGGAAGCCCAACTGGACGCAGGCGCTGACCTCCGGCGCCGGCCTGGCCTTCAACCTGATCCTCTCCGGCGTGGGGCTGGGGCTGCCTGCGGAAGCCCTGGAAGGGGCGCGGAAGGCGCTGGGCAAGGGCGAGCCGGTGAGCCAGATGGGCAAGCTGATCGAGGCCTTTCGCCGCGAGGACCTGCTCCACTACCAGGCCCAGCTCCGCTCCCTGGAGCAGTTCCAGGACAATTTCGCCCGGCTGGTCCGGGTCCTGCTGCGCCGGCCCGGGGGCGGCTTCCGCCGGCTGGTGGTCTTTGTCGACGACCTGGACCGCTGCCTGCCGGACAAGGCCATCCAGGTGCTGGAGGCCCTCAAGCTCTTCCTGGACGTGGAGGGCTGCATCTATGTCCTGGGGCTGGACCCGGAGGCCATCGAGGACGCGGTGCGCACCCGCTACCAGGGCGAGGTCAAGCCCCGCGAGTACCTGGAAAAGATCATCCAGCTGCCCTTCATCCTGCCGCCCATCGAGGACGAGCCGATGCGCGAGCTACGTCAAGTCGCTGGCCCCCGCCCTGCCCGATCCCCGCTGCGACGAGGTCTTCGCCCAGGGCCTGACCCCCAACCCGCGCCAGGTCAAGCGCACGCTGAACATCTATCTGCTCCTGACCCGGCTGGTGGAGAAGCGGGAGGCGCTCCGAGACACGATCCGGCCGGTGCGCCTGGCCAAGATGGTGGCCATCCAGCACGCCCACCCCGACCTCTACAACCTGCTGCGCCTGCGCCCCGGCTACCTGCGCGACCTGGAGGGCTTTTTCCGCGGCGCAGGAGACGGCGCGGGCGGGAGGGCGCCGGAGACCGAACTGCCCCGCCTGGCGGAAGCCCTGGAACCCTTCCAGGGCCGGGAGGCGCTGCGGCGGCTGCTCCTGCTCTGCGGCGAGGAGGATGCCCGTTTCGAGCCGCTCACGCCCCTGGAGCTGCGCAGCTACATCACCCTGGCCCGCCGGGCCACGCCCGTCGAAGCGCCGGCCGTGCAGGCCGCCCGCCAGCGCTTCGAGCCGGAGATGGTCCCCGTCCCGGCCGGGCCCTTCCTGATGGGCACCGGCGACGAGCAGGTCCAGGCCATGCTGGACCGCTACGAGTGGGCGAAAGAGTTCCAGGACAAGGGCTGGTTCGAGCGAGGAGCAGCCCCAGCACGAGGTCACGCTGCCCGCCTTTGAGATCGGCCGCTACCCGGTGACCAACGCCGAGTACGCCGCCTTTGTCGAGGCCACCGGCCACGCCGCGCCCCAGCCACTGGCGCGACGGCCGCCTGCCCGAGGAGCTGGCCGACCACCCGGTGGTGTACGTCACCTGGGACGACGCCCTGGCCTACGTCGACCTGGCTGCGCGGAGCGGACCGGGCAGGCCTACCGCCTGCCCACCGAGGCCGAGTGGGAGAAGGCGGCCCGCGGCGACGACGGCCGCCTGTGGCCCTGGGGCAACGACTGGGACCCGGCGCGGGCCAACTGCCAGCCGGCCGGCCCGGGCCGGACGACGCCGGTGGGCCAGTACTCGCCCGCCGGCGACAGCCCCTACGGCGCGGCCGACATGGCCGGCAACGTCTGGGAGTGGTGCAGCAGCCAGTACCGGGACTATCCCTATCGGGCTGACGACGGCCGGGAGAATCTGGAAGGGACGTGAGCCGCGCGTTCTGCGCGGGGGTTCGTGGCGCAGACAATCCCGGCTCCGTGCGGTGCGCGTACCGTGGCGACGTACGTCCCGGCCTACAGGAACGGCACGACGGGTTTCGCGTCGCCAGGGGTCCCCTCAAATAGGCACCCTGTGCCCTGGACCCTGCAACCTGTCCTCTGATCTTTGATCGCCGGGCGGGGATTCTGCCGGGATATCCTGATGCGCCTGGGGCGGGCCGCCTACCCCTCCACCGCAAAGCGTAGCGCCGCCTCCGCATGGATCGCCGTCGTATCAAAGAGCGGCAGCCCGGCATCCGCCTCACTGACCAGCAGC
Organism: uncultured Chloroflexia bacterium; assembly: GCA_963700285.1. Lineage (GTDB taxonomy): Bacteria > Chloroflexota > Anaerolineae > JAAYZQ01 > JAAYZQ01 > CAWANP01. Next base: position 609,608 of record CAVOXA010000014.1, on the reverse strand, counting down.
GGGATCTCGGTGCAGCCCAGGATGACGCCCTCAGCGCCGCGCCCGGCCAGCCGCTCGATGACGGCCAGGTACCCGGCCCGCGACGCGTCCAGGATCTGCCCGGCGACCAGCTCGTCATAGATGACCGCGTTCACAAAGCGGCGGTCCTCGGCGCCCGGCACCAGGACCTCGATGCCCTGCTCCGCCAGGGCGTCCCGGTAGAACGGTTTTTCCATCGTAAACTCGGTGCCCAGCAGCCCCACCCTGCTCAGGCCCCGCTCCTGGATGGCTGCCCCAACGGCGTCCAGCAAGCTGATCATGGGCGCGTCCACGCTGGCCTGCACCTCGTCAAAGACGATGTGCATGGTGTTGGTGGCGATGAGGATGCAGCCGGCGCCCATGGCCTCCAGCTTGTGCGCGGCCTCGCTCAGCCCGGCGGCCACCAGGTCCCATCGATCGGCCCTCGGCCAGTCGACGTAGGGCTGAAAGCTGACGCTGTAGATGAGGATCTCGGGGTAGCCATAGTCGCCATAGCGCTCGGTGTAGGTGCGGGTGATGTACTCATAATAGGCCACTGTGGACTCGGGGCTCATGCCGCCGATGATGCCGATGGGTTTGTGCATAACTCGCATCTCCTTTTATTTCAGGTGACGTCTACCAGCGGGCCGATGCGGTCGATGGCGTTCTGGACGAACCGTTCGTCTTCGATGGTAAGCTGGATGGCCTGTTGGGGACAGACCGTGACGCAGCGGCCGCAGCCGCGGCAGGCCTCACTGATCACGGCGCGATGGTCGTTTAAGTGGATGGCGTCGACAAAGCAGACGCCCTGGGTGCACAGCCCGCAGCCCTGGCAGTCACCGGTCACGGCCACGCTGACGCCCGGCATCTTGTTCACCTTGGCGCTGATCCGGGGCGTGATGTTGGGCAGCATGCGCCAGACGCAGCAGCAGGGACAGCAGTTGCAGACGGTGAGCAGCTTGTTGCCGGGGCCGACGCCGAGCCAGACGGTGTCCAGCTTGTTGCGGCCGACCATGTGCACCAGGCCGGCATCGCGGCAGCGCTGGACGTGATCCCGCGCTTCCTCCCTGGTTACCCGGCGGCCGATCTTGGGGTTGATGCCCATCGCGGCCTGGCCCAGGAAGAGGCAGCCCAGTTCGACGGGATAGTCCTGGCAGTCAGATGCGTCGCGGCACAGGCAATGGTCGATGATCCAGTGGTAGCTGGCCTGCTCGATGAAATGCTCGACCACCTGCGAGGGCAGTACCATTTCCTCCGGCCAGTCGATCTCCTCGTTGATCTCGATGACTCTGTCCATGGGCAGGTAGAGAATGTCATCCCCATCGAAGAGCATGCGGTCGACGAGACTGCCGACGACCGGCAGCTTGGTCATCCCGGCAAAGAAAAAGCGCTGCCGGAACGGAATCTTGACGAGTTCGACGAACCATCTGGGTCGGGTCATGGTGCTGCGCTGAGCGCTCCTGTCTGCTGGGATGCGAGTACCTTAAGCGGCGGCATTATAGCATAGGTACGCCCTTTTTGCACAGGCGCAAGATCCCGCAAAATCGATCCCCACCTGTGTAAGAGTGGGATTGCTTCGCTTCGGCAGAAGCGCCTTCGCTCGCAACGACGGGTTGGGATGCGATTGCCCTGGTGGGTGAAGCGGCTCGTTCGTGCCCGGCCGGGGGAGGCCGGCTATCTCCCCAGGGGGATGTTTTGCAGCAGTTCCTCGTTGGTGGGATACTTGTCCATGAGCCGGAACATCGCTTCCAGGGCCGCCTGGGGCTTCTGGTCGGCCAGCTTGCGGCGCAGCCAGGCGATGCGCTGGCCCTCGCCGGGATCATAGAGCAGGTGCTCCTTGCGCGTGCCGCTGGCGGTGATGTTGATCGCCGGAAAGATGCGCGCGTCGGCCAGGGCGCGGTCCAGGACGATCTCGCTGTTGCCGGTGCCTTTGAACTCCTCAAAGATGACCTGGTCCAGCCGCGAGCCGGTATCGATCAAGACGGTGGCGATGATGGTCACCGAGCCGCCATCCTCGATATTGCGGGCCAGGCCAAAGAAACGGCGCGGGATCTCGACGGCGCCGGCCTCCAGCCCGCCGGAGAGGGTTCGTCCCCTGCTCGAGCCGCTCAGGTTAAAGCTGCGCGTCATGCGTGTCAGGCTGTCCAGGAGGAGGACCACATCGTGGCCGCATTCCAGCTCGGTGTGGATGTGGGCCAGCATCAGTTCGGCCAGGTCAATGTGATCCTTCAGCCGCTGGTCGGCGGAGCTGGCGAAAACTTCGGCGCCTGGCACCGCCCGCCGGAAGAAGGTCACCTCTTCAGGTCGCTCGTCGATGAGCAGGATGATGATACGCGTCTCTGGGACGGTCGCCCGCACGGCCTGGGCGATCCCTTCCAGGAGCATGGTCTTGCCGGCTTTGGGCGGGGAGACGATCAGGCCCCGGGTACCCATGCCGATGGGAGCGACCAGATCGACGATGCGCATGCTCAGGTCGCCCGTGTCGCCCAGCCGGAATCGCTCCAGTGGGTCAATGGCCACCAGGCGGCGGAAGGGCGTGCGCTTCTGAAAATCCTCCGGCGCCAGACCGCAGACAGACTCGACACCGGCAAGCTGCGGGCCGTGTCTGCCCTCTTGCAATGGCCCGGCGACGGTGGCGCCTTCGACCAGGTCATACGCTCGCGCAAGCTCGGTGGGAACCCGGACCTCGTCCCAAGGCTGAGCGGGATCGATCAGGACACCTCCCCCCTTTTTTGCGCGTTTCAGGATGCCCTGCGTGGTGGGCACAGGCTGGGCCTGTGGCTCTTTTTTCGAGGGCCTGCTGACGCTGTCTGGCATATGGATTCTCCTTGAGGTACTAGAACGAATTTCGAAAGGAACGAATTCCTTTCTGTCGGGCGATTCGTTTCATTCCCAATTCGTTGTTGTATTCCAGCCCTTGCCCTCTCCACCGAGACAGGTGATGCCTCAAGGCTTGAAGGTCACGTTCGACTGAGGATGGGCGTTGACTTTCAGGTGGAAGACATCGGGCCGGGAGTAATGGCCTTGGGTGTCGATGGTCAGATAGCTCTCGGTGATGCGCTCCGGCTGGAGTTCCGCGTAGAGGATGGCAGGTTCGTCAAAGACCGGCCCGGAGACGTAGGTGGAGTCGGGAGCGATGATGGCGCTGCCCCCTTGCAGGAGCAGGTCGCTGTCCTCGCCGGGAATCGTTTCCAGAAACTCGATCGCCTCGCTCGGTGGCTGGTCCAGAGAATGGATCCCGTCGAGGACATCAGCCCGGCTCAGAACAACGCCCGCGGCCAGGACAAAGCACTGGCCCTCGAAGGCATAGTGCCTGCTGGCAAGCTGGTGGAGGTCCCGGACGGCCGGCCACTGGGCCACGTGAACCGTTTCATGTTGGGCGTGCATCGCTGCCCGGGCCAGGGGCATCCAGTGCTCCCAGCAGATCAATGCCCCAAGGTTGCCATACCCTGTGCCCATCACGCCCAACGTGCTGCCGTCTCCCCGCCCCCAGACCAGGCGCTCGGTGTAGGTCGGAACCAGTTTGCGGTGGATCTGGAACTCGTGCCCGTCCGGGCCGATGTAGAGGATGGTGTTGTACAGCGTGCCACCGTCGCGCTCGTGGGCGCCCATGACGACATAGGTACCCGTACGGTGGGCGACGGAGAGCAAGGGTTCGAGGTGCGGTCCGCCCGCGGGCTCATCGATGGCGACTGCGTTCTCAAAGAGCAATCGGTACAGCGCCTTGGCAGGAGCATAGTCCCACTCCGCAGACCTGGGCGCATAGTCCAGCCAGACCGGATAGCCTGGCAGCCAGGTCTCGGGGAAGGCGATGATTCTTGCTCCGGCCCCGGCCGCCTGCTCGACCAGGGCGCAGGCTTTTGCCAGGCTGGCCTCCAGGTTCAGAAAGACCGGGGCGTGTTGGACAACAGCGACCTTGAAGGGACTGCGCGAGGTAGGCGACGTCATCTGTTTGACCTCCCGGGAATGGTTGGTGCGGCTATTGGTGCCGTTGAGCCTCAGTTGTGCGGCCCGGCCAGGAGTGGAAAGGTTCCTAGTACGCGATTCTTCGGTCCAGCAACTGGCAGATCTGTTCCTAGTGCGCCCTTCAGCGCACTTCTATTTCACGGCGCTGAAGCATGTCCTGAGCAAAGACGAAGGGCGCCTACTATGGTTTGCGCTCTGGCGTATTGCTGGGCGTCTGATTCAAGCAGGCGCCAGGCCGGGTAACTGGAACGGATCGACGTCCGGATCGAGGCGCTGGCGAAACTGCTGGGTGTAGAGCCGGTAGTAGTGCCCGCCGGCGCGCAGCAGTTCGGCGTGGTTGCCTATTTCGGCAATCTTTCCCGCTTCGATGACCAGGATACGATCGGCACGTTTGATAGTCGACAGCCGGTGGGCGATGATAAAGCTGGTGCGGTCCTCCATCAGGGCTTCCATCCCCCGCTGGATCAGGTCCTCGGTCAGCGTGTCCACGGAACTGGTTGCCTCGTCCATGATAAAGATCTCGGGTTGGGCCAGGACGGCCCGCGCCAGGCTGACCAACTGCTTCTGCCCGACCGACAGCAGGTCGCCGCCCTCGCCCACCTCTTCGTCATAGCCTTTTTCGAGGGTCTTGATAAAGTCGTGGGCGCCGGCCAGGTCGGCAGCCGCTTCGATCTCTTCGTCGGTCGCCTCCAGCCGGCCGTAGCGGATGTTCTCGCGGATCGTGCCCGAAAAGAGATGGGGCGTCTGCAGCACAATGCCGATGCGCGACTGGATGGCGTGCAGGGTGAGTTCCTCATAGTCCTGCCCGCCGATGCGGATCGCGCCCTGTTTGGGCTCGTAGAAGCGGCAGATCAGGTTGACGATGGTGCTCTTGCCCCCGCCCGTCGCTCCCACCAGGGCTATTGTTTCGCCGCGCTTGACCTTGAGGTCAAAGCCCGAGAGTACCGGGTTGTCGGGCTCGTACCAAAAATCGACGGCGTCGAATTCGATGTCGCCGCGGATGGTACCCGGGTCGATGGCTCCCGGTTGGTCTGTGACCTCGGGTACGGCGTCCGACAGGGAAAAGACCCGTTCGGCCGAAGCGATGGCGTTCTGCATCTCGGCGTAGACGCGCGCCAGCTCCTGCACCGGCCAAAGCATAAAGGTGACGTAGGAGACAAAAGCCATGATGCCGCCGACGGTCATGTCCCCCTGAATGGCCTGCAGTCCGCCGAACCAGACGATGGCGCCTACGGCAAGGGAGCTGATGAGCTGCACCACGGGCAAAAAGAGCGCCGACAACCAGGCGGCCCGGTAGGAGGCCCCGTACATTTCGCCCGAAAGCTCGCCAAACTCATTCAGGTTCTGGTCCTCGCGGCACAGTGCCTTGACCACGCGCACGCCGCTGATGTTCTCGTTGTAGGCACCGGTGATCCTGGAGTTGATCTTGCGTACCTGGCGGTATTCGATCAGGATCTTCTTTTTGAACTGGGCGGCCACGACGACCAGCACGGGGATGATGGCCAGTACGATGAGTGCCAGCTTCCAGTTGATGATCAACATGAAGAACATCGCTGTGACGATGTTCATCGAGGGCCCAGGTGAGTCCAACAGCCCCCAGGTCACCAGTTCGGCGATGCGGTCCGTGTCGGACGTTACACGGGACATGATCCAGCCCACCGGCGTCCGGTCAAAGTAGGAGAAGGACAGCTCCTGGAGGTGGTTGAACAGCGTCTTGCGCAGGTCGTAGCGGACTGCGCTCGCCCAGAATGCCGGCCAGGTAGATAAAGCCAAAGACGGCCATGGACTGGACGATGATGAGGGCACCATAGAGGCTCACGATCCGTGTCAGCGCTGTCCTGTCGCCGGCGACGATGCCCTCGTCCACGATCTGCTTGCTGAGGAAGGTAAAGAAGGAATCCAGTCCGGAGACCAGAGCAATGGCATGCCAAAAAGCCCGACGAGCCAGCGCCAGTGAGGCCTGGCCAGGGCCAGGATGCGCAGCATGGTGCGGCCGTTGAATTGGGTATGAGAATTCTTCTTCTTCGAACTCAAACTCGTCGGACACGCGTGATTCCCCTCAGGAATTCCGTTGACGTGCGCAATCTTGGTTCTTCTGAGAGCTCGGAAGGCTGTATATCGATGCCGGCTATCTCCTGCCTCAGCTCGACTTCGATGCGGGCCTGCATGTCATAGATGCGGCGGTAGATGCCCTCCTGGGCCACCAGCTCCTCGTGTTTGCCTCGCTGGACGATTTGGCCCTTGTCCAGCACCAGGATCAGGTCGGCGTTCATCACGCTCTGGATGCGGTGGGCGATGATGAAGGTTGTGCGGCCCTCCATCAGGTGTTCCAGAGCGCCACGGATCTCGGCCTCGGTTTCGGTGTCCACCGACGAGGTAGAATCATCCAGGATCAGGATACAGGGGTCCTTGAGCAGGGTGCGGGCAATGGCGATTCGCTGCTTCTGCCCGCCGGATAGGGTGACGCCCTTCTCGCCGACCAACGTGTCATAGCCCTCGGGGAAAGAGAGGATGCTGTCGTGAATCGCTGCGGCCTGGGCTGCGGCTTCGATCTCGGCTTCCGTTACCTCCCGGTCTGCGCCGTAGCTGATGTTCTCGCGGATGGTGCGGGAGAAGAGGAATGGCTCCTGCTCGACGATGCCGATCTGCTGGCGAAGGAAATGGCGCGGATAGTCTTTCAGTTCGACGCCGTCCAGGGTCAGGCTGCCGCTGGTATAGTCGTAGAAGCGGGGCAGGAGGTTGACCAGCGTCGTCTTGCCCGGATCCGGTGGAACCGAGCAGGGCCACGACCTGGCCGGGCTCGCACCGGAAGCTGATATCCTCCAGCACCGGGCTGTCGTCATCGTACTGGAATGAGACATCTTCGAAGACGAAGCGGCCGTCGACACAATCGGGTACCTCAACCATTCCCTCATCCAGGGGCTCGCGATCCTCCTTGATGACCTTGGGTCACGCGCCCATACGAGACCAGGCCGGTGGACATCTGGACGATCAGCCGGCCCAGGTTGCGCATGGGCCAGATGAGCCAGATGACCATGCCCGCGTAGGCCAGATAGGTACCCACGGTGATGGTCCCGTTGATGGCCATGAGTGCGGCCACGAAAAAGCCAGCCAGCATCTGAAAGCCGCACAGAATGTCCGACATCGGCCAGAAGAGGGAGTGCATGATCAGAAGCCGCCTTCCCCGCAGGTACTTTTCCCAGTTGTTGCCCTCGAATCTTTCCCGTTCGTAGGCCTGACGGGCAAAAGCCTTGACCACGCGCACACCGGTCAGGTTCTCCTGGAGGGTGGTGGAGAGGACAGCGTCCTGCTCCTGGTAGGCCTCGTAGGCCTTGGATACCCTGCGGAAGAAAAAGAACGACATCATCACAATGATGGGCACGACGATGACAGAGAACAGAGCCAGCTGCCAGTTCAAGAACAAAAGCGCTGTCAGATTGACGATAAAGAGAAAGAGGATGCGCCCGGCGCTGATGGCCTGGTCCGCAAAGAAACGGCGGATGGCATCAACGTCCGACGTGCAGCGCTGGATCAGGTCCCCTGTCGGCGTCCGGTCGTGGTAGGTGAAGGACAGTCGCTGGATGTGGTCATAGACGTAGTTGCGCAGGCGCAGCACAATGCCCTCGGCGGTCCGGGCGGCCAGCTTTCCGCTGAGGAAGGTCATGGCTCCCTGGATCACGGCCAGGATGACAAAGCCCAGCGCGACCAGAGGCAGCCAGCGTACCATGTCTGCCTGGCCCAGGACATCGTCCGCGTACCTGCCCAGCAGCAGCATGGAGCTGGTCCGGGCCACCGCGGCGATGCCCAGGCTGAGCGTCGCCACCAGGTAGGTGAAGCGATAACCGGTCATCAGGTGCCAGATGCCGGTCAGGCGATTCTCGGAAACCGCGTTTTTCAGGTCATAGTCGGATGCCTGGGCATCAGAAGCCAACGTAACCAGCCTCCTGGGCAGTTTTCTGTGCTGTAAGTGCGTACCCGGCGTCTTGCCCGGGGTGTTTTTCACCGGAAGGAGAGCCTATTATACCCGAAACAACCACGACTGCCAACTGTTTCCCACGCGGTGGTCAGGGCCTACGCGTTGAATCTCGGGTTCTGGAGTCGCCAAGTATGTGCCGCAGTGCAACGGGTTGCCGAGTCACCATGGGCTGAAGGTCCTGCGCTTGCTGTAAAACGATGTGAGATACTGGCCTTCAGCTATTGGCTGCCGTACCTGCCATACTCCTGCGCCGTCCTGAACATGGCCACCGCATTCTCCGGAGGAACCCCGGCCTGGATGTTGTGGATCGGGGCAAACACAAAGCCTCCGCCGGGAGCCAGGTCGTCGATGCGCCGCTTTACTTCGTCCTCCACCTCTTCAGGCGAACCGAAAGGCAGAATTACCTGGCTGTCGCAGCCCGCGCCCCAGAAAGTGATATCCTTTCCGAACTCCTTCTTGAGTGCTTTGGAATCCATCCCCGCCGCGGTGACCTGCACAGGGTTGATGGCGTCCACGCCCATATCGATCAAGTCGGGAATCAAGGGGGCGACGGCGCCGTCGGTGTGGAGCAAAAGATAGGCATCACAGCGGGACTTGGCGAAAGCAAAAAGCTTCTGGTGGTAGGGCTTGATCATCTCCCGGTATAGCTCTGGGCTCATGAGGGGGCGGTCCTGCATGCCCAGATCCTCCTCAAACTGAATGACATCGACGTGGGGGGCGATGGTTGTCGCGTAGCGCTCAAAGCGCGCCAGGTGGGCCTCCGTCAGTCTCTCCATGAGTGCATGCGCAAAGGTCTTGTTTTTCAGGAGATCCATCAGAAACTCTTCCCATCCGCGCAAAACCTGGCCTGCCTGGAGGACATGGCCGCCGAAAAAGCCCACAAGGGCATAGTCGGTGTTCTGGCGCAGGGCCTTGACCTCTTTGGCCTGGTCCTCGTAGTTCTTGTCGAGGTGCGAGGGTGTGTCATAGTGGATGATGTCGTCGATGTACTTGTCCAGGTCCTTTGTGCCGGTAGCATGAGCAAGGGGGGCATGGACGGGGTCAAAGTAATGCCCGCGCTTGGGCATCTTGAACACGACGTTCCCGTCCTGGTCCATCACGATGCGGGAGCCATCGGCCTGGAGCTGCGGTCGGAACTTGGCCGGCATCTCGGCAGGAGAGTCATCCGCCAGGGTTCCAAGGCGCCATTCCCTCGGCTCATCAAAGACGGGTGCGAGGTCGGCCCCCAGCGCCTGGCGCACGTCGTCTTCGATGACGGCTGTCTGCTGGGCGATGTCAAGCACACGGGTCAGGCTGCTTCCCAGTCCGAGTTCTTGCCTGAGTTCCTGATAGGCCGTGGCCATGATCGTACTATCCACCGTCGCCCCAAGATCGATGGGTACCCGGTCGGGCTCCTGGTGGCGCAGAGCCGCCAGAACCCTCTGTCTGTGATTCATCGTTGCTTTCCCTTCCTCCAGATTGGCAGTCCTGTCTTACATCATCAGATCCCCGCCGTTGAGGTCAATGGTGGCCCCGGTGATGTAGGATGCCTCCTCGGAACAGAGAAAGGCCACCAGATCGGCTTCATCCTGGGCCGTACCCAGCCGGAGGAGAGGGTTATTCTTCGCCTCCTGGGCCATGTGCTCGGGCGTTGCCAGCTCGCGTACCATCTCGGTGTCCATGCTGCCCGGCGCGGTGGCGTTGACGTTGATATTGTACGGCGCGGCCTCGCGAGCGGTGTGGCGGGTCAGTCCCAGCACGGCCGCCTTGGAGGTTGTATAGTGCGCCCCACCAAAAGTGCTGGTGGCCCGTCCTGCTGACGATGAGACGTTGACGATCTTGCCGCTGCGCTGGGCCTTCATGATCGGCAGGACGGCTTTGGTGCACAGGAATACTCCTGTGACGTTGACGACCATCATCAGTTCCCACTCGTCCAGTGGGATGTTCTCCAGTGGGGTCGTGGATCGCAGCAGGCCGGCGTTGTTGACCAGGATGTCGACCGTGCCAAAGTGCTTGACCGTGGCCTCAACCATGGCTTGTACCTGCCCTTCCTTGGTCACGTCCGCCACGTAGGCCATGGCCTGCCCGCCAGCCTGCACTATCTCTTTGGCTACTGCGTCGGCCCAGTCGGGGCGCAGGTCGTTGACCACGACGGCCGCGCCCTCGCAGGCCAGTGTTAGTGCGGTAGCCTTGCCCATTCCCCGGCCCGCACCGGTGACGATGGCCACCTTGCCAGAAAAACGGTCCTTGTTCATAGAGCGGTTCTCCTTCTTCTGCTGCTGCATGATGGGCGAAGGTCTGCGACCGAGTCCGGACAGCTCTCCTGTAGGGCAAGATGGCATCTTTCCTTTGGACAGGACAAGCTAGCCACTTGTCCCGCAAAGACGGCACCAGCGAGCGGCTGTCTGGCTCAGGCCAACACGCCCGGTACACCGATTTCCTGCAGCAGCGCCTTCAGCTCAGTGCGGTGCTCTGGAGACATGTTCCGCGTAGGTGGCCGTACCGGCCCTCCACGGCGCCCGATGAGATCGTAAGCGGCTTTGACCACATTGGCTTCCCCGCCCGTGTTCCGAGCCATTTTGCCGCGGAAATCGAGCCAGCGCCAGTTGACCCGCTGCAGTTCGGCCTGAGCGCCAACATAGTCGCCGGCGTCCATCTGCTCCCACAGGGCGACTTCGTGCTCGGGCCAGATGTTGGCCAGGTGGGTGATCCAGCCGGTGGCGCCCATCATGTGGGCCATTACCGTCAATCCCAGATTGTCGACGATGGCCAGCCGCCTCGCAAACAGCTCGATAGCCCGGAGGTATTGATGGGCGCTGTCACAGGCCCATTTGAGGGCCAGCACCTGCTCCATATCGGCCAGCGCATCCAGCATCTCAAAGCTCAGATCGTAGCCCACCAGCCAGGGCGTATTGTAGATCATGATGGGAATAGAGATGGCGTCATTGAGCATCTGGTAGAAGGCGAGGACATCGGCGTCCGAGGGCTCATAGTAGTAGGTGGGGCTGACCTGGATCCCGTCAGCGCCGATCTCCTGGGCATGCTCGGCCAGATCGCGGCACACGGCGGGGTTGGTGTGCTGTACGCCGACGAATACCGTCGCCTGGCCGCCGGCTGCCTCGATGATGGCTTGGGCGACCTGTTTTCGCTCCTCCGTGGAGAGCATAGGAAAATCGCCGCCGGCCCCGGTTGCAAGCATGGTACCCTTGCCGGTGACCAGCCCGCCTTCGACGAGGTAGCGGACGTTATCCTGGATAGTATCCAGGTCCAAGCTCAGGTCATCCTTAAAACTAGTGATAACGGGTAGCATCGGGCCGCGGACGATGGCTTTTACGTGTTCAATGCTAGGCATGTTCTTGGGTCTCCCTTGGCGTTGAAAAGTGTTTTTGAACCTAATATTGCGGAGGTGGACAGATCTTCGCAGGGATGATCTCAGGCATAGTTCCTTGTTCCTTCAGATGAGGCAAGTTCGTCCAGGCCCAGCGCTGCCAACCGCTCGGAGCTGGGCATGCCGGTGTCTGCATCCCAATCCATGCGTTCCAGATAGGCCTGAAGCAGTTCGTCTATCTCGACGGTCACGCCGGCCCTGGGACCGCTCTCCAGCGGCGGATTGCCCATGGCCCGCGGCGCAACCTCTGTCTCGAGGGGGTTGTGGCCCTCTCGGAGGCCAAACAGGTGGCGCATGTCTTCGATGCGCTCGCCCGTCTCCACGCACTCGCCCATGTCGAAATCCCAACCGGTGATGGCGGCGATGAACTCTGGCACGTACTCGGGCCCCATGGTTACGGAGCCAAAGCTGCACAGGCCGGCCGCATTCAACACATTCTTCCAGGCCATGGTGGCGGCGTAAGCCTGGGCATGGAAGCGTACCGGGTCTTCCTCCTTCAGTTTGGCATCCAGGCCATAAAGCTCGATCTGTTCGGGCGGCATATTGACCGCCCCGACGCCACCCTGGGTGTGCCGTCCGGGCGTGGGCGAGATCTGGTAGGCCAACCCAAAGTCTGCCTCGTGCCTGGGGTCGTGAGCAGGCAGCTCCTGGCCCCCGGAGTGGATGGCAAAATCCTCGCTCCCCTGGCCGATCCGCTGGGACGCGCGCATGACGCCGTCGGCCAGGACATCGCCCAGCCCGCGCCGCTCCACCATGCGCTCCAGCAAGGCAATGGCTGCCTTCCCGTTGCCCCAGGTCAGGTCCAGGCCGTCCAGCTCCTCCTCGCTGAGCAGGCCATGTTCATGGCACTCCATGGCAAAGGCGATGGTCGCCCCGGCGGAGATGGTATCAAAGCCGGCCCGGTTGCACATCTCGTTCATGGTCATCACAGCCTTGACGTCCGTGATGCCCACATAGGTGCCAAAAGTGGCCAGGGTCTCGTACTCCGGCTTGTGGTCCTCGTGCATCTCGCCGTCCGATTCCCATTGCATGATGCCGCCGCAGGCCTGGTTGCAGTGCCAGCAAGCATACTTTTTCGTTTCATAGGCAACGACGGCCGGACCGTCCAGCGCGTCCGTATCGGGATAGCTATCAGGATGGGCCCCGCCCCAGTTTTTGATCGGCGTCCGGCCGATTTCGGTGAATGCCTTGGTGAAGCCGGCTGTCCCATAGTCGCGCATGATCTTGGAGGTATCGTTTTCCTTGAATTCGGGCAGGTACTTTTTGCGGAGGGCATTCACCTGGTCAGGCTGAGCTACGGCCGGTTTGCGCGTGCCAACCACGGCCACCGCCTTGAGTCGCTTTGAGCCCATCACGGCGCCCAGGCCGGAACGACCCGCCGCCCGCCCTCGGTCGTTGATGATGCACGACACGAGGGAAAGGCGTTCGCCGGCGGGACCGATACAGGCCACGCGGCTTCCTGGGCCATGACGCGCCTGCAGGGCTTCTTCGGTCTCGACGGCGTCCAGACCCCACAGGTCGCCCGCTGGCCGAATCTCAGCCTGGCCATCCTCAATGAGCAGGTACACCGGCTCGTCCGCTATGCCCCGGACAAAGACCGCGTCATAGCCCGCGTATTTGAGGATGGGGCCAAAATCACCGCCCGAGTTGGCGTCGCCCCAGCCGCCGGTCAGCGGCGACTTGGCCACGGCGCAGTAGCGCGAGGCCATGATCGCCGGTGTCCCGGTCAGGGGCCCGGTAATCAGGCCCAACATGTTGTCGGGGCCAAGGGGATCGGCATCGACGGGCACGCGTTCGTACAGGATCGCGGCTCCCAGTCCATAACCGCCGATAAAGGCCCTCAACAGGGCTGGATCGGGGTGCTCATCAGAGAGCGTACCCGTGGAAAGGTCAACGTTCAGGAATTGCCCAACATAACCGCCGAGTTCTGCCATCTATCAGCCTCCTTGAGTCGAGTCCTTGATCTCCTGCCGTGGAGCTGGTGGGAACGGCAGGTGCGCTTCTTGCATGCTGGCCTTGAAGTGGCGATAGCCGTCCAGCAGGAAGGATAGATCGCTGCCAGCGCTGATCACGTTCGCCCCGGCGTCCAGCCAGTGCTTGATCTCTTGTACGTCATTCGTTGCGGCCACCGCTGCACTGCGTCCCGCCTGGCGGCAGCGCTGGACGATATCTCCGGTCGTTCTGACCACCTCTGGGTGGGCGGGCTGCCACATGTAGTTCATCGTCGCCGCCAGATCGACCTGGCCCACGAGGAAGCAGTCGATGCCCTCTACCTCCAGGATGGCGTCGAGTTTCTGGTAGGCTTCCCAGCTCTCGATCTGGACCATGACCAGAACCGAATCATTCGCTTCCGTCACGTATGCTTTGCCCTCGCTAAAATAGTCGCTGGCCCGCCGCGGCGAGACGCCACGGATACCTTCGGGTGGGTAACGGCAGTGTTGTACCGCGGCCCGCGCGTCGTCTGGGTTCTGGATCTGGGGGATCAGCACGCCCCCAGCGCCCAGATCGAGCGCTGTCTTGATGAGGTATTGATCGTTGGCCCCCACGCGGACCAGGGGCACGCAGTCGGTGCCGCGAAAGGCCATGATCGTCGTGCGCAGGGCCGTGACATCAAAGGTAGCGTGTTCTGTGTCAATGATCAGTCCGTCGTAGCCCCATTGGACGCCGATCTCGGCCATGGCTGGATCAAGCATCGAGATCCAGCCCAGAAAGGAGACCTCCCGGCCTGTCTCCCACTTGCGACGGAGTGCGGCGGCTTGCCGCAGCGTGTGCAACATTGGACTGGTCAACAATTCCTCCTTGGGCTAGGCCCAGTTGGTATTCAGCCCAGGAATGGTAGTCCTCGGAAGGGCTGCCATTCCTGGCGCCATCTCAGTAAGCCCGGATCTCAAAGACGCGGGCTTCCGGCGCTCCATGGGTCGTCTCGACAACCAAGCGGAGCGAGGACGTGACGACCGGCATGGGCATTCTGTGTACCCGCCGCCCCTGATAGTTGTCGCGAATGGGAAGGCTATTGCCTTCGCCTTGCCGGCCGTCGAACTCCAGACGGTAGTCCCTGACCGTCTCGGGCTGCGGGCCGCGTACCATCTTGGCGCTGAATCTATCGCTCATGGTGAGTGTTAGTTCGCGCTGAAAGCCGGTGTCAAAGGTCAGGTGGATCTCCGAGATCGCCTGCGGTGTCTCCCAGCGCAGTTCGATCCAGGCTGGCATCGTCCGTGAAGTCCAGCGGTTCGTGGCCTGGGCCAGGTCAGGGTGCAGCCCCGGGCTGGTGGCCCGCACCACGCCGTTGATTACCTGTGCGGCCGTTCCGTCTTCTATTTCGTCCGATGCCAGCACCCGGGCTGAACGGGCCTTGTCCCTGGGGTCGGCATTCTCCAATCCAATCAGGTAGGCGCCGTCCTTCAGGAGCGTCTGCTGGATCTCCTCGATCAGGGGCGGGTCCACGAGATCCGCTGCCCGGCTCGCACCCCGGCGCAGCGCGATGGCGGCGGCCGTGCCGGCCGCTTGGCCGGCGAGGGCGCAGGTGGCCATGACCCGCGTCGACGAGAAGGCGACGTGGGTGGCGCTGATGTTGCGCCCGGCGAGGAACAGATTCTCGACGTTTCTGGAAAAGAGCGCTCGCAGTGGGATGGAATATAGGTGCTCCACTGGGTGGTGGATGCAGGGATACTCCTCTATGGCATCAACGCCTAGCGGCGGGTGGATGTCGAGCCACCAGCCGCCATAGGCTACCTGATCGTCAAAGACCCGGCCGGCCTGGATGTCCTGCTGGGTCAGGACATGGGTCCCCAACAATCTCCGCGACTCCCGTTTCCCGGGCAGAAAGCCGACCCATTCTAGAGCCCAGTTGGTTGGGTCCTGAGCGGCAAAGCTCGTGCCCTTGGCCGCGTTGTCGTAGGTCTCGCGGGGGACGCCTTCCTCGTGAGAACAGTGGTTCTTGACGTGGTCCCACATGCCCAGGGCGATGCGTAGCAGCTCGTGGCGGATGGCGGGATTGTCCCGGATCGTGTCCAGGTGGCCGCCCCACTCTATCCACCAGTAGCCAAAATCCAGTTCGGTATGGCTGCGCAGGCGGAGTTCCTCCTCGGAAAAATGGCGGACCCAATTGGGCGCCTGGAAGGGCATGGGACGGTCGTATTCGCGGGCCATGAACAGGATCGAGCTACCCAGGGTACAGGCATCGGCCTGCTCTGGTGCCAGAGATTCGCCGAACTCGTCGCGGCCTTCACGGCCCATCCGCCACTTAGCGCCTGCCTCCAGCCCCAGCCTCCCATCGCCCGAACAGTCGGCGAACAGGGGCGCTTTGACGACAAAGGTCTCTTCTGTACTGTTCCGAAGGGCGTGGACCTGGGTGATGCGCTTCGCCCTATCCCCTTGAGGTGTACTGGCGGCTGAGCAGCCTATGCAGGCAGTGTCCAGTAGCAGGGTGATGTTGGGCTCAGAGACTACTTTGTCATAGAGCAGCAGATCGAAGAGGTGCGGGCTGCGGTGTGGGTTGCGTACGGCGTCTTCGACCCGCAGCTCATCAATGATGCCCGATTCGCGAGCGCCTGGGCGCTGGCCCGAGCAGGAGGCGCCGACCATGTGCATGCGCACCTCGGAGGAAGCGTTGCCGCCCAGCACCGAACGATCCTGAAGGAGCACCACCCGTGCTCCATTGCGCGCTGCGGCCAGGGCCGTGCAGACGCCGGCAATGCCTCCGCCCACTACGCACAGATCGGTTTCGATGTTTGTCTCCTGGATCATGTCTCTTCACTTTTTTCCCGGAGCAGCGCTCTGGTTTGTAGTCCGCGCTTCAGCGCGCTTTTCTAACCTCAACTGATGCTGCCTCCCACTATGGCGCTGAAGCACCGACTACGAACAGTTCGCCCTTCAGGTTACCTTCTGTTGCTCTCTTCTGCTCTGAAACGATCCGTGACCGGCGCTCTTTTCCAGCAGGACCTCGAGATCACAGAAACGGCTTGAGCCGTGGCGTTACACGTTGATTGGGTAGCGGCTATATTCGACCCAGGCGGCATGCATCGCCACAAAATTCTCCCAGGGCACGTACTCGGGCACGGAATTGGCTGAGGCAAGGGCGTAGCCGCCACCGGGAGCGACGTCACGCATTAGTTCGCGCACCTCGGTCCTGACCTCTTCCGGTGTGCCCCGCGTGAGCGTGTAGGACAGATCCACGTTGCCGATGAGGCTCAGTCGATCCCCGACCTCTTCCTTGAGGGCACGGATGTCCATGGCCACCGGCTCGATGGGATTGAAGGCATTGAAGCCGGCGTCAATGATGTCGCCCATGAGCTGGCCCACGTCGCCGTCGCTGTGGAATACTCGAAGCACGTCCCGCTGGCGGCACAGGTCGTTGATGCGCCGGTAGGCAGGAAAGATCTGCTGGCGCAGCACCTTCGGCGAGACCATCAAGCCAGTGCGGTAGGCCATGTCGTCGGCGTGCCAAACCAGGCCCACGCAGGGATATTCCAGCGCTCGCTCCACCGCCCGTGTCTGGTAGTCAGCGATCTTGGCATGCACACGCTCGATGAGGCCCGGCTGGTCGGCCAGGGCGTAGGCATAGTCCTCAAAGCCCATGAGCCACCAGCCCAGGTTAAAGATCTTGCCCACGGCCACGTAGGCCTTCATGCCCTCAGGCAAGAGTACCTGCATTTCGTCGAGGACGCTCAGGTCCAGCTTGTCCGGATCGGGCCACGGGAACGCTTCAAAGTCAGCCTCGGACCGGATCACACCGGCGGTACCGTGCGCCCAACGACGCTCCGAGCCCTTGACCCAGCCGACGTCCCCGTCGCGGCCGTCCTCGATGTCGACGTGGGTGGCTTCCATGGCGTCCAGCACCGCGTCGGAGGTGTGCAGCCCCAAGTTGGCGACCAAAAAAGGCTGGCCCAGCCGTTTGGCGACCTCCAGGTCGTCGGCTAGCGTCTCTATCGGCCGTCCCAGTACCCGTGCCTTGTGGACGCGGCTGAGCCCCGCCTCCAGGAACGGAACTCGGTCGGGCTCGCCTTGCCGCAATAGAGTGATGCGTACCTGATCCCAGTCCAGCTTCAAGTCCGGCGGCAACGGTGCGATTTCAGTGTGAGATAATGGCATTGCCTAGCTGTCTCCTCTCCTGCCGATGTAGCAGGTCCACGCCCCGTCGCTGGTCAGAATAGGATCGGTGCGTTGGCCCGCCAGATGGTGTTCAAGCCAAAGGCGCAGTTTCGCTTCAAGTTCTACTACAAGCGTTTGTTCCTCCATCGCCCGATCATTCAGCTCCAGGGGATCGTTCTGTAGGTGAAAGAGTTCGCTCCGGCGCCCGTCCCTGTACCAGATCAGCTTCCAGGGCGGCGCGATGCAGGCCCGGTGTTCGCCGGACTCTACAATGATCTCCTCGGGAGCCTGGCGCTGGCCAAGGGCCAGCTGTCGCAGGCTGCCCCCGTCGAAGCTGGAGGGCATGTCGGGCATGTGGCCAGCTACTTTTGCCCGGTCGAATTCAGGCCGGCTTTGCTCGGGAAAGTACTCGAGGACTGTCGGCGCGTGGTCGGCGTGCTGTACAAAGCCCTTGACCCGAGCGCCCGCGGGCAGGTTCCTTGGATCGCGTACGATTAGCGGCACGGCAATTGTCGTCTCGTGGACTGTGGCATGGCCCCAGATGCCGTGCAGATCCAGGTCTTCGCCGTGATCGCTGGTGAGGATGATGGCTGTGTCATCCAATAGACCGAGGGCTTCCAGCTTCTTCCTGACGAGCCCGACGCAGTGGTCGACGTAGAATACCTCGTCGTCGTACATGTCGACGTTCAGTTCTTCAGTACGCCGGGGCAAGCGATCGGCTAGCCCCCAACCCGGGATATAGTCGTAGCCATCGGGCGCCGTCCGTACCTCCAGGTCGCTGGTCCGCTGGTCAAACCTGCCCCGAAACCCCTCGGGCATGTTGTAGGGGATGTGCGGGTCCCAATAGTGGACAAAGAGAAAGAACGGTTCTTCCGCGTGTGCCTCCAGCCAGGGCAGCAGGCGGCGGTTGACCTCCTCGCCGATGACATGGTGGTGCAACCAGCCTGGCGAGCGGGTGACGTTGACGTAATACTCAAAGCCGCGCGCGAACTGTTTCATGTGCGACCGGAAGTTCATCAGGTTGTCAAAGGCGGCGGTGGTATAGTTGCCGCAGGCCTGGATCAGTTCGGGCAGGGTGAGGATCCGATCATCCAGGAGCGGGGCATTGGCTACATCCCAGGGTGTGAGGTAGAAGCCGTGGTTGATGGCCGCCAGGCCGGTGAACAGGCTGGTAAAGCCAGGACCGGTGGCGATGGCCGAGGCATAGGAATCCTCGAACAGCACTCCCTCTGCCGCCAGCCGGTCGATGTTGGGGCTGGTCGGGCGGCAGTAGCCGTAGCAGCCCAGATGATCGGCGCGGAGGGTGTCAAGGACAAACCAGATGACGTTCATGGTTGGTCTGTGGTGCCAGCCCCAGTAGCCTTGAAAGAAACATGCTTGTTCGGCAAGGCTGCCTGACTACCGTCGTTTGGGCTTGGTTGTAGACCGCGCATGGGAATACGTCCGCCCATTGTGGGCAGGCAGATGCTCAGCGGCATGCCAGATTCCCTAGCCCTTGACCGCGCCGACGGTGATGCCCTTGACAAAGAAATCCTGAAAGATCAAAAAGATGAATACCATGGGCACAAAGGCAAAGGTCGCGCCGGCCATGGCCAGGCCCAGGTCGTACTGGCCCAGGGCGGAGGTCAGCTTGGACACGCCCACGGGCAGGGTCAGCATCTGGCGCTTGGTGATCATCAGAAGCTGCCAGATATAGTCGTTCCAGGCGGCCATGAAGGCAAAGATGGCCAGGGCGCCGATGGCCGGTTTGGCTAGGGGCACGATCACGTACCAAAAGATGCCCAGCTCCGAGGCGCCGTCGATGCGCGCGGCGTCGATCAGGTCGTTGGGGATGCCCTGCATGAACTGCCTGATGAGAAAGATGCCAAAGGGATAGGCCAGGTAGGGGGCGATCATGCCCTGGTAACTGTTGAACCAGCCCAGCCTCTGCATCAGAATGTAGAGCGGGATAAGCGAGATCTGTTTGGGCATCATCATGGTGATGATGAGCAACCAAAAGAGTACGGTCCTGCCGGGAAACTTTTTCTTGCCAAAGGCGTAGCCTGCCAGGAGACTGGTTGCCACGGCAAGAAACGCGACGCCGCCAGCGACGATGATGCTGTTCAGTAGCCAGCGGAAGGTGGGGGTACTGGCGAAGAGCAGCTTGCGATAGTTCTCCAGCGTCGGCTCCTTCGGGAACCACTCGGGTGGAATGGCCATGGCGTTGCTCTGGAGCTTAAAAGAGCCGGTCACCATCCAATAGAGCGGCATCAGGGAGGCCAAGGCTAAAACGAACACGACCAGGACGCCAAACCAGTACATGCCTCGCGATAGGCGGGGCCTCAGGCTCAGCTGCTTTTTGCGCTGCCCCGTGGTACGACGGGATACTCGGACTGATTGACTCAAGGTTCTCCTCCAGGCTAATATTCCACTTCGCGGCCCAGGAAGCGGTATTGGATCACGGCGATGGTGCCGACGATGAGCAGGAGGACCACGCCCATGGCCGAGGCATAGCCAAAGTGGTAAAAGTCAAAGGCAGTCTGCCAGATGTCATAGACGATGGTCATCGTCGAGTAGGCTGGCCCGCCGCGGGTCATCAACAGGACGACGACAAAGACCTGGAACACGCCGATGGTCTGGGTCACCAGCACAAAGAGCGTCGTCGGCAGCAGCAGCGGAAAGGTCACCTTCCAGAACTGCTTCCAGGCGTTGGCGCCGTCGATGAGGGCCGCCTCCAATAGTTCGGTAGGGATGTTGCCCAGGGCGGCCAGGTAGAGGATGATCGGCACTCCCAAGATCCAGGTCAGGACCACCAGCGCCAGGGAGGGCAGGGCGGTGGTGGTGCCTCCCAGCCAGGTGACGCGAGGCAGGCCGATGGACATCAGGATGTAATTGAACAGGCCAAAGGTGGGGCTATAGATCCACAGCCAGACCATGGATAGGATCACACCGCTGGCCACCACAGGCAGATAGAAGGCCAGGCGAAAGAAGGACTGGACGTGTTTGCGCAGCGGGAACACCATGATGGCGACAAAGAGGGCGAGAAAGAGCGCCAGGGGCACCACCACGAGGACGAAAAAGATGGTGTTCACAAGTCCCCGCAGGAAGGCTTCGTCCTGCAGCAATCGCCGAAAGTTCTCCAGGCCGATGAACTCCTGGCCCTTCAGGCTGGCATCGTAGAAGCTCAGACGTACCCCGTTGATCAAGGGGTATACAATAAAGATGATGAATGGGATATAGGCTGGTAGGATGAACAGATAGGCCCAGCGCGCGTCAATGATCCGTCGGACCAAGCTTTTTTCCATAGACACTTCCCCGCAAGTCTCTTCAACTACCCTCCCGCAATTCCGGAAATCGATCTCTTTCTTGCTATCCTGTCTTGCGGAAGGGTGTATTTTGTAGGTGAAAGAACCGCCTTGGCCTGCGGGAGGGTGCACAGAACCCTCCCCCGCCAGGGGTTAGGCATGCTCCCGGCGAACGGCCGCCGGGAGCATGCAAGCACACTTGCATCGATGCGCGGACTAGCGGCTCAGGACTTCGTTGGCGGCCGCTTCATAGTCAGCCAGGGCCTCTTCCGCGGTCTTTTCACCCAGCATGGCGGCCTGGAGCTGCGGGAAGAGCTGCACCCGCATCTCATAGTAGTTGGGCGATGCCAGGCCCATGTCGCTGAGGCCGTATTCCTGCACCCAGGCCAGCAGCTTCTCATAGTCGGGGTCGCCGGCCAGCGGTACGCCGACCGACTTGCGGGAGGGGAACTGGTTGGCGTTGACGGCGTACTCGCGCTGAAGGTCGGGGCTGGCCAGGAACCGGGCAAACTGGGCGGCCCAGTAGCGCTTGGCCGGATCCTCCTGCTTAAAGACGACGACACCGGTGGGGCCGGCAGCCATGGCTCCGGTCTTGACGCCCTCGGCGTGGGGGAACATGGTGAAGAAGAGGTCAACTTCTGCCGGTACGCGTCCCTCTTGCTTGGCGATATCCAGCGATGTCTTGGCCGCCAGACTGTTGCCCATGATGGCCGTCTGGCCGGCGTAGAACATGTTGTTCAGATCGTCGCCGATGATGGTGGTCGCGCCCGGCTCGATGAGGCCCGCCTCCACCCAGTCTACGATCTTTTGCACACCAGCTACGCCCTCTGGGCTGTTGAGCGCCGAGACGGTATAGTCGCCCGGCGGGTAGAGGGTGGCGCCCATGCCCCATGGATAGGCCAGGTACATATAGTCGCCCTGTTCGGAGGCAACCTGCAGGCCCAACGGCCAGAGCTCGTCCTCCTTCTGCACGGCTTTGAGGGCGGCCTCGAACTCCTCAAAGGTCCACTCGCCGTCGTCCAGCGGCAGCAGGTCGGTGGCGCCGGCCGCATCCCAGATGGCCTTGTTGCCGGACATGGCCGTGATCCAGTAAAAGATCGGCAGCCCGTGCAAGTGGCCGTTGATGGTGTACTGGTCGATCAAGTCGGGCAAATAGTCCTCCAGCTCTGCAGCCGGGACCAGTTCCTCCATCGGCTCCAGAAGATCCTGCCAGGCATAGCCGGAGGTACGGCCCAGGTAGTCCTTGAGGACGTCTGGCGGGGCGCCGGCGGCGATGGCAGCCGTCACTTTGGTGGACAGGTCAGCCCACTGCAGGGCCTCGACCTCGATGGTGACGTTGGGGTACATCTCCATAAACTGCTCGGCCAGGAGCATCTCATAGTCACCAATCACCTGGGTCTGGTCCTCTTTGCCCTTGACCAGGGTGAAGCGGGGATCGCTCCAGTAGACCAGGGTGACGTCCTCCATAAACTCTGGCGCCGGGGTGACCTCGACCATCACCTCTTTCTCGACCTCGACCACCTGGGTGACGACCTTTTCAACTTCCTTGACAACCTCTTTTTCGACCTCGACCACTTGGGTGACGACCTTTTCAACTTCCTTGACAACCTCTTTCTCGACCTCAACGGTCTGGATGATGGTCTCCGGCTCTGGCGCAGCTCCACAGCCGGCCAGCATGGCCAGGACGACCATCAAACTCAGGATGCTCAGCAACATTTTCCGCGACATCTTGACTCCTCCTTAAGCAGTTTGTTGGATAGGACTTGATCCATGTTGCCATGGCTTGCGAGACCGCGGGTGGTCATGGCGTCACCACCCACCTTTTCGGCTCACTATCACCCCCTCTCTTCATGTGCCAGGACACCAGTGGAGCACGATGCCTCACCAGCATCCCAAGACGATGATGCATTGCGCAGCATGTTGTGCTGCCCAGTCATTGCGAGGAGTGAAACGACGAAGCAATCCCTTTCTGTGCAAAAAAGCAGGTTTCTCTTGATTATGTGGGGATTGCTTCGCTGCGCTCGCAATGACAGATTCGAGCGTAGCCCCTACCTTCGCTTCGCTCGCAATGACAGATTCGAGCGTAGCCCCTACCTGACCCCGTCGCGGGCCATGACGTTGGCCGCGATCACGGCCAACCACAGGGTAAACTCGGATGTTACGTCAAAGGCGGCGTTGGCCAGCGTTCGTTCATCCCCTTCGCTGTAGCCGCCCGCCCTCAGGATCCAACTGCCGTCGTCGTCCTGCTGGCTGGCAATGTTGCCGGCCACGTGCAGGGCGATCTCCTTATACTTTTCCTCGCCGGTGATGCGGTAGAGCATGGAACAACCCCAGCCGGCCTTGCCACTCGAGCCGCCGTCCCAGGGGTCGACGCAGCGCTCCTGGAAATCAAAGAACCACTGGACCAGCTCGCGATGCCGTGCTTCCCCGGTCGCCTCGGCGAGCCGCACCAGGAAGGCAAAGGGCAGGCCCACGGCGTACCAGCACTGGTTCTCGATCTGGGTGTCGACGATGCGCCACCATGGTTCCGTATCATCCTGCATCTCGGTACCCAGACTGCCGTCGGCCTCGACCGTGGCGTAGAATCGAGTTTGCGGGTCGGGCTGGAGCTCGATCAGACGGGCAAAGAAATCAGCCGCGCGCCTAGCGGCCTTCACCTGACCTCCGGCCAGCAGGGCCATGCCTGCCGCGCCGGTAGACATTGTGTCGCACATCTGCCTCTGGCCTGGCTCGATACGTCGCGTGTAGAACCCGCCGTGCTCTGGGTCCTGCTGGCCCAGCATGAACCCCATTGCTGGCATGGCCACCTCGTAGCGGCCGGCCATCATGCTGCCCACGATAAAGTAGGCGTTAGGGTAGAGATAATGCACGTTGGTGTGCCAGGGGTGATACCGCGGCACAAAATCACCTTCGGCGGTCATGAACTGATCGCGGGCGTAGGTGAGCAGGCGGTGGGCGGCGGCGGTCTGGCCTGTCAGGACCAGGGGCCAGCCGCCCTTGTAAAAGGCGTCCACCATGGGATCGCTCAACTCCTTCCAACTCCCGTCGGGGTTCTGTTGCTCGGCCAGCCACTTGCCGCCCTGCAACGCGCGTTGCCAGTATTCCTGTGCTGTCATTGGTTTCTCCTAAACATGCTATCTTGTTTGTCCCCGCTGCTGGGGCGATATCTCACAGACATGGTGTCTCGGCTGGCGGTGGCGCATAGCCCATCGCCTTGGATACATCTCTGGCGACCTGACACATTTCAGCAATGACGGTGGCCGTGTCATCGGCCATGGCCTCCTTTACGTGCGAGGTACTGATAGACGCGATCGTCCTCCCTTGCCGGTCCCGGCAGGGGACGGCCACACAGAGGTTGCCAGGGCTTATCTCTTCGTCGTCAAGGGCATACCCTTGGGCGTATACCTGCTTCAGGTGCTCACGGAGCAACTGTGGATCGGTCATGGTCTTTGCTGTCAGTTGGGGCATCTCGATGCACGCCAACCTGCGCTCCAACGCCTCCTCAGGCAGCCCGGCCAGAAGACACTTGCCCAAGGCCGTTGCGTGGGCCCACAATTGGCTGCCAATGGGTGCAGGAACCAGGTAGGCGTTCCGGGTCAGGACATCTACATAAACGATCTTGGTCTCATTGGGTGATAGAACGGCCACGTGGGCCGCACTTTGGGGAAATCTGCGGACTAGTTTTTTCAAGAAAGGATGGACGATTCTCGATCATGGTCAGCCCGGCCAGGTACCTGTTGCCGACCTCGAAGGCCTGGAAGCCGACGCGATAGTTCCCGCCTTCCGGGCTTCTCTGCACATAGTCCCGCTGTTCCAGAACGGAGAGGATTTTGAAAGCGGTGCTCTTGGGCAGGTGGGTACGCTCGCAGAGGTCATCGAAGTGCAGCGCGGGGTCTTCGACCGTAAACGACTCCAGGACATCCAGAGCCCGTTCGACGGACCGGATCTGATAGTTAGCACGCTCAGAGGTTCCCTTCCCTGGCACGTTTCCTGCCTCCCGGGAACGCCGACGTCAGAGTCAAGCGGGTTTCAGGCTGCGACATGTGGGCTTGAGCACAAGCCACGAATCACGAAACTCGGTTTCGCGATTTGATTATATCACAGACTGTATCGGTTGTCAAGTATTGTGAGACTGGGCCAGATAGCCGTGGCAAACCTGGCGAAACTGAACAACATTGGACATAATTGGACGATGGCAGACTGCAGCCGGCTTGCTACCTGACGCCTATCCGTACTCCCGCACCGCGCTGAGAAAGGCGGCGATATTCTCCCATGGAATGTCAGGCTCGTCAATGTCATAGGCGGGACAGAGGATGAGGCCAGCGCGCCCCAAGGTCTCGATCCGAAGCTTGACCTCCTGGCGTATCTCGGCGGGAGTGGCGAAACTCCAGGTGGTCTGGTGCCCGATGGTGCCCCACAGCGCCAGACTGGGTCCAAACCGGCGGCGGATGTGGGCCGCATCCATGTGATCGGGCTGCACGGGATTGATGGCGTTCACGCCTACCTCCATCAGGTCGCCGACGATGGGCTCAAAGTAGCCGTCGCTGTGGAATACGACACGCAGATCGGGTTTGATGGCCCGGGCGGACTGGATAATGTCAGCCAGCCGCGGCTTGAAGAACTCGCGCCAGGTATGCGGACCGATCATCATGGTCCGGGGCATGCCCACATCGTCATCCAGAGCTAGTACATCCACGCCGGCCTGGGCCAGGGCCCGGGCGTTGCGGCGGGCCAGGTCAGTGAGCCGGCCGATGAGGAAATGGGCCCAATCTGGCCGCTCGATCAGATCCAGCAAAAAGTTCTCCAGGCCGCGCAGCCGCCAGGCTGCCTCGAACAGCTCACCGCCCAGGTGAGGCAGGTTCCCGCCGGCGGCCAGGCCGCGCTCGTGCAAATCGTGTACCTGTTGAGCCAAGCCATCCACCCGGTAGGGGGCGCTGACGTCCGGAAAGGGAAACTCGCGCAGATCGTCCAACGACTTTGCGCCGGCCAGGGGGTTGCGGTTTTCTGGTGTCTGCGGGCGATATTCCCATTGGCTGTAGGTCGTCACCTGGGATACGGTCCCCAGGCGCGTGTCGCCAGCGTAGGGCTGGGCCTGGCGGCGCAGTTCCTCCTCCTCCGCTGATGGGGGGAAGCGCACAAAACGCACATCCACAGCACCATCCTGGGCCTGGCCTGGGGGAGCCAATCGCTCGAGGTCCACCCGGTAGAAGCTCAGCGCGCAGGGCACGCGGTCCGGCTCGCCGCCATCCAGTGCCGTCAACAATCTCTCA
This sequence comes from uncultured Chloroflexia bacterium, assembly GCA_963700285.1. Taxonomy (GTDB): domain Bacteria; phylum Chloroflexota; class Anaerolineae; order JAAYZQ01; family JAAYZQ01; genus CAWANP01. The sequence goes on along the minus strand of CAVOXA010000014.1, from coordinate 583,658 downwards.
CGAGGGCCCATGGTTGTCTCCTCCTTGTGACGCTTTTAGTCAACTCTATGTTGTCTAACTCATTGTACCATAGCTGTCGCCGTGCGCAAAGAACCGTCCCGGAGGGTGGAGTATCGATTTCGGTGGAAACACTGCCCAAGCTCACCTGTCATTCCCGCGAAGAGGATCCGGCTTTGACTTTTCAGGTTCCCTTTGCTATACTGTGCCGCGCTGGAGGGCCAAGCCAGCACGAGTCGACAATGAGCGCAAAGAATAACAGGTTCTTGATCGTTTGGGGTATCTGGGCGTTGCTCGGGACCTTGGTGGTACTAACCTTTAGGCCCGTGCTTTCCAGGGCGGGGGCTAGAAACCCCTGCCTGGAACCCGGCAACCTGACCCAGAACTGCGGCTTCGATCATTTTTCTGGTCGTGACTACCAGGGCAAGCAACTACAGGTCCCCAACGGTTGGGAGCCCTATATTCTGGCCGGAAACATGGATTTCCGCAGCTCCATTGATACCTACTGGGGGGCGCCGTCCCTGTGGCTGCTGTCGGATGGTGTGCCCTTTCGGGGCGGCATCTACCAGCAGGTCGGGGTGACGCCCGGCGTCGTATACCAGACAGACGCGGGCTGGGCGGCTGTTACCCAACCAAACTTTGAGCGCAGACTTGGCCTGGATCCCACCGGCGGCACCGATCCTCTTGCACCCACGGTGGTATGGGGCCCCTCCGAACGGGGGATCAACTCCTGGCCCGACCTGACCGTCTCGGCCAGAGCCACAGGGCCAACCATGACCGTGTTTGTCTGGACCGATCATCCGACCACGTACGGCAACGATTGGATCTTTGTCGATGCTGTGGGTCTGTGGCCCGACCCGAACCAGCCGGCGGCGACCGTGACGCCAATCCCGTCACCCACGCCGACGCGCCGGCCGCCCACGCAGACCCCGACTCCGGCGCCGCCGACCGAGACGCCCACCGCGGTTCCGCCTTCTCCGACGCCCACCGAAACGCCGGCGCCTACCGAAACGGCCACACCCACACCCACGCCCACTCAGACCCCAACGCCGTCGCCCACCGCTACCTGGACGAGTACCCCTTCGCCAGCGCCTCCAACCATCACGCCGTTGCCCACTCGAACACCCCTGCCGACCATTGAACTGGAGGCTAGGTTGGTGCCTACAACGGGCCCAGGGCAGGGCGCGGTCGCTGGGCCGGCCAGCAGTCAGGACGAAACCCTGGGACCGCTACTGCTGCTCGTCTCGGTCGGAGCCCTCCTGGTCGGTCTGGTGTTGGCGGGCGTGGCGCTCTGGCTCCTGTTGCGCAGCCGAAAGGCCGGGGGTGAGGGGGACCAAAATGCTTGAGAGGGACCATGTTCAACCATTTTCGCAGATCCTCGGTACTTGTGCTGTTGGCCCTTTGTCTGTTGGCCGCAGGCTGCGGGGCGTTGGCACCTGAGGCTGACGGGCCTGGCGCTGCCGCAGCATCTGGCGGATACACTTCCCCGCTTGTCGAGTCTTTCCCCACGGCGCCGGTGACGCCCTCGCAATTGCTGGTGCTCCATACCAACGACAATTGGGGGGAGACGGAGCCTTGCGGCTGAGGAAAAAACTCTACCGGCGGGTTCCGCCGGCGAGCCACCTACTTGAAGCAGCAGGAAGCGGACGCGGAGCATCTTCTCCTGCTCGACACCGGTGACGCTCTGGGTGGGGGCGGCTGGCTTGGCGACCTCACGGACGGTGAAGTTATTGTCGCCGGCATGAACATGATGAGCTACGATGCCATGGCCCTGGGCCCGCAGGAGCTGAAACTGGGGGCCGAGAAGCTAACCCGGCGATTGGGGGAGGCTGATTTTCCAGTGCTGTCGGCCAACGTAGTGCTGAGCGCTACCGGCGAGTTGCTGACCCAACCCTACACGGTCCTGGATGTTGGCGACCACCGCCTGGGCGTGCTCGGCCTGACCCGGCTGCCCTCTGAGCCGCTCGACGGCTTTCTAGTCCTTGATCCGCAGGAAGCGGCGGCCCAATATCTACCCGAGATGGCCAAAGAGGCAGATACCGTCGTGGTCCTGACCAACCTCACCTATCGCGCTGGGCTGGCCCTGGCACAGGAAGTTGCGGGTATTGACCTGGTCATCGCGGCTCTGCCTGGGCAACTGCCCGAGGTCGCTGTACGGGCACCCGAAACCGGGACGCTGGTGGTCACTGCCGAGCAGGCGAGTCCACAGCACTCGGGACGGAGGGTTGGCAGACTGCAGGTAACCCTGGAGGCGGATGGCAGCCTCAGTGGGGAACAATGGCAATCGGTGTGGATGGATGCTTCCATTGCCGACGATCCCGCGATGGCAGAGCTGGTACAGGAGTACCGGCCGTAGCACCCCGGGTTCACCGGCTACCGCCGGCCGGCCTGCGCAGTGGCGGGAACTCGCCGCTCACCAATCCACGTAGAAGCCAAAACTCGACCTCGTACAGAAAACGCTGGTGGTCGTTGGGAACCACTGCCGTACTGCCCATTTCCCCATCGCTAAAGGGCCGGGCAAAGGCGGCAGCGACCACCAGTCCATCGCCGTAGCGCGCCGCCGCTGCCACTGGGGCCTGGCCGCCCAGCGTGAGCAGTGGTTCTCCACCGCTCACTACACCCGTCACAAATACCTGCCCCTGCCGCTCCCCAGCCGTGTTGTAGATCTCTCCCGTCGTTGGCCGGCGTGCGTCCAGGCCCAGCCCAAAGGGGGCCAGCAGATCGGCGCCTGCCATAGGCGGCGGACCTTCGCCCGAGGGCTCTGCCAGCATGAGGAGTCGCCCTCCGTCGTATATGAATTGCTTGACGGCCTCAATCTCGGTTGGATCAAAGGGCCTGAAGGGATCGATCACGACCAGGACCTGGGCTGCTCTCAACGCCTCTTCCAGTGTGGGGGCAAAGGTAGGTACATAGCCCAGGCGCTGCGTCCAGACGTAGAATGTCTGGAAACTGGCCTCTGGTGGCCCGCTGGCGGGAGTGGTGGGCAGCAGGAGGCGCGAGTGTTCGGCCTCAAAGGCAATACTGATCGGTTGCCTGTGAGGATCCGGCAGACGGTATCTGGCCTCGGCCACTTGCAGGCTGGCCCAGGGTCCAATTGCTGCAGCAAGAAGCAGCACGGCCCCAATCACGATGCTGGCCCGCCGCCGGTTCAGGGTTCCCGCCAGGACAACAGCGCCAATACCTGTCAGCAGGGCCAGGGCTACCAGAACGCTGTCCAGCCAGGGCCAGCGTTCAGCGTAGTTGAGCCAGTTCATCACCCCCAAAAAGAACTCGGGTTTGCCGCCCAGAAACATCGTAAAGTTGGAAAAGACGGTGCTGTCGGTAAAGGCTACCACCCGGCCTCGACCGTGGCGAACGCTGGCCGACTGTAGGAACAGGCCAAAGGGATAGTCCTGTTCCTTTTCCTTATCGGGAAAGAACACCCGCTTGGAATAGTCGACCGGCAGGGCTCGCAGTCCATATCCGACCATCACGTTGCCAGCCAGAAGCGGCGCTTCAAGGGTGCTGGAAGTGGCGAAAAGAAAGGGCGGCAGTTCCAGCACGGCGGGATGGGCCAGCAGTTCAGGGCGCTCGTACTGGGTCACGCGCAGCGTGGGCAGGTCGTAGGTCGAATCGTAGCGAAAGCGCAGCCCAAAGCGCCGAGCCAGGGGGTTGAGGTAGGAACTGGTGCCAAACACGTTCGTGTGATCGCCGATGAGAAAGAGCCCGCCGCCGGCCCCAACCCAGGCCGTGATGGCCTCAATCTCTTCCGGGGCAAAGGGCGCTGTCGGCGTCTTGATGACCAACACGTCATAGTTCCTCAACATCTCTGGAGTTCGCGGCCGGAAATTGGTGTCCACCTGGTAATAGTACCTGAGCCACTGGCCCAGGCTGTAGTAGTTGTAGCCCGACTTTTGGCCGTACCACTCGGTGTCGAGGGCCTGGGTAGTCCACTCCCAGTTGCTATTGTACTCGTCCAAGAGTACCCGGCCCGCCTTTGGTCTGCCCGGATCCGGGAAGGTGAGCAACGCGATGACAGATATGCCGCTCAGGAAGGCCAGGCCCGCCAGAGCCACGTAACGCCCGCCGGCATCGCGCCGGTCAGGGGCAGCGGGCTCGGATACAGCAGGACGCAGGGGCAGCGCCCTGGCCAGCAGCAGGCCCAGGGGCAGGAAGGTAAGGGCCATCGACAGAGGCAGCCAGAAGAGCGTGGGGTTGTTGTTGATGGCTACCATTGCGGTCAGAACCAGGTAACGGAGCAGCAGGTAGCCGGTTCCCAGGATGCCAGCCGCGAACAACCGAAACAAGAGATCGCGGGCTGACCGCCGCAGTAGCTGTGGCAAAAGCATCAGACCCCCAGCGCCCAACAGCATGGCTGGCAGTGCGCCCAGGCGCTCCCAGGTCGTGGTGGCCCGGACCATGCCCTCGATGTGGGGCAGGAAGAGACTGCCCTGGCTGCTGCCCACCGTCCAGCCCAGAGCCCTGCTCAGCCAGTACAGCACAGGCGTGAGGGCATTGGCTTCGTGGTATCGGGCTCCCAACCACCAATAGGCCACTACAGCGCCGCCCTGAGCGATCCACACCGCGCCGGTCAGGCATAGACCCAGACAGAGCGGGGTGAGCCAACGCGCGCGGCGCAGGCCCAGGGAGACCAACAACCCAGCCAGAACCAGCAGCGGACCGGCCTGGTAGGGGAAGGGCCAGAGGATGGACGCAATCCCCAATGGTGGCGCCAGAATGCAGAACCAGGGATCGACCCGCCGCCAGCGCGTGTTACGCGCAGCCAAGACTGCCAGCAGGATCCCAAAGCCCGCAAAGACCCATCCCCTGCCATCGGGGGGCAGGAAAAAACCGGTAAGCAGCAGCCAGCCTGTTGCCAGCGACCAGACGCTCAACCAGGCCAGGACAGAGTTCATGGTGCGTCTCCGACTGCGAGGTAGTCGGTCAGAATATCGCGCAATAGCAGGATGTTTCCCTCCTGGTACGAATATTGGTCCTCCAGGCTTCCCCCGAGCAGGAAGGCCGAGTCCCCGATGAGCACCACACCTCCTCTTCCCCACGGCTGGTAGACGGCCAGCGGGTAGCCATAGCCCTCCACAATCGGCTGAGCTGCTTCGTCCGTGGCGTTCACAGGCCAGGCTTCGTGGAAACGGACCGGACCGGCCTCGCGTTCCAACTCGACCGGCCCCAGCGGAATGTGCCCGATCGCCAGGCCAAATGACGCCAGCAGCGCCTCGCTGGCCTCACTTTCCTCAAAGCCAGCCGATACCAGAAGCTGTCCGCCCTTCTTCACCCACCTGTTGATGGTCTCTACCTCTTGCGCCGAAAAGCGGCCGCCTGGGGCAATGACCACCAGCAGGTCTGCCCTGTCCAGGGCGTCAGTATCGATCTTGTGGAGCAACAATGGCAGGGCGCCGTTTCGGGCCAGGTTGTAGTTGAGCCCGCCGATGGAGGTTGTCTCCCACAACAAGCGGTCGAACCTCTCCTGGTGGGAGACATCGACGTAGGCGATGCCGCCCTGGGGCTTCACTGGCGCACTCTGGGCCGCATTGATCCTCCCCGTCAGCGTCAGGGTCAAGCCCAATATCAGAGCCGCCGCGACCAGGGCGAACCGGCTCCTGCCGGCCACCAAACAAGCTGCGGCCCCGGCGAACAGCAGAGCTGCCAGCCAGCCATTGTGCAGAAAAAGAGCCCAGGTTTCTGATCGCTCTGCCGTGGCCCAGTCGAGCAGGCGGGCGTGAAAGGGCATGGCTGTCATAAGATTGACGCTGCCCAAGGGGGTCGTATCGCCCAGCACGACGATCTGTCCGCTGCCGTAGGCAAGCTGGGCGCCCAGCACAACGTCGCCCAGCTGCTCGCCACGATTGTAGCGCATGTCACCCACATAGTTGCGGGCGCGGTTGCCGCCATCGCCCATGTCCGAGTGCCCAAAGCGCCCGACGATGAGCGGCACAGCCGGCGGTTCGATGCGCAGCGAGGCACCCACGGCCATGACCAGGTCGATGGGGTTCTGGATGCCCTGGGTCGCCGGGTGGGGCCGCAGCGCCAGCCCCTCCGCCCAACCCTGTCGTACAGGTACCGCTGAATCGAAGCGCAGGTGGATGGGGGCGCCCGGCAGGCCAGCCAGCAGATCATTGATGGGCTCGCGGATGCGGCCCACGCCGGTATGCTCGCCCCAGATGATGAGGGCGCCACCAGACGCTACATAAGCCAGTAGCCGCTCCTTTTCGCCGTCTGTGAGGTTCTGGGGAAGGTTGATCAGGACTATGGCTTGGGCTTCCGCCAGGTTTTGCGCCGTCAAAAGGCCGCTCTTTGACGTATAGCCAAAAGCGGCCAGATAGTCAGGCCACAGACCAAAGGTGCCACCGCTGTGGGGGCCGTACTGGCCAAAGGCCGGGCGACCCCACTCCAGGTGCCCGGTATCGTAGAACAGAATGGTTCCGCGTCGCGTCTGGTAGGGGGGCTCGAGGGTCAGTACGGCCGCTGCCAGGCCCAGCAGCGCCAGTCCGGCGGCTAGCCACCCGGCCGCTCCTGGCCGTGGGCCCAGCCGCAGTGGAGCTGGACGCATGGACAAGCTGGCCAGTGCAGACACCAGCCACAGCAACAGGAACAGGAGCGGCAGCCACGCTAGGTAGGTCAGGTCAGGCGCGCTGCTCGGTACCGGCGAGGCGGTAATGGAGGCAGGCCATAGGCCGTGTACCAGGGTTCCCAGGCGCGGCTGCAGCCAAAGGTAGGCTACGGCCGCCAGCAACAGGGCCAGCAGCCATGCAAACAGATCGCCCAACCTGCGCCAGATCCTTCTTTGGTCGCCGGTTTCTCCCGCGGTTCCGGGTAGCGGTTCCCGGTGGAGGGAAAGGAGGAAAACGCTCAGGGCGTAGCAGGTGAATAGCACCAGGAGCGGCAGGCCCAGTGCCGTGGGCCCGAGTCTCAGTCCGGATCCCGCGAGCCAGGAAAAGCTGATGGCCAGCGCTTGCTGGCTGTGCCAGGCAAGGGGCACATATTCGACAGCGATCCAATAGGAGCCAAAGAGCAAGGCCGCGGGGATCAGCGTATCTGCCATGCTAGAGTTTTTTTCCGAGGTTGCCAGGGAGAGGGCGAAGAAAAATAGGGAAGCTGCCATCAACCCAACAACGCCGCCCCTGGCGGTGATGGGCAGAGAGATGGTCATGATCGCCAGCGCCATCGCCAACTGCCAGAGTGGGATGTCCCGTCGTCGCCAGGGGACAAGCAGGGCCACTGCCAGCAGGCTGCCGGCTGCCAGTGCCCCGTTGAGCATTCCGCTCAAGTTGCCGAGACTGCCGGTGATGAGCGCCATGGCCAACAGGCCACAGCCCATAACAAGGACCTGCTGCACCCGTAGACTGGTCTTGATCTGCACGCCTCGCCCCCAGTCACATGAGCTCTTCACCACAGCTGTTTCCAGACGACCCACCAGAGCCAGTATACCACAAGCAGATTGCGTTGTCCACCTGATGCCGGTTTTCCAACAGGGCAATCGTATCTGGAGTCGTGGCTATCGTCTCGAGGGTAGTTGAGGCCGGATAATGCTCCACGAGCCGCGTTCCTCAATTCACAACGCAGGAGCTGTGATTCTCGCTTGGGCCGCCGTGAGGGTAGGGTACGGCGGGAATCAAAGTAGAGTACAAAATTTAAACGTCAATTGACATGATGCCAGGGTGTGTGCTATAATCTGCACTGTCCGCCATTGGACCGTGATGGGCATCAATCGCCAATTAGTCACGGAAAAGGAAACAAGCGGAGAAGCCGGGAGAATCAGCCATGAAACGATCACCTTTTTTCAGCGAGATCGCACAACTTGGACCATCCCTCGTTGGGATTCAAGGCTGGGAGGTGCCCAACGAGTTTACCTCAGCTGCGGAGGAACACCGGGCCGTTCGCGAGCGGGTCGGCTTGCTGGATTGGTCCACCACTGGCGAGTTTGAGATCGTTGGGCCGGATGCCCTGGCCGTTGTTCAGAAGCTGATCGTCAACGACGCCTCCAGGATGCCCGTGAACCGCGTCCTGTACACGAGCATCCTCAACGAGGACGGTGGCATGATGTCTGATATCACCGTCTACCGCCTGGCGGAACAGCGCTACATGCTCATGACGGCTTGGGGTAGCAATGCAGCCGGCGAGCGGCCCGAACTGGATCTGTTGCGAGAATACAGCAAAGGCCTGAATGCCTGGGTATTTGATGCATCTCCGGGTGTGTGCTTGGTTGCCCTTCAGGGGCCAAGTTCCAGGGATCTTTTGGGTGAGTTGAGCGACGCGGACCTGGCTGGCCTGCAGTACATGTGGGCTGTGCCGGCCCAGGTCGCCGGCATCCGAGCGCTCATCTCGCGTACCGGCTATACGGGTGAGTTGGGGTACGAGATCCTGGTTCCGGTCGAGCATGCCCATGACTTTTGGGGGGCTTTGATGGAGGCTGGCGAAAAGTACGGCTTGGCCCCCTGCGGCATGATCGCCGCCTTCAGCCTGCGCATGGAAAAGGGCTATATTATGCGCTTCGATTTTGCTGGCGGGCGGACGCCCTATGAGCTGGGGCTGGGTTGGACGGTGAAACTGGACAAGGGCGACTTTATCGGGCGGGATGCCCTCGTACGGCGCAAGCAGGCTGGCTTCAAAGAGAAGCTGGTCCTATTGGCGGTTGCAGATGGCTACGTACCGGCTGGTGGGGATCGGATACGGCAGAATGATGAGCAGGTTGGTGCGGTGACGAGCGCTGCGTACGGTTATACGCTGGGCACGGCCCTGGCCTTGGCCTACCTTCCTGTCTCCCTGGCAGCGGCAGGCACAGAGGTTGTGGTCCATGACCAAAGTGGGAAGGCTCACCCGGCCACTGTTGGCCAGCGCTCACCCTACGATCCCGAGGGACTTTGTTTACGCCCTTGAGCGCCGCGCAAGATCACAGCAGGCAGAGCTTGCTCCGAGCACGATCGTTGCAGGCAACCTTGACGCTTCGAATTGAATCTCGAACCTGTGATAGTAGCAGCATCGCGTGCCGTAGTGACGAGAGGAGGTCCTATGCCAATCTATGAGTATCATTGTGGTGCTTGCGATGACAAAGTAGCGGTTCTGGTGCGCTCAAGCGCTGCCCAGCCCCTTTGTCCAGATTGCGGCAATCCCTTGACCGACAAGGTCTTTTCCGTGCCGAATGTGCATACTGGCCGTGCCAGTCGTCCCGCAGGGCACACCTGCTGCGGACAGCAGGATCGCTGCGATTCACCCCCTTGCTCGGATGGAGGCCCCTGCTGTCAAGATCGGTGAGTCAGGGCCAGTGGGAATGGTAGAGATGACAGAGAGTGCCTGGGTGATGGCGGTCTGCACAAGCCAGCGGCGGCCCGAACCCAAGAGGAACGTGGGCAAGGGTGAGCTTCGTGCTGATTGGGGACTGGTGGGCGACAGCCATGCCGGCCCACGCCAGCCCAATCGATGGCAGATTAGCCTGCTGGCCTGGGAGAGCGTTGCCCGGCTGAATCGAGAGTTTGGACTCGATGCCCTACCAGGCAGTTTTGCTGAGAACCTGACTTCCCAGGGGCTTGATCTATCCCGCCTCAAGATAGGGGATCGGCTCCGGATTGGCGAGCAGATTCTGTTGGAAGTTGAGCAACTAGGCAAGCCGCTCGGCATCGCGCATACCTACAGCTTCCAGGGACATTCCCTGTTGCCCACGGAAGGGGTCTTTTGCGCCGTGCTGGAGAGCGGAACCGTGGTCGCAGGCGACGAAATCCTGGTCCTGTTCAAGGAATAGATGACCAAGACGCCAACCAAAGGTCCGGACGGCCACCTCCCAGAGTCTCATGCCTGGATGACAGAGAGGCTATGTGTCGCTGTCGCTCGTTTGTTCCTCCTCTGGCGGCTGTACCCAGGGGGGGAGAGGCCAGAAGGGGGCATCTGGATTAAAATAGTTGTAGATCATGTTGCTCACGTCGCGGTATAGTGGCTGGTTGATGCCCCAGTTGATCCAGGGGGTGTCCTCCCAGATGTAGAAACTGATGAGCCAGTCGGCCCCCGGCGAGAATACGATGCCTACCTCACCCCGTGTATCGCCCCAGGGGACGTCATAGCCCGAGAAACCATGCTTGTGGGCCATTGTAACCTCATCAGGGATGCCGGCACCCAACATATTACGCAGGTCATTGGCTGCCATGATGTCGATCATCTGCTGGCAGGCCTGCGGTGCAATCTCGGGCCAGGTTTCCCGCAGTCTTCCCCGGTCTTCTGTGCACTCGTAGATCATTTCAACCAGGGCTGCCATTTCTCGGGGTGTTGTTCTAACGCAGCGGTCGTAGCCTGGGATCTCTGTCTGTACCAACCAGGGCTCGGTGGTTGCCGTCCACACGAGTTGGCCCGCGTTGTCCCTTAGCTTGACGAGCCGGAAGGGAGCGCAAAGGTAAAAGCTCTCCAGCCCAAGCTGGCGCATGGATGCAGTAACTCTGTCTGCACCCGCATTCTCCGAGCCGCCACCTACAGCGGCCAGCAGCCTGTTAGCACAGGGGTTGCACGATTCGCTGCCCAGCATGTTGAGCAATTCCAGGTAAGTCGCTTCGTCAACACTGCCGCCAAAGTGGCGGTAGACCTCCACCATGATGCCAATCTTGACAATGCTCATGCCCGACAAGACATAATCGGAGTTGGACTCGTAGACCACCTTGCCGGTGTCGAGGTCCTTGACCAGAATGCTGGTGACACCCGGAAACTGGGCCAACCGTTGCTCCAAGGGGGGTATGAGGAGTCCAGTGGTGATGGGTGGCGGTGGTACGAGGTCGGGTTCAAAAGTGATCGGTTCCAGTACCCCCGCCTGCAGCGCCATCTTGACCTGGCTGGTCGCTTTGTCTGCCTCGAATGTGAATCCGGCTTCCCCGGGCTCAAAAAAGTAACCGTAGGTCGAGCTTAGGTGCCCGGTATAGCTGATAAAGTGGGGGTAGGTCCAAGTCAGATCGCCCGTATAGCTGACCATGGGTGTGGCAGCCAGCCCTCCGGTGGTACTCAGGGGGATCGTGGCGGTGTAAAAGCTGGGGGGCGTTGGCGCGCGCTCCATCACGGGGACCAGTGTGCTCAGCATCGACTCGATACGCGCGCTGCTTTGGTCCGGCTCAATGATGCTCACATCCAAGGTGACTGCTCGCTGCTCGGGATTGGGCACACGTTCGTTGATCCTCGCCGCAGAAGTACCAATTTCCAGGCGGCGGCCTTCCCGGCCGGGTATGAAGGTCGAGGTTTGTACATCTAACATCGGTTCGACGGCGGCAATGTCCAGTCTACCGGCCACCCCGTCCAGGTAACGGGCAGCGGCTGCTTCGTCAAATGCCATCCGCAAGGGTACGTCCAAGTCCAGTGGGATCGTCTCGTCTTGAACCCAAAGTTTGAACCCCTCCCAGTAATCATATTTATGGCTGGCAGTGACAGCTTCATCCACCATTTCGCCAACCGGGATGTCCAGACTCAGGTCGCTACCTGGCGATAGGGTCATCGTCTCATCTAGGTAGGAAAGAGAAAAGTCGCGGTAGTATGGTGCTGCTACTTGGGCTGCTACCTGGGCTCGGGCTTCCTCTGGCGTGAGGCCACCCGCCGGAACATCGGCGATACGGATCCCGGTTTGTATGAGCGTGCGATAGGTGTCATAGTCTGCGCGGATCCGCTGGTAGTTGGTCCAGCCTACCACGGCCGCGATCAGGACGATGAGGGCCGCGAAAAGCATCAGCAGTCGCTTGAAGGTCATCGCAGTATCCTCTCCAACCACTCCCTGGCCTCGATGGGACGCAGGAATTGCCCGATGTAGTGGCCATCCACCCACAGTTCGAAATGCAGGTGCACATCGTAGGTCTGGCTCTGTACCGAGCCTGGCGTTCCCGAATTACCAACCGTGCCAATCACTTGGCCCCCAGCCACGGCTGCTCCCTCCTCAATACCTTGTACGATGCTGCCCAGGTGGGCGTAGCGCGAGACTACCTTGTCGCCATGGTCGATCCAGACCTGCATACCGCGATAGCCATCCAGTACCTCCGGTGGAGTGTAGCCCAGGCCTCGGCTCCTGGCGGCCCAGGCATCGGACTGATCGGCCGTGAGTGGCTCATACTCTGTCAAAGCGCGAATAACGGTACCATCAGCTACAGCCCGGACCTTGGTGCTGCGGTCCACGCCGACGCCGGCCGTGTTGCCATAGACGTCGATTCCCTCGTGCACGCCCAGCCGGTAGTGGCGTGGCGCGCCGGGCATTTGAAAGTCGCGGCTCGTTACCCGGGCATCCAGGATGGGCATCCGGAGACCGCGCTGACCCTCCAGCAGGCGCAGGTCATGGGGCTGGGGGCCCTCCAGGACCGGACCGCCCTCGATGCTGGCACTGCGCGCTGGGTCGTTATAGAAATGCAGGGCGCCCTGCCCAGCATCTTGTCCAGCCAGGACAAGTCGCTTGCCGTCCGGGTCCGCCCACATGGCGCTGACCTCACGCCTGTCGCTAAACTGATGCACGGCGAGCAGTTCCCCGGAATCTGGATCCAGGGCCAGGACGCGGCGCCCGGCGCGATCCAGCACGTATACCGCTGCCTCGGTGGCCAGTACCTGGCGCGGGTGCAAGAGTTCCACGTTGGGTTGGAAAGCGTTGGCGCGACGTCCGTTCGCAAAGAGGTAGAGATCGCCATTGGGAGCGTTGAGGGCACGGTTCAGGACATAGACAGAGTCACCGATGGTACTCAGGTCCACGTCGCGGCTGAGGGGCAGTTGGATCAATGCCGCTCCCTTTTGGCCAGGTTTGAAGCGCAGCACTTGCTCGTGGCTCGTCTCTAACAGGTAGCTGGTATCCTCGCTGGCAGACAGGGCTACAAAGTAGTGGTCATACGAGCTTCCTGAGGGCCGGTCATAGCGTTCTACCGTCCAGTTTCGGGCTGCAGGATCGTATCGATAGACATCACCTGCCCGGTCCAGGACCAGCAGGCTGGCCCCGTCGCTGGCCAGATCCAGCGGCTCTATCACTGGTACAGTCTCCACAGCATCACCAGGCGACAAAAGCAGATGTGGTTCCGTGGGCTGGCTCAGCTCCAGAGCAAGTACCCGCCCGCCATCAAGGAGGTAGGCTGTGTCGCCTAACACTTCAAGGGCCAGGGGATGGACAAAGCTGCCTGGAGCATAGCGCCACAGGCCGGTGTTGTGCTCGTCGAGCCAGACATGTTCGGCCCCTGCAGTTGCCGCCTCCGTGTCCAAGATCTCGTCTACAGAAGACAAGATCGCCTGGACGCCGGCAAGGTTGCGTTCAAACTCTGGCTCCTCGTGATCGGTCAGCTCAACGGTGACGGCAGCCACCCCTTCGCCCGCCAAAAAGTCCCCTAGGTCGCCGGTGATCGGGTAGCCCGACCAGCCACTCGCTGGAACTGGGTAGCCGCTGCCTTCCGACAACACCTGCGCCAGTCGGGCCGTGGGCGCGTGACGCTGGCAGGCATCCGCGTAAATGGCCCCTGCCGCACTGTGATAGGAGACTGCCACCCAGGCATCTTTCATAAAGTCTCGTACAGCGCGCGTTTCGGGTTCGGAGAACGGAAATGGCCCACCGGCGCCAGGATAGGTTCCTTCGCGACCCACTGTATCAGGCGACCAATCGTTTCCGGCGCAGCCATCCAGGTCGGTATCAGCGTTGCGGTTCAGATCCACATCGTTGGCGTTCCAACGGTGGCCTGTTGCCAACCCATCGGGGTTCATTGTCGGGATGAACCACAGACTAACGCGCGGGGGTACCTGTTCCGGATGAGCCTGGAAATGGGCCAGAAGCTGCTGAACCAGGATATGGGTGTTGGCCTCATAGGCGCCGTGGATGTTGCCCACCAGCACCACTTTGAGCGGACCATTGCCGGCGCGGTGCGCAATGATGTCGCGTCCCTGTACTGATTGGCCGATGACCTGTCCGGCGCCAGCAATAGGCATGGAACTGGACGTTTCTGTCGGCAAGGTTTCCACTGCAGGGGTGATGGAGACGCCCGTCGGTCTGGGCGATAGTATGATGCCAGGTGTAGGCGCGTTTGCAGCCGGTGAGGCTGTGGGATGTTCCGCTAGGGCAGGCGCAGCCACGGGCGTGGAAATGCTGCTTGGTGATACCAGCGCAGCCGTCGATGCAGGCGAGGTAGCGACGACCACTATCTTGGCGGGTGCCGAGACGGTGATACTGGCAGGCAGAACAGACCTGCTGGTTGGGGCGACAGTGTTCCCGGGCAGGGCCAGATTGGTGCTGCTGGCGGCGATGGCGACGACTCCCATCACCACGAGCAGGCCGCCCAACAGGCCGCTGAGCGTGATCCGGTTCATCGGGTTAGGGAATTATCCTCTGGCGAAAGTACTCCTCTTGGAGTGGCACCAGATCGGCAGTCGTGAACTCTTGGACCAGGGAAAAGAATTCCCGCGATTTGACCAGGCGATGCGCGTTGCGGCGCTGGTACTCCTGCAAAAAAGCAAAGAACGCAGGATCGCCCATGGTTGTCCTAAGATCCTGGACGAACTGGGCGCCGCGCCGGTAGACGGCATCCAAATAGTCGCGGTTGTTGCGAAACTCGTGAATGCGTGCGTCAATGATGCCCGTAGGTGCCCATTGTTCAACAGCATAGTTCCACCACCAGTCGGTGTCGTCCGGTAGATACCGTTCGTAGTAAAGGAAAGCACTGTATTCGGCCAGCGCTTCGTCAAGCCAGGGTTCCGTCACCTGGTCGTTTCCGACAAGATCGAAAAACCACTGGTGAGAAACCTCGTGAGCGGCCAGCGGGATGAGCGGTGTACGGTTCGTGCCATCATATTCGTCATAGAATACCGAGCCGATGAAGGTGAGACCAGAGAACTCCATGCCCCCGGCGAACTCGGTCTCTGCGATGCGGTAGTCAGAGTATGGATAGGGGCCGTACAGCTCGGAGTACAGCTCCAGCGCCCGGCCCGCCGTTTCGAGGGCGACCTGGCCCGACTCCTCATTTGTGGGGAAATAATAAGAGTGCACGGTGACTTTGCCAACCCGGTCGCTCGATTCCAGGTATTTGTCGCTGGCGGCAAATGCAAATGAGCGGGCCTGTTCGGCCTCATAGTGCCACTGACCGTCTGTGCGCCTCTCCTGACCGGTGCCGGCGATGACAATGTCCTCCGTGGTGGTGATGTTCACGCTATAGTCGGCCACCTCCGTGATGTATGGGTCGCCTACAGGAAAGTGGGTCAGCCCGTACCAGCCCTTGTCCTCACGGTAGGGAGCCAGAACAGGGTACCAATTGCCCAGGCTCACGGCACGCTGGGAATAGCCAAAGCCGCCACTGCTGAATTCCTCATCCGGGTTGATCTTGGGCAGGTCGAGGGTATAGTCCAGGTAGAGGGCCACGTGTTCATTGGGTTTGATCTCGGTGGGCAGTTCCACCCGTAGGGTCACGTCCAGGGGGAAAACCTCAGGCTCAACCAACTCTCCGTCGCCCATGTCCACCTTGATGTCATTTAGTTCAAAGATGTTCTTGCCCCGATTCGGATGGACGTTGAGGATTAGATTAGGCAGCGTTTCGCTGGTGGCATTGGTATAGTCGATCTGCTGCTGTACGGACAGCCGATGTTCAGCGTAGTTCAAGTAGACGTCCATCTGGTACGCCGTGCCTTCATAGATGGGCATGGGTGTGACTGTGGGCGTGGGGGGCGGGCCGGGCGTTGGGGTGACCACCTCGGGGTTCTGGCGCTGGTATACAGAAAATCCAACCAGCCCCAAGACAGAGACCACGACCAGGGCCAGCAGGGCATCAGCAACGAAAAAGGATCGCCCTCTGCGGCCTCTTTCCATGGTTTTCGCGACCGGCTCTTGTTTGACGCGCGGGTTTTTTCGTTTGGGATCGCTTGGACCTCGCTCGTGCAGGTCCACAGTTTCATCCGGATCAAAGCCCAGGTAGGAGGCATAGTTCCGCAGAAAACCCCGGGCATGTAGATCGCTGGTGAAAGAATCGAATGATTCGTTTTCTAGAGCCTCCAGATAGTTCAGCGGAATCTTGGTCGCGACTGCGACCTCATCCAGTGACATTTTCTTCTCTTCGCGTGCGGCACGCAGCCGCTCTCCCAGTTCACCCATCGTCCAATCACCCGCTAGCCAATCTCAAACCCAGAATCGGCGCTCATTATAACAGCTTTGGTGTTGTTTGACAACGACAGTTGGGGCCGTGGATAGGGAACAAGTCCGGAGCTATCCCCGGTTCCCCCGTTTCTGGATACCGTCCAGGTAAGCCACATCTCCGGTGTTGAGTTCGGCAGCATTAGCTTCGTCGGTGTCCAGGTGGAATTCCAGTTGGAATTTGGGAGAGACACGCACAGCCACGTCGCCAAAGATCAGCTCGCGTTCGCCTTCCACACGCAGGCGAACGACGTCGTGGTTTTCTAGCCCCAGCTTTCGAGCATCCGTAGGCGTCATGTGTAGGTGTCTTTGGGCATAGATGACGCCGTTCTCGATCTCGACCTGGCCGGCGGGCCCTTCCAGCATGAGCCCCGGTGTCCCATCGAGGTCACCCGACATGCGGATCGGGGCGTGGATGCCGAGACGAAACCCTTCTGTACGCGAGACCTCCACCTGGCTTTCCTTGCGTACGGGGCCTAGCACGCGTACCCGGTCAATGCTGCCCCGTGGGCCTGTGAGCCGCACAGATTGCTGGGCGGCATACTGGCCGGGCTGCGACAAAGGCACGTGAGGGGTGAGCTGGTGGCCCTTTCCAAACAACTGCTCTGCGTGCTCCTGGCTAAGGTGGACGTGGTGGGCAGAAACTCCGATAGGAATGGGGATCTGGCTGGCCTGCAGCTGTCTGGTAATCGCTTCGTAGCCCAGGACGCGGATTGTCTCGCGGGCGATCATGCGTGATGCATCAGAGTGAATGATCAGCACCTTGACCTTTGAGTCAGGGTGTGAGATGTCCACGACCCCCTCGCTCGCATCGCGAACGGCCCGATTCTTGACAGCGTCTATCAAGATCCCCAGCCCCCAGAGATCGGTGCAGGCCATGGACCGTATCCCGGCAGCGTTCTCACCGATCCCCCCAGTGAATACCAGGACATCCAATCCGCCCAGCGCCGCATAGTAGCCGCCAATGTACTTGCGCAGACGGTAGGCAAAGGTCTCGGCGGCAAGCATGGCCTTGGGGTCGCCCGCATTGGCGGCATCGGGGATCTCGCGCGTGTCGCCAGATAGGTTTGAGAGGCCCTTCAAACCGCTTTCGCGCAGAAGAAGGTGCTCTATTTCGTCGGCCGATAACCCCTTGCGCATCAGATAAGTAACCACGGCGGGATCGATATCTCCAGATCGGGTGACCATCACCAATCCTTCGAGAGGGGTGAGGCCCATGCTGGTATCGATCGACCGGCCATGGTCAATGGCGCAGGCCGACGCGCCCTCGCCCAGATGGCAGGTGATGATCTTGAGCCGAGAGAACCGCTTCCTCAAGTGGGTTGCTGCCATCAATGCCACGTATTGATGCGACGTTCCGTGGAACCCGTAGCGGCGGATGCCATCCTTTTCATACAGCTCCTCGGGTAGCGCGTATCGATAGGCATAGGGCGGCATCGTCTGGTGGAATGCAGTATCAAAGACAGCGATGTGCCTCACATCGGGCAAGATTTCCTGACACCACTCGATGCCCAGGGCGTGCATGGCGTTGTGAAGAGGGGCCAAATGCGCATAACTGCGGATGTCTGTGAGTACCTCTCTGTCAATTACCACGGGGCTGGAGTACTTTTCGCCACCATGCACGACCCGGTGGCCCACAGCCGTGATTTCAGCCAAGCTTTCCGGGCCACCTGGCTCGAGACCTACCAGCCGCTGCAGCGCTATGTCAAGGGCCTCGCGGTGGTCAACTTGACCTAGCGCAAAAGTATGTTCTCCGCTGGCCGTGGTGTGGCTTTGCAGGGCGCGGGGCTCGCCGATCCATTCTACCTGCCCCTCGACATTCCTGGCTTCGTCTTCCGTGTCAAAGTAGCGGTATTTGAGGCTACCGGTTCGTAGGTTGATGACGAGGAGTTTCTGCGGTTCGTCGGGTGTTAGGCTCAGACCATAGGGATCTTGGACCGCATCCAGCTCGGCCGCCGATTGGGTCTGTACCTGCAGCCCTTTCTCAACCAGAACACTGCGCCGGGCGACAGACCTGGAAAAGGTCTGCAATGAGGTGGGATCGGCCTGCACCCAGTGGTGGAAAAGATCTACGGGAACAAGCAGCACCCGGCAGGGTGTGGTGGCGATCACGTCCACCGGCGCATTCTGACCGGTCAAAAGTGACATCTCGCCCACGGTCGAGCCGACTCTAAAGGTCTCTATGCTACGTGGTTCCGCCTCTTGCTCGGGCAAGTAGGCATCGGCCTGTCCCTGCAGCAGAACACCGAAAAAGGTAAAGGGTTGGCCGGCCGGAACAATAATCTCACCTGGCGCGTATGGGGCTATCTCTGCTTTCTCCCGGATTTCACGACCAATGTCCTCCGGCACCTGGCGAAAGATCTCGATCTGGGCCAACAGTTCTTCTGCTATCATTTCTGATTCTCCTCACGCCACGGGAGCCACACGCTCCCTATCCAGCTCGTGGTCCATTCCGGGCCAGGCGCCATTATATCATAGCTTCCCCCCACAAGAAAAAGGGAGGAGGCATCGCAACCCCATCCATCGGTCAACCGGTTAGCGGCATGTCTGCCCACATCTTGTCCGGCCTTGGAGAAAGTAGCAAGCTTGTGCTATAATCTTGCCTGCTCCGGTCCGGCGGCTGCCCCGGAGTCTGTATCCAAGCCCTAATGGAGAGGTTGACACAGATGAGAAAGAACGCGGTGGCGTCTTTGTGGGTGCTCACCGTTGCGCTGGGAATGTTCGTTCTGTGCCTGGTGGGTGCCCCAACGGCCCTAGCGCAGGATAGCACGGTCGAAGCGGAACAGCCTGTGGTACGGTTCCTCCTTTTCTATGGGGAAAGCTGCCCTCACTGCCACGATGTCATGGATGATTATCTGCCTGGGGTCTATGAAAAGTACGGCGACCAGGTAGAGTATCAGTATATTGAGGTCTGGAGCGATACCGACAAGTACCTGACCCTGTTGGGTCTAGAGATGAAGCTGGGTGTGCCGGAAGAAAGCCAGGGGGCGGTGCCAGCCTTGGTCATCGGCGACAAAGTGCTGGTGGGCTCGGTAGATATTCCCGGCAAGCTGGAGACCTATATCGATGAATATCTGGCCCAGGGCGGCGTCGATTACCCCTCGTTGGACGATCTACCAGAAGTGGTATTGCCGACACCGGAGCCAGCGGTGCAGATGCTGGTCTTTTACGATCCGAATCACGCTGATTTTGAGGCCTTGAACAACCTGATCGCCGACCTGGCCCTGGAATATGGCGGGCTCCAGCCCTACGCTGCGGACGTCACGCAAACTGAGAATGCGCAAAAGCTAGCCGAACTCAATACCGCGCTAGGCATCGATGGACCTGCGCCAGGTACGCCACAGATCGTAGTCGGCGGGCAGATTCTGACCGGCCTCCCGGCGATACAGTCGCAGCTGCCCCAGTTGGTTGAGGGGTACGTGGGCCAGGGGGGTGTTAGTCTGCCACAGTGGGAGGATTTGGTAGACAGCCTTGTCCGCGAGGAGCCAACTGCGACAACCGAGGCGATGGCTGAGGCAACGGCGAACGACGAGAAGCCCATCTATATGGCCTACTTTGAGCAGGCCGGCTGCCAGGAATGCGCGCGTACCAGCTACGATCTAAAGGTTGTGGAGAGCCAGTACCCTCAGCTTGTTGTGGAAAGCTTTTCCATGGAGGAAGCAGAGAGCAAAACGCTCAACGAGTGGATGAGCGAAAAGTATGGTGTTCCGGAGGCAAAGCGCCTCTCCACACCCATGCTCTTTGTCGGACAGGATGTCCTGATCGGCACGGATGCCACCCTCAACAATCTGATGGCCACGGTGGGCCAGTACTCCCAGACCGGTGCAGAACGCACCTGGGATGATTTTGATGCGTCCCAGGCGGAGCAGAGCTTGGTGGAGCGCTTTCGATCCTTTGGCGCCCTCACAGTGCTCGGTGCGGGTCTCATAGATGGGCTCAACCCTTGTGCCTTTGCTACGCTGATCTTTTTCATCTCCTACCTGACTTTCACCGGCCGTCGGGGGCGCGACATCTTGTTCGTGGGCATCGCCTTCGCGCTGGGGGTTTTCCTGACCTACTTGCTCGTTGGTGTAGGGTTGCTAAAGATCGTACAGTCCCTCGGCTTTTTCACGGCACTGGGGCGTTGGGTGTACCTGCTCACCGCAGTGATGTGCGTAGTGCTGGCCATCCTGACCTTCCGCGACTATTTCAAAGTGCGCGAGGGTGAGGCCTCCGAGATGGCGCTCAAGCTGCCCATGAACCTGCGACGTCGTATCAACAAGGTGATCCGCGAGGGTTCTCAGGTCCGTGCCTTTGTGGCCATGGCATTTTTCACCGGGTTCGTGGTATCTTTGCTAGAGCTGGCCTGTACCGGACAGGTCTATCTTCCGACCATCATGTTCGTCTTGAGCGTTCCCGAGCTGGCTTCTCAGGCCTTTGTCTACCTGGTTCTCTATTGCCTGATGTTCATCCTGCCCCTGATCGTCGTCTTTGCCCTGAGCTACTTTGGTACAACATCCCAGCAACTTGGGCAATTCCTCAATCGCCACACCTCGACCATCAAGTTTGCCACTGGGCTTGTGTTTGTGGGCTTGGCGCTATGGATGGCCTGGACGGTGGCACCGCTTTTCGGCATCCACCCGCCCTGGACCTGGGCGCTGATGGCTGCAGTCCTGGCTGTGATTGTTGCAGCGATTGCTGTACTTCTGGCAACTGAAAAACCGGCACCGAAAGGTGGTACTCCCCGGCGCCGGAGGAGTCGCGCATGACAGAGCGTCTCTATTATGACGATCCATATCAGACTGGCTTCTCTGCCTACGTGATAGAGCAGCTCCAGTGGAATGGAGATCCGGCAGTTGTACTGGACCGGTCGGCTTTTTATCCTACGGGCGGCGGCCAACCACATGATACTGGTATGCTAGGCGAGGTCCAGGTCGTTTACGTGCTTGAGCGAGAGTCCGATGGTGCCGTGGTCCACGTCATCTCCCAATCACTGGGGACTGGCCCGCTTGAAGGAGCCATTGACTGGGGCCGTCGCTTTGACTTGATGCAGCAGCACACGGGCCAGCACATTCTATCCGCGGCCTTTGTCCAGGAGTTGGGGGCCAACACGGTCGGTTTTCACTTGTCGAACGAATATGCCACCTTGGACCTCGATCGTGCCCCCCTTTCCAGCGATGAACTGGCTCTCGTTGAGCTTTTGGCCAACGCCATCGTCTTCGAGAACCGGCGCGCAATGGCCCGGTTCGTGCCCGATGAAGAGATAGCCTCACTGCCCTTGCGAAAACCCCTGGTCCATGGTGGCCCGGTGCGCGTCGTCGAAATCGACGGCGGCGATCCGTACTCGGCATCGACTGCCCTCTTTGATTGTTCTGCCTGCGGCGGAACCCACGTCCGCCGTACGGGTGAGGTTGGTCTCATCAAGATCACGCGCAGCGAGCGGCGCGGTACCGAAACCCGCGTCGAGTTCCTGTGCGGAGGGCGGGCGTTGGCCGACTATCAGGCCAAGAATGCCACCGTGATGGAGCTGGCCCAAGAGTTCACCGTCGGGCATTGGGAGCTGCTTGATGCCATCCACCGCTTGAGCGATGAACTCAAGGAGACCCGTCGGGCTCTGCGTCACTCCCGTGATGCGCGCTTGGATGCTGAATCGACGGCGCTTTGGCATCAGGCAAAGCCTCTACAGTTGGAACAACCCGGCCCGGGAGAACTTGCGGGAGACGTCCGTATCGTCCAGGGACTCTATGATGGCCGCAGCCTGGACGATCTCAAGCATCTGGCCCAGAGGCTGGTCGCTCAGCCAGGGACGGTTGCCCTGTTGGCGAGTCGGGGCCAGCAGGGCGAAAAGAGCTATTTCACCTTTGCTTGCTCCAAAGACCTGGACGCGAACATGGGTGCCCTTGTGCGGCAGGCATGCGAAGCGATCGGTGGCCAGGGCGGCGGCCGGCCCAATTTCGCCCAGGGCGGCGGCTCCCAGGGAGAGCTGGTGGACCAAGCCCTGGCTGCGGCTGCCGGTACTGTGAGGGCTACCCTGTCCTAGCCCGAGTCACCAAGGGTTGACCCAAAGTGTTGCTTGTGCTGACCCCGCCGAACGTGTGGTGTGCGGCGGGGTTTGTTATGGGAGGATACACCGTGGACAAGCGTGTGGCGCTGGTTCGGTGTGCTGGATACGTTGTCGAACAGGTACAATACCTAGTCCGCCGGGCAGTAGATCTGCTGGGTGGAATGGAGCGCGTCGTAAAGCCCGAAGTGAGCTTGGGGCTAGCACGGCAGGGCCTCAAGGTATTGGGCGTGGATCGGTCGCCCGCCATGCTGGCCGTGGGCGCCGAGCGCCTGGCTGCTGCGGCTGACTACCTGGTGCGCAGCCTTGGATTGGCGCAGGGGAACGCATACAACGTCCCCGCCGGTGACCTGGCATTTTTCGGGAGCCATGACCTGGAGCTATTTGGCAGGTGGTCTTCAGACCTGCTGGTGCTTGCTACCCGGCAGGGCACTAGCTGACAGGCCGTGGCCGGACGGTCAGGCCGTGAACGCTGGCCGGGCCGCAAAGCCCGGTTGAACGGGTCCAGCGGCTTGACGTCCCGGCCCACTTGTTGCTACACGATGCGCCAGTAGATCTCGCGCTCGCGGGCCATGTACCTGCCGTCAATCAGCCCGCGCCGGAAGGTTGCATAGTCCTCGTGGGTTTGACTGATGATGTCGTTTACTTCCCGCTCAGAGTACCTGCGATCGGGCTCAAACCGTTCCGCCAGGTAGCGCAGGATCACCTCCCGCTTTTTCCACTGGCGAGGGATTCGCTTGAGCCGGCCCTCCTGCATAAAGTCCCGCAGGACCTTGCGGTCATAGGCATCCAGGTCCAGATCTTCAGTTGTCTCCTGAAGCGTGTCCTGGGACAGGATCTGCTGCGACATATCCCGCAAGGTCTGAAGCTTGAGGGAGTAGACGTGGTAGTGCTGATCAGCCCTTGCCTGTACCAGCTCCGCCTTGACCAGGCGTTGAAGGTGGTGCGAGACGGTGGCCGAACTCAGGTCGAGGATGGCGGCCAGTTCCTCGACCGAATAGTCCTGTTGGGCCAGCAGGCCAATGATCTGCAGCCGCTTCTCGTCAGCCATAACTTTGAAGAACTCTAGCAGGAATTCTGTCCTGTTCATTTCTTCGGGTTCCATGTCTCGCCTCGAATCATTTTGATATGCGTCGAAATGATTATACTGAGATTGGGAGATTTGTCAAACTGTCGTTGCTCGCGGATTACCCACGCTGTACACAAGCCCGGCAATGATGAGGTAGGTCACTCTTCAGCTGTCGAGTGGGTACGTTAGGAGGTCTTGTTTGGTACCGCCGATAGGCAGGGCCGAAATGCCCTCCAGCACCAGCGACCCTCGGCTTGGCAGACCGGCTACTCAGCCGCCGCTGGCGGTGACCTGCTCCGTAGTAGGGGGTTGGCGTTTCTGCCACCAAAGGACGGCGCCAGGCAGGCTGGCTACAATGATGATGCCCTGCATGGCCAGCGACATGGCCAGAGCGGATGCCGGGTCTGGTACCGCGCCCGCCAACTCGTAATACAGGACGATGAACACCCCCTGGTTCCAGCCGAGGCCCGAGGCGATAGAAGGTAGGAAGTGGTGCTATGGCAGTGAGGGGGGTGAGTACGAACACCCATTGCAGAGCGATATCGACCCCAGCAGACCTCGCGGCCACATAGTTCACAACACAGGTGGTAGCCACGATGGCCAGCCCAATGCCCAGTGCCACAGCCAGCGCGCGCTTGTGGTTTCGGTAGACCTGCACCGAGTCGGACAGCTTCTGGTAGAGGGACAAGAACCGGCGCAACGGGCCCAGGCCAAAGATGCGTTCTACCAGGAGGCGCAGGCGCTGGCTCATCAGCACGGCAAAACCCATGGCCGCAACCATGAGAAGCAGGGCCAGGGCAGTGAGCAGCCAGGTGAGGTCTGAGCGGCCCATGACAACCACGGCATAGGCCAAACCCAGCACCGCCGCGATGAGATAGGCCGCCATGCCGACCAGGCGATCGACGAACACCGACACGGCGACCTGGCTGCCCTTGCCCTCGGTCTGGCGGGCCAGGTCCCAGCCCCGGGCAATGTCACCGCCGATCATACTCCAGGGTAAGTTGGCAAAAAAGAGGCCAACCAGATTGTGCCGGTACAGGCTCAGGTAGGGAACGTCCACGTCGAGGGTTCGGAGCAAATACCGCCATTTGAGCACCTTAAAGCCGATGGCCACGAAATAGATGGCCAGTGCTACCAGCCAGGGCCATGGTCGGAAATCAGCCAGAATGGCGCCCCAGTCAGCATCACGGATCGTGGGCTGGTAAAAGATATAGGCGATCAGTCCCAGGCTGATCGCCACTTTGAGTACCGTGAGCAGCCGGTCCTTCCAGGGGTTATCTTGGCTCAAGAGTGGTTTCCTGTTGTTCTACGCCCTGGCCGGGATCCTTGGTGGTCCAGGCCATATCCCAGACGACGTGCTTCTTCTTCCGGACGCGATAGTCCCAGGTGCCCAGGATCCGGGAGTAGATCTCCAGCGAGCCCAAGAGCCCGAGTGTGCCCACCAGCCGGATCGCCCCCCATACCTCTTCCAGGGCGAGGCGCAGCACGCGCGTGTTCTGCAGGCTGGAGACCTTGTAGCCGTACTTGTCCTTCAGATAGAGATGCCCGGCATAGTTGCGGCGCCGCTGCTTGACGAAGTCACCGACCGTTTCTGGACCCATGTTGTAGACCACAGCGTCGGGAGCGTAGCGGACCTGCATACCGCGGCGGATGATAAAAGCCTCGACAAAAGCTTCGTCCATCGCCACGTCGGGCGGGATCTGGTCGAATACCTTGCGGAAGGCAATCAGTTCGCCCAGGCGCGGGATCTCGAGGCAGAGCTGGTGCTCCATTTTGAGCCGCAGGTGAGACAGCACGCCTACGACGTGATCGGGCGTATTGACGGCCACCTTCTGGGCGCCGGTCATGCCCACGCCAGGATCCCGGAACATGCGCACCATCTTCTCGATGGTGTCCTCGCGGGGCAGCGTGTCGCCGCTCTCCAGCACGCAGATCTTTTCCCGGGCATGGGCCAGAAAGACATTGATGGCCGACGTCTTGCCCTCGCGCTGTTCCTGGACATAGAGCTGGATGCGGGGGTCTTGAGCCATGTACTCCCGAACGATCTCTTCGGTGCGGTCGGTACAGCCCGAGGCGACGACAATGATCTCGGTGATCTCGACCTCGTACAGCCGCTGGTCGAGCATCGCCTGCAACAGCCGGCCGATATTCGCTTCTTCGTTGTAGGCTGTGATGCCTACGCTGCATCTGATCTTGGCTTCACTCATACTGTGCCTGCAATGATCTCCAGGTTCCTCTCGCATACCAGGTGCTGCTAAGGTCCGCTTCCTCCGAGTGGGCCAGTATACCACAATTGGAGGGGCTTGTCACTTTCAGCAACGCTGAGCGCGGGACCATCTGCACGCCTGGCAGGTTCCGAAAACCGAGTACTCGGCGGAATCTGGTGCAGGATCTACTTTCGCCTGACGGTTCTCTGGACTGGAAACCGGCAACGTCTGGTAATATCGAGAATCGCTGGTTGTTGACTTATACAGCTTGACAAAGCGCGATTCAAATGGTAACATACAGATTAGGAATGGACTGTGTCCAAGGTGTAGACGGGCGGAGACATGGCTGAAAAAACTTTCGCTGAGCGCCTGAGCCAGTTCTGGATCTTTGACGACTTTTCTGAGGACGAACTCGGGCGGGTCAGTCTTTTTGTCAGAGAAGATACGTTTCCCTCTGGTACAATTTTGTTTCGGCAGGGTGAAGTACCGGATCTTTTTTACCTGCTTGAGGCAGGTGGGGTCCAGGAGGTCGGCAAGGGTGCTGCCGGCGCGGACATCCAGCGCCGGAGAACGCAGGCCGGGGACTATGTGGGTCACCGGCAGCTGATGGATGACACGCTCTGCCAAACCACTGCCAAGACGACCCAGTACGTTCAAGCGCTGGTGATCGGGGCCGACGATTTCAAGACGCTTCTTGCCATGTATCCCAGGCTTGAGGAGCGTCTGCGGCGAGTCCGCGTGGTAAATCGTCTACTAGCCATTCCCCTCTTTGGCGGATTTACAGTGGAGCAGCTTTTTCACGTGGCTGACCTGGTACGGCATTTGGTGTTCCCTGCCGGCCAGATCATCTTTCGGCAGGGCGAGCCGGCTGATGCCTTCTATATCATAGATACAGGCCAGGTGGTTGAGCGCACTTCGGGGAACGTCCCTGGCCGGCAAACTTGGCCCAAGTACCTGTCGGCTGGAAGTTTCTTCGGGCGATATGCGCTGATGAGGAACACCATCCGCCGGGCAACGGCTGAAGCAGCCTCAGAAGTTCACCTTTTTCGCCTGAATGCCGATGCTTTTGACTGGTTGCGAGAACTCCAGCCGAGTTTTGAGCAACATCTTGAGCGACATGATGTTCTCGATCACCTGCGCCGGACCCGAATTTGCTCCGACTTGACCGACGAGGAGCTGAAGCACCTGGCAGGCTACGTGGGCCTGGCTCACTACCGGCCGGGGGATGTCCTCTACCGGCAGGGTGAGGTCGACCCAACCCTGTACATGCTGTATGAAGGTGAAGCCATTGTGCGCGCCCGTGACGAGGACGGTAGGGAGCGTCCCGTGGCCTATCTCAAGGCGGGCAACGCAGTAGGTGAGTCTTCACTCTTTCTGGGAGATGCCCGTGACGTGACCATCGAAGCCACGACCCAGGCCAACTGGTTCTACCTGACTCGCAGTGACTTGGAGCAGTATCTGCAGCAGCGTCCAGATCTCGTCGACAAGATGGTGCCCAGGGAGGAGGTCAGGGCCAGGTGGACGCTGGATCGTCCCTCGTGGTTGGACCCAGATGAGCAAGTAGTGCTGCGCCGTCGGCGTCACTGGTTCCGTTTGACCAGCAGGCTGGTATTGCCCTTCTTTTTCTTTGTCGTCGCCCTGTTCTTGTGGACGAGCGATGGCGGCCTACGGCCCATCGGCTATGCCTTGCTTGGCCTGGTCTTTTTGTGGTCCGTATGGATTCTCCTTGATTGGCTGAATGACTACTACTATGTCACTACAGCGCGGGTAGCTCACCTCGAAAAGACCTTGCTGATACGAGAGACGCGGGATGAGACACCGTTGGACAAGATCCAGAATATGAACATAGACCGCCATCTCGTCGGAAATATCCTTGGCTTTGGTACCCTGGTGATTGATACGGCGGCGGCTATCGGCGCTTCACGTGTGACTTTCAACTATCTACTGAATCCAGAATCGGTGCGCGATGAGATCTTTGTGCAGAAGGACCGGGCGCTGGCCGGCAAGACGGTTCAGATACAGCGAAAGATCCGCGACAAGCTGGAAAAGAGCATCCGGATGGGGATTCGACCAACGGTCCCCCGTCCGGCCGTCCCGTCGCTCGCCCTGGATCCGGACCCGCCCCCATCCGGTCCAAGTATGTGGCAGCGTATTGACGACGCTACGTTGGGACGGTTCTTCTGGATGGAGAGGGCCCTGGACGATCGCATCATCTGGCGGAAACACTGGATCCGGCTGCTGGGGCGCATCTGGCTTCCCTCCCTGGCTGTGGCTGCCTCACTGGTGGCGGCTGTGGCTTATTTCTGGGTACTGGAGGGCACATCGCCGCTGGTTGGTCTTTTGCTGTTCTTCCTCCTGGCGGGATCCAGCTTTTGGTTCTGGTGGAACTGGGTAGACTGGGGCAATGACCAGTACATTGTCACCAATGACTTGCTTATCGACATCGAGGCATTGCCGGCTGGCTTTAGGCGGCGGACCAAAGAGACCAAATTTGACCGGATCCAGAACGTCAGCTTCGAGATCCCCAACCCGATTGCCACGCTTCTGAACTATGGCACGGTAGTCATCTATACGGCCGGCGCCGAGGGCAGGCTGGACTTCGATTGGGTGCCCGATCCGCAGCGGGTACAGGCCGAGATCTTTCGGCGACTGTCGGCATACGAAGAAGCGCAACGCGAGCAGCAGCGGGAAGAGCGCTGGGCGGACCTGCCCCAGTGGTTCGCTGTTTATGAGGAAACCTACAACCGCTAGCCGCTGGACAGCCTGCCAGAGGCCAGTACGACTGCTAGAGTACCCCAACTCAATCGAGCCACTGTCTAGTACTGGGTCGGTTCTTTCGCTTGCTGCCGGTGGCGTGCTTGCACCGGGACCACTCCCATGGTATCATGCAAGCCCTTCGGACTGCAGAACTTGAACCGTGTCCAGAGGATTTGGATTCCTGTCTTTGTCTCACTCTGCAGCGACATGACCCTTCAACAAGAGGGGCCGCCTGGCGTTCTCGGAGGACGTCAATGACAGAGCATTTGTACGATGAGAAGAACGGGCAGCCAGAGGTTGCCAAGACTCGAGTCGCGGTTGGGACTCGTGTGGAAATGGAACTCCTTACCGAGTCAGGCGAAAGCGAACCTTTGGCAGTTGATGTTGTACCTGACAACGACGCCGATTTCGCCTCAGGCTTTCTCGGTGCGGGCACCCCGCTGGCCCAAGCGATAGCGGGCCAACAGGCTGGCAACCGTATCCCATACCGGAAGGCAGATGTCGTTGAGGTGAGGATCCTGGCAGTGACACCCAGTCTCGGCTCGCCGTCCGGAGATGCGGCATCGAGCAGGCAAGCTGTCATCGACGAGGCGGTCTCCAAATCGAACCTTGCTGATACACTGCGGCTGGCCCTGTCAGTTGACGTAAAATGGGGAGACTATGACCCTGAGGCGCTGGAGAAGAATTGGGACAAATAGCTGCCTGTCACTTTGAACGAGATCTATCTTCTGCGGCACTAGATCCTCAAACCGGGTGACTCCCCAACCCCGCATCGTATGGCACACTTGTCGCTGCCTGCCTTTTACGGTATAATGCGCCGGTATGAGACAGGGGGCAGGGCAACACTCTCTTTGTATTGCGTATGTTGCCACCTGTGCGATAATCGACCGCTATCCATCGGGAAGTAGGCGGCTCTGTGCAGCAGTGGTGCAACTGTGAGGGCAAACGCGCACTGATCCATTCCCTGAGGAGATTCTGATGCTTGGGCAGTTCCAAAGCACGATTTTTTTTCTGCTGGCTCTGGTTTTGTCGATCAGCTTCCACGAGTTTTCTCATGCCTGGTCGGCCTACGAGCTTGGTGATCCAACTGCTCGCAGGTTGGGCCGCATGACGTTGAACCCGCTGGTGCACTTTGATCCGGTTGGCGCATTGATGATCGTATTCATGGCCTTCAGTGGTTTTGGTATTGGATGGGGAAAGCCGGTACCAGTCAACCCCTACAACCTGCGGAGCAACCCCCGTGTGGGGATGGGGCTGACTTCGGCTGCTGGTCCCTTTTCCAACCTGGTTTTGGCGACGCTGTTTGCCATCCCATTGCGCCTGGGCGTGTCTTTGCCCAGCTTGCTGGTGGCTTTTTTGTGGACGATGGTCTATACGAACGTGGGTCTGGCCCTGTTCAATCTGATTCCCCTGCCGCCCCTCGACGGATTCCACGTGATACAGGGTGTCATTGGCACCGTCCGTAGCAGGTGGGCAGTGGAGCTGGGGAATACCCTGGATCAGATCGCTCCCTACGGCCCGTTCTTGTTGCTGGCTCTGCTGTCGCTGGGCTGGTTCAGTTCCTTTAGTCCGATAGGCAGTATTCTGGGGCCAGCACGAAACGCACTGGTAGCGCTGATTGTAGGCTTATAGGGCGTGTCGGCTGCATATCGTGTCCAGCAGTTCATACACGCGCTGCGTGCTGTGATCCGGCCGAACAAAGACGGGCTGGAACTCCCAGCCCGCTACCTTTCGTCGGAGGCACAAAGTCTCTTTGAGGCGATGCCGGGCTATGACCGCCAGCACGCGTTCAATGTGGTGCGCGCGCTGCAGGGTCAGGGACGTACTGATACTGATCTCCTGGCGGCAGCGCTACTGCATGATGCAGGGAAAACGGGGCAGCAGGATGGCGCGCTGCGCCTCTGGCACCGGGTGGCCGTTGTACTTTTGCGCGCTTTCAGACCTGGCTTGTTGGATCGGATTGCCAAAGATCTGCCTGGCAGCTGGCGGCGGCCGTTTTTTGTGCAGCAATGCCATGCCGCCATTGGGGCCGAACTGGCGCGCAAAGCAGGTTGTTCACCACGTACGGTGGCGCTGATCCAGCATCACGAAGATGCAGCGGGCCAGGTTGAGGATCCAGATCTGGCTGCGCTGCAGACTGCTGACAATGCAAGCTGAGAGCCTGAAACCTGAAACTGGAGCGTGTCGCTCGAAAATCATAATGCCTCTATAGTCGCCAGTAGCCAATACCAAACACCTGTGGAAAGGGAGAAAGCATGAGTACAAGCAAACCACGCATTGCGATTGTGGGCCTGGGCCTGATCGGTGGCTCTATTGGACTTGCGCTGCGCGAGGCTGGCGTCGCTTCAGCCGTCGTGGGACATGACAAAGAGCCGAGCGTCAACAGCAAGGCAAAAAAGCTGGGCGTTGTAGACAAGGCGGAATGGAATCTCATCTCCGCTTGCGAGGAGTCGGATTTGATTATCTTGGCCACTCCGGTGGTCGAAATGCAGGCGACGATGGAGGCCATCGGTCAGTATCTGCGACCAGGCTGCGTCGTCATGGATACGGGCTCACTCAAGACTCCGGTGTTGGCTTGGGCTAGCGAGTCATTGCCCGAAAACGTCTACTTCGTGGGTGGCGACCCCATCATCGCCGCGACTGATGCCGGAAAGCAAGGTGTGGAGGCGGCCCGCGCGGATCTTTTCCAGAAGGGCCTGTTTTGCTTAACCCCCTCGCCCAGCGCGGATCCTGCCGCGGTCAAGTTGGTCAGTGACCTGGTGATGATCTTGGGCGCGAAGCCCATCTACTTTGATCCGGCTGAGCACGACGGCCTTGTTGCCGCGGTAGATCACCTGCCCGTGCTCTTGTCTTTGGCCATGATGGAGTCCGTCATCCATCAGCCCTCCTGGCGGGAACTGCGCAAGGTAGCAGGAGCGTCCTTTGAGGTAAGCACGCAACTGGCCTCCACCGAGCCGCCGGGTTTTGGCGACGTATGCCTGACCAATCGGGACAACATTCTGCGCTGGATCGATGCCTATATCACCTCACTGACCTCGTTCCGGGCGAGTCTGGTCGATGACCAGGCCGAGGCGCTCAACGGACGCTTTGAAGTTGCCGCGGTGGAGAGGGCCAAGTGGCTTCACGATCGTGAGCAGGGTCAATGGGAGGGCGACAAAGGGGTAGAGATGCCCGAGAAACCGAATCTGTTCGCCGATGCCTTTCTGGGTGGATTCCTGCGGAAACGAACAAAGAAGGATGATTAGGGGTATATCTCGCCATGCCTAGCATTTCGCTTGTATTGCCGGCCTACAATGAGGCCGAAAACATCGAAGCAATGATCGCTGAGGCCGTGCCAGCGTTGGAGGCAAGCGTCCAGGACTCCGATGGTGCTTCAGGAGCTCCCGAGTCTGATGGGGCCCCGGAGAACAAGGGGTGGGAGATCATTGTCGTGGACGATGGCAGTGCGGATGATACTGCCGCCATCACCCGTCGCCTCATGCAAAGCATTCCGCAATTGCGGCTGGTGCAGCATCCTGTCAACCAGGGATTTGGGGCTGCCGTGTTCAATGGCTTCACGAGTGCCGAAAAGGATTGGATCTTTTATACGGACGCTGATCGCCAGTTTGTGATGAGCGAGTTGGAGCAATTTGTGCCGCTGATGGGTCAGGCCGATCTGATCGCTGGCTACCGCGCTCCCCGCCGGGACCCATTCATGAGGGTCGTCTATGGCAAAGGTTGGAGTATGTTGTGCACATTCATGTTCGGTTATACCGTGCGCGATGTGGATTGTGCCTTCAAGCTTTTCCGCCGCGAGATCATAGAGGAACTGGCCCCAACCATTGCCTCTCGAGGGGCCACTTTCAGCATTGAATGGCTGGTGCGGGCCAAAAGGGCAGGCTATCATTTCGTAGAATTGCCAGTAAGCCATCGCCCTCGGGTCGCCGGTAGCCAGACCGGAGCCAATGTCAACGTCATCGTCCGAGCCTTCCGGGAGATGCTGGGGTTCCGTCTGCAACTCTGGCGTGAGGGCAAGCCCCGGTCCAGCCCGAGGAGCTAATCTGGACCCGATGGGTGGACAAGCGGCGAACCTGCGCCAGCGCTGGGCGCTTTTGGGCATCATCCTGCTGGCCTTTCTTCTGCGTGTCTATAGCTTGGGGCGTGGTGAACTCTGGTTCGATGAGGCGCTCAGTACTGTCATAGCAGCGAAGGGATGGGCAGGTATCCTTCAGTATACCCTGCACACGCCCTTCGAGCATCCCCCGCTGTACTATCTCTCGCTTCACGCCTGGACTCGCGCCACAGGCACGACTGAGTTTGCTCTTCGCTTTTTCTCCCTGTTCTGCGGTGTCCTCCTTGTCCCTCTCTTGTACCGGTTCATGGCTTCCTGGGGTGGACAGTCCTTTGGACTGCTGGTTGCCTTGGTCTGTGCCCTGTCTGCCGTCCACATCGATCACTCGCAGAACGCGCGCATGTACAGCCTCCTCCCCTTGCTGGGGGTGTTGCTATTGATCTGCTTTCTCCGTGGTCTGGAAACCTCACGCCTCCGCTGGTGGCTCGGGTTCCTTGCGGTTTCAATCCTGGGCATAGTGGTACATTACTATTTCTCCCTCATGTTGTTGGTGCCCTTGGCCTTTCTTCTCCTGAGTGGGAAAAAGTATAGGAGACAGGCTGTCCTTCTCTTTGTGGTTCTGATCGCCTGCGTTCTGCTGGTTGCTGCCTGGTTCGGGTTCTCACCGGGTTTCCGACAGGCGCTAGAGCAGGTGGTCACTGGTGAGGGTGGAGGTGTCTCGAGTCTGGGCCAGCGCGTCATGCACACGGCAGGTGGACTACTGTCAGAGCCACCGGTCGCCGGGCATGTGGCTCTGGCCCTGCTGGCTGTGCTGGGGGTGGTCTTTTGGCCGCTGCTGCCTGCCCCGGCTAACCATCCGGTGAGTCAGGTGGGCTCGCGCCGTTTTGTGCTGGCCTGGCTGCTTGTACCCTGGCTGGTTGCCCTGGCCATCCCCTACTGGCTGCAAGATCGACACCTGGCCTATCTTTTGCCGGCCATATACGCGCTGGTGGCCTGCGGGCTGCTTGTCTTGCGTAGCAGGAGCCAGGTTCTGTTTCTGGCGGGGCTTATCCTCATGGGTGCGACCACTGGCTATTGGCTATACCGCCAGGACGCCGAGCCTGGTTTTGAGTTTGGCGCGATCATGACATATATCGAGGACCGTGCACTACCCGATGATCTCAT
The DNA here is from genome assembly GCA_963700285.1 of uncultured Chloroflexia bacterium. Taxonomy (GTDB): domain Bacteria; phylum Chloroflexota; class Anaerolineae; order JAAYZQ01; family JAAYZQ01; genus CAWANP01. The sequence goes on along the minus strand of CAVOXA010000014.1, from coordinate 550,289 downwards.
CATCATGAACCAGCCTGCATTCTGGCCCTTTGAGGAGTACTACGCACAGGGTGATTTGGAAACAGCCTATGTCCCCGCATACGCTACGCTCCCGGATGAGGCGTTGGACAGTAAGATGAGGAATCTCGTCGGCCAGCGCGGCCGTATCTGGCTGGGTCCCATCGGAGCCTGGACAGAGGATCCCGAGTCACGAGTGGAACAGTGGCTGGTATCGCATGCCTACCAAGCCTACAAGGAGTGGTTCGCAGGTGGAGGCTCTGCTGCCCTCTACTTCACAACGAATGCGCTGGAGCCGCTCACCATAGAACCAGCGGTTGCTTGGGAGGACAGAGTTCGCCTGGTGACTGCTTACAGCTCGTCGCCCATAGTTACGGCTGGCGATGCAATCCGTTTGGCGTTTGGCTGGCAGGCAGCCGAGGAGCTAGACTCTTCCCTCTGGGTCTCCCTCTACCTGGTGGATGACGAGAGCCAGGTTTGGGCAACGAGGCAGAGCGAGCCATGTGGCGGTTGGTGCCCGACCGATGCCTGGGAGCCGGCTGCCCTTGTTCAGGACCAGCATGCCTTATTGATACCGAAGGGAACACCGCCGGGCTCCTACCGGCTTCAGGTGGCGCTGTACGCTCCCGATGAGGGCCGGGAGTTGGTGGCTGCAGGCAGCGGGCAACGGGTTGACCTGGGGCCGGTCCATGTGATGGAACTTGGGCAAGCAGAAATTCGGCCAGGCCCCCGTCCTGTGGTTCAGTATTCCTTGGAGGCGGGGTTTGGCAACGAGATTGATCTCTTGGGCTTTGACCTCACCTCCGCAGAAGCCCCGGCTGGCGGTACCGTTGCGTTGGACCTGTATTGGCAAGTCCAGAATACGCCTTCCGACGACTATGAACTCCTGCTAGAGTTGATATTGCCTGATGGCAAGGTCTTGGCCAACTGGAAGCGACCGCTGGTGGCAGACGCTGCTCCAACCAGCGTTTGGCTGGCGGGGCAATTCCTGCGTGGACCACACCAACTCAGCCTTCCTGGCCAGGTTGCTCCGGGTGAGTATGACCTACGACTAAAGGTTCTGGATCCGCAGGGCCAGGCACTTTCTTCCAGCGACTCGGACGGCCCCAAAGGTCTCGATTGGTTGTTGCCCTGGCAGCCTCGCCGGTCCGGTGACGGCCTAGTACTGGGCCGTCTTTTGGTCACAGAACTGCCTGATCGGTCCCACAATTTTGAGCTACCTGCAATGGCAAATACATTGCGCTACCGATTGGGCCAGCAAGTGGATCTGTTGGGCTATGACTTGGACATAGCCTCGGCGGCGCCAGGTGGCCAGCTCGGAGTAACTCTGTATTGGCAGGCTCGTGGGGCCACCGTCAAGCCGTACAAGGTATTCACACACTTGGGCGACGGTGGGCTTTCGCCCCCTGTGGCCCAGCACGACGATCTGCCCGGCGAAGGTTGCTGTCCTCCAAACACCTGGGTCCAGGGCGAAGTGGTTGTGGACCGGCATCTTGTGCCCCTACCCGCAGATCTGGACCCTGGCACCTATCTGTTGACGGCAGGGATGTACGATGAACCTACTGGTCTCCGCTTGTCCGTGTTCGATGCCCAGGGCAACGAGGTCGTAGGCGATCGTATCCCCATCGCTGAGGTAGTGATCCACCCCAGGAGTACTCCTGCGCCACTGCCAATCCTGCCCAAGATGAACTTCCGCATCTATCTGCCCCTGGTGGAGGCGAACCAGTGAACAACGGAGCGGTCGCGCTGGAATCCGGTTCAAAGAGCGCTCCCCCACCGGGGGCTCGCTCCCCCATTCAGAGGAACAGGTCTGGCCTCTGGCTGTTCTTGCTGTTGACGGCTGTCTACTTGCTCAGCTATAGCGGCAACTTTCACGCCATCGACGAAGTCTCGGTCGCGGCCATGATCGAAAACCTTGACAAGCATGGCCGGGTTACCACGGACCAAATTCGGTGGTCGCTGGCTTGGACGCCCAGCCAGGGACAGCTTGGCCCCGACGGGCACCTATACTCCAAGAAGGGATTAGGCTCGACCTTGCTGGGGGCGCCTTTCTACTGGCTAGCTCTGCATGTGCCAGAGGTTGGCCTTGTCCGGGCCATGATGCTGGCGAATGCCTTGGTTACAGCCTTGACCGCCTGGCTGCTCTACTCGAGCATACAATTGCTAGGCTATCGTCCTCTGGTCGCAGCACTTACCTCCCTGGCTTATGGTCTGGGGACCATGGCCTGGCCCTATGCCAAGTACTTTTTCAGCGAACCGCTGACTGCCCTGGGCCTGCTGGCCGGCCTGTGGGGTTTGCTGGCTTTCAGACGGTCGTTTCAGTTGCGCTATGCTTTTGTGGCCGGCTTGGGTCTCAGCATTGCTCTGCTCGCCAAAGTTGCCAACGTTGTTGTCTGGCCCTTCTATTTTTTCTACGCCTTTTGGGCGGCCAACCAGCAGGAGCAACCGAAAAAGCCGCAGGGCGAGACACTTTTTGAGAAGACCATGAGTCTGTTGCCCTCTGCCATTGCTTTCCTGTTGCCAATAGCTGGCGCTGGTCTTCTACTGGCTGCCTACAACCAGGTCCGGAGCGGGAGCCCATTAGATCTGGGCTATGCCCCTGATGAGACTTTTTCGACACCGCTCTGGCGCGGCCTGGCTGGCCTGCTAGTCAGTCCTGGGAAAGGCTTGTTTCTATACTCGCCTATCCTGCTAGCCGCACTCGCCGGCATTCCGGCTCTCTTTCGACGTGACAGGGCTACTGCCCTCCTGAGTCTGGGCGTGGCCATCGCATTTCCTCTGCTCTATGCGGGTTGGTTCATGTGGTGGGGAGGCTGGAGTTGGGGGCCGCGATTCATGGTGCCGAGCTTGCCCTTTCTTTGCCTCTTTCTGGCGCCGGTGCTGGAATGGTCCTTGTACCCGGGCAGGCGCTGGGCCATAGTTCTGCTGGCGTTGCTGGCGCTCGTCAGCTCGCTGGTACAGGTCCTGGGTGTGGCGGTGGACTTTAACCAGTATCTTCTGCTGCTCTATCAGCGGGGCCTGGACAGTGGGCAGATCAACTTTCAGGTTGAACTCAGCCCTCTCCTGGGGCACTGGGCCTTGCTCCGCAATGCCATCGCTGGAGCGGGATCTGCCAGCCAGTTGGATCTGGCCTGGGCGCGCGACCTGGCCGAAGGGATAGATTGGCCCAGGCTTCTCTCGCCCCTGGTTTTGTGCCTGGCTGCATTGCTTGGCTGGTGGCGTGGCTCCAGAACCACAGAACGGAAGGGGCCGCGCCTGTTCTGGTCGGCAGGCTGTGTTGTGTTGTTGCTCGTCTCTATGGTGGTGCTGGTGCGCCTGCCAGCTCCCACCAACGAGTGGCAGGCAGGCGGGGGAATGCTCTCGGAAGCGCTGGCGACAGCCCATCACGAGGACGTGATGATCGTGGATCTTTTGCCCTTTGGCGATCATCTGGGACACACGACTTCGTTACTCGATCGCTACAAGGCTGCTCCAGTCTATTGGGGCTGGGCGCGCCAGGAGCCGGTTTCAGTCCAGCGACGGGCAGAGTTGGCTGCTCTGGGCAGAGAACACCACCGGCTGTGGCTCGTGCTTGATACGACACCAGAGGCCGATCCGGCAAGCACCACCGAGCGCTGGCTAGACGAGAACGCCTTCAGGGTGGCAAGCTGGTGGATGAGCCCTGCTATGCGTTTGGTGCAATACGAGTGGCCCGCTGGAGGCATTGGACAGGCGTTCGAGGCGCCCGTGAATCTTCGCTTGGGGGATGACCTGTGGCTGGAAAGCTTCGCTCCTACCTGTAGTGACCCGCCCGACGGCGTCCAAAGTGTGCCCTGTACATCCACCGCGCCTTTGGAGGTCTACCCTGGTGATGTGTTGGCTTTCTCTCTGTTCTGGCGGGCAGAGCGGCCGGTGGACCAGGACTACACTGTCTTTGTTCAACTGCTGGACGAAGGTGGTAAACTCCATATGCAGCTAGACCGCCTTCCCGTGGGAGGTTTTCGCCCGACCTCCACGTGGCAGCCCGGTGAGGTGATCGTTGACAACTACGGCCTGGCCTTGCCCACGGCTGTGGCGCCAGGTCGCTACAGTCTCATCGCCGGGCTCTATCTACCAGCCAGCATGGAAAGGCAGATGGTTACCACTGACGACGGCGTTCTCTTGGGCGATCACGTAGCCCTGGGTGAGGTCATCGTTGCTCAAGGTAATGGGCCATGACGCATTCTCGTTCTCCGAACACGGCAACCCGAACCATCGACAGCGGCTGGCCGCACCGGATTCGGGCGGGATATGACAACCACCGGGATTTTGTACTGCTTCTAGCGCTTTTTGCTGTCCTTCAGAGCATGCTGCTGATCTTTTTCGCACCGGGCGGCCGGTTCGGTGACTATTCGGACTACTGGTACTACCAGGAGATGGCTTCACGCCTGGACAGCGGCTACTTCCCCTACATCCACTACTGGGTAGAGTATCCACCCTTGTTCCCCTGGCTGCCGGTCGGGGCCTATTGGGTCAGCCGACTACTGCCACCCGCGCCCCATCCTCAACTATGGTTCTACGTGGTCTTTGGCGCACTCATGGCGCTCTTTGCTGTAGGCAATCTGGCGCTGGTCTACCTGTTGGGGCTGCGGCTGTATGGCCGCGACAGACCGGGCCGGCGCAGGGCACTGCGCAGTGCCACTTTCTATGCTCTACTCTTTGGCCCAATCTTCGTCCATGCCGGATGGTTCGACGGTGCCTCGCTCTTCTTCTTGCTCCTGGGGCTGTACCTGCTCCTGAAAAACCGACCCGGTCTCAGCGGGCTGGCCGTCGGATTGGGGGCCATGGTCAAGGTCTTGCCCCTGGTACTCGTGCCTGTAGGGTTCAAGCTGCTTGCCCGGCGGTGGCGCTTTCTGATAGTGCTGGGCCTGACCATCGTTGCCATCAACTTGCCTTTCTACTTGGCCAATTCGGTGCTCTTTGTCGCCTCATGGCGCGCGCTTTTGACCCAGCCATCGTGGGAGACTGTGTTTGCGTTGCTCGACGGCTACTACTCCTATGGCCTGGTGATCGGCAACCGTTTTGATCCCGCTCAAGCTGGAGGTGGGCAGCGTCCAGAGTTTTTACCCTGGTCGGCGGTGCTGGCAGTCTCCGGTCTGGTCTATCTGCTTGTTTACCTGTTGCCCTGGCAGCTGCCCAAGGTGGACAGGCCCCCGTCTCGACTGCGCTCCGTGCTGGAGCAGTTCAGGCATCCGGTCATAAATGGCATGGGCCAGGCTGCCGACCCGATGAGCATCGTCGCCTTTGTGGGACTCAGCCTGAACCTCTTTATGGTTTTTTCCAAAGGCTACAGCCCTCAGTTTCTCTTATGGTACTTGCCTTTCCTGGTACTGGCCATGCCCAATGGCTGGGGATTGGCCTACGCCACCCTGCTCACCGTCAACGCTGTGGTTGAGCGTATATTCTTCTTCTTTCTCCTGCCCGAAGCCCAGTGGCTGCTGGCGGTTACCGTACTCTCGCGTACTGTACTGATGCTGATCTTGGTCCCAGAGTTCCTGGCCGTGATGCATTTTCTGCCCCGTCCTCGCTGGGAAAAAGTGCGGCGTTGGCTCTCAATTCCCCTAGTACTGGCGACACTGGTGCTAATAGGCTTTGGATCCGCGGCTTTTGTCCGTGACTATGGCCAGCAACGGTACGCCGACAGTCCCCAGCGGTCTGTGGTGGATCGTATCCGTGCGGCTGCTCTGCCAGACGACGGTGTTGTAGTCACTAGCAGGCAAGGCTTTGATGCGGTGGCGCCTTTCTTGCCTGAGCAGGATGTACGCCTGTACACGCGCGACGACGGTGAATTCCGACCTGAGGCATTCGAGGGGCAGTGGGCAGGCTTTGTGGGCAGCCACTCACGTATCTGGTTGTTCCTCGATTTTGCAGGTGGCCAGAGTGCCGATTGGAACGTCTATCTCAGCCAACGGCTGAGTCAAACCGGCTACTCTACGACGGATGAGTGGGTTGGACCTGAGCAAAGACTTGTACACTATGCAAGCGCAGCGCCTTCTGCGATTCGCATGGAGGATACCAATGCTGACTTTGGCGACAAAGTGATACTGGATCGTGTAGAGCTGGACGGGGATCCACTTCAGGGTGGGCAGGTGTTGCGTCTGCGATTGCACTGGCGCGAACCCCCGGCACCTGACCTGAACTACAAGGCGTTCAGCCATCTCATATCCGAGCAGGGGCAGCTCCATGCCCAGCAGGACATTCCCCTGCAGTCAAGCGGACGGATGGGTTTACTACTGCCGCTAGATCTGGCGGCTGGCACCTATCAATTGCATGTCGGTGTCTATGACCCGCAGACCGGGGAGCGGTTGCTCTTGCCCTCGGGCCAGGATAGCGTTGTTATCGATGGGATCGATGTCCAATGAGCAATAGTCTGGACTTGGTAACAGTCGTACTACCCACCTACGACGAGCGGGAGAACATCGGCCCGCTCATCGAGAGAATCCTGGCCAATGTAGGGCAGCCGATGGAGATCATTGTGGTGGATGATGATTCCCCTGACCGCACGTGGCAGGTGGTTGAGCAGATTGCCAGCGAGGACCAGCGGGTAACCTTGCTTCGACGCAAGAAAGAGCGGGGTCTGACCTCGGCACTCATGGCGGGCATTGGTCTTGCCCGGGGAGAGGTAATCGCCTGGATGGACTGCGATCTCTCCATGCCACCTGAAGTGTTGCCCGCTTTGCTCGAAGCTACAAGGGCGGCAGATATTGCTGTAGGCTCGCGCTACGTGCGAGGCGGGGCGGACATCGGCCATTCTCTTGTAGGCCGGCTCTTCAGCCGGACCATCAATCTCTGGGCGTCACTGTTCCTGGGCTGGGGGGTCAAGGACTATACCAGCGGCTTTATGGCAGTACACCGCTGTGTGTTCGAGAGCATCAAGCTACGGGGAGATTATGGCGAGTATTGCATTGATCTGCTGGCTCGAGCGCAAAGGCTTGGTTTCTCCATTCGCGAGGTTCCCTACCATTGCGTTCCCCGCTTGGAAGGGCAGTCAAAGACGGCGACCAATCCCTTGGGCTACATCCAGCGGGGCTGGAAATACGTACTAACTGTAGTGCGGCTGTGGGCTGGTGGCGCTGACCATTCCCCCCGCCACAAGAATTCTTGAGTTGGAGGAAGAAAATGCTGCAACCTGTGGAGCTTTTACCGGAAGACTTGGGTGACCTGGGCAAGATCATACCGGGTCACGAACCGGAACTGAAAATCTCAATCCCGCGTATTCCAATCTCCGAGTTGGAGCTTGGGCATACAATCATTCCTGTCTGCGAGCCAACCTTGGGGGGAAATGAGACCCGCTACGTGATGGACTGTCTGAACACCAATTGGATTTCGTCGGCAGGCAAGTACATTCCCCTCTTCGAGCAGGGCTTCAGCCGCATGGTAGGCTGCAAACATGGCATCGCCTGTGTGAGTGGGACCGCAGCGCTGCATCTGATCATGGCGGCTCTGGGCCTGGGGCCTGGGGATGAGGTGATCGTTCCCACTTTCAGCATGATCGCGACCGCCTATGCTGTATCGTATACCGGCGCACGCCCGGTATACGTCGATTCGGAGCGTCGAACTTGGAACATGGATGTCGGGCAGATCGAGGACAAGATCACCGAGCGCACCAAGGCCATCATTGTGGTGCATACCTATGGCCATCCTGTCGATATGGATGTGGTGTCAGAGATTGCAAATAAACATAACTTGTACGTTGTGGAGGACGCTGCCGAGGCCCATGGGGCCGAATACAAAGGGCGCTTGGTGGGCAGCTTGGGCGATGCCGCGGCTTTTAGCTTCTATGCCAACAAGATCATCACCACTGGCGAGGGGGGAATGGTCACCACCAACGATCCTCGATTGGCAGAGGTCGTACGTACCCTGCGGGACCATGCCTTTTCTCACGAGCGCCATTTCTGGCACAAATTCATCGGCTACAGTTTTCGGATGACCAACATGCAGGCAGCGGTCGGGCTGGCACAGACCGAGCAGATGGAAGGCTTTGTGGAGCGCCGGCGCAGCAATGCGCTGCTCTATAGCTCGCTGCTTCAAGATGTCCCTGGGTTGAGCCTGCCGAAGGAGGAACCTTGGGCCCGGAATGTCTACTGGATGTATGGCCTGCTGGTGGAGGATGAGTTTGGTCTGAGTCGCGACGAACTTCGAAGGCGTCTGGCCGGACGAGGCATTGAAACCCGAACTTTCTTCATTCCCATGCACTTGCAGCCGATCTACCACGCCGACTATCGGAACGAGCGATATCCGGTCGCTGAGGATCTGTGCCGGCGAGGAATGTATTTGCCGTCCTCTTCGTCGCTGTCAGAGCAGGAGATTGAGTTTGTGGTCCAGGCGATAAAGGTTTGCCGTATCGAGTAGTACCGGCCATCCGGCTCCTGGCCTACCCTGTGGACACGAAACAACATGGACAACCAACAGAGAACACAGCTGCCTAACGCTATCCCTTCACCTGAGCACAAGGCGGCCTACGTACGAACGATGTTTGGTCGCATCGCTCAGCGCTACGATCTGATGAACCGCCTGATGACGCTGGGTCGAGATCGGGCTTGGCGTCGCTATGCAGTAGCTAGAGCTGCGCCACCGCCCAGCGGCCGGGTGCTGGACGTTGCCACTGGGACAGGCGACTTTGCCCTGGAGACGCTGCGCCAGCAGCCAACTGCCCAGGTTGTGGGTCTGGACTTTACATCTGAAATGTTGGTCATTGCCCGAGAAAAAGGGGCGGCTGCCCATGCGGACCTGGGCCTAACCGCTGGAGACGCGCTGCATCTTCCCCATGCCGATGGGGTTTTTGACGCGGTCGTGACCGGTTTTGCGCTCCGCAACGTGACGGACATTCCCGCCGCCTTTGCGGAAATGGCGCGTGTGACCTGTCCGGGTGGGCGGGTCGCTTGCCTGGAGATTGCCAAACCCCAGCAACCCCTATTCCGGCGTTTATTCGCACTCTATTTCTATCGGCTCGTGCCGTTGCTGGGAGGATGGATCACGGGTCAGCCATCTGCCTATTCCTACTTGCCCAATTCCCTCACATCTTTTCTGACCCCAGACGAGATCGCCGTAGTGATGCGAGGATCGGGTTGGTGTGACGTTCAGTACCGGCGCATGATGTTGGGTACAGTGGCGGTACACGTGGGCGTACGGGACCGACATGGAGGCGGGAAAGTAGGAACCGGGGACAACTGATTCATCCTTTGCATGAACCCCCTACGGTCCGCCGGGTGGCGCCAGGCGATAGCCGACGCTCCGGACATTGATGATACAGCCTGTCTCGCCAGCTGGGTAGCCCAGCTTGCGGCGCAGGGAACGAACGAGTGGGCGCAGCAATGAGCCGGCCTCCTCGTGGTCGATCTCAAGGCCATGGGTGATCTGAATCAGTTCCTTTGGCCCAACCACCTGATCAGCGCGTCGGGCAAGGTGTTCCAACAGCGTGAACTCGCGGGCGGACAGGCGAATCTGTTCCTCTCCGAACCAGACTAGGTGTTGGCCGGGGTCAATGCGCAACTGGCCCACGATCAGGGGCTGCTCCGTCGAGCTGTCAGGGGCCACAGGCCGGGACACAAGCTGGCGGAGTTGTCGGCCGCGTCGAAGCTTGCCCTGAACGGTGGCCAGTAGGTCTTCCGGTTGGATGGGTTTGGTCAGGTAGTCGTCGACACCCAGCTCCTTGCCGTAGCGGATGTCGCTATCCAACGTACGGGCAGTGAGGAACATGAATGGGATGGTCAGCCAGTGGGGGTTTTGCCGCACGCGGTCGTAGAGCTGGTAGCCGTTCATGCGCGGCATGGCAATGTCGGCAAGGATCAACTCTACAGGCCGTGATTCCAGGGCGCTGAGAGCCTCGAATCCATTGCAGGCGGTCAGTACTTGGTAGCCTTCCGCTTCCAGCATGAGCGCAACATTCTCTAGGATCGCGGCTTCATCCTCGACTACAAGGATCGATGGCGCCTCGCCCTGCCCCGAAGCTGTGTTCCCGCCCAGATCCTCAGTTGCCTTCATGCTCACGATCCTTCTCTTTCTGTACAGGCAGAATAATGGAGAATGTGCTGCCTTCGCCAGGAGTTGAGGTGGCTGTCAGGAATCCCCCGTGCAACTCGACGAGTTCCCTGGCGATTGACAATCCCAATCCTGTTCCTGGGATCTCCTTCTGGGAATCAGCTCGATAGAAGCGGTTGAACACATAGGGCATATCTTCCTCACTGATGCCAGTGCCGGTATCGATCACTCGGAGAGCTATCCACTGATCCTGGGAGGGGGCATGGGTGCTGCAGTTCCGGCTTGCCCGGATTTCTTCCCATTCACCTGAAGATGAGCTCGTGTTTTCTTCTATCATCAAGCCTTCGCACACAATCTTCCCACCCGGAGGCGTATACTTGATAGCATTGTTCAGCACGTTGCGGATAGCCTGCCTCAATTGGCCCTCGTTGCCCCAGACCGAGAGTACTCGAGCACCGACTAGACGTAGGGATTGCCCCTTTTGTCGCGCCAGTGGCAGTTGCTTTTTCGTCTCTGATGCTGCTAGGTCCGCCAGGTTAAGGACCTGACGCTCCAGGGAGATGCGCTGGCTATCGATGCGCGAGGTTTCCAGAATGTCCTGAATCAGGTCGTTCAGTACGCTCGTGTGCTCGCGAATATCACGGATCATCTGTCGGCGCTGGTCGTCCTCCAGACGATGGTAGAGTCTATCCAGATTTCCGCCAATCAGCGTGATGACCGAAAGTGGGGTACGCAGCTCATGGGAAACATTCGATACGAACTCGTCCTTCGTACGCTCGGCCGCCTTGATCGGCGTGATGTCCCGCTCTATACTCACATAGCCGGCTAGATCCCCACTGTCAGGCTCGTGCAAGGGAGCCACCGTCACGGCAACGTCGCGTAGCGTCCCATCTCTGCGCCTATGGACAGCCTCTCCACGACAGTTCTGATCCGAGCACCGGACTTCCTCCATCAGCGCCTGATACCCCTCGAGCAGGGTCTGGCCCTTCCAGATGCTCCACGGTTGTCCCTTCGCCTCATCGCTGCTGAATCCCGTCAGTGCAACTGCCGCTGGGTTCATGTATTGGATTAACCCATCCACATCGGTGACGACAACGGCTTCTCCGACAGCCTCCAGGATTGCCTGCGTGCGGTCGCGCTCTACCTCGAGTTCGATGGCGCGCTCGGCTACGGTTCCCTCCAGATCCTCTGCCCGACGTTGTAGCTCGTAGTACAGCCGGCTGGTGTCCAGCGCCTGCCCAACTGCGCTAGCAACGCTCTGTGCCAGCGTGCAGTCGTGCTCGTCAAAGTCGCGTCGTTCCGCGGTACCCAAAACGATGTGGCCAGCCAACTTGTCGCGTACCGTGATGGGTACCATCAGGAGCGAGACAATCCCGTGATCGTGGATCTTGTTGCGCAGAGGCGCCAGCCTGGAATCCAGCCCAACATCCATCACCGCCACAGGCGCCTGGGCCAGGGGGCCAAGCCTGGCCACAATCAAGGATACAAGGGTGTTCAGACCCGTTGCTGAGGCAGGGTGTGCCCACCGGTTTCTGTCACGCTTCCTGGCCCAAGTCTGTTCCTCTTCCCACGCGGCTAGTGAGGCGGCAGCGTGAGGGACTTCAAGGGCATCTGCCAGTGCCTCGCAGGCTGTGTCGAGTATTTTGCCCGCATCGAATGTAGATCCCGTGGCCACAATGACCTGGTTGAGCAAGGCAAGCTCCCGATCTCGCTTGAGGATCTCTTCCTCGGCCTCGAGACGCCGGGTTCTCTCCCATAGCAAGCGCTGGTATCGCTTGAGCCGGGTAATGGTTCGGACCCGGGCTCGTAGCTCAACGTGATCGACGGGTTTGGTTACAAGATCATCGGCGCCAGCTTTGATGCCGCGTAGACGGGAATCACGGTCCCCGAGTGCTGTCACCAGAATGATGGGTACCTCTGATCGGTGCGGATCATCGCGCAGGCGCCGGCAGACCTCAAAGCCATCCATCCCTGGCATCATTACATCCAGCAGAATGGCATCTGGCGCGGTCTTCTTGATGGCAGCCAGCGCCTCGGGCCCATTGGCCGCAAAGGTCACTTCATAGCCTTCGTGGAATAGCATCGCTGCCAGCATGTCGCGGGCGTCGGGTTCGTCATCCACGATGAGGATACGCGGTCTGTCCATGGTAGACATTATCATGGAATTTTGATTTTTGGACAAGTCCAAGTGTCGTATTCGGTTGGAGTCTGCCAGGATGAGAAGCGGTGGATCAACACATGTCAGTCGCGGGTGCTCTGGTTCCCGGAGACATGGTGTTCCAGTATCTCGAGAAGCATCCTGGAACCAATGGGCTTGTGCAGGTACTCTGCTGCCCCAGCTGCCAGATACCTTTCCCGGTCACCTGGCAGACCCAGTGTTGTTGTGACGATGATACGGATCGCCGTGCTGGAACATGCATCAAACGCTTGGCCAAGGCCACGCATAACCAGTTGGGTTCAAACCCCGCCACGCGCAGCTCGCCCACTATGGCGGTCTGATCTGGATCATCACCGAGGATCAACGTGCGGACGGGCACGGGCACTTTGCTCTTGCCTAGCAATGCACCTCAGTCATTCCAATCCAAGACAGCCTCAGGTATGCCTGGCTTTGTCGGTGAGCCTGTTGGGGTTCATGGATGCTTGGTATGTGACACGCACCCGGTTTCCAACGACCGGGGAGTTCAGGACTTGGCGGGCGTACTTCAGCGGGATACCAGCTCCCACCACGGGTCGTGGTCACCCGAGTGTCCAAAGCTTGCGACCAAGTGTACAAGCCTGCTCGTACACAGTCCTCACTCAGGTGCAAGTATATCACCAACGCGCGGAAACTTCAAGTCCTTTGGGTACGGACCCGGCATAACTGTAGGTTTGGGGGGATGCTTCGGGTGCGGGAGAGTCCCCAACGCAGCTAGTCGTCAAGACAACTGCAGAAGGAGATCTCTAGCCAAGTCGTTCAACTCGTGCGTGTGTTTGCGAAGGTCCTTGATCATCGAACGGCGCTTTTCGTCGTCCAGGCGTTCGTAAAGCAGGTCCAGATTCCCGCTGAGGAGTGTGATGATGGCCAGCTGTGTGCGTAGGGCATGCGAGATATCCCGGCCCGGCTGGGCTGGTATATGTGCCATGTCTGAACCTGACATCGCTGCCTGGTTCCGGCCCACGTCCTTGGCTGCCCGGGGAGCACTATCTTCCGGCCGGTACAAGGTGGTGTGCAAGCTCTCATCGATCGTCACTGGGCTGCCTCCCTAAGTTGGGCCTGGGAACCTGGGCTGGCCAGAACTAACCCTTTTACTGTTCACGATCCGATTCACGCTGGCAACCAACTCTCGAGGGCTGAAGGGCTTGAGCAGGAACTCCGCTCCCTGCAATCCGGTTCCCTCCCCATCAAGCTCCTCTTGCCGGTAGGTACTGAGGACAAAGATGGGAATGGCCGAGGACTCGGGCTGGCTCCTTACCTGTTTCAGGAACCCAAGACCATCTTCGTGCGGCTCCACCAGGTCCAAGATGATCAGATCGGGCTGCTCTACCCTGGCTTGCTCCAGAGCGTGGGGGCTGTTCTCGGAGACCAAGACCCTATGGCCTTCCTGTGCCAGGCGATATTCAAGGATTGTACGGATGTTCACGTCGCGGCCGGTAATGAGGACTTTGCCTACCACAGCCCCCCCTGGTTTCGTGCCAGTTGAAGGATCCAGGCGTGATCCTCCAAATTGATTTGATGTGAAGTGTGTCCTCTAAGCACATGCAGTAGAGGATCATTGCGGCAGCGCGCAAATACTGCCATGATCCTTACCTAAAGCGCCTGAGGAACACGGTACATGAGAACGTCCACAGGATACACTATTTGTGTTAACAAGAGGTAACGATGAAGTTAATAATGGGTTACAAAGTGGCGCGGGCGTGAGGTGGGCCAGCGGCCAACGGCCAAAGCCGGCGTGTCAGTGCCTGGCTTTTTCTGCCAAGTGATGGTATAATCGGCAATCTGACAAGACGAGCGAACAGGGAAGGTTGATGAGACCATTGCGCGGACCGACTATACTATGGAACCGGCTTACACAACAGGGGCTCAGAGTAACGACGCTGTGGGCTGCTGATCACATCGTTCGGATTATCACTGGCGCCCCTTTGCGCCCCGTGAGCCAGATCACACCCAATCTGCACGTGGGTGGGCAGTATCGGCACCGTGGGTGGCCTCGAATGGCGTCGCGGGGGATTACATCTGTGGTCAACTTGCGCATCGAGTTTGATGATGCCGGTGCGGGCATCGCACCCCCACAGTACCTGTATCTGCCTACTATCGATGACCATGCCCCAACACTGGAGGATCTAAGTACCGGTGCTCAGTTCATCGCTGGCGCAGTCGCAGAGGGTGGTGGGGTCTATGTCCATTGCGGTTCGGGAATCGGGCGAGCGGCAACGATGGCTGCCGCTTATTTTATCAGTACGGGCCTGACGCCAGAGCAATCCTGGGCGCGTATCCGGATCGTACGCCCCTTCATTCGCCCCACGCCGGTGCAGATTGAGCAGATCGAGCGTTTTGCCGCTCTTGGGTGAGCAGGGGGCTGAGGAGGCGCAGACGTTGAGGGTCATTGCTCATCTCGATCTCGACGCCTTCTTTTGCGCTGTTGAGGTGCTGAAGGATCCCCGCCTGGCCGGCAAGCCTGTGCTTGTTGGCGGCCGGTCGCATCAGCGCGGTGTCGTGGTGTCCGCATCCTATCCGGCCAGGGCCTTTGGCGCGCATTCGGCCATGCCCATGTCTCGGGCACTGGCGCTTTGCCCTGATGCGATAGTGGTCCCACCCCGGCACGATCTCTACCGGGAGTACTCTCGCCAGGTGATGGCGATCCTGCGTCAAACGGTGTCGGTGGTTGAGCAACTGAGTGTTGACGAGGCATTTCTTGACTTGAGTGACCAGGTCGTAGCCTGGGTGGAGGCTATTGAGGTCGCGAGACAGCTCCTTGACAGGGTGAAAGACCAGGTTGGCCTATCAGCATCCTTGGGTCTGGCGACGAACAAGCTGGTGGCCAAGGTGGCATCAGACCGGGACAAGCCGGGTGGGCTCACGGTGGTCTGGCCAGGAGAGGAAGCTGCGTTCTTGAGCCCATTGCCTGTTCGAGCGCTGTGGGGAGTTGGCCCGGTTACAGCCCAGAAGCTGGCCAGCATGGGGATCACCACCGTGGGCGAGCTAGCGCAGGTGCCCGAGCGGGAACTGCGATCGCGCTTCGGGCGGCATGGGGCGGCGATGGCCCGGCATGCACAGGGTGTCGATGACCGCTCCGTAGTGACTGAGCGTGATCTCAAGTCCGTAGGCCAGGAGAGGACCTTTGCGCGCGATCTGTCTGACGTGGATCTCCTGGAGCAGGAGATGAAGCGATTGAGCCAGGGTGTCAGCCGCCGGCTGAGGCGGCATGACCTGGCTGCAGGGACTGTTGCCATCAAGGTGCGGTATGCTGATTTCACCACGCTCAGCCGGCAGACGCGTCTGGCCGTCCCGACGGATGATGAACAACTGATTTACCAGGCAGCGATCGCTCTCTTCCAGAGGGAGTGGCGGCGGAACCGGCCGATTAGGCTTCTTGGGGTGACCGCGCGCCAACTGTGTCCGCCGGTAGGACAAATGCCTCTGCTGCTGGGTGACGATTCGCTGCTCTGACTTGGCACCACTCGACAGGATCCAGGGTAGCGTATTACCCTGGCAGTAGTGCTTGGACACGCTCCGATGACAATGGGCCATGGGGAGGATCCCACGCAAGGGAACAGAGAACGACGAATCTGTGAATTGCTTGGACAGATCCCGACGGAGGGCCTCCCTGCCGTCCAGCACTTGCTGTGCACGGAGCTTGGCTACGATCATGCTCACGAGATCCTGTCCCGTCGCCTGGTTCCTGACTGCGCCCCATGCACCCTGGTTGGCAGCCCCACGGTCTTTGCTCGAGCTACGTCTCCCGCTGGTTATTTTGACATAATCCATGCCCGGCTCAGCCCCTCGCAGGATGGCTTGTTCGGCCCCTCCTCCCTCTCAGTGGAGCGCGGGATCATCAGAGGTCTGCTGAATGAGCATCCCCACGCACTCTTTGTCTTCAGCGATCGGGACGAGCGACACTGGCACTTTGTGAATGTCCCCAATGCAGAGCAGGTTGTTAAGCGCCAAATCCACCGTCGAGTGGCGCTTGGCCCCGATGAACCATGGGAGACGGCTGCCCGGTGCCTGGCTCTCATCGATCTATCCGCGGTGGCTTCTGGTCACCGCTCCATGTCACCTCTGGCCATTCAACACCGCCACGACCGTGCTTTTGATCCAGGAGTGGTTGCCGATCGGTTCTACAAGGGCTGCGAGCGCATCTTTTTCGATCTCCGGGCAGACCTCCGCGGGCAGACATCTGGTGATCGCTGGCCCCGTGCGTATGCGCTCAAGCTCATTGTCCGGCTCCTACTTGTGTGCTTGGTCCAGCGTACCGGTTGGCTGGGACATGATCCTCGGTTCCTATCCAACTTGTGGCAATCCTATCTTCGATCCGGCTGTAGCAGGGATACCTTTGTCCGGGATTGGCTGGAGCACGCCCTTTTTGAGGTTCTCTCCCATACCACCCAGACCGGTGCGGCGCCGGGGAACAGCGTGCCCGCCCCGATTCGCAATCTGCTGGCAAGCCTCCCCTGCCTTGAGGGCGGGCTCTTTGAGTGCGGCGAGCGCCGCCAGGGCCAGGATCCAGCCCATGGACTGACTGTGACCGATGCCAGTTTTGAGCGTATTCTCGAATGCCTGGAGAGCCATGCGCTGACCGTGCGTGAAGACACAGCGCTGGATCAACAGCTTGCCGTCGGGCCAGCCATGCTTGGCCGAGTATACGAGGGGCTTTTGCATGCCTCGGAGGAGACTGCCCAGCGGAGCGAATCAGGCATTTACTATACGGCTCCGACTGAAGCTGAGCTAATGTGCCGCCTGGCCCTTGGCGACTGGCTGGCCAGTCATCTTGGGCGCGAAAAGCAGTCCTTGCTCTACCAGGCCCTATTCGCCCCAGGCCCGCATGCTGAACAGGAGGCAGATGCTGCGCTGGCCCGCCGTGGCCTCTGGCCTCGCATCAGGACCTTGCTGGACTCTGTGACAGTCGTCGATCCCGCCTGTGGTTCAGGTTCGTTTCTGATTGCCATGTGCCAGGTGCTCGATGGCCTGCTGGCCCGGGCCAATTGCCAGACAGGTGTCAGAGAGACTGCTGCGGAACGAAAAAGACGTATCGTTGTCACCAGCCTGTATGGGATTGATATCAAGAGCTGGGCCGTAGAAATCGCCAGGTCGCGCCTTTGGCTGCAGGTCTTGGGCAGTGCGACGGTCGATCCTGCGAGGTCGACTTTGGATCTCAGACTACCCGGTCTTACATCGAGGGTCTTCTGTGGGGAGAGCCTGCTTCGCCCCAAAGGGAAGAATGATAGTCCTTGGCAGGAGGTCTTTGGTGAGGTCTTTTCTGGTGAGCGGTGCGGATTTGATCTTGTAGTGGGAAACCCTCCCTACGTGCGCCAGGAACTGATCGATGATCCCAACCGAGAACCTGACAGGGCTGGGCTGAGGGATAGGGCGCGGTACAAAGCCAAGCTGGCCCGGGCAGTCTATGCTACCTGGCCGCATACTTTTGCCTACGATGCGGTGCAGGATAGAGCCCTACGGACGCTGGATGCCAGGAGCGATCTCTACATCTACTTCTACTTTCAGGGTTTGTCTGTGTTGCACGACAAGGGTACCCTTTGTTTTGTCACCTCGAACTCGTGGCTCGATGCGCGCTACGGCCGGGATCTGCAGAACTTTCTGCTGACCCGGGGCCAGGTTAAGCTGTTGATTGACAACCAGGCAACCCGGTCTTTTGATAGCGCAGATGTTAATACAGCCATTGTCCTGCTGGGTGCGGCCTACGATACAGGTACCTGTCGGCCGCAGAGCCTGCAAAATACCGTGCGTTTTGTCGTGTTCCACATCCCCTTCGCCCAGGCTTTCTGCCCGGCCGTCTGGGAGGAGGTGGTGGGAGCCGCTGGCCGGCGAATGACGCCAGATGTCCGCGTTCTGCCCCGCACACAAGCTCAATTGTTGAGCGCCGGCATGGGCCCGACGCAGGATCGATATCTGGGAGACAAGTGGGGCAGCAAGTACCTCCGTGCGCCAGACATCTATTGGCGGATTCAAGAAGGATATCCCCATGGAATTGTGCGCCTGAAGGATGTCGCCGAGGTGCGGAGGGGCATCACCACCGGCGCCAACGCCTTCTTCTTCCTCGACGATGAGGATCTCGCTCGCTGGGAGATTGAAAGTCAGTACCTTGAACCGGTCATAAAGGGCCCGCACGGTTGCCATAGCATCTGGTTTGAACCCGGCCGCGACGTACTTTATTACCTTTTCATGTGCCATGCGGAGCGATGCGAGCTGCAGAATACAAGGGCCTTGGCCTACATCGAGTATGGCGAGGCGCAGGGCCTGCATCAGCGCCCCACGTGCCAGCGCAGGCCTCGTTGGTGGGACCTTGGAGCCCGTGCGGGCGCTCGTGTCCACTGCAACTACCTGGTCGACAGGGTCATGAGGTTTTATGCCAGCGAAAGGCCGCTTCTGGCCAGCGACAGTTTTCAGGCGATCCACAGCGAGTGTGCACCGGAAGCGTTGATTGCAGCCTGCAACAGCACGCTGGGCCAGCTTTCGGTCAACGTACTCGGTCGCTCCAATTTCGGTGGTGGGTTGCTCAAGATCCAGACTTACGAGGTAGGGGACCTGCTGATCCCAGATCCACGCCTTCTGGGCGCTGAAATCACGGGGATAGGCCGGGAAGCTGGCCTACTCGGCTTGGATGATCCAGAAAGGCATGCCCTGGATGAGATTGTCGCTCATGCGCTGGGGCTGACACGGGCCGACCAGGAGGCCATTCATGCAGCCGTGTGTGGCATGGTAGCCTCAAGGCTCCTCAAGGCACAAAGCCGGAAGCATCTCTAGTACTTATTCGTCTTCTTCTGGCTCTTCGTCCGGCTCCTCCTCTAGTAGATCTTCCTCAAGCAGGTCTTGGCCAACCTCGTCTGCGGCCAGCATCTGTGACGGTACCTCGAATGATTCAGGTGCGGGGCCCGTACCAAACATCTTGAGCCCGCCATGCAGCTTGCCGCCATCGTCCAACAGGAAACTGGTGACGGTTGCATCCGCCCAGACCCTCCCCGTGGAGAGAATCTCCAGACGGCCCTGGGCCACAATAGAACCCTTAACCTGTCCCGAAACCGACACGTTTTGCGCCTCGATGTGGGCGTCCACGCGCGCGCTTTCGCTTATGATCACGTTGCTTACCGTCTTGATGCTGCCCTGATACACGCCCTCAATCCTGACGATGCCATCGCACTCGAGGTCACCGTTGATACTAGTCGTAGGGCCAAGCGTTACTTCGATGCGGTCCAGCGGAATTGGGCGTTTCTCTCGTCCGAACACAGGTTGCTCCTTTGGACAATGTTGCGTGGAGGCTAATATAGCACTCCCGCGCTGATTTGTCAATCCGGGCCGGGTCTTTTTGGCACCGATCCGAAGATGCTCTAGCCCTCGTCTCCTTGCGGTTGAGCTGCGTCCCCGGGACTGGGAGCTCGTTCTTCAGGGCTCTTGGGGCGAGCCAGGGCGATGGCCTGTTTCTCTTCGTCCGTGAGCGAGTAGGTGGATTCCCAGGCTATCAGAGGTTTGGCATACACCCGTGTCACGTCGCGGGCGTGCAGACTGGACAGGACTACGCCTTGCCCATGATCGTCTGCAATGGCCAGAGCAAAGCTCTGATCGCCGCCAGTATCTCGAAATGGGTTGAAGCGCAAGAGCCCTAGATGCTGCAGATGGAAGCGGGATGCTTTCTCCAGGTGGCGGACCATCTGCTCCGCGACCTGGGCCCGGTCTCCGGCTTGGCGAGCCTGGGCAACGTGATCATGAAGCATCGATTCCAGGTTGCCACCAGAGGTCCCCGTCATCAGGTGCTGGTACTGCCCCAACAGGCGCTGCTGCCGGGCCAGCAGGAGGACGACTCCCACCAGGGCCAGGGCGGCAAGCACCAGTCCGATCGCGGCTACGCTACCGGCGCTGGAGCTGAATAGGTTTTCTCCTCCGTTCATCCTTCACCTCACTGCTGATTGTCCGCGTGTGCAGGGTGCATTGTACCCCAGTCAGGAGGCAGATGGCAAATTGCCGCAAGCCAGGCGCACAAGAATCAGAAATTTGGTTTTCGGAGCGGCCGGTGGTATAGTTGGGAGCCAGATCGATCAAGCTGCTGAGCAAGAAGAGCAAAGCCCGCAGGTCACTGCCCCCCCGGAGGGAGCAGGCGATCCATGGATGTCTGCCCGCAGGGAGGATTCCTTGACCAGACTGCTGGTTGCCACAAACAACCGTGGCAAAGTGCGCGAGTATGAAGACCTGTTGGGCACTTTGGCCCTGCCCGTGCAGATCACATATCCAGTCCGGGAAGGCTTGTCCCTGGAAGTAGAAGAATCAGGAGAGACTTTTGCAGAGAATGCCCGGCTCAAGGCATTGGCCTATGCACGGGCATCCGGCCTGTTGACCCTGGCCGACGATTCCGGTTTGGAGGTCGATGCACTGGGCGGCGCGCCAGGCGTGCGCTCAGCGCGCTATGCGGGTCCTGGCGCAAGCGATATCGATCGCTATCGCAAACTGCTGGCAGCCCTTGAGGGCGTGCCTGATGGCCAGCGAACAGCGCGTTTCCGTTGTGTCATTGCGATAGTCTCTGCGGGGGGTACTGTCCTTACGGCTGATGGCGCCTGTGAGGGCAAAATCGGTCTTGTCCCTCGAGGTGACCATGGCTTTGGCTACGATCCAGTCTTTGTCGTCGCGGGATATGGTGGTCAGACCATGGCTGAATTGGACCCGGCAGTGAAGAACCGGATCAGCCATCGGGCCCGTGCTTTGATGGCCGCTGGCCCTCTCCTGGCCCAACTCCTGGCCAGTGCCCCTGCACCTTAGCCGCGCACGCAGGCTCAGTCCTGAAAGGACCAAGCCACAGCCTGGAGGGGCTCTGGGCTACAAGCCGTCCAGAAAGCTGTCAAAGGCTCGGACCACCTCGTGGGGCTCCTCTATCATCACCATGTGGCCGGCCCCCGCAACCAGATGGAGCTTGGCCCCGGGAATCTGATCGCGCAAATAGACAGAATACTTGGGAGGTGTCAGCGCATCCTGGCTGCCGCACAGTACCAAGGTTGGAGCTGTGATCTGGCCAACGCGGTCCCTGACATCAAAATCGTCGCAGGCCCTGAAATCGCTTCCGAGTACTCCCTCTGGCACTGCGTCCATCTGTTCTCTCGCCAGCCGGAGCATCTCTGGCGGTGCCTCACGGCCGAATGCCGAGCTGCAGATCGCAAGCACCGCCTCCCGAGGATCTCGGCGGATCGTATCAAGCAGGGATGGCGACACCCGAAGCCGGGCGCCCGTCGCAACCAACCCCAGACCCTGAACCCGGTCCGGGAATTGCATGCTCGCGCTGAGCGCAACCGCACCACCCATCGAGTGGCCAACCAAAACGACCTGCTCCAGCTTAACCGCGTCCAGAAAGGCGATCAGCCAGTCGGCGTAAGCCTGGATGCTGTCTCGTCCCGGGGTCTCTGACCTGCCATGGCCCGGCAGGTCGATGGCATAGGTTGGCGCCTGGGCCAGATCCCGTACCTGAAAGAGCCAATGCTGATGCGTCCCCCCCGCACCGTGGATGAACACGACCGGGGGTCGGCCAGCCAGAGCGGGCCGCCGCTGAACATAGTAAGTCTGGTGGCCGGCGACCGCTTGGAAGGGCATAGGCGGACTGACCCCAATCGCGCCTGGCTAGGATGGAAACTCGGTTGGGACCTGGGTGGCGCAGTTGACCAACTCGGCAGCTGCCTTGGGGGCGCGCATGATCTTGCTCAACGTGCCCGATAGCTTTAGCTGGCCGGTGATCATGCCCTGGATGGGGTCGAGCTTCTTCTCAATCACCCGGCGCCAGGTACCGATCGGTGCGCGGATGGTGAACTCGGGGCTCTTTTCGCTTTTGTCAGCGATGACACCTGCGGAACGTGCCTTTCCGTGCCAGAGATCGATGTACAGCACCATGGTCTCCGTGAGACCGGATCCTGGCTCAACGACAAAGTAAAAATCACCCTCCCAAGTGGCAGCAGCTTTGCCATAGGCCTCGCTGCCGTTGACCTCGTCCATGAAGGCCATGACCCACTCCTCCGACGGGAACCTGAATGCCATGTTACTCTCCTTGCGCCTGTGATCTGAAGGCCTGCTTTGCCCGATGGAACGATTCAAAGAATGGGGAACGTAGTTGATGGCAGCCCCGCTGTGCCGGACGTCCCCTAATGCCGCTGGGTGGAAAAGATGCGCACATGTCTCCAGGGTTCTTTGCCATAGCTGTGAGATACTAGATTGGCCTGGCGGACCATTTCGTGTTGCTGGCGCCGGATGAACGAGTTCTGAGGCGCCAGGTCTGCTGATTTTTTTCCAGAGAATACCGTGCGGATTGCGTCCTCCGTTTCGCGGAGGGCGATGGTGAGTGGATCCAGGTCAGATACGCTGAGACCGAACACGTCAGCCAGGCAGCTTTCCATTTGGGATACGGTATTGGAGCGGAGGACGTAGATGGGTACGCCTTTTCGTTCCGCCTCGTTGATGGGTTGGGGTCGTCTCCGGTAGTAGCTCTTGAGCGTAATCACTGCATCGGCCTGGCGCAGCTCATCCACCAGGTCCACCGGTAGGTGGAGGTTCTGGGCTGCCTGCTGCAGGCGATTCTTGCCGATGCCATAGCCATAAACGCGCAGAGTCTGGGGACGGGCTGCCTCTTGACTGGCTATGCGAGCAGGATCCTCCTCCAACCGGAACTGGGGCGCGACAACCGCCTGCTCGATCTGTACCTGGCCTGTCTCATCGCGGTAGCGCACTTCGGGGGCGTGGCTGCGACCCCGGAGCAAGGCGTCCACTGCTGCCGTGACATCGTGATGAAGGGCCAGGTGTTGCCAGTTCTTTATCTCGATCACCACGTTGAAGGTCGGCGGCGCCTTTCGTTCCAGTACGGTCTTCTGAGTGCCGCGCCTTCGAGCTTCCTCGTCACTCAGCGTCACTGCCTGGATACCTCCGACCAGGTCACACAGGGTTGGGTTCTGGAGCAGGTTGTCCAGCGAGTTACCGTGAGCGGTACCCACCAGTTGTACGCCCCGCTCGGCGATCGTGCGCGCTGCGGCCGCTTCCAACTCCCGACCGATCTCGTCGATAATGATCACCTCAGGCATATGGTTTTCCACTGCTTCAATCATCACCTGGTGCTGGAACTCGGGGGTAGCCACCTGCATCCGCCGCGCGCGGCCGATGGCTGGATGGGGAATATCGCCGTCACCGCCGATCTCGTTGGAGGTATCAACGACCACAACTCGCTTCTTCTCGGCAAGCACCCGGGCTGCCTCACGCAACAGCGTCGTCTTGCCTACACCGGGCTTGCCGAGCAGCAAGATGCTCTTGCCGGATTCAAGCAGATCGCGAATAATGTCAATGGTGCCGTACACAGCCCGACCCACGCGCAGGGTCAGGCCAACGACGTCCCCCTGCCGGTTGCGGATGCAGGAAATGCGGTGCAAGGTCCGTTCGATGCCAGCCCGGTTATCGGTGGTGAACTCGCTCACTCGGTCTACAACATAGTCGATTTCTGCCCGGGTGATTTCTTGGTCACCAAGCGTGACCTCACGACTCAAAAAGCGGGCTTCGGGGCGACGGCCCAAGTCCAGGACAATCTCTAGCAGATCGTCCCCGTGGTTCTCTTTGCGAATTGCGCCGGCGATCGCTGGGGGTACAACCTCCAGCAACACAGCTAGATCGTCAGTAATGTTGTCTTGCATGCTTTTGTCAGTTCACCGCTCAAGGTTTGTTGGGCCGGCACGCGCGCCTGCAAGCTGGCTTGCAATGTCCGGCCAGTCTGGGACCTTCAATCAGATCGCGTTTCAGCGGCGAGCCGGCCGTCAGGACTTGAGAGGTCTGGCTCGCCGTTGATGCGATAGGCGGGTGGCACGGCTTCGGCTCTTGCCTTCATGGCCGGTATGGCCTCCGAGGCTGGTGTCTTGATCCAGGCCACGGTGTGCCGAACCATCAGCGATCGTGTTCCGTGGAGCCGGAACCCGGCCGCTTCCAACGCCTCACTCGTGCCGTTCTCATACTGCCGGACGTTACAGTAGATAGCCTTGCCTGGCTGGTCAGCCAGGGTGTCGAGCCCCCAGCCGACGAGGTCTGCAGCCACATGCCGGGAATCTGGATGTACCAGCAGCCGCAGCCAGTGAACCCTACCGCCCGTACAAAGGGTGAGCGCGGCCAAGAGATCGTCGCCCTCGGGCGAGTACAGCACAAAACGCCGGCAGTTTCTCTCCGACGTGGTGGTAAGACCAATGCCCCCCTCTGCCTGGCGTACGCGCTGTGGCGTAATGGCCACGCATAGCTTCTGCAGCGCGGGCAAATCCTCGACTCGCTGTGGCCGCAAGACTGGATGTGTACCTTGTACCGGATCAGGCTGTCCCGGCGCCCGGTGGTATATTTCTTCCTCGGCATACAAGGTGAACCCGGCTTGCTGAAACACATCGACCTCAGCGCCTGACGCCGGCAGGTTGGCAAATATCCGCTGAATGCCTTGAGCGGCTGCCTCGATTCCGGCTCCATCCAGCAGGTAGGACCAAGCGGGGGCTGCACGGCGACTGTCCCCGAGTGCGGGGGCCAAGCAGGTCACGTCGGCAATGGCCTGGTGAGGCCGGTACCTGACCTGGACAAACGCCTCCCCATCGTGTGGGTCGTGGAGCACATAGGTAGGTTGGCCCATGGCCTGCTGCGTCAGGAACGCCAACCACGCCTCGGTAAGAGGCTTGGTTGGATGCATGAGATTGCGCTGAAGGTCGAGGGACATCCCTCGACGCTGCAGGCGATATACCCCCAGACTGTCGCCCGGGCTGAATGGTGCGAACACGCGATTCCTCTGTTCCTTTCTGTGGCCAATTGTACTATCTTTCGCCCTCGTTGGCAAGCCTGCGGTCGACTGACACGATGAACGGTCACTGGGCCGTCGCGGCTCATGCGTTCGCCCCCAGCCCCCAACCCGTATACTCTGGCTGCCTTGAGCGGTTCCTAGATAGCAGGACGCAAGCAGACAGCATAAGATGAGGTCAAGTTGTTGCGCACTTGTCAAACCAGGAGGATCTGTTATACTGTTGCTATAGGCAGACCTGGAGACGCTATCATGGTTCTGCCAGGCTAGTCTTGCGGAGGCGGAGTGACGGTGTTTATTCCTGTTGAGGTGAGGCGGGAAGGCTTGGCCTTGGCCGGCCCGCGGCGCACTGGCCCCCCAGGATGCCTAGCGCCCACCGGCCGGAGAGTGGGCCCGTTTCCAGATCAATCGCGCAAGAAAGGAGATAGAGAGGCAGGTGGCAAGAGCACTGGCGTATGGGCGCTACCTGGTCAAATGGCGGCAGGGTCGCGGGTAGCTGCCTCAGGCAAAGGCAGCCACCCGCACCAGTTCTACGCTGGACCGCAGTAGCGGCCGGTGTACTTGACCGTTAAAATCAGGCCAGCCATGCCCCGATATATTCCATTGCCTTCAAGATTCTTATACCGACCTGTTCCGCCCAGGACATTGAAGCGACCCCAGACGCTAACGGAGTCAGTCTTGCCCAGCAAAGGAGAACCGCGATTAAATCTTTCCGTTATCAGATGTCACCAGAGTTTGCCCTGGTTGGTGCCCATGCCCGAGCCTGTCCCCGTTTCAGGGTTAAAATCCACTAGACCCCTTTCCGGCACTGATCTGGATGCATTCGGATCGATAAATGGATCTCGGGCACTGACACCGCATTCGACCTGCCCGGTGCCAGTCTCGATATGGGCGCTGCCCGGGAGCAACCTGTAGTGCTATCAGGCCGTCCATATCTCCGCCCCTGGACCCACATTGCGCAGTATGGGTCACCCTTCAGTCGCGATCGTTTTCCCCACCCGAAGTGGGCGGACCGTGGGCAGAGGATGAACCCTCCTCCTGAAGAATGTTCCATGTGTCCCGCATGGATTCCCTTCAGACTCGTTATCGTAGACCGTGGTGTCAACCGGTGGTCCAGAAGGTACGCTCATAGTCCGAACTCTTCGAGGCCAGGGCGGGCAACACTGGTGAAAAGCCAGAAGGATGACTGCACAAGATGATGGCTTTTTCATGAATCGACTCCTTTGTAGTTTCTGCCTTGCATTCTCCTGGAGCCATTATATCATAGTACTTGCCGTATAGCAAGAGGCGAGGAGCACTGGTGCAGGGCAATGGTTTCTTAGCTTGCTCAAACCCAATGTACCTTCGCAATCCAGTCATGCCGATCGATCAATTGGGGTGCAACACGCTCAGCTTGTTGGATGACTTCAACGCGCGTTGCCTTTCAGGATTCTCCAAAAGCACTTGCGCAAGGCGGCGCTGGAACCACTGGACTTACCACTCATACACAGTAAAGGACATGTGAAATGGCAACTGCCGCAGAGCTGCTCAGACAAGGACGCAAGGACGAACTATGGAACAAGTACTGTGGTTTCTTTGACCTGACCATCGATGAGTTCATGGGCATTCAAGAGCGTCTGCTGATGGAGCAGTTGCATCTCCTGGGTGCCTGTGAGTTGGGGAGGAGGATTATCGGCGCAGACATGCCGGAGAGTCTAGAGGATTTCCGGCGGATGGCTCCGATAACGACCTACAAGGACTATGTGGAATACCTCGAGCCTCAGAGGGAAGATGTGCTGCCAGTCAAACCCTACTGCTGGATGCGAACTTCGGGCAGGTCGGGGGAGTACACTGGCAAGATGGTCCCCACCTCGCACCAGTTCTATTCGCTGACCGGCAAGTATCTACTTGCCACCCTGATGTTGGCCAGCGCAAAGGACAAAGGCGATATCAACCTCGAAGAGGGTGGAACGTTTCTTGTATGCCGTTGCTCCCCCGCCCTATATCTCGGGGACAAGCATGAGAGCGATCTCTGAGGAATTTCCCTTCCGCTTCATCCCTCCCATCCCTGAGGCGGAGGAAATGAGCTTCGAAGAACGTCTCAATCAAGCTTTTCTGCGTTCGATAGAGACAGGGATCGGGTATTTTGTGGGGATCGGGTCGGTCCTGCTGCGCATGGGTGAGGCTTTTTCCCAGGGTTCCGGCCAGCTATCCGCATCGAAGGAGCTTTTGCGTCCGATGGCCATCTATCGCCTTGGGAAGGCTCTCGCATCAAGCAAGTTGCAGCGCAGGTCCATGCTGCCCAGGGATCTCTGGAGTCCGAAGGGAATCGTAGCCTCTGGGATGGATGTGCAGATCTACAAGAAACGGATCGAGGCCATGTGGGGCTGTGATCCGCTGGAAGCGTATGCTTGTACTGAGTTTGGGACCATTGCGATTCAAGCCTGGGGAGCCAAGAGCGATGGGCTGACCTTTTCGCCAGACAGCGCTCTTTGGGAGTTCATGCCCGAGGAGGAGTACTATGCCTGGCGCCAAGACCCGACGCACAAACCTAGGACGTTGCTGATGAATCAGGTTGGGCCAGGCAGGTATGTCCTGCTCGGGACGAGTTTTGCTGGCGGGGCCTTTGTCCGGTACATTATCGGTGACCTGATCAGCATCCTCGCCGTGCGCGACGAGGAGCTGGGCATTGATTTGCCCCAGATGGTGATGGAGTCTAGAGCTGATGATGTTATCGATCTGGGCAGCCTTGTACTTCTGACTGAGCGGGCAATCTGGCAGGGTATCGGTCGACTGGATCTATCGTTGGTGGATTGGACGGCGCGCAAGGAATATGTTTCCGAAGAAAAGGACGCCGTCATTCACATGTGCGTCGAGGGTGAAGACCTCAAATCAGAGAAGCTGGCCACTGAATTGCACAGCGCCTTGGTAGAGTGCGTAGAAGACTATGCTACCTACTATGACATCATGAAGATGAATCCCTTCAGGATTTCCACTCTTTCGCTGGGGACATTTCGGCGCTATCTGGAGCAAAAGCAGACCGAAGGGGCAGATATTGGCCATTTGAAACCCCCTCGTATGCAGCCTTC
The DNA here is from genome assembly GCA_963700285.1 of uncultured Chloroflexia bacterium. GTDB lineage: Bacteria > Chloroflexota > Anaerolineae > JAAYZQ01 > JAAYZQ01 > CAWANP01. Next base: position 522,244 of record CAVOXA010000014.1, on the reverse strand, counting down.
TGCCGAGATTGTCGCGAGGCTTCTGGACATCAGCGCTGAGCTTGCCAGGGAGGCATAGTGGGCGACAATGTAGTCATTGATGCCTTTACCGAATTGGCGCCTCACTATGAAGAGACCGTCGACCGCGAAGTTCGCGAATTCTGCGGTTTGGGCTACCGGGAATTCGTCGGTTACCTGGCCGGAATGGTGCCCATGAACGACGGAGATATCGTTCTGGACGTGGCCTGCGGCACCGCGGTGAGCAGTTCCGAGATCACGGCCAGAGCGGGTGATGGTACCCGGGTTGTAGGGCTGGATGTCACGCCTGCCATGCTCGATTATGGTATCAAGAACATTGAGGCGGCGGGTTTGACCCATCGCGTCCGCCTGGTGTGCGCTTCAGCCATGGAAATGCCGCTTGTGGCGGGTAGGTTTGACGCAGTTGTCTGTGGTCTGGGCATGCACCACATGGATGCGACACAGTTGCTTGGAGAGATCAACCGTGTGCTGGCGGGGGCCGGCCACCTTGTTATGGCCGACATGGCCGCCCCTTCTCACTGGCGCTCGCTGCCGGGGCGTGTGCTCATGCGGGCCATTGTGTCAGTATACAGGCTGATCAAGAGAAGCCCACGGGCCCAGGCAGAGGCGGATGCCTTCTCGCATATCCATTCAGCGGATGAGTGGCGTGAGATCCTATCGGGCTTTGGTTTCAAGGAGATCCAGATGGTAGAGTGGCCTCCACGCCGCTTCTGGTATCCCTCTGCCTTGATCATGAAAGCGGTGCGAGAGAACGCAAGATGACCCTCATTCAGGTCATGTGCCTGATTGCCCTGGCTTGCTACCTCCTTCTGCTGTTGCTGCTCCGGCCCCATCTGTGGAGGAAGAATGTTCGCTCCTTTGCGCTGTTCTTGTTGGCCATGCTGGTCTGGCAGATCGGCAGTACGGGGGCGGCCTTCTCCTCTACCCCAGAGATGGCGCTGCAGTGGTACAGGATCGTAATAGGGCTTGGCAGTGCCTTCGGTCTCTTCTACGCTCAATTCACCAGGGACTTTTTGGGAATCCATACCCATCGCTGGGTGATCAGAATTGGCTATGTCGCCGGAGTCCTGATAGCCTTGTGGACTCTGTTGGGTGGACCTTTTGTGATCGATGCCATGTACAAGTTCTCCGACTCGACATTCTGGTTGCCCCGCTTTGGGTTTCTCACTTTCCCAATCGGCCTCTACCTCTTTGGCTATCTCATGTACAGTTTCGTTAACCTCGCCGCTCGCTATCGGCGCTCGACGTCCATCATCGAGCGCAGCCAACTTAGATACTTGCTATCTGGTTTGGCCATTCTCTTTCTGGGATCTGCGATCAACTACAGCCCTGAACTGAAGGCGTATCCTATAGACATAACTGCCAACGTCATCAACGCCATTCTGATTTTCTATGCTATCCTCCGCTTCCAGCTCTTCGATATTACAGTTGTTATCCGCAAGGGTTTGCTTTACTCGATCCCCACCGCGATCCTCGGTACCGGCTACTTTCTTATCGTGTACTTTGGCGTGAACCTGCTTCACCTGGTTCTCGGCTACCAGGTCTTTTTGCTGTCCCTGGCCTTGGCCACTGTTACGGCCATTGTTGTCCAGCCCATTTGGAATCGGGCTCAGTCCTGGTTCGACCGCTGGTTCTTTCGCGAAAAATACGATGCTAGCTTGATGATCCAGCGGCTCAGTCGTACCGTGGCCTCCGTCCTAGATCTGGACAGCCTCATGCGCATGATCTTGGACGAAATCACGACGACGATGCACATAGAGCGGGCGGCCCTGTTTCTAAGGCGGGAAGAAAGCGGAGAGTATCACCTGATGGCCCAAAGGGGATTGGGTGGCAGGTTGGGTCTCAAGCTGAGAGGGGACCATCCCCTGGTGAAGTGGTTGGTTGACAATGACAGATCTCTGACCCGGCATCAAATGGACGTGATTCCCCAGTTCAAGGCGCTGTGGGTCCAGGAGCGCCAGGATCTCGATCGCATGGACGCGGAGGTTTCCGTTCCGCTTTCGGTGAGGGATGAATTGATCGGTATCTTGGTCTTGGGTCCCAAGCGTTCAGAGATCCCCTATTCCCAGGATGAACAACAAATCCTTACCACGCTGGCCAACCAGACGGCAGTAGCAGTCCAGAATGCCTGGCTCTTTTCCCTGGAACAGCGCAAGGCCGAGGAATCTCTGGCTCACCTGGACATCGCGAGGGCAGTCAGCTCGACCTTGGATTTGGATCGACTCCTGGAGATTATATCCCGGAGGACGGCAGAGGTCTGTAACGTCGATCGGTGCAGCATCCTGCTCCTGGACAAAGAGGGTGGCCGGCTCATCCCGCTGATGTCTCAGTTTGGCCATGGGAGGGAAGGGGTCAACAACAGGGTTCTGTGGAGGGCATTCAAGCAGGAGACCTACATCGAAACCGTGGACCAAGTCCCGCTGATCCAGCGGGTACTCACGGAGCGGAAGCCGGTTATCATCGATGAGGGAGCGATCTCGCTCCTGCCCCCCAGGTGGATCGAGCCTTTTGGTATCAAGAGCCTGCTTGTGGTTCCTCTGGTCAGAAAAGACCAGGCCATCGGCCTGATGGTGCTGGACCATGTGCAAGGTGGCCGTCAGTTCAATGAAGAGCAAGTCAATTTGGCCACCACCATCGGTACCCAGGCGACCATCGCCATCGAGAACGCCCGGCTTTACGAAGAGACCATGGAGGAGAAAGAGCGGACAGAGACCATCGTGGAGCAGGCATTTTCGGGGATCATGGTGGTGGATCCGGCCCAGACGATTCTCGCCGTGAATCCTGAGGTTGAAACCTTGACCGGCTACGGTGCTCACGAACTCCTGGGCAAGCAACTGTGTGACGTGTTTCCACCCGAGTTGTGGGGAGAAGACAGCCTGCTATGTGAAGTAATGCTATCAGGTAAGCGGGTTGCTCCCATCGAGGCAAGCCTGGAGGGTAAGACTCGTACCCGTGACGTCCTTCTGGGTGTCACCCCTATCCGCGAGGGGTACCTGTTCAATTTCTCGGACGTCAGTCGCCTGAAAGAGGTCGACCGGCTCAAGTCCAGCATCGTGGCCAACGTTTCCCACGAGCTTCGGGCACCCTTGGCCTCTATCAAGGCCTATACGGAGCTGCTCTTGGACAACCTGGAGGGTGATGATCGGGCGGTCCGCCACCGATTCCTGACAATCATTGACCAGGAGACGGACTGGCTCACCGAGCTGATCAATGGTCTGCTGGATCTGTCCCGCCTAGAGTCCGAGCGATATACCGCGCGGATGGACTTTCTGTCTATCAACGAAGTTATTGATGGCGTCATTGCACTCCTTGACATACAGATCTCAAAAAAGAACATAGCTGTCCAGCTCGATATGCCTTCGAAGCTGCCGCTTATCATCGGTGACAAGGAGATGATTACCATAGTGATCAAAAACCTTGTCAGCAATGCAATCAAGTTCAGTTCTGAAGGTGGCCTGATATCCGTGGCGGTCAGAGCCGAGGGCGATGTTCTGATTATCGAAGTTGCAGACCATGGGATAGGCATTCCCCAGGAGGATATCCCGCTTCTATTCACAAAATTCTATCGCTCGAGGCTGGTACGGGAGGCCGGGATCCGGGGGACCGGTTTGGGCCTTGTGCTGGCCAAGGAGGCAGTGGAAATGCACGATGGTACCATCGAGGTGCAAAGCGAGCCGGGTGTAGAAACGCGATTCTCAGTGACCCTGCCGGTCAAGGCCGAGGCCTGGCTGGCCACCACTGCAGGGGGGGAGTGGATTGATGGAATCCCAGACCAAGCTGCTGCTCATAGAGGATGATTCCAACCTGGTAGAGGCACTCAAGTTGTACCTGACAACGGCTGGGTTTGTCATTGCCACTGCCGGTGATGGTCGTGAAGGACTGCAGAAACTGTTCGTAGAACGGCCCGATCTGATTCTACTTGATATCATGATGCCCAGGCTGGATGGCTGGGAGGTCTGCAGCCGCATCCGGGAAGTGTCCACCATCCCCATCATCATGCTGACCGCCCGCGGTCAGGAGGCCGACAAGGTACGTGGGCTGCAAATGGGTGCGGACGATTATGTGGCCAAGCCCTTCAGTCTACGAGAGTTGGAGGCCAGGATCCAGAGCGTCCTGCGGCGCTCGCGTCTGAACGCATCCGGCCAGGATCAAGTGCTCTACGCTGACGACGAGTTGGTAATCGATTCGGAACGGTGGGAGGTCAGCCGGCGCGGCAAGCCGGTGGAACTGACGGCGACAGAGCGCCGGCTGCTCTTTCTCCTGGCCGAGAATATGGGTCGCATACTCCCCACTTCACGCATCTTGGAATCCGTTTGGGGCCAGGAGTACGTGAATGAATTGGACTATGTAAAACTCTACATTTGGCGTCTGCGCCAGAAGCTGGAGCCCGATCCCAGCCATCCGACCTACATACGCACCGAGCACGGAGTAGGCTATCGCTTCGTAAGGCAGATATAGCCGCTTCCGTTCTGCTGGGCCGGAACATGACTGACTGCGCAGCCCTCACTCGTACCGCAGTGCATCCAGCGGAGCAAGCCTGGCGGCGCGGGCAGCGGGATAAAGCCCTGCCAGCAGACCAATCAGCGTGGCAAAAGCCAGCGCAGCAAGTACCAGCCACCACGATACGACAAAAAAGGTGCCTTGTACGTTGACTTCCTGCCAGCGCAGGATTTCTAATATGAGTACGTTGAGGGCCTTGCCCAGCAACCAGCCCAGGATCGTGCCGATGATGCCGCCCATGAGGCCAATGAGCGATGCCTCCAGCACAAAGAGCGTCCGGATCTGGCCTGGGGAGGCGCCCACAGCCTTCAGAATGCCTATCTCCTTCGTTCGTTCATAGACCGCCATGATCATCGTGTTGGCGATGCCGATACTGGCCACCAGCAGGGCCAACGCACCTACCGACGCCAGCATCGTCTGGATAATGACCATCCCCCGGTTTGCCATGTCGAGCATCATCTTGAGCGACTGGACCCGATAGCCCTCCTCGCTCAACCAATCCACGATCTGGCTGGCGTCGTTGAGCGAGGCGGCTCGGACGAAAACCTCATCGTATCCCCGGTGAGCCAGATACTCGGGATCGTCGTACCACCAGGACAGCATATCCAGCCTGTCTGGCAGAGCCAGGGCCAGGCTGTTCTGCCGCTGATCGGTAATGCCGACTATCTGAAGGTCGAAAGCCTGCGATTCGCCACGGGGAGCATAGAGCACAATCTCTACCTTCTTTCCAACAAGCTCAGGGGCATCGCCCGGTTGGTACCCGAGTCTTGTGATGAGGCCCTCGCCGAACACTGCGCCGCCCCCGGCCTCGGGTGGAATCGTGCTCCCAGCTAGTGCTTTGGTGCGCTCAATAAAGGGTTCCCCAACGTTGCCGGGCTGGGGTCCCCAGGGCCTGGCCTCGGTTTCCTGTTCGTCCGTCCGAACCGTGACGTGCATACTGCCAGGGATACGCAGGAACGGGACCACCTCGACTACGTCGTCCCGGGCCTCCAGAGCGCGGACCAACTCGGGTGTCAGCAGGGCTGTGCGCACTGGCTCGCCAAAGACCTGGTAGGATCCAGCCTCCTCCGTTTCCGGATAGAGCCGAATTCCCTCCAGACCAACGCTGCCAAAAGTGTTCTGCATTTCGCTCTGGACGCCGATGCCCAGCGACACCATGGTGACGATGGTCAGAATGCCGACGATGACGCCAACGGTGGTTAGTGCTGTTCGGGCCCTGTGGCGGCTGAGGTTGCTCAAGGCAGTCTGCAGGATATCTCGGAGGCTCATGGTTGCCCTCCCGTTTCAACGATCTGGCCGTCACGCAACTGGACGACGCGATCTGCAAAGGAGGCTGCCTCAGGGTCATGGGTTACCAACAACAGGGTTACCCCCTCGACCCGATTCAGCCGGCGGAGAACGGCCATAATCTCGCTGCCGGTGGTGCTATCCAGGTTCCCCGTCGGCTCGTCGGCCAGGATGATGGCTGGCTGGCCCACCAACGCGCGGGCGATGGCCACTCGTTGCTGCTCGCCGCCTGACAGTTGGTTTGGACGGTGGTCCATGCGCTCCCTTAGCCCGATACTGGCCAGTAGGTTCTGCGCCCGATGGAGTCGCTCCTTCTCCGGTTTCCCGACAAACATGAGCGGCAACGCGACGTTTTCCAGGGCTGTCAGACGGGGCAGGAGGTTAAAGCTTTGGAAGACAAAACCCACCCGCTGCCGCCGATGCTCTATCAGGGCTTTCTCCTTGCTGGCGCTCAGTTCTACACCTCCCACCCACAGTTGGCCCCCGGTAGGCCGATCCAGCCCGCCTACCAGGTTGAGCAGGGTGGACTTTCCCGATCCCGAAGGACCTACCAGTGCCACGAACTGCCCTTTGCTCACTACCAGGTTGATGCCACGCAGCGCGTCGATCTTGGTCTCGCCCACGGCAAAACTCCGTGTCAGATCCACGGCGCGGAAGGCGAATTCTGTCCCCTTGTTCAATCGATACTCCTTATGCCCGTCCTGTGCATGCTCCTGCTCCGTACCTGCTTCAAGCCCTCAACCATACCCGGCAAGTTTTCGGCCTGCAACACTGTTGCAGGCCGAAGGTTGAGCGCAGGGCCCTGACGCGGCGGTTACTTGAGCGAATCTGCTACCCGGAGCGATTCCTCTACACTGATATGTCCAGCTATCGTCACCGTCACGCCGTTTTCAGTCCAGTATAGGAAGGTATTGCCTCCGGCCTGGTCACTGACAACAGTCGCGCTCTGGCCTCGTACGGAGACGTCCTGTGATTGTCCCAACGGTGGTGGCCCCGTTAGCTCCGGCCCTTGAACGACTGCGAATGAGACCTGGGTCGAGTGATTGTAGCGCAGGACAAACGAGTCTCCAACCTTAAAGACTTCGATGAGGGTCACCCCGTCGGGCACATAGTCTGGTACCATGAGTGGGAACCCCGCCTGGGCAACTGCTTCATCCAGCGCCATAGGCTCGGGCTCTTGCACCTTGGCATCGACGACAGTAGCCCCCGCTGGCACCTCAAAGTCGAACAGGTCATCTGCCACGCCCGGATTTAGCTCAAAGCTCTGGACTTCCATGCTACCCCTTCCCAGAGTACTGGCTTCATAGACGGCCTTGAGGACAATCCACTGTTCCTTGTCTACCCAGATCGTGGCGGTTCCGTTGCCAGGAAAGACCTCCTGCTCAGCATCCTCGCGGGGACTGAGGCTCAGCTTGTAGGCATCGCGGCCGGCCACCACCTCTTCGCCGGCGAGTTCTACGTCACTGACGTCCAGCACCTCCTGGATTGTTTCGTTGAGGGAGCTGAGCATTTCCTGGGGCAGGGGCATCTCCATCTCTCCGGCGCGACCAACCGTGACCCGATTGCTGGCCGGTTCGTACAGCCATGCCTGCTCGCCGTCACTCACCATTACCATGCCCACAAGACGGGGCTCTGAGGCATCCCGGACCTCGGCGCGGACCTTGTTCGGCATCACTTCCCAGACCTCGGCCGTCACGTTCATCTTGATGCCCTGGGCGTCGACGCTGGCCTTGATCACCGCGTGGGCATTGTCCGTGTTCGCGATCGTTTCCTCCATCTTGGACACGACTTCTTCCGCCGTGATTCCACCACCACATCCGGTCAGAATCAGGCCAAACGCCAGGAACAGACCGACCAGTGCCAAGAGTTTTCGACTCACCGTACACCTCCTTTTTCTGATGAATGTAGCATGCCTTGGTGAGATTGCTGGAGCATGACCGCAGTATTACCGCAATGTTACCGCTGCCGGGGGAGTCTATCCCCCGTTGGCGGTCGGCTCCTGGCACGACCCTACGATGCGCGGCTTGTGTTACTTCCATACCAAGTCCAGCCGGCTACGTTTGTCCTTCTCAAGAGCGGTATAGAGGACAGTCAGGCCGTCGATGACAACCAAGTCGGCGTGGCCCAGGCCGATGTTACCGGGTAGGTCCACGAGGATGGGGTTGCCACCGTACTTTTCCCACGGGCCATCTATCTCATGGCTGAGGCTCCGGGCCAGGCCCAATCCAAATTGGCTGTCGCCAGAGTCGCCTTTTCCTGGCCCCCGCACACCTTCGTAGAGCATATAGTAACCATCCTCGAGCTTGAGTACCTCCGCAGAACTGATGGTTCGAAAGTCAAAGAAGGGATTCGTTCGCGCCCCCTTTTCCTCCAGCGGGCCATATTCGTCCGCGCCGGTGAAGAGGGGGTTAGACTCGCAGCGCTTGAATCGCCTTGCGTTGCCCTTCACCTTGCCATAGAAGCAACCCATGCTGCCGGGATTCTGGCCGGCTGCCAGAAACACATAGATGGTCCCATTCTCGACATAAACTCCGGGCGGGCCACCAGCCAGGCATTCATAGTCGTAGCGTACGTAGGGATGCTCGCCGATCAACTCCTCGGGCGGACAGTCCTCTAACCAGAGCTTCCATATGCCGGTATCGTCTACCCGCTGGGGCTGGCTCCAGGCCAGGCCGTCGTTGGAACGGCGCAGCATGACGCGCCCCAGGTATTCGTAGACCAGTACCAGAGTCTCGCCGTCGAAATGGACGCGTGGGTACTGCTGTTGGACGATGTGATCTCTCTCTGGATCACAGGGGCACCCGTCACACTCGAACTGGCAGACGGGGGGGGCATCGTGCTGGAACGTGAACCCACCATCGTAGCTCTTATAGATCACCGTGCACCCGGGAAACTCTACCGGCTGGCCACAGCGGTCCACTGTTCCCGCAGAGCGGTCACTGGCGTGCAGAAAAGACCACAACTCACCGTTGCCCATGACGATGGTATCAGATTCGCCTCGGGGCAGCCCCGTCTCCTGGACCTGCAGCTCGAACTCGGCCCGACCCTCCCAAAAGTCGGCCAGAGTCGGGTATGTGCTGTCGTCGGGATCTTCCTGGGCCACGAGCCATGGGGTGACAGTGGGGCCAGGGCCACTATGAGAGAAGGTGATGGTGGGCGTCGGCGTCGCGGTGCCACGGCTGGCACCACAGGCGACAAGCCCCAGTACGGCTGCCAAATAAGCTACGATCCGGGTGAGTTTTCGCATTCTCCAGGCTCTGGCCTCGTCTCAGATTGTGGAGCAGCAGGGCAGATTCCCCGCTCCCCACTGGGGCAGAGCAAACCCTGCCTCAGTTCCGCCCTCGGAACGAGCCTCCAGCCAAATACGACCGCCATGGGCGGCCACGATCTCTTGGGCAATGGCTAGTCCCAGGCCGCTGCCCCCTCCCGGTCCATGGAAGTAAGGTTCAAAAGCGCAGGCAGCCTCTTCGTCCGACAGTCCTCGGCCCTTGTCGATTACCGCCAAACAGACCTCCGAGTCGGTGCTGGTCACACGGACTCTTGCGGACCCGCCGGCCGGCGTAGCCCGAAGGGCATTGTCCAGCAAGTTCACGGCAACCTGTTGCAGGCGGCCAGCGTCACCGCAAGCCGGGGCCGGGTCATCGGGCAGCTCGAGAGTCAGGGCGACACCCAGTCGCTCGGCCTTTGGGCTGATGAGGATTACAGCCGAGCGGGCGATGGCCGCCAGGTCCGTCTCAGTGCAGCGTAGTTGCAGTTCGCCGCGCTGTAGTCGCGATAGGGTCAGCAGATCGGTCACCAGACGGCTGAGGTGGTCAACCTGTTCTTCCATGGTCTGCAGGGAGGCTTGCATCTCGTTGGGTGCTGTGTCTTGCAGGTTGACCACAAAGCCCTTGATAGCCGTCAGCGGCGTACGCAGATCGTGGGATATCTTGGCCGTGAAATCCCTCCGGGCTGCCTCAAGGCGGGCGAGATCGGCGGCCATCTCGTTGATACTGGCCGCAAGGCGGCCAATCTCGTCCTCAGAACCAACCGGCAAGCGGCGGGCGAAATCCCCCTTGGCGATTGCCCTTGTAGCCGCTTCCATGTCGCCCAATGGACCGGTGACCCTCCGTGCCAGAAGAAAGCTGGCCATCAGGACGGCAGCCAGCGCCACCGCGCCCGAAAGTAGCAGTGCCAGCCGCAGTGTGCTGAGCAGCGTCCGCATTTCAGCCACAGAACGGGATACCTCAACCACAGCCAGCGCTGTTCCACTGGGCGCCACCACGGGCTGGGCTGCATAGAGCCGGTCAGCCTCGTCCTGGCTGGCTGCCAGAAAGAGCGTGGGCCGGCGATAACCGAGTTCGGCCAGCGTCAGGCTACTCGGCAGCGTACCAATGTCCCGGGTGGCAGCCAGCAGGGTCCCACTGCCACCGTCAAAGATGCGCACATCGTAGCCTCCCTGGGGAGCAAAAAAACTGGCAATTTGAGGGGCCAGTGCGACCAGGCGGTCTTTGTCAGGGGCCGCAGCAGCCGTGTATGCGGCGTAGAAGGCGGCCAGGGCATTCAGGTCGTCTTGTGCCCGGGTCCGCAAATAGTGGGCAGTGAGAGAATACACGCTCAAGCCCATCGCGCTGATCGCCACCGCGTTGACAAGCCCAAAGATGAGGGCCAGTCGGATCGTTAGGCTGCCGCGGACCCGAAAACCGGGCTTGTTTTGTTGAGCAGGAGAAGGGATCATCACAGCTCCAGCCGGTAGCCGATACCTCGTTCCGTCTGGATGGGATCCACGGTTGGGTCTGCTTCAGCCAGCTTCTGCCGCAGGCGATGGATGTGTACATCCACCGTTCGATCATCGATATAGCTCGCTGTGCCCCACACCCGGTCCAAGAGGGTATCACGTGTCAGTACCTGACCGTTGTGTTGGCTCAGGCAGAAGAGAAGATCATACTCACGCGGGCGTAGATCGAGGAGTTGCCCCGCGAACCAGGCGCGCCGGGCAGGTTCGTCTAGGTGGAGGCCGTGGGAAGGAGGCTGGACGCTTGAATCCCGATCAGCAGAACCCGTGGGTAGCTGTGCCTCCAGATTCGCCACACGGGCAGCCAGTGCCAGCGTCTCGGCTCTACGGCGCAGTACAGCACGCACACGGGCAGCCAGCTCGCGGGGGTTGAAAGGCTTGACCACATAGTCGTCGGCGCCCAGCTCCAAACCGACCACGATGTCCACGTCATCGTCGCGGGCGGTGAGGATGATGACCGGTAGGTCATGGCCGTCGTGGCGCAGTTGGCGCAGTACCTCAAAGCCATCCATGTCGGGCAGCATCAGGTCGAGGATAACCAGGTCGGGTAGATCCTGGCCGACGGCTGCCAGAGCCGCCTCTCCGTTCGTGGCTTTGCCCACGGCAAAGCCCTCCCGTGCCAGCCGCTCGCAGATTACCTGGACAATGGCCGGCTCATCATCCACGACCAAGATCGTTTCGTGCGCCATGCTCACTCCTCGTCGGAGATTGTAGCCGAAGCAGGGGGAAATGGCAAGTGTGGATCACGGGCATACGGCAGATCAGGGATAAAAAACGCGGGCTAGGTTGGTTCTAGCCCGCTTCTGTGGAACTCGTCTTGCTTGTTCCATCCCCACCTGTCTTCGACTGGGGGCTGGTGGTGGTTTCTGGCGAGGGGGTCTTTTCTTTCTTGGCGGCGGACTTGTACCGGCCGTTGCGTCCGTTGTCGGTTACATAGAACCCTGACCCCTTGAAGATAATGGTTGGCTGTGACAAGCGTTTGTGTACCTGGCTGTGCCCATTGGGGCAGCTCTCTGGCTTTGGATCACCAAAGTGTTGCAGCTTGTCAAAGTGCACACCGCACTCTGAGCATTCATATTCGTATATTGGCATGGCCCGTATTTCCTTCTTTTCCAGAGGGATGCTGACCCTGGGCTCGCAGGACTGTGCTCTGCGATGCTTGGAACCTGGCAGCAGAACCCCTCAATGCCAGAAATCGTAGCTGGACGCAAGGGACCACACCTCCAAATGGGTGTGGCCCCTTGGCTAATTCATTGCCTAGTACTGCGGCATGGGCGGAGCAGCCGGCGGTGTCTCTTCAGGGATGTCGCTGATGAGGGCCTCGGTGCTCAGGATCATGGCCCCGATGCTGGCCGCGTTCTCCACGGCGCTGCGGGTGACCTTGACCGGGTCGATGATGCCCTGCTCGACCATGTTCGGGTAGGTGTCGCGCAGGACGTCAAAGCCGACATTGGTGTCGCCTTGTTCCTTCTGCGCCCGCTTCACGTTCTCGACGATGACGGCCCCGTCTCGCCCGGCATTGATGGCCAACTGGCGCATCGGCTCTTCCAGGGCGCGGCGGAGGATGGTCACGCCGGTCTGCTCGTCGCCAAAGGTCATCTCGATGCCATCCAGGGCGGGGATGGCATTGATGAGGGCCACACCGCCACCGGGGACGATGCCTTCCTCAACCGCGGCGCGGGTGGCGCTGAGCGCGTCCTCGACGCGGTGCTTTTTCTCCTTCAGCTCGACCTCGGTGCCGGCGCCGACGCGGATGATGGCCACGCCGCCGGACAACTTGGCCAGGCGCTCTTGGAGCTTTTCCTTGTCATAGTCAGAGGTGCTGGCCTCGACCTCGGCCTTGATCTGGTTGATGCGGGCCAGGATGTTGGTGCTGATGGCGTCGTCCTCGATGCCGACGATGGTCGTGTCTTCCTTGGTGGAGATGACCTTGACGGCGCGGCCCAGGTCAGCGACCTGCGTGGTTTCCAGCTTGCGACCCATCTCCTCGGTGATGACCTGGCCACCGGTCAGCGCAGCGATGTCCTGGAGCATGGCCTTGCGGCGGTCGCCAAAGCCGGGTGCCTTGATGGCCAGGACGTTAAAGACACCGCGCAGCTTGTTGAGGACGAGGGTGGCCAGGGCTTCGCCGTCGATGTCCTCGGAGATGATGACCAGGTTCTTCCGGCCAATCTGGACCATCTTTTCCAGCACGGGAATGATGTCCTGGGCCGACGAGATCTTTTTGTCGTGGATGAGGATCAAAGGCTCGTCCAGGACGGCCTCCATGCGCTCGGGGTCGGTAACAAAGTAGGGCGAGATGTAGCCGCGGTCGAACTGCATGCCTTCGACATACTCTGTTTCGAAGGCCAGGCCCTTGGACTCTTCGACAGTGATGACGCCGTCCTTGCCGACCTTCTCCATGACCTCGGCAATGAGCTCGCCGATCTCCTTGTCGTTGGCCGAGATGGCGGCGACGTTGGCAATCTCTTCCTTGGTGTCAATCTCGGTGGCGGACTCGCGCAGGGCCGCGACGATGGCCTCGGCAGCGCGGGCGATGCCGTTCTTGATCAGCATGGGGTTGGCGCCAGCGGCGACGTTCTTGAGACCCTCGGTGACGATCATCTGGGCCAGGACGGTGGCGGTGGTGGTGCCATCACCGGCGACGTCGTTGGTCTTGGTGGCGGCTTCCTTGAGCAACTGGGCGCCCATGTTCTGGAAGGGCTCCTCCAACTCAATCTCTTTGGCGACGGTGACGCCGTCGTGGGTGATGGTGGGTGCGCCCCACTTTTTGTCCAGGGCAACGTTGCGGCCCTTGGGGCCAAGGGTGACCTTGACGGCATTGGCCAGGGCATCAACGCCGACCTTGAGGTCACGACGGGCATCCTCTGCGAAAATCAATTGTTTAGCCATATCAATAGACTCCTTTGGGTTCGGTTGGTAATTGGTTACAGCAGGATAGCGAGGATATCGCTTTCCTTAAGAATGAGGTACTTGTTGCCCTCAAGTTTGACCTCGGTGCCGGCGTACTTGGCATAGAGGACCTTGTCGCCCTTTTTGACATCCATTTCGATGCGCTTACCATCGTCGTCCTTGCGGCCTGGGCCGACGGCCACGACCTTGCCCTCCTGGGGCTTCTCTTTGGCTGTTTCGGGCACATAGATGCCGCTAGCCGTGATTTCTTCCTGCTCGGTAGGTTCTACTACCAGGCGGTCTGCTAAAGGTTTAAGATTTAGCGCCATTTCTAACTTGCCTCCTAATGTGTATTATGCCTTGAACGACACAAGCTATGCGCTAGCACTCTCAAGCTTTGAGTGCTAACGCAAGGCACAGTTTATCACAGTTCAAAAAAACACGCAAGTCTCGCTGTCGATGTGGCTCAGACCATAGTACCGGCCGGCCTCTTCAGCGCCTCCGCCTAGCGTGGACGCTCCGTGAGGACAATGGGTACCGTCTCCAGTTTCCCCTCACGCCAGAATGTGACCTGTATCGTCTGTCCGACTCTGGTTTCAGTATCCAGATAGCGAATCAGATCCCGGCCCGAGGCGATCGGCCTGCCGTCAATGCTCGTGAGAATGTCTCCGCCCACCGACAGAAGAAAACGACCAACCCGGATCTGCTCGCTGCCCTCCGCGCAGCCCCGCACGGACAGCTGGACTGCGTGGCGCCGCCTCTACAATGAGTATTCCCTCTTCCACCGGTACCTTCATTCCAGCTTCCTGCAGGATCTGCCTTCGTTCCGGCGTCAGGTTCCAGATGAGGTTGACACCCAACCAGGGGTGAGGGTAGTAACCGCGAGCAAGGAGTTCAGGCACAACCCGCCGTACCGTACTGGCAGGAATGGCAAAGCCAATGCCCGCTGAAGCCCGGCTGGGGCTAAAGATCGCCGTGTTGACGCCGATCACCTGTCCTGTCAGATCCAGCAGAGGCCCGCCAGAGTTGCCGGGGTTGATGGCCGCGTCGGTCTGGATGATCTCACCGATAAACCGTTCATCGGGACTCTCGATCACCCGACCCAGGGCACTGACCACGCCCACGGTCAAGGTATGCTCAAAGCCGAACGGGTTGCCGATGGCCACGACGAATTGGCCCACATTCAAGCCACCCGACTCTCCCAACGGTACCGGGCTCAGCAGTTCCGGGTTGATGTCTATCCGGAGGAGGGCCAGGTCTGTGGTTGGATCGGCCCCCACTATCTCTGCTGGGACGGTTGTATCGTCGGCCAGCATCACAAACAGTTCAGAGGCATCTTCGACAACATGGTAGTTGGTGATGATGTGCCCCTCTTTGTCAAAGACGATGCCGGAGCCGCTGCCCTCCTGGGGCACGGGCCGGTAAAAGTGGTCATAGGCATAGCTGCGGTTGGTGATGTTGACCACGCCGCTGGCAACATCCTCGTAGACCTTGATGATCTCCCGTTCAAGCTGGGCTAGCTGGCCAAGGCCAGAGGATGGGGTTTCGGTGAGAGCTGGCGTCGCTTCAGAAGTGGGTATGCTGGTAGGGGTGAAAGTAGCCGTGAAGGTGGGCGCGGCGGTTGGCGTAAAGACGGGCTCAGCCGTGGACGTTGGCGCTGGTGCCAGCAGCACGGAAATGTTGCCGGGCAACGAGCAACCTACCAGCGCTGTGAGAAGCAACAACACTGCGATCCACCGTTTGGCGTACGTGGACATGGGCATCTTCTTTCTAGGGCACGGCCAACACGGGACACCGGGCCAGCCGGAGCACTTCGGTGCTCACACTGCCCAGGAGAAGCTCCGCGGCACTGGATGGTCCCCTTGTGCCCAAGACAATCAGGGACGCGTTTTCCTCATTGGCTACCTCAAGAATGGTTCGGGCTGCCGGTCCTTCTCGGACTATGCCTCTGGCTTGGACCTCTCCTTTTTTCAACTCTTCCACGGCATCATCAACAACATCCCAGCTTGCTTTCTGAAAACTGGCACGTAGGTTTTCATAGGCTTCCGTGGTAACATAGCGGTTGGGAACCTCGAAGGCGTGAACGACTACGACTTCGGCTTTCTCCAGACAAGCCATGTGCTCTACGTAGAGCAGTGCCCGGTCTCCAGCGGACGATCCCTTGTTGGCAAAGAGTATTTTGCGAAACATACCAGTTGTTCTGCTCCTATTCTGTATTCACGGCCAAAGCAGGTTTTTACCTGCCCTGACGGTACCCGACGGGTGCCCCGGCTAGGCCTCGCTGGGAGCCGTAGCCGATTCCATGAGCTGTTGAATGCGCGGGATCATGTCCGTCGGGTTGGGATGCAGGCCCTCCATGAGCAACTGGTTCTCAAAGAGCTGCTCAATGGCCGGCTCGATGATCTCGTCCTCTGGGGTCTCGCTCACCAACTGGGCAAGATTCACGATGATGGGATGGCGGCGGTTGACCTCCAAAATCCGCTTTGGCATCTCAAACTCTTGGTCGAGCATGCGATATACGCGCGACATCTCGTGCAGGCTACCATCGTCGGGCGATGCCAGGCGGCACGGATTTTCTCTGAGTACCTTGGACTCACGGACTTCCAGTACGCGTTCACCCAACACGCTGACAAATCGGCTCACCAGCCGGTTGAACTCGGGTTCCGCGATAGACTCGGGCGCCTCGTCCAGTGCCTCATCCCCGTTGGGCAGTTCGAGCCCTGCGTCATCCGCGTTTCTTAATGGCTTGCCGGCGTATTCCTGCAGTGCGGCAATCATAAAACTGTCAATGGGCTCAACCAGGAAAATCACCTCGATGTCGTGGGCTCGGAAATAGTCCAAATGTGGGCTGCGGGCCACAGATCGCAGGTCATCGCCCAGAACGTAGTAGATGGCTTCCTGGCCCTCAGCCATCCGCTCCGCATACTGTGCCAGCGAGATCAGATCGTCACCACTCTTGGACGAATGGAACTTTAGCAGGGGCAACAGGTCCTCTTTGGCCGCTGGATCGGAAGCCACACCCTCTTTGATAAAGGGCCCAAACTCCTCCCAGAAACCGCGGTACTTTTCCGGTTCCCTCTCAGCCAGGTCTTGCAGTTCCCTGGTCAGCTTGCGGGCCAGCGCTCTTCTGTACGCGCCGGGCCGCAGGGCTGCGCTGTACTACCTCGCGCGAGATGTTTAGCGGCAGATCCTCCGACTCGACTACACCTTCGACGAAACGAAAGTGGTTGGGCAGCAGATCTTTGTTGTGCTCTTGGATCAGGACATTGCGGATGTAGAGCCTCAGCCCGTGGTCGGTGCGTGGGCCAATGGGGCCACGCTCGCGACGGGAGGGAACGAAGAGGACGCTGCGAACATCCACGGGAGCGTCGCTCACCAGGTGGGCGTAGAGCAGCGGTTCCTCAAAGTCGAAGGTCAGGTGCCTGTAAAAGTCGTCGTATTGCTCGCCTGTTACCTCCTGGGGCGACTGGCGCCACAGGGCCAGTCTGCGATTGACGGATTCAGCCTTGTCGCCAACATAGATGGGAAAAGCCACAAAGTCAGAATGCCTTCTGATGATCTGCTCCAGCCGCCAGGTGTTGGCGAACTCGGCGGCATCCTCCTTGAGCTTGATCTCAATTCGGGTACCCCGGCCTGCCTTGTCGGCTGGTCCCAGGCTGTAGTTGGTGCTGCCATCCGATACCCACTCGATGGCTTCAGCTTCAGGCTCGTAGGAGCGGCTGAGCACGCGCACCTGTTCGGCGACCATGAACACCGAGTAAAAACCCACACCAAACTGGCCGATCAACTCCACAGAGGGGCGCTGCTCCTGCTCCAGTTGCTCCAGAAACGCAGCCGCCCCCGAGTGGGCGATGGTGCCCAGATCCTCGAGCGACTTCTTCCGAGTCATGCCAATGCCCGTATCGGAGATGGTGATAGTCCTGGCCTCCTCGTCTACCTCAACAGTGATGGCCAGCTCTGCATCGGGGTCCAGGACGTCGCGGTTGGTCAGCATCTCGAACTGGACGCGGTTCAGGGCGTCAGAGGCATTGGAGAGCAGCTCCCGCAAAAAGATCTCTCGCTCCGTGTAGAGCGAGTGGACCAGGATGTTCAGTAGCTGTTGGATCTCGGCCTTGAACTCGTATGATTCCAGTGCCGGGCGTAGCCTCGGTATCTTCGGTCATGGTTCAATCCTCTGTCTATTGTTTCTTATCTGGATCTCAGAGCATTTCTGTCAGGTACTCAGATTGCTGCGCATAGCGTGACGGCTGCCCGGAGAACTGCCATGCTCCGCTTCGAATCCGTGCGCTGATCACTTGCTCCGGAGTCAGTCAGGATCCCAGCGCAGCAACATTTGCCATTTGTCTTTCGCAGGCGGGCGCTCTCGCCGGGGCGTGGCTCTACCTCGTCGGGCAAGCTCGGCGCGCTGTTCTATGATTCGCTGCCGCATGTGCAAGATAATCTCGATGCCGGCAAGATTGACGCCTAGCTCCTGCAGGCGGCGGATGCGCCGCAGTTCAGCCAGGTCAGCTTCGGCCAGTGGTTCCGCCACCAGACGGCGAGCAATCAGCCGCCGGACTTGGTCGTGAGAGAGGCCGGTCCGCTGGACGGCGATGCTCAGGCTGATACAGGTTCCTGTCTTCAGGAGACATTAGCATGCCTCCCGTGTCCCTCGGCTCTCTCCGGAAATCTGCTGGAGTTCCTCGAACAGCTCTCGCTGCCGAGCTGTCAGGTCGGTTGGCAACTGGACCTCGACCTTGGCGTAGAGGTCGCCATGCTGGCCAGACTGGCGCAGCCGAGGCATCCCCTTGCCGCGCAGGCGGAAAGAGCGACCATTCTGGGTTCCGGCCGGTATGGTGAGTACGACATCGCCGGTCATGGTCGGTACGTGAACCTCGCCGCCCAGAACCATCGTGTATAGGTCCACGGGCACGCTTGGTGTGCAGGTCATCGCCCTTGCGCTCAAACCGCGGGTCGGGAAGAACGGTCACCCGCAGGTAAAGGTCCCCAGCCGGCCCGCCGGCCGGGCCGGGCCTCCCTCACCACTCATGCGCACGCGGGTGCCGGTCTTGGCTCCCGGCGGGATCTTGATCTCCAGCCGCTGATCTTCCTTCTGCAGCACGCGAGTCGTGCCATGATAGGCTTCTTGCAGGGTGATCTCTACCGGCTGTTCATAGTCCTGTCCGCGTTGAGGCCGCATCTGGTACTGGAAGCCGCGGCCTCCGCGTACCCCGCCCGTCCCGCCAAAGACCTGGCTGAAAAAGTCAGAGAAGGCGCTGCCGCCGCCAAAGAGATCCTCCAGGTCCTCCGGCGTCCCATAGCGGACGTGTACCCCTTCCCCTGGCCTGCCTGAGGTCCAGCGGCCCCAGTCAAAGTCGCCTGGCCTGCCACCGGTCTGCTGCCAGCGTTGCCAGTCGGCACCGAGTTGATCGTACTTTTGCCGCTTCTCCTGGTCAGAGAGCACCTCGTAGGCTTCGTTGATCTCCTTGAAACGCTCTTCGGCCTGAGGGTCGTCCGGGTTCACGTCAGGGTGGTATTGCCGGGCCAGACGTCGAAAGGCTTGTTTGATCTCCTTCTCATTCGCTTTCTTGTCCACGCCCAGGACTTTGTAGTAATCCTTATAATCCATACACTTACTCCAGCGGAGACTCTCGCTGATCCAAAAGAGAGTCTCTGTCGCTCGCTAGATAGCCACGATGACCTTGGCCGGCCGGAGCAACTGGCTGCCCAGCCGGTATCCATGTTCGATGACCTGGACAACGGTGCCGGGAGCCACGCTGCTGCCATTGCGGCCAACGGTGGCCACGGCTTCATGCCAGCTTGGATCGAATGCCTGACCCTCGGCCTCGATCTGCTCGACTCCCTCTCTGTCCAAGAGTTGTAGCGCCTGCCGGTGTGTCAGTTGGACGCCCTGGCGCAGTGCTACTTCATCGCCGTCCGGTGTTGCCAGTGCCCGTTCCAGGTCGTCCACGACTCCCAAAAATGCACCCAGTAGTCGCTTGCGCTCCGCCTCGATCTGTTCCTCAGCCTGTCGTCGCTGGCGCCTTCGATAGTTCTCCATCTCGGCCTGCAGCCGCAGTGCGCGATCGCTGCCACTCATCCGCATCCTGCGACGGATTCAGCCTCTTTGGAATCGCTTACTCTGCGCCAGCGCGATGGGGGCAGGCTTTTGCTCCTGCCGCTCTGGCTCTGCTTCCAAATAGCGCAGTTCCCCCACACCGTCGGGGTTGGCTGGTGCACGGCCAGCCTGTGCGCTGTGCGTTGGCGCTAGATTTTCACTTGGCCGCCGGACTTTGACCGGAATACTCGTTCTTCTGCCCATTCTTTAGGTTCACCTGTGTGGCGGACCTGGGAAAGCCCGGGCCCGCCGCTTTTTGCTAGACCTCTTGGAATTCGCCCTCTACGAACTCCTCGTCGCTTGCCTGCTCGCCGTAGGGCGGCTGTCCCGCCTCCGTTGCCCCCATCGGCTGTTGCCTGCTGCTGGGCATACATCTGCTGCCCGATGGCATAGCTGGCTTGCTGCAGCTGCTCCGTCAGTTGCTTGATGCGCGCTATGTCGTCGCCATCCTTGGCCTGCTTCAGTTCCTCGATGGTGCTGCTCGATGGTGGAGCGGTCTGCTGGCCGGCACCTGGTCGCCGAGTTCACGCAGCGTCTTTTCGGTCTGGTAGATCAACGGGTCGGCGGTGTTGCGTGCCTCGATCAGCTCTTTGCGCTGCCGATCTTCGGCTTCGTGGCGCTTGGCCTCCTGTACCTTTTCCTCCACCTCGGTCTGGCTCAGGTTGGTGCTGGCCGTGATGGTGATCTTTTGCTCCTTGCCCGTCGCCTTGTCCTGGGCCGCCACGTTCAGGATCCCGTTGGCATCGATGTCAAAGGTGACCTCGACCTGGGGCATACCGCGCGGTGCGGGCGGAATGCCCTCCAGGTTGAACCGGCCCAGCGTCATATTGTCGGCAGCCATCGTGCGCTCGCCCTGCAGCACGTGGATGGTGACAGCCGTCTGGCCATCCTCGGCCGTGCTAAAGATCTCGCTCTTGCGCACCGGGATGGTCGTATTGCGCTCGATGAGCGGCGTCATCACCCCACCCAGTGTCTCCACGCCCAACGTCAGCGGCGTCACGTCCAGGAGCAGCACATCCTTCACCTCGCCGGCCAGCACGCCAGCCTGGATGGCGGCGCCGATGGCCACAACCTCGTCGGGGTTGACCCCCTTGTGGGGTTCCTTCCCGCTGCTCAGAGCTGCGCACCAGCTCTTGGATCATGGGCATGCGGGTGGCGCCGCCGACCAGCACGACCTCGTCGATATCGCTGGTCGCTGAGCTTGGCATCCTTCAGCGCCTGCTCAAAGGGCGCCCGGCAGCGTTCCACCAGGTCTTCGGTCAGTCTGCTCCAGCTTGGCCCGCGTGAGCTTGATCTGCAGGTGCTTGGGTCCGGAGGCGTCGGCCGTGATGAAGGGCAGGTTGATCTCGGTCTCCACCACCGTCGAGAGCTCGATCTTGGCCTTCTCGGCGGCTTCTTTGAGCCGCTGAAGCGCCTGGCGATCCTGCCGCAGGTCGATCCCCTGGTCTTTCTTGAATTCGTCGGCCACCCAGTCCACGATGCGCTGATCCCAGTCGTCGCCACCCAGGAAGGTGTCGCCGCTGGTGGACTTGACCTCCACGACACCGTCGCCAACCTCCAGGATGGAGACGTCAAAGGTGCCACCACCCAGGTCAAAGACCAGAATCGTCTCGGCATCTTCTCTGTCCAGGCCGTAGGCCAGGGAGGCCGCCGTCGGCTCGTTGATGATGCGCAGTACTTCCAGGCCGGCAATCCGCCCGGCATCCTTGGTGGCCTGGCGCTGCGAGTCGTTAAAGTAGGCGGGTACGGTGATGACCGCCTGGGTTACCTTCTCGCCCAGATATGCCTCGGCGTCGTCGGCCAGCTTGCGCAGGATCATGGCCGAGATCTCCTGGGGAGTGTACTCCTTGCCCGTCTGCGGGATGCGTACCCGAGCGTCGCCAGACTTGCCCTGCACGATCTTGTAGGGCAGCAACTCGCGTGCCTTTGTCACCTCCGGCGTCGTCATAACGCCGGCCCATCAGCCGCTTGACCGAAGAGATGGTATTGTCCGGATTCACGACTGCCTGCCGCCGGGCCGTCTGTCCGACCAGTCGCTCGTTGTTCTTTGATAAAGGCTACCACCGAAGGGCACAACCGCCCACCTTCGGCGGTAGGGATGACGGTCGGCTCGCCGCCTTCCATCACTGCCACGACACTGTTGGTGGTGCCCAAGTCAATTCCAATTACCTTTGCCATGTTGTCTATTCCCTCCATCCTGTGTTCAATGACCTGAATTCCGAACTTTGACCACAGGATACAGGCATAGTGTTAGAATGGGATTAGACGAATGTTAGCGTTTCGTTAGACTTTGGTAGTGGAGGCCTGACACCCCGCGTGGGCTGTGTTCCGCGCGGAGCGGTTATCAGAGGCTGCCGGCCTATGCGCTATCTATCCTGGCTAGCACCTCAGCCAGCGAAACTGGTAGCCATCCAGTTCCAATCGATAGGGTGCTGCGTCAATTGGCGGCAATCTCTCCCCGGTGAACAGGTCGACTGGCCGGACGCCTGCCAGTGCACCAAGCTCCAGCATGGTGACTTGGAAATCTGTAGATAGGTTGCTGACGACCAGGATGGACTCATCCTCGTAGCTGCGCAGGTAGGCCAAGATGGCAGGGTCAGCCGGTTCCAGGAAGCGAACCCCGCCTCGACTGAGGGTCGGATGGGTTTTGCGGACGGCGATCGTATTTCGTATCCAGTTCAGTAGGGAGCGAGGGTCCGTATGCTGGGATTCCACGTTGACGTGCTGATAGCCATACATCGGACCGTCAAGGACTGGCGTGTAGAGACTGGCTGAATCTGCGGTCGAAAATCCTGCGTTAAGCGAGTCTGACCATTGCATCGGCGTGCGCACGCCGTCACGGTCGTCTAACCAGATATCGTCCCCCATGCCGATCTCATCGCCGTAGTATACGACAGGCGATCCCGGTAGGGTGAACAGCAGCGAGTTGGCCAGCTCGATCCGGGCTCGGTCGTTCTCCAGCAGCGGGGCCAGCCGACGGCGGATGCCCAGGTTGAGCCGCATGCGTGGCTCAGGCGCATAAAAGTCCCACATGAACCGGCGTTCCTCGTCCGTAACCATCTCCAGCGTCAGTTCGTCGTGATTGCGCAGAAATGTGGCCCATTGGCACGACTCTGGAATGGGCGGGGTGCGGTCAAGAATCTCCAAGATAGGCCGCCGGTCAGCTTGCGCCAGGGCCATGTAAACGCGCGGCATGAGGGGGAAATGAAAGTTCATGTGGAACTCGTCGCCATCCCCCAGATAGGGGCGCACATCCTCCGGCCACTGGTTGGCTTCAGAAAGCAGCAGGGTGCCCGGGGCATACTCGTCCACAAAGGCGCGCAGCCGCTTCAGATAGACGTGGGTTTCAGGCAGGTTCTCGCAGTTGGTTCCTTCCCGCTCATAGAGGTAGGGCACGGCGTCCACGCGAAAGCCATCGACCCCTTGGTCCAGCCAGAAACGGAAGACGTCCAGCATCTCCTGCTGGACCGCAGGGTTGTCATAATTCAGGTCGGGCTGGTGGTGAAAGAACCGGTGCCAGTAGTACTCACCCCGAACTGGATCCCAGGTCCAGTTGGACTTTTCATAGTCGAGAAAGATGATGCGTGCCTCCTGGTAGCGCTGGTCGGTGGGGCTCCAGACGTACCAGTCTCGGTATTTGTCGTGCTCAGGATGGGCCGGATCGCGCGATGCCTGAAACCAGTGATTCTGGTCCGAGGTGTGGTTGGGGATCATGTCGGCGATGACCCGCAGCCCGCGCCGGTGGGCTTCGATCACTAGAGTGCCCAAATCGTCCACGGTGCCATAGTCGGGATGGATCCTGCAAAAATCGGCCACGTCGTAGCCGTCATCCCGCAGTGGAGAGGGATAGATGGGCAGCAGCCAGATGCAATCGACGCCCAGATCCTGCAGGTAGTCGAGCTTGGACGTCAAGCCTGCCAGATCGCCAATGCCATCGCCATTGGCGTCGGAAAAAGCACGGACAAAGACTTCGTAGAAAACGGCGTCTTTGTACCAATCAGTTGTCATTGACTTTCCCTTCGGGGCTTGATGCTGCGAAAATCGGAGGAGACAACCACGTCCGCCAATGCCTTGTGTTGGCAGATGATCTGGTGCTCGCGCTCCAGCACATCCACGACAAAGGCTCGAATTTGTCTCTGGCACGGCGTTTTCGAGCCTCAAGTGTCTGGCGATAGTCTCGGTCGATAAAGACCCGAAAGTCGGCAAACTGGAGCAGGGAGGTGTAGGTTCCCTCGGCGATGAGCACGGCCAGGTCACCGACGTCCATCTCCTCCGTTGTGATGCGATCCTCGTCATAGATGACCAGAGGTTTGTAGATTGGGCTCTCCCCGCGCTTGAAGGACCGCAGGTTCGAGTCGAGAAAGTCGAGCTTGACCTCGAATAGGGCCAACCTGCTCCAGGTTCCGACGGCGCATCTCGTGGTTGGTCCTGGGCGGAAAGACAAAATAGTCGTCCTGTTGCAGCACGCCGGCCCTGATGCCGGACTCGTTCAGAAGCCGGTAGATCTCGTAGGCGAGTTCTGACTTGCCTGCGCCTGACTCGCCAGCGACACTGATGGCCCACTTCCTCCGCGCTCTGAGGCGGTCGGCCAACACGTCGCAGATCTCGACGGCCCGCTCGGTATGGTATTGCTCAATGATCAGTTTGTCGCCAATCACGACTGCGCATCCTCTGCTGAGTGGCCCGGTTCTTCATCAAGCACACCGTAGATTCGCTTGCGGTCTAGGCTGTCGGGTAAGGGGCCAA
This sequence comes from uncultured Chloroflexia bacterium, assembly GCA_963700285.1. Taxonomy (GTDB): domain Bacteria; phylum Chloroflexota; class Anaerolineae; order JAAYZQ01; family JAAYZQ01; genus CAWANP01. The sequence continues at coordinate 497,930 of CAVOXA010000014.1, read as the reverse complement.
CCGTAGTGAGCTTCCGTTCCACGATCTCTCGAGCAAATAGTACACAGCGTTGCAGTGGGTTTCCGTCGAGGAGTGCCACCAGGAATCCAGCCCAGAAAGAGTCGCCAGCACCCGTGGCATCCACTACCTTGATTGGTCTGGCAGGGATGTGCATCAGAGTGCCCTCCTCGGAGAGGAGCACTCCTTCGCTGCCCATGGTGAAAACGACGATCTTGGGGCCCATCTCGTGAAAGCGCTCGATGTACTCTTCTGGCGATCGATCCCGCCCAAACAGGCGGGCTGCATCGTCCAGCGAGGGTTTGGTTATGGTGGCGTAGCGTAAGAATCGGGGGATCACGTTCGTCGCTTCGCGATAGTCCGGCCAGATCTGCGGGCTGTAGTTGGGATCAAGAGAGATGATCTTGCCCTGACTCTGTGCCAGCCTGAAGGCGCTCTCGACCGCCGAGCGGCACGGTTCCCGCGACAGGGCCCACGTCGATGCGTGGACGACTCTTAGCGCGCATGATTGCCTCTTCTTTGATCTCCTGCGGCTCCAGTTGGAAGTCGCCGCTCCGAAAGGCTTCAAAATCGGCGGTACGCGCCGTGCGCGACACAAAGATGACGCTGCTGTGGACCCGATGATCCATCACCAGATAGTCGCACGTCACCCCAGCCCGTCCCAGCTCGGCCTTGAGAAACTGGCCCATGGCCCCGATGCCAGTCTTGGAGATGATGGCCGATTGGCCGCCCAGCTTGGCCACATAGACCGCAATGTTGGCCGGTGAGCCTCCCTGGTACTTGCGGAAGGTATAGGCGTTGCGCAGCCAGTCGGTCTCCTCAACAGAGATAAAGTCGACCAGAGTTTCACCGATGGTCAGTACGTCCAGATCGCCTTCTGGTATCCTAGTCACTGCCTCACTCCCTCGGCTTCTGAGCCGCCGCTTTAGCCCGCTACCGTCAAGGTTTAATACTGCACTCGGTAGACGCGACCTTCTCCGGCAGCCAACTCTGTGACCTTGTAGCCCTTGCCCTCATATTCCAGGATCCGATCCACTTCTGTCACGTGTTCTGCCGTTGAAAAGTCAAGTTCCAGTAGCTTCTCCTGTACTAGGTCAGGGATGCGCGGGATGTTGAAATTGCGCACGTCGTGCTCCGTGTCGGTATTGGCCACAAAGACGTAATCAGGTCTGCGATCTCTCTGCGTCCAGGCAATGTGCTTCTGTGCGCCTGTGGCATCCGGATGGATCAGCCATCGCGTCGGGCATCCTCTGATCTGGGAGTAGATGGCATCTGCGTAGTGCCTCAATCGGCTGACACCCCGAAAGAGTGCGCCGTTCCTGCCCCAGACGTAGGGCCCTCTAGTAGCTTTGGGACCGGTGCTCTCCTGAAAAACGTAGAGCTTGGAATAGTGCTCGTTTGGGGCAGGCTTGTGATGCATGTCTCTCGTCTCAAAGCCCAGGGCCATGTAGCTGGGCATGTCGGTCAGAAACAGGGCGATGAACAACCGCAGCACACTGCCCCGGAGGTAGAACCTGTCAAAGCGGGGATCGTCCTTGTCGCTGGTGTTGACTGTGAAGCTGGGCGCAAAACTCCTCGTTTCCGCAGATCACAGTATTGCCGGAGTTTCTGGAGAAACTCGGGAGACCCGACGCACGTCGACTGAAGGTCTCCCAGCGTAGTATCTGCATCTGAAGCTTCCAGGTGGTCGACTTCATCGCCATAGACCATGATATTTCGGGGGGCCAGGAAGGTTTCGGCAAAATAGCTGAAATGGCGGACCCCCTTGTCTCTCTGGATATGGATCTTTACCGCTCTCTGGATGTCATAGAATTCGTCTATGGCTCTGGGAACTCCGTCCGGTCGCATCTGGACGTGGGACATATCACCGCGCATGAAATCGAAACCATAGCGCTGCTGAACGTCAGCGTACTTTTCTAGAACGTAGCGCCACACCTCACGGCGGGGATTGTCAAAATCGATGTCCCAATCGGTGTTGTCCTTCAGCCTGCCATACAGCTTGTACCGTGTCAGGGGATTGAAGACGCGGGACATGGGCTGGGGCTCTGTGATCGAATAGTCATACCACACATTTCCCTGGCTATCAACGTATTCGCTCTCTGTGTCGATCCCCAGTCTGCGGAAGGGCGGTGCCATCGTGGCCGGTACCGTCTCAGAGCCCGTAAGACGTGCAGGTGCTTGACCAATTGATTCCGGCGTTCGGCGCGACCTGCCCGGTCTTGGCGCAGTCCAAAAAGGACGCCGCAGCGCTTCTCTTCGGAAAAACCCTGGGAGAAAAAGGCCTCCCGGGAAGCGGGATAGTCCTCCCTCGGAACAGGAGTGCCCTCTTCTGCCAGAAAGCGCATGATGCAGTCCTGGACCCGTTCGTGCAGATTCTCGGAATGGTCCACGATCTCGGTGCTTTCCCGCTGCAGCCATTCAAAGTACTGCGGAGAGGCCAACACGATCTCTGAAAAGCGATCGGTGTGCGGGATCACGTCCATACCGACCGCTTTGCCCATCGCATGGAGCAGGTTGATCGCTACTTCCAATTGTCGTTCGACGCTATCCAGCTCCGGACACGCCTGGGCGAGCTCTTGGCTGTAGAATTCGTCGTTGATCTGCCAACTGCTCATCCCGTATAGGCTACCGACCACGCCAGGCTCCCAGATAGGAAGCAGGTGTATAGCATCCTGAGCGTCCGAGATCGTTAGAGCATACTTCACGACGTTCCAGAAGCTGCCAACGGTCCGGACATTGATGCCTACCAGATTGCTTGACTTTAGCCATCCGTTATCCGCTTCGCTGGCTACAGGGCTCGCGAGAGATCCTTGTCGTCCCAGCGTGCCATCGCCAGCTTCCGAGCATCGCAGAGCTAGGTCTAGCTTGTTCCCCAACCTGCGGCGAAGGATCCCCATGGTGTCTGTGGCCGTCAGCTGCACGGCCTGTTCTGGCAGCAGGTATGGCACGAATGAGCTTCTGCCGGTGGCATAGGCGTCAATCAACGACTCTTTCTGTCGTTCCCAGAGGTCCTCGAACTCTCGATGGACCCGTGGCAGTACCAAGTCTGGCATGCGATACATCCTTGCTGTGAAGCTATGTCCCGGTCGGCCTGAATGCGGCAAGGCAATCGGTTTTCAGATCGATTTCGGAGCAGGGATCCCAAAAGTAAGGCGGGATCGGCAGTCGTTGACCCTGCTCCTTGTAGGATACCCTCACCGCGGGCTGGTCGATCAGGATGTCTTCGAGAACGGACATGTACCCTGCTGCGGTCCTGTCCCAGGTGTAGCAGGTGAGAACACGCTCCCGGCCAGCATTCTGGAATGAGTCCCACTCGTTTTCCGGTCCCACCAGCCGCAGCAGCCCAGTAGCAATGTCCGCAGGATCGGCCGGATCGACCAGTACCCCGAACTCACGACCTGTTTCCTCATCGTACAGGCTCTCGCTGGGTCCACCATTGCGTGTGACTGCGGCGGGCAGCCCGGCAGCCATGGCCTCCAGTGGGGCCAGGCCAAAGGGCTCGTATAGGGCTGTCAGCGCAAAGACGGAGCGGCGAGCGCTCAGGTGCCGGTAGGCGGCGGCAAGCTCATTCTGGCTGGCCAGCGAGAAGGCGCTCACCTTGCCCCACAGGTCGTGGGCTTCGCACACGGCGACCACCTCGTCCAGAACGGCGCGCTCTGTGGCAGTCAGTCCCTCGCGGCTGTGGATGTCCTCAGCGCCGCGGACGACGATGAGCAGAGTTGGCCGCGGCCTGCAGTGCTAGCGCTGCTGGGCAAAGGCGCGCACCAGCCCGATGTGGTTCTTCTTTGGGATCCAGGCGGCTGGAGCAGAGCACGGCCGGCAGGTCGCGCCGGTCCAGCGCAATGTCCCGGGCCAGCACCTCCTCCATGTAGCGCGGCGATCCGCTCGTCATCGGGTCCCAGTAGCGCCGGCATCAAAGATGCTCAGGTTGACGCCCGGGAGGCACGACGGCGAACTTGGCATCGCTGGCAGGGTCCACCGCGCCGTGGTAGGCCGCGTGGCCGTACTGCTCCAGTCGCTCCTGTCTGCGTACTGGTGATGATCCGCGCTGCGTGATTCATGGCCACCCGCTCGGCCGTGATGCGTCTGGGAAAAGTGATAGTGCGCGTCCAGATTGTTCAGTGATGCTGCCTGGTTTGGCCAGCAGACGGTCCAGCTTCTGGGCGCCCAGCGAATGCCCCGTGAAGGTGTATGGCGGGCCGCCGATCAGCTTGCCACAGAGCCCCGGCCAGGCCTCCGTCGCCATAGTGAGTGGTCGCGACATCTGGCTGCTGCCCCTCGGATGAATAGAAGTGCACTGATGTTGGGTACCCACTCTGGTCCCAGGTCAGGGCCACAGGTCCTCTTTGCGCAGGAAACCGTCGCCGCCACAGGGCAGGCGTACGATGCGCACGTTGGGCTCGCCTGGATAGGCGTCCAGCGTGCCCTCAAAGCCCAAGCCACGCTGGGTCTAGAATGCGACGGGTGAGGATGTCCACCTGGTGGCCCATCCGGCCCAGCGCCAGGGCTACCTCTTTGACATAAACGAGCTGTCCGCCAAAATCTGGATGTTCGGTCCAGTAGCTGTCATGGGGATCAAAGTTGCCCTGTGGATTCAGGAAAGCGATCCTCATCCTAGTCACCTGTCATGATGAACAAAGGCTGCATTGCGAACTTTTTGTAGTGTGGTCGTAGCCGTTCGGTGTTATAGTGCTTTTCCACATCGACCAGCTTTTTTGAAGCTCGTCACCACGTCAATCGGCACGTTGTCGTAGCGCCCGTTTCTGAGGACCACGAGGCGGCCATGGATTCCCTGCAGTACCAGATCGAGGGCCAGGTTGCCGTAGGCCATGGGCACGATGGAGTCGATGGCGTCGGGGTTGCCGCCGCGCACCAGGTAGCTCAGCCTCTGGGTGAGTGTGCCGACCGGCTTACCGCCGTTGTACTTTGGCGAGATCTCGTTGAGCTTGGCGGAGACGAGATCTCCGATGCCGCCCAACTTGGCATGGCCGTAGGCGTCGGTCGCCGTGATCCTGAAAGATCATCTCGCCACCTTCGCACATGGCGCCTTCCGAGACCAGCACGGTGGCATAGTTGTCTGGGATTTCTGCTCCGATCGTGGCACAGAAGTTCAGTCAGCAGGTCCAAACTGAACTCGTACTCGGGAATCACGCAGCGGTTGGCTGCCCCGGCCATCGTCGGCAGCATGGCCGAAAAGCCGGCGTAGCGGCCAAAGACCTCGAGTACGAGGAAATCGCTCACTGGAGGCGGCGATGGTGCGCAGAATATCGATCATGTCGATGGTCCGCGTAACGCAGGTACTAAAGCCGATGCAATAGTCGGTCCCGGGAACATCGTTGTCCATGGTCTTGGGGATGCCGACGACTTTGACCCCCTCCTGGTAAAGATGGACGGCGTAGCTCAGTGTGTCGTCGCCTCCAATAGGAATCAGGTAGTCTATCCCCAGAAAGTCGTAGGTTCTTGAGGACCTCTGGCGTCAGATCGTTCATCTCGTCGCCATACGTGTCACGCAGATGCTCAGGCACCGCCTGTCCTGGGCACGTGGCTGGGTCGCGTGCGGCTGACGTACGCAGAAAGGTGCCACCGGTCCTCACGACTCTGTTCACGATCTCTTCCGTGAGTTCAACATAGTTCTCCGAGTTGTCGGCCTCCTTGTCGCGCACGATCTCGATGATGCCGGCCCATCCACGCCGCAGGCCAATGACCCGGTAGCCCTCTCTCCGCGCTCGAATCGTAACGGCTCGGATTGCAGGGTTAAGTCCGGGGACATCTCCTCCGCCTGTCAGGATCCCAATCGTACCTTTGGCACCCGGTTCATGCTCCCATTGTTGGCCATGGCTAGATTCTCTGCGGGATGGTCTCGATCTGTTCAGCCAGGTGGATGTCCTGCATGGTTACCCCTCCCTCGCTGTGCGTCGACAGCGTGACCGTAAGTTGGTTATAGCCGTGTAGATTGAGATCTGGGTGATGGTCGGCGGCCTCAGCCACCTGGGCAACGGCGCCCATCAGGACAACGCCATGGGAGAACGATGGTACCTTAAAGGTCTTCACCAGCGCATTCTCCTGGAGCTCCCACCCTGGCAGGGAGCCCAGCTTCGTCATTACTTCGTCATGGGTCAAGCTCGCCATAGTTGTCCTCCTTGGTGCATGGCCTCGGCAGGTCTGTGGCCACAAACTCTGCACCAGCCTAATCTTCTCATCATTCCTTGGGACTGGTGGTGATTGCCTCAGGGCCCAGGAAGCCAGCTAGAAGTAGTCTTCAAAGCCCGAGATTCCCAGTTCATCGCGCATGGTCTGTAGCTCGAGGCGCAGATTGCGGTTCACGGGAATCCCCTGCTCTCGGATCAGTGCTTCATTCTCGTGTTCCTTTTCGCCGGCGACATAGATCCGGTCCTGGCCGGGAATTCTCTGGGCCGTCTGTAGGTTGCGCATGATCTGACCCGTGATCTGCTTTGATAGCTCCAGCGGAATGAAATGCTCGATGTCAATGGCGAGAAAAAAGTGCCCCAGCATGAATGGCTGCTTGGAGCCGTCGTTGGCAAAACCTACCAGGTCCTTCATGAACTTGCCGCCAGACAAAGAGGCGGAGAGGATCTCTACGATGGTAGCCAGGCTGTAGCCCTTGTATCCGGCAAGCAACTCTCCCGCACCGCCCAGGGGCAGAAGTGCAGCCCGGGCCTTGCCAAAATCCTCTAGGATCTTGTCTGGGTCGGTAAGCGACTGGCCCTGGTTGTCAATGACCCAACCCGCGGGCACAGGCTTCTCGGCGCGAGCGGCGACCTCGATCTTGCCTCGCTGTGCAATCGAAGTCGCGCCATCATAGGCAAAGGGATAGTCCATGTCCGAGGGGGCGGCAAAGGCGATGGGGTTGGTGCCCAGCATCGGTTCAGCGCCAAAAGTGGGGGCGATGGAAGGCCGGGCATTGGTGACACGAAGGCCAATCATGCCCTCTTTTGCTGCCATGAGAGGGTAGTAGCCGGCAATGCCAAAGTGGGTGCTGTTGCGCACAGCAACCGCGCCCAGCCCATACTCCTTGGCCTTTGTCCATGGCCAGCCGCATGGCCCGGTAGGCGATGACATGGCCCATGCCATGCTGCCCATCCATAACCGCCGTGGTCTCTGTATCCTTGATGACCTCAATCTCGGTCTGCGTGCGGTGTTGGCCAGCCTGGATGCGGTCGTAGTAGTACTTGAGGCGTCCTATACCGTGCGACTCGATTCCCCGTAGATCAGAGGCGATAAGAACCTCGGCGCAGATTCGGGCATCCTCCGGCGGCGTTCCCACTGCCTCAAAGACGTCAGTAATGAAGCGATACATGACGTCAACGGGGACAAGGTTTGTATCGTGCATGTAGGCCAACCTCCTGATGCCATGTGTGCAGGGTGTTCGGTGAAACACCATCTCCGCTACGCCACGAGCCCCCGACTTGCGGTGATACCTGACATGGCGTCAATCGGACAAGTCTGGACTTTGTACCGGCAAGTCAGAATCGGGCCCGAGTTTGGCGCGTCGGGCGTAACGTAGCAGCAACTCCAGGGCGATGCCGGTCATGGCCCCAGGCATGACCCCTACAAGTAGGGGGGCGGGGAACAGTGTCATGCCCGTCATCCAGGCGACGGCGTTGACCACTGGCCACCAGCCTGCCCACTGGATCTCTTGCCTCAGGATCACCCATTGCGCCATGCCTGTGGTGATCCCGAGCAGAAACGCGCTCAGGAAATCCAGTTCCGCTGGAAGCACGAAGGAGGCCAGCACCCCGCCAAGAGTCCAACCGATGGCAGTGGCCGGGATCCACCGGTACGCTCTGGGAACGCGCTGCTTCAAGACCAGCCACTGCAGTACGCCTGTCGCGATGCCTGTAGCCACCAAGGACACGCCCGGTGCAAAAAAGCTGCCAAGGATCCAACCCCAGGCAGTGGCCATGATCCACAGGAACCAGAAGGCCCAGTCGAAAGAGTTACGCCTCTGATGTGCCAATCGGCGGGAAACCCTCAGCAATCGGGGAGACGGAAGGCCGCCTCCCCGATCACAGAATTCGCAGGAACACTGATCCAGCTCAAGTTCTCGAGTCCGGCAAGGCCACCACACCGCAGCCTCGAGTTTGGCAAGGTCTCCAGACCGCAGCTGCTGGGTCTTGGACAGAGACCTCGCCCAACAAGACAATCTTGGGTTACTGGGACCTAGCCCTTCACAGAGCCGGCCGTGAGGCCGCGCACAAAGTAGCGCTGCAGCGCAAAGAACACAACCAGTGGCAGGATCATGGTCACGAATGCACCGGCCGTCAGCAGGTGCCAGTCGTTGCCAAAGGTGCCGGTCATGTCGGCCAGCCGCTGGGTGACCACCTTAAAGTTGGGGTCGACCCCCAGAAAGGTCAAGGCCACCAGATAGTCGTTCCACACCCACAGGAACTGGAAGATGGCAAAAGAGGCCAGGGCCGGCACCGACAGCGGCAGGACCAGCCGCTGAAAGATGGTAAAGTGGGAGGCGCCATCGATAAAGGCCGACTCCAGGATCTCGCGCGGCAGGGTGACGATATAGTTGAACAGCAGGTAGGTGGCCAGGGCCAGGCCAAAGCCGGTGTGGGCCAGCCAGATGGCCAGGAACGTGCCATTCAGGTTCAGCGTCTTATAGTCGCGCAGGATGGGCACCAGGGCGATCTGTAGCGGGACGACCAACAGCCCTACCACCAGAATAAACAGCGCCCGGCGGCCCGGGAACTGCATCCAGGCGAAGGCGTAGGCCGCAAAGGCGGCGATCAGGATCGGGATCACCGTTGAGGGAATGGTGACGGCCAGGCTGTTCAGGAAGGCCTGGGTCATGTCCTGGCCTTGAACAACCTCAACCGTTCCATCGGGCTTGCTGGACTTCCAAGCTCTTTCCGATGAGCACCTGCTTGTAGTTGTCCAGCGTAAAGTCCCAGGTGACCGTCCACTCCCGCTCGCTGTACCTCGATACGGCCCAGGCGCCTGTTGCCCACCCAGGTGACACGCGTGTTCCCATCCGGAGATGCGACGCCTTCACGTAGCTGGTCAAAGGTCCCAGTCACACCTTCCACCTCCATCACGCCGTCGGGATCCAGGCCCAGTACCTTTGGGTCCGACTCGGCAACCGTCACCCACTCGCGATGGGGGAAAACCGTCCACCAGCCCGAAGTCTGGATATCAAAGCGACTTCGGAAAGAGGAGACCAACAGCCCGAATGTGGGGATGCTCCACACGATCACCAGGAGCAGCAGCGCACCATTGACCAGCAAGAGGCCAACCCATCTTTTCTTCTTCATGCTAGAACGCCTCCTGTTCCCTGAACTGCCGCAGGTTGTAGATCATCACCGGGATGACGGCTAGCAGCAGGATGATGGCGATGGCACTGCCATAGCCCGAGTTTCGGGCGGTAAACGACTGGCGGTAGAACTGGGTGGCGATCACGTGGGTGCCAAACTGACCGCCGGTCATGACCCACACGACGTCAAAGATCTTGAGGGTAAAGATGACGACCGTCGTCCACACCGTGATGATGGTGCCCATGATGTAGGGGATCATGATCCTGAAGAATACCTGCACCTCGGTGGCGCCGTCCACCCGGGCCGCTTCCAGTATCTCCTCGGGGATGCCCTTTAAGGCTGCTGAGAAGAGCACCATGGCGAACCCGGCCTGCAGCCAGACGACGATGAGGATCAGGAACAGGTTGTTCCAGGGTTGAAATGCCACCGCTTTGTCCCAGGCAAAGGGCGCCGCACCCAGCCCGACGAGGATGGCGTTCAGCAGGCCAATCTGAGTCGATTCGGGCGGCCTGACCACGTACATAAAGTTCCAGATGACGCTGGCGCCCACGAAGGAGATGGCCATCGGTAGGAAGATCAGCGACTTGGCGACGCGCTCGAACCGGCTGCGGTCGGCCAGCACGGCCACCAGCAGGCCAGCGACAACGGATGTGGTGCTGCCAAACACGATCCACATCACGTTGTTGCGCAGCGATTCCTGCAGCAGACGTTGCGTGAACATGGCCACGTAATTCTGAAAGCCGACAAAAGCGTCGGTGGTCGAAGGATGCGAAAAAGCCAACATCCGGCGGCGGACCGTCCCGGCCAAAGAGGCTCAGGTAGAATGTGCGAAGCGAAGGTAGCGCCAGATACCAAACGAGGATGGCGATTGCCGGGCCGACAAAGACAAAGGGCTGAAGGCGCGCTGTCCACTCGTCGGGCAGTCGTTCGACGATGCCGTTGAATATCCAGTAGAGAGCGGCTACCCCGCCGACGCCCCAGACGATGGCCACGAGAGCGGTGACCCACCGAGGGGCGTTGCTGTCCCGCAGGAAGATGAAACCAGCATAGAGCACGGCAAAGGCGATCAGGGGAATGATGATGGCCAGGAAGACACGCCCCAGCCAGCTCACGACTTCAGAACCTCTTCCGCCTTCTTGTTCTTCAACAGCGTCGAGTTGCGTCATCGATCTACTCCTTCCTTCGAAAGACTGCCAGCCCACCAGGGCTGGCAGTCTTTACTGCCACAGGTCTTGCTACTGGGGCCAGGAGGCGTCGATTTCGGCCAGGACGGTGTCCAGGTCGGCGGCGCCGCTGACATAGTCGACCATGCCGGTCCAGAAGGAGCCAGCGCCTACCTCGCCGGGCATCAGGTCGGAGCCGTCGAAGCGGAAGGCTGTGGCTTGCTGGACGAGTTCGGCGATGCCGCGCTCCAGGTCCACGCCGTACATGTCGGGTGTGGCCGTCTGGTGGGCGGCCAGGGCGCCGCCCTGCAGCCAGAAATCCGGAGGCGGACTGGGGCGTGGTAAAGAACTCCATCAGGGCCCGGACTTCGGGCCGGTCGTTGAACATGGACATCATGTCGCCGGCGACCAGGAAGGGCTTGCCGTACTGCTCGTCGACGGGTGGGAAGTAGAAGAAGTCATAGTCGACGCCCGCTTCGGCGCCCTCGGGGAAGTTGCCGGTGATAAAGTTGCCCTGGCGGTGGAGCCAGCACTTGGGCGGGTCCTCGAACATGGGCGCCGGGGAGTCGTTGAACAGGGTGGAGACGATGGTGTCGGTGCCGCCAAAGACATAGTCGGGGTTGAGCCAGATCTCGCTCCAGGTCTCGATGGCATTTTTGACCTCGGGCGAGGAGAAGGGCAGTTCGCCTGCGACCCAGGCGTCATAGTTCTCCAGGGAGGTGGTGCGCAGCATCATCTCCTCGGTCCAGTCGGTGGCGGGCCAGCCGGTGGCCGCACCCGAGCCGATACCGATGCACCAGGCGGTGTCGCCGTCGTCGGCGATCTGCTGGGTGAGGGCCATGAGTTCATCCCAGGTTTCGGGGACCTCGTAGCCGGCGGCGTCAAAGACGGCCTTGGGGTACCAGACGAGGCTTTTGCCGTTGAAGCGGTGCCAGACGCCACCGGTCTGGCCCTCTATCTGGGCCATGTCGAGCCAGCTTTCGTTGTACTGCTGCTCCAGCCAGCTCTGGGGGATCCACTCGGTGGGATCGACGATGTGGCCCTGGCGGGCATAGTTGGCCGCTTTGCCCGGCTGGGGAAAGTCGACGATGTCGGGCGCGTCGCCGGCGTCGACGGCGATGGACAGGCGGGCTTCGAACTCTTTGTCGCCGATGTAGTTGACGGTGATGCCGGTGGCCTCTTCGAAGGGAGCCATCGACGCCTCGAAGCGAGTTTCGTCAACGTCGACAAAGGGACCGTCGACGGTGACCTCGGTGCCGGTGTACTCACCGGCCAGAGCTTTCTCCAGGAAGCCACCCGGAATCACGGGGAAGGCGCCTTCTTCAGTAGGTGCTTGCGCCTCACCAGCGACTCCCTCCGGCCAGGAGGCGTCGATTTCGGCCAGGACGGTGTCCAGGTCGGCGGCGCCGCTGACATAGTCGACCATGCCGGTCCAGAAGGAGCCAGCGCCTACCTCGCCGGGCATCAGGTCGGAGCCGTCGAAGCGGAAGGCTGTGGCTTGCTGGACGAGTTCGGCGATGCCGCGCTCCAGGTCCACGCCGTACATGTCGGGTGTGGCCGTCTGGTGGGCGGCCAGGGCGCCGCCCTGAGCCAGAAATCCGGAGGCGGACTGGGGCGTGGTAAAGAACTCCATCAGGGCCCGGACTTCGGGCCGGTCGTTGAACATGGACATCATGTCGCCGGCGACCAGGAAGGGCTTGCCGTACTGCTCGTCGACGGGTGGGAAGTAGAAGAAGTCATAGTCGACGCCCGCTTCGGCGCCCTCGGGGAAGTTGCCGGTGATAAAGTTGCCCTGGCGGTGGAGCCAGCACTTGGGCGGGTCCTCGAACATGGGCGCCGGGGAGTCGTTGAACAGGGTGGAGACGATGGTGTCGGTGCCGCCAAAGACATAGTCGGGGTTGAGCCAGAATCTCGCTCCAGGTCTCGATGGCATTTTTGACCTCGGGCGAGGAGAAGGGCAGTTCGCCTGCGACCCAGGCGTCATAGTTCTCCAGGGAGGTGGTGCGCATCATCAACTCCTCGGTCCAGTCGGTGGCGGGCCAGCCGGTGGCCGCACCCGAGCCGATACCGATGCACCAGGCGGTGTCGCCGTCGTCGGCGATCTGCTGGGTGAGGGCCATGAGTTCATCCCAGGTTTCGGGGACCTCGTAGCCGGCGGCGTCAAAGACGGCCTTGGGGTACCAGACGAGGCTTTTGCCGTTGAAGCGGTGCCAGACGCCACCGGTCTGGCCCTCTATCTGGGCCATGTCGAGCCAGCTTTCGTTGTACTGCTGCTCCAGCCAGCTCTGGGGGATCCACTCGGTGGGATCGACGATGTGGCCCTGGCGGGCATAGTTGGCCGCTTTGCCCGGCTGGGGAAAGTCGACGATGTCGGGCGCGTCGCCGGCGTCGACGGCGATGGACAGGCGGGCTTCGAACTCTTTGTCGCCGATGTAGTTGACGGTGATGCCGGTGGCCTCTTCAAAGGGAGCCATCGACGCCTCGAAGCGAGTTTCGTCAACGTCGACAAAGGGACCGTCGACGGTGACCTCGGTGCCGGCGTACTCACCGGCCAGAGCTTTCTCCAGAAAGCCACCCGGAATCACGGGAAAGCCGGCTTCGGGCATCTCTCCGGCCTCGGGGGCCATGGTCGGCTCCGCTGCGGCGGGCGCCTCAGTTGGCTCCGGTGCGGTTGTCCCTCCACAGGCGGTCAGGACCATGCCAATGACTACCAGAAGGGCCACAATTGAAAACAATGAGCGTTTCATTTTCTACTCTCCTCCAGACTACTGTCTGTCATGCATCTGATGGGAGGGCGCCAACGTCCTTCCATCTGGCGGTTGGCTGCCAAGGGCTGGCAGCATGCTTTGAACCTGAGTTTGCTGAGCTCTATCACCTCCCCTCCGTGTATGGGTGTGGCTGAGGTTTAGCACGTGGTCCAGTTTTTGGAGCCAATTACACAGCGCGCATCTGTCCACTGCAGGCTTTAATGGATGTCCGGCACAAAAGTCTGCTCTTCAAAAGGTGGGCGAATATAGCCGGTTTGATATTCTCTAGCCGGCAGTTCGATTGGTTCCGGCAGAATATCCTCGTATGGAATCTGGCTGAGTATGTGGCTGATACAATTCAACCGAGCGCGCTTCTTATCATCTGAAGGAACCACGTACCATGGAGAGTGTTTGATGTCCGTATACTCCATCATCCTGTCTTTGGCTTTGGAATAATCCAGCCATCTGTTCCAAGACTCCAGGTCCATTGGACTGAGTTTCCAGCGCCTTTTCGGGTCTGTGGCTCGCTGCCGGAAGCGGCGTTCCTGCTCTTCATCGCTGACCGAGAACCAATACTTTAGCAGGATGATGCCGGAACGTATCAGCATACGCTCGTATTGGGGACAAGATCGCAGAAACTCGCGATACTGTTCCTCAGTGCAAAAGCCCATCACGTTCTCGGTAATCGCGCGCGTGTACCAACTCCTGTCGAATAGCACCATTTCGCCCGCCGCCGGAAGGTGAGTGGACCATCTTTCAAAATACCATTGAGACTTTTCTCGTTCGGTCGGGATACCGAGAGCCACAACTCGGATAACACGGGGGTTGGTGCGTTCCGTGATGCGCTTAACGACGCCCCCCTTGCCGGCTGCGTCTCTGCCTTCAAAGAGTATCGCTACTTTGAGACCCTTTTCCCTGACCCAATACTGCCACTTGACCAATTCTTCCTGGAGTTGCGCAAGTTCGTGCAAACAGTACCTTTCGGTCAGTTTGCCATTTTTCCGATGCTTTTTCCCCCACTTGCCACTTATCGTGTCATAGTATTTATCCTCCTGTTCCTTCCTGTCTGCATATTCGGCGATTTCTTCCTCTTGCGACAATGTCGTTCCGATGTCCTGCTCATGATTCCTAGCCGTGCCTCCTCCCATTTTTCCTGCCGCACACAACTGGCTGGGTTGTGCATCTGGAACCGAGTGCGCCACCCCTTTGTTCAAGTCGGCTCGGGGGCTTGTTCGCTGTCAAAGTCCGGCTAGAATTCCGGAATCACAGATTCATGAGGTTTCCCCCAAAACGTACAACACTTGGAGCTGTGTTTATTGTGATCCTCTGGAAGTGTTCTACACACCCTCCGGCTACCGGTGGTCAGTCAAGCCCAAGGAAAAGGAGAAGGAACAAGGGACAAGAAAACAGCCCGTGCCCTATCCCCCATTATACCACACGGAGGAAAAAGGCGCAACTCTGACAAAAAACCTTCGGTCTCTCTCCAGAGAGGCTGAGCAATCTGCGACTCGGACGGTGCCCAGCCCAATGTCGTGTGCCAAAGCCCGAACGCGTACGTTCGATGTACGTCAATGGCGGCACATAGCCGATGGATGAGTATCGCTTTGCCATATTCGCCTCCTCTGTGCAATCTCTATGATCTCACACCTGCTAGAGGAGTTCAACTTCACACGATACCTACTGGTGCAACTTTTTGGGCAAATATCCGGCTGTGCCGCAATCAGGATATCCTGCACAGTTGCGTGCAGATGGACAGGGATGGCGGCGGTCGACCCGTCTACAAACAGAACAGGACGCTGCTGATCAAGCCTCTGCGGCAGACCTTGCCCCGCAGGATTCCCGGATCACCAACTCCGTATCCAACGTTACCGAGGAAACTGCATCGCCCTCAATGCGCGCGATCAGTACCTCGGCCGCGGTCCATCCCAGGCCGTAGGCCGGCACTCGAACAGTGGTCAGCGGCGGATGGGCGTGGGCGGCGAGAGAAATATCATCAAAGCCGACAACTGCCACGTCGTCAGGAATGCAGAAACCAGCGCCATGGATGGCGCCCAGGGCGCCCAGAGCGACGACATCGCTGGCGCCAAATACCGCCGTCGGCCGCTCCGGCACGTCCAGCAACTGCTCCATCGCTGAGCGTCCGGCCTCGGGTAGAAAAGCGGCGGTTCGAACCAGATCGGGATCATCGGGAATATCGTGATCCGCCAGGGCCTGCTTGTAGCCAGCAAAGCGGTCCTGTGCTCCAGCATAGGAGAGCGGCGCGTTGGAGATGAACCCGATGCGGCGGTGACCCAGGCCGATGAGGTGACTCACGGCCTTGTACGCGCCAGCTTGGTTGTCCACATCTACGCACGGAAAATCGTGACCGCTGGGCCGGCCATGCAAGATTAGGGGAAACTTCTCCTCAGCCAGTTGCGGCAGCAACGGATCGTCCGACCGGGGGCCGGAAAGGATCAGCCCGTCGACATGTTGTTCTCGGATAAGGCGGGCGTAGGCTTCGTGACTGGGCACGTCTTCAGCCAATTGCAGCATCAGTAGATAGCCCCGTCGGTGGACAGAGGCGGTGACGCCTTGGAGAAAGGCTGGCAGAAAAGCATCGGCTCCAAGGCGCTGTTGTCCTTCGCCCAGAATCAAGCCAATGCGGTGGGTCTTCCCGCTGGCCAGGGAGCGGGCCGCGGCGGTGGGGTAGTAGTTCAACTCGCGCGCAGCATCCAGGACCCGCTGGCGCGTCTCTTCGGTGATCTTGACTCCCGGTACGTCGTTCAAGACGAAAGAAACCGTCGTCCGGGACACTCCGGCCTTGCTGGCCACATCCTGGCTTCGGGCCTGTCTACGACCCAAGACAACCTCCCGACCACATTCCTGCACGACTGGCGGCGAATGCATGAGGGTAACCCGCGTTACTAACGTCGCGTTAATTATACAACGCTTTTTGGTATTTGTCAAGTGCAAAACAAAAGAATCTCCAGGGTCCTGGCCTGAGCACAGCAGAGCCAAGATGGATGCTATCAAAGGTTACTGGGTGGGGGAGTGTTCTGCGGGCGCTCGTGCGAACCTTGCCCTTACTGCCAGGGATTGGAACCAGAGGCTCTGGGCTGCCTGATTCTGCCTGGGGACGGACTTCAGTCCGCAGATTCAGTCCGGAGGCAGCCCCCAGACCTGGGAAGTGGCCAGCTCCACGCTGTTGCCGGCTGGATCGCGAAAATAGATCGAATGGCCGCCATGGGGCCAGGGGACTTCTGTTTCGATCGCGACGCCCTCTTTCCGCAGTTGATCCTTCCATGCGGAGATCTGAGCTTTCTTCACGGCAAAGGCCACGTGGCCAGGGCCGCGGGCCCCATGAGTGGGTACGATGCCGTTGGACACCGATGTACTGTCGGGGTTAAACAGCAGCAGCATCCCTTTTCCACAGTGAAGGAACACGTGTCGCCCCTGTTCCCTGGAATGAAGCTGAAGCGCCAGCACGCGGCGATAGAACGCCTCCGCCGCATCCAGGTCATCCACGTAAAGACAGCTCTCCAGGATTCCTTCAATCTGCATGTCGGTCTTCCCGCTAGCGATAGATTTCCAGAAGCGCCCGTACATCAAAATCGAGGGCATCCTCCTTGAGCGTATGGTTGGTGACACGCGTGTGGCTTTCCAGCGTCGGCCGGGACTCCTTGTAGAACAGGCCGACCGGGACTGCATCGGTGCGGAAAGCCTGCGCCAGGGCCTGCATGCGGTCCTCGGGCTGGTGTTCGGCGGGCAGGTCTTCAACCTTGTCCCGCCATCGGTCAAAGGTGTTGTTGAAGGTGGGGCAGGGGCTCATGGTCTGAACAAAGGCAAAACCCGGGTGCTGGATACCCTCGACGATCAGATCGGTGACGTGCTTGGGCGTTCCCGAGAAGCCCCTGGCAGCAAAGCTGACGCCGGACGCTAGGACCCAGGCCATAGGGTTGATCGGGGTATCCGACGAGCCATAGGGCGTGCTCTTGGTTTGAAAACCCAGAGGTGAAGTGGGCGAGGTTTGCCCTTTCGTAAGGCCATACACCTCATTGTCCATCACCACGTAGGTGATATCCGGGTTTCGGCGCACGGCGTGGGCCAGGTGCCCGCCGCCGATGCTAAAGCCATCGCCATCCCCGCCGACGGCGATCACCGTCAGGTCCGGATTGGCGATCTTGGCTCCGACGGCCACAGGCAGAACGCGGCCATGGGCGGTCTGAAAGCCGTAGGTCTTTACAAAGAAGGGCAGCCGGCTGGAACAGCCGATGCCGGATACCACGAGCGTGTTCGCCGGATCCAGCTCCAACCTGGCCATGGCCTGGTACAACGACGCCAGAACACCAAAGTCACCGCAGCCCGGACACCAGGTGGGCTTGACGGTCGACTTGAAATCCTTTGGGAGCAGCTTGGTCGTGACTTTTTTCTTAGCCATGGGCCACCTCCTGGGCGGTCTCGGACTCTGGCTCGGCTTCGACCACCTTGGGTGCGAGGAATTCTTTTACCTTGGCGCGGATCTCCTGGGGCGTAAAAGGCAGGCCGCCATACTTGTTCAGCGAGATCAAATGCAGCTCGGTCTGGGCCTTGACCCAGGCCGCGAACTGGCCTGAGCGGTTCACTTCGGGCACGATGACGGTGCCGAGGTTGCTGGCAAATTCCAGGATGCGGTCTGCCGGCAGCGGATTGATGACAGCTGGCACCAGCGCCGCGACCGGATACCCTTCTTCGGCCATCTGCTCCACCGCCTCCCGTACGACGCCTGCCGTAGAACCCCAGGCCAGGACGCCCACCTCAGCCTCCGTCTCGGGCACGCCGTAGCTGGCGCAGCCCAAGGGATCCCCTAACCCGCACAATGCCTCGGCCGCAATCTCGAACTTTTGGCCGCGTTTGTCCAACTGCGCCGTATGGACCTCGGGCCTATAGTTGGGCGCGCCATATTCATCGTGCTCCAGGCCCGTGGCCGTGAACGGTGTATCGTCAAAGCCAGGTATACCCATCGGCGAGATGCCACTGTCGGTCAGCCGATAGCGGGCATAGTCCTGCTGTGTCCTCTGGCCGGGGTCGCATCCGATCTACGACCGGCACCAGCATCGGATCTGGCATGGGCAGCGTCTCTGTGCGGTGCGAGAGAGACTGGTCGACCAGCAGAATCACCGGCATCTGGAAGGTCTCAGAAAGGTAGAAGGCTTGCATGGCCTGATAGAAACAGTCCTGCACAGAGCGGGCAGCCAGGACGATGCGTGGCGCCTCACCATGCCCGCCGTAAAGCGCGATATTCAGGTCGGCCTGCTCCATCTTTGTCGGCATCCCCGTGCTGGGCCCGGCCCGCATCGAATTGACCACCACAACCGGCACCTCAGCCATCGTTGCCAGACCAAGCATTTCCTGCATAAGCGAGAACCCAGGACCACTGGTGGCCGTCATGGCTTTGACGCCAGCAACGGACGCGCCCACAACGCTAGCGATGGCCGCAATCTCATCCTCGGTCTGAAGTACAGCCCCGCCGATGTCCGGCAGGCGCTTGGCCATCTCTTCCAGGATATCGGTCGCAGGGGTAATGGGATACCCGGCATAGAAGCGACAGCCAGCTGCCAATGCCCCGGCGACGATGGCACGGTTGCCGGACATGACCAGCTGAGGTTCGGGCGCTGGGTGGGGATCTGACAGGCGTATCGCAGCCTCTTCCTGGATGTTGTCCCTCACCCACTGGTACCCAGCCAGCAGCGCCATGCGATTGCTTTCGATGAACTGGGGCCTTTTCCGGCCATACTGGTCCTTGATAGTAGCCTGGAGCTGCTGGAAATCAAAGCCCAACAGGGCAGACAGAGCACCCAAGGCGATCAGGTTCTTGCCCTTGCGCAGGTTCAGATCCCGGGCCATCTGGTCGAAGGGGATGCCAAAAACCGTGCCCCCAAAGCCCTCCGGTACATCGTGCTCCCCCGGATCGTAGATCAGCACCCCGTCGGGCCGCAGTACTCCGTGATGCAGGTCCCATGCTTCCTCGTTAAAGGCCAGCAGGACGTCCAACTGGTCGCCCAGCGATGGTACGGGGTTTACGCCGGCCCGAAGCTGGAACATGACCGGTCCGCCCTTAATCTCGGCCGGATAAGTGCGAAAGGTATGGACGTGGTAGCCAGCTCGGGCCACCGACAGGGTGAGCACATCGCCGGCGGAGATGGCGTTATCTACTCCCGACTCGCCTCCAAGGCGGAGCAGCATGGTGTCGACGATCATCTAGTCCTCCCAAGTCTGTTACAGCAAAAAGAAACCAAAAAAGCAGCAAGCGAGTTTTCCCTTGCCGCTCTCTGCCTACTGCCCATCCCTCAACGCGCTTGCCATGGCCGCCACGTGAGCCGGGGTGGTGCCACAGCAACCGCCAACTATTTGCGCGCCATCCTCGCAAAGCTGTACAGCAATTTTCTCCATGTGCTCGGGCGTCGCGTCATACACAGTTCTGTCGCCATCCACGTGGGGCAGTCCGGCGTTCGGCTTGGCCCACAGGATCGCGTCCGGTGCGACCTGCCGCATGGCTTTCAAGAACCCGGCGTATTCAGACGGGTCACGTCCGCAGTTGGCGCCCACCCCCTGAACCAGGGGTCCGATCTCTTGCGCTACCTGGACCGGACGAACACCCATCATTGTCCGGCCATGGCTGTCAAAGCTGAACGTACAAAAGATGGGCAGGTCGCTGACACGGCGCGCGCCCTCGATTGCGGCCTTGGCCTCAGCCAGGTCGCTCATAGTCTCGATGAGCAGGATATCGACCCCGCCCTCGGTCAAGCCCTGTACCTGCTCGGCATAGGCATCGACCGCCTCCTCGTATGCCATCCCTCCCAGTGGCTCCAAGAGTTGGCCCGTCGGACCCATGTCGCCGGCGACAAACACACCGTCACCGGCCACCTCGCGGGCCAGCTCAGCGGCCCGGCGGTTGACTTCTACAACCCGGTCAGCCAGCCCATCGCCTTCCAGCCGGTAGTGGGTGCCGCCAAAACTGCAGGTCAAGATGATGTCTGATCCTGCGTCGACATAAGCCTGGTGCAAAGCGCGTATCTGGTCTGGTCGCTCGAAAAGCCATGCCTCCGGGATCCGGCCCGTCTCCAGCCCGTTCGTCTGTAGCATGGTGCCGGTTGCTCCGTCGGCCAGGAGCACCGCCCCATTGTGGATGCTATCCAGAAATGCCTCGGTACGTGTCATGATGCTGACCCAAACCCCCAAGTCCGGCTGGCCCCGGAAGGATGCCAGATATGCCCTATTGTTCCTCAGCTCCTACGGCTCCGACCAGGCATAGCGCGTGATCGCCTGCAAGCCTTTGACATCCAGCTTTTTGGCTCCAACAAGAGGGCGGCCAGCCCCCAGCTTGTTGCATCCAACGATGGAACCCCACTGAGTGGGGCATCGGCGTTCCGTGTAGCTACGATGACCGGAGGCTGGCCGCTCTCTGGGCATCATACCTTGCCAGACCTGCCTCGTCGGTAAGATCGGTCCCCAACTTGGATGGTCCGAGTCCCAGGAGTACCGATCTCGTGGTCGCGAGCCCTGGCCATTATACCACAGCCAGAGTACTCGAGGCAAAGAGGTGGACCTTCAAGAGCAGGACGTACGCATCTCAACCACAACAGCCACCATGTCATCCTCCGCGAAGCGAAGGATTTCCTCTTATGCTATCAGTACCGCTTGGGCAGGGCGTGATCCCCTCAAGTACCTCATTGGCCTTCGGCTATCAGCGGACTGCAAAGGGCCTTGGCGCGAAGCCTGGGCAGGCTGTACCTACGGGCTGGCATCCAGTGGCTGTCCCACCGGGATCAGGTAGAGTGGCTGGTGATCTGCGGGGAGCCCCAACACTTGCTGGATCTGCTCGTCCTGAAAGGCGCCAATGGGCACCGCGCCAAGCCCCAGGGCCACTGCCTCCAGCAGCAGGTTCTGGGCAGCGTGTCCAGCCTCCAGATGTACATAACGAGGGCTGCGTTCGGCACCGTATTTCGCTTCCGTACGTGCGTACACGGCTGCAATCAGAAATACGACCGGAGCCTGACGTACGGCTTCCTGGCGCAGCGCTGCCTCATACAGGGCTTGCCTTGTGTCTCTGTGACCGATTGCCAGCAGTCCGTGCTCCCGGGGATCGTAGTGATAGACACCCTCCGCTGTGGCGGCGTACAACTCCAGAGGATAGAGCGCACCGGCCGAGGGAGCGGTGCGGAATCCCCTCTCGCTAGTGATGCCCTGGGCTGCCCACAGAAGCTGGCCCAATTCCGCATCCGACAGGGGAGCATCGCGAAACTCGCGGAGCGACCGCCGCTGAAGCAGTATCTCTTCCATCGATTTCTCACTGGTCAGGATAGGTGTGGGAAGAATCGTCACAGACTCAGGGTTTCTAGGTACCGGCGTTGGGTTCGCGGATAAGTTCCGGCAGCCACCAAGCGCCAGCAGACACAGCAATAGCAGAAAATGCACAACCTTGACCGTCATAGTCAGTCACCGAGATCCAGTGTCAGCAGACTATTTGCCTGGCTGCGGTCCAGCCAGTATTCGGAGTATCCAGAGACAGACCTACCGGATTACGGACTCGACATGAAAGCGCCATGGAGCTGCGGCGGCCTAATGACTGTCAATAGGCCGCATTCCACTTCCCGGAAGCTTGTCAGGAGCGCGATTTCGACCCAGTTTGCTGAATTCAAGGAATCCAGTATGCTCGCCCGAGCACAGCTCCCGGGAAGTTTGGCATCGCATGCGCCGTACTGCGCCCTACTGATTATACCATAGGTAGCCGACGCAGGATAGACCTGTAGGCCAAGTGAGCTTCAAAGACCGGGGCGTACTCAGTTTCAGTCTTCTTGTGCAAAAATTCCCAAAGTTAGGGCTTGACAACCAGGACTTGGCATGATATAATGCACACGTGTGCAATCCCCGTATCGGAACATCCTATTGGGTGTCATGGTTGTACGCGTCCGCGATGAGTGAGGTGGCGTGACTGTCTCAATCAAGGACATTGCAAAGGCCGCTGAAGTTTCTCACTCGACCGTCTCTCGTGCGTTGAGCGACAGTCCGCTGGTCAGCGCCGAAACCAAGGCGCGCATCCAACTGCTAGCTCGCGAGATGAGCTACTCCCCCGATGCCCAGGCTCGCAGCTTGGTCGTGGGCCGGACACAGACCATTGGTGTTGCCGTAACGACCATCACTGACCCCTTCATTGCACAGATGGTGCAGGCGATCGAGAGCACGGCCCGCGATCGTGAGTACAGCGTCATTCTGGCCAGCTTTGACTCCCAGTCAGCGCGCGAGATAGAAACGGTTGAGCGGCTGCAATCCAAACGGGTGGATGGCGTGATCGTTACTTCGTCTCGCGTGGGCGCCCTCTACCTGGATCATCTGGAACGCCTGCGGGTACCCGTGGTACTCATCAATAGCCGGAGCAGAGAGAGAGACTCTTATACCTTTTCGGTGAGGGTGGACAACCGCCATGGCGGCTGCATGGCGACTGAGCACTTGATTCAGCGCTCCCATCGCCGTATCGCCTATGTCAGCGGTCCGGCGGGCCACAGTGATGACGTAGAGCGGCAGTCCGGCTACCGCCAGGCGCTTGGACAGGCGGGTATCGCTTTTGACCATACCCTGGTTGTGCAAGGTACTGGTCGCGTAGGGGGCGGCGAGCGGGCGCTATCTGTGCTCATGGCGCTGGATGAGCCTCCAACCGCCGCTTTCTGCTACAATGACATGACGGCTGTGGGGCTGGTGCACGCTGCCTGGGCGAGTGGCCTGGCAATTCCGCGGGATCTGGCGGTGGTAGGCTTTGATGACATCCCATTGGCCTCTTACGTCCAGCCCCCATTGACAACGATTGCCCAACCCATTGCTGTGATGGGGGGGCGGGCAGTGGAGATGGTGCTGGCCTTGATGGCTGACGGGAGTCCTACCACTGGAGATGTGTCGAACGTCGTCGCTCAGGGACAATTGGTGATACGTGAGTCGTCGGGAGCGATGAATGCTCCTTGATCTTTGTTCCATATCCAAGCCAATGACTGGAGGAGAGGGATGTCCGCAGACTCTATGACGATGTCAGCCGCGCGCTTCCGCTACCGTCTGGCCGAGCACCCCGAGCTCGTGACCCTGATCAGTTTTGTCATTCTTTTTCTGTTCTTCTCCGTCGCTGCCGAGCACTTTTTGACTACGGTGGCTCTCTCCAATATCATGTCATTTACCAGCATCTTGGGCATCATTGTCGTCGGTGTGGCCATGCTGATGATCGCTGGCGAATTTGACCTCTCCGTCGGGTCTACTTTTGCTGTGGCCAGTTTCGTCTGGGCGCTTAGCATGAACGCTGGTCTGGCGCCGCTGCCGGCCATGCTGCTCGCCCTGTTGGTCAGTGCAGCTCTGGGAGCCCTGAATGGAATCATTGTCATCCGCACGGGCATCCCCTCCTTCATCGCCACGCTGGGCACCATGCTTGCTTATCGAGGCATTGCTCGCGCCCTGGGAGGCGGTGATTTCGCCAAGTACACCGAGTCCACGCCTCTCCTGTTCACGATTCTGAATGGCGCCATCGAGCCGATTAACCAGCTCTTCCACCCTGCCGGCAACTTGCGGGTATCGATCTTTTGGTTCGTCGTCATCGCTGTCATCTTTGCCATTATTCTGAGACGTGCGCGTTATGGCAACTGGTTGTATGCCACTGGCGGGAATGCCGAGGCCGCGCGGCAGCAGGGCGTGCCAGTGCACCGCGTCAAGCTGATGGCCTTTACGATTACAGGTCTGTTGGCTGGTGTTGCCAGCGTGATGCAGTTTTCCCACCGGACCAGCGTCGATCCTCTCCGCGGTGAAGGATGGGAGCTCATCGCGGTGGCCGCCTGTGTGATTGGCGGCGTCAAGCTCACCGGTGGCGTAGGTACCATCTTTGGCGCGGTCATTGGCATTCTGCTCTTGCAGACCCTGGAGCAGGGTTTGGTGCTGATGGGCGTGTCGGTTCAGGTTTTCCGGGCCGTGGCCGGCTTGATCTTGATGCTGTCAGTCATCCTCAACAGCTATCTGCTCAGGGCTGACTAAGTGGCTGGCGGTGTTCCTCTGTCGGATTCCCGAGGGAGCAGGTCTAGGAATGATTCCTGAATGAAATGGATAGATTGGATTGCCTGACGCCAACCTGTTCCCAATCATGTTCTAGAGGAGTCTAGATGTCAAGTCCGTTCGGAAGATTTATCGTCCTGTTGATCGTCGTCACAGTGTTGGCAGCCGCCTGCGGCCCTACTGCGGAGCAAGAAGGGGCCCAAGAAGGGGGAGCGGTTCCCACGGGGCAGGTGGTCGAATCTGTAAAGAAAACGGAAGGGCCGACTGCCGAGGTAGTCGAGTCCGCAGCTGGTACCGCAGCGTCTACCGCCGCGCCGCAGATGGATCTGGGGCCGGAAGCAGACTTGGACCTGTTCTTTGTTCAGCATGCGCTCTGCGCTTGGGATTCGTTCTGGTGTACGGTCGAGGCTGGTATCCAACAGGCTGCTTCCGATATGAATGTGAGCGCCACCATCCTGGGGCCGGATACATTCGACTTGGCGAAGGTGGCCCAATTGATCGACCAGGCTGTGGCGGCACAGCCCGATGGCATTGGACTGACTGTCAGCGACCCTGACCTTTTTCGGGAGCCTATCCAGCGGGCGCTGGATGCTGGCATCCCGGTGGTGGCCTACAACGCTGGCTCGGGACCCGTAAAAGACGGGATCGATTACCTGACCTTTCTGGGTCAGGACGAGTATCAGGCCGGCGCCTTAGGCGCCCTGAGACTGGCCGATGCCGGAGGCACCAAAGGGGTTTGCATCAATCACCAGGTCGGCCACACCGGTCTGGACGCCCGGTGCGAGGGCTTTCTCGCGTCCATGAACGCCAGTGGTCTGCCGGGAGAGGTGCTGGCCATCAGCGACGATCCGGCCGAAGCGCAGACGATTATCAGCGACTACTATGCGGCCAACCCGGATACCGACATCTTTATGACCCTTGGCCCGAATGGTGCCAATCCTTTCTACGCTTTCTTGGATACGGCCGGACTGGGGCCGGGCGATGTCTTCCACGGCACTTTTGATCTCAGCGAGGAAATCGCTGCCAAGATCAAAGATGGAACGACGCTCTACGGCATTGATCAACAGCCCTTCCTGCAGGGTTATGGTATGGTATCGACATTGAATATGGTCAGTCGCTACGGGATTCTGCCCGCCTTGCCGGTGACGCCTACAGGACCCGGCTTTGTGGACGCGAACAACATCGGTTTTGAGGCAGATCCGAACCGGGAGGTTGATCTGGTATTTGTTCAGCATGCCCTGTGCGCCTGGGACTCTTTCTGGTGCGTTGTGGAGAATGGAATTGCCCAGGCTGCCTCGGATATGAATGTCAACCAGACAGTGCTGGGCCCCGACTCCTTCGACCTGGAAAAGACAGCCGAACTCATCGACCAGGCCGTAGCCACACAGCCAGACGGCATGGCGCTAACCATGAGCGATAGGGACCTGTTCCGTGAGCCTGTCCAGCGCGCCCTCGATGCCGGTATCCCCGTCGTGGCCTACAACGCTGGTGCTGGCCCCTTGACCGACCAAGTATCGTATATGACCTACCTGGGTCAGGACGAATTCCAGGGTGGATACCAGGGTGGTGTCAAGTTGGCTGCTGAAGGAGGTACCAGGGGCGTTTGTGTGAACCACCAGGTGGGGCACATAGGCCTGGATGCCCGCTGTGAAGGCTTTCTGCTGGCCATGGAAGAAAAAGGGATTCCTGCCGAGGTGCTATCTATTACAGATGATCCGGCCGAATCACAAACGATCATGGATGACTACTATACGGCCAACCCAGACGCCCATATCTTTATGACGCTCGGCCCGAATGGCGCCAATCCCTTCTATGCCTTCTTGGAGACGGCCGGTCTGGGTGGAGGGGAGATCAAGCATGGTACTTTTGACCTCGGTGAGGAGATCATTGCCAGGATCAAAGATGGTACCACCATGTTTGCCATTGACCAGCAGCCTTTCCTGCAGGGCTATGGCGCTGTACAAGTCCTGATGCTACAAGTTCGTTATGGCATCAGCCCTGCGCTGCCGGTGACGCCGACGGGTCCCGGCTTTGTGGATGCCAGCAATGTGGCCATCGTGGAGGAACTGGCTGGCAAGTATCGTTAGGCAAGGATGCCCTCATAGGTTTCGAGAGATTGCCGCAGAGAACCTGTGGGAGCGAGTGAGACGAGGGGAGGTGAGAGTAGCCAAAAAGTGATCCAACTGCCCGACTAAATCTGTCGTACGGAGGTGCAAGTGTCAAACGTTCCAAAACAGAGCCTCACGCAAGCCGGAAAGAAATCTGAAAGCAAACTACTGGGAGGAGAAAAATGTACAAGAAACTGATGAGCCTGATAGCATTGGTGGCCGTCGTCGCTCTGGTTGTGTCGGGCTGCGGCGCGCCGGAGCCGGAGGTCATCGTTCAGACGGTTGAGGTCGAAAAGACCGTGGTCGAGACCGTTGAGGTCGAAAAGACAGTCGTTGAAACCGTTGAGGTCGAGAAAGAAGTCGAAAAAATCGTCACCCAAACGGTCGAGAAAGAGGTAGAGGTCGAGGTCACCAGGGTTGTAGAGAAGGAAGTGCCGGTCGAGACCATCGTGCGTGAAGCCGGTCCCGAGTCGGTCCTTGACCTCATCGTGGTCCAGCACGCGCTGTGTGCCTGGGACTCGTTCTGGTGCACGGTGGAAGCGGGCATCAAGCAGGCGGCCGACGACATGAACGTCAACGTCACGGTGCTGGGCCCGACTCGTTCGACCTGGAAAAGACGGCTGAGCTGATCGACCAGGCTGTGGCGGCCCAGCCCGACGGCATCGCGGTCACCGTGACCGATGCCGATCTCTTCCGCGAGCCGATCCAGCGGGCGCTGGATGCCGGCATCCCGGTCGTGGCCTACAATGCGGGCGCCGGTCCTATCGAGGACGGCATCCCCTACATGACCTACCTGGGGCAGGACGAGTATGCAGGCGGCTACCTGGGCGGTCTCAAGCTGGCTGCCGAGGGCGGCACCGAAGGGCGTCTGCATCAACCAGCAGGTTGGCCACACCGGTCTTGACAAGCGCTGCAATGGCTTTGCCGATGCCCTGGCCGAGAGCGGCATTCCGGCCGAGGTGCTGGGCATCAGGCGATGACCCGGCCGAGTCGCAGACCATCATCTCCGACTACTTATACCGCCAACCCCGACATCGACATCGTCATGACGCTGGGGCCCAATGGCGCCAACCCCTTCTATGCCTTCATGGAGGCGGCAGGTCTCGGGTGCTGGCGACCTGACCCACGGCACCTTCGACAACAGTCCGGAGATCTGCGGCCAAGATCAAGGATGGCACCACCATGTTCGGCATCGACCAGCAGCCGTTCCTGCAGGGCTATGGCGCCGTTCAAATGCTGACCATGGTCAACCGCTACGGCATCCTGCCGGCCTTGCCGGTGACCGGCACGGGCCCTGGCTTCATCGACGCCAGCAACGTGGACTTTGAGCCCGATCCGGACCGGCCGGTGGACATCATAGCCGTGCAGCACGCGCTGTGCGCCTGGGACGCCTTCTGGTGTGTGGTGCAGAAGGGCATCGAGGTAGCGGCCAAGGAGATGGACGTCAACGTCACGGTCCTGGGGCCCGACTGCGTTCGACCTGGAAAAGACGGCCCAGTTGATCGACCAGGCCGCGGCTGCGCAGCCCGATGGTATCGGCGCTGACCGTGACCGACGCGGACCTCTTCCGCGAGCCGATCAAGAGCGCACTCGATGCCGGCATCCCGGTGCTGGCCTACAATGCGGGCAATGGCCCGCATCGTGGACGGCATCCCCTACATGACCTACCTGGGGCAGGACGAGTACGCAGGAGGCTACCTGGGCGGTCTCAAGCTGGCTGCTGAGGGCGGCACCAAGGGTGTCTGCATCAACCAGCAGGTCGGCCACACCGGTCTGGACAAGCGCTGCGCAGGCTTTACGGATGCCATGGAAGAGAATGGCATTCCGGCCGAGGTGCTGGCTATCGGCGACGACCCGGCCGAGTCGCAGACCATCATCTCCGACTACTATCACAGCCAACCCCGACACCGACATCTTCATGACGCTGGGCCCGAATGGTGCCAACCCCTTCTATGCCTTCATGGAAGCGGCGGGTCTGGCACCAGGGACGATCTGACCCATGGTACCTTTGACCTGAGCCCCGAGATCATCGCCAAGATCAAGGACGGCACGACCATGTTCGGCATCGACCAGCAGCCGTTCCTGCAGGGCTATGGCGCGGTGCAGGCGCTGATGCTCAAGGTTCGCTATGGCATCAGCCCTGCGCTGCCGGTGACGCCGACCGGCCCTGGCTTTGTGGATGCCAGCAACGTAGAGGTGGTCGAGGCGTTGGCCGGCGAATACCGGTAGACTGTTTTGCGAGACCTTGTGAAGGCGACGAGCTTTTTCGCTATGAGCCTTCGTTAGTTCTCACGCTTGTTGCCGGGGTAGGGGTGGCTGTTGCTCTGGGCGCCAGTACTGGGTGGCAACCATCCCTACCCACGAAGGGAGGCATGCTTCGATGAGTACGCTCGCGCTTCGACTACGACCTGCACGCCGTTTTGTAGTCGAATCTCCCGTCGCAGGACCAGTCATCACCCTGGTGGTAGTCTTTGTCCTATTCTCGATTTTTGTTCCCAACTTTCTCACCTGCGTTCCGTATCGGGCATTGTCAATGCAGCGACTTTGACAGGGGTCGTTACGATCGGCATCACGATGCTCATGATCGCTGGCGAGTTCGACCTTTCCGTAGGACCGATGATGGCCATGGGGGGATTCCTGTACGGCGATGAACAGCGTAGACGGCGGAAACGCCCTGCTGGCGTTGTTGCTGGCACTCCTTGTTCCGGCCCTGATGGGGGCGCTTCAACGGTCTCATCGTGACGCGAACCAGGATTCCATCCTTTATTACGACGCTCGAGCACCATGTTCATCTATCGGGGGCTCGTCTGGCTCCTATCAGGCGGGCAGATGCTGCAGACCATCGAAAATCTGCTCGTCTTTGAGGTCTTTAACGGCCGGCTGGCCCTGATCGCTGATGCGATCAAGGGTGCAAACTTTCGCACGGCGGCATTGTGGCTGGATCGCACTTGTCTTGTTCTTTCAGTTCATCCTGGTCCGCACCAAGTTCGGCAATCACGTCTTTGCCACGGGTGGCAGTGTGGATGCGGCAGGCGCGACCGGGCGTCAATGTGAAGCGCACCAAGCTCATAGCTTTCATCCTCTCGGGCCTGTTGTCGGGCTTTGCCGGCATCCTCCTGTTTAGCCAGTTCAAGACGGTCAAGATCGCTTCAGGTGCTGGCACGGAGCTGTTGGCCATCGCTGCCGCTGTGGTGGGCGGCACGTTCTCTAGCAGGTGGCTATGGCAGCATCATCGGCGGATTTCTGGGTGTCTTGATCATCAGCATGCTGCGTACCGGGGTCGTGCTTGACCAACTTGATCCCGGCCGACAACTTTGAGGCAATCGTTGGGGTGACCATCATCGCTGCAGTCGTCTTTAACAACTGGATCCGCAGCAAGGCCTGAGCAGGGAGGAGGAATCTTGGCATGAGTGACAATGGACATGATACTCCCGTCGTCTATATGGAAAACATCGTCAAGCGCTTTGGCACGATCACTGCGTTGGACGGTGTGGATTTCACCGTCAATCAGCGTGAGGTGGTGGGTCTGCTGGGCGACAACGGAGCAGGCAAATCCACGCTCATCAAGGTGCTGACTGGGGTCCATACCCCCACCAGCGGGCAGATCTACTTGGATGGAAATCTAGTGAACATCCCCTCACCGCGTGAAGCCCGGGCGTTGGGCATTGAGACCTGCTACCAGGATCTGGCCCTGGTACCGCTGATGAGCATCACGCGCAACTTTTTCCTGGGCCGCGAACTGATGCAGCAGATTCGGCCCGCTCAAGTTGCTGGATGTGCAGGAGATGGACGAGCAAGCGCGCGAAGCGCTGAAGGACATTGGGATCCATATCCGCTCGCCCAATGAGAAGGTAGGCAAGCTATCTGGAGGTGAACGCCAGTCCATTGCCATCGGCCGCGCCAGGCACTTTGGCGCCAGGCTACTGATCCTCGACGAGCCGACTTCGGCGCTCTCGGTGGGCGAGACGCACAAGGTGCTGACCTACACGCACAATGCCAAGGAGCGAGGGCTTATCGGTCATCTTTATCACCCACAACGTTGGCCACGTCTATCAGGTGGCCGATCGTTTCACCATCATCCGGCATGGTCATCTGGTTGGCAACTACACCCGTGATGAAGTGGACGAGCAGGACATCGCTGACCTGATCACCGGCGAGCGGGAAAAGTAGGGCGTCTCATGAAGTCGCACGAGCGAGCCCGTCTAGCTCTCAGTTTTCACGAGCCGGATCGAGTCCCTTTTGATCTCGGGGGCACGGGCTTGACTACGATGCATGTCGACGCCTACCGCAATCTGCGCCACTACACGGGCATGCCCCCTGTGGAGACCAGGCTCATGGCCATGGCCGAGCAACTTGCGGTCATCGATGAGGATCTCGCCGCGCGGCTCGATACCGATTTCCGGTTGGTGATGCCTGGTTTGCCGGCCGATTTCCAGTATGCCTTCCGTGACCAGGGCGCCTACGAAGCTTATACCGACGAGTGGGGCATAGGTTGGCACAAGCCCAAGGATGGTGGCTACTACTATGACATGTACCGCCACCCGTTGGCTGGCGCAGATGCACTGGATGCGTTCGCCCGCTATCCCTTCCCTGATCCCATCGATGAGCAACGTTTGGCCGGGCTTTGCGAGCAGGTCGAGGCTGCCGTCGCCCAGGGGAAGGCCGTTGTCCTGGCCGGGCCTTGCCCTGGGATCGTAGAGGTCTATTCGTGGCTAAGGGGCTATGAGGAATTCTACATGGACCTTGTCCTCAACCAGTCCTGGGCAGCGCACATGCTTGACCGCATGGTGGATTTCAAGTGCGCCTATTGGGAGCGGGCCCTGGATGAGGTCGGTGATCGGGTCGACGTTGTCATCGAAGCCGACGACCTGGCTGGTCAGCATGCGCTTCTCCTTTCGCCAGATACCTACCGCAAGCTGATCAAGCCTCGCCATCAACGGCTCTTCACATTCATCAAGGATCAGGCGCCGGTAAAAGTATTCCTGCATTCCTGCGGCGCAGTGCGGCCCCTCATTCCCGATTTCATTGACGCCGGCATCGACATCCTGAATCCGGTGCAGCTTGGCGCTGCTGGCATGGATCTGCGTGCTCTGAAGAAAGAGTTCGGCCAAGACCTGGTCTTCTGGGGGGGCGGCGTGGACACCCAGGGTATCCTGGGGACCGGCAGACCGGAAGAGGTCCGCGAGGACGTACGGCGTAACATTGAGGCTCTGGCCCCAGGGGGAGGGTTCGTCTTTGCCGCCGTGCACGACATCCAGGCCAACGTGCCGCCAGAGAATATCATGGCCATGTGGCAGGCGTGGAAAGACTTTGGGGCCTATTAGGCCAGGACACATGCGAGAGAGGAACGTGGAACAAGTGCACAAACTGGGAGCCTGTACTTGGATGTTTGGTGACCTGCCGCTAGAAGATATTGCACAGCGCCTGCAAAAGCTTGGCTTTGATGGCGTCGAACTTGTGGGTGACCCTGGACTCTATGAGCCCGATGAGGCGGCCCGGATCCTGAGCGATCATGGTTTGGCGGTCTTTTCCCTCACCCCCGAGAACGTGGATCTGGCCCACCCTGACCCCACCACCCGCACAGATGCGGTCGATTACTACCTGCGTCTTGTCGATTTTGCTGCTGCGCTGGGAGGCAACCCCATCATCTCCTGCCATGGCCGCGTGGGTCGCGTGCGGGCCATCAGTACTCAGGAAGAGGAGCGGGCGGTGTTCGTGGAGGCGGTCAGGCAGATAGCCAGCCGGGCTGAGCCTTTGGGCTTATCTATCGTGATAGAGGTCCTTAATCGTTACGAGGCGCATCTGCTCACCGCCGCTGCGGAAACACTGGATTTTGTGGACGATGTAGGGGCTGGAAACGTAGCTGTCCTGCTTGATGCCTACCACATGAACATCGAGGAGGCGTCTCCAGCCGGCGCTCTGCGCCTGGTCGGCGACCGATTGGGCCTGTACCATGCTGCCGACTCGAACCGCCAGGGCTTGGGTCGGGGGCATACCGACTTTGCATCACAGTTTGACGCTTTGGACGAAATAGCGTACAAAGGCCCGGTGATTTTTGAGTGTACGGCGCCAGGGCCAGATCCGTTCACGGCCATCAAGGACGAGAACTCGCTGATCTGGCTGGAGACCTACTTGGGTGAGTCGCGCAGCTATATCCTGGACGTGTGGAGCTAGAGGGAGGACTATGAAACAGACCATCAATGTAGGTGTCATTGGCACAGGCAGAATTGGCCGCTTGCACGCCCAGAACCTGGTATTTCGCATTCCACAAGCGAACCTGCTCGCAGTCTCGGATATCATCGTGGAAGCAGCCCAAGGGGTAGCTGCCGAGCTGGGCGTGCCGGCCGCTTACCAGGATCACCGACGCATTCTGGATGACAGGGATATCGATGCGGTGCTCATCTGCTCGAGCACGGACACGCACGCCCAGATCATCGTGGAAGCGGCAGAGGCCGGCAAGCAGATCTTTTGCGAGAAACCCATTGCCCTCGATCTGGCCAAGATCGACCATGCCCTGGCGGCTGTGGAAAAAGCTGGTGTCAAACTACAGGTGGGTTTTAATAGACGCTTTGATCACAATTTCGCCCGCGTTCGAGAACTCGTGGCCGCCGGCGAGATCGGTGAGCCCCACATGTTGCGCATAACCAGCCGCGATCCAGCGCCTCCACCCATCGACTACATAAAGGTTTCAGGCGGCATCTTTATGGACATGACCATCCACGATTTCGATATGGCCCGCTTTCTGATAGACAGCGAGGTGGAACAGGTCTATGCTGCAGGTGGCGTCATGGTGGATCCGGCGATTGGTGAGGCGGGCGACATCGATACGACACTGATCACCCTCCACTATGCCAACGGGGTGTTGGGAGCTATCGATAACAGCCGGCAGGCGGTCTATGGCTACGATCAGCGCGTCGAGGTCTTTGGCTCCGGCGGAGTGGTGACCGTGTCCAACGACGTGCCGGATTCGGCGGTCGTCAGCAACGCCAATGGGGTGCATGGTTCCCTGCCATTGTTCTTCTTTGTCGAGCGCTACACTGAAGCCTATGTGACCCAGCTCAATGCCTTTGTGGCGTGTATCCTTGAGGATACGCCACCGCTGGTCACGGGCATCGATGGACGTACACCGGTTGTTATGGGCTACGCAGCCAAGAAATCGTTCCTGGAGAAAAGGCCGGTCAGACTCAGTGAGGTGGACGTTCGTGGATGACCTGCGCTTGGCAGTAGTCGGCGTGGGCAGGATGGGCGTAACCCACGCTGAAAACCTGGCCCGGAGGGTTCGGGGCGCAAGATTGGTTGCCGTAACCACATCCAGCGCTGAGCGGGCCGGCGACGTACGGCGCTGTTGTGGTGATGTTGCCGTATACCCCGGCCTGGATGCCTTGTTGGGGGCTGAGCAGCTGGACGCCATCTGCATTTCCAGTAGTACATCGGCCCATGCCGGTAACGTCGAGCAGTGTGCTGCGGCAGGCTTGCACATCTTTTGTGAAAAGCCGCTGGCGCTGACACTGGCGGATTGCGACCGGGCCATCGCGGCGGTGCAGCAAGCGGGCGTCAAGCTGATGATGGGTCACGTGCGTCAGTTTGATTCCGGCCACATCGAGGCCAAGCGTACAATCGAGGCGGGTGCCATTGGTCAGCCACTGGTCTTCCGGTCCATAAGCGGTGACACGGACCCACCGCCTGCCAGTTTCGCCGATCCTGCCGTGAGCGGCGGCCTGATCCTGGATGCCATGTACCACGATATCTACCTGTCCCGTTGGCTGCTGGACGACGAGGTGACCCGGGCCTACGCTGAGGGGGGCGCTCTGGTCGACGAAGGGGTGCGCTCCGTGGGCGACGTGGACAATGCGGTGGTGAGCCTGCGCTTTGCCGGTGGGCCCATGGGCTCGTTGTTTGTCAGTCGCACAACCCGCTACGGTCACGATCTGCGCGTGGAGGTGATCGGTGACGAGGGCGCGGTGCAGATCGGGCGCTTTCGGCAGACGCCGGTGCGCTTGCTGGACCGCCGGGGCGTTCACCATGACATGCCGCGCACAACACCAGATCGTCTGGGTGAAGCCTTTGTGACCGAGTTGCAGGCTTTTGTGGATTGCCTCACCCAGAGCAAGGAGCCACCGGTCGGTGGGCGCGATAGCCGGGCGGTCGTTGCGGTAGGAATTGCGGCGACGCGGTCAATGCACGAAGGCCGGCCCGTGCAGGTCTAGTCTCAAGCTTGGTGGCGCATGCCCAAGAATGATATCCAGTCGCTGGATACCAGTTCTCGGTCAGATTCACTCGTGATTTCAGTTTGCCCAGATCGTAAGGGCCAGCTTGATCAAAATACAAAACGTTAGGAGTAGTCATAATGTCGGAAAAGAAAGTACCTGAAGGATTGCTTGCTACGAATGAACCGGATCTATTCTTTGAGGACAATACGGTTGGCCGCCTCAAGAAAGAGGTCTGGGATGCCACCGACGCCGAGATAGATGCAATTCTGGCCGAGTACGGCGTGCCCTCGCCGGTAGAATGGGGCAAGCCGGGATCCTACATCCAGACGACGGTACGCAAGCAGGTTGAGGAGAACCGGCGCAAGAACGACATCGTCTTTGTGCCCATCGGCTGCAGCGAGCTGCATGGTGCACACCTGCCCAGCGCCTCGGATACACTCTACGTCAGTCAGATCCTGGAAGGCGTGCGCCGCTACACGGCCAAGAGGGGGGCAGCCTGCAACCTGGCTCTGCCGCCGCTCGATGTACGGCTCGCATCCCTACCACCACATGGGCATGCCGGGCACCATCCCCATCCGCGAGAACGTGGCCCGCGAGTTCCTCATCGACGTCATGCTGGGCCTGTGGAACGATGGCTTCCGCAAGCAGATCTATATCAACAACCACGGCCACCTGTGGATGCTGGAATCAGCCATCCAGCAGTTCCAGAAGCGCTACCAACTGCCGGGCATCTTTCGCGTACTCGACTGGCACCGGGCGGTCCGCGAGTTCTTCCGCGCCAAGGACAAGGGCGGCAAGTGGGACACCAACTTTGTCCACGCCGACGAGTCCGAGACCTCGCTGGGCTTGCTGCTCCACCCAGAGATGGTGGACATGCGGTACGCCGTGGACACTGAGGGCATTACCTATCTGCCCGATGGTCACTTTGACAAGTCGGTGGATCCCTTCAGCCGGCCCAGCCGCTGGTCTGAGGGCGAGGGGCACTTTGCCATCGAGTTGGCAGCCACCCCTGAGGGCGTCGTTGGCAAGGCCACCAAGGCGTCGGCAGAAAAGGCCAAGCGGCCTGTGGCGGCCATTCTGCGCTACCTGACCCTGGTCAACGACCAGATTCTGGAGGCATTCCCGGCTGGCGCTGTTCCTCCTGTGGAAGAGGTTACCCTTCGGACTGAGGCCGAGATGGAGCCCTATCTGCGCGAGCCGCTCAGCGAGGGCTGGAAGCCGGTCTATGCGCTGCCGCGAATCGGCCAGGGTTCGGACCTGTAACTCTGCCACAAAAGTGTGCGCCGAGCAACGGAGAACCGCCGTTGTTCGGTGCGCCCTGACATTCATCCTGTCGTCCTGTTCGCCGCTTCCCCAGAGTCTGGGTGGAGTAGGCTGCTACGGTATAGATCGTGGCGCTTGCTCGCGGCTGGGTTCCGAATGCAGGTTACTACAGCACGGAGGAGAGGCAATATGTTTCGGTTCAAGAAGCTTCTGGTACCGCTAGATGGCTCAGAGTTTGCGGAAGCGGCCCTGGAGCCGGCTCTCGCCATTGCCAGGGCCATGGAGGCTGAAGTTGTGCTCTTTCGCGTTGCGCAGCCGATCCCACGTACTCGCGCCCTGGCCGAGATGCCCGACGTGTACAACGATGTGGTGGCAGCCACCTATCGGGAGGCTGAGGAGTATCTGAGCGGCCTGCAGGCCCAGCTTGACTATGACAGAATCACCATCGAACATCGCTCTGCGGAGGATGGTGTCGCGCGCCAGATCCTGGACTATGCTGCTGACGGCGGGGCTGACCTGGTCGTGGTTTCGAGCCACGGTCGCACGGGAGTCGAACGCTGGGTGCATGGCAGTGTGACCCAGAAGGTGCTGAGTGGATGTGCCTGTGCTACACTCGTCATTCGAGGATCAGCTGGAGAGTGACCTCATGCCGTAGGACGAGATCCTGTCCACCACACGGACGCTGGACACCATCCGTGCACAGATTGGCTTGATATCTGATGGAGTAACCTTGGGCCGCAGAATGGCTCTCTGAGAGGTACTATACTGTGAAAGCAGCAGTGCTGCATGGCATACACGATCTGAGGTTGGAAGCGCTGCCGGATCCAAAACCGGCGGACAATGAAGCACTCGTCCGCGTCAAGGCGGCTGGGGTCTGTGGTACAGACGTGCACATGTGGGAGGGCACCAAACCGAGGGTACCTTTCCCTTCATCCCAGGCCACGAATGGTCCGGTGAGGTAGTCGAGGTGGGTAAGGCGATCAAGGGCTTTTCGCCCGGCGATCGCGTCGTCGCCGAGGTGCCTATCCCCTGTCGAATCTGTGACAACTGCAAGGATGGCATGGAGCCCAACATGTGCCCGGACTTTGAACTCTATGGCTTTTCGTGGGAGTGTCCGGGCGGCATGGCCGAATACACCCTGGCCCGAGAGGAGCGGTTGTTCAAGATCCCGGACAATGTGAGCTACGAGGAAGCCGCCCTGGTAGAGGCGGTCTCGGTCGCCTACCACGGTGTCTGGGGATCCGGTGGCGGGGCGGCGCCGCACGACAGGGTCGTCGTCTTTGGGGCGGGCCCCATTGGCCTTTTCGCCATGCTGTCGTGCAGGGCATCGGGTGCTCCGGTCATTGTCGTCGAACCCCAGGCATTCCGCCAACAGATGGCCCGGGACCTGGGGGCCGACGTCGTCATCGATCCTGCTGCTGAGGATGTGGTGGAGGAGGTGATGGATCATACCGGCGGGCGCGGTGCGACGATGGTTCTAGAGTGCTCCGGCAGCAACGGGGCGCTGGCCGCGACCTTGGATGTCATCGGCAAGCAGGGACGCATTGTCCTGATCGGGCAGAGTGCCGGACGCAAGATCCCCATCGAGATCGGCAAGGCCATCTTTGAGCGGACGACCATCGTCGGTTCCAGCGGCAGCCCCTACTTCTTTCCCAAGACCCTGACCTTCATGTCACGCCAGCTTGTGGATCTGATGCCGGTCGTCACCCACCAGTTCCCGCTGTCAGAGATTCTGGATGCCTTTGAACTGGGCAAGAGCGGCGCGCAGTGCGCCAAGATTCTGGTCCTGCCCTGATCCAGCGAATTGTACATCCAGCACAACGCACAAGTGCCTGATGGCCTTGAGTATTTCAAGCCACTGGCACTGGCCAACCACAGGCCATTGGTCTATCAGGAACTGGTCCTTCTCGTGGGTCAGGGCAACTTTGTACCGGGCTTCGTGGGAGGGTCAACCCTTCGCCCAGGTCGATCTTTTTCGTATTGAGTATGGCAAGGTTGTCGAGCATTGGGACAATGCTGAGCCTGTACCACCAAAAGAAGAATGGGCAAATAGCGGCAAGTTCTGAGACCGTGTGGCAGTCGACCGCACTCTTGTTCTGCAACAATCCATAGGCGCTGGCGGCATAGTGGCAGGACAACCCTACGCACATGGGTTCGAGAGACGACAGCGATAGGCACCTGATGGTACAGAGTGAAACGGGGAAAAAGAGCCCTGCCTGAGGGCCTGGAGGCGACCATGGTGTTGGGGCTGCACACAGGCAGCATCATGCATACGAACTTGATGACAGACATCCGCGTGGCTCAAGAAACGGGCTACGATGCCATCGAGTTCTACATCCCAAAGCTGGTGCGCTACCTTGAGGCAGGCTATCGTGCGGAGCAGCTTCTGCCTGAGTTGGGATCTCTCCGGTTGGCGGTGATCAACTCGTTTCTCCACATCGAGCGCCAGGATCCGATGCGTTCGCCAGTCGCTCCGCGAGCAGTGCGAGCGGCTGTGCCAGGTGGCCCAGACCTTGGGCTGCCCGTCGCTTGCAGGTCGTGGCCCTCAATGGGCTTGAGGGTGAACCCTGGCCCGAGATCCGGACCAAGGTCGGGCGATCGCTGGCAGAGCTGGCCGACATCGCCGCTCCCTTTGGGGTGACGCTGGCCCTGGAGCCGGTATCCTTCACGCCACTGCGCACGTTGCAGCAGGCGCTGGAGGTCCTGGACGTGGCTGGTCGCAACAATGTGGGGCTTTGTCTCGATACCTTTCACCTGTGGACAGGCGGCACACCCTGGGAAGAGGTCGCGGCGCTCGATCCCGGTAGTGATCGTGGTAGCCCACATCAGCGACGTGACGCCCAGGCAGGGAGATAGAGTGGAGCGACGCCGACCGCGATGTCCTGCCTGGCGATGGCATCCTGCCCCTGCAGGAAGGCATCGAGGCGATACGCGCCACAGGTTACGATGGCCTGTGGTGCGTGGAGATGCTGGGCGCCTACCACTGGGAGTGGGATCCGTTTCTGCTCGCCCGGGAACTCAAGCAGCGGGCCAGCGGGTTGTTGGGCAACTGAGTGCAGCATCCAGTCGCATGGAGATCCAGGCTCGTACGGTTTTTGGTATGTCGGAACGGTACCTGTTCCTTCAACAATATACTGGGGACAAAACCCCCAAAACGTGAGTTAAAGGAGATGTGAGAAAATGGAAGGCAAGATGAGAGGTGTTACGCTTTTTGCGGACTGGGATCCCAGGCCAGGCTTTGTGTTGGGCCCCAAGGACGTCGAGGGCAAGCAGACCTACCTGGGCAGCCGGGTATGGAGGAATCCCAAGGTAGAGATTGTCGAGTACGACATCCCCACGCCTGGACCGAGGGAGGTGTTGCTCGAGGTAAAGGCCTGCGGCATCTGCGGCAGCGACGTACACATGGCCCAGAGGGACGACGAGGGCTACATGTGGTATCCGGGACTCACCGGCTTTCCCGCCATCCTGGGCCACGAGGTGTCGGGTGTGGTCGTGGAGGCCGGCAGCGAGGCCCGTGACAAGGCGACCAACCAGCCCTTCAAAGGTGGCGAGCGGGTCTGCACCGAGGAGATGATCTGGTGTGGCGAGTGCAAGCCCTGCGCCGACGGCTATCCCAATCACTGCGAGCGGCTGGACGAGATCGGCATCAATACCGAGGGTGGCTTTGCCAAGTACCTCGTGCTCCCGGCCCGGACCCTGTGGAGCCTGGAGCCCCTGGCGGATCGATACAGCGAGGAAGACCTCTTTGTGGCCGGCAGCCTCGTCGAGCCGACCAGTGTGGCCTACACAGCCGTCATCGAGCGGGCGGGAGGCATTCGGCCTGGCGACAAGGTCGTCATCTGCGGCGGTGGACCCGTTGGCATGGCTGCCTGCGCCATCATGAAGAGGCAGGGCGCTTCGGTTGTCATCATCTCAGAACCCGAAGAGGCCAGGGCCCAGCTCGGCCTGCAGATGGGCGCCGACTATGCCATCAATCCCATCAAGGAGAACTTTGTCGAGAGGGTTCTGGAACTCACCTCGGGCATGGGCGCGAACCTCTATCTCGAAGCCACCGGCCTGCCCACCATCGTCTATCCACAGATCGAAGAGACGATCTGGCTGGGCCGAACGCTCAACGCCACCATCGTTGTGCTGGCGCGCGCAGACGCCAAGATGCCGGTGACCGGCGAGGTGCTGCAGGTCCGAAGGGCCGGTATCGTGGGCTCCCAGGGACACTCTGGGCATGGTACCTTCCCCAGGGTCATCGAGTGCATGGCCGATGGCATGGACATGACGCCCATCGTCACCAAGCGGGTCAGCCTGGATGAGGTGCCGGCTAACGTCGAAATGCTGCGCGACCGATCGCCAGGAATGCAAGATCACGTGCGTGAGCTTTGACTAGGGGTACACACTGGACCAGTCTTCACGAGACTGGTCCAGTATTCTATCTTCCACACAGGCTTTGATGAAAGCCCTTTTAGGAATTGATCTGGGTACCAGCGGCCTGAAAGCCGCGATCTTTGGCCTTGATGGCCAGCTCCTTGGGCTGGGCAGAGCAGCAAATCGCTATCTGGCCGGTCGCGAGGGTTGGGCCGAACAAGATCCCAAAACGTGGTGGGCGGGCTGCTGTGTGGCGATAGGGCAGGCGCTGGAGGGGGCCCGGATCGGCGCTGCTTCGGTGGCCGCCATCGGCGTCTGCGGTTTCCACCACTGCCCGGTGTTTCTAGACGCCGAAGGAGAGCCAACTCGCCCAACCATCGTGACCCATGACCGCCGTCTTGCCCAGAGCCTTGCCGAGTTGGCACAGAACGGTATCCTGCAGCAGGTGATCGACCTTTCTGGCAGCAAGGTGACGACAGGGCACTTTCCACCGATTTACCACCTGGTTCGCACACGGGAGCCCGAGGTCCTGGAGAAAACCTGCTGGATCCTGCTGGCCAAGGACTATCTGCGCTACCGCCTTACGGGCAGAATGGGTACTGAGCTTTGTGATGCCACCGGTACAAACCTGATCGCGATGCCCGAGCAGGAATGGTCCGATAAGCTGTGTTCGCTGCTGCAGGTTCCCGGCCACAACCTACCCAAGATTGGTAGAGCAAGCCAGGTCGCCGGTAGCCTTACCCGGGAGGCGGCTGCGGCCACCGGCCTCGAGGCTGGGACGCCTGTCGTCCATGGTGGTGGGGATTCCCACTGCGCCCTGGTCGGAATGGGAGTGGTCGGCTCCGGGGAAGCTGGGCTGTTGCTAGGAACCAACAGCACGCTGCGGGCCTCATTCGCAGGCATGGTCAGGCCCCTGGAGAAAATGGTCTGGATCCAGCAGCATGTCATGCCCGGCCGCTTCACCGTGTCGGCGTCTTCTATGGCGGGCTCGTCTGTACTGTCATGGTTCAAGGGGATGTGTCTTGGGGGCGCCCTGGAAGAAGCCGACGCCTACCGTGAGCTGGAGTCATTGGCGGCCAGTGTTCCACCGGGCAGTGATGGCCTTCTCTTTCACCCCTACCTCTTTGGCGAGCGATCGCCTTTCTCTAACCCCGAGGCGAGCGGGGCTTTTCTGGGCATCAGGCCCTGGCATGGGAAAGGCCACTTTGTGAGGAGCATCATGGAAGGTATCGCCTTTGCCGTGGCAAACTGCCTCGATGCCATCCAGGCGATTGCCTGTCAGAGGGACGATTCCGTGACCCTCCTCAGAACCGGGCAGAGCGGAGGTGGGCGCCTCCCGGTTTGGCGGCAGATCCTCACCGATGTTCTGGGGCAGTCCATCGAGGTGGTCCAGGTGGAGGAACCGGGCTGTCTAGGGGCTGCACTCCTGGCAGGCGTGGGAGCGGGCGAATACAGTGACATTCAAACCGCTATCGGCCAGTCTGTGCGGATAGGTTCCCAAATCTCTCCGGATCCGGGTCTCTTGTCGCTCTACGCAGACAGGAGAGATCTGTTCAATGAGACCTTCCGCGCCCTTGAGCCGGTTCTATGCCCTCAGTATACTGAGGAGAAGGTGAGTTAGGATATGGAAAAACCTCTCGCGGGACAGGTTGCCCTCATAACAGGAGGTGCCGGGGCCATTGGTCGGGCTCTGGGCACTGGCTTGGCTGAGGCTGGGGCCAAAGTCGCCCTGGTCGACGTCGACAGGGACCGGCTTGAACAGTTCCACCAGGAACTCGTCCGTGCCTATGGCCCAGGGTCGGCACTACTCGTCGTTGCCGATGTCCGCGATACCTCTCAGGTCCAACGGGCATTCGATGTGACTGTGCGTGAGTTCGGACGGCTGGACATCCTGGTCAACAACGCGGCGGTCACCCAAGTGCGGTCGATAGATACATTGTCGGACGAGGAAATTGACGTAACGATCGATACCAACCTCAAGGGCTACTTCAAGTGCGCCCGGGAAGCCGTGAGGGTGATGAAAGAGTCGGGCACCAGGGGATCGTTACTCTTCATTTCCTCAAAGAATGGGCTGGTCGGAGCAGCGGAGAAGAGCCTCTACTGTGCCACCAAGGGGGGCGAGCTGACCATGGCCCGTTCTCTGGCCCAAGAATTGGGCAGGTTCGGCATCAGGGTGAATACCATCTGTCCCGATGCTGTCCTGGAAGGCTCTGGCTTGTGGGAGGACGATGACTACCGGCTGGGAACAGCAAAGCGTTACAACATCTCGGAGGCAGAGATACCGGCCTACTACCGAGATCGTTGTGCCCTCAAGACGAACATCGACCCCGAGGACGTGGCCAATGCAGCACTGTTTCTACTCTCTGATCGCTCCGCCAAGATCACGGGTGCCATTCTCACGGTGGATGGTGGTGTCGCCTACGTGCGATAGATCGAATGCGATTAGCTTTCATGCTGCGAGATTGATTGAAAGGAACAAAAAGTGAGTGCGAAACTGCCAGTTGGCATCATTGGCTTGGGGCGGATGGGGCAGATCTATGCTAGGCACCTGGCGCAGGCCTCCGGCGTTCGGATTGTCGGAATCTCCGATGTGGTTGCTGACCGGGCGCAGGAATTGGCTGGCGAGCTGGGCA
Organism: uncultured Chloroflexia bacterium; assembly: GCA_963700285.1. Lineage (GTDB taxonomy): Bacteria > Chloroflexota > Anaerolineae > JAAYZQ01 > JAAYZQ01 > CAWANP01. The sequence goes on along the minus strand of CAVOXA010000014.1, from coordinate 455,132 downwards.
TAGAATCCTGGACGGCGAACTACCAGGATCTGCTGGAGGACCGTACCATTGAGGCTGTGTTTGTGGTTTCATCCACGAGCACGCACCGCAAAGTGGTAATCGCTGCGGCCGAGGCGGGGAAGGCGATCTTTTGTGAGAAGCCCATCGCCCTGACCCTAGAAGATACCGATGCAATGATCGCTGCCATCGACATGGCTGGCGTGATGTTCCAGGCCGGCTTCATGCGGCGCTTTGACAGTGGCTACGTCGCCGCCAAGGAACAGATCGAAGCTGGGATCATCGGCAAGCCGGTCACCTTCAAGTCCATCGGTCGCGACCCCTTCTGTCCCGACCTGGAATACGCACGACCCAGCGTGAGCGGCGGGCTCATCCTGGACATGGCAATCCACGATTTTGACCTGGGCCGTTGGCTGATGGCCGATGAGGTCAAGCGAGTACAGACTGAGGGCGGGACGCTGGCTTTTCCCCAACTCAATACTGTCGGCGACATTGACAACGCCGTGGTGAACATGCTCTTTGAGAACGGTGCCCTTGGCAACGTAGAGGTCAGCCGCAACGCGGTCTATGGTTATGATATCCGCACAGAGATCTTGGGTACCGAGGGTGGCCTGAACGTGGGCTACTACCAGCAGACGCCAGTGCTGCTCATGACGGTCAAAGGAATTCAGCACGACATGGTACCCTATATCGTCCAGCGTTTTGGTGATGCCTACCGGGCACAGACCCTCGATTTTGTGGTTCGCGTTCGAGACGGGAAAGAGGCGGCTGTGGATGCCTATGATGCCCGTGCAGCCCTGGTCATCGGGCTGGCTGCTACTTGTTCCTATCATGAGTCCAGAATTGTGGAGCTTGCAGAATACCAATGAAGGTAGCATTTGTAGACTTTGTTTTTGAGGATAAAAACGCGATCCGCCTTGATGGGTGCGAATTTGAATTCTATCCTCCATTGGACACTCCGGGAGAGCTTCCTGCCGCGATTGGAGACGCCGACATTCTCATGACCCGGGAAAAGACGGGCATCGTTACGGCTGAATGTTTGGACGTTTGCCCGAACCTCAAGCTCATTGTAACCCGTACCGTAGGCTACGACCATATCGACCTGGCGGCAGCCAAAAAGCGGGGCATTGTGGTCTGCAATGTCCCCGACTATGGCTCGCACGTCATTGCCGAGTTAGCTTTTGGTCTCATGCTGGCTGTGGGCCGCAACGTCTGCCAGGGCTACTCCCGTTACCAGCAGATGAGGTACTTTGACGACTCGGGCTTGGGCGGACCCGAGCTGTATGGCAAGACGTTGGGGGTGATCGGCGTCGGCCGGGTTGGCCGGCACAGCGTCCGCATCGGCCAGGGCTTTGGCATGCAGATCATGGCTTGCGACATCGCCCCGGATGAGGCTTTGGCGGCCGAGAAAGGCTTTCGCTACTGGCCCAAGTCCGAGGTGCTGGCCGCATCCGACTTTATCACATTGCACGTCGACCTGAACGAATCCAGTTATCACCTTATTGATGCTGCTGCCCTGGAACTGGTCAAGCCCACCGCCATCCTGATCAATACCTCAAGGGGCCCCGTCGTAGATACCGCTGCGCTGAAAGAGGCGCTGGCTTCAGGCCGGCTGCGCGGTGCGGGACTGGATGTGCTGGAGGATGAACTCGACGTCTATCACGATTTCGGGGACGCCAACGTGGTCATCACGCCGCACATCGGTTGGTACGCCGAGGAGGCCTGCGACCGCATTATGGAGGTCTCCCTCGCCAACGTCCGTGCCTGGCTGGCCGGCAAGCCCATCAATCGCCTGGTGTAGGAGCAGCCCGTTTCTATCGATATCCGCGCACTTGGGAAATCTGACTACATCAAGTAGTCGAGCTGTCTCCGTTAGTAGTGCGCGCTTCAGCGCGCTTCTCTGGTCCAAGAGCGCTTACTCCGAACTTGGAATTCACCCAGGATTGCAGCAGAGTAACCGCCGCCGTCCGGCAAACCCGAGTTGATGCCCTGCTTCAGGTCTCGTTCAAGCCTTTCCGGAAGCAGGCCGTCAGAATTGAGAGGAACATGCAGTCAAAGGGAGTTGTTCTACAGGGATGTGGCAAGGCCCGCATCGTCTCGGAAGAGGTGGCCGCGCCGGATAGCAGCCAGGTGCTGATCAGGACCCATGCCGTGGGCCTATGCGGATCCGACGTAGGGCTGTATCTCGGCACTTACGAGGGTCCGAAAAACTATCCCTTGTACTTTGGCCACGAGTGGTCCGGGACCGTCGAGGCGGTGGGTCCGGCTGTCACCAAGGTCAGGCCAGGCGACAAGGTCACGGGCGATTGCTCGATCTTCTGTGGTGAGTGCGCCTACTGTGGGCTCGACAAGAACCTCTGCCAGCACATCGAAAAGGTTGGCATCACCATCGACGGCGCGTCGCGCCAGATGTTTCTCCAGGATGAGAAATACGTTTATCGGGCCGATCCCCGGGCGGATCTGGACCTGGTAGCTCTGAGTGAGCCCCTGGCCGTGGGGGCGCACGCCGTGCGCCGGGTCCGGGATCTGCACCCCGGGCTGAACCGAGACAAGGTCCTCGTACTTGGCGGGGGGACCATTGGCCTGTCCTGCTTCTTTGCGCTCAAATACATCGAGGGCTGCCAGCACGTAGAGGTGTTCGATATCGTCAAAGCTCGGGTCGAGAAAGCACAGCGTCTCGGCGCGGCTGAGCTAACCGATGTGGTGGCTGCTGGAGGCGATGCCGAAGGCTACGGCGGCCTCTACTCTGGCCGTGGCTATGATGCCATCTTTGAGACCACGGCCGCCCCGGCCGCATTCACACAGGCCGTTGATTTGGTGCAGCCGCTGGGCACGATCATGGCTTTGGGTTTCATACCAGCCGTCGAATTCAGCCTCAAACAGATCACCCTCAAGGCAGCGCGTGTCATGGGCAGCATCGGCGGCACCGGCGAATTTGAGCGCGTGCTGGCCTTTGTGTCGGAATATCCCGAATTGGCCGCGGAACTCGTTAGCCACCGGATTCCATATGAGGAATACTCCCGCGCCTTTGAGTTGGCCTTGGACAGGCGGGCATCGATGAAGGTATTGATGCGCTTTGTATAGGTCCTTGGAATGGGGTCTTGGCGTTTTCACGCGCAGCCCAGCACCTGCAAAGGAGTCAATATGGTTTATCCAAAGGAAATGAAAGCAGCCGTACTATACGGCGAAGGTGATCTGCGCCTTGTGGACGACTACCCGGTGCCCGAACCTGGGGCCGGCGAGGTATTGATTGAGGTTGGCGCCTGCGCCATCTGTGGATCCGATCCCAAGATCCTGGCCCATGGTTGGCCGAACCATCCACCCTATGGTGTACCCGGCCAGCGCGGCGGGTTCATCTTTGGCCACGAGTATACGGGCAAGGTCGCTGCCTTGGGCGACGGCGTCACCGAGTTGAACGTTGGCGATCGAGTCGCTGTAGAGCCGCACAAGGGCTGCGGAGTCTGTGACAACTGTCGCGATGGCCTCTACAACACCTGCCTGAACTATGGGCATCATGACAAGGGACATCGCCACTATGGCTTCAGCGCCAATGGTGGCTATGCCGAGTATGCCTGCAATCACGTCAATTCGGTATACAAGATCCCCGATTCTATGTCTCTGGCCGAGGCGACACTCGTCACCACGGCGGCGACCTCCCTATATGGCATCCGGCGCATAGGCGGCATCCAGGCCGGAGAAACCGTCGTCGTTTCGGGCCCGGGCGCCATAGGCCTGATGGCGGTGGTCATGGCCCGGCTCCTGGGCGCGGGGACCATCGTACTCACCGGGACACGCTCAGAACGGCTGGAGGTGGGCCGACAGCTTGGTGCCGACGTCACCATCAACGTCCGTGAGGAGGACGCCCTTGAGCGCGTCATGGGCCTCACGGCCGGCGTGGGTGCGGACGCCATAGTCGAGTGTGCTGGCACGACGCAGGCGGCCGTTGACGCAGTAGCATTTGCCAAAAAAAACGGCCGCGTGGTCCTGGTTGGCATCTATGCCGAACCGGCGCGCTTGGACGTGAACAAGATGGTGCAGTGGAACATCACTGTCGCCGGTTCCAAGGCTGAGGGCGAAAGGTCCATGGCCCAGGCTCTGGCCCTGCTCGGACGGAGGGATGTGGATCTGTCCCCCCTACTTACTCATACCTTTTCCCTTGACGAGATCCACGCTGCATTTGAGACGGCTGAGAAGCGCTTGGGCGGTGCCATCAAGGTCGTCGTCGTTCCCGGGGCCTAATGTCAGGAGAACGGATCCTCGTCGTTGAGGACGAGCGCGCTGTGGCCAGGGCCCTGGAATATGGGCTGGCCAGTGAGGCCTTTGCCGTCCTGCGCGCCGAGACGGGGCAGGAAGCCCTTGACTTGGCGCGCAGCCAAGATCCCCACCTGATCTTGCTGGACATCCGACTACCGGATATCAGTGGTTTTGACGTCTGCCGCCTGCTTCGAGCCGAGGGCCGGCGAATGCCCATCCTGATGCTCACGGCCCGGGATGAGGAGGTTGACAAGGTGCTGGGCCTGGAGCTTGGTGCTGACGACTATGTGATCAAACCCTTCAGCTTTCGCGAACTCATATCGCGCATCAGGGCTCTCTTGCGCCGTGCTTACGGTGATCTGGCCGTAGTTGTCGGTGCCGAACGCCTGACCTTTGGTCAGATAGAGGTGGATCTGATACGTTTGCAGGTCCGCAAGCAAGGCCGGATGGTAGACCTGACGCCCACCGAGTTCCGACTCCTGCACTACCTGGTCGCCAATCCCGGACGGCCCCTCAGCCGGGAGGCGTTGATCGAGGCAGTTTGGGGCTATGACAGCGACATCGGCAGCCATCGCACGGTGGACGTGCACGTCCGGCACCTGCGTGAGAAGCTGGAGGACGACCCCGCCGACCCGCGATGGATCGTCACCGTGCGCGGACTTGGCTACAAGCTTGAGATGTGAGCTACTCTCCGTCTGCTTGACTACCACCTGCCTCCCAGTATGGCCGCCCATTTCTTCCATCTGCCCCAGCGGCTGCTTGAGCTGGCTCGCCTTGTCCCTTTTCCCTTCTCCCTCCTCTCTTCTCCATGTTGCGATACCTTAACACAATCACAACCGTTCTACAACCATTCTGTGATATGATGCGTACAGGGATTAGGTTCGTTCACCAGACTATGGAGGAGGTTGATGATGGAGAACCAAGTTGTGTCAGATCCCGAAGAGGCACACTATGCCAGGATGCGCGTACTCAAGGTCCTCGGCCTGGTGCTTGCGATCTGTTTGGCCTGTGGCCTGGGTGCGTTGTTCGGCGGAGGGTTGGTCTTTGGCGTGATGAAGCTGGGTGAGGATTCGCCATCGGCAGAGTTCCCCGCCGGCGTCATCGTCGAGAGAGAGTTCGAGGTAGAGAAGGTCATCCCGGCTCCCAGTGCAGTCATCGTCGAAGTCATGCCTGGAAGCCCAGCCGAGGATGCAGGCTTGCACGCGGGTGACGTTGTCCTTGCTGTGGGCGGAGAGAGCCTCAGTGCTGAGCGTGGCCTGGCAGAACTCGTGGCTGAACATGGGCCAGGGGATAGGATCCGCCTGGCGGTAACCCGTCCCGGGGAGGGACAAAAGGAGATACGAGTCCGCCTGGCTGAGCACCCAGACAAAAGTGGGGCGCCCTACCTGGGCGTGCGCTATGCGGTTTCCCCACCACCCGCAGCGCCAGGCTCGCGGGTCCCTCCTTTTGAGGGAGAGGAGGGCTTTGATCATCCCCAGATGCCCTTTGCTATGCCAGGAGGTATGGTTGAGCGCGGCGTGATTGTCGTCAGCGTCACCGAGGGCAGCCCTGCCTCGGCCGCCGGCTTGCAGGAAAGCGACGTAATCATGGCCCTGGATGGAGAGCCGATTGAAACGCCCGAGCAGTTGGTCGAGGCCATCGGCCAGCACAAAGCCGGCGACGGTGTCACGCTGACTTTCTTACGGGAAGAAGATGAGGAAGGGCGCCAGGTCACGGTCACCCTGGCCCAACATCCAGAAGACCCCGACCGGGCCTTCCTGGGGATTATGATCGGTGGTACCATGGAACGGCGGCGCTTTGAGGGCGGGCAAGTGCCCGAAGGCTTTGACTTTCGCGGTGGCCCGTACTTCTTTGGTGTGCCTGGCGCCGAAATGCCCTTCAACCCGGAAGCGTTGCCCTTCAACTGGGACGAGCTGCCCTTCGATTGGGATCAGCTTCCCTTTGACCCGGGGCAGATACCCTTTGACTGGCATCAGCTTGAGCCCGATTTTGCGCCCGGGGATGGCTCGGCCTAGATCGGACATGTTCCGTTCTATCCGCTGGCGATTGGTTCTGAGTTACCTGCTCTTGACGCTGCTGACGGTGGTCATGGTCGGGGTCCTGGCCCTGTCGCTGATCAAGCGGTATGTCGGCCAGCAGGAAATCGAAAACCTCTCTGCAAACGCTGAGGCGGTGGCGCTGCGTGCCCTGCCCCTATTGCAGCCGCTGGCTCAGCCGGCAGAGTTGCAGGAGCTGGCGCTGACTTTATCGTTTCTGGGCAATGCCCGGATCAGGATCCTGGATGACAATCAAGTTGTCCTGGCCGATTCTTGGAATCACGCCAAGAGGGATGGGGTTGTGTGGGTCCTGCCCCTGCCCGGTTGGGCAGACGAGGAACCGGCAATCTTGCCTCGCGCGCTCATGCCAGAGCTGGTCTTTGACACACAGTGGCCTCTACCCCTGCTGCCCTCAGATGCCCTGTCCCTGCTCGAGCATTTGCCTCGCGATAGTACCTTCACCGGCGTGCGGCGGTGGGATGATGCCTGGGGCACCCGCTTCAGTTTCCATGCTGCCTCGGATCTCGAGGAATTGGAGGCGCTGGTTGCACAGCAGCAGATGGCGCGCCGTTCAGGGCGCGTGATTGCGGTGCCCATCGGAGAGACGGAGGCCCCGCTGGGCTATGTGGAGATCAGCAGTGGCCCGGACTATGGCAGCGAAGCACTGGCAACGGCGCGCCGGGCGTTCCTATTCGCTGCGGCAGGGGCGATGTTCCTTGCCCTGATCGTTGGGCTGCTGGTGAGCCGTCGCCTCTCGGCGCCACTCCGCGAGCTGGCAGCAGTCGCTGGCCAGATGAGCAGCGGAGACCTATCGACCCGTGCTCCGGTCCGGGGCCGGGATGAGATTGGTGACTTGGCTGGTCAGTTCAACCAGATGGCGGAGCGCCTGGAGGTCAGCTTCAACGATCTTGCCGCTGAACGCGATACCCTTCATCGCTTCATCGCTGATGCATCCCACGAGCTACGAACCCCGATCACAGCGCTCAAGAGCTTTAACGAGTTGATGCAGGATGCTGCTGCCGACGATCCCGCTGCCCGGGCCGAGTTTCTGAAAGAAAGCCAGATCCAGATCAACCGGCTGGAATGGGTGACGGGCAATTTGTTGGATCTTTCTCGTCTGGATGCGGGACTGGTCGAGTTGGATCGTACCGACCGCGATGGCGGGGAACTGCTGGCCGCCGTGGCAAGTAGCTTCAGGACTCTGGCCCAGGAACGCGGGATCAGCCTGGTGGTGCGGTCCCCCGCGGACCCTCTCAAGATTCGCTGTGACCAGGCGCGGATGGAGCTGGCACTGTCGAACCTGCTCGACAATGCCCTCAAGTTCACTCCGGAGGGCGGGCAGGTGGCTTTGGGTGCTCGGCAGGTGGGGAAGAAGGTGCAGTTCTGGGTGCGCGACAGCGGCTCGGGTATCGACCCGGACGATCTGCCTCATATCTTTGAACGCTTCTACCGGGGCTGGAACAGTCGGAGGGATGGCAGCGGCCTGGGGCTGCCCATTGTACAGAGCATCGTCCTGGCCCACGGCGGGCGGGTTCGTGTCGAGAGCGAACCCGCCGAGGGCAGCCTCTTTGTGATCGAAATGCCTCAAGTCTAAGCCTCCGGCACGAGCACGGGAGCTCAGGGTTGGCTCCTGGGTGCTTCTCTTTCTTTCATGGCCTTTTTGACAAACACCAACAGTCGTGTTATCATGCTGTTAGCGCTAACGTGAGCGCTAACAGACAGTTTCTGCGCCCATGGAAGGTTCTAGAATGCCTGATCGTGTCACCATGTCGGACGTGGCCCTTGAAGCGGGGGTCTCATCAATGACGGTCTCACGGGTAGTCAACAACAAGGACGAGATCAGCCCGGCTACCCGTCAGCGTGTCCTGGCTGTCATCGACCGGTTGAGCTACCGGCCCAGCGGTATAGCCCGTGGCCTGGCCACTCAGCGGACAGGAACCCTGGGCCTCGTTGTACCTGATATCGCCAACCCCTTCTTCTCTGACATAGCCCGCGGCGCCGAAGACTGGGCCTATGCCCAGGGCTACAACGTCTTTCTTTGCAACACCGATCAGAACCCCCAGCGTGAGCGGTCTGCGTTGGCCTCTTTGGAAGAAAAGCGCGTAGATGGATTGGTGTTGTGCAGCTCTCGCCTTGACGACGCCGAACTGCGTGATGCGCTAGAGTCTCACTCCGCAGGAGTTTTGGTCAACCGGCGGCTGGAAGGCTGTGACGTCGGCGCCGTCCTGATCGATGATGCGGCTGGTACCCGTACCGCAACTGAGTTGCTGCTGGAAGCGGGGCACCGTGCCATAGGCTTTCTCGCCGGGCCTCGAGCCTCTTACAGTGGCCGCCAACGATCCAGAGGTTACCGCGTTGCCCTTGATGCAGCCGGCATTGCCTTCAACCCGGCTTGGGTACAGAACTGCTCCTCAGAGATAGAAGGTGGCCGGAAAACGGCCCATCTACTCCTCGTCGATGGCTCGGGGCCAACGGCGCTCCTTTGCTACAATGACCTGGTCGCCATCGGAGCTCTGCAAGCTTGTTCTGAGTTGGGTTATCGCGTGCCTAATGATGTGGCCATCGTCGGTTCTGATGACATATCCCTGGCCGCGCTGGTTTCGCCCGCGCTGACCACTAGTCGTGTTCCCCGGCGCGAGTTGGGTACGCAGGCCGCACGAATGCTTCTGGATCGGATAACCGGTTGCCGCCAGGAGTGTGAGGTCATTGTGCTGCACCCGAAACTAGTTCTTCGTGCCAGCGCGCCATAGCAGGACCGAGGGCCCGCTTTGCCTCCGGTGCGGACCATGTTCATGTTGGAGTGACACACTTGACGGCGATAGAACTTGTCACAGTTTCTGATTTGGTGTACCATGCTGCCACTGAGGCACTGGCTGCCTGTTCGTTAGCCCACCAGTGAGGAAAAGTGACGAATGACCGAGCACAAGTGGCACTTGTTGGAAGACCGATACTTTGATTCGGATCCGGCGCAGAGGCGAATCGCACGCGAACTCTACGATTCTGTGGCCGATCTGCCCCTCATCTGCCCCCACGGTCATGTCGATCCCCGGCTTCTCGCCGACGAGGATGCTCTTTTTGGCACCCCAGCCGACCTTCTCATCATCCCCGATCACTATGTCTTCCGCATGCTCTATTCCCAGGGCATCCCGCTGGAGTCGCTCGGCATCCCACGCAGGGATGGGGGTCCTGTCGAGCAAGATCACCGCCGGATATGGCAGACCTTCGCCGACCACTTTTACCTCTTTCGCGGCACGCCCACCGGCGTCTGGTTGGCCAGCGAACTCAACGATGTCTTTGGCATCGAGGAGAAGCTGACGGGGGCAACCGCCCAGGGCATCTATGACCAGCTTGAGGCCAAGCTGGCCACGCCTGAGTACCGTCCCCGCGCCCTCTTTGAGCGCTTCAAGATCGAGGTGCTTGTGCACGACCGATGCTGCCATTGACACGTTGCAGCATCACCAGGAGCATACGGGCCTCTGGCTGGCAGGCGGACATCCGGCCCACGTTTCGCCCCGATGCTGTGGTCAACCTGTTGCGCACCGGTTGGCGCAGCAACATCGACGCACTGAGTCAGGTCAGCGGGTCGCTCTGTCAGCTCCTACGCAAGCTTTATCCAGGTCCTGGAGGACAGGCGCGCCTTCTTCAAGTCGCTGGGGGCGACGGCCACCGACCAGTCTGCCGAATCGGCGTATACGGCAGAGCTGAGCTCTCTCTCGAAGCGGAGGCCATCTTTCAACGAGCTCTTGCGAGGCCAGGCCACGGCCGAGGATGCTCACCGCTTCACCGGGCACATGCTCATGGAGAGCGCGCGGATGAGCATCGAGGATGGCCTGGTGATGCAGTTCCACGTCGGCTCCGTTCCGCAACCACAACCAGCTCGTATTTCGACCGTTTTGGAGCGCGACATGGGCGGTGACATTCCGCAGTCCGCAGCGAATTCACGAGCAACCTGCGGCCGTTGCTGAACAAGTATCGGCAACGACAGCCGCCTGACCCTCATCCTCTTTACTCTGGACGAAACCACCTATTCGCGCGAGTTGGCGCCGCTCGCGGGGCACTATCCGGCGGTCAAGCTGGGCCCCCCCTGGTGGTTCCACGACAGCATCAACGGCATGGTGCGCTACTTTGAGCGGGTCATCGAGACGGCCGGGCTGTACAACACCGCCGGGCTTTAACGACGACACGCGTGCCTTCCCCTCCATTCCGGCCCGCCACGACGTCTGGCGGCGCGTTGCCAGCAACTGGATCGCCGGGCTGGTGGTGCGCGGGCATCGTCGACATGGAAGATGCCCACGAGATGGCGCTGGACGTGGCCTATCGGCTGGCCAAGCGGGCGTACAAATTCGGATGGATGACGATGGTCGGGAGTGAAGGCGATGGACGGAGTTTCCTGGAAGCGTTGACGTTTGTACAGGAGAACATCTACTCCGAGGGCAATCTGATGACATTCGAGGCAATACCTGGCTTCACTGGTATCCGAGGTCCGTGACCGACTGGACGGACGACCTACTTCTGGGCCAACGGCCCAGGAGGGAAGGTCTGGGTATCCTGGGCGACGCGTTCGGGTTTGAGGGGCAGCGACAGGGCGACTGTCATCGCTCTGTCCCCCTGACGGCGCCAACGCGGCTGCGCTGCGGAAGCGGCTGCCCTGGCTGCGGCCCCAGCCCTTGGGTCTCAAACCTCGGCCGGCTGTGGCGACCGGCTCGGGCTGGCAACGCCGGGGCACATCCGTGCCGTCCGCCAGGTCGGCGGCTTTGCCCCCATCCTGGCCCAGCAGTCGATGCGTGAAAACGCCCGCACCGGCCGCACCCCCAGGAAGTGGTGGACGACGCGATGTGGGGCATCTTTCAGGAGGGCTGGCGTGAGCCATGGGGGGCGGACGCTGACCATCTCAAGACGACCGGAGACATCGACCTCTGCGTGGCGGCTGGCTATACCTTCTATCACCGTTGACCCTGGGGACCATGTGGACAACGAGGCCCACACCGCGCCCTGGAGATCCTCGAAGACAAGCTCCAAGCCTTGCCCTGGGATACGTTGTCTGACTCTCCATCAGGGCTGCACGAGCGCTATCTGGGTCCTTCGCTTTGAGGTGGAGGATCTCATCCTGGCCTTTGACGAAACGGCGCTGGCCCGAGCGGCGGCCAAGTATGGTCGGGCCATCGCTCACACCGTCCGCATGTACCAGCCACCTGGCCGCCAGGACTGACCGTCTTTGAGCTGGAGATGTCGGTCGACGAAACCGATACGCCTACCTCGATTGAAGAGCACTACTACATTGCCAGCGAACTCAGACGGCTAGGAGTCCAGTGGGTGAGCCTGGCCCCACGCTACATCGGCCGCTTTGAAAAGGGTGTGGACTATATCGGCGACCTGGACGCATTTGGTGTCGAATTGGCCAAACATGCTGCCGTCGCCCGGGCCCTGGGGCCCTACAAGCTCAGCATCCATTCCGGCTCCGACAAGTTCAGCATCTACCCGGTTTTCGCCCGCCATGCGCGTGAACTCGTGCACCTCAAGACAGCGGGAACCAGCTACCTGGAGGAACTCCGAGCGGTAGCGGAAGTGGAACCTGAGCTCTTTTGCGAGATCCTGGCCTGCGCCATCGAGCGCTATCCCCAGGATCGCGCCACGTACCACGTCTCCGCCCAGCTCAGCAGAGTTCCTCGACCAGAGATGCTGCTAGATGCTGACCTTCCTGGTCTGCTCGACCAGTTTGACGCTAGGGAGGTGTTGCACGTAACCTTTGGCTCGGCGCTGGACCTGTTTGGCGGCCGCCTGCTGGCCACGCTGCAGGAGAACGAGGAAATCCACTATGCACTGCTCGACGCGCACTTTCAGCGGCATCTGTTGCCGTTGTTGTCGTCGCCAGAGATGGAAGAATAGGAAAGGAATTGGCCCATGACTGAACGGATGACCAAGGCAATCATCCCTGCCGCTGGATTAGGCACAAGGCTCCTGCCGGCCACCAAGTCGCAGCCCAAAGAAATGCTGGCGCTGGGTCGGAAGCCTGTGATCCAATACGTCCTTGAGGAACTGCAGGAGGTGGGTCTGAACCAGATCCTCATCATCACGGGGCGGCGCAAGCGGGCCATCGAGGACCATTTTGACTCGGACCCTCAACTTGTCTCTGCCTTAAAGGCGGCAGGAAACGAGGCGCTGCTGGACGATCTGGCCTTTGAGGGCAAATCCAAGCTGTTCTACACGCGCCAGAGCAAACCCCGGGGGCTGGGCCATGCGGTTTCCCTGGGTGCGGACTTTGTGGATGACGACGACTGTGTCGTGTCCTTGGGCGATTCTGTCATTGCGGTCCGCAGATCCTGCGGCTCCACTCAGGGAGATGATAAGCGCCTTCTACGATCTGGGCGCGGCGGCCATGGTAGCCGTGGAAAAGGTGCCCGAGTCGGAGACACACCGCTATGGCATCGTGAGCATCAATGGCCAGGAGCCGCCCCCGGCGAACCCGTGGCCATGACTGATATTGTCGAAAAGCCGCCCCGAGGTACCGCGCCGTCCACCCTGGCTGTGGCGGCACGCTATGTCTTTAGCTCCAGCTATCTTTGAAGCCCTGGAGCGGACTTTGCCTGACGTGCGCGGTGAGATTCAGCTAACAGATGCCATCAGACTGCTGATACAGAGGGGGGAGCCGGTATACGCCTGGACACTCTCACCCGACTCAGCCTCGCTACGACGTGGGCAACTTTGAGAGCTACTTCCGCGCCTTTATCGACTTTGCATTGGCTGATGAGCGGTACGGGTATCTGGCCCGGAAGTACATCAAGGCCAAGGCATATGAACTCTAGTCAGTCAGCGCCGGTTGGTATCGTTCAGCCCCAGGTCGCGCTGGGATCATCGGCAACCCGACGGACATGTACGGGGGCTCGGTTCTGTCCTGTTCCATGGCGATGCGAGCGTGCGCGACCATCACATCGCTGGATCCCTCATCCTTGTCTGCCTCTGCATCCAGCTCGCAACACGGTGCTGAGATCATCCTGGCAAGCGGAGGGAAGAGTGCAGGATCGTCTCACGGAGCGACCTGCGGCCACAGGGCGATCGTTTCGACATCGCTCGGGCTATCCTGGACTATATGCACCTCCCGCCGTTGGCCTGCCACGTGAGCTATGAGAGTGATATCCCCATGCGTAGCGGCATGGCCGGTTCCACTGCGCTGGTTGTGGCTCTGCTGCAGGCCTTTTTGGCCTGGCAGGGCCAGAGCGTGAATCGCTACCAGTTGGCTGAACGGGCGCGCTACATTGAGCTGAACAATCTGAAGGTCGTCTGTGGCTACCAGGATGCATGTATGTGTACCTTCGGAGGCTTGAACTATCTGGACTTCCGCGGCAAGCAGTTCTACCGTCAGGCTGAGGCCGAACTCTTTGCCACCATCGAGCCGCTGGCCGACTTATGTTCCGGAACTGCCCTTTATGTTGGGGTTCACCGGCGTGCAGCACGCTTCCAGCGCTGTGCACAAGCCGCTTCGGGAGCGCTGGCTCGAGGGCGAGACCGCTGTCGTGGAAGGATACAAACGCATCACAGAGATCGCACGCATGGGCAAGAAGGCTCTACTCCTGGCCGACTGGCCCCTGTTGGGACGACTGATGAACGAGAACCACGCCATCCAGCGCGACCTGGGCGGATCTGGCGCAGTCCAACGAGCGTCTCATTCGGGCTGCCCTCGACGCGGGGGCGATGGGCGCCAAGCTGGCCGGTGCCGGCGACGGCGGCACGATCATTGCCCTCTGGCCATGGCCGGACACAACACCGCTTGAGGCGGCCTTGGAGCAGGCCGGCGCATCGGCGGTCTATCGGCCGGAGGTCGCTCCCGGGGCGATGATCGAAGTCGATGAAGAGGCGCAGCCAGAAGAATGAGCGATCGGACAGTCTACGATCAGTTCTCGGTTGAGGGCAAGAGGGCCTTGGTCACTGGTGGCGGCAGTGGTCTGGGGCGCGCAATGGCCGAAGCCCTGATCGATGGGGGCGCACGTGTCGCCATCGTAGGTCGCTCCGGCGCGGTCTCTGCCGCGGCGGAGGTGATAGGCGCCATCCCTCTGCAGGCTGATCTTTCCGACCGCTCCCAGGCGACGGCCATCGTCGCTCGCGCCATCGATGCTTTGGGAGGGCTGGAGATCCTGGTCAACAACGCGGGCGCCCAGCGTCGCCACCCGGCCAAAGATTTTCCCATCGAAGACTGGGATTACGTGTTATCCGTGAACCTTCATGCGGTCTGGTTGCTGGCCCAGGCGGCTGGGCGTCACATGCTGGAACATGACGGTGGCAAGATCATCAACCTGGCCTCCGAAATGAGTTTCTTTGGTGGGCTCACCATACCGGCCTATGCGGCCAGCAAAGGCGGCGTGGCCCAACTTACCAAGGCCCTCAGCAACGAGTGGGCGGCGCGCGGGATCAATGTGAATGCCATCGCCCCGGGCTATATGAACACCGAGATGAACTCGGCGCTGGTCGGCAATCCGCAACGGGAGCCGCTCATCCTGTCTCGCATCCCGGCCGGCCGGTGGGGCAGGCCAGCCGACGTGAAAGGGATTGTTCTTTTTCTGGCGTCGGCGGCCTCAGACTATCTGCACGGCGCTGTCATCCCAGTAGACGGTGGCTATCTGGGCCGTTGAACACCACGGCGCAACTGCGAGTACCCAACACCTACCACGCAATACGCAACACGTAGAGGTGAAACATGGACCTAAAGACCGTGACAAAATGGTACGACATGGTGGGGCGTACCGTGGCCATCACCGGAGGCGCGGGCATTCTGGGAGGCGAGATGGCCTGCGCGCTGGTTGGCTGCAGGGCCAATGTCGCCGTCCTCGATCTGGACCCGTCGCTGGTCGACCGGCTGAAGGAGCGGCTGGACAATGGCCCCGGGCGCTGGCTGGCAGTCGGTGGTAACGTCCTGCAGCCCGACAGCCTGGCCAGGGCTGAGGAGAGCATCCGGGCTGAGTTTGGCCCTGTAGATACACTGATCAATGCGGCGGGCGGCAACAACCCCAGGGCAACGACCGGCACTGATCTCAGCTTTTTCGACTTGCCTGAGGAGGCGCTACGCTTTGTCTTTGATCTCAACATCCTCGGTACGATCCTCCCCTGCCAGGTGTTTGGCCAGGGCATGGCCGAACGCGGAGAGGGAGTGATCTTGAACGTCTCCTCAATGAACGCTTTCCGCCCGCTGACGCGAATTCCGGCTTATTCGGCTGCCAAGGCTGGCGTAAGCAACTTTACTCAGTGGCTGGCCGTGCACATGGCCCAAGAATACGCACCCCGGATCCGCGTCAATGCCATTGCGCCCGGTTTCTTTCTGACCGCGCAGAACCGCTTTCTCCTCACGGAGGAGGAGACAGGTGAGCTGACACCACGAGGACAGACCATCATCGATCACACACCCATGGCCCGTTTTGGGGGCCCGGAAGAGCTGCTGGGTACAATGCTCTGGCTTCTTTCTCCTGCCTCCGCGTTCGTCTCCGGCGTCATCGTACCCGTGGATGGGGGATTCAGCGCTTTCAGTGGAGTGTGAGTTGACATCGGGGTTGATTGGCAGGTGAGGTGCCCGTAAGCGGCCTATCGCAGACTTTTATGACAGATGCATCTATTCGGAGGATTTGATAGTGGCAGACTATCCTGAAGCAGCCAGACCCCTGGCAGAGTTGGAGCCTGAATACAAGTTTTTTGTCGGCATTGATTCCGACGGCTGTGCCTTTGACACCATGGAGATCAAGCACAAAGAGTGCTTTGCTCCCAACATTATCAAGTACTGGAACCTCCAGGCGGTGTCCAAGTATGCCCGCGAAGCGGCCGAGTTTGTCAATCTGTACTCCAAGTGGCGGGGCATCAACCGTTGGCCCGCGTTGGTGATGGTCTTTGACCTGCTGCGCGACCGGCCGGAAGTACGGGCGCGTGGCATTGAGCCGCCGGAGGCCCCCCGGATCCGCGAGTTCATCGCCAACGAAGACTATCCCAAAAGCAACGATGGGCTGTACGCTTACATGATCCGCTACCCTGATCCCGAATTGGACCAGGCAATGGCCTGGACGGCCGGGGTCAATGCCACGATTTCCGACATGGTCCACGGTGTCCCCCCCTTTCCCTACGTGCGCGAGAGCCTGGATTTCCTGGCAGACAAGGCGGACATGATCGTCGTTTCTGCTACCCCCCTCGAGGCTCTCACTAGGGAGTGGCAGGAGCATGGCATTGCCAAATACGTCCGCGTCATCGCCGGGCAGGAAATGGGCAGCAAGACGCAACATCTGGCCTTGGCGGCGGAGCCCAGGTATGGGTCAGCCCAAATCCTCATGATCGGCGACGCGCCTGGTGACATGAAGGCGGCGCGGGCCAACGAGGCGTTGTTCTATCCCATCAATCCTGGTCACGAGGAGGAATCCTGGCGGCGGTTCCACGACGAGGCAGTGCACAGGTTCCTGGCAGGCGAGTACGCCGGAGCCTATGAGGCGCAACTGATTGCAGAGTTCGACGAGCTGTTGCCCGAAGTCCCGCCCTGGAGGTAGTCGGCAGGCAACGAGTGGACAGATGGGCAAAAAACAGATAGGCAGAGATGCTAGTGGGAATGTGGGCTGATAGGCAGAAAGGCAACTGAACAGATGAGCGATTCGGCGGGCAGGCTGATCGGTAGGGGTAGCACAACCCTCTACCTGGACGAATCTGATGTGCGAGAACTGGTCGAGCAGGCTTTTGAGCACAGCGACCTGGGCGGCAAGCGGGTGCTGGTCATTCTCCCTGACAGTACGCGTACCGCGCCGATTCCACTATTCTTTCGGCTGTTCCACGAAGCGCTGTGGGGTAGGGTCGCGGCCCTGGACTACCTGGTAGCCCTAGGCACCCACCAGCCCATGGACGAGGAGGCGCTAAATCGCTTGGTTGGTATCAGCGCGGAGGAGCGCCGCACCGTCTATGCTGGTGTCAACCTCATCAACCACCGCTGGGACCTGGCGGAGACCTTGGTCAACCTGGGTAAGCTTCCGGCAGCAGAGATTGAGGCGATCTCCAGCGGATTGCTGGTGCAGGACCTGCCTGTCACCGTGAACCGCCTCGTATTTGACTACGACCAACTGATAGTCTGTGGCCCTGTCTTTCCTCACGAGGTGGTAGGTTTTTCGGGGGGCAACAAGTACTTTTTCCCTGGCATCAGCGGTCCCGAAGTGATCAACTTTACCCACTGGTTGGGGGCGCTGATCACGAGTTATGAGGTGATAGGCTCAGGTTACACGCCTGTCCGGGCAGTGATTGACCGGGCGGCGTCGTTCATCGATGTGCCCAAGCTCTGCTTTAGTCTAGTTGTCACCTATGGTGGCTTGGCCGGCCTCTATGCCGGTTCGCCGGAGGATGCGTGGCAGGCGGCAGCGGACCTGTCGGCGCAGTTGCACGTCGTCTATGTGGACAAGCCCTACCGCCGCGTCCTGTCCATCATGCCCGAGATGTACGACGACATATGGACGGCGGCCAAAGGGATGTACAAGATGGAGCCAGCCATCGCCGACGGCGGTGAGGTGGTCATCTATGCCCCTCACATCACCGAGATTTCCTATACTCATGGGCGCATCATCGATGCGGTCGGCTACCACGTGCGGGATTACTTTGCTAGTCAATGGGAAAAGTTCAAGGACTATCCCTGGGGTGTGCTGGCCCACTCCACCCATGTCCGTGGTCTTGGTACCTATGATATTGAATCCGGCATTGAGCGCCCGCGCATACAGGTCACGCTGGCCACCAGCATACCAAAAGAACGATGTGACCGGGTCAACCTGGGCTACATGGACCCCGCAACCATCGACCTGGCCAAGTGGGAGGGGCGACAGGACGAAGGCATTCTCGTCGTTCCCAAGGCAGGCGAAATGCTCTATCGCCTGAAAGAGGACTCGTGAACTGTGTAGCCTGGCCCGAAGGCACTCACGTACCACGCACCATGTGTGCCACATTGCGCGGCCGTACTTGAACCCGTACGTAGGTAGTATGAGCGAAGGAGATCGTGATGAAAAAAGCAGACATCGGCATCGTTGGCCTCGCCGTGATGGGCGAGAATCTGATCCTCAACATGGAAAGCAAGGGTTTTACTGTAGCGGCCTACAACCGCACCGTCAGCAGGGTGGATCATTTTATCGAGGGCCGGGCCAAGGGCAAGAACATCATCGGCGCCCACAGCATCGAGGAATTCTGTTCGGTGCTGGCCCGTCCGCGCAAGGCGATGCTCATGGTCAAGGCTGGCCAGCCTGTCGACGATTTCATAGAGTTGTTGCTCCCCAATCTGGAAGAGGGCGACATCATCATCGACGGCGGAAATAGCTTTTACGGCGACACCATCCGCCGCACACGCTACCTGGAGAAAAAGGGTCTGCTCTATATCGGCACTGGCGTGTCAGGCGGCGAGGAGGGAGCCTTGCTGGGGCCCAGTATCATGCCTGGCGGGAGTCCTGCAGCCTGGCCCCACGTAAAGCCTATCTTTCAGGCAACTGCCGCCAAGGTCGCTGACGGTACCCCCTGCTGTGACTGGGTGGGCAGCAATGGCGCGGGGCACTATGTGAAGATGGTACATAACGGCATCGAGTACGGCGACATGCAAATGATCGCCGAGGCCTACTTTCTGATGATTCATCTTCTGGGCATGTCTCCGGCAGAGATGCACGAGGTGTTCAAAGAGTGGAATAAGGGTGACCTCAACAGCTACCTCATTGAGATTACGCGCGACATTATGGCCTACGTCGATGAGGAGACGGGCCGGCCGATGGTGGACGTCATCCTGGATACGGCTGGCCAGAAAGGTACGGGCAAATGGACCAGCCAGAGTGCCCTGGATATGGGCACGCCGGCGCCGACCGTAGCAGAAGCGGTCTTTGCCCGCTTCATGTCCGCCATCAAGGAGGAACGAGTGGCGGCCAGCAAGGTCCTTGAGGGCCCCGTCCCGGCCTTTGAGGGAGACAGGGATGCCTTCGTTGACGAGATCCGCCAGGCGCTGTATGCCAGCAAGATCTGTTCCTACGCGCAGGGTTTCCAGCTCATGTCCATGGCTGCCGATGAATTCGACTGGGATCTCGACTATGGCGGCATTGCTCTCATGTGGCGCGAAGGCTGCATTATCCGCGCCCAGTTCCTGGAGAGGATCACGCAGGCCTACGGCCAGGACCCAGAGTTGGCCAATCTGTTGTTGGCTCCCTATTTCAAGGAGGCCATCGATCACAGCCAAACCGCCTGGCGCCGGGTGGTGGCCACAGCCGTCACGCAGGGCATCCCTGTCCCGGCCTTTGGCAGCGCCCTGGCTTACTATGACGGTTATCGCAACGCCCGTCTGCCGGCCAACATCCTCCAGGCCCAGCGTGACTATTTTGGTGCCCATACCTACGAGCGGGTGGACAAACCACGGGGTGAGTTCTTTCACACAAACTGGACCGGCCGGGGGGGCGCGACAGCCTCGACAACCTATACAGCGTAGCGAGTGCGCTGAGATGCGAATCAGCATAGCGGTAGGGGACAGGATCGAGGGTGTGCCGGAAATCCAGTGGTTCGCCATCTGCCTGCTCTCTCATTCGCCCACAGGAGACTTGAACAGATGAGTAGACCAAAAAACGCCGTCGTGGCTCAGAGTGGGGGCCCAACGCCCGTCATCAATGCCTCGTTGCGGGGCGTCGTGGATGGCTGCCGCGCCTATCCGGGCGCCTTCGGGACGCTATACGCTGGCTATCATGGCATTGAGGGGGTGCTTGGGGAAGATCTGCTCGATCTGTCAGTACAGCCGGAAGAAGAGCTTTGCCTGCTCAGCACCACGCCCGCCGCGGGGGCGATAGGCACCTGCAGGTACAAACTAAAGGCGCATCAGCACGAGGACTTGAAGCGAATTGTAGACGTGTTCAAAGCACACGATGTGGGCTACTTTTTTTATAACGGTGGCAATGACAGCATGGACACGGCCCACAAGGTCGCCCAGTTGGCTGCCGAACGGGGCCTTGATCTCGTCGCTGTGGGCGTGCCCAAGACCATCGACAACGATGTGGGCGACGCCGGCTTTGAGCTCATCGATCACACGCCAGGATACGGCAGCGTGGCGCGCTACTGGGCGCTCAACGTACAGAATGCCGATCAGGAAAACGCAGGTTCCTACCCCTCCGACCCTGTGCTGGTGATGCAGGCCATGGGACGCAAGATCGGCTTCATTCCGGCGGCCGCCCGGCTGGCCGATCCGGATCGAGAGATGCCGCTGTTGATCGCGATGGCCGAGTCGGACCTGGGCCTTCCGGAACTGGCTGACGCTGTGAACGATGCCGTGCGCGAGCGGGGACGCTGCCTTCTCGTGGTCAGCGAGGGCTTTCCGGTAGGGACGCTTGGCGAGCGTGAGGACTCTTTCGGTCACGTGCAATTCTCCTCCAGCCAGATGACGGTTGAGCGCAGGATCGTGAACCATCTGAATGAGCTGGGGCTGCCGGCGCGTGGCTCGGCCCGGGGCAATGTGCCTGGCACGGATCAGCGACACAACATGATCTATGCCTCGACCGTGGACCTGGAGGAGGCCTACCGGGTGGGACAAAAGGCAGCTCAGATTGCTGTTGAGGATGGCTCCGGCTACATGTCCACACTCCTGCGCGAACCTGGACTCGTCTACAGCGTGCGCTACGACAAGGTACCCCTGGAACTGGTCGCCAACTCGGAGCGGGCCTTCCCGGCGGGCTGGATCGCCGGCTCCCAACTGGATGTCACCGAGGACTTTGTCCGATATGCCCGGCCCCTCATTGGCGATAGCTGGCCCGCCATCCCGTTGGTCGATGGTCGGCAGCGCTTTGCCCGCTTGCAGCCCATCTTTGCTGGTACGCTCTTGCCTCCCTACCTGCCCGAAGCCGGCCGCTAGCCCACGGTCCCGGAGGCTTCCCATCCTGCCATGTGGCGAAGCCAGGCAGTTGGATAGGCTGCCCCAGACATAGCAAAAAGCCCGGGCTCTTTCAAAGCCCGGGCTCTTGATTAGTCTTCCTCTCAAATCGATAGGGATGCGTCGCCGATTCTCAGGATCCACCAACACCCGCCCGGGGATCCGTGCGCCGGATAATATCGCTGATCTTCTGTTGGTTGAAGCCCTTGAAACCCTCGCCCCTCTGGATATTCTCCAGGTGGCTGCCGATTGCCCCCTGCTCGGCAAAGATCTCGCGCTGCGCTGGGGTAATCTGGCCGCTGGCACCAAGTCGCTCCAGCCGTCGGTCCGCAACATTCCAGCGCTCTCCTACAGTGAATGCTTGCCGCAGGTACGGAAACTCGCTGAAAGGATGCATCATCTCGATACCCCAGGCGGCCAGGTTCTCCGTCACGGCATCAAACACAAACCGGCCTGCCAGGTGATGCAGGCCCGCGCCCAGCATCGACTCGCCATGTAGTGCGCACCAAAGGCCGACCGTACCCAATTCGTCGCGGGCTGACAGGGGCCGGTGCGCAAAGTCACCCTCTACCTCGTCCGGCGAAAGGTCGGCGTCGGCAAAGACAGCAAAACGACAAACCGGCTGCTCCATCACCTGGGCGCCCCAGCCCGCTTCGGCACCGGCATAGAATCGTTCCCGGGGATGGAAGCCCAGGGTCTCGAGGATTTCGATCAATTGGGCAAAGACAGTGCGCGAGCTGCGGAAGGTATGGTGGTCATGATTGGCCCAGCCCAGCCCCAAGCTGTCCTGGCACGCCTTCTGGATCTGCCCTGCCCGGTTGCGCCTCTGCCAGTGCTCGCGTTCCGCTGCAAAGGCGATCCAGGCCGCCGTATCACGGCCCATCTCCCTGGCCAGTGACTGGGCCATGGCCAGGGTTTGTTCCATACCCAGTCGCTCGTCCTCAAAGTCGCGGGGGCGGGCGGCCCACTGCTCGAATGCCCGCAGATAACGTTGAGGATAGTCGGAGGGCATCTCGGTGGGAACAAAGCCCGGGTGTCCCCGTCTCTCTACGGCCCAAAGCTCCCTCCCACCTCCCCGCCAGATCCTGGATCGCCGGTAGGGGCTCAGAAGTGAGCCATCAATGGGCGCGGAAATGTGGTGGGTCATCTGGAAGTAGCCGATGTCCTCTACCTGGACTGCGGCGGCCAGTACCCTACCTGGCTCAGCGCCACTCTCGCTGCGCAGTACAATCCTGGGAAAGATGGCGCCAGGGTGGTAATATGCGGTGTCGCCGGGATCGGCCGCGACGCCCTCTGGTTCAAATCCCAGATCCGCCAGCTGACCCAGGGGCCCGTCGCCGCCTGCCAGGATCAGGTGATCCAGCCAGTCGATCAACTGGCAGCCCGTACGCGCCAGAAGGTCTGTTGCCAGCGCGCCGGCCGGGGGCAGTGCCTCGACGAAATGCTCCAGCAGCGTCGCCACAAAACCCTCTGTTTCAGGATATCGGATCCAACCTGCAGTGTTTTCTTCTGTCATCATGGCTTCACTCCTGTACAACCAGGATTGACAAGATTCTCATACGGTCGGCCTCGCTGCTGCCTCGACGGTCACTTGTCTGGCCGGTGGCTGCTATGTCCGGGAAAGACCTGGGTGGCGGGATCGATATAGCGTTTGGCATAGTTGGCTGCCGTGGCCGCCTCCCCTGTGGCCGTGGCAATCAGCTTGAGTTTTCCCTCGTAGGTGGTGATGTCGCCCACGGCAAACACGCCTGATAGGTTGGTCTGCATCATGTGGTCAACCTGGATCGAGTTCTTGACGATTTCCAGCCCCCATTCCTTTATGGGCCCCAGGTTGGCCAAGAATCCGAGGCCCATTACAACAGCATCTACCTCAATCGTCTTCTCTTCACCGCTGCGGTTGTCAAAAACGGTGGCTCCCCGAACGCGCTCGTCACCTTGCAGGGCTTCCAGTTCGTAAAACGGCAAGACGTTGGCCGATGAAACCAAGATCTCTTTGAGCGTCTGTTCGTGAGCGCGGAAGGTGCCCCGGCGGTGGATCAGCGTGACCTCACTGGCGATGCCCAGCAAGCTCTTGGCCCAGTCCAAGGCTGTATCCCCCCCGCCGACCACGAGTACCCGCTGGCCGCGCAATGCTTCCAGGTCCTTGACAAAAAAGTAGACCCCTTTTCCTTCCATCCTGTTGATATCGGGAATGTCCAGCGTGCGGGGCACAAAGGCGCCCACGCCGGCGGCGATGATGACGGCGCAGGAGTGATGCACGTTTCCCTTGCTGGTTCTCAACTCGCTGTAGCCATCTCCACCTGCCCGCAACTCTGTGACCTTTTCCTTCAGGCAGACCGTGGGGGAAAACTGCATCGCCTGCTCCACCTGGCGCTCAACAAAATCGCGGGCCAGGACCCTGGGAAAGCCTGGGATATCATAGATGTACTTGTCAGGATATAGGGCCGCCAACTGCCCACCCAATTGGGGCAAGCTATCGATGATCTTGGTTTTGGCATCACGGAGCCCAGCGTAGAAGGCGGAAAACAGGCCGGATGGTCCGCCCCCGATGATGGTGATGTCGTACAATCCATCTGGTGCAGCTGGTTCTGCGCTCATGGGTTCTGCTCCTTGTCCGGGATGGCGATGCCTTCCTTATTCTATCGCGAAGCGATAGAAAATGCAACTTCTCCGCTGCCACGTTTTCCGCCCGCCTACACGCTGGTTGACTGCGCGCGCACCGACTTGACAATGGATGAAAAACAGCCTATAATGGGCCAGTCATTTGCGGCGTGGCCCTGGGATGAGGTGGGCTGCGCCGCGGCTGAATGCCACACGTTTCCAGGCCGGAAGGGTGAAGAATTGGCAAACCGATCCAGCGCAAACATCGCCACTGCGGAACGAATCATCGTTGCCTCGCAGCCGCTCTCTTCTGAAACGTTCGAGCAGCGCGCCGGCAAGGTGAATCTGTGGCTGGTCATGGTTTCTGTTTAGGGGAACAGGCTTTCCTAAAAGCGATCTGTTTCCCTTTTTTATTGCAGTCAATCTTGTATAAGGAATCAACTCAAAGAGGAGGAAAAAGATGGCAGACATTCTGCAAAAAATCGCTTCAAATCTGTACGACGGCGAGGATAAAGAGGTCGCCGCCCTGGTTCAGCAGGCTGTGGACGAAGGCATCGATCCTGCCGAGATCCTGAAAGGGGGACTCATCGCCGGGATGGATGAGGTAGGCCGGGACTTTAAGGCCGGCGACCTCTTTGTGCCGGAGGTACTGATTGCCGCCCGGGCCATGCACGCAGGCATGGATGTGCTGCGACCGTTGCTGGCCGAAGGCGATGCGATGAGCGCGGGCAAGTATGTGATTGGGACCGTCAAAGGGGACCTTCACGACATTGGCAAGAACCTGGTCAGGATGATGCTCGAGGGCGCTGGCTTTGACATGATTGATCTTGGCACCGATGTGGATGCACAGGCTTTCGTCGATGCCGTCAGCAAGCACCAACCCCAGTTCTTGGGCATGAGTGCTTTGCTAACCACGACCATGGTCCAGATGAAGGCCATCATCGAGGCCCTAGAAGAGGCGGGCCTGCGCGACTCGATCAAGATCATGATTGGTGGAGCGCCGGTGACGGATGCTTTTGCTCGGGAGATTGGGGCCGATGCTTACGCTGCCGACGCGGCTAGCGCCGTGGACGTGGCCCGCAGCTTGGCGTAGAGTGATCTGAACGCAGTAGGAATCTGTGGTGCGTGAAACATGGGCACCAGATGGTGGCCATGTTCCACGCATTTCTTTGTTGTCTGTTGGAGGTTCTATGGCGATTGAGCAGTTCCCTGTACCCACGGTGCATCCCACCATCTCGATGTTGTCCGAAGAACAGATCTTGGCCATTCACCATGCCAGCCTGGATATCCTGCTACGAACTGGCATCGTAATGAAGAATGAGTCGGGCCGCAAACTGCTGCTTGAGGCTGGCGCCTGGGAAACAGAGGGTCGGCTCAAGATCCCCGAGCGGGCGGTGATAGATGCCATCGCCGCTGCCCCGTCACGCATACCGATGCACAATCGTCTTGGCGATCTGACCATGCCTTTGGAGGAGGGCAAGGTTTTCTTCGGTCCGGGTTCTGACTGCCCCTTTACTATCGACGTGGAGACCGGTGAACGGCGCCGGGCTGTCGCCGGCGATGTGTGGCGCATCGCCCACCTGTGTGATGGTCTGGAACAGATCGATTTCGTCATGTCGATGGGCACGCCATCAGATGTTCCTACCTTGGATCACTACCTGCATAGCTTTGTGCAGATGATTCGGGGCTCTGCCAAGCCCAACATCTACACAGCCGTGGACCGGGCGGACATGGAGGACATCTATCGCATCGCTTGTGCCGTGGTCGGTGGAGAGACAGAACTGCGTGAGAAGCCCTTCATGATGCTCTATGCGGAATCAATTTCGCCCCTGCTCTACAACGATGAATCGGTGGACAAGCTCATGTTCTGCGCCGAGAAGGGCATCCCCGTGACTTATCCGCCGTCGCCCAATACCGGCGGCGGTGGTCCCATCACGGTAGCTGGAGCGCTGGCCCTGGGCAACGCTGAATGCCTGGTCGGGTTGGTACTGACCCAGTTGATCCGGCCGGGAACCCCCTTCCTATATGGCATGAACATCGCCGCGCTTGATATGAAGTCGGCCATCGTTAGTTATGGCGCCCCCGAGTGGGCCATGGCCATGCCTGCCTTCACCGATCTGGGCCGCTTTTATGGTCTACCAGTCTGGGGAGGTGCAGGCGCCACAGATAGCAAGGTCGTCGATGCCCAGGCTGGCATCGAGGCGACGGTCACGATCATGTCGGCTTTTCTCAGTCGCTGCAACCTGGTCCACGATGTAGGCTACATTGAGTATGGAACCACCTCCTCCATGGAGATGCTGGTCATCGCCGACGAGATCATACGTGACGTCCGGTACATGATGGGCGGTGTGGAGGTCAGCGACCGAACCCTGGCCCGCGAGGCGATCCATCGGGCCAAGCCCGGTGGCGGCTTCCTGGCCGACGACCACACCCTGGACAATTGGAAGTGGGCGCAGTGGCAGCCCATGCTGATCGACAGGATGCGCTATGATCGCTGGGTGAAGCAGGGTAGCAAGGACATGACGACCAGGGCCAACGAGCGCGCTCGCGAGATCCTGGCCCAACACGAGGTACCTCCCCTGCTACCCAGCGCCGAGGAAGCCATCGCGGAGGTGCTCCGACGGCGGTCTGCGTGAGGTGCAGACCGCCGAAAGCGAAACCGTTGCCGCCAAGCTTCGGACGTTGAGCGTGAGGCTTGAGACATGGGCCCCGTGAACGCGATACCGGGGCGCACGAAACTTGTTTCCAGGGAGGCAGTGCATGGGACGACCTGGTCCCGTGGGTGGACAGTACCAGCCGTTGACCGAGGAGCAACTGGGGCGCATTCACGATGCCTCGCTGGCCGTACTGGAGCGCACGGGCGTCCAGGTTGAGAACGAGTCCGCGCTGGCCCTCTACCGCCGGGGTGGGGCAAGGATCGATGGTACCCGGGTATACATCACGCCGGCCATGGTCGAAGCGGCCTTGGTTACCGTTCCTTCCACGGTTCTGCTGGCTGGCCGAGATCCCGGTCAAGACGTGCTGTTGGAGGGAAAGCGGGTCTATGCCGGGACTGGCGGCTCGCCGACGATGGTCCTCGATCTGGGTGCGGACACCGTCCGGCCTGGGACGCTGCGCGATCTCGCGCAACTGGCCCTCTTGGCTGATGCCCTGGAGCATTGTGACTTTATCACAATCCCCCTGCAGCCCACCGACGTTCCCCCTGAGGACGCGCCGGTCAATCGCTTTCATGCCTGTCTGGCCAACAGCACCAAGCACGTTATGAGCAACGTCCAGACCCATGCCGGATCGGTGGTGGGGGCGGGCCAGGTTGTCGAACTGGCAAGCCTGATCGCTGGAGGTCTGGAGGCATTGCGGGCGCGTCCCATTGTCTCGGCGGTCACGAGCTGGATGGTCAGTCCTCTGCACTTGGACACTGGCGTAACCGATATTCTCATCGAGTGGTGCAAACACGGATTGCCCGTGGTCCTGTCGTCTGCGCCAATGGCCGGCTCTACCTCGCCCGTGACCTTGGCCGGTACGCTGGTACAACTTAACGCAGAGCAGTTGAGCGGCATCGTGCTTACCCAACTCGTGCGCCCCGGCACACCCGTGCTGGCAGGCTATATCCCTGGCGTGGTTGACCTGCGCAGCGGCGGCTACCTCGGCGGCGCTGTCGAGTTCGGCATGATGCAGGCTGCTGCGGCACAGTTGGCCCATCGCTATCGGGTGCCCATCTATGGCTCGGGCGGTATGACCGATAGCAAGCTTCCCGACGTTCAAGCCGGCTACGAAAAGATGGCGACCCTGATGCTGGCGGCAATGGGCGGCTGCAACTACATCCACCATGCCGTCGCCATGATCACCAACATGAACGCAGCCTCGCTGGAGCAGGCTGTCCTTGATGATGAGATGGTTGGGATGGCCATGCGCGTGCTGCGCGGCATGGATGTCACCGACGACGCTCTGGCCGTCGATGCCATTGACCGGGTCGGTCCTGGCGGGCACTTTTTGATGGACGGCCACACGCTGCGGTTCATGAGATCTGAACTCTTCCACCCACTTCTGGCAGACCGTCAGAACCGGGCAGCGTGGGAGCTGGCGGGCAAAAAGGACAGCCGGGCACGAGCCGCTGCCCGTGCGACGACGCTGCTCCGTGAGCACGAGCCGAAGCCACTAGCGCCCGGCGTGGAGTCCAGCATCAGGGCCAGGTTCAATATTCTCCTGTAGATTCAAACTGTTCTGAAAGGACAGGTGCTATGTCCTTTGCCCGTCGCATCATTCATTTGAAGGCAGAAGGGGCCTATGCGGTCTTTGCTCGCGCCCAGGCGTTGGAAGCCCAGGGCAGGGAGATCGTCCACCTGGAAATGGGCCAGCCTGATTTTGAGACCTATGCAAACATTGCCCTTGCCGGTATTCGGGCCATTACCACGGGCCATACCCGCTATACCTTGCCCTCCGGCGTGCCGGCCCTTCGCCAGGCTCTGGCCGCCGATGCCGGATGGCGGCGTGGGGTCGAGTTTTCGTCCGAGCAGGTCGTGGTCGCGCCTGGGAACAAACCGCTGCTGCTCCTGCCAATGCTGGCCCTCCTTGAGCCGGGTGATGAAGTGATCCATCCCGATCCGGGCTTCCCCAGCTACGCGGCAACCATTGGTCTGAGTGGCGCGACTCCTGTGCCCATCCCCCTGGTCGAGGAGCGGGGATTTGACCTGGACGTGGACGCCCTGGATCTCCGCCTTGGTCCTAGAACGCGCATGATCATCCTGAATTCTCCTGGCAATCCCACGGGCAACATTCTATCAGCCGAGACCTTGGTCCATGTAGCCGAGATTGCCAACCGTCATGACCTGTGGATCCTCTCCGACGAAATCTATGGTCGGATGGCCTACGATGACGCGGCATCCAGCATTATATCGCTGCCTGGTATGGCTGATCGGACCATCATTGCCGATGGTTTCTCCAAGACCTACGCCATGACCGGTTGGCGCCTGGGCTTTGGCATCATGCCCCAACCACTGGCCGAAAAGCTGGATCTCCTGCTCACCCACTCGGTCGGTTGTTCGGCAACCTTCACCCAGTATGCAGGTCTGGAAGCTGTCCTCGGCCCACAGGATGAGGTGGATGCGGTGGTGGCCGAGTTCCGCCGCCGTCGCGACTTTATCGTCGATGGGCTCAACGCCATTCCCGGCCTCCGGTGCCCGATGCCCAAGGGCGCCTTCTACGCTTTTCCAAATGTGTCCGCATTCGGCCTGTCCTCGGACGAGCTGGCCGACTATTTGTTGGATGAGGCTGGGGTCGCCGTTCTGCCTGGTACGTCTTTTGGTCGCAATGGGGAGGGCTACCTGCGTCTTTCGTACGCTACCTCGATGGAGAATATCCAGAAGGCATTGGAGCGGATAGCAGGTGCACTCGCTGCCCTCTAGTGGGCGCTTTGAGGCGACTGGGTGACGGCCAAGCGCGGCGTATCTACAAAAATGCTGCGCCAAGAGTTCAGGCTCTTCGCCAGCGCGTATATTTCTGGATCTCTGACAGTGTAGCTGTGTGGCCCTGAGGGGAATCGACCATGAAAACAGTGAATTCGGTGGCGTATCTCGGACCGCAGTTCGCGATTCTGTCTGAAGGCCAGCTTCAAGACCTGCACTTTGGTGCCCTGGAGGTGTTACGGCGCACTGGGCTTCGCTTCCATCACCGGGGAGCCCTGGACATGCTGCAAAAAGAGGGAGCCTTTGTCTCCGATGGAAATCTGGTCAGGTTTCCGGCTCGCTTGGTGGAGGATGCAGTTGCCTCGACGCCGGGCAGGATCGTCATGTGCGATCGCGATGGCGACCCTGTATTGCACCTGGAAGGAACCAAGGTCTACTTTGGCACTGGCTCCGACTGCTTGAACTTCCTCGACCCCGAGACCGGCGACCATCGCAAGTTCACGCAGGCCGACATCGTCAGTGGCTATCGCCTCTGTGATGCCCTGGAGAACATCCACTTTGTGATGTCCATCGGCATCCCCTCCGATGTCGAACCGGCGCTGGCCTACGATCTGCAGATGGCACTGATGCTGGAGCACACCACCAAGCCTATCGTGTTTGTGACCAACGACAAGGCTAGCTGCCAGCGCGCCATTGATATGGCGACTGCCGTGGCAGGCGGGCACGGTGCGCTGGTCGAGCAACAGCATATCCTGCTCTATTCTGAGCCCAGTTCGCCGCTGCAGCAGTCCGAGACCGCCGTGGACAAACTGCTGCTCATGGCCGAGAACGAACTGCCCATCGTCTATTCGCCCGCTCCGCTGATGGGCGGCACGGGCCCGATCACGATGGCCAGCGGTCTGGTGCTGGCCCTGGCCGAGATCCTCAGTGCTTTGGTCGTGCACCAGTTGGCGCGGCCGGGAGCGCCCTTTGTCTTTGGCGCTGGCCTGCATCACCTGGACATGCGGTCGGCCCAGATCTGCTACGGGTCGCCCGAATTCCAGCTCACCAAAGCGGCCATCGCCCAATTGGGCCAGTGGTATGGGTTGCCAACCTGGGGTTATGCCGGCTGCAGTGACGCCAAGGTCATGGACGAGCAGGCCGCGCTGGAAGCTCAGTTGTCGGTCATGATGGCCAAGCTTAGTGGTGCGAACCTGATCCACGATGTCGGCTACCTGGAAAGTGGGCTCACCGGCTCCTTCGAGATGATCGTTCTCACCGATGAGCTGATTGCCCTGGCCGATCATCTGATGAAAGGTATCGAGGTCAACGCAGATACGATGATGCTGGAAGAGTTGCATCAGGTCGGGCCCGGCGGCCACTTTATGGACACCGCAAAGACGTTGGGGCGCTTTCGGGATTTCTGGTATCCTGGCCTCCTGGACCGGCAGAGGCGGGACCAATGGCTGGAATCCGGGGCGATGTCGCTGAACCAACGTCTCAACGGCCGGGTCAAGGAGATTCTCAGGGAGCACCGGACCAGGGCCCTGGCTCCAGACAGAAAAGACGAACTGCAGGCGATCTTGGCTCAAGCAGCGGTCTAGCGGGAGCCACTGATGTGTACGCGGTGGCTGGACGGGGTGTTGCCCGGCCCAATCCTTGCAGGTACAAAGCCAGCATAATCAAGCACAGACTAGGGAGGGAGACATGGCAAACGAAAAACTGTACGAGGATATGGCAAAGGCTGTCATTGACGGTCTGCCTGATAGGGCCAGAGAGCTGGCCAACGAGGCATTGCGTGAGGGCGTTGATCCGCTGGAGGCCATCGACAAGGGCTTCAAACCGGGCATGGATGTCGTCGGTGAGGGTTTTGCCAACGGTGAGCTGTTCATTCCTGACCTGATGATGAGCGGTGAGGCGATAAAGGCCGCCATCGCCACCCTGGAACCAGAGCTGCTAAAGAGGCGCCAGCAGCGCGAGGTGCTGGGCAAGGTGGTCATCGGCACGGTCCAGGGGGACATCCACGAGATCGGCAAGACGCTGGTGGCGACCATGCTGGCTGCCAATGGATTTGAGGTGCACGACCTGGGCGTGGATGTGTCGGCTCAGCAGTTCGTCGACAAGGTGCGTGAAGTGGATGCCGACATAGTCGGTTTGTCGGCGCTGCTCACCACGACCATCCTCAACCAGGAGGCGGTCATCCTCAGCCTCAAAGAGGCCGGTCTGCGCGACCAGGTCAAAGTCATCATCGGCGGCGTGCCGGCCAGCCCAGAGTGGGCCGAGGAGATCGGCGCCGACGCCTACGCCGAGAACGCGACCGAGGCCGTCAAGGTCGTCAAGCAACTGGCCGGAGCGTAGGGCGTCAAGCCTCAAGCATCAAACGTAAGGCATGTGGCGTGCGGAGTGGAGAAACAGCTTGCCAACAGATTCACGCAACACGTAGCACGCAGCACATACGTGTCCAAAGGAGCGACCCCATGCGAGTACCGATTCTGGACAGGCTAGAATTCCTGGCGCCAGGCGAGGTGCTGATCGCCGACGGGGCGACAGGCACGATGCTGCAGGCCGCCGGTCTGCCCACGGGGCATGCCCGGCGAGGCCTGGATCCTGGAGCGGCCCGAGGAGATCATGGCGCTGCACCAGGCCTATCTGGACGCCGGCTCTCAGCTCATCCTCACCAGTACCTTTGGCGGCACGCCGTGCCCGCCTGAAAGCCGCCGGCCTCGACGCCCAGGTGGCAGAGATCAACCGCCGTGCCGCCGAGTTGGCCCGCCAGGCCGCTGGACGATGACGTCTATGTCGGCGGCGACATCGGTCCCTCGGGCGAGATGATGCCCCCCCTCGGCCCGCTGACCTACGAGGCTGCGGTAGAGATCTTTGCCGAGCAGGCTGGGGCGCTGGCCGCGGGTGGCGTGGACTGCATCTATATCGAAACCATGAGCGATCTGAACGAGGCCAGAGCGGCCGTCGAGGGTGCCATGCACGGACTGTGACCTGCCGGTCTTCTGCACCTTTAGCTTCGACACCCATGGCCGCACCAGCATGGGCATCCGCCCAGCCCAGGCTGCTCAGACGCTGTCCCAGATGGGCGTGTCCGCCGTAGGCGCCAACTGTGGTCATGCCCCCGAGGAGGTGCTCGAGCTGCTGCCGCTGATGCACGAGGCTGCACCCGATGCCTATCTGATTGCCAAGCCCAATGCTGGTATCCCGCGCATGGTCAAGCGCCAGGTGGTCTACGACGCTGATCCGGCAAGGATGGCCGGCTTGGCTCGCCAGTACGTCGGATCTAGGCGCGGTCATCGTCGGCGGCTGCTGTGGCTCTTCGCCGGCCCATATCGCGGCCATGGCCGCGGCTGTTCGTGAAGGAGCAGCATAGACAAGATGAGAGCCAATTACCAAATCAACGTAACTCCACAGTTCCGCGTGCTGTCCGACGATCAGATCGAAGAGATCTTTCACGCTGCCCTGGATGTCCTGGGCCGGGCGGGCGTACGCGGATATCACGGTGAGGAAGGGCTGGCGCTGCTGCGTGACGCCGGTTGCCTGATCAGCGAGGAGACACTGGCGGCCAGGCCCGGGCTCTGGTCCGTATTCCGGCCTGGTTGCTGAAAGAGGCGCTGAACACCACACCCGGCCGGATCGTCATCGCCGGGCGCGACCGCAGCAGGCGCATCTCCTGGAGAAGGACAAGTTCTACTTTGGCACCGGCTCCGACTGTCCATCCATGGTGGATCCCTACACCGACGAGGTGCGCAAGTACACCTTTGAGGATGTCTACAACGCGGCCCGGATCAGCGACGCCCTGCCCAACATCGACTTTCACATGTCGCTGGGCCTGACCTCGGGCGTGCTGCCCCAGACCTACGACCGGCACCAGTTCCTGGCCATGCTGCGGGGCACATCCAAGCCGCTGGTCATCACCGCCGTGGACAAGGAGGGCTTGGCCGACCAGTACCAGATGGCCTGCGAGGTGCTGGGCGGCGCCGGACGAGTTTGCCCGGGCGCCTCTTTTCGTCGTCTACATCGAGCCCAGCTCCCCCCTGACCAACTCGGTCGAAGCCGTGGAAAAGATCCTGTACGCCGCCGAGATGGGCATCCCGGCCATCTACACGCCTTGCATCATGTGCGGCGGCACCGGGCCCGGCTGACCCTGGCCGGGACGATGGTGCAGGCCCTGGCCGAGTACCTGGTGGGCGTGGTGCTGGCCCAGCTCAAGCGCAAGGGCGCGGCGGTCATCATGGGCGGCGTGCAACTCGCCCATGGACATGGCGACCTCGATCCTGTCCTACGGCGCGCCCGAACTGGCCCTGATCAGCGCGGCCATGACCGACGTGGCCAAGTGGCTGGGCGTGCCCATGTTCTCCACCGCCGGCTGCTCCGATGCCAAGACCCTCGACCAGCAGGCGGCCATCGAGGCTACCATGTCCATCATCGTCGCCGCGCTGTCGGGCGCCAACCTCATCCACGACGTGGGCTATCTGGAGTCGGGCCTGCTCGGCTCCTATCGACATGCTGGTCATGTCCGACGAGGTGATCGGCTATGGCCAAGCGCATCGCTGGGCGGCATCGACGTCACCCCCGAGACGCTGGCCGTGGACGTCATCGAGCAGGTCGGTCCAGGCGGCCACTACCTGACCCAGCAGCACACCCGCCAGCATTTCCGCGCCGAGATGTGGTTCCCGACCCTCATGGACCGCCAGATGCGCCGCGCCTGGGAGGCCGGCGGGGCGCAGACCATGGCTGACCGGGTCCGGGCCAAGGTGCTGGACATCCTGGAGAACCACGAACCGCCATACATTCCTGAGGAGACGCTGCTCCGGTTGCAGGAGATCATCGCTCGAGCTGAGGAGCGCCACACCGTCTAGCGCCCCGAGATCCTAGGACCTTCAAGTGTCTAGGAGAAATCTGTCGATCATTAGATGTTAACATAAATCCTAGCAGCAAACGGGCGGTTTGACAACGGGCTGGAATATGGTATAATCAAACGCAGTTTCTACCGAGTTTTCCCCCAAAAACATGTGCTGCTGGCCGAGTTGTGAGACTGTGTCTCACATCGAGAAAGTTGGAAGGGAGGTGTGTACAGTTCAGTTCAACCACTGTTCTTGTGAGATAGCTGGACCCAGTCCTCTAACCATAGCAGATACTGGGTCCATCCGTTGCTGGCCGAAATACCCACAATATGAAGGAGGAGTACAGAATGGAAATCATCAAGCGGACACAGCGCAATGAGGGTGAGCACGCCTACATCCCCGAACTAAAGCATCAGTATCAACAGGGCCGCATCAGCCGCCGCGATTTTTTGCGAAACGCGACGCTGCTGGGCATGTCCTTTGCCGGCGCCAGCGCTTTCCTGGCGGCCTGTGGCGGAACCGAGGCGCCCGCAGCGCCCACCGCGGCGCCCGCTGCCAAAGCCACCGAGGCTCCGGCCGCGGTGGCGCCGACAGAGGCCCCGGCACCTACGGCGGCCCCAGCGGCAGGCGGCCCCAAGTACGGCGGCACCATGCGCTGCTCGATGCAGGTCATCCGCATCGACCATCCGGCCCGCTACTCCTGGGTCTATGACTCGAACGCCACCCGTCACTTCCTGGAGTATCTGACCCAGACCGGCTATGACAACATCACCCATCCCCTACTGCTGGAAAAGTGGACAGCCCAGCGACGACCTAAAGACCTGGGACTTGTACCTGCGCAAAGGCATTCATGTTCAACAATGGGGACGAGTTCACGGCCGACGACGTGCTTTTCAACTTTGGCGAGTGGCTGAACCCCGAAGTCGGCTCGTCGATGATCGGCAAGATGCCCTACCTGCAGCCCACTGGTGTCGAAAAGGTGGATGACTACCACGTGCGCTTGAACCTGGACGCGGCGGCCATCTCGGTGCCAGAGGACCTCTTCCACTATCCGGCCCAGATTGTGCACCGTGGCTTTGAGGGTGACATTGTCGCCCAGCCGGTCGGCACGGGTCCCTTTACGCTTGCAGAGTACTCGGTGGGTGAGCGCGTGCGTGCTCAAGCGTCGCGAGGACTACTGGGGCAAGGACGACCGAGGGGAATCAACTACCCTTCCTGGATGAGATCATCTACGTCGACCAGGGTGAGGACCAGACCCCGGCCGTCACCGCCATGAAGCAGGGCCAGATCGATACCATCTACAATGTCTATCCCGACGACCTGGGAGGCGCTGAAGGACTGGGATGGCGCCAATCTATACACGGTGCCCACCGCTCGCACCCGCATCCTGCGCATGCGCGTGGACATGGAGCCCTGGACCGACAACCAGGTGCGCCAGGCGCTCAAGCTCTGCCAGCACCGCCAAAAGATCCTCGACCTGGCCTACTTTGGCCAGGGCCTCATCGGCCAGGACCATCACGTCTCGCCGGCCCATCCCGACTATGCCGAGGTACCAACGCCGCCATATGACCGGAGAAGGCCAAGGCTCTGCTGGCCGAGGCCGGCTACCCCGATGGACTCGACGTGGAGATTGCCGTCGGTTCCGGCTGGGACGACATCGTCGCCTACGCCGAGACGCTGAAGCAGGACGCCGAGCCGGCCGGCTTCCGGATCACCTTGAACACGATGCCCAACAACCAGTACTGGGAGCTGTGGACCGAGGTCGACCTGGGCATCACCTCCTGGACGCACCGCCCGCTGGGCACCATGGTCCTGGAACTGGCCTACACCTGCGACCAGGACGGGAATCCGGTGCCCTGGAACGAGACCCGCTGGTGTGACGAAGAGTTTCAAACACTCCTGGCGCGAGGCCAACGCTACTCCCGACGTAGAAGAGCGGCGCGGCATCATGGAAAAGCTGGAGCTGATCCAGCAGGAGCGTGGCTCCATCGGCAACGCCTACTACTTTATTGGCTGGACCTTCTATCCGCCGAACTTCCAAAACGTCGCGGCGCACCCCACCGACTACCATCTTTGGGCCAACGCCTGGATAGATCCGGAGGCCTAGCTCGACTGACTGGGATATTGAGATAGAGGTTGAGGTGCATAGCCAGTACGGCACCTCAATCTCCATCTCGATTCCCCACTTGTTCTCCGTTTGGTGTCCATCAGAACCTGGAAAGGGGACTTCTATGGGGAAGTTCATTACGCGGCGCTTGCTGGGCATGGTACTGACCATGCTCCTCGTTTCCATCTGTTATCTTTTTGATCTCCGAGATCGCGCCGGGCGATATCGCCCGCCACATCCTGGGGCCCTTTGCCACGCCGGAGCAGACGGTGCTTTTTCGAGTCCAGCTCGGTCTGGAGGAGCCCATGTACTGGCGCTACCTCTCAGTGGCTGGTCGGCTGCTGACTGGCGTGCCTCTGCCCTGACTGGTTATTCTCTGGAGCGCAGGGTTGACCCGATCAGCGGCATTGTCACCTGGTGGGCCGATGTCGACGGCACGCTCACCCGCTGGAGCATGAAAGATGGTGAGATTGTCGTCCACCGCATGCAGCCCGACGGCAAGCGTCGAAAAGGTGGAGGGCGACTTTGACGGCTGGCAGACCGACGAGAACGGTCAGCAGTTCTTCTGGGGCATCGACACGGGCAATCGGGCCACCCTCTGGAAGAAAGGGTTCAGCGAGGAGGAAGTATCGGCCGCTTCGGCCGGCCGGGCTGCCGTGGAGCAGACAGGCGGTGTTCGCTACATCCCCATCCAGAAAGGCTTGGTCCGGGGCGACCCGGGTGTGTCTTTCCGCACAGGGCGTCCCGTGGCCGACACGCTCTTCCTCCGGTTGCGGAATTCCTTGCTCTTGGCCGGCATCGCCTTTATCGTCGTCATGCCCCTGGCCGTGGTGCTGGGCCTTGTCGCGGGACTGAACGAGGGCAAGGGCATCGACCGTGTCCTGACCGTAGGCGGCTTGCTGACCACGGCCAGCCCCAACTTTGCCACCGGCATCCTCCTCATCCTGGTCTTTGCCGCCTGGCTCGAGGTCCTGCCCGGCTCCGTGGTCCTGCTCGATGACAAGGCCATCCTGGACAATCCCGTCCATGCTGGTCCTGCCCGTGGTCACGCTGACCCTCATCGAGCTGGGCTATGTGCTGCGCATCACGCGCGCCAGCGTGGTCGAGGTCGCCAACTCGCCCTATGTCCGCACGGCCCACCTGAAGGGCCTGCCCCAAGGACAGATCGTCAGGAAGCACATCCTGCGCAACTCCCTGATGGCGCCCGATCACGGTCATCATGCTCCACGTGAACTGGCTCATCGGCGGTATCGTCGTGGTCGAGGTGCTGTTCAGCTATCCTGGCCTGGGGCAATACCTGTTGAATTCGGCCATGTTCAACGACGTCTATGCCGTCGAAACGGCTGCGATGGTCCTGGTCGTTGTGGCTGTGGGTTCGCAGCTCATTGCCGACATTATCTACACGTTCCTCAACCCGCGCATCCGGTATGCGTAGTGAGGTTAGGGCGAGCTTTGAGGTCGAGGGAGGAGGTACGATGGCAACCGAAGAAGCCACGGCGGGTGCTGCTGCGCTTCGAAGCCCAGCCGCTGGCAAAAGACCAAGGGCAGCCTGACCATCCTGTGGAGTTCCAAGATTGCGATCGTCGGCCTGTGCATCATTCTGTTCTGGGTCCTGGCTGCCATCTTTGCCCCGGTGGTCACGCGCTACGATCCCAACGAGGAGGATTCGCAGGCCAGGAGCCAGGGCCCCTCGGCTCGCCCACCCGTTGGGCACCGACCACAAGGGACGGGACCTCTGGTCCCGCCTGGCCTACGGCGGGCAGATCGTCCTGATCAAGTGGCCCATCACTGAGAACTTCTGGATCCCAGGTGGCGTGGCGATTTGGGGCGTGTTCCTTTCCGTGGTCGATCGGCGTCACGCTTGGGCTTGATTGCGGGTTATTTTGCCGGACCCACCGATGACGTCGTGATGCGCGGCCTGGACGCGATGATGGCCTTTCCGACCATCCTGCTCTACCTGATCATCATCGCCGCCGTGGGCGCTTCGGCGACCAACGTCGTCATCGCCATCACGATCGCCGGTATTCCGGGCATCGCCCGCCTGGTGCGCGGCCTGACGCTGGACATCCGCACCCGCGACTATGTCGCCGCGGCCCAGACCCGCGGCGAATCGTCGCTGCGGATGATGTACGTCGAGATCCTGCCCAATGCCCGCGGCCCGGTCCTCATCGATGCCATGCTGCGGGTGGGCTATGCCATCTTTTCCCTGGGTACCCTGGGTTTCCTGGGGCTGGGGCTGCCACCGCCCAACCCCGATTGGGGGGGCATGGTCCAGGCTGGGCACGAGCACATCTTTACCAATCCCTGGGCCGTCATCTGGCCCACGCTGGCCATCTCCTCCCTGGTCGTCGGTCTGAGCCTGTTGGCCGACGGTCTGCGCGAAGAGTCGCTGCGATATCAGTAGATGAGGAGTGCAGCCTATGACAGCAGACCACCAGATCAAGACACCCGTTCTTGCATGTGGAAGAATCTGGCCATCTCCTACGAGACGCGCACAGGGCGACGTGCCCGCCGTGCGCGACGTCAGCTTTGAGATCCAGCGCGGCGAGGCCCACAGCATCGTCGGTGAGTCGGGTTGCGGCAAGAGCACCGTGGCCTTTGGCATCGTCAACTTTTTGGGGAAGAACGGCAGGATCGTGGACGGCCGCATCCTCTTCCAGGGCCAGGACCTGGTGGGCCGCTCGCAGGAAGAACTGCGCCGGATCCGCGGTGACCAGATCTCGATGGTCTACCAGGATCCGATGCAGGCCCTCAATCCCTCCATGCGCCTCGGCGAGCAGATGTCCGAGGTGCTGACCGTCCACCGTGACATGAGCCAGGCCGAGGCCGAGGAAAAGTGCGTCGCCATGCTCGAGCGGGTCTACATGCCCGACCCGGAGAACGTGATGCGGCGCTATCCGCACCAGATATCGGGCGGACAGCAGCAGCGCGTCGTCATCGCCATGGCCCTGCTCAACGGACCGGCGCTGCTCATCATGGACGAGCCGACCACCGCTCTGGACGTGACCGTCGAGGCGGCGGTGCTGGACCTGATCGCCGACCTGCAGCGCGACTTTGACACCGCCATCATGTACATCAGCCACAACCTGGGCGTCGTCGCCCGGGTGTCGACCAAGGTGGGCGTGATGTACGCTGGCGAGATCGTCGAGCGGGCCTCGGTAGCGGACGTCTATCTGAGCCCCTACCACCCCTACACCCAGGGCCTGATGCGCTGTGTGCCCCGCCTGGGCATGGACAAGCGCAGCAGCTACCTCGTATCCCATCCGCGGACGGGTGCCCTCGCCAGCCAACCTGCCGCCGGGCTGCATCTTTGAGCCGCGCTGTGACTATGCCCGCGAAGAATGCCGCCTGCGACAGGCCAGAACTGCGCCAGATCGACGTGAGGCACTGGGCCCGCTGTCACTTTGCCGAGGAGATTGCCGCCGCAGGGTTGGACGCCGCCGGAAGACGTTGTGGCCGGACTGGCAGCGCAGCCGGCTACGGAAGCAGCGCCCGAGACGATCCTGCAGCTTGACAACGCCAAGACCTTTTATCAAGGTTCCCTCCAAGAAGCTCATCGGCGGGGAAAAGCACTACGTCAAAGCGGTGGACGACGTCAGCTTGACGGTGAAAAAGGGAGAGACCCTGGGCATCGTCGGCGAGTCGGGCTGTGGCAAGAGCACGCTGGTCAAGACCATCATCGGCATGGAAGCGCCCACCGGCGGCGAGTTGGAGTTCATGGGCGTCGATATCTCCGACAAGGTGATCACAGCGGGATCTGTCCATCATCCAGGAACTGCAGATGGTGTTCCAGAACCCTGACTCCACGCTGAATCCCTCCTTCACCGTCGGCCAGCAGATCGTCGCGCCCGCTGCAGCGCTTCAAGACCGTGCCCAAGAACCAGGTCCGGGACGAGGTGATCCGCCTGCTGCGGCATGATGAAGCTGGGCGAACGCTACTACGACCGGTTGCCGCGCCAGCTCAGCGGTGGTGAGAAGCAGCGGGTGGGCATTGCCCGGGCCATTGCCGGTCGCCCGGAGCTGGTTCTGTGCGATGAGCCGGTCTCGGCTCTGGACGTATCGGTACAGGCGGCGGTGCTCAATCTGCTGATGGAGATCCAGCAGGAGATGGGCACGACGATGATCTTTATCGCCCACGACCTGAGTGTAGTGCGCTTCTTCTGCGATCACATCGCCGTGATGTACCTGGGCCAGATTTCCGAGATCGGGCCTGCGGAGGCCATCTATGCTCCGCCCTACCATCCCTACACCGAAGCTTTGCTCTCGGCCGTGCCGATCCCTGACCCCAGTGTGGAGCCAGAAGCACATCCGCCTCAGCGGCAACGTGCCCAGCGCCCTCAATCCACCCAGCGGCTGTCGATTCCACACCCGCTGCCCGCGCCGGGCGGAGCTGCTGCCCGATGGCGGCAAGATCTGTGAAGAAGAGGTGCCGCCGTGGCAGGATGACGGCGACGGGCACCGCATTTTCTGCCATATCCCGCTGGAGCGATTGCGTGAGATGGATCCTGTCCTGACGACTGCCGATTAGCCAAAGTTTGGTATAGGATGGATGGCCACGGGTCTGGCATGAGGCCATCCTGATCCTGGTATGCCGTAGGAGGCACCGAATGCTGGTTAAAGACTATATGACACGACATCCGCTCATGGTTCAGCCGACGATGTGCATCGTCGACGCCCAGCGATTCATGGGCGAGAACGACATCCGCCACCTGCCCATTGTCGGTGATGGCAAGCGCTTGCTTGGCTTGGTTACTCGACAGACGCTGCTCGTGGATCCGGGTAGGCTGGGCAGCCTGGACCTGTGGGAGATCGCCCGCACTCTGACGGAACTAACTGTCCAGGACGTGATGATCAAGGCCAAAGATGTAGTGTCCACCTGTTCAGACGCTACGCTGGAAGATGCAGCCAAGACTATGGTCGAAAAAAAGATCGGCGGGCTGCCAGTCCTCGATGAAGGCATTGTGGTGGGCATTATCACCGACACCGATCTCTTGGCTCACCTGACCGAATTGCTGGGGGAGCACGTATCCGGGGTCCGCGTCGCCTTCCGGTCGACAGATCGTTACGGCGTGCTGGCCGATGTCACGAATGCCATTGCCGGGCAGGGTTGGGGGATCTATGCCAGCGGCTACGTCCGGACGCCCAAGCAGCCCGATCACTGGGACTATGTCTTCAAAGTCCGCGGTGTTTCCAAAGACGAGATCGTAGCTGTGCTGGAGCGGGTCCCGGATGTCGAGATCCTGGAGGTGCGGGAGACTGACTGAGCGCTTCCTTGCTAGCGGTAAGGTTGTTGTACATCTAGCCCATGGGCCAGATGGTTTCCTGTCCTGCATCGTTACCAATCGCCTGCCCACGGGGACAGGAAATCATCCAGCGAATGAGGGGGCTGGGGTGGGATACGCATACACTTTGGGGCGGTGCACCGTCCCGGGCTGACAGCCCGATCGCGGGATCTTTCCTGACAGCATGCCCGCGATCGATGGACTGGCCCGGGCCGGCAGCATCTCCTACATTGGAGAGAGGCACATGGCCCGGTTTTCGCGCATCGTCTCGACCATAGATTCACATACGGCTGGCGAGCCGACCCGCCTGGTGGTAGGTGGGCTGGCACCCATTCCGGGCAACACCATGGAGGAAAAGCTGGTCCATGCGCGTCAGGAACTGGACGGCCTTCGTGGTCTGCTCATGCTCGAACCGCGAGGCCGTCAAGACATGTATGGCGCCCTATCTGACCGCGCCCTGTGATCCTGCCGCGGACTTTGGCTGGTCTTTATGAATACGCTGCAGTATACCACCATGTGTGGACATGCCGTCATTGGGGCAGCGACGGCACTCATCGAGACCGGCATGGTGTCGGGTGGGGGGCTAGCTCCGCCAATGGGCAGGCAACTATCCGGCAGCGGCGAGCAAATGTCGTCTTTGATACGCCTGTGGGCCTGGTTCGAACCAGGAGTCGCATTCAGGACGGCCAGGTGCTGGATGTCACTTTCCAGAACGCGCCGGTCTTTGTCTACAAACCCGGCGCCCGCCTGTCTCTTCCAGAACTGGGTCCTCTCCAAGCGGACATTGTGTACAGCGGCGGCTTTTTTGCCCTTGTTGATGCACAGCTTTTTGATCTCAGCCTTGTGCCCGGGAACGCTGAGGCCCTGGCCCGGCTCGGCATGGGGCTGCGCTGGGCTGCCAACGCCCAGCTTCAGGTTCAGCATCCCGAGCAACCCTTTACCACTGCCGTGGATGCGGTAGAGTTCCACGAGCCGGCCCAACCACAGCCCGATGGCAGCCTGTACGCGCGCAACGTAGCCACTTTTGGGGAGTGTACCATAGACCGCTCCCCCTGTGGTACCGGTACCTGCGCCAGGATGGCCCTACTCCATGCCAGGGGCGATCTCGCCGTGGGCCAGTCCTTTGTCAGCGAGAGCATCATTGGTACTCGCTTCACCGGCCAGATCGTCGATGAAACACGCGTCGGTGACTTTCATGCCATTGTCCCCGCGGTCACGGGCCGGGCGCATCTGACCGGTTTCCACCAATTCGTCCTCGACCCCGACGACCCATTCCCCGGTGGGTTTTCTCTCACCGGCCAAGATTCCAAGGAGCATCGATAACGTGAAGGCTGGTTCTACCACGCGGGTCACTCCGCGGCTGACGGTCCTCTCCGAGGATCAGAAAGAGACCCTTCTTCTGCGCGTCATGGAACTGCTCGAATGCACAGGCGTAAGGGTGGACAATGACGAGGGCCTGGCGTTGCTTGATGGGGCCGGGGCCAAGGTTGGACCCAAGCGCCAGGTACGCCTCCCCTCCTACCTGCTGGAGGATGCCCTGGCAAGCGCGCCACGCCGGATCACCGTCTATGACCGCCTCGGCAAGCCATCTGTGTACCTGGAGGACAGCCAGGTCTCGTTTTGCAGTCAGGTGGACTCGACCTATTTCTTTGATCCCTACTACTATGCGCCACACACACTCCTGGACCATAACCGCCGGCTCTGCGTTCGAGATGACGCCCGGCTGGGTGCCATTCTGTGCGACGCCCTGCCTAACATCGACATGGTGTCCTTCTCGTCACTGTACAGTGACGTGCCTGGCCAGGTTGCCATCCGGGCGGGCCACAAGGACACGGTGATGAATTGCACCAAACCCCTGATGCACGGTACGGGGGACTTTGCTAGTCTGCGGGCAGTGGCAGAGATGGCGGCTGTGGTGGCTGGTGGGTGGCAAGAACTGGCCTTGAGGCCCTACTATGTGCACTATGCTGAGCCCTTCTCGCCTCTGATCCACACAGGCGAGGGGGTCGAAAAGCTCCTCTACTGCGTTGAGCGCGGCATCCCGGTCATCTATACTCCCATGACGCTCGCGGGAAGCACGGCACCCGTCACAGGGGCTGGGAACCTGGTGGCCTGCATGGCCGAGTCGCTCAGCGGGCTGGTGATGGCCCAGCTCAAGCGGCGCGGGGCGCCGGTCATCTTTGGCGGTGTGCCAACAATCATTGACATGTCTACCACGCTGGTGTCCTATGGCGCGCCAGAGATGCACCTCTGGTCGGCCGCCCTGACCGAAATGGCCCACTATCTCAAACTACCGGTATTCAGCACCGCCGGCTGTACCGATGCCGTGGCCTTTGACCAGCAGGCGGCAGCCGAGGCGGCCATGTCTTGCCTGATGGCCGCGCTCAGCGGTGCCAACTTGGTGCATGACGTCGGGTTTACGGAGGCGGCCAACTCGGCTTGTCTGGAACTGATCACCGCTGCCGACGAGTTCATCGGCATG
Organism: uncultured Chloroflexia bacterium; assembly: GCA_963700285.1. Lineage (GTDB taxonomy): Bacteria > Chloroflexota > Anaerolineae > JAAYZQ01 > JAAYZQ01 > CAWANP01. The sequence continues at coordinate 411,270 of CAVOXA010000014.1, read as the reverse complement.
ATCCGTATCATCATGGCTGGCGTACCTATTTCGCCGGATACCCTGGCTCTGGATGTAATGGAGCAGGTGGGTCCCGGGGGGAGCTACTTCGGGGAAAAGCACACGGTTCGCCACTTTCGGGAAAATTGGCGGCCCACGCTTTTGAACCGGGGCAACCATGACCAGTGGGCGGCCAATGGTGGCCTGCCACTGGACGCTGTAGCGAACCGCCGCGTCCTGCAGATCTTGAACAACCACCAGCCCGTGCCTCTGCCGCCGGAGGTCGTGGCTGAATTGGATGACATGGAACAGCACTGGCTGCAGGAGGTGCAATAGCCCGTTCTGCAACGAATTGGTGCTCTGGTTTCACACGACTGGTCCGAGCCTATCATTTGCTCGCAACTGGTCCGTGACCAGTTGCATCTGCTGAAGAAGCCATAAACTACCTGGTCATGGACCAGGTCTGAGCAAGAAGCCGTGGCACATTCTGTGAATGGTCACGCTGCAAGGAAAACTCGGCAATGCGACAAAGGAGATTCTAAGTGGCAAGCATTCGACTTAACGACCGGATTCATGGTGGGGCACAGTACAGTCGTGTCTCAGAAGAGCAGTGCCGCAGACTGCACAACGCCAGCCTCGAAATCCTCGCCCGCACCGGGGCGCGGCTCTACGATCAGGAGGCAATTGATCTGCTTCAGGGTGCCGGAGCTTCGGTGTCCGACGGCAACCTCGTGCGCGTCCCGGCGGGTCTTGTTGAGAAGGCCTTTAGCACGGTGCCCAAGCGGGTGACGCTCTACGACCGCAGTGGTCATGCCTCGCTGTTCCTGGAGGAGGGCAACTGCTACTACGGGACCGGATCCGACTGCCTGAACATAATCGATCATCGCACTGGAGAGCGCCGTAAGCCAGTCTTGCAGGATATCGTTGACGGCATGGTCGTCTGTGATGCGCTGCCTCACGTCGATTTCGTCATGTCCATGTTCTTGCCCTCTGACGTGAATGACATGGTCAGCGATCGCTACCAGATGGAAGCCATGCTCAACTATACGACCAAGCCCATCATCTTTGTCACCAACGAGTTCTCCGGTTGTGTGGACGCCGTCGAGATGTCCGAAATCGCCGCAGGTGGGGCTGAGGCCCTCATGCTGAAGCCTTCGGCTGCCTGCTACATCAATGTCACCAGTGGCCTGCGCCACAACGAAGAGGCGTTGCAGAAGCTGCTCTTCCTGGCCGGCAAGGGGCTTCCTTTTCTGTACATCCCTGTTGTCGACTGTGGCATCAACGGACCCGTCACTCCCGCGGCTGGGATGGCCCTGGTCAATGCCGGAGTACTCATCGGCTTGGTCCTCTCTCAACTCAAGCGCGAGGGAGCGCCCTACATTGTACCTGGCTGGGGCGGTGAAGGACTCGACATGCGTACCATGGTCAGCCCCTATTGCGCGCCGGACCCCAAGGGCATGGCCCATGCCCTTGCTCAGCACTACCGGCTGCCCATGTTCGGCATCGGCGGCTGCAGCGAGTCAAAGCTGGTGGACGGGCAAGCTGCTGCTGAGGCAGCCTTGACACTGATGGCCGAGACGCTGGGCGGGGCGCACTTGATCCACGATCTGGGGTATCTGGAGTCGGGGCTCTGTGGCTCGTTGGCCCAATTGGTCATATGCGACCAGATCGTAGACTGGATCGCTCACCTGCTGGGGCCCATCGAGATCAGTGACGAAACCCTGGCGCTGGACCTCATCGACGAGTTGGGTCCTGATGGCTCCTTCCTTGGCGAGAGGCATACCATGGCCCATTTCAAAGAGCGGTGGTATCCTGGCGTGTTTGAACGCGGCAATTATGCCCAGTGGCAGGCCGCCGGAGGCCAGAGCCTGGCTGAGAGGGCTGTGGATCGCGTCGTCAAGATCCTCGAGAAGCACGAGCCAGAGCTGCTGCCCCAGGATGTGGTGCAGGCGATTCATGCCGTGGTTCAGCGTGCAGAAGAATCATTTGCCTGACGCCAACCTTGCCAACGTTCTCCAGTAGGTGTATACTGTGCAGCCTGCCGGGCACATAGAGCACTGGAACACGCTCGGCAGGGCTGCTCTATCTGTTCGCCAACCCCGGGCAGCGATTGCCTGGACGTGAGGGTAGATGATGTACCAGAATCGTGATATGGGCCTCAACCATATCAGAGCCCGGCGGGATCACCGCTGTTACGGCATGGGCCTGGGTATCATCATCCTGGACGAGTCCTACCCGGGCTTTCCCGGCGACGTCCGGAACGCCAGTGCCTATCCTTTCCCCATCCAGTACGAGGTCGCGGAAGGCGTCGACATCGTGGCCCTGGTCGACGAGGAGGACAAGTCGCCCTGCCTCGCGCCCATCCAGCGGGCGGCCAAAAAACTGGAAGAGATCGGTTGTCGGGCCATCGCTGCCGAGTGCGGCTATTTCGCCTATTTCCAAAAAGAGATAGCCAGGCACGTCGATGTACCAGTCTTCATGTCCAGCCTTCTCCAGGTGTCTTGGGCCCAACAGCTCATTGGTTCGAATAGGCTGGTTGGGTTATTCGCATCGTCGAAAAAAGACATGACCGCCGGCCATCTTGCGGCAGTGGGCATTCAACCTGACACTAACTATGTGCTGGGCGGCATCGAGGAGTATGGGCGTTGCCCACAGTTTGACAATCTCTGGCTTGAATCCACGCGCCCAGACCCACCGGAAGCCTACTATGATAGAGCAGAGCAAGAGTTCTTGGCCGTGGCGACTGCCTTCTTCCATGACTATCCCAACATGGGGGCCATGGTTCTAGAGTGCACTGGCATGCAGCCCTTTGCCCGGGCGCTGCAGCGAGAGATAGAGATCCCGGTTTTTAGCTGGGGGACGCTCCTGGACTATGCCTACTCGGCGGCGGTGCACCGCGACTACTATGGACATGTCTGAGAAGCCCATAGCCGTACTCTACGAGCATCCCCAGTGGTTTGAGCCGCTCTTTTCCGAGCTGGATCGGCGCAATGTACCCTATGTGAGGGAGTTTGTGCCCGATCACTTCTATGATCCTTCTTTGCGCGAGTGTCCCTACGCTCTCGTCGTCAATCGTGTCAGCGCCTATCCTTCGGGGGGTGCCCATCCGCAGGTCGTCCTGTACATCCAGCAGTACCTGGCCTACCTGGAGAGCATTGGGGCGGAGGTCGTCAACGGCTACCATTCCTATCTGATCGGTGCATCCAAGGCCATGCAGCTTGCTATCTTTGAGCGTCTCGGCCTGCACTACCCCAGGGCGCGTGTGTTTCACCATTCCCGGCAAGCATTGCAGGCCGCCAGCGGCCTCACTTTCCCCATCCTGGTCAAGCCCAACATCGGCGGCAGTGGTGTCGGCATCGGTAGATTCGAGGACCTCGACGAACTCGCGCTGGCCGTCGAGGCCGGAACGCTCGATCTAGGCATCGACCATACGGGCCTGGTTCAAGAATGCCTGCCCGCCACGGGCAGGCAGATCATCCGCGTCGAGATCTTGGGCGACCAGTTGCTGTACGCGATCCGTCTGCCGATGGCCGCCGACAGCTTTAACTACTGCCCGGCCGATGGCTGCAATGTCGAAAATCCAGATCTGTCCGTCGAAGCATTTTCACCCCCGTCAGAGATCGTGGAGGAAGTCAAGCAGATCCTTGCCGCCTCCAGGGCAGACCTTGGCAGTGTGGAATACCTGGTCAGCGAGCGGGACGGACGGGCCTACTACTATGACATCAACCCATTGTCCAACTTTGTGGCCGATGCGCCCAGCGTGATCGGCTTTGACCCCATCGTCAGTTTTGTGGACTTTATCCTGGCGCGAGCTGGGGCATAGGAGAGTGACCAGTTGATAGAACTACTTTTTCTATCCAAAGAGGACGTCGAGTCCCTGGATCTGGGATTGGAAGAGATTGTGGATGTCATCGAAGCCGGGCTGAGAGCCCATGGCCAGCAGCGGGTGATCATGCCCTCCAAGGATCACCTGGTGCTCGACTATCCCGAGAAGCTGTTCAACATCCTCAAGGGCTACGTTGAGCCGGTCAACGTGTGCGGGGTCAAGGTTATCAGCGACTTTCAGAAGAACTACGAGTACGGGCTGCCCTCAGAGCTTGCCCTCCTCACCCTCATGCGCGCCGAGACAGGCGCTCCCATGGCCATCATGGATGCCACGCTCATCACTTGGATGCGCACCGGGGCCGTGACGGCCGTTGGCGCCAAGTTCTTGGCCAGCGAAAAGCCGCGTGTCCTGGGCCACATCGGCGCTCGCGGTACCGCCAGATACAATGTACCCATGCTGGACATGCTGTTCGACTTTGAGGAGATCCGGATCACCAGCAAGCGGCCCGAGTCCCGAGAGCGGTTCGCCGCCGAAATGTCTGCCCTGCTGGGCAAGCCGGTGCTGGCCATGGATACGTGCGAGGCGACGGTTCGCGACGCCGACATCATCATCGATGCCTCACGCCTCCTGGAGCACCAGGTACTCGTGAGAGATGAATGGGTGAAACCCGGAGCCCTGGTGCAGCCCTATGGCGCAGTCTTGTCCGTCGCGCCTACCTTGCCCTTTTCCGTGGACAAGATGGTGGTGGACGACTGGAACCAATGCCAGCAGTCACAGTACGGCCAGTTTGCCGAAATGGTTCAGGCGGGCGAGCTGCGCACCGAACACATCTATGGTGAGATCGGCGAGATTGTGGCTGGGCTCAAGCCTGGCCGCACCTCCGACGACGAGCGCATTCTCTTCTGGCATAAGGGTTTCGCCATCAGCGATATCGTCCTGGGCCATCTCGCCTACCAAAAAGCGCTCGAGAAGGGTGTTGGCACACCGCTCGTCTACTATCGAGATCCGCGTGACATGTGAGCGCAGAGCTTTTGCCTAAAATCATCGAGACTTGAAGAGAGGTTTTTCTCATGGCCAAGTGGGAGTATACTGACAAACCGATGCATTCGGAGCACCGGCGAGCTGACAAGCGCTATGCGGACAAGGACCTGGCGACCCAGGCCCTGCACGCCGGCGAGCGCTGGGAGAAGCAATATTTCTGGACTTCCAGCACGCCGATCCACAATTCGACAACTTTTTTCTACGACAGCGCGCAAGACCTCGACGATCGTGTCTACTACCGGAAGCCGGGCTACGTCTACAGTCGCGGTGGCTCGCCCACCAATGCGACGTTGGAACGGGCGCTGTCCACGTTGGAGGGCGCCGAGGTCACCCACGTCTGCTCCTCAGGCATGGCTGCCAGTCACCTGGCTCTGCTGGCTGCGGGCGCCGGGCAGGATGAACTCATCCTTTGCTCCAGCGACGTCTACGGTAGCGTCTATACCATGGTCGAGAACATCTTTCCCCATCTGGGTGGACGCAGCATCCTCATGGACTTCACAGACCTGGATAGGCTGGAGGATACCATGAGGCACGATCCGCCCAGGGTGGTCTACTTCGAAGTTGTCACCAACCCAATGACCAAGGTGATTGACGCGCCCGCGGTAATAGAGATGGCCCATCGCTACGGCGCTTCCGTGGTTGTCGATAATACCTTCACCACACCATACCTGTTCAGGCCCTTTGAACACGGCGCTGATTACGTGAGCCACAGCGTAAGCAAGTTCCTCTCCGGTCACGGGGATGTGCTGGCCGGATCGGTGAGCTGCTATCGCAAGGACTTTGACAAGCTCCACGACATGCTGATCCAGGTGGGCAGCACGCTGGGACCGAACGAAGCCTGGCTGGCCCTCCGCGGCCTCAAGACTTTCGCCCTGAGGATGGAGAGGCACTGCGCCAATGCCCTGGAGGTGGCCCGGTTCCTGGAAAGCCACCCGCTCATCGACCAGGTACGCTATCCGGGTTTGGCCAGCCATCCTCAGTCCGAAACGGCCAGGCGCCTCTTTCCTGAAGACCGGTACGGGGCCATGCTGAACTTTGATATCGCTGGCTGCGACAAGGACAAGGCATTTCGTTTTCTCGATGCGCTGGGGCTCATCCTGCCTGCTACGACCCTGGGCGACGTCTACTCCATCATCGTCAACCCGGCCCGGACAACGCACCACTGGCTCAGCGACGAGGAGTTGGCAGAGATCGGCATTGGCCCCGGCACCTTCCGCATGTCGGTCGGTATCGAGAACGTGGATGACCTGAAAGAGGATCTGGACCAAGCACTCAAGGCGAGCCAATAGGCGCTTCAGCGCCGTGGCCTAGCCAAGAGCAGCACCCGTTCGTAGTAGGCGCTTCAGCGCCGTGGCCCAGTCCGGAGCAGCACCCGTTCGTAGTAGGCGCTTCAGCGCCGTGGCCCAGTCCGGAGCAGCACCCGTTCGTAGTAGGCGCTTCAGCGCCGTTACGCAGCTCCAGGGCGAAAGCCCCAAAAAAAGACCGCGATTCGCATACTGTACATAACTAGTGAAAGGATCATCAATGGCACTGACCCAACAGGCAATAGCGGAGCTTCGGACCGAGTTTCCCGCACTGCAGCAAACTGCGGCCGGCCGCCCCCTCGTCTTCCTCGATGGTCCGGGTGGCACGCAGGTTCATGGCTCGGTCATCGATGCCATGTCCCGGTACCTGACCGAGGCCAACAGTAACGTCCATGGCGGCTTTCTCTACAGCGACCGCACCGATGAGACGGTCCATGCCGCCCGGCAAGCTGTAGCTGATTTTGTTGAACGCCCAAGATCCCGAACGAGATCGTCTTTGGCCCGAATATGACGACCCTGACCTTCAACATCAGCCGGGCCATCGGCCGCACTCTCTCCCCAGGCGACGAGATCGTCGTCACCCGCCTGGACCACGATGCCAACATCGCGCCCTGGTTGGCCCTGCAGGAGCGTGGCGCGATCATCCGCTAGGTCGACTTTGATCCCATTGACTGCACGCTGGACCTGGATGCTCTGGAAGCGGCCATCAATCCGCGCACCAAAGTGGTGGCGCTGGGCTATGCCTCGAACGCCGTGGGCACCATCAACGATGTGCGTCTTGCGTGCCGACCTGGCTCACGCTGTCGGGTGCCTGGGTCTACGTCGATGCGGTACACTATGCGCCCCATGGCCCCATCGACGTCCAGGCGCTGGACTGTGACTTTCTCGTCTGTTCGGCCTACAAGTTCTTTGGCCCCCACCAGGGCATGCTGTACGGGCGCTACGAGCTGCTGGACCGCCTGCCCGCCTACAAAGTCCGCCCCGCCGCCAACGTACCGCCGCACAAGTTTGAGACCGGCACCGCGGAATTTTGAGGCCATGGCCGGTACCACGGCCGCCGTCGACTATTTGGCGTCGGTGGGCCAGCGCTTCGGAGCCGAGTTCGCCTCGCAGTTTCCCGGCTTTCAGGGGCGGAGGCGTGACCTGAAGGCTGGGCTGGCCGCCGATCCGGGAATATGAGGCCGGTCTCTGCCGGCGATTGCTCGCCGGCATGCAAGCCATCGACGGTCTGCGCATCTATGGCATCACAGATCCTGACCATCTGCACCAGCGGGTGCCCACGGTCTCCTTCACCATGCAAGGGTTGACACCGGCCGAGATCTCGCAGCGTTTGGCAGGGGCTAACATCTTTGCCTGGGAGGGCAATTTCTACGCGCTGGCCGTGACCGAACACCTGGGCCTGGAAGGGCAGGGTGGCCTGCTTCGCATCGGCCTAGTGCACTATAGTACCGCAGAGGAAGTGGAGACTCTGCTCGGCATATTGGAGGACATGCCCCGCTGAGTGCGGAAAAGTTGTCTATCGGAGCATCAGGGGTTGGCGCACTGCCGTAGGCAGCCAGCCGGCCCCCTTTCCGCCAATCTTTAGCCAACGAATCAGGGAGGATTGAGTATCATGAATAGTGGTGTTAGAACGCAATGTGTGCCTCAGTATAGGCTTCTGACGGAGGAGCAGATCCAGGAGATACATCGAGCCAGCCTGGAGGTCCTGGAGACTGTGGGCGTTCGGTTGCTTGATCAGGAAGCCATCGAGATGCTAAAAGACGCCGGCTGTCGGGTGAGGGGCGGCAACAACGTCCTGATTCCCAATTGGCTGGTAGAGGATAGCATCGCCAGCGCCCCCTCACGCATTACCATCTATGACCAGCAAGGGCAGGAAGCCATGCGCCTGGAGGGGAGGAACATCCACTTTGGGCTCGGGACCGATCTGATCAGCACCCAAGACCTGGAGACCGGACGGACCCGGCCATCCAAGCTTCAGGATGTGATCAATGCCTCCAGGGTTGCTGACTATTGCCAGGAGATTGACTTTATCGCCTCCTTCGCCCTGCCCAGTGACGTGGCTCGCAACAGCATGTATGTCGAGTGCGCCAAGGCCATGATGGAGAACTCGACCAAGCCGATGTTCTTCACAGCCGCGGGCAAAGAGGACCTGGCCGTCATTATTGACATGGCCGCAACCGTGGCTGGCGGCGAGGATGCCTTGCGTGAAAAGCCCTTCCTCATTCACTACTCCGAGCCGACGGCGCCGCTAATGCACTCTCAGGGTGCGGTCCGCAAGCTCTTCCTCTGTGCTGAGAAGGGTGTCCCCATCAACTACACACCCGGTGACATTCTGGGTGCCAGCATCCCCGTTACGCTGGCGGGCGGGCTGGTGGTGGCCATTGCCGAGGCGCTAAGCGGCATCGTCCTGCACCAGCTCAGGGTCAAGGGCGCGCCCATCGTTTCCGGTGTCGTAGCTGCTCCCCTGGACATGCAAAAGGGTACCATCTGCTATGGCGCCCCCGATGTGCGACTGACCAACTCGGCCTTTGCCGACATCTTTCACTACTATGGCTTGCCCATGTGGTCGACGGTTGGCAGCGATGCGCATACGCTGGACGCCCAGGCGGCCATGGAGCATGCCTTTGCCACGCTCATGTCGGCACTGGATGGGGCCAACCTGATCCACGACGTCGGTTATCTGGGCCAGGGCCTGCTCAGCAATCCAGCGTCCATCGTCATGTGCTCCGAGATCATTAGCTACGTCAAGCGTATTGTGCGAGGCTTTGATATCAGCCGCGAGAAACTGGCCGTCGATATCATCCGTCAGGTCGGCCCTGGTGGGCACTTTTTGACGGTGCATGCATACCAAGACCCATTTCCAGGAAGATCTGTGGCAGCCCAAGTATGTGAACCGAGACAGCCCGGAATCCTGGGCGAGCCGGGGCGGCACGACCTACGAGCAAGTCGTCACCCAGAAAGCCCGGGACATCTTGGCCACGCACGAACCTACGCCATTGCCGGAGGACGTGCACCGAAAGATCAACGAGATCGCAAAGGCTGCCGAAAAGGAGCTGGCAAGCATCAGGTTCGTATCATAGCCGGGCAAGGGCGCCCTGCAAACGCATAGGAGGCAATCATGGTGAGCATTCGCACCAACGACCGCACGTTTCTCAGCGCGCAGTTTCAGCGTATGTCGGATGAGCAGTGTGAAAAGATCCACTTGGCTAGCCTGGAGGTTCTGGAGCGTACCGGGGTCCGCCTCTACGAGCAGGAGGCCATCGATCTGGTATCCCAGGCCGGGGCCCATATATCAGATGGGAATCGGGTGCGTATCCCTTCGGGCATGGTAGAAAAGGCCTTCACCACAGTGCCCAGGCGTGTCGTCCTCTGCAACCGGTATGGCGAGCGCGTGATGCCGGTGGAAGGCTACCGGAGCTTCTTTGGTCCCGGCTCCGACTGCCTGAACATCATCGACCATCGCACGGGAGAGCGGCGGGCTCCGGTGCTGAACGACATCGTCGAAGGCATGACCGTGGCCGATGCGCTGCCGAACATCGATTTTGTGATGTCCATGGTGCTGCCCGTGGACGTGCCCCAGATGGTGGCCGATCGCTACCAGATGGAGGCTATGCTGAACCATACGACCAAACCCATTGTCTTTGTGACGACCGAGTTTTCGGGTTGCGTGGACGCGGTACAGATGGCGGAGGCGGTGGCGGGCGGTGCGGACGCGCTGCGCCTGAACCCTTTTGTGGCCTGCTACATCAACGTAACGACGGGTCTACGGCACAACGAGGAAGCCCTGCAGAAACTGCTGTACCTGGCGGGTAAGGGCCTGCCGGCACTCTATATTCCTGTAGGACAGGGTGGTACGACGGCGCCCATCACCCTAGCCGGGTGCCAAGTGGTCTGGAATGTTGGCGCCCTGGTGGGTCTGGTACTCTCTCAGCTCAAGCGCGAGGGAGCGCCTTACGTCATGGCTGGCTGGGGTGCCGGCGCGCTGGACATGAAGACCACGGTCCAGCCCTACGCGGAGCCCGACCGGCGGGGCATCGCCCAGGCGATGGCCCATTTCTATGGCCTGCCCATGTTTGCCCTCGGCGGCTGCAGCGACTCCAAGTGTCTGGACCTGCAGGCCGGGATCGAGGCGGCCTTGACCCTCATGGTGACGGCCATGACCGGCGGTCACATCGTCCACGATCTGGGCTACCTGGAGTCGGGGCTCTGCTATTCTCTGGCACAACTGGCCATCTGCGACGAGATCTTGGGTTGGATTGACCACTGTCTCCGGGGCGTGGACGTCAGCGACGAAGCCCTGGCCGTGGATCTGATCGACGAGGTCGGCCCCGATGGCCAGTACCTCGACAGCAAACACACGCTAAAACATTTTCGCGAGCGCTGGTATCCGACGCTGATGAATCGGGACAACTATGCTGGCTGGCAGGCCAGCGGTGGAAAGAGCCTCCAGGAGCGGGCGTCTGAGCGGGTGGAAGAGATCCTCTCTCAGCACAAGGTGGAACCTCTGCCGGAAGGAGCCGCCAGGGCGCTGCGTGATATCATCGAACGGGCGGAGGCGCAATATGGCTAAAAGACCGCGAGGCCCTGCGCCCTATGACCGCTGCAGCCAGTACCGTCCAGTGCAGTTCCGTAGCCTGACCGAGGACCAGATCTGCCTGCTGCACGAGGCGAGCCTGGAGATCATGGCCCGTACCGGCATGCGCTTCCATAATCAGGAGGCCCTCGACCTATTCAAAAAGGCCGGGGCCACTGTTAGCGATGGTACCCTGGTGCGCATCCAGCCCAATCTCGTGGACTGGGCGCTCCACACAGTGCCCAAGAACATCACCATCTTCGACCAGACTGGCAGGCGGGCCATGGCCCTTGGTGGCTATCGCACCTACTTTGGTCCAGGGTCTGACTGCAGCTACATCTGGGACCTGGATACGGCTGAGCGCCGCCTGGCTGTTCTGGACGACGTGGTCCAGGCGGTCCGCCTGGTTGATTCCTTGCCGTGCTACGATTTTATCATGTCCATGTTCATGCCCTCAGACGTGCCCGACGAGGCGTACGAGCGGCACCAGATGGCCGTCATGCTGCAAGAAAGTACCAAACCCATCGTGTTTGTAGGCCTCGAGGCATCCAGCACCGTCTACGCCATAGATATGGCCAGTGCCGTTGCCGGTGGGCTGGAGCAACTGGAGCGCTATCCCTTCATCGTCAACTATGTGAACGTTGTGTCGGCGTTTCAGCACAACGATGAAAGTGTGAGCAGGCTGTTGTACGCTGCCGAGCGCAACCTGCCGACCATCTATTCGCCCAGCAAGTCGCGGGGCACCATGGCACCCATGACGGTCGCCGCGGCGCTGGCAGTGGGCAATGCGGGACAGTTGGCGGGTCTGGTTCTGTCCCAACTCAAGCGCGAGGGTTCGCCCTTCCTCCGTGCCGACCCAGGCGGAGGTGGCATGGACATGCGCTCGATGGTCAGCCTCTATGCTGCGCCGGATTCGGGTCCCTTTTGCTGGGACCTGGCCCATTACTACGGGATACCAACCTTCGGGATTGGAGGTTGCAGCGATAGCAAGGTTTTTGATGCCCAGGCGGCCTCCGAGGCTGCGTTGACGCTCTTTGACAACGCGATAAATGGCGTCAACCTGGTCCATGATCTAGGCTATCTGGACTGCGCGACGACCGGTTCGCTCGAGTTCCTCCTGTATTGCGACGAGCTCGTCGGCTGGCTCAGACGCTATCTGAGCAAGCTGGAGATCAGCGAGGACACGCTGGCTCTGGATCTCATCCACCAGATCGGGCCCGATGGCAACTTTGTGGAATCCAGGCACACGCTTCAGCACGTCCGTGATGATTGGGTGCCGAGACTCATGGATCGCAACAACTACTTGCGTTGGCAGTCTAAAGGAGGGACCACGGTGCAGCAGCGGGCAAACCATGAGGTGCGGGAGATCCTCGCGAACCACCGGACTGGTGCTCCGTTGCCTTCTGCTGTGGTGCAGAAACTGCAAGACATTGCCAACAGATAGAACCTACGGCTGCGAAAGGGATTCCTGATGGTCCTTGTTCTGGCTTTGGCGCTTCTAGGCGCTATCATCCTGGCAGGTTTTGTCGCCTTTGGCGTCACATCCCTGCTCGAGGGCGAAAAGCGCGCGGCGGGTATAGCCTTTGCGGCCGCAGCCATAGGCTCGATTCCCTTCTTTCTGTCCATCTTTTTGCCGGTGTGGGTCCAAGGGCTTGTCCTGTCAATCGCTGCTCTGGCGTTGACTACTGGGCTCCTACTCTTTCTTCTGCCAGTTGGCCGCAGGCAGCGAGGCAATGATGTGCCGCAGGTACGCATCGACGAGCGGGACATCATGTTCGCCCGCGGCCGGCTCCAGCCGGGCAGCCCGGACTATGGCGCCTACTATGCCATGCGGCCAGCGAACAAGGACGGTGACGACAAGACCCGGTCCCTGCCTGGCCTGCTATCTCCAAGGTCCAGCGCCTACCATCCTCTCGTTTTTGCCTCCACCGACGCCAGTTTTGGGTTGACAGAAGCGCTCCACGACGCGGTGGATGGCTCCCTGGCCACAGAGTCCCTTGAAGTGGATGCCCCATCCATGACAGACTTTGTCAAAGATCTGACGTCCTACTATGGCGCTCTGTCTGTCGGCATTGCCTTGATGCAGCCCTACCACCTCTACTCCCACATCGGTCGCGGCAGTGGCCAGTATGGGGCTCCCATTAGCCTCGATCATCGCTACGGCATTGCCTTCACTGTGGAAATGGATCTTGACCTGGTGAGCACGGCGCCCTACGCCCCGACCGTCATGGAGTCAGCCAAGCAGTACGTGGAATCGGCCAAGGTGGCTGTTCAACTGGCCAACTTTATCCGAAATCTGGGCTATCCGGCCCGCGCCCACATTGACGGGAACTATCGCGTCGTTGCACCGCTGGTTGCTCGGGACGCTGGTCTGGGTGAAATTGGCCGTATGGGGTTGCTGATGACACCTGGTCTGGGTCCCCGCGTGCGCCTCGGCGTGGTGACCACCGACCTTCCCCTGGTCCCAGATGGGCGGGGTGAGGACAGGTCTGTCCTGGACTTTTGCAGCATTTGCTCGAAATGTGCCGATTGCTGTCCGCCGCACGCCATCCCTCAGGGCGATCGGGTGGAGATCGATGGCGCGCTGCGCTGGCGCATCAAGGACGCGATCTGCTATCGCTACTGGAATGCGGTCGGCACAGACTGTGCCCGCTGCATGTCGGTCTGTCCCTATGCGCACCCCGACAACGTGATGCACAACGCCGTGCGCTGGGCGGCCAGGCACTCGGGCATGGCCCGCCGGGCGGCGGTGCGCATGGACGAGGCCTTCTATGGGCACCTTCCTGCCTCCAAAGCGCGCCCAGCCTGGATCCCGCCCGGCCCGCGGGACAAGCCCGCCTGAAGCAAACCGCTAGCACCCCAAGAAGAAAGGTAGGTAGCTCTGATGTATCAAAATCGAGACATGGGCATCAACTATATCAAGGCCCGCAAAGACCATCGCTGCTATGGCATGGGCTTGGGCATCATCATCCTGGACGACGTCTACCCTGGTTTCCCTGGCGACGTGCGCAACGCCAGCGCCTTCCCCTTCCCGATCCAGTACGAGATTGCCGAGGGAGTGGACATCTGGGCCCTGGTCCACGAGGAGGACAAATCGCCTTGTCTGGAGCCCATCCAGCGCGCCGCCAAAAAACTGGAGGGCATGGGCTGCCGGGCCGTCGCCGCCGAATGCGGCTATTTTGCCTACTTTCAAAAGGCCATCGCTGGCTTTGTCGATGTGCCTGTATTCTTGTCCAGCTTGCTGCAAGTGCCCTTTGCCCAACAGCTCATCGGGCCGCAAAGGGTTGTTGGCATTCTCGTGGCGCGTGAGGCCCAGTTGCTGCCGGTCCACCTGGAATCGGTCGGCATCCAGCCGGGCAGCAACTATGTGGTCGCTGGAGCCGAGGACGATGGTCGCTGCCCCGAGTTCGAGCACCTGTGGTACGAGCCCGAGCGGACCGATCCGCCGGGTGCCTACTATGACAAAGCCGAACAGGAATTCGTCCAGGTCGCCGTTGATTTCTACGGTTCTCACCCCAACATGGGGGCCATGATGCTGGAATGCACCGGCATGCAGCCTTTCGCTCGTGCCATTCAGCGTGAGATCGACATCCCCATATTCACCTGGGGTACGCTCCTGGACTATGCCTACTCCGTGGCGGTGCATCGCGACTACTACGGGCACGTCTAGTGCCTCCCGTAGGTCGCTCTATCTTGAGAATGAGGCGAGTAGCATGATCGAAACCCATGGTTCGAGCCGGACGAGTGCCCACTATGCCCGTATGAGCCGGGCCGAATGCGAAAAGATCCACATGGCCAGCCTGGAGATCTTGGAGCGTGTTGGCGTCGATGCGCATCACGCAGCAGCGCGAGATCTGCTGGCCAGGGCCGGAGCGCAGGTGGAGGGCGTCCGCGTCCGTATTCCGGCCTATATGGTGGAAAAGGCGCTCTCCCTTGCCCCCAAAGGCATGACCCTCCATGACCGCCACGGGCAGGTTGCCATTCGGGCCTGGGGCTACAGGACTTATTGCGGCGGCGGCTCCGACTGTCTCAATGTCCTTGACCATCGCACCGGACAGCGGCGACGGCCCGTGCTCCGGGACGTAGTCGAGGCTGTGGCCGTCATGGATGCCCTACCCGAGATCGAGTTTGTCATGTCGCTCTTCCTGCCCGAGGACGTCGATCAGCGCATCTATGACCGCTATCAAATGGAGGTCATGCTCAACGGTACAACCAAGCCCATCGTCTTTGTCACCCCTGACTTTGAGGGCTGCGTGGCCGCCATCGAGATGTGCGAAGCCGTAGCCGGCGGTGACGAGGCCTTCCAGAAACGTCCCTTTGCCACCTGCTACATCAATGTTACCTCTGGCCTCGTCGCCAACGAGGAGGCGCTGCGCAAGTGCATGTACCTGGCCGCCAAAGGCCTGCCCATGCTCTACATTCCCCTCAATGCCGGAGGCGTCAACTCACCGGCCACGACGGCTGGCTGCATGGCTTCCATGAATGCCGGTACGCTGCTGGGCATCGTTCTGGCCCAATTGGTCCGTGCGGGAACGCCTGTGGCGGTCCCAGGTTGGAACGGCGGTCCTTACAATCTCAAGACGATGGTCGGCAACTATGTCCTGGCGGACGAACAGGGAGTCCCCACCGAGATGGGCCGGTATTATGATCTGCCCGTTTTTGGTCTGGGAGGCTCGACCGATTCCAAAGTCTTGGATCATCAATGTGGCATGGAAGCGACCATCAGCCTGATGACGGCCCTTCTTCACGGGGCTAATCTCGTCCATGACGTTGGCTTCATGGATTCCGGACTGCAGGGCTCCCTCCAGTTGCAGGTCATGGCCAACGACACGATTGGCTGGCTTCGAGCCGCCACGGCCGGTGTGCCGGTGGACGACGAGACCCTGGCCCTGGATGTCATCGACGAGCTGGGTCCGGAAGGCGACTATCTTGGCCATCAGCACACCCTGAGGCACTTTCGCGAGCCTTACTACTCCAAGCTTGCTGACAAGGGCACGCACGCTCAATGGGTGGAACGGGGTGCTACGCCCATGGAGGAAAGGGCAGCCCAACAGGTGAACAAGATCTTGGAGAGCCACCAGCCCGAGCCCCTGCCGCCAGAGGTTCAGCGGGCGATCAAGCAGATTGTTCAGCGTGAGCAGGCCTGGATCAATGGACAGAGCTAGCAGCAGATTCCTGCAGACTGGAGATAGTCAGATGGCATTGGTAGATGCCTTTGTGAGTGTATTTGGCGTGTGGGAAGAGGTTGAGCCCTACCTTCCGATCATGTTCGATGATCTGGAAATGCAACTGGTGGTCTCAACTCATGATAGGTTGGTGACTCAGTCGCAAGTATCCGAGCTGCTGGGCCTCCAGCACGACCAGGCCGCCGCCTTGCTGCATCGCTGCTATGAACGCTCCATCGTGGACAAGGAGGAACAGGCTGATGGTACGGCCTACTCTCCCACCAGCTTTTACACTTTCTTGAACCACTTTGCCATCCACGAAAACTGGGATGACATACCCGCGGAGGATCGCCAGCGAATCGACCGCCGGTTCCTGGACGAGTTCATCTCCCGGCACCGGACCAACATCCAGCGCAAGATGCAGGGCCTGGAAGCCGAGAATGCTCTGCCCAACGATACCGTGCTGCTTCTGGGCGAGGTAGAGGAGATGCTCAGAGCCGCCCAGCACATTGTCATCCAGCCCTGTGATTGCCGGCGGTTGGGACAGCACTGCGACCGGCCAGTGGAAGTCTGTACCTGGATGGACGAAGGTGCCTTGGGGGCGTTGGCCAGGGGTCATGGGCGGCGGGTAACCGTCGATGAGGCCATAGAACTCGTCCGCTGGGCGGACAAAAAAGGCCTGATGCACACCGGCGACAGTGAATGGCGGACGAGGGGCCTGCACGCCATCTGCAATTGCTGTGCCTGTGACTGCTATCCCTTTCGGGCCGCCCAGGAGCTAGGCAGCAAGGGCATCTGGCCCAGGAGTCGCTACATCGCCGTCTATGATGCCGATCTCTGCAACCTCTGTGGCGCATGTGTGAAGCGCTGTCACTTTGACGCCTTCTACCACGACGGGGCAATCATAGAGGTCGAGGGCAAAACCAAGGACCAGGTACGCTATGATCCGGAGAGGTGCTGGGGTTGTGGTCTTTGCGCCAATGCCTGCCCCTCCTCGGCCATTTCCATGGAACCTTGGTCTTGACCTCCATCAAGCAGGTACTGGCCGTACCGGCCGTTGGCGCGGGTTACTATGACGACCTGGCCGCCCTTCAGGCTGAACACGTGCCTTTGCCATTGAGGTTCACGGCCGCGCCTGTCACGCCCGGATTCCGTGCGGTCCGCGAGGTCGCCGAGGTCGTGTCGGTGGGTCTGGTACTGGATGAACCCGCAACCGCCTCAGGGCAAAGCAAACGTGTCGCCTGGGGTGACTGCGTGGCCGTAGCCTACGCCGCCAAATCTGGGCGCGATCCTGTCTTTCGTGCTGAGAACGGCCTGGACACCATCCAGCGCGTCGTGGCTCCGGCGCTCCAGGGCCGCGAGCTAACCAGCTTTCGCGCCCTCTCGGCACAGATTGACTCCCTCACCGAGCGCGTCGAAATCAGCAGTCCCACACCACCTCAGCCTCCCGCCGATCGTAGCCAGGGTTTCTCCCGACGGGCCCTCATCACGGCGCCCGCCAAGTTGTTGCGCGCGGCCCAGGAAGAAGGGGCGGCCACAGACACCGTCGTCGTCCAACGCCCGCTGCATGCGGCGGTGCGCTATGGCCTCGGCCAGGCTCTGCTCCAGGCTGTGGCTCTTGCTCGTGGGACAACGATGGCCGAAGTAGTATCCGCTGAGTGGGAGCTTTCATTGCCTGATGCGGCCATCCCCATTCACGCACAATCGGGCAGCGAGCGCTACTACAACGCGGAAAAGATGATCGCTCGCCGGGTTGCTTCCCTGCCCCATGCTCTGGTGGATGACATTCCTGGACAGCTCGGGATGGACGGTACAGAGCTAACGCGCTATATCCGCTGGCTGTCTGGCAGGATTGGCGAGCTGGGCGGGGAGGATTATCATCCGGCGATTCACCTTGATGTGCACGGCGCCCTGGCGCAGATCTGCGAGCACAGCCTGGGTCGCATGTTGGGGCTCCTTTACGCCTGGGAGACCGCGGCCCAACCCTACCAGCTCCGCATCGAGAGCCCCATGGTCCTGGACAGCCGCGCCGCCCAGATCGAGACCATGAAGACACTGCGCAACTATGTTGCACTGCGAAAGATGCGGGTTCAACTGGTGGCCGACGAATGGGCCAACACCCTGGAGGACATTTGCGCCTTTGTAGAAGCGCGAGCGGCGGACATGATCCAGATCAAGATGCCGGACCTGGGTGGTATTCACAATGTCGTGGAGGCAGTGTTGGCCTGCAAAAGAGGTGGTATAGGTGCCTTCCTGGGCGGAAGCTACATCGAAACGGATCTCTCGGCCCGGGTGTCTGCCCACGTCGCCCTGGCAACGCGGCCAGAGATCATCATGGCCAAGCCGGGCATGGGAGTGGACGAGGCGATCAGTCTGGTACACAACGAGATGGCACGCACGCTGGCTCAGATCCGGGGCGCGCAGCCTCTCGCAATTGGAGAAAGCATTCCAAGTGGCATTCTCGCTGGGTGAGTGCGATCCCTGCACCGCTGCAAACCGGCACCACTGGGAACATTTCTATCGGTTTCAATTGCTAGCACCGGCCCTTTTTCTAACACCGGCTCTTTCAGGCCGGTGTGATAGCTAAACACCGGCGAGGGTTCGTACTCATGAGCAATCTCATCATCACCGTGGCTCCGACAGGCAATGTGCCGACCAAAGACCAAAACCCAGCGCTTCCGGTAACACCGGAAGAGATCTCGGATGTCGCCGTCTGCTGCCGCGAGGCCGGCGCGAGCCTGATCCATATCCACGCCCGCGATGGGCAGGGCCGGCCGACCCTCGATCCAGAGGTCTTTGCTCGCATTCATGAGCAGATCACCGCGCGCACCGATCTCATCGTCCAGATCTCTACCGGCGGGCGGGCGGGAATGGACCCAGAGCAGCGGGCCGCAGCCGTACGCTTGATCCGGCCCGAGATGGCTTCGCTGACCACGGGTTCCATGAACTTTCCCGATCGCGTCTATGCCAATCCTTTCGAGGTCATCGACTACCTGGCCGCGGCCATGGTGGAAACGAGTACCAAACCCGAGATGGAGGTCTTTGAACCTGGCATGATCGCCAACGCGCTGCTTCTGGCAAAGAAGGGCTTGGCCGTAGCGCCTTTTCACTTTGATTTTGTGCTCGGCATCCCAGGATCGCTGCCGGCCACACCCAAAAACCTGCTGTTCCTGAGCGAGTCGATCCCACCGGGCTCGACCTGGACGGTGGCGGGGGCTGGTCGCTGGCAACTGCCGATGGCCGCCCTGGCAATAGTCATGGGTGGTCACGTCCGCGTGGGCCTGGAGGATAACCTGTACTATCGCAAGGGAGAACTGGCTACCAATGAGCAGCTAGTTGCCCGTGTCGCACGCCTGGCGGCCGAACTCGGCCGGCCGGTGGCCACGCCCGGCGAGACGCGGAAGATCCTGGGTCTGGCGCAGGTGCAACCATGAGCGGGCACGTTTTCCACCGCAGGCTGGCGCATGACTATCCAGTTGTCCAGCGTGGCGAGGGCGTCTACCTCTATGATACCGCCGGCCGGCAGTACCTGGATGCTGCTGGTGGCGCTCTGGTGGTCAACCTGGGCCACGGAGTGGCCCAGATCGTCGAAGCGCTGGCAGTCCAGGCGCGGCAGGTAGCCTTTGCCCATGGCACCCAATTCACCAGCGACGTGCTGGAGAATTATGCCGGGAAATTGGGCCAGGTCTCTCCGATTCCCGAGCCCTGGATCTATCTGGTGTCTGGCGGCTCCGAGGCCATGGAGACAGCACTCAAGCTGGCCCGGCAGGTGTGCGTCTCCCGTGGGGAACCGGGTCGCTCCAAGATCGTCGCGCGTTGGGGAAGCTATCACGGATCGACCCTGGGCGCGCTGTCGGTCTCCGGTCGTACGCCCCTGCGCACGGCCTATGCGCCGTTATTGCTGGACGTGGCCCACATCCCTCCAGCCTATTGCTACCGCTGTCCATTTGGGCAGTCCTACCCGGATTGCGACACTGCCTGCGCCGCTGCCCTGGAGGCAGAGATCCTTCGCCAAGGACCGGAAACAGTGATGGCCTTTGTCGGGGAACCGGTCGTCGGTGCGACCCTGGCCGCCGCGGTGCCCCCTCCGGAATATTGGCCCCGCGTGCGCGAGATCTGTGACCGCTATGGTGTGTTGCTCATTGCCGACGAAGTGATGACCGGTTTCGGCCGGACCGGGCGCTGGTTTGGAGTAGAGCACTGGGATGTCACTCCCGACATCCTGGTAACCGCCAAGGGAGCCAGCAGTGGCTATTACCCGCTGGGCCTGGTTCTGTGCAGCGGGGAGATGGTGGCGGCAATCCGCCACGGTTCTGGAAATTTCGCCCACGGTTTCACCTATGCCAATGGCGTACTGGGAGCGGCCGTTGCCCTGGCCGTGCTCCGCCACCTGCGCGCTCATGATCTGGTCGCTCGCAGCGCAGCCATGGGGGACCACCTGCTGGCTCAATTCGAATCCCTGCGCGAGCTTTCTGCTGTAGGCGATGTCCGCGGTTTGGGCCTGATGGCGGGCGTCGAGCTGGTCGCAGACCGGCAAAGCCGCCAACCCTATCCCCGGGCCGATAGGATCGCCGAACGGGTTCAGGCCGCCTGCATGGCGCGCGGCCTTATCGTCTACATTGGTACCGGTCTCGCGGATGGTAGGGATGGGGACGCCATCCTGGTCGGCCCCCCCTTCGTCATCACGGAATCCCAGGTAGACGAGATCGTAACACGATTGCGCGACTCCATTGCCGAAGTTACCGGCCACTAGCCGCCTTCATAGCCAACCATCGACTATGTCATTCCCGCGCAGGCGGGAATCCACTCTGCTCAAGCCGCCAACGCCCCCAGGACGAGGACTCGCAATCAAACACTCCCTCCCGCCACATGACTCTGCCTTGCCTCCCCAACACTTGTCCCTTGCTCTGCCCAAGCCTTTGAAGTATAATGCCTCGGCTCATAGCGGAAGGAGAGTGATACGATGACAGATGAAACCCTGGCAGTTCCCCGTCTGGCGATGCTCAGCCGAGAGCAGTGTGAGGTCGTGCACCGCGCATCACTGGAGATTCTGAGGCGCACCGGCGTGCGCATCCATCACGACGGAGCGTTGGCCCTCCTGAGCCAGACCGACGCCCTCATCACCGACACAAATCTGGTCCGCTTTCCGGCCGGCCTGGTAGAGTGGGCTGTGAAGCAGGCTCCCTCCCGGATCGCGCTATGCCGCCGGGGCAGCGATCAAGTCTCTGTTTCCCTGGAAGGCAGGCAGGTCAGCTTTGGCCCGGGCTCAGACTGCCCCAACTATCTCGATCCCCGCACCGGGCAGCATCGCTCGTTCACGGTTGCCGACGTGGTCGACGCCATCCACGTCGTGGACGCCCTGCCTGAACTGGGTTTCTGCATGTCCATGGGCATCCCCTCTGACTGGACGACCGCCAACGCCTACCGCCTCCAATTCTCGCTGATGCTGGAGCATACCAGCAAGCCCATCGTCTTTGTCTGTGACGACCGGGCTGACTGCGAAGCCATCGCCGCGATGGCCTCGGTACCCGCGGGCGGGATGGAGTCCTTGCGTCTGAATCCCACGCTGCTTCTCTACTCGGAGCCAACGACCCCCCTTTCGCATTCTGAAACCGCTACCGGCAAGCTGCTGTACATGGCCGAGCAGGCCCTGCCCATCGTCCATTCCCCGGCGCCAATGATGGGCGGCACGGCGCCTGTGACCCTGGCCGGTGGGCTGGCTCTGGGCAACGCCGAGGTCCTGTCAAGCCTGGTCCTGCACCAGCTCGTGCGCCCCGGCGCTCCCTTTGTCTATGGCAGCGGACTGCATCACATGGACATGAAAAGCACCATCAGCGTTTACGGTGCCCCCGAGTTTCAACTGGCCCGGGTGGCTGTGGCCGAGATGGGGCGGTACTACGGCCTTCCAACCTGGGGCTATGCCGGCCACTCCGATAGTTGTGCCATGGACGAGCAGGCGGCGGCCGACGCTGCATTCTCGGTGCAGGTGGCGCTACTGGCGGGAGGAAACCTGGTGCACGACGTCGGCTACCTGGAGGCCGGCCTGACGACTTCCCCGGAGATGGTCGTCTTTACGGCCGAGGTCATCTCAATGATGCGCCGCTTTATGCAGGGCCTGTCGCTGGACGCCGAGTCCCTGGCGTTGGACGTGATCCACCAGGTTGGGCCGGGCGGCGACTTTTTGACAGCAGGGCACACGTTGAAGCATTTTCGCGAACTGTGGCGGCCCGGTCTTTTTGACAGGCGGCGGGCCGACGATTGGGTGGCCGCTGGCAGTGAGAGGCTCGGCCAGCGATTGCGAGAAAAGACAGTGGCCATCATTGAGGAGCACAGGCCGGCCCCATTGCCCGCCGGCCAACGCCAGGAGATTGCCCATATTCTCGGGAGCTAGAAGACCTGTTCGGCCAGGTCTCCGGCCGCTGCCGGCCGGGCCTAGTCACAGACTATCCAACACTGAGGCAATCATCATGAACGGCAACGAAATTGTGGCTCGCTTCGTAAGTGACATAACCTGGGAAAAGCTGTCACCTTCAGTGCAGCGCGCAGCCCACATGACCCTGCTGGACACGTTGGGGGCGACACTGGCTGGCACGCTGACACCCGTCAGCCGCATCACCGCCCAGTACGCCGCGGAAACATGGTCCGGGCAAGAGGCGACGATCCTCCTCCATGGGCGGCGCGCCTCAGCCATCGGTGCGGCTTTTGCCAACGGCTACACCGCCAACGGCGTGGACATTGATGACTGTGCCCTGTACACCAAGGGCCATCCTGGCGCGCAGATCTTCCCCACCGCGCTGGCCCTGGGCGAGGCGCTGGCCGCAAGCGGGTCGAAAATGCTTACGGCAATGGTCGTCGGCTACGAGGTCGCCCATCGAACTGCTCGCATCTGGCACGCCACCCAGGAGGTCTACCAGGCATGTGGCTCTTGGGGCTCAGTGGCCTGCGCGGCTGTGGCTGCCCACCTTCTGGGACTCAGCCCAGAACAGACACGGCACGCCCTTGGCATCGCTGCCTACCATGCGCCCAACCTGCCCATGATGCGCGACATTGACGATCCGGCCATGGTCAAGCACGGCATTGGCTGGGGGGCGATGACCGGCATCACGGCTGCCCAATTGGCAGCAAGGGGCTTCACCGGTGTTCCCAGTGTCCTGGGCCTGCAAGAGTACAGCGATTGGGTCGGCGACATCGGACAGACCTATATCATG
The DNA here is from genome assembly GCA_963700285.1 of uncultured Chloroflexia bacterium. Lineage (GTDB taxonomy): Bacteria > Chloroflexota > Anaerolineae > JAAYZQ01 > JAAYZQ01 > CAWANP01. The sequence goes on along the minus strand of CAVOXA010000014.1, from coordinate 388,174 downwards.
GCCGGCGGCGTTGCCTGGAAAGGTTATGCTTGCTGTGCCTGGAACCACGCGGCGATGAAGGGGGCGCAGCAACTGGTTGCTACCCACGGCATCGACGTAGCAGAGATCGCCCACCTATACGTCGAAGCGCCGCACCAAACGGTCCGGTTGGGAACAGAACTCCCGACCACAACCGAAGAAGCGCAGTTCAGCCTGGCCTGGCCGTTGGCGGCCCTCTTGGTTGACGGAGAGGTGGGTCCCGCCCAGGTTCTGGACCATCGTTTCGGTGACTCAAAGATACGCAGCCTGGCCGAAAAGGTCGAACTCGTGGAAGCCGGCGACCTGAATGAACTCAGCCGCCTGCTTCAGAAGGGAGATCCCAAGGGCAAATACGCGGCTCGCGTGACCATCACTCTGGAGGATGGCACCATCCACGAGTCGGGTATGGTCGAGGGCAACATCAACTACCCCCAGCAGGGCTGGGATGAGGAACGGCTGGCAGGTAAATTCCGCTGGCTCGCTGGCCACGTCCTGGCTGAGGGCCAGATCGACGAGCTGGTTGAGATGGTTTGGGCCTTTGATCAGGTAGGTGACGTGCGCCAGTTTGCACAACTACTGGCCTGATCCGGACCCCATCAGTTCGGCCAGGTCTCCGACCACCGCCGATTGGGGACCTTTGCCCATCACGAGCGTATGACACAGGAGGACCAGATGCAGGCTGTTCAACTGGTTGAGATTGGAAAACCGCTAGAGATGCGGGCTGTGCCCATCCCGCAGGTAGGCGCAAGAGACATCCTCGTACGGGTCAAGGCAGCCGGCATCTGCCACTCGGACGTCCATTACCGGGCTGGTACCTCGCCGGTAGGCGCTCTGCCCCAGACACTGGGTCACGAGATCGCCGGTACCGTCCAGGAGGTGGGGGCTCAGGTGAGCGCCGTATCGGTGGGTGATAGGGTATGCCTGCACTACCTGGTGACCTGCGGCGAGTGTGGTTTTTGTCGAACAGGCAACGAGCAATTCTGCTCCCAGGGCGAGATGCTGGGCAAGGATCGTGACGGTGGCTATGCCGAATACATCATCGTACCGGCCCGCAACGCGGTTCGGCTTCCCGACGAGGTATCGTTTGAGGCAGGTGCTGTGTTGATGTGCTCATCCTCCACCTCGTTCCACGCCCTGCGCAAAGCACGGCTGCAAGCTGGTGAAACGGTCGCCCTGTTTGGCGCCGGTGGGCTGGGCATTTCGGCCGTCCAACTGGCCCGGGCCTTTGGCGCGCTGCATGTCTATGCCGTTGACATAAACCAAGAAAAACTCAACCTGGCCCGGGACTGCGGGGCCATCCCGGTCAACGCCGCGTTAGCAGATCCCGTGGCCGAGATCATACGCCTCACTGGCGGCAGGGGCGTGGACGTAGCCCTGGAACTCATCGGACTGCCCGAGACGATGGAGCAGGCCCTGCGCTCCCTGGGCGTCCTGGGCAGGGCGGTGATCGTTGGCATCGCCGCTGAACCCTTCAAGATAGACTCCTATCGTGAACTCTTGGCCAAAGAGGCCGAGGTCATTGGCTGCTCTGACCATCTGCTCTGGGAGCTGCCCTTGCTGGTCGAGTTTGTGGCACAAGGGACCCTCGACCTGTCGAACGTGGTGACGCGGACGGTTCCTCTGCAAGCCGGAGCCATCAATGCGGCGATGGACCAACTGCACCTCTTTGGTGGCGAGGTCCGCACGGTCATCACGCCCTGGCTTTGAGCATCCTAGTCGCTCGCATCGGGTCCGAGACCAGATACCAAACGCAAAAATGAGCAGAAAAAGGACCCTGTCGTGCTGAACAAGTGGATCACTACCAAAAACTGAATTCATGTCATTCTGAACGCAGCGCAGCGGAGTGAAGAATCTCACTTGCGCCCGTCCGAGTACCCCTTCGAGGACTTGGAACATCTTCGCTGCCGCTCAGGATGACGACTACCCAAGGGCAAGTTTCTTCCACCTAGAGCGGGCCTTGGCGCCATAGATAAACTCGCAAGGACAACTATGTCATGCTCACCGCATAGAAATACCGGTTAGGGATCCAGTGCATGGTGTTCAGAGTCAGAGATAGTCGAGATGCCCGAATAGGCGCTTTCCAGGGCCCGCGCCGGCCGGCTGCATCTCGCATTGTGGCTCTCTTGGCCTGCCTGCTGCTGCTTTCCGTGCTGGCCGGCCTGTTCTTTTCAGACCTACCCGCCTATGCCGGAATATCAAGTCCCCACGCCCCCGTGTCGGCCCCGTCTCCATCGCTGCCCGTCGCCTCTTATGCCATTGATGTCGCCCTCGATGTGGATGCCAAGGCCCTCACCGCCCGCCAGGTGCTCACCTACGTCAACACCACGAAAGAGCCCATACCGGACCTGGTCTTCCATCTCTACCTCAATGCCTTCCGTGATGAGAACAGCGTCTTTCTGCAAGAGAGTGGAATGGGCCATCGTGGCTACGGCTGGTACCCGGAACATGCTGGCTGGATCGAGGTGACGGACATCCGCTTGGCTGACGGTACGCCCCTCAGCCTGGAAGAGATCGCGGACGGTACGCTAGCCCGTGCCGACCTCCCCAACCCCATTGCCCCTAGTGACCGCGTGCAGGTGGAACTCGAGTACCAGGCTCAACTGCCCCGCATCTTTGCCCGCACCGGCTACGCCGCCGACTTTTTCATGATGGGCCAGTGGTTCCCCAAGCTGGGCGTGTGGCAGGATGGGTCCTGGAACGCCTACCCCTTCCACGCCAACGCCGAGTTCTATGCCGACTTTGGCGCTTATGACGTGGCCATCACCTTGCCCGGCAACTATGTCACCGGCGGCACGGGCCTGCCCCTTTCCACCGCAGACAATGGCGACGGCACCCAGACCGTGCGCTACCAGGCTGAGAATGTCATCGATTTCGCCTGGACCGCCTCGCCCCATTTCCAGACCGCAACGCGCCAGGTAGACGGTGTCGAGGTGCTCTATCTCTACCTTCCGGAACATGAATGGTCGGTACAGCGAGCCCTCGATGCGGCCGAGGCGGCAGTGCGCCACTTTGGCAATTGGTACGGCCAGTACCCCTACCAGCGCCTCACGGTGGTCGATGTGCCCGACGATGACCAGGGGGCCGGAGGGATGGAGTATCCCACCCTGGTCACAGCCGGGACGCTGAATCCCTTTGGCGAGTGCGCCGGGCCGATGAGCCTGCCCTCCATCCGCATGTTAGAGCTGGTCATCGTCCACGAGATCGGCCACCAGTGGTGGCAGTCCATGGTCGCCTTCAACGAGGCCGAAGAGCCCTGGTTGGACGAGGGCTTTACCGAGTACTCGGCGGCTCGGGCCATGGACGCCGTCTATGGCGAGGACACCTCTTTCATCGATAGTCGTTACCTCCGCATCGGCGGCCTGGATCTACGGCGGGCCGAGTACCTGAGCAGCCCCCAGGTACCCATGTACCGGCCGGCCTGGGACTTTGGCGGCATGGAGTATAGTGTCGGCGCCTATGCCAAGCCGGCGCTGGCCCTGCGTACCTTGGAGCGTACCCTGGGCGAGGAGGTGATGCTGGAGGTGATGCGCACCTTCTTCCAGCGCTATCAATTCGCCCACCCCACCACCGAGGACTTTCGAGCCGTGGCCGAGCAGGTCTCGGGCCAGGACCTGGCCTGGTTCTTTGACGGTCTGGTCTACGGTGAGGGTGTGTTGAACTACACCGTCACAGGGGTAGATGAGCACAGCGTCACCGTGGCCCGCCAGGGTGAGTTGATCGTGCCTACAGAGATACGGGTGACCTTTGTTGATGGCAGCACGGTTGTCGAACCGTGGGACGGGCAGGAGCGGGAGCGGATCTTTGGCTACCTGGATCGCACGCCACTCCGCAGCGCCGAAATAGACCCCGAAGGCAAAATAGTGGTCGACCTACAGTGGGGAGACAATGGCCTCAGCCGCCGGCTGGAGGTATCGGCCTGGCTGGCACTCGTGACGCGCTTGTTTTACAATCTTCAAAATGTCCTGCTGGCCCTGGGAGGCCTGTAGCCATGAGTGCCTGGTCGGCCTTCCGGGCGGGCCTGGCTCGCACAACGCGCTACTGGCAGGTGTGGCTGATCTTGTACGCGGCCAACCTGCTGGGCGCTCTGCTTTTGGCCTTCCTCCCGGCGCTGTCCCTGGTCTCCGAGCTCGGCCACCGTCCGGCGATTCGGCAGGCTGCCGATGGCCTGGATGCCTGGTTGGTGCTTGAGACGTTGATGTCGCCCAATGCCAGGGCGGCCCTGGGCCAGGGTGGCCCGGAACCCTCCCTGGCACCGGACCTGCAGCAGGCGCTCTTGTTGGCTCTCATCACGCTCGTAGCCCTGCCCTGGCTGGCCTGGCTGCCGGCCTCCTTCCTGACTGGCGGCTTGCTCCTGACCTACGCCGGGGACCCGCAACTGACCGGCGGTGGGGCCCCCCAGCCCTTCCGCTGGCGTCGCTTCCTCTGGGGCTGCTGGCATTGGTTTGGCGCCTTTCTGCTCCTGGGTCTGGTACAAGCCTTTGGCTGGCTCATCGGTCTCATCCCGGGGGTGCTCCTCATTGTGGCCGCCCTCTCGGTCGGCCAATGGCTCGTCTGGCTGCTCGTCGCCGGACTAGGGCTCTGGCTGGCCTTCTGGCTGGTTCTGCTGGAATACGCCCGTGTCGCCGCCGTCGTTGGCGACACCCAGAGCGCCGTCCGCGCCCTCGGCAGCGGCTTGCGCTTCGTCTTCCGCCACCCCCTGCCGGTGGCCGGCCTGTATCTGCTGTCGCTCCTGTTGGCGGCGGCCCTGCACGCGCTCTTTCGTCTGGGGTCGATGCCCTACCTGCGCCTCGATGGGTGGCTTCTGGTGCTGCTGGTCCAGCAGCTCTTCATCCTCGCCCGCTTGGGCATCCGGCTGGTGCGATTGGGGGGTGAAACAGCGTTGGTGCTGGCGGCTTCACAATCGCCGCCGGTCCGAGAGCCTGCAAGCCCTTCCGTCTATTGCGACCAGGCGATTGGCAGATCTGGCACTTTTTGCTTCAATCTTTGCGCTGCGGCATAACCGGCCTCCAGCGCCTTCATATTGATCTCTTCTGTCCCCCGCGGCACCCGGTCGTTGACGGCCGCCGATAGCGCCTGGCGGCTGACGATCCCGGTCAGTCCGGCGACCAGCCCCAGTGCTACGATGCTGGCCGTGATTTTGCGCCCCGTCTCCTCCTGGGCCAGTTGCGAGATGGGTACCGCCACCGCTCTGTGGCTGGGCAAGCGGCTGACGCTGGTCGAGTCTACGACGATCATGCCGTCCTCTTTGACCTGCTCGTAGAACCGGTCGCACGCTTCCTGGCTCATGCACAGCAGCAGGTCAGCGGCCATCACCTTTGGATAGTCCACCTCACCTTTGGCAATGATCACTTCCGACCGGCTTGCCCCGCCGCGGGCTTCAGGTCCGTAGCTCTGGGTCTGGATGGCGTTCAATCCATCGTGCACCGCTGCCGCCTCGGCCAGGATCACGCCGGCCAGGATCATGCCTTGCCCGCCTTCGCCGGCTAGGCGAACCTCGTAGCGGTCATCCAGTGCTCTTCGCGCTTCTTGTCGATCCTTTTCCATCATCCTGGCCCCTAGGTCCAACCCCGGCGCACTTTGCGCTTGCGCGGCAGCGGCGATCCCTGCGCCCGTGCGATAACGTCGTCATAGAGATCGGTGAATTCTGGCTTGTCCTCGTCGTGAAGGATGCCCCGCACGATCTTTCCTTCGGGCAGCTCGTCGCCCATCTTTTCGGCTGCCTGGATGGTGATGCTGCTGTCTTTCATGAGGTGCATCATCTGGATGGGCGACTTTATGTCGTTCGCGCGTCCAAAGGTCGTGTGGCAGTAGCTGACCGCCTCCACCAGCGCGAAACCCCGCTTGCGCATCGCCTGCTCGATGAGCTTGTCCAACTGGTTGGCGTGGTATACGGTGCTGCGAGCCACATAGGCCGCGCCGGCAGCGATGGCCAGGTCGCAGATCGGAAAAGGCTGTTCGATGTGCCCATAGGGCGCGGTGGCCGAAAAGCTGTCCAGCGGCGTCGTCGGCGACGACTGGCCGCCGGTCATGCCATAGATGCTGTTGTTGACCACGATGGCCGTCAGATCGATGTTGCGCCGGGCTGTGTGGATGAAATGGTTGCCGCCAATGGCCAGCGCATCCCCGTCGCCCATGATGACAATGATCTCCATCTCCGGCCTGGCCAGCTTGAGGCCCGTGGCAAAGGACAGCGCCCGGCCATGCGTCGTGTGCATCGTGTTAAAGTCCATGTACACTGGCATGCGTCCCGTGCAGCCGATGCCCGAGACCACGGCCACGTCGTCCTGGTTCAGTTCCAGGTTCTCCACGGATCGCAGGATGCTGCCCATCACGATGCCAATGCCGCACCCGGCGCACCAGACGTGCGGGAATTTCTTGTGGTGGCGGAGATACTCGTACGTCCCCTGATCGTGTCGCTTCACCTTCCAACCTTCTTTCAGTAGCCCAATCATGTCATTCTGAGCTGGAGCGCAGCGGAGGCGAAGAATCTCCACCTTGTCAAATGGAATCACCCGAAAAGCGCAGAAGAGATTCTTCGCTGCGCTCAGAATGACGTTTGTGTAATGCTACCCGATGAATCCGTCAGAGTCTATCAGTGTCTTTCTTCCCGGCATTCTTGTCCTGTCAGGGCGCTGAAGCATGTCCCGAGTCCTTGAAGGACCTGTCAAAGGGAACCCACTACCAACCATCATTGCGTTAGACCGAATACGGATCTGGCAGTCTGTCCCAGACCTGAGTCTCACAACCGCATCGCGTCCAAGATCTGCTGCGGCGTGACCATCTGACCGTCCGCCCGGCCCACTCGCAGGACCTTTTTCCGGCCAACGATCCGCTCCACCTCCAGAGCAATCTGCCCCAGGTTCATCTCGGCCACGATGACCCGGTGCGCCTGCTCGCCAGCCCGCTCCACCGCCTTCTCCGGGAAGGGCCACAGTGTCTTCAGCCGCAGCAATCCCACCTTGCGCCCGTACCGGGCGCGGGCCATCTTGATCGCCTGTCGTGCCGAGCGCGCCGTCGAGCCGTAGGTCACGACCACGGCCCGGGCATCCTCGATGCCATCCGCTTCCCACATGGCGATTTCGTCCAGGTTGCGGTCGATCTTGCGAAACACGCGGTCGATCCAGGGTTGGATCTCGTCCAGGCGCCCGGTGGGAAAGCCCCGCGCATCGTGCAGTAGCCCGGTGACGTGGAAGCGGTACCCCTCGCCAAAGGGTGCCAGGGGCGGCACGTCCGAGGGGGTGCTGCCAAAGGGCTCGTACCATTCCGGCGGCACGGCGGGCATCTCGCGGTTGACGATGGGTACCAGGGCTTTGGCCTGGTTCTCCCGGGATGCGTTCACCACCTGCTCGGGATCGGGCAGATCTACCTTCTCGCGCATGTGGCCCACTACCTCGTCCATCAGCACAATGACTGGGCTGCGGTACTTTTCCGCAAAATTAAAGGCCGTCACCGTCAGATCAAACGCTTCCAGCACCGATGCCGGCGCCAGCGCGATGATGGGATGGTCGCCGTGGGTGCCCCACCGCGCCTGCATCACGTCGCCCTGCGAAGGGCTGGTGGGCAGTCCCGTGCTGGGACCGGCTCGCATCACGTTGACAATGACGCATGGGATCTCGGTCACGGCCGCGTAGCCAATATTCTCCTGCATCAGCGAAAAGCCCGGCCCGCTGGTGGCCGTCATCGCCTTTAGCCCGCCCACCGAGGCGCCAATCACCGCCGCGAGGCTCGAGATCTCGTCCTCCATCAGGATGAACTTGCCGCCCAGTCTGGGTAGTTGGCGGGACATGAACTCTGCGATCTCGGAAGAGGGGGTGATGGGGTATCCGGCGAAAAAGCGACATCCGACCGCCAGCGCGCCCAGCGCCGAAGCGCGGTTGCCCTGCATCAACTGCGCGGTCACAGCTCACCTCCGGCCGGCAGCGCGCCCAGCCCGGCCAGCTCGGCCAGCTCCTCCAGCTCTTCCACTTCTTCTGGCGTGAGCCGCCGCACCCTGATGGCCATGTCCGGGCAATGGGTGTCGCACCAGTGGCAGGCCGTACACGCTTCTCCGTGCACCACCACGGGTCGGCCCTGGCCATTGGCCTCAAATACGCCTTTGGGGCAAAACTCGATGCAGATGCCGCAGCCCTTGCACCAGGTTTCAAAGATGGTGACGTGGCCTCGGGGGCGTGAGGGACGCTGGCTGGTTGCACCAGCTTGGCCTGTCCCAGAAACCTGAACGACGGATCCCTCCGCCGTTTCTTCACTAGTCATATCTACAACCTCCCGGTTGCCGGCGGGTACCCATTGCTACCCAGGATTTGCGGCTAATTGTACCACGAGTCGGTTCCGTGTCAAGATCGGCCGGTGGCTGCGCGAGGGCAATTGCACCTAAATTGGCGGAATGCCTTCCTGTTTCCATAAACTTTACCATTTGCTCGAGACTGTGCGAAAACGCTCGTGCTGGACCACAGCCCAGCACCTGCGCGCACGAATCGGCATCCCCTTTGCGGGTAGCGTATCGCGATATGAAGGAACTCACGGCGTAGGGAAATCTTGGATGTCCTGGTCCACTCTCATCCGTTGCTCGTCATCTGTATGGATGCGTTGACGTAAGGCGGAATATGTGCTACAATTGGTCCCACGTGAACAGTGATCGGCGGGCCACGGCTCGATAGCACTCTCGCAGTCCCGCATGGTTCTCGGCGCCGCAGACAGGAAAGGGGTGTGGGACATGCCCATCTTCTTTTTCACCGATATCGAAGGCTCGACCCGGCTTTGGGAGAGCCACACTGCGGAGATGGGAGCAGTCCTTGCCCGGCACGATGCCATCCTCCAGGAGCAGATCCGGGCCAGCGGCGGCCGGATCACCAAGCACACCGGCGACGGCGTGACGGCGGCCTTTGAAGCGGGCGAGCCGGTGGCCTGTGCCCTGAAAACGCAGAAGCGGTTCGCTGAGGAAGCATGGGGCGCCATCGGCGGGCTGCGTATCCGGGTGGGGCTCCACGCCGGCGAGGCAGAGTTGCACCCTGCACCGGGCAGTACTGGCGGGGATTACTATGGTCCACCAGTGAACTGTACGGCGCGGATCATGGCCGCGGCCTGGGGCGGACAGATCCTCCTAACCCCTGCTGTCACCAAGATTGCACCCCTCCCCCAGAAGGCAAGCTTGTTGGATCTAGGTGAGCATCTGCTAAAGGATGTGAGCGCCCCGCAGCAGATCTACCAGTTGCTCCATCCCGAGTTGCCGCAGGTCGAGTTTCCTCCGCCTCGTTCGCTGTCAGGGCGCGCCATCAGCGAGATGGTAGGCCGGCAGGGTCATCGGCTAGCGGCCCTGGAACCGGAGAGGTTGGTGGTGGGGTTGGTGAGCACCACTCTGCTCCCCGCGGTCCTTGGTGACTTGTCGCCAGAATCTCCGGCGCTGGCAGGGAATGTGGGGGTGCTTCACGATCTAGGGGCGGCGGCCCTCGCCGAATTTCTGGCTGGTTTTGTGCTGCGTCGGCAGGAGGCCGAACCTGAGAAGCTCCGGCAGCTACTGGAGGCCGAACTGCAACAGGAGTGGGAAGGCGATGGGCCTGTGGCCTTGGCCTTGCAAGCGGGTGCCAGCCGCTTGCTCCAAGCGGTGCACGGTGTGGAAGCGGCCATGATGGCCGCTTCCGAGGACGTGAAGGCAGTTCTGGCTCGGGGATTGGGCGACCTGGGCAGCCAGTTGGGTGAGTTCCGCTGGATGCTGGGCGATCTGCAGGAGGCGCTGGCGGAGGTACGGGCCCGGCAGGGGCTGCAGTTGGCCATGCAGAGGGAACAGCTCGATCTGCAGCGGCAGCAGTTGGTCAAGACCAACCTCATCCTCCAGCGCCAACAGGTATCGGTCTCTGTGCCGCTGACCGGAATGGTCGTTGAAGAGGAGTTGTTGCTGCCTCCGGCCGAGGTGCCCTGCCCATACAAGGGACTGGCGGCTTTCGAAGCCGAAGATGCGGAGTACTTTTACGGTCGGGAGGTGCTGGTGGCCGAGCTGACGGCCCGGCTGGCGGGGACCCGCTTCCTGGCGGTGGTGGGGCCGTCGGGCAGCGGCAAGTCGTCGGTAGTGCGAGCCGGGTTGCTGCCAGCTATCTGGGGGAATGCGCTGCCGGGCAGCGAGGCGTGGCGGACGCTGGTCCTGACCCCTGGCGCCCATCCGCTGGAGGAATTGGCGGTCCGGGTCTCGCTGCTGCGGGGTGTCGAAGCCAGCGCCCTGCATGAGGCGTTGCAGGCACGGCCCCAGGCCATGCACCTGGCGGTGAAGCAGGCGCTGGCGGATGAGCCGCGGGGCGTACGCTTGCTCCTGGTGGTCGACCAATTCGAGGAGATCTTTGCCCTGTGCCGGAGTGCGACGGAACGCCGCGCATTCATCAAGGCGCTGCTGCACGCTGTAGAGGCGGAGCAGGGCCGGACCGTGGTGGTGCCGACCATCCGGGCCGACTTTTACGGGCGTTGCGCCGACTATCCCGAGCTGGCGGCGCGGTTGGCGGATAGCGTGCTGGTTGGGCCGCTGGATGAGGTGGGGCTGCGCCAGGCCGTCGAGTGGCCGGCGGAGCGCGTGGGCTTGTGCCTGGAGCCGGGCCTGGCCGACACCATCGTGGACGATGTGGCCGGCGAGCCGGGGGCTCTGCCACTGTTGTCCCACGCCCTGCTGGAGACGTGGGGGCAGCGGCGGGGGCGGATGCTTACCCTGTCGGGGTACGCGGCCTCGGGTGGGGTGGCGGGAGCCATTGCCCAGACGGCTGACAGGGTCTTTGGGTACTTTTCTCCTGACGAACAAGCTATCGCTCACAATATCTTTCTGCGGCTGACAGAGCTGGGAGAGGAGGGGACTCAGGACACGCGGCGCCGCGTAGCGCCAGAAGAGCTGGTGCGGACGGCCGAGGAGGAGCCGGTCGTAGAGTCGGTGCTCATGACCCTGGCCGATGCCCGGCTCATCACGGTAGGCGAAGACACCGTCGAGGTAGCCCACGAAGCGCTGATCCGGGAGTGGCCGGCGTTGCGCGGCTGGCTGGATGAGGACCGGGAGGGCCTGCGCATCCACCGCCATCTGACCAGCGCGGCGCTGGACTGGGAAGCGCTGGACCGCGAGCCGGGCGAGCTGTACCGGGGTACTCGGCTGGTGGCGGCCGGCGAGTGGGCTGAGGGGCACGCCGGGGACCTGAACCCTCTGGAGAGCGAGTTTCTGCAGGTTTCACAGGAGATAGCCCGGCGCGAACAAGAGGAGCGGGAAGCCCAGCGGCAGCGAGAGCTTGAAGCAGCGCAAAAGGTAGCTGAAACGGAGAGGAGGCGGGCCGAAGAGCAGACCATGGCCACCGGGCGATTCCGCCGGTTGGCGGGAGTGTTGGCGGTGGTGGTTTTGCTGGCAGCAGCGGCGGCAGTGGTTGCGATTTGGCAGCAGCAGCAGGCACAGGAGCAAGCCCGTGTCGCCACCTCACGCGAATTGGCGGCGGCGGCCATCAACAATCTGGACGCCGACCCGGAGCGCAGCGTGTTGCTGGCCCTGCAGGGACTGTCGGAAGCCTACACGCTGGAGGCGGAGAATGCCCTGCACGAGTCGATCCCGGAACTGCACCTGTTGATGACGCTAACCGGCCACGTGAAAATGCCCGAAAGCGTCGCCGTTAGCTCCGATGGGACCCGTCTGGCCTCGGCCAGCGACGATGGGACCGTGAAGGTATGGGACGCGGCGACAGGCCTGGAACTGTTGAGTTTTGCCACGGAGCACAGAGGTATCTCTATCTTTGGCCTGGCCTTCAGCCCCGATGGTGCCCGTATCGCGACAGCCAGTGACGATCAGACCGCGAAAGTCTGGGATGCCGCCACCGGCCAGCAGTTGCTCGTCATCGATCATGGCGCTCCTCTGAGCGGCCTCGCCTTCAGCCCGGACGGGAAGCGTCTGGCCACCGCCGGGGCTGATCCGGCGGCCAGGGTGTGGGATAGCGCCACCGGCCAACAACTGCTCGTTCTGACGGGCCATGCCGACGAGATACGGGCCGGCAGCGTACATCCTGGCGGCGTCATCGGTGTCCTCTTTACGCCAGATGGTGAACGACTGGTGACGGCCGGCACCGATGGCACGGCCAGGTTGTGGGATGCTGGGACGGGTGAACTGCTGCGGGTTATTTCCGACCATACGGGCGAGATCTATATCGCCCTGAGCCCTGACGGACAGCGCCTGTTGACGGCTGGCTATGATGGCTGGGTGAAAGTGTGGGACGTTGAGCCAGGATCTAGGGCGACGGAGCCGTTGGTTAGCATCGACCACGGACAGCCGGCGCGGGCTGCGGCCTTTGGCCCGGAGGGCGCGCGGATCGTGGCCGCCAGCCAGGATGGCTCGGCCAGGGTCTGGGATGCCGCTACCGGGCGCAGACTGCTTACCCTGGCGGGCCATTCCGGACTGGTGGATGATGTGGCCTTTACGCCGGACGGCAAGCGCCTGGTCACCGCGGGTGAGGACGTGACAGTCCGGATCTGGGACCTGGCTCCGGGAAGAGAGCTGCTTACGCTGGTCGATGGTACCGCACCCGCATACAGCCCCGACGGCTTGCGCCTGGCCACGTCCCAGTCCGACGGCACAGTCGCCATCCGGGACAGCACGACCGGCCAGGTTTTACTGACCCTGGACGGCCACCCCGAAATCGCTGCGGGATGGACCGAGTTTAGCCCCGACGGCAAGCAGATGGCCACGGCTAGTTGGGACACGACCGCGAAACTGTGGGACGCTTCGACCGGTCATGAATTGTTCACTCTACCCAGTCACACGGGTTTTGTATTTCAAGCATCTTTCAGCCCGGACGGGGCCCGCCTGGTCACCTCCAGCGCGGATGGAACGGCCAAGGTGTGGGATACGCGCACAGGCCAGGAGTTGTTCACCCTGCATGGCCACGGGAGCTGGGTTCAGGGCGCGGCATATAGCCCCGATGGGACCCATATCGCAACGGCCTCGGACGACTGGACGGCAAGGATCTGGGACGCGGCTACGGGCCAGGAATTGGAGGCGCTGGATGCTGGGCGCAGTCTGGCGAACATTGCCTTCAGCCCGGACGGCAGGCGCCTGGCAGCGATCGGCGCCGATGGTACGGCGCTGGTCTGGGATATCGCCGATACAGATCACCCCTCAGACGCAGAAAGCCAGGTGCTGTTTACTCTGTCGGGCCATGCGGCATTTTCCCCTGGTCTGACCTTCAGCCCAGATGGTACCCGTCTGGCGACGGCCAGTTTCGACGGGACGGCCAAGGTCTGGGACATGGACACTGGCCAGGAGCGGCTGACGCTTTCCGGTCAGGACTCCCTGGCCTGGGTAGCCTTCAGCCCCGATGGGGCGCGGCTGGCCACGGGTTCGACTGGCGGGGGGCAGAAGGTGAGCGTGTATGCCTTGAACCTCAAAGACCTGGTGGCCCTGGCCGAATCGCGAGTCACCCGCTCGCTGACGGACGAGGAGTGCCGCAAGTTCCTGCACGTAGAAGCGTGCCCGGTGTCCGTAGCAGGGAAGGACTGACGCCAGGCTCAAGAGCCTTTCCGTCTGGCTGCATTGCACTTATCTGCGTTGCGTTTTCCACGGAAGTATGATCAGTAGACCGCAAGACCTAGCTCCGCGCTGGTCCGTGACCACCATCTTCTGGTCGCAGGCCGGGGAATCACGGATTCGCCCGAGCCTGTAAGGATCCATTGCGGTGTACCGATAAAATGGTTGGTGAGAGCAGATGGATCTGACCCTCGGCAGCGCAGCACCGAGACTGAATGAGGAGGGGGCCATGCAAAGAGATTTTCACTATTACTGCATCGGCATACTGGCCCGGGCCGCGGGCTTTGCCGCTGCCGATGCCCTGGTCCTGGCCTACGCGTCGCAGTACGTGGACGATGCGACAGAGACGGGGGTGTTCAAGCTCAGGGACGATGTGGCAGGTCCCCACTTTGATCCGGTACGTACCTCCTATTTCGGCCTGGAGACGGTCCATTCCCTGACCTGGGACGCGCAGAAACGGGTCTGGATCCCCTTCCACTTTTTGCCCCTGTCGCCCTTTGACCCGGACTATGGGGAGGGCTTTACCTTTGTCACGGGATCGGATTCCGATTTTTCCCGTCTGCTGCTGGCGGAGGCCGCCACCGAGCCCCTGGAACACCGCGAGCGGCGCCTGTGCCGGATCGGTGTGGCGCTGCACACCTATGCCGACACCTGGTCTCACCAAGACTTTTCCGGATGGGAGTGCCGGGAAGAGAACAACGTGGAGGCAATCCACTTGTATGACCGGGAGGCGGGAGCGTGGGATCACCTGAAAGTGGAAAACGTACTCTTTGACGCGCTGCCCTTCATCGGCCACGGCGAGGCGGGCTACTTTCCGGACCTGGCTTTTCAACGTTGGAAGTGCGATCTCGGTCAGCCGCCGCGCCCCATCGAGCGTGACAACGTCGAGCTGTTTCTGGAGGCGGGCGAGACTATCTACGACCGCCTGCTGGCCATGGACAAGGCTGGCGGCGAGGACCCGATCCCCTGGAGCGAGATTTCTTCCCAGATCGAAGGGCTTCTGGCCGAGGAGGGCCGGCAGCCCCGCTGGGGCGACCATCTCACGCTGCCCGCATATCGGGCCTTCCAGGCAAGAGACGTAAACCAGCGCTGCCAGCGCTGGCAGCAGGCCTTCGGCTACCTGTTTGAACCGCACCCGGAGGCATATGCCTACGACGAGCTGGCCTGGCGGCAATCCGCCCTCGAGGGGCCGGTCGAGTGGGATGGCTATAGCCTGCAGGACTGGGCGCAGATGCCCGCGCGCGCGGCAAAACCCGGGTTCTGGGATTCGCTGTGGGTGCATTTCCACCGCGCCGCCCTGCACCAGAGGCACTTTGTTCTGGAGCATCTGCCCTGACGGTGAGCAGTGGGAGGTGAAACTGCCAGCGGTTCGACGGGGGCGCGCAATCCGGCTAGCCGCTCCGTCCAACTCAAGCCGTTTCCGGCGTGGCGTCCCTGGAAAGGTCCTACACTTCCCAGGCCGAGAAGATGATCGTGGCGTTGTGGCCGCCGAATCCGAAGGAGTTGGACATTGCCATGCGAGGGTGCGTTTCCCGTGCCAGATTCGGCACATAGTCCAAGTCGCAGTCCGGGTCGGGCGTCTCATAGTTCACCGTGGGGTGGATCACACCCGTCTCCAGCGTCCTGACGCAGGCGATGGCTTCCACCGCTCCGGCCGCGCCTAGCAGGTGTCCGATCATCGATTTCGTCGAACTCACCGGTACCCGGTAGGCATGCTGGCCAAAAACCGTGCGGATGGCCTTCGTCTCTATGGCATCATTGAGGGGCGTGCTGGTGCCGTGGGCATTGATATAGTCCACTTCCTCTGGGGCGAGACCGGCGCCGTCGAGGGCACGCCGCATCGAGAGGGTGGCTCCCTGTCCATCTTCGTCGGGAGCCGTGATGTGAAAGGCATCCGAACTGGTGCCATAGCCGGTCAGCTCGGCGTAGATGCGCGCACCGCGTTGCTGCGCGTGTTCCAGGCTCTCCAGGATCAGAACACCGGCACCCTCCCCCATGACAAAACCATCCCGACCCGCGTCAAAGGGGCGGCTGGCACGCTGAGGCTCGTCGTTGCGCGTTGAAAGAGCCTGCATATTGGCGAAAGCCGCCTGAGCCAGGGGGTGCATCGTCGCTTCGCTACCGCCGCAGATCATCACCTGCGCGACGCCGCGGCGGATCAGCTCTGCTCCCTCGCCCAGGGCGTTGGCTCCCGTAGCGCAGGCCGAGGCAACAGAGAGCGACTGGCCGTGGAGGCCATAGCGGATGGCAATCTCGCCGGCTGCCGCGTTGGACATCATCATTGGCACCATCAGGGGGCTGACCCGCCCTGGGCCCCGGCTGAGCAGTACCTCGTGGCTGCCCAGCAGCGTTCCCAGGCCGCCAATGGCGGAGCCGAGCATCACGCCAACGTGATGGCCGTTGCCGACGCCGTCGAGGTCCAAGCCTGCATCGGCCATGGCCTCATCCGAGGCGATCAGGGCCATGTGGGTGAAGCGGTCAGTGCGACGCGCCTGCTTGCGGCCGAGGCGCCCGTCAGGGTCCAAGTCCTTCACCTCCGCGGCGATCTGGCTCTTTTGGTCAGAGGCATCATAAGCAGTGACCGGACCAACCCCAGACTGTCCCTCGATCAGTCCAGCCCAGTAGGTCGCTACATCATTGCCCAGCGGGGTGACGGCCCCCAGGCCGGTAATCACGACTCGCTTGCGCATGGTACCCTCCCATGGTGATTGACGCTCGGTACTCGCTGCCTGAGTATCCAGGTCGCAGTACATTCAACACCGAAAGGGGGCAAAGGGTGCGAGTGTGACGTCTTGGACCATCCTTTGATGTGCTATCGGTTCCAGGGCAATCTTCCACCGCTACGAACCCATCCGCCTTGAGTTTCGGGGGCCAGAGCCGACAGACAGGACCCGTCCAATCTGCGCCTCACACGGCCCACCGGAGGGGTACTCAAGTTGTGAGTTCGAGTCGGTTGCCGTCCGGATCCAGTGCGCTGGCCTCATAGTACCCATCGCCGGTGTACCGCGGGTTATCCAGGACGCGATGGCCGTCTGCCCGTAGCCGGGCAGTCAAGGTATCGACCGCCTCTCTGGAGCCGACGGAAAAGGCCAGGTGCGCATACCCGGTCCAGGGAGCTTCCTGTGCATCTGCTTGGTGGACCAGCGACGGCAGACACATGAGTTCAATTCGCGCGCCGGCGGGGAAGGTAAGGAAGTAGGACTCCAACCCGGTGGCCGGGTTGGAGTACTTTACGCCTGCCTTGGCCTGGAAGTAGGCTTCGTAGAACGTTTTGAGCCCTTTGAGGTCCCTGGTCCAGATAGCAACATGTTCGATTTCCATTGTGCCTCCGTAAGTCCGGGCGCGCATGCCGCAGGTCTGGCAATTGCTCTCGATCTGTGCTGCTTGCTCTATGGCTCTCTCCATTCCCCGTAGCATCAAGGGTGGCGCTATCGCAACAAAACCCGGGAGTGATACTGCCTGGCGGACTCTCGCGACAGCAGCGGAAGGTAAATGTAGTGTTGCTTTTCGTCGACGGTTACCTTCCAGGTTGCGGACCAATCACCCCAGGCGCAGGTGTTGTGGGCCTGGACCATCCACCAGTATGTGCCATTGGCCAGTACCGCTGCCGGCGTGTGTGACGTACCGGCCACGTTGACGTCCAGCGCGACAGAACTGAATGAGGCATCGCGGCCCACTCGAAGGCGGTATTCGGTGCCTCCCTGAACGCTGGACCAGCGGAATTCCGGCGTGGTATCTTCTATCGTCGCGCCATCGGCCGGCGACTGGGGCGTGGGCGCCACCGGCGGGCCAACCGAGAAGTTCCATGCCGCCGACCAGGGCCCTGTCTGGCTCGGAGACAGGCCCCGTACGCGCCAGTGGTGCCGGCCGTCCAGGATCTCTTGGGCCGGAGTGACGGTGTAGCTCGCGCCCATAACCGTCTCGTCGATCTCAGGCGACCCGAAGGTGGGATCGTTGTCGATCTGGATCTGGTGCGACGTTGCCCCATCCACGCCGTTCCAAGTGAAGGTGGGCTGGCCGGAGCAGAGGGTGGCGCCATCCGCCGGCGTGCTCAGGACCGGCGCGTACAGTGTGGAGAGCGGCACGATGGCTGTCAGTGTCGGGCGGTAGAGCTGCATGGTTGCCGTTCCTGACGCTCGCCGCGCTTCGAACGTGAAGCTATGCGTACCGGCCTCGATGGGCTTGAGCAGCGATGCTGCCACCGTGTTGTCTTTGCCAAAGTCATCGTTGTCGTAGATGTTGACCACGCGGGAGGTACTCTCAAGGGTGCCGATATTGACCTTGAACTCCCCCTGATAGGGGCCGTCCGAATAGTTCACCGAGCTGCTGGCCGAAACGAAAGCCCAGGCGTCGGTGGGAACGGGCAGGCTGCACTTGGCGATTTCCTTCCAGGTACTGGATGTATGCGACCAGAGATCAGTATCGGATGCGCCACAGGTGAGGGCATAAGCACTGGCCGATGGGATGTAGATGACGTTGAGGGCTGGGTGGTAGACGTCGATCTGCCCAGCGCCCTGGTCGCGCCGGCCAACGAGATAGAAGATACGATCACCTTTCTTCACGGGTTTGAGGAGAGAGAGCGCAGCCGGGGAGAAGGACCAGGTGCCGGTGTGCGCGCCGATAAAACGGGTAGCCCCCTCAGGGCTAGTCGCATCGTCAAAGTCGAAGGCCAGTTCCAGATCCTGGTCGAGTTGTTGCCACCGGACCGTGGCATCGGCGGTGATAAAGGCCCAGCCATTCTCGGGAACCTTGAGCGAGCACTTTAGGATGCCGCCGTAGGTAGAGGACGAGGTTGACCATTCACTAGCATTGTCATAACAAACCAACAGATCGCTGGAGTCCGGAACAAAGATGGCGGACAGCGAGGAGTCTTCCAGGTGTACCGTGTCTGGTGGGAAGAGGCTCCGGCCCAGCAGGCGAATGGTGTGGCTGCCAGTAGCAAGGGGCACAGTAGCAGTACGGGCCAGGACCATTCGCTGGCCTCCGTTCCCGTCGTCACGGACGTCGACCCAACGTGGAGCGCCAACTCCGCTGGTCGTGCTGTCGATAGAGACGTCGAACTCGCCGCGGCTGCCGTCGCCGCTGTTTGCCACACTGGCATCCGTGGAGATGAAGACGAGGCCATCGTCGGGCACTGTGAGGCTGCACTCTCGGACGGTGCTGAAAGTGTCTGTTGAGTTGGTCCAGGAGTCGCCTGCTGATTCGCCACAGCCGATGAGCGGGGTGTTGGGCCCAGTTGGCTCAGCCAACTGGGCCGCGGGAGGCTCTTCGGGCGAAGGCGCGGACTGGATGGGATTGAACACGCCACCGCTGGCTGCAGCGCTGATCTGGGAGCTGAAAACCAGGCCAACGAGGGCCGTCACAAGACCAAAGCTCTTGAGAACGGTGAGAGACTGAGCGATCATGATCTGTCTCCTTCCTTGTGTGTGACTGCTGGATGCGGCCGGCTGTGCGACTATTCTCCTTTCTCTTGTGCCTCTTTTCAGAGGCGTCATGGAGGCGACTGTTGAGCATGATGTGGGTAAATGATACCACAAAGCCGGGAAAGGTACAAGTGTCTTGGTATCGAGCCTGGCCGGTCGTTTACCAAGGTACGCCCGACATTTGGAGGCGACCTCATCGAGACCAAAACCGCGTGGAGGTGCGCGCTGGGGGCGCGGTGCAACATCTGGATCGCGAAGGTCACGAAAGGGCGCGAAAAGCACCCAAGGCGCGGCACTGGGAGCCGTGTGCCGCGGGGAACCAACGTGGGCACCGATGCGTCTAGTATGCAGGACGCCAAATGCATGGCATCGAAGGTGCGAGAACTCGAGGAGATAGAAGATGAACAGGAAACTGCTTAGGCTGATGTTGATCTTGGTGGTGGGCCCGCTGGTTGCCAGTGCATGCATCCCGGCGCGAGAGGCTGTAGTGACTCCCAAGCCTACCCTGCCACTGGCCACGCCGGTGCGTTCCGGCCCAAGCTCCGAACCGGCCGGTCCAACTCCCGGGTTGGTGGATGCGCCCGATCCCGCCCGCGGTCGGGACGCCGCCCTTGCCTACCTGTACAAGCAGTACGGACTGGATGTGCTACGGGATCCCAACTGGGACGAGCAGGTGGTCACCCCCGAGAAGCTGGTCGGTTCCCATGCAGTCGAGTACACGTCCGCTACCTGGGATGGCACGGTCCAGGTATCGATGCCCGTCGTGGCTCCACAATATGTTGTCTATACCGTCCTGGTCAGCGACCCGGCAACGGGATTCCAGTGGGAGGGAAAAGTGGATGCAATGGGAAACGTGACCGAGTCTGTCCCGCCCCAGGGCGAGCGTGAGGCTGCGCCCCAGGTGCCGGAGAGCGACCTGCAAATGCTGGCGACAGGCAACAGTGCCTTCGCCTTTGACCTATACCAGAAACTGCGTGGAGAAGAGGGCAATCTCTTCTTCTCGCCCTACAGCATCTCTGTGGCGCTGGCCATGACCTACGCTGGTGCTCGCGGGGAGACCGAGTCCCAGATGGCCGATACGCTGCGCTTCAGCCTGCCCCAGGAGTGGCTGCACCCGGCCTTCAACGGCCTGGATCAAGAGCTGGCCAAGCGAGGCGAAGGGGCGGCTGGTTTGGATGGGGAAGGCTTCCGCCTCAACATCGCCAACGCCCTCTGGGGCCAGACGGGCTACCCCTTCCTGCCCGAGTTCCTGGACCTGCTGGCCCGCAACTATGGCGCCGGCATGCGGCTCGTAGACTTTGCCGGCGCTGGGGCGGCCCGGTCGACCATCAACGACTGGGTCAGCGAGCAGACAGAGGGCCGGATCGAGAACCTGATCCCACCTGGTGTGTTGGATGCCACCACCCGGCTGGTGCTGACCAATGCCATCTATTTTAATGCGGCCTGGGCCAAGCCATTCCAGGAGACGGCCACAGCGGATGGCCCGTTTTACCCCGTCGACGGTGAGCCGGTGACGGTGCCGCTGATGCGCCAGAGCGATACCTTTGGTTATGCCCGGGGTGATGGCTACCAGCTTGTGGAGCTACCCTACAGCGGGAGCGAGCTGTCGATGGTCATGCTGCTACCCGACGAGGGGGGATTCGAGACTTTTGAGGCGGCGCTGGACACCTCAGTCGTCGAATCCGCGCTGGACGGCTCGGGCTACCAGCAGATTGACCTGACCATGCCCCGCTTCGAGTTCGACGACGAATTCAGTCTGGGGGACACGCTGGCGGACATGGGCATGCCGCTGGCCTTTTCCGACGCGGCCGACTTTTCAGGGATGACGGGCCAGCGCGATCTCTTCATCAGCGCCGTGATCCACAAGGCCTTCGTGGCGGTGGACGAGCAGGGCACCGAGGCGGCCGCGGCAACGGCGGTGGGTATGGCCCTGTCGGCCATGCCCTCAGAACCGGTGGAGGTCCGGGTAGACCGGCCCTTTATTTTCTTCATTCGCGACATTCAGTCGGGCTCCATCCTCTTTGCCGGGCGCGTGCTGGATCCGACGGAATGATGGAGCTACAGCGAACTGAGAATCAGAGGAATTCAGCGTGCTTCCCCCTTCGCCCGCTCCTTGATGCCTTGGAGCATCTTGTACTGCATCAGCACGGCCCCGGCTTCAACCGACATCCGAAAGAACAAGGAGTTGGCAAAGCTGGGGCTATAGTCACCGCGCCAGCGGACGATGAGCCGAGTACTATCCTCGTCGATCTCTTGCAGATGGTACACCCAGCTCTGATTCATGTACCTGGCTGGCGCCGGTCCAGAAAGCTCGAAGGTCTCGCCAGTTTCCAGGTCGGAGCGGGCCAGTAGTGCCAGAAGCCGCGCCGGCTCCAGGTCCACGACCTCGAAGGGCGAGTATGCATTGATCTTGATCGAGTCCCCCACCTTTAGGTCTTGCAGTTCGGGGATGATCCGATCCGCCGACCGCGTGCCTTCGTAATAGTCATTGCTGCCCATGAGCTGGTAGACCCACTCGTGACTGTAAAAGCCCGCCCGCATGTAGCCATGCTGCGCCAGCCAGGGCCAGACTTTGGCCGCCGGAGCGTTGATGGTGATGGCCTGCGTGTAGCCCGTCCTGGGATCCGGCACCAACTCATCCCCAGGCAGGGGATTTTTGACCTCTTCATCGGTAGCGCCGCGGCGGTGGCTCCAGGGCAGGACGATGAACCAGAACAGCAGGACCAGGGCGAGTATCACGGCCAGAACAATCAACATGATCCTTAACATTGAACGCGTTCTCCTCTATCTGGTTTGTGCCGGCGCCATTAGCCGCAGCCCGCATTGTCTTGCAGCCTCCGCTGGGCACGAACCAGTGTTTTCCGGCCATAGGCCGGCGAAGAAGCCCCAGTATACCGTCGTGGTCAGGAGATTCAACCCTGAAGAGCTTCGGACAGTCTATCGGGTCTGGAGCACCAACTATCGTTTGCATCAATCCTCGCCAAAGAGCATCTGGGCCACCTCTATCTCCAGGCGATCGTAGATATCCAGCCCATAGTTGCGCAGGCCTATTATCGTCACCTGCTCCTTCGTAAAATGAATCCAGAAAGAGGTATAGCCTCCGATCTGACCGCCATGGGCCAGGACCCGACGGTCGAGCATGCGGCCGATGAACCAGCCATAGCCATAGTCGGCCTTTTCGATGTCCACGCTGGGTGTTCTGGCGTATCCGGTGAACATCATGTTCAGATACTCCCGGGGGACAAGTTGTTCATTGTGCAGCGCTCGTTCAAAGCGGTAGAGGTCTCCCACAGACGAGTAGAGCCCGCCGGCCGAATACTGAAAGAGGAGGTCGGGGATTGGCGCCCTGATTCCCAAGCGCTTGTAACCAACAGCTAGCTGGTTGCTGGTTTCGTAGCCCGTATTCGCCAGACCCAACGGCTCGAAAACCTCTTGACGCAAGAAGGTTTCATACGATATTCCCGAGACGCTCTCGATGATGTGGCCCAGAACGAGGTAGCCATTGGCGCTGTACCGCAGGTCCTCTCCCGGGCCAAAGTAGGGTGGCTTGTCCTTGAAGCGTGAGATGAGCTGGAGCGAGTTGGTCGGCCTGTCAGACTCGCCGTGCCAGGGCTGGATCCAGTCGGACAGGCCCGAGGTGTGGGTCAGAAGATGGTGGATAGTGATCCCTCGCCAGTACTCGGGGCAGTCCGGGACATAGTCGCAGATGGGGTCCAGGACGTCCAGTTGCCCCCGCGCCTGCAGCATGAGGATGGCCGTGGCTGTGAAGGGCATCGTGAGCCAGTGGATGCGGAACTTGGTCTGTGGGCTGTTGGCCACGCTGTTCTCCTTGTCGGCCCAGCCATAGCCCTTGCTGAGGAGGATCTCTCCGCCCTGGGCCACGAGGACGGAGCCGCTGAACTGTCCCTGCTGGGCCAGCCGGTCCAGATGAGTGTCCACCTGCGGGACACGATCCCTGATCCTCTGGCTGGCGACTAGCGGTGTGCAGGAGAGTAGCGGTGCGACGAGCAACAGGAACACAGCCCAACCAGGTCTGGCCGGAATGTGCCTGCTAGTTCTCGACCATCTACCCATGGCATGCCCCCCATCTATACCCGGGCGATAACGGTCTCCGCCAAGGCCATCCGGCCTGGGGGCATCGGCGTCTCGGCGGGAAAGCCGATGTCCAGGTAGGTCACTATCTCTATCTCATCATCCAGCTCAAAATGCTCGCAGAGTCGCTGTACCATGTCGAGACGGAAGGTGAGCCAGCAGGCGCCAAGCCCCAGGGCATGGGCCATGAGCACCATATTCTGCATGGCGGCGCCGCAGTCTAGCAGACGGTTACGCTCCAGCATATCCGGATGGGCCACGTAGCCTGGCTGGGCATAGTAGGCACGGCGATCCTGGCAGGCGACGATATGCACCGGACCGCCCGGAATGTCGCTTCCCCGAAAGAGCCCGGGCGCATTCTCTTCGCGGATTACTAGGAAGCGCAACGAGCAGAGGTTGCAGCCGTGGGGTGCCCACAATCCAGCCTGCATGATCTCGTCGATCATCCCATCCGGCACCCGCTCATGGGTCCAGTGCCGCACCGAACGCCGCTGGTGGATGAGCTGGGCGCAAACCTCCCGTCTGCTCTCGTCGAAGGGCTGCCAGGCAAAATCGGACAGCGTCACCGCTTCACCCTGGCCCAACCGCTCCGCCATGTCCAGCAGGGCATGTACCCAGGCCCAGTCAGGGGCGTCCGGATCCACCGGCAGGCCGCGTTCCTGCCACATGGACAGCAGTTCACGCACGTTGTCGCCCCGCTTCGGAGACATGGCTTCACCCTTGGCCAGCGCATCGCAGAGCTGGATCTCGACCGTGTGGTGGGTGCGCTCAACGATCATGGCCCGCAGCGTCGTCGGGTCCAGGGTCATCACGTTCTCGCGGGAATAGTCGATCTTTATTGTTCTCCTCCGATTATCTCACAACCAGGCAATGGGGGTTTCCACGGGACTCAAGCGTGAGGATCTCTAGAAAAGACAGCACAGAATCCAAGTCTCAACTGAGCCGGAACGCTACCATTGTAACGCCATTTGGATCTTTGAGTAAATGGCAACTTGTCTGTCCTGGCCAGATCTCCGAGCTGCTGCCCGAGATCTGACCGCCACGCCTCTGGGCCTAACGGCCCAGTAAGCTTGTGATCCTGGCGTGCGGACCGGTTGGGTCGGCGACCTGCATCTGGACCACCACCGAGGTCTGTCCCCCGTTGCTTTCTATCTCGATGCTTCCGCTGTAGCTTCCTGGTGCGAGACCTTTGGTCTGGAGCCGGGCGCTGAGGGTGGCACGCTTGCCGGAGAACCGGTTCGACTCCAGGTGCAGCCAGGCTGAAGTACTTTGGGCGGTACCGGTCAGCGCGCCGCTGCCGGTGTTGGTCAGGCGTAGCTTGACTCTCCGCCGTGATCCGGCTGCCACCGTGCCCAGGTAGACGGCTGAGGGCTGTACCGTCAGCGTGGGTCCCAGGGCGGTGGCCCGCACAGGCAGGTCGACGTCGCCCCCGTTGGAGGTGAAGCGGATGACTCCCTTCCGATCCACGCCATCGGCCAGAGGCCGGCTGTCAAGCTCCACGGCCAGGTCAAAGGCGTTGCTTGACCAGCGGTCTTTGCTCGGGCGGAGCCATTCTGGCCAGGACGTGAGCCGGCCTTCGAGTAGACCCGCCCCTCGGTTTTCCAGTTTGACTACCAGGCTTCGCTTCTCTCCGGGCTGCACTTCCCTAAACTCCAGGGATTGCGGCGATAGCCCAAGCTTGGCTGGCAGGGCCCGAGCCTGTACGGGGATGGTCACCTCCCCGCCATTGGTGGCCACCCGAATGGCAGCGCTCGCGGTCTGCCCGGCCGGCATCTCGAGCGGCCGGGCCACGACGGCCAGCTTGACGGCATTGCCCGAGATTGCATTGCTGGAGAGTTTGAGCCAGGGCTGGCTGGCTGTGACTGTGCCCTGAAGCCTGCCTCCACCACTGTTTGTCACCTGCAATGTGTAGAACCCCGGTTGGGCGTCTACTTGTCCAAAGTCCAGGGCGGCGGGTGAGACTCGGACCCTCTCTGGTGTCTGTGCCAGGAATTCCACCTGGATCCGCTGGGCGCCGCCGTTGCTCAGGACGTCCAGCATGCCCTGGTAGCGCTGCTCGCCTTTCAAGAGCGACGTATCAATGGGGATGGTGAGCTTTGTCTCGCCACTAAAGCTCCTGCTGGCCTGCAGCCAGGGTTCCCGGCCGCGGATGATCCCGCGTAGGACGCCCTTGCCCCGGTTCTTGATCGTGACGGCCACCGACCTGGGTTGGCCCAAGCGTACCGTGCCGAGATTTTGCGTGCTGTTTTTGATCTGGAGTACTGGCTCGTCGCGGGACAACCAGTCCAGGGTGCCGCAGGCAGGGCAGGCGGGAAAGAGCTGCTTGGCCGGCAGCTCGTGGTCGGCGTGGGCGAACTCGTGGCCGCAGACGCGGCACTTGAGAACCCGGCGCAGATTCCACTGATTGGAGTGACACTGGGGACACTCGGAGGGAGGGCGGCGGCCCCGCGTCCTGGGTGCGGTCCAGTCGTGGCCACATACGTAGCAGTGGCAGTGCCGGTCTTTGCTCAACCTGGTGGATACCAGTTTTTTAACCTCTCCGCGGTTTGTCAGGTACTGGCGCAGAGTGCCCGGTCCCAGCGAACGCGAGTAACCTTCGTCCACCTCCACCAACTTGGCTCCCAGACCCGCCGCCTGGAGCTGGGAGACGACCGTCTGCGAAGCATTGTACGAGGTACTGTTCAGCACTGTCGTGGGCGCAGAGAGGGTTTTCATCGTGGCTTCTTCTTCAGTCATGGACAGCTCGATCTGCAGAGTTTCAACCGTCTGTTCGATCATCTGGTCGGGAACGTAGGCCAGGACCACGCGATAGTCGCCAGCCTTGTCTTTGGGTGTCCTGGTTCCAGGTTCCTTCAGACCCAGTTCCAGGCCCTGACGGAACTGAGCCGCCGTGCTGCGCTTCTGAGGATCGGGTTCCACAGCTTTGGCCAGGACCCGCGCCAGCGAACTGCCCAGCGAGGACGGCCAGGGAAAGGACATGGGATGGTTCTGGGGGTCGTCGTCTGTCAGCAGATGATACATCGTCGCCGCCAGCGCATAGACGTCCGACTTGGGCACCGACTTGCCCTGGTACTGCTCCGGCGGAGCGTAGCCCATGGTGCCAAAAACGCTGGCCTTTTTCAGGGCGACTTGTGGGTCCAGATCGCTCACAAAGCGCGTCTGAGCTGTACCAAAGTCCACCAGACGGATGTCGCCTGTGTGTTGGTCCAGGACAAGGTTGGCCGGTTTGATGTCATGGTGGATGACGGGGGTAGGCTGTCGACTTTCCAGGTACTCCAGGATCTGGCAGGCCTGGATGCCCCAGCGTACCACATCCTTGATAGCATAGGGCTCGCCTGGAACGAGTTGGCCCTGGCCATCGATGTGGGTCAGGCCCTCGTTTAGATCATCGCCTTCCACATACTCCATGACGATATAGTTGCGCCCCGACTCGGTAAAGTAGGTGATGATGGCCGGGATCCCGGCGTGGTGGAGGCTGGCCAGGATGCGAGCCTCTTCCTCAAAACGCTCGTTGGCCCGCTGGACGGCCTGCTCGTAGGTGGACCGGTCGGGATAGTCGGCTGGATCGACATAATCCAGCATCTCTTTCAGGACGCGCGGCCTTTCAAAGGCTTCCCTGTCCTTGACCAGGTACAGAGCGCCCATGCCGCCCTGGGTCAGGGCCTGTGCGAC
This sequence comes from uncultured Chloroflexia bacterium, assembly GCA_963700285.1. Classification (GTDB taxonomy): domain Bacteria; phylum Chloroflexota; class Anaerolineae; order JAAYZQ01; family JAAYZQ01; genus CAWANP01. The sequence goes on along the minus strand of CAVOXA010000014.1, from coordinate 361,444 downwards.
CTCGTAGGCGCCGCCTTTCAGCGACTGGCCTGGCTGCAGCCGCACTTGGCCCTGCAGGTAGGCCAGCGAGGCGCCGCATTGGGCGCAAAAGTCCGCGCCGATTCGGTTGTCGTGCCCGCAGCGAGGGCATTGCATCATATGCTCCGAATCCTGATCCCTCAAGTTGGACCCGTCTGGAATGAGATCGGACCAGTCTGTGCCGGTGTACTGATTATACCATTGCAGACTGTAGGGGGCAAAGGGGGATTGGGCGGGTTGCGCAAGACACTTGGCAATGCGGGCGACGTCAGGCGGGATGGGCGCGTTCGCTGTCAGGTTCGGCAGGGGGCCGGCCGTTCGTTGGTGCGGGCGGTTTGGGTTGGGATACCTGAGGCTCGCATTCGTTGCATGGTTCTCGCCATCAGACCTCGGAGGCCTGCTCGAGACCTCCGAGGTCGAACTGCTGGTCTTTGCCTTTCCCCCAGTCTTCCCCTTGGCTCGGAACCGGTCCGTGACCGGTTCCATTGGTTTGAAACAGACAGAAACTTTTTGTTAATGGACTGGGCTTGAGCAGGGAAAAGCCTATACCTGTTCTGTGAAAGATCCATGGGTACAGACGAGCTGGCTGCTGGTGTCCTGGCCGTTGAGGACGGCCCGAACGTTGGGGGCATCGTAAGTACAAGCTTCCCTAACTGGCGGCTGTACCATAATGGAGCGAGGAGATTGCACTGTTGCGAGATCTCGTGTATAATGATCAGCATTAGAGCAGCTCTCTGGTCAGTGGGCCTTGAGGACATGATCGAAAGGCAGCCGTTCCGAGGGTCACGTGGACGGGAATTCTCTGGATCATGAAAGGAGTGTGGCATGCGAGGAGTGCATGGACACGTACGCGGCAGGTGGGGCTTGTGGGCCCTTACCGCGCTTATGCTGGGCATGCTGGTGCTTCCCCAGTTGTCTTTGGCGGATGACATCGAGGAGGTCCTCCAGGAACGGTTCTCTGGACAGGGAAGCTGGGGCATCGTCGCTGCGGGCCGGGGCATGCACCGCGGCTTCAGGCCCGGCCCGGGGGAGATCGAGATCTACGTTCCTGGTACCGCCGTCCAGGTTGCCTATCTCTACTGGTCTGGCTACGCTCCACTTGGTGGTGGAGATGATACGGTCACCCTCGTCCGGAGTAGCGACGGCGCCTCCTTGACCTTGGTCGCAGATCCGGATACCGGCACCCATGGGCCCAAGCCCTGGGCTGATGATTACTATTACTATGTCTACGTCGCCGAGGTTACGTCGCTGATCAGACCGGGACAGGATACTTACTTGGTGTCCGATTTTGGCGGGTCCATGGTACGGCGTGACGGAGCAGGGCTAATGGTAGTCTATCAAGATCCCAGCCTTCCGGTGCGCGAGGTGGTGATCAGAGATGGCCTGGACCGTTTCTACCGCGGCTGGGGAGAAGGGCCACAGGGTGAGACGGCGGCAAACTGCGTTGTCATGACGGAGCAACCCTTCGAGCGCCAGATGGAGTTCTCCATGTTCGCGGCCGAAATCGTCCGGCTGGGTGAGGAGGAACCACGGCCCAATGCCCTGTGGTACCTGTCAGGGACCGACGCCGATCCGATTCCGACCGACCTGGTCAATGCCCCAACAGATGGCCCGGTCATTGGCATCCGGATCCAGGGCCCGCCCGACTACCCCTTTGGCTCCTTCGACGACCCCCAATGGGATGACTATACCAACCAGGTGACCATACCGGCCGGCCACACCTGGGTCTGCCTCCAGGTAGAATCTGCCGTCGATCCTCGGGATCCGAGCTGGCGCCCGGCCAGCGGCATTCTGCTGGCCACAGGACGAAGGATGAGGATCGAGGAACCACCGCCGACGCCGACGTATACGCCCACGCCAACACCCACGGCCACCGCAACCTCGACGCCTACCAGTACGGCCACCCCGACGTCAACACCAGTGCCGGCGCCACCGCCACCGGTAGTACCTGAGGCCTCGACCTTGGGATTGCTGGCAAGCTCGGGGCTGGCCCTGGCAAGTTACGCTGCCTTGCAGGTTCGAGCTCGGCGACGCAGGCGCTAGTCAGTTCCTGCCAATCCAAAACTAGCTGTATCAAGTTCGGTACTGCCGTCGCGCCAACTGCCCCCAGTCAGCCGCTGGGTGTGGTTGGCGCGCACCCAGACGCAAACGTCTACCAGGAGACAGCAGATGCATACCACACCTGCGCAGGCGATGGTCCGAGTATTCGGGGAGTCCTGTACGGAGCCCTCCTTTGCTTGGCCCGGCCTGCCACCCTTGGGCCAGAGGCGCCACCCGTACTCATTCTACCCCTGCCCGGGTAGGTCAAATGTCCTATGAGGAATCGGTCCTCCTGCCGATGCGCGTTGTAGTGGCGTCGGTTACACGAACAATACGGGAGAGAATCGCCAACAGTCCAATTCGGCTTTGGCAGGCGGTGACAGAGAAGGACCTGCCAATGGGCGCGAGGAGTGAGCAGCATTCACGCTTTTGCGCTGGGTTGGGCGTACGATGTCGATGAGGGAGCAGAGTATTCGCCCAAAGATGTCTGGAGCAGGAGATTAGGGCCAATGGGATCTCCGTCGTAGTGATGGGGCCCTGAGATGAGCCAGTCTCCAGTGAGGGGAGAGAATAGCAGATGGATATTCCGATGAAAGCCAAAGTACAATGTGCCGATGGTCCTGCTGGTCACTCGACGCTGGTGATCATTGACCCGACGAACAACAAGATAACGCATGTGGTTGTGAAGGAGCGGCAGTCACCGCACATCGAGCGCCTGGTCCCCATCAGGTATGTCACTGATACTGCCGATGACCTGATCCATCTGTGTTGTAGCTGGCGCCAGCTCTCCGAGATGCGGCCTCTTTCGCTGACCGAGTTTGTGCGGGCCGACATGCCAGATGTGGATGACAAGTCCTACGAGTGCCTGATGCATCCCTACGTGGTTCCAAAGTGGGTGAGGGTGAAACACAAGTCCATCCCGCCCCGCGAACTCGCCGTACGCCGCGGAACCCAGGTGATTGCTACCGACGGGACCGTAGGCCATGTCGAGGAATTTGTGATCGATCCAGCCAGCGGAAACATTACCCACCTGGTACTCTTGGGCGGACATCTGTGGGACCAAGAAGAGGTGGCGATTCCCATTACAGAGATCGAGCGCGTCGAGGAGAGAGCCGTGCATCTCGTCTTGGACAGGAAGGGAGTCAAGGCCTTGCCATCTGTCCCTGTGCGGAGGCAGGGGCTGCGAACTGGCGCTGCCAGGAGGCCTACATGACATAATGTTGGCAATCGGCCAATAGAGGAAGCCATGATCGGAGGTCACAGAAATGCCGACTGGGTTCTGTTGTTCGAGGAACCAGATGCCTTCACTTCGCTCATGACCAGCGTGGTGGGCGACACCTACGCGGAGAATGAACAGAGGCTCAGCCAAATGAACGGTCCCTCGGTCAGAAGTATGGATGGAGCGTACCTTGCCCATGACCCTTTCCGGCACGCAGGAACCTACCGGGCCGGCTGACTGGGAGAAGAGCCCGCCTCAATGATCTGCTGTCTCGCTGCTGCCCTCGAGGTCTTCACAAGCATCGAGGCACGCTGCCCAGTGTGGCTAGCTGTTCTGGGCTTCGGCCCTGTAGGGAAATCCGGCGTCGGCCATGAGGGCACCATGGCCGCTGATGCCCTGCACCAATTATCTCGCCCCAGAGCAGTGGCACGAACTGAGGGCGGTGAGGATCTGACTGCCCCTGTATACCCCCGTGCAGATTACCCAGCACATCCCCTGCAACCGCAAGGGGAGATGTGCCATCTCCGCCGTCAGGACTCGGCGATACATGGGGCCGACGTATGACATGATCAGGCTGTCTCATACCCGGGCCGTGTGTTCAGCATCCGATTCGCCAAGGTATCCCGACAGAGCTTCACCCGGAAGGGGAGCAGTGCCGGAAAGGTCGACGTGAAGGCAGCGACTCCCGTCGTGATGCTCACAGCCACGGTGAGCACATAGTCGATCAGTAGGGCGGCAGCCGCGATCAGACCGGGCCAGATCCCCACGTTGTCATAGGCAACGATGAATATGATCGCGACTGCAGCTACCAGCCAGATGGCAATGACGGCGGCGGATGCAGCCCAGTTCGAGGGATTGCCCTCTTCCATCGATAACCCCACCCTTCCAGCGTTCCAGCATGCCAGAAATACTCGTTCCCAAAGCTACATCCATGCCCGCGTCGGAAGCGCACAATCGGGTTGCCAGATTGCCGAGGAGCTGCTGTTGTCTGACAGGGCCGTGCATCTGAGCACCAGTAGATTTGGGCGTGTACCTCGCCGCTATCGCGGACGGGATATTCTGGAATGGTGGGCTGAAATGAAGTTTCTCGATGTGTCCTACGCCAGCCTGGAGGGCAAGTCGATCGCCCGCGCCGCCGTGCCACAAACGTCGGGGCTTGGGCGCCAGGGGGCTGTGATTCTGGGTCGCTTGCTGGACATAAATGCAGGAACATTTGTCCTGGGGCGATGATGCGGCCGCCAACGTGCGGTCTGCCGATGAATTTTCGCAGCGGGGAAAGGACGGCATCGATGCCTACTTGGCACGGGCGGGTATCCCTCGGCCGCCCCTCGAGGATGATCCGGCGGACGCGCCTGACCCTGAGGCTGCCTGCGTCTCGCCGTTGCACCGGCTGAATCTTGGCGCCGCAGAGGTCAGTACGGTCATCTGGGCGACAGGGTTTGGTGGGGATTTCAGTTGGATGCACCTGCCGGCCTTTGACTCAGCAGGAAACCCGCTCCATGAGCAAGGAGTTGCGCCGGTGCCTGGCTTGTACTACATCGGATTCCCTTGGCTCCGTAGCCGCAAGTCTGGCATCGCTTACGGAATTGAGCAAGACGCCGAATACATCGCCGCTTCCCTGGCGAAGCACCTGGGCCAACCCCGCACCTGACCTGGCCGAAAATACTCATCGGCGAAGGTCTCAGCCGAACCAGACGAGAAATCCTTGTGCGCAAAGACGTGTGTGCTCCGGGTCACCTAGCACGCGGCCAGGCGAGGACCCTTCTGTGCCTCTGTCCTGACTGAGATCGTTTGAATCCCCCTGCGCTTTGACGCCACGCTGGCTACCATGATACAATGGGATCCAGCCGCCGCCAACAAGGCCGACGGGCTCTCAATCATCATCAGGTTCCATCGCGGGCGATGGCAAAGCCGGAAGCTCCGGTCCGGAGCATCGCCGTGCAGGGAGAGTGTTTATGCTGGCCTGGCGCCGGGGATTCTATGGCTATGCGATCGCCGTATCGGCCTTTCTGATCTTTGCTGTTTTGGGGGGCGTCTACTATGGCCTGGCGGTGTTTGCGCCGGTTATGGCTGAAGACCTGGGTTGGAGCGCTAGCGCCTTTGGGGCCGCCTTCAGCGTTTTTGCCCTGGTTAGCGGGATAACCGCTCCCCTGGCGGGGGCCTTTGTAGTTCGTTTTGGCCCTCGCCTGGCGATTCTGGGCGGCTCTGTCCTGGTGGCCAGCTCCTTTGTCCTTCTGTCCACCACGACCAGGACCTGGCAGTTTTATACGTTCATCTTTCTGCTGGGAACGGGTGTCACCCTGGGCGCACGCCTGCCGGCCCAACAGCTCGTGGGCAATTGGTTCGTGCTCCGCCGCTCGCTGTTCCTGGGCCTGGTGCTCAGCGGGGCGGGTCTGGGCGGGCTGGTCATCACGACGCTGGCCGCCGGCCTGGTCAGCGCTACCGGCTCGTGGCGCACAAGCTGGCTGGCCTTGGCGCTTCTGATGGTGCTGCCGGTGCTGTTGTCCCTGTTGTTGCTGAGGAACGGACCGGAGGAGCTAGGGCAGAGGCCGGACGGTGCCAACCAAGAACCGGACTTCAAGACTGGCGTCGCGGCCCAGCGGCCGGCCAACTGCGTCTACCAGACTGAAGGGCAGTGGGAAACCGGGACTGCCCTCAGAACCCCAGCCTTCTGGCTGATCTCGCTGGCTGGTGGGGTCATGTTCTTCCTTCTGCAGGCGATGACCGCGCACCAGGTGGCTTATCTGGCCGGTGAGGCCGGTATGGACCTCGCAGTCGCGGCATCGGCACTGGGTTTGATCGCGGGCTCTAGCGTGATAGGCCGGCTCGCCGCTGGCTGGTTAGGGGATCGCGTGGAGCCCAGGTACGTGATGGCCGGCTTGCTTCTCACAATGGGCCTCAGCCTCCTGATCCTGATGGCGGGGCAGGGATTGGTCGCCCTGTACATCTACGTGGTGCTCTTTGGCATCGGCTACGGTGGTATGGTTGTCCTGCCGGCGGCGATATTTCTCAACTACTTTGGCTCAAAGCGCTACGCGGCCATCATGGGCATCTCTATGCCCGCTGGGAACGTCCTGGCCGTACTGAGCCCCGTGCTGGTTGGCGGGATCAAGGATGCCAGCGGCAGCTACCTGCCGGCTTTTGTGCTGATGGTAGGTATTGCTGTCGCAGGTTCTCTGTGCGCCTTGTTGGCCAAGCCTCCCGTGTCCCATGCCGCCGATGCCGCCCTGGTGGCCTTGGAGCCTCTTGCCTGATGGGTGAGCAAGCCTGCCGCTGGCCACTCAGTGAACATAATGCAAGGTCCCGGTATGGTCAGCGAGAAGGTAGATTGGCCTCTTGAACAGTGCCCGCGGCTCATATCAATGGTGAGAGGGGTTCACCCGAATAGGAGAAACGATGTCCACGCAACTGGATGGATTGCGCGTTGCCGTGCTGCTGGAGCGCGGCGTCAACGAGGTCGAGTTTCACTACAGCCGGCTGCGGATGCGCGAAGCCGGGGCCCAGGTGGTGGTCGTCGGCAACAACGCGCTCGAGTATGTCGGGGAGAACCACGGCTGGACACAGGCCGACATAACGATTGACCAGGCGGACGCTGCCGAGTTTGACGGCGTCCTGATCCCCGGCGGCCTGGCCCCGGAGAAGCTGCGCCAGAATCCCAGGGTGATTGCCTTTGTTCGCCAGCTATTCAACCGGGGCAAGGTCTGTGCTGCTATCTGCCACGGCCAGCAGGTCCTCATCTCAGCCGGACTGCTCAGGGGCCGGAAAGCTGTGGCGGCCTGGAGCATGGTGGACGACTTGATTCACACCGGCGCAGTGCATGACCCCGAGGCCCGCGCTGTCCGTGATGGCACGCTGGTTACGGCCCGTTTTCCCTTTGACCTGCCCCAGTTCTGCCCTCTGGTCCTTGAGGCATTTGCCGATGTCGAGGATCGCCCTGTGCCGGATGGGGCCGGCCAGCGCCTGCGGGGCAAGACCTTTGGCATCGTGGCTGAAGATGCTACCAACGACATGCAGGTCTTTTACCCCCAGTATCGCATTCAGGAGGAAGGGGGTACGGCCCTGTTGCTGGGCCGCCGGGAAGGCATGACGGTCCGGCTGGGCAATCCTGCCTGGGAATGGGCCGACTACGGCGGGCATACGGCCACGGTGGACAGGGCTCTGGCGGACACGGGTGCTGTGGACTCGCACGATTTCCCCTACGAGGAGAAACTGCGGGCTGTACGGGCCTCACAACTGGACGGTCTCATTGTGCCCGGTGGATTGGGGACGTGGATGATCAGGGGGCATCCGGGCCTGAAGAAGTTGATCCAGGAGATGGCAGCCGCCAACAAACCGCTGGCCGCCATCGAGCGCGGCCCCAAAGTCCTGCTCTCGGCGGGCATACTGCCGGGCCGTACCCTGACCTGCAGCCCAGAGATGCGCGATGATCTGGTTGCTGCGGGCATTGACTACCGGGATGAAGCCCTGGTCCGCGATGGGAATCTGCTCACCTGTCAGGGTACGGAGGACCTGCCCCTGTGGGGGCGAAGCTGGATGGAACTCTGGTGACGCCGATACTCGCAACCTGAGCGGGAGCCCGTCATCCTGAACGAAGTGAAGGATGACGGGCTCCCGAGAAGCGAGTTTCTGACATATAGATTGGCACCCTGTGACAGGGATCGCTCAGAAGGCTACGGGGTCGCCGGTTTGGCCAGACAGAGCTGATGAGGTATAATGGGTCCCGTCGTCGCCGCTCTGGCGAAGGGGCTCTTTTTCAGCCGTATGATGCATCGCGGGCGATGGTATAGCCGTCAAGTCCGGACCGGGCTGCCGCCATGAGGGTCCGAGTCTCCACCGCGAAGAATGGGAACGTGCATGTTCGCCTGGCGCAAGGGGTTCTATGGCTATGCCATCGTCGTTTCCGCCTTTCTGGTCTACTTTATCCTTGGAGGCGCCTACTATAGCCTGTCGGTTCTCGCCCCCGTCATGGCCGCAGATCTGGGCTGGAGCGCGGCCGCCTTCGGGGCCGCCTTCAGCGTCTTTGCCCTGACGACAGGTATCGGCGCCCCCCTGGTCGGCGCCTTTGTGGTGCGCTTTGGCCCCCGGCTGGCCATCCTGGGCGGCTCTGTACTGGTGGCCGCCGGGCTTGTCCTGCTGTCCTCCACGACCACGGCCTGGCAATTGTATGGATTTATCGTTGTACTGGGTGCGGGCATCTCCTTGGGTGGGAGCCTGCCGGTCCAACAGATCGTGGGCAATTGGTTCGTCCGCCGCCGCTCGTCGTTCCTGGGACTGGTGCTCAGCGGCGCGGGCGTGGGCGGGCTGGCCATCACGACCCTGGCCGCCAGAGTCGCCACCACCAGCGGCTCATGGTGTTCCGCCTGGCTGGCCCTGGCGGCCCTGATGGTGCTGCCGGTGCTGGTCGCCGTCCTGTTTCTGAGGAACAGGCCTGAGGAGTTGGGGCAAAAGGCGGATGGCGTCAGCCAGGAACCAGATCCTGAGGCCGCCATTGCTGCCGCCCAGCCAGCCAGCCGCGTTTACCGGACCAAGCTCCAGTGGGAGACCAGGAACGCCATCAAGACGCGCTCCTTCTGGTTGATCTCGCTGGCCACGGGCATCATGTTCTTCCTGCTGCAAGCCATCACGGCCCACCAGGTGGCCTATCTGGCCGGCGAAGCCGGGTTGGACCTGGCGATCGCGGCCTCGGCCCTGGGGCTGGTCGCCGGATCCAGCGTCATCGGCCGGCTGGTTGCTGGCTGGCTGGGCGATCGCGTAGAGCCCAGGCACGTTATCGCCGGCCTGCTCCTGGCCATGGGCGTCAGTCTCCTGATCCTGATGGTTGGCCGGGGCCTGGTCGCCCTGTACGTCTATGTCCTTCTCTTTGGCATCGGCTACGGTGGCATCATCGTCGTGACGTCGGCGGCATTCCTCAACTATTTTGGCACCAGGAGCTACGCGTCCATCATGGGTATTTCCATGCCTGTTGGCACCGTCCTGGGGATCCTGAGTCCCCTGCTGGTGGGCGGCATCAAGGATGCTAGCGGCAGCTACGTGCCGGCCTTTGTGCTAATGGTGGGCGTTGCTGTGACAGGCGCACTGTGCGCGTTCCTGGCAAGGCCCCCGGTGCCCGAGGCGGCCAGTGCTGTCCAAGCCCTTTCGGAATCCCTCATCTGAGAGGGTACTTGTTGTTCGTCTTCCAGTATTGACCATTCGCTTGCCCTGTGATATAATTCTAATCTGAGATAGGCGGTGACGGTCGAGAGGGCCGTGTCAACTCTCATCTGCACAGCCATGCAGCCACTTCGGCTGCCCCAATTTCGGCTCCATCCGCGCCGGCTGCGCACCGCCAAAAACCCCTTGCCAGCCCAGAGGCTGGTGGAGTATGCCCTGCCAGGGGCCTGGCAGGCGTTGGCCGAGCATGACAATCAAAGCGCACGCGCCGTATAGACCCATTGGGGACCACTCTCACGGCCTTGCCGGCCGGATCTGGCGGCCTTCCCGGCGTGCAGCGGCCAGAAGTGAGCATAACAAACAGAACGAACTAGCATTAGGAGAGGGAAATGACCCAAGTACAGAGACCGACTAACCAGGAAACAGAGTCCCAAGCTTTCGCAGCCGAATTGCCCCAAACACATATCCTCCGGCCGGAGGAGCGCGTCGACGCCGGCCGGGCCCTGCGCCAGCAGTGTTCCCGCGCGTCGCAAGCTGCGTGGCACCCGCCCGCGGATCGCGCCGATCCCATCGACCTGTTGGTCGAGAACAGTCAAGGAAGGATGGAGGATCTCGTTCCCATTCGCTATGGGCGTATGGCGGCCAGTCCCTTCGCCTTCTACCGCGGTGCGGCGGCGATCATGGCCTACGATCTGTCCTATACGCCGGCTACCGGCCTGAACCTGCAGATCTGCGGGGACTGCCATTTGCTGAACTTTGGCGGCTTTGCCACCGCGGAACGCAGGCATATCTTTGACATCAACGACTTTGACGAGACATCGATCGCTCCCTGGGAATGGGACGTGAAACGCCTGGCCGCTAGCTTTGTGATCGCGGGGCGCTCCAATGGTTTTAACAAGGCCGATTGCCGCGAAGCTGCCTGGCTGGCGGCGCAGAGCTACCGGCAGTCGATCACTAGGTACGCGTCCATGCCGGTCCTGGATGCCTGGTACGAGGCGATGGATATGGAAGAGATCATTGCCAATATGGCCGACAAGCAGATGAAGCGCTTCTACACCAGGAAACTGGATTCCGCCAAAGGCCAATCCGCCCATGAAACGGAGTTTGCCAGGCTGACCTATGCCGCTGGCGACCCGCCGCGCATCATCGACCAGCCGCCGCTCATCTTCCACTACGACGATATCCGTTCGGACAAGTTTCGCGCCGACTCAGAGCAATCGATAGCCAGCTATCTCGCCTCGGTCCCTGCAGATCGGCGCGTACTGTTGAGCCGCTACCAGCCTGTCGATGTGGCCATGAAGGTTGTCGGCGTCGGCAGCGTGGGCACGTTCTGTGGAATCGCCCTGTTTATCTCTGGCAACGGCGATCCGCTCTTCCTGCAGTTCAAACAAGCGCGGCAATCGGTGCTGGAACCCTATGCCGGCACCAGCCCCTATGCGCACGCCGGACAGCGGGTCGTCGTCGGCCAACGGCTGATGCAGGCCGCCGGCGATCTATTCCTGGGCTGGTATACCGCTGCCCGCCAGGGACATCATTATTACGCCCGCCAATTGCGGGATGCCAAGATCAAGCCTGTGGTGGAGGTCATGGCGCCTGCAAATCTGAAGGGCTATGCCACCCTGTGCGGGCAGACTCTGGCGCGGGCCCATACCCGTTCCGGCGACGCGGCGGTGTTGACGGGCTATATGGGCAAGAGCGAGGCGTTTGAGGACGCCCTGTCCGACTTTCGGCCTGGCCTACGCCGATCAAAACGAACGCGATCATGCGGCTCTCTTGGCCGCGATACGTACCAGCCGGATCGAAGCTCGCATGGGTGAATGAGCATGTCTGCCGAATCCTCCGACAGGTCCTCAAGACGGCTGGAAGTTGCCGCGGCCATCATCCTTTCGCTGGCCAGCGTGTTGACTGCCTGGAGCAGTTACGAGGCGGCCCAATGGAGCCGCATTCAGGCGATCACCGGCAACGCCGTGGTGGCCAAGCTGTTGGAGAGCACCCGCGTGTCGACTCAGGGTGGCCAGGATTCGCTGGTTGACGTGATCACCTTCACCAGTTGGCTGGAGGCCGTCAGTACAGAGAACCAGCCGTTGGCCGATTTCTATCGCAGCCGGTTTCGCGAGGAATTCAAGCCAGCCTTTGAAGCCTGGGTTGGCCTTGAGCCTCTCAAAAATCCAGAAGCACCCTCTTCGCCTTTTGCCATGGCTGAATACGCCCCGGCCCGCAGGCAGGCCGCAAACGATCTGCAGGAGGAGGCCGGCGAGCTGCAGCAGAAGGTGCGCGAAGCAGCCGACAATGCGGCGTACTATATGCGCAACACGCTCTTCCTGGCGCTGGCGCTGTTTCTCGTCGGGATTTCGCGCAATTTCTCGGTAGCCAAGGTGCGGTTGGCGCTCCAGGTATTGGCGGTGCTTCTGTTGCTGTTCGGCATCTTCAACGTAGGAGTGGGCCCGATCGCTTAGTCCTGTTGCCGCAGTTGTCATTCTGAGGAGAGATCGCAGCGAGCGACAAAGAGTCTCGGCTATTGGAGTTCCGAGGCCCCTGCCCCAGTGGAGGGTTCGCGGTCACCTGGCTTGGCACCACGCGGGTTCTATACTGCGCGACCGACTTGTTTGAGAACGTTTGAACCCCCCTGCGCTTTGACGCCTGGTCGGGTGCCGTGATACAATGGCTGCCTATGGGCACCCACCAGGAGTCTGTGCGTAATCACAACGCGCACAACCTATCGGCAAAGGCTGGACACACGCCGGGTGGCAGCGCGCCTGAGACAGTGACTCTGCGTCGGTTCAGATTACCCTGGACCGTGTGGCTTATGCTGGCGCTGGCTTGCGCCGGTCTCCTGGCCGCGGCCATCGCCGTCGTTTCGGCCGATATGCGCGTCGTTCAGGTTTGGCCGGCAGAAGACGAGCAGCAGGCGGCCATCACCGCACCCATTCGCGTGGTCTTTTCCCGGGAGGCCGACGCTGCCAGCCTCGAAGCGCGTGCCCGCATCGAGCCCGAGGTGGACGGAAGCTGGCTGGTCGAAGGCGACGAGGCCCTTTTTGTGGCAGACAGGGCGCTAGAACCCGGAGCCAGCTATACGGTCACCCTGGAGGCGGGCATCCGCAGCCAGAGTGACCGCCAGTTGGCCAGGGAGTTTGGCTGGCGGTTTCGCACCCGCGAGCCGCAACTGCTCTACCTAGGCTGGCCTGAGCCTGGTGCAGACGGTCGCCAGCTCTTCGTTGCCGCGTTCGAGGATGCGCCCCGGCAGCTCACGGACCATCCGCAGGGGGTGTGGGACTATGCGGTGCATCCCCAGGGCGTGGGCATCGTCTACAGCGTGCTGCGCGAGGATGGCGGCGCCGACCTGTGGCGCATGGACCGGGACGGCAGCGAGCAGCGGCTCCTGCTGGCCTGTCCCGAGGCGGCCTGCCTGGACCCGGCCTGGGCACCCGACGGCGAGACACTGGCCTACGAGCGGCGCGACATCTGGGCCGGCGCGCCCAACCTGGATCCCAACGCAGGCCGCATCTGGCTCCTGGACCTGGAGGAGGGGGAGGATCTGCCGCTGTTTGACTATGAGGTCGCGCTCCACTCGCCGCAGTGGGCGCCCGCGGGCCGGCGCCTGGCCTACACGAGCCCGACCTTACCGGGCGTGGAGGTCTATGACCTGGATACGGGCGAATTGCAGCAGTTCGCCAATGAGTGGGGCGCATCGCCCGCGTGGGCGCCTGATGGCGGCAGTCTGGTGCTGCCGGAGCTGATGCTGGCCGGCGAGGAGCTGGTTGTACGCCTGGTGCGCATCGACCTGGCTGACGAACACCTATCGGACATCAGCGGCGACGATGACTTTGTCAAGGACACTACGCCTGCCTGGTCACCTGGCGGCGGCTGGATCGCGCTGGGACGCCAGTTCCTGGATGACGAGCGGTGGACGCCGGGCCGGCAGATCTGGCTGACCCGGCCCGACGCCAGCGAAGCCTACGGCCTGCCAGCCGAGGCGATGGCCGACCGCTATGCTTTTGCCTGGCGGCCGGATGGCGGGGCGCTGGCCTACGCGCGGACCGATCTATCACAGGGCCCTCAGGTCGTGCCCGAGGTCTCGGTCTGGATCTTTGACTTTGCCCTGGGCCAGGCCCGCGCAGTCAGCGATGAGGCGGTGCTGCCCAAGTGGCTGCCGTAGCAGTGGAGCAGGCGGTGGAAAGCGCTCTATGAGTAAGCTGCCGGTCACGGACCTGCAGCGAGCAAGGGGGAGCCGGGCTCGGGCCAGGTCCGTGACCTGGCCTGTTTGAGTATAGCAAGTGGTTGTGCCTCCGGTCACGGACCGGAGGCGAGCAGAATAGGGACATCTCACAGGAGGAAGAATACCAATGTACGAAGCGATGAATCCCCAAGGGCCGGTCTCACTTGCGGGCGTATTTCCACCCATTCCCACCCCCTTTGACGAAAAAGGGACGGTCGACTGCGGGGCCTTGACCGGGAACCTGGAGCGCTGGAACGAGTACGATCTGGCCGGCTATGTCGTCATGGGCTCCAACGGGGAGTCCGTACTCTGCACCGAGGAAGAGAAGGCGAGTGTCTGGGAAACAGCCCGGAAGGTCATTTCGCCGGGCAAGCTGCTGATCGCCGGAACCGGGGCCGAGTCGACGTCAGAGACCATCACCCTCACCCGCCGGGCGGCGGAAGCCGGCGCAGACGTGGCGCTGGCCGTGACGCCCCACTATTTTGGCGGCATGATGACGTCCGAGGCGCTGGTGCGCCACTATGAGGTCCTGGCGCACGCCTCACCGATCCCGGTAATGATCTACAACGTGCCCAAGTTCACCGGCATTGACATGGAGGCGGGAGCCATCGCCCGGGCCGGCCAGCATCCCAACATCGTTGGCCTGAAGGAAACTGGGGGCAATATCGCCAAAATGGCCGATATCGTGCGGCTGGCGGAACCCGGGTTTCAGATGATCGCCGGCTCGGCGGCATTTTTCTTTGCCGGACTGGCCGTGGGAGCGGTGGGCGGCATTTTGGCCCTGGCCAACATCGCCCCGGCTCAGAGCATCGAGATCTATCGCCTCTTCCAGGCGGGGCAATGGGCTGAAGCGGCGGAACTCCAGCGGCAGATGCTGCCGGTCAACGCCTCGGTCACGGCCCGTTTCGGCATCCCCGGCCTGAAGGCGGCGCTGGAGATGCTGGGCTATTATGGCGGGCCTGTACGCATGCCGCTGCTTGAGCTTGGGGATGAGGAACGCGGCCTGCTGCGGGACATTCTGGTGGAGGGCGGTATTCTGTAGATCTGCGACTTTGCACAAGATACCATCTTGTCCTACAGTTGCGGACAGGCGTTCTGACTGCCAATCGGCGGCCAGCTTGTGATTGACATCACCTGGAAAATCCGTATAATATGCCGTGAGGCTGCTAGGAATCGGTGATAACCAAGATCTTCCATGGGTAGGGTTTTGCGACTCAAGCATCTGGAACTGCAGGGCTACAAGACTTTTGCACTCCGTACCGAGTTTGTCTTTGATGGTGGGATCACGGCCATCGTCGGACCCAACGGCAGCGGCAAGAGCAACATTGCCGATGCCATCCGCTGGGTGCTGGGCGAGCAGAGCTATCGCTCGCTGCGGGGCAAGCGCACGGAGGACATGATCTTTTCCGGCAGCGCCCAGCGCGCGCGCCTGGGTATGGCCTATGCTTCCATCACCCTGGACAATACCGATGGCTGGTTGCCCATCGACTTTGCGGAGGTGACGATCACGCGGCGTGCCTACCGCTCCGGTGAGAACGAGTACCTGCTGAACGGGAGCCGCGTCCGGCTGCGGGATATCAACGAGCTCCTGGCGTCATCTGGCCTCGGCCAGCGCGGCTATACGGTGATCGGCCAGGGCCTGGTTGACGCCGTCCTTAGTCTGCGCCCGGAGGACAGGCGCGCGCTCTTTGAAGAGGCGGCCGGCATCTCCCTCTACCAATCCAAGCGGGCCGACGCCCTGGGGCGCCTGGAAGAGACGCGGGGCAACCTGGTGCGCGTCAATGACATCATCAACGAGATCGCGCCGCGCCTCCGCCGGCTGGAGCGCGAAGCGGAGAAGGCCGAGCGCCATGCCCTGCTGAGCAGAGAGCTTGAGGGCCTGTTGCGCATCTGGTACGGCTTCCGCTGGCGGCAGGGGCAGTTGGACCTGCAACGCGCCCGCGATGCGCTGAATCGGCGCGAGGTGGTCCTGGACCATCGTCGTTCCGTGCTCGATGAGCTGGAGGAGGGCATGGCCGCCCTGCGCCTCCGGCAGTCCCAGCTTCGCGAGCAACTGGGCGCCTGGCACAAGGAGAGCAGCGAGCTGCATGGCCAGATGGAAGAGGTCCTGCGGGATCTGGCCGTGTGGCAGGAACGCGATCGCCTGCTTTCGGGCCGCCACGATGAGCTCTCCCTGGAGCAGGTCGAGCAAGAGGTCCAATTGCTGGCCTCAGCCGAGCGCGTCGGCACTGCCGAGCAAGATCTGGCCGATGCGCAGGCAGAGCTTGCAGAGCAGCAAGCCCTGGTGTCCAGCGCCCAGGCCGAGCTGGACGCTCACGAGAAGCAGCGGGCTGACCTTCTGCAGCAGGTGGCCGAAGCCCAGTCTCGGGCAATCGAGCGGGCGACCCGGGCCAGCGATCGTCGCAACCGCTTGGAGCAGCTCGCGGAGCGCCGGCAGGTCCTGGGGAGAGAGCGCAGCGACCACAATGCAGCCATTGAGGCGCACAAAGTCAAGGCCAGCGAGTTCGTTGCGCACGTGAGAGCCGTCGAGAAAGAGCAGATCCTGCTGCGGGCCGAGGTTGAGACCCTGGCGGCGGAGGACACGCGTCTCGTCGGCGAGATGGCCGACCTGCAGGGGCTCCAGGCGGAGTTGCGTACCGCACTGGCCGGGGCCCAGGCAACAGCCGAGCGCTTGCAGGATCGCCTGGATCTGCTCACCCGCCTTAGATCTGAAGGCGAGGGGCTTCACGCGGGAGTTCGAGCCGTACTGCGGGCGGGCAGCCGCTTCGCTTCTGAGAAGCAGAGCGCCGCAGACCCTTCTCTCTCCGGTGTGATCGGGACTGTGGCCCAGCTTGTCCACGTGCCGGCAGCATACGAGGTTGCCATCGAAGTGGCCCTGGGCGGCCATCTGCAGGACATAGTCGTGGAATCGTGGTCCGCTGCGAGCACGGCCATCGCCTACCTGAAGGAGAACAAGCGGGGGCGGGTGACCTTCCTGCCGCTGGATACGGTGCGATCCAGCGGCCGCCTGAAAACTCCCAGGCGGGCCAGGGGCCGTTGGGGTGGCGGCCGATTTGATCGAGTCCCAGCCGCGCCTGGCGCCGGTGGTCGAGATGCTTTTGGGCCGGACTATCATCGCGGAGGACCTGAAGGCTGCGCGCAGCATCTTTGACCGGCTTCGAGGCGGCTTCCAGATCGTCACCCTGGGTGGAGACATCCTGCGCTCAAGCGGATCGGTGACGGGCGGACACGGAGACAATCAGGTGCGGGGTCAGGTTCTGGCCCGCGAGCGAGAGTGGCGCGAGCTGCCTGCCCGGTGTGAAGCCGCGCAGGGAACCCGCCAGGAGTTCGCGTCATCATTGGCCGAGGCGCAGCGAGATGAGGTACGGCTGCGAGAGCAACTGGCGGCTGTGGCGAACCGGCAGCGGCAACTGGAACAATCCGCGGCCCGGCTTGAAGGACACCGCAGGGAACTGGAGCGGGATGCCGAGCACGTCAATCAGCAGATGGTGTGGCGGCAGGGCCTGATGGTACAGCTTGGCGATGAAGCGAAAGAGCTGGACGCCCGCGAGGCGTCGCTCCGATCAGAGTTAGCGCAGTTGGAGGCCCAGCAAGGGACGGCCGAAAACCAGATGGTGTCCCTGGAGGCCGAACTGGGAGAACTCCAGGGAGAAGCGCTGTACGAAAGACTGTCGGATTTGCGCACGTCGGTGGCGGTGGCCCGCGGTACGAGGGATCACCGACGCTCGACGGTGCACAACCTGCGCGAGCGGCAGGCAGAGCTTCAGGCAGGGATCGAGGAAAAGCAGCAGCGGATCGCTTCTTTGGCTTCGGAGCGGGCGGCGCTGGCGGATCAGATCGCGGGCCAGGCATCTCGTGAAGCGGTAGTTCAGGGCTGGCTGGCATCCTTGACCGAAAGGATCGATCCGGCCGAGGCCGAGCTGGGACACCTGGACGCGGAGCGCGAGCGCTGGGAAGAGGAAGAAGCCACCCACCGCGCCCGGCTCAGGGATGCGGAGAGCCGCCACGCTCAGGCGATGGTCAGTTTGAGCAGGGTTGAGGATCGTCTCCATCGGCTGCGAGAGCAGATCACCGATGATTTTGGCCTGGTAGAGATGGAGCTGACCGATGGCTTTCCCGAGCAGCCTCCGCTGCCACTGGGCGAAATGGTCTCGGCGCTGCCCTCTGTTCAGACGCTGCCGGAGGGCTTGGAAAAGGAGCTGCACGGGCTCAAAGCCCAACTACGCCGGATGGGCTCGGTGAATCCCCAGGCGCCCGACGAGTATGGCGAGGTGCTGGACCGGCATACCTTTCTGACCACCCAGACGGCCGATCTGGAAGAGGCCGCCCAGGGACTGCGCGACATCATCGTCGAGCTGGATGAGGTGATGTCCCGAGAGTTTCAGGCGACCTTCAAGCAGGTAGCCGCGCATTTTCGGGAGAACTTTACCCAACTCTTTGGCGGAGGCTCGGCCCGCCTGGTGCTCACGGAGCCCGAGGACATCAGCCTCGCCGGCGTGGAGATCATTGCCCAACCTCCTGGCCGGCGGCAGCAGACGCTGGCCCTGCTCTCCGGCGGAGAGCGGTCGCTCACGGCTGTGGCGCTCGTTTTCGCACTTTTGGAGGTCAGTGCTCCGCCCTTTTGCATTCTCGACGAGGTAGACGCGATGCTCGACGAAGCAAATGTCAGGCGCTTTCGCAGCTCTCTGGAAAAGTTGGCCGAGCAGACCCAGTTTGTCATCATTACCCACAATCGGAGGACCATCGAGGCCGCGGACACGATCTATGGTGTCTCGATGGGAGACGACAGCGTGTCACAGGTGGTGTCCCTGCGATTGGAGGGCGACCGGATCGCCACGCCGGATGGAACGGAAGTGGATGTGCTGAAAGATGCATAAGGACCGGATTCTGGCGTCGAAACCGGTCCAGGTCGGGATACCCAGCTGGCTGGCTGCGTATCCCGGGAGCTAGAGCCTCAACTGGCTTTCCCCGGTCAGCTCGCGGGCATCCGTGTCCACATAGCCCACACTTTCCGCAATACGGATAGAGGCCTGGTTGCCCTCCTCTACCAGGTAGAGCGGGCGCAGGCGCTCTTCCAGCAGGGTGGCCGTACAGGCCGAGACCACGGACTTGCCCCAGCCCCTCCCTCGACCCTTGGCGTCGACCCAGACGAAAACCTCTGCATGGGTCGGCGAGCGCCAATTGGTGCCTGACATGGCCACAATCTGACCCTGCGACTCGATCTGGAACCGGGGCGTACCATCAGCGCCAGCGACGCGCTGGACCAGCACGTTGATGATGGGCTGAAAGCGGGAAGGGGCGAGGATGTAGATGCGGTTCAGGCTCGAGCGAGAAAAGTCCATCTGGTCGCGCAGGGAGGGGGCCAGTGCGACAGGAACGGTGACCTGGTAGGGCCGGTTGGGCGATAGCGCAGCGCGGAGCAGGTCGGGCACCGCTTTCTTGTCCCGGGCGCGCAGCGTGACGAGAGGGCGAAAGAGGTCCACCCCGGTCTGGCTTACGGTGACATAGCCGGTGACGCGCTGCTGGGCGTCGCGGTGCAGTGTGATCTGGGTGCGCCGCGCATCGTGCCACAGGGCATAGTAGCTGGCCAGCGCATCGGCCGGGTCGGTGGGCGACAAGCAGCGGGCGGATGGCCCGGCGCTTTTCCTCCAGGTCCTTCAGGTTTGATGGATCTCTGTTCAAGGCAGCCACACAGGCGGCATAGAGGGCAGCTCCGGGCGACCAGAGCTACCCTCTATGCGGTCGTTAAGGAATGGAATCCGGAGTGCTATTCTATTCGTAGCTGTTGAGCACCTTCATATAGTTGGCCCGCTCAAAGGCCGCCGGCTCGGGCACCGACTTGTGGCTCATGCTGCCCTTCATCTGCTCGACCGACTCGTATTCGTGCTCGTCCATCCACGCGCCATGCCGTCCACCAGTTCGGTGATCTTGCCCACGCCCTCTTTGAGCAGCACCGAGCAGACATTGGCGACGTCGGCGCCAACCATGACGGCCTTGATGACATCCTCGGTAGCTGTGGATGCCGCTGGTGAGGGCCATGGAGCAGTCCAAGTGCCCGTAGAGGATGGCGATCCAGCGCAGAGGCAGGCGCATCTCGACGGGCGTGCTCAGCATGCAGATTGGGCGTCACTTCCAGCTCTTCGATGTCGATGTCGGGCTGGTAGAAGCGGTTGAACAGCACCAGGGCGTCGGCGCCCTCGGCATCCAGCATCGAGGCCATGTGGGGCATGGCGCTAAAGTAGGGGCTGAGCTTCATGGCCACCGGGATGCTCACGTGCTTCTTTGACTTCTTGAGCAGCTTGACGTAAAGATCCTCGACGTCGTAGCTCATCAGGTGAAAGTTGGTGGGGATAAAGTAGACGTTCAGCTCCACACGCATCGGCGCCAGCCTCCTCGAACTTCTTGGCATAGCTCGTCCAGCCGCCGGGGCTGACGCCGTTCAGGCTGGCGATGATGGGGATGTCCACCGCTTCCTTGGCCTTGCGGATATGCTCGACATAATCGTCGGGCTCGCGGCGGTATTCGTGGACCTGGGGAAAGTAGGTGAGCGCCTCGGCAAAGCTGTCGGTGCCGTGCTCCAGGATAGTGGTCCAGTGCTTCTGCTTCAAACTCGATCTGTTCCTCAAAGAGCGAGTGCAGGATCACGGCGCCGGCGCCAGCATCTTCCATCCGCTTGATGGTGTCCAGGCTGGACGACAGCGGCGAAGCTGAAGGGACGACAGGATTCTTGAGCGTCAAGCCCATGTAACTGGTCGTTAGATCGACCATGGATCGTTCCTTTCTCTCTGTTCTTGACGGCGGACGAGCGACGAAGGATAGAGGCCAGCGCTGCACGCCTTTCGTCGCCGTCCGCTCGCTGCGTCTAGTCGCCGTAGTCCAGCGATGCCAACTGCTCGTACATGCGCCAGCGCTCGTTGACGTCCTGCTGGGCCAGCTCCATCAGGCGCTCGGCCTCCTGCGGCTTGGACTGGGTCAGCATCTGGAAGCGCGTCTCGTTGTAGGCATAGTCCTTCAACGGGATCTTGGGCGCCTTGCGAGTCGAGCTGCAGGGGGTTCTGGCCCTGTGCCGCGCGGCGCGGGTCGTAGCGATACAGCACCCACGCACCCGAGTCCACGGCCGCCTGCTGCTGGTCAAAGCCCGGTGCGCATGTTGATGCCGTGGGCGATGCAGTGGCTGTAGGCGATGATCAGGCTGGGGCCGTCGTAGGACTCGGCCTCGACAAAGGCCTGCACCGTCTGCGTGTCGTTGGCGCCCATGGCGACCTGCGCCACATAGATGTTGCCGTAGGTCATGGCGATCATGCCCA
Organism: uncultured Chloroflexia bacterium; assembly: GCA_963700285.1. Taxonomy (GTDB): domain Bacteria; phylum Chloroflexota; class Anaerolineae; order JAAYZQ01; family JAAYZQ01; genus CAWANP01. Next base: position 340,494 of record CAVOXA010000014.1, on the reverse strand, counting down.
GGTCCTTCTTGGGCAGCGGCTTGCCGCCAGCGGCGAACTTGGCCACGGCAGCCCGCGGCGTGGCCTTGGACATCTGGCCGCCGGTGTTGGAGTAGACCTGCGTGTCCAGCACCAGGACGTTGACGTTGCGGCCTGAGGCCAGCACGTGGTCCAGGCCGCCGTAGCCGATGTCGTAGGCCCAGCCGTCGCCGCCCAGGATCCAGACCGAGCGCTTGACCAGCATGTCGGCGAGGCTCTTGAGCTGGCTGGCCTCGGGTGTGTCCAGGCCGGCGAGCTTGCTCCTTGAGCTCGGCCACGCGGGCGCGCTGAGCGGCGATGTCCGCCTCGGTTACCTGCTCGGCGTGAGATCAGCGCGTCGGCCAGCTCGTCGCCGATGACGCCGCGCAGTCTGTCGCACCAGCTCGCGCGGCGTACTCGGTCTGCTTGTCGACGGTCAGGCGGAAGCCAAAGCCAAACTCGGCATTGTCCTCGAACAGGCTGTTGGACCAGGTCGGGCCGCGGCCGTTCTCGTCCACGGCCCAGGGCGTGGTCGGCAGGTTGCCGCCATAGATGGAGGAGCAGCCGGTGGCGTTGGCGATGAGGGCCCGGTCGCCAAAGAGCTGGCTCAGCAGCTTGACGTAGGGCGTCTCGCCGCAGCCGGCGCAGGCGCCCGAGTACTCGAACAGCGGGCTGCAGCAACTGGGAGCCCTTGACCGTGTTGGTCTTGACCTGGGTGCGGTCGAACTCGGGGAGGTCGAGGAAGAACGCATAGTTCTCCCGCTCCTGGTACGCGGAGGGGGAGCTGGGCGGCCATGTTGATGGCCTTGCGCTTGGGCTCGGTCTTGTCCTTGGCCGGGCAGGCCTCGACGCACAGGCCGCAGCCGGTGCAGTCCTCGGGCGCGCTCTGGATGGTGGCCACCATGCCCGTGAACTCCTTGCCCGCGGGCCTCGGCCGACTTGAAGGTCTCGGCGCACCCTCCAGGACGCCGGCGTCATAGATTTTGAAGCGGATGGCGGCGTGGGGGCAGGCAAGGGCGCACTTGGCGCACTGGATGCAGATGTCCGGCTCCCAGACCGGGATCTCCAGGGCGATGTTGCGCTTCTCCCACTGGGTGGTGGCCGATGGGATAGGTGCCGTCGATGGGCAGCGCCGAAACCGGCAGCGAGTCGCCCTTGCGGGCCATGATGGTGGCCGTCACCTTCTGCACGAACTCGGGCGCCTCGGGCGGGCACGACGGGCGGCATCTCGATGTCGCTGGTGGCCGTGTCCATCACCTCGACGCGGAACAGATTGGCGACGGCCTGGTCCACGGCGGCATAGTTCTTCTGCACGACCGCCTCGCCGCGCTTGCCATAGGTCTTTTTGATGGCGTCTTTGATGGCGGCGATGGCCTCGTCCCTGGGGCAGCACGCCCGACAGATGGCAAAGAAGGCGGTCTGCATGATGGTGTTGATGCGCACACCCATGCCGGTTTCCTTGGCCACGCGGTAGGCGTCGATGACGTAGAACTTGATGTCCTTGTCAATGATCTGCTGCTGGACCTTGCGCGGCAGCTTGTCCCACACCTCGTTGGGGCCATAGGGTGCGTTCAGCAGAAAGGTCGCGCCGGGCGCCGCGTTCTCCAGCATGTCGAACTTCTCGAGGAAGACGAACTGGTGGCAGGCCATAAAGTTGGCCGAGCTGATCAGGCAGGTCTGGCGGATGGGGCGCGGGCCGAAGCGCAGGTGCGAGACGGTCACCGCGCCGGCCTTTTTCGAGTCGTACTCGAAAGTAGCCCTGGGCATAGTTGGGCGTGTCCTCGCCGATGATCTTGATGCTGTTCTTGTTGGCGCCGACCGTGCCGTCGGAGCCCAGGCCGTAGAACATGGCCCGCACCACGTCGTCCGTCTCGATGTTGAAGGCCGGGTCGTAGTCGATGCTGGTGTGGGTCACGTCGTCGTTGATGCCGACGGTAAAGTGGTTCTTGGGCTTGTCCTTTGCCATCTCGTCGAAGAGGCCCTTGACCATGGCCGGCGTGAACTCTTTGCTGGACAGGCCATAGCGGCCGCCGATGACCTTGATGCTCCGGCCTGTCTCGGCCATGGCCGTCACGCAGTCCTGGTAGAGCGGCTCGCCGGCGCTGCCCGGCTCCTTGGTGCGGTCCAGCGCGGCGACGATCTTGACCGTCTCGGGCAGGGCGCTGACAAAGTGCTCGACGCTGAAGGGGCGGTAGAGGCGGACCTTGACCAGGCCGACCTTTTCGCCCTGCTCGACCAGGTACTCGACCGTCTCGTGGGCCACTTCGGCGCCGGAGCCCATCATGACGATGACGCGCTCGGCGTCGGGCGCGCCGACATAGTCAAAGAGGTGGTACTGGCGGCCGACGAGCCCGGCGAACTTGTCCATCGCCTTTTGGACGATCTCGGGCGTCTTGAGGTAGAAGGGATTGACCGTCTCGCGGGCCTGGAAGAAGACGTCCGGGTTCTGGGCTGTGCCGCGGATGACAGGGCTGTTCGGGGCTAAAGCCCCGGGCGCGGTGGGCCAGGACCAGCTCGTCGTCGATCATGGCTCGCATGTCCTCGCGGGTCAGCTGCTCGACCTTGTTGACCTCGTGGCTGGTGCGGAAGCCGTCGAAAAAGTGGACGAAGGGCACGCGGGCTTCCAGCGTGGCTGCCTGGGCAGATCAGGGCCAGGTCCATGACTCTCCTGGATCGAATTGCTGGCCAAGCAGCCCCCAGCCGGTGCCGCGGACGGCCATGACGTCGCTGTGGTCGCCAAAGATGGAGAGCGCCTGGCAGGCCACGCTCCGGGCGGAGACGTGAAAGACCGTCGAGGTCAGCTCGCCGGCGATCTTGTACATGTTGGGGATCATCAGCAGCAGGCCCTGGGAGGCGGTAAAGGTCGTGGTCAGCGCGCCGGTCTGCAGCGCGCCGTGGACCGCGCCGGCCGCGCCGCCCTCCGACTGCATCTCGACGACCAGGGGCACAGTGCCCCAGATGTTGGTTTCCCCCGCCGCCGAGTAGGCGTCGGCATGCTCGCCCATCGCGCTGGAGGGGGTAATGGGATAGATGGCAATGACCTCGTTGATCTTGTGCGCCACGTAGGCCGCGGCTTCATTGCCATCTATCGTGACCATCTTTCTCTCTGTCATAGAAACCCCCTAATCGGATTCGGAATTCGCGATTGCAGATTCTTGTTTGGCGTCCGGGCTGGAACCGGCTCACTGCTCGTGCGGCTTTTTTCCTGCCGGCGTCCGAGAAAAACGCCAGACTCATGAGCCTGGCGTTGATTGAGCCGCTCTTGGCTTGATTGCTGTTTCGTCCGGGCGGTTTCGTCCACGAAAAACGCCTAGCTCAAAAGCGGCGGAATTATAGCACAGCGAATCGCGTTTGTCAAAGGGTAATCAGCCTATGGCTAGGGCAGCTGCCGGTGAAGCCCCGGCTCTGGGTAGCGCAAGCGCGGGCAAGTGCGAAGGGCTTGAGCCTATGACTGATCCCGCGAGCAACCTGTGGTCAGGCTGGCAGTTTTGGTCTAGCGGTATGACTTTTTGTTCTTTCGCTCGAATTCCCGCTGGCATTCGAGACAGAGCGTCGCCTCTGGCAGGATCTGAAGGCGCGCCGGCTCAATGCGCGACCCACAGCCCTCGCAGATGCCATAGGTTCCATCTTGAGCCGATGCTAGCGCTCGCTCGACGGATTGCAGCTTCTGCCGCATCCTCTGGATCAATGCCCATGTCTTCTCCCGTTCGTAGGCATCAACGTCGGCCTCGTCGGCCGAGGGCTCGGCCAGGCTACGCAATTCCACATGTAGTCGTTCCAGCTTGTTTTCGATTGCCAGTTTTTCCATTTCCAGCTTTTCGATATTGGGCCGGGTTTGAATTGGCGCGACGTTCATAACAACCTCCTCCCCTGCAATCGGGCTGGCGCTTGGCAGGGCCGCCAACCGATGCAGGAATATACCACAGTATCCCGGGGAGGTCAAACTCGCGAGTTGTATGCTGCGGTCGCGCGACCGCGAGCGCGTTCAAAGGCCCTGGCCCTCGTCTCGAGGGCTGCCCGGCCCAGGTCTCAATTTCACGCTGCCCTTCACTTCCCCAAACGGTCAGGCTCTGGTATAATGCAGCCAGCCAAAAGCAGCGAGGGACAGCATGGCAGACCGGATCGTGTCGCCCAAGAACCGAACCGAGGAGGTGGGCCTGGACGTCGGCCTGCGCCCCCAGAGCCTGGACGAGTACATCGGCCAGGACCGGGTCAAGGAGAATCTGCGCATCCTCATCGAGGCGGCCACAGGCGCGGGGCGAGGCGCTGGACCACGTGCTGATCTACGGCCCGCCCGGCCTGGGCAAGACGACGCTGGCCCACGTCGTGGCCAACGAGATGGGCGTCGGCATCAAGGTCACCGCCGGGCCGGCCATCGAGCGGGCCGGCGATCTGGCGGCCATCCTGACCAACCTGCGACAAGGGCGACGTGCTCTTCATCGACGAGGTCCACCGCCTGGGCCGGGTCGTGGAAGAGGTACTCTACCCGGCCATGGAGGACTTTGCCCTGGACATTGTCATCGGCAAGGGGCCGGGGGCGCGCAGCATCCGCCTCAAGCTGCCCCGCTTCACCATCGTCGGCGCCACGACCCGCCTGGCGCTGATGACGGCCCCGCTGCGGGCGCGCTTTGGCGCGGTCTACCGCCTGGACTTCTACGACGAGGCGGCGATGCGGACCATCGTCCGCGCGCTCGGCGGGCATCCTGGATGTGGCCATCGACGAGGAGCGGCGTCGTCGAGATCGCGCGCCGGGCGCGGGGCACGCCCCGCGTGGCCAACCGCCTGCTCAAGCGCGTGCGCGACTATGCCCAGGTCCGCGCCGATGGGGTCATCACCCAGGCCGTGGCGCGGGATGCCCTGGCGCTGCTGGAGGTGGATGCGCTGGGCCTGGACGACATCGACCGGCGGGTGCTGCGCGCACGATCATCGAAAAGTTCGACGGCGGGCCGGTGGGCCTGGAGACCATCGGCGCCGCGCTGTCGGAGGAGCCGGACACCATCATGGACGTGGTGGAGCCCTACCTGCTGCAGCTCGGCTTCCTGGACCGGACGCCGCGTGGCCGCGTGGCCACCCGGCGGGCCTACGAGCACCTGGGCATCGACTTTCGAGGAGACGGCACAGCCGAGCCTGTTTTGAGACAGGCATGAGCCATGTGGAGTCGGCATCCACTGCGCGGAGCAAGCATCCTCACATGCGATCACGTCGGGGCGAGGCAGGTTGACCCTGCTCTACATCAAGGGCTGCTCCAACTCTACGGGAAGAGTTGGCCGCGACCAAAGCGGGAAATCATAAAATACTGAGGGAGTCAAATGTCTGAAATCAGCACAGAGGTACTGGAGAAACTGCGACAGTTCGATACACCCACCATCTGCAACTTGGTCGAGCTTTTTGAGGTCCGTCCGCGGAACGCTGGATACATGGACAGCCGCATCCGGGCCTGTTTCCCAGAGATGGCGCCCATGGTTGGCTTTGCGGCCACGGCGACCTTTCGGGCCGGGGGCCCTCCTCGTGAGGGAGACGCCTATTCCAGCACGACGGCCCAGGTTGAGCGCTTTGGAGAGCTGTCTGGCCCGCCGGTCGTCGTCTTTCAGGATCTGGATGATCCCGCCGTGGCTGCCACCTTTGGCGAGGTCATGTGTACCACCTACCAGACCTTTGGCGCGCGGGGTCTGATCACCAGCGGCGCCGGCCGGGATCTGGACCAGGTCCGGGCGATTGGTTTCCCCGCCTTTACCAATGGCACCATCTGCGCCCACGGATACTGCCACATTCTGCACGTCCACGTGCCGGTCCACGTCGGCGGCCTGGCCATCTACCCTGACGACCTGCTGCACGCGGATCTGAATGGCGTGACGACCATCCCCAGGGACACCGCGGCAGAGATGGCGGATATCGCCGATGCCTATGTCGCCGCCGAGGCGGTGATCCTGGAAACCCTGCGCGGGGGGACGCCGTCCGTGGCCCGGCTCGAAGAGGCCATTGCCGAAGCCCAGGCGCAGATTGCCGGCCTGCGCAAGCAGGTCTCCCGGGCCGGATAGGACCTACCTGCCAGGGACTATTTGCTCTCCTTCCAGGGCCAGACCAGTTCCTGCGGGGACGGAGCTTGCTCTGAAACGGGGCAGGCGCACGGAGAGAAACCGGCCATGGATTGCGACGAGCCTGGCCCTGGAACGGCCAGGCTCTTGCGCGGAGGCGGCAACGCACATGGGCCGCATCGCTTCCGTTGGGTGGCAGATTCAGAATTCCGGCCCTCAATGGCCTGGCGGTAAAGCGTTGGCGGCTCGTGCCACTGGAGGATCCAGCCGAGGGCTGACCCGAGGCGCGGTTCCCCTTGCTGGCCGTGGATGCTCGAGGCAGGTCCGTGGGCAGATGGGGGGCCGGACCAGTAACATACAGCCGCACTAGGTGCTGGGCGTTTCTGCCGGCTCTCAGTCGGCCCCCAGGCCAAGCCAGTAGGTGCCGTTGGATACCCGGGCATCCTCAACGACCACGAGTCCCAATCGCTCAGCAACCACTTCCAACCCTTGGCCCGCGTCGTCGGAATGCACCGCGATCTTACCGGGTACCTTGCCTCGCGTCCACGCTTTGCTCTGGAAAAGGGCCGCCGCCCGCTGGAGGAAGGCCATCAAGTCAAAGGTCGCGGGGCTGTAGCCAGCTTCATAGCGGGGATCGACCCACAGCCATAGGTCGCCCGCGTCGGGGGTTTCAAGATCGAGGTCTTTGGCCTGGGGGCCAGGCTCGTCCGTGGCCAGACCGGCGCCAGCGGAGACAGACCCGGGAGCGAGGGTGGGCGGTGGCCCAAGAACGACGCGCTCCAGTTCGAACTCGTCCTCTTGCGCGCGAAGAGATGCGGCGCCGGCCTCATCCTCGGGGATTTCCTCTTCCAGCCAGTCCTCCTCGGCGCCAAGCGGATCCGGCGGTAGCCCCTCTTTAACAAGACTGTGACCGATGTCATTGCGAGGAGCGGAGCGACGAAGCAATCCCCCCTTGCGCTCAGCAGTCAGTTTCTCACGAGTGCGTGGAGATTGCCACCGCGAGGACTCGTGGCGGTGCTTCGCTGCGCTGGTAATGACAGATAGGTCATTTTCACCTTGAATAGGCAAGGGTGCAGCCAGAGCCTCCTGGGCCAGCTCAGGTTCGGGCTCGGGGAGGTCTGGCTCGACAGTCACCATCTCCGACGCCTCGTCGCGGTCCTCGGCTTCTGTCGCTGTCTCCTCGGCGTCAGGTCCCGCCGGTTTTGGACCACTGGCCTGGGGCTCTGCCTCATCAGGTCCGGGCTCAGGCTCTGGGGAATCGGCGGCGATGGGTTCCAGGATGGCCAGATCCATCGCCACCTGGACCGGTGCCGGGTCACGGGCAGCGGGTCTGGCCGGTTCTCTGAGGGCGAAGCCCATCTGCACCTGGACAGCTTCTGGTTCGGCGCCGCCCGCCTCTTCGGCGCCGCTTGCTGGCATGGTGGCGAAGGCGGGCTCCAGGGTGACAGCGTCTGCAGCAACAGCCTTCTCTCCAGCACCAGGCTCCACTCTGGGTCCACCCGCGATCTCTGGGGCCGGTCCCTCCGGCGCGGCCTTGTCCTGATCTACCTGGAGGGAGGTGGGCCCAGGGGCTGGCTCTTTGGCCCTGGAGGGCTCTGCGCCTGGAGTTGCGGCCTCCGCTTCAGCCGTCAAAGACGGCGGCTCCGCGGCGCCGGGAGAGCACCGCGGAGTGGCCGGCGGGCGCCCCCAGATCATGGGTTTGGCCCAGGCTACCTCTGCTTCGGGCTGGCTGCTTTTGACCTCGCGGCCGGGCGGTTCCGAGGCGGGCTCAGCCGCTAGCGGATCGAGGGTCCTCGCAGAGGGACGCGGTGCTTGACCCTCGCGGGCGGGTCGCGGCGGCGCCCAGATGAGCGGCTTTTCCCAATCCTCGTCGGGTTCAGGGGCGACTTTCCCGGGCTCGGGAGCGAGTACCCTGGGTTTAAGAGAGCTGGGCCGGGCTGCGGTGCTGTCTAGCCCGAGTGGGGCGGCCTCCTGGCCTTTGGGTCGAGTGGACGCAGCGAACCAGGCCCTGATCTCTGCCTCGGTGGCCGTACCCAGGAAAGTGCCATCCGTGCATACCTTGGCGTAGCGGCCGGGCCGGTACTCGATGAGCGTCCAATCGAGATCCATCGCATCCTCCCACGACTACGATAGCAACCCGCGGACTCGGTGCAAGATGCCGTTCATCCTGCTCTCTGCGTCGCCCGTGCTTTTCACCCTGTCACAATAATCGAGACGCTGGAGCTTGTCAAGCAGGCGGGTGAGAAGCTGGTTGTTACGCTCCAGTTCTTGCAAGACCTGGTCCTGCAGCGCGATGCTCAGGTCGAGGGCGATTTCGGTCTCAAGTGCGCCGCCGAAAAAGTCTGCGGCGGGCGCCGCCATATCGGCCAGGCCTGTTTTGGCGGCGGCGTCTGGCTCTGGGATGATGCCTGCCGGTAAGATGCCTTGTTGTCCGTCAAGGCTGGCCTGAATGGCCGCTTTCTCCACAGGGGTCAGGCCGGGCAGCCCGTCGATGGGCGGGCCCTCGTAAAAGGCGTGGCGGTTGGCTGCGAGTGCGCGGAGGGACAACCCCGCCTGGGCAAATAGATCCCAAGGCTTGGGCATGGCCAGGTCCTGGCCCGCACGGTAGAAGGCGGAGATCAACTGCTGGTTCGTGCACACCAGGCCTTTTTCCTCCGCCTCCTTTTCAGCAGCGGCCTGGCACACGGCCCTGAAGGCGTCAAAGGCCGGTTTTCGCCCGTCTGGACCCAATTGTCCGGCACGGTACAGGCCAAAGTGATGCTCTCCGCTTCCCGTTCCAAAATCCTGGGTGCAGAACCAGACGCCGAGTCCCACCAGGGGATCGCTGCACACCGTCTCCAGGCCAGTCCGCAGACAATTTGCCTGGAATTCCTCGTGACGCCGCATCATTCCCCTGTCGATACTGCTGTTCCAGCCCACTTCGGATACGTAGAGCGGACGGTCCTGGCCCTCTTCCTGGCGTACGACCTGGTGCATCGCCTCCAGGTAGCGGAGACAGGTGCTGTGCACGGCTCGCTTTTGCTGCTTTGCGTCCGGGTTGAAAGCGCCCCTTACGTAGAGGTGATAGCCGACGCCATCAAAGGGAACGGGGACACCATTCCGGGTCCAGCCGAAGCGCGATTTTCCCGCGCGGTAGGTCTCCTGCAGATAGTGGACCGCAGCGTTGCGGTTCGATTCGAGGCCCTGCAGGGGCCCGGAGACCAATATGACGTGTCCCAGCTCGGGTTTGCTGCGTACGGCATCATAGATACGCTGCAGGATGATGGCAAACCAGCCGGGGTGCACCCAGTTGTGGTCCTGGCCGTGCCAATCATCGGGCTCGTTGAAGGATTCAAAGACCTGGACATCTCCGCAAAAGATCTCGACGATGGCACAAAAGTTCTCGACGTACTGGTCGATCCAATCGTCCTCAATGTTGCCCTGGGGCGGTGGCTCTCTGAACTGGTCGCCAGGCCCCCTGGGCGCTGACTCAACGCCGATGAGACCGTAGACAGAGAGCCCCTTGTCGCGGTAGCCGGAGACGATCTGCTGGTAAGCCTGCGCCCACGTGCGTCCCCCGCAGGGAGTCTTGTCGTGGGGGCTGGTCCAGGGCTTCAGGACAAAGTTGATGCGCACCCAGCCGGTGCCTGTACTGGCGATGAGGTCGGGGTCTGCGGCCTGCGGCGCGAGCCGCCCCGTCTTGGGGTCCACGGGGCGGTTGGCGTCAATACCGATCTTTTGGCTGGCAGAACTCACCAATTTCCTCCTCCTCGCCGCGGTACCGCGGGCTGCTCAACTCACGTCAGGATCATGCCTGCCGTCACTGCCCTTTCACCCAAGATTATACCGCGAATTTATAGAAAAGGCAAGTTTTCTATCGTATTGCAGTGTATCAGTATCGTTTCCCTGCTCATAGATGCGCTTTACCATTCGGTAGCAGAGGAAGGTAAGCCAGGGCGAGGGTTCTCTCCTACGGTTCTGGCTGGCATCCACCAACGACCCTGTCATGCCCGCATGCCTGCCCTGAGGCATCGAAGGGGTTCTAGCGAGCATCCACTCTGCAGCGGTGACGGTTGCCGGTGGTATGGATTCCCGATCCCCCGGCTGCTCGGGGGCAAGCATGTGCGGGAACGACAAGTCAGCTTGGCAGCATTTCCACCGAAATTGATACGCTACCGCTTGCAGGCTTCTTTCTGCACGAGGGTACAAACAGGACGTTGCCATCACCGTTGTGACCAATGGAAGCTTTGGTTGCCTTGAGATGCTCTGGCGCTGCAAGAGTCTGCCGTGGGTCGGGTCGTCGGCCTGCCCCTATCACTCCAGTAGCGCCAGCAGGCGTCCGTAGGCGTTGTCCCACCGGTCGCCAGCGTCCGGTTCGTAAACCGACAGCTCAAAAGAGCTGCGGACGATAGCCCGACCGTCCGCCAGCGAGGCAATGCGTCCCAGCGCCAGCATCTGCATCAGGATGTTGCCGGTAGCCGTGGCTTCCACGGGACCCGTGATTACCTGCCTGCCTGTTGCGTCCGCCGTGAACTGCGATAGCAGCCGGTTCTGTGTCCCGCCGCCGACGATATATAGAGGCTCCAGGCGGTGGTCCAGCATCTCCTCCAGGCGCTCTAACACCCAGCGATATTTGAGGGCGATCCCCTCCAGCGCGCAGCGCACGACGGCACCTTTGCTCCCAGGCGCTGGCTGGCCTGTCAGCCGGCAGTAGTCGCGGATGCGGGCCGGCATGTCGCCGGGCTTGAAGAATTCGACATAATCCGGATCGATGACGGCCTGGAAGGGCTCGGCCCTCTCCGCCATCCCGACCAGGTCTTTGTAGCTGTGTTCCTCGCCCTGGCTGGCCCACGTGCGCCGGCACTCCTGTACTAGCCAAAGGCCCATGACGTTGCGCGAGAAGCGGTAGGTACCGCAGGCGCCGCCCTCGTTGGTAAAGTTGTGGGCCAGGCTCTGGGCGTTGATGACAGGCACCCGTACCTCGGCGCCGACCACCGACCAGGTCCCGGAGCTGATCCAGGCAAAGCCGGGCTCTGTGGCGGGCACCGCTACGACGGCCGATCCTGTGTCGTGGCAAGCGGGCGCGATGACTGCGGGTCCGGTATCAGACGACAGCCCCACTTCTTGCGCTGCAAGGGGCAGAAGCGGGCCCAGATCGGTGCCCGGCGGCACGATCTCGGGGAAAATGTGAGACGGAATGCCCACGCGCTCCAGCATGCCCCTGGCCCAGTCACCGGTACGGGGGCTGGAGCACTGGGTCGTCGTCGCGTTGCTGAACTCGCAAACTGCCTGTCCGGTCAGCCAGTAGTTGAGCAGGTCGGGGATGGTCAGAAAGGTCGCGGCGATGTCGAGCAGTGGCGAGTGGCTGGTGGCCATGGACAGGAGTTGATACAGGCTGTTGAGCTGTAGGAACTGGATGCCCGTCTGCTCGAATATCTCGGCGCGGGGCACGCGGCGAAAAGCTTCGTCCAGCATGCCGTCGGTGCGGCTGTCTCGATAGTGGCAGGGGTTGGCGATCAAGGCGCCGTCACGGCCCAGCAGGCCAAAGTCTACGCCCCAGGTGTCAATGCCCACGCTGGCCAGGTCAGGTCCCAGATCCCTGACGGCCAGGGCGATGCCCACCTTCACTTCGCTCCACAGGCGCAGGATGTCCCAGTGGAGTCCGTGCGGTACGTAGACCGGCACGTTGGGGAAACGGTGGACCTCGGAGATCTGCACCTTCTCCCCGTCAAACCGGCCCAGCATGGCCCGCCCACTCTCCGCGCCGAGGTCAAGAGCCAGGCACTGTAGATCAGCCATGGTTATTCCCCCTGAAGTGTCTGTCCACGGGACGCGTCCTGCGGACCATGGCACCAAGGTGACATGCGCCGTTGCCAACTGGTGCGGAATGGTTGCTTAGCCCCAGAAGTATACCACCAGGGCTACGAAAAGGCAATTTCTCTTTGGCCTTCCTTGTTCGAATAGGCCACGACGAGGATCCCAATTCTGGGGGCGATCGTCTGCAGTTAGCGCCCACCCCCACCTAGTCCCGTGCGTGGCTGCCGCCGCCAACCGGGGGCGAAACCGCAGCGCAAAGGAGAGACGGGCGGCAACTACATACCTATCAGTCTTGCGACACGAGGGATCTGTACATCGACGTGGGGCAGAGGGATCCCGCATTGACCCAAGGATAATTTGCATTTTGGACGGAATGGTGGTATATGGGATTCAAACAAGAGCAACCCGCTTTCCGAAGCACACTAGGGAAGTGTCTTTCTGCTCAGGAGGGTTCTCCTGTGTGGCGACACTTCCCGGTGGTCGGGAACCGGGTTTTTCGTATTGGGTAACTGCCCGGCACAGTCTGCAATCGGTGCGGCAGGCAGGGTGGTCGCCGGGTGAGGTTCCGGGTGCGTCTCCGGGTGGAAGGCAGGCGGGGCCCGGGCGGCTGACGGATTGTGACCCAGCCGGGCGGGATGACAAGCGGCCAAGTGGATAATCTATCACGCAGACAAATGGAAAGGGTTGGCGATATGAAGAATCAAGAAGTTACCCGCCTCATGGAGGCAGATGAGCAAGGAGCACCCTGGCGCAAGTGGGGCCCCTACCTGAGCGAGCGGCAGTGGGGTACGGTACGCGAGGACTATAGCGCTGATGGCAACGCCTGGGCAGATTTTGGCCATGACCAGGCCCGCTCCCGGGCCTATCGCTGGGGCGAGGATGGTCTCGGCGGCATCAGCGACGACCGGCAGCTTCTCTGTTTTGCCCTCAGCCTGTGGAATGGCCAGGACCCGATCCTGAAGGAGCGGTTGTTTGGCCTGACCAACAGCGAGGGGAACCACGGCGAGGACGTAAAGGAGTACTACTTTTACCTCGATAGCACGCCGACTCACTCCTACATGAAGTATCTCTACAAGTACCCGCAAATGGCCTTTCCCTACGAAGACCTGGTGCGCACCAACCGCGCGCGCAGCCGCAATGAGCCAGAATACGAGCTGCTCGACACCGGCCTGTTCGACGACGATCGCTATTTTGATGTCTTTGTCGAGTATGCCAAGAGCACGCCAGAGGACATGCTGATCGCCATCCAGGTCGTCAACCGGGGCGCCGAGGCAGCCGAACTGCACGTGTTGCCCACCCTCTGGTTTCGAAACACGTGGTCGTGGTTCGACGCTGCCCCCAAGCCGGTCCTTCAACGGGTCGATGGCCCAAAGGGAGTGAGCACGGTCGCCGTCCGCCACCAGGAGTTGGGTGAGCTCTACTTGTACTGCGAGGGCCAGGTTCCGCTGCTCTTCACCGAAAACGAGACCAACACCGAGCGGATCTCGGGACAGCCGAACTCCAGCCCCTATGTCAAGGACGGGTTCCACAACTACATCGTGTACGATCAGGCCGGCGCCGTAAATCCCGGCCAGGTAGGCACCAAGGCTGCTGCCCACTACCACCTGACCCTCGAACCGGGACAGGGCACCATCCTCCACCTGCGCCTGAGCGGCATAGCGCCTGCCGCGCTGACAAAGCCCTTCGGCCGGGAGTTCGAGTCGGTCGTGCAGGCGCGCCTGCGCGAGGCAGATGCGTTCTACGATGGCGTCACGCCTGATTCGCTGGACCCCGATGCAGCTCGCGTGATCCGGCAGGCGTTGGCGGGTATGTTGTGGTCCAAGCAGTACTACTACTACGACGTGGACCGCTGGCTCGAGGAGCGCGGCGCCGACCCGCTGTCGCCAACCAGGAAGCTGGCCGCGCGCAACAACGATTGGTATCACATGCTCAATGCAGAAGTCATCTCCATGCCCGACAAGTGGGAGTATCCGTGGTACGCTGCCTGGGACCTGGCCTTCCATACCCTGGCCCTCGACATGGTGGATCCAGCCTTTGGCCGGCAGCAACTGGATCTGATGCTTCGCGAGCATTACCTGCACCCAAGCGGTCAAATCCCGGCCTACGAGTGGAACTTTGGCGACGTGAACCCGCCGGTGCATGCTTGGGCGACGCTCTTTAACTACCATACCGAGCAGATGCTGGCCAGGCAGCCCGACGTCGAGTTCCTGGAGAATGCCTTTCACAAGCTGATGCTCAATTTCACCTGGTGGGTGAACCGGAAGGATCTGACCGGGCGCAATGTGTTTCAGGGCGGGTTCCTGGGGCTGGACAACATCGGCGTGTTTGACCGCAGCTCCCCATTGCCCACCGGCGGCAACCTCGAACAGGCCGATGGCACGGCCTGGATGGCGCTCTTTGCGCAGAATATGCTCGAGATGGCCATCGAGCTGGCCCAACACAACCCGGTCTATGAGCAGATGGCGGTCAAGTTCTTCGAGCACTTTTTGTGGATCGCGGCGGCCATGGACCGCGTCGGCGAGAACCAAGACGAGATGTGGGATGAGGAGGATGGCTTTTTCTACGACCTGCTGCGTCTGCCCGACGGCCGCGCCGGACGGCTGAAGGTCCGCTCGATGGTAGGGCTCCTGTCCCTGTGCGCCGCGACCGTGTTTGCACCCGAATCCATCGAAACCCTCACTCACTTCAGGGACCGGGCCAGTCACTTTCTTCAGGCGCGCCCGGAACTTGTGGCCAATATCGTGCTGCCCAGCCAGCCTGGATATGGCGGCCGGTATCTACTAGCACTCCTGGACGAACGCAAGCTGCGAAGGGTGCTGGCGCGCATGCTGGACGAGGACGAGTTCCTCAGCGCCCATGGCATCCGTTCCCTGTCTCGCTACCACCTGGAGCATCCCTTTATCCTCCGCTGGGGCGGCGAGGAGTATCGGGTCGAGTACCTACCCGCTGAGTCGGACACCGGCATGTTTGGCGGCAACTCCAACTGGCGCGGCCCCGTTTGGATGCCAATGAATGTGCTGATCGTCCGTGCGCTGCTCAATTTCTATCTGTACTATGGCCCGGAGTTCACCGTAGAGTGTCCCACCGGCTCAGGCCAGCAGATGAACCTGTACCAGGTAGCGGAAGAGATCGGCAACCGGTTGGCGCGCATCTTTCTGCGCGACGATGAGGGGCAGCGGCCGGTCTTTGGCGGCGCGGCCAAGTTCCAGACCGACCCCAACTGGCGCGACTATCTGCTGTTCTACGAGTATTTTCACGGTGACAACGGCGCGGGCATTGGGGCCAGCCATCAGACAGGTTGGACCGGGGTTGTTGCCAAACTGCTCCAGCTCTTTGCGGCCACCACTGCCGAGCAATTCCTGGAGGGCGCCCAGCAGGCGGTCTACGCCTACCACGACTGACGCAGCCGTTTGGCGCGATGCCCACAACAGACCCCCGGAGTTTCGATCGAGCCGTCGGCTCGTACGAACTCCGGGGGTCTGTTGCTTTCTATGGATGCCCGACGAATCCCTGTTGAGATAGATCTCTAGTCTGATGCGTAACCCTTGGCTTGGCTTGGGGTTTTACATTTAGCAGGAATTGGTTTTTTCGGTCTTTGTGGTCTGACAGCGATGCGGCATCCGCCGGCTCGAGGTCGGGCTTTCCCCGTCTGCCGACCGGCGATTTCATGCCAGACGAGGCCTCGGCGGCAGCACGAGAAAGGAGGGACGAATCGCATTCTAAGGTCAGGATCGATCGCAGCAAAGGGCAACCATCATAGAATCAGTGAATACAAGGAGGATGAATTATGGCGTTCCAACTGATGTGCATGGGCTTGATCGCGGTCCTGTTTGGCCTGGTTATGGCCTTTATGGGCTACAGGTTGATGTGGATCGTGCTCCCGATCTTTGGCTTCTTCTTTGGCTTTGCCCTGGGCGCGCAGACGCTCCAGTGGCTATTTGGCGTCGGCTTCCTGGCCACCATTACCAGTTGGATCGTGGGCTTTATCGTGGGGGCCATCTTTGCCGTACTGTCCTACCTGTTCTACTTTCTGGCCGTGGCCCTGCTGGCCGGCGCCGCGGGCTATGGGCTGGCGGTCGGCATCTTGGGGGCGATTGGGCTGGAGGGGGGCTTTCTCGTCTGGCTCATCGGCATCGTCGTCGGTGTGGCGCTGGCCCTCGTCGTGTTGCGCTTCAACATCCAGAAATGGGCTGTCATCATCATCACCGCCGCCGCGGGCACTAGCGTGATCATCTACACCATGCTGGCGGCATTCGCCGACCTGCCGCCGTTGGCGCTGATGGAAAACCCCGTACGAATGGCCATCGAGAATTCGTTCCTGTGGCTGGTGTTCTTCCTGGTTGTGGCCGGCGCCGGTATCTTTGTCCAGTTCAAAGCCAGCAATGCCTACGAGGTCGAGGAGTGGGACAACTATAGCACCGCTATAGAACCGTCTGGGTAAAGGGGCGAGCGACCAGTCCAAGGATACAGAAGCCTCCTCGGTGTCTACCTACGATGCCGAGGGGGCTTTTTCAGTTTCCGACGCAGAAAGACCCCTATCCCTAATGGTACCCGGCTCCGTGTCTCGGAGCTGATCGGCAGCGGCCAACTTCCCAGTTGGCTGCTGGGCATAGGCTTGCCCGTCATCATCCTGGCCCGCGCCATTTTGGCCACACTGATGTTCACCGATTTCTCTATTGGGAGGCTGGCATTCTAGCGCCCACTGATGCCAGCCTTGGACACGTATTGGGGTCCATGCCAGGTGTATCGAAAAGATGGACGCTGGCGCGCCTGAACGACAAGATGCCTTGCGGATTCCGCTCCGGTCTTGGATCCTGATGCTGGCCCTTGGCCATCCAGATTGCCTGCGTCAACCCGCCTTACCCAGGCGAGGTCTTTGAGGGCGCCGTTGAGAGCTTCATCCGCAGGCCAACCACGACGGATCCTATGGTACCCTGTTGGCAGATCGTACCCAACTGGCCTAAAGTTGGAAACTGTGTTATAATGCTGCCCCTGCAATGATGCCCCTACTCCAAGGTGGAACAGGACCAACAACCAATCTGTGACTGGAGGGTAGATGCTATGAGTGAGAGCTATCGATTGTTGTCCGGTCAATTGCTAGCTCCTCGCGCCCTGGCTACACGGGGCCCGATGGAAGAGGAGGAAGTGGGTCCTATCATCCGTGACTGGTCTGATTTCGTTTCGTTCAGCCCGCGCTTGTACTACAAGCCGCGAACCACAGAGGAGCTCAAAGGGTTCTTGGCCGGTGTTGCGCATGGCACCGTCGGGGTGGATTCCATCCGAGTTCTGGGGAGTCTCCACTCTTGCTCCGAGATCTGTGTATCGGATGCCGTCATCGACGTCGGCGGCTTGCCCAAAACCATCGAATACTTGGACGACGACTCGGTGGTGACGGCTACTGCAAACTGGACGCTCCACGAGTTCTTTGGGGAGTTGGGCAAACGCGGCAAGTCGCTGGGCGCTCTCGGAGGCACCAACGCACAGACGCTGGCCGGCATCATGTCGACCAGTACCGCACCGGCCTCACCAAAACAGGGAATCTATGACCTGGTAAACTGGGTCGAGTATATTACTGTCGATCCGGCATCCGGATCGGTGGTGGAGCACCGCGTCGCAAGGTCCGATCCAGCCTTTGCGGCGGTGGTATGCTCTCTCGGTGCCATCGGCATCATCACCAGAATACAATTTAGGGTTGTCGACGAGCTCTTTTTCGCGGTGACGATGAAAATGATCTCCATGGAAGAGGCGTTGGGCGACCTGGAGGCCACCTCCGAAAAGTATGATTTCTGGCGAGTCAACTGGATGCCAGATTCTGACAAGGCGCTGCTGTGGGCAGCGAAGCAGATCCCCAAGAACCAAGCGAAGCCCGAGGGTGACTATGATCCCGACGAAGCCGAGAGTGTACTCAGCTTTCTCTTTATGCTTTGGGACAGGATCCGCCGGGGATCCGCCGGCCCGCTGCTGGACGGCACCATGCAGGTCGTCTACCAGTTGCTGACAGCCTTCTACAACCTGAACAAGGTCAATGTCACCGGTCCGTTGCGTAACATGCTGCCGGTAGACAGACGGGCGCCGCTGCATGTGGCCATGGCTGAGTGGTCCTTCAGGCCCCAGGACCTGGACGCGATCCTGGCCCAGTGCGAAGCCTATTTCCAAAGACATGGCTGGCCCAACATCCCTACCGAGATTGAGCTTTCCAAGACGGACAACTATCTCATGTCCCCCTGGAATTGGGAAGGCCTCGATTACATCGTAAAGCTCAACTTCATGTACCTGACCGATATCTGCGAGACGATGGAAGAAAAGGCGCTGATCGGTACCCACCTTCAGGGTCTGTGGGATCACTTTGTCCGGGAGGGGATTCCCTTCAAGGCCCACTGGGGCAAGATCAATTTCATGGATCCTCAGTTTGTGGCTGAAAATCACGGGCTGACCAAGTTCTCAGAGCTGGTCCAGCCCCTGTTCCTGAATCCGTACGTGGCTTCCCGGCTTGGGTTGTAGCTCTGGGAGTCCCCAGCTTGCCGGGGGGGATACCTTCGGCCCGAGCAAGCTCGGGACTCCCGAGTGGATGCGTACTGGCGCCGGCGGTGCCCCCTAGAAGAGAGAACGCACGGCATCAACGACTCGCTGGGTGCTGGGCACGTAGAATTGTTCCATCACCGGGGCAAAGGGCGCCGGTGTGTCGGGCGCCGATACGCGCTTGATGGGCGCGTCGAGCCAGAAGAAGGCCTCGTCGGCGACGATGGCGGCGATATCGGCCGCCCAGCCGCCGGTCAGGTTGTCCTCCTCGACGACGACCAGCCGCCCGGTCTTGCGCACCGAGGCCAGGATCAGCTCCTTGTCCAGCGGTACCAGGGTGCGCGGGATCGATGACCTCGGCCTCGATCCCTTCCTGGGCCAGCGTTTCGGCCGCCTCCAGGGCGCGGTACATGGTCAGCAGCTTGCCGACGATGGTCACATCTCTGCCCCTCGCGGCGCACGATGCCCTGGCCGATGGGCACCAGGTACTCCTCGTCGGGCACCTCGCCGATGGGGCTGAGGGCGCCCGGCTCGGAGCGGGGGCCCTTGCTGCCGTAGAGCAGCTTGTGCTCGAAGACCAGCACCGGGTTGTCGTCGCGTACCGCGCTCTTGAGCAATCCCTTGGCGTCGTAGGCTGTAGCCGGGGCCACGACCTTGAGCCCCGGAATGTGGGTGAAAAAAGCCTCCAGGCTCTGGGCGTGCTGCGCGCCCCGGCGGGTGGCGCCCACCGGCACGCGCATGACCATGGGCACCTTGACCGTGCCGCCCGACATGTAGGTCATCTTGGCCGCCTGGTTGGCGATCTGGTCCATGGCGCAGAACAGGAAATCGCCGTACTGCACGTCGGCGATAGGGCGCAGCCCGGCCATGGCCGCGCCGATGGCCACCCCGCTGAGGCCGGCCTCGGAGATGGGCGTGTCCAGGATGCGTTCGTGGCCAAACTCGTCGGACAGCCCCAGCGTGACCGTGAAGGCGCCGCCGAAACCACCCTGGATGCCAATGTCCTCGCCGATACAGAATACGCGGGGGTCGCGGCGCATCTCCTCGCGGATGGCCTGGCGCAGGGCTTCGGCGATGCTCATTCTAGCCATGGGACACCTCCGCCAGATCCGGCGCCTGGGACCAGAAGACGTGCTTGAGCGCGTCCTCCGGCTCCGGCGACGGGCTGGTCTCCGCAAAGGCTACAGCCTCGTCTACCACCGTTTCCACCTCTTGCTCGACCGCCGCCAGCCACTCGTCGCTGGCCAGTTCCAAGCACCTTGAGGCGCGCTGCCAGCCTGGGGATGGGGTCCCGCGCCTCCCACAGCGCCTCCTCCTCTTGGGAGCGATAGGTGCGTGGATCGCTGCGCGAGTGCCCGCACTGGCGGTAGGTCTTGGCTTCGACCAGCGTCGGCCCCTCGCGGCGTCGGGCGCGGGCGATGGCTTCCCCGGCAACCTCGTAGACCGCCTCCACGTCGTTGCCATCGACGATCACTCCCGGCATGCCGTAGGCAGCCGCCCGGTCGGCGATGTCCTCGATCTTGAAGGTCGTCGAAACCGGCGTCGAGGCAGCGTACAGGTTGTTCTCGCAGACATAGACCACCGGTAGGTCCCAGATGGCGGCCATGTTCATCGCCTCGTGTACGGCGCCCTCGTTGGCCGCGCCGTCGCCAAAGAAGCAGACCGTCACCCGGTCGGCGTCGAGCCACTTGGCGGCCAGGGCGGTCCCGGCGGCGATGGGTGCGTTGCCGCCGACGATGGCGATGGCCGGGAACATGCCCACATTGACGTCGCCGACGTGCATCGAGCCGCCCTTGGCCTGGCAGCAGCCCGTGGTCTTGGCCAACAGCTCGGCCATGATGGCCCGCGGCGCTACCCCCTTGGCGATGGCGTGGCCGTGGGGCCGGTGCGTGCTCAACAGGTAGTCGTCGCATCGCAGGTTGGCGCAGACCCCCGTGGCCACCGCCTCCTGGCCAATGTAGAGGTGCAGCGTCGAAGGGATCCGCCCCTGCATGTAGAGGTAGTTGCACCGCTCCTCGAAGCGGCGGATGGTGAGCATGGTACGGTACATGTCCAGCAGCGGTCTTTTGGAACTAGGCACGGCTCTGTCCTCCCCTATCAGCTGCGGGCAGGTTGGGAATCAGGCGCCAGGCCAAGGCTGGTACCGCTGTGGCCCGCCTGCTGGCGTGGGTTGCCCGAGTTCCCAGCCCACCTAAGCCCAATTACAGATTTTTGGCCGCAAACTTGGGGTGGAAGTCCGGGCTGTGGTAGGACCATGGCGTCTTGGGTCGCTCGCGGATGCCCCACGTTTCGGCCGCGGCGCGGAACTCGGGGTACTGCTGCGCGGCCTCCTGCAGGGTCATGCCCGACAGCACGGCGTCGAAGGCCTGCCGCCAGGCCATGGCCCCGGCCTTGTAGCCCATGGGATGACCCAGCATGCCGCCGCCTGCCGGCACGATAAAGTCGATGCCATGCTCCTGGATCAGCACGTCAGCCAGGCCGGGATACATGCCCGCCGATGGCATGGGCCAGGTGCGCTTGATGTTGTGGAACGGCGCGCGCAGCGTCTGCGAGGTTCGCAGTTCTTCCTCGATGGAACAGGTCTGAAGGCTGGACCACAGAGAGGGCGACAGCATCAGATCGGCTCCGCTCAGACGGCACAGCTTGGACAGCGTCACCCAGCTAAAGGTCTCGATCATGCCCAGCATGTGCGATGGGTGCAGCATGATGGGCACGTTGATCTCGGGATCGTCGGCCAGCTCCTTCAGGGTCGACAGTCCGGCGGAATAGGCCAGCAGCAGCCCGGTTGCCCCTGCCCGAACGGCGCGCAGCGCCTTGGCGTGCACCCGGTTGGACTCGTCGGTGATGCTGACCAGGTAGATCGTCTTTTCGCCCGGTCTCCTGTTCGGCCTTGTCCAGCGCCTTCAGCACCGCCTCGAGCCGGTCATCGAAGGAGCAATTGTCCAGCTCGCTGCACATCTCGTCGTCCTTGCACAGGTCGGCGCCGCCCAGCGCGCTCTGGTAGACCTGGGCCGCCGTCTCCTCGGGCGTCATGCCCATCTTGGGCTTGATGATCTGCAAACACAGCGGACGGTCGTGGACATTCAACAGGTCGCGCATGCCCTCGATGCCGAACTTGGGTCCATTGAACTTGGCTGCCACCGACTTGGGGATGTACACGTCCATCAGGCGCACCTTGTCGCAGAAGGCAAAGATGTTGCCCGAGATGGAAAGGAGCAGCATGGGCAGGTTGACATTCGCTTCCCAGGCGGCGATGGGAAAGGCCAGTTGGACGATGGCCTTTTTTGTGCCCTTGGGGGCCGGGATCTCATAGTAGCCCAGCACCTTGCTGCTCAAGCGCTCGCGCACCTCGGGTGTCTCTTCCTTGACCTCCATCCAGCTGGCTGTGGACCCTTCGAAGGCCAGCCTCTGGACCTGGGCCAGGTGGTCGATGAAGTCCCACTCGGGCTTGTTGTCCTCGATATAGTAGGTGCCGACGACGAAGCGGTCCTGGTCCAGGCTCTCCCACATATAGTTGAACATGTGCGGATCGTACAGTTCTTTTGCCATTGTGACCTCCAGTGTCAGGTGTCCAAAGTAATTCGTGAATTGTGAGTCGTGCTGTGTGACAGGTGATGGGTGAAATGTACTGCGTGTTACGTGACCGGTGTAAAACCGTACGCACTACGCACCACGCAACACGCACCATACAATACGTACCACGTACCACGGCCCTACCCCAACAGTGCCTCCCGCACCATGGCCGAAGCCTCCATCGCGTCGCCGCTGGCCACGACCTCGCCGATGCGCTCGCGCCCAATCTTGTCCAGCAGTCCGTGCAGCCCCTGGATCCAGCGGATGCTCTCGGTGGCGGCCCGGACGCCGTTCTCGCGATAGGGAAAGATGTCCAGCGCGTACCAGCCGTCGTAGTCCATCCGGTCCAGCCAGTAGAGCAGCTCCAGCATCTCGACGGTGTGGACCGAGCCGACGGTCATGTCGTCGTCCCACATGCCGCCAGTTGTCGTTAAAGTGCATGTAGAAGAGCTTGTTGTCCAAAGTACTGCAGCATGCGCGGCCGATTCGGCGGCGGTTTCGTAGGCCATCAGCGCGTGGCCGACGTCGATCATGGCCCCCACGTTGGGCTTGTTCACCTTTTCGACCAGCAGCAGGGTCTTGCCCACGGTGCCGATGAAAGCAGTGGGTGCGCGGCTCCTTGGGTTTGTACTCGATGACCAGCTTGACCTCGGGCAGGTGCTCGGCGCACTCGATGGTGCCCTCGATGATGCGGTCCCAGGCGGCCAGATAGTCGGCCTGGAGCGGATAGTCGTAGCCATCCTGGCCGAACCACAGGTCCACGACCTCGCAGTCCATCTGCTTGGCCCACTCCATCGACTTTTTGACCTCGTGGATGGCGTCGCGGCGGATCTGGGGGTCGTTGGCCGAGAACGAGCCCCAGCCCCACTTGCCCGAGGCCCAGATGTCGGGCGTGACGCAGGTCACCTCCAGGCCGGCGTCCTTGATCTGGCGGTGGACCTGGTCGACGTTGTCGTCGTTGACGTGCCAGAAGCCGACCACCTCGACGCCCGTGAGCCCCTCGACCTGCGTGGCGGCCTCGATCAGCTCCTCGCTGGTCAGCCGCTCGCCATAGCCCGAAAGGACGTAGCGGTCGGCGCAGGCGTTGAAGGTATTGATGTTCGCCGAAAAGCGTAGTTCTCTTGCCATCTTTCTTCCTCCTTATGTCTGGGGTCGCGAAAGGGATACGGTGAAATCATAGCGGTCCCCGCGCCACACAGCTTCCAGGTATTCGACCGCCTGACCGCTGGCGGCGTAGGTCACGCGCTCCATGTACATGACGGCCGCGCAGGTCTCCAGCCCCAGCAGTTCCTCCTCGTGGGACAGTGCGCACCGCGCCCGTAGGATCTCCCTACCCGTCCACAGGCGCAGCCCGTAGCGGGTCTCCAGCAGCCGGTACAGGGAGCTGGTCAGGTCATGATCCGCCAGGTCCGGGCACAGCGCCACCGCCAGGTAGGGCGTCTGGACGCTGATGGGCTCGCCGTCGACCAAACGAAGGCGACATAACTTGTGGCATGGGGCTCCCTCTGGAATCTCAAGTGCGTTGGCGACTTGAGGCGAAGCCGGCACCTGTTTCAGGGAAACCAGCCTGGTGGTCAGCGACCAGCCGCGCTCGCGCATATCCTGGGTGGTTGACACCAACTGAGTCAGCTCGTGCTCAACCCGGCGGACCGCGGCAAAAGAACCGACGCCCTTCTCCCGGTAGATCCAGCCGTCCCGCTCCAGCACGTCCAGGGCGCGGCGGACGGTGGCCCGCGTGATGCCCTGCAGTGAGGCCAGTTCGTTCTCTGAGGGGAGCTGGTAGGGCATGCCGGGAGACTGCTCGGCGCCGATCTCCTCCCGCAGCATCTCTGCAAGCTGCAGGTAATAGGGTATGGGATTTGACTTGTCGATTGGTTTCATAGGCGGTACCTGTCTACTTGTGTAGACAAGCGCATGATACCACGAACTGTCGTCGCTGTCAAGGGTCGTGCCTGATGAATACCCCTGGATCGAACCAGCGGGCAGGCGTATCTCACCCAGCGAAACCACGGGTGCGAGTGGCGGGGAAGGCGTCGGATGGGCAGGCCCGGCCGGAGGCGGCGCCTTCGCCATTGGCTGCGCAGGAACATGGGTGGGCGCTGCTACCTCCGCCTGCGTCGGTGCGGGCGGGTCTGTGGGCGCCACCGAGATGGGTGCCTCTCCGCCGTCCCCCCTGTCGCACGCCACCAGCAGCAGGCCGATCACGGGACGGGCCAGCGTCAGGTTGCTCACTGCGCTTCTCGTTCTGTCACCCTGAGCCCCTGGATCCAAGAGATAGGATCTCCCAGCACCGAACCGGCGGGGCTGTGCCGTTCTTTGTTCAGCCCGGCGAGGTCATGGCGCCAGATCCGGTGATCTGATCATAATCGGCAGATATGCGCCGTAGTCGAAACCCATGGCTGTCGTTGCAGCCGCAGCCATGTCCGACAGGAAAGAATGGTCTCCGGCGTGCACTTCCACGTGCTGAAAGGTCTGCCAGCTTGTGGGATGGCGGATCGTGTGCCACAGCCGGCCAGCCGCCGTCGAACCTACGACCTGAAGTTCACCCTCGACAGAAGCGGCCGCCACGGCCCAGAAGCTACCCTTATCCCCCGCCTGAGCCTCGACGTCCTTGAGGGTATCCCAACCACCTTCGCGACGGATCGTATGCCACAGCCTGCCATCCTTTGTGGCACCGACAAAGTGCAGTTCATCCGCCACCGAGGCAGCCGCCAGGTCCAGGTACACCCCGCGCTCCCCCGCTTGGGCCTCGACGTCGCCGAACTCCTGCCAACTACTGGCCCCGCGTATGGTGTGATACAGCCGGCCATCGCTGGTCCCACCGATCACGTGCAGTTCGCCGGCGACAGCAGCCACAGCCACCGTCTCAAAATCACCACGCTCGCCCGCCTGGGCCTCGACATCAAAAAAGCTCTGCCAACTCGCCGCATGGCGTATGGTATGCCACATGCCCCCAGAGCCGACGCCGACCACGTGCAGCTCCCCTGCCACCTCAGCGGCAGCAATGTCGGTCAGGGTAGCAACGGCCCCGGTCTGGGCCTCGACGTCTTGCAGCCGGTGCCACGAACCGTTCTCGCGACGGATCGTGTGCCACAGTCGCCCCCCACTCGTCCCCCCGACCAGGTGCAGCTCATTGGCCACGGTAGCCAGTGCCACTGTCGCGAAATGTCCACCTTGTTCCGTCAGGCCCTCGACGTCCTGGAAAGGATCCCAACTGGTGGAGTGCTGGATCGTATGCCAGAGACTTCCCTCCCCCACAGCTACGAACTGCAGCTCATTGGAGACAGAGGCCGCGGCCGAGGCACGTATGTGCACGACATCTCCGGCTTTGGCCTCAACATCGCCAAAGGCATCCCAACTGGCTGGATGGCGGATGGTGTGCCACACCCGCCCGTCGTTCGTGCCACCCACCAGGTGCAACTCATCCGCCACCGAGGCTGCGGCCACCGTCCGGAATGTACCCTGATCGCCCGCCTGGGCCTCAACGTCGAGGAAAAGCTGCCAACTGGCGGCGTGCCGGATTGTGTGCCACAGACGCCCGTCGGCGGCCACGCCGACAAGGTGCAGTTCGTTGGCTACTGACGCCGCTGAGAGGCTCGAGTAACTTCCCCGATCCCCCGCCTGGGCCTCAACGTCCTTGAAGCTCTGCCAACTGGACGCAGAACCGATGGTGTGGTACAGCCGGCCATCCATCGTCCCACCCGCAACATGCAGCTTGTTGCCTACCGCTGCGACGGCCACCGTATCAAAGTCGCCGCGTTCCCCGGCGCCACTCTCTACATTGCTGAACGGTTGCCAGCTAGTGGATCCCCGAATGGTATGCCACATGCCCCCAGCACCAACTCCGACAACGTGCAGCTTGCCATCCACTTCAGCAGCAGCCAGTGCCGTAAGGGTGGGAACCGCGCCAGTCTGACTCTCTATATCTCTGAGTGGGTCCCACTTGCCGTTGGCATGGCGAATCGTGTGCCATAGCCGGCCGTCACTCGTGCCCCCCACAAGGTGCAGCTCGTTCCCTACCGACGCAACTGCTACGGCCGAGAACCTGCTCGTCTCCCCCGTTACCCTCTCGACGTCACCAAACGTATCCCAACCGTCGGGATGGCGGATGGAATGCCACATCTCACCCTGTTCCACCCCGACGAGCTGCATCTGTGTCTCGTCCTCTGCCCGCGTCGCCGTCGGGAAGGCCCCGAACAGCACCCAAAAGACGACCACAATGACCACTGCCAAGCGCTCAAGTGATTTCAATGTACACCTTCCTCCATGCTCCTCGTAACCTGCTTGTCAAGGCTAGCTACAGTGGCGAGCCCTGCGTCCATGCCACGAACGCGCGAGTGGGTTGGTGGCCATCTGTTACCAGATACCGGGAACCACAGATGGCTCCACAATGCCGGAAGCCATTGGCCACGTGATCTACGGAGTTGACTTGGATGGTGGCGGCTTCATTCTACCATCATTGGCCTCGGGTGTCAATCAGGTGCCACCAGTCACTGCCATGACGATAGCCCACTGCTTCTGTGCTTTTTCTGGATCTACCCTGTTCGGCATTGCCAACCTGGGGCGGCCCTAACGCAGACCGACTTGATGCAGCGCCTTGTGCACAGTTGCCAGGTTCACCGTGACTCCAATCGTCTTCACCGAAGCCAGGCCCAACATCGGGACTGTCCAGACAGTTACCAGATAACCTGTGCTGTTCGGTACATTCAGGCATTCCATCCTGTTGCCCTTGATCAGGCGCAACTGACCGGATTGCGCAGAGCCCGGGCCTGGTGCGAACCGCCCGGGCTCGAGCTTTACACCAGGCCAGTTGGATTTGCAGCGAATCCACGGTGCTATACTTCTGACCGAACCTCCGGGGGGCTTTTTGCATCCGGCCCAATCTGTGGTAGAATGTATGCGGAGAGCCCGTGCACCGGTGGCCGAGTTCCCAACTCAAAGAACAGGCACGATCCCCTTCCTTGAGCAGCTTGCTGTTTTTGCAGAGGCATCTGCGGTAGACTCGCGTCGCGGGCTGGGATCGCGCTTGCAGAAGGCATTGCCTTCATGGAGGCATGGTGGGCCCGCATTTCTTGACGTACAACCCGATCACCCGTGGCAAGCGGGCATGCATGACGACCAAGCCGTTGGTCATGCATCTCTGGATCCTTTTCGTTCTGGTGCTCAGCCTCACCGGCGCCGCCATCCCGGCGTTTGCGCAAGGCAACTCCCAGCCAGTGGTCGAAGGCACGCAGTTGCTGGGCAGCCAGGCGCAGATCAACGGCATTCCCGATCAGCCATCTGTTGTCTCGCCACCCGACGGTGCCTTGAACGTGGCCACAGACCCGCTACTTCAAGTGCGCGTCACGGACCCCGATCTGGATAGCCTGAACGTCACCTACTTTGGCCGCGAGGTCCGTCTGGGGCCCGCCAGCGACTTTGCCATCATCGTGCTACCCGACACCCAGAGGTACTCTGACGCCAATCCGGCCCTCTTTGCTGTCCAGACGCAGTGGATTGTCGACAGCAGGGCTGCCTTGAACATCGTCTACGTTGCCCACGTAGGGGACATTGTCAACGACGCCAAGGTGGAGCAGCAGTGGCGGAATGCCGATGCGGCGCTCAGCTTGTTGGAGGATCCCGCTACCACCGGGCATCCAGATGGCATTCCCTACAGCGTGGTTCCGGGCAATCACGACGTACCGGGCAGATTCTATGAAAAGTACTTTGGCGTCAAGCGATTCCAGGGCAGGAGCTACTACGGCGAGGGCTACCCCGACGGCAGCAACAAGAACAACTATACCCTCTTTTCTGGCGGCGGCATGGATTTCATTGCCATCGGCATCGACTATGAGGGGGTGGACCCCGGTGCCCTGGACTGGGCTGATGGCCTGTTGAAAGCCCACAGCGACCGCCGCGCGATCGTCGTGAGCCACCACATTCTCGAGGAGGACGGCTCGTTCGGAAACTGGGGCCAGCGGGTCTATGATGCCCTGAAAGACAATCCGAACCTGTTCCTGATGCTTGCGGGACACAGGCACGCGGAAGCGAGCAGGACCGAGGTTTATGAGGGTCAAACCGTCTATGCCTTGATGGCCGACTACCAGAGCTATCCCAAGGGCGGCCAGGCTTTCCTGCGCAGGCTCGAGTTCTCGCCGGAGAACAGCCAAATCCGTGTCTCAACCTACTCCCCCTGGCTGGACCAGTACGAGACCGATGCCGACAGCCAATTCGTGCTGGACTATGACATGACCGGCGGCGAGCCGTACCAGCAATTGGGCACGGTGAGCGGTGTGGCAAGCGGCAGTGAGGTGTCCCTGCACTGGCCCGGCCGGGCGCCCGGCACAGCGTACGAGTGGTACGTTCGGGTCTCCGATGGCACGGATACCACCACCGGTCCCGCCTGGGCCTTTGCGACGGAGGGCGCAGGACTATACAAACTGACTACAGCCGCCGTTGGCAGCGGCAGTGTGACCTGGGACCCCCACCAGTGGGCCTATCGCCATGGCGACGTGGTCCAACTGATAGCCCAGCCCGCAGAGGGCCACACCTTCTTGTCTTGGAGCGGTGACCTATCCAGCGACGCCAACCCGGCCACCATCGTTATGGATAGCCACAAGTCCGTGCTGGCCCACTTTGTCCCCGTCGAGGCGATCCATGCGGTGTATCTGCCCCTGATTTCCCGCAACACACCCTAGGCCTGGAGTTTCTATTTAGGGGCTGGCGCGAGGCGCCAGCCCTGCGTCACCCCCTTGGACCCAAAGTTTTAATCTATTTGTAACCTGATTGTTACGTTTCGTTCGCGTTTATGTGGTATAATGGACGGGTAGACGCTCTGTCCAGCCGCATCCTCAGCTCGGACACTGACTGGTTCACCGGTCGAGTTCCCTGCCGGTCTCCTAGATCGGTATCGGATACCCCAAGCTGAAGGAACCCTCGATAGGTGCAGTTGGTAGGCGTATTCCGCGAGGGGAAATGAGAAGCTAGCACCACAGCCGCATCGCACCAACCCCGAAGCGAAATGCGGGCGGTCGGCATACCCTGGAAGTCACTTTCTGCAACTCGATCAGTAGTGTCGATGGAGCCTGGGTGGGAACCCCCCCAGCACAAGGAGGCAAAGATGCTTTGGAAGCGATCTCTACTGAGTCTACTCACCGTCTTTGGGCTGCTGCTGTCCATGTTCAACCCTCTGATGCCTGCCCCCCCGGTCGTTCAGGCCCAGAGCACGGGTGCGCTTGATCTTGGCAGCGGCACCGCCTTTGTGGCTTTTGGCGATCCCGCCGCCCTGGACCTGGCCCAGTTCACCATCGAGACTTGGTTCAAGCGAGAGGGAACTGGCGTCACGACATCAACCGGCGGCGGTGGCGTGTCCGACGCCATCCCGCTAGTCACAAAGGGCCGGGGCGAAGCCGAGAACAGCAACCTGGACACGAACTGGTTCCTGGGGATTCGCGCCTCGGACAGTGTGCTTTTTGCCGACTTTGAGGAAGGAGCAGGTGGTGCGAGCCCTGGCCTCAACCATCCGGTAATCGGTACCACGTCCATCAGCCTCGATACCTGGTACCACGCTGCCGCCACCTACGATGGCAACACGTGGCGGCTCTACCTGAATGGAGAACTCGAGACCGAGGTCGTCGTGGGGCAACCGCCCCGCTCCGATAGCATCCAGCATGCCGGCTTGGGCAGTGCCATGCGGTCTGGTGGTACAAGCACTGCGGCTGGGCACTTTGACGGCGTCCTGGACGAGGTCCGCATCTGGGATCACGCCCGCACCCACCTCGAGATTCAGACCGACGTCAATTCAGAGATCACCACCGCCCAGACCGGGCTCGTGGCCCGCTGGGGCCTGGACGAAACGTCTGGAACGACGGTCAGTGGTTCGGCCGGTACCAGTGTCAACGGCACGATTCAGCCGAGTGGCCATAGTTGGGTAACGCCTGGCGCCCCCCTGGACATCGTCATTGCGGCCCCCTCCGCACCCACAGGCCTGGCGGCTACCGCCAGATTGTCAAGCCGGATCGACCTCGCCTGGACCGATAACGCCAGCAACGAAACCAGCTTTGAGATCGAACGCTCCACCACCGGCATTGGCGGCACCTACAGCCCCCTGGACACCGTGGCGGCTAATGTCACTGCCTATTCGGACCTGGGTCTGACTTCCGGACAGGAGTACTGCTACCGTGTCCGGGCCACCAACGCTGGCGGCGACTCGGCCTTTTCCGATGCCGACTGCGCCACCACCCCGGCCGCGGCCAGCAACGCCCTGGATTTCAATGGGTCGACTGATTACGTCACCTTTGGCCCGGATCCCGCCCTGGGCCTGGCCCAGTTCACCCTTGAGACCTGGTTCAAGCGCGAGGGAAACGGGCAGGGCGCCTCGACGGGCAGCGGTGGGATCGCCAGCGCCATCCCCCTGGTGACAAAGGGCCGGGGCGAGGGCGATGGCAGCAACGTGGATATGAACTACTTTTTCGGTATCGACGCTAGCACCGGTGTGCTCGTTGCCGACTTTGAGGACATGGACAGCGGCGGAAACCACCCAGTCGCCGGTACCACGCCCATTGCCAACGACGTCTGGTACCATGCCGCCGCCACCTATGATGGTTCTGATTGGGTGCTATATCTGAATGGCGTGCTGGACGGGACTGAAAATGAAGGCGCCACCCCGCGCTCCGACAGCATCCAGCACGCCGGTCTGGCCACGGCCATGACTTCCATCGGCTCGCGGTCCGGCTACTTTGACGGGGTCCTCGACGAGGCCCGCATCTGGAATTCGGCGCGCTCCGAGGCCGAGATCCGGGCGACCATCAACGACGAACTCTCCAGCCCCCAGGCCGGGCTCGTGGCCCGCTGGGGCCTGAACGAAGGCAGCGGGACCATGGCCTACAATGCCGCTGGCTCTTCCGCCGATGGGACCGTCAGCGGGGCGGCCTGGGTGACGCCTGGCGCGCCCTTTAACATCTCCTTCATTGTCGCACCGGCTGCTCCCACCGGGCTGTCGGCCACCACGGCTTCCCACGCCCAGATCGACCTGGCCTGGACGGACAACGCCGACAACGAGACCAACTTTGAGGTCGAGCGCTCCACCACCGGGAGCGGCGGGCCCTTCAGCCCGCTGATCACCCTACCGGCCAACGCCGAGAGCCATTCAGACCTGGGCCTGACCCCCGGGCAAGAGTACTGTTACCAGGTTCGGGCGACCAATGCCGCCGGTGAGTCCGACTATACCAGCGTTCAATGCGACACCACCGATGTGCTGGCCAATCCCGCGCTGGACTTTGGCGGGACCGATGATTATGTGACCTTTGGCGATCCCGCCGCCCTGGATCTGGCCCAGTTCACCGTCGAGACCTGGTTCAAGAGGGAAGGGGCTGGTGAAACCACGACGACAGGCACCGGGGGCGTGACCAACGCCATCCCGCTGGTGACGAAGGGCAGGGGCGAAGCCGAGGGCAGCAACGTGGACACGAACTACTTCCTCGGTATCCGCGCCTCGGACAACGTGCTCTTTGCCGACTTTGAGGAAGGTGCGACCGGCTCGAGTCCGGGCCAAAACCATCCGGTGATCGGCACCACGCCTATCAACAACGACACCTGGTACCACGTCGCGGCCACCTATGACGGCAACAAGTGGCAGCTCTTCCTCAACGGCAATCTCGAGGCGGAACTGGTCGTGGGACAGCCGCCCCGTTCGGACAGCATCCAACACGCTGGCCTGGCCTCGGCTATGACCTCCGCTGGCACAGCGGCCGGTTACTTTGATGGCGTGCTGGACGAGGTTCGTATCTGGGACCACGCCCGTAGCCAGCTTGAGATCCAGACCGACATCAATTCGGAAATCACGACTCCCCAGGCTGGGCTTGTCGCTTGCTGGGGCCTCAACGAGGGCTCCGGAACGGCGGTCAACGGCTCGGCCGGCACCACCGTCAACGGCACCGTCATGGGCACTGGCTATAGCTGGGCGCCGGGCGCTCCCTTTGACATTGTCATATCGCCACCTGCCGCGCCCACAGACCTGGCGGCTACCGCTGTCTCGGCCGAGCAGATCAACCTGGCCTGGACCGATAACGCTGACAATGAGACCAGTTTTGAGATCCAGCGTTCCACCGACGGCATTGGTGGGACGTACAGCCCCCTGGACACTGTCGGAGCTAGCGCCACGGACTACTCGGACCTGGGCCTGACTGCCGGGCAGGAGTACTGCTACCGTGTCCGGGCCACCAACGTCGGCGGTGAATCCGCCTTCAGTGACCCCGACTGCGCCACCACGACCGCGCTGCCCAATAGCGCCTTGGACTTTGCCGGGACCGATGGCTATGTCACCTTTGGCGTTGCTCCTGGTCTGGGGCTGGCCCAGTTCACCGTCGAGACCTGGTTCAAGAGGGAAGGGACTGGTCAAACTACCACAACAGGCATCGGTGGCGTGACCAACGCCATACCCTTGGTGACCAAGGGTCGGGGCGAAGCCGAAAGCAGCAACGTCGATACCAACTACTTTCTCGGCATCCGCGCCTCGGACAACGTGCTCTTTGCCGACTTTGAGGAAGGCGCGAGCGCTGCAAGCCCGGGTCTCAACCATCCGGTGATCGGCACCACGCCCATCAGCAACGACTCTTGGTACCACGTAGCGGCCACCTATGACGGGAACAAGTGGCAGCTCTTCCTCAATGGCAACCTCGAGGCAGAACTAGTCGTAGGAGAACCGGTCCGTTCCGACAGCATCCAACACGCCGGCCTGGCCACGGCCATGAGATCCAGTGGTGCACCGGAAGGCTACTTTGATGGTGTGCTGGATGAGGTTCGTATCTGGGACCACGCCCGAACCCAGCTCGAAATCCAGACTGACATCAACGCTGAGATCGAGACCCCGCAGGCCGGGCTCGTGGGCCGCTGGAGCCTGGACGAAGGCACCGGAACGGCGGTCAATGCCTCAGCTGGTACTAGTGTCAACGGTACCGTCATGGGCACTGGCTATGCCTGGGTGACCCCTGGCGCCCCCTTTGACATCGTCATACCGGCACCCGCCGCCCCCACGGCCCTGGCGGCAACTGAAAGCTCGGCGTACCAGATCGACCTGGCCTGGACCGACAACGCCGGCAACGAGACCGGCTTCGAGATCGAGCGTTCCACAACCGGCATTGGCGGCGCCTACACCCCTCTGGACACGGCCGGGGCCAACGTCACGGCTTACTCCGATCTGGGCCTGACTCCCGAGCAGGAGTACTGCTATCGCGTCCGGGCCACGAATGCTACCGGTCCCTCGACCTACGCTGACCCCGACTGCGCGACCACCCCGGCCGAGGCGAGCAACGCCCTGGACTTTAACGGGTCCAGTGACTATGTCACCTTTGGACAGGCACCCGCCCTGGGCCTGGCCCAGTTCACCCTCGAGACCTGGTTCAAGCGAGAAGGCCCCGGCCAAAGTGCCTCGACGGGCACGGGAGGCATCGACGCTGCCATCCCTCTGGTGACAAAGGGCAGGGGCGAAGCCGACGGCAACAACAGGGACATGAACTACTTCCTGGGCATTGATGCCAGCGCCGGCGTGCTCGTGGCTGACTTTGAGGACATGGACAGCGGCGGAAACCACCCGGTTGTTGGCACCACGGCTATTGCCAACGACGTCTGGTACCATGCCGCCGTCACCTATGATGGCGCCAACTGGAAGCTATACCTTAACGGTGTTCTGGACCAGACGCTGGCCGAAACGGCCACGCCGCGCTCCGATAGCATCCAACACGCCGGTCTGGCTACCGCCATCACCTCCATTGGCACGCGACAGGGCTACTTTGACGGGGTCCTCGACGAGGCCCGCATCTGGAATTCGGCGCGCTCCGAGGCCGAGATCCGGGCGACCATCAACGACGAACTCTCCAGCCCCCAGGCCGGGCTCGTGGCCCGCTGGGGCCTGAACGAAGGCTCCGGGACCATGGCCTTCGACTCCGCTGGATCTGCCGTCCATGGGACCGTCGGCGGGGCTGCCTGGGTAACGCCCGGCGCGCCCTTTAACATCTCCTTCACCGTCGCACCGGCTGCTCCCACCGGCCTATCGGCCACCACGGCTTCCCACGCCCAGATCGACCTGGCCTGGACGGACAATGCCGACAACGAGACCAACTTTGAGGTCGAGCGCTCCACCACCGGGAGCGGCGGGCCCTTCAGCCCGCTGATCACCCTACCGGCCAACGCCGAGAGCCATTCAGACCTGGGCCTGACCCCCGGGCAAGAGTACTGTTACCAGGTTCGGGCGACCAATGCCGCCGGTGAGTCCGACTATACCAGCGTTCAATGCGACACCACCGATGTGCTGGCCAATCCCGCGCTGGACTTTGGCGGGACCGATGATTATGTGACCTTTGGCGATCCCGCCGCCCTGGATCTGGCCCAGTTCACCGTCGAGACCTGGTTCAAGAGGGAAGGGGCTGGTGAAACCACGACGACAGGCACCGGGGGCGTGACCAACGCCATCCCGCTGGTGACGAAGGGCAGGGGCGAAGCCGAGGGCAGCAACGTGGACACGAACTACTTCCTCGGTATCCGCGCCTCGGACAACGTGCTCTTTGCCGACTTTGAGGAAGGTGCGACCGGCTCGAGTCCGGGCCAAAACCATCCGGTGATCGGCACCACGCCTATCAACAACGACACCTGGTACCACGTCGCGGCCACCTATGACGGCAACAAGTGGCAGCTCTTCCTCAACGGCAATCTCGAGGCGGAACTGGTCGTGGGACAGCCGCCCCGTTCGGACAGCATCCAACACGCTGGCCTGG
Source organism: uncultured Chloroflexia bacterium (assembly GCA_963700285.1). Lineage (GTDB taxonomy): Bacteria > Chloroflexota > Anaerolineae > JAAYZQ01 > JAAYZQ01 > CAWANP01. The sequence continues at coordinate 305,825 of CAVOXA010000014.1, read as the reverse complement.
CCTCGGCTATGACCTCCGCTGGCACAGCGGCCGGTTACTTTGATGGCGTGCTGGACGAGGTTCGTATCTGGGACCACGCCCGTAGCCAGCTTGAGATCCAGACCGACATCAATTCGGAAATCACGACTCCCCAGGCTGGGCTTGTCGCTTGCTGGGGCCTCAACGAGGGCTCCGGAACGGCGGTCAACGGCTCGGCCGGCACCACCGTCAACGGCACCGTCATGGGCACTGGCTATAGCTGGGCGCCGGGCGCTCCCTTTGACATTGTCATATCGCCACCTGCCGCGCCCACAGACCTGGCGGCTACCGCTGTCTCGGCCGAGCAGATCAACCTGGCCTGGACCGATAACGCTGACAATGAGACCAGTTTTGAGATCCAGCGCTCCACCACCGGTATCGCTGGGACCTACAGCCCTCTGGACACAGTGGCGGCCAATATCATCAGCTTCTCAGACCTGGGCCTGACCGCTGAGGAGGAGTACTGCTACCGTGTCCGGGCCACCAACGTCGGCGGTGAATCCGCCTTCAGTGACCCCGACTGCGCCACCACGACCGCGCTGCCCAACAGCGCCCTGGACTTTGTCGGGACCGATGCCTATGTCACCTTTGGCCCCGCTCCCAGCTTGGGCCTGGCCCAGTTCACCGTCGAGACCTGGTTCAAGCGAGAGGGACCTGGGGTTACGACCACGACAGGTACGGGTGGCGTGGACGATGCCATCCCCCTGGTGACAAAGGGCACGAGCGAGGCCGACGACGCTGACAACAAGGATATGAACTACTTCCTGGGCATCCGCGCCTCGGATAGCGTCCTGATGGCGGACTTTGAGGAGGGGGCAGGCGGCTCCAGTCCCAGCCTGAACCACCCGATCATCGGCACAACGACCCTCAGCAATGACACCTGGTACCACGCCGCCGCTACCTATGACGGCAACAAGTGGCAGCTCTTCCTCAATGGCAACCTCGAGGCAGAACTAGTCGTAGGAGAGCCGGTCCGTTCCGACAGCATCCAGCACGCCGGGCTGGGCTCCGCCATGATCTCTGATGGCACACCGGAGGGCTTTTTCGATGGCGTCATCGACGAAGTCCGCATCTGGGATCACGCCCGCACCCACCTCGAGATCCAGGGCGACGTCAACTCTGAGATCACGACGCCGCAGGCCGGGCTCGTGGGCCGCTGGAGCTTGGACGAGGCGACTGGAACGGCAGTGAATGGCTCGGCGGGCACCACCGTCAACGGCACGGTCATGGGTACCGGCTATACCTGGGTGACCCCTGGCGCCCCCTTCAACATCGCTGTATCGCCCCCTGCTGTACCCACAGCCCTGGCGGCAACGGCAGCCTCGGCGATCCAGATCGACCTGGCCTGGACGGACAACTCGGACAACGAAACCGGTTTTGAGATCGAGCGCTCTACCACCGGCATCGGCGGCACTTATGGCCCCCTGCACACCACCTCGGCCAATGCCACCGCATACTCTGACAGCGGCCTTGATCCTGAGACTGAGTACTGCTACCGTGCCCGGGCGACCAATGCCGCCGGTGAGTCGGCCTACGCTGGCCCCGACTGCGCGACCACCCCGGCCGAGGTCCACAACGCCTTGGACTTTGGCACGAACAACGCCTACGTCACCTTTGGCCCGACCTCTACCCTGGGCCTGGCTCAGTTCACCCTCGAGACCTGGTTCAAGCGGGAGGGCGCTGGGGTCACGACCAATACGGGCAGCGGTGGTGTAGGCGATGCCATCCCCCTGGTGACAAAGGGCACGGGAGAGGTCGACGACGCTGACAATAAGGACATGAACTACTTTCTCGGAATCCGCGCCTCGGACAGCGTCCTGATCGCCGACTTTGAGGAGGGCGGGGGTGGCTCAAGCCCCAGCCAGAACCACCCGATCATCGGTACCACGGCTATCAGCAATGACACCTGGTACCACGCCGCCGCCACTTACGACGGCAACAAGTGGCAGCTCTTCCTCAATGGCAACCTTGAGGCGGAACTGGTCGTGGGCCAACCGGTCCGCTCCGACAGCATCCAGCACGCCGGCCTGGGCACGGCAATGCTATCCGATGGCACGCCGGCCGGCTTCTTTGATGGCGTGCTCGACGAGGCCCGCATCTGGGATCACGCCCGCACCCATGCCCAGATCCAGGGCGACGTCAACTCTGAGATCAAGATTCCCCAGGCAGGGCTCGTGGCCCGCTGGGGCCTGGACGAAGGCAGTGGAACCGATGTCCATGATTCCACGGGATCCGCCGTCAATGGCACGATCCTGGGCACCGGCTATAGCTGGGTGACCCCTGGCGCCCCCTTTGACATTGCCTTTTCGGTGCCCGCCGCACCCACAGGCCTGGCAGCAAGCGCGAGCTCGGCGAATTCCATCGGCCTGTCCTGGACCGACAATGCCAGCGACGAAACCAACTTTGAGATCGAGCGCTCGACCACCGGCATTGGCGGCACTTACAGCCCCCTGGACACCATCGGGGCCAACACCACCGCCTACTCGGACAGCGGCCTGGCTCCGGAAACCGAATACTGCTATCGTGTTCGGGCCACCAATGCCAGCGGACCCTCGGCCTACAGCAACGCCGACTGCGCGACGACTACAACCGAGGTCCACACCGCCTTGGACTTTGGCACGAACAACGCCTACGTCACCTTTGGCCCGACACTCAGCCTCGGTTTGCCCGAGTTCACCGTCGAGACCTGGTTCAAGCGAGAGGGTACCGGGGTGACGACCTCGACGGGCTCCGGTGGCGTAACCGACGCCATCCCCCTGGTGACAAAGGGTGTAGGAGAGGTTGACGTACCTGATAACAGGGACATGAACTACTTCCTGGGTATCCGCGCCTCGGACGGTGTCTTGATCGCCGACTTTGAGGAGGGTGCGGCTGGATCAAGCCCCAGCCAGAACCACCCGGTCATTGGCACCACTTCCATCAGCAACAACACCTGGTACCACGCTGCGGTCACCTATGACGGCAACAAGTGGCAGCTCTTCCTCAATGGCAATCTCGAGGCGGAACTGGTGGTAGGAGAGCCGGTCCGGTCCGACAGCATCCAGCACGCGGGCCTGGCCACGGCCATGACCTCTACCGGGGCACCGGAGGGCTACTTTGACGGCGTGCTCGACGAGGTCCGTATCTGGGACCACGCGCGCAGCGTACTCGAGATCCAGCTCGATGCCAACTCAGAGATCACGACCCCGCGGGCCGGGCTCGTGGCCCGTTGGGGCCTGGACGAAGGCTCCGGGACTGCAGTCAACGGCTCAGCCGGTACCACGGTCAACGGCACTGTGATGGGCAGCGGCTATAGCTGGGTGGGGGGCGCGCCCTTTAACCTGAACTTTAACGATCCGCCCGATGCACCCACCGCCCTGACCGCCACGGCCTACTCGCACGCCGAGGTCCACTTGGCCTGGACCGACAACGCGGACAATGAAGCCATCTTTGATGTCGAGCGCTCAACGACCGGTATTGGCGGAACCTACAGCCCCCTGGGCACAGGCCCGGCCAATGTCACGACCTACTCGGACCTGAGCGTGGTTCCAGAGCAGGAATACTGCTACCGCGTCCGGGCCAGGAATGCCGCCGGTCCGTCCGCCTATACCAACATGGACTGCGCCACCACGCCGGTGGCGACCAACCACGCCCTGGACTTTGGCAGCTCCAACGCCTATGTCACCTTTGGCCCCGCTCCCACCCTCGGCCTGCCCGAGTTCACCATCGAGACCTGGTTCAAGCGGCAGGGTGCGGGACAAACGACCACAACGGGCACCGGTGGCGTGGACGATGCCATACCTTTGCTGACAAACGGCACGAGCGAGGTCGATGACGCGGACAACAAGGACATGAACTACTTCCTGGGCATTCGCGCCTCGGACAGCGTCCTGATGGCCGACTTTGAGGAGGGGGCAGGCGGCTCTAGTCCTAGCCTGAACCACCCGATCATTGGCACAACGACTATCAGCAATGACATCTGGTACCACGCCGCCGCGACCTATGACGGCAACAAGTGGCAGCTCTTCCTGAATGGGCGCCTCGAGGCAGAACTGGTTGTGGGAGAACCGCCCCGCTCTGATAGTATCCAACACGCCGGCCTGGCCACGGCCATGGAGTCCGATGGCACGCCGGAGGGCCGCTTTGATGGCGTCATCGACGAAGCCCGTGTCTGGGATTCAGCACGCACTCAGACCGAGATCCGTGCTACCATCAATGACGAGCTTGCGGGCCCGCAGACAGGGCTGGTGGCCCGCTGGGGCGTGGATGAGGGCACGGGTACCACCGTCGGTGATACTGCCGGCTCCTCGGTTACTGGAACCGTGATGGGGAGCGGCTATAGCTGGGTGGGTGGGGCACCCTTTAACTTGATCTTTAACGATCCGCCCTACGAGCCCACGCTGGTGCAACCGGCGAATGGGGCCGTGGGTGTCGTCACCCCGCCAACCCTGGAGGTCACCGTCTCTGATCCAGAGCTGGAAACGATGGACGTCAACTTCTACGGCCGCGAAGCCGGCGCGGGCACCGGAGAGGCCTTTAGCATCATTGTCCTGCCCGACACCCAGTACTACTCTGAGAGCTATCCCCAGACCTTTTCGGCCCAGACGCAGTGGATCGTCCAGAATAAGGACACCATGAACATCGCCTTTGTCACCCACGAAGGGGACATCGTCGAAGTCGCGACCGAGACCTACCAGTGGGATAACGCCGATGCGGCTATGAGCCTGTTGGAGGATCCAGCCACTACTGGGTTGCCTGATGGCATCCCCTATGGCCTTGTCTACGGCAATCACGATATGCCCACTGACAACTATAACACCTACTTTCCTGTGTCCCGATTCGCGGGCAGAGGTTATTACGGTGGCTCCTACGACGGAGACAATGAGGACAGCTATCAGCTCTTTGACGGGGGCGGCATGGGCTTCATCGCCATCCACTTTGGCTACTATGACAGCCCTCCCCAGTCGCTGCTGGATTGGGCAGATGGCCTCCTGAAGACCCACAGTGATCGCAGGGCGATCGTCGTGGCCCACCGGTTGATCGGCAGCAGTGGCGCCTGGTCTTCCCAGGGGCAGGCCACCTACGATGCGCTGAAGGACAATCCTAACTTGTTCCTCATGCTCTGCGGGCACGTTACGACCGAGGCGCGGAGGACCGATGTCTACAACGGCAGCACCGTGCATACGCTGCTTGCCGACTACCAAGGCCGCTCGAACGGAGGGGATGGCTGGCTGCGCACCCTCGAGTTCTCGCCGACGGACGACACGATCCACGTCAAGACCTATTCGCCGACGCTCAATCAATTCGAGACCGACGCCAACAGCCAGTTTGACCTGAGCTATGACATGGATGGCGCGGGCCCCTTCTCTAATCTGGGGACCGTGAGCGGCGTGGCCAGTGGTGGGAATGCGTCCATCGCCTGGCCGGGACTGTTTGCGGGAACGCCCTACGAGTGGTACGTGGAGGTTTCCGATGGCTCCTCGACCACAGAGGGGCCCATCTGGAACTTTACGACCTTTGGCACGCCGCCGCCCTGCTATACCCTGACCACGTCCGTCGACCCTGCTTCCGGGGGCACCGTCGTCGCCAACCCAGCACCAAACTGCCAGGGGACGAAATATCACGAAGGTACCGTCGTCGAACTCACAGCCAACGCTAACAGCGGCTACACCTTTGCCAACTGGTCCGGCGCCCTCACCGGTTCTACCAACCCCGACAGCGTCACCATGAACGGCAACAGGGACGTCACCGCACACTTTGACGGGCCACCCTGTTACTCGTTGACCACCGCTGTCTTCCCTGTCGGCGCCGGCACCATCGACGTCGCCCCCCCACCGGACTGCGCTGGCGGCACCTACAGCGAGGGTACTGTTGTCCAGCTCACGGCCAACGCCAACACCGGCTACACCTTTGTCAACTGGACCGGCCATCTCTCTAGCTCCACCAACCCGGATTCGCTCACCATGAACGCCAACAAATCGGTCACCGCCCTCTTTGGCGAGTTCACTGGCGCCACGCTGGACCTCCAGGTCAGCCAGGACAGCGACGATGCCGAGGAGAGACTCAGTAGCGGTGCAGTCAACCTCGGCAGTTGGGACTTGGACCTCACGGACGACAACGGTAACGTGCAGACCGTTGGCATCCGCTTCCAAAACGTCACGATCCCTCAGGGCGCGAATATCCAGGAGGCCCACGTAACCTTTTACGCCGCGGGGGTCCAGACTGGGGACACCAACCTCCTCTTCCAAGGCCACGACACCGACGATGCCCCCACCTTCTCCGCGGCCAGCGGCGACATCTCGGGCCGGACCATAACCTCGGCCTCGATCCCGTGGGACAACGTCCCTCCCTGGACGACCCTCGGTGACCCCTACGATTCACCCAACCTGGCGCCCATCATCCAGGAGATCGTGGACCGCGGCGGCTGGACCTCTGGCAACGGCCTGGCCCTCCTCATCTCCGGCACCGGCAAGCGCGACGCTGAATCCTTCGACGGCGACCCAGGCATGGCCCCAGAACTCCACATCACCTACGGCGAGCATTCTGTTCCGTCAAGCCACGACCTGACCGGGGATTGGACCCTGATAGCGCCCACCGTACAGACCGATCCACCGACCGATGCTGAGGCGGCACGCACCGAGATCCTGAACCAGGGTGGCAACGCTCTCCAACTCTGTGCCTGGCTCTCCGACGTCGACGACTGGCAGTGCTATGATGGCGGACCTCCTGGCAACAACTTTACACTACAGCTCGGCCAGGGCTATTTTGTCCAGGTCGACCAGGCCAGTACCTGGCAGCGTACAGGCGAGGCGCCCGCCAGCCCTGTACCCGTGCAACTCAATCCGACTTGGACACTCATCGGCCTGCCCAAGCTGCCCGCGCCCATGACCGCTGAGACGCTGCTCGACGAGGCCTCTGCCCAGGGCGGAGACTGCACTGAGCTCTACCAGTGGCAGGATGGCCGCTGGGAAGGCCACGTCCGGGATCTGCCCTTCAACAATTTTAACCTCGGCAACGACGTGGGCTATTTTGTCAAGTGCGCCAACGCTACTACCTACACACCCGGCGGTGTCACCGGACTCCTTACCCACGATCCCGAGTTGGCCTCAGATGATAACAACACCTTCGGCCGCTCCGCCCGTGTCACCGGACTCCCCAACCACGAGCCCGCGCGGGTAGCTGCTCCACACCTGTCCAAGGCCACGACCCTGGACTCTGCACCCGACCAGCTTCTGGCCAGTTACGCTGCGACCATACCTACTGTCTCCGATATCTTGGTCTCCAACCACCGGGACGTGACTTTTTCCGTCTCCTGGCGCACCGACAGCCCCAGCTCCGGCTGGCTCGAGTATGGCGAGACAGAACAACTCGGCACATTGGCTCAGCAGGATGCAGCAGCTTCCATGGTGCATCACGTGACCCTCACCCAACTCAAGCCCAACACGACCTACTTCTTCCACGTCCACGCTGGCAAGATCGTCGATGACATGGGTAGTGCGCTCTACAGTGTCACCACCAAGACTTCGCAGATCCCGGCCCTGCCTTTCGTGGCCTACGGTCAGGTACAGACAACCAGCGGTCAACCAGCGGTTGGCGCCCTAGCACGCCTCTGGCTCGCCAGTACCGACGGCAGCCTGTCTGAACCCCTGTCGGCTACTGTCGATGACCTGGGTTACTGGTCCACAAACCTGCCGTTGGCCGACTGTAGCGACCTGCAGCTCAAGCTAGAAGTCATCGGTCCGGCCGGCGGCCAGGTCGAGCTGTCCATGCCTGCCTGCGAGGTCAGGCCGGCACAGACCGTAAAGCTACCGTGATCTATTGCAGACCTGACGGGTTTTCCAGTGGATACGCAGCACCCGGTCGATGCGTAGCATCCACCCTGTCAGGTCTGTTACCCAGTTTTGTGTGGGAGGAGGTGAGGGATCGAACACGACAGTGCCGGCACTTTTGGTACAATCGCTTACATATCATGTACTGACGGAGGTGAACGATGAAACGTATGTTGAACCCTGTTGGGCAGCGTGGCCTACGTCTGCCTGCTACGGCACTCTTGGTATCCTTGCTCCTGGTGGCCATTCTACCTGTTGCCATCTATGCCCAATCAACCATGTACCAGGTCTACGTCACGGATGTGGGGGCCGCTCAGTTCACGGTGACGTGGGTTACCGACACAGCCACGGACGGCCACGTGGATTGGGGCACGAGCACAGCCCTGGGCAACACCGCGTCGGATCCGGACACCAGTACCACCATGCACCGGGTGGTGGTCAGCGGATTGTCGGCCACTACCAATTACTACTTCCAGGTGCGTTCTGGGGCGACGACGGACAACAATGGCGGCGACTATTACCAGATCACCACGGGTGCCAGTTTGAGTCCACCCTTGCCGGGCAAGATCGTGTGGGGCTATGTGAAGCAGTCGGACGGAACCACGCCGGTGGCCGGTGCCCTGGTCTACCTGCAATTGCAGGACAACGATGCCAGCGGTGACGCTGGCACCTCGCAGTGGGTGACAACCGAGACCGATGGGAGTGGGGTGTGGGCCTACGACCTGAACAACGTGCGCCGGGCTGACGGCAGCGCCTACTTTGGCTTCTCCGACGGAGGCGACAATCTGCGCCTCGTAAGCCAGGGAGCCATCCAGGGCGTCGAGGGGGAGGATGGCACGGAACGGATTGAGACCGTACCCATAACATACGATGCCCAGTTTGTGGATGCAACGTTGAGCGGTACGCTGAACGGCTCGCCCATCGTCGGCCACGACCACTGGGGCGAGACCTGGACCGGGACGGGGACAGGCTTGACCGCCACGTCCTCTGATGGCACAGGCCTCCGGGGAGAGACGAGCGGCAGCAGTGGTACCGGCGTGTATGGCTATGCTAGCTCCTCCACGGGCTTTACCAACGCCCTCTACGGCCACGTCAAGTCGCCTGATGGCCGTGGCGTCGTCGGCGTCGCCGACGCTGCCACCGGCCCGGGTATCGGCGTTTGGGGCGTCACAAGCTCCGTCGAAGGTCAAGGTGTCTTTGGCTGGGCCAGCAACACTGGCGGTACTGCTGGTGGTCCAGTCCCCAGAGGCGTCTATGGCCAGACAGACTCCAACGTTGGCATCGGCATCTATGGTTATGCCGGGAACCCAACCGGCTTCACGACCGGTCTCTTTGGCCACGCCGCGTCGGAAGACGGCCGGGGCCTCATCGGCCTGGCGGACAACAGCCATCCCACCAAGACGACCATTGGCGTTTGGGGCGCCAGCGGCTCGGGAACGGGCCGGGGCCTGTTCGGCTATGCCAATCACCCCACCGGCGACAACGCCGGCGTCTATGGCCAGACCGATTCCACGGGCGGTTGGGCGGGCAAGTTTGTTACCAGTACTGGCAACGGCGTCTACATCTCGGTCCCTGCTGGCAAAGCGGGTCTCACAATTGTGGGAGCTCCCAAGCCGGCTGTCGTGCGCACCGATGACGGCAGCCGGGAACTGTATGCCGAGGAGTCAGCCGAGGTCTGGTTCGCCGACTATGGTTTCGGCCAGCTGCAGGATGGCGCCGCAGTGATCACCATCGAACCTATCTTTGCCCAGACGGTGAACCTGGAGCAACCGTACCACGTCTTTGTCCAGGTCTATGGCGATGCAGAGGTCTATGTCAGCGGGCGGACGCCGGAGCAGTTCGAGGTACGGTTGCGAGATGGCGACGCCAATGTCGAGTTCTCCTACCGGCTGGTGGCCAAGCGGTCAGGCTTTGAGGACCTGCGCCTGGATCGCGCCCCGTGGGCCGACAACGACCCGAACCTGTATCCGGAGCAGGGGATGAACTGGACGGATAGGCTCGGTACCGAACTGGCTGTGCCGACAGGCACCGTACCGCAGCAGCTAGAGGCAGCGCCAGAGTCACCCTAGCCCCGGTAGATCCTACCCTGTACTTTAACCAGATTGTGGTCCAGATTGCGGCAACGGGCCGCAGTCTGCACCACTCAACCGCCCAACTGTGGCGGCAATCAGTCCAGAGCTGGGAGCGTCGCTCCAGCAATTCTAAATATGACTTTGCCGCTCCAGCGTTGGTTATCGATCCCGGCTTCAGCTTCAAGTTATCGTCAAATCCGGGGCTAGCCGGCAGCTTCTGGACGGGCATTCGGGTGCTACTGTGCGCGATTCACCCTGCTTTCGCTGCCAAACATGGCCGTGGCGACTGCTCCGACAGCAGGTCTGCCCGACGCCGTGGCATCTCAGAGCCATCAACTTGACGATAAGGCTGGCCCTGACGCACCCAAGGGCTGAAGTACCAACTTGACGTTTTCCATATTTAGAATTGCTGAGCGTCGCTCAGCCCAACTTGACATTTCGTCTTTCCTGTGTTATAATCATCTCAGTCGTGGAAAGCAGTCTTCGCTACACAAGACTACCTACTTTGCAGGGGCTCGGCGACGAACCCCCCACTTGATGTCTGTTCCCGGAAGGAAAGGCCGGCGACACGGTGTGCCCAATCTTTGCCAGCCTCGATTCACAGCAGTAGACTGTGGATGATCAGGTACCCCTGACCGGCGATCCACGGTTTGTTGAAATGCCATGTCTACCGTCAAAGTCCATGGAGCACTGTCATCGTTGGCTCCTGTCAAAGAAGAATTGGCATCCATCGAAAGCCATTCTGCAATCAGCCAAATGAGGAGCAATCGTCAATAAAGCAGCTCCTCCCAGTACCGAGTACAGATCTGCTGGCAAGCCAAGGCCCCGGTGGCGGAATCGCCGGATGGTTTGTCGATGGGTTGTATCCACACATCAGAGGTGCGGCTTGAGCCAGCAACTGCTGGGACATGGGTCTTTTCACCGGTGCTCGCGCCAGCTGGGCTCCGCCTCTACGCGACCCGCAAGCCGCATCGCCCATTCGCTGGCGCGACACAAGGTGGGTCCGTCCGCTGTATTTTGCAGGCAGCGTGTCCCGGGACCGATTGGCGGTACCCCTCACTAGCTTTGCTGGTGGAACAGGACCGAAGGAGGAGGTTTCCAGTTATGGTACGTGGGATCGTCGCACAGAGCATGCAGTTTCGGTATCTGGTGGTTATCCTTGCCGTGGTGATCATGGTCTTTGGCCTGGTGCGGCTGGGCGACATGCCGGTGGACGTTCTGCCCGAGTTCGCTCCGCCCTTTGTGGAGATCCAGACCGAGGCGCTCGGCCTTTCCGCAGAGGAAGTGGAACAGATGATCACGGTTCCGATGGAGCAGGATCTGCTGGCCGGCGTGGCGTTTCTGGACGTCATCCGCTCCCAGTCGGTGCCTGGGTTGTCCTCGGTCCTCGTCCACTTTGAGCCTGGCACCGACCTCTTTGAAGCAAGGCAGATGGTGTCAGAGCGCCTGGCCCAGGCGGCGGTCGGGTTGCCGCACGTGTCAAAACCACCGACGATGATCCAGCCCCTCTCGTCGGCCAGCCGGTTCTTGATCGTCGGGCTTTCCTCGGAGGAGTTATCTCTGATCGAGATGTCGGTGCTCGCCCGCTGGACCATCGCGCCCCGCCTCATGGGCGTCCCCGGCGTGGCCCACGTGGCCATTTGGGGCAACCGGGATCGGCAACTGCAGGTACAGGTCGATCCGGAAAAGTTGCAGGAAGCGGGGGTCACGCTCCAGCGAGTGGTGGAAACCACCGGGAATGCCCTGTGGGTGTCATCCCTGAGTTTTTTGGAGGCATCGACGCCGGGTACCGGCGGGTTCATCGATACCCCCCAACAAAGATTGGGCGTCTGGCATGTCCTGCCCATCTCGTCGCCGGAGGAGCTGGCCCAGGTACCTGTCCAGGGCACGGCCTGGCAACTGGGTGATGTGGCCAGTGTCGTGGAAGATCACCAGCCGCTGATCGGGGACGCCATCGTAAACGACGATTCCAATCTCCTGTTGGTCATCGAAAAGCTGCCAGGGACCAACACCCTGGAGGTGACCCAGGGACTGGAAGCCGCGCTGGATGCGCTGCGCCCCGGTTTCGAGGGCATTAATTTCGATGCCACGTTTTTCCGCCCGGCGTCCTTCATCGAGACGGCCATGTCCAACCTGACCCGGACCCTGCTGATCAGCGCTTTTCTCGTGGTGGTGGTATTCTTTGCCTTCTTCTGGGGGTGGCGCGCGGTCCTTGTCAGCTTTTTTGCCATCCTGCTGTCGCTGGTGGCCGCCCTGTTTGTGCTCAACCTGCGCGGGGCGACACTCAACGCCATGGTTCTGGTAGGGCTAGCCATTGCCCTCGGCGCCGTCATCGATGACGCCATCATCGACGTCGATCGCTACCTGCAGCGGCTGCGCCGGGATCGCCAGGAAGGCACTCCCCAGTCGGTCCAGGCTGTGATTTTGGAGGCTGCCTCTGAGACGCGTGGGGCCGTCTTTTTTGCCACACTGATTACCCTCCTGACGGTGGCGCCTGTCTTTTTCCTGGAGGGCGTGTCCGGCGCGCTGCTCGGGCCGCTCGCTGTCTCCTACGCGCTGGCGGTACTGGTGTCCATGCTGGTCGCCCTGACTGTCACGCCGGCGCTGAGCCTGATCCTCCTGTCCATGGCGCCGCTCAAGGGCCGCGGATCACCCCTCGCCCCCTGGTTGCGGCGCGGCTACGAGAAGGTCCTGGCGCTGATCGCCCCGCGATCCTGGCTGGTATACGCGACCATCGCCGTCCTGATAGTGCTCTGCCTCATACCTCTGCCCTTCTTGGGGCGCGATCAACTGCTGCCCTCGTTCCGGGAGCCATACCTTACCGTCCAACTGGAGGCTGAGCCAGGTACGTCCCTGCCGGCAATGCAAGAGGTCGTGAGCCGGGCCTCCGGCGAGCTGCGAGCCCTGCCCGGGGTGAACAATGTCGCCGGGCACATCGGCCGGGCTGTCTTTGGAGACAAGGTCGTCGGCATCAATTCCGCCGAGCTGTGGGTCAGCATCGATCCCAGGGCCGACTATGATGCGACAGTTGCCTCCGTCCAGCGGACGGTGGACAGCTACACCGGGCTTGATCGCGAGGTGCAAACCTATTCAGAACAGATCCAGGGCCAGCCGCAGGAGAGCTCCAGTGACGCCTTCACCGTGCGCGTCTTTGGCGAGGACCATGATGTCCTTCGCGACCAGGCCCAAAAGCTGCAGCAGGCCCTGGCCGGTATCGAGGGCGTCGTCGACCCACGCATAGCGTTTGCCCCTGAAGAGGCCACGCTGGAGATCGAGGTGGATCTCGCCTCGGCCCAACGCTATGGCGTCAAACCGGGCGATGTTCGCCGGTCGGCGGCCATTCTGCTCTCCGGCATTCAGGTCGGCAGTCTTTTCGAAGAACAGAAGGTCTTTGACGTCGTCGTCTGGGGCGTGCCCGAGATACGCGATAGCCAGGCCGATGTGGGTGAGCTGCTGCTCGACACGCCAGGCGGCGGTCATGTGCGCCTGAAGGAAGTGGCCGACGTGCGCATGGCGTCCTCGCCAACCGTCATCGAGCGGGAAGGCGTCTCGCCCTACCTTGACGTTGACTTTGCCGTCCAGGGACGCGATACCCAGGCCGTGGTGGGCGATGTCAAAGCGGCCATCAAGAGTTTTTCATTCCCGCGGGAGTACCATGCCGTGGTGGTGGGGGAGGCTGCGGCACAGCAGGCAACCCGGCAGCGTGTCCTTTTTTCGGCGATCATTGCTCTGCTCGGGATTTTCCTGCTCCTGCAGGCGTCTTTCCGGAGCTGGGGCCTGGCCCTGGCCATGCTCCTGGCTCTGCCCGCAGCGCTGGCCGGCGGCGTATTGGCCGCCCTCCTGGGAGGCAGCAACTCGCTGGCCATTGGCCTGCTGGCCGGCCTGCTCACGGTGTTGAGCATAACCGTGCGCAATGCCTCCCTGCAGATCAGGAGGTACCAGCACCTTGAGGAAGAGGAGGGGGAGGCCTTTGGCCTGGATCTGGTCCTGGGTGGAGCACAGGAACGGCTGGCGCCGATCTTGATGACCGCACTGGCCACCGGGCTGGCGCTCCTACCCTTTGTGCTCTTTGGCGCCATCCCGGGCCACGAGATCGTGCGCCCGGTGGCCATCGTCGTTCTGGGCGGCCTGGTCACCTCCACCCTGTTCAATTTGGTCATCGTGCCGGCCTTGTACCTGCGCTTCGGGGCCAGCCGTGAGCCTGACCTCGGACTGGTCCAAGTCCCAGCAGCCAGCGAGACACAGGCATAGGACCAGCAGTTGGGCTGTAGCTCCAATCCCTCACCAAAGACGAGGAGCATGAACTCCCGTGAGGGCCCGGACTGAGGGGAGGAAGCAGATGAAACGAATTTGCAGGTTCGTGGTTGTGGCGCTGATCCTGAGTGCTGCTCCACTGCTGGCCGGATGCGGCGGCGCCGACTTGCCGTCCAAAGTGGAACCCGCCTACCTTGAGGATATCCCGGGATCTGAGTTCAAACGGGTGATCATCACCGAAAAGGCAGCCAAGCGACTCGACATCCAGACAGCCCCTGTTCTCGAAGAGCCAGTGGTGCGAACACGCACGGTGGGGGGGAGGTCGTGGGCCTGCCGGAAGCCGGGGCTACCGGAGCGGGCCCAGTGTGGGCGCGTGTGTCCATTGCTCACAACGACTGGAGCCAGGTCGATCTGGGCCAACCCATCCTAGTGCGGGCGCTGGACGGGGACGACGAGGGTGACGAGGGCTGGATCGCCGAACCGGACGAGGGTCCGGGGCTCGATGACGACGAAGATGTGGACTTGCCGGGTGAGGACCTGGTCGAGGAGCTGTATTACCTGATCGCCCGCCCAGAGCAGGGCCTGACCGCGGGCCAAGCTGTGCTCGTCGAGCTTAGCTTGACGGGCCGGCAGCCGCAGTACAAGGTCGTGCCCTACGCGGCTGTGCTGTACGGTGTGAACGGCGAAACGTGGGTTTACACCAACCCCGAACCGCTGGTCTTTGTCCGGGAGGCCATCGCTATCGACTACATCGAGGGGGATCAGGCGTTTCTATCGGAGGGACCGCAGGCCGGCACCGCTGTCGTGACGGTCGGAGGTGCCGAATTGTTCGGCACCGAGACCGGCGTTTCCAAGTAGCCGCACCGGGAGGTACACATCATGCTGCGATGGATTGTAGCCACAAGCTTGCGTTACCGATACCTGGTTGTTTTTATGGCCGCTGCGCTGATGGTCTATGGATTCGTCCGCCTGAGCGGCTCGTCGGTGGACGTCTTTCCCGAGTTCGCGCCGCCCAAGGTAGAGATCCAGACCATATCCCTGGGGCTCTCGGCGACCGACGTGGAAGAACTGGTCACCGTCCCCCTGGAGAATGCGCTCAATGGCGTGCCTGGGTTGGACGTGATGCGCTCCAGGTCCGTTCCTGATCTGTCGGACATTGTCCTCATCTTCAAGCCCGGTACGGATCTCATCTTTGCCCGGCAGTTGGTGCAGGAGCGCATTGCAGCCATCTACCCCACTCTGCCCACGTGGGCCGCCCCACCGGTCCTGATCCAGCCCCTGTCGTCGACCAGCCGGGTGCTAAAGATCGGGCTCTCTTCGGACGAGATGGACCTCATGGACCTGTCGATGATCGCCTACTGGAAGATCCGGGCCCGCCTGCTGGACGTGCCTGGGGTGGCCAATGTGCCCATCTGGGGCGAGCGCATAAAAATGCCACAGGTACAGGTCGATCCGGAACGGATGCGCGCCTACGACGTGACGCTCAAGGAGGTGATGGATGTCACCGCCGATGCCCTGGATGTCGGGTTGTTGACCTATTCGGAAGGCTCGGTCATCGGCACCGGCGGCTTTATCGATACCCCTGACCAGCGCCTGGGGATCCGCTCTGTCCTGCCGATCATCACCCCGGAGAAGCTGGCCGAGGTGCCCATCTACGATCGGGTTAAATCTGATGGCACACCGCTGCTCCTCGGCGATATGGGCGACGTGGTATGGGGTACCTGGCCACTCTTCGGCGACGCCGTCATCAACGAAGGTCCTGGTCTGATGCTGATAGTCGAAAAGCTGCCTTGGGCCAACACCCTGGATGTGACGCGAGGGGTGGAAGAGGCGATCGAGGAGATGCGGCCTGGCCTGACTGGTATCGATATCGATACCACCATCTTCCGGCCCGCGACCTTCATCCAACTGTCCATCGACAACCTCACCCAGTCCCTGCTCATCGGTGGCATCCTGGTGGTGATCGTGCTCTTTTTGTTCCTTTTCGAGTGGCGTGTGGCCTTGATCAGCGCCACCATCATCCCCGTGTCGATGATGGTCTCCCTGCTGGTGCTCAACCTGCGTGGCGTGACCATCAATGTGATGACTCTGGCGGGGCTGGCGATCGCCATTGGCGCCGTCGTCGACGACGCCATCGTCGACGTAGAGAACATCGTGCGGCGCCTGCGCCGGCTGCGCCAGGAGGGCAGTACCCAGTCGACAGCAAAGATCGTCCTCGATGCCTCCCTAGAAGTGCGCGGTGCCATCGTCTACGCCTCCCTGATCGAGATCTCGGCCCTGCTGCCGGTCTTTTTCCTGCAGGGGCTTTCCGGCGCGTTCTTCCAGCCGCTGGCCACCGCCTATGTGGTAGCGGGACTGGTATCCCCGCTGGTCGCGCTGACGGTGACGCCGGCGATGGTCCTGATCCTGCTGTCCAATGCGTCGATCGAGCACCGCCAGTCGCCGATCATCCCCTGGCTGCACCGTGTCTACGACCGGGTTCTGGGATGGATTCTGCCGAGGCCGGGCGTGGCCTACGGATTGGTCGGCGCCATCATGCTGGCTGGCGCCCTGGTGTGGCCGGCTCTCGGCCAGGAGCTGCTTCCGTCGTTCAAGGAGCGGGACTTCCTCATGCACTGGATCACCAAGCCCGGTACCTCTCACCCCGAGATGTGGCGGATCACGGCTCAGGCCTGCCGCGAACTGCTGACCATCGACGGCGTGCGCAACTGCGGCTCCCACATCGGGCAGGCCCTGATGGCCGATGAACCCTACGGGGTCTACTTTACCGAGAACTGGGTCAGCGTGGATCCCGCGGTCGACTATGACGAGACGCTGGCCAAGATCCAGGAGACGGTGGACGGTTACCCCGGCCTGATCCGCGATGTGCAGACCTATCTGAAAGAGAGGATCCGCGAGGTGCTGACGGGATCGAGCGACACCGTCGTCGTCCGTATCTATGGTCCCGATCTGGATGCGCTGACGGACAAAGCGGATGAGGTACGGGATGCCCTGGACGGGATCGAGGGCATCGTGGATCTGAAAAAGGAACTGCACATGGACACTCCCCAGGTGGAGGTCGAGGTCGACCTGGTGGCAGCCCAGCGTTATGGGCTCAAACCAGGCGACATCCGCCGGGCAGCCGCCTTCCTGGTACAGGGCGAGGAGGTTGGCGACATTTTCGTCGGCGGCAAGACCTACGACGTGAATGTGTGGAGCAAGCCGGACACGCGAAACAGCCTGACCGATATTCGCGAGCTGCTGATCGACACACCTGCCCGTGGCCGCGTGCGCCTGGCAGAGGTGGCTGACATCCGCATCGCGCCGGTTCCGAACGTCATCGAGCGTGAAGGCCAGTCACGAAAAATCGACGTCTCTGCCAACGTGCGTGGTCGTGATCTGGGCTCCGTAGCCAGGGACGTCGAAGCTGCCCTGGAAGGAGTTGCCTTCCCCCTGGAGTACCACGCCGAAGTGATTGGCGAGTTCGCCGAGCGGCAGGCTGCCCAGCGCAATCTGCTCATCGCCGGGGCCGTGGCGGTGATCGCCATCTTCTTCCTGCTGCTTACCTCCTTTGAGAACTGGCGCCTGGCGACGCTCACCTTCTTCACCCTGCCCTGGGCGCTGGTGGGCGGCCTGCTGGCGGCGTATCTCACCACCGGCGTTCTCTCCCTCGGCTCGCTGGTCGGGCTGCTTACCATCCTGGGCATCGCCACCCGCAACGGGATCATGATGATCAGCCACTTCCAGCATCTGGAAGAGGCGGAAGGGGAGACCTTTGGCCCGGCGCTCGTCATGCGCGGGGCGCGCGAACGGATCGCACCGATCATGATGACAGCGCTGACCACCGGATTGGCCCTCGTGCCCCTGGTGTTCACGGGCAATATTCCCGGCCAGGAGATCGAGTACCCGATGGCCATCGTGATCCTGGGCGGCCTGTTCACCTCGACGCTGCTGAACCTGCTCGTTGTACCCACACTGTACCTGCGCTTTGGGAAAAAGAAAGCATGGCGGCCATCTTCCGAGCCCATCGCCAGCAGTGCCGCCTTGTAGGATCAAGGTGCCCGAGGGGGCAGGTCCTAGACCTGCCCCCTGTGTTTAAGCAGCCGAAAGATCTATCTGGAGCTTGCCGGAGCACACGGTCTGCTCCTCGCATCGAGATATTAACACGACAGAAAAGGAAGTTAGTATGAGCCGACTCCATCTCATCGTACTGGCACTTGTCTCACTGCTCCTGATCGTAGCTGTAGGTTGCGGCACTGCGCCCAGCCCGGCCGCGCCCACCGGAGCCAACCCTACCCTGGCGCCGACGGTGCCGCCTTCACCGACCGTCGAGAGCGAGCCTAGCCCCGAACCGACCATCGACACCGCGAGCCAGCTCGAGGAGCTGAACCCCGGCGATTTCGATGATCCGACCACCATCGACAATCCATGGCTGCCTATGGTACCGGGGACGCAGTGGATCTATGAAGGCTCCACCGAAGAGGGTGGTTTGATCATTCCCCATCGCATCGTCTTCACTGTCACCGACCTGACCAAGATGATCGACGGTGTGCGAAGCGTGGTGGCTTATATCGTCGACTACAGCAACAACCAGGCGATAGAGAAAGAGATCGCCTTCTATGCCCAGGACGACGAAGGCAAGGTATGGTATCTGGGCGAGTATCCGGAGGAATATGAGAACGGGCGCTTTGTCAACGCCCCCGCCTGGATCGCCGGCTTCAAAGGGGCCAAAGCGGGGATCAAGATGCAGGCGGAGCCCCAGGAAGGGACGCCCAGTTACTCCCAGGGGTGGGGACCGGCGGTCAACTGGACGGACCGCGGGCGGGTGGACCAGATGGGCCAGGAGACCTGTGTCCCGGTCGACTGCTACCAGGACGTTCTGGTGATTGCCGAGTCCAGCCTGGAGGAGACGGATGCCTTCCAGCTCAAGTATTATGCGCCGTGGCGTGGGCGAGGTTCGAGTTGGCTGGAGGGGGGCCGATGCCAACCAAAGAGACGCTAGAACTGGTCGAGCTGAACCGAGCTCAGTCCAGAGGCCCTGGCGGAGGTCCGCGCCGAGGCGCTGGAGCAAGAGAAGCGTGCCTACGAGATCAGCAAGGAAGTATACGATCAAACGCCACCGCTCGAGGTCCCGTAGAAGCGTCTACCGGCAGAGAGGCGCCGGCGGTGGTGGCCTGGATCGAGGACTATGCCGATGAGGAACTGGTAGAGGCCGAGATTGCCTTTTACGTCTAGGAAAACGACGGCAACGTTTTGCACCTGGGCGAGTATCCGGAGGAGTGTCAGGATGGCCAGATTGTCGCCACTGCCTGAAGACCTAGGAGGGCACCTCGCTTGATTTTCCGGAACAGGAATTCAAGACCTATCGCCCCAGGATCGGCCTGATCCAGGATGCGATGCTGGTCCTGACGGGGTACACATGCGCCGCGGTCCCGCACGGACCGAGGGGCCAGGCCAGAAGCGAGGCAGGGCAATCCCGATTGGCCGGAGATGGCACCATTCGGGCACAAGGTGGTTGGTCTGCCCCCACGAGGAGGAGATAGTGCAGTGAGGGCCATCCAGACTTGCCCATCCTGAACGCAAACCTGCCGCGCCTAGCTTCCGGCGTGGCAGGCATGTCAATGATGATTCAGTAGCGCCTCGAACGGTCCAGCTTGGGCGCAATCAAAGCACTTGTCGCTCGAGGCACGGTCTGTGCTGGCCCTATCTATCCCTCTTTGCCTGCCGCTTCTGTCAGGTCCTTGACGAGCCTATCGGTGAGCGTCTCCTGAAAGACCACGCCCCCCAGGTCGTTCATTGATTCCGCGGCGCTCCGGGCCCAGTGGTGCTCCATAAGCAGGATGAGGGCCGAGCTGCCCGGTTGCAGGTACTGATCGAGGTTCTCCAGGAACTTGTTGCTAAAGCCGGCATCGATCTTGCTGCCGGCCAGGCCTCCGAGGCCAAGCCCTGCCAGCGCGCCGACGACGACGCCCGCCGGGCCGGCGACCAGCCCCACCAGGCCGCCGGTGACGGCGCCCCATAATCGACCCTTCTTGGCTTCGAACTCCTTAACGTCGTCGATGGAGAACTTGCCGTCCTTGTCCTTGACCAACACGGCGGCGTTGAGCACCTTGAGCACCTTGCGACTGCGCAGGTCCTCCACGAACTCTAGCGCTTCGGCTGCCTTGTTCGGGTTGTCAAAGACCCGGACTACCAGTTCGATCTGCTCCTGTTCCATTCCGTGCTTGGCTTCTTTCGCCAGCGGGATGGTGGGCAGTTTTTCGAACGCCTCTTTGTCAAGCGCGAGATAGACTGTGTCGCCCTCAATCCGATCCACTGCCGAGGTGGGAAGTTTCAATTCCCAATCCTTGCCATGCTGTAGGACAAAGTGCTCGTCCGCAGCCAACTCCCTGACAGCGCCGATATCATGTCCGTCGCTGGTCTTGACCTGGGTGCCTACCGTAACTTCTGTCATGCATTCCTCCCGGCCCCTTTGGGGCCTCAACGTATAAGGTCTGTTGTTGTGTTCCGTTCACTCTTACCGATTCGCGGACAGCATCAGACCGTCCCGCAGCCTGCAGAAGCTCGGACGGTCGAACAAGGAGCCCAGGCGATGGGCCTGGACTCCTCACTACGGCTAGTTGTGCGGTACCTGCTCTCGACCTAGCCCGTCAGTCGGTCGCGGTTTCCATAGCCACCGCCAGCATAGGAGGCTATGTCGGCCAGGAGACCCAGACCAAGCCAGAGCCAATCAAAGCCGACAATGCCGCCTGGGAAGACGATGAGGTACATCAGCAGCGTCCACGGCAGGAAGATCAGGGCCAGAATGGGCAGGAACCAATTCCCGCCGAAAGCCAGCGTAAAACGAGAGGGCTGGAACAACCACCAGACCAGGCTGCCCAGACGAGGTCCGAAGAAAAGCAGAATCGTGAAGACACAGCACATGTTGCTCCTCCTTGTGTGAGTTTGGGAATACTCCCGCTATACTATAACATAGAGTGTGGGTTCCTGTCAAGCGGAGGAAGCACGCACTAGCGCTGGTCCGGTACTGGTCAATCGCAGCAGAAACATCTATGAGGTCGCACAGTATACGCATCCTTGGGCAGGCAGTCCTGAGCGTATTAGTAAGCGCCTTCCGGGTAGTATGGTATTTGTTTGCGGTTGCTTGCGATCTGGCCCCACTTCATGATGTCGAGCATTACGCCCAGGGCGATCCAGAGCCAGTCCCAGCCGACGACTCCCGTGACTGGGGTCCAGACCAGGACCCACATGATGGTGGTGTAGGGCAAAAAGATGAGACCGAGTAGCGGCCAGATCCAGGTATCGAACGCGGCCGAAACCCGCCAGCCGAAAATCCACATGAAAATCAACACGAGCCGCGGCGCAAAGGCCGCGCCCATGGCCAAGAGACAACCACACCCTAATAGCATGGACTCCTCCTCACACGAATTGATACTACGTCGTATTGATCCGATCCCAGGACTGCCTGCCCAGGGATGCGTGCAAACCTATCTTTGTTTTAACGCTGCCGGTCCAACTCGGATACGCTGCCAGTTGAACGTGGCCTATGCGGCCACTTGAGCGCTGCCAGACGGGTTGCCGGGTGCTGTACGCTGGCGCTGACAGTACGTTGCAGGGTTGTCCGGCGTCCGAGTCCTGTTCTTGCTTGCCGCCATTCGCGTGTGTATCAGTTTGTGCTTTGCACAACGCGGTCACCACTATAGCACAGATCTGCGTTCTGCGCAACATGCTATCGTACAGGTTCTTGTCTGTACATTCGTACAGGTTCCTGTCTGTACATTCGTACAGGTAGCAGTCCAAGGGAGCAGCTGGGCTTGAAGAGATGAACCCAAGGGCCTGCTGTATCGGCGTTTCTCGTGAATCTACTGCCAGTGTCCGAATCGCGCCTGCTCTTACTTGACATCATGTTTGTTCAGGGCCATGATGTAGCTACCTGGTAGCTGCAAGCATTGGGAGGTTGATCATGGCGGACACCATCGGTGTGCGCGAACTGAAGAATCAGACGTCGCGCGTGATACGCTCCGTGCGGGAAGAGATGGCTGAATACGTCGTGACCCCACGGGGCGAGTCGGTGGCAATTCTCAGACCACTGTCCAAAGCTGAGGCCCATCGGCTGCGCCAGAGCAAGATCGACGAGAGCATGGCGGAGATGAGGATCCTGGCGCAGGAGGTCGCAGCAGCCTGGAGTTCAGAGAAGAGCGGCGTCGAACTCGTCGCCGCGCAGCGCAGGTGAAGCGTGGCTGTCCTTGATGCTAGCGTCTCCATCTCCCTGGCGGATCAGTTGGACGACTGCCTCATCACCCTCGACCGTCAGCAGCTAGAGCGGGGACTGCCGTTATAGTCGCCCAGCGGCCCTCAGAGTGCCCGCATTTCCTTACTGCGCGATCTCGATTACCGCCCGCAATACGCCATCCTGATAGCCAGCCACCATCTCAAAGGCCTCGTTGATGCGCTCCAGGGGCAGCAGGTGCGTGGCCAGCGACTTGATGTCCACCTGGCCTGTCCGGACCAGGCGGAAAGCTCGCTCGTAGGTATGCTTGGAGCGGCGGACCATCTTGATCGTCAGACCCCTCCGGCGCACGGTATCAGGACTGAAGGTCATCACGTCCTCCGAGGGGATGCCGGCGATGATGACCTTGCCGCCGATGCGGGTCACAGAGGCCGCCTGCTGCGGGGTCTCTGGCGCGCCGGCTGCCTCAAAGGCCACGTCGACCCCCCGGCCGCCGGTCAGGCGCAGGATCTCGTGTGTGATGTCGCATTCTGTTGGGTCCAGCGCAGCGTCGGCGACATGATCCAGGGCAAATCGTCGGCGGAAGGCCAGTGGCTCGGTCATATAGACCTCGCTGGCCCCGGCTGCCCGGGCCACCGCCGCGGTCAGCAGGCCGATGGGCCCGGCGCCCAACACGGCCACGGTGTCTCCGGCCTTCAGGTGGCCCAGGTCCACGGTGTGGATGGCGATGCCCAGCGGCTCCAGCATGGCGCCTTCGACGGGCCCCATGCCCTCGGGTTGGGGGTAGCAGTTTTCCGCCGGCATAACGGTGTACTCGGCGTACACCCCATCGACCGGCGGTGTGCTGCAAAAGCGCACGTTGGGGCACAGGTTGGGGTGGCCCAGCAGGCACTGCTCGCAGGCGCCGCAGGGGACGCCGGCCTCGACGGCGACCAACTGCCCAAGTTCCAGCCCCGTGACGCCCTCGCCCAATTCGGCCACCCAGGCCGAGAATTCGTGGCCCAAGATCATGGGCCCGGTCACGACCTGGCTGCCAATACGGCCCTCCAGGTAATAGTGCACGTCCGAGCCGCAGACGCCTACCGCGGCCACCTTGAGCAGAACTTTGCCAGGGCCGGGTACCGGCCTTGGCAGTGTCTCAAGCCGCAGGTCGCGGATGCCGTGCAGGCGTGCCGCGCGCATGGTACCGGCCACGGATTCCGTGGGACGGTCGCCAGGATTGCTGTTCATGTTTCCACCTCGCAGGATTCTTGAATGTCAAACAGGCAGGGCATCACGATGCCCTGCCTGTCAGTTTAGCCCAACTGCTGCCTGCTGTCTAGTACTGCCCGTACAGTGGCCCAAAGTTGGCGCAGGCTCGAAAGTCGGCGCCCTCCAGGTCCTTGGTGCCAAAGGCGGTCCAGGTGCTGGGGCGGAAGATCTTGTCCTCCGCGACGTTGTGCATATAGACCGGGATGCGCAGCATCGACGCCAGGGTGATCAGGTCCGCGCCGATGTGGCCGTAGGAGAAGGCGCCGTGGTTGGCGCCCCAGTTGTACATCACCGAGTAGACGTCGCGGAAGGCGCCGCTGCCCGTCACCCGTGGCGCGAACCAGGTCGTCGGCCAGGTGGGGTTGGTGCGCTCGTCCAGCACGTCGTGCACCTCGTCGGGCAGCTCGACGATGGTGCCCTCGGCGATCTGCAGGGCCGGGCCCAGGCCCTTGATCAGGTTCAGCCGGCTCATGGTCACCGGCATGCCGCCCCGGGTCACAAACTCGGTGGACCAGCCACCGCCCCGGAAATACTCGACGACGCCCGCGTGCCAGGTGGTCGCCTCCAGGCAGGCCTGCGCCTCCTCCGCGGTGACCTCCCAATAGGGCTTGATGGCCGGCTTGCCATCGACAGACATCTGTCCCGTGCCGTCCAGCGCTGCCGGGCCAGAGTTGATCAGGTGCAGGATGCCGCCGGCCGCCTCGCCCGTTAGCCTGGTAGCCGGTCACCCGCTTGATGGCCTCGGGGCTCCAGTAGGTGCGCACATCGGCAAAGACCTGGGCCGTGCCGGTCAGCAGGTGGCCGAAGAGCATGCAAACGCCGTTCAGGGCATCGTTCTCGGTGGCCACGATGAAGGGCTGGCGGATGCCGTTCCAGTCGAAGGAGGAGTTGAGGATGGCCTCCATGAAATCGCCGTTGGGAAAGTGGTCCGTCCACTGGCGCTGCCCCTGGAAGCCGGCGGCGATGGCATTGTGGCCCAGGGCCTCCTCGCCAAAGCCCAGCTCGGCCAGGCGCGGATTGCCGACCATCAGGTCGCGGGCGATCAGGGCCATCTTGACGGACACGGCCCAGTCCTCGTCCTTCTGCTCGCGGCTGCGCTGCGGCTTCCGGCGGGTTATAGTCCTTGCCCTCCGGGCAGTTGGCCTTGACCCAGGCCAGCGCCTGGTCGAACTCCTCCCGGTCGTAGATGCCCTCGTCCATGCGGCGCACGAACTCGGTCATGTCCACCGGCTCGACGCGCATGCCCAGGTAGGCTCTCGAAGAAGCTGGGGTCGACGATGGAGCCGGCGATGCCCATCGAGGTGCCGCCCATGGAGAGGTAGGACTTGCCGCGCATGCGGGCCACGGCCAGTCCGGCCCGGGCGAACTGCAGCAGCTTCTCCTGCACGTCGGCGGGGATGGTCGTGTCGCCCGCATCCTGGACATCGCGCCCGTAGATGCTGAAGGCGGGCAGGCCCTTCTGGCTGTGGGCCGCCAGCACCGCCGCCAGGTAGACCGCGCCGGGGCGCTCGGTGCCGTTAAAGCCCCAGATCGCCTTGGGCAGTGTGGGGGTCCATGTCCATCGTCTCGGCGCCATAGCACCAGCAGGGCGTCACGGTCAGGGAGACGCCGACGCCCTCGCGGGCGAACTTCTCGGCGGTCTGGGCCGCCTCGGCCACGCCGCCGATGCAGGTATCGGCGATGACGCACTCGACCGGCAGGCCGTTGGGGTGGCGCAGGTTCTCCTCCAGAAACCTGGCCGCCGTCTGGGCCATGCCCATGGTCTGGTCCTCCAGCGACTCGCGCACGCCTCCCCACCGGCCGTCGATGGTGGGGCGGATGCCGATCTTGGGCATCTCGCCGATGAGCCGGTTACGGGGTGGATTCATCTTGATCTCTGCCATTGTTGATCCTCCTTGCATATCGCGTGTTGAGTGATTGATCCTTTGTTCAGCCCTGGACCTGCGCCGTCATCCGCGCACCGCGTCTCGCAGACGGCGGGCCTCGTCGGGCGTGTCGGCCCGGCCAATGACGCACAGGCCCTCCGGCGGGAGCCTGTCGACGATCATGCGCATCTCCTCGGCCGAAAAGAAGGCATGCACGATCAGCGGTTTGTTCGCCTGGATCTTGGCCATCGTCGGGATCAGCTCCGGGATCGATGCCCCATGGTCGGGCGTCAGCTCGATGGCGACCAGGTCCTCCATCTCCAGCAGGCGGTCCAGCGTGTGGAGCTGGGTCGAGTGCAGATGGATATAGGGATACTCGACCTGCTGCACGACCCGGGCGTGGGAGGGCATCACGATCTCGTCGTGGAACCGTGACGAGAGCATGAAGGCCGGATCCTCGCTGAACTCGATGATCCGGCCCGGCGCCCAGATGTAGCGCTGCGCGCTGGGGTAGCCACCGTGCCAGTCCGGGATGCGCTCGTACTGTCGTGACCAGGTCCAGCCAGACCTCGGTGAACCTGCTCAGAGCAGGTCCGGCCTCGTCAGGCCGGTCGTAAAGGTCAAAGGCAAACTCGGTGTTGCCGCGCAGGTCGACCAGGGCGCTGAGCGGGCTCATGAACTCGTTGGCGGCCACCGGATAGCGGCCGTTGGCCTGTTCCACCATGGCGTCGGTGAGCTGCCACAGGACCCCCAGCCAGGGACCCTCGCCGCCAACCTCGATGCACTGGATCTGCCCATAGTCTTCGACAAAGGGCTCGGCCCAGACCGAGTCGCCGCCCGCGAAGACCGGCGCGCCGACCGCCGCGGCCAGCCAGCGAAACTGGTACAGTTGTGTTGCGGTCCAGAACAGGTCGCCGGTGCAGTCCTGCCACGCCTCGAACTGGGCCTCGGTGTAGGCCAGGATGCGGCTGATGTCAATGTCCTCAGGCGCTACTCGCCCCTGCTCGCGCCCGATGAGCTGGACGGTGTC
This sequence comes from uncultured Chloroflexia bacterium, assembly GCA_963700285.1. GTDB lineage: Bacteria > Chloroflexota > Anaerolineae > JAAYZQ01 > JAAYZQ01 > CAWANP01. The sequence continues at coordinate 279,318 of CAVOXA010000014.1, read as the reverse complement.
AGGCGCAAAGTAGCTGCCGGTAAAGCCGATCACCGGCCGGTCGTGGTTGCTCTTTTCCCAGAAGGCTCTCTGATGGTCCAGCCTGCCCTGCACTTGGGATTCCATGATCTATCCTAGCCTCCCTCCGCTTGGATCCTGGACCTTCCCGCTCCCCACCAACCCGGCGCGGTGGCGATGGGGGAGCGGGACGGCCAGAGGAGGAGGAAGAAAACAAAAAAGACTAGCCCAGATCGCCGGTCAGGTCAATCAGGATTTTGGCAAAGGCGCCGGGTTCTGGCTCCAATCCTCCAGCGCCTGGGCCGTCTCCGCAAAGGGAAAGACCCGGGTGATCAGGTCGGTGAATGGCTGCTGCCGTCCTTCCAGCATCTTGATCACGGCCGGGAAGACGCGCAGCGCGTTGCGCGAGCCGCGGATGTCCAGCTCCTTGCGCACAATGAGTGTCGTGTTGTAGGACACTTCCTGATTGGCATAGCCGACATAAACCACTCGCCCGGCGTAGCTGACGGCGTCCACGGCCAGGCGGTAGGTCTGGGGCAGGCCCACGGCTTCGATGGCCACAGCCACCCCTTCGTCCTTTGTAAGGTGGGCGACCTGCTCCAGCAGGTCCTCCCTGGTCGAGTTGATGGTGTGCTGCGCACCAAAACGGCGAGCCAGTTCCAGCTTGCCGTCGTCTACGTCTGCGGCGAGGACGGTCGCCCCCTTACGCACCGCGGCTGCCACGGCGCCCATGCCGATGGTGCCGCAGCCGATGACGAGCACCGAGTCGATTTCGCCCACCTGCCCCCGGTTAGCGGCGTGGTAGCCGACGCTCATGGGCTCGACCAGGGCCAATTCCTCCAGGGTGAGCACCTGGCTGGAGAATACCTTGCTGTAGTGGATGGCAAAGCGCTCCACCATGGCCCCGTCGCGTTGCAGGCCCAGCGTCTCGTTGAATTGGCAGGTATTGATCCGGCCCAGGCGGCAGGCCGGACAGATGCCGCACTCGCTGTAGGGCCAGAGCGTCACCCTGGCGCCATTCTGGATCGAGTCTGGAACCTGGCTGCCCCTGGCGACGATGGTCCCGCTGACTTCGTGGCCCGGGATCGTTGGATAGGTGCCGATGGCAAAGGTGCCCCGGTACATGCCCAGATCGCTGCCGCACAGGCCGGCGTAGCCGATTTCCACCAGAACGTCCTCGGGCCCCACTTGGGGCTCGGGTACGTCGACGATCTCGACTTTGCCCGGCTCTGGCAGTGAGATAGCTTTCATCGTGCCCCCAACCCATAGAATTTGGTGGCTGTGCCGCCCCAGACCTCTGCCTGTTCGTCTGTGGAAAGGTTCTCGACATAATCACCGACAAGGCCGGCCACCTGGGCATAGCTGCCGGCCACGGTGCACACCGGCCAGTCAGAGCCGAACATGATCCGAGCCGGACCAAATGCCTCAAAAGCAACATCCAGGTACGGCCTCAGGTCGCCGGGCTGCCAGCGCTGCCAATCAGCCTCGGTCACCATACCCGAGACCTTGCAGGCTACGTTGGGATAGGCGGCCAGACGCCGGATATCTTGGGCCCACGGCTCCATGGCGCGGTCCCTGATATGCGGCTTGGCCATGTGGTCCAGTACGAAGGGCTGGTGCGGGCAGCGCTCCACCACCTGGCAAGCCACGGGCAGGTGCCGGGGAAAGATCAGAATGTCGTAGGTCAGGCCGAAATCGGCCAACGCCGAGAGGCCCCCCAGGAAAGCGGGCCGCAGCATGAACTGGTCGACGGACTCGTCTTGGACAACGTGGCGGACCCCCCGAAAGTAGGGAGAGGCGCAGAAACGCTCCAGTTGTTCGTCCAGCCTGGGGTTTTGCAGGTCCACCCAGCCGACGACGCCCTTGATCAGTGGATGCTGCTCGGCCAGATCCAGCAGCCACTGGGTTTCGGCCAGGGTCTGGCGGGCCTGGACGGCTACGCTGCCGCCGATGCCCAGCGGGTCGGCAAGCGCCACCAGGTCGCCGGGAAGGTGGTCCTTCTGGATGACCTCCATACCGGGGCCAATCCAGCCATAGTCCTGGGGTGTGTAGCGCCAGAAATGCTGGTGCGCGTCGATCCTCACGACTGCTTCTCCACCGCGCCGGGGTCGTTGTTCTCGGGGCGGCCCTCTTTCCAGCAGACGTTGGCCACGGGCTCGATCATCCGCAGGACGGTGGCCAGCAGCTCGGGGTCGGGGGCAATGCCCACCGACCTGAGGTTCCGTTCCACGCTGCGGACCTTGCTCATGCCCACCAAGGTCGTGGCCACGCCCTCGTGCTGCAGGGCGAATTGCAGGGCCAGGTCGGCCACGTCCACGCCCTGGTCGCGGCAGTACTGGGCGACCTGCTGGCCCACCTCAAGCACGCGCTTGGGAGCCGGGTGCCAGTCCGGCGCACCCTTTTCGGTCAGCACGCGCATGTGCAGCGGCGAACCATTGATCAAGCCGATGTCCCTGCGTTGCGCCACGGGGACCAAGGCATCGTCCATGGTTCTGTCCAACAGGTTGTAGCGGCAGTAGGTCAGGATGGTATCAACGTCTGTCGCCTCGGCTACGTCGCTGAGAATGCCCACGGGGTAGCCGGTAATGCCCACAAAGCGGATCTTCCCGGCTTCCTTTAGCTTGAACATGGCCGGCAGCGTCTCGTTTATGATCTGATCCTTGCTGCCGTATTCGATATCATGGATCTGAAAGACGTCGATGGTTTCGGTTTGCAGGCGCCTGAGGCTCTCCTCCACCGAGCTGAACACGCGCCCGGCCGAGAAATCAAAGACATCTGTATCATAGCGTCCCATCTTGGTTGCCAGGTAGACCTTGTCCCGGTGGCCGGCCAGGGCCTGCCCCAGGCGGGTCTCGGCCAGGGTGCGACCATAGTAGGGGGAAACGTCAAAGTAGTTGATCCCCTGTTCGATGGCATAGTGGACGGCCCGCAGGCCCTCCCCTGGGTCGGCAGCGCCGAACTCGTTGCCCAGCGGCGAGGCGCCGTAGCTGAGGGTAGAGACCTTGAGCCCTGTATTACCCAGTTCCCGGTAGATCATAGATGGCTTCTATCTATCGCGCAGCGCCGGAACAGTACCAGCTCCATTCGCCAGATCGGGCCGGTTCTCTCAGCCGCGGCTGCTGCTTCATCCGGCTTCATTGCGCCGATCTCAGCAGTCGACAAGAACGCGACCTCCTGGTCAAAGGATGGGTCAAAGATCGGCATACTCATCCGCACGCCCATGTCGCTGCAGCCGCGTGGTTCGGAAAACCTGACCTGGAAGCCGGCGTATCGCTCATGGTGCCCCTGCCGAAGGATTTGTGAGCCCTGACGGCATGGCCACCCCCGGTAACGCAGGGAAAGATACCCTCAATGCTGCTCAATGCCGGCCAGATCCTCAAAGACTGGTTCCAAAAGGGCATAGGTACGCTGGAACAGTTCGAGCAAGCGGGCGTACTGCTGGCTACGGCCAGGATCGGGTTGCTCACCGGGCTCCACCTGGACGAACTCATGGGCTATGCTATAGTCGGTGAACAGGCCAACACCGATGCCTCCGGCGATGGCCGCACCCAACGAGGTGGCCTCGGCCAGGAGTTCGGGCCGCAGGATCGCCAAGCCGTAAGCGTCGGCCAGGATCTGCCGCCACAGCGGGCTCCGCGCACCACCGCCGATGAGGCGCATGGCCTCGATGCCGGCACCTTGCCCCTGGAAGGCATCGAGGATCATCCTTAGATTCAGGGCCACCCCCTCCATCACCGCGCGGGCCATCTCGGGGCGGCCGTGGGTCATGGTCAGCCCCACGAATGCCCCCCGGGCCAACGGGTTCCAATGGGGACTTCGCTCACCAATGAGGTAAGGCAGGAAGAGCAACCCATTCGCTCCCGGCTTGACCATTGCTGCCGCCGTGCCCAGTTCGTCGTATAGCTTGTCGCTGCCCTCGTCGCGCAGCAACCGCTCCAGCCAATCAAAGGAGCCGCCAGCGCATTGCATCGTACCCGTGGGAAAATAGAGCGCTGGGTCTAGATGGGCGAAGGTAAAGGTCCTCATTTGCGGGTCGTGGAGCGGTTGTTCCGAGGTCACGGCGATCCAGGACGAGGATCCGACATAATTGTAGGCGTCGCCCGGCTTGACGGAACCGGCACCGACGGTGGCGCAGGCGCCATCGCCGCCGCCGATGACGACCGGCGTGCCAGCCAGCAGACCGGTCTCAGCGGCGGCCTCCCGCGTCACCTGGCCGATGACCGTGCTGGAGGGGAGGGCTGGCGGCAGTTTCTCCGGGTCTAGGTCCACCGCCTCGATAATGTCGACGGCCCAGTCTCGCTGCTCCAGGTCAAAGAGATTGGTGCTGGAGGCATCCGAGTAATCTGTGGCAAAGGCGCCACTCAGTCTGTGAGCGACATAATCCTTCGCCTGGAGAACGCGGAAGGTGCGGGCGTAAAGGTCGGGCTGGTGGCTCCGGAGCCACAGCATCTTGGCCGCCGTGTAGGACGCGCCAGGGCGGTGGCCTGTCCGGCGGTAGACCTCCTCAAAGCCGCAGCGCTCGGCCAAGGTGTCAGCCTCGGCCGTTGCCCGCAGGTCAGCCCAGATGATGGCCGGGCGTAGGGGAGTGCCCTCCACATCCACGGGCAGCATACCGTTCATCATGCCACTGAAGCTGATGACGGCAATCTCGGCCGGCGGCAAATCGGCGGTGGCCAAGAGCTCCAGGGTCGAATCGCGCACCGCTCTCCACCAGTCAGCCGGGTCCTGCTCGGCCCAGTTGGGATGTGGGTAGGCTGTCGCGTAGGATGAAAAGGTGGCGGCGACGGCCGATCCGGTGGCATCAAACAGAGAGGCCTTATTCCCGGTCGTTCCGAGATCGTGCGCCAGAATGAAACCGCTACAAGTCAACTCACGCCTCCCAACTAATCCTAACAGCGACTGGGGATCTCTCGAATGTCCTCAATCTATGTCAGAGTCCAAGGATTTTAGGGTCCTCGGCGTCTAGCACCCGTGAAGAAAGCTCGGAGGCTAAATCTGCTTGGCGCACCATCTCACCATGTTTCCGTACAACTGGCTTGTACACTCCCAATTCAAGAAGGGTGGAGCCGCACCATGGTAAGCACAATCTACGGCAGATGCCAGGGACCTGCCTTGACCATAATCCCACACCGCCAGGAACGGGTCGTTGTCATATTCCTCAATCACGGCAACGACCGTAGCCCCAGCCTTGGGAATCAACCTGTTATAGGAGAGAAAGTAGCCTTCCCACGGCTCCGGTACCCCGTTCAGGATGGGATGATCGTTCTCGACGATTGCCGGCAAGAAGCCTTCCGGGACCTCAACCCGGTCATCAGTCTCCATCAGATTCACCGGTAGCAGTTTCTCGATGGGTGTCCTTTTGTAGAATGCCTTGCCATGTATGCCCGTGAAGGAGAGATACCCTCCCCACATCAGGAAGCCACCACCTTCGGCCACATACTGCTCCAGGAGCTGCAGCCTATTGGGTGTCCTTTCACCTTCCATAGTTCGCTGTGAGATCAGGAAGGTGTCAGATCCCACATCACTGACAACGATGACATCGTACGCCTTCATCTCCTGCAAGGTCCATGGGAACTGCTCAGCAACCAGGTTCGTTGGGCAGTAGTCGAAATCGATGTCATTGTCCTCCAGGGCTTTGACAAAGTACTGACCATGTTCGAAGTAGCGCCCCATGCTGAACGAGTTTCTGCCCTTGTAGATGGTCTGCAGCGTGTATATCGCCTCACCTGCAAACAGCACCTTGATTCCCCCCGACATCATGCACCTCCTTGCAAGTCTATCTGCGTTTGCCTCTCGATAAACGGCGATGGCTACCCTTCACCTCTTCTCAGGCGACCAGATCTTTGATGAGCTGTTCCATCTCTTTCGCTTCTGATTCCTGGAGATGGCCTGCCACCACAGAGAATGAGACGCTGGTCCTGGCTTGGATCTCTTTGATGTTTCCTTTCCTCTTTTCGGCCGTGTAGCCCTCGGGATCACAGGTGGCAGGCAGCGCCAGACCTAACCCTGCTTGATCCGCTGTTCTTGATATCCAGCGCGTGTTGTGATCGAGCTCTTCCGGTTTGTACCTGATGTAATCAGCCGACTTGTCGGGATGCACCTGCATAAAGTGTGCCCAGCCGCTTGGATCCACCTTTGGAGCGTGCACAAAGAACGCAATTTCGGGATCATACTCGTCCTCGGGTCGAATGATCTCGGTGCGCTTTGGGTCCATTTCCAGTTTGCCAAGGAAATCGACGAAATCTGGCGATGCCTCCACGTGTTCGGGAATGACCGTCCGAACCTGCATGCATTCTCTTGTCCAATCCACACTCTGGACGATTCTTCCATAGTCGACCGGGTGGAAGTTGACATGACACATGTACATCAGTTCCATTGGATAGTGGGATCGGTTCTGAACTTCCATGGAGATATCAACGAGCGATGAGCCTGCATGGAGCTTGACCAGGGGACGGGCCTGGTACTTTTCTCCGAAGGCTCTGTTATAGTCAAACAGACCTGTGATACCCATGTAAGGACCCTGCTCATCCTCGCCTATTTCAAGTGCCGCTTCGTCATAGTTGGCATACGGGAGGTCGCCGTGAAGAACGTGGTTGTCCTCAGGTCCAGGGCAGCCCATGCGCAGGGGGCCGCAGTGCATTAGGAAACAGCCATAGGTGTCAAGGAAATGGTCGGCGTTCTTGGGTTCATGGTACATCGTCTTCATATTCAGGTATCGCCCGCGAAAAAAGGCGTTCCATATCTGTTGCCCCTTGTAGGGGAGCACGATGATGTGTCCATGCTCATTCGCCAGTTTGACGGCATGTACTCCACTTTCGTACAGAAAGATGGTTGCTTTCAAGATGCCAGAGTCGACCAGCATCCGCTCCCTTTCCGTGAACCAGTCTTTACGCAATGCGACTCTGATGGAGTTCATGTACCCTTTCTCCTCTCTTTCTGCAAGATACGGCGAGGGTCCGTACGTCCGCTAGCGGACTGCGCAGAAGTAGCGTGCTTCTCAGCCCTTGACCGCTCCGACCAACAGGCCGCGCGCGATAAAGCGCTCCAGGAAGATGGCCATGATGATGACAGGCGCGATCATGATCAAGATAAGCACCGACATGTACCACCACTGCGGACCGCGGGTGGCGTTCTGCGCGGCAACGACCAGCGGCATGGTTTGAGCTTTGGCCCCGGAGAGAAACAGTGCCAGTAGGTACTCATTCCAGCAGAAGACAAGCACGAACAGGAAAGTAGCCACCAGGCCCGGCAGCGATATGGGCAGCACGATGGACCAAAAGGTTCGGTAGCGCGAGGCGCCATCCACGGCGGCGCATTCCTCGATCTCTTTTGGGATCGTCAGGAAATAGTCGCGCATCAGCCAGATCACAATGGGCAGGTTGATAGCCAGGTAGGTGATGATCAGGCCGGTGCGTGTATCCAGCAGTCTCAGCTGCTGGAAAAAGACATAGATGGGGATAACCACCGCCACCGGAGGCAGCATCCTCTGGGAGATGAGCCAGAAAGCGATGTCGGCATTCCCCAGGCTCTTTCCAGAGCGTTTGGCGATGGTGTTCAGCAGGATGGCAAAGAGGGCAATGCCGGCGACGAGCGCGATCGGCCACGGCGTCCCCAAACTGACCATGACGACAACCAGGGCCAGACAGCCGAGAAAGACCAGGACGGCGCCAACTTTGGGCCGGTATTCAAAGCGGGTCAGGCCATAGGCCGCGGCCGTTCCCAGTATCAGGGCCAGCGAGGCGCTGAATAGAGCCACAATGACGGTATTGAGGTAGGGCCGCCACGTATCGCGGCTGAGATCGCCGACGGTAATATACTCCCAGGCATGCAGCGAAGGCTGAAAGTCCACGAAGGGGATGTAGAATGGGCCCATGTTGACGTCGATGGGCAGCTTGAAGGATGTGACAAGCAGCCAGTATAGCGGAAAGAGTACGACCAGGGTCCAGAGGCCCAGAAGCAGGTAGGATACCGCCCTGCCGAAGGGAGATGGCTCATGTATCGACTTGCGGGCGAACAGTTGGCTTCTCATGCCCCTAGCCCTCCACGATGTTGGGCCGCAGGATATTGACGTATGCGATCCCAATAATGGTCACGACAAAAAGCAACATGTAGGCTACAGCCGCCGAGCCCCCCAGGTTTAGCGAGCGCCAGGCGATAAACGATTGCAGTGTCAATGATTCCGTTGCCGTGCCTGGCCCGCCGTTGGTCAGCACGTTGGGCAGGTCAACGATCTTGAAGGCCTCGATCATGCGGATCAAGACGAGGGTGGTGGTCACTGGCAGGATCTGGGGGAAGGTGATGCGCCAGAAAAGCTGCCAGCGGTTGGCCCCGTCGACCAGCGCGGCTTCGATCTGTTCCACTGACTGGGCCTCCAGGGCAGCCAGCAACACGATAAACATGAAGGGCGTCCACTGCCAGATGTCTCCCAGCATGACCGCCACCCGTGCGCCCCAGGGATCGTTGACCCAGGAATAAAGCCCCAGTCCCATGGCCTGCCAGATCGGCTGCAAGGGCCCCTTGTCCGTGTCGGTCAACATGCGGAACAGGTAGGCGACGCCCACCGGTGTGATCATCATTGGCAGCAAAAAAACGACGCGGAAGAAGCGCCTGCCCGGCAGTTTCTGGGTGACCAGCAATGCCAGGCCCAGACCCAAGCAGTACTGGATGGCGATGCCGACAAAGACATAGATCCAGGTAACGACCAGTGTGCCTGGCCTGCCTCCTGGGCTGAGCGTGGCGACAATGAGGTACGTGCTCAGGAGGGCCAGGATCGAGACGAAGAAGCGACCGACTGAGCCCACCACAGAGATCTGCCCGCTGCGGAAATAACGCAGCAGCCCGTAGAGCAGCGACCCGGCTACCACTCCCAAGATCACCCAGCCGAGGGGCGACGGGCTGGACAACTTGCCGAGAAAGTGGCTCTGCTCGCTGCCGAGAAGCAGCCTCTCAAAGTTGGCCAGGCCCACCCATTTGAATTCGAACCCGCCCTTGACGAACTTGAAGCGGGTGAGTGACATATAAAGCGAGACCAACAGAGGAAAGATGGCAAGCACTAGCACGACCAGAACGGCTGGTAGGATAAAGACGTTGCCAGCCACCCTGTCTGACCATCCTGACCGTCTGCGCATGTTCCCTCCCTCCTCGCGTCTCGGCATCCAAGGCCCGGCCCAGAACGGGCCGGGCCTTGAGATCATCTATTCGACTCAACGAGCCTATTTTTCCACGCCGAGAGTTCCACGATAGGCTGCGAGCTGTTCCGCACGTCCAAGTTCCTCGGTTATCTCTTCCCACCCGTCATAGATCTGCTGCATGGCTTCTTCCAGGCCGATCTCGCCGGCCAGGTACTGGCTGACGGCCTGATCGAGGACGACCTGCTGGTAGCGCTGGTTCTGCGGGATGCGCAGGTCGAGAACCATGTTGGGGCTGGCCAGACTGCCCTCGATGGCGCCCAGATAGTTGCTGGCCGCCTCAGGGCTCATACCCGCCTCCACCCAAGCCTGCCGGTTGAGGAACTGGGAGGTTCGGTAGGGATTGTAGCCGGTCTTGCCGATGGTGACGTCGACGTTGGCCTGGGCTGGCTGGGCCATGTAGGAGAAAAAGTCGTAGGCCGCATCCTTGACCAGGTCGTCGGCGCCTGCATTGATGCCGCCGGACCAGCCGCCATAGGCCGCAAAGGGCGCGTGGTTCACGCCGTCGATGGCGTAGGGGCAGGTGTTCTCGTCACAGGGTACCAGCGCGCCCGTTGCGCGATCCAGCACCTCTGTGGAACCCGGTAGAATATAGGCCCCCGTCTTGTCCTGGACCACCGAGGTATCAGGATCGATGGCCAGCGTGCCGATGTCGCCCCAGTCCAGCGAGAGGGCGCAACGGCCCGAGGTGAAGAGGCTGCGGGTGTCACCCACGTCCAGATTCAACTCGTCGGGCGGGCCGTACTGGGTCGTCTCGTTGTAGATCTCCAGCGCTTTGGCAAAGGCTTCGTTATTCACCAGGGGTTCCATGGTCTCCAGGTCAAAGAATGCACCTTGGCCTGTGCCCTGGGTCTGGATCATCGACGCGGCGATGTCCGTGATGAACCAGTAGGCCTGGGCGCCGCGCTTTTTGGAGATGCAGGAACCATAGTCTGGGTCGCCGTCTCCATTGAGATCCTTGCCGTGCCATTCGGCGGAGAGGGCCAGGTAGTCATCCCAGGTTGCCGGCGGCGAATCGATCAGGTCGGTGCGGTAGTAGCCCATGTGGAAATCGCCGTCCAGCGGGATGGTGTAGATGTGGCCTTCGTAGGAGGCGCTAAAGTCGCGGAAGAAAGGTGCGACATCCTCCCACTGGAGGGCCGGATCATTGGCAATGCGATCGGTCAGATCCTCGACGTACCCCGGGACGATAAAGTCGACCATCCACTGGGGCGCAAAGACCCAGGAGTCAAAGGCGTTGGTCCCGGTCGCTGCATCGGTCAGGATCTTCTGATACAGGTCGCTGAAGGGCACGATGATGACGTTGACCTTGGCTCCCGTCAACGCCTCAAAGTCGGGTCCGCGCCGCTGCAGCGGCTCGGCGATCTGCGGGCCGGTGAAGGTAAGGACGTTGATCTCCACGCCCTCGTAGGGCTTGGCCGCCGGCATGGCAGTCACCTCGACCTGTTTTTCGACCTCGACCACCTGGGTGACGACTTTTTCGACTTGTTTCTCGACCTCGACCACCTGGGTGACGACCTTCTCGACCTCGACTTGTTTCTCAACTACCTGGGTGACGACCTTTTCGACGAGCTTTTCGACCACCTCGGGCTCCGGTGCCGCACAGGCGGCCAGCAGGGCAATCACTACCAGTAGTACGACCATTGTCCAAAGCTTCTTCATGACAACCTCCTCCTCACTCTATGTTGTGCGGATCTTGTGGGGGCGGGTTTCGTGCCAGGCCCCCAATGTCTAGGTCGCTTGCCCTGGATCTGCCTTGTGCCAAACGAACCTGCCAGAGACAAGCCCTCAACTCCGATGGCCATCGCTTCCCGGACAAGCCAGTGGCTTGTACTGGCCAACTCGGTCAGGACGGCTACTTTGCTCGCTATCACCCCCTTTCGTCACCCGCTGCCATGCACTCTGGACAGCAGCATGGGCAAGGCGCGTACGGGCTTCTTGTCCCCTACGCCATTCTGAGCCCTCGTGAAAGCGCACCATGGACCCCTCAATGGTCGCTGGCCTGGCCGGGCATAGCCCTGCATGTTCCGCACAGCCCTCATGTCTCTCGGCCCAGGGCCGCAAAACGCCCGTACTTGTGGACGGCGCGCGTCATGGCCACGAAACTTTCTGGCGGGATTTCGGCTGTGATGCCGCCAGCGGAACCCAATACATATCCTCCGCCGAGAGCCAACTGAACGCAATGTTCCTTCACGCTCTGCTCGATCTGATCCTGGCTGCCTTGCGCCAGCAAAGGCGTAGGAATGTTTCCCACGAGTGCGAGCTTTCCGGCCCATTGCCGCTTGATCGCAAGAATATCGTTGCATTCTGGTTCGATGGGATGGACCCCATTGAAGCCAAGTTCGTGCAAAATAGGCAGCACCGGGGCCAGCTTGTCCCTGGTGTGGATTAGCAACAGCTTACCGTGGTCCTTGGCGGGCGCGATCAGCCGCTCCATGCGCTGCGGAAAGACGGACATGAAGGTCTCGGGCTCCATGGCTAGCATGCTGCTCAAGGCGAGCTCTTCATCGACCATGACCAGCGCCAGTTCATCGGCAAAGCGATCGCAGATCGCGCGCATGACGCGCTCCTGGCGCTCCAGCAGCGTGTCCATAAGATCTTGGGTCGACGACCGGTTCTCAAGATAGCGCTGCGGTGCGTCGATGATGCCTGCAGCACGAAGGGCGGCGCCAAAAAAAGAGCTGAACCGGGCGATGATGCCGACCCGGGTCCCCTGAACGGCACGCAGATAGCGTTCCAGGTGACTGATCTGGGCTGCCAGCGAAGGGGGAGGCTCGATCTCACCGGGCGAGCCTGGTTCACGGGCGGTGCTCCGGGGTTGCCAGTCAAAGCTGCACGGGACTGCGTCCATGCCCAGCCGCAGGGCGAACTCGACGTGATCCTCGGGGGTGATCGACAGCCCTCCGGTATTGGCATCTTGCAGACCCTGCTCCAGTTCGTGCTCCAATACATATTCGTATACGGCCCGGCTGTCTACCGTCAACTCCAGGTGCGGTACACGGTCCGCGACCTGGTGCTGAAGTGCCTTCAACAGGCGGCTGACGTCAGACTTGTCATAGTCGGACAGTCGTGGGAGTCCGCTAGAGACTTGTGCTGCCACCCCCACCAGGTAGCTCGAGAGACCGCGCCGTTCCTCGTCGCTGAGTGGCCTGACCATCGTGCTTCGCTCCGCTGCGTTCGGCGGGATTGGTAGACTGAGCTGGCTGCGGCCGTTTCCAGCCAGGCTGCTGCCGCAGGAGTGACGTACGATCAGGCGAACGGGAAGGATCACCTGCCTGGGGCGTAGGGGCACTTCCGCGTCCAGCCGGCTGAGCAGCAATTGGGCAGCGTTGACCCCCATATCGTACACGGGCTGCGCCACGACCGTCAGAAAGGGAAAGAGGTGGGAGGCATTGGGCAGGTCGTCGAAAGAGACCAGGGCAATGTCCTGTGGAACCCGCAATCCCCGCTTCTCCAGGGCATCGATGACGCCCATGGCGATTAGATTGTTTGCCGCAAAGATGGCCGTCGGTTGCGACCCTTCGTCCATCAATTGGTGGGTCAGGGTCTCGCCGGAGACATTTCTGTATTCTCCGCGCTTGATCAACCGCGGCTCAAGGGCAATGCCTGCCTCGGCCAGGGCCATGCAGTAGCCCGCAACGCGATCCTCGGCCGTGGAGGTGATGGCCGGGCCGGATACCACGGCGATCCGCCTGTGGCCCAGACCGATCAGGTGCCGCACAAGTGCTCGCGCGCCAGATAGCGAATCGCCGCTCACCGAATCGACGTCCCAGCCCTCGATGCGACGGTCGATGACCACAGTAGGGATCTTGCGCCTGCGCAACTTGTCGAGGTGTTGGGCATCCGAGTCAAAGGGCGCAATGATGACGCCGTCCACCTGCTGGCCAATCAGCAAATCCAGATACTGCTGCTGCTTGGAGAGGTTTTCGTCGGTGTTGCAGAGGAGGACGGAATAGCCATGCTGTTGGGCTACGTCTTCGACGCCGCGGGCGATGGTTGTCCAGAAGGTGTTGGTGATGTCGGACACGACCAGGGCGAGGGAGCGGGTGCGCTTGGAGCGGAGGCTCCGGGCCACAGCGCTGGGGACATAGCCCAGCTCCTCGATTGCATGCTCGACCCGTTCACGCGTTGCCGGGTTCACGTTTCTGGCGCCCTGGATCACACGCGAAACCGTGGCTGGGGATACATCTGCTTGCCGTGCAACATCGCTGATGGTCGGCAACGGTGGCTCCTTCCAGACTTGAAACCTTCCGAGATCTCGAGTCTGAAAACGATACAATGGAACCGTTCCATGAAAACGATGCTATGGTATCGTTTTCATGGACAGCTATATTATACCTGATCCCCAGTGCTTTGTCAAGTGCCGCTTGGCCCGATCAGATGGATTGGGGCGATTCTGGCCATGCGCCCGACCGCGCCAAAGGATGGTTCTTCAGGACACGCCCGATTAGAAACGACTCGCCCTCAAGAAGACTGGATGTGCCCGGCTTGACTTGCTCATTCCCAGAGCCTATGATAGGATGTGAACTCCGCTTCGAGTCTGTGGCGTTGGTGTCGTGGAAACCGAATTGCTTCCCGGGGGTTCATGATGAAAAGAGCAACCAAAGAAATCCTATACTTTGAGACCGGCCGCGACAACCCGGTCACGCTGCGGGTGGAGCCGGGAGAAGAGTTCGAGGTTGAGACACAGATGAACCGGGGGCCCTGGCTGGACGGCCATCCCGACGGGCAGTCGCTCCGCGACAAGCTGAACGATGGCGCCCAGCCGGTGGGAAACATGTTCGGCCCCGACTGGTCCCTTCCCTGGTTCGTGCCGGCCGGGCTGCCCAGCGGCAACCCCTCCAGCGGCTGCATCTATGTCGAGGGCGCGGCGCCGGGAGACGTGCTGCTCGTCCACATCGGCGAAATCGACCTGGACCCGCTGGGCTATACCAACTATCCAGGCAACAACGGCACGCTTCCTGGCTGGTTCGGGGCCAATGGCCTCGGACCCGGGCACAAGGTCGTCGAGATCGGGGATGGCCTGATCCATTGGAGCGACAGCCTGAAACTGCCGGCGCGCCCCATGATTGGCTGCATCGGTGTGGCGCCCGCTCGCGAGCGCTATCACAATGGCTGGGCCGGCTACTGGGGAGGCAATCTTGACGCCCAGGAGGTGACCACCGGCGCGACCCTGATGCTGGGCGTGAACGTCGAGGGGGCCTTGCTGCACATCGGTGACATGCACGCCATCCAGGGCGACGGCGAAATCTGCGGCGCGGGCGGTATCGAGACCAGTGGCCGGGTGCGGATCAGCGTGGAGCTGGCCCCCAGGCCCAAGAGTTTCTACTGGCCCCGCCTGGTGAATGACGGCCACATCGCCACGCTGGCGATGGCCCGTCCCTGTGAGGATGCGTTTCGCTACGCGCTGGAGTCGCTGATCCTCTGGCTGGAGGAGGACTACTGTTTCTCGAGGATCGACGCCTACCTGCTCCTGGGTCAGGTCTTGGAGGCGCGTTGCACGGCCGTTGTCAATCCAACCTTTACCTACGTAACCAAGGTTGCCAAGCAGTTCCTGACTTAAGGCCAGTTTTCGGAACTCGGACCAATCCAGCTCGGTAGGCCGCGCCAATCTAGCCTTGGAGTTGTAGGAGCATCGGTTGGAGCAGGCGCATGCAGGCTTTCAGATCCTCTTCAAAGCCATGGCGGAGATTGCCCTCGATGCCCACACTGCCCGTATAGCCGATCTCTTTCAGGAAGCGGAACATCGCGTAAAAGTCGATGGCGCCCAGACCCGGGAAGAAGCGGTTGTTGTCAGAGATATGAACCGACTGGTACAGGCCCGCGTATTTCACCAGGGCGCCGTACATGCTGCTCTCCTCGATGTTCATGTGGTAGGTATCGGGCAGGATGCGCAGGTACGGGTTCTCAAAGCCATCGAAAAAGCCGGCCGCCTCTTCCAGCGAGTTGGCCACCGAAGATTCGTGATGGTTGGTCGCCTCGATGAGCAGCGGGACCCGTTTCTCCCGAACGTGGGGCTCCAACTGGATGAGCGAATCCCGAAAGAGCGCACGAGCGCGGGCCTTGTCGGTACTGGCAGGGCCCTTGAGAAAGCCGGCGATGACGCCAGCCTCATATTCCGCCGCAAAGTCCAGGAACTCGATGCATCTTTGGATGGATTCTGTACGAACGCGCTCGTCCTCGTGAGACAGGGAAAGGCCTTCAGCCTTGGCTGTGGCCCCCGAGGCAAACATGGTCATCCTCAGACCGTGGTCCGCTAGCAGCGCCTTGAGGTCAAGGGGATCTACCTGCTCGGGCCTTGCCATGTTCAGCTCGATCCCGGAGAAGCCGAACTGCTGGAGCAACTCGAGTTTTGTCCGAAAACCGGGTTCCCGATAGTCCTCGGGCAGGATCGTCTGGATCGCCAACGGGAACGGATAGTGAAGCTTGCTCATCTTTGATCTGGATCTCCTCTAGTCATAGGCAGGGCGGTTTTCGGGGACCAGGTCTGGCGGCCTCAGCCTGAATCCACAAGCAGCATTCGCCTTTCGTTTGACCTGTCTATCCTCAGATGGTGCCGGTAGGTATCCAGGGCATGAATTCCCCCTCGCCTACGTACAGTCGCTCGCTCTTGGAAGGCTGGCCGGAGGCAACAGCAATGACCAGGTCAAGCAGCTCTGCCGCCAGCGCCTCGGGACCGACCCCCAGTTCCAGCAGCAGGCCAGCGTTCAGGTCCATGTCCTCCGCCATGCGCTCGTAGGTGATCGAGTTCGAGCAGACCTTGATGCAGGGCGCTACTTCGGAGCCAGATACGGAGCCCCGCCCTGTGGTGAACACCACCAGGTTGCAGCCCCCGGCCACCATGCCTGTGATCGATACGGCGTCATCGCCGGGTGCGTCCATAAATACCAATCCCTGCTCGTCCAGGGGGCTGGCATAGTCATAAACAGCCATAAGCGGTGTGCTGCCGCTCTTGGCAATGGCGCCCAGCGACTTCTCATAGATGTTGCTGATGCCGCCGGCCCGGTTTCCCGGACCGGGGTTGTTGTCCAGCACCGTTCCCTGGCGCTGAACATAATCCTCCCACCAACGCAGCCTGGCCAGCAGTTCCTGACCAACCTCTGGACAGGCTGCTCGCCGGGTCAGCAGGTGCTCCGCCCCGCAGATCTCGGGCGTCTCGGACAGGACCACGGTGCCGCCCTGACGTACGATCAGATCGGCGACCCGGCCCACCAATGGGTTGGCCGTGATACCCGACCAGCCGTCACTGCCCCCGCACTGCGTGGCCAGCACGAGTTCGGACAGGGGCTGCGGCGTTCTATGTACGTCGTTCACCGCCGGCAGCATCCTGGCGACCGCGTCGATCCCAGCCCTTACGGTCCTTGCCGTGCCGCCCAGATCCTGGATCACTAGAGCAATCGATCTCTCATTCTTCTCGCCGGCCCCCGGTCGAGCCAGCCCATACTGGGCCGACATCTGCTCGATCTGGTTCCCTTCGCAACCGAGACCCACCAGGACGTAGGCGCCGGTGTTTGCATGCCGGGCCATGCCGGCTAGCGTGCGCTGCAGGATCGCATAGTCCATGCTGCCGCCGCAGCCCGCGGTGTGTGTCAGCACCAGGACACCGTCCACGTTGGGGTAGCGTGCCAGGCGTTCTGACGTGAAATGGCGTGCGATCCCGCGGCAGACCTGGACCGAGCAATGCACACTGGGTATGATGACCACATAGTTGCGGGTGCCCACCCGGCCGTCGACGCGCTTGAACCCGAGAAAAGTGCGCCTCTGCGCCCTGGGAACCACCTCCACTGCTTCACCATCTGTACCGAAGGCATAGTCCTGCTTCAGTGCCTGCGGGTCCACGTTGTGGTCGTGCACGTGCTGTCCTGGCCGGATGCTCTCGGATGCAAAACCGATGGGTTGCCCGTACTTGTATACCGGCTCCCCAGCGGGGATCGACCGGAGCGCGACCTTGTGGCCCATAGGCACGACCTCAACCACAAGAATATACCCTGCTTCCTGCTGCCGTTGTGTCCGCGCCAGGGAGGTACCCGGCTGCAGGTCGGTCTTGGCGACGGCCACGTTGTCCCGTGGATGGAGGCAGAGCGCGACCTCCTCCAGGGACACGCGCGAACCCGGCGGCTCTTGCCGGTTGCTGCTTGGTTCGGGTGTCTGGCTTGTTGTCTTCAATGCTTTCTTGTCTATCCCCCTGCATTCGGTTCAGGATCCATCCAGGGCGCGTCCCGTTTGTAGTGCGCGCTTTGGCGCGCTTGGGCGGTTCCAGAGCATTTCCTGACTTTGTGCTCGGCTCCGCCGAGTCTGGTCGAAAGGCTCTACCCGCCTGCCTCGTCCTCGGCGCCCACCTCGATGCCCGACAGGAACTCCAGCGCTCTGACTAGGGCGTGGTTTCCCTGTCCACCGAAGCCACGATCCTGCAGGGTTCGGTACAGGTGAAATACGTTGCTGCATCCCAAAAGCGGGACGCCCAGTTGGTCGGCAGCCTCGAGTACCAGCCGAAGGTCTTTCTGCTGGAGGTCGATCATAAAGCCGGGGCGCCAGTCTCTCCGGATGACCTGCGGCCCCCGGTTGCTCAGCGTCCAGCTCCCCGCCGCGCCTCCCTCCACGGCCCGCAGCGTCTTTCCCAGGTCCAGGCCGCCGGCCTGCGCAAAGAGAAATGCCTCGCCCACCGCCATCATGCTGTGGACCACGAGGATCTGGTTTACCAGCTTGACCATCTGACCCGCGCCGCTGGGACCCACGTGGGTGATATTCTTGCCCATGGCGCCCAGGACCGCCTGGGCCCGAGCAAACTGATCCGCCTCACCGCCGACCATGATGCTGAGGGTCCCCTTCGCGGCGCCCTCGCTCCCTCCGCTGACCGGCGCGTCCAGCCAGTGGGCCCCTTTTTCGGCCACCGTCTTGGCGAATTCCTGCGTTCTGATGGGACTGACGGTGCTGCAGTCGATCACCAGCGCGCCTGCTTGCAGACCATGGATAACGCCCTCGTCGCCCAGCAGTACCGCTTCAACGTCTGGCGTGTCGCTGACGCAGACGACAATGATCTCGCACTTGCCGGCCAGTTCGGCCGGGCTGCTGGCTACCTTGGCCCCCTCCGCGCCCAGGGCCTCCGCCTTGCTGGCGGTGCGGTTCCACACCGTCAGGTCAAGACCCGATTTGAGCAGATTGCGGGCCATGCCCTGGCCCATAATCCCGAGTCCAATGAACCCTGTCCGTTCTGCCATCGTCAACTCTCCGTTTCTAATGGTGTGTCGTCTTGCCTTCGCTGCCCTGGTCACAGGCGGGGAGCGTGCAGCGCTTCACCCGATTCGTCCTGGCCACGGCGCGGCACCGTCTCCAATTGGGGTACCGGCGCGCCCATCTGCCCCAGTACCTCATGCTTGGAATCGTCCTTGCAAAGGGGGCAGGCTTTAGGCCTGGGTTTCCTGCTTGACCTTAACCAGTTTTCGAAAGGAGCGTGCCGTCCTGGGTGGGTCGAGTTTGCTGCCATAGTGGGTCCAGGATACCTCCGCCACGTAAATATCACCCTTCGAGTCAACGGCCAGGCCGTGGGGGGCCGTGAACTGCCCCGGCCCCTCGCCCACTCTGACATCGCCAAGCCTCGCCACGCGGCGGCCAGCCAGGTCATGGATGCTGATGCAGGCGCCAAGGTTGGGGTAGCTGGCGTTTACTGCCATGGCGGTGGGAAGCTGGCCGACGTAGGCCAGGCTGCCGGCGATGTGCAGGCCGCAGGGCCGGTGGACATTGTTCCACTGGGTCAAATAACCGCCCTGGTGGTCAAAGACCTGGATCCGGTGGTTCTCCCGGTCGGCGACATAGACCCGCCCCTGGCCGTCGGTGGCGACGCTGTGCACCAGGTTGAACTGTCCGCGGTCGCTGCCATAGTCACCCCAGGAGAATAGGTACCGCCCGGCAGCGGAGTATTTGTGCACCCGCGCGTTGCCATAGCCGTCGGCGACATAGCGTTCGCCGGTCTGGGGATCAAAGGCCACCTTGGTGGGGCGGTCGAAGGGCTGGCCGCTGAAGCGCGGCGCCGGCTTGCCCGGAGTACCCATCACTTCCAGTACCTGGCCGTCGGGACTGCAGCGGCGGACACACTGGCCCTGGTCGTCCACACAATACAGGGTCCCGTCTGGGCCGAAGGTCAGGCCGTGGGGGCGGGTGAACAGCCCCTCTCCCCAGGCTTTTACAAAGCGGCCATCGGCCTCAAATACTAGGACGGGGTGCTCGCCCCGGCAGAACAGATACACGCGGTCTTGGGCATCTACCGCGACGTCGACGACCTCCCTGTAGGTCAACCCCTCGGGCAATCTCGCCCAGCCCGTCACTTCCTGATAGACGTGGTTTCCGCTTCCGAGCAAATCAGTACTCAACTTGATCTCCTTCTCATGATTGGGGAGGTGATCCTGCCTGCAGGACCACCAAGACTGATTCGTTCGTCTGGCCCTGAGCTTGCGCCGGCGTCCCTCGCACAACTAGGCTTCCCAGGCAAGCTGTGAGCGATTGTCAGTAGAGCGCACCCCGTCGCTCGAAGCTGATCCGCGACCTGCATTCTCCTGAGTAAAGCCGCCGAATGCGTGTTCTGGCCTGAGCACTGGACGGCCCATTGCAGTCCCCTGATTGTAACACAGACCTGGAATTTCGGCCAACGCCCGAGACTTTGTGCTTGCCTTTTCCGTCGCCGTCAAGGGTCCGATCAGCAATCCCGCGTTCAGTCTGGCATCGTCATAGATTCCGACCGAGGGAGACAGGATCGACCCGATAAAGATGGCCGATGATGCTCGTGTCCACGACGATCATGGACGCCCTATCCTTTGGGCCTCGCTGAACTCTCTGTCCGTGATCTGATACTCGCCAGGCTTCTCGCGAAGACAGCGCGCCCTGGTGAGCAACGCTTCTGGTTCGAGCTCTTGGGGTCTGACAAACCGCTCGATGCATACGATTACCTCACTGTTGATGCTGTGCCGGTTGGCCCGTGCAGACTCCTTCAAGCGCCTATAGAGGTCCTCGGGTATGCCTTTCACAGTAATGATGGCCATGCGCATGCCTCACAATGGTTTCGATATGATACCATGATGGCGCCAATTCCAGTTCCCCTCAAGCGCCCTCACTGCCTGTAGCGGGGCAGTCGGCGTCGGAACTCGTAGATGCTGAGTCAGACGGGGAGAAGCCATCTGCACGCACCCATGGCTGCGTTTGGCCAGCCAGTCCGGACCCAAACAGGGCAGTCAAAGTCTGGCCAGCGTCTCGGCCCAGTCGCGCATGGGACCCGGTTCGTGACGGTCCACGTATGCCTCAAAGAGCCGTATGCTCTCAGCCCTGAGCAGGCCGCCGGTGATCTTGGGTACCTGGTATCCTGGGATGTCTTCTTCTCTGCGGTTCCAGGCCAGGACCAGGTCCACTGCCCCATCGCCCGGTGACTCTAGCGCGTAGACGATCTCTCCCAAAAAGAAGGACATGGCCGCACCCATGCACATCAGGCACGGCTCCAGGTTGGTGAACAGCCTGGCCCGGCGCCGCTGGTCGTAGGAGAGCCCCAATCGATCAGCCTTCTCCAGAGTCACTAGCTCCGCGTGGCCCAGATAGCGTTTCTCCTGCTGCTCCGATGCGGTGCTACTGGACAGGATCTCGTCATCCAGGGTCACAATCGCCGCGATGGGCAACTCCCCCAGCTCCAGCGCCCGGGCGGCCAGAGCCAGTGTGTGCCGCATGAATCTCTCTGGTGTTGCGCTTGAGTACATTCCACCTCCTTGGCAATTGACAGGAGAAGCTGCCAGAGGTGGTGTCCCAGTCTCCCCATCTCCCCATCCCCCCGTCTCCGGGTCTCCTAGTCTCTCCCTCAGACCGCGATCGGCGCCGGAATATGCGCGTGGGGCGAGTAGCCGCGCAGCTCAAAGTCCTCATAGCAGAAACCGTCGATGGACCGGACCTCAGGATTGATCACCATTTCGGGCAGCGGGCGCGGATCTCGGGACAACTGTAGCCGGACCTGTTCGAGGTGGTTCAGATACAGGTGCGTATCCCCCAGCGTGTGGACGAAATCTCCCACGCCCAGCCCGCAAACCTGCGCGACCATGGCTGTCAAGATCGAGTAAGAGGCAATGTTAAAGGGAACCCCCAAAAAGACGTCCGCCGATCTCTGGTAGAGCTGGCAGGACAGGCGTTCGTTTGCCACGTAAAACTGGAACAGCGCATGGCAGGCTGGCAGCGCCATCTCGTCGATTTCACCCGGATTCCAGGCGCTTACAATCAGCCTGCGTGAGCTTGGGTTGGTCTCGATCTGCTCGATCACCTGTGAGAGCTGGTCGATCACTCGACCGTCAGCGGCCCGCCACGACCGCCACTGGGAACCGTACACGGGACCCAGGTCCCCCTCGTCATCCGCCCACTCGTCCCAGATCCTGACGCCGTGCTCCTTCAAGTAGCGGATGTTGGTCTGGCCCTGGAGAAACCACAGCAACTCGTAAATGATCGACCTGAGATGCAGTTTCTTGGTCGTAAGCAGTGGAAAGCCGGCCTTCAGATCAAAGCGCATCTGGTACCCAAACACCGACAGGGTACCCACTCCCGTGCGATCCTGCCTCTCCACGCCGTGTTCCAGGATATGATGCATCAGATCCAGGTACTGCCTCATTCAGTCAAATCCTCCCATCTATTCCTAAGCAAGCACAGGCGTACCAGATTGACTGGGTACATCCGCTCCAGACCCGCAATTCACTTCGCAGACAATCAAAGCTCCACGCCGGTGACAACCGTACCCGCCCGCTCATGACGCGCCCTTAGCGTGACAGAGCCCCCCTGGGGTGCGCGCACGATCCATTCCACCTTGGCCCGCTCCGCCGGAACATCGGACTGGTAGTAGACAAAGTGACTGGCAGGCTTGTAGGCTCGCCCCTCCAACTGCCCCAACTGTTCCCGAATCTTGCCCGACTCCAGCGTCGCGCCCTCCGGCAGTTCGATCTCGCAGACCACGCCGCGCACCAGCTTTCTCTCCAGCGCCTTCTTGGTTACGTAAGTCGGCAGCCAGCCCGTGTTGTGGACCACCAGACGGATCTGGTACGTATTGTCCCCCATGGGCTTGACGTCCACCTGAAACAGTTCCAAGCGCGGCGAGATGAGCAGATGCCAGATCAACCAATCGGCAAAGGGGGCGACCTCCTTCTCCAGCAGATGGGAGGGTGGGTTCTTGAGGGCGTAGAACCAGTCCCAGCCGCCCAATTCTACGGGGCCCAGTTCGGGGTGCTCGAAGGGGTACCAATCGATGTAGCCTTTGCCCTCCAGTTCCTCGTCGCTCCATTTGAGCAGCTTGAGGTCATCGTCCAGGGGATGTTCGCGGCGCCAGGGCTGAAAATCTAGCTCTTCGATGCCCGCCTGCCCCTGTGGATTCCAGAATCTCTACGACCCAGGCAAACTGTCCGAAATGCTCGTACATCCAGTCCGAAAAGGAGCCGCTGGTGACGGAGCTGGGATGGTAGCGAAAGTCGTGGTAGACCGAGATGGCAGGGTAGCCGCTCAGGTCGGTCCCCTTCTGGCCAATCTTCTGATACGTCCACAGGTCCTCGGCCAGCATGGCCTCATCGGGCTGGTCGGGGTAGGGACGCAGCAGCGCCCCGCTCATGGTGTGAAAGGCCACGCCGCCGGTGATATTGGGATGGCTGGCGATAAAGTCGACGATGGCGTGTACCTCCGGCTCCGAAGTCGGGTAGGGCCCCGCACCCTGCTGCTGGAATTCCTGCCGCCAGTTTATGGGAAAGTTGCGGTTCATGTCCAGACCTTGCTTGTCGGGTTGAGCCCCGTAAACAATGCTGTCGGGACCCTCGATCCGCCCCTCGCGCAGCAGCCGGTAATACTGACCTCCTGTCTCAGCCGGGTCGCGCCGGATGAGGAGCCGGGGCTCCTCGGGGCAGACCTTCCACGCGCCGTTCGGGTCGGGCACACGCATGTGCAAGACGCGCCCGTCACCGTCCGCATCCTCCCAGGTCAGGCCTTCGATGGGGTCCTCGTCGTAGGGATAGGGCCGCGTGCTGGAGCGGATGAACTTGGGCTCTGTCAGCCAGAGCCAGCTCGGCGCCATCGGGGTTGACCCGGGGACTGACGTAAAAAGCGCGGCTGTCGAGACAGCGGGTGATGTCGGGGTCGGTGCCGTAGCCCGTGGCCAACTTCTGGAGCAGGTAAAGGCAGGCGGTCCCTGGGGCAAGCTCTGTGGCGTGAATGTTGCCATCCACCCACAGCGCAGGCTTGTCCTCGGCTTCGCCCGTCTCCAGGTTGGTCACCGTGACTGACCAAATGTCGCGCCCCTCGTAGCTCTGGCCAATGCTCTCCAGCTTCATGAGTTGGGGGTATTCTGCAACAAATGCCTCCAGGATACGCGTCAGATCGTCATAGCGGTAGAACGTGTCAAACCGGACATCAGGCATCAAGCGCCTCCCTCTTTGTGAATTGTGAACCCAAAAAGCAGCCCGTAGGGGCGGGGTCACCCCGCCCTTTCGCTACAGGTCACGCGAGATACTTGTCCAAAAAATCCGCGACCGCGGCATCGGCTACCAGCTTGTTCTTGAGTTTCGCCAGTTTGTGCCCTTCGTCGTCAAACACCAAGAACTCAACCGGGACGCCCCGCTGAGCCAGGGCTGCCGCCATCTGTTCCGTCTCGCTCACCGGCACCCGCGGATCGTTGGCGCCGTGGATCACCAGCATGGGGGTCACCATCCTGTCGACCTGGTGGATGGGCGAGATCGTCCTCAGAAACTCGCGGTCGGTAGCCAGGCTGCCGTACTCGGCCTCGCGATGCGCTCGCCGGTAGCCGCTGGTGTTCTCCAGGAAAGTGACCCAATTGCTGATGCCCACGACGTCGACGGCCGCCGCCCACAGGTCCGGGTAGGTGGCCACGGCCGACAGCACCATGAACCCGCCATAGCTGCGGCCATAGATCGCCAGGCGATCCCCGTCTACGTCAGGCTGGCCCTTGAGCCAGCGGGCCGCGTGGCCCAGATCCGCCACCGAGTCCATGCGCTTCTCCACGTCGTCCAGGCTGGCGTAGGCCTTGCCGTAGCCCGTGGAGCCGCGCACGTTGGGAGCAAACACCGCGTACCCTTTCTGCAAAAAATACTGGAGCAACGGGAGGAAATCCGGCCGGAATTGGCTTGCAGGGCCGCCGTGAACATAGACGACGACCGGCATCTGGGTGCCGCGACGCTCCGCTGGCCTGTAGAACCAGGCGGGGATCTCTCGTACCTCGCCCGGAGCCACCTCATCAAAAGTGGGAAAGCGGACCAGTTCCGGAGCCACGAACGCGTCGACCGGAATCCCTCCGTGGGAGGACCGGGTCACGGCCCGGACCCGGTCCTCCTCCAGGTCCCAGACAAGACGTCAGAGGCTCGCGTAGCACTGGCGAACGCGTAGGCCAGGCTGCGCGAATCGGGCGCAAAGGCCAAGCGGCCGTCTGTCATGCCCACCACACCTGGTGTGGTGCCCTCTTCCCGGCTTGTTCCCATCCCTGGCGCGACCCGCGTCTCCCCTCTCGTGAGATCAAACAGGGCCAGCTCCGATGCCCCTTCCACATTGAGGGTGTAGGCCACGCTGCGCCCGTCGGGAGAAAGGGTCATCAATTCGGCGTCCCAGTCCAGCGAGACCACGGCCTCGATACTCATATCGTCCAGCTTGAGGCGAGCGATGTACAGAAAATCAGAGGCCAGGTCGGTATTGAGCAACAGCGACCGGCCGTCCGGCGCATAACACACTGCTTCGTAGCGCGCATCTTCCTGACTGGCACAAATGAGGCGTGTGGTGCCAGCGTCCAGGTCTACCTCGATCAGGTCGTGACGAAAGCTGGCGGACACGCGCGTCATCACGGCACGGCTGCCATCCGGTGAGAAAGAGATGTTGGACAGGTACCCAGGTTCGTTGTTCTCCCACAGCAGGTGGGCGCCGCCGTCCAGGGCCTGCAGATAGAGGTCAAACAGGCCCTGATCTCGCCGGTTGGCAGCGAACAGAATCCGAGTCCCATCGTTAGACCAGCCGCCAAATCGGTGTACGGCGCCTTCGTGGCCGGCCGTCAGTGGGACCTCGGTACCATCATCGGTGTCAAGCAGGCTTAGCTGTTCCTTCTCGTTCCCACCAGCGTCCCGGGAGAAGATGAGCCGGGGGTCCTGCTGCGCGGGGGAGAACCACAGGCCCGTGACGCGGTCCGCCCCGAAGGTGAGCTGGTCTGGCCACAGCACCTCGTCGACGCCGGGGGCAAGCCGCACCAGCCAGGCCTGGGGCACGCCGGTGATGTCCGAGATGAAGGCCATCCGTTGGCCATCCGGCGCAATGCTGGGGCAATAGGCGGAACGGGCATTGAGATAGCGGGAGATGGGATACTTGACGGTGTGACGCTGTTTCATCGCTGGTCATCCCTCCTTCCTCACAATGGGGCTGAACCGCGTCTGCGCATCTTGCCTGGTCCAGCTTCTGACTTGCGTCGATTGGAGCGTTGAGGCAGTATACCACGCTTGCAGGGGGTCCGCAACTCGGGGCAAAACGGATTCGAGGGGCACTGCCGAACCCGCCCCCAAGGGTTGGGAAGCCTTGGATCAAGAGGCTGTTCTGGTTGGCAAGGCTATCCGTGTGCGAACGGCGGATCCGTGGTATAATCTTGCGGCGAGCGGGCGCCGGCCCAAAATCTCGATTTCTCCTTGTCCTGATTTACTCCAACCTGTACCCTTGAACTGAAGCCATAGCCTTCCCAGATTATAAATGCGATCAGGTCCTGGGGCAAACCTCCAGCCCCATGCCAAGGGTCGCCTGATCGAGCTGCAGGCATGCCTCGAATCCTTCGTGGGCAAGGGTGCAGATGATACTGTACGAATCGTGCACCATGTTCGTCCTTTCCGTACCCCGGTCAGGAAAGCGCGGTAGAGGGCGAACATCCCAGCAACCCGGTGCGGGATCTGGCGGCAGCAGGGGCTGGCTCTGCCATGGCCGCGAACCGCAACGTACCACCCTGCCGGCATCCCAGCCCTCCCGCCATGGTTTGCGCGTGTGTACGCAGTGTAGTATAATGAATGACGGGCACGCCCGGCTGGGAACCGGCGCGCCGCACCACCGATTCCGGTAGGAAGTAGGCCGGTTTTCCCAACCCGGCTCCTGCAGCAGGAGAGCTGCCCAGGGTCGACGGCGGCGCCTCCGCTGCGGGGCAACCATCGGCGCTTGTCCATGGTTAGAACCATTCGAATAGGGAAGGAGAGTGACCGTGAGGTACTTGCATACGGCTCAATTCAAGCGCTTTTTGCTCGCCTGGACCCTCGCCGGGGTCATGGTCCTCGTCCCTCTGGCGGGGCTGCCGTCGGTGACGGCTGATGCGGCCCAGCCGCCCGAACCGGCCGACAAGAATGCTGTATTCGATGCCGGGCCCGGCTCTGCTCCCTCCGCGTTGCCCGGTGCCGGTGGTGCGCAGTTGGACCTCTCGCCTGCCGGCAAGAACGCGGCCGGCGGCCCTCAGGATCCCCAGGCGGTGGTTCCTGAGGAGGCGGAGGTCACCCTGCCCACTCCGGGATCCAAGAACGACGGGGGGGCCCCCGAAGGAGTGCTGCCGGCCGGCGAAGCCGCGCTGCTGGCCGCTGCCGGTGGCCTCCTCACCTGCGGCCAGCAAGCCAACCTGGACTGGACCACCACCTCCGGCGACTTTCAGGTGATCCACTACTGTACCCTGCGGGTGCCCAGCGATGGCTCAGTCTTTATCAGCGCCACTGGATCGGTGGCCAGGACGGATGGCCCCTACGAGGGCCAGTTCCGCGTCGACATCGACAGCACCGCCGGCGACGAAAATGTCGATCGTTGGGTCAACATCTACGATGACGCAGGCGATGGGTCGGATGAGACGCTGGCCCTCTCGGTGCTGAAGCCGATCTCGGCCGGCAACCATACTTTCTACTTCCTCGGCCGGAGGTATGGCGGGTCGGGAACCCTGCTCCTGTACGACCCAACCCTGACCGTGGTGTTTGTGCCCGCCACCACCAGCCAGACCCGCATCTGTGGAGCGTCGGGCAACGCCAACTGGACCACCAACTCTGGCACCTTTGAGGTAATGCGCCAGTGCGCCCTCTCCCTTCCCGAGCCTGGCTGGCTCTTTATCGCGGCCAACGGATCGGTGTCCAGGCAGGACGGCCCGTACGAGGCCAACTTTCGCATCGGGATCAACAACACCGCAGGCGATGACGATATCGACCGCTGGGTTGACGTCTGGACCGACAACGGGGACGGTACCGATAGGTCGTACGCGCTCTCGGTCTACAAACAGGTCGCCGCCGGCAACTATACCTTCTACTCGCTGGGCAGGCGCTCCGTGGGCAGCGCGAGCGTGCGGGTCTATGACCCGACGCTCACCGTCCTCTACATCCCTGCCTCCAGCCTCGTGGCCAAGGCGTGTGGGGCCTCGGGTAATCTGAGTTGGACCACCACGTCCGGCACGTTTGACGTGATGCGCCAGTGCACGATGACGGTGCCGCAGGATGGTTGGGTGTTCTTTTTTGCCGACGCCTCCCTGGGCCGCCAGGATGGCCCGTACGAGGCCGACTTTCGCATCGGCATCGACGATACTGCCGGCGATCCCAACGCCGATCGCTGGGTCAACGTCTACAATGACACTGGCGATGGGACTGACAAGTCGGTCGCCCTCACGCTGCGCCGGCCGGTGAAGGCGGGTACCCACAAATTCTTCTTCCTTGCCAGGCGCCAAAGTGGCACCAGCGTAGTAAAGGTATACGATCCGACCCTGACCGTCATCGTGCCCGGCGGCCGTACCTACCTGCCCCATGTCGGGAAGCGCTGGTAATGGCTGCGATCCCAGGCGCGGCAAGCGCAGGTTTCGCCGCGCCTCTGGGTCGGTAATTTGGGCGTACTTTTTCCAAGAGTTTGGGCTATGTAGCAGTGCCCCATCAAGTTGCAGTCCGCTGAGAATCCGGCCTGCTTCCAGTCACGGCGACGGCGCGCTGTCCAGGCGACCGGCCGCCTGCAGCACATAGAGCGCGTCCGCTGTCACCCATTCATTCAGGTGCCGTTTGCTTGTGCCGCCCCAGTCGACCAGCGACCGCCCGCTGCGAGCCCCGCTACCGGCCTGGTAGTACTTGTTCTCCGCCGGAAAGCCCCCGTCCAGCAGGCGTTTCGATTCCAGCAGGTCCAGGGCATCCCGGCATCGTTCGTCGTCGATGTAGCCGCCCTCGGCCAGGACTTTGAGCCCAAACAGAATGTCATAGTGCCAGTAGCAGGGGTAGTGCAGCCGCACAAAGCCGGGGTGGATGACGCTCCCGTCCGACTGCCGCCGGTATAGCCTGCGCTTGAGAAAAACCTCGGCCGCGCGGTCTGCTGCCTCCTTTGAGGCCAGGCTGCCGGTGACCTGGGCGTGCAGCGCTAGCCCTCGCAGCGGGATCAGGCTCTCCATGAACGACGAGTGGACGGCTGCCGGGTTCTTGTCGCAGTTCCAGCCGCCGTCGGGCCATTGCCAGCCGGCCAGCCGCCGGGCTAGCTCAACCGCGCGTTCATCGGCCAGGCCCAGGGCCAGCAGGGCGTACAGCGCGTTCCCTTCCTGCGAGGCACAGCGGCGCACCCGGCCCGAGATGCTCCGGATCCGCTGCTGGTGCCTTTCGCCCAGCAGCCAGTCCATCTCCTGTTCCCGCAGTGGAACCAGCGACTCGTCGCCTGGCGGGTAGCCCAAGTCGGCCAGGGCAGCCAGGACCCAGTGGGCGCCGGTCCACTTGCTATACACGGAGCCTGGAATCCGGCCCTCTGCGTCCCGTCCGGAGAGTAGGGTCCGTACCCGGTCCGAGCTGCGAACCTCCTCCCGCAGCGCGCCGATCTCGGTCGTGTTTGGGTCGCGGCCCAGGACGCCAAGCTGCATCCTGAGCCGCACCGACGCTTCAGCCGATCTCAGGAGTCTATCGATGATGCTCATGGCTCCTCCTTCAAAGCGATTGGGTCCAAGCAGGAGCATTATGTCATAGCTGCCTGGCCCTGTCAACTGAATCCAGACTTCCATCTGCCTGCCTATGCTTTCCTACAGCAATACTAGCGCACGATCAGGTACGCAGTAATACTCCTGCTTCTCGTATGCCAGGCCGAGGGCGAAATGGGGCAATTGAGGTAAGAAATCCCGCGCTAGGATCGTCTGGAGAGTAGGTGGAGGAGTGCTTCCTCCGTGCAGCAGAGTGAAGGGCGATCTTCCTCCCATTGGCCGGAGGTTCAACATGGCGCAAACACAAAGCAGGCCTTGAGCAGTCCGCTGTGTGGTCACAGACTATCTTAAAGGAGCCCAAAATGAGCGAGACAATGCCCATCGAGCCCAGTACCAACGGGACCAGTTCCCTGGAGCCCAAAATGGATGAGATGATCAGTGCACACTTGAAGCCCCGTACCTGGCTGATCCGGGCCATCATCCTGGCTGCGTCACTGGGCCTGATCCATGTCCTGGCCACACCGCTCTACTTTGACCAATGGCTGGGTTATGGCGTGTTCTTTATTCTCGTCGCCGTGCTACAAGTCATGTACTCCATGGTCCTGGCCGTCGGCGAACCCAAGCGAGCCTGGCTCTGGGCGGGTATCGCCGGCAGCGCCCTTGCTATAGCCCTATGGGTCGCTACGCGCACGGTCGGTATCCCCTTCTTCGGACCCATGGCCGGAGAGGTCCTACCTGTGGGCTGGCTGGATGCCGTGGCCCAGATCCTGACGGCCCTTCTCATCATCCACCTGGCCGTGTTGCTGCGCCAATTTGACCAACTGGGTGGACGTCCGCTGATTGAGTAGTATACCACTGCACGCATCGCCAGACTGTGCAAAGACCTCTGAGGTCTGGCTTCGACCTCCGAGGCCTAGATCCGTGACGAGGTCCAAATTCGTCAATGCCGCCGATCCGCGTACCAACCCCCGCGGCCCAGCTCCGTCAATCCCGCCAATCCGTGTCCCACAGCAGCGCTCGACATTCTCCAGCGACGGCCGCTAGCCAGAGCCAGATCGCCGGTGTACCTGCGTCCGCCTTTGACAGGCCGATCATGGCGTGGTAGAATGAAAGCACAAGGTCATGTTGTGCGCAAAGGATGACGATGACTCGACACGCGCCCAGGGCACCGCAGCTTGCTGCGCTCCTTGCTCGGTACCAGGATGATATCGCGACCGCGTGGGCAGACATGGCCCACAACCTGCCCGGCACCCGGTATGCCGCGTATTCAGTCGCCGAGATACGCACGTGGCTGTCGCGTGGGGTCCTGGCCGCCGTCGAGACGCTGTCGACCGGTTCATATGGGCCAATGGAGACCCACCTGAAAGACATCTCGCTCACCCGCATGCGGATGGGTTTTGATATCTCCGACGTGACCGAGGGACTGCTGCTGTTCAGGCCGGCCGTACTCCCGGTTATCCGGCAAGCATGCCCGCCTGGCTCTGCAGACCTAGGCGAAGCAGAGATGGCTTTGGATGCCTATCTCCGGGTCATGCTTGGCCGCTTTGGGCACCTATATGCCGAGGCCATGGAAACCGAGCTGAAGGAGAGCGCAGAACGGTTCCGCACCGTGGCCGATTTCACCTACGACTGGGAGTATTGGGTGGACCCGGACGGCGGCTATTTGTACGTTTCGCCGTCGTGCGAGCGCATCACCGGATACCGCTCCGAGGAGTTTCAAGAGGATCCCAGGCTGCTGGAGACCATCACCCATCCTGACGACCGCGCCATCGTGGTGGAGCACCTTCGCGAGGAACCGGCAGAAGGCAGTGCAGTCCATCCTATGGGTTTCCGCATCATCACCCGCGGCGGCGACGAGCGCTGGCTTGAGCACGTTTGCCAGCCGGTATATGGATCCAACGGGAACTACCTGGGCAGGCGCGGCAGCAATCGTGACATCACCGAGCGCAGGCGGGCTGAGGAGGCGCTTGAAGAGCAGGCCAGAGAACAGGCCGTAGCTGCCGAGCGCAGCCGTCTGGCGCGGGAACTGCACGACTCTGTGACCCAGGCGCTGTATAGTGTGACCCTCTATGCCGAGGCCACCCGTCTGGCGCTGTTGGCCGAGAAGCCACAAGTGGCGGCTGAGAACGTGCAAGAACTGCACAACATGGCCCGCGAGGCGATGGTTGACATGCGGATGCTCATCTTTGAGTTGCATCCCCCCGTGCTGGAAGAAGAGGGGCTAATTGCCGCCCTGCAAGCAAGATTGGCTTCCGTGGAAAGCCGCGCGCGGCTGCAGACCGAGATACGTGTGGAGGGCGAGCGGCGCTTGCCGATGCTGGTAGAGGAGGAGCTTTTCCGCATTGCCCTGGAGGCCCTCAACAATGTGCTCAAGCACGCCGGCGCCGGCCAGGTGGTAGTCGACTTGAAGTTTGAGGGTGAGGGTGTCTGCCTGAAAGTCACGGATGACGGGGTCGGATTTGACCCCGCTATGGCCCTGCGAAGCGGTGGAATGGGGTTGCTCGGGATAAAACAGCGGGTGGAGCGGATCCACGGCTCGTTCGCCATCGAGAGCGCCCCGGATGAGGGGACGACGCTGAGGGTAGAGGTGCGGGATATGGGCATCGAGAGCTTGGATTCGTGATTGGGGCTGAGGATCTGCGATACATCTTTATGCGAGTCTCGAAGCCTCGGTTGCCAACGCCGTGCCAGGGGAGGTAGCAGCAATGGATCAACCAGCCATCCGGGTACTGATTGTGGACGACCATGCCATCGTCCGCAGGGGCATCCAGGCGCTGCTGGCAGAGTTCGAGGACATAGAGGTGGTGGGGGAGGCCAGCGATGGGCATGAGGCCCTGGCCCAAGCGCAAGCGCTGAACCCTGACGTGGTCCTGATGGATCTGGTGATGCCCGGCCTGGACGGCATCGAAGCCACCCGTCAGATCACGGAACACAATCCCGAGTCGCGCATCCTGGTTCTGACCAGCTTTGCCGGCGACGACAAAGTCCTTCCTGCCATCAAGTCCGGGGCCCTGGGCTATCTCCTCAAGGATTCTGAACCGGCAGATCTAGTTGAAGCCATCCAACAGGTCTACCGCGGTGAACCCTCGTTGCAACCGAGCATCGCTCAGAAGGTACTCAAGGAACTGAGACATCCGCCTGCGCGTCCGCCGACGCCCGATCCGCTTACCGATCGGGAGATGGAGGTCCTGCGCCTGGTAGCGAAAGGGACTGAGCAATCCTGAGATTGCCCGGCAGTTGGTGGTCACCGAGGCAACCGTACGTACCCACGTCAGCAACATTCTCGGCAAACTGCACCTGGCGAACCGGGTGCAGGCGACGTTGTACGCCTTGCAGGAAGGAATCACTTCGCTGGATGACAGTCTAGGGAGCGAGTAGCTTTAGCGAGTGGCCCCAGCGCATCAAAAAAAGGCCTACGAATCCTCTAGTAGGCCCCAGCGTACCATCGGAACGCCTACGAGTCCTCTAGTATGCTGAATCCGCGAATGCCAAAAGACCGCCTCAGGGCGGTCTTTTTGTTGAGGCAAAGATCCGTCATCACTCTGATGATAACCCGCAAGACCAGAGATACCACTGAGCCATCTGGATCACGGATGGCCGCTCCATCCTACGCACAGGGTGAAAGCAAAGAACAAAGCACCAGACACGCGTCTTGCTCGACTTCAAATCCTTATCTTTGTGCCTACGACTTTTGCGCAGGGGCCATCAGCAAATGTGGAGAAAGACCGGCCTTTAGCGCTCTCAGTTTGTGGAATACAAGATCAATCATCCCTCTGATGACAACGAATGGACCGTAGGGTATCATACTAAGACAGTTATGTGCATCGTGCACATAGATGACAAGTAAAGGTAGGTACGGATGCGCTCTGGTCGCCGCTGGCGAGACGGGCAGTCGCAGGAAGCCTGCCCGAGGCGCATACACCGCTTTGTAGAGCCGTGTCTGCTGATGCTGCTACACGATAGTGAGGCTCACGGCTACGAGCTCCTGGAGGGCCTGAAGCAGTTTGGCTTTGAGCAGAATCCGGCCGACTCGAGCACGGTCTACCGCCTTCTGCGTAGCCTGGAAGATCGGGGTCTTGTCACTTCACGCTGGGATACCGGCAGCGCCGGTCCGGCCCGCCGCCTGTACCAGATCACGGAGAAGGGCGACGGCTACCTGGCCTGGTGGGTAGATGATCTCAGGGAGACCGACCGGATGCTCCACGACTTCCTAAAAGTGTACGACCTGCACATGACCGTGCACCGGCGGGTGTCCTGAAGGACGGATTGAACAGGGGGAGATACAAGAGTACCCTGCCAGGGCCTTTGCGCCCATTGCGCGGGAACTGGCCAAGCGGACGCCGCAGGCGCAAGCGTCGAGTTTCATGCAGATGCATGCCGGCCAATAGAGACCGGGTTGGTCGTGGCCGGACAAGACCCATAGAGGAGAGTACAAGATGTATCAGGTGGACATTGAAAAGTGTAGCGGCTGTGAGACCTGCGTGGATGTATGTCCCAACGAGGGGATCTCGATGGTCGATGGCCATGCCTTCATCGACCCGGAAGAATGCCTGGAATGCGGAATCTGTTTTGACGAGTGCCCTGAGGACGCTATCATCGAGGTAAACTAGGTAGAGATATCGAATTCGTGAAAGAAGGGAGGTGAGCAGAATGCCAGCAGGAGACGGTACGGGTCCGTCAGGCATGGGACCAGGGACGGGCCGGGGCGTGGGCTACTGTGGCGGCTACGACGCACCCGGCTGGGCTAATCCGGGGCCAGGTCGAAGGTTTTTCGGACGAGGCGGTGCTGGGATGTATGGCCGACGTTGGGTCGGCTACGGCGCGGGACGTGGTGGGGCCTGGGGCTGGCGGCATCAGGTTTACGACGCCGGTCCGCCGCGTTGGGCGCGGTGGGGGCCACCCCCGGCTGTGGCTTATAGGGGCCCCTATGGGGTTTCCTATGAACCTCCATCGCAGGAGCAAGAGCTTGAGATGCTCAGGGATGAAGCACAGTGGCTGAAGGACCATCTCGACGCCATCAGCCAACGGATGGACGAGTTGGTCCAGGAATAAGGCAGTATGCTGGGGAGGGCGCCGGGGCGGGACACCTGACGTAGCCGCCTACGCTCCGCTCCCCGCTTTCCCCATCTGCCCGGGGGTAGATGGATCCCAGCGGTTGGACCGAGCCCCAAAGTCCTCAGCCGAACGATGGCAGGTACCCGCCATGGGGGAACCACCACTATCAGATGACACCGGCGGATCAAGCCGGCGGATAGGAGATTCCAAAGATGAAGATTGTAGTATCTGCGCAAGGCGAGAACCTGGATGCACCGGCGAGCCCGGTCTTTGGCCGGTGTCCGACCTACGTGTTTGTGGATACCGAGACGCTCGAGTTCGAAGCGGTTCCCAACCCGGCCATGAATCAGGGTGGCGGGGCGGGCATTCAGGCCGCCCAATTCGTAGTAAACCAGGGCGCCCAGGCCGTACTGACCGGCAACCTGGGGCCGAATGCCTTTGAGGTACTGCAGGCCGCTGGCGTGCCGGGATACCTGGTCGGGGAGGGAACAGTTCGCCAGGCCGTGGAAGCCTACCGGGCAGGCCAACTCCGGCCGATGGCCGGGGCCAATGTGGCCGGCCACGCAGGAATGGGCATGGGGCGCGGCATGGGGGGCCGGCGTGGAGCGGGCATGGGCCGTGGGATGCAGCAATCCGCACCGATTCAGCCGGAGCCTCAGGCTGCCAGCGGATCGGAAATGGACGAGCTGCGCGAAACGCTCAAGGGCCTGCGCCAGCAACTGGCCGAGACAATGGAAAAGATCGACAAACTGGAGAAGGAGGGTTAGCCGGTGCGTATTGCCGTTTCAGCCGACAACAAGAATGGCCTGGACAGCGTCGTCAGCCCCCACTTTGGGCGCTGTCCCCATTTCATCCTGGTGGATTTGCAGGACCAGGACGTCATCGGAGTTCGTGAAGTGGACAACCCCTTCTATGGGCAGCACCAGCCGGGCCAGGTTCCGGGGTTCATCAACGGCCTGGGGGCGAACGTGATGCTCACCGGCGGCATGGGCGGCCGGGCCATCATGTTCTTCCAGCAGTATGGGATCGATGGTGTCACCGGGGCCTATGGGACAGTGAGCCAGTCGTTGGAGCGTTACCTGGGCGGCCAGCTCCAGGGCGCAGAGCCATGCGTGGAGAGCCAGAAGCATGGGCATCTGCCGTCCGAAGGCGAGTACGAACAGGACGATGCGGGCCGGCTGCGCGAGGAAGCCGAGATGCTCCAGCAGCAACTGGAAGAAGTAGGCCGCCGGCTGAACCAGTTGAGCCAATAGCGGATACAGAAGGAGGGCAGGAGGGCAACATGGGTCGAGGACAGGGGGGCGGAGCTGGTCAAGGGGGTGGTCGCGGTCGAGGCCGTGGGCCAGGGCGCATGGGCGGATCCAAAGCCGCCGGGCCCGCCGGTAGCTGCATCTGCCCCATGTGCGGGCATCGAGTTTCGCACCAGACCGGGCAGCCCTGTTACGACACCAAGTGCCCCAAATGCGGCGCGCAGATGATGCGGGATTAGCCGCCCGCGACCAGCCCCGTGCGACTGGTTGTGCAAGAAGTTACTGGTGGAAGAATGTCACACCTGTCATTGCGACGAGCGCAGCGAGAGCCTGTCCTGAGCGCAGCGACAGGAAAGCAATCCCCACTTTTGACTGTGTTGGGGACTGCTTCGCTTCGCTCGCAGTGACAATGTCAGGATTTTCCAACAGTATCAAGAAGGACAGAGGGGACGACGTGGCTTCGCGAGTTGCCTGGGCATCCATTGCTGTAAATATCTTTCTCAGCCTGCTGAACCTTGCCATCGCGGCGGCCTCGGGCAGCTTGGCGGTGGCCGCCGAGATGGTCCACAACCTGGTGGACCTGGTCGCCTCGGTGGCCGTGCTGGCAGGGGTCAAGATCTCGGAGCGGGAGAGCCGAGACTTTCCCTACGGGCTCTACAAGGTGGAGAACGTGGTGGCCGTGGGCATCTCGATCCTCATCTTTTTCACAGGCTACGAGATCGCCAAGCAGGCACTCTTTGGTGACGCTCAGGCGACGACGGTCAACGGCTGGATGCTGGCCGGTGTGGCGGTGTCGGCGGTCGTACCGCTGGCCTTCAGCTTCTACGAGATGCGGGTGGGCCGGAGACTCAACTCACCCAGCCTGATGGCCGACGCCCAGGAGTACCGCGCCCACGTCTTTTCGTCGGGGGTAGTATTTCTGGCTCTCGTCGGCCAGATGATCGGGTACCCGGTGGATCGCTACGCAGCGCTGGTCATCGTGGTGCTCATCTGCAAAACCGGCTGGGAGCTATTGTCCGACGGGATGCGTGTGCTGCTGGATGCCTCCCTGGACGCCGAAACGCTGGATCAGGTACGGGCGATCATTGAGGCCGAACCCACCGTGACGGAGCTGCGGTGGGTGGTGGGGCGCAACGCGGGCCGCTATCGATTCCTGGAAGCCGACCTGGCCCTGAGGGTGGACGATCTGGAAAAAGCCCACGCCGTCAGCCAACGCCTGGAAAAGGCCATCCGTGTACAGGTGCCCCACGTAGAACGGGTGTTGATCCATTACGAGCCGCAAGTGCGCACTCACTTGCGCTACGCCGTACCTCTGGCCGATGTGGGCGGGACGGTTAGCGAACATTTCGGCGAATCGCCCTACTTTGCTCTCGCAACGGTTCGCACGTCCGATGGCCAGGTTGAGCGCCAGGAAGTGCTGGCCAATCCCCAAACGGGCGCGGAGAAGGCCAAGGGCATTCGCGTGGGTGAGTGGTTGGTGGCCCTCAAGACTGACGTGGTCCTGCTGCGCCAGGATGTTCAAGGCAAGGGGCCGGCCTACGTGTTTGCTGACGCGGGCGTGGAGACACGGCTGATACAAGCCGCGACGTTGGCCGAGGCGCTCGCGGACCTGACTGAATGATCCATCTCACCTCGACTCTCTCTGGCAGGGGTGCTGGAGGTGGGACGCAAGTGAGGCCGAAACTGAACCGGAGGAAGCTCTGACATGATGATTGTCGTTGCAAGTGGTAAAGGAGGTACGGGCAAGACCACCGTCGCTACCAGTTTGGCGCTGTCGATGACAGCGCATCGATCCGCCAGTTCTGCCAATCCGCTCTTCCTGGACTGCGACGTAGAAGAACCCAACGCCGCCCTCTTTCTCCAACCAGAGCTGGACCACCGCGATGAGGTCGGCATCCTGATCCCCGAGGTGGACTATGCCAAGTGCACCTTCTGTGGCCGCTGTGCCGAGGTCTGTGTCTGGCATGCCATCGCTGTCGTGGGCAAAAGGGTGCTCATCTTCCCCGAACTGTGCCATGGTTGTGGCAGTTGTACGCTCAACTGCCCGGAAGAAGCGCTTCACGAGGTACTCAACGTCACGGGCACCCTGGAATCAGGTTCGACGGGGCTGATCGATTTCGCCCAGGGTACATTGGACGTGGGTCAGGCCATGCCCGTGCCCATCATCCACCAGCTCAAAAAAAAGTACCTGGCCGCAGCAGATGACCGTGTGGTGATCCTCGACTCGTCGCCTGGCACTTCTTGCCCCGTGGTAGAGACGATGCGCGATGCCGACTTTGTGCTGATGGTCACCGAGCCGACGCCCTTTGGCTTGCATGACCTGCGTCTGGCAGTGGAGGTCGCCCGCGACGAGCTGGGCCTGCCGGTGGGTGTCATCATCAACCGCGATGGCGTCGGCGATGAGGGTGTGGAGCAGTACTGTGCCAGCGAGGGCATACTGATCTTGATGCGCATTCCGTTGGACCGCCGCATCGCGGAAGCTGTTTCGGACGGGAAGGCGCTGGTAGAGGCACTGCCCGAGTATCGCCCCCGCTTTGTCAGACTTTATGAACAGATCGCCCAAGAGGTGGCTCTATGAAGCAATTGGTGATCCTCAGCGGAAAGGGCGGCACGGGCAAGACCTCAGTGGTGGCCGCCCTGGCTCACCTGGCTTCGCAAGAGAAGCCCATCGTCTTGGCCGACGCCGACGTGGATGCCGCCAATTTGGGCCTGGTCTTGGATCCGGTCCAAGTAGAAGAACATGTATTCATGGGCGGGCAGGTGGCCATCATTGATCCCGATCTGTGTGGACTGTGCGGGCGCTGCCACGAGGTCTGCCGGTTCGACGCCGTCATCCCAGGTGATGACACCTACCGTGTGGACCCGCTGGCCTGCGAGGGCTGCGCCTCGTGCGTAACCCAGTGCCCAGAAACGGCCATTCACTGTGAGGAGCAGCACGCCGGGCTCTGGTTTCGATCGGACACACGCTTCGGGCCGCTGTTCCACGCCCACCTGTTCGCTGCACAGGAGAACTCGGGCAAACTGGTGACCCTGGTCAAACAGCACGGCCGGCTGCTGGCCCTGGACGAGGGCCGCGAGCTGCTTATCGTCGACGGGCCGCCCGGTATCGGCTGCCCGGTTATTTCGGCCAGTGCAGGCGCAGACCTGGCCCTGCTGGTGGTAGAGCCCACCGTGTCCGGCATCCACGATCTGGAACGAGCGCTGGGTACGGTGAATCACTTTGGTGTGCCGGCGCTGGTGTGTATCAACAAGGCGGATCTCAGCCCGGCCTATACGACTGCCATCGAAGCCTACTGCGCTTCTGAGGGCATCGAGGTGGTGGGCAAGTTGCCCTATGACACCATCGTCACTGAGGCCATGGTCCGGGGACAGCCGGTAACGGCCTACCAGCCCAAAGGGGCAATGACGGGAGCGCTAGCGGAAATGTGGCTGAACGTCAGCGCAAGACTGGAGGAGTAGGATGGACGTTCACTCTATCGAACTCAAACACGCCATCATCGAGGCTCTGAGCCAGGTCATTGACCCGGAGACAGGCGTGGATGTGATCCGCATGCGGCTCATTGAAGATCTGCAGGTGGAGAGCAAGACAGGACTCGTGCGCTACAGGTTTCGGCCTTCGTCACCCCTCTGCCCACTGGCCGTCACGCTGGTACTCAACATTCGAGATGCGGTGGCTCAGGTCCCGGGTGTCAGAGAGCAGGATATTGAGGTAGTGGGCTATGTGGGGGCCGAGGAGTTGAATGCGATCCTGAGAGAGAGCCCCTGAACGGAGGATCTCATGTGCCAAGCAACGGTTTTTTTGTCCAAGAATGGTCAGGATGAGGAGATCATGCGGGATCTCGTTCTGTTGGAACCGGTAGAGAATGGTTTGCGTTTGCAGGCATTCTTCGAGGAACCGGTGGTTGTCAAGGCCAGGGTGAGCCGCATTGACTTTCTGAAACACTCGGTCACGCTGGTGCCAGTGGAGGGAGCATAGGATGGCAGCCATGATCGGACGGGACAAGCTGAGAGCAATGCTGCCTCACTGGATCGAGCACAATGTCGAGCATGCAGCCCAGTTCCGTCTTTGGGCGGAGTTGGCGGCCGAAGCGGAAGCTGACATTGAGGTGGCAGCAGCTCGGATGGAATCAGCCAATGAGGCGTTGGCGGCAGCCTTGGAGAAGCTGGGTGGGTCAATGGCAGATCATGGTCATCCCCATCCACACGACTGCTGACCGGGACTGCGGGGAAGGAGGTGATCTAGGATGATTGTTATCAACGTGGATCGCTGCAATGGCTGCGGCGCGTGCGTGGAGGCTTGTCCAACGGGCGCCATCTACCTGGTTGGTGGCAGGGCGGTAGTAGACCAAAGGCTCTGCCGCGACTGCGAGACCTGCATTGCTGCCTGCCCCATAGAGGCCATCGCCCTCGCCATGCCCTCAGAACCCGCTGTCGACCCGGCCCGAGTACCAGCTCTGCGGCCCGAGCCGCGAGTCATCCAGGTCAAGACCGGGCCTGCTCCAGTACCTTTCCGGGCTAGCGTCCTGCCGGTTGTCGGTGGAGCCCTGGTCTGGGCTGGGCGCGAGATCCTGCCCCGGCTGGCGGACTATTTTCTGCGCGATCTGGACCGCCGGTTGGAGAGCAGGGAATCGCCGGCTACCCGGCAGAGCACGCCATGCGGCGGCTCCCGGGCCCGTGGCGAGGGGGGCGGCCATGGCCGGCGGCGACGCAGGCGTGGCGCCTAGTCAAGTCAGGAATTTCCTAAGAGAAGGAACAAGATGAACGCCATTGACACGCTGTTGAATAGCCTGCAAGCGGACGCACCGGTGCGACAGGTTTTGGTCGGAGCCTTTTGGACAGCGGTGGTTCTGGACACCGAGCCACTTCGATGTGGCCTGGCCTCGACCCTGCGCGCAGAGTCCCACGAAGCCGGACCCCCAGTGCCGGAGGCAGGCCGCCTGCTGGAATACAGCGGGCGGGAGCTGGCCGAGTGGCTTCGCTCCCCCAGCATTCTGAGGGCCAGCATCGGCATGGCGGCCTTCAATGCCCTGCTGGAAGTGGATGAGGCAGCCTGCACCCAGGTGAACGCCGAGAATGTGATTCTACAGCGCGCGGCCGGGCACCGGGTGGCCATCATCGGTCACTTCCCCTTTGTGGAGCGGGTGCGCCAGGCAGCAGCTACCTGCTGGGTGCTGGAACTGCGCCCCCGCGCCGGTGACCTTTCCGCCGGGCAAGCAGTGGAAGTGCTTCCCCAGGCAGACGTAGTGGCGCTCACCGGCACCTCGCTCCTCAATCATACCTTTGACGACCTGGTCAGTCTGTGCCGTCCTGATGCCTTTGTGGTCCTGCTCGGGGCCAGCGCCCCGCTGTCGCCGGTCCTGTTCGAGTACGGCATCGATGCCATATCCGGGACGCGGGTGGTGGATGTGGCCGCCGTACTGCAGACCGTAGGCCAAGCGGCTACCTTTCGCCAGATACGGGGCAAGCGGCTGCTAACCATGATGCGAAAGCCCACAAGGGACAAGTAAGAAACACTGAAGGAGGTCTGGTTCCGATGAAGAAGCTTGGGATCATTATCTGTCATCGCTATCAAAGCTGTGCAGGCGGCAAGTGCCTGCGTTCCCTGCGCAACCGGGAAGGAGCCTTTGCCCGCTATCAGGGCGAGGAGATCGAACTGGTTGGCTACATAACCTGTGGGGGTTGCCCCGGTGGCAACATAGAGTACGCTCCCGCCGAGATGAAAAAGAACGGTGCAGAGATCGTTCACCTGGCGACGGGTCTGGTGGTTGGCTATCCGCCCTGCCCCCACCTGCAGGCCTTTTGCGAGTTCATCCCGGCCAAGTATGGGCTGGAGGTCGTAGTCGGCACCCATCCGATTCCTCAGAACTACTACCTGACTCACCAGGCACTGGGGACCTGGCAGCCAGCCGCGTGGCAGGAACTCATCCAGGACGTCTTGCCGGGCCAAGAGATGCGCCTGGCCTATGATTGAGGCTGGAAGATGCCGAGTTTTTTGGCGAGATACGATGGGTCTGGAGTACGGTCTGACAATCACTGTTGATCCCGATGGACGGTGAGGTAGTGTGGAATCTGCCCGGAGGCGATCTGAGCTACTGGCGGGGACATCTGGAAGAGATCGTGCACCAGCATGACTGACAGGATGGCTACTCATTGCCTGCAAAGGAGTCTTGCATGGGACATCAAGGAGATGCAACAACCGTGGAACAGATGGTCCCTGAACCGCAGAAGGACGCCGTGGCACACGAGACCCAGCTTCTCTATTCGGCCAAGGTCATCGAGCTAGCGCTCGATCCCAAGAACCAGGGCCGCATGGTCGAGCCAGATGCCTATGGGGTCATTCATGGCTGCTGTGGCGATACGATGGAGATCTACCTGCGGTTGGATGATGACCGGATCACACAAGCTACCTTCATGACCGATGGCCGCGAGCCGGCGTTGGCGTGCGGCAGCATGCTCACCACAATGGTGCAGGGGCTGTCGCCGGATGAGGCGGGCGAAATCGGACCGAGGGAGCTGATTGTCGCTCTGGATAGCTTGCCCAGGGCCAAAATG
Organism: uncultured Chloroflexia bacterium; assembly: GCA_963700285.1. Classification (GTDB taxonomy): domain Bacteria; phylum Chloroflexota; class Anaerolineae; order JAAYZQ01; family JAAYZQ01; genus CAWANP01. The sequence continues at coordinate 237,355 of CAVOXA010000014.1, read as the reverse complement.
CACTGCGCTAGCTTGACGGTAAACGCACTGCAACAGGCGCTTGCTGAATGGTTTACGGATGGAGCGAGCCAAGGTGAAGCCCAGTTCGATTGGTGAAGGCTGTACTGCTATACTCTGACCATCATTGACGACGGAGTAGAGAGGGACAGCCCAGCCTCATCCCTCGGCATTGGAGCCAATGAATACATCAAGGATCGTCCGGCGCGGCATTGATTTTGCGCGACGTCAAACGCCCAACTTTAAGCTGATGTTGAGCCGCCGGACCTTGCATGGATTGGCCACGGGCCTCACCACGCAATATACCTCCATCTATGCCACATTGCTGGGGGCCAACGCGGTACAACTGGGGTCGCTCCAGAGCGCGGGCAACACCGTGAGCGCGCTGGCCTCCTTGCCCGCCGGCTGGTTTATCGACTACTACAGCCTGAAGAACGTGTTTCTCATCGGCGCTGCATTGCTGGCAGCGTCCAGCCTGTTATACTTCGCGGCCCCTTTCTGGACCTGGCTCTATATCGCGATTATCATCTACTATCTGGGCTCGCGCATCACCTGTACCGCCTGCACCGTCACCTGCGCCGGGGAGCTGCGGAACGAGGGACGCGCTACCGGGCGCGGTCTCTGCCGGACGCTGGCTTCGCCGGTGGCCATCGTTACCCCAATGCTGGCGGCCTGGCTTATCTCTCGGTTTGGCGGCATCAGTGTTGAGGGCATTCGCCCACTTTTTGCCATCCAGGCGCTCATCTTTGGGCTGATCTTTGTCCTCTTGCTGACCCGCTTGTCCGCTGCCAAGGCCCACAACGGTCCCGGCGGCCGCCACCGGGTTCTCTCGAGTTTTGCTCAGGTCTTTCAGCAGGGCCCAGACGTGGTTCGGCTTCTGCTGGTGATGGGCCTTATGGAACTGCCCTATACGATAGCCCAACCCTTCATGCCGGTCTATGCGCATGATATCAAGGGGGCCAACGAGTTTGTCCTGGGTGGCATTGCCATGACCAGCGTGTTGGTGCCCATGGTCGCTTCGATTCCGGTAGGACGCCTGGCTGACCGGTACGGTCGCAAGACCTTGCTTTTTGCCATCGCGCCGCTGCCCTATCTGGCCAATCTACTCCTGATCTATGCGCCGGTCACGGGTGTGGGCGCATCGCTGAGCCTGTTGCTCTACGGCCTGCTTTTTGGCTTTAACAGCATCAACATGGCCCTGGCCTCTTCGATGGCGGCCGAGATTATGCCCCAGGAACAGATGGGACGCTGGATCGGCGTCGTTGGCCTGTTCCGTGGCCTGCTGAGTATTCCGGCTCCTCTGATAGGCGGGTTGATCTGGGAGCACGTCGGCCCGCAGTACGTGTTCTTTGCGGCCATTGCCATCGATGTCTGCCTGCGTTTGCCGCTTCTGGCCATGATTCAGGAGACACTCTACCTTCCGAGGGAATGAACGCGATCGACCGAGAGATGACAGAGTTGGCCTCTGATCCGCTTACAGATACCCTTGAGGAGATGGTGATGAACAAAAGGATGGCCTTGCTCGGTGCTGTTTTGACTATCGCAGCCGTTGGTCAGATCATTCTTTCCTTCCTACTCTACAACCAGACGGGCACTGACTGGCTAACAAACGTTGGGTGGTTCGTGCTGGCGATTTCGGGTGTCTTTGGCTGGCTGCCCATCTACACTTTTCGCAAGAAGGGGGGTGTGGCCAGAGGAAAAAGCTATGTGCAGACCACTGAGCTGGTTGATAGTGGGCTCTACAGCATTGTGCGGCACCCGCAGTATCTCGCCGGGGTACTCATGAGCCTGGCCCTGGCCCTGATCGCCCAGAATTGGCTGGTTGCTGTCCTGGGAGTTGTCGCTGCGGCCACATGCTATGCTAGCGCTGTTTTCGAGGAGCAGTCGCTAGTTGCAAAATTTGGGACGGCGTACCAGGACTACATGCAAAGAGTCCCTCGCATGAACGCCGTTTTGGGGATCATCCGCCAGCTCAGTCGCCGCAGTTCGAAAGGTGGACAGGAGGACTAGTCGGCTTACATAGAATAGACCTTGGCTTCTAACTGCTCGAGCCAGGCCTGCGCTGAGTTCAGTCAAAGTGTCCGTGACCTGGCGTTTTCTGCTCGTTTCAGCAGCTTCGCATCGGGTCGTGGTGCGGGCCACCAAAATGCTGGTGTCAGTGGTGTGATCCGGCATTAGGTAGGGAGGCGCAAGAACACTCATCGGTTGCCGCGCGTCCGTCAGCGGGGAGGGCGAGTAGCACACCAATGCACAGGAGACAGAGCGCCTGGCGCCAGCCCTGACACAAAGGAGAGAGCCATGCAAGTAACCTGTATTGTTGACGACGCGGTTCAACGCAATTCCCCGTTCTGGGGCGAACACGGTCTGGCCTTCCTGATTGAAGCAGAGGGCAAGCGCCTGCTTTTTGACACCGGCCAGAGTGGTACCGTGCTGCTGCACAATCTAGCTTTGCTGGACGTGGATCCGGCGACGATAGACGCGCTGGCCATCAGCCACGCACACTATGATCACACGGGGGGTTTGGCGATGCTGCTGAAGCGTCTGCGTCCCGGCATCCCGCTCTACGCCAACCCTGACGTCTTTCGCGAGCGCTTTTCGCAGCGGTCAGGCAAGACAGAATCGATTGGCTTTGCCATGGCGCAGGCGGAGCTGGTTGACCACTTCGGTCTCGTATTGAGTGCGGCGCCGCAAAAGATCATCCCCGGTGTCTGGACAACGGGTGAGATATCTGAACGGCCCGAACCGGAGGGCGGCAGCCAGCGTCACCTGATGCGCGATGGAGATGCGCTCGTCCCAGACGCTTATGGCGATGACATGGCGCTGGTGCTGCAGACGGCCGACCATCTCGTTCTACTCTGTGGCTGCTGCCATGCCGGTCTGCTCAACACGCTGGCAGGTGTCAAGTGCCTGTGCGAACGCCCGATCACGGTCGTCGCCGGTGGGCTGCACCTGACCAGCGCCAGCGACGATGACCTGCAACACATCGGCCAAGTGCTTTCGGGGATGCCGGCGCTTCAGCGCGTCTACCCGAATCACTGTTCCGGTGAAGCAGCCTTTGTCGCCCTGACGCAGATTCTCGGAGCGTCGGTTGTGCGCCCCTGCCCGGCCGGTACCATCCTGCAGTTTTAACTCACCAGGCTTAAGACAGGTTGGAGGAGGCTGGGCCGGTCTGCAGTCCAGATATAGGAGGAACGGAAAGGACGTGGCTCCGGGATCACAAGACCATTTGAATCACGAGTTCGTTTCATGCCGCAGGGAGACTCCAAACGGAGAGTGTGTCTCCCGATTCCATAAAAGGAGGTAGCCCATCTTCCCGGATGTCTATGCCGCCGGGGACGTAGCAGAGACCAAGGGCCAGATCACCGCTGAACGCTACGTGCACGCCATCTTTCCCAACGCCGTGGCCCAGGGACGGATCGTGGCCTACAACCTACTGGGCCAGGACACGGTCTACGAAGGTGCCGACAATATGAACAGTTTGAAACACTTGGGCCTGCCGGTCATGGCCGTGGGCCTGATGGAAGGGGAGGAACTGCGTGTGCGCCGCGATGGAAGCCTGTGCAAAGTCTTTTTGCAGGACGACCGGATCGTCGGTTTTCGCCTGACGGGGTCCGGCCTTCAATGCCCAAGCGCACGAACGCAGCCTTCGCCATCGCTCCAGGCAGGTCCGCGACCTGCCTGCCTCCGACAACGGTGCCAACAACTCCGCCAACCCAGGGTGCCAATCGCGAAGGAGTACTTGACTATACTCAAGGCGGATCGATAGCATGCCGCAACACGGGGAGGGCGCACCATGATAGCCTTCGGACCAGTTCCCTCCAGGCGCCTGGGGCGCAGCCTGGGGATCAACAATATCCCGCCCAAGACGTGCACCTATTCCTGCGTCTACTGCCAGTTGGGACGTACACTCAAGATGCAGGCTGAGCGCCGTGCCTTCTACGAGCCAGAGAATATCGTTCGGGATGTTGAGGACAAGGTCAGGCTGGTAAGGGCGGCTGGCGACGCGATTGACTACCTAACCTTTGTACCCGATGGAGAGCCCACGCTGGACATCAACCTCGGCCGGGAGATCGAGCTACTGAGGCCACTTGGCGATCCCGATTGCCGTGATCACCAATACCTCCCTCATTTGGCACAAAGATGTGAGGGATGCCTTGATGAAGGCGGACTGGGTCTCTCTGAAGGTCGATTCGCCGGTGGAAGAAACGTGGCGCCTGGTTGACCGTCCGCACGGCAGTCTGCAAACTTTTGCGATACTTGATGGGGCGCTAGCGTTTGCACGGGCCTTTGAGGGAGAATTGGTGACAGAGACGATGCTGGTCGAGGATATCAACGATGGCACCGAGCACCTCAGCAGAGTCGCCGGCCTGCTGGCCCAATTGAAGCCAGCCACCGCGTACCTGGCGGTCCCCACGCGGCCGCCAGCGGAAGCGTGGGTGCGACCCCCAACGGAGGCAGTCATCAATCAGGCCTACCAGACTCTTCAGTGAGAAAGTCGACCAGGTAGAGCTCCTCATTGGCTATGAGGGCAACGCCTTTGCCTTCACAGGAAACGCCGAAAAAGACCTGCTGAGTATCACCGCCGTGCACCCCATGCGCCAGGACGCTGTCGACGAACTGCTGACCCGGGACGGAGCTGGGTGGCCCGTCGTCCGCGTACTCATTGCCAGCGGTCAACTTGTCAAAGTTGCTTACGGGGGAAAGACATTCTACCTGAGAAACCTTCAGCAGCCCTGACGTAATTGCTGTGGATCCTGACCCGGCTCAGTGCCTGCAGTCGCTGAGCCAGAGCGCCGTCGGCGAGTTGTCCTACGCTCCCCCAAAGTGGCCGTGATTCCGCCTGGTCTGTAGATCGCGGTGACGCCAGACGTCCCGGTCAAGGCCGGCATGGTTCGAGACGCCCAGCCAGCGTATGCGCCCGGCCTGCTCCCCTGAGGATGCACGCCAGTGTGGCGTCTACGACAGCCGTTGAACGCCCATCAACAAATGTGGAGCACGGCGGCCCGGGGTCGCTTTTGTCTTGTTGAGGAAAAGATCAATCAACCCTACGATGACAGCAAAGCCGAATTCAGGTAACATAAGGGTAACACGACCCAGAGCACGTCAGGTACGTGCAATCACAATCCCCCGGTGGACAAAGCCGGGTGCTACACGATCTCCATCTGTGGCGAGGACACAGAAGGTAAATTTGACATAAAGTGGAGACGGCAGTAACTGTACTGCGGCGCTGACAATAGCAGAGACGGCGGTGCGCTCACTGTACGTCACTTGGCACTCAACGTTCAGCCAAGAAGGAGGGATGCACATGGAGAGATCGGTACGGGTTCTGATCGCCGATGACCGGCGGGCGACGCGCAAAGGTCTACGAGCCCTGCTATCCCTCTATCCACAGGTAGAAGTGGTGGGATCTGCTGCCAATGGCCAGGAGGCAGTCCGCTTTGTCTCAGAATGCCAGCCTCACCTGGTTCTGATGGACATGCAGATGCCGGTAATGGATGGGGTGGAGGCCACGCGCCGTATCAAGGACCGGTGGCCTGAAGTTAAGGTCGTCGCCCTGACGATCCACCCTCAGTATCGGGCGAAGGCAGCTGCCGCCGGCGCCGATGCCATCCTGTTCAAAGGCGATTCGCCTCAAGCGCTGCACGACGCCATCCTGGCCCAGGTCCAGGGTCTATCCGGTCCTGCCAGCTAGGTTTGGCCGATGATGTGCCAATGGCAGGTCGGCAAAAGGGCTTGCTTGCCTTGGCCATCGCGTCGCTGAAGCTTTGAAACTGCATGTCGCGTGTAGCAAATAGAAGGAGGGGGCAATGGAGACTCGAATTCTCGTTCCACTGGACGGTTCACATCTCGCCGAGCAAGCGCTCCCCTGCGCCATGACCCTGGGTAGAGGGCTGCCAGCCGAACTCATCCTGTTCCGCGCAGTTTCGATTCCATCTGACGCTCAGGATGCTCTGGACAAAGCTGGCTTGAAAGCTGCTCCACTCCTGGAGCAGCTCGAAATCGAGGCCAACCAATACCTGCGAGCGATGAGCCATCTCCTGTCCAAGGCCGGGCTGAGCTTCAGCCACGCCGTCGGTCATGGGCAGGCGGCGGACGCCATCCTGAAATTTCTCGAGCAAGGGGATGTCGACCTTATCGTCATGGCCTCCCATGGGTATACGGGGATCAACCGCTGGACCCACGGCAGCGTGGCCGAGCGCGTGCTGCAGTCGGCCAGCAAGCCGGTGCTTTTGGTGCGCGCGAAAGAGGATGCTCCGAAAGGCTTGCCGGAAGCCTGCCCGTGTCGTCGTATCCTGGTGCCGCTGGACGGCTCGCAAGTGGCCGAGCAGGTTTTGCCAACCATCACCCCGATTGCCAGGTCCCTGGGGTGCGAAATGACCCTTTTCCAGGTGCCCATCGTCTATGCCTCTGGCTCGCTCATAGGCGACTGGTACATGCCTCTGCAAGGCAGTTTTCAGACAGCCGACCAGGATGCCCATGCCTATCTGGAGCGCCAGGCCAGCGGCCTCAGGGATCAAGGGATTCAGGTATCCACAGCCACATGGTTGGGGCCGGTTGCAGAATCCATCATCGACTATGCTGAGGTCAACCACGTGGACCTGATCGCCATGTGCACGCATGGCCGGACAGGTCTGGCGCGCTGGGCCCTGGGCAGCGTGGCCGACCGGGTCCTGCGCGCCGGTGACAAACCGATCCTGCTGGTCCGGGCTCAAAAGACCTGAATCAGCAAAGCGATCGGGAGAGGATCATTCGCATGACACCCCAAGAAAAATTGGACTGGTTCTGGTCCTTGGGCGCGGTGCCTGGGATCATATTCGAGGACTGGGATGATCGGGTACCAAGGGGGCTGAGGCAGCCTCACCATCTTCTCCCCAGGCCCCTGCGGTCTGGCCTCCGGGCACGACGCCAGAAAGCAGCAAAAGCTCGGTTGATCCTGGGCAATAGACCATAGAGTGTGGGCAAGCTGTGCTCAGCGCGCCCTTGCTGGCTTCTTTTCTCGTCAGCACCGCGTGTGCGACATCTGTTGAGGGCCCATCAGCAGGTGTGGAGCAAGAATGTCTCCGGGCGGTCCTGTTCTGTGGAGTACAGGATCCACCAACTCGCTGATGACAACAGAGGCATTGTCGGATACGATCAAGGCTCTGTGTGCAAGGAGCCCTGGCCGATCCAGTGCATGGACACATCCACTGCCTGGTAGTCACAAGGATATCCACCAAAGAAAACGTGGATCACCAGGTCTGCACCGAGAGAGTTGACCCAAATAAACTTTGAGGAGATGGACATTGAAAAACGTAGACGCACTCATCATTGGCAGCAGCGCGGCCGGCTTTGCAGCTGCAATCACAGCGCGACGACACTATCCTGAAGCCACCGTGGCTGTCGTTCGCCAGGAAACCAAGACACCGGTGCCCTGCGGCATCCCCTACATCTTTGGTACCCTGGGTTCTGCCGACAAGAACCTGATGCCCGATCCGGCTCTGGCCAAGAACAACGTGGATCTCATCATCGGACGCGTTACTAGCATCGATCGGGATGCCAGGACGGTCTCCACCGCGGAGGGGGAGACCATCGGTTACAAGAAGCTGATCCTGACCATGGGTTCGTTGCCCCTGGTTCCACCCATCCCCGGCGTCGATATGGAGAACGTCTTTCCCATCGAAAAGAACGTGGACTACTTGGCCCACCTCCTGGACGTCCTGCACGGGGCCCAGGACATCGTCGTCATCGGTGGTGGCTTCATCGGTCTGGAGATGGCCGACGAATGCCGCAAGCTGGACGGCAAGGTCATCTCTGTTGTAGAGATGCTGCCCCACTGTCTCTTCACTGTCTTTGACGAGGACCTCTGTATCCGCGCTGAGGAGCAAGTGGCCAAGAATGGCGTCCAAGTCCTTGCCGCCCGCAGGGCCAACGCCATCAAGGGCAACGGCAAGGTCGAATACGTCGAACTGGACGACGGCCAGCGCCTGAAGGCCGATGCCGTGATCCTCGGCATCGGCGTCCGCCCCAACGTGGAACTGGCCCGCGAGGCCGGACTGGCCATCGGCCCCACCGGCGGCGTGGTCGTCGACCGCCACATGGTGACCAGTGACCCCAACATCCTTGCTGCCGGCGACTGCGCCGAAAAGGTCTGCTTCTTCACCGGCAAGCCCTCCAGGGCCTGGCTGGCCTCTGTGGCCACCGCCGAAGCGCGCATCGCCGCCGCCAATCTCTTTGAGATCCGGCGCGCCAGCAAGGGATCCATCAGTGTCTTTTCCACCAAGATCGGCGACCTGGCCTGCGGGCTGGCCGGAATTGGGGAAAAGACCGCCCTGGAGGCGGGCATGGCCTACGTCGTCGGAGAAGCCGAGTCCCCGGACCGCCATCCCGGCGGCCTGCCCGGCGCCAAGCCGACCAAGGTCAAGCTCATCTTCCGCAAGTATTCCGAGACCCTCATCGGCGGCGAAGCCTGTGGCGGTGATTCCGTGGGAGCAGAGATCAACCTCCTGGCCACCATGATCCAGGCCGAGATGACCGCCGACGAGATTGCCACCTTCCAAATGGGCACCCACCCGCTGCTCACGGCCTCACCCGTCGCCTATCAGGTCGTCAACGCCGCCGAAATGGCCCTTAAGCAAATGCGCCAGTGAGGCTAGGCTTACCCTTACCTGTGCTCGCAGCCGGTCCATGACCGGCTGCACCGGCCTGAATCAGCAAAGCTGGACCTCGGGGAGCCTGCCTCCACGAACGTGGGGGTCTGGCTTCGATCCCCGAGATCCGAGAGCGGCAACCATTGGCACAACTCTGTCATTCCCGCGAAGGCGGGAGTCCACTCCCTGTGCGCCACAACGCCCTTGAGACAGGAAATCGGAACGTCGCAGCACGGTCTCCAGCCAAACGCGCTTGCTCCAGGAGCATACCACCCCCTCTTGCCCTCCATCCTGAATCATGCTACAATGCTGCCATCCACCAAGGAGACCATGCCAATGACCAGCCAGCCCAACATTCTCTGGATCATGACCGACGAGCACAACCGCAACATAGCCGGCTTTGCCGGCGATCCCATCGTCAATACGGACAACCTCGACCGCCTCGCCGCCCGCGCCGTCCGTTTCGACAACGCCACCTGCACGAATCCCGTGTGTACGCCCAGCCGCATGTCCACGTTGACCGGCCGTGACGCCCATCGCTGCGCTGCCTGGTCCAACCACTGGATCCTCTTTCCCGAACACCCCACCTGGCCCGCCCACTTTGCCGCCCACGGCTACCGCACCTGCCTCGTGGGCAAGATGCACTTTGGCGGTCGCGACCAGATGAACGGCTTTCAGCACCGGCCCTATGGCGATCTCCGCCATGCCTTGGGCCACCAGCCCGACCCGCTGCACATGTATCCCGGCTATGCCAACGCCGAGAGCGCAGGTGTCACCGAGGTTCCCGAGAGCCTCATGCAGGACGTCGTCGTCACCCGCGAGACCCTGGCCTTCCTCCTGGAGCATCAAAGCCGCGAGCCCGATACGCCCTGGTTCGTCTGTGCCTCCTACGGCCGGCCCCATTCCCCCCTGACGGCGCCCGGCCGCTACATTCGCCGCTACAGCGGCCAGGTACCCCCGGCGGCGGTGGGCAGGGACGAGGACCTTGAGGCCTTTGCCCGGCGCTTTGCCCCCGACCTCACAGAGGAGCAGGCCGTCCGCGGCCGTGAGGCTTACTATGCCTGCGTCGATTTCGTAGACGACTGCATGGGCGAGCTTCTGGATGGTCTCGAAGGGGCAGGGCTTCTGGAGGATACCTTTGTCATCTACACCTCAGACCACGGCGAGATGCTGGGCCTCCACGGCCTCTGGGGCAAACAACTGTACCATGATCCATCCATCGGTGTGCCGCTGCTCATCGCCGGCCCCGGCATTCCCGGCGGTGGTTCCGTTCGGCATCCCATCTCCTTGATGGATCTCTTCCCCACCACCTGTGCCCTGGCCGGTCTGCCCATCCCGCCCGGCCTGGACGGCGTCGATGCCAGCGGCCTGCTCACCGATCCCGCCTCGGCGACCCCGCCACGACAGTTTGCTCCCAGCGCCACCTACCGCTACGGCGTACGCATCAACTATGGCGGGACCCCCGACGACGCCCCAAACGCCGCCTGGCGCTGCGTCCGCGACGAGCGATGGAAATACGTCGAGGTAGAGCATGGAGTGACCCTGCTCTTCGATCTGGATGAGGATCCCCTGGAGACAACCAACCTGGCCGCCGAACCCGCCCACGCTGGCCGCTGTCGCCAGATGCGCCAGTGGCTCTACCAGGATTTCGACTGGGACGACGTCCACGCCCAACTGGCCGAGGATCGGAGCCGCCTGCCCGAATTCGAATCGGGACTCCCGCCTGGAACGCCCAACCAATACATGCTGCCCGACGGCCGCGTCTTTGACGCCGAAAGATCCCTCTACGACGCCCGCTGGCTCATGATCCCGCCAGGCTGCACCGGCGGCATCATCCCCCAGCAGTTCGGCTGAAAACGCCAAGACCTCGGGGGTCGAGGCCAGACCCCCGAGGTCTGCCCTCGATACAACCAGGCCAATGAGCAGTCCGACGTTCAACTTGGCCTCAACCTCCGAAGCCAACCACTTGGACTCCTGTGCGACTGCTCAGGTACCAGCCCTTCTTGCCGCCCGGCCTGTCCACCTACCCCAGACGTGACCTCACGTCACAGCGACTCCCTCTCCACACCAAAGAGCCCCTGGGACTACTGTCTGCCCAGGGGCTCGCTCTTGCCTCGAGTGTGCGCCGCCGCTATCCTACTCCGCCGGTATCCACAGCTTCCAACCCGGCCGGATCAGATCCGGATCCGTGATCACGGAAAAGCTCGCATCCTTCGCCGCTTTGGCATTGGTCGCCTCCATGATGTCGCGCCAGCGCCTGGAATCGTCATAGAACTTGCGGGCGATCTTTTTCAGCCAGTCCCCCTGCTGGACCACATACGCCTGGCCGCCCGACGATAGCGCCTGGCCGGCAGGGGCTTGATCCGTAGGCGCGGCAGCCGCGGCTGCGGCCGCCACCCCGACGGTGACGCTGGCGCCCGGCGCCTCCGATTTTGCCGGATCCCGCACGGCCAACTCGTGCTCGCCCGGGACAGCGGCATAGCTGAACGTCCACAAGCCATCCTCGCCAACGATCGCTGTGCCCACCACGACGCCATCCTCTACGATCTCCATCGTGGCTCCGGGATCGCCCGTGCCCGTCAGCGTCACCGTACCCTCTCCGCCGGCGTGTGCCTCATCCGGTCGCGGAACCGCCACCAGCAGCCCCGCCGAAACTGTGACTGTCACGGCGCCCGACTGGCCCAGCACCTGGCCCGAGGCGTCGACGGTGCGGGCCACGATCACGTGACCGCCGGGCGCCAGTTCGCCATTGAACGACCAGACGCCGTCGTCACCTGCTGTGGCCTCGCCCAGCTTCACGTCGCCATCCCACAGTTCGACCGTGGAGCCGGCCTCGGCGCTGCCGGAAAGGTCAAATCCTCCGTCGGTGCGGGGCTCGGGCGGCGCGAGTTCCGGGCCAGACGCTTCCGCCCCGGCCTCTGCGCCAACGGCCGAGACCTGGACGGCCACGGCCTCCGATTCATTCACCACCTGGCCTGAGGCGTCGACGGTGCGGGCCACGATCACGTGGCCACCGGGCGCCAGTTCGCCGTTGAACGACCAGGCGCCGTCGTCACCGGCAATGACCTCGCCCAGCTTCACGTCGCCATCCCACAGTTCAACTGTGGAGCCGGCCTCGGCGCTGCCGGAAAGGTCAAATCCGCCGTCGGTGCGGGGCTCGGGCGGCACGAGTTCCGGGCCCGCGGCTTCCGTCCCGGCCCCCACAGCAACGGCCGAGACTTGGACGGCCACGGCCTCCGATTCATTGACCACCCGGCCCGAGGTGTCGACGGTGCGGGCCACAATCTCATAGTCCCCTGGGGCCAACTCGCCTTCAAAGGACCAGGTGCCATCCGAACCAACGAGCACGGCGCCCACCTGATCCGCGCCGGCCCACAGCTCAACCGTAGAGCCGGGGGCGCCGCTGCCTTCCAGGCGAAAGCCTCCTTCGGACGGGAATTCGGGAAGCTGAATCATGGGCAGGAAGGTACCTGTTACCGTCTCCGGGCTCTCTGCCGGGACGCTCACGGTCAGCGCCTCAGACTCGGCGGCCACTTTGCCGGAGGGATCCAGCGTGCGGGCCACGATCTCGTGCTCCCCGGGCGCCAGCTCCGCCTCGTACGACCAGGTCCCGTCGGCGCCCACAGCGACGCTGCCCAGCAGGGTGTCGCCGGCCCGCAGCTCCACAGTCGACCCGGGCTCGGCCACGCCGGACAGGCCCGTGCTCCCACCGGCGGCCGGTTGGGGCGCATTGAGCAGCGGCACCGCCAGATCTGCTGTCTCGGCCGCGCGCCGCTCCTGGAGGACTGCGATCACCAGGATGAGCAGCAGCGCCAGCAATACAGCGACCTTGAGCAGCGTGAAATTCCTTTCGCTCGACTTGCTATCGGATGTCATGTCCGTCCATCCTTTCCAGGGCAGCGTCTCTGCCGGGGGTCAGTCCGTTGCCTGCCCCCGCCGGTTCCTCCCCGGACTTGGCGAATGCCTACGCGCCGGGCTCGGCCGGCGGGCGATCCGCTTCCCGGTCGCTGGCGGCCAGATCCGCCCCTTCCATGCCGGTCTCTGCCTCCCTGGCCGGCGGCTCAGCCTCGACCTCTGGCGGCGACTCGGGCTCTGCGGCTTCTTCGGCGGCATCGTCTTGGCCGAGGATTTTGGGCCAGTCTACTTGGTCGCCGGTCTCTTCTTCCACAAGCGGCGGCTCGACCTCGACCTCTGGCGGCGGCTCGGGCCCTCCGGCCTCTTCGGCGACATCGTCCTGGCCCACGTCGCTGGTCTCTTCCTCCACAAGCGGCGGCTCGGCCTCGACCTCTGGCGGTGGCATAGGCCATGCCGCTTCTTCCTCGGCCGGATCCGGGCTCTCAGCGCTGATCGCCTCTCCTTCGGGCGTCTCAGCCTCAGCCTCCACCCTGACCTCTGGCGCCGCTGGCCGGCGCACCCCGCCGGTGAGCTCTTCCTTCAGGGACTGGAGCCTGACCCAATCGCGGTTGGCCGCCAGCCGGGCCTGACGCGGCCATGTCTCCGGCGCCGCCAGGCGGAAGGCAGGGCCTCCCGCCGCCAGGATCGTCCGCAGCCGATCCACGTCCGTGTCTGCCAGATCGGCAAAGGCGTAGATGCCCTGCTGGTTCAGCAGCTCGGCCGTCTTGTCCCCGATCCCCTCGATGATGGTCAGGTCGTCCACCACCTGCTCCGGCTTGACGGGTTTGCGCACGCCGCCGGTGAGCTGTTGCTTAAGCGTCTGGAGCCTCACCCAATCGTGATTGGCCGCCAGTCGCGCCTGACGCGGCCAGGTATCGGGCGCCGCCAGGCGGAAGGCAGGACCTCCCTCCGCCAGCATCGTCCGCAGGCGATCGACGTCCGTGTCTGCCAGCTCGGCAAAGGTATAGATGCCCTGCTGGTTCAGCAACCCGGCCGTCCTGCTGCCGATCCCCTCGATGATGGTCAGGTCGTCCCCGGTCACGACCGCACCTTCGCCGGACAAAGCCGCCGCGGCGAAGCCGGCCGTGGCCAGACCGGCTGCGGCCAAACCGGCCGCTTCTGGCGCCCGGGTCTCCATCTCCGCCGCTACGCTCTCCGCTTCCTGCTGTGCGGTGAGCTGCGCCCGCAGGGTGTTGTTCTCAGCCAGGGCATTTGCGAGTTGGACCCCCATGTCAGTTTCTTTGTCGGCCCAATCCTGGCGTCTCTTGCGGGTAAAGAAAAAGTCGATGAGCCATTCGATGATCCAGCCCAAAACGATGCCGATCAGTAAGCTTGGCCAATGCATGGTTCCTTCCCCTCCCTTTCTGCTGCGCGCATGGAGACCTGACGGGTCTGCTCCTGCAGCAAAAGCCCTGTCAGGGCTTTGTCCTCCTCGTAGGGAGGCTCCAGTTCATGACATAAGTCTAACACAGAATCGGGTTTCTAGCAAGCTCGAAGCGAGCAGTGAGAATACCACAGAACTGTCGGCAGGGGTCACGCGGCCAAGGGACGGCCGGACCCCCCGACGACGCCCGCCGGCTCATCATCCCGCCCGGCTGAACACGCCAAGACCTCGGGGGTCTGCCTGGGACCCCCGAGGTCTGAAAGCAGTGTCCACCTGACGCGTCAACTCATCAGCCGCGAAGCCAGGTCACTCAACCCAGCCTCCATCTCCTCCCCGCGCACCACCACAATCCGGTACCCTCTGGCCACCAGCCGGCGCCGCTTCCAGTCATCAGCAGCCTGGACGTAATCCTGGTGATGCGGCGAGCCATCGACAAAGACCACGATCCGGGGCTCGTAGAAGAAGTCCGCGATGGCAATCGGCTCATCTCCATCGTAGAGGATTCTCTGCGCAGCATCTGGCAGGCGCAGGCCACGATCGTGGATGGCTCTGCAGCACCTGCCGCTCCAGGTCCGATTGGCACTGAGCCTCCAGCTCGGCCAGTGTTGGGCCGATGGTTGCCTGTATGGCCTCAACCGTCAGCGTGTTCCAGCGAGCGCAAGAAGGGCAGCACCAGATGGCGGTCCAACAGCCCGTGGTCTCGCTGGTTGTAGAACGAGCAGAGGCATTCGTAGCATGCCTTCTCGCAGCCCTGCTCCGGCTCGTCCTCATGGAGGAGTTCCTGAGCATTCCGGATGACCGCCAGCAGACGATGGGGATCGGTCAGGGACTCGACGGCGCCGGTGCCACCCTCGGCTGTTTCGTATAGCACGAGGCGCTGGCGTTCCTCGCCAACGGACACCGCCGCCAGGAAACCGCCCACTTCGCTCTCATCCAGGTTCATGGTGATGAGCAGCGCCTGCTTGAATGTGTGCAGCAGCGTTGTATAGAAAGCGTCGGCGTCAGGCACGTCGCCGGGCTGGGGACAAACCAGGGTCACTACATCATTGCGGGAGTCGGTGAACAAATAGATGCCGCCCAGAATGTCCTCGCTTCGCGCGTGCCGGGGACACTTGCCGCCCTCGCCGGAATGCTCCTCAATGGCATTCTTTCCCACCAGCCAGCGGTTGCAGGCCCGGCAGAAGGTAAAGCCTGGCGGCTCGTTGTCCTGCTCGGTCTGTCGTGTGCCCTGATTGACGACGATAATGCGACCGTTGTGCTCGTAGGTCAACTCGAAGGCGGCCTGGCCGCCGTGCGAGACTTGGTAGGCTTGGACATCGTCTCCCATCTGGTAGTGTGGTTCGACCAGGTACCCACGGCGCATGCGCTCCTCCTCATCGGCGGTGATGCGACGTGCGCCGGTGGGCGACCATGTCGGGCATCTGCAGAGCGCGCTGGATGGGGTGTACGCCTGTGAACGAGTCCGCCGCAGCAGGCACAGGCAGCGCGCTTGGACGTCCTGCGCCCAGGTAGGCCGTGCCGCACTCAGGACAGATCAGCACCTTCTCAAAGGCCAGCAGGTTTTCGCCGCGGGTGCGGGGCCGGCCGTGGGTGATCTCGTAGCGTGCGCCGCGGTAGTAGACGAAATTGCCCGGCGCGTACTCGGTCAGGGCGATGGCCGGGTCGCGGGCCAGCTCGTCCTCCTGCTCGTCGAAGGACAGGACTCGCCGCCTGCGGCGGGAAGGCATAGCCGGGCAGGAACCCTTCGCCGCCCAGGTAGCGGTACAGGTACCAGTCCCTCTGCCCCTCGCGCATGGCCTGCCGTCTTGCCCTCGACCACGATCCGCCGCCGGTTCAGGGCCGGTCGCCGGCCCCCTCGCGTCCCAGGAGGCGGTTCATTTCCTCCCGCTCCTCGTCCAGCCGCTCGTACTCGGCCCGCCAGCGGTCCATGGCCCGTCCAGGGCATCCACAAAGCTCCGCACTCGCCTCGTCCACAAAGGCGCGTCGAACCAGTCGATATCGGCCTCATCTCGGCGGCCAAAGGCCTCGCCCACCGCGTCGGCGATGTCGGGCCAAGTAGCGGTCCATGCCCGCCCGGTAGGCTGCTGCCCAGCCGGGATAGAGAGGAAGATCCCACCTCTCCAGGTCGAGCAGCTCCGATGGGCCGGCCCGGCAGCCGCTCCGTCCCGGTCAGCCCCAGCGTCTCCAGCACCAGGGCGTGGATGTGGGCCGGGATCAGGGCCGGTTGTCCAGGCGGAAGCGCGGCGGGCGATTGGCCCCGGCGATCATCTTTTCCGGAAAGCGATAGAAGTACTGGTCGTGCGGGCCGCGGGCCGCGCCGACGCCGGCAAAGACGGTGATGAGCGAGGCCTGCCCGCTCCGCCCGGCGCGCCCGGCCCGCTGGGCGTAATTGGAGGGGCTGGGCGGCACGTTGCGCAGAGTGACCGCGTTCAGGTGGCCGATGTCGATGCCCAGCTCCATGGTCGGCGTGCAGATGAGGCACGTTGAGCGGAGCCTCGGCCTCGCGGAAGCGCACCTCGATCTCCGCGCCGCTCCTGGCCGCGGCACCTGGCCCGAGTGCTCCTCGGCCTGGACGGGCACCGCCTCGCCCAGCGGTGTGGCATAGACCTGCCGGAAATAGTTCCCGGCCAGGTCCTCGCCGCATCAGCGTCGTGCGGCAGGTGGAGCCGGTGCAGACCCGCAGGGGCCGGAAGTGATGCACCGTGCCGCACTTGGGACAGCGCCACTGCTCCGCTGCCGGGTCGGCCCAGGGCCGACAGCATCGGCAGGAGTAGACATCCACAGGTCGTAGCGCTCGCCCGTAGCCGCTGCACGTGTGTGCCGACCAGGAACTCGGCGTCCGGGGTCGCCCAGCTCTGGCCACGCGGCGGAAGGACCACGGCGTCGGCGTGTGCCGGTAATCCAGGCCCAACGCCCGAAGCGCGCTTGATCCAGACCACGGGCTGGGTGTTGGTGCCGGTCAGCGGTACACCGCGCCCTACGAGAGTTGTGTACTCGCTGTCGTCGCTGTAGCCGATGGGGCCGCGAAAGGCAGCTCGTCGTGGATGTGCCTCCTCGTTGACTTGTCCAGAACGTCCGTCCGGAAGCCGGAAGGGCTCGAGGATGGTCGCATGGCCCAGGCGCGCTTGCGCATCAGGTCGAGCAAGCCCAGCAGGACGTCGTAGCGCGCGTCGGCATCCAGGTCGGCCATGTGCGGCACGTCGGCCCAGTAGTCGTCCGCCGCGGCCACGCGTCCAGGCCGTCATAGCCGACGACCAGCAGCCCCACGTCCTCCAGGTTCTGGTGCGTGCGCCGGTGGGTGCCGCCCAGCTCCCACAGGAGCATGACAAAGTCCAGGTACCTGCTGGTAGCGCGCTCTCTGCCTGCCGTCCCGGCCGAAGATGCGCTGGCTGGTGCGAAACTCGGGCAGCACGCCGTGCCGCGCCTGGCCTCGAACAGCAGCCGCCCGTGCGCTGCGCAGCGCCCGCCTCGCCCACCACGTGGCTCTACCCTCCCGCAGCGCCGTGTACAGCGTCCGCCGGAAGGTGAAGCGGTTGTGCAGGCTGTTCATGTGCGCCGCCTGCAGCGCCGTGTCCTGCCGGTTGTCGGAAAAGGCGATCACCTTGTTCGCGTCCCGGGGCAGGGCCTGCACCTGGGCGCTGACCAGCACGTCGGTGGCGGTCGAGCGGCCCACCGAGCCAAAGAGTAAAGAGCTTGTTGTACTCGCGCGAGCGCCGGTCGTGGACGATGCCGCAGGTGGGGCAGAAGAGAAAGGGTGCCGGCAGGAACGGTCACGCGGCATCGCTTCTGCGTGATCGCAGTCGCCGTCCAGCCGGCCGCAGATCGGGACAGACGGTGTGCGGCTCCGGCACACGTCGGTGTAGCCCCGCGTGCCGCCGCGCACCTTGCCCGTGGGCGTCGAGCCAGTGCTCCGGCAGCTCGATCGTCGGGCTGGCCGGCAAGCAGGTAGCCCAGCCGCCCGGCACGTCCACCGCGTCCAGTTCGGCCGGGTGCAGCCGGCCCGCCTCGTCCACGGCCACGCTCCAGAACTCCTGGCCGCAGGCGCGGCAAAAGACCAGGGGAAGGTCGGGCGCTCCCGCCCGTCCCGCGTCGCGCAGGCGGGGCAGGTGATCTCGCCCCGGTCGTTGAGGTGCGGTCCCTCGGGGGCCAGGCAGGCGGTGATGGCGCGGCCCTGGGAGAAGAAGGCGTGGAGCTTGGGGACGGGAGACTGGCTGGTAGACTTGGCAGCTTGGAGATTGGAGAGGGCTTGCTGGATCTGTCGGGGGTGGCGTCCAGGTCGGCGAGCCAGTTGGTGGAGGGTCTTGGGGCCGTCGGCCAGGGCCTCGGCGATGCGCGCGGGTGAGGGGCGGCAGGTCGTCGGGCAGGGGCGCGTACTGCTCGGTGACGACGTCCTCCGGCTGAATGGCTCGCCAAAGAGCGGTGTGGCAAAATCGGCGATGCGCGGCTCGCGTCCTCGCCTTTCCGGTCGCCGCCGGCTGGCTCTCGACGGTGGCGCTGGTGGCGATGCAGCGCAGCGCTCCCGTCGGTGCTGGTGTGCTGCTTCAGCCGGCGGATGAGGCGCCGCCACGTCGGCGCCGCGCTTGCCGGTGTAGGTGTGCACCTCGTCCAGCACCAGAAAGCGCAGCACGCCCGGACGCGCAAACACGCCCAGTTGTCGAGCAGCTCCAGCAGCACGCACAGCCGCTTCACCACCGGGTGCGTAGCGCATCGCTCGCTGGCCGATCTCCGGGTTGTAGTCGTTCGCGCGCGCGCTGGATCGGCGAAGCCACCAGCAGCACCGCGTCGGCGACGAAGAGGATAGAAGCCGAAGCCGAGCGGCTTGGCCAGCGCGCAAAGTCGTCGTCGATCTGGCCAGTTGCCGATGTCCATCGGGAGACGACGGCGCAGGTCCACCTGCCTTGAGGCCGCACCACCGAGGACGACGAATGTGATGCGGAACAGGTTCACCCGCCCGTCGCCTTCCCTTGTACCTGTCCGATGCGGGCGCACCATCGTGATGCTTTACTGTGTGCTGGTGGGAATGTGCGAGCTGTGTGGTTTCGCGCTGCTCCGTGAGCAATGAGACGTGGTGACAGACAACCCGTTGCCCATGTGAAGTTGTCAGGGAGGGAATTTTTTTCCCAAGTTGCTGGTTGCCGAGGACAGTGGACATCGTGCACAGAGCGGCTGCTCCACCGTGGCCGGTGACCGATAGTCGGATATAGTGGAGGTCTCGAACTCGGAAGTATGGACGTAGGTCCGTAGGCCTGGGTGCTGGGCCAGGACGTGAAGGTATTGTTGTTGTCCTCAGGCGTTGCGGGGTTGTGGGGCCACCTTGTCCTTAGGCTTTGTCTGTGTGTGTGACGGATGCGGATGCGTGGTGAGGAGTGCTGAGTCAGGATGGATATGCAGGCGGAGCCCGGATCTTTGTGATCATTGTTTTGTTTAGCTATGCTGTTCCAGTGACCCTGGAACAGGCAGTGGCAGCTTCAAACTCGGCCTGTTACTTTATGGAAGTCCAATAGGCTGCCTCTTCCCAGAGCCAGCTGCAAGCCCAGGTACCTTTATAATGCCTTAGTCCACGAAGAGTCAATCGGATTAAAACTTACTCTCTCACAACATTCTTAGTCATTGAGCGAATACCTGCTGTAGTGTGGTCTATGTGCTGAAGCCATATGTGTCCATCGACTTGTCGTAGCTCGATGAGCATAATGATAGAGCCAGTCAGCTAGCTCGAGGTGTCGGATGCTTGAGGGCTCCATTGTTGCTAGACCATCATCAATCTCGCTCCTCTTTCTCAGTCAAGCTATTGCCTCTCCAACATCCCCCAATCAGGTCAGGGAGAATTGTTGTGTAAGCATAGGCGTCGGCATGGCGGGTGTAGCGCGATGGGTACAGTAGCTGGTTGTCCGATCGACGTGGCGGCAATGTCCTTGGTTGCTGCTGGCGTTTCTAGCCTTCCCCAGGGACACTGGCGCACCGCCACCAGTGGAAGTTTAGTCCCTGTTGGCGTGGTGTTTATCAACCTCGACGACAGGCCTTTCAGTGGATGTCGGCGTGGAGGAAGTTGCGCAGAGTCTTGTGGCAGGAGAACGGCGAAGATTGTCAGGTTGTCGAATAGGTCCACCGCGGCCTTGTCAGTGGGGAGAGCGGAGTCCGCCGTTGTGGCGTAGAGTTTGTGTTGGCGTGCACCGGCGTCCTGCGGCAAAGGCGTGGCGTAGATGTCGTCGGCGTGGCCACGAGACCGGTTGCTTGGCGCTCATGCCGCTGGCCAGCATCTTCGTGAGCTGTTGTGTGCAAGTCGGAGTGACGCTCCAGCTTCGTCGAGTTGCTTGTGAACTTTGTGAACTGGTTGTGAGCGTTGCGGTTGCTAGAGGTCAGAATGGATACGGACAGCTTCCTCGACACATGCCAACACCATACGGTCAGACGGGCGTCATCAGGCTGCCCAATGAGCAATGACGTTCAGGAAGCTGCTCAGTTGTTCAGGTAACAGCTCCGGCTGGAGGCAGTGGGTACGTGAGACACACGCCACCGCCTCAGCTTGTTGGAAGATGTGTTGGTGAATACACGGGTCCATTGTACTTGCTCATGCCGCCTCACCCAACCTTGAGAAGCCGTCCCTCAGGCGTCATTGTGGCTCAGCAGCTTCAACTGCTCATCCTCCTTTGTTTCAGCGCCGCCATAGAGCGGAGCGCTTTGCTGAGCTCTTGCTGCTGCGAGTTGATTGTGAGCTGCTGCTTGGCCGGCTGCTCATCATGTTGTTGTTGTCTACGTGATGGGCAGGTTAATCAGGTCGGCACCGCAAGAAGCTAGAGCTACCTAGTTGTGAGGGCGTTGTAGTTGCTGAAGCATCTTGGTACCTGCTCTTGCTCTCCATCAGGTTCACCAGCGCCGGCCAGCCATGTCATCAACGCCCGAACCTGTAAGCTTTACCAGTGTTGACGTGACAGCCCAATTGGTGCACCAACAGCGTGCTGCTGCTTGTTAGAGGAAAGCTGAGAAGCATCTTTGTTCATATCGTTTCAGTTCCTTGGCTGGACCATGTTGCCTGGCTGGCCAGGAGTGTGTCCAGTTGCTGCCGAGTCACTGTTCATTACTGGTGGCTCTCAGACCCATTGGTGCCGCCTTGCCAGGTTGCTCCTGTTGTCAGCGCCAGCTCCCTGGGAGGTCCTCGGTGTCAGCCATCAGTGGTGCACCAGGCGGGGCGGCAGACGAGAGCTTCTTGGAGGCGCTGCTTGTCTCTGCCTTGCACCGTTGTGTGGCTGCTCCATGCCCGGCGAGCCTCCTCGGGTGGCGCGGAGCGCGTGCGCTCACAGAGTTTCTGTCAACTCACCCTCAAACGCGAGAGTTGGAGCCCTCCAATCAGATCCAGTGAAGAACATACCGCGGCGGACTGCCTTACAATGCATGGCTTCGATCAAGTGCTGCCGAGACATACCGGAATGTGTGTGTTGCCCAGGCACAGCCAGGGTTAGGAATCACGGTCTCCCAGCTTTTCAGTGGTTAGTGATTGTGTGCTGTGTTGCTGCTCAGTGCCTGTGTGTGGAACGGAGCCAGGCTTGAGTGTTACTCTGGAGCTGAATGAATTGTAGCTGCTGCTTGCGTGCACCGACCAGGGCCGCGGTGTCTCCTGGCATTATCAACGGCCCTTCCCGCCACACGGCTTTATCTTCACGCGCCACAGGCACAGGTGCCATCGCGCCTGCCCGCTCCCGCGCCATCAAAGCCAATCTCGTCGAAGGCTGGATTATGTCGCGCCCTCGTACCGGCCGACAGCCTCCTGTTCCTCAGGTGAAGCGCGCGACGAAATCGGCCGAGGAGAGAATGGGGACGCCCTCATACTCGCCAAGGTCCAGGAGGTGATGATCGCCAGAGACGATCGCCGTCGCGCCGCTGACACATTCCAGAAACTTGTCGTCGTCCGGATCGTCAGCAATCACACAAAGACCGCCGCTGATTCTACCATCTCTGAGACGCGCCGCAGGTCATAGACAATGCCACGGATGTGGTTCTCCGAAAAGCCAAAGGTCTCGCGCAGCTTTCGGAAGCTCGGCTACCATACTCCTTGCAGTACACGTGCTGTACCACCCTGCCACGCGCCAACAGCAGACATTGATAGGGCTTGCCGCGCCACACAAGGCCGGAGATCCAGATATTGGTATCAAAGACGACCCGCTCTGGCATGGCTACGCCCTGTCGTCGTGCAAAAGCTCGTCAATCAAGCGCTCGCGCTCGTCCTCGGTCAGGCTGTCCCAGTCCAGGCCGCGCTCGGCGCAGAGGGCGCGCATGTGCTGGTTCCCATGGTCTACCAGAGCCTCAAAGGCTTCCAGCCGTGGGATGAGCGCCTTCAACACTTCCTGCTTGGCCGAGGGCGAGATCTGTCGTACCCACTCAATGACCTGGGACTCGGGTATCTCCAGGGTAATCCTTCCCATAGTGACCTCCTGTTTCAGCTTTGTACAGCCAGCCCATTATACACCATTTGGTACTCCACGATAAGAACGACCCTCAGTGCCCTCATCCCCCTCAGTGGCTTCAGTGATTCCACCTCCCCAACCCTCATACTTCTCCAACACCATCCGCTTCGTCCGATACTCCCCCCACCGCGCCTCATCCTTCCGCCGCACAATCGGGAACGTCTCCAGGATGTAGGCCAGCTCCTCCCGCGTCAGCCCGTACAGGTGCGCATACAGCGCATCCAGCTCCGCCCGCAGCCGCGCCCGGCGCTCCTCGTCCCACACAAAGGGCGGCGGCGTGGACCCGGCCGCCCAGGCCGGCGGCGGCGAGGTGTGCACCGGCGCGGCGACCCCAGGTGATCGCCCTCGAACCAGCGCGCCCACGTCTCCGGCCCGACCTCGTCCAGGATGTCCCGGGCGAAGGGCTGCAGGTCCCAGGCGGTGTAGGTCAGTTCGACGACGCGGGGGACGATGAAGTCGAGGAGATCGGGGGTGTAGCGGTCAGGTGGGAGGACGGGAAGTTGCTTCAACGATGTAGAAGTTCAGAGTGAGTTCCGCCCATCTTCTGTCGAGCGATGTAGTCAAACGCGAAGGCATTGACGTTTGCCAGTAAAGCAGCATGCTCGGTGCACGATCTGAGTTCGTCAGACAGAATCAACGGAGATCGTGTTGCCCACGCCGACACATGGCAGCATGGTCGCGATAGAAGTTCGCTCATTCGTGGGCGCTGTAACGTTCTTGAAGTCCAAGGACCCACTCCTATCGTAGCCGGTGCCAGCTCGCTACTAGCTCTCGGCAGTCTCACCCAATACCTAGGCTGCGGTACAGAATCCTGGATCAGCGTGCTCCTCAGTGTGGCTCGTGCACGGTCATGTCCTGACGGCATTGTTCTCGGACTGACAACCTACATGAGCAGATCGATGGTCGAACTGCATGAATCATCTTGCCTTCGTACAGCGGCAGGTAGACATCATCGTCGCTCACGAAGCGATTGCCATCCAGTTCGTAGCCTTCGCTTCCAGTTGCTCACGCGATGTGAAACAGCCCGCTGTCGTTGGTCATGTCGAACATCCGCAGGAATGACACATCCCACGGATTCTCCCTCGTCTGCTCGTTGTGCAGCACCGGCGCGGCGCGGTAGAGCTTGCGGGTCAGCTCCGCGTCGCGGCGCGTGCGAAAGACGGGCACGTGCGGGTGTTGGGATTGATGCAAGGCTAGGTCGCTGCTGCCAGAGTGAAGCGGCGCTCCTGGTCGGCCAGTTCGTCAGCGATGTGCAAGAAGAAGGCAAAGTCGGCCTCGGCTGTCGCCGCCGCCGGTCAGGGTGAGCAGGCTGAACTTGTAGCTGCGGTGCGTGCCGGGGAACAGCCCCTCGCGGTTCTCAAAGTCGTAGAAGCTGAGCCAACTGCTCCGCTCTCCACCACGTCGGCAAAGAAGTCGCGGTAGGTGTAGTCGGTGGCGATGCCGGTGGGCACGACGATGCCCGCGCGCCCATCGCGGGGCGATGATCTGCCGGGCCAGCCCGGCGAAGACGGCGTAGGTGTTGATGTCGCCGCCAGCGGTCAGCGGGAAGCGGCCGGAGTCGCGCAGGAAATGGCTCGTGGCCTCGCTCTCGCGCAGGGCGGCGGCGTAGGCGGCGTGCAGGGCAGGGTCGGTCTTGGGCAGCTGGCCTGATCAGCTTGCGGCGCTGGGCAGCGGTGCGGGCGTTGGCGATCTCGGCGTCGCGCCCGGCAAAGAACTCCTTTTCCTGCAGCTTGATCCGCTCCCAGGGCGGGTTGCCCAGCACCACGTCAAAGCCGCCCTGCGCCCGTCCTCGCCGAACACGTCCGGGAACTCCAGGTGCCAGTGGAAGAAGCGATACTGCTCGGCCAGCGCCTCCACCTCCAGCAGCCGTCTCGGCGGCAGCGCCTCGGGCCCCTGCTCCCGCAGCCGCAGGAACTCGGCAAAGGTCGGCGCCCAGCGCGTCCCCTTGGGCATGCGGCCAGAAAAAGGCCGCCGTCCAGAAGTCGGCCTCCAGCTTCTTGCGGCGGTGCTCGTCGGCCGTCAGGTAGTCGACGTAGCGCTCGCGCGCCAGCTGGGCTCGTCCTCGGCCAGGTCGGCGATGGTCACGTATTCGTCCAGCGCACCGCGCCGTCCAGGTCTCGATAGACCGTCACCTGGAAGGCCCATCTGGTACGGCGCCGCTCGCCTCGTAGCTCTCGCCGCTCCTGGCGGTTCTGCGCCCGGAAGCGCTTGGCCGCCTCTCGGTCGTCGCCGGTGATGCCCAGGGCAAAGGCGTCGGCGGGGATGCCGTCCTCCATCAGCTCGGGCGTGGCCCCGATCGAGCGAGTTGCCGCACTTGATGTGGTGGTCCAGGAAGCTGAGCGGCCTGTCGCGCACGCTGGCGTTGATCCACAGGCTGACCTTGCACAGCTCCACGGCCATGGGGTTCAGGTCCACGGCATAGATGCAGTGGGCCAGCACGTCGCGCTTGGCGGCCTGGACCTCGGCCTCGGCCGGGTACTCGTCGCCGCTGCGGATGCGGGCCAGCTCGGCGCCCAGGGCGTTGTTCGCCTTGACCAGAAAGTGGCCGCTGCCCGCCGCCGGGTCGCAGACCTTGATCGACAGCAGCGCCTTCTCGCCGGCGGCCCGCTGCTCGTCGCGTCAGCCCGGCATAGTCGGTCAGCAGCCCGGCCGTCGCCTCGCCGATGGCCTCCTCCTCGATGACCGGCAGCCCGGCCGCCGCCAGCCGGTCGCGGGCCACCGGCAGCAGCGCGCTCTTGATCAGCTCGTTGACCAGCGAGGGGTGGGTGTAGTAGGAGCCGGTGGTCTTGCGCTCCGAGCCGCGCGGGTCGAGGAAGAAAGCGCGTGCTTGGCCGGGGATTCAGGGCCTCGCGGCCGCCATTCGATCTCTTCGTCGGTTGGCTTGAGACGCGCGGCGTGAAGTCGAGCAGGCTCTCATAGATCGAGCCCAGCTCCTCCACGCCCAGGTCGGCGTAGGAGATGCGCTGCAGCACCCCCTCGCGCTCGATGAGGGTCAGGGCGCGGACGGCCCGCAGCAGGTCGCTGTTGCGGATGATCGCCCGCCAGTAGGGGCAGGCATTCGCGCGATCCGCCATCGGCAGGCCTGCCGAATGCCTCGCCGACTCCGCTCCTCAAAGAGCATCCCGTCGTAGCCAAAGACGCCCAGCGCCGGCACGCCCTCGCGCACCATGCGGAAGGTGACCTTGAGGCCCTCCCACAGGTCGGTGAAATCATCTTCGCGGGGGATGTCGCCCTCGGCGCGGGCGCGCAGCCGGGCGATGGAGTAGCTCTCGGCGTAGAGGGAGTCGCGGCCGGGCATCATGCCCCGCTGCTCGGCAAAGAGCAGGAACAGGATGCGGTAGATGACGTGCAGGATCTCGCCATAGTAGCGGCGGCAGAGGTCCTCGTCCTCTTGCAGTTGCCGGATCAGCTCGCCATCGAGAAAGCCATTGCCCAGCGTCTCGATGGCCTGGCGGACCTGTCCCCGCAGGTCCTCGCCGACCCTGATGCCGGTGGCGATCGAGTCCTTGTAGAACTGCTCCAGCGGCATCAAGCCGGCCAGACTTCCGAAGTCTTCGAGACTTCGGAAGTCTGCGCTGGGCGATGAACCGGCTGGCGTGGCACAGGCGGTACAGGGCGCGGAAATCGCCATAATTGCGCGTCTCAAAGATCGACTCCAGGTCGAACTCGACGTAGCCCTTGGTGAAGGTGTGGTGGTAGTCGCGCAGCAGGCGCAGCAGGATGCCGTTGCTCAGCACCGCCCACAGGTCGGTCGGGCTGGCGTTGAGGAAGGCCTGGAGCATGTCGTGGGGGACTTGGCCTTCACGCCGCGCGCGGCCGGCCATGCGCTCGTCCAGGTCCTGCGAGGGGATGACGGTGTGCAGAACGGGCGCTTGCGCGCCAGTCCCTCGGCTGCGCTCGGGACAGGCACAGCCAGCCGCGGTGGGACAGCGGGAAGCGCAGCTTGCCATCCGGGTCCAGCACGGTGTCGCCGCGCAGGTAGACCGGGTCGAAATCGAGCAGCTGGAACAGGGGCAGCAGCCAGCGGGAGCGCACCTGGGAGACGTCCATCAGGGGCAGGTCGTTGCGCACGGCATCCCAGCGCTCCAGGAGCAGCTCCCAGGCCGTGGCGATGGTCTCCTCCAGGGCCGCCGGGCTCTTGGGTGGCTCGGACCAGGGCAGCGCGAAGGATTCCGGCTCGACGCCGCGCTGGCGGGAGCCGGGCTCGCGGACGTTCTCGATAAAGGCGGCGCTCATCAAGCCGCCGGAGGGGTCGATGTGGCTCTGTGTGTTCATGGTTCTTCCGCGCACTCCGGGGCGCTCTAGCCCTGTTCCGGCCTCATCCATGCCTCGCCTACCTCGATATCAGCCCTGGCCCCAGCAGAGATCGACATGGCGCCCCACGCAGCGGTACATCCAATCGCAGAAAGCGGGTGCGCAGGTCTAGCCAGGGAAGCCCCAACAACTCGGCCACACGTCCCAGACTGACAGCGCCGGCCAGATAGTGGGCCAGCACCAGGTTGAAACGATCTTGCAGGTCCGGGACATTGGCTGCCCTCTCCTCGGAGAGGCCAGCCTCTGTGTCGATGTCGGGCTGCTGGCTGTAATAGCGCATCACCGCCCGGGTGATGCGATAGTCTATGATGTCCATGATGGCTACTTCCGGTTCGCCGTGACTTTCGATCACCGCCGTTTGGCCGCGAAGGACGTCGTTGATCACCTGGCGCGTATTGCGGGCCAGGTCGGTCTTGCGAACGCGCTGCATCGACTGCATCGTTACGCTCCTCACCAAATAGTGTAAAGTGCGTATTATGCGATATTTTACACCATTTGGACCGGGTCGCATAGCCGGTCAGGGAAATAGGATCGTGATGGTCAGAAGATCGGAACTTCCGGGCGACAGCTCGTCGATCCCGCGCAGCCACCCGGCTGACGGTACATGTTCCCGCCCCTCCGTCTGCCTGTCCTGAGCCTGGGCGAAGGGCCGCACCATGGCGTGTCGTTCGGCCGCAATCTCCTCCCGACGCGTTTCCACCGCATCGCCAAACAATCGCTCCAATGCCTCAATCCCCAGTGCATCCGACAGGGTCTCTTTCACTTCAGCTTCTGTGCGTGTTTCGGCAGAGGGCGTGGCCCGAAGCAATCGCTGGGTCGCTGCACGGCCTAGCGGCTCCCCGCCGTAGACCGGCACAGCCACCGGCAGCAGCTCCTCCACGATCGATGTGGGCTCCGTGTTCACCACGTAGCGGACCAGCAGGTGGAACAGGGCCGTCACCTCGTCCACATCGGGCGTGACCATGTAGGCCGTGCGTCCATAGTGCGCCTGATCCCGGAAGGCGCTGCTGCTTCACCTCCTCGATCAGCCGCCGCACCAGCGGGTGGCCCACGTCCAGCAGCGTCACGTCGGGGTCGTCCAGCGCCCACTCGGGGTCAAAGGTCGCCCGTTCGATCGACGCTCGCCTACCGAGGCGGTCTGCAGGGCAGGTTCGGTCAGGATGATCCGCCAGGAGCCGTCACGCATTCTCGCTGACACGGCAGCCGAAGCGGTTCAGTCCGCTGAACACAAAGCGCCGGATCTCCTCCGGCGAGCCGACCGTGGCCGCCGTCTCTTCCAGCCGGCGCTCGATCTCGGGCAGGCTGATGTGCGTCTGCCCGTAAAAGCTGTCGCCCTTGATCCGCTCCAGCGTCTCCTCGGCAAAGGGATCCTCTGACGGGCTCTTGCCTGCGCTCGGTCCTGCCCGGCCCCAACTCCTCGAACAAGCTCAACTGCACTGGGGCCCAGCGTGACCTCGTGCTGCTCCAGCAGGTCCAGGATGCTGGTCTCGTCGCCAAAATAGGGTGGGGAAAAGCCATAGTCGCGACGGATCTGCGCTGCCTTTGTCCACCAGCACCTTCAGGATAGTCGCATCCAGCGTCTCGTCCATGACCATGGTCCGGATATAGACCACGGGCTTGCGCTGGCCAAAGCGGTCCACCCGGCCATTGCGCTGCTCCAGCCGGTTGGGGTTCCAGGGCAGCTCGTAGTGGATCACCTGGGCGGCGGCGTGCTGCAGGTTGATGCCCTCGGAGATGGCGTCGGTGGCGACGAGGATGCCCATCTTGGCCCGCTCGAACGAGCAGAAAGACCTCCCGCCGCTGTCGCTCGTTCAGCCCGCCGTGGATGGTCAGCACGGTGGCGTCGGCGTAGCGCTTGTCGCGCTGGATCTGCTCCGCCAGGTAGTTCATCGTGTCCACGTAGCGGGTAAAGATGACCACCTTGGGATAGGTGGCCAGTCGCTGGCGGAGCACGGTGTCCAACAGCTTTTGCAGCTTGCTGTCGCGGCGCGGCGGTGACCTTGCCTGGCCTTGTCCAGCACCGCTTCCAGGAGCGCGAGCTCGGCCTGGATCTGCTGCGGCGAGCCATAGACGACCCGCTCGGTCCGCTGGCCGGCTTCCTCGTCGGTCAGCCGCTCGCCGGTGTCCTCGTCCAGCACGTTGGCGCGCGCCACCTCGGGCGCGATGGCGGCATCAGTGGGGCGGGTCTGCATCTGCCTCGGATCCGGCGAGCGGAGTCCGTAGTCCATCTCGGCCAGGCGTTGTCTCAGGCGTTCTCGCCGGTTGCGCAGCGAGCAGCGCAGCGCCTCTGGCGAGCTCAGCGCCCGCTTGTGCAGGTGCATCACCGTCCAATGGGCCAGAGTGCGTGTCTGGGCGCTGCCGGCGGATGCCTGCTGCAGCACCCGGCTGCCATAGGCTTCGACGGCACGGATGGCGTCCATCTCGTAGGAGGTGGGCGGCACGATGACCTCATCCTGGTCGCGTTCGGGGAAGGGGCTGCGACGGCACGTCCGCGTGTCGCGTCCTCTGGAACCAGGTCTCCACGTCCTCCCGCCGTCGCTGGCAGACGTGGCGCTCGGCCACCGGCCGGAGGATGCGGGGCGCGTGGAGCGGGCCGGCCGTCGCGCCCACGTCCAGCATGCGCAGCAGGCTGGCAAAGGAGTCGGTGTAGCCGTTGTGGGGCGTGGCGGTCAGAAGCAGCAGATGCCGCACCCGGTCGCTAGCGCGCCAGCGCCTCGGCCAGCTCCCAGCGGTCCATGCGCACCCGCTGGTCCGGCCCGCTCTGGTGGGGCTTGGCCACCTGGTGGGCCTCGTCAAAGAGCACGACGTCCCACTGCTGCTCCAGGATCTGGTTCTTGATGGCCGGCTGCTTGGCATAGTCCACCGAGGTGATCAGGAAGCGGATAGTGCTCCCAGGGGTTGGCGCCAGCAGGCAGTTCCCGCTCCATCTCGCGGCGGTGGCGGCTGGAGATGATGCGCGCCGGGATGTGGAAAAAGTAGTCCAGCGCCTCCCGCCACTGCTCGCGCAGGTTGGCCGGGACGATGACCAGCAGCCGGGAGGCCATCTGGCGGGCCAGCAGCTCGGTGATGATCAGCCCGGCCTCGATGGTCTTGCCCAACCCCACGTCGTCGGCCAGGAGCATGCGCACGCGGGGCATCTCCAGGGCCATGACCACCGGCACCAGTTGGTAGTCCTTGGGGATGACGCGGCTGCGCTGCAGGCTGAGCAGAGGGGCGGTGCCGTGCAGCAGGCTGAGGCGGTAGGCGCGCAGGAGAAGGTCTTGGGCAGCGATGTGGCCCACGATGTCGGGTGACGGGGGCTCCAGCTGCCCAGGCTGGATCTCCTCGAAGGGGATGTAGAACTTGAGCTGCTCGGGCTCGCCGGCGTCGATGGCCGTGGCGATGAGGACGTCCCCGTCCTGGGCATCCACCCGCCACAACCGTCCCCGGTTCTTGACCACGGTACCAGGTGCGAATGAGGGGCTATCGCTTTGGGTGATACGCCGATCTGCCATGCGCAACCACTCCTGGGTGCAACGCTGCTCGAGGTGCCTGAAAGGGGGATCTGCGTCTTCCTCGCCGAAGCGATACGAGAGATGGTGGGTCTGGAAGGCGGCTGTCCGCGAAACAGGACTCCCCGGACTGGCTGGTTCCCATTATAGCCTGATTCGCGCCAGAACACAAATCTCCCCCGTCGCCCACCTCTGGTACCCCTCGGTTGGACGCTTACCTGATCCTTATCCTCCCTGGATTTTCACATAAGACTTGACAACTTTTCCTAGCAGTGCCATAATAGACCCCGCGAGACTGCCGCAGCATCGTGACCTACCCTGAAACCACCACGCAGGAGGAACCCCCCCCTTGCCCATCAATTTCAGCGCCATCACCTGCCCCCTTTCACGCTGTCACGCCCAGCTCAGCCCTGGTGCCGATCCAGCGGGCATGACACCCTCCGCCACCCGTCATTCCCGCATGCTTTTGGCGGGAATCCACGCCACCAGCCACCGTCACCGCCGCAGAGTGGTTGGCCGCCAGAACCACGCGGGCAGTTACCTTTCGTCTCTAGCTCACATGGGGTCCGTCCCAACTCGAACTCCCAACGAAATCTACACGCCAGCGCCCATGGATTACAATTGCCGTTTCCCGCCGCCTGTGGTATCATAGAAGCCACGGTGTCCGGCGCCCCATCCCGCTCCAGGCGGGGTCCAGAGCCGGTTCCAGGCACCGGGCTGGTTGCTAGCCAAAGGAGGAGGTGGATCATGAGGCTGCTAACCCTGTGGATCGCCCTATGTCTCCTCTTTCTGCTGCTCGCCGGCTGCGCTTCGCCCCAGGAACCGCCCCCCGTCGATCTTGAAGAGCCGGATCAGACCCCACCGAGGACATTGGCAACCGCAGATCCGGCGGGCACGCTCCCCTCTTTGCTATGCGCCGATCCACAGCCATCCCCCATCACCGATCTCGAGGTGCGCCAGCCCCCGACTTTGGCCGAACCGGCGGCCCGCTCTCCCCTGCGCGACCCGGTCTTTGGCTCCTGCCTGGTGCGCGTTACCGACCGCCAGGCGGATCTCACATCCGGCGACGAGTCGCGTGGCCTGAAGAACGAGTATTCCCGCGTGCAGTCCTTCAATGCCGATGGCAGTCGTATCCTGGTCCGCGGCACCGAGGGCGAGTCCTTTCTCTATGACGCCTCCTCGCTGCAGCCGCTGGGCCGCCTGCCGGTGGAATCAGAGCCCCGCTGGGACGCGCAGGATCCGGACCTGATCTACTTCACCGACGAGACGCGCTTGATGGCCTACGATATCGCGACCGGCCAGGATAACCTTGTGCATGATTTTGCCTCCGACTTTCCGGGGCAGAACCTGTCAGCCGTGTGGACCCGCTACGAGGGACGGCCTTCGATGGATAGTCGAACCTGGGGCTTGATGGCCGAGGATGAAGACTGGCTTCCCTCTGCCTTTGTTGTCTACGATCGTGTCAGCGGCGAGGTGACCGTGCGTGACATGCGTGGCGTGCCCGGCATCGAGGATGACGTCGACCACGTGACCATCAGCCCCCTCGGTACCTACTTTCTCGCTTCCTTTGACCGCTACTGCGAACCGGGAGACGATTCGACCGGTGTTGGTATTGGACCCGCGGGCGACGCCCGCCCCTGCGGCCTGATGGTCTACGACCGCGACTTGACCGCCGGCCGGAGCCTGTTGCGCACGATCGGCCACTATGACACCGCGCTGGATGCCCAGGGGCGCGAGGTGGTTGTCTTCCAGAACAACGACACCGACGAGATCGCCATGCTCGACCTGGAGAGCGGGACCATAACCCCCTTGCTACCCATCGACTTTTCGTTTACGCCCCTCGGTTTCCACTTCTCTGGATTGGCCTACGACCGGCCCGGCTGGGCGCTGGTCTCGACCCACAGCGGGGGCTATCCGGTCGCCCATACTTGGATGGACGACCAGGTCTTTGCCGTCGAGCTAAAGGCCGGCGGGCGTGTCGTGCGCCTGGCACACACCCATTCCCTGGTGGACCAGGATCAGGAGCACGACTACTGGGCCGAGCCCCAGGCGACCGTGAACCGCGGCTTTTCGCGGGTACTGTTCACTTCCAACTGGGGGCGCTCCGGTAGCGAGGAGGTAGAGATGTACCTCCTCGATGTGCCCGCCGTCTGGACCGGGGGCGATGCCCGGCCGCCCGCCGTTGCCTCCCCCTCGGGGGCGAGCATCACAGCGCCGCCCGCGGCCGCGACCGCCCCAAACCCGCCCCGAGCGGCGCCCACGCCATCGCCCGCACCCGCGGCAATCGTTCCCGGGCCAAGCGGCGGCGCCATCATCGCCGATCACAGCAGCACGGACCTGGAACAAATTCCGGCCCGCTGGATCGAGCAGGCCAAGGAGAAGGTCGTGTGGATCTATGGCTCCACATCGCATGGCACCCAGTTGTGGACCGGCGCCGAGTATCTGAGCGACCACGTGGACCGGCCTACCTACAGCTTTGCCAAGGAGTGGTGGCAGCCGCCGGCCCAAGGCGATCCGCCGCGCCTGCGCATGGGATACGATGATGACTGGTCGTGGGACCCCGGCCAGTTCCTTGACAGGGCGCGGGACATGCTCGACAACGCTCCCCAGGCCACCGCCTTCATGTGGTCCTGGTGCGGTGAGATGTCCGACGAGGGCACCCCCGTGCAGCGGTACCTGGACATGATGACGCAGCTCGAAGAAGAGTATCCGCACGTGCGCTTTGTCTACATGACGGGGCACACCGACGGCGACAACGATACCCTGGTCCGCAACAACGAGCGCGTGCGGGAACACGTCCGCCAGCAGGGCAAGGTGCTCTTTGATTTTGCCGACATTGAGAGTTACGATCCGGCGGGCCATTACTTCCAGTACCCCGACGACAGTTGTGCGTGGTGCGGCCCATGGTGCAGGCAGCATCCAGAGGACTGCCAGCACCTGCCCGGCAATGACGACGAGTGCGCCCACAGCCACGGCTTCAACTGCAAGCTCAAGGGCCAGGCCCTGTGGTGGCTGTCGGCCCGGCTCGCCGGGTGGGATGGAACGCCATGAGCATCTGTGGTCCACGCGGGCCGCGTTGTGTGCGGCGACGCATGGCAGGCGGCACGTCGCCAACCTGCGCCACTGGCCACTGTTTGTAACAGACGAATAGCTGAAAGGAAGGTCCGATGAAACTGTTTTGTGCTGGGATTTCAACCGAAACCAACACCTTTTCGCCCATGCCAACTGCCCTGGCGGATTTTGAGGTAGTCCGTGCTGCCGATGTCCCCGACGATGGGGTCATAGGCGGTTTCGCCGTCGCCACGGATCTGTTTCGCCAAAGAGCGAAGGAACGCGGCTGGGACTTTGAATTTGGTCTCTATGCCTCGGCCTCACCTGCCGGTACGACAACCCGCTCGACCTACGAAGGCTTGCGCGATGAAATACTCGTCGCTCTTCGGGCTGCGATGCCGGTTGACATTGTCCTGTTACCCCTGCACGGAGCCATGGTGGCTGAAGGTTATGATGACTGCGAAACAGACATGATTGCCCGCGTCCGCGAAATCGTCGGACCAGAGGCAAAGATCGGTACCGTACTCGACCTGCACTGCAATGTGACCCAGGAGATGATCGAATTCGCTGATGCCATTGTCATCTACAAGGAGTATCCGCACATTGACGTCGCCGATCGGGCCGAGGACCTGTTCCAGCTCATTGCTGCTGCGGCAGAGGGCAGAACCAATCCGGTCATGGCCTCGTATGACTGCCGGATGGTCGGGCTGTTTCGAACCCCGTTTGAACCCATGCGCAGCTTTGTCGATGACATGCTGATCATGGAAGGCAAAGGGGGAATCCTTTCTGTTTCGCTGGCGCACGGTTTCCCGTGGGGGGACGTGCCCATCAGTGGGGCACAGGCGCTGGCGGTGACCGATGGGGATACCGCCAAGGCAGAACAGGTCGCAGCAGAACTGGGCCAGAGATTCTTTAGCTTGCGCCATCAGCTCTATTTGGCTATACTATCTCTAGATGAAGCGCTCGACCAGGCGCTGTCCGTCGGTGAGGGTCCAGTG
This sequence comes from uncultured Chloroflexia bacterium, assembly GCA_963700285.1. Classification (GTDB taxonomy): domain Bacteria; phylum Chloroflexota; class Anaerolineae; order JAAYZQ01; family JAAYZQ01; genus CAWANP01. Next base: position 203,140 of record CAVOXA010000014.1, on the reverse strand, counting down.
GTCATCGCCGATCAGTCTGACAACACCGGAGGCGGTGCGCCCGGCGACTCGACCTTTGTGCTGCGCGCCCTGCTGGAACGAGGCATCGAAAATGCGGGGGTGGCCATGATCTGGGATCCTGTTGTTGTGCAGGTGGCCATGGCTGCGGGCAAAGGCGCCACACTCGACTTGCGTTTGGGTGGCAAGATGGGGCCGACGTCTGGAGATCCCCTTGACCTGACGGCAACCGTGACCGGCATAGCCGAGAACATGTCGCAGGACTGGCCGCAACAGGGCCAAGCCCTCAATCTTCCCTGTGGCGATGCGGTGGCCCTGCATACCAATGGCGTTGACATCATCGTCAACAGCCTCCGGAAGCAGGTGTTCAGTCCCCAGGTGTTCAGCAACCTGGGCATTGACCCGACGAAAAAGCGTCTGCTCGTCGTCAAGTCCCTGCAGCACTTTTACGCGGCCTTTTCCCCAATCGCGTCGGAGATCATCTACATGGCCTCGCCAGGCGCAATCACCCCAAGGTTCGGGGAAATCCCATATAAGCGGGCCAGCCTGAACATGTATCCCCGGGTGGATGACCCATTTGCGGCGGAGGTCCTGCCCTAGGATCGACCGGGGTGGTGTTGTCGAGCTTTGTCAGCTCTTCGCTGGCAGTTGAGAGAATCCTCGGCCTGAACAGCCCAACGGGATCGCCCACACCAAGGTCATCACCCAGTGACGCCTTGCCAAAAAGGGAAGGAGAAATGTGAAATGAGCACAATGCGGTTCTACATCTTGCCCCTGGGTCTTTGTGATCTGGACAAGGGGCGAACCCTCACGCCGGGCAGTGGGGACGGCGAGCGCATCATCGTTCCCATCTGGGCCTCGCTGGTTCAGGTTGAAGGGCTAAACATCCTCTTTGACACGGGCATGCACCCCGCCCACATTGCGAATCCGCGGGCTACCTTTGGGGACACACCCCGTGGGGACCTCATCCTGCCCCTGATGAAAGAGGAAGACCGGCTCGAGAACCGGTTGGCGGAGTTGGGCTTGGAGCCTGGCGACATTGACATTGTGGTCAACACCCATCTCCATTTCGATCATGCCGGCTGCAACTATCTCTTTCCGAACTCGCTCATCCTTGTGCAACGAGACCACTATCAGCAGGCTACCGGCTCGTCCGTGCGTTTTCGACCAGAGTATTGGAACCTGTCCGATCTGACCTATGACTTGGTGGAGGGAGATCTATATCTCGCGCCCGGGGTCCAGGTTCTCAAGCTGCCCGGTCACGTCAAGGGCTTGCAGTGCCCGGTCATCAGGCTGCCAAATTCCGGCACGATGGTCATCGCCGGGGACGCCATCAGCTTGGAGGAGAATCTCGTGCAGGACAATTGGACTGCGGCCTGGAACGCCATCAATGCGCGAGCATCCGCCAAGCGCCTGGCGGCCACGGCCCGGGCCGAAGGAGGGCAGCTCCTGTTTGGCCACGATCCCGACTACTGGAAGACGCTCAAGCTCTCGCCAGAGTACTATACCTGAGCAACATGCTGGTAGAACCAAACGTGGGCCTGCCTCCAGATGTAGCATCCCATGATGCGACTCGGGCTGGCAGGCTAATCCCTGGCAGGGCGGCAGTTTCGGCCAGGATAGGCCAGCCATTCGTGACCTCGTGCGGGCTCCAAGGCCAAGTGGTTCTCTCGCCAAGTCTCTAGTGATCACGCTGTATCGCACCGGCCTGGAAGAGCCGGTGCTAGGCACTGAAATCGGCAGAAATCTGCCCAGCACCGCCCGTTTACGGCGGTGCCCGAATCGTACCCACTTGGCGAGACTGCCACTAGGGCAACCGCACGTCGTCGAGGGGGTAGATCGGACGCCGGAGATGTCGAAACTCAAACAAACCATAATCTGAACTGGTGGCGCCCAGCCCATCACATGGTACCGTCTGGCGGGCCAGTGGCCCAAAACCCGCCCGCCAGTGAACGCGAGATTTGAGCAATAGGTAGCGCTTGGCGCCCGGATCGATGCCCACCGAAGTGAACACGCCAGCATCCCAGGGCTCCGTGTGCCGGCTGATGATCACGATCTCCATCTGCCCGGTGTCCAACACGGCGGTTGGCCCCATTCGCATCTTGCGCCCGGTGGCCATCGGCCCACGCACGATAAACTCTCCATCCGACAGGTGCCGGACCTTGCCGGTCACCTCCAGGGGCTCACCCTTCAGGCCCAGCGAGGGGACGTCGCTCCTGCCGCCCAAAGGCAGCGTGACCGTTGCGCCAACGCCTGCCCTGGCCATCTCTCGAACGGCCGCAGGGTCCCACAGGGCTCCGACGGCCACGTCTTCGAGTCCCTGGCGCAGCACCTCTGCGATCACCGTCATCATGTCCTGGGTGCCGCCAGAAGCGCAGTTGTCCGCGTGGTCCAACAGCACGATGGGCCCATCCTCCATCTGCTTGGCGCGCGCGACCGCCTCAGCCAGGGGCTCGCCGTGATAGGAAAAGCCTGCGCGCCGCTCCCAGGCGGCATCCAGCAGCCGCTCGGCCATGGCGCGAGCCGCATCCGGGTCACCATCTGTGCTGACGACGGCGGAAAGGCCAGCGGACTCGATATCCGCCAGAGGAAAGCCCCCGAACACCGAAGCAGCCAGGGCGCCGTCCCGCTCTGCCGCGCGGGCCATCTCCTGCAGCGTCTTCATGGGCTCGAACTCGTGCCCCATGCACAGCGTGTGGGGTAGCATGGGCCGGTTGCCCCAGGCCATCACCGGCTTTACCTTGCCGGCCAGTTGATCGAGCAGGACGCGGCCAATCTGCTGGCCGGCATCGTAGGTGTCCACGTGGGGATAGGTCTTGTAGCCAATGATGGCACTGCAATTGCCGACCATGTCCTGCGTCAGGTTGGCGTGCAGGTCACAGGTCACACAGATTGGAACCTCGGGGGCGATGGCGCGGATGGCTTTAAGCAGGGTACCCTCACCGTCGGGAGTAGTCTCGGCAACCATAGCGCCGTGCAGGTCCAACATGACCGCGTCACAGCCTCGGCCTATGGCCTCCAGGATGGCGTTGGTCATAAACTCGTAGGCTTGGGCCGCCACCGGGCCCGACGGACTCGCCCCCGCGGCAATGGGTACCTCGATCTCGGCACCTACCTCTCGGGCCAGGTCGATGTAGGCGGCGATCGGTGTGTTCGTGCCCTGATAGGCCCGAATTGCTGCCTCCCCACTATTCCCTGCCTCGTCAGCGAACCGTTCCCAGGGGGTCGGAACGGGAGAAAAGGTATTGGTTTCATGACTCATCAAGGCAATGACCAGTTTCATGGGTTCCTCCTCACGCCTGGTGCAGGTAAGGGTCTGTGATACGCCGGCCCTCCCTCCACAGGTTCTTGTCAGGACCGGTTCATCCCTATTGTAGCGCCGTGTCTCTCAGTATTCTGCAGCTCACAGCCTTCATTCGACGCCGGGTTCTACTTGACAGCGACTGGTCATGGTGCGCTCAGTCTGACCGAATTCTGGGCCCAGAATGTTGAGCCACTCAGCGACACCTTGCCCAAGATCGACCGTCTGGCCACGGGCACGAGCTGCCTGGGCTGCTGGTGGCGGGAGGCGAGCGGCAGCGGCAGCCATCTCGCCGCCGGCCACCGCCTTGAACCATAGCGAGTTGGCTACAAGGGGATAGCTTTGCGCGAGGGCATAGACTTCCGCTGCTCGGTCCGCTTGCCCCTTGTCGGCCAGCAGGAGGGCGATGCCGGAAAGCGTGCATGGAAGGGGAAAGAAACACCGGCGTTCCACAGCCCACCGCAACTGGGCGAGGAGGCACTGCTCAGCCTCCTTGCGGTGACCCAGCCCGCGAGCTGCCAAGCCCAGACAAGCGAGTGAGCCCAAGGCTCCGGGCTCCTCCGGGCAGATGGCGAGACTCTCCTCGCACCGTTCGTGGGCTAGAGCATACGCCCTTTCGGCCAGGGCCACTGCCCCCAACTGACCCAACGCGATGCCCGTATTGCGATCAGACTTGACCTGGCGCGCAAGAGACAGGGCTTCTTCTGCTTGCACCCGCGCTGCCTGGTAGTCACCCAGATGTAGGTGGATCTGGCTCAGATCAAGGAAGGTCCAGAAGGCCACCACACCAAGACCCAGATCCCTGCACAGGACAGCGCTTTCCGCCACGAACTTCTCTGCCTCGACGAACCGGCCGGAACAGATTAAAGTGAACCCCAAATCATTCAGCCCAGAAGCGCTTCGGTTGATGGCCAGGCTCTGCCGCCTCAAACGCTCGCTCTTCCCAAACTTTCCCTGGTACAGGGCCATCTCGCCCAAGAGACTCAGTGCTTGGGCGGCCCCGACATGGTCACCTGTGGCCTGGCGCAGGGTCAGGGACTGGGTGAGCGCCTCTTCAGCTTCTTCGTAGTCTTGCAGATTTCGGGCGACGCGCCCCAGCCCCAGTAGGGCGTAGGCCGAGCCGCCCCGGTCACCGAGCACCTGGTAGAGATCGCGACTTTGAACGAACAGCTCCCTTGCTGCCTCAAGGTCTTTGCCGTACTGCGTGTAGGCCAATTGCGCCCACACGTGCGCCCGCTCCGACCGCGTGTCCTGGTCGGCTAGCGGAGGGGAGTCCAAGAGGGCTAGGCTTTCATACACCAGCCTTTCACGGACCTCTGGCTTTCCCAACATCGCGGCGAACCTGCCCTGCCACACCAGGATCCTGGCCGCGGCCCGTAGCGTGCTGTCCGTCATCGGCGACGAGGGATCATGGGCCTCAGCAAGTCTCTCCACCAGACTGCCGAGGACTAGCTCGCCGGCCTGGTAGCTTTCGCGCCAGTCATAGTAAAGGCCGAGGATGCCTATCACCCTGCTTAGTCGTTCCGCCTGCCCCTGGCTTGCGGCCCAGTTGCATGCGGTCCGCACGTTCTCTATTTCAGCCTCAATCTTTTGCAGGACTTGCTGCTGCTTGGCACTGTTCAGGTTCGCTTCCTGTTCGACCAGCCAGCCGCAGAAGTGGGAACTGTGATGATCCCGTACCTCTGCTTCGTGGACTGGATCCTGAGCCAGTCTTTCTGCCCCATATTGGCGCAACAATCTGTGCACCTGGAATCGGTCGCTGGTCTGGTCGTATTGGATGAACGACTTGTGGACCAGTTTGGACAACAGGCGGGCGAAGAGCCCTGTCCCAACGCTGCCTGCCGCCACTTCCTCTGCGGCCACCCGCGTAAAGCCACCCCGGAAGACGGAGAGTTGAGGGAAGAGCGCCTGTTCTGCCTGGCCAAGCCGCCGCCAGGATGTGTCAAAGACAGCACGGACGCTGCGTTGGCGTCGGAGAATGTCACGCCACTCCGTCTGTAGGAAATCCAAGCTCTGCCGGGTCTCGACAAGGATGTCATTCAAAGAGAGCGCATCAGTCCAGGATGCAGCCAGTTCCAGGGCCAAGGGCATTCCATCCAAAAGGTGGCAGATACGCGCCAGCACGGCCAGGTCGTCGGGGCCGGGTGCAAACGCCGGTTGGATACGACGCACACTCTCTGCCAGCAGCCTGATGGCTGGATATGCCTCCACGTAGGTGTCCACATCCACGCCTGCCAGGGCAGACGGTGTGGGTTCCTGCTCTGGAAACACGAGCCCTGGAACAGGAAACACGTGCTCACCCTGCAATCGCAACCGCTCCTGTGATGTGGCCAATATCTTGACGCCTGGAGCAGTACGGAGAATCTCAGCCAGCAGCCCAACTCCGTCTAGCAGGTGCTCCAGATTGTCGATAATGAGCAAAAGCCGCTTTTTGCGCAAGTAGTCGAATAGCTGTTCTTGCCCTCTTTCGAATCGCACCTGGCAGGCATCAGCAATCGCAGGTACCATGTCTCCTACTGAACCCAAGGGTGCCAGTGGCACAAAGACGATGCCCTGGGGAAATGCCGTCCCCGCCCGGTCGAACTCCCCAAAGTACTGCCTTCCGGCAATCAGTGTACCGGCCGCCAGAGCCAGGCGTGTTTTACCGATGCCACCGGGGCCGACCAGGGTCAGCAACCGGCAATCTGGGCCTAGCAGGCGGTCTTGTATTTCGACAAGTTCGGCTTCCCGTCCGACAAAGGGAGTAGGGGGCACCGGCAGACCATGCGGCGGGGTCGAATACGAAGGGAGCAACCTGGCTCTATCGCGGATGCGCTCATACAGAGCGATCGTTTCCTCTTCCGGTTCGATGTCCAGCTCTTCGGCCAAGACGCGCCGGCAAGCTTCGTACTGCGCCAGTGCGCCAGCCCGGCGGCCGGTGACGGCCAGCAAGCGCATCAACTGTCGCTGGGCTTCTTCCTGCCACGGCTGCAACTCTACCTGGTGCCTGGTATGGGCCAGCGCCTGTTCGGTTTCCCCAATCTGCTCGTATCGTTCGGCCAGCAGGTGCAGGGCGTCCCAAGCCAGGCGGCCATATCGCTCGCGATTGAGCAGCAACCATTCCTCAAAAGCAGCGCTATCGGGGACCGAAACGTCCTCCAGAAAAACGCCACGGTACAGTTTGACCGCTTCTTCCAGCCGGTGGATCGTCTGCCTGCCGCTTGCTGGCGTCTTGGCCTGTGCGCTCTGCAAGAGCGCGGAGAAGGTACTGACATCGACCCAGGCGTCGCTGGCCTTGTTGAACTGGGTGGTGTCCCGGGCGATGAGCAGAAAGGGTGGGAGGGCCTCGCGGTCTCCGATGGCGGTGCGGAGCTTGGCCAGGGTATGGCGCAGGTTTGCTCGGGCCGCGCCCTCTGCCCGGCCAGGCCAGAGCATCTCGGCCAGTGCTGCCCGGCCGTGCGGCTGGTCACCCTCAACCGCCAGAAAGGCCAGCAGCGCCTGGCCCTTTTTCGTCTCAAAGCGGGTGATCGGTTGGTCATCCAAACTGACCTGAACCGGACCCAGCAGGCGAATGGATAGACGGACCATCTTGCCGCACCACCTGGAAATCGTCGGTTCGTGAATACATTATAGCGCATGCTCAAACAGAAGGCAATTGGGCCAAGCTCAGCTCACGCGCTTTTCACGCGATCATCTGCTACACTATGACTGGAGTGTCGAGCTGAATGAGGTATTAGGACGTGCGAGATAGAGAGGGCCGGAGCGGTGGTTATTGTGACTGAACCGCAGCATAGGTACGTCGCCTACCTGCTGCGCTTGTGGCAGGTGAAGGGCGAGGGCACAACCGGCTGGAGGGCATCCCTGGAGAGCCCACGCACTGGCGAGAGCCAAGGCTTTGCCAGCCTGGACGATCTGTTTCTATTCTTGAGACGACAGACTCTCGAGCCCTCCGACGTAGATTCTGCCCAAGACAGGTCGTACTGAGGGCGGGTCTCCCGCCCTCTCAACGCCTCAACAGCCGGGATACTCGATACTTTGTGTCATGCTGCTCGTGTGACTGCTGTCTGTTTCTGTAGCGAACAACGACTTTAAGGAGGGTACGATGGATCGCAAGGAACTGCTACCGAAGTTGATTGGTTGTATACTGGTCACCCTGCTTTTCGTGGCATGTGGTACTTCCCAACCTACACCCACACCCACAAGCTTTCCGGCAACGAATACCCCCGCGCCAACCAGTACCCTACCCACCACCCACACCGGCATCGCACAGTGATCTGCCCGTTGACTCGCTGGCCTTCAGTCTCCCAGGGATGGATGAGATCGTCGTGACGCACCTGAATTACCCCTCGGCAAATGGCTCGCTCTTGCCTCTGGATGTCTATAACCCGCCGGGTCCAAAGGGGCGCGACACCCTGCCGGTCGTGATCTTTGTCATGGGCTACCCTGACTGGGCACCCTACATTTCCGAGCCGCTCAAGGAGATGAGCCAATATGTCTCCTGGGGCAGGCTGGTAGCCGCGTCCGGGCTCATCGCGATCACTTATCAGACCGAGCAGTATGATGACCTGGAGGCCGTGGTGGCCTGGATCCAGGAGAATGGGCACCTCCATCACATGGACCCGAATCGTATCGGCCTATGGTCCTGTGCGGACAATAGCCCCACGGCCATGTCCTTCGCCATGCAGGAGGGCAGGGGCTTTCTCAAATTCGCCGTATTCTACTATGGTCAGATGCTGACCCCTGACAACAGATTCCGCGATGGGATCAACGATATGTGTTCGCGGTCCGGCTGCTATGCAGCCGAACTAGAGGATGTCGCGCAGATGCGTACGGATCTGCCGCTGCTGATCGTTCGCGGCGGTCGCAAGCCCATGCTGCGCTATGTGAACGACTCCATCGATCACTTTCTTGATGTCGGGTTGGCCAGTGATATGGACATAACCCTGGTCGAGTTCGAAGAAGGACGGCATGAGTTTGAAGAAACCATGAGATCACATCCGAGATCAGCCGAGATCATTGAGCAGACGTTGGATTTCATAAAGACCCAACTACAATAGACATAGAGGCTTTTGCGGCTTTGCCGCCACAGCCAAGGTCTCCTCACTGGATCGGACTCGTATAGGACAGCCAGGCGACGGAGGGTGTTTGTTCTCTTTGCCATTCAGGGATCGATCTCGCCTTGTTCCCGCGCTGATGCCTAGCTCAGCGGCGTAACCCCGCAAGGGTCTGAGTCCGCCGGGACGGCTTGTCGGACATAGACTTATGCCTCTCCATGAACGTAGAAGTTTACACATTTATCTTTGAGCAGATCATATTCGATCTGCCAGAATTGATTGCCCCCGTCAAGTACGTAAACTGGATCACGCTCCCAATCTGGGAATGAATCATCAAAGAAGAACGCGTTGCACCAGATGCGCTTCTCACCATCGACAACAATCCCTACGTATTGGCGCCGGTATTCGCCAAGGTTTTCCAAGATGAATGCAGCATGCTCTTTCTGGTAATCATTCGGGTCCTGCTGCACAGAAACAAGATGCTGTCTGATACACTTCTCAGCTCTTGAGACGTCGTTGATTGATGGCTCCCAGAATTCAGTGGAAGCTCTGTCAAATAAGAAGCTAAACTCCGAAGCTCGATTCTCAGAGAAAACGACACCAGTATACTCTGGTGACTCAATGAGGGTGTTTCCATGACTTTTCCGAGTCAGTGGCGCAGCAGAGGGAGATGATTCGGCAATGTCAGGTGTCTCAATTGGGGTATCTTCAGGACCAATTCCCGCAGTGGGCTTTTCGGGGCCATCACATGCGGTGAGCAAAAGTACCACGATAGTGGCAGCAATAAAAAGGAATCTCATCCTATCTCCCGATTGGCCTAACCAACATCTCTTGCAGCCCAGTCATCTGATATGGATTGGATACCGGCCATACTTGAGGCCCGCGTCAATCATGGCTCTGTAATTCTCAATCCTTGCCCAGTTGGGTACCGAGTTCCCACTGCCCAGGCAGTAGCCGCCCCCAGGTGCGACCGTGCGCAGGCGCAGCTTGACGAGCTCGGAAACCTCTTCAGGTGTGCCTTCCTCGAGGAGTTGGTTGGAGATGTTGCCAATGATGCACACCCTTCCGCGCAGCTTTTCCTTCACCTCCACGATGTCCATGCAGGTGGGATCGATGGGGTGCAAGGCGTCGATGCCCAACGCGATGAGGTCTTCCAGGATGTCCCACAACACACCATCCGTATGGAAGAAGAAATACTGAGCGTGTTCGTGGCACAACCGGCCAAATTCCTCGTACCAAGGAAACAGCTCACGGCGAAGATCCCTGGGACTGATAATGGGCCCGGTGCCACATGTCACGTCGTCCACGGCCCAAATGGCAGCGACATTGGGAATCGTCGAGATGGCCTTGATGCCATCCAGTTGGATCTGCGCCACTTGCTCGATGACCCGCCGCGTGAACCCTGGGTTGCGCTTCAGGCTGAGGGCGAAATTCTCGAAACCCATGAGCATCCAGGCAGTTGTGAAAATCTTGCCGGAAGTGGCAATGATCTTCATCCCTTCTGGAAGGTACGTCTGAACCTCGTGGAACCTTCTCAAATCTAGTTGGGCCAAGGCTTCCCAGGGGAATGCCTCGCAGTCGGCCTCGGTGTGGATGCGCGGCTTGGCCCAGATGTTCCAGTCGCCGTTGGCGACGGCCTCCTGCCCATCCCGCAGCAGGAACTCTTTGACCACTCTTGAGATCTGCGAGTCCTTCGTAATGCCCCCGGGGCGCATGACGCCTACTGTGAGCGGGATGAAATCGTAGCCGGCCTTTGTCCAGAACTCCACCTGAGCGGCGACATCCTCATCCGCCACTGTGCGCCCCAGAAACTGGCTCATGATCTCATAATCGACGACCACTTCCGCAAGGGGTACCCTATCCGGCTCTTCATGCTCGAGCGTGGTTGTGATGCGGCTGAAGTCAGGGTTCACTCCGTTCATCGTTGTCCTCCCGTATTCTCTCCTTCATGGCCCGTGCAGTCTGCTGGTACATAATCTGGCCTGCAGCAACAGTATAGTGCAGTTCCAATTCTGTGTCTAGATCGCTCGGGTCGGCATCCTGGCCTGGCGCGATTTTCCCCTTGTTCAGACCTGGCAAGCGGGCGGTGTTGCGGGGGCAGATCCGGCTGGCCCTGCTTGATTGCTCGGCAAAATCGAGCGGTTTGCCAGGCCGAGACGCAACATCTGGCAGGACTTGGCAGCCTCACCCCAGGTCAAGGCCAAGTGTCGATCCGGTGGTCGCTATCAGTTGGCCCGGCGCATCAGTGCTATCCTGGGGGTAGCCAAACGCAAAACTCCCGGGCCCCAAAAAGCCCAGGAGTTGACATACTGGCGGGAGCGACGGGATTTGAACCCGCGATCTCCGGCTTGACAGGCCGGCATGTTAACCACTACACCACGCCCCCAGTACGCGGCCAACTATACCACAACTCCGCCGGCCCGTCAAGTTTCTGCCTTCCGTGGTACATGGACCGCGCCCATCCCTTGTGGTATAATCAACCAGCCTTTCGCCCTTTTTCGCGAAATTCGTGCAGTTCGTGGCTAGCATCTCTCTCGATCAGGGACGGATACCATGAGCCAAGCAACCGTGGAACGAACCCAGCTATCACCCCAGTACAGCATCTCGCGCGTCATCAAGGGCGGCTGGCAGCTCGCCGGTGGCCACGGCCGCGTCCAGCGTGAGCAGGCCCTCGCTGACATGCGCCTCTATGTGGAGGCTGGCATCACGACCTTTGACTGCGCCGACATCTATACCGGGGTCGAGGATCTCATCGGTGAGTTTCTGCGCCGGCACCGTGACGGCTTTTGCCAGGGCGCCTTACCCGCGGTGCAGGTCCACACCAAGTATGTCCCCGATCTCGACGCGCTGCCGTCGCTGGGCAGGGATGGCGTGGAGCGGGCCATCGACCGCTCTCTGCGGCGCCTGGGTGTTGAGCGGCTGGATCTCGTCCAGTTCCACTGGTGGGACTATGAGGTGCCCGGCTATGTGCAGGTCGCGGGATATCTCTACGACCTGCAGCGCGCGGGCAAGATCAAGCAGGTTGGCCTGACCAATTTTGACGTTCCTCGACTCGCTCAGATCGTGGACGCTGGCGTGCCAGTGGTCTCCAACCAGGTCCAGTACTCGGTCCTCGACCGCCGCCCCGAACCGGCTATGGTTGACTTTTGTGCGCGGCACGGCATCTCGCTACTCTGCTATGGCTCCCTGGCCGGAGGTCTTCTCTCGGACCGCTATCTGGGCGTGCCTCAACCAGAGCCGCCCTTCGAGAACCGTTCCCTGACCAAGTACATGCTCATCGTCGACGAGTTTGGTGGCTGGGGCCTGTTCCAGCATCTGCTGGCTGTGCTGCGCGAGGTGGCCGGTAAGCATGGGGTCAGTATCGCCGCCGTGGCCACGCGCTACGTCCTGCAAAAGCCCGGGGTCGCCGCAGCTATCGTCGGCGCGCGCCACGCCGGCCACCTGCCCGATACCCTGCACCTCTTTGACTTTTCTCTGGACGGCGAGGACGTGGCGGCCATCCATCAGGTTGCCGACCAGGCGCGGGGCCCCGCGGGCGATGTCTATGCCCTGGAGCGCACCAAGGGAGGCAAGCACGCCGGGATCATGAAATACAATCTGAGCAAAGCATAGGCCGTGCCTGCCTGCCAAGCGCTACCGGGAATCGGCACCAGCCCCAGCCAGAGGCGCAGAGCGCACCACGTCCAGCCAATCCATGGGTTTCACTGTGTTCCCGTGTGTCTGTGGTTCAAGTACCCAAACACCCGCCATCCCGAGGCCCCCGCCAGCCTGGCGAGCTTGCAGGACGCGGGTTTCCGCGCGGCCACCCTCACCAACTCGACGTTGGAGGTGGCCGAGGCCCAACTGGGGCCCACGCCGGGTTGGCCGGCGATTTCGAACGAGTTCTCTCCGTCGATGCAGTGCAGCGTTCAAGCCTGCCGCCGAATTCTATCGCTACGCGACGGCGGAGTTGGGCGTGGGGACGGGGGACATGCGGCTCATCGCCGCCTGCGACCGGGACGTGGCCGGCGCAATGGGGGCCGGACGCGCCGCCGCTTTCGTTGCCCGCCCCGGGATGGTCTTCGGCTCGCTCTCGCCGCGCCCCGATATTGCCGGCCAGGATCTGGCCCAGGCCGCCATCCGGATCATGGAGGAGGACAGGTAGGGATCGCGGATCACGGGCGGCGCGTGAGGCGCAGAGCGGACCTCCGCAGTCTCTGCTGCCTGGTCTCAGCCGGGGCGACTTGCCCCGGACTGGATCCTGTGCTACAATAGGGACGCACCAGTCAATATAGCACGGATCCCGCCCGGACCCGCAGGGTGGTCTGCGGAGCAGGCACACACCACGCACACCGGGCAGCGGGGACAACGGTACTGTGATAGAGATGTTGCAGGCCAACAGCGCCTGAACGTCTCCTTGGATCATCTCCCGGCGCTTTCGCAGAGGGAGGTTGGTAGTGTGAGCCGTTTGTGCATCCGCAAGATGGACCGAATGAGGCACTGGCCAACCGGCCGGCTGCCCTGCCCGGCCACCATCCGCCAACAGATTGGGTGGGCTTGGCCCAACGATCTGCCCCGCAACCAGGCGCTGACGGCTTGCAGGTGGTCTCAGGCCATCTATGCCCGTCAAGGCAGCCACCGCGTCAAAGACCATACAGCTCCGGCGTACGGTGCCCGTTGGCTCCCATCCCACATTCCCGTTCAGTGCAATGTACCGCAGGGCGACATTGCCGCCGACAGTGCCGTACCCTGGGGGCGGTGTCTTCTGGATGGCCGAGTTCGGCACGGTGGCGGGCTGCCTGAGGTGCGCGGCGCAGACAAGTGGTCTTCAGTGGTAGACCCGGGCCGGTGCGGCGCCAGCCTGGCTGTCAGCCTGCGAAGGCAAAAGCAAGAGTACAAGTAGAGAGAGGAGGGAACATGATGAGCACACACTGGTTGAAGGGCACGTTATTGGGTTTGTTGGTGGCTCTGTTTGTGGCCAGCGGGGGAGCACTGGCCCAGCCTGGAGAAGACGGCAAAAGCGTGACCGCAGTCGGAGTTCCAGCGGCGATTGCCGCCCCGCCGATGGGTGACTTTATCCAAATCCAGGTTGACGGGCTGGAAAACCAGAACCCGTCGGTGGCCTACAACGAGCGGCTCAACGAGTACTTGGTGGTCTGGGAGCAGCACATCCACGGGGGCGAAGTGGCCATCTTTGGCCGGCGGGTGGCAGGCAACGGATCGCTCAGGGACCCGGCCTTTGCGGTGGGGCACAAGGTGAACGCGCGGTACACTTGGCCCGACGTGGCCTACTGTCCCAAGAGCGGCAACTACCTGGTGGTGTGGACCTACGAGTTCAGTGCCACCGACACGGACATCCAAGGCCAGCTGCTCAAAGGGTCAGGTGAGCCCGGGACATTTGTTCAGATCGACCCTGACTATGACAAGGACGGGTATGCCGCTGTGGCCTGCAGCGCCCAGGCGGATGAGTTTCTGGTGGTATACGAAAAGGACCTCGGCCCCACCCGGCGCGATATCGAGGCCCGGCGGGTCCGTGCCAGCACTGGCGCGCTGCAAACCTGGCGAAACATCGCTGGGGGAGCCAATCAGGTGCGGCGGCTGCCCGACGTCGCCTACAACCGGGCGCGCAACGAGTATCTGATTGCCTATACCTTCCAGGGCCCACCCACGGCGGGCGGCGACATAGTCGGGCGGCGGACCAGCTTTAACATGGGTTGGCTGGGTTCCGAGTTCTACCTTAGCCCCACCGGTTTCCCGCCGCAGGATGGCGTTGCCCTGGCCGGAGGCTCAGACGAATACATGGCTGTCTGGAATGAGGATCATGGGGCGAGTCTTTACAGCGTCTGGGGCCGGCGGGTTCGCGGCGATGGCGGGCTTGAGCCCTTCATCAACATCGCCCACGATACCGGAATGAAGCGCGTCGAGCCTGCGGTGGCCTTTGGCGACGGCGGGCGCTATCTGGTCCCGTGGCGGCACATCGGCGGCGCCTATCCGGCCTGGGATGTCTATGGCCGGGTGGTCAGCCCGATCTCGAATGCGCCCGTGGGGACCCAATTCCCCATCGACAACTCGGCTTTGGCCCAAAAGGTCCCGGAAGTGGCCTGTGCTCCCTCCGGGCCCTGCCTGGTGGCCTACGAGGATGAATGGCCCGGGGCCTGACTATGAGATCCGGGGGCGTCTGGTGGGCCATGCGCGGGCCTTCCTGCCTCTGTTGCGGCGCTGAGGGTATCGGTCCACCGGTTGATCGGCCGGATCTGAACCCGCAACACCGTGGGGAGGTCGGTACTGGACCGTCGGCCTCCCCAGCCCTGATGGAGGCTGAGCGCACCGATCCGGAGGGGCAGGAGTCAAGCGCGGTAACCCCCAATCACAATTCGGTGTACATCTTGGTATGAGCCTGTTTCGGACAGGTTTCCTCCTGTCCCTGATGCTGGCTGGTGTGGCCATCCTTGTCATGTTCCGGCCACAGGTCGCGTGGGCAGGGGGCCCGCGCACGGTTGGCGAGGCGACCAGCCTGGCCTCCATCACCGGCAGGGTTGCGGCGGGCACCGAGCACACCTGTGCCATCAAGGCCGACGGCAGCCTTGTATGCTGGGGTCGCAACGACAAAGGGCAGGCGACACCGCCGCCCGGGGTGTTTCTCGAGGCAGGCGCCGGTTATGCCCAGTCCTGCGCCCTGAGGGACGATGGCGTGCCATGGGGCTTGGCCAGGCGCCCAGGACTTGTATGCGGCCCCAGGCGCTGCCCAACGGGGCGGGGTAGGAATCGCTTATGGCCAGCAGTTCTGGAGCGTGGGGGGACAGTCGCCCTGTCGTTTTAGGGTCCGGAGCGGCCGCCTGCTCCTGTCCGCCGGCCGCGACGCGCGTCATGGCCAGGGCCGCCCTGCTCATCCCGACTCGCCGGCAAAGAATCCTCTCAACAGGTCTGTGTAGACGCCAGGCACGTTCAAGTAGGGAAAGTGGCCCACTCCGAGCAAAGTGTGCACGACCGCCGAAGGATAGGTCTCCTTGAGCATGTCGCGCAGGGCTTTTTCCACCAGTGGATCGTTGTCTGCCTCCAGGATCAGGACTGGGATGCCCAGCTCCTCCGGATTGGGGGCCTCAAAAGGATCGACCACGCAGCGGTAGCGGGCCAGGAACTGGGCCTTGCTCATGGCCCCTGAATACTGCTCCAGCAGATAGGCCCGCAGGAGCTCTGAATTGCCCGACGCGGGGTAGAGCCGCTTCTCTGTATTCTGCCTGAGGCCGTACATCAGCAGCGGGCCGGGCAGGAAGGGCAGGAACCTGCCCGCCAGCCGGGTGTTGGCGGCGATGACGTCGTTGGGTGGGAATGTGTTGGCAAAGACCACCCGCCTGATCCGGTTGGAAACCCTGGCTACCAGGTACTGGGCCAGGTAGCCGCCCAGCGAGCTGCCCACGATGTTTGTTTTACGGATCCCCTCCTGGTCCAGAATGCCCTCGATCCCGCGGGCCAGAGCCTCCAGTCCCTCGACCGGCGGGTAGGTGAGGGACAGGACCTGATAGCGGTGCTTGAGGCTCTCAAGGACCCGCCACCAGATATCGTAGGCTCCCGCCATGCCGTGCAGAAACAGGATGGTTTGGTCGCCGTGTCCCAAAGTGACATAATCCCAGATGCCGCCATCGATAGAGAGCTGCTTGATCGGTGGATCGCGGCGAAACGCCTGGAGGGAGCGGGCCGTTTCATCGTCAACCCGGGCATAGATCTCGCGAAAGCTGTTGGCGTTGGACACAGTTGTACCTCCTGGACGTTAGAGGCGTTCGACGAACCGGAGGTTTGGCACCCCCGTAGTCTGTGCCTCCCAGACCTCAGAGGTTGAGAAAAACCTCCGAGGTCTTGTTCTAGTCAGACGAGAACATGGCGACGATCGGATCGTGGTCCGACGAGCCGCGGGCGGATGCATCACCCGGCGTCGGGAGAGGGTAGTCGGCGTTGATGTGAAGGGCCTCAACTTGTACAAGGCGGTCGTACAGCGAAGGTGTCACCAGGATATGGTCCAGGGTTTCGGATTCGCCCTGGTAGATATAAGAGTAAGGCCGGTCAGGCTCGACGAATTCGTAGACGTGCCGCAGTCCTGCCTCGCGCAGAACGTTCAGCGGCGGTGAGTCGTAGAAGGAGTTCAGGTCGCCCAGGATGACGACACGGGCGGCCGGATCGCTGCGCAGGATCCTCTCCACCAGGTCAACATTCCACGCGGCCTGGGCCGTCCGGCGGGGCTCGGTCGGCTTCTCTCCGCCTGACATGGAGGTAAAGTGGTTGTTGATGACATAGACCGTGGTATCCCCCGTCTCCAGGTGTAGGGTCGTGGTGATGACCAGCGGCGGCCGGCTGGTCAGGCCTTCCGGCGCCGGGTAGCTGGCCGTCCCCTTGACGGTGGCCCGGTCGCCGCGGACCAGGTAGGCAACGTCGATGCCCCGGCTGTCGGTACCCTCCTGCAGGAAAGGCTGGTAATCAAGCTGGGCGATGGCCTCCTGCTCGGCCAGGTCGGCCAGGACGCCAATGTTTTCCACCTCCTGCAGCGCGACGATGGTCGGCGAGCCCATGGCCTTGATGGCCTCCGCCGTCTTGCCCAGGTCCGCTTTGTACTGGCGCGTGCTAGGTATCGGCGGATCTGAGGGATGCGGTGAGTTGGCGTCAAACAGGTTCTCCACGTTAAAGGTGGCGATGCTGAATTGGTCAGGGCCGGGAGGCTGCAGCGCGGGGAGTGCCGTGGCTGTCGACGTGATGACCGGCAGCGAGATGATCTCGATCTTGTAGTTCTCAAAGGTGTAGGCCAGCGGGCCTTCGACGGCGCTGAGCAAATCGCCCGTTCTCAGGCCAAAAGCCAGCGTGGAGGCGTCCAAGTGGGTGGCCTCCGAGCCGTCGTCGAAAAAGATCAACATGCCGGTTGGGTCGCCGCGCATAACCCGCTCGATCTCGCGGTCGCTGCGAACCAGCGCCGTCTCGCCGTACTTGGTCGTCGGCCCCACCGCCACGGCCGGAGCCGTGACCTGGGCCAGCATGCCTTCCCGCGCTTCGTAGTAGACTTGTGACTCCGCCTTGTCCAGGGGCGGGTCCAGCTCGACGGCTGCCGGCAGCAGGTTGCGCGTTGTCAGAACGGTCATATCACCCGAGTCAGAGACGTCAAGCATCGTCTGGCCCGACAGCTCCCGGACCCTGCCGGTGACTCGGACAAGGTCGCCCAGCTCGACCGGCGTCTCCAGATCCTGGGTCAGTACGAACAGGCCGGCAGACGTGGCCGGATCGTCGTCGCTCTCCTCTTCCTGGATCCAGAACCCGCCCAGGCCCGGGAAGACGCCGATGACGATACCTTCGGTGGTCGCCTCCTGGCGCGCGTAGGGCGAAGCGACGCCCGGGCCCTGGATGGCCCAGATGGGTACGCCGCTGCCGACAAAGGTCAGGGTGGGATGAGTGTGGACCGGTTCCGGCCATTCGCTGGCCGTAACCACTGCCCCTGGGACCTGGATCTGGCCGCTGGCGTCCGCATCAACGCTGACCAGGAATTGGACTGTCGCGGACCCTCCCCCGGCGGCCAGCTCGGGAATGGTCCAGATGATGCTGTTATCTGTTCGCTCGCCCCCATCCAGGATCCCGGAGATGGCTACCCCGCCGGTCGGTGGAACAGCCTGAATCTGGACGCCTGTCAGAGGCGCCTGCGTGTGGTTGAAGGCGGTCAGGGTATAGGTGATGATTCCCCCGGGCAGGGCACTGTTGTTGGCTGCCATGTCCAGCATCAGCTCTGGCGGAAAGATCTCGCCGAGATCGGTCTGGAAACGGGGCATGAGCTGCCAGCTACCGTTGTACAGCTCGCTAACGCCAGTGATCTGGTACAGGCTGCCCACGTCCATGGGCTCGGTGGTGACGCCGGTCTCCTTGTCAACGTAGACCAGGAGGGCATGGCCCTCCTGGTCCAGCAGATCGACTTCGTAGCTGTAGCTGAACTCTTCGATACGGCCCGCGGTTCCCTCTACCTCGACGAGGCGGCCCAGTAGGGATTCGTCGCTGCTGGCCTGCGGCAGCGTGGCCGGGAAGGGAACCGGCTCGCTGCCTCCCTGTTCGACGACCTCAACGTCGTCCGGATATACGGCGGGGACGATCTCGACAGAGTCGCGATAGGCCTCGATGAGGCCCGTGACCCGCACCCGGTCGCCCACATCCACGCTGACCAGGTCGGCGCCACCGGGGCAATAGACCTGGATTCCGCCCGAGTCGTCCTCCATGTAGAACTTGGTGCCGGTGCTGCCTGCGTAAAAGCCGCCGGTGTACATACTGGCCACGCCTTCAACGGTAACGGTCTCGCCCGTGAGCGCGCGAGCCGTACCAATGGGGATGGCCCCACCCTCCACGGCCAGCGGCCGGATCGGGCCGTAGACCCTGTCTACCCAATCGCCGGCCTGGACATAATAGCCGCTGACCAGGGTACGGAGATAGGTCCAGGGACTCTGAAGTATGATCTTGCCGGTTTGGGTAGCGCCGGCGCCCAGTTCGGGGATGGGCCACTCGATCCAGCCCTCGCTTTTGCCTGCCCCAGCAGGCATCGACAAAACCTCAAAGCCAGGGGGAATGGGAATCCTGGCGCGAACATCGTGGACCGGCCCAGCGGTGAGGTTCTGGACCTCGACGGCATAGTTGATCTCGCTCCCGGGTTCAATGCTTTCTGGCGCTACCAAGTCGATGATCAGATACTGATCTGGCAGGGGGCTGACGGGATCCCCACTGTTCTGGGGACTCGGCACTGCGTTGAGGGCAAAGTCAGCAGCATCATTCCCAGTGCTGGCGCCGTTGCCGGCGGAACCCCCTGGCAGTCTCTCCAGGCTCGCGCCCGAGGCGGGCGCCTCGGCAGGAGAGCCAGTGACATAATCGGAAGGGCCCGCACCCCAAACGAGCGTGTCCACGGGTTCGCCTTCAGCGTTGCGCAGCGCCAATCCTCCCCTCTTCTCATAGAGTGAAAGGTCAAACTCGGCATCGCCAAGGTTGCCCACATCCTGCCCGGAGCGTACGATGAGAAAATGGCCATGGCCGGGCACGTCTCTCGGACTGTCCCAGGCGTAGATCTGTTGCTCCGCTTGCTTGTCATCCAGGCGGTACCACAGCGACCAGCCCTTCAGATCCAGCGCTTCGGTCCCGGCGTTGTACAGCTCGATGAATTCCAGGTTGTTGTTGGTGCCGACCACACCTGGCAGGACTTCACTGATCAGCGCACCCTGCTGAAGAATGGTGGGGCTCTCTGTCGGCGGTGGTGGGTGAGTCGGCGACGGCTCGGGGCTGGGCGTCGCCGCTGTGGCACAGCCAGCCAGAAGAAGGAGCGTCAGTAGCAGAGTGATTGGTATGAAGCGTTTTGCCATCGTGATCCTTTCTACTACCGGTGATCTATGGCCCGGCAGGTCACTCCATGTGGAAGAAATTCGGTCCTCGGGAATGCGTCATTTTGAGTGTTCCATGGTACAGGGTGCCTCTTCGTGAGAAAGAGATCCTGAGCCAGACATAACGTCATCCTGAGCGAAGCGAAGGATCTCGGCTGGGCGCAAGTGAGATTCTTCACTGCGTTCAGAATGACAAACTACTCCAGCCGTTGACGGAACAGAGCGCTCTTCCGGGCTGGATTATGGCTCAGGACACGGATTCTTGCCTGATAGCCGGGAGCCGGAATGGCCCGCAAGGGACTCATCGCGGGCTGCCCAGGGTCTGCAGATGCTGCATCGAGCCATAGAGGCTGACCAGTCGCTCGAACTCCTCTGGATCGTAGAAACTGCAGGCGCCCTGGCCAAAGCCTTTGGCTGTCTCCAGGCAGAAGCGCGTGGCCGCCTCGATGTCGACCGGCTGGCTGGCCCCGGAGGCACAGCCCGGCACCGCGGTTTCGGCCGTCAGGGCCACCCCGACAACGGGAGCGCCGGTGGCCGTGGCCGGCTGCATGATGCTGTTGACGTGATCGATGCCATTGCCATAGGGCGTGATGTCCTGGGTCGTGATGGGCAGTACGACCGGTGGACGGCCGGTGACAGTCGACATAATTCGTAGCAAGTCGGGGCTCACCTTCAGGATGTAGCCCTCCTTCACGGTTGGAGAGATGGCAAAGCCCCGCTGGTTTACGAGGGTGTTGCCGCGGGTCGTATCCACTGAAAGGATGGCGTCCATCTCGGGCTGCACCTCGTGGCGGTTCATGGTGCCCATGTCTACAGGCGAGCCCATGAAAGGCACAGGTTCGTGGGGCATGACCGGTGCGGTCGGGCAGATGTGGGTGGCCACGATGACATCGCCGGGCAGCCGGTCGCCGGCGGCGGCCATATCGCCCAGTTTGAGGGCGCAGGCGATGGCCGTGACCGCGCCGTCGCCGTCCGACACCAGGCCAATGGCGGCGGGGCGCGCACCGATCCCGCCCAACCGGCCGATGATGCCCAGGGTGGGGGCGGGTCCGCCGCCTCGCTTGCCGGCCGTACCGGACACAAAGGCACGGACAAAGTGGGTGGAGCCGTTTGGGCCTGTGATAGGGACCACCTCGACCTGCAGTCCGTGTTCCCGGAGTACGTTTGCTACCGAATACCCTGTAACCAGTGCGCTATCCAGGAGATCATAGGCTTTGAGAGTCTGAGTCATTGTCATGGTTGTAGCATTCCCTTTGCAGATTTTCCGTTTTATTCTGGGATGATCCTCCATCCCATTTCGGCTCACGCTGGATCGCAGTCCAGCGCTCCTGGCACAACTGCGCGGACTGTGGTCCGCGCATAGCAGCTCGTGGCTCCAGGTGCCAATGCGCAGACTGTCGTCTGCGTGGAACGACTCGTGGCTCCAGGTCCCAATGCGCGGACTGTGGTCCGCGCGAGCAAGTCGTGGCTTCAGGTGTGAATGTGCATACTGCAGTACACGTAGAACAACGCGTACCCTGGGTCCTTGCCGCCGACCAGGCTGTCACTTCTGTTGCCCCCGCGCTGCGTACAGCCCGCCGCCGATGATCAGAACGCCACCCACCAGGTAGCTCCAACTGACGGTCTCGCCCAGGAGCATGATGCCCAGCAGCGCCCCGTAAAGGGGCAGGGTATTGTAAAAGACCATCGCGCCGCTGGAGCCCAGGCGGCGGATGGCTTCGTTCCAGGACAGGAAGCCAACCACGGTCGGCGCGATGCCGATGTACAGGATGGCCACAGCGAGCTGGGGGCTGAGCCTCACCCCCAGGTGGTAGATCTCCCATGTGGCGGCCATCAACAGCAGGGGTAGGGCCATAAAGGTCGAGAGCGCCGTAGCCGACAGGGCCGATCTCTGCCGCATGACGCGCCGGACCAGGACCGAATAAAGCGACCACAGCGCGACCGCCCCGACCATGATGAGATCGCCGGCATTGATGGCCATCGATCGCCAGAGCAGCAGCGAACCTCCGGAGATCAAGACCAACACGCCGGCCAGTCCGACGAAAGCGCCGCCGACCTGGCGGCGCGTCATGGGTTCCTGGATGAGCAGGGCGGCCAGCAGCCCGGTAATGAGCGGGCCCAGCCCGTTGATCAGGGTGGCATTGACGGTGGTGGTGAAACGCAAGCCCAGGTACAGGGCGGGCGCGAAAAAGACGACGCCGGTGAGACCCATGGCCAGCAGCCACCAGCGATCCGGACCCAACTTGCGCTCCTCGGCCGGCCGTCCCTGGAGGAGGATGGCAAAGAGAACAGAGGCGATACAGAACCGGGACGCGGCCAGGGTCAGCGGCCCAATGTCGTCGCGCAGCCAGCGGCCCAGCGTCATGTTGGTGGCCCAGGTAAGGGTGGCCACGTTGGCCAGGACGACGCCGATCAACTGCGCCCGTCGCCGGCTGGATACTGGCTGTTCCAGACCCTCTGTCTCTCCTGCTGGTTTGTCCATGGTCTGTTACGATTTCAGCTCAGGCCCTTGCGTCCCTCAACCAAGCGTGGGCGTTGGGCTCTTGCGAAATCAGGGCAATCGCCCTTTGTATTGGAACTGCTGGTCGTAGAGCTGGCGCAGCGTCTGAATCGTGTCGGCCTCGGCCGGCGTTTTGTCCTCGCGGAGGCCGGCGATACGGGCGAAGCGGAGCGCCAGGCCCGACCGGTACCGGTTGCTCTCCTGGATCTCGTTGAACAGAACCTCGACGACGACCCTGGGTTGGACAAAGACGGTACCGTCGCGTCTCCCCTGTTCCAGGGCAAGAAGGCGTGTGGTCATGACCTGGAATTCCACGTCGGTCAGCCCTTTGTAGGTCTTGCCCACGACCAGGAATTCGCCGCTTTCGGCATCGCGGGCTGCCAGGTGGTAGTTGGATAGCCAACCTCGCCGCCGCCCATAGCCCCAGTCGGCGGCGACGATGACCAGATCCAGGCTGACGACGTGTTTGAGCTTGAGCCAGGACTTGCCCCGCACACCGGGACTGTAGGTGCTGTCCAGGGATTTGGCCATCACCCCTTCGTGGCCGTCGCGGTAAGCCTCGTCGGTGAACGCCTTACCTTCCTCCATGGTACCCGGCAGGATACGGCGCACCAGGTCGAGTCCGCCGGCAGCGGATTCCAGTTCCGCCCATCGAGCCTCGTTGCTTTCATCCACCAGCGACCGGCCATCTACGTACAGCACGTCAAAAAGGTGGAGATGGACGGGTATCTGGGCGACCGTCGCCGCCACATCGCGTGTGCGGCGGAAGCGGCGCATGAGATGCTGGAAGGGCAGCGGGTGCCCCTGATGGTCCACGGCTAGCGCTTCGCCTTCCAGGATGGCCTCCTCTGCCCCCAGCTTTTTCTGGACCTCAGCGGCGACGTCCGGCAGGCTGGCTGTGACGTCCGCCAGATTGCGCGAGTAGATGCGTACCTGGTCACCCCGGCGGTGGATCTGGACCCGCGCTCCGTCGAGTTTGTACTCCAGGGCCAACCCGCCACCGTGTCGCTCCATTGCTTCATCGAGGCTGCCGGCGGTATGGGCCAGCATGGGCTTGATGGGGCGGAAAAGGCGCAGGCTGGCTCTGATCAGGCCCGCTTCTCCTTCCGTCAAGGCTACAAGCGCCACCTCACCCAGGTCGCCCCACAACTGGTTGGCGCGGCGCACGAGCGGGGCCTTGACCCCGGCCGCCCTGGCGATGCCGTCGAGCATGATGCCTTCACTGACGCCGTGGCGCATGTCCTGGTAGATGATCTTGGCCAAGTACTTGGCCTCCACGGGGGTGGCCCGGACCAGCAGCCCTGCGCAAGAGCGCCTCCCGGCGCGCCCGGGAGCCCCTGCCCGCCGTCGCGGCGATCTCTTCGAAGGTGCCGTACACACCCAAAATCGTCAGCGGCGGCGCCTCAGGAGGCTGTATGCGGGCGCGCTCGAGCAAGAGGCGCACGGCCTCACCCCCATCTGCCGCCTGGCCCCAGATCTCCTCCCGGACCTGGGGGGCCGCATCGGTCAGGTTGTCCACGACGGCGATGACGACTTTCCAGCTCACATTCAGCGCCCGGCCGTCCCATTCCGGAAAGACCTGGCCGATGGTCAGGCGCACCGCTGGGGGGATCTCCTCTGGGGCGAGCTGTCTCAGAAAGCCAGCAAGCAGCGTCGACATCTCGAGGCGTTTGGTTGTCGCCTCCAGTTCTTCGCCAAGTTGGGCAAGTTCTGCGAATGGGGTATTAGCCATCGAGTGTCCTTCCTTATCGAGAACAGACCTCGGAGGTTTTGCCGGGTATCCAAACAGTCGAGGATCGGGCCAATGTTCTTCCGACTCGACTTGTGGAAGGGCGTGAGAAACCTCCGAGGTCTGGATGGCGCAGATCCGAATCGCGCATCTAGGTCACGGTCTGTCTCGCTGTCGAATAGCGTTCGTAGCGCTTTTCCTCTATGGTCAATCGGATGCGATCCACGGCCTGCCAGACCTCGGCAAAGGAGGTGTAGAGGGGTGCCAATCCCAGCCTGATGTTGTCCGGCTCTCGAAAATCGGGCAGAACCTGCATCTCTTCGATGAGCGCCCGGTTGATGCGGTAGCCCTCCGGATGGCGGATGCTGACGTGGGAGCCGCGGTGGCCGGGGTCGCGTGGCGTGCCCAGCGTGAAGCCCAGGGGGGCAAGCACAGCGTCCACCAGGTGGATCAGGTAGGAAGTGAGCTTGACCGACTTGGTGTGGATGCGGTCCATGCCGGCCTCCAGGGTCAGGTCGAGGGCGGCCTCCATGGCCAGGAGGGAGAGGACCGGTGGTGTGCCGGTCAGAAAGCGGCCCACGCCCTCCAGGGGCTCATAGCCCAGGTTGAAGGCAAAGGGCGACCGCTGGCCGTGCCAGCCCCAGATGGGCGATGAGGCGGCTTCCTGCAGGTCGTGGCTGACGTACAGAAAGGCCGGCGACCCGGGCCCGCCGTTGAGGTACTTGTAGGTGCAGCCGATTGCCAGATCCACACCGCAGCGATCCAGGTCTACAGGCGCGGCCCCCACGGAATGGCTCAGGTCCCAGAGGACCAGGGCGCCGGCCTCGTGCGCGCGCTCGGTCACCGCCAATGCGTCATAGAGGTAGCCGCTCTTGAAGCACACGTGGGACAGGGTCACCAGTGCCGTCTGTTCGTCGATGGTCTGCCAGAGTTCCTGGAGGTCGGGCTCGATCCCGTCGGCCGAGGGAACCAGTTGGATCTGGTGGCGATTGCCCAGCAATTGGCTGCAGCCCTGAAGGATGTAGAGATCGGAGGGAAAGTTTAGTACGTCGCTGACGATGCCCAGCCTGTCGGGCCGCATGGCCAGCGCGGCCATGACCAGCTTGAAGAGGTTGACCGAGGTGGAATCGCTGACCACGACCTGCCCCGGGCCGGCGCCTACCAGGCGGGCGATCTTGTCGCCCACCCGGGCCGGGGCGCTGAACCAATTGGCGTTCCAACTCCGGATCAGGTCGCGGCCCCACTCGTCCTCGACGGCTGTTTGCATCCGCTCGGCCGCCTTGTGGGGCAGGCGGCCCAGAGAATTGCCGTCCAGGTAGACGAGGTCCGGCTGGTCTATGACAAAAGCATCGCGGAAGGACGCCAGGTTGTCCTGCCGGTCCATTTCCAGGGCGGCGGTCAGGCCTGACTCAAAGCTTGGTTCAATCATTCGTTCCTCCTGCGTCGACAAAGTGACTATAGTGTCCCCGAGCCAGCTTGGCCTTGGCCTCTTCCAGCAGATCGGCTGGGATTACGCGCAGGGTTTCGCCGGCGTTCGGGTCCTGGCCGAGTGTTTCCACCGCCTTCTGCCTGGAACAGTGCCAGCGTATCGGCCATCAGTTCGCCAGAGAGCGTGAGCATGCGGCGGACGAGCTGCTCGTAGGTGTCCCCGTGGCGGACCGCCAACCGCCGCCGCAGGATGATGGGGCCGGTATCGATGCTCGCGTCCAACAGGTGCGTGGTCGAACCGAGCGGCAGATCTTTGTACAGCGCCCAGGCCACCGACGAGGAGCCCCGGAGCCAGGGCAGCAGCCCCGGGTGGGCGTTGACCGTGCCCAGGCGCGGGATGGCCAGGATGTCGGGGCGCAGGATGCGCGTACCGCCCAGCACGGTGAGGTCGGGGCGGAATGCCTCCAGGTACTGGCGACAGGCGAATTCGTTGTGATTGGCCACCTCCCGGCGGGGGATGTCCGAAGCGGCGACGAGTTCGGCCGTGGCCGGTGGCACCGGCTGGCCGGCGATGCGGGTCAGGAACTTGGCCCGCTCCTCGTCGGCAACGGCCGAGACCTCTTCGATGACGAGCCCCGGCACAAAGCCCTGGTCCAGGAGGATGCGCAACATCTCGCGCCCATAAGGGTGCTCTTGCAGAACCAAGAACGCAAACCGTAGCGCCATGCTGCCACCGCTTCCTGTGGGGTCTGCCGCGATCAGGGCAAGTCCTGCTTGAGAGGCCTGTACATCTGGGAGCTTTGGACGACGTAGCCAAGGCTCTTGTAGAAGGCGCGGGCCGTTTCGTTGAAATCGTAGACGGTTAACTCGACTGCGGTGGCGCCTTGATCTGCGGCCCACCGATGCGCCTGTTCCATGAGCGCCCGGCCCAGGCCGCGTCGTTGGAAGTGCCGGTCTACCACCAGGTTGTCCACGACCGCGTATCGTCGTGGGACAAAGATTGGTATGGGCGGCGACTCGCACACCTGAACATGCACAAAGCCGACGACGACGCCGGCAGCCTCGCCCACGAACAGGCACACATCCTCGTCTGCGAGCAGGCTCAGGACATAGTCTTTGCCTCGGGCTGGCCCGCGTGGCTTCTGGTAGAGGTGACTCAGGTTGTCGCGGTGCAGGGCATCCACCTGGTCAAGGAGCGCGCACAAGTCATCATAGTCCTGGGGGGTTGCCGGGCGGATCTCGATCGCCATGCTGCCTCCTCCATTGTCGCAGGATATGGGCCGCGGCCACGCTTGAGGGCTAGCCGACGATCAGCTCGTCCAGAGACCGTTTTGGAACGTGGTGCACGCTGTCGCTGTCGCGCCAGTACTTGATGCTGCCATCTGATCCGACTGGGTCGATGACGACCTTCTCCGCGGGCTTGCCCAGGGCCAGGACCAGCAGGATCTTGAAACGCTCCGAGATGTCCAGCGCATCTCGGAGGTTTTTCCGGCTGACGGATCCGATCATGCAGCCGCCCCAGCCCTTCTCCGCGGCGCCAAGCATGATGCTCTGCGCAGCGATGCCCCAATCGACGCCGAAGGAGTTGCTGATCTCGGTATCGCCCAGGATGATGATGTAGGCCGAGGGCCGCTCCCCCTCGCCCGGGCCGGGCCAGTCCTTGATGAACCCTGCCCAGCCCAGGCGGGGAAACACCACGGCGCAGGTCTGCGGGTCGTTGACCAGCATGAACTTGAGGGCTTGCTGGTTGCTGCCGGAGCCGGAGAGTCGGGCCAGATCCACGAGATCCCTCAGCGTCTCTGTGTCGATGGCGACCTCCTGGTGGAAGCGGCGGTAGCTTCTGTTCTTCAGTACCAGATCCCGTAGCATCAATTGACCTCCTCCTAGTCTGACAGTCTCGCGGTTTGGGCACCGCCTAGGTATTCTACCACATAAGGGCGAACTGTGCCACATCCAACTGGAGACGGCTTGGCCTGGCCTGTCCCCGGCGCCGAACGGGCGCTGGCTATTTCCGGCCTGTCTGTGGTACTTGACAGACAGGACCTGGAACCACCGTGGCGCCACGAGCCTATCATTGCCCTTGCCAGCAGGCCAGGCGGGCGATGGACCAGGAGAGAGGATGGCGCCGGATGCCAGGACCGAGCAGGTCCTGCGCTGATGAGGTGCCCACAACTGTACGTAAGGTACGTGGCCTGCAGGCAATAGTTGACAAATCTGTTCATCTGTTCTATAATCGAGTAGGGGTTCTTCGCTCTGGGCCAGAACCAGGGACACCTGGCCTCTGTCGCTACCGTCACACGCTTATCGTGGCGAAGACTGGCGCGAAAGGCGAGATGTCTTTGTACCGATAATCTCGCACAAACCGCTACGCAGATCGGAGGGTTGAGATGCAGTGTGCGAGCTGCGACCACCGAAAATCCCGAACGCGCCAAGTTCTGCCTGAAGTGCGGGTCCAGGCTGGTCTGATCTGCGCCCAGTGCGGCACTGAGCTGCCCCTCCAGGCCAGGTTTTGTCTTGACTGCGGCGCGAACCGTGCTGCCCATCCGCCCTAGGTACTGGCGCAGCCCTGGCTGCGAACCGCGGCCTGCGCCTGAGGCCAACGGCGGCCGCCTCCTGAGACGGCTTGGTGCCCAAAGAGTACGCCGAGCGGTTGCTGGCTTCGCGGGGCCAGGTGGGCCGTGAGCGGCGCACGGTAACCATCCTCTTCTGTGACGTCAAGGGTTCGACGGCCATGGCCGAAGAACTCGATCCGGAAGACGTGATGGAGATCATGGACGGGGCCTTTGACGTCCTCATCGAGCCCGTAACCCGTTACGAGGGCACGCTGGCCCGGCTGATGGGCGACGCCATCCTGGCCTTCTTTGGCGCGCCGATTGCCCACGAGGACGATGCGGAGCGGGCCTGTCGCGCTGCCCTGGACATAATCGCGGGTGCTCAAGACTATGCAACGCGTCTGGCGCGAGAGCGAGGGGTCCAGGGGTTCAACGTGCGGGTGGGGATCAACACCGGCTTGGTCGTCGTGGGCGAGGTGGGCTCGGACCTGCGGGTCGAGTACACGGCCATGGGCGACGCGGTGAACCTGGCGGCGCGGATAGAGTCGGCGGCGGAGCCAGGCACGGTGCTGATCAGTGAGGCCACCCACAAACTGGTCGCGCCTCTATTTGAGACGGAGGCCCTAGGGCCAATTGAGGTCAAGGGCCGGATGGAGCGAGTCGACGTCTACCGGGTGCTGGCGCCAGAGGATGCCCCCGGCAAGCTGCGTGGCATCGCCGGGCTGGATTCTCCGCTGGTGGGTAGGGTAGAAGAGTTGGCTGCCCTGACCGAGGCGCTGGACCGCCTGCAGACCGGGGCGGGCGGCATCGCGACCCTCGTAGGCGAAGCCGGGATCGGCAAGTCACGGCTGGTGGCGGAGCTGCGCAAGCAAAGCCTTGCGAAGGAGCCTTCACAAGGCTGGGTCCAATGGGTCGAGGGCCGCTGTCTGTCCTACGGTGGCTCCGTGGCCTATCTTGTCTGGCTCGATCTGCTGCGAGGGCTGCTGGGAGTGCGCGTGGGGGACGGTCCTGTGGATGTCGGGGATGCCCTGCGAGGACGCGTCCAGGCCCTGTACCCTGAGCAGTCTGATGAGGTCTACCCTTTCCTGGCCGCGCTGATGTCCCTACCACTGGAAAAAGAGTCGGAGGCCAGGCTGAGCCACTTGGATGGCCGGGAGCTCAAGTCTGCCACGTTCCGCGCTGTGGAGACGCTGGTTGCATCTGCGGCCAGGGAAAGGTCCCTGGTGCTTGTCGTGGAGGACCTGCATTGGGCGGACCCGACGTCGATAGAGTTGCTGGAAAAGCTGCTGGCCGTCACCGAAGGGCACGCGCTGTTGATCGTCTGCGTATTCCGCCCGGAGCGGTCGCACAAGTCCTGGCAGTTGAGGCAAACGGCTGCCCGGGACCACGGACAGCGGCACACCGATCTGTGGCTTGATCCCCTGTCCGAGGCTGAGAGTGGGCGGTTGGTGGGAAACCTGCTGTGGATGGAATGCCTGCCCCCTGAGCTTAAGGAGAGAATCCTGGACCGGGCCGAGGGCAACCCCTTCTTCCTGGAGGAGGTACTGCGCTCCTTGATCGATGAGGGAGCCATCGAGCAAGAGGTAGGGACAGGTCGCTGGCTGGCGGCGCGGGAGGTGAGCGAGATCGCAATCCCAGACACCTTGCAGGGGGTGTTGGCGGCCCGCATCGACCGGCTGGAGGAGGAGACGAAGCGGGTGTTGCAGATGGCGGCGGTCATCGGGCGGCTCTTTCTGTGCCGGGTGCTGACGCAGCTCGCCCATGAGGAACGCGATTTGCACGCTGAGCTGCAGACGCTGCAGCGGGAAGAGATGATACGTGAGAGAGCGCGGCTGCCGGATCTGGAGTACATCTTTAAGCACCAGCTGACCCAGGAGGCAGCTTACAACGGACTATTGATAAAAGACCGGCGTGTCTTCCACCGGCAGGTGGCCGAGGCGCTAGAGCGACTGTTCCACGTGCGGGTGGAGGAGCAGGTGGGCTTGCTGGCCTACCACTGGGAGCGAGCCGGTGACGTCGAGAAGGCGACAGAGTACCTGTTGCGGGCAGGGGATCGGGCGAGGCTTGCCTATGCCCTCCAGGAGGCGACGGACTATTACCAGCGGGCGCTGGTGTCCCTGAAAGAGGCAGGAGAGGATGAGCAAGCGGCGCGCACATTGATGCGGTTGGGGCTGACGCACGATGCGGCCTTTGACTTCCAGCAGGCCCGCCTGGCCTATGACGAGGGCTTTGCCTTCTGGCGCCGTGCGGAAGAGGCCGCCACTGCCGCTTCGCTGCCGCCTGCACCCCATGCCCTCAGGGAGCCAGGCGTTGACCCGCTGACCCTGGACCCAGCATTCGCGACTGACGAGGGTTCCCTCGATCTCGTTGAACAACTATTCAGTGGGCTGGTGGATTTCACCTATGACGGTGGCGTTGTGCCTGACGTGGCTGCAAGCTGGGAGGTCTCCCGGGATGGGCGCAGGGTTGTTTTTCGCCTGCGGGCTGATGCCTATTGGAGTGACGGGGTGCCGGTGACAGCCCATGACTTTGTCTACGCCTGGAAGCGCGTGCTGGCTCCTGCGAGTGAATCCCGAAATGCCAGCCTGCTATACGACATAAAGGGGGCCAAGGCATACCACAATAGACACGTCTCCAAGTCGGATGGCCTGGGTGTGATGGCCATTGACGACGTCACACTCGCCGTGGAGCTTGAGGCGCCGACGGGATACCTTCTGCCACTGCTGAGCTACAGCGCCCTGTATCCGGTTCCTCGCCACCTCGTTGAGCGACTGGGCTCAGCCTGGTCGGAGCCCGAGAACATCCTCACCAATGGGCCCCTTAGACTGGATTCATGGCAGCGGGGCAACTCCTTGGTACTTGTGCGCAACCTGCGGTACCACGGGCGGTTCGGCGGCAACGTCCAACGAGTGGAGCTGCCGCTGGGTCTCCTAGGGGATTGGCGTTCTATTCTCGAGATGTACGAGGCCGATCTTCTGGATATCATCGGGCTGGATGTTGACGACCCGAAAGAGGCGGATCGGGTACGGCGGAGGTTGGCAGGGGACTACATAACGCAACCCGGGGTGCTAACCCGCTACCTGGCCTTTGATCTGACACGCACGCCCTTTGACGACCTCCGGGTGCGGCTGGCCTTTGCCTATGCACTGGACCGGGAGGGACTGGTCGACGTCACCTCCGCCGGCTACTACCAGCCGGCTACCGGCGGGCTTGTGCCGCCTGGCATGCCGGGACACTCGGCGGGTATCGCCCTGCCGTACGTCCCAGAGCGTGGCCGGCAACTCCTGGCAGAGGCCGGATATTCTGGCGGCAGGGGTTTCCCTGAGGTGGAGTTGCTGGCACCTCTTGGGTTCCGGGCCCAGGCCCCGCACCTGCAGGCGCAGTGGCATGAGATCTTGGGGGTAGAGATCGGCTACCAGGTCCTACCGTGGGCCGAGTTCATCAACCGGGTCCGCAACGCTCCACCTCACCTGACTCTGGTGGCCTGGGGGCCTGACTACCCGGATCCGGATACTTACCTCCGCGTGGCGGTGCAGCGCGCCACGGCCTGGCGCGAAGAGCAGTACTTTGCCCTCATCGAGCGGGCACGGCGTGCCATGGACCTGGCAGAGCGGATGGCGCTGTACGCTCAAGCAGAACTTGTCCTGGTCGAGCAGGTGCCCCTCCTACCCCTCTCCTACCCGAGGGTGCATATGCTGGTCAAGCCATGGGTCCGGAGCAGCCCCAGGTCGGCGTCGGGCGCGTTCTTCTGGAAAGACATGGTCATCGAGCCGCACTGAGGGGAGGAAGCAGGAGCGGTGGATGGGGGAGGATGGACATGGGATGGCCCACTATCCCTTGGCCATTCGTCACTGAACACTGGCCGGTCTCGGCGCTTCTCTGAGACTTTCGAGTAGGAATCTGAGCTGGAAAGAGGAAGAGATGATAAAGAGGAGATACCCAAGTTTGCGGTTGCCCTTGATCTTGGCGGCAATGGTACTGGCCGGCTGCGCTTCGACCCCGGAGCCGGCGGTCCTGGGGGAGACTGCAGTACTTTCATCTACCGGAGAGCAGGCTCCGTCGCCCGCTCTGACGGCCGTGCCATCGCCGTCGGCGTCGCAGGAGCCTGTGACCTTTGATGGCTATCGTACCACAGAGATCTCCACCCTTGATCCGCAATTGGCCGATGACGCGGGCTCGATCGACTTTGTCGAGAACCTGTTTGTCAGCTTGACGAGCCGCGACCCGGAGTCTCTCGAATTCGTGCCCGAGGCCGCTACGAGCTGGCAGGTCAGCGACGACGGCCTGGTCTACACCTTCGAGCTGCGGCCTGACATCCCCTGGGTGCGCCACGACCCGGACACGGGCGACACGGAGCAGGTGCTGGACGAGGCGGGCAACCCCCGCTTTGTGACGGCCCACGATTTCGCCTACGCCATCAAGCGCGCTTGCGATCCCAACCTGGGCAGTTACTACAGCAGCGTGGTAGCGCCGCTGATCAAGGGCTGCGAGGCCGTGCTGTATGCCGACGTCCCGGCCCATGTCCCTCAACTGGCCAGCGACGTGGTCTCGTTCGACGAAATCGAAAACCTGTTCATGAACCTCACCGACCGGGATCCAGAGACGCTCGAGCTCGTACCCGAGGTAGCAGAGAGCTGGCAGGTCAGCGACGACGGCCTGGTCTACACCTTCAAGCTGCGCACCGACATCCCCTGGGTCCGCCACGACCCGGACACGGGCGAGACGAGGCAAGTGCTGGACGAGGCAGGCAAGCCCCGCACCGTTACGGCCCACGATTTCGCATACGCTATCAAGCGCGCCTGCGATCCCGACGTTGGTTCCTACTATAGCGCTGTGGTCGCGCCCCTGATTAAAGGCTGCGAAGAGGTCCTGTACGCGGAAGATCCGGCTGCGATCCCGCCGGAACTGGTCGAGGCCATCGGGGTCCGGGCCGGCGGACGACACGCTGGTCATCGAGCTGGCGTTTCCGGCCAGCTACTTTCTGTCGATGACGCCCATGTGGACGCTGGCGGCGACGCCTCAGTGGGCCGTCGAGGAGCACGGCGAAGCCTGGATAGAGCCGGGCAAGCATTGTCACCAACGGCCGCTTCGTGCTGCACGAGTGGCAGCGTGGGGTTCGCAGCAGCCTGTGGCGCAACCCGCTGATGCCCCAGGACCTGCGCGGTAGCGGCAACATCGAGCGCACCGTGGTCAGAGTGGTGCCCGACCTGAGTCACCGGCTATGCCCTGTGGCTCAACAATGAGGTGGATGTCTCGGGATCCCGGATCTGGAGCTGCAGGCGCACCTGGAGCAGTTCCCGGACGAAGGGGATCCGGTGCCCGATCCGGCGGTGCTCTATCTTGGCTTCGCCCGCGACAAGCCGCCCTTCGACAATGTGCATGTGCGTCGGGCCTTTAACGCGGCCTTTGACCGCCAGACCCTCGCAGAGGAGGTGATGCAGGGTCAGGCCTGCCGATGGTGCACTTTGCCCCTCCGGGCATCTTTGGCGCCCCGCCCATCTACGAGGTGGGGTCGGCTTCGATCCCGAGTTCGCTCGAGAGCAACTGGCTCAGGCTGGATACCCGGACTGCGCCGGCTTTCCCCAGGTGACGCTGATGATCGGTCCTGGCCCCGATGCGCTGCCCAACGGTGAATACGCGCAGGCCCAATGGGTGGAACACCTGGGCTGCAGCCCGGAAATGATCCAGGTTGAGCAACTGTCCTTCCGCGAGCGGATGGACGCCGCTCGGGGGCCAGCGGAAACGCGGCCCCACTTGTGGACGATGGGCTGGGCCGCCGACTATCCTGACGAGAACAACTGGGTTGGGGATGTGCTGTGGTGCAAGAGTGGCACAATGCCGGCGCGTGGCCGGGAATGTGGGGCGCTCGACGATCTGATCGTTCAGGCGCGGGAAGAGCCAGACCCGGACCGCCGGATCGCGCTCTACCGCCAGATCGAAGAGGGCTTTTTCGGCCCAGAGGGCGATCTGCCCTTCATCCCCCTCACCGTGGACATGTCGATCGAGGCCGTGCACTCTTGGCTCGATCAGGGGCCAGAGGATCCCTTCAGCATGCACTTCCACAACTGGACCATCGACTGGGAAGCAAAGCAGGCAGCCCGCCGGTGACCCGGCACATTGTCCGGCGGTTGCTCCTGTCGGTTCCGGTACTTTTTGCCATCGCCGCGGCGACCTTTGCCCTGATCCAGGCCCTGCCCGGCGGTCCCTTCTCCACCATGGGCCAGAAGGACATGCCCGATCCATCCGTCTAGTCATGGAGAAGCGCTACGGCCTGGACCGGCCTCTGGCCAGAGCAATTCCTGCGCCTACATGGGCAACCTGCTGCGTGGTGATCTGGGGCCCATGCTGCACATGCCGGGCCAGACGGTGAACGACGTGGTGGCCCGCACGCTGCCGGTCTCCATCCAACTCGGGGTTTTGGCCCTGCTCGTGGGTTTCGCCATCGGCATGCCGGCCGGCTTGATCGCGGCCTGGCGGCGAAACACATTCGTCGACCATTCGGCCACCTTTTTCGCCGTGCTGGGCGCGTCGATGCCCGTCGTCGTCCTGGGTCCAGCGCTGATCCTGATTCTGGGCCTGCGCCTCGACTGGTTCCCCATCGCCTTCTGGGGGGCCGAGCCACCCTACATCCTGGGTTTCCTGCCGCGGCCGACGGCCGATTTCTGGCGGCATGCCGTGCTGCCCGTGCTCGCCCTGGGTCTGGGGCTGTCGGCCGGTATCGCCCGCCTGCTGCGGGCCAGCATGCTGGAGGTACTGTCCGAGGACTATACCCGGACGGCCCGGGCCAAGGGCGTGCGCGAGGAATGGGTCCTACTGCGCCACGTGCTCAAGAACGCCATGATCCCCTTGGCCACCATCCTGGGCCCGCTCCTGGCCGGAGTCCTCACCGGGACTTTCATCGTCGAGCAGATCTTTGCCCTGGACGGCCTGGGCCGAAAGTTCGTGGAGAGCGTCGGCAGTCGCGAGTACTTTCTGCTGACCAGCATCACCCTGATCTATGCGCTATTCCTGGTTGCCGGGAACTTGATGGTCGACATCATGTACGCCTGGCTGGATCCACGGATCCGGTACGACTGATGGGATACTGTTGGTCTGATAGATGACCCTCGGTGGTGGTTCCGGGCGTCCGCCTGTGCCAAGGTCAAAGCCCTGCTCTGGGCGACTGTCCCCGGAGGGCAAGAACCCCAGCAAGCTGGGGACTCCCGGGACCCAATCAGTGATAGCATTGCCATGTGTCCTCTTCAAAGACTAGGTTGAGGGTGGCAGTGATCCTGCCAGTCCTAGACCCAGAGCGCAATGACCAGGGCGCACCCATGACTGAAGCGTTGGTGAGTATGGCAGACGAGGGGCCAGCAGCAGTACGGGTTCAGGATCAACTGCGCACGGGCCGGGGTCCGGTAACAGATGCCTGGCGCCAGTTTCGCCGCAACAGGGTGGCCGTGGCCGGAGCGCTTTTCATTGCTCTGGTCGTGTTCCTGGCCATCATCGCTCCCTGCATCACGCCTTATGACTATGCCGCGCTGAACACCGCCAA
This sequence comes from uncultured Chloroflexia bacterium, assembly GCA_963700285.1. GTDB lineage: Bacteria > Chloroflexota > Anaerolineae > JAAYZQ01 > JAAYZQ01 > CAWANP01. The sequence continues at coordinate 167,706 of CAVOXA010000014.1, read as the reverse complement.
CGGTCGAGCCAAACCCTTCACCCGCTACGGTGTCGACGAGGACCATCTGGTGAAATGCCACTGGGCCGGGACCCCTTTGCAGCCAGCGTGCACAGTCTTCCTTGCTGGCTCCGACGGGCTGGGCCGCGATCTCTGGAGCCGGACCGTCTACGGCGCCCGCGTCTCCCTGGCCGTGGCCTTTGTGGCAACGGCCGTGAGCCTGGCCGTCGGGGTCATCTATGGCGCTGTTTCGGGCTACAGCGGCGGGCGGACGGACGAGGCCCTGATGCGCGTGGTCGATTTTCTGTACGCCATCCCCGGGCTGACGTTGATCATCCTGCTCCAGGTCTATTTCAAGGCCCTCTCGCGCCAGGGGGCGACCGGTCCTGCCGGCTTTCTCATAGGGGCCAACAATGCCCTGGGCGGGCTGCTCTTCTTGTTCATCGCGCTGGGGGCGCTGAGCTGGTTGGGCATCGCCCGTCTGGCCCGGGGACAGGTGCTTAGCCACAAGGAGCGGGAATTCGTCCTGGCCGCCCGGGCCATCGGCGCGGGCAGGATGCGCATCCTGTTTCGGCACCTGCTGCCCAGCACCATCGGTCCCCTACTGGTGGTCGCCACCTTGGCCATCCCCGGCTTTATCTTTGCCGAGGCGGCGCTGAGCTTCATCGGGCTGGGCGTGAACCCGCCGACGCCAAGCTGGGGGGCCATGATCCAGGAGGGTTATCCCGGCCTTCGCTCCAACCCGCACCTGGTCCTAGTGCCCGGCCTGGCGCTGACCCTGCTGACGCTGGCCTTCAACTTTGTTGGCGATGGGCTGCGGGATGCCCTTGATCCACGGCTGCATGAGACGTGATGGCATTCGCCGAACGCCAAGCTCAAGCCTTCGGAACTGGACCTTGGCCTATTTCGGGATCTGATGTAAAATGGGTTGGACCGGTCTGGCATTGCCATTGCTGAGGGGGTACGATGCGCTGTTCGCAATGCGAAAAATGGAACCCTGACGGCGCTAGTTTCTGCATGAGGTGTGGGTCCAAGCTGTCCCTGGTATGTCCCCAGTGTGGAACAGATCTGCCGCCTGATCCGGATGCACGCTTTTGCTTCGTGTGCGGCGGCGAGATAGCGGCGGAGGTGGACGTCCAAGCCAGTGGCTCTTCCGATGCCGTTGCAGAGCGGCTGCACCGCCTGGTACCGAGAGAGTACGCCGACCGGCTGCAGGCCACCCGCGGTCGCCTGAGCCGCGAACGCCGCATGGTCACGATTCTGTTTTCCGATATCAAGAGTTCGACGGCTTTGGCCGAGGAGCTGGACCCGGAGGAATGGCTCGAGATCATGGATGGCGCCTTTGATGTCCTGATGGGGCCGATCTATCGCCAGGAGGGAACTGTTGCTCGGCTGATGGGTGACGCCATCCTGGCCTTTTTCGGAGCGCCCATCGCCCACGAGGATGACCCGGAGCGCGCCTGCAAGGCTGCACTGGACATCATCGCAGGGGCTCAGGAGTACGGCATCAAGTTGGAGCGGGAGCGCGGGATCCGGGGCTTTGCCGTGCGGGTGGGTATCAACACCGGGCTGGTGGTCGTCGGCGAAGTGGGCACCGATCTCAGGGTCGAGTATACGGCCATGGGTGACGCGGTCAACCTGGCGGCGCCGCATGGAGCAGAACGCGCCGTCGGGCGGCATCCTGATCAGCCACGATACCTACCGTCATGTGCGCGGCGTCTTTGATGTCCAGCCCCAGGAACCGTTACACGTCAAAGGCCGGTCGGTGCCAGTCCAGACCTACCTGGTGGAGCGGGCCAAAGCGAGGGCTTTTCGCAAGCCGGAACGGGGCGTGGAAGGTATAGAGACGCGCATGGTGGGCCGGGAAGCGGAGTTGAAGCGCCTGCAGGATGCCTTTTACACGGCGATGGAGGACGGTGAGCTGCAGATGGTGACCGTCAGCGGCGAGGCCGGTGTCGGCAAGTCGCGGCTGCTCTATGAGTTCGACTTGTGGTCCGAGTTGCTGCCCCAGCAGTTTTACTATTTCAAGGGGCGCGCCAGCCAGGAGATGCAGAACCTGCCCTACCGGCTGATCCGTGACCTGCTGGCCTTTCGCTTCGAGATCCTGGACAGTGACCCGCCGGCACAGGTACGAGAGAAGCTCGACGCAGGCGTGGCAGCGGCCCTGGGCGGCTCCAGTGAGAGTCAAAGCGCGGCTCATCTCATTGGCTACCTGCTCGGGTTTGAGCTTGGGGAAAGCCCACAGCCGGACGGCGTGCTGAGCGATGCCCAGGAGGTCCGCAACCGGGGGCTGGCGAACCTGGCTGATTATTTCCGGGGCATGGCTGCCCAGGGTCCGGTGTTGGTTCTGCTGGAGGATCTGCACTGGGCGGACGAAAGCTCGTTGGATGCGGTGAACCACCTGGTCCTGGCCCTGGAAGGCCAGCCGGTGATGACCGTCGGTGCGGCGCGCCCGTCGCTCTTTGAGCGGCGGCCTCGCTGGGGTGAGGGCCAGCCCTTCCACAGCCGCCTTGACTTGGATCCCCTGTCCAAGTGGGATAGCCGGCGCTTGGTAGCCCAGATCCTGCGAAGGATGGACCACCCACCAAAAGCGCTGCTCGACCTCGTGGTCTCCGGGGCGGAGGGCAATCCTTTCTTCATCGAAGAGCTGATCAAGATGCTCGTTGAGGATGGTGTGATCGTCAAGAGTGGGACGGAGTGGCGGCTGGAGACTGCGCGTTTGGCGGAAGTCCGGGTGCCGCCCACCCTGACCGGTGTGTTGCAGGCCCGGTTGGACCTCCTGCCGGCGGTTGAGCGGACGGTGCTGCAGCAGGCGTCGGTGGTGGGGCGGTTGTTCTGGGATCAGGCCGTGGCCCGCATAAACCAGTCGGCCGGTGAGGGGATAACGGACGCGGAGGTGGAGGAAAAGTTGTCGGCTCTTCGGGGCAGAGAGCTGGTCTTCCAGCGGGAGACGTCCACCTTTGCGGATGCCCAGGAGTACATCTTTAAGCACAACATGCTGCGGGAGATCAGCTACGAGAGCGTATTGAGACGGGAGCGGCGGGTGTACCATGGCCTGGTCGCCGACTGGCTGCTGGAGCAGGGTGGGGAGCGGGTTGCCGAGTACACGGGTCTGATCGCCGACCACCTGGCGCTGGCCGGGCGCAGCGGCGAAGCTGTGGGGTATCTGCTCCAGGCAGGGGACAGGGCGCGGGGTCTGTACGCCCATCCGGAGGCGATCCGCGCCTACGAGCGGGCGCTGGCTTTTCTCAAGGAGCGTGGGGACCATGAGCAGGCAGCCCGGACGCTGATGAAGTTGGGCCTGACCCACCACAATGCCTTTGACTTTCGCCAGGCCCGCCAGGCCTACGACGACGGTTTCGCCATGTGGCAAAAGGCAGGAAGGCCACAGCCTTCTATCCTGTTGCGACCTGCCCCCCATGCCCTCAGAGTATCCATCGGGGTCCTTCTCACTCTGGATCCGACTGCGGTCAACGACGATGACTCAGCCCAAGTGATCCAGCATCTATTCAGCGGGCTGGCGATCCTGACCCCGGAGATGGATATCGTTCCCGATATGGCCCTGAGCTGGGAGGTCCTGGAGGAGGCCGCAAGTATCGCTTTCACCTGCGGGACGATGTGTGGTGGAGCGATGGCGTCCAGGTGACGGCGCACGATTTTGAATACAGCTGGAAGCGCATCCTGGATCCAGCGACTGGATCGGCCGCTGCACAGGGGCTGCACGATATCCGGGGAGCCCGGGCCTACCACCAGGGTCAGGAAACAGATCCGGACCAAGTGGCGATCCAGGCGCTGGATGCCACAACCCTTGTTGTTGAACTGGAGCGGCCAACCGGCCATTTCCTTCAGTTGCTGCCATTCCTCTTGCCGGTACCCCGGCACATCGTGGAGGCCTACGGCGATGCCTGGGCAGCAGCAGGAAACATCGTGACGAATGGCCCCTTTATGCTGGAGAATTGGCAGCCGGGAGAACGGCTGGTCCTGGCGCGCAATCGTCGATATCATGGTCTCTGTTCAGGCAACGTAGATCGTGTGGAGGTTTGGGTGCTTCCGCTCGAGGCATGGCCTCGCAAGCTGGAGATGTACGAGGCTGGCGATCTCGACATCCTGGAGACCTTGGGGTTTCCGGAGCCAGAAGTGGAGGGCCTGAGACAGCGACTTGCAGATGAATACGTATCGGTCCCCGTGCCGGGGCACTTTCACATCGCTTTCGATGCAAGCCGCCCCCCATTTGACGACGTGCGTGTGCGACAGGCCTTTGCCCTGGCTACGGACAGGGAGACGCTGGCGGATGTCGCCTTCCGGGGACACTATTTTCCGGCCACCGGGGGAGTAATACCACCGACGATGCCTGGTCATTCTCCGAATATCGGCCTGCCTTATGACCTCAACCGCGCGCGCGCTCTCCTGGCCGAGGCTGGCTTTCCGGGTGGGCGAGGCTTCCCGGAGATTGAACTGCCGGTGTGGCGAGGCAGGGAGCCTTTTGGCGAGGTTCCCCTCATCATGTGGCAGGAGAGCCTCGAGGTTCCTGTCACCCTGGCCTCATCGCTGGACTGGGCAAATTATCTCAGTATGCTGGACGAAGAGCTTCCCCACATGTGGCTCGGGGCGTGGGTCACCGACTATGCCGACCCGGACAATCCCCTGCGGGTGGGCATGCGCCGCTGGACCCGAGGGAGCTGGCAGCACGAGGGGTTTCTCGATCTGGTGGAGAAGGCCAGGCGTCTCACAGATCAGCGGGATAGGATGGTGCTGTATCAGCAGGCAGACAAGATCGCGCTTGAGCAGGCTGCGATACTTCCCCTGATCTATATGCGCCGGCATCTGCTGGTCAAGCCCTGGGTGAAAAAGAGCCCCGCCTCCTCCCTCAGGAATTGGTTCTGGCAGGATGTGGTCATCGAGCCGCATTGAGGGGCGGAACGATGCTCCGGCTGAGTTATGGACCAACGAGCGACGACCAATCGAGGACGAAGTACACGGGCGTCTTGCTGGAAGTCCGGCCGGAAAGCTGGCGGTCTCGGTCAATCTGTGATATAATTCTCCAGACAAGTCATCTGGATTGTCCAGATGGTGGCCTGCCCCACCGATCCGCTGGGGCAGAGAGGACAGAGAACCCTATGAAGAAAGCAGATCGTAACTCATTGCTCGCCCTGCCCGTCATCGTCCTGGTCGGTGTGGGGATCGCCTGGGCCGGCAGCCAGGGGGGCGCCACGGTCGCCGGCATCCCGGTCTTTGCCCTGTGTGTGGGGCTGGCCTTCCTGATCCAGTGGCTGGCCTTCATCCCGGCCTACCTGCTGCAGAGCGAGCAGTTCTTTGACCTCACCGGCAGCATCACCTACATCTCGGTGACGGCCATTGCGGTGCTGCTCAGCCCGGTCGTCGATGGCCGGTCGACTCTTGCTGCTGGGCCTGGTGGTGATCTGGGCGGTCCGCCTGGGCACCTTCCTGTTCCGCCGCATCCGCAAGGCAGGCAAGGACGCCCGCTTTGACGAGATCAAGCCCTCCTTCCCCCGCTTCCTGCTGACCTGGACCCTGCAGGGGCTTGTGGGTGACCCTCACGCTGGCCGCCGCGCTGGCGGCCATCACCACGACCACCCGCAAGGAGCTGGGCCTGTTTGCGCTGGTCGGCTTTGTGGTCTGGCTGCTCGGGTTCGCGTTCGAGGCGGCGGCCGACGCCCAGAAGAGCCGCTTCCGGGCGGATCCGGCGAACAAGGGCAGATTCATCGACAGCGGTCTGTGGGCCTGGTCCCGCCACCCCAACTACTTTGGCGAGATCGTGCTCTGGATCGGCGTGGCCATCATCGCCCTGCCCGTCCTGCGGGGCTGGCAGTGGGTCACCCTGATCTCCCCGGTATTTGTCACCCTGCTGCTCACCCGCGTCAGCGGCGTGCCCATGCTGGAGAAAAGGGCCGACGAGAAATGGGGCGGCCAGGAGGACTACGAGGCCTACAAGGAACGCACCCCGGTGCTGATCCCCCGACCTCGATTCTCACCCAGACGGTAGTGAAACTGTCACAAGGGCGCACTGCAATGCTGCCACCAGGGTGTGCAGGGCTACCAGCCCGCCGTTCCCGGCTCGCCCTTGAACGGTCCCACGATGTCACCGGTGATCCAGCCGCCGTAAAAGTCGCCGGGCTGAGCCTGGACCCGCTCGCCATCCACGTAACAGGCATCCATCTTTCCCGGGTAAAAGGCCACGTGTCCTTGGATCTCTTTGTAGCCGGTGGTGGGTTGTGGATAAAACCAGGCAGCATTCTCCACTCGCCGCCCGCTTACGCCGTAGGCTGTAGTAGCCGGCCTGCCCTTTCCACTCGCACCAGGTGCGGCGGCCCGTCTCGGTCAGGTATTCCATCCGGACGTCCTCCGGCGGGATGTAGTAGACGGGTGGATGGCTCGTCTCCAGCACCCGCCTCGCCCGGCGCGTATCGGCGATCACCTCACCGTCGAAAACGACCTTCACATGCCGCGCTGTCTCTTCAACGCGCGGCGGACGAGGATAATCCCACACCGATTCCTGACCGGGTCCAGGCTCGATCCGTTGGTGATTCATATCAGAACCTCCATGCCTTGCTGGTTGTCAAGGTTGTGCCCAGTTTTAATGCAAGTTTAACTCCAGAAACCTGTCCAAACTATTGACAAAACCATGACAACGTGCTATAATGCCCTCATGGAAGGGCTTGTAGGCCAATTATCGAGGAGGGATGAGCTGATGTCTATAAGGATTGTCACCGACAGCAACTGCGATCTTCCCCAGGCGATGGTAGACGAGTATGGCATCACCGTCGTGCCGATGTACATCAACATCGGCTCCGAAAGCTACCTGGATGGTGTCACGATGTCGCGCCAGGAGTTCTACGAGGGCTTGCCCCATTTCGATAGCCATCCGATGACGTCGGTTCCCGGGCCGGGGACGTTCATTGAGACGTTTGACAAGCTGGCTGCCGAGGGAGCGACCGAGATCCTGGCCATACACGTAGCCGGCAGTCTGAGCGCCATGGTGAACTCGGCCCGCCTGGCGGCGGAAGAGTGGGACAAGCTGCCGGTGACCGTCTTTGATTCGGGAAACTTGACGCTGGGCACCGGCCTGCAGGTGCTGGCGGCAGCAAGGGCTGCTGCCGAGGGGCGCACCATGGACGAGATCGTGGCCCTCCTCGAAGACCTGGCAGCGCGCACCTATTGCTTCGCCGCCCTGGATACCGTAGAGTACCTGCGCCGCAGTGGGCGCCTGACCCGATTCCAATCCGGCCTCGCTTCGGTACTACAGATCAAGCCGCTGCTCAAGATGAACAACGGGGAATTCGACATGGAACGGGTGCGCACGCGCAAGGCGGCCCTGGCCCGAGTGATCGAGCTGCTGAGTGGACTGGGATCGCTTGAGGAACTGGCTCTGGTCCACACCCACGCGCCCGAAGAAGCGGAAGCGCTGGGGCGCGAGGCCAGATACCTGGATCCCGAGGGCGTGTTGTCCCTGTCCGCCGAGGTAACACCTGTGATTGGCACCCACATCGGTCCGGGTGCCGTCGGCTTTGTGGCCATCAAGGCGCAGGAGTAGGCGAGGCCCGTCGGCAAACGCGTTGCGACAACGATAGGATTGGACGCATTACCGTGCGTGAGGGCAGGGAAGGAGTAGGGTTGGATGGAACGGGGGAGACCGAGATTCTGCTGGATTATGGGCGACAGCGACGAGATGGATTTCACCATGTGGGTGGGGCCCCTACCCGTGCACTGGGTGGCCCGCGTGGAGGATGTCTCGCCGACCGGTTTTCTGGACCGTCAGGTACGCGGTCCTTTTGCCTCCTGGGCCCATCACCATAGCTTTGTGGCCGTGGACGAGGCGGCGACCCAGGTGATTGACGAGGTGGATGCGCAGCTCAAGCCGCACCTGTTCTGGCGATCTGTCGGTTTGGCCATGTGGCTCGCCTTAGCGCTGCTCTTTGCCTATCGAGGCTGGAAAACTCGGCGTTTGCTGGAAGAAGCTGCAGCGTGAGTCGCGTTGTCGTCATCGGTGCAGGAATCGGCGGACTGACGACGGCGGCGCTGCTGGCCCGCGCCGGCCTGGACGTCACCGTGCTGGAGGCCCACGTCTACGCCGGGGGCTGCGCCGGGACCTTTTATCACCAGGGCTACCGCTTCGACGTCGGGGCGACCCTGCCCGCTGGCTTTTACCCCGGCGGGCCGATGGACCTTGTGGCCCAAGCTGTGGGCATAAACCGCTGGCCGGTCCAGCCCGACGACCCGGCCATGGTCGTCCACCTGCCCGATGGTGCGAGCGTCACCCGTTACTGTGGCGAAGAGCGCTGGAACGAACGCCGCCGCGCCTTTGGCCCCGAGGCCGAGCCCTTCTGGCGCTGGCAGGAAGCCACCTCTGACGCCCTGTGGGACCTGGCGCTGCGGCTGCCGGCCTGGCCGCCTCAGACTCCCGGCGAGGCTGCCCACCTGGTGGGCGATGGTCTCGCCTGGCTGGGCAACGATCTGCGGAATCGGCTCAGGCCGTCGCTGATGCTCGATGCGTTCCGCCCAGTCAGTACCCACCTGCGCGGCGCGTCTGAGCGGCTGCGGCTGTTCGTGGATGCCCAACTGCTCATCGCCGCCCAGACGACGAGCCGCTACGCCAACGCCCTCTACGGCGCATCGGCGCTGGACCTACCCCGTCGCGGCGTGGCCCACGCAGAGGGCGGCATGGGAGCCATCGCCGGGACGCTGGTCGAAGCTGTGCGGCGCAACGGCGGGCAGGTGCACTTTCGCCAGGAGGCCACGCGCATCGCCGTCGAGCGCGGGCGACCGGTGGCCGTGGAGACGAAAAAGGGAGCAGTCCTTCCCCGCCGACGTCGTGATCGCCAATCTGCCGCCGTGGAACGTTGCCCGGCTGCTGGGTGAGCACGAGGCGCGCGGCCTGCGCGTTCACAGACTGCGCACGCTTCCGCCCCGCCCGCAGGAGGTGTGGGGCGCCTTCATGGTCTACGTCGGCCTGGATGGTGCCGCCGTGCCCGCCGGTTTTCCGCTGCACCACCAGGTCGTGGTGCGCGAGCCGATGGGCAACGGCAATACCGTTTTTCTGTCGCTCAGCCCAGCGTGGGATGAGGATCGCGCGCCGAAGGGACAGCGCACGCTCACCCTCAGCACCCATACCGAGCTAGATCCGTGGTGGGATCTGTACGAGCATGATCGCGAGGCCTACAAGGCCCGCAAGCAATCGTATGCGGAACGAGTACTGGCCGCTGGCCGAGGTTGCGGTGCCCCTCTTGCGGGACGCCGCCAACCTGATTCTGCCCGGCACGCCGGTTACGTTTCAGCGCTTCACCCGCCGGGACTGGGGCTGGGTGGGTGGTTTCCCGCAGACCAGCCTCTTCCGAGCCTGGGGGCCGCGGCTGGCACCTGGCCTGTGGCTGGTGGGCGACAGCGTCTTTCCCGGGCAGTCGGTGCCGGCCGTGGCCCTGGGTGGCTTGCGCGTGGCGCGGTCGCTACTGGCCGAGCTGGGTCTGCGGGAAGTACCTCTCAAAGCTCCTGGCGAGCCACAATCCTCGTACTCATCAACCTGGAGGTAAGAGAGAATGGCAAGGATTCAAAAAGCAACGATGGAGGATGATGGGACGTGATTCCTAACCAGTGGTACGTTTTGGTCGAATCCAAACAGGTCAAGGACAAACCTGTCGGCGTCACCCGCATGGGCGAGAAATTGGTCTTCTGGCGTGACGGCACGGGCAGCGTGAGTCTGTCTGCGCGACAAGTGCCCTCACCGGGGCGTCGAGCTCAGCAAAGGCAAGGTGGTCGATGGCCACATCCATTGCCCTTTCCACGGTTTTGAGTACGACAGCTCTGATAGAGCGGTGCTCATCCCGGCAAATGGTCGCAATGCTCCGGTGCCCCAAGCTCTCAAGGCACATAGCTACCCGACCTACGAGGGCCACGGCTTTGTCTGGGTGTGGTGGGGTGATAACCCACCGGAGGACCTGCCGCCACCGCGCTTCTTTGACGACATGGACGATGGCTTTACCTACGCTACGATCCATGACCTGTGGAATGCGCACTATTCCCGCGCCATTGAAAACCAGCTCGACGTAGTGCACGTGCCTTTCGTGCATTACAACACCATTGGGCGCGGCATAGGCAAGTTGGTGGATGGCCCTGGTATGGACTGGATTGACGAGGACATGTTCTACGTCTATACGTTCAACCGGGAGGACGACGGGACGCCACCTCGACGACCAAGCTGAAGTGCCGGTGCCGCCCACGGATCGGGAATTCAAACTGGAGTTTCTCTTTCCCAACCTGTGGCAGAACTATATCAGCCAGGACGTGCGGATCATCGTTGCCTTTGCGCCCGTGGATGAGGAGCACACACTATTCTACCTGCGCTTCTATCAGAAGTTCCTGCCGGTACCGGGGCTGAAGGAACTGGTAGCTTGGGCGGCGATGCCTTACAACCGTCTTGTGCTGCACCAGGATCGCCGTGTGGTAGAGACCCAGCAGCCGCGGCCCTCAGGGCTGCGCATCGGCGAAAAGATGATCCAGGGTGACCGGCCCATCATCGAACATCGGCGCCGTCGAGAGCAATTGATCGAGGCGGACCAAAACCAATCATGACCACAGCCATCTGGTGGACCCGCCGCGATCTCCGCCTGGCAGACAACCAAGCTCTTGCCGCCTCCTTGGCCCTCGCCGAAAAGGTCATCCCGGTCTTTGTACTCGACCCGGCGCTACTCAATTCGCCGTGCGCCGGCGAGAAGCGGGTGGCGTTCCTGCTTGGCGGGCTGCGCCAACTCGACTCAGACCTGCGTGCGCGGGGCAGCCGCCTGGTGGTCCGGCGCGGCGAGCCGCTGGCCGAACTGAGGACACTGGTGGGTGAGACCGGTGCGGCCGGCATCTTTGCCGAAGAGGACCATACGCCGTACGCCCGAGGGCGTGATGCCCGCGTCGCCGAGGTGCTTCCGCTCCACCTGACCGCGGGCGTGACTGTGCACCCGCCCGGAGTGGTTCTCAACGCCGCCGGTGCGCCCTATACCGTCTTTACGCCCTTTGGCCGTGCCTGGAAGGCCCTAGCCCCGCCGTACGAGCGACTCTTGCTGGCTGCCCCGGCGTCGCTGCCTGCAGTGCCGGATGTGCCGGCCTTGCCGATTCCCGATTCCCCGACTCTGCCCTCCAAGGTACCCTTCCCACCCGGGGAGGCCGAGGCCCGGCGCCGCCTAGACTCGTTTGTCGATCTCGACGCCGCGCCTATCTACTGCTATTCAGAGGGCCGCGATCGATTGGATCAGGACGGCACGTCAAAACTTTCGCCCTACCTGCGATTTGGTATGGTTTCAGCGCGGCAGGCGGTGACCCGCGCCCTGGCTGCTGCCGGCGCGGCGTCCAGCGCTGAGGAGCGCAAAGGCGTCGAGGTTTGGCTCAACGAGTTGGTCTGGCGCGAGTTCTACATCAACATCGTCCACCACTTTCCCCATGTATCCGGATCGAGCTTTCGCCCTGTATACGACCAGATCGCCTGGGAGAACGATGCGGGTGCTTTCGCCGCCTGGTGCGAGGGCCGGACCGGCTATCCCGTGGTCGACGCGGCCATGCGCCAACTGGTCGAGACCGGCTGGATGCACAACCGGGCACGGATGATCGTCGCATCGTTCCTGGTCAAAGACCTGCTCATCGACTGGCGGTGGGGTGAGCGGTTCTTCATGCAGCACCTGGTAGATGGCGATCCGGCGGCCAACAACGGCGGCTGGCAGTGGACGGCCGGCACCGGCACTGACGCTGCGCCTTACTTTCGCATCTTTAACCCAATACTTCAGGGCAGAAAACACGATCCGGACGGTGTCTTTGTGCGGCGCTGGCTGCCTGAGCTGGCCCGCGTGCCGGACAGATACCTCCACGCGCCGTGGGAGATGCCCGGTGATGTACAGCGTGAGGCCGGGTTCGTCCTGGGCCAGGGCTACCCGGCGCCGATCATCGACCATGCCTGGGCGCGGCAGCGGACGCTAAGCGCTTATCGCTTGGCTAGAGAGACTGGAATATGACGGGCTGGCCCAGGACGTCTACATCTGGCGTTCCCTGGGCTCGGTCATCGTACTGTTTGTCTGGGTGCTAAGGGAAGGTGGTCGTCGGGACCTCTGGCGGCCAGTGTGTAGACAAAAGGAGACAAACACATGAAGACTGCGAAAGGTATCGCACTGTTGGGACTGCTGGCTATGACGGCCGTCCTCATCTATGGCTTCACTGCCGGCAACTTTGCCGAAGAAGGGAAGCAGCTCCTATCCATGCCCTGGGGAATCGTGTCACTGGTCGATCTGTACGTGGGCTTTGTCCTGTTTTCCGGTTGGATCGTCTACCGGGAGGGAATCGGCGTGCGATCCGTTGTGTGGGTCATCCTCATGATGACTCTGGGTTTCTGGGCGGGCAGCCTGTACACACTCGTTGCGCTCCAGACCAGTGGGGGAGACTGGCGACGTTTCTGGATGGGGAGGCGGGCGGCGGGTGCCTAGCTGACACTGGTATCCCTCTGTTCGGCGTTAGAAACCCATTAGGAACATGTACAAAAGCTTGACAAAATACCTTCAACGTGGTATAATCCTTGACGTAGAATAGAGATCGTTCTGGTTCGGGTTCTCCCAGCCAGATCTACCGAAAGGGTGTGTTATGCAGGAGCCAAAGCTCGTTCTCGTCACAGGTGCCACAGGTTACATCGGCGGCAGGTTGGTGCCGCATCTTTTGGATGCGGGCTACCGGGTTCGCTGCCTGGTGCGCGATGCCAACCGTCTTCAGGGACGTTCCTGGAGCGATCAGGTAGAGGTGGTTGAAGCCGACGCGCTGCGTCCAGAGACGCTGGTCGCCGCTATGCAAGGCGCATGGGCCACCTACTACCTCATCCACAGTCTGAGTGACACAAAAGAGTACCGTGAACGCGACATCGTCGTCGCTCGCAACTTTGGGCATGCAGCCAAGGCTGCTGGCATAGAACGCATCATCTACCTGGGCGGTCTGGGCGATCCTGACAGCCAGCTCTCGGTACACTTGCGCTCTCGCCAGGAGACGGGTGCTGCGCTGCGCGAGGCGGGCGTGCCGGTCACCGAGTTCCGCGCGGCCGTCATCGTCGGTTCGGGCAGCCTGTCGTTCGAGATGATCCGCTACCTGACCGAGCGACTGCCGGTCATGATTAGCCCGCGCTGGGTATACACTCGCATCCAGCCCATCGCTATCCGAGATATTCTCGACTACTTGGTCGATGCCTTGAGGGTGCCGGAGAGTGCCGGGCGCATCATCGAGGTCGGCGGGGCTGACATAGTGACCTACGGCGACATGATGAAGGGCTACGCGCAGGTGCGCGGCCTGCGCCGCCTGCTCATCCCCGTGCCGGTGCTGACGCCCCGTCTTTCCGCTCACTGGGTACACTGGATGACGCCGGTGAACGCTGGCATCGTATACCCCCTCATCGAGGGACTGCGAAACGAAGTTGTCGTACGCGACGACGCGGCCCAGACACTTTTTCCCGATATCGTGCCGGTAGGCTATGACACGGCTGTGCGCCGAGCCTTGGCCAGCTTGGAGTTGGGACAGGTGGAGACCCGTTGGAGCGACTCGTTGGCATCCAGTGCCGGAGACGTGGCTCCTGTGGAGCTCACGACCGAAGAAGGCCTGCAGATTGAGCGCCGCCAACAGGTAGTGGATGCGCCGCCGGAGGATGTCTTTGCCGTGTTCAGCCGCTTGGGCGGTGAGCAGGGCTGGCTGTATGCCAACTGGCTGTGGTGGCTGCGGGGCGTCGCCGACCGGCTCGTGGGCGGGCCGGGCTTGCGCCGGGGCCGTCGCCATCCCGAAAAAGTTCGCGTGGGAGATGCCCTGGACTTTTGGCGCGTAGAAGCCGTCGAGCCGGGCCGCCTGATGCGCCTGCGGGCTGAGATGAAGGTGCCGGGCCAGGCTTGGCTTCAGTTTGAAGCTCGGCCCCGCGAGGATGGAAAGACATTGTTGGTGCAGACTGCTTTCTTGGCGCCAAAAGGGTTGCCCGGCTTCCTGTACTGGTACGGTCTTTACCCGTTCCATGGACCCATCTTTGGTAACATGATCGGCAGACTGGCCGAACGCGCCGAATCCCTGTCGTCCCCAGAGGTGGCTACAGACCTGGCTGCGCAGGCGGCGCAGCCTGGGACTCGATAAACAAGGGGGCAAACAGGGAGGAGTAGGATGGACAAAAGACGTCTCATTACTGTATTCATCATCGTTTTTGTTGACTTGTTGGGCTTTGGCTTAATCTTGCCGCTGCTGCCGTATTATGCCGAGGCTTATGGCGCTGCGCCTTTTGTCGTTGGCCTTTTGGCTGCCTCGTATGCGGCAGCGCAGTTGATTGGCGCACCGGTCCTGGGCCGCCTCTCTGACCGTTACGGTCGGCGGCCCATCCTGCTGATCAGCATTGCCGGCACGGTGGCCGGCTTTCTGCTGCTGGGGCTTGCCGAGCCGCTAGGAAGGGCACTGGCCGGTGACAGTTCGGTGGCGACGACCAATGCGATCATCCTCATTATTCTTTTCATCAGTCGCATCATTGATGGTCTGACCGGCGGCAATATCTCGGTTGCACAGGCATACATCACCGACGTCACCGACGAGGAGAGTCGAGCTCGCGGGCTGGGCCTCATCGGCGCAGCCTTTGGTCTGGGCTTCATCATCGGTCCGGCGTTGGGCGGTGCGCTTAGCGCCGGGGGGCGGTATGCTGTTCCTGCCTTTGTAGCGGCTGCCATCGCCACCCTGAACTGGTTCGCCGTTCTGTTCTGGCTGCCAGAGTCGCTTACCGACGAGATCAAGGCTGAACTGGCCAAGCAACCGGCAAAGTCATTGCTCAGCGTGCGGGAGCTTGTGAATGCACTGCAGCGACCGCGCTTTGGCCCGTTGCTGAACATCCGCTTTTTCTACGGCCTGGCCTTTGCCACGTTTACGGGGGTATTTGCGCTGTATGCTCAGTACCAGCTCCGGCTTGATTCGATCGGAACCGGCTACATCCTGGCCTATGTCGGCTTGCTGAGCGTGTTGGTCCAGGGGGTGGCGATTGGCCGGCTGACAAAACGCTTTCCCGAGAATCGCTTGATCTTTGGCGCCGTGATGGTGCTGGCCGTCTCGCTCCTGGGCTGGGCATTTGCACCAAATCTCCTGTGGTTGCTGCTGGTCCTGGCTCCGTTGTCCTTTGCCGCTGGCGTGCTAAATACCGTAATCAACAGTAGCATCACCAAGTCGGTCTATCCCGAGGAGGTGGGTGGCGCCCTGGGTGTGTCCTCGTCCGTCGAGAGTCTAACGCGAGTCATTGGCCCAGCAGCCGGCGGCCTTCTCCTGGGAGCTCTGGGGGCTTGGGCGCCGGGCGTAGTCGGCGCGGTCATCATGGCCTGGGTCGTTATCTATGTCTGGCGCCGACTCATCATCAATCCTGATCCGCCTCTGCCGGGCAGGGAGGAAACGGCGGCTACTCCAGAACCGGCCCAGGCACATCCGTGATCGCTGGGCCAGGGGAGTGCTCAAATGAGTCGCTTGCGTCCTGAGAAATTGGATGTGCGCTTTGTCCGGGGCATGGAGGCGGAAGGCCCGATTGCACACCGGTGCTACACCTTGACTCATTCCGACATGACCGGCGACCTGTACCTAACCGTCGGTCCGGACTATGATCGGGACCAGATCAGCAGTTGGTACACACGCCTGATGCGTGACGAGGTATTGGCTGAGTGGCGCAAAGACGACGACGGCCCTGCGTTGCACGTGTACTGTCACGTGAGCGGGGGACTCGTCTTTGGCACCTCTCGTTGGCGGTACGCCATCTTTCAACGTGAGTTGCCTTTGGTGCTGGAGGCCTTTCGCTACGGCGATCGCGCTCTTTTCACTGCCCATCCAGAGCTGGATGAGGCGCCGATTCGAGTCCACTTTCGCTCCATCCGCCGACGCTATCGTCGCCGAGAGCGGTGGGGCACGCCTGCTGATAGCCGGCCTGAAAGCCCCTGAACGAAGCTGCCCCCCGATGGGGCCGGCACCGTGACAGGGAAGGAGGAACAGATGGCAAACGTCGAGCAGAAGCCCATCGAGGGACCGACGATTCGTCTTGGAATCAGCACCTGCCTGCTCGGAGAAAAGGTACGCTTTGACGGCGGGCACAAACTGGACCGGTATCTGACCGGCACGCTGGGCTTATTCGTTGAGTGGGTGCCTGTCTGCCCGGAGGTAGAGATGGGGCTGCCCATCCCACGGGAGAGCCTGCGCTTGGTGGGTGACAGCGAGCATCCGCGGCTGATAGCGCCCAAGTCCGGCACTGACCATACGGAAGCCATGATCGCCTGGGCACGAGAATCGTGTGGAAGAGCTGGCTGCCGCCGAGCTTCACGGCTTTGTGTTCAAAAAGGATTCTCCTTCGTCGGGTCTGTTCCGTGTAAAAGTGTATAATGAACACGGCATGGCCCAGCACAATGGCACGGGCATGTTTCCCCGCGAGGTCATGAACCGCTTCCCGCTCTTGCCGCTGGAGGAGGAGGGCCGCCTCAACGACATGCCGCTGCGCGAGAACTTTATCGAGCGAGTCTTTGCCTACTATCGCTGGACGCGAATGCTAGACGAGGAGCCAACGCCCGGTGGTCTGGTCAAATTCCACACCGCGCACAAGCTGACGCTGATGGCCCACAGTCCGAAGCATTACACCGAGATGGGCCGCCTCGTCGCCGACGCGGGCAAGCGGAACTGGGACGAATTGACAGCCGAGTATGGGGCCATGCTCATGGAGGGCCTCGGTGTGATGGGCACCCGGGGCAAGCACGTCAACGTGCTCCAGCACCTGATGGGCTATCTCAAGAAGGACCTCTCGAGTGAAGACAAGAAGGAGCTCCTGGGCCTCATCGAGGACTACCGGCAGGGGATGGTGCCACTGATAGTGCCGCTGACGCTGCTCAAGCATCATCTGAACCGGCATCCGGTGCCTGACTGGGTGCACCAGCAGGTCTACCTCCATCCGTACCCAAAGGAGCTGATGCTTAGGAATCATGTTTAAACTGGTAGTGCGGTGTTTCGAGATGTCTACATGATCGTTCAAGCAGGCGAGAACATTTCTGTCGAAGTGTACTTTGACCCTGCGGACCGGGAGCAAGGTTGGGATGATGAAATCCGGTTTCGCATCCATGAGTCAGGGCCGAGGGATATGCGGCTCTTTGAGGCGGATGAGACGAGCTTCCTGCTGACCATCGAACAGGCAGAGCAACTAGCCGCTGCGTTGCAGAAGGCAGCAGCAGAAGCTAGAAGCCTTCCACAATCTGTGTATCCTGGAGTTCCGAGCCCAGATGGGTGAGGCTTGTCAGCGGGACCTCCTGCCGCTGATCGTGCCGCTGACGCTGCTCAAGCATCATCTAGACCGCTATCAGGTTCCCGATTGGGTACACCAGCAGGCGTACTTGCATCCGTACCCCAAGGAGCTCATGCTGCGCAATCACGTGTAGACCAATGGATCAACCCATCACTGTCTACATGAGCCTTGACCTGCGTGCGAAGTTGTTTCGGTTGGTTGACCGGCCATGCCATTCGTTGTATAATCAGGTTAGGGTTCAGTGTCGATGAAAGGGGTAGGCATGGTCAAAACAATCGAAGCTGTGATTGACGAGCAAGGCAAAGTGAGCTTGCTTGAATCAGTCCGATTGCCGGCTGTGCGGCGTGCACTTGTGACAATCTTGGAGGAGGCGCCTCTAAGCGGCGTGTCTGAAACGGCCTTGCTCAGCGAGGCAGCACTGGCCAAGGACTGGAACAGGTCAGAGGAAGATGCCGCATGGTCACACCTGCAGTCGGCTCGATAGTGCTTGTACCATTTCCGTTCTCGGATCTGTCGGAGGCCAAGCTGCGACCTGCGCTTGTGTTGGCTGACTCTGGCAGGGATGACTGGATACTGTGCCAGATCACCAGCAATCCGTACGCAGACCCGCGTGCCGTTGAGCTTACGGACGCAGATTTCGATACAGGCTCCCTTCGGGTGACAAGCTATGCACGTCCTGGCAAGCTGTTCACGGCCAGCAGCAGCCTCATGGTATCCGAAGCCGGTAACCTCTCGCAAGCGACCCTCCAGAGCATCGTCCAGGCAATCATCGACCTGTTGCGATCTGGGCTACAGATGTAGTTTCATCTGCGTTTTGCTCAACCTATAAGACGTGTTCAGTCTATTTCGGCCTCTCCCATTACTTGGATGCAGGTCGTTAGCATGAAGACTTTTTGTCGTTTGTGTCCAGTCTTATAAGAAGGATTCGCCAAGTTCGGGCTTATTCCGTGTGAAAGTGTATAATGAGCACGGAATGGCGCAGAGAAATGGGACAGGCATATTCCCCCGCGAGCTCATGAACCGTTTCCCGCTGCTGCCCTTGGAGGAGGAAGGCCGGCTCAACGATATGCCCCTGCGTGAGAACTTTATCGAGCGGATCTTTGCCTACTATCGGTGGACCCGAATGCTAGACGAGGAACCTACCCCAGGCGGCTTGGTCAAGTTCCACACCGCCCACAAGCTCACGCTCATGGCCCATAGTCCCAAGCATTACACCGAGATGGGCCGCCTCGTCGCTGACGCGGGCAAGCGGGACTCGGACGAACTGACAGCCGAGTATGGGGCTATGCTGATGGAGGGCCTGGCTGTACTGGGCACGCGAGGAAAGCATGTGAACGTGCTCCAGCACCTGATGGGTTACTAAAGAACCATCTCTCCAGTGATGACAAGGCCTACCGAAGGTAGGCTGGAGCTCCTGGGTCTCATCAAGGACTACCGTCAGGGGCTGGGCCGCTGATCGTGCCGTTGACGCTGCTGAAGCATCACCTGAGTTGTGGCATTCCAGTCCCCGCACACGTGGTTTTGCTCAAGGGGCGAGACTATGATACAATGTCAATTGGTCATAGAGTCCCACCAGGAGACGCATTGAAGGATCTCTGGAATTTTCCAGCTACGGGTGCTTCTACAAGCAGATTCTTCATGGTCATCTGGTCAGTTTGCTTGTGCAGAGGTGTTCTGTTCGGTACTTGCTAGACGGTCTACCATTGGACAGGAAAGCTGGACGAGCAGAATAGGGGGCAATCTGCGATAAGAATGGAAACCAGAACTCTGGGTAGGACAGGACTCGAGGTCGGTGTGATCGGGCTAGGCACTGAGCACCTGATCGAGAGCTCTGAGAACATGGATGCAGTGCTCGGCCTAGCCCTGTCAGCGGGCGTGAACTACATCGATCTGGTCTACAACGACCCCTTGGAAAGCCATGCCGGTTATTGGGAGGCTATCGGCCCAGCCATTCGCCGATTTCGCGAGAGTCTGGTGCTCTGCCTACACTGGGGGTTCATCTACCACGAACCGGTTGACCGCTGCCAGCGCTGCTTCGATCAGGCACTCAGCCTCCTGGGAAACGGCTACGCTGAGATCGCAATGCTCACCATGGTCGATACCGAATCGTTGTGGCAGAACTGGGCGGCGCAGGGAATCGAACGACTGGATCGCTTCCGACGCGACGGGCGGATCGGTTTTATCGGTCTCAGCAACCACAATCCGGCTGTGGCCCGCATGGCCATCGAATCGGGCCTCATCGATGTCCTCATGTTCCCGGTCAATCTGTATCAACACCACGGGGACCCGGAGCGAGCCGCACTTCTGGAGACCTGCGCAGAGTACGGGGTTGGCGTCGTCGCCATGAAGCCCTACTACGGTGGCGTGCTGTTGCAGAGAGATGGCACCCCGACCGGCATCACGCCGGCCCAGTGCTTGCACTATGTCCTGTCACAGGGAGTCGCCGCTGCCGTGCCCGGCCCCCGGAATGCCGATCAGACGCGGCAGGCCCTCAGCTATCTGACGGCATCCGCGGAGGAGAAACGGGCCACCCCTTTGCACGACGATCTCAAGTACTGGCTCCGCGGGCAGTGCGTGCGCTGCAAACATTGCCTCCCCTGCCCACAGGACATCCCCATTCCTAGCGTCATCTACTATCTGAACTACGTCGAGTACTACGGACTTACGCCGCTTCACCAGCAGGCGAATCGGGAGTGGTATGCGTCGCTCCCGGCTACGGGATCGGACTGCATCGAATGCGAGGTGTGCCTCGAGCGTTGCCCATTTGATGTTGATATCATCGCCAAGATGCGCCGCGCGGCAGAGGTTTTTGAGTCTGGGGCATAGCTATCTCTGGAGCCGACCACGCGTAGTAACAGGTCTCAGTCGCAGAGCCTCCGGAGCTTGATTCTAGTTGTCAGAGTCAGTTCATTGGCCAGCTGGATTTGTCGTTTGTGTCCAGTCTTATAAGAAGGATTCGCCAAGTTCAGGCTTATTTCGCGTGAAAGTGTACAATCCACATGGCATGGCCGAGCGCAACGGCACGGGCATGTTCCCCCGAGAGGTGATGAACCGGTTCCCCTTGCTGCCATTGGAGGAGGAGGGACGGCTCAACGACCTGCCGCTGCGCGAGAACTTTGTCGAGCGGGTGTTCGCCTACTATCGCTGGACTCGAATGCTAGACGAGGAGCCGACGCCAGGTGGCCTGGTCAAGTTCCATACGGCGCACAAGATGACGCTGATGGCCCATAGTCCCAAACACTACACTGAGATGGGCCGCCTGGTCGCCGATGCGGGCAAGCGGGACTGGGACGAATTGACCGCAGAGTACGGCGCTCAATTGATGGAGGGCCTCGCCGTGTTGGGCACGCGGGGCAAGCATGTGAACGTGCTCCAGCACCTGATGGGTTACCTCAAGAATGACCTCTCCAGCGAAGATAAGCAGGAACTCCTGGGCCTCATCGAGGACTACCGGCAGGGGCTGGTGCCACTGATCGTGCCCTTAACCCTGCTCAAGCATCACCTCAACCGCTATCCGGTGCCGGAGTGGATACACCAGCAGGTGAATCTCAATCGAAGAGGTGCGACACGACGAAGCCGAGTGACGTAACGCCCCGGGACGCACCCCTATCGACCCCATCTATCCGACCAATCAGGCCATCACAGCCCTGGACCTGGTGGTCGCCATCGCCGGGGCGATCCTGCGCCTTCTCTCAAGCGCGACGCTGCTCGAAAACATTCAGTGGGGTATCGGGCAGGGCTTGTCGTGTTCTTGACCTGGGCCCTAGGCCGGGAGCTTGAGTGCGACCACTGTGCGCTGTTGACGACGTCCCTAGACTTTGTGGGCGATTGACCGCGGGATGCCTTCGACCCACGGCGACACGGGAAATGAGAGTAGTGGTTTTGTTTTCTGCTGTTGTGTGTTAGAATAGGAGCATTCCAATCGCTTGCAGCGCGCGCGGGAGGTGTGAATGTCCCAGGTGGATCAGCTTCGGAACGTTTCGTTCTTTGCCAGAGTCTCTGACCAAAATCTGGAGACCCTGGCCGGCAGCCTGGGGAAACGCACCTTTGGCAAGGGGATGATCATCTTTCACAAGGGCGGCCGGGGCCACAGTCTGTACGTCATCGAATCGGGCAAGGTCCGCATCTTTATCATCAGCGAGTCTGGTCAGGAGATTTCGGTCAACGTTTACGGCCCCGGTGAGGTATTTGGTGAGCTGGCACTGCTCGACGGCCTGCCGCGTTCGGCCGGGGCGGTGGCCATGGAAAAGACGGTGACGCTGACCCTGAGCCGAGACGACTTTTTGCGGCACCTGGAATCCTGCCCCGGTATGGCCAGAAGCATCCTGGAGGTTCTGAGCGCCCGAGTCCGCTATACCACTGCCTATGTTGAGAGCCTGTCCTTTCTCGACGTCTATGGCAGGGTAGCGGCCAAGCTCCTGGAGCTGGCCGAGCGCTACGGGCGGGAGGGACAGGAAGGGGAGCAAGGCAATGAGACTGTCGCCATCGATCTCCGCCTGACCCAGACCGAGCTGGCCACCTGGGTAGCAGCCAGCCGGGAGAGGGTGAACAAGGTACTGGGCGCCTTCCGGGACCAGGGGCTGATCGAGATCGAGGGGCATCGGGTCACGATTCTGGACCGGCAGGGATTGGAGAGAAGGATCCTGTATTGATGGGACCGAGACGCCTGCGAAGCCGCCAACCCTGTTGCCGCTCAGGGGGGAGAGCCCGGCCACTCTCTGAAGCGCGAGATGATCTTGTCATAAGCAAATAGACGGTGCTGTGCCTGTGAGGGATGGAAACGGTTCTGCTGTTTCCATCCCTTTCGTTTTGTCCGGCGCTAGCCTGGAGTGTGACCCAGTTAACAGCAACGATGTGACGCAGTTCATGGCCCACAGTCCGGCAGTGCGTTATACTCGTACCAGTTAGCGATCTCGATGGGGCTGTAGCAGGTACGCCCGCGATCTGGGGCGGGACCGGCCTGAAAGAAAGGGGAATCCTATGTCAAAGCAAGCCGTAGAGGCCGTTATCGGCAGGGCAGTGCTGGACCGCGAGTTCCGCGACCTCCTCTTCATAGATCCCGACCGGGCACTGGCCGGCTACGACCTGGCCGAGGCGGAAGCAGCCGCTCTGAAGACCATCGATGCCGAGGCCATTGCGTCGTTTGCCGGCATCCTGGACGAGCGCATTTCCAAGAGTGACTACCAGGGCGTGCTCAGCTACGGCTGGAACGGGCTGTGGGCCGGCGAGTCGGGTGACATGGGCAGGGCGTCCCTGATTGAGGTCACATAGAAGACCTGCATCGGACTCATGTGCTGCCGCATTCCCTCCCCCGGCACCTGTGCCGGCTAATGACACCGGCTCGCCCGTCCGAATTCCCTCAGGCCGGGTCACAGACCCGTGCCTTTCCTGCGCCAAGCTCGGGCGGGCCTCCAAGTGCGCCCTCCAGCGCACATGGATCCCATGCGTGGACTGCGGTCGATGCGCAGCGAAGGGCGAGGGCTGCCGCGTGAGCGTCCAATGATCTGCATTCCTGCGCAATGGCTATCCAGGGAACGGATCCGGAGGCCGTGACCGGCTGGCAGATTCTGAGCGGAGAGCCGTGGGCAGGAGCTGGCCGGGAAGCCATGCGCTACCCTCACCGCCAGTCCGATTTTGAGGCTGCCAAGCGCTATGCGCTGGACCGCCTGCAAAGCGAACTGGCTCCGGAACTGACCTACCACAACTTTTCCCATACAAACGATGACGTGCTGCCCGCAGCCCTGCGATTGGCGGCGGCCAGCAGCATGGATGAGGATGAGACCCGGCTCATCGAAATCGCCGCGGCCTATCATGACATTGGATTCTTGTTCCAGTACCACGACCACGAACGGGCCGGCGCCGAGATCGTGGTCCTGGTCCTGCCCTGCTTTGGTTTCACGCCAAAACAGGTGTCCGTGGTCCAGGGGCTGATCCTGGCCACCAGGCTGCCGCAGCGACCCCTTACGTCCCTAGAAGAGATCCTGGCCGATGCTGACCTCGATAGCCTGGGGCGGGAGGATGGCCTGGTTCAGAGTGAGGCGCTGCGTGCCGAGTGGGCGGCGCACGGTGTGCGGCTGGGTAAGGAAGCCTGGTATCGCCGCCAACTCCAGTTCCTTCGAGAACACACCTACTTTACCGGGGCAGCGCGGGCCCTTCGCGGGACGGGAAAGCAGCGGAACATCGCGGCCCTAGAAGTTCTGCTGGCGGACATTGGTTGTCGCCGCTGAGCGATACTGTGACGCAGGTCACAGTCAGCCTGTGAAGGCGGTCATAGACAGGAGCCCGGTTGTGCTGTAGAATGAGGTCAGATTTGAGCCCATCAGGCCGAGAGACCAAACTCAAGAAAAGGAGAGCGTGTACCATGTCCAAGGAAGCTGTGGAAACTGTCATCGGCAAGGCAGTACTGGAGAAAGACTTTCGCGAGGCTCTGTTTGCCAGCCCCGAGGAGGCGCTGGCGGGCTTTGAGCTGACGGACGAGGAGGTGGCCGCACTGAAGAGTCTTGACGCAGAGACCATGGAGACGCTGGCCGGTACTCTGGACGAGCGCATCTCCAAAATGGACTTTGCCGGAATGGTGGCCTTTGGCAGCGTCGACGCCGGTCCTATGGTGGGACCGGAGTTCAAGATCGTCTAGATTTAACATTATCTCTTCCCCTCAATCCCAGGTTTGTCAGTGCCTATCGGGGGTCTGACAACCGCACCGAGCCGTCCGCACTGTGCGGACGGCTCGATGTCTTGGACATCTTATGGAAGCAACCTCCCTCTGGGACACGCTGCGGCAAGAGACCAGCCAGCCCGATCAGGGCTGGCTGGGCCTGAAGGCCTGGCTGTACGAAAAGCTGGAGATGGCCCAATACCGACCCCAGGCGGCGCCGGGCGTGATAGCCAGCCGCCTGACAGGGCGCGATGGCGTGTACTATGTCTTGAAGAATCCAGCCACCAAGACCTACTACCGCCTGAGCGACCGGGACCACTTCTTGTGGGAGCGGATGGATGGCCGCCGCACGGTCAAGGACCTGGTCGTTGCCTACTTTCTTGAATATGGTTCCTTTGCCTTTGCTCGTGTGGCCGCCCTGGTAGAGGGGCTCAAAGCTGGCCTGCTGCTCAGCGAGCGGCCGGTCAACGTCTACCAGCGGGTGCGGGGCCGCCTGCTGAGACGCCGTCCCCAATACCGTCTGGCCCGGGTCTGGCAGTCTTTTCTGCAAAGGCAATTCACCATCGGTGGCCTGGATCGCGCGTTGAGTGGTGTCTATCGGCGGGTCGGTGGATTGCTCTTCGCCCGACCGGTGCTGATCCTCTACCTGCTCGTAACGGTACTGGGCTTTTATGCCTTTGTCCAGGCCCTGCGCGGGGGACAGTACGGCGTGGTGACCATCGCCGGTTCTATCGCGCTGGGCATGATGGGCCTGATCGTGGCCAACCTGTTCGCCGTCCTCATCCACGAGATGGCCCACGCCCTGACGGTCAAGCACTATGGGCGCGAAGTGCGGCGCGGCGGGTTTATGATCTATTTTGGCATGCCCGCCTTTTTCGTGGATACCACCGACATCTGGCTGGAGGGCAAACGGGCTCGCCTGGCCGTCACCTGGGCGGGCCCTTACTCGGGTCTGATCCTGGGAGGCCTGGCCAGTATCGTACTCTTTCTCTGGCCTGCCTTCGCGCTGAACCCCCTGCTCTTCCAGTTCGCCTTTCTGTCTTACCTGACGGTCTTTTTCAACCTCAATCCCCTGCTAGAGTTGGATGGCTATTACTTGCTCATGGACTGGCTCGACATCCCCATGCTGCGGCGCAAATCGCTGGCCTTTATCCGGGGTGGTTTGTGGGAAAAGGTCAAGGCTGTCCGGCAAGAGCAGACTTCGGAAGTCTCCAAGACTTCCGAAGTCTCGGCCAGCCCTAAAGGCGTCCTGCCCTCCTTCTCCCGCGAGGAAAAGATCTTTACTGTCTTTGGCCTGTTGTCGGCGGCCTGGACCGCCTACGCCATCTTGATGGGCGCCTACTTTTGGCAGCGGCGGCTGGCTGGGGCGCTGCGCGACCTGTGGACTCGGGGCGGCGGCGTGGGCAGGATCTTGCTTGCCCTGGGGTTGGCGGCCCTCAGCCTGCTCCTGGTCCTATCCATCGGCCTGGCCCTGCTAAGCATGGTCCGCAAGGTTGTGCTCTGGGCGGCCCGGAAGGGCCTCTTTGCCAACCCCTGGAATGTGGCTGCCTTGCTCCTGGCTGCCGCAGTCGCGCTCAGCCTGGTACCTGCTGCCTTATCCTACCGGGCGCTGACCCCGGTTATCGGCGTGGCTGCTCTGAGCATTGCCGCCTTTCTCGCCTGGCGCATTGCTTCCGACTATGCAGGATCCCGCCTGTCGCCTGTGTTCTGGCTGATAGGGCTCTTTTCCCTGGCTCTTGTGCCGAGTCTTGTGCTGATCGGACTTGTGGGAACCGGGGCGATTGCGGTGAAAGAAGGGCAGCCTGTGCTGCCCATTCTCGTCGCACCTGTCGCCATCGGTCTGGCCTACCTGGCCTATGGCGCTCTGGCCGTGGCCGGCCTCCTCCTGTTTTCCGGCGCGAAGCTCAAAGAGATGAGCCGGATGGGAAAGGCCCTGCTGGTCCTTGGCCTGGCGGGAAGCTACGGCTTGGTGTTGTGGCTGGTCGCGCGACAGCAGCAGGCCAGCCCTACGGTTGCCGGGGCGCTGTTGACCGTCAGCGGCTGGCTGCTCCCGCTGCTGACACTGGCCCTGATGGCGCCTACCCTGGTCTCTTTCTGGCGGACGAGTTTTGGTCCGGCCTGGACGCTGCTGATCTTCAGCCTGGGAGGAATGGCGGTCTCGGCGCTCACCGGCCGCGTTCCGCTGCTTGCCTATCTGCTCCTGGCTGGAGGGCTTTTGCTCCACCACCTGGCCTTCAGGTCCATCGCCCTCCTGAGCGACCAACCCAGGGCCGTGGTTGACCTGAGCGACGGGCGCCGTCTGCAAAGGGCCCTGGGCTGGACTGTGTCCGACCTCGTGGAGCAGTTCCGCCAGATTGCCGGCGACCGGGCTGCCCGCAACCTGGTGGAGCGTTTCAACAACTATGCCCTGGCCGCTGGCTGGGCGGTGAGCATCGTCGCAGGGCAGGTCGAGGAGGCCACAGTCTCGGAGCGCCCCCTCATCGAGCAGGGCGAGATCTATGCTGCCGTGCTGGGGCTGCTCCTGGACCTGACCGCCGAGGAGGTAGGGGAAAAGCTGGCGGTGCGGTCTCTGCAGCGGGCCTACGATGGGTTGCCCTGGGAGGAGCGGGAGATCGGAGTCCAATACCTGTTCCGCGAGGTAAAGCGGGCCGAGAGCCTGAGTGCTGACTTTCAGACTGTACAGCAGGATTACAGGCGCCTGCTGCAGCGCATGCCCCTTTTCGCTACCATGGACGGTGCCGAGGTTGACCTGGTCTGCTCCCGCCTGCGGGTAGAGCACCACGGGCCTGGCCGGGCCGTCATCCGCCAGGGTGAGCGCGGGGACCGGTTCTTCATCGTCCGGCACGGGCACGTCGAGGTGACACAGCGCGACGAACGAGGAGTCTCCGAGGTGGTGAACCAACTGGACCGAGGGGGCTATTTTGGCGAGCTGGCGCTGCTGCAC
The DNA here is from genome assembly GCA_963700285.1 of uncultured Chloroflexia bacterium. Classification (GTDB taxonomy): domain Bacteria; phylum Chloroflexota; class Anaerolineae; order JAAYZQ01; family JAAYZQ01; genus CAWANP01. The sequence goes on along the minus strand of CAVOXA010000014.1, from coordinate 140,829 downwards.
GATGCCCCGCGCAACGCCACATGCCGGACGACAATACCCACAGAGTTGCTGTCCTTGAGCCGCCGCGACTTTGAACAGTTGGTCAAAGCTCGCTTTGCCCTGCGGGACAAGGTGGATCGCTCCATAACCCAGGTGGAACTGCTGAGGCGCGTACCGCTCTTTGCCGAGATGGGCGCCCAACAGCTCCGGCTCGTCGCTGCCCAACTGCAAGCCCAGACCTACGAGCCTGGCGCAGCCCTCATGCGCCAGGGTGAGATGGGGGAGACCTTCTATGTCATCGAGTCGGGGCGGGTACAGGTATCCGTGGGCCAGGATGGCGAGCTGCGCGTCGCTGCTGAGCGCGGGCCAGGCGAGTACGTGGGCGAGATCGCGCTCTTGCTTCAAGTTCCTCGTACGGCCACCGTCACGGCCCTGGCGCCGACACGCGTATTGGCCTTAACCAAAGATGATTTCGACCGCCTGGTCAGCGAGCACCTGTACGTGGGCCGGCAGCTTGAACGCGACACAAGCAGGCGGTTGCTGGACCTGCAGCGCGTGGCTTGACTCGAAAGACCAGATCAGCTCTGTTACCCTGAAAGCAACAAGCCCTCGCGGCTAGGATACCGTGTGAACGAGAATGCCACCTGCGTGCCAGACTGGTCCAGTTTGGCATGGTCTCTCGGCAGTGGTAGATTCCCCCCAACTGTGGTATACTTTCAATTGACGTTGCTGCCCAATACAGGTTGAAGCTGCGATTGGGCCGATTTGGCCCTGGACGCTTGTGACGTGGTAGCCATAAGGGTGCGCAAGAGTACACGACACATCGGGAGCGAAACCGCGGCCTCCATGGCTTTGGTGTGCGGGTCGGCATCAACACCGGCCTGGCATCCGGGCACCAGGTCAGGCCGTGCACCGGCAGGGGATGGAGGGCAAGGTGTTCTTTGGCCGTAGCTTGAGTGAGGACGCATGACCAGGCTCGATAGGGAGGTCTTGATCCAGGTACCCTTTCTGAAAGGTGCTGGACCGGAGCTGCTAGAATGGGTGGCCGAGACAGCGCAGGAGCGGAGCTTTGCGCCGGGGCAAACGATCGTGCGGGAGGGAACCGCCGGACGTGAAGTGTACATAATCGTGGAAGGGCAGGTCGAAGTGGTCAAAGGGCAGGGCGCTGAAGAGATGGTCCTGAGCAGACGCGGTCCAGGGCAGATCTTTGGCGAGATGGGCCTCGTCGACGGCCGGCCACGCTCGGCCACGATCCGCGCCCTGGAGCCCACGACGCTGCTGGAGCTTTCCGAAGCGGGCATGAACTCCCTGCTGTCGGAACAGCCCCAGTTGATGTACCGTACGATGCAGGTACTCAGCGCCCGGCTGCGGGAGTCAGACCAGCAGATGATCGCCGATCTGCAGCGCAAGAACGAGGAGCTGGCCCGGGCCTTTCGCGAACTGGAGGAGGCTCAGGCCCAACTGGTGGAAAAGGAGCGCCTGGAGCGGGAGCTGGAGCTTGCCCGCGGCATCCAGCACAGCTTCCTGCCCCGCGCATTCCCGCGCCTGCCGGGCTTGGAATGTGCGGCCCGCTACCGGCCCGCGAGGCAGGTAGGCGGTGACTTTTATGACGTTTTCCCCCTGGGCGACCAGCGTGTGGGTCTGGTGATGGCCGACGTGTCGGACAAGGGCATGGCCGCGGCGCTGTTCATGGCCCTCACCCGGAGTTTGATCCGGGCCGAAGCCCAACGCAACCCCTCGCCCCGGTCCGTGCTGCTCAATGTCAACTGCCTGCTGCTGGAGATGAGCCAGGTTGGCATGTTTGTCACCGTCTTTTACGGAGTCCTCGATGTGGGGCAGGGCCTCCTTCAATACGTCAGGGCCGGTCACGATCGTCCTCTGCTCTTGCAGGCTGACCTGGGCGAGTGCAAGGTCCTGGATGCTGAGGGCATGGCGTTGGGCGTCGTCGAAGAGGTGGTACTTGAGGAAGTCGCTGTGTGTCTGGGTTCTGGCGACTTGCTCATCCTCTACACCGACGGCATCACGGATGCCATCTCGCCCTCTGGTGAGTTCTTTGGGGTGAAGTGTTTCCAGGATACCATGCTTGCTGCCAGCGCAATGGATGCCCAAGGAGCGTGTGACCTGGTTTTTGAGCGCGTCGGCCAGTTCCAAGCAGGGGCAGCACAGTTTGACGACATGGCGCTGCTGGTGATCAGGACGGGAGCTGGCGACTGATGTCCTGGCGGAGTCTTGTAGTAGGCGCTCCAGCGCAAAAAAAGCGCGCTGAAGCGCGCACTACCAGCGAGGCCCGACCTGTAGCCAGATCGAGCAGCCAGTGCTCACACATGCACTGCGAATGGGCAAGCTCAAGAGGCTAGCGCAGTACACCGCGCAGGGTCAATAGCACGGCTCCGACGAGGATGAACAGAAAGACGATCTGGGCCGCGCGCCCTGGGCGATTGAACCACTGGGCGATGCCCCGGTCGCTGCGGTCCAGGCTGTAGGGCAAGATACCCAGCACCAGCAGAACAACCAACGGCACCAGCACGCCGGCCAGGAAGGGCGAGGCGATGCGCAGCAGTTCCTGGATCCACAGAAAGAACCAGGGCGCCTTCGGCTCGGCGACCAGGGCGGTGGGATCGGCGGGGGGAGCCAGGGGCGCGTCCAGCAGCAGGCTGAGCCCGACCAGGGCGGCCAGGGTCAGCAGGGCCGCGGTTATCTCGGTACGGACCAACCGCTCCCGGCCCACGCGGGGCGCTCGCTGCCGGCTGGAGATGCCTCCGTCGCGACGGACCCGGAAGAGGTGCCACGTCGTGAGCAGCAGGGCCGGCAGGGCCAGACCCAGGATGTGCCAGGTGTAGAAGCGGATCAGGGCCGCGGCGCCGATGGTGGTTCCGCCAACTACAAAGCGGTACAGTGCCGGGCCGAGGCCGGGGATGGCCGCCACTAGGTTGGTACCGACCATGAGCGCCCAGGAGGTGTCCTGATCCCAGCGCAGGACAAAGCCGGTAAAGTTGAGGACCAGCGTCAGGAACAACAGCGCCACGCCGATGAGCCAGTTGGCCCTGCGCCCTGCCTTGTAGCCCCCACTGAGTACGACGCGAGCCATGTGCAGGACGACGGTACCCACCATCAGTTGGCCGGCCCAGAAATGCAGGTTGCGCAGCAGCCAGCCGTAGGGTGCCCGATAGGTGATCTGCCGGATCGATTCGTGGGCCAGTTCGGGAGCAGGCACATAGATGAACATCTCGATCACGCCGGTGATGCCCAGTACGAGAAACAGCAGCAGCGAGATGCCGCCCAACCCGAAGGTGTAAACAGCGCGAGCCTCCCGGGCGGGGATCGTCGGGGGATGCAAGTGGTAGTAGAAATTGGGACGGCGCTGGGACATGGATGTCTTCCTGATTCGTGTGGGATCTCAGATGGCCAGACGCGCCGCGGGATCCACCGGATTGGCCCGGTCAACCATCAACTGGCCCTCGTCCTGGTCCAGCCAGATGTAAAGGAAGCGCAAAGGTTTGGTGGCCGGCCCGTTTTCGGCCTTTCCCTGGGCGTCAAAGCGACTGTCGTGGCAGGGGCAGACGAACTCGCCCGCCTCTCCTTGCTCCACGAGACAGCCCAGGTGGGTGCAGACGGCGTCGACGACGTAAAAGCCCGGCGCATCGTGGCCGACGTAGGCCTGTGCTTCAGGAACATAGACCAGCGTGCCCCGCGGATAGTCGCCCGGAAGGCCAAGGGCAACGATGCTCGAGATAGGATTGGGCGGTTCAAAGGAGAGAAAGCGGACGACCTGGCCGATGGCGAGGGCGCCCGCCGCGGCCAGCGAGCCCCGGGTTAGCCAGGTCAGGAATCTGCGGCGGTCTACCTGGTCTGTGTCAAGGCCGGTGTCGGTGTGGTTCTGCGGTGTCTGAACTTGACGGTCCATTCTTCAGGTCTATCCTTGTCTGGCTACGTTATCTGGCGGCCGGCTGGTGAGCGACCATGCCCTGTCTTCGCCTGCCTGTCCAGGCCATGGTCACGAGGATCAGGACCAGCCCAAACGTAGCGGCGACGATTGCGTCGCCACGGACCTCTGGGCCAACCCGGCCACCAGTGGGCAGGCGACCATTCTCGTGCAGCAGGAATGCGGTCAGCGCCCAGTACTCGCTCTCAGAGAGTGCCCCGGGGCGCTGGGGAGGCTGGGTACCCTGCACAAAAGCGAACAGCTCCTCCGGCGATTGAAAAGCCCCAAGGGCCTGCGGTACGCCGCTCACCGGCGGAACCGATTTTGGTATGTAAAAGGCGGCTTGTTCTGACTTGCCTGTGTGGCAGCCACGGCCCCAGCAGTTCTGATGGTCCTCAACCCATACCTCGCGGAATTCATCGGTCAGACCTTGGCCCCTGTCGCCGTGGCAGGGCATGCAGTGGAAGTAGTAGAGACTGTGGCCCACGTCGACCTGGGTCGGCGATTCGGGCAGGACCGGCTTGGCCAGGCGGTCGCCGCTCTGCTCAGTCGAGCGACCCATGCCCGGCATCGTGTCTGAGTTCGACGTGGGAGGCTGCGGGGGAGCGGCGTGGAGCGGAGTTGGCGCCAACAAGCCGGGCAAGGAGACGCTCACCGGCAGCCAGAGGACCAGCGGCAGGATGACAAAGGCGCCGAGCCTGCAGGTGGTACGTATTCTTTGCCCCGTCACCTGCCCGGTTCCTGTTCCTCGACCGTGCTCAGCTATCGCCATCCACCTCACTGCTATGTTGTTGCTTCACCTCAGGGCGCCGGGTCCATCTCTGCAGAATCAGGGTGCTCAGCAGCAGCACGAGCACGACGCCAGCTAGAACCCTCTCTGTTCCTACCCCCTGGTGGTCGGCCTGGACGAGGCCCGATACCAGGAGTACATCTTTTCCGTTATCCGGACCCAGGGGTTTGTGAGGGATATCGATCTTGTTGGTTTCGGCCAGATAGGCGGCAAGCTCCCAGTATTTTTCATCACTAAAGAGGCCGGGGAAGGACCAGGGCATCTCCACACGAAGGTACTCGTATAATTCCGTGGCGGTCCGGTAGCCGGCTAGCGCCCCGGTGCCCATGACCAGCGGCGACTCACGCGGGATCTGGAACCCTTCAGGCGGGTGGTTGGCGGCGTGGCACCGGGATTGCCAGCAGTTCTGATCGGCCGGGTCCAGTACGCTGCGCCACTCTGGCGTCAGACCCTGGCCCCGGTCGCCGTGGCAGACCATGCAGGACATCCAGTACTCGGCGTGCCCCAGCTCGATCTGGGTCGGGGGCTTGGATATCAGCGGGCGGGAAAGGCGTTCGTGGGGGGACATCATGCCCATGCCCATGCCCATGTTAGGACTGGGTGTGGGCTCGGCATCCGCGGCCAGGGAGCGGGGTGAACCCAGGTCGTGAGGCGCAAGCCTGAATCCTGGAAGCGCCGCCACAAACACAGCGCCCAGCAGCAGTGCGATAAGGATGCAGATCCGTCTGCGTTGGAGGTTTGTGAACCACTTGGCCATCTTTGCCCGCGTGTCCTCTCAGCTTATGCCGGACTCGGTTGATTCTACGACTTGCAGAGTATACCTGAGCCCTGTTTTTTTCGCAAGTGCGGGTTTATCTGTGATTTGGCAGGGGATCCTGGCGGTGAACTGCCCAAGGCCAGGAGACGAACCATGCCGGCTTCGCGAGACCGCCGGGTCACGGACCCGACGGGAGCGAGAGAGAAGGACTGCCAGTCCTGGCCGGGTGCGAAAACAGAAACCCTTCGGAGCTCTGAGGCCCGAAGGGCTTATTCAATGTCAGCGAGCAGGCTCTTCCTAGTCCCTCAGCCTCGGGTCCAGGGCATCGCGCAGACCGTCGCCCAGGAAATTGATGCTCAGAACGGTGAGTGAGATAAAGATGCCGGGCCAGATGACCATCCAGGGGTTCAACACCAAAAAGTCCTTGCCGTCGTACAGCAGCCGGCCCCAGGTCGGAAAGTCGGAGGGGAAGCCCAGGCCAAGAAAGGAGAGGGCGGATTCGGTGAGGATGGCGTTGGCCACACCCAGCGTGGCGGCGACCATGATGGGGCTCAGCACATTGGGGAAGACGTGGCGACTCAGGATGCGGGTTTGCCGGGTGCCGACGGCATTGGCCGCCGTAACAAATTCCTCTTCCTTGACCGACAGCGTTTGGCCGCGGACGACGCGGGCCGTGGCCATCCAGTTGAGGATGCCGATGACAAACACGATGAGGATGAATATGCCCATCTCTGGCCCAAAGGCCGCTCTCAAAGTGTCGCGAAACAGAAGGATGATCACCAATAGCAGGGGCAGCAGGGGCAGCGCCAGGAACATGTCGGTGACGCGCATGAGCGGGCCGTCCAGTCTGTTAAAGAAGCCAGCCAGGCCGCCGAGAGCGGCGCCCACGACGATGGCGATGAGCATGGCCACGATGCCCACCGCGATAGAGATCCGGCCGCCGTACATGGTCCGGGCCATCATGTCGCGCCCCAGGTGGTCGGTACCCATGGGATGCTCGCGACTCGGCCCCTGGTGGGCCACGTTGAAATCGATATAGTCTGGATCCCCTTGGTAAATCAGCGGGCCGATGAATGAGAACAGGATCAGAAGGATGAAGGTAGCCAGACCGATCATGGCCAGTCTGTGTTTGCGGAACTGTGTCCAGACGTCACCCCAGAGCGAGCGGTGCTTGCGCAGTGCAAAATCGGTTACGGTCTTGGCTTTGACAGTCTCGGCAGTCATGGTACTACCTCGTATTCTCAACAAGACCTCGGAGGTCCTGCTCTCACGCCGGTCGCTGTGCCGTGGCGGGAGCCTCAACTTGAGGCAAGAGCACGCCAGACAGAGACCTCCGAGGACTGACTCTTTTTAGTCGTAACGGATCCGCGGATCCAGGACGCCGTAGAGCACGTCGGCCACGATGTTGAACGAGCACGATAAGGACGGCAAAAATAAAGGTCAGCGTCTGTACAAGAGGGATGTCGGCCCCCTGGATGGCGATGATGAGAAGTGAGCCCAGGCCGTTGACGCGAAAAATCTGCTCGGTGATGATGGCTCCGCCAAAGATGGCCGGGAATGCCCAGGGCGATCAGGGTCACCACCGGGATCAGGCTGTTGCGCAGGACGTGGCGCATCAGCACGACCCGCTCACCCAGCCCCTTGGAACGGGCGGTGCGCACATAGTCGCGACTCGAGGTTGTCCAGCATCGAGGAGCGTGTGTAGCGGCTCAACTGGGCCGCCTGGAAAAAGGCCAGCACGGTCACGGGCATGATCAACTGCTTGATCTGCTGGATAAAGCTGTCAAAATCGGTGACTTTGAGGGTGGTGTCATAGATCGAAGGGAACCAGCCCAGGTCGACGCTAAAGATGATGATGCACAGCAGGCCGGTGAAAAAGGTGGGCACCGAAAAGCCGATCATGGCCACAAAGGTCCCGGCCTGGTCAAAGACAGAGTACTGCTTGTAGGCCGAAATGACGCCAATGGGGATGGCGATTAGCATCGAGAAGAGATAGGACAAGCCTATGACCCACAGGGTCTGCGGCAGGCGTTCGATGATCAGATCGATGACCGGGCTGCGGGTGGCCCACGATCTGACGCGCAGGCGGTTCGCCGAGTCGCCGATCTCGACGCCGGTGAGCTGCTCGATGATGTTCAGCGGCTCGTTGACAAAGAACTGGCGCAGCCATTTCACGTAGCGGATGTGCATGGGCTGGCCCAGACCCAACGACTCGCCGGATCTGGGCCCGGACCTCCGGCGGGATGGTCAGGGGCAGGTTGCCGGTGGGATCGTTGGGCGCCAGGTCCAGGATGGCAAAGATGACAAAACTGATGACCAACAGGGTGGGGATGGCGGTCAGTATGCGGCGAACGATGTATCTTCCCATGCTGCCTCGATTCTGAAGAACAAAGTGGTCTACGGGCCCTGGCGGGCGCCGTAGACCACTTTCTATCGGTTAGCTAGGGGTAACTGCTTCCCTTGCAGTCACAGGCGCCTACTGGCTCGCCCGCGTCCAGTCAGCGATGTTCCACAGCTCGGAATCCCAGGAGTTCATGCGCACGCCCAGCAGGCTGTTGGCGTGGGCCGACACGTCGCCGCGGTGCACCAGCGGGATCATGACATAGTTCTGGCATCAGCAGGTCGTTCTGGGCCTTGGCGATCTCGATGCGCTTGTCAAAGTCGGCCGTCATGGCGAACTCGGCCACCAGCGCCTCGTAGTCCGGATTCGCACCAGCGCGGGATGTTGTTGCCCAGCCACTGGTTGGACTCGTCCGAGATCTCTGCTTTCAGCCAGTTGGCCATATAGCGCTCGGGGTCGGTGCCGTCAAAGGAGTTGGTGTACATCTCGACGTCGGCGTAGAACTTGCCGTAGGTGTCCGGGCTGGCCGGGTCGCCGCCAAAGAAGACGGCCGAGTCGATGTTGCGCAGCTCGGTCTCCACGCCGATCTGCTCCCACCACTGCTTGACCAGGGCCTGGGTGCTCTGGCGCACCGAGTTGGTGGAGGTCTGGTACAGCATGCTCAGGCGGACGCCATCCTTCTCGCGGATGCCGTCGGCGCCACGGCACCCAGCCGGCCTCGTCCAGCAGCGCGTTGGCGCCCGTCGATGTCCTGGGTCAGGCAGGCGTCGTTGGCCGTGGAGGCATAGATGGTCGGCCCAGACAGCACGTTGCAGGTCGGCTCTGCCGGCAAAGCCGTAGAGCTGGCTGGCGATGCGTGTTGCGGTCGATGGCCATCGACAGCGCCTTGCGCACGGCGGGGTCGGTCAGGAAGGGGTGCGGGAACTGGTCGTCCTCGGTCCACCTGGAGCGCTTGTCGCCCAAGTCGCGGGTCGGGATTGGTAAAGTTGACCATGATGCGCTCGACGCCGGTGCCGTACGAGGCGATGACCTTGCCCTTGCCCGCGGCTTCCATGGCCGACAGGATCTCCGGCTCGACCTGCAGGTTCCAGGCATAGTCGGCTTCGCCGGTCTCCAGCACGGCGCGAGCGGCCGAGGGGGCATCGCCGCCACCCTTGATCACGACTTCACTGAAGCAGGGCTTGTTGGGGTCGCGGATAGTTCTCGTTGACCTCGTAGACGACGACGTCGTTGGCCCGGAAGTCTTTGACCTTGAAGGGGCCGGTGCCGATGGGGTAAAAGTTCTGCTCGGTGCACTCCTGGGCCTTGGCACCCATGCAGTCCTCGAACTGGGCCTTCTGGATGATGGGTGACGTGCTCGAGACCAGGGGCCGTAGGGGAACGGCTTGGGCACGGAGAAGTTGATCTTGAAGGTCAGATCGTCATGGCCTCAACGCTTCTCGACGTCGGCAAAGTTGGAGAGCGCGTTGCAGCCCATCTCCGGGTCCAGGCAGTACTCGGCAGAGAAGACAGCGTCCGCCGCGGTGAATGGCGTGCCGTCGGACCAGAGGATACCTGGCTTGAGCTTCCAGGTGATGCTCATCAGGTCTTCGGAGACGCCGCCGTTGTCCAGGGTGGGGATCTCTGCGGCCAGCCAGGGCACCAATTGGCCGGACTCGTTGTAGCGGGCCAGCGATTCCAGGACGACCGAACCGGCGTGGATGTCCTTGGTTCCGCCGGAGAGATAGGCGTTGACCATGGAGACGGCCTGCCAGTAAAGCAGCGTGACGGTACCGCAACTGCCACGCGCGCCCGCAGGGGCCTCAGCCTCGACCTCGACGGTCTCGACGATGGTCACCTCTTTCTCGATCACCTCGGTGACGACTTTCTCGACGATCTTTTCGACTTCCTGGGTGACGATTTTCTCGACTTCTTTCTCCACCACCACGGTCTGGATCACGGTCTCGGGCGCCGGCGCGGGGCCACAGGCTGCAAGGATCAATGTGGCGATGATCAGTAGGGCGATCAGGCTGGCGCCCACTTTTTTGTTTCGACTCGGCATTTTAAGCTCCTCCTTCAGTTTGATGTGCTTGGTGGACAGATAACGATAGACGGGTGCGGTAGCCCGTAGGGACGGTCGGATAGACAGCATCACCGCCTTCCCGGGATGGGGCTTGGGTCCAGGGACCGCCTGTTCACCTCCTCTCTGAATGGTTGGCTTTTTATTGAGCGTACAACGAGACGCTGAATTATAACACAGTTTCTTTGAACTTGTCAACTTGCGCGCGGAGCCGTTAAGGAACCCATAAGTGCTGAGCGTTCAGCCGGCGCGCGTGGGAAAGCATGCCCCGAACGCTCTTTTGGACGGAGCGACAAGCCTGATCACAGTATACCAAAGGGCTGCCAGATTGTCATCGGAGAAAGGGCTGATATGGGCTACGGAAAAAGAGTCACCCCGGGTGGTTGTGTTGCCCACCAAAAGTTGCACGTAGCGTACACCAATTGATGTACGGTGACCGAGAAGAAAGCTGGTTCTCACTGGCTCCCCTTTTTGTCGGGCTCAGATGAACTAGGACGAAGGCGAGGCATCCGCATCGTGCAGAGTGGCCAGGCCCTCGCGCAGAGCATAGAGGGCGGCCTGTGTGCGGCTGCAGAGGTTCAGCTTGCTCAGGATGCGGCTCACGTGAGTGCGTACCGTGGCCTCGCTGATGCAAAGCTCCTCAGCGATCTCGCGGTTGCTGTGACCCTGCGCCAAGAGCTGGAGCACCTCCTTCTCCCGTTCGGTAAGGGCTCCTGTTCCGGCCGCGGTATCTGGTGGGTAGGCGAGCTGATGCAGAACCTTGCGAGCGACGGAGGGATGGAGTGAGGACTCGCCGCGGTAGACCTGCCGGATGGCCAGCGTCAGCTCCCCCGGCCCCGAGTCTTTGAGAAGATAGCCCAGGGCCCCGGCCCGAATGGCGGGAAAAATCTTGTCATCGCTGGCAAAGCTGGTCAGTACCAGGATGCGCGCGCCGGGCTGCTGCTCCAGAATATGGCGCGTGGCCTCCAGGCCGTCCATGCCCGGCATCACAATGTCCATGAGGATGACATCTGGCTGGGTAGTAATTACCTGGGTGATGGCTTCGTGCCCGTCTTCCGCCTCGCCCACGACCTCGATACCGGGCTCCGTGGCCAGCAGGGCGCGGATTCCCTTGCGTACGATGGCGTGATCATCGGTGATCAAAACGCGTATGGTACCGCCATCTGCTGGGTCTGTCGTGATGGGGGCGCTCATCTCTGGTTCGCTCACAGTTCTACCTCCACAGCAATCGTTGTACCATGGCCTGGCATACTCTCCACGGTCAGCTCCCCACCCAGCCTCGCCGCCCGTTCTTCCATGCCCCGCAGGCCAAAGCCACCGCGCTGCCAGGCTTGGGCCGGGTCAAAGCCCACACCGTCGTCCTTCACCTCGAGGGCAATGGTCCGACCGTTCTGATGGAGCCGCACGCAGAGTCTCTGCGCCCGGGCGTGCCTGAGGGTGTTGTTGAGCGCTTCCTGGGCAATGCGGTACAGGCCCTCTTCAATCTCCGGCGACAATCCGCCATGGAGCTGTGACTCGAAGGCGACTTTTATTCCAGCGCGGGCTTCCACGGCTTCCAGGCGCGCTCCCAGAGCGGCCGCCAGGCCTTCGTTGCGGAGCGAGGGCAGTCTAAGCTCGAAGATGAGCAGCCGCATTTCCTGCAGGGATTCCTGTGCCGTCTCCTGGATCTCGACCAGGTGACCGGCGGCGAGGCCGGCTTCGCCCGAAAGTAGCTGGCGCACCGCGGCCTCGGAGTAGAGGGTTATGCCGTACAGCGCCTGGGTGACAGAATCGTGCAGGTCGCGGGCCAGCCGGTTGCGTTCTTTCATGACGGCCAACTGCTGGGCCTGCTCGTACAGCCGCGCGTTCTCCACGGCCACGCCAATCTGGTGACCAATGGCCGCCAGCAGCGAGAGTTCTTCTTTTTCGATATACCGCGGTGTCCTAGTCCCAACGTTGATGGCGCCCACACACTTGCCATGGACCATGAGCGGGATGCTCAGCAAAAGCTCTAGCCTTTCCCGGCGCACCAGATCCCTCATCTCCCCGGGCGGATAGTCGGCTGCCCGGCGGACAGCCGGCTGGCCCAGCCTGGATGCCAGCCCCGCCAGGCTCGCCTCAAGGGGCAGTCTCACCGTACTGCGCACAAACTCGTCGGACAGTCCGCGATGGGCCACGGAGATCAGCTCGGACGTCTCCTCCTCCAGCCGGAACGCTCGCCCACTCTCCATTCCCAGGACCTGCAGGACCTCCTCCAGAGCCTTGTCCAAAACCTGCTCCAGATCCAGCGACTGGCTGACCTCGGCGGCAATTGTGTTGAGTGCGGCCAACCCTTTGGTTCGATCGGCGACCTTGCGCTCCAGGTGGGCATAGGATTCCTGGAGGTGGGCGGCCATGAGGTTGAACTGCTCGGCCAGTTCTTCCAGCTCATCGCCCGAGGACGCCTCTATGCGCTGCTTGTAGCGCCCGCCGGCGATCTCCTGGGCAGCCAGGATCAGGTCGGAGATGGGCTGCGTGATGCGCCGGACGCCCACGGTGACCAGGGCTGCGGGGGCTACCACGCCCAAGCCCAGAAGCAAGAGCAGGATCTGTCCGTAGCTGCGGCTGGACCGGGTCAGCGCATCCCAATTCTCCTCAATGATGAGACCCCAGGGGGTGTTGGGTACGGGCGCAAAGCTGGCAACGATCTCCTCGCCTTCCAAGTTGCGGGTTCGATAGGCGCCGGTCAGGTCACCGAGTACCATTTCGACGGCCGTGCGTTTTCCAAAGCTCCTGCCGATATGGTACCTGTTGGTGTGATAGATGACACGGCCGCGTCCGTCCACCAGGTAGACGGTCTTGCTGCTGCCGACCCGAAGTTGCTCAAGGCTGGCGTACAGTGCATTGTCGGCGCTGCGACCCAGGCGGTAGAGCCCGGCGATTGCGCCTGTGATGTGGCCCAACTCGCTCCTGGTGGGCATGACCACCACGATATAGTTGTAGCCCTGCAGACCATCATAGATGATATCAGAGTATACCGGTTCGTCCAAGCTGAGAATCCGCTCCCGGGAGAAGTCTCTGAGCCAGCTTGCCCGCAAGCGGTCATATTGCTGGGGCTCGGCGGCCAGTATGTCGCCATCCTCGTCCATGACGACGACCCCGTCAAAGATCCGTAGATCGAAGCCTGCCCGAGGATCGGTGTAGGTGGCCAGGTCGTTGGCCAGGAGCTGGGCCGACAGTCGAGTAAGCTCCCTGTCGCGCTCGATGACCAGGTTCTCGGTGACCCGCTGGTAAGCGTAGACGGTGACCAGCGCCACTGCCAGAAAGATGATGGCTGTAGGAACGAAAGACCAGGCAATGATCTTGCTCCGCAGGTTGCCCTTCATGGGTCTTGAACCTTCATGGCGCGGCCAGGGCCTTAATCCGGGCCTGAAGCAGATCCACGCCCTGGGCATTGGCCGGCAGCAGAGCGGACGACTGGACCGAGGGCTGGATGTAGCTGTGCAACAGCTCCTGTGGGACGTAGAAATCTTTGTCGTCCAGATCGCTGACAAACACGACGACCAGGTCCAACTCTGGCAGCACGAACACAAACTGTCCCGCGTATCCCAGGGCCATGTAGTAGCTGCCGCTGTCGTCGATCCACCATTGGTAGCCATAGCCCCCCTGAAGTGTAGCGGGAACGTGTTTCGCCGTCGAAGCCGCCACCCAGGAAGCGGGTACGAGTTGCTCACCTGCCCACTGGCCATCATGGAGAAACAGGTACCCGATCTTGGCCAGGTCGTGAGGCCTCATGAATAGCTCGCCCCAGCCGATAGAGATGCCCTGCGGGTTGGACGGCCAGTCAAGGTCGGAGATGTTCAGGGGGCCGAATAGGTTCTCTCGGGCGTATTCGGCGGCGCTCATGCCTGTCGCCTCCTGGATGATAGCCGAGAGGAGGAAGGAGGCGCCGTTGCAGTACTCAAAGACGGTCCCCGGTTCCGCGACCATGGGCAGGTCGAGCAGGTGCTGGACCCAGTCGTCGCTGGCCCGCAGCTCGTTCAGGCCGCGCCAGCGATACAGGTATGAATCCTGGCAATCCAGACCGGTGGTCATGGTCAGCAGGTGCTCGAGGGTCATGGCCTTCTTACGCGCATCCAGGTTGGCCACGGTTCTGCCCGGCAGTAGATCCAGGACCGGCTGGTCCACGCCCTGGATGTAGCCTTGGTCCATGGCGATGCCGATGAGGGCAGAGACGAGGCTCTTTGTGCAGGAGTGGATGATGTGCTTCTCTCCGGGACCAAAGGGCGCGACGGTGGCATCGAGGACCAGGTGGCCGTGGCGAACGACGACGACGGCGTCAATGCCCCGGTCTTCTTGGTGGATGGCGTTCAGCATGCCGGCCAGCAACTCCGAGTTCATGCCCTGCTCCTCTGGCGTGGAGACAGGCCAAGACCTGGCCGGCCACAATCCGACCTGCTCTGGCGCTTGGTTCGTGGCGCTTCCCCGCCACGATGCCTCGAAAAACTGGTCGATGTCTAGACCCTGGAGGCTGGCGGCCAGTGCAGCGGCGGGCGATGCTGTCCCGCCTGAACTAGATTGCAGGGTTGTGGCCGGGCGAGTCGACGGAGCGGGGGACGCTGTCGAGTCGGAGGGCTTGGGTTGGACGGAGGGGCGGGCGGCAGAGGTCTGAATCTCTTTGGTCGGCGAGGTCGTGGAGTGGGCTGCCTCTCTGCCGGGGTCTGGGAGCAGGGAACAACCGGAGGCGGTGCAGACCAGCAAGAACGCGGTCACTGCCAGCAGTAGCCTGGCAAAGATGCCCTTCATGTCTCCCCCATCTTCCCGACCTGGCCCGCCCCTCGCTCCTGGTGCGTCAGTACTCGGCGAATGACTGCCGTTTGCTCGCGCACCAGAGGTACGGGGACCAAATCTGTACTGGACCTCTACAGGTTAGTATAACGCATGACGCGTACTGTCACATTGGCCATCTGGGGGATTTCGCATTGGCCACGTGGCTAGTCTTTGGGGCTGGCGTTACCACACTGCGTCGGTGCACTCGGTTGGTGGAGCGAAACGCGGAAGGTCCCGAAGGGATCCATGTGCATGATCAAGCCAGCCCAGAAGGTCGCTGCTCGTTGACTCTAGGACCTGGGGCTGTTCGATTACCACATCTTCTTGTTCGGTCGGGTCAGCCTCCAGGTCATAGAGCGCAAGCTGGCCTACAGTCCCTCCCAGCCAGTCCTGGTGGTGGACCTCGTCATTGTAGAGTGCGGTGAGGCTTTCAACGTCCCGAGGCATCAGAATCTCCCGGGGAGCAAAGGCATCGCCCAGACGCCAGTAGCCTATCCCTTTGAGTATCGCTTCTGAACTGGCCAGGGATCCCTCGGGCAGAGGACGGAAAAGCGGCTCGAGGTTGTAGGGCTGCAGGCTGCCGAATTCTCCGGGCAGCCCAGGAGCCAGCCCAGCGCCCGGCCGCGGGTGGGACCCAGGTCAAAGGGTTCCTCGGCGCGTGTGGTCTCGAAGGTCCCAAAGCCCTGGTCAAAACCCAACTCGGCCGTCAGCCAGGGGCAGGTCAGGTAGGCGGCGGCGTGATACCCGGCGTCGCGCAGCGCCTCGGCCGGGGTAACCCGCTGCTCATCCAGGTGGGGTTGGTAACTTGATGACGGCCTGGCAGGAGATGCCCAGTTGGCTGGGATAGAGGGACCTGAGCAAGGAGGCCAACGAAGGCTCGGTCCAGGGAGCTTGGGCGAAAGCCTGGTCGAAGCGGATGCCACGCTGGGCCAGGGCATTGATAGTGGGGCTGATCGTGGGATCGTAGCCGTAGTTCAGAAGCCGGAGGCCCAAGTAGGTCAGGATCGAGCCCTAGAGCAGCAGGGGCAGGCCATCCTGGAAGGCAGCCAGAAGACCCCAGGCCAGCCCAACGATCAGTCCGGTCCAGATGGGGCCGGAACTGTGGAGACATGGCGCTGTCAGGGATGGTGGCGGCGGCTGGCCGTTCCATGGGTTGGACCTCAGTAGCCGATCTGGCGCAGGGCTTCTTCCATGGCCGCGTCCATTTCATCGGCCTCGCCGCGCGCGTGAGGAAGTGAAGCCCAGGTCTCCATGGTGCTGGCTGTCCAGGCGCGGAGTTGGTCGCGCATGGCGGCGGCCCGCTGCGGTTCCGCGGACGAGAGGTCGTGCTGCTCGCCGGGATCGTTCCGCAGGTTGTACAATTCGGCCTGGTCGAGCTTGGCGTTGTAGACCAGCTTATAGTCCCCCTGGCGCAGGGCCTTATGGTCGTACGAGGAACGGCGGGCAGGTGACTCGGTGTAGATGGCAACGGGCGGCAGTTCCTGGCCCTGAAGAATTGGCAGCAGGCTCTGCCCGTGAGCCAGATCGGGCGACGGCGCGCCCGCTATGTCGATGAGGGTGGGGGCCAGATCGAGCATCGGGACCGGTCTTTCCACGAGGCTGCCCGGCTCTGCCACCTGAGGCCCGACAAAGATCAAAGGTACCCAATCCAATTCTTGGTAGACGGTATGGCCGTGGCCAAAGCCGCCATGTTCGTTGAATTCCTCACCATGGTCGGCGGTGATGACCAGGAACGTGCTGCCGTCCAGCCCCTGGGCCTCGATCTCCTGCCAGATGGCAGCGATCCAGTGGTCTACGTCCAGGACCTCGCCGCCGTACAGGGCACGGACAGCGGCCAGGTCGTCGGGGCGCGCAACCATGGGCGTGGTCTTGTTGGCGGGCGTCCAGGCCCGCAGGAAATCCTCACGCTCTGGGCTGACAGAGCCGGGAATGCCGCCGAAGGGTCGCTGGGGATCGTAGGGGGCGTGGGGCTCCATATAGTGGAGCCAGAGGAAGAACTGCTCGTCGCGATGCAAGCGGATGAAGCGCCGGGCAAGACCGTTGACCCGCCCGCCCCCGTTCTGCATGACCAGCAGCCGGTCGAAGAACAGGGTGTACCCATCACTAAATGTGTCGCAGACGAGGCCTCCCTGGCGGCAGACCAGGCCGATCACTGATGTCTCGGCTCGCAGCCGGTCGAGGCCATAAGGGCGGCCCGGCTCCGGGGCCACATAATCATCAAAGCCCTGGGCATAGCCCTTGGCTGGGACCAGGTGGCCGTTGGTGACGAAGGCCTGGGTGCGATAGCCCGCTGCCTGCAGCGCTTCGGCGACAGTAACGCGCATGTCGTCGATGATCCATTTCCTGCCCGTGATGATGCCCAGTTCGGTGGGATACAGTGAGGTCAGGAAAGAGGCAATCGATGGCACTGTGGAGCTGGCCTGGCTGATGGCCTGCTGGAAGACCAGGCCGCGTTTGGCCAGGGCGTCGATGTTGGGGCTGACGGCCGGGCTGTTGCCATAGATGCCCAGGCCGTCGGCGCGCAGGGCATCGATAGAGACAAGTACAATGTTCGGGCGTTCCGGTGTGGGCCGCTGGTCGGTGACGCGGGGGTTGAAGGCGGCCAGGTCGCGGATGGAAATGTGAAAGACAGCGGCCCCAAGCAAGATCAGGGAGCAGGCGACAAAGACCCAGATGACAACGCTCTGTAGCCTTTCGCCTCGCCTGGGAGCGTCCGCGATCGTAGCGGCAGCTGCCGCACGGGCAAGCCAGCCGGCGATACCGCCGGCCAGCACCGCCAGGATGATCACCAGTACGGTAGAGCCCCCCTGGTAGTGCTGGAGGCCATAGGCCGCTGCCGACAGGGCGACGGCGAGGCCGATGTATAGGGCAAAGAGGTCGGACAGATTGGCGCGGCGGTGGCTGAAGTATAGGGCAGCCCACACGACCGTACCAGCCAGAGCCAGTACCAGGCCAAAAACCAGGGCGTAGAATACGGCGACGTAGGTCACGGTCAGCAAGCGCCGGCCCAGGGCGGCCAGGGGATCGCCCTCCAGCAGAGCCGGCAGGGCATCGAGGAGGCCAAAGACCAAGCCCCAACCCAGGCCCACGGCGGCGGCCATGGTAATGGCCGTCAGCTCCATGCGGCGTTTGTCGCGCTCGCCCTTTTTCCGATCCACAGTTTGTACACTCCTGAAATGTGCATGCCGATGTCGTGGTCCCAGTTTGGCAGGTCCCGGCAGGCGATTATAGCCTCAGAGAGAAAGGGAGTCAAACGCGCCTGGCCGCCAGCCAGATGCAGGGTCTCACCAGGCTTGTCGCTGATGCTGAAGGCTGAGCCTGGTGATCTAGAGGTGTCAGCCGCCAGTGCCGCTGGACGCGGACCAGTCGATGTACTGGGCCACGTCGGTTTTGAACACAGAGCGGCCGCCGCGGTTTCTTTGTAGTCTTGGCTCCGGTGCTCGGACGAAGAAGCGTGGACCAGGACGCGACGGAGCCTGGCCCCAGATGCATGCCAACCTACAGGGCCTGCCCGCCCGCTGCTATGGATAGGCAGCAACTGGGGTCAGCGTGGGAAGTTTGGTGCAAGGTTTACGAGTGCGTACTACGAACGGGCCCTGCGTGGGCGCTATTATGGCATGCAAGGATCCCCTTGCCCGGTGGGGGCGGGAACAACGTGAGGCCCCTCGTACCCAAAGCTCGGGAGGTTGCCCGTATCAAGGTACTAGCCAAGGGCGGTGGCAAGAGCCTCAGCTCGCTCCTTGATGCCCAGCAGCATCCGGCGCGTCATCAGGAACTGGCCAAAATCTGAAACGGGAAAAAACGATACGAGCTGGACCAGGGGGCGCAGCTTGATTCGCATCCTAAGGATCAGCCGCGTGTGCCCCTCATCGGTGGCTTCCAGGAGAAACGACCAACTGATGTGGATGCCGGGATGCCGGATGTCCATTACTAGCGACCGGTTGGGCTCGACGGCTGCCACCGGCCAGCCGGGACTGTTGCCCATGGGGATCTCGTCGCCGGGCTGCAGGTCCTGGAATTCGGGCAGTACCTGGTCTGCGCTGGGGCTGTCCAGGACGCCCAGGGCCTCGTCGATCCAGTCGTAGCTGTACATGCCGCCCCGCTGGTAGCCCATCTGGGCCAGCCAGGGCCAGACCTGCGCCGGCACCGCGGCAATGGTGACGGCGCGGGTTGTGACGTCCCAGGGCCCGGCGACGATGTCGTCGCCGGGCATTACGGCCTGTACTTCACCATCGGTGGCCCCCCAACGCGCGTGCCAGCGCCGGATGGTGAGTAGGTAGGCGGGCCAGGCCGCGGCTGCCAGCAAGCCGGCCCCAAAAACCCAGGTACTGCGCTCACGATTTGACATGCTTCCCTCCTCAGGGACCTTTCACAAAACAGACAGTAGCTCTGCTCAAGCCAGGTCACAGACCTGGCGGTTTCTGCTCGCTTCAGCGCCGGGCATCTCGGCACGGAGGCGATGCGAGCTGCCAAGATGCCCTCATCTAGCGCCCCTGCCTCCGAGCAAACCACAATCCGCCAGCGCCGGCTGCCAGGGCCACCAGGGCCATGAGGGCCAGCACGGGCTGGATACCGATCTGGTCGGCCAGGCTGCCGCCCAGCAGCAGGGGCAGTACCGCTGCGGCGTTGCCCAGGGCCAACTGGGCAGATATGACCCGGCCGCGCACCTCGGCAGGTGGGCGTTCTTGAAAGACGGTACGGGCCGGGATAAGGGCAACGGCAAAGGTAAAGCCCATGACCAGAAAGGAGGCCAGCATCAGCCCCAGCACCGGCGGTGTACCACTAGCGGCGGCTAGCAGGCCGATGCCCAGCCCCAGCCCGGCCAGTCCCCAGCCTATCCAGGCCAGCCGGCTCAGCTGACCCTCCCACCCGTTCACGGCCACCATCCCCAGGACAAAGCCCAGGCCGCCGGGCAGCAACAAAAAGGGCACGTTCTCGGCACCGACTCCCAACTGCCGGGAAGCCAGCCCAGGCAGCAGCGCGATGAGGATGAGCAGCAGGGCGGCGGCCACCGTGGCCTGGATTGTCACCAGGCCCAGTACGCGGTCCCGGGCGATGGCGCGCCAGCCAGCCCGCAGGTCGGCGGCCAGGGCAACCCAGTCCCAGCCCTCTCCGGAAGACTGGCGGGACCGCGTCTTCTCCCGGGGCAGTTTGGCGACAAGGGCCAGGGCCAGCAAGCAAAGGATAACCGCGGCCAGGCCAACAGCGGCGATACCGGAGGCCTTGATCAGCAGCGGGGCCAGTAGGAATATGCTCACTCCCTCACCGGCGACCAGGCTGATCTGGAATAGGGTATTGGCCTGCAAAAGCTGAACCGGGCCCACATAGTCGGGCAGCAGTGCGTACTCGGCCGACATGGCGAACTGGGTCACGAGAGCCATGGTGGTGTTGGTGACAAAGACGGCGAGGATGGCCCAGGTCGGGGACAGCAACCCCGTGGCGGCCCAGAAGGCCAGGGCGGACAGGGCCCAGGCCACCTGGCTGGCGATGAGCACGCGTACCCGCCCCATGCGGTCGACCACGGCGCCTGATACCAGCGAACCCAGGAAGGCGGGCAGGATGGCCGACACGAGTGTCACGGCGTTCAGCGCCGTGGAGTGGGTCAGCTCTTCGACCAGGGTGATTCCGGCCAGGGTCACGGCATAGACAGCGGCAATCGAGGTGAACTGAGCAGCCCACAGCCGGAGAAAGGGTATGTTGCCCAGCAGGGGTTTGGCTCCGCTGGTACCTGACGGAATGCTCTCCATGTGGCTGCCTCGTGCCTCCTGGACGGTTCCTGCTAGGGCTCATTGTAGCATTAAGGGGGCCTTTTGCAAAGTGGGGGTAGTGCCGTCCTGCCTGGGTCTCTGTCTGGACGACGAAGCTACGCTCCCCGGGCAAGAGCTTCTACCTTCGTCCCATACTCCCTGAAGGCCTCGTACATGGCATGGATGTTTGCCAGTGGTACTTCGGGACTGATCTCGCCGCAGGCGACGATGCCGCCGTCGGGCGTGCCGCAGGCCTCAAAGACGCGCTGCACCTCTTCCTTGACCTCCGCCGGTGAGCCAAAGGGCATGACTTGCTGCCGGTCGATATCGGTACGGAAGGCGACCTTGCCGCGGGCATTCTGGGCCAGCCATTCGTGGCCGATAGTGGGCACCTGGCAGTTGATGACGTCCACACCGATCTCAATCAGGTCGGGCAAGATGTCGTTGATGTGGCCATCGCTGTGGTACCAGACGTCCATGCCGGCCTCACGCACCTTGCGGAACATTTCGGCATAGCGCGGCTTGAATACGCGCCGCCAGGTGTCTGGCTTGATCAAGAGGCGGCGCTGCGCGCCCCAGTCGTCGGCAAAGTGCAGACCTTCGTACTCGAGCACCGTCCATCTGTCAATCCAGCGTAGGTTGAAGGCTAGCATGTCATCCAGAAGCCGGTAGAAGCCCGCCGATTCCTGGGCAATGTCAATCATGAGGTTTTCCATACCGCGCAGTTGCTGGAGCTGCTCAAAGAACGTGATCCATGCCCCGCGCGCGTACCAGCGTTCGTCAAAGCCGCACATGTGGCCGCTGTATTGGCGGCCCGAAGGAGGTCCGGCTGTAAAGCCGGCCGGCCACCGGTATTCGTCGTAGCGGTCCAGGTCGGCAATGGGCCATTCGACCGGAATGCCGCAGATGCCCATCCACTCTACCTGCCACACTGTGCCAAAGTCATCGCTGTGGCGGCCCTCCTTGTAGAGTGCTGGGAACTTTTCGACGGGCAGGTCCTCCATATAGTCCCAGCCGAAATCCTCGCGGTACTCGGCCAGGATTTCGTTCAGCGCCTGGCCGTACTTTAGTTGGGCGGCGGGCAGAACCGCGTGAGAAATGGGCGCTTGATCGGGCTTTTGGAAGTGGATGGCTCGCTTGACGCGGTCTCGGCTGTTCATCTCGATTCTCTCCTTTGGGTGCATGAGGGCTAAACACACTTCGCAAAGTGGGTGTGTGGGCAGTCTACTCGGCAATGATTACCTCAACGCCGCGTTGCTCGAGTGCTTGCCTATCCTCATTTTTGAGCCCGGGGTCGGTGACAAAGGTATCCACCAGCTCAACGGGACCGACCGAAGCCAGCGTGCTCAGATGCATCTTTGAACTGTCCGCCACTAGGATCACCTTCTCAGCGATGTCGACCATCGCCCGCTTAATCTGGGAATCAGGCTGTAGGCGATTGGTCAGCCCCTTGCTGAGCGACAGGCAGGAAGTGGCCATGATGGCGACGTTGGCGTTCATGGCTTGTAGGGTGGGAATTACTTCTGAGCCGGTGAACCATTGGTTGTCCCACTCGAGGTGGCCGCCAACACCGATGAGGTTGATGTTGCGCTGGCTGGACAATAGGCAGAGGATCGGCAAAAAGTTGCAGATGACCGTCAAGTGCTTGTCGGCGATGTTCTTGGCTAGCTCGTAGGTCGTCGTTCCGGCGTCAATGACGATCACTTGCTCGTCTTGTACCAACTCGGCAGCCCGCTTGCCGATCTTTTTCTTTTCTTCAGCATGGATGCTCTGGCGGATGCGCCACGGCCACTCGATGCTGCCCCGCTCCAGATCCAGGCTGGCCCCTTCGCGCATTTCCAGGCTGCTGGCGTGACGGTTGCCCTCCAGAGCCGAATTCAGATCCGCTGGCAATGTCGCGCCGCCATAGTGGCGAGAGACAAGACCGAGCTCCTGGAGCTGGTCCAAGTCGCGGCGGATGGTCATGGCCGAGACGTCCAACGACTGGCTCAAGTCGTCGACCGCCACATAGCCTCGCTGGCGCAGATTTTCAAGAATCCTGGCCTGGCGCTGATGTCGTTTCAGTTTCATGGATCTCTCCCCTGCTGGAGGCGCTTGTTATTGTACTCGCAGTGGTGCATCGGGCAAGGCCGGTCGGTCGAAACCAACGGCTCTGGAAGATGGTGTCGCGATACCGCTGGACGATGCTTCTGTTCAGGGTCCGAGCTCCGCCGCATGTCAAACAGCCAGTGGATAAGTACCCCACTTGCGTACCGCCCCGGCCATGGCAACGATGTTCTGGGGCGGCACGTCGGGTTGGATGGTGTGTACACCGGCGACCACATAGCCGCCGCCGGGCGCCAGATCCCTGATTCTCCGCCGGACTTCGGCTTCCACATCCTCAACGCTGCCAAAGGGCAGTACCCGCTGTGAGTCGATGGCGCCCCAGAAGCTCATTTTGTGCCCAAAGCGAGCCTTGAGCCCTGCGGTGTCGGCCATGGCCGAGACCTGGACCGGGTTGATGGCGTCGACGCCGATTTCGGCGAGGTCATCGATGATGTCGACGATGTTGCCGCAGCTGTGGTAAAAGATCTTGGCCTCGGTTTTGGACTTGACAAAGTCGATATACTTGCGATAGTAGGGCTTGAGCAGGCGGCGGTAGGTTTCGGGCTTCATCATCAACCGCTGCTGGGTGGCCATATCGTCGGTGGTGCGAAAGACCTGGATGTAAGGGCCGGCAATGTCGAGAAAGCGTCCGGTGACGACAATGTTGAGTGCCAGTAGTCTGTCCATCAAAGCCGTCACGAACTCGGGATTCAGGAGCAGGTCCATGTACATCTGCTCGATGCCCCGCAGCATATAGCCCAGCTCCCAGAAGCTTTTGAAGCGGGCATCCGCCATGATGGCATAGTCGGTGTCCTCGTAAAGGGCCTTGACCTCGTCCTCCAGGCCAGCGGTTAGTCCGGGATCCCAGGGGTCGGGCCAGGGAAAGGTTTCCAGGTCCTCGACGGTGGCCTCAGCCAGAGGATGGCTGACCATTTCCCAATAGTAGCAATTGTCGCCGTAGGGTGTCCGCTTCCATTTGACATCCCAATCGTCGATCATGGTCCCCGGTTCGCTGGGCGGCGGTGTCCAATTGGCTGGAGGCCTGATCAGGAGAGGATAGAGGTCGGCGCCCAGGTGCCGCCTCACCGCCTCATCCACCCAGGCCACGCGGAAGGCCTTGCTCATCTCCCGTGTCTCGCCCGGTATGCCCAGGTGGTCTTTGAGCTGGTCATAGCCCTCAACCACAACGCTCGTACTGATACCGCCGCCGATGTCCAGAGGGACCCGATCCGGCTCCTGGTGGTTTAGGCTGGCCAGCACGCGCTCTCTCGATGTCATCTTGGCCATGGTCCCGATCTCCTTTCCGACGTCAATGCTCTCAACCGTGAGCTGCGAGCCCGCGATTCATCTGGCGTGCACCGTAGTGGTGGCCTGCTTCGGCCATGGCCAGGATATTCTGTGGCGGAACCTCTGCCTGTACGATGTGGACCGGGCCGAGCACATACCCGGTGCCATCGGCGGCCAGGGCCTCAATCATGCGCCGGACTTCTGCGCGGACCTCTTCTGGGTTGCCAAAGGGCAGGATGTGCTGGGTGTCGATGCCACCCCAGAAGCAGATCTCGTCGCCAACCTCGCGCTTGAGCCTCACCGGATCCATCTCGGCGGCGGCCGTCTGCACAGGATTCAGGCCATCAATCCCGAGGTCCACCAGGTCACCCAGCGCCCAATAGACCGAGCCACAGGTGTGAAAGACGATCTTGGCCTTCGTGCTGGACCGGATGGCGGCCAGGATGCGCGCCTGGCGAGGCTTGATGAGACTGCGGTAGACCTCAGGCCGTATCAGGGGGCCGCGCTGAACGGCGATGTCGTCGCAGACCATCACCAGGTCGATGCTATCGCCAACGGCGGCCAGGAGGTACGTCACCATGGCCACATAGATATCGGCGATCTTGTCCATCAAGCTCTCCAAGAACACCGCGTTGGTGGCTGTGTCCATCAACCAGGCTTGATAGCCGCGCATATTCTGAGAGGTGTGGACCACCAGGTCGGGCAGATCGAGACAGACGGCACAGTCGGTCTTGACCCGGAGTTCTCGGGCCGCCGCGGCCAGCTCGTCCACCGGTTCCAGGCTCTCTGGGCTGGGCCAAGCGTAACGCCTCAGGCTCTCTGCTCCCTCGGCTCCAGCCAGAGGTGGCCGGCTGACGTGAAAGAGCCCGGTGGGGTCCTGCGTCCATTCGATGCCCCACAGGTCCACCTGCACCGGGTTGGTGTATTCCTCGGGCAGTCTAGTCTGGGGGACTTGCACCCGCCGCACGTCCGAGCCGAGCAAGCGCGACAGCGCCTCTGGCATGTGGGTGCGTTGGCTGAGATAACTACCCCACAGGGTTGGTTCATGCATGCCCAAGTGGGTCAAGAGTGCTTCCTGGGCATGAATGTTGAGACTGGTTGTCTTGGTGCCACCCAAATCCAAAGGCACCATGTCGGTGGGATGGTGGTCTAGGGCGGCAAGGACCCTCTGTCTAGGGGTTAGATCGGGCACGGATTTCCTCCAAGGCAATGTGCTTCAACCAGGGCTGCTCGCGGGCATCCTCAGGGCGCCTGCCTGTGAGCCGAAGCTCAGGCAATGGCGATGGGATGCACCCACGAACCGGTGGCGCCCTGGATGCGTAGCGGCGTGACGATCAGGAGAAACTCGTAGACTTGATCGGCCGCCAACTCATCGAGGTACATCACCTCTAGGTGGCTGATGCCGTGGTGTACCTGGTTGTAGCGATGGACATCGTGGTCGTATGGCGGCCAGGGCTCGACGGTCGAGTTGTCAGCGCCGATGAGGATCATCCCTCCCTCGACCAGCATCTTGTTGGCCTCCAGGCCGATGCCCGCCACGGCATCCAGGTAGACCGTACTGTTGTTGGGCCAATAGCGGCTGTAGCCGGTGCGTACCAGGACGGCGGTGCCGGGCGCCATCTCGATTCCCTGTTTGACCAGGGTTCCCTCCACATCCTCGCGGCTGATGGTGTAGCCCTCAGGCAGGACCTCGATGCCAAGGTAGCCGGGTACGTCGAGCATGATCCCGCGGGCGACAACGGGCGGCATCTCAGCGATATCGTTGAGGTTCTGACCCTGCCAACTGACATGGCCGGCGGCGGGAGTTGTCATGCCCGGCCCGGCATAGATTCGTACCTCGCCGCCCTCTGACACGGGGTTGCCATCCGCATCCTGGTATTCGCCGATGTGACACAAGGCGTCGATATGCGTGCCGGTATGGGCTGCCATCTTGATCGTCTCTCCCGCGCCCGACACAGGACCGAGGCCCCGCAGGTCTCCGTGCCTGACCCGGGGTGTGAGGCTAAAGGGCTCGAACACGCCGGGCAAGGGCATGCCTTCATGGTATACAACAGCAAGGCTGTAGACCTTGCCCGTCCGTACCAGGCCCAACAGTTCGGGCGTCAGCCGGGGCACCGGCAAGGAACCGTAGGGCGCAATCTGGCCTGGTTGGACGCGTGTTGGCGATTCTGACATGGTTCACAAATCTCCCTTTCCTGGCTTGAATGCTGCCGGTTTCTGGAGCAGCGGGCTGACTGGTCAGAGCAGGCTCCGTCCATCGAGACCGCCACCCTCGCCGCCATAGATGGCACCGGGGTCCCAGTCGCTGTCAGCGGGTGGCCTGAAGGCCTTTAGCGGGAAGGTGACCTTGCAGCGGTGGCGGTGCGAGAGGAATGCCGCCTCGCAGCATTCCAGAGCGGTGAGAGAGCTATCGGCCACGGTATAGTCCGGTATCCCATTGTCGATCTGAGCAGCCATGTGGTTCAGGTGGATTTCGTGCTCGGTCTGGGAAAAAGGTTCGGGACGGATGTCGGTACCCGTTGGGTTCTCGGCATTGAGGATCCTGTAGACAGGATGCACGCCGAAGAAGGTGATGACGCCTTCTGTACCCACCAGACGGAAGAGGGAAGTGGTCTCTCTGCCTCTCTCTTCGGTCACCAACACCTGGTCGCCGGTGTGCATTACAAAGCGGACGCCGCTCCTGGTCTGGACATAGGTCACACCCGAGGTCTCCACCTGCATGCTGTCGCGGTAGGTGCGGTCCTTGGTGTCGAGCGCGGCCAGGATCCAGTCTATCTCTTCGAAAGCAGTCAGGTGGACAAAAAAGTTCAGCCAGTGGATGCCGGCGTTGAGCAAGTCCCATTTGTTCTGCTCGACCTCCACCAGGCGCAGGGTACCGATGTCACCGCGCTGGACGCGCTCGATAATCTCCATGGGCAACGCTTCGGCCAGCAGGGGATGGGGAACAGCCATGGGCAGATTGCGGGCCTTGATGGCTTCTAGAATGCGCTGTCCCTCAGCCACAGACGCGCCCAGGGGCTTTTCGACACAGATGCCCTTCAGTGGCAATTCCAGGGCGTCGATGGCGATGGCCTCGTGACTAGGGGCATAGGTGGCGACGCACACAACATCGGTCGGGCAAATCGCAAACATCTCCTGGTAGTCGGTGAACGTCCGGATACCGGGGTACTGTTCTTCCAACACCCGGCAGACCTCGGGCTTGATATCAGTCGCCGCGACCAGCTCAAACCGGTCCGAGTTGGCCAGGCCGCTCATATTCAGGGTGCCGCCCCAACCGCCGCCGACAACGGAAGCAGTCAAGATTTCGGTCATGGCTTATCTCAATCTCCTAGTGCTTGTTTCGCCGGGCTGTGCCCGGCTATGCTGGACTACCCAAAGAAGGCGTCCAGCGGCAGGTCGATCTCTTTGCCGTGGACGACGACGTCGACCAGGGCGCGGAGCAGTGGTAGATCCCCGGCGCTGATGTTGCCCTGTGCCTGCATCCTAGGCAGCGTTTTGCCCATGGACCGCACAATCTCGACAGCCTCCAAGGTCTCGCCAGCCATGATCTGCCGCGCTTCGGCGTAGGAGTGACCCAGACCCAGTAAGCGCCCCAGACGAACGGTCCGGCCGCCCATGCTGGTCACATACAGATCTCCGGGCCCGGGCAGGCCGTACGCGAAACGGCGGCTGCCGCCTAGGATCTGCAGGGCACGGTCGATCTCGGTGCAGCCCTGGGCAAAGACGCCAGCCGCCAGGTTGTGCATGTAGGCATCTGCCTGATCCACGCCGCCATCGCGCTCCAACATGCCGGCCACCAGGCCTACGCCCAGGGTATAGGCATTCTTGAGGGCAGCGCAGATTTCCAGGCCAAGCAGGTCGGTGGTCGTCCAGATGTGATAGTAGCTCGCACGGAAAGTAGCGGCGAGTCGTTCGACGTCTTCCGAGTCGCGCGAGCCAAAGACGACCAGAGAGGGCCGGCGCCCGGCCAACTCGCCGGCGATGCACGGCCCGCCGATGGCGGCTATGGTTACCTGGTCGCGGATACTTTCGGGGAACTCGGCCGCCACCACGTCGGGCAGGATCAGCAGCTCGCCGTCGTCGGTGGCCTCCAGACCCTTAGTGACAGCGATGACCAGCTGGCCCGGCTGCAGCAGGGGACCAAGGGTCTGCCCGATCCAGTGCACGCCCAGGGAATTGACCCCACTGACAACAATCTCGACGCCATCCAGGGCCTCCTCGATCTTGTCAAGGTAGAAGGGCGTGACGTTGGCCGGCAAGTAGCGCTTGAGGCGCGGATGGTAGCCTCCGGCGCGGCAGCTGTCGATGATCTCGGTGTCGAGGTGGGTGCCGATGAGGCGCACCTCGTGTCCGTTGTCCGACAGGGGCCAAGCTACAGCCGTGCCCATCAGGCCGGCGCCAACGATAGCGATCTTGGTCATTCCATGTTCCTTTCGAAGAAGAATACCGTACCTGGTTTCTCTTCTAGAGAGTCATCGGATAGTCGCGGCAACGCTCCCAGGTCTGGAGCATGGCCAGGTAGTTCTCGGGCTTGGTGGCGGAGACGATCGAGTTGCTGGAGGACAGGATAAACCCTCCGCCTGGCATGCCCTTGCGCATAGCCTCTTTGGTCTCCTCGGCAACGTCTTCAGGCGTACCGAAGGTCAGCGTCAGTGCGCAGTCCACGTTGCCTTTGATGGCGATCCGATCCCCATACCTGGCCTTGACCTCAGTGATATCCATGCCGGCGAGGGGGTCGATGGGATCCAGGCAGTCGATACCGGCGTCGACGAGCATGTCGAGGATGGGCCACAGGTCGCCATCGGTGTGCTTGATATACACCAAGCCCAGTTCCTTGCAACCGGCCACCAGCCGCTTGAGTCCCGGGTAAAAGAACTGGCGAAAGTGTCTGGGTGACATCAGCGGCCCTTTGGTATAAGCATAGTCATCGCCACTGTAGACGATCTTGACGCCACGAGCGGCCACCTCGCGGGCGCTCTGCAAGTTGATCTCAACCGAAAGGTCGACCAGGGCTCGAACCAGATCGGGCTGCGTGATGAGAGACATCAGCAGGTTCTCCATACCCAGCAGGTAGCGGGGCAGGGAAAAGACGTCGCGCAACTGTACGATGACGGCCTTGTCCCCGGCAAAGGCTGCCACCAGTTCATCGATCTCGGTGTAACGCTGGGGCAGAGTGGGATCGGGCGGTGTGTAGTGGTCCAAGTCGTCCATGGTCTTCAGGGGCGACTCGACTTCGATGCCGTGCTCCTCGACTGTCATCTGGGAGACATAGCCCCACTCGCTGCGCCAGAGGTCCGGCCCGACCTGCTCGCTGCCATATTTGATGCGGCCGAGGACAGCGTCGAGTCCCATGCGCACGTTGAACTCGTTGCTGTCGCGGACGCCGGGGCAGATAGCCTCCCGAACTTTGCGGTCGATGAGCCACTCAAAGTGCGGCACTCGGTCGGGCTCTTCTCGACGCAGGGCGCAGTGAATTCGTTGTTCAGATGTGAGTTGGGCCACTGGGCGCCTCTTTCTCCCTCTACAAGGTTCCTTTCAGCGGCTCAGCTTTTGCAGCTCGCTGATGAGGACGGCAAAGAGGATGATGAGACCGCTGGCAACTTCCTGGGCAAAGGGATCGACACCCAGGAGTGTCATGCCATTCTGTAGCAGGCCGATGAACAGCACGCCGAGCAGGGTTCCGATCATCGAGCCCTGGCCACCGGAAAGGCTGGTGCCGCCAATGATAACAGCGGCGATGACCTCGAACTCCAGGCCAGAGGCGATCTTGGACGAACCGGCGCTGATGCGCGACGAAAGGATAATGCCCGCCGCGGCACAGAGCAGGCCGACAAGGGCATAGATCAATACCCGGGTGCGGGGCACGGGGATGCCGGACAAACGCGATGCCTCTTCATTGCCGCCGACACTGTAGACCGACCGGCCAAAGACGGTACGCTTGCTGAGAAAGAGAAAGATCAAAAAGGTCGCCAGCATGAACACTGCCGGGACCGGAATGACCTTGAACACGTAGCCCTGCCCCCAGAAGTTGAACGACTCGGGGAAAGGTGTGATCGACCAGGCGCCGGTGATAAGCCGTGCCGCGCCGCGCAGACTCATGAACATGGCCAGGGTGACGACAAAGGAAGGTACGTTGAGCGCAATGCGGATGCCAGCCGCCATCATGTGAATAACCATGCCCTGGATTATGACAAAGAGCACCGCAAGCCACAGGGGCCAGCCATGGGTGATGGCCAACACACCCAGCAGAGAGGAAGCCCAAGCCACAGCAGAACCAACGCTCACGTCAATATCACCCGAGATAATGACAAAGGTCATGCCAAAAGCGATCATGCCAGTGAAGGCCATGGCCCGCAGCACGTTCAGGAGGTTGCGCGCCGTCAGGAAATTCGGGGCAAGGATCGCCAACAAGACGAACAAGACGATGAGGCCAACGAGGAGCCCCGAGCGCGATGCATAGCGTCGTATCCCCCGCCACCACGGATTCCTGGCTTTTGCTAGGCTAGCTTGGACCATGAGTCACATCCTCCTTCATTACCAAGGTGAACAGGTTTTCCAGGTCAATCTCGTCGGGATTCACTTCGTCGGTCAGGTAGCCATGATTCAGGACCAGGATGCGGTCCGACACATCCATGACCTCCTCGAGTTCGGAGGAGACAAAGATGACAGCCATGCCCTCCTCGGCCAAGTCGCGCACCAGGGAAAAGATCTGTTCCTTGGCCTGGATGTCAATGCCGCGGGTTGGCTCGTCCATGATCAGCACCGAAGGCTGGGTGTTAAGCCAGTTGCCGACAACCACCTTCTGCTGATTGCCACCACTCAATGTCCGCGCTTCTGCGTCCAGGCTGGGTGTTACGACCTGTATACTATCAGCCATGCCCTGAGCCAGCTGGCGCTCGCGCCGGTGACGGAGGATGCCACCATCGCTGATCCGGTTCAGACTAGCCAATGTCAGGTTGCGCATCACCGAAAAGATCATGACCAGCCCCTCGGTCTTGCGATCCTCGGGTGTCAGGGCAACGCCCCGTCTCTTCATGCGGGCGGGGCTAGGTTTGGCGACCAGCTTGCCGTCGACATAGATCTCGCCGCTGTCCAGCTTGTCGAGGCCAAAGATGGCCCGCAGAAGCTCGGTACGCCCCGAGCCCAGCAGCCCAGCAATGCCCAGAACTTCGCCTGCCCTCACCCCAAATGAAATGTCGTGCAGCTCGTCCTCGCGTATCAGGTTGTGCACCTCAAGTTTGACCTCACCCAGTTCGCCGCTTCGAAGCCACTCGGTCCTTTCCCAGTCTGCGCCAATCATCATATTGGCGATTTTTTCTGGGGTGGCTGCCTCGACAGGTATGGTACCGATGCGCTTTCCGTCGCGCAGAACGGTGACGCTGTCAGCCACGTGCGGGATCTCTTGCAGGCGGTGGGTGACATAGATAACGGCCATGCCCTGGCTCGCCAGATTCCGGACGACGCCATGCAGGACTTCGACCTCTTCCTCGGGCAGCGCGCTGGTTGGCTCGTCGAGGACCAAGACCCTCGGGTTGAAGGAGATGGCCTTGGCAATCTCGACCAACTGCTGCTGGGCCACGTTGAGCCGTAGGACTAGCTCATTCAGATCCAAGGTGACCTTAAGCTGGTCCAATGCCTCCTGGGCGGCCTCCAGGATCTTTTTGCGGTCAATGACCGGCAGGCCGAGCTGCCGTTTTCTGGGCCAGCGCCCCAAGAAGATGTTCTCAGCGACCGTCAGCCCTGGAACCAGGCTCATTTCCTGGTAGACGGTGCTGATGCCGAGGCCAAAGGCATCGCGCGGATCGTCGATTTCCACCGGACTGCCGTCAATGCGGATCTCGCCCTCGTCCTGGCGTACGGCGCCGCTCAGAACCTTGATCAGCGTTGACTTGCCGGCGCCGTTCTTGCCCAGGAGAGCGCGTACCTCGCCGGCGTCGCAGCCAAAGCTGACGCTGTCCAGGGCGACCACGCCGGGATAGCGCTTGGTGACATGGTCCATGTCCAGAATTCTCGTCATTGGCATTCCTTCCATAGCAAGTGGAGACCTGGCAGGCCGCAGGTTCCGATGCGACCCCGGCCTGCCAGGCCTGTGCATCAAGTCCTACTTGGCGAACATCTTGCCCTCGGTGTCGATGAATTCCTGGACCTTTTCAGGAGTGTCGCGGCCGAAGTAGATGGCCGGTGAGAAGGTGACGGGCTCTACTTCCTTGCCGTTCAGGACGTCAATGGCCGTGTTGAGGGACATGTAACCCAGGTCGTAGGGCGACTGGCCTGTGGTGCCCAAGAGGATGCCGTCATCAGACTGCAGCATCTGGGCCATCTGCATGTTCATGTCCAGGCCAAAGACGGGAACCTGATCGGCGAGGCCCAGCGTCTTGACGGCCTGGACGATGCCGACGGTGCCGCCCTCGTTCTCAGACCACATCAGATTGATGTCGGGGTGAGCCGAGAGCATGTCCTCAGCGACGGTGACAGCCTCGTCGGCCACAAAGCCCTGCTGGTTGTCGACGACCTCGATGTCGAGGCCTTCCAGCTCGGCCATAAAGCCGTCCAAGCGCTCGACACAGAGCTCATAGATCTCGCAGTTGAGGATGCCCAGCTTGGCGCTGCCACCCATCTCGTTCTTGACGTACTCGGCCACGGCCTTGCCTGTCTTGCCGCCGTGCTCGATGCCGTCGGTGTAGAGGAAGGCCGAAGCGATGCCTTCTTCGTTGACGCAGGTGTTAAAGCAGACGACGGTGACACCGGCCTCCTTGGCCTTTTTCAGAGCAGCGGTGGAGCCATCGGAAGAGATAGGGGTGATGATGATGGCATCGACACCCTTGGTGATGAGGTCGTCGATGATCTGGGCTTCCTTCTCCAGATCGAACTCGGTGACGTGGTTGCTGAACTCGACGCCGTTCTCCTCAGATGCCAGTTTCATGCCGTCGATGACGGTCTGCATGAAAAAGTCACTGTAGAAGGTGATGCCTGCCATCTTGTAGCCCTCGCCCTGGGGACCGGATGGTGCTTCGGCCTCGGGCTCGTCGGTGGCGAACATCTTGCCCTCAGTGTCGATGAATTCCTGGACCTTCTCGGGAGTGGTTCGGCCAAAGTAGATGGCCGGTGAGAAGGTGACGGGCTCGACTTCCTTGCCATTCAGGACGTCGACAGCGGTGTTGAGGGACATGTAGCCCAAGTCGTAGGGCGACTGGCCTGTGGTGCCCAAGAGGATGCCGTCATCAGACTGCAGCATCTGGGCCATCTGCATGTTCATGTCCAGGCCAAAGACGGGAACCTGATCCCCGAGGCCCAGGGTCTTGACGGCCTGGACGATGCCGACGGTGCCGCCCTCGTTCTCAGACCACATCAGATTGATGTCGGGGTGAGCCGAGAGCATGTCCTCAGCGACGGTGACAGCCTCGTCGGCCACAAAGCCCTGCTGGTTGTCCACGACCTCGATGTCGAGGCCTTCCAGCTCGGCCATAAAGCCGTCCAGGCGCTCGACGCAGAGCTCATAGATCTCGCAGTTGAGGATGCCCAGCTTGGCGCTGCCGCCCATCTCGTTCTTGACGTACTCGGCCACGGCCTTGCCTGTCTTGCCGCCGTGCTCGATGCCGTCGGTGTAGAGGAAGGCTGAAGCGATGCCCTCTTCGTTGACGCAGGTGTTAAAGCAGACGACAGTCACACCGGCCTCCTTGGCCTTTTTGAGGGCGGCGATGGAGCCATCGGAGGAGATGGGGGTGATGATGATGGCATCGACACCCTTGGTGATGAGGTCGTCGATGATCTGGGCTTCCTTCTCCAGATCGAACTCGGTGACATGGTTGCTGAACTCGATGCCATTTTCCTCAGCAGCCAGTTTCATGCCGTCGATGACGGTCTGCATGAAAAAGTCACTGTAGAAGGTGATGCCTGCCATCTTGTAGCCTTCGCCTGCGGGTTCGGACGGTGCCTCAGCCTCGGGCTCGTCTGTGGCGAACATCTTGCCCTCGGTGTCGATGAATTCCTGGACCTTTTCAGGAGTGTCGCGGCCGAAGTAGATGGCCGGTGAGAAGGTGACGGGCTCGACCTCCTTGCCGTTCAGGACATCAATGGCCGTGTTGAGGGACATGTAGCCCAGGTCGTAGGGCGACTGGCCGGTGGTGCCCAAGAGGATGCCGTCGTCAGACTGTAGCATCTGGGCCATCTGCATGTTCATGTCCAGGCCAAAGACGGGCAGTTCGCCGTCCATGCCCAGCGATTTAACTGCCTGGACGATGCCGACGGTGCCGCCTTCATTTTCCGACCACATCAGATTGATGTCGGGGTGAGCCTGGAGCATGTCCTCGGCGACGGTGACAGCCTCGTCGGCCACAAAGCCCTGCTGGTTGTCGACGACCTCGATGTCGAGGCCTTCCAGCTCGGCCATAAAGCCGTCCAAGCGCTCGACACAGAGCTCATAGATCTCGCAGTTGAGGATGCCCAGCTTGGCGCTGCCACCCATCTCGTTCTTGACGTACTCGGCCACGGCCTTGCCTGTCTTGCCGCCGTGCTCGATGCCGTCGGTGTAGAGGAAGGCCGAAGCGATGCCTTCTTCGTTGACGCAGGTGTTAAAGCAGACGACGGTGACGCCGGCCTCCTTGGCCTTTTTGAGGGCGGCGATAGAGCCATCGGAAGAGATGGGGGTGATGATGATGGCATCGACACCCTTGGTGATGAGGTCGTCGATGATCTGGGCTTCCTTCTCCAGATCGAACTCGGTGACATGGTTGCTGAACTCGATGCCATTTTCGTCAGCAGCCAGTTTCATGCCGTCGATGACGGTCTGCATGAAAAAGTCACTGTAGAAGGTTATGCCCGCCATCTTGTAGCCGGCGTCCTCTGCCGGAGCGGGAGCTTCAGTGGGCTTGGCTTCTTCCTGAGCCGGCGCCTTGGTTGACTCGACCTTGACTTCTTCTTTCGGCGCCTCGGTGCCACCGCAAGCGACCACGACCAGTGCGATCACGACCACCAGGCTGCACAGTAGCAAGAGCTTGGTTGTTTTCATCTTTTTCTTTCCTCCTTCTTTATTTCTTGCGGATTATCTGCTCGTCTGAAAATGGTGCCGGCTTAGAGTCGTTGCGGTCTGTTAGTCAGCATCTTCCTCCTTTCCGAGTGCTTCCTGGCGCCAAGTTTGGGCCGGGAGGCTGCTACTGCTCTCTGAGCACGGCCAGTTTTTCGTACATGCCTCGCAGCTCGTCAAAAGCCTCGCGATAGGCGGCTGCGTACGGCTGGTACTTGTCGTGCTGCTCAGGGCAGGGCTCCACCCGGCCCACTGTCTGTGCGAAGCGACTTGCGGCGGCGGCCATGTCGGGGTAGATGCCCACCGCGTGGCCTGCCATGACCGCGCAGCCCAAGGCCCCGACATCCTCGCGCTGTAGGCGCACGTACGGCAGGCCCAAAACGTCGGCTTTGATCTGGCTCCAGAGGTCGCTGCCAGCACCTCCGCCGATGACGCGTACTTCTTGGAAGGTCACATCTGGATAGTACTCGCGCACCACGGCCAGCGTCTCGGCATAGTCGTAGGCGATGGCCTCCAGGATTGCCCGGTAGAAGTGGGGTGGTTTATGGGTCCAGGTAAAGCCCAACCAGGCACCGCGCACATTGGGATCATTGGGGCAGGTGCGGCCTGCCAGGTGAGGGACAAAGAGCAGTCCTTCTGAACCTGCAGGCAGATCTTGAGCCTGGGCGTCGAGTAGTTCGTAGGCAGAGAATCCTCTGGCCTCTGCCAGGGCTTTTTCTGCGGTGCCAAACTCGTCCCGGTACCAACGATGGGTCAGCCCGCCGCCGCCGATATACATCATTGGGTACCACAGGCCGGGCAGCGGGCTGGCCAGCGGCTGCAGCATGCCATAGCGGGTATCAGCCAGATAGCGATCCAGGCAGGTAGCCAGAACCGAAAAGGTGCCGGCTACATCGATGAGTTGGCCAGCTTCCACCAGGCCAGCCCCCAGGCAACTGGCCACCTGATCTCCGGCACCGGCCACCAGGGGCACACCTGACACCAGGCCGCAGGCCTCCGCCGCCTCAGCCGTCAGGCCGCCAACTATGGTGGTGGCGGGCACAATGCGCGGCAGCTTATCGAGTGGCAGATCGAAGGTGTCCAGCAGCTCGGGTGACCAGGCGTGCCGGGCGGTGTCGCTCAGGCCGATCCACTGTATGTAGGACGGATCGACAAAGGCATCGTCCACCGCCAGGCCAGCCAACCGTCCAGCGACATAGTTGGCCAGGATCAGTACCTTGCGGATGCGCTTGTAGAGGTCAGGGTGCTCGTGCTTCCACCACAGCATGCGCGGACCCATGATCGGCATGGAGCCTGCTAGCTCGACCAGCCGGTTGCCTGCCCTCTCTACCATCTGCTGCAAATAGGGCTGGTAGCGGACATCCAACGATGAAACATACCAGGGTGTGATCGCTTGCCAATGCTCGTCGATGCCGATGGCCCCACCCATTTGGCCATCGAAGGCGATGGCTGCTACATCATCGGGCGCCACGCCGGCTTTGTTGACTACCTGGCGCATGGTGTCCAGCGCCGCAGCATAGAAATCATCGCCCCGCTGCTCGGCAATTCCAGGCCCCGGCTGGTGAAGGGTCGTGTCGCGGGTGGCATCGGCCAGGGCCCTGCCGTCTAGATCAAACAGCGTCGTCTTGACCACACTCGTCCCCAGGTCAACGCCAATCAGATGCTCCTTACCCATGTCAGTGTCCCCCCTATTCCACACCAAAGGGATAGTAGCGCCCGTACTCGCGAGCAGCCTCAAACATGGCCACGATATTCTCCGGTGGCACGTCGGGCTGCAAATGGTTGGCCGAGGTCAAGATGTAGCCGCCGCCGGAACCAAAGACCTCGATGCAACGCTTCACCTCGGACCGTACATCCTCTACGCTGCCGATCATTGCCTTGGTGACATCCACCCCGCCCATAAAGCACAGCCGGTCTGCGTAGTCGGTCTTGATGGCCGGCCAATCGGTGGCGGGTAGCGGCTCCAGCGGGTTCAGGACGTCTATGCCAATCTCGGCCAGGTCGGGCACGATGCTGGCGATGGCGCCGTCGGTGTGAAAGACCACCGGCAGGTCAGCGCGGTAGGCCTTGACCGAGGCCACAATGCGAGCCAGCGCCGGCTTGATCAGGTCGCGGAAGGATCGCGGCGAGATGATGAGGTTCTGGTTTGCCCCATAGTCGTCGCCGGGAATCTCGAAAAAGTCGACGTACTGGCTGACGACGTCCAGGTACAGCTCCTGAGCGCGAACGATGACATCGGCGCATTTGTCCACCAGCAGCCGGGCCAATTCGGGTTCGGCGGCAATGTCCATGTAAAAGTCCACACGGCCCCGCAACTGGGCGGCTTGCTCAAAGGGCCCGTAGGAGTTGGCCGCCCGAGCGCCGATGGCATGGTCGGGACAGTGCCGCCGCAAATAGTCCAGCCGCCCGGCCATCAGCTCATAGTCCAGATGCCGCTCCGGGTCGGGCCAGCCGTAGTTTTCGATCTCCTCCATACCCGCGCCAGCCAGGGGATAGTCGACGCTTACCAGGTGGGGACCCTGGCGCGCCCACTGCACCCCCCAGGCGTCCCGGCCGTCGCCATCCATGCGCGCACCGCCCAAGTCGGTCAGGCCCGACCAGATGTAGCGGGCATCGGTCTCCAGGCGGTCGAGAACGCGATCGTCGAGATAGTTCGAATTGCGCGGCAGCTGGCGGCGAAACGGTGGCACAGGCTCACCCAGGCCCAGATGGTCCAGCAGGCGAAAATAGGTGTCATCGTTAAAGGTATAGTAGCTGCCCCACATGACTGTTGGCACACGGTCGGGCTCGGTCCGGTTGAGAGCGGCCAGCATCCGCTCTTTGGGCGTCATCAAGGTGGTCATAGGTATGCCTCAAACAAGGCCTGTTCGGCAGCCGCCGACCATGTTTTTCCAGGGCCCAATTGGGCATAGACCTCAGGATGTACCGTCTTCAGTTCACTCAAACCCAGCAGGGGCAGGTCGATGAGGTTGGGAAAGACGACGATCTTGCCCGGGTAGGTCCCGTCCATCATGGCCTGCAATCCCTTCGAAATGGCCTTCAGCCCACCCACGGCGGCCATGGCCCGAGACGGTGATAGCGCTCCCGTCCGAGCTTTTTCCATCACCCGCTTGGCGTCCTCAATGGACGAGCCGCTGGTGCCGGTGAACTGGGCGCTATGTAGGGCGATCCGATCCAGGGGCAGAGGTACTTTGTGACCACCGCGGACGCCGGCAAAGACGATGAGCAGCCCGTCGTCAGCCAGGTAGGGTACCGCCTCGGCAACGACCCTGGCATTGGGCACGATGACATTGACGTCATCACAGCCACGGCCTCTGCTCAAACGGTCGATCTCCCGTTCCAAGCGGCCCGGCTCGGACGTCGGACTGACGGCCACCAGCTCGATGCCTCGCTCCTGGGCCAGTGGTCCGAAATCCCTGACCAGGCTGGCCAGGCGGGACGTGCCTCGGTTAGTGACAATGACCGCCCGCGGCCCCTCTGCCATCTCCAAAGTGCGGATAAGGTGCATGCGGCCCATGGCGCCACCGGCGCCTACGATGAGGGTGACACCGCCCGGGCGCAGTTCCGAGCGGTTGCGGGCGGTTCCGTAAGCCTGTGCGATGTCGGGACCGGGGCAGCCGACAAAGGCCAGGTGTTCATAGTGCAGGCGACCCATGTCGACCGGAACCGGCCCGTCCAGGGGCAGTTTGGTGACGAGATTTAGGGAGCCAAAGGGTACCATCACCTCCACGGCTGCCTCGACCATAGACGCCTGGTGTGGATCGAGCAGAATGATGTCGTCAAACCCGGCGCCACCGGTTGCAGCCTCGACTAGCTCCCGGCCGCTGCCGCCGTCGCGCTGCCAAATCTCGACCGCCTGCGTCCGTGCCCACGCCGCAAAGCTTTCGGGCACGTCGCTCAACACCAAGCGAGCGCAGGTCAGAGGGCAGCTCATGGTGAAAGCATGGTCACTGCCCGGACGGCCCTTGATCCACATCACGCCGCCCGGTTTCGGCTCCAGGCGACGAAGGGGTTGGTAGGCCGCGTCTACACAAGCCCACGGTTCCAGTAACGACAAGTCGACATAAGTCATCTCGTGCGGCGCGGGAAACAGATAGCTTTCGGGGTCGCCTTCAACCACTTCGGGGCCGAGGGTCACATACTGGGACATTCCGCCCAACAGGTTCACACCCAGGCACAGCCGCTTGCCGCCGTGGTACACATCGGGCTGCATGCCCAGCCGCTGGCCGCGCTGGTACATGTCCCGCCAACGCTCGCCAGCTTTTACGACCGTGACGGCCATCTCGTGGCCCAAGCGCCCCGGGTTCCGTTCAAAGTCGCGTTCAAAGAATAGGGGATACTCCCTGCCCATGCGGACCATTTTCAGGTCCGAGTTGCACAGACCCAGGGCGTCGACGCGAACCAGCAGGTCCTCTGGACCGCAGGCCGGCACTGGCTCAAGTACTGGCTGGCCGTTGGCGCCTAATCTTTCCAGGCCAGCGCCATGGTAGGGCCAGGCCAGCATCTGCTCAGGCATGGCATCGGCCGCTTGGCGGTAGGCTTGCCAGCGCGAGGTCATGTCACAAGCCCTTCTGGAGTTACCTGGCTCACGCGCTCCAAACCTTGATAGGCGATTGCGCGCAGGGTCGCTCGAAGGGTCTGGCCCGCCTCGAGCCTCGCCGCGGAGCCATTGCTGATGGCCTCCAGAAGTCCACCCGATGGGTAGCTGGTCCACGGTTCGAGGGCCATGGTATAGGCTCGTCCGTACCAGGGATAGCCCTGGCTGGCGTTGAACTGACGCCAAACCCACAGGTAGGGCAGGATGTCCACGGGCCAGGTCAGCGCAAAGCCGACCTGGCTGGACTGGTTGGTGATGGCGTACCAGCCCTGGGGCAAGTCTACCACGTAGCCTAGGTCCTCGTGCCCCATGCCGCAGGGATCGGGCCGGCTGAAGTCGATGGGGGCACCATCCCCTTCGCTGGCCAGGGGCCAGGGCTGGCGGCTGCCACCGGCCAAGCGAGTGCCCGCCGCCCCTGGCACGGTTTCCAGGGTCAAAGTCTTGCCCTTGGGAGTTGGCAGGTCGACGATACAGTCGGGCCCCAGGAAGGGGGCGCCGAAAGCAGGGTGGTGGCCCCACATAAGGTCCATCACCTCGCCACCCGTGTTGGTCAGCTCTTCGCGCATGGTCAGGATCGCCTCGCCCTGGCGCAGGGCCATCTGGCGCTCGAGGCGGAAGGGTGTGCGGAAAGGGCGGCCGGTCAGAGTGATCAGGACCTCTTTCGGGTCATCCTGGTCGATATGCAGCTCCCACGGGATCGTCGAAATCTCGCCGTGCAGACCGAACTCGATGCCCTTGTAGGTGCAGGCCGGCCCGCCGTTGGGCAAGATCTCCTGCCAGCCGCCTGGATAGTAGTCCAGGAATGAGCCCCAGGCCGACGCTCTGTTTTGTACCGCCGGAGGGCGGATGCCATCTGGCATGTGCAGCATGAACTCGGTGTCGGACGGCTTGAAAAGGAACTGAAGAATGTCAGCCCCCTTGTCCACCAGGACGCCGATGCGAAGTAGCTCGTTCTCCAGAAAGAGCAGGCGCTGGCCATTGAGGCTGTATTCCGCTAGACGGCACGCGTGGTTGCGGTAGGTTGTCATCAGCGAATCTGCCCCACCTTATCCAGGTACTCGCGCATCGAGTCGTTTGAGTCGAGGCGCACAATGGGGATGTCCAGCTGGCGGCAGGCGTAGGCGATCTCTTGCGACAGATCGCCGTCGGTGGCCACCGGGTGGTTGGAGGCTGCGACGCGGAATAGCAGGTCGGGATCGCTGCCCAGGCGAACCATGACGTTGGGCCACATCTCACCGAAGAAGCCCAGGACCTTATCCTTGACATCGCCCTCCAGGGGCACGCTCTCGCCCAGGGCCATATGCAGGAAGTAGTGACCTTTGACGCGGCACAGGCGGGCCGTCGTCACCGGGCCGCCCTTGCCCAGGTAGCCGACTGCGGCGCCCGTAAAGCCATCAACGTTGGCCTGTACCGTCACCTCGGGCAGCGAAGTGGCCGGGTCGTTGCTCTTGCCCGCCCACCAGACCGAGGCAGCACCGCAGTTCGAGATGGCGAAAAAGTCCTCGCCCACGTACTTCAGGTCGCCAAAGATGGGGCCAACGTCAGGCCGGATCTGGCTGAGCAGGACCGATGTCAGCAGCCCTTTCACGTCGCCCTCGCACACGGTGGGGACAATGGGCTTTGGCCCCAAGTCATCGGCGCCAAAGGGCAAAAAGGCGGGCAGGGTGCAGCCTACGACGCCATACTCTTCTGAGAGTGTCGGTTGGCAGCGTACCGACACTCCCACGATCCTCTCGCCCTCCAGTTCCTGCAAACGGTCGCGGGCGCCCAAATAGTAGCCGACCTGGATACGAACGTTGTGCGGCGTGGCGCTGACATCATCATAAACGACCCGGGCGCCGTTATCCTTGAGCCACCGTAGAAAATGGTCGATGCGCTCTGGTTGCTCGGTCATGATCTTCTCGGCGCGGCGGATGAGGGCGTATTCGCCCTCGTTTAGTACGTCGCGGATCATGAATCGCTTCAGGGCTGGGATGTCGTCCTGCAGGTGCTCCATATGCAACGCGTAGGAACCGCCCCACAGCATCACCGCGCTTTTGCGCATTTTGGCTACGGCGGAGGTGCCGCGGATCCAGGGCAACATCAGCGCTGGGTTGCCCTTCATTCGCTCATGCTGCACGGCGTGGCGGTTGACGCCGGACTCGAGCAGACTGGCGCCGCAGGCGCTAATGCTGACCGTGCCCGGCAGGTTGGGATCATCGACTGTGTACAGCAGGGTGGGCACACTGGCCTCGCGCACCACGTCAATCATGAGCATCGGCGGCGTCCAGAAGTGCGAGCAGAGGATCATGCACTCTGCGCCTTCGGATACCATGTGGCGGGCGCAGTAGGCAGCCTCGTCGTAGCGGCGCACGCCGAACCAATCGGTGGTGTTTCTGCGGAGGCTGGCCATGGGGTTGACTACTTCGCAGCCTTCCGCCTCCAGGAACTCGATCAGTTCGCGGTGCTTCTCCCGCAAGTAATCCTCGCGAGGCTGGTCAAAAAAACTGTCGCGGCCG
Source organism: uncultured Chloroflexia bacterium (assembly GCA_963700285.1). Classification (GTDB taxonomy): domain Bacteria; phylum Chloroflexota; class Anaerolineae; order JAAYZQ01; family JAAYZQ01; genus CAWANP01. Next base: position 98,956 of record CAVOXA010000014.1, on the reverse strand, counting down.
TCGGTAAAGCTCACCAGGCCGACTCTGGGTTTGGCAGTGGTAGTACCTGTCATGCGTTCTCACCCTCCACTTCTGTTCGCGTGTCCTTGCTGGCGGCTATAGATCCATATCGCCCGTACTCGCGCGCGATATCGAACATGGCGACGATATTCTCGGGTTTGACATCGATCATGTGATTGCAGGAGGCCAATATATAGCCGCCGCCAGGGGCCAGCACGTCAATCCGCTCCTTGACTTCGGCGATGACGTCATCAACGCCCACGTCGCCCTCAATGAACTCCATGCCGCCGTGAAAGGCCAGCTGGTCGCCAAAGGTATCCTTGAGACGCTGAGCACCCATGCCCGTGGCCGATGTCTGGATGGGGTTCAGTACGTCAACGCCAATCTCGATGAGGTCCGGGATCAGGGCAAAGTAGGCGCCGTCGGAGTGACGGACCAGGGCTGCCTGGGGCGCTTTCTTGTGGATTAGGTCATACAGCTGTTTTTCGGCTGACTTGAAGAACTTTCGCCACATCTTGGGCGACATGAGCAAGCTTTCCTGGGAACCCAGATCATCGCCTACCTCTACCACGTGGACGTAGGGGCCCACGGCGTCCAGGAACATGCCATAGACTCCCTTGTAGATTTCGAGCAAGTGGGCAATGATACTCGCTGCCATGTCAGGGTAGAGGGCCAGGGCGACCATAAAATCCGACATCTCCATCAACATACAGGCCCGTTCGCGAAAGCCGAAACTCAGGGGATTGCGGGCGACCAGGGCATAGTCTGTCTCTTCATACATCTGCTGCGCCTCTTCGGCCAGCCCCTCGGCTGAGAACATGCGCTCCGGTGCCGGCCAGTCGTAGGTCCCGAGGTCGGCCGCCGTAGTGGCCCCAGTCAAGGGATACTCGATGACGTTGACGTACAGGCCCGCCTTTCGGCTGCGAATGCCCCACACATCGGTGAAGGAGCCATCAGCGTGGTTCACAATGGCCGCTTCGGGACGGGTCTTGAGGAATAGGCGCCTGTAGTCGATGTCAAAGCGTTCAAGAATACGCTCGTCGTAATAGTTGGCACTGGTGCCAGAGCGGATGGGCGGGATGGGCGAAAGGCCCAGGTAATCACGCAGTTGCAGGTAGCTTTCATCCAGGAGCATGGTGGCGTGGCCCATCAGATCGATCGGTATCCGGTCAGGCTCTTGGTGGTTGAGCGCGGCGATGACTCGCTCTCGATGACTGAACGTAGGCATGGTCTCTCCCGAGCTGATAGCTAGCGGTACCGCCCGTGCTCGCGGGCGGTTTCATAAATGGCCAAAACCACTTCCGGACGCACGTCGATCATGTGATTGCAGGGCGCCAGAACATAACCACCGCCGGGCGCCAGGGCATCGATGCGGTCCTTGACCTCGGCAACCACGGTTTCCAGATCGATGTCACCCTCAAAATGCTCGATGGCGCCGTGGAAGACTAGTTGATTTCCGAATGCCTCCTTGAGACCGCGGGCCTCCATGCCGGCCGCCGAGGTCTGGACCGGGTTCAGGACGTTCACCCCGGCCTCGATCAGGTCCGGCAGCAGGCGGAACATGGCGCCGTCGGTATGGTGAAAGAGGGCGGCTCCCGGTGCCTTTTCGTGGATCAAGTCGTACAACTCCTGCTGGGCCGGCTTGATGAACTTGCGGTACATCTTGGGTGAGATGAGCAGGCTGTCCTGGGTGCCCAGGTCGTCACCGATTTCTACCATCTGCACATAGGGTCCCACGGCGTCGAGGAACAAGGTGTACACGTCCTTGTAAATGGCCAGGATGCGGTCGATCATCGCCTGGGCCACGTCGGGGTAGAGGAGCATGGCCATCATAAACTCGGACATCTCCATGAGCTGGCAGGAGCGGTCGAGAAAACCGTAGGTCAGTGGATTGCGGGCGACGAGGGCATGGTCCGTCTCGTTGTACCGCTGCCTCGCATCTTCGGCTAGGCCGTCGGTGTTAAACATTTCTTCGGCTGTGGGCCAGGCATGGGCTTCGATCTCGTCAACGGTCGTTATGCGGTTAAGTGGATTGCTATTGACGTTGACAAACAAGCCTGCCTTCTGGTAGGTCATGCCCCACACGTCGCAAAAGGTGCCATCGTCGTGCTCTTGGATGGCGCCCGGGTTCCGATTGAGAAAGATGCGGCGAAAGTCAATGTCGAGGTGCTCGAGGATGCGCTCGTCGTAGTAGTTGACCGTGCTGCCCGAGCGGATGGGGGGAATGGGCGACAGGCCGAGGTGGTCGCGCAAGCGGAAATAGGTGGCATCCACCAGCCCGCCGGCATTGCCCATCAGGTCCAGCGGGATGCGGTCCGGTTCCTCATGGCTGAAAGCCGCGATGACACGCTCACGGTGGCTACAGCTCTTCACGGTTCTTCTTCCATCGATTGTTGAGTATTTCGGAACCCAATTCACTCATAGCTACTCCGCCATGCTCCCTCCATCGGGGCCAATGGCCTGTCCTGTGATCAGCCGTGCGCCATCAGACACCAGAAACCGGGCCAGGGCGATGACGTCCTCAACCTGGGTCAGCTGCTGCATGGGAATGCGCTTGGCTCGGTCCGACAGATAGTCTTCGGCGGAGATGCCTTGCTCAACTACCTTTTCAGTGACATAGTTCAACTGGATGGGCGTCGGGACGACGTTGGGGCAAAGCGCGTTCACTGTAATGCCATAGGGCGCCACGGCAAGGGACAGGCAGCGGGTGTACATAAGCAGGGCAGCCTTGCTCACCCGGTAGGGGATGACGTGGGCGCCAGCCCGCACAGCGTTTACGGAGGATGTGATCAGAATGCGTCCCTGTCGGCGGGCCATCATTGGCGGCGCCGCAGCCTGGCAGGCATGGATGACACCCTGGAGGTTGACGGCGAGCACTCGATCCCAGTCGCGCGCAGTGGTATCCGCAAGATCTACAGGGCCGAGGATGCCAGCGTTGGCAAATAGGATATCGATGTGGCCAAAACAAGAGAGGGTTTGGTCCAAAGCAGATTCGACTGCCTGGTGGTCTGCAACGTCCACAGGGAGGGATAGGCTCTTGCCCCCCGCCGCCTGGATCTCGGTCGCGACGGCAGCGGCCGCATCGCCGTCCAGATCCGTTACGGCAACTGCCGAGCCGTCCCTGGCGAACTGTAGGGCTAGACCACGACCGATACCGCTCCCGGCGCCGGTGATAAAGGTGACTTTTCCTTTGAGGTCGACAGTGACGTTATTCATGCCTCTCCTCGCTGCCAGTTGTGAAAGGTAGCTCATTATGACACAGATTTGTACGTTTGTCAACTCTTCTGTGTTTGATTACGAACATATCGACACCTGACCTCGTTTGGATCTTGTACGCTGTTGTCGTCTTCTGTGCGAGATAGACCACGGGAAAAAGGGGACCCAAGGATTCGGTGAATTCTCCTGACCTGCGTCACATTGGGCCAGGTGGCTGCCAAGCTGACTTCTGTGTCGCACAAGACCGGTCCAATTTTCCGAAACTGGACCGGTCTTTCTCAGGACAACGAGTGGTTCGCGAAAACTTGTGCAGGCAGCCTACAACCCTACTGGGAAGGGCATTCTGCGGATGCCTGCCCCTGGCACTGTACGGTCTCTAGGCCGGCGATGGCAGAGAGGAGGCGGTCTGGCGCATCACACTTGCAGACAAAGGCGCTGGCGCCGGCATCGAGGGCCGACTTTCGGGCTTCCAGGCGAGGACTGAGGGCGATGATGGCCAGTTCGGGATCCGCCTCGCGCAGCGACTGCAAAAGCTGCCCGCCGGTGTGGCCGGGCAGCGTCCAGTCAACAAGAACTATGTCGGGCGAGCTTGCCTCGATCTGGGCAAGAAGCCCTTGAACATCCACGGCTTCACCCACGACCTCCATGCCCGGCTGCTGTTCCAGCAGCACGCGCAGTGCAAAACGTACCTTTTTCTGATCATCGGCGAGAAGAATGCGCATAAGCACCTCGATTAAGTCTTGGTGCCAGTATAGCGCAGAAATCCCGCGGATGCATCGGCCATCTGGGGGATTAAAGATTGGCCTAGTGGCCAGTCTTAGTAGTGATCCATGGAGGTGTGTGTCCCAGGCCCTGCCCTGCCCGTGACTGGTGCGCCAGCTGGTTGGTTGTGCTGCAGGGCGATGGCGATGGCTTCGGCGCGGTTGGAAACGCCCAGCTTGGATAGGATGTTGCTGACGTGGGCCTTGGCCGTGGAGCGACTTACTACCAGGCGCTCGGCAATCTCTGGGTTGTTGAGGCCCTCAACCACCAGGGCCAGGACCTCACGCTCGCGGGGTGTCAGTCCGTAGGCTTCGGCAAGATCGCGGGCCTGGACGGCGCCCTGGGGTTCGGCCTGTATCAGCGCCTGGATGGCCTCGGGAGCCAGGGTGGAGCGACCGGCGTGTGCCTCGCGGATGGCGGCGGCCAGGTCTTCAGCCGAGACATTCTTGAGCAGATAGCCGATGGCGCCGGCCTGGAGCGCCTCGCGGACCAGTTCTTTCTCCTGAAAACTGGTCAAGGCGATGACCTGGGTATCGGGGGACTGCTCGCGGATAAGGCGGGTGGCCTCTGCTCCTCCCATCTCGGGCATCACCAGATCCATGAGAATTACGTCGGGCTGGGATTGCTGGCACAGGGCCAGCGCCTCGGCGCCGCTGCTGGCCTCGCTCACGAGTTCCAGGTCGGCCCTGACTTTGAGGATGGTGCCCAAACCCCGGCGAACCATCCCATGGTCGTCGACGATCATGACGCGGATTGGGTTGGCAGCGCTCATGCGGTCTGCTCCTTTCTCGACCCCGACAGAAAAAAACCGAAATGCCGTTCCATTCTACCCTCTGTCAGCCTTGTTTGTCAATGTCGGCGGTCAGACAGGCCAGGGCAATCGGATTGGCAGTCGCAGCTGTCATTTTTGCCGGAAATGATGCCCGCCTTCGCGGGCATGACACACCATTGCCCTCACGCTGCCCGTCATTCCTGCCCCCGTCGTCGCGTGGGTAGACTATGGCGGGGATCCACTCCTCGTGCGCAACTGTGTTCCTGACAAGATACGCTATTGAAATTGGCTGCTTGTACAGAAAGACGCCCCAGTGGCATACCACTGGGGCGTCTCGAACTAGCGGTGGATCCCTATCCGGGCGGACCCTAACGGGTCCAGGAGATGGCCCGCTCGCCGAGGTGGCTGTACTCCAGCGGGACGCCATCCAGCGCTTTGGCGAACATGGGCCTGGGGTGGCTACCATTGGCGCGCATGACCCACATTTCCCACTTTCCAGTCCTGTCGGTCAGGAAAGCGAGGTGCTGGCCGTCAGGCGACCAGGCGGGCGAGGCACTGTCGGCGATTGAGCCATCGGGCCTCTTGGGGGCAACGGTCAGCCGCTTCAAGTTGCGGCCGTCGGCGTCGACGACATAGATTTCCCAGTGGTCGTGCTGGCGCCTGACAAAGGCCACACGCTGCCCGTCTGGCGACCAGGCCGGGCTGGTATCCCGGGTGTCGTGGGTGATGAGATAGGAGACCTCTCCGTCCAGGGTCTGTATTCGCAGCCCTTCGACGTCGGCAAAGATGACCTGATCGCCCATCGGGGACCAATCAGGCGCGCGGCTGGTCAGGGATTCGGGTGGCCGGGGCTCGTAAAAGTAGCCGTCGGCCAGCCGCACCACGCTCATGACCCAGTGCGGGTGGGCGGGGAAGGTGAAGCAAAAGCCGCGGAAGCAGAACTCCCTCGGGTCCTGTCGGCCGCCGGTGACCCGGCTGAACAGCACCTCCTGCCCGTCGGGTGACCAGGAGGTCCAGCGTGGCTCGCTCCAGTCAAAGATGCGGTGTTTTGACGAGCCGTCGGCATTGGTCAGCCACACTCCACGGGGCTCGCTCCAGCGATTGAAGGCGATCTGGCTGCCGTCGGGCGACCAGGTGGGATCCATGCCATCCGCCAAGCGCTGCAGGCCGGTTCCGTTGACGTTGATGGTATAGATGTCTCCGCCCATGGAAGTCTGGAAGACGAGCTTGCCGGCCGGTTTGCTGATGGTTGCCTTGCCAGGCGTTGACGTCTTGGGCGCAGGTGTGACCTCCGTGGATGGCGATGGAATGGAAAGGGAGACCCCGTCGCCCTCGATCTCCAAGAGGTAGTAGCTGGGGGCTTGCTTCTGACCTTCGTGTTCGACGACGACAAAGTACGCGCCCTCGTCGTAGAAGCTGCCGGTCCAAATCTGGGTAGCACTCCCGGAGCGGAGGGGAGACCCGCGTCCGACCGGCTCGAGCGGGTCACCATCGCTCCAGCGGCGGATTCCGTCGGGAGTAAAGAGGCCGAAGCTGGCGCCCTCGGGCGGCTCGGTCTGTAACCTGATCTCGATGGGGGAACCGTCGCCGGGATAGTAAAAGCCGTACCAATGTTCCTGTCCCGGCTTGATGACCTGCCAGTCAGGGGATGGCGCCTGCGCGTCGGCAGGGCCCGACCCGCTGGCCAGCGCTGCCAGTGGCAGCGCGATGCCTATCAGGATCCACAGGGTCAGTGCAACGAACCCTGCGGCTGTCTGTCTACTGTTTCTCATGCTGTTCTCCCTTTCCCTCACTGCTTTCTACTGTTACTGCTTTGGGGCTACCAAGGTGCTCAAGTTGTGACAAAGCCTGGCACTCGGGTAGCTATCGCCTTTGCGAAAGAGCCCCACTGCACCTACTGTCTGCTGCGCGTGGACCACACAGTCCACGCCTTGGCGCCATGTACGCTGGACTGTGGTCCAGCGTGAGCATTTTCCGGTGAGCAGGTTCCCGCGGGCAGGATCTGGCAGGCAGTTCCCGTGAGCAGGTTCTGGCGAGCAAGTCTCCGTCTCTCTGCCCTGCTGCTACTCTGGCTCGATGATGACGGTGGCGGTCATGTTCCAGCGCAAGCGATCATCGTACTCGTCGGGCTGGATGATCACGGTGTAGGTGATGTCGCCCATCTTGTTCTCGCCGATTTCCTTGATGCGAATGACGGTCCCGGGCAGCTCCAGGTCTGGGATGGCATCAAAGGTGATGGTGGCGGCGTCGCCTTCCTTGACGCGGACAATGTTCAGCTCTGTCAGATCATCTGTCTCGATCTGCCAGGTCGACAGGTCGGCCAGGGTGGCGATGGGCGATCCCGGTCCCACCTGCTCGCCCACCTTCGCGTCCAGGGATGCCACCGAGCCGGCAAAGGGCGCCCTGAGGTCCATGTCGGCCAGGGCTGCCTGTGCCTGGGCCAACGCGGCCCCGGCCGCAGCCACTTCAGCCTCGACGCCGGCAATGGTCTCAGGCCGGGCGCCAGCTTCCAGCAGTTCAAGTTGGGCCTGCGCGCGGCGGATCTCGGCCTGGGCGGCGGCCACATCGGCCGCCCGGGCGGGTGCCAGCATCGCTTCGAGCTGTGCTTGGGCCTGGTTGATGCCAGCCAGCACGCTGTCCATGTCGGCCGCTCGAGCTGGTGCCTTCAATGCCTCCAACTGTGCCTGGGCTTGGTCGATGCCCGACCTGGCCGCAGCGACGTCCGCTGCGGTGGCCCGACTCTGGATAGCTGCCAGGCGTGCCCTGGCCGCTTCGTAGGCGTTAGTCGCCTGCTCCAGTCGCAGCGACTCGGGCCGAGCCTGGATCTGTGGGTCGTATTTCACCGGGTCGTAGGCTGCCTGGGCTTGGGCCACCGCGGCTTCGGCGTTGGCCAGTTCGGCCCGGGCGGCCACCAGCTCTTCCTCGTTGGGGCCTTCCAGTACCTTCTGCAGGGAGGCCTGGGCGCCGTCGAGAGCAGCCTCGGCAGCTCGAATCTCCTCCGGCCGGGCGCCTTCCTCCAGGCGGGAGAACTGTGCCTGGGCAGCATCGACCGCGGCCTGGGCGGCCGCAATCTCCTCCGGCCGGGCGCCCTCCTCGAGGCGTGTGAGCTGGGATTGAGCGGCGTCAACGGCTGCCTGGGCTGCTGCTATCTCTTCCGGGCGCGCGCCAGCCTGGATCTCGGCCAGCGCGTTCTGGGCGCGCAGCAAGCCGGCCTCTGCCTGGGCAACTGCCGCGGCCTGCCGGGCGGCATCGAGCCTCAGGAGCAAGTCGCCCTCCGCGACGGTATCGCCTTCTGCCACCGGTATTTCAGCCACAATGCCGCCTGTGGGCAGGCTCAGCCTGGCGTACTGCGCCGGGACGACAACGGCGTCGGATACCACTTCGCTGCTGGCCTTGATCGGGGCCAGTTGCTCAGAGGCCGCCTCCGGTGTCGCCGTTTCGGCGGCTGCTCCCGGGCCCAGGCGGCTGAACAGTAGGTAACCCACCCCAGCCACGATCGCGATGATTACGATGGCGATTACAACCTTCTTCATCCTCTACCTCCCAAATGTCACGAGTGCGAGACAATGTACTTGCTTTCTTTCGAAGAAGCTGGTGTTATTCTAGACGAATTCCACAGTGCTGACTGTAGTTCACGTTACGTAAAGGTTTTGTACACTATTCGTACGCCAATACCTCGCGTACCGTTACTCTGGAGGCGTTGCGTGCCGGCCAGAAGCTTGCCAGCGCGGACAGCACAAAGGCGATGATGAACCAGGTCACGGTCCCACCGACTGAGAAGGTATAGTTCAGCTCGGCCTGCAGGATCGAAAATCCGACTGCGTCGCTGAGGACCTTGCTCAGAGGCCAGGCGACCAGGATCGAGATGAGCCAGCTCAGCAGGCCGATGAGGACACCCTCAACGATGACGACCTGCAGTACCGCGCCATCAGAGGCGCCGATGGCGCGCATGACGCCGATCTCGCGGATCCGTTCCAGCACGTTCAGGCTCATGGTCCCCATCAGGCCAATACCGCCTACAACGGCCAGCAGGATGGCCATGATCAGCAAAAAGACAACGAGCACGTTGAACTGGGTTTCAATCTGGCCGCTTTCCCTGGTACTGGTCATGGTCGAGTTGACATTGAGGCCGATGCCCTCAAAGTGCTGCTCCAGGGCCTTTTCCAGGCGATCCTGGTACGCCGCGTCGTGTCCCTCACTTTGCACGAACACCACCCCGGCCCGGCCAACGCCGCCTACCAGCCTGCCAAAGTAGTCAAAGTTCACATAGCCCATGGGAAAGGGCATGCCTTTCATGATGCCCACAACGCGCCATTTGCTGTCCTCACCCTCGATGGTGAGTTCCACCTCGTCCCCGAGCTTGATGTCGGGCTCATCTTTGAGCATGAAGGTGTTGAGGACGATGGCGTTTTCGTCCTCGGGCAGCAGCCAACGCCCTTCCACCAGGGTGGGCACGATTAGATCGCTGTCCATCTTGGGAGCGCGGATGCCCATCGTTTCGCCCTCGGTACTATCAGGCCGCTTGCGACGTGCTGAGGTGAAACGCCATGCCTCGGCTTTGGTGACACCAGGCACCTCCAGCGCCTCGCGTTCGAGCTGATCGATGCGATAACCCCGGTTGAAAGTGACATAGACGTCATAGTCGATCAGGTCGAACCAACTATCGAGGGTAGTGAGCAACGAAGCCCGCACGCTGAATACTGCGATAAAGATGGCCCCGCCCAGAACCAGGGTCGTAAGCGTGAGGGCCAGCCGTCCCTTTCTGCGGAAGGTGTTTCGGAGCGACAGCAGCATCGGGCGGGAAAGGCCCCGCACCCGCTCCAAAAGCCGGTCAAGCCTACCCTGTCCAAACTCAACGCTGCTCAGCCCATAGTCGCTCATGGCCTTGGCCGCACTGGTGCGCACGCCAGAAAGGATGGGATAGATCGCGGCCAGGGCCGGTACGACCAGCCCAACGGCGATCTCCAGGGCAAGCACCTGGGGCGGGATCTCTGCGCTGGCGATGTCAAAATTGATAAAGCCAGCCATATAGGCGGTCATGGCGTGGCCGGCCAGTGCGCCCAGGGGCACAGCGATGACCAGGGCTACCAGCCCGTAGAGCAGGACCATGGCATAGTAGACACCCATGATCTGGCTCACCCTGCCTCCGATGGCCTTCATAATGCCGATCTGCCGTACCTGTTGGGTCAACAGGGCCTGGAGTGTGTTGAATACGAGAAAGCCGCTTACCAACAGCGACAGCATGCCCATGGCGCCCATCAGCAGGGTGATGGGCTGGACAACTTCGTCGGCCGGGTGCTTGCCCGGCGTCGGGACCCAGGTAAAGTAGACGGTCCTGCCGCTGCGCTCGACCTTGTCCCGGACCAGTTGGGCGACCTCGTTTATGTGCTGCCTCGTCGTCCTGGCCCTGGGCGACGATGAAATTCAGTTCGTCAAAGTTGTGCGATACACCGAACCAGTCCAGGGAGTTGGGGTGGATGTAGCCGGTTGCCTGGCCCACCCAGGCTGCCGCCATTTTCGTGCTGTCGTGGATGATGCCGGCGATGCGCAGCTCGCGCAACCTGCCGTTGGGCGCCTCGACGGTGATCAGATCGCCGACGTCGACACCCATCCAGTCCAGGGATGCCCGTTCGATGAGTACCTGCTGCTCCGGCGGAGGGAACTCTCCCTGTTCCGACGTGATATGGTAGATGCGGATGTCGTCATAGTCGGGGTAGGACAAGAGCTCAAGGCTGCGCCAGCGATCCGAAGGCTGTTCAGGTTGTGCTGGCGCCTGCTGGTCCTGCGCTTTGCCATTGCCTGACTGTGTCTCTTGGTGCAGCGCCAGAGGGCCGGCCTTGAAGCGCACCGTAAAGCTGCGCCGCGCGTCAGCTTCCTGCACCTCGGGCATGTTGCGTACCGTGTAGAGCATCTCGTCGTCGAAGGGCCCGGTGAAGAGAGAGGCGCTGGCCGGATTCACCGCCGCCCAGCTCGAGTTCAGCTCGCGGCCAAAGATGACCTGCGTACTGGCCACCATGCCCACGGCAAAGACGCCAACCCCGATGGAGAGCACGACCAGCAGGGTGCGGGTCTTGTTGCCCCACAAGTCGCGTACAACTTTGCGCCAGCGCGGGCTAAGCATGGTCCAGTCCGTTTCTACCGTTGAGATTCTCCGCGCGGCGCACGCTGGCGACCTCGGCTAGCGCTTCTCGCGTGGGCTCTGATTCGGCCATCAAGCCTGCAAAGGTCTCGCGGTCCAGCGAGACCAGCCGGGCGCCGGTGTCAGGCGCGGCGCGGATGGTGGCGATGTTGGTGCCACCGGCCAGCAACTCGACCTCACCAAAGTACTGGCCGCGTCCCATGCGGGCGATGGTCATCATGTCGCCGTCCCTTGCCTGGGCCAGAACCTCGATCTGGCCCCTGGTGATCAGATAGAACTTGTCCGGTGGGCAGCCTTCCTCCAGGATGATCGACCCGGGAGAATACTCTTCCCGCTCCAGATTGCGCGTAGCGTAGATGAGCTGCTGTTCTGACATGGAAGGGAAGGCGTTGACCAGGAACTGTTCGATGATCTCCCCATCGGAGAGCATGATGGTTCTCGAGGCTCGCTTGGCCAGGTCTCTGTCGTGGGTCACCATGACGATGGTCTTTCCCCCCTCCACCTGCTTTTCAAAGAGGCGGAAGACCGATTCCGCTGTCTTGGAGTCGAGGTTACCTGTGGGCTCGTCGGCCAGCAGGATGGGCGGGTCGTTGGCCAGCGCTCGGGCGATGGCCGCGCGCTGTTGCTGGCCACCCGAAACTGCCGAGGGCAGCTTGTTGGCCTGGTCAGCCATCTCGATCTGCTCCAGGAGATCCATGGCGCGGTCCTTGCGCTCCCAGGGTGAGTACATGTGGCAAAAGTCCATGGGCAGCATGATGTTCTCGATGACCGTCAGTGTGGGCAGTAACTGGAAGAACTGAAAGATGATGCCCACCGTGCGGCCGCGCCACTGGGCCAACTGGCCCTCACTCAGGGTGTGGACGGCCGTGTCGCCGATCACAACCGTGCCTGCGCTGGGCCGGTCGATGCCCGTGATCATGTTCACCAGCGTGGACTTGCCGCTGCCCGACTTGCCAATGATGGCGATGAACTCGCCGCCATCTACCTGCAGGTCGATGTTCTTCAGCGCGGGAAATGGCCCGGCCGCTGTCTCATAGAGCTTGTCCACGCCATGTAGCTCGATGAGGTGTTTGTTTTCATTCAGCTCCTGCCCGTTGGAAGACCCGTTTCCGGATCCCTTGCGCTTGAACAGCCGACCAACCATCAGTACCTCCCCAGAAGATGGTTTTCACCCGCCGATATCTTGCAGAGCCACCGATGCGAGTTAAAACCACCTCACACCTGGCGAAAACCATCACCGATGTGACCGCCAAAACATGGGCTGCAGGGCATTTCCCGCAGTCGAGCCTGTCCCACCGCGTAATCACGTACGAATGATACCACAGTCCCCGGAACTCTGGAGGACCTGACTCTCCCGGCAACCTGACATTTCCATACCGTGCTTTTGTGCCTCTTACTCCTTATACGCCCTGCTACAAAATGGGTTGCCTGCCACTGGCAGGCAACCCATGCACAATGGGTCAGGGTCAGTATACAATGGAACGGCAATCGGTGCAATGGCCAGATGGAGGATTTCGCGATTAGCCAAGTGGCCAATCTTCAGCAGGCCAGAGCCCGTGAAAGAGAGACCTCGAAAGCGGGCGCTCCAAGTCCGGATGTGGACCTGGACCCCGTGCCTTCGGGGTCAAGGAAGGAGAGACAATGCTTGGCAGACGTAGGTATTGTCCGTGTGCTCGCTAGGCTTCCAAGCTGTCTGGCTCCATTATATGGCAGGTGTCGCTCCAGTGCATCGGCCATCTGGCGGATCTGATATCGGCCAGGTGGCCAGGTTTTCTGTGGTTGGAGATGCGGTGCAGCGCGGGGGTTAGGCGCTTGCTGGCGGCGCTGGTATATCAGGTAGGGGCGACGCATCCCACTCACCTACCTGTTGGCTGAACAGCTTCCAGCAGCCCCGAGATCGCCGCTGAAGTTGATTGCCGGCAGGGATGCGTCGCCCCTACGGCAACTTATGCGCCTCGACGCCAAGGCGCATCGGCTCTTAGCCATCGCGCAGTTCCGGCCGAATTCGATGGACTGCCGCAGGGGGTGTTGGACCGCGTGGAATAGATGGTCCAGCTCAGCCCAGGGAGCTGGTCTTGCGCCGGCTGAAGCGAAGGCCGGACCAGGTGGCGTCGATGGCCGCCACCTTAAAGTCAACGAGACCGGCGGCCAGGCCGGTCTCACGCACGACGGTCTGCGACAGGTCGGAGACGATGCCGGATGCCTTCTTGGGCCAGATGATCCACAGCCCGCCCTTCTCGGCGCATGGGACCATGTCCTCGATACGCGCCTTCAGATCTTCCAGAGTAGCGGGGAACCACAGGGTCACCTCACTCGCAGGCCTGGCACTCTGGGTCAGGGTGACATCTTCCGGTAGGTCGCCGAGGGTTTCTTCGAATCCCTTGGGGGCACTGACCAGAGCAACCACCGAGCCGGGCTTGATGCCCAGCTTTCTTGGCAGGGGGGTACCCGCGTAGCCGGCCATGGTTGATGCTGGCGCGACAGGATCGGCCGGCGGGTTATCGACAGCGGATTGCAGCGCATCGCGCATCTCAGCCCAGGTTGTATAGACCGCGTCTGGCAGGAGTTCCTGGATGCGGATCACTTTCTCTGGGACACCCTCAGCGAACACAAGGGGGACGTGGCGGGTTGCCGCGTACTTGCGCAGGTTGAGGCCCAGGTCCCGCCCCAGGGATGGCGCCCGGCTGAGGTCGATGACCACGGCATCGGGCGGGTCTGCACGCAGGCCGCGCAGGCCCGCGGCGGTGAGTGGTCCAGAGTCGACTGCATAACCAAACCCCTGGAGCATGGCTGCCCTCTCCTCTGCCTCGTCAGCTTTCCAATGGATCAGACGGATTCGCTGCATGGGGCTCTCCTCAAACGGGTTTTCTGGCTCGCACGATCAGAAAATAGGCGACAACCTGGGCGTCCTGCAGGTTGGGATGTTCCCGAACAAGCGCATCGCTGGGCCGTGGCTCGCCGAGCCGCTCGAGACTGAAGCCGGTATCGATGAGGAGATTCAGCCACTGGCTCAGGGTGCGGGTGAAGCGCGGCGTCTTGAACAAGGGCAGCCCCGCGATCTCTTTCTCTGGCGCGGCACTAAAAATCCACTCGCTAACGTGGCCTTCCAGGTTCTGGAAATAGTCGCCGACCTCGATGGCGTAGGTCCTGCCACGATCATCGCGCAGATTGCGGCGGTGGGGTGTGTCAAAGCAGGGGTGGCTGATGGAGAACTGGAGGAAGCCGCCGGGCTTCAGGACGCGATACGCCTCGGCGATGACAGAGCCGGTCTCGGGGATGTCCATGAGGCTCATGAACGCAGTGGCAAAATCAAAGGTCCCGTCGGGGAAGGGCGACTCCACGGCGCTAGCCACGTTGTAGCCGATGCCCAGGGGCTCCTGGACCTCGGCCTGGCGGGCATGGCTGACAAAAACGCTGGCCACGTCGATGGCCGCCAGCCGCGCTCCCTGCCGGGCCAGCAGCCTGGCATTGTACCCCTCGCCGCAGCCGATGTCCAGGCCGCGTTGGCCGGACACGCCGGGCAGTAGGTCCAGGAAGGCGGGGGTGTTCAGGTGATCGCGGTAGGTGTCATAGCCCGCCCTGGAGAGCCTGGTCCAGACCTCGGCATTGCCATTCCAGAAGCGACCGACCTCCCTGTGATCCATTCCAGACTCCTTGTTCCAGGCAACGCGAATCGCCGGGCAAGTGGGGCTTTGGTTACCGTGATTATACCATCCTTGGAGACAGAGAGCAAGGCCCGGTGTGAGGAATCGGGGGCGTGGCACTGGACAGAGGTGGTCCAGAACTACGAGCCCGGCACCAGCCATAAGCTGGTAGCGGGCAATGCACCGCAAACAACCCGGAATGCAATCAGGCCAGGCGTCGCATCAGAGCCCGTGGCAGGTCTGAACTGCCTGTAACAATACTTCCCTACGGTTGACCACAGAACCGATCAACAATTGACCTAGTTCGCAATGAGAGACTTGCTCTCGGAGCGGCGGTCACCCCCAACTGGTCTTCGGCACACCTCTCTGGGTTACCAGCCAATACCCTGCCGGTGTTCTTCCAGCATTATCCTTCATGACAGGAAGTTTGGATTTGCCCTCCCGCCCTCGTGTATTGGCATGAAACATCAATGGTATGGTATAATCTCCTCGGGCGAGATCGCTGACATTCAGGAGACACGAGGCAGTGGGGACACCCGATCTACCTACCGAACCTGTTCTTCTACTGCGGACCAAGCTACACAGACCGCGAATTCCTCCGCAATTGGTCCGGCGGCCCCGGCTGGAGAGCCGGCTGAATCGCGGGCTGGACCGCGGGTTGGTCCTGGTCTCAGCGCCTGCCGGTTTTGGCAAGACGACCCTGGTCAGCCAATGGCTGGAGGCCTGTGGCTGCCCGGCGGCCTGGCTGTCTCTCCGCGAGGAGGACAGCGACCTGCCGACCTTTCTTCGCTACCTGATTGCTGCCATCCGCACGCTGTACCCCGATGCCTGTCCAGAGACGTGGGCCTTGCTCCAGGCACCGCAATTGCCTCCGGTGGCGTACCTGGCCACCATGCTCGTCAATGAACTTGGCGAGGTGCCTCAGGCATTCGTTCTTGTATTGGACGATTACCACCGTGTCCAGAGCCCGCCCGTGCACCAGTTCGTCGAGACACTCGTGGACTCAGTGCCCCGCACCCTGTGCCTGGTCCTGATCACGCGTGTCGATCCCTCATTGCCCCTTCCGGCCCTGCGTGCCGGGCAGAAGATGCTGGAGCTACGCTCCGGAGATCTGCAGCTCACGCCGGACGAAGTCCGGGACTTTTTTCGGCAGTGCATGGGGCTCGAGGTGGATGCTGAGTCGCTAGCCATCCTGGAACAACGCACCGAGGGCTGGATCGTGGGCCTGCGGCTGGCGGCGTTGTCGCTGCGCGATGGCGGTGAGTTGACTGCTCTGACAAGAAACCTGGCGGGCAGTGACCGTCACGTGACGGACTATTTGTTGACCGAAGTGCTCTCCCACCAACCCCAGGCTGTCCAGGAGGTCCTGTTACGCTCCTCGATCCTCGAGCGCTTCTGCGCCTCGCTTCTCGACGCGCTGCTCGATCGCGATCTGTAGCGTGAACGGCCGCGCGCCTGCCGGTGGAACTCGGGAAGCGCTGGAATGGATGGAGCAGGCCATCCTCTTTCTGGTGCCTCTCGACGACGAACGGAGCCTGGTACCGTTACCATCACCTGTTCCAGGAGCTATTGCAGCACAAGCTGCGCTCCGGAGTCAGGCAGTGAGGAGGTGGTGGCCTCTCTCCACGTCCGGGCCAGTGACTGGTTCGCCGCAGAAGGGCTGATCGAAGAGGCGATGCACCACGCCCTGGCCGCGGGCGATGCGCCGAGAGCGGCCCGGCTCGTCGAACAGCATCGGCACGCCTTGCTGAATCGAGAAGATTGGCACGCCCTGGTACGTTGGTTGGACAGGTTGCCCCAGGAGGTGGTCCACCAGCGCCCAGGCTTGCTGCTGGCGCGGGCCTGGCACCAGCAGTGGCGCTGGCAGTACGCAACCATGCCTCCTCTTCTGCAAACGGCCGAGGAACTGATCTCTCGTGATGCGGAAGCGACAACCGAAGCCGAGCGTCAGATCCTGCGTGGCGAGATCGACACTCTGTGGAGCGCGCTCTGGTTTGCGCGTGGCGATGGACGGCGATGTCTGGAATGCGCCCAGCGGGCGAGGGAGCGCCTCCCGGCCGCGCTCGTCTATGTACGGAGCATGTTCCTCGAGTACTTGGCGTGGGGCTACCAGATGACGGGCCAGGCGCAGACGGGCATACGCATCCTGGAAGAAGCGCTGGCCAGCGATGAGGCCAGGGAGGACCTTTTCACCGCGCGAATGCTGCTTGGCCTGGTCGTCATCTACTATCTGTCCGGCGATTTGCGCCTGCAGGAACAGATGGCGTCAAGGCTCCTGAAGCTGTCCCCGGAGAAACCGTTGGCGCTCAGTAGGCCCTGGGCCCACTTGATCTCGGGACAAGCGTGCTATCAGCAGAACAGGCTGGCGGAGGCGGCGGCGCACTTTTCGGCGGTGACGGAACATCCCTACCTGGCCAACGCCGCAGCAAGCCAGGCGTGTCTGCTGGGCCTGGCCCTGACCTACCAGGCCCAGGGCCGCCCCGAGGCGGCCACGCAGGTGGCAGAGCAAAGCCTGGGCTTCGCCCTGGAGATTCGCCAACCCGTACAGATGGTAGAGGCGCGCGCCTTCCAGGCGCGTCTGGCCTTGCTGCAAGGAGATCTGGCAGCGGCCCTACGCTGGGCGCGGGGCGTAACCCTGGAAGACTTGCCCGCCCGCACGCTGTTCCCCGAAGTCCCGCGCGTGACGCTGGCCCGGGTGCTGATCGCCCAGGGGACGAGGGACAGCCTGCAGCAGGCCAGCCAGATTCTGGAAGAAATCGTAGAGATCGCGCGAGGCGTACACAGCACCCCCCACACCATCGAGCTCTTGGCCCTCCAGGCGCTGGTTTGCGACGCGCAGGGAGACGGCCCAAAGGCGCTGGATCTGTTGCGGCAGTCGCTGGAGCTGGCACAACCCGGCGGCTACCTCCGCGTTTTCGTGGACCTTGGCCCGGCGATGGTCCCCCTCCTTTCCCGGCTTGCAGAGTTTGAGAGCGAGCCCAACTACATCGGGCGGATCCTGGCCGCCTTTGCCCCTTCACCGCTGGGGCGACCTGCGCAGCGGCTTGATCAAACAGCCCAACTGGAGATCGTCGAGTCTCTGACGAACCGCGAGCAAGAGATCCTCGAGCTGCTGGCCCGGCGATTGTCGGACAAGGAAATCGCCCAGGCGTTGCACATCTCGCCCCATACCGTGAGAAAACATACCAGTAACCTCTACGGCAAGCTGCAAGTCGCCGGCCGGCGGCAGGCCGTCCGCAAAGCCAGAGCGTTGGGTATTCTTCCCCCCGAATAGGGCCCTTTCCCCGTTCTTTCCATCGAGATACTGCAAATCTACTCCATTTTGGGGTTTGTCTTCCCTCAAACAATCGAATATAATTTGTTGGAGGAATCAGGCCAAGCTGTCCAATTGGCTGTTCGGCCGCGTCCTGGCTGGCCGTGAGTGTTCAGGCGCAGGACAAAACGTCACACGAAACCCAAGACAGCTAGCAGAACGAAAGGAAGGTGAGTCGCCAATATCGAGGGACGTTCATGATGCCCGATGTGGAGCTGGTGGACTGACCAGTGAACAAGCCGCTTCATGTGACCGGGCCGCACTCTGGTCTTGCGCAGTATGGAACACTTGCTGTATCCCTGCGCGTGAGGTCTCACGTCCAGCTGCCGGTCTTGGGTGGACAGGCAGCCGGGTAAACTTTCATAAGGAGAGAATCCTATGTCGCTTAAAGAATACAAACCTGGAACCACCTTCAACGGCGTTGTCGGGCGCACGTTCGACACCTCTGAGTCAGCTTGGCCGGAGCCAAAGCGCGCCAAAGAGGGGGCGTCGAACGTCCTTTTCATTGTCCTGGATGACGTCGGCTTTGGGCAACTTGGCTGCTACGGCAGCCCGATCAAGACTCCCAACATGGATGCCCTGGCAGAAAACGGGGTGCGCTTCAGTAATATGCATACCACGGCCTTATGCTCACCCACACGTTCCTGCATCCTGACCGGGCGCAACCACCACTCCAACGCCATGGCCTGCATCACCGAAGGCTCGACCGGCTTCCCCGGGTACAACGCCAATATCCCGTTCGAGAATGGTTTCCTCTCGGAAATCCTGCTGGCCAATGGATACAACACCTATGCCGTTGGCAAATGGCACCTGACGCCGGCCGACCAGATATCGGCTGCCGGCCCGTATGACCGCTGGCCGTTGGGACGCGGTTTCGAGCGTTACTACGGTTTCATGGGCGGCGAGACCCACCAGTATTACCCCGAGCTGGTCTCTGACAACCACCAGGTGGAGCCTCCCAGGACACCCGAAGAGGGCTACCACCTCACCGAGGACCTGGTGGACAAAGCGATCAGTTTCGTCGCCGATGCCAAGCAGGTGGCGCCTGATAAACCCTTCTTCATGTATTTTGCTCCCGGCGCCATGCATGCCCCCCATCACGTGCGCAAGGAATGGTCCGACAAGTACAAAGGACAATTCGATGAGGGCTGGGATGTCTTCCGCGAACGGACCTTTGCCCGCCAGAAAGAGATGGGCCTCGTCCCTGCGGATGCTGAGCTTTCCCGCCATGATCCCGATGTCGCCCCATGGGACACGCTTTCGGCCGACGAGAAACGGCTGTATGCCCACATGATGGAGGTCTTTGCCGGTTTCCTGGAACACACCGATTTCCACATGGGCCGGCTTTTTGACTTTCTGAAATCGATCGGCGAGTTCGAGAACACCCTGATCATGTTGATCTCCGACAACGGGGCCTCCTCCGAGGGAGGACCGACCGGCTCAGTCAACGAAAACCTGTTCTTCAATAACGTCAAAGAAGATCTGCAGACCAACCTCGAACAGATCGATGCGCTTGGCGATCCCACCACCTTCAACCATTATCCCTGGGGCTGGACCTGGGCGGGCAACACCCCCTTCCGCCGCTGGAAGCGTGAGACCTACCGTGGTGGGATCAGCGATCCCTTCATTGTGCACTTTCCCAGGGGCTTGAAAACCAGGGATGGAGTACGCAGCCAATATGCGCATGCCATCGATATGATGCCCACCGTGCTGGATCTTCTGGGGATCGAACCACCCGCCAGCATCAAGGGCGTGGCCCAATCCCCGATTGAAGGGGTCAGCTTTGCGCACACCCTTGACGATGCCCAGGCGGAGGGCAAGCATCACACCCAGTACTTTGAAATGCTCGGGCACCGTTCCATCTATCACAATGGCTGGCGGGCAGTCTGCCCCTGGCCCGGACCATCCTTCACGGAAGCAGGTACCGGCTTTGGCGATCCCATCCCCGCCGAGAGATTGACCGAGCTGGATGCCAAAGGCTGGGAACTCTACCACGTGGCAGAGGATTTTGCCGAAAACCATAACATCGCCGAAGGGAACCGCGCCAAGCTGATCGAGATGATCGCTACCTGGTATGTCGAAGCGGGCAAATACCATGTATTGCCGGTGGATGGCCGCGGCATGCTGCGCATGGCCGACGAACGGCCCCAGATCACCAAGGACCGCACCCGCTATACGTTCTACCCCCACACGCAGGCTGTGCCCTTTAACGCCGGCCCGCGCTTGCTCAACCGTACGCACAGCATCACCGCGGATGTGGAGATCCCCTCCGGCGGTGCGCAAGGCGCCTTGGTTTCCTTTGGAGGCGTCGATGGCGGTTATTCCTTCTATGTACAACATAACAAGCTGCAGTATGTCCAAAATTACGTCGCCCGCGACTACCTCCACGTGGAGAGCACCGTCCCGGTCCCGGCCGGGCAGCACGAACTGCGCTTCGAGTTCGAAGTGACCGGCAATCCGGACTTTGCCAACGGGAAGGGCACTCCCGGCCGCGCGCAGCTCTACATCGACGGCAAGCTCGTCGGTCAGGCCGATTTCCCCCACACGACGCCCTTCAGCCTGGGGCTGACGGGAGGGATCACCGTCGGCGCGGATCCTGGCGCGCCGGTCGCTCCTTTTTACGAGCCGCCCTTCGAATTCAGCGGCACGATCCACAGCGTGACGTTTGACGTCAGCGGAGATGTGATCGAAGATAGCGAAGCCGAGATGCGCGTCATCATGGCAAGGCAGTAAACTGGCACCACAAATAAGATAACCTGGACAGGCAGGTCTTTGAAGGTCTGCCTGTCCAGAAGAGAATCAAAACGAGATGAGGAGAGTGTATTTTGAATGTAGAACAACTAACCACACCGATTGGCGATTTTGAATTTGTGCTGGATGGGTATCCCACCCAAGAGACCGCCCAGAAACTGTTCGATGCGCTCGATTTTCAGCGCGCCTGCCAGGCTTACCTTGATTTTATGCCGGCGATGTCGATGTATTCCCTGCTTGAAGGGCAGGAAAAAGGCTGGGGGTGTAAGGAATGTTCTGACCTGGCTGTGGCCGCCGATTTGCTGACCGCCACCCCGCTGGTTTTGACCGGCAATACGGAAAGCGTTTATTTTGCCTGTAATGTTGACCTCAAGAAAGATGGCCCCACGGTTGTTGAAATCCCCCCTCAGGTTTTGGGGATGGCCAACGATGCCTATTTCCGGTATATCATTGATTTTGGCATGGTTGGCCCGGATAAAGGGCAAGGGGGCAAATACCTGCTGCTGCCGCCAGAATATGAAGGCGAAGTGCCGGAAGGGTATTTTGTCGCGCATTCGCGCACCTATAGAGTGTGGGTCATGGCGCGTGCCAGCCAACTAATCAGCGGCATGGGTGAGCAGGCCATCAAATGGTATGGCGATCATTGTGCGGTCTATCCGTTAAAAAACGGCCCCAGAAAGCCCAATATTATCAATGCCGGGAGCTTACCGGCAGATACCATCCACCCCAATGATTTCCAGTATTTTGTCAATCTCGACAAGGTGATCCAATACGAACCCACCGAAGCCTTTAGCACGGAACAATTGGGGCTGTTAAGAGCGCTTGACATCGAGAAGGGCAAGCAGTTTGACCCGGATGAGCGCATGCGGAAGATTCTCGATACCGCCGCCAAAACGGGTTTTGGCATGGCCCGGGCGATTGCCTATCAATCGCGTGAGCCGGAAGCAAGGGTGTATCCTGACCGCAACTGGGAATATATGTTTGTGGGCGGCAGCCATGAGTTCTTGAAGAACGGCGTCCGAAACCTGGATGCCAGGACGCTCTTCCACTTCACCGCCATTTGCGTTACCCCAGCCATGGTCAATAAGACCGTGGGCGCCGGGTCGCAGTATCTGGGTGCCTATGTGGATGCTCATGGTGATTACCTGGATGGCAGCCAAACCTACAAGCTGCATCTGCCACCGAATATTCCCATCAACAACTTCTGGTCGGTGACGTTATACGATCCCAAGACGCGCTCGCTGCTGCAAAACGGTATGCCCAAGCCCAGCATCAATAGCTTTGACGAGCCTGAACAGAACGAGGACGGTTCCTACGACGTCTTCTTTGGCCCGGAAGCCCCTGCTGGAAGGGAAAAGAACTGGGTCAAAACCGTTCCCGGTAAGGGCTGGTTTACCTACATCCGCCTGTACGGGCCGCTGGCCCCCTTCTTCGATCAGACCTGGAAACCGGACGATATTGTGAAAGTTTTGGGGAAGTGAGCGGGACTGCAGGACGGCGAGGATGGTCTGAACTACCTATGCGCCGGTTGGCAGGCCTTTTGCCGGTGGGCCAACGAGCCGATTCAGATCATTGCCACATTTATGCGCATGGGCCGTCGGGCCTCAGATGTCATGGCCGTCATGGCTGGAAAGGAGGCTGACTGGCAAACCAAGCTCGCCAGATCCAGACCTGAGGATCCCTGTCCCTGTGGCAGCGGGCTCAGATTCGGACAATGCCATGGCTGGAAGCGACCCGGGCATGGCCAGAGAGGTCGCGCCAAACATGTGCAGCACCCGCGACCACGTGCCAAAGCCGGCGCGAGCTGGTGATGGCAGGCGATTCCGCGAATATCGGGGCAGATCCAGGGAGGCTGCCCCAACAGACTAGAAAAAGAGTGAGGGAGAAATGGCTGAGAAGAAACCGAACATCCTGATCATCTGGGGGGACGACATCGGCATCACCAACCTGAGCTGCTACAGCGACGGGTTGATGGGCTACCGCACCCCCAACATCGACCGCATCGCCGACGAAGGCATGCGCTTCACCGACTCGTACGGCCAGCAGAGCTGTACGGCTGGCCGGGCGGCCTTTATCACCGGGCAGAGCCCCTACCGCACCGGCCTGACCAAGGTCGGCATGCCCGGCGCCGACATCGGCCTGCAGGCGGAGGATGCCACCATCGCCGAGCTACTCAAGCCGCTGGGCTACGCCACCGGCCAGTTTGGCAAGAACCACTTTGGCGACAAGAACAAGTACCTGCCCACCGCCCACGGCTTTGACGAGTTTTTTGGCAACCTCTATCACCTAAACGCCGAAGAAGAGCCGGAGAACGTCGACTATCCGCCGGAGGAGGACTTTCCCAACTTCAAAAAGATGTTTGGCCCGCGGGGCGTTATCCACTCCTGGGCAACCGAAGAGGACGATCCAACTGAGCATTCACGCTGGGGCCGCGTTGGCAAACAGAGGATTGAGGACACCGGGCCACTGACCAAGAAGCGCATGGAGACCTGCGACACCGAATTTGTCGCCGCCGCCAAGGACTTTATCACCCGGTCTCACGAGGATGACCAGCCCTTCTTTGTCTGGCTGAACACCACCTGGATGCACTTCCGGGTGCATCCACCGCAGGAAATCCTCGGTCAGGCTGGCCGCTGGCAATCCTACTATCACGACGCCATGGTCGAGCACGACAAGCAGGTGGGCCAGATGCTGGACCTGTTGGACGAGCTGGGCATCGCCGAGGACACCATCGTCATGTACTCGACCGACAACGGCCCGCACATGAACTCCTGGCCCGACGCGGCCATGACTCCCTTTCGCAACGAAAAGAACTCCAATTGGGAAGGCGCTTTCCGTGTCCCGGCCATGGTTCGCTGGCCGGGCAAGATCGAGACCGGCACCGTGTCCAACGAGATCATCGCCCACCAGGACTGGCTGCCCACCCTGCTGGCCGCCGCCGGCGAGCCGGAGATTGTCGAGAAGCTGAAAACGGGGCACCAGGCCGGCGATAAAGAGTTCAAAGTGCACGTCGACGGCTACAACTTCCTGCCCTACTTTACCGGGTGAGGAGGAGAAAGGACCGCGACCTGGTTTTGTCTACTTTTCCGATGATGGCGACCTGGTTGCGCTTACGCTACGACAACTGGAAGATCGTCTTTGCCGAGCAGCGCATGCAGGGACCGCCGCCATATGGATGGAGCCTTTCGTCTTCCTGCGTGTCCCCAAAATCTTTAACCTGCGCACCGATCCCTTTGAGCGGGCGGACGTGACCTCCAACACCTACTTCGATTGGTTGATCGACCACGCCTACATCACCTACGCCGCGCAGTTTCTGGTTCGCCAGTTCCTGGACACATTCCAGGAATTCCCGCCGCGCATGAAGCCGGCCAGCTTTGGCATCGATCAGATCCTGGCCAAGATGGAACAGGCTTTGAACATCGACTAGCAGACGGGGTGGCTGTCGGGTGCAACGCATCATAGTGCGTTGCACCTGCGGTTCCCGCAGCTCGTGCGATAGGCGACAGGCGACTGGGGAAATCGTCGTATGAGAAGCCACATCACTCTGGATGCCGTGCGGGCCTTCTACGACCTGCACCCTTATCCGCCGCCAGTTGACGACCTCGAGGGGTATCGCCGGCGTTGGCAGGACGAGGGCAGACGCTGTGCCGACTACCACCTGCATTGGCCAGACAAAGCCTACCGCGCCAACCTGGAGGTTCTGGTCGCTGGCTGTGGTACATCTCAGGCGGCGAAACATGCCCTGCGCCAGCCCCTCTCCCGGGTGGTTGGCATCGACGTGAGTGCAACCAGCGTCCGCCACACACAGGCGCTCAAACGCAAACATGATCTGAGCAATCTCGAGGTCTATCAACTGCCACTTGAGCGTGTCGGCGAGCTGGGACGCCGCTTTGACAAGATCGTCTGCACGGGCGTGCTGCACCACCTCCCCGATCCAGGGGAGGGGCTGCGCGCCTTGCGCGAGGTCCTCGAGCCAGATGGCGCCATGCACCTCATGGTCTACGCAGCCTACGGTCGGGCTGGCGTCTACATGTTGCAGGAATACTGCCGCCGGCTGGGGATCGGGCATACCGAGGCAGAGATCCAGGATCTGGCGATGGCGCTCATGGCCCTACCACACGGACATCCGCTGGCGCGCTTGTTAGGCGAGTCGCCGGATTTCCAGCGCAAGGATGCCCTGGCGGATGCGCTGCTCAACCCCCAGGATCGCGCCTACACTGTGCCGCAGCTTCTGGATCTCATCGAGCGCTGCGGCCTGGCCTTTGGGCGCTGGGTTCGGCAGGCTCCCTATCTGCCCTGGTGCGGCGCGCCGGCCGGAACGCCGCACTCCGCCCGGTTGGCAGCGCTGCCGCCACGGGAGCAGTACGCAGCGGTCGAACTGTTCCGGGGAACGATGCTACGCCACAGCCTGATTGCCTACCGGGATGACCGGCCGGGCGACAACCGGCCACTCCGTTTCGACGGCGACCACTCGCAGCGCTATCTGCCCGTCCGCCTCTCGGAGACGATCAGCGTCCAAAAGCGGCTGCCCCCTGGCACCGCTGCGGTACTGATCAACCAGGCCCACACCGATCCCGATCTCTTTCTGCCGGTCACCGCACAGGAGAAACGTTGGTACGACGCAATTGACGGTGAACACACGATTGAGGAAATCACCTGTTGCACGACGACCGGTGCCAGCCGCCAGAGGCCCCTGGAGGGCGCCAACGCCTTTTTCGAGCGGCTCTGGTGGTACGACCAGGTGGTGTTTGACACATCGCGCCAGGCTGGAAATGGGCCAAGGTGAGGACATCCATTGAGACAGCTATTCAGCAGAAGGGGTGAAAACCGGGGACATGGATGAAATTCTGACGGCTATCATGAATTTATCGACGCTGGTCTTTGTGGTGACCGGCATGCTGGCCATGGGCCTGAGTCTCACCGTTGCCCAGATCATAGCGCCATTGCGTAACGCTCGCCTGGTGCTCCTGGCCTTGCTGGCGAATTTCGTGCTGGTGCCTCTTCTGGCCTATCTGATCGGCCGGATCATCCCGCTCGGCGATGGCTTGCGTGTCGGGTTGATCCTGGTCTCTACCGCGGCCGGGGCGCCCTTTCTGCCCAAGCTGGCCCAGGCCGCCAGGGGCAACATCGCCCTGTCGGTCGGCTTGATGGTGCTGTTGATGGTCACAACCGTGCTCTACATGCCCATCGTGCTGCCGCTTCTGATCCGGGGTGTGACGGTCGAGCCCTGGGCTATCGCCCGTTCGCTCATTGTTCTGATGTTGATCCCGCTGGCGCTAGGTCTATTCATGAAGGCGCGCTACGCCCCAACCGCCGACCAGCTCTATCCCTACATGGCGCAGGCCTCCACCTTTGCCCTCGTCCTGCTGTTGGTGGCGGGCCTGCTGGCGAACCTGAGCGCCATGCTGGCCATCATCGGTACGGGCGGGTTTATCGCCGCGCTGTTATTCCTGGCGGGGGCGTTTGTCATTGGCTACTTTCTGGGCGGCAAGGAGGCACACACTCGCTCGGTGCTGGGCTTGGGTACCGCCCAACGCAATCTGGCAGCAGCCCTGGTCGTTGCCGCCGCGAATTTTGCCGAGGATCCGGACGTGATTATGATGGTCCTGGCGCTTGGTTTGGTGGGCCTCGCCGTCTTGATGGTCTCTGCTGGTGAGCTGGGCAGACGCTCAAAGGCACAGCCAACGCCAGCCTCCGAGGTATAAGAGATGTCCATGCTCGATCGAATACCGATCTGGGTGATCTATCTCTTCACGGTAGGTCTGGTGCTACTGGTCACCGAGATTGGTTTCCGCCTCGGCCTTCGGCTCCAGCGCCGTGATCCTTCTTCGCTAAAGGGCTCGGTGACCGCTGCAGTTGTGGCCGGCTTGCTGGGCTTGCTGGGGTTCTTGCTAGCCTTTTCGATCGGAATCGCTGTCGATCATTATGATACACGCCGGCAACTCGTGATCACCGACGCCAATGCCATCGAATCGAGCTATCTCGAGGCTGGCTTCCTCGAGGAGCCAGAGCGGACCGCGGTGCGTGATCTCTTGCGCGAGTACGTCGATCTACGCCTGGCTGCCCTGGATGCAGCGCAACTGGCATTGGAAGAGGCCGTGGGTCGTTCCGAAGAGATTCACAGCGAACTGTGGTCGATCCTCGAGAGCCAGGCCAGCCGGAGTCCGGACTCGGCGACGGTCCGCTCTTTCGGTGATGCAGTCAGACATATGATCGATGCCCATAACCAGCGGCTGGCAGCCATCCTAACCCTGCGTCTCTCACCGCTCCTGTGGCTGGTGTTGTATGCCACCACTGTGCTGACCTTCTTTCTCTTGGGTCTCGTCAGTAGTGCGGACGGCAGTAGGAACGCTATCGCCATCGTGCTCCTTGCGCTGGCGCTGGCTGCGGCTCTGATCCTGATCGCCGACCTCGACCGGTCGCAAGGGGGCGCACTTACTGTCAGTCAGCAAGCATTGTGGGAGCTGCAGAGACAGTTCGCTGTGCCCGCGCCTTGAGGGCGATTCTGGCCGCAAAGATAACCCAGAGGGTAAGGTGAAGGACATCGGTTTTCGGAATGAGTCGCGAGTGGCGGAAGGTCTTCTCCGGGTGAGCTGCACCATCCGGCATCATTTGTCGAGGTGTGAAGCAGATGCTGCATAAGAAATCGATCTTGGCCCTGGGCCTGTTGATTGGGCTACTGTTTGCGAGCCCGGCAGCGGTGTTCGCTCAAACGCCGGAGCCGCAGCCTCTGCCCGAGGCAACGCTTCTGTTAGAGAGCCCACAGGCCACGCCAAGCCCGGCGCCTGGAAGCCGCTGAGGTCACACCGGAAGGCACAGGCGGCATTCCGGCCGAGGGTGCGACGTCCGAGGGTACAGAGGAGGGGGGCGAACCGGAGCCGACGGCCGTCCCCCTACTGGAGGGCATCGTCCAGACACGGACGCCAGTTCCCAGCGCCACGCCGGGACTGATCGTCAGTGGGGTAGAAGAACTGGCTGCTGAGATCGGGCTGGCCCGGACCGAGTTTCTCGGACTACGCGCACCCGAGTGGATCAACCTGGGCCTCTCTCTGCTCTTTGTGCTGGCCGCCTATCTGCTGGGTACCTGGCTGGCTCTCAAGATTCTGCCATACTTTGTCCGCCGCACCCAAACCGAGTTCGACGACGCCTTCTTGAAACAGGTAGGGCCCGGACTGCGCTGGCTGGTTGTCCTCTTTGTCCTCCGCTTCGCCACGGTCCGGCTGAGCTTTCTGAGGCCCGGACTCAAAATCCTGCTGCTGGATATCTATTTTGTCTTGATACTGGTCCTGGCCTTCCGCATCCTGTGGCGGGCGACTCGACCTGGCCGATCGATGGTATACGGCGCGAGCAGTGGAGACCGGGCGTCGGGAAGAGCTTGCCCCTGTCATCACCCTCTTGGTCCGGGTGGGGCGCGTGGTGGTTGCCATCATTGGCGGGACGGTACTGCTGTCCCATTTTGGCATCAATATCACCGCCCTGACCACGGCGTTGGGCTTGGGCGGCCTGGCCTTCTCCCTGGCGGCGCGGGACACGATTGCCGATGCCATTTCCGGCTTTGTCATCCTCGTCGACCGGCCTTTCCGTATCGGCGATCGCATCGAGATCCAGGGCGTGGGTACCTGGGGTGACGTGACCGACATCGGCCTGCGCACGACACGGATCCGCACCCGCGACAACCGCATGGTGATCGTGCCCAACTCGGTCATCGGCGCCAACCAGGTGGTCAACTACACCTATCCCGACCCCCGCTACCGGATCGAGACGCACGTGGGCATCGCCTATGGCACCGACATCGAGACTGCGCGCCGGGTCATCATCGAGGCTGTCCAGCAAGTGGAGGGGGTGCTGCCCGACAAGCCGGTCGATGCCTTGTACAACGAGATGGGGGATTCGGAAATGATCTTTCGCGTGCGGTGGTGGATCGAGTCGTACGTCGACACACGGCGCGTTGTCGATCGCGTCCACACCGCCCTGCAGCATGCCCTGGACGAGGCCGGCATCGAGTCACCCTTTCCGACCCAGAACGTCAACCTGCAGGTGCAGGCCCGGGATTTCGAGGAGACATCGCATTGAGGGCATGGGGCTGGGTAGTCCCGCGACT
The DNA here is from genome assembly GCA_963700285.1 of uncultured Chloroflexia bacterium. Classification (GTDB taxonomy): domain Bacteria; phylum Chloroflexota; class Anaerolineae; order JAAYZQ01; family JAAYZQ01; genus CAWANP01. The sequence continues at coordinate 70,258 of CAVOXA010000014.1, read as the reverse complement.
CTGGCCAATGCCCCAAGCTCCTGGTGCTTTGTCCAGTCGTTGGCGCAGAGCAGGGCGGATCCAGCTCTTGCATTCGCCACAGACAATCCGCACACCGTCTACCCGAAGATACTCAGAATCTACTTCATTCTGGGGGTTGTGTTCGCCGACGCGACGGAGTATAGTTGGTGGCGGCATTGGCCCAGGCTATCCACACAGTGTCAGCCTGGATGTCAGAGTCCATAGCCAGGCCGCCGGAGGTCCGTTCTGAACCTGGTTACTGCGACGGGATAAAGGAATGACAAGTAGCGGTCGAAGACTCAGTCTGCACCAACCAGCGACCTATCGCATACGGGTCCAGGGACAACTGGACGAAAGCTGGTCCCCACGTCTGGGCGGAATGGTAATCTCTACAACGGCTACGCTGGAGCAAGGCCCGGTGACAACGCTGGAAGGGCAGGTTGCTGGATCAGGCGGCCCTGGCAGGTGTATTGGACGTGCTCTACAGCCTGTGCCTGCCCGTGATATCGGTCGAGTACGTCCCGGTCGAGTCGTAGGAGAAAAGTGCACTCTTGCCATTTTGAGCAAGAACAGTGAAAGGAGATAGGCAATGGCAACAATAGTCCATGACAGGGACTGGCGGTCCCAGGCGAAAGCCACGGACCGCAGGCCCCCAAGGAAGGAGTCAAATCGATGAGAACCATCACCAAAGTTGGACTGCTGGGGTTTGTGTTGCTGGCGCTGCTGGCGTGCCAACTGATACCCAGACAGGATGCCAGCGCCGAACTGGTCGACACAAGCTGGGTGTTGAGCTCGCTTGGCGGCGATGTGCCCCTGCCCGGCACGACCGTAACCCTTCAGTTTGGCCCGGACGGTGTCGCATCCGGGTCGGACGGCTGTAACCGATTCCGCACCACCTTTTCCCAGCGCGGCGACAGGCTCACCTTCGACCAGCCCGGGGCTTTGACCATGATGGCCTGTCCTGAGCCGGTCATGGACCAGGCCACGGCCTTTATGGCCGCGCTCGCCGAGACCACGAGATTCACCGTAAGCGAAGAGGAACTGATCCTGCGCGCCGGCAATGAGAACCTGGCGACCTTTGTGGCCAGCTTCACAGGACCTGGCCGATTCGGCATGGGACGTGATCTCGTACAACAACGGCCGGGAGGCCGTGGTGGGCCTGCACCTGGGCACAGAGATCTCGGCCAACTTTGGCGCGAGGGCGAGGTGAGCGGCAATGCCGGCTGCAACCAGTACTTTGCCAGCTACTCGGTCGACGGCAACGCCATCGAGATCGGCCGGGCTGCCACGACGTTCATGTTCTGCGCTGACCCGCCCGGCGTGATGGAGCAAGAGAGCGAGTACCTGGCTGCGCTCCAGAGCGCGGCGACCTATCGCATCGAGGGCGACATGCTGGAGATGCGCACGGCCGCCGATCAGATCGCCGTCATGATGACACGCAAGACCGCCGTGGATCTGCCAGAGCCTCCACCGCTGCCCACTGCACCCTGGGCCCGCGTGACTGCGCCGCAGGGCGTCAATATCCATGCAGGCCCGGGCGTCGACTATCCGGTGATCGGCTTTGCCCGAGACGGCGACGAGGGCGAGATCGTCGGCCGGGACGCCGACTGGCGTTGGTGGGCCGTCTCCCTGCCCTCTGCGCCGGATGGCGTCGGCTGGGTATCGGCGGATCTTGTGCTGGCCATGAACGTGGAAAACGTCCCGGTGATCGAGGCGCCGCCGCCGGCTGTCGTTCCGACCGAGCGCCGCCAACGGCTGTACCACCGTCTACAGCAACACCTCCCCCGCCACCCACGGCGGCGCCAACCCCGCTCCCGCCACCTACTGCGATGCCAACGCCCCTACCGTCGCCCACGGCGCCGCCCACGGCGCAGATCTCGTTCTGGGCCGATCGGACGAACATCGAGCAGGGCCAGTGCACGGCGCTCCGCTGGTCGGTGGAACATGTACAGGCGGTGTGGGTCTATCCCCAGGGTGAGCGATACCATCGTTTCCCCCGCACCGGCCAGGGTAGCGAGCAAGTCTGCCCAACTCACCACGACGACCTACGAGATGCGCGTCCTGCTGGGCGACGGTTCGACGACCTTCCGTGAGGTGACCATCAACGTGGCGGGTCCGCCGCCGACCGTAGTGCCATCGCCGGTGCCCGATCCCCTGGCAGGAACGCGCTGGGAGGTGATCAACTACAACAACGGCCGCGGGGCGCTCGTCACGTTGCTCGTCGACAGCGGCATCGCCCTCGATTTTGGCACCGATGGCCAGATGAGCGGCAACGCCGGCTGCAACAACTACTTTGCGTCCTATCAGGTGAACGGCAACAACATCACGATCGACCAACCCGGCAGCACGTCCCTGTTCTGCGCGGAACCGGAGGGGGTCATGGAACAAGAGGCCGAGTTCCTGGAAGCCTTGCAAACGGCCGCCACCTTCCGCATCGACGGCGACACGCTGGAAATGCGATCTGCTACGACCAGATCGCCATCATCGCCAAGCGAGCGCCATAGGCAGTCCGCGTCTGCGGGTTCTACGAACCGTCCACTGCCGTCCGTGCGGTTCCGGCTCGACCGGGCGCACGGACGGCAGAAAGGACATCCTGAACCATTGATGGAGGAAATGGTTGAAAAGAAGCTTGGTAGCGGTTTCCTGATCTTGATCACGATGGTACTGGTGTTGGGCGCGTGTGTTCCAGCCCCGGCACCGTCGACTATGCCACCACGCCCTACCGAGGGGGCGATGGCGACACCTACCTCTGCACCGACCGTCGAGCCGCGGCCACCGCAGGTCCGGTCGACCTGCCCCCCGCGGTCGAGTACAACCTGGGCGAGGCGACGATCGTCCAGGAGCGTTTCCCCGAGGAGAGCCACTTCCGGAACATGCCGGTGCGCTTGAACGGCCTCATCGCCGTGCCGTCCGGAGAAGGCGGGCCCTACCCCGTCGTCGTGATCTTGCACGGCAACCACCCCGGCTGTCCTGTGGACGAGATGGGCGTGGACCGCTGGCCGTGTGACCCCGAAGTGGAACAGCCCAATTACCGCGGCTTTGAGTATCTGGTGCGTGAGCTGGCCGCGCGGGGCTATGTGGCCCTGTCGCTCAACATCAACGCCGAGAATACCTTCGGCTTTGGCGAGCCGGTGCCGGGCGAGCGGCTGCAGCAGTTGGTCGACCTGCACCTGGGCAGCCCTGGCCACAGCCGCAGCCGGCGGCCTCAACGACTTTGGCGTGGATCTGGCGGGCCGGGCCGATCTGCGGCGCCTGGCCCTGGTGGGCCACTCGCAGGGTGGCGAAGAGAGCCTGCGAGTGGCGCGCCAGCTAGACGATGACGGTGGCGCCACGGCCAACCGGCCCTATGGACCTGTAAGCGGTCTGCTGTTGCTCGCCTCGACCGCGACCGCGGTCGACCCCACAGGCGGCTCCCCGGCACCGATGGCCATCGTTCTGCCCGCCTGTGACGGTGACGTCATTTCTCAGGAGGGGCAGCATTTCTACGAAGCGGCACGGCTGGCCCCACAGCAGACGCAATGGGCGACGTCGGCCTGGCTAGAGCGCGCCAACCACAATTACTTCAACCAGCTCCTGCCGGACGATCCCTTTCGCGGTGCAGGGCCGGCCGGACTGCGAGCCGATCCTGGAGCCAGGGGTGCAGCGCGGTTTTCTGGTGGACTATGCGGCCGATTTCCTGACCACGATCTGGAGCCAGGACTCGAGAGACCGTGCGTGAGGCAACGGATCGCCTGGGCCTTGACGTCCAGGCCCCGGCGCCGGACGAGCTTTACGGTCTGCCGGCACGGGTGGCAACCCTGGCGGCCGCAGTCGACCGACAGCCGTTGCTGGTGCCGGCGACGGCGGAAGAACTGGCGACCAACCTGGTGGGTGGCGCTGTGACAGAAGAGGGCATCACGACCCACTTTTGCCCCGAAGGCCACTACACCCCGGCCATGATGCCCGGAAGCGAGCCGTGCCGCCGGGTCAACGTGGTGATACCGGGCCAGCCGGCGCTGGCGGTTGTCTCCTGGGCCGAACCGGGTGGGGCGTGGCGCTTTGCGCTGCCGGCGGGCGAGGGCGACCTGAGCGGTTACACGACGTTCAGCCTGCGCGCGGCTGTAGACCCGCTGTCACCGCTGAACCCCGCGGCCAGCCCGCAGGCATTTACCCTGCAGTTGACCGACCGCGCAGGCAATACCGCCGCAGTGCCAACGCGGCCTGACGAGCCGGCCCTGGCATTCCCCGCCGGATTGGTGGAGGAAGACGACTTTTTCGGTGAATTGTTCACCGGCCCGGTCCCCATGACCACCATCCGGTGGAGGCTGAGTGATTTCGACGGGGTCGATCTGGCCGACATCGGCGAGATTGCGCTGCTGTTTGATAGGACACCGAGCGGCTCGCTCTTTCTGGGTGACCTCGAATGGGTACGACCGTCGCAACCGTAGTGCCACCCTAATGGGGCTGGCCCGTGTAGCCGGGGCCTACCTGGAGCTCCAGTGTGGCAGTAGAGGCATCAGGAGCCACGCACCGGCTGTCAGCAAGATCTGGTTGACCCGAGGAGAGATCTGTGTTTTGACACAATTAGGAGATGGGCGATGAGCGATGAAGTACCTCTTTTGACCGACCGGCGACTCAGGACACCCCGAGCCGCGGCCGTAGCTGGCATACTCTTCGCCTTGCTGCTCGGCATATCCTACAGCCTCATGCGGATCTCCATCCCGGCTGACCCGGCCGACGGCGGTGAGTGGCTGAAGGAGCGGGCCAATACGGTTATCCTGGCCCTGAGCCTGGCGCCCTTTGCCGGCATTGCTTTTCTGTGGTTCATCGGCGTGGTCCGCGACCGTATCGGGGAGCATGAGGACCGCTTCTTTTCGAGTGTCTTCTTTGGCAGCGGCTTGCTGTACCTGGCCATGATGTTTGTCTCGGCGGCGGTGGCCGGCAGCATGCTGAGCACCTATGCCATCATACCGGCTCAGCTTGTCGAAAGTGGCATGTACACCTTCGGCCGGGTGATCATGTGGCAGATTAGCAATGTCTATGCCATTCGTATGGCGGGTGTGTTCATGATCTCGCTGGGCACTATCTGGGTCCGTACCCATACCATGCCGCGTTGGCTGGTTTTCCTGACCTATGGGCTGGCACTGGTTCTATTGGTGAGCATCAGCTTTAGCCTGTGGGTGACGTTGGTCTTTCCGGGTTGGGTGCTGATCATCAGCGTCTACATTCTGGCCCTGAATCTGCGCAGCAGGGGCACAGAGAACGGCCTAACCTAATCACCACGCTCGCGCAAAAGTCGAGTGCCTTGTAGACAACAACTGTCTCGGAGGACACACCACCGGCCATCCACCTGCTGGCCAAGCCCACTCTGCCTGGAACTCGTACAGCGCGGGTATCAGCGGGCACCAGCACGCGACATCCCAATATCTGACATTGCGCGTTACGCCGAGTTGAGCGGAGAAGGGCACGTCTTTGGTGCCTGGCCTTCTGACCCCGGTGGATTCCGCAGAATTCCAATTCTCCGGATCAAACCGGACTTCCTGCAACCCCCGACTCTGCAGCTGGCCTGTATGCACTATCCTTCCGGCTTGTCAAACTGTTGCTGCAGCCTCTGGTAAGTAGAGCGACTAAAGGGGCAGACCGCGATGCATACCGAACAGCCATAGTAGTCGCTGAAATAGGGAAAGCATCGCTCGTTGTTGACATAGGTGATCTGGCCGTTTTCGTGCCGCTGCGGCTCGGGCATGATGGCCTCCACCGGGCATTTGCGGACACAGATCTGGCATGCGGCGCAATAGTCCTCCACCCACTGGTGCTCGTTCCGGGTGCTGAAGGGCAGATTCTCGATGCTGGTGAATATCGCGGCCAGGCGCACGCGCGGGCCATGTTCCGGGGTGACGATCATGCCGTTGGCTCCCAACCAGCCCAGCCCGGCCATTTGCGCCAGGGGCGGGTAGAGGGCCAGGCCCATGAGTGGATGCCCGGCATGGGCCGAATAGCCCCGCTGGCGCAGATAATCGGCCCCCTTGTTCGCGATCCGGCCCAGATCCCGATAGATCTCCAGCACGGCCTCCAGGCCATCCTGGCTGGGCGCGCTTTCGATGCGCGGCTTGTCCATCTCCATGGTCAAGACAATGGCGTAGGTGTGCAGGATGGCCTTGTTCTGAAAGATCCAGCGCTTCGGGACCCGAGTATAGCCCACGCTGCTGGCCCCAAGTCCCAGAAGATAAGCCTCCAGATCGTCGATGAGGTCCGGCGGCGCAACGGTCTTGGGCTGGTCCGGGTTCTTGCCCACCGATCTGAGCGATTCCCTCATGCCCAGCATCGTGGGCGCCATGATGCTCATGCTCCTGAAGCCACCAGGACCACCATCGCCACGCTTCATCCTCTCTTTCATGATTTCAAAGCGTACGGGCGAATCCTCGGTCCAGCGGTACACGCCCGGCAGTTCGGTGATCTGGTCCTCCTGACGGTACATGTCGAAGAAAGGGTTACTCATCATCTTCTCTCGTAGTCTATGGGAAAAGCTTCTGGCCGTTGGTTTCATCCTCTCCGTCTCGAACTCACTCCATCGATGGAGGGTCTTTTTCATCGCACAATCTCCATTTCACGAAAAGGGCAACTCGCGAGACAGAGGGCATATCCGAAAAGAGAACTGCTCACAGGCCCCGGTGTATGACTTGGGCCATAAACCCACCATACTCGTCGATACTCAGGTCCACTGTCCCCGCGATCTCTAGCTTGGTGAACATCTGCTGGTAGCCGAGAAAGGAGGAAAATACCAACCAGGCCAACCGCTCTGCCGTTGCTTTGTCTGCCACGTACTGGCTGATCCGTTCTTTGAGCGCGAGTTGGATGCCGATCACCTGGTTCTGGACGATCTGCTTCTCTTCGTCGGGTAGGGTGGCAAACTGTAGCATGATCCAGTTGATCCGGTCGGCTACTTTGGGGAATCTCTCAGCCATGTTCGCGCCCAACTTGACCAGGAACTCCTCCAGGCTGTCAGCCTGGGGCAGGCGCATCGATAGATCTGCCTCTTGGGTTGAACTGTGGATAACCTCGCGCAGGATGTGCTGCTTGCCATCCTCAAAATGGTAGTAGAGGGCAGCTGTGGTACAGCCAGAAGCCTCGGCGATCTGCTTGATCGTCGTCGCCGCATAGCCTCGTTCTCGGAACAGCTCGCCGGCGTTTTCGATAATCAAGGCTTGGAGAGAATACGCCTCGCTCATACCGTCTCCTTACTAATCGATTAGTAAGGAGAGTATACCACAGTAGTCGTGTAGGTGCAAATCCCTGCTGGGCGGCGCCCGAAGCGCGTAGAGAGCCTGCCGTCCATTTACGACTATCTGTGATTGGCCTGGTTCGCCGGCAGCAGGCGGATGAGTAACAGCGCAGCGGCCAGACAGACCGTGGCCGTCAGGCCCAGCATGGGACGGATGCCCATGGCGTCGGCCATGAGACCGCTGAGCCAGGGGCCGGCGAACATGCCCACTGAGTAGACCGATTGGTGAAGCCCCATGGCCGTCGTTCTCTGCTCGTCGGCCACGTCGCGGATGCTCAGCCCCATCAGTACCGGATAGCCCAGCCCCCGGCCCACGCCCAGGAGAAACTGGGCGACAAAGACGACGGCCAGCGTGGGGGCCAAGGCCGTCAGCGCCGTCCCGGCTGCGAGGAGAAAGAAGGTGATATAGACCAGGCGCAGGGCGCCCAGGCGGCTGACAACGGCCGCCGCCGAGAAGCTGCCCAGGGCGACCAGTCCCACGTGCAGGCTCATCAGCATGCTCTGCGAGACGTCCGTGGCCCCCAGTCTATTGGCCAGGATGGGCATAAAGCTGAAAGTGACAGCCCAGATTTCGTACTGTACGACGGCAGCAAGCAGGGAGGGTAGCAGCACGTCGCGGCGCGTAATCACTTGCCCGATGCCTTCCACGGAGGGTATCCGTGGTGGATGGACCTTTTCACGCGCCGGCAGCACGAGCAGGGCGGCCAGGCCCGCGATGGCGGCCGCTAGGTAGAAGGCCAGCGAATAACCGCCCCGCAGGTTGAGCGAGCCGGTCACACCGGTGGCGGCCACGCGACCCACGGAGCCTATGGCGCTGAGCAGGGCTGTGGCCTGCACGGCGTCCTGGGCGGGAAAGAGGCTGCTAAAGACGGTGATGAGGGGCACCCAGGTGGCGGCTCCCAACCCGGTGATGGCCCGACCGACGCCCAGGCCCCAGGCCGTGCTGGCGGAACCCATCAGCCAGGCGCCCAGACCCGCCAGAACCAGTCCGATAATGATAAAGGGCTTGCGCCGTCCCAGCCAGTCGGCGGCGATGCCCACCGGCAGGCGGATGATGGCCTGCCACAGGCCGTATTGGGCCAGGATGATACCCACCGAGGCCAGACTGCCGGTCTTGGTCTGGGCGTAGGTGGGCAGGGTTGGGGCGTAAAGGTAGAGGCACATCCAGAACAACAGGGCGACGACGATGTACAGGGCCAGCAGGGGGCGGCGGCCCTGGACCAGGCCCAGGATGCTTCGGTTGGGCATCAAGGACGCATCATCCCTAGTGGCTTCTACTGGTGCTGGATCCATGACGGGCGGTCGATCCTGGTCACCATTCACATGACGTACCCTGGCTCTCTTCTGCTCAAGTCTGGTCCGTGACCAGATGTTTTCTAATGGTCTCAGGCTGGTGCAACCGGTCACGGGCCGGTTGCGAGCAAGTGGTGAACCCGATTCCGTAACGAGCAACGGGGCCAGGGAGCGAAGAGACCCTGAGGTGCCGGGCAGCGCAGTGCCGGTTTCCCGCAGCCTCAGGGTCCTTGAATGAGCGGATTGGACATGATTCAGCGCACTTTTTCACGGCGCTGAAGCGCCTACTACGAACCATTGCTGACTCACCATCAAGCGTGAATGGCGCTGCCAAAGACGTCGTGCGCGGCCTCCATCACCGCCTCGCTCAGTGTCGGGTGGGCGTGGACGCTGCGCGCGATCTCCTCGGGCGTCAGCTCCCAATTGCGGGCCAGCACCAGCTCGGGCAGCAGTTCGGTCACCTCGGGCCCGACCAGGTGGGCGCCCAGGATCTCGCCGCTGAACAGAGTCGGCCACGATCTTGACAAAGCCATCCCGCTCGCCGAGGGCCAGCGCCTTGCCGCTGGCCAGGAAGGGGAACTCGGCCCACCTTGACCTCGTGGCCGCGCTCGACCGCCTGCGCCTCGGTGAGGCCAAAGCTGGCCACCTGCGGCTGGCAGTAGGTGCAGCGGGGCATGGCCTCGTAGTCCAGCGTCTGTGTTTTGGTCCCGGCGATGGTTTCCGCGGCGACGATACCCTGAGCGGAGGCGACGTGGGCCAGGGCCAGTTTGCCGGTCACGTCGCCGATGGCATACACGCCGGGCACGTTGGTGCGCATCTGACTCGTCCACAACGATGTTGCCCCGCTCGGTCTTGCACGCCGATGCTTTCCAGGCCCAAGTTCGCGCTGTTGGGCTGCACGCCGATGGCGATCAGCACCCGTTCGGCCTCCAGCACCTGCTCGCCCTTCGTCGTTGGCCACGCGGACCTGCAACGCCGCCGGCCGCGGGCTCGATGCCCTCTACCCGGGTGCCGGTCAGCAGCTTGACCTTGCGCCGCTTGAAAGCGCGCTCCACGACGGTGCTGACCTCCTCGTCCTCCAGGGGCAGCACCCGGGGCAGCATCTCGACGACGGTGACATCCGCGCCATAGGTGCTGCCAGACGTGGGCAAACTCCATCCCAATCGGTCCCGCCCCGACGATGACGGCCGAAGCGGGCAGATCGCGGAGCACGATGGCCTCGCGGTAGGTCAACACGCGCTCGCCATCGGGTGTGACCCCGGGGATGCTTCGCGCTTGCCCGCCCGTGGCGATGATGATGTTGCGCGTATGCAGGTTGCGCGTGCCCCCTGCGTTCAGCGCCACCTGGACGTCCTGGGCCGATTTTGAGCAGCGGCGGTCCCCTCGACCACCTCGACCTTGTTCTTGCGCATCAGCGTGCCGACGCCCTTGACCAGGCGATCGGATACCTTGCGGCTGCGGTCCACGGCCGCGCCAAAGTCGATCTCAATGCCGGACAGGCTAAAGCCAAACTCCTTGCCCTCGCCCAGCAGCGAGACGACCTCCGCGTTGCGCAGCAGCGCCTTGGTGGGGATGCAGCCCCAGTTGAGGCACACCCCGCCCAGGTATTCCTTCTCGACAAGGGCGACCTTGAGCCCCAGTTGTGCCGCACGGATGGCGGCCACGTACCCACCGGGTCCCGCGCCAAGCACGACGACGTCGTATGTTGTTTCAGACATATGGTTCCTCCTCAAGCCTTCTTGGGGCTCTGGTAGGTGCGCTCCCCTGCCGCGAGCGACAGTCGATCTAAACACTGTCTGGGGCGATTGTCAAGTCCTGCCATGCCTAGATCTCACCGTTGACCAGCCGCCGCACGCGGTCCGCGATCTTTGTGCTCGTCGACCATGGTAAAGTCCTCCATGTTGCGGGCAAAGGGCGGCGGCACCGAGGGGGCGCAGACGCGCTGGATGGGCGCGTCGATGTAGCCAAATGCCTTGTCGGCGACCTGGGCGACGACCTCGGCGGCAAAGCCGCCCCGCTCCGGCGCCTCGTGGGTGACCACCAGCCGCGAGGTCTTTCTACACCGATTCGACGATGGTCGTCGATATCCAGCGGAAAGAGGGTGCGCGGGTCGATCACTTCGACGCTGATGCCCTCCTCCTCCAGCAGCTCGGCGGCCCGCAGCGCCTTGACCACGGCCATCGAGGTGGCGACGACGGTGCAGTCGGTGCCCTCGCGCTTGACGTCGGCCACGCCAAAGGGGATGGTGTACTCCTCCTCGGGCACGGGGCCGGTCATGTTGTAGAGCAGCTTTTGCTCGATGAACATCACCGGGTCGTCCAGGCGGATGGCCGTCTTGAGCAGGCCCTTGGCGTCGTAGGGCGTGGAGGGCATGGCCACCAGCAGGCCCGGCAGGTGGTGGAACCAGGCCTCCAGGCTCTGGGCGTGCTGGGCCGCCGACGACCGTCCCGGCCCGCCCTGGGTGCGAAAGACCACCGGCACCTTGGCCTGCCCGCCCGACATGTAGCGGATCTTGGCCGCCTGGTTGGCGAGTCTGGTCCATGGCCATGGTCGTAAAGTCGATGTACATATACTCGACCACGGGCCGCATGCCGGTGATGGCCGCCCCGACCGCCGCGCCGGTGAACCCCTGCTCGCTGATGGGCGTCTGGATGACGCGGTCGGTGCCAAAGATCGGCGACAGGCCCAGCGTGACCTTGTAGGCGCTGCCAAAGGGATCGGCGATGTCCTCGCCCAAGAGGAAGACGCGCTCGTCGCGGCTTCATCTCCTCGATGCAGGGCTTCTTTCAGTGCGTCTCGGTAGGTGATCTCACGCATGGCTGTTCCCCTCCACTGGCCCGGCAGCCTCTACTGAGACAGCGGCTTGCCCAGGTAGTCAAAGTGGACGTAGAGGTCGGTCAGCGCCTCCTCCGGGGCCGGGATGGGGCTGGACCGGGCATACTCGATGCCGGCCTGCAGCTCGGCCTCGACGCCGGCGCCCATCTGCGCGTCCTCTTCCTCGGTCAGGTAGCCCCAGGCCTGGAGCTGCCGGCCCAGCTTGAGGATGGCGTCGCGCTCGCGCCATGCCTCGCGTTCCTCCTTGGGCATGTACAGCGCCGGGTCGCCGACATAGTGGCCCAGGAAGCGATAGGTCTTGGCCTCGATAAAACTGGGGCCGCCGCCCGCTCGGGCCCGGTCCACCGCCTGCTTGACCGAGCGATAGACGGCGATGGCATCCATGCCGTCCACGCACTCGCCGGGCATGTGGTAGGAGCGCGCCCGCTGGGCCAGGTCGCAGTCGTAGGCCGTCTCGTTCCCAGGGCTGCGACAGGCCGTACAGGTTGTTCTGGCAGACAAAGATGACGGGGATCTGCCACAGCGAGGCCAGGTTCAGCGCCTCGTGGAAGCCACCCTCGGCCGTGGCCCCGTCGCCAAAGAAGCAGACGGCCACCTGGTCGGTGCCGCGCATCTTGATCGACAGGCCCACGCCGGTGATGATGGGCAGGCCGCCGCTGACGATGCCGTTGGCGCCGATGATGCCCTGGCTGAAGTCGGCGATGTGCATCGAGCCGCCCTTGCCCCTGCAGTAGCCGGTGGTCCGGCCGTACAGCTCGGCGAACATGTACTTGACCTCGCAGCCTTTGGCCATCACGTCGCCGTGGCCGCGGTGGGTGCTGGTGATATAGTCGTCCTCGCGCAGCGCCGCGCAGGTGCCCACCGGCACGGCCTCCTGGCCCTGGGACAGGTGCAGGAAGCCGGCAATCTCGCCCGCCTCAAAGTGCTTCTGGGCCGTGTTCTCAAAGCCGCGGATCAGGCGCATGCGCCGGTACATGGCCAGCAGTTGTTCGCGGGTCAGATCATCGGGTGGGCTTGTTTGGGTTTCGTCTAGTCATAGATCCTCCGATATCTGGTGCTACAGCATAGTTAGAACTCTGTCACTCTCGTCCTCTGTCGATCGTCTAGCCTTCGCTCTCGACGAGCAGCAGCAGCGGATCCTCGATCAACTGGGCGATGCGGTCCAGGAAGCGGGCCGCCGGTGCGCCGTCGATGACCCGGTGGTCAAAGACCAGGCTGAGGGTCATCATCGGCCGCACGGCAACGGTGTCGGCGTCGTCGATGACGACCGGCTTGCGCACGATGCGGCCCACGCCCAGGATGCAGCACTCGGGCAGGTTGATGACCGGCGTAAAGCCCTCGACGCCGAACATGCCCAGGTTGGTGATGGTGAAGGTGCCGCCGCTCAGGTCGTCGGGCAGGCTGTGCCCGGCGCGGGCGGCTTCGACCAGCGCGTGGCGCTCTCGGCGGCGATCTGGGGGATGGTCAGCCGGTCGGCGTCGTGGACGACGGGCACCAGCAGGCCCCGCTCGGTATCCACGGCCAGGCCGATGTTGATCCGATCCAGCTGTTCGATCTGGCCGTCACCCAGGCGGGCGTTGGCCTGCGGGATGGTCGCGCAGGGCCAGGGCGCAGATGCGGATCAGCAGATCGTTGTAGGAGACGGCCAGCCCGCGAGAGCCAAAATCGACTGGCGCAGGTGAACGAGGCCGGTCGCATCGACCTCGCGGAAGAGCGTGACCCGGGCCGTGGTGTGGACGCTGGTCGCCATCCCCTCGGAGACGATCTTGCGCACGCCCCTGAGCGGGGCGGCGCTGGCCACCTGTGGATGCCCTGGTTCTGGCACTCGTGTGGGTGGGGGCTGCCCGCCGATGATGGCTCTCGCGGCCGCGAGCACGTCCGCTTGGGTGATCTGGCCGCTGACTCCGCTGCCTGCCACCGTCGATAGGTCCAGTCTCAGCGCAGCGGCCAGGTTGGCGGCCACGGGGGTGGCCTGGCTGCCTGCGATTGTGATGTCGCTCAATCCCTGTCCGGCCCCGGCGACATCGCCTGAGGTGATGCGGCCGCCGGGACCGGTCCCGGATAGACCGCGGAGGTCGATGCCTGCCTCACGGGCCATGGTGCGCGCTTTCCAGGAAACTTGCAGCGGTGCGCCCGGTTCAGCCGCAACCAGGGTTGCGGGCGGCCGTGGCCCTGGTACCACCGGAGCAGTTCCCACGGGTCCCGCCTGCTTCGGCTCTATCCTGGTCGAGGGAGCTTGCCAGCCCTCTGGCAGGCGCTCATCCTCGGCCAGGCCAACAGCGAGCACTGCGCCCACGGGTACTGTCTGCCCGGCAGGAACCAGAATGCGGGCGATCGTCCCCTTGTCGCGAGCCTCGACGGCTATCACCGATTTGTCAGATTCCACCTGGAGCACTTCTTGCCCGGGCTGGATATCGTCGCCCTCGTGGACCAACCACTCGACGACGGCTCCCTCTTCCATGGTCAAGCCCAACTGGGGCATTGTGATCTCGAATGGCATATGAATCCCTTTCAGTGGGACTTTTGGGTTCCTTGTCTTTGGCGTCCTGCGGCTGCCTCAGATCCTCAAGATGAAGCGGCTATCCTCCTGAAATGGGAGGAAGGATTTTGATCTCATCGCCATCCCGCAGAACTCGTTCCATGCTGGTCTCCAACTTGTCCGAAACCATCACCTGCCACCCGGCTTTGGCGGTGATCTCGTCCGCTGCAAGCCCCAACTTCTGGTCTATTCCGAGATGGGTGATCAGGTTCGCCAGGGTCGCGCCGTCCGCCAGGGTGAGGGTGGTTCTGCCCCGCTGGGCGCCAGGTGGCAACAGATCGCGCAAGATGGAAAACAGTTGGACCCGGACCTCTGTCATTGTTCTGTGCTCCTGCCCTGTGTTTCAGGCTGCCGTCCCAGTCCTATGCGCACAGTGGGCTGTAGCCCGCCTGTGGCGATTCAGGTGCTGGTCGCGCCTCCTCAGTTCGAACAATCGAGAATCGATTCTTCTGGATTCTAGCAGGGAGATGGAAGTCTGTCAAGGGCTGCCTTTGGCTATGCCAGCATACGGCGCGTGAGCCCTGACCCGCTCGCGCGAGGCGGGCGCAAACCATGGGACTTGAACAGGGTGTTAAAACTGCAGGCCCGCAGCTCCTACCCCTTGACGAATTGTGCGGGTTCTGGTAAAATAGAACAAATGTTCGATTTTAGGAGATGGAGGTCAGCAAATGGAAATGGCAAAGCGACAGAGGAATCGGCAGGAAGACGTCTTGTATTTCGTCCAGTCTTTTGTGACTGGCAATGGCTTTCCGCCGACCTACGAAGAGATCCGGGCGGCGGTGGGTCTTTGCAGTAGATCGCACGTTCATTACTACCTGCACGCGCTGGAGCGTGGCGGCCTCATCGAGCGTAGGGCCCGCAGTCCGCGAGGCCTGCGCCCGATTGGACTGGAGCCGGCGCCGTCGAGACCTGGAGAGGAATCAGTACCTGGGACTAGATGATCCCCTGGAGGCGCAGGCTGGGAGGGAGACATATGATCCGTGACTTTCCGATTGCTGGCAAGCAACCCGTGGCAAGGCTGGGTCAGAGTGCGTGCGACCATCGTGCAGTATCCAAGGCCGGCCGCATCATCTGCACCAAGATCGTCGAGGGCGATAACGCCGTGGGCCCCGAGATCTGCCATGCCTGTCCTGTGAAGGCGATCAACTGCCAACACCTTTGTTTTTCTCTGCGGCAGACCTCGCCGAGCCCGCTGACCATCCGATTCAACGGGCGTACGGAGGTGTGGGACGATGATCCGCCGGAGGTGCGCCTGCAGGAGGCTGCCTGTGCCGCCAAGGTGGTGCCTGTCAGGCATGCCCGGACCTGCCTGGGCTGCGCACTGCGCATGCTGGTGGATGCACCTGCACCACAAACTGCTGCGCAGCAATGTCCGGCAGCCAGCAACGGCAAGATCGTGGCCTTTCCGGTCCGGAGCCGGATCGCGGCAGCCGGCTGAGCCCGTGTCCCGGCAAAGAATCGGCAGCGCGCCAGCAAGACGTCGGCGCGGAGGAGTACAGGCATGAGCAAGGTTCTACACTACCAGGCGGACCGCATCGAATTGGTGTTGGCCAGCCACAAGGTACCGGGCCGGGTGACCGGGGGCAAGGTCACCCCGCGGATGGTGCGCTATGATCTGACCACGCCCTTTGGGGTCAAAGTCAGGCAGGTGGCCGGCCTGGCCGAGGAGCTGGCTCTCAGCCTGGGGGTGCCGTCTTGCAGGGTATACCGCCAGGATGGACGTATGCAGGTGGAGGTGCCTCGCAGCGACGGACAGGTGATCCGCCTGTGGGACCTCTGCCGCCAGTTAGCGGGCCGTCAGTTGGCGGTGCGTCAGGCTGGCACGGCTGGCGCAAGGCTGGTACCTCCTGTGACGGCCGTGCTGGGTCTGGATGGGGAAGGGGCGCCCCTACTGCTGCGGCTGCCCAGTCCGAATGTCGTCCACGTGCTGCTGGCGGGCACCACGGGTTCGGGCAAGACGGCGCTGGCCCGGACGATGGTTGCTTCGCTGGCGGCGTACAATAGCCAGCGTCAACTGCAATTTGTACTTGTGGACCCTAAAGGCAGGGGGCTGATGCCCTTTGAAGGGCTGCCGCACCTGTTGGGGCCGGTCGTGACGCGGCTGGATGAGGTAGTGGCGGTGCTGAACCGGATGGTAGCAGAGATGGAGCAGCGGGATCTGGAGGGGCGCTCGGAGCCGCGGGTAGTGATCGTACTGGACGAGCTGGCGGACCTGGTTCAAGTGGGAGGCCGGGCGGTGGAGGGCGCGGTGACCCGGCTTACGCAGCGGGGGCGGGAGGCGGGGCTGCACGTGGTGGCTTGCACCCAAAAGCCGGCAGCGTCGGTCATCGGCAGTCTGGTAAAGAGCAACTTTCCGGTGCGACTGGTCGGCAGCGTGGCCAGTCCTGAGGATGCCAAGGTGGCGACGGGGCTGGCAGGCACGGGGGCGGAGCGGTTGATGGGGCAGGGGGACTTTGTGGTGGTGGCCAAGGGACGCTTGACGCGCCTACAGGCGGCATACATCACCGATGGTGAAGTCCGGGAGATGGTGAAAGGGCTTCGAAGCGGGGGGAAGCCCTTGCTGGCTGTAGCGCAGGACAGCAGTGGATCTGCAGCTCGAGGTGTGGCTCTGACCAGGCGCCTGCGCTTGCGCCTGAAGCCTGGAAGACAGGACTAGAGGGAGAACAAGATATGGCATTGGATCTGTGGTTCCGCGAGGATGTGCTTCGGATTCTGGCCAGTACCCATGAGACGATGAGATCTGCGCTGGCTGTGGCCTCTGGCGACGACCAGGAATACGATGTCCGGCGTCTCGCCTTCACAGATGGCTATGAACAGGGATTCACCGATGCGCTGCGGGCGCTGAGTCTGTCTTTTCGACTGGCAGTCGCTGACGGACCTGCTGGCTCTCAGGAGCGCATACCAGTGCCTGGAACCCTGGTTCAAGCGCCCCTGGAGGAGCTGGATGCGAAGCCGGCTGGCAGTTGGGCTGTGAGCCAGGACAGCTGGGACAGGGGGTGATGGATGGAGTACGATCAGCAGGGCTTGAATGTGGGCGGATTTGGCGGAAACGCCAGGCACGTGGTGTTGGTGGTGGGCGCTGTATTTGCTGCGGTTCTGGCTGTGGTTGTGGGTCGGCAGATGAGTACCGAGGCGATGGCCGTGGTGGTCGGCGTGATCTGCGGTGTGGCCGCGAGCATTCCTACCTCATTGCTACTGCTGGTTGCGCTCACGCGGCGCAATCGGGATCAGTCTGGCGGGGAACGGCGGCGGACCGACCAGGGCAACTACCCTCCGGTGGTCGTGATCCAGGGTGGGGGCAATCCAGCCGGATTGGCCCCAGGGCCGCAGGCAGGTTACTGGCCAGCGCCCATGCCAGCTCCGCTGGCCGATCGCCAGTGGCACGTCGTGGGTGGGGATGATCTGCTTCTGGATGAGGGCCGCTACTAGGCCTGCTCTTTGAGCAGGTCGCGGATCTCGGCCAGCAGCACTTCCTCCGCTGAGGGCCCGGGCGGCTCCTCGGCCTCTTCTTCTCTCTGCAGTTTGTTGTAAGCGCGCATCACCAAAAAGACCGAGGCCGCGATGACGACAAAGTTCACAATGGCCTGGATAAAGTTGCCGTAGGTGATGACGGCATCGCCTGCCTGGATGGAAAGTGCGGCAAAATCCACGCCACCGAGCAAGAGCCCGATAAGGGGCATGATGATGTCATCGATGAGCGAGGCTACGATGGCGCCAAAAGCGCCGCCGATGATGACAGCGATGGCTAGATCGATTACGTTCCCGCGGGTGAGGAACTCTTTGAACTCCTTTAGCATAATCGCCTCCTTTGGTGTGAGTTTTTTGACGTTGATGGCGCTCTGCGTTGCAGTGGGGAGTGTACTCCAAATCTGCCACGCGTGCAACTTTGCCTACCTATTTTCTAACGGTAACGGATCCTCCAGGTTCCCGGGAACGAGTCCGTGCGCACGAGGTTGAGCCCATTAGGATTCCGTTCCCGATGCTTGTTCAGAGTCTTTCACAGTACCCTTGCGCCGGCGGCGCATGAAGCGCGTGGATCGCAGCAAGGAGATGATCCACGCCACCGAAGCGATGGCCTGCCAGGCAGCCCAGGTCTTGTCCTTGAGACCAAAGCGCTGGTGGGTGGGGAGCGCCATCCGGTGCCAGGCGCTGGGGCGCCGGATTTCCTCAGCCAGTGCGCCATCGTCGTGGTCCGCTCCGAGCCACTTGTCCTCGAGCCGGGCGGGCAGTTGGCCCAGTTCGTTGCTGACCTGGGCCCAGAGACGGTTGGCCGCAACCTCTTGTTCCACCGAGCCTGACCACAGGCGTTGGTGGTTCGACGCAAATGAGACATGTCCCAGCTCATGGATGAGCATGGCCAGGGTCACGTGACGGGGGTAGCCCCGCCGCAGCGTGATCACCTTCCAGGGATAGGTAAAAGCGCCGCCGCCCAGGGGGCGCCCGAATCGTACCCGATACCCCAGCCGTCGCAGCGCGTTCACCGCCGGTGCACCGGAGGGCGTGGCCTGGATCTCGCCAAGCATCCGCGCGATCTGATCCTGTTCAGCGGCTCTTTGTCTTGCGTTCATGAGCGACGTGGGTCAGGCGGTCTGTTTTCCCGGAGCCGTCACGTGTCCAGCTTGCTGCGGGCGAACAGGCGATGCTTGCGCAGCGCCAGGTAGCGCTCGGCAACAAAGGCAAGGGGTTTCTCGGCCAGGATAAACTGGCGTGACAAGGTGGATAGAACCGCGTCCAGATCCCGTTCTTGTGCAACCCTGTGCGCGGATGCCAGCCGGTAAAAGCTCTGGCCATAGCCCTCATAGTCTTCCAGGCCATGGAGGAGCGATCCTCGCACCCGGAAGCGGGGCCGGTCAGTCAAGGGGTAGCGCTGCTGGCCGTCAATATGCTCGGGAAACATTCCGGTCAGGAATAGGCAGGCGTCGCCGATGCGCCGGTATACCCAGAAACGTTGGTCTTCCTCCAGGCTGTTGGCATAAGCAAGCAAGCTGTCTACGTCCAGGTCATTGATGCGCAGCCGGCGCCAGACGCCCGGCCGGACGTGGATAGGAATGGTTGTGCTGTTGATACGAGCAAAGGAGGCCAGCATGCCGGCCAGGTAGTCGCAGACCTCGGTACTGGCCAAGAGTTCCACGACCTGGCTGGCGTCAAAAAGCACCACTTTTTGTTGGTGACGCCGTTCGACCGTGTACAGCTCCTGTTCCAGATCGCGCCGGGCGCGACGGAGCAGCACCCTGAAGAAGAACTGCGGGCTGACGGCGAGCAGTACCTCGTCGCTGGCCATCAGTTCCTGAAAAAGCCGGTCATCCTGAAGCATCGCTTCCAGGAGCGGCTCGTCTTCCTGGAGCAAGCCGGCCAAGTGCTCTGGGTCGCTTCGCTCTGGGATGAGCGTGTCGACGACGAACCGCAGGTCTCGGAACGACCACTTTTCGAGCGTCTCGTCCAGCCTGCCAGCGTTCATTTAACTATCACCCCCGTTCCAGGCAATGGTGCTGAGTAATCGTGCCAGTAGTTCTCCGGGGCCCAGGCCGCGGTTGATCAATGCGTGATCGTTACCTTGGCGAGCCCCAATGGTTTGTCAGGGTCGTTGCCCTTGACCAATGTCAGGTGAAGGGCAACGAGCTGGCCAGGGACGACGGCCACCAGGGGCGAGAGCCATTCCGGAAGGTCTGCCGGCAGGGACAAGGGCGTTTTTGCCTCTGCCAGAAGATCCTGCCGGTCGGAGATGATGAGAAGTTCCGCTCCGCGGGCCGCCAGTTCGCGGCTGAAATCGCGCATGGTATCAAACATCTTGCCGCTGGGAGCGACGACCATGGCTGGGAAGCCACTGCCCACCACGGCGATGGGGCCATGCATGAAATCGGCAGAGGAATAGGACTCGGCGACGAGATAGTTGAGTTCCTTGAGTTTGAGGGCAATCTCAAAAGCGGTCGCATAGTTGTAGCCGCGGCCCAGGACGACGCAGGATTCCATGTACCGATAGCGCTCCACGGCGTCAGCGATCCGCTCCTCGCCGCCCAGGACCCGCTCCACCGCCAACGGCACCCGTCGCAGCGCCTCCAGACGATCCGGCTGGCCATCCATCGCGCAGGAGAGCAGCGCCAGGGCGGCCAGTTGTGCGGTGTAGGTTTTGGTTGCCGCCACCGCCTGCTCCTGGCCGGCGTGCAGCGAAATGACATGGTCGGCCTGCTGGGCCAGCGGCGAGCTGGGGTCGTTGGTGATGGCCAGCGTCGGCGCGCCCTGCTGTCGCGCTTCGCTCAGCACGGAAACAATGTCGGGGGACTGGCCGGACTGGGAGATGCCGATCACCAGGCCCCCCTCCAGCCTTGGAGTCTCATCGTAGACGGAAAACAGGGACGGCGTGGCCAGGCCCACCGGAAGGCGGTTGTGAGCGCCCATCAGGTACTGTCCGTAGCGCGCGGCATTGTCCGATGTGCCACGCGCGGCGATAATCACGAATTGTGGGCGATGCGCCTGCAACTCGGCCGCGATGGCCCGTGCTTTTTCCAGTTCCTGGTCCAGCAAGGTCATCATGACCTGGGGCTGCTGGCGAATCTCGTCTTGTAGGTACGACATCAAGCTTCCTCCCGGTAAAGCCGGCTTGGTCTGACTATTCTATCAGTAGTGCCCACAGATCGTCAACTATGGCTGTCCTCTGAGATGGTGCGGGGAGAATCTGAGCCGTCCACAGAGGTTGTTCTGCCCAGCAGCTTGTTGGTGGATTCGATCAAGGCTGTGCGCACCCAGGGATTTGTTGCTGCAACCTGTTCGAAGCCCAGCAGGACCGCGCCGACGACGGGCGGCGCGGTCAGGCGCACCTGTCGCGCCCCGGGAGCCACAGCGTGGATCTCTTTGGCCATGGGCTCGATGAGCAGGGGACCGCAGTTGAATAGGCTCCCGGTCAGGACCAGGTCAAAATCGATCTGCTCAAAACCGAGCTGGCGGATGACGCCGATGGCCAGGCTGGCCAGCTCCCGCCCGGCCCAACTGACGGTCTCCTGGGCGATCTGGTCGCCCTCGGCCGCGACCTGGAAGACCAAGGGGGCCGCCGAGTCCGAGATCCGATAGCGCTGCAGGATCAACCCCTCCAGCAGATCGGTCACGGTCGGGGCAGCGGTCAACCGCAAAAAGACCTCGGTCAAGCGCGTGTCGGGGCCCCGTCGAGTCCAGGCCAAAGCTACCGCCTGAACAGCCCTGGCTACAAGTTCGGTAGCGCCCCCGTATTCGCCGAACACAGGTCCGCAGCCGGTCACCCGACCCTCCCGCCCATGCCGGTCGCGGCCGCGGCAGTTGTTGCTGGTGCCGGCAATTACGACCACACCCCAGCCCGCTGGCGCACCCGCCATCAGGCTGATGACCGCGTCGTTGACCAACGCTGCCGGCGTCTTGAAGCCCAGCGACCGGATGGCCTGCAGCGTGGGCTCCCGCTCGGCAGGCCAGTCGTAGCCGGCGATGCCATAGCCCGCGCCGGCGATCTGGGCCTTGCGGAGGCCGGCCGCGCGTAGCGCCTGGCCGGTGATATCGTGCAGGGTCTCGCGCAGCCCATGCCAGCCGACGACTTCATAGTTGCCGGGACCTCCCTGCCCAAAGCCCACGGCTTGCCCGCCCTCCGTGGCAATGAGCGCATGGCTTTTGGTGGCTCCGACGTCAATCCCCAGAAAGTAGCGCGCCATCGCTTCTCTCTTGTGCCAGCCTGCTCTGCCAGAACTGCGGCAAATGGGCCTTGTGCGTTTTCAGCAGGTCTTCCAGGACGGCCTGAACCCGATCCGCAGAGGGGCCGAGGGGGTGGGCCAGCAGCGCCTGATGGGCTGCGCACCGGTCGCCGCGCACGGCCGCCTTCACCGTCAAGATCTCGTAGCTTTTCACCTGGGCCAGTAGCCCAAAGCAGACAGGGGGCAAGGGCTGGGTCGGAATCGGCAGGATGCCATCCTGACCAACCCGGCAGGGCATCTCCAGCACCCAGTCGTCCGGCCAGCCGGGGACCGCGCCGCGGTGGGGCACATTGAGCACGTGGGTTTCACCCAGATTGTTGTGGTGGGCGTTGAGGAGCTGGGTGGCCACCGTAGAATAGCAGGCACCGCCTCGCTGCATCAGCCCTTCTGGTGGCTCCGTGCGGCCGGGTTCGGCATAGGCGTCCAGGAGTTCCTGTTCGATGACCATGACCTCCTCGGCCCGGGATGGCGGCCAAGCGCGCTGGGCAGCCAGCTTCCGCTCGGTCTGATAGTAGTATTCCAGGTAGTAGTTGGGGATCATGCCCAGGGACTCGATGGTAGCCGGTTCCCACTCCGGTTCGGCGCTTTGTCGCAGGTCTTGCAGGTACTGCTTCAGGACCTGGGGCCAAAGATCCCTGCCACCGACTTTCAGACCTCGATGCCAGGAGAGGTGGTTGAGGCCCAGAGTGAGAAGCTCAGTCCGGTCTAGCGGAAGCCCGTCTCGCCCGCTCTCGGCCAACAGGTCCAACATCTGTAGCTTGGCATTGAAGGGTGCATTGCAGACCCCGACGGTGGGAACGTCTGGCGCATGCCGGGCCAGCGCCTCGGTGATCAGCCCGGCTGGATTGGAGAAGTTCACCAAGATCGCCCCGGGGGCCAGGGCGGCCATGTCCCGGGCGATGTCCAGGGCGACCGGGATGGTGCGCAATGCCTTGGCCATGCCCCCCACCCCGGTGGTCTCCTGTCCAATGAGGCCGTGGCGCCGGCCCAGGTACTCGTCCTCGCGGCGTGCTTGCATCCCCCCCACCCGGAGCTGGTTGATGACATAACGCGCATCTCGCACTGCCTCGCGCCGGTCTGCTGACAGATGGATGCGGAAGGGATTGCCTCTGGCCGCGACCATGCGTTGGGCCAAACCGCCCACGACCTCGATCCGCTGCGAAGAGGTGTCCATCAGCCATAGGTCGGTGAGCGGGAAGCCCTGGACGCGGTCCAGGAACCCATTGATCAGCTCCGGCGTGTAGCTGGAACCGCCGCCGATGATGGCTACTTTGATGCCCAAGCGCTCTTTCCCCTCAGGGCGCATCGCGGTAGCCGCAGAAGCGCAGGATGCCCAGGGCAAGCGTCTGGGTGCAAGCGATCAGTTCGTCCACGGGTACATACTCATCGGGGCGGTGCGCGCGACGTATGTCCCCCGGTCCGAACATGAGGGTCGAAGTCTGTCCCTCGTTGACCAACAGGCGCATGTCGGCGCCGTAGGTCATGCCCTGCACCTGGGCAACGCTGCCGGTGACGTCGCTGCAAGCGGCGGCCATGGTCCCCACCAGGGGGTGATCCACGGGGATGCTGGCAGGCGGAAACTGGCCGCCCCACCACTCGACCTGGGGCGGGTGTTCGGCCAGCCATGGATCCGCCTGGGCGGCAGCCTGTACCCTCTGTTCGAAGAGCCGCCGGGCCTCGGCTGTGCTCTCGCCCACGGGCATGCCGTAGCGTCCCTCAAAGACAAGCTGCTCAGGAACCGACGCGGCCCAGTTGCCCGCGTGCAGGGAGCCCACGCTGAGGGCGTAGGGCAGCTCGTAGGCCGCAAAGAGCGGGTCCTCGGACGCCTCGTTCCGCTCCCGCTCCAGGTCCATCAGGGCCTGGTACACGGGAATGAACTTTTCGATGGAACTGATCCCCTCTTCGCGCATGCAGCCGTGGGCCGAGTGCCCGGGGATCGTCACCTGAAAGTGCAGGGATCCGGCCTGGGCGGGGGCGACCATTAGTTGTGTCGGCTCCATAATCACGGCGCCGTCGGCCCGGTATCCTCGCAGCACTGCGGCCAAAGCTCCGGCGCCGCCATCCTCTTCGCCGATGACGCTCTCGATGACCAGGCGGCCCTTGAGCCGGACCCTGGCGTCGCGCACCGCCTTGGCGGCAAAGAGGGCGCAGCACAAGCCGCCCTTCATGTCTGCGCTGCCCCGCCCGTAGATCCGGCCCTCATCCAGGGTACCGCGCCACGGTGGATGGCGCCAGTTGGCGTCGTCCCCGGGCGGCACCACGTCCACGTGCCCGTTCAAGATCAGGCTGCGACCGCCGTCATCCTGGCCCATCACACCCGCGACGCCCAGCCCCTGCTCCCGCTCGACCTCAGCACTGTAGGCCGGATGCTGCTGGAGTTCACGAAAATCCAGATCCCATACGTCGACGTCGAGTCCCCAGCGCCCCAGCAGGGCTGCCACCCATTCCTGGGCTTCGGTCTCTTGACCGCCGGGGCTGGGAACGGCGATGAACTCGCAGAGGGACTCCACCAGGCCGTCTGCGTCGACTGCGTCCAGCACGCGCTGTTCCGTAGCATTCATCCTCAATCCTCCCGGAGAATGGGGCGGGTGAGACAGGTCGCGCCGCCCTCGGCCTTTAGCGAGATCTCTTGGCCGCGATAGGTGCGTACTGTGCAGCCAGCCGCTTCCAGCCGGCCCTGGGTGATGGGGTTGCCCTCCAGCATCAGGCACTGTCCC
This sequence comes from uncultured Chloroflexia bacterium, assembly GCA_963700285.1. Lineage (GTDB taxonomy): Bacteria > Chloroflexota > Anaerolineae > JAAYZQ01 > JAAYZQ01 > CAWANP01. The sequence goes on along the minus strand of CAVOXA010000014.1, from coordinate 45,904 downwards.
GGCGCCAGGGCCAGTACGTTGGGAGCCATTGTCACAAACTCTTGCTCCGGTACCTCGACCACGCGGAAGCCGCGATCCTGGAGGAACTGCCAGAACGGCACCGACAGCAAGGGCGGATAGACCACGGCCAGATTGTGGTCAACGATGCTGATAAGCGACAACAGGTGCAGGCAAGCCTCTGGCCCGGTATGGTAGGGCAAGTCGACCGGAATGACTGTGACGCCCAGCCCATCCAGGGCTTTGCGCAATTGTCCCAGCGCCTGGGCGTTGGTGCGGAAACCAAGGCCGACGGCCAGCGTCTCGTGATCCACCCACAGGAGATCCCCGCCCTCGGCCCGCGCCTCGCCGTGGAGGGTGTAGAGCACGGGCACGCCCAATGCCTCCAGCCGGCGGGCCATGGGCGCCTCCTCGCCGCGCCGCAGGTCCTTGCCCATGCTGAGGACGATGGCGCCACGGTCGGTGACAATGGCCGGATCAAAGACATAGATCGCATCCGCCTGGGCCGGCTGGGGCTCGTCGTGGTAGAGCACCTGGGCACCGGCGTCACGCAGGATCTGCACGAGGGCATCGTGTTCACGGCGGGCTATCTCCAGGTCGGGCCGGCTGGCATAGTGCCACTCGCTGGGATCCGCGGCACCAAATACCTCTTCGGGGCGCTTGACCAGGACCCTGCGCAGGGGGGCAATCATGCTCTGGCTTCCATAGTTTTTGTTTCCCATGCTTCCTCCTTGTTGGTCCTCCGGCAGTTGCTGCTGGGCTCTGGCTGGCTCCAGATGACACCGAAGTTCATGCCATCTCCCCGGTATCCCTGCGTGGCGCAACCGGCCCTGCTTGGGCAGATCCGCCCAGGCCTGGTACTATCATTCTACCCGATGGGAGGGAGGTCTGTCAAGTGGATGGCCGAAAGCTCATGCCAAGCTCGCGACCCTGGCGGATTTTGACCTGGTCATGCTCGACGTCGGCCAGGCGGCCAACGCCTTCGGCGGTCAGCACGGCCACCAGGCTGATGCCCAGATGTCCGAAATAGTGTTCGAAGGTGTCCACGATGTGTTGTGTTTCACCCTGGGAGCTGCCAGCCCGCGTGGCTACCGCAACACCGACCTTGCCTGTCGGGACCGGAGTATCCCCGGTAGCGGCGTTGCAGAGAGGCAATGACCTGTCGATAAAGACCTTCATCTGACCCGTCACGTCGCCCCAGTACGACGGCGAGGCCAGGAGCACAATGTCAGATTCGAGTATGCCGGCCAGCAGCAGATCCATATCATCCCGGAGAACACACCTGCGGCTGGTCTCACAGACACGGCATCCGTCGCAATAGCCGATGTTCATGGTACCCAGAACGTGCATCGTGGCGTCAATGCCGACTGCGCGCATACCGTCTATGACGCTACGCACCAGGAAGGCGGTGCTGCCCTGTTCGTTGGGACTGCCTACAATGCAGATGGCTTTCATGCTTCTTCCTACCCCACCGGCCGCTGGATGGGAGCGCGGCTATGCCTCCTCCAGCCGCTGGGTCCGGCGGAAAATGCCGATGACGATGGGTATGTTGATCAGGTTGATGGCGCCCATGACCAGCACCATCCCGCTGAAGCCCAGCCGCTCGGTAAGCATGCCTCCCACAGATTGCCCGCCGGCTGTGCCGATATTGACAAACATCATGAAAATGGCAAACATGGACGCCGAGATGTGGGGGTCGCTGAAATCCATGGCAACGACGCCATAGACCGACGCATAGTAGCCATAGGCCACGCCAAAGAGGAAGCCGAACAGGGCCACCAGGCCCGCGCTGCCCCCCAGGGCCAGGCCGGCACAAGCCAGCGAGGCCAGGGCAATGGCCACGAACAGGCTCTGGCGGTGCCCGATTCTGTCGGTGACCCAGGTATTGGAGACCGCTCCCACGATGCGGCCCACCATGGAGAGGGCCACCAGCATGCCGACGTTTCCGATGGAGATCTGCAATGTCTGCCGCAGATAGTCGCTCAAAAAAGTGAGCACGCCGTCCAGGGTAAAGGCGTAGAGGATGCCCAGCGCGGCCACCAGCAAGACGGTGCGCTGCCCCAGGGTCTTGAAAGCCGACCACTGGAACTTTCGCCGTTGTGTTTGGGTTGGGTCTTCCCGGACCAGCAGGACCAGGGGCACCGGCAATAGGAGCAGAAGGGCCAGGATATAGAAATACCACGACCAACCCAGGTTGGCGACGATCCAGCCGCCAACCAGCAGCACGACCAAAATCCCCGCCGCTCGCGCGGCGGTCATCACCCCCTGTACCAGTCCTCGTTCCTCCTCTGGCGTGGTGTCCAGGGCCAGACCATCGGTACAGGTGTCGTAGAGAGCCATACATGTGGCCGCGAGCAGCAGCACAAGGCTGTAGAGCCCCAATCCGTCCGCTACTGAGATGCTGGGTACCAGGTAGATGAGGGCCGTTTGCCCCAGCAACCCGATGAGGATGTAGGGTTTGCGGTGGCCGAGGCCAAATAGGTTCACGCTATCGCTCAGGATACCGAGAAAGATCTTTAATATGAAGGGCACGAGCAGCAGTCCCTGGAGGAGGCCGACCTGGCCAGGGCCGTAGCCAAACTCGCCCAGGTAGAGGATGTTGAAGGTCAAGATGAAACTGAGGGTCACCCCTTGGGTGAAGTACAATCCGCCAAAGAGCCATAGCCGGAGATTGCGAGATAGCGTCATTGAGTTCTCCTATTCGTGGGCGCGGTGGGCCGGGAGGCCGGTCAGGCCGTACCGCCGCCATCTACCGCTACGATGGCGCCGGTCATGAACGACGAATCGTCGCTGGCGAGGAACAGGGCCGCTCGGGCGATCTCGTCAGGTTGGCCGATGCGGCCCATGGGCCGGTCGGCGGCGGCTTCCAGATATGCTTCCCAGGTCATCCCCCGCCGGTCAGCATCGTCGACGAGCATGGGCGTCTCCACGTCGCCGGGGCAGATACAGTTGACGCGGATGCCCTGGCGGCTGTGGTCAATGGCCATGGCCTTGGTCAGCAGCACGACCCCTCCTTTGGCGGCACAGTAGGCTGCTGCCGCGTCACCCCCTTCGAGGCCCCAGCCAGACGAGATGTTGATAATCACTCCGCTGCCCTGGGTGATCATGGTCGGAAGGGAGTACTTTGACATGAGGAACGTACCCTTCAGAGAGATGTCCACCGTCAGATCCCATTCCTCTTCGGTGCAGTCCAGCAGCGTGTTTGCGAAAAAGACGCCTGCATTGTTGACCAGTATGTCCAGCCGGCCATACGAGTCAAACGTTTCTTCCACCGCTCTCTGGCATTCCTCTGCGTGGCGCACATCGGAGCGAAGAAAGATGGCCGAGCCGCCGGATTGCTGGATCTCTGCTACCACTTCCTGGCCACGGGCGTCACTGCGTCCGGTGATGGCGGCCCTGGCGCCCTCCTGGGCGAAAAGAAGGGCTGTGGCGCGACCGATGCCGGAGGTCCCTCCCGTGATGATGGCAACTTTGCCTGCTAGTCTCATAGTTTCTTCTTCTCCCGGTCAGGGCAAGATCCCTGTCCGCTGGTTTCTTGTCTCTGTACTGAATTGCAGTATTCTATCTTAGGTACAGTACTGTGTCAAACCATCCTGTGGATCGCCAGCGAAACCTGTCACAATGTCTCCAATCGCTGGCAGTTGGGGCAGACATGGCTGCTGGTGCTGCCGGTCTTGATCTTTTCCACCGCCCTGCCGCAGGTGGGACAGGGCTCGCCCTCCCGGTAGGCGACCAGGAAGAAGCTGCGGTCCCAGCGGCCCTTGCTGCCGTACAGGTTCTGCTCCCAGGCGGTGCCACCCAGGTCGATGCTCTCCTGCAACGTCTCCCGGATCGCTTGCCACAGAGCGTCGATCTCGTCGCTGGCCAGGGTGTTGATCGTCCTGAGGGGGTGGATACCTGCCTTGAAGAGCGGGTCCTGGCCGTAGACGTTGCCGATGCCGGCCACGCGCTTCTGGTCGAGCAGGAAGGCCTTGATGCCGCCGCGGCGACCCCGCAGCAGCAGGCGAAAGTCGTCCAGCGACAGGGTCATGAAATCTGGCCCGAGCGAGGATACCATGGGGTGGTCGGCCAGGTTCTCGACATAATGCGCGTAGCCGAACCACCAGAAGTTGATGGCCAGGCAGTCCCCATCGTCGAAATCCAGGATGAGACGGTACTTCTCTGGCAGGCAACCCCGGTTGGTCAACAGGATCTCACCGCCCATGCCCAGGCCGAGCAGAAGCCAGCCTGTGGTGGTCTCGACCTGCAGCCACTTGCCGTGGGGCGTTACACTGCGGATCCGGGCGCCGGTTAGCGCTGCCTGAAATTCCTCGACCGGCACATTGAGACATTTGGGCTGCAGGACCTCAACGCCGCTGAAGGTTCTGCCGGCAAGCTCCTGCTGCATGTCGCGCGCGAAAACGGCGATCTCTGGAAGTTCAGGCATGACCTTCCTTCTCCATCTGTTCGGCTCTCTGGACATCCTCCAAAAAGACGAACCCGCGGCGCCTTGCCTGGGCCAGGAAGGGCAGGGGCGGTACCGCCAGTTCGAGTCGGATGGCGCCCCTGGGCGTCTCGCCCCGGGCCATCAGTTGGGCGACGACGGCCGCAGGGAAGGCGGTGGTGCGTTCCATGGCGGTGAAGCCGGTTGCCTCGTCGAAAAGGTCCATCAACTCGAGGACCACCTCGGTTTCCCAGCCCTGGTCCATTCCCCGGCAGGAGACGCGCAGGACGACCACGTCCCGGTTGCCGGCGGCCCGCAGCCTGGGCTCCAGCAGGGTGTGGTACAGGTCCTGGGGAACGACGGCTTGGCCCTTGACCTCCACCGGCTCCGGGCTGAACAGGCCCAGCTCACGGAAGGCGCCAAACATGGCCGCGTGACCGGGGTAGCGTACCGTCTTTTCCTGAAAGACTTCCAGCCGGCCTTCGTAGGTCCAGGGACAGGTCGAGGCGCCGGCGGTAGTGATGAATGCCTCGCAACGACCCAATGGCTGGGGGAACTGGACGGCCTCCACCTCGGCAAAGGGCGGCAGCTCGGTTCGCCTGCCTTCGCGCAGCACGGTGGCCGTCCCGTCGTATTCCATGGTCAGCCCTTCTACGGGGAAATAGAGGCCATAGTTGAAGGGCGGCTGGGGGTCCTGGGGCAAGCCGCCGACCCAGATCCGTACCTCGCGGGGCTGGTCCATCTGATCCATGGCATGGACCGCCAGGGTGTTGCCCATTCCCGGCAGCAACCCACAGTCCGGGATGATAGAGACACCCGCTTCGCGGGCCTCGTCTTCCAGGGCGAGCTGTTGCCAGCACGTACTCGATCTCGCCGCCCAGGTCGCAGAGGTGGGTGCGGGCAGCGATGGCTGCCCGGCTGGCGCCGACGTTGAGGTAGGGGGGGACAGTGCTCAGGGCCGAGTCGGCGCCGGCCAGCAGAGCCGCCAATGCTGTCTCGTCGGCTGCATTCACCATTCGGGCGCTGACGACGGCAGTGCCAAGCAATTCGTTGACCTTCTGCGCGCCGGCCTGGGCCAGGGCGAGATCCAGGTCGGCCAGTACCACGGACACAGCATCGCCGTGGCGTACCATATCGTAAGCGGCGGCCACTCCCTGCCGTCCGGCTCCCAGAACCACATAGCGAACTGCCATTGAACTGCCTCCCTTGACATGATTGTGTGATTCTCAACCAAAGCGCTGCAAAAGCGCCGACTACAGACCGGCTTGAGCCAGGTCAGGTCCCGTTGGTAGTGCGCGTTTCAACGCGCTATCTGGGCCGCAAGTCAAGTTACTATCCAGAACGGCGCTGAAGCGCCTACTACGAACGGTTCTCGCCTCTGAGTAATGCTTGGTTAATTCGTAACGGTACAAAAGCGCCGACTACAGACCGGCTTGAGCCAGGTCAGGTCCCGTTGGTAGTGCGCGTTTCAACGCGCTATCTGGGCCGCAAGTCAAGTTACTATCCAGAACGGCGCTGAAGCGCCTACTACGAACGGTTCTCGCCTCTGAGTAATGCTTGGTTAATTCGTAACGGTACAAAAGCGCCGACTACGGACCGGCTTGAGCCAGGTCAGGTCCCGTTGGTAGTGCGCGTTTCAACGCGCTATCTGGGCCGCAAGTCAAGTTACTATCCAGAACGGCGCTGAAGCGCCTACTACGAACGGTTCTCGCCTCTGAGTATTGCTCGGCGAATTTGCTGCAGTACAAGAGCGCGCGCTAGGAACGGGCCCGGCCGATGCCGCCCACTTGGTGCAGACCAATCCTTCATCCCTCGCTTCGGCGATCACATAGCCGGTACACTCGATAGGGTGGGTGGCGGCAAAGTCCAAGTCTACGTTCGGCAGGACCAGGGACAGCATGCAGCGGTAGGTGCCGCCGTGCCCAATGAGGGCGATGCGCTCCGGCGCCCCCTGGTATTGGACGACGAGCTGCTCGATAAAGGGCACAAAGCGAGCCTTGATGTCGAGGTAGCTTTCGCCGCCCTCGATGCGGCGCTCCCACCTGCCCTGCTCTTTCCAATCACGCCACAGCGCATGGTAGAGATCCCAACCGGCGGCGTCGGATCTGCCCTCGATGATGCCGCAGTCATACTCGCGAAGCGCAGCCGCGATCACATAGGGCAGGTCCAGGACGCCGGCCAGGATCTCTGTCGTTTGCACGGCCCGCAGCAAGGGGCTGGTGTAGAGCCGGGTGATGCCCCTGTGACGGAGCACCCTGGCCAGTGCGACCGCCTGTCGCTTCCCCTTGCCGGTCAGGCCGTGAACTGTGCCCCGGTTGGAGACAACGTTCAGGAGATTCGCTTCGCTCTCGCCGTGGCGTACGAAATAGAACTCCATGGTACGGTCAGACAGATCCCGCCGCCATCATTGTCAAGGCGTCTCGCAGTGTCGGATCCTGGCTGTCGAGCAGCGCTATCTGCCGCAGCTCCAAACTCTTTTCCAGCTCCCGGATCAGCTCGTGCCCGAGATAGTAGCCGGTCTGGCGGTGACCTTTGACGTCATACCACGATCCAAAGAAGGGGCGTACCGGCATGCCCTGGTCCACGGACCGCAGGTACTCGGCCGCCAACTCGGCCCTGTGAGCCTGACACCAGGCCAGCCAGTCGTCGTCCCTGCCCTCCTTCATGTGCCAGGTGTCTTGACCCAGGATTAGGTGCTCGCAACGCTGGGCAAAGCCTTCTTCGTAGAGCTGCCACCAGGGACCTTGTCCTTGGGGCGCGCCGCGCTGCGCACGCCAGTGAAAATGGACCAGGTGCCCGACCTCGTGGGCGATCAGTCCCGTGATGGCTGGCGGTTCGCTCCAGCAGCACTCGGCGATGTTCTCCAGACCGTACAGGATGGCCGGCGAGTCCTGGTAGGTTGTCACCCATCCGGCACCGCAGCCGATGCCCACGTGGATGACAAAGACAGCGTCGCTCGCGAACCCCATCACCTCTTCCGCCCTGGTGTAGAGCGGCCCACATGCCTCCAGCAAATTCCTGTGGGCCGCCTTCATGGCCGGCAACCTCTCATCCAGAAAGGGGAATACCCTTTGCAGGGCGACGGCCCGCCAGTCCTCGCCCTGGCTCTCATAGTCGTTGACCTGTTTGGCCAGGAGTTCAGGCCAGGCTGCCATATACTCCTGGGCCCAGCTTTCCGCCAGCGCCTCCAAGGAAAGATGCCGGGCATCTGCCCAAAAGGACAGAAAATGGGGAAAGGTGTCGATGATCTCAATCTGTGCCATGATGCACGGTGGCTCCGAAGATAGGGCTGCGAGCTATGACTCTGGGCCATCCACGATCGCACCCTGCGCGCGCAGGCTTTTGCGCAAGGCCACGATGTCAATATCGCGCATGGCTACGCCATTGTTGACGGCCATGGCGGCCGCGGTCCCCGCCCCCTGACCCATGGCGAAAACCGCGGGCATGATGCGGTATGGCCCCAATACATCCCATTCGGCCGAGACGGCGCGACCCGGGGCCAGCAGGTTGTCGATGCCCTGGGGAACGATGCAGCGGAAAGGGACAGAGGCGTAGGGCAGCGCGATCTCGACCTTGTGCAGCATGCGCTGTTCGGTCCCAGGGGTCGCCATGTCCCAGTGGTAGCCGGTCAGCGCGATGGTGTCCTCAAAATCCTTTCCCTCAAGTACATCACTGACCGTCACCTTGTACTCGCCCACGATGCGCCGCGTGGTGCGCACCCCAAATACCGGCGATGTCTGCGTGAGCCGTGCATTGGCAAAGCCCGGGAAGTGCCGGCGCAGGATATCTAGCAGCTTCTTGACCGACTTGCGCCCCTCGATCATGCCCCTGGTGAGCGTATCGGCGTCGGTGCCGTCGAATCCTTGGTCGTGGGTGGTGGGGCTGACCTTGACGTAATACTGCCTGGGATTGGGCAGCTCGAAGGCGATAAAGATGTTGTCGCTGAAGGGCCATTCGTCCTTCTCGCGCAAGCTACCGATCAGCTCGCGGAAGCGATAGTCTCCGGCGCGGCAATAGTCTCCAAAGGCTCCGGCATCCACCCCTTCCAGAACAAAGGACATTGAACCAGGCGTCATCCAGCCCCGGTGTCCTTCTTCTTCCAGGCCGATGAGCATGGGGCAGCCGGCCCGGTAGGCGACATCGGCATCGCCGGTGGCGTCAACGATGGCTTTCGCCCGGATGAACTCGATGCCGTTCTTGGAGGCGACAAACATGCCTTGAATTCGGCTGTTCTCGGTTTTTGGGAATAGGGCACTTGTGAAATAGCGCAGTGTTACACCAGCTTGGAGTAACATCTGGTCAAACAGGCGCTTGGCAGCTTCGAACTCAAAGGGAACGGTGGCCCGATGCCAGGGGGCATATCCGCTGTAGGCCGAACCGCCATCGCGGTCGTTGGTGGGTGGTTTGGCGGCGCCCTGGGCGACCAATTCGTCGACAATCTCTTTGAAGATTCCTTCAACGACCGGATAGCGGCCGTCGCGAGAATAGCTGCCGAACCAGGTACCAATCAGGCCACTGGTCGCGACTCCGCCCAGGCAGCCTTGCTGTTCGACGAGCATGGTACTGGCGCCCTGGCGAGCCGCCGCCAGCGCGGCGCCAATCCCGGCAGGACCACCGCCGCAGACAAGTATGTCAACGTCGGCAATCACCGGCGCGTCGAGTGAGAGGGATTCGGACATAAGTCTATTCCTCCGTGGTATGGTTCTCTATGTCTGACATCGTTGTGCCTGCATTGTAGACCAGCCTGCTCAGGGCGTCAAGCTTGCGAAAAAGGGGCTCCCAGACTCGATCCGGGCCGTCACGCGGGGCAAGACTCCAGTTCCGATGCCGCCTGCTGGATGCGTTGCCATGCGCGCCGCACGTGGCGCGCTTCGGTATGGGTCTGCCCAACGCAGAATCGCAGCGTGTACACGCCATCCAGCTTGGTGTGAGTCATGTACAGATCCCCGCTGCTGTTGATGCGCTCCAGCAGCCGTTCGTTGAAGGCGTCGCCGGCCACGTGCCGGAAGCAGACCAGGTTGAGCGGGGCCGGAACCACGAGTTCAAAGTGCTTGTGCGCGTCCACCCAGCTCGCGAATTCTTGGGCCAGCTCGACATGGCGCCGGACGTGGTAGCGCAGGCCCTCTATGCCATAGTGGCGGATGACAAACCATAGCTTCAGAGCCCGAAAACGCCGGCTCAGGGGGATCTGCCAGTCCCGATAGTCGATGACGGCGCCTGATTCGCTGGCCTGGTTGCGCAGGTACTCGGGCAAGATGCTCAGGGCCTGGATCAGCGCCGACCGATCGGCGACGTAGAAGCAGTCGCAGTCCAGGTTGGTGAACATCCACTTGTGGGGGTTGAAGCAATAGCTGTCGGCCAGCTCGATCCCATCCTGGAGGTAGCGAAATTCGGGACACAGGGCGGCCGTTCCGGACATGGCCGCGTCCACGTGCAGCCAGAGCCCCTCGTCGCGGCAGACGCGACCGATCTCGGGCACGGGGTCCATGGCGTTCGAGGAGGTGGTGCCCACCGTGGCGCAGACAAAGAAGGGCAGAAGCCCTGCCTGTTGATCGCGTTCGATCTGCTGGGCGAGTGCGTCGGGTCGCATAGCAAAGTGCTCGTCTACGTCAATCTGGCGCAGGTTCTGCCGACCAATGCCGGCGATCATGACACCCTTTTCCAGGGAAGAGTGGGTCTGGCTAGAGGCGTAAGCCACCAAGCGCCTGTCGCCGCCGCGTTCGTTGCTGGCATAGTCTGTGGCGCGCTCGCGGGCGGCGAGCAGGGCGCACAGCGCGGCGGCAGAGGCCGAGTCCTGGATCACGCCGCCGCCCGGCCCGTCCGATTTGAATGTGGCCGGCAGCCCCAACATGTCGGCGACCCAATCCAGGACGTGGGTCTCCAGCTCGGTGCAGGCCGGGCTGGTGGCCCATAGCATGCCCACGACCCCAAGGCCCGCCGACAAGAACTCCCCGAGCATGGACGGACCGGAGGCGTTTGCGGGAAACAGGGCAAAAAAGTTGGGTGACTGCCAGTGGGTGACGCCGGGCAGGATCAGGTCCTGCATGTCGCGCAGGATGGCGTCGAAAGACTCACCCCGCTGCGGTGGATCCGGGGGCAGCGAGGCACGGATCTGCCCGGGCTCGACCTGGGATAGCACGGGAAAGGATTCGATCTGCTCATAGTAGTCGGCGATCCAATCTACGGCCGCGCGGCCAGCTTCCCGGAACTCGTCCGGTGTCATATGGTAGCTGTTGTCTGCGGGCATTGCAAACCCCTCTTGTCAGAACTGCAGGGTCCGGCACCTGCGTGGCGGGTGCAGTATAAGCCAAGAGGGCGGGCAAGTCAAATTGCCCGCGCGGCGCTCGATGCCCTGGCCGAGGAGGCGCCAGCCACAGGCAGGGCATCGCGGAGCGTCAGCCCTGCCTGTGGGGTGGGGCCGGTGGTTGGCAGTGGGGATGTTCATTTCAGGGTGAACTTTAGTTGGGCAACTTCGTCGGCGCTGTCGCCATTTCGCTTTAGGACTGGGTGGTCCGGGCCGATGTCCAGGCGGAACCGCCAGTCCAGGACATAATCAGCGGGAGGCCAGGGCCGGATGGTGCCGTCGCTCGACCCGCGGAAGAGCAGCCCCCGGGTGCCGTCTCCGTTTAGCAGCCGTTGGTGGACGATCTCTTCCGTGCGCCCCCTGCCGCGCATCCTGAGGACCGCCAGCTCGATGCGGCCCCAGTCGAAGGGCTCGGGGCTCTCCAGGAGCAGGGCGAAGGTCCGTGAGGCATCGTGCAAGGCCGTGATCTCTAGCTGTTCCGGCGGCCTGCGGTAGCCCAGCCCCAATTCGGCGGCCAGGCTCTCGTAGGTCGCCTCACCGGCCAGCACCGGGGCCGCCATCGCCTCGAATTCTACGTCGGAGAGCTTGTCGTCGCTAAAGGCCTGGCGCCAGACCATGTCGCGGTAGGAGCTGATATGGTCGGCAAAGCCGGTGTAGCGGGAGGTGGTGAAGGCGAAGCGATAGACCGAGTAGGGGCTGGAGCGCAGGTGTACGGTGTAGGGGGTCATGGGTTCCAGCGGTTGGGATACCAAGCCCTGCAATCCCCGCTGCGGCGGCAGGATTGTGGTTGTGATAGTTGCGCACTCCTCGGCAGAGACGTGGCGGGCGTAGAACGTCTCGGACACCGAGGGCGTTAGGGAAGGGTTGTCGCCCCAGGCATTCTGGAGCTCGATGACGGCACCGGTCTCATCGCGCAGGGGCTGGTCATTGTTGTCACTAATTTCTATGGCCAGGGGCGCGCCAGCCATAAGGAACATCTGCTCCACATAGCTCTCGTTGAACTCGACGCCCAGGTCATAGCCGCGGTAGTGGAAACGCCCGCCGCCGGTTGGGATGGTGCGCTGGATGTAGGCCGACAGGTCGATCAACGGGCCGCTGCCGGGATAGAGGGTGGGGGCCGAGGTGTCCAGCTGCTGGTCCGCGTCGCCGGCGCCGAGGCTGCCGGCGGGCAGGCCGGTCTGGAAATGCGCCTCCTGGCTGAACCTGAACTCCTGGGCGGAGCCGTTGGGCCCGGCGCGCACCGCGGCCGTATCGGCGACGACCTTGTACTCGGTCAGGGGCTCCAGCAGGATTGCCTCGCCCTGCCAGTGTTCGACCAGGGTCTGGGCCAGGTGCTGGGTCTGCTCGAGGTAGGCCCGGCCCACCGCGGCCGCGGCCTCGGTTACGTAGCAGATCCGCTCGATATCGTAGCCGGCACCTCCGCGGATCTCCAGCTTTTCAATGAGGCCTACCTTGGCCGAGGGGGAGACCTTGATCACCTGCTCCTTACCCACGATGGGATAGGTCGCGCGCTTGCCTTTGGTAAAGGTCACCCAAAGTTCGAACTCGAAGGAGGCCTGGATGCAGAGGTCCAGGGCCTGCAGTGGTTCGGGCGGGTAGATGGTGACCGGCCCATCGTGGTAGATGTGTAGCGCCCTGGTGACTGGGCACTCGGGACCCTGGTGCTTGGCGATTCGATTGCCCGCCTGGGCCAGGAAGACAAAGCCCTGGTGTTGGAATCTCGCCGGGAAAGTGTGGCCGTATTCAAAGTCCTCAAAATCGACACAGATCTGCTCGGGCTCGACCGGGTAGTCGCAGGGGTAGTAATTGGAGCCGTTCAGCAGGCCCTGGATAAAGCCGGCCTGGTCGATCATTTCGCGGGTGTACTCGTAGGGGGTATGGGTCCAGAGCATCAGCGATAAGTTCTCAGGATCGCCGTCGTTCTTCCACTGCCACATGCCGTATAGCGGCGTGGCGACCTGGATCCAGTTACTGCCCGAGCGCTGGAAGAGGGATACGGCGTCCAGGCTGTACTCAAAGCGGTAGTCCCCGCCGTCAATGATCTCCGCTCCAGGTGTCGTATAGTTGTCCCCGATCTGAGAGGCGTCGAGCACCGGTTTGGCAAAGTTGAGGACGATGCGTGCGTCGGGCGGCACTACGGGGTTGGTGACCTGTTGGGGCGGCAGGGCGCTGGCCCGGGCATAGTAGCCGGGGTTGTCCGGCTCGTCATAGACCGGTGATACGGCCAGGTCCCACTTGTCACTGACCTTCAGGTGCTCGACAGAAATGCCCTGAAGGGGCACGGGCACCGGCGGCTCGGCTTGCTTTTGCCATTCGAGCTCGAGCCTGGTCTCAAAATCCTTGACCGGCCAGGGCAGCTTGACCCGGACCCAGACACTGGCGCCCAGATAGTAGGGCGCCGGGGTCTTGAGCTCGACGTCTGCGCCGGTCCCCAGGCTGATCCGGATACCGCAGGCGCGGACGTCGATGCCGCCCTCCAGGGCAAGCTGGCCCCAGAACTGGGCCGGCATCCAGCTTACGACGGCCTCCCCCTCGATGAGGGCCACCAGGGCCACCCTGACTGGGCCAAATTGCCAGTCTTCATCGAATCCGATGGAGGAGCCCATGGCGACCTGGGGGGCCTCCATCATAAAGTAGGCGTCGGCCCGAAACAGGTTGAGAATGTCGGCGCGCAGGCGCTTCTCCTTGGCCTTCTGGCCCAGGTAAAGGTGCCATGCGTTCATGTCGCCCAAGTTGAAATAGGCCTCGGCGCCGCCGCCCATGTCCAGGACGTCGCCCCGCGCTGTCCCGTCCTTGGGAAGAACATAGCTGGCATCGACGTTGAACTGGTAGTAACCGCCGGGGATGTCCAGCACGGCAAAGGTATGGAACTGGGCCTCCGATTCGCCCAGATCACCTCGCTGGCTCAGGAACTGGGCTTTGCCCTCGATCATCAGGACCGGACCCGGGATCAGCACGACCAGCAGCATCTCACCGGAAAAGGCATAGCCGTTGGGCAGAACGCCCAGGACCATGCCCGCCCCAAAGGCAAAGGCGCCTGGTTGGACCTTGCTCCACTTGCCAGAGTGGGTAATGCCCTTTTCGGGATTGGGGTCGGCGTACCAATCGTACCATTCCTGATCGTCGCTCTTGCCCGGCAGCAGGTTGTAGGCGAACAGGCCGGCCAGGCCAAAGATGGCCACGCCGGTCTGAAAGATCGGGATGCCCACCGGCAAACCAACGTCGACAAAGACATAGAGGCCCGTAACGCCCAGGTCCTGGTCGCGGATGACGGCCACCTGGGCGTCGAGCCACATGTTGAGCGCGATGAGCTGAAGGCGCACCCCACCGCGGAAACCGGTCAGGCTGCCATCGCGCACAAATGCGACGTGGCCGGCGAAGGAGAGGGTGTTCTCGATCTCGAACTCGACGCCGATGCCGGCCAGCTCAAAGTCGATGTGGCCGGCGTCGTTCCACAAGATCTTGAGTCCCTCGACGCTTCCGCCCAAAGGCAAGCCCTCCAGCAGGTGGATGGCGCCGGAGAACCCGACAAAGCGATAGCCGTCGTCGCGCTGGCCGAATCCGATCTGGCTGATCTCGAGCTGGAAGCCGAAAAAGTTGATGGACTTGACCTGGGGCAGGTCAAGCCAGCCGCCCTGGATGGTCACGCGGCCCTGGGTATCGATGGTCAGGGCTTGGATGCCATACTCGCCCCAATCCAGGTCCTGGCCGGGGACGGGCTGGAACTCGGGCGCGATGGAACCGCTGAGGGTGATCTGGGGCGCGCCGTCGACGGTCTCCAGGGTCAGGCCGTCCAGTGCCAGGGTGAGCAGGCCCTCTTTGCAAAGTTCCACCAGGCCGCCGCCGCTGCCGGAGACGCCGGCAACCTGGGGCTGGGCCGAGGAGAGGGTGACGCTGATCTCGCCGCTGGCCTCAAAGCTGGCATCGACGCCCAGGGGCATGTCGATGAAGGGCAGGCGTAGGACGCCGGAGATGCGCGATTCCACGAGAACGTTCTGCTGGAACGACACCAGCACCTCTGCCAGCCCGAACTCGAAGCCAAAGAGGTTGCCGACCAGGTCGCCGCTCAAGGCGTAGCCGGATGCCGGACCCCCAACCTGGAGGGCCATCTGGGCCGAAACCGCGCCGCTTATGCCGCCGGTGCCCAGCGCCAGACCGGTGGCCTGCAGGATGACGGGTGAACCGGCGCCATCGGCCAGGCTGCCGGGCAGCTCCAGCGTCGCCTGCCCCAGATAGAGGCCCAGGAAGGACTCGTCAAACCCGGCGTCCAAGATCTCCTGGGGTGACTCGGTCCGGGAAAAGGTCAGCTTGACATCCTCGGCCGAGACGATGACGCCGGTACCCGCAATCTCGCACCTGGGCAGCGAGGAGGGGGCGTAGGTGGTGACGGTCACGTCAAAGTTGTGGTCGATGGACACCGAGCCATAGACTGCGACCTCGAGGTAACCGCTGCCGTCGGCGGGCCGCAGCAGGTCGGTGTCGAAGCGCAGGGCGAGGCTCAGGTTGCTCAGCGACAACCGCGGCTGCTGGCCGATGACCACCCGGGCCTTGACCAGCAGCATGCCTTCCATCTCCGCGCTGCCAAAGACCAGCCGGGCCCCATCCAGCCCGGGGATGGCCAACCCCAGCTCGCCCTCAACAGCAAGGGTTACGTCGAAGGCTGTCCCGCTGGCCGCAGGCGACATGCGGGAGTCAATGACATAGATCTGGTCGAGGAGGCTGGCGCCGCTTCCGGATGCAGGATCTGACGACGTATCCGGGGGGAAGAACACCTCCGGCCAGGGCAGTGAGCCGAGGTAGGTCCGCAGGGTACCGAGGGAACGATAGATGGTTGTCATGGCTAATACTCGCTCTGATGTCTGGGCACTTCGTGGGGGTGGATCACCCACAGGGTACCCTCAATCAGATATTTGCTTTCGTCGGGCCCGTTCACCGGCAGGTTGCTCCAGGCTTTGGAGAACTCGGTCACCTGGCCTGCCGCGGGTCCTCCATTCGATGGCAAGATGCCCACGCACTTTTCACTATCACTAGTAGGGTGTTCCCTGCACCAGGCCAGCTCGCTCTGCGGCTCATCCAGACCGGCTAGCTCCATCAACCGGGGGTCGACGCTCAAGCCTGAACCCTCTTGATCATCTGCATACACCTCGATTAGCTTCCGGCGGAAATCGAAGAACTGGAGGATGGGCATGCAACCCAGTGAACCGTTGCCGAAGACCGGTGTTGCGAGCAGGGGGCTGCCCGGAAAGCCGCGATGGATTGCATGGCCCAAGCCGCCGCCAGACCGCCCATCCTCAACCTGGTTGTAAAAGTAGTAACGCACTGGCAGAGACCTATCAGTCTCGGGCTGATCCTCGCTCTCCATGATCCGGAACGCATAGTTGATCGTTTCGCTGCTCCCGGAGGTATGGCTGCGGAAGTAGAAACCCCGGTTACCCCGAGCGGAGGGAAGCGGGTATTGGTAGTGGTATTTATCGCGGCTCGAGTAGCTGGAACCCCTCCATATACCGTGTATTTGACCATCCTTGACCAGGAAAAGCGCGCCATCATGGTGGTCGTAGCCCTCGCTGCCTCCTGGCCCCAGGTTATAGTCCACCTGGGGGTGCTTGCCGCCGATACCGGCTGGGATGCGCCAGGCGGAGGGCTGGCTGCCCAGATCGGGTGTCGCGTCGACCGTGACCGTGTATGAACTGGCATTGACCCCGGTGATCCTGTATACCCCAGAGGCACGTGCCGTGTCACCGTCCAGATAGATGGTATCAAAGCCAGCATTCACGCGCATCAGGGAGTACATCACTGGCAACGATTGATCTAGGTCTTCTATCCTCTCTGCTTGCGTCAGAAGCTCGATCGTACTGCCGTTGGCCGCCGCGTCGGACCCGGCTAGGTTCTTTCTGGCGCCAAAGCTCTGGATGATGATCAGGTGCCAGCCCGTGCCCTGGCCCAGCTCCACGGTCTGGTACCCGGCGTCGCCCGGCGAAAGGGGCCTGGTGATGGGCGCGTAGGCATCGTTGGGGTCAGCGACATAGTCCACGGGACCGTAGGGATCGCTGAAGTTGACGTAAAACTCGACCAGGGCCTCCAACTGGATGGGATTGTAGGCGTCGGAATCGTTAAAGCTGAAACGGGGCATGCCCTGGGCATCGGCCTGTGCCTGGGCGTCCAGCCGGTCCGGGTCTACTGTGGCCAGCAGGTGCCGGCGGTAGAGGGCCTTCTGGTTGCCCCATACCTGGGTCCACTGCTCCTCAGTCAGGGTCTGTTCCCATGCAAAGGTCCTCAGCACTGGCATCGGATAGACATGCACCGCGGTTTCCTCGATCGCGTCCGAAAGCGAGTATCCGCTGCCCGGCAGGAGCGGCCAGGTCTTTGGTGCATGCCCAAGCAAAGCGTCAACCATCTCGCTGCCGTCAGCCACAAAGTCGCGCATCTCGTCATAGAACGCTGCCGGATCCACTGGCCCCGTTGTCCCCAAGGACAGGTAGGGGGGCGCTTGCTCCGGATCAAAAAGGCTTGTGTACACGTAAAAGGAGAAGCGCCACTCGGGAGGGCTAGCCTGGACACTTGCCAGTGCGGGCAACCCAATCACGTCTCCGGCCTGGACGGCAAGATCTACGCCCCCCACAAGGAACTTGTCCATAATCTCTTCGTTGCTCATGGCTCCAGGTGGGACGATTGCTTGCGAGAGACGACCGCTTCCCAGTGATGCTTCCAAAGTTTCCTGTAGCGTGCTGACATCCACGTTGCCATAAGCAAAGCCAACAAGATGCCCCAGTCCCGCGGCCTGGGCTCGGGCTTTCCATTCAGGGTCGAGACTAGGGCCCAGGTCCGGCTGGAGATAGAGCGTGATCGTCTTGGGCCTTGGGGTTGCCGTGCCAGCCTCCAGTGGCTCGCCAGGTTCCACGCCGTGGTAGTAGAAGGGCTGTGCTGATAGAGTACCTGTGACCGCGGCGCGTAGCTCTGCTGTCAGCGTTGCGCCGATCGTCAATCCGTGGGAGAAACCGTTCTGCACCGGCCCGTAGCTGTGGAGATAGGTGAGACCGGGGTCGTCTGGATCTGCAACGAACAACCCAAGATGCTGGGTCATGGCGCCACCTCCATCACATCAAAATCGCGGTTGAGTCGGCCCGCCGCATCCATGACCTTGAGGCGGTACTCGGCGGCCTCGCCCGGCGCCCGGCTGGCATCCAGGTAACGGTAGTCGCCGGGGTCCAGCCAGCCGCTCAGAGAAACCCACTCGGGGGAGCCGGACGCCTTCTTTTGCACCATGCAGGTGAGACCGGTGTCACTGCTGCTCCAGGCCAGCTCGAGTCCGGCAGGCAGCTCCTGTGGGGGCAGCCAGTTGGGCGGCTCAGGGGTTTGCCCGTTGTAGGCCTGTGCCTGTAGCGCTGGCGATGGTCTGGAGGGGATTCGGCTTCCTGCCCATCTTCGTAGTCCAGATGGCGCACCGCAACCATCCGGTAGAAATAGGGCGTCCGGGGCGCGACGGTATCATCGGCGTACTCCCGCTGGCTGGCCTGCTCCGCTACATGCTCATCGGGCCCGCAGACCACCACCGGGTCCATCAAGCGGATATCCCCGGTACTTGCCGGGTCGGAGGTACGGTAAAGCCGGTACTCGGCCAGGTGCGTCTCGCGGCTGGCGTTCCAGCGCAGGCGGATCTGGCGGTCGCCGCCAAGAACCGAGACGACGTCCGGTGGCCGGGGCTGGCTGACGTCGCGCAGGCGGATGGGCAGGGTAGCCGGGCCCAGCGGGCTGGCGTTTTCGGCGCTGTCGACTGCTCTGGCCCGGTAGAAGTAGCTGCCTTCGGCTGTGCCGGGCAGGGTCCTGTCGGTGTAGGCAAACTCGCCGCTGCCGGCGGGGCTGGCATGGTCAGAAGCGGACAACTTGCCCGGGTGCAGCCGGCCAAAGGCCGCTTCGTTGCCCGGCAGGCTAGCCAGCGCCTGCAGTAGATCGTTATCCATGTTGTCATAATCCATCGTCCCTGCGCCGGGCTCGATGACCTGCTCCACGATTTCGCTGCGCAGCGGCTCCACCGAGTAGCTGGCCAGGAAGTTGCCATAGTCCGCCTGGCTGCGAGAGCGGCCGCCCTGTCGCTGGGCCCGGTCGACGGAGACAATCGTTTCCAGTGAGGCTCGGGTAGATCTCGTAATATGCCGCATCGCGGGCAAAGGTGAAGGTGTAGGTTGACTGGCCATAGACGTCGGGGAAGCTGGCATAGGTATCGGGCGACGTCGAGCGCGCCGGTGCCGGGGGCGGCACGCGGTGTACCGCATAGATGGTCGCCGCCGGAGCCGTGGCGCTCTCCTGGCGCCCATCATCGGAGGTGACGGTGACCTGGGCGTAGGCCAGGGGCTCCTGGGGGGTCGCGGCCAAGGGTGGTGAGGGTACAAAGAGCTCGTAGTCGTGGGGGCCGGAGCCGGAGACGCTGGACAGGCGCCAGTGCATCCACTTGGTTGCCAGGCCGTAATCGACGTAGAGCGGGCTGGAGGGTAGGACGACCAGGCTGGCAGCACCCTTCTGCGGCAGGTAGGCAAAGAACGGGCGCCGGGTGGCGATCAGTGCCTGTGCTCCCGGGTCGACGTCGCTAGAGTTATCCAGCACGGTCGCCGCCTCTTCGATCCCTTCCGGCCGGCCGACAGTGAGCCGGACCCGGTTCCGTGACGTTGCCGCCTCGTTGGCCTGGACGGGATAGAACTGGCCACCGGACTGGAGCGCGCAGCCGGCCAGTTGCCGGGCGGCCACGCCGCGCAGGCTGTCGGACAGGACGACGACCTGCGCGGTGCTGTCGCCATTGTCCACGGCCGAGAGAACCTGGAGGGTGTAGGAGTTGAGCCAGCCGGGCTGGAGGTGGACGTGAAACTGGGAGACGTCGGGGTTCTGCTCGGCCTGGTCGGCATCCCAAGCCCAGGACACGGAGAGCGCCGCCGGGGCCCCGGCGCTGGTTAGCTTTTCCCACTCCACGGTACTCAGACTGGGGTCGGCCAGGTCCAGGTAGCGGGCGCGCACACCGACGGGCGGCGGGGGCGGCAGGTAGAGATCCTCGGCCGGTTCGACGGCGATGGGCGGGCTGTAGTCGCTGGCGCGGCCAAAGAGATCCATGCCCCGCACGGTATAGAGGTAGCGGCCGGGACCGGGCAGCCGGTCGTTGATCAGGGCAGGGGCAGGCGTACCCTCTCCGTTGGCACTATCGAGGCTTTCGGGCCCGGCATTGCCCAGTACCGGCAGGCCCTGATTCAGCGCCTTGCGCCCTCCATCGGGGTCCTCCCGGTAGGCCAGGAAGCGGACCAGTGCCTCCGGCGTATCCTCCACGTCCCAGGACAGCCCTACGCTCAGCCGCGCGTCCCGCAGCCGGCCAGAGCCATTATCCACGGACAGGGTCATGCCGGAGAAGGTTGTCGCGGTCAGACCCGTGGGCGGCGCGGGAAGACCGGCATCCTGGACCATCAGCCCGCGCCGGTAGCCAGTGTAGACCACTTCCCTGGTTTCCGGATGCCCCAGCGTATCGGGATCGTAGCAGACCTTGTGGATGTAGAGGTTTTTGCCCCGCACGGCCACATAGTCCAGGCCGCGGGGATCGCTCAGGTGCAGGATCTGTTCGCCGCCCGTACCTTCCGCGACAGAGCTCTGCCGTTTCCGCTCATCCCTGTAGCCGGTGATAGTGGCGCCCGTCAGGTCGCCAGAGACAAACACCTGTACCTCGCCGGCCCGCACCGGGAAGCCGATCCTGAGCGTATCCCCGGCAGCGGCTCCCAGCTCCAGGGCGTGCGTTGTGCCGGCCAAGTCCGAGGGCTGCTCCACGACGCGCTGGTCGCTTCCCTGGAACACCAGCTCACCCAGGGCAAAGTAGGGCAGAAAGCCGTGTCCCAGGTCCAGCTGGTCAAAGGTCGTTGCGTAATTCTCCAGAAGCCAGATGTTACCCTTGATCCATGTACCCTCGACGCGGTAGTCGTAGGGAACTCCTCCTCGGCCCTGCGGTCGAGAAAGGTAAGGCCCAGAATGCGCGCTACCACCGGATCCAGCGAGGTCAGCAGCAAGAGATCGGAGGGCAGGACGCGCAGGCTGAGGCCCTCATCCTGGGGACGCCCCCCTTCTGCGGCATAGTCAAAGTAGCGGACCATCAGCGACTCTCTCGGCGGAGCGAACATGTCGCCCAAGACGTCCAGCATCTCCTGAAAGTCCTGGCGATCGTAGGCCGCGCGTTTCCACTTCCGGCGCTGGGCCTCCAGCCAGTCGCCATCCGGCTCGCCGCTGTGACGGTGCCTCAGGGGGTAGAGCCGGTGGGTGTAGGGCAGGGGAATTGGGATGTCTCCGCTGATCAGGACCCACTCGCCATGGCCGTACTTTTCCGGCTCGTACCAGCCAAAGGTGATGCTGTGAAACCCCCCCGCCTCGGCCTTGAGCTTCAGCATATCAAAACCCGCGCCCGACACGCTCAGCTTGACTCTCTCCAGCCGGTCGGGATTGGGCGTCGCGACATCGATGTCGACGACCTGCCCGGTCTGGCTGTCATTGGCCTCCAGGGCCAGGACGGGGCCTGCCTTGCGAAAGCAGTCCACGTCGGCAAATTGGACAGGGCTGCCGAACTCGATACTCAGCTCACCTTCGAAATGGACAAAGAGAGTCCTCTTGTCGTAGGCATCTTGGGGTGCTCCCCAGAAGGGGATATCCGATCTGAAGACAACGGAAGGCGCTTCGAGACAATTGACTTCTGCGGAGCGAACCTGACTCTTGTCAAACTCCCGCCACTCCTCGTAGGTGCACGTGCGCGCCCGCCACTCCGTGTACGCTGCCTGCCGCCGATAGACGCGAAAGCCTCCCAGGGGGAACCCCAGCCGCCGGTCAAAGAACCAGCGCAGGTGGTTGCCGGCAGGAATGCCATCTGTTCCGGTGGTGCCATGTCCGATGAGCGACACTCTGGGTCTGTAACCAGGCATGCCGTATTTCTCCTCCTACGAGTCCGCTGGGGACGACGAATGGTAATATATATATTTATATCACAGCAATGGGAAAAAGTCAAGTCGTGAGAAATGGGGGAAATCGACCTGAGTGGCCAGGAAAGGGGCAGATCTGGCAGGTTTCCGGCCGCGGATCAGATCAGGTTTTTCTGAGAAGAGCCCCTGAAGAGCAGGGATTCATCCTGCCAGGTGGCGCCTGCCGCCCAGTTCGACCTCAGTGCCCAGCCCCTGTTCCAGGGCAGCTAGATAGACATAATGGGCCGAAGCCAGGTCCTGGATGGCCAGCCCCAGTGACTTGAAAAGCGTGATGTCTTGCGGGGATTCTCGCCCAGGAATCTGGCCCAGGAGGATCTCACCGATCTCGCCCTGGATGTGCCCCGCATCGATGGCGCCCTCCTGGAGGGGCATCAAAAAGTCGCCGGCCTCGTTGAGTGTCGATTCGCGGCGGTCGACAAATAGCCGCGACCTTGCCACGACGCTGGTGTCCAGCTCGCGGGCAAAGGGCACACTGGAGCCCACGGCATTGATGTGCTGGCCTGGGCTCGAGCCAGTCGCCCAGTAGCACGGGTGTAGGGGCCGCCGTCGTGGTACAGACTGATGTCCGCGCCCTGGACCGCCTCCCGGGCGGTGGGCACTGGTTCGACGGGGATCCCAACCTGTTCAGATGCGGAACGGGAAAATCGCTGGGCATGGGCAGGCGCGCGACTCCAGACGCGCACCCGCCTGATGTCCCGGGCCAACAGCATTGCCTGCAAGTGGGATGCAGCCTGCACCCCGGAGCCCAGAATGGCCAGGTCCTCTGCATCCTCCCGGGCCAGGAGCTGGGTGGCCACGCCGCTGGCTGCCGCCGTGCGGATGGCCGTGATGGCGCTGGCGTCGACGATGGCCTGCAGTTCACCGTGCTCGGTGCCAAAGAGTAGTACCGCCCCCTGGTGAGAATCGTAGGCCGTGCCGTGGTTGCCGGGAAAGACCGTGATGGCCTTTAGACCCGTCGCGCCGGGGTCGCCCAGGTAGGCGGGCATGGTGACCTGGACGCCCAGGTTGCCGGGGAGGGGCATCACCTGGCGCAGCGGGTTGATCGCGCTGCCGGCGGACAGGGCCTTGAAGGCGCCCGTCACGACCTCCATGGCCGCCTTCATGGGCAGTAGTTGCCGTACTTGTTGCTGGTTGATGATGAGCAACGCCACACCGTACCTCCGATCTACCTGCGTGGTCTCTTACCACGGCCGTTCTCTGCTTGAAGATTGGGTCTGCCTTTTGGGCAATATGAAAATGGATCGGCAAGATTCAACGGATTCACCGGCGAGCGATTCGGTGAATCCTCAGGATTCGCTGTCATCTTGGTCCACCGGCAAACCCCATCAGGCGGCCAGCAGTTTGGCATGCAGGACGGTCACCGCCTGGCCACCCAGGATTACGCGCTCGCCGGCCAGGCGGATATGGACGGTGCCGCCCCGGGCCGATGCCTGGAAGGCTACCATCTCCTGTTTGCCCAGACGGCCGCCCCAGTAGGGACCCAGGCAACTGTGGGCCGAGCCGGTCACCGGGTCCTCGTCGATGCCCGCTCCCAGCCCGAAAAAGCGGGACACAAAGTGGAAATCTCCAGGCTCTGCCCTGCTGGTGACCATCACGCCCCGGGCGCCGAGTCTCTTGAGCAGACCGAAATCGGGCCGCAGGTTGCGGACCGTCGCCTCCGCATCGACCTCAACCAGGTAGTCAAAGATGCTCTGGCCAACGTAAAGCGGCGTGACGCCCAGTGCCTGGAGCAGGACCGCCGGAGCCTCGACCGGCTCCGGCGGGGTGGCCGGAAAGTCCATCTCGATCCGGTCCGTGCCCAGGCTTGCCGTCAGGAGCCCGCTGCGCGTGTGAAATCTGGCTTGCTGTTCCGGCCCCAACTCGCCCGTCTCCCACAAGATGTGAGCGCTGGCCAGCGTGGCGTGCCCACACAGGTCCACCTCCATGGCCGGCGTGAACCAGCGCAGGTCGTAGCCGTCATCCCCTTCGACCAGGAAGGCGGTTTCGGACAGATTCATCTCCCGCGCGACGTCCTGCATCCAGCCCTCGTCGCGGGGCTTGGGCAACAGGCAGACCGCCGCCGGGTTTCCGGCGAACGGTCTGTTGGTGAATGCGTCAACTTGATAGATCGTCAGTGACATGGGGTTCTCCCTTATTGTATTGAGCAGGTCTGGACTTGTGCAGGAACCCGCGATCCCGTCATTCTGAGCCGGAGCGCAGCGAAGGCGAAGAATCTCCATCTGCGTAATCGAGATCCTTCGCTACGCTCAGGATGACGGCTTCCCCAAGGGCGAGTCTCTGCCACCTGGCGCAGCAACTGTTGAGGCGAGCCTGCCGACGGCGCCCTAACGTACCTTGCCTACTGGGGCGACATAAATCGTAAACTCGTCCTCGCCGTCAACGCCGAGGACGGGGTCCATTTTGTCCTGGTCGTAGGCGCCGATGGCACAGGTGCCAGCGCCGATGGCCTCACAGGCCAGGTACAGGTTCTGGCACAGGTGGCCCGAATCCTGGGCGATGATCTTGGCCGACAGAAAGCTGTAGCGCCACTCGGTGCGGTAGGGCATCACGGTCCAGATAAAGACGACGGCGCTCTGTCGCAGGAACTGGCCGCGGGTGGCCTCGTGGGCCTTGGCGGTCAGGTCCTCGTCAGCGCGCACCAGGTAGATCTTGTGCTCCACCGGCAGGTAGCGGTACAGCCCGGGTTCCAGGCCCTCCACGCGGCGCACGAGCAGGTAGGTCTCGAAGGGATGGCGCGCTCCACCGCTGGGCACGGTGCGCAGCGTGCGAACGATCTTCCCGTCGTGGGTGTCGGCCTGGCCGATCCCCTGCGTGGCCCACAGCAGGAAGGACAGCTCCTCCAGGGTCAGCGGCTCCTTGGTAAAGCTCCGGTGGCTGCGGCGTTGCTTGATGGCCTGCATGACGGACATCTGGCCCACGGTCAGGTCCTCGGGGGCAACCAGGTCGATGAGCTTGGCATCCTCCGGGTAGGGCTTCTGGGGAGGCGGGACCGGCACACCGGCCCGCTGGTCGGTCTCGTCTTTGGTCCATTCCTCCCAACCCTCGGCCTTGAGAAAGCTACGGCTGGCTTCGAGTCTATCCATTCTACGACTCCTCTCCATTGTACAGGTTTGTTGTCAATACTTGATAGGGGCACCCTTGAGGGGCGCTGTCTTCATCTCTCACTTCCCCCTCGCTCCAACCCCCTTCTCAAGGCCAGCAGCGAGAGGAACTCAAAGGCCAGGTTCGCGGCCAGGATAGACGTGATGTCGCCGTGGTCGTAGGGCGGGCTCACCTCCACAAGGTCGAAACCTACAAGGTTCAAGTCCTGTAATCCGCGCACCAGTTGTAGCATTTGGTAGCTCGATAGGCCGCCGACCTCGGGCGTGCCTGTGCCCGGTGCAAAGGCGGGGTCGACGGCATCGATGTCCAGTGAGACATAGAGAGGCCGGTCCCCAACTGTCGAGCGTACTTTGCTCACCACCGCCGGGATGCCCAGGTCGAATACCTGGCCGATGGTCAGGACGCTGGCCGCCAGTTCTCTGGCGTCCGCCAGGTCTTCGGGACCACCTGTCGGGCCGCGAATGCCAACCTGGACGTAGGCGCTGGTGTCGATCATGCCTGCCTCGATGGCCCTGCGGAAGGGTGTGCCGTGGCTGTAAGGGCGGCCTTCGAACTCATCGGGCCAGGTGTCGGGATGCGAGTCAAAGTGGACGACGGCCAGCGGCCCGTACCTGGCCGCGTGAGCGCGCAGGAGGGGTAGGGTGATGGAGTGATCGCCGCCCAGGGCGACGACGGTCACATCCTCAACCAGTATCTTTTGCGCCTCCGCCGTGATCTGGTCCATCGTGGCCAAGATGTCGACGGGGATCGTCCTCACGTCGCCATAGTCCACGACTTTGAGCACCCTGGTGGGAAAGACCCCCATTGCTTCGTTGTAGCCCCACAGCAGCGACGATGACTCGCGGATTCTCCTGGGGCCGAAACGTGTTCCGCTGCGATAGGTCGTACCGCTGTCGAAAGGGATGCCAACGATGGCGACGTCGACCCCTTCCAGGTGGCGGCTGGCAGGCAGCCGCATAAAGGTGGTGATGCCGTGGTAGGGCTCCAGATCGGAGCCGAAAGCTGGGTTGGTGCCTTGTGCGTCCATACAATGCCTCGGTCCTGACGCAAGGGCGGCGTGCTTACTCGCCAGCGCTATCGCACCAGCGCCAGGTAGGGCTGCTCTACCAGTTCTTTGGTTCGCTCCAGAAATCGTGCGGCTGGTGCGCCGTCTATGGCGCGATGGTCGTAGGTCAGGCTCAGGGTCATGGTCTGCCGTATGCAAAGCTCGCCCCCGAACACGGCCGGTCGAGCAGCCATACGCCCCACGCCCAGAATGGCGCACTCGGGCAGGTTGATGATGGGTGTGAAAGCCTCCACATCGAACTTGCCCATGTTGGACAGGGTAAAGGTACCGCCGCTGAGATCGTCGGGCAACAGCTTCCCCTCTCGCGCCCGCTGCGCAAGGTCACGAGAGGCGCTCGTCACGTCGGCAAGCAGCATGTTCTGCACTCTTCTGACCACCGGCACGACCAGGCCTCGCTCCGTGTCTACGGCCAGCCCGATGTTGATCTCTGCCATCTGGCGGATCTCCTCGCCCACCAGATGGGCGTTCATGTAGCGGTACTCGGCCAGGGCTTTGGCCAGGATCACCAGCAGCAGATCGTTGTAGGAGGGCGCAAACCCCACAGACGACGGCCACTCCCGGCGCAGCGCCTCGCGCAGCCGGACAAGTTCCGTAGCGTCGGCCTGTGTCATGGTCGTTACTGCCGCTGCGGTGTGGGCGCTGGCGGACATGCGGCGGGCAATCACGCCCCGTACGCCGGAAAGCGGGACGATGTCTCCAGCGGCCGGTATGGCCGTCGCAGGTGCGGGCGAGTGAGCAAGGCGCGCTTCTACGGGCTCAGTGCCGGTTTCTGACGCGGCGCCGACGTCCGCCAGTACCCGCTCCACATCGCCGGCCATCACTCGCCCGCCCTTTCCGGTGCCCTGGACTGTGGCCAGATCCAGCCCGGCTGCTTGGGCCAGGCGGCGGGCCCGGGGCGATGCCTTGACCTTGGGCTCGGGTTGCGCTGGCAGATCTGGACGTGATGCCCCGGCCAGCGCGCCCGGGGCGGCCGGGCTGTCGCTAGCAGCCGCTTGACGCCCAGCTTTGGCCAGGGCCTGCTCTACATCTATCGTGGTCACGCGACCAGCGGGACCGGTACCCTCAATCGTACCCACGTCCAGCCCGGCCCGTTCGGCCAGCCGGCGGGCGACGGG
The DNA here is from genome assembly GCA_963700285.1 of uncultured Chloroflexia bacterium. Classification (GTDB taxonomy): domain Bacteria; phylum Chloroflexota; class Anaerolineae; order JAAYZQ01; family JAAYZQ01; genus CAWANP01. The sequence goes on along the minus strand of CAVOXA010000014.1, from coordinate 18,909 downwards.
GGTGGCTCTTGCCTTGGGTTTTGTTCCAGCTTGGACTCCCCCCGGCCCCTCTCCAGGCTGGGAGGGCACGGGCAACTCCTCGCCGGCCGGAAAGATCAGGCCAATCGTGGTTCCAGTGGGCACCGTCGTGCCGGCCGAAACCAGAGATCTGGCCCAGGATGCCGCTCTCTGGCGCTTCAGCTTCGAGGGTGATCTTGTCGCTCTCTAATAGAAAGAGAGGTTCCGCCTTCTGTACAGGCTCCCCCTGGGCCTTGAGCCATTCCACAATCGTTCCTTCTTCCATGGTCAAGCCCAGCTTGGGCATCTGAACTTCAACAGGCATGCAACATAGCTCCTTCTTTGAGGCGGCCTGCGCGCAGGGGAAGGCCGCTTTCCAGGCATTGCTAGTACAGAACCAATCCACCATCCGGGTTGATCGCCTGGCCGACAATGTAGCTGGCATCCTCAGAGGCGAGAAAGGCTGCGGCGGCGGCCACGTCTTCCGGCTCGCCGATGTAGCCCATAGGCACATCTTGGGCTGTTTTCTTGAGATGGGTACCTGGCTCCCAGCCCTCGGCGGCGCAGATGCGCGCGTCCACGCTCTCGAGCATGGGCGTCAGGATATTGCCGGGACAGATGGCGTTGACGCGGATGCCGTGGGGCGCCAGCTCCACGGCCAGGGAGCGCGTGAGGCCCAGGACGCCGGCCTTGGTACCGCAGTAGCCGGCCTCCTCAGGAAAGCCGATCTTGCCGGCGATGGAAGAGATGTTGATGATACTGCCCGATTGCCGGACCATCATGGGCCGCGCCACGGCCTGGCAGCACAGGAACATGCCGGTCAGGTTCACGGCCAGGATGCGCTCCCACTTTTCCAGGTCCGGCGGGTCGGCGATGTTGTGGACATAAAAGACTCCGGCGTTGTTGACCCAGACATCGATCCGGCCCCAAGTGTCCAGAATCTGGTCGACGGCGGCTTGGACGCTCTTTCCATCGGCCACGTCTAGGTGCAGAGCCATGGCCGAGCTATCGGTTCCCAGTTCATCGGCCGCGGCCTGCGCCGCCTCCAGTATTGAGATCCAGCGCTGCCACCCGCGCGCCTTCTCGGGCGAAACGGTGCAGGATGCCCAGGCCGATGCCTCTCGCCCCGCCGGTCACGGCGGCCACCTGTCCCTCGAATCTCATCGCATCCCCCTTACAGCGCCATGCCGCCGTCGATGCTGATGGCCTGGCCCGTGATGTAGCGCGCCTCGTCGGAGGCCAAAAAGGCCACGGGCCCCGCAATCTCTTCGGGCGCTGCCAGCCGCCCCAGGGGGCAGTCGCTGGCCCGCCGGCGCAGCCACTCCTCCGTACCCACGCCCTCCCGCGCTCCGGCGGAGGCCGCTACCTGGCGCACCATGTCCGTCCGTGTGTTGCCCGGACAGACGGCGTTGACGGTGACGCCAAAGGGCGCCATGTCCAGGGCCACCGTACGAGTCAGCCCGATGACGGCCGACTTGCTGGCCGAGTACGCGGCCGTCGCCGGCCAGGATGTTTTGCCGGCCATGGAGGATACATTGATGATCCGGCCTGAGCGCTGCTCGCGCATGACAGGCGCCACCGCCCCGCAGCCCAGGAACACGCCCGTGAAGTTGGTGCCCAGGGTCCGGTTCCAGTCCTCCAGGGGCACCTCCAGCACCGGGCTGCCGGTGTAGACGCCGGCGTTGTTGACCCAGATGTCGATGCGGCCCCAGGTGTGCACGATCTGGGCTACGGCGGCGGACATCTGATCCTTGTGGCGCACGTCGCAGTGGATGGCCAGCGCCCCTGGCCCCAGCTCCTCGACCTGGCGGGCCGTGGACTGTGCCTCAGCGAGCAGGATGTCGAGAACTGCGACCCGCGCTCCCTCACGGGCAAAGCGCAATGCGCAGGCCCGGCCGATGCCCCTGGCTCCGCCGGTGATCGCGGCTACCTTGCCTTCGAATCGAAGTTGATCTCTGGTTCATCGTCTTCCTCGCAATTTCGACCTTGGTGCACACGTACCACCCCGTGCAGAAGAATACAAAGCCTGTCATCGCGAGGAGGGCCAGCGACGAAGCGATCCCCACTTGCTCCGTGGAGACTGCTTTGGCCCAAACGACGGGCCTCGCAGTGACAGGATTGCTTCCATTGGAAGCAATCCAATAGCCCTCACTCTTGCTCTGTACTAGCGCTTGGGCAGCGTACCGGTCCTGGTCGCCAGGGCCACTGCGGCCGCCTGGCACTCTCGCAGCAGGGCCTCTTCGTCCACGGTGGTGATTTGCCCTTCGTCCAGTACGACCTGCCCGGCCACAATCGTTGTCACCACGCCCTCTGTTCCAGCCGAGAACACCAGACTGGCCACGGGGTCCAGGACTGGCACCGACCTGGCACAGTATGGATTGTAGACAAACAGGTCGGCCTGTTTACCAGATTCCAGTGAGCCCAGCCGCTCCTCCTGGCCGATGGCCCGCGCCCCATCGATGGTGGCCATATCCAGGACGTCCGCCGCGGTGATGGCCGACGGGTCCCTGTGCGCCATCTTGTGCACGAGGCCCGCGCATTTCAGCGTCTCCAGCATGTCCTGGCTGTTGTTGCTGGCCGCACCGTCGGTGGCCAGGCCCACGCTGAGCCCCGCACGGCGCATCTCGACGATGGGCGCCACACCGGAGCCCAGGTACATGTTGCTGATGGGGTTGTGCGATACCTTGACGTCGTGCCGGGCCAGGATCTCGATGTCCTCTGGCTGCATGCGGACGCAGTGGACGGCCAGCACATCGGGTCCCCAGAAGCCGATCTCTTCCAGAAAGGGCACAGCTCGCTGCCCGTGTTCGGCCAGGGTGGCCTGGTCATCGTCGGCCGTCTCGTTGACGTGCAGGCTGAGCAGCATCCTCCGGTCGGTGGCATAGGCGCGCAGCCTCTCCAGGCCTGCCCGGGTAATGCCAAAAACAATGGCCGGGGCCAGCCCAAAGCTGCAGGAGATCGTAGCCCATCTCGCCCCGGATCTCGGCCGTCAATGCGTCCCACTCGACCAGGGCCTCCTCGACGGGTTGGAACAGGTAGGCCGGCAGCCCGAACTGCTCGCCGGTTTCCGTCAAACCCTGGGCCAGGACTCCACGCAGACCCAGGTCCCGGAAGGCACAGGCCACCGACCGGTACATCTCCCGATCCGGGCAGGGGATACTGGTAATCGAGCACGGTCGTGGTCCCGCAGTGCAGCGCCTCCAGCCCGCCCAGTACCGCGGCCAGATAGGCATCACGGGTCGGTCATACAGGGGACGCTGGGCCCCGTGACCGCCCGCACCCATTCGTACAGCCGTCAGACCCTCGCCCAGCCCTTTCTGGAAGGTCTGGAACAGGTGGGTGTGGGTGTTGATCAGACCGGGGAAGACGAGACGTCCCGAAGCATCCAGCACTCGCTGCGCCCGGTACTGAACCCGCAGGTCGTCGGCCGGCCCGACGGCCAAGATGCTGTCGCCACGGATGGCGACGGCTCCACCGTCAATGATCTCCCGCTCTTTGTTCTGCGTGATCACCGTCCCACCGGCGATCATCAGATCCGCAGGTTCCATGGCCTTTCCCAACCTGGTTCTCCCGAGCCTTGGGCTCGAGTCGGCTCAATAGTCAATGACGTCCCAAATGGCGTTGAGCAGGTCCTGCCTTGCGCGGCAGGATATACTCCTCCAGCACCGGCGCAAAGGCGTGGGGTGTGTCGAGCCCGGCCACACGCCTGATCGGGGCCTTGAGCATGTGGAATGCTTCCTCGCCGACGGTGGCGCTGACCTCCGAGCCCGGACCGCCGGTCTTGGGGTTTTCAAAGGCTGTCACCAGGCGGCCCGTCTTGCGCACAGACTCGAGCACAGTCTCCTGGTCCCAGGGCTTGATGGTGGTCAGGTCGATGACCTCGACATCCACCTCCTCCTCGGCCAGCTCCTCTGCCGCCTCCAGGGCCAGCTTGACCATCTTGAGCCCGGCGACAACGGTCACATCCCGGCCCGGGCGCTTGACCTGCGCCTTGAAGAGCGGTACCTCGTAGGGCTTCTTCCGGGCACGGGTCCCTTCGGTGCCATACAGCCCCTTGTGCTCCATGAACACGACGGGGTTCTCATTGCGGATGGAGGCGATGAGCAGCCCTTTGGCGTCGTAGGGATTGGACGGGGCGACCACCGTGATGCCCGGGACGTTCATCAGCCAGCTCTCAGCCGACTGGGAGTGGTGGGGCCCGGCGTTGAATCCGCCGCCGCACAGGGTGCGGATGACCATCGGCGCTTTGAGCTGCCCGCCGAACATATAGTGCACCTTGGCCATGTTGTTGACCACTTGGTCGTAGCACTCGGTCAGAAAGTCGACAAACATGATCTCCACGATGGGGCGCATGCCGGCCATCGCGGCGCCTACTCCCAACCCGGTGATGGCCGCCTCCGACAGGGGGGTATCGCGGCAGCGGTCCGGCCAGCGTTTCCAGAGGCCCACGGTTGCGCCAAAGTCACCACCCCGCCGGCCAATGTCCTCGCCGATGATGAATACGCGCTCGTCGCGCTCCATCTCCTGGTGCAATGCTTCGTTGATGGCCCCGACGAAAGATAGTTCTCTGGCCTTGTCCTCCGAACTCATCGGCCTGGTACCTCCAATCCAACGTACACGTCGGCTGTGGCCGCCGAGATATCAGGCTCAGGGCTGGCCAGGGCATAGTCGATCCAGCCCTGCACCTCATCGTCCACCTGCTGCGTGATGTCCATCAGATCCTGCTCAGTCGCCGCCTCGCGCTCGATCAGTCGCAGCCCGGCGATTCTGATTGGATCTCGCTCTTCCATCCAGTGGCGCTTCTCCTCGGCCGGCCGGTCGGCGTCGGGGTCGCCACCAAAGTGGCCTTGCCAGCGATAGGTCTTGAACTCGATAAAGGTTGGGCCCTCGTCCCTTCGTCCTCGCCCGACCGCCTCCATCATGGTCTCGTACACGACCTCGATGTCGTTGCCGTCGGCCACGCGCCGCTCGATGCCAAAACCCGATACCAGTTCGGCCAGATCTTTGGGCACAAAGGCATCCTGGGCCCTGAGGGAGATGGCATAGAGGTTGTTCAGGCAGACATAGATGACGGGCAGCTTCCAGATCGTGGCCAGGTTGACGCTCTCGTAGACCTCACCGCGGCCCATCGTTCCGTCGCCAAGGAACGTGGCCGACACCCGGCCGTCCTTGCGCAGTTTGGAGGCAAAAGCCGGCCCCAGGGCCGTGACGGCGATGGAGCCCTGGATGGCGTTGTTGCCAAAGTTGCCTACGGAGGGGTCGGCCATGTGCAGGCTGCCGCCCTTGCCGCCGCAGATGCCGGTCGCCCTGCCGTGAAGCTCGGCCATCACTTTTTCACCGGGCGTGCCCGCAATGAGGATCAAGCCGTGGCTGCGGTGATCGGGAAAGAAATAGTCGGTCTTTTCCAGGGCATGGGCGCAGCCAACCAGGGACGCCTCCTGGCCCACTCCCGAGTGGAAAAAGCCCGGCACGAGCCCCTGCTTGTGGTTTTCCTCGAGGCGATTCTCGAGGGTTCGCATACGCCACATGTCCCGATACATCTCGAGAAGTCTGTCATTGGGTATGGCCATTTGCCCTCCGCAATGCGTTGCGGTCCTGAGGTGGCTTGGGACGTGAGATCCTGATGGTTTGCCCCAGAGGTCCAGACTGCAGGAAACGGATCAGGAACTCGTTCAGATTCAGCCGGTGTCTTTGCGCTCTAGAGGTCTGGTTCCATCCGGATGCGGATGGCTTCAATGCGGCGGTTCTCGCCTGGCGTCCCTGCCGTCTGTCCGTCGGAGACCCAGTCCATCCAGCCCATGTCCTGGACGTGAACCTGGTACCAGACATGGAACCCGGGCGGTACGTTGCCGGCCAGGCTGACATGGATGCCCTCCAGTGCGCGGTCCTGGCCGGTTGTCCCGGCTTCTGCGCCGTCGGATACCCATTCCATCCAGCCCAGGCCCCGGGCGAATACCTGGTAGGTGACGTACAGCCCCTGGGGTACGCCTTCGCCCCGGACCCTAATGGTAATGGCTTCGACGCGCCGGCCTTCGCCGGTGGTGCCGGCAACCTCGCCGTCGCTGGATTTTTGCATCCAGCCGTGATCGGCTACGTGTACGCGATAGATGATCCTCACAAGTCCTCCTGCGATGTACCTTTGGTGGGGCGGTCCCTGGCACCGACCAGGGGTTCTATCCGATGCCGCCCGAGGCCATTATACTATAGGGCCGCCGCAGCGCAAAGTGCAGTCCATGCCTTGAGTTCTCCTGGGGCGGCCCGTCCTCCGCGAACGCCATCGCGGAGTTGCCTTGGGTTCAAAACCCAGGTACAATGGTCCGGGCTCAGACTATCTGGTGGCTTTTGGGCACACAAAAACAGACGACCGCAGAGGGAGGGACGATAGGCATGCTCACAATAACCCTGGTAACAAGGAGTTATGACGTACTGATGCCGCTGGTTTGTGGCGATGTTGTAGCGGAGGGTATCGACCTGAACCTGGATCGAAAAACCTCAATCCAGCACTTCATGGTTGATCCCACCTTTCAAGCCGGCGAGATGTCTTTCAGCCAGTACCTGATTCGCACGTCCCAGGGCGAGCGCGATTTTGTTGGGCTGCCTCTGTTCGTGATGCGAGGCTTTCGCCACCGCTGTTTCTTTGTCCTGCGCGGCAGCGGCCTTCAGTCTCTCAAGGATCTCGCTGGCAAGCGTGTGGGTACAAACGGCTGGCCGGACAGTGGCAATACCTGGAGCCGGGCTGCGTTGCGCGAGCAGGGGGTGGGCATCCACGAGATCGAGTGGTGGGTTGGGCCAACCGATGATCCAGCCTACGACTCGCTGGGCCATCGGCCGCGGTTGACGCTGCCATCGAATGTTCGATACGCGGCCGCCGGGCAGACGCTGCAGGATATGCTACTTGGCGGAGAACTCGATGCCATGATGTGCCCATGGCCGCCCAGGGTCTTTCATGAGCCTGGAAGCCAGATCGTGCGCCTCATCCCCAATTATCGCCAGGTTGAGCAAGACTATGCGCGCCGGCTTGGCTTCTATCCTGCCCACCACATCATTGCTCTGCGCCGCCAGGTCGTTGAGCGGGACCCGTGGGTGGCGCGCAGCCTGTATCAGGCTTTTGAGCGGTCGCGGCTCCAGGCGCAAGAGAATCGCCGATTCCTGGCCGATACCACCCCCTGGCTCCTGGCTGACCTTGAACAGTCTACCGAGTTGCTGAGCGCCGATTGGCAGGCTAACGGCGTTGAGCCCAACTTACGCATGATTGAGACGATGTGTCAGGAAGAGCTTGCGCAGGGCCTGATCGCGCAACCGCTGGACAGCAGGGCGGTGTTCGCCGAGTTCGAAAGGCTCATGACGGAAGTGTCCTAACCGGAGGATCGGAACCGTGATAAAGGGAGAAACTGCCCGCCTTGGCCTCGATGGTGGGGCGACACCAGATAAGGGGAAAGGAAAACATGATTGTGCAAGACTCAGAGCCTCATGATATGACACCGAAGCAGAGAATGATCCGGGCTCTCACGGGCCAGAAGCCTGACGTCCTGCCGGCTGCCCCTGCCTACACGGGCCTATTCCTGGCTGATTTTGAGCGTGCCTTCTATATCGAGCAGTACAGAATGCGGCTGCAGGAGACGGGCTCCGACCGCTATCCCGCGGACCATGAGGAGGATACCCTCTTCCGTGCCAGGGCTATCTTTGAGTCCTATGGCATCTTCAAAGTCCGGCCCGACTGGATAGAAGTCTACCGCGGCAGCAGTCGGGCCTGGGCCGAGCGCACTGACATCGTCCAGCGCCAGGGGCATCTCTACTACGAGGATCGGGTGTCGGGCAAACAGGTAGCGATGCATCGAGCGCACCTGCCCTACGGCGATGCGGAAGTGACCGAAGTCAACCGCTCCGAAACCGACATTTGGGACGAATCGAGCGAAATCGCTGGCGACGAGCAGGTGGACCAGATCATCCCCATCCGCAGTACATCCGACTTGTTGAGCAGTGGCGAGATGGACCTGATCCACCGGATCGTCGACGACTATGGCGACCGCTTTTTCATCTCGTCGATATTGGACACGCCTTTCAGCTACGTCTCCGACCATCTAGGCTTCTACGGGCTGATGGTTACCCAGCACGACCGGCCCAAGCTATTGCACTACATGCTCCAGCGCCAACTGGCCCAGACCAAAGAGAGGATGGCTGCCCTTGTTTCGGTAGGTGTCCACGGGGTGTATGTCCAAGAGGTGTTCACCGGCGCAGACGTGATCTCGCCCCGGGCCTATGACGAATTCGTCCTGACCTACAATGAACCCTATTTCAGGTACATGAGCGGCCTGGGCCTGCTGCCCATCCATTACGTGTGCGGCGATGTGATCCCGAGATTGGAGCAGATGGCTCGCTGTGACGTGGCGGCCATTGCGGTCGAAGAGAGTAAAAAGAACTTTCGGATCGAGATCGAGGATGTGGTAGAGCGAGTTGGCGACCGGGTGGCTGTCCTGGGCAACATCGACGCCGTCAAGTTTGGCCTGAACGCCACCATGGACGAGATGGCGGCTGAGGTCCGTCGGCAGGCCGCCATCGGAACCCGCGCCAAAGGGTTTGTGATCAGTACCGGCAGTCCCTTTCCCTTGGACACCAACCCGCGCCTTCTGGATACCTTGGTCGCAACCGCCCATTCTCTGCCTGGACAGCCGTCCACGACGGGGTAAACCTATGTAGTCGTTTCGCACTGGGTTGACATGGGAGTCTGCTTGTGCTAAGATCGTGCTGCAACACCAGCGCAATCAACTTCCCGAAAGCTTGCCACTGGCGGCGATCCTGACCCAGTGCGCTGAATACACCGGATTCAAGACCCTTGTCTGACCACAGCTTCCAGGAAGTTTGGCAACCCATACACGAAACTGCGCTCTACTGATTCTGCTTCCTTCGCGGTGATGCGAATCAAGCCTGGTACAACCAGGCCGCAAGCTGGCGGCTGATTTTGAGGGAGGAGGTGATGCAATCAGACGGACTGCTGCAAGCCGAGTACAATACCCTTGGCGTTGATTGTCCTTACAAAAAAGGAGGAAAGCAGTGAAACACTTGCCGAAACTTGGTTGGATGATCGTGTTCGTTCTCGTGATCAGCATGGTGTTGGTGGCCTGTGGCGGATCGGAACCCGCCCCAGCGCCCACGGAGGCCCCAAGTCAGGCGGCCGAAGTACAGCCCACCGATGCTCCCGCCCCTACGGAGCCACCCGCGCCTACCGAAGCGCCTCCGCCCGAAGAACCCAAAATCCTGAAGCTTCGCATCACCTCAGACATGATGGACCTGGACCCGGCCTTTATCCCCCAGAACGTGGATGGCATCATCGGGCACAATATCTATCAAGGGCTGATCGTCTATCCCGGCGTTTTGACCGAGACGGAGGACATGCTCCTGGCGGAGCCTTTCACCATCTCTGAGGACGGCCTGACCCTCTCCTTCAAGTTGCGCGAGGGTGTCCAGTTCCACAAGGGCTACGGTGAGCTGACTGCCGAAGACGTCAAGTACTCCTACGAGCGCTTCCTAGACCCGGAGCTTGATCCGCCCTACCGCGACGACTGGGCAGCCCTGGACCACGTCGAGGTCACCGGCAAGTATACCGGTGACATCATCCTCTCGGAGCCCTTTGCCCCACTGTGGAAGAGCACCCTACCCGTCACCGCCGGCTGGATCGTCAGCGAGGCAGCCATGGAAGAGATGGGCCACGATGGCTATGCGACCAGTCCCATCGGCAGCGGTCCCTACGAGTTCGCCGAGTGGGTCCCCGATCAAAAAGTGGTCCTGACGCGCTTTGAGGACTATTGGGGCGAGCCGGGCGAGTGGGACGAGATCCACTTCCTGCCCATTACTGAGAACAGCTCGGCCGAGATCGCCCTCGAATCCGGCGAACTCGACTTTGGCCAGATCGGCACCGACGCGGTCCAGCGCTTTGAGGACAACCCCGACTTTGACGTCTACCCCGTCGACACCCTCAACTACACTTGGATCGCCATGAACGTCCAGCATCCCAATCTGGAGGACATCAACGTACGCCGGGCCATCCGGGCCGGGATCGACGTGGACTCGATCATCGAAGCCGCATACGACGGGAAATACGCGCGAGCTTGCGCCATGATTTCGCCCGACATGCTGGGGGCCTGGGACGACGCGCCCTGCTATGAGCGGGACGTTGAACAGGCCAAGGCCTACCTGGCCGAGGCCGGGCTGGATAGCCACGATGTCACGCTGACCTACGAGAATACGGCGGAAGGGACGACCATCGCCGAGATCGTGCAGGCCAATCTGGCCGAAGTGGGCATCAACGTCGAGTTGATCCCCCAGGAGGGCGGTCTCTTCTGGGAAGAGGGATACGGCGAGGAGGGGGCCAAGGTGCGGCAGATGGCGGTGATGGCCTATTCCACCAACCCCGATCCGGCCTGGGTCAGCGTCTGGTTCACCTGCGAGCAGGTCAAAGAGTGGAACTGGATGTATTGGTGCGACGAGGAATATGACCGGCTCCACGAAGAGGGCATGCTCGAGATGGACGTGACCCAGCGTGCCGATATCTATGTTCAGATGCAAAAGCTCATGGACGAGGCCGCGCACTCGGTATGGCTCACCTATCCTACAGCCTTTTTCGTTGCCAAGACCGACATCGATCCGGTCATGATGGCCACGGCGGAGTTCATCCCCTGGCGATTCAAGTCCAAATAGTCTACAAGAGTGAGGGGGCGGCGCGGCTTCAGCCGCGCCGCCTCGTTCGTTCTGGCCGAGATTTCTTTCGTAGATCCCTGGAGGCACCAGGACAGGCTTCCTGCTGCGATGACCATCGTGAGGACGCGTGGCAGGCGTTGCGGTTCTTTGTGGTGCCTGCAATGACGGCGAAACACAGTGGCCCTGAAAGGGAAAAGGCATGGCCTACTACATTCTGAAGCGCCTGGGCATGGCCGTGGTGGTGATGCTGCTGGCGACCATCTTTCTGGCGTCCCTGGCCCACGTCATTCCCGGGGACCCGGTCAAACTGATGCTCGGTCCGCGGGCCTCGGAGGAAATGAGCGCCCGGATCCGGAAGGAGATGGGACTCGACGACCCGATCCCGGTGCAGATCTTGGATTTTGTCGCCGGCCTGCTGCACGGCGACCTGGGCACGGACTTTGCGACGCGAAGCCCGGTCCGGGACATGATCGCGGCCGTCATCCCCCACACCATCGCCCTGGCTCTGGTCAGCCTGGGGATGGCCGTGCTGATCGGCATCCCCCTGGGCGTCATCTCGGCCACGCGGCCCAATTCCTGGATCGACCGTACGCTGGGCATCCTGTCGGTGTCCATGATCACCATGCCGACCTATGTCAGCGCCCTGCTGTTGCTGCTGATCTTTGCCGTGGGTCTGCGCGCCGTGTCCAGCATCGGCGCTGGCGAGTTCTCCGACCCGGTGGACTATTTGAGGCGGCTGATCCTGCCGGCCACAGCCCTGGCCATTACCTGGGTTGGCTATCTGGCTCGCCTGGTGCGCGCCAGCCTGTTGGAGGTCATGAACCAAAACTATATCCGCACCGCCCATGCTTATGGAGTCAGCGAGCGCACCATCTCGTACAAGTACGCCCTCAAAAATGCCCTGATCCCCACCGTGGCCGTGCTGGGCGTCGGCCTGGGCAACCTCCTGGGCGGTGCCGTCTTTGTCGAGGTGATTTTCACGCGACCGGGGCTCGGCTCCTTGGTCTACCAGGCCATCTCTGAGCGAAACTATCCTGCGGCCCGCGGCGCGATCCTGGTAGCCGCCCTGCTCTTTGTGCTGGCCAACCTGGTAGCTGACCTCTCCTATCACTACCTCGATCCACGCATCCGGACTTGGGAGTCGAGCACATGAGTACAGAGGCCAAGGTCACGGCGCCTACCGCCGTTGCCGAGCAATCCTTTGCCGCACGGCCATCGGTCTTTCGCCAACTGCTGCGCCGGCCGTCGGCCGTATTCGGCATGCTGGTCATCGGGACCCTGATCGTGCTCTTTCTCTTTGGCCCGTACATCGCTCCCTATCCCCATACCGAGCAGAATATCAGCCGCCGCCTGGAGGCTCCCTCCGCCGACTACTGGCTGGGCACCGACCACCTGGGCCGCGACATCTTGTCGCGCTTGATTATCGGAACGCGCGTGGCGCTGGGTACCGCGATCCCCTCCGTCCTGGCCGCACTGACGGCCGGGCTGATCATCGGCCTCGTCGCTGGTTATGCCGGCGGCTGGGTGGACAATGTAACCCTGGTGTTCATGGACGCCATGCAGGCTTTTCCAGCGCTGCTGCTGGCCCTGGCCCTGATGGCCCTTCTCGACCCGTCGGTCAACAATGTCATCCTGGTCATTGCCATCGCATATACGCCCGGGTATGCCCGCATCGTACGCGCCCAGGTGCTTTCGGTCAAAGAGGAACCCTTTGTTGAAGTAGAGCGCTCCTTTGGAGCCAGCCACGTACGCATTTCACTGGTCCACATTGTGCCCAACTTGCTGGCGCCGCTTTTGATCCTGCTCGCCATGGACCTGCCGGCAGCCATCGCCACCGAAGCGGGCCTGTCCTTCCTGGGGCTGGGGGTCCGGCCGCCGGCCACCTCCTGGGGTGGCATCCTCTCCGATGGATTTCAAAAGATCCGCACCACGCCGTGGCCCGTCATCGGCGGAGCGCTGGCACTCATGATCACCACCCTGGGCTTTACCCTCTTTGGCGAGGCGCTGCGCGATATCCTCGACCCCCGGGTATCCGGTTCCAGGCGGGCCTGATGGATCCCATTTTGCGTATCCGGGGCCTGGAGGTCGTCTACCACACCCACGTGGGCCCGCTCAAGGCGCTCCATGACGTGAGCTTTGACGTCCGGCCGGGTGAGATGCTGGCCCTCGTCGGCGAGTCGGGCTGCGGCAAGTCCACCGTCGCCTCGGCGCTCCTGGACCTGCTGCCGCCCAACGGCGAGATCACGGCCGGCGCCATGGATTTTCGCGGGCGGGACCTGCGTTCGCTTGACGACGCCGCCTTTCGCAAGCTGCGGGGCACCGAGATGGCCATGATCTTTCAGGACCCGGCGACCAGCCTCAACCCGGTCTTTTCGGTTGGCAACCAGATGCACGACATTCGCAGGGCCCACCCCGAGCAACTGGAAGGGGGCCAGAAGGAACAGCGCCAGCAGATCGTGGCCATGCTCGAGCAAGTGGGCATACCCGATGCCCAGGAGCGTGTCGATCAATTTCCCCACGAATTCTCGGGCGGTATGCGCCAGCGGATCATGATCGCCATGGCCCTCATGTCCAAGCCAAGTCTGCTCATCGCCGACGAGCCTACCTCCTCGCTGGACGTCACCATGGAGGCCCAGATCATCGAGCTGATCCAGATGCTGCGCCGGCAGTACCAGACGTCGCTGCTATTTATTTCCCACGATCTGGGCGTCGTTGCCCAGCTCTGCGACTGGGTGGCGGTCATGTACGCCGGGCGGATCGTGGAACAGGGCGATGTGTTCTCGATCTTTGACGAGCCGCAGCACCCCTACACCCAGGCCCTCCTGGCCTCGGTGCCCTCGCGCCACACCCGAGGCCAGCGCCTGGCCTCGATCGCCGGCGTGGTGCCCAGCCTCATGAGCTTGCCCCGGGGCTGCAAGTTCGCTGACCGCTGTCCCTTCGTACAGCCGATCTGCCAGGAACTGGAGCCGGAATTTGAGGGAGTGGATGGGCGAGGGGTCCGCTGTTACAAAGTTTCACCAGGATCAGGCTATGACGCCTCCCTGATCCCGCTGGCGCCCGGCAAGGCGCTCCCCGACGGCCAGGAAACTGCCAAGCCTGGGGCCACGCAGGGGCCAGAAGAAGAGCACCACGGGGCTTTGCTGCAAGTCCGGAACCTGTCCACCCTTTTTGTCGAGGATCGCAACCTTGTCGATCGGGCACTCCGCCGGCCCATCGGGGCGGTGCGCGCCGTAAACGACGTCAGCCTGGAGATTGAGCGGGGCGAGACCTTGGGCCTCGTCGGTGAATCGGGGTGCGGCAAGACAACGTTGGGTCGCACGATCCTCGGGCTGCAGCCTGCCACGTCGGGACAGATCGTCTACGACGGCCGGGACATCTCTACCATCCCGCGCGCCGAACTGCGCCGGTTGCGGTCGCGCATCCAGATGATCTTTCAGGACCCCTTTTCAGGGCTGAGCCCGCGCTTGACTGTCTCCTACCTGCTGACCGAGGCCTACCGGATCCACCGTGTCCCCAAGGACCAGCGCTATACGGTCGGCCAGTTGCTGAGCATGGTCGGCCTGTCGGAGGAGCTGGCCAACAAATACGCCCACGAGATGTCGGGCGGCCAGGCGCGCCGGGTTGGGATCGCCCGGGCCATTTCGCTGCAGCCCGAGTTTCTCATCGCCGACGAACCTACCTCTGGGCTGGATGTGTCGGTGGCGGCCAGCATCCTGAACCTGCTCAAAGACCTGGCAGATCGCCTGGGATTGACGTACATGGTCATTACCCATAACCTGAACCTGGTTGGCTACCTCGCCGATAGGATAGCTGTCATGTATCTCGGCCGCTTGGTCGAACTGGGGCCCACCGAAGGCGTCCTTGAAGCGCCTGCGCACCCCTATACACTGGCCCTGCTGTCGGCGGTTTCTGAGCCCGACCCAAGGCAGCGGAAGGAGGGAGGACGCCTCCTGCTCAAGGGTGAAATCCCCAGCCCCAAAAACCCGCCGCCGGGCTGCTGTTTTGCGTCCCGCTGCTCCGGGCGACGAGAAGGCTGCGACCAGGCCATGCCCGAACTAGTAGAGATCGAGCCGGGCCACCTGGTTGCTTGTCATCACTGGCGGGAGGTCCAGGGCGTGCTGCTGGCAGGGAGCATAGACTGAAGGGCCTAAAAGGACGCCAGGGTGAGTACTGCTGAGGGACGCAAGCGATTCTTGGGCCGGCCAGAGTATAAACACGAAGGAGATTGAGCGAGAATACGATGAAGAGATCAAGAAAACAATCTGCACCAAGCGATCCAGCTTTCGATGGGATCCGATCCCATCCAACTGGCTTCCGTTTGTTCTCTGATGCCGAACTGGAAGCCATACACCTGGCCACACTGGAGGTCCTACGGCGTACCGGTGTGCACGTCTACGAGGAAGAGTGCCTCGAGTTGCTGCGGGCCGCGGGCTGCACGGTGAGCGACGGCAGCCTGGTGCGCATTCCCAGGGACGTGGTGGAAAGCGCGCTTCAGTCTGTGCCGTCTGGTGTTACGCTCTGCGAGCGGACAGGCACGGCGCGCATGTACCTGGAGGGCCATCGCACCTACTTTGGCACCGGCTCGGACCTGCCCTACACCCGGGACCTGGAAAGCGGCGAGCGCCGCCCGTCGTTGCTGGCCGATGTGGCAAACGTGGCCCGGCTGGTAGACGCCCTGCCAAACCTCGACTTTGTGATGTCGATGGCGCTGCCAACGGACGCGGCCATCGAGACCTCGGACCGCTATTCCTTTCTGACCATGACGGAGAACACGGTGAAACCCATCGTTTTCACCGCCTGGGACGAAGACGGCCTGGCTGACATCATTGCCATGGCCGAGGCTGTGGCCGGCGGCGCCGAGGAACTGCGCCTCAAACCCTTCCTGCTGGCCTACCTGGAGCCCACGTCGCCCCTGCGCCACTCGAAGGTTGTGCTGCGCAAGGTGCTGATGATGGCCGACCACGGGCTGCCCTTTGTCTATGCCCCGGGACCCATCGATGGGGCATCGGCGCCCGTCACACCAGCCGGGGCCTTGGTCACGACCAATGCTGAGGTTCTGAGCGGCCTGGTGATCACCCAGTTGCGCCGGCCCGGCGCGCCCTTTGTGTGGGGCTGCGGCAGCGGCCCCATTGACATGCAGACCATGGTGGCCACCTACTCGGCGCCTGAGTTCATGCTCAACTGCATGGGCATGGCCGAGCTGGCCCACTACCACTACCGGGTACCGGTGTGGGGCTTTTCCGGCTGCTCGGACTCGAAGGGGGCCGACCTGCAGGCCGGTATCGAGAGCGCGCTGTGGATCCTGTGGACCGCGCTCAGCGGTGCCAACCTTGTCCACGATGTGGGCTATATCGAGTCGGGGTTGACCTGCTCCTACGAAATGATCGCGGCCGGCGACGAAATCATCAGCTTTGTACGGCGCCTTATGCGCGGCATCGATCTCAGCCCGGAAGAGATGGCCCTCGACGCGATCCACGAGGTCGGGCCTGGCGGTGACTATCTGGGCCATGCGCACACGGCGCGCCACTTTCGCCAGGTGTGGTATCCACGCCTGTTCGACCGCCGCGCCTACGATGCCTGGGCTGACGCGGGCCGGCCTACCATGGCCCAGAATGCCCGCCAGCTCGCCCAAGAACTCATCGCCAACCACAGGCCAGCGCCGGTGCCTGAGGACGCACTGGCCGCTGCGCGCGCCATCGCGGCCCAAGCCGGCGCTCCTTTGAGCCAAGATTGAGATAGAATCCAGAGAGGTCGAAACTCATGGCTGACAACAACGCAAACCTCGTCATACGCGCCAAGATGCTCATTGATGGTTCGGGAGGCAACCCAGTCTCTCCAGCGATGGTGGCCATCGCCGGCGACAAGATCGTCTACGCCGGACCCGAAGGGGAGGCGCCCGACTATCCCGCGGCCCGCTGTCTCGATCTGCGCGATGCCTGTCTGCTGCCGGGCATGATCGACATGCACATCCATCCAACCTACTACTGGGACGAGCCGGACTCGGCCGCCTATACCTACGATCCTGAACAGTCGCTGGTCTACTCCCCGGTGTCCATCGCCCTGTTTGCCGCGGCCAACCTGCGCCTGGCGCTGATGTCGGGGGTCACGACGGCCCGGGACACGGGCGCCGTGGGCGGGATCATGCCCGATCTCCGGCGCGCCATTCGCAAAGGCCAGGTTCCCGGGCCCAAGCTCTATATCGCCGGCCGCCTGGTGACGCCCACCGCGGGACACTGCCACTTTCTGCCCAACTTTTCCAACCAGGCCGATGGGCCTACAGGCTTTCGCCGGGCGGTACGCCAGGAGATCCGGGCCGGCGCCGACTTTATCAAGATCGCCAACAACGGCGAGGACATGACCCAAAAAGAACTCAACGCCGCCGTTGACGAGGCGCATCGCCTGGGCAAAAAGGTGGCCTGCCACACCGGCCGGCGGCCGGCCCAGCGCATGGCCATCGATGCCGGCGTAGATACCTTTGAACACGGTACGCCTACTCCCCAAGAGATTGAGCTGGCCGTGGAGAAGGGCATCGCCTGGTCGCCTACGATCAATGTGACCATCGCGTACCAGAAGTGGTGCGATGGACGTCGCAGCCACACCGATCCCCAGATCGCCCGCCGGGCGGAAAAGGACTATGTCGAAACGGCCGAGTACTTGGAACGCAAGGCCAAATCGCTGGCCAATGCGCTGGAGGCGGGTCTGAGGATCATCGCGGGCACCGATAGCTGGAGCAATGCCGTGCGCTTTGATGCCATGCCCGACGAGATCCGCTGGCTGGTCGAATATGGCTGCACGCCCATGCAGGCATTGCAGGCGGCCACCTCATGGGCCGCGGAGGCTATGGGCTGGACAGAGATCGGCGCTATTGAAGAGGGCAAGCTGGCCGACATCATTGCTCTGCCTGGCAACCCATTGGACGATATCAGCCTGATGGACCAGGTCTTCTTTGTCCTCCGCGAGGGGCAGATCGTAGAAGGCAACGGACCATCGGGGAGTTGAGCCATCGGCGTGAGGGCCGAACAGTCGGAACCTGGCTGGTTTTGAACACCCTACGAGGCTGTGATAGAATACCGGCATAACCAGTTCCGCTTCACCGAAGGAGAGATGCCTGCGATGACCATTGGTTCAGATTTTCCTATCTTTGATGGGCACAATGACACACTTCTTACCCTTGATGGCGGCGACGGCGTCGAGGCCCGATCCTTCTTCGAACGGAGTGAACAAGGACACATCGATCTACCGCGCGCCCGCGAAGGCAACTTTGCTGGGGGCCTGTTTGCCATCTTTGCCGAGAGTGAACACCAGGGGGACGGCGAACCGGTCACGATTGAGGCATTGACCAGTCAGACCCCGTCACTGGGCTACGCCCAGCAGACCACCATCTCTGGGATGGCCAGACTCTTCCGCCTGGAGACCGAATCCGACGGCCAGGTAGAGATCGTGCGCACCGCCGATCAACTCTCAACCTGCCTGGAGAATGGCGTGCTCGCCGCCGTCATGCACTTTGAGGGAGCGGAGGCGATCGACCCCCGCCTGGATGCCCTCCTGGTCTTTTACCAGGCTGGGCTTCGCTCCGTGGGGATTGTGTGGAGCCGGCCCAACGCCTTTGGTTATGGCGTTCCCTTTGACTTCCCACGCTCACCCGATACTGGACCGGGACTGACTTCAGCGGGGAAGGACCTCGTCCGTGCCTGCAACGAGCTGGGCATCCTGGTCGACATCTCTCACCTGAATGAGAAAGGCTTCTGGGACGTGGTCCGGCTCTCCGAGGCCCCCCTGGTTGCCACCCACTCTGGCGCGCATGTGCTCTGCCCCTCGACCCGGAACCTGACCGACGCACAGTTGGATGCCATCGGCGAGACGGGAGGGCTGGTCGGCGTCAACTTTCACGTCGGTTTCCTGCGGGCTGATGGGCAGGAGGAGCCGGAGACGCCGATCGCGGATATTGTCCGGCACATCGACTATATCGCCGGGCGCATTGGCGTCGAGCACGTCGCGATGGGTTCCGACTTTGATGGTGCCACCATGCCCCGGGAGCTCGGGGACGTTTCCGGACTGCCGAAACTCATGGCCGCACTGCGGGCCCAAGGCTATGGAGAAGCCGACCTGGCCAAGATCACACACCAGAACTGGGTGCGCATCTTTCGCCAGACCTGGAAGTGAGGCTCTCCCATCGGACTGGCCTCCCATAATGCGCGTAGCATCCAGCTGAGCCCC
>CAVOXA010000013.1:0-31918 GCA_963700285.1 uncultured Chloroflexia bacterium | reverse complement strand
GCACAGGTAGCGGCCCGCGTCAAGGTTGCTTTTCAGGTCGATCTTCCTCTGCGTAACCTTTTTGAGGCCCGCACAGTTGCAGGCCTGGCCGAATCGATAGAGATCGCCCAATGGGCGGTGCAGGACCAAACTCACGACGCAACGGGTACCCAATCAAAGCGTGAGGAGTTTGAGCTATGACCCTGCAAGAGTTCCTGTCATACCTTCGGACCCAGGACATCAAGGTGTCAGCGGATGGTGATCAGCTACGCGTGAGTGCACCGGAAGGCACGTTGACACCTGAACTAAAGACGCAGCTCGTCAGGCGCAAGAAAGAGATCCTCGCCTTCCTGCATGCGACCACCGTCCATGAACTAGGTATTCATCCTGTCTCACGGGACGGAGTATTACCACTGTCCTTTTCCCAGGAGCGCTTGTGGTTTCTGGATCAGTATGAGCCAGACAGTCCTCTTTACAGCGTCCCCGTGGCCTTTCGCGTGACCGGTGCGCTTGATGCGTACGTGCTGGAACAGAGCCTCCATGCGATCATCGAACGCCACGAGGTCTTGCGCACGACCTTTTCTGCTGTCGAAGGAAATCCATACCCAATCATCGCCCCAGCCATGCCCCTAGCCCTGCCAATGGTGGACCTGGAAGCTTTGCCAGAGACCGAGCGGGAAGCCGAGGCATGTCGGCTAATGCGTGAGGAAGCAGAGCAGCCTTTCGACTTGGCATCTGGCCCGGTCGTCAGGGCCAGTCTGATACGAATGAGTAGAACAGAGCACCTCCTGCTCTTGAACATGCACCATATTGTCTGTGATGAATGGTCGATTGGGATAGTACTCCGAGAAGTAGCGGTACTCTATGACGCATTCGCGAACGCCAGACCATCCCCACTTGAGAAGCTTCCTATCCAATACGCAGATTATGCTGTTTGGCAGCGGGAATGGCTGCAGGGTAAAGTACTGGAGACCCAGCTTTCGTACTGGAAAGAGAAGCTGGCCGGCGCTCCGCCTTCCCTCCACTTGCCATCCGACCACCCCAGGCCGGCACGGCAGACGCATGAGGGCGCGTACGAATCGTTGCTCCTGCTGCCGGCTTCCAAGTCGCAGCGACTGCAAGCGCTGAGCCGCCAAGAGGATGCAACCCTGTTCATGACCCTGTTGGCAGCGTTCAAGGTCTTGCTGCTTCGATACACCCGTGAAGAAGACGTTGTCGTGGGCTCTCCCATCACCAACCGGAATCGTATTGAAGTGGAGGATCTGGTTGGCTTTTTTGTAAACACGCTCGTACTGCGCACAAACCTGACGGGCAATCCCACTTTCCGAGAGGCATTGAGTCGTGTGAAGCAAGTTGCGCTCGAGGCATTCTCCCACCAGGATCTCCCGTTCGAGAAGTTGGTGGAGGAACTGCAGCCAGGGCGGGATCTCAGTTACTCACCGCTGTTCCAAGTGATGTTCGTCCAGCAGATTTCTCAGTCTCAGGCGATTCAGTTTTCCGCATTGAGCCTGAGCTCTTTTGAGGTCGACAGTGGTACTTCCAAGTTCGATCTCACTCTGTTCACAATGGAGGAGGCCGAAGGGCTGAGAGGGGTTCTGGAATACAACACCGACTTGTTTGAAGAGGCGACCATGAAGCGGATGCTGAGACACTACAGCACCCTGCTAGATGGGATCCTGGAAGACCCAGACCAGCCAGTTTCACAACTGCCGCTGCTGACAAACGCTGAGCGGCAGCAACTGCTCGTGGAATGGAACGACACCCAGACGGACTACCCAAGTGACTTGTGCGTCCATCACCTCTTTGAGCGCCAGGTCGAGCAGTCCCCAGAGACCACAGCCGTCGTCTTTGAGGATCAACAGTTGAGCTACAGCGAGTTGAATCGGCGCGCCAATCAAGTCGCCCATCATCTGCAGAGATTGGGCGTGGGGTGCGAAACGCTAGTGGGCATCTTTCTTGAGCGCTCCTTGGAGATGGTGGTGGGTCTGCTGGGCATTCTCAAGGCGGGTGGGGCTTATGTGCCGCTGGACCCTACGCTTCCCAAGGAACGCATTGCCCTGATGCTGGATGACATCCGGCCCCCGGCGCTACTGACCCAGCAGCGGTTGGTGGAACAGCTGCCTGTGTGCGACGCTGCAGTTGTGTGCTTTGATGTCGACTGGGGCGCCATCATGCGGGAGAGTGAGGAGAACCCAGCGGGGGGGGCGATGCCGGAGAATCCGGCCTATGTGATCTATACCTCGGGTTCGACGGGAAAGCCCAAGGGGGTCGTGAACAGGCATCGGGCAGTGGCCAACCGGCTGGGGTGGATGCAACAGACCTACCAGCTAGGTACAGATGACCGAGTGCTGCAAAAGACACCCTTTACGTTTGATGTGTCGGTGTGGGAGTTCTTCTGGCCACTCATGACCGGCGCAACCCTGGTGGTGGCCCGGCCGGAAGGACATAAGGATAGCGCCTATCTGGTACAGCTGATCTCCGAGCGGCAGATCACTACCCTGCACTTTGTACCCTCCATGCTGCAAGTCTTTCTCGAAGAAGCCCGAGTCGAGAGGTGTGTGTCCCTGAGACGCGTGATCTGCAGTGGGGAAGCGCTGCCGCCTGATCTTCAAGAGAGGTTCTTTGCCCACCTCGAAGCGGAGTTGCACAATCTATACGGCCCGACGGAAGCAGCCGTGGATGTGACCTATTGGGCTTGTAGACGCGACGAAGAGCCACAGGTGGTGCCCATAGGCCGGCCGATTGCCAACACGCAGATCCACCTGTTGGACGGGCATCTGAACCCCGTGCCAGCCGGCGTACCGGGGGTATTGCACATCGGAGGAATCGGGCTGGCGCGAGGGTATCTACACCAGCCGGGGCTGACGGCGGAGAAGTTCATTCCCAACCCTTTCAGCGATGAGCCGGGTAAACGCCTGTACAATACGGGGGATCTGGCCCGTTACCTGCCGGATGGCAATATCGAGTTCCTGGGGCGAATCGACCATCAGGTCAAGGTACGGGGCTTCCGTATTGAGCTGGGCGAGATCGAGGTACTGCTGTCCCAACATCCAACTGTGCGGGAAGCGGTGGTCTTGGCCAGAGAGGATCTGCCTGGCGAAAAGCGCCTGGTGGCCTATGTGGTTCCGAACCAGGAGCCGGTCCCTGAAACTGGGGAACTGCGCGGCTTCTTGAGGAGGAAACTGCCCGAGTACATGGTACCCTCGGCCTTTGTGATACTCGAAGCTTTGCCACTGACGTCCAGCGGCAAGGCAGATCGTCGTGCCCTTCCGGCTCCCGACTGGTCGAGGCGGAGCTGAAGCAGCTTCTTGTCGCCCCCCGTACGCCGGTAGAGAAGGTACTGGCCGGGATCTGGGTCCAGGTTCTCGGTGTCGAAAAGGTTGGCGTCCACGACGACTTTTTCGAGCTGGGTGGACACTCGCTCCTGGCCGTGCACCTGATCGCTACCATCAACAAGGCATTTGGCACGGATCTCCCATTGATCGCTCTGTTCCAGGCACCCACTGTCGAGAAGCTAGCGGAAATCCTGAGTGTAGACGCGGAGGCCGGCCCGGCGACCTGGTCCTCATTGGTGCTCATGCAACCCACCGGATCCAGACCCCCGCTGTTTTTCCTGCCCGGAAACCTGGGAAATGTATTCAACGATCTCGGCGACTTGGCCCATCACCTTGGTCCGGATCAACCCTTCTATGGGCTGCAAGACAGCGCACAAAATCCGGTGCGCATCGAGGCACTGGCCACTCATTATCTCGACGAGATACGCGCGGTCCGACCGAAGGGTCCATACCTTCTGGGCGGCGTATGCTCAGGCGCCGTGGTGGCCTATGAAATGGCCCAGCAGCTCCAGGCCCAGGGTAAGCAGGTAGCTCTGCTGGCCCTTGTAGAGCCATCACATCCAGAAGCTCCCAGCCTTCGCGCCTACCTCGGTCTTGGGGCCTGGGAGATGGGCCGCCTGTTCCGACGATTTGGCCGCCATGCAAGTAGAATTGCGGAGATGCCCGCTGCTGAGCAGAAGGGTTACTTGCGGCTAAAGCTGAAGGTATGGGCGAATGACTGGGCCGTGACCCACTACGCCCCAGTGCCTTATCAAGGCCGGCTGGACCTATTCCTCACGGACGAGTCCCTCAGAATCCACGGCAATCCTCAATTGGGTTGGCGCGAACTGGCTGTTCCGGCAGCAGAGGTACACGAGTTCCCGGGCAACCATGCGACCATTGTCGGCCTGGATGTCCCAATAGAAGAAACCCACATGCAAGCCTTGGCAGCAAAGCTGCGAGCGCGTATCGACCACGTTCTGTCAAATGGTTGAAGATGGCACTTCCGTGCCCCAGCCCGGCAACGGGCGGAGGCAGAGCTGTTGCTGCGGACAAGGGACCCCTTCGTCCTTGTGGAGGAAAGCGGTTCAAATGGGAGGGGGGCCTACACTGGTGGGAGCAGGACTACGATACCGCCCCGGAGTTGACGGGCATGTTGGAGAGGTCAGGCTTTGCGCTTACGGCGATTTCCGGCGCCTGGCTGATTGCTTTGGAGACATCTGATGAGTGAAGCTGCCCGACTACCCTTTGGCACTACGCAAAGCCAGGGGAAAACTCAAGGAAAGTGGTTCCATCCCAGCGGTGAGTTCATCGCCTTCGCAAGAGACGAAATCGAGCAATCGATCCCTGACCGGTTCGAAAAGCTGGCGGTCGAGTATGGCCAGAAACTCGCGGTCAAGACATCGAGCCAGGAGCTCACCTACGACGAGTTGGACAGAGCTGCCAACCGAGTGGCACATGGCATCCTCCGGCAGCTTGGCGACCGTGAGATGCCCGTCGCTGTACTTCTTGAGCAGGGAGCACCGCTGATTGCGACTATTTTGGGGGCACTCAAGGCTGGGAAGATGTACGTCCCGCTGGATCCTACCTATCCCCAAGCCAGGATCAGCTATTCGCTTCGGGATTCGCAGGCACCCCTCATCCTGACTAACAGGCGGAATGTGGGTTTGGCCAGGATACTGGCTGAGAGCGTGCACCAAATTCAGGATGTAGATGAGCTCGATGGCAGCACATCAACAGACTCTCCGGGTCTACCCATATCGCCGGATAGGCTTGCCTTTCTGCTCTATACTTCGGGCTCAACCGGTCAGCCCAAAGGGGTCGCTCACAGCCATCGCAATCTGCTTCATGAGATCATGAACTACACGCCTGAACTGACTCTAGCCAAGTTTCTTGACGATCCAGATGATACAAACCAGCGCATCTATCTCACCGGAGACTTGGGTAGCATGTCGCACGACCGCCGCCTTGTTCACCAAGGCCGAAAGGACTTCCAGGTGAAGATCCGTGGCTTCCGCGTTGAACTCGGGGAGGTTGAGGCCGTCCTGCGGCAACATCCGGACGTGGGACAGGCGGCTGCGCTGATCAAGGAAAAGACACAGGGCGACGAGCGGCTGGTGGCCTACGTCGTCCCGGAGGGCGGGGCAACCCTGATTCCCTCTGATCTGCGTGGCTTTCTCCGGGAAAAGCTGCCCGACTATATGGTCCCTGCCGCCTTTGCGATGCTCGAGGCTCTCCCGCTGACACCCAATGGCAAAGTCGACCGACAGTCACTTCCCGAGCCCGATTGGGCAAGACACGAACCAGCGCAGGCCTACGTGGTCCCTCGCACACCGGTCGAGGAAGTGCTGGCCGACATCTTTGTCGAGGTCCTTGGCATCGAGAAGATTGGCATCCACGACAGCTTCTTTGAACTGGGAGGACACTCGCTGCTGGCCACCCAGATTGCCTCCCGCGTGCGAGATTCCCTGCGCGTAGAGGTCCCCCTGCTCACGATATTTGAGGCGCCCACGATTGCCGAGCTGTCAGAGGCGATCATCGCCCGGGAGGAGAGACCAGGACAGACAGAGAGAATCGCCCAACTCTGGAACAAGGTTGAAGGCATCCCGGCCAACGAGGTCAAGAGGATGTTTGAGAAGCAAAGGCGGAGGAGAGAATCTGCGTGACCCAGACCGAAAAGCGCCTAGATAGCAATGAACTCACTAGGGAGGATCTAGAGCTTCTTGCCTACCTCCTCGAGGGGGAGGAGATCGCACCGACTCGGCAACAGGTGAGGCCCCGGAGACACGATCTCGACGAGATACCGCTTTCCTTTGGCCAGGAGCGGCTATGGTTCCTCGACCAGTTGGAGCCTGGCAGTCCCGTCCGCATTATGTCCAGAGCCTATCAGATTTTGGGACCGCTGAACGTACCAGCGCTGAAGCAGAGCCTTAACGAGGTCGTACGGCGCCACGAGGCTTTGCGAACCACCTTCTTCGCCATGGATGGCCGGCCAGTGCAAAAGATCTCCCCAGCCTTGGCCTTGAGCCTGCCGGTGGTGGATCTACGAGAGCTGCCCGAGAGCAAGCGGCAGGATAAAGTCCAGCGGCTGGTTGAGGAGGGTGCCCGGCAGCCCTTCGACCTGGCCCAGGGTCCACTTCTGCGAGCCGCCTTGTGGCGGCTGCAGGATGAAGAGCATGTGCTGCTCCTCAGCATCCACCACATCATCTCCGACGGCTGGTCGATGGGCATCCTCCGCCGCGAGATCTCTGACCTGTACGCTGCCTCTGCCGCTGGAGAACCTTCACCGCTTCCCGAGCTACCCATCCAGTACGCGGACTATGCCCTGTGGCAGCGGGAGTGGCTTCGGGGGAAGGTATTGGAGAAACAGCTTGGCTACTGGAAGCAGCAGCTTGAAGGCGCTCCGCCCAACCTGGAGCTGCCCCTTGACCACCAGCGTCCGCCAATGCAGACCTATCGGGGGGGGACGCAGTCCCTGGAGATACCAAAAGATGTGACCCATGCGCTCAAAACACTCGGCCAACGGGAGCGCACCACCCTGTTCATGACCTTGCTGGCCGCGTTCAAGGCGCTGCTCTACCGCCTCACTGGCCAGGAGGACGTCGTCGTCGGTACACCCATTGCCGGCCGGAATCACCGCGAGACTGAGGCTTTGATCGGCTTCTTCCTGAACAATCTGGTCCTGCGCACAGATCTGTCCGGGCAGCCATCATTTTTCGAACTGCTCCACCGAGTGCGCGAGACCACCCTGGCGGCCTATGATCATCAGGATGTCCCTTTTGAAAAACTTCTCGAGGAGTTCCAGCCGGAACGCGAACTTGGCCGTACTCCCTTCTTTCAGGTCTTCTTCAACATGCTCCCCGCACGGAACACACCCCTGGCTCTGCAAGGGCTCAGCATCAGCAACCTCCCTCGCAGGGGGACAAAGTCGAATTTCGACTTGACTGTGTATGTCTCGGACCAGGGCGAGAGCATTCAGTTGCGTTTCGTCTATAATGCCGACCTATTCAGCCAGGCGCGCATGGCCGAGATGCTGGCCCAATACCGGCAGTTGCTCGAGCAGATTGTCCTCTCTCCCGAGCAACCTATCAATCCTACTCGCTCGTGACATCAGAAGCCCACCCCTTGCTGCCTGATCCGCGCGCCCTTCTGGCTGAACCGCCCCAGGAAACGGTGATGCAAATGTTCGCCGCGTGGGCAGATCGCGCACCAGACAGCCCAGCGGTCATCCAGAGCTGGACGAAACTGGACCTACGGCACATTGTCCGAGTGTGCCCATTCCCTAGCGCGACATTTGCTAGCCAGAGGATTGCAGCCAGGGGATGTGGTAGCAGTGTTCGGTTCGCGGAGCTTTGGTCTGATTGCCAGCATGATCGGCACATTCATGAGTGGCTGCGTGCTCTTGCCCATTGATCCCTCACTTCCCCTCCAGCGACAGCAGCTCATGCTGCGAGAGGCTGCTGCGAGGGCAATGTTGCGCGTCAGTGGCGCTTACGAGGCGGGTGGGTGGTCGGCTGGAGGGCCAGATCTGGTTGTTCTACGGGTAGACCAAGAGACAGGCCGGTTCATGGGTGCAGAGCCGGATGAGGGGCAGGATTCAGGTCCTTTGCCAGACCCGAGTCCCGATGATCCGGCCTACATCTTTTTCACCTCTGGCACGACGGGTGTGCCCAAAGGCGTATTGGGCTGTCACAAGAGCCTGGGACATTTCCTTGCCTGGCAGCGTGACACCTTTTCGGTCGGACCAGGAGACCGGGCAGCGCAGTTGATTGGCCTTTCCTTTGACGCAGTTCTACGGGATGTCTTCTTGCCGTTGGTCAGCGGCGCGACGCTCTGTCTGCCAGATGGTACGGATGCCCTTGATCCGCAAGATCTCATGCAGTGGCTCGAACATGAGCGCATCACGATTGTGAACACGGTGCCATCTCTGGCCCAACTATGGCTGGCTCATACTCCAGCGAGCATCTCTCTGCGTGCCCTGCGCTGGGTGTTCTTTGCGGGTGAACCGCTCACCGAGGCGCTGGTTCGCAAATGGCGGGCTACCTTCTCTGGTGGAGGCGAAATCATCAACCTCTATGGGCCCACCGAGACCACCATGGTCAAGTGTTTCTATCGTGTGCCAGCCGAGCCTCTCCCCGGTGTCCAACCTGCAGGCTGGCCGATGCCACAGACCCAGGCATTGGTTCTCACAGACAGAAAGCGGTTGTGTGGTATTGGTGAACCTGGAGAGATCGTGCTGCGCACACCCTTCCGGACCCTGGGCTACATCCATGCCTCCGAGGAAGAACAGAATCGCTTCGCCCCGAACCCATTCCACAACAAAGAGGGAGACCTGCTGTACTATACGGGCGACCGGGGCAGATATCGGCCCGACGGACTACTCGAGATCCTGGGCCGGCTCGACGACCAGGTCAAGATCCGAGGGGTACGTGTAGAACCTGGCGAGGTCACCGCCATCTTGGCCCGCCACCCGGCCGTGGAGGCCTGTGTGGTTATCCCCCGGAAGCAGAAGCAGGGGGAGACCTATCTCGGGGCCTATGTGGTCGCTTCAAGGGAAGAACGTGCGACGGCTGGCCAATTGAGAACCTATCTGAGTCAGCAACTACCAGCGGCGCTGGTCCCTACGGCCTTTGTGTTTCTGGAGCAACTGCCTCTCACGCCCAGCGGTAAGGTCGACCGGAACGCGCTTCCCGAGCCCAACGGGAGTCTTTCTCAGTTAGGGGCTGCTTATGCCGCCCCCCGGACTCCAGGGGAAGAAGCACTGGCCAGTATCTGGGCCCAAGTCCTGGGCGTTGAGCGGGTAGGCGTCCATGACAACTTCTTCGACCTTGGGGGGCACTCGCTGTTGGGCATACGCCTGCTAGCCCTCATAAACAAAACACTCAATGTAGAGCTGCCGCTGGCCGCCCTCTTTCAGGCGCCAACCATCGAAGAGTTGGCAGCGACCGTGGACCGGGAGAAGGGATCTGTGACAGCAGCATGGTCACCGCTGGTGTCGATGCGGCTCGCCGGCTCCAGACCTCCTCTGTTTGTTGTCCCTGGCAATGTAGGCAATGTGTTCACTGATCTCGGCGATCTTGCCCAGTACCTCGGCCCTGAGCAACCGTTCTACGGCCTCCAGGATGGGGCTCAGAACCCAGTCTGGATCGAGGCAATGGCTGCACGCTATCTGCATGAGATCCGTCGCGTGCAGCACGAGGGCCCCTATCTCCTGGCTGGGGTGTGCTCGGGCGCCGTTGTGGCCTTTGAGATGGCTCAACAACTCTGGGCACAGGGACAGAAAGTGCCTCTCCTGGCCATGGTGGAACCCTCACCCCTGCGAAGTCCTGGGCTGCAGACCACCCTACGCTTTGTGTCTTACCTCCTTCGAACATTTCGGCAACGCATTGGCCACCACACGCACAGGATAGTTGAACTACCCTCCACCGGACAGCGAGACTATATGCGCCTCAGGCTAAAGGTCCTGGCCAACTTGTGGGCCGTAAGGCGCTACGTTCCACGCCCCTACCCAGGTCGGATTGAGATCTTTCTGGCCAAGGCGACTTTGAGCGATGCCGACAGCCCGCGGGCGGGTTGGGGCGAGTTTGCGGAGGGAGGTGCTCAAGTCCACGAGATCCCTGGCAGTCACGTATCCATCGTTGGTGCCCATGGTATCGCGGTAGAAGAATCCCACATGCGGGTCCTGGCAGAAAAGATGAGCACATGCATAGACAATGCCCTTCGTGAGGGATGATGGGCAAGCCTGGAGATGTGCACCAAAGGCCCTCCCACAGCAGAGCGGGACGGGATGCGGAACAGAGGAAGGTATACCATCACCGCATCGTCCAACCACAGGCGCTCACCGCCCGAGTTCTTTTTCAAGTTGTCGCCAGAGCCCGAGTCCGTCAGGTCCATCGATCAAGGGAATGAAGCCAAAGCGCAGGTACAGATGAATGGCCGGAATGCGGGCGGAAGAGGTCCTCAGATAGGCGCGCTCATGCCCCAATTCCCGCAGCCGGCAGCAGATAGCCGCCATTAGCGGCTTGGCCAACCCCTGGCCCTGGTACTCTGGAACGATGGCTACCCAGTGAACGCGACCATAGCCCACTCCCTCAAAGTCGTCATCGTACCACGCGGTGGCCGTGCCAATCGCCCGCTGCCGAGCGTCCAGGAGGTAGAATTGGCGCTCTGCCAGCACTGATTCGTCAGGCCCAAACTCCTGGCCGAAGAGGTGAGGGGCGATGGCGCTGTACGGATCGGCCAGGCGGTGGATCTCTTCCCAAAGGCGTTTGTCGCCCGGCTGGTACCTCCGCATCGAATAACCAACAGGCAGGCCATGGCGAGGGATTCCCTCGAGGTTGTCCCGTACCATGGTGAGGGGCAGATTTTGTCGGATGATGCTCATCACGCTCACTCCACAGACGTGCTTGGCGAACCGGGCAGGCTACCCCAAATACGGGACCCTGCGCAGCCAGGCGCTTTTCTGATCAGGATGCTCTTGAAAGAACCTGCCAATGATCTGCTCGACTCTCGCCTGACCGGTGGCCAGCGCCTCCTTCAGATCCAGGCTGGTGAGGTTTCCATCTTTCTTGAGGACACGCCCATCCACGATGACCGTGTCAACATCCCGCGAAGAACCATACAGCACGATACTGGTGAGGGGATCCAGGGTGGGCGTCAGGTAGGGGTTCTGCATGTTGATGGTGATGATGTCGGCCTTTTTGCCTGGCTCCAGGGAGCCCACCTCTCCGTCGATGCCCAAGGTTTCTGCGCCACGCCGGGTAGCCAGCTCGAGGAGTTCGTAAAAGCTGGGCCGGGAGGTACGCCGGTCACTGGCCAGCATCTCTTCGGCCCCTTCGATGAGCCGGGCGCGCGCGGCCTGGCCCGCCAGGTTCTCCCTCAGGAGCTGGAGCATGTCGTGGTGGTAGTCGTCGGTTCCCAGGCCAACAGGTATGCCCATGTCCATCCAGCGGACGAGCGGATTGGTGACGGATCGGCAGTGCAGAATGCCCATGCCAGCCTCTGCGATAAGCTGGGTATCCAGCTCGGTAGCGTAAGTACAGTGAGCACCGGTCAATTGTTCGTCGAGAATGCCCAGGTCGTGCAGATGCTGGGGCGGCGTCTTGCCATACAGCTCCTCCACCTGTTTGACCTCACGCCAGCTCTGGGAGAGGTGTGTGGTCAATCTCAGGCCGTGCCTCTGCGCAAACTCTTGGCATTTCAGGTAGGTTTCGGCCCGAGCCAGATCCGAAGCTTTGGGCGCCATGATGGTGGTTATGCGGCCACCTGCTTTCCCATGCCAGTTTCGGTAAAGGTCCTGGGCACGCTCGAAGGCAGCCTCTCCTTTCTCAGGCAGATACTCATAGACACCTTGCCCCAGCCGGTCGAGATCAACCTCTTCGATGTCGGCAGCCAGGATGACCCTGTTTCCGGCTTGTTCCACGGCCTTGGCAAAACCGTCAGGGTACGTATAGATGACCATGGCCGTGGTGCAGCCGCCATAGATGAACTCGGCGCAAGAGGCGAGGCCCAGGTATTCCATGTCTTCGGGACGGCGGTACCCTTCCAGGGGAAGATTGACCTTGTAGAACTCGCCGACCAGCTCATAGACGCCCCGAAAGTACTGCTGGAGGTGGGCGTGGGCATTCACAAAGCCGGGGAGAACGACCTTGTGTTCCGCATCAATGATGTGATCCGGACTGCCAGAGACATCCACTTGCTCTCCTACCGCGACAATCCTGCCATCCTTGACGTACAGGCTGCCGTTTTGGTAGACATTAGCCTGCTGATCCATTGTGGCAATGGTGCCATTCTTGATGAGAATATCGGTCATTCCAGATCCTCCTCGAGACCCCCAGGCTCCGGGGGAGAGAGTGCGCTCTCGGGGTGCCAATTGCGCAGCCCCCAGACCAAACACAACAAGCTGAACGCCGTGATCACTGCTGCGACGATACTGATTGCCAGCAGCCCGCCCTCCTCCCAGACCAGTGCCCCACCAGCGGTGCCCACCGCACGGCCAAGGCTACTGGCCACAATGAGCGCCGATATCATCGTCGCGCGCGCATGAGGCAGTATCTCGGTGGATAGGGACATTGCGGTGACGACCACGAACTCGTAGCAGACAAAGACGATGAACAAGCCCGCCAGGGCCATCGACAGGCTGTGGCCAAACCAGGGCAACAGACAGTAACTGCCGACCAGGAGGGCCGAGCCGATGAGGAGCGCGTGCTTCAGACCGATCCGGTCAGAGGTTAAGGCGGTGAGGCTTTCGCCCAACAACTCGCTGAGGCCAATGAGCAAGCCGGTCGTTCCAAGCGCAACAATGCTCAAGGAGAAAGACTGCTCCATCCAAGCGCCATAGACGACAAAGAGAGCGAGGTTGGCTGCGGCGACCAACACACTGGAAGCAAGTACCCAGAGGGCCGCCGGTTCGCCAGCCAGGTGCTGCCAGGCACTGAGAAGGCCTGCCGCGACTCCCGAGTACTGCGCCCGCAGGCGTCCCCGAGGGAACAGCAATAGTATGGAGGCTGCACTCACCAGGCCGGCAGCACCCAGGAGAAAAAAAGGAGACCGCCATCCAAAGCGGCTTATCAACAGGGCGACGAGTGGGATACCGAACAGCAGACTCGCTGCCCAGGAGAACTCGAGAACGCCCATGACCCGCCCCCGGCGTTCGTAGGGAATCCAATCGCCGACGTAGGCCTTTAGCGCCGGGTCGAAGAAGGTCTTGCCCAATCCAGCTAGAAAGAGGGCCATCAGCACGGTCACAAAGGTTGGATGGGCTGCCGCAACCAGCATGCCGCCAGCAAGCATGGTCATCCCGGCGAGCATCATCCGTCGCCGGCCCCAGCCATCGGCCATGGGCCCAGTAATGATACCAAAGAAGCCGGTCAACTGGCTGAGGGCGAGACCCGAGGTCATCGAGGTGAGCGGCACACCCAGTCCACGGCTGAGCGCTGGCGCAAATGGGTAGCCCATGCGCAGCGCTGTGTTGAGGAATAGGCGCGCCATCCCGGCTGCTACCAGACGCCAGGTGGTCGTACGGGCAGACCCGCGTATATTCGGCAAGCTATCGCTCAAAGGGGCGTCCTTGGAGAGTACATGACTTTCTGCCTTGCAGCAACCATGGCGCTGCCTCCTTGACAGCGTTCGCTGTCGGATTGTAGCGCATCTGATCCGAAAAGTCCAGGTTTCAGGTTGCTGGAGGCCGGGCTCACGTGGATTCCCGCCAGGAGCATGCGGAGAATGACCGATTGAAACCGGTTGGTTCCCAAGGTGCAACTCCCGGAGGGTAGATCTACTCGGGCCAAGCTTGCGCGGGAATGACAGCTCGGGGCCGAATGGATGCTGTGGGCGTGGGTTTCTTGCCAACTTGTTGATGTTGCAGTACAATGCCCCTGGAAGAACGCCAGTCCCTTCAACATAGGAGGAAGAACGCAATGGAGCCTTCGAGATTCATCGATCTGCGGAGCGACACAGTAACCCTGCCCACCCCCGCCATGCGCCAGGCCATGTTCGAGGCCGAACTTGGCGATGACGTGATGGGTGAAGACCCCACAGTCAATCGCCTGGAAGCAATGGCGGCCGAACGTATGGGCAAGGAGGCCGGACTGTTCGTGGTCAGCGGCACCATGGGCAACCTGGTCTGCCTGCTGGCCCACTGCCAGCGGGGCCAGGAAGCGATCATGGGCCACATGGCCCACACTTTTCTTTTTGAGGCGGGCGGTGCTGCTGCCGTAGGCGGCATCCACCCCCGGACGGTGCCCAACCAGCCCGACGGCACGCTTGACCTCGCCGACATCGAAGCGGCTATCCGGCCGACCGACAACCCGCATCATCCCCACAGCCGGCTCATCTGCCTGGAGAACACGCATAACCGCTGCGGCGGGGCCGTGCTCACCCCTGCGTACATGAGCCAGGTCCGCGCCCTGGCGGACCGCCATGGCCTGGCCGTCCATCTGGATGGGGCGCGGGTGTTTAACGCGGCCGTAGCGCTGGGCGTACCCGTGGCTGACCTCACCCTCGATGCGGATTCGGTAACGTTTTGCCTATCCAAGGGTTTGGCCGCGCCGGTGGGAGCGCTGGTGTGCGGCCCGGCGCCGTTCGTCGCGGAAACACGGCGGCAGCGCAAGCTGCTGGGAGGCGGCATGCGACAGGCAGGCGTGCTTGCTGCAGCCGGTATCGTGGCCCTGGAAACCATGGTCGACCGCATGGCTGAGGACCAGGCCAACGCCCACAAGCTGGCGGAGGGGCTGGCCGTTTTGCCCGGCATCGTGCTGGACCTGGACCGGGTCCCGACCAACCTCGTCATCTTTGAGACAGCGCCCGAAGGCCCTGAGCCAGCAAGGTTCCATGCCGGCCTGGCAGCGCGAGGGGTCAAGGTCGGGGCCATAGGCGGCAGTCGCTTTCGCGCTGTGACCCATTATGGCATCACGGCTGAAGACATTGACCAAGCGCTGGATGCGGCCAGGGCCGTCCTTCAAGCAGCCTAGGGGTGAGACAACCGGAATTCCAGGGCTGTGGCTGGCCAGGGATCTGTGAACCATAGCTCGGATGAGGTTCAGGTCGAGACATCTTCGCAGGAGGTGGGCCAGGGTTGGTAACAGGCGCAAGTTGGTTCAAGCCTACCGCTTGCGGCTCTCTTTCCAGATCCGCTCCCACTCGGGCACGGCCTCGTCCTCCAACTGCTTGCGCAGTTCAAAGATCTGATCGCGGAGCAGGGCTGCCTTCTCGAATTCCAGGTTCGCGGCAGCCTGCTTCATCTGCGCCTCCAGCTCGCCGATCAGGTAGGTGACTTCAGCCTGGGGCAGATCGCCTGTGAGGCGGTATTCTGCCCGTTCCTCTGCCACCATGCGCACTCGGTCGGTTAGATCGCGAACCTCTTTGACGATGCTCTCGGGGCTGATGCCGTGTTCTTCATTATACTTCTCCTGGACGGCCCGGCGGCGATTCGTCTCATCAATGGCCCGCTGCATCGAGTCCGTGGTACGGTCCGCGTACATGATTACCTGGCCGTTGACGTGCCGGGCGGCTCGCCCGATGGTCTGGATGAGGGCCGTGTCAGAGCGCAAGAAACCCTCCTTGTCAGCATCGAGGATGGCCACCAGCGAGACCTCCGGAAGGTCCAGGCCCTCGCGCAACAGGTTGATGCCTACCACCACATCGTGCACGCCGAGGCGCAGGTCACGCAAGATCTCTACGCGCTCCAAGGTCTGAATCTCCGAGTGGAGGTAGTGAACCTTGATGCCCAGTTCGGCCAGGTAGTCCGCCAGATCCTCGGCCATCCGCTTGGTCAGGGTCGTTACCAGCACCCGCTCGCCCCGCTCCGTCCGCTTGCGGATCTGGCCGAGCAGGTCATCCACCTGCCCTTTGGTCGGCTTGATGATCACTTCCGGGTCCACCAGACCGGTGGGACGGATGATCTGGTCAACCACCTGAGCTGACATCTGCTGTTCGTAGGGCCCCGGCGTGGCCGAGGTATAGATCACCTGGTTGATGCGCTCCTCAAACTCGCGGAACTGGAAGGGCCGGTTGTCCAGCGCCGAGGGTAGGCGAAAGCCATGTTCGACCAGCACCTCCTTGCGCGCCCGGTCGCCATTGTACATGCCGCGGATCTGCGGCACCGTCATATGGCTTTCGTCGAGGACCAGCAGATAATCGTCGGGAAAGTAGTCGATCAGGGTCCAGGGTGCGGCGCCGGTCTCGCGGTGGCTGAGGTGCAGGGAGTAGTTCTCGATGCCCGAGCAGTAGCCGATCTCGCGCATCATCTCAATGTCGTACAGGGTACGCTGCTCCAGGCGCTGGGCCTCCAGCAGCTTGTCCTGGGCGCGAAGCTCGGCCAGGCGCTCCTCCAGTTCGGCCTCGATGTTCTTGATGGCCTCGGTCATCTCCTCGGCACGGGTGACAAAGTGCTTGGCCGGGTAGATCTGGATCGACTGCCGTTCGTCCAGGATCTCGCCGGTGAGGGGGTCGATCTCGGTGATGCGGTCCACCATATCGCCCCAGAATTCGACCCGCATGGCCGTGTCACGGTAAGCCGGAAAGATGTCCAGCGTATCGCCACGTACGCGAAAGGTACCGCGCTTGAAGGCCACGTCGTTGCGGTCGTAGTGGATGGCCACCAGGTGGCGCAGTACCGAGGCACGGCGACGGGTTTCCCCCATACGCAGTTCAACCACCTCACGCCCATACTCCTCGGGCGAACCAAGGCTGTAGATGGCCGATACGCTGGCGACAATGATCACATCGCGCCGGGTCATCAAGGCTTCCGTGGCGGCCAGGCGAAGCTTCTGGATCTCTTCGTTGATGTCGGCATCCTTCTCGATGTAGGTGTCCGTGCGAGGGAGATATGCTTCCGGCTGGTAGTAATCATAGTAGGAGACAAAATACTCGACTGCGTTGTGGGGAAAGAACTGGCGAAACTCGGAGTAGAGCTGGGCCGCCAGCGTCTTGTTGTGGCACATCACCAGCGTTGGTTTCTGGGTCCGTTCCACGACCTTGGCCACGGAAAAGGTCTTGCCGGTTCCCGTGGCGCCTAGCAGTGTCTGATGTTGATAGCCCCGGCCCAAGCCGTCGACCAGTAGATCAATGGCCTGCGGCTGATCGCCCATCGGCTGGAAATCAGAGACAACCTGAAAATCGGGCATCGTTTCCCCCTATAGAACGAAGGTTCGTGTGGGTATTATAGCCGTTGCAGGGCCATTTGTCCATACCGCCAGGGAAGGAGTCTTCCGAAGGCAGGACCGCACCGCCGTGAAACAGGCGGTGCTAGCCATAGTCTTGTGGTTTCAGGCATAGCGCTGGCTCTTCCAGGCCGGCGCGACCTGTGCATTCAAACCATCAGTCTCGAGCATGCACTAGGCCCTCCAGCGCAGCCAGGCCAATTCTACCAGGGCTCCGGCCAGCGTGGCGCCGGCGGCCAGAAGTACGCCGGTGGGTGACAGGAACACGATGCCCACCAGTACCATCCCGGCGAGTGTCAGGACGTTGGCCGTCATCGCTGACCGGACCGCTCCCGTACGGCCCGTACGGATGAGCACGCCACGGAGCAGAGACTGCGAACCCATCACCAGGGGATAGATGACCAGGAGCTGCATGGCCGGCCGCGCCAGCGCCTGAAGTTCGGGCGACAGATTGTAGATGCCGCCCATCACCATGCCATAGAGCGGCGTAAAAGCAACCAGGCCCAAGGTGAGGGCCATGATCACGCTCAAGCTCAGCGAGAAGCGGCGCACGCGGCGATAGGCGATCTGGTCCGTGGCAAGGGCGGTGGTGAGTTGCTGCAAGCTCCAGGCCGGACCGGTGATCAGCATGGCAAAACCCCAGACCACGGGCCAGGCGGCCAGGGAGGCGACGGCCAGACTGGCGGCCGCGATGCCAGCGTTGAGCACGGGCCGGGTCGTCTGCCGCAGAATCGTCGTCGTACCCAGGGGCCGGTAGAAGCGCCAGAGCCCGCGCAAGGTGAGGGCAGGTTGATCGGTTTCGGAAGCGTCTGCAGGGAGATCACCGGACCGGAGCACAAACTGCACAGACACAGTGATGAGGGCTGCTTCGACGGTGACACTGAGCACCATGGCCAAGCCAGCCACCACCGCCCCTTGCTCAGGCAGAAGAGACATGCCCAGGAATAGGGCCACAGCCAGGGTGACCAGGCGGACAGCGGTGGCCACGCTGATGCTGGTCGTCTTTCGCAAGCGGATCAGCACACCCTGGTTGGCCCGTCGCCAGGCGATGGGCAGAGACCAAAAGGCAAGTATCTGCAAGGTCGGACGGGCCTCGGCGGCAATGTTGGTCGGGATGTTCATCAGCCCTTCGACTATCAGCACATAGAGAGGGCTGAGTGAGACGACCAATCCGATCGCAGTTACAATGAGCCCGAGAGCCAGGGCAAAACGCCGGATCAGACCAAAGGCCGCCCGGTCCGTGGCCCGAGCTACCGAGGCGTCGAGGAGCATGAGGATGGGCGCTTCGACCAATAGGGCGAGGCTGAAAGCCACGCCATAGGCAGCCAGAGCCAGTTCAGCATCGGCTGTACGTCCCAAGCCGATGTTGATGACGGAGGGTTCGAGGACCATCATGGCGATGCTGGCGGCCAGGGGAAGCCATAGGGCCAACATCTGGCGAAGGGTCGGCTCCGTGTCGGGCATATGACTGGGTGCTTTTTTTGTGGTCATGCGTTGGTCCGGTACTTGTGGCCCTCTGCTCGTGCCCTCAAGGCAGGCCGGCAGGGGGTCGCAGAATAGGCGGGATTATACCACACTGCGGTTAAAAAGGATACTTGTGCTGGTCTCATGTATCACGTTGAAGGATCATGTTGCTGATGTTGAGAAAGGCGACAACAACAGATGGCACCCGGGCATCGGGATCTTTTTGTTTCGGGTTCAACATCGGGATGGGGAGCGTGTTCGGGTCAATTCTCTCCTGCATGACTGTCTAGCAGCAAGCACATTGGCACTGTCATGCCTCTCTACTCGTCTATTGTAGCACAAACGTTCGAATCTGTCAAGAGCAGATCAACTCAGCTCTGGGGGAGCGATGGCACCGATTCCGGTACAGTGCCGACAAAGTGTCTGTACTATTTTGAAGAAGACTCATGGCCCAAGAAACTGACCGCCGTTGATGATATGCTCTTCTTCACAGGACCAACAGCGAACTATGGGCCGGCGCCGGAGCCTTCATCCCCCGTGAATGGCAGCAGGAGCCATGAGAAAGACCCATCTTTGAATGGCCTGCAACACAGGGGGCAAACCGCTACCGGCTCCAGGTGAACAACAATGCGAGCTTTGCGTCAGCCATCATCGACAAGACCAAAACAAGTGCATGAAGCCGGCGGACCGCTCCAGGCGCTCCAGGCGGTCCTTTTGCTGTTCCTCGCGGTTCTGTGGTAGCATAGAGCATTCGTAGGGAGGAACCTTGAAATGGGCCTGCATGCCATTCGGTTGTACCTTGAACCTGATCCCGGTAGTGTATACACAGTCACCTGCCCGCGGAACGGGAAACAGACTGGCCCAGTCTTTCTTGAGTGGATCTGGAGTCAAGGGAATGACAGCGAATATGGCCCCGTCAGGAGCATGGGCAGGAATAGGATCTGCGTCTCCTGGAAGTGAGCAAGGACCGAGGCATCCGCGCTCACAGACAGGCTGGTGGGATTGGCGTTTCCTGTGACGTCGCCGCTCCAGTGGCTAAAGAACCTGCCCGGGGCAGGGCTGGCGGTCAGTTGGACGACGGTGCCAATAACGTACTTGGCGACGCCAGCGTCGTCGCAATTGGGGTCATAGTCGACACTGATTGAGCCGCCCTCCTCGGGGCTGGCCTCCGTGCTCAAGGTGTGGCACGTCTGTCCAAAGA
Organism: uncultured Chloroflexia bacterium; assembly: GCA_963700285.1. GTDB lineage: Bacteria > Chloroflexota > Anaerolineae > JAAYZQ01 > JAAYZQ01 > CAWANP01. The sequence goes on along the minus strand of CAVOXA010000013.1, from coordinate 12,299 downwards.
TGGCGGTTGCGACCTTGTCGCCGTCGATGGTTAGGCTGGCCGGGTTGTCACCACCGGAGAGGTCGCCGGACCAGCCGGCAAAGAGCCACCCTGCGCCGGGGCTGGCGGTGAGCTGGACCTGGTCGCCGTAATGGTAGCTGGCCTGATCGGGCGCCTTGGTCACGTCCCCGCTGCCGGTGATGCTCACAGTCAGGGTGTGCTCTTTCTGAGTGAAGGCAGCCGTGACGATCTCGTCGCCGCCGATGATGACGGTGGCCGGATTCTCAGCGCCGGTCAGGGCGCCGGACCAGCCGGAGAACGACCAGCCAGGATCTGGGGTGGCGCTGAGCTGCACCTCTTCGCCGAGCACGTAGATGGCCTGCTCCGGGGCTCTGCTCACGGAACCGCTGCCATCGACGTTCACGGTCAGCGTGTACCCATTCTGGCCAAAGGTGGCGGTGACGGACTTGGTGCCGTCGATGGTGAGGGTGGCCGGATTCTCGGCGCCAGTCAGGTCCCCGGACCAGGCAGTGAAGGTCCAGCCGGCGCTGGGGCTGGCAGTGAGTTGGACCTGGTCGCCATGGTGGTAACCCGCCTGGTCGGGCGACTTGGCCACCGAGCCGCTGCCAGAGACACTGACGGAGAGGGTGTATTGGTCCTGGGTGAAGGTGGCGGTGACGGACTTGTTGCCATCCATGGTGAGGGTGGCTGGGTTGGCGGTGCTGGAGAGGTCGCCCGACCAGCCGGAGAAGACCCAGCCCGGGCTGGGGCTGGCCGTCAGCTTGACCTGCTCTCCGGATTGATAGGCGGACTTGTGCGGGTCCCTGGTCACGGTGCCGCTGCCGGAGACGTTGACAGAGAGGGTGAATTGATTCTGAGTGAAGGTGGCGGTAACGGACCTGTTGCCATCCATGGTGAGGGTAGCCGGATTGGCACTGCTGGAGAGGTCGCCCGACCAGCCGGAGAAGCCCCAGCCCGGGCTGGGGCTGGCCGTCAGCTTGACCTGCTCTCCGGGTTGATAGGCGGACTTGTGCGGGTCCCTGGTCACGGTGCCGCTGCCGGAGACGTTTACAGTCAAAGTGTGCCCCTGCCCGGTCAGCCCGTCGAGGTAGAAGACGAACAGGTCCTGGTCGCCGTTGTAGGTGCGATCATGGGCGCCGGAGGTGGTGGGAAAGTTGCTGGACTTGGTGTGGCCGGTGATCACGACACCGGTCTTCCCGTCTAGCGCCAGTTCGTGTCCCTGCTCCTCACCGCTGCCCCCCACAAAGGTGCTGTAAAGCAGGGAACTAAAATCCGGCGACAGTTTCAGGACAACTGCGTCCAGACCTCCATTGCCTTTGGTGCTAAAGGCATCAGGGGTGGTGGGAAAGCTGCTCGAGTAGGAATCCCCAACGACAAAGATGTTGCCCGAGGCGTCCATATCCATCCCGCGGGCATAGTCGTTCTGGCTGCCGCCGACCAGGGTGCTGTACAGTAGCGTGGTGGCGTCGGCCGATAGCTTGAGGGCATAGATGTCGTATGCGCCACCGTAAGTGGTGTCGTATGCGCCAGGCGTGGTGGGGAAATTGGAGGAGCTGGTATAGCCGGCGATGACGGGATTGCCCTGCCCATCCAGCGCCAAGCCACGGCCGCGTTCATCACCGCTGCCCCCGACGTAGGTGCTGGCCAGCAACGTACTTCCGTCAGCGGACAGTTTCAGGAGGAACATGTCGCGCTCTCCCCCACCGTGGGTGCGGTCATAGGCGTCAGGGGTGGTGGGATAGTCGGAGGACCAGGTGTAGCCAGTGACGACATAGTTGCCCGCGCTGTCGAGGACAATGTGGCGGCCAAGGTCCATGTGCTTGCCTCCAACAAAGGTGCTGAACAGCAGCTCGCTCCCATCTGGGGACAGCTTACAGACGATGATCTCCTTGTCACCATTGTGGGTGCCATCGTAGGCCCCAGCGGTTGTGGGAAAGTCTGTGGAAAGCGTATAGCCGGTGAGGATGACGTTCCCGTCGCCATCAACCTGCACCGGATAGATGGCGTCGCGCTCACTACCGCCTACAAAGGTGCTAAACAGCAGCTTGCTGCCGTCGGCCGACAGCTTGAACACAAAGGCGTCCCTGTTCCCACCATAGCTGGTGTCGTGAGCCCCGGAAGTAGTGGGAAAGTCCGAGGACCAGGCCCAGCCGACGACCACGGGATTCCCATCGCCATCCAGGGCCAGGCCAAAGCCCGACTCGCTCTCCTTACCCCCTACAAAAGTGCTGAACAGCAGACCACTTCCGTCCGCCGCCAGCTTGAGGACGTAGACGTCCTGGCCGGCGGCGCGGTTGCGGTCGAAGGCCCCGGCCGTTGTGGGAAAGTCGGAGGATTGGGTGGAGCCAGTGACTAAAACGTTCCCTTCGCCATCGACCGCAATGTCGCGGCCGTGCTCAACACTGCCGCCTCCGACATAGGTGCCGTAGCGGAGCGTGGGGTCGATCACCAGAGGCCGGGCAGGATCATAGGCGCCCACCTGGAAGCCCACAATGTCACCTGGTTGGAGCCGGTAGCGCACGGCGACCGGCTCGCGGCGCCCCGCCTCGCCCTCCTGCCAGGCGAGGGGGGCATCTTCCACCAGGGTGCCCCAGGCGGTCCTGACCTGCAGTTGGCCCGCGCCGTTGAGCTCCAATCCCTCCACCCCGGTGTAGGCCAGGGCAATGCGGTCTACCTCGGCCCCTGGGTCCAGGAGAAAGTCGTACTTGAGCCGGCCGCCCACGCCGGAGTAGCGCAGGTCAGTGTGGGGATAGAGATTGTGGTAGAGGATGGTGGCGTAGGTGGGCACGGCCTGTTGCCAGTGGACTGGGTCGCTGCCGCTGAAGTAGTTAACCCTGCCGGGCAGAGGGTCCAGTCCCTCTATCTCGACCGTGGGGGAGGCGCCAAGAAAGTGGACCTTGAGGGCGAGGGTTTCGGACTCAAGGTACGGCAACGACCCCTCCCCTTCGCCCTCTATCTCCAGATCCTCCGCTAGAGCAGAGTCGGACGTTGTCCGGCGGAACACCGCCGCCATCTCGTGGGTAGTGAAGAAGAAAATGCCGCCAGCCTGGCGGGTGGTAAAATGCACAGGCGTGGCGAACTGACCCTGATTGGCCTCGAAGCTGAGAGGCATCTGGTCCAGTGTCCGCAATAGGGCCTCAGGACTGGGATTCGCGGGGCGAGCTGGAGCTTCCACGGCCGGCGTGGTACGCTGGGGCCCCTGATGGGCCAGAGCGGCCCGGCGGTTGATGGGGCCCACGACAGCGGTGACGATCAGGGTCAGCGCGAGCAAGGGTCCAATGCAAGCGGTGGAAATGCGGGTCATGATTCCGTCCTTCCTGCTCCTCAGTGGATGCTATCCAGGCTCGCTAAACTGCCTGGGCTGGCGACAAAGTAAAACAAGGCTAATTATACGTATTCAGTGTATTTTTGTCAACTTGAAATGATAACAGTGCGGTAGTTACCCTCGGTAGCCCTGTTCACACGAATTAACCGGGAATAATCGATTGTGCCCCACAGCCACCATTCGTGTATTCGTGGCCAACATTCGTGGATGACCCGGTGCGTGCGTGGGCCTGATTGGCAGGGGTATCGGGCTGGCGGGATTTTCGGATTGTTCGCTCTGGATCGGGGCGTCTTTGGGCATAATGAGGCGCCTTGCAGCGCTAAGGGTTGAGGCCGAGGTCAGGGTTCGATGGGGCGAGGGGGTGAGGGGGAGATGGGGAGATGGCCGGTGCAAGCTGGCTCGGCGCGGCCGGTCATGGGCGTGTTTCCTTCCTTGGTGACTGGCGCGTCGGTGACGACGTAGAAGCAGTAGCAGTGCGGGTGGCGGGGCAGCCTGGGCGCGTCTTCGAGGCGGAAGACCTTGCCGATGTCGGCCTGGCAGATGCCGCAGACGCGGCGCGGGTTGGGGTTGGCGTTGTGGTACTCGAGGTGGAGGCTGGGCGGCGGCTGGGTGCCCGGTGGCCACGGGTACCAGGGAAACCAGGGGAACGGGATCGGGACGGGTGGTTCATCGGGCGGTTCCTCCTCGGGCGGCGGGTCAGGCTTCGGGTTCATCGGCGGCTGGCTCTTGGCTACGGTCCAGGGCAGGGTTGGCTTCGCTTCGCTCGCCACAGGCTTCAAGGATGCGCTCGATCTCCTCCTGGGGGATGGGCTCGCCGGCGAACTTGAAGGCGAGCTGGATGGCGGTGGCGTCGTCGATCCAGCCCTGGGCGCGCATGTCGGACAGGGCCTGGACGATGTCGCGGGCGGCCTCGGCCAGGGCAGCGTTGTCGGCGCGGGCGGTCTCGGTGACGGCGACGGTGATGCCATAGTCCTCGCTGGCAGGCTTGCGGGCCAGGCCCAGGGCGACCTTGCGGTCGTAGGCGACCTGGACCAGGCGGGTGAGCATGCGGGACAGCTCGGCCTGGCGCTCGGTGTAGAAGCGGGCGGTGGGCTCGCCCATCTCGCGGGCGGTGGCATAGTTGGTGGCCTCGCCCTCGCCGAGGTAGTGGAGGGCGGTGTTGGCGCCGGTGGCCACGGCCAGGCGGAGCTGCTTGCCGTCGGTCGCGGCGTCGTCGGCGTTTATGTCGAGCGAGTGGGCGCGTGACCTCTTCGCCGGGGCCGTGGACGTAGATGCCGGCGCGGACGGGGTCTTCGGTCTCGACCTGGCGCTTGCGCTCGGCGACGCGGGTGTCGTCGGCGACCGCTAGTCGGATCGATCTCGAGCAGGAGCTGGCGGGTGCGGACGCGGTTGAGGCGGACGCGGTCTTCGAGCCAGTTGGAGTACCGCAGCGCCCAGCGGAGGATGGGGGCGAGGTCGCCCTCGCCGCGGGTGGCGCCGATGGGCCGGTTGACGGCGAAGTGGAGCATGACGGGCGGGCAGGGTTCCGTCTGTGGCAGACTTCCCAGGCGTGCGGGGTTGTCGACGCCGAGCCAGCGTTTTGGGTTCGAGGTTCGATCGGTGCTGCGAGGTTCCGAGGTAGGCGAGTTCGGTCTCGTAGTCGTCGGGGTCGGTCTCGATGTGGTGGATCTGGGTGGCGGGGACGAAGCGGAGGTAGCTCATGCCGTCGACGCGGTTGGTGAAGAGGACGGGGAAGATCTCGCCGGCGCGGGTGAGCTCGTCGCAGATGGGGCCGTAGCGCTCGGCCAGGCGGTTCTTGGGGTGGGCGGCGAAGGCGGCGACGAAGGACTGGAGGTAGGCGTGGTCGCTGCTGATGGTGACTCCGCCGCCCGGCACCGAGGACGTAGGAGCGGGCCAGGGTGACGATGCGGCGGACCATGAGAAGTTCTTGCGCCAGGCTTCGAGGGCGTCTTCCTGGTCCTGGTACCACTCGGCGAAGTCGCGGTCGTGGGGGCCGGCGGGGGCGAGGCGGTTCCAGCCGGGGGCGTCGTCGACGCGGACGGAGATGGCGGCAGTGGCCTCGGCGACGGCGGTCTGGATTATGTCGCCGAAGAGGGCGTGGGCCAGGCGGGTTTTCAGTGACGGCTGGTCTGGTGGCATGGTCTCCGCTTCCGTGCCGTAGAACAGATGTTGCGAACAGTTGTTCGCTAGCATTATACGACACTTGTCCTAGCATGTCAAGTTGCTTCGGAGTCGTAATATGAGGAGAGACTCAGTAGATCCAATTTTGTGGGCATAATGCATTTACGGACATAAAAGTTGATGGGCTTGCCCAATCCTTGTAAACTGTAAGTTGCGAACAAACAATTCAAGGAGAGCAAGCCCAGGATGAATGATACACCAAAGTTGACGGCTAATCAAGTGTTGGAACACGCACGCCAAGGTCTTCAGGCTCATCTGCCGTTGCAGGCAGAGGGCTACAAATGTACAACGGACGACCTGCTGAACATCCTGTTGACAGCAGCCGCCCGGCAGTGCACGATCGAATCTGCCTGTGCTGAGTTGAGCAGTGGACCTGGTGCTGAGACCGTTCGCCAATATCTGAACGAGCAACTGACGACCGAGCGACTGCCAGAACTGGAACGCAACCTGAATGAGGCGTTGGCGGCTCAAGTTCCGAAACGCCTGTGGCGTCAGGCCCAGGACATGGCCATCGACCTGCATGACCGGCCCTACTACGGCAAGACATCTCAAGAAGAGGGGCTGTGGGTTCGCAGCCGAGCCAAGGACGGCACGACCCGCTTCTACCGGATTGCCACCGCCTACGTGATCCAGCGCGGGCTGCGGGTGACCCTGGCCCTTCACTTCTTTCTGCCCACCGACAGCATCGTCGGTGTCTTGAAGACACTGCTGGAGCGCGTTAAGGAGATTGGAATAGGCATAAAATGCTTGTTCTTGGACAAAGGCTTTGCCGGTATCGATGTCCAGACCTATCTCGAGCAGAGCGGGACGCCCGCTCTCATCGCCTGTACGATCCGCGGTCGTACAGGCGGCACTCGTGCTTTGTGTCAGGGTAACAAGAGCTACCGTACGACGCACACCTTCCGCAATACCGCAGAGAAAAAGCAGTTCACGGCTGAGGTAGCCGTCTGTCGGGTCTTCTCCACGGCCAAACGGACAGGACGGATGAAACGACGCGCTGGCTGGTTGCTGTTTATCCTGATCAACCTTGACCTGACGCCGCGCCAAGCACGCCGCTCGTATCGTCGTCGGTTCGGTGTGGAAACCAGCTATCGCTGCGCTGGCCAAGTTCGAGCTTGGACGACCTCCAAGAACCCGGCTTTGCGCTTTGTGCTGATCGGCCTGAGCTTCTTTTTGTTGAACGTTTGGTTGCATCTGCGTTGGCTCTACACACAAGTGCCGCGACCTGGGCGTCGACAGCTGGACACCCGGCGGTTTTCGCTAACTCGCTTTGCGAGATTCATCGTTCGGGCGATAGAGCATCGATACGGTTGCGTTCATGAAATCGTCGCACCGGCAGTGCCTATACCATGAAATTTGGATCTACTGAGACTACAGAAAGTAGACAGCCGTGCTGGTTTATGTTATACTCGGAGCTAAACCCCTACATACAGGATCAGCTAGAAACAGGACGCAGGTCTGGCCCTCTTTGCGCCCTGTTGGAAAGGCGGTGACGTGAGCATGGTTGCGATGCCGACATACGACTCAATGATGAACCCCGTGATCCAGGCACTTCGGGAACTTGGGGGCTCCGGCACCATCGAGGAGATCAACGACAAGGTTGCAGAGATCGCCGGCTTCACAGATGAACAGCTGGAGGTCTTGCACAACCCCGAAAAAGGCGGTATGACAGAGATTGACTACCGGCTGGCATGGACTCGTACCTACTTGAAGAAGTATGGTGTGCTTGAAAACTCGACCAGAGGCGTCTGGGCACTAGCCCAAGCGGGCAGAAAGGTCGAGACCGTGGATGAGAAGGATGTCGTCCGCGTAGTTCGAGAGCTGATGAGGGAAGCCAAGGCGTCAGCCGAGGAAGAGCTGGGCGAAGCCGAGGCTGCCGAGTCTTGGCGCGAGGATCTGTTGAGTACGTTGATCCAGATGGACGCGTCTGCCTTTGAACGACTGGCCCAAAGGATGCTGCGAGAGTCCGGATTTGTCCAGGTGGAAGTCACCGGGAGGAGTGGAGACAGAGGCATCGACGGGAAGGGTATCATGAGACTCGGCGGTCTGCTGAGTTTCCACGTGATCTTTCAGTGCAAGCGATGGCAGGGTACAGTGGGTGCTGGAGAGGTGCGTGACTTCCGCGGCGCGATGGTGGGGCGTGCTGACAAAGGACTCCTGATCACGACGGGGACTTTCTCCAAGGAGGCGGTGAGAGAGGCCACGAGAGATGGTGCTCCTGCCATTGATCTGATTGACGGAGACCAACTGGTCGACAAGTTGCAGGACTTGGCTCTAGGTGTTCGGACCGAGAAGGTTGAGATTGAGCAGGTCACCGTGGATCATGACTGGCTCTTGAGCATATAGCGGACAATCACGATCTTCGCGGACTGCCGCTGCAGCTTGATAGCCAAGGCTAGGGGGCGGAAATGTCAGTTGTTCATACGGTTCACCTTAGGCGGATAGACCTTGTCGATAAGAGACTGCTAGCATTCTGCCTTTTCCTGAGTGCGAAGGGCAAGGTGGGCACTGAGTTCAGGGTGGAGACGGATGACACAGTCTTTCGGTTGAGCCTGGGACTAACGGATGACGTTGCCGATTTGCACGCCTATACCGACATTCGGTTTGAGATAGGCTTGGATGTTGACCTGTCTATCTTTGAGTTAGAAGTACCTCCACTCGTTGACACAGACAACCTCCTCATCGAGTCAGGAGAACGTGTTGCGCTCAAGGAAGCTCAGGAAGCAGAGCGCATGAAACTGGAAGACCAGATGAGAGAGCAGTTTCCACAAGTCCTTGCAGCTGTTAATCTGTTTCGCAGAGCGTGCAAAGTTGCACTTGCGTGGGATTCGGCCCAAGGTCGTTTGCTGACACGGAACATTCAGGCCGCACAACGGCATAGAGGTATACAGGTCAACCATGTCTTGGATGACCTCTTCGCCGGACACGACACGGAGTTCTTGCTGGACGCCTTTGGCGACATCACTCTGACGTCGTTCACTGGGGATGCTGACATCGAGTACGAAGTCAGCAACGCCCTGGGTGGCAAGCATGCGGGGGTGTTCAAAAGCAAGTGGGAGGCGGTACACTCGACTCACAGGTTTCCAGAGCGACTCGATGAGATACAGGCACTTCTCAATGACGGATGGTCAACCGAGACCGAGATTCTGCTCTCGTCCTTGGAGTTCCTGTACTCCGAGAACTATCGAATGGCGGTACTAACTGCAGCAACGGTCCTTGAGTTCGCTGTGGTTCAATTCTGGGAGAGGACGCAACGGCTACTGGAAGGGGGAAACCGAGAGCAGCAGGAGAAGAGTTTTACGCTGAAGAGGCAAATGGACCTATCGAGATTGTCTCCAGTAGAGAAGATCCTGCAAATAGTCCTGCCCGTGTTCGTTGATGAGGACTTTGTTGCTGATGGTGGCCTTGAACGCTGCGCTGCTGCCTGGCAGATGCGCAACACGAAGTTGGCTCACTTGTACAAACAGGTGAGCACAGGTGGGTCATTGGAGGTTAAGCCGACTGAAGCGTGGGATGCCATCACGAGCATCTCCGTGCTATCTGAGAAGCTGGAGCCTCTTCTGTTGGAGCCCCAAACCATCTTGGACATCGCCGAAAACTGCACGTGAGAGCTGTGTTGGAGGCGGTGCCAGGGCAAGACTTTTCTTGCCGACCAGGAAGCAACTTGAACCAAAGGTCTGTTGCACGGCTCCTCGTAGGGAACCTTGATCAGTGAACAAAGCAGGTGAGCTTGCGCATCTGAAGCACTTCAAACAGGTTTTCCCAGGTTTTCCGCCGGGAAGGATCGAGACGCATGAAAGCCCGGATTTTCTCATCGATGGCGCTTGCAGAACTATCGGAGTTGAGCACACCGAGGTCTATCATCCTGTGCCACCAGACGGTTATTCACCCCAGGCGCAGGATCACTGGGCACAGAAAATCGTCAGTCGCACCAGCGAGCTATGGAAAAAGGCTGCCGGTTTTCCGTTGCTTGTGCAGGTCAGCTTCCATCCAAGAAGCCACCTGTCCAGGAAGAATGTCGAAGCTCTTGCCCAGGAGATAGTCAGCGTCATAGGGGAGACAAAGATCCAGCCAGGCAAATCGCTCACGCTGAAGCGTGTTTCGCGGCAGCAGATCACTCTGCCGACAGAGGTGTCGCGGTTGTATCTCCAGCGACCAACGAGAGCAACCAAACAGGGAGATCGCTGGTGCTGTTCCAGCGCCGGGTTCGTCCCGGAGCTGACTGAACAGCACATCCAGGCCAAGATTGACGGAAAGGAGAAGAAGCTGGAGAAATACCGCGGCAGGTGCTCGGAGATTTGGCTATTGATGGTCGCCGACAACCTTCGATTTCCGAACTCGGTGGAACTGACCGAGTCTGCCCTCAACAATCGCTATACGACTCAGTTTGACCGTGTTTTCTTCTTCTGGGATTCAGACCGAAGGTGGAGAGAACTCTGTGTTTCTGCTGGCTGAGGCTCCCCGGTCGCCCCCATTGATATAGTGCTACCAACTCGTGTGGTCGATTTCGTCCAGCGGATCCTGGCGGTGGATGATCTCGGCGGTACCGGTGCCTGGCCAGTCCTGCTGGTCGAGGATAGAGCAGAGGGCGGCGGAGATGAGGAGATCGTCGTGGCCGTGGGCTAAGCCGATCATAACAGTTGCCCCTCAACATTTTCCCTCGATACCCACTACTGCCCTGCTTCAGAGACCCAATCGCCTTCAAGTGCCTCTCGGGCCTCGACTTACAAGATTCCTGCAAAGCTGAGCCCCCATTCTCCAATATGGATGACAAGGAAGGGGCACAGCGGTTCATGGTCCGGTCGGACCTGACGTTGCGCCCCACATGCGAGGCAGGTCAGGCATACGCTGACCAGGTGTGAGGGAGGAAACATGAAGATAGGGGCGACTCTCGTTGTTGTCGCTGCACTGCTTGCGGCCGGAGCAAGCTCGGCTAAGGCCGCGACAGTCTTGGATTTCGAAGGGCTGTCGACTTCAGCGACCTGGGAAACGTTCGCGAGTGCAGGAGCCTCCAGCTACGGAGGTTTCGCATGGAGTACATCTTGGGAGTTGGCAGCCTGAGGCCGACTTCCGGTCGACCTACAACAACTCATTCTATTTCCCGTCGGGCGACTATGCCGCGTACAACGGCGACGGCACGCTGACCGTTACGACGACAGGTTCGCAGTTCGATTTCTTGGGAGCCCATTTCGTCGGCTGGGGGCAGAACGACTCGGCCGGAGCTTCAGCTCGACGACCATCACAGTCAAAGGCTACCTGAGTCCGTTCGTCGATTCGGCCAGCATGTCGCTCGGCTTCGACGGCTTCGACTATCTGACCGCCAGTTTCTCCGGGCCGGTCGATGAGCTGAGGTTCATCGGATCCGGGGACGCCAATTGGTGGTTGATCGACGACTTCACCTACGCGGTCGTTCCGCTTCCTTCGGCCGTTCTGACCGGGCTCGGCCTGCTTCTCGGACTTGGTGCGGTTCGCTCGGTGCGCCGGCGTAAGACTAGTTCATCCCCATGATGGCGCTACGAGTGTGAGTTAGTGCCCTTCCATTCCGGGCCGGTGGCGATTAGCCGTCGGCCCGGGCTGTTTGCGCTCCGCGTGGTTTCTGATCTGCAGCCGTCTCCGGGGGACCCATGCCTCTGCGGCACGATCCCCTTCGTCGAAGAAGCACCAGTTCGCCTTCCACCGTCGCGGAGTGCGGGTGAAGGAATGCGGACCGGCAGATCCGTCTCCGTCAGATATCGAAAATCGGCGGGAAACTCGGACCCTTGCGGTGCGATTTCAGCCGCCTCCGCGCGCATCGCAGCTCTCCGGAGCCCAGGTGTTGCGTTGCACGCCCAATGGCAGTAGCGGCGTGTTCCCGTTGCGCATTCCCCGGCAGCGGTGCGGGGTCCGGATCGCAGCCTGATTTCACCTCATCGCGCCGCCCGGCGGCGCGCCTTCTTCTTGCGCAGCAATCCCGCCGGGGCGGTGGGGAATGTGGGCAACCCGCAGGGTTGTCCAAGTGGGGGTGTCGGAGCTGGGGCTCGAAATGATTAAGGATAAAGTCGAGATTGGAATACCTGGCATCGATGAGATGCTTGAAGGCGGATTGATCCCCGCCCGGCCATACATAGTGTCTGGTACAGCTGGCACCGGCAAGACTGCAATTGCCATGCGTTTCCTCATGGAGGGCGCCATGAACGGCGAACAGGTACTGTACGTGGCTATAGACGAACCCCCTAACGAGGTGAAGGCTAACATGACCTCGTTCGGGTGGGACATCTCAAAGATCTTCGTTTTCGATGGGACGCCTGACGTTCTGAGCTACGATAAGACCCCGTCAGGGATATTTCGACTGAGAGGCGGGTCGTGATGTTCAGAGACCTGCCAGAGAACATAAGACAAACATCCGTGAAAGGTCCTTCGGATATGACGATAAACACCATTCAGGAACTTCTGAAACAGGAGATGAAGATCAGAAAATACTCACGCGTCGTAGTCGACTCGGTCACATCTCTTAGGCGGTTCTGTATCCGCCCAGTGAGGAGTATCTGATCCTCCAATCATTCTTCCGATTGCTGTCCGACCTCGGGATAACGACCATCCTGACGGTGAGGAGCTGCCTGAGATATCCAAACCCGATGCAGAGTCGCACATGGCAAGGGGCGAGGTCAGGTTGTACAAATGGTTTGACGGGCGAGGTCTCGTGAGAGGCGTCACCATCGAGAAATACAGAGGGTCGTCCCACGACTCCTCAATGCGATCTTTGAAGCTAGACGATACTGGCGTCCATGTCAAAGTAACCACACTGAAGAAGAAG
>CAVOXA010000012.1:0-8123 GCA_963700285.1 uncultured Chloroflexia bacterium | reverse complement strand
TAGTTCTGGATTGCCAGTTTTCGCTCATGGTAACTCCTCCTTAGCGTGACTTCCATTTCACGGCGCCCAACGCGATCAGGCTCATCAGGCGTGGCGTCGATGGTACGTCGTCGGACGTGCCGCGGAGCCGGCTGATTGGGATTGCGCCGTCCGGCAGGTTCATTTCGCTGGGTTCCGTTTGCGGCGACTGGTCGCGCCATGAATCAACCAGCAGTCCGGCGACAGTAAGCGTGCGTGACATTGGACACCTCCTATATCATCGGTGCTGCGCACCCAACCTGATGGGTGCGGATTCGCTTGGTTGAGCAAAGACTATCGTTTCATTTGGTTCCGACTCGTAGCAGGTCGTCCAGGACTCCGGGTGACATGCTCTCCCGCGGGTCGCTTGTCACGCCGGACTGCTTCCTGCGGTTCAGTCTGGGGAGACCGCCCGAGCGGTGTCAGCCACAGCATGACTGCCAGCACTCTGCGTCCCCGGAAGATGAGCTTGAAAACCGCCAGCAGGATGACGGCGCCCAGCAACGACCACAGCAGAGACGCCACGGCTAAAGCTGCCCGAGGTGAGCGTGGCGCGACCAAACAGATAGCCTGCCAACAAGGCGCCCACGATACCCACGACGATATCGACCAGCAGGCCGCCTCGCGTCCGCATGATCCTGCTGGCCACCCAGCCGATGATCGCCCCCACGATGATCACTACAATCAGGTTTATCATTTTGTCCTCTCCTTTCTTAGTATTTGGGAACCACGGATTCTCTGTGCTTGGCCGAAATCACTTTTTCTTCTTGTCTTTCTTCTTATCCTTCTTCTTGTCTTTCTTTTTCCCGCCCTTGTCCTTCTTTCCCTTGTCCTTCTTGGCTTTCTTCTCTTCTTCCTCGACTGCTACCTTCTCTTCGTCTTTGTCGGTCATGGCTTTCTCCTTTGCACGTTTGATAGGGAACATCAACTTGTTCTGCCTGCGAGAGGATCGAATTAACTGGAGCGCCGTGAGACTGACTTCAGCCGCCTGCGCCCGCCTCGGCCCGCAAACCCTGGCGCACCTGCTCCAGAGCTTGCGGGAGCTTGTCGAACTCCGTGGACTTGTCGAGAAAGAAATCCGCGCCGGCTTCCTCGCATTTCTTTCGGTACTGGGCGTAGGCATAGTTGGTGAGCATGATGACTTTCGGGGCCGGGTTCATCTTCTTCACCTCGCGCAACACCTCGATGCCATTGCCCCCCGGCATGCGAATGTCGAGGATCACGACGTCGGGCCGTGTCTGGCGAATGGCGTCCAAGGACCCGGGCACATCTTGGGCCTGCCCTACCACAGCTATTTCGGGCAGGTCCAACGCCATGGTGACCAGGCGTTCCCGTATAGTGGCCGAATCGTCGCTAATGAAAACCTTGAGCTTGTCCATCACTCAAGATTGTACACGCTTGGCACGCTCAAGTCTATCGGTGGAAGGTCTGATTCCGTTGTAGGCGACAGGCTCGCTCGCCTGTCAGTGTTTGTCCTACATCACCCCTGCGGGAGGAGCAGAGGAATGGGGGAGCGAGGGGGGAGGTCAGTCAATCAAGTGGTTTTGAATGGCGTAGTGAATCAACTCCGCGTTGGTTCCCAGATTCATCTTCTCCAGCATACGCGCCCGGTAGGTGCTGACGGTCTTGACACTCAGGGAGAGTTCCGCGGCAATCTCTGTGACGGACTTGCCGGCCGCTATCAGTCGCAGCACCTGGAACTCCCGGTCGGACAGGGTCTCGTGGGGCAACCTGCTGGAGTCCGTCCCTATCTCAAAGGCCAGTTTCTCGGCCAGGAACGGGCTGACGTATCTCCCACCACTCACCACTTTGCGGATGGCCTTGACCAATTCGTCGGGCGCGCTGTCCTTCGTCAGATAGCCAGAGGCGCCGGCCTTCAGGACGCGCACCGCATATTGGTCCTCCGAATACATGCTCAACACCAGCACCGGCAGTTTGGGCCGCTCGGACCTGAGTTGTTTGAGAATATCCAGCCCACTGCGGTCAGGCATCGAGATGTCGAGAACAACCACATCCCACGTTTCGGCCCGGACCTTGTCCAGGACCTCTTGCCCGTTGGTCGCCTCGCCGGCGACCAGCATCTCGGGCGTGTCTCCAAGAATCTGTTTCAACCCTTGTCGCACAACCGCATGGTCGTCGGCGATGAGAACTCGTATCATAGAGCCTCCTGCCCCTTGATGAGCGGCAGTTTGATCACCACGGTGGTTCCCTGGCCGGGTGTTCCCTGGATGTGAAAGTCGCCGGAGCGTAGCAGGACCCGCTCCCGCATTCCCAGCAAGCCAAAGGACCTGGAGCCCTCCACTTCGCTTTCCGTGATGCCACGCCCATTGTCTTGAACCCGGAGGCGGACGTAGCCCTGTTCCTCATCCAGCGAAACCTCCACCCGGGTGGCCGATGCATGGCGCGCCACGTTGGTCAGGGTCTCCTGCAAGATGCGAAAGAGGACGGTGGTTTCCTCGGCGTCCAACGCCACCTCCTCCAAACTCGAAGTGAATCTGCAGCGAATCCCGCTGCGCTTCTGGAACTCCTGCAACTGCCACTCCATCGCCGGCACCAGTCCCAGGTCATCCAACATGCCCGGACGCAACTCGGTGGCGATGCGCCGCACATCCTGGATGGTCGTGTCCACCAGGTCCGACATGTCTCGGAATTTCTGCAACAGGTCCTTCTGTTTGGGGCGGGTGTGCTTTTGTAGCCAGGCCAGATCCATCTTTAAGCCGGTCAGGGCCTGGCCCAACTCGTCGTGTATCTCGCGGGCCATACGGGCACGGTCTTCTTCGCGTCTGATTTGCTCGTGCTGGGCCAGGAGCAGCAACTGCGCCCGTGAGTTCTCGAGCTGGGCAATAGCCGCTTGCAGGTCGGCGGTGCGCTGCACCACACGTTCTTCCAATTCGGCGTTCAGTTGTTGCGCCTCGGCGTACAGCCGTGCATTGTCCACCGCCAGCGCGGCGCGGCGGGCCAGTTCTTCGGCCAGGGCCAGGTCGACCTCGGTGTACTGGCGCCCGGACTCGGCCGACACCACCAGGGTGATCGTGCCGAGCGTGTGGCCCCGCGTCACGAGTGGCACGATCATCGCCGACTTGACGCCCAGCGACCGCACGAGCTCGATCTGCTCGGCGTCCCGGGCGATGGCGGCGAGCAATTCATCCGATGCTTCCGGATAGAATTCCGGCCGGCCGGTGCGCAGCACATGGACTGCCCCTGGCGGCGCGTCCGGGTCGGGAGGACTCCCGCCGCAGCAGATCGTTGGCCTGTGCCAGTTTTTGTGGGTCAGCGTGCGCCACGGCCACGGGCTGTATCGTCTGGCCTTCTTCGGTAATGTGTACCATGCACCAGTCGGCCAAGAGCGGCACCACCACCTGGGCGATGTTGGCCAACCGGCTGGTAGCGTCGAGGGAGGCGGCCAGCACCGGACCAGCCTCGGCCAGCAGGCGCTGCGAACGTTCGACCTGCTTGCGCTCGGTGATGTCGGTGCTGATCTCCACAATGGCCAGGGGAGCGCCGTGATCTGGCTGCCACACGGCCCAGCGGCTGGTCACCACCACGGGCGTGCCGTCGCGCCGGGTATGGACGAGTTCACCTTCCCAGTGGCCCGCACGCAGAGCCTCGGCTTCGATCGCCTCCACCGGTTGTGGAAACTGGGTGTGTAACAGCGTGTGGGCGTGTTTGCCCAGGGCCTCGTCGCTTGTCCAGCCAAAGAGCTTTTCGGCGCCCTGGTTCCAAGAGATGATCGCGCCCTGCATATCGCGCAGGATGATGGCGTCGAGCACCAGGTCCAGGAGGTGGGCCTGTTCGCGCAAGACGCGGGTATGATTCTCCGACGTATTCACATCCAAACCTCCCAACAAGGTGAAGCCGGAATCATTCTGAATGGAAGTATAGCACGCGGTCAGGCCAGTTGTCAAATGAAGCACAACCTGGCCCGGGAAGAATGATCCGGCGCATCCCCAGGGCCTTGCCCAGTTCCTCGTTTGCAGGGCGACAACAACAAACCCGGCTTCTCGATCTACCCATGAGAAGCCGGGTTGGTCCCCCCAGCATCACGGCGAGGATCAAGTCCCCCTTCGTCCCTCGCCGTCCGTCCTTCGTCTTTCGTCCCGGCTTAGCGCCGCCCGACCCTCTACACCACGGGCGCCAGCGGACGCCGCCGGTCAACCATCCACAGCCAGGCCGCCGCGAGCATCGACAGCGCCAGGACTAGCCACAGCAGCCTATCCCACCGGCTGAGGGCCAGCGCCCAACTCGCCAGCAGGCTCGTGCGGACGACCGGCTGTTCCGCGATTTGAGTGAGCGCCTGGCCGGCCGCCTGGCGGACCGCCAGCGACGGGTCACGCGCCTGCGCGCGCTCCAGCGCGGCGCGGGCCTGCGGAGCCGCCAGCTCGCCCAGAGCCCAGGCCGTCCGCGCCCGCACGGCCGAGTCCGAATCCTCCAGCGCCTGCACCAGCGCCGCCGTCGCCGACGGCGACCCGATCCAACCCAGCGCCTCGGCGGCGTTGCCGCGGGCCGCAGCATCCGGGCTGCTGGCCAGCATCTGCTGGAGCGGTATCACGGCGGGCTCGCCCATCGCCTCGAGGGCGCTCAGGGCGGTGTGCCGCCGCGTGGTCATCTGCGCGTCGGCCAGGGCGGTCAGCAGCGCCTGCGTCGCGTCCTGGCTGCCGATGCGCCCCAGCGCCTCGGCGGCGACGCTGGCCATCGCCGGGTCGCCCCGCAGCAGCATCGCGCTCAAGGGCGCCACCGCCGCTTCGGCGCGCATCATGCCCAGCGCCGTGGCAGCACTGCGCTGCACCTGGGGAATGGGGCTCTGAAGCGCCAGCAGCAGGTCGCTCGTCGTCCGCGAATCGGCGATGCGGCCCAGCGCCTCGCCGGCAGCCTGGCTGACGGCCGGGCTCGGGTCGGCCACCGCCGCCAGCAGCGAGCCGCTTGCTTCCTGCGTGCGAGCCAGCCCCAGGAGGCGAGCCGCGGTGGCGCGCGACTGGACATCACC
The DNA here is from genome assembly GCA_963700285.1 of uncultured Chloroflexia bacterium. Classification (GTDB taxonomy): domain Bacteria; phylum Chloroflexota; class Anaerolineae; order JAAYZQ01; family JAAYZQ01; genus CAWANP01. Next base: position 3,121 of record CAVOXA010000012.1, on the reverse strand, counting down.
CGTGCTCTGCTGTAAAGTGGCCAACGCTCCTGCCACGTCGGGCGCGTAGCTCTGCAGGCCATCGGCGGCCACCGACCAGACGTTGAGCGCCTGGTCTGATGTTGCCAACAGGGCCGAGGCCGGTTTGGCCTGCGGGAACGAAGGGCCGGCCAGCGGCTGCCACGACTGGCCGCCGTCGAGCGTCACAAAGGTGCCCATCGCCGCCGAATGGAGCTCGGTGCCGCCCACCAGGGAGCTCACGGCGGCATACAGCACGCCGGCCTCCTGGGGATCGACCTGAAGAGCTGTGATAGACAGGTACAGGCCGGCCGCCTGGCCCAGCCCGGCCGAAGCCGGCTGCCAGGTCTGGCCGGCGTCGACGCTGCGGAAGATGCCATTCGCCGGCGTGCCCACGAACAGCGTTCGGGCATCGGCCGCGGCCAGGGCCGAGATACCACCCGCTACGGGCTGCGTCTGGGCCCACGACTGGCCGCCATCGTCGGTGTAGAACAGGGCGGCGGGCGTGGCGGCAAAGAGGCGGCCGCCCACCAGCGCCAGGTGGCTCACCGGCTGTGAGGCCAGGTCCGGCTGTCCAGCCGCGATCGGCTCCAGCGCACCCCCGGCCGCCTGGCGGTAGATGCCGTGGCCAGCGGTGCCAAAGTACAGGTCACCCTGGTCGTTCCAGACCAGGCTCAGCACGGGCAACAGTTCCCCGGCCACCTGCTTCCAGCTTTCCCCCCGGTCCTCCGAACTGAATACCGGCCCATCGGACAGGGAAACGGCCACCCGGTTCGCTCCATCCCCGGCCCAGGCCAGCGGCGTGGCCTGGTCGGGCAGCGCCAGCGGCTCCCAGCTTGTGCCCTGGTCGGTGCTGCGGAACAGCAGGGCCTGGGGCGCGCCGCTGGGCTGCCAGGCGGCGTACAGGACGGGCGTGACCGGCGCCAGCGCGGGAGCGTCCGGCTCGGCTACGCTGGCTCCACGCCCACGCCGTCGTCAATCCGGCGGCGACGATCAATACACTCAACAGCCCAGCGTAGGGTACGGCTCAATCTGTGCTTGCCTTGCATGAGACACCTCGATCCTCTTTTAGAAATACCTCGTATTGGTTTGCCCTATCAACCTATATCCGTGGCCCGTTGCCAGGAGCCTTTTCGCCGTTCTTGGGGCGTCGCACTCCTCCCCGACAGCGGCAGGGCAGTACATTCATAGTATAGACGATTGGCACGGCGCAGTCTAGCGGTTGAAGCCTGATTTCTGTGTAGGCGGCAGGCTCTCTTCTCTGTAGTTGATTGTCCTACATCGTCACAGGCGGGCGGAGCAATCGACGGGCAGCGCCAGTTGACCAGCTCCGACAAGGGCGTCAACAAGCTCACGTGGCTGACCGCCCATGAACCATGAGTCGGCAGATGGTGAGTGGAGGGCTTTGACGGTAGGGCAGGGTGTCCAGCGAACAGCGACCGTGACTCGTCCACTCGCAACTCGACCAGAATGTGCGCTTGGCGGCGGCAGGAGTTCCCGGGCTCTGGCTGGGTCGTGGAGTGGGAAGGATCCCGGGGGTGACACACGCAGAAGGGTCTATTCTCTATGGCCTCGGATGCGGTCGCGGTGGCGGTAGCCGCCGCCAAAGTGCGAGCCAAGGTCGACCAGCAGACCGAGCCCCAGCCAAACCCAGTCCAAGCCCACGAGGCCCCCCGGAAAGACGATGAGATACGCCAGGGTCGTCCACGGCACGAAAATGGTGCCCACCAACGGCCAGAACCCCCCAGGGGGGAAGGCGAGATGGAACGGAGACGGCCACGTTTGGAAGGCGAGGCTGAAGCGCGCCGAATCCATGAACCACCAGACCAGAATGGCCAGCCGTGGACCAAGCAGAAGCAGGGTGGTGACGAGACAGCACATGTTTTCCTCCTTGGCACTTGTGTTGATGCAAGGTCTGCGCAGAATGACCCGGCGGTCAAACCGCGCTTTCCCTATGCACCCATCTTTTTTCTTCTAGTACACCCAGGCCGAATTGTCTACTGGGTATGATCGCTGACTGACGGACACGTTGCAGCCAGACAAGATGCCGTCATCTTGCGACAACTTGAGGCTGCAAAGTGAAAGGTCTGAACCCGCCTGTCGTGAATTTGGGTGACGCTGAGCGCCAAAACCTGGAAAAACTGATCAAGGCCCATAGTGTGGGTTGCTAAGGCGTCCATCCGGGCGTCTCGCAGGTGGCCAGATCCCCCGTCTGCAGACCGTCCTTCAGCGCCATCTGCCGCTGCTCGGACGATCCATGGGTCCACGACTCGGGCGAGACGTAGCCCTGCGTCTGGCGCTGGATGCGATCATCGCCCACGGCAGCTGCGGCGTCCAGGCTCTGGGCGATCTCCTCATCCGTCAACTGCGTCAGGTAGCCGGTTTCGGTGGCGTGGTACGCCCAGACGCCGGCCAGGCAGTCAGCCTGGAGTTCAATCTGAACTGACGCGCTCTGCGGCCCTGTGGCGCCCGAGCCACCCGTCTCGTCCAACGCACCGAGGAGGTTCTGCACATGATGACCATACTCGTGAGCCAGCACGTACGCCTCGGCGAAGGGGCCGCCCTGAGCGCCGAAGCGCGTCTGCAGTTCGACAAAGAACTCGAGGTCCAGATAGACCATCTGGTCGCCCGGACAGTAGAACGGCCCTACCGCAGCGGTAGCGTAGCCACAAGCGGCCTGCGTTGATCCGGTGAAAAGCACTGTCTGGGCTGGGAAGTACTGGGTTCCCTGGCTAGCAAATTCGTCGGTCCAGAAAGCCTGGATGCTGTTGACAAAGCCCACGATGCGGCAATCCTGACGGGTATTCGCGTCCGCTCCCGTACGGCACTCCTCCTCCAGGGTGTTGATTTCGCTGGCGTTCGGGGTCGATGCCGATGGCGCTTGCCCAGCCAAGTCCGCCAGGTCGCCAGGGTTCACGCCCAGCAGAATCGCCACCAGCAAGACCACCAGGCCGAGTCCGCCGCCCCCGACGGCAACCGCAGTCCCCCTTCCCCGGCCGCGCCGGTCTTGAACCTGGGAAGTATCCAAGCGGGATCTCTGTTGAACGGCATTGGTCCGTCCTCCTTTCCTCTGAGCATTCTCTAGGGTGCGCGACTGGCGCACTCGGAGCCTTGCAGCCTTTTA
>CAVOXA010000011.1:0-8317 GCA_963700285.1 uncultured Chloroflexia bacterium | reverse complement strand
GATCTCGCCCGCAACATGCAACGCGAAGGACAAAGCAGGGTTGACGAAATAGTGGCCGTTCATCCCCTGTCTATCTACCGGGCAGCGTAAAGATGAAAATCGATCCCCGCTCCGGCGCGCTCTCGACCCACACCCGCCCGCCATGGGCCTCGACGATGGCCTTGACCAGGTACAAGCCCAGGCCGGTACCCTCGGTGCTCCGGTGCAGGCCCGACTCGACCCGGTAGAAACGCTCAAAGATGCGGTCCTGCTCCTCCGCTGGAATGCCCATGCCCTCGTCAGCGACGTAGATGGTCGCCCCGGCGCCGTCCAGGCGACCGCCAACCCACACTGTGCCGCCGCCGGGAGAGTACTTGACGGCGTTGCTCACCAGGTTGGTCAGGACCTCCTGCAGTCGTTCCGGATCGCCCCAGACGGGCGGGAAACCCGCGTCAAAGTCGAGTTCGAAGGTGTGAACCTTTGTCTGGGTACGAAAACCGTCCACCACCTTTTCGGCCAGCCGGGCCAGGTTCACGTCGGTCGGCTCCAACTTGAGGCCGCCGGCCTGAATGCGGCTTGCCTCAAGCAGGCTATCGATCAGGTGGGTCAGGTGGTCGGCCTCCTCGGCAATGACGTCCAGGCTGTCCTGCATCGTCTCCCGATCCCAGTGTGCGTCCTCACGGCGCAGCGTCTCGGCGTAGCCCTTGATGAGGGCCACCGGGGTCTTGAGTTCGTGGGATACAATGGAGACGAACGTGGACTTTAGTTCTTCTGCCTGGCGGAAGCGGGTGATGTCGACCACGTTGAGGATGACGCGGGCGAGTCGGCCATCCTCGCCATACAGGGGCGTGGCAGTGATGCCCACGGTGAGGGGAGGCGGTCCTCCGCGGCGGACGACGTTGCCCTCGACGTAAGACCGGGCTTCGGAGGCCGGAGCCGATTGGCTGGGCGGATCGGGCAGCGGCAGGGGGTGGTCCTGCCGGTCTCGTAGGGCCAGCACCTCGGCCGCAGGGTGGCCCAGGGCGTCCTGTGCATCCCAACCGGTCATGTGGGCCAGGGCCTGGTTAAAGACCTGGATATTGCCGGCGGGATCCAGGATCATGACTCCCTCTGCACTGTTGTCGATGATGGTCGACAGCGACTGCCGCTCGTCGCTCACCTGCTGGTACAGCTCGGCATTGCGCACGGCGATGGCAGCTTGATCGGCAAAGGCTGCCAATAAGACCCGATCTCCGCAGAAAAGGCGCCGCCCCTGCTGCGAAAGATATAGATGGCGCCCAACAGCTCTTTGTCAATGACCAGAGGCAGGGCAACGACCTGGCTGAGGGGCAGGCCAGCGGCGGCCGCGACCAGGCCCAGTCGCATCTGCAGGTCAGGGATAGGCCCGCGGGAAAGGGGATCGTACAACTCGCGCAGGCCGGGCAGATCGGCCCAGAGAGGCTGGAAAAAGCGCGCCAGGCCTGCTGACAGGCCATAGCTGGCCCGCACCCGCAGCACATCGTCCCGACCACGCAGGACAATGAGGCCTACGTGCCCGCGCAGCAGCTCCACGGCGCTCTTGAGCGTCAGTTCCAGCAGCGACGGCAGGTCAAGCCGGGCGGTCATGGCCCGGCTGATCTCCAGCAAGTAGTCTCTTTGACGGGCGCTTCCGTAGGTGGAACTGTGTTGATAGTCAGGCATCAGGAAATCCAGAATGCAGAGTGCTATGCACAGTTACATTGTTTCGCCAGTGCGCCTATTTTAGCATATTGCGGCGGGGGTGACAAGGTGTAGACCTTGGACCCCTTTTTTGCCACGGAGACAGAGAGCATGGAGGTTTCTTGTGTGGCCTTTGTTGTATGCGCGTCTCTGCGGTGGACTGTGGTCCACCGCTAGCCAAGGGAAGGTGCGAAATATCCCGCCGAGACACAGGGTACACAGTGTTGTCTCCCAATACAGGTTCTTTCCGTGTTCTCTGCCTCCGTGGCAGATCCCGAATCAAGCCCCGTACTTGATCAGGCGAAGGGCGTGGCCCAGGGCCAGGGGGAGTTCGTCGGTTGCGGGAAAGACGCCCAGGCTGCCCCGGCCGCAGGCCCGCTCGCCGAACTCGGCCCCACCAGGGCCGGTGGCCCTATCGGACAGGCAGTAGCGGCTCCAGAGCAGGGTAGGCACAGGGTGCCAGGAGTGGCTTTTTAGCAACGACGGCGTAGAGTGGTCGCCGGTGACGATCAACACGTCGGGGTCCTGGCCCAGGATGGCCGGCACGACAGTTCTGTCCACATGCTCGATGACCTCCGCCTTGCGGTCAAAGTCGCCATCCTCACCGGCCGAGTCGGTTTTTTTGACATGGAAGAAGAAATAGTCATACGCGTCCCAGTGGGCGCGCAGGGTCTCTACTTCGTCCTCGACCGTTTCCCCATTCACCGGCAGCACGTCCATGCCCACCAGCTTGGCTACGCCTCGGTACATCGGATAGGTGGCGATGGCTGCCGCTTTCAATCCAAAGACCTCGGCCATCTTGGGCAGTCCCGGATCCTTGGCAAAGCCCCGCAGATTCAAGGAGTTGGCCGGGGCATGATCTTTGAGGATCTCGCGGGCGGCCGCGAGCCAGCCATTGACCAGGGCAGCGGTGGTTTCGGACTGCTCGTCCTCAGCACGAGCGGGTCGCGAGGGGACGCCGAGCTGCTGCGGATCGGTATCCAGGATGGCGGCATGCAGAGTCTGTCCAGCAGAGGGCCGCAGCACCAGCACAAAACGGTATTCTTTGACCGTTTCGACAAAGGTCTGGATGCCGGGCAGTTGGATAGCCCGCAACAGCTCCACCAGCTTGGCGTTGAACTCGGTCGGGATCCGGCCTGCGCGGCGATCGGTGATGAGCCCCTCCTCGTCGATGGTGCAAAAGTTGCCCCGGGCAGCCACATCCTCGGGTTGGAGATCAAAGCCGATACCCAACGCCTCCAGCACGCCACGGCCGATGTCATATTTCAGGGGGTCGTAGCCAAACAGGGACAGGTGGGCCGGTCCGCTGCCGGGAGTGACGCCGGGCGCCACCGGATTGGCCAGCCCCAGTTGGGACCGGGCGGCCAGGGCGTCGAGGTTGGGCGTGGCAGCCGCTTCCAGCTCGGTCTTGCCGTCGGAACTGCGCGGCAGTCCCCCGAGCCCATCCATCACCAGGTGTACAATCTTGGTTTCTGCCGGTATATGCAATGCTTTCATCAACCCAAAGTCTGTCATCTCTCACACTCCACATCTAGATTGCCTGCCGCAAACATACACAATGCACAATCCCCTTCTGCCTGGCGCACAGGGAATTGTGCATTGTCAGTTGTGCACAGGATTCTGCTAGCGGATGGCTTGCTCGGTGTCCCGGTCAAAGAGGTGGGTATTGTCCATATTGATGACCACATCCATCTCATTGCCCACCCTGGCCTGGGTACGCGGGTCAACCCGAGCGATGAATTGCTTCTGACCGGTGAGCAGGTAGACAAAGATCTCGTTGCCCATCAGCTCGGTCACATCCACCTGGCAGGTCATCGGTTCGGCGCGGATGCCCGGCGGGACGAACGCGCGATCGTGAATGTCCTCAGGCCTCGTTCCAAAGACAACCTCTTTGCCAGCATAGGGTTGGACCGCCGGTTTTCTATCGGGGGGCAGCTTGAGCCGGAAGGTCCCACCGTCCACCCACAGATCGCCGTCCTGTTCCACCACGGTCACGTCAAAGAAGTTCATGGCCGGGCTGCCGATAAAGCCGGCCACAAAGACGTTATCGGGGTGATCATACAACTTTTGTGGCGAATCGAGCTGCATCATGAGCCCGTCCCGTAGCACGCAGATGCGGCTGCCCATGGTCATGGCCTCGGTCTGGTCGTGGGTCACATAGATAAAGGTGGTCTCCAGGCGCTGGTGCAGCTTGGAGATCTCGGCGCGGGTCTGGACACGGAGCTTGGCATCCAGGTTCGAGAGCGGCTCGTCCATGAGGAATACGGCCGGCTCGCGGACGATGGCCCGTCCCAGGGCCACACGCTGTCGCTGGCCACCGGAGAGCTGCTTGGGCTTGCGGTCGAGCAGGTTCTCGATGCCCAGGAGACCACCAGCTTCTTTGACCCGCCTATCAATCTCGGCCTTGGGCGTCTTGCGCAGCTTCAGACCAAAGGCCATGTTGTCATAGACCGACATGTGTGGGTACAGGGCGTAGCTCTGGAACACCATGGCGATGTTCCGGTCTTTGGGCGGAACATCGTTGACGACGCGATCGCCGATGGAGATGTTGCCCTCGCTGATCTCCTCCAATCCAGCGAGCATCCGTAGGCTGGTGGACTTGCCACAACCGGAGGGACCGACAAAGACCAGGAACTCTTTGTCCTCAACGACAATGTCCAGGTCCTGGACGGCGACGACATCGCCAAACTTTTTCCAGACGTGTTCGTAGGTAATGCTTGCCATTATGTTGTTCTCCTTATGGTGGGTGCGAGACGAAGGAGACAGAATTTTCCGGTCACTGGCGGTTCTACAATCACGAACCGCCTCGTGGGCTCATTGCCAAAACCGCTCCCCAACGTCCCCAGAAAAGTCGTGCGTGTGGCCTGAAACGGGCAGAGGGCGCGCCTCAAGCTGGGCTCGTAGTTTTGTCCGCCGCTCACCTCCTTTGGGCCGGCCTGCGAAGACTTGGCAGTAGTGCCCCCGTGTCTTCTCTCCGGCGATGGCTGGAAAGGGGCACAATCTCACTAGAGAAATTATACCCTATCTTCCAAATTCGTGCAAGTTGAGGAACAGGGGACCAGTGCAGGATCTTGACTGTGGACCAATAGGAAATAGACCTCGGAGGTTGCGAACCCTTCGACTGCGCTCAGGGCAGGCCTGCGGTTCGTCAGGAAAACCTCCGAGGTTTAGGATCAAGCCTGGAACTCATCGCGGGCCAGCGGTAATCTTGAGCAGCTCACCACTATCCATGTCCAGCAGGTATATCTCGCCGGATTCGTCCTCGCCAAAAGTGCTGAGTCGAACCTCCTCGTGGGCCACCTCTGCTACTCTCCAGGCGTCACTCTGACCGGGGGCCAGGCCCCAGATTCGGCCACTGCAATAGTCGCCGAACAGATAGATGCCGGCCAGGGCCGGGAACTGCCGGCCGCGATAGACATAGCCGCCTGTCACCGAGCAGCCCAGAGCGTGGTCGTACTCGGCCACCGGCAGGGTCAATCCTGTTTGCACGCAGTCCCGGTCCCTGGGGAAGCAGTGCTGCCCCTCCATGATGGACCAACCATAGTTCTGTCCTCCAGGAGCGGCTGCCTGCTGGACGTTGACTTCCTCGTACTGATTCTGGCCGACATCAGCGATGAACAGATCGCCGGTCAGGCGGTCGAAGGAATAGCGCCACGGATTGCGCAGACCGGTGGCCCAGATTTCATCGCGTACCGTCGGGTCGCCGATGAAAGGGTTGCTGGCAGGTATGGCATAGGGAGGGGCGCCATCCACATCCAGGCGCAACATGGCTCCCAACAGGGTTCCGCCATTTTGGCCGTTGCCGTATTGGTCCCCTGCGCCGCCGCCGTCGCCGGTGCCAATGTACAGGTAGCCGTCCGGGCCAAAGGCAAGGTGGCCCCCGTTGTGATTGCCAGCCGGTTGGGGAAGGGTCAGAAGCGTGGTACCGCTGGCGGGATCCGCCCGGTCCGGATCGGCGCTCACAGAGAAGCGAGCGACCACAGTATCACCTTGGCGGTCTGTGTAGTTCACAAAAAAGGTTCCATTGTCAGCATAGGCAGGATGAAAAGCCAGACCCAGGAGGCCCTGCTCGTTGGCTGAGGACCCCACCCGATCGGTGAGATCGAGGTATGGCGTGCCAGCCAGCACCCCATCCCGGACGATGCGGATGCGGCCCACCTGCTCCAGGATGAAGAGGCGGCCGCTCCCATCCCCGGCGTTGGCGATGCCGACTGGTCTTTCCAGGCCGCCGGCAACCAGCTGCAGTCCCAGCCGGACAGCAGCCGGATCGCTGCCCGGGCCGCCGGTGGGGCCAGGTGAAGGGCTGGTGGTAAAGATCGGTGTGGGTAGCAGGGTAGCGGTGGGGAGCGGCGTCGACGTTGGTGTAGAACTCGGCAAGAGGGGAGAAGGGGCGGCAGCCATGGTTGCTGTTGCAGCGCTCGCGGCTGTGGCGGTTTCGGTTGCCGTCGCAGCCATCGTTGTGGTTGTGCCTGTACTCACCGTCGCGAGGGTAGGCGCGATTGCAGCCTGCGTTGCGGTCTCTGCGGAGGTTGGGGCAGCGTCCGACGAAATGGGAGTCTGTGTCGCAGGCGGTGGCAGGGCTGTTGGCGATACACGGGCAGCCGGCTGGGATGATGAAACCACGACTGGATGCGTGGTTCCTGCCTCGTCGCCGCCATCGCCGCAGCCTCCCAGGGCCAGGCCCAACAACAGAATCACGAATATCGCAAACGGCAATCTGCGTAACATGAGCCCTCCAATCCACCAGTATGGTCCCATCATAGTGCGTTGGCTGCGGCCAAGCTGTATGAATTGCTACCCCGTCTGTTGCAGTTGAGAAGGCCCACTCCAAAAAGCCCGTCCAGGGCTTGGTCTCTACCCTGCCTGGATTGCTGATGGCTGGCAGCAGGTCCTGCGCCCCGGGCCCTACAATACAAAAAGCAGTGCGACGACAAAGGCCGTCTGTAAGGCGAATATCGGCAGGCCGTTGGCCAGGTAATTGCGCATCGAGTAGCGTCCCGGCTCGCGGACCAGGAGGATATCGGCGTTGGTCAATGGCGTCGCATAGGACGTGGTCACGGCGACGGCTATAGCAATGACAAAAGGCTGAGGGCATTGGTCACAAGTTAAGCTCTTGGGTAAACTGTCAAGTCTACCAGGCGGTATGTCAAAATGGTGATCCAGCCTGTCGCATTTGACGTAGTGCGTGTTTCGGCGCAAAATGGGCGCATGAGTGATACACATGAACCCAGCAAACCGCCGAAAAAGCCAAGCTCCGTGCGCCATACACGGGCTATCCAACGAGATCGCAGCAAACGTCCCGATGTGGCGCCGCCCGACGAACAGATCGCTGCTCGGTTGCGAGAGATTATTCATCCTGCCACACTGGCTCAGGTCGCTCACTTTCAAAGCCTTGGCCTGCGGGCGCGGACGTTGACCTTGCCAGTTATGGTTGCTCTCGTGCTGAGCATGGTGTGGCGTCACATCGGTTCGGTCACGGAGCTGACCAAGATGATGGTCACTGAGGGCTTGCTGTGGGCCGAACCGCGCAAAGTCAGTCAACAAGCCTTGTCGGAACGGTTTCGCACCTTTCCGTCTGTCCTGTTTCTGCGAGTTCTGTTGGCGGTTCTGCCGCTGATGGAGACGCGCTGGAAAAGCCGACAACGGCCTCTGTCCCCAGAGATTGCCTGGGCTCAGGAGCGCTATACCGAAGTCCTCATTCAGGATGGGTCCACGCTGGATGCCTTGCTGCGCAAGGTCGGCTTGTTGCGAGATGCGGAAACGAATCCGCTGGCTGGGCGAATGACGGCGTTGCTGGACCTGTGTTCGAGGCTGCCGCGACACATCTGGTATGAAGAGGATGCCCAAGCTCATGATCAGCGGTTTTGGCCGCGTATTCTGGAGGTGCTCAAGGCTGGCAGCCTGCTCCTCTTTGACCTGGGCTACACAAACTTCAGTGTCTATGCTCAACTGACAACAGCGAGTATCACCTTCATCACGCGGGCCAAGAGCAACCTGGCCTATGAAGTCGAGCGTCATCTGCGGCGGACTGCCCAAGTTCACGAGAGCCTGGTCTGGATTGGCAAGGGCGATGACCGCCAGTTGGTTCGTCTCATTCAGGTTCTGTACAAAGGCAAATGGTACCGCTACCTGACCAACGAACTGGATACGGAGCGTCTGCCGGCGCCCTACGTCGTGGCGCTTTACTGGCAGCGCTGGCGAATCGAAGACGCGTACAACGTCGTCAAACGGTTGCTGGGTCTGGCCTACTTCTGGGTCGGCTCGCAAAATGGCGTCGAGCTCCAGTTGTGGGCCACCTGGTTGCTGTACGCTGTCCTGGTTGACTTGACGGATGCCGTCGCCGAACAATTGAACAAGCCCTTTGCAGCGCTTTCTATAGAGATGGTCTATCGCAGCATCTACTACTTCGCCCAAGCGTACCATCGGGGCGAAGCAAATGACCCCGTGGTCTACCTGGCGGACAATGCCAAATGGCTCGGAGTTATCAAACGCGAACGAAAACATCGGCTATCTCCACTTGAGCTGCTCAACTTGACAGATTCGTCAGATGCTTAACTTGTGACCAATGCCCTTAGGCTTTATCTTCCTCGACAGGTTCTTCTTCCTCTGTTTCTTTGTTCCCTTTGTCATCCTCCTGCAC
>CAVOXA010000010.1:0-2152723 GCA_963700285.1 uncultured Chloroflexia bacterium | reverse complement strand
GGGACCATGGGCGTTGATATAGTCGACTTCGGCCGGCGCTACGCCCGCGTTCTCCAGCGCCCACTTCATGACCCGGTAGGCGCCCAACCCCTCGGGGTCGGGCGCCGCCATGTGGAAGGCATCCGAATTGGCCGCATAGCCCAGCACCTCGACATAGATGCGCGCTCCCCGATCCAGGGCCTTGTCCAGCCGCTCCAATACCATGAAAGCGCCGCCTTCTGCGAGGCAGAAGCCGTCTCGCCGGGCGTCAAAGGGCTTGCACGCTCTTTCCGGGAACTCGTTGTCATTGGCCAAAACCTGCATGCGGGTAAAGCCACCGATCATGACCTCGTGGATCATGCCCTCCACCCCGCCAGCTATCATCATGTCAGCGGCGCCCCTGCGGATTACCTCAGTCGCTTCGCCAATGCCCTGGGTACCGGCCGCGCAGGCCGTAACTACTGTGGTGTTGTAGGACTGGCACTGGAAACGCTCGCTCACGTGGTGGGCCGGCATGTTGCAAAGGGAGGCTACGGCCGTACGGGGTTGACCCGCCGCAGGCCCTTGGCTTTATAGAGATCCCAGCCCCCGAGTGCAACCTCAAAGCCGCCGATACCGGTGCCTACCACCACGCCGGTCCGCTCTGGGTCGGGTACCTGGTCGCCCAGGCCTGCGTCGGCCATCGCCTGCGTGCCCAGGGCTACCGCCATCTGCGAACAGCGGGCCATTCGCTTTGCCTCTTTGAAATCGATATACTCGCCGGGGTCAAAGCCCTTGACTTCTCCCGCGATGCGGATGGGAAAGATGCTGGCGTCGAACTGTGTGATCTCGGCGATCCCCGACCGGCCGGCCACCAGACCCTCCCAGGTCTCTTCAACCGAGAGTCCCAGGGGGGTCAGCGCCCCCATGCCGGTGATAACAACTCGTTGTTTGATGTCTCGTTCTCTCATCTATGCTCCCGAACCGATCTCCACGCCAAGACCGTGATGTGTGCCAGGTTCTTGGTCCTGTGTCTATCGTCTATCTTTGCTCTACCGCTCGTAGCGAGCCAATCCCTGCGTGATGGCCTCTACCACGCCATTCTCGGCTGTCTGGGCCGCCAGGCGGATGCCGTTGCGTATGGCCAGTGGATCAGACCGGCCGTGGCCGATGATGACGACGCCGTCGATGCCCAAGAGGGGGGCGCCCCCGTATTCCCGGTAGTCCAGCCGGCGCCTTACCTCGTCAAAAGCCGGTTTGGCCAGCATCGCTCCAACCTTTGAGACCTGGCGGCCGGTGATCTCTTCTTTCAACAGGTCCAGCAGGTACTTGGCCACACCCTCAGCCAGCTTGAGGATCACGTTGCCCGTGAATCCATCGGTGACAATCACGTCGGCAATGCCCCAGGAAATGTCTTTGCCCTCAGCGTTGCCGACAAAGTTGAAGGATCCGGCCTGCAGCAAGGGCAGGGTGTCCCGGACCAGTTGGTTACCCTTGCCCGCTTCTTCTCCATTGGACACAATGGCCACCCGTGGATTGGGTATACCCAGCACCCGTTCGGCATAGATGGAGCCCATAATGGCAAACTGGAGCAGGAACTCTGGCTTGCAGTCGGCGTTGGCGCCGATGTCCAGGAGAAAACAGTAGCCCTGAGGTGTTTGGCTGGGGAAAACCGTAGAAATGGCTGGGCGCTGGATGCCCCTGATGCGGCCCAGGCGAAAAAGGGATGCCGCCAGCGCGCCGCCCGAATTGCCCGCCGTAAAGAAGGCATCGGCCTCGCGGCGCTTGACCAGCTCGATGGCGACCACCATCGAGCAGTCCTTCTTGGCCTTTACAGCCGCGGCCGGGTGTTCGTGCATTTCCAGCACCTGGCTGGCGTGTTCTAAGCTCAGCGCCAGCCCCGCTGTGTCATGTTTGTCTAGTTCGGCCTGAACGGCTCCCTGTTGGCCGACCAGGATAATCTCCAGGCCAAAGTCGCGGGCAGCCTGGATCGCACCCTCGACCACCACGGCTGGAGCACGATCTCCTCCCATTGCATCTACCGCGATTTTCATAACCTTTACCCTCTTGTGTCGTTATCCCGCTGCTTTGGGTGCAGCACTGTGGCGCCGCGCCAGGACTGCACAACTGATAGAACACAACCACTGGCCAAAGGACACGCGCGAAGGCGGGCGCGGGGGCGCGTCCAGATTGGGCCACGCCCTTCTGTACAGCAAGAAAAGCCTGGCCAGGAATCAGCCTGCCGGGATGTCACCAAACAGCCGTTCCAGGTCTGCCGTGCTGGGCTCTGTCGCCACGTACACCCCATCCCGGAGGATGGTTGGCACCGACTGGTAGCCGTTGTTCAGATCCTCAACGGTTCGGGCTGCTTCGATATCTTTGGTGACGTCGAGCTCGGAGTAGGGGATCCCTCGCTGGTCCAGCCAGCGTTTGACCCGCATGACGCTCCCGCACCAGGGGCGCGTATAGATGGTGATCTGGGGCACAGCTTCTGTCATGTTGACCTCTCTGTACTGTGATGACTGGCTACGAGTGCGTGCCGCTTCCAGAGGTTCCGTACTGAAAGCCGGTGGGCGGCGCATATTGCACCGACCTGGGACAGTTTTCTAGTTTACCCCAAGAGCTTCGAGAGCGCAAATTGAATCGAACCTTATATGAAAACTGATTGACCTTGTAAGGGTTCTATGGTATACTCGAGGATAATCTAGCCAGCGCCCTATGCCATCCCTCTACAGGTGAATGATGAACCTTGCCTGGCCCGCTGGTGCTCTGCCCAAACAAATCGAGATCCTGAGCGCCCATCCAGCTTCTCAAGAGAGCGATAGGGATGCTCTTCGTGTCGATGACTCTGCCCAGGTACCCTTGCTGAGGCCTTGCGTTGAAGGGAGTTGATGGCTATGAATGACCTGCTCAAACGCGCGAAAGAGGGTACGCCTATCATCGAGGACAGTGCGGCTACCTTTGTCTGGTGGGGTAAGGAAGCGCCCCAGCTCATCGGCGACTTTTGTGATTGGGATGTAGGGACGCCCCTGTCGCTGTCACAGGTCGCCCCAAAGGTGTGGACACACACGCTGATGCTGCCCGGCGATGCCTATATCGAGTACGTTTTTTGGCGTGACGGCGAGCGCCTGGCCGACCCTTTCAATCCCCATACCACCCCCAATGGTTTTGGTCACGACAACCACTTTTTCTACATGCCCGAGGCCGGGCCCAGTCCACTAAGGCTGCGCAAGCGGAGCGTGCCACATGGCAGGGTCACCCGGCATGTCCTTGAGGACAGCTCCCTTCTGGTGGGCGGCAAGCGCACGGTCTATCTGTACCGGCCGCCAACCCTCCTGAACTGCCCCTTACTCATCGTGCTGGATGGGCAGGATTACCGGCGGAGGGCCAAGCTGGTGAACACCGTGGACAATCTCATCGCTCTGCGACGCATAGAGCCTGTGGCGATGGCCATGGTGTATCACGGCGGCGCGGCGCGCGGTGTGGAATACGCCTGCAACGAGGCGACCCTGGGGCTCCTTATCCGGCGCGTGCTGCCGCTGGCCCAGGCGGAGTTGAACCTGTTGGATCTGCGGATCTACCCTGGCGCGCACGGCATCCTGGGTGCATCCCTGGGCGGGCTGATGGCCCTCTATGCCGGAGTGCGCGCGCCCAAGGTTTTTGGCCGCGTTCTGAGCCAGTCTGGTGCGTTCAACATTGCCGGCTACGAACCGGTGCTCTGGGACCTGCTCCGCTACGGCCGCGTGCAACCGCTCAAAATCTGGATGGATGCGGGCCGCTACGAATGGCTGCGGCAGTGCAACCGGGACATGTACGATCTACTCAACTTCCGGGGCTATGAGGTGGCCTATCGGGAGTACAGAGGCGGGCATAACTATCCCTCGTGGCGGGACGATCTGTGGCGTGGCTTGGAGTGGCAGTTTGGTGTACCCCAAGACTGATTTAGAGATGAGTGGGCTCACAGCGTTTTGGGCCTGATGGACCAAAGTGAAAGACGGCCCTGGCAGTTACCAGGGCCGTCTTGGATCTCCTGCTCAGAGCTAGCTTAGCTACTACGTGTTGCCACGGCGATCAAGTCGCCGCTCCGCGCCGGGTCAAAGGGCGATCCATCATAGCTCCCGTAAAAGATGCTGCCCTCAAATCCAGCCGCTTCCAGCGCGACGGCCAGATCGTGGCCAAAGACGGGACGCAGTTCGGTGGACTCGACGTCCTGCTGCCAGCCCTGGTCCGTGCGCCGCTCCGTGCGCCGCTCCGTGCGCCGCTCCGTGCGCCGCAACCGGATCATGTTGAAGGTGATGGTTGCCTCGTGGAAATCGTAGAAACGCAGGAACAGCCATTCCTGGTCGCCGTCGCGGTGCGCTTGGGGGGACATGAACCGCTCTTTTTCGGCCCACACCAGATCAAAATTCCGGTTCTGGATCACCAACAGCCCACCGGGGTTGAGTACGGCGGCAAAGTCGGCCAGCACCTCCGCAACAGCTTGGGGTGTCAGTAGATGCGGCAGCGAGTTGCCCAGGCAAAGCACCGCATCAAAGGACTCGCCTAACGTGGATAGCTCGCCAAGGCCTGCTACCCGGAAATCGACATCCATGCTGGCCCTCGCTGCGTTCTGCCTGGCCCGCTCGACCATAGCCGCGCTCAGGTCGGTGCCTACCACCTGGCGGCCCTGCTGAGCGATGGCGATGGCATGGTGGCCGGTGCCGCAGGCCGAATCCAGCACGCGTTCTACGCGCTGCTGCTGGAATAGGCGTTGAAAAAAGGGCAACTCGTGGGCGAGCCGCCCTTCCCAGTTCACAAAGCGGTCGTAATCCTCCGCCAGCGCATCATACAGGGGAACTTGCTTGGGCAAGGGTTTCCTCCGGCGGGCGGTTTCGCTGCAATCGTTCGTAGGCCTCCAGACCGATGCACTCCACCGCGGACTTGCACCAATCGATACAGGACGCGCCCCGCTGCTGGCTCACCCACAGGTTGCAGTTGTCGCAGCGGGCCAGCGGCTCATCGGACCAGATCTCCATCTCTTCCCCACAGTGGGGACAATCTATATAGTCGGGTGTGGCGTCCTTGAAAACCATTGCCCCGGGACATCCCTTATTCATCTCTTACCTCCTTGTTCTTTCTGCGGTCGCTGGATATGGGTCATTCTGCGTTCAGGCTTCAGACGACCACCGACGCCATCTTGCGGGGAAAGATCCCCACCCGATCTCCCGGCTGCACCGCCGCCCTCAGGTACGCTTCTGGCGAGAGCGGTCCCTCCGCGGCGAGCTGATAGCCCAGTGTAATCGGGTAGACGGAACGGGGGAGCAATCGCCCGTTGACAAAGACGTTGCTCACCTCATCCAGGTCGACGCCTACTTGTTCCAGTACCTCTCCCAGTGTGGCACCATCCGCAAGCGGCATGTGCAGCGGTGTTCCCGGCACCAATGTGGGCTCGGGCGAGTACTGCTGCAGATCGCCGAACAATCGAACTTCAATCAATGCTCTGATCCTCCACCTCTGAATGTGCCCCTCTATCAAAACTTGGCTCAGAACCTACTAGGTCTGTTTTCTTATACCCTAGATTATAATCGAAGGATCAGCGGCTGTCTATGACTTTTATCAGGTCGAGGCGGGCCGTCGCCAAGCTGTCTACGAAATAGGGCCGCACGGAAGCTCCATGCAGCCCTTTCTATCCTCGAACCAAGATGCTAGCTGCTGCCTGGCAGGATCCCGTCAGGCAGCCAAACCCAAGTCCCCAAAGCTCTACCCCAAAGGATCGGTAGCTTCCGCCACACGTGGAACGACTGGGGGACAAGGCAAGAACCGCCCAAGATCGTCAAAGTAGATTCCAACTGACTCGCTTGATGGTCTTTTCGCTAAACTTATGGCATTTGGGCAGCAGGCACGATACCAAAGTTCCTAACAAAGTCACTTGTTCTTGAGGCTTCTTGTTCCAATGATAGGGGCGCCGATGCGTATTCCAATAAACCAGAGCCGCATTCAACGTCGCAGTCAGTTCATTCAATGCCTCGAATCGCCGACCTTTAAGTGCCAAGGAACGCAACTGCTTCCACCAAGATTCTATCAGGTTCAACCAACAGGCATACCTGGGGATGAACCGAATTCGAACTTCAGGCCAGGCAGCCAATGCGAGCCTGGTCTGTCGACTGGTGTGGGCGCTCAAATTGTCCTCAATGAGCAACCAACGATCGGCTGGGAACTCCATGTGGGCGGCCCAATTATATGATCCATAGAGGTCTCTTTGGGGACAGATTGAGTGATCCCCTGCCGGTAGGCCAGACTCTCTGATCCATTGTCGGCTGCTTTCCTTGATCCACTGTTCTTGACGATAGGTCACGATCTTTGATTGGCTTGATGATCATGCCCTGTACCCGAGTTGACGGCTTGCCCCACCCCGGCGATAATCTGACCGTTCCAGTACACTCGCCCTGCCCGGCGTGGCAACCGGCCGTTCCCGCCACAGGGCCAGCACCAGAGGCACCCAGGGGGTACCGACGCGTCACCGTGGCCGTTGTCGGCTGCTTGGTCGGCTCTGTTGAGGACTACCAGGTGCAGTACGCTGCCTGGGTCCTCGAGGTGCGTCCTGAGCGCTGCCCGCACTGCGGCGCCGAACACACCTGCATCTTCTGGGGCAGCTACGCCCGCTGGGTACGTCTCACCACTCATCCGTGTCCATCCGGATCGAGCGCGTGCGCTGCACCGTCTGCCACGTGACCGACGCGTTGCTGCCCAGCTTCTTGCACATGTTTCGGCACTACACCCTGTTCCTGATCCAGAAGGCCATTTCCCTGGCCATCGACGTCGGCTTGTGGGGCGACGAGTTGGCCGATGCCGTCGGCCCCTACGATCAACCGGCCTTCTCCACCATCCATGGTTGGGTCTGGACCTTTGTCCACAGTACCGAATGGCTCCTGCCCTGGCTCCAGCACAAGCTGCTGGCCTTCGGCCCCTTGCTTGCGTTCGAACTCGGCCGGCCGCCGGAGCTCCTCGCAGCCATCGGCAGTCCGAAGCGCCGAGCCGCTTTCACCCGCGCCTGGCAACCCTGGCGCCTGGCCGAAGCGTTCTACGCAGCCGCCCATGTGCGCCAAACCGATCTGGCCTTTCAGGCAGACATGCTCCTTGCCTTCGCGGCAGCCGCCCTCGTCGCCGCAGGACGCGTGCCTCGCCTACTCTGGCCGCAGGCCTGCGCCCGCGCTCCCGCTTGATCGGCTCATACAATGCGGCAGAAGGGACGGGCGACCGGCCAGTCGCCCGTCCCAGCCCAGACCCACATACTTCAGTCTGGACAGCCCGGCTGCCCCCTGCTACACTGCTCCCACACCAACACAGGAGGCAGCCCATGACCGCAACACAGCCATCCGGCCAGGTGGATCTACCCCAGGCGGGGCCGAAACCACCCGACGAACAGTGGCGAACAGAGGTAGCACACTTTCGCTACACCCTCATTTTACCTCTTCTCCGCCACGATCGCCAACGCGAAGGTACGAAACACGAGATCCGCGAAGCCATCGCTGCCCAGCAGCACCTCATCCCCCACTCCGTGCGTTGCACCGTCAGCGTCCCGACCCTGCGCCGCTGGGAGAAGGACTACCTCGCCGGCGGCTTTGACGGCCTCAAGCCCAAGCCGCGCTCCGACCGCGGCGCCTCGCGTACCCTCTCGGCCGAAACCCTCGACCGCGCCGAGGCGCTCAAACGCGAGCTGCCCAGCCGATCCACCCGCGCCGTCGTTGACATCCTCAAACGTGACGCAGCCACTCCTGTCTCCGAGGAGCGCATCGCGCCGCGCACCCTGTCCCGCCAACTGGCTGCTCGCGGTGCCACTACCACCCGCCTGACGAAGGCACGGCCCGTCTTCCGCCGTTTCGAGCGCTCCCATTTCGGCGACCTGTGGCAGTCCGACGCCATGCACGGTCCCAAACTGCCCGATCCCGCCAACCCCGCCCAGGAGCGGGCGACGATCCTCTTTGCCTTCATCGACGATCACACTCGTCTGGTGCCCCATGCCCAGTTCTACTGGAACGAGCAGCTCCCACGATTGGAAGATTGCCTCAAGCGCGGCATCATGCGCTACGGCCGCCCGCTGGCCATCTACGCCGACCAGGGACCCACCTTCCGCGCCGAGCAACTCGACGTCGCCTGCGCATCCCTCGGCATCCAGCGTATCCTGGCCAAGCCTTACTCGCCTCAAGCCAAGGGCAAGATCGAGCGCTTCTTTGGCTTTGTCCGCTCTGACTTTCTGCCCGAGTTGGCCCTCGCCGCCTCGATCCGTACCCTCGACGACTTGAATCTGTCGTTCCTGGCCTGGCTCGAGGTCGTCTACCACCGCAAGGTCCACACCGAGACTGGTCAGTCGCCCCTCGACCGCGTCCACGCCGACGAGACCCCGGCCGTGCGCCCTGTCGACCCTCTCACCTTGCGCCAGGCATTCCTCTTCCGCGTCACCCGCCAGGTGACCAAGACCGGCCACGTCAACTTTCAGGGCAACCGCTACAGCGTCCCCGGCTACCTCGTCGGGGAGAAGGTCGAGCTGCGCTACGACCCTTTCGACCTGGCAGACGTCGAGATCTGGTACAATGGCCACTACCTGGAACAGGCGCGCCCTCTGCAGATCCAGACCAGCGTCCAGCCGGGCGTCACGCCTGAGCCTGTGCCGCCACAGGCCGCACCGTCCACCGGCGTCGACTATCTGGCCCTGCTGCGCCAGGAATACGAGCAATTGCTCCGAGAGCAGCTGCCGCCGATCCCCTTCAAGCGCTTTGCTGCCGATTCCGAGCCTTCTGATTCTGGTTTGTAAGGAGCATCCCTACTATTATCTGACGGCTTACGTACCCAATCCCAATCTCACCGTCCAGGCTCTGTTCGCCTACCTGCTCGCCGCCTTCCACGTCAGCACCACGTTTCACCCCCGCGGCCTCGGCGAGCGGCTTCGAAACACCCTCACCGAGCTGGCCCAGCAGGGGCGCCGCCCCGTCCTCGTCGTCGACGAAGCCCACCTGCTCAGCAACCGCCTGCTCCACGAGCTGCGCTTCTGGCTCAACGCCGACATGGACGCCGCCACACCCTTCACGCTCGTGCTCCTCGGCCAGCCCGATCTACGCTCCCGTCTCCAACTCAAGGACTTTGAGGCCCTGGACCAGCGCATCCAGGTCCGCTACCACATCCAGCCCTTCGATTTGCAGGAGTCCGTTGCCTACATCAAGCATCATCTGCGTGTCACCGGCGCCGAAAGCTGCCCTTTCTCCGACAGCTTTATCGCCGCCGCCCACCAGTTCAGCCACGGCGTGCCTCGCCAACTGAACCGCGTCTGCCTCAACGGTCTGCTCCTCGGCTTTGCCGAACGCAAAAAGATCCTCGACGAGAGCGATGCCAAGCGCGCGATCCTGGAGCTGAGTCGCAGTGCGTAGCCGGTTCTGCTCATCCCGCCTGGGGGCCATCCGGCCCCCTTTTTTGTGCCACCCCCTGCCCACCTAATTCGGCCAAAGGCTGATCAAAGATCGTGGCCCACAACACGGTTGACTTGTCCTTCAACCTGCCCGTTGCTCCAAGGCAATGACAAAGCAGCGAGAACCGCATCTTTGTCTCGACTGAGGCTTCGGGCAAAGCCATTCAGTTCTGGAATCCTGGACTCAATCACAGCGGTCAACCAAGGTTCCATGGACTTGGCATAGCGGTCGCGGACAATTCGAGTGAATGCTTGTGCAAAGTTGTAGACTCGCCGAATTGTGGGGCTGACACTCAGCATGCGCTCCAGGACGGCTTTCTTCTCGCCTGACAACGTTTCTGGCTGGCTGAAAAGCAACCAAACGGCGTACCGTGCCGACCAGGCTCGTTTCACCTGCCTTTTCGGTTTGACATGCACTTGAGCATCTGCTGAGAGCATGGGCTCCTGCTTGCGCATCTGCGCCGCCCAACGGCTGACCAATGGACGCGAGTCCGAGTATCCTTGTTGTCTTTGTTCTAACTTGGTCAGCAGTGAATGATCTTCTTTCTCTTCACGCATACTTATTTCGGGCTGTGATTCGGGCTCGCGTTCATCATTGGGTTCAGTTGCCGCAGCATGCAAGCAGGCTCGATTCTGCTCAAGAACGCGTATGAGAGCGTCAAGTTTTGCAGTAGATGCCAGCGATCAGCGACCTGGATTGCATCGGGAGCACCTTGATTGATGCCCTTGATGTACGCGCCTGCCCGGTCGCGGCTGATGATCTCGAAGCCAATCTGCCAGGGTTTCTGCCTTACGATCTGGGAGCAAGTCGATGACACAGCGACGCTCAAGGTCAACGAGAATGGTACCGTAACGCTGTCCTTTGCACCAGGCCCAATCGTCAACTCCCAGAACAAAGGTCTTGCGTTTGCACACTGCATTGTCACAGAAGAAGCGACGGACCCGCAGGTGAAGTCGAACACTACGGTGATCACTTCATCCTCAACAACTGCTTCGTCAAGCTCCAGATTGGTCGAGCACGGCAAGAGCACTTGGGCAAGCATAGGGACTTTCCTCCTGTTTGGGAAAGTCCCTATTATCCTCGCACACTGCAGACCGCAATTTCACGAAGATTGCGAAAGAACCTGTTTTCGATGATCAAGGTCCTATATCTGCGGTCCTCCAGTGGGAAAAAGGTGAGGAGGAACCCTGGTATCTCGTCACAGACATTGATGCTACCTGGCGCACGATCCGGACCTACAAACTGCGCATGTGGATCGAGGAGTGGACTGCAAGGACCGCCGCGACAAAAGCTACTTCCGCCTTGGTTGGGATTGGCTGGAACGCTGCTTGGCTCAAGGTCAATCTCTCAGACTACGGTTCGCGCCCTATGCATCAAACTGATAGGTGGCTAGAGACTGGGATTATAGTATCCAGCCTTCGTGAAATTTGTACAATTCGTGGCAGAAAACCAGTTGCTGCTACGCAACCAATTAGCACGCAGGCGGCGCCCGAAGGCATTGCAGCGGCGCAAAGGACATGCGGTGGGCCGGGCATGGGCCCAGGGCAGCCAGGGCTGCCCGGTGCTGCGCAGTGCCGTATCCCTTGTGCCTGGCGAATCCATACCCGGGGTAGCAAGCTTCGAGGCCAACCATCATCCGGTCGCGATGGACCTTGGCCACGATAGAGGCGGCGGCGATGGACAGCACCCACACATCCCCTTTTGGTAGATGGTGCTGAGGGAGCGGTACGTCGGGCAGGGGCAGATAGTCGATGAGCAGATAGTTGGCCGGGCAAGATAGCGCTTCCAGGGCCTGGGCCATGGCACTGCGGGTCGCAGGCGCGATGCCCATGCGGTCGATCTCGGCCGGTGGAACGGAGCCGATGGCCCACGCCAGGGCATGGTCGTTGATGATCTCCATCAGTCCTTCTCGCCGCGCCGCCGTCAGGGTCTTGGAGTCACGGACGCCCGCCAGAGGCTGCATCAGGTCAGGCTGGTCGAAAGGCAGGACGACAGCAGCGGCCACCACCGGTCCGGCCCAGGCCCCCCGTCCCGCTTCATCCAGACCAGCGACATGGCGGTAGCCCTCGGCCCACAGGCAAGTTTCGTGTTCTAAGGTTGGGGCGGATATCACTTTGGCCGTCTTTGCTCAAGGAGCCAAAATACAAAAAGGGCCGTGCGACAGATTGTGAGCCAAACTCGACTGCGAGTTGCTCACCCTTCGTCGCACGCCCCTCTTTGATGGACGATCCCCAGGAGCTAGTTCCTGATGAACCGCTTTTCTCTCAGGCGTGCCGCCTTGCCCTGCCGGCCCCGCAGATAGTAGAGTTTGGAGCGGCGCACGTGGGCGTGCCGTCGCACCTCGATCTTTTCGATGCGCGGTGAGTGCAGAGGAAAGGTGCGCTCCACGCCAATGCCGTGGGCAGCGATGCGCCGCACTGTGAAATTGGCGTTGGCGCCTGACCCATTGCGGATGCGCATGATCGTGCCGCGTACCAACTGGACCCGCTCCCGATCACCCTCGACGATGCGAAAGTGGACCTCCACGTCATCGCCGACCCGCAGGTTCGGCAAGTCCGACTTGAGTTCGATGGTATCCTTTTGCTGTTGCTCTTCGACTGATCGTAGTAGATCGCTGCTCATGATCGCGTTGTCCTTCCTTCAATGTCGCAAGTGCAGATTATAACATAGCTGTGGTACGTCGCCAAATCATGCACGCGGTCTGACCTCGGCCCCTGGCAACAGACCGGGCAGGTTCCTTCACGATGGTCTGTGGGTCAAGACGCGATTGACCCAGATGACTTGACAGCCATCGGGTTGCCACACAACGATTCCTACTGAGGGCACCACAGCCAATCACCCTGTACGTCCAGGCACGCAAGGTGATTGGTTGTTCACTTGGGGCGAGCCTCCCTCTGGTAATCAGTGGGAAGGGCTGAACCGCTTGCTATGGGTAGGGGGTTACGTGGACTGCCTGCGGGCCCTTTGGTGATTCGGTAACCTCATACAGCACTTCCTGGCCCTCTGCCAGTGTAGCGGGAGATCCATCGGCTGTTGGTACTATGCCGCTACGATGGACAAAAAGCTCGCTGCCATCCTCTTGGACCAGGAAGCCGTAGCCCTTCTCCGGACTGAACCACTTGATTTGGCCGTGAAGTTGGCCCCCTTTGTAGGTGGCTTGCGTAGTGGCTTGCGTGCAAGATCCGCATAGGTCTGGAGGAACGACCTCCGGGCCGCGGTCGGCCAATTTGCGCTGCTTTTCCACAGTGAAAACAAACTGCTTTCCGCACTCTGAGCACGTGACCAGTGTATCTCGATAGTTCATCGCTGGTTCTTCTCCTCGGTTCTTGGCCTCAGGTTGATCACTTGGAGGCTTTGGGTTTTTCGCTGCGCGTCCCTTCCGTCTTGGACGCTGTGGCCTTTGCATGGACTCGCCTGGCGGCTGCCTTTGTTCCAGCCAGTGCGGTAAGCAGGGCAGGGGGACCGTGCGTGGCAGGCTCGATGTAGGGTTCCTGGGTGTCCTTCCTGCTTTTGTGGCCCACGGCTGTCCGGCCCGTGGCCTGAATGGCCTTCACGGGTATTTGGGTCACCTGGCCTTTGGCCGTCATCAGGACCAGGCTTTGGTTTTCGGCTGCCAGGGTGGCCACGGCTACCGGTCCAGTCTGCGATGAGAGTTTGGCAGCCTGGACCCCGCCGCCGTAGCGCTTTTGGGAGGGGAAGCCTTCTGCAGCCGTGCGTTTAGCATAACCCTGCTCGGTAAGGATAACAACTTGCGTGTCCTTCTGGATCACCCCCATGCCCACTACCGCATCGTCTGTGCCCAGTTTGACTGCGAGCACACCCCCAGCCGACAGTCCCACTGGGCGTACCTCGTCTTCAGAGAAACGAATGGCCTTGCCCTGTCGTGTGACCAGGAGGAACTCGTCTTCGCCATTGCTTTCCACCACCCAGGTCAGTTGATCATCCCCTTCCAAATTCATGGCCGTAATCGGACCCCGGCCAGCAGAGGAGGCAAGGTCTGCCAGCGTGACGCGCTTGATACGTCCGCCACGGGTGAGCAGGGTCAAGTAGATCTCGGGCATTTCCTCGTCCGCTGGCGTATGCGGGAGGACCATCGCGCTTATCACGATTTCTGAGCGATCCAGGTCTGTCAGGTTGCTGACGGGGGTATCAAGGTTATCCGGCACCTGGTGGATGGGCACAACGACCACTTGGCCACTGGCGGAGAAAAAGGCCACATCGTCGCGGGTATTGCCCCACACTTGGGCCACCGGGACGGACTTGGACGATACACGAGGCGCCTTGGCCATCCGGTTTATCTGCCCGTCACGCCACAGGGTCAGGAGAACATCGTCCGCTTCCACCAGATCGCGGGCTGTGTGATAGCCTTTCTCCTGGTCTACGATGCGAGTACGGCGGGCATCGCCATATTGGGTCTTGAGCGCCAGAAGATCCTCGCGAATGACCTTCCGGATTTTGTCCGGACTGCGGAGCAGGCTCTGCAGGTGCTTGACCTCCTTGAGCCTTTCGCTGTACTCGTCGGCAATCTTGCGCCGTTCCAAGGCCGCCAAGCCGCTTGAGTGGCATTTCGAGAATGGCCTGGGCCTGGATCTCTGTCAGCTTGAGATCGCTCATCAGGTTCTTTTGCGCCGTATCGGTAGTACGCGAACGGCGAATGATAGCAATCACCTCGTCAATATTGTCCAGGGCCTTGAGGAGGCCTTCCAGAATGTGTGCTCGCAGCTTGGCCCGCTCCAGCAGGTAGCGACTGCGCCGGACAATGACCTCCTGCCGGTGTTCCAGATAGTGGACCAGTACCCGCTGCAGGGACAGCAGGCGGGGCTCGCCATCCACCAGGGCCAGCATCCTCATGCCAAAAGTGGTCTGCATGGGCGTGAGCTTGAAGAGTTGGAATAGGATGTCGCGGGGCTGGACTGTTCGCGTCAATTCGATGCAGACGCGCATGCCCTGGCGGTCCGATTCGTCCCGCAGGTCGGTGATGCCTTCAATGCGGCCATCGCGGACCAGTTCGGCGATGCGCTCGATGAGACGAGTTTTGTTCACCTGGTATGGCAGTTCCGTGACGACGATGCGGTTGCGATTGCGACTCATCTCCTCGATGTGGACCTGGGCTTGTACTGTGAGACTTCCACGGCCCAGTGCGTAGGCGTTTCGCACCAGGTCAACCCGCTCACCGTCTCCATCCTCGCCAGCATAGCGGTAGACGACGCCACCGGTTGGAAAATCGGGCCCCTGTATGAAGCGGGCAAGGTCCTCCACGGTCACGTCGTCCAGCTTTCGGTAATTGTCGATGAGGTAGGCAAGGGCATCGCACACCTCAGCCAAGTTGTGTGGAGGGACGTTGGTGGTCATACCGACGGCAATACCTGACGCACCGTTGATGAGCAGATTGGGCAGGGCAGCCGGCAGCACGGCCGGCTCGGTGAGGGTGTCGTCAAAGTTGGGGACAAAGTCCACGGTGTCTTTGTCGATGTCGGCCAGTATTTCCATGGCGATGTGCGCCATGCGCGCCTCGGTGTAGCGCATGGCAGCCGGGCTGTCGCCGTCAATGGAGCCAAAATTCCCCTGGCCATCTACGAGCATGTAGCGCAGGCTGAAATCCTGGGCCATACGGGCCATTGCCTCATAGACGGCGGCATCCCCATGGGGATGATACTTGCCCAGAACCTCACCAACGATGCGCGCGCTTTTCTTGTAGGGAGTGTTGGGCCGCGAGCCCATGTCGTGCATGGCATACAAGATACGGCGGTGGACTGGCTTGAGCCCATCGCGTACGTCGGGCAGCGCTCGGGAGACGATGACGCTCATGGCATAGTCCAGGTAAGCGCCCTGCATCTCCTGATCAATATCAATCTGTCGAACGGTTCCAATTTCCATGCGTGCTCATCCGGGGTAGCATTCGGTTTTGGGTTTCTCAACCTTAATATACGCGATTTCTGCCGGATTGTCAAACAACCCTGCTGTGATCCCGCCGTAGTTCATCCTCACGGCGGTAGGAGCGGGAATGACAATGTGGGAGGGACGTGATTGACATCGATGTTTTTCCATGCTATGCTACGGTCAGTCCAGGTGAGAGGGAGGACACGATGCGGTTCTATTTGGTTCGGCATGGCGAGGCGGCATCCGGGGCTGTAGATCCAACACGGCCACTAACAGAACGGGGGCGGGACGACATGGCGCAGGTGGCAGCCTTTGCCCGGGGCGCGGGCGTTGAGGTCTACCAGATCTGCCACAGCGACAGGCGTCGGGCCGAGGAAACGGCGATGATCTTGGCCGAACATCTGGGGCCAGCCGGCGGCGTAGCATCCGTACCTGGCCTCGGGCCCGAAGACGATGTCAGGCACATGGCCGAGGTCCTGAACCAGGAGACAAGGTCGCTGATGCTTGTGGGGCACTATCCCTCTCTGGTCCGACTGGCGGGGTTATTGCTGGCGGGCAGCAAGCGGCGCCCGGTGGTTGATTTTCCAGTGGGTAGCATCGCCTGTTTGGAGAGGCATCACGGGTCCCGGACTTGGTCGGTTTGCTGGCTTGTGACACCAGATCTTTTTTCCTGAAAGCTGACAAATGCCCCCCTGTGTGATCCAGCGTAGTATCCGGATACTGCCAGGAGAACCTCTAACAGAACTCTAATACTCCTCACACGCTCGTCTAACACTCAGCGGATAAGATCGTTCTGTGCAAGATTGACTATGATGGGACTGGTGCGAGGTGGCGCAGTCGGGATCGGGCCTGTGATAGCGTGGATCTCTGGCCCTGGAGTACGGTCCAGTACTGGAACAGACGCCTCGCACCACGACCCAGCATTGTAGGGAGAGTTATGAGTATGGATCTAAAGCACTATACGGAAAAAGCACAAGAAGCTCTGGTCCAGGCGCAGAGCCTGGCCGGTGAATATAGCCACGGACAGATCGAGGGCGAGCACCTGCTGCTGGCCCTGCTGCGCCAGCCGGACGGTGTGGTGCCGCTGATTGTACAGGGGCTGGGCTTGCAGGCGGGTACGCTGGCCCAACAGATAGAAGGTGAGCTGGCAGCGCAAGGCCCAGGTATACGGTGGGGCGACCCAGGTTGGCCTGTCGCGCGATCTGTCAGAAGACGCTGCGACCGAGCGGAAAAGCTGGCCAAGGAGATGCACGACGACTTTGTCTCGACCGAGCACCTGCTGCTGGCCCTGGCCGACGAGCGGGCCGGGAACGCGGCCCGGCTGCTGCAGAGCTTATGGCCTGACCGAGGACGCCATCCGGCGGGCGCTGACTGGCATCCGGGGCAGCCAGCGGGTCACCTCCCAGACGCCGGAGAGCACCTACCAGGCGCTGGACAAGTACGGCCGCGACCTGACCGACCTGGCCCGCGCAGGGCAAGCTGGATCCGGTCATCGGCCGTGACGAGGAGATCCGGCGGGTGATCCAGGTGCTCAGCCGCCGGACCAAGAACAACCCGGTGCTCATCGGCGAGCCGGGCACGGGCAAGACGGCCATCGTCGAGGGCTTGGCCCAGCGCATCGTGCGCGGCGATGTGCCGGAGGGGCTGAAGAACAAGCGGCTGGTGCAGCTCGATCTGGCAGCCATGATCGCCGGCGCCAAGTTCCGAGGCGAGTTCGAGGAGCGGCTCAAGGCGGTCCTCAAAGAGATCACCGACGCCGAGGGGCAGATCGTCGTCTTTATCGACGAGCTGCACACCGTGGTCGGCGCGGGAGCAGCCCAGGGGGCGATGGATGCCAGCAACATGCTCAAGCCGATGCTGGCCCGCGGCGAACTGCACTGTGTCGGCGCCACCACACTGGACGAGTACCGGCGAGTACATCGAAAAGGATGCCGCGCTGGAGCGGCGCTTCCAGCCGGTGCTGGTCGACGAGCCGACGGTCGAGGAGACGATCAGCATTCTGCGCGGCCTGAAGGAGCGCTACGAGGTGCACCATGGCGTGCGCATCCAGGACTCGGCGGTGATCGCGGCGGCAGCCATGTCCAACCGCTACATCAGCGATCGCTTTCTGCCGGACAAGGCCATCGACCTGATCGACGAGGCGGCCAGCCGGCTGCGGATGGAGATCGACTCCAAGCCGCAGGAACTGGACCGGGTGGACCGCCAGATCATGCAGCTGGAGATCGAGCGCGAGGCGCTCAAGAAGGAGAAGGACAAGGCCAGCAAGGAGCGTCTGAAGAAGCTGGAGAAGGAGCTGGCTGATCTGCAAGAGGAGAGCCGGGCGCTGACCGCACGCTGGGAGCAGGAAAA
Source organism: uncultured Chloroflexia bacterium (assembly GCA_963700285.1). Lineage (GTDB taxonomy): Bacteria > Chloroflexota > Anaerolineae > JAAYZQ01 > JAAYZQ01 > CAWANP01. The sequence goes on along the minus strand of CAVOXA010000010.1, from coordinate 2,135,096 downwards.
GGCGGCCATCCAGAGCCTGCGCGATACCAAGGAGCAGATCGAGCGGGTGCGCCACCAGATCGAGGAAGCGCAGCGGGACTACGACTACCGGCGGGCATCTGAGCTGCAGTATGGCGAGCTGGCCCGCCTGGAGGGGCAACTGGCCGAGCAAGAAGGACAACTCAAGGCCCTGCAAAATGGCCAGCAGTTGCTCAAGGAAGAGGTGGACAGCGAGGACGTGGCCGAGGTGGTGTCCGCCTGGACCGGCATCCCGGTCAGCAAGCTGCTGGAGGGCGAGATCGAAAAGCTGCTCAAGATGGAAGATCGGCTGCACCAGCGGGTCGTGGGCCAGGATGAGGCCATCACGCGTCGTGTCCAACGCGGTGCGCCGCAGCCGGGCTGGGCTGCAGGATCCAAACCGGCCCATCGGCAGCTTTATCTTCCTGGGGCCGACCGGCGTGGGCAAGACCGAGCTGGCCCGGGCGCTGGCCGAGTTCCTGTTTGACGACGAGGGGGCCATGGTCCGCATCGACATGAGCGAGTACCAGGAGCGCCACACCGTCTCGCGCCTCATCGGCGCCCCGCCCGGCTACGTGGGCTACGAGGAGGGCGGCCAGCTCACCGAGGCGGTGCGGCGGCGGCCCTACAGCGTGGTCCTCTTCGACGAGATCGAAAAGGCCCACCCCGAGGTGTTCAACACGCTGCTGCAACTGCTGGACGAGGGGCGGCTGACCGACGGTCATGGGCGGACCGTGGACTTTCAAGAACACGGTGGTCATCATGACCTCGAACGTCGGCACCGAGTTCCTGGACGGCCGCGCAGGATCAGACCGATGGACCAGCAGCGCGGAGTTGGTGATGGCCGCGCTGCGGCAGCACTTCCGGCCCGAGTTCCTGAACCGGGTCGACGAGATCGTCATCTTCCATGGCCTGACCAGGGAGCACCTGAAGCAGATCGTGGACATCCAGGTGCGGCATCTGAAGAGATTGCTGGCCGACCGCCAGCTCGAGATCGAGCTGACCGATGCGGCCAAGGCGTTGCTGGCCGAGGAGGGATACGATCCAGCCTACGGCGCCCGCCCGCTGAAGCGCGTCATCCAGCGGCAGGTGCAGGATCCGTTGGCCTTGCGTCTGCTTCAGGGCGAGTTCGGCGAGGGCGACCGGGTGCGGGTCGATGCCGTTGATGGGCACCTGGTTTTTGAGCGAGAAGCCAGGGCCTTGCAGGAAGAATAGGACAAGACGAGCCGGGGCGCTCTGCGATCCGCCTGGCCCTTCTGTCTCGGATTTTCTTGCCAAACTGGTTGATAATGGAGTATAATCGAACTGACCTTGCAGAGTCGTGACAAGTCCGATCTGCCCCTGAGGGGTTGGAAAGAGAGTTTTGAACTATGATGCGATTTGATCGTTTCACAGAACGAGCGCAGGACGCGGCCATGCGAGCCTACGAAGTCCTGCAGCGCTATGGACATACCCAGGTGGATACCGAGCACCTGCTGCTGGCGCTGATCGAGCAGCCGGAGGGCGTGATCCCCGAGATTCTGGATCAACTGGGCGTGAGCTTGGAAGTCATCAGCCAGCGGCTGGATGAGGAGCTGAAACGCACACCCCGCACGCAGATCTACGGCGGGGGTGTGGGCCAGGTGTATATCACCCCCCGGCTCAAGCGCGTGATCGATCAGTCGAATGAAGAGGCATCCAAGCTGAAGGATGACTATATCTCCACCGAACATCTCTTCCTGGCCATTGCCAGCTGAGCGAAACACGCCGGCGGCCCGCATCCTGGCAGAGATGGGGGTGACCCGCAGACCGCATCCTGGAGGCCATCGAAGAGGTGCGCGGTGGGCAGAAGGTCACGAGCCCGCAGGCCGAGAGCCGCTACCGCACCCTGGAAAAGTTCAGCCGCGATCTGACCCAACTGGCCCGTGAGGGCAAACTGGACCCGGTCATCGGGCGTGACGCCGAGATCCTGCGCGTGATCCAGGTGCTCAGCCGCCGGACCAAGAACAACCCGGTGCTCATCGGTGAAGCGGGTGTGGGCAAGACGGCCATCGCCGAGGGGCTGGCCCGCAAGATCGCCGAGGACGATGTGCCCGAGATCCTCAGCGGCAAGCAGGTGATCCAGCTTGACCTGGGGGCGATGGTGGCCGGAACGCGCTTCCGCGGCGAGTTCGAGGAGCGGCTCAAGGGCGCCATGGAGGAGATCCAGCGCGCTGAGGGCGAGATCATCCTCTTTATCGACGAGCTCCACAGCGTCGTCGGCGCGGGGGGGGCGATGGGCGCCCTGGACGCGTCGAGCATGATGAAGCCGGCCCTGGCCCGGGGCGAGCTGCGCTGTATCGGCGCCACGACCCCCGACGAGTACCGCCGCTACATCGAAAAGGACAGCGCCCTGGAGCGTCGCTTTGCGCCCATCTGGGTGGAAGAGCCGTCGGTGGAGGAGACCATCGAGATGCTCAAGGGCCTGCGGGACCGCTACGAGGCGCACCACAACGTGTCGCTTTACCGAAGAGGCGCTGGTGGCGGCGGCCCGCCTGTCGAACCGCTACGTCACCGACCGCCACCTGCCCGACAAGGCGGTGGACCTGATAGACGAGGCGGCCAGCAAGCTGCGCGTGGCCATCTACTCCATGCCGCCCGATCTGAAAGAGATGAAAGTCCCGCCTGCAAAAGCTGTCCACCGAGGAGGAAGCGGCCTGGGCAGAACCGCGACTATGAGCGGGCGGCCCAGTACAAGACCGAGCGCATGGCCTTGGAGGCCGAGTTCACAGAGAAGCGAGATGCCTGGCGCCAGGAGACCGGCCTGGACGAGATCGTGGACGCCGAGGACATTGCCGAGGTAGTGGCCAGTTGGACCGGCATCCCGGTGACCAACCTGCTGCAGACGGAGGCCGAAAAGCTGCTCGACATGGAGGAGCACCTGCACGAGCGGATCGTCGGCCAGGATGAGGCCATCAATGCCATCGCCGATGCCATCCGCCGCGCCCGCAGCGGCCTGAAGGACCCGCGCCGGCCCATCGGCAGCTTTATCTTCCTGGGCAGTTCGGGCGTGGGCAAGACAGAGCTGGCCAAGGCGCTGGCCGAGTTCATGTTCGACGACGAAGACGCCATGGTGCGCATCGACATGAGCGAATACCGCGAGCAGCACACTGTCAGCCGGCTGTTCGGCGCGCCGCCGGGCTATGTCGGCTACGAGGAGGGTGGCCAGCTCACCGAGAGCGGTCCGCCGCCGTCCCTACCAGATCGTCCTCTTTGACGAGATCGAAAAGGCGCACCCTGACGTGTGGAATGCGCTCCTGCAGATCCTGGAAGATGGACGCCTGACCGACGGGCAGGGCCGAGTCGTGGACTTTCGCAATACGGTGCTCATCATGACCTCCAACATCGGTACGCAGTATGCCAAGCAGGGTGGAACGCTGGGCTTTCTCCGCTCCAACGACCGCGATGACGAAGCGCGGGAGAGCAAGAAAAAGATCGAAGAGGGGCTCAAGCAGACCTTCCGACCCGAGTTCCTGAACCGCATCGATGAGATCATCATCTTCCACACGCTGACGCTGGAGCACATGGAGCAGATCGTAGACCTGCAGATGAAAGAGATCCGCGAGCGGCTGGAAGAGCGGGGCATCACCATCGAGCTGACCGAGGAGGCCCGCAAGTGGCTGGCCGAGGAGGGTTACGACCCGGCCTTTGGCGCGCGGCCGCTGCGGCGCACGCTGCAGCGCTACGTGGAAAGCCCGCTCTCCAAGCGCCTCCTGCGCGGCGAGTTTGAGGCTGGCGATCACGTGCTGGCCGACGTGGGCCAAGCCGAGGGCGAGGACAAGGGGCTCGTGTTTGAGAAACAGGACCCTATCCCGGTAGAGTTGCCGCAACCAACAGAGGCGGTGACAGAGGTATAAGCCAGAGATCAATCGGTTGAGACCAGCAATATCTGAGGGGCTTGCTCGTAGAGATCAGGCCCCTCGCTTTGTTCCATTCAGCTCAGAACCGGACAACGCCATTCGCCGGTATGAATGGCCTTGCGGGCGCGGACGGCATTGCCATTCCAACGGGTTGGCTGTATGGTCCAGCCATAGGATCAGCTATCACCCGTGGATTCGATGGAAAGAGATCGATGTTCCAGGTCGGCCTGGACCAGGGTTTGCGGCCCTTGTGGCGCGTTGGCATCCGCCAGAAGGTGGCCATCAAACGCGCCGAGAAGATGATCCTGGAAGAGATGGGCACCAACGGGTGCGGGCTGTACCTGCAGAGTAGTCTGGGGCACTGAACCTCCCTTCGCCAGACTGCTTTCCAGGGGGATGGGGCAAGTACCAGGGGAGGGCCCCGTGCTGGTTGGCTCCAAGTTGACGGATTGTTCCCAAGTGGGTATAATCTCTGCATGAGATCTGGAGGCTGGAGGGCAGCGAACCCCAACTATGTTCCCGCCGTCGTTCAAGGTGCCGGTTTTGGACGATTGGCGTCCAGCGCGCTCATCGGGTTTGGGGTGCTTTTTCTCGTAGCATCGATGACTTTTGCTGGTCATAGCTTGCTAATAAGTTGGCTCATCGGCCAAGATCGCTACCTGGTAGCCGGGGATGTCGCGCCACTCCCTGTAGCGACCATAGACTGGATGGCTTCAGCCAAGATCAGTAGTACGCCCTGGCCCACCACCACGCCCCGGCCCAATACCCTGCCCCAACTTGCCCCTACGGCGGCGGCCGTCACAATCTCCACCCCGACGTTTTCCTCATCACCAACTGTTACACCTATGCTGGCCTCAACTGGAATGGTTGTGTCAGTGCTTCGCGATGCCCCCGTTCCAACTTTTGCTCCGGCGGCTACTGTCCTGCACTCGCCCGCGGCTACGCTTGCCCCCATGCCTGCGGTTGCATCTCCGCCACCGCCGGTCAAGATCCGGATCCCAGCCCTGGATATCAACCGCTCAGTCATTCATTTGGCCCGAGAAAGCGACGAGAGTAAAGGGCTCCAGACGTGGAATACCAAAAAACTGTTCCGGTCGGGTCGCAAGGACCTGGTTGGGCATTCGGAAGGTTCGGCCTATCCGGGTGAAGAGGGCAACATGATCTTGGTAGGCCACAACCAAGGCAATGGCTATAGAGGGGTCTTTGCTAGACTAAACCGGCTCAAGCCCGGTCGCAAAGTATACGTCATCAACAGCGCCGGAGAAACGTTCGCCTACGAGGTCAAGACGAAAAAGAAGGTCAAGTGGCAACACAAGAACTTTGGCGAATTGACCCAGCATTTGAGCTTTCTCTCCCCAGGAGGCTCTGAACGCCTAACACTGGTGAGCTGCAGTGGCGCCAATGTTGCGCCTTTCCCCGAACGGATCTATGTTGTGGCTGAGCCGGTAGAGTAAGTATGGGGGACTGCGGATGGATAGTTCCTCCTAACTGTATACTTCTGGCCGCCGGCCATCCAGGGCGGGGAGACGGCGGCGAGAACGCGACACTTCATCCAGATCAAGCGTAGCGAAGAACAAGCCTGCCTCCAGCCCGCCTTCCACCAGGACCCGTCCCCAGGGATCGATGACGGCCGAATGCCCACCGTATTCTCCATCAGTGTCCGCGCCGACCCGGTTGCAGCCTGCGACAAAAAACTGGTTCTCCACGGCTCGGGCTCGAAGCAAAAGCTGCCAGTGCTCGACGCGCTGTACCGGCCACTCGGCAGGGATCAGGATGAGTTCTGCCCCGGAATCAGTATAGGACCGCCACAATTCAGGAAAGCGCAAGTCGTAGCAGATGGCCAGGGCCATGCGGCCCCATGGCAGATCAAAGGTTGGTAATGCCTGGCCGGGAGCCATGTGCTCGACCTCACCCAGGGGCGGAAAGAGATGGACTTTTCGGTAGGCGCCGATCCGATTGCCCTCCGGCCCATAGAGTGCGGCTGTGTTGAAGGGATGCCCGTTGGGGTTGGCCTCCAAGGCCGTGCCAGTGATATAGATCTGATACGTTCGTGCAAGCTCAGCCATCAGGGCAAAGGGACCCTCGTCCAGGGGACAAGCATGGGCGCTGGCCTGGACCAAATCATAGCCAGTGGGCCACAGTTCAGGCAGTATGAGCAGGTCGATTCCTTGACCAGCTGCCTGAGCCGTAACCTCCCGCGCGGTATCAAAGTTCCTAGCCAACTGGCCCGGTAAGACCTCTATTTGGGCCAGCGCAATGCGGATCTCCATCAGCTTAGCCCTCCACTAGGGATGCAATTATGCTTGAAAGGGCCCTCGGCGTGTGTCTGTAGTTGAATCGCTGAACCTTTAGCGCAAGACCCGCTCGTCACCCACGCGACGCGTGATCCTCTTTTCGTCCAGGTAGCCCAGCAGGGCCAGGGCGTACTTGCGGCTGGTTTCAAAGATGTCCCGGACCTGGGCCACGGTGATGGTAAGGTGTTCCTCCAGATGGGCCACTACCTGGTCCTTCATCTCCTCATAGGTCTCGGTCAGAAGGATGACATCCTCGTTGAGCTTGACCAACTGGCCCTGCTCGATGAGGGAGTTCAGGACCTCGCTGCCAATCTGCTCCTCACACTGAGCTACCGAGGGAGTGGTGTAGGGCGTCTGGCGGAACGTGTAGAGCAAATAGTCCACAGCCTGTTGCTGTTTGGGTGCGAGGGTTGGCTGGTGGATGGTCAGACGGACCCGGTCTGCGGCAGGCCCGGCCTCGGAGAGCCAGCCTTCCTCCATGGCCTGGCCCAGCATCTCGTTGAAAAGCCTGGGCGTCAAGGACGGAAGGTAACGCACCATCCGGCTCTTGACCTCCTCGCGAGGCATGCCGGCCCGCAGGGGGAACTGGTGATGGTAGTCGCCCAAGAGGGCCTCAATCCGTTCCCGCTGCGCACCCCAGCCCGAACGGCTGATCAGAAAGCTGGAATCCGGAATAGGTGACAGGCAGGCTTTGAACGCATCGAACACCAGGGCCTGACCCTCCTCTACGAGAGTTGCAGCGAATCCTTTGCTTGCTGCCGCGCGAGACTTGCCTGCCCTAGCAGATCTCGCACCTCACACGGCTGCTACCGCTCCAGGGCCTGTAACAGGATCTCCTCAGGCGTGCCGTGGGCCAGGGTCTCCAGTCGCTCGATCACCTCGGGCCGGAAGCGGCGATGGCGGCGTCCAGGGAAGGGGTTGACAACCCTGCCGCCGCCGATGGTCACGCTGGGCGATGGCTGGCGGATGATGAACCGATCGCCCTTGACCAGGGCCACCGGCTTTTCCAGGCGGATCTGCACCCAGCCTTCCTCGCCGGGAGCCAGGACCTTCTCGCCAAGCAGGCGCACCCGGGCCTGGGGTCTCGGCGGCCCCGCTGAAGAAATCCACCGCCGCATTGTGCTTCAGGGGGAGAGGCGCGTCGGCCAGGTAGCGCAGGTGGCAGTCCACCAGCGTCGTCGGTCGCAGCCAGCCCGGCGTCGTCACGACGTCACCACGAGTGACATCGTCTATGCTCACCCCGGTCAGGTTGATGGCCACGCGACTGCCGGGTACGGCCGGCTCGATCTTTTCTTTGTGAGTCTGCAACCCCCGGATGCGAGCTTTGAGCCCTGAGGGCTGGATCTCGACTTCCTGGCCGGTCGTGAGCGTGCCGTCGCTCAGCGTACCGGTGACCACGGTGCCAAAACCGGCGATGGTGAACACCCGATCCACCGGCAGGCGGGGGCGTCCCATGTCGCGGCGGGGTGCGCTCGTGGCCAGGTAGCGGTCCAGTTCGGCCATCAACGTCTCGAGTCCCTCCCCCGTTCGCGCCGAGCAGCGCACCATTGCCGCCCCATCCAGGACTGTGCCCTCCAGCACGTCCAGCAGATCGGCCTCCACCAGCTCCAGCCAGTCCTCGTCCTCGGCCATGTCCACCTTGGTCAGCGCCACCACGCCGCCCGGCACCTGCAGCAGATCGAGAATGGCCAGGTGCTCGCGGGTCTGGGGCATCACCCCTTCGTCGGCAGCAACGACAAAGAGGGCGGCGTCGATGCCGCCCACACCGGCCAGCATGTTCTTGATAAAATCCTTGTGGCCCGGCACGTCCACGATGCCGACCCGCTCGCCGCTGGGCAGTGTCAGCCAGGCAAAGCCCAGGTCGATGGTCATCTCCCGCTCTTTTTCTTCCTTGAGCCGGTCTGGATCGATCCCGGTCAGGGCATGGACCAGCGTAGACTTGCCATGATCCACGTGGCCTGCTGTTCCGATTACGCGCACTGACCTCATTCCTTCTTGGGCCGCGCCTCCAGCAGCCGGGTCATCTCGCCCAGCCAGCGGCGCGATTCCTGGGTCTGGTAGGTGATCTGCGATTCCAGGAACTTCCACGCCGCCGTCGATCTCGATCCGGTGGCGCTGCCAGCCGACCTTCCAATTCGAGAAACCGAACGCCAGCCTGCTGGTTGCGTTTGGCTTGCTCGCCCCACTGGTGGTCCCAGCGCAGGAGCTCTTTTCTCCAGCGTTTCTCGTTCTCTTCCTGCCACTGCTCCAACTGGCGTTTCTGGCGCTCCTCGCTCAGGCGCTGCAATTCGGAGACCTGGGTCTGCTCTCGCCGGATCTGCTCCTGGAAACGCTCGACGTTGCCAACCACCTGGCGGTCCTCGCGGAATGCTTCCGTAAACTCCTGCATGCGGGCGGAATGCTCGTCCATCTTTTTGACCTGTACACTCCAGCGTCTCGATCCACTCTGCCATCTGGCGTTTGACCTGCTCGGTCTCCAGCAATTGTCCCTCGATGAACTCCCGTTGTGCCACGCGCAGTTGGGGAAACAATTCCTTTAGCTCCCCTGTGTCCCGCTCCTGGCGCTGCATCACATCTTCGATCATCTGCAGGCGCGAACCCTGCTGCTCGATGCGCTTCAGTGCCTCCAGCGACTCCTGCTGCAGGCGGGCGATCCGCTTGGCATCCTGCTGGCGACCATCCTCCAGGAAGGGGATGCCGCGCACCTTGTTCTCGACCTCCTTGCTTGAGGGTGTTGAGTTCCTGCTGCATGTTCAGCACCGATTCGCCCACGCGGTTCTGTTCTGCCTTGCGCAGGCCCAACTCCTCGTCGATGCGGGGCAGGCGCTGCAGATCGCGGCGGATCTCGTTCAACGCCTTGGAGACATTGTCGCGCTCGATGGCCCGCACCCGTTCCGCTTCCCGCGCCTCCTGCTGGCGGCGCTCGTCGGCCTGGGCGAACATCTGCACCACTTCATCCTTGAGCTGCTGCAGGGCCGTCTCAATCTGGGAGAATCTGAGCAATTGGGCCTGCATGCTGACCATGCGGCCTTCCAGATCCTTGATGAGGCGAGACTGGTCTTGCAGTTCACCTTCCTGGCTTTCGACTCGTTGCTGCAGCCTGATGAGTTCCGCCTTGTCGCGGCGGTGTTCCTCATCCAGCCAGGTGGTCATCTGGGTCAATTGGCCCACATCCATACTCATTGGCTATGCCTCCTAATGTCAGATGCTGTTCCTGCGCAGGCTGCATAGTGAGCCGGTCGCCCGGTACCGACGCGCCGACAGGCGTGACAGCGTCCGGAGGCCTGGTCTGCAGGAGAGCGAATTGCCACGGCAGTGGCCGCGGCTTTTGTCATCTATTGGTGAATGTGTACCTGCGTGCCGATGTCGGCCCAGTCGTACAGTTGCTTGGCCGCCGCCTTGCTCAAGATGACGCAGCCATAGGAAGCCTTCTGGCCCAAGAGTCCTCCCCACATGATACTACCGTCGGGCCGGATGGGCAAGGCGTGGATACCGTTTTCGATGCCCTGGACCCAGTAGATGCCCAGCCAGTAGGGCATCTTTAGGCGCCAGACCCTGGAGTAAGCCATCGGTATCTTGTCAAGCACCTGGAAGCGGCCCGTGGAAGTGTCTCGCCCGCGGAGGCCGGTCGATACTTTCCAACTGTAGACCAGCTTTTCGTCTTTCCAGACATACATGCGCTGCTTGGAGATGTCTATTTCGATCTTTTTGGAGAGGAGGTATTTGACGCGGTCTAGGTGCTTCTGCGCATTCTCGTCATTGGGCCGGAGGGTCAGCGCCATCTCCAGGTCAGCCTTGGCTGGCTTGAGCTTGACCTCTTCCTGCTGGGCGATGCCCCGCTGGCGATAGGCTTGCCCCAAGAGGTCCACCACGTCCTGATCCTTGGGGAGCTGCTCCCTGGCCTCGCTCAATACCTCGATGGCGCCGGTCCAATTCTCCCTGCCCATGGCCACGCCAGCCTGGCCGCGATAGGCCACTGACAAGAGCCCTGCCAACTCGGCTGCCGAGGGAGCATCCTTGGGTGTCCGCTCAATCGCCTGGTGCAAGGAATCGAGGGCTACGGACCAGTCTTCCTGCTCGATGGCCCTTTGGCCCTTGTGGTGGTAGCTATTGGTCAGGTATACAAAGACATCGCTGTAGCCCTGGATACGCTTGTCGACCTGCTTGAAAGCCTTGATGGCCTCATCCCATTCACCAGCATTGAAAGCTTCCCTGCCTGCCCGGTATCGTGTTGTCGCGTCCTGCCACAATAGGGCAGTTTCGTTTGCGGGATCCTGCGCAACAGCCTCATCAAATTGGGCCTGGGCCTCATCCTCTTGGCCAGCCTCTACCAGAGCCTGACCGTACTGCTGGTGCGCTTTGCCGGACCACTGGCGTACTTGCTCGCCGTTCATGTCTACGGCCTGCATGATCGCGACGATCTCCAGAACGCGGACCCAGGTTTCGTGCTCCAGCGCTCCCTCTAATTGAGGTATGAACTGGGCTGCAACCTCGCTAGGCATCAAGGTTGGCGTCGGGACGGGGGTGGGGGTGGCCGTTGCCAATGCCTTGGCGAGTGCGGAGTCTTGCAGCCATGCTACCTCGCTGACCTCGGGGGTCTTGAACCATCCCTGCAATGCGCCCAGCACCACCAGCAGAAAGGCGGCGACCAATACGAGCAGGCCCAGCATCCAGGGCCGCAGCCCTCCTCCCTGTCTTCGTTTTTGGCGAGAACTAGAAGAAACTGCCTCTTCTGCACTGTTATTTAGCATGATAGATCGTTATCTCCTGTCCAGCTATCGCCCTATTATAGCACCAATTGCCCAAGTCCGCAACCGCTAGGTCTTGGTAGTTCCACGTATCTTTGCCCAGAGATCGCGGAGAATGGAGAGAAGACTTGGAAATACTCGCATTCCCTTGAACCCTTTGCCTCACAGCCCTGCAATCATCTACTCGCAGTGAGTGCCTTGACGGTATGACTGGCCACTTGGTTGGCCCCCTGGTCCTGCCCCTTTGCGGTGAGACCCAAAGTAGGGTATAATGGGCCGCGCAGCGTGGGGTAAGAGCGCTCCATGGATGCAGCGCTTTGCAGATGATCCAGATCCCACTCAGCGGACCTGTCTGCCGGAGGACGTCTTGAAAGCACTCATCACCGGCATCTCTGGATTTGTGGGCAGTCATCTGGCCGAGTACCTGCTCGAGACCACCGACTGGGAGGTAGCCGGCACGGTCTTTGGGCCGTACGGCAATATTGCCGATCTCTGTGGCCAGTTGGAGCTATACCCGGCTGAGCTTTCTCGCCTGGACGTGATGACCTTTATTCTGGAGCAAGCGCAGCCGGACGTTATCTTTCACCTGGCAGCGCAGCCACTCGTGTCCGCCTCGCACCGCGATCCGTGGGGCACGCTGGAAACCAATATTCGCATGCAAGCTCAACGTTCTGGAGGGGGTAGTCCAGGTCAATCCCGACTGCCGGGTGTTGGTGGTCGGCTCTGGCGAGGAGTATGGTCTGGTCTCGCCACAGGATCTGCCCATTGACGAGGACACGCCCCTGCGCCCCCTGAGCGCCTATGCCATCAGCAAGGTGGCCCAGGATCTGCTGGGGCTGCAGTACCATCTGACCCACAAACTGCACGTCGTTCGGGCGCGACCCTTTAATCACATCGGTCCCCGGCAGCGCCTTGGCTTTGTGGCTCCTGATTTTGCCAGCCAGATCGCCGCTGTTGAATTGGGACTGCAGCCCCCCGTCATGGAGGTGGGCAATCTGGAAGCCCGTCGCGATTTTAGCGATGTGCGCGATGTGGTTCGGGCCTATGTATTGCTCATCACCTGCGGCGAGCCGGGACAGGTGTACAATGTGGGTTCGGGCGAATCCCATGCCATCCAGGAGGTGCTGGACACTCCTGCTGGCGATGAGCCAGGGTGCCCATCGAGGTGCGGCAGGATCCGGAGCGGATGCGTCCGTCGGACGTGCCGGAGGTTGTCTGCGATGCTACCCGGATCCGCGAGCGTACCGGTTGGCAGGCCGACGATCCCCTTTGAGCAGAGCTTGGATGATATCCTGGACTACTGGCGCGCAGAGATGAAAAAGGCAGGCAACTGCCCGACAGATACCCTGGGATAGGATCGATGACAAAGACGGCACTGATTACCGGTATCACCGGACAGGATGGTTCCTACCTGGCCGAGTTTCTGCTGAGCCAGGGCTACGAGGTTGTTGGCATGGTGCGTCGTTCCAGCACCGTCAATTTTGGGCGCATCGAGCACATCCAGGATCGGATCACGCTGGTCCATGGCGACCTGCTGGATCAGACGTCGCTCATTGATATCATGCGCGAGCACAAGCCCGACGAGATCTATAACCTGGCAGCCCAGAGCTTTGTGCCAGTCTCGTGGAAGCAGCCGGTGCTGACCGGCGAGTTCACGGCCCTGGGTGTGACACGGATGCTGGAGGCCATGCGCACAATCCGTGCCCGAAGCCCGCTTCTACCAGGCTTCCAGCAGCGAGATGTTTGGCAAGGTCCGCGAGGTGCCACAGAACGAAGAAACGCCATTCTACCCACGCAGCCCCTATGGCGTGGCCAAGGTCTATGGGCACTGGATCACGGTGAACTATCGCGAGAGCTATGACCTGTTTGCCTGTTCGGGCATTCTGTTCAACCACGAGAGCCCGCGCCGGGGCCTGGAGTTTGTCACCCGCAAGGTGACCTACGGTGCGGCTCTGATCAAACTGGGCCTGGCTCAGGAGCTTGCGACTGGGCAACCTGGACGCCCGCCGTGATTGGGGCTTTGCCGGCGACTATGTGAAAGCCATGTGGCTGATGCTGCAGCAAGACACGCCCGACGACTATGTCGTGGGCACTGGGCGAAACGCACTCGGTCCGGGAGCTTGTGCCAGGTAGCCTTTGGCTACCTGGATCTTGATTGGGAAAAGCACGTCGTGGTCGATCCCCAGTTCTACCGCCCGGCCGAGGTAGACCTGCTGGTCAGCGATCCACGCAAGGCCCGGGAGAAGCTGGGGTGGGAGCCAGAGGTCTCGTTCGAGGAGTTGATCCAGATGATGGTAGACGCCGACCTGGCGCACCTGAAGCAGGTGCACAACCTATAGGGAGGGGATTCATGACTGACATTCGCTTTGGCACCGACGGCTGGCGGGGCCGTGTCGCCGAGGACTATACCTTTGACAACGTACGCCGCTGTGCCCAGGGGTTTGCCTCCTACATGCTGGCCCAGGGCAAAGAGGGCGAGAAGAATCGTCGTCGGACACGACAAACGTTTCGCCGCGGAGCACTTTGCCGCCGCTGTGGCCGAGGTGCTGGCGGCCAATGGCTTTCGCGTTCTGCTGACCGATGGAGCGACACCGACGCCCGTCATCTCTTATGCGGTGGTGGCCCAGGGAGCAGCTGGGGCGGTCAACGTCACCGCCAGCCACAATCCGCCTACCGGACAATGGTTTCAAGGTGCGCGACGAGCACGGCGGGGCCATTGCCCCCGACGGACTGGTAGAGATCGAGCATCGCATTCCCGACATCGAAGGGGTCAAGCGCGTCGCCCTGGAGGACGCTCTGGCCCAGGGGACAGTCGACCTACTTTGATCCCGGCGCCGGCCTACCTGGCCCAGATCGAGCGGCTGATCGACGTACAGCCCATCAAGGATGCCGGGCTCACCGTGCTGGTGGATGCCATGTGGGGCAACGGCGCGGGCTGGTTCCCCCGCATTCTGGGCGGCGGCAAGACGCGCATCGTCGAGATCCACGCCGAGCGCAACCCGCTCTTCCCAGAGATGAGCCGCCCCGAGCCGATCCCGCCCAACGTGGACGTGGGCCTGGCCAAGGTGCTGGAGGTGGGCGCCGACGTGGCCATCATCAACGACGGCGATGCCGACCGGGTGGGCATCGGCGACGAGCATGGGCAATTTGTCAACCAACTCCAGGTCTATGCCCTGCTGGCCATGTATTTCCTGGAGGTGCGAGGCGAGCGCGGGCCCATCGTCAAGACCCTGTCCACGACCTCGATGCTGGAAAAGTTGGGCAAGATCTATGATGTGCCGGTCTACCAGACCGGCGTGGGCTTCAAGTACGTGGCGCCCAAGATGCTGGAAACCGATGCCCTCATCGGCGGCGAGGAAAGCGGCGGCTATGCCTTCCGGGGCCACGTGCCCGAGCGCGATGGCATCCTGGCCGGACTCTACATCCTGGACCTGATGGTGCGCATGGGCAAGACACCATCGCAGCTCATCGAGCACCTCTACAGCCAGGTGGGCGCCCACTACTACGACCGCATTGACAGCCGTTTCCCGGCCGACCAGCGCGAGGCCACCCGGCAGCGGATCCTGGACGCCAACCCGGCCACCATCGGTGGGCTGGCAGTGACCGGCCTGGACACGACCGACGGCTTCAAGTTCGGCCTGGCTGATGGTGGCTGGCTGCTCATCCGCTTCTCAGGCACCGAGCCGATCCTGCGCGTCTACTGCGAGACGACGGAGGAGGAACGGGTCCAGCCGATCCTGGAGGATGGGCTGCGCATTGCTGGGCTGAAAGAGGATTAGGGCAGACCGCAAGCGGGATGAAATCGTGAACCTGGTTGACACCCACGCCCACCTCGACTTTCGCCAGTTTGACGCCGACCGGGAGGCTGTCATCGAGCGGGCCCGAGCGGCCGGTGTGGCAGCCATTGTCAACGTCGGGACCGATCTGGCCTCCAGCCGGCGGGCCGTCGCGCTGGCGGCGGAGTACGAGCGGATCTATGCTGCCGTGGGGATGCATCCCTCACGACGCCAAGAAGCTGGATGGCGCGGCGCTGGCCGAACTGCGCGACGCTGGCCCAGCAGCCCAAGGTCGTGGCCGTGGGGGAGATTGGGCTGGACTTCTACCGGGACCGGTCGCCCCGCGACGTGCAGCGGCGGGCCTTTCGGGCTCAACTTGGCCTGGGCCGGCCAAGCTGGGCAAGCCGGTGGTCATCCACGACCGCGATGCCCACGACGAGATCATGGACATCCTGGCCGACTGGGCAGCGGGGCTGCAGGGTTCAGCGCTCTGGCCGGGCGGCTGGGAGTGCTGCATACCTTCTCCGGCGACCTGGCCATGGCCGAGCGGGCCATCGAACTGGGCTTCTACATCTCGATCTCGGGGCCGGTGACCTACAAGAACGCGCGCCAGCTGCCCGACATTGTGCAGGCGCTGCCGCTGGACCGCCTCCTGGTGGAGACCGATTGCCCTTTCCTGGCGCCGCATCCCCACCGGGGCAAGCGCAACGAGCCGGCCTACGTCCGGCTGGTGGCCGAGCGCATCGCGGACCTGAGAGGCATATCATTGGACGAACTGGCAGAGGCGACGACGGCCAACGCCCAGCGTCTGTTTCAGTTCGAGCTTCGACCTTCGATGTCTGAGAAGGAACGTCGATCCACGGACATCGAACATCGAACTCCGTACATCGAATCGGGAGAAGAAGTAGATTGAAGACGATCCCTTTACTGGAGCCGCTGGCAGCCGATCTGGAGCGGGTGGAGCGCAAAATGCGCGAGCCGGTGCATCCCGACTATCCGCAACTTGACAGCGGTTCTGCAGCATCTGTTGGATAGCGGCGGCAAGCGCCTGCGCCCGGCCCTGGCCCTGCTGGCCGGCAGCTTCTATACGGCCGCCGGATCTGACATCGGACAAGCTGGTGTCCCTGGCCGCGTCGGTCGAGATGCTGCACACCGCCACCCTGGTCCACGACGATCTGATCGACGGCGCGCTGCTGCGGCGGGGCAATCCCACCCTGAATGCCCGCTGGAGCACCGGGCGCCACCGTGCTGACCGGCGACTATCTCTTTGCCCGGGCGGCGGCCCTGGCCGCCGAAACCGACCACGTGCGGGTGATGGCGATCTTTGCCGACACGCTGATGACCATCTGCAGCGGCGAACTGCGCCAGATCTTTGACCGCCACGAACTGCCCCGCCTCGACGACGAGCAGTCCTGGCAGGCGGCCCTGGACCACTACGACCAGCGCATCCACGCCAAGACCGCCTCCCTCTTTGCGGCGAGCCACCGAGGCGGCGGCGGTGCTGGGTGAGCGCGCCCGAAGCCGAGTTGATCGCCCTGCGTGACTATGGGCAGCTTCCTGGGCATGGGCTTTCAGATCATCGACGATGTGCTCGACTTTCGGGGCGACGAAGGCGTGCTGGGCAAGCCGGTGGGCAGCGACCTGCGCGAGGGGATCGTGACCCTGCCGGTGCTCTACTACCTGCAGGACTCATCCCGACGACGAAAGGGTGCGGCTGTTGTGCGCGACGGCGCGTGACGACGACCTGGTGCGCGAGGTGGTCGACTGCCATCCGCGAGTCGGGGGCCGTGGATCAGGCGATGGAACGAGCGCGCGAGTTCATCGTCCAGAGCAAGGCTGCCCTGGCCCCCCTGCCCGACAGCGGAGACGCGGTCCATGCTGCACGCCCTGGCCGACTATGCCATCTCCCGGACAAAAGTAGGCCCCACCAAGCGGAGGGGGACGTGGTTGACCTGACCATCGTCATCGTAAGCTGGAACGTCCGCGACCTGCTCCGCCGCTGTCTGGGTTCGATGTTCGATGTTCGAGGTTCGACGGAGGATGGCGAAACTTGCGGGCTCGAGCCCGCAAGGGCTAGACCTCGAACCCCCTGGGTTGGACCTCAGAACAAAACCTCGAACCTCGCACTTCGAACCGATTCATCGTCGTGGACAATGCCAGCACGCGATGGCAGTGCGGAGATGGTCCGCGCCGAGTTCCCCAGCGTCCACCTGATCGCCAACGACGAGAACCGGGGATTCACCGCCGCCAACAACCAGGGCCTGGCCCTGAGCCAGGGCCGCTACCTCCTGCTGCTCAACCCCGACACCGAGGTGGTGGGCGACGCCCTGGCGACGATGGTCGGCTACATGGACGGCCAGCCAGAAGTCGGCGCGCTGGGGCCGCAGCTCCGCTACCCGGATGGCAGCCTGCAATCGTCGCGCCGGCGCTTTCCCACCTTTGCCACGGCCCTGGTCGAAAGCACCGTCGTGCAGGAGTGGTGGCCCGACAACCGCATTCTGCGCCGCTACTACATGGCCGACACGCCCGACGACGCTGATCCAGCCGGTGGACTGGGTCGTGGGCGCCTGCCTGCTCGTCCGCCGCCAGGCCTACGAACAGGTCGGCGGGCTGGACGAGGGCTTTTTCATGTACTCCGAAGAACTGGACTGGTGCCGGCGCATCAAGGACGCTGGCTGGGAAGTCGTCTATCTGCCCACCGCCACCGTCATCCACCACGAAGGCAAGAGCAGCGAGCAGGTGGTCCCTGCCCGGCACATCCATTTTCAGAGCAGCAAGGTGCGCTACTTTCGCAAGCACCACGGCGCTTTCCAGGCCGAGGTATTGCGCTGGTTTCTGCTGGCAACCTATGTCTACCAACTGGGCCGGGAGGGGCTAAAGTGGCTGGTGGGTCACAAACGCCCCCTGCGTGCGGAGCGGCTGCGGGCCTACCGCCAGGTGCTGCGCTCGGGTCTCCGGACGCCTGCCTCCTCTGCCGGCGTGCGGCAGCCATGAAGGTCCTGTTTGTCACCGGCGAGTTCCCGCCCATGCAGGGTGGTGTGGGCGACTACACCCGGGAGATCGGCCTGGCCCTGCACGACCTGGGCTGCGAGGTACACGTTGTGACCTCGACCCAGGCTGGCCCGGTGGCAGGCCTGACGGTTCATCCCCTCATCGAGCGCTGGAGCTGGCGCTGCTGGGGCGTGCTTCTCGACCTGGTCCGCCAGCAGCAGCCGGACGTGGTCCACGTCCAGTACCAGGCCGCGGCCTATGCCATGCACCCGGCCATCAACCTATTGCCACGGCGCCTGGGCTGGCTGGGCGCCGAGCGCCCGGCGACCGTCGTCACCTTCCACGACCTCAAGGTGCCCTACCTCTTTCCCAAGGCCGGGCCGGCTGCGCCGCTGGGTGGTGAATGAGCTGGCCCGCCAGAGCGATGCGGCCATCACCACCAACCGCGAGGATTTTGAGGCGCTGCAGCAGCGCATGGGCGGTATTGGCAGAGCCCGGCCCTGATCCCCATCGGCTCCAACATCGAGCCCAGGCTGCCCGAAGGCTATGACCGCGACGCCTGGCGGGCGCGCTGGGGTGCGGGCCCTGGCGACCTGCTGCTGTGCTTCTTTGGTTTTGTCAACGACCGCAAGGGCGTGGATACCCTGCTCCACGCCCTGGACCTCCTGGCTACTGATCCGCAACACGCGGTCAATCCGTCTCTGATCTTTATCGGCGGCCAGACCGGCGCCAGCGACCCGACCAACGTCGCCTACCTGGCTCACATCCAGGCGCTCATCGCCGAGCTGGGACTGGAGGACCGCGTCCGCTGGACCGGCTATGTCCCCACCGAGGAGGTGTCGGCAGGTTTTGATGCGGCCGACCTGTGCGTGCTGCCCTACCGCGACGGCGTATCGTTCCTGCACGGCACGTTCCACGCCGCCCTGGCCCACGGGGCGCCCATCCTGACCACCCGGCCCCGCCTCTCGCTGCCCGAACTGGTCGACGGGGGCAACGTGCTCCTGGTGCCGCCGGAACAGCCGGCGGCCCTGGCAGAGGCCATCGCCCAGCTGGCCGGCGCGCCGGACCTGCGCCGTACGCTGGGCGAGGCGGCCAAGACCCTCTCGGAGCAGTTCCGCTGGGAAAAGATCGCGGCGGATACCTTGGCACTCTATCGGAGACTCGGTGCTGCCGGCTAGCCCCTGCCGTACTCGCGTCATTGTAGGGTCTGTTGTGGTCTATTCTTCATTTCACGCGTTTATCCTTTTCCTTGGGGTAGGGTAGAATAGTGATGGAAAGAAAAGGCACCATGCCTCAGTGCTCGTCGAACCAGTCCGCCAATTGGCTCCTGCCTGCTATCATCCTGCTCTACCTCATCTTGGGGACGCTGTACGCCCTATACACGCCCGCCTGGCAGGCGCCCGACGAACCGGCCCACTATAATTACGTCCAGTACCTGGCCGAACAGCGCCGCTTCCCGGTGCTCAAGCCCGGCGACTATCCCGCCGCCTACCTGGAGGAGATCAAGGCCGCCCGCTTTCCGCCCGAGATGAGCATCGCCCCCATCCGCTACGAGTTCCACCAACCACCCCTCTACTACCTGCTGGCTGTGCCGGTCTATGGTGTTTTCGGCGGCGCGCTCCTGCCACTGCGCCTCCTCTCCGTGGTTTTGGGCGCCCTGCTGCTCCTGGTCATCGATTGGACCGTGCTGGCCCTGGCACCAGAGCGCCTTTTCCTGGCCCTGGGCGCCACGGCCTTTGTCGCCTTTCTGCCGATGCACTTGGCCATGACCGCAGCGGCCAACAATGACGTGCTGGCCGAGCTGCTTCTGGCCCTCATCCTCCTTCTGACCATCCGCTATCTGAAAGATGCTGTCGCTGCAGCGGGTCAGGAGAGGGCAAAGCAACTGCTCGTGCTGCTGGGTATCACCACCGGCCTGGGCCTCATCACCAAATCTTCGGTCTATATCGCGCCGCCCCTGGTGCTGCTGGCCATCGTCGCCCGCCACCTGTGGCTCGACCGCGAGCCTCCGCCCCTGACCGACACGATCAAGGCCGCGGCCCTGTACCTGCTGCCGGCCCTGGGACTGGCGCTGCCCTGGTGGCTGCGCAACATTGCATTGTACGAAGGCCTGGATCTTTTGGGGCTGGTTCGCCACGACCAGGTGGTTGCCGGCCAGTTGCGTACCGCCGAGTTCTTGGCCCAATTCGGGCCTGCCAAACTGGCCCTCGATTTTATCACGACCTCTTTTCGCAGCTTCTGGGGACAGTTTGGCTGGATGGGAGTGCTTCTGGATGTGCGCCTGTACCAGGTCATGGCCATTCTCTCGGCGCTGGCCTTGATCGGCCTTCTCTTGTGGGCGGCGCGCGCGTGGCGGCACAGGGAGGTTTTCGCCGCGTGGCAGTGGGCGGCTGGCGGCCTGCTGGCGCTCTCTGGACTGTTCACTCTGGCAGCCTACCTATGGTACAATACCAGCTTTCTCCAACATCAGGGCCGCTATCTCTTTTCGGCGCTGGTTCCCATCAGCCTGGCCGTGGCCCTGGGCTGGCGGGAGACCCTGCGCCGCGAGCGCGCCCTGCCACTGGCTGCTCTGCTGGTCGCCAGTGCCGTCATCCTGTGGCTGGCAGGGGGGGGCAGTTGGTCCGTACTGATTCTAGTTGCGGCCGGAGTCACGTTTGGCCTCCGCCGTTTTCTGCCCGGCTCCTGGGACCCTGCGGTTCACGCAGCGCCCTATCTCCTACTCATTTGCCTTGACCTGGTTAGTCTGTTTTTGTTTATCGTCCCTCAACTGCAGGTGTGAGGGCACTCGCTCAGGCATCGCTGAGTAGGGGAGGTATGACGATGTTGTATTCGCGAGAACGTCTCGAGCAACTGGAGGATCGAGATCCTGGCTCCCTATGCCTTGCGCAGCCAGGACTCACGGGGCCGGGTCTATCCCGACCACGAGCCGGCGTACCGGACCGCCTTCCAGCGCGACCGGGACCGGATCATCCACACCACGGCCTTTCGCCGGCTAGAGTACAAGACCCAGGTCTTTGTCATCTCGGAAGGCGACTATTACCGCACGCGCTTGACCCACACCCTGGAGGTGGCCCAGATCGGCCGGACGCTGGCCCGGGCGCTGGGCGTCAACGAGGACCTGACCGAGGCCATCTGCCTGGGGCACGACCTGGGCCATCCGGCCTTTGGGCACTCGGGCGAGCAGACGCTGAACGAGCTGATGGCCGGCCACGGCGGCTTTGACCACAACCGCCAGACCCTGCGCATCGTCGAAAAGCTGGAGAAACGCTTCCCCGGCTGGCCGGGTCTGAATCTGACCTGGGAGGTCCGCGAGGGCCTGGTCAAACACGAGACCGAGTACGACGTGAGTGATGCCAGCGGGTACGAGCCGGACCTGGCCTGCTCGCTGGAAGGGCAGATTGCCAACGTGGCCGACGAGCTGGCCTACAGCGCCCACGACCTGGACGACGGGTTGCGCGCGGGCCTGATCACGCCCCTGGATCTGCAGGAGGTGACCCTCTGGAACGTACTGGTGGCCGAGATGGGGCTGGATACCTGCGCAGAACTGAGCAAGGTAGATCGGCACAGGCTCATCCGCGCTCTAATCGGCTGGGGCGTGACCGACGCGGTGCAGACCACCGCCCTGCGCCTTCAGGAGGAGGGGATCGATTCGGTGGCCAAGCTTCGAGCACGGGGCTCGCAGATCATCGGCCTGTCGGCGGGTGTGGCGGCCCGCCAGCGCGAACTCAAGTCCTTCCTCTACCAGCGCCTCTATCGTCACTGGCGGGTGATGCGCATGGCAGCCAAGGCCCAGCGGGTACTGGAGGCCATCTTTGAGGCCTATATCACAGGAACCGGCCCAGTTGCCCGACACGATCCAGGCGCGCATCAAGTGCTGATGGAAGAACCGATGGAACGGATCGTGTGCGACTATATCGCCGGCATGACCGATCGTTTCGCGCTGGACGAGTACGCCCGGCTCTTCGATCCAGCAGTACGCGTGTGACAGGCTGGCTGGTAGCGTCTGAAACTTAACAGCGCTTCCAGCGTAGAGATGATTGGTTGCCAGAAATGGCGACTTCTGGTATAATGCGGAGGACTAACTACACAAGGAGGAAGAGATGGACATCGGAAAATCCTTTGCGTACGTGTTTGATGATGATCGGTGGATCACCAAGATCCTGATCGCGGCGGCCATTCTGGCGCTAGGCATTTTCTTCTCATGGATGCTCCTCATTCCTCTCATCCTGGCCGGGCTTCTGCTGGGCGGCTATGGGGTCGAGATCACCCGCCGGGTGATCAACGGCGCCAGTCCGCGTGCTGCCCGAATGGGACAACTGGGGCGAACTGCTCATCGATGGTGTGAAGGCCTGGGTCATCGGCGTAATCTATGCCCTGCCCATCATCATCGTCAGTGTTTGTCTGGGTCCTGCCATTGGTATCGCTGCTGAGAAGGCTCAGGAGGTGAGCTCTCTATTTAGCTCACTCTTGGGCTGCTTCAATCTCCTTTGGGGCATCGTCATGGGCTTGTTGCTGCCGGCAGCCATTGCCTTGTTCGTGGCAGAAGATGAGTTCAGCGCTGCCTTCCGTTTTGGGGATGTGTTTAGTTTGGTCCGAGATAACTTTGGGACCTACCTGATCGTCCTGGTCATCGGCTGGGTCGCCAGCATCATCTCTGGCCTGGGGCTGTTGGCCTGCGGTGTGGGCTTCCTGGTGACTGCTCCGTATGCCGGCTGGATCACGGCGCATCTGCGTGGCCAGGCCTATCTGGCGGCAACTGGTCAAAGGCTGGCTGCCGCGCCTGAAGCGGAGATTGCCTAGAAGATTGCCGCCTACCGCCTAACTGCAAATTCGATGCAGTAGACAAAAACGCAAGGAGGAAACAGTGGACATTGGAAAGTCGTTTACGTTTGTATTCGAGGATGATCAATGGATCGTCAAGATCCTGATCGCCGCAGCCATCCTGTTGCTTGGCGTTCTGTTTTCGTGGATGCTGCTCATTCCCTTGATCCTGGCCGTTGCCCTGCTGGGCGGTTATTCGGTCGCGATCATCCGCCAGGTTCTGCGGGGTGAACTGGACAGCTTGCCCGAGTGGGACAATTGGGGCGACCTGCTCATCGATGGCCTGAAGGTCATTGTCATCGGCATCGTCTACGCGCTGCCCCTTATCATCCTCTCCCTGTGTCTGGGGGTGCCCATCGGCGCGCTCAATGAGAATGCAGTGGGGGCGAGTTCATTCCTGAGCTTCTGCCTTAGCTGCTTCACCCTGCTGTACGCCATCGCCATCTCCCTCGTCTACCCGGCGGCCGTCGCCTTTTTCGCCGCCGAGGGCGAAATGAGCGCCGCTTTCCGTTTCGGCGAAGTCTTTGGGTTTGTCCGCGACAGCTTTGCGACCTACCTGGTGACCTTCTTGATGAGCTGGGTCGCTTCCTTCATCGGCAACCTCGGCAGCCTCGTGTGCGGCATTGGCTGGCTGGTAACCATGCCCTACGCGGTGATGGTCATCGGCCACCTGTACGGCCAGGCCTACGTAGAAGCCAAGGGCCAACTGATGGCTATCGCACCGGTGGTTGAGGAAGACACGGTCGTCTTTGAGCCCGATGAGGATGAGGCCCCGGAGACCGACGAAGAGCAAGTCGAGGACTAGGCTGGCTCCCATATTGACAGGCGCTGCGATGGTCTCTTCTGGATCGTCGTAGCGCCTGCTTGGACTTTTGCAACGGAGGTTGAAAATGTTCTGTCCCATGTGTGGTGCGCCCAATCAGGACGAAGCCGATTTCTGCGGCAATTGCGGCGCCGCAATGAACGCGGAAGATGTTTTTGTCGAGATGCTTCAGGAGAGCGACACTGTGGATAAAGTCATAGATGAGCATCTTGAGGAAGATGTCGCCGTAGAGGTTGCGAAGGTAGCGCCGGCTGAGCCGCCGCCCCCGGCCGCAGCGTCGCCATCCGTACCCACCAGCGGGCTGGCTGTAGCCGCCCTGGTATCGGGTGTCGCGGGACTGACGATACTGCCCATTGTGGGTGGTATCCTGGCCATTGTCCTGGGCTACATGGCCCGCAGGGATATCCGCGCGCGGCCAGACGAGGTCTCTGGCGACGGACTGGCCCTGGCGGGCATTGTCATGGGCTGGATCGCGATTGGACTGATCGTGGTCGGGTGCCTGGTCTTTGGGGCCGTCGCGGCCTGTGGTTTGGTTGGAGCCATGAGTGCAGGTGGCTACTAGGGCGCCCGATGGGCGGTTCAGGAGCAAGCTGGTTGCGAGTTCCTGTTCGAGTCATCTGGGGATCGGCTCTGGGATCGCGTCTCAAGGCAAAGTCTAGCGGTAGATGGATATGAGCATCATCTTGGGCAAAAGCCGCGTTCGCGGAAAGGCAAAGAGATGGATGGGCTGCTGAGCGTCTTTACTGCTTTTGGCCTGTCTACGTCGGCGGGTCTAAACGCCTACCTACCCCTGCTCGTGGTAGCTTTGTTGGCACGCTTCACCGATCTCATCACCCTCAAGCCTCCGTGGGATACTCTGGAGAGTTGGTGGGTGATCGGGGTCTTGGTGGTGTTGCTGCTCATCGAGATCTTGGTGGACAAGGTGCCGGCTGTGGATTCGGTCAACGACGGGATCCAGACATTCGTCCGCCCGGTAGCTGGCGCGGTGCTCTTTGCGGCCAGCGCCGGGGTCATTACGGATGCCCACCCGGTCCTGGCTTTGGTCTGTGGGCTGCTGGTGGCGGGCAGCGTACATGCCGTCAAGGCTACGGCGCGGCCGGTTGTGACAGCAACCACGGCGGGGGTGGGCAATCCAGTGGTGAGTACGGCTGAGGATGTGCTTTCTCTCGTGCTTGCGGTCCTGGCTATCCTGTTACCCATCCTGGGTCTGCTGCTTCTGCTATTGCTGCTCTTCCTATTTGTCCGCCACAAATTAAGGCGGCGACAGGAAATGCCAGCATGGTGGTAGAACCCGAGCACTGAACCAGGACGCATCCTCACAGCGAATGCGGCTGGATTGCAGTGGCTTCCTGCCTGTCGTGCTCTTCTGATGAGTATGATTCTTTTAGACAGCAGTCTATGCCGGGCCTCACTTTCACCGGTGACGGCCCGGTTTCTGTTGCTGGTTGCATCGTGGTTGCAATGGTGTTATACTGGGATTCGGCATCGAACTCGCTCGAACCCTGTCCCCAGGGCCATCTCGTACCAGAGACTGTATTGGCCCGCGCCGGGACCGGCGCCACTTTGCGGGACGGCAGCTGTACAGAGGCAAGCGGATGGGCCGAGTTCCAGAACGTTCGCAGTTGGATCTAGATAGGTGAACCATATCTATCTTTCGCCACACCTGGATGATGCCGTGTTGTCTTGCGGTGGTGCTATCCACCGTCAAACGACCGGCGGTGAGTTGGTCCGGGTAATTACCGTCTTTGCCGGGGATGTGCGAGACGATGCCCTTGCCCCTTTTGCCCGAGAGCAGCACGATTATTGGGGCAATCCCCCCCAGCCGATGGCACTGCGGCGAGCTGAAGACGCCGCGGCGCTGGCGCTTCTCGGCGCCGGTGTGCAGCATCTGGGGTACCTGGACGCTGTCTACCGTACCGGCGCCGGAAGCCAACCGTTGTATGCAGACGTAGAAGCGCTTCTTGGAGGAGTACATCCGGCCGATGGCTTGGGACAGGAAGGTGCGGATGGGTTGCTCGCCCTTTTGGATGGCGCTATCTCCTCAGATGAGATGACGGTGGTTTATGCGCCGCTGGGAGTAGGCCGCCATGTAGATCACCAGATCGTACACAGGGTGGCCCGGCAACTCCTGGCCCGGGGCTACCGCGTGGCCTTCTACGAAGACTATCCCTACGCAGAAAGGCCAGGGGCTTTGGAGCCGGCCTTGCAGCCGGCTAAGGCGGACGGCTGGCAGCCCGAGATGATAGCCCTTGATGCTGCCAATCTGACTGCCAAGGTTTCCGCTTTGGGTTACTATCGAACCCAGATGATCGTTCTTTTCGGCGGAAGCGAGGCGATGCCCAGCCGGGTGTGGGCCTTTGCAGCCACTCGTGCGCCTGGAACTGGACTGGGGGAGCGGATCTGGCGTCCTCCAGCGGGATGACCTATGTCTGAGATTGTTGAACTGCAGCTTTCGGCCATGGCCCATGGCGGATCGGCGCTAGGCCTCCACTCGGGGCGGGTCATTTTTGTGCCCTACACGATTCCGGGCGAAAGGGTGCGCGTCGAGATTGTCAAAGTCCACACCCGCTGGGCACGAGCGCGTCTGCTAGAAGTACTGGAGCCCTCGCCTCACCGTGTCGAGCCGCCATGCCCCCACTTTGGTCCAGGACAGTGTAGCGGTTGCCACCTGCAGCATATCGCCTACGAGATGCAGGCTGAACTCAAACAGCAGGTGGTGATAGATCAATTGGCCCGTCTGGGTGACCTGCGGGACATAGACGTTCAAGATACCATCGGCGCTGCTGAGCCATGGGGCTATCGCAACCATGCCCTGTTCAGCCTCACCCCAGAGGGAACCCTTGGCTTTCTAACGACCGATAGCGCTGATGAGGCACTCGATGTTGTTCCTGTCAAGGAATGCCTCATCCTCGATCCCCTGCTCGACGACCTGTGGGCGGCTCTTGACATGGAGTGGCCCCAGCTCTATCGGCTAAGCCTGCGCTGCGGTTCGGCCACGGGTGACTTGCTGGCCGTCTTTGAGTTGGATCACTATGAGGATTTCGACATCGAGGTGGATTTTCCGGTGTCGTGCACGCTCCTACTGGCCGACGGTGAGGTCGTGGTGTTGATGGGCAATCCCTATCTGGTTGAGCAGGTCGCTGGGCGCGAATACCGGGTGTCGGCTGGCAGTTCATTCCAGGAGAACACAGCCGGGGCCGAGGCACTGGTGGCGCTGGTACAAGAGTGCCTGGTTCCCACAGGCAGTGAAACCCTGGTGGACGTCTACTGTGGAGTGGGACTCTTTGGATTGGCCCTGGCCGATCATGTGAAACGCGTCATCGGCGTGGAGGCGGATCCCAGCGCCATTGCCGATCTTCGATACAATGCGCAAGGCCTGGAGCATATCGTTCCCATCGAGGGCAAGACACAGGCGGCACTCTCCGGTCTGGAAGGCCCAATAGACCTGATGGTGATCGATCCGCCGAGATCCGGTGCTGGGAAGCAAATCGTTGAAGAGATCGTGCGATTGCAGCCCCAGCGGGTCGCCTACGTATCCTGCGATCCTGCCACTTTGGCGCGCGATGCCCGCCGCCTGGTCGAAGGTGGCTACCATTTGCAAATTGTCCAACCTCTGGACCTCTTACCTCAGACCTTTCATGTTGAGTCGGTTGCCCTGTTTGTGAGGGATGGTTCATTATGAACGGCCTTGTGTGCCTCACCATTTCTGGCCCGGCTTTGACGCCGGACGGTTCTGTGGTATAATGGGCGCTGTGAGGCATAACATGGAACGGGCGATTCACGTTGGGGTGAACGCCCATTTGTTGTCCTTGGCCGACACCTACCGGAGCGCTGGTATCAACTCGTATATCCAGCACTTGCTGGGCCACTTGCCGGAGGTAAATCCACACATTGACTACACGGTTTTCCTGAGCGAAAGGCGCTATCCTGGAGGAGCAGGACTCGATCTAGCGTTTTCCCGTCTTCCGACGCAGCGCCCACCGGCGCGCATCTTTTGGGAGCAGGCGATCCAACCCTGGTCTGCGCGGAAAGCTGGACTCGATCTGCTCCATGGGACGGCCTTTGTGGGCCCTCAGGTCGGTACCTGTCCTTACATAATCACCGTTCATGATCTGAGCTTTCTTTCATATCCCCAGAGTTTTCCTGCGCTGAACCGCGTCTATCTACGGGCATTTACGCGGTTGTCGGTACACCGGGCCCGGAGGATCATCGCCGTGTCAGAGAGTACAAAACACGATCTGATCCGGTACTATGGCATCTCGCCAGCCAAGGTAGATGTCGTGCACAATGGGGTTGATCCAGATTTCCGCCCCGTGCCATCCGCCAAAGTGGCAGACTTTCGGCGCCAACATAAGCTGCCGGATCGATTCATTCTATTTGTCGGCACCCTGGAGCCGCGCAAGAACGTAACCTGCTTGATCGAGGCCTACGCTCGCTTGCCCGGGTCCCGGCCACCACTGATGCTGCTTGGCGGGAAAGGTTGGCTCTATGATGAGATTTTTTCCCGCGTGGAGATGCTGAACCTGCAGGACGAGGTAATTTTCGTGGGTTATGTGCCGGCTGAGGAGCTCCCCCTCTGGTACAATGCCGCCAGTTTGTTCGTGTATCCTTCACTTTATGAAGGCTTTGGCCTACCTCCACTGGAGGCAATGGCGTGTGGAACACCGGTAGTAACCTCTGCAGCTTCGTCGCTGCCCGAGGTGGTGGGGCAGGCTGGCCTGCTCGCTGACCCAACCAGCAGCGAGGCGCTGGCGGCAGCGATGGAACAGGTTCTGGCGCACCCAGATGTGCAGGAGGAAATGGGAAGGGCTGGCCTGGTGCGGGCGAAGAATTTCTCCTGGCAGAGAACCGCCGCGTGTACGGTGGATAGCTACCAGCGAGCTCTGAGGGCCGGTACCGGCATGAACGGCCAGTGCGATGGAGGCGGAAGCCGTGTTTGAGCGCTACCGGCGGCTGTTTTCCATAGGCGTGGCCGTGACGGATGTTTTGCTTATCAACCTGGCCTTCGTCATAGCCTATTGGCTGCGATATGATTTACAGCTCTTTGCCTCAGTGGACGAGGCATACTTTGTTCCCCTCAGGCAGTTTGTCCCCATTGCCATCGCTTTGACAGTGCTGCTGCTGGGCATCTACAAGTTGAGCGGGGTGTACAACCAGCCCCGGGGCGCCTCTTGGTTCGACGAAGTCTACCTTTTGTTGACGGGCACAGCGACGGGCATCATCCTCATGGTTTTCGTCATCGTGATTTTCTTCCGTCCCCTTTTCTACTCCAGGCTGATCTTCTTCTATGGTGGTGTATTGATCATCATCTTTTTGAGTATCAGCCGCTTGGGGAAGCGCATGGTGCGCAATTACCTGCGCAAAAAGGGACAAGGTGTGGATCGATTGCTCATCGTTGGCGCTGGTGAGGTGGGACGCACGGTGATGCGCAACATCGTTGCACATCCGATTCTGGGCTATCAGATCGTTGGCTTTGTAGACGATGATCCAGACAAGGGCAGTTCGAACATAGGGCGCTTTGCAGGATTGGGCAATACTGCAGACATCCCGAGCTTGGTCAAGCGGCAGCGCATCGACGAAGTAATCGTTACGCTGCCATGGATGTACCATCGCAAGATCGTCAGCATCATCGCCCAGTGCGAGCGGGAGAGGATACGCGTTCGCATTGTTCCCGACATTTTTCAGATGACGCTGAGCCATTTGGATGTGGAGGATCTAGGCGGCATCCCCATGATTGGTGTCCGGGAGATCTCGATCAGCAGCAGCGCCAGGCTATTCAAGAGGACGATGGACGTTGTCGTGGCCCTGGTGGGGCTCATTGTGCTCTTTCCGCTTTTCCTCCTGATTGGGCTGATGATCCGGATCGATTCCCCCGGCTCAGTTCTTTTTCGGCAGATCCGTGTGGGGAAGGATGAGCAGTTGTTCGCCTGCTACAAGTTCCGGTCTATGCGAGAGGGCGCGGAGCAAGAAAAGGACAAGCTGCTGGATCAGAATGAAGCGGATGGTCCGATATTCAAGATCAGGAATGACCCTCGTATCACATCTGTGGGCCGTTTTCTGCGACGCACCAGTCTGGACGAACTGCCACAACTGATCAATGTGCTAATGGGACATATGAGCCTGGTTGGCCCTCGCCCTGCGCCCCCGTCCGAAGTGCAGCGCTATCAGCCCTGGCATAAGCGGCGGCTGGAAGTGGCCCCGGGGATCACAGGTATGTGGCAGGTCTCGGGGCGCAGCGAGTTGACGTTTGACGAGATGGTCTTGTTAGACCTGTACTACATTGAAAACTGGTCCCCCGCTCTAGATTTGCAAATCCTGCTTCGGACCGTACCCAAGGTTCTCTTGGGTGAGGGAGCCTATTAAGCGAGAAAGCATCTGCCACCTCTCAGGAGGTGAGGAGATCAAAAAAACCTATCAGGAGGTGTGAGGATGTGGCAGTGTGGTTCGTGTGGGTTCATGTGGAATGGGGAGGAGGCGCCTAACAAGTGTCCAAAGTGTGGCGCTCCCAGGGAAAAGTTCACCAGGCTGGACGAGAAGGCCATGGACACCGTTGAGCGCTCCCGCTTTACGAACAACCTGCACATGCAGCTCTACGTGTTGCTCGAGCAGGTCATGGATGTGGCCGAAGATGGCATTGACGACAATCTCGATCCCAATTGCGTCAAGATCTTCAAGAAAGCAGTGGAAGAGGCCGAGTTCCTGCAGCAGTCCATAAAGGCTGAGCTGCAGGGCCACATGAACAAAGGCAAGTGGGGCTAGCCAGATCTGGGCTCCTGGCTTTTGGATGCATTCGGATCCAAACGGGGCTGCTGGCCGCGCCGGGGCGCGGTCGCTGCCCCTTTTTTCTCCCCTATCTACAGATCCTGCGCATCGGATATCTTTGGGTCTGTCTTGCTCAGCCGCCCCATCTGGACGTGCCACAACTGGCAGCGCCGTAGAAACGTTTCTGGGAGGATGTCCAAATCTGTAGCGCTGATGACCGCCTGCTGAGGGCCATCGTTCAAATAGCGCAACAGAAAGCGGCGGCGGTGGACGTCCAGCTCTGAGAGGACGTCATCCAGCAAGAGCACAGGGAGTTCGCCGGTTTCGCGGTGCATGAGATCTACTTCAGCCAGCTTGAGAGATAGGGCGGCCGTCCGTTGCTGTCCCCGCGAACCATAGACACCGGCATCTATCTCGCTGATCAGAAAACGAACCTCGTCCCGGTGCGGGCCGATGAGTGTCATTCCGGCGGCGATCTCGCGCCGACGCAATGCCAGCAGTTCCTGCTTGAAGGCTGCCTTGACCTCGTCTAAATCCTGAAATCTTTCAGTCCCTCCCGCGGTACTCTGGGCATGTTCCACGCTGGGCACATAAGAAAGATGCAAGCTTTCCGAGCTTTCGGTCAGCTCGTCGTGGATGGCATGGGCCAGTTCATCCAAGGAAACCAGAGCCCCCTGCCGGCGAGAAATCAAGTAGGCCCCATGTTCTACCAGGTGTTCATTCCAGAAAGCCAACTGAGCAGGATCTCCACCCCGCTCCCGTAGATCTCGGAGCAAAGCGTTGCGCTGGGTGACGATCTGATTGTAACGGGATAGGGAGCGGCAGTAGACCGGATCGATCTGGCACAAGGTTGCATCCAGGTAGTGACGGCGACGGCCGGGAGATCCGGATACCAGAGCGATGTCCTCTGGTAAAAAAAACACAACGTTCAACTGTCCAAGCAGGTCCATGGCCCGCTTGGCCACGCCGTTGAGCCGTATCTGCTTGCGATAGCGGGCGCCATTGTTTTCCTGCTGCGTGAGGGTGATCTCGATGGTCAAGTCGCTAGATCCCCGCGCTACCCGGCCCACCAGGCGGGCATAGGGCAGGGGCTCATCCTCAACAGCTAGCCAGTTGACCAATTCACGCTCGGCGCCGGCGTGAGGAGAGCGACTGGTTGCCAGGTAATAGACCGCTTCCAGCAGGTTGGTCTTGCCCTGGGCATTGTCACCCAGCAAGAGGGTGACGCCAGGTGCCAGGTCCAGTTCCAGCCGGACATAGTTACGAAAGTTGTGCAGGGACAGATGGGTCAGGCGCATGGCTCGATTATAGCATAGCTGTAGGGCTGGAACAAACCGCAGCAAGGAGCCAGGACCCGATACTACAGGGCCGGTGCTCCCTTGAGACCACTGCCTGTCAGCGGAACGACAATGATGTCGTCTGGCTTTGCGATTCGGCTCACTACAGGCAGGCTGGCGACCGCCGTGGCGCTGGTGGGTTCGGTGTAAAAGCCCTGATGGGCAAGCTGGCGCTGGGCCTCCAGGATCGCTTCCTCCTCCACAGACACACAAGTACCGTCCGTTTCTCGAAGGGCCTGCAGCAGTCGCCGGCCGCGCACCGGCTGGGCGATGGCCAGCCCCTCAGCTATGCTGGGAGTCGTCACCTCCGCCTCGGGTACCGTCTCCAGCCCGGCATCGAAAGCCTGGCAAAGCGGCGCCAGCCGTCCTGCCTGGACCGCCACCAGCCTCGGCAGGCGGTCGATCAGCCCCGCCGCGCGTAGCCGCCGGAATCCCAGCCACACGCCAAGGAGATGTACGCCCTGTCCCACGGGTACCACGTACCAATCTGGCACACGGCGGCCCAATTGCTCCCATACCTCCCAGGCCACCGACTGCTGGCCCAACAGGAAACCAGGGTGGTAGGCGTGGGAAGCGTAGACGAGACCCTGTTCGGCGGCACCCTGCGCTGCCAGTTTCGCATTCACTCTGGGTCCGGCAATGGGCCGCACCTCGGCGCCATAGACTGCGATCTGCGCTTGCTTGGCGGGCGAGGCGTGGGCCGGTACAAAGACCTCGGCCTGCATGCCCGCACGAGCGGCAAAGGCCGCCACGGAAGCCCCCGCGTTGCCCGACGAATCGTCGGCCACACGTGTCACCCCCTGGTGAGCCAGAATATTGATCATCACGGCTGTGCCCCGGTCCTTGAAGGAAGCAGTGGGCGCAAAGTACTCGGGCTTGACCAGTACCTGGCAGCTTTCCATGGCTACCGGCAGCAAGGGCGTGCCTCCAGCACCCAGACGTACCGCCGGCGTGTCAAATGGCAGTCCATACAACCGCCGATAGCGCCATATTGAAGAGTCCGCTGCATCGATGAGCTTTGGATCGAAATCGCTTCGTTCCTCTGTTTCCCACGCGCCGCCACATTCACAGCGCCAGCGTTCCGCTAACAGGTTCTCTCGTTTACCACACTCGGGGCAAAAGATCTTCATGATCGTCGATTCACTCCTTCACGTTTAATGGACCGAGTTCGAGGCTATCACTGTCCCCATCTACCGGTAGCCGTGCGCCGGTCTCCAGGAAGTACAAGCCCACTCGGAGAAAGTAGTCACCGTCGGGGAGATCCGATGGCAAGAGCAGTACGTGCTCGTCTCTTACGACTTCATTTGTATCCCAAACAGAGGAGGGATAGGCGCCATCCTGTGGCTGGCCGTCGTGCTGGGCAACGACCTGACCATTGGCATCCACCAGGTGTACAAACACGGTATAGTCAGCCCTGGGTGGCTCGATGCCGCGCCAGTGCAGTACAACTCCCAGCATGCCCTCCAGTACCACGGCATCATAGCCCATCAGCTCGATCTGGTCGCCAAAGCTCGCGTTGGCCGGCTCGCTGATGGGGCCGGGCTCGGTCTGCGTACTGGTCTTGATGGCCACCTGGCCCGCGATAACCGGCTGACCCAGCGGTTCCAGGGCGCCGTCATTGGAGAGAGAGTACATGCCCACCCACAACTCGTAGACGCCGGCTGGTGCATCGGCGGGTATGGCCAGGACATGGTCGTCGCGCAGCCGCTCCCCCGGCCGCCACAGGGAAGTGGGATAGTGCACGCCGCCCGGCTGCCTGTCGCTCTGGGACAAGACCTGGCCTTGGGTATCCCGCAAGTGCACGAACGAGTGGTACTGTGCCTCCAGCGGGCGCAGGGCTTGCCAATAGAGCGTGACCTGCAGCGTCTCGCCGGGCTGGGGGCCGCGGGGCGAGCGATCGGTTCCAACCAGGGCTACCGCGTCTGCCAGATGGGCGCCACTGGAATAGGCCGGTTCACTTTCTGCTGCTGGCTCCGTGACCCGCCACAGACCATCCTCAGCTTCAAGGTTGACTTTGGCCTCTACTCCCGGCATCTCCTTGATAAGGTATACAGGGCGGCCAGTGCTCAGGGCCAGGTCGAGGACGTGGCCCAAAGTGGGATACTCGGGTGTGATGAGGGGAAAGAGACCCAGGAGGTCGGGCCGTACCCCATCCACGTACTGGAAATACCACATGGGCATCATGTCGTTGCGGTCATTGCTGACAAGCACGGCGCCGGGAGGCAGTGGCTCGGCCAGGATCGCCTCCCAGCGGGTACGGGCTTGCCTGTTCCGGCTCTGGTCAGCGTCGGGGTATCGAGATGCCGCCGCCCACAGTGGAAGCGCGAAAAGAAGCGCCACCAGGAGGGCCGCGGTTATGGGCTTGGACAGCAGTGACGTGACCAGGCAAGCTGCGCCGACTGCCATCCAGAGGATGAGCAGGAGGTAGGAGGGGATGAACAGTACATAGATATCACCGATGGTATAGAACAGATTGAAGGCCACGGAGGCCAGGTAAGCCAGCCCGGTCAGTCCCAGCAAGGCCCACTTGCGCCTATATGCCAAACATCCCACGCCAGTCAGCGCCATGATGAGGCCAACCCAGCCCATCTCGTTACGGAGGAATCCTACGGCCATGGCCACTCGCTGGCCCAGATCCACCGAAAGATCCAGCGACCCACCGAAGGGTCCGCCCAGGACAAAATGTACAAAGTTCGTCAGGCTGTTCTCATAGAGCAACAGGGTACGGCCATGTGCCAGCGGCAATTCGAGGTAGGGTGTGTGAGGAGCGCGCAGCGGGATGAGCA
The DNA here is from genome assembly GCA_963700285.1 of uncultured Chloroflexia bacterium. Taxonomy (GTDB): domain Bacteria; phylum Chloroflexota; class Anaerolineae; order JAAYZQ01; family JAAYZQ01; genus CAWANP01. Next base: position 2,100,883 of record CAVOXA010000010.1, on the reverse strand, counting down.
GATAAAGGGCCAGAGGCATGACCAGAAGCAATAGTGCCTTCAGGATCAGGCGCCAGTCGTAAAAGACCCGCCGATCGACCAGCCACAGGTAGACCAGAATAGCCGGGGCGAAAAGGATGGTGGTACTGTGGTGGGCCAGGCCGAGCCCGAAAGCAAAGGCAGAGAGCAGCAGGAAGCGGGAATCGCGACGCCCAGCCCAGGCCAGGAGCAGATAGATGAGTGCCACGAGTAGGCATGTCTGGAGGCTATAAACCTCAGCGATGACGGCCTGCGACCAGAGCGTGGGCGTCAGGGCAAAGGTCGCGGCGGCCAGGACCGCGACCAAGCGCTGGATGCAGGGAGGCAAGACGGGGAGCGCAGATCGCAACAATACCCTGGCCGTGGGATAGAGCAACGCGACCGCCAGCGCTGCCCAGAAGGCGGAAAAGAGGTTCATGCGATAGGCGATATCGCCTATGGGCAACAAGCGGGACCAGATCCAGCCCAGCAAGGTATAGAGAGGATAACCGGTAGGGTGGGCCACACCCAGCAGGTAAGGCACGAATTGGAATTCGCCGCCGTCCCCCGACAGAACCGTTGGAGCCAGGGTCGAGGCGTACAGAACAAACGAACCAGTCCCGAGCAGGGCTGCCACCAACCAGTCGAGCAGCCGCCATCGGTTCCTACCGTTCATTCGCCCATCTGTTCCCAGCGCACCGTGTCTACGGCGATGGCCAGGGTTCGCCGATCCGGGGCAACGCGCAGCCAACTGCTATCTGGGCCGGCGGCTTCCATCGCCGTGCCGGGCGCCGCACCCTTGACGCCAATGATGGCGTGTGACCAGCCGTTGCTTCCTTGGGGATCAGCCTGTCCGCCGACGGAATGTAGTGCCGCCACGGCCTCGCTGGTGAGATGGGCCGCGCCATTACCCTGCAGGGCGACGGCAACGATCTGCCCTTCGGATACGCCATTCAAAAAACTTGCCAGTGCGAGGCTTTCCGATGGATTCCCTGTGGGGGTCGTGTCAAAGCCCTGGTGGTCCAGCATCTTGCCCGACCTGGCATCGACAACGGCTACGTTGTAGCCAGGCCGATGGGCGGAGCCATCCTCAGCGTCATTTCCAGTTCCTACGGTGATAAAAGCAAGGTCTGCTGGGCCGTTGCTGTTCACCTCGATGGCCGTAGGGGCCCGAACCCCAGTCGTGCCAATGACGCCACTGCCGGGTAGTACATCAACCGGTGCATCCAGACGGTCGAACTCGAAGTGAAGCTCGTTGAGTCCTTCCTTCAAAATGCTGCCGGGTACCTCCCAGGCATATGCGTTCCAGCCCGAGGACGCCGCGATCCGTTGCAGGCGGAGGCCATTGATCTGGGGGACCATGCCCTGCTCTGGGGCACCGGGATAGTCAAAGGGCAGGGCGGTCACCGTCAGGCGATAGTCCGCGTCTCCGGCAGCCGGAAGAAAGATCTGGGCATCCTGATCGACGGCCCAGTTGGCGCTGGCCCCCTCGATCTGCTCGGCTTCGGACCAGCCTGCGCCCAGGGCCATTGCCGTCAGTGGCTCCCGCGCCCCAAAATCCACTGTGACGACAACCGGCAGGGGCGGCTGCTCCACCCGGTAGAGAAGCCAGCCGTCCTGCTCATACACCTTCTCTATCGGCAGTACCTCTTCAAGGTAGGCTATGGCATCATCGCGGGTATCGACGTAGGGCGGGCGGCCAGGTATGCCCGGGGCGACAGCTACGTAGCGGATGTCATAGAAGCTCGTGAACTCGCCGGCCGTGGCCCGGTCAGCAGTCCGGCGCGCGGTGTCTACCTTGCCGTAGGTCTGGATGGAAATGAGCGACTCCAGGATCGGAACCCGCCGGAAGTAGTCGAACTTGAAGGGCGGGTTGCGGGAAATATTGCCCGATAGCAGCCGTTTATTGTGGTAGGACTGATAGTACTGTGTTTGGGTACTTTCGGCACCCTGGACGCCAAAGCCATTGCGCCAGCCCATCGGCAGTTGGAGGATAGCAAAATCTCCTTCGTCTAGGGCAACCTGTTCATAGGCGGGCGGAATTCGCGCGTCGGTCAGGGGCAGCGGAACAGACCAGTGGTCAAAAAGCAAGAGACCGGCCAGCAAGACAACGCCTATGCCGGCGAACGCGCTCGCCGCCGATCGCCTGCTGCCGGCCGCTTTCTTGAGGAGCCAATAGGCGCCGAATCCGGCCAGCACTGCCAGGGCAAGCATCACGAGCACACCAAAGCGGTTGGGGACGCGGTTGGCCTTGACCAGGGGAACATAGTGCAGCAGGATGAAGGGCAGGGGAACGTTAACGATCAATCCGTCCAGGTCAAAGGTAGAGCGGCCAGTGATCTGCAGCAGGGGACCCAGGCTCAGGACGGCAAAGATGACAAAACTGGCAATCCAAACTTTGAGCTGCCGCCAGTAGAGAGCGGCGCCGATCAAGGCCAGGGTCAGCCCTGCCCAACCAAGAAATAGGGTGTTTATATCTCGGAAGCGTGCTGTGCCCTCACGGGTCTGCTGCAACGTTTCGGCCCAGTCGCCGCCCAGAGGGTGCAGCGCCGTGGGAGTCACCAGACCCACCAGATCCACCGAAAGCTTTTCAGCATCACCCCAGCCGGCGAGCTCATAGCCGCCAAAGGTCTCACGCAAGACCGGGAGCAGGATGGGCAGGGATAGAATGAGGGTCACCAGAGCCAGTATCCCCAGCCTTTTGAGAAGGCCGGACGCGCCCCCGGCCACAGCCCTCCGATCCCGGCCCAGCAAGGCAAAGGCGACCACGAGCAGCGTGAGCAATCCCAGAAAGACGCCGAACTGCAGATCGCACAGTAGGGCAAAGAACAGGAAGAAGGCCCCCAGGACAGCGTTGCGCAGGCGGGTCTCGCCCACCGTCTTTGTCAGGTACAGAGCGTAAAACGGAATCCAGGTCGTGCTCCACAGATTGTAGTGGCCGATGGCGGCATAGATCATGCGGAAGGAGCCAAAAGCGTATGTGAGGCCAGCCAGGAAGGATGCGAGAACCATGATGCGCGTTACGCGACGCGTGTTGCGTGTTGCGTGTTGGTGGGTGTTGAGGAGGTGATTGACCAGCAGGAATGTACCATAGCCAGAGAAGACCGTGGCGAATAGAAAAATAAGGTTGCTGATGGCTGGCAGGGACAAGAATGGCTGGAGCGGTAGAGAGATGATGGCATTGAACAGGTTATAGGTATAGAATGCCAGGCTGATGCCCAGCGGGTAGAAGGTATAGGTAGAGGTGAGGGGATTCTGCCCCAGATCAAAGAGGGTGTAGCGGAACCACCAGGTATTCCACAGAAAGGTATACTCGTCGAAAGCCCAGGTATAGCTGCCCGGTACGTGTGTGCCCAGGTACCTGCCCAGGGGCCAGGTCAGGACTACAGCCAGGACGGCGTACAGGGCCAGGATACCAAGGTGGATCCAGATGTGAACGCGCGAGATTCTGGACATGGCTGATAAGAGGGGGAGAGGGGACAAAGAGCCAGCCTGGTTGCCGCCCCCCTGGCTCCCCTAGAACTCTGTCACTCCTACAAGGTAGCGGTGGTGGGCCCATACCGCCTTTACCCGCCAGGGAATCCTGGCCTGGTCAAGCCAAGCGTAGCGCATCACCCGGTCATAGAGGTCCGGCTCCTGGTCCAGATAGTAGGCCATGGTGCTCCACTGCCAACTATCACCGCTGAACTGCCCTTCCAGTACCTTTGATTTGATGCCCAACCGCTGCAGTACCTCCGAAGCAGGCATGACCGTGTCGGGCCAGGGGGGGACATCCAGCACCCCCTGGCGCACGATGCGCAGACCGGCGCCCTCCAGCACACGGCGAATGCGACCGATGTCGGCCCAGCTCTCATCAACCTGCTTCACAAAGTCGCGCTCAAGCAGGTACTTGCGCAGGAGATAGCCCACCTGGACGCGGTTGGGCATGGCCACAAAGACGACGCGCTTTGACGTGCGGACCAACTCGCGCAACAGGGTTTCCGGATCCTCCAGGTACCACAGCGCGGCCCAGTTCCAGGTCAGGTCAAAGGTACCGTCAGGGAAAGGTAGCAGGCTCCCCAGTGAATGGTGAACGAACTGCGCTTCCAGACCCAACTCACCCCAGATCCGTTCCACGGCGGCCAACCGCTCATCATGATCATCGACCAGGGTGACACGGGCGCCTGCCTGGGCGAGAGCCACGCTGTTGATGCCCGAGACGCCGGCCATGCCGAATAGCGGCGCTTCGAGTACCGTCTCGACCTCGTGTTCCTCCCGCAAGGCCAGCAGGAAATCGTTGAGCACAAAGCGCTCGTAGACCAAGCCCAGGCCTTCGTTATAGTCGGTCAGGTAGCGCTTCCAGGCGGGTTCTGCCATCACTCTCGCTGTCCCTTAAAGCCGTGCAGTATCGTTGGATTATACCATCTTATCAGTGCGCGTGCCAATTCCGCCAAAACCCTTTACTTGAGGTGCCCTCTGTGGTACAATCCAGTGCGAGGAAAACATGCAGATCTATGTCAGCAGCTTGGGCTGCAAACTGAACCAAAGCGAGATGGATGCTCTGGCCGGCCAGTTGAGCAGGGCCGGGCACCAGGTCGTCGGTGCGCCGGTGGAGGCTGACCTGTGCGTTTTGAACACCTGCGCCGTGACTCAGGTGGCGGCCCAGAAAACGCGCCAAGCACTGCGCCGTATGCACCGAGAGAATCCAGACGCCCGTTTGGTTGTCACCGGTTGTTACGCCGAGCTAGCGCCCGCTGATCTCCAGGATCTGCCCGGCGTCGAGTTCGTCGCAGGTAACCAAGACAAAGACCGGTTAGCCAGTCTGATCACTGCGGCCAAGCCGAAACTCGGATCCAGCATCCCACAATCCGATACCCAAAACCCTCCTTCGCGCACGCGCACGCTGGTCAAGATCCAGGATGGCTGCGACAATGCCTGCACTTACTGCATCATCCACATAGCCCGCGGTCCGCAGCGCAGCCACCCGCCGCATCAGATACTGGCTGAGGTGCAAGCCCGGCTGGATGCTGGTTACCGGGAGGTTGTGCTCACAGGGGTACACATCGGCGCCTACGGGCGTGACGGGAGCGGTGGTGAGCCGGTTGTCGATCTGTGGAGCTTGGTGGCACGCATCCTGTCCGAAACAGGCGTACCTCGCCTGCGCCTGTCCTCCATCGAACCCTGGGACCTGCCGCGGTGGACCTTCTCCCTTTGGGAGGATGCCAGGCTCTGCCGTCACCTCCACTTGCCTCTGCAGAGTGGTTCCGACGCGGTATTGCGGCGCATGGCGCGTCGCTGCGGGAAAAACGATTTCGCGGCAGTCGTGGAGGCCGCGCGGGCGGCCATCCCGGGGTTGGCGCTGACGACCGATGTGATCGTCGGATTCCCAGGTGAGACCGATGACGAGTTTGCCGAGAGCCTGGCATTTGCACGGGATATGGAATTCGCCCGGACACACGTTTTCCCCTACTCTCTTCGTCCTGGGACGCCGGCGGCGGGGATGCGCGATCAGGTGCCGGCGCAGGTCAAGCGCCGGCGGGCCAGGGCCATGCACGCTGCCGCTTCCGCCTCGGACCGGGCTTTCCGCCAGCAGTTTGTCGGCCAAACGATGAAGGTGCTATGGGAGTCATCAAAAGCAGGGGATCCGGGGCCTGTGTGGAGTGGGCTAACGGACAACTATCTACGGGTACAAACGGTCAGCGCCGCTGACCTGTCAAATCAGGAAACCGATACCAGGCTTGTTGCTCTGACGGAGAACGGCCTGAGGGGCCAGCTCGAACTCTAGAAAGCGGGGGACGGGCAGCCGCCCATCCCCCGCAGGAAAACTGGTTGTGCTAGGCCATGGCCATGGCCGGTTCAGCCTCAGCCATCGCTTCCGGTGGAAGCGACACGCCCAAGAGCCGTTCCAAGGCCATCGTGTGGCTGCATACCCCCCGGGTCGCAAAGAAATTGCAGCCGCAATGCCAGTTACCCTGGTCGTAGGAGACCTCGTGCTGGGAGTTTGTGCCCTGGATCGTGACCCGAAACTGCTCAAAACGGATCCGTTCCGGTTCTTCAGCGTAGCGCTTGGCCTTCTCAATCTTGCCGATCATGCCTGAATCCATTGTACCCTCCCCTCAGATGATTTGGCTTGCCGTCCTGAACCAAGAATGCGCAAACGCCAGAGCACGCTCAGGCCCTGGCGTTCGATATTTCCTCTATTGACCACGCGGGATTTAGAGTCTGGCAAACTGCCTTCTCCCCTGGTTATTAAGTCCAGTATACCGCGTTTGTGCTGATTTGTCAACCCACCGATTTGACTCATTGCTCGAGTTTAGATAAATGATCGGGGCGGTCTGCGACTTGCGCAAAACCGCCCCATGGTAGAAACTTGTGGCATCCCAACCAAGAGGTTTCTACCATGCAACAGTTTAGCAACCTAATCGAGTTTCGTCAAACCGTCTACGATCATGTGCTCACTCGGGCCCGAGATGCGCAGTTCGAGTTGGTAGATGCCTTGCTTCTCAGCGCGCCCATCCATACCTTTCCCGAGTTGAGCCGTTCTCCCACCTTTCGGCGTGAGTGGCACAGTGCCTATACCGCCGTTGAGGATGGACGTCAAGACCGGGAGCGGTTGGAGTGCTATCTCACTCAACTTCTGCCACCAGACGGCTGTCTAGTGTTTTCGTTAGATAGCACAGCCTGGTCTCACACTGCCGCGCGAACCCTGCCCGACCGGCAGTACGTCTATAGCGCCTCTGACACGGGCCTCGGTTCACCGGTTGTTGTGGGACACCCTTATTCGGTATTAGCCTGGGCACCGGAGCGAAACACCAGTTGGGCACCACCGCTGTCAATCCGACGAGTTCTGAGCCAGAAGACGGATGTCGAGGTAGGCGTGGAGCAGGTGAAGCAGTTGTGTCGTGACCGGTGGGCCGAGATGCTCCAGACGTTTCATCTCATCGTAGCCGATGGCAAGTATGGCAACCACTCTTTCCTCGGTCCGTTGAAAGAGGAGCCTTGTGGCGTCTTGGCCCGAATGCGTTGTGATCAGGTGCTGCACCAGACCCCCGGCGAGTATAGTGGCAAGGGTCGTCCGCGGGTTCACGGTGAACGGTTCGCCTTCAAGGAGCCAGAGACTTGGGATGAGCCCCAAGAGACTGTGGCAGTGGAAGATGAGAAGTGGGGTACGGTGCGTCTGCGGCGTTGGGATGGTCTTCACGCTCGTCAGGATGCGAACACCGTGTTCAGCGTCCTGCTGGTGGAAGCACCCCGGGAACGCGAGGTACCAGCCAAGCCTTTTTGGTTGGCCTACCAGCCACCAACCGGGCGAACAACCGCTGGTCAACCTTTGGCATGGCTACCAACATCGTTGGCCAGTGGAGCCCGGTACCCGGTTTCGCAAACAGTACTTGGCGTGGACATTGCGTTGTTTTCAGGATGCGGACGCCTGCGACCGGTGGACCCTGTTGGTCAGGCTTGCTCAGTGTCAGTTGTTTCTGGTTCGAGAGTTGATCGTAGATCGGCCTCTTCCCTGGCAGCGAGCGCAGGAGAAACCGACACCAGAGCGCGTTCTTCAGGGGCTGGGAGGTCTTTTCAGCCAGATTGACACGCCGACCCGACCGCCCAAAGCTCGCGGAAAGTCGCCCGGTTGGCCGAAAGGGCGACCACGAACCCGGCGAGAGCGTCAGCGAGTGATCAAAAAGACCAACAAGAAGGCCAAAAAGAAGCGCTAACTCGCCCGTCTACGGTTCGAAACTCGATTGTTAACGTACTGGACTGGCACTGGATGGTGTCCAGTGTGTCACCGTTTATCTAAATGCGAGTTCTTGGTAACAATCTTTAATGAGGCAACGATGCCATTCCAGTAGCATTTATCCGTGAGGCAACGAATCTGCTTGGGTAACATTTACTCGTGAGGCAATACGGTATCCAAAATAAAAACTCGCCAGCCACTGCATTGCCAGCGAGCGAACCAGTGGGCGATACAAGACTTGAACTTGTGACCTCCACGATGTCAACGTGGCGCTCTAGCCATCTGAGCTAATCGCCCCGAACGGGCCCTATTATACCACAGTTCAGAGATTACGCAACTCTGCTTTTGGCAGAGGTATACTGTGTTCTGGCTGGGCAGGCCAAGTCCGCGTTGACGATGAGACGCAACCCATCGGGCCAGGAGAACTTGTCACCCGCATTCCACCCTATTCGGTAGATGAAATTGTCCGCACCGAATAGGGAGCAGTCTGCCCAGGTACCCCATTCCTCTCTATTCGTTTGGCTCTGTGGGGTCCACGGCTGACACAGATTCCGACTCCCCCTTGCTGGAAAACATACGCTTCATTACGCGATCTACCAGGTCAAAAATGCGGTTCTCTTTGAAACCGCAAGCCCAGGCCACCAGGTAGATGACCCCTGGTGCCACAGCCAGGGAATCGGTTGTTCCTGCCATACCGGCAGGCCAGATACCAAGGGCGCGGACGAGTAGGTTGAAAACCATGTAGACTGTCGCCCCCAGGATCAGGCCCAGAAACGGCTTGCCGATGTAGGAGATGCTGTATTGATCATCAAAGTCCCGCTGGCCCACGTGCTTGAACAGGCTGTAAAGGATGGCGACCACCCCGCCTATCCCCCCCCAGACCGCTGCCGACAAAAAGACCGCGACATTCACCAGAGCGCTTCCGTCGCCAGCAGGAGCAACCAATGCTCGAAACCATGCCTGGTTGAACAGGAGCACCAATGCCAGGAAGGCGGTACACCAGAGAAGCCCCCAACCCAGAATCCACCACTGGGCTTTCCGGGCTCCGCTTTCGCTTTCGTCGGCCCGTTTCAGGCGGGCACGTACCTGCTCGATATAGTACTCGGCTTGCGGAATCTTGGCTACATCGCGGCGCAGAAGGATGTCTCGGGATTTAAGAAGCAGGTTATAGCATTCGGTCGAGATCTGTTCACTCACCCCCACCTCGGCCAGTACCTGATCGTACATCTCATCTATCTGCCCATTTAACTCCCGGATGCGTGCCGCGCCCAGCCTGGCCAGCAGCAGCTCCTTTTCCTCCTCGGTCAATGCGCGTTCGGGCAGTTCCAACCATCCCACCGCCTCGTCCGGAGCCTGAATGTCCCTGGCCGTAGCCTCTTCGTCTCCCACTCCCGCAGCCAACGAATCTCGCCTGGGGGGCAGTACTCCCAAAGTAGCGTCGCTGGCCTCGCCCAGGGGCGACTCGTCAAGGATCGCTTCCCTCGTCCAATCGTCTTCCATTTCTACCTCCAGTGTAGGAACCGGTACCTCAGCCAGCGGCTCCGGGGGTTCCTGAGCCGCAATCGCCTCATCGACAAATGCTCTCTCCATTTGCGGTGTTAGAGCCAGATCTGCCTCTTCCGCAGATAGCGCCTCACCCGCTCCCTCTGGAACCGGAGCGCCGTTCATTGCCTCTCCGAAAAGTGCCTGTTCCAGAACTATGTCGGGCAGGTATGGCGGCTCTGATGACCAAACGGGAACCTGAGCATCTTCCGTCTGCTGGCCACTTGGGAGGCCCTGCGTGGAGGATTCTAGCTCTAGCGACTCCGTTTCGGTAAGGGATGGATCCGACGTTCGGGGCTGCATCTCGACGGCTGGAGGGGCGCCGAACAAGATCTCTGCACCTTTCCCCCGGATACTTACGCGTCTTGTACTCATTTCTAGTCACCTCCATCAGGTTCACCGGACTGAAAATGGTATTGAGTCTATTATACCACAAATCATTGCAAACCACAATATTACCGGATGCTTTTCCCCGACCGCATATATATTACTGCATTATACTACAAGATAGGAGAAAATGCAAGTGAAAGACTGGTGTAAATACTAGAAATGGGTAGATTTGAAGCAAGGGTCGTAGCAACCTGGTACAAGGGCTTGGCCGCTAAGAGGCGCCGGCGATCTATGCAGGCCAGGTATTCGACCCGCGATCTGCTTGGGAGGTCAGGGGGCTTTGGATCCGCGGGTTACGAGCGGCAGAAAAGTCCGGTAGAGTCTGGCTACATGCAGCCTTGTAGCCGGATCACCCAACAGCAGATAGGTGTCCACCAAATCTCCAAACTCCGGCGCCTGGGTCCACAAGGACAGCTTGGCTTGGGTCATAGCCGGGCCAAGTGTGTGCAATCCGTCAGCAAATACAGCCTCAAAAAAGCTGGCCGCCAGAGTCTGATGACCCGCTGGCAATCCCAATCCAGAGGGCGACCAACTGGCTACGGCCCCCCTGCCCTCAGCTCGAACGATCGATTCTCCAAACGAGGGAAAGCCCGGATAGTCGAACAAGCCGTCGTAGCAGGTCCAGGGCAGCATCAAGGGCAGATTGGTGTTGTTGGTCAAGCGGTCGATATCCGCAAGCTTGAGCAGCTGTTCCGCAGCCCAATACTGGACCGCACCGTGCCCAACATAGTCCACCAACAAGCTTCCCTCGTTGATGGATTGCACGATGGCATCCGTGGCATCGCTGGCGTCAAGCTCTGTGATGCCATAATACACACGCTTCACTTTGTACGTGGCAGGCAGGTACTGGGCAATAACGTCAGACGCCGCGGCAAAGTCGTCAATGCCCTCCGCGTTGTCAGCCACAAAGGTGGCCTGCTCGGCCCAACCACCAGTGGGGCTCGCCTCTTCGTAGCCAATGATCTTGGCTACCAACATGGCAGCTTCGGCTGGATTGGAAGCTGGCAATCGTCCGATATGCATGTCAGGCAGTACATCATCGCCGCTCACGGCCACATAGCGGTTGTCGCTAGACGTCTCGCCCAGCCAAGGGTCAACCTGATCGAGGTAGGGCGGGACATAGTTCGTCTCGCCCATGCCCAGATTGTCATGAAAATCCCGGGTGCCATCACCCAACAGCAGCACATAGCTGGGTGCTGGACGCTGCCAATGCGCAAAGGCATAGCTCAAAAAGCCCCGGATCGCTTCAGGCTCGAAAATGCCAAAGTTGAACTCATCGTAGATGTCTTGCACATCGACAACCAGGACACGGAAGCCAGATTTTTCACGATGAGTCGCTAGCTTTTTGGCATCTGCCAAAAAGTCAGCGTGTGCAATGATCACGTAATCTGCGCCATTGGTTGGGGATTTCAGGGTCGAGGGCCTGCCCGCAGCAATGTCCACCGGCTTGCCGAGTTGATCCTCTGTGAGCGCCAGGTACTTCCGAGGGGGTGTGACCGTCGCCTGGAACTCGACGGAGTAGGTGTCACCCTCTGGCGTGACCGTGGTCGAAATGATCTGGCTGGCCGTAGCTGGTTGCGACACGTCGTAGAGTTCGATGTCCGATTCCGAGAATCCCCGGACGGCAAACCTCTTTGGGCCAAACTCTGCTGGCGTATGTTCCCTGCTGGCAAACGCCGGGCGCCACAGGGGGACACGCTGCCGTCAGGACCTATGGCGATCTGCTGGCTGCCCGCGGTACAGAGGGACCGCCGCCGCCCCCTCCTGATCCTGCCCCTCGCACAGCGCGCCCAGTTCCTCCATCGCGTTCAGGTAGAGCTGGCGCAGCCGCTCCCGCTCCGCCCACGCACCCACCAAGTCCGGGTCCAGGTCGGCCAGGAAATCGCCTCGGTACAGGGCCAGCGCTTCCCGGTACAGCGTCTGCGCCAGGTCCGGTTGGCTCTGCCTGCGGGCGCGCGCGATCCCAGCCTCAAAGGCATCCATGTCCAGCCAGTGGACATGGTCGGCGCTGAGCAGGTAACAATCGCCCTCGTAGTGGATGTAGCCAGAATCCGCCCCCCGCCCCAGCTCCAGGCTGTGGCGCAGCCCGTAGACGGTGGTGTTGAGGTTGTGCAGGACTGCATCGCGCTCCAGGTCCGGCCACAGGGTCTCCAGAAGCTCCTCGCGACGCACCGGCCGTCCCTGCCGCAGGGCCAGGTACGAAAGCAGGCCCCTCACCTTCGCCCGGCGCCACAGGGGTCCACCCACCTGGGGCCCATCGGTACGCTCCACGGCCACAGGGCCCAGAAGGCGGATGCGCAGGCCCAGCGGCCTCCCGCCCTCCTCGCCCAGTGGGCGAAAAAGGTGTACCAGCGTGTGGCCGCCGGCCTCCTCTGGAACTGCGATGACACTGACGTTGATGGCGCGTACCCGGCCGCTGGCCGATCGGACCTGGACGTCAAAGGCGTCCACGTCCTGCCGTTGCTCCACGCGCACTGTGGCGGAGCAACGCTCGGCACAGAAGGGCTTCCCTTCCAGGTCCCGGCCCCGGAGCAGATCGTGGCAGCGCTGGCCCAGGGCCTGGTCGGCTGTATAGCCCAGCAGTTCCTCCGCCGCCCGGTTCCACAGCACGATGCGGCAGTTCGCGTCCACGGCCCAGACACCATCCCCCGTGCGAGCGAACAGCGCCAGGCTGTCCGTTGGGTTGCTCATCTCAGAGACTCTGGACCTGGGTACCGGCATGCCCAGGCGTACAGGTACCCGATTGTCGCGCTCATGACTGTCTCCTCAGTTCCTCCATGGTGGGGCTGCGGTATAGGACGCACTTAGCCTTGTCTGATGGCACCTGGCAGAGTGCCCAGTGTCCATGGCTATCTCTATTATTCCATACTTTCGAGCCTTTGTCTATGGGGTAAAACCCTACCTTTTGGCTGGAAAACACCCCATTTTTACCGGGAAAGCCCCCCAGTATCCCGTAAGGGCGCCCGAGTACGTCTATATTTCGCTCTGGCACATCCACATTTCGCTCGAGCCTGTACGAAAACGCTCGTGCTGGACCACAGTCCAGCACCTGCATGCACGAATCGGCGGACTGTGGTCCGCCTGGAGCTGGTGAGTGAGTTTTCACACAGTCTTGCTCTAGCCGGACCACAGTCCGGCGATCTGCGCCCAGGCCACCTCCGCTGCCCGGGCAGCCACAAATCATGGTCCGCGGGGAGTACTGGATTGGCCGCCTATGACGAGCAGCGGCGTCTTGGTCCGCCGAGGCCCGTCTCCTAACCGATGCCGGCTCCGATCCGTCGAATGCGGGGAACGTTGGCAGGAGGGCACGCACCGGGACAGTGAGATACTGAGACAGTAAAAAGCCCCACTGCCCCGTCGGCTTTGTACAATTTGCAGGCCTGGCGAAAAGGGGGTATAATCCTCTTCTGTGAATCTGACCAGAGAGGTAGTAAAATGCCAAAACGAACTTGGCAGCCCAAGGTGCGCCGCCGCAAGCGGAAGCACGGTTTTCGAGAGCGGATGTCGACCAAAGGGGGCCGCAGAGTCCTCAAATCAAGGCGTCTCAAGGGGCGCCACAAAGTATCCGTGTAAGGTCGCCAGCCGTCGACCACGGATTATGTAGGTGCGCAGAAAGTACCGTCTGCGAGCGAATGCCGACTTTCAGCGCATCAGGCGTGATGGCAGATCCTTTGCCCAGTCCTTGCTGGTGATGGCGGTATTGTCCAATGACTTGGACCACAGTCGTTTTGGTTTTGTCGTTGGGCGGCGGATTGGAAAAGCGGTAGACAGGAACCGGATCAAGCGCCGGATGCGTGAGTCGGTGCGGGTGAGGATCAAAAGGGACGAGCTTGCTGCGGGGTGGGATGTCGTTTTCATTGCCCGGCATCCCATGGCAAATGCATCTTTCCACCAGGTCGATGAGGCCATCGGCCTGTTGTTGCGTCGGGCAGGGTTGGCGAGCGAGGCAGCATGAAATATCTATTGATGGGTTTGATACGCCTGTGGCAAATGACCTTTTCCAAGCTTTTGCCTCCTTCCTGCCGTTTCACCCCCTCATGTTCCGCCTATGGTTACGAGGCCGTCAGCAAGTACGGGGCGCTCAAGGGCGGCTGGCTGGCCTTGAAGCGAGTGGCACGCTGCCAGCCCTTCAATCCCGGGGGCTATGATCCCGTCCCGTAACAAAAGACAACGGCTTGCATTCCGGATTCGAGATGTGGTCTACAAGGAGGCGTTGATTTGACTCAACGGAGTCGTATGTTGGGAGCAGCAGTGGCGCTGCTCCTTCTGAGCATCATTCTCTCAGGCTGTGGCGGAACGCCGGTCGCACAGAACTGGCCCGGTCTGACGCTGGCCGATGACACGATCTATGCCATCAGCGGCACGCCACAGCAAGTCTATATGCTGGACGCCGGCAACGGTACCGTGAAGGGGACTTTTTCACCGGCCGCGGAACCAAAGGGGGCAATCTGGTGGAGCCCGGTCACGGTGGGCGAGGGTCTGGCCTTCGTCGGGTACACCACCTCCGATACTGAATCCGCGGCCCTTTATGCTTTTGACCCAGAAACAGGCCAGGAACAGTGGGAGGTTGGCATTGAGAGCTTGATCTTGCCCGCCCCCTTCTATGCCGATGGCGTGGTCTACTTTGGCGCGTCGAATGGGTGCGTATACGCGGCCGATGTAGAGCACCAGGCAATTGAAGCCAGGCTGGCCTCCTCGCGATGACAAGGGAGAGTTGGCCTGTCAGGCGCAAGACGCTATCTGGGCCACACCTTTGGTCATCGACGGGCGTGTCTATGTAGCCGCGATGGACCACCACGTCTACTGCCTCGATGCGGAAACCGGTGAGGTGATCTGGACGAGCCAGGTGGGCGGAGCCATGGCCGTACCGCCAACCTTGGTCATGGAGGAAGGCATCCTCTATGTCGGTGCTTTTGATGGCCAGCTTTATGCCATCAAGGCCGAGTCGGGAGAACTGGTGGAGGGCTTTGGTTTCGAGGCGAGCAATTGGATCTGGTCAGAGGTACTTGCCCTTGGCGATCAGATTTTTGTTACGTCCCTCGACGGCAACCTCTACGCCCTGGACCCGGCGAATGGTGCGGAAATCTGGTCCTACTGCGGCACCGTCATGGAGGACAACGGGCGCTGCAAGGATACAGTGATCCGGGCCGGGCCTATCGAGGCAGGCGGATCCATCGTCATCGCCGCAGAATCGGGGGAAGTAACCGCTGTGCTGGATTCGGTACGGCAGTGGAATTGGCCCAGCGGCACGCCAGAGTCCGACATACTTACGACGCCCGTCGCCTCGGAAGACATGGTCTACGTGGTCTTGATGGACGGACAGGTCCAGGCCCTGGAAGCGGAGAATGGGGCCCGAGCATGGACATTTACACCGCCAGAAAGCAAGTGAACTCGCCGCTGGCACGATCTGGTTGAGATGGGTACGATCTGGGCAAGTCTGGCTCCGGGTTGCCCGACGCTAGGAGGATTCTTTGGCTGGTATTACTGATATTTGGACCACGTTCATTCTGCAGCCCATGCTCAATGCACTGCTGGGGCTTTATAGCGTGCTATGGGCTCAGTTTTGGCTGGCCATCATTGTCTTTACTGTCGTCATCCGCGGCTTGATGACGCCGCTGATGCTGCCCCAGCAGCGTTCGGCTAAAAAAATGCAAGAGATCCAGCCCCAGCTGGAAGAGTTGCAGAAAAAGTACGGCAAAGACCGGGAGCAGATGTCCCAGGAGCAGATGAAGCTCTACAAGGAAGCTGGCGTCAATCCCATGGGTGGCTGCCTGCCCATGTTGGTCCAGTTTCCCATCTGGATCGGACTGTACCAGTCCATCATCCAGGCCCTGGGCTACCAGCCATTGCAGCTCTTGGGGTTGTCAAAGAACATCTACCCCTTTCTCGCAGCGCTGTGGGTCAGAGGTACCCCTGAATCGCTATTTCTTGGGAATGGATCTGGCCCTGACGCCCCAGCAGTTGGGAGGGCTGACCTACGCGCTACCCGTCCTGGTGGCTTTCACCTCCTGGATCCAGTCCAAGATGACGACAACGGGCGCGACCGGTGGTGATGGCCAGGCAGCGGGCATGGGCCAGAGCATGACGATGATGATGCCCTTGATGTTCGGCTTTTTTAGTTTGAACTTTGCCACGGGTCTCTCGTTCTACTTTATCGTTTCCAACGTCATCGGCATCATCACCCAGGGCTTTATCTCCGGCTGGGAAGGACTGCTGTTTTGGAAGGACGTCAACCTGGGTAGCCTGCTGCCCTTTGGGCAGAAGCCTGCCCCCTCCCAGGCTGAAGCCGCCAAACAGACCCAGCCAGCCACGAGTCAGAAGGGAACCCAAAGTGGAAGCAACAAACGAAGCAAGAAGAAGCGTCGTCGCAAACGGTAAGACGGTTGACAATGCCATCGCCAACGGTCTGGGGATGCTGGGGGTCCGTCGCGACCAGGTGGACGTAGACGATCTTGAGCGAAGGCAGTCGCGGCGTCCTCGGCTTTGGTGCAGAAAACGCCCGGGTGCAACTTCTGGTCAAGCTGCCTAGCCGGCCCAAGCCTCCCCAACCTGCTCCAGCACCATTGCCGCCTTCACCGCCGGTGGAGGAACCGGAAGCCCCCATACTCGTTGCAGAATCGCCAGAGATCCAGGGGCCAGTAGTCTCTGAGGGGACTCCGGAGTGGTTCGGCCAGCAGTACCTGATCGAGATCTTGGAGCGCATGGGAGTGTCCGCCACCGTAGAGGCAAGCCTGGTTCCTGAGCTGGCCGACGAAGGCGAAGATCCCCCCGTCGTCTTGAACATTACTGGCGACGATCTGGGAATTCTGATTGGCCGGCGGGGCGAGACCTTGAGGGCATTGCAGTACCTGATCCGTTTGATGATTAGCCATCAGACGAAACACTGGACCAACTTGGTCGTTGACGTGGAGCAGTACCGGGTACGAAGGCGCCAGACCTTGGAGAACCTGGCTCAGCGCATGGCTGAACGGGTCGCGAGAGAAGGGCGCGCACAGGCCCTGGAACCGATGCCTGCATATGAGCGACGGCTGGTGCACATCGCCCTCCGTAAGAATCCGACCGTCACCACCCGCAGCGTGGGCGAGGGTGAGCGGAGAAAGGTGACTATCATCCCTGCCTGATGACGCGGCAGGCCTGGCCTCAGGTCTGACCTGACGCAGAGGCAGGCAGTCATTGTGGAGACTCAACTGGTGCAACGAACCCAACGCTTGTTGGCAACAACCCCGCTCCTGGCAGCGGGGTTGTTGCCAACAAGGCCAGCCGCCAGCCTGCAGTCCTGGCCGTTGGCAGCGTGTCGGAACAGACTCCCAAAGGTAGGATCAAATTGAAACGCAATCACATCGTGCTCCTGCTTTGGCTGGCGGTGGCTGTAGGGGCCATTGCCACCGGCCGCGAGATGCTCTACAATCTGTGGTATGTTCTGACGGCAGTGGTCGTCTTTTCCTTCTTGTGGGCCTGGACCGGCACTCGGTGGGTACAGGTAGAGCGATACTCCAGAACCGGCCGCTCCCAGGTAGGAAAGCTGGCAGAAGAACGCTTGTTGGTCCGCAACCGGGGCATCTTTCCAAAGCTGTGGTTAGAAGTACGCGATAGTTCAACGCTGCCCCAACACCATGTGAGTCGGGTGATCAGTCCCCTTGCGCCCCGACGGATGCATACCTGGACGGTCAAGACCCGCTGCCTGCAACGCGGGCGTTTCACGCTCGGCCCGTTGACCCTGAGCAGCGGGGACCCCTTTGGCCTCTTTCGAACGACGCGCCAGGTAGAAGAACTGCCGGCAAGACGATTCATCGTATATCCCGCGACAATTGACGTTCCCATCTTTGCTCCGCTGGTTGGATTTCTGCCCGGAGGGGACACAATGCAGCGCCGCACACCCTTTGTCACGACCAACGTCTCCGGGGTACGCGATTATGCACCAGGCGATAGCTTTAGCCGCATACACTGGCCGTCTACTGCTCGCACAGGCCGGCTGATCTCAAAAGAGTTCGAACTCGATCCGACTGCCGATATCTGGATTATCCTTGACCTGGAACGCGCTGCTCAGGCCGAGTTGACCTGGGCCAGACTGGCAGCAGAGCGCGAGCCACGGCTTCCCTGGGAGGCCGGGCCTGAACTCGCTCTTATACCATCTACCGTCGAATACGGCGTGACCATCGTCGCTTCATTGGCCAAGCACTTTATTGCCCGCGATCGCGCCGTAGGATTCATCGCATACAGCCATCACCGCGAGGTCATTCCAGCAGACCGAGGGGAGCGGCAGTTGACCAAAATCCTGGAAACTTTGGCCGTGATCCGCGGCGAGGGCCGCATCCCTCTGGCGGAAATCATCACCGCCGAAGGCATGCGCCTGCGGCGCAATACGACAGTCATCGTTGTCACCCCCACGGAACAGAACTACTGGATCGCTGCGGCACGAGATATGGGTCAGCGCGGGGTGAAGCCCATCGCGGTTCTCCTGGATCCTCATTCTTTCGGACACCCACGCAGCAACGAGGAACTGGTTACTGAATTGGCCGTCAGTGGGATACCCACCTACCTGATACGGGAAGGCGATGATCTGGCCCTGGCCCTGACCAGACCCTATGCGCAAGCGATTCCCCTGGTCTGACCCCGCGTGAAAAGCTATGGTTAGCCTAGACGACACCATCGTTGCCATCTCTACTGCCTTGGGTGAAGGGGGGATCGGTATCGTACGGATGACAGGGCCTGAAGCCGTGGAGATCCTCCTCCGCGTGTTTGTCCTCGGCTCTGGATCTCGATGGTCCGACAATCACCATGCAGCCCCTGGCCCGCAGCCTCGCACGCTGCACTATGGTCACATCGTAGAGCCGGGTACCGCTGCGCGAGTCGACGAGGTCTTGGCCGTACATATGCCCGCCCCCCGCACCTACACACGTCAGGACGTGGTCGAGATCCATGGGCATGGCGGCTTTGTGGCGCTGCGGCGTATTCAGGCCCTCTGCCTGCAACAGGGCGCTCGCCTGGCAGAGCCGGGAGAGTTTACCGCGCGGGCTTTTCTCAATGGCCGTCTGGATCTGGCACAGGCCGAAGCAGTTCTGGATGTAGTACAAGCCAGAACTGAGGTAGCCTTGCAGGCAGCGGTAGGGCAGTTGGGCGGTCGCCTCTCGGATCGGGTGCGGTCGGTACGGGCCGTGCTGGTAGACATCCTGGCCTACCTGGAAGCCACTATCGATTTCGTGGAAGACGAGATCCCAGAACAAGACATTGGCTCCGGCCTGAGTGACGCCAGCGCCAGCTTGCAGCGTCTTGTGGCCGAGGCCGATCGCGGGATCATCTACCGGCAGGGAGTACGTGCCGCCATCGCTGGCCGGCCCAACGTCGGCAAGTCGAGCTTGCTGAACCAGTTGTTGCGTACCGGCCGCGCCATCGTCACCGATATCCCCGGCACGACTCGCGACACGCTGGAAGAGACGCTCAGCTTGCAGGGCATACCCGTTGTACTGGTGGACACAGCCGGCATCAAAGCCGAGGCCCAAGATCCCGTCGAGCGCTTGGGCATAGAACGGAGCCGGGTAGCTCTCGCTCAGGCTGACCTGGCCTTGCTGGTCGTTGATGCCAGCCAGCCGCTAAGCCCTGCGGATCATGACATCGCGGCTCTGGTAGGCAACAAGCCGGCAATCGTCGTCCTGAACAAGATCGATCTACTGGAGGACAACTGGCGCCCCAACACGGACATTGGCACTGTTGCCGAAGCCCTGGGATGCGAGTTCCAGCCACAGTGCGCAGTCCTGGATGCCTGCTGCGTTCCCATCTCAGCACGTACGGGTGAGGGGCTGGAGAAGCTGGAGGCAGCCATCGTCGAGACTGTACTTTCAGGCCAGATACCGGCAAGTGAAGCACCATTGGTTACCAGCCCCCGGCACAAACAGGCACTGAACGAGGCCCTTGACCATGTGAACGGTGCGCGGGCAGGTTACGATGCGGGCCAGTTGACCGACATGCTGGCCATCGACGTGACGGCCGCTGTGAATGCCCTGGGTGAGATTACGGGCCAGACCGCCAGTGAAGACCTTTTGGAGACCATCTTTGGCAGATTTTGTATTGGAAAGTGACGTCGATGCACATGATATTCCGATTTGCTACACTTCCGAGACCGGGTTTTGGCAAAGCACCAGGCAACAGGCGACGGGAGACATGCAGTAGGGCGTGCCAACGCGGCAGATGGCTGCTCGCAGTCAGTTTTTTACTGCTGCTCGCGAGCACGCTGCTGGGTTGTGGCGCCGATCCTGCCCCAGAGCCTGTGACCCTCGCCTCCCAACCTGCGGGTAGCACAACCAGCAGCCCGTTTCCCAGTTCGTCTCCCACCCCCACACCTCGCGCCACGGTCCCATTGGCCACATTGCCTGCTGCTGGCGCGGCGACACCTGCAGCAACCAAGACATTGACGGCTCTCCCTACTGCTACGGCAACATCGATGGCTACCCCCCTGCCGCTCAGCCCAACCGCATCCCTCACTCCAACAGCGAGCCCAACCCCAGCACTTACCCCGACGCCAGTGGCCATAGTTGCTGCTCCGGAGGACGTGGTCAACATCCTGCTCATCGGCGTGGACTCGGCCAGGAATCTAAAGTCACAGAATACTGACACGCTCATAGTCGTAAGCGTCAACAAGGCCACCAAGCAGGTGTCAATGCTGTCCATCCCCAGAGATTTATGGGTCTATATCCCCACCCGTGGCTGGGACCGTATCAACCAGGCACACAAGTGGGGACACACCATCGACTACCCTGGGAATGGACCTGCCTTGCTGATGCGTACAGTGGAAGCCAATCTTGGCATCCCTCTAAACCACTGGGCAAGGGTAGATTTTCAAGGCTTCACGCGGGTCGTGGATGAGCTAGGAGGAGTAGAGTTGGCCGTGGCCTGTCCGGTCAATCTGCGCTATAGGGCTCCGGACCCCAATGACCCTAATCAAGAGGAGCGGATGCTGGAAGCTGGCGTCTACCACATGGACGGGGACACGGCTTTGCGCTACGTCCGAACTCGTCGAGATGGCACCGATTTTGACCGTGCT
The DNA here is from genome assembly GCA_963700285.1 of uncultured Chloroflexia bacterium. GTDB lineage: Bacteria > Chloroflexota > Anaerolineae > JAAYZQ01 > JAAYZQ01 > CAWANP01. The sequence continues at coordinate 2,080,202 of CAVOXA010000010.1, read as the reverse complement.
CGCCGCCAACAGCAATTCCTCAGGGTACTCTGGGCTCAGACCAAGAGTCCTGAGATTATCCCCAAGATCCCGCAACTCTGGTCAGCCCTAGCGGATGCTTTTCAGACGGATCTGAACTTGAGCGACGTTCTCTCGTTGGTCCCTGTGGCCCTGGAGATCAAGCCGCAGCGTGTGCGCAGTCGCCATATTGGCTTTCGGGAGACGACCAATTGGGTTACCGATGCGGGCTCGAAGGTCTTGCTGCCGGACCAGGACAAAATCCAACAGCTCGTTGCCAGTCTGTACGCCCCCTCCTCTTCCACTGCCGACCAGGCCGCCGATGAGGCAGCGCGCATCCAGGTGCGAAACGGAACGCACCGCTACCAGCTCGCCAAGATCGGCGCAGACCAATTGCGCTGGCAGGGGCTCAATGTCATCGACACAGGCTTGGCTGACCATCCCAACTACCAGCAGACCCGGCTCATCGTCTTTCAGGAAAAGCCCAGTGCCCAGGCACTCTTGACCCAGTACCTGGGCCTCAAACCGGAGGACATCATCTACCAAGCTGACCCCGGTCAACCGGCAGATCTGCTCCTCATCCTGGGAGAAGACTATGATCCCTGCGGACAATAGACTATACTCGGAGTGAGAGGGGCAACCCGAATCAGAAAGGAGCGATCACATGATTAGGCACAAAAGCATCTTTACACAGGCGGTCCGCGCTGGCGAGCGGGGTCCTAAACCCGACTACAGGCCGGTGAGTACCCCCATCCACCATTCGGTGGGCTACACCTATGATGACATGGAGGACCTGGACGGCATCTTTGGCGACCAGCGCGAGGGCTTTGTCTATCCTCGCTACGGCAGTCCCACCGTGAGCGCCTTTGAGCAAGCCATCGCCATACTGGAGGACGCTGAGGATGCTGTTGCTTTTTCCTCGGGCATGGCCGCGGTCCACGCGGCATTGCTGGGAGCGGGAGTTCGGGCCGGTACATCCGTGGTCGCTGCTGCCGATGTCTATGGCGCCACCTACGCCCTTTTGGAGCAAATGCTCACAGAATTTGGCGTACACGTCCGTTTTGTGGACATCACCGACCTTGATCAGGTGGATAGCGCCATCGCAGAAGAAAAACCGGCGGCTTTGATCTGTGAGATCATGTCCAATCCCCTCATCAAGGTGGCCGACGTACCGACTCTGACTCAGCTTGCCCACGCTTCTGGGGCAGCGCTCGTCGTGGACGCCAGTTTTGCCAGTCCCTACCTATTCCGCCCGCTGGAATATGGGGTTGACTATTCCGTCCACTCGGCCACAAAGTATCTCAGCGGTCACGGCGATGTGCTGGCCGGCGTGGTGGCCTGCTCGGCCGAGCGCGGCCATGATCTGCGGCAGCGACAGAAACTGCTGGGCGCCAATCTTGGACCGCAGGAGGCATGGCTCGCTTTGCGTGGTCTAAAAACACTGCCCCTGCGAATGCGGCAGCATTGTGAGAATGCCCAAACCGTGGCCGATTGGTTGGTTGGACAGCCCTCTGTTGCCCACGTCAACTATCCAGGCTTCCCTGACCACCCGCAGCATGCCCTGGCCGAGCGGCTATTCCAGGGCCGCGGATTTGGCGGCATGGTCAGCTTTGACCTGCGCGATGCAGGCCAGGCAAAAGTTTTCCGTTTCATGGAGGCACTAGAGTTGGTGCTGCCAGCCACGACCCTGGGAGACGTCTACAGTCTGACCCTGTACCCAGCCCACTCGTCACACCGCCAGTTGAGCCCTGAGGTCCGCGCCTCCATCGGCATCGGCGACGGGCTGGTACGCCTCAGTGTGGGCATCGAAGATGCAGAGGACATCATTGCCGATCTGGCACAGGCGCTGGCCATCTCGATGGATGATGAATGAAACGTGGTAGGTGGCGCGCCGCAGGAATTACCTGGCCAGTATCTACCAGTACCAGAACATCTAATACCTAGAGAGAATTATGGAAACACCACCGATTAACCTGTTGACCTGGCTGCTCGCCTTTTCTCCTATCGCTGTCGTCTTGGTACTAATGGTCGGCTTTCGCTGGGGTGGGAAAAAGGCGGGGCCCGTGGGCTGGGTCGTGGCCCTGCTGGTCGCCTGGCTCGTCTTCGGCGCCGGGCCCGAGGTCCTCTTTTTCTCCCAACTCCGCGGCCTATTGCTCACGCTCTATGTCCTGTACATCATCTGGATGGCACTGGTGCTGTACCGGGTCGTGGATGAAGCCGGAGCCATCACCGTCATCGGCCGGGGCATCGCCCGGCTGACCGCAGATCGGACCATGCAGTTGCTGCTGCTGGCTTGGGCCTTTAGCGCATTCCTTCAGGGGGTAGCCGGCTTTGGCGTGCCCATTGCGGTGGTCTCGCCACTGCTCATCGGCCTGGGTTTTTCCCCCGTGGTGGCCGTGGCAGCAGTTGCCATCGGCCATTCTTGGTCGGTTACCTTTGGCGACATCGCCTCATCCTTTCAGGCCCTCATCGCTACAACGGGCATCCCGGGCGAACTCCTGGCTCCCTGGTCCGCACTCTTTTTGGGAGTGGCCTGCTTTGGCTGTGGCATTGCCGCTGCCTGGACCTTTGGGCAATGGCCGTCGCTGCGACGGGGTTGGTTAGCTCTGCTACTTATGGGCGCAACCATGGCCGGCGTCCAGGCCGCACTGGCAGTAAGCGGCCTGTGGAACCTGGCCGGCTTTGCTGCGGGACTGGCAGGGCTGGCAATTGGCGCGCTGGTTGCCAGGCTACCACGCTATCAGCAAGCATCAAGTACGACGAGCCCCGCCCATGGCCAACAGGGGGATCCAGACTCCTCGTCCGAGCTGCCCAATGTAGGCCAATCGGCAATGTCCCTTGGACTGGCTCTAGCCCCCTACCTGCTCCTCATCGTCGTCGTGGCTGCCGCAGAGATGTGGCCGTTGCTCCACGATGCACTGAACAGGGTCCAGCTCCGGATCCAGTTCCCGGAGGTCCAGACCAGTTATGGCTGGACAACGCCCGCAGGCATAGGCCGCGAAATCAGTGTCTTTGGTCACGCCGGGGCGCTGCTGCTCTTCGTCTCACTGGTATCCTACGCCCTCTACTGGTTCACCGGCCACTATTCACCGGGTGTGGGCCGTCGCATCGTGCAGCAAACCGTTCGCAGCGCAGTGCCATCTTCCATCGGCATCGCCGCCATGGTCGGCTTTGCCGTGGCCATGGCCAACAGCGGTATGACCTACGTCCTGGCCGTGGGATTGGGCAGCGTCGCTGGGCCGCTCTATCCTTTCGTGGCGCCTTATATCGGCTTACTCGGCGCCTTTATGACCGGCAGCAACACCAACTCTAACGTCGTCTTTGCTCCCCTGCAGCAGCAGGCGGCGGTACTACTTGGGATGAACGTCCTGGTGATCCTTGCGGCCCAGACGACGGGTGGGTCGCTGGGTTCAATGCTGGCTCCGGCGAAGCTGATCGTCGGAAGCAGCACGGCTGGGCTGGCTGGACAGGAGGGACAAGTACTGAAAAAGACCCTGGGGCCGGGCCTCATTATCACCGGAGTGGTGGGGGTGCTGACCCTGCTCGCAGTCTGGCTGACGGGCTGAGGCGATGTCGTGCGTATTCTGCGGAGAGAAATCTCAGTATCGTGACCGTCATACCGGACAGCGTGTCTGCCTGGAACACGCCCGGTTGGAAGTCGTCGCCGCGGAGAGCATCCCAACCATCAGGCCATTGACTATCCGCCCGGCAGTGGTCGCTGACTTGGCCCACATCGAAACGCTGTCCCTCTACTTTTGGGATGAGACCAAGGTCGAGTGTTTCGACCGAGTGTATGATGTGCTGCGTTGCCCTGCTTTCCTCGCCTGCGAGGGAGACAAAGTCGCGGGCCTGGCCGCCTATGCCGTTGAGGTCGCTTGGAATACACTGGCATTGGTCATGCTAAACGTGCTGCCTGACTACCAGGGTCAGGGGACAGGACGAGCGCTGTTGGATGCCGTGCGCAACGATGCATCCCAGCGTAGCCTGGCGCGCGTCATTGTCGCCACCTCTAACGACGATCTCCCTGCCCTTGGCCTCTACCAGCGCTATGGTTTTCGTATCACCGGGATCAAGCCTGGCCGTATCGCCCGGCATCACGGTGGTGAGCTTTCGGGATTTGCCGGCATCCCGGTGCGCGACGAGATCCAGCTCGAATACCGGCTGACGATGTAAGCGCGCTTGGAGGTACCAATGCCACCAGCACAACCCAGCCCAATCAAGCTGTCACTGGACACAGTCCGTATCCTGAGCGTGGTAAAGCAGGGCCTTCATCGCCGTCCCCAAACTGCTGATAAGGGGACCCTATTGGACATTGTACGCCGGATCGGCCTCCTACAACTCGACACCATCAGCGTCGTAGCCCGCAGCCATTATCTGGTGATGCTCAGCCGTGTGGGCCCCTACGAGCCTGCTGACCTGGATGCCCTGCTTTACCCGGACCGGCGCCTGTTCGAACAATGGGCTCACGCTGCCTGTCTCATCCCAGTGGAAAGCTATTCCCACTTTCGCCCAGCTATCCTGGCCCGCCGGGAACGCCCACTGCACAAGCAGACAGAAACGCGCCTGGGCAACGATCCCCAAGGCATGTTGGACGCCGTCATGGCCGAGACTCGCGAGCGGGGACCGCTGGCTTCCAGGGATTTTGAGGACCCACGCGATAAGCGGGGCACCTGGTGGGATTGGAAGCCGGCCAAGATCGCCCTGGAGATCCTGTTTAATAGGGGCCACCTGGCTGTAGATCGCCGGGAAGGCTTCCAGCGATACTATGACTTGGCTGAGCGCGTCCTGCCAGAGGTACCGGTACCGCGGCGTAGTTTGGCCGATTATCAGCGATGGGCAACCCTTCGCAGCGCTTCCTGCCTGGGAGTAGCCACTGTGAGTCAGATCAGTGACTATTACCGCCAGAAAAAGACGGCCACCCAGGCCACTGTTTGCTCCCTGGTAGCAGAAGATGTTCTATTGCCGGCTGAGGTAGAAAGCTGGAAAGACAAGGCATATCTCGTTCCCGCGGATCTCAAGCTTATCGGCGACATCCAGGCTGGCCTGTACCAGCCAGACCTGACGACCTTTTTGTCCCCATTTGATAACCTGATCTGGGATCGCCAGCGGGTCGAGGACCTATTTGATTTCTACTACCGGGTCGAGATGTACCTGCCCGCCGCCAAGCGCCTGTACGGCTACTACGTCCTGCCCATCCTACACCAGGGCCGGTTGGTTGGTCGCCTGGATCCCAAGGCTGACCGAAAGACCAAGACCCTCATCGTCCGCGCCATCTACCTGGAGCCGGGCCAGCCCATTACCGACGAACTTCTGGCCGGAATCTCTGGTGCACTGCGCGAGTTCATGGCTTTCCACAGCAGCGAAACGTTGCGTATTGAACAGTCTGAACCCGAGGACCTGAGATCGTTGTTGCTGGCAAGGTTAGTGCCGATGGTCTCAGTGATGGGTTGAGTTCGGCAGCATGCGAGCCCAACTACCAGAAGCACGCCCACTACCCCCGCGGTCTAGCCGAGACTTGCTGGTGAAGCCATAGCGCTCATTGCGCTAGATCGGAGCTGCCCGTCTGGACATCCACAAATGAGTAACTTTTCACATTTCCCCTTTCCTGGTACAATTGAGAACAGAACAGCCGATGAGGTGATCCCAGATTGGCCTGAGCTGGCAAACAGTCGCGTGCCACAGCGGCAGGTTACAGCCAGGTGGGAGTACTTGATAAACTGGCACCAGAGGACAGCAATGGCGGCGTTCAGTGGCGCGTGGCCAGTCCTTGTCACGCCGTTTACCAGCGAGAACACGGTCAATGTCGTAGTATTGAGCGGCCTGGCCGAGTTTTTTATCGAAAAAGGAGCGGGTGGCCTCTACCTCTGCGGCTCCACAGGCCAGGGCATTTTCATGTCCATGGACGAGCACAAGTTGATCGTCGAAGCCGCCTTGGACCAAGTCCGTGGGCGCATACCGGTGATCGTCCAAGTCGGCTCTGTGGCCCTGCACGACGCGGTTGACCTAGCACCGCACGCTCAACAGTCGGGCGCAGACGGAATCAGTAGCATCGTCCCTCCCCTTTACCGCGACGCCCAAGGGTTGAAGGCCTACTTTGCGGCACTGGCCGCGATGTAGAGGGCACTGCAGGCGTACATGGTCAGGACCGGAACTGTTTTCAACATCCAACGGTTCTCTATCCACGACGGACCGGGAATCCGTACCACCGTATTCCTGAAGGGTTGCTGGCTGCGCTGTTTCTGGTGCCACAATCCAGAAGGTATTCGCGCTACGGCGGAAGTCCAGTTCTACCCAGAACGCTGCATCGGCTGCGGTGATTGCGTTCTCGTGTGTCCCGAGGGAGCGCACGTCCTGGAACGCGATGCGCATGACTTTGACCGGAGTGTGTGCCAGGCCTGTGGTCGGTGTACAGAGACGTGCTATGCGGGAGCGCTGGAGCTGACCGGGAGCGTGATGAGTATAGATGAGGTCATGGCCGAGGTACTGCAGGACCTTGCTTTCTACGCCAACTCCGGAGGTGGGGTTACTCTGTCGGGCGGCGAACCGCTGTTGCAGCGAGCGTTTGCACGGACGATTTTGGAACGCTGTAAGGCTGAGGGAATCCACACAGCGATAGAGACAACAGCCAATTGCCCCTGGAGGAGCTTGGCCGAGCTTTTGCCAACCACCGATCTGGTTATGATGGATCTCAAACACATGGACTCCGACAAGCATCGTGCGGCGACGGGTGTTCCTAACGAGCGGATTCTGGCCAATGCGCGGCAGTTGATGCAGACGGACAAAACTGTCCTCTTTCGTGTGCCCGTCGTGCCCACAATCAACGACACCCCGGAAGAAATAGGCGCCATCGCCGCCTTTGTGCGGCAACTGGCGGATCTCAGGCTGGAAAGCAAAAACCAAGGGACGGAGGTGCCTCCGCCTGCTTTCGAGTTGCTGGCCTTCCACCGGCTGGCCGCTGACAAATACCAGAGCCTCGGCTGGGACTATAAAGCGAACAAGCTGGAGGCTCCAACAAAAGGCAAGATGGAACAATTGAAGCGGATAGCTCTCTCCCACGGGGTCACATACCGTGACTAGGCCCGACAACACGCAGGAGTAGGCCAGGGCTTATCGCCCGCGGTAAGGCTGTGGTAGTCCAACTCGAGGATCGTGAGTACCCCACGCTCAGACCAAAGCTCAGCCGAGATCTGGCAGGACAGGAGCCATTCTTAACCATGACGGAATCAGTACCGGAACAACTCACCTATCAGCAAAGGATAGACATTCTTCGGCTCACCAAGCAGCACCAGACCGCAGAAAAGCAGCAAGTGCTGGGTTCGATGGATCATGACGATTGGGCGCAAATCCTGCCGCCGAGTGACCGTAGAAAGATTGTGGAGACAAAGAGTTCGTCTGGTATGCTGATCACTGACTGTACCTTGCGAGACTTTGAGGTCAAGAGTAGCCATCCCAGCGGCGGCTTTTTTGGACCCAGTGCGTGTGGTGAGAACTTTCGCGCACTGCTGGAGAGTCACCCAACGTACATAGACCCTATCAGCTCGCTGGCCGGCGGCTACATGGTCAACTTTGCGTCCTGTCGCCAACCGCACTGGAATCCTGATCTTGATCCCTTAAAGCTGCAACCGCATCTGGTGGAAGCACATGAGAGGTACAAGCTGCTGCACGGCATCGGCGCAATGCAGCATTTCAGCCAAGATCTCCGCATCGGGTTGGACCTGGGATGGGGCGGCATCCTGGACAAGATTCGGCGCCACAGACAACTCAATGCCCCCCGAGGCGCAGATTTCTACCAGGGCTTGGAAGACGTTGTACTGGGCATACAGAACTGGATCCAGCGCCATGCCATGGCCGCTGGCGAAATGGCCGAGGGCGAAGAAGAGCCGCAGCTGCGGGCCAACCTGAAAGAAATAGCTTCCATCAACGAACGTCTGGTGACGGAACCACCTGAGACCTTTCGCGAGGCGTGCCAGTGGATTCTGTGGTTCCAGATCACGGCTCGCATGTACAACGGCAGTGGCTCGTTAGGCCGCCTCGACGTGCTACTGCAACCCTTCTACGAACGAGACATGGCCAAAGGCATCTTGACGGACGAGGAAGCCATCTTTCACATCGCCTGTCTGCTGCTGAGAGACACGGCCTACCTCCAATTGGGCGGGCCAGACAGAAACGGTCGAGATGTGACCAGCCAGCTCTCCTACCTCGTCCTTGAGGCTGCGCATCGCCTCAAAACCCCGGCCAATGTTGGCGTGAGTGTGGGTGACAACGTCGATCCCGGTCTGCTACATCGGGGAGTCGAGATCCTGTTCGAAGACAAGACCGGCGTTCCCAAGTTCCTGGGCGTCGACCGAACGACGCAAGGCTTTGCCCGCAGCGGATTCCCTGTGGAACTTGGCCGCGAGCGCGTCTACGCCGGCTGCCAGTGGACGTCCCTACCTGGGCGCGAGTATTCCTTGAACGACTGCATCAAGATCAACTTTGCCTCCATCTTTGAGTACGCATTGAAAGAGATGATGGCCGACACCCAGACCCAGCCAGGGATCGAGGAACTGTGGCAACGCTTCGTACGCCATCTACGACTGGCGGTGAAAGCCATTGCCGAGGGACTGGACTTCCACGTGGAGCATATGCACCAGGTGTTCCCCGAATTGGTCCTCGACCTTTGCTGTCATGGCCCCATCGAAAAAGGCATCGACGCCTCCCATGGTGGAGTAGAGTACTATAACTTTGGGGTGGACGGCGCAGCGCTGGCCACCGTCGCCGATTCCTTTGCCGCGATTGCGCAGAGGGTGGCGCTGGAACAGCGCCTGACTTGGGATGAGCTTCTGGCCTACCTGGACAGCGACTGGGCCGGCCCCGACGGCGAACGGGCGAGACTGATGATGCGCAGCATCCCGCGTTACGGCAAAGGTCGGTCCCTGGCCGACGAATACGCATCGCGCATTGTGCGAACTTTTTCTGACCTGGTTGTCGAGAGACCAACCCCGACCGGGTTCAAGATGCTTCCAGGTTTGTTCTCCTGGGCCCATACGATCCCGCTGGGTCAGAAAGTAGGAGCTACGCCCAACGGCCGGCGGGCAGGCGCCCCTATCTCGCACGGGGCCAATCCCGATCCGGGCTTTCGCAGGGACGCCGCACCCACGGCCATGGCCGTGGCCATCGCCTCCGTCCAGCCAGGCTATGGAAACACAGCCCCGATGCAGATTGAGTTGGACAGGAGCCTCTGCGACAATACCAACGGCGTCGAGCATGTGGCCAATCTGATCAGAACTCACTTTGATCTGGGGGGAACGCAGATCAACATGAATATCATGGACGCCACCCAGGTGTTAGAGGCTCACAACGACCCGAACAAGTACCCTGATCTGGTCGTGCGCGTGACCGGCTTCAGCGCTTACTTTGCCAGCCTGTCCCCAGAGTTCCGCCAGTTGGTGGTGGACCGCATTCTGAGCGAATGCTGATAGCTGCCTGGTCGGGCCGCGCAGGAACAAGGAAGGCACCGTGCCAGTCCCCTCCCATCGCCTTGGGATTGACGATCCGCCCCATCTAACCGTCTCCGGTTCTAGCGACAGATGCTTGCCATATCCCTGACCAGTGACGCTCACGGTCTCAGAGATTGGCCAAATGGCTACCCATTGGTTTCCTGCGCCATCACGTTCGGGCGACGCCAGCATGGGTGGAATGCAGCAGAGAACCTTTTCGAGTGGCCCTCAAACTGCCATCTTGCCGATGGCGAACACAGTGTGGCCCGATTCCTCAGCTCGGGTGAGCTTGCCGTTGGCCACCGCCACAAACTCGTCGAGGAGCCGCATACCGCACGCTTCAATGGTTTCTTCCCCGTACAACACCGGGCTGGCATCGAAATCAATGATGTCGGGCAGAGTCTCGACTGTCCGCCGGGTGGCAGTGATCTTTATCACCGGCCCAAGGTGAGACCCTATCGGGTTGCCCCGGCCAGTGGTGTAGGCCATGATCTGCGCGCCGCCGGCCAGCATATCCGAGCTACCACAGGCACCCAAGCCCATACTCGTATCCATGACCCACAATCTCCTGCCCCGCACCTGCTCGCCTGGCACCAAGACACCCTGAATCGGAGCAGTCCCACCCTTGCGCACGCCGCCTAGCGATTTTTCGACCAACGTGGTCAAACCACCGGCGATATTCCCCGGCGTGGGATTCGCATCTTTGTGCACGTGGACGTGGTCTCCTCCGCGAATCAAGGCAGTAGCGCGGCCGATCGGTACGCCATACTTGATGACATACTCGCCTTCTGAGAGATCCGCGAGGGCGAATTTGTGCCCAAATGGAACATCGCCGGCGAGAACAATAACTCGCGCTCCGTCCTCCATTCTATCCCCAGCCCGGAGGTCTACAATGGCAGTCGCTACGTTGTCTCTGGGATCAATGATGATGAACTGTCGCTGTTCGGGCATGGTGCAACTCCTATGGGCCTCTCTGGCATGCTGCTGGCCTCTGGCGCTCTCTCAACCAGGGATTCGATGCTCGATATATGGCTTCACCTCAACCGGAGGGCATCAAAGCAGACGCCCCATCGATAATGAGGACCAGTGCTTTGAAAATGGCATAAAGCGTGTAGATAGTATAGGCCAAGGGCCCTGACCAGTCAAGTTCTAGCCGAACCAGCAGAGCAGTGATGCCAGCTTGACCATGGTCGGCTCTTCCTATAGAATGTGGTCGGAGAAGGTACCCATACGCCAGTTCTATCCTGCAAGGAGACGACCATGACCCGTACCCAGGATGAAGCGATCAGCCAGCACTACCATGAACTATCCCAGCTTTTCCCCTATTGGGAAAGGACCAAAGATCTGATTGACCAGAATATTGACCTGATGCTCAACTACCGCCAGAGCGGTCATCCTGGCGGCTCGCGCTCCAAGGTGCACGCGCTGCTGGTAACTTTGCTCAGTGGCGCCATGCGCTGGGATATCCGTCATCCGGAAAAGCGATATGGCGACCGGTTCGTACTGGTTGCCGGCCATACCATCCCACTCATCTATGCCACTCTGGCAGTGTTCAACGAAGCGATGCGCATCAAATACGAGCAGACAGGGGACAAGCGCTACTACGTTCGCCCGGACCGCGCCGTCTATTGGCAAGATCTACTTGGCTTCCGGCGCAAAGGCGGCCTCTCCGGTCACGCGGAAATGGAAGGCAAGACACTATTCCTCAAGTTCAACACCGGGCCATCGGGCCATGGCTCTCCCGCGGCTGCGGGTGAGGCATTGGCACTCAAGCGGGCCGGCGCCAGAGGGGTCAGAGTGTGGGCTTTTGAGGGTGAGGGAGGCCTCACACCCGGTGCCAGCCACGAGGTGATGAACTCGGCATGGGGATTGGCCCTAGACAACTTGTACTATGTCGTGGACTGGAATGACTTTGGCATTGACGATCATGCACTCAGCACCGTAGTCCATGGTACGCCCACAGAATGGTTCGCGTCTCACGGATGGCGTGTATTTGGCGCTGAACTGGGCAGTGAATGGGGGCCGGTGACGCAGGCCATCCTCCAGATGATCATGCAACCCAATCCCGATAGCAGCCCCAGTGTCACCTGGGTCAAAACCCGCAAGGGGCGCGGCTACTACAAGTATGACAACAAATCCCATGGCAGCCCGCATCAGATCAACAGCGAGCTGTTCTGGCGTACCAAGGCCGATTTTGCGGCCAAGTACGGCGTCGACTGGCATGGCGTTGGGCAGCCGGCTCCCTCCGAACCCGGGGCATTGGAAACCCAATTCGGGGCGAACTTGAAGGTCGTTGCCGACGCCCTACGATCCGACCAAGCCCTCGTGGACTATTTAGCTGAGACCCTCGTTGCCCGAGGCGATTCAGTTCCAGAAGAGGCGGCGGCCCTGCGCATCGGCCATAGAGGGAACCCCTTCAAGGACAAGCGGCTCTACGATTATCGGAGCTATCCCAAGGAGATGTACCTGCCTCCTGGAAGCAAAGCTGCAAATCGCAACGCCCTTGCCAAGTGGGGGGCTTGGGTCAATGGCTTTGGGCATCAAGAATATGACCGGCCGATCTTTCTGGCCTGCTCGGCCGACCTGGCTGACTCGACAAACATCAGTGGCTTTGGGAAGCCATGGGACGAGTTTGAGGGCTATGGCTGGTATGAACGCAGGGGCGGCCCTGAAGGCGTGATGCTGCCGCAGGGCATCACCGAGTTTGCCAACGCCGGCATCATGGCCGGAGCAGCCTCGGTGAATCTAGCGGAAGATCCTGAAGCCAACTTTGATGGCTTCTATGGCGCAGCCTCGACCTACGGTTCCTTCAGTTACTTGAAGTATGGCCTCCTGCGTCTCTTTAGCCAGATGACCCAAGATTGCCAGCTCAAGATGGGCAAGGTCTTGTGGGTCGCTGGCCATTCCGGCCCTGAGACAGCCGATGACTCACGTACCCACTTTGGCATTTTCGCCCCCGGTGTTACCCAGCTCTTTCCCGAGGGACAGATCATCAATCTCCACCCCTGGGAGCACAACGAGGTACCAGTCGTCCTGGGCGCTGCGCTGGAAACCGATGTGCCGATCATCGCTCTGCACCTTACCCGGCCGGCCATCGAGATTCCCGACCGAGAAGCGCTAGGTATGGCCTCACATTTCCAGGCAGCCAAAGGCGCCTACCTGGTACGAGACTATAAACCGGGAAGGCCGCGCGGTGGCACGCTGATCGTTCAGGGGACCAGTGCCATGGCCAACATCATCAAGCTTCTGCCCGAGCTGGAAGAGCGCGAGCTCGACGTGAAAATCGTGGCTGCCATCAGTCCCCAGCTTTTCGCTATGCAGTCGTCCGAATACAAAGAACAGATCCTACCTGCCCGTGACCGGGTAGACTCGACGGTGATCACCACCCAAGCCCGCTGGTTGATGCACGACTGGCTGTTTAGCAAGGTATCTGAGACGTATGCATTGTCTTCCGACTGGGACGATCGCTGGCGCACTGGCGGAACACTGGAGGAGGTAATCGAGGAAGCACACCTATCGCCCCAGTGGATATTGGCAGGGATCGAGCGGTTTGTCCGCGAACGAGAGGACCGATTGGACCAATTGCAAGCCGACCTGGATGCTGCGCGACTCTAGACAGCAAATCCCGATCGCGTTGGATACCCAGCCAAGATTGGGCAGGCGCAGCGGACTGCCGGAGAGCTTCTGTTGACAGTTCACCCGACCTGAAGGCGGATCTACAAATGTACCCAGAAGACAGGGTTCTTGTTGCAGTGATGAACCGCCCGGATGACTTTGAGATCGCCCGCGACCAAAGATGGTACCGCCTGCCTGAGAGCAAAGCTGGGCGTGGCGCCTTTTTCGAGTACGTGGCCTTTTACTTTACAGCAGGCTTTGGCCAGGAAAAATGGGCCATCCATCACTACGCGCGCAACCTCGGCCACGAATTGCTCACCCGTCGCGAGCTACTGCCTCACGAACCGGATCACCCCCGCGCCGCCGAGCCCTACTACAAGCTCCAGTTGGGCCCGCTCCAGAGGCGGGTTCCGCCCATCCCCAGCCAGCGATGGCGGCGCATCGCGTTCATCTATACTACCTGGGACCGGTTCCAGGCAGCAGAGGAGATCAACGACCTCTATGCAGAGGGAGGGGAGTTCGTAGATCGCCTGTACCATGCCCTGCGGGAATCGGGCCTTGCCCCAGAGCGCTGCTACCCCGTGCACGAGTCCGGCATCGAGTATATCGCCGAGCTGGCGGTGCCTTGCCGCAATGGCATAGTGGCCGTCGAAGTAGCCAGCGTCAAGTCGCAGACCTCAACGCCGGAAGCGTTGCGACTCAGTCCAGAAACGGTGACAGGGGGAGTTGATGATTGCTTGTCGTCCGTCCGAGCCCAAGTGGCCCGGCGGGGGGGCATCCTACCCAAGCCCTCAGGTTCTGGCACTAGCCAAAGGGGGGACACCGCCAAGTGAAGATCACCGTCAAACTGGGAGCGCCTCTATCGCAAGTTGTGGGCGAAAACAAAATGTATCTCACGATGCCCATGGGTACAACAGCCGCGGATGTGCTCGACGAGCTGCGTGCCCGCTATCCCGACTTTGAGGCAGGCTTGCAAGGCAAGGGGCTGCGTCAACCATTGGATCAGGTACTCTATTCGTTGTTTGTCAATGCCGGGCCTGTTCCCTTTGAACAGGCAGACGACGTCCAGTTGCGCGATGGGGATCGGGTGTTTCTCTTCCTGCCGGTCGCGGGAGGCTAGTTTCAAGTAGCTGAAACCATGGACGAAAAGACAATCGCCCCCCACCCAGCGAGAGGCGGGGGGCGATTGCTGCATGGAGGCTCAGAATGAATCCTGAGCGCCCCGCAGGCCAGGGCCTACGATTGAGCCTGGTAGCGGTCGATCATTTCCGCAACCCAGTAGTAGCGGAATGGGCGGCCATAGTAGGCTTCGAAGGCGGCGTAGCAGCCATAGACCACCAACACGATGGGCAAGGCCACAATAGCCACGACCCACACCAGCGTCACGATCAGCATGATGGGCAGCAGGAGCAAACCCACGAGCACCACCACCAAAACCGCGCTCACCGCCCAGCCGACGGCAATCAGGACAGCGCCGGCGATGGCCAGGGCCAGCAGAGCAACAAAACCCGCCAATTGATAGATGGTCGCCTGCCGTGCCTGGTCGGCCACATAGTCCGACTTGTCACGGTAGACGTACCAGATGATGGCCGGGACGATAGGCCCCAGAATGGCAGCTATCCCACCAGAAGCCAGCCCCAAGAGCAGAGTAATCAAAATGCTGGCGTGGGCCAGAGCAGCCCAGGTCAATTCCTCACGGGTCAGGCCCAGGTGAGGCGACGGGGCCACTGCCGGAGACATTACCTCCGGCTCTGGAGCCAGTTTTTTGGTCTCAGCGCGTCTGGCCCTGGGCTGAGGCGCCTCCGCCCCCGGATCTAGCTTTCTGGTCTGGGTTCCCAACTCCCCCTCGCTCACTCCTGCTACCTCCACAGCGTCATACTCATATTCCGACATCACAGTACCTCCTCCAAATGCCCTTGGTAGGTCGCATCAGATGCTCGATCTGGCGACGGTATTGAGACTACTACAAACTCGTTGTCGTCGGTTTCTATACGCCGTTCCACAATCAGGGTTGCAGGTTCAGCCTCCACGACCCAGTCCGGTTCTGTTTGAATGGCAGGAACACATTTCGCTCCGGTAGTCCATCAGGAAGAGCCCATCTCGCCTCAGCACGACAGGAGTCACTTGGCATAATCTAAAGAATCTAAATAATAATGAACTATTCACCTCTTAACTAGACATTTTTGCGATTTTGTGATATGCTCTATACGTTCTCGCCCTGGACGAGGTGCAGGAGGGAGGCATAAAGATGGCGAAACACAGAACTCGGGTTGGGCTTCATGCCCGAAACCACGTGCACTTGACGGAACCCGACTATGCCCTGGTACATACAGCGCGCATCGAGACCATAAAGATGATGTCATTCACCGACGTCGGCGTCTTTGAGCGGCTACGCCGGGAGAACGACGGCATTGAATTCATCGTCAGGCTCTATGACGACCGCATCCACCGCGACTCGTATCCTACCCCCGCTGTTTTTGTGGCCAAGATGGCGCCCATCATCAACCGTCTGAAACCATACGCGACCAAATTCGAGATCCACAATGAACCCAACCACGTGGAAGGCATTGAGGGCTGGGGATCTAGCGACGCACACGCCCTCGCGTTCCGAGACTGGTACGCGAAAGTACTGTCGGCACTCAAGAAGGCCTGTCCCTGGGCCAGATTCGGCTTCCCCGGCTTGGCCCCAAATCACCCGCACCGTGATCTAGCCTGGCTGGACATCTGCCGCAAGGAGATCCTTGCGTCAGCTTGGCTGGGCTGTCACACCTACTGGCAATATGGCAATATGATGAATGATGATTGGGGCCTTCGTTTCAAGCGATATCACGAGCGCTTTCCCAACATGCCCATCGAGATCACCGAGTTTGGTAATTCGACCCCGAATTTACCCCGTGAACAGATCGCACAACAGTACGCGCAGTACTATCAAGCGTTGAACAAGTACCCTTATCTGGGTTCGGCCAGTGCCTTCATCGCCTCATCGCCAGATCCGGCTTGGGCCCTGTTCGTATGGATGAAGGAGAGTGGAGAGATGCTGCCCGTTGTCCAGGCCATACGCGACATGCCCCGCAATGCAGTGGAAATACCAGCGCCCCCACCGGTACCCAAACCTATGCCAGAGCCCCAGCCACCCGCGACCACAGAACGCAGGTTCCCTCAAACTGGAAGAACCGTGCGGGGCAGCTTTCTCAAGTTTTTTGAAAAGTACGGTCTGGCCATCTGCGGCTATCCCATCACCGAGCAGATCCAAGAAGATGGTGTACCGACCCAGTACTTCCAACGGATAGCGCTCAGAGAATCCCAACCAGGCGAGATAGAATTGCAGCCAGTGGGTACGGAAGCCTGGAACTCGCGGGAAAAGTTAGCACGGCTGGACGGTCAGATCAAAGAGCTGAGGGCGCGGGCGGTGTCTGGTGCCAGCGTGGTCAAACCACTCGTCAAAGACATTGTGGACGAGCTGCCAGTGCATGCCGACAAACAGTATCCTACCCGGGCGCTCTCGGATATCAATCGGATCGTCATCCACCATACTGGTACCAGCCCAACCATCACGGCCCAGCGCATGGCCGAGTATCAGGTGCAACAGATGGGCAAGCCGGCCATGTCCTATCACTTTTTTGTCGCTGCCGCTGGTACGATATTGCAGACATGCAGTATGCAGACTGCCACGGACCATGCCTTTGGGTATAGCCGGGACAGTGTCGGGATATGTTTTGCCGGAAACTTTGCCAACGGCATTCCCACAAACGACCAGTTACGAGCGGGCGGTGAGCTATGTGCCTGGCTGCTCGACCACTTGCATCTGACTACTGACACCATTGTGGGTCTCAGCGAGCTGGTGAACACACAGTCACCTGGCATGCAGTGGCTCGGGGACCAGCGTTGGAAGGACAAACTCCACATTTCGGTGCGAGCGTACCTAGAGGCAGCGAAAGAGAATCCTTCCACACTTATCGCCTCGTTGAGCAAACGCATCCAAACGCTGCAAGCAAAAATCGAAGGCATAGAAAAGGAGCTGCCGCCGAGCCCTGCCAAAGCCCCTGCCCTCGAGGTCATGGACAGACTCACCGAGCTTATCGTATCGCTCCAGGCACAAGTCCGGGTACTACAGAGGGAGTTGGCCAGGACGGAGACGGGGATCAAGAGTCCCGGTGAGGACTGGGTTTCTCTCGTTGCCGATTCGGCGCAGGTTGAGACGCCAGGTAGTAAAGAGGTACAGATCCAGGCCGAGGTGAACAAGGCTCCAGAGATCGGAGATGAAAAGCTGGCAGCTTTTGTTGCCGCCCTGCAAGCCAAGATTGCTAGCCTTCAGAGCCAGCTTGAGCAGTCCGGGGCTGCAGACCCGCTAGAAATCGGCAAGCCGGCTATCCAGAACTTGATCGGCAAATTGCACGCGCACGAAACCGACAAGTATGGGACCCGACCCCTAAGCGCCATAGAGACCCTGGTCATCCACCACAGCGCGGTACCGTCCACGGTCGGCCCACAGCAAATTGCCGCCTACCACGTGAACCGGCTTGATTGGCCGGGAGTGGGTTATCATTTCCTGGTCGCAGAGGATGGCATCATCTACCAGGCCAATCCTGTGGAAACGGTCTCATACCACGCGGCCAAGGTCAATCCACGAGGGGTAGGGATCTGCTTCCTGGGTAACTTTGAGCAAGAGGTTCCACCGCCGGCGCAGCTGCTCGCCGGGGCGCACCTCGTATCCTGGCTGATGCAGGAACTGAGCGTCGATCTGGACGAAGTCAAAGGGCACAAGGAACTCATGGGTACGGCATGCCCTGGCACTCAGTGGCTTCAAGGCAAAAACTGGAAGCGGATGCTTCGCCAGGAAATCGTTCAGGTACAGCAGAAGGGCCAACCAGATCCCGGCCCAGTCCCTGCCGCCAAGTCCATGGAACACTATATGCTCTTCTGGGCCCGTGACGGCCAGTGGGCACGGGCTGACTGGCTCAACGCCCAAGACTATATCGGTATCTTCCGTCCCAGCGCCGGTTTTTCAGCTGAGCACGCTTCTTTGGCAGAGTATGTGACCATTATCGGAGGACCGCTGGGCGTTTCCCTCAAGGTGGAGGACTGGCTCAGGGGCAAGGGGTGCAAAACGGACCGCATCGCCGGCAGAAACGAGGCCGAGACGAAAGAAATGCTAAGAGCCCTCGTTGCAGAAGGCAAGCGGTTCCAGGGCTTTGAGGGCTAGCCGATTCGCCAGCCGCCTGGTACTTGTGGTACACTAGCACGCTGAGGAATATACCGTGAAGACCATAGCCGATTCTAGCCCGACAACGTATCAGGTGAAGCTACCCGTCTTTGAGGGGCCGCTGGATCTATTGCTGCACCTCATCGAGCGCGAAGAGTTGGATATCACCGAGGTGTCCCTGGCTCAGGTCACAAACCAATACGTGGACTATCTGGCTCAGTTTGGCGAACGCCAGCTGGATAACCTGGCCGATTTCCTGGTCGTTGCGGCCAAACTGCTCCTCATCAAGTCACGTGTCCTGCTGCCCCAGCCTCCCTTGACGTCCACATCTGAGGAGGAAGAGGACGCGGACGATCTGGTCCGCCAGCTCATCGAGTACAAGCGGTTCAAGGAAGCAGCCCTCAGGCTGGCTGAAATCGAAGCGCTGGGCCTCCATTCCTACATCCGCCTGGCGCCAGTGCCCCGCCTGGAGAAGATCCGTAGATCTGGAGGACGTCACGCTGGATGATCTGCTGGCTGCTGTCCATCAGGTCTTGGCCATCAAGCCCCTGGAGCCATCGGTTAATGGTACAGTCAGACCCATTACCATCACCATTACGGACCAGATGTCACTCATCGAGCGCAGGACCGCTGGCGGACACTCCGTTAGCCTGCTGCGGCTGGTCGAGGGGGCAAGCAGCCGCATGGAGATCATTGTCACCCTTCTGGCGCTGCTGGAGATGGTCAAGCAACTGCGCGTGACAATGCAGCAGGGTGGATCTTTTGGCGATATCGTGCTCCGGCGGAAAGAGGGTAACGGACAGCCCGCGGCCCGCGATGCCAGTTCGCTGCTTCTCTGAGCGCCGGGCTTTTACCTGGCGCACCAGCCGGTCAGTCGCGGGCCGACCAATGCTGCAACCAAGTCCAGACCCCCAATGCAAGAGCCGCGCCGAGACCATCGTATACCAGGTCCAGCGGATCGGCGGTGCGTCCCGGAACAAAGGACTGGTGAAACTCATCCAGCAGGGCGTAGAGCATCGTGAGTAGGAAAGCAAGAAGCAGGGTCCTGCGTCGGTCCTGCAGCGCCCGGGCCCACAGCACTGCCAGCACGCCAAACAGAAACATGTGCGCCCCAATGCCGATGAGGTCTTCCAGCCAGTCGACCTCAGGATGCGGAAAGTCAGGTTGCGCTGAAAGAAAAAACATCAGGCCCATCCAGGCCACCAACGGCAGCCACAAGTAGAACACCGGATGCTGGCGAAGCCAATGCCGGACCGTCAAGAATCCCCCTTCCACAGGCCTAGAGCGATCTGATAGGCCCGCTCCACCTCGCCGATGCGGGTATCCCAGTCAAATTCAGCCCAGATGCGTTCCCGCGCGTTGCGACCCAGATCAGCGGCCCTGGTCCGGTCCGACAGCATGGTCAGGAGCGCCTGCGCCAGGTCTGCGGAATCGCCTGGTGTGGTGAGTAATCCGGATCGCCCGTCTTCGATGTAGGCCAGGCTCTCTCCCAACCGGCTGGTGACGACGGCTTTGCCCATAGCCATGGCCGCGACTACTTTGCCAGCGCACTTGGCCCGGTTGATGAGCGTATCGCGGTAGGGGTTGATGGCCGCATCGGCGGCGGCCAGGTAGACCGGAACCAGTTCGGGCTCGACCCAGCCGGGGAAGAAGACACGATCGGCCACGCCCAACTTCTGGGCCTGAGCCTGCAATTCGGGCAAGCCATCTCCTACCCCGGCAACCACCAATCGTGCTTCTGGCAGCTGGCCGCTGATAAGGGCCAGCGCATCCAAGGCCAGGTCCAGGTCGTTACCGTGGGGAATGTGGCCCAGATAGAGAGCAAAAGGAGCATCCCTCACGCCCACTCGGGTCCGGAGATCGGCCTTTTCCTCGTCGCTCACCACCTGTCCCCGCAAGCGGGCATCTGGGCCGTTGGGCAGGTAGACCACCCTCGCTGGCTCTACCCCAAAGCCCCACACCTGAGTCTGTAGCGTACGACTGGCCACCGTAACTGCGCCGGCGTGCCGGGCCAGCCACCGCTCCTGCCAGTCAAAGAGCCGCTTCCAGAGGGCAGGGTAGGGATTTACGTCATTCCAGCCGCCCGTCCCTTCCCAGTCGTCGGTATCCAGCACCAGTGTCTTCTTTGAGAACCAGCGCAGATAGACGCCCGTCAAACCACTGTAGCCGATGGGTTTGAAAACGTGGACCACGTCTGGATTGAGGCGAGCCGCCCGGCGGGCCATGCCCTGCGGCACGGTGACCTGCTGCCAGGTATCGTTGTGGCTCAAGCGCATGTTCTCCAGGCGGACCCCTTCTTGCACCCACGCCCGCCCCGAATCGGCCAGGTTGTCGTAGGGCGCCATCAGGATGGTCACGTTGTGACCGCGCTTCACCAACGCCCGGGCCATAAAGAAGGCCCGGACGCTGACGGTACCCTTGGGTTTGAAAGCAAAGGGGCCAATCATCACAATCTTCAAGGTACAATCCCCAGCGCATAATCCTCAGCCATTGTCGTTCACGCGTAGGTCGACTAGAAACCCTCCAGCCGCGTCACGTCCACGATGCCCAGGCTGAGACCCCAGATGTCCTGCAGCAAGCCCAGCCGGCTCTCCCGCAGGCTTTGATCCTCATGCATGACGAGTACGTCATCAAAAAAGCGGGTGATAGCTGGGATCATGGGCCGGATGGCGGTGAAGAGGTGATCGACGTCGCTATCCGGCGTGACCTGCGCCCGTGACATCTGGTAAGCCTCCCACAACGCTGCCACAGCCGGTTCAGAGTCCACGCCAGGCTGGACCTGAAAGCGATCAGCCTGGTCTCGCACAATGCGAATGCAGCGACCGTAGGCATTGAGGATATCCGCCCAGTCGTCGCGCGCTACCCAGGCCTCCAACTGGACAGCGCTGCTGTAGGCGCCATAAGGGTCGTCGCTTCGCTGGGCCAGGACCGCATCCACGACATCGTAGTGGAAACCCTGATCCCGGAGCCACCCCCGCAACCGCTCGGCAATAAAGGCTGCCACGTCCTCCAGTACTGTGTCCGAGACAGTCACGGGCATCAACACCGCAGCATTGGCCAGCAACGGGCGCAGCGACAAGGTGCTATGGTGGGCGATGAGGCTCTGGACCACACCCAGGGCATCACGGCGCATATGGTACGGATCCGCCGATCCCGTAGGTGCGAGCCCTACAGCAAAGAAGCCAACCAGACTGTCCAACCGGTTCGCCAGACCCAAGACCAGGCCCGACTTTGTCTCCGGCAGCGCATCACTGGCTGAGCGGGGCAGGTAGTGTTCGAAGATGGCCGTCGCGACTGCCTCTTGCTCACCTGAGAGAAGGGCATACGCTCGACCCATGATCCCCTGCAGACTGGTCAGTTCCACGACCAATTGGGTGGCCAGGTCAGCCTTGCACAGGTGGGCAGCACGTTGGGTATAGGCCTGCTCCTCGCTGTCCAGACCCAGCGCCCGGCCCACATTCGATACCAGCTTCTCCAGGCGCTTGCTTTTGTCCAGCATGGAGCCCAGTTTCTCCTGGAAGGCGAGGGTATCGAGACGGGGCAGAAAAGCCTCTAGAGGCTGGCGCGTATCGTTGTCGTAGAAGAACTTGGCGTCGGAAAACCGGGCGCGGAGGACGTCTTCGTTCCCTTCACGGACCACGTCCAGGTGCAGGTCGTCGCCATTCCGGACAGCGACAAAGTAGGGCAGCAAGTGGTCATCACCAGCCTTTGCTTCCTCTGGGGCGTTACGGACCACGGGGAAGTAGCGCTGGTGCTTTTTCATGACAGTGACCAGGACTTCCTTTGGCAAAGCGAGGTACTCAGACTCAAAGCGACCTAGGAGAGCGGTCGGGCGCTCGATCAGGTTGGTAACCTCTTCCAAGAGATCGAGGTCATCGGGAATGCGCCCGTCTACCGTGGCGGCCAATGCTTCGGCCTGGGCGCGGACCTGTTCGCGTCGTTCGGCCAGGTCGATGACGATGTGGTGACCGGCCATGGTCGCCAGATAGTCACCGGCGCGGGCCAGTTCAATATCGGGTGAACCCAAAGGACGCATGCCTTGTGTCGTTCGCCCACTGGCCACGCCGGCGTAGGAAAAGGGGATCACTTGCTCACCCAGCAGAGCCACCAGCCAGCGCAATGGGCGGGGGAAACTCACGTTCGTCTCGTTCCAGCGCATGGTCCTGGGAAAGCGCAGTTCGGCAAGCAGCCCAGGCAGTGCCTCGGCCAGCACCTCGGCAGCGGAACGGCGGGCCTCGGTTTTGGTGGCGACGACGTATGCTCTGTCGCCCTCGGTGACCACACGCAGGGCTTCTACCGGCAGGCCCTGCTTGCGCGCAAAGCCCTCGGCAGCCCGGGTTGGATTGCCCTCCGGGTCAAAGGCAACCTTGGCCGGCGGTCCCTGAACTTCAAGCGTGCGGTCCGGCTGCCTGGGCTGCAGACTGTGGACCAGGACCGCCTGGCGCCGGGGCGTGCCAACAACCTTCAGCGAGCTATAGCCCAGTCGAGCCGCCTGCAACAGCCGCGGGACCGATGCCTCCAGTTGTTCCAGGGCTGACGCCAGGTCGCCCACCGGCAGCTCCTCGGTCCCGATCTCGAGGAGGAGAGTTGCAGACCGGAGATTGGAGTCTGGAGCTTGGGATCCTCCCGACGACTCCGCTCGACGATTGGAGCTTTCAGCTTGATGCTTCAGGAATGGGTAGCCCATCTCCTCGCGCTGCTCCAGATAGATGCGAGCCACCTGCCGGCTCAGGTCCCGCATGCGGCCAAAGTAGGAGGCCCGCTCGGTGACGCCAATGGCCCCTCGCGCGTCCAGGATGTTGAATGTGTGAGAGCAACGTTGAATGTAATCGTAGGCGGGGATGACCAGGCCCCGTTCCATGCAGGCCTTGGCTTCACGCTCATAGAGGTTGTACATCTTGGCCAGGCTATCTATCCCAGCCAGCTCAAAATTGTAGATGCAGTGCTCCACTTCGGGCCGCATATAGACGTCGCCATAGGTGTGTACACCATCCCAGTCAATGTCCCACACAGCCCGAACCTTTTGCAGATGGGTGATGATACGTTCGAGCCCGTAGGTGAGTTCCACGGCGACAGGGTCCAGGATCAGGCCCCCGGCCTGCTGGAAATAGGTGTACTGGCTAATCTCCTGGCCGTCGAGCCATACTTCCCAGCCAAGGCCCCACGAACCGAGGGCCGGGCTTTCCCAGTTGTCCTCTACAAAGCGCACGTCATGCTCGCGCATGTCAATGCCAATGGCCTCCAAACTGCCCAGATAGAGCTCCTGGGGATTGCCCGGATCCGGTTTGAGGATAACCTGATACTGAGTGTGCATCTGCATGCGGTTGGGGTTCTCGGCGTAGCGGCCATCGTCGGGCCGGAAGGAGGGCTCCACATAGCCCACGTTCCACGGCTCGGGACCCAGGACACGGAGGGTAGTCGCCGGGTTGGCAGTGCCGGCGCCAAGCTTTTCGCTATAGGGCTGCCAGATCAGGCAACCATGGTCGGCCCAATACCGGTCCAGACGCATGACAACGTCCTGGAAGGACAATGGTTTGGTCATAGCCCTAATCCTCTCTCTCGTTCATGCCAGCGTAGAGTTTCCAGGCTGGCGAGCCAGGTGGCATTCGATAGCAACTCACGTCTGCTCCACCTCCTGATCCTGAATCCTGGCCAGGTAGCACTGGGTATCGGTGCGACCCGAGTCGACGCTGAAACGATTCTCAGCCGACTCCCATCTGCCGCCTTAATCGCTGGATGAACTCCACGGACCTCAGCTTGCGCTCCAGGTGATAGGTGATGTAGTCGTGCATCGTGCGCTCTATCTCGGCATGACTGGCCGGGCTCAGTCGCAGGTACCGGCAGGTCTCCCAGTCACGGGTCTGAAGAAAGCGCAGTACCTTGAGGGCATTTACCGAGATTGCCGATGCCGCCACCTGATCGTAGCCACACTTGGGGCAGAATACACTGCCATCAGCAGCACTCAGGTAATTGACCTCCGGCTCCAATTGTACCTTGCAGCCGCCGCAGACAAAGAGCTGGGGCTGATAGCCCGCCAGGCCCAGCAGATGGAGTTCATAGTAGCGGGCCACCAGGGGCAGATCGTCATCCACACACAGCCAGCCAAAAGCATCGTTAAACA
This sequence comes from uncultured Chloroflexia bacterium, assembly GCA_963700285.1. Taxonomy (GTDB): domain Bacteria; phylum Chloroflexota; class Anaerolineae; order JAAYZQ01; family JAAYZQ01; genus CAWANP01. The sequence goes on along the minus strand of CAVOXA010000010.1, from coordinate 2,055,787 downwards.
GATCGTAGAGAAGCCGGTTTTCGTCCCGATCGGCGGTAAAGGCGTCGGCCAGGTCGGCCACATAGTAGGCGTAGGTCGTCCGCAACAGATCCTCGCGCAGCAACAAGAATGGCTCCACCGTCTCGGCCTGCGTGACAATATCTAGCTCGCGGCCGACAGCGACCAGAAACTGGCCACGGGTGAACAGTTCCACGTGCCCGCTCTTGCGGCTGGATGGCTTGCGGGCCCCTTTGGCGATCAGCCGCAGCTTGCCGCGTTCCGGTGTGAACACAGTCAGCAGGCGGTCGGCCTCGCCAAAGTCGGTCCGCCTTAGAACGATCGCTTCAGTTCGATAAACCCGCTCCCGGGGTGACATTGTTACGCAACTATCCGAGAGCGCGCCCACCGCGCAGACGCAGGGCGCATGACAAGTAACTCCAATGCTTGGAACCCATGAACCGCCAGCCACTTACCGTCAAAAAAGGCCCGCCGCCCAAAAGGAGGAGCAGCGGACCTCGCCAGGTGTCGTTATCGCCGCCGCTCAGTAATAGCCCCTGAATCCAGCGCCCATTTGTGCATTGGTGAGCACGGTACCCACCAGGCGGGCATTGATCTGCTCCAGGCGCTGCACGGCCGACCGCGCACTTTCTCGGCGCGTTGTACCGGCGCTGATGACCAGCAATACCCCATCTACTTTGGTGGCCAGAACCGCCGCGTCCGTCACAGCGACTACCGGTGGTGTGTCGAAAAAGACCTGGTCGGCTCGTTCAGCCAACACGGCGATGACCTCTTCCATCCGCCGGGAACCCATCAGTTCGGCAGGATTGGGCGGGAGCGGGCCGCTGGTCAATACCGACAACCCCTCAACACCTGTGGCCTGCAGGGGCGGCGAAGCCAATGCCCCGTCATCCATCATCATCGTTGTCAGGCCTGATTCGTTGTTCAGACCCAAGATCTGAAACAGCTTGGGCCGTCGTAGATCTGCTCCGACGAGGATCACCTTGCGCCCGGCCTGGGCGGACACCACGGCCAGGTTCACCAATGTGGTGGATTTGCCCTCGCCCACCCCGGCTGAAGTGACAACCAGTGTCTTGAGCGCCTGGTCAAGGCTGGAAAAATCGAGGTTTGTCCGCAGGTTGCGATATGCCTCGCTGATAGGCGAGCGAGGTTCGGAAATCGTGATTAGGTCGGTATGCTTTTCAGTCATGGGTTGCCCTGTCTGCTCATTCGAACCTGGAGATTGGATACCGGCTGTTCACAGCAAGCCGACGATCAAAGCACCGATGCCGGCGCCGATCACCGCACCGACCAGAAAAGTCAGCAGGAGTCCAGGCTCCACCCAGGCTGGTAGCCCCCATTTCGAATCGCTGCTGGACCCGGACTCACTGCCGGCAGGGATGGCGCCCAGGACAGCAACACCCACGGCCTTTTCCACATCTGCCGCAGTACGCAGGATGTCCGATTGTAGCCACTCCAAAAAGAAGACGATCAGGCCGCCGATGATTGCGCCGAATACAGCACCGGCTACCATGTTGAACTTGACCTTGGGCGAAGATAGCGGAACGTCGCGAATATCGTCTACCTTTTCCACGTAAATGCGGTCGCGCTTGTCCTGCTCGCTGTTCCACTGCCTCCGCTCTTCTACAAAGACATCGGCCAGTGTTTGAGCCATCAGCCGCGCTTCCTCCGGGTCGTGGCTCTCGGCTTGGAGGGTCAGACTTAGATTCGCGGCATCATCGCTCACATCCAGGTTGGCCAGAAAATCGTAGGTGGACATGTCGAGTTGGGCGCGGTCGATGGCCTCCTGTGTCATGCGGTGGCTTCTGATGTTGAGCACATAGTTGCGCAGCAGATCCTTGGTAGCCTGGTTCAGCCCCCAGTCGGCCCGCGAAGGATTGATGCTGAGCTGGATGGTGGCCTGGTAGGTCTCGGACATCAACAGGCTGACACCCAGCGCCGCAATAGCAGCCACCACGGCCACCAGCAAAATGATCCAGCCGCGCTTGAGCGCGATATTCCAGTACTCACGAAACTCCACACTTGCCTCCAAATAGCCTATCTTGGTCGGAATATTGTATCATGGAAAGGCCCAAGACCCAAATTCCAGGGAATCGGATGAGTGCAACCGTCAAGTGCCCTTTGTCTTGCCCCATCGACGCTTTGTCCGGGGGATCTCTCCCAGAATCGGTGCGCCCAATGCCTCTGCGTCGGCGCGGTCACGGACCGTATCGTCCAGATAGTCCCACAGGAAGGCCAGGGCCACACCCGCCACCAGCGCGATGAAGAGGCGGATGGGGAGATCGAGTTTACTCTTGAGGCTGCGGCCCACCTGACCCAAGCCCGGGCCGTCGATCAGCACCGCCCTGGCCTCGACCCCAGCCAACTGGGGAAAATAGTCCGAACCGCCATCCTCGACGGCCGCTCCCACGGATTCGGCAATGGCCTGGAGCTGGTCCGGGTCGCTCCAGGTAACACTTACCGTCATGATACGGTGCTCCCTGCTGGCAAAGATGATACCCGCCGGCAGGGCAAAGCCCATGTCCTGGCTGATGCGGGCGGCAAAGTCCCCACCCTTGAGTACCTCGCTCAGATCGTCGGCCAGGTACTCCGAGGCCAGCCAGGCATCAGAACGTCCATCACCTGAGGCCGCGCTCACCGGCTCATCGCCCTCAATGCCGATGGCAAAGCGCATCGTCGCCTGGTACACCGGTGCGGGCTCCTGGTAGGTAACCAGGCTGGCCACAAGGACAATGGCCAGCAACGCAGCGATCAGCCACCATCGCCGCCAGATGATGCGCCAGTACGCTCGTAGTTCCATCAGATCCTCGTTTTCTGCTCGATAAACGCCTGCAGATGGGCCTTGAACTTGTTGACGTCAAACTGCTCGGCGTGCGCCCGGATAGCTGCCGGGTCGTAACTCGACTCGTCAAAGCGACGGACGGCCTGGGCCAGGGACTCGGGCATTTGCTCGTGGAAAAAGGTCCCGGTGACCCCCTCCACCACGGTGTCCAGCGCGCCCCCCCCGGCGTAGGCAATCACCGGCCGTCCTGCTGCCATGGCCTCTACCGGCGTGATGCCAAAGTCCTCCAGCCCGGGAAAGACAAAGGCCCGGCAGCGAGCGAGCAAAGGGGCTAACTCTTTATCCGGCACGCGACCCAGGAAGCGAACATTCGGACCGGCAATCGCCTCCAGGCTCTCCCGGTCGCGGCCACTGCCGCCGATCCAGAGCGGCAATCCCAATTCGGTAAAGGCCCGCACAGCCAGATCAATGCGTTTGTACGGAATCAGCCGGGACACGATGAGGAAATAGTCATCGTGGTCCTGTGCAGGATTGAACCTGCCCGTGTCCACTGGCGGATAGATGACGGCCGAGTCGCGATTGTACAAGCGCCCGATCCGTGCCTGAACCTCGCCGGAAATGGCCACAAAGGCATCCACCCGGCCGGCTGCTGCCCGCTCCCAGCGCTGGAGCCGGCCCAGGAAAGGCCGCGCCATGTGTCGTGCTGCCCCGCCCGCCTGTTCCCGGTCCACATAGCCATCATAGTTCCACACAAAGCGCGTCGGGGTCAGACAGTAACAGATATGGCGCGTGTCGGGCGCCGTTCGAACGCCGAAGCAGAAGGCGCTCTTGTTCGAGAGGACGAGGTCATAGCCGCGCAAATCCAGGCCGCCAAAAGCCACCGGGTAAAGCAACAGGTAGGGCTGGTGGCGGCGATAGATGCCCGGCAAGCGGTCCATCCACGTGGTGCGGACATCCCACACCCGGTACGACTCGGGCATGGCCTCGCGCCAGTAGATCGACGTATAGACGGGCGCCTGGGGGAACATGTCCACCAGCGCCTCCAATACCCCCTCGGCCCCACCCATCTGGTTGAGCCAGTCATGGACGATTGCGACTCTCAAAGGATCCTTGCTTGGCGAGCGTCGGCCCCCGCAGGGCGGAACCGCGTCTAAATTATACCAGAAAGCCGCAGAATTGACAACGCAGGCCGCGATGCGGTGATGGCTGTGGTTGGGTAGAGAATCACAGAAGAGGTTCTACAGAAGCTTGACCCTTTCGGTGAGACGACGCGGGTTCCGTCCAGTTGGGGGTGTTGAGGCGGGCGAACTGGAGGTTGGACAGGCGTGAGATGAACGGCGGCCCTGATATAGGTTGGGGAAGAGCGCGTACCAGCATGGACGAGTAAGTTACTGTCTCAGTGTCTCAGTGTCCCGGCGTGTGCCCCCCTGTAGCGTTCGCCCCGTTTGGTGAACGCCCTGTTTGAACACACATGCAGAGGTTGCTCGAACTGTTCCGGATTCACCTAGTGCGTATCCAAGGCTGAGCGTTGGCATGGTGACTCGACCATTATCTAATCCTTTCTGGCCTAGCGCTGGCTCTTCCAGGCATTCAAACCATCAGCCTCAAGCATGCACTACTAGCCCAAGGCTGAATGGTAGCGCACCCGGTTGTAAAACACCTCGATGTAGCGAAGGATGTCCTGCCTGGTGTCAAGACGGCTACAGGAGACCGGAGAAGCTAACATAAGCGTTTCGTAGTGCGTTCGTATGCCCGCAGAACGCTGTCCATCGAGCAAGGGGCTTTGACATGTGATAGAGTAGGGACACACGGCCACCGATCTAGTGCTTTACTGAGAGGAGGGCTATTGATGAACGGCTCACTACCTATCTTGCAGGTGTTGGTACTGCTGTTGGCCGCGATCTTGGCGGGCGGCGGACTGATGATGCTGGGCATCGGCGGTCTGGCAAGTCTTGGCCGTGACTCTGCAGCGGGAGGCTGTGCGGGGATTGGCGCCGTGCTGCTGGTGATGGCCGGCTATCTTGCCGTCCGGGCTCTTTCCGGGTAGGGCATCCGGGCATTGCCGGCAGCCTACAGATCGAAAACGGACCGGTATGGGCCTCGATGCCCATGCCGGTCCGTTTTCTGTTGCCTGAGCCTGCATCGCAGCGCATGTGCGAGCAAGGTTCGCATCTGCACTGCGCTCGTGATGTGACTGTCGTTAGAAGCGGCCAAAGAACATCAACAAATGGCGGAGGACCGAGGGCGAAGCCTGGGTTCTCTTGACGCTTGCTGACATGCGGGCCTTTTCTGCCTGGCGGATTCTTACTTCGTGCTCCAGCTTGATTACGTCCAGGTACGCACCGCTATGCATCTTGCACCTCCTCGTAGAATGGGTAGCCATCGGGTCTCTGGCCGGTGAGGTGCCTCATGAAAAAAGGGCACCTGGGATAAAGCCAGATGACCTTCTTCTACGCCTGCGAGGTTAGCTGACGGGCTCGGGCTGAAGAAGCGTGCCCTATGCCCTCGACGGCGTTGGTGCTGTCGAGGGCCAATTCGCCCCAGATTTGGGTCCCCCGCTGTCAATGCATTCGGCGGATTGAGCTATGCGATTATCGCAGCAGGGTTTTACCACAGCCTGCAAGGCCTGTCAAGTCTCGGGCAGAGTGTGGCAGTTATCCCGCGAGCAAGACGATGGGCTAGTGCATATCCAAAGCTGAGTGTTGGCATGGTGACTCGACCGCACCGCCGTGAAACAGGCGGTGCTCGTCATAGTCTTATGGTTTCTGGCCTAGCGCTGGCTCTTCTAGGCCAGCGCGACCTTTGCATTCAAACCATCAGTCCAAGCATGCACTAGGACTGGAAACTGTACCGCCAGTAGGTGCGCTCTCTTTCCCGCTCCCTTCTGCCTGTCATTTCGGCTATCTCGATCTCGACGGCCCCGCACTTTATCGCTGCTTCCAGCGAGATCTCTTTTGCATCAGGCTGGTAGAAACGGTTGAAGGCGTCGAGTACTGCTTTGCGCTCCTCAAGGTCCTCAACCAAACGCGCCCGGCCATAACAGATCACGCTGTCACTGTCCACGTGGCAGGGATCCGCCTCCGCGTGCCGGCGGACCTCTCCAGACTGGCGCCCCACCGTAAAGCAGACCTGGGGGTTCTCCTGCAGATGGTCCAGTTTCATGCCGGTCAAGGCACAGTGGAACAGGATTTTGCCCTCCACATAGGCATAGTTCAGCGGCACGACGTACGGCTTCCCGGCCACCGATAGACCCAGGTAGCCTACCGTCTCCTCGAGCAGGATCTCTTCCATCTCTTTGCGCGACACCCGGAACTCTCTAGATGACATCTGTTTTCCTCCATCGATCCCAATCGGCTCTTTGAGATTGTGGAACTGTAGGGCGCCAGCCCTGCCGATTTCGGGCTGGGTGTGCCAGGTGGGGATGCCCATGGCTCCATGGATTATACCTGAGAGCCAGAGCATTGGTCAAATGAAGCGGTGCACGGGTTGTTCAGGTGCAACGCACCTTGTCACTCTGATGAATGCCCTACCATCAACAGAAACCACACCAAGATGGCCCTGCGGTGTTCAGCCAAGGAGGTGCGTTGCACCTACATCAGCCAAGGTCCGCTCTTCTTGCGCGGAGCGGGAATCAGGGGTAGAATGGGCGTGGACTCGGGGCTGTCTTTATTGGACAGATCCATCGGTTCTTGGGAATTATGACCCTGGCGCAGGCAGAGTAAAATGCACCGCAGACCATGCCACGCTACGCGTCCAAAGGAGGCGCTATGTACGATCACGAAACCTACCTGTCGCCGCTGACCTGGCGCTACGGCTCCGATGAGATGCGCCGGATATGGAGTACGGCCCACCAACGGCGCCTGTTCCGGCGCGTCTGGGTTGCCCTGGCCGAGGCCCAGGCGGACTATGGCTTGGTGACGCCCGAGCAGGTAGCCGATCTGCGCGCCCACGCCAAGGATATCGACATCGAACGCGCCCACGAGATCGAGGCCGAGACCCGGCACGACCTGATGGCCGAGGTCAGAACCTTTGCCGAGCAATGCCCGGTGGGAGGTGGTATCATACACCTGGGTGCCACCAGCATGGATATCGAGGACAATGCCGATGCCCTGCGACTCTGCGAGGGGCTGGATCTGATCTTGGAGAAGCTGCGCGCGCTGCTGGCCGGCCTGGCTGAGCAGATCGAGGCCCGGGCCGATCAGGCCTGCATGGGCTACACCCACCTCCAACCCGCCGAGCCAACGACGGTGGGCTACCGCCTGGCCCAATACGGCTTTGATCTACTCACCGATCTGGAAGAACTGCAGCGCACACGTGACAGGCTAAGGGGCAAAGGCATCAGGGGCGCCACCGGGACCTCGGCCTCGTACACGCAGCTCCTGGCATCACCGCCCACCGCGGGGCGGGCTGGCTCTTTCCGACCACCTGACAGTGGAGAGATGGGACGCGCCCGCGAACTGGAAGCCAAGGTCATGGCCAAGTTGGGGATCGAAGCCTTTCCCGTGGCCACGCAGACCTACCCCCGGAAGCAGGACTGGCTGGTGCTCAACGCCCTGGCTGGACTGGCTGGCTCGCTGTACAAGTTCGCCTTCGACCTGAGGATCCTGCAAGCCCAACCCTTTGGCGAATGGAACGAGCCATTTGGCAGCCGCCAGGTGGGTTCTTCGGCCATGCCCTTCAAGCGGAATCCTGTCCGCGCCGAGAACATGGACAGCCTGGCCCGGCTGGTCGCGGCCCTGCCGCGGGTGGCGTGGGACAATGCCGCGCATTCGCTTTTGGAGCGCACCCTGGACGACTCGGGCAACCGCCGGCTGATCCTGCCCCAGGCGTTCCTGCTCTGCGATGAGCTGCTGCTCCGCGCTCACGGTATCCTGCAGGGGCTGGTTGTCCGGGAAGAGGGGGTGGCCCGCAACCTGGCGCTCTATGGTACGTTTGCCGCCACGGAGCGCCTGTTGATGGAATTGGTCAAGGCCGGAGCCGACCGCCAGGAGATGCACGAACTGATCCGGCAGCACAGCATGGCGGCCTGGGACGCGGTCCAGCAGGACGAGCCCAATCCGCTGGCCGGTCTGTTGGCCGGTGACCGGGAGGTACTGGCTTTCCTGCCGGTCGAAGAGGTGATGGCCATGCTGGAGGCCAGCGACTATGTGGGGGATGCGCCGCAGCGGGCGCGGGAGCTGGCGGCGATGATCGGTGAGGAAGGACAGGGCTGGGCAGGCTGAGGTTTGAGCTCACCGACACAGGAAAGATCCGCGCCACGCTGCTCAAGATCCTGAACAAGAGCGCAACAGAAAAGGCCGCGGGAACCCTCATACGGGTTGCCTGCGGCCTGTCTGTTCGTATCCCCGGAGCATTACGAACAACAGGCCCGCACTGTACGTACTCACGGCTGTACGGTGAACTTGCCTCCATCGCTCCGGCCAAAGACCTCGGGGAAATACATTTCGTGGGCGGTCGTGGGCATCGTGTAAAAGTCACCCGGCACCCCGGCACGCATAAGATAAGTGTACTCGTAGGTTCCCCGGGGTAGGTATTCCGCAAAGAGGACAACCTTCTCGTCGCGCATCTCCGAGTTGGAGAACCACCACCAGCCCCAACCGTACCAGCGGAACCAGCGCTCCTCCTCTTCAACGGTCAGGTTGCGCAGGGTCGGCTGTTCTCCAACCACGCTGGTTGTTTTAAGGTTGAGGTCTATGCCCTCGAAACCGGCTGGCAGCGGGTCCTCGACAACCACGTAGTAGAGGTCCGTGGGAGCGACGAGGGTGACCTTGACCTTGATGACGTCTCCAACACGCGCGACGTCGACGTAGCGCCTGGCCTCCACCTGCCCCGCATCGTCGACCGGGCTGTACTGCCGGGCGACGACGATACCTCGATCCAGCGCCTGGACCTGGTCGGCAGGCAGGTAGTAGCGCAGGTCCACCGAGTAGTAGAGCTGTCCCTCACCCGTCTGGTCACCTTGAGAAGCTTGGCGTTCGACGACCAGGCGATTGCCCTCCTCGGTCAGCAGGCGAGTGATGCCGACCACAAGTTCGTGGCTCTCGTCGATGTTGTCCTGGGAAACATCCCCCCTGGTCAGCTCTTGCCCATTTAGGTAAACGCTGTAACTATAGTCCCCCTCGAGCTCGCCCGTAGCCTGCATGTAGGCCACCAGCCCCAGCAGTGACCAGGCGTTGTTCTGGGTCGTCTGCCAGTGGCCTTCCTCTCGCATCGCCATCAGCCAGCGCACGGTGGCGGGCAGGAGTTGATCGTCAGCGCGCAGGTGTGCCAACGTCCAGAGAACGATGGCCGTGGTCCGGACGTCGGTGCTCATGTTCCAGTAATCAGGCTCAGCTTCCTCCCAGTGGGCGCCCGTGGCGCTGAGGACAGCGTCGCCAGCCAGGTCGTCGAGCAGCGTCTGGACCCGCTGGGGCTCGTCCGGTTCCAGCAAGGCGAGAGCCATGGCCAGGGTAGCCTGCCCATAGTGGTCGAGAAGGTGCCTGTCGTCAAAGAGACGCACGGCCCGGCTCAACTCCCCCCTGGAAGAGCTGTCGAACGTATCGGCATAGCTGGCCAGGACGTAGAGCGCGTAGGCCAGCCGGTTCGCCTCCGAGGCAGCCTTGACCTGGGCCACCGAGGGCAGCCCCTGGCGCAGGTAGTCGGCAGCCTTGTCCACGGCCCCCTGGTCGACCACGAACCCAGCGCGGTGAGCTTCCAACATCCCGTGCAGGACGTAGGCTGTCAGATAAGAATTGCTCTCGTCGTAGGTCCACCAGCCCCAACCGCCATCGTAGTGTTGCTGGGCGTAGAGCCGCTGCAGGCCGATGCCCACCATCTGGGCCAGCTTCTGGCGCAGCTCGGGACGTTCCAGGCCCATCTCCTCCAGGGCCTGCCAAGTGACCACGTTGGGCAGGAAACGGCTGACCGTCTGCTCCACACACTCGTAGGGATAGTGCTCGAGGTAATCGAGCGCATCCTGGGCCACAGCGGTCAGGGAGCCATCGAGTACCACCGTGAGCTCGCCCTGGGTCGGGTCGAACGTGCCCGGCAACTGGATGACCTCCTGGCGGACGCCGGGCTCGGCCAGCAAGCCGGCGGTGGCCACCACTTCTGGCGAGGTGTAGTGGTACACGGGCAGGGTATCCTCGCGGGCATCGTAGAGGTCGCCAGCCCTGGCCCACATGCGCACCGTGGCCCGTTCGATACCGTCAGCCCCGATCGTCGTTTCCAGACATGGCCTTCACAGGCCAGGTAACCTGGACCTTGTCGCCAGCGCCGACCTCGACAGTCTGGCTGCTAGCACCTTGCAGAGCCAGGCCCTCCAGTTCGATTTCGACCTGGACCTTGAGCGGCTCCTGGGTATTGTTGTGGACCACCGTCGCGATCTGGGCCTGGTCGTTCACGACAAAGAAACGGGGCAACACTGGTCGCACGAGCAGGTCAAGGCTGCTGAGTACGTCCACGTCGGCGCGACCCACCTTGGTATCGCCCGTAATCCCGCGGGCCTGCATGCGCCACGTGGTCAGGTTGTCCGGCAGTTGGACCGTCACCCGGGCCCGGCCATCCTGATCCGTACGCACTGCTGGAGCCCAAAAGGCAGTATCGGCAAAGCGGGAGCGCACCAGCTCTCCCCCTGCGGCGCCATCACCGCCCTTGGTACCGGGCGCGATCTCGCGGTTAAAGGGCTCCATGGCCACGACCAGCGGCGTGCTGGTCTTGACGCCCAGGCCACGGTCGCGCCAGAAGCTCTCGACCAGGGTCGGGCCCGGCTCGTCGGCCAGGGCCAACACGGCGAGGTCGGCCAGGCGAAGCGACAGTTCGGCCTCCACCGGCTTCCCCTGGTAATCGGTGACCAGCACGTCGTAGGTAGCCGTCTGTCGGGGGCCATAGTACTCGCCGTCCTCCATCTCTTTGTCCGGCGTAAGGCTGATGTTCAGGGTTTTGGCCTCGACCGAAACCGGCAGCTTGACGACGCCCATTTTGAAAGTGGCGAGCCCGTCTGCAGCCTGGTCAGATCCCTGGACGATGACCACGGACACAAAGACATTGGGCACGTGCGCTTCGACGATGGGAATACGCAGGACTTCACTGTTGGTGGAAAGCTCGCGCACCTCGGTCTCCAGGATGTGGCCCCGCTCGACGGTGACCAGTGCCTGCACGGTGCCGGTGTAGGGGGAAGGGATCAGGATCTCGGCCACGTCGCCGATCTCGTACTCCTCCTGGTCGGCGACCAGGTCGATGCGGTTGTTGTTCTCCTGGCGCCAGCTTATGTAATCCTGCCCGCCCCAGACCCAGAAGTAGTCGCTGCTGCGGATCTCATTCTCGCGACTGTCGCGGCCGATGGCACGCACGCGGTAACTGCCGGCCTTGGGAGGGATGAAAGTGGCGACGGCCTGACCCTCGTCGTCGGTGGTCACGGTGCTGGTCACTACGGGGATGTCCTCCACGGTCCAGTCCCAGTAGTAGCGGCCATCCTCCGCCTGGCGTCGGACGCTATACCAGCGGTGCTCCATGAGGATCACGGTCAGCTCCACGCCCGCGACTGGCTCTCCATCCCAGTCTACCGTCAGCAGATCAACAGGCTTTTCCTGGTCCACCTCGGACAGGTTGCCGCGAGGCGCGACGCCGACGTAGAACTCGCCCCTGTGGACGACAGTCCCCGTCCGGTTGCTCACCTGTTGGCCGCTGAGATCGGTCACACTGGCCTCGATGGTCAAGAGCTGGCTTCGCACCTCGTCGCCAATGTCCGCCGGGACGCTGAAGGTAACCCGACCTTCGCTGTCGGTCTGGGCGTCGCCTTCGGCCAGGAGCCCGCCGTAACCTCCATAGTACTCGCCTTCCGGCTGTTCGCCCCACTCGGAATCGGTCCAGCTATACCAAGGGCAGCTTTGCCCCTGAGGGCATTCATGGCGGAAGAAGTAGTCGCTGCTGAGGACGCTCCAGTGGACACCAGCGTCGGCCACGGGGCCGCCAAAGTAGTAGGTGGCCTCGGCCGTGACGCCGACGGGTTCACCGGCGAGATAGGCATCACGGCCCGCGGTTACCGACACCTGGAACTCCGGAGCCCTGTATTCGGCGACGCGAAAGCTGGTACCGGTGTAGAATTGGAGATCAGGCTCTTGGACCTCGACATAATAGTCGCCCAGCGGCGCTTGTTCGTCGAGTACCAGCTCGTCGTAGAAGGTCCCCATCTCGCTGAGGGGCAGCTTCGTGCGGTACAACTCTTTGCCCTGGGCATCGTTGACCTGCACCTGCACGGTCTCTATCTCGTCAGGCAAGCTGTACACGGCGTCGTCGTCAGCACGGACAATGCCCTTGAAGTAGACAGTCTGACCCGGCCGGTAGATGGGCCGGTCGGTGTAGAGATAGCCCTGGTAATCGCTGCCCCAGAATTCTGAATCCACGCCAAAGTCCCAGGGATTGATACCCTCTTCCCAGCGGTTGTAGGCGATGCCAAAGCCTTCGTCGCCCGGCTCACCGGCCATAGCAAAGAATGGGCTCCACAGATCGTCCAGAGGAAGGCCATCGGCCACTACGAGGCCCTCGGCACCGGTCCTGGCGGCAGCCTCGATCTGGTCGGGGCCCAAATAAAAGTGCACAGAGAGATCCGGCACGGGTTGGCCGGAGGCGAGGTCCGTGGCCCACAACAAGGCTTCAGAGCGGGTTTGCTTCAGAGTCAGGTTCAGCCGCGACTTGACAAACATGTAGCGAGACAGCTTTTCGCCGGCAGCCTGTGATTCTTGAACCTCTGGCGCCGTGAGCTGGAGGTAGTACAGGCCAGGAGGCAGAGCCTCGCCGCTGTCATCTACCAACAGCAAGCGCTCCAGGCGGGCCTCATTGCGGGGCGCCTGGACCTCGCGGGACCAGCGGCGCACCAGTTCACCCTCGTCGGGCACGAACTGATCCCAGGCCTCCCAGCGCGTGTTGAGGTCCATAAAAGTGCGTGGGCTGAGACGGTACAGGCCGATCTGCAGGCTGGACACGTTGCGGTAGGTGGCATAGACCACCGTGTCGGTGTAGGCGCTGACGGTGCCCAACTGGCCAACCGTGGTCAGGCTGGCAAAAGCGGGCAGGTCTCCGGTGGTGAACCGGATGGGCGCGGCTCTGCCCAGCGCGGCCCCATACCGGTCGGGGGTGGCAGCATCCAGGCCAACCTGGTAGGCCGTGGCGGGCCTGCTCTGGAAGTCGATCTCGACTTGCGTATCATTCTCTGACCAATAGGTGTAGACCTCTGTCACAGCCGGGAGGATGGTGAGGTGGTCCATGAAACCCTCTGGCTGCATGGGGCTGGCGAAGGTAATCGCCAGGCTCTCACCCGGATCCACACCCCTCGCGCCATCCCCGGGCAAGGTGCCAACGATGCCCGGTTGTTTAACGGTGGAAAAGGTCCAACGCTTCTGCCGCTGCGTGCCGGTGTTTCCGGCACGGGCCTGGACATCCGCCGCCACACGAGCACTGAAGGAGGTGTCGCGAGGCAGGGGTTCGTCGGGCACAAAGAGCATCGTCTCCGTGTCTATAGGCGTCTGCCCGCCACTCCAGCGGAATTCGCCGGCTACGGGCTGGCCGTCCATCTCCAAAGAAAAGTTCGACTGAGCCGAGGCGTGGTCCATGGGTTGATTGAAGGTCACGCTGATCAGGTCGGTGGGCCCAACCTGGGCGAAACCTTCTGCAGGCGAGACCTGCAGGATGGCCGGCCGGATGGTCTCGAACTCCCAGGTATAGTCCGGCTCGAGGAGTGCGCCAGTGGTATCCATCAAGCCGGCAGCCACCCTGGCTTTGTAGTGGGTGGCAGGCAGAAAGCCGCCTTCCGGTGTGAAGAGATAGATGGAGGTATTGAGCCATTCGCCGCGGCCCCGCACCGGGGGCACAAAGGTGAGGGGGTGGGGCAGCTCGCCCTGGTCGCTAATGGCCGTCAGGGGAACGACCGGCCGGTTGAACACGACTGTGACCACAGTCTGAGGGTCCAGCTCGTCACTATCTGGAGCGGGCATTACCTGGCTGACCTCGAGAAAGCCTACCGTATCAAATCCAAGACTGGCAGGTTCCTCCAGCGGCTTGCCCTCAGCGTTTTCTGCCGTGGCGTCCACCGTCACCCGATACGTGGCGCCGCGCTCCAGCTCGACCCGTGGGTCAAAGGACAGCGTCCTGTCGTCGAGCCAGGTGAGCTCGCCTTCGATCGTGGGTGAAATGGTGAAAGCTGCTTCCACACTTTTGCGATCCATCGGCTGGTCAAAGGTCAGCTCGATGGGTGCATCGAGGGGCTGCTCCTCCCCAGGTGCGGGGCTGCGGAACAGAAGCTGCGGCGCGGGCAAGGGTATGGGCGTGACCGTTGGGGGCGGCGTCTCCGTCGGCGGCAGGGTAGCGGTTGGTTCGCCAGCCGTGGGCATCACCTCGGGGGTGGATGACCCACAGGCACCCAGCAGCAGGCAAAGAAAGACCAGAAGAATCAGGAATAAGTCACTTCGTCTATTCTGCGTTTCCATTGTCCGATCCTTCCTACGAATGACTCGATAGCGGTGAAGCGAGCGTTGCCCATCCTGCCGTCAGCGGGTTTGGACTGTCACCTGGACCTCGTCGCTCTTGGCCCGGTCGCCGCCGGCAGAGATTCCCTCTGCCCAAAAGGTATGCGCACCCGGCTCAAGTTGCCACAGGGTCTTGTAAGGCGGTGCCACAAATTTGGCCAGCAGCCGGCCATCGGCCCACAGCGTCACCTCGCGCAGGCTCGCATCCGGTCCTGGAAAGGCCGAGACGACGATGCGCTGGGCAGCGCGGGGCAAGCCGGCATCCAGAAGGTAGACAGCGCCGCGGTCGGGGCTGCTCATGGTCAGACACGGGGCTCCTCCCTCCTGCTCCTGGATTGGCGCGCCCGCTGCGGCAAGCTGACTGTCCGGATCAGAGTTGGGCGATCCAGCGCGGCCCGCGGCTGGCGGCTCGGGGATGCCCTGCTGCCGGGCCCAATCCTGGGCTTCTGGCGGCAGTATCGCGTACACCCGCTCGACAACGCGCTCCGGAGGCGTAGCGCTCGTGGCCCGCAGGCCGGTAGCGCTGTCGATGGCAAGGCGCTGGTGCATCGTGCAGACCTGAGTGGGCTCGGTGCCCTTCACAAACAGCTCCTTCACCCTGTGTGGGCAATCCGGCCCCGGCAGCAGCCCGGAAAGAGCGCATACCTCCAACTCGACTAGCCCCTCGGGCCGCTGGAAGGATTGGACCGGCTGGCCCTTGAGGGCCAGTTCCATGAAATCGTGCCAGATGGGTGCGGCACCGCTTATGCCGGAGATGTCCAGCATCGACTCGTTGTCGGCGTTGCCTGCCCAGACGCCGGCAACCAGCTCCGGCGTATAGCCCACCGTCCAGTTGTCCCGGTAGTCTGTCGTCGTCCCGGTCTTGACCGCCGCGGGACGGGTCAGCTCCAGGACACTGGCCTCGCCAAAGGATGGGATACGGGCCCGGTCGTCACTCAGCACATCGGTGACCAGGTAGGCGACCCGCTCGTCGAGGACCCGGGCACCCAGGCCAGGTTCTGGCGACCAAAGCACGTTGCCTGCCTCGTCCTCTACACGACGGATGGCAAGGGGTCGCACCGCGTAGCCGCCATTGGCAAAGGCCGCATAGGCCGCCGTCTCCTCCAGTAGGCGCACCTCGCCGCCGCCCAGGGTGACGGCCAGCCCCAGCGCCTCCAGGTCGTCAAAGGTGGTGATGCCCAGGCGCCGCGCCAGGCCAGTCATGGACTCTACGCCGACCGCGTCCAGGACCTTGACGGCGATCAGGTTGTAGGACGACGCCAGGGCCTCACGTAGCCGGACCGGGCCGCGGAACTGGAGGTCGTAGTTAAGGGGGACGTAGGGTGTGCCCTCCTCGGTCAGGAAAGAGGTGCGTACATCGAGCATCATCGTCGCCGGCGTGAGGTCCCCTCGAGCAAAGGCCGCCGCGTAGGTAAGGGGCTTGATGGAGGAACCCGGCTGCCGCGGAGCGGTGGTGCCGTTGACCGCCCCGTCTATGCGCGCGGAAAAGTAATCGGGGCTGCCCACCATGGCTAGGATCTCTCCCGTGCGCGGGTCCAGGGCAACCAGGGCTGCGTTGCGCACATTGTGGCCGCCAGGCGGGCAGTTGGTCTGCTGCCCGCTGCACTCGGCCAAGCGCGACAGCCGAACCCGCATCACGTCTCGAGCAGCCTCGTTTAAGTCCAGGTCCAGCGTGGTGTAGATGTGCAACCCACCCTGCTCGATGTGATCCAGGCCAAGTTCCTGTTCCAACATTCCGCGGACGTACATTACAAAGTGGGGAGCACGGATGTCAAAGGGCGCCGAGGCAAAGTAGAGCTTTTCCTTCTTGGCCAGGCGAGCCTGCTCCTCGGTGATGTAGCCCTGCTTGACCATCAAGTCCAAGACCACAGCCTGGCGGTCCTTGGCGCCTTCCAGGTTTTCGAGGGGGCTGTAATAGGCCGGGGCCTGGGGCAGGCCAGCCAGCAACGCAGCCTCGGCCAGATCGACGTCGCGGACCGGCTTGCCAAAATAGGCCTGGGCTGCCGCCTCGACGCCGTAGGCCATGTTTCCGAAATAGATCTCATTGAGGTAGAGCTCGAGGATCTGGTCCTTGGCGTAGTGGCGCGCAATCCGCCAGGCCAGTACCGCCTCGCGCAGCTTGCGGCCGAGTGTGCGTTCGTACCGCTCTTCGGGGCTGAGGAGCAGGTTCCGGGCCAGCTGCTGGGTGAGTGTGCTGCCCCCCGATAGGATCCCGCCCCCGCGCAGGTTGATCCACACCGCCCGTAAGATGGCCCTGGCATCGACTCCCGGGTTATCGTAGAAGGTGGCGTCTTCGGTGGCAATGAGGGCCTGGCGCAGGGGCAGGGGCACGTCGCTCAGGGGCACGGGTGAGTGGCTCCCCGTATGGGGCGGCGGCATCTCGTAGAGCAGCCGGCCGTAGCGATCATAGATCTTGGAGCTGGGCGCAGCGGCATAGGCATACAGGCTCGGGCCACGGGACGCTGTGGGACCGTCGAGCGAAGGCAGGCCGGCCAGCAGCCAGTAGGTGCCAGCCGCGGCGGCAAGGACCAGGCTGAGGATTAGGGCCAGGGCCACCCCTAAGCGGCGATGGCGCGGATGGGATCTCATGGCACACTCGGTCTCTGCGGGTTGTCTCTTGCCCATACTATGCCGATCGGTTTCCGGCCGGTCGCTGCTTTGGTGGCGACTGACCCACGGCTCGCCAACACTTGGCCCATGGCTGGTCCATCTCCGGCAGGAGGTAGATCGAGCGACTGGGGCTCGGAGCCAAGAGGGCGGGCCGGAGGAAGGGTCGCGCAGCCTGCCAGGCACTGTAAGCACGCACTATAGCACTGTTCTTGTTGCATGTCCACCGGGACGCAGGGTCGATCACGTCTATGGATTGGACGCTGGGGCAGGGCACTTGGTTCCCCATGCGGACCACCACCGACATGTGGCACGCACCGGGCAGCCTATTCCGCGTGAACAGCAACTTCAGGCCGGCTGTGGAGGCAGAAGGCGAATCAGCCGGCACAGGTACCAGGAGCGGGCTGTGTGCTGGCGGGGGGACGCCCTAGTACTACAACCGCAGTTTTGCCGGCGTGCTGGCATCCGGCTTCAAGAGGAGCCGCCAGGCGGTAGCTTGACGGCGAGAATGGCTCTGGCGGGCCTGCCAGCGCTTGGCCCGTCGATACTGCGACCATGCGAGTCGCAGATCACGCGAACGATAGGGCAAGGGTAGCGCCACTTCCAGCAAGCGGCGCACTTCCGGAACCGTCAGCTCGGCCAGGAAGGGCTCAGGCCCCCTTTTTTCTCCGTGGCTGTGTAGCGGACGGAGGCGAGCCAGGCGTGAGCCATCATCGAGAGTGTAATATGGCGATGCCAACTGTGCCAATAGCGTACCTCATACTCGTCCAGGCCCGTTTCACCCTTGGCCTCTTCAATACATTGCTCGACCGTATAGCGGGTCGAGGCCACTTGCGCCAGCTTCAGAAGCGGCGTGTCAACTGGCGCGTTCGACAAGTAGTAGGCAATATCGGTCGGATCACTGATCGAACGGCGAGCAATCAGCCAGCCATCCGGTCCCGGCAGCCCGTCACGGCATTCAACGCTCCGCTGGCAAGCCCAGTCGTACAGAATCAAGCCCTTCTAGACCGGCGGCATTGGTCTCAGATATGCGCAAGTGTTACTTGACTGGACTTTGGCCATTTTTGAAGAAGGGATGGGCTGATTTGAGCAACCTGTGGTAAGATAGTCGGTGTCCAAACCTCTATCGACACAGGAGAGCCCATGCCAAGCCCAGGAGATTATACAATTGCTTTCGATATTTGCCAAGGCGTTCACCGTGCCAACTTTCGCCAACGCAATGGTTTTGCTCTACGGAACGATCCTGGCTCCCGGCCGCCGTACGGTGGCTGCCGCCCTTCGCGCCATGGGGCTGGCCGACAACCGGCACTTTACCAACTACCATCGCGTCCTCAATCGTGCTTGTTGGTCGCCGTGGATCTTGAGCAGACTGCTGTTGAGTTTGATCATTCATCTACTGCTGCCGCCTGGGCTGCCTGTACTCCTTGTCATCGATGACACGTTGGAGCGCCGCCGCGGGCCCAAGATCAAGTATAAGGGCTGGTTTCGGGATCCGATTCGCTCCACGCTCACTCATGTGAGCAAGTCCTTGGGCATCCGCTGGCTCTGTCTAGCCGTCTTGGTGCCGGTTCCCTGGAGCCAACGACTGTGGGCCTTGCCGTTTATGACGGTCCCCGCCCTGGGACCGAAGACAAGCGCCAAGCTCCAGAAACGACATCGAACACTGATTGACTGGGCAATGCTCATGGTGGACAAGGTGCGGCGCTGGCAGCCAGATCGGGAAGTCGTTCTGGTGGGTGATGGCAGCTTTGCGGCTGTGCCGCTGATTCAATGGTAACTGCTCAATAATCCGGGGGAAACCCCGGGAAAGACTTCGGCGAGTCTCACGCTTTGCCATTTGGGCAAAGATGAGTAAAATGGCGCAACTAATGTTGGATAAGCTGAACCCTGTAGACCTGAGCAACATCCAAGATGAAAATGCTCGGGAACTGATTGTCCGCTTGATGAATCTGATCGAAGCCGTGAGTACCGACTTGCGGGACGCACAGGCAGAGATTCAGCGACTGCGAGATGAGAACAATCGGTTGAAAGGCGAACAGGGCAAACCCAACATCAAGGGTAACAACCCCAAGTTCCCTCGGTCCAACTACTCGTCGGAGCAGGAACGTCGCAAACCCAAACCACGTCGGAAGCGTGCCAAGAAAGCAACGATCAAGATCCATCGTGAACAGACGTTGGAGGTGGACAAGGCCAGCCTGCCGGAAGATGCCGAATTCAAGGGCTACGAAGATGTGGTGGTCCAAGATGTCGTCTTTCGCGCCGACAACGTACGCTTTCACAAGGAGAAGTATTGGGCCTACTCGACGGGCAAAACCTATCTGGCCGAGTTGCCGTTGGGGTATGAAGGGCAATTTGGACCAGGGCTCAAAGCGCTGACCTTGACCTTGTACTTTGGAGGCGGGATGAGTGAGGCCAAGATCCGGGACTTGTACGAGAATGTCGGCGTCCAGATCTCGGCGGGTGAAGTGTCCAACCTGTTGATCAAGGGCCAGGAGCAGTTTCACGCCGAGAAGGAAGAGGTCTGCGAAGCGGGGTTGGCCAGCACTCCTTGGCAGCACACCGATCAAACCAGCACGCGCGTGGACGGCCAGAACCAGCACTGCAACATTGTGTGCAACCCGTTGTACACTATCTACACCACGACGCCGAAAAAGGACCGCTTGAGCGTGTTGGATGTGCTGCGCCCCGGGCGAGAACGCCGGTTCCGGCTGAACGAAGAAGCGCTGGGCTATCTGGAGTCTACGCCGCTGTCGAAAGCCACTCGTACCTGGTTGTCGGCCGAATGCAGTGACCAGGATTGGGATGAACAGACCTTTGTCGAGCGGTTGGACACCAATTGGCCGAAGCTGAACGAGCAGCAGCGTCAGGCGATCCTGAGTGCAGCTGCTGTGGCAGCGTATCACGCCGAAGCGGACCTGCCCATTGTTCGTTTGTTGCTCTGCGACGATGCCCCGCAGTTCAACTGGATCGCGGAAGAGTTGGCCCTCTGCTGGGTGCATGAAGGCACGGCATTACAAGAAGCTGATGCCGTCTTTTGTCCACCATTTCAAGCTGCTGAAGGACTTTCGGAAGCAGTTCTGGGAGTTCTACGACGAGTTGTTGACCTACCGACAGCAACCAACCCTTGAAGAAAGGGTCCGACTGGATGCGGAGTTCGACAAACTGTTTTCGACCTGCACTGGGTTTGATGCTCTGGACTCCCGGATTGCCAAGACGAAGAGCCAAGAAAGAGTCTCTGCTGATGGTGCTCAAGCATCCAGAGATACCATTGCATAACAACCCAGCCGAGTTGGAAGCGCGTCAACGGGTGCGAAAACGTGACGTCAGTTTCGGCCCGCGCACGCAAGATGGTGTCAAGGCTTGGGACACCTTTATGAGCTTGGCTGCTACGGCCAAGAAGTTGGGTATCAGCTTCTATCAGTACATTCACGATCGTGTTTCCAAGGCGAACGAGATTCCATCGTTGGCAAGCCTGATCGAGGCTCGTGCTAGCGAACTGGAGCTTGGCGCTTCATGGTCGGTTGCCCAACTTACCCCGATTTATTGAGCAGTTACGAGAATCAATCCCCGCTGCTGCGTGCTTCGTAGGCTATTTGGGCCGCGGGGTCGTCCCAGGGGAACTCGACGCGAAAGTCCATGCCCCACTGTTCCAGCGTCTCGGCCGTGGGGTCGTCCACGTCGTAGCCCTTTTCGCGCAAGCAGATTGCGAGGGCAACGAGGGAATCGACCTGTTCGCTCACGTCACTGCGTTCTCGCCCCAGGGTGAGACCTTCGAGGTGATGGGCACAAGCCGCGTAGGGGGCGGCCAGCTCCTCACAGGTAACCGTAACGCCCTCGACGAGCTGCGGCCGCTGTACGTTTCCGTCGGAATCGACCACGGGGTCCTTGTACTCGATGCCCTGGTCGCGCATGCACTACGTAAAGGCCATCACCCTGGCCTCATCGTCCAGGGGTTTCTCCTCCACAACTGCGGTCGGCGTTGCCCCTAGCGATGGCACATCCTCTGCGCTCGAACTACAGGCGACCAGGACCAGGCCGATGGCGGCGAGAAGCAGTGCCATCGCCGCCGCGAGAATCGGTTTTGCCAGTTTGTTTGTCATTTCCCCATCTCCTTCTGCACTGTACCACAGAGATGTTGAGATTTGGTGCAGATCGGGGTGAGATCTGGTGCGATTCTCCGGAGGGTTGCTTGGGAATGCCAAGACGAACAATGGCTCAAGCAAGCGGGCGATAAACCTTCATTGCCACCCTCATGTTTGGCTCAAGGTAGTCGGAGGCTCATATCGTTACCGGACGTAATTCCTTGCTCATACGATAGATCGCACCACGAAACACAAAGCAGATTGACCACCGCACAAGCTCACAAGCAATAGCTCTGGCACAGGTAGGCAGAACCAAAGAGCCGGGACTGAGAGAACGAATCTCAGTCCCGGCCTTTTTCCATTCTGCAAACTGCAGAAAGTGCTTCTGTATGCATCCATCACCTACTGATGGAGCAAGAGCCGCTACCGCGCCAGGGCAGGCGGATTGAGGGTGCTCACCTCAATCACATCACAACCCGAAAGGAGATCGAGATGAGCACAAACGACCTGCCCACCGAGCCCGAATGGCTCGTCACCAGCCGCAAGGCGGCCTACTGCGCCCGCCGCCGCCTCAACGGTGGAGCCGACACCCTGACCCCCCAGGACATGGAAGACATGATCCAGACCGCCGCCCTGGCCTACTGGAAGCACCATCGTGAAGGCCGCCCCGTCCCCTTCTGCTTCGTCTGCGCCCGCCAGGCCGCCGAAAAGTACTTCTACCGCCAAGTCCTGGGCCGAAACCCCCGCAGTCCCCTCTCCCTGGATGCCCCCTTGCACGACGGCGGCGACCTGCCTCACGAATGGCTGGCTCCTTCCACATCCACCGACGACGACACCCTGCGCCTGGACTGGCTCTCCGACGAGGTCCTGGAAGGTGTGCTCTTTGAAGCGCGCCAGGCGGCCGGCTTCTCGCAGCGCCTGTTGACCCGCTACTGGGACACGATCCAGACCGACAAGCGCATCATCCGCCTGGCCGCCAACGGGCACACCAACGCCAGCATCGCCGAGCTGATGGGCACCACCGAAGGCACGATCCGGAACCGCCGCCAACGGATCCGCCGGCTGCTCGAAAGCCTGCTCCCCCTGGATGCCCTGGTCGAGTACGACCGCAGCGGCGGCAACCAGCAGCGAGCCCGCGAGATCCAATTGACCTACCCCGACCAGCAAAAGCCCGTGCCAGCGCAATGAGTGCCTCTCCTCTCTCCCCTCCACCTCACGCTACAGAAGCCAGTCCCTCGATGGGGCTGGTTTCTTTTTTCTGTCGTCCATTTTTTGCCCCCTGCACCTTGCCGCTGTTTTGTTTCTCCCCCACTACAAGGCACGCAATGCCTGATTGACCTCCTCCAGGTCAAAGGCCTCAGGATCGAACTCGCCGCCGACCCACTCCAGGTACTCGTCGTGCTCCTCGTGGTCGGGATCCGGCGATGGCTTCCAGAAAGTGGTAGTAGCCCCACATGCCGCCCACATCCTCGGGTGGGCGGGCGCGCCGGCCCTTGATGCACACCGGATAGTCCTGGCCCGGCTCCGGGGGCAGGATCTTTTCCACCAGCACCTGGTGCAGCCAACTGTCGCCAAAGTCGTATTCGTAGCGAAACTTGGAGCCTTCTCGTGGGGCGATCTGGCGCAGCGTCACGTCCTGCTCGTCGTTCATCTCCAGATAGTCCTCATAGTCGGGGTCGGGTACGCCAAAGTAGGTTTCACCGACGATGAACTGGTGGAGGTGATAGTCCCACCAGCCAAAGGCCGCCTGGATGATGTCGTGCAGCTCGGCCAGGGTGATGTCGCTGCGGACCAGGAGCCGCCGCCAGATGGGCGGCTTGCTGTCTTCCAGCGTCACCTTGATCTGGTAGATCGGCGCCTCTGTTGCGCTCTTGGATTTGGCCATCTCTGCTTCTCCCTCCTGTGCGTTGTCCGCTTACCGGGCTGCTTCGTAAGCCACATCGATGGCGAGGTCCCGCCCTTGCGCCGCGGCCATTGCCAGTTGATCGCAGCGCTCGTTGTCCGGGTTGCCGCTGTGACCCCGTACCCAGCGAAACTCGACGTCGTGCTGCTGGCACAGGGCGACCAGTTGCTGCCACAGGTCGGCATTCTTGACATCCTGGTCGTTGCTCAGCTTCCAGCCCCTGGCCTGCCAGCGCTCGGCCCAGCCTTTGCTCATGCCGTTGACCACGTACTTGGAGTCGCTGTACAGCACCACCGTGCATCGGCGCTTCAGTGCTTTCAAGCCTTCGATGCAAGCCAGCAGTTCCATACGGTTGTTGGTCGTCCGGCGAAAGCCGCCGGACAGTTCCTTCCTATGGCCCTTGTAGCGCAGGACCACGCCATAGCCGCCGGGGCCGGGATTGTCGATGGCCCCGCCGTCAGTGTAGATCAGGATCTTGCCGGCTTTGAGCAGGGCGCGTGGGCCTTCACGACGTCGCTGCTCGGGATGGAGGCCAAGGAGCTCCACCAGGTCTGGCGGCAGCTCTGGGATGGTCTCGGCGTGAAGCTCGCGCAACCACTCGGTGGCTTCCTGCAGCGTGTAGAATCCCTTGTAAACGGCATCGGCCCAGCCATCTACCTGCTCGGCCGCTCCCTCCTCCCCGAACCATCGGTCATAGAGACCTGGCCGGCGCCCGTGGATTACAACGTAGTACTGCTTTTTCTTGGCCATTCCAACTCGTCACTTCCCGGCCAGTCGAGTTCGGCTTTCTCGTCCCCTCAATCACGTTGAATACAATCGGACAGAGGAACGTATCGTCGACGCGGGTCGTGCTGTGAGCTCGAAGGTCGCGTGCAGATCGACGGCTCCTCGCATCCTGATTATACTATGAGATGAAGACTGGAGTCAATTGCAAGAACAGGGGCACACCTCACCTTATTCCGGGGAGAGGGAATTGCCAGCAAGTAAGAGCGGGACGCTGTACCGATACGTCCCGCTTCCCGCACGTGCGGGCATTCCTTTTGAGTACCCCCGGGGCGGTGCGAACAACAGGACCGCCCAGCACACTGCCCTTCAGTTTGTGAAGGCGAGCACCCTATCGAGCATGGTCAAGGGGGTTGGCGGTCAGCAGGCCTGTGGCGCCGGCAATCCCCACCAACCGATCATCTGCACAGACAAAGGTCAAAGGGTGCTTGCCGGTGCGAACCAGCTCTTGGTTGGCTAGCCAGGCACTCGCCAGATGCACGGCATCGTAGGCTCGCAGTGGATGCTGAAGCGCCAGGTCGCGGGCCGCGTCGATCGTCGCAGGACCGAGCTCGAGAATGTGATAGCGGTAGGCAACATCGTACTCGAACAGCCGAAGGAGGTTGTCCAACGCTTCGGCTGGGAGATTGCCTTCTCGGGCTCGACGAGAAAAGGCACAAGCCGCTTCAACGACAGCTAGATGCGAGGTAAGGACGACAGGTGCGTCAAGGGAGGCCAAGAGCGACTTGACCCACTCCGTACCCGCCTCCGTCACGTATCGCTTGAGGAGGGCACTCGTGTCAAAGTAGGCAACACTCACCACGCACCCCGGTCTTCAATGACAATCTCCGATAGCGATTTCCCAGAAGCACGACCCACCTCGTCGGCGAGGGCTTGGCGCTCATCCTCCGACAGAGGCGGTGCCGGTTGTGATCCTGGCCTGGGTCGGGGTCGCATCAACCCAGCCTGGGTCAATATGCGCAGAACCTCTTCCTCTTCTGGCTCTTCTTCAGGCCAGACCTGGATTCGTACCCTTTGTTGTTCACTCAAATCGAGCGGATCCAGAGGGCGCAACACACCTCGCTCGTATACGGCCTCGACGACTTCTGACACTGTTCACCTCCCACATCTTCCGATGCCGTGGGCAGCCGATTCCACTGCGCGTTAGCTTTCCTGCATGGCGCAGACACTGCATCCGATCTATGCCAGCGATTCATCGGCATCTTCTCGTATCCTGATTATACTATGAGTTGGCGACCGGCGTCAATTGCCGGGGAGATGCTGCTTGCAAGCAAAAGCGGGACGCAATATTGGTGCATCCCGCTTCCCGCATGTGCGGGCATTCGTTTTGAGTACCCCCGGGGCGACTCGAACGCCCGCGCACGGCTCCGGAGGCCGCCGCTCTATCCACTGAGCTACGGGGGCTCACTGCGCCTATTCTAGCACAAGGTGGCCCGGTTGGCAAGATGCGCGGTGACCTGCACCCGCCTCCAGGGCCAACGGCGAAGGACGGACCCTAAGCGGAATCTACCGCCGCCGCTGCCGCCTCGTCGCCCTCGTCTCCAGGCGCTGCCCTCCAGCCATCCGGTAGCCGGCCATAGATCGCCGTCAGCGCCAGCAGCCGTTCCGCGATCTCGTCGGTCAGCGCGCCGGGCAGCAGCCGCCAGCACCAGTTGGGCGGGCCGACGGTGCTGGGGGTGTTCATCCGCGCCTCGTGCCCCAGGCTGAGCAGGTCCTGGGTGGTGGTCATGGCCGTGTTGGCCACCGAGGCCCAGGCCAGCCGGATCAGGTCCCAGGCGATGTCGGAGCCATCGCTGCCCAGGTACTTGCGGGCATAGTCCCGCTCCTGCTCGGTGGAGGTGGCCTCGTACCAGCCCACGGCCGTGTCGTTGTCGTGGGTGCCGGTGTAGGCCACCCAGTCGGCGGGTATAGTTGTGGGGCAGGAAGGGGTCGGCCGGGCCGGCGCCAAAGGCGAACTGGACCACCTTCATGCCGGGATAGCCGAACTCCTCCTGCAGGGCATCCACGCCCGCCCGCGACTCGTCGTCAAAGTCGCCCAGGTCCTCGGCAATGATGGCCACCTCGCCCAGCGCCTCGGTGACGGCGTGGAACAGATCGGCGCCGGGGCCGTACAGCCAGCGGCCCTTGATCGCCGTCTTTTCGCCGGCCGGCACCTCCCAGTAGTTGTAAAAGCCGCGAAAGTGGTCGATGCGCACCACGTCGGCCTGGGTGAAGGCCATGCGGAAGCGGTCGATCCACCAGGCATAGCCCTCGCTCGGCCATCAGGTCCCAGCGGTAGAGGGGATGGCCCCACAGCTGTCCCGTCTCGCTGAAATAGTCGGGCGGCACGCCGAGACGACCGTGGGCTGCAGGTCCTCGTCAAAGTGGAAGAGGTGGGGATTGGCCCAGACGTCGGCGCTGTCCATGGGCGACAAAGATGGGGATGTCGCCGATGATGCGGATGCCCCGCTCGTTGGCGTAGGCCTTGAGGGCCAGCCACTGCTCAAAGAACTGCCACTGGCGGTACTTCTGGTTTTCGATCTCGCTCGGCCAGCGACTCTGCCGCAGCGGGCCAGGGCCTCTGGCTGCCGGGTCGCGAGCTCCGGCTCCCACTCCTCCCAGGGGCGCAGATCGTGGGCCTCCTTCAGGGCCATGAACAGGGCAAAATCGTCCAGCCAGGAGGCCTGCTCCTCGCAGAAACGGGCAAAGGCCTGCGCGCTGCTCGGCGGGGGCCTGGGCGTGGAAGTTGGCAAAGGCCCGGTTCAGCAGGCGCGTCTTGTGGTAGATGACCGGCCCAAAATCGACCTTGTCGTCGGGAAAATGCGGCAGGGCCTCCAGGTCGGCCGGCGACAGGTGGCCGGCCTCCACCAGCTTCTGCGGGCTGATGAGCATCGGGTTGCCGGCAAAGGCCGACAGGCCCTGGTAGGGCGAATCGCCGTAGCCGGTGGGGCTCAGGGGCAGCACCTGCCAGTAGGACTGGCCGGCGGCAGCCAGGAAATCGACGAACGCGTAGGCCTGCGTCGCCCAGGTCGCCGATGCCGAACCGGCCCGGGAGCGACGTGGGATGCATCAGGATGCCGCTGCGGCGCGGGAATCTCATCTTGGGAACCTCCATGGTCGGGTGCGATGCCCGTGCGGACGGCCATTATAGCAGAGTTTGCCGGCTGGCGCACGTTTCGGCGGCACGAGGCATCGCGCATGCCACGCGGCATGACACTGACGGCTGGCGTACTCACACCTGCACGTGCCGCACCGGCCCATCGCGGCAGACCAGCCAGCCCTCCGTGGCGCAGGAGCCGCACACGCCAAAGCCGCAGCGCATGTAGCGCTCGTAGCTCAGTTGGGCGGGCAGGCTGCGGTCCCGGGCCAGCCGTTCCACCGCCTCCAGCATCGGCTCCGGGCCGCAGGCGTAGATGGCCCTGGCAGCCGTCTTCGTCCAGCAGGCGCTGCGGCCGCGTCGGTGGCCAGGCCCCGCTGGCCCAGCGAGCCATCGTCGGTGGTGATCGATCACCCGCGCGCCCAGGGCCGCAAAGCGCTCGGCAAAGACGACGTCCGCCGCCGTCCGCGCGCCGATGACCATGCTCACGCTCCAGCCAGCAGCGCGGGCGCGTTCGGCCAGAAAGTGGAGCGGGGCCACGCCGTAGCCGCCGCCGACGAGGAGGAGGAGATTCGCCGGTCCTCGGGGTCTCGGGAGACTCGGCAGGCGCGAGGGTGAAGGGCTGGCCCAGGGGGCCGCGGAGCCAGAGGCGGTCGCCGACGCTCAGGGCGTGGATGGCCTGGGCTGAAGGGGCCGACGCGGGCGATGGTCAGGGTGACCGGGTCGGCGCGGACCAGGCTGAAGGGCTTTTCGTCCAGGCCGGGCAGCCAGGCCATGACGAACTGGCCCGGATCGGCCTCCAGGTGCAGGTCGAGCACAAGGGTCCGGACCTTGCGTCGCTCTCGTCCGTGATGCTCAGGATACGGGCGACCTGGGGCAAGCTCGTCTTGCTGCAGGCTCATCGGTGAGCCACCCCCCGCATCTCTGGCCACATGCTCGCAGCCCAGCTCGGCCATGAGCGCCGCCATCTCGTTGCGGATGCGGCCAAAGACTTCCGGCCCCTCCCCGTACACCGCCGAGCCGACGCCCACCGCCGTCGCCCCGGCCATGATCATCTCCACGGCGTCGCGGCCGCTGCGCACGCCGCCCGTGCCGACGATGGGGATCCGCACCGCCCGGTAGATCTCGTACACGCAGCGCACGGCCAGCGGCCGGATGGCCGGCCCCGACAGGCCGCCGGTGCGATTGGCCAGGATGGGCCGCCGGGCGTGGACGTCGATGACCATGCCGGTCAGCGTGTTGATGGCCGTGATGCCGTCGGCCCCGGCGGCCTCCACCGCCCGGGCGATGGCCGCGATGTCGGTCACGTTGGGCGAGAGCTTGACCAGGACCGGCGCCCGGCCGGCCACGGCTTCCTTGACCGCCGCAGTCACCTCCGCTGCCGCGCCCGCGTCGGCGGCAAAGGGCGTGCCGAATTCGTCGTGGACGTTGGGGCAGGAGATGTTGACCTCGAGCAGGTCCGGCGCGGCCTCGACGACGCGGGCGGCCACCCGGGCAAAATTCTCCACCGTGTCGGCAAAGACGCTGGCGATGAGCGCCGCGCCCAGGGGCTGGAGCAGCGCCTTGGTCCGCCGCAGTTCCTCGACCTCGGCCTCGACGCCGGGATTGGCCAGGCCGACGGCGTTGATCAGTCCGTGCTCCCAGGCCAGCACCGTGGGGTTGGGATGCCCGGCCCGCGGCTCCAGGCTGCACGACTTGGCCGTGACCGCCCCGGCGCCGGCCCGCGCCACCCGGGCCATCAGCTCCGCCTCGGTGCCCAGGATGCCGCTGGCCAGGACCAGCGGGTTGGGCAGGTCTACACCGCACAGGGTTACGTTCAAACTCGGTGCTCTCGCCATAAGAAAAAAGGGCACCTAATGGGACAGATTCCCAAATGGTGCCCTGTTCCTTTCTGTGGTTGTAGTTCGTGCTTTGTGCGCACGCTCCCCCACCTCAACTAGAACTAGCGAATTATAGCACAGAGGTGAGAGGCACACAAATCAAGCCGGACCGGAGAGGCAATAAGCCAGTCCTTTAACCTAGGGCGAGGCATTGCCAGCAACCGGTTGCCATGCACTAGCCCATCCGTAGCTCGTGAACCCTGGGCCCGCCAGTGGATTTTTCCGGAATGCCTCGCCCCTACGCCAGCTTTGCAACAGGAACAGGCTGTCTTTGACAGACAGCCATGATTGGCCTATCATGGCCGTTGGGCATCACGCTTGGAGGGAGCCGTCAATGTTGAAACCGATCGCCGTCATTGGCACACTGGATACCAAGGGTCACGAGGTCGCCTGGATCCGGGACCTGATCGAGGCTCGAGGCCATGAAACCTGGGTCCTGGACCCCGGGTTGCTGGGGCAGCCGGCCATCGAGGCGGATTTCCCGCGCCAGGTGGTCGCTCGGGCGGGAGGAGCGGATCTGGCCGATCTGGTTGCCGCCGGGGACAAGGGGCAGGCCATCCAAACCATGATCGACGGCACGCGAGCCATCGTCATCCAACTCTTCGCGGAGGGAAAACTGGGCGGCGTTATCGCCGTAGGCGGCGGCCAGGGTACGGCCATCGGCACGACCGCGATGCAAGCGTTGCCCATCGGCGTGCCCAAAGTCATGGTCTCGACCATCGCCAGCGGCCAAAACGTGTTCGAGCCCTACGTTGGCACCGCCGATGTGACGCTGATGCACTCGGTGGCGGACATCCTGGGCAACAATGCCGTCACGCGAAAGGTATTCGCCAACGCCGCGGCGGCCGTGACCGCCATGGTCGAGGCCGGTGAGGCGGACGAAAGCAACGACAAGACGGTTCTGGGGACGACGATGCTAGGACTGACCACACCCTGCGTGCTGCACGCCAAGGGGATATTGGAGTCTTGGGGCTACGAGTTGGTGGCCTTTCACCCCAACGGCACGGGCGGGCGCTCAATGGAACGATTGATCGAAGAGGGCCTGATCCGAGGCGTCCTGGACATCAGTACCCAAGAACTGGTCGGGCACGTCTGTCGAGGGCTGTTTGATGCCGGGCCCGATCGTTTGAAGGCAGCCGGGCGGCAAGGGATCCCCCAGGTGGTTGCGCCTGGCGGCACCGACTATGTCGTCCTTGGCCCGCTGTCCTCACTGAGCCAGGAACAGCGCCATCGCCCTCTCATTGTTCACAATCCCAATATCACCCTGATTCGCACGACCAAAGGCGAGATGGCGCAGATTGGGCGTCTGATGGCTCAACGTCTGAACGAGGCCAGAGGGCCAGCAGCGGTGTTGATTCCGGAGGGTGGGTTCAGCTATTCGGACCGGCCAGGGCACGCCTTCCATGACCCTGAGGCCGACAGGGCTCTGGTTGATGCGTTGGAAGCAGAACTGTCACCAAAGATACGCTTGCACAGGGTAGATGCCCACATCAATGATGAGTCCTTTGCAGAGTCAGCGGCTCGCACAATGCGGGAGTTGATGGAAACCTGAGCGCAGCCTGGCTAAAGCGAGTCCCTGGATCCATGGCCGCCGGCAGATCAGCGATCCAGCAGCGGCCACTCCGTCTCGCCATAGGCCGCGTGGCGAAAGGCCATCCAGGGCAGCAGCGCGCACTTGAGCCGCGCGGGGCGCAGACTTGACTGGAGTTCGGCCAGGAATTCGTCTTTTCCCCACCCATCCAACTCGTCGAGGGTACGGCCCTCGATCGCCTCGGTCAGGATCGAGGCCGCGCCCAGGCAAAGCGCGCAGCCCCGGCCGTCAAAGCGCGCCTCGACGATCCGCCCATCTTCCACAGAGGCCTCGACCGTCACCCGGTCGCCGCACAGCGGATTGTACTCTTCCGCGGCCAGATCGGGCGACTCCAGGCGCCCCTTGTTGCGCGGATTGCGGTAGTGGTCGAGCAGGCGGTCGGTGTACATCTCGCTCACGAGCCATCCTCCGAGGTGCGTACCGCCTCGCTTTCCGCGCACGATTGAGGCGCTTGGCCGATTGGGCCGCGGCTGTCCCGCAGCGAGACGCCGCTGCGTCCGTTCTTGACGGCCACCACCTCGGCGATGATGCTCAGCGCCGTCTCTTCCGGAGTGCGCCCGCCCAGGTCCAGGCCGATGGGGGCATAGACCCGTGCCAGCTGCTCGCGGCGTGACGTCCCATTCCGCCATGCGCTCAAAGCGCGCGGCGTGGGTGCCCCGGCTGCCGATGGCGCCGATGTAGGCCGCCTCGGTCTGGAGCGCGGCGGCCAGCGTCGGCTCGTCGATCTTGGGATCGTGGGTCAGGAGCACGATGTAAGTCGCCTTGTCGACCTCCAGATGGGCCAACGCCTCGTCCGGCCATTCCAGCAGCACCTCGTCGGCCTCGGGGAATCGCTCGCGGCTGGCGAACTTGGCCCTGGGATCGACGACAATCACGTAAAAGCCCAGCTCCTTGGCAAAGCGGGTCAGCGGGATTGCCACGTGCACTCCGCCGACGATGACCAGCACCGGCGGCGGCAGGAACGGCTCGACAAAGACCTCCGCGCCTGGCTCGATCTCGTGGATGGCGCCTATCTCCGCGCGCGACATGCCAGCATCTCCTGGGCGACCTCGACGACTCGTTTGTCTGCTTGCCCCTGCACCGGTCCCTTGCGGGTAACGAGTACCGAGTCTCCGGTCGCCGATTCCCCCGACGACCGCTACGGCCAGCGTCACTGGCATCCCCTGCTCCACGTGATCTACCAGGATGGTCGACCAGCACCGGATCGAGTTCCTGGACAAATACGTCGATGGTCCCGCCGCAAGCCAGGCCCACGTCCCAGATCATGTCCTCGGTGATGCCAAAGTGCAGCTTGCGCGGCTGGGCCACCGTCCAAAACGTCCATCATCTCCTCGTAAACGGTCGTCTCCACGCAACCGCCGCTTACCGAGCCGGCCATGCGGCCTGCAGAGGAAACGATCATCCGCGCGCCTACCGGTCGCGGCGCCGAGCCGGCCACACGGATGACCGTGGCCACGGCCACTTTTTCCCCAGCGGCGAACCAATCCTGGATCTGTGGCAAAAGATCTAGCATCGTGCTTTCTTATCCTCCAATCACAAACTCACTTTCACGACTTGACCCACGTGAGCAGGCGCAAACCACCGCCACGCTTTATCTGGCGGAACGTGGCCCCTTGCGAAAGCGAGTACAGTACGAGTTCAGGGTCGTATACCCGCGTGCCACTGATTGCGTTCACGCCAATCTCAAAGAGCTTGGCCGTGAGGGGGGCACTGGGACCGAGCAAGAGGACAAAGGCGTCC
Organism: uncultured Chloroflexia bacterium; assembly: GCA_963700285.1. Classification (GTDB taxonomy): domain Bacteria; phylum Chloroflexota; class Anaerolineae; order JAAYZQ01; family JAAYZQ01; genus CAWANP01. The sequence goes on along the minus strand of CAVOXA010000010.1, from coordinate 2,023,845 downwards.
GAACGACAAAGGGCCATCAGCTCTTCGAAGGTGTGGTTAATCAGGGAGGTACCGGTCAGGGCAACGACGTCGGCCTGGGGCAACACCTCGGCGGCCTGCTCGGCGGGCAAGTCTCCGGCGCCAGGCTGGCGTTCCAGCACCCAGCACTCGGCTGCTTCGGCCCGTACCCGCTCGATGAAGGGGAAATGTCCCACAATGGCCACACGGCGCCCGGCTCCCCGTTCCAGAATGATCTCGTCGGCGTTGATTTCGGTCAGGGCAGACTCGTCAACTTTCAGCAGGGCATTGAAGGCTGCCATCCCGATGCTGGCTTCCAGGATGCGCTCGGAACGGAGCAGCTCGGCAAGCTGCCGCGCGCTTCGCTGCTGTAGGCGCCCCGGCTCGGTTACCGGTGGCCAGGGTCCGCCGTCCTCAGCCCGCAGTGTTGAAGCCAAGCCACAGCGAGCAGGCTCTGTATCCAGCACGACCGCGGTCCAGAAGGCGCCAACCAGGATCTGGCGGACGGGGGCGTCGGACTCTAGGCTATTCAACAATGTATCGATGGACTTCATGCTTTCTCCTGCCAGGCCGTGCTTCGGTGCGTTTTGGCTTACTGCACGGCGCTGAAGCGCCTACTACGAACGGGTCGTGCTCTGGGTAGATACTGCAGTGAGCCGGAAAAGGTCGCTGGCCGGATTGTGGCTGGCTCAGTGCGTTTTAGCTTACTGCACGGCGCTGAAGCGCCTACTACGAACGGGTCGTGCTCTGGGTAGATACTGCGTTGAGTCGGAAAAGGTCGCTGGCCGGATTGTGGCTGGCTCAGTGCGTTTTGGCTTACTGCACGGCGCTGAAGCGCCTACTACGAACGGGTCGTGCTCTGGGTAGATACTGCGTTGAGTCGGAAAAGGTCGCTGGCCGGATTGTGGCTGGCTCAGTGCGTTTTAGCTTACTGCACGGCGCTGAAGCGCCTACTACGAACGGGTCGTGCTCTGGGTAGATACTGCGTTGAGTCGGAAAAGGTCGCTGGCCGGATTGTGGCTGGCTCAGTGCGTTTTAGCTTACTGCACGGCGCTGAAGCACCTACTACGAACGGGTCGTGCTCTGGGTTGGTACTGGGTTGGATCGGAAAAAACTTGTGGACAGGATTGGGTTCCACGTATCAGGTGATGTCCCCAGATCTCTCGGCTGCCGTCAGAAAGCCACCCAGTCCCAGGGCGGCAATGTCCCGGCGATCCAGCCTGTCGCCCAGCAGCAGGCGGGGCAGCACCAGGTCGACGACGTTTCGTTTCAAACCCTTGGCGCAGCCAGGCGCACAGAGCACCGGCGTATCAGGAAAATAGGCCAGGGCCAGCAGGTTGCCCGGCTCCACCGGCGCGCCAGAGAGCGTGCTCTCGGCCCCAGCTTGGCGCAGGGCGCGCAGCGTCGTATCATCCTCGTGGATGATCGAGGTCTGCCCGGCGATGATGAGCAGGTCCGAACTGGCTGCCAGCCTCGCGGCCGCATCTGCGATGGAAGCATCGTCCTGGTCTACCATCTCGGTGGCGACCACCTCGGCTCCTAAACGCGCCAGGCGGGTCTGGGTCGGCGGCAGGTACTCGTCGCGGGTTTTGTCCTGGGCCGATGGCTCGGCGACGAAGAGCATGGCCACCCGCCGTCCCTGCTGGAAAGGGCGCACCTCGACAATGCCCGGCCGGGCCCCAGCCAGTTCCAGGGCATGCTCCAGGTCAGAACGCCGCACGGCGTAAGGCACGATCTTGAGGGTGCCGACATTGTCCGTATCCTGACTAGGACCGACGACCGTGTGCTGGCGGCGTGTTGCTAGCGCAAAGCCAGCCAGCATGTTCACTTCCAGCAGCCGGCCGGCGTCTACCTCCAGAATGCCGTCCACCGTGGTACGGAGGTTGATCCGTCCCCCGAATGGTCGGGAGAGGTACAGCTCTTCCGTCTGCATCGCTTCGGCCAGCGCCGCCGCGGCATCGTCCTCGTGAACGTCGTCCTCCTCCAGAACGGCGACGTCGACCGATGGACGCCCGCTTTCGGCCAGCTGTGCCAGATCCTCTTTGTCAAGCCGGATGCCTTTCTTCAGCGTGCGCTTGCCATCGGCAGCGGCGATATTGTGCATCAAGATGGTTCCCTCGGCGTCAGAGATCGTTCGTTTTTCCAGTCTCATCGCGTACGCTTCTCCAGTCTCATGGGCCCTCATCGTGGGCAAATCATGGTCTAATAAGCAGGCGTCATGATAACAGAATGATGCGTCTTCCGTCAACTTGGAAGACCTGCACAGGCACATCGTAGGTCGCGGACAGCTTCCGGGCTGTTAGTGTCGCTTCCGGCGGACCCGCATCCAGAACCTGGCCATCGCGCATCAGAACCGCATAGCCGGCCACCGAGGCGGCCAGGTTGGGATCGTGGGTGGTCAGCACCAGGGTGATTCCCTGGGCGACGAGGTCACGCATGATGGCCAACAGCCGGCCCTGGTTGCTCAGGTCCAGGTGGGCAGTGGGCTCGTCCATCAGGAGGATTCGCGGCTGTTGGGCCAGGGCGCGGGCCACGACGGCCAATTGCCGCTCGCCGCCGCTCAGGTTGGGCAGCGGGCGAGCGACCATACCGGACAGCCCCGTGGTGTGCAGGGCGTCGAGGGCTGCTTGATAGTCATCCTCGCCCGGCATGGCTAGGGTGCCCAGGTAAGGCGCCCGGCCCAGCAGCACGTACTCTAGCACGGAAAAATCGAAGGGGATGTGCTCATCCTGGGGCACCAGACCGACCAGTTTGCCCATCTCGCGGCGAGAGTAGCTGCCCTGGGGCTGCCCTGCCAGCAGGATTCTGCCCTGCTGAGGCCGGAGCACGCCCAAGAGCAACCGCAGCAGCGTCGTCTTTCCCGAACCGTTCGGCCCCAGGATGGCCGTGATCGTAGCCTCGGGAATCTCCAGGGACAGGTCGTGGAGGATCGTACGCTTGGCGCCATTGTAGCTGAAGGACAGCTCTGAAACAGAGATCATGTCCTCAGACCGCGGTGGTCGGTGCAATCCTGTCTGGTCATCCGCGTGGTTGCTCATCGCTGTACCCGGATGTTCTTGCTCAGCATCATGGCCATGAACAGGATCGCCCCAAAGAAGGAGGTCAGGATGCCCAAAGGGATCTCGCCGGGCAGCAGCGTACGGGCCAGATCGTCGCATACCAGAGCAAAGATGCCACCGAGCAGGATGGAAGCCGGCAGCGAGCGCTGCGCGTCGGCGCCCGTCAGGCGGCGGGCCACGTGGGGGATGAGCAAGCCGATCCAGCCCACCACGCCGGCAACCGAAACCACCGCCGCGGTGGCAACCACGGCAGCGACCAGTACCAGCGTACGCTCCGTCCCGGCGAGGCACCCAGCGAAAAGCCGGTGTCGTCGTCCAGAGAGAGCAGGTTCAATCGCCAGCGCATCAGATAGACGATGATCAAACCGGCGATGACCGGGAGAAGAAGGTACAGAAAGTCAATCCAGGTGACGCCCCACAGCCCGCCCAGCATCCAAAAAACCAGGTCGGGCAGTTCGGTCAATGGATCGGCCAGGTACTTGAGCATGCCCACACCCGACGAAAACAGGGCCGAGACAGCGATGCCCGACAGCATCAGGCGCAGGATCCAGCCGCCATAGCGGACGCGCCGGGCCAAAAAGTAAGAGAGGGCCAGGCCCAGGACAGGCAAAAAGCGCGGCGACGCCCTGCCTCAGCAGGCGAGAAGCCCCCAGGAAGATGATGCTGACAGCAGCCCCAAAGGCTGCACCCTGCGACACGCCCAGGAGACCGGGAGCGACCAGTGGGTTGCGAAAGATCATCTGCAGCACCGTACCACAGGCCGCGAGGGTCATACCCAACAGGCAAGCGGTCAGAACCCGGGGCAGCCGTAGCTGTAGCACCAACTGCCGGGCCATGTCGTCCTCCCACAGCGTCGCAGGAGACATCCAGTAGGGGGCCGGGTAGCGGCCAACAAACAGGGACAGGAGCAGGACCAGCAAAAAGAGCAAGCCCAAGATCAGCATCGGCCGCCTGTACAAGGCAGCACGCCACCCTGCCCTGGATTGGCCGCCAATAGCGGCGGCGCGCTGGGCTGCGGTCACTCAACGTCCCCCTTGAGGCTGGGTAGGATATTTTCCTCTACGGAGGCCCTGGGCATTCCATACATCTGCTCAAAAAACTCGATGACTTGCTGCTGCATGTTCAGATCAGCGAAACGATCAGGATGGACCTTGCCAGCCAGCCAGATGTACCCAGAATCCAGCGTGGATCGGGCTGGTCCCAGCTAAAGATATCGGAGGCGAAACCATAGATTTCACCCGCCTCTGTGGCCCCAAGCGATTGCCACTGGGGATCGGCTTTGAGCTGGTCCACTATCTCGGCAGAATCGCCTTTGTAGTCAATGACAAACACCTGGTCGGGGTCCCAGGCAGCGATCTGCTCCAAGTTGACCACCGTCCAGCCACCACTCTGGGCTGCATCCTTCCAAAGTGGCTGGCCCCCAGCCAACTCGGCCTCGATCGTCTGGATCCAGGAAGCCGAGGGCACGTTGAAGGCAACCTCACCCCCCTGGTCACTGTACTGCAAAAGCAAAACCTCGGGCTTCTGCTCGCCGGTCAGGCCCTCTAGATTCTTGTTGACCAGGTCCAGTTTCGCCTGGTAATAAGCCCTGATCTCCTCAGCCCGCGCCTCGTTGCCAAGCACCTGGCCCAGGGTGGCCAGGTCGCGGAAGTACTGCTCTGGCGTCTCGAGATCCACATAGACCACCGGGATGTCTAGCTGCTCCAGCGGTTTGCCCAGCTTGTCGGCCATGAAACTGCGCAGGATGACCACGTCGGGCTCCAGCGGGACAATCTGCTCCGGGCCTGCTTCGACCTCCAGAATCGTCTTCTGATCAAAGGTTGGGTCGACAAAGCCAAGAAAGTCGCCTGGGTTTTGATTGCCAACCACCAGGCCGACCACACGATCCTTGGCCTCGGGGAAGAGGAAAAGCGTATTCACAATGGTCAGGCTGCTTTTGCCGGCGACGACGACGCGCTGCGGCAACTCGGAAAACTCGACGCTCCGGCCCATCGCGTCGACGAGGGTCAAGCCACCGCCATCTTTGACCTGCACCGCCGGGGATGAATCCTGGACATTCTCGGTGGGGCTACTACTGCACGCTCCCAGGAGCAATCCTGCCAATACCACGGCGCTGACCATAGTACAAAGCCTTCGACATCTCATGCTTTTGACTCCTTGATTTTATTCGGAGAAAGGTTGCCTTGTCCACACAAGATCTCCAGACAGCGATCCAGCCACTGGATGACGGCCTCAAGCTGCCCTCGACGGAACTCGAGCACCAGGCGTCGGTATTGATCGTCGGTTTCAGCCGCAAGCGATTCAAAGCGTTCAGCCTGGGCCTGGCAGACTGTCTTTTGCTCGGCAACCAGTTGCTCAAGACCAGGCAAGGATAATTTTTGGTAAAAGTACAACCGGGCCAGAAACTCTACCCGGATATGGCGCAGGTACGGGGTAGGCCGGCGAACCCAGTCCAAGAACGCATTCCGGCCTTCTGAGGTCAGATGGTAGACCTTGCGCGGTGGGCGGTTGACCTGGGACTCGGTCTGGGCTGTGAGCAACCCAGACTCCTCTAGCTGTTTGAGCTGGGCATAGAGCTGGCTCAGCCCGATCTCCCAAACCCGCCCCAGGTTGTGGTTGAATTCTTGATGCAGTTCATAGCCATGCTTGGGCTCAGTCATCAACAAACCCAGCAGGGCCGGTTGCGGAGAGACCGTTGTTGCGCGCGGCATAGCTCCCATCCTGAGTTCAGGCTCTGGTTATTCACATTATGAATAGCCAGAGCTATTATACTCGCTTGTTAGGTTTTGTCAAATGCCAGGCACGAAGGTTCTACAAACTTTCGCGATACAAACCCCAGGCGCATCCAAGTTGCCGAATGGTGCAGCCTGAGGTATAATCGGAGCTTGATAGGATAGTTGTATAGTTGGCCGTGATTGCAAAGCAAGAGACCGATGAGTCTGAGGTGACTGTGAATCCGCAAGCATTTCCGAGTATTGATGAACTTGAACGTACCCTATTTGAGCACGCCTACGTAACTGACCGAGTGTTGGCCACGGTGCTCTATTTGACGCTAAAGCTGCGCAAACCACTCTTGCTGGAAGGCGAGGCGGGGGTGGGCAAAACCCAGGTGGCCAAAACCCTTTCTGAGGTACTGAAGGCCCCCCTCATCCGGCTCCAATGCTACGAGGGACTGGATGTGAACAGCACCATCTACGAATGGAACTACACGCGGCAGTTGCTTCACATTCGCATGCTGGAGGCTCAGAGCTGCGACATCGATGAGCAGACCGAGCGGGACCTTTTTGGGGAAGAGTACCTGATCAAGCGGCCACTGCTGCGAGCTATCGAGTTGACCGAAAGCGGCGTCGCTCCCGTGCTGCTGATTGATGAACTGGATCGCGCTGACGAAGAGTTTGAGGCGTTTCTGCTCGAGCTTCTGAGTGACTTTCAGATTACCATCCCCGAAGTCGGCACGATCCGGGCCGCCGAGCCGCCGGTGGTGGTCATCACCTCCAACCGCACCCGAGAGATCCACGACGCGCTAAAGCGCCGCTGTATCTACCACTGGATTGATTTCCCCTCGTTGGAGAAGGAGCACAGCATCGTCACCCTCAAGGTGCCACACGCTCCGCAGCTTATGGCCCACCAATTGGTACACTTTGTTCAGGAACTGCGCGAGCTGGATCTCTACAAGCTGCCTGGCGTAGCCGAGACCCTTGATTGGGCCGAGGCGTTGGTGGCCCTTGATGCAAAGGATCTGCAGCTTCCACTGGTGGAGGATACGCTGGGGATGTTGCTCAAGTACCAGGACGACTTTGAGTTGGTGCGGGATGGTCACGCCCAACGCATGTTGGAGCAGGCCAAGCAACAGATTATGGAGCAGATGATACAAGAGTCACCTTTCTCCTGACCTGGCATGGAGAGCCTAAACTAGTGCTGGAGACAAAGGGCGAGGATCCAAGACAAGTGCCGGTCAAAGGTGCCGGACCCGATTTCAAAGCCGATCGCGATGGGGGAGGGCACCTTCTGGGCCACATGCTGCGCTTCGGGCAGATGCTCCGCGTGATGGGGGTGGATGTGAGCACAGGCCAGATCCTTGACCTGGTCGAGGCGCTGCAGTTTGTACCTATCACCGACCATTCCGATTTCTACCATACCTGCCGCGCACTGCTGGTCAACCGCCGCGAGGACTTGCTGGTCTTTGACCAGGCATTCCATCTCTTCTGGCGTACGGATAGTGAGACTTCCCAGGACGGGGGACTCGAGTCCGGCGCGGAGGTCAAGCGCGCCAGACTGCCTGCTACGCCTGCCTTCAAGCCAGAGACGGAACCGGGGGGTGATGGAAGCCAGGCCGGCAAACCCAATCAGGACGGAGAGGGCAACGACGCAGGCGGGCGCGATCAACAGATGATCTACAGCCCTGACGAAATCTTTCGCCACAAAGATTTTGGCGAAATGACCTGGGAGGAGATCCAGGAAGCCAAACGGGCCATTGCCAGCCTGGATTGGAACCTGGGGGAACGACGCACCCGCCGCATTCGACCATACTCCAAGGGCAATATCCACCTACGGCGCATGATCCGCGACAACCTGCGACATGGCGGAGAGCCGATCAACCTGGCCTACCGGCGGCGCGTCTTTCGCCCCCGCCCGCTGGTCGTGCTGAGTGACATCAGTGGCTCGATGGAACGCTACTCGCGCATGCTCTTACATTTTATCCACGCGCTGACACACGGCCTCAAAGATACCGATGTCGAGGCATTTGTCTTTGGCACGAGACTGACGCGCATCACCCACCACCTTCGCTACAAGGATGTGGATGAGTCGCTAAACGAACTGGGCGCCGTCGTGCGCGATTGGTCGGGAGGGACTCGCATCGGTGAGACCCTCAAAGCCTTCAATTTTCAATGGGCACGGCGGGTACTGGGGCGCGGAGCAGTGGTCCTCATCATCAGCGACGGATGGGACCGGGGTGATCTGCAACTGCTATTCAAAGAGATGGTCCGATTGCAGCATTCGTCCTACCGGCTGATCTGGCTTAATCCGCTCAAGGGCTCGGACCAATTCCAACCGATTCAGCGGGGGATGGCCACGGTGATGCCTTGCGTGGACGATTTTCTTCCCGTGCACAACCTGGCCAGTCTGGAACACCTGGCCAGCGTCCTGTCCTCGGTGGCGGCCATACGCCCGGTGAGACGGCAGCGCATCCGTCCGCCGGCGCTGGGAACAGAAGAAGCCGGCGACACTGTCCCAACGGATCAACGGGATCCCGAAAAGGATCCTGCCTGGGCTGCACGCGTGAGGCAGCGTCTCGATTCGGCGAGCAGTCCAACCATGAGGGGCTGACCTCAGGCCGGGGCAGCATGGCTACTCGCCCCAACAAGTCCCCTGGACCAATACTCTCAAGAGTTGTTTCCCGCAGTTCGGCTTACCCTCTGACCAAAGAACGTTGCTCCCTACCACAGAATCATCGATTCTTCCAGGATCCGGCGGAGGTCTCTCTCTGTGACCGGGCGCGGGCTTCCCACCAGCAACCGCTGCTGCTTCCATCCCCCTTCGACCATCTTTGGTATGTCTTCTGTTGTATAGCCCACGGCGGACAGGCCATTGGGACAGCCGACGTCGTGCAGCAGACGGATGATGGCGTCTGGCAGCAGCATAGCTACATCGCTCGCCGACAAGCCCTCCGTGTGGACGCCCAGCAGCTTGGCGATGCGGGCATGCTTTTCCGGGTTCGTGGGCGCGGTGAAGCGAAAACAGGCCGGCGCCGTCAGAGCTGTCGAGATGCCGTGGGGCACCATCGGCTCGTCAACGCCAAAGCCATCCGGCATCCAGCCCTTTGCCAGCCCGGCGATGGGATAACCCAGGGCGTGGGGGATGTGCACGCCGGCGTTGCCGTAGCCGATGCCGGCAAAGGTCGAGCCCATGGCCATGTGGGTCCGGGCTTCCAGGTCGTTGCCGTTGTAGCATGCCCGCCGCAGGTAGGCGCCCGCCCAGTCGATGGCCTTCTCGCTCCACAGATCCGAGATGGGGTTGGCGCCGACGTAGGCGCCGCGCTGTGCCGGGCTGGCCGGCTTGGGCCGCATGTTGTAGGGCTTGATGGTGAACGACTCGGCGGCGTGGGTAAACACATCCAGGCCGCTCGACGCCGTCACCTCGGGCGAGGTGGTCAGCGTGTTCAGCGGATCGACGATGGCCATCGTCGGCCGGCATGTTCTGGTGCGAGATGCCGGTCTTGAGATGCAGGTCGAGCAGGTCGAGGACGAGGACGGCCGTCGTCTCGGCTGCCGGTGCCGGCGGTGGTGGGCAGGGCGATCATCGGCCGCAGCGGACCGGGAACAGGCTTGCCCTTGCCGATGGGCTTGTTGATGTAGTCGTACAGGTCGGCGGGGTAGGTGGAGAACAGGTTCATGGCCTTGGCCGTGTCGATGGTGCTGCCGCCGCCCAGGGCCACAAAGGCGTCCACCTCCACGCCCTGGGAAAACTCGATGGCGTGGCGGAACGAGACGTCAGTCGGCTCGATGTGGATCTGGTCATAGATGGTGAGTGCGATGCCCTCGTCCTCGATGATCGTCTTGACCTTGTCCACCAGGCCGAGGGCCCACAGGTGCCTGTCGGCGACGAGCAGAACCTTCTCGGCGCCCATCGCCTTCAGTTCGTAGCCCAATTCTTCCGTCGCCCCAAGGCCAAATTTCAGTTTGGCCATCATCAAGGGGATGATGGTTTCGAATTCTGCGCTCAAACTGCACCTCCAGTTGAGATCTATGGACTAGCCGTAAACTCGCCCAGAGCCCTTGTCCTGGGGCAAGTTTCGCCCGCAAGGGCGCAGTCCATTTGGGAACGGAGGGCTGGGGCCTTTTCGGACAAGTGTTCATCATTCGCCCTTTTGGGCTATTTCGCTGTCCAGCCGCCGTCCACGAGGAGAGTATGGCCGGTGATCAGGTCGGAGGCAGGAGAGGCCAGAAAGACGATGGCTCCCAGCACATCCTCAACTCGTCCCAGCCGGCCAAACAGAATATTGCCCACCACCTCCTCGTAGAACTCTTGGTTCTCGAACATGGCGGCGGTAAAGGGCGTCTCGAGAAAGGTGGGCGCCACGCCGTTGACGTTGACGCCGTGCGGCGCCCATTCGATGGCCAGGGCCTTGGTCAACTGCACGACGCCGCCCTTGCTGGAGCAATAGGCCGCCCGCAGCTTGCCGCCGACGAAACCCATCTGCGAGCCGATGTTGATGATTTTGCCCCGGCCCTGTTCGACCATGACCTGGCCCACCTTCTGGGCGCAGAAGAACAGCCCCTTGAGGTTGATGTCCAGCACGCGGTCCCAATGCTCCTCGCTCACCTCCAGGGCCGGCTCGGGGATGTTGATGCCGGCGTTGTTGACCAGGATGTCGATGCGGCCAAAGCGAGCCAGCGTCGCCTGGACCATGGCCTCGATGCTGTCCAGCGATCGCGAACCTCCAGGGCCAGGGGCAGCGCCTCGCGGCCCAGCTCACGGATCTCGGCGGCGACCGGCTCGGCCCGCTCCAGGTCGCGGCTGGTGACGACGACGTGGGCGCCAGCATTCGGCCAGGGCCAGGGCCGTGCCCTGGCCGAGCCCCTTGCTGGCGCCGGTCACGATGGCGATCTTGTCGGTCAGGCGGAAATCGGGGAACCTCATGGTCGAACTCCCTGCCCTCTGCAGCGACGTGGGCGAGCCAGAATGGCGGGCTCACCATGCGCGGATGCCCAGGCAGCCACGTCATTTTTGCGGTCAGGCTAGTCGTCCAGGATGGCGACCGCCCGCAGCGGCGAGCCGGTGCCCTTGCGGATCTTGAGCGGCAGGGCGACAAAGGTGAAGCGCTTGCCGACCAGTTTGTCCAGGTTGCACAGGTTCTCGATGTGGGTCACCTGGCGCTCGGCGCAGACGGTGTGGCAGGGGTAGGTCTTGTCCAGGAACATGTCGGGGCTGGTGCAATCCACGCCAAAGTTGATGGCGCCCTGGTCGATGATGAACTCGGTGGCATCGCGGGTCAGGCCCGGCTGGTGGGTCATGTACTCGGGCGTGCCGTAGAAGCGGTCATAGTGGCCGGTGTAGAACAGCACCGTGTCGCCAGGGCGGATGTCGAGCCCCCAGCGCTCCAGCTCGGCCTCGATCTTGTCCGCGCCGAACTGGGCCTGGCGTGGCACGTCGCTCACGTCGATGCAGATGGCGGAGGTGATGCAGTGCTCCAGCGGGATCTCGTCCACCGAGGGCGCATCGGGGTCGCGGGACAGGTGGCTGACAGAGTCGATGTGGGTTGGCCCGTGGTCGCACATCAGGATGCCGCTGGCCTGGTAGGAAAAGTCAGTGCCGAGTTGGCGCTGGCTCTCCTCGTGGGAGACGTGGGTAAAGATGACCGTCTTGAGATGGCCGGGATAGACCGGCATCCCAGTATAGATCTCCTGGCTCAGATCGACAATCTTGCCCTTCAGATTCATCGCTGCCCTCCTCGTCAGTTGATGATTCATGATAGCACATCCAGGCGCGAGTGTCAAAGCCTGTGTGCTAAAGCATCGATAATCGATAATCTACAAGTCTAGCCGGCTTTTGACCGGAGATGTCATGGCCTGAGGTATAATGGCTGCCAGGCAGTGGTTGCTTGTCGTGAGTATCGAAGATCTGGCAGGAAATCATTGAACATCGAGTTTCCCAGAGCAGTTGCAGCGACGATTTGAGCAGGTCATCGTCGACGGGCGAGCTGCGCCAGCGGCCAGGTCATGGCTGCTGGACGACCTGGCGCCCGAGTTCCAGGCGACCCCGGAGCAGATGCGGCAGGTCGCTGCTGACCGCCTAACGCAAGGGGCTGCGTGGCCGAGGTCACCGGAGAGGGCGACGCTTTCCGGATCCTGGGACTGCCCACCACGAGCTTTGCCAGCGTCTTCACCCACACCGCCGGTTCGGGCTTGAAGCCCAGGTCGGAGGTGCGCGAGGTTGAGGTTGAGCCGGCCACGCCCCTGGTCAGCCGAAAAGCTGCGGGTCGAGCGTGGGCAGCCCGGTCTACCGCTACGTGCGCACCCGCTGGGTGGACGAGACAGGCGCTGGCCAACCAGACCAACTATATGCCCTTCGACGTCTGCCCGGGCCTGGAGCACGACGACGTGACCCGCTACTCCTTCCAAAAGCTGCTCGAGGAAAAGTACTCACGCCGTCCTGGTGGAGATGCAAGAGCAGTACTCGGCTGGTCCCGGCGACCGAGCGGGACCGGGAGGTCCTGGGCCTGCCCGAGGGCGCGTCGGTGCTGGTCGTCGACCGCATCGCCCTGAGCGCCACCGGCTGGCCGCTGGTCTGGGCCGACATCCGCATCCGGCCCGACCGCTATCGAGTACGTCGCGGCGCTGTGGCCCCAGGCGGCGGAATTGCTCACAGACCACGACTCTGACTCCGGCCACATGGTGGTCATAGACGCAGTAGGAGGACAACGATGTCTGTAGAGAAAACCAAGATCTACCCCATCAACACCGGCTGGTGCGAGACCGACCTGGGCACCTACATGTTCTTCAAGGGCGAGCCCGGCAAAAAGATCCAGATCCCGGTGCTCTGCTTCTACGTGGACACCGGCGAGCACAAGATCATGGTCGACACCGGCCTGCCCGACGCCGAGCGGGCGACCAAGTACCACCACTCCTGCCAGAAGAAGGACTGCCTCGACAGCCCCGACGAACTGCGCAAGATGGGCGTCGATCCCGACGAGATCGACATCTGCATTTTTACCCACCTGCATTGGGATCACACCCACAACATGAAAAAGTACCGCAACGCCCGCTACGTGGCCCACGCCACCGAGATCCAGTGGGCCTACAACCCCCTGCCGCTCTACTATCGCTCCTACGAGTCGCCGGCGCTGGGCATCGAGGCGCCGTTCGTCGGCTGCCAGTTCGAGCTGGTCGAGGGCGAGGCCGAGATCGTGCCCGGCGTGCGCGTCTTTCCCACGCCCGGCCACACGCCCGGCCACCAGTCGGTCCAGGTCGAGACGGCGGCGGGCAGCATGCGTCATCTGCGGCGACGCCGTGTTCCGCTACCGCAACATGGAGCCGCGCGCTCGAAGAGCACTGGCGCTACTGGGTCCAGCAGCGCTTCGTGAGCATGATCGACGGCTGGCGCAGCATGGAAGAGATCGACCGCCGCGCCGATTTCATCCTGCCCGGCCACGACGAAGCGGTGCTGGACCATCCGGTCTATCCCTACGAGGGTATGCCCCTGCGCGAGAGGCGCAAGCCGATGCCGGGCGCGCCCTTCTATTTCGTGGAATCTGGCAATATCTGAGATGCAATGGCAGGCGAGGAAGGATGCATGAGCGAAAACCGCACCGTCGTCATCGTCGCCACCCTCGACACCAAGGGCGAGGAGGCGGCCTACGTCCGCGACCACGTGGCCGCCTGGGGGCTGGACACGATCCTGATCGACCCCGGCATCCTGCCGGCGCCGACGGTCGAGGCCGACGTCAGCCGCGAGGAGGTGGCCCAGGCGGCGGGCACGACGCTGGAAGCGCTGCTGGCGCGGGGCGACAAGGCGCACGCCATCGCCACCCAGACCGAGGGCCTGTGCCGTATCGTCCTCGACCTGCACGCCCAGGGCCGGCTGCACGGCATCGTCGGCCTGGGCGGCGGGCAGGGGACCTCCATCGGCACGGCGGCCATGCGCGCCCTGCCCATCGGTGTGCCCAAGCTGATGCTGTCCACCGTGGCCAGCGGCAATTTCCAGTTCGGACCCTACGTCGGCACCAAGGACCTGTGCATGATGCACTCGATCACCGACGTGCTGGGCCTGAATGTCATCAGCCGGCCCATCCTGCGCAACGCGGCCAACGCCATCGCCGGCATGGTCCTGCGCTAGCCGAAGCCGAAGCTCAGACCACGAGCCGACCATCGCCATCACGATGCTGGGCATCACCACGCCCTGCGTGATGCGCGTCAAGGCCACGCTGGAGAGCCAGGGCTACGAGGTGGTGCCCTTTCACGCCAACGGCACCAGCGGCCCGGCCATGGAGCAGCTGATCGAGCAGGGCAAGTTCGCGGGCGTCATCGACCTGAGCACCCACGAGGTGATCGACCAGCAGCACGGCGGCCTGGCCGGCGCGCCCAACCGCCTGGAGGCCCTCACCCGGACGGCGATCCCGGCTGTGATCTCGGTGGGCGGCAGCGACTACGTGCTCTTTGAGAGCATGCAAAAAGCGCCGGAAAAGTACCGGAGCCGGCCGCACATGGTCCACAATGCGCAGATGACCTGCTTTGCGCCCACCGCCGACGAGATGGTCGCCGCCGCCCGGGAGATGATCGAGCGGCTGAACCGCGCCCTGGGACCGACGATCGTCGTCCTGCCGGGCAAGGGGTTTTCGCGGCCCAACCAGGAGGGCGTGCCGCCTGTACGTACCCGAGGGCAACCGGGCCGTCATCGACGAGTTCCAGGCGACGCTGCAGCCTGGACATTCCCGCTGCTTCGTGGCCGACCTGCACCTCAACGATCCCGCCTTCGCCGACCTCGTCGCCGAGTGCATGGCAAGGTCTGCTCCAGGGAGAAGCGGCCCAGGATGTGGCCGCTCAGTCCGGATGGCAATAGGACATGGGATCATGATTGGCAACCCGCCCCAATCCCCGATGTCAGATGCGCAGGTGGCCCTCCAGAAATCCGGAGGCTCGCCAGATTTTGAACGAGTTCGCCGGGCCATGTTCCGCCAGGGTGAGGGCGATCGGGTGCCGCTGTTCGAGATGTCGATCCACAACAGCCACAAGGCGGCGATCCTGGGTCGTCCCGTGGCCAAGCATCACGGACGAAGTAGACTTTTGGCGCGTCGCCGGCTACGATTTCGTCTCAGTGCGGGCCGGGGTGCGCTCGGTGGTGCGGGGCTACCACCCGGCTGGTACAGGCGTGGCGGAAGACGCAGCATGGCGCAGGACGCGGGCCGCGGGCGGCTGGGTCGCCGAGGAAGCAGGCCCTCATCCACGACCGGCGCGATTTCGAGGACTTTCCCTGGCCGCGACCCGAGGACCTGGGCGGCTACCCGGACTATGAGGACCTGGACGGCTACCTGGCGGCGCTGGCCGGTCTGCTGCCCGCCGGCATGAAGCTGCTGGTCCAGCTCGGCTACGTCTTTATGGGCGCCTGGCAACTGCTGGGCTTTGAGAACTACTGCCTCAAGCTGGCCGACGACCCCGACCTGGTCCGCGACGTGCACGACTGGCTGGGAGCCAGCCAGCTCGCCGTGCTGGAGATGCTGCTCCAGCACGACTGTGTGGGCACCGTCTGGCTGCCCGACGACCTGTGCTACAACAGCGGCCCGGTGGTCTCGCCCAGGGTCTATCGCCGTACGTCTATCCCTGGTACGTCAAGATCGTGGAGCGCTGCCACCAGGCGGGCATCCCGGTGGGCCTGCACAGCGACGGCGACCTGACCCGCCTGCTGCCCGACCTGGTGGCCTGTGGCTTTGACGCCATCCATCCCTTCGAGCCGCCGATGAACGACATTGTCGCCGTCAAGCGGCAGTGGGGCGACCGCATCGCCGTGGCCGGCGGCATCGATCTGAAGGAGACGCTGTGCGACGGCACGCCCAGCCGACGTCGAGGCCGAGGTGCGGCGAGATGGCGGCTGCCCTGGCGCCCGGCGGCGGCTGGCTGCTGGGCTCCAGCAACTCGATCCCCGACTTTGTGCCGGTGGAGAACTATCGGGCCCTGCTGGCGGCGGGGCTCGAAGTACGGCAGCGGACGACAACATAACTGAGACAGAGGAGTCTAATCTGTAAATGACTAGGCAAAGAGATTCGCATCCAGACGAATGAAAAACCCGGCATCGGGTCGCATCTTGACCGTCGCGGTGGACCACGCGCCCAGCTATGGCGTTCTGGCTGGCCTGGAGAACATCCAGGACGTCGTGGACCGAGTCGCCAGCGCCGGTCCCGATGCCCTGCTGCTGATGAAGGGCACTGCCGCAGCGCTGCTTCCGGCCCTACGCCGGGCGGGTCGCCCTGATCCTGAAATCCTCCACGCTGTCGCCCTACCATCCCCAGCACGATGTGTGGGTCAGCTCGGTGGAGGACGCCGTCCGCCTGGGCGCCGATGCCATCGCCATGGCCCTGACCGTCGGCAGCCCGCAGCAGGCCGCAGCTCGCTGTCCAACCTCGGCGCGCTGGTCCGCGAGGCGGAGCAGGCCGGCATGCCGGTCATCGTCCACGCCTACCCCAACGGCGAGCTGGTGCCGCCCGACGAGGTCTTTACCGCCGAGCGGGTGGGCTACGCCTCGCGGCTGGCCATGGAACTGGGCGTGGACATTGTCAAGACCTTTTACACCGGCTCGGCCGAGAGCTTTGCCCAGGTGGTCGAGATGGCCTCCCCGGCCCTGGTCGTGGCTGCCGGCGGCCCCCGGCTGGAGACTGACGCCGACGTGCTGCGCATGGCCCACGACGTGGTACAGGCCGGTGCGGCAGGCCTCACCTTTGGGCGCAACATCTGGCAGAGCGCGAACCCGGCGGCTTTGATCCAGGCCCTGAAGCACGTCCTTCACCATGATGCGGTCGGTGGAGGAGGGGTTGGCGAATGCTCAGCTGGCTGCAGGCCAAGGCTGGGGGTGAGGCCATGAACATTCTCGTCATCGGCACCCTGGACACCAAAGGGTCCCGAGGTCGGCTATGTGCGCGATCAGGTTGCCCAAGCGAGGGCAGACACCGCTGGTCATCGACCCCGGCATCCTGGGCGAGCCGGCTATCCGCCGCCGACATCACCCGCCAGGAGGTGGCCCGGGCCGCCGGACAGGAGCTGGCCGATCCTGGTCGCCACCGGCGACAAGCAGCGGTGCCAGCAGGCCATGATCGACGGACTGGTCGGGTCGTCGGCCGGTTGCACGCCGAGGGCCGGGTGGACGGCGTGGTGGGCGTCGGCGGCGCTCAGGGCACGGCCATGGCCACGGCGGCCATGCGCGCCCTGCCGGTCGGCCTGCCCAAGGTCATGGTCTCGACGGTGGCCTGCGGCCAGACGACCTTTGGTCCCTACGTCGGCACCAAGGACATCACCATGATCCACTCGGTGGCCGACATCCTGGGCCTGAACCGGGTCACCGCGCCGCATCCTGGCCCAGGCAGCGGCGGCCGTCGTCGCCATGGCCTCGGTCGAGGAGGTTCCGTCGCCTCCAGTACGGAAGACAGGGAGCTGGTGGCCATCACCCAGGCGGGCATCACCACGCCGGGGTAATGGCCGTCAAGGAGCGGCTGGAGGGATTGGGCTTTGAGGTCATTGCCTTCCACTGCAACGGCATCGGCGGCCAGGCGATGGAAGAGCTGATCCTCGACGGCGTGGTCAAGGGCGTTATCGACTATTCGCCCCACGAGATCACCGACCTGCTGTACGGCGGGCTCGATGCCGGCCATGCCCGGCCGTCTGGAGGCGGCCGGGCGGATGGGCATCCCCCAGATCGTCACCCCTGGCGCGACCGACATCCGGCTCCACGGGCCTCCTGAGGACACTGCCGGAGGAGCTGCGGGCAACCGGGCCTGGGTCCAGCACACGCCCACCCACACCCACGTGCGAGCCAGCGCCGAGGAGATGGCGGCTGTGGCCCGTCTCGTCGCCGAGCGGCTCAACGCGGCCAGCGGCCCCCGGGCGGTGATGATTCCCCTGCGCGGCTACTAGCATGCTGAACCGCGAGGGCGAGATTCTCTACGACGAGGCAGCCAACAGGGCCTTTGCCGAGGCGATGGAAGATTCCCTGTCGCCCGAGGTCGAGCTGATCGAGACTCGACGCCCACATCAACGACCGCTGCTTTCGCCGACGCCGTGGATCTGATCCTTGCCTTCGCTCGCAGGCCCTTCGCTCGCTCAGGACAGGCCCTTCGACTGCGCTCAGAACAAGACCTTCGCCTCGGCTCGGTCTCATCAGCTTGAGATGCGCCGTTGGCTTTGCCAAGCGGGGTATCTTTGTGTGGATCAGCCAGGGCGAGGAAGGGAAGAGGCACAGGGCTAGAAGCTGGCTCAAGGAGAACCCATGGTAGAGACATGACCTCACGCGAGAGGGTGCTGGCGGCTGTTGAGCATCGCCAACCGGACCGCGTGCCCATCGACGTCGGTGGCAGTTCCTTCAGCACGATCATCGGCTAGGCCTACGAGCGGCTGAAGGAGCACCTGGACGTTGAGGCCGAGACCGCGCTATATGAAGAGCAAATCGCGAAGCGTCATCCTCGACGAGCGCGTTGCCCGACGGCTGCACGCCGACACGCGCCCGCTGCTGGTCGGCAGCCCCGATGGCTGGCAGGACGTCTATTTCGAGGACGGTTCCTTCCGGACGAGTTCGGCGTGGTCTGGCGCAGGGCGGGCGATGGGCACTATGCGCCGACGGGCAACCCGCTCCGCGAGGCGACGCTGGCCGACCTGGACACCTTCCCCTGGCCCGACCCGCTCGAATCCGGGCCGGCACGCGGGGCCTGCGCGAACAGGCCCGACGGCTGCACGAGGAGACCGACTACGCCGTGGTCCTCTCGCTTGCCGGTGGGCTTTGTCCACCTCAGCCAGTACCTGCGCGGCTACGAGCAGTGGCTCATGGACATCGTCCTCAACCCCGAGTTCCTGGACGCCCTGCTGGACCGGGTCCTTGATTGGTGGCTGGCATCTGGCCGGCGCGGTCCTGGACGAGGTGGGACCCTACGTGGACGTGGTCGCCTTCGGCGACGACGTGGCCTTTCACGATCGGCCCATGGTCGATCTGGATCGCTATCGCCGGCTGTTCAAGCCCCGCCACCAGCAGATGATCGATCTGCTCAAGGCCAAGATCGAATGGGGCCAAGGTGCTCTATCACTGCTGTGGGGCGGTCAAGTCGCTCGATCCACGAGTTCATCGACATCGGCGTCGACGCCCTGAACCCGGTCCAGGTCTCGTCGGTGGGCATGGACACCGCCGCGCTGAAGGCCGAGTTGGCGACCGCATCTGCTTCTGGGGCGGCGATCGACACCGGTCGCGTGCTGCCTGCGGGCACGTCGGAGGATGTTCGGGCTCGAGGTTCAGTCGCGCATCCAGCGACCTGGCTTCCGGCGGCGGCTTTGTGCTGGCTGCCGGTGCACAACATCCAGGAGGACGTGCCGCCGGAGAACATCGTGGCCATGGTGGATGCGGCCATCAATTATCAGAGCTCAGGATTGAGGTTGAGTACAAGGTGAGTGCCGTGGACGATGCAACGTGTGCCTTTGCCTATAGCGAAGAGTTGAGCAGCAAAGAGTACGTCATTGCCACCTACTACCTGGAAGCCGATCCCGGCGTGGACATTGTCGTCGAGGGCTGCCTCCTTTGCCGTGGGACAGAGCGTGGGTACCTGGACGCCGGTGCCGGGTGTCACGCGTGAGATGCTGGAGCGCCACATGGGCCGCATCGTCGCCATCTATGATGCGCCGCCTGTCGAACTCGAACCCGACCTGCCGGAAGGCAAGCGCTCCTTCTTTGTCCAGATCGCCTTTCCCGAGGCCAACTTTGGCCCCCAGTTCCCGATGCTGTTCACGACCCTGCTGGGCAACGATGTCTCTACCGCCGCACAGCTCAAGCTGGTAGATCTGTACCTTTCGCCCAGCTTTGTGGCCGGATTCGGCGGCCCCAAGTTCGGCATTGCCGGCCTGCGCAAGCACCTGGGCATCCCGAAACGGCCTATCCTGCTGAATATGATCAAGCCCTGCACCGGTTTTGGTCCGGAGGTGGGGGCGGCTTTTTTTGCCGAGTCAGCCCGCGGCGGCGTTGACGTCATCAAGGACGACGAACTGCTGGGCAATACCACATTCAGCGCCATGCTCGACCGGGTGACCGGCCTATGGCCGTGCGGCCGACCAGGTCTACGAGGAGACGGGCCACCGGGCGGTCTATTGCCCGAACATCACCGATCGGCCTGAGAAGGTAGTAGAGAATGCGCGGCGCGCCCAGGAGCTGGGAGCGGGCATGGTCATGGTCAACGCAGTCAGCCGCCGGGCTGGGCGTCATCCAGGCTGTGGCCGAGGATCCCCAAGTCACCATTCCCATTCTGGCCCACTATGCCGGTGCTGGCACCTTGGTGGAGAATCCACGGGCCGGCATCAGTTCGCCGCTACTGTTGGGCAAGCTGAACCGCCTGGCCGGAGCGGACGTAGCCATGTTCGGCTCGATCTATAGCAGCTACCCACTGCTCCGCGAAAAGTACCTGAGAACGGCACACTTTCAGACCATGCCCCTCTACGATCTCAAGCCGACGATGACATCTGTAGGCGGCGGCATCCACCCCGCCACTGCAGCGCGCATCATTGAGGATCTCGGTTTCGACGTCATGCTTGCCGTCGGCGGGGCGATCCAGGGCCACCCCGGCGGCCCCGCGGCTGGAGGACGGGCCATGCGTCAGGCCATCGACGCTATCGTGGAGGGCCTTTCCCTGGTCGAAAAGGCAAGCGCTCACCCTGAATTGAAGGCAGCGCTGGAACTCTGGGCAAAGCCCTAGCCCAAAGGAGGGTAGCAAGTTTGTGTGAAAGCATGCATTTTGAGGATTTGCACCAGGTAGCGATGATCGGTGCTGGGACGATGGGAGCCGGCATGAGCATGTGCTTTACCCAGGCTGGCTATGAGGTTGTCCTTTACAGCCGTACCCTGGAAAGTCTCGACCGTGCCGTGGCCCGCATCGAGAACAGCCAGGCCCTGTTTGTGCAGGAAGGGCTGCTCTCAGCCGGAGAGGCGGAGGCAGCCATGGGACGAATCGCTACGACGACGCGGTTGGAAGAGTGTTTGTCAGAGGCACAGTTCGTACTCGAGTCAGTGCCCGAAGACCTGACGCTGAAGCAGACGTTATTTCGCAGAATGGAGGCAGCATGCGCGGCCGACACCATCCTGACCACAAACACCTCAGGGCTCAGCATCACAGCCATCGCCTCGGCCTGCGCGCATCCGGAGCGTGTGGGCGGGATGCACTGGGCCAATCCGCCCGAGATCGTCCCCTTGGTTGAGGTGGTCCGTGGCGAGCAAAGCTCGGACAATACAGTGGATGTCATCTACCAGGTCGCAGAAAAGCTGGGTAAAGTGCCGGTGTTGATCCAAAAAGAACTGCCCGGCTTTGCCAGCAACCGGCTCCAGTACGCCGTGTTGCGCGAGGCCCTACACTTGGTGGCCGAGGGCATCATGAGTGCCGAGGATGTAGACCGTACGCTCAAGAACGGCGTTGGCTTTCGCTACCCATGGCTTGGTCCGCTGGAGACGGCCGACCTTGGCGGCCTGGACGTGTTCCACAATGTTGGCCAGTACCTGTTTCCCGCGCTCAATTCAGCAGCAGAGATGCCCGAGATCCTTGCCCAGCTCTTCACAGAGGGCAAGCTGGGCATCAAGAGCGGTGAAGGATTTTACGAGTATGAACCTGACGCCCGGGAGGAGATCCTGCGCAAGCGTGACCTCTTCTTTGTCCGGCAGTTGAAGGCGATCCGTGAGATAACGAAAGAGTAGCGAGGGTAAGCATGAAAAAGAAGGTCATCATCACCGCGGCACTGTCCGGCAGCATGACCATGAAGGAGCACAATCCCAATGTGCCCTATACCCCAGAGGAATTTGTACGCGAGGCTGTGCGGGCTGAAGAAGCAGGTGCAGCAGTCGTCCACGTACATTTTCGAGACCCGGTCAGCGGCACGCCTACAACCGACCCCTCGGTCATGGCCGAGGTCGTCCAGGGCATCCGCGACAATACCGGAGTCTTGCTGAATCTCAGTACTGGCGTCAGCCTGGAATCCAGTCTGGAAGAGCGCCAGCGCCCCATCAAACTCCACAAGCCAGAGTTGGCCTCCTTGAATCCGGGGACCATGAACTTTTGCACGGTCAACTACAGGGATGGCAGTATCATCCATGACAAGACCTACTTTAATCCACTTGAGGCGACGCTGGAGTTTGGCACGACGATGCAGGCCCGGGGGATCAAACCTGAACTGGAATGTTTTGCCCTATCCCATGTCCATAACGCGCTGTTCTTCTTTGAGCATTATGACTTTTTAGCGGCACCGCTTCACTTTTCCTTCGTCTTTGGGGTGATGGGTGGCGTGCGCTTTGATTCAGACATGGTGAACAGCTACATTCACGCGATCCCACCCGGCTCAACGTGGCAGGGTATCGGTGCCGGACCGAACTGCTTTCCCGTGGCCATGGCCAGCGCCATCTTTGGCGGCCACATCCGCGTCGGGCTGGAGGATAATATCTACTTCGACACGCTGACCAGGACCAAGTCGAAGGGAAACTGGGACCAGGTGGAAAAGGCAGTACAGATCGCGCGCATCGCCGGGCGCGAGCCAGCTGCACCGGAGGAGGCCCGAGCGATACTGAGCCTACCTAGTAGCTAAGTTTGGGGAGATGGGGTACCTGTTCAATGTAACCGGGGTTGCAAGCTTTGATCCGTGATTGAAGAAAAGAAGACACAGAAAGGAAGCGAGCATGAGCAAGGACCAAGTTGTCAAGTACGACGAAATGGGTGTTATGGACGGTGGGACGATTGGCCTACCACGGCGAGATGTCACGCGACATCTGGTTGCAGGAGGTGTTTCCCGAGTGGGGAACGTTCCTCAACTACGAGATCGAGAATTTCGACGTCAAGCCGGGCACGGGAGTGATGTGGTATTTCGGCGGGCCGTCGTGGGCGCTCAAGTCGCGGGGTGGGGCGGTCTTCACCGTGGACCTCTATGCCGGGCCGAGCATCTTTACCGACCCTTCCTACTGCGGCGTGTGCCGGACCAGCGGCGCCGACAAGCTGTGGTGGATGCGCCTCAATCCCCACGTCATCGATCCCTGGAAGTTCGAGCGACTGGATGCGGTGTGTGTCACCCACCACCACCAGGACCACATGGACTTCTACACCATCGCCGCCGCCCTACAGACCACCAACTGCAAGTTCATCGCCCCGCCCGAGTCGGCACGGCGGATGATGAAGAACATGGGCGTCCCCGAGGAGCGGATGATCGTGGCCAAGGTGGGCGAGTACGTCGAAATCGAGGACATGCGCATCGACTTTGCGCCCAACTTTGACACCATCGCCACCAAGACCGGATTTGACACACCGGCGCCATTCGAGGAAGTAGCCGTCAGCTTTCATCTTTAACACCGAGGGCGGCAACGTCGCCTTCCTGGGCGACACGCTCTACCACAACGGCTACCGCATGGTCGGCGAAAAGTACAAGGTCGACGTCTGTACCATGAACATGGGCAACAATGCTCCTGGCTACACCGACAAGATGTCACCCTGGGATCTGTGGCGCATCAGCGAGGCGCTCAACGCCAAGGTCGTCATCCCCATGCACCATGACAACTGGGCCAACTGCGACGAAGACCCTGCCTACCTGGAGTATATTGTCAATCGCAAGGCCAAGGAAAAGAGGATCGATCTGCGGACGGTGACGCTCTACCCTGGCGCCCGCTACGAGCACCCGACCGACATGGATATGGGCCGCTACGTCTATCCCGACTGGCGCGAGCGGATGAACTGGAAAAAGAGCGTAGAGTACGGACCGGACGCCTGGTAGGGGCCAATCGTCTCTGGTAGGGGCGCGGTTACCGCGCCCCTATTGCTTTTTGGGGGGAAGCAGACGGATCAAGAACACACCGAGGGCCAGGCAGGCGAAAGCTGTCACGCCAAACATGGGCCGAATGCCTATGGCGTCGGCCAGCAAGCCGCTCAGCCACGGACCGGCGAACATGCCGATGGCGTACACCGACTGGTGCAGGCCCATGGCCGTGTTGCGCTCGGCATCGGCCACATCGCGGATGCTCATGCCCATCAGCACTGGATAGCTGATACCTTGAGCCACCGCAATGAGAAACTGCGCGACAAAGATGATCGCCAACGAGGGCGCCAGCGCAGCCAGGCCGATTCCCCCTGCCAGAAGCACAAAAGCGATGAGAGCCAGGCGCCTGGCCCCCATGCGATTGACGAGCCCCGCCGCTCCCAAGTTCGTGATGATGACCACACCGATGTGCATGCTCACAAGCAGGCTAAGCATGACATCGGTTGCCCCCATACCCTCCGCCAGAATCGGCAGAAAGCCAAAGGTGGCAGCCCAGTTCGCATATTGGCTGACAGCAGCAAGCAGAGAAGGGAGCAACACATCCCGACGGGTGATCAGGCGCCCAATACTGGCAATAGATGGGCGACGAGTGGGCTGAGGCTTCTTGCGCACGGGCAACATCAGGACTACAGCTAGCGCTGCAACGCCAGCTGCCAGCATGAAAGCCAGCGAATAGCCTCCAAACTGGTTGAGCAAGCCGGTAACGCTAGTGCCGGTCACCCGCCCCAGTGAGCCCACGAATGTTTGGATTGCGGTCGCCCGTATGGCTTCCTGAGCGGGGAACAGGCTACTAAACACCACAGTCAATGGGACCCACGTGGCAGCCGCCACACCTGTGATAGCCCGTCCAACAAACAGCCCAGTCGAGCCATCGGCGGAACCCATCACCCAGGCGCCGACGCCTGCCAAGACAAGCCCAACCATGATGAACAACTTGCGCTTGCCCAACCAATCGGTGGCTATCCCCAGAGGCAGCCGGATGATGGCCTGCCACAGGCCAAATTGGGCCAGGATGACGCCTACTAGAGCCAGGTTACCTGTTTTACTGGCGACGTAGGTGGGCAAGGTTGGCATATAGAGGTAGAGGGCCATGAAGTACAGGAAGGTCACTGCGAGGTACAACCCGACCAACAGGCGCCGGCTGCCAGTCACTGCTGGAGTGCGATCTCCAGATGACGTACAAGTTTGATTCATAGTTTGGGTGCGTTTTCGACTGGGACCACCATGCGAATGTCCTTTAGAAACCCAAAGACCCCCGTCGCGGATGGACGGGGATCTCGAGCTGACCAGAGAACTAACTCGGGCTCAATTGTCTTCAAGATTCATGTCATCGGGTGGCTTTCCCATGTCCTCGATGTGGTGTTGCATTACGTGCATTGCTTTTTCTGGATCGCGCGACTCGAGGGCTTTGAGCAGTTCTTCGTGACGTGCGGCCAGATACTCTGGATCGTAGCTACTTTTCCGGTATGTGACAATGGTCCAGGTTCCAAACTGCAGCGTCTTCCAGATCTGATACAACGTTTTGTTTCTCGAGATCTGCAGGATTTTCTCGTGAAAGCGGTTGTCAAGTTCCACAAGCTCATCTCGATCCTGCCGCCGGGCAGCCAGCATCATCGCGTCCAGAATATCCTGCAGCGCCCGTACGTCCTCGTTGGTCAGATGGGTGGCTGCCAGACGGGCTGCAAGGGATTCCAGGGCGGCGCGGACTGCATAGGTCTCCCACAACTCCTCAGGCGTGAAGGACCGAACAGAGGTTCCCTTGTAGGGTTGTGTCTCCAAGAACCCAAGCAGTACCAGGTCACGGATGGCCTCGCGCACCGGAGCTTGGCTTACGCCAAGCTGGCGGGCCAGCGAGCTTTCGACGATGCGCTCTCCAGGCTTTAGATCTCCATTCAAAACCGCGTCGACGATGTACTCTTTAACCCGGTCGCTGAGAACGACGCGGGGGAGATGTTGACCCTCATGGGCAGGTTCGGTTTGTAGTTGTCTGGAAGTCATGTCTGGTCTCCATGGACCTCTCAATAAACGATTATCGATTCTTCCGCCCATATTCTACCACCATTTCGATTCTTGTCAAGTGAATGACAATTCCTGTATGAAGGTACTACCTACTTGACACCTCGACAAAAAAAGCTAAAATGGAAGATGGGATAATCGATAATCGATTTGAACGGCTAGCTTCCCAAAAGCGACAGATCTTGATGGTAAGGGGGTAAAACAATGAAATACATTCGCGAGCAAGACGTTGAGGGCGACCGCATTGGGCCGCCGCATCAGCGGGTTATCCGGCATCTGGTCACGCCCGAAAACATGGGCAGCCGGTACCTGTGGCTGGGTACCAGTTCGGTTGACCCGGGCTTTCTCAGCAACGCCCACGCCCACGACGACCAGGAAGAAGTCTTTTACTGTGTGTCGGGCAAGGGCCGGATTCTGGTAGACGACGAAGAAGCTCCTTTGGAGCCCGGTATGGTTGTTTACGTACCACCAAAAGCCGTCCACCAATTGATCAACGATGGGGAAGAGATACTCAAGGTAGTCTCTGCGGTTGCTCCTCCCTTCATCCCGGAGAAATACAGACAGGATCACCTGATAGAAGAATAACTTGGAGGGCGCTGCACGGGAAAGGTCTCTTGCAGAGCCTTGAGGCATGAGGTCGGGAATATGCGCTTGGAAGGCAGGGTGGCCATCGTCACCGGGGCAGGCCGTGGCATTGGCCTGGGCATCGCCATGGCTTTCGCCCGGGAGGGAGCACATGTCGCTGTGTGCGAAATCGATAGCTCGCTCCTCGACGACGCGATGGTCAAGATCAAGGCTGCAGGCGGCGAGGCCCGGGCATTCCAGATGGATGTGACCAACCGGCAGCAGATCCAGGATGTCGTCTCTGAGGTATGTGACCAATGGGGAACGATTGACATCTTGGTCAACAATGCCGGTATCTACGAGGTCTTGCCCTTTGAAGAAATCACTGAAGCACAGTGGGACCGCCTGTTGGCCGTGAACCTCAAGGGGGCTTTTCTCTGCTGCCAGGCAGTGCTCCCTGCCATGATCCGTCAGGGTGAAGGCCGGATCATCAACATGGCTTCTTCGGCTGGGAAAACTGGGGGCAGGCTAGCCGGCGCCCACTATTCGGTCTCCAAGGCCGGTGTCATTTGCCTGGCCAAGCAGTTGGCGAGGGAGCTTGGTTCCCACGGCATCACTGTCAACGCCGTGGCCCCAGGCCGCATCGACACCCCCATGATCCAGATCGCTTCCGAGGAAGAGAACGAAGCCTTCCGGCTGCAGACCCCACTGGGGCGGCTAGGCACGCCGGCAGACGTGGCAAACGCCGTCGTATTCCTGGCCTCTGATGAGGCAAGCTTTATCACGGGCGAGATTTTGGACGTCAATGGGGGCCTGCTTATCGACTAGCGTTGCGGCAGTATGGTAGGCCAGGAACTGCCGCTGTGGTCAATCCCGGGACGTAATGTGCTATCGCTTGACCTGCCAGTCTGCCAGCCCTCAGCCCAAAGGTTCCAGGACGATCTTTAGGGCTTCCTTCTCCTCAAAGAGCCGGAATGCCTCACGCCATTGGGTGAGGGGCAGAGTACAGCGAACCAGACCCTCGGTATCCACACGACCCTGCCCCATGAGAGCGAGTGCACGGTCCCAGGAGGTCCGGCGCTGGCCCAGGGAACCAGTGACCCGAAGTTCCTTATAGGCGATTGTATCGAAATCTAGTTCAAAAGGACCCGGGAACAGGCCAACCTGGGTATATTGTCCCCCACGACGCGTGATCTCCAGGCCAAGGCGAGCGGCTGGTGGTGCTCCCGCGCATTCTAAGAACAGATCGGCTCCCTGTGAACTGGTCAGTCCGTGAACAAGATCGAGTGCATTCTCGGCCTCGACGTTGACGACTAGATCCGCACCGAACTCCTGAGCCAGCTGCAGCCGCCCAGCATCCTGGGAAGTGCCACACATGACCGCAAAAGCACCGCTGGTCTTGGCCAGTTGAAGGCAAAGCAGACCAATAGAACCAGGGCCGGTGATGACCACGACGTCGCCGGCCGATATGGTCGTCAACTCGAGCACGGCGTGAACACAGCAGGCCAACGGCTCGGTAAGGGCGCCAGCAACAAAACCCACATTGTCCGGTAAAAGATGGACCTGATGCTCGTTGGCCAGGCAATACCGGGCAAAACAGCCATCCACAGCATAACCCACGACCTTGCGGTTGGCACACATATTGTGGTGCCCTAGGCGGCATTGCAGGCACTGGCCACAGGACCAGGCCGTCGTCTCGCAGGTAACCCGGTCGCCCGCGCCGAGATCCTTAACACCGCTGCCGACCCCGACAACTACCCCTGAAAACTCATGTCCGATGATGACTGGCGGTTCGACGGAGATGGCAATCTCGTCGTGATAGATATGCAGGTCCGAACCGCAGACACCGGCAGCTTTCACCTCGATTTTGACCTGACCCGGTCCCGGAGTTGGCTCAGCTACATCAAGGAGGTCGACATTACCCTCCCCGCTGGCATATTTGACGAGCGCTTTCACGGCTAACCTCCTGTCCACCATCTGTCCCAGGGATTCTGGCTGATTGTACGCCAGACTGAATAGACTGTCAACAGATGTGCCTAGCTCGTCCTGCGCGGCGCAAGGACCGGGAGTTCTGAATGTGATCAGATCTGACAGGTTTGTTGCACCGGTTGCAGGAATCTGCGTCATCCAAGGGCGACACGGTCGGATGATACTGCCGGTCCGGCCCAAACCTGCCAGATCTTTGCCTCAAGCTCAAATCGCTGGCACAGGAACCAATCCAGTGGGGAAATTGCATCTAAACTCGAGTATGGCTCGACAAAGTTACATGGTTGCGCTTTCCTCGTGAAGAGGCACGGAGAATACCATGGCCGAGCATTCTGCTGCATCGATCGAGCATCACACCTCGCGGCACAACACCTGGCCCAGGCACTGGCGGCTCTCCCACCGAAATGTGAACCCCATCGTTCGGTTCGTCGACTTGACAGTAGATCCGGTGTGTGGTACAATTGGCCTCAAGTTCTCGATTATCGATTATCGATGGCGAGAAACTTGACCCATGGGTATCTGACATCTAGCACCACTGCAGTTGCGATGGCCAAGGGGGCAAGCAGGACTGGACCTGGCAGGCGTCCATCTTGCTCTGGCCGATCCATGGTCTGGAAGGAGGGAAAAACCTCACAGAGTGGAGATTTGTTGAGCAAAAGTATCTAGGTCAACAAGAAAGGAGAATTGCTTCATGAAACTGCTGAATGTACTCGCCCATCCGATCATCATCTTTCTGCTGGTACTGCCCCTCATGCTGGTCTCGGCCTATGTTTCCCAGTTGATTGTGTTTGTGAGCTTCACCTGCTGGGCACTCTACTTCTTGCTGGGCGGCACTCTGAAGACCGGCCTGTGGGGAGCACTGTGTTTCATCCTGGGTGAGCTGTTTGCCATCGCCATCATCGTGCAGTTCCTGGCGACGCCCGGCCTGGGGGTCTGGTCCCTGACGCTCTCAGTGGCGTTCTGGGCCGCTCTGATCATCCTGTTAGCTGAGCGGGTCAAACCCATTTCCTCTGTGCCAGCCTATTTTCAGGGGGCTGGCCTTTTCTTTGCAGCGTATTTCTACTGGTGGCCAGCGCAGGAGTTCGCTGTCCCCGGAGATTACGTGACAGTGACCATCCTGGTAGCCCTGTCGATGGCATTCGGTTTCCTCAACGGCTGGCTGACGGTCTGGCTCTACGGCCTGTGGGGCAAATTCTACCAGAAATTCGAGGCCCCGGACGAAGCCGAAGCCAAAGTCCCGGCAGAAGCCTAAACTTCGAACACCGCCGTGCGGGAGCTGTGGAAGCTGACGTGCTCCCGCGCGGCCATGTCCCCGAATACCGCAGCAACTCGAGGCACGCGCGAGCCCTCATTGTATCGCTCCAAAATACCCGATCCGGGGACAAAGAGCACTCTAGTTGCCATTCAGTTGAGGCCGGCTGGAGAACAGCGAACCGGCCCTGAAGCCCCAGTATCATGGGGCGTTGCTCTGTAGTCCGGTCGACTTGGTAGCGAAGCGGCTTCATCGCCGGGAGGTCTGCCCACAGTGCGATTCCCACCGAAAACGATATGCAACTGCCCTGCCAGTCTATTTGACACCTCTGACGGCTTGTGGTAGAATCTGGCCTGAATGGAAGAACAATCGATAATCGGTTATCGATGCCGAGGCAATCTCGTCCACCACCATGTACAAGTCGAACTCGTTCCCCCGCACAGGCTAGGTAGCTAACGAGCAGTTGCCAGGTATCCTGGCTATGCAGCAAACGAACCGAGGTGGCCAGCACCCCAAGGAAGGGGAAGAGAGGAGGTTAAGAGGCATCGAACCTGGAAGGTGGCAAGACTCAAGTGAACACTCGGAAAGACTCTATGGTGAGAAACGGAGGGTTTACTCATGAGAGAAGTCAGCTATTTCGCGCCGACCGAAGTCGGCGAAGCGGTCAAACTGCTCGCCGAGCACGGCGACAAGGCGGCGATCCTGGCTGGCGGCACCGATCTCGTGGCCGCAGCTCAACTACTACGAGATCAAGCCAGGCGCACTGCTCTACATCGGCGGGCTGGGTCTGGACTATATCAAAGAAGAGGACGGAAAGCTGGTGATCGGTGCCGGCACGACTGGCAGCCCAGTTGATCGCCAGCGACTCTGATCGCCAGAAATTCCGCGTGCTCGCGGATGCGGCCAAGACCCATGGCAGCCCGGCCATCCGCACTGTGGCTACCATCGGCGGCAACCTGGGGACCGCTTCGCCAGCCGGGGACCTGATCCCATCGCTTATGGTCATGGATGCCGAAGTGCTCCTGGCCAGCGCCGAGGGCGAGCGGGTGGTGCCGGTCAAGGACTTTTTCACCGGGCCTGGGGAGACGGTGCGCACGCCAGATGAGCTGATCGTCGAGATCCACGTGCCGCTGCTCGCAGGCAAGGCTGTATTCAAAAAGATCGGGCTGCGCAAGGCCCAGACCTGCTCCATCGCATCCGCGGCGGTGCGGCTGGAAATGGACGGCAAGGTCTGCAAGGATGCACGCATTGTGCTTGGGTCGATGGCGCCGACGCCGATTGCGCTGCACCAAGGCCGAGGCAATGATCAAGGGCAAGGCGCTCGACGAGGCATTGATCGCCGAGTGCGCTGCCACAGGCGGTCGCCGAGAGCAGCCCCATCGACGACCAGCGTGCCACGGCCTGGTACCGCGAGCAAGGCGGCGACGGCGCTCGTTGCCCGGGCTCTGGCC
This sequence comes from uncultured Chloroflexia bacterium, assembly GCA_963700285.1. Classification (GTDB taxonomy): domain Bacteria; phylum Chloroflexota; class Anaerolineae; order JAAYZQ01; family JAAYZQ01; genus CAWANP01. Next base: position 1,993,007 of record CAVOXA010000010.1, on the reverse strand, counting down.
CAGGCTGCTGGCGTTTAGGCGAGCAAGGAGGCGAAGCAACCATGAAACAGATACTATCATTTACCCTGAACGGCTCCCCGGTGGATGTCATCGTCACGCCTACCGAGACGCTCCTTGACGTCCTCCGGGAGAAACTCGGCGTGACAGGTCCAAAGCGCGGCTGCGACGACGGCGACTGTGGTACCTGCACCGTCCTCATCGACGGCGAACCGGTCCGCTCCTGCCTGACCATCGCTCTGACGGTCGCTGGTAAGGCAGGTCCTGACGGTCGAGGGCCTGAGTGCCGATGGAGAATTGCATCCACTGCAGAAGGCGTTCCACGAGCATGGCGCCTTCCAGTGCGGCTTTTGCACCCCAGGAATGCTCATGAGCGCCAAGGCGTTGCTGGATCAGCAATCCCAATCCCTCCCGGGACGAGATCCGGATCTACATGTCCGGCAACCTGTGTCGCTGCGGAAGCTACGAAGAGGTCGTCGAAGCGATCCAGGCAGTGGCCGCTGGCGAGTATAAGGAGTAGGAACCATGACCGAATACGTTGGTAAGGCAATGCCACGGTACGACGGAATCGGGCAGGTGAAGGGCCAGACCAAGTTTGTGGACGACTTTGTGCTCCCCGGCATGCTGTATGCCAAGGCCCTGCGCAGCCCGGTCCACAAGGGGATCATCCGCAGCATCGACTTCTCGGCAGCGGAAAAGATGCCTGGTGTGGTCGGATTCGTAACCGCCGATGACATCCCCGGGGCCAAGCTGCTACGGCGCATGTGGCGATCAGCCGGTTCTGGCCGACAAGTACATCCGCCTACAAAGGCGAGGACATCGCGCTGGTCGTGGCCGTGGACGAAGACACCTGCAGGAAGCCCTGGAAAAGGTCAAGCTGGACATCGAGGAGCAAGAGCCAGTCTTTGACATGTTCAAGGCCATGGAGCCCGATGCCCCGCTCGTCCGGCCCGACCTGAAGAGCAACCTTTGGGAATATGGGCCCGGCATGACGACGCGCGTCATGTACGTCGGCGACGTGAAGCAGGGCTTCGCCGAGGCGGATTATATCGTCGAAGGTCGCTACCAGACCGGCGAGCAGGATCACGCCGCCATGGAACCGATGGTCTCGGTGGCCTACTTTGACGATGCCGAGCGGTTGGCGATCCACACCCACAGCCAGTGCCTCTACTTCCAGTTGGGGCAGTTGGCCGCCATCTTTGACCTGCCCATGAGCCAGATCCGCTACATCGGCGGCATCGTCGGCGGTGGCTTTGGCGGCAAGAACCACATCCACGCCGACCACTTTGCCGGTCTGGCGGCGCATCAAGTTCAGAAGGCCGGTCAAGTACCGCATGAGCCGCCGCGAGGACCTGCTCTACTCGACCAAGCGCGGTGTCTTTGTCCTGGAGTACAAGACAGGCGTCAAGAAGGATGGACGGCTCACGGCCAACCATATCAAGATGTGGCACGATGCCGGCGCCTATGGCGGCTTCTCGCCCTACGGCGTGGAAAAGGGTGGGATGTTTGCCTGTGGCCCGTACCACATCCCCAACATGCGGATGGACGGCCAGTGTGTTCTCACCAACAAGGCCGGCTCCAGCTCAATGCGCGGCTTTACGATCATGAACGGCCAGTTCCCCATGGAAATGCAGATGAGCAAGGTCGCCGAAGCCATCGGCATGGATCAGTGGGAACTGCGCTTCATCAATGCCTGGCGCGATGGCGACATTGGCATTTCGCGCTACGAGGTCCGGGGCGCCGGGGCGCTGGAGGCCATGAAGGCCGCCGCCGAGCTGGCCGGGATCGAGCTGCCAGAGCATCTCCTGGCCATGAGTTCACGAGGGAGGTAGCAGCGATGAAAAAGAAAGGTGTCGGGATGGCTCTGCGTTCTGCATCCCAGCGGCAACAAGGGAGCAGGCGATCCCAGCAATGCAGCAATCCAACTCAAACCCGATGGCACCCTGGTCCTGTTGGTCGGCGCCGTGGACCTGGGCCAGGGCTCGACCACCATCCTCCGCCAGTTCGCGGCCGACTGCATGGAAGTGCCCATCGAGAACATCTTTGCCAGCAACTTTGCCGACGACTTTGCCCCGCTGAGCCTGGGCAGCTTTGCCAGTCGTGTGACGCTGATCGACCCTCACGCGGTGGAAAATGCCGCCGAGGACCTAAAGAAAAAGATCCGCGAGTACGCCGCAGACCTGCTGGAGGCACACCCGGACGACCTAGAATACGCAGACGGCAAGGTCTTTGTCAAGGGTGCTGCCCGAAGGCCGCTCGATGACGCTGGCTGAGGTCGGCGGAGCGTCCATGTTCGGCGGCGGTGCACGATCCGGCCCTGCTGGTGGGCACGGGAGCCTGGCAGCCGGCCCGGTTCCACGCCCATGACCCGGAGACAGGCGCGATGCCTGCTGTCGGTGCCATCTCCTTTGGCGCCTGCGTCGTCGAGGTCGAGGTCGACACAGAAACCGGCGTGGTCGATGTGACCAAGATGACCCAGGTGTGGGAGGTCGGCAAGGCGGTCAACCCGCTGCTGGTGCGCCAGCAGATCACCGGCGGCATGCACTGCGGTCTGGGTACGGCCCTCATCGAGAACGCCTACCCCTACTATCCCGAATGCCGACTGGGCGCCAGAGAACTTTTCGGACTATGCCCTGCCCACCTTTATGGACTATCCGGACGAGTTCCTGTGGGGCTATTGAGGAAGTCCCGCACCCAATGGGCGTCAAAGGTGCCAAGGGCTTTTCCGAAGGATCGACCAATGGGCCACCGCCGGCCATCATGGCCGCCATCCACGACGCAATCGGCGTCTGGATCGACCAGTACCCGGCCTCACCCGAGGTGGTTCTGCGGGCACTGGAAGAGAAAGAGCGTGCCGATCATCCCATCGAAGCCTTGGTAGACAAGGTCGGAGACTGGGTTGAGGATCTTGGAGACAAGATCGGTCTCTAGGCCAGCCTGGACAGACGAAAAGACGGGGTGGCGCCAGCTGCCCCGTCTCCCCAGACCTGGAGGATCTTTGGAGACAGTTATGATCAAGGGCGTCCATCACACCTGCATCACTGTCAGCGACCTGGAACGATCTATCGCGTTCTACCGCGACGTACTGGGCCTGGAACTGGTGATGACCGAGGAGAGCGAGCGCAGCGGCGACGATCGCTCCAAGGCACTGGGCGTAGCCAAGGCCAAGGTCAAACTGGCCATCCTGCGGGCTGGACGAGGCCCAGGTAGAGTTGATCGAGTATGTCACCGCCAAGGGCCGGCCCTACGATCGCAGCAACAACGATGTCGGAGCGATGCACATCGCCTTCCAGGTGGAGGACATCGACGCCGTGTACCAGCGGATGCTGGACGCACGGTGTGCGTTTTACCGCGCCGCCGGCGACGATTCCCGCTGGCCCGATGGAAGGCTGGCGCTGGACCTACTTCTTTGACCCAGATGGTGTGTCGCTGGAGATCATCCAGACAGTTTGAGGTCAAGCCCCCCGAAGGAGGGGCTGGGGGAGGGTGAGGCTCCGGCAAAGCTGCCAATCATCGAAGCATTGGGGTCTCACCCTCGCCTAGTCTCTCCTTCAAGGAGAAGGATGAGATCTCCCTTCCATCCAGGGATGGCAACCTGGTGAGGATGGATTGACGCATATGAAAGCGAGGAAATGTATGGGCTACAAGCTGATTGACTTGAGCCAGGAAATCTACACGGGCGCCGCCGGTCTGGCCGGGTCATCCTGAGACCGAGGTCACTGTCGTGGCCACCCACGAAGAGACGGTCAAGTCTGGTCGGTTCACCGAGAACTATAGCTATACGGCCGAAAAGATCGAGATGAGCACCCACGGTCACGACCCACGTAGACTCGATCAGCCACATCGATCCCTCCCCGGGCGCGCCCACCATCGACGAGATCCCCCTTGACTGGTTCTACACCGGGGGCATCTGTATCGACCTGTCGCACATCCCGCCCAAGACCGAGTACACGGTGGCGGACATCAAAGCCGCGCTAGACAAGCACGGCCTGGACATCCGCAAGGGCGACACGGTACTCATGTACTCGGGCCACTATGTGCGAACCTGGGGCACCGACGCCTGGCTGACCGACTATCCAGGGCTGAGCCGCGAGGCCGCCGAGTATCATCTATGGCTCGGGAGCGATCAACATCGGCCAGGATGCGCCCAGCCACGACTGCGCCGGGACCACGAGCTACCCAGCACACCAGGTCTGCCGCGAAATGCAGACGCTGAACATCGAGAATCTGGGCGACCTGCGACCGGTGGTAGGCAAGCGCTTCCAGTTCATCGGCTTGCCGCTCAAGATCCGCAACGGCAGCGGCTCACCCATCCGGGCTGTGGCCGTGCTGGAGGATTAGGACGAGCCGTAGAGGCTTTCGCAATCCAGGAGCGAGGCATCCCGAATACGGAACGCGCAAGGCAACGTTTTACGAAGGACAATAGAGCGTTGAGGTGCACAGGTTCTGCCGGGGAGACCTCGCTCCTACTATTTGGAGGGGAGGATGGAAAAGATACCTGGCGAAAAACTTGAGGCCGTTCCCGGTCTGTTTTCGCTGACCGATAAGGTAGCCGTTGTCACCGGGGGCAGCCGTGGTCTGGGGCGCGGCATCGCCCTGGCCCTGGCAGCAGCGGGCGCCCACGTGACCCCGGTCAGCCGCACGCTAGCTGACGTGGAAGCCGTGGCCGAGGAGATCCGTTCACTAGGACGGCGCGCCCTGCCACTTGCCGTCGATATCACCGACGAGGCGCAGGTTCAGTCGATGGTCCAGCAGCATGCTCGACGAGTTTGGGCGCATTGACATCCTGGTGAACTCGGCGGGCATCGTAAGCCTCAAACCGACCATCGAGTTCCCCATGGAGGAATGGCGCAAGATTATCCGTGTGAATCTGGAAGGCACCTTCCTCTGCTGCAAAGAAGTGGGCAAGGTCATGCTCCGCCAGAAACAGGGCAAGATCATCAACATGTCCTCGGTGCGGGGCATGCAGGGCCGGGCCAATGATCCGGCCTACCCGGCCAGCAAGGGGGCGATCAACCTTCTGACCAAGTCACTGGCCATCGAGTGGGCCCAAAAGGGCATCAATGTCAATGCCATCGCCCCGACATTCATCCGCACGGACCTGAACGCCTTTATGCTCGACGATCCGCCTACGCGCGAATGGGTCCTGAGCCGCATCCCTATGGGCCGGGTTGGCCAGATCTGGGATCTTTTCGGCGCTGCGGTCTTTTTGGCGTCGCCGGCGTCCAACTTTATTACGGGCCATGTCCTCTACGTGGATGGCGGCTGGACGGCGGCTTAGACAAAAGACGAAGGGGATTGAACTCATGAAAGCAGTTGTCCTCTATGACAAGATCGACAAGTCCGTTGAGATCCGCGATGTTCCGGTACCCTCCATCGGCCCAGAGGAATGCCTGGTTGAGGTCAAGTACTGCGGGATCTGTGGCAGCGAGCCACACATGTACCACGGCCAGCTTACCCTTCTTGCCCGCCCACCCGTCATCTTGGGGCACGAATGGTCAGGGGAGATCGTAGAGGTCGGGTCGCAGGTCAAGGGCTTTGCCGCCGGCGACCGGGTAACCTGCGAAACCGCGGCCGAAACCTGCGGCGTCTGTGCCCTCTGCCGTTCAGGCTCGTACAACGTCTGCCCGGAGCGAAGAGCCTTCGGCTTTGCCGTGGATGGGGCCTTTACCAAGTATGTCCGGGCCAAGTATCTCCGGCTCCACCATCTCCCCGATGGGGTAAGCTACCAAGCCGCGGCAATGACCGAGCCGATCTGCGTGGCCTATAACGCCGTTGCTGAGAAGAGCCGCGTAACCCCGGGTGACGTCGTGGTCATCATCGGCCCCGGGCCTGTAGGCTTGTTTGCGCTCCAGGTGGCCAAGCTCTCGGGCGCCGGAACCATTGTGGTCACTGGTACGAAGCGAGATGGCGCCCGGCTCGAGCTAGCTGCCAGACTTGGCGCCGATATCACGGTCGATGTAGGCGAGCAGGACCCGGTGGAGGTCGTCCAGGGGCTTGGAGACGGGCTGGGCGCGCACCTGGTGATTGATGCCGCCGGCGTGCCGCCAGCAATTCAGCAGTCGCTGGAGATCGTCCGCCAGAATGGACAGATCACCAAGATAGGTTGGTCCTTGCAGCCTGTGAACCTGACCCTGGACGAGATCGTGGCCAAAGTCGTCACCTATCAAGGCGCCTTCAGCCATACCTGGACGACCTGGGAAACCTGTCTCGGGTTGATGAGCCAGGGCAAGATCGATACCGAGTCTCTGATCAGCGAGATCTGGCCCATCACCCGCTGGGAAGAAGCTTTCCACAAGCTCGAAGCGCTGGAAGCGCACAAGATCCTGCTGTATCCAGTGGATTGAGAATCTCTCCCCAGGTGAAGGGAAAAAGAGGTTGGAGGCAACCCAATGGTTGACGATCGCAAGCTGGCCGAGCTTGAGGCTACCGCCCGCGAGCTGCGCTACCACATTATCAGGATGATGGGTGCGGACAAGCCTCATCATTTTGGCGGCTCCCTGTCCATCGTGGAGCTGATCACCGCTCTGTATTTTTACAAAATGCGCTATGATCCATCCGATCCCGCGTGGGACGATCGAGATCGTTTCGTGATGAGCAAGGGGCACACGGTCCCGACACAGTATGCAGCCCTGGCCAAGATGGGCGTCCTTTCCATGAAGGACTTGGCTACTCTGAAGCAGATGGGCAGCGTCCTCCAAGGCCATCCCAATGCCTGCATGACAGCGGGCCTTGAGGCTTGCACCGGATCGTTGGGCCAAGGGTTGTCGTTTGCCAACGGGATCGCCATGGCGGCCCGGATCCGCAAACTGGGCATCCGGGTATACTGCCTCTTGGGCGACGGTGAGCTGCACGAGGGCCAGGTCTGGGAAGCAGCAATGGGGAGTTCGACCCACCGGCTCGACAACCTGTGCGCCATCGTGGACAGGAATAGCCTAAAGAGTCAGGGCCAGGTGGACGAGGCCAAACAGCTAGAGCCCTTGGCTCCAAAATGGGAAGCGTTTGGTTGGCAGGCAATAACCGTGGACGGGCACAACCTGCGCCAGATCTGTGACGCGCTGGACGAGGCTGAGGTCGTCAAGGGCAAGCCTACGGTGATTATCGCCAAGACGGTCAAGGGCAAAGGGGTCTCATTCATGGAAGGCAAGTTTCAGTTCCACAATGCCGCCATCACCGAGGAGCAGTGGGCAGAAGCCATGCGGCTGCTGGCACCGGACGAGGAGGTAGCATGATAAGGTGGAAGCCGGGCGACAGGGTAGAGACGCGCGACGCGTACGGTGAAGCCTTGCTAGAGCTAGGCCGCCAGCGCCAGGATATTGTCGTGCTGGACTCTGACCTCCAGCGGTCAAACAAGACCTACGATTTTGGGCAGGCGCACCCGGAGAGATTTTTTGACATGGGTATTGCCGAGGCCGACATGGTCTGCACCGCGGCCGGCATGGCCGCCACCGGCCTGACCGTATTTGCCACCTCCTTTGCCATGTTCATCCCGGGCCGCGCCTACGATCAGATCCGGCTCCAGCTCAGTTACGGGCAGGAGAATGTCAAAATCGTTGGCGTCAGTGCTGGCCTGACCCAGGGCCCCGATGGTGCCACCCACCAATCTCTCGATGACATTGCGTTGACCCGACTGCTGCCAGGCATGACCGTGCTGGTTCCTGCCGATGCCACCGAAGCCTACAAGGCCATATTGGCAGCAGCCGAGATCACAACGCCGGCATACATCCGTCTGGGGCGGTACCCGACACCCATCATCTTTGGCGAGGATTACCGGTTCCGAATCGGTGCGGTTCCCGTGATGCGCGAGGGGGACAGCATCGCCATCTATGCCACGGGCATCATGACCGCCATTGCCATAGATACCGCGGAAATTCTGGCAGGTCAGGGCTTCGAGTCCACCGTACTGAATGTGGCCACGATCAAACCATTGAACACAGAAGCAATCCTCGCCGCCGCTGGCGGCAAGGAACTTGGTGTGACGATGGAGGAGCACTGGGTCAGTGGCGGCTTGGGCAGTGCTGTTGCGGAGACACTCTCCGAGGTTCGGGGCACGCCCCCCTTGCTCCGTTTGGGTGTACGAGATACGTTCGGGCAATCGGGGACTGCCGACGAATTGCTGGAGCACCATGGACTGACGCCTGCCCAGATGGCTCAGGCCATCCTCGATGCAATTGGCGAGTAGATGCCGGCAGAAATAGTTTGCAGAAGATGTCTGCAGAAGAACCTTGCAGAAGATGTCTGCAGAAGAACCTTGCAGAAGATGCCTGCCTCAACCTCTCAAGATGGCCAGGACTTGACGTTGCTGCGTCTTGCTGATTCGTCCTGCTTCGACCAACAGATCCAGAATTTCGCCCAGGCACAGTACTGTATGCAGCCGGTAGCCGGCGTCTCTTAATTCCTCACGCCCACCCTCCTCGCGGTCAATGAGTACCACGACATCCTGAACCTCCAGCCCGGCTGCTTCCAGTGGCTCGATGGCTGCCAGCTTGCTTCCACCGGTAGTGATCAGATCGTCCAGTACCACGGCCCGCTCGCCCGGGTTATATCTGCCCTCGATCTGCTGCGCGGTGCCGTAAGCTTTGACCTCTTTGCGGGGGTAGATCATGGGCAAGCCCAGCTCCAGCGCTACTGCCGTACCGATGGGTAGCGCCGCGTAGGGAATGGCAGCCAGGCGAAGCCCATCCAGGCTCCGGGCCGCTTTTGCATCCCCAATCGCCAAGATCTCCTCTATCAGCCGCGTATAGGCGTGGGCAACCTGGCGCAGAACATCGGGGTGGGAAGCCAGCAACCGCAGGTCGATGTAGATCGGAGATTTCTTGCCCGAGGCCAGGGTGAACTCGCCGAACTTGACGGCGCCGATGTCGGCCAGGGCCAGGGCCAACTCGGCTTTTGATGAGCGTACCGCGTGGGGAGTTGGCCAGGATACATCAGAACCAGCGCCTTCGGCTACGACACTCGGTCTCGCGGCGTTTATCTGCCGGCGCAGGTCCCAAGCCGCCTGGCGGGGATCGCCGGCATAGATGACTCCCCGCGAAGCATTCACAACCACGCCCAAGCCATCTGTACGCAGTCCAGCTCCCAACGCCGCCTCCAGGTCGCCGCCTTGAGCACCGACGCCGGGCAGAAGGATCCATGCCTCGGGAGCCAGGGCGCGGATACGGGCCAGGGCTTGGGGATAGGTCGCACCTACGACAAGTCCCGTGTCCCAGACTGCAGCCTTTTCGGCCACAATCTCGTACAGCGGCCGGTCAGGGCAAGGGAGGGTCTGCAGGTCGGTCGCTCCCGGGTTCGAGGTGTGGCATAGCAGAAAAACGCCCCGCTCCGCGTAGGCGGTAAACGGGGCTACTGAATCGCTCCCCAGGTAGGGGTTCACTGTGAGGGCATCAGCGCCCCAGACCTCAAAGGCCGCGCGGGCGTACGCCTCCGCTGTAGAACCGATATCACCCCGCTTGGCGTCCAAAATGACCGGCACACCGGCGGTGTTGTGGACATAGGCCACGGTCCGGCGCAGGGCCTCCAGCCCCTCCGGGCCCGCAGACTCGTAAAAGGCAAAGTTTGGTTTGTAGGCACAGACCAGGTCCCGCGTGGCGTCTATGACCCGCTGGTTGAAGCTGAAAAGGTCATCCCCAGCCGACAGGCGCTCTGGCCTTGGATCCAGCCCGACGCAGAGCAGACTCTGGTTCCGTTTGGCTGCCCCTTCCAACTGCTGATAAAATCCCATCCTTCCCCCCGTGGTCTACACATTGCCTTTCAGGATCACTGGTTGCAGGTCGTTTCCACTTTCCTGCTGCCTTCGGTACGGAAAGAAATGCCGCAGGCGCAAGAGGCTACAGCGTTGGGATTGTCCACCTGAAAACCGGTGCCCATCAGGGTATCCTGGTAGTCGATGCGAGCCCCAGCCAACAACTGAGCGCTGAAAGGATCGACAAAGAGCCGGACCCCCTCGTTCTCAATGACGGCATCGTCTTCCCGGGCCGCATTTTCATAGCTCATCCCATACTGGAAGCCAGCGCAGCCGCCAGCTTGAACAAAGACCCGCAGGCCCTGATCCGGCAGGTCTTTCTGCGCGAGCAGGCTTTGTAGCTGGTTCGCCGCCGCCTCGGTCAATGTGATCATCTGCCCATCTCCTTTCCATGGTTGGGAGCACGGCCCCACTAGCGATTGAGATCGTCCGTGTCCAAAATGATGGTAAATGGACCATCATTGTGAATCTCTACGAGCATCGAGGCCCCAAACTCGCCGGTGGCAACGCGGCCGATGCCGGCCTGCCGCAACTGGCTGGCGAAATCGTCCACGAGGGGGGCGGCAACGTCGGGCGGAGCGGCGTGGACAAAGCTGGGCCGCCGGCCTTTGCGGCAGTCGGCGTACAAGGTGAACTGGGAAATTACCAGGGCCTCACCGCCCACGTCGAGGATGGAGAGGTTGGTTTTCCCCTCGCCGTCAGAAAAGATGCGCAGGTTGGCGATCTTGGCCGCCAGGCGGCTGGCCTCAGCCTGACCATCGCCGTGGCCGGCTCCCAGGAGAATGACCAGACCCGGACCAATGGCGCCGATGGGCTTGCCCTCAACGGCAACCTGTCCTTTCTGCACGCGCTGGATGACCGCTCGCATGGCTCCTCTGTTCCTCTCCTTGGTGCCCTAGTGCATATCCTAAGCTGAGCGTTGGCATGGTGACTCAACCGTACCGCCGTGAAGCAGGCGGTGCTCGCCATAGTCCAACGGTTTCTGGTCTCGCGCTGGCCTGGAAGAGCCAGTGCGACCTTTGCATTCAAACCATCAGTCTCAAGCATACACTGGTGTTGTCATTCTAGCCTGTGGCTGCCAAAAAGTCAAACAGGCACCTTCCTCCTGGCTTGTTCAACATCGACCAGAGCGAGAAATCGGTGTCTTTGATGGAACGTCCTGCCGAACTCAGGCTGAGGGGCCTTGGCGGAAACTCGTTCGATGGCTTCGCGGTGACGGTTGCCGGTGGCATGGATTCCCGCCAAAAGCATGCGGGAACATCAGGCGTGTAGCGTCCACCGGTCTTGAACCGCCAGATCCGTGATCTGGCTCGAGCAATGGTATAAGGGTACTTGGCGCTCTTTGCACCTTCGCGGTGAATCTTTCCCCATAGCCCGCCAGTGCCCGTTTGCCCTGCCCCCGCTTTTCGAGTATAATCCCTACTGGCACGCACAGCCAGCACAGCAGCGGCGCCAGGCGTAGGGTACTGAGTCCTGCCACGATAGGACCAGGGAGAGGAGACAACCCATGACAGCATCCGATGTTCGCATCATCCCCGTCACCAGCGAGGACCAGCGCAAGGAATTCGCCAAGTTCCCCTGGCGCATCTACAAGGACGATCCCCTCTGGGTACCGCCCATCTTTATGGACCACCTGGCCCTGCTCACCCCGGGCAAACATCCCTTCTGGGAGCATGCCGATCAGCAGCTCTTCCTGGCCAAGTGCGGTGAGGAGCTTGTGGGTACCATCAGCGCCCACGTCAACCACCGCCACAACCAGATCCACGGGGACAAAGTCGGCTTTTTTGGCTTCTTTGAGACCATCGATGACCAGGCTGTAGCCGATGCGCTGTTTGATGCAGCCTCGGGCTGGCTGCGGGAGCAGGGCATGGACGCCATCCGCGGGCCCGAAAACCCCTCGCAGAACGAAGAGGTCGGCCTGCTGGTCGACGGTTTTGACGAGCCGCGCGTGGTGATGATGATGTACAACCCCAGGTACTACCAGGGCCTGGTCGAAGGTTCCGGTTTCCAAAAGGCCCAGGACTTGTACGCCTGGGATCTTCTGACCAACATCTTTGACCTCGACGTGCAAAAGCTGCCGCGCAAGTTCATCCGCGTGGCCGAGCAGGCCAAGCAGCGGGAGGACCTGGAGGTCCGGCCCCTGAATATGAAGCAGTTTGATGCTGATGTGCTGCTGGCCAAGGCCGTCTACAACGAGGCATGGGAGGTGAACTGGGGCTTTGTGCCCTTCACCGACCACGAGATCGAGCACCTGGCCAAGGAGCTCAAAATGATCCTCGATCCTGACCTGGTCGTCTTTGCCCTGGTGGACGGCAAGCCGGCGGGTGTGGGCATCACTATCCCTAACGTGTACCAGGCCATGGTCAAGGCCCGACCGCAACCCAACAATTGGAGCCTGCCCTGGACATTGGCCAAGTTCCTGTGGTACCGGCGCAAGGTGGATTCGCTGCGGACGCTGATCCTGGGCGTGGTGCCCGAGTACCGCGGCATGGGCATCGACGCCCTGCTGTACGTCGAGACGGCGCGGTCCGCCTTCCGCAAGGGCTACCTGCGCTGCGAGATGTCGTGGATTCTGGAATCCAACGACATGATGAACCGCATCATCGATCGCCTGGGGGGCGAGATCTACAAGACGTATCGCGTCTACGAAAAGCCGCTGTAGGACGACGGACGAGGGATGAACAGCGAAACACGCACCACGAAACATGTCTCGCGCTGGTCGTGATGGTGGTGGTCTCTTCTCTGATCTGGCAGCGGCCGCGCATGGACTAAACACGAGGTATCGCCAGGATTGGCCCTCCCTACAAAAACTGTTATAATAGTCCGCGTCTGTGGATTGGGACGCGGACTATTCTGTTGGGAGCCTTGCATAGAGATGGCACCAGACAACCTGATTTGGCATACGATGAGTGCGGCCGAGGCCGCGGCTGTCCTGCAGAGTGACCTTCAGCGGGGCCTGACCGAGGACCAGGTTCGCCAGCAGCGGGCCCGGTTCGGGCGAAATGAACTCGATGAAGCGCCACCGCGCAGTTTCTGGCGGATGTTGCTGGATCAGTTCAACCAGTTCCTGGTTCTGATCCTCATCGTCGCCGCCGTCGTCTCGGCCCTCATTGGCTGGCAGCAATATACCCACTCGGGCGAGACAACCGAATTCATCGATGCCATCGCCATCATGACCATCGTCATCCTCAACGCCATCCTGGGCGTGGTACAGGAGGGCCGCGCCGAGGAGTCGCTGGCCGCCCTGAAAAAGCTGGCCGCACCCAACGCCCAGGTGTTTCGCGGCGGCCACCTGATCACGGTGCCGGCTCCCGAGTTGGTGCCCGGCGATGTGGTGGTCCTGGAGACTGGCAACTATGTACCGGCTGACGTGCGCCTGGTCGAGAGCGTGAACCTGCGCATCGAGGAGGCGGCGCTTACGGGAGAATCGGTCCCGGTGGGCAAAGATGCCGCGGATACCTTTGACGCTGAGGCGACGGTGGGCGACCGGCACAACATGGCCTACATGAGTACCGTGGTGACCTACGGGCGCGGCCGGGGCCTGGTCGTGAATACAGGCATGCAGACCGAGATTGGCCACATTGCCGAGATGATCCAGTCCTACGAGGAAGAGCCGACGCCGCTGCAGGTCAAGCTGGACCAGTTGGGACGGACGTTGGGTGTAATCACCCTCATCATCTGTGCCGCAGTGGGCTTGATCGGGGTCGTGCGCGACACAGAGTTGGGCATCCTCGTCAGCGAGGGACTGCGGGCCTATCTCGCCTATCCGGGAACGGTCCCGACGCTGATCAACATGTTTATGGTAGCCGTCAGCCTGGCCATCGCCGCCGTACCCGAAGGGCTGCCCGCCGTGGTCACCATCTCGCTGGCCCTGGGCATGCAGGAGATGGTCAAACGCAATGCCCTGATCCGCAAGCTGCCGGCCGTCGAGACGCTGGGCTCGGCCACGGCCATCTGCTCCGACAAGACCGGTACCCTGACCCAGAACGAGATGACAGCCGTGCAGATGTACGTGGATCGCAGCTTACTGACCATCACCGGCGAGGGCTACAAACCTGAGGGCGAATTCCGCGACAGCGGGGAGGTCGTTGGCCTGGAGGGCTATCCCGGCATGAGGTTGCTCCTGCGGGCCGGCCTGCTGTGCAACGACTCGCGGCTGGAGCAGTTGGACGACAACGACTCTACTTCCTGGCGCATCGCTGGCGACCCCACCGAAGGGGCTTTTGTGGTCGCCGCGGCCAAAGCAGGCTATGGAAGGGAGGAGCTGGGCCAAGAGTACGCGCGCCTGGCCGAGATCCCCTTCGATTCGGAGCGGAAGCGGATGACCACTTTTCACGCCGACCCTCGCTACGGCGGTTACGTGGCCTACATGAAGGGCGCACCCGACATCGTCCTGGGCCTGTGCAACCGGGTCCTGGAAGACGGTGTGATGCGTCCTCTGACCGCTGAGCGCAGCCGCAATATCCTGGATGAGAACGAGAGCCTGGCTGCCAACGCCTTGCGGGTGCTGGGCGTGGCCTTCCGGCCGCTGAAAGAGGTGCCTGACAATCCTCAGCCCGCGGACAGTGAGCATGATTTTACCTTTATCGGACTGCTGGGAATGATCGACCCCGCCCGCCCGGAGGTCGCCCGGGCCATCGAGACGGCCCGCCACGCCGGGATCGAGACGGTGATGATCACGGGTGACTATTTGAATACCGCTGTGGCCATTGGCAAGGAGATCGGCCTGCTGCGTGAAGGCGATCGATCGCTGACCGGCGCTGAGTTGGACCGCATGCAGGCGCCCGAGTTTGAGGCGGTCGTCGAAGACGTAGCCGTCTATGCCCGCGTCTCCCCCCAGCACAAGGTCCAAATTGTGGATGGGCTCAAGGCTAAGGGGCACGTGGTGGCCATGACCGGCGACGGCGTGAACGACGCCCCGGCGCTGAAACGTTCCAACATCGGCGTGGCCATGGGCATCACCGGTACCGACGTCTCCAAAGAGACGGCCGACATGGTGCTGACCGACGACAACTATGCCAGCATCGTCTCGGCCATCGAGCAGGGGCGTGTCATCTATGCCAACATCCGCAAGTTTGTGTACTATTTGCTCTCCTGCAACATGGCCGAGATTACGATCCTGCTGGTGGCCATGCTGGCGGGTTGGCCGCTGCCCTTGATCCCCATCCAACTGCTGGTGCTGAACCTGATCACCGACGGCGCCCCAGCGCTGGCGCTGGGAGTCGAAAAAGGCGATCCGGACATCATGGACCAGCCGCCCCGGCCGGTGAACGAGCCGATCATCAACCGCGACATGGTCATCGGCATCGCTGTGCAGACCGTGGCCATCTCCCTGGCTGTGTTGGCCGCCTTCCAGATCGGGATGCAGCAGAATGAGATCATTGCCCGGTCGATGGCCTTTGCCACGCTCTCGTTCTCCGAGCTGTTGCGGGCCTATACTTCCCGCTCGGAGCGCTATTCTCTGTGGGCCATCGGCATCTTGGGCAACAAGTGGATGCAGTATGCGGTGCTGTCTTCGACAGTCATCCTGCTGGCCATCATCTACCTACCCTTCCTGCAGCCGATCTTTGGCACCGTCTCCCTCACCGCCCGCGACTGGCTGGCCATGCTGCCCTTGATCCTGTTCCCATCGGTGGCCGCCGAGGTCAACAAGTGGGTGCTACGCAGGATGAGCGAAAAGGAGCAATTGGCGCGGGCTGCATGACTGGCTACGGCGCGCAAAAGCCCTGGCACGGGAGGACCCATGACAAGCGAGAACAGAAGCGTTGCACTCGACAAGTTGATCGACCAACTGTACGAGTCCGATCGCTATATTGACCTCGACTTGATGGCTGCGATCATGGCCCAGGGTGAGGCGGTTGTGGACCGGCTCATCCAGGTGGTAGAATCCGACGACGATTGGCCCCAAGTCCACGCACTGTTGATGCTGATCGAGATGCGGGCCGAGAAAGCTCTGCCGGCCATCAGTCAGACGTTGCTAGAAGATCCCGGTCTGAACGAATGGGTGGACACCAATGGCCTGGACAAGTATGGTCCGGTGGCCATCGATACCCTGGAGATGATGGTCAATGAGAAAGCGGCGGACTGGTACCCGCGCGGGCTCGCAGCCAGTGCGCTGGCCCGCATTGCCGCCCGCTACCCGGAAACCTACGGGCGCATCACGGCGATCCTGCGGAGCCTTTTGCCCAACCCAGCCCATACTTGGGACGAAGCATCGGCGGTAGAGAACCCCGAAATCTGGCCCTCGGCCGTTTCGAATTTGGCCGACCTGCGCGATCCGCAGGCCTACGAGTTGATCGGGCAGCTCTTTGACGGCGACTGGATCGATCTGTGGGTCATTGATCGGGAGGATTACGAAAGGCTGTACCAGTCCACCGATCCCCTCTATGGGGTGATGCCGGAGCCCCGAGATCTACTTTCCTCACACCAACTCATGCAGGAACACTGGAAGCGTTCGGAAGCCAGGTCGACAAAGAGGGTCCAGCCAGTGAGACCCTCTTGTCAGGGGGACAGCTCTGACAGGCGCAAAGCGCGCAAGCAAGTGCGCAAGAGCCAGAAGCAAGCGCGTAGGAAACAGAGAAAGAAAGGTAAAAAGAAAAAGAAACGGTAGAGACTTGCCGGTACCGCAACTTTGTTGGGGCTTTGCCGTATAGAGCATGGCAGGATGGCGTAGAGGAACCGTGTATGCGGCCGTTGTACTGTTGGGAACGGGAGAATCATTGTTTGGAGATGAGGAGAGACGATGGCGGAAGAACAGACGTTAGAAGAGTTCTTTTCTGGGGATACAAAGCCCGAACCTGAGCCGGTGAGCCGGCGCCAGTTCCTGACTGGCGCCGTGGTCGGCGGGGCGGCGGGCTTGGCCGTGGCGGCCGGAACAGGGGCTGCCGTCTGGAAGACGGTGGACGCCGAAACACAGGCTTCTCTTGAGAGCGCCGAGGCTGAGATCGCCCGGTTGCAGGGCTTGCTGGATCTCTACGAAGGTCTGGAAAAAGTTGGGCTGGACGCGATCCTGCGGGCCGGGATGGCGGCTGCGGCGCTGCCCCTGCAGGCACTGGAGCAGGGGGCCAGCATCCTCAAGTCAGGGCTGGAAGCGGTTGAAGGCGTGCTGCTATCCCTTGAAGGCGCGCTGCCCACGGCGCGAGAATCCCTCCTCTGGTTGGAGGATCAGGTTTCGGCTGTGGCCAACGGCATCGAGGCGGTGGAGAAGGCCGTGGCCAAGGCCCTGGAAAAGGCGACGGACAACCCGGTTGCCGTGGCGCTCAAGGATTTCTCGGGCATGCTCCTCGATAACCTGCCCTTTGGCCTGGGCGACAAGATCCGCGGTGTCCTCGATGGAATGGTCCAGTTGATGACCAGCGTGGACGAACTGGTTGAGGGGATCAATAGCGAACTGCTAGAACCCATGCGCGCGAATTGGTTTTCCGCCGAGGATGGCGAGGGCATGGGCTCGTTCTTTGTGGATCCGATCGTGGAACGGATCCTGGACCCGCTGGAGGCCCATCTGGAAGACCTGGCCGGGCTGGCTGATACCTGGGAAAACAAACTTGTGGCCCCCACCCAGGAAGCGCTGCAGCAGCGGGCCCAGATCCAATCAGAGATTGCGCGTTACAAGATCGACAACGGGTTCGTATAGCTTTTAGCAACTAGCAGACAGCGGTCAGCTTTCAGAGCATGGGAGCTGGCCGCTTTTCGTTTTCAGCTCCCTCGGCTAATTGCTAGCCTCCAATCCCCCAGCACTTGGACTCTATTTCCCTCGCCCTAGCTCTCGGACCCGGCTCCATATGTTGGCCACAAACATCATTGCTGCCAGCAGCAAAAAGAGACCGGAGATGGCCACCAGAAAGCGGAAAAGGTCGATCTTGGTCCAGGTGTAGATGGGTTCGCCGATGGCTCGCAGCAGGATGCCAGCATTGAGGAAGACAAAGGTCGCCCAGAACAGGGGCTCGCTGCCACGCTGCGTCTGCCCGCGCCGGACGGGCAGGGGCGCATCCGTTCGCAGGCCGATCTTCAAGGGGGGAAAGAGCCACCAGGCCACGCCCAGGATGAGCTGGGTCAACCAGCCGACGACGAGCATCTGGATATGTGTTACGCGCACATAGCCGACCCACGGTCCCAGGGGGATGGAGCGGTTGATGTACATGAGTGCGCCCAAGATCGCGCCCAGGCAAAGATAGATGATAGAGGCTTTGACAAAGGTACGAGAAGTGGTTGGCACAGTGTCTCCCTACGTTTCCATGGGACGAATTCGGGACCAGACGAGCAGGCCAAAGGCTAAGGCTGCGGCTGCCTGCAGGATGCCGGACAGGGCCATCAGGGCTGCCAACCAGGGCTGGGGCCCCATCAAATAGAAGGGCTCCAGCAAGAAGCGCAATAACAAGCCGGCGTTCAGCGCGATGAGCACGAACCAGGTCAGGGCGTCAGAACCACGGGGACGGGGATCCTGTTCTTTCCGCAAGCGGGGGAACATCCAATAGGCGACGCCAATGGCTAGCTGGGTGATCCAGCCGACGACCAACAGGTGTAGCTGGCCCAGGTATACCATTTTGAGCCAGCGGCTGAAATTCAGCCAGCGGTCCAGCATCATCAGCGCACCAAGCACAAAGGCGACGACAAAGTAGACAAACGCGGTTTTGATAAAGTGTCGGGCTAATGGCGGCATCGCTTCCCCTTTGCGCTTGACGTGGCCAGCGGCGTCTATTATAGCCCACACTGGCCATCGTGTCAACGAGGACGCAAAGGGGGTGGTGCATCCCCTCGCCCCTCCACGCTCCCCTGGCGCGACGGGCTGCAAAGATTGTTCGTGACCTGGTTCTATGCTATACTGAGCGGGCTACAGACCGGCAAGGGGGAAGCAATGGCAGGTGAGGGCAAACGTGTCAGGCAGCGACCGTACCGGGTCGAGGTGGTACGAGGTAAGCCGTATCAGGTTGGGGGCCGGACCTTGGTTCCTGAGACGCGGCTCGTCTCCTATGGTAGAGCCCGGGCCACTATCGGGTCTAGCAGCATTGGCGGCTGGGCGGCAGGCTTGGTGCTGGTCAGCCCCCTGGCCATAGTGGAGCAGATGGCCGAAGGGGAAAAGCGCATCGTCATCACGGACGCGACCGCTACGACCATGCGGCTCCTCCTCGGGGCAGGGATAGCCATGGCGCTGGTGTTTGCCACGTTCCGCCAATGGCTGCGTTGGTGGCGACCGGCGAGCGCCAACCGCTGAGGGAGAGGCGCGCCAGGACTGCCACTCCTCAGAGGTTCTCCAGCAATACCTGGACAAGGAGAAGACGATGTCTCTGAACAGACTATTCGAAATCGTTGAGCAAGCGAGGGACACGGCCAACTGGCGCACCGCTTTTGGTGAGCCGCAAGTGGTCGAAGACAGGACGATCATCCCCGTGGCCCAAGTCCGCTATGGTTTTGGCCTGGGCTTTGGCAGTGGCACAGGTGAAGCGGACGAGGAAGGCGGCCCCGTGGCCGAGGGTGAAGGCGGGGGTGGTGGCGCTGCCTCTGCTGCCAGGCCCCTGGGTGCCATCGTCGTCACGCCCGAGCGCGTCTATTTTGAAGAGACCACGGATGTCGCCAAGGTCTCCATCGCTGGCATGATCCTGGCGGGATTCCTTGTCTTCCAGGTTGCCAAGACGCTGAGAGAATTCTTTGGCGGCGAGTGATCCTTCCCACCGGTACCCGGGTGGCAGCCTTGCATTGTAACCCCAGAAAGTACTCCGTCGCGCAAGCAGACCCGGGCCAGGACAGGTTTGGTTGGAAATCTTTGTCCATCGGAAAGCAGGCTAGTTCTTCCCGCTCCCCCAGACGGACAACAGGTCCACGGGGGAGCGCGCCCCGGTCCCTGGTGTTGGTGATCGCTCTCCTGTTGGTGGCGGGGGTTCTGCTGGTAGTGAGTATGGCGCCGCCGCCGGCCGCTGCGGCGATTGGCTCTTTCGTCCTGTCATTCGACCAGGACTCAAAGGGCAAAAAGGTCTTTTTGCCGTTGATTGCCCAGAGGTTTAGACCGGTGCAGGCAGCTCACTTGGGCTATGGGGCCAATATCGCTTCGGCGGACCACGTTACCATCCTGACAGAGATGGGCTTTGATTGGGCCAAAGGCTATGTCTCCTGGGAAAATGCTGGGACCGGGCCTGGCTACGACTGGGTGGCCGTCGACAACCAGATGCGCGAGTTCGTGCCGCACGTGCGCCACATCCTGTTGCGTCTGGGCGGGCCGCCTCCATCTGGCATCGGGAGCCCACCGGCCTCGGCGGCCGACCGGGCCGCGTTCCAGAAATTTGCCCAGGCACTGGCGACACACATCGCGGACACCTGGCGCGGTCAGGGGCTGGAGACGGTGGCCTATGAGATCTGGAACGAACCCAACCTTGACTATGAGTGGGGCGGGCGGCCCAATGTGGCTCAGTACACGGCGTTGCTCCGGGCGGGTTACCAGGGTATCAAGGCCGGCGATCCACGGGCTATCGTCGTCAGCGCGGGCCTGGCACCCACCGGAGGCTCACTGGCCAACATCGCCTGGGCGCGAGCGTTCTATGCCGCCCCCCAGGTCATACCGGATCTGACTTTCCTGCGTGGCATGTACGAGCACGGCGCCAAGGGTTACTTTGATGCTCTAGGCAGCCACCCCTACGGCGGGCCGGACGCGCCGGGCACAGCACCCAACGCGGCAAAGGGCCCCATCTATTTCCGGCGCGCTGAAGAACAGCGCCAGGTCATGCTTGACTATGGTGATACGTCGCCCATGTGGGTCACCGAATTCGGCTGGGTGCTCGATACTGACTGCGGGCTGGGGGAGCACGAGTGGATGGAGGTCAGCGAATCTCAGCAAGCTGCATACCTGGCCGGGGCCTATGCTTATGCCGACGCCAACTGGCCCTGGATGGGACCGATGTTCCTCTTTAACCTTGATTTCGGTACCACCTATTGGTATGCGTGGTGCGACCCGGTGCGCTGGTATTCCATCACCCACCGGGCGAATCCGAAGGATCCGGGCAACAGCCCGATACTATACAGCCAGGCGTTCTACAGCCTGCGGGACCTGGCCAAGCGTTCCGCTTGGTAGGGCAGGCCCAGGTTCGTAGTGGGCGCTTCAGCGCCTCTCTTCATTCGCTGCAGGTCTCTGATCAGGTGAGAATTGGCTCGGCTGCGGGTCCGGGTCAAAAGACAGACATTCGCCCATCGAGAGCTCTGGTGAGATAGCGTCGCGAAAGGAAAACTCTAGCTAGATGTTGGAGAAACTTGTCCACAACGGGGTCATCGTACCCGATCCACCACCCCACCTGGGCCTGGTGCTCACGATCCAAGGGTTGCCGGTGGTGATGACGCCCAAACAAGAAGAAATGGCCATGGCCTGGGCCAGGAAACAGGGCACTCCCTATGTAGAGGACCAGGTTTTTGCCAGGAACTTTGTGGCCGACTTTAGCCAGGAGTTGGGTTATGAGCCCGCTCTCAAGCTAGACGATATAGATTTCGGCCCCGCCATCCAGGTCGTAGAAGCGGAACGGGAGGCCAAGGAGCGGTTGACCAAGGAGGAGCGCAAGGCCCTGGCTGCCGAGCGCAAGGTCGTGCGGGAGGCGCTGCGCGAGCAGTACGGGCACGCCATTGTGAATGGCGAGCGGACCGAATTGGCCAACTATGTGGTCGAGCCCAGCGGCATCTTTATGGGTCGAGGCAAGCATCCGCTGCGCGGGCGCTGGAAAGAGGGCGCTCGCCGTGAGGATATCACGCTCAATCTCAGCCCCGACGCAGCCCAGCTGCCCGGCGAGTGGGAGCAGATCGTCTGGCAGCCCGAGTCATTGTGGGTGGCCCGATGGAAGGACAAACTGTCGGCCAAACTCAAATACGTGTGGCTGAGCGACACCGCGTCGATCAAGCAAGAACGGGAAGCGCGCAAGTTTGATCGGGCGCACGTGTTGCACGCCCGGTTGGACATGGTTCGGGAGCAGATCTCGCGCGACCTTGCCGATACTGAACCCAAATCCAGGATGATCGCCACAGCCTGCTACTTGATCGACACCCTCTGCCTGCGTGTCGGCGACGAAAAAGACCCGGACGAAGCGGATACGATCGGCGCTACCACCCTGCGCCCGGAGCACGTGACCCTACATCCCGACGGCAGCGCGGAATTCCGGTTCCTGGGCAAGGACTCGGTGCTGTGGCACAAGACACTCGATCTGCCCGAGGTGGTCCAGGGGAACCTGGAGGAGTTGATCCGCGATGCGCGCCCCTCCAACACGAGTGGGTACGGCGACCGGGGCCACCCTACACGGGACATGCCCCAGATCTTTCCCGACATCAGCAGTCGCAACGTCAATGTCTATCTGTCCGGCATCCTGCCGGGGCTGACGGCCAAGGTGTTCCGTACCCACCATGCGACCATCGCCGTCCGCGATAGCCTGGTGGATTCGCACACCCAGGCCAGTGATCCAGAGTATATCAAGTGGGAGGCCGCCAATCTGGCAAACTTGGAAGCGGCCGTATTGTGCAATCACACCAAGCAGGCGCCCGCTAGCTGGTCCCGCAGCCGCCAACGGTATAAAGAGCGTCAGGAAAAAGCAGATGTCCGCGTGAGTACCTACCGCGAGCGGGTCAGGGATTATCGGGAAGCCCTGACCGAGCTACGCAAGGAGGCCCGCGAGAAAAGACAGGCTGCCACACCCGCGCAGCGCGACAAAGTGAAGGCGCGTTACGAAAAAAGGATCGAGGTGGCCGAGCGCCGCGTGGAAAGGACCCAGGCGCAGTTGGAGAAAGCCCGGCTGGCCCGGGATAAGGTCAAGTCCCAGTCATCCATCGCGTCCAAAAAGCGTACGTGGAACCTGGGTACCAGCCTCAAGTCATACATCGATCCCCGTGTTTACTTCCAGTGGGGAGAACAGGTTGAATACGACGTCCTGGAGCGATACTATCCCAAGGCGCTGCGGCGAAAGTTCGCCTGGGTCAAGTCCGAGGATGAGGCCGGTGAGGCAGAGATCCCACTGGAGGCGACGGGCAGAGACTGATCGTGGAGGTGTGTTATGGCCAGGCAAACAATATTGATCACAGGAGCGTCGCGCGGGTTGGGTGCGGCCACGGCGCGCATCGCGGCCCAGATGGAATCCAACGTCGTCCTGACAGCGCGTTCGGAGGAGGATCTGGTGGCCGTGGCTCGGGGGATCGAATCAGCAGGCGGGAGCGCCCTGGCCGTGGCCGGCGACGTGAGCCAGGCGGCCAATTGCCAGCGCTTCGTGGCTGAGACCATCCAAGCTTTTGGCCAGATTGACGCCGTCGTGAACAATGCCGGTGTGCTAACGCCCATCGCACCCATCGCCGATGGGGACCCCCAGCAGTGGAAGGAGAGTTGGGCGGTGAACCTGCTGGGCCCGTTCATGCTCACCCAGGCAGCGCTTCCCTACCTGCGCCGGAGCAGGGGGCGCGTCATCAACGTTTCCGCTGGGGCAGCAGTCAATGTATATCCTGGCTGGGCTCCCTATTGCAGCGCCAAGGCTGGCCTGAATCATTTCACCCGCATCCTGGCTGCGGAAGAACCCGAGATCACGGCCATCGCCTTTCGCCCCGGGGTAATAGATACGGCCATGCAGGCCACCATCCGCCGCGAAGGCGCCGAGAGCATGCCGGACGAGATCTATGCCCGTTTTGTACGTTTACACGAGGAGCAGGAATTGCTCCCACCAGAGGTACCGGGCTGTGCCCTGGCTGTCCTTGCCTTCCACGCGCTCCGAGAGTGGAGCGGAGGATTCCTCCCCTGGAACCATGAGGAGGTTCAGTCGCTGGTGAGGCGGTTTGCCTGCTCGCCCGGACCCCAAAATTAGGAGGTACAGAATGCTCGATCGCGCTCAGGAGATCCAGGCTCAGTTGACGGGCTGGCGCCGGGAGATCCACATGCATCCCGAATTGGGTTTCCGGGAGACCCGTACCGCCGCGCTGGTGGCGGAAAACCTGGAATCACTCGGCTATGAGGTCCGTACCGGTGTGGGACGGACCGGCGTGATGGGTGAGCTGGGACAGGGTCAGCCCATCGTTGCCATCCGCGCCGACATGGACGCCCTGCCGGTCCAGGAGGCCAATGACGTCCCCTACGCCTCGCAACTTTCCGGTCTGATGCACGCCTGCGGTCACGACGCCCACACGGCCGTTGCTCTGGGTGCGGCCACGCTGCTGGCCCAAGAGACATTCCCGGGCACTATCCGCTTTCTCTTCCAACCCTCGGAAGAGATGTCGGACGAAGAGGGCTTTAGTGGTGCGCCACGGATGGTGGAGGATGGCGCGATGGAGGGCGTGGATGCGGTGATAGCCCTCCACGTACATGGAGGTTCGCCAGTGGGGGAAATCACCGTGGACCCCGGACCAGCTACCGCCGGGGTGGATGGATTCTGGGCCACGATCACCGGCCGGGGCGCCCACGGCGCCTATCCCCACAAGGGACTGGATCCTATCCATATCGCCGCGCACGTGGTCTTGGCTCTACACGGCATCGTCTCTCGCCGCATAAACCCCTTCGACCCGGCGGTGATCACCGTGGGAGCCATCCACGGAGGGACGGCGGGCAACGTGATCCCGCAGGACGTCGAGATCAAGGGTACCATCCGCTACCAGGACCCAGAGGTCCAGAGCCAGCTCCACGCTGAAATCGAGCGGGCGCTGGAAATCGCACGAACGCTGGGCGGCGATTTTGAGCTTGGATTCCGGAACGGCCCGCCACCGGTGATCAACGACGCTGGCATCGCCAACCTGATCCGGGAGGTTGGCGTCGACCTGCTGGGTGCCGAACACGTCAAGCCCCGGGAACCGGGGATGGGAGCTGAGGACTTTGCCGTCTTTGTTGCTATGGTACCTGGCGCGATGTTCCGGCTGGGTTGTCTCATGGAGGGAGACGAGCGCAAAGCCCACAGCCCGTACTTTGATATCGACGAGCGCTGCCTGCCCGTCGGGGCGGCCGTTCTGGCCGAATCGGCGCTCCGCCTCTTGCGCCAGGGAGTCGGAGAGTAGCGGAAAACAGGCAACATCCCTTGGCCGTAGGTTGAGCCGGGGCTGGATGAGAAGCAAAGCTGGTTGGTAGCCTAAAGCCAATCCAAGGAGGCAAGCGATGGAGTTTTCAGAACTGATTCGAAAGCGCTACAGTGTCCGGGCCTACAAGCCCGACCCGGTGGAGGAGGAGAAAGTACAGCAGGCGCTTGAAGCGGCGCGTCTGGCGCCTACTGCCGCGAACCGGCAGCCATTCCAACTGATCGTCATCCCTACGGCAGGTCGCGAGGCCGAGCTAGGGCGCATCTACCCGCAGGGGTGGTTCACCCAGGCGCCACTGGTCATCTGCGCCTGTGGGATCCCGGATCGAGGCTGGAGGCGTATGGATGGCAAGCCCTACGTGGACGTAGATGTTGCCATCGCCATGGATCACTTGATCCTGGCCGCCACGGATCTGGGCCTGGGTACCTGCTGGATCGCAGCCTTTGACCCGGCGGCTGCGCGCGAGGTGCTGCAGCTATCGGAGGGCGTTGAACCGGTCATCTTTACGCCACTGGGCTATCCGGCGGACAGCCTCAGGGCCAAGGAACGCAAGTCCCTGTCTGAGCTGGTCCGGCACGCAGAGTAGGTGTTTCGTGGTGCGCGATTCGTAAAGTGCTGCATCGTGTACCGCGCATCACGAAACACGTACCACGCAATACGTCTCATCTTGGATCACGGACTACGCTCGACCTCGAAGCCATCTCCCACTACGACCGTCAGATCCACCAGCACCTCGCGCCCACCAAAGCCGTCTGCGAGGTCGTGGGCGCGGACCTGTACCTGGGTGACACCCTCCGGAATGACGATGCCACTCTGGCTGCGGGTAAAGGGTTGCTCGGCCTCATGGGGGTGGAGCAGGAGCCGGGTGAAGGGGCTGTCTGGGTCAGGCTTGAGCACCGTCCCGTCCGGGGTGACGACATCCCAGCCATCAGCGTAATCCTCCCAGCCAGTGTCGGGATGCTCGACCGTCACGTAAAACGTCCAGGAGCCATCACGAGCTTGCAACGCCCTGACGTGCAAGACGTCAGCGTTGGCTTGGCCCACGGCCGATGGTGAAGGCGAGGGCGCATTGGTTGGCGTGGACGGGATCTCGGTCGGCGGCGGGCTGGTGGCAGTGGGCGCCACGGCGGCAGGCGGTTGGGTTGGTAGCTGGCTGGTGGCAGTGGCCGTCATCGTGGCAGCCGGCAGGGTGGGAGGAAGGTTCGTAGGTGTGTCCGCCGCCGTGGCAGGCGGTCCAGCCGTTGGTGCAGCGATCGAAGCGACCTCACCGATGTCCGCCGGAGTAGACGCCGGACTACAGGCAGTGGCCAGCAGCAATAAACTGGCTACTGCTGCCCAGGATAGAACTTGGTAGTGGTTCATAGGTCTCCTTCTTTCCCTCATTCATACCAGCGGCTGTGCGGAAAAGAGTCGCGCCACGAAAGGATCTTGCACTCTGCACTCTGCCCGCTGCTTGCAGACGTGGCTAGTTCTCGAAAGGCGTACCAAAGACGGCAAATTCGATCAAACCTGTGTTGCCACCTGTGCTGTCCACCACGTCCAGGCGTGGGGAACGCGCAAGGCGGCATGGCAGACCCATCATACAAGATCCAGCCTTGACTGTCCGTAAGAGGGCGCACTTTGGCTGGCTACTCACCCCCAGCCTCGGCGGAAAAGCTGCTACCTTCATCTGTTCTAGACAACCAGAGATTGCTTTCCCTTACCCCAGGGTGTGACAGAATCTGATTGCACGTGTTTCCCAATAGAGACCGATGGCTTCGCATCGCCATCTGACCTGGAAGCTCGGCTCTTTTTTGAGAAAGGGATGAAGTGAAATCACAACTGCTCTGGCACACGATTGCCAGATAGGTTGCGCCCAGGTGCAGTGGGTTTGCCCAGAATGACAGAGTTGACGATGTCCGTGTGATGATACCAAGGTAGCTTCGCTCAGTGTGCCGTTGGACTGGCCCAGTCTCGCACTCTCTGGTACAATGCGGGTGGAGAGAAACTATGGACCTATTTGACCACGCCCGCAGGGAACAGATCGAGCGCGAGGCACCACTGGCTGCCAGGATGCGACCCCGCAGCCTGGACGAATTCGCTGGCCAGGAGCACATCGTCGGTCCAGGGCGGCTCCTGCGCCGCGCTATCCAGGCCGACCAGCTCTCCTCCGTCATCTTTTACGGGCCGCCTGGCACTGGCAAGACGACCCTGGCTGCGGTCATCGCAAACACCACTGCCAGTCACTTTGAAACCCTCAACGCCGTGCTGGCCGGCGTGGCCGACATCCGCCGGGTGACTAGAGAGGCTCAAGAACGACGCGCCCTGCACAACCAGCGCACCATCCTCTTTGTCGATGAGGTACACCGCTGGAACAAGGCTCAGCAGGATGCTCTCCTGCCTTGGGTGGAAAACGGAACGGTTATCCTGATCGGGGCCACGACGGAGAACCCCTATTTTAGCGTCAACCGTCCCCTGGTCAGTCGCAGCCGCATCTTCCAGTTCCGTTCCCTGACTGACAGAGACCTGCGCGCGATTGCCCGAAACGCCCTGGCCGATCCCGAGCGGGGCTATGGGCAGTTAGAAGTGGATATCCACGATGAGGCCCTGAGCCACCTGGTGGATGTGGCCAACGGCGATGCCCGAGGTGTGCTCAATGCCCTGGAACTGGCCCTGGAAACTACCCCACCCAACGAGGGTGGTGTCATTGTTGTGGACATGGCCGTGGCTGAGGAGAGTATCCAGCGCCGGGCAGTGCTCTATGACAAGGACGGCGACTATCACTATGACACCATCAGCGCTTTTATCAAGTCGCTGCGCGGCTCCGACCCCGATGCGGCACTGTACTGGCTGGCCAAGATGGTCTATGCTGGAGAGGATCCCCGTTTTATCTTTCGCCGGATGCTGATCTTTGCCGGCGAAGACGTAGGCTTGGCCGACGCCAACGCTCTCCACGTGGTCATGGCCTGCGCCGATGCCTTTGATCGGGTAGGCCTGCCCGAAGGCCGCTTTCACTTGGCCGAAGCGGTCCTTTACCTGGCCACGGCCCCCAAGTCCAACTCTACCCTGGCCTTCTTTGATGCCCTGACCCTCGTGGAGCAGGAGCGAGAGGGCGAGGTGCCCACCCACCTCAAGGATGGCAGCCGCGACAAGGAGGGTTTTGGTCATGGCCAAGGCTACCTCTATCCCCACGCTTTCCGCGAGCACTGGATCGCCCAGCAGTACCTGCCCGACGCCCTCCAGGGGCGGACTTTTTATCAGCCGAGCGATCAGGGCTACGAGCGGCGCATCCGCGACCAGGTGGCCCGCCGTCGCGAGGCCCAACTGGCAGCTATGGTCGAGGGGGAAAGCCAGCTCGAGGTATTGACCTATACCGTCGGGGACCGAGCCCACGATAGATGGCTGCAGCGTACCATCGGCAACGCCGGGGAGCGATTGGGACAGGTGCGCGACCGGATCTTGGATGCTGCTCAGGTGCAGCGCCACCACGTCGTGCTGGATCTCAATGCCGGTTCTGGACTGCTGACCTGGGAGATCTTGCGGCGCACGCCCGAGGGTGGAACCTGGGTTCTTGCCCAGGACCGGAAGGCTGGTGAGGGCCTGCGCCAGCAGGTTGAACAGCTGCCGGAATTGGAGCGCCCCGTGGTCATCGTAGGTGCGCCCGACGAGCTTCCCGAGCTGTTGGCGCTGCGCGGTGAGACCGAACTGCGCTTTGATGCCATCGTGGGCCGCAACACCCTGGCCCACATCCCGGACAAGTGCGCGGCGCTGTGTCTATTGGTCCCAGTGTTCCGTCCAGGCGGACGCCTCAGCCTAGCTGAGACGGTGGTAAGACATGCCCAGCGGCTATACGATCTGGTTGATCTTGCCCCCTTGGGCGACGATCTCCAGCGGCGAGTGATTGAGGCCGAGGAGCAGATCTATGCCAGCCTTGATGACCCACTTGTGAGCTGGGACGTGACAGATTTGCAGCGCGCGTTGGTGGCGGCTGGTTTCGAAAAAGTGCTCGTTGAGGAACAGGTCCAAGAGGCAGAAATGATTGTCAGCAAAGCCACCTTGGAGCGCTGGTTTGCGACGGAACCACAGAGCGAGCGCCCTTCCTACGCCCAACACCTGCTGCATCCTATTGGGTGTGATGGGATCACGGGCGATGAGCTCGCCCTGGTGCGGGCTGTCTTTGAAGGCCAACTGGCCAACCAGACCATTCCCTGGCACACACGGCTGGCCTTCGTGGTCGGACGAGTCCCTCCTGTGCTCGCCCAAGCACCCAACACTGCGGAAAGCGACTGATCACTGAGTGGACTCGGTCGCGGATCAGTCCTGACCGGGGAAAAGCACGGGACTCTAGCAAGATTAGCAGGATTCCAAAGCCCGCCGGGCCGCGGTCTCCAGAGCAGCCTCAATCATAGGCGGGATGACGGCCAGCCGGTAGTCGCGGGACGCGCGTGTGATGCTGTCCCGTGGATTGGCCTCCTGCTGAACCAGGTGTGCTGCCTGGGCAAAGCTCGCTGCGACAGGTGGCTGCCCCTCGAGATAGGCCTCCGCCCCGCGTGCCCGATAGGGGCAGGGAGCCACTGGCCCTAGTGCAATCCTCACCGTCTCGACCTGCTGCCCTTTGGTGTCCAGGCACAGTCTCACGGCACAGTTCAGAACCGGCAGTACCAGCGACGGCCGGCGCCCAATACGACCCCAGGCCGTCCCCCAGCGGCTGTTGGGACGAGGAAAACGTATGTGCGTCACAAACTGGCGTGTCGGATCCACGACAGAGGCCCCAGGTCCGCGGAACAGCGACGTGACAGGCCGCCACACCTCCCCGTTACGATCCACGATCCGCGCTTCGGCATCCAGCACGAGAGCGATGATGGCCCCGTCGGCGGCCGGCATGGCTTGTACCAGATTGCCTACCCAGGTTGCCGCGTTCTGGATGGCCTCGGCGCCTACACACCGCGCGGCATCGGCCAGGGCGTGGATCCATTTGTTGACAAAGCTGGAATCTCTGATATTGCCAAAGGTTACTGCGGCCCCGACCTCTACGAAATCCTGGGTGATCCGGATCTGGTCCAGTTCAGGGATGCGCGTGATATCTACCAGGCAGCGGGGACAGAGCTTGCCTTGCAGTTTTCCCTCACGGATCTCGGGTAGCACGTCGGTGCCGCCGGCGATGATGCGGGCACCTCCGGCGTGGCGTTCCAGGATCTGGGTTGTCTCCTCAATGGAGGCAGGAAACACATACTCGACGGCCTGTGGCCCGGCTGTGTCCATTTCAGCCTGTCGCATGATTATTCCCCATGCCCCCTCTGCTTGAGCTGGATCGCTTTCAGTACCCTTTCAGGTGTTGCAGGCACCTGCCGCAGGCGCACGCCGATGGCCCGTGACACAGCGTTGATGATGGCCGGTGTTGAGGGAAGCATGGCCGCTTCGGCCAACCCCTTTACACCCAGGGGGCCGTGGCGGCTGGGTACCTCGACAAATATCGTCTCAATTTCGGGCATCGACTTGATGGTGGGCAGATAATAATCGCCAAAGCCGCTGGTGACCCCGGGGATGAATTCCTCCATCAGGGCAGCGCCCAGCCCCATCAGCACCGCACCCTCCAGTTGCCCCCTGGCATCCACCGGATTGACGACTCGTCCGGCGTCTTGAACTACTATTACGCGGGTGACTTCCACGGAGCCCGTGCGGAGGTCGACGATGACCTCGGCCGCCTGAGCGGCGGTACAGAATAGAGGGACATATTCGGGTCTGGTCTCGTCGGGGAATTGGGGGCTGAGGTCAAAGAAACCCTGGATCCTTCGGGACATACCCATGCGGTCGAATTCGGCGGCCACCGATGCCAGCGAGACAACCCTGGAAGGGGCACTGGTGCAGACCACGTTTTCGCCTTCAACAGCGATATCTGTGGGGGGACAGTCCAAAATCTCTGCGGCGGTGTGGTCAATGGCCAGTCTGAGATTGTAGGCAACCTGGCGGACTGCGCCGCCGACAAAATAGGTCGAACGGGAAGCACCCTGGATGCCGCTGTCGGGCGTCAGGGCCGTGTCGGCGTTGATCAGCTCGATTTGGTCCCGGGATGTCTTGAGCATCTCGGCCGCAAGCTGGCTCAACATGGTATTGGTACCCTGCCCATAGTCGGGCGCAGAGGCATAAATCACAAAGTGCCCGTCAGGCGCCAGCTCGGCGTGGGCCTCGACGCGCAGCGAGCCAGACTTGCCGAACCGGTACCACATCCCGGCAAAGCCCACACCCTTGCGCAGCACGCCATCACCGTTGAACTTGGCTGCCCCTTCTAGCAATGTCAGATAGTGCGGCCGGATAGTCGCCAATACCTCGGCATAACCCATCGACTCTGCGACGGGGTAGCCAAGGAAGGAGATCGAGCCATCCTCGAGGGCGTTCCTCAGCCGGAACTCCAGGGGGTCGAGCCCCAATCGCTGGGCCAGTTCGTCCAGGGTACATTCCAGGGCGAAAGCCGATTGCGAATTGCCGAATCCGCGGAATTGGCCGCTCTTGGGGCCATTGGTGTATACGCTTTGCGCGCGGGCATCGACGGCTTGCCAGCGATAGGGACCGCCGCTGGCCGTGACGGCGTAATCGGGGATATACTGGCCATGGGCATCGTAGCCACCGGTGTTGGCCTCGATACGGACCTGGATGCCGGTCAAGTGCCCGTCCTGCTGGGCGCCGATACGATAATCCACCCGGTAGGGGTGCCGCTTGGGTGAGGCTTCAAATGATTCCTGTCGCGAGTAGGCCAGGCGCACCGGCTGGCGCAGGTGATAGACCGCCAGCCCCACGGCTACGGCGGGCCAGGGGTCTTGCTTCCCCCCAAAAGAGCCGCCGATGGGCGGCGTAACAAACCGTACCTCCTCGGGATCGAGCGCCAGCGTCGACGCGATGTAGCCCTGGTGCCAATGCGGCTCGTGGGTAGCACCGACAACAGTGACCCGCCCCCGCTCGTCGATGTAGCCCAGCGTTGCCTCACGCTCCAGTGCACTGTGCTCCAGGTACGCGGTCCGGTACCGCGTCTCCAGGATCGTGTCCGATTCCGAGAAGGCACGGTCCAGGTCACCGTGCTTTACCTCAAAAGACGTCAATACATTGCCTTTGGGGTAGATCCGGAACGCATCGTCGGCGAGGGCATCCTCTGCCTCAAAGGTGTGAGGCAGGATCTGATACGCTATCTCCACCGCTTCCGATCCTGCTTCAGCCTGCTCCGGGGTGGAGGCTATGACCAGGGCGACGGGCGCGCCGGCCATCTTGGCCGTCATACCCACAGGCGTCAGGATCGGTTCGTTGGAGCTGTAGGAACCCAGTCCGTTTTCGCCTGGGATGTCTTTTGCGGTGAGGACCCGTATCACACCCGGGGACCGGAGGGCTTGCTCAGCATCGAGGGAAACAAGACGGGCATGGGGGTGCGGACTGCGCACAACCCTGGCGTACAACATTCCGGGCATCACCATGTCCTCAACGTAGCCGGGTTCCAGGGGCTCAGGTCTCTGGCCGGTCACCTTGTCGACAGCGTCCCTGCGCCGGTGATCGCCGCCCATCGCCGGCCCCTGTACTGGAGAAAAGTCAACTTCCTCGCCGCGCAGCCGCGCAGCGGCAATCTCGACGGCCATCACGATGCGCTTGTAGCCGGTGCAGCGACAGAGGTTGCCCTCCAGCGCATCTCGGACCTGTTCGGGGCTTGGGTCTGGGTAGCGGTCGAGCAGCCCCTTGGCCGCCATCAGCATCCCGGGTGTGCAGTAGCCGCACTGCACCGCACCCACGTCGATGAACGCCGCCTGCAGGGGATGTAGGTGCTCGGGGGTACCCAGGCCCTCGACCGTATCCACTCGCCGGCCGGAAACCTTGCCTACTGGTGTCAGGCAGGAGCGTATCGGCCAACCATCCAATAGCACAGTGCAGGCGCCGCACTCGCCCTCGTGGTCGCATCCCTGCTTCGTTCCGGTCAAACCCAGTTCGTCCCGTAGTACGTCCAGCAGCGGCATGACTGGCCCGGCTTTGACCGTGACCAGCATCTTGTTCAGAGTAAATGAGATGGACACTGGCTTCTCCTGTACACACCAACAGCGTCTGCTCAGTCGTTCTTTGCCATAGTTGACCCAGTCTACACGGGAGAAGCCATTTAGTCAAGCAGTCATCTCCATTGCGATGGGTACCGCCTGAGCCAGTTTTCTCCATGGACGTGGCTCTTGGCCCTGGTATCAAGGCCTTGGGTTCTTCCGAAACCCTAGGATCTGTCGCGTGTTGGAAATGGAGAGAGGCAGGTGGCTTCAGTCAGTCCAGGAGATGGCCCTCTCACTGACAAAGGCATAGTCCAGCGTCAAACCATCCAACTCGCTATCAAACAAGGGCCCAGGATCGCCGCCATCGGGACCTATGACCCAGATCTCCCACTCACCGCTCTGGTCGGTGAGAAAGGCGAGAGTTTCCGTCCGGCAACCAGGCCAGGGAGACGCTGTTGCCCACTGTCCCATCGGGTAGTGCCGGTGTATCTGTCAGCCGGGTGAGGCCGCTGCCATCGGCATTGACCACATCGATCTCCCAGTGGTCGTGCTGGCGGCGGACAAAGGTCACCTGAGTGCCGTCCGGGGACCAGATCGGGCTGGTGTCGTTGGCTTCGACTGCGACCTATTGCTCTGGGCAGTACCGAGCCGAGTACTTTGCCAGCAACTCTCTGCAAGGCGCTCCACAGTTGGTTCGGTGCGAGGGCTGGCCAGTCAGCCACGATTGGCGCGGTTAGGGTCCCGGTCAGGGCGCGCCGAATGACAACTTTTCCGTACGCTGGACAGGCCGGGCGCTCATCCCCCAAGGCACCTACACCTTTATTGCCCGGACGGACGACGGCATGAGGGTGTGGCTCGACAACTACCTGATAATCAACACCTGGTGGGATCAGGGCGCGACTGAGCACCCGGTTCGGCGCAGTGTCAGCGGCGGGGAGTATACGATTAAAGTGGAGTATTTCGAGAGGGGCGGTGACGCTGTGGCCCAGTTCCGCTGGGAGAGGGCGCCTGAGCCAAGCAATTGCGACGGAGGTGAGGGGGTCTACCTGTACGAGCACAGCAACTATCAGGGGCGTTGCCAGAAGTTCACGGAGGACTCATCCAACCCTCGGGGCTGGCACATCGGCAACGATACAGCTTCCTCCATCCGCATAGTCGGGCAGTGGACGGCCAGCCTCTACGAACACGATGACTACCAAGGAGTCAGCTCAACATTCACCGGAAGCGACGCCGACCTGGGCAATGATGCTATCGGCCACGACCGGGCGTCGTCCATCCAGGTAACCCGTGGGTCTGGTGGCGGTACCAGGATCTATCGGCTCACGGCCAGACGTAGCAGCAAATGTCTCGATGTGCATGGCGCACCTGGGAGCAACGGAGCGCCAGTTATCCAGTGGGATTGCCACGGGAATGCCAACCAGCAGTAGCGTCTGGAACCAATGGGCAGCTACTACCGGATCGTGGCCATGCACAGCGGCAGATGCCTGGACGTACACAGTACCTCTAGGGACAACGGAGCACCTGTAATCCAATCGGACTGCCATGGTGGCGCTAACCAGCAGTGGCGTCTCGAGACCGTGGTCAGCTACCACAAGTCCATTGCCAGCCACAGTGGCAAGTGTCTGGATGTTCACAGCGCTTCTGGAAGCAGTGGAGCGCGTATCATCCAGTGGGACTGTCATGGTGGCGCGAATCAACTCTGGAGCATCACTCCACCTCAAGAGGAGCAGGTACCCGTCGCCATTGCAGTGGTGCGGGTGCACGCGATCGGCACCTATACCCCAACTGCATCCAAGGTACGCAGAACAAAGGCATGGTTTGGACCATGAAAGTCCAAACCATGCCTTCTGAGTTCTGGCGTGACGCTGCACTGTGATGTGCGCTGCACGATACATGCCAGATAGCACTCGAAGTGGGCTGAACCGACAGCATGAGCACCACCCCTAAGCAAGATTCCTACGCGGGTGGTGTACTCCAAATAGACTACCCGGGCTTGCTTCCTGGCCCGAAGATAGCTATAATGGAACTCCTTGATCCAAGGTTCCACGCTGGTCCAGTGTTCTGGAAGACAAGAGGAGGAGAATGCCATGTCTACCCATCCTTTGATCACCCAATTGCGTTTCACCCGCAGCGAGTTCCTACGTGGCCTGGACGGTGTCACAGATGAGGAGGCCCGTCACCGGTTTGAACCGATGAACTGTATTAGCTGGATCATCGGCCACCTGGCCAACCAGGAACATGGTTACTGGGTCAGAGTAGCCCAGGGACGGAACCTGGCTCCCGAGTTGAACGATCTGGTCGGCTCTGGACGGCCTGCCAGTACCCCACCTCTGGACGAGATGTGGGCAACGTGGCGGACCGTCACGTCAGCTGCCGATGAGTTCCTGGACACGCTGACGACAGAGAAGCTGCAGACCCATCTGGAATGGAAGGGAGAGCCGTGGCGAGAGAGCATCGGTACCATGTTGCTGCGGAATGTGGATCACTACTGGTACCATCTCGGAGAGGCGCACGCCATCCGGCAGCTACTGGGACACCGCGACCTGCCGCAGTTTGTGGGTGACATGTCACAGGCCCCGTACCAGCCCGAGTCGGTCTAGCCTAGCCCCGCCAGTACGATTCGCGTGGTCAGGGCGAATGCTATACCCAAACTGCGCGCACCAATACCACTACTGGTTCCACACAGGTGAAGCCCACGCCATCCGGCAGATGCTGGGCCATCCAGAGCTGCCGCAGTTTGTGGGGAATATTTCAGAGGCATACTACCGGCCAGAGGAATGCGGATAAGCAAAAAAGGAGGAGCTGTGTCTAGAATCACAGGGGCACGCCATATTGCCGAGACGTTGAAGGGCTATGGGGTGACGCACGTCTTCTATATGGAGATCATACTCCCCAAGAGCCTGATCGAGATGGAGAGACTGGGCATTCGGAGAATCGTGACGCACGGGGAAAAAGCCGCTGCCTACATGGCGGATGGCTACGCACGCATGAGCCGCAAGCCCGGCGTCTGCATGGCCCAATCGGTGGGTGCTGCAAACCTGGCCGCGGGTTTGCAGGATGCCTATCTGGCCCACTCGCCTGTCATCGCGGTTACCGGCAGCAAGCCACTGCTCTACCAACACCGCAATGCCTACCAGGAGATCCTACACAATCCACTCTACGATACCCTCACCAAATACAATGTTCAGGTAGACGTTGTGGAGCAACTTCCCATCATCCTGCCCCAGGCCTTCCGCGAGGCGACAACAGCCGCTCCCGGGCCCGTACACATCGACGTCCTGGGTCTCTTTGGTGAGTTCCTGGAGGGAGCAGAGGGGGAGATAGAAGTTGTCGTCGAGCCTGCGCACAGGTACTATCCCGCCTGGAGGCCGGTTCCCGATGAGCGGGATCTGAGGCAAGCGACCCAGGCCTTGCTGGAGGCAGAGAGACCGGTCATGGTCGTGGGTCGAGGGGCCATCATCTCCGGGGCAGCCCAGCAGGTGGTCCGGTTGGCCGAGCGCTTGGCCATTCCTGTCGCGGCCTCGCCTGACGGCAAAGCCGTGATGGCCGACCGCCACCCCCTGTTTGTCGGGCCTGTTGGCGGGTACGGGCGACCCTGCGCCAACCACATCGTCTCTCAAGCCGACCTGGTCTTCTACGTCGGTTGCGGGACAGGGGATCAAGTGACCAGCAACTGGACGCTGCCCACGACAGGCACGCGTATCCTGCAGCTTGACATCGATCCCGCAGAGATAGGCCGCAACTATCCGGGAGCGATGGGCCTCGTCGGTGACGCAAGGCAGACCTTGCAGGCGCTCCTAAACAGTCTGGACACGCAGCGTGAACCGGGCGACTGGGTGCGCTACGCCCAAGCGGTTGTCCAGAGATGGCGGGATGCCGTCGCGCCGCTAAGGGATTCGGATGCCGCACCCGTGCGGCCCGAGAGATTGTGCAAAGAGATCGCGGACATCCTGCCAGAGAACGCCGTCCTCGTCGCGGACACGGGCTATTCGGCCATCTGGTCGGGCACCATGATCGACTTCTCTCATCCGGAGCAGGTATATCTCCGTTCGGCCGGCTCGCTTGGCTGGAGCCTGCCGGCCGCAATCGGCGCAAAATGCGCCGCCCCCGAGAGGCCCGTGTTTTGCTTCTGCGGGGATGGCGCCCTCTGGTACCACCTGTCTGAGCTGGAGACGGCCAGCCGGTGGGGAATACAGGTCATCACCATCGTAAACAACAACAGCATGCTTGGCCAGATTGCGCCCTTTGCCCAGAACGCGGGCAAGGATCATCCCGGGCACAACCTTGACGCTGCCTATCGGTATCGGGAAACCAACTTTGCCAGAATCGCCGAGGAAATGGGATGTTTCGGCATCCGGGTGGAACAGCCTGAGGACATCCGGGACGCCATCCAACAAGCCCTTGACCAGGAGAAACCGGCCGTAGTGGATGTCGTGACCGACGGAGCCGCCCATCCGATGGCTGACATGAATCTGGAGGTAGCGGACTAGACCAGGGACGAGGCCCTGATCGCTACCTTCCGGCACGAGCCCGGTAGCCAGTGCGAACTGCATACCTTTACTGCCTTCACTCCATCTGGTATCTGTTCGGCCACCCAGCCCTGAGCCACTTTGGGAGAAATGTCCCGGCCAGTCTCTCGCCCCGAGTAGCATCGTTTTGAAGGTCATCAGATGACGGCTATCAATGAGGAGGAATGGCCATGAACACACGAAAGATAAGGGCCGGCTTTGTAGGCTTTGGTGAGGTCTATAGCCCGAGAGAGATGATCGAGCAGAAATGCCTGGAGGCCAGGCAGGCGCTGGAAGCGCGGGACATGGAGCTGGTGGCCACGGCGCCGGTCAGCGACGACCCGGAGCGGGTGGACGAGCTGCGGGCCATCGAGGAGCTGTCGCGCCAGGACTTTGACCTGCTGGTCGTCTGTGTCGCGGGCTGGATCCCGTCCCACACCGTCATCGACGTCATCAGTCATTTTGCCCACAAGCCGATGGTACTGTGGGGTCTCACCGGACATAGGGAAAACGGCCGGTTGGTGACGACCGCAGGCCAGGCCGGTACCACGGCGCTCCGAGATCCGATGGAGGCACTGGGGTTCAACTTCAAGTACGTCTATGACACGGTCGACGCACCATATGCCGCCGCCGACAAGGTCAAGGCTTTTGGTGAAGTAGCTCGGGCTACCTCCCTGCTGAAGCAGGCCAAGATCGGGTTCATGGGCTACCGTGACATGACCCTGTATGGCACGCTGGTAGACGGCGTCTCGCTGCGCCGGGTAGTAGGACCGGACATCGAGGTCTTTCAGATGCTGGAAGTCGTGCAAACGATGGATTCCCTGGACCGAGCCAGGGTCAGCGAGGTGGTGGCCGAACTCGAGAGCGAATGGACCTTTGAGCAGCCGGTCCCCGACTCTGCGCTGGAGACCGGCGTGCGCATGTACCTGGCGGTCATGGAAAAGGTGGCCGAGCGGGGCTACGAGGCAATCTCGCTGGTGGACGTCGACGGCGTAAAGAAACTGCTGCACTTTCCGCCGGCCCTGCCCCTGCTCCTTCTGGCCGACAAGGGCGGCGTGGCCTCCATCCCCGAGAACGACGGGCTGGGCGCCGTAACGCAGCTCATCGTCCGCTATCTGACGGGGCAGGTGGGCGCCTACCTGGAGTTTTACGAGTTCTTTACCGACCGCTTGTTGATGGGCGTGCCCGACTATGTGCCCTCAGAAGTCGTTGACGGACCGGTACGCGTATTGCCCTGGCCGGGCTTCGGGGGTCTAAAGGACGGGATCCTGAACATCTCCCAGGTCAAGACCGGTGAAGCGACCATCTGCCGCCTGGCCAGCCGGGGCGACCGCTATACGATGCACATCGTACACGGCGAGGCTGTGTCCCCGCGGTCCTGGGAGGAGGCTGGTTGGCTGCCGCCGGCGCCCCAGTTGCCCAGCATCGAGTTCATCCCCGACTGCACGGTCGACGAATTTGCGCAAAAGGTCTACGGCCAGCACTATATCATCGCTTACGGGGACCATCGCCAGAAACTGGCAGACCTGTGCCAGCTTCTGGGCATCAAAGTGGTATAGATGCCAACCTCGACTTCCGAAGTCTTCCGAGACTTTGGAAGTCTCGTAGCTCCTACAAGGCCATTTCAACCATGGATCTTTTTCTGGGCATCGACGCGGGGACGACCGCCCTCAAAGCCGCTCTCTTTGATCTGGAGGGCCGGCTGCTGGCGCTTGACCGGCAAGAATACCAGCTCCTGACTCCGGCGCCTGCCTGGGTTGAGCTGAATGCGGAGGTGTACTGGCTGGCCCTTTGCAACGCTGTACGAAATGCCCTGCGCCACAGCGGCCTGGGTGCGGACTCGGTCCAAGCCCTGGCCATCTCCAGTCAGGGCGAGACCCTGATTCCCGTGGACCGTGAGGGCCGGCCTACGCGCCGGGCCATCGTCTGGCTGGACAACCGAGCGGTGCAGGAAGCTGAGTGGCTTGGAAAACAGTTCGACATCGAAGAGACCTACCGCATCACCGGCCAGCCTGAGGTAGCGCCCGGCTGGCCCGCCTGCAAGATCCTGTGGCTGAAAGCGCAACGAGCCGCAGGCTTTTGAGCAGACGGCCAGGTTCCTGCTGCTTGAGGACTATTTGCTCTACCGGCTGACGAACCAGTTCGTCACGGAATTGGCCCTGCAGACTTTGTCCCTGATGCTGGACATCCGGCGCAAAGCCTGGTGGCAGCCGATGTTGGACGCCATTGGGCTGTCCCCCGAAAACATGGGCCGGCTGATGGAGCCGGGGGCAGTTGGTAGGCCCGCTCAGCAGGGAGGGTGCTGAGGCGCTCGGGGCTCAGCACCAGGACACTGGCCGTCACCGGGGCCATGGACCAGGCCGCTGGTGCGGTGGGTGCGGGAAACATCGCCCCTGGTATCGTGACCGAGACGACGGGAGGGGCGCTGGCCGTCCTGGCCACACTGGAGCGGCCCCGCTGCGACCCCCGGCGGCGTGTGCCGTGCCACTATCACGCGAGGCAGGACTCCTACTGCCTGCTGCCCTGGGGCCAGACGGCGGGCATGGCCTTGCGCTGGTTCCGCGACCAATTCTTTGACCTGGAGACTCGGGTGGCTCGCGAGGCTGGCCTCGATGCCTACGACCTCATGATGGCCGCGGCCGCCCAGGTTCCCGCCGGATCCGAGGGCTTGATCGTCCTGCCCCACCTGGAGGGAGCGGCCTGTCCCGAGTTCAATCCAGCGGCACGGGCCGTCTTTTATGGGGCTACACTGCGGCATACCAGGGCCCATTTCATCCGGGCCATCATCGAGTCGGTGGCCTACATGCTGAAGGCGAACCTGGACATCGTCGAGCAGTTGGGCGTCCCCGTGCAGAAAGTACGCAGCCTGGGCGGCGGGGCGCGGAGCGCGCTGTGGCTGCAGATCAAGGCCAGCGTGCTGCAAAAGCCACTGACGCCGGTGGCGGTTGAGGACGCGGCCTGCTTGGGAGCGGCGCTGATGGCGGCGACGGCGACCGGCGCCTTCAGCAGCCTGGAAGAGGGCGTGGCCAACATGGTGCGCCTGGGGGAGACCATCGAGCCGGATCCGGGCCAGGCCAGCGTCTACCAGGAGGGCTACAGCCAGTATCTAGAGCTCTACCGGCGGCTAGCGCCGATGTTTGGCTAGGGCTGCAATCCCATCAGGACTGTCAGACTACTCGAAGGACGTTGACAGCTGCAAAGACGAGGGCTAAAATGTCAGAGGGAGGTGACCGGTGATGGCAACGAATATACTGGCTATACCGTATCCGGATGACTTGTTGCTCTCTTTGAAAGAGCCCTCAGGAATTCGCGGACGAAGCACGGCTTCTGCTGGCAGTAAAGCTCTACGAACAGGACCGCGTGTCTACCGGCGTGGCTGCTGAACTGGCAGGGATGAGCCGGGTGGCTTTCATGTTCGAATTGACCCGTTTCGGTCTGTCACCTGTAGGGCAGAAGCCCAAGGAACTGGCTGAGGATCTGGCCAGTGCCTGATCGTCCTCAACTGGTAGTGGTGAATGCCACGCCGAGCCGATCTCCTCTCGGACCTGGATCGGGGCGAGGCTGAAGTGATTGCCCTGGCACAGGAGATGGAAGCCGGCTTGGTCATCATCGATGAGCGCCTGGCAAGGAGCCATGCAAAGAGGCTGGGCCTATCCCTGACCGGAACCTTGGGCGTCCTGCTGAAAGCAAAGCAGCTTGGTCTGGTCGAAGCGGTTTCGCCTCTGGTCGACCAACTGCGCCAGGGTGGGATTAGGTTGAGCGACGTCGTGGTTGCCGAGGTTTTGAGACTGGCCGAAGAGCTCTGACCTCAATCGATCACTGCTCTCCCCCGGCGTCTACCTCTTCACGCTCACCCAGGCCGAGAGCAGCGCCGACCTGGTCCTCCTGACCGCCAGCTCCAGCACCTCCAACGTCAGCATCGAGCCCGTCTTTATCTACACCAAGCCCCAGCTCGCCGCCATCGGCGCGGGCACCGGTGCCACCACCTTCACCTACACCCTGACCTCCGACGCCGACGCCAGCCCCATTCCCGACGCCCGCGTCTGGGTCACCAGCGACGCTGGCGGCACCACAACCATCGCCTCCGGCCGCACCAACGCCAACGGCCAGGTCACCTTCTACCTCGACGCCGGCACCATCTACGTCTGGCGCCAAAAAGCCGGCTGGGACTTCACCAACCCCGACCAGGAGACAGTCTCGTGATCACGTCATTGCGAGGAGCGAAGCGACGAAGCAATCCCCAACTACCCAACGAGGGGCTTGCTTTCCAACTGCTCCGGCTGGACCACAGTCCAGCCGTCTTCCGAAAACCTTGGCGCCCTTCGCGTCTTTGCGGTGAGCTTGGGAGACACCATGAACCCAATTCGCAGAATTCGTGCAATTCGTGGCTCGGTCAACAGCAACGGCCACCCACGAACGTTCCAACGTTCCAACCTTCCAACGAGCTAACGCCATGTCCACCGGCACCGGCACCCCGGCCACCACCGCCAGCAGCCTGACCCTCAACGCCATCCGCGACCGCGTCCGCACCCAGCTCGAGCACGCCCACGGCGCCCCCGACCCCGTCCCCGTTCTCTCCTCCACCGAGACCCTGATCCACCCTCCGCGACCGCGTCGAGCTCCACCTGCAGGACAGCGGCAACGAGAAATGGGACGCCGACGTCGTCGACGAAGCCATCGAGAAGGCCATCGAGGAATACAACCGCCACAGCCCCCGCCTGGCCGTCACCACCCTGACCCTCTCCGCTGATGGCCGCGAGATCGACATCTCCAGTCTTTCGGACATCCTCCGTGTCCACAAGGTCTGGTGGCCCTACGACAGCGCCGACCCCGGCTACCCGCCCGCCTGGGCCCAGTTCGACATCTGGCCCGGCGCCATCCTCTACGTCGACAGCCGCACCGAACCCGCTACCGGCGAAAAGGTCAGAATCTGGTACTCCACGCCCGCTCTCCTCAACGGCCTCAACGGCGCGACGTCGACCACCATCCCCGCCGATGACATCACCTACCTCATCAACGGCGCCTGCCACTACGCCGCCCACCAGCGGGCCGTCGAGCTATCCGAGTCCCTGACCGTCGACTCCGACGTCGTCAAGCGCTTGCTCGACTGGGCCAGCCAGCACGGCAAAGCCTTCCGCATCGGCGGATGCTGCGGCGGACGCTACGGCATCCGCCACGACCAGCCCGCCTGGTGGCGCTACGCCTACGCCTTCGACCAGGCCGACATCGACGAGGCCATCCGCTGGGCCGTCGGCCGCTTCAACGAGATCGCCCCCCAGGAGACCATCACCACTCTGACCCTCTCCGCCAACGGCCGCGAGATTGACCTGTCCACCATCACCGACCTGCTCCGCGTCACCCGCGTCTGGTGGCCCTACACGGCCGGCTCGCCCAAGTTCCCGCCCGAGTGGATCAGCTACGAGGTCTGGGGCGACACCCTCTTCATTGACTCATCCACCGAGCCCCAGTCCGGCGACGTCGTCCGCGTCTGGTACCAGCGCCTCTGCACCCTCAACGGCCTGGACGGCGCCTCTGCCACCACCATCCCCGACGACGCCGAGCATGTCCCGACGCAGGAGGGAACTCTCCTCCTCATCATCCAGGGCGCCGTCGGCTACGTCGCCGAGGAGCGCATCATGGAAACCCCCGGCTACCGCGTCCCCCGCAAGTTCCGCGAGTGGGCCAGCGCCCGCCTCAGAGACTTCGACCGCGGCCTCAAAGCCTACGCCCGCCGCCAGGCCGCCACCGCCGCCGGCCTCGGCCACCTGCCTCCCCTAGACCGTTGGGACCGGCAGGACGGCTGGTAGCCCAATCGCTTGTCTTCAAAGCCCTAGATCAGCAGCGGACCGCCCCGAGTGCAGCTCAGCGCGGCCCGCAAACAAATAGGCTGGGTAGCAGTCTGGCTAGGGCAGCCTCGTAACCGTCAACCACACGGGACTATGCTCTAGCTGACTAGTCCGATGCCACGGAACATGAAACCAGAACAGCTCATCCCAAGCATGACCGTTCCCCAGATGTATGTCATTGCCCTTAGAGGTTGGTAGCCGGGCTCTGTCAATCTGTGTGAACATGGCGTCCACGGATGGCTCAACCTGCACCCAACCGTAGTCAGGTAGGTAGAACTCAGACCAAACATGAAAGCCCAGGGTTCCGTCAAGCAAGCTTCCGCTTTGGAAGAGCGTCCCGCGAGGATTATGCATTCCCGATACGTTGCGAGCCGGCACCCCGCTAGCCCGGCACAGAGCTGTAAAGAGGTTGGCATGGCCTCCACAGGCAGCAGTCCCGCGCCGCAGAGTTGAGAGTGCATCTTCAGGTCCGTCGCCCTCTCCGATGTTCTGCGCTACCCACCGATGGATCAGCTTCGCTTTGTGGTATGGATTTGCCTCGTCGCCAATGATCAGTTTCGCCTGACTTTGAATCTCCGGATGGTCTACTTGTGTGTGTATGGTCGCCGCGGTGTTCTTCTGATACAGATCTGAGAGGGCATCATAGGGCACCCACTGTCTGTTTTCGTCAATGCCGTACTCCAGCAAGCCAATCTCCGTATCAAAAACAACCTTGAACGTCTGGGTTATCTGGGCGGGGTTCTCCCAGTAGACTATCTCCGTTCCATTCTTCTCTCGGAAGCGATCTTTTGGGGCAGGGGAAACCTGAAGAATCGAGAGTTGGCGTACCCCATTGCCATCCCAATAGCGCGGAGCAGGCATCCACACATATTGCTCCGCAGTCTGAATGGCATACTCCATTCGATAACGCTGG
This sequence comes from uncultured Chloroflexia bacterium, assembly GCA_963700285.1. Lineage (GTDB taxonomy): Bacteria > Chloroflexota > Anaerolineae > JAAYZQ01 > JAAYZQ01 > CAWANP01. The sequence continues at coordinate 1,949,013 of CAVOXA010000010.1, read as the reverse complement.
ACAGAAATGGGTGGAGTGGATGGCGTCGGCAGAGGTTGCATTACCACTGGTAGGAACGCTTGAGAGTCCGAACCCTCATACAACGCGCCATCCAGGGTGGAGCCAGCCACCACGACGGCAAGGATCCCCATCGCCACAAGCAACACTGCAACAGCAACCGTCGTAGCGCGAAGCCGACCCCGCATTCTCTCTCTCCCTTGGGACATTAGATGCTCGGAGCTGCTCAAAGTATACCATGGATCGACCTGAACCGCAAGCAGCCCTCCGCAACCCTACCCGTGTCCTATCCCCTTCCCGTTCCGAACACTTGTTCGGTCTAGACTTGACGCCATTCCCGTTTCGTCGTATAATGTTCAACAGACAGCACATCTGCCTACACTGAGCTTGACACTCGTACACGGGAGGCCAGTTAATGACCCAACCCACCGACTACCTACAATGGTCCAAGACCTGCCCGCCCGACAGCTACACCGTCATGCAAATCATCCCCGACCACGACACCGCCCAGCCCATCATCCTCGTCGAGTGCCACGGCCTCACCGAACCCCCGCCCGCGCCCCTAATCAACGGCAAGATAGTCGCCGGCGACCTAGAATGGGACGTAGAACTAAGCGCCTGGGTCCTAGAAAACGTCAGGGTAGAACCTCTACCCACGAGCCCCCTACCATGAGCTCCTCCGGGTTCCGAAGAGATCCCATCCTCCCCCTTCGTGTAATTCGTGCAATTCGTGGCTAGGCCCTAACCCATGCCCAAGATCCGCCTCCACCGCATCCACCAGAACCTCTGGACCAATGCCGGCCAGCACATCCACCGCAAGCCCGGCGACTTATACACCCTGACCGGCCTCCTGCCCACCCTCGACCGCCAGGAGCTGCGCCGCGCCCCGGCCCTCTCATCCCACCTGACCCATTCCGGCCTGACCGCCGTCGAGGGCATCTTCTATGACGCCCCCAACGCCCGCTCCTACGTCGGCGGCCGGGTCTATCTCGTCCAGCCCGACTGCCGCATCTACCGCATGATGACCGACGGCTCGCTCCTCGAGGGCCACTACAACCCCGCCGACGACCTGGTCCCCATCTTCGCCACCGGCCTCAAGGACGACCTGCTCATCGTCTGCTCGATTCTCAACGGCGAGCTCCGCGTCATGCGCACCGTTGCCTACGCCAAGACCTCCGTCCGCAAGCTCGAGGACATGGCCGTCCTGCCCGCCGACACCGGCGCCTATCCCTCCGCTGGCTGCCCCTTCTGCGTCCACGACAACGACCTCTGGCTCCTCTCCGGCGCCCACCCCAACCCCGACGGCACCGTCACCCGCGACCTCCTGGCCTACACCGGCTACCGTGTCGAGCGCGTCGCCCGCATCCCCGACTCCGCCGCCAGCCCCTCCAGCATCGGCCTCCTGACCTGGCGCGGCGAGCTGCTCTACTACGAGCTGACCACCAGCTCCGCCGCTTTCAAGCTCCTGGTCGGCAACCACTTCACCGACTTCCTCACTCCCACCTTCGGCGCCAGCGGCATGACGCCTATTGCCGCCAGCTGCGGCGGTGAGATCATCCTTACCGGCAAGTCCGGCAGCGACGAGGGCATCTGCCACGCCGGCGGCTCCGCCCTGCAGGACGGCGGCTCCGCCCTGCAGGACGGCGGCTCCGCCCTGCAGGACGGCGCTCTCGAGACCTCCTGGCACGACGGCGACCGCCCCGGCGTCGAGAAGCGCCTGCTCAACATCACCGCCACCGTCAAGAACGCCACCGGCCAACACCACCGTCACCATCAAGTACCAGGCCGACGACAGCGGCGCCTACACCCAGGCCGCCACCAACACCGGCGCCGATTCCCGCGTCACCGCCTCCGACCTATCCGTCAGCTTCTACCGCCTCAAGCTCAAGATCGAGCTATCCGACACCAGCGCCACCGCCGACGTCCGCCTGACCGGCCTCAGCTTCACCTACGCGGCAGGAGAGGAATAGCCGAAGGCTATCCTGAACGGAGTGAAGGATCTCATCTTGACCCTTAGGGTCTGCCTTGGACCCTAAGGGTCTAGAAACTAGGAACACGAAACCAGCAACCATGCAACTAATCCGAGTCTCAGACATCCCAACCCACCCCACCATCGCCATCCCCGCGCGTCTGTTCACCAGAACCGTCCGCATCGACCCCGACGTCGACGAGCCTCTACCCGATCCCGAGCCCGGCGACCATCTTACTCAGACCTCGGAGGTTGCAGAAAACCTCCGGGGTCCATGAGGGGGCCTTGCTGTTCCTGGTCTGAAATCGCCATCGCCCAGGGCTATCACGCGGACCAAGGTGTTCCCACTCGAATCAGTCAGAAAGACGTGCGTTCCAGCCTGCGCACACGACAGATGGTTCTCGCCGAAAACGATCCACAAGGCAGAGAAGCCAGGACTTGACATGCTCAGCAATTCATGCTATACTTTTGTTTGTCGCTGCAACAAACAAAAGACGGTGGGCCACAGTCCGCCGCCAGACACCAGAACCGGCCTGAAGAGCCGGTGCAACCCGGAGAAATGCTCGTGGCCGAGCAGTCAGGGACCGCCGATCAGGTCCTGGTTCGCAAACTAAACACCTCACATATCCTGGAGTGCCTGCGCATGCGCGGACCCCTGTCGCGCGCGGGTCTCTCGGCCGCTACCGGTCTGAACCGCAGTACCGTCTCCAGTGTCATCAACGACCTGTTACAGGAACAATACGTCCGCGAGATCGGCTTGGCGCCCTCTGAGCGCGGGCGCCCTGGCATGTTGCTGGAGCTCAGCCCCGACGGCGGCTTTGCCGTTGGCGTCGAGATCGGCGTCGACTATATCTGCGTGGCCGCTACGGATTTTCTGGCCCAGACCCTGTGGCTGCAGCGGGTACCTTCGCATCCACAGGATCTGCAGGCTGTCATTGTCGAGCGTACTGCGTCTCTTATCCAGGCAGCACTGGGCGCCGGCCAGGCGAAAGATCTGCGGCCTTTGGGCATTGGCTTGGGCGTGCCAGGCCTGGTAGACACCCGTCAGGGTAGCCTCGCCTTCGCCCCGAACCTGGGGTGGTACGACGTGCCCTTGCGTGGAATATTCACTGAACGGTTCAATCTGCCCGTCTTTGTCGAGAATGAGGCCAATGCCGCGGCTCTGGGTGAGTACTATTTCGGCGTGGCCCGTGACGTGGGGAGTCTCATCTATTTGAGCGCCGGTGTCGGCCTCGGTGGAGGCATCATCCTCAACGGCAAGCTCTTCCGGGGCAGCGGCGGCTATGCGGGCGAGATCGGGCACATGACGGTCGATCCTGACGGTGAACCCTGCGGCTGTGGCAAGCGAGGCTGCTGGGAGACCGTGGTGGGGCCCCAGGCGATTGTGAGGCGTGTTGAGAGACTAATCGCTGAGAGCGGTACCCCGAGCCGGATGAGGTCCCTTGTCGACGGTGATCTGGGCTCGATGGATGTGAGCATCGTCGTACAGGCTGCCGAGGACGGGGATCCTGTGGCCAAGGCGGCGCTGCAAGCGGTCGGCGTCCAGTTGGGAATAGGCATCGCCAATCTGGTCAATGCCTTCAATCCGGAAATGGTCGTTCTGGGCGGGGCGCTGAGCCTGGCCAGCGTTTTTCTGCTACCAGCCATCGATGCGGCGATGCGGCGGCACGCCCTGGCGCTGGCTCGCCAGGGGGTCCAGGTGGTCACGGCTGCCCATGGAGCAGATGCCTGTGTCCTGGGCGCGGTAGCGCTGGTTCTGGACGACATCCTGCGCGAGCCCTTGCTCCAGTAAGCAATCGATCTGTTGGGCAGCGTCGCGGTGCAAAAGGGACACTTGACATCCCTGGCCAAATATGGTAGAATATATGAAATCGTTTTCAGCCCCGGTTTCATTGACGAGCCAGATCTATTTGCTGTTTATTGCCTATACCAGGGTGTGTGGGGATGGTGTGACAGAAGCCAAGTCTCATGTGACTATCAAGGACATCGCCAGATTCGCTGAGGTGTCGCCCGCGACCGTTTCCCGTGTCCTGAATGACAGCGGCTACGTCGGGGAAAAGACCCGCCAGCGCGTCGAAGGGGCGATTGTGGAATTAGACTACCGCCCCGATGCACGCGCCCGAGGCCTGCGGGGGATGCCATCCAAGCTGGTGGCGCTCATTATTCCTGATATCTTGAACGTCTACTATACCGGAGTGTCTCAGGCGATAGAGCATCATCTCGCGCAGCGTGGCTACATCATGCTCTTGGGCATTACGAGGGAATCTACTGAGCGGTATATCGACTATTTGCAGTTTCTCTGGGAACGGAAAGTCGATGGCATCATCTATGTGCCGCCAGCCGATGGTGACTATTCCGACCACACCCGCCGCTTTGTCCGCCAGGGCATTCCCTTTGTAGAAATCAACAGGCAGCGCGAGGCGGATCTGCTAGATTGTGTACTGGCTGACAACCTGAGGGGCGCCTATCGGGGAACCCAGCACCTCATCGGTTTGGGCCACGAGCGCATTGCCCTGGTTGTTGGCTCACCAGAGACCACGACAGGTGCGGATCGGATCCAGGGCTTCAAGCACGCCATGATGGATGCCGGCCTGGCCATCGATCCCCAACTGCTCAAGGTTGGGGACTTTAGCAAGGATCATGGCCTTGAGGCTACCGAACAACTGCTTGCGCTTTCCCCCCGGCCTTCCGCCATCTTTGCCACCAGCAACCGCCTTTTGGTGGGGACAATGACGGCCCTGGCCAGGCGTGGTGTTCGTGTTCCCGATGAGATGTCCGTTGTTGCCTTTGACGATTCCGAATGGCTCAGTTTCTGGCAACCGCCTGTCACCACGGTCGATATCGCTGTGGAGGAGATGGGAATGTTGGCCGTGGATCTGTTGTTGCGCTGGATCAGGGAGGGACATCCCCCTGACAAGCCGCGCACCTACAGTCTTGGCACTATGCTGGTAGAACGTGACTCTTGCAGGCCAGTTGCTGCGCTCCCGGACCGTGTGCCCTGCGGCTCGGAGCTTGGGCTGTCCGCGGCTCTGAGTCCTGTGTGAGATGCCTGCGTAGATTTGTGAGAAAGTGGAGGAACTGAGGCGCGCTAGAGACCGCGTACTATAGGTGAGGCTAGGATGAAAGCAGCAGTCTGGTACGGCCGACGCGACATCCGCGTCATAGAGTTTCCCGATCCGCCAGCGCCGGGCGAGGGCGAGATCAAGATCAAGGTTGAGTGGTGTGGCCTGTGCGGCACCGACCTGGAGGAGTATCTCTTCGGACCGCTCTATATCCCGGTGGACGAGCCGAACCCGCTCACAGGGGTCCAGGCGCCGATGATTCTGGGTCACGAATTCGTCGGCACGATAGCCGAGATTGGACCCGGTGTCACCGGCTTTGAGGTGGGAGACGTCGTCACGCCCGATACGTTGATCCACTGTGGGGAGTGCCACTGGTGCAAGCGCCATTTGGTACACCAGTGCGAGAACCTGGCCATCCTGGGCTTGATGACCCATGGCGGCTTTGCCGAGTATGTGAACGCGCCCACCTACATGTGCTTCCACCTACCACCCGGCGTTTCGTCCGAGGTTGCCGTGCTGGGCGAACCGGCTTCGGTCGCCATCCGGGCCAATCGCCAGGCACGAACAACGTTTGGGGATACGGTGGCGGTGGTTGGCGCTGGGACCATTGGTTTGCTCTGCCTGCAGACGGCTCTCCTGGCCGGTGCCTCAGAGGTATACGTCATCGAGATCGAGGCCAGCCGCCGCGAGCTTGCGTCCCGGATGGGCGCCGCCCAGGTATTCGATCCGGCGGAGGTCGACGTCGTTCAGTCCATCAAGGATCTCACCGGTGGCCGTGGGGTTGACGTCGTGCTGGAGTCAGGCGGCAATGCCGAGACGATCGCTCTGGCCCCCAAGCTCGCCTGCAAACGGGGGCGCGTCGTCGTTCTGAGCCTGACCAACGAACCGGTTCCGATCAACTTTTTCCCATTGGTCTGCGATGAGATCGAGTTGATCGGCTCATTTTCCCACGTCTACGACGAGGACTTTGCCTCGGCCGTCAAACTGTTGGGCGATGGGCGGATCGATGCCGAACCGCTCATCACTGGCCGTATTGCCCTGGATGACATTGTCGAGAAAGGACTGGAGGAGTTGCTCAGGGATCGAGCGGGGAACCTCAAGATCCTGGTGGCTCCGGGAGGACTGTAATTCTGATGACCCTTGCCAAGAGTATTCGAGACCTTTCAGTCCCATCCGGCAGCCTGGCCGTTTTCTGGCTGGGGGGAGCGGGCTTTGCCTTCAAGACGGGCGGGGGCAAGATCGTCTACGTGGATCCCTACCTCTCTGACTCCCTCGATCATTTCTATTCGTGGCAGCGCCTGCCGGGTTCGCCGATTCCTTTCCCGCCCAGCGAGGTAGAGGCGGACCTGGTGCTGGCAACGCATGCACACGAGGACCATTTGGATCCGCACTCGATCCCCGACATCGCGGCTGCCAGTGATACCATCATCGCCGGACCGGCGCTGTGCGTCCAGGCCATGCGGGATTGGGGGATTCCGGCCGGGCGCATCGTCGAGATCAACCGGGGCGAGAGTCAGACGATCGCGGGTGTTCCCGTCTCGGCTGTCTTTGCCCACCACGAGTCCGAGGCTGGCGCGCCCCAGCCGGACGCAGTAGGCTTTGTTCTTGACCTGGAGGGGATCATCGTCTACCATACTGGCGACACGCTCTACCATCCCGATCTCAAAGCAGCCAGCGCCTTTCAGCCAGACATCATGTTGGTCTGCATCAATGGCCAATACGGAAACATGACGCCGGAGGAAGCGGGCAAATTGACCAGGGAGGTCGAGCCAACCGTGGTCATCCCCATGCACTGGGGTTTGGTCGCCGAAAATACGGCCGACTCTGCCGATTTCGTTGCGGCGCTCACCAGCGAAGGCAGCAAGGCGCGGCCTGTTGTCATGGCTCCGGGTGACTTTTATGTTTGTTCATGCTGAGTTGGAGCCTTGTCCTGTTCAGTGGGCTCGTCGCCGTGCGGCTGGAATACATTGCTGCCATGGTGGCCGCCAAGACCCTGCCGCACAGGGCTGGCTGTGGTGGCTCCCTGGATAGGCGCACTACCGAAAGGAGGTGCACACCCAAACAAAGCAAGCCGTCATCAGGAAGATGCCGCTCGATGCGGTGGCCCAGATTCAAGGGGCAGGTCGAGAGGCAAGAGGTAGTTCAAACCACATGCACAACCAAAGGAGGAAAAAGATCGTGAAGACCAAAGTAGCTTTGCTTGTCAGTTTGTTGGCCATTCTGGCGCTGGTGCTGGCCGGTTGCGGCGCTGCGCCGGAACCTCAGGTCGTGGTCGAGACTGTAGTGGTCGAGGTCGAAAAAGAGGTTGAAAAGATCGTGACCGAGGTCGTCGAGGTCGAGAAAGAGGTCGAAAAGGTCGTGACCGTCGAGGTCGAGGTTCCGGCCGCGCCCGAGGCGGGCGCCCCTAACCCCTACAAGCCCGACGACCTGTTCGAAGCAGTAGAAGTCTTGAAGGCAGCCACCGAAGGCATGGCGCCTCCTGGTGGGGCCAAGTACGTGCTGCTGACCAATGCCGTGGCTCCCTTCTGGACCGCGGCTCAGACCGGTGCGTCGCGCGCCTCGTTGGAGATCAATGTTCCCATCATGTTCCAGGCGCCAACCGCCGCTGAGAAGCTCTCTCAGCAGCTTACCATGCTGGAGACCTTTGTAAACGATGGTTACAATGCCATCACCTTCTCGTCCATTGACCGCGAAGCCCCGCACGACATCATCGCGGATGCGGTGGCCAAGGGCATTCACGTCATCAACACCGACTCGGATGCTACCGGCAGCGAGCGATCCATGTACATCGGTATGTCCGACTACGATGCGGGTCGTGCGGCGGGCCAGGCGGCTCTGGATCTCATCGGCGAGGGCAAGGTGGTTGGCCTGGTTGGCTATGCCACGGCCCAGAACGCCCAGGACCGCATCGCCGGAGTCAATGACGTGCTGGAAGGCACCGGCCTGGAGATGGTCGAGGTGCTCCTGGACGACATCAAGCCCGAGGTTGCCCTGAGCAACGCCCAGACGGCCATGCAAAAGTACGAGGACCTGGCCGGCTTTATCACCTTCTACTCCTACGATGGCCCGGCGGCCTGCCAGGCGGTCAAACAGGCGGGCAAGGAAGGCGAGGTCAAGATCGTGGCCTTTGACGCCGAGCCGGAAACGCAGCGCTGCATGGAAGACGGCGCAGTCCAGGCCATGATCGGGCAGCGCGTGTACTTTTACGGCTACCTGAGCGGCTACGTCATGAACGCCATGACCATCCTTGGCGTGGAAGAGACGATGGCACTCCTGGATCCCTATCTGGACGAGCTGGGTGACGAGGGCAAGATTCGCCTGAACACCGGCGTCGATGTGATCCTGGCCGACACCTTTGGCTTGTACCAGGAGTACCTGGACTCCATCGGTATCCCGTCACAGTAGCGTCCAAGGTAGTAGACGACCTACTTGAGTAGGTTTGAGGCGGGTGCTCTCCCCTTGCAGGGGAGAGCACCCCACTCGCTGTCAATAGTCGAGAAGAAGGGACTACCACATGGAAACTGACCCTTTGCTTCGTATGGAAGGGATTTACAAGGCCTTCCCGGGTGTCCAGGCTCTGGATGACGTGGACTTTGAGGTCTATCCGGGGGAGATCCTGGGTCTAGTCGGCGAGAATGGGGCCGGCAAGTCAACGCTCATCAAGATCGTGTCGGGCGTGTACGAGTTGGATGATGGCGCGATCTGGTTGAACGGGAAGCAAGTTGAACCGCGAACGCCCCACGAGGCTCAGGAGCTGGGTATCAGTACCATCTACCAGGAATTGGCGCTGGTGCCGCACTTGACCGTTGCTGAGAATGTGTTCCTCAACCAGGAACCTCTTCGCGTGCCCGCCCTGGGCATGGTGGATTTCCGGCGCATGAACCGGGAATCAGAAGCGATTCTGCACGACCTGGGCGCCGATATCTCTGGGAAAACGACGGTCAGAGAGCTGCCTGTCGCTGCCCAGCAAATGGTAGAGATTGCCAAGGCTGTCGCACAGAATGCCAGCCTGATCCAGATGGATGAACCCACCTCAGCTCTGTCCAGCAAAGAGGTGGATGCGCTTTTCGCTCTGATGCGGCGCCTGAAAGAGAAGGGGGTGCCGGTCGTCTTTGTAAGCCACCGCCTGGATGAGGTTCTCGAGGTAGTCGACCGCATCGTGGTTATGCGCGATGGCCGTCGAGTGGGCGACTTGGACTCGGCTGATGCTACCGAGGAAAAGATCATCCGCCACATGGTGGGACGGCAGGTCAAGTTGTTCCCCAAGGAGGAGGCCGAGATCCGGGAGCCGGTTCTCGAGGTCCGCAATCTCTCGGGTGACAGGGGTGTCCGGGACGTGAGCTTTACGGTGCATGCTGGCGAAATTGTTGGACTGGCTGGCCTTGTGGGCGCTGGTCGAACAGACGTTGCTCGCCTCATCAACGGCGTGGATCGGCTAACCGGCGGCGAGATATTGGTGGAAGGCAAAAAAGTCGACATAGGCCATCCCGGCGATGCTGTCAAGCTTGGCATCGGTTGGGTGCCTGAGGATCGCAAACAGCACGGCTTGATCTTGAGCATGGACGTCAAGCAGAACACTACCATGGCAATTCTGCAACGGATCTCAAACCTATTGGGAGCCATCAGCACAAAGAAAGAGTCAGATATCGCGGCTCGCTATGTGGAGGCTCTTTCGATTGCCACCCCCAGCCTGTCGCAGACGGTGAGCAATCTGAGCGGCGGCAACCAACAAAAAGTGGTCCTGGCCAAGTGGCTGAGTACCGAGCCCAAGATCCTGATCATGGACGAGCCCACTCGGGGCATTGATGTGGGCGCCAAGGCCGAGGTCCACGCCCTGATGAGCCGCCTGGCCCAGCAAGGTATGGGCATTCTGATGATCTCGTCCGAAATGCCCGAGATCCTGGGTATGAGCGATAGAGTGGTGGTCATGTGCCAGGGCAGGGTCACAGGCGAGTTTGATGCCAAGGGGACGACGCAAGAAGAGATCATGACCGCCGCCACCAAGTTCCTAAAACTGGAAGCATTGTCCGAAATCGGGACCGAAAATCACCACGGATAGTCTGGAGGCAGTTCACAATGGAAAGTGCAACGACGGACGTCAAGGGGAACGGACCCCGAAGCAGGGCAGCCCGACCAGGCATCTGGGAATCCATCAAGGGCCTGTTTAGTGTCACCGAGTTTGTAATCTTTTTGATCGTGATCTTGCTGTTGGTCGTGGGGACGATCATCAACCCCCGGCTCATGTCAGGGGCCAATCTAAAGATCATGACTCGTGACGTTGGCATTCTGGCCATCGCAGCCATCGGTGTGGGCTTTACCATTATTACAGCCGGTATCGACCTGTCGGTTGGTTCTATGGTGGGCTTTGGCGGCGTCATGTCTGCCTATTTCATGATGAACATGGGCTTGCCCATCTGGCTCGCTATCCTCATGACGCTGGCACTGGGTTTGGGCGTGGGCATGATCCATGGCCTTTTTGTGACCAAGCTCAACATGCATGGTTTTCTAATCACCCTGGTGACCATGGGCGTGGCCCGCGGATTCATCTTGGTGGTGACCAACGCTTTCCCCATCACCGGACTCCCGCGCGCCTTTAGCGCCATGGGGCAGGGCTACCTCTTTGACATCATTCCCGTGCCGGTGATCATCTGTGTTTTTGTCGCCGTCCTTGCCCACTATTTGCTGCGCTATACCTTCATCGGCCGCCAGATCTATGCCGCCGGTGGGAACAAGGAAGCGGCCCGTTTTTCGGGGGTCAACGTCGATGCCCGGATCATCCTTTGCTACATCGTCTCGGTGGTTTGTGCTGTGACCGTGGGCATGATCCAGGCTGGCCGCATGAGCCTCGGTCACCCCGGTACCGGCGAAGGCTATGAGCTACTGGCTATCGCGGCCTGTATCCTGGGCGGGCTGAGCTTGATGGGCGGTGAAGGCAGCGTTCCGGGCGTCATCGTCGGTTCCATGCTCATCGGTGTACTGCAGAACGAGATGATCATCCTCAACATCAACCCCTACTGGCACAGGATCGTGATCTATATGGTTTTGCTGGTAGCCATCACCTTTGACTATGTCCGGCGCCGGCGCCGAGTGTAAGCGAGGGGCTCATCCAGATGACAACGACGAAAAATGCTGGCCCCCTTGCCAACTTTCAGGCCGCCACTGAGGTCATCTATGGACCAGGGGCGGTTGCCAGGATAGGCGAACTGGCTCAACGCCTCACTGTTGCCAGGCTGTTGGTTGTAACCGACGAAGGAGTTTCTCGGGCAGGAATCACTACCCGAGTCACAGCCGCCTTGGACGGAGCAGGCATCGACGTCGCCATTTTCGACGGCGTCGAGCCCAACCCCAGCATAGAGACGGTTGAAAAAGCCTTGGCCCTCTACCGGGACGCAGTCTGCGAGGGCGTCGTAGCAGTTGGTGGGGGCAGCCCCATAGATGCGGCCAAAGCCGTCGCCACCCTGGCCACGAATCGCGGTGAACTGGCGGACTATGTCGGCGTGGGCAAGATCGTCCAGCCCCTGGCGCCGCTCCTGGCCGTGCCGACCACCGTCGGCACCGGTAGTGAGGTAACCACCTGGGCCGTCATCACCGACCTGGCCCAGCGCAAAAAGGTTGTGCTGGGATCCCCACTGCTGGCACCCCATATCGCGGTCTTGGATCCTGAATTGGTTCTTTCGCTGCCAGCCAGCCTTACAGCATCGACCGGGATCGATGCGCTGACGCATGCCATCGAAAGCGTCATCTCGCTCTTTGCCGGGCCTTTCACGGACGGGCTGGCATTGGAAGCCATCCGCCTCATCGCTGCCAATCTGCCGGCTGCTGTGCGCGTGCCGGAACTGGATCCCCGGGCGAACCTTCTGTACGCCAGTACGATGGCGGGAATGGCCTTTAGCTATGCCCGGACCGCACTGGTTCATGGTATGGCCCACCCTTTGAGCGCCTATTATGACGTGCCTCACGGTCTGGCAAACGCCATCCTCCTCCCCGCTGTGTTGGCCTTCAACCTGCCGGCCTGTGAAGCCAAATTGGCGCGGGTGGGGGTGGCCATGGGCACGGCAGCGAGTGGGCAAGCTGCTGTCCAAGCCGTACACCAGCTCAACACACAAGTAGGAATCCCTTCGCGCTTGAGCGACGTCGGCGTGACCGAGGAGTTTATCCCACAGATGGCTCGGGATGCCTTTGAGAGCGGCAACGCGCAGGTGGTCAATCCTCGCAAGCCAACCTATGAGCAAGTCGTCGACCTGTACCGGCAGGCTCTGTGAGTCAATACGAGAGAGTACAGGCTATGACAGCGCTCAGAATCCCTGCTTGTTTGGGCTGCCTTGGGGCAGATGTAACCGCGTCAAGCCCAATGCCTCCCGGTCACCCATCTCATCCGTAAGCGGTTGTCGATACTGGATCCAGACTACCGGTTGCCTGACTCTGACCAAAGAGGAGGAATATCCATGGTTCACTATCCCGAGTCCTTGATCCTTGAACTGCAGGAAAGAGCCCGTGAGCTGCGGTTGGACAGTATCAAGATGATCTATCGCAGGGGGGCCGGCCACCCGGGCGGGTCGCTGTCATCCGCCGAGATCATGGCTGCCCTCTTTTTCCAAAAGATGCGCCTTGATCCTCAGCAGCCGGACTGGTCCGAGCGCGATCGGTTTATCCTCAGCAAGGGGCATGCTTCCGCCATACTGTATTCGGCCCTCGCCCGGCGCGGGTTCTTCCCCATGGAGGACTTGGAAGCATGGGGAGATCTCGACTGCCATCTCCAAGGCCATCCCGACCGCCTCAAGACGCCCGGGGTGGAGATGACCTCGGGCTTGCTGGGCCATGGTGTGGCCATTGGAGCGGGGCTCGCCTTGGCCGCGAGGATGGACGGCCAAAGCTCTCGGGTCTACACCCTGCTTGGGGATGGGGAATGCCAGGCCGGCGTGGTCTGGGAGGGAGCGATGACGGCAGCCAAGTACCGGCTGTCCCGACTCACGGCCATCGTGGACTATAACAACGTGCAGCTTGACGGGGCCGTGCACGAGATCATGCCCATGGAGCCCCTGGCCGACAAGTGGCGCGCCTGCAACTGGGCCGTGCTGCAGATCAATGGCCATAACCTGCGCGAGGTGCTGGAGGCGCTGGATATGGCAGCCGAGATCCACAACCGGCCGACGGTCATCATCGCCCGCACGACCAAGGGCAAAGGGGTCTCTTTTATGGAGGACAAAGCCAAGTGGCACGGGATCCCACCCAGCGATGATGAATATGCCCAGGCCTTGGCTGAGTTGGGAGAGGAGGTGGCACAATGACAGCCATTACTCAGACCATGCCCATGCGAGAAGGCTACGGGCGCGCGCTGATGGCATACGGCGAGGTGAACCCGGACGTCGTTGTCCTGGACGCGGATACCTCTAGCTCAACCCTGGCCCACTTTTTTGCCCAGCGCTACCCCGAACGGTTCTACAATATCGGCATCGCGGAGCCCTGCCTCGTGGACGTGGCAGTTGGGCTGGCTCTGGGGGGCAAAATTCCCTTTGCCAACGCCTTTGCCGCCCTGCTATCCCTGCGGGCCGCAGAACAGATCCGTACTTGCGTGGCCTACGCCCGGACAAATGTCAAGCTGGCTGCTGGCTATGCGGGGCTGTCGGACTTTAAGGATGGTCCTACCCACAACGCCATCACAGATATTGCCATCCTGCGGGCGATGCCCGACATGACGGTGATTGTGCCGGCTGATACGGTAGAAGCAGGAAAATGGGTACCGGTGATCGCCGAATATGATGGGCCGGTCTACCTGCGCCTCAGCCGCGCAACGACGATCCCTGTGCACGATGAGGGGCTTGAGGTAGAGATCGGCAAGGGCATCGGCCTGAGGGACGGTGGTGACGTGACCATCGTTGCCACGGGGGCCATGGTCGGCCGAAGCTTGCTGGCTGCCGGAAAACTGGCCCAGAAGGGGATCAATGCCCGGGTGTTGGAGATCCATACCATCAAGCCGCTCGACGTGGATCTCATCTGTCAAGCAGCCGCGGAAACCGGAGCCATCGTCACGGCCGAGGAGCATTCGATCATTGGTGGGCTCGGAGGAGCAGTGGCAGAGGCGCTCGGCGAGCGCTGTCCGACGCCACTGGTCCGAGTGGGGGTGGCCGATACTTTTGCTCTTACCGCCCGTGACCCGGAGACTTTGATGGATGCTTTTGGTCTGGCGGTGGACGATGTCGTCGCCGCAGCCGAACACGTGCTAGAGCGCAAGTAACCTGTTCTGGCCTTGTCTTGAGCAAAGTCGAAGGACTTGGGATTTACCGAAGGAGATCGAATATGAAGATAGCAGTTGTCAATGAAACCAGCGCTGCTGACCGCAACGCCGATATCCTGGCGGCTTTTGAGGGTCGTGGCCACGAGGTGATCAATGCCGGAATGACCAAGAATGGTGCCACGCCGGAAATCACCTATATTCACACCGGGTTGATCTCGGCGATCCTGCTGAACCTGAAACGCGTTGACTTTGTCATCGGCGGCTGTGGTACCGGGCAGGGCTACCTCAATGCGGTGATGCAGTATCCGGGCGTGTTCTGTGGCCACATCCTGACTTCACTGGATGCTTGGCTCTTTACACAGATTAACGGTGGGAACTGCATATCCCTGATGCTGAACCAGGGCTACGGTTGGGCGGCCGACGTAAACCTTCAGTTCATTTTTGACAGGCTCTTCAGTGTGGAAAGCGGTTGTGGGTATCCGGCTCACCGACAAGCGTCCCAGCGCGCGTCACGAGAGACCCTGGAGGGGGTATCAGACTTGACCCACAGGCCTTTTACCGATATCATTGCTATGCTTCCGGATGGGGTCATCAAGCCAGCGGTTGAATTCCCTGGCATCAAGGAACTGATCGACGTCAACTCTATCGAGGATCCGCAGCTCCAACATGCCTTCCAGGAGCGGATGAGGACCTGATCCCTATTGACTGCAGAAACCCTGAATCCAAGGAGGAGGAACGCAAATGTCCCACAGGCTCGAGAGAAAACGCCCCGGAATGGTGACCTACGCCGCCATCATGCTGTTCGTGTTGGCCGCCTTTGCGCTGATCTCCGCTCTGGCTGCCGTCATTAGGCCGGAAGGCTTTGATCAGTTTTGGATCGTGACCCATACGGTCGGTCTGGTGGCCTATGGCCTGTTCGACCTGATCGTGGCCATTGGAGCTTTCTATGCTGGCCGGCGCATTTTGAAGGGCAGCATCGTCGGTTTTGGCCTGGGCCTCGTCTTTGCCGCCATGGGTGCGGCCCGGTGGTTCCTGTTGATCGTCAGCGCACCGGTTGTAGCGCTGGCGGTGGCCTTTCTGTGGTTCCTGGTCATCGTCGGGCTGCTCATGAACGTAGATTATTTCAACTAAGAAGACGTCCCCTTGCTAAGGCGGCAAGGCTGTGCCTTGTTTGGTTCTTTGCAGGGGTCGTGGGTCTTGCCAGATTCTGGCTGGAGGCTCTTTGCTCAGCAATGTCAAAAGGACGGGGTGTATTTGAGGGAATCGCCGGTGCCTACCCGCGGTCGCTGTACCGGGCAATGGGCTTTGGCGACGCCGATTTTGAGCGACCATTGATTGGTATTGCCAATTCCTGGAGCGAGGTTAATCCGGGACACTATCACTTGCGCCAGTTGGCCGAGTGGGTCAAGGAGGGGGTCCACGAGGCTGGAGGCATGCCCGTGGAGTTTAACACGGTCGCCCCCTGTGACGGCATCGCCCAGGGGCGGGGCATGCACTACATCCTGCCCATGCGCGACGCCATCGCCGCCAGCGTGGAACTGATGGCGGGGGCCAATCGCTTTGAGGGTATGGTGATGCTGGGTACTTGTGACAAAATCATCCCCGGCCTGCTTATGGCGGCGGCGCGCATTGACCTGCCGGCAGTGATCGTCACAGGGGGTCCCATGGCCCCAGCCCAATACGAGGGCAAGACCATCGTCCTGAGCGACGTCAAGGAGGCCATGGGGCGCTACAAGGCCGGCCATATCTCTGAAGAAACCTTCTACGAGATCGAGTGTCTGGCCTGTGGCGGCCCAGGGGCCTGTGCCTTCATGGGTACGGCCAATACAATGGCCAGTGTCGCCGAGGCGCTGGGCCTCACACTGCCGGGCTGCGCCACGCTGCCAGCCACTGACTCCCGCCGGGCTGAGTTGTGCCGCGCCAGTGGCCGTCAGGCTGTAGCGCTGGTGAGAGAAGGGCGGACTGCAAAGGAGATGTTGACCCGGCCATCCCTGGAAAATGCGGTGCGGGTCTGTCTGGCTTTGGGAGGCTCAACCAATGCCACCTTGCACCTGCCGGCAGTGGCTGACTGTGCGGGCTTGGAGTTGACCCCCGACGATTTCGACCGGCTGAGCCGGACCACGCCCCTGATCGCCAAATTCAAACCCGCGACCCAGCATACTGTGGTGGACCTGGATCGGGTCGGGGGTATTCCCACTGTACTCAAGGTTCTGGCGCCTCTGCTGGATGGCGGCACACCCACCGTCGGCGGCCGTACTATCGGGCAGATTGCGGAAGATGCCCCGGATCCAGATGGTGATGTGGTACGTTCGCTCGACAAACCCCTGGCCCTGGAGGGCGGCATTGCAGTGCTCAAGGGCAACTTGGCGCCGCGCGGAGCCGTGGTGAAGCAGAGTGCGGTACACCCCGAGATGCTCCGTCACGTGGGACCCGCCCGGGTGTTCGAAAGCGAGGACGAGGTGCGTGACTCGCTCATGTCGCGCAGCGTCCGACCCGGCGACGTGCTGGTGATCCGCAACGAGGGGCCAGCAGGCGGCCCGGGCATGCGCGAGCTGTCGATCCCGGCGGCGATGCTGGTCGGCATGGGGCTTGGCGATTCGGTGGCCATGGTCACCGACGGTCGCTATTCTGGCGCCACCCGCGGCCCCTGCATTGGACACGTAACCCCAGAGGCTTACGCCGGGGGGCCGCTGGCTGCTGTACAAGAGGGGGACCTGATCGAAATTGACATCCCCAACCGTCGCCTGGACGTCCGGCTTTCTGATGAGGAAATCCGAGACCGGCTGGTCAGCTGGAAGCGGCGCGAGCCTGCCGTCACCACTGGATTCTTGGCGACTTATTCTCGTCTCGTTGGCCCGGCCGACCGAGGCGCAGTAATAAAATAGGCTGAACGAGAGAGAGAAGTTATGATGGCTGATACGGATGTCAAAAAGAGGTTGCTTGATCAAACAGCGGCTACGCTGAGCACAATGGGCGAGGTAGCCACTGACTTGAGGATCAGCCCCACTGACCGGCAAGTACTGCGCCGGCTGGCGGCTCAAGTAGCCGAGCTGGCCGCGCGTCCCGTGGAGCAGGAGAAACGCAAGCTATGGTACAAGCTTAATGCCCTGGAGCCCACGCGTCCGGTCATTTTCTGTGACCCGGAGAACGGCTGGAACGAGATCATAACCCTTGACCAGTTAGAGTGTGAGGGGGATCTGGCCCTGCGCTGGGAGATGACCCTGCGCAAGGAGATCTTCTGGGGTGCGGAAATGTGTGACGATCGGGTGGTGTTGCCCCGCTTTATTGTACCCCACGTGTACACCGAGAGCGACTGGGGCATGCACGAGAACAAGATCGGCGGGCACGATGGTGGCTCTTATATCTGGGAGGCGCCCCTGAAGAGCTTTGACGATCTGGAGAAACTGCACGCACCGGTTATCGAGGTAGACGGGGAAGCTACAGCCCGGGTGGTCGAGCTGGCGGAGGAGACCCTGGGCGATTTGCTGGAGGTACGCCTTCAGACCGCCTGGTGGTGGACGCTGGGCATGACCTGGACGCTCATTAATTTACGCGGCCTGACCAACTTTATGTATGACCTGATGGACAGTCCTGACCAGGTGCACCAACTGTTGACGATTCTGCGTGACGGCCACCTGGCCAAGCTGGACTATCTGGAGGAGAATGGACTGCTGAGCCTCAACAACGATGGCACTTATGTGGGCTCGGGTGGTTTCGGCTGGAGCGACGAGCTTCCCCAGTCGGATTTTGACGGCAGAGTACGCACCATCGACATGTGGGGTTTTGGCGAGAGCCAGGAGACCATTGGCGTCTCACCCAAGATGTTTGCCGAGTCTATTCTGCCCTACCAGATCCCTATCCTGGAACGCTTTGGCCTGAATTGCTATGGTTGCTGCGAGCCGGTGGACAAGCGCTGGGAGTACATCAAGGATATTCCTCGCCTGCGGCGTGTTTCTGTCTCGCCCTGGGCCAACATCCCCGACCTGGCCGCCATGATGGAGGATCGCTTCATCATGTCCATCAAGCCCAGCCCCACGCCGCTGGCTGTGAGTTACTTTGATGAGAAGGAGGTCCGGAAACAGTTGCGCGATGCGCTGCGCCCTACCCGTGACTGCCGGGTAGAAGTGATCATGAAGGACAATCACACCATTGGCAAGGATCCCAGACGGGTGGTCCGGTGGGTGCAAATCGCCCGCGAAGAGGCCGAGAGGCTGTAGACTATCGGACCAGATTGCCATCGTTCGCACAGAGAACACAATGGCAGTCTATCATCCCATGAGAAACGCAAGGAGGTAGGCAAGATATGAGCAAGACAACATTGGGTGTCATCGTCGCCAACCGGGGTTTCTTCCCCGACCACCTTTGTGAGACTGGGCGCGCGGAGGTCCTGCGCGTGCTGGAAAAAGAAGGCATCGGGGCAGTGTTTCTGGGTATTGAGGACACGCCCTTTGGTTCGGTGGAGACACTGGAAGATGCGAAAAAGTGCGCTGCACTGTTCAAGGAGCATGGCCAAAAGATTGATGGCATCCTGATCACCCTGCCCAACTTTGGTGATGAAAGGGGCGCGGCCAATGCTGTCCGTTTGTCGGGATTGGACGTGCCGGTGTTGGTCCAGGCCTTTCCCGACGAGGTGGGCAAAATGACGCTGGCCAACCGGCGGGACAGTTTCTGCGGCAAGATGTCACTGTGCAACAGCCTGTGGCAGTACGACATCCCCTACACCCTGACAAGCCTGCACACCGTTGCGCCGGACTCGGAGAGTTTTCGTCAGGATCTACGCCAGTTTGCCGGTACCTGCCGGGTTGTGCGGGGCCTGCGGGGAGCCAAGTTTGGTATGCTCGGCGCCCGCCCGGCGGCGTTCATCACCGTGCGCTTTAGCGAGAAACTCCTGGAGCGGGCCGGCATCAGTGTCGATTCCCTGGACCTGTCGGATGCCTTTGGCCGGGTCGGCAAGCTGGCCGACGATGATCCCGAGGTACAGGAAAAGCTCAAAGCGATCAAGGACTACGTCCCGACGCAGAGCATACCGGCCGGGGCGTTGATGAAAATGGCCAAATTCGCTCTGGTGGTGGAGCGATGGATGGACGAAAATGAACTGGTAGCCACGGCGTTCCAGTGCTGGACTGCCATCGAGGAGTATTTTGGTATCGTGCCCTGCACGGTGATGAGCATGCTGAGCAACACACTGAGGCCCAGCGCCTGCGAGACCGACATCACCGGCGCGATAGGCATGTACGCCATGGCCCTCGCCTCGGACAGGCCCAGCGCTCTGCTGGACTGGAACAATAACTATGGCGACGATCCCAACAAGGGCGTGATGTTTCACTGTAGCAACTTACCCAAGGACTTTTTTGAGGAAACCGAGATGTCCTACCAGGACATCATCGCCGGGTCAGTGGGCAAGGAGAACACCTACGGCACGGTGGTAGGGCGGGTGAAGAGCGGGCCATTCAGCTACTGCCGCGTGTCGACGGACGACGCTCGGGGTGCCATCCGTGTCTACCTGGGTGAGGGACGGATCACCGACGACCCGCTGGATACGTTTGGCGGCTTTGGCGTCATCGAGATACCCGAATTCCAGGGGTTGCTGAAGCACATCTGTGAAAACGGCTACGAGCACCACGTAGCCATGAACCGCTCGCAGGTGGCGGCTGCCGTGAATGAGGCGCTGGCCAAATACATGGGCTGGGATGTCTACTATCACGCGCCTACATGCTGAGCGTGTGGGCCCGGCGCAAGGAGTATGCCCATGACTGAATTCGAGGGAAAACAAGAACGCATCCAGGCCTTGCTGGCAGAGCGCGGCCTTGATGCCCTGCTCTTGCAGCGGGTAAGCAGCTTCGCCTGGGCCACCTGTGGCCGGGCATCCTACGTGCACACGGCTTCGAGCACCGGCGAGGCATCGCTGCTTATCACGCCTGCCGGCAGGTATGTGATCACCAACAACATCGAGGCGCCGCGGTTGGAGCAAGAAGAGGGCCTGGCAGCCCAGGGATGGGAGCTATGTGTCGGGCCCTGGTACGAGCCGCAGGCGGCAGTGGCCCAACGGACCCAGGGGCTCAGATTGGGTGCTGATGGGCCCTACGCTGGTGCTACGGATCTCTCGGACGAACTGGCCCGATTGCGAGCCAACTTGACCGCGGAGGAAGGCGATCGCTTTCGCACAGTGGGCCGGCTCTGCGCTGAGGCCATGGACAGCGCGGTGCGGGTTATATGCCCCGGCCAGACCGAATATGAGATCGCCAGCCTACTGGCCTGCGAGGGCGAAAAGCACGGAGTGCAGGTGACAGTGAACCTCATCGCCACCGACCAGCGTATCTACAATTACCGGCACCCCTTGCCCACCGGTAAGGAGTTAGAGCGCTATGCCATGCTGGTGCTCTGCGCGCGGCAGTGGGGGCTGGTGGCCTCGGTGACGCGGCTGGTACACTTTGGCCCTCTACCCGATGAGCTAAGGCGCAAGGCAGAGGCCGTGGCCCAAATAGATGCTGTATTCCTTGCCGCCTCCCGTCCAGGGCGGAGCCTGGGCGAGGTCTTTCAGGAGGCGATGGTGGCCTACGCCGCGGCCGGCTTCCCGGATGAATGGCAGTTGCATCACCAGGGCGGTCCAGCCGCTTACGAGCCGCGTGAGTATGTGGCCACACCCGGCTCGACCGACCTTGTGTTTGCCGGGCAGGCCTATGCCTGGAATCCATCGATCACGGGCACAAAGTCGGAGGATACGATTCTGGTCGGCGAGGCTGGCTATAGAGTCATCACAGAGATCGAGGGCTGGCCGATGTTGGAAGTTGAGGCGGAGGGACGGACCCACAGCCGGCCCGCGATTCTGGAGATCTTGTGAGCGCTACTGGCGGCTAGCTGGGATACCTGTCGCTGCCTGCCATATAACATGAACCTTCGGCGCACAATGCTACAGCCCCTGGTGGGGCTGTAGTTTTCTACCTGGAGCATGAGTACACAACGCGTTTATCAGCTCTTGATTTCGCTCGCCATTATCACAGCCATAGCCATTGCCAGCGACAGATCTCGCGTCCTGGCCTCTGTCCTGGCAGTCCTGCCCTTGAGTATGACGCTGGCGATGTGGTTCATCCATACGGGCGCCAGTGGCGATACCAACGTGACCGCCGACTTTGCCCGGATGCTGCTGTTCGGCCTCATTCCGACGGCCTTGTTTGTTGTGGCCTGCTGGTTCGGGTTTCGGCAAGGATGGTCGCTGTGGCTGGTACTGGCTGTGGGTTATTCGGTATGGCTATTGGCCATGGGGCTCTACCGGCTCATCGACTCGGGACTGGTTGCGAGATGACAAGGATGCTGGAGAGAATAGCAATTTGTGTTTTGGCAGGCATTCTCTCTAACCACAAGTGAGCGCTCGGCGCTGCGCTGTTTATGCCCTTTGTCACCTGCCCGCCGGCTGCACTTGGTAGGTGGTGAACCAATCGTCATCCTCCAATGATGACTCTTGGCCCTCCTTTTCAAGAAACTGAGCGGCGGACAATGGCACAAATACGCCAAGATGCTCCCCCTTGGAGTCATAATACTGGGACTGTGGTCTAGGCGATCGCTGAGGGTTTGACCCAGCAACGGTACTGTGCTATGCTTGGTACAGTTCTCATCAGTATTGATAGGAGCCAGTCCCATGAGTTCAGAGGCATCCCATGCTGACAAAGAGTCTTCCGTGCACACTCTTGCATCTGAACGGCGCCTGGGTATGGGGAGGAGGGTGCTATGAACCGTCGCGAGCACGATCCCCAGGCCCTCTACCCAATGCACGTAGTAATCCTTAACTGGAACCTGCCCTGGGACACGATAGACTGCGTTGAATCGGTCCAGGCCGGCGCTCCCAACGGCGTCGAGATCGTCATTGTGGACAATGGCTCTACAGATGATTCTCTAGCGCTGTTCCAGGATCGCCTGGGCAGTGAGGTCACGGTCCTTGCCACTGGGGAGAATCTGGGCTTTGCAGGCGGGGTCAACGTTGGCATTGAAAGGGCCATAAGCAAAAGAGCCCAGTCGGTTCTGCTTCTGAACAACGATACCATCGTTGACCCAGACATGATTGAGCAACTAGTTCTGGCAGCTGACCATTCCCTCAACGCTGGCATCGTAGGGCCTATCATCTACTACCATGATCGGCCAGAACAGGTTTGGCGTTTTGGCGACCGAGAGGTTCGCGGTCTGCCTGTCCCCTTGAAGCTGCCAGACCATGCGATTGTTGAAGCAGCCGGCGCTCCCTTCTCTGCTGACTATGTGACTGCCTGCGGGATGTTGGTCCGGCGAGATGTCTTTGAGGCGATTGGGCTGCTCGATACCCGCTACTTTTTCTATTTCGAGGACGCTGATTTCTGCCGCCGGGCGCGGCTGGCTGGCTTTGGGATCTGGTGCGCGCCGCAAGCCAAGATGTGGCACAAGGTGTCACTGAGCGCCCGCAAATCCAAGCCGGGTACCCGATACGCGGAATTCTGGGGACGGGCGCACTTCTATCAAGCGCATCCCCACGGCTTCTCACGCGCTCTCACCCTGGGCTACCTGCTGGTCAAGTTGGCCTTGACAGCAGTCCGGGATCTTGTGCATAGTGAGCCGGCTCTCATCAACCCGGCGTGGGTGGGATTCATCGATGGCTACCGCGGCCGGGCCTCAAGGGTGTCTCAGTTCCTTGCATAAATGCCGGGCTGCTAGCTTTGCTTTCCCTTCCAAGTCCTTATGGCTTCTCCGACTGATCGTGTCAACTCAACAGCAAAATCTGACGCGAATTTCCGGGCATAGACGTGCTGCCCAAGGTTGCTGGCGCCGGAGTACCGGTGGAGCTCGTCGGACTTGAACATCCGGGCCAGTGTTGCCTCGTCCAGTCTTTCGTATTTATCCTTGAAACAGATATACTCCCGGGGGTATCTTGGAACCAAATTTCTTGCCAAGGCCGATGCTTTTGGGTAGCCGAAGCAGAGAAGTGCGATCGGAAAAGCGTACTGCGGCAGGTCTAATAGCTCCTGGTGGTATTCATAGTTCTCCATGATATCGCCAATGTAGCAGGAGCCAATGCCCAGCGATTCTGCAGCGATCACGGCTGTCTGAGCTGCAATCAAAGCATCGCAACATGCCAGGAGAAGGTCACCTTCACCTGGAAAGCGAAGCTTCTTGCCCTCGGCCTCGCAATATGGCTCCACATCCGATGCGATGAAAAAGTCAAACCACCGTTGGTAATCCGCAAGAAAGAGCAGGACCAGCGGCGCCTTGGCAATAAAGGGCTGGTTGTCGCAGGATATCGCGAGTTTCTCCTTCAGGTTCTGATCCTCAATCTCAATGATAGAATACAGCATCATGCCCCCCGCTGTTGGAGCACGCATCGCAGAGTGCACGATTAGGTTGGCCGTCTCGCTGTCGATTGGCTTGTCTTCGTAGGCTCTTACCGACCTGCGGTTCAGAATTACCTCAATGGTGTCGTTCATGTGTGGCTCCTTCACGAATGGCTCGTGCGTAGCACGCTGTTACATGAAAAAAGCGCGGACCAGTTCTTCTTTGGTCCGCGCTTCACAGCACTACACTGTGGGTGAGGCTATCCGCCTCGCCATACTAGGCAAACAAAGTTTGCAGCATGTCGGCAGTGGTATCAGAACTCAGGCTACCGACATAGAATTTGGCTCATGCCACTTGGTTACCAGCCTATCGCAACCACGTCGGTCGCTTGCGGCCCCTTCTGACCCTGCTCGACGTTGAACTCGACCTTCTGCCCCTCTTCCAAGTTCCGGAATCCCTCACCCCGGATCGCGGAAAAGTGGACGAACACGTCAGGTCCTCCCTCGCGCTCAATGAATCCATAGCCCTTGCTTCCATTGAACCACTTGACGGTTCCAGTTTCTCTGTCAGACATTTCTCACCTTTCATCGATATTGTTAGGAGGAAGGTACCGCTGGCCGTCATCTAGGAAAAAGCACCCAGACGTGTAAGCCTGGGTGCTCATCTTGCGGTGGCCGAACCAGATTCTTACTTCATCCTACGGCCACATTATACCACCCTTCTCAGATGATGTCAAATTGAGCGATGTCTTGGTCAAAAGGATGGCTCGTTGTATCTTGCGAGTTTTCGCGGCTGTTCTCCCTCAATGCCGCCTTGACTCGTTCCGGTGTGAAGGGAATTTGGCACAGGCGGATACCGGCAGCGTCAAAAACCGCGTTGGCAATGGCTGCGGGGACAGGCCCCTGCGCGCCCTCGCCAACCCCCAGATAGGGCTGGCCGGGGCGATTGACCAGCACAGTCTCGATCTCGGGTGCTTCACGGAAACGCAAGATCGGATAACTGCGCCAGTCAACGCTGGTGATGCCGTCTTGGTCAAAGGTGACCTGCTCCTTCAGCGTCCAGCTTGCAGACTGGGTAAAAGCGCCCTCGATCTGGTTGCTCAAACCATCCGGGTTGACAATCTGCCCAGCATCGACGGCAATGACCGCATGCTCCAGACGGATGTGACCGCTGTCGTGATTCACGCTCAGATCTACGGTCACTGCCACATAGCTCTGGCGGTTCTTGTAGCGGGCAAAGCCAAGGCCGCGTCCCAGCCCTCCGACCAGCGGTCCGGCTGCCTTGGCTGCGGCCTTGATGACGGCCCGGGCCCGTTCATCGGCCAGGTAGCGCAGGCGAAACTCAACCGGGTCAATCCCCGCAGCGTGTGCCAACTCGTCCATGAAGGATTCGATGGCAAAAACGTTGGCATAGGACCCCAGTCCTCTCAAAGCTGACACGCGCAGTGGGCTGTCCGGCAGGAAATGTTTGACGATGCGCCGCCGGGGAAAAGTGTACAGCGGGTCCGCGTTGCGGTGAATACCCATCTCGGGCAGCATCCGGGGCTGTGCCCGGGGTCGGGCGAACGGTTCTGCCAGGTGCCAGGCTGCCAGCAATCCAGATGTATCTCCGGCCGGTACGGCGCGGCCTGTCTGAGTATAGCCCCAGACGTCGTGGTTCCAGTCGACGACCTCTCCCCCAGCATTCAGGCTGGCTTGCATTCTGATCGCCGTTGCCGCGCCATAGGGCTCCCACTGATGCTCGTCGGAACGCGTCCATTTCAGCGATACCGGCCGTCCCGGTACCGCGCGGGCCAGCAGCGCCGCATCGAGGGCCGCATCATCCGCACCATTGTGGCCAAAACAGCCCGGCCCATCCGCGTGGATGGTACGGATCTCGTCCTCGGACATCCCCAGAACCTGGGCCAGCGCTGCCCGCAGTGGATAGACTCCCTGACTGTGTGTCCAGACCGTGAGTCGTCCATCGACCAACTGGGCCACAGCTGCCGATGGGCCCAGTGAGGCGTGCATGTGGAAGGGCCGGTAGTAGGTGGTGGCCAGGGTTTGCGTTGCTTCTGGCGGCGTTTCAATGGGCGGTACTGGACCGTCAACTGGTCTGCCGTCGACGACAAGAAAGGCTTGGTCAGGCTGGCTCAACAGGTGATCGGCAAAGGCCTCTCGGGCCGGTAGGACGCGTCCGCCCTCCCAGGTGGCCGTCCTGCCGAGGGTCTCGGCCGCCTGGACAACCTGCTCCTCGCGCTCGGCGACAACGGCCAAAAAGCTACCGTCTCGCACAACCTGGATGACGCCTGCCATTCGCCCTACCGCCGCCTCATCCGCAGCGAACAGCCTAGCGCCATAGGTAGGAGGACGGACCACGCGGCCGTGGACCATGCCTGGCATTGCCAAGTCCTGCACAAAACAAGCGCTACCCATCACCTTTGCCAGCAGATCCAGGCGCTCTGCAGGATGCCCCACAATCCTGTACGCCTCTGGTTTCTTTGGTTGGCCTGCCCCAGCCACTCTGGAGCCAAACCTTTTTCCGCCGAAAA
Organism: uncultured Chloroflexia bacterium; assembly: GCA_963700285.1. GTDB lineage: Bacteria > Chloroflexota > Anaerolineae > JAAYZQ01 > JAAYZQ01 > CAWANP01. The sequence continues at coordinate 1,922,929 of CAVOXA010000010.1, read as the reverse complement.
GATCCCAATAGGTGACGCGATGTCCGGTCTCCAGATCCGTGATCGTTCCGTCGACCACCTTGAGGCGCTCGATAGGTACCTCCAGTTCTTCGTGTGCCACCGAGAGCGCGATCTGCCTGACCTCGGCGGCCGCAGCGCGGACGGCGTTTCCCGAAGTCTCCAGGGACATGCTGCTGACCGTGTAACCCTCGTTGGGGGTTTGGGCCGTATCCCCAGAGACAACGCGGATCCGCTCCAGCGACACGTCCAGCTCCTCGGCCCCGATCATGGCGATGGAAGTCCTGATATCCTGGCCCAGCTCGACTTTGCCGGTGAACAGGGTAATGGTACCGTCAGTGTTGATGCGTACCCAAGAGTCAATCTCGGGTGTTTGCGCGAGAGAACCGGGCAGCAGTGCGGTTTCGGTCAGCGTCTTGATTTCGGGCTCCGTACTGCTCTCTACTTCATACTGAGGGGATGGCACAGGCTGTCCTGTCGCGCGTTTGACCGCTCGGAAGATCCGATCATAGATCCCGCAGCGGCACAGATTCGCCGCCAGCTCGGCCCGAATCTCGCCATCGGTCGGCTGGGGATTCCGGTCGAGCAGCGCCTTGGCGGCGATGAGCATACCTGGTGTGCAAAAGCCACACTGCACGGCCTGTTCCTCGATGAATGCTATCTGAAGCGGATGTGGATCAGTACTTGTTCCCAGCCCCTCCACCGTCGTGATCTCACGGCCTTGAAGGGACCGAACCGGTATCCGGCATGAGGGCACAGCCTCTCCGTCGATCAGGACCATACAAGCGCCGCATTGCTCCAGTCCGCAGCCAAACTTGGCCCCTTTAAGGTTCAGATCATTGCGCAGGACATAGATCAACGGTGTGTCCGCTTCGACATCGACATGATGGCTGTGGCCATTGACCTTCAGCGTGATTCCCTTAGACATGCTCTCCCCCCTGTGCTTGTGTGCCTGCTGCTGATTATAGCACGAAGCGGTTAGTAGAACAAGGAGCACAACGCGCCGGCGGCCCCAAACGAATGGGAGCGCTGGCGCGCCAAGAAGCCTGCGAATCAGAGGAAAAGAGTAGTCACGACACGTCGGCTAGTGCCCGGGCAGTCTGGACAACAGTCTCTTCGTCAAAGCTGCTGCGATCCTCGCGCAACTGCCATGAGCGGCTGGCGACAGCCCTGCCGCTGTACACTGACACGATCAGGTAAGAGTACCAGGGCCATCCTTGCTCGAGGTCGAAGGCTGAAGGGAGGGCCGGGTGATCGGGGTGGGGAGTGAAAATAACCAATGACCTCCAGCCCTCGCTCCTCTGCCTGCAGCTCACCCTCCAAAAGCGACTCGGGCGGTATCAGGTAGCGGTTATGTTGGTCGGCTTTTTCGCGGGCGTTGCCTGTAGGCAGCACATCTACCACCGTCTTGGAACCGTTCTCGGCCAGGCCGAGCAAAATGCCGCAGCCTTCGTAGGGATAGGCATTTTGGCAGTGCCGGGCAATCTGTGACAAGTGTTGCGCTGATATCGCTAGTTCCATGTGGAAACCCTTTTCTCAATTCCCGCCTGCATGGCATAGGTGATGCCGGTATTGCCACAAGCTGCTCAACTGCCGCTGTGGCCCCAGCCAGGATCTTAACAGACCTGACTGTACAAGTCCAATATCGCCGCTGCCGGCGGGTAGTGGCCACGCGTCCGGTGCAATGACTTGGCAAGCACCCAGCTCCATGCTACAATGCGGAGCGTATGTCAGGTTCGTAAAATGGCGACTATGGCAGTTCTCAGCGCGACTGGCATCATCCAGCGGGGAGGAGTTCATGGCAAGCGATGGGGTTAAGCGGCAAGAGATCGTTGTGGAAAACCTGGGCAAGAACAATGGGATCCTCAGGCTCGAACCAGCCTGGGTGGCCAGGGACTTTTTACCACCCGGACGCCGGCTGGGATTGAAGGAGGAGGAGTACGAGGTCGGGGAGCGGGGTTGGATCAGTGAGCGTTGGATTGGCTCTGTCACCAAGGCTGACAATCGTATCGGCCCTCCCGACGAGGGCTTGTCCTATGTGAGCCTGGGCAACGGTCAGCGTATGACCCTCAAGGAAGCAGTCGAGATTGCTGGCCCGGCCATCATGGGCGCAGAGTATGCCCGAACGCACCTTGGATTAGGACGCTTGGCCAAGATCTATGACTTTGGCGCCCGGATCCCGTACCACCTGCACCAGATGAAAAAGGACGCGGCGTTGGTCGGTGCCAACTCGAAAGAGGAAGCATATTACTTTCCGGAGGATGTGCCAGTCGGGCCCCACCCGGAGACCTTTTTCGGCGTGCACCCCTACATCGCTGAACGGCAGGAGTACGACATCCTCCTGCCCTATCTGGTGGAATGGAAGGACGATCTCATCCTGAGGCACTCCAGGGCCTATCTGCTGGTGCCTGGCGAGGGCTTTCATCTGCCCTCCGGCGTTCTGCACGCCCCGGGCACTGCCCTTACCTTCGAGCTGCAGGAGGATTCCGACGTTTTCGCCATGCTCCAGGCCTTGGTCGCGGGCAAGCTCATTTCCAAAGATCTGCTCTTCAAAGATGTGCGCAAGCAAGATCGCGAAAAGTACGGTGAGCGGGCCATCCTGGGCCAAATCAACTGGGAGATCTGTGGGGATCCTTATTTCTACGAGAATCGTCACACGTCACCCCAGCCCGTCCAAGGGTCGGTACAGGACGGTGGCGAGGAGCACTGGATCTATTACAACACCACCAAATTCAGCGGCAAAAGGTTGGTAGTCAAGCCGGGCCAACGTTTCATCAGTATGGACAAGGGCGTCTATAACATCTTGGTGTGGCGGGGGCTTGGTCGCTACGATGGCCACGAGATCGAGACCGGCAACTTTGGCTACGACGAACTCCTCGTCTCTCACGAGAGGGCGACCACACCCATTGTCGTTGAGAATACCGGTTCGGAAGATCTGATCATCTTCAAGTTCTTTGGGCCGGACATCAATCTCGATGTTCCCATGATCCCCAAGTATGTGCCTGGTCCTGTAAGCTAGCTTTCCGTGCCGATAAGTCCAGGCAGACTTTCACGATTCTGATAGGTGAGCGTGTTCCATGTGCGAGGACGAGCAAACGAGGCTGCTTCGGAAATTGATCTCGATGGATAGCGCCAATCCGCCTGGCAACGAGGAACGGATTGCCCGCTATGTGGCTGACTACCTGGCCAGTCAAGGGATAAACAGCCGCCTGGTGCCCCTTGAACCCGGCCGGGCCTCGCTGTACGCCGAGATACCCGGGGAACTGCCCGAATGGATTGGCCTGTCTGGCCATCTAGACACGGTTCCTGCCTCCGGCGGATGGACCTTGCCCCCCACGACGCCCGTACTTCAAAACGGCCGGTTGTATGGGCTGGGCGCTAGCGACATGAAGGGCGGTGTAGCCATGTTGCTGGCGGCCTTCTGCCGGGTGGCGCGCGCCGTCAAATCGGGACGTCGCCTGCAAAGAGGGCTAGCGCTCCTGTTGTCGGCCTCAGAAGAGACGAAGCTGAGAGGCGCCCAGACGCTCCGCGAAGCCGGTCTGGTAGACAATCTAACCTTTCTCATCATTGGCGAACCGACCAACGCAGAACTGGGGATCGGCTCAATGGGTGGTGTGCTCACGCGCGTCACGTTTGAAGGCCAGGAAGCCCACGCCGCTACACCCGCCAAAGGCATCAATGCCATCCTCGCCTGCGCCAGGTTCCTGCTGGCCATGGAACAGCAGGTGGAGACTCTCCCGGTCTACAAATACTCGGATGACCTCACCCTGCGAGCGACGCTAAACGTGGGCACGATTGCTGGAGGACGCGCCACAAACATCGTTGCTGCCCAGTGTCACGCCGACCTGGACATGCGCTGTGCGAGCCAGGCCCAGAAAGAGGTATACCTTGGAACCCTGGCAGAGCTGGCCGAAAAGGCAGCGTCTCCGGGCACGTACCGCAGTGAAATATCGTACCAGGCCAAGCCCCTGTTGACGCCGGCGACCGACCCTTGGGTTGCCCGCTTCGCACGCGCCTACGAGTCCATAGAGGGCTGCGCTCCAACTCTGGGTGTGGGCCTGGGCGGCTCCGATATCCTGGAACTGGCTCCTGAAGGTGACTTGCCCTTTGTCATCTTTGGTCCGGGGCAGCCCGCTCAAGCACACCGACCCGACGAGTATATCGATCTGGAGCTGTTCAAGAAATCCCGGGCTATCCTGGATCGATTCCTTGAGACGGAGCTTTGGCATAACGCTGCGCTTGAGTGATCGCCAGGCTTTGTCCTGGGCACGTTCAAACTGAAATAGAAAAGGAAGTCAGGCAATGCTCTCAAAGGCAAAGACCCCGTATGATTTTGACAAGATCGTCGATAGGCGCCAATCAGACAGTTCCAAGTGGCTATGCTACGGCCAAGATGTACTCCCATTCTGGACGGCCGACATGGATTTCCGGTCGCCTGAGCCAGTGATCGAGGTGCTGCATGCTCGGGTTGAGCACGGAATCTTTGGCTACTGCGCAGAGCCATCTGAATTGAGAGAGGAAATCGCAGATCGGATGAAGCGGCTATATGGCTGGCAGGTATCCCCGGAGTGGATCGTGTTCCAACCGGGTGTGATCCTCGGATTCACGCGCGTCTGCCGTGTGTCTGCGCTGCCTGGCGATGGCGTGTTGGTCCAACCACCTGTCTTTGGCCCGATCTATGACATGCCAGGCTTGGATCATCTGGTCCGCAACGAGGTAGAACTGGTCCAGGAGTCCAGCGGGAACTATGGAATCGACTTTCAGGTGTTTGAGGCTGCCATCACGGATCGGACTCGGGTCTTTATTCTGTGCAATCCACACAATCCGGTGGGCCGTGTGTTCCAGCTCCAGGAGCTGGAACGGATGGCCGAGATCTGCCTGAGCAACGATGTTCTCATTTGCTCAGACGAGGTTCACTGCGACCTCGTCTTCTCAGGGAGCAAACATATCCCCATCGCTTCCCTGGATCCAGAAATCGCACGAAAGACGGTTACCCTGATCGCCCCAAGCAAGACTTTTAACCTACCCGGCTTGCGCTGTTCAATGGCCATCATCCCCGATGCGGCATTGCGCAGCAAACTGCAAAGGGCTGCGTCCGCGTATTTTCCCGAGGTAAACACCTTGGGCTTCGTGGCTGCCTTGACAGCCTATCGTGATTGCCAGGATTGGCTCGACCAGGTGCTACAGTACCTGCAGGCCAATCGGGATCTGGTCGTCGACTATGTCGAACGCAACCTCCCCGGAATCAGTACGACCCGGCCGGAAGCCCTCTATCTGGCCTGGTTGGACTGCCGCCAGACCTCAATTCCGGGGAACCCCTCTCGCTTTTTTCTGGAGCAAGCTCGCGTTGCTCTCACGGATGGCGCAAGCTTTGGTACGGGGGGCGAAGGATTCGTGCGCTTGAACTTTGCCTGCCAGCGCTCGGTGCTGCTTGAGGCGTTGGATAGAATGAAAACCGCTCTCGGCTGAGGGTAGCGAGAGACTGGTTTTGGGAGGTACAGCGAATGGCCCTAAGTAGGTAGCAGAAAGTCTATTGCACTTTTCCGCAATGGTGGTACAATGATAGCGGAGGTGCAAAATGCTTTATGCCCGAGAACCGACAGATGAAGAACAAAGAGAACTCGAGCGCATGGTTCGCCAAGAGGTCGGACGAGTCAGCCAGCGAGCGCAGATGATTCTGTTGTCCACTCGGCGAAAGAAGGTACCCGAGCTCGCTGACATCTTTGGCGTTTGTCGTGCTACCGTCCGTTTCTGGATCCACCGCTTCAACAAACACGGTCCGAGCGGTTTGTATGATCAACCGCGCAGCGGTCGACCGCAAAAGATCACCGATGAGGTGCAAGGTATAGTGGTTCAACTGATGCAAGAGGATCCACAGCAGGAAGGCTATCTGGCAACCTTTTGGACAGTCGCCACGCTGGCCCTGGCTCTGACCCATGAGCTGAAAGTAACCCTCAGCCTGAGCGCTTTGCGTAGAACACTGCATCAGATGGGATTGCGCTGGGGTCGTCCTCGACTGGCAATGCCAGCCAAGGTCGATCCTGAGAAAGCGCAGAAACAGTGGACAATCGTCAAGGCAGCAGTGGAAGCACCACCGGAAACAGCCATCTTGTATGCGGACGAATCGCGGATCCAGCTCTTGCCACTGATCCGCGCCATGTGGCACTGGGCCAGTCAACAGGTTCGCGTTCCGACGCCAGGCTCGAACACGACCCGTGCCTTGTTCGGTGCATTGAACATCCGCACGGGACAATGGACCTACCTCGTCCGCGAGCGGGTACGCAAAGAGGACTTCTCGCTTTCCTGGAACATCTGTTGATTGTCTATTCCCATCAGCCCATTATCTTGATTGTGGACAACTACAGCAGCCACACTGCCCACCTCGTCCGTGATTGGTTGGAGATTCACCCACAGCTCCAGCTGTACTATCTGCCCAAGTATTGCTCCCACCTGAACCCCGTTGAAGACATCTGGCTGCGCCTCAAGAACCACGTTGCCGCCAATCGGCTATACGGCTCGATGAAGGTATTGCTCGAGACTGTGGAAGCGTTCTTCAGCGACATGACGCCTGAGAATGCTCTCACTTGGGCCGCAGTCTAGGCGGACGTGGACAAGTGTCAGAACTGCCATGATGCACTGGCAACCAACTACCACTCGCCGGATAGAGGCGGGAGTATCGTTGTCTGCAGGATGTGTCACATCACAAAGAGTGACGGTTCTCATTTGGAGATGCAGTCGAGGTCGATTGACTCCTATGTCCACGCGATCCGTTCAGGCCAGGCCTTTGATATTGGCGATATCGATTTCACCGATCCGGTGGAGGCCCTGGAGTATGAGCATCACATCGAGTTCCCGTATCCCACTCATGGAACAGAATACTGCGAGTCCTGCCACCTTGAAGGCACCTATGATGTGCCCGATCAGACAAAGTCGCTACCTGGTTTGTTGTCGGCATCTGATTCCCCACTCAATGGCTGGGACAGTAACATCGGTGAGGTACCGGCTTATATCACCGGTCCAGCTTCAAGAGCCTGTGGTGGATGTCATAGGGCTGAATTGATCGACGAGGATGATGCTGGTCGGCTTATCCCCTTTAACTGGCATACCAAGCAGGGTGGTTATCTTGTCGAGGAGAGCGCCGATAATCAGGGAGCCCAAGAACAGATGATGATGGTAATCGGCGAGATCTTGGCGCTCTTTGACTAAATGAGGAATGTGAGCTGGGCTTCGGCCCACCTCAGTCAAAGAAAAAGGGCCCTTCGGGGTCCTTTTTTTGTCAAAGGGGTACTCCCCAGGGTATAATCACCTCGCAATCACTGTTGCCGACCGCGATCACTTTGTCCAATCTCTATCTGATTTCACGTCTCCTTGGCCGGGAGCAAGACAAACTGGACATCTGGCACGGCTCGAATTACGCCGAAGAGGAGTATCTTGAATACGTGCCGCCCGAGATCTGGGCGTTGTGGGATGCGGATGCTATGCGATGGGCCCAAGAGACGGTTGACAGCCCACAGTTATGTCAGGTCCGCGCCCGGTATATCGCGATCTACGAGCAGCTCGAATCAGAGCCACCAGGTCTTTGGCGGAGCGCAATGGTCGACAAAGTATTTAGGCTTGGGCGTATCAAGCCTGAGCGGCAATGAGCAAGTACGCCAAACTTTGACGCACCCCAAGGACAGGCCATTTTCTCGTCATGTCTATCCGCGGATCAGTCTGACCAATGCAACCTCTGATGAAAACGAGGGAACGCTATGACCTCTCAAACCAGTAGTGTCGTCATCTGTGGCGCCGGCATCGGCGGGATCAGCGCCGCCTACCATCTGGCCGTCCGGCAGGGCATCAGGAACGTGATCCTGGTCGACGAACGCGACCCCTTCAGCCTGACCAGCGACAAGTCGACGGAATGCTACCGAAACTGGTGGCCCGGGCCCGGGGATACCATGGTGCGACTGACGAATCGTAGCATCGACATCATGGAAGAGCTTGCTCGCGAAAGCGACAACGTCTTCCACCTGAGCCGGCGGGGCTACCTCTTTGTTACAGCGGACCCGGCCCGCATCCCCGACTTTGAGCGGGCGGCGGAGGAATCCTGTGCGCTGGGAGCTGGACCGCTTCGCATCCATAGACGGGCGGGCTGGCGATCCGGCCTACACCCCGGCGCCGACCAGCGGTTTTGAGGACCTGCCCACCGGCGCCGACCTGATCCTCGATCCGCCCCTGATCCACAAGCACTTTCCCTTCCTGTCCGAGGACGTCATCGCGGCGCTGCACACCCGCCGTTGCGGCCGGATGAGCGCGCAGCAGTTGGGCATGTACATGCTGGAACAGGCTCGGAAGTGCGGCACCCGGCTCTTGCATGCCCGTGTGGAGGGCGTAGATGTGCAGGGCGGTCGGGTGCGGGCGGTGCGGCTGAGCGACGGCTCAGGGTCGCAGACCATCGCTACCGATACCTTTGTCAACGCCGCCGGACCCTTTGTCAAAGCAGGTGGGCGAGATGGTGGGCGTGGACCTGCCCATCTATCTGTGAGCTGCACGCCAAGATCGCCTACAACGACTCCCTGGGCATCATCCCCCAGAGCGCGCCCCTGTACTACTGGGCCGATCCCCAGCAGACTGCCCTGGTCGGACGAAGAGCGGGAGCTGCTGGCCGAGTCTGAGGAGATGCAGTGGCTGTTGGAGCCGTTTCCCTCTGGCCCACATGGACTGCCGGAGGGCACCCCGGGCAGCCGGAGCCAGCTCTGCCTGTGGACCTACGATATCGAGACGGTGGAGCCGGTAGTGCCGCTGCCTCCGCACGATCCCCACTACTTTGAGGTTGTACTGCGTGGCCTGTCCAGGATGATCCCTGGGCTGCGGGGCTACTTTGATCGGCTTCCGCGTCCGGTGGTGGATGGCGGCTACTATGCCAAGACGCGCGAGAACCGGCCTCTGATCGGACCCCTGCCCGTCGAAGGAGCCTACATCATCGGGGCACTGTCAGGCTTTGGCATCATGGCCGGCTGCGGCGCAGGCGAGCTGCTGGCCGCCCACGTGACGGGGGGCGATGTGCCACCGTACGCGCACTGGTTCCTGTTGGAGCGGTACGAGGATCCAAGCTACCGAACCCTGCTGGATGATTGGGACGAGTCGGGCCAGCTTTGAGGTTCCGCGCTTTTATAGTATCCACTTGAGGGCCCCACTGGCAAAGACAAGGAATTATCGCTGGGCAACGCTCAGTCCAGTCCCCTTCCCACTCGCACCTGTTCGACGTAGGCGCCCGCCCGACGCGTCAGTTCGTCCAGGTCACCGCTGTCCAGTAACTTCTGACTGACCAGGCTACTGCCAACACCAAGGGCGACCGCGCCGTTCCGGATGAAATCGGCCGCCGTATCCAAATTTACCCCGCCTACCGGAATGATGCGCACCTGGGGCAGAGGAGCCAGGATCGCTTTGATCAACCCCGGGCCGCCCACACTGGCCGGGAAGAGCTTGATGAAATCGGCGCCAGCTTGCCAGCCGGCGAGCACCTCAGTCGGCGAATAGCAGCCGGGCGCGACCGGGATGCCGTAGCGATTGCAGAGCGCAACCAGATCGAGATTAAGGGTGGGGGACACGATGAAATCGGCGCCGGCGAGGATCGCCGCCCGCCCTGTTTCGGCATCCAGAACCGTCCCGGCACCAAAGATGACGTCGGAGCCGTATCTGTCCTTGGCTTTGGCGATGACGTCCAGAGCACCCGGTGTGGTCATGGTCACTTCGATGGCCCGCACGCCGCCCAGCTTGATGGCATCGGCCGCTGCGATCAGCTGACCAGAGGACTGGGCGCGCATAATGGCAATGATGCCGGTCTCGCGAATGATATTGAGTATGTCAACCTTGTCCATGGTTTTCCCCTTTATCGCGACGTTCTCTTGCCGCCGCCTAACACCTCAGCCTTCATCAACGCTTCGACCTCGGTCTTGTCAACGATGGGCAGATCGAACATCAGCGTCTGCTTCAAGCGGGTAGCCGCATCGCCCACAAGTACTCCCTTTCTTAGGCCCTCACTTCCGGAATCCTCTGTGAGAAGACCGTAATAAAAGCCCGCGTTCCACGTATCGCCTCCGCCCAGGCGGTCCCATAGGGTGATCGGCCTGACGGCGGGCGAACGGAAAAAAGTGCCCTGGTCATCCATCGCCGCCGATTCCCAACGGTGCTGCTCAAAAGAATCGGGGTAGCGAATGGTGATGGCCACGATGCTGACCTCGAACAGCTCGCGCACCTGTGCCGCAAATACTCGGATGTCGTCGTCTCCGATCTGCCCCAACTCTCCATCGACAACCTGTTTGGCCGAATACTGCCCGCAGCCGATGTCGTACAGCCTGGCCATGTCCTCGATAGTCGTGATCAGGATGTCCACATGATCGGTGATGACCGGAGTCAGGATCTCGCGGGCCTGAGCAGGCGACCACAATGTGCCGCGGTAGTTAAAGTCCATGCCCACCAGACAGCCCTTGGGCTTGTTGGCGATGGCTTCCTTGAAGGCATCAAGGCAGTAGTTGCGCTCGTAATTGCTGTGGGTTGCCAGGCCGAAGGTGATGCCCGAGCTGTGAAAGAGCATGGCATCCTTTAGCGCGACCTGCCAATCAACCATGCCTGCATCCAGACGGGAGGCAGCCGAATACATTCGCTGATACACGCCGGTGTTCTTTCGAGGCGTGCGCCCGATCTCGTAGATGAGGCGGCCAAGGGGCTCGGTCTTGGGAGCCCAGACGATGTGACTGGTGTCGATACCCTGTTCGCGGGCGATGTTGCGCAGCGCCCAGCCGTAAGGATTGTCGGGAACGCGGGTGATAAAGGATGAAGGGATCCCGAGACGGCTCAGGCCCATTGCCAGTGTATACTCGCTGCCCGCCATGGAAAGCTGCACCAAACGAGTTCGCTCCGGGCGTTCCAGGTCAGCAGGGGTGTCGCGAACCATCACCTCGCCAAAGGTTACAAAAGCCGGCCCCCGGTTCGAAAAGCGGCCTAGATCATCGCGGGTGATCTCATAGTACTCTGTTCCAGCCATTCCACCCTCCATTGGAGATGAGATGTTACAATCAGCTCAGCATTTCAACGCTCATGGCCACGGCCTCGCCGCCACCCAAGCACAGGCTGGCAATGCCGGTCTGGAGGTCGCGCTGCCGCAAGGCGTTGAGCAGGGTTACCAGAACCCGCGTACCGCTACAGCCGATGGGATGGCCCAGCGCAATGGCTCCGCCATTCACGTTGACCTTGTCCCAATTCCAGCCCTCACCGGCCAGAAGTTTGCCGTCGCCCAGGCACTGGGCCGCAAACGCTTCGTTGAGTTCAAAGAGATCATAGTCATCCAGCTTTGTTCCGGTCTTTTGCATGAGGTTCCGCAGCGCAAGCACAGGCGCAGTAAAAATCTCAATCGGCTCGACCGCGCCGTAGCAATAGCCTGTAATGCGGGCCAACGGTTGAATGCCAAGCTCCTGCGCCTTTGCCTGGCTCATGATGACGACGGCGGCCGCACCATCGGTGATGGCTGAGGCATTGCCGGCGGTAACGGTTCCATCTACCTTGAAGACCGGCCGGAGCTGCGCCAGCTTCTCCAGCGAGGTGTCCTGGCGAGGATTTTCGTCGACATCAAAGACGAGGGGTTCACCCTTTCTCTGGGGCACCTCAACCGGGACAATCTCCTCTGTGAAACGCCCGGCATCCTGGGCTGCCACGGCTTTCCGGTGGCTTTCCAGAGCGAAGCGGTCCTGCTCCTCGCGGCTGACGCCAACTTCCTTGGCGATCCACTCGGCAGCCAGTCCCATGTGCTGATCCTCAAAACCACACCACAGCCCATCACGCACGCAGGCATCCAGCACCTGACCATGGCCCAACCGGTAACCTGTGCGCCCCTGCGGCAGCAGGTAAGGCGCTCTGTTCATGTTCTCCATCCCACCGGCGACATAGATGTCCCCGTCTCCGGCCTTGACCAAGCCAGCAGCCAGCATCGCCGTCTTGAGGCCTGAACCACAGACCTTGTTCAAGGTCACGGCGCCGACGCGGGCAGGAATGCCGGCCTTGATGGCCGCCTGGCGCGCCGGCGCTTGCCCCTGGCCGGCTGTGACCACGGAACCCATCAGTACCTCGTCGATGGAGCCAGGGTCGATCCCAGCCCGCTCTACAGCGGCGCGGATCGCTGCCGCGCCCAACTCGGGCGCCGGGATGGTGGCAAGGGTCCCGCCAAAACTACCGATGGCTGTCCGTGCGGCGCTGACAATCACTGGGCTTCGATTGTTGGACACTGATTCAACTCCTTTGTTCTGTTGTATGGGCAGATGGCTCACTTCCTGGGCTTTATCCGATCCACAGCAAAGGGCCTGACGGGAACTGGCTACTCCTTTCAGGCCCTCTAGCATCCGGCTTATGATTCCGATTGCTACATCCTCTCTGGCGCGGCCACTCCTATGAGCGTGAGCGTACGTGCCAGTACGTGTTTGGCTGCCTTGGCCAACCTCAGGCGGGCCTTGGTCAATTCGGTGTCAGCAGGCTCCGAGCTGACAACCCGGCAGTCGCGGTAGAAAGAGTGGAACGTGGACGCCAGGTCCTGGGCATAGTGCGCCAGGTGATGGGGCGCCAGGTTCTCGGCAGACAGGGCCACGACTTCGGGCAGCTCGAGCATCTTGCGGATCAGGGCCAGCTCCGAGGGATGGCTGAGCAAAGACACATCGGCCCCCTCATCAGTGTAGCCTTGCTCCTCGGCGTAGCGCAGGACGCTGGCAATGCGAGCGTGGCCGTACTGCACATAGTAAACCGGGTTCTCGTCCGACTCCTGGCGGGCAAGACCCAGATCTAGATCCATCTGGCTGTCGGCAGCTCGGGCCACCAGGAAGAAGCGCAGGACATCGGGGCCAATGTCGTCCGAGACTTCGCGCAGATCCACCGAGGTACCTGCCCGTTTAGAGAGACGTACCTGCTCCCCCAAGTCCAGGATGGTCACCATCTGGTATATGTAGAGCGTCAGTTTCTCCGGATCCAAGCCCAGGGCTTCCATCATGGCCTTCATGCGCGGCACATGGCCCTGGTGGTCGGCGCCCCAGACGTCGATCACCCACTCAAAGCCCCTTTGCACAAACTTGTTGTAATGATAGGCGACGTCCGAGACAAAGTAGCCAGGCTGGCCGTTGGAGCGGATGATCACCTCATTCTTATCAGCGCCCAAGGCTTTGGCGTTGAACCAAACTGCACCGTCGGCCATATAGAGATGGTCTCCCTGGCGCAAAATGCTCATGACGTGTTCAAAAAGGCCCTCGTCGTACAGCGCTTGCTCGGAGAACCAATTGTCATAGTGGACGTTCATGCGGGCACAATCCGCGCGAATGTCCTCCATGGCCAACCGGTAGGCCACGTCCCGCATCAGGGCCACGGCTTCCTCGCGCGGCAGGCGCAGGTAGCGGTCCCCTTCCTCATCTATTACCTGCTTTGCCCAATCGATGACATACAGGCCTACGTAGCCGCCCTCAGGAATCCCGCCTGCATCGCGGTCCAACAGCTCGCAATAGCGCACGTACAGACTCTCGCCCAGCTTTTCCATCTGCGAGCCAGCATTGTTGATATAGTACTCGCGTTGCACGTCGTACCCGGCGGCACCCAGGACGTTGGCGATGGTATCGCCCAGCGCCAGGTTGCGACCGGCCCCGACGTGTAAGGGACCGGTGGGGTTGATGCTCCCGTATTCCACCTGCACACGTTTGCCGTGGCCCAGATCCACACTTCCAAAGGTCTCGCCAGCATCCAGGATCACCTCCACCTGCTGGGCCAGCCAGCCCTGGTCCAGTGTGACATTGATGAAACCGGGTGGCGCTACGTCCATCTGGCCGACAAAGGGGACTGGCTCCATTCGGTGCACAATGCTCTTGCCCACCTGCATGGGGCTCAGCTTTGGCTTCCCGGCAGCTTTGAGTTCCCGGTTGACGTCGGCGATCATTTTGAGCGGCAGGCTGGTGGCATAGTCGCCATGCTCTTCCCGCCGGGGCCGTTCGATGAGCACCTCGGGGATCTCGGTCCGGGGCAAGCTCTTTTTCTTCTGGGCTTTGTACGCCGCGTTGTAGATCAGTTCAGCAAGTTCGTCTCTAATCATGTGTATCCTTTGCCTAGTTACAGGTGTGATTTGGCTCCTCGGGGCCACATCCACTATCGTCTGTATTCGTCCATCTCCAGCCAGTTTGGACCTATCTTGGCATCCACTTTCAGCGGAGCATCGAGGGTATAGGCCCCCTCCATCATTTCGATGACCAGGGACGCCGCCTCGTCCAGTTCCTCTTTGGGTACTTCCAGCACCAGTTCGTCGTGCACCTGCAGTATCATGCGACTGCGTAATCCACGCGCCCGCAATTCACGCCACAACCTATTCATGGCCACCTTCAGGATGTCGGCGGCCGTGCCCTGGATCGGGGCGTTGATGGCCATCCGGTCGGCTTGCTGGCGGGCATTGTGGTGCGCACGGGACGTGGTGCCCAACTCGTGGAAGTAGCGGCGGCGCCCCAATAGCGTTTCGACGTAGCCCTGGTCCCGGGCCTGTTCGTGAGTCCGGTCAATGTATTCTTTGACCCTGGGATAGGTCGCAAAATAGGTCTGAATGAAGGCCTCGGCATCCTTCGGGTCCAACCCCGTCCGCTCTGCGAGGCCAAAACCGGTCACACCATAGCTGATGGCAAAGTTGGTCATCTTGGCTACCCGGCGCTGGTCCGAGGTCACCTCGTCCAGGGGCACCTCATAGATGGCCGCCGCCGTGCTGGCGTGGATGTCCTCTCCCCGGGCAAAGGCGTCCAGCATGGTCGGGTCGCCAGAGATATGAGCCAGGACCCGCAGCTCGACCTGCGAATAGTCGGCGGCCAGCAACAACCAACCATCATCAGCCACAAAGGCGCGGCGGATCTCGCGCCCCTGCTCGGTACGAATGGGAATGTTCTGCAAGTTGGGATTGGACGACGAAAAGCGCCCAGTAACCGAGCCGGTCTGGTTGTAAGAAGTATGCACGCGTCCTGTGCGCGGGTTAACCAGCGCGGGCAAGGCATCCACGTAGGTGCCCTTGAGCTTGGACAGTTGGCGGTGCTCCAAGATCAACTCGACGACCGGATGCTTGTCCCGTATCTTTTCCAGGACATCGGCAGCGGTGGAATAGTACCCCGATGCTCCCCGGCGCATCCAGGGCAAGGCCAGGTCCATCTCATCAAAGAGCGCCACGCTGAGCTGCTGGGTCGAATTGATGTTGATGGCGCGGCCCACGTGTCCCTCGATCTCTGTCTGCAGTTCACCCAACCGCTCGCCCAACTGGCGGCTCATCCTGGTCAGGGTCACCACGTCCAGCTTGACGCCGGCTCGCTGCATATCGACGATGACCGGCACCAGCGGCATCTCAACCTCGGAGTAGAGGGACCACAGTTCCTTTTCGTGCAATTCTGGCAGGAGCTGGCCTGCCAGGCGCAGGGTCATGTCCACGTCGGCACAAGCATAGGGTGCGGCCTTTTCCGCCGCAACCCGGTCCATGGTGACCTGTTTTTTCCCGCTGCCGATGAGTTGGCTGATGGGCGTCATCTCAACACCCAGGCGGTTCCAGGCCAGGTTCTTGAGTCCCAGATTCCGGCTGGCTGGGTTCAGCAGCCATTCGGCGATCATCGTATCACAGGTCATGGGAGTCACGTCGAGACCATGCTCGGCCAGCACCGTCAAATCATAATTGGCGTTGTGAGCATACTTGGGTATGGCCGGATCCTGGAGCAGTGGTGCAAGCACCTGGCCGACCGTCTCCAGTGAGAGATTGGCAGCGTCCCGATGCCCTACAATGACATAGTAGCCCTTGCCCTCTTGGGCAGTGATGGCAATACCTACCAGCTTGGCTGCCATGGGATCCGTGCTCGTGGACTCGACGTCCACAACGACGGCCTTCCCCTGCCCCAACTCGGCTGCCGCTGCCTCCAGCGTTGCCACACTGTCCACGATCTGGTAGTCCCCCACTTTCCTAGCAGGAGCAGGGGCTTGTTCATCAAACAGGGAGAGCTGTGCCGGAGTACCTGCCTCAGCAGTGGGTGTCACGCGGTCCAACAACGCCCTAAACTCCAGTTCGCGAAAAAGCTCTACAACCTGCTCGCGGTTGACCCGTCCTACTCGGCAGGCCCCCAAGTCTAGGCTTACTGGCAAATCGGTGACGATCGTTACCAGGTGTTTGCTGAGAAAGGCATCATCATGGCCCTTTTCCAGGGCGCTCCGGAAGCGGGGGCTGCTTATCTCTTCCAGATGGTCATAAATGGCCTCGACGCTGCCATATTCCTGCAACAGCTTGGTCGCTGTCTTGGCCCCAATCCCACGGACGCCGGGCACGTTGTCACTTGTATCGCCGACGAGGGCCTTGTAATCGATCAGTTGTTTGGGCTCCAACCCGTATCGCTCGCGGACGCCATCCTCGTCATAGATTAGCGTGTCGCCAAAGGAGCGGCGGGGGGCGAGCACACGTACGTGGGGGCCGATAAGCTGGAAAGTATCGGTGTCCCCGGTTACAATGAGCGTATCTACGCCCTCGGCCTCCGCCTGCTGGGCCAGGGCAGCCAGCACATCGTCAGCCTCGTAGCCCTCGGCCGAATAGGTAGGAATGTCCATCGCTGCCAGCAGCTCGTCGATCCTGCTGAATTGCACGCGCAGATCGTCGGGCATCTCGGCCCGGTTGGCCTTGTACTCGGCATAATCATCGTGGCGAAAGGTGCGGCCCAGATCAAAGGTCACGGCCAAGAAATCGGGCTGCTCGTCGCGCAGGACATTGAGCAGCATCGAGGCAAAGCCGAATACCGCGTTGGTCAGTTCTCCTTTTGCGGTCGCCATGGTGGAAGGCAGGGCAAAGTAGGCGCGGTATACCAGCGCATGGCCATCAATCAGCACCAATTTGGCGGGGTCAGCCATAAGTTACTCCCATGGATCCTTGAGGTCCCAGATCTTGGACTGTTCCACTTGGCACAGGCCAGAGATGTTGGCTGATTATACCCAAAAAGCCAGCAGGCAGCAAATGTCAACAAGCCCCCTTGCCAGGTTCCCCGCGGCTGCTTGGGCACAGCATCGATACAAACCTTACACAAGACCCCGCCAGACGGTTGATGGCCCTGTTAAGATCTGTACACACTTTGTAGGATCACACGTGATATTCTGGCCATAGCGTATTACAGAAAACAGAGAGGAGGAATAGAAATGAGCGATCTGTACATTCTTAGCCAGGACAAAAAGAGGATTCTGGCGCTGTCAATAGCACTGGCACTTGTCCTCTTTATGACAGTGGTATCGGTCCAGTTTGCCTGGGCTGACCACGCCTCGACCCATCATGAGTCTCAGTTCGAGATCGTAGCGGTGGAGAATGAGGCAGCCCCCAGTTCATCGGCTGGCTTTGCATCGAGTTGCGCTGCAGCGGGTTCTGTGGGTACGTCAGGCCCCGGAGCCCTTGAGGCTGCTTGCGGGCAATACAGCGCCCTGCTTGCCCTCTACCAGGATGGAAGCCTGGAGTTTCACGCCCCAGGCCGCTAGCCCCAACTGAAAGGGGAGTATGTGCGTCCAGACGCTTGGCGTTCAAGGACAGCCGGTAGCAGAAGGCCACTCATTCATGAGTGGCCTTTTCCTTGCCGCTGACTGGGTTCTGTCTGATTTGTCAAAAAGATAGAAACGTGGTATAATCAGTATAAAGAAGCTAGTTCACCTTACTTGTCTCTTATTTTAGAAGAAAAGAATGTTCTAGGCCGGATTTCAGCCGGGATCGTGACTGGGCCAATTCCACGGTCCCCGGGCGCAGGCGCCGCATGGATGGTAGCATGGTATGCGAAGGGTGCTCCAGAATGTGCAGATGCCTCGGGTGTGACAGTCAGAATACCTTGCCAGGGCCATTCGTGAGGATGAAAGGAAAATACAACGATGCTTGATCAGCCCCTGCCAAAGATAGAAGAAGACAGGGGAGCAGGCACGCCTGCCGATGTTGAGACTGAAAGGCTCGCGGAAAGACCTCGCCTCCCAAACCTCCAAAAACTCTACCACATACCCATCTTTGCCCTCCGTGAGTTGCTGGAGAGCCGCCAGTCAGAACCAACTTTGGGTCACGTGAGCCAGGCTGACCTGGTGGCCGAAGCTGATAGGCTGCCAGCCATTTCGGTTGCTGACGTCGAAACCCTGTACGAGAACTATCGCTATGGACGGCAGTTTTCTTTCTACCTCTACTTGCTCCCGGATGGCTTGACCTCACCGGCGATGGAACCTGTCCAGGACGCTCTGGATGGGCTAGGCACTTCAAATCACCTTGAGCTGGCTGAGCTGTCTGTGGCGGGCGAAGACTATGAGGCCGAGACAGCACCAGGTCAGATCGTACTGCTCGACGAGGAGAGATTCGATGGCATCCGCGAAGTCCGCTTCCGCTACTATGTCGCCCATCGTTTCCTCAATGCCGACGAGGAGTCCGACCAGGTTCTTCAGAGCCGCTACGGCTTCCTATGGCTCGATCTGGACCTGGGCTATCTCGTCATTCTCTCCCGCGACGAACGGGTCAATGACTTGCTGACACAAGCCTTGGGCACCTGTCTGAGGGCTTTTCCCCTGCGGGTCAGTTTCCCGAAGGAGCTTGTTGACAAGCACTTTTCCATCGAGAAGGTCAAAAGGGTATCTCACTATGACCCCGGCAGCGGGGTGCGACAGTCCATCTCTGGACGAAGCTTGTGGCAGTCTCACGAGCAAGAATTATTGAACCGCGAGCAAATCTACGCCCGGCCCAGTTCCCTCTACGAGGAGGAATTCGGCAACGGCATGACCAGCGGGCTGGGTGTGACCTCGAACAAGGGCAAGATCTATTTTACAAAGAAGCTGCCAACCTCAGTGGTACGGGCCTGGGGGATACAGCGACTGCCCGACCTGGTACGCGATGTGAAGGAATTGAGGGCCAGCCAGCCGGGCTCTTTCTATCGCTCCATTGACGCGATCCAGCGCATGCGGATGCGCTCAGCGGGCAAGGGAGCCATCATGGGCATCGTCGAGGCGCTGCTCCAGACGGAGCGGGAGGAATTGACCAGTGTGACAGTGCCCCAGTCCGCGCTGGCCATCTATGAGGCACTGGCAGGCAAGTACTTTAGCCCATATCTCCGCGTGCAATGTGGTCAGTGCGAGGAGACAGCAGACCTTTGTCCCAAGTGCGAAAGCGAGAAGCTTGATCTCAATGGACCACAGCTCAGATGCAAGGAGTGTAGGGCGTCCATATCTGATGGGGAGTCTGTCGTGCTTCGTTGTCTCAATGGCCATGTCACGACGGTACCCAGGGAAGAGGTCTGGAGCATAGCGCCCAATCATTGGTTCCAGAAACGGATGGCAAG
Organism: uncultured Chloroflexia bacterium; assembly: GCA_963700285.1. Taxonomy (GTDB): domain Bacteria; phylum Chloroflexota; class Anaerolineae; order JAAYZQ01; family JAAYZQ01; genus CAWANP01. The sequence goes on along the minus strand of CAVOXA010000010.1, from coordinate 1,903,589 downwards.
CATCTTTGCTGAGGTCGGCCGGCCTTGGAGCGAGAAGGACGACTACTTTTACATTGAAGGAAGCACGCTGTATCGACTGCGCAGAAATCGCGTATACAGAGCGCCGTTGCCCTCTGTTGTCCAGACTTACATCAACAACTTTTGGGAGCCGGTGAGCGGACAGGTCCATGCCGGTCGCGGTGACCAGTTTGTCAGCGGCGCTGAGCCGGCCTACGATGCCCAGATGCCTGCTGACGAGCAGGGAGCACCTGGCGCGCAGAATGAGACTGGGCTCAAGGTCTACAGGAACTTTGACCTGCGTGTCCGCGGCGATATCGCCACGGGCTATACGGTTGAGGCTGATACTTTGGGGGCTGGCAGTGTGTCTCCGCAGCCACTCGTTTTTCCGCCCGACCGCGCGCTCCAGCGGCGCCTGCAAGGTATCCAGCGCCAGAACACGACGGCAGAGGACATGCAGGCGGTTGGGGTGACCCTGTTTGATGCCCTCTTTCCGACACGCGTCCTGAAGCTCTGGCTGCGGACCGTGGGCAGTCTGGAAGAGGGGATGGGCCTCCGTATCAGGCTGCACGTGGGGCCGCTGGAATTGATGAGTCTGCCCTGGGAGTTGATCTTTGAGGAAGAATACCTGGCATTGCGCGTACGTTTTCCCCTTGTGCGCTATCTTGATCTACCCCATCCTCCAAAGCCGCTGGCCGTCCGCCCACCCCTACGCGTACTCATAGCGGTATCGCAACCCCAGGACCTGAGGCCCTTTGATGTGGAGGATGAGCTTGGTCATATTCAGACGGCACTGGCCCGGCTACCCAATAGGATAGAAGTGGACGTAATGCAGGGTACCCGCCGTGAGCAGTTGCTGAGCAGGTTGCGCGGCGGCTATCACGTACTGCACTATATTGGTCACGGCACCTTTGAGGGCGAGGATGGCTACTTGATGCTAGAGGACTCGGAGGGACGGGCTGATCCGGTTTCAGCTTTGCTGCTGGGCCAGATGGTTGCTGATAGTGAGCTGCGACTGGTTGTACTGAACGCCTGTGAGACTTCGTCCAACGGTTCCGAGATCACCTTGGGTGGCGCGGCGCAACAACTGGTCAAGGGCGGGATCCCTGCAGTTGTGGCCATGCAGCAGCCCATCGCCGACCAAACTGCGGGTGCTTTCAGTCGCGAGTTCTATGGCGCACTGGCCAGCGGCTGGCCTGTCGATGCCGCCGTGCAAGAGGGGCGGCGCGGTATCATGACCGTACTCGATGCTGAGTGGAACAGGTTTGTAGATTGGGTCATTCCCACGTTGTACATGCGCGCGCCCGACGGCGTGATCTTGGACGTTCAGAACAAGCAGGGCTGAGCAACGACTATACCCACAAGTCAGCCGGCCCAAACAGCCGATCCAAAAACCTTTGAAAACGGGTGGGGCGGGACAGGTTCAGTTCTTCAGCGACTTGCTGGGCATGTTGGTGCAGGCCAGCGATACTAAGCCTGTCATGAAGGATGCGCCGGTGCAGGCTGGCTTCCGCGCGGGTCATATCAAAGTGAGCGTCGGCAATCTGCTCTTCGTAGGCCAAGGACAGGGTTATGGTCCTCACGGCCTGGTGAAGCCTCCCCACTTGCTCTATATGGCGCGAGGCGGATTGGGCCTGATCGAGGGCGACAAAGGCATTGAGCATTTCCGCTTTGCCCAGGACGCTCCAGAAAGGCAGGCAAGCTTGCGACTTGCGGTCAGCCCAGGCCATGGGCGGAAGCTCCCCCTCCCGGGGGAATCTGTACCCTGATGGGACAACCGGGTACACCTGGCGCAGAGCCTCATCCACTTGATCTATCTGGCCAGTCTGATACCACAGCCAAGCCAGACCGATCAAGGCCAGAGCTTGCTGGTCGGGAAGGCCCAAGGCTTCTGCCAGCGCCGCCGCTCGTTCCAGATCTCGCTGGCTGTTGTGTGCCGCTCTGTCCGCCTGTTCGTAGCGCTGCTGCAAATAGTAGCCACGGGCTACCTCCCGAAGCAGGCATCCTCGCTCGACAAGGGCCAGCACTCTGTCTGGTGGACTGCTCTTCAGAAGATTCACGGCCTGATTGGCTTCCTTCAGAGCTTCGTCCAGGACCTGGGGCTCGGGGATCTTGGTCTCCTCCCCAAGCAGCAAATAGCGTTGGGCTCTGGCCCTGGTGAGGAAAAGCATCCCCCGCACGCGGGGAGCGCGCAGCCCCTCAGCGATTTTGAGCGCCTGATCGGTGTAGCGCAGCGCATCCCTGTGGTGGTTGTCGTAGATTTCTACCAGGGCCCGGGCATTCAGGGCCTGGGCCAGCACGTACTCTTTGCCGCTGTGCCTTGCCCACCGTTCAGCCTCCTGAGCCAGAAGGCGAGCATTCTGAAACTGGCCTATCAGCGCCATGGTATGGGAAAGATTGGTCAGCGTGGGAGCCAATCCGGCCATAGCCAGGCGCCGTTGGAGCATGGCAGATGCCTGATAGTGAGCCATGGCCTCCGTATACCGTCCCTGCTGCTGGTCCAGATACCCCTCGTAGTTGAGGGCCAGCGCTCCCAGTGTTCGGGATAGCCAATACCTGCCTTCTGCCACCGACGCCCCTGCAGGAACTGCATTGGCTTGAGCCCACCAGAATACTCCCTTCATAGGCGATGGTGCTGCAAGGCCAGCGGGTATCTCGTCCATCTCTTGCACTACGCCACAGAGTAGTTGTCTGGCTTTCTGCCAGTCTCCTTCTCCCGCTCGCTCTATTCTCGCCGCGGCCTGATAGAGACGCATGTGGGTCCACGCCGGACTCGGATCCTCTGCATCCCCTCTTCTATCCTGGTACAGCTTGTCAAAGATTTCGAGCGCTCCATCTGGATCGTTACCAAGAAATAGCGCTCGCATCCCCCAGCGCACAGCCGCATCCAACTGCAGCTCTTTGGGATCCAGCCCGTCAAGAGAGCCAGACTGGTCGAGCAGACGGACCGTGCGCAAGAGTTCCGTGTGCAGCAGCATATCCATCTCAGCGTCGCGACCGCCCAAGGCTTCCTCCGCTAGCCAGAAATACATGGCAAAGCCCAGGGCAGGGCGATGACAGAGTCTGTAATGCATCTGTTCGACGTAGGCCTGGCGAAGGCGGGCGTGTATGAGGGGCAGGATAACTGAAGACCGGTCCACGCGCCGCCCAAGGTCGGCGACGAGATCGTCATAGTAATCCAACACTGCCTGGTAGACTCGATCTCGCTCCGCCTGGCTGCATTCCTGCAAGATATGATTGCCCATGAGCGCATAAAGCTCGTCATGGAGAAAGACTCGGCCGTCGCCGGAGCGGACCTTGACCAGGGTCAGACGCGCCACCTCCTCCAGGTACTCCTGGGCCGTTCCCAAATCCCAGCTACCATCGGCTGTGTTCAGAGCCATCACGCGGGCCAGGAGAGCGGGCGTGGCCCCTTTGCGGAGCCAGGCCAGGGCGTGGATGGCTTCTCCAATGGGTGAGGGGCTTTCCTGGATGCGTACAACCAGCGCCGACTCGATCTCCCGCGACCATACTTGTGGGCTCTGTTCGCTCAGATCTTCCAGTGTGCGTCCAAACGAGGTAGGCAGCGCCCAGCCATGGGCCACCAAGTCAGCTACCAAGGCCAGGAGGATGGGCCTGCCCCCGGTCAAACGGTGCACAACGTCACCGCGTTCGTCAGCAAAATCCCACAGCCGTGCAGCGGCATCAAAATCACCCTGCTCGCCCTCGGCTTGGGCGACTGTTTGTAGATATTGGATGACCTCATTTTCTTGAAGCGCATCCACCCTGGCATAACGTACCCGGACATGGGGCCGGCGCTCACGAAGCGTCTGGAGTCTCTGCCTCAGACTGTCTGGTCTCCCGGCGAGGAGGAGCAAAACATTGCCTTGAACTGCTGGAAAGAAGGATTCGAACAACCACTGCCCCGCACTGAGGATGGGGACCTCTGTACCCAGTTCTTCCTGGAAGGCATCGCGCTCGTACTCGAGCACCTCCATAGTGTCAAATGCCAGTACAACCCCATCCTTTGCCAGAAACCCGAACTCCTCCAGGAATGCTGCATGGAGGGCGCGCGATTCCTCGCTGGCCACATCTACATCGCCAATGCTGCGGGCCCAATCGAGGGTATTCAGTAGATTCTGGGTCCTTCTGAAGGAGGTAGCATCCAGCACCTGAACGATCCTGCGAATGAGGCCCTCTGGCGTGTGGACGTCAATGTGGTACAGATCAATGATCTCGTCGGCGACGCGGCCAGAGTAACGGACGCGCTCCTCACCTTCGCGCCGGCTGCGCTCCATGATGGTCTCGAGGAGAGCCGTTTTTCCAATGCCGCCATCCCCCTCAAAATAGAGGAGGTAAGCCCCTCCCTGCCTGAGGTGCTGCCGGGCATCTTCCAGGAAACTATGGCGCCCAACCAAAGGGATACGTCGGGCACCGGTGAAATCCGATGGGTTCACGGCTTTCCTCTCCTTGCACCGTGGGCAGCTTCATTCATCGCCGCGTACAAACTGGGCGCACGTACTTGCAGGACCTCCCTGGCAGCACGTCGAACGCTTTCAACCAGTACGATTCTGCCAGGCAGATCGGGAGATGATCGGGCCAGCCCATATTCGCGGAGAGTATTGTGGGCTCGTCTGGCATGAGGGTGGTATGGCCCAGCCTGGGGCTGCCCGCGATGGTATACCCGAAGCGCGCCTTCAATGGATGTACGCTCCAGAGACTCCAGGACACAGACTGCGTCCAGATAGCTCCGTACCGCGGCCCGCTCTTGGGCTGGAATCTGCCGAAAAACGTACTCTAGAAGGAACTCGAAGGCCACATCCTGTTCGTATTGGGTGAAAAGATAGTTGAGAAGTGGCAGTCCCCCGCCACGATCTTGAACAGCGGCCGCGTTCAAGCGGACCTTGACCTGACCGGCCTTCTCTAGACGCTGTAACTGGCTAAGGGTCTGCGGCTGTACAAAGGAGTGCAGCCAGAGGCTCTCGCCTCCCCTGAGAATGGGCGCGCGCCAGCCATCGCGCGAGGGATGGCTCAGGGCCATGATCACCATCGACCCCCTTTGAGACAGATGCGGACGGAGAACCTTGTTCTCCAGTGCTCTAAGGTGATCATCCAGATGCAAGGGAACGGTATCGAGTAGCAAGATGGCGCTCTTCGACCCACACCGAAGCCCTATCTGTCGCTGGACCGCGTCGCAAAAGTCCTCCGGTGTCCCAAAGTCACATCGCTCAAGCAGGTCAACGTATACTGCGGCTGGCACCACCTGCTCGTCGTCCTCCGCCAAGTGTCGCAGCAACCAGGTCTTGCCCACCCCGCGCTCACCCACCAGGCGCAGGACCTGGTCCACCGGCGACAGCCGCGGGCCGAGATTCTCTACGGCCCTGTCCCCGGATTTGTTGGACCCATCCCGCTCAGATCCTTTCCACCCCCGCAGCTTGGCAAGCACGCGTTGGTAGATGTCCCCCGGAATCACAAATAGCCCCCGGTCATAGCCAGCGGAAATGCTTTGCTCCGCGCCCCGGGGTTGCCTGTGCGCCATGGTGCCACGGGCAGGGAGCAGCGCTCTCTCGTTTGTGTAGCGGACGCCCACAAATTCACTTCCAAGCTTCATGGCATAGATAATTCAAGCGATTTACGTTCTGTTATAGTCTAATTATATCATATTTCCATCTTTCGGTCAAATACTTTGAGTTCAGCGTATCATCTCAATAAACCGGGGGAAAGCCCCCGAAGGACAGACGCAGGAGCAAACTTGCCGTTTTGAGCAAAAGTGAATAGAATAGCGCCATTATGTTGGAAGACATTGACCTGAGCAACATCCAAGACGAGAATGCCCGGCAACTGATTGTCCGGTTGATGAACCTGATCGAAGCCGTGACCAGCCGACTTGCGGGATGCACAGGCCGAGATTCAGCGTTTGCGGGACGAGAACAATCGGTTGAAAGGCGAGCAAGGAAAGCCCAAGATCAAGGCCAACACGCCCAAGCCGCCTCGGGTTGATTACTCGTCGGAGCAAGAGCGGCGCAAACCCAAGCCCCGTCAGAAGCGAGCCAAGAAAGCAAACCTCGAGATTCATCGCGAACAGACGCTGGAAGTGGACAAAGCCAGCTTGCCGCCGGATGCCGAGTTCAAGGGCTACGAAGACGTTGTGGTGCAGGATCTCATCTTTCGCGCCGACAACGTATGCTTCCACAAGGAGAAGTATTGGGCGCCGTCGACGGGCCAAACCTTTCTGGCCCCGCTGCCACTCGGGTACGAGGGGCAGTTTGGGCCGGGGCTCAAAGCCCTGACCGTGACCCTGTACTTTGGCGGCGGGATGAGCGAGCCCAAGATCCTGGAGTTGTACGAGAACATGGGCGTCCAGATCTCGACGGGCCAACTGTCCAATCTGTTGATCAAAGGACAAGAGGTGTTTCACGCCGAGAAGGCAGAGGTCTGCGAAGCGGGATTGGGGAGCAGCCCCTTTCAACATATCGATCAAACCAGCACGCGGGTAGACGGACAGAACCAGCACTGCAACATTGTCTGCAACCCGCTGTACACCGTCTACACGACCACGCCGAGCAAGGATCGTTTGAGCGTGCTGGACGTGCTGCGCAACGGTCGAGCGCGTCGCTTTCGGTTGAACGAGGAGGCGCTGGGCTATCTGGAGTCTGTTCCATTGTCGAAAGCCACGCGCACCTGGTTGTCGGCCGAGTGCAGTGACCAGGACTGGGACGAGCAGACCTTTGTGGAGCGGCTGGACAGCAGATGGCCGAAGCTGAACGCGCAACAGCGGCAGGCGATTCTGAGTGCGGCAGCCGTGGCGGCCTATCACGCCGAAGAGGGCATGCCCCATTGTGCGCTTGCTGGTCTGCGACGATGCGCCGCAGTTCAACTGGCTCGCGGAAGAGTTGGCCCTGTGCTGGGTGCATGAGGGGCGACACTACAAGAAGCTGATGCCGGTTTTCGTCCACCATCTGGAACTGCTGAGCGATTTTCGAAAGCAGTTCTGGGAGTTCTACGACGAGTTGTTGGCCTACCAACAGCACCCAACCCCAGAAGAAAGTGCCCGGTTGGAAACGGAGTTTGACCGGCTGTTTTCGACCTGCACCGGCTATGATGCCCTGGATGCCCGGATTGCCAAGACGCGGGCAAAGAAAGCGTCTTTGCTGATGGTGCTCAAATACCCGGAGATCCCGTTGCATAACAATCCGGTCGAGCTGGAAGCGCGTCAACGGGTGCGGAAGCGCGACGTCAGCTTCGGCCCGCGCACGCAAGATGGTGTCAGAGCGTGGGACACCTTTATGAGCCTGGTCGCCACGACCAGGAAACTGGGCATTAGCTTCTACCAGTACATTCACGATCGGATTTCCAAGTCGAACCAGATTCCATCGTTGGCGAGCCTGATCGAAGCACGTGCCAGTGAGCTGAGGCTCAGTGCTTCATGGTCGCGCTGCCTAACTTACCCCCAGTTATTGAGATGATACGCCGGTGGCATGGATTCCCGCTGAAAGCGTGCGGAAATGAAAGGTCAGCTGGGCTAATCTTCCACCGAAAGTGATGGGCTGTCGTGAAAGAGAACCCGTTGACATTTGTATTTGCATGGTTCTAGCGGGCATCTACTCTGTAGCGGTGACGGTTGCTGGTGGCATGGATTCCCGCTAAAAGCATGCGGGAATGACAGGTCGGCTTGGCGGTAATTCCACCGAAAGTGATACGCTACCGCAAAGGAGAAGCCGTTGACATCTGTACTTGCTATGGTATAATCTAGTTGGTCCTGACGGAGGTGAAGTATGAGCCACGGTACCAGGGGTAGGATCCTCAGCGTTGACTTTTCAAAGGCCCTGATCTCCGAAAAAGGGATTTCCGCTGGATGAGTGAGTTTGATTCAGACCGGATCCAGGTACAGGTCCAACCATCTGTCCGTCTGAGCGTGATCGACGCCGGGCCGCGTGGTGATGGACCGGCCCTTTTCTTCGTCCAGGGGGCTGGCGGCCATGCATTGCAGTGGGTCAACCAGCTCCGCCACTTTTCCCGGCGCCACCGCTGTATCGCTCCCGACCTGCGGGGCCACGGCCGATCTGACAAGCCCCGCGATGGCTATACCGTGGATCAGGTTACAGCCGATCTGGTGGCAGTCCTGGATGGGCTGGACGTCCGGGAACCGGTGGTGCTGCTGGCCCACTCGGCCGGCGGGCTGCTGGGCATCAACTTTGCCGCTCGCTATCCGGAGCGGCTGACCAAGCTGGCCCTGGTCAACACGGCTGCCCAGTCTGCCCCTTTCCAAGTGCGATGCGCCTGGCGCTGCGCATTCCTTCCGTGCTCATGGTCCTGATCCGTCCCTTCCTGCAACGCCGGGGACGCTTTAACGCGCCGCCCCACGTCTTCAAGAACTTTGTCGAGAACAGCGTCGGCTCGTGGCAGGGCTGGGATCTGCTGCCCGAGATCACCACACCGACGCTGGTCATCGCCGGCCAGCGCGACTGGTACGTGCGCCCTTCGCTATCGCGCCGCACCGCCTACGAGATGCCCCGCGCCCGCCTGGAGATCATCAGGGCGGCAGGCCACCAGTCGCCTCTGGAGACGGCCGGCGGCCGTCAACCGTGCCCTGGAACGTTTCCTGGAAACGGGCCTGCGCTCCTGGCGCAGCGGCGTGGAGGAAGCCAAGGCCGTGGCCCACGAGCGGCCCTGGCTGGAACACTATGAAAAGGGCGTCCCTGCCGAGATCACCATCCCCGATCAACCCGTGCACCACTTGTTGGAGGAATCGGCCCGCCGCTGGCCCGATCGGCCAGCCCTCATCTATGGCGGTCGCCCGTTGTCGTACCGGTTTGTGGCCGAGGAAGCGCAGCGTTGGGCCGGCATTGTGCGCGACCTGGGCGTACGCAAGGGCGACCGGTTTCTCATCCTGCTGCCCAACGTCCCCCAGGCAGTCATCGGTCTGTACGGCGCGCTGATGGCCGGAGCAGTGGCCGTGCTGGTCAATCCCCTGTCCGACCGAGAGGAACTGGCCCGCCAACTGGCCGACTCTGGCGCCGAGACGGTACTCACCCTCAGCCGCTTCTACCCCGACGTGGTCCGCCCTCTGCAGCAGGAGGGACAGGATCCGCAACGTGATCCTGACCAACGTCAAGACCTATCTGCCCTGGCTGCAGCGGACCATCTTTCGCTTCACCCGCGAGCGGCAGGAAGGACACCGCCTGCCGGCCTACGAAGCGGAAAAGGTCCTCTGGTGGGAGCGGCTGATGCGCCGCACGTCCCGGCGAGCTACCAGCCTGTGCCGGTCATCGCCGACGACCTGGCGGTCCTGCTCTACACGGGCGGCACCACGGGCGAGCCCAAAGGGGTCATGCTCTCGCACCGCAACCTGGTGGCCAACGCCATCCAGACCCGTGCCTGGTTCGCGGACCTGCGGGAGGGACAGGAGAGGTTTCTGGGCGTGCTGCCCTTTTCCCACTCCTATGGCCTGACCGCCTGCCTGAACCTGGCGATGCTCAGCGGTTCGGCGGTGGTGCTGCTTCCGACGCTTCGATACCGAGGCGGTCCTGAAGGCCATCCGCCGCCATCATCCCACCCTGTTCCCCGGTGTGCCGGCGATGTACGCGGCCATCAACGAGTTCCCCAACGTGCGCGACTATGAGATCGCCAGCATCAAGGCCTGCATCAGCGGGGCCAGCCCGCTGCCCATCGAAGTGCAGGAGGGTTTTGAGAAGCTGACCAAGGGGCGGCTGGTGGAGGGCTATGGCCTGACCGAGGCCAGCCCTGTGACCCACGCCAACCCCCTCTTTGGCCAGCGCAAGGTGGGCAGCCATCGGCATCCCCCTGCCCGGTACCGACGCCCGCATCGTGCACCCTCGCAGCGGGCGCGAGCTCAAGCCGGGCCAGTCGGCGAGCTGGTGATCCGCGGACCTCAGGTGATGCAGGGCTACTGGCGCCGGCCCGAAGAGACCGAGGAGGCGCTGCGCGATGGCTGGCTCCACACCGGCGACCTGGCCCAGATGGACAGCGATGGTTATTTCCGGATCATCAACCGCATCCGCGACCTGATCCGTGTTGGCGTCCACCAGGTCTATCCCCGCGATGTGGAGGAGGTGCTTGTACGAGCATCCCAGCGTGCAGGAAGCCGCGGCCATTGGCGTTCCGGGCGACGACGGGCGCGGCGAGGTCCGGGTCCATATCGTGCTGCGTCCCGGCCAGCAGGCCACGGCCGAGGAGATCATCGCCTTCTGCCAGGATCGGCTGCGCTCCTACCAGGTGCCGCGCAGGGTACGCTTTCGCGACGAGATGCCCCGATCCTTTGTGGGCAAGGTCCTGCGCCAGAAGCTGGTGGAAGAGGAGCTGGACGCGGAGGGGGAGAGGGGGTGAGGGGTGAGGGGGAGACCGAGAGAGGGTGCGTGTGGCCCAGGCAGAGGGGATGATGGGGAGGGTCATGCCAGACTCGAGCGGGTTTTGGCGGGTTGGGGGTCAATCGTCTTCGGGGACGTAGCGGCGGATGCTTTCGGGGCTGCGGAGGCCGAGGAGCTTGGCGGTGCCGGCTTCGTCTTTTGTGGCGGCCAGGACGAGGTGGGCAAAGCGGGTCCTGAGGTTGCGGGCCTGTAGCCCGGCAGAGGGCTACAGGGCAACGATGACGCTCTTGACAGATGCCCGGTTCAGTGCCTGCAGGGGCTGGCCGACGCTGGCCGAGTTGTGGCGGGCAAAGAGCGGCAGGTTCCACTGGAGCAGGGGATAGTTGACCGCGTCGCCCCGGGCGGCCAGGTAGCGGCTCAGCGCCGCCCAGCTCTCCAGGTCGAAATAGAGGGTGCGGCCGTCGGGGGCGGTGGCGGTCTGGCTGTGACTGTCGACGTCGCAGCGGCGGAGGCCGCGGCCCAGTCCGGGGGGAAGGGTAGGCTAGAACGTACGGCCCAATTCATAAGCCCTGCTCAGATTCTCTTGCCGGTGGGTGTCATCCCCCGGCATCATGCCGCCCAGGATCTCCATCTGGGTGGCCTTGACGCCGACTCCCAGCAGGCGATCGTTGAGCATGATGCAGCGCATGCTCTCGGCGATGCCGGTCTCTTCCAGGTGTTCGACGGTGTGGCCCGCCGAACAGAGCACGAGGGCCTTTTCGATGGAGATGCGGGACAAGCGCTGCTCGTCCGTGTCGTAGAAATAGGCGTAGCCGTAGGTCAGTACCCGGTCGAACCAGCCCTTCAGCTTGGCCGGACAGTCGCTCCACCAGACCGGATAGATAAAGACCAGGGCGCCGGCCGCGTCGATCTTGGCTTGCTCTGCCGCCACATCGTCGGGCACGGGGGCGCGAGGGTCCAGCCCCAGTTCACGGATATACTGATCCTCGTCCAGTTCCGATTGGAAGCCCATTTCATACAGGTCGCCGACTTGAAAGCTGTGTCCCGCTTCTGCCAGACCGCGTGTGAAAGCTTGCAGCACAGACTGACTAAAGGATTTTTTGCTTGGGTGAGCGAACAGGATGTAGACGTGCATACGGTCACCCCCAGGTTGTGCCTTCGAAATGCATAGGCCATCGATTGCTTTCATAGAGCTATCTCAAGGAAATTTTCCAGCAATCGTGCCGCCAGGGTGTTCATCTCTTGCTCTCGTTTCCGACATTCGGCGACGACCTCTGCCTTGCTCTTGCCAAAGGCTGCCAGTTCATCTCGATACTCGTCGGCCCAGATGCCTGCGGTGCTGCTGGTCACTTCAAGGTGGAACTGTACACCTACTACCTTGCCCCGGCGGAACATCTGATTGGGGCAGTCCTGGCCCTGGACCAGCAATTCAGCGCCCTCCGGGATGTCAAAGGTATCCCCGTGCCAGTGGAAAACCGGAAAACGAGGGGGAAAGCCCTTTAGCAGGCCATCCTTGCAGCCCGCCTCTGTGAGCTGTACTTTATAGACGCCGATCTCCATCCGCTGACAGCGACGCACGTCTGCACCCAGTATCTGGGTCAGGATCTGGGCGCCGCAGCAGATGCCGAGGCAGGCTTTTCCCTTTTGCACCGCGTCCTGCAGGTACTCGCGCTCTGCCTGCAGGAAAGGGTGGGCGTGGGCTTCATAGGCCGAAACAGGCGTGCCGCCGACCAGTATCGCGTCAAAGTTCTCGTGGGGTGGAAGGGATTCATCCCTGTAGGCGTGAACCAGCCTGTAGCCAGCCCCGAGTTCCTGAAGGGCCCGCTCGTACAGACCGAAACCTTCGGCGCTGCAATTCTGGATGGCCAGGATCCTCATCAGCCTAGACTCCCATCGTCCCAGATAACAGAAATGAGTTGGCGGTTTTCCATGTGGCTGTATCGTACCGGGATCCGGCGGCCTTGTCAAATTGCAAAAGATCCCCAAGCATCAAAGGGGGTAGTCCAACTTTTTGGGTGGCTTGGGCAGAGATGCCGTCATTCTGAGCGGCCCATAATGCAGAAAGCCTCTCGATTTGCGAAGACTTGCCCCTCAGCCCGTCATGCTGAGTGTTCCATGGCGCGGGGTGCCACTCTATGTACAAGAAAGTCACCCTTGGGTAGTCGTCATCCTGAGCGAAGCGCAGGATCTCGGTTGGGCGCAAGCGAGATTCTTCACTTCGTTCGGAATGACGTGCACCGGGCTTTGTGTTGTCCAGAAATCTGAAACACACCCAGCATCAAACCACATGAACCCGATGGCCTGGTCTTCGGAGAAATCGGGGAGGCTGGGTACCGACCACAAACTGAGGAAAGAACACAACAAGCCACTGTCGCGCGACAGTGGCTTGTGAACGCAAAGATCCCCAGGGCACTTCTGTGGCCCTGGGATGTCTCAATCTATCTACGCTGCTTCGTGAATGGGCCTTCGAAACTTGTAGCCGTAGACGATGAGCCCGTCTTCGCCCTCTTCCCGAAGCTTACGGGTCACCATCTCCACGGGCATGCCGATCTCGACCTCGTCCTGGTCCACATCGGTGAGCTGCGCCGTCACCAGCGGCCCTTCGTCGAGTTCCACCAAGGCCACCGTGTAGGGAACAAAATCCTCATAGCCGGTGGGCGCCTGGTAGACGGTCGAATAGGAATAGACCTTGCCGTTGCCACTGAATGTATAGGGCTCATAGGCCGGTTTGCTGCACTCGGGGCAGACGTCGCGGGGCGGGAAAAGTTTGGCCCCACAGGTGTGGCATTCTTCGCCGACCATGGAATACCGCTGATTTCGCAGTCGCCAGTGCCTTGGAATACTCATTTTGTACCCTCCTGTATCAGTTCTCCGATGGATCACCGTTGCGAAAGGTTCCAAACCTTTGCGCCAGTGACGCCTAATTCTGTGCCTCAAGAATGTGTGTGATCACGGTGGCCCCACTACCCCCGATGTTCTGGGCCATACCCAGCCGGGCATTGGGGATCTGGTTGTCGCCAGCCTGGCCGCGCAACTGCTGGGCCACTTCGGCTACCTGGTAGATGCCGGTCGCGCCCACGGGGTGGCCTCGCGCTTTCAGACCGCCCATGGTGCAAGTGGGAATCCGGCCTTCTCGGGTTATCTCACCGGACAGGGCCAACTGGGTGCCTTTGCCCCGCTCGGCAAAACCAGCCGCCTCCAAACTCAAGGCCGACATGATGGTGAAAGCATCATGGACTTCGAACAGATCGATATCGCGCAGCCCGACACCCGCCTGCTGGTATGCTTTGAAGGCCGACGCCTCGGCTGCAGACAGCCAGAGCGGGTCAGGACGGTCATGGACTGCCACAGCGTCGGTGGCCATGGATGAGGCCTTGATGTGTACCGCGCGGCCGTTGCTATATTCGCGGGCCATGCTGCTGGGGCAAAGCACCACCGCCGCGGCCCCGTCCCCGATGCCCGATGAGTCGAGCAGGTTGATGGGATCGGCGATCATCCGGGCGCCGGCGAAATGCTCGGCCGTGATGGGCCGGCGGTACAGGGCATTGGGGTTGCCTACCGCGTTGCGATGGGCATTGACGGCGAATCCGGCAAAGTCTTTGTGCTGGACGCCATACTCGTACATGTAGCGCCGCATCAACAAGGCGTTGATGCTGACAAAGGTCAGGCCGTGGATCGACTCATAATCGGCGTCGGCAGCCATCACCAGGCCCGTAGTCGTTTCGGCGTTGACCGTGTCCGTCATCTTTTCTACACCGCAGATGATGACGAAATCGTGCAGCCCCCCGGCCACAGCAATGTAGCCCTGGCGCAGCGCCGCCGCGCCAGAACCGCAGGCCGCCTCCACTTTGAGGGCCTCAATGCCCCGCAGTCCCACAAAATCAGCAATGAGCGCTCCCAGGTGCTCCTGCCCGGTGAGCAAGCCGGAGAGCATATTGCCCACGTACAGGGCATCTACCGCTCCTGGATCCATGCCGGCATCCTTCATCGCCGCCAGAACCGCGTCCGCTGCCAGGTGCCGCAGCGACCGGTCCCAGTGTTCCGCAACTTGTGTCTGGCCGAGGCCAATGATGCTTACATCTCTCATTCAGGTTCTCGAGTATCCAATGTCCAATCTCCGTTTCGGGACCACTATCATAGGCCCAATCGCGGGGATTGGAGATTAGTGCATGTGTAACTTTTTGCGGTAGCGTACATAGATGCCGTAATCTATGGCCTTGCGCCGCTGGACGTAGGTTTGGGTGCGGGGTGCGCGGTCGCGGCGCGCCTCGATCTTGTCTGTGACCCGCAAGGAAAGGGCGTCGCTACCTGCCCCTGAGCCAAAAGAGACCAGCAGCACACGATCTCCTGGTTGGGCGCCATCCAGGATGGCCGTCAGGCCCAGCAGTGAGGAGCCGGCATAGGTATTGCCCACCATCGGGCACAGGAGGCCGGCACGCGTCTGCTCCGGTTTGAAGCCCAAGATCTTGGCCGCCCGTTCCGGGAACTTGGGGTTTGGCTGGTGAAAAACCGCCGCCGCATAGTCCTCCGGTGCGCTGCCTAGCGCCTCCATCAACTGCCGGCCGGCAGCCAGCACATGCGTAAAATAAGCCGGATCACCGGTGAAACGACTGCCATGCTGGGGATAGTGCTCGTGCGGCCGCCGGAAAAAGTCGGGTGTGTCGGTCACGTAGGAAAAGGAACCCTCAACAATCGCCAAGCTATCCTCTGCCGGACCGACGATGTAGGCGGCTCCACCGGCCCCCGCCGTGTATTCCAGCGCGTCGCCCGGCCGCCCCTGGGCTGTATCCATGCCAATGGCCAGGGCATAATCTGCCATGCCTGAACCGACAAAACCCACCGCCGCTTGAAACGCCTCGGTGCCTGCCTTGCAGGCAAACTCCCAATCAGCGGCCTGGGTAGCCGGCACGGCACCGACGGCCTGGGCCACGATGGTCGACGTAGGCTTGACGGCGTAGGGATGGGATTCGCTGCCCACCCACACGGCGCGAAGGGCAGTTGGGACTATACCGGCCCTGGCCAATGCGTTGCGGGCGGCCTCGACCGACATGGTGGCTGTGTCTTCGTCCGGGCCTGGCACCGCCTTTTCCCGGATGGGTGAGCCCCCTCCCCCGTCCTTCCACACCCTATCCACTTCGCTTCCAGGCAGGCGGTAGCGGGGCACATAGGCCCCGTAGCCGGCAATACCCACGTCGCGAGTTGGCTTTAATAACATAACGATAGCATCCGCTCCAAATTCTTGTCGATACCACCTCCACCCAGCACAAAGGGGCTCCGTAGAGCCCCTATTCTCCGCCTGGGCGCCTACACTATAGCACAAGTGGCCTGTCAAAAACTATCATCATAGCAGCAAAAGCTGCCAGATGCTGTCTGCCCCCTATTTGTTCAGTACTTTGCGCAAAAACTGGCCTGTGTACGACCTGCGAACCCGAGATACCTCCTCGGGAGTACCCTCGGCTATCACCCAGCCGCCACCCTCGCCGCCCTCGGGCCCCAGGTCAATGATCCAGTCTGAGGCCTTGATGACATCCAGGTTATGCTCAATGACCACTACCGTATTCCCCTGGTCTACGAGGCGGTGCAGAACTTGCAGCAATTTCTCGATGTCGACAAAGTGGAGGCCGGTGGTCGGTTCGTCCAGGATGTAGAAGGTACGGCCCGTGGCCCGGCGTGAAAGCTCTTTGGACAGCTTGACCCGCTGCGCCTCGCCGCCAGAGAGGGTCGTGGCCGGCTGGCCCAGGCGAATATAGCCCAAGCCCACGTCATGTAACGTCTGGAGTTGGTTGCGGATGCGCGGAACATTGGAAAAGAACTCTAGCGCCTCCTCCACCGTCATGTCCAACACCTCGGCGATGTTCTTGCCCTTGTACCGGATCTCTAGCGCCTCGCGGTTGTATCGGCGCCCATTGCATACTTCGCACGGTACGTAGACGTCGGGCAAGAATTGCATCTCGATCTTGATAATCCCATCGCCCCGGCAGGCCTCACAACGCCCGCCCTTGACGTTGAAGCTAAAGCGGCCGGGCTTGTAACCCCGCGCCTTGGACTCGGGCAGTTGTGCAAGGAGTTCTCGGATATGGGTAAAGACGTTGGTGTAGGTCGCCGGGTTGGAGCGGGGTGTACGGCCGATGGGGCTCTGGTCGATGTTGACCACCTTGTCGATGAGGTCCAAGCCCTGCATCACATCGTACTTGCCCGGTTTGGCCTTGGCCCGGTAAAAGTACTGGTTCATCCGCTTAAAAAGTACCTCGACCACGAGGCTGCTTTTGCCCGAACCCGACACGCCTGTCACGGCGACGAACTTTTGCAGCGGGAAGCGAACGTCGACCTCCTTCAAGTTGTTCTCGGCAGCGCCTATCACATCCAGGTACTTGCCGTTGCCCGGGCGGCGGGCTTCTGGCACGGCAATCTTGCGCTCGCCCCGCAGAAAGGCCGCGGTCAACGATTCACTACACTTTAGGAATGTTTCCAGCGGGGCGGAGCAGACCACCTCGCCTCCATGCTCGCCGGCTCCAGGACCCAGGTCGAGGATCCAGTCCGAAGCGCGCATGGTCTCCTCGTCATGTTCGACGACGATGACACTGTTGCCCAGGTCGCGCATGCCCAGAAGGGTCTGGATCAGGCGGCCGTTGTCGCGGGGGTGCAGGCCGATGCTTGGCTCATCCAGGATATAAAGCACGCCCATCAGCCGGGAACCAATCTGGGTGGCAAGGCGAATCCGCTGAGCCTCGCCGCCTGAGAGGGTGGCTGCCCGGCGGTCAATGGTCAGATAGTCAAGGCCGACGTTGGCCATAAAGGATAGGCGATCGCGCAGTTCCTTGAGGATCTGGCGGGCGATGGTTCGCTGGCGACTGGTGAGCAATCTCCCCTCAGTCCCCTCTCCTTCCCCCCTTGTCGCACTCGGGCTCTCAAGTTCATCGAACAGGACCAACATTTCGGTCACGGACATGGCCGTAACCTCGTCGATAGCCTTATCACCAACCGTCACGGCCAGTGCCTCTGGCTTGAGCCTGCGCCCTCGGCAAGCTGGACAGTTTCGCTCGGCCATATAACGCTCGATCTGCTCTTTGGCGTGATCGGATGAGGCTTCCCGGTGCCGGCGCTGCAGGTTGGGAATCACTCCTTCAAAATGAGTCTCATAGGTCCGCTGCTGTCCCTGTGAGGTCTTGTAATGCAGGCGAACCTTTTCGCCTCGCCGCCCACCATAGAGGACGAGGTTCAACTGGCTCGCCGGCAGATCGCGTACCGGCACATCCATCGGAATGCCTTGTTGCGCCGCTGCTGCTTCGAGGAGTTGGCGGTAATAGCTATCGCCCGACCGCTCGCGGGTCCAGGGTTCGATGGCGCCCTGTGCCAACGTTTTGCCGCGATCGGGAATGACCAGGTCGGGATCGATCTCCAATTCAGTACCCAAGCCAGTGCAGGCTGGGCATGCACCATGGGGACTGTTGAAGGAGAAGGTACGAGGTTCGATCTCGAGCAGGTTGATACCGCAATGGACACAGGCAAAATGCTCAGAAAATAGGTGGTCGTGAGGAGGCTCCTGGGTGATGTCGGCCACCATCATCACCCCGCCACCCAGCTTGAGCGCCGTTTCCACCGAATCGGCCAGCCGGGTGTGGTCCATGCCACGACTGTCGCCGTCACCGTTTCCGTTCCCGCCCCCGTGACGCACAATGAGCCGATCCACTACGGCTTCAATGGTATGCATCTTGTAGCGGTCCAGCTCAACCTCTTCGTCGACGTCACGAACCTCGCCGTTCACACGTACCCGCACATAACCCAGCTTGCGAACATCCTCAAAGATCTTGCGGTGCTCGCCCTTGCGGTCCTTGATGAGCGGGGCCATGACCAGGATGCGGCTGCCCTCGGGCATCTCTTCGATGGCCTCCACGATCTGGCCCACGGTCTGCTGGTGGACCTCCCTGCCGCAGCGAGGACAATGGGGCACACCGACGCGCGCGTAGAGGAGCCGCAGATAGTCATAGATCTCTGTAACCGTACCTACGGTGGACCGGGGGTTTCGGCTGGTACCCTTCTGGTCGATACTGATCGCCGGGCTCAGACCGTCGATCTGGTCTACATCCGGCTTTTGCATCTCGCCCAGGAACTGGCGGGCATAGGCCGACAGTGACTCGACATAGCGCCGCTGGCCCTCAGCGTAGAGGGTATCAAAGGCCAGCGACGACTTGCCCGAGCCCGATAGGCCCGTAATGACAACCAGTTTGTCGCGGGGCAACTCGACATCGACGTTTTTCAGGTTGTGTACCCGTGCGCCCCGAATAACGATTTTCTTCAGATCGGAAGTACTCACTATCTTTTCTTCCTGCGACATACCTTAGCTCCTCCGCAATCTGGAACGATGCCAGAGGCCGACTTGCTATTATATCACGGAAGAGAAGGGGAATCAAAATGGAGGTACAAACGGGAGGACCTGGACAATCACGCCATCACCACGCCAAAGGCAGAGAGGATGGCTCCGGTATGTGGTCCGTCTTTTTGCTCCTTGTCGCTCACTCCAGCGCGAATCCTTGCCGACTCAGCACCTGGCGCAAGCCAGGGCGCATCGGATTGGAGACACGCCGGGCCGAGTGCTCCTGCCAACCATAGTCCTCCATTCGATCCTCGCGACCGGGTGCCGGGACTTGGCGCCCGTCGTAGATCCCAGTATCGATCATCGTCTGGTCGTACTCGGCCAATGCTTCCGCTTCACCATCCAGATCATAGCTCTCCCAGTGGAGTACTGCGCTCAGCGGCAAGCGGGGCCGGATGAAGGGCTCGACAGCGGGCCAGCCCAGAGTCATGCCCGAGACAGGGAATACCAGCGGAGGCAGATCCAACAGCTCGATCACCTCCGCTGGTTGGTTGCGGATGGCGCCGATGTAGCACACCCCCAACCCCAGCGACTCGGCGGCCAGGGCCGCGTTCTGCATGGCTAGTGCTGCATCCATGGCTGCCACGAGAAAGCTCTCAACATAGTCTGTCACCTGGTCGTAGCCGCGCCTCCGGCAGATCCGGTCCAAGCGGCTCCGGTCAGCACACCAGGCCAGAAAGACCGGGGCCTGTAGAATTTGTCTCTGACCCCCACACAGCTCGGCCAGGCAGCTCCGTTTTTCTGCATCCATTACGGCCACAATGCTGTAGACCTGCAAGTTGGACGAGGTCGAAGCGCGCTGGCCAGCAGCGACAATGCTCTCGACCAATCCGGCAGGGACTGGATCAGGCTTGTAGTCCCGGACGGTGTAGTGCCGGTAGATCTGCTCAATCGTCGCGGTACTCATTGCGTCTCCTCTGGCATTGCCTTGACGTACAGGTCGAGGGCCGGCAGCGGCATGCCGATGTCCTCGGCCACAAGCTCGTCCCACACGGTGTAGCGCAGATCGCTCTTGATGCGGGGGATCTTGGTTGCGTCATCGGTCCAGACCAACAGCTCGAAATCGTGATTGTCGCTGGAAAAATCAGTATAGAACACAGAGGGGGGCGGATCATCCAGGATCTCTGGATGGCGGGCGCCCCGCAAGATGGCAGCCTCGGTCTGGCGAGGATCGGCGTTGGAGGTTACCCCAATCGGGAGGCGGATGCGGACCCTCGGGTCACCGCTGCTGTAGTTGGTCACCTCCTGGGTCAGGAAACGCGAATTGGGGACGACAATGTCCACGTTGTCGTAGGTCCTCATGCGCATGGCGCGGATACCGACTTCGGTGACGACACCAGTGGTCTGGTCGACCTCCACCACAGCACCCGGAACAATGGAACCCTCGAACATCAGGACAATGCCAGCGATAAAGTTGCTTAGGATGTCTTGAAGGCTGAAGCCAATTCCAACAGAGAGGCCGCCAATGATGACGGTTAAGCTCGTCAGCGGGATATTCATGCGGTTGAGGGCGAGCATCAGCCCGGCAAAGATGATGACGTATCCTGCGAATGTGGTCACAATCTGGGCTAAAGAAGGGTTGAGCCCTGTGTCGGGTAGCCGCTCTCGTAGAAAGACACGCGTGGTCCTGGAGAGCAACACTGTCAGGACCAGGATCACCAGGCCGATAAGCAGCCCGCCGATCTCGACCCAGGCGTTCTCACCGACCTGCCAGACGCCCCAGCTCCAGATAACATTCAAGGAATCAATGCTGTGCAGGGCTGCAATCACAAGTACCACAATCTGCAGGACACGGACCGAGCGCCTTCCGTTTGAGGGCGACAGGTACAGGGTGAGAAAAGCCTGGGCCGCCTCGTATGCGAACCACAGGAGGAAAAAAGGAACCGCCCAGGCCGAGAAACTACTGTCCACGCCGAGGACGCCATAGAGAGCCAGGACCCCCATCCCCAGAATCCAAGCAATAAGGGGCTGCAGGGCCCACATGAGGACGGGGATCATGTGCCTGGCCAGGGGTAGGATCTCAAGGATCGACGATCCCAGTACCCGCATCTGCACCCGGTCCAGTTGCCGGCGCAGGGGCTCCACGGGAAGCTTGGACACAAAAAAGATCAGGGCCAGAACCACCGCCTGCAGGATTTCAGAGCGATAGTCCCAAATATGGTTCAGTACACCAACAAGGTGCAGAACCACCAGAAGCAGGATCAAGGGAACTACCGCGCGGCGGTAGACTAGTCTGGCCCGATCGGGTGGTAGGGCGATGTACGTCACAGTTTTGGCCAGACGGTAGATCAGCCATACTGGTAAGAGAGGGATCAGCCAGGCCAAGATATCGCTGGCCCAGCCCTGGCTCTCAAAAGCTGGAATGCTCAGCAAGATCAGGCCCCATGCCAGCAGGGGATACAGCACAGCCTGCAGGATCCTGTAGGCGATGTCGAGCCAGGATAATCTCTCCAACCAAGTGGCCAGCACCCGCCGAAGGAGCCACTCGATGAGCCTGGCTGGTATATAGGCGACAATCAGAACCAGCACAAAGACTGCTAGCTGCCGTATGGCTTCGGTGGTAATGAGCTGCTGAAAATACTGGATGATCTCTTCTGCGTTCATAGTGGTAATCTGACCAATGTCCATACGCCGCCTCCTAGGCCCCCATGGCTTGAATCAGATGTCTTTCCGATCAACGTCCCGAGTTTTCTCTTATCACAGCTTGATTGTTATGGGTGTCCAGGCGAAGGCATGCAGATGATTTCCAGGAAACGCAGGTCGAAGAAGGTCTGGGCGTTGGTCGGCTTGAGGACGGCCGCCGTATCGGCACCACCGCCCGTCCCGGCAATGGCAATCAGCGGCTCATCGGTCCGCACCAAGCCCGCGTCGGCGGCCATGAGCGACATCTCGGCAGCGACCTTGATCCCTTCACAGAATGTACGCAAGGTGAAGGCCATGATCTCATCTAGCTGGTATGTGCCCATCTTTTTGCGTACGGCCCGGCCCACGCCACCAAAGGCGTGTTGGCAGGTCAGGATCTTGGCTCCTGCAGCCTCGATGGCAACCCGGTTCTCATCGGTCAACTCCTGGGTGTCTGGTCCACCAAAGCCCGTGGAGTGGCTCACGACGATGACCTCCAATCCTTGGAACATCTGGGTCGCTTTCAGGCCAGTTGTCCCCCTGGTGGTCGCCACAAGAATCCAGCGAATGCCCAATTCCTCGGCGCGAGCGCGGGCCAGTTCCAGCGTGCGGTCCGTGTTGGCCGGGCCAGTTTGCGTAAAATACACGCACGATGTATTGATTTCTGACATGACTCCATCCTCCTTGATAGGTTCCAGGATTTTGAAGGAGCGTCCTTCAGGACTGGATAATACCAGATAAAAGGTTTGACGTCAAGCAAATGTTGGCGTTCAAGTTGCCCCTTTTGGCGAAAGTTGGTACAATAGGGCCTGTGGTTCAGGCTGGAGGCGCTATCTAGAAATCTGTTGCATCGCCCTGGCCCGCTTGAGGACACCTCCAGCACCTAGTTTAACCGAAAGGCAGAAAACCTACAAGGTCTTTACGAGGAGGTAAGACATGTACAAAAAACTGTTCATTCCGGGTCCTACTCACGTGCGGGACGAAATACTGCAGGCTCAGACCGTGCCAATGATCGGCCATCGCGCCAAAGAATATTCGGACCTGCAGGCTGCGGTAACCCCCAAGCTTCAAGAGCTGCTCTATACCCAGCAGCGCGTCTATCTGTATGCTTCGTCTTCGAGCGGAGTCATGGAAGGATCCGTGCGACAGGCCTCAACCAAGAGAATGCTCAGCACGGTATGCGGCGCCTTTTCCAAGCGGTGGGACGAAATGATCGTGGCCAATGGCATTCCCCGTGACAAACTGGAGGTGCCCATGGGCCAGGCCATTACCCCCGAGCTGGTGGACGAGGCGCTGTCCAAAGACGAGTACGACGCCCTTGCCGTGTGCCTCAACGAGACTTCCACGGGTGTCATGAATCCCATCCCAGAGATCGCGGAACTCATCCACGCCAAATACCCCAACGTGCTGATCCTGGTCGACGCCGTGAGTGGCATGGCCGGCACGAAAATCGAGTTCGACGCCTGGGGACTGGACGTCTGCCTGGCCGGCGTGCAAAAGTGCTTTGCGCTGCCGCCAGGCCTGACCGTGGCCGCCGTCAGCGACCGGGCGCGGGAACGCGCCCTGCAGGTGCCTAACCGGGGCCTCTATTTTGCCTATGATCAGATGGACAAAAAGTACGATGCCCACCAGACTCCGGCCACGCCGGCTATCAGCCTGATCCAGGCCCTGAACACGCAGATGGACGACATCCTTGCAGAGGGACTGGAGCACCGCTGGCAGCGGCACATCGAGATGGCCGAGGTCGTCCGCGGTTGGGCGCGTGAGAATTTTGCTCTGTATGGCGACGAACGGTACTTGTCAAACACCGTAACCAACGTCGAGAACACCCGGGGTATCAGTGTCGCTGGCTTGAACGAGGAACTCGGAAAAAGAGGGGCCATGATCTCCAACGGCTACGGCACCCTCAAGGAAAAGTGCTTCCGCATTGCCCACATGGGCGACCTCCAGCTATCGGATATCCAGTGGCTGCTAACGCAGATCAACGACATACTGGGACTATGATGTGATGCGCGATGCGTGAAACGCGAGGGCGGTTGCTGCCACGCATCTCGTTTCAAACGCGAGAGGTGAAATGACCATGAAAGTACTAGTCTGTGATGCTGTTGCGCCTGTTACAGTCCAGGCCTTGCTCGATGCAGGTATTGAGGTGGAGAACAGACCGGACATCTCGGCGGAGGAATTGCTGAGCGACGCCGCCAACTATGACGGCATGGTGGTCCGAAGCCGGACCAAGATCCCAAAAGAGGTCATTGACGCGGCCAAGAATCTCAAGATCGTCGTCCGTGGCGGCGTCGGCTTGGACAACATCGATGTGGCTTATGCCCGGGAGAAGGGAGTTGCCGTACGCAACACACCCAAGGCCAGCTCCAATTCCGTGGCCGAGTTGGCCCTGGGCTATATGCTGGCCATGGCTCGCCACATCCCCCAAGCGACGATGAGCATGACGGCCGGCGAGTGGCAAAAGAACAAACTCAAGGGTACCGAGATTGCGGACAAAACCCTGGGGCTCATCGGCTTTGGCAACATCGGCGGCCTGCTGGGCCGGAAGGCCGCGGTCCTGGGCATGGACGTGATCTTCTATGACGTAGTTGCCCCCCCCGACCCAGGCCCGGCAAAGCAGGTTGACCTTGAGGAAGTACTGGCTCGGAGCGACTATATCTCGCTCCACGTACCTTTCCTGCCGGCGACCAAGAACCTGCTGGATGCCCAGGCATTTGCCAAGATGAAAGATGGCGTGTATGTCGTCAACTGTGCCCGGGGTGGCGTCATCGATGAAGATGCTCTGTACGATGCCCTGAAGAGCGGCAAGGTGGCCGGCGCGGCGCTGGACGTCTACCTGGACGAAAAAGTTAACCCGGGCAATGCCAAGCTCTACGGACTGAAGGACGAGAATGGGTTCAGCAAGGTCATCGGCTCGCCTCATATCGGAGCCAGCACTGTCGAGGGACAAGCACGCGTGGGCACCGAAGTCGCCGAAATTCTGATCGAATACTATAACAACGAGTTCTAGAGGACGCAGCGTGTCACGCGCCCTCTTGCATCACGGATCAGCCATGGCGTCTGACGTCTAGGGCTGTACCGGCATTGGAGGTTGGGACCATGGCCAAAATCGTTCCCTTTCGAGGGATCCGCTACAATCGTGAAAAGGTTGACGATCTGAGCAAGGTAGTCAGCCAGCCATATGACCGTGTCCGCTACGGTCTGCAGGACGAGTACTATGACTTGGACGCCCACAACATTGTGCGCATCATCAAGGGACGGGAGATGGAAGGCGATTCACCGGATAGTGAGAACGTGTATACCCGTGCCTCGGACTACTATCAGACCTGGTTGGAGGAGGACTACCTGCTGCGGGACAAAGATCCTACCCTCTATGTCTATCACCAGACCTTTACCCTGCCCGATGGTACACAACGGACACGCAAAGCCTTCATCGCCGCCCTGGAGCTGGCTGAATTCGACGAGGGGATCGTCTTGCCTCACGAACGTACCCTCGCCGGGCCCAAGGTGGACCGCTTGAATCTGCTCCGCGCTACAGCAGCCAATTTCGGGCAGATCTTTATGCTCTACCCCGATCCGGACAACAAGATCAACGAGCTCTTTGATGTTGCCGTTGCCGGTCGACCTCCCGATGTCGACGTGCGGGAATTCTTTGAGAAAGACGTACGCCAACAGTTATGGGCAGTCACCGACCCGGCGGTGGTCGCAGACGTGGTGGCTGAGATGGCCCCAAAGACGGGCTTGATCATCGCTGATGGTCATCACCGCTACGAGACCGCACTCAACTACCGGGACGAGATGCGGGATATCTACCCCGACGCCAAAGCGAGTGCAGCGTTCAACTTCCGAATGGTCGCTCTGGTCAGCATGGACGATCCGGGGCTGACCATCCTGCCTACCCACCGGCAGATGCTTGACTATTCGACCAAAACCACGTCGCAGATCCTGGCTGACGCTGCCGAGTACTTTGAGGTCAGCCCCGTCGCCGGCCAGGCGGCCCTTGCGCAGGCATTGGCGGAGGAGACCCCTACAGACCGTCGCATCGGCTTTTACGACGGAAACTACTACCTGCTTCGGCTCAGAGGCCCAGAAGTGATGGCTCAGATCTTGCCTGACAGTGCCGAGGAATGGAGGATGCTCGACGCGAGTATTCTCCACGAAGTGCTCATCGAGCGGGTGATGGGCATCAGCAAGGAACGAGTCGCCGCCAAGGAGAATATCGACTACCACCGCGACCTGGATCTAGCCATCGCCAACGTGGACGAGGGCAAGGCCGTGTGTGTCTATGTCATGAATCCCACGCGCATGGCCGAGGTGAAAGCCTGTTCCGACTTGGGAGCCAAAATGCCGCAAAAGTCCACCGACTTTTATCCAAAGATGATCACGGGCATGGTGGCGATGGACGTCGGAGCAGGCGAGTGCCTTTAGGCAGCCAACCGTCGTAGGGGGCCCGCCCCCACAGTCTCCAGATCCTTCGCCAGGAGCAGCACGGTGATTTACGTGCTGCTCCCTTCTGTTCCTCGAATGAGTTGACATGCCAGAGTTCGTGGAACGCCTCTTGCCAGCGGTGAGCTGCGGGGATTTGAAGCAGAAGGGGTGATGAGAGGAGAGGATAGGTGCCTTTGGTGAGGTCGCATCGTCAACGCCACCTCGGTATCGGTCAAACAGCCCATCGACGATCTGCTGTTTTCCAACGTCTACCGCCCTGGGGTGATAGGGCTGGCCAAGGCCTACTCGACACAATTGGCGACCGAGGGCATCACTATCAACAACGTGGCGCCAGGCTATACGCGGACCGAAGAGGTCGGGGAGCTATTCGAGGCCCACGCCGCTGATCACGGAACAAGCACAGAGCAGGAACTGGCTGCCATTTCGGCTGGCTTTCCCATGAAACGCATGGGCAGACCCCAAGAACTTGGGGCTTTGGTGGCGTTCCTGGCTTCCGAACGGGCTAGCTTTATCACCAGGACGACGATCCAGGTGGATGGGGGATATGTCCGAGGCATCATGTAGTGATGCTCGGTCCGCTTCCGCTGTGGACACTCGTTACTTTGTACAATCCCTGGACCTCGGCGTATGAGCCGACGCCCACCCCTTCACCCATAGCAGCGGCTGTGCCGGCTGCGACACCCCAGCGGGCGACCTCCTCCAGAGGCAGCCCTCGTTCCAGTGCCCAGGTTATTCCAGCCAGTAGCGCATCCCCCGCGCCGACAGAGTTCCGCGCTTGCACCTGTGGGGGTATGGCCCGTATGGCCTTCTGACCTGAGGACAAAAGCAGACCGCCGGCCCCCAGTGACAGGGCCACCAACTCGGCACCCTGTTCCAGAAAGAACGCCGCAGCCTGCAGGGCATCGGCATCCGATTCGATGGCCTTCCCCACCATCTCCTCCGCTTCGGCGACGTTAGGCTTGATCAGGAAGGGGCGGGCCGCACAGCCCAACCGCAGCGGCTCGCCACTTGTATCGAGGAAGGCAATGGCGCCACCCCCATGGATGATGTCGATGAGTTGGGCATAAATGGTCGGCGGCACTCCGGGCGGCAAGCTGCCGGAGAGCACCCACAGGTCCCTCGAGCGAACCTGCTCGCGGACCCGGTCCAGCAACGCAGCCAGTTCTTCCTGCTGCACCGCGGGGCCGGGTTCGTTCACCTTGATATGCCGTTTCGCACCCGCATCGGTGACGACGATATTTGTGCGCGTCTCGCCAGCAATCTGGAGTAGATCGGTGGCAATGCCCAGGTCGCCGAGTCCCCGCTCCAGCATCTGACCCGTCGCTCCACCCGCCAAACCCATGGCCAGGCTGTCCATCCCCAGGGCCATCAGCGCCCGCGAGACGTTAAAGCCCTTGCCACCCCAATCGAGTTGCGTCTTGGTGGCGCGCAACACCTCGTCTAGCAGGATGCGCGGCACGGTCAGCGTGCGATCCAACCCAGGGTTGAGGGTCAGGGTAATGATCATGGCCATCCTGCGAAAACACCACCTAGCCGTCTGATAGATTCGACTGTGCTGAGGCCAATTCTTGAAGGTAGGCAGCAGTGGTGGGCCACAACTCCTTGTACAGCTCAAACCAATCGGCATAGCACTTTTGCCTGTAGGGATCCGGCTCGAAAGTCCGTTCCAAGCGCACCATGGCCTCCACGCCGTCCTGGAAGGAAAGGAATCGACCGCTGCCAACGCCGGCGATGATCGCCGCCCCCAGGGCGCCAGCTTCGGTAATAGCCGGTCGCACAAAGAGCCGGCCCAAAATGTCGGCACAGGTTTGAACCCAGGCATCCGACTGGCTTCCGCCACCCGCTGCGTGGTACTTGGTGATCGTGATCCCGGTGGGCGGAAGCGATTCGACCGACTCTTTCAGATAAAATGCATCGCCCTCGATGATACCCTTCAAGATACTTCCCCGGGGCGTCTCCAACCGCAAACCAGCGATGAGGCCACAGGAATTGGAGATGTAATCTGGGGGTCCGGTTGTCGCAAAGTGGGGTAGGACCATGAGACCGCTTGGCTCATCTGGCATCTCGGCCATGAGGTCACCGTAGGTGTCCCGTCCCTGGGCTAACGCCTGGCGATGGTCGACCGCGGCAAATGTGTCCCGAAACCACTTGACCAGAGACCCTCCCTGGTTGTAAATAAAGCTCACATACCGCTCGGGCACGGCGTGGTGTTCCGTATTCAGCCCCCGCTCGATCATGATCTGAGGCTTACGACGCTGGCTGAATAGGGGTGTGATACAGGTAAAGGTACCCATGCCGTACACGGCGCTGCCCTCCTGGACCACCCCGCAGCCCACGGCGTTGGCGCACTGGTCGTGCGCGCCAGCGATGATGCGGACGCCGGCCGGCAGGCCCAGTTCCTCCGCGACTCGTGCGGAGACCGTGCCGATTGCGGTACCCGACGGAGCCGTGTCAGGCAACTTGGCACGGTCAAGACCAGTGATTCGGAGGATCTCTTCCGACCAGGCTTCCCGGTTGATGTCAAAAAGCAGGCTCCGATTTGCTAGAGAGTAGTCTACTACGGGCTCCGCGCCAAGCATGAAAGAGACAAAGGTGCCCCACAGCAGAAACTTGTCTGTCTTCTCGTACAGCCCCGGTTCGTATTCCTGGATCCATTTGAGCTTTGTCAGGCTGTAATTGTTGCCCAGCGTGTTGCCATTTATCTGGTACAGGCGTTCATTCCCCAGGACACTCCCCAGGCTGGGGAGGTACTCGGCGCCGCGCAGGTCAAAGCTGGCGACGATGGATGGTCCCAACAACTGGCCGCTGGCCGAAACTGGTACCATGGCCTCGCCCAACGAGGATACAGCGAGGGCCTGGATGGGATCCGAGGCACAGTCGGCGCATACCGTGGCGATGGTCCTCTTGACCTTGGCCCAGACATCGACTGCGTCCAACTCCGCCCAGCCGGCCTCCGGTCTCTGGACGTCGTATTCCTCGTAGGCAGACGCGAGTGGATCCCCAGTCACAGAGAAAACAACTGCCTTGCAGCCTGTCGTTCCTACATCAATTCCTAGCAGGCTCATTTTGTACTCCTCACGTTTACGGGGGGGACTAGCTCAACACGAATTCCCTGGTACCGGCGAGGCCAAAGTAGTCGCGGATCAGCCAGCAGGTGTGACCGTATACTGCCTGCTGAGCAGCGGCAACGCTGCTCGATTGCCTGAGGGCTGATTCGTACACCTGCCTGATTTCGGTGCCAACATTGACCTTGGCAATGCCCAGCTTGATGGCCGCCAGTAAATAGTCCCGCTGTATTCCAGAGCCGCCGTGTAGTACAAGCGGCACGCCCGTCGCCTGACGCAGTTTTCCCAGATGGTCGAGGTGCAACCGGGCCTCGACCTTCTTCTGGTCTTTCAGCACGCCGGATACGGCCCCATGGACGTTGCCGATCGCCACCGAAAGCCAGTCGCAGCCGGTTTCCTGGACAAAACGCTGTGCATCCCCGACGTCGGTGAAACCCAGACCCGAGTCAAAAAGCTCGTCGTAGGGCGGCAGCGGCCCCGATTCGTGTCCCAAGACCGCGCCCAGCTCGCCCTCGCACGGGATGCCTGCCTTGTGCGCCAGACCGGCTACCTGCCGGGTGACCTCAATGTTGTCTTCCAGGCTCAGCCGCGAACCATCCACCATGACCGAATGGAAACCCAGGCCGATGGCACCCTTGATGATGTCCAAGTAGTCCACCCACAGGTCATCCTCATCGATGACGGGCACATGATCGAGATGGAGCCGCACATAAGCGGGCTGGTTCCACTTTTGGAACTCTTCCATGACCGCGGCCGGGCCCTGAGCCTCGAATTTCATCCACTCCAGGCGGGCAACTTCGATCAGGGCAAAAGAATCCTGATCGACCAGCGCACGTATGACCGGCTCAATCATGGGCAGGTATGGCACATTGAAAGCCGGTACCACCAGACCTACCCGGGAGGCGTTGGCAACGATATCGACGGTGTTCGGTACTTCTCTCACTCCCGATTCCTTCCTTACCACACCAGGAGCCCAGCACCAGTTGCAGCCAAGACCGGATACACGTGGGGCTCGAGGCCCGAGCTTGTCTGGTAGTAGTCGCGCACGTGCCGGGCAAAGGCATCAACCTGCCGTTGTTCCACGCAGGCAACCATGCATCCGCCAAAGCCAGCACCTGCCTGCCGGGCGCCAATGACGCCGGGGGCGTTCAGCATGGCGGCGATCATCATCTCCATCTCGCCACAACTGATCTCGTACAGGTCCCGTGCGCCGGCGTATGATGCGGCTGCCAGGGCGGAGATCTGTCTTCGGTCGCCTTGGGCCAGCGCATCAGCAATATCCAGTACACGCTGATTCTCCTCGATGATGAACCGGCAGCGCCGATAGACCACGCTGGGCAGATCAGGTCTGTGGGTCTCTAATTGTTCCAGGTCCACATCCCGCAGCGCCTGGATACCAGGGTGAAAGCCGGCGAGAATACGGACTCCCTCCTCGCATTGGGCGCGCCGCTCCGCATATTCGGATCCGGTCAACTCTCGTTTGGCGCGGGTGTCACAAAT
Source organism: uncultured Chloroflexia bacterium (assembly GCA_963700285.1). Taxonomy (GTDB): domain Bacteria; phylum Chloroflexota; class Anaerolineae; order JAAYZQ01; family JAAYZQ01; genus CAWANP01. The sequence goes on along the minus strand of CAVOXA010000010.1, from coordinate 1,873,272 downwards.
GATCACCCGAATACCGTCAGCCAGTGGTTTGGTCTGGCTGCTGAGATCGCGGCAGTCCAGCAACAGCACACTGCCTGCCCTGCCCATGGCGGACGAATACTGGTCCAGGATGCCGCAATTCAGGCCCACGAACTCGTTCTCTGCCTGCTGGCAGAGGAGCGCCATCTGGACAGGATCGATCTTCAGATCGCCCAGGACGTTGAACAAGACGGCAGCAGCGACCTCCAGGGCGGCCGACGAGCTGAGGCCGCTGCCAAAGGGAATGGTACTGTGAATCAGCCCATCAAAGCCCTGGAGAAGGTAGCCTTTCTGGCGTAGAGCCGCCGCCACCCCGCGGACATAGTTCGTCCAGGGAAGAACAGGGTCGTATTCAATCTGTTCCAGACTGAATTCGACACCGCCCTCCAGGTTCAGGGACTGGATGGCAACCCTGCCATCCTCCCGCGGTTTGGCGGCGATCCAGGTATTGCGGTCGATGGCCTGGGTGAGCACGTAGCCCAGGTTGTAGTCGGTATGGCTGCCCATAAGGTCGACCCGGCCGGGCGCCTGGGTCCATACCGAAGGCGGTTTGCCGAACCGCTCAACAAACTGGCCGGCAACCAGGTCTCTTCTTGCTTGAACATCCATAGGCAGTGGCCTCACCTCTTTGGACGCGGTATTCCGGTTACTCTTTCAGTTTGGTTTTACCACATCGTTGAGGCACTGTCAAACCCTGAACTTGAACGCGATGGACATCTGACCCTACCAAGCAGGTCTATGGAAGTGTGGCAAAAGACTGCAACAAAGCATCAATGTTTTCCAGGGGGATGTCGCTCATCAGGCGATGGGAGGGGGCGATCAGGAGGCCGGTATTTTCGGGAGCCAGCGTTGCCACACAGTCGGAAACGGCCCGGCTGACATCCCGTGGCGAACCCTGGGGTAAGACGGTCTGGGTAGAAATACCGCCATAGTAGGCCAGCCGTTGCCCAAAGGTGCGTCTAAGCCAGCCGTGATCGACGACTTCTGGCTGGACCGGGTTGTAGGCTGTCAAGCCGATCTCTACCAGGTCGGGGAGGATGTCGGCGATCTGCCCGTCGGAGTGCATCATTACCGGCAGGCCCGCCTCGCGGAAGGGCGCGAACATCCGGGCCAGCCGGGGCTTGATCATCTGGCGCCACATCTTGGGTGAAAACAGCATATTATTCTGGGCCCCATAATCATCTCCGAAATACCCACCGTCCACACCCAAGGCCAGGAAGCGCCGGATGAGCACCAACTGGATCTCGGTGATCCGCTCCAATAGATCTTGGGCAAACGTGGGATCCAGCGCCATGTCCAGCAGGAAGGTGTCAAAACCCCGCAGCGTCCAGGCTCTCTCAAAGAGGGCAAAGCCGAAATTGGGAGCGACAAAGTGCTGGCCGCCATCATCATGGATCGCCCTGCCGGCGCCATCCAGCAAACCCAGAGCGTGAGGATCGGGCCAGGGGAAGGCATCAAGATCCCTGCTTTCCGCCAAGGGGTTGGTGGCAGCGAAATAGCCTTCCTCACGGGTATCGAACCCGACGCCCCACCAGTCGAAGGCGATACGCCCATCTTTGCTGTAGGCACGCTCGTGGGAAATGTCAACCCGCAGAAAGTGATTGTCCAGACGAGCAGGCAGATCCTCCAGGGACACACCCAAGCACTCAGCCAACTGAAGGCCCATCGACGATGTATAATTGACCTGCGTCGGCAAGCGGTCAATCGGCTCGTGACCCAGGGCCCGCTGCATCCGCTCTTTGTGCGTCAATCTCATGTCCACCCCCTCCCTGGTCTCCTGGCAGAGAAGTGCTCTGCTTGCAGCGGCCATCTCTTGGAATAGGCTATCTTAGCACACCTTGTCCCTATGGCAAAAATCAACGGAAGAAGCGGGATGGCAGGGTAGCTTGTCCTATTGGCGTAGCGGCCTATGACCGCTTGCTGTTTGGCGGTTTTTGGAGTATAATGCCAGCATGTCAAGTGTTGATCAGGGGACTGTTACCCCGGCCACAGAAAGAACTGAGGGCCGTGTGCGCGTTCACGTACAGCTCATGTCCCGTTTCCGGGCGCATTTGCCTCCGGAGGCGCGGGGGGAAGCCGACATCGAGCTGACCAATGGCGCCACCTTGGGTGACCTGGTGGAGCAACTCGCTATCCACAGGCGCGTGAAGCTGTGCGCTGTCAACGGCGAACATGAGAGGGACCTCAACCGCGTCCTGCATGACGGTGACTCGGTTCGGGTTTTCCCATTTGTCGTCGGCGGGTAGGCTGCAGCAGGAGATTTCGGGAAACTCGGACCCGCCCGTCACACGGACTGCCGCCTTTGCGCGGAGACTAGAGTAAAAATCACGAGGAGGTGTTGACAATGCCGAACGGATACAACGGAAAGATCCTGCACGTGGACCTGACGGCAGGCAAGCTAGAGGTGGAAGAGCCGGGCGAGACGTTCTTCCGCAGGTATATGGGCGGCAGCGCCCTGGGCATGCACTACGCCCTCAAGCTCATTCCCGCTGACGCCGATGCCCTAGAACCGGAAAACGTCCTGGTGCTGAGCCTGGGCGTGACCACAGGTGCAGCGGTCTCGGGCCAAAGCCGCGTGACGGCCACAGCCAGATCACCTCTGAGCGGCGCTATCGGCGACGCCCAGGCGGGTGGTTTCTGGCCGGCCGAGGCCAAGAACGCTGGCTTTGACGCATTTGTCATCAAGGGCAAGGCGGAAAAGCCCGTCTACCTCTGGGTACACGACGGCGAGGCCGAGTTGCGGGATGCCGGCCACCTGTGGGGCAAGGTCACCGGCGAGGTCCAGGCCGCCATCGAGGAAGAGTTGGACGATGCCAAGGTAGAGGTCTTGCAGTGCGGCCCGGCCGGCGAAAAGGGCGTGCGCTTTGCCTGCATCATCAACATGAGCAACCGGGCCAACGGGCGAACCGGCATGGGCGCGGTGATGGGTTCCAAGAACCTGAAGGCCGTCGCCGTGCGCGGAACCAGCAAGCCGGAGATCGCCGACCGCAAGGCACTGACGGAGCTGGCCCGCTGGGGTGCGCAGAACTTTGAGGATTCGGACGTCTATAGCCTGGGTATGGATGGTACCGCCGACGTGTTGGCCTTCCAGCATGAATCGGGTGGGCTGCCCACGAACAACTGGTCCAGCGGGGTCCTGGAGGGCCACGAATCGCTGACGGGCGAGGTCATGAGCAACACCATCCTCAAGGAGCGGGACACCTGCTACGCCTGCGTGATACGCTGCAAGCGCGTGGTGGAAACAGAATGGCAGGGGAAAAAGGTGGACCCGCGCTATGGCGGTCCCGAGTACGAGACGCTGGCTACCTTTGGCTCCTACTGTGGGATCGACGACCTTGCCGCCGTGTCTTATGCCAACCAAGTGTGCAACATGTACGGTATGGATACCATCGCTTGCGGGGCAACCATCGCCTTTGCCATGGACTGCTTTGAGCAAGGCCTGCTCACGTTGGAGGACACGGGCGGGGTTGAACTGCGTTTTGGCAACGCAGCAGCCATGACCCAGATGGCGGAGCAGATCGCCAAACGGGAAGGCTTTGGCAACGTCCTGGCCGAGGGAGCATTGCGAGCGGCAAAGCAGATCGGGAATGGGGCCGAGGACCTGGCGGTAGTGGTCAAGGGCCACGACCTGCCAGCGCACATGCCCGAGGTCAAGCGTAGCCTGGGACTCATCTACGCCGTCAATCCCTTTGGCGCCGACCACCAGTCATCAGAGCACGATGGCGCCTACGAAGATGACTTTGAGGACTTCCAGGGGCGATTGGCACAGTTGGATCTGTTGGATGGACAGCCAAAGTATGGGCTTGACGCGGAAAAGATCCGCTTTGCCCTTTACACGCAGCGATTCTACAGCCTGGCAGACAGCGTCAACGTCTGCCAGTTCGTCTGGGGACCGGCCTGGCAACTTTATGACTGTAACCAGTTGGTGCAGATGGTGAAAGCGGTTACCGGCTGGGACGTGAGCCTGTGGGAGTTGATGAAGGTTGGCGAGCGACGCATCAACATGATGCGGGCCTTCAATGTCCGGGCCGGGTTCACCCGCGAGGACGACGTACTTCCGGCCAAACTAACGAAACCGAAGGAGGGCGGCCCCTCCCACGGCTTCTACATCGATCCGGCCGAACTGGAAAAAGCCAAGGACACCTACTATGCCATGTCCGGCTGGGATGCGCAGGGCGTTCCTACGCGGGGCAAACTGGAGGAACTGGGCATCGGCTGGGTGGCCGATGAGATCGGCGTGTAATGCCCAGGTACTGGGATCTAGAATAAATCGGGGGCCGCCCGCTTTGCGCGGGCGGCCCTTCTGGTGGAACGCTCAGCAGACTCGATCGAAATCGCCCACATGTGCTACCGTTCTTCGGCGTCCTCGGCATCCCCACTGGCAAGCCGGCCGCGAAGCCGACGCGCATCGTCCCAGAGAATTTCCACCCGGATCTTTAGCCGGCGTCGATCCACGATCAACGCACCGGTACCCCAGGCCACGTACAGCCAGCCCCACAACGGCTCCAGAAAGAATGCTGTTGCCACCATGAGCATGACCAGGGGCGCTTCCAGCAGCGTCAACACGGCCTTGGAGCGGAACCTGATCAGCAGAAGGGTGGATACGCCAAGATAAGCAATACTCAACCACGCGGGTACGATGCCAATTAGAGTCAGGTAGACAAAACCCGCTACCACCATGACCGCATCCACCTGGCGCTCGTTGCGGCCCAGCCAACTGGGTGGGCGGCTGGTATCCGCCCGGGCCAGGTGGCCATCCAGCGTATCCAGGGTCCAGCCCAGGAGAAAGACGGCCGCCACGGCGCCAAATGCCTGGGCGCCGTATTGCAGACCCGTGTAAACGATAACGGCAGCAAAGACCAACCGCACTGCCGTCAAGATGTCAGCTAATAGCCTCATAGTCTGTCTCCACCCTCGACCCATTGTACCGCGAGATGATGTGCAACGCGAGAACATTTGGGAGAAAAGTGTACCCTGTCGAGTGGAGTCTTGGGTGGCACAGATTGCCCTGGGCTAAAGGCCCAAGGCTACTGAGCAGCGCCGGTTGAAACCGGCTGAGATGCATCGTTCCCGCCTTCGATTCCCGTATCGTTGGGCGCTGACACAAGGCCCGATCACACCAACTCTGGCCAGGATCAGGGTCAGGCCTTTTCCCCCAGTACAATTTCCATCGAAATGGATACGCTTTTACTGCGGCAAACAAGGACCAAGACCCAGAATAGCGGGAGCCTTGGCCCTTGTCTGGGCCTTTCATGTACAAAAGGCTCACAAAAATCCCTCGGCGGTTGCCTTGGGTCGAGGGTTGTTCTGCGCCCTAGTCCTGAGGCGGCAGGCCGCCATCCAGCTCCTGCCGCATACGCACACCGGCGACGATCAGCGCAGCGCCGAGCAGGACAACAAAGCCAGCCATAAAGCCCTCGAACGATTTCCCGCCCGCCGTCGGCAGCCCTGCTTGCCCTATGGTTATGCGCCCCTCCGTGGCCGGGCTCACAGGTGAATGGGCGCCGATGTACTCGGCCACCGCGTCGGATAGTAGCGCGCCGCCATCGTAGGGGTCGATGGCGTTGGTGGCCAGAATGTCATAGCCATCCCCTCCGCCGCGCATGTACTCGTTGGAGGTCATCTTGTAGACCGCGCCCAGATCGATGGGAGTGTAACCACCATCGGCGCTCTTGACCTCGACGCTGGTGATGCGCGAGCCTGCGGGCTGATTGGGATCAAAGGTATAGCGCATCCCGCCGACCTGCGGGAACGCACCATTTTGATCCTCGTAGCCGCTGACGCCATGCTCCAGAGCCGCCCAAAGGTCAGAACCCTTCAGGCCAAACGTGGAAATCTGGTTGCCAAAGGGCAGCACCTCCAAAACCTGGCCCATACTCACGTCACCGGCCGGGATGCTGGACCGGATGCCTCCGCCATTCACAATGCAGATCTGGGTGTCCTCGCTCGCCGACTTCCACAGCATCGCGTCGCAGATCAGGTCCGCCAGGTTGGTCTCCTGGCTGCGCACCAACTCCCGATCCCCCTCCAGATTGACGGCTGCCTGTCCGACGATCTGGTTCTGTAGTTCCTCGAGGGGTTGGGCATATTTGGCCACGTCGGCCGCGATGCCGACATCCTCCGGGATACTCTCGTCTATGAAGATCGGTTTGCCCTCGTACGTCTCGATCTTTCCATTGGCGTCGAACGAAACGTCCAGGCGGCCCAAATACCTGCCCCAATCATAGGCGGTGACGACCAACACCGGGTCACCCCCAGGCGCCGTGACCACGGTGGGATAAGGTCCCTGGGCGCCCTCCATATCGCCCAGCGGCGTGTGGCTGTGCCCGCCTACGATGACGTCGACGCCATCCACGGCAGTGGCCAGCTTCTGGTCCACGCTGTAGCCCAGGTGGGTCAAGGCCACGATCTTGTTGATCCCTTGACCCTCCAGAGCCTCCACCATGGCCTGGGCGGCGTCGGTGGCATCCCCAAAGTCAACGTTGGGTCCGGGACTGGAGATAAAGGCCGTGTCCGGCGTCGTTAGGCCAAAGACGCCCACCTTTTCACCGGCCACGTCCAAGACCGTGTAGGCTTTGATGAGGCCGCCCAGATCGGGATCCGTCGAAGCGTCCAGGTTGGCGCTCAAGACTGGGAAAGCGGCCTGCTGGACAAAGCTGGCCAGTCCGGCCGGGCCGAGGTCGAATTCGTGGTTGCCAACGGCCATGGCTTGGTAGCCCAGAGCGTTCATAAAGTGAGATTCCTCCTCACCCTGCCATTGGTTGAAAAAAAGCGTGCCCTGGAAGGCATCGCCCGCATCCACCAGGATGACGTTGCCGCCCTCAGCCTTCACCTGCTGGATGGCCGTGTAGCGCCGCGCCACGCCCCCTTGCAAAGGCTCGTTGAAGGGCTGAAAGGACTCCAAGTGGGCGTGCGTATCGTTGGTGTGCAGGATCGTCAGGGTAAACGGACCCTGGGCCCAAGCCACCGGCAGCAGCGACAGCGTCAAGGCCACCAGTACCAGGATAGACAACAGCCATTTGCATCTGTGCGTAGACATTTTTCACTCCTTGTGAGATTCTTTCTGGCGGGAACGGTGACCCGCCAGCCTACCTGCCCCCTGGCGCCCAGGGGGGCTCCGTACGCTCCCGGAGGGAGTATCTCCTTCTCCTACTCCATATAGGACCCGCCGGCGGCGGTGATTGCCAGGCCGGTGAGAAAATCAGACTGCGCTGAGGCAAGAAACGCGGCCAATTGAGCGATGTCCGCGGGCTGGCCCATACGGCCCAGCGGAGTCGCCGAGGCCGCATCGGCCAGCATCTGCTCACGGTAGGCCTCTGTAGAAATGCCCTCTGGCGCCAGCGCTGCCGCCATGTCGCCGACACGCTCCGTCTCTATCAGGGCGGGACAAATGGCATTCACGTTGATGTGATGGGGGGCCAGTTCCAGGGCCAGCGCCTGGGTGAAACCTCTGACTGCGAACTTTGACGCACAGTAGGCGGCAAAGCGCGCCATCCCCTGCTTGCCCGCCAACGACGATATGTTGATGATCTTGCCCCCCTGCCCCTGCGCTATCATGGCCCGGGCGACGGCCCTGCAGCAGAGGAATGTGCCTTTGACATTCACACGCTGGATGAGATCCCAGGCGTCTTCCTCCAACTCAATCACAGGCACGCGATCCCGGCCGGCGGGGGCGCCGGCGTTGTTTACCAGAATGTCAATCTGGCCAAAGCGCTGTAGGGCCTGCTCGACCATCCTTCCAACCTGCTGCGCGTCAGAGACGTCGGCCACAATGGCGCAGGCATCCTGGCCCAGGGCCTCAATTTCGCGGACGACGTCGGGCAAACCGGCCCAGTCCGGCGATCTTGTATGTCGCGCGACCACGTCATTGACGACCACGTCAGCCCCCTCCTGGGCCAGACGCAGCGCGATGGCCCGTCCCAGACCCTGTTGGCCACCAGCACCAGTCACCAGGGCTACTTTCCCGTTGAGATCGTACATAGGCTCCTCCTTGTCCAGGACGCTCGCGCCGGTTCTACCGGAACACAGTCCATGGGGCTACCCGGCGCGGGCGTTGATTCAGGCGTGGCGCAACTGGGATCCTATCGCAGGATCCGCTGATCGCTGAGATCTTTGCCGCCCACCGTTTTGGTAACGCTCGCACCGCAAAGTTCTATGACTTCCAGATCGTAGAAGGTGTTTACAATGTTGTACTGGGTGGGCATGTCTTCCCAGCGGGCTTGATGGAACTGCACACTGCCCTGGCCAACCCAGCGCTCTTTGACCACCCGGTGGGGTGTAGCCGCTGGCGTCAGGGTAGCATGGGCCACGTCGGCGGCGCCCCATTCGCCGGTTCTGGGCATGTACTTGTAGTGGAGGATCCCAGCGCCGGTCTGGACTTTTGCCAGGCGCTCAATCTCCTCGGCGGATTGTTGGCGCAGATGGTTGACCTTGAGATCGAGGAACTTGAAGCCCAGCCAACTGGCGGTTAGGTGCGTTTCGCCGCGGAAGACGACAGGCTCTGGCAGCTCGCAGTAGATCTTGGCAAAACCCAACTCTTCGCGGCCGGTGATGATCGGGTCGGCCAGATTCTCCCAGAGGACGGTCAGAAAGCTGCCGGTTACGTGGTCTTGTTCTCCATGAAAGGTGGCGGGAAACGAGACGCCAAGAATATTATAACCGCGACCTGCTAGCCACTCGATCTCGGTCATGTAGGACGCCTCAACGGTCACGACAGGCTCTCCGGCGAGTTCGAAGCCTGGAGGCAGTAATGCCTCAAGCTGATCCGCGTTGGTCAGAAAGCTGACGGCGACGGTTGTGGTTTTTGGGGTATCCTTGTTCTCAAAACTCAGGCCATCCGCACCCTGCCTGGGCCCGGTTCGAGGCCCAAAGTGGGTTGGCATGCGATACATCTTGCCGGGTTGGAAGGAATAGGGCATCGTTGCCTCCTAGGCTGAGAGGGAGTCACTTACCGTACTTGGTATACTCTCCACTCTTTTGACTGCCATAGTATACCACGGGTGGGGAGTACGAGCAAGGGGCCGATTTGACTCATTCAGAATATTACCGAAATGGATTCGTTGACTCACGAATGAATGTTACCATGGCAGACTCGCTGACCCATGAGAAAGTGTTGCCAAGACAGGGGACATCTCATGAGCTGAATGGACTCCAAATACCTGGAGCTGCTCCAGGCTGACAAGTGACGAAGGCTGCTAGCACCTGGCCGACTTGGTAAAATCACCTTGGATTTGGCTTGGCCCGGGCCGAACGAGAACCGACTGCACCCACTGGAAGTTGGCAGGCGGCCTGATTCTGCATGTCATGTCGGCCTTGATCGGGGTTCGAGCCTTGTCCATTTCTACAATCTAGATTACAATACCAACGGACCTCGACGGCAGGGAGATGTTCAATGACCGATTCCAGGTCGTTGGCTGCGACCGATGCTCCAAGAGGTCAAGCTGTTGCGCTAACCTGCAGCCGTAAGCGGGCCGGTGATTTTTGTACAGTGGGAGCGTATATGATTTTCGGAGAGGAGTTTAGCATGACAGGGCAAAAAGAAACGATTCAGCATGCAGTTGCCTATGCTCAGGAGAATTACGGGGTATTTCTGGAAGATTTTAAACAGCTGCTGCGCATCCCCTCTATCAGCACCAATCCGGCCTACACAGGCGATGTGTTGCGTGCGGCAGAGTGGCTGGTGGCCGAGATGACCAGAATCGGGCTAAGGAACGCCCAGGTACTGCCGAGTGAAGGTCATCCCGTGGCCTACGGCGAGTGGCTGGAAGCAGGTCCTGATCAGCCAACGCTGTTGGTGTATGCGCACTACGACGTCCAACCTTTCGGCCCCATTGAATTGTGGGAGTCCCCTCCCTTTGAGCCGGCGATCCGGGACGACAAGCTATATGCCCGTGGGGTGATAGACGACAAGGCCGGCGCCTATATCAACTTGAAGGCATTGGAGGCGATGCTCGGATCCGCGGGGGAACTCCCCGTCAACGTCAAAGTGTTCTTTGAGGGAGAGGAGGAAGCTGGCTCACCGAGCATGGGAGCCTTCATCGCCGAGCACAGGGAACTCCTAGCGGCAGATCTGCTGCTCGTCTCCGATGGCGGTCCGTTGCCCGATCAGCCCTTGTGTGCAACATCGACACGCGGCATTGTGGCGGGGGACGTCATCATCACCGGGCCCCGGCGGGACCTGCATTCGGGATCCTTTGGCGGGATCGTTCACAATCCTGCGCACATGGTTGGCAAGATCATTGCCGCGTTTCACAACGATGAAGGACGGATTCAGATTCCAGGATACTATGATGACGTTCGCCAGGGTTCTCCATCTGTCCTGGAGCAATTGAAGGCATGGGAACCTATCGCCATCCCGTCCTTCCAGGCGAAATCTGGGGTGGCTGAATTCTGGGGTGTACCAGAGTTCTCGGTGCTGGAGCGGGCGACGATGCAGCCGACACTGGATGTAACCGGCGTCTACGGCGGCTACACAGATGAGGGTCAGATGACCATCATCCCTGCCATGGCCGGTTTGAAAGCCAGCATGCGCATCGTCCCCGACCAGGCTCCCGACGACATCGCCCGGAAGTTCCGCGACTTTGTTATGAGTTTCGAGTGCCCGACGCTGGAGATCCGGGTGGAGATTGTGGATAGGAGCAAGCCAGCCGAGCTGCTTAGCGAGGGTCCTGCCCTTGCGGCATTGCAGCGAGCATACGAGGCGACATGGGGACAGCGGGCGGTCCTGTTCCGGCATGGGGGTTCGATACCGGTATTAGGTATGCTGCACAGCGAACTGGGGATTCCCATGCTGGACTTTGGTCTTGGCGTTGGCGACAACGGCCACGCACCCAACGAGTATCTGCTTCTGGACCACTTTGGGCTCGGTATCGAGAGGGCAGTGCATCTATATCACTATCTGGGGGAGAGCAGGCTCCACGTATGAGCACAGAGAGAAACACCTGTGAAGCAAGCTGCAGCCGATCACGCCATCCCTTTGACTACAGTCAACCCAGAGCACTGCCTCGACTACTTTCGGCTGATCCTCCTGGGCGAGACCTATCATCAAGGCCAGGACGGCACGGTACCCCAACGGCGTCAGCGATCTGCTGATCGGTGAAGACTTTGACACCATCCAGGCAACCGACCAGGTGGCTGTTGACTACGGAGGCGGCTTGATCAGGCTGCGGCGAGAAGGTGCTGCCCTTATTCTCGCACCCAGCGGGATTCAGCACTTGTTTGATACGCTGGTGGTGAAGAGGCACGTTGCTGGATAGATTAGCGGCAAGCTGTGTTGGTGGATGAGCTTGGCTGTTCGACAAAGAATACCATGAGAAAGAAAACGTTACTGAGTTGGAGTAGCGGCAAGGATAGTGCCTGGGCACTGTACGTCCTGCGACTGGATCCCACAGTTGATGTTGTTGGATTGTTCAGCGTAGTGAACGAGCGGTACAACCGCGTGTCCATGCACTCGACAAGAACAGAGCTGCTTTCTCGGCAAGCGGAGGCAGCTGGCCTGGCGCTCCATACGATCAATCTACCAGATCCCTGCACGATCGAGCGATCCGATGAGCTCATGGGCGAGTTTGTTGCCGGGGCTGCAGCCATGGGGACGGAGTGCATTGCGTTCGGCGACCTGTTTCTTGAGGACGTGCGTCGGTACCGTGAGGGACAGCTCGCGGGTAGTGGGATTGAGCCCCTCTTTCCACTGTGGCAGATCCCCACTGTCGAGTTGGCCGAACAGATGCTCGCCGCCGATCTGGAAGCATACATCAGCAGTGTGGATCTCAAAAAGCTACCAGCGAGTTTCGCGGGCCGCCGGTGGTCACGCGACCTGCTGAAGGAGCTTCCCCCGGGAGTTGACCCGTGTGGAGAGAACGGAGAGATTCACACCATCGTTGTTGCTGGGCCGATGTTTGAGAAACGCATTGAGGTCGAGATTGGGGAGGTCGTGCAGCGGGGTGGGTTTGCCTACGCCGACGTCATTCCCATCGACTGAGGCAAACGCCGGCCCATCGACAACACCAACAGCAGGCGGGTCCGTGGTGCCAATTGCTCCAAGTTTTACTGCCAAAGTCGCATCAACGGCTCAGGCTCATTCACCACATCTCTCCCTGTGTCTCAAGTTTGCCGTCGCGGCCGGTACTGGATCGCCTCCGCAGGCCTGTCCTGAGCAAAGTCGAAGGATGCGCCGTCTCGATCCCCTCACTGCCCGCCAGGCCTGCCCTGAGTCTGTCGAAGGGTCGGCGATTGTCCTGGACAGCATGAGGATGCGGCGAACCCAGAGTTCGTTGTAGGCCCGGGCGCTCATGTGGAGCTGCTGCATGGCCGCCCGCAGCAGGTTCCGGCGCCCGTGCCTGGGTATGGCACGACATCGTCTACCTGGCAAAAGTTGCGTACCTCGGCCGCGCAGACGCTTGCCTGGTAAGCGCGTCGGCATTTGACAGCAGGCTCGTACCCTCAAACCGCTGGTGCTGGCGCTCCAGCGCCGCCTCTACCCGCACCCGGATCGCTACCGACGGCTCGCCCAGCCGGTCGTCCGCCAGTGACTAAACCTCCACCCGTGGTACCCCGATATGTAGCGGCGGAGCTTGAGCCAACGGAATTCGGCAAAGGTCGACGCCTGGTCACTCCTGCTTCGCCTTCCACTCGCCCGAGAGGGTCAGGCGTGGTACCTGCCGAGGCACGCCATGGACGAAAGCATAGTAGAGTACCCGCCGCGTGGAAATGCCATAGTCCCGGCGCAGGTCCTCGATCTGGGCCCTGATCTGCGCTTCGACGCCGGCGGCATCTGTCCGGCTCCAACAGCCTCCCGTTCAACGGGCAAGCGTACCCCAACTCGCAGAGGCACGTGACCGCGATGGCCTGGCCGGTCCACTTCCAGGAGCGAACCGCCAGCTGCTTGGCTCCCTTTGTCAGCACAAAAGCATTCACCACGGGCTCCTCAGATTCGACGTACACCTCGATCTTGGAGGGAGTCACCTTGGCCGGCGCCCTGGCGATGGGACGCTGTCTCGTTTTCGGGGCGGGCCTGGCGGTCTGGCGGGCCTTGCCCTTGGGCGCAACGGGCTGTTCCTTCACCGCAGGCTGGGCAGCCGGGGGTGGGATGTCTAGCCCCTCCTCCTTCTTCGGTGGCTCGGGGGTAGGGGTTGGAGAGGGGCGTGCCGGGAGCCCGGCAGAGGCGTGACACAGCCCGACGTGTTCGCGACAGGTTGCCCGTCCGCATTCACCGCAGCGGTTCAGGCTGGGGACACACACCGGGCGCTCGCATACCGCACAGCGGCCCATCCGAACGGAGCAGAGGCGGCAGTAGACCCGCTTGCAATCTACGCACTGCTCAGGCAGCAGGCAGTGCTCGTGGGCCAGGTGCCCACCGCTGCACAGCATCAGCCGCGTCGCCGACTGCCCGCACACGTCGCATGCCAGCGGCTCAATGCGGTGCAGCAGCGGGTCCCAGACGACGGTGCGCTCGACGGTGGTCGAGCGGGTGCCAATGTGCACCGGCAGGAGTACCTTGGGTTGGTGGATTACCTGGAGGTTGATCAGTTCCAGCTCCACCTCTGGGCGATACTTGGCCTCGACGTCGGCCAGTTTGGCCTCCCGCTCTGCGTCAGTCGCGGCCAGCTTGTCCTCCAGAGAAGCCCGGCGCTGTGCCTGGTCCTGAGGCAGGTCGCCGGCGCGATCGAGGCGGCGCTTCAGGTCACGGCTGATGTCGTCGTAATATTCGTGGAGACGGGCGCGATCCAGTTCCAGGTAGCGGGCAGCCCGATGGCGCAGTGCCCCCAACGGTGCTGCCAATTCCTGCATGGCAGCGTCAACGGCCCGCTCGAGTAGTCTGTCCAGCACCGGACGGCTCAGGGGCGTCTGCCCCGGCAGCCAGCGCACCGGCGCAGGCAGGTGCCAGTCTGGCGCCGGCTCGTCCTCCAGGCGCACCAGCCGCTCCAATTGCGCCAGCTCGGGCACGGCAAAACCCGCCTGGACGTCCATCACCACCGAGACCAACTGCTCCCGCTTCTCATCGGTGATCAGGGCGGCCTTGAAATTGAAGCGCGCCATAGTGGCAGGTCGCCACGACCTCGCTCTGGCGAGGCGCTTCGCGAGAGGCGGGCGTTGGGGAAGGCCAGCGCCTGGCGGGCCAGCGAGAACAGCCCGCGCTTGTCGGTCCGCACGCTGTTGATAAAGGCCTGCATGCGGGCAGGCTCGGCGCGGATCTCCTCCACCAGGCGTCTCCACCAGCGGGTGGCCATAGCCTATGGCGGTGACCGGTTCGCCGTCGCTCCCGGCCTCCGGGGTCTCGGTGGCAAAGGTCAGGCGCTGAAAGGCGGGCACCTGCCAGCGGCGGGCGACCCCTCAGGCAAAAGCACGTCGTATTGATCAAAGGCCGGCGGATCGACGAGACCTCCTGCCTGGCGGAGAGCGTTGAGCGACAAAGTCGGCCAGCTCACTCATAGCGTAGACAAGTCCTCTCCGAACAACGCCTCGTCGTACTCGCGGGTGCGCCGATAGGCATCCCGGGCCTGGGCCAACGCCTCGCCCAGACGGGTAAAGCCAGCCGCCACCTCCTCCGGCGTTCGGGCCCGCGACCCAGGTATCCAGCACGATCTCCTCAAAGTCGCGCTCATCCTCCAGGTGGCCCAGGATCATGTCCATCTCGCCGATGACCAGTTCGAACATGTTCAGCTTTGCGGTCGAGCACTTCCAGGAGATAGTCCTCGATCGTGCCCTCGGCCGAGAGGTTCCAAATCTCCACCGGGCGGGTCTGGCCGACGCGGTGGATGCGGCCGACGCGCTGCTCGATGCGCTGCGGATTCCAGGGCAGGTCAAAGTTGAGCATCAAGGCGGCAGAACTGAAGGTTGCGTCCCTCACCGGCGGCCTCGGTCGAGAGGAGCACCTGGGCGCTTTGCTCGAAGCGGCGGATGGCCTCGTCCTTCTCCGCTCGCGAGAGCCGGCCGTGGTAGAGTCACCACGTCCACGCCCATTCCCCGCAGCAGGTCTGCCAGCAGATCCAGAGTGGCGTGGAAGTGGGTGAAGATGATCAGCTTCTCCTGGCCGTCGGCCGCCAGTTTCGAGAGCAGGAGCCGCTCCAGTGCCTGGCCCTTGGTCCAGGAGGCGAGGCTGCCGGCGCGATCAGCCAGGCCCAGCAGCGCCTCGCGCTGGGAGGACAGCGCCGGCTTCTCGGCCAGCGCCAGCAGGGTCGGGCGGACGGCGGCCGGAGAGCTGCCGATCTCCCGTTGGAGCGTGCGCAGGGTGAAGCGGTGGACGGCCGGCAGCGCCGCTTCAGCCCCCTCCGGCCCGTTGGCAGGTACCTGGCCGGCCGCTGTCAGCGGCCGGCGACAGGCCGATACAGCGTCGAACAAAGTGGCTCACGTCGTCGTAGAGCGCCCGTTCGTCCGGCCGCCAATTGCAGGCGCACGGTGTGGGCGCGGCGGGGTGGGAGTTGAACACCGACCTGTCCCCGCGCGTGGCGCACCATCACGTCGGCGAGCAGCTCGCGCAGCCGCCCCCGGTTCTTGGGCAGCCGCGGGTCGCCCCGCACTACGAACTGGCGGCGGAACTCGCGGGGTGTCTTGAGCTGGCCGGGTTTGAGGATCGTGATCAGATTGTACAGCTCGTCCAGGTTGTTCTGTACCGGCGTGGCCGTGAGCAGCAGGATGTACTTTTTCTGGAGAGCGTTGACGAACTTCCAGGAGACACTGGCGCGGTTCTTCAGGTGGTGTGCCTCGTCCACGATCACCAGATCGTAGACGATGTCGGTGATCGCCCGGCGGTGTTCGGGACGGCGAGCCGTGGCCAGGGAGGCAATGACGCGGGGAAAGGCGGCCCACGCCTCCGGGCCCAGGTCGCGGAACGATGGATCGTGGCTGGTCGACAAAGTCGGCCAGGTCGAACTTGCTGCTCAGCTCCTCTCGCCACTGCTCAACCAGCGCCGGCGGGGTGACGATCAGCACGCGGCCGACCATCTGGCGCACCAGGTACTCTTTGAGCACCAGGCCGGCCTCGATGGTCTTGCCCAGGCCGACCTCGTCACACAGCAGGCCCCGGCCGCGGAAGCGGCGCAGCGCGATCTGGGCCGCTCGGATCTGATAGTCAAACGGTGCAAAGTTGAGCATATCCAGACAGACCAGCTCGTCAAAGCCGGCGACGAGGGCCAGCCGCTCGGCCTGTAGCCGAAGGGAATACGGTAGCCATCCGGCGAAACGTCCGGAAGCTACGGCCTCCAATACCCGCTCCGAGCCGGGCCGCAGTCTTGCCTCAACAGCCTGATCGTCCACCTATGTTGCCCCCGGTATATCCAGTCAGAGAGATATCGGCCAGTGTAGGTTTCCGTGCCCTCAGCCCTGCCGCCGCGGCCGGTACTGGATCGCCTCCGCCAGGTGCGCCGTTTCGATGGCGTCGCTGCCGGCCAGGTCAGCAATCGTCCGGGACAGCTTGAGGATGCGGCGAACCCAGAGTTCGCTGTAGGCCCGGGCGCTCATGTGGAGCTGCTGCATGGCCGCTCGCAGAAGATTCCGGCCGGCTTCGTCTACCTGGCAAAAGTTGCGCACCTCGGCCGCGCCAACGCTTGCCTGGCAAGGGCGTCGGCATTGGATAGCAAGCTCGTCCCCTCAAATCGTTGGCGCTGTCGCGCTCGCGCCGCCTCCACCCGCCCCTGGATGACGCCTGTTCTCGGCGACAACAGGGCCGAGGGCTCCCCCAACCGGTCGCCGGAGAGCTTTTCGTCCGGCTTCTGAGCCGGCTTCCACACGGGGGACCTCGATGTGGATGTCAAAGCGGTCTAACAACGGCCCAGAGCTTGTCCTGAGTGAAGCCGAAGGAACTCGCTTCTGGTAGCGGCTGACCATGCTGTTGGAGCAGGTGCACTCATGTACCTGGTCACAAGTCAAAAGATCAGTTTGCCTTGACTGCCCATCTTGTGCTTGCATAGCGTCTCATTGGCTGGGGAGACGGGCGGGGATAGCAACAAGACTACACTTCTGTTGGGGTTCGAGGTAACCTCTGACCTCCAGGGTGACCATGCGTGGCGGGTGACGACGTTGTGAACAAACCAGCACATCCCGCGAGCCATGGCTTTCTGTCTGATGATTGACTAGGAGTATCCGGCCAGGACAGGTTGCTCCAGCCATGATATACCTCAACCTGCTAAAGAACCCCTATTCACTGGCTGGATTCATGACGCGCCCAACAAAGAGGATGGTACCCGTCTTGACGTCACGGATGAGAAACATGAACGGTCTATCGATCTTCATGATTATGGGAGGCGGCTCCGTTGGGGCAACTTCTATCTCTATTTCGACTTCCTCTACGACCACCACCGCTGCAGCAGCCTCTGTCCCTTCCTCAGCGACGTCAATAAAGGCCTTGTGCAATACTTTGCTGAGGTAGATGGCCTCGCCGGGTTGTAGTCGGGCCACCGCAGAAAAATCAGCATCGCGCTTTGAAAACGCGTCGGGCATGCCCATGGCTCCGAGTATCTGCCCGAGGTTCAGCACAGGTGTCTCAAAGCCGAACTTGGGCATGGTTAGTCTCACGTCATGCAAGTCGAAACTGTTCAGCACAGCCGTCACCCAGTCGGCCGTCAGCCGCTCCTCGATCTCGCCGAACTGGCCCTCCTGGGTAGCAGGATGACCATGGCAAGGTTGCGGTTCTCGTAGAGCAACTGGATCGCCTGATAGCCATCGCCCTCTGTATAGGAGAAATAGCTCTGTTGGTACATCAAGGGCACCCACTCCTCACCGCCGTCCAGCAAGTGGAAGGGCTCGTCTCTGGTGCGTGCCTCGTCAAAGGGCAAATTCCAGTCGGCATCGAAGTAGATGGCGTCGACCAGCACGAGCACTGTGTCCGACCCAAGGCTGTCTGGTCCCAGAATGTCTCGGATGCGGCCTTCGGTCTCCCGGCTGACCCATTGGTTGATGGCATCGGCCGCCGCAGGGGCGCCAGCCTGAAAGTCGACAACCCTGACGCCTGCACCATAGTTCAGCGCCAGCAGGTCCAGGTACTCGCGCAGGAAGGTGTACCCTGCCTGTCCCCAGAGCGCGTTGGCGATGTCTAGCCGGGTGTTTGCGAGGCTGCGGCTGTCCAATTCGAGGTCCAGGGAATTAAAGGCCGGATGCAGCCGTTCCTGAGGCAGCTCGAAGTGCAGCGTATCGGCCATTTGCTGTTCCGTCTGTCCGCGCGCGCCGGCATAGACCATGGCCATTGCGACGGATATGCTATAGGGCGAATAGAGGAGGTTTTCCTCTCCGCCACGCAAAGCCTGGTATAGGTCGAAGGCGAAAGCGTTATTGCCGGCTGCCAATTCCCTCAGGTCCGCGCTCGATGTGTCTGGTGAGAAGATACGCTCCTTTGAGGACGCTGCAACAGCCCCAGGGGCAACTGCGGGGGCGCTGCACCCAACCAAGAGCGACAGGATCCCTGCCATACTGATGGCGTACTGTAAAAGTCTCCGGAGTCTCATCTCAGATCCTCCTCCTGCTGGTTCAGCGAACCTGCGCGTGGGATGGCACGAGCGGACGAGACCTGTCAGGCGGAAGCCCTGCTCACCTTGACGCTAGGATCTCGGCAAAGCATAAGACCCACCACACCTTGACGGCGAACGGGTGCTATACTTTGATGACTGCGACCGTGGCGCACCAAGTACCTTGGTCACCGGTTCAATCCTCGATGAGGCTGCAAGGAACTGTGAGCAGTGTTGTTCAGGGATGACTGAATCAATTGTACCAAAACAGCGTGCAGGAGTCAATACTTCGACTTGACTCACTAAGAAGATTGCTGAAGAGCGTTTGTCGACTCGCGAATAAACGTTACCGTAGCTGGTTCGATGATTCATGAGAAGATGCTACCCAAGAAAGGAGCCTTCCCGTGAGTCAAGTCGACGGCACCCTCCTCAGGCTGCTTCAGGCCCGCTACGGTCAGGCGAGTAGAAAAGAGAAAGGTCATCTCCTGGGCGCTTTCGTCAAGACAACAGGCTGCCATCAAAAGCACGCCATTCGAATGCGTTGGCCCGCTGGCCAAGATTTGAGAGCCCGACTTGCCCTCCTGTGTAATTTGGCATACAATAGGGACACAGGAGCCACCCACCAGCTCGCAAGGAGAACCGAATCCGTGCTGCGAAAGACCGTGGCAGTCGCAGGCTTGATAGTCATCGTGGCCGCTCTGCTACTCGTAGTGGAGAGTAGGATGCCTGGCGCACAAGTTTCCGTCTTTGCTTCTCGCCTACCCGCTGCGGGTGCTTACTTGCCGTACGTCAGCAGAGGTAGCCCTCTATCGCCTCCACCCACACCTGACCCAATCTGCAGCCCCTGCTACCCAGACGTGTGCATACCGCCGGCGCCACCGGACCTCGACTGCGGCGAGATAGCCTTCTGTTGATTCCGGGTTGTCGGCTGCGATCCGCAGGAGTTCGACGGGGATGGTGGTAGTATACTCTGAAAGCAACCCCGCAAAAGACGCCTAGGCCAAGCCTTCTGCGGCCTGTGACCGATGAGGCAGGGTATCTGCAGTCCCCTTCTCCCACGTTGCCTCAGCCTGCTTGACCTCCGGTCCTGCCTAATCTGATACCGCGATTCGGCGAGATACCTAGCTCTGCCTCCGAGGCCGGTACTGGATCGCCTCCGCCAGGTGCGCCGTCTCGATGGCATCGCTGCCGGCCAGGTCAGCAATCGTCCGGGACAGCTTGAGGATGCGATGGTAGGCCCGGGCGCTCATGTGGAGCTGCTGCATGGCCGCCCGCAGCAGGTTCCGGCCGGCTTCATCGACCTGGCAAAAATTGCGCACCTCGGCCGCGCCCATATCGGCGTTGGACAGCAGGCTCGTACCCTCAAATCGCTGGCGCTGGCGCTCCCGCGCCGCCTCCACCCGCTCCCGGATGGCGGCCGAGGGCTCCCCCAACCGGTCGCCGGAGAGCTTTTCATAGTCCACACGGGGGACCTCGATGTGGATGTCAAAGCGGTCTAACAACGGCCCAGAGATGCGCTTCTGGTAGCGGCTGACCATGCTGTTGGAGCAGGTGCACTCTTTGACCGGATCGCCGTAGTAACCACAGGGACATGGGTTTTGTGCCGCGATCAGCATGAAATTGGTCGGAAAGGTCAGAGAACCCGAACTGCGGGCGATAGTCAGTTGTTTGTCCTCCAGTGGCTGGCGCAGCATTTCCAGCAGCCTTGTTCCAAACTCGGGCAGCTCGTCCAAGAAGAGGACGCCGCGATGCGCCAAAGAGATCTCGCCCGGATGAGGCACCTTGCCGCCGCCGACGAGACCCGCGTAGCTGATGGTATGGTGGGGCGCCCGGA
This sequence comes from uncultured Chloroflexia bacterium, assembly GCA_963700285.1. GTDB lineage: Bacteria > Chloroflexota > Anaerolineae > JAAYZQ01 > JAAYZQ01 > CAWANP01. Next base: position 1,852,986 of record CAVOXA010000010.1, on the reverse strand, counting down.
AGGGCCGGTGGCGGATGAGCGGGATGCCGGGCGGCAACTGGCCGGCAACGCTATAGATCTTGGTTACGGTCAGCGATTCCTCGAAGGTCATCCGCGGCAGGATGGAGGGCACGGCGCGGGCCAAAAGGGTCTTGCCTGCGCCCGGCGGGCCGCTGAGAAGCACATTGTGCGAGCCTGCGGAGGCAACCTCCAGCGCCCGTTTGACATGTTCCTGCCCTTTCACATCGCGAAAATCGACCGGATAGACAGGAAGCCCATCGCCTTCTGTCAGTGAACCCTCGTAGGGCGGGATGGGAGTATAGCCGTGGAGGTGGCCGACCAGGCTGCTCAAGCTGCGTACCGGGATCACCTCCAGCCCCTGGACCAGGGCCGCTTCCGCGGCGTTGGACTCGGGCACGATGAGAGTAGTCAGCCCCCGCTCCAGGGCCGCGACGGCCATGGGCAACATGCCGGTTACGCCCCGGACCTGGCCATCCAGTGACAGCTCCCCAACCAGGCCGGCCGACGCCAGGTCGGCACTGACCTGCTCTGTGGCCAGGAGAATGCAGACGGCGATGGGCAGGTCGTAGGCCGGGCCCGCCTTGCGTAGATCGGCGGGGGCCAGGTTGACCGTCAGGCGGGCGCGGGGATGGATGAGGCCGGAGTTGACGATGGCCGCTCGTACGCGCTCGCTGGATTCTCGGACGGCGGCATCGGGCAGGCCGACGATGATCTGAGAGGGCAGGCCGCGGCTGATGTCGACCTCCACGTCAACGAGGGTACTTTCCAGGCCGATCAGGGCAAAGCTGGCGACTTTGGCAAGCATGGGATGGCTCCGTCTGGGATACCGACCTACACATTATACTTGAGGCAAAGAAAAACGTCAAGGGAAGTCTTGCTTCCCTTGACGTTTGAGGTTGACGCTTACCCTTGGAGCTAGGGGATTACAGCCAGCATCTGCATCGACCTGGTGGCAAACTCGAGGAAGGGCTGGGGATAGAGGCCCACGACCAGGATACCCGCGGCAGCTACGATCAGGCCGGCCTTTAGCCCCGCGCCCAGGGCGATGGGCTTGGCGCCTTCTTCCGCCTCCTCAAAGAACATCTGGCGCACCACGTTCAAATAGTAGAAAGCGGCCACGACGCTAAAGAGGATGCCGACGACGGCCAGGGTGATGGTCTGCGGCGTGTTGAACTGGATGGCCGAGCCAAAGACAAAGAACTTGCCCAGAAAGCCCCCCGTACCGGGGATGCCGGCCAGGGAGATCAGCGCGACGAGCAGGACACCGGCAGCGATGGGCGCCCGCTTGATGAGGCCGCGGTATTCGGAAATCTCGGCGGAACCCGTAGCGCTCTCGACGGCAATGACCGCCGTGAAGGCTGCCATGTTGGTGAACAGGTAGGCAAAGAGGTAGAACAGGGTGCCGTTCATGCCCAGGAAGGCGCTCTCCGAGTCCAGGGTCAGGCAGATAAAGCCGATGATGATAAAGCCAGCCTGGCCGATGCTGGAGTAGGCCAGCATGCGCTTGATGTTGGTCTGGCGCAGGGCGATGAGGTTGCCCAGGCCCATGGAGATGATAGAGAGGGCGATGAGGAAGGCCATCCAGCCGATCTGCCAGCGGAAGGCTGGCAGAGCCGTCAGGAACACGCGCATCAGGATGGCAAAACCCGCCGCCTTGGAGGCCACCGACAGGAAGGCGGTGACCGGCGTGGGCGCGCCTTCGTAGGTGTCGGGCGCCCACTGGTGGTAGGGCGCCAGCACGATCTTGAAGCTAAAGCCAGCCAGCAGAAAGACGATGGCGGCCACGGCCAGCCACTGCAGGCTCTGGTTGCCGGCCGCCAGGAACTGCGCGATCCCGGCCAGATCGGTGGTTCCCGTCGCGCCAAAGAGCAGCGACATGCCATAGAGCATGACCGCCGAGGTCACCGCGCCATACAAAAAGTACTTGATGCCCGCCTCGTTGGATTTCTTGTCGTCGCGCAGGTAGCCGGCCAGCACGTAGGACGTGATGCTCAGAAACTCCATGCCCAGGTAAATGGCGATCAGATCGATGCCCGACGAAGCCAGGGAAATGGCCAGACAGGCAAAGACGAGCAGCGCATAGAACTCGCCCCGGAAGCGGGTGCGGCCCCGGAGGTAGGGAACGGCTGCCAGGATGACCAGCATCACGCAGGTAATGGCCACGACCTTGAAGAACAGGGCAAAGGGATCCACGGTCATCATAGACAGGACCCGCGTCGGTGGCGTATCCCACAGCAGAACCGTAGCCACCAACGCCGCGCCCAGGCCGATGAGGGCCAGCGCCGGCACGACAACAGTCTTGTCTCCGCCGGATGAGGCCTCACCGGCGGCTTCCCCCGACGCCGCGTCCCGCCAGATAAAGTCCACCACCAGGACTACCAGCCCGGTGAGCAGCAGGATCAGTTCGGGTGAGAGCAGTTTCAGTGTTTCACCTAGACTCAAGACTCACCTCCGGTAATAGCCTGCAGAAACCTCCCGCAGGCTCCCTCGACCGCATGTACAAGCTTGGACCCACAACCCGGCGCGTATGCCGAATCCTCTGAGACGTCCAAACCTGCGGGAGGTTGTGCAATCATCATCCACCAAACAGCCACTGGGAAAAGGTATTAAAGAAGGCCACCAGTGGCGTGGGAAAAACGCCAAAGGCAATCATGAACAGGACCAGCGGCCACAAGGTAACCTTTTCGAAAGTTACCATATCGGTCAGCTTGGCGCCATGGGTCACTGCTTTCCAGCGGTCCCAGCTAAAGTCGCCCAAGAAGAGGTACTGGACGATCTTCCACAGGATGTAGGCCGCCGTGACCACGATGCCAATGATGCCGATGGCGGCGAACAGGGGCATGATCTGGAAGGCGCCCCGGAAGACAAAGAACTCGGCCCAGAACCCAGCCAGGCCGGGCAGCCCCAGGCTGGCAAAGGCGGTCAGCAAAAAGATGCCATAGTAGTAGGGTGTCATCTTGCCCAGGCCGCCAAAAGTGGGAATCACCTTGTTGTCCGGGTCGCGAACCAATTGTCCGTCGCTATCCTTGAGACCCAGGTCGCGGACGTGGGCCCGTTCATAGATGACGCCCACCAGGAAAAAGAGGCCGCCGGTGATGATGCCGTGGTTGAACATCTGCATCGCAGCGCCGTTGGTGGCCATGGCCGCCGCATCCTCCAACCCTGTCCGGCCCCAGGCTGCCGCCGCTGCCGCAGCACCCAGCATAAAGTACCCCATGTGGCTCACCGAGGAGTAGGCAATCAGCCGCTTGAGGTCCCACTGGGCCATACAGACAAAGGCTCCGTAGATGATACTGAAAAGGGCCAGGATGGGGATAATGGGTACATTCCAGCTATAGAAGCGGAACTGCTCGGGAAAGATGGGCAGAGCGATGCGCAGCATGCCAAACCCACCCAGCTTTAGCAGGACGCCGGCCAGGATGACGCTGCCGGCCGTGGGCGCCGCCGTGTGAGCATCGGGCAACCAGGTGTGGAAGGGCCAGAGGGGCACCTTGATGGCAAAGGCGATGAAGAAAGCCCAAAAGGCCGGGATAGCCAGATACGGGACACCGCCAAAGATCTTGTCTACCTGCGACAGGGCAACAATGTCAAAGGTGCCGTGGTAGAAGTAGAGGGCCAGGATGGCAAGCAGCATGAGCACACTGCCGCTCAACGTATAGAGAAAGAACTTGATGGCCGAGTATTGGGGCCGATCCTTGGACTGGCCCCAGATGCCAATGAGAAGGTACATCGGCACCAGTCCAATCTCCCAAAAGACGTAGAACAGTACCAGGTCCAGGGCGATAAAGACGCCGAACATCCCCATCTGCAGCAGGAAGAAGAGCAAGAAGAACTCTTTAACCCGCGTGGTGATGGTGAAGGACGAATAGATCATGCAGAGGGTCGTGAGCAATGCCGTCAAAAAGATCAACGGGATGCTCAACCCATCGGCGCCAACGTGGAAAAAGACGTCGATAGCCGGGATCCATTCGGCAAGGACCTCAAACTGGAAGCCGGCCAGCCCCTTGTCGTAGGCCAACCACAGGTAGATGGCCAGCAGCAGCGGGACAAAGCTGATGCCCACGGCCAGGTTCTTGATGGTCCGCTCCTGATCCTTGGGGATGAGCAGGATCAGCAGCGCTCCCAACAACGGGGTAAAAGTGATAAAAACGAGCAGATTATCCATCTATCGTCCTCCTCGGTACAGTCCGTTTGGGAACTCGTATCTCGGCACGGCAGCACCCTTTAACACGCTCAGTTTGATATCCACCTGATCAGCCCCGTATCACGAACAGGGCCAGCAGCAACAAGACAGTGACTGCTGCCACCAGCAAGTAGTTCTGCACATTGCCGGTCTGGGTAGCGCGCATGAACTCGCCAAAAGCGGTCGTCACCTTGCCCACGCCATTGACCACGGCATCAATGATCGGTTCGATGGCCTTGCCGAGCCAACTTGCCGCCCAGCGGCCAAAGCGCCCCACCGCGTTGACGATGGCGTCAATGACCGTCCGGTCAAACTTGGCACACGCATTGCCCAGCCAGAGAGCGGGCCGGATGATGATGAGGTGGTAAAACTCATCCACATAGTATTTGTTTTCCAGCAGGGTGTAGACCGGCCCCAGGGGTTTGCGAATCGGATCTACCGGTTCCGTCAGCGGCTTGCGGCCATAGATAAACCAAGCACCAAGCCAGCCCAGGCCGGCGATGGCCAGGGAGATCACCGCCACCACAATGTTAAACTCTGCGTGGTGGAGGTGAAAGTCCATAAAGTGGGCTTCCTCGCCAATCATGAAGAAGAACTGGTTGGCCCAGGGGGTACCGGTCAGGCCTAGGAAAGCGGCAAAGACGGCCAGGATGATCAGGGGCCAGGTCATGCTTCCCGTACTTTCGGGCGCGTGCTCGGCAGCCTCGGTCCGGGGCTTGCCAAAGAAGGTCAAAAAGACCTGGCGTCCGGTATAGAAAGCGGTCAGCAAGGCGGCGACGGCCAGAAGTAACCAGACCACAAAGTCCAGGGAGGGGGCGATGGCGGCGGCGCTGCCGTGGATGAACTCGTTCCAGGCCTCGGCCAGGATCTCGTCCTTGCTCCAGAAACCGGCAAAGGGAAAGATACCGGTCAGCGCCAGGGCTCCGACGATAAAGGTCCAGCCGGTGCGCGGCATCCGCTTCAGCAGCCCACCCATGTTCATCATGTCATTGGCGTCGAACGCTTCTTCCTCATGCCCGTGATCCCCATGATGGACGTGATGGTGGCCGTGCTCCACACCGTGGATCACCGAGCCGGAGCCCATGAACAGGAGCGCCTTGAAAAAGGCGTGCATGATGAGGTGGAAAACAGCCGCCGCATAGGCGCCAATACCCAGCGCGGCAAACATGTAGCCGAGCTGGCTAATGGTCGAAAAAGCCAGCACCCGTTTGATGTCGTTCTGGGCGATGGCGATGGTACTCGCAAAGATGGCGGTGAAGGCGCCGATCAGGGCCACCACGGTCATCGCCTCGCTGCCTCCGGCCACAAAGAGGGGGAAGGAGCGGGCCACCAGGTAGACGCCGGCCGAAACCATCGTCGCGGCGTGAATCAGGGCGCTGACGGGGGTGGGACCCTCCATGGCATCGGGCAGCCAGACGTGGAGGGGGAATTGGGCGCTCTTGCCCACCGCCCCACCAAAGATCAGAAGGGCGCAGAGTGTGGCCCAGGACATGCCGGGGAAAGCATAGGTATTTGCCAGGTGGTGCAGCGTCTCCTCGGAAAAGATCTCCTGGAAGGTCATCGTGCCGGTCTGGGAATAGAGCAGGAGCATGCCGGCCAGCATGATCACGTCGCCGATACGCGTGGTCAGAAAGGCTTTTAGGCCGGCCTCTTTGGGCGTGATGCGCTTGGGATCGGGATACGATTTGTCGAACCAAAATCCAATGAGCAGGTAAGAACAAAGGCCCATGATCTCCCAGAAAATCAGGAGCGAGACAAAGTTATTGGCGATAACCAGCCCCAGCATGCCGGTGGCAAAGAGCGAGATGTAGGCAAAGAACCGGGAGTAGCGGGAATCTACCTCGTCGGTGCCAAAGTTCATGTAGCCCTTGGCATAGATAAAGATCATCAAACAGACAAATGGTACCATAAGGAGCATGATGCTCGTGAGCGTATCCACCTGGAAGCCCAGCTTGAGGACGGTGGAGCCGGTAGGCATCGCATACATCCATACCTGGTAGCCACCCTCCGGTGGCACCAGCCCGTGGATGTCCTGCCGGGTCAGGCCCAGGATGGTCCAGCCCAGGATCCAGGATAGGCCGATGCCTATCCAGGCGATCCAGGTACTGAGCACCCGGTTGCGGTTGGTCCACAGCACAATGAGGGCAAAGGCCAGCAAAGGAAAGAGCGGGAGCAGCCAGACCAGGTTAAAAAAGAATTCTCTCATCGACTATCTCGCTCCTTACAGTTTCATCAGATCTACGTCTTCGATGTCCACCGTATGGCGGTTGCGATAGACGGCGATGATCAGCGCCAGACCCACTGCCGCCTCAGCAGCAGCCACGGTGATGACGACGATGGCAAAGACCTGGCCCGACAGCGAGCCCCTCGCCGCCTCCACATATCGCCAGAAGGCGAGGAGGTTAATGTTCACCGAGTTGAGCATCAGCTCCACGCCCATGAGCACGGCAATGGCGTTGCGCCGCGAAAGGGCGCCATACAGGCCAATGCAGAACAGGGCAGCAGCGACGACCAGGTACCAGGACAATGGAACTTGCATAAGCGTTTCTCCCTCGTTAGGAAGCGTTACCAGACCTCAGGTTCAGGAGAACCTTCGAGGTCTTTACCTATCACGCGCGACAATGACTGCCCCGACCAAAGCCACTAGCAAAAGCACAGAGGCCGCCTCAAAGACCAAGACAAAATGATCCGGGCTGACCAGGGCAATACCCAACTGTTCGATCGTATTTGGCGGTACAATGGATAGCTCGGCCGGCCAGTTCACTTGCAGCAGGATAAAGACCAGGAGAATAAACAGTGCCGCGGCCGAGACGAGAGCCACAAGCCACTGTTCGTTGCGCGCCTTGAAGTCTGGCGACATCAGCCGCCGGGAAAGCATGATGGCAAAGATGATCAGAATGGAAATGGCCCCCACGTAGACCAGGAGCTGAACCATGGCCAGAAACTCCGCTTCCAGGAGAATATAGAAGCCAGCTACACCCACGAAAGAGAGGACCAAAAAGAGTGCAGCCCGGAACAGACTATGGGAGAGGACGACACCCAAGGCGCCTATCAGGGCCACCGCGCTCAGGATGATAAAGACCACGTGCGATACAGTCATAGCCATCCTACCTTCCTTCGACCAAGCCCGCCGCGCTGCTCGGGGGCGCTTCAGGGACCGACTCCACCGCTAGGATACGCTTGAGAGCCGGGGCCTTATCTAGTTTGGGCGCAGTGAACTTGAGGATGAGAAATGTTGCGGCGACCAGGATGATGTTGCCCACGAGCATCAGAATTCCTTGCCCCCAGATATTGTCCGTCAGCTTGAGGATCAGGGCGGCCAGCAAGAGGTTGACCATGCTGAGGGGCACCAGGAACTTCCAGGCAAAGCCCATGAGGTGGTCAAAGCGCAGGCGGGGAAAAGTGGCACGGAACCAGAGTATGCAAAAGACTACGAACACGGCCTTGCCAAAGACGATGATGGGTGTAAGCACCGGAGCCACTTTTTCCAGTCCGAAGAACTTCCAGCCACCCAGAAAGAGGGTAGAGACCAAGACCGCGGTCGCGAACAGGCTGACGTACTCGGCGATGAAGAACATGGCGAACTTCATGCCGCTGTACTCGACCATATAGCCAGCTACGATTTCCGAGTCGGCCTCCAAGAGGTCAACCGGGGAGCGGTTCGCCTCAGCCATCGCACAGATCAAAAAGATCAAGGCCGCAACCGGCATGACAATAAAGTAGGGGATCGTTTGGGCCACCACGATCCCCTGGGTAGACATGGTCTTGGCAAACAGGACCACGGCCAGGATGCAGAGTACCATGGGGATCTCGTAGGCCAGCAACTGGTTCACCACACGATAGGTGCTGATCAGCGAGAACTTGTTGTTCGCCCCCCAACCGGCGATGATGATGGCCAGGACGTGGATGGTGCCTACGGCCACGATAAAAAGGATGCCCACATTCAGGTTTTGGCCGATGAGTCCCGGCCCCCAGGGCAGCACGGCGAAAACCAACAGGGCCGGCGCCGCGACGACGAGAGGGGCCAGCATGTGGAGCCGTCGATCAGAATTGGTCGGAACGATGTCTTCTTTGGTCAACATCTTGATGGCGTCGGCGAGGGCCTGCAGGAGGCCATAGGGCCACACCCTATTAGGTCCAGGCCGGTCCTGCATACGGGCAATGACCTTGCGCTCCATGGGCGTAAAGATGAGCACGCCTGCAATGCCAAAGAGCAGCAGGATCACAACGCCCACGATATCAGCGACCAAGTTTACGGCCCAAGGCGGCATCCCCCAACCAGCCATCAGGCCCGCCACCCAGCTACCGAATTCAACCCAGAAGTTCAGAATGAAATCCATAGGCCTCTCCTAACATCCAGTTCCCAGTATCCAAACCGAATATCCGATGCCTATTGGCAAATCCGTGGCAGGGGATATCGGACACTGGAAATTAGCTATTGCAGCTGCAGGGCATCCTTGCGCCAAGCATAGACCAAGCCAACGGTAAGAATGGCGAGGAACAAAAGAGCTTCGACAAACGCCCAGATCCCAACTTTGTCATAGGCCACCGCCCAGGGGAAAAGAAAAACGGCCTCAATGTCGAAAACGACAAAGACCAGGGCATAGACAAAGTATTGGGCGCGAAACTGGACCCAAGTGTCGCCGAAAGTCTGGAGGCCGCACTCAAAGGTGTCGGTCTTGACGGGATTGGGCTTCTTTGGGCGCAACAGCCATGCCAACCCCAAAGCGATAAAGGGAAAGATCAGCACAACGACCACAAAGATCCCGATAAAGTTATAGTCTGACAGCAATGTCATCCTCCCCCTTTTTCAGGTTAGAGCGAGTGGATTCAACCTTTCTGGGATCGAGCCCACTCGATCCCAGCATCTCAAGGCCGAGCCATTATGCCACAGGTCCAGGGAAAAGGCAAGTTCCAACCTTCACATTCCCAGGTCCTCACGATTGCCGGATGGCGTGCTCTGGGTTTGACAAGGACAGTTCTTTCTGGTATAAGGATACAAGCAGGCAGGGACACCGCAACATAGCAGCGACAACTTTTTACCTGGCGTTCATTGGCACAGACGTGCATTCTCATTGGAGGAGAAAAGAGGAGCGATCATGGGCAAAATTACTGTGACCACATTGGCGGTCATTGCCGTGATGGTAGCAGTCGTCGCAGTCCTAACCTTCGCCGTTCAGATCCCCATTCCGGCCACAGGGGGCTACATCCACTTTGGCGATGTCGGTGTGTACTTTGCAGCCTTTGCTTTTGGCCCCATCGTCGGTAGCATCGCCGGAGGCGTAGGTTGCGCCATCGCAGATATCCTGAGTGGCTATGCGGCCTGGGCGCCGATAACGCTCATCGCCCACGGCTTGCAGGGCTTTCTGGCCGGCTATTTTGGCTACAAGAAGGGCGTTGTGGGCATGATCGCGGGCTGGGCCATCGGCTCCATCGCACTCATTCTGGTTTACTTTTTCGGCGAGTGGTTCATCTATGGCCTGGGCTTTGCCGGAGCACTGGCCGAGGTGGGACCCAACTTGATCCAGATGGTGGTTGGCGGGTTGATCGGCATCCCCCTCGTCCTGGCCATTCGCAAGGCTTACCCACCCATCGACCGCATGGGAATGGGCAGAACCTGGACCGAGGCCTAAGCTCGTACTGTGTGGCAATGATTCAGATCTCAAACCTGCATTTCTCCTACCCTTCGCTGGTCGCCAAAGGGCAGCCAGTTTCTGTCTTCAAGGGTCTGGATCTGCTCGTTGAGAGCGGCAGGTTTGTGTCCATCATGGGCCCCACCGGCGTGGGCAAAACCACGCTCTGCCTGGCACTCAACGGTATCGTTCCCCACTCAACCGGTGGTGTCTTTGGCGGTGACGTGTGGATACAAGGGTTGAATACCAGGGAAGCTGATGTGGCTACCCTGGCCTCCATGGTAGGGATCGTATTTCAAGACCCTGAGAGCCAGTTTTTCAATATGACGGTCGAGGACGAGGTAGCCTTTGGCCCTGAAAGCCTCGGTGTTGAGCCAGCTATCATCGCCGAGCGGATCGATTGGGCGTTGGGCATCGTTGGCATGCAGGCTTTCCGCCGGCGGTCGCCCTTTCATCTTTCAGGAGGACAGAAACAGCGCGTCGCCATCGCCTCCATCTTGGCCATGCAGCCCAAAATCATGGTGCTGGACGAGCCGACATCGGGACTGGATCCTGTCGGCACCACAGAGGTATTCCAAGTAGTACAGGAGCTGAAACGCCAAGAGGGCATGACCATCATCATGGTTGAACAGGATGCAGAAACCATCGCCGAGTTCTCGGATTGGGTGGTGGTCTTGGAAGATGGCGTGGTCGCGATGGAAGGCACTCCCAGTGAAGTCTTTGGCCAGGTGGGGGCCATGGAAAGGATCGGTTTGTCAGTCCCCCAGGTAAGCCAGTTTGGGGATCTGCACAACCGCCGGTTGGGCACCGACTATGGATTCGTCCGTCTGGATGACGCATACACTGCGCTAGCCGGGCAACTGGAGGCATCTGAGCAGAAAGCGGTCCGACGTGGATGAGAACGGCCCGTGCATCACCACTGAGGACTTGTGGTACCAATACAGCGACGAGATCGTTGCCCTGCGGGGGATCAGCCTCGAGATACCGCGGGGTACCTTCCTGGCCATACTGGGCCAGAATGGCTCGGGAAAAACGACGTTGGTCAAGCACCTAAACGGGTTGCTCCGGCCAGCACGGGGGCGCGTCCTGGTTGACGGCCAGGATACCAGCCAGCGTTCCATAGGGCAGTTGGCAAGATTGGTGGGCTATGTGTTCCAGAATCCCGATCACCAGATCTTTTGCGCGTCGACGCGCGAAGAACTGGCCTTTGGACCGAAAAACCTGGGCCTGCCGCCTGAAGTAGTGGAACAACGTACCAACGAAACGCTGGAACTCTTTGGGCTGGCAGCGCATGCTGAGGAGCCGCCAGCCCTGTTGGGGTTTGGTCTGAGGCGCAAGATCACCATCGCAGCCGTATATGCCATGCGCCCGGAGATCCTGGTTCTCGATGAACCGACAGCAGGGCTTGATTGGCAGAGCACCCTCGACCTGATCTTCCTGCTCCAGGAGCTGCACCGGCAGGGGCATACCATCCTGATGGTAACGCATGACATGAAAGTTGCGGCCGCATTCACCGAGCAAACCCTGGTGCTGCGGGACGGACAGGTGCTGCTCTATGACGATACGCGCTCAGTCTTTTGCCAGACAGAAACCCTCCGCCAGACGCAGATCGAGCCGCCCCAGATCATGAAACTGGCCAACCGGCTGCGCCCGCTGGGTATGCCTGAAGGTATTCTGACCGTGCAAGAGTGTTTTGATGCTTACGCCCGGCTGAGAGCCCAAGACTGAGGGGTGCCGCGCCGTGTCCTTCAATGCCGATCTCTACGTCGAAAGGGGTTCGTGGCTCCATAGGATGGACCCGCGAATCAAGGTCCTCTCTGTTGTCCTGGGGATCGTCAGCATTCTGTTGTTCAAAAATGTCTTTGCCGTTCTGCTGGCCTTGGTTCTCAGCCACCTCCTGATCCTGTCTGCCAAAATCCCAAAGGAAAACATTGGGTGGGTATGGAAGCGCATGCTCCCCATCAATATCCTTATCCCTGTCCTCTTTGTCATCTTTTACCCAGAAGGCCCCGTACTGTTCCAGTTTCTGTTCCTAGAGATCACTCCCCTGGCCGCAGTTCGAGGCTTGGCTCTGGTACTGCGGCTGGATGCCATCGCCTTCCTCGTATTCTCCTGGATGTTTACCACCGACCAAACCAAAATCGTGCGCAGCTTTGTCAAATTGGGGCTGCCGTACAACGGCGGGCTGGTACTCGCCCTCAGCCTGCGCTACATCCCCACCTTCTACGGGCTCTATGGTACGGTATCAGAAGCCCAGCAGGCACGCGCCCTGGATCTGGGCAAGGGATCTCTTGTCCAGCGTCTGCGCCAGTATCTGCCGATCCTGGTGGCCATGATCATCAGCGCCCTTCGCACGGCGGACAAACTGGGCCAGGCGCTAGAGTCCCGGGCACTGGGATATTCCGGAGCCCGCCGGACTTACTACCACGATATCGCCTTCCGGCTCGTGGACTATGTCTACTTGAGCGTTGTCCTGGTGGTCTTTGCGGCAGTCCTGTATGCGCGCTTTGGCCTGGGCGCAGGGTTGGATCTCATCGACCCCCGGCCATAAGCGCTGGTCCTTTGCCCCTTTCCACCGATCCATGCTATAATCACGACATGACGTCAAGCGCGCGGTTTTTTGACCAGCCAGACGATGCGAGTTCCTGGGACAGCTTGGTCGTTTCCTCCGGCGGACACGTCCTGCAGAGTTGGGCTTGGGGCGAACTGAAATCTGGCTTCGGTTGGCATGTTCAGAGACTGGAGCTAGGCCCTGCCCGCGCCCAGATACTATACCGCAACCTGCCAGGTGGGTTGGGTACCATCGCCTACATTCCCAAAGGACCCGTTGTGGATCCTGCCCTGTCGCCGGGCGGCCACGTTGCCTTGCAGGACCTGCTGGAGGCCATTCAACCCAGCGCCAGGCGAATGCGGGCCATCTGCCTAAAGATCGAGCCCGATGAGGAAGACGATCCTGCACTTGCCACGCGATTGATGTCCATGGGCTTTGAAGCTAGCCCTCAGCCGATCCAACCCCGCCGCACCATCGTAGTAGATCTTCAAGGCGAGCCGGATGCGTTGCTGCAACGGATGAAACAGAAAACGCGCTACAACATCCGTCTGGCAGGACGGAAAGGCGTCACAATTCGAGCTGGGAACGAGGGCGATCTCCAGGACTTTTACGACCTCATGGAAACCACCGCAGAACGGGACGGGTTTGGCATCCACAACCAAGCCTACTATGATACCGCGTACCGGCTATTCGTTCAGCCGGGACGAGGCTGCCTGTTGTTGGCCGAGCACGAGGAGAAGCTGCTAGCAGGGCTGGTGGTAATGGCTACAGGCGACACGGCCTGCTACATGTACGGTGCCTCGTCTGGCGAGAGCCGCGGTCTGATGCCCGCCTATCTGCTCCAGTGGCAGGCGATGCTCTGGGCCAGAGAACAGGGCTGTCGAATCTATGACCTGTGGGGCGTGCCCGATGAGGAGGAATCCACGCTAGAATCTGACTTTACCAAGAGGAGCGATGGCTTGTGGGGAGTCTATCGATTCAAGCGGGGCTTTGGCGGGCGTTTGGTGCGAACCATCGGGGCCTGGGACCTGGTCTACTCGCCCCTGCGATACCAGCTTTACAAAGGCGCGCTGGGCTGGCTCAACCGCAGACAGGCTGACTGATGCACACCATCCAAATCAGCGAGGCTCACGCTTGGGATCATGCACTGCTAGCTCTACCCAATCCCCAGATCCTTCAGAGCTGGGAGTGGGGCGAGTTCAAGGCCAGGCACGGCTGGTACGCCACGCGCCTGCTCTGGCAAGAGAATGGGCAAGCCCTGGCCGCCGCGTCGGTGCTGCAGCGCAAAATGCAACATTTTCCCTTATCTCTCCTGTACGTACCCAAAGGGCCGCTCCTTGACTGGACCGACCGCCCGTTGGTTGAGCATGTTCTGGCCGATCTGGAGGCTCTGGCCCGGCAGCGACGAGCGATCTGTATCAAAATCGACCCTGACGTGTACTATCCTGATCGCACGCCGGACTTTTCGCCAAGACCGGCATGTGCTCTGGACACAGCCCACCGGCTGGAACAGCGTGGCTGGCGCTATTCAGATGAACAGATCCAGTTCTGCAACACGGTTCTATTGGATCTGAATCGCTCTGAAGAGGACTTGATGGCGGCGATGAAGCAGAAAACCCGCTACAACGTGCGGCTGGCCGTACGGCGTGGGGTGACCGTTCGCCAGGGTACGACCACAGATCTGGATCTGTTTTACCAACTCTATGCCGAAACATCCCAAAGAGATGGCTTCCTCATCCGTACTCGGGACTATTACCATGACGCATGGGGTACCTTCCTGGAGGCCGGGTTGGCCCATCTCCTCCTAGCTGAGGTCGATGGCGAAGCCCTGGCCGGGCTCATCCTCTTTACCTTTGGTCCAACAGCCTGGTACATGTACGGAGCCTCGTCAACCCGTCACCGGAAAACCATGCCCAACAATCTGTTGCAGTGGGAGGCCATCCGCAGGGCCAAAGCCGCCGGCTGCAGCCTTTATGACTTGTGGGGCGCCCCCAATCAACTGGACGAGTCGGACCCGATGTGGGGTGTGGTGCGCTTCAAGCTCGGACTGGGAGGGCGGGTGGCCCAAGGGGTCGGAGCCTGGGATTTCCCCGGCAGCCGGACCGCGTACCGGTTGTATACCCGCATTCTGCCCCGTTATGTGGGCTGGATGCAAAGGCGCCAGCAAGGCCGGGAAGCAACAGCGGAAGCGTAGAAGGGCGATGACGCATTCGGAACAGCGAGGGTACAAGTACTTTGACCTGATCATGGCCCTCTTTGTGGCCGTGCTTTTGATCAGCAACATCGCCTCGACCAAGATCCTGAAGATGGGCCCTTTCACTTTTGACGGCGGGACATTGCTCTTTCCCATCAGTTATATTTTCGGCGACATCCTGACAGAGGTCTATGGCTACCAACGCAGCCGACGGGTCATTTGGGTTGGATTTGGGTGCGCCGCGTTGATGGCGGTGGTCCTCACAGTCGTGGGGGCCCTACCCCCGGCCGAGGGATGGGAGTTCCAGGATGCCTATGAAGCCATCCTGGGGACAACGCCGCGCATCGTCCTCGCCTCTCTCATCGCCTACTTTGCCGGCGAGTTTAGCAACTCTTACACGCTGGCCAGGATGAAGGTTCTGACCCAGGGCCGCTGGCTCTGGACCAGGACTATCGGCAGCACGCTGGTGGGCCAAGGCGTGGATACTGTTCTCTTTGTGACCATCGCTTTTGCCGGGGCGCTGCCCTGGTCTCTGTTCTGGAGCATCATCATCTCCAACTATATCTTCAAGTGCGGCCTGGAGGCGGTCATGACGCCCATCACCTACCGGGCCACTGAGTTTTTGAAGCGCGAGGAGAACGAAGATGTGTATGATATTGATACGGACTTTAATCCATTCAAGGTTCGTGAGGCGTGATACGGGAGGCGTAGGATGAGTACAGGCCCGATGATAGAACAAGACTTGGCAGAACTCTTGATGCCTGAGGACCTGCCGCCGGATCACAGGTCTGGCTTTGTGGCCGTGGTGGGCAAGCCCAATGCGGGCAAGTCGACGTTGATGAACGCCTACCTGGGTCAAAAGATCGCCATCGTTTCCCCAAAACCGCAGACGACGCGCAACCGGCTTCTCGGTATCCTGACGATGGAACGGGAACGAGGGGATATCGCTGATGCCCAGATCATCTTTGTGGACACACCGGGTATCCACCAACCCCTGCACGACCTGGGCGCGTATATGGTCGAGACGGCCGTCCGCGCTATCCCCGATGCCGAAGTCGTACTTTTCCTGGTGGACGTCTCGCGGCTACCCGGCGACGAAGACCTCCAGATCGCAGAGATCCTTCGCCAGCAATGCCGGACGCCGGTCATCCTGGTTCTGAACAAGGGAGATCTACTGCCACCGGAGGCAGCGACCGAGCACGTAGAAGCCTACCAGGCCTTGGGCGAGTTCGATGACTCGTTTCTGATCTCGGCACTTCAGGGCGACAAACTGGACGAATTGCTTGGAGAGACCATCAAGCAGCTACCCCTCGGCCCCCGCTACTATCCAGAGGAACAGGTTACCGACCAGCAGTTGCGCTTCATGGCCGCCGAACTGGTTCGCGAACAAGTGATCCGTCACCTGCGACAGGAGATACCCTACTCGGTGGCAGTCATCGTTCAGGAGTTCAAGGAGCGCAGTGAGAACATGACCTATATCAGCGCCAACATCTTTGTGGAGCGCGACACCCAAAAAGCCATCATCCTGGGCCGTCAGGGGGACATGATCAAGCGCATCGGCCAGGATGCCCGGCGCGAGATCGAAAAACTACTGGGTACGCGCGTTTATCTGGAGCTCTGGGTCAAGGTCAGGCAGAAATGGCGCAGAAATGAACAGGACCTTCGACGGTTGGGTTACGCCCTATCCTAGATGCGCAGATCCTGCCGTCGAACTTGCAGATCTTGCGTCGCAGTACCAATACTTGTGGGAGAGTAAGACATGAAGCAGTCATCCCAAGATTCCCGATGGGGATTTTCCAGTCCAACTCGGGGTGATTTCACGATTCGGGACTTTGCCTTCGAAAGCGGCGATCTACTCCCAGAACTGAGAATCCATTACACTGCGCTTGGAGCCCCTTCTCGAGACAAGACCGGTGAGGTACGCAACGCCGTATTGATCTTGCACGGCACCGGCGGGAGCGGCAAAGCATTTCTGAGAGAGCAGTTTTCCGGAGAGCTGTTCGGACCAGGACAGTTGCTGGACGCGAACAAATACTATATCATTCTCCCTGACGGCATCGGGCACGGCCAATCGAGCAAGCCAAGCGATGGCCTGCGAGCGCGTTTCCCGCGCTATGCCTACCACGATATGGTCCGCGCCCAATTTCAGCTCCTCACAGAAGAGCTAGGCGTGAACCATCTGCGATTGGTAATGGGCACCTCCATGGGCGGCATGCATACCTGGCTCTGGGGCGAACGCTACCCAGATTTCATGGACGCGCTTATGCCTCTGGCCTGCCTGCCCGTGCAGATTGCGGGACGGAATCGGATGACGAGGCGCATGATCATGGACGCCATCCGCAATGATCCTACATGGCAGGATGGAGAATACAAAAACCAACCACAGGGCCTTAGCTCAGCAGTCCATACCTTGCTGTTCATGGTCAGCAGCCCGCTGCAATGGCAAAAACAAGCACCCACACTCACAGAAGCGGACCACCTCTTTGACAAGTTGGTCAAGGATTTTTCGACTGATCTTGATGCCAACGACTTGTTGTATCAGGTCGATGCCTCGCGCGACTATGACCCAGCTCCAGCGCTGGAAACGATCACCGCCCTCCTGTTGGCAATCAACTCGGCCGATGACCAGGTCAATCCACCAGAACTTGGGATCCTGGAACGAGAGCTAAGGCGGGTCAAACGAGGAAGATACGTGTTGATTCCCACCAGTGAAAAGACACGGGGCCACGGGACGCACTCGCTGCCCGAGATCTGGAAGCCATACCTAGCCGAATTGATGGCGGAATCGGCGCGCCAGCGTGAATGACTACTCCACACAGGAGGCCTAGGATGCAAAGACCAGGCAAGATCCAATCGCAGATAACATTTCTCTATTATCCGAACATCGAGCCCATCTCCTCCTTCTATGAGAAGGTACTTGGCTTTGAGTTGGTGGAGGACCAGGGATGGGCCAAGATCTATCGTACCAGTGGAAGCGCTTTCCTGGGGCTCGTGGCCGGGGACAAGGGGTTTCACAAACCCCAGGAAAAGAATGCCGTGCTGATCACGCTGGCCGTGGCCGACGTGCCCGGTTGGTACGACTATCTCAAGGGCCAGGGAGTAAAACTGCTGACTGAGATCAAGCACTCGGAAGAGATCCAGGTGACCTGTTTCTTTTTTGAGGACCCTGGGGGCTATACCTACGAGGTCGAGCAGTTTCTGAAACCGGAGTCGGCCGAGGTCTTTCACCAGTAGATACGATCCTTGCCAAGGTTGATGCCTTGAACGTTTGAGCAAGCTGTCAGAGCTCGGCCAAGATGAGCGCAGCGACCAATCCCGTTCAGACATTCGCAAGGAAACCCCCGCGGATAGGAGGAGGACGATATGGAATACAGGACGTTGGGCAGAACCGGCGTGCAGGTGTCAGCCTTGTGCCTGGGCTCGGGCAACTTTGGCAGCCCGTCCTCGGAGGAGACATCGCGCCAGGTCATGCAGACTGCACTGGATGCGGGCATCAATTTCTTCGATACGGCCAACTATTACAACGACTGCGAAAGCGAGCGGATCATTGGGCGTTTTTTGAATGATACCGGCCAGCGAGATCGGGTGATTCTACTCACCAAAGTCTACTATCCTGTCGGGGATGGCCCAAACGACCATGGGCTCAGCCGCCACCACATCATGCGCGCCTGCGAGGACTCTTTGCGTCGGCTCAAGACCGACCATATTGACATCTATGTGACCCATCGTTCGGCCAGCTCTGCCATACCGGTAGACGAGACGCTGGGCGCCCTGACCGATCTGGTCCGCCAGGGCAAAGTCCGCTACATCGGCTGCTCCACACATCCGGCATGGGAGATCATGGAGGCGCTGATGGTCAGCGAGTCGAAGGGCTATGCTCGATACGTAGTCGAATCATCGCCCTACAACCTCCTGGACCGGCGCGTGGAAAATGAGCGTGTGCCCCTATGCCAGCGGTACGGTCTGGCGATGGTGCCCTGGTCGCCTATCGCCATGGGCATGCTGGCCGGACGCTATCCCGTGGACCAGCCTTTCCCCGAAGGCTCGAGGGCGGCGGCCAACCCGCAGGGTATCTATGCCCAGCGGATCAATCGCAGGGGGTTGCAGACCGCGGCTCACGTGCCCGAGATAGCGGCCCGTTACGGACTGACACCGGCGCAGGTCTCTCTGCTATGGGTAAAAGATCAACCGGGGGTGACATCCCCCATCATCGGCCCCCGCAACCTGGAGCAACTGCAAGAAATGCTGGAGGTGGCCTCGATGCAAGCCGGCCCCGAACTGTGTGCGGCGTTTGACGACCTCAACCCACCGGGCATGGCTGTGTCCCATTTTCACAATACAAGCGGCTGGATGAAAGCCACCGTACCGCAAGACTAGACAACTCAATCCTACAACCTGCCAGTGGAGAAAGTGAGATGAATTTGAACCTACCATGCGGACAAATCGGCTGTTCGGATGCCTACCGAGACAAGATCTTGCGCCTGCGAGCCAGGGCTGAGGTGAGGAATGAGTGGCTAAAACAGAGGCTGGACGAGATCCTGCCCGAGATCATGAAGCGTGAGGGCTTTGACATGTGGATCGTGGTTGCCAGAGAGTACAACGAGGATCCGGTGATCATGAGCATGCTGCCCCAGCCAGCGATGTCGGCGCGGCGGCGGACGATTCTGGTCTTTTTCCTAAGAGAGGACGGGAGCGTTGAGCGTCTGACACTGGATCGCTATGGACTCGGCGAGTATTACAGCGCCGCCTGGGATCCCGGCCAGCAGGAACAACACGAATGCCTGAGCAAGATCGTGAGAGGACGAGATCCCAACGTGATTGGAGTCAACATAGCTCGCGACTCTGCCTTTGGCGATGGGCTCACACACAGTGAATATGAGCGCCTGTCGGAGGCCCTGGGAGAGACCTATATGAGCCGGACCCGGAGCGCGACGCGTCTGGCCATTGGCTGGCTTGAACGCCGGAGTGAGGCCGAACTGATCGTCTACCCCGGTATCACGGAGCTCGGCCATGCCATCATCGCGGAGGCATTTTCCAGCCGTGTTATCCAACCGGGCATTACGACCACTGCTGATGTCGAGTGGTGGATACGTCAAAAGATCCTCGATCTGGGTCTGCGCGCCTGGTTCCCGCCCACGGTGGACATCCAGGCGGCCGGCCAGGGCTTCCATCTGCCAGGCGCAAGCCATGCGGCTGCCCCAAGAAGCCTCATTCTACCCGGCGACCTGCTGCACTGCGACGTGGGGTTTCACTACCTGGGTCTGGCAACCGATCAGCAACAAAACGCCTACGTCCTCAGACCCGGCGAAACGAATGCCCCCGATGGACTCCGGCTGGCTCTGGCGGAAGGGAACCGGCTCCAAGACATTCTGGCGGACGCGATGGTTGCGGGCAAAACGGGAAACGAGATCCTGGGTACAGCCCTTGAGCAAGCCAAGGCCGAGGGCCTTCACCCCAGCATCTATACCCATCCCCTGGGCTATCACGGTCACGGCGCCGGTCCGACAATCGGCCTCTGGGATCGTCAGGAAGGCGTGCCGGGCAGGGGAGACTATGAACTGTTTGACGACACCGTCTATGCCATCGAACTGAACGTCGCCAAAGAGGTCGCAGAGTGGGATGGACAGCAGGTCGTGATGGCTCTGGAAGAGGATGCGGCGTTCAGCCATGGGAGGCTGCAGTGGCTTCCGAGCAGGCAGACTGCATTGCATCTCATTGGGTAGATGGGCGCCACCACGTAGAGGCAGCAGCCTAAGTCGCTCCGGCCAGACCACGGCCGCCGGGAAAGTAGACTCAACTCGGCCTGGGAAGACGAACACCTGTTGAGAGCACCCCCGGTTCGCCAAGGGACTCGGGGGTGCTTCTGGTTTGTGGTATTCGACTATTCTTTGGCGGGTGGGTCCTCACGCTCGACGCGCACCGTGCAGCCGGTAAGCAGCGCCCCCACACCGACCACGGCGGTTATGACAGGCATGTAGAAGGCCAGTATCAAGCTGGCGCCAATTCCCATAACCATGGGGATATCCACCAGGACACGGTCATTGCGCATGACGGTGATGCGCCTGGCTGTGCCCTCACGGATGATGTCGTTTAGCGTCTGGAACAGATCCTCTGCTTGGACTTTGATCTCTTGGGTTGTGGTCCGCTCAGCCTGAACCGTCTCCTCGGCCTGATCCTCAATCACCCCGTCTACTGGCTCTGTGACAACATTCCCTTCCTCAGTCATAACAATCCTCTCCTTTGAATGATGCTGCGTTCCCGTGTCAGCCCGCACCAACTGCGGTCAATTATAATACGCCCCTACCGGCAAAAGGTTTCAGGGTTACAGGTCAAAAGGGCGGTAAAGCTTGCGACAAGATCGATGTCTCGGGCCACACCGCGGCAGTGTCCATAGATCACAACTGGACTTGGTAGTGGATACTTGAGCGCCCAAAGGACAAATACGCGCCAGGAAGGCGTTCCTGCGCCCTACCGAATGCGAAACGACAATGCCAGGGGAAGACAAGCCTCGCTCCATGCCAGCAGGATTCAGCCGGAGCTTTGACAAAGGCCAGAGGATAGGTTAGACTGATGGCCATCTCGCGAAGGGACGGAGGAATAGGTGTATCCTGGATACACGCGGCGTTGGATCATTACCCTTCTGTTGGCTGGCTTGCTGATTGTGGCGCCGGGCCGGGCGCTCGCTGGACATCCGCATACCGGAGAGTTGTGGAGGGACACCGACCTGCCGACACTGGAGCCGCTAACCGTAGGCAAACCGATATCCCGCATTGTCTGTCCTGAGGGATTTGAGGCTTTTGTGTATGCTGTCGACCTCGAGTCACCTGGCGGACTGGCCTTTGACCCCGGCGGCGTGCTCCATGTGGCTGAAGAGAACGCCGGGCGTGTGTCGCGCATCGATTCCGACGGGACCGTCACAACGGTGGTGGCCAGGCTGGACTATCCAGAGGGAATCGCCTTTGACCCAGCGGGCAATCTGTATGTCGTCGAGGATGTCAAGAATGGCCGCTTGCTCCGCATAGATCCCCAGGGCCAGCAGACTGTCCTGGCTACCGGCCTTGACGCGCCTGAAGGAGTAGTTTGGGCACCCGACAGCGACTTGTTCGTTACCGAATCCAACGTTCAGTTCGTAGAAAATCTGCCCTGGGATGTGATCTCGGGCGTCACCCGCGTTTCACAGGGGCTGGAAGTGACGGAGGTTTTTTCCGATACCCTGCTATGGAGCTATTCGGCCATTACCTTGGACCCCGATGGCCTGCTATACGTGGCCAACGAGGCATCGAACGTGGCCACCACGGACAGCATATTCCAGGTGGATCCGGCCACGGGCCAGCGAACACTTTTTGCCTCTGACCTGACAGCAGTAGAAGGCCTGCACTTTTCACCGGGTGGCCGTTTTCCCCTGTATGCAACGGAGGAAGATCTAGGTGATGGAATGGGTCGCCTGAATCTTGTTGAGGCGAGCGGGGCTCACAAAGCCCTGTGTACGGGCTTTCGCGGTCCAGAGGGCGTGGCCGTAGATCGCAATGGCAACCTCTATGTCACCGATCATACCATGATCGTACAGGTCGTTGCTCCAGACCTTGTGCCTCCGGACCCTCCTCAGCAACCAGCCGCCGATCCGCCAAGTTGGACAGCTACCAATCGATTTTCGCTTAGTTGGCAGAACCCTGTTGACACGTCGGGTATTGCTGGGGCCTATCTGAAGATGGATGAACCACCGATCGGGGTCGCCGATGGAGCCTTTTACGCTGGCGCAGCTATGTCCCAGATTGCTGGCATCACCGTTGCCAACCCTGGCGCTCAGACGGCCTATCTTTGGCTGGAGGATGGTGCAGGCAATGCTGACTATACCAGCGCTGTATCCATCACACTGCACTATGATCCCGATCCGCCCGGCAGCCCTATCGACCTCATCGCTGAACCGGGCAGTTGGTCGCCGGCCAACCGCTTTGCCTTGAGCTGGACCAATCCGACGGAGGTGTCTGGAATGCTGACGGCTTGCTACAGTTTGGACGCGCCCCCCCTCTCGGTGGAGGATCACTCCGGCTGCCAGGCTGGCGTGGATATTCAGGGGCTCTCGAATGTGACAGTACCAGATAGCGGCGAGCATCGCGCTTACGTGTGGTTGGGCGATGCAGCGGGGAACGTTGATCCGGCGACGGCCATCAGTACAACGCTGCGCCTTGACACTATACCGCCGGCGTCGCTGACCAATGCCCCAGCAAGCACCAAAATCGCACCCATCCGGGTGACGTGGGTAGCGACCGACACGCTCAGTGGGATGGAAAGTGTGGCGCTATGGGTGAGAAAGGGCGACGAAGGCACGTGGATGGATAGCGGCCAGGCACACCAAATTGGCGGCGCGGCTGTACCGGGGACTGCAAGCCAAGGGGTTTTCCTCTTCCAGCCAACCGGCCCAGCAGCCTACTACTTTGGCACGAGGGCCGTAGATCAAGCGGGCAACACCGAAGCAGAGCCTACAGGCGACGGCGATACAAAGACCGATTGCCAGACATGGCAAAGGGCATACTTGCCCCTACTGTGGAAAAACAGCCCATGAACCCGATGCGGGTTTTTCCGGCAGGAGGCAGTTGGGGCGCCATTGCCGGCAAAGCAACCGCCCGTTCTATGACAGCCCGGTCTGCCAGAGATTCGTGACATTCCCCTCGCGAGAGGCATTGGCCAACAGGCCCGACAGTCGGGCGGTCGTCAAGACTGATGTCCTGGTGGAACCGAATCAGTAACTCGTGTATTGCCCCCTTGTTTAACCCTCTTTCGGGTGGCTAGCCACAGAGCCCCTACAAAAACAAGACCTGGCGCGGCCAAGCAAGACACAGATTGGCTTGGATCCGGAACAGGCAGGTCAGCGCTGAACACCCGCATCGGTAGAGGCGCAAAAGTGAGTACAAAAATGAGCAGTACGGCCACGGCTACGAGCTTGCGAGGCGTATCGAGGCGGGTAACATCATCAAGGGGATCGGGGTGCGATTGGCCAAAGAAGAAGATAAGAAAGGCCCACAGCAACCACCCCTGCCAGAACACGATCCCCAGTACCAAGAGAATGACGATGATGGGCCAGGTGAGGATCTTGGCTCTCTGGCCAACGAGACTGTAGAGCACGTGGCCGCCGTCCAACTGCCCCACCGGTATCAAGTTCAGCGCTGTGACCAGGAGCCCGGCCCAGCCCGCCAGGGCAACAGGACTGACAAAGACGTCGTAGCCGCTGTCAATGGGAAAGGTACCGAGCAGCGCTGCCACACCATCCCTCAGAACTGCCTGGAGGGTTAGTAAGGAGCCCGTACCAGGCAGCACCTGCCCAAAAACGCCAAATTTGAGGAACATATAGAGGAGCGAGTTCCCCTCAAGAAAGATCATCGAGCCTGGCTCGGGGGCAACCATGGGCTCGACGGTGGACAAAGTTAGGCCCAGGATAAGGATCGGTACAGCCAGCACAAAGCCAACCAACGGGCCAGCAGCGCCAACGGTCAGCATCTGCCGGCGGTTGACAGTCCTTCCCTTCATGACGATAAAGGCCCCCATGGTACCCAGAGGCGGCACCGGTATGGGGATGAAAAAGGGCAGGGACACCGGCACTTTGTAGTACCGGCCGGCGAAATAGTGTCCTAGCTCGTGGCCGGTTAGGATGGTCATCAAGCTCAGGGCAAAGGGCCAACCGATCCACAAGTGGGCCACAATCCAGCCCATATCCGCATTTGGCGGCACCTGGTCGGACCAGGTAGCTCCGACAAAGAGGGTGGAGAGGATGGTCAAGATATACAACAATGCGTTCAACCAGAGCCGGGATTGGGTCTGTTGCGGTTCCACCCCGGGCACAGCCAACAATACTTGCCGGTCATGGTCCAGGTCGTCGCGCAACATGGCTGTATGGCCCATATCCCGAAAACGAGCGGCAATCTGGGGGAAGGCCTTATCTGAAGGCTCCAGCAAACTGCCACGAAAACGGATCGTCTCAGGCTGTTCGGGCACACCCAGGGTCACATCGTCGACTGCAAACAAGTCTGCTGCAGCCATCTCCAATTGCCTGGCGGTCTGCTGAGCGGCCGGTCTTTCGTCTGCCATACTCCGCTGCTTTCTAGATCTCTATCCTAGAGCCCTGGCGCGGCCTCACCGATGCCCTGCTTGGGGGCTCCCAAGAGCGGTGCAATTCACCGCGCGGGGAGTATACCATAGTCTGGAGCGGGATCCAAACCGTCTTGACCACGCGAAGGTCGATAGAACAATGCGCAAGCAAGGCTATCTCTGCATTTGAGCAACAACGTTGATCCAGGATCTGTCACGCCCTGCCTGGTCAGGATCTACCCAGCCTTCGACGATCTGAAACTTGGCCTGATGTAGTGACGTTGCCACCTCGGAGAATTGGTAGAACGAGAACAAACGGCGATGGCCTTTGTGGTCAGCGAGCCATTGTTCCCCTTGACCATCTTTCAGTGCCAGATAGAGCACGCCCCCGGGCCGTTTCAGTAGGCGGGCGATCTGTGCCAGGGCGATGGGCAACTGGCACCGGGGCAGGTGTAGCAGCGAGGCACAGGCCCAGACGCCATCAAAGGTACCATCCGCAAGGGGTACAGAACGCAAATCCGCCTGGACAAGGGGTGCCGCTGGGAACCGGCGCCGAGCCTCAACCAACATTCCAGGCGACAGATCCAAACCCACGCCCCAACAGCCAAGTTGCGCCAGATAGTCGATGTCGCGGCCCGGACCGCAGCCCAGGTCCAACACGCGCCGGGGGGCAACGACCCGACTGGCAAAAGCAGCCAGTGCCCTTTCCAGACGCAAATTGGCCCACATAGCTGCATATTGGGCAGCGTCTTGATCGTAGCTGGCGGCAGTTTCGGCTACTGCCGACTGTATGCTCCAATGTCTTTGGATGAATCCGGCAATTTCGTGCAGCTGCACAGGGGGGATTTAGCCGGAACCAACTGCAGCTGCTGCTGGCATGAGAGCCAATTGAACCCGCTGGTAGAGTTCTAGGATTTGATCGGAAATGGCAGGCCAGCCATAGTTGCGCGACCATTGAGCTGCCTGCAGGCTCAATGCCTGGCGAAGAACATCATCACAAAGCAACAAACGGATCTTGGCAGCCAGCGCTTCAGCATCGCGCTCGGGAACCAGGAATCCTGTCTGGCCATCTTGCACGCTATAAGTCAGCCCGCCAACCTTGGAAGCCACCACCGGGGTCCCACAGGCCATGGCCTCCAGGGCCACCATGCCAAAGGATTCGTAGTGGGAGGGCATGACCACCATGTCCGCGGCGGAATAGTAATAGACGAGTGTATCCTGGTCTTGGGCGCCCTGGAAGGTAACCAGGTCCTGGATACCCAATTCAGCCCGGAGGTTTTCCAGGCGGGCAAGCTCGTCATTTACCTTTTCGATACCCACTCCTGGCGCTCCGCCAATTATGACAACCGACAGATCATCCTGCCAGCAAGGAATCTCGGGCACAACAAGGGCCATGGCTCGTAACAGTGTGTCTATGCCCTTCAATGGTTCGATCCGGCCCACAAAGAGGACGATACGGCGCTCAGGAGGCAACCCCAGGATGTGCTTGGCCTCTTTTGGCGGAATGGGTTGGAAGAGATCGAGATCCACACCGGGGGGGACAACATCCATTTTGCTGGCGTTGGCTCCATAGAGCCAGACCATCTGCGCCCTTTCCAAAGGCGTAGCTGCTACCAGACGATCTGCGAGTGCCATGACCTCAGCTTCCCCCTCGATGCGCCGCGCTGCCTCCCACTCATGGGGGCCGGAGGCCACACTGTTCTTCATGTGCCCAAGGGTATGGAACATCTGAATGATGGGGGCGCCCCAAACGCGACGAAGCTCGCGGGCGGCCAAGCCCGAGAGCCAGTAATGGCTGTGGATCACATCATAACGCAGGCCCTCACGCCTGGCGAGATCCAGCGCTCCGCGCACAAACTGGGGCAGATGGTCGACGACGCTGTTCTTGTCGTAGGGGATCTCGGGGCCGGCCGGCAAGTGGATAACGCGGCAGTTGGGCCCCAACCTGGTGCTAATACGTGGGATATTGGGATTTTGGGAGCGGGTGAAGCAATCCACGGCAATTCCACGCTGCCCAAGCTCGCGACTCAGGTCACGGACATAGACGTTCATACCCCCTGTCTCCTTGCCACCCAGGGTGGCAAGTGGACAGGTATGGACACTCAACATAGCTACACGTTCAATCATCGGTCGTTCAGACATCCCTAAGGCGTCTGTACCAGACTGCAGTACCCACGGCGATCAGGACAGCGCCCACGCCGCCGATGGGCAAAAGACAGCAGAAAGCGGAGAATAGCCAATTTTCCAGACCGGTCATGGATTCGTACTCGAGGAGGCCAGCGAACAGAAAGACCAGGACCGATGCCAGACAGGTGAGAACTCCCAACACAACCAAGATGCGGGCTGCTACACGCCAACCGGTTCCATGTCCACCTGGCGGCGGCGCCAGTGGGGGGGCAGCAGCTGGCGCTGGGGAAGTGTCTGGCGACGGGCTATCCTCTCCATCAGACAGAGGACGCGGCACACCACATTCACCGCAGAACAAATCTGCTTCAGAGAGCATGGCTCCACAATTGTCACACTGGATCGAGCCCACCTTGGCTCCCCTTTCTCAATCCCTCAGCAGCATGCCAAATTTGGTACACTAGCAAGCAGTCTGCAACGTCACACCCGGCTTTGCCATGAGCAAACGCCGAACCTGAGTATCTTGGGCGCCAAAGCGATACTTGTATACTTCGTCGCCTCGTAGAAAATCATAGTGGGTACGGCCCAGAGAAATCGCATGTTCGATGCTCCGCGCGGTGATGATGATGCCCGGGCTCAAGTGCCGGAAACGGGCGGGATCGTAGCCCGAATTGTAGACGAGGATACTGCCGCCATAATCGAAATTCAGCAGGGCAGCCGCCTTCTCACCATCCATGTCGACAAATACCAACTGTAACCACCCCTGCTCTTGCAGGACCTGTGCCATGTCAAAGAAGAAGGCTTGCATCTTTGGGTCCATGAACTGGTCCTTCTCTGGGGTGCTCTTCTGATGAAGATCGATGAAATCCTGCATCTCAGCCTGCAAGTCATGATCCAGGCCGACAACGACAAAGCGCGTATCGGCCTCAGCGTCAGACTTGCGTAGCTTGCGACGCACTTCGTGGCGCTGCTTCTTGTTGAGCATCATCAGATACTCGTCCCAAGTGCCAGGCAGGTCAATGATCGGGCACACATCCTCTATCTCTACGAGGGACTGGTAGCCCTGTGCCTCGGCCAATTCCCGCAGACGAACATAGGTCAGCGAATCCTGGGGGATATTGCAGAAATCAATCAGATCCCAATCTTGCGCCTCGTGCCTCAGGTATTCCAATAAAGACAGGTAGACAGCATCTTCCTGTCCCTGTTCAATGATCAGGTCTAGATAATCCGATACGTCACGACAGCCGATCAAATAGAAAACCGGGCGACCACTATCGCCGAGTGTACGAAAAAGTGGGGCAATACCCACCAATCGGCCATCATCTTCTGAGCGGAAGCCCAAGAGCAACAAGTTACCCTCACCCAAGTGCTTCCACCAGGTGGATTGCCACTCCCACGTCAGGAACAGCGTATTGCAGCAACTCCGCTGTAGTAGATCATTCCATTCCGGTTTGAGCGCCCAGAAACCATCACTCTCAAAGTGAACCTCGATCCGCATAGAACTCCCCAGTTACCTCAGATACCATGGAAAAGCGATTGGGCCATGGCGAACCATGCATACCATGGCACTTGGCGCCATTATACCTGACATCGGTGAGCGGCGCAAAAAGAGGATGGGAACAGGAGGAGCCTATGGGCCCTACAAAGACCATGCATACACAGGACCACGCTCAGCCCTACCGGAACTAGGCGTGGTCCTGAACGGTCATTGCCGGCCTGGGTACCTGGAAGTCAGGAAGGCACATGAAACCTCAGGGTTTTCCGGAGATTTTCAGTCGATGAGCGTCTCCTCAGCCACTGGTGCTTCCTGGACCTCCAAGAGTTCGACCTGGGTCGTTTCTGCCTCCACCTCAAAGCCGAAGGCTGGCGACAGATCCAATTCAGGCAGACCTGTCTCCCGGCGGATGGCATTCTCAATCTCAATGCACTGGCGCGGATTCTCCCGCAGTACCTGCTTGGCATTCTCTCGCCCCTGCGCCAGCCTCTCCTCTTTGTACGAGTAGAACGAACCCCGTTTCTCTATCAGATCCAGTTCCACCCCCAGGTCTAGCACATCCCCTTCTTTGCTGATCCCCTCAGCGTACATGATGTCAAACTCGCACTCTCGGAATGGCGGCGCTACCTTGTTCTTCTTGACGCGCACCCGCGTCCGATTGCCCGTCACCTCTCCACCTTCCTTGATGGCCTGGACCCGACGGATGTCCAACCGTACCGATGCATAGAACTTGAGCGCCATCCCGCCCGACGTCGTCTCCGGACTGCCAAACATCACGCCAATCTTGTGCCGAAGCTGGTTGGTGAACACCATTGCCGTATTGCTGGCCTTGATCGCCCCACTCAGCTTTCGCAGCGCCTGGCTCATCAACCGTGCTTGCAACCCGGGGTGGCTGTCCCCCATGTCCCCTTCGATCTCGGCTCGAGGTACCAGGGCTGCAACCGAGTCCACGATTATGACGTCCACGGCCCCGCTTCGTACCAGAGCTTCCGCTATCTCCAGGGCTTGCTCGCCTGTGTCTGGCTGCGAGATGTACAGCTCATCCACATCCACACCGCACTTGGCCGCATACAGTGGGTCCAGCGCATGTTCCATGTCGATGAATGCCGCCACGCCCCCCATACGCTGCGCTTCCGCCACAATGTGCTGGCAGACCGTAGTCTTGCCCGAACCTTCAGGACCATAGATCTCGGTGACGCGGCCCCGCGGGACGCCACCCACACCCAAGGCCAGGTCCAGTGCCAGGGATCCGGTGGGGATGGTCTCTATTTGCAGGTGTGTGGCTTGCCCCAGCCGCATGATCGCGCCTTCGCCATATCGCTTCTGGATGCTGGTCAATGTCGTCTCCAAGGCCTTAAGTCTTCTGTCCTCAACCACTGTGCCTACCTCCTCTGATCCTGTTCTCTGTCATCCAGTTTAGCACAAATGTTCTTATTTGTCAAATCTAGTACAGGCTGGAGCAGAAACACCACAGGTTCGGGAAAAGAAACGAGTCCGCGCCTTACCGCTTTCGGGTAGGGCACGGACTCGCCAGAAGGTTTCCGCTGGACCAATGGAGGGTCCTAGAGAACGATTGCCAACCAGGCGACTCCCATGACGGACAGCAGAATGCCCAGCAGGAACATGACGATGAAGGGCGCCAACACTGCCAGGATGGATCTGCCGGCGTCCAGATCGGTGGCAACCGACACGGCCTTGATATAGACCACGATGCTCCAGATGGTACCTACCAGCGCCAGCAGTCCACCCAGACAGGGGACGGGGCGCAACACAGCCAGCAACCCGGGGATGATATACAACGACACCATCCCCAGAAAGTGCGGTAGCTTGGCCGATCCGCCTAGCAGGTTGGCTGCGATCAGGACCAGGACGCCGTAGAACAACCACCCCCCCAGCGCGGCCAGGACCCGGCTCAGATACGCGCCTGTCGCCTGGAATAGGCCACTGATACCTCGAGGCAAGGGGGCTTCGATCTGACTGAGGTCAGAGACCATGGGGACAATCACTTCGATCATGCTGTCCATCATCTGCTGCACTTCGGGCGGAAGATTCTGCATGGCAGGGTTGAACCGGGACGACATCTCGAATCCTTGCCGGATCTGCCCCTCTATCCGGTCCAGATCTGGTGCCCTAACCAGATTCACCAGGTTCACGGCAAACACGATGAGCCCGGCCACGAGTATGACGATGGAGATCAGGACAATGCCCCTCAGAAAGAGATTAGGACGCTCGCGCCACTCTTGGTAGGCCGAGTCGTCCAAAATGACCGTCCGGAGCAGGGTATTCAGCATCGCACTCATGACTGACCTCCTAGCGCCATACCTAGAATGGCCGAACCGAAGCATCCCATCAGGATCAATACGACCACGACCAGGAGGAAGGGCAGCAGCGTAGCCCATGCGGCCCGCGTCCACGATAGGTTGTGGGCAGTCTTTAGGCCGTAATAGGCGCACAGGACGCCCCACACAGCGACAATACTACCCACCTGCAAAAATGGTATGATCGTCAACACGTTTAGCACCTGGGGCGCGACCGCCAGGGCCAGTACACCCAACGTCTTGCTCAGGCTGCCGGATCCACCCAGCCAGCGGGCGAACAGATAGGCTAGCAGGCCATAGATCAACCAGCGGAAGAGCAAAGCCAGTGGGACGGTGATGATCCCAAGCGCCGCGGAACCCATGTTCGGGGCACCGAACAGCTGGGGAAAGATATCCCAGCCACGTTGGTACCACTCCTCGAATCGCGCCAGGGCCATGGGATCTTCCTGGGCAAGCATGTCCCACCAGGGCATTTGTTTCATGTAGAAAAAGACCGTGTCCTGGATCTCGCCCATATCCGGAATACTGGCCCACTCGAGGCCAGTACCGACAAGGCCACATATGGCGATTATCACGCCTACGACGACGATAAAGATGAGTCCCTTGACGACCGGGCTGGTGGATGCAGCCATCTCTTCATAGGCGTCTTCTTTGAAGAGCAATGCATTCCATCCCAGCCGAAGGGAACCGACAATTCCATCCATCAAGCGCCTCCTTTCTCAAATAGAGTCTTCCGCCAGTTCCTATGCCAGCTATCCCGCTTCGTTCTGTATGGATCACCCCCTTTTCCATCACATGCAGCCACCTAGGATGGCAGCCATCTCCACTGATACTGCAAGCCGCAACCTCATTATACCATAGGTTGCGCAAAAATGATAATGTACAGGAGGAACCGTCACAGGCTGGGGACATCTGCGCCGTCCAGTTTCATCGGCCGTTCCAGGCTGAATCCCCGACACAACCAGGTCATCGGCATGCAGCTTAGGTCGTACCCAGCCAGTTGTAGAGGGCACTTGCCTCGAATCTCCGGCCTGGCATCGCGGGAGAAGGGGTTGCTACCGGCCACATTAAATGATCAGGATAGAGCCTCTTCAGGCCAGAAGACTCTGGCCTACCGGCAGGGGATCACTCAATCTGTCCCCAAAGAGACCTCTATGGATCATATAATTGGGCCGCCCACAACCCCCCACCGACATCTCAGCTGAAGGACTTTCTGGGGATGTGGTCGGGGGCTGGATACGGGCGGCTAGTGGCGGTCGCTGGGCTTCTGTAGCTGGCTAGGGTCATGCTCCTGCGGATGCGGATCTGGGTGGGTTCGGTGGTAGACTGGACGAGGCGACGGGCTTTGGAGAGGATGGGCTCGGGGACGGTCGCTGACTTTTGCCAGTTTTCTTGTAGGTAGTCGTGCATGTCGTCGACTGTGTGCCAGTAGTAGGTGTATTCGAAGGTAGTCTTGGTTTCTGCCTGGAACCAGCCGTTTTGGAGGGCCTCCAGGATGGCGTTGTTAGAGGCGATGTCCAAGGCTATACCGATAGAATCGTCGAGGGGGCCGGCGAGGATCTGTGTGTCCAGGGTGAAGACCTCGAGGGGCCAGCCTGAGGAATAGGGGCGGAGGTCGATCAACCTGCCTCCGGGTTTGAGCACACGCCAGGTCTCTGCCAGGGCATGGACCATGCCCTCAGGGGGAACTCATCAGAGGGACCAAGTGAAGGTGGCCAGGTCGAAGGAGCGGCTGGCAAAGGGCATGGCTTCGCTGGATGCCGCTGGAAAGCAGACTGCGGCGGAGACTGCATCGAGGCGCGCGCCTGGCGCTTTTCGGAGTTCGTCCAGGTCGATGTCGATGCCGGCTGCGAGGGCGGCGGTGCGGGCAAGGAGCCAGGTCAGCCTGCCGTCGCCGCAGCCGATGTCGAGGACACGGTCTTGCGCTTGGGGGAAGTAGGGTTGTAGGGATCTATGTTCGGCATTTTCTGGATCGCGAATCGGTTCTGTTGGGGCCATGGGTCCTCTTTTAGACAGCTATGATGACGATCGACGGCATTGGGGTTTGTGATCCCGGTAGGTTCTACTGGCTCTGTGTCCGGATTATATCACAGGTCTTTGGAGACTACAACGAATTGAGAAAGGAACGAATGGCTGTGACCAAGGGGCCGGCAAGATTGGTTTGATTCCTAATTCGATGCTGTGTACGTCCAGACCTGACACCCGATTCTTGCACAAAAGTAGGGTGTCATGCCTTGGTTGGGCTGGCAGCTAGGGTTGTTTGCGGGAGATGAGGGGCAGGTAGGCCCGCGACGGGGCGCCCCCTTCG
Source organism: uncultured Chloroflexia bacterium (assembly GCA_963700285.1). Taxonomy (GTDB): domain Bacteria; phylum Chloroflexota; class Anaerolineae; order JAAYZQ01; family JAAYZQ01; genus CAWANP01. The sequence goes on along the minus strand of CAVOXA010000010.1, from coordinate 1,820,097 downwards.
CTGACGTACACGTTGCGGGTCGTTACGCCGGTCAGTTGGACGGGATCCCGTACCTGGGCACGGATGATATGAATGCCGGTCTGGCCAAAGGCATGTGATGCTATCTTGGTCGCGCTCCAGGCAGTGTCGTAGGCGCCGTCGTTGTTCCAATCCCAGCGTACCTCCAGCGCGCCGCCCTCGGGGTCGGCGCTGCCCGAGGCGTCGAAGTGGAAGGTCGTAAGCGTGTTGCCCGTGGCGGGTTGGACGGTGAAGGCGGCGGTGGGCGGGGCATTGCGGACCAGTACGACTGTGGAGGTCGTGTCTGTCGTAGTGGGCCCGGTCCCATCGGTCACCTCCAGCTCCACCCTGTAGAGGTTCAGGATGTAGCCAGGGTCCAGGGGGAATTTGTGGGTGGCGGTCCGGTCGCGGCTCCAGGTGGTGTGGTCGCCGTCGCCCCAGTCCCAGCGTACCTGGAGTTGGCTCGGAGGGTCGGTGGCATCGTTGCTGGCCGAAGCGTCAAAGGCAAAGACGGTGGTGCTAGGCGCGTCTCCCGGGGTGACGGTGAAGGATGCCTTGGGTATGGTATTGCCGACGATGCGGGCGTAGATATCTGTATAGCCATCATAGTCACTCCCGCTGGTTTCCCAAGCGACCAGATGGTTGATGGCGCCTCCTGCGACGGCGATAGCCCCGGTCCATCTGTCAATCTGGACCTCGTCGCTCTGCGACCCGGTGGTCAGTATCTCCCGGGCGTAGCTGGTCCCGTCCAGGTCGAAGCTTGTGCTCCAGGTGACCAGGTAGCGTGGATCTTCCATTTCCAGTTCTGTCACGCCGCAGGCCAGGTCCAGGGGATAATGATAACTCCACCATGGGAATTCGTCGAGGGTTACCATGCTGCCCAGCCCGCCAAGCCCGGAAACGAAGCGAGCCCAGACCCCATCCCCCGGCGTTGGGATTCCGTGCCAGGCGACCAGGTATTGGTCCGTGGCGGGGCAGCTGGCGACGGCGGGGTCGATTTCGTCGCCAGGCCAGTCAGCGATGGCAAACTCGCCCCCGGCTATCGGGATACCTGTCGCCGACAGCCGCTTGCCGTAGATGTTTTCGTTTACCTTGGGGTAGTCGTCGTAGACGACCAGGTATTGGTTGCGCTGGGCGTTGTAGGCCACGTCGGGATTGCCCCGGTTGTCCAGGCTGCCGGCAGCGATCACGAAAGTGCCCATGGGAAAGCCGCCGCCGGCTTTGACCCGGCGTCCGGCAACCATATCCCGGGTTGAGCCCGCATCTCTGTTCACCCACACGACCAAGAACTCGTCTGGCGAGGAACCATAGGCCAGGGCATAGACCTGCGTACTCGCCGGCTTGGAAGGGTCGATGGCAAAGGGGACGAGCGCCGGGTCGGGGCCGTCCCAAGGAACAAAACGCCCGTACATCTGGTAGGCCAGCCCATCGGCGCGGCCCCAGATTACCAGGTAGCGGTTGCGCTGGGTGTCAAAGGCTACCCGAGGGCGCCCGTCGCCGGAGGTAGGACCGCTGGCGATTTCGAATACGTTTCCCCATGGCTTGCCGCGGCCGTCCACCCGCCGGCCCCAGATGCTCTTGCCCCCCTTCCAGACGACCAGGTACTGGTTGTAGGTGGAGTTGTAGGCCACGTCGGGCCATCTGGCGTCGTGGCCGGTGCCCGTAACCGGCTCGGGAGGGCTCATTTTTGGCGTCCAGGCGGGCGATAGGCGAACCGGGCTGGGTCTCGCGGAGTCTGCCGGCAGCACCGGGACAGCAGCGTGCCCAGGATGACCCGCGGCTGACAGCAGCAACGCAATCACGGCCAGAACGACGAGCCATGCTACCTTGCCAGACATGGTTACCCTCCTCCCGGGTCAATCTCCGCCTGTGCGCCTGGCTGCGGCAACCTGCCTTGATTATACCACAGAATTTTATGTATGACGAAATTGCCAGGTGGAACCGTCACAGGTTGGGGACATCGTCTGCCTCCGACCTCCCGGGCCATTCGAGGCTATACCCCTGACAGAGCCAGGTTATGGGCATCCGGCTCAAGTCATACCCGGCTGAGCCCTACATCGCGTGGGTCAGTCGCCCGTGACCAGATTCAATGCTCAGCCGCTCTTCCGACCATCACTAGGCAGTCAAGTTCTAATTTATATGATTTTTATGGAACATTAACTTGACAAATGATAAGGATGGGTGTATCCTAATACCCGTAAACATCAGCACGAAGGGAGAACTTGGCGATGGCATACATACTTGCCCGTCACAAAGTCAAAGACTATGCTGCCTGGAAAAACGGGTTCGACAGCGCAATTAGCATACGGCGAGCTGGTGGTGAAAAGACGTGGCAGATCTTTCATCCGGCCGGCGACCCCAACAACTTGACTATGCTCTTTGAGTGGGACAGCCTGGACAACGCCCACGCCTATTTCGCCAGCCCAGACCTGCGCCACGCGATGGAAGCCGCCGGGGTGATTGGAGAACCGGAGGTCAGTTGGCTGGAGGAAGTCGACCAGGGCACGCTATGACAAAGTGAGGTCACCACCACTTATCTGTCTGGTGACAAGTGTACCTGTCAGGCTTGCCTGGCAGGTTTTTTTATCAAGCCGTTCGCGCGCCTTTTTTGCCCATCATCCACGCTACGTGGACTACAGTCCACGCATCGACGGCCGGTGTGTCAGGCTGTGGCCCAGCAACAACCAACGACGAGGGAGACCCGATTTGCTGCATGAGTCACCGGGAGCCGCAACCGCCCACCTGCCACTGTCCCCTCAGCCTATCCCCGCTTGCCCAACCTCCCATTTCCGAGTATAATTGCCGCATGTCAGCCGATGCTTGCCGCGAGCAGCCGCCACCGGAGCTGGCCGTCGCCTTCGAGCAATTCAACCAGGGCCTCTTTTTCGAGTGCCACGAGACGCTGGAAGACCTGTGGATGGCCGAACCGCGTCCCATCCGCCGCCTCTACCAGGGCATCCTCCAGATCGGCGTCGCCTTCCACCACCTCAAAAGAGCTCGCTACCGCCCCGTCTGCACGCTGCTGGTACGGGGCGCCGGCTACCTGGAGCCCTTTGCCCCGGCCTGCATGGGCGTCGATGTCGACCACCTGCTGGCCATAGCAGCCCGCTGCCTGGCCGAGGTCCAGTGTCTGGGGCCCTATGGCCTAGACCGGTTTGACGGGTCGTTGATACCAAAAATAGAAATGAGCAGCCACATTGACAGAAAAAAAGAGTGATTTCAGCTACGGCGGCCAGGCCGTCATGGAAGGCGTCATGATGCGCGGCGCCAGTTCCATGGCTGTGGCCGTGCGCCAGCCCGACGGCGAGGTCATCATCCACACCGAGGACCTGAACCCCCACATCTATACCGGCTCCATCAGCAAGATTCCATTTCTGCGCGCCCTCACCAGCCTGTGGGACGTCCTGGTCCTCGGCATTCGCACCCTGATGTTTTCGGCCGAAGTGGCCCTGGGCGAAGACGAAGAGGTCGAATTCAGCGGCCCCGTCGCCTGGGGCACGGTGGCCGTGTCCTTTGCCTTGGGCATCGGTCTCTTTTTCGTGGTCCCCCTCCTGCTGGTGGGCCTCATCGACCGTTTTATTGCATCCTCCTTTGCCAGCAACATCATCGAGGGCGCCATCCGCATGATCATCTTTATCGTCTATATCTGGCTTATCGGCCGCGTGGCCGATATCAGCCGCGTCTTTGGCTATCACGGCGCCGAGCACAAGACCATCAACGCCTACGAGGACGGCGCCCACCTGACGCCTGACAGCGTGGCCCGATACTCCACCTCCCACTACCGCTGCGGTACCGCCTTCCTGCTGTCGGTCATGGTCATCTCCATCCTTGTCTTTTCCCTGCTGGGTCGCCCGCCCTTGCCCCTGCGCATCCTATCGCGCATCGTGCTTATCCCCGTCGTGGCCGGCATCGCCTATGAATGGATAAAGTTCACCAACCGCCACCGCACCAACCCTGTCATTCGGGTCGTCGCCAAGCCCAACCTGGCCCTGCAGAGCCTGACCACCCGCGAGCCCGACAGCTCCATGCTGGAGGTAGCCATCGCCGCCCTCAAGCGTGTGCTGGAGGGCGAAGGCGGAGAGCTGCCTGCTGAATCAAACTAATCCCCTACCACTACCCAGCCAAAAGTTGTCAACCTGCCTCAGGCCATGCTATAATAGCCCCCGCGACGCCACGAGCAGGAGAAAGATGGAGGAGCATTCCAGCTGGCCTCAACCGGCGGGAGACTGCTCGCCCAGCGAGAGCACGCCCATGGCAACGAAGCCCAAGAGCGACGCATGAACCGAACGGGGGAAACAGGGAAGCGACAGCCGCCTCCCTGGCGACCCCCTTTTGCTTTTCCGCTGCCGGCGCCTGACCCGTCCGGCAAGCTCCGTGTAGGTTAGCAAGGGAGGCAAAGAGTCACGATGGCAGACATAAGCAGCATCGTTCATCCGGAGGCGCTGCAGGCATACTGCGTCCGGGTCTTTGAAAAGATGGGTGTGTCCCCGGAGGATGCCCGGATCACCGCCGACGTCCTGATCCAGGCCAACCTGCGGGGCATCGACTCGCACGGTGTGGCCCGGCTGGCCCGCTATGTGAATGGCCTGCGCGACGGCGTTATGGTCGCCCAGCCCGAAGAAAAGGTCGTCGTCGAAACGCCGACCACCGTCACCCTGGATGCCGGCGCGGGACTGGGACAGCCGGTCAGCCACCGGGCCATGACCATGGTCATCGAAAAGGCCCGGGAGTATGGCTGCGGGTTTGCCACCGTGCGCAACAGCAACCACTATGGCATCGCCGGCTACTATGCCATGATGGCCCTGGAAGAGGACATGATCGGCATCTCGACCACCAACGCCGCTGTCCTGGTGGTGCCCACCTTTGGCCGCGATGCCATGTACGGCACCAACCCCATCGCCCTGGCCGTGCCGGCCGGCGAAGAACGCCCCTTCGTCATGGACATGGCCACCAGCACGGTCCCCCGGGGCAAGCTGGAGGTCTATCACCGGCAGGAGAAAGCCATGCCCCTGGGCTGGGCCACCGACGAGCGTGGGGTGCCGACGGCCAGACGCGGGCCAGGTCCTGGACAACTTTGTCCGGCGCGCCGGCGGCGGCCTGCTGCCCCTGGGCGGCGCCGGCGAGGAGTTCAGCGGCTACAAGGGCTACGGCATGGGCCTTATGGTCGAGATCCTCTCGGCGGTTCTGCCCGGCGCCGCCTTCCTGACCTCAGTCTATCCCAAGGACGGCGCTGGCAAAGCACTGCCTGCCGACCTGGGCCACTTCTTTCGGCGCCTGGCGCATCGATGCCTTCCGGGCAGCGGATGACTTCAAGGCCGACATGGACGCCATGATCCGCGAACTGAAGGGCGGCAACCTGGCCGAGGGCGCGGAACGCATCTATGTCCACGGCGAGAAAGAATTCGAAGAGGCCGACCGCCGCGCCGAGCATGGCATCCCGCTGGAGGCCAAGGTCGAGGCCAGCCTGAAGCAGATCAGTGCCGACCTGAACGTCGAGTATGGTTTATCGTGACAAGACCTGACAGGTTTTTGCCCAACACCCAAGACAGGATGGCTCAAGAGAGTTGTCCCGGGTGCGGCAGCTGCCAGATCTGGAGAAAACCTGTCAGGTCTATGCCGTTTCAGCACACAGCGCAGGGTCCGGAGTAATGACAACAGTGCAAGAGACCGTTTTGACGGCGGTCCAAACCTGGGTGCGCGAAAAACTGGAGGCAGGCGGTGGCATCGCCCACGGCTGGCTCCACACGGACCGCGTCCGCCATCACATCCGCATCCTGGCCCCGGCCGAGGGCGTGGATCCCTTGCTGGCCGAGCTGGCAGCCCTGCTCCACGACGTCGGCCGCACCCAGCCCGGACCGGAGGATGAGCACGGGGCCAGGTCAGCAATCCTGGCCGAACCGCTGCTGGCCGGCCTGCCCCTGACCGGCGACGAGCGCGAGGCCGTGCTGCACGCCATCCGCTGGCACAACAGCCAGCGCGCCGACACGCCCCTGCTCCGCGTCCTGCGCGACGCCGACATGCTGGACGGCCTGGGCGCCATCGGCATCATGCGCGCCTTTATGAGCAAGAGCCACCTGCCGCCCTACGACCCCGCCGCACCCTTTGAGGTGAACGGCGACCCTTGGTCGCTGGCAACCTGCTCCGACCAGATTCTCGGCCCAGAGAAGCTGGCTCGACTGTCTTAACACCGACACAGCCCGCCAGATGGCCCAGGACCGCGTCGCCTTCATGGACGCTTTCTCGCCCAGGTCCAGCGGGAATTGCCAGCAGTGGACGATGCATGAGGACACGGACGACTGATGTTTGACGGCCGACGCATTGCGTTTGACGAACAGTCATGACAGCTACGACTAGTGAATGCCTGACAATCAAGCCTCGTATCCAATTGCGTAGCAATCCGGCAAGTTGGAGGGAAACATGGCACGATTACACGAGTACCAAGGCAAGGAACTGCTCAAGCAGTTCAAGATCCCGATTCCCAAGGGGGGCGTAGCCCGCACCCCGGAGGAAGCCTGCCAGATCGCTGAGGAACTCGGCGGCGAGGTCATGGTCAAGGCCCAGGCCTGGGTCACGGGCCGCGCCGGGCTGGGGGGCATCAAAAAGGCCAGCAACCCGGCCCAGGCCGAGGAAGCAGCCCGGCACATGCTGGGCATGAAGGTCAAGAACTTTGTCGTGCAGGAGGTGCTGGTCGAGCAGCGGGTCGAGATCGCCCGCGAGTTCTACGCCGGGGTCATCATCGATGACGCCGCCCAGCAGCCGCTGATCATCTTTTCCAGCGTGGGGGGCACCGGCATCGAAGAGATCGCCGTGGAGCACCCCGACCGGGTGGCGCGGATGCACGTCGACGTCGGCACCGGGCTGCTGGATTTCCAGGCGCGGGACCTGGTGCGCCGGACCGGCATCGGCGGCAAGCTGCAACTGCAGACTGGGCGGCGTGCTGATGAACCTCTTCCAGGTGGCACAAGAGTACGACGCCCGCGCGGCCGAGATCAACCCCCTGGTGCAACTGACCGACGGCAGCCTGATGGCCGCCGACTGCCGCATCACGGTGGATGACTATGGCGTCTTCCGCCACAAGGACCTGGGCATCGGCATCGCCCGCGAATACGACCGCCCGCCCACCGCTCTGGAAAAGATCGCCTACGACGTCGAGGCCAACGACTATCGCGGCACCTTCTACTTTATCCAGATGGCCGAGGGCTTTGAGAAGGGCGACGGCTATGTCGGCTTTCACGGCGCCGGCGGAGGTGGCTCGATGATGAGCATGGATGCCGTGCTGCGCCAGGGCTACCAGCTGGCCACCTTTGTGGATACCAGCGGCAACCCACCGGCCAGCAAAGTCTACCGCGCCGCCCGCATCGTCCTGGCCTCCGGACCCAGTCGACGGTTACTTTGGTTCGGGCTCGGGCGTGGCCAGCCAGGAACAGTTCCACTCGGCGCGGGGCTTTGTCAAGGCCTTTCTGGAAGAACAGATCGACGTACCGGTGGTGATCCGCCTGGGCGGCAACAGCGAGGACAAGGCTGTCGAGATCCTGGAGTGGCTCAACGGTTGGGTGCCCGCGCCGGTTGAGGGCTACAGGAAGGACGACTCGCCCGACTTCTGCGCCCAGCGCCTGGATGCGCTGATCCGCGAGGGCCAGTTGGTGACGCCCAAGCAGCGGCCGGTACCCGGAGCGGATAGGCGAGCCGCGTCTCTACCAGTTTGAGACGGTCACCGGTGGAACCATCACCTACGACCACAGCATCTGCGCGACCTGCGAGAGCAAGGTCTGCGTCCAGGAATGTGCCCGCCAGATCCTGTCGCTGAACGACGAGGGACTGCCGGAGCTGAATATCACCCGTGAAGAGGCCAAGAAAGGCCGTTGCGTGGAGTGCCTGGCCTGCGAGGTGGACTGCCGATTCAAGGGGGCGGGCGGCGGCCAGATCGAGCTGCCCATCCCGGGCATGGACGAACACCTGGCGGTGTCATGAGTATGACGCGCATTGGACTCATCGTCCTGGTTGGGGTTCTGCTGCTCGTAGCCGCTGCGGCGCAGAGCCGGTCCCCGAGCCGACGAGTGTGCCACCAACGATGGTAACTACCAGGTGCCTCCTACTGAGGCGTCCGCCACCGAGGCGCCAGCACAGCCGACTCTGACGGAGCCAGCTCCACCGAGGCGCCAGCGGATACGACCTTTGATTCGCCGCCCGACATGGCCAACCCGGCCTCGGTGTTCTGTACAGACCAGGGCTTCAAGTTGGAGATACGGGACGAAGCCGCCGGCCAGGTGGGCTACTGCATCTTTCCTGACGGTTCCGAATGTGAGGAGTGGGCCTTCTTCCATGGCGAGTGTGCGCCAGAGAGCGGCTCCAAAGACACCACCTTCGAATCGCCTATCGGCATGCCCAATCCGGCCTCCGTATTCTGTACGGACGAGGGCTACGAGCTGGAGATCCGGGACGAAGCGGCAGGCCAGGCAGGCTACTGTATCTTTCCTGACGGCTCGGAATGTGAGGAGTGGGCCTTTTTCCGTGGAGAGTGTAAACCAGGCTCCCAGTAGGACAAGTTGGCCATTTGTCCCGACCTGCCGTGCAGTATGACAGGCAGCAATCACAAGCGAGGAATAGAGCATGTCCATATTGATCGATCAAAGCAAACGAGTTCTCGTTCAAGGCATCACCGGGCGCGAAGGAATGGAGCGCACCAAACTCATGCGCGAATACGGCACCCAGGTCGTGGCCGGCGTCACCCCGGGCAAGGGCGGGCAGGAGGTCGAAGGGGTACAGGTATTCGATACCGTCCAGGAAGCATGGGAACAGGCTGGGCCGCTGGACGTCTCGGTCCTCTTTATCCCGGCGCCCATCGTCAAATCGGCGGCGCTGGAGTCCATCGCTGCCGGGGTCAAACTGCTGGTCATCATCCCCGACAGGGTTCCCATCTGGGATGTGCTGGCCATTGCCAATGCAGCCAAAGAGGCGGGCGCCCACTTCGTCGGCCCCAACAGCCTGGGGGTGCTGAGCCCGGACAAGGCCGTGTTGGGCATGATCGGCGGGCGGGCGGCCTCGGCCCGATCCTGGTTCTTCCCGGGTCCGGTGGGCGTCACCTCGCGCAGCGGCGGCATGACCTCCAGCACGGCCTACTACCTGGCCCAGGCGGGCATCGGCGCCACGACGCTGGTCCACGTGGGCGGCGACGCCGTCGTGGGCCTGCCCCACCCGGAGGTGATCAAGCTCTTCCAGCAAGATCCTGAGACCAAGGCCATCGTCATGTTCGGCGAGATCGGCGGCAGCCAGGAGGAACGGGTGGCCGATCTCATCGAATCGGGCGAGGTGACCAAGCCGGTCGTGGCCTACATCGGCGGCAAGGCAGCCAAGAGCGGTACCCGCTTTAGCCACGCCGGGGCGATCATCGAGGGCGGGCGCGGCACCCACGAGGGCAAGGTCGACCGCCTGCGCTCCGTCGGCGCCACGGTCGTGGACGCCTTTGGCGACCTGCCGGCAGCGACAAAAGAGGTCCTGGCCAGACTGGGACTGTAGGGCCCAGGCGCCGCATGCCAACTGCAGCTTTGGACGCGGGCTGCAGTTTGCAGCTCGCATCACGCAATACGAATCATGCAGCACGCTTGACCTTTCACACTGGAGGCACAATGGCCGAACAAACCTGGAAAACCGCAATCACCAAGATCGAACCGAACAAGGTAGTCGTCCGCGGCTACCGCATCGACGAGCTTGATGGGCCGCATCTCGTTTGGCGAGATGGTCTACCTGATCCTCAAGGGCGAGCTGCCCAGCCCTGAGGTTGGCAAGCTGATGGATGCCATCATGGTCTCGTCCGTGGATCACGGGGTCACGCCGCCCAGCGCCCTGGCCGCGCGGACGATTGCATCTGGCGGCGCGCCCCTGACCACGGCCATTGCCGGCGGCATCATGACCATCAACCAGCACCATGGCGGCGCCATCGAGGGCTGCATGAAGGTGCTGAATGAGCTGGTGGCCTACAAGCAGGAGCAAGATCTGGATGCCCTGACCGCTGCCCGGGAAAAGATGGTCGAATTCCGCGCCAAAAAGATCCGCGTGCCTGGATACGGCCACCGGGTGCATACCGACGACCCGCGCACAAGGCGCCTTTTCGCTTTGGCTGAAGAGACCGGTGTGGCCGGTGAGTACATCGAGATGGCCCACGCCCTGCGCCAGGCCATGTACGAGAGCCTGGGCCGCGACCTGCCGATGAACGTGGATGGCGGTATTGCCGCTGTCATGTGCGAGCTGGGCTTCCCGCCCGAGTTGGGCAATGGCTTTTTCGCCATCAGCCGCACGGTGGGCCTCACCGCCCAGGTCTACGAGGAGAAGACACGCGAACGCCCCATGCGCCGCATCGAGCCCTCGGCCTACGAATATGATGGGCCGGAGGATCGGGAGTTGGAGACTGGGGACTAGTCCGGAGGTTCAACTATGGGGAAAACAATCATTGAAAAGATCATCCAAGCTCATTCGGATGAAGAGGTCGAGGCAGGCAAGATCGTCTGGATGGGACTGGACGCGCGCACCGCACGGGATTTTGGTGGGGCCAACGTGGTCAAGAACTACCGGGCCAACTATGGCGACGCACCGGTAGATGACGTGAGCAAGACCTTTTTTACCTTTGACCTGGTGACGCCGGCCAACAACATCCCTTATGCCGTGAACCAGCAGATCTGCCGCGACTGGGCCAAGGAACAGGGTGTGCGTGTCTTTGACGTGGACATGGGCATCGGCTCCCACGTGGCGCTGGAGTACGGCCTGACCTGGCCGGGGGCTACCTTTGTGGGCACCGACAGCCATCTGAACATCCTGGGGGCCATCGGCGCCTTTGGGCAGGGAATGGGCGACCAGGACATCGCCTTCGCCTACAAGGCGGGCAAGACCTGGTTCGAGGTGCCGTACAGCATGAAGGTGATGGTCAAGGGCGAACTCAAGGCGCCCTGCACTGCCAAAGAGCTGACCCTGGCTTGCCTGGGGCGGTTGGGCGCCAGCGGGGCACTGGGCCAGGCCGTGGAGTTTTGTGGTCCGGCGATCGAGGCATTGGACCTGCCAGGCCGCATCACCCTGGCCAGCATGATGACTGAAATGGGCGGCATCATCGGCCTGATCCCGCCCTCCGAGGAGGTGCTGGCATACTGCCGGGAGCGGACCGGCCGGGACGACGTGGCGGCCACCTATGCCGACCCTGATGCCGAGTACACCCAGGAGATCGAGATTGACATCACCGGCCTGGAGCCACTCATCGCCTGCCCGCCCAAGCCAGACAACGTCAAGCCCGTGAGCGAGGTGGCCGGAACCAGGGTCGATTCGATCTTTGTCGGCTCGTGTACCAACGGCCGCTACGAGGATTTTGCCGCCGTCGCAGCGATTGTCAGGGGCAAGCATATCGCGCCAGGCATGGTGGCTTCCGCCGTGCCGGCAACCCGCGAGGTGTATGGCCAGATGCTGCAAGAGGGTGTGCTGCAGACCCTCTTTGATGCTGGCTTTGTGGTGAGCAATCCCGGCTGTGGCGGCTGCGCCTCCGGCCACATCGGCATGGTGGGCCAGGGCCAGGTGCAGGTCTCGACAAGCAACCGCAACTTTGCCGGCAAGCAGGGGCCGGGCGACAACTACCTGGCCAGCCCGGCGGTGGCGGCCTGGGCCGCCCTCACCGGCGAGATCACGGTACCGGAGGGGTAGGAGGAGCAGATGAAAGATACAGAAGTCAAGGGCCGTCTTTGGGTGCTCACCACCCCTTCCGGCGAGCTGTACGACGATGTCGACACGGACATGATCTTCCACAACCGCTACCTGCACATCACCGACGTCGATGAGATGGGCCAGTACGCCCTGGACAACCTCAAGGGCTGGGAGGATTTTTCTCAGAAGGCGCGGCCGGGCGATATTGTCATGGCCGGCGTGAACTTTGGGGCCGGCTCCAGTCGCCAGCAGGCGGTCGACTGTTTCCGGGCGCTGGGCGTTGGCGCCATCGTCGCCGAGAGCTATGGCGCCATCTACAAGCGCAACGCCATCAACAGCGGCTTTCCCATCGTCGTCCTGCCGGATCTGAGCCAGATCTATGGCCAGTTCAAGAACGGCGACGAGGTCGAGATCGACTATGAGACAGGTGAGATGGTGCTGAAGGGCCAGCAGGTCCTCCAGGCCGAGCCTCTGTCCAAAGTTCAGATGGACATCTACCAGGCCGGCGACCTGTTCGCCTATGGCAAGATGCTGGACCAGGCCTAGACATCGGTGATCGTACCCCAAGCGTGGCAGTGTACCGCGGTGCACTGCCACGCTTTTCGGTAAGCCACTTCACGGCACCTGTTGCTGACGGTCAGGACCCACGCAGTCGTAGCCTGCCCCCCACCAGCAATAAAGAATACCCCAGTACAGATTGCCCAGTTGATGGAGAAGGGCAGCCTGTTTCGCCAGCTGGTCACCCCCCGGCCACCCCTCGGCGACGTTCCACCTTCCCGTGTTCTTCATTGCGACAGGCCATTGGGGTTGGTTGACTTCTTGGGTGCTCGGGGCTACAATGGGCGCCTGTAACAACATGCTTGCGGAGAGGAATCGTCTATGGAACCAAGCAAGCCAACTCGCATTGTCATCATCGGCGCGGGGAGCGCCATCTTTGGCCTGGGGACGCTGGCCACGCTGGTGCGCAGTCCCCGGCTGCGGGGCGGCACCCTGGCCCTGGTGGACCTCAACGCCGAGGGGCTGGCCCTGATCGACGCGCTGGCCCGTCGCCTGAACCGCGAATGGGACGCCGGCCTGACCATCGAAAGCTCGACAGCAGCGCGAACAGGTCCTGCCCGGCGCCGATTTTGTCATCGTCTCCATCGAGGCCGGCCCCCGCGAGGGCCTCTGGCAGCGCGACTGGGAGATTCCGCTCCAGTTTGGCGTGCGCCAGCCCTACGGCGAAAACGGCGGCCCCGGCGGCCTGGCCCACACGCTGCGCCAGGTGCCTGAGATGCTGGCCATCGCCCGCGACATGGAGCGCCTGTGCCCCGATGCCTGGCTCATCAACTTTCACCAACCCTTTGCCGCGCCTGTGCCTGGCCGTGAGTCGCTACAGCCGGCATCAAGACCGTGGGCCTGTGCCACCAGATCAACATCGCCTACATGATGGTCGGCGTGGCGCTGGCCGATCGCCTGGGCATTGACGTGCCGCCCGGCGTCAAGCAGCAACGCCCACCCCGACATCTGGCCCAAGGCGGGCTATGTGGCCGACCAGGTGAAACCACTGGTCGACATCAAGGCGGCCGGACTCAACCACTTTACCTGGATCTTGGATCTTGCGGACCGGCGCAGTGGAGAGGACCTGTACCCTGCCTTCCGCCAGGCATTGATGGCACTGCCCGCCGGTTTTGAGCCGCTCACCCGCGCTGTTTTCCAGGCCACCGGCCTGTGTCCCGTGCCCGGCGACAGCCACCTGGCCGAGTACCTGCCCTGGTGCCACGATCCACAGACCCGGCCCTGGGAAAAGTATCACCTTCACCTCTACGACTGGGAGCGGGCCAAGCGATGAGCGCGATGAGCAGTGGCTATCCATTGCCGCCATGGCTGCAGGCGAAGCGCCTGTAGACGCTCTGAAGAATGTGGAGAGCGAAGGGGCGGTAGAGATCATCGAGGGGCTGACGGGAGGGAATGAGATCTACCGATCGGCTGTCAACATTCCCAACCAGGGGCACATCGCCAACCTGCCCGATGGGGCCATTGTCGAAGTACCGGCGCTGGTGGGCGGCTGGGGCATTCGTGGTCTGAACATCGGCCCCCTGCCCGAAGCCGTCGCCGAACTGTGCCGTCGCGAGATCGCCGTGGCCGGCCTGGCCGTGGACGCTGCCGCCACCGGCGACCGGCAGACGGCACTCCAGGCGCTTCTGCTGGATCCCTGCATCAACGACGTGGACACTGCCCGGGCGATCCTCGACGCGTATCTGGCCGAGTATGCGGATTACCTCCCTCAATTTCAGTAGCGAGTTCTTGGAACCAACCTAAGCGCGGGACCTGGTTTTGACGCACTCTGCTGGCTGTGTTATACTCAACGACGGAAGTCAGGTCTCGGGAGAAGCCGAGCGATCTGGACATGTGGATAGTGCATTGATGATCATTCTATGAGGGAGGGTGATGGCATGGAAACACGACCCTTTGGGCAAAACCGGCGAGTCGTTCCCCATCCTGAGCTTTGGCGCCCAGCGCGTCGTGGACGAAGAGGGCTGCACCGAGGACCAGGCCGATCGAAATCCTCAACACGGCGCTGGACCGGGGCATCCGCTATTTTGACACGGCCTGGGTCTACTCCCAGGGCCAATCGGAGGAGCGGGTGGGCATGGTGGCCAAGCACCGCCGCGATGAGATGTGGATCGCCACCAAGACGTGGGACACCACCCGCGACGGCGCCCGCCGCCAGCTCGAAGAGAGCCTGACGCGGCTGCAGACCGACCACGTGAACGAGTGGCGGCTGCACAACGTCTGGGGCTTTGACCGGCTGGACCAGATGACGGGCAAGGGCGGCGCCCTGGAAGCGATGATCCAGGCCCGCGAGGAGGGCTTGGTGCGCTTCATCAGCATCAGCGGCCACACCGATCCCCAGGTGCAGATCGAAGCCCTGCGCCGCTTTCCCTTTGACACGGCGCTGGTGGCGGTCTCGGTGCTGGATCACTTTATCTACAGCTTTGCCGAAGAGTTTCTGCCGGTGGCGGCGCAGAAGGGCGTGGGCGTGATCGGCATGAAGATCTTTGGCTACAAGAAGCTGGCCCACGTGGCCGACCGCGCCCTGCGCTACGCCCTGGCCCTGCCGCTGACGACGGTCATTGCCGGCTGCTCGACGATGGCCGAACTGGAGGCCGACCTGGCCGTGGCCGAGAGCTTTACGCCCATGACCGGCCCGGAGCGGCTGGCCTTCTTCCGCGAGATGCTGCCGCTGGTCCAGCCGGAGAACATGCCCTGGAAAGCCGCCGACTGGGGCAACCCGACCGAGTGGAAGCCACGCGCCAGGAGCCCGGCCAGCTGGTCTAGCGGGTAGCGCTGCCAGAGGCAGGTATGGGCGCGGGACCGCCGAAGCACGCGAGGCATATGAGTTGACTGCCAGATCGATCTTGCCGGTCCTGATGCGCTTGGCGGCCTCGTCGGCATGATGAACGACGAGTCCTGCAGATCAACGACGAGGTGAGCATCCCCCAGGACGAGCTGCGCTTTCGCTTCTCGCGGAGCAGCGGGCCGGGCGGTCAGCACGTCCAGAAAGTCGTCCACGCGGGTGGAACTGCTTTTTGACGTTGCCAACTCGCCCAGCCTGAGCGATCGAGCAGCGGGCGCGGGTGCTGAAGCGGCTGGCTGGCTACGTGGACTCGGCCGGCGTGCTGCACCTGATCTCCCAGTCGGAGCGGAGCCAGTGGCGCAACCGCGAAGAGGTCGTCGAGCGCTTCCAGGCCCTGATGCAACAGGCGCTGAAGCGGCGCAAACGCCGCAAAGCCAACACGCCCCACGGCAGCCTCGCGGGAAAAGCGACTGCAGGAAAAACGGAAGCGAGAGTGAGAACAAGCAGGGCGCGGGGCAGGGTTCAAGCGGGAGAATGACGACCTTGAAGGTTCTCAAGCCTTGGAGCCCGTGGTTCTTGTGAGCAGTTTGAGGCTGTGGTATAATGTGAATCGATAGCACAAAGTTTCCAGGCCAACGGCGGCTTGCGTGACGGTGTTGCTAGTGACGCCCTGTCAAGCCAGGGCGTTGTGTGTTTGTGAGAGAGAAGTGGAGTATGTACATACAGTCCCATTTGACACAGGGAGAACTGACCTTCGACCTGCCCCCTGGCTGGCGGGGCACCGTCATCGAATCCAAGACCGCGCCGCCCATCGAGGATGTGCCGGCGGCAGTGGCGCAAGCGGTGGCGAATCCCACCAACTCGCCGCCGCTGCGCGAGCTGGCCGGGCCGGGCGACACGGTATGCATCGTCTTTACCGACATCACCCGCGCCAGCCCCGACCATCTGCTGGTGCCGCCCATCCTGGCCGAGCTGGAAGCCGCCGGCGTCCGCGACGAGGACATCACCCTGCTGTGCGGCATCGGCCTGCACCGGCCCAGCACGCCCGAGGAAAAGGTCGCCAAGCTGGGCCAGGCGGTGGTCGACCGCTACCGGGTCATCGACAACGAGCCGCTGAACCCCGACGCGCTGGTGGACCTGGGCACGACCGAGAGCGGCATCCCGCTGTCGGTCCACAGGGTGGCCTACGAGGCTGACCTGCTCATCGCCACCGGCATCGTCGAGCCGCACCAATACGCCGGCTACTCGGGCGGGCGCAAGACGCTGGCCGTCGGCGCGGCAGGCGAGGCGATGATCGCCTACACCCACGGCCCGCAGATGATCGACCATCCCGGCACGCGCCTGGGCCGCATCGAGGGCAACCCCTTCCACGAGGCGGTCACCGAGGCGGCGCGGCGGGCCGGCCTGCGCTTCATCGTCAACGTCGTGCAGGACGACCAGAAGCGGGTGGTCTACGTCCGGGCCGGCGAGCCGGAGGCGACCTTCAAGGAATTGGTCGCCTTTGCCAAGACGCTCTACGAGGTGCCGGTGCCGCAGCAGTACGACGTGGCCGTGGCCGGGGTGGGCTATCCCAAGGATGCCAACCTCTACCAGGCCAGCCGGGCGGCCAGCTATCTCTTTTTTGGGCCGACGCCGGTGGTCAAGCCGGGCGGCGTTTTCATCGTCCCGGCGCCGTGCGACGAGGGCGCAGGCGATGGCGTGGGCGAGCAGCGTTTCCTGAAGGCGATGCAGGACGCCCCCGATGTGCAGTTCATCCTGGATGACGCCCGGCAGAACGGCTACCCGCCGGGCCAGCAGCGGGCCTTTGTCATGGCCAAGGTCCTGGAGCAGAACGATGTGATCATCGTCGGCGCCGAGGACCCGGACGCTGATCCGCTCGGCCAAGTTCCTGGCCGCGCCGACGATGGAGGCCGCCTTTGCCATGGCCGAGCGAGAAGCTGGGCGACGACCTGGACGTGCTGGTCGTGCCCCATGCCCTGCTGACGCTGCCGATTGTGCAGGACATAGGGTCACGATGGCCGGGATCGCAAGTGATCATTGCAGCCTAGAAAGATGAGACAGAAGATATGGAAGAAGACACCGAAATCCGCCTGGGATGGGTTTGAAGGCCCAACCCAAGAAGACGTAAACTATTGCATCCGCTGCGGGCTGTGCCTGTCGGTGTGCCCCACCTACAAGGACAGCCTGCGCGAGACCGAGTCGCCCCGGGGGCGGGTGGCCCTGGTGGCCAAGGCCATCGAAGGCGAGCTGGACCTGACCCGAACTTTAAGGACCACATGTACCGCTGCCTGGACTGCCTGGCCTGCAACGACATCTGCCCGGTGGGCATCAAGCCGGCCGACCTGTGCCTGGAGGCCCGCTATGCCATCCACCAGGCCACGCCGACGCCGCCGCTCAAGCCGATCCTCTTCCGCGGCATCTTTCCCCGCACCGGCTTGCTGGAGCTGCTCACCAAGCCGGTGGCGCTCTACGAGCGCAGCGGCCTGCGCAAGGTGGTGAATGCCGTCGGCGTGACCAGCATCCTGCCCTCGCAACTGCGCGACATGGAGCGGATGCTGCCCAACAATCTGCCGCTGCGCGGCACGCGCCACCAACTGCCCGACGTGGTTCTGGCCAAGGGAGAGCGGCGGGCGCACGTGGCCTACTTTCCTGGGCTGCGTCCAGGGGGTGATGATGGCCGAGGGCTGCAAGGCCACGGTCGAGGTGCTGGCCGAAAACGGCTGCGACGTGGTCATCCCCTGCCAAGGTCAAGTGCTGTGGCATGCCCATG
Source organism: uncultured Chloroflexia bacterium (assembly GCA_963700285.1). GTDB lineage: Bacteria > Chloroflexota > Anaerolineae > JAAYZQ01 > JAAYZQ01 > CAWANP01. The sequence goes on along the minus strand of CAVOXA010000010.1, from coordinate 1,802,311 downwards.
GTCGGCTATGGCTTCAAGGACGAAGGCGCGGGAGATGGCCCGGCACAACATCGACCTGCTGCTGGGGCTCAATGTGGATGCCATCGTCACCGACTGTGCCACCTGCGGCTCGTCGCTGAAAGAGTATCCCCACTGGCTGGCCGACGATCCCGACTATGCCGAGCGGGCCAAGGAATTCGCCGCCAAGGTGCGCGACATCAGCGAGTTCCTGGCCGAGATCGGCATCCGCCCGCCCGAGGGCAAGGTGGATGCCCGCGTGACCTACCACGATCCCTGCCACCTGTGCCGGGCCCAGGGCGTCCGCGAGCAGCCCCGCGAGATGCTCCGGGCCGCGGGCGTCGAGCTGGTCGAGATGGAGGGGGCCGACACCTGCTGTGGCTCGGCCGGCACGCAGCTCATCACCCACTATCACACCTCGGTGGGCGTGCTGGAGACGCAAGATGGACAACGTGGCCGCGACCGAGGCCGAGATCGTCGCCAGCGGCTGCCCCGGCTGCCAGATGCAGTTGACCCTGGGCGTCAAGCGGCGGGGCCTGGAGGCCAAGGTGGTCCATCCCAGCCAGTTGCTGGCCCAGGCGTATCGGAATGCGAAGAAGGATTAACGAGGACTCATGATCGACAAAACAGATCCTAAAAGAACTGCAAACCATCGTCGGCAAGAAGCACGTGCTGACTGAGCCCGAAGATCTGGTGGCCTATTCCTACGATGGCACCTTTGCCGAGCAGCGGCCCGATATCGTGGTCCGCCCCGATTCGACGGAGCAGGTCAGCGAGGTGATGAAGGTCGCCTGGCGCGAAGAGATCCCGGTGGTGCCGCGGGGCATGGCCTCCGGCCTGGCGGCGGCCTCGATCCCCCTGGATCGGCGGCATGGTCCTGGATACCTGCCGCCTGAATCGCATCCTCGAGATCGACGAGGTGAACTTTATCGCTACGGCCCAGGCAGGCGTGATTACCCAGGACCTGGCCGACACGGTGGCCAAGAAGGGGCTGTTCTACCCGCCCGATCCCAGCAGCATCAAGCAGAGCACGCTGGGCGGCAATGCGGCCTGCAACGCCGGCGGGCCTCGCTGCCTCAAGTACGGCGTCACCAGCGACTATGTGATGGGCATGACGGTGGTCCTGGCCGATGGGCGCGTGCTCAAGACCGGCGGCAAGGCCATCAAGAATGTGACCGGCTACAACCTGACCCAGCTCTTTGTCGGCTCGGAGGGGACGCTGGGCGTCATCACCGAACTGATCCTGAAGCTGATCCCCCTGCCCAAGGTGGCCCGCACCGCCAAGGCCATCTTTCCCAAGCTGGCCGATGCCAGCCGGTGCGTCAACAACATCCTCAGCGCCGGCATCATGCCGGCGACCATCGAGCTGATGGACGAAACGACCATCGCCACCATCGAGGAGGCCATGCACCTGGGCCTGCCGCTGGACGTGGAGGCCATGCTCATCATCGAAGCGGATGGCATGGACGAGGAGTCGGTGCTCAAAGAGATCGAGGCCATTGCCGACATCTGCCGGGCGACCGGCGCCCGCGACGTGGAGGTGGCCCGCACCGAAGCAGGAGCGGGCCGCCCTCTGGTCGGCGCGGCGCTCCATCAGCCCCTCGCTGGCCCGGCGGGCGCCCAACAAGCTGGGTGAGGACATCTCGGTGCCGCGCAGCGCCATCCCCGATGCGGTGGCGGCCATCAAAGAGATCTCGCGCAAGCACGACATCCCCATCGCCATCTTTGGCCACGCCGGCGATGGCAACCTGCATCCCAACATCCTCTTTGACAAGCGCGACCCGGCACAGGTGGAAAAGATGAAAAAGGCCGCGGCTGACATCTTTGACGTCTCGGTGCGGCTGGGCGGCACCCTGTCGGGTGAGCATGGCGTGGGCAATCTCAAGCTGGCCTTTCTGGAGCAGGACATCGGGCCGCTGTCCATCGACGTGATGGCCGGCATCAAAGCAGGCGCTGGATCCCAAGAACATCCTGAATCCGGGCAAGGTGGTACCCGGCGGCGTACCCGGCGGGCAACGAACTCTTTTCCTGGTAGAAGCATGCCTGCGGGAGCAGCAACCCAGACCCAAGTCGCTCACTGAAACCAATGGAGGTTAGACGTGGAATTCAAGAGAAGAATAGCTCAGCTTGTTGCAGAAGCACCCCGATGTCCTGGACAATCCGCCAGGAGTGTCATGATCGAGGAAGCCGTCAAGAACCGGGAAGCCATCGTCAGCGCCAATGGCGCGCTGGCCACCTGGACGCCGCCCGAGTCCACCGGACGCAGCCCCAAAGACACCTACATCGTCCGCCGCCCGGAGAGCGAGGGCGAACATCGACTGGGACTCGCCCAACAACATCCCCATGGAGCCCGAGACCTTTGACATGCTCATGGAGGATGCGCTCCAGGTGCTCTCCGCCAAGAAGCGGCTGTACGTCACCGACCGGGTGCTGGTGGCCGATTCCGTCCTACGCCCTGCCGGTCAAGATGGTCAGCGATTGGGCGCTGACGGCGCTGTTCACCGACAACATGTTCCGGCCGGTGCCCGCCGACATCGAGCGAAGCGTCTTTGCCGACCGGGGCTTCACCCTGGTCGTCGTGCCCTACGACAAGCTGGATCGCGACCGGTACGAGGGCCGGCTGCGCAAGCTGCCCGATGGCCGGACCTCCGACATGGCCGTGGCCATGGACTTTGACCGGCGGCTGGGCGTCGTCTTTGGCTCGGCCTATGCCGGCAGCGTCAAGAAGCTGATGTTCACCGTGATGAACTATGTGCTGCCAGGCGAGGGCATCCTGCCCCTGCACTGCTCGGCCAACGAGGGGCCTGACGGCGACATTGCCCTGCTGCTGGGGCTTTCGGGCACGGGCAAGACGACCCTGTCGGCCGATCCGCGCCGGGCGCTGCTGGGCGACGACGAGCACGGCTGGAGCGACAACGGCATCGCCAACTTTGAGAACGGCTGCTACGCCAAGCTGATCAACCTCCGCGAGGACAAAGAGCCCGAGATCTGGCATGCCGTCTTCCACGAGGCACCCTACCTGGAACATGGGGCCATCGTCGAAAACTGCATGATGTACCCCTGGGGCGACTTTGACGTGGACGACGAGCGCTACACGCCCAACTCGCGGGCCTCCTATCCCCTGAGCTTTCTGTCGCAACATCAAGACCCCGCCCGTGGGCGACCATCCCAAGACGATCCTGTTCCTGACTGCCGACGCCAACGGCGTGCTGCCGCCGGTGGCCAAGCTGACGCCGGAACAGGCCATGCTCTGGTTCCTGATGGGCTACACCAGCAAGCTGGCCGGCACCGAGACCGGCATCGTCGATCCGGTCAGCACCTTCTCCCGCTTCTTCGGCGAGCCGTTTATGCCCCGCAACCCCGACGTCTACGCCTCGATGCTGGGTGAGCGGATGAAGAAGCATGGCTCGCAGGTCTACCTGGTCAACACCGGCTGGAGCGGCGGTCCCTTTGGCGTCGGCGCGCGCATGGACATCGACATCACCCGGGCCATCGTCCACTGCGCGCTCAGCGGAGAGCTGGAGGACGTCGAGTACGACGAGGATCCGCTGTTCCACATCCTGGTGCCGCGAACCTGCCCCGGCGTACCCAGCGAGATCCTGAACCCGCGCAACACCTGGGAGGACAAGGAAGCCTTTGACCTCCGGGCGCAGAAGCTGGCCGTGCGACTTTGGCAACCACTTTGACAAGGCCTACGGCAACAAGGGCATCGATCCTAGCATCGCCAGCCAGTGTCCCGGCAAATAGGTAGGCAGATCATGGTCACGGTCATCTATCGCGACAAAACCTGGCAGGCCACTGCCGGCAGCACGATACGGCACATCGTCGAGAAGGCGGGGATCAACCCCGAGTCCGTCTTGGCTCTCAGAGATGGGAAACTGATCAACGATGCCACCTTGACCAAAAATGGCGATATCATCAAGCTCATCGCTGTGGTATCTGGGGGATAGAGCCGTGCTGCTCCACTGCTTGGGTGGCGCAATCTGATGAGAACACTCAGAAGCCCCGATCGGCCACAGTCGATCGGGGCTTTGGGATCACTCGTGCTTGCCCTGTTGCCAGACTACTGCCCCGGCGCACCGGGCCACAGGTCTTGCGCGTGCTCTTGATCATGTCCTACAAAGACCGTCAGCCACTGGTATGCAGTACCCCGAGGTCCCCACGGGAAAGGGTATGAGCACTCCAATGCGCCCTGATCCATGCGGCTCAGGACCTCCAGAAGCGCCTGGCGGACAGCATGCAGGTCCGCCCACACCATCTCCCACGGTTGATCGCGGCGTAGGCCAGCATGGATCTGATTCCAGGCTTCAATATCGTCGATCACTTTGACTTGAGGTGCTGTTCCGCCCGCCATGTCGCGCAATCCCTGTGCGCCGACCTGCTCCCAGTCAACGATGTGGCCAAGTACATCCTTGAGCGTCCATACACCACACACAGGACGCGAATTCCGCTCAGCGATGGGTACCAGGTCAGCACAGGCCAATAGTTCCTGGCGGGCGGCATCTAGCGCGGACAGCAGGACCGCTTTGGGGCCGGTTCTCCCGTTCCACGCGCCGGCCACGCTCCAGGTCGAGATCTCCTCGGCGTGCTCGGAGTCGTGCTGCCACATCACCTGGATCTGAGGGCCGTCGAAGGACCAGTCGTTGCCATCATGGGAACGGCGCTGGAAGAACTCGCCCTCAGGCAGAGCTGCCAGCCAGGCAACCCAGTCTTCCCGGGCGGCCTTTAGTTCAGCCAGGACATCGGCCAAGCACTGATCCTGCCATTGAGCAACAAAGGCATCATTGGCAGCATGATAGTCTTCCGCAGCCGACAGATCCGGGAGCTGGCCCTCCACCAAAGCCCTCATGGCCTGGTGTTGCCAGCGATCCCAGGCGGCAATGTGGGTCAGGATGTCCTTGATGGTCCAGCTACCAAGGGCTGGCGCCTCAGTGAGGGCCTTGTCGTTCAGCCCCAGGATCTGCGCCAGCAAGCCAGCGCGCTCAATGGCCAGGCGGGCCAGCAGACCACGGCGGCGAGCAGCCAGGTCCTCCGAAGGTACCTGCTCGTCATTTTCGTCTGCCGGATGGACAGGATTGCTTACCATGACACGTCTCCTTCTGGCTTGAGAACCGAGTACCTTCAGGCGATCACCATGCACAAACCCCGACAGGGATCAGGCTGACACTAGTATCTTTTCAAAGTGATTCTGATATAATCGGGTAGAGGCGTCTGAGCTTGTTGCGAGCATCGATGGATGTAAATTGCCAATTGACAGTCGCGCCTTGTTCATTGCGAGCTTTTTCCCAGGCTGCAATCTCACGGCCCAACGTTTCATCATCAGGAATGCGGTCGTCCAAACACTGCTCACACAAGACTCCGATCTCGATCTCGGCCATGTTCAGCCAGCTACCATGCTTGGGTGTGAAATGAAACTGCAATCGATCAAGAATGCGTTTCGCCTCTGCCAGTTCGAAAGTCTCGTAGAGAGAGACAGGGCTATGGGTATTCAAGTTATCCTGAACGACCACGATCTTTTCAGCTTCAGGCAAAAGGTCATCGGCCAAGTATTTCATGCAATGAGCAAAGTCAACTTTGGTTCGCTGTTCTGTAACTCTGACATGACGCTGACCAAGCCAAGGCATGAAAATCATAGAGATTGCGCGTACCATTGCGCTGGTATTCGTAATCGTACCGTTCTGGGCGGCCAGGCTTTGCTGGCAGCGGCTGTCGTTTCTCAATAATCAGTTGAACCAGATGTTCGTCAAAGCAAACCCGTGGCCGTTTCGGATCAATGGGTGCTGCGTACACGTCAAGGACATCTTCCATTCGCCACACGAACTCGGCACCCACGGTCGGAATGTACCATTTCTTCTTTACGTTCAAGGCTCGCTCCCGGTTCAACGCCGTGGATGCTTGCCACTCCTCGAACGCAGCAGTTCCGGTTCCGCCTTCGCCGCTCGCGCCGGGGCGCACGCTGCCCTCCTCTACCTCAAAGAGGCTTAGCTGGCTCCACGTGCCTTGCTGTTGCTCCACATCCATCGAGTCTCTCCGTCTGCTCCTTGCCGTAGAAGATTCGGCCCTTCGTCCGCTCTCGCGGACTACTATGGCCTCTGCTGACTTCTCTGCACCCCTCCTGCGCCGTTGCCGTCGCCGTAGTCTGGTTCGTCCAGACAGATGCAGAGATCTCCCAGGGTAAGTCGTGTCTCTTTCCCTCGGTCCCCGCCGGATTTACCCCCGCAGCGTTCCGGATGACTATCGGGCCTCCCCATCCATTGCTGGGTTACCCCGCCGTGCGGGCCTTCTATCCGGTTTCTGTTCGTCGGGTCCGAGTTTTGCCTCCCTGCCTTCCGGCAGGCCGCTTCCTTCAGATTCCGCCTCGCGGCGGACACCCTTGCTTCGGCTAGCGGTTCCGGTCATCACGGCCCGCAGAGGACTTGCACCTTCTAGATACACGACATGCCTGGCACACAAGAAGGGGGAACGCTCACTTGGACGTTCCCCCGCGCGATAGGTTTTTGATTAGTGCCCCCAAGGGACCTCGAGCGCACACCATGTCGCCACCCTTGCTGGGCTACACTATGGCGCTAGGCACGCACTTACTTGCTGAACAACGTCTCCACCAGCGTAGGTTTCGGGATGCCCAGATGCTCAGCCACATCGCTGAGGATGGCACTCAATGTGCCGACCCGCAGTGAACTGTGACGCGGAATCGTAACGTGATGCTCACCCTCCTGCGTTGTGGTCAGACGCATGTGACTGCCTGTCTGGCGCGTTTCCTCGTAGCCGTAGCGCCTGAGTAGGACCGCCAGTTGGTCGCCGCTGAGATCTCGCGGCAGCCTCATGCCGGCACAACTTCTTCGCGGACGGCATGCAGGCGGATCAGGTCCGGCTGCTCCCCCTCATCGAAGTGGCACTGCACGGCGTCTCGAACGGCTACCTTCAGTTCGTCCCATGAATCAGCTTCGGTGAAGATAGAGTGGCCCAAGGCACGAGCAGTATATCCGCCTTCGTCCGCATCTTCGACCAAGAATAGTACTTCCTTTGCCATGCCTCCGTACCCTTCAGACGGCAAGCCGGTCCTCGATCAACTGGGTCGGCCTATCTGGGACCTCTTGCAGGGTTGTCTCCTGTCAGATCTCCCAGGTTCTCACCCTGTTATTTATCACAGGTATGCCCCCAAGGGACCTCGAACGCACACCATGTCGCCACCCTTGCAGGACTGAAAACTTGTAGGAAGGAGTATACCACAACCAGCGAGAATCGCAAAATGGCTCCGGGTCCGTTTTTGCGACCTTGACCCGGTTTTTCGGCCGCTCAGCGCCCAAAAACCGTCTAGAGACCCCTCTACTGGCCTCTGACCATAACACCAATGGACATCATTTTGGTGTCCGTTGGTGTCCCTTTGTGTCCCATCTTGGCAGATTGGTGTCCCATTTCGTGTCCCATCGGGACAAAATGGTGTCCCATGTGAGCGTCTCAGGCTGGGGATGTGAAACCGAGTATAAACTGTATGAAACGTGCTGATTAGCTAGTGCTAGGGTTGCTGAACTGGCATTGTCCTTGCCCACAATGAACGTGGGCCAAACCGGAACCTATGGTACACTGTACTTGCTAGAGAACAAAGCACCGAGGTTCGCGAAATGGCCCACAGACAGCATACCACGAAATGCCCCTTCAAGCAACAATCCTGGCACGCGTTAGCACTTCTCAGCTTCTTGATTCTGGCCTTGGTCGGCCGACCTGTGGAAAGCCAAGCTGGCTGGGTTGCCTGTCCACCTGTCATGCCGAGCCTGTTCACGGCAGCTTCGGGGCGAAGAGCGCGGCGCGCTTGTTGTTCTCTCCGCGATCGCGTGGGGCGTGTGTGGCGCTATGGGCTCCAGAGCTGGTCTCAGCCCTTCATGCGCAGCCTTCTGCTTGCTACGTTGTGGACCCTGGGCGGAAAGCGATGGCCGATTGGGATCATGTGCTGGCCGTGGGCATTGTGGTTGTGGCAGCTCATGGCCACGTTCTGGCCGGAACTACACCATCAGGCGCTCTGGCGAGCCGGGCATGGGCTATTGTGGCAAGGACAACGGGTGATGATCGTGCTGTCCGTGGCGTTGGTGCTGAAACAAGGCAGGCAAGGGGGAGACAGCTCTTGTGTGCTCCGCACACCTATCCTGTTTGGGGTTGGCTGCCAGTACTATGGCCGAGAGGGACCGTGGGTTGAGGTGAAGCGCGACGACGACGGTAGCTACCAGGCTACCCTGTGCGGCCACTTCACGATCCAGGTATCAGGCGATCATCCTTTTCGAGCACGGATGTTGATGCTGTTTTTGAGGCTGCTGGATGTGCCGGACCAGCCACGTGGCAGTCGGCGAACACGGGATGGGCGCACGCCTTTCGTGCGCCAGGTCCAGGCTGCGGAATGGTTTGGGGTGCCGCATCCGAACATCAGCCGGATTGAGGGCTATTGGCATCGCGGCGCGTGGCCTGAGCTTTTCAGCCAGTTTACTCCGGAGATTTTGACACCCGAGTTGGTCCGCCGTGTGGCTACGGTGTGTGCCACCTTTCCACATTGGAGCCAGGATCAAGTGTATGATCATTTGCAGCGCCAACACGTGGCGCTCAGTCACCGTCAAGTCCGTCAGGCCATCGAGCAGAACGGTTGGTCCGTCCTGCGCCCCGAGTTGCACAAGCATTTCCACTGGACCAAGGAGTCCTTTCGCCTGCGTGAGGAGTGGGTGGTGCAAGAACTGCTTCGCCTGGTCCAGCAGCTACAGATGTGCCTGGAAACAGGCCAATCTGTGCCCCCCGAAGAGCAGGTTGCACTGGCCGATGTGCAGGCACTGGCTCACGAGCTCGGGGTCGAGGCCCCACTGCCTCTGAAACCCCTGCCCTGGCTCTTGAAAGTGGAGCAGGTGATCTTCAGGCAGTGGGCGATGATGGAAGATGACACGATCCGGTGTCCGTCCTGCCATTCTACCCACATTGCGCGCAAGAGCCGCACGCCGCGGATGAAAAAGTACCACGACGCCGAGGGGAACTTACAAGAGGTGCCCGTCTACCGCTACTACTGTCGCAATCCTGAGTGCATGCACCAGACCTTTACCCACTTACCACCGAGCTTGGTGCCCTACTCCCGCCACCGGTTGGATGTGCATCTCATGGCCATCCAGGCCTACAGCTGGAGCTACAGTACCTACCGCCGTGTCGGTCAAGCCTTGCAAGTGAGCGAGATGACAGTCTATCGTTGGGTCAGTGCCTGGGGCTACGAACTGCTGCCGATGGCCGCCATCTTCGGCCTGGTCCGATCCAGTGGCATCGTCGGCGTGGACGAAAAGTACGTTCTGGTGCCGAAAAACGACAAGCCGGAAGGCAAGAGGCGACGCTGGATGTACGTCTACCTGGCCGTGGACGTGCACACCTACGACTTGTTGCACATCGCCATCTATCCGCACAACACGCGCGAGAGCGCCCACCTTTTCTTGCTGGCTTTGCGCACCAAAGGCTACCGCCCAAAGGTGATCGTGACCGACCTGCGCCGCGACTACGGCCCGGTCATTGGGCAGGTGTTTCCCAAAGCCCAGCACCACGAGTGCCTGTTTCACGCCGAACAGGAGATCAGCCGCTACCTGCGCGATACGTTGGGGCGCGACTATGCCCAACAGCATCCAGAAGCGGAGAACGTGCGCACCGACATCGTGAAGGTCTTCCAGGTGCAGACGAAACGAATGGCTGAGACTCGCTACCAAGCCTTGTTGGCTAGGCGTGAAATGGTGACTCACACCGAGCCTGCCCTCGAGTGGGTGTTCGAGTTCTTGGAACAACACTGGCCATTCCTGGTGAACTCCGTCGAGAACGACTTGATCCCAGCGACGAACAATGCCACCGAGATGGTGATCCGACGCTTTGACCAGCACTACCAGAACTTCTGTGGCTTTGAGTCCATCGAGACGGCCAGGGTGTACCTCGGCGTGTTCGAAAAGATCTACCGTTTCACCCCCTTTTCTGACGATGCTCAGCCCAGGGTTCGTGGCAAAAGCCCGCTACAGTTAGCCGGGTACGATCTCGGCAACATGCCCATGAACTGGCTCTGCCGAGGACACAGCCTTGAGAGGGCAATGACACAGGAGGCGGGACATGTCCCCAACCTGTGACGGTTCCTCATTTCATCATGTCTGCCAGATTGGCCAGCGATTGATTCACTTGATCGAGACGGACAAAGCCATGGCGCAGGTATTCCACGTCGAGAATGACGTACAGCGTAAACACAGTGATGGCTGCAAAGGCGAGTATGTAGAAGTAGCGGGGGTGTTCGACGGCGCTCGCGCCATAGCCCGCAATCCCGCCACAGGCGAGGACCAGCAGGGTCACCGCACCCCACCGCCTGCCGATCGCACGCTGCGTTTTGACGATGGCAGCTACTTCCGATTCCCCGCCATGCGTTGGAGCGTCTCGAACTTTCGCCAGTTGATGCCCACGGTCAACGTCTCACGGGGGCTGGAGGCGCCCATCCCACTCGATCGAGAACTGCGAGCCGACATTGACGCCCTACAGTTCACCCCCCTCGGCGCCACGCAGCCAATGACCTGGGCCCAGTCGCTGACGGCCAACTACACCGACGGGATCGTGGTGCTGCACAAAGGGCGCATCGTCTATGAGTGCTACTTTGGCGTGCTCAAGGAAGATGGCCAGCACGGTGCGATGTCGGTGACCAAGTCGTTCGTCGGCACACTGGGGGCCATGTTGGTCGCTGAAGGCAAGATCGACGCCGAGGCGCCTGTCAGCGAATACGTGCCCGAACTGGCCGGCTCTGGCTTTGGTGATGCTACCGTGCGCCAGGTGCTCGATATGACCACGGCGATCAAGTTCAGCGAGGACTACTCCAACCCCAACGCGGAAGTGTGGGCCCATGCGCACGCGGGCAACCCGCTGCCCAAGCCAAAGGACTATACTGGGCCACGCAGTTACTACGAGTTTCTGCAGACGGTCAAAAAGCAGGGCAACCACGGCGAAGCCTTTGGCTATAAGACGGCAAACACCGACGCCCTGGGCTGGGTGATCGCACGCGTTACAGGGCGCTCGGCCGCCCAGTTGCTGTCCGAACGCATCTGGCGCCGACTCGGCGCCGAGCAGGACGCATACTTTAGCGTCGACTCCATCGGCACGCCCTTTGCCGGCGGCGGTCTAAACACGGGCCTGCGCGACCTGGCGCGTTTTGGCGAAATGATCCGCAGTGGTGGCACGTTCAATGGGCAGCAGATCGTGCCCTCGGCCGCCGTCGACGACATCCAGCGCGGCGGTGACCGGGACGCCTTCGCCAAGGCCGGTTACAGCCTGCTGGAAGGATGGAGTTACCGCAACATGTGGTGGGTCACGCACAACGAGCACGGCGCGTTCGGCGCACGGGGTGTGCACGGCCAGGCCCTATACATCGACCCCAAGGCCGAAATGGTCATTGTGCGGTTTGCGTCGCATCCGGTGGCCGGCAATGCGGCCAACGATCCCACATCGTTACCGGCGTACCACGCCCTTGCCCGGCATCTGCTGGGTGTATCTGGAGGCTAGTCAATCTGGGTGAGGGGCCCAGAGGCATCAATAGCGAGAATAGACCTTGCCTTGCTGGAGGTCCAGCAAGGCAAGGTACCAACTGCCAGGGGATCTATGGCGATTGACGAGATGCTCTGGCAGTTCTCACAGATCTACCTTCTGTGAAATGTCCATGCCTCTGCCCTGTTTGTTCTCGCAGTCTTACCCCCTGTAAGAAGTCCAAGTCTCCACCCTGGTATAGGTACCAGGTGCCCAGGGATCTCGAACGCACGCCATGGCGCCAGCACTGCAGGGTTGCGGAGCAGCAAGGAGAGCTGTCCTGGCCAAACATGCTCATCCATCAAGATACCGGCCCATTCGGCCTCTGCTCGAGGTTGCGGCTGCGATGGCGACATGATTGATTCGAGTCTTCTTCGTGGCACACAGTGTCGCCAAACCGCCTTGCCGTTGGCTAGGTTGACGAGTCGAAGACAGCAACGTATTCTGCTGAATGTCTGGGGATCAGAATAGCTGTTTTCCGCTGATATAGGTCATTTTCTATGTTGGTCAATGACTGCGCCTTGGGTCTCAAGTCACAAGAGGGATCGATTCCTGGTACTGGAATCGATCCCTCTTGGTTGCCATAGTTACATAAAGTGGCGACATGTGTGCCCCCAAGGGGATACTTACCAAAAACCTGTCACGGAATCTTTTCTTGGAGGCGCGATTCTTGATATCGGCCACAGTATAGCACAGATTCGCAGTGAGAGCAAACACGTTAGCGTGAGGGTAGTGTATACAACTCGGTGGAAATTGGCATTGGAGCGGACTCCATGTAAGCCAAGGTTGCTGAAACCAAGCTACGAGGAGGCCGCTCCATGGTTAAGATACCCGAAAGTTGTACTCTTGTCAACGCCCGAGACTTGCTCAAGGAATCAATACTGGAAGCAGAAGGGACTCTCCAGCAGACCATGGAGCTTCGATTCATAGAGCTACTCGTAGCCATTGTTTGCCATGTTGTTGGCCGCCCCTACCACCGACGACGGAAAAAAGTGCCAAGACGCCTGCGTCGAGAAGGTAAGTGTTGTCGCTGCGGGTCGAAAGCCAGCCATCGCTTCAGTCGCAATGGGTTTCGGCAACGGCACTTGCTCACAGGGTGGGGTCCCTTGGCCATCTACCTGCCTCGTGTCCGGTGTGCATGCGGAGGAAGTGTTCACATCGACTTCGATGGCTTGTTGTGCCCCTATCAACGGCTCTGGGATGATGTGGATATCCAGATTCAACGATGGGGCGCCTTGGCCATCAGCCTGCGACAGATGCGCAGGGAGCTGGAACAGATGCGCATCGGCCCGCTAGCCCTGCGAACGCTGAACAATCGTCTGCATCAGCTCCAGAACCTCGATCCCAACCGCGAGGTGGAGGACGTGCCGCCCATCTTGCAGGTGGATGCCATCTGGGTGACCCTCCTCCGCGCCAACGGCGAGGTACGTCGTGACCGCAAAGGCCGCAGACGACCGGTCAAGGGGCGATTCAAGTGCCCCATCATGATCGCCATGGGTGTCTGGCCTGACAGCGACCGCTGCGAGATCCTTCTCTGGCGGCTCGGCGAAGGTGAAAGCGCTGAAGAGTGGGTCAAATTCCTCGAGATATTGGAAGCCCAAGGCATCTGTGGTCAGAACGGCTTGGAACTCATCATCCACGATGGTGGCAAGGGACTCTGTTCTGCCTTACAAACCGTCTGGTTTGACGCTGAGCAGCAACGGTGCCTTTTCCACAAGCTCCGCAACATCTACAAGGCGATCTGCACACCAGAGAACCTCTCTGACAAGCAGCGCCGACGACATCGCAAGAAGGTCTTTCAAGACTTTCGGCAGATATGGGAGGCCCGGCGCTACCAAACCATGCTGCGCCGCTATCTCAAAGTCGTTCGCACCCACCGCGACACACAACCTCAGGCGATCGCAACTTTGCGTCGCGACTTCCGCTTGACCGTCACCTACTTTGCCCTGGAGCAAGAATTCCCCAACTGGGAACGCAAGCATCTGCGCGCAACCAGTCGCCTGGAACGCTTCAATCGTAGACTCCGCTGCCGAACGCGCGCGGCCAATGCCTATCATTCGGAGACCGGCATCAATGCCATGCTCGCACAGGAGACCCACGAATTCCACGTTGCCCAACGCGCTCGGTGAATTTCCACCGAAAGGGATACTCTATCGCATCGCGCTCGTCAATCACAGTGGCTGCCAGGACCACGTCATTGGATCCCATAGCCCGAATGTTTCGCCTCGTAGGACAGGATCGAGGAAACGCCGGGCAGCTTCACTGGCACCAGTGAGCGTTTGATAACCCAGGCCGGTTTCCTCGGCGAGCCTGCGAAAGGGTGCAGCCCAGGTGGATGGCGGATTGGGCAGGTGCAAGGGCAACGCGTGGGTTGTGCGTGTGTCGAACGTTGCCTGGAGTGCCTGGGCCAAAGCCTGTCCGTGCATTGGTCTGAGCTCGGCGATCAACAGGATGTCGACCATGTCTTTCACTCGGCTACCTTCGCCAGTGGCACGCGGCCGCGTGTAGGCATGGACTTTTTCAGCAATCTGCTGCGGCAATGGATAACTGGGGACCTCGGTTGGTGGGATGTTAGCAAAGGCCAGCAGTGCCGGCGTGACCAGGGTTTCCACCGTATCAAGCAGTCGATCCCCCCACCCGACGTCTATGTGAAAGGTCTCGAAGCGCCGCCTGTCGAGCAGGCCCTGCACCTGAAAGCGCACTCCGCCGACCGGTTCGGCAGGCACCTCAGCCGGGGACCGTTCCACCTGGAACTGGAACCAATCTCCCAGATCCAACAGGGCGGCGCGGACCAATGACTGATGAACATCCTCATGAGGAGTAAGCAGAAGCACATCGATGTCTTTCGTCGTCCGAGCCCTCTCTCCAAGTCGCAGTTGCAGGGCCAGCCCACCTTTGAGCACCCAGGCATTGGGCTGGTCCTGTACGAGCCGCACCAGGAAACGGTCAAAGGCGACCATCTTGCGTAGCCGGACCAGGGGCGCTCCGGTTTGCAGGCTCTGAGAGCGCAGTCGATCCTCCAGGGCTCGGCGAAAGCTTGCACCACTGTCGTAGTTCATCGATGCTCCCCTTTGTGCAGTGTCTCCTCGATGAGTCGTCCGAGCCGGATCCTGCGACAGGCAGCTAGCCGGAGCAGGCTCTCTCGAGTCACCAGCCCGCGGCGTAGGGCCTCCCGGATGGCCTGCTGAACCTGTTCGTCGGCCAAACCGGCGCCAGCAACATCGACCAGCGTCCGCAGCACAGTGGTGACGGGCAGCCCTTCGTAGCGGGTCACCTCCTCCTGAGCCAGGTGCTTGGTGTGCAGCCGGAGCCCCTGTCGCCGTCGTGAGGCCGTCCGTGGCACCGTGATGTGGATCTGATCGGGAAGGAGATCCGAAAGATCATACAGCGCCAGGGCGCTGTCGTGGGAGATGACGGCGTCGGGGCCGGCTTGCAGCCAGGCCACGTACAGATCCTCGTGGGGCGAAGCCGGGAACTGGACAAGACGGTAAACGCGTGGCCTCACCCGGGCAAAGCGACCGGTATCCAGGTGGTAGGAAAGCAACGACGAACTGAAGCCGGCCTTCCTGGCCTGTGCCGCAGTAAAGTACCCTGCCTGCTGCTCGGCAGTTTGGTATAGTGCATTATGGTCTGGCATCTCTTCAGAGGTGTTCCTCATGTGTGCAAAAAACACAAAAATCCTGAACCATATGCACACATTATCGCCTAGAAACCAAGATTTGTCCAGATCGGGCAGCGGTGTTGCGGGCCTTGGGAACAAAAGGACCGGCCATCTGAGCCGGTCCTCTGCTACTGAGATCGATTTATCGATAACTCGCTATGCCCCCTATTAGCTATACTTGTATGGAGTCAACCGATGGGGTAGACTGGAAGCGGTGAGCAGCCACTTGCCAGGCTGACCCCATCGGAGACTCGCCCGGGATCAGAGGACCGCGTGCCCCCAGCGCCGCGAGCGCCACCCTTGGATGGTCCCCCCGGGCTAGCCGGACGGCACTGTCGAAAGCGTGCTGCGCTACGAGCGCCATAATAGGAACACGGTGGTCCGCATGCTCCGATGGGCACAAAGAACCCGAAGGAGGCGTTCAATGTTCAAGTTCGGGATTGACTGGAGTGAACAGCATCATAACCTGTGCATTCGCAATGACAAAGGTGCCATCGTGAGCCAGGTCGAATTCAAACACACCCTGGAAGGTTTCCAGCGCTTCGACGACGAACGGCGCAAGTTGGGTGTGCCTCCCAGCGAGTGTTTGGTCGCCATCGAGACCGCCTACAACTTGCTGGTCGATTTCTTACTCGACCGCGGCTACCCCGTCTATCTCATCCCACCCCAAGCCACGAAAGGCTACCGCAATCGCCAGCGGAGCACCGACGCCCATACCGATGATACCGATGCCGCTCTCCTGTCCAGTATCCTCCACACCGACCTGGATAGCCATCGCCGTCTGCAACCCAACTCTGCCCTGACCCAACAGATCTTGGCTCAAGTGCGGCTCATCGACCTCCTCCGCCGCTCCATCCAGCGGCAGACCAACCAACTACGGGCCGTCCTGTTCCGCATCTATCCCCAAGCTCTGGGCCTATTCGGGAAACTCACGGCCCAGATCAACCTCCACTTCCTCATGGCCTATCCTACGGCCCAGGAAGCCCAAGGCCTGACTCGAGCTGCTTTTGAGGCTTTCTGTCGAGAACATCGGTATGGCCGGGCGAATCTCATCTCGCGACGTTATGCTCACTTGATGGAACCCGCCCCAGAAGCCAACCCCATCGCGGTGGCAGCCTATCGTGACCAGGTTCGCATCTTGGCGGAACTGCTCCTGCCCCAGGTACTCCGTCGCACGGAAGCCCGCTCATCCTTGGCCCAGCTCTTCTCACAACACCCCGACTCGTTCATCTTTGATTCTCTGCCTGGTGCAGGGGAGCTGCTGGCACCAGGGCTCCTGGCTAAGTTCGGCGATCACCGGGATCGCTTTCCTACTCCGGCCAGCGTTCAGGCCCTGGCCGGCACCTGCCCCGTCACCAAGCAGAGCGGCAAACGGAAGGTCGTCATCTTCCGGCGCGGCTGCGATCGCGAATTCCGGCGCATTACCCAGCAGTTCGCCAAGGCCTCAGTGCGGCAGTCGGGCTGGGCACTGGCTTACTGGCGCGATGCCCGTCCCCGCTGTCGCTCTGACTCAGATGCCTACCGCCGGCTAGCCAATCGTTGGCTGGCCATCATCTGGAAGATGTGGCAAGACCGCAAGGCCTACGACGAGTCTTACCACATCCAACAACGTGCTCAGCGTCGCCGGCCTAGATCCTAACTCTACAGAAGTGTACCTGAATCCGTTGTAGGGGTTCGAAGACTTGGCAAGTCAAAGGCTCACCAGGAAAGGTTGGTACCAGAAGCGCGGTGCAATTATCGTAAATCGCCGCGTCGTTTGCGCCTGCGCATCGGATACAGCGGGACTTGACAAAGCGTGTCCAAGGGACCTCGAACGCACACCATGTCGCCACCCTTGCGGGACTGAGAGCTTGTGGGAAAACCAACCCAAGGTGCTCATCTACCTGAGCAGCGCCATGCCGGTCAGTGGTCGACGCCCCAAGACAGCAGGATGATCCCTTCGCCGCGCCTATGATGGCCTTTGGCTACGCACCAACTGGCATCACTTGATACTCGATTTGCGTGGGCAGCCCCACCCTCCGTGATGCATCGAGAATCTCTATGGATACCAGATTGCCCGACACATCGTAGTCCAGAATGGTGCCAGGCTTGTCCTCGTCACTCTCGGCCACAGGCGAATCGGCAAAGATGACAGTCAGGGTGTCTGTCTCGCTGTCATATCGTACTCTCATGGTTCACTCTTCCAGTACTTCTCGACCTTGCTCGTGCGGTAGGCTGTGACGACCTCCGCTGGCTGCCGATCAATATCCACAAAGACGCGTAGTAGGTAGATCCTTCCAGGTTCCTCGAACTCCATTTGCGACTGGTAGACCACCCTCCCTGGTCGAACCAGATCAGACTGCCCTGGCGCAGAAAGGACCCGTGCAATCTCTGCCTCCGAGATCCCGCGGCGTTCCATCTCGAACCGAGCATGGTCAGTGAGCCGATATTCCGCGGGCGGTAGTACATGCCACATGTCTGCTGGTTCACTCCTCAAGTCGCAATGTCGGCTTCCGGCTTCCTGAACAAACCCTTGAAGACTGCCTTGAAATCCTTGTCGGTCTCAAGTTGGTTGACGTTCAGATCGTAGTTGCAGACAGAAAGTAGGCGCTCATTGATGAAGCTTTTGTGTTCTCCCTCTTCATAATCGAAGTAGGCTGCCATCACTCTGATGCCCTGTTTCATGAGCGCTCGTACCAGTGGAACAAGATCTCCATCACCGCTGACAAGCACCGCTATATCAATCTTGTCTTCCAGCCCGATTTGAAGTGCGTCAATTGCCAAGGCCACATCAGTCCCCTTTTCTGCTTGCCCTGATTGTGAGACTGGCAAGTACATGGGCATAATGCCGGCATGCAGCAGATCGTGGTTTAGGTTGCGGTCAAACCTCAGTTGCTGCTCGGTGGCACCACCACTCGGAAATAGCCCCTGAAACCAAGAAGCATAGACGACTCGGTAATTGCTGTAGCCCTGCTCCTTGGCGCGGACATAGCTCTCAATGAGAGTGTGGAAGGGTCGGAAACCCAGCCAGCCCAGCTTGCGCTGGAAATAGAAGTATCTCTGTGCATAGTTAAAGTACGAACCGTCATAGAAGACACCGATGCGGCAGAATGGCATTTGATTCATGCGGGTCGTCTCCTTGGCATAACGGTAATCTGTCCGTATTCCTACTCGAGTGCCCTCAAGAGCTAGTATAGATGACAATCCTCTTTAGGTCAAGTAATGAGCGCGTATTGTGATGCTCAACTAGGCTTCGGCGAGACAAGCAACATTATTCCTCCCGGCGCATTGGATAGCTCCGGCCGTCATCAGACGAACTTAACCATGATCGAAAAAGGTCGCACCCAAGTCCTGAGTCCGACCTCTTCCTCCTATTATGTCGTCCTAACTGGCGACCAAAATGCCCCCAAGGGACCTCGAACGCACGCCATGTCGCCACCCTTGCGGGGCTTGAACTCTCTTGAGCCAGATGTACCACAGCTGACGAGAACGTTCAGACTGCACCGACCAAAGAGATGGCTGCGAACCTGCCAGATGACACATGATGTCTCGTGCAGGCTCTCCCTCCAGCGATCCTCCAACACTAGGCCGGCGATTCGCCGCAAAGTGGCGGAGATGCATTCCGCCCCAACTCGACCAGGAGCTCCCCCACTGTGGCCACCAGGTCCCGGCCCCGGCCGCGTTCCTGGGCAGCCGCCGCAGCTTGCGGGTGTAGGGTGGCGGCGACGGCTGCGATGTGCCGTCCGACAACGTCCTCAAACCAATGCGAATTCGCCACGAAGGGATAGCGCGACGCCAGGGCATACAGCTCCATCGCTCGTTCGGCCTCTCCCTCGTCGGCCAGCAGGAGCGCAATGCCCGCCAGGGCAACCATCAGTTCATAGAATTGGTGATTGCGGCCTGCCCATTCCAGGGCGGTGCTGAGATGTCGCCACGCCTCCGGTTCCCGCTCAAGGCCCCGGGCTGCCAGGCCCAGCCAGGCTGACGGGTTTACGTCCCACGGATCAGCGGAGGCCTGCTTCAGATCGGTCCCGCTTTCTTGCAGGATCTGGTATGATTGAGCAAAGGCGGATCTGGCCAGCGCCACCTCGCCGAGCACGATCTTCCCGTAGCTGACGCCCCGGACCCAACTGATTTCGCGGGCCAGCGAAACCATAGCCTCTGCCTGGTCGCGAGCCGCGCGATACTCTCCAGCATGCAGGCAGGCCCGGGCGAGGACAAACGAAGTTCTAAGAATCCACACCCGCAAGCCCAGATCCTCCCAGAGAGCGATGCCCTGGGTTGCGGTGGTTTCAGCCTCAACGAGCTGGCCGGTGAGGAGTTGCACACCGCAGAGACTTGCCAGTCCATAGGCGGCGCCGTGGCGGTTTGTCTCTGGCGCGAGAGTCAGGCTCTGCCGTATCAGGTCTTCCGCCTCTTGAAACCGGAATTGCCTTAGGGCTACCACAGCCCCCAGTTCTGCCACCGACTCGCTTTCCCTCACCAGGTCGCCCATGTCCCGGCATAGAGAGACGCTCTGGGTCATGGCTTCTCGCGCCTCCTCCAGCGCACCCAGTCTGGCATCAGCGCGACCCACAGCCAACAGAGCATCGGCCATGCCCAGCTTGTGGCCAATCTGTCGATAGAGTTTGAGGGCTTCGGCATAAAGCCGCCGGGCCTTTGTGGGGTCGGCATAAAGATAGTTGTAGCCAGACTGGTTGGAGATGAGGGCCCGCTCAAACACGGTGTCCTCATCAGCCAGAGCTAGGCCATCGAGCTGCGCCCGGCTCTCATCGAGCAGGCGCTCGCTAGTCTGCAGGTCATATGCATACGTACGGAAAAGGGATCGCCAGGCCAGGATTCTGGCCATTGTGCGCTGCGGGGGTGTGCCTGACGGCGGCCTGGTCTCGGCCGCGGCCAACGCGTCGCCAAGGCGCTCGAAGGTGATCTCTCCCTGCTGGAAACTGGCATATCCCCGGTAGTAGAACCAGCCCAGGGGGTTGACTGCTTGCTCGAGTCGCTGTAGCGGCCCCTCAGTAGCAGCCCACATGCAGCCAGCACGTACATTCTCAATGTCGCCCTGAATTGCATGCATGATCTCGTGCAGCACTCCAGCCTTGATGCCCATCTCCTGCTGGCCCAACAGGTCGCAGTAATAGCGGCTGTGCTCGTCACGCACCGCTTCCTCAAGAGTTGGATCGTGTGCCAGCTTCTCGGCCCCGTATTGGCGCAGCAGTTCACGGATCTGGTAGCGCGACTCAGCCGGATAGTGCTGCAGAAACGACTTGCGGACCAGCGTCGCCAGTCGCTGGGGGCTAGCTTCGGCCCCTATCACCACCTGCCCGGCGGCTTCCCGCGTGAAGCCGCCCCGAAACACAGAAAGTTGGCAGAACACAACCTGCTCCGCCTCGTTGAGCCGCTGCCACGAGGCCTCAAACACGGCCCGCATGCTGCGCTGCCGCTCGGGAACATCGTGCCATTCCACCTGCAAGAAGTCCAAGCTTTGCCGCGCCTCGGCCAGGATCTCGCCCAGGGAGAGGCTATTAGCCCACGACGCGGCCAATTCCAGCGCCAGAGGCATGCCCTCCACGAGGCGGCAGATGCGCGTCACAACGACCGCATCGTCTGGACAGAACTCGAATCCTGGCTGGACGCGGTGCACAGTCTCGACGAACAGCTTGATGGCCGGGTAGGCCGCCGCGTAAGCGCCCACATCCATGTCTGCAAGGACAGATGGCGTGGGGTCCTGTCCTGGGTACGTCAAACCCTGGATCGGAAACAGGTGCTCGCCCTGCAACTGAAGCTGCTCGCGGGATGTAACCAGGAGCTTGACGCCGGGCGCAGCGCGCATGATGTCAATCAGCAAGTCAATGCCTGTCAAGAGGTGCTCAAAGCTGTCCAGGATGAGGAGAAGCTGCCTATGACGCAAGGAGTCGAGGAGCTGGTCCTGACCTCTCTGCAGGGTCAGTCCAAGGGACTGGGCGATCGCGGGGGCAAGATCTTCAGGCAGAGCCAAAGGGGCCAGCGGCACAAAGACAATGCCGTGAGGGAAACCGGGGGCAGGCTGTCCGGCCCGTGCGGCGCGCTGATCTTCGGAGAGGAGGGCACCGGCTGCCAGCGCCAGCCGCGTCTTGCCGATGCCACCCGGACCTGTGATCGTGACCAGGCGTACCGCAGCGCCAGCCAGGAGAGCCTCCAGAGCGGCCAACTCCGTTTTCCGACCAAAAAGGGGTGTAGCCTGCGACGGCAGATTGTACAGCGGGGCAGGCGGCTTGAATGATGACCATGCTCTGTCGTCTGGCTGCTCCATGGTTCGCGCGATCAACTCACCTTTGCGGATGGCTTCGTAGAGCTCGGTCGTCTCCGCAGAGGGCTGGACGCCGAGTTCGTCTCGTAGTAGCCGGCGGCAGGCTTCATACTGCGCCAGGGATGCCCCGCGCTGGCCGTTAAGCGCCAGCAGCCGCATCACCTGCAGGTGCGCCTGTTCCCGCCAGGGGTCGAGTTCCACCTGCCGCCAGGCGTGCGGCAACGCTCGCCCAAACTCCCCCTGCCTCTCGTATCGCTCAGCCAGACGGCGCAGGGCGTCCATCACCAGGCGATGGAGATGCTCCCGGTTGAGTAGCGCCCACTCCTCGAAGGCCGGGCTGCCCGCCAGGGAAAAGCCCTCAAGGAAACCCCCGCGGTTGAGCTGGACCGCGTCCTCCAGTTGCTGGACGGTCTCTTGGTCTGTCAGTCCCCGGGTGTGCACCAGCCTGAGGAAGGCTGTGACGTCGACCCAAGCGTCGCTGAGCACGTTGAACTGGATCGTCTGCCGGGTGATATGTAGAGGTGGGGGATCGGCCTCATAGTCGCCGATAGCCTGGCGCACGTTGACCAACAGGCGCCGCAGATAGGCGCGGGCCACCTGTTCGGTCGACTCCGGCCACAGCATACCGGCCAGCTTCTCTCGTTGGTGGGCGCGGTCCGCTTCGACGGCCAGATAGGTAAGCAGTGCCCGCGCCTTGTCCGATTCGAAGCGCGTGACTGGCTCACCCTTGAGGGTCACACGAACGGTACCGAATAACTGGATCGAGAGAAGAGACAATTCCTAGCCTCCTTGCCAACGGTTCCATTATACACCACACCGGGCTGGGGTTCAACTCTGGCATCTCATGGCTGTCTGTGATCGTTTTGTGATCGTTTTCCGAGCGCCCGCGTGTTAGACTGACCACAGAAGAGAGGGCAGTAGCGATGACCGAAGGCCCACAGGACACGGAAGAACAGGAAACCGACTACTTGGCCTATCTGCTGAGGTTGTGGCGGATGCGGGGCGAAGGGGCTGCTGGCTGGCGGGCGTCTCTTGCCCGCCCGGGCAGCGGCGAGCGGCATGGCTTTGCCAACCTGGACGATCTCTTTCTGTTTCTGCGACGACAGACGGGCGCGGGAGCTGAGGGAGAGGATGACAAAGACAGACCGACAATGACAAGGAGGGTGAAATGTACTACAAGAAGATGTTTCCGCTACTGATTGGCCTGACAATCGTCTCGGTGCTTTTGGCCGCATGCGGGACTGGCCAACCTACTCCCATCCCCACCCAGATCCCACCTACTGCTACATCTGTTCCTGCCCCAACGGTGACGCCCATGGTGACTGTCACCGAATCGGTCACCGAATGGGACCTCGTCGTGTTTGGGGACTCTAGGACTGGGATGGGTCAGTGGCCAGGAATGTATGCCGACCACATCGAGAATGACCTCGACATCAAAGTCAACCTGCACTACGAACATGAGGGTGGGCAGGACAGCGATGCGCTGCTGGCCAATCTGCGAAAAGACGACAAGCTGCGGGCATTGGTGCGTGAGGCCGAGGTCATAACGGTGTGGACTGGGGGCATGAGAGCTAAAAGCGCATACACCAGCAAAGGTCTGAGCTGCGATCGCCTATTGGAGGCGATGGACAGGGACCTGGGCGCCATTGTCGCCGAGATCCTGGCTCTGCGAGGAACCAACGACACGATCATCCACCTCTTTGAGGACTATCACTTCCAGTTCGAGCATCAGAAGGAACTGGGTTTCTTCGAGGACAAGAAGACCTGCGTTGAAGGAGTGAACTCCATCGTTCACCAGGTTGCAGTCGAGTATGGTACTCTCGTGGTGCCTGTCTATACGGCGTTCAATGGTCCAGATGGTAATCAAGATCCAGAAGGCTACCTTGAAGACGGCATACACACCAATGCCACGGGTGACGCCATCATTGCCGACCTTCTTCGGGACCTGGGGTACGGGGATGCTACCCCGTAGCTGTCAACACTGCGACGGGCAGCCTAACGACATATTCCCTACACCCGTGGCCGGGCCGGTGCACTGGCAGTGGGCCATCGACCTCCCCATCCCGCCGTGATGGGGAGTTGGCGGAACCTTCGACAATAAGCCGGCCATGATGCACTGAGAGGGGGTCCCCTCATGAGATGGTGGGAGGGTTGGTGCGCTTCTGCCCCTTCCGCCATCTCGAATCAGTTTCGCTCACACCCCAACAAATCCTGGACCGTCCGCCTCGTAGTAGGACTACTGGAACCATCGATCCTCGTACATGGCTCTCCGGTCAACGGCACGAAGGTTCGGATTTGAAGTATCTTGGCTGATTAGGCTCACACGTCAAGAAACAAGCCCATTCGGCCCATGTTTGACATTGCGGTTGCATTGGCAACTGGTGATTCGACACTCTTCGGGGCACGCCATCTCGCTCAGCTGCCTGACTGCCGGATTGTCTGGCAAAGTGATGACTCTGGTCGCCTGCCTGTTCATCTGGGGTTCATCTCGGCTTTCTTGTATCCCTAATCCGACGATTTCTGTGTTTTTCTACAACAATAGAGAGGGACCGCTTCAGGCACTCTTGAAGCGGTCCCTCTCTATCGCCCACATTATGGCAAGTGGCGACACATGCCCCCTATTAGCTATACTTGTGTGGAGTCAACCGATGGGGTAGACTACAAGCGGTGAGCAGCCACTTGCCAGGCTGACCCCATCGGAGACTCGCCCGGGATCAGAGGACCGCGTGCCCCCAGCGCCGCGAGCGCCACCCTTGGATGGTCCCCCCGGGCTAGCCGGATGGCACTGTCGAAAGCGTGCTGCGCTACGAGCGCCATAATAGGAACACGGTAGTCCGCATACTCCGATGGGCACAAGAACCCAAAGGAGGCGTTCTATGTTCAAGTTCGGGATTGACTGGAGTGAACAGCATCACAACCTGTGCATTCGCAACAGCAAAGGCGCCATTGTGAGCCAGGTCGAATTCAAGCACACCCTGGAAGGTTTCCAGCGCTTCGACGACGAGCGGCGCAAGTTGGGTGTGCCGCCCAGCGAATGTCTGGTCGCCATTGAGACCGCCTACAACTTGCTCGTCGATTTCCTACTCGACCGTGGCTACCTCGTCTATCTGATCCCGCCCCAAGCCACAAAAGGCTACCGCAATCGCCAGCGGAGCACCGACGCCCATACCGATGACACCGATGCCGCTCTCCTGTCCAGCATCCTCCACACCGACCTGGACAGCCATCGCCGCCTGCAACCCAACTCTGCTCTGACCCAACAGATCTTGGCTCAAGTGCGGCTCATCGACCTCCTGCGCCGCTCCATCCAGCGCCAGAGCAACCAACTCCGGGCCGTCCTGTTTCGCGTCTATCCCCAAGCTCTGGGCCTATTCGGGAAACTCACCGCCCAGATCAACCTCCACTTCCTCATGGCCTATCCCACAGCCCAGGAAGCCCAAGGCTTGACTCGAGCTGCTTTTGAGGCTTTCTGTCGAGAACATCGTTATGGCCGGGCGGACCTCATCTCGCGACGTTACGCTCACTTGATGGATCCCGCCCCAGAAGCCAACCCTATCGCGGTGGCAGCCTATCGTGACCAGATCCGCATCTTGGCCGAACTGCTCCTGCCTCAGGTACTCCGTCGCACGGAAGCCCTCTCTTCCCTGGCTCAGCTCTTCTCCCAACACCCCGATGCCTTCATCTTCGATTCCCTGCCTGGTGCCGGCGAGCTCCTGGCTCCTGGGCTGCTGGCCAAGTTCGGTGACCACCGCGATCGCTTCCCCACACCGGCCGGCGTTCAGGCCCTGGCCGGTACCTGCCCCGTCACCAAGAAGAGTGGCAAGCGCAAGGTCGTCATCTTCCGTCGCGGCTGCGACCGTGAGTTCCGGCGCATTGCCCAGCAGTTCGCCAAGGCCTCCGTGCGGCAGTCGGGCTGGGCTTTGGCCTACTGGCGCGATGTCCGTCCCCGCTGTCGCTCTGACTCCGATGCCTACCGTCGGCTGGCCAATCGGTGGCTGGCCATCATCTGGAAGATGTGGCAAGACGGCAAGGCCTACGACGAGTCCTACCACATACAACAACGTGCTCAGCGTCGCCGGCCTAGATCCTAGCTCTGCAGAAGTACGCGTGAATCCGTTGTAGGGGTTCGAAGACTTGGCAAGTCAAAGGCTCACCAGAGAAGATTGGTATCTGAAGCGAGGTGCAATTATCGTAAAGCGCCGCGTCGTTTCCGCCTGCGCATCGGCCACTGCGGGACTTGACAAAGCGTGTCCAAGGGACCTCGAACGCACGCCATGTCGCCACCCTTGCGGGGCTGAGAGCTTGTCGAGAACCTAAGTCGAGATGACCTTCCGCTTGAGCATTACACAAGCTGGAGAGCACTCGAACCATCACGACAGTATCCTATCGTAGTCGGCGTGGGTGCCGATCCAGAACCACACGATGCCCTCTGGCTTCTGCACACCCAGAACTCGGTAGTGGGCGCCAACGCGCGCTGACCACAACTGCTTTGCCCCACCTATCTTCTTGAAATGCAGCGAGGGATGGTAGGGATCGGCCTTGAGGAGTTCAAAGCTCTTGTCGGCTAGCTCTTGTACTTCTTTTGGCAGTTGCCCGTAGTGCTTCCAGAAACGGGGTAGAGTCAGGTGCTTCACAGCGGTTGGCTCAACCCTGCCTCGTACTCCTCATCGACCTCGGCAAGCAAGGCATACAGGCGTCCTGCTTCGAGATCTTCTTCGATCTGCTTGTCCCACATCTGGGCACGGTAATCCTCGAGCCAGCCTGCCAGCTTGTCCAGATCTTTGGCTGGCAGTTGAACGATGGCCTTTTCGATTTCTTTGATGCCCATAACCTTGACACCCATCCGTTTGACCCCAAACCTTGAGAGGAAACCCTGGTGTTTTTCACAGGTTTCCTCCCTGGTACAAATCACAGGTATGCCCCCAAGGGAATTCGAATCCCTGTCGCCGCCTTGAAAGGGCGGTGTCCTAGGCCACTAGACGATGGGGGCAGGACCGCACTATTGTAGCAGAAGTAACCTTGCCCGTCAAATCAAATCGTATTGCTGTTCAAGCCTGCCGCAGTCAGGCTTGAACAGCAACGTGCCGGAGCAGATATTTCCGCTTTTGGTCCTTCTCTGCTATAATAATCGTGCTTGCTGCCCCCAGACCCGAAGGGTCTGATTACGGTTGTGGGATTGGGTGGCCGGCGCATCTCTGCTTTCAGGTGAACAATGCCCTCGCTGAAGAAGACCCTTAGGGTCTGTGTCCGTTGATCATGTCCAGAATCTATGCCTTGGCCAATCAAAAGGGTGGCGTTGGGAAAACGACGACCGCAGTGAATCTGGGCGCGTACCTGGCCGGCGCGGGCAGCCGTGTTCTGCTGGTTGACTTTGATCCCCAGGCCAACGCGACCTCCCATCTGGGCATCCAGCGGCAGCAGGTGGCCCAGTCGGTCTACAACGTGCTACTGGATGGCGTGCCGGCCGAGCAGGCGATCCGGTTGACCAACCAGGTGCACCTGGATCTGCTGCCATCGACGCGGGAGCTGGCTGGCGCTGAAGTGGAACTGGTAGCCCTGGATCAGCGGGAATACCGCCTCGGTCGCGTCCTGGAGCCGGTCATAGACCGCTATGACTATGTGCTCATTGACTGCCCGCCCAGCCTGGGCCTTCTGACGGTGAATGCCCTTACGGCGGTACAAGATGGCGTTATCATCCCCGTCCAGTGCGAGTACCTGGCGCTGGAAGGGTTGGGGCATCTCCTCAAGACTATCTACATGGTGCGCGATAGCCTCAATTCACGATTGGCCATTGCCGGGGTGGTCCTGACCATGTTCGATGCCCGGACCAACCTCTCCCGGCAGGTGGTAGAGGAGGTGCGCCGCTACTTTCCAGCACACGTTTTCGAAACGGTGGTTCCTCGAACGGTGCGGCTTGGCGAGGCACCCAGCTATGGCGAGACGATCATGAGCTACGCCCCAGCCACGGCCGGCGCGGCGGCCTATCACGCCCTGGCCTACGAACTGATGGAGAGGAACGAATCATGACCACACGGCGGGGACTTGGCAAAGGACTGGGTGCTCTGATACCGGAGGCTGAGGAGCCGGCTGGAGGTCTGGCTCAGGTACCGGTGGCGACCATCACGCCCAACCCCATGCAGCCTCGGACCACCTTCGATCCCAATGCGCTGGCAGAACTGGCTGCTTCGGTCAAGGAGCACGGGCTTATCCAGCCTCTCATCGTGACGCAGCAGGGTCCGGAGCGCTATCAGCTCATCGCTGGGGAGCGGCGGTGGCAGGCAGCGCGCATGGCTGGCCTGGCCACGGTGCCCGTCATCGTCAAAGAGGCCACGCCCCAGGAGGCGTTGGAATTAGCGCTGGTGGAGAACATCCAGCGGGCCGATCTGAATCCCCTGGAAGAGGCGACAGCCTACCGCCAGTTGGTGGATGAATTTGGCCTGACGCAGGAGCAGGTAGCCGAGCGCGTGGGAAAAAGCCGGGTGGCGGTGACCAACACCATGCGCTTGTTGCGCCTGCCGCCCGAGGTACGGCAGGCGCTGGCTGATGGATCCATCAGCGAGGGACACGCCCGCGCGCTGCTCGCCCTGCCGTCGGAAGAGGAGCAGGTACTGGGGCTCAAGGCCGTGGTCCACAGGGCACTCAGTGTCCGCCAGACAGAGGAACTGGTACGCCGCTTGCTGACCGAGCCGCAGCCCAAGGACAAGGAGCCTGTATCTCCCGAAACTCAGGCGCTGGAAGAGGATTTTCGAGAGATGCTGGGTACCAAAGTGAACCTGTATCGGAACCGCAAAGGTAAGGGCCGGTTGGTGGTACACTTTTACTCGGAGGAGGAGCTGCAGGCGATCTATGATGTGATCGTTGGAAGAGGGTAGGCAGGAGGAGGGCTCGCTGCGGCTCTGATGACTCGGCGGCGTCGCGCTACTGCGCAGGCGAGGACAAAACATACACGTGAAAGCCATGAGAAATCACGTCATTCTGAGCCGAAGCGCAGCGGAGGCCAAGAATCTCGGTGACCATGATCGAAACTGCCTGCCCAGTGTAAGGAAAGATTCTTCATCGCTCACGAACTGTGCTCGCTCCTCAGAATGACTGGTCATTGAGACCGCCTTGAAGGAGTGCTGGCCGAATGAGTTCCCTATATCTGGGTCTGGCGCTTCTTTCGGCTGCTGCGCTGGCTTTTGAGATTACACTGACCCGGCTGTTCTCCGTCACGCAATGGTACCATTTCGCGTTTTTGGCGGTCAGTGTGGCCTTGCTGGGCTATGGGGCCAGCGGCACGGCTCTGACCCTGGTTCCACGCTGGAGCAGGTCGCCCACTGCTGGCCGCGCCTCGACCCTGGCTTCCCTCTTTTCGGCCAGCGTGGTTGGGGCAACCCTCAGCCTGAATCACCTGCCCTTTGATTCCTACCGCATCGCCTGGGAGCGGGCCCAGGTCCTCTACCTGGTCCTGTACTATCTGGCACTGACGGTGCCGTTTTTCTGTGCCGGCTTGGTCACCGGTCTGTTGCTGACCGCGCACGCCAACTCTGCTGCGCGCATCTATGCCGCCAACCTGCTGGGCGCAGCCCTGGGCGGCCTGATCCCTCTGCTGGCCCTGCCATTGCTCGGCGAAGGCACGGTCCTGGCCATCGCTGCCCTCGGCCTCTTTGCTGCTTTGGTTTTCCGGCTGGGGGGGGCACGTCACCGGTTCCCGGGCTCCCGTATTGTGATGCCCCTCCTCTTGCTTGCTGCCTGTAGCCTTTTGCTGGTACTAGCGGACTTTCCTCCGTCCCCCTTCCAGCTTCGCCTTTCTCCCTACAAGGGCCTTAGCCAGGTACTCCGCTTCCCGGACAGCCGGATACGCTGGCAGCGGTGGAACGCCTTTTCGCGCGTGGACCTCGTGGCCAGTTCAGCCATCCGCTCGGCTCCGGGGCTCAGTCTGAACTATTTGGGCCAGATGCTGCCCCAGGATGGGTTGTTTGTGGATGGCGACGACCTGTCTCCAGTGCTAAAGTCCACGGAAGGGGAGGCTGCCGCAGACAGATTGCGGGACTTCACGGGCTTTCTGCCGGTGGCTTTGCCCTACCAGATGCGGCCTGGGGCGCGGGCGCTGGTTCTGGAGCCCAAGGGGGGACTGGATGTGTGGACGGCGCTGCAGCAGGGAGCAGCATCGGTGGTGGCCGTCGAGAGCAATCCACTTGTAGCAGAGGCTGCGGGCGGCGCGTACCAGGATGACCGGGTGCGGGTAGTGACCGAGGATGGACGGAATTATGTGCGCCGCCAGGATCAAGTCTTTGACGTGGTCCACCTGGCGCTCAGCGACACCTACCGGCCGGTCACCTCGGGCGCCTACAGCCTGGGCGAGCGCTATGACCTGACGGTGGAGGCGTTTGAGGACTATGTGGGCAGCCTGCGGCCGGGAGGGCTGCTGGTCATCGAGCGCTGGCTGCAAGTACCGCCCAGTGAGATGCTGCGGGCGGGGGCGACGGCCGTTGAAGCACTGCGCCGCGCTGGGGTGGCTGACCCCGGAGATCGGATAGCTGTGCTGCGGAGCTGGCAGGTTGGGCTCATACTGGTCAAGAACGGCGCGTATTCGCAGGCTGAGCTGGATCAGATCCGCGAATTCAGCAAGCGGCAGGACCTGGATCTGGTGGTGCTGCCCGGTCTGACGGAGGTGGAGGCCAACCAGCGCAATGTGTTGGAGGAACCGGTCTACTATCGTGCTTTCGAGCGGTTGCTGGCCCAGCCCCAGGTACTCTATGCCGCTCATATCTATGACGTGCGGCCCGCGACCGACGATCGGCCCTTCTACTTTCACTTTTTCCGGTGGAGCCAGACCCGGGCCATTCTGCAACAGCTTGGCAAGACCTGGCAGCCGTGGGGTGGAAGCGGCTATTTGGTACTACTCGCCCTGCTGGCAGTGTCTGTGGTGGCGTCAGTGGTCCTGATCCTGGTGCCTATGGCCTTGGCCAGGCTGGAGGCCGGGGGGCTGCCAGGCTCAAAACGGCTAAAGGGCCGCGTGTTGATCTACTTTGGCTTGCTGGGATTGGGATTTCTTTTTGTCGAGATCCCCCTGATCCAGCGTTTCATCCTCTTCCTGGGCCAACCCATCTATGCCTTTACGACAGTAGCGATCGCTTTGTTGCTGTTCTCTGGATTAGGAAGCCTAGCCGCGCAGCGGCTGTCGCCGCGCTGGACGCTGCCCCCGCTGGCAGCCCTGATCCTGTTCTACCCCCTGGGATTGCCTGTTCTGTTCCAGAATGCCTTGACGGCGCCTATGGAGGTGCGCCTCCTGGTTGCTGTACTGTGCCTGGCGCCGCTCGGCTTTCTGATGGGCATTCCCTTCCCCGGTGGGTTGGCTTGGCTCCGAGATCGTTCTCCAGGCATGATCCCTTGGGCCTGGGCGGTCAATGGTTGTGCGTCGGTGCTGGGTTCGATCCTGGCGGCGATCATCGCCCTTTCGGCCGGTTTCTCGTGGGTACTGGGCGCCGCTGCCCTGGCCTATACAGGTGCCTGGCTGGTGACCGTTGGCACGACGAGTCCTACATCCCCGACACCCAAGGGGATTCAAAGTAGAAGGGGTGGTGAGAGGTGAGGATAGGTGCCTTGGGTGGGGTTGATGGCTCAGAGTTCTCGTTTTCAGCCTCCAGAAATGAAGCAAAACAGGCGGGGGGCCAGTGAGAAGCAGCCCGGACACTTCCGCCCACACCTCTTTTTCGTTTTGGACTCGTCCTGGGGTCGATTGGGGCTATTGCGCGGCCGATTCGAACCGCTGTAGTAGACAAATCGCGCTTCTGCATCGCGGGGGGGCAGGCGCGAAGCAGCATCATGGAGCATGCCATCGGGACAAATGAGTGCCTGCGTCCAGGCTTCGAGGCTGAGCAGGTTAGCTTCGCAGATCAAATGGACAGCACCGGCTAGGAGTTGGTTGGGATACTGGACTGCCACTTGGACGGCTGGCACGCCTTCCAGCTCTATCCGGACCGTGTCACCTGCAGAATCAGAGTGACTTGCCAGGGCGATGAGGAAGTGGCACAGCCCACCTTTGGTGGGGCAGGCTTCCTTTTCGAACCCGAAGCGTTCCCGATAATCTTCGTAACGTGGGTCAGTCAGGTTCTTCAATGTCTTGGCCCGATTCCAATTATTGGTGAGATTTGCCAGCCGTGAAGCAGGAACGTGGAGACAAGGTCAGAGGGTTTCTGACCGCGTGCACAAGTCCAACAGGCAGTGGAGGCCAATGGAGTGGAAGCCGATCGTGGAGCTTGGAAGAGTTGCAGGCCTGGACAAAATCGTGGCTTTTCACATCACACGGGCAGCACTGGCACTCGGGCTAGTGGCCATCACGACCTCCTCGCCACTGCAGCCAACGCTGGATCTCCTCCTCGACCGTCTCATAATCTGCCTAGGTGTGGCGCCCAAGAAGCGAAGGCAACTGCTGCGAGTGCGCCGGGTGCCGTGTTCAGAGTAGAGCTTCCGGGTGGAGTTGGCGCGCCCGTTCGTGACTGACGCCCTGCAGAGCGTCAATACGCAGACAAAAGGTCCAGCCCTGTCCCATCAAACCGTAGCGGGCCACGATAGCGATGCGCAACCGCTCGGGAAGCCGGGCGACGAGGTCTCACAGGGCACAGAGCAGGTCCTCGGTTTCCCAAACCTTTTCTGGAAGGTCCTTTTCCAGTACCGAGGCGGACACTGTCCAGAAGGGAGCATTCTGCGTGCCACGCATAGTCCCGCTCGGCCAACTTGACTTCACGCCAAACTCGATGCATAATGGGTTTCCAGGCGTAGGTGAAAAGGCCAGCCCGCGCTGAGGATCGTAGCCTACAATGGCGCGCCATAAGCCCATGCGACCGGCCTGCAGCGCATCGGCAAATGGTAGATGCCTAGGGCTTGCCGTCGCACAACGGTATGAACCAGATTCTCATGGGCGGCCATCAGTCGGTTCAGACTGTCCCGACATCCGTCCTGTGCCTGGCAGAAAGGGGCGGTCTCGGTGGACTGACCGGGGCCGCCTATAGCTTCCTCTCTACAGATCATGGAGTACCTCCTATATGAGATGCTCTTACTATGTCATATCTTCGATCTCGGTCAACTAATCAACGTCGGGGTTGATGGACGCGTCTCTCGTTTTGCTTCGAATGCCCGCTGCGGCGGCTAGTTGCACACGGGCACGAAAGCGGGTATAATCGCAGTTGAGAAGACAAAAGGTTATCGAGGAGTTCCCAATGGTACAGTACGCGTTCTTCAAAGGGCAGATTGTTCCCATCAACGAGGCCAAAGTCAGCGTCATGACCCATGGGCTCAACTATGGCACTGGCTGTTTTGAGGGCATCCGTGCCTACTGGAACGAGGAACAAGAGCAACTCTTTGTGTTCCGCATGCAGGAGCATTTTGAGCGGTTCCACCGTTCCTGCCGGATCTTGCATATTGATCTACCGTATTCTGCTGAAGAGCTGGGGCAGATCACGCTGGAATTGCTGCGCCAGGAGGGGTATCGAGAAGACGCTTATATCCGGCCTCTGGCCTTCAAGGGTGACGAGATCATCGGCGTGCGGCTCCACAATCTGACCGATGAACTAGCCATTTTTGCTTCGCCCTTTGGCCGCTATCTGGAAGAAGAGGAAGGTGCTCACGTCTGCATTTCCTCCTGGCGCCGCGTAGATGATAATGCGGTTCCGGCTCGGGCCAAGATCACTGGCGCCTACATCAACTCAGCCCTGATCAAGAGCGCAGCCGTATTGGGCGGCTACAATGAGGCATTGGTGCTGGATCAGCATGGCCACATCTCTGAGGGCAGTGCGGAGAACTTTTTCATGGTCCGCCATGGACACCTGGTCACCCCGCCCGTCCACTCGGATATCTTGGAAGGTATCACGCGCGACTCGATCATCGAATTGGCGCAGGAAGAAATGGGACTGGAAACAGTGCAGCGATCAATCGACCGCAGTGAGGTCTATATCTGCGACGAAGCCTTCCTGACGGGCACCGGTGTCCAAGTCGCAGCCATCATTAAAGTAGAACACCGGCCAGTTGGTACCGGGGAAATGGGACCTGTAGTCGCGCGACTCCGAGAAATCTACTTTGACGCGGCCAAGGCCAGGAACCCCAAGTACCGGCACTGGTGCACGCCAGTATACCGCGGACCCTTGTGCGCACCAGGGTCCGACCTGGACTAGGAGACAGGCTCTTGACCTGGCGCGCCAAGATCTCTTTGGGAGTCCCTCTGGGTTTGCTGTTCATTGGCCTGGTAGTAGCCCTTGATGTGTGGCTTCTGGACCGGCTGATCAACGATAGCATCCGTGCTCAGCAGATCAACTTGCTTTCGTTCCTCATGCTGCTGGCGGTACTCCTCAGTTTGCCCCTGTTGATTCTCCTGATTCTCGAAACAGTGGGCTGTCTAACCCTGCGCTACCACCTGGATAGGAATGGTCTCGTTGTTCGTTGGCTTGGCTCCCAGCAGTACATCCCAATACGAGATATTCGACGCATCGTACCTGGTCGCCACTTTGGCGGCACCATTGTGCGCAGGCGAGGCATACACTGGCCAGGTCATGAACGGGGGGTAGGAATGGTACCCGGCATCGGACGTACGCGCTTCCTGGCCACTCAGCCCCTGAGAGACCAATTGTTGCTGGTGGCTCCCGGTGAGGCCTATGGTATCTCTCCCCGAGATCTAGAGAGGTTCGTACAAGCCTATGAAGCTCGCCGCGAGCTTGGGCCCAACCGGCTGCTGAACCGGGATCTCTATCGTGGTCGCTTGTTGACCTGGCCCTTGTGGAGCGATCATACAGCATGGGTTCTGCTCGGCATAGCGGCCATCATCAATCTGGCGCTGTTTGGCTACCTGGGCACCCGTTACCCCAGCCTTGATCTCCAATTGCCCCTGCATTTTGATAACCAGGGTCTTGTGGATCGCATCGGTACCCGAATGGAGTTGTTTACGCTGCCCATCATCGGCCTGATCATCTTGGCCACCAACACGGTGCTAGGGTTGGCACTATATCGGCGCGAACGCGCTGGTTCCTATCTGCTGTGGGGAGCAGCCGCTGCAGCCCAGGCGCTTTTCTGGCTTGCCGTCTTTAGCATCGGTCCATGACTAACCAACTTGTCCTTGGCCTGTTCCTCAGCGCTGCGGTAGGCGGGCTGGGCTACTGGCGCAAGGCATTGACTCCCAGCGGGCTGGTTGGCGCGATTCTGGTCGGCACGCTCATATTTGGCTTTGGCGGTTGGATCTGGGGTCTTGTACTCATAACCTTCTTTGTCTCCTCGAGCTTGTTGTCGCGTTATCGCCGGGCCGACAAAGAGGCTTTTGCTGCCGCATTCGCCAAGGACAGTCGCCGGGATATGGGCCAGGCATTGGCCAATGGAGGGGTCGGAGCAGCACTAGCCGTTGCCTTTGCCAGCTATCCCGAGCCGGTTCTCTTTGCAGCTTATCTGGGAGTCATGGCCACGGTGAATGCCGATACCTGGGCAACAGAAATCGGCGTCCTCAGCCATGTACCTCCCCGGCTGGTCACTACCGGCAAGGAGGTAGTTCCAGGCACATCGGGAGGGGTGACCCGCTTGGGGCTCTGGGCCTCTGTGGCAGGTGCGTTGCTCATCGGTGCTGTAGCGACCGCTCTGACACAGATTGCGTCCCTGCAAAAGGGTACCGGATGGAGTTTGCAAGCAGCTTCGTTTCCGCTGCTCGCTTTGGCCGGAGGGCTTGTGGGTTCGATATTCGATAGTCTGTTGGGTGCTACCGTACAGGGCATCTATTATTGCAGCCAATGCACCAAAGAGACCGAATCTCCCGTTCACCGCTGCGGCCAGAATACTCAGCTCATCCGCGGATGGGCTTGGCTGAACAACGACATCGTGAACCTTTTTTCTTCGATCCTGGGTGGGCTGGCAGCCGCTCTACTGGCTTGGGTTTTCTGGAAGTAGTGCCGAGGGCAAGACCACAGAGCTATGACGCGAAAACAGGCGGTGTTCATCATCGTTGTAAACGCCCTGATCTCAACCCTGATCAGCCTGTGTGTGGTACTTCTGGTGGTCTTGCCCGAAAAACTGACGACGAGAGGAGGACAGCCGGTTTCTGAGATATTATCGCAAGAGGCGGCCAATGCCGGACAGCCGGTTGAGATGACCGTAGAAGTGCTGGCAGCCGTTCCGCCTACAGCTACGCCGATCGTCTACGTGGTCCAGCCTGGGGATACCATCTCCAGTCTTGCCCTGATATTTGAGGTACCAGGAAGAGACATCATTGCTGCCAACCAGATCCAGAACCCCGACTTTTTGGTAGCAGGCGTAGAGTTGACCATCCCCGTGGGTGGCTTGCCTCCGGCAACAGCTACCTGGACACCGGTACCCACGGTGACCCATACGCCCCTGCCCTTTGCACCCCCTTCGGCCGAGTTGACAGGCACTGCTACCCCTGAAGCCGGAGAGGTAGCGGCCTCGCCGCCCATATCCACGCCCTCGGGTGGTGGATTGCGGGTAGAGATTACAGAAATCCTTGGGGTTGGGGATCTCGAGCAGGAGAGGGTAAACATCTCAAATGTCAGCGATCAACTGGCCGATATGACCGGTTGGACCCTGGCCAATCCCGATGGGAACACCTATGTTTTTCCCAACTACCGGCTGTGGCCCGGGGGGATGGTGTCGATACATACCAAGATTGGTCAGGACGGCGATCCCATAACGAGCCTCTTCTGGGGGCGGCTCGACCCAGTCTGGGTGCCCGGTGAAGTTGCAACGCTTAGGAATACGGAAGGGGTGGCGATGTTCACCTATGTAGTGAGCCCATAGCCCCGGCGCCTTGGGTTGTGGCCTGGATGTTACCCAGGTTATCAAGACTGGCACCAGCTTGTTCGCGCAAATGGCAGGCATCGTTAAGACAGAGCGTAAGCCAGCCATCGCCTGTCTGCTGAAAGATGTCAAGAGCACCAGTATCCTGCTGGATGCGCCCGATTTGATCCAGGCCCAGATCGAGCAGCGTACAGGCCAGAACCTTGTTGACGATTTGGTGGCCGGACAGGGCGATGGTTTGCTCGGAATGGAGATCGGCCAACTCTTCAAGCATGGTCAGCAGGCGGGTCTGAACGTCGTTCAGGCTTTCGCCGCCGGGAAAATGAACCTGACCGGGTGTACGTTGCCATCTTGCATACTGCTCGGGATAGGCCGCAGCCGCTTCGGGGTGTGTCAGGCCCTGGAATCGGCCATAGTTGACGTCAATCAGCCCGTGGTGGGGTTGGATTGGCAAGCCCAGATCATTGGCGAGTGGTTGAAACGTTTGCCGCGCGCGGAGGAGTGGGCTGGCATAGAGTGCTGTGATGGCCTCGCTTCTGAGTCTTCCTGCGACGGCGAGGGCTTGAGCGTGGCCCGTATCGTCCAAAGGCAGGTCGGTGCGTCCGCGGAAGCGTTCTTCTCCGGCGCCCACGTTCCAGGCGGTCTGGCCATGGCGAACAACAATGATGCGGATCATGCAATTCTTCCTGTCGAGATGAAGGCATTGTAGTGTGATAGGTATGGCATGTCAAGATGAGGAAACCAAGGGACCAAGAAGACTGGGAACACTGGATCGACCAACAGATCCGCGAAGCTCAGGGGCGCGGTGAGTTTGACGAGTTGCCTGGCGCAGGAAAGCCGCTTAACCTGGCAGCAAACCCCTATGCCCAGGATCGCGAGTTGGCCTTCAAGATCTTGAAGGACTCGGGCTATGCGCCCGACTGGATCGAACTGGACAGGGCAATCCGCGGCAAGCTGGAACGGGCAAGGGCGGCCCTGACCCGTCGTTGGGAATGGCGCAGGGCACGCTTGGATGAGTTGGCTGGACGAACCGGCAAATGGGCGGAAGCAGAGCAGACGCGGGTGCAAGATGATTGGGCAAGAGCGATCGCTGATTTTGAACAAGAGATAGGCGTCATCAACAAAGAGATCGCCGAACTGAACCTGAAGGTGCCAGCTCTGCGTTTCCAGCGATTCAGCGTGGACGCAGCAAGTGATGTAGGACGGCTGACAAGGACGGTGAAATGAGGCAACAGGTACTGGAGGAGCAGAAGCGAATGGCCGAGACAGTACGACAGGTGATCGCCTGCCGGGAGCGGGCGCCACGCTCACCACGCATGGAACGTGCCCTGAAGCGGCTCATCTGGCGCTACAGCCGGGAAATGCAGAAGCCAACACGCAAGAGCAAAGAGAATGTTTAGGAACAGAGGTTGTACGTTTGGCCTTATCCTTTTTGCCGTACTGGCTATCCTATTCTTCATTGGCCTAGACCTGTACACCGACTTGGTCTGGTTTGAGACGCTTGGCCTGGCCTCGGTTCTATGGACACGGATTGGGTTCGAGTGGTTACTGTTTGCCGTAGCCTGGATTGTAGCCGCTTTGGTACTGGCCGTCAACTGGTGGCTGGCTGTGCGATTTGTCGGCGGCGGGCATTTGACAATCCCTTGGCTACGCCAGCAGCAAACGCAACACGAAATCACTGCCGAGCCGACGATCCGTGTCGTCAGTGGTCGCGCCGTCCGCGGGATCCTCGCTGTGACAGCGGCAGGCATTGGATTCCTATTTGCCCAACCTGCGCGGAGCATGTGGCTTACAGCATTGATGAGCTTGAATGGTGTCCCTTTCGGTCAGGCTGATCCGATCCTCGGACGCGATCTAGGCTTCTTTGTATATGACCTACCGTGGCTGCAGTTCCTGCAGGGCTGGCTCCTTTGGCTGATACTGATAGCCCTGGCCGGCGCATTTCTGATCTACATTGCCACCTACTGGGCAGGGCAGGTGGTGGCCAGGGTGCAGGTGGAAGGCATGCGCCAAGCGTGGCTGCAATTGCCTCCCGCCGCTGAGCGACACCTACTGGTACTGGGAGCAGTTGCCCTGCTCCTGTTTGCCTGGGGATACCAGCTTTCGATCCCACGTCTTCTCTACTCGACCTCCGGGGCAGCCTACGGGGCAGGCTACACCGACGTGCACGCCCGATTGCCGGTGATGCACCTGCTCACGGCCATCGTCCTGCTGGGGGCCGTGATTCTTCTAGTCAGCATGTTCGTGAAGGTGCGATGGTTGCCCTATGTCGCGGTCGGCGCCTGGCTGCTGGTGGCCTTCCTGGGGGGTAGCATCTATCCCAGCTTGCTCCAGCGGTTCTCCGTGGTGCCCAACGAGATAACCCGCGAGCGCGAATACATCGCCCATACCATCGCTTTCACCAGGGCGGGTTTCGGCCTATCTGACGTAGTGGAAGCTGGCTTTGAGGTAGCCGAGGAGACTCCGCCCCTTGACCTGGTGGCCAACGCGTCGACCCTCAAAAACATCCGCCTGTGGGATTACCGCCCACTGCTGCGCACCTACGGCCAATTGCAGGAGATCCGTCTGTACTATGCCTTCTCCGATGTGGATGTCGATCGCTATCAACTGGGCGACGACTACCGCCAAGTGACCATGGCTGTACGCGAGATTGCCTCCGACGAGCTGCCTTCAAATGCCCAAACGTGGGTGAACCGCCACCTGGTCTACACCCACGGCTCGGGCCTGGTCCTCAGCCCAGTGAATGAGGTCGTAGAAGAGGGGTTGCCCAACCTGTGGGTTCGCGACATCCCACCCCAGTCCAGCTACCCCGAGCTGGCTCTCACCCGGCCCGAGATCTACTATGGTGAATTGACCAACGACTATGTAGTCGTCAACACAAAGGAAAAAGAGCTAGACTACCCTTCAGGCGACCAAAACGTCTATGCTACCTACGAGGGTGAGGGCGGCGTTGTCTTGGATTCACTATTCAAGCGGCTGGCCTATGCTGTGCGGCTGGGAAGCAATCAGGTAGCTCTTAGTGACGCCATCACACGGGAAAGCCGCCTGCTCTGGCGGCGGGCCATCACGGAGCGGGTCGAGGCTGTTGCCCCCTTCTTGGCCTACGATCCTGATCCCTACCCCGTGATCTTGGACGGACGGCCTGTCTGGCTCCTGGACGCCTACACGGTCAGCGAGCGCTACCCCTATTCTGAGCCCATTGGGACATCCTATGGACCCATCAACTACATCCGAAATTCGGTCAAAGTTGCCATGGATGCCTA
The DNA here is from genome assembly GCA_963700285.1 of uncultured Chloroflexia bacterium. Lineage (GTDB taxonomy): Bacteria > Chloroflexota > Anaerolineae > JAAYZQ01 > JAAYZQ01 > CAWANP01. The sequence goes on along the minus strand of CAVOXA010000010.1, from coordinate 1,762,806 downwards.
CGACGGCACGCTGGCGTACTATCTAGTTGATCCTCATGATCCGGTGGCCGCGACCTATGCCGCCATCTTTCCCGACCTCTTCCAGCCCGTGGAAGAGATGGACCCAGCCCTGGTGGCTCATTGGCGCTATCCGGAGGGAAAGTTCCGCATCCAGGCAGCCAAGTACCAGACCTTTCACATGACCGATCCACAGGTCTTTTACAATCAAGAAGACCTGTGGAATTGGCCTGAAGAGGTAGTCACTGGCGAACGGGTACGCATCGAGCCCTACTATGTCAACATGCGCTTGCCGGGAGAGGCTGAATCCGAGTTTGTATTGATGTTGCCCTTTACGCCATCCGGCAAGCAAAACATGGTCGCCTGGCTCTATGCCCGCAACGACAGCCCGAACTATGGTCAATTAAGCGTCTACAAGTTTCCCAAACAGCGACTGGTCTACGGTCCGATGCAGATAGAATCACGCATCGATCAGGACCCCACCATCAGCCAGCAACTATCACTGTGGAATCAACGGGGCAGCCAAGTCCTTCGTGGCAACCTTCTGGTCATCCCCGTGGACCAGGCAATCTTGTACGTCGAGCCAATATACCTGCAAGCAGAAGCCAGCCAGCTTCCCGAGTTACAGCGGGTAATCGTGGCCTATGGCAACCGGACCGCCATGGCCGAGACACTGGCGGAGGCATTAGCACAGGTCATGTCGGGAGACCAACCCGTTGGCGCGGAACCCCCTGCTGGTGCGGAAGGCATCGAACCGCGCCCCGCCCTACCGGCAGTCGAAGGAGAGGTTTCTGACCTGATCCTCGAGGCCGATGCCCGTTATCAGGCCGCTCAGAATTGCCTGCTCACTGGTGATTGGACCTGCTACGGTAGCGAGATGGAGGCCCTGAAGCAAGTGTTAGAAACCTTGGTAGGGGCGACACAAGAATGAATCCAAGAAACAGAGTTGTACAAGGAGGGGTACGGTGAGTGAACGCAAAGAACTGGTTGAAGACGCGGAGGATCTGCCCGCCACCAAGGCAGAGGACGAGGTAGAAGACGCTGCGCTCGATGCGGTGGAAGAGACCAAAGTAGGTACAGTGGCTGAAGAGGAGGAATACGAGGCCGAATCCGTGGCACCAGAGGCCGAAGCGGATGACGGGGCAGACGAGTCCGAATCCGGCGCCCCAGAGACCGAAGGGAATCCCGCGCCTGAAGTGGAGGCGAACGAGCCCGAATCCGTGATACCAGAGGCAAAGGCGGAAGAGGAGGACGACGAGTCCGAGTCCAGTATCCCAGAAACTGAGGAAGAGCCTTCGAGTGAAGAGGAGGCGGACGAGCCTAAATCCATTGTACCCGAGACCGAAACGGAAGCAGATGAGCCCGAGTTCCCAGAACCTCACTCTCCTTCATCATCGACTGGCCGGGCAGGCTGCCTGCCGCTTGCAGCAGTTGGCATCGCAAGTACTTTGTTGGGTGCGCTCCTGGCCCTTCTGGTCCTGTGGGGAGTCAATGGTACCCTCGACTTTCAAGGAGCCAGCGAGCGGGCGCTTTTGGCTGAGACTGTACGCCTGGACAACGAAATTGGCGGCATCGGTTCAGAGATCGACAGCGTCGGTTCCGAACTCAACAGTGTGGGCTCAGAGATCGAGCAGTTGCAGGGGCAGATGGAAGAGATACTAGGTCTAGCTGCCGATGTGGGCAAAGCTCAAGCCGACATCCAGATCCTGCAGGATGGGGTCGCGGCCTCGCAGGCGGAACTGGCTGCACTGTCCGCAGAGAGCGAGCGCATGGGAGAGGAGTTGGCCTCCGTACACATGGCCCTGACTATTTTGCGCAGTGACGTCGACGGGATAGGTGAAGATATGCTCGGCCTTCAGATTCATCTCGGTGCTATGGAGAACCAATTGGAGGCATTCGGCGAGGAACTCCTGGCCGTTCGCCGCGCCACGCAGCGTTTTGACACATTCCTGAGTGGCCTGCGTCAACTGCTCGCCGAATCGCAGGAACCGCTCCCTGGCGCGGCTCCCGCACCGGACTTGGCCCCAACCATGACGCCTCTATCACCCAGCGTCACAACTCCGCAGCCGATGGTCACCGTCATACCGCTGGCAACACCCACACCCTGACAGAGATGTCCCCACGAATGCATCAGGGGCTGGACAGGGGCCTGACCAACCAGGCCAACCTGCAGCCCCTGATGCATTTGTTTGACAATCGCCATCTTTTGGCATATACTTTCCCCAGGCCGACCTGTTTGGGAATGGCTATGCACGGGAGTGGATATGAACTTGCAGAATGATATCGCCGAAGTTTTGGTCTCCGAAGCGGAGATCCGAGCCAAGGTCGGCGAATTGGGGCGTCAAATCTCCAACGACTATGCAGAACAAGACCTCGTACTCGTCGGATTGCTGCGAGGCGCCATTGTCTTCCTATCCGACTTGATGCGGGCTATCGATGTCCCAGTCCTGCTTGACTTTATTGGCATCTCTAGCTATGGCGACAGTACCGAGAGTGGCGCCGTACGCTTGGTAATGGATCTAGAGACGGACATCGCCGGGCGCCACGTGCTCGTCGTTGAGGACATTGTTGACACTGGCAAGACACTGTTCTACTTGATGGAGAACCTCAGAGCCCGCCAGCCCGCCAGCTTGCGTGTCTGCGCTCTGCTGGACAAGCCAGAGCGCCGCCAGGTGCCCATTGACGTGGACTATGTCGGCTTTGAGATCCCTGACAAGTTTGTGGTGGGCTATGGGCTGGACTTTGCCGAAGGCTACCGCAACCTGCCTTTCGTGGGCGTACTAAAGGAACATCTGTACCGGGATGTCCTGACTCGCGGTGCCATCCTGCAGAAACTGAACGGTTACCTGAACCGCGATGTCACCCTTTCCCAGCTTGTTGCCTGGTCGGAGGCAATGCTCACCGAGGGCGATCTGTCTCCAGATGACGAGTCCCTGTTGCGCGATATGGTGAAACGTGCCGGACAGCCGGGCAGCGACACTTACGGTCTGACGCTGGAAGATTGCAGCGAGTTCTTGAAGCGTCTGGACCACGAGCTGCGCATTAGCACTGGGCCGATGGCCCGGTAGTGTTGCTGCGAACTATGCCGCTCTAGAACAGTGAGGAGGACAAAGCATGAGCCTGGAAGCTTTCATCGCTGTCGCCCGGTGCGAAGAACCAGCAGATCTCTTTCTGAAAAACGCCCAATTGGTCAATGTGCTCTCAGGTGAGATCCATCAAGCTGATATCGGCATCTATGACGGCAAGGTACTGGGATTTGGTGATTACAAACAGGCTCGAAAGACTGTGGATCTGGCCGGCAAGTACGTCTGCCCCGGTTTCATGGATGCCCACGTCCACCTCGAGAGCGCAATGGTCCAGCCTTCCGAGTTTGCCAAGGCAGTGGTTCCTCATGGCACGACGTCTGTCTTTTGCGATCCTCACGAGATAGCGAACGTTTTTGGCCTGGCCGGCGTTCGCTACATCCTGGATGCCAGCGAAGGGCTGCCACTCATGGTCTTTGTGATGGCTCCATCCTGTGTGCCTGCCACCCACATGGAAACCGCGGGAGCCGAACTCACCGCCGCCGATATCCAAGGCCTGTGGTCCCATAAGCGGGTCCTTGGTTTGGCGGAGATGATGAATTTCCCCGGCCTGCTGTATCGTGTACCTGCGGTACTGGACAAAATCAAAGCTGCTGGTGACCGGCCCATTGATGGTCACGCGCCAGGTTTGACGGGTCTCGATCTGAATGCCTATATTGGCGCAGGCGTAGGGTCGGATCACGAGTGTACCGTGCTGGACGAGGCTCGCGAAAAGCTGCGGAAGGGGATGCACATCTTTATTCGAGACGGCACGACTTCCCGAAATCTACTTTCCCTGTTGCCGCTGGTCAATGCGGGCAACAGCAGGCTTTGCCACTTTTGCACAGACGATCGCCATCCCGAAACCCTGCTCACGGAAGGCCACATTGACGATATCGTGCGCAAAGCCATTGCCTGGGGCCTGGATCCAGTGACAGCTATCCAACTGGCTACTATCAACACGGCTGAGTATTTTGGCCGGCGCAACGTGGGGGCAGTCGCCCCTGGCTATCGTGCTGACTTGTTGGTGCTGGATGATCTAGCGACGGTTCAAGTAAGCCAAGTCTACACTTCGGGCGAGCTGGTAGCATACGATGGATCATTTCTGCCCTCTGCGGCGGCCCTACCCCACGTGCCGATCCAGCCCAGCGTCCACGTAGATCTGTCCGCCCTTGACTTTGCTCTCCCAGCAGGGGAGGGACTGGCCCGGGTCATCGGCGTACCCCTGAACCAGATAGGCACCGACGATCTGCGCATGGAGGCGGCGACAGAGAACGGGTACGTCGTCTCTGATCCAGAGCGCGATGTACTCAAGATGGCCGTCATTGAGCGGCACCATGCTACAGGCAATACTGGCTTGGGATTGGTCAAGGGTGTTGGTTTGAGGCACGGGGCCATCGCTTCCAGTGTAGCTCACGACTCGCACAATATTGTCGTCATCGGTGCCAACGATGACGATATGCGGGCTGCTGTGATGGCAATCGTCGACATGGGTGGGGGGCAAGTTGTCATTGCTGGTGGCGAGACGCATGCAGCCTGTCCGCTGCCCATCGCCGGGCTGATGTCCGACCGCCCATTGGAGGAGGTGCGTGCCCAGGTAGCGGCATTGAATGAGGCGGCCCATGGCCTGGGTTGCACTCTGCCTGACCCGTTGATGACGATGGCTTTCTTGCCCCTGGCCGTCATTCCTACCCTCAGGCTCACCGATAAGGGGTTGGTGGATGTGAACAAGTTTGACTTTGTGCCGCTTTTTGTGGGTGCATAGAGGAGAGACAATCATGCCCATCACGGTAATCCTCGGCGCCCAGTGGGGCGACGAGGGAAAAGGCAAAATCACCGATCTGTTGGCTGCAAAAGCTGACTTGGTCGCGCGCTTTGCCGGCGGCGACAACGCCGGGCACACCATCACCCTGGGCACTGAACGCTTTGCGCTGCATCTGATCCCCTCCGGCATCTTGAATCCCAACACCACCTGTCTATTGGGCGGCGCCATGGTCGTAAACCCCAAAAAGCTCCTGGCAGAGATGGATGGATTGGCTGAGAGAGCAATAGACGTATCACCACAGCGTATCAGGCTGAGCGGCTCAGCGCACCTGATCATGCCCTATCACATCGCCTTGGATGGAGCGGCGGAAGCAGCACGGGGCGATGGGGCGATCGGCACTACGCGACGGGGGATCGGTCCGGCCTACACCGACAAGGCAGCCCGGAGTGGCATCCGTGCCATGGAAATGCTTCATGACCCTGGTATGTTCGCGCAGCGCATCCGGGAACAAGTAGAGAAAAACAACGTCACCCTGCAGAAGGTCTACGGCCAACCACCGTTGGAGGCCGAGGCCGTGGTCGATGAATACTCGTCCTACGCCCGCCGCATTGGACCATTCATCGCCGATGTCCCGGAAGAGATCGCTGGGGCCCTGCTTGCCGGAAAACGAGTTTTGGCCGAGGGCGCGCAGGGTACCTTGCTGGATCTTGATCATGGCTCCTACCCTTACGTTACCAGTTCGCATCCCACAATCGGTGGAGTGCTGATCGGTTTAGGTGTGGGTCCGCAACACATCCAGCGAGTGCTTGGTGTAGTCAAGGCGTACCAAACCCGAGTTGGTGCTGGACCCATGCCCACCGAACTCAGCGGGGAACTGGGCGAAAAGCTGAGGGGTACAGGGGCGCAGCCGTGGGACGAATTCGGCACGACTACAGGCCGGCCACGGCGCTGCGGGTGGCTGGACATGGTAGCACTGCGCTACGCCCAGCGGATCAACGGCTTGACCGAGATCGCAATCACAAAGCTAGACATTCTCTCGCGATTTGAGGCGCTCAAGATCTGTGTGGCCTATGAGCTGGATGGCAAGCAAGTCGATGCCTATCCCACCGATCTGGCCGTTCTAGCCCGCTGCCAGCCGATCTATGAGACATTGCCAGGCTGGGGTCAGGACATCTCGGGTGCCCGAACCTTTGCTGATCTGCCGAAACAAGCTCGGGACTATGTGCAGCGTATTGAGGAACAAACTGGTATCCCGGCATCCTACATCGGGATCGGACCTGGCCGCGATCAGACTCTCTGCCTATGAGAATCATGCGAGACTCCTCCCACGCTTCTGAGGCCAGGCAGTGGTCGGGGATATTGATTGCCATCCTCCTGTTGTCGGCCACAGCTATCGCCTTGCTCGCCAGCTGCAATTTTCTACCCACGCAGACTGCCGAGCAGCCCGAGCTGGCGACGGGCACGCCAGCGATTCCCCAGCCGACCTCCGCGCCCACAGATGCGGCTCCGCCGACCCCATCTGTCATCACCTTGACGATCTGGACCACCGAAGCATTCTCGCCCACCCAGGTCGTGACCAGCGGTTTGATACTGTCCCAGGAAGCCGCTGCATTTGAGGCAGCCCGTCCCGATACTCGGCTTCAATTCGTTGTTAAAAAGCCTTATGGCAAAGGGGGGATCCTCGATTTTCTGCTGAACACACAAGCGGTTGTGCCCCAGCTTCTGCCTGATCTGGTGATCATGGATGTGGACGAACTGCACACGGCTGTGCAGGCGGACTTGGCCCAGTCTCTTGATGAGTTACTGCCGGCTGATCTGGTGTCTGACCTATACCCCTTTGCCAGGGATGCAGCTACTTTTGACGGTCACTTGTACGGCTTGCAGATTCAAGCAGATCTGGAGCACCTGGCGTACGACACGGGCAAGATGGCAGTTCCACCCAGCTCCTGGCCAGGGGTGCTCAGCAATCCTGGTCCTTACACCTTTCCTGCCGGCGGGCAGGCGGGGCAAGTCAACGATGCATTCTTGATCCAGTACCTTTCCCTCCGGTCCTGGCCCTCCCAAGATGATCCCGACGCTCCATTTTTGGAGGCCGAGAGCCTCACGGCTGTACTTCAATACTACCAGGATGGGTCCTCTCGGGGCATATTTCCGGCAGAGATCCTGGACTATCACACCACTGATGAGTCCTGGCACGATTACCTCGAAGGCCAGGCAGCCATGACGCATGTTAGCTCCCACCAGTATCTGGAGGATGGCGACCTTTCACCAGGCTCTGCTGCGGCATCGATTCCTGCAATCAACGGTGGGGCGCCGGCCATCAGCAAGGGGTGGGGCCTGGTTCTGATCGCGACCGAGCCCGCACACCAGGCCGCTGCTATTGATTGGATGGTACGGCTGATGTCCCCCGAAACAAACGCGGCGCTGAATCGAGCCACCAGCTATCTGCCCACACGCCAGGCTGCGCTGGTCCGTTGGGATCGGGGCGACAGCTATACCCCATTTGCTCACCAGCAACTGCTGACGGTCCGACCCCGTCCGGCGATACCCAACTATACCCTGACTGCTGGCTTGCTGCAGCAGGCTGTGGAAGACGTACTCGCAGGTTCAGCAACTCCTGAGGAAGCTGCCTCCCAAGCTATTGAGAGCGCCCAATAGTCCGTACCGTCAGCCCAACACCCAAGATCCCAGGATCAGCTTGGGCCGGTATCTGGTACTGGCTACTCGAGAACTCTTGTCACGAGGAGATAGAATACGATGAGCATCAAGTTTGGCACCGACGGTTGGCGAGCCGTCATCTCTGATACATTCACCTACAACAATCTGCGCCTGGTAGCCCAGGCGATCGCTGATTATGTACGCAGAGAGGGCAACAATGGACGCGACCTGGAAGTAGTCATTGGATATGATACCCGGTTCCTCTCGGATCGGTATGCTACCGAAGTGGCGCGGGTCATGGCTGGCAATGGTATCGTCGCCTGGCTGACTCGTGCTGATGCGCCCACACCTGCCATCTCGTACAGCGTGGTCCATAAAAAGGCCGCCGCGGGTATCATGATCACGGCCAGCCATAATCCTCCTCGCTACAATGGTCTGAAGCTCAAAGCAGCATATGGCGGGGCTGCCCTGCCGCAGCAAGCTACGCGCATAGAACATTATCTGGAAGAAGCGGAGGCTCAAGCGCGGGGCCCGAACATCATGGACTACCAGCACGCGTTGGATCAAGGCTTGATCCAACGCTTCGATCCGGCTTGGGCCTACTATGAGCATCTTGGCGGGTTGGTAGACCTGGATGTGATTTCCAGTGGCGAGTTGCGCGTGGTGGCTGACGCCATGTACGGCTCGGGCAGAGGCTGCATTGGGGAGATGCTGTCTCGCAGCCGCTGCCAGGTGCAGGAGATTCGAGGTGAAATGAACCCTGGCTTCGGGGGTATCCACCCGGAGCCAATCGCCAAGTATTTGAACGCGCTCGTGGCAGCTATCAATGCCAACCACGCTGATGTGGGACTGGCCACCGACGGCGATGGCGACCGCATTGGCGCCATGGACTGCCACGGCAATTTCGTGGACCCTCACCACATTTTTGCTCTGGCCCTACGATATTTAGTGGAGAAACGGGGCTGGACCGGCAAAGTGGTCAAAACGGTTTCGACGACGATGATGGTAGATCGCCTGTCAGCCAGCTATGGATTGCCCCTTGCAGAAACGCCGGTTGGTTTTAACCATATCGCTGATCACATGCTCCAGGAAGATGTGTTGATAGGCGGGGAGGAATCCGGGGGGATCGGCATCAAGGGCCACATCCCTGAGGGGGATGGCATACTGATGGGGCTGCTACTGCTGGAAATCATTGCCGAGGCGGGAGTCCCACTTCACGAACTGATCGCAGACCTGCAGCAGGTAGCAGGTCCGGCTTGTTACGCCCGTGCTGATCTGCGTCTACGCCATCCCGTGGCAAAGCAGGAAATGGTAGCTCGGCTGACCAACGACGTACCTTCGAGCATCGGCGGTGAAGCCGTTCAGGCCGTGGGAACACTCGATGGCATCAAGTATCACATGGCCAACGATGGTTGGTTGCTTATCCGTCCCTCCGGTACCGAGCCGGTACTACGTGTCTACGCCGAGGCGCCCAACAACGCTGGCGTAAAAGCCTTGCTAGACTATGGGCAAGAGGTTGCAGCCAGCGTGTAGCCATAGCGCCTGGCCGCACAGGATGTCGGATTGCCACTCTAGCCGACGCTCAACAGTTTTTACTCCGTACAAAGGCCGTAGAGTAGCCCATAACGGCCGGATGATTTGCTCAAGAAGCGGGTCTATGCTATACTTGCCGCTCGATAGCCGATCAGGTTAGGGTGCTGGCAAGGGCTGGGGTTGCGCCTCAGTCTTTATCATGGCTTGATCCTTACGGCATTATCTCACACACCCTCAGACCGGATGGGAAGTGCCGGTGTCCAGGAGATACCGGTTCCCACTCGGGGTGACGGGGGTGGACGAACCTGTGGTGCGACGCGACGTTCTCACTGCAGGAAAAAACAAATGGAGGGTACTGTGGCACACATCACGATGAAAGCACTCCTCGAATCAGGCGTGCACTTTGGCCACCGCACGCGCCGGTGGGACCCCAAGATGAAGCCGTTCATCTTCACGGAGCGCAACGGCATTCACATTATCGACCTTCAACAGACCATCGTCAAACTGGAAGAAGCGTACAATCTGGTACGGGATACGGTCGCCGATGGGGGTACGATTGCCTTCGTGGGCACAAAGAAACAGGCCGCAGAGAATCTGAGCCAAGCTGCCGAACGTTGTGGGATGCCTTACGTGAACGAGCGATGGCTGGGCGGCACGCTGACCAATTGGCAGACGATCAAGAAGCGGATCAGCTATTTGCTGGAGCTGGAACAGCGTCGAGAGACCGGAGACTTTGAACGGTTGCCAAAGAAAGAAGCGCTCAAGCTGGAACAGCTGATTGAAAAGCTGAACCGGAGACTGGGTGGTCTCAAGGGAATGACCAGGTTACCCGACCTGCTTTTCGTCGTTGATGTACACCGGGAGACGATAGCCGTTAAGGAAGGCAACCTTGTAAAGATACCGGTCCTGGCCATGGTGGACACCAATTGCGATCCCGACCCAATCGATCTCATTATCCCTTCAAATGACGACGCCATCCGCGCCATCAAGCTCGTGGTGAATCATATGGCTGATGCTGTCAACGAGGGCCTTCAGATCCGCCAGGCGGTGCAGGCCGACGAAGAGGTGGAAGAGGATCAAAAGTACCTGGGTGAGGCCACGCTGGCCAAACTGCGCTCAGGTGAGTTTGAGTTTGAAGAAGAATTCATAAGCGAGGAAGGATCCTAGACGTGGCAGCGATTACGATGCAGATGGTGAAAGAACTCCGTGAGGCGACCGGGGCTGGAGTCTTGGACTGCAAACAAGCCCTGGAGGCCAACGATGGCAATTTTGAGAAATCAGTGGCTTACCTGCGTGAGAAAGGACTGGCCGCAGCGGCAAAGCGAGCCAGCCGTGACGCCAGAGACGGACTTGTCGGTTCCTATATCCATGCTGGTGGCAAGGTAGCAGGCCTGGTAGAGGTAAACTGCGAGACAGATTTTGTGGCTCAGACGGACGAGTTCCAGGCGCTGGCCCACGACCTGGCCATGCAGGTAGTGGCGGCCAATCCCGCGTATTTGGCCAGGGAAGATGTGCCGGCGGAGGTGCTCGAGGAAGAAAAGGCCATCTACCGGGCGCAGATGGAGGACTCGGGCAAGCCTGAGAACATTCTCGAGCAGATCGCAAAGGGCAAACTGGAAAAGTTCTACGAAGAGACGTGCCTGCTGGAGCAGCCCTTCATCAAAGACAGCTCGATCACAGTCGGGGAGTTGGTCCAGCTGAGCAATGTTCGACTGGGTGAGAACATCGTCGTTCGGCGATTTGCTCGATTAGAGGTCGGTGGCTAGCCAGCAACCGCCATTTTTGGAAAAGAGGGGAAGGCAAGAATGCCCACCCCACCCGAAAATGGTTGGACAGCGTACCCCAAAAGCCAGATTCTGAATTCTGACAGAGCACTTGGCGGTACCAGGCAAGGAGGCGGTGGTGGCGGTCAGCTACAGACGCATTCTCCTAAAATTGGGTGGGGAGGCTTTGGCCGGTCCTGACGGGTCTGGCATTGACCCCGAGATGGCGACCCAGGTAGCATCCAAGATCAGAGAGATCAAGGAACTAGACGTGGAGGTTGCCATTGTACTCGGTGCTGGCAACATCTGGCGTGGACAGATTGGCTTGCAACATGGTATGGAGCGGGCAACAGCCGATCACATGGGGATGCTGGCCACGGTGATCAACGCCCTTGTCTTGGCCGACGCGCTGGAACGGATCGGTGTGCCAACTCGGGTACAAACCGCCATCGAGATGAGAGCGGTTTCTGAACCCTACATCCGCCTGCGGGCCATCCGTCACTTGGAAAAGGGACGGGCGTTGATCCTTGGCGCCGGAACAGGCAATCCCTACTTTACAACTGACACGGCAGCGGCATTGCGGGCCATGGAGATTGACGCTGATCTGCTGATCAAGGCCACCAAGGTCGACGGCGTATACGCCGAAGACCCGATGATCAATCCCGCCGCAGAACGATTTGACCACATAACCTATATCAAAGCCCTGAATCTGCGGGTTCAGGTGCTTGACTCGACGGCTCTTTCGCTCTGTATGGATAACCATCTTCCCATCGTAGTGCTGGATCTGTGGCAGCCGGATGCCCTGCAGAAAGCAATCATGAGCCAGCCTGTAGGGACTATGATCAGCCATTAAGGTTCAGGTCAGGCCGAGATTGAACCATGATCAGATGCACGTCAGCCCTCAATCTTGACCTAAGCCTTGGTTTTGAGCCTGTGGAAGGAGTTGGACCATGATCGATGAGGTCTTGGGCGAACTAGGACAACGTATGGCCAGGTCTGTACAAGTTTTGCAGGAGGACCTGATGGGCATTCGTACCGGTCGGGCTTCGCCGGCGCTTGTCGAAAAGCTGCAAGTGGAATACTATGGGACCATGACGTCGCTGAACCAAATGGCGAGCATCGCAGCTCCAGAGCCCCGGTTACTCGTTATCCGGCCGTGGGATGCTTCCGCGTTGCAGAACATCGAGCGTGCCATCCTCAAATCCGATCTGGGCCTGACACCGATGAATGACGGCAAACTGATCCGGCTGAACATCCCCAGGCTGACCGAAGAACGGCGCCGGGAACTGGTCAAGGTCGTGGCCAGGCGCGTCGAGGAAGCGCGGGTGGCGATACGAAACCTGCGGAGGGATGCCCTCCAGGATCTCAAGGACTTTGAGAAGGAAAAGATGATCTCCGAAGATGACTTTTTCCAGGGCAAGGAGAAGGTACAGGAACTCACAGACGAATTTATTGAGCAGATAGACGAGATAGGCAAGCGCAAAGAAGAAGAAGTCATGGAGATCTAGCCAGTCGTGCATATGGTCAAGGGCACCGTTGGGGGTTGAGGCGGCATTTCAGGGCCACCTCAACCCCCTTTGTTATCTGCGGATGCGGGGGCCTGGGGCCAATCCCAGGGTCACGCCAGTCGGAGGGAGCGTAAGGAGAGGATGGCAAAAGAACGCAAACTAGAGCGAGTGCCGCGTCATGTGGCCATCATCATGGATGGGAACGGTCGATGGGCCAGGGCGCGGGGCTTGCCCCGACTGGCCGGTCACCGGGCTGGTACGGAAAACCTACGCCCGATTCTCGAGGCATGCGTTGAATTTGACATCGAGTTCCTGACCATCTGGGCTTTCTCGACGGAGAATTGGCAGCGTCCGGAAACTGAGGTCAAAGGGCTGATGCGCATCTTGGAACGGATGATCCAGCGGGAATTGCAGCAGTTGCACAAGGAGGGAGTAAGGCTTTGCCACATAGGCCGGCTGGACCGCCTGCCCGGTCGCCTCCAACAGCAGGTACAAGACGCCATCGAAATGACAAAGAATAACGAGCGCATTGTGCTGAACGTGGCTTTTGACTATGGCGGACGGCCAGAGATCGTCCAGGCCATACAGCGGATCATCGAAGACGGTATCCCTGCCGAGGACATAGACGAGGCGTTGGTTTCCAGCTACATGTATACCACTGGACAGCCAGATCCTGACCTGATCATCCGCACCAGCGGCGAGCTGCGTACCAGTGGTTTCATGATGTGGCAAGCAGCCTACTCGGAATACTATCTCACACCCACCTACTGGCCCGACTTTGGCCGGGAGGAGCTGTATGAGGCTCTGGTTGCCTATGGCGAGCGGGACCGCCGGTATGGCAGGATCAAGGTCAAGGGTGAGGCTGAGAATTGAGGTTAGGGTTCAGGCATAGGGTGCGGGGTAGGCTGACGCCCCGGCCTGAACCTTGACTCGAAAGGTGTCTGTCCCATGCTTCGAACACGAGCGCTGAGCGCGGTGATTTTGATCCCCCTGGTCGCAGGCGCGACCTATGCCGGCGGCTGGGTATTGGCCGTACTGGTCCTGGCGGTGGCGGTACTGGCGGCTCGCGAGTTTCTGTCCTTGATGATGGATGCGGGTTATTGCCCCTCTCTGGCAGCCTGTATCCTTGTGATGGTCGCTCTACTGATGGTCGCGCGCTTTCCCGATCTGGAGCTATTGGGGCTGGTACTGGCTTTCTCGGTGATAGGCACCCTTATCTGGCAACTATTGCGGCCGGCGGAAGGGCTTCCCACCCAGAGTTGGGCACTGTCCCTGGGCGTGGCCCTGTGGCTAGGTTGGCTGGGCAGCTACTTTCTCCAGGTCCGGGATCTATCCCCAGCATTCGGTCTGGGTCTGGGCACACGCTGGCTGGTGATGGTCTTCCTGGTGACCTGGATCAACGACTCGGCCGCCTACTTTGTCGGCAAGGCCATTGGCAAGCATCCCTGCTGCCCTTATCTGAGCCCCAAGAAGACCTGGGAAGGGACCATCGGGGGCTGGATCGGCGGGGTGGCAGCTACGATGCTGCTGGGCTATTGGCTGGTCGATCTACCCTGGTTGCATGGGCTGATACTCGGAGCGCTGGTCGCGACGGTGGCGCCCTTTGGAGACCTGGCCAAGTCCATGGTCAAGCGCCAGATGAAGGTGAAGGATTTCAGCAGTCTCATCCCGGGCCACGGGGGGGTGTTCGACCGGATCGACAGTTTACTCTTTGTGGCGCCAGTGATGTTCTACTATGCAACGCGGGTATTAGGCTGAGATTCAGGAGTCGCCAGGTGGAATGCATCGTAGTGGTCAAACCTCGATTCGTCAGCCATGATAGGAATGGGGCTTTTGTCCCGTACTTGTGGTTTCACTGTCCCATCAAATAGCTCAAGATCAATCCGTGTACTACCTGCTCAACCGGTGCCTTGTCATCGGTAAACACGACGGTGGGCTCGGTGAACTCGACCACCTGGCCCATGGCCTTGCCCATCACTGTCTGCAGGAGGCGGCTCGCCCCGGATGGGCTGGATGCCATCAGATCTGCGTTTGCTGCCAGGTTCTCCAATCGCGTTGGCTGATTGGTGGCCACAACCAAGACATTGATGATGTCATAGCCTACGTCCCCCGTATCCACCAGGTAGACATTGGGGAACTCGGCCTTTAGTGTGCTGGCCAGTGCCTCCACCAAGCGCCAATCGCTCTGAGTACGGCCTGCGTTGATGGCTACGACACCTTGCTCAGTCAGATGCTGCTTGACTTCGGCAAAGAACTCGCGGGTGGTCAGGTGAAAGGGAATGTAGGGCGGGCGGTAGGCATCGATGGCAATAACGTCGAACTTGTTGGGGGAATTGGCCAGGAAATAGCGGCCGTCCTGGGGCACCGCGTTCAGGTTTTGTTCGTTCATATCAAAATACTCACGGCCCACGCGGATAATCTCGGGGTCGATCTCAGCGCCGTCAATAGGGATCGGACCATAGACCGCCGTGTACTGCTTGGCCACCGTGCCGGCCGCCGAGCCGATGAGGGCCAATCTACCCACCTGACTCGCCGTGAAAGGTGGGTTGTTGAAAAAGGGAACGATCAGGAACAGATCCCAAATGCCTTCTACCAGTACCGAATTGGGGTTGTAGATAGAGTGTACACCTTGCCCTTCGTTGAGCTGCAGCCACACTTCATCTCCCCACTGCACAACCTGGATATAGTTGTACGAAGACTCGGTCTCGTAGAGCAGTTCACCATACTGGGCTTGCTTGACGACACTCCCGGGAAAAACAACGATCAATACCGCCAGCAACAGGGGCATGAGCAGGTAAGGTAGGGCTTTGTGTCTCAGTTCCCAGAACAGGCCCACCAGGGAGGCAGCCAGCAGGCTCAAGGCAAAAAAAAGAAAGGTATTTCTCGTACCAATGTTGGGAATGAGAACCAACACCGGCAGGAAGGTACCCACAAGGCTGCCGACAGTGGATAAGGCATAGATTCCACCGGCGACGCTTCCTGACGACTCAACACGCTCCTCCGCCATCGACAAGCGGATGGCAAAAGGCGAGATGCAGCCCAGCAGGATGACCGGCACGGAAAAGAGGATCACCACACCCAGCAGCGAACCGGCCAAGATGCCGGTACTGTATTCGGCAAAGCCCTGGACCGACCAGAGCAATACTGGCCGGGCGACAAAAGGTACCAGTCCAATGAAAAAGGCCGCCCAGGCCGCAATCTGGTACAACACCCGGCGGTACGGCCTTCGGTCAGACCACTTGCCGCCGACATAGTACCCCGCCGTCAGGTAGAGTAGCACCGTGCCAATGAGCACGGCCCAGATAACCAGCGAATTGCCAAAGAAGGGATCCAGCAAACGCGCTGCCGTGAGTTCCACGCCCAGGCTCGTCATGCCCGCTACAAATACTATGATCAGCAACCACACACGTTTAGCGCCCACAGGCTTCTCCGCAAATCAGAGCCAAATGAACAATGACCAGGTCCCAATCTAGTTCGACGCCAGTCACTGATTATTGGTCATTCTAGCATTTTCCAGGCGGGCTGGCAAGCGACCTTGACCATCCGACTCTTTGCTGGTATAGTGAGCCGCATGGCAGCGAGAACCAGCACCACCATCCGGCCCTTTGATGGCTCTTTGGCCAGCGCCGAAGGGCTGCTAGGCGTAGAACAGGCCGTTTTCGATGAATGCCCCTACAGCGCCGAACAGGTGCGGATCATGCTCATTGATGGTCCGCAGCGCGCCTGGCTGGCTCTGAGTGGAGACACTGTAATCGGTTTTGTCATCGCCTTTCCCACCGCCGGTCTGCAAGACCCGTTGTGGGAGATCGATCTCCTGGCTGTCCACCCTCAATGGCGGGGCCGGCGTCTGGGCACGAGGCTTATCCGGGCAGCCTCAGCTTGGACGGAGGGCATACCCCAGCAAGCGAGGGCCTACGTTGCTACCGACAACAATGCCTCGGCGCAGGCCTTCACTCGCGCCGGCCTGCGCCCTGGGCCAGAAACATACACACTCTTGATCTATCGAACCGCGGGGACCGCAATGGGCAAAGGCGGGCAGACCCAACCCCCGCCCGGCGTGACCGTCCGCGAGACACACAGCCTTTTCGATGCGGCGGAGCCCTTCCCGGGCTACCCCTTGCCCGACGATAGCGCCGCGCCCAACCTGGAACCTGGACCCCAGCCAGATTCCAATGGTTTTCCGAAGAGTCGAAACTCCGCCCCCCTGGAATCTGAAGCAGCAACTCTGCCTGAGGGCGACGGCAATCTGACTGTTCTCCAGGCTGAAAAGGATGGTCAGCCTGCCGGATATGCAGCTTTGGTTGGCGTGCAAACGCTTCTCTACCGGGGAGTGTGGATCGAGGCCGTTGAAGCTCAAGATCGAGCGGCACGCGAAGCGCTGATCCACGGAGCCGTGACCCGGGGCATGATGGCCGGCATTGATGAGGTCGGCGCCATGGTAGAAGCCCGTGCTTGGCCTTTGAAGAACTCTCTCCTGGCCGCAGGCTTTCGGTCCTTGGGTGAATTTCGGCGATACACCGCAAACCTGCCCCTCCCCGGCCTGGCAGACAACCGTTCGGAGACTTTGTGAGCCGCTTGGTTTCTACCTACCCCGACTCCAGTCTAGTGCATCCAGTACACGAAGAATCTCACGGAGCCTGACTTGAGCGACAACCAAGAACCCGTATCTGCTGGCCGGCGGCAATTCCCACGCTGGTTGATCTGGGTGGCCGTTGCCCTGCTCCTCGCCGCTCTGGTTGCGGCAATGATTGCCTGGTGGCGCCCCATCTATGAATTCCTGGCGGACCAAGAGCAGATGCGCGCCTGGGTGGAGGGGTTGGGTGCTTGGGGACCGATGGCCATCATCCTCCTGGAGATGATTCAGACCCTCCTGGCCCCCATCCCTGGCCAGGCGATTGAGGCGGCCAGCGGCTACCTCTACGGTCCCTGGTGGGGTACGCTGTTCCCCATGATTGGGATGGTCATCGGCTCATCGATCATCTTTGGTCTGTCCCGTCGCTTTGGGCGGCCGTTGGTGATCCGGCTCGTCGGGAAACAGTCCATGGCCCGCCTCGACGATTTGGCCCGCCGGGGTGGCGCCCCCTTTTTCTTCCTGATCTGGCTTCTGCCCTTTGCCCCGGACGACCTGGCTTGCGTTGCGGCCGGCCTGACGCCCATGCGCTATCGTCAGTTCCTGCCTTTAATGACCCTGGGACGCCTGCCAGGAGTGTTCGTATCCGTCATGGTCGGAGCAAACATCGCCAGGGTCGATCCCATCTGGTGGGGGCTCCTACTTGCTGTCCTCGTTGTCGCGGCGCTGGTATTCTGGCGTTGGGGTGAGCGAATTCAGGAGGCTGTGCTGGGCTTCATCGAACGGGTGAGCAGCCGGTCGGCAAGCTAGCGTTCCGCCCCAACTTGGGTTTGGCAAAATGGGGTGGCAATGCTATACTCTGACCGTCAAAACACGATTCCATCTTTGGGTTTAGAGATGGGGGGGGGTAAGGAACATGGCCAATACAATTACTTTGGCGCGCATCCCCTTGCTGATCTTGATCGTCTGCCTGTTATACCTGGGCAGCCCCCAAGTCCAAGTGGCAACAGCCTTTCTCGTGCTGATTCTGATCTTTATGGATACCCTGGACGGGGTTGTCGCCCGGTACCGCCAGGAGACCGGGATGTTGGGCAGCAAGTTGGACATCGCCGTGGACCGGATCGTGGAACTGGTACTGTGGGTAGCCTATGCCAATCTGCAGCTGATATCCGTGGCCATCCCCATCATCGTCATCATTCGCGGCGGACTTGTGGACATGGTGCGCAGTTTCAGCTTGATGTGGGGCGAAACGTCCTTTGGCATGATGCAGACCAAATGGGGACGCCGCCTGGTCGCATCGGGCTTGATGCGCTCTCTTTATGGCTTGTCCAAGGCCGTGGCCTTCTTTATGCTGGCCCTGGCTCTTGGCCTGCGCGGGCTGTGGGTGGGTACCCCGAAAGAAAGCCTGGCCGAGACTATCTGGATCGTTGCCGTAGTGCTGAGCTGGATCGCCACGGTCGTCTGCGTTATTCGCGGCGTGCCAGTATTGATCGAGGCACGGACCCTGCTCCGAGATGTCGATGGCAAGATGACAGAGTAGATGGCGGCGAATGAACCTACAGAATATAGCTAGCAGCCCTCGAATCATTCAGTTGGGCATGTGGTTCAGCCAGCATGCCCCAGAGAAGGTCGGCCACCGCTTTTCCTGGTGGGTGGCTGATATTGTATGCCGGGTCAAACCAACCGTGTATCAGATCGTGCAGGCCAACCTCAGCCAGGTATTGGGGCCTGATGCTCAGGGACAAGACTTGGAGCAATCTGTACGCCAGGTATTCTACACAGCGGTCCGCGGCTATTTCGACCTTTTCCGTGCCCTGCAGTTGCCGCGGGAGGAACTTGAGGCCCTGGTTGACTTTCCGGAACAGGCGCGGGCCTTTGCCCGATCCCTGTGGCACAGCAAGGGTGGGAGTGTGCTCGTATTTCCACACCTGGGCAACTTTGACCTAGCAGCCCAGGCACTTGGGAGGTTTCTGCCCGAACCCCAGGTACTCACTCTGCCCAATCCGTCTCCTGGCTTCCAACTGGCCAATCGACTGAGGAAAAGCACCGGGGTAGAAGTCACACCGCTCAGTGCGAGCGCCCTCCGGCAGGCCATCAAACGGTTGAGAAGGGGTGGCCTCGTATCCGTAGCCGCGGATCGCCCCGTCAGCGATCTTGATGAGGCCATCCCTTTCTTTGGCCGTCCGGCCCGTGTGCCCTCAGGCCACATCCGATTGGCGCTCAAAACTAATGCCCTCGTGGTGGTCGCTTGTTGCTTTTTGTCTGCGGAAACAGGGAAATACACCATACACATCGAACCTCCCTTGGAACTGCTTCGTACCGGAAACCACGAGGAGGAAGTACAGTTGAACATGCGGCGTGTACTCGATGTGATGGAGACAGTCATCCACCGCTGGACATGGCAGTGGCAGATGTTTGTACCGGTTTGGCCCGAACCCTTGGAACCATAGAGGTCAGAAATATGCGCGTTCTTGTTACCGGCGGCGCCGGGTTCCTGGGCTCAGCCCTGTCCAATCGGTTAGTGGCCGATGGTCATACCGTATTGGCCCTGGACGACCTCACAGCCGGAGATCCCCGAAGGCTGGCCCCGGATGTACTCTTTAACCGCGGCGACGTCAAAGATGTCCCCAGACTTTGGACCCTCCTGCAGGGCGTGGATTGTGTCTACCATCTGGCGGCGCGAGTGCGCGTGCCGGAGTCAATTCACTATCCGGGGGACTATAACGACGTCAACGTTGGTGGTACTGTGGCACTCATGGAAGCCGTACGCGACACGGGTGTGAGACGCGTCGTATTCGCCTCCTCAGCGGCGCTCTATGGCGAACAAGCTAAGCAACCGATTGGCGAAGATCAAAGGCCCAATCCGAATTCACCTTATGGCGTGAGCAAGATTGGCGCCGAGTACTATGTCTCCACCCTGGGAACCCTGTACTGCATCGAGACCGTGTCCTTGCGCATCTTTAACGCATATGGGCCGGGGCAGGAGTTGCCGCCCAGCTACCCACCGGTCATTCCTCAACTGCTTAGACAAGCACAGGCTGGTGGCTCTCTGGTCATATTTGGCGATGGCACTCAGACTCGCGATTTTGTCTACGTGGATGACGTCGTGACTGCTCTTATAGCAGCATCGACGGCCACCGATGTGAATCGGGCGGTCATTAACATTGGCTCAGGTCGAGAGGTCAGTATTAACGACTTGGCAGCCAAGGTAGGCCGGTTGTCCGGCAAACGAGCCAATCCGTTGCTCAACCGGGCCCAAGCGGCTGGCGTGTCACGCTTGGTGGCCGATGTAAGCCTGGCGCAGCAGTTGCTTAGCTGGACTCCCTGTACAGCCCTGGACGAGGGACTGCGTCTCATCTTGGAGCGCGACCCCCGGTTTCAGGAGATCCAAGGGTAAAGTGTACAGGCCGCGATACGTGACGTAATGCTCGTTACGTTTCACATGCTACGCTTCGCGTACAATGAGGGAACCCGAAATCACACAGGAGGATTACCATGTTCAAAAAAGTAGACTATGTGTTCTTTAACGTGGATGACATGGAGAAAGCAAAGGCCTTCTACTGCGACAAGCTGGGTCTGCCGGTCAAGTATGAGGCGGCCAACTGGGTCGAATTAGATGCTGGCAATGCGACCATCGCCCTGCGCCGCCACGGTTCTGGCCCCGAAGGCCGTCCTGAGCTAGGTGTTGGTGAAGGTGCGACCCTTGTCTTTGAGGTGGACGACATCGCAGCCGCCAAGGCGGAGATGGAAGGCCAGGGCGTGGTGTTCATTGGCGGCATAATCGACTATGGCGGCGTCAAGCTGGCTGTCTTTGAGGACCTAAACGGCAACGTGCTGCAGATCTATCAGCACCACAGCTAATCCTATCATGTCCGACAACGACCCTTTGCTGACATTGATGGCGATCTTTGCTCACCCCGACGACGAGTCGTTCGGCAGTGGGGGATCGCTGGCTCGTTATGGCGCAGACCCCGACGTCCGGGTCGTACTGGTCTGCGCCACGCGGGGGAGGCGGGCGAGATAAGCGATTCCCAACTCGCCACACCTGAGCAGCTTGGTGAGGTTCGCGAGGGTGAGCTACGCTGCGCCTGCCAAGCTCTGGGCGTCGACGCCCTCCACTTCCTCGACTACCGAGACTCGGGCATGGCCGGGACGCCAGAGAACTTGGAGCGCGGAGCCTTGACCATGGCCGATTTCGATGAGGTGGTGGGCAAGATCGTGGGACATATCCGGCGTGAACGTCCCGACGTCGTAGTCACTTTTGACGAAACCGGTGGCTACGGTCACCCGGATCACATTGCCATTCACCACTATGCCAAGGCTGCCTTTAGCGCCGCCGCTGACCCGGAACAGTACACTGACCAAATCGCGGACGACCTCGAAGCTCATCAAGCTCAGAAGCTCTATTTCACGGCGATTCCCCGGCGCTTTTTCCGTTCTGCACTCGAAAAGATGACTGAGCTGGGTATTGAGATCCCCGAACGCTACCAGAATCGCTTTGCTGGGCCATTTGGCCTACCCGATGAAGCCTGTACTACCGATGTGTACGTCCAGGACTTTTGGGAAACCAAACAAGCGGCGATACAATGTCATGCCACCCAACTGAATCCGGATAGCATTTTCGCCGCACTGCCGCCGGAGATCATGCGCGAACTCCAGGCCTGGGAATGCTTCCAGCTAGCCCAAAGCCACGTAGGAGACGACGACGGTCAGCACGACCTCCTTGCTGGACTGCGATAGGCATGGAAAGTACTCAGGCCGGTTCGTTTTGACAGGAAGCCCGATCTCCCAGTGGGACCGGGCTTCTATCTGAAGTGTGGGTACACGAAATGCAGGAATCCCTAAACTCCTTCAAGGGATGGGACACGACCAGGCCCATCATCTTGTCATCGGCTCAGGCAACCTCTCTCCTACAAGCTCAGATGCAGGGGCATGACCTGGCGAACATATCGCTCGATCTGGGTCTGACGACGAGCGATGTGTTGCTGCGCACCGAGGGCGTGTCCTTTCCCGATGGACAATGGCAGTCATGGGAGACAATTGAATGGATCTCTCAGTCCGAGTCAGTCTGTTTTGTGGTGGTAGGTGGCAAAGCAGAAAAAATCCACCGTTTCTCCGAGTTGTCTAACCGCTCTTGCAGCCTGATGCCCACCGGCAAAGCACCCACTCTTCTCATCTCGGGCATCACCATGCATCGCATCAAGGGCATCGATCCCCACCAGGATACCTTGCGCAAGATCCACGCCATCGCCCCCCTCACTGGCCGGATACTGGACACTTGTACTGGACTGGGCTACACAGCCATCGAGGCGGCCAAAACCGCGGACGAGGTGGTCACCATAGAGATGGATCCCACCGTGCTAGAGGTGGCTCGGCTCAACCCCTGGTCTCGGCAGCTATTCGAGCACCCCAAGATCCATCAGATCATCGGTGATTCGTTCGACGAGATAGTTGCACTCGGGGACGAAACTTTCTCCCGGATCATCCACGATCCGCCCATGTTTGGCCTGGCCGGTGAGCTTTATTCCGGCGAGTTCTATCGCGACCTGCATCGGGTGTTGAAACGCAAGGGACAACTCTTCCACTATGTGGGTAACCTGGAAAGCAGATCCGGTCGCAATGTGGTCAAGGGGGTGGCACGCCGCTTACAGGAAGCCGGTTTTTCGCGGGTCGTCCGACGGGCCCAAGCTTTTGGCGTGGTCGCGTACAAGTAGTCGAATCCTGTCCAGGGCTTCCCAGCTTTCGCCAGGTTCAGAGTTCTACCGCAACCAGCCGGTCCAGTCCCGCATAGTCTTGGTATAGCCTGACCATGGCACCAGGGTAATGCTGATGAGCCAAGGCAGTCACTTTGGCTCCCTGGCTGGCTCCAACTTCTAGTAGAATTGCGCCTCCAGGACGAAGGTAAGCCCCAGCCGTCGCCAGCAGTCGCCTCATCAGGCATAGACCATCGGGACCGCCATCGAGGGCCCCACGTGGCTCATAGTCGTGGATTTCAGGGGGCAGATCCTGCCACTCGGCCGTGGTGACGTAGGGCAGATTGGCGGCGACGAGGTCCACCATCTGAAGCAGCGGCTCCAACAGGTCCCCTTGCAGGCAATGAACTCGCTCCGTCACACCGTTGCGTCGGGCATTCTCCGCCGTTACGGCCAGCGCACCGGCCGAGCCGTCCAGCGCATAGACAGTCGCCTGAGGCAGGTGCACTGCCAAAGTCACGGCGAGGGCCCCACTTCCGGAGCCAACGTCTGCGACCAGCAAGGGCGTTGCCTTTTTCTGCGCTATCTTCAAAGCCCGCTCGATCAGCAGTTCGGTCTCAGGCCGGGGGATCAGCACGCGGGAATCCACGACCAGGTCCAGGTCGTAGAATTCGCGGTGACCAACAATGTAGGCCAGTGGTTCGCGGGCAACACGGCGCGCGATCAGCGCCCGGTAGCTGGCGAGTTCTTTGGGGGCCAGCAAACGCTCAGGCCAAGCCAGGACTATCGCCCGGTTTGTACTGAGGGTGTGGGCCAACAAAAGCTCGGCGTCGAGCCTGGGCGACTCGACGCCGTTGTTCCGTAGCGTTTGGATGGCTCTCGCCAGTGCATCTTGGATCTGGATCATATCTCCAACACAGAATCAGGCTTTCCGAGAATCTCCAGCCTGCGGGTTCCTGCGATCTTTTAGGAACCAAGCCCGAACAAGCTCGGCACTGCCCGGCCGGGGATATCCGTTCAAACACCGATGGCCTGCAGCCGTTCTGCTTGTTCCGTCGTCGCTAACTCGTCGACAAACTCGTCAAGGTCACCGTTGATAATCGTATCCAACCGATAGAGCGTCAGCCCAATGCGATGATCGGTGACCCGGTTCTGGGGATAGTTGTAAGTACGGATCTTTTCGCTGCGCTCCCCCGAACCTACCTGCAGGCGGCGCTCGTCGCCCCGCTCGGCCTGCTGCCGCTGCTGTTCGGCCTCGTATAGACGGGAACGGAGTACAGCCATGGCCCTCATCCGATTCTGGGTCTGGCTCCGCTCGCTCTCACATGAGACCACCATGCCACTGGGAATGTGGGTGATGCGCACCGCCGTGGCGTTCTTTTGCATGTGCTGCCCGCCAGGCCCCGACGAGGTATAGACGTCTGTTTCCAAGTCGGCAGGGTTGATTTCGATCTCGACGTCATCGATCTCGGGCAAGCACAGCCACCGTCGCCGTGGAGGTATGGATGCGCCCCTGGGACTCGGTGGCAGGCACCCGTTGGACCCGGTGGACGCCACTCTCGTACTTTAGCCGGGAGTAGGCCCCCCTGCCCTTGATCTCAAAGACAACCTCTTTGACGCCGCCCACGCCCGTCCTATTGGCACTTAGTAAATCGATCTTCCATTTCTGGGTCTCGGCGTAGCGGGTATACATGCGTTGCAGGTCGGCCGCAAAAATTCCAGCCTCGTCGCCGCCGGTTCCGGCCCGGACCTCCATGATCACGTTCTTTTCGTCTAATGGATCTTTGGGCAGGAGCATGAGGCGCAACCGCTCGTACTGCGCCTCCATTTCCCCTTCGATGCGCGAGATCTCTTGCTCAGCCATCTCGCGCATTTCTGCTTCGTCTTCCATCTCCAGCAACTCGCGCGTGTCAGAGAGTTCTGCTTCCAGGGCTTGGTGATGGCGATAGGCCTGCACCAGATCCTCGAGTTCGCGCTGCTCCTGGGCATATTCAGTCACCTTGACATGGTCGATCACCACCTCGGGATCGGCCATCAGGCGGGATAGCTCTTCGTATCGTTCCTCAACCAGCTTGACTTTGTCCAGCACAGGTTATGACTCCTCATAGTTCCTGTCTACCATCATACGGCAAAACCTGCCAGGCGTCAAGGCAGTCTGGGGGCAAAACTGATCGACTTGGCTTGCACATTGGCCCCTCTTGCGGTAGAATTCAGTTACAATCACGTGACCGGCGTCGAATCCATGTTTCGATTCCCATGCCTCACACCCGGAATACTCAATTCGCCGGTCTCGGAACAGGACAAGTGTGCGCAAATCTACCATAGCGGTTCTGCTGCTGTTTCTCGCCTTTAGCCTGATAC
This sequence comes from uncultured Chloroflexia bacterium, assembly GCA_963700285.1. Taxonomy (GTDB): domain Bacteria; phylum Chloroflexota; class Anaerolineae; order JAAYZQ01; family JAAYZQ01; genus CAWANP01. Next base: position 1,737,896 of record CAVOXA010000010.1, on the reverse strand, counting down.
TAACCTATCCTCTGCCCCTGTACTTGGCCGATGCTGTGGAGGACCTGCAGGATGCGCTGCTCAATGTCTGGATTACTGCCTGGGATGGCTATCAGCTCCTAAGCGATCCCCTGCACTTGTTCGATGCCAACATCTTTTATTCCTATCCTCGTACGCTGGCCTATTCAGAATTGCTACTAGGCAATGCACTGCTGGCCCTGCCCATCACCGCCGCCACCGGCAACCCTGTATTCGGCTACAACGTGGCACTGCTCCTGTCCTTCATCCTGTCGGGCTTTGGCACATACCTCTTGGTACTCCAACTCACACGCTCGGCCGCCGCTGGTATCTTGGCAGGCGTCATTTTTGCCTTTTCCTCCTACCGCATGACCAACCTGGCCCAAGCCCAGATCCTGACTACCCAGTGGTTGCCCTTTGCCTTTCTTTCCCTATACCAACTGCTCCGGCGGCCCCGCCTCCGCCACGTGACCACCTTTGTCCTGTTTTTCTGCCTGCAAGCCCTGTCGTCGTTCTACTATGCCATCCTGCTGACCCTCACCGCCAGCGGATTCGCGGTTTTTCAGTTTGTTTCTTGGACTTGGGACTATCTCCAGCGTCAAGGAATCAACGGCATGCGACCTTTGCCTTCTATCTTTCGTCGCTCGTCGCTGTCCTATCTGCTGCTTGCCGCTGTCTTCTGTCTTGTCATAATCCTGCCCTTTGCTCTGCCCTACTTCCAGGTACAGCGTGAGATGGGCTTTGAGCGCGGTTTGGCCGACAGCGAGCCCTTTTCTGCCAGCCTGCGGCAGTACCTGACAGTGCCGCCAGGCAGTGTCATCCACGGGCGGTGGCTGCCCAGCGACAAGGCCCCCATCACCGGCGGTTACCCGGTGGATGCCCTCTTCCCGGGCCTCGTCAGCTTGGGGTTGGCGTTGTGGGGGCTGATCCGGGGTCGGGGCCGCACCCGCTGGTTCTTTTTCATCCTGCTCCTTGCCGCGCTCGTTCTGTCTTTTGGTCCTCGCCTCTATCTGGCCCCCGGGCTGCCAGCCGGACTGAATGTCAACTTGCCCTACGCCTGGCTCTATACCATCGTGCCAGGATTCAAAGCCCTGCGCGCCCCTGCCCGTTTTGACGTGCTGGTAGGTCTGTCGCTGGCAGTACTGGCTGGATATGGGGTGGCAGCGCTCGGGCAGGTGAGCAGGCCGGGTATCTCCACCCGGCTGGCCCAAGTCGGGATCCCTGTTCTACTTGTGGGGCTGGCAGTCTTGGAATCCCTTGTCTGGCCTGCCGCCCACGCCGAACCGGTGCCAGTAGGCGGCCAGGTTCCGCCCGTCTACCGCTGGCTGGCAGAGCAACCCTCTGATCCGGTCTTGGAGCTGCCTATGGCCTTTACCCCCGGTGGCCCGCAGCTCGAATACCAGTACCTTTCAACCTACCATTGGCGCACAACGCCCGATGGCTACAGCGGCTTTATCCCACCCAAGCATGGCCAGATCACTTTTGAGATGGAGCGTTTCCCCTCGGAACGCAGCGTGAGCCTGCTTCAGGCATTGGGCGTGAGCCAGGTCATTGTCCATGCCAGCCGCTATCCGGCCGCAAAGCGGTTTGATATGAATCTCGCACTGGATCAAGTGGACGATCTGGCACTGCAGGAGGCATTTGGAGCAGATCGGGTCTATGGCGTTCAGCCTCGTTCCTTCAATCCGGATTCTCTCGAGGTTCAGGGCTACTTGCCTCCCCGCGCCATGGCCGCACAGCCCTACACAGCTTACGTCATCGCTGTGAACAAGGGCACCGGGAGCTACGCCGTAAAGCCCACCGACGTCATCCGCCCCAAGATCACCTGGGAAACAGAGGATGGGCTGGCGGTAGACCTTAAAGAAGATCTCGCCTATGGAGATGTGCCATTGGTCACGTCTCCCGATGGAGGCACGGCCGTGGTCCCGTTGCTGCTGGCAGCTCCCCCAACCCCGGGGGTCTATCGTCTAAGCATTGAGGAGCAGAGCGGCCCCCTCGGGGACTGGATGCTGGCTGGCGCAGTGGTGGTGGGTGATGCGGAGGACGACGCATTTCCCGTGCCGGCCCAACTGCTGCTCTGGGCATTCCCGGAAGAAGCGCGCTCTGGCCAGCCACTCTCCGTAGACCTGACCTGGCGCGCGCTAGGCAAGATCGATGCCTACTATAGCCTGTACGTCAAGTTGCTCGGCGCAGAGGGCAACGCCATTGCTGGTTGGGATGGCCAACCTGGCGATGGCCAGGCTCCCACTCTGCTGTGGACGCCAGGTGAAACGATCAACGACACGGTGACAGTGATGGTCCCAGCGAGTACTTCCCCCGGCGACTATACCTTGGAGGTGGGCATGTACCGTGCCGAGGATCTGGCCCGCGTCCTGACATTGAATGGCAACGGGGTGCCTGTTGACCGGATCGTACTGGGTACGGTTCGTATCGAGCCGTGAAACGTGTTTCGTGTTTCGTGACTTGTGTCACGTGCGTGCGGTCTGTCACGGACCGCGCACCACGTACCACGTCCAATGTAGCTTTCCCTTTCCCCTGTCACACGGTATAATAGCTCACCTATGGATACCAGCAGCATCGAGCAGACGCAATCAAAGAGGCTGCGTTGGGTTTTGGGGGCGCTGTGGGCACTGGCCCTGGCAGGGCTGGCCTATCTGACAGGGCTGACCCTCTGGCTGGGAGCAACGGGCCTATTTTTCCCCTACCAACTCGACTACGGCGAGGGTACACACCTGCATTATGTCAGACAATTATCGTTGGGCCGGCCCATCTATCGTCCCATTGGAACCTATCCCTTTATTACGTCCAACTATGCGCCGCTCCCATTCCTTCTGGCCCTGGCCCTGACCCCGTTCCTGGGTATGACCTACGCGGCAGGCCGCATCTGGACGCTGCTGGCCGTCCTTGCCACAGCGGCAGTCATACTCGTCTGGCTGTGGAAGAAAACCGGGCGCTGGTTGCCAGCCGTAGCCGCCGTGCTGCTTTTCGTGGGCTCACCCTATATCTACCACTGGGCTCCTCTTTTCCGGGTCGACCTCATCGGCTTGGCCCTTACTCTGGGTGGATTGTTCGCTGTCTACCTGGCCATCCCCCGGCAGGCAGGGGAAAAAATGGAGAGGCACAAGCGGTACCTCCTTTGGCTGGCCGTCGTGCTCTTTGTGGCCGCCCTCTATGCCAAACAGTCATTCATATTTGCCCCAGCAGCGGCCCTGGTCTATCTGTTCTTTTTTGTGGATCGACGGCAAGCAGTCCTCATGGCCGCAGCAATCGGTCTGCTGGGGGGCGGGTTATTCGTGGCGATCAACGCGCTCACAGGTGGAAGTTTCTGGGAAAGCATGATCGTCGCCAACGTGAACGCCTTCCTTTGGCCCGAGTTCTGGCAGCAACAGGGTGACTTTTTCGGGACCTTTGCCATGCTCGCCCTGATGGCAGCCTGGTACGTCGTAGACAAGTTCATCTTGGAGCGCGCAATACCGCTGCGAGCAAAGATCAGTCTGCTGGACCTTTACCTGCCCCTGGCATTGTCCAGCGTGCTGCTCGCCGGCAAGGCTGGCGCCTGGGAGAACTATTTTTTCGAGGCTTTGGCTGCCCTCACCCTTGCTGGCGGACTGGGGCTAGCCCGGTTGCTTGGCTCCCCCAAGCCGCTTCTCCAGCTCGCGGCTCCGCTGTTGGTGCTGGCCCAGGTCATGCTGATGTGGCATACACCGAAGGTTGCCAACCGCTACCTGCACCTGACCCAGAGTTCTTACGAGGAGATGGCGCCCATCCTGGCCGATACGCCCGGTCCGATCTTTGCGGAGGACATGGGTCTTTTGGTAACCTACGACAAGGTCCTGGACTATCACTCTTTCGAGTACAGCCAGTTGGCGGAGGCCGGCCGCTGGGACCAGTCCTGGGAACTGGGTCAGTTGCGCGACCGGAGCCGGTCGTTGGTAATCCTGGACAGGGGCACGCGACTGGATGTAGACCGCTACCGGCGTTTCACCCGCGCGTTCTTGTCGGAACTGGACCGAAACTACCGGCATACCCGCACGGTGGGCAAGTACGAGCTGTACGAGCCCGATCCGCTCCAGCATGAGCGGCAGGTTCATTTTGAAGAAGAGCTGGCACTGGTGGGCTGGAGTCTGCACGCTCCGCCCGAACTGGAGCCGGGCGATACCGTCAATCTGACGGTTGTCTGGCAAGCCCTGCAGCCTTTGTCCACCGACTATACGGCCTTTGCTCACCTGGTAGACGAACACGGCCAAGGTTTGGCCGGCGACGACCACCAGCCCTATGACGGCGTCTATCCTACCAGCGCCTGGGGTGCCGGCGAGATGGTCCGTGACTCCTTTGCGCTCACGGTACCGGCTGGCACGCCATCGGGCCTGTACGCGCTCGAGATTGGCTGGTACGATCCCACGACAGGCGCCAGGCTGTCCGCCCGTGGGGGCCAGACCTTCCGGGTGGCTGTGTTGCCTCTGAGTTGGAGGGATGCTGCTGGGCCAGAGTCCTTTGAGCCGGTCGGAGCCCGTCTTGGGGAGTCGATCACCTTGCAGGGCTTTGACTCTCAGAGCTGGCCCGAAGGCGATTCACTTGACACTGCGCTGGGCTACGGATGGTTACGTGGACACCGACTATACCGTCTTTGCCCACCTGATCGATCCCCAGGCTGGAGATGTGGTACTGGCCCAGAGCGATGCGGCACCGATGGGTGGCCGCTGGCCTACCTCGCTCTGGCTACCCGGCATAGCCCTGGACGATGTTCACACCATCCCCATCCCTGAGGGGCTACCGCCGGGGAGCTACGAGCTGCTTGTGGGCCTCTACGACCCGGTGATGGGCGTACGTCTCACCCTGCCAGACGGCAGCGATGCCCTGCGCCTGACCAGGATTGAACTGCCCTAGATTCTTCCTCGACAGGGCTTTGGAACAGAGATGCTCAAGCCTGCTACTCCTTGGCCCGAGACCGGAACACCAACTTGAGGGGAGTGCCCAGGTAGCCGTACCGCCTGCGGATCTGGTTCTCCAGGTAGCGCTTGTACGTAAAGTGAACAAGCCGGGTATCATTGACGAAAAAGACAAAGGTCGGTGGATCTACCGCCGCCTGGGTAGCATACAGAAACTTGAGCCGTTTGCCGGCCTTGTGCGGCGGTGAGTGCCGGATTGTGGCATCTGCCACCAGGCGATTCAACTCACCCGTCGAGATTCGTACCATCCGCTCCCTGTAGACTTGGAAGGCAAGGGGCAGAATGCGATGGATCCGCTGGCCCGTAAGCGCCGAGATGTACAGAACGGGTACGTAATCCAGGAACTTCAAGTCGGAACGGATCTGTTTGGTATAGGTATCCATCGTGTAGGTGTCTTTTTCGATGAGGTCCCACTTGTTCACCACGACGATGATGCTGCGCATCTCCTCCAGGACATAGCCTGCCACGTGCGCGTCTTGGGCCGTGACCACGTCCTCGGCGTCAAGCAACAGCATCACCACGTCGGCGCGAGCCATGGCTTTCATGGCCCGCAAGACACTATATTTTTCAATACCTCGCTCGACACGCCCTCTGCGGCGGATACCAGCCGTGTCGATGAGCAGCACCGGTTCCCCCTCCCAGGTCAGGTAGGTATCTGTGGCATCGCGGGTGGTACCGGGTATGGCGCTGACAATGGCTCGTTCTTCGCCAAGCAGTTTGTTGAGCAGAGACGACTTGCCCACATTGGGCCGGCCTACCAGGGCAATCTTGAGGGCATCCGGTTCTTCCTCGTCCTCAACAGCGGGCAGATTGACCACAATCTCATCCAAAAGCTCGCCGACGCCTATGCCGTGCAACGCTGAGACGGGGAATACCTCCCCCAGGCCCAGTGCATAAAAGTCAAAGGCCGCCTGGTGACGCTCTTCATTGTCGGTCTTGTTGGCTGCGACCAATACCGGTTTCTCAGTCCGGCGCAGCACATCCGCCACATCCTCGTCAGCCAGGGTCAGCCCGTCGAGAACGTCCACCAACAGGACGATCAGGTCTGCCTCCATGATGGCCATCTCGGCCTGCTCGCGGATCTCCTGGACAAAACCTACCGAGGCTGTCGACAGGGGGTCGGGCTGTTCCCGGTCCCTCCGCTTCTTTTGACTTTCGATGATCTCCAGTCCGCCGGTGTCGACGACGGTAAAGAACACACCGCTCCATTCGGTATCAGCGTAAAGCCGGTCCCTCGTGGTCCCGGGGATATCCTCGACGATGGCCCGCCGCTGGCCGACGATGCGATTGAACAGCGTGGACTTGCCCACGTTGGGGCGTCCGACTAGAGCTACGAACGATTTAGACATTTCCCTATCCTAGTCGCGCACAAATCCCAGCCGCTCGACCTGCGTCCCAAAGCCATCATCCGGCGTGTGAATCTCTCCGAACTTTTCCTCGAACTTGGCCAGGTTCTCGCCCAGCGCCTTGTGGAGCAACCTGGCGTTCATGGGCGTCATGATGATCCGGGCATAGACCTTGGCCTTGGGCATATTGGGCAGCGCCCGGGCATAATCCATGATCATTTCCGACGGCGAGTGGGTAATGACCACAAAATTGGCATAGGTCGCCTCCAGGTTGGCTGGTAGTTCGACCTGGATCTGCCGCCGATTTTTTGGGCTGTCACTCATCTAGGACCTCCTGGTGGGTGATTCTGTCTCCGAGGCAGCTCACCGAAGACAGAATCTACAACACGAACCACGACTGACGGGCCACGTTTCAACTGCCACGCTCCATGCAAACAAGGGCGTCGTTCCCCGTCAGGAGCGAACGACGCCCGTCTGCTGCCTACTGCCTGACAGATCGATTAGAAGGGTAGTACGTCCTCCTCATACCCTTCCGGCGGTGGTTCGCCCACGGGTGCACCGGAGGCCGCATCTCCGCGACCACCTAGGAACTTGACCGTTCGCGCTGTTATCTCAAAACTAGCACGCGGCGTTCCATCATTCCCGGTCCACACTCGCGGGTTCTGAGAACCATCCACGGCCTCGCCACTTACTTCGCCTTCAACAAAAACCTGCATGCCTTTGTTCACGTATTGGTTGACTGTCTCAGCCAGCCCCCGCCAGCAGGTCACGCGCCACCATGTTGTCAGCTCCCAATTACGCCCATTATAAGATTCTTTCCAGCCCGTGGGGCAGTTTGGGCTCTTGTCTTTGCTCACCGTCGTCTTGGTTGCTACGCTGAGGTTGGTGACAGGTGTACCATCTGGCGTATAGCGCATCTGGGGATCCTGGCCGACGTTGCCGATGAGTGTTACGCGCTGGAACATTGTTGAACTCCTTTCGTTATGAGACGAGCCGGATGGGCCGCAAGAGGTAACACTACTCAACATCATACCCCACAATGGGGCAAATGTCAATTATGGACTGCTGGCGTTGGATGCCTGAGGTCCAAGTCATGTGACGGCAAATCGGGCGGCTCTACCGTACAGTGATCGTGCCAATCTCTACGGCCTGACCACCCAAACGCTCGCCCGTAGCCTCATCATAAAGCCCGGCGACTACCGAATATTCCCCGGGCGGCATGTCCTCAGGGAGGGCCAAGAGTACGTGATCCCTGACCGTTTCCCCCGCTACCCACTGCCTCGTACTGCCCAGGTTCAGGCAGGGCCGGCCATCCCACTGTGCCAGCGGGCTGCCGCTCGCGTCTGTGACATGGACAAAGACCTTATAGTCTCCGGCCAGTTCCCGCTGGGGGCGCCATACCAGGAGTAGATGCAGCGTGTCGCCCCCGGTCAAGGTCCCGGGCGTCAGCGCGCCCGCCTCCAGTATCATCGTCTCGCCCAGGCTCACGTCGCGCACGGCTTCGGAGGGGATGGGGCCCTCCACTAACACGGGGACCTCGCCATCAAATACGGCGGCAAACGCCTCTTGATCGTAGACAACGTAGGGCAATGGCTCGCGCGCCCAGATCTCTATGCGTGGCTCGCCCCGCAGGCGTACCGCACCTACCTGTTGGTAGCCCTCCAGGCGGCTCTCGCTGAATTGTGGATAGGGCGCCTGCAGGTGGGTAGCCACAAACACATAGTCGGGCGCGGCTGCAAAGTCCACCCGCTCCAGCGCGGGTAGATACCAGAACCGCAGGCTCTGCGAACCTTCGTTGCTGGAAAAAGTACCATTCAGACAACCCCACTGGGCCAGGGTCCCAATGGTCTTCCATCCTTCCTGGATCGGAAAAGCATAGCGTGGCCTTTGGGGCACATTCTCGCCAAAGGGCGCCCAGTAAAACGGCGCCCGGCTCTCCTCATAGTTGACGACGTACTCGGGCGATTGCCGGAAAAAGGCCAGGTAAAGATAGCCAACAGAGGCTACCAGCCAGGCTGCCGCCAGTGCCAGCACGCCCCAGCGTAGAACCGGCCGCATCGATTCGGAGGTCGTCACAGCCGCCAGAGGCAGGGCTGCCAGCAGTGACCAGCTTGGCATGATCAGATAGAAATGAGTTCCCGGATGCTGCATGACAAACAGGTACAGGATCAAGAAGGGCGCAAACCAGAGTACCAGTAGAAGGGTCCTCCGCCGGGCCATGCGCCAGCCAACAATCAGCCCGGCAACCATCAGCAGGATCAGCCCCAGGAAAAAGTAGGCGCCGGTGTAGAATGATCCCAGTTCGACGAAAATGGGAAAGTTGAACGCACCAAGTCCGCCGAGTCGAGTGCCAAGGTAGCGCTGCGTTCTGGCGAACCGGGGGTCCAGGACGCCAGGCAGATAGGTAGTGGCGACGACCAGCGCGGCGAAGATGCCCGCGACCAGTCCAGCCATCACAACCCGCCGCCTGTCCGGCGCCCGTTTCCAGCCTGTCCAAGCCAACACCAGCAGGACCGGCGCCATCAGGGCATACTCATAGTGCATCAGGATGCCGAAACCGCTGAACAGGGCGACCAGCGCCAGCCAGCGCCCCTCGCCGCGTCGAGAGAACTCCCAGGCGCACAGTACCGACAGGATAGACAACAAGAGCACCGCAGGCTGGTACTGGACAATGCGCGAAAGGGCCAGGGCAAAGCCATTGACCGCCAACAAGGCTCCAGCCCAGAACCCAACTGCACCTGCCAGGGATGTCTGGCCTGAGAACATACTGCGTCCCAACAGTGCGATAGCCAGGACACTGACAATGCCCATCAGGGCAAAGGGCAAGCGGGTCGTAGCCTCGTTGGCTGTGCCCAGCGCACGGTAGACCACCATGGCCACGGCAATCTCACCCGGGCCTTTGGCATGCCGGGCCAGCACGTCATCCTCTCCCCAGATGGCCCACCTGGCCCTATGCAGGACCATGGTCTCGTCCCCGTGTAGCTCATGGTAGCCCAAGCCCGGGAGGCGCAGAAGGGAAACAAACAGTATCAGCGCGGCGATCCAGGCCCAAGTCGTGCCCGCGGCCGGCCGTAGGGGAAGGGGACGCCGCCAGAAGAGAGCAAGCAGCAGCACCAGCGCCCCCAGCCCGTAGGCCGCCAGCAGCATCCAGAGTTCCATCGGGCCCGGCAGCCAGTGGATCAGAAGGACCACCAGCATCATCCAACACAGACCCATGCCCGCGGCCAGAACGGCTGCGGCAGGCAGATCCTGATCCGGCAGGCGCCAATGGGCCACCAACAGGGCGCCTGGCAGCCACCAAGCCAGCGCCATGATGGCCAACCAGCGCAGCCACAGCGGTTGAGTTGTCAGTAGGAGAATGGGAGCCAGAACCAGGATCAAAACGGCCGCCACCACGAGGGCGTGCATTCCAGTGGCATGTCCGCTTCGGGTATTGGACCCTGTCATAGCAGAACAACTCGCTTGAAAATCAACCAGCTCTCAGGGAACCAGGCCCACCCGCAGGCCGCAGTGGAGCCTTCCCCTGCTCCGGTTAAAAAGACCGCTTGAACACGATGCGCCAGGAGTAGTGGCCATTGCCCATGCACTTGCCGGCATCCACCAGTTCCCGGCATCGCTCCAGGGTTGCACCGGGCTCACAACACTGACTGCAATACCCTGCCGCGTGCAGGTCCTCCACTGGAGGTACGTTGTAGGCCGGCATGTCGCGGGTATAGTCGCTGATGCAACCACCGCCCTCTCCCGTGGCGACGCACAGACTGCCCCCACCACCAATGCCATACTCGAACTTGGTCTCGCCGGGCCCCCACTCTGGCGAGTCTACGTTGCCTGTCACCTGGTACTGCTGGGAGTAACGATCGTGGACCCACACGCCGCCCAGTTGGGCTCCCTGGCCGTCGATAACGGTCACACGCAGTTGGAGGTTGCCATAGTCACACCCCTGCGCATCTTGTCCTGGTCCCACGAGCCGGGCATCATAACTCCACTTGGCGGCTGGCGGCTGTGGAGTTTTGGTGGGCGGTGGGGGTGGCGATGTGTTGGTCGGTTGAGGTGGAGGGCTGGGCGTGTTCGTTGGTGGAACCGTTGTTGCAGTCGGCGGGATAGGCGTCGGCGGTACAGGTGTACTTGTCGCCGGTTGAGTTGGCGTCGGCTCTGGCGTGTCGGTCGGCGGGATGGGTGTCGCCGTCGGCGGGATAGGCGTGAACGTTGGGGGTTTCGTAGCCGTCGCCGTCAGGGTCGGCAAGGGTGTATTTGTCGGCGGCGATGTCGGCGATGGCAGGTAGGCCAGCATCTGGGGCGTATCGACACCCAATCCCTGGGCCAATGTGGCCAGAGCCTGGATGTCAGCCTCATCGTGCCCCTCGGCGATATAGCGGTCAGCCAGATCAACGACCCACAGCCCGGGGTTTGGCGCCTCCAGCCGCGCCAGGCGCAGTTGAGCCTTCTCCAGGTCACCATCCTCGGTGTAGGCTACGCCCACCAGGACGATGTACGCCTCCTTGTCCTCGGCTGGCAATTCGGCAATGGTACATTCGGGTTTCAGGAACAACCCAAGCAGCAAACCCAGTACCAACCCGGCTACCAGCCCCAGGATGGCCAGTACCACCATTTTCCAATCTAGCGGATTTTGCTTCTCTTGCTGCAACTGTGCATTGCTCCCTAACGCAAACTCAGCCGCCCGGAACGATGCGGCTGGCAGAATTCAGGTGGAGTTGCTGGCGTGCCAGATCTCGCCGTTGGCACGTGCGGTTGAAACCTGGTATAATAGAACTGCAATGGTTAGCCGCTCATACAAACGGTCCATTGCAGCACAGGTGCCGGAGGTGGGAATCGAACCCACAAGAGGTTGCCCTCACGCGAGTTTGAGTCGCGCGCGTCTGCCTGTTCCGCCACTCCGGCTGGTGCATGATAGTATAGAAGAGAATCACAGTTTAGTCAAGTTTTTGACCTTGATGTCTCTTGCGAGGGTTTTTCCGATTCCAGGCAGATCAACGAGCGTAGTACGTTGCGAACACTGTCTCTATTTCTGGCCAGTCCGACTTGGCGAGGGGTTCGTATCTTGGAGCTAGTTGATGGATGAGCAAGCGCTGATCGCCTCTGCGCGCAAGGGCGACGTCCGCGCTTTTAACCAACTGGTCATGCTCTACCAGAGTATGGTCTACAACCTCGCATACCGCATCCTGAGCGACCCCGACGCTGCAGCCGATGCGACGCAGGATGCTTTTCTCTCTGCCTTCAAAGCGATACAGAAATTCCGGGGGGGATCGTTCAAGTCCTGGCTGCTGCGCATCGTTACCAACGCCTGCTACGATCAATTGCGCAGAAAGCAGCGCCGCCCCACCAGCTCCCTGGATGATCTGCCCATCGAAGCTGACCAGACGACAGTGCTACGCGACCCAGCCAAGCTCCCAGACGAAGTGGTCGAGCGCCACGAGCTGAACAAAGTGATCCAGAGCGGTATCTCGACCCTGCCAGCAGACCAGCGCATTGTCCTGGTACTGTCTGACATTCAGGGGCTGAGTTACAACGAGATAACTCAAGCGACAGGCATGTCGCTGGGTACCGTCAAATCCCGTCTCAGTCGAGGCAGAGCGAAACTCCGGGACTATATGCAGGAACATGGGGAACTTTTGCCTACCCGCTACCGTCTAAGAGGTGCCACGGAGGCGAGCCAGGAGCGTTCCGTGGGGGGCCATATGCGATGAGTCGGGTGCAAAAGAGAAACGATACAAGCGATCACCAGTACGTCAAAGATCGGCTATCGGCCTATCTGGATGGCGAGCTATCGCCGCCGGAGAAAAAGGCCGTAAGCCAGCATCTGGCTGCTTGCCAAGCCTGCCAGTGGCAGTTCGACACCCTCCAGCGGACGGTCCAGTGGACTCGGGACTTGCCCACGATCCCCGTACCTCGTGTTTTTACGATTCCGGCCCCTGCCCGGTCGGCGCCTATTGCCAGGCCGTGGAGGGGTTGGGTGCCCCTGCTCCAGGGCGCCACGGCCTTGATTGCCCTGCTGCTCGTCGTTGTCGTAGCCGGCGACATCATGCTGACCAGTGTTCTGCCCACCGGTACTGTGCCGGCTAGCTCTGCGCCAGCACTAGCCCCCCAGTCCGAAGCGGTGATGGAGCAGACCGTGGCCGATGTTGCACCGACTCGAGAAGCCGGGAACGTAGAGAAGGAAATCGTACTCGAGTCGGAAGCAGCCGTCAAAGAGGGCCTAGCCGAGGCGGAGCAAGCTCCGGCACCGCAAATGGCTGTACCAAGCCAGGGCCCTACCAGCGAGCCTGCCGAAGCCCCGCTGGCGATGGAGATGGACATTGCTCCGACGCTGCCGTCAGGCTCTGGCGGCATGACGGCAATGGACGGTAGCTCACAAGATACGCAAGAAAAGAGTACCGAGCGGGCTGCAGTTCCCCTGGCAGCGGAGGTTGAAGAGGCGGCGGGAGAAGCAGAATCAGCGGCAGTCATGGCTGGACCCACGCCAACTCTGGTACCGACCTCGCCGCCTCCCCAGCAACCTTCAGCTACCGTCCCTCCGACCATTGTGGCCACTCTTGTTGCGGAGGCCCGAGATCTCCAGCCTACCGCAGATGATCAGGAAATCCGAACAGCCGGTTTGTTGGGGAAGCCCTACGTCACCTGGCTACGCATGGCCGAGTGTGCCCTGGGTACTCTGTTTGTCGTTCTTGTGACGATTACCATCGTGGCTGTACTCCAACGGCGGCGCGCCAGATAAAACCAAGACCTCGGAGGTTGCGGAAAACCCCCGCGGTCTGCCCCCATTACCCCCAGATTCGACAAATACAGCAACTGCTCAATCCACAGTTCGCCCCCCCAGCAGGCGCGCACGTAGGCGATCGAGCGGAAGCAGGCGACCGAGCAGATCCATATCGGGCTGCCGGAACCCGCCAATGAGGAACAGGACGGCCAGGTATACGGACCCGCCTACCGGGATCAACAAGGGCCAGGGCAGCCCGCTACTAAGCAGCCACATCACCACAGCCATGACCGCTGAGGCCGCCGTCGGTCTCCAGCATAGAGAAAACCACGGCAGGCGACCCAGGTGTTTGCGGATGGCGTAATAGAAGGGGATGAGCAGGGCAAACTCGGACAGGATGGTCACTACCGCCGCCCCTTTGTAGCTATAGACCGGGATGACAAGCAGGTTGGCGACGATATTAAAGCTCACGCCAATCAGGAAGGCCTTTGTCAGGAAACGCTGCTGGTCTATGGCAATGAGCACGTACTGTGTCACGCTGTTGACAAAACTAAAGGGCAGGAACCAGATGAGGATCTGGAGGGCAATCATCGAGTCGGGCATATACTCGGCGCCACCCAGCACCATGATGAGCCCGCCCGCGACAAAGGGAGTGCCAAAGGAAATAGGCAGTGCGATGAGGAGCAGCAGTCGCAAGGAGAGCGTATAGGCCCTCAGCAGCGAATCGCGGGCCGAATCGGCGTAGCGGCTCATAAGGGGAAAGATAGCCTGGGTAAAATAGGCGGGGATGATGTTCAGCCCATCGATATACTTGTACGCAGCACCATAGTAGCCCACCACAGCGTCACCCTGCATCGGCTTGAGCAGTAATATGTCGATGCGGAAAAAGACAGTCGCCAGCAGCAGGTTGATCATCAGCGGGAATGAGGTATTCAGCATGCACCTGGCATCCTGTGGATCCCATTCCGGATGAGGCCTGAAGCAATGGCGGACCACCAATATACCCAGGATACTGGCACTCACCAGGTTGGCCACCACCGAAACCGCCGCCAGCCCCACAAAGCCCAGGCCCATCAGGAGAACCAATGCCCCCAGGCTAACTCGGATGACGGCTGTCACTGTCGAGATGGCCGCCGGGTACTCCATCTTTTCATAGGCATAGAACACAGCGCTGAACCCGTCAGCCAGATTGCTAAAGATCATGCCCACAGCAAACAGAGCGATGGCAAGCACGATATCGGGCGTCATCTGCCCGGCCAGGGCGTACACCAAGATGACGACGGCCATCAACGGCACCGAGGTCAGCCACAGCAGCCCTCTCAAGATCGTGACGGTACTCAGATACCTGTTGCCCTGCTCTCGTTCCTTGGACACCTCACGGGTGAGCAGCGTACCCAGCCCAAAGCGCACCAGGATGTCAAAATAGCCGATAAAGGCCACGGCAAAGTAGTAGCGCCCGGCCATCTCTGGCGCCAGAATGCGGAGCATGAGCATGGCAAAGGCAAAGTCAATGACCTTGTTGAGCAACTGCAGGCCCATAGGCAACAGACTGTTTTTGGCCACCCGCTTGACTGTGGGATCGTCGGCGCTCTCCCGGTAAAAGCGCCCCCACAGCCAATAGAACCCCACCAAGAGCATCACGACCACAGCCATGAAACTGCCATACAGCCCAAGCTTAAAGCTCATGGGAGTATATTTGAACCGGACTCGGTGTCGCCCCTCTTCCAAAAAGACCGCCCGAAAGTTGCCGTCTGCCCGAACGATGGTCAGCTCGCGCTCATTCGCCGGCTCGGATTTGGGATCCGGGGCCTTGCCATCGGGATCTGATCGATAGGCCTTCCAACCCGGGGAATAGCTGTCGGCCAGTACTAGCCAACCCGGACCAGGCATCTCGACGTCGACAAAGACAACGTTGGGCGCATAGGCTGCAATGGATGCAGGCTGCAGAGGCCATTTCAGATCCGAACCTGGAACTTGGGCATCGGGTATTGTATCCTCGTCCAGGAGCACCAGTGCTCGGGGATCCAGGCTGGACAGACGCCCGGCTAGATCAGCCTCGCTGACGACCTCGGCGCGGGATAGGGCAAAGGCGCGGGGCAGGACATCGGTGTTCTCATAGATGCGTACTTTGTCGTCGTAGACCAGCTCATAGTCAGGATTGGGAACCTCACCCTCAGTTACAACGTAGCGCACGTTTAGCAGGTCCAGCAACGGCGAGCTGAGGTTCTCCAGGCCATAGATGGGTGCGATCCGGTTGTAGAGCAGCTCCCCCTGGTTCTCAATCGCGCGCATGTAGGTCACATATTGGCGGGGAATGATGGAATCGTAGCCCCGGACGTCCTGGAGATCGTGAAGCCAGGGGATATTGGCGTTCAGAGTCTTGGTCCCGCCCTCGACTTGGTAGGTAGTCAGTCGCCAGGGTTCGACTCCCTCGCTACGTTCCTTCAAGAACTCGACAGAAGGCGGTGTATAGCCAAGCCAGGCTGGATCGGAAGCCGGATTGAAGCCCGCCCCAAAGAGCAGCAGATCCACTGCTACCACTGCCACCACCAGGATCTGCCACACCGGTGTCCGAACTTTTACGGGTTTGCGTATAGATAGATAGAGGGCACGGCGGCTCGCGAGCAGCACCAGCCCACTAGCGACAAGCACTAGCCCAAGGATCAAAAAGTTCCGCCATTGGTAGGACAAGAGCATCCGGCCGCTGCCAAACGCCTCCTGTGCCTTCTCCACGGCAACCAGAAACCTGTCTGCCAGCGGCAAAAAAAGCTCCGGGGCGATGAACACGATGGCCAGCACAGCCACCATCGCGGCCCCCACAAGCAGGATAGCCCAGGCAAACAGGGCTAGGATTCTAGATCCACGCATTTCGATTCCGACTATCCCCTGCTCCCCAACATCCAATCTCCGAATTGCCGTACTCAGGCTTTTTACCCCAAAGCCTGCCAGCACGGCCACACTCAGGGTATAGGGGAAAATCCAGCGGAATGGCGAATGAAGCTGCTTGATGCCGGGCAAACCATAGTAAAGGATGGCGTACAGGGGAGTGCCAAAGACAAAAAGCAGCGACAGGGCTGCCAACGCAGCAAAGATCCAGATGTGTCGCCGATTCTCTGAAGAGCGGAGAGATCCAAACACAGCCACCGTCGCCAGAAGGAGGGGCAGAATGCCAACGTAGCTTCCGGCCTCGACATAGTTCTTGATGCCCCAGAAGATGCGGTCCGCGGCCACCCACTGCCGGCTTACCAGATCCCAGTAACCATGGTGCGCTGGGTTGCCAAAAAAGTCGGGCACCAGGAAGGTCAAGATCTGCCGGCCGGGATAGGCCCAGCCGACGACGTCGGCATAGGTCACCGAGCCCTCACGAAAGCTGCTGGTGACCAGTTCAAACAGCGGGATCAGTTGCACCGAGCCGAGCCCGATGCCCAAGCCCACCATCAGTGCCAGCCAGCACCCTAGACGTAGGGACGGCCTCCAATCCCCCACGCGCCGCCAGAGTAGGATGAGCCTGATCAGCGCATAGTAGGCCATGACCATCAAGGTGTAGACCAGGATCTCGGGGTGACCGGCTAAGACGTGAATGCCCAGCGCTGTGCTGCCCAGCAGGACATAGACGACGGGCACAAAGGGGCCTGTCCCTTTTTCCTCCTGCTTGCGGACCATGACCTCGATAATCGCCAGCAGCAGCGGCAGCCAGGCAGCGGCGGCGATGATCATGCTGAATACCACACTGACCAGGAAGAAGGCGCTTAGTTGGAAGGTGATGCCAGCAACGAGGGCCGGGAAGCGTCCCATGCGCAGCGTCCGGCCAAAGATATACATAAAAGCTCCGGCCAGCCACAGCTGGAGTACGGTGAACAAACCATAGGCCCGGATCAGGGGCAGGACGTAGAACAGCCCGCTTAAGGGATAGAGGGCCGAGTGCTGGCCGGCGGCCAGGAAAGGCACGCCGCCAAACAGATGGGGGTTCCACAGCGGTACCTCTCGGGCCTGGATCGACTGGACGATGAACCGCTTCCAGACCAGGTTCTCAAGTACCAGGTCACTGAGGAGTTCATTGTGCGGTGGGAGATCTACCCCTTGCTGGTCAGCATCGGTCCGGTATGGCTCCCACTGATAGAGGTTGTCGGCCGGGATGAGGGTCTTCTGGCCCACTGCTACCGGCCAGAACAGGATCAAGGGCAGGATCAGCAGGACGAGCAGGGCTCCCCCGTCCAGAAGCCATTTCCTGGATCGTTGCATAGTGAGCAAATATCCGCTACCAATGGCCAATGCGCGATGACCACGCAAGGCGGCTACCGGTCATTGGTCACTGGTCATGCGCTAGGCCCGCTCTGTACCACGATGTCGCCTACGGATCTCAAGCGGCCGCAGGGCAGCTTCGATCTTGACCGGCATGGTCATCTTGGACTGGCCGATGCGCCGGTCTTCGAAGTGAATCGGGATCTCCAGGAAGCGATAGCCCAACTTTTCTGTGAGGTAGGCCATTTCCACCTGAAAGACGTAGCCGTTCGAGTGCACGCGATCCAGGCCAATGCCCTCCAACGTCGCCCGACGCCAGCATTTAAAGCCAGCCGTAGCATCCTTGACTTTGACTCCCAGGATCAGATGGGTGTAGACACTATTGGCCCACCAACTCAGAAGGTATCGTCCCACGCCCCACTGCTCGTCCAAGCTGCCGCCGGACACATAGCGCGACCCTATCACGACGTCGTAATCCTCGATTGCCTCAAGGAATCGGGGGATGTATGAGGGTGAATGGGAAAAGTCGGCATCCATCTGAACGATAAAGTCAGCCCCATGGTCCAGAGCATAGCCGAAACCGGCCCTGTAGGCCGTACCCAAACCCCGCTCACCCATCCGGTGCAGGACGTGCACCCGGCCCGGGTGCTGCTGGACCAGATCATCGGCGATCGCCCCGGTACCATCCGGGGAGTCGTCATCCACAACCAGGATCTCCAGGCCTGGCAGGCCCAGGGCCAGCAACTCGCCAACCATAGCCGAGAGGTTTTCGGCCTCGTTATAGGTGGGGACAACCACCATCACTTTAGCTTCGTTCATACTTGCCTATTTGCTCAAGTTGTGCCCCGGCGCGGCAGTCCCGCCTATACTCGGGGCGATGTGTCCAGCAGCATACGCCATACCGGACGAGGCAAATTATACTATGAGCGGGTGGAAAGGTCAACCACGTGCTCACAGCCTGCCGAGATTCATCGTCCTGAACTCATCCCAAGCGTAACGCAGGGACGTCCACCAGTGCTCGCGGCCGATACAACGAAAGTAGGGAGGCTTGAGGGCGAGGATGCGGTCGCCGATCTGGTAGCGGGGCAGGATCGGCGTCGATACGATCAGGCTCCCCCTTTCGCCCGGGCGCATTTCATGCAGCATCTTGATGCCAGAGCGGGTCTCAACCTCAAGGAAGAATAGATCGTAGTTTGGGACCCAGGCCCGCCTCTCATCCCGCTGCTGCCCGAACATGCCCTCTGTAGCGCCATAGATCTCGCGGATGACGACCTTGCCAAAAAGCGCCTTGAGCGTCTCCCGGTAGGTGGTATTGATCCCGGGTACGCTGCCCAGGGTCACGATCTGCGTCTGCCACAGATCCTTGGGATAGAGCCCGTGGGCGCGGCGCAAATAGCGGCCAAAGAGCACGGCCGTCGTGGCAACGCCCCCTACCAGGGTTACATTCTCCGCCTTGGCCTTCTGATAGGCCAGCTCAAAACGGGCGTCCCAGTCGCTCTGAGCCTTGCCCCCGCCCAGAGCATCGATCTCGTCCTGGGATGGCACCGAGCGGATGGGCGTCTGGGCTGAAACGTACTTTGTATAGATGCCCGAGCTGTAGCCGTATTCTAGGTCCCTGTCGCCAACGAGCACCGTGCCTACCACCGAGGGGAAATTGAGATTCAGGTTCACACCCTGGAACAGGTCGTAGCGGCCGGAGGTCGCGACATAGTTCATCATCGCCCGCCCGGCGCTGACCCGCATGCGCAGATCGGTGGGTGTCATGGGGATGAATTTGGACTCGTCGCCGGTGGTGCCCCGGGTGATGGCCCAACCAACCGGCTCCTCGTCCAGCAGCAAGCCAACCTCGCCGGCCATAACGCGCTGGACAAGTGGCTTGTAGTCCTCGTAGGTCGTAACGGGGAAAGCACGGCGATAGTCATTGATGTTCTGGATCTGGGTGGCGCCGTGCTGTGAGCCATAGTCAGTCTGAGCATAGGACTGCAGCAAACGGTGGAGGACCACCTCCTGTGCCCCTGCCGGTTCCGCCACGGCATCGTGCCAGGGCTTCAGCTGGGCCTCGAGCATCGCCGCCGGTGATTGCGCCTGAGTGTCAGTCATTGACCTACCTCCTGCTTGAAGCTCGATACCTGGTACGAGCCCTCCTACGTTCGCCGTACACGACCCGGGCTCTCAGTCCAGCTTCATGATGGCCAAGGCATGTACCCCCTCTACAGCGGGCAGGATACGCTGCCAGGCAAGCTTCGCCAGGGAAGCAGACAGCAGCTCGCCATTGGATAGCACGGCGAACAGCTCCTCGCCCTCTTGCCGCAAGCGCTCGAGCATGTGGCGCGGCCAGGGCACCACAAGTCCCTCCGAGGCTGGCCCCCAGGTCGCCCCACCATTCTGGGTCTCTTCGATACGACCCTCGCGGTTCACCGAGTCGGCAGGGCCAAGGATCAGGTGCCCGGCGTCATGGGGATCGACCCATGCGGCCCGACAATAACACCGATAAGACTGCTCCCACGTCTCGCCGCCATCCTCTGAAGAGTAAAAGCCGCCACCAGTTGGGGCAAAGAGCAGATCTGGTGATGAGGGATGCGCGACCACGGAATGCACGTCGGGGTGGATATGGTCCCTTGGCAGGGCGCGAGGGTCGCCGCTGCTGCCCTTGGCCAGATGCCAGGTTTCACCACCATCATCGGAGCGCAGCAGCCCGCCCACTTCTACGGCAGCGTAGACGCGGTCGCCGTGAAAGGCAAAACCACGCACGCAGCCGGCCTCGGGCGAGTAGGGCAAGTACCAGCCATGCTCGTCGCGAAGCTGGGCTACCTCGGGGCGCTCTGCCCATGTCTGCCCACCATCGCGTGAAAGGAAGAGGGCTGCCGGCTCGGTGCCAGCCAGAACTGTGCCCGACCCATCGGGATGGTGAGCCATCCAGCGCACGTGAAGTTCGGTCAGCCCCTCGCTGGCGGCCTGCCAGGTTTGCCCCTGGTCGCTGGAGCGATAGATGCCCTGCCTTGTACCAGCCAGGACCGTTCCCTTCTGAACGCTCAAGGTATTGACCCGGTGGCTTTTCAGGCTCTGGCTCTGTACCTGCCAAACCTCGTCCCCACGCCCAGCGACGACAATGCCTTGGTTCGTAGCAGCAACAAGCAGTTCACTCACGATCCACGCTCCCTTCAGCATGCAGCAGGCTTGGACTCACACTGTGGGTTCAACCATCACAGTCCCTGGTCATTATATCCTTTTTGGCCCGGGAAGACAAACAACCATTCTCTGGTCGAGACCGGTGCAGACCGGCTACAAGGGCAGATTTCGTTTCTCTGGAGAACTGTGATATCATGTAACGCGTCTGCAACTTGCACGGACCTAGGAGGAATGAACCCAATGCAGTGGAAGCCGCTGGTGGTAGTGGCGCTCGGCCTGTTGCTGGCTCTTGTGCTGGTTGGTTGTGGAGCAACTTCAGAGCCCTGTCCCGAATGTCCGGATTGCCCGGAATGTCCACAAGTAGAGTGTCCGGACTGTCCGGCCGTAGAGACCTGTCCGGACTGCCCGGTCTGCCCACAGGCAGAATGTCCCGAGTGCCCGGAGGCAGAATGTCCGGCAGGTCCTGGTACAGACACGCAAACCGCCTATGATGCCGAGTGGGCCGCGTCCGCCCACGCCGACGCAGAAGCAGAGGCGTTCCGCCATTGGGACGATGATGATCCGCCGGTCATCCCTGCCAACTGCGCCAAGTGCCATAGCGAGACCGGCTACCTGGACTTTTTGGGGATGGATGGCAGTGCGGCGCGCGCCGTGGACAATGACCACGCCGTGGGGACCGTGATCAACTGCAACACCTGCCACAACAAGGCCACCGAAACCTGGGACACCGTAGTCTTTCCTTCGGGCATGGAGATTACCGGTCTTGGCCCCGAGGCCCGCTGCATGGAGTGCCACCAGGGACGGACGTCCAAGGCTTCCGTGGACGATGCGATTGCCGAGGCCGGCCTGGAGGATATGGATACGGTGAGCGAGGATCTGGGCTTTACCAACATCCATTACAAGGCCGCGGCGGCTTCCCTGTATGGTACCCTGGCGCAGGGAGGCTACGAGTATGAGGGCAAGGCCTACGACGCCAAGCATGACCACGTAGCAGGCCTGGATACCTGTGTCGGTTGTCACGACACTCATACGTTGGAGCTGAAAACAGAAACCTGCAGTGAATGCCATACCGAGAGCGACCCCAAGGATCGACGCATGGCGGGCTCGCTGGTGGATTATGACGGCGACGGCGATCTGGAAGAGGGCATCTATTACGAGGTTGAGGGCCTACAGGAGATGCTCTACGAGGCGATCCGGGCTTACACCGCTGAGGTATCGGGTACGCCCATCGTCTATGAATCCCACATCTACCCCTACTTTTTCGTTGACGGCAATGCCAACGGCGAAGTGGATGAAGG
Organism: uncultured Chloroflexia bacterium; assembly: GCA_963700285.1. Taxonomy (GTDB): domain Bacteria; phylum Chloroflexota; class Anaerolineae; order JAAYZQ01; family JAAYZQ01; genus CAWANP01. The sequence continues at coordinate 1,716,220 of CAVOXA010000010.1, read as the reverse complement.
TGAGGCCGACCCCTCCAACGGCTACAATGCCTGGACCGGCCGCCTGGCTAAAGCCGCCTACAACTATCAGACCTCGCTCAAGGATCCTGGTTCCTATGCCCACGGTGGCAAGTACATGATCCAGCTACTGTACGACTCCATCGAGAACCTGAATGAAGCACTGTCCAATCCCATCGATCTCTCGAAGGTGAACCGCATCGACCACGGCCACTTTGCCGGCTCGGAGAGAGCATTCCGCAACTGGGATGAGGAGGGCAGCGTACCCGGCCACTGCGCCCGGTGTCACACGAAGGACGGTCTGCCCCTGTACCTGACCGAGGGGGTGAACATCACGGAGCAGCCCTCCAATGGGCTGAACTGCGCCACCTGCCACGACGACCTGACCACCTTCTCGATCTATCCAGTAGATTGGGTCAGGTTCCCCAGGGGCACGCTGATCGACAGCGGCGACCCAAGCAGCAACCTGTGCCTCAACTGCCACCAGGGGCTGAGCTCCATCGCTACGATCAACGGCGCCATCGCGGGCCAGGACCTGGACACGGTCATCGATGGGCAGGAGTTCATCAACATCCACTACTTTGCGGCTGGGCGCCACCCTATACGGTACGGAGGTCCAGGGAGCCTACGAGTATGGATCGGAAGGATACAACGGCCGGCTGACGCACGTGGAAGCCTACAGGACTTGCACCCAGTGCCACGACACCCATCGCCAGGACGTCGAGGTAGAGGAGTGCGGTGCTTGTCACCCGGGCGTACAGACCCGAGAGGACCTGGCTAGCATTCGCATGGACAGCACGGACTATGACGGCGACGGTGACACCGAAGAAGGGATCGCCGGCGAGATCGACGGCATGAGCTCAGGGCCTGTACGCTGCCATGCAGGACTATGCGACCGGCGTTACCGGAACTCCCATCGTCTATGAACCTCACACCTATCCCTACTTTTTCTCCGACACGGACGGCAATGGAGAAGCCGACGAGGGTGAGGCTGTCTATGACAACCGCTATGCTGCCTGGACGCCGCGTCTACTTCGGGCAGCCTACAACTACCAGTATACCAGAAAGGATCCTGGCGCTTTTGCCCATAATCCCAAGTACATCCTCCAATTCCTGTACGACAGCCAGGCCGATCTGGGCGCAGACGTAGGTGGCATGACCCGCCCGTCGGTTACACCGTAGCGGTACGCAGGTTTTTTCGAACGAAAGGGGGGAGCGAGCCCACTGGGCCTCGCTCCCCTTTTTTTGCGTATGAGCAGAAGAAGCAGTCACCCTGCTCTGGCAGGTTGCCTCTGTAATTCTCGCTCCCATTCCGGCCCCACCTGAGCCATGGCCTTCGGCAGAAGCTCTGCGGACCAACTGAGATCGTGCAGAGAATGTGAGGCAATGAAAAGAAGATTGTCGTGCGACAGCCTGGTGCGTTGCGCTTGATAACAACACACCTATCTACGCCGACGCTTCAAGCCTCGATCCAGGTTGGAAACCGCCAGCCAGGCACGCCGGATCCCCTCCCGGGCCACGTGGATGCCGTCTGCCTGCCAACGATCGGGACCATCCGGCAGATTCTCCTCCAGTAGCTCCAGGGCCTGCCAGGCCTCCACCAGGCGGTGTAGCGCAGGTCCGGCCGTACTGTCATGAGACTGGCATCCCACCTTCAGGGCGTAAAGCGTCGAAACGTCATTCCTTTCCAGCAGGTCGGGCATCTCTCACCTCCTAGCGCTGCTCTGAGCCTGACCAGGACGAATAGCCCTGCCAAAACAACCACGAACAGCACGAAAAAGATGTAGGCCATCCCCACACCAACGCTGAGGATGGTCAATAGGTTCTTGTTGCTTCTTGTCTGCCCGCTCTCCTGACCTGCTTGGGCGGCGTCCGATCGCGCTCCGGAAGCAGGATCTGCCGCCAGAGCTACCTGGGTTGCCAGGGGTAGAGGTGTATTGGTCGGCAGCATCACTGCCGCCGGCGTGACTGTGGCGGGCGGGATCTGGGCCGGGGTAGCCGAGCTCTGCACCACCGGTATCGGCGTAGGCGGAGGTGACGTAGGCGGTGGTGGCTCCGATGTGTCGGTCGGAGCAGGGGCAGCCGTTGGCTGTACCTGGCTGGAGGCGTCGGGCGTCGATGTTATCGTTGGGCCGGCCTGGCCGGAGCCGCCGGACTCGGGCACTGGTTCCGGCGTTGCCTGCAAGGCAATGGGCACTTTGGTGGTGGGCGTCGCGGTGGCTGCCTCGGTCACTGTTGGGTCTGGTGTGTCCGTGGGCAACGGTGTGTCCGTGGGCGGTAGCGCGCTAGGAGAGGGCGTCCAGGTGGCCGACGGCTCAGGGCTGGGCGATGGCGTATCGGTCGGCAGGGGGGTCGGCGACGATGTCCAGGTGGGTGTGGGCTCGGGTGTGTCGGTCGCTGGCGGGACGCAGATCTCGGCCAAGGGTATAACCGGCGGGGGCTGTGCCTCACCCCAGTGCCAGCCCTCGACGTCGCCAGGGGCAGCCGTATGGCCGCTGGCGCCGAGCGAAGAATACTGCCAGGCCCCGTCCACCAGGTGCCAGTAGGACCAGTAGGTGCAGGTACTGCCCTTGCACTGGCAGAAGCAATCGCTGGCCGGACAACCCTCCGCCTCGATATTGCAGACGGCCATTCCCACTGTCGGGTCGCCAGAGGTGACAACGGTCAGGCCAGAACGAAGCAACAGATCGTAGCTGTTGATCTCGGATTCGCTAAAGTCTATGCAGCGGGTGATTAGAGAGCCATCACCCAACTGCACCACCAGGCCCGCCTGATTGGGCGCTTGGGCCCGCCCGATTGCCAGACTCGGCCCGATGAGCAGCAGGCTGCCGAGTAACACGGCCATTGCGCTCAAGAGGGTTCTTTTTCCTCGCATCTAGCCCTCCACTTACCCGGTTCCGGTCCAGGCTGACCCGGGCCGGAACCGGAAGAACGTCCGCTACTGCGGTCCAAAGGCCATTGACAGATAGCTCTCATAGCAATTGAAGCTCCATGCCGCTCTTCGTCCGTAGGGCTGGTACATCAAGGCCGGGATCGTCTCCTGGGTGGCATACAGGGGCGAAAAGCTCGGGTAGCTGCCATCGGCTTTCTGTTGGGCAAGCAGGTATCTACTCTGGATGCTGGTGCACCAGTTGCCCGCTGGCTCTTCTCCGAGCAGACAGGAAACCCTGGAGCGCGTACGCGGTCGAACTGACATCGCTGTCGCCCGGTGGCGTGTAGGCGAATCCACCATTGGCATTCCACGTCCCGTTCGAGAAACACCAGCGCCTTGCTGATTGCGGTAGAGGTCATCGGTTCACCCGCAGCCAGCAGAGCCTGCACACAAGCGGCCGTATGCTGCGTCTCGCTCGTGGCTCCCCATTCATTCCAGGCCCATCCGCCATCGTCGTTCTGCACTCCTTCAAGAAATTTGACCGTCCTGGCCGGGATTTCTTCTTCAGCAGCGGAAAGGCCCAACACCGCCCAGGCCGTGTCACCGCTACCAACGCCATAGGCGCCGGTGGTGTCGCTATAGTAGGTCGTGATGCTGATCGGCAGGTTGATTCCAGCAAAGTCAGTCACCGGCTGCTGGGTCCAGGCTGCGCCCAGGGCCAGCTTGCCAGCCCCCGCGGCCGACGCAGCGGCATACTCGGCAGTCTGGGTCTTGGACACCACGGTCAGGAAACTGAGGAGATCAGGATCCCCCCACTCGGCAGGATCGTAGCCGGCCGAGCCTAGCGCCACGAGGGCTCTAGCCGAGGCGCCTATCTTGCCAAAACTGTCCATGTAGCTCCCATCTGGTTGTTGCTGGGCGCGCATCCACTCCAGCGCATCCGAGGCAGCAACATAGGTTGGGGCGCCCGATAGTCTACCGGTCAAGCCCCAATCGCTGTAGTCTGCCTGTGTCCCATTCCGGAAGGCTACCACGTCACCGTCCCTCAGATCAGGCGGCGGCCAAGCGGCACCATCCCAGGCCATGCCCGCCCATATTCCTTGTGCCCATAGGTTGTCGGCGCAGAAACAATCGGTGGCCGGACAACCTTCCCCCTCGATATTGCACACTGCGTCGCCACTTTTCTCGACCTCAAACCCAGCCAGCTCCAACGCGACGACCCGAGAGATTGTGCCCGTCCAAGAGATGGGCCTGACGGCAGTGGCCCCATCGGCAAACTGAATGATGACATGGGCCGCACTGTCCGCCGCGGCCGCTGGCGGCGACGTTTCCTGCGCCTGTGTCGGTCCCACCTGAACACTTAAGGCCACCATAAACGTGATGACCGTAGCAGCCACTACAGTGAGCAAAAGTCCGATCTTTGACTTGGTGGTTTTCATCTCGCCTGTCTCCTATTCTCTGATTGAATTGTGTCTGCATATTGCCAATGGTGCAGATCATCGCCTGGTCCCACCAAAGAAAGATGCCCGACGAAAGCGCCGGGCATGAGAAATCCCCTTGTTTCACTTCACAAGGGGATCGGTTTATGGTTGTGCCATACTCCGCGCCCCCCTTTCTCTCGAAGGTAGCAATAGCGGACAGTCAGTGGCGGGCGTCCTGGCTTGAGAAGCGGTCAACGATGGAACTTGCATCACCGCTGACGTGTCATGTACGGCCTCTCTTACAGTTGCGGGACAGCGCCGGACTCTCACCGGTCTTCGCCATTGTGCCCTGGCATCCGGACCTAGGGCACCACTGCTGAGCTATACTATTCAGTTGGAAAGTGCCGACAACTGTGTGCATTCTAGCACAAAGCGCCTGGCGTGTCAAAACGGACTTGTCATCGATTCATCGTGTCTTTCACAAAGCTTGACAGTCCACAGTAGCTGTGTTATATTGGTGCCCCAATTCAAAACCGCTGACCATGGTGCCCTGTCGCCCGGATGCACGGGGCCCAAGAGGGGAAGCCGGTGGAACCTGTGTCTTGGCACCAGTGTTTGCCAAGGCATATGCCAAGTCCGGCGCTGTCCCGCAACTGTAAGAGTCGTAGACAGCAAGCGTGGGTCGCAAAGAGATTGTTCAGTCTGACTGCAGACCCCTCATCACTGACTGCCACTCAAGCCAGACCGCCTGCCATGGTCACGCACTGTGAACCTTCGTGGAAAGGTGGTAGGTGCATGGCCCTTGGGCCATTGACCACCTCTTGCCAGAAGGCAGGAGGTTTCTTGTTAGATATGAGCATTGAGGTCCCGGTATCTCGACCGGGAAATCTCTTGGTGGGCTAAAGCACTGCTATGCAGAAGGTACTGAATGCCGCAATTCTCGCCGTTGCCAGCCTGATTGGCCTGGGAGCATTCTTATATCCCTTCGTCGTGCCCCAACAGGGGGACGGCTTTACCTCGGCGGCCCATGCCCAGGATGCGCCCCTCATCTTTGTGGTATTGGTTGTACTGTGCCTGAGTGCGGTCCTGAGCAGCCTATCGGCCGGCATGATGAACGCCAAGCTGATCGCTGTTCTGGGCGTCCTGACAGCGGCCAACGCCGTACTGCGGGGCGTGCCGGGGCCGGCCGGGTTTACCCTCGTTTTCATCCTGCCCATCCTGTGTGGCTACGTCTACGGCCCGACTTTTGGCTTTCTGTTGGGTGTTTTTTCCCTGGCCGTGTCAGGTTTCTTGGGTTTTGGCGTGGGTCCGTGGCTGCCCTACCAGATGTTCGCCGCCGGCTGGGTGGGGCTGCTCTCGGGCTGGCTGCCCCGTCTAGAGGGTCATCCTCTGGCCGAGGCCCTGATGCTGGCGGTCTGGGGCCTGATCCTGGGCCTTGCCTTTGGGGTGTTGATGAACGTTTACTTTTGGCCCTACGTGTTCACGCCCGGCCAGTCCGAGATGTATTGGCAGCCCGGCCTGCCCCTTGTCGAGATCCTGCGGCGCTATGCCATCTTTTACGCCGTGACTTCGCTATGGTGGGACCTGGCACGAGCTGCGGGCAATTTTGTGCTACTGCTCCTGTTCGCTGCCCCAGTCGTACGCCTGTTGCGGCGCTTTCAACAACGATTCTTTTTTGAGGTGAGACCGATTTGACAACACATTCCATCACCGAACTCTGTACTCAGATCCCCCCCTTGGATGAAGCGGCGATGGCAGCCGCTCGGGCTCGCCAGGATGGCCTGACCAAACCCCAGGGCAGCTTGGGGTGCCTGGAGGCCCTCTCCATCCAACTGGCGGGTATCACCGGCCAGCCCCAGCCTCGCGTGGATCGGAAGGCCGTCATCGTCCTGGCCGGAGACCACGGCATCGCGGCTGAGGGAGTGAGTGCCTACCCCTCCAAAGTAACCACCCAGATGGTACTCAACTTTTTACGCGGCGGAGCGGCCGTCAATGTGCTGGCCCGCCAGGCCGGCGCTCGCGTCGTGATAGCCGACGTCGGCGTAGCAGGCGATCTTCCGGAACATCCGGACCTCCTAAATCGAAAGATCGCCCCAGGTACTGCCAACTTTTCCCAGGGTCCGGCCATGACCCGCGAGCAGGCCGCCCGCTCCCTCGAGGTCGGCCTTGAGATCGTGACGAACGAGTTAGCCCGGGGTCTCGACCTGGTGGCCACCGGTGAGATGGGCATCGGCAACACCACCCCGGCCAGCGCCATCACCGCCGTCTACACTGGCCTTCCAGTGGAACAGGTGACCGGACGGGGCACCGGTGTGGATGACGCTGGCCTGGCGCTAAAAATAGAAACCATTGAGCGGGCGCTGGCATTCCATCAGCCCGATCCCTCCGACCCCTTGGGCGTTCTTTCCGCCGTGGGCGGATTTGAGATCGGTGCCATCGCCGGCGTCTGTCTGGGAGCAGCGGTCCATCGCCTGCCCGTCCTCGTGGATGGCTTTATCTCAGCGGCAGGCGCTCTCCTTGCGGCTGCCCTCTGTCCGGCTGTCAAGCCCTATCTCATCGCCTCACATCTTTCAGTGGAGCGGGGTCATGCCGCCCTGTGGCAGACCTTGGGGCTGAAGCCACTGCTTGACATGGATCTGCGCCTTGGAGAAGGCACGGGCGCAGTACTGGCCATGCACCTGGTCGAGGCCGCCTGCCGAATCCTGTCCGAAATGGCAACCTTTGACGATGCAGGCATCTCTGGTCCGCAGGGCTGAACTCATGCTTCCCTTTTTGGCTGCCCTACGCTTTCTCACCATCCTGCCGGTACCCGGCACCCACCGCTTCGACGATGCTACATGGGGGAAGGCAACTGCCTGGTACCCGGCCGTAGGGCTGGTCCTGGGCGCCATCCTGGCCGGGCTGGACTGGGGGTTGCGCTGGCTCTTTCCCGAAGGAGTGGCGGCGGCCTTACTTCTTGTCGCCTGGGTAGCCCTAACCGGCGCCCTTCACCTGGATGGCTTTATCGACTGCTGCGATGGCCTGTTGGCTCCCGTACAGCGGGAGCGCCGTCTGGAGATCCTGCGCGACGTCCACGCCGGCGCCTTTGGCATCGTTGGCGTAGCGCTGCTGCTGCTGGTCAAGTACGCCGCCCTGGCGGCTTTGTCCGGAGAGATCCGCCTCCCGTCCCTGCTCCTGGTGCCCACCCTGGCCCGCTGGTGCATGACCGGAGCGGTGTTGTTGTACCCCTATGCCCGAGCAGGGCCTGGATTGGGCCAGAAGGCGAAAACCGGCGCGGGGCGCTGGCAACTGGTTATTGCCACGGGCACGGCCTTGCTGGCCTGTGCATTGGCCTGGTGGGCAGGGCTGGGCTGGACCGCTTTGCTGCCGCTTCTGCTGGCGGCCCTTGCCGGCCTGCTGGTAGCACAGTGGATCCAGTCCAGGATCGGCGGGCTGACGGGCGATGCTTACGGAGCGATCTGCGAGCTGACAGAGGCGGTAGGCCTGCTGGCCCTGGCCATACTGGCCTACCAGGGGGTCATGCCATGACGGTACTGGGCACGCCCTACCGGCTGGGCGCTACCTCCTACGTCTGGCCGGCCGAAATCTTGCCCAACGTCCGCCGGCTGGGGCCGTTGGTGGATGACGTGGAGCTGGTTCTGTTCGAGGTAGACGGCTACTCCAACCTACCCGATGCTGCCACCGTCTCTGAGCTGAATGCCCTGGCGAGAACCCATAACCTGACCTACACCGTCCATCTGCCGCTGGATCTGACGCTGACCCATCCACAGTCGCTGGAAGAGGCGGGAAAGGTGATCACCTGTACCCGCGACTTGGCGCCCTGGGCCTACGTTCTGCACCTGGATGGCAGGCGACCCGTGGCGGGTGGAACCGAATCGGTGGAGGGGGCCCCCAGCCCCGCCACGGTGACCCACTGGCAGCAGGATGCCTGCCAGGTCCTGGAACAGCTCGCCGTACTGGCCAGCGGCGCCCAGCGGCTGTGCGTCGAGAACCTGGAGAACTATGCTCCAGAGCATTTCCTGCCTCTGTTGGAGCGGGTGCCTGTGGGCCTGTGCGTTGATGCCGGCCACCTGTGGCTCACGGGGCGCGACCCGGTGTCCTTCCTGGACTGCTACCTGCCCTGGACGCGCGTTGTACACCTGCACGGCATCAAAGTCTCAGGATCCCAACCGTACGATCACGAATCGCTGCTGCATCTTGGTGTGGAGCGGGTCGCGCCGGTGCTGGATCTGCTGTTGGCTCGCCACTACGACGGCGTGCTCACTCTGGAGGTCTTTGGCCGAGAGGATTTCTTTTCCTCGCGGTCGCTTGTAGCCGAGGTGGTTAATGGCAAAGGCTGAATCTACCCTGACCCTGATCCTGGGTGGGGCCCGCAGCGGCAAAAGCACCTATGCCGAGGCCCTGGCACCCAAACTGGGCCAGTGCGTGCTCTATGTGGCCACGGCCGAGGCGCTGGACGATGAGATGCGCGCCCGGGTGGCCGCCCACCAGTCTCTCCGCCCCCCGGACTGGAAGACGCTCGAAGCCCCCGTGAGCGTTGGGGCAGCGCTGCGTACCTCGGTTGATGCCGGGCAGGTAGACGTGATCCTGCTGGACTGCCTGACCCTGCTGGTATCTAATGCCATCCTATCCGACGGGCCAGATGCCCCAGAACCGGACATTGAGGCAGCCTGGGCCGCCGTTGAGGCCGAGCTGGATGCATTGCTGGGGGCCTATCGCCAGTTGGGTGCCCACCTCGTCGTCGTCTCTAATGAAGTTGGACTGGGGGTGGTACCACCTTACAGTTTGGGCCGTACCTATCGCGACTGCCTGGGCCGGGCCAACCAGTACTTGGCCCGCATCGCAGACCGTGCCATCCTGATGGTGGCTGGCCTGCCTGTGGATCTGAAGGCGCTACCGCTGGCTGGGCTGTGAGGAGCAGTCAGCCTTCAGCCATCTAATATACAAGCCAGCGATGGCTTGCTCTGGCAAAGAATACTGGCTACAGCCGCTTGCTCCTGCTGGGCCACAGTCCAGCAGGTTTGAGGCAGAGCCGCCTGTTTTTCCAACCGATTGAGCGTCTACCCGAGAGCCCTGCACGGAGAGCTACGCCTCACAGGGCTCTCTCTTATGTTCATCAGCCTTGACTTCTGCAGATGGAACTTGTGGCCTTCCCCAGGCGTCCTTTAGATGTAACGCGGCCCCGAGTATACCAGAGAGGAGAAGTGAAGAGATGAATGGCAAAGAAGTGCAAGTAGTATTCGGGATTCTGATCGTTCTGGCCCTTCTGATCGGATCCGCGGCCCCGGCACTGGCCGACGGGATCATCATCCCTGAGCCGGTCCCGCCTGTCCCGACCGTGGAGGTGCCCTATCTGACCATCAGGTACCACCGCGTCACGGTCACCATTGAGGACCAGGTGGCTACCACCCACGTGGACCAGGTCTTTGTCAACGAAGGCCGTCACGAGGTGGAGGGGATCTATATCTTTCCCTTGCCCGAGGAGGCAGCCATCAGCGAGTTCGCCATGTGGGTAAATGGCGAAAAGCTGGAGGGCCAGGTACTCGAACGGGACGAGGCCCGGCGCATCTACGAAGAGATCGTCCGGCGGCGTCGCGATCCGGCCCTGCTGGAGTACGTGGGTCGCAACGCTTTCCAGGCCAGCATCTATCCCATTCCCCCGGGCGGCGAGCGACGTATCGAGCTGGAATATAGCCAGGTGCTGGACATGGACAACGGCCTGGTGGAGTACGTCTATCCCCTGAATACCGAAAAGTTCTCGCCCCGGCCCCTGGAAGAGGTGACGGTCAACGTTACCATCCGTGACAACACGCCACTGAAGGCCATCTATAGCCCGAGCCACGACGTCGACGTCGTACGCCGGGGCGACCACAACGCCGTCGTTGGCTACGAGGAATACGACGTCAAGCCCGACCGGGACTTTGTCCTGTACTACACCGTCTCACCGGAGGACGTAGGCCTGAACCTCCTCAGCTACAAGCCCGATGGCCGCGGCGATGGCTTTTTCCTGCTTCTGGCCGCCCCCAACGTCGAGATCGACACCCAACAGGTCATCGCCAAGGATGTGATCCTGGTTCTTGACGTTTCGGGCTCGATGCGCGGCGAAAAGCTTGACCAGGCCAAAGAGGCGCTGGACTTTGTACTGGACAGCCTGCACGAGGAGGACCGTTTCAACGTCATCGCCTTTGGCACTGGCACCCGCCACTATGCCCGCGGCCTGGTGCCGGCTGATGAGCGGCGCGAGGCCCAGGACTTTGTGAGGCGACTGGAAGCCAATGGCTCGACCGACATCAACCGCGCGCTGCTGGAGGCGCTGGCCATGGCCGGTGAGCAGCGCCCTACTACCCTCATCTTCCTGACCGATGGCCTGCCGACCACCGGTGAGGTGGATGTGGACCGGATTATCGACAACGTGGGCAACGCCGCGCCTGAAAATGCTCGCATCTTTCCCTTTGGCGTAGGCTACGATGTGAACACTGTCCTGCTCGACACAATCGCCCAGAACCAACGGGGGGCCAGCGGTTACGTGCGCCCCGAGGAAGCGATCGATGAAAAAGTGTCAGACTTCTACGCCAAGGTTAGCACACCGTTGCTGGCCAATCTGGAGATCGACTTTGGCCGGATCGATGCGGAGGAGATCTACCCCTACCCTCTGCCAGACCTCTTTGCCGGCAACCAGTTGGTCGTCGTTGGCCGCTACCGCCAAGGCGGCGATGCAGAGATCACCCTCGAGGGTGAGGTCAACGACCGGCGCCAGCGGTTCCAGTATGATGACGTGGCCTTCCACCGCGAGGGCGGCGAGGAATTCATCGCCAGGCTGTGGGCCACACGCAAGATCGGCTACCTGCTGCAGCAGATCCGGCTCAACGGCGAGGGGCGGGAGTTGATCGACGAGATCGTGGATCTCTCCATCCGTTATGGCATCATCACTCCCTACACCTCGTTCCTTGTAGAGGAAACCGAGATGGCGCTGCGCGAGGAAGGCCGGGAAGCCCTTGCCGACAGTATGTGGAGTCAGGCCACTGCCATGCCAGCGCCTGCCTCCGGCGCCCAGGCTGTCGAGCGGAGCGCCAAGGAAAAGGTACTTTCAGAAGCCGAGGCTCCAGCGGCGGCATTGCCTTCGGGTCTGGGAGGTGGCGAGACCGACGAATATGGCTACGAGATCAGCCCTGTCAAGTACGTCGGCGCCAAAACCTTTGTCCTGCAGGGCGATGCCTGGACCGATACCACCTTTGATCCCGGCCGGATGAAGCCCATACCGCTAAGCTTTGGGGGAGATGACTATTTCGACCTCATCGCTGCCCAGCCCGAGTGGGGCCGCTACTTTGCCCTGGGCGACCACGTCATCGTCGTGCTGGACGGCACGGCCTACGAGGTCCGCGAGGGGGACGTGCCACCAGTGGACGAACCTGCCGGGGAGCCAACACCAACGGCTGCCACAACAGAAGACGCGCCCCAATCTCCCAGTGAGACTGTCATACAGGTAATCCGTGGTTTCATAGGGGAGTTCATGGACGCATTTGTGCAGTAGTTGCCAAACCCTGCTGGGACGTCACAAGCGACGCTTTTGCAACGCAAGATGGCATCTTGCCCTGCCCCTGGTCAAGATGCCATCTTCTATAGACTCGTTTTGAGCTGCTCTGCTGCCTTGCGCGTCATGCCCGGCACGGCGGCCAGTTCCTCCTCGGTGGCCGCGCGGATGGCATCAATGGAACCAAAGTGCTTCAACAACGCCGAACGCCGCTTGGGACCGATGCCGGGCACACCGTCCAGTTGGGAGATGATGGTCTGTTTGGCCCTTACCTTGCGGTGATAGGTGATGGCAAAGCGGTGGGCTTCGTCTCGGACACGCTGCATCAGGTACAGCCCTTCCGAAGTACGTGGCAACCTGACAGAGTCGGGCCGATCAGGCACAAAGATCTCCTCTTCCTGCTTGGCCAAGCCGACCACCGGCACGATATCGCGCAACTCATATTCAGCCAAAACCTCCAGAGCCATGTTGAGCTGGCCCTTGCCGCCATCCACTACCAACAGGTCGGGCAGTAGGTCCCAGGTTGATTTCTTGCCACCCGGTGCATCCTCCGACTGTGGTAGCTGCGGATCCTTGACCCTGCGGAAGCGACGGCGCAGCATTTCGCGCATGCTGGCATAATCATCGGTGCCCTCGACAGTGCGGATCTTGAACTTGCGGTAATCACTCTTGCGGGGCACACCCTTGACAAAGACGACCATGGACCCTGTGGTGGCCGTACCCTGCGTCGTCGAGACGTCATAGCACTCGATGCGGTTGGGTGGAGACTGCAAGCCCAAGCTCTCCTGCAGTTCGGCCAGGGCATTGCTCTGCCGGCCCTCATCAACCTGCCACTGCGCGCGGAGGTGGCTGAGGGTCTCCGATGCATTCTCGGTCGCCATGTCTAGCAATTCCCGCTTCTGACCTCTGCGCGGCACCTTAAGTACCACTTTGTTGCCCCGCCGGCTGCGCAGCCACTCCTGGATAACCAATGCCTCATCGATCTCGTGGGGCAAGAGGATCTCGGGGGGTACGTAAGCCGCCTCATCGTAAAACTGCTTGACAAAGGAAGCCACAATCTCGGGGTCCGTCTCCTCCGCCGCCCCATCCAATACAAAATACTCGCGGCCGATGAGCCGGCCGTGGCGAATAAAAAAGACCTGCACGCAAGCGTCACCGTCGGCCCGGGCAAAAGCGACGACATCTTGGTCGGCCATGGCCGCCGAGACGATCTTTTGCCGCTCGATGACCCGCCGGATAGCGTCCAATTGGTCGCGGTGGATAGCCGCCTGTTCAAAATCCCATTGGTCAGCGGCGGCCTGCATCCGGGCCTCCAGGTCAGCCACGACGACGTCCACCTTGCCTTCCAAAAAATGACACAGCCCATCGATCATGGCCCGGTATTCTTCTTTGCTCGCCGCGCCGATGCACGGCCCCAGGCAGAGCCCAATATCCAGATAAAGGCAAGCTCGCTCGTCCTGGCCGGTAATGGTCCGGTTGCAAGTCAGATAGGGAAAGACACGGCGCAGGGTCTGCAGCGTCTGCTGCACGGCCCACGAGGCAGTAAAGGGTCCAAAGTAACGAGCCCCATCCCGCTCCATTCGCCGCACGATGAGGATTCGGGGAAAGTCCTCCTGCCAGGTGATCTTGATATAAGGGTAGCGCTTGTCGTCTTTCAGCCGGACGTTATACTTTGGTTTGTGGCGCTTGATGAGCGTGCTTTCCAGGATCAGCGCCTCCAATTCCGAAGCAGTGACGATGAAATCGAAATCGGCAATGGCAGCGACCAGCCGCTTGACCTTGGGGTTGGCCTCAGCCGAGGCGTGAAAGTAGGAGCGCACACGGGCGCGCAGGTTGATCGCTTTGCCCACATATAGGATGTGCTCATCAGCATCCTTCATGAGATACACACCCGGCTTGGTGGGCAAAGAATCCAAATTCTCTTGAAGGTGATTAGGGGCCTTGCTTGCCATGGGTTCATTTTATCACAGGTACTGCGGGACGCAAGTCAACACAACCTGTGTACTTCTCGTGTTGCATTGCACTCGATGGCATGCACAAGCACAAGGTTGTTCGGACGTACTCACCAGCGGAGAAGGACCAAATGCATCGTGATCCTGCATGAGGCCGGAGATCAGAGGATACTGGGGAGTGATTTGGGCAACCCTACAGAGCACATTCTTGGGAGTACGCTGATGCTTACCTGGACCCAGCCATTGTGAATTGCGATCAGGTGCACTCATGTACGTGGTCACAGTCCAAAAGACCGTTTTCTACTGACCACCCGCATGGTATTGCCAAACCGGACCTGACCTGATACGAGACGTGGCACAAATCGCTGGGTGATCCTTGCGGAAAGGATTGTCCTCGCGGATTATACCCGAAACGCTGCCCAGCAACAAACCTCGTAGGCGGAGCATCTGCAGACAAGACAATCATCTCGCTAGCAAGTGACACCCCAGCCGTGACTCTGAGCATGAGTTGGCGGTTTTCGGAAGAATAACAAGCCGAGCCTCCAAAGACAAGAGGGGTTGGGTGCTTTGCAGGACCCTTCGTGCTCAAAGTGTCCAAGAAGGACCTGTCGCGGTTCCCTTTAGGGTGATGGTTGAGATGCAAGCACAGAGAGGAGCCCTGGCCACACTCGATCAGGGCTCTCTTTTCGCAGTGCTCAGCGACTGCATCCCTATGGAGCCTGCCGCAGGATCAGGGGCAGGTATAGCTCCATCGTCTCCCCAGTGGGGCTCTTTGCGGGCAGCTCGATCGTGGCCACGGGCTGCACCTCACACGCCGGCTGGATGATCTCCGCCTCACCGCCTCCATGGCCGACAACCTCCAGCCTGAGGTACAGTCCCTTGCATTCCTGCACGGGCAGGTCCATGCCTGAACTGAGGTTCAGGGACCAATAGCCATAGCCATCTACCAGCGCCGAGAGTGGCTCGGCCTCGTTGCCGGCCTCATCCACCAGCCAGGCCCGGACCAGCGCGCCCACTGCTGGTTTCTTGTCCGGGGTTAGGATCTGGCCATAGGCCAGGAAAGGTACCGGCGGCAGTTCAGTAGCCTTTGTCGTGAGCTGGTACAGATCTCCATCGTTATTGTCCACGGTTTCGCCCGAATGGACGCGGAAGTAGTAGGTCGTCTCGGGTGTTAGGCCGATGAGGGTCACGTGGTGTACCTGCGAGACTGCCCCCTCACCCTGGTCGTCATGGGCTGTCTGGCCCAGGGCCGTCTTCTCTCCGTACTCCACCCAGCCAGTGCTCGGCTGGTCCGTCCGCCAGGTGATGCTCAGAACGACATCCCGGCGGTTGGTCACCTGGACGTCAGAGATGACCGGATCGGGCACCGGCGCCAGCACCTCAGGCTGCGACGCCGGAGGCCAGCTTGGCGCCTGTACCTGCGATGCACTCGCTCCAGGGGTGTGAGTGATGGCATTGGCACACTTGACAAAGTAACCCTGGTCGTCGGTCAGGTCAAAGCCCGGGCCCGGCATGGCCGAGGAGTACCCCTCCCAAGCGCCATTGGACCAACGCTGGATCTCGGTGCAATCCCCCCCCTGGGCAGTTGCCTCCTGGAGCAGCTCCGCCGCCGTGAACGACTCGGGCAACTTGGGCAAGCCCATCAGGGTCCAGATAGGGTCGAGGTCCACGGATAGGGTGCTCTCGGGCTTCGGGCCCGTGCGCCTCCAGGTACTGTCCTTGCTGGCCAGGAAGGCGTAACCTTGGCCCAATTCCAAGACATAGTTGTTAAAGGGCTGGTCCTTGACGTGGCACTCCCAATTGTCGGCCATGCTGAGCCAGCGGCATAGCATGCGAACGTCGCCGCCCTGCGCCGCGATATCGTCCAGTGCCATCTCGGCCGTGGTTGGCGGGTCCGTTTCCACGTTGGGCGCCAGCAGGTTGAAACCGGTTAACAGGCTGTGGGCAGCGCCAAAGTAGGCGGTGGCTGACTTGTCGGCATCCATGGTGATGAGGCAGGAGGGGTTGTAGCCGCAACTGCTGGCATCACCGGCCCAGCCGGAAAAGACCCAACCAGGGGCCGGCGTGGCAGTGAGTTCGATGGTGTCACCATAGAGATAGGCATCCGAGGCGCCGGTCAACTCGGGGCTGATGAGGACTGAGCCACTGCCCACGGTTTGAACATCAACGTCCAATACTGGGAGGATCTCGACGTCGCCAAAGCTGGCATCTGCTTCGTGGGCTACCAGCAGGACCGAACCATTGAACATTTCGTCGGGCGGGACATCCTGGACTTCAAAGACCCAGCTTTCCGGTTCAGGTGTGCCCACCTGCCACGCTTTGAAGCTATAGAATCCGCTCTCGCCCGGCACCTTGGTTTGGGCACGCAGCTTGAAGTAATGGGGGGTGTTCAGCGGCACCCTGTAACCACTCTCATCTTTGAGAATGTCATAGTGGCCTGTGTAAATGGCCAGCTTGGGGCCGCCATTATTGGCGTCCCGATTTCGGTAGAACCCATAGGCCCCGATCTGCCACCAGCCACGCCCAGGCTGCTCGTTGTCGATCTGAAAGTGCCCCTGCCAGCGGGCCACGACACCCACGCCGCCGGCATTTGGGTCTGGAAAACTGTGGATGGTGACTGGCACCGTCACCTGAAAGTCATCCCAGCCGATGTCGCCGAGGGCCACGATCCGGTCGTAGCCTGTGGCCATGGTGCGGATGCTGTCGCCATCCTTGGCCCATTGGCCATCCACGACCTGCACCACGTCCCGGATGTCAGCCACGCTGTCCCAATCGATGGAGTAGGGCTGGGGCCAGGTGTTTCCAGCATAGTAGTTCACCGCCACCGTCTCGGTGGCCTGGCCGTCGTTGGCCTTGAGGGTCACAGTGTTGGGGCCATCCCTGAGGTCGGCAGTGTTGATCTCGGCGTTGAAATCGCCCGGCTGCGCCAGGCGTGGGCTGGGGCTGACCAGTAGGGCCGCTGCCGCGTCAAGCCCCATTGGCCCTGGATCGCCCAAGGGGCCGCGGACCCTGACGCTGTCCGGCCCCTGATCTGCCTGTGGGATCGCTGTTGCCTCGCTGGGCACCGCCGCCGAACTGCTGCGTTCGATGGCCAACTCGATGTCCGGGCCGCCGTTGAGCGAGTAGGTCAGATTGCTGGTGTCGGTGGCGTGGCCCAGGATGTTGATCTGCCGTTGGGGGTTGCCCAATGCCCCAAAGTCCTGGGGGCTCCCGTACCACACGGTGATCACAGGTGCGCTCGGAGCGGCCTGTATGGCCTCCCGTCCCCCTGACGCGCCCGCTGGCGCGTGTACGAGCAGCAGCAGGACTGCCAATACCAGTAGCCAGTGAAAACTCACACTTCGTTCCATGCTGGTCCCTCCTCGCTGCCCATGGCTCTGGGGGTCGTTGCTGCGCCAGTGCCGGAGGCGGCCCAACTATATCACTGTTCGGCCTGGAGTGCAAGTGCCCTTCAGGCACTCAGACGGCGCCTACAGAATCTGCACATGACTTTTGCTATGCTTCTGCCCGACGATTCGTTCGTGCCTGTGGACAGATTCGTTGGGGGCTTTCGCAGCGAATGGCGCAACCCAACAAAACTGAAGGGGGCATCCCTTACGAGGAAGCACTGCAGGGGGCCGGATCGGGCTGCGGCACGCGATCCAGGCAACTGACCCGACGCAGCGGTGGAAAAGGTATGGTGCCGCGACATGGCACTTGCGTGGGCTGAAGAGTCCTTGAGGGAGGTACTCTAAAGCCGTAGCAACGGATGTGGCCATCGACGCCAACAGAGGTACAGCCATCATGCCCGGCCGATGGGCTCTGTCTGGCCAGAACCTGCCCCTCCTTTCCTCAGGATGCGGAGTACGTCACTGCGGTTATGACTGTCTATGGCACATGGCGCGAGACAAGGGGTAGATAGCTCTCACTGGCTCTCTACTCCTGTAGGACCAATACCGCCACGGGTTGGACTTTACATGAGGGCTGGATCAGCTCTGCCTCGCTGCCCCGCCGGCCGAAAGCCCCCAGCTTGAGCTGCAGATCCTCACACTTTGCAGCCGGCAGGTCCATGTCTGAACTAAGGTTCAGGCTCCAGTAGCCATGACCATCAACCAACGTCGACAACGGCTCCGGCGACTTGTCCCCTTCGGCCCCGCTCAGGGCATGTTGGGCTTCCAACAACCACACCCGCACCAGCGTGCCCACGGCCGGCTGGCCATCTGAGGTCTCGACCTGGCCGTAGGCCAGGTAGGGGATCGGCGGCATGGTAGTCTCTTGGGTGGTGACCTTGTAGAGCGCCCCATCGTTGTCGTCTACCGTCCCTGTGGTGAGATCATCCTGAGCCTGCGAAGGACCGGTCGAACCATCGCCCGAATGGACGCGGAAATAGTAGGTCGGCCTCGGGTATCAGCCGGGCGAGGGTCACATGGTGCACTTGCGAGACAGATCCCTCGCCCCTATCGTCATGGGCTGTTTGCCCCAGGGCTGTCCCTTCCCCGTATTCCACCCAGCCGGTGCTCGGTTGACCGGTGCGCCAGGTGACGGTAAAGGCAACGTCGCGGCGGTTGGTCACCAGCACGTCGGAGATGACCGGATCGGCGACGGGCACCAGGACCTCCGGCTCTGACGGCTCAGGCCAGCTTGGCGCCTGTGTCTGCGACGCACTCGCTCCAGGGGTGTAGCTGATCTTGTTCGCACACTTGACAAAGTAGCCCTGGTCGTCGGTCAGGTCAAAGCCCGGGCCCGGCATGGCCGAGGAGTACCCCTCCCAAGCGCCATTGGACCAACGCTGGATCTCGGTGCAATCCCCCCCCTGGGCAGTTGCCTCCTGGAGCAGCTCCGCCGCCGTGAACGACTCGGGCAACTTGGGCAAGCCCATCAGGGTCCAGATGGGGTCGAGGTCCACGGATACCGTGCTCTCGGGCAGCGGGCCCGTGCGCCTCCAGGTACTGTCCTTCTCAGCCAGGAAGGCGTAACCTTGGCCCAACTCCAAGACATAGTTGTTAAAGGGCTGGCCCTTGACGTGGCACTCCCAATTGTCGGCCATGCTGAGCCAGCGGCATAGCATGCGAACGTCGCCGCCCTGCGCCGCGATATCGTCCAGTGCCATCTCGGCCGTGGTTGGCGGGTCCGTTTCCACATTGGGTGCCAGCAGGTTGAAACCGGTTAACAGGCTGTGGGCAGCGCCAAAGTAGGCGGTGGCTGACTTGTCGCCATCCATGGTGATGAGGCAGGAGGGGTTGTAGCCGCAACTGCTGGCATCACCGGCCCAGCCGGAAAAGTCATAAGGGTCAGAAGGGGTTGCAGTTAGCGTTACCTGCGTATCCGCAGCATACAAATCTGCATCGGTGGGACAATTGGGCAGCGGGTCGGCACTGACGGAGCCACTTGCTGGAGGGTCAACAGCCATGGTCAAGCTATGGCAGGCGACCGAGTCAAAGTGGGCAGTGACTGCCTTGTCGGCATCCATGGTGACCGAGTCGGGGTTGGTGGAGGTGGTGAGGTCACCGGACCAGTTGGCAAAAGTATAACTGCACTGGGGTTGGCCGTGAGCTGGACGGCAGTACCGTCCAGGTACTTGGTCCCCTCGCAGTTGGGCGGCGGATCGGTGCTTACAGTCCCACTACCCACCGGATCCACAGCACTGCTCAGCGTGTAGCAGCCGCCCGGAGGCGCGTATTCAACGTGGAGGATGGGGGCCATGGTGGGCTCACCGTCGTAGGATTCGGCCGTACGGCGGCCGGAGCCGGCCACGTAGATGGCCAGGGCGTTACCTGGGGACCAGCCGTCGCGGTTGACAATCTCCTGGACGATGGGCGACAGGTCAGCGCTCTGGTAAGTGGCATGGATGGTGGTCCAGGGGGGGACGTTGTTCCAGGCTGAGGAGGCTGAGGTCTTGGGCCTGCTGGAGAGGTGGTAATCGTTGTCGTCGAAAGGGGCGGCGTTGTTGCTGGCCTCGCCGTGGAAGGTCAGGTTGGTGGTGCCGGAGTGCGTCTCGTCGGCGGTGAACTCGACATAAGCGAAGGTGATGGCGGCACCCCGCGGGATCTGCACGTTGGAGAAGCGGAGGCCAACGATCTGGGGCGCGCTGTCCTCGCCCAGCTCCAGGTCGGCGCCGCTACGGGCAACGCTCCCGTCGCTGATCCTCTCCTCGGCGTCGTCCCAGGAGTCGGACACTGGGACATGGATGGCCCCTGCACCTTTCAACGTGATGGTCACAGTCCCCACGTCGCTGCCACCCTGTCCATCACTCACCTCGTAGGTGAAGGCATCGCCTACCACATCGCTACCATCATGCTCGTAGATGAATGATCCGTCGCTGTTCAGATCTAGTGACCCGTGCGAGGGCCAACTCGCCTCTGCAGCTGTCAGAGGGTCGCCATCCGGATCACTATCGTTCTCCAGCACCCCAGGCGCTTCCACCATCAGCGTTCCACCTTTGTCAACCCAGTAGTCGTCGTTAACCGCCCTGGGTGGCCTGTTGCTCGGCCCGCCGCTGGTAGCTTTGTTCTCGTAGAGAACCGTTTTGCTGTGCTCCCAGCCGATCGATATGATATCCAGGTCCCCATCTCTGTCGATATCGACAAACTGGGTCCCCACATGATGCTCGAGGCCGGAGTCGATTTCAAACTCGTTCCAGCTCCCGCCTTTGTTCTCATTCTGGTAGATCATGACCCGGCCGACGTCGCCGTCATGCGGGTCATGTTCCCCGACGACGAGATCGATGTCGCCATCCCAGTCCAGATCCGCGACATCCAGGCTCATACCCAGAATGTTGCTCGCGATCACATGCTCCGTCCAGGAATTTTCTGGGTTTGATGGTGCTTCGCCCCATACCACCCACTCGGCTTGCTCGGCGCCGATCACGACATCCAGGTCTCCATCCAGGTCGATATCGGCCAGCTCCACCCGGTCCGGTTCGGCAGCGCCGCCAGGATCGCCCAGGTCGAAAGCATCGAAAAGTTGCCACGAGCCCCCGTCGTTGCGCAGCCACTGGGTTCCCAGATGGATGTCCAGGTCGCCGTCGTCGTCGATGTCGCCCACCGCCATCTGCTCTCCGTTCGTCGTGGAGCTGAGCACCTCCCACAACCAATCGGCCGTAGCCGGGGAGGGGACGCTGTACATCTGTGTGCTGGTCGCATTGTGCCAGGACAGCAGGACCTCCGGGTTTCCCCCGGGTACGATCTGCGCCGCCCGCGCGCCCTGCAAAAAGTCGCCATCCGCCCGTGGGATGTTGGAGTGGATGGTGAATGAGGCCGAGCCATCGTTCTCTGCCCAGTAGAAGACATCGCCACCAGGCTGGCCATCAGTACCCAGGATGTCCAGGTCGCCGTCCCTGTCCAGGTCATGGAGGACGGCCATGTTGTACAGCTCGCCTCCGATGTCATGCCGCATCCACGAACCAGCTGGACTGCCGGGGTTCTCATACCACCAGCCCCCCGTGACGATGTCGGGCAGGCTGTCGCCATTCACGTCGCCACCATCGATGAACACGGACCGCCAGGGTCGGGCGTCGTCAATGATGTGGCGCTCCCACTGGTCCACCGGTAACGTGCCGAGTCCCAGGTTCCACCACAGATCCACCTGAAGCGGGAGGTCGCCAGCCTGGTAGTTCTTGCCCACGAGGTCGGGCCAGCCATCCAGATCCAGATCGCCAGCCTTGGCGTTGTGCGAGCCGATGGTATCAAAGATGTGCTCATTCCAGGTGTTGGAACTGCTGTCTACATTCTCAAAGACGGTGACCTTGTCCGGGTCCGTCCCATGATGCATCTCGGCAGCAAAGATGTCTAAATCTCCATCACGGTCAAAATCCGCCAGAGCCAGCGAGTGCACCCCTTCGTATCCGCTGCTGACTACGACCTGCTTGGTCCAGCTTCCGTTGGCCAGGTCAGCCGGGGCGATATACCAGGCGACACCGGACTCATCTTCCTCACCAGACAGTACTACATCGGGCCGGCCATCACCATTCAGGTCCCCCACGGCGCTACGGGCCTCGGTGGTCCAGCCCGAGTCGATGCTGCGCATGTCCCACTGGCTGCCCCGGGTGGGATCCCCGCCAGGCAGTGGGTTCTCGAACCAGGAATTGCCGTATACGAGGTCCAGATCGCCATCCCGGTCAATGTCGGCCAATACTCCACCCGTCCGCTTACCACCCGACCAGATCGTATAGTCAGACCAGATATTCTTTGGATTAGACGGGTTCTTTGCCCAGCCCCATGAGTCCTT
Source organism: uncultured Chloroflexia bacterium (assembly GCA_963700285.1). Taxonomy (GTDB): domain Bacteria; phylum Chloroflexota; class Anaerolineae; order JAAYZQ01; family JAAYZQ01; genus CAWANP01. The sequence goes on along the minus strand of CAVOXA010000010.1, from coordinate 1,694,242 downwards.
GTACAGATAGACGACGTCCAGACGGTCATCCTTGTCAATGTCGCCAACAAGGACCACGTCAGGCCAGGGACTCACACCCAGGTAGGATTTGGGCCAGTCTCCCTGCTCGGGTTGGCCCGTGTTCTCGAACCAATAAATGCGGTCATCATCGAACTGTCCGGCCACGACGTCCAGGTCGCCGTCCCCGTCAAAGTCACCCAGATTGCCATACACATAGTCACCGGGTGAGATGGCGTACCTGTTCCAGTCCGGGTTCTTGTACCACACCATTTGGTCGGCGCTTGCTCCCTCTCCCCGGCCGGCTGTCCAGACGTCGGGAAGACCATCGCCGCTAATGTCACCAATCTGGATATCGGTAATCCGGTAGGTAGATGGCGGATTGTCGTCGATGACGACGTGGTCAAAGTCGGGAAAGACCCCATCAGAGGCGACTCTGGCTCTCTCAGCCACATCCACGACCGGCGTGGCCGCCACGCTTTTATGGCCCATTGGCAGCAACGCCACAATGGATGGCAGGGCCAACACCAACACGATCAGTCCTTTTATTGCACTTTTCCGCTCCATACAGGATCACCTCGATGTTGCCTGGTAGAATCCAGAAACCTTCCCCAGGATCGTCCCTTTGAATCTGTAGGCTGGAGGACAAGAAAGGCAGTCGACAGGGAATCTTGACGGCTGTGCTGACGATGGCCAAAGGGCAGCACAGTCGGAGGCGGGGTGGATGCCTGCCTAATTCATCATACCACAGAAACTCCGGCGGGTCCAGAAGTGTGATCGCGGAGGTATGTCGTTTTCGGATCCTGTTGAAGGCGTGGGGCTATGATATCACCCGAGCTCAGATGGTCTCTATGCGAATCTACAGTCTCGGCCAGTACCTGGAAAGCAACTCTACCGAAAGGCCAGAACCACTGTCTATCGGCTGGTCTTCTGGGACGAGATGTAGTAGAATGCGGTTGCAGGTGCCGCCGAGGCGGACTCCAGAGCTATTCGAGATCGGGTGGAGAATTGCGATTGCATCAGATGAGAAGAATCAACGCCGCAAAGCCCCGCATTGTCCTGTTGGGTTCGATGACCGCACTCCAGCTTGTCTGGCTGGGTGCCTCCTGGCTGACGGGCGCGGTGGCTTACTCGGGAAAGATCCCTGCACTAGTCATCTACACGATTGTCGTCGGTCTTGTGGTGATAGTCCTTCCTGAGGGTCTTGACCTGAGGAACACCAGATTAGGAGCGAGGTTCGCGGTTGGTCCATGGCTCGCACTCTTGGTACTCTGCCTCCTGGTACTGACAGTTGGGTTGATCTACGCGCAAAGTCAGCGACCATGGGCAGCCGAGCGCCGTGGCTTCACAGCGGCCGAGTTCATTGTCAAGAACGGTCTAATTCCGTTTCTCGAAAGTTATACCGACTTCCGATGGCTGGGGCCCCAGCATCCTCCGTTGATAGTATTGCTCTATGCTGTCGCCATGCACCTGTTTGGGGTAGAGATGTTGGTCATGCGGCTGACCGGCCTCGTCCTGTCCATTGGGCTGCTTCTGGTGACCTACTTGCTTGGCTGTGAGTTGTACAGTCGCCGCGTGGGGTTGTTAGCAGCCTTCCTTGTGCCCACATTTCCTCTCTTCTTTCGGCTTGGTCCTGCGGCCATGACCGACATCCCGGTCACCTTCTTTTTCGTATTATCGCTGCTCCTGGTCGCGCGCCTGCGCAGCAATCCGACGTATCCCCTTGCTGTGGCCGCGGGGCTGGCTGTCGGTCTTGGCCTTCTCTCCAAATATACCATGGTCCTGATCTACCCGGTGCTACTGGCGTGGTTTGTCGCCAGCAAGCGCCTTCGGCATCTCAAGCGCTATCTGGTTGTGATGATTCTGACATCCCTCGCATTATTCTCGTTGTGGATAGTATTCGCTTTCTTCGGCGGCATACTTGGCGCTCAGACTGATACCCTGGTCCCATATTTGGGGATCGTTGTACTGACTGAATGGGGAAAGAGGTTTCTGGCTGAGAGCCTGCTTACCAGGCTGCCTTCTGCCCTAGGCGTGTACAACATCCCTCTCATAATCCTTGGTGCTGTGCAAATTCTGCGGCACAGAGTCCGGTCCGACCTCTATGTCGTGCTGTGGATAGCTGTGGTGTTCATCTCTCTGACTGCCACCCTTCCAGCGCATAGATACTACATGCTAGCCTTTCCTGCAATTGCTCTGCTGATGGTCCGCGGGCTGGCCCGCGTGCCTGCGGCCACAAACCAGGCTGTGCTTCTAGCCTGGCTCCACTGTTTGGGCGCCCTCTATCTCTTTGCTGATTGGGAGCGGGTAAGCCATTTGTTCGTACGTTGAGGGCCAGACAGTACGATGTCAAAGGGTGGTTGCAAAGAGACTACCAACAACTCACAAGTGCCCGTGGGTTGCTGGCCCGCAGCCCTGGGTATTAGTGTCGATTCCCTTGCTCAAGCAACCAAAGAACAAGCAGATACGTCAAGCTACCAACCGTACCGCTGACTATGAGATCGACCAAGGCTGGTGCTGTGGACAAGCTGCGATGCAGCAGACCCGCCGTGACGAGTGCACAGCCCGTGGCAGCAATAACGCGGACTGCTCGCCGCCACCACTGCAACGCCAAATAGTTTCCTAGACGGCGGCGCACGAACCAGAGCAAGACCAGGAGTTGCACGGACAGCCCCATGGCGGCCGACAGGGCCAGGCCATCATACCCAAATCTCGGCATCAAGATCAGATTGCCTGTCAAGCGAAGGAGGGTCTGCAAGGCATTGACTGCCAGTACTGCTCGCCCCCTGCGCCAAGCATAGACGACCCGCCACAGCGGCTGGCACAGCGCGTCGGCCAGGACTGCCGGAGCATACCACCTCAGCACATCGCTGACCGCTGCCGTGGCCTCCTGATCAAAGGCTCCGCGTTCGAACAGCACCTGGACCACCGGCACTCGCAAAAGGACCAACCCGGTGCAAGCAGGGACGCCAATGGCCCAGACAAGGCCCAGCGCACCTGCAAGGCTGGCCCGCAGGCCGGCATCATCGCTGCGATCGGCCTGCTCCGCCATTCCGGGAAACATCGCTGTCGAGACAGCCAACCCACTCAACTGGCCCACAACCAAGGCTAGCCGGTAGCCATAGTTGAGGGTGGCCACGCTACCGGCGCCCAACGTTGAGGCCATGGCTCGATCCACAAGGAGGATGGCATGGTGCACTGCATATCCTGCCGTCAGCGGCCCGGCCAGACGGACCAGGTCCCTTATCGTTGGGTACAGCTCTTCTCGGGCATCCTCCTTGGCCTTTACCTTTCGCCAACCGGGGCGAAGGGTCCACAGCAAAGGCAACTGAACCAGCAGGGCCGAGGCTGCGCCCAAGGTCACACCCCATGCAGCTCGGCCTACCGCCCAGGCCAGGGGCAGGCCCAGCAGGGCAGCGACGAAAACCAAGTTGTTGGTCGCTGAGGCCAGCGCCGGACGCGCAAAGCGGCGGTAGACGTGGAGCGCCGCAGTGACCAAGTTCGCTCCTGCCATCAGGACTATGGCAGGCAGCATGCGGTACAGGGCTCGGACCGATTGGACCTGCTCCCAGGGCCCGAAACCGGGCGCCAGCCAGCTTATGTACAAGGGAGCTCCCCATGCAGCCACGACCACAATGCCTAGTAACAGCAATAGCAGGCCCCCAGCCGCCTGGTAACCAAAGCGCCAGGCGTGCCCCTCGCCAGCCCGCTGGCGGATAGCGGCAAACAGGGGAATGAAGGTCGCTGAAAGGATTATGGGCAGCGCCGTGATGACAAACTCGGGTACCGCGAAGGCGATGAGAAAGATGTCAGCCGAACGACCGACACCAAGCTGATAGGCCAGGGCTGCTTCACGCAGATAGCCAGTGGCCACAGTTGCCCCCAGCCCCACCATCACGATGAGCGTAGCGCGTTTCTCCTCATGGCGCACGGTGGCCTCAGTCCTCCTCGCCTGCTGGAACTTGGTACCGCCCAGCAGCCCAGACTCAGCCCGCAGTCAGGCCTGCCAGCCTGGCCCGCAGCGGAAGGCAATAGATGATCTGGGGGACTTGTGTCGATTTAACTCTCCCAGGCCGTTCTCGAGTGCCTCAATAGGAGCCATCACCACGTATCACTGCTGGGATCGTCTTCAGCAGGATCTGCAGATCTTTGCCGAGAGAATAGTGCTGGATGTAATCAATCTCCAGCTCGACTCTCGCCCTAAGCGACAAGTCGCCCCGGCCGCTCACCTGCACAGGCCCAGTCATCCCCGGCTTGGCTAACAGGCGCGCCCGGTGGAAGTCGCTGTAGTATTGCACGAGCCCCACCTCTTCAGGACGGGGACCTACGAGACTCATGTCCCCTTTGAGCACATTGACGAACTGGGGAAGCTCATCTAGGCTCCAGCGGCGCAAGAAGCGGCCCACACGAGTCACCCTTGGGTCGTTGCGGATCTTGAAAACTGGCTCTTCCAGTACCTGGATATCGATCAGCTGATCGAGCAGATCCTCGGCGTTCGCAACCATACTGCGGAACTTGTACACCTGAAATGTCTCGCCGAATAGCCCCACACGCCTCTGTATGAACAAAACCGGTCCGAGCGAGTCAAGCTTGATTGAGATGGTGATCAACAGCATCAAGGGCGCAAAGAGCAGCAGACCGATGGTTGCTCCCACAATGTCGATTATCTGTTTGAGAATGCCCCTTCTGCCCTGGATCGATGCTAGATGCTTCGGCGACAGCGGGACGTCCTCAGGGGCTTGGTGTTGTTCGCGCACTTTTGCGCTCTCCAATGCCGAGCTCAGCACCGAGATTGGCCACGAGTCCTACAGCAAGACCCACTCCCAAGCTTAGAGCACGCCCGAGGAGCAGCCCAGGGGAGATGATGGCCACCAGTCGATCTTTTCGCCACGCTTTCAAAACAAATGGCAGTGTGGTCAGCGAGAATGCCAACCCTGCGGCAAGGCCTCCCCAGATCAGGCTGGTCCACAGGGGGCTAGCGACCAAGCAGGCAAGCCCGAATCCCACCAACAAGATCTGCAACTTGAGTACCTGCGGCGTGTGAGAGTCGCGAGCGATCTTGTTCGGGTACCGCCGCGTGACCAGGATTTTCCAGTAGCCGATCCTGAACTTGCGCTTCAGATAGGTGCCGAGGTTGGGCGCATGGCCCCAGTGATAGACCCGGGCCTCAGGTACAAAGACCATCTTGTATCCCTGCCGTGCCAGCCGAAAAGAGAATTCCTGATCCTCCACCGAGGCAACCAGGAACACCGGATCGAAGCCGCCGTGATCAAGAAAGATATCTCGCCAGTAGCCCGCTGCGTAGGTGTCAACAAAGTCGATATATCGCTCTCTGGCCATAGAGTCGTATTTTTCCTCATACTCCATTTGCACGAAACGGGCTACCAGTTCTGTCTGGCGACTGAGGTAGGCGCCTTTCGCTCCAGCGATCTCTTCCCGCTGAAAAGGGGCAGCCATCTGCTCGATCCAATCTGGAGCTGGCTCGCAGTCCGCGTCGGTGAACAGTACCAACTTGCCCCTCGCATGCTGCACACCCAGGTTACGGGCTGAGGCCGGCCCGGCATTGGGCTGGGTGAGCAGGCGAATCCCGGCATGGGTCTTGACTCGGGCGCAAGTCCCATCCGTGGAGCCGTCGTCCACTAGCAACACTTCGTACGCGTCTTGAGCCGTGGTCTGATCAGCAAGGGCCTCCAGGCAACGGTCGATAGTAGCTTCCGCCTGGTACGCGGGCACGATCACCGAGATCCAGGGTTCTCCCGAGATCATGTTGCCCTCCTGCCAAGCTGCGACGTACAGAACAGGCGTCTGGCAAGAACGCGGGTTGTCGTGAAGATATGGCCTACCATAGGGGGATTCAGCCTCATCACCAGCCCATTCATCTTGGAGCCAACTATACCCTCTGTACCAATGGCTGTCAAATAGGAAGCCGAGTGGGATAGTTCAGCTATCCCCACCGCAGACTAGGGTCAGACCGGGCCGGGCACCTGGCCTTGTGTATTCTGCACGCCCTCTCACCATCCCAAGCCACGACAAATATGCCAGACCAACCATCCATTGGCGTATAGAGGAATGTTCACTAGCTTGGCCAGCCATCGGCCGAATTGGCCGCCGGTGAATTCCCTCGGCTGAAGTGTCCAGCTTCGGTTCTCCAAGATCACCCAGTCGGGCACGCGCCTGAGATGGTGGCTCTCCCGTCGCAGGCGCATCACTGTACCAAGGTTTCGGAGCAGCCAGCCGTAGGCAGCCAGTTTGGCCCAGATACCCCCCAACCTCCCTGCCACGATCACAAAGCCGAACTCTGCCAGTTCCGCCAGCAAGAGCCCGGGACCCAACAGAACAAGGGTGGTCCACCGCCAGTTACTCAGCAGCGATACCTGCCGATTGCGACATATGTAGTGTAGCTTGTTGAAGGAGGGAGTGGAGCGAGGCACGCCGTGGTAGACAAGCGACTCTGGAGTATAGAGGCACACGTACCCAGCTAGCTGCGCCCGCCAGGAAAGATCCATTTCCTCGTAGTACATGTAAAACTCTGGGCAAAAGCCGCCCAGCTCCCTCCAGATCTTTCGGGGCATGGCAAAGGATGCGCCGACTACACTTTGGACCTTCTCAATTCCGTTTGCGAACTTGTCGGCACGCTGCAACACGCCACGGAGGAAGACCAAGCCGGAGTAATGCAGGTCTGCTCCTGCGTTGTGCAGTTGTTCGGGACAGGTCAGATATAGCTGTTTTGACGCGGTCAGGGCAGCAGCTTCATCCGACTCAAGAGCAGCCAAGAGTGCGTCAAGCCATCCAGGCAGGACCTCCGTATCCTGGTTGAGAAATACCACGTAAAACCCCTTGGCGTGCTCCGCTCCTGTGTTGCATCCAGCAGCAAAGCCGACGTTGGCCTGGTTTCGAATGACAGTTGCATGGGGCCACTGCTGGCGCACCAAGTCGGCACTCCCATCGCAAGAGGCATTGTCGACGACTATCAACTCATCGTGAGGACTGATTTCTCGCCGCAACGATGCAAGGCATGTAGCCAAGTAGTCTATTCCGTTATGGGCCACAATGATAATGCTAGCGCGCTTGCTGTGCTCCATGCGCTCCTGCTCCATACCCTACGTACCATCCAGCCGGGTAGCATCGATAGCCTGGAGACACACCAATCAGCCTACTTGCAGTCGCAAATATGCGCTGAGCGGCTGCCGGTCTTGAGAACGAGATCGACTATCTGCCCGCGCATCATAGCCCAGAATCTGAGATCTTTTGTCAGCCGACTTGACCTCTATCGCGACACGAAAACCGGATCGGCTGTCATGTTTAGGCTCACACTCCCGTTTGCCGTCCCATCCAGATCGCCTGATCCTCCATCCTCGACGAACATCACGTTGCCACTGCGATCCACCACACGGAGGCGGCTGTGGCCGGCAAAGGTGAGCTGGGCCGATTCCCCTGGGTATCGATTCCAGGCTACCGTCTTTGCTTGCTGTGCCGCGTCCTGGAAGACATAGGCTTCGACACCTTGCACATCCAGCGTGTCCACGTAGGTATGGTCTGCCAACTCGCGGGTCATCGTCTGGTACGCAAAGTAGCTTGGCTTAGGAGACCAGTCATCTTGAAACAGCAACCCCTGGTCGTACGGGTCATAGGGTGGGGAGACGAGAGCAAACCACGTGATATTCTGAATGCCGGCTGCCAAGCCGCGAGCATACCCTTGGATCACGTAGCGAGCCTGCCCGGCAAGGGAGTCAGAGTCGCCGGCATAGCCATGCTCCCCTAACTCAGTAACCCACACTGGCTTGTACAGGCCAAAGCATGTAGCTAGACGATTCCGGAAATGAGATATCTTGGCAATTAGGTCAATGCCGCCAGCCTCGTAGGCTGTGCCTCGCCCATCATCCACCTTGCCACAGCTAGGGGCAGGTAGCCAGCCGTTACGGCGCTCTTCGCTTTTCGGGTCCCAGCGCTCCCATTCCGCGGAAAAGTCAGGGAAGTAGTGGAAACTGGTAACGTCCAGGTGATCGCCACCGCCGCTCGTCATCACTTTGTCTGGAAAGTAACGATTGAATGGCCCACGATACTCCGTGAACCAGTCATAGGCCAGGCCTCCCATCAAAACCGTCGCTTGCGGGTCAGCCGCCTTGATTGCCGGGTAGGCCACGGCCAACATCTGGGCATAGCGGTCGCCCTCATACCCCCAACCTACCGGAACGCCGTCTGCAGTCGTCCTGTCAGGTTCGTTGAACAACTCCCAGTGATGGATGTCGTAAGGTGGTTCCTTATAGCGAGTGACCAATTCAGTCAGGAATTGAGTGAACTCATCCAGCCGGTCAGAATCAATGGGGCCAAAGACCGAGTTGCCTGCCCACTCGGGTATACCGTCTACAATGGCGATTTGGTGCACACCTGTTTCAGCCACCAGCCGTAACCTCTCGTCGTGGTAGGGCCCCCACACATATTCGGCTGGCGGTGGCTCTGGCTGGATCATTGCCCAGTCAACTCGCACTCGCGTCCAACAGGCTCCGCTTGCTTTCAATGCCGCCGCCAGGGAGGGAAATGCATCTTGGTACAGTGCCCACCATTCGGCATCAGTCATGGTATGGGTACTGTATGCCCCTTCCACGCTTGGTACAATCTGATGAAGGGCGGCAACCTCGAGCGAGAATGGGGACTGCACCGAGCACGTGGAGCCTTGGCCGCCAAAGACCGCTGGCAGGAAGGCGGTGGATTTTGCGTCCGATACGGGAAGAGCACTCGCCAGCCTATCGGTATCCCTGCTGGATCTATCGGTCCGCCAGACAGCAAGATGCTGATGTGCCTGCGGTCTGGCTGGCATGGCCACGGCAGGATCCTTCACCGCTATCATCATCGCTGATATGGCGGTCACCGCAGCGACAAGCAACAGCACTACCGAATTATGAACCCTACGCACTCTAGCTATTCTCCTCAGAATCGCAGATTCCAGTCATAAACGCAGAATCGTCAAGGCCGTGCGTTCCGATACACCACGGGCAGGTAGGCGCCATGATCCTTGGGTGGGAGGAACATGGCGGTCAGTGCCCTGTCAGCATCCATGGTCAGCGACCAGGTTCCATCGCCGTTAAAAGCCAGACCTTCTGCATCGACGCCGCCCCAGTGACCAAAGGACCAGTCCGCGCTCGGAACTGGAGTCAAGGTTACCACTTCGCCAAACTGATAGTCAGCCCGGTTTGGCTGTCGTTTCACCGTACCCATTCCAATAGTGACGATGTCTAACTGGTACATGCGTTGATAGCGCAGGTACACCGGGCTCGGGCCGACAGAAACCGTCACCTTTCCGTCATTCTTGCCATCATCATCATCGGAGATTTCCGTGGTGGCTCCGAACTTGTCCACCATCACAATCTGCTCGGTCTCCAGCAGCATCTGGTGCTGGAGACCGTCGTTGGTCCAGGCTACGATCACCGGGGCGGAACCCTGCACAGTGGCGAACTCGTAGGCCTCGATATCATCGGATCCCGTATCTGCTGGCGGCATAGAGCCAACGTACTCGGTGGAGGCCAGTTCACTGGCGAGGGTCTGGTAGGCATAGTAGGCTGGCTTGAGACTACCATTCTCTCTCAGCAGGCCGCACTCTTGGGCGATGTTGGAGTAGTCATAGAGCCACCACCAGACGGTGAAATCCAAGCCGGCCTCCCCGCTGCGGGCCATGACCTGTGGAACGTAACGGGCCTGGAGTTCCTCCGTGCCAAACCCTGGGTTGCTGCCCATGCAGGTCTCACTGCAGATGTGGGGTTTGTCCACGCCATACGACTCGAGCTTGTCGCGAATGTACGCTGTTTTGCCGATGATGTCGATGCCGTAGCTGGGTCCCACAATTTCTCTGTAGTAGGTGAAGTAGTGAAAGTTCATGAAGTCAAAATAGTCACCACCGCCCTGCGCCAGCACATCATCCAGAAAATCCTCCACAAAGCCATTGTCCCAGCCGTCATAGGCCAGGCCGCCGAATACGATCTGGGCTTGCGGGTCCACATCCTTGACCGGCTCGTAGAGGGCGGCCAGAACCTCGACGTATTTATCGGGTTGATCGCCGAAAGTATCCCCACCCGCCGTGCGCGGCACGAGACTTGCGGGCATTGTCGGGCTCGTTGTAGATCTCCCAAAACTTGATGTTGTACGGCGGCGCACTGTAGCGATCTACGGCGGCCTCCATGAATTGCACGAGCTCGCTGACATCTGTTTTGTCGATGGGTCCAGCCTCATAAGTTGCTGCCCACGAGGGATTTCCCATGAGCGTGAGAATGATCCTGATGTTTCTGGCAGCTAGTTGGGCAAGCTGCCCTTCAAACTCTGCTGGCCATTGGTAGTTCGCTGGTGTGGTATTTGCGGGCTCGATCGTCTTCCACTCCAGCGGCACCCGGACAACGCCCGCACCAACCTTATCCATATTCTCGACACGAAGATTCTGGCCGTAGATTTGGACTCCCCACCAGCGTCCATCAGGAGCCCGCGTTGCAGTGACACTGCTCTCAAGTGTCGCCGTCAGATTGCCTTGTCCGGCATGGGCGGGGATCCATTCAGGAAATGAGGATGATGTTGGTTGGAAAGGCCATGGATCGCTCCAGGTAGCTTGCGCCGCGAGCGACGTCTCACTCCCAGGATCAGCAAGCTCCTGGGCGCTTGCTACCTCAGCAGGCTCTAGCGGAAGAACGCCTACTATCGCGACAATGAAAGCCACGATGAGAAGCGATGCAAGGAGCTTTTGCGGATGCCAGCGACGCAGTTCACTTGTGGATTGCTTCATAAACAACATCCTTTCTTTGACCCTGGGGTATCAGCGTGGGGTAATCGAGGGGCCTGTCCCAGTATATCCTGCCTGTGCAGCATTTTACTTGAAGGTGAACCTGTTGTCAAGGTAGGGCATCCGACGGGTACTGGCCGATCCTTATGTTCAACTCCGGCACACCGTGGGCTGCCTGGCTTTCAACTACAGCTCTCCAATCCCCTCATGGTAAACTTGCTCCACATTTACTGACCATAGGTCCTGGTCTTTCCCAAGCAAGTTCCTCACCGCCAACATCCCTGTGAGCATGGAGTGATCCATGTTATTGTAGCGATGCATCCCATTCCGGCCGATAGTCTGCAGGTTGTCGAGCGTTTCTAGAAAGCCTCGAATGGTTGATAGATTGGCACGATACGCCTCGTCATATACCGGATAGGCCTTGGGCTGGCGGACCACTACTCCATCTTTGATATCAGCCATCCGCGCCAGCCCGAGGTCAACCAACTCCCGCTTTGCCAGCGCGACAAGCTCCTCGTCGGATTTTTGCCAGATTTCATCTCCCTCGCTACAAAAGTACTCCATGCCCAAACTCGTTGTCCGTCCATCGGGTACCATGGCAGCGCTCCAATTCCCAAAGTTCTGCACCCGCCCCACCTGGACATCTGGGCTTTGGATATACACCCATTGGTCAGGGAACTGCTTCGCCTGCTCGGCGATGAGTGCCACGACGACGAAATCTCGGTAATGGAGACCATGTGCTGCTTGAACTACCTCTTCTGGAGGCGTGGGGGAGAGAGAGGTTATCAGTTCGGCCAGGGGCATGCTGCTGATCAAGTGATTCGCCTGAATCCGAGATGTCTTGCCTCCTTGCACAGTCAACAAGGCCGTGATCCGTCCCGCGTCGTGCTCGACGCGTATCACCTGACTTCCCGTACGCACCTGACCGCCCCGGCTTTCTACTTCCTCCCTGAATCGTTGCCACATCATGCCCGGTCCCAGGATCGGGTAATGGAACTCGTTGATTAGGGACCGAGTCCCGCTGGTCCCGAGCAAGGTGTTGGTCACTACCGTTCTCAGCGACAGCCCGGCAATCCGCTGTGCCGCCCAGTCGGCCTGGATCTGACTGCAGGGAACCCCCCACACTTTCTCGGTATAGGTTCGGAAGAACATCTCGTACAATCGCTGTCCGAAACGGTTCGTCACCCATTGATCGAGAGTATCCTCCTGCGGAGAGGGCCTAACCTTCGCCTTGAGGTAGCTAAACATGATCCGAGAGCTTTCAGCCAGGCCCAGCTTGGAGAGCGTATCTACGAACTCCATAGGATATTTGAAGAACTGACCCTGGTAGTATATGCGCGATAAGCGAGAAACCGCGACAAAATCCTCGCCGAGCATCGCCTCCCAGAGCTTCTGGATGTCCTCAACCTTGGTGAAGAAGCGGTGACCACCGATATCGAAGCGATAGCCCTTGTGTAGTTCTGTGCGGGCCAGTCCGCCAACTTGATCGGCTTTTTCCAGAACGACCGTACTGATCCCCTGCTGGACGGACTCGTACGCCGCCGCCAAGCCTGCTGGACCAGCGCCAATGATGACGAGATCGAGGGGGTGTTTCATGATGGCTGTGTCTTCATTTGAGGAAATGAGTGTGGGACCCTGTCCTCGAACGCACAATGGCCCTGCATTGCTGCCGCCGTGCTGTACATCGGTTCTTCACGGTTCATTATGTAACAATAGATCGTCAACGTTGCCCTGCTCTGGATCTGTTGGGGATCCTTGAAACGCTCGTGACCAGTACCGCCTGCGTGTCGCAGTCTCGCTTCCGCTATCGCCTTTTCGTCGATGAAAGAAGAGATGCCTGATTGCTCCAACTGAGAAGGCAAGGCCGCTATAGGCAAAGTATGACCAGTGGCAGGGGATTGTTCTCAGGGCAAACCAAAGACCACGCTCGCGTAGGAAGAAGGAATAGAGTGGGAGATTCAGCATCAACAGTAGACCGCCTGCCGCTGCCGAGGCCATCAGAGCGGGCGGCCACCAAAGGGCAACAAGCAAGCTCATGAGAAGGACATAGGTCAATACCACGCTGAACCGGTTAGACGACTTTAGGTTTAGATCATCTATGAACCACCTGCGACTTAGGATCAGTTCAGTCCACGGCAATGCACGATCAAAGAAGTCGCTTTTCAGCAAAGAGATGGCTCCCCAGCGTTTTAGATGTTTAACCTGCAGCCTCTTGCACACTCGGATCGGATATCCTGCCTCCTTCAGTCGATGGCCAAACTCAATGTCCTCAATGAGGGGTCGGGAATAGCCCTCGTCGAAACCACCCATGGTCAGGAAAACGGAACGGCGGACGGCCCCACAGCCGCTCCAGAAAGTGGATGCATCTCTGTCAGCGGTCTGGTGTATATAGTGATGGAATAGATTCTTGTACTGCGAAAAAAAGTTGGTTGCCCCGGGATCGCTATCATAGGAGCCGAATGCAGCCGCCAGGCCTGGATCTTGCTCGAACAGATCTATGACCTGGCCGATAGTCTCCCGACGCACGAGCACGTCGGCGTCCAGGAAAAGAAGAATGTCACCCCGGGCTTCCAGAGCGCCGAGGTTGCGCGCGTGGGCCGGTCCCCTCTGGCTGATGGTGCTCAGGACCTTTGTGGCATAGGTCTCAGCCGTCTTAACTGAGCCTGCGGTGTCGCCATCGGCCACCACAATGATCTCACCAGGCGCTGGCTCTGCTTGGGCCAGGGCCTGCAGGCAGCGAAGGAAATCCTCGCCGCCATCATGCACTGGTATGACGGCTGTGATTGACAATCGGCTATTAATTGGCATGGGCAACTAGGAAAACTCAGCTTTGGTGGGATGGAAGCAACTCTTCCGCCGGTCCCCTGAAGAAGCCGCCTGAAAGGCATACCAGATTCTACCAAGGGATCTGCCTCTAGTCAAGTCAGCTTGCGCAACTGTCCAACGCTGTGTCATTCTAACCAAACTCATAGCACGTAATGCTCCTCGATGCGGGCAGTCATCTGTTGCAGATCAAACTCCTCCTCGACGCGCAGCCTGCCTTGTTGTCCCATCCTGGTCGCTCCTGCAGGATCGTTCAGCAGATCAACAACCCCTTTGGCCCAGGAGGCCATATCGGCGGGCGGGACGACAAAACCAGTGACGCCATCTATGACGATCTCGGGACAGCCGTTGACAGCCGTGGCCACGACCGGGCGGGACCAGGCCATAGCCTCCAGCAAGGCGTAGGGTGCGCCCTCCCAACGGGAGGTCAGGGTGACGACGTCAGCGGCGGCCATCAGCCTGGACGCTCCGGCGCGCCAGCCCAGCAGATGCACATGCTCCTCCAGGCCCAGATGCTTGATGCGGGAAGTCACGGCATCCCTCAGTGGACCATCACCAACCAGGGCAAACTGCGTGGTGGGATGGGTATGGAGCACTCGTACCGCGCCTTGGACGAAGGCCAAGGGATCCTTCTGTGCGCTCAACCGCCCCACCTGCAGGACCAGGGGGCATGCACGGTCCATGCCCAGCGCCTGACGCAGTTGCTCCGTATCTGGGGGGTCTTTGAATTCGGCCAGGTCGATGCCGTTGGGAATGGTGACGACCTTCTGGCCGGGGATACCCCACCGGATCAGACGCTGCCGGTCGGCCTCGTTGACGGAGATGATAATGTCGGTAGAGTAGGCCAGGGCGCGCTCCAGGGTCCTGTACAGCGCGTGCCACCGGGCGCGGCGCACGTCGATGGTCTGGGGAGTGTAGAGAATGGCACGGGACCCGGCCAGCCAGGCCAGTGGGCGCGCGACCAATCCGGCCTCCTGGCTATGAACGTGGACGATGTCTGGACTTCCCTCGCGGATCAGGCGGACAAACGTGGCTACAGCCCGTGGCGGCCAGCGGATTTTGCGCAAGGGAAGCGGCACAACCCGGGCGCCAGCTTGCTGAAATGCCGGGACCGGGCCGGTGAGATGTACAGGCAGAACGACTGTGACCTCGTATCGACCCAGGTCCAACCCACGGACAAGGGAAAGCAGATGGGCTGTCTGGCCGCTGGGCTGTGGTTCATAGTAGATCAGCAAGATCTTGGAACTCATCGACTTTTCCCTAGCGGTCGCCGGCCGTCTGTCTGGGGTTGACAAACCAGTGACGGATGTCGCTATCGCCGATGGTGCGGCGACGCTGGATCTGGCGGCGCTTGTCCAGGGCTGATGGCAAGGCACGAGCCAGGTCCACCAGGCCCAGGAGTACCGCTGGCCGGGTGACGGCGGCGTAGGCCAGGCGTGGTAACTCGGCGGCCAGAATCAAAGGCAGGTCCACCAGAAGATGACGCCAGTCGTCATTCTTGGCCGTCATGAGGTAGCGGTTACGAAGGGCCAGTCTGGGCCCCGCCGCACCTTTCGGCGCGTGCCCCGGTTGGCGCAGGGTATCGCCCCAGCCGCGGGTGTGGGTGGCGACGGCGCGCGGTGCGTAGACACATCGCCAACCCCTCAATTGGGCGCGCCACGCCAGATCGGCGTCCTCATAATAGGCAAAAAAGCTCTCGTCCAAGTACTCGCCATCCAGGGCAAGGTCCTCCAGCATGGTGCGGCGGTAGAGCGCCGCCGCGCCGCAGGCGCCGAAAACGTAAGATTGTGCATCGTACTGCCCTCGGTCCGGTTCGCCCTGACCACGATCGTAGGGCCGGCGCCGGCGGTCGACAAAGAGGCCGGTCGAATCAAGGATCGTAGGGGCATTTGTCCTGAGCAGCTTGGGCGCTACCATGCCGATCCTCGCCTGATCCTGGCCGTGATCCCTCGCCACCTGTAGCATTTCCCGGACAAAACCACGTTGCACAACCGTGTCTGGGTTCAGAGAGAGGACAAAGTCACGGTCAGAGTGTTTCACCCCCCAATTGAAGGCGTTGGAGAAGCCGCGGTTCTGGGGAAAGGTCTGCAAGCGCACGGTTGGGTACCGCGCGGCGACCTGTGCCGGCGATCCGTCCTGGGAGCCATTGTCGACGACGAGGATGTCCAGCGCTGAATGGTCCTGGGCCAGGAGCGCGTCCAGGCAGCCGGGGATCAGGTGACCGTGGTTCCAGTTGACGATGATGACCGAGGCAGATGCCGTGTCCACGCTAGCTCATGCCTGGCCAGCCGACTTGGTTTCGGGCTTCGCCGATCTGTACCTGGCCAGAAAGGCGAGGATTCCGACCAGCGTCCAAAAATAGGCGTTGACCTGCTTGACCTCCAGATTCTGATAGACCAGGCCTTCGATAAAGACCACCAGCAGGCTGGTCAGGATGCCAAGGAGCAGGGCCTGTTCGGTGGGGCGTTCCTCGTCCCGATATGCCAGGTAGCCGACATGGGCGATCTGGAACCACAGATAGACCAGAGCCAGCAGGCCCAGAGGACCAAGCTCAACCAGGGCCTTGAAGACCTGGCTCTCGGTAACAAAGGCCCGCTCATGCTGGGTACGGAGGGCTGCCACGCCGGTTGAGCCGAGTCCCTGACCCCACAACGGGGCCGCACGCCAGGCTTGTAGCGCCTGGCTCCAGGCTGCCAGACGGTCGCGATTGGATTCGTCGCGCACCCAATCCGTGATCGAGCGGGTATGGCGAAGGACAGCGCCCTCCGCCGGTAGGGAGGCAAAGTAGCCTGCATCGACGCCTACGACCTGCAGATCGGCCCATCCGGCCCAGTCAAAGGTCCAGTCGTCTACCGGTCCAGACTCGGTGCTCAAGCTCAGGTGCACCGTACGCCCCACCCATGGCGCAAGATCAACCAGATAATTGCGCCAGCGGCGGTCACTGGGATTGTCCTTGGGATTGATGTACCGCACAAAGACCGGTTGTCCCGGCTGAGGTGAATCGGGTTCAGAGACATAGATCTGAAATGTGACCCCATCCCCCTTGTACGGAGCCCAGGTCTCGGGTGGCATGGCGATGGCCAGGCGCAGGGCGCTGCCTTCAGGCACCTGCACTGCGTAGATGACCTCGTCCTTGCCCTTTTCAGGGGGATGCTGGTACAAGACAGGGCGCGCGTCGTCCTGGGCGGTGATGGGGTCAAGCAAGGTCCATGTCTGGACATCGGCCCGGCCCTGGATGGGTGACGCCAGAAGCAGATCTTGATGGACTCCCAGTATCGGCGCGGATTGATAGGCCGCTGGCGAGAGTTCGACGACCCCTTTGTGTGTGGACCCATCCCCTTCTTGCCGGACGGCCAGGACCAGCACCCAGGCCAGGACGATCACCGCCAGAACCCCGGCCACGAGCAACAGGATCCGCCGCCTGCGCCGCACAAAGCCGCTCAGGATCGCCATCACGACGAGGGCGACCACGGTAGACACCCAAATGCCGCGACTGAAGGTCACGACGATGCAGACACCCATCAGGGCCGCGGCCAACCAGGCCGCCAGCGCCCCCCAGGGATTGCGGGCGATCATGACCAGCGCCAGGGCCAGTGGTAGCAGCATGGCCAGGGTGTTGGCCAGCGTCGTGGGAGAGTCAAAGGTGAAATAGACGCGGCGGATTTGGGTGCCATAAATGAACATGCTGGAGAACCCCTGTCGCTGCAGCATCTCTTCCGACGGCCAAAGGGGCCTATTGAGGGCGAACTCGACCAATCCCCCGACAGCTACGACGGCACCGATGGCCACCAAGAGCGCCATCAATGCCTTTGTCCAGTCTGTACCGCGTCGTGGATCCTCTCCTGAGAGCGATTGTAGGACCGCTGGCACCAGCCAGAAGAGGGGAAGATAGAGGATCGAGATGTACAGGCCCCAGGCGCCAACCCACTGGAAGCCATCGAGTGCGTAGCGCAGGAGCAAGACGGCCAGGTAAAAGAGCACGGCGCCGTCGAGGGGGGTGCTGGTCAAGAGAACCCGGCGCGCGCGTATGCAACGAACGACCCACAGGAGCACCAGCAGGCCCAGCAGAATTTCCTTCCAGTAGGTGCCCAAGGGCCCGGGGATCAGCTTTTTGATGACAAGGTGAAAGGGCAGCAGGGCCAAAAAAAGGGCCAGCCCTGCGGCCATCAGAAGATCCAGTACGCTTGGGCGCTCCTGGGGAGTGGATTGTGTTGTCTCCACGATGCAGGCTTCTCCAGAAATCACGGTATTTGCCAACAGACAGGGCCGTCCAGCAGGCCTCTGGGCAGGACGTTCGCCGCGGCTGGTGTCGCCTGCAGTGGATTCCGCCAGTAGCCAGCCACCGAGAGGACGAGGGCGGTAGCCAAGTGTAGCCCAAACGAATGGCGCCGCCATCCACCTGCCAGCTCGACTGTGAGACGACGGAACATCAACGATCGCAACCCCATGGACCATACCCAAAAGGCCAGGGTAGCCGGACGTGCCGAGCCATTATACCTGAAGGCCCAGATCCGCGCAAAGCTGGTCAGAAGTCGGACGCCGGCAGCAAGAGAACCCCGGGCTTGCCCGACCGGGGTTCTCACTTGACGAAACCCGCCGGTCGCGTGGCTAGGGAGATCCGCGCAGGATCATGGGCAGGTACGTCTCCATGGGGGTCTCCTCGGTGGGGCTCTCTGCGGGCAGCTTAATCGTGACCGCCGGCTGCACCTCGCAGGCCGGCTGGATCAGTTGCACATCGCTGCCCCGCTGGCCGATGGCCTCCAGCTTGAGCTGCAGCCCTTCACAAGCCTCTATAGGCAGGTTCAGGCTCCAGTAACCATAGCCGTCGACCAAAGTCAAGAATGGCTCCGACGCGTCGCCTGCGTTGTCCACCAGCCAGGCCCGTACCAAGGTAGCCACGGCTGGCGCACCCTCGGAAGTCTCCACCTGCCCATAGGCCAGGAAGGGTGCCGGTGGCAGTTCCGTGGCCCTGGTGGTCACCTGGTACAGTGCGCCATCGTTGTCGTCTACTGCCTCGCCCGAATGGACGCGGAAGTAGTAGGTTGTCTCCGGTGCCAGGCCGGTGAGGGTGACCTGGTGGACCCGGGAGGCGGTGCCCTCGCCCAGGTCGTCGTGTGCCCCCAGACCTGACAGGTTTTGAAAACCTGTCAGGTCTTTCGCGTACTCCAGCCAGCCAGTGCTGGGCCGGTCGGTGCGCCAGGTGAGACTGAAGACCACATCCCGACGGTTGGTGACCAGGACGTCAGAGATGACGGGATCCGAGCACGGGCTCCAGGGCTTCCAGCTCGACGGGCGCCGGTTGGGCAGACGGCGCCTGCTGCTGGGTACCCGCTCCCGGCGTATAGGTGATGGCGTTGGCACACTTGAGAAAGTAGCCCTCCTCGATCCGTCAGGTCAAAGTCGTACGCCGGCAGGCCACTGAGGTGGCCGTCCCAGTCTCCCTGGCCGTCCCAGCGGTAGATCTCGGTGCACGCGCCACCCTGAGCCGTGGCCTCGTCCAGCAGACCACGGGCCGTCATCGGGCCGGGCAAAACGGGCAGGCCGATCAGCGTCCAGGTGGGGTCAATCTGGACCGGTACCGGGCCGGCAGGCTGCTGCCCCGGGGGCTGCCAGGTGCTGGCCGACGTGGCCTTGACAAAATAGCTTTGGCCCAACGCCAGCGCAAAGTTGTTGAAGGGCTTGCCCAGAACGTGTCCCTCCCAGGTGTCCACTTTGCTCAGCCAGCGGTAAGCTTCTGGCGCCTGGCCACCCTGGGCTGCGATCTCGGCCAGGGCTCCTTGGACGTTGGGCGGTGGCTCCAGCCGCCAGGGGACCAGGTTCAAGCCAGGCGAGAGCGCGATCTCGACCGGGTCCGGCGTCTGGGCCGTGAGCTCTATCTGGTGGAGTTCACGGTCATTTTGCCACAGGAGTTCGGGTGTGGCGGTGGCCGTGTACCCATCCACGCGGAAGGTAGCGGTCTCGCCCGCCCTCATGCCGGGTATCGGCGGGCTGACCGAGGTGTCCTCACCATAGACGTACATGGCACCGTAGCTGCCAGCGGCACTCACCTCAATGCAGCCCACCACGTCGTCCCGAGGGCTGATCACCTCGACGATGGTACCCACCGGGGCCTGAGCCCCATCCAGTTGGACAGGGCCGTAGGCTATGCTGAAAGAGGGGGTATTGGCCACAGGGGGACAACCCTGCGCCTCCAGGCCAAGGTTCCCCAGCCCTACAGGGACGAAAGCGGGCAGCATAAAGATGATGGTCGCTACCTGGACCCGAAAGATGCCGATCAAGAACCGTTTGCGCGTCATTTTCACCTCTTTTGAGATCAGACTGCTTTCCGTTGTGCCACATCCTCTGGTCCAGATCGCAGTGAGGGACGTAACAGGTACTTGATGAAGGTGCGGGCCGCCCTGAGGATCCGGCCCGCTTCGGCGGGATGGGCCACCATCTCCCATGCCTTGGCCGCGATGTAGCGCGGCCGCAGGTAGAAGGAGCGACGGGCCTGGTCGCACCAGGCCACCAGGTCCTCGGCTGTGAGCTCGGGCTGGCTCACCACGGTACGGTGCAGGCCCTCAGGCGTCAGCCATTGGCGAAAATCGTCGGTGGTCAGGTAGCCGCTGCGCTGGGCCCACTCGTAGGCCTCGGTGCCCGGATAGACCATCAGGGGGAAGAACTGGGCCGTATCGGGGTCCAGCGCCTTGGCCAGGTCCAGCGTCTGGGCCAGCGTCTCGTGCGTCTCGCCCGGGCCGCCAGCCATGAAGCAGCCGTGGACCAGCACGCCGGCGCGCCGGGCATCCTCCCGGAAGCGGTAGAACTGCTCCACCTTGATGCCCTTGCGCATGGCGTTCAGCACCCCTTGGTCGCCGCTTTCAAAGCCGACGCACAGGAGGCGCAATCCGGCCCGCTTCAGCCAGGATAGGGTTTCGAAGCTCACGTTGGCCCGCGAGTTGGCGGTGAAGGGCAGGCGGTTGCCGCGTTGGATCAATTCCTGGGCCAGGGCAATGCAGCGCTCCTGGTCCACGGTCAGGGTGTCGTCCTCGATAAAGATCTCTTTGGCCTGGGGAAACGCCTGGGCGATGAACTCGAACTCGTCGGCGACGTTGGCCACGCTTCGGCGGCGGTATTCGTGGCCGGTGATCGTCTGCGGCCAGAGGCAGTAGGTGCAGCGGTAGGGACAGCCCCGGCCGGTGACGATGGTCACCTCTGGGTAGCGGGCGATGGAGTAGAAATAGTCCTCGATGCGCAGATGGCGTTTGTACACCTCGCTGACAAAGGGCAGGGCATCCAGGTCCTGGATGGGAGGCCGGTCCGGGTTGTGCACCAGTCGCCGCTGCGATGGCGATAGCTCAGCCCAGGAACGGTGGCCAGGTCTCCGCCGCCCGCCAGCACGCGGGCGACATCGCGCACCGTGTGGTCGTATTCCCCGCGGGCGACGGCATCGATGGAGGGGCTGATGCCCAGGCTCTCCTCCGGCAGGGCCGTGACGTGGGGGCCTACCAGCAGGATGAAGGTATCGGGTTTGCGGCCCTTGATCGCCTCAGCCACTTCGACGTCGTTGTAGATGCTGGGCGTGCTGGTATCGATGACCACCAGTCGCGGCTGGAACTCGTCCGCCAGCTGCAGCACGTCTTGCAGATCGTGGCCGGCAGCCGGCGCGTCCAGTAGCTTGACCTCGAACCCACTCTGCTCCAGCACGCCGGTGGCATAGGCCAGCCAGATGGGGTAATAGACCACCCCACTCTTGACCACAGCCGGGCTGCGCTGGGAGCGAGAGTATCGGGCATGGAAAGGCGGATTCAGCGTCAGTATACGCATGGTCTGTTTCTGCTTCCCGAAACCATCCCGGCTTTGCGGAATGGTTATCGATGGCTGGAGCTGACCAGAGTATAGCTGCCTTCTGTCCCTTGTCAAACTGGGGGAAATCTCTAGGCACGCAGACGAAAGGGGATTGTGAGGGATCCAGGCAGCAAGTTGGTGGCGACGGAGCGAAGGGATGCGTCCCATCAAGAACCCCGGCCAGCTCTGACCGGGGTCCTCTTTTGGGATTCAGCGGCTGTAGGACTTTGGAGACGGTCGCAGGATTGTGGGCAGGTATAGGCGGATGGTGCTCTCCCCCAGTAGCATTATCCTTGATGCAGGCAGCACATCACACGCATTCTGGACCCAGCCGGCCTCGCTACCCATTGGGCCGACGACCTCCAGTCTCAACGCCACTTTGTCACAGTTCTGCGTGGGCAGGTCCGTACCTGAACGAAGGTTCAGGGACCAGTAGCCATAGCCGTCGACCAGCGTCGACAGCGGGTCGGACGGCTTGCCATCCCCATCTACCAGCCACATCCGTACCAACGCGCCCACAGCTGGCACGCCAGCCTCTGGCGTCCCGTCAACCGTCTCCACCTGACCGTAGGCCAGGTAGGGGATCGGCGGCATGCCGGTCTCTTTGGTCGTGACCTGATAGAGCGCCCCGTCGTTGTCGTCCACCGAGTAGCCCGAGTGCACACGAAAGGAGTAGGTGGTCTCGGGCGCCAGCCCGGTCAGCGTCACGTGGTGCACCTGCGAAACCGTCCCCTCCCCCAGATCGTCGTCGGCACGATAGGACTGGCAGTCCTGGCACGGTGCATACTCGACCCAACCGGTGCTGGGCTGGTCTGTCCGCCAGGTGATGCTCAGGGCGACGTCGCGCAGGTTGGTCACCAGCACGTCAGAGAGGACAGGATCATCGATGGGAGCCAGGGCCTCCGGCTCCACGGGGGCCGGCCAGCCAGCCGCTTGCGCCTGCGAGGTACCCGCGCCGGGCGTGTAGGTGATAGGATTCGCGCACCGGGCAAAGTAGCCTTCATTGTTGGTCAGGCCAAAGTCGTTGAAGGGCAGATTCCGGATGTGCCCGACCCATCCGCCGGCTTGCCAGCGATAGAGTTCGGAGCAGGCCCCACCCTGGCCCGTGGCCTCGTCGAGCAGGCTCTCGGCTGTCATGGGCCCCGGCAGTTTGGGCATGCCCATCAGCGTCCAGGTAGGTCTGATATCCACCGGCACGGGGCTGCCCGGGGCATCTCCCGTGCGCTGCCAGGTGCTGGCCCGGACCAGCTGGAGGAAGTAGCCCTGGCCCAGCTCGATGGGGAAGTTGTTGGCAGGCGGATCCCCATCGTAGCACAACCAATTCTGGGTGTCCGCGAGCCAGGCGCAGAGTTGCAGGGCGCTGCCCCCCTGGGCGGCCACCTCAAACCGGGCTGACTGGGCATCGGTGGGAGGATCGGTGGCCACGTTGGGCGCCAGAAGCGTCCAGTCGGACACCAGGCTGTGAGAGGCCGTATCGGTGCTGAGCCAGTCCAACACCCGCTCCATGGTCGTGCTGCGGTCGGCGGCGCTGTTGATGGCCTCAAAGCCGAAGGAAAAGTAGACGACCTTGTAGGTGCCGGTATCCACCCGCAGGCCTGCGGTCCCCGAGGAAGCAGTTCCCAGCGGGCTGGCGGTCCCGGCCGACCCGGCACGGGACGAGGGTCGTCTATCGTCCCCTGTTCGTCCAGACAGTTCTGGCCGGGTTTCGCCTTCTGCATCGGGTGCCTGCAGCGCTGTGCTGTCGTAGGTCAAGACAGTCACAGCCGGGCTGACAGGGTCAATCTCGTCCGGCCAATCCTGATTGTCCGCCCCGTCTCCACCCGAAATGGTGAGGCCAAGCCCATCACCAATGGGATCGCCGCCGGTCCCGCTCAGGGTCCAGATGCCGGTGTTGTCCTGGACGTAGGTGGCATGGAGGTAATCCTGATAGAAGGCTGAGGCGCCTTCATAGTAGCCGATGTCCTGACCGGTGATAAACAGCCTGCCCCCGGCATCCAGGTAGGCTGCCAGATCATCCTGTACGTCGTTTTCCCGGAAGAGGCCATAGTCCGGGGCGGCCCAGATCACGACCCCATCCACGTACTGGTTCAGGGTGGGGCTATCCGGTGCACCTCGCAGCCCCGTGTCCCACACGTCATAGCCATAGCCCAGATCGTCCAGGGTATCAGAAAAGTAGGGGCGGAGCCAGTCCGTGCTTTCGCCGTCGCGGTCCGGCACGAACAGAAGATTCGCCGTCTTGACAAAAGGCTCGATGGCCCGAAACGTCTCCCACGGAGAATGGGTGTAGGTATTGCCGTCCCCATCGCCGGCCCTGACGGTATAGCTCACTTCGTCACCCTGGGCAAAAGGTCCCAGTTGTACCCCATACCGGCCGTCTCCAGGGCCGTCATCGCCGTGGGCGCCGTCGTCATACATCTCCACGTCTGCCTGCGGGGCGCCATTCAGTTCCCAGACCAGGTGGACGCTGCTCACCGCCGTCTCATCTTCTGCACTGGCCCGGAAGGTCACCAACTCGGCCGGTGCCGGATCGGTGGGCTCGCGCTCGACGCTACTCACAAACGGCGGCGGGCTGACATCCTCGCGCTCGCCAAACACGCCGAACCAGATGTCATAGTTGTTGGCCCGGGTGGAATCCCAGGCCAGGCCCATGCGCGTGTCCATGGGGGCCAATGCCGGGCCGCTGTTGTCTCCGACAAAGTAGGTGTACTGTTGTGGCCCGGACCAGGTACTCCCGTTGTCAGTGCTGGTCTGGTAGTAGATGTGCGAGCGCCATCGATCGGCCATGAGGTACACGACCTTGTAGGCGAGCCATAGGGTGCCATCGACAGCGCGCCGGATGCTCGGTGAGCCGATGGGCCCGCCTGCATCCAGAAACGCCGGCGGTGTCCAGTCCTGGCCTCCGTTCGCGGTCGCACTGTAGGCCAGTCCATATGCTCGGAACCAGACGACCCAGATCGTGCCATCACTGGCCTGGACGATGGATGGGTCGCCCTGCCAATCCGCATCGTTGGGAATCTCGGCTGGCGGTGACCACAAACTGCCGCCATCGGTGCTCCTGCTGTACCAGATGCCGTCATGCCCGTCTCTTAGTGACTGCCAGACGATCCAGAGCGAACCATCCGCCATTGGGGCTATGTCCGGGTCCTGATCCAGTGCCGGATGGTCGGTGACCCGAACAGGCGACGACCAGTTCAGGCCGCCGTCAGTGCTTGTGCGGAACCAGATGTCATCATTCCACCGGTAGACGAGCGCCAGGCTGTCGTCAGCTAGCTGAGCAAGGGCTGGATCATAATGGCAGCAGCCCTCCAACTGTGTGGCGGCTGACCAAGTGGCGCCCCAGTTTATGCTGCGGGCGGTCCACAGCGTGCCTTCCTGCTCCCAGATGCTGAGAAGCTCGGCCATTCCGGCCCGGACCAGAGCCGGGGCGAAGTCCGCCCCAGTGCCGTCGCTCACTTGCCCTAGCATCCCCCAGTAGGTCTCGTTGGGCACAGTCACCTCAAAGAAACGATATTCGGGCCCAGAACCATGGGTGATCTTGAGCAAGAGGAGGGCGTTGCTGTGGCCGTAGGTGTGAACGATGGGCGGTGCAGAACCAAAGGGAAAGCTCCCCAGATCTACGTTCCCCTGCGCATCCGTCTGGTACGCAGCATCAGGAGCATTGAGATAGAGCTTGGCGTACCAGCCGGTGCCCGGCTTGGCCTGGTAGACCTCCACCGCGGCGTCCGGTACGGGTTGTTCGTTGTCATCGCGGATGGTCAAGATGATGTGTTGGGGCAGGTCATTGGCGTATTCGCCGATGTTGCATGGGGCGTTATAGTTCCCGCAGATGGGACGCCGGCCGGCAATTCTGTTCCAGGCATAGGCAGAATACTGCTCGTAGACCACCCCTGAGTTCATCAGGTCGTCGGGGTAGCGGTTGTAGTATAGATGATCGTCGTAGATGCTGACCAGCGGCATGTCGGGTCCAGCCATGACCAGGTTGCCCGCTCCATCCTGCAGTCGCACCGCGGCCAGGTTGACAATCGCGCCCTCGCCATGGGATCGCGGTGTCGTGCCCTCAGCTCCCCGCGTGCAGGGTGTGAAAGAGTAGGTTCCTTTTGCCTGACAGACAATCAACTCTCCTTCGACCGCCAGGTAAGTCGGCACGGGCCAGCCGTAGTTGTCCTCGACGTTTCCGTCTACCGGCACCGTGGTGGCTGTGCTGTCTATCGCGCTCGCCAAATGGGTCGTACTGAAGCCAAGGTTCAGGCCGTACAGGTCTATCAGGTAGCGGGCATGGCTCATCTCATGCAACAGGCTGGGCTCAAAGTTGCACGCCGCGGGATAGTCCAGATAGAGAGGGCCGTACTGAGGATGGGTACTGGGCACCCCTACCAGCTCTGAGGGGAAACCCCACATCAGGTCGACTGTATGGTCGCTGGTTTCGGGATAGTTGGAGGGATATGGATTGGGCAGGGTGCCGTCGGGCACAACCGTGACTTTGTCCAGACGGACGCGGTCCAGGATACCCTGTGGGGTCAGGGGATGGATGGCATCGGCCATCATCTGGTTCCAGAGCCGAAGCTGCCTCTGCGCCCAATCATCCCACGATACACTGCCCAACCCCAGCTCCACCTGGTGCAGGTTGAAATAATCGTAGACACTCTGCTCGACCCAGAAGCCAACGGCCAGGGCATTGGTCCTGTCTTCCACTGAATTGTTCTGCTCAGAGACCTCCGTTATCAGGTTACTTGGATCGAGTTCCAGGCTCACGGTATGGTTGCCGGGCTGCCAGATCCAGTTGATGGCCAACGTGGCGGTCTCCCCAGGGGCCAGGCTCGGACGGCTCGTTGACATCACCGGCGTGCCATCCAGGTACCAGGTATAGGCGAATTCGCCCGTGGCCTGCCCCCCATAGTTGGCCACCCGGGCCTCGAAGGTGACCTGATCCCCGGGCGCGGGCAGGTTCTTGGCCGCATCATAGTCGTAGCGCGGCAACCGGGCGATGTTGAGCGCGTCCAGGTCAGGCTGCTCCAGTTGCAGGGCGGCCACGACCGCCTCGAGCGGCTCAAGCGGCGCCTCCGGCTGCGCACCATAGAGGTAGAGGTAGCGGCTGCCCAGCACAGCTCCTGGCAGAAAAAAGTGGGGGAAACGGCAGGGATCGTAGGCCGAGGGCGATGTGGGGTTGGGCATTGAAGGACAGGTAGGCTCATCGGGTGGCAGGGGGCCCGGCGTCTGTCCTTCGGCTGTCAGCATGCTGTAGCCCTGTCCCGAATCGGCTGCATAGCGACCAGCATGCCTGTAGGACCTTGCCCCAGTTCTCCGGCCCGCGGCGAACGAACCACTTAGGTCCTGCAATGAGGTCCGATCCATGGTCAGTGCTATCGGCTTCTGGCTGACCTCGACCGGCGCATCCTTGCCTCGCCAACGATGTGTCATCCGGATTATGCCGTCGCTGGCGCGAAAGGCCAGCTCCAGACCCTCAGCGTCCGGGGCACTGCGTTCAAGATAGACCACCGCTTCGTCAGACAGATCATAGACGATGCGGCCAGCAATGGGCACGCCGTCTGCCGGGGACAGAAACAAGGCGTCGACGACCCTATCACTTGCCTCCTGTTTGGGGTCGGGGACCCAATCATACCTCTGGCCCCCGTCAAAGACCGTGATACGATCTCCACCGGTGATGTTCCACTCATAGAATGAGGTCGCGACCCATAGGTCCCCGTCCTCATCCCGCCACAGACGGAGGGGATCCGAGCCAGAAGGCAGCCGCTCCACCTGGGCCTCAACAAGCGGGCTGGACCCGACCCGGTGGACCGTTGCCGCAGATTCAGCCCCAAACAAGCCAATTGCCACTAGCAGGCATAGCAGAACCAGGCTAGATCTCACAGCTTGCCCCCTCTCACCTCACCTCCGAAGGAAAGGTAGCCACAGCGGCCTTGAGACTTCCCAACCGGATCGGTATCTACACAGCGCGCAGCCTCTACCGCATCACGATGGGCAGGTACACACCCGCGCCGCCCTTCACCCCAGCGACCACCGTTGGGGCCGGCTTGACCTCGCACGCCGGCTGGGTGATCTCCGCACTGCTGCCCTGTCGGCCGGTAACCTGCAGCTTGACCTGCAGATCCTTGCACCGGTCCACTGGCAGACTGAGGGACCAATAGCCATAGCCATCAACCAGGGCCGATACTGGCTCGGCCTCGTTGCCTGCCTCATCCACCAACCACACCCGCACCAGCGCCCCTACTGCCGGAGCACCCTCAGCCGTCTCCACCCGCCCGTAGGCCAGGTAGGGCGTGGGCGGCAGCTCCGTCGCCCTGGTCGTGACCTGGTACAGCGCCCCGTCGTTGTCGTCTATCGTCTCTCCGGAATGGACGCGGAAGTCGTAGGTGGTCTCGGGTGTCAGCCCGGTGAGCGTGACATGGTGCGCCTGCGAGACGGTGCCCTCGCCCTTATCGTCGTAAGCCGTCTGGCCCAGGGCTGGGGTGTCGCCGTACTCCACCCAGCCGGTGCTCGGCTGGTCGGTGAGCCAGGTGATGGTCAGGGCCACGTCGCGACGGTTGGTGACCTGGATATCGGAGATGGTGGGATCGGCGACCGGCGCCAGGGTCTCTTGCTCCACCATTGCAGGCCAGCTCTCTGGCTGGGCCTGTGTGGCGGCCGCGCCGGGTATGTAGGTCGTGGCACTCGCGCACCGGGCAAAGTAGCCTTCGTTGTTGGTCAGGCCAAAGTTGTTGAAAGGCAGCCCCCGGGCATGCCCCACCCATCCGCCTGCCTGCCAGCGGTACAGCTCGGTGCAGGCCCCACCCTGGCCCGTGGCCTCGTCCAGCAGGTCCTCGGCCGTCATGAGCCCCGGCAACCTGGGGATACCTACGAGGCTCCAGGTGGGCCTGATGTCCACCGGCACGGGGCTGCCCGGGGCCTGCCCCGTGCGCTGCCAGGTGCTGGCCGTGTCCACCTGGAAAAAGTAGCCCTGTCCCAACTCGATGGGAAAGTTGTTGCCCGGCGGATCCCCATCGTAGCACAGCCAGTTCTGGGTGCCGCCGAGCCAGGCGCACAGTTGCAGGGCGTTGCCCCCCTGGGCGGCGACCTCGGACCGGGCCGCCTCGGCATCGGTGGCGGGATCGGTATCCACGTTGGGCGCCAGCAGCGTCCAGTCCGGTGCCAGGCTGTGAGAAGCCTCACAGACGCCGAGCCAGTCCAGCACCCGCTCCATGGTCGTGTTGCGGTCTGCGGCGCTGTTGATGGCTTCAAAGCCGAAGGAAAAGTAGACGACCCTGTAGATGCCGGTATCCACCCGCAGGCCCGCCGTCCCCGAGGAGATGTTCTCCAGCGGGCTGGCGCTTCCGGCGGACGCGGCCCTTGACTGCGGTCGTCCATCGTCCCTTCTTGCCCCGCGAGGTTCAGGCCGATCCTCGGGCGGGTCTGGCCGGGTCTCCTCTACTGCATCACGGGCCTGCAGCGCCGTGCTGTCGTAGGTCAGGACCGTCACAGCCGGGCTGACAGGGTCGATCTCGTCCGGCGAATCCTGGTTGTCCGCCCCGTCCCCACCGGAAATGGACAGTGCCAGCCCGTCGCCGACAGGGTCACCAGCCTGTCCGCTCAGGGCATAGAGATTGGTATCGTCCTGGACATAGGTGGCATGGAGGTAGTTCTGGTAGAAGGCTGACAGGCCTTCATAGTAGCCGATATCCTGGCCGGTGATGAATAGCCTGCCCCCGGCATCCAGGTAGGCTGCCAGATCATCCTGGACGTCGTTCTCGCGGAAGAAGCCCCAGTCCGGGGCGGCCCAGATCACGACCCCATCCACGTACTGGTTCAGGGTGGGGCCACCCGGCGCGCCTCGCAGCCCCGTGTCCCACAGGTCATAGTCGCGGCCCAGATCGTCCAGGGCATCCGTAAAGTAGGTCCGGAACCAGTCCGTGCTCTCGCCGTCATAGTCCGGTATGAACAGCAGATCCGCCGTTTTGACAAAGGGCTCGACGACCAAGAAGCTTTCCCACCAGGGGCGGGTGTAGGTATTGCCGTCCCCGTCGCTGGCCCGGGCGGAATAGCTCACTTCATCATCCAGGGCAAAGGGGCCCGCCTGCACCCCATACCAGCCATCGCCAGCGCCATAGTCGTTGTGCGCGCCGTCGTCGTACATCTCCACGTCTGCTTGCGGGGCGCCGTTGAGCTCCCAGACCAGGTGGACGGTGTCCACCGCCGTCTCGTCCTCGGCATAGGCCCGGAAGGTCACCACCTCGCCTGGCGCCGGGCCGGCGGGCTCGTGCTCCAACCTTTTCACTTTGGGCGGTGGGTTGAGATCCTCGCGTTCCCCCAAGATGCCGAACCAGATGTCGTCATTCTCACTGCGCTCTGATTCCCAGACCAGCGCCAGCCTGCCGCCATCCAGCGCCGCCAGATAGGGAGCCTGGTCCCAGCCCTCGAACCGGGTCCAGGGGTGGCGGGTGGACCAGGTCGCCCCGTCGTCGCCGCTGGTCTGCTGGGCTATCTGTGAGTAGTCGACACTGGCCAGCCACAGGGAGCCATCCCCGGCCCGGGCCAGGCTGGGCGCCCAGGGACAGCAGTCGCCGTCGATCTCGGCCACGGCCGACCAGGAGGCGCCGCCGTTGGACGTCGTCCTGTAGACCAGCACCCCGTCCCATTCCCAGACGACCCAGATCTTGCCGTCCGCCGCCTGGGCGATCGTAGGATCATAATTCTCGTCCGTACCAGCGGTCAACTGGGTGTCAGCCGACCAGACGCCGGTGCCTGGGGTTCCGCGTCTTGTACCAGATCTCGTCGGTGCCAGTGCGGTAGGAAACCCACGCGATCCAGATGGTTCCGTCGGCGGCGCCCGTGACAGCAGGATCATAGTCGGACCTGGGTCGGTAGTGAGCTGGGTCGCCGCCGACCAGGAGGCGCCGTCGTCGGTCGACGTCTTGTACCAGAGATCATAGTTGCCCGATTCACGGGAGCGCCACACTAGCCACAGGGTATCGTCGGCGGCGCGGGCCAGGGCCGGGTCGTAGTCCCTGTAGGTTTCTGTGGCCAGTTGCCCGGCCGTGGACCAGGTCGCGCCGTCGTCGCCTGAGGTCTTGTACCAGAGGTCGGCAGTGCCGGACCGGTAGGAATACCACACGGCCAGCAACGTGCCATCGGCCGCCTGGACCAGGGCGGGATCGTAGTCGTCATCGGTGTCGGTGCTCACTTGCACGACAGGCTGGACAGTCGTATCAGCCTCGATCCAGGCCAGCACCCGCTCCATGGTCGTGCTGCGGTCGGCGGCGCTGTTGATGGCTTCAAAGCCGAAGGAAAAGTAGACGACTTTGTAGATGCCGGTATCCACCCTCAGGCCCGCGGTGCCCGAGGAGATGGTCGCCAGCGGGCCGGCCGTTCCGGCCGACCCGGCCCTTGACTGCGGTCGCCTATCGCCACCTCTGCGCTGCGGGTCTTCTGGCCGCCTCTCAGGCCGGCCCGTCCGGGCTCTGTCGTCTGCCCCGCGGGCCCTGCAGTGCCAGGCTGTCGTAGGTCAGGACCGTCACAGCCGGGCTGACAGGGTCGATCTCGTCCGAATAGTACTGGTTGTCCGCCCCGTCCCCACCGGATATGGCCAGCGCCAGCCCGTCACCGATGGGATCGCCGCCAGACCCGCTCAAGCTCCAGATGCTGGCATCGTCCTGGACGTAGGTGGCGTGCAGGTAGTTCTGGTAGAAGGCTGAGGTGCGCTCATAGTAGCCGATATCCTGGCCAGTGATGAACAGCCTGCCCCCGGCATCCAGATAGGCCATCAGGTCAGCTTGCACATCCCAAAGCTCGAAGTAGCCGTCCTCCGGGGCGGCCCAGATCACGAGACCATCCACGTACTGGTTCAGGATGAGGCCATCCGGCGCACCTCGCAGCCCCGTGTCCCACAGGTCATAGTCGCGGCCCAGATCGTCCAGGGCATCCGTAAAGTAGGGCCGCAACCAGTCCGTGCTGTCGCCGTCATAGTCCGGTACGAACAGCAGATCCGCCGTCTTGACAAAGGGCTCGACGACCACGAAGCTTTCCCACCCGGGATGGGTGTAGGTGTTGCCGTCCCCGTCGCTGGCCCGGGCGGTATAGCTCACTTTATCATCCAGGGCAAAGGGTCCCGCCTGCACCCCATACCAGCCATCGCCAGCACCATAGTCGCCGTGGGCGCCGTCGTCATACATCTCCACGTCTGCTTGCGGGGCGCTGTTGAGATCCCAGACGAGGTGGACGCTGGTCACCGCCGTCTCGTCTTCGGCGTAGGCCCGGAGGGTCACCACCTCGCCTGGCGCCGGGTGGGCGGGCTCGTGCTCGAGGCTGTCCACGTAGGGTGGCGGTTTGAGATCCTCCCGCTCGCCAAAGATGCCGAACCAGATGTCGCCATTCCCACTGCGTTCCGATCTCCAGACCAGCCCCACCCTGCCACCGTCCAGCGCCGCCAGATAGGGATCCCGGTCCCCGCCCACGAAGCGGGTCCAGGGCTGGCGGGTGGACCACGTCGCGCCATCATCGTAGCTGGTCTGGTAGGCTACCTGCGGGTAGTCAGTACTGGCCAGCCACAGGGAGCCATCCCCGGCCCGGACCAGGCTGGGCCCCCAGGGACAGCAGTCGCCGTCGATCTCGGCCACCGCCGACCAGGAGGCGCCGCCGTCCGAGGTGGTCCGGTAGGCCAGCACCCCGTCCCAGTCCCATGCCCAGACGACCCAGATCTTGCCGTCCGCCGCCTGGGCGACCGTGGGATCATAGTTATAGTCCGTGCCGGCGGTCAACTGGATGTCAGCCGACCAGACGCCGGTGCTGGGGTTCCGTGTCTTGTACCAGATCTCGTCGTTCCCGGAGCGATCAGAAGACCAGACGACCCAGATGGTTCCGTCGGCGGCGCCCGTGACAGCAGGATCATAGTCTCCTGCCGGATCGGTAGTGAGCTGGGTCGCCGCCGACCAGGAGGCGCCGTTGTTGGTCGACGTCTTGAACCAGAGGTCAGAATTACCCGATTCGTAAGATCTCCACACCAGCCACAGGGTATCGTCGGCGGCGCGGGCGATGGCCGGGTTGTAGTCCGAACCGGTATCCGTGGCCAGTTGTCCGGCCGCGGACCAGGTGGCGCCATCGTCAGCCGAGGTCTTGTACCAGAGGTCGGCAGAGCCGGACCTGTAGGAATACCACACGGCCAGCAACGTGCCATCGGCCGCCTGGACCAGGGCGGGATCGTAGTCGTAACCGGTGTCGGTACTCACCTGCACGATGAGGTCGGGAACTGCCGGCGACCACGCAGATATGTCCGCCGGCACGGCGGCCTGGACCGGAAAGCCGGTCAGGACCACGCTCAGAGCCGCAAAGAGGCTGAGCACCGCTTGCCAGGAACGATGGGGACGATTCATCATTTTCCTCCTTGGAAGTTGATCGGTTGTGCGGCTCTCCTCTCACCGGTACAACAATCGCGGCGACTGGCGGTCGAGAACGATGCGATCTGCTACGGTCCAGCCTGCTCTGTTCCACACCCAAGCAGGCAGCGGTCCGGGGGGGATTCGACAATGAGGGTGCGTTCTCCCGGGCCATCTACCTTGGGATCTATGATACCATAGACGGGGCGTCCTGTCTATGGGGTAAAACCCTACCTTTTGGCGGGAAAACACCCCATTTGATGGAAAAACAGGGGGACAACCGGGCGCGGATCCAGCAGGCCGCAGGTGTACGCCGGCCTAATCTGCCCGGTACCCACCTGCGGCCCTGGTTCTCACGGAAGGGTTCGGCGTCTACCCGGTCCGCCCCCTAGCGCGCTACCAGTGGCAAGTAGATCTTGAGAGGTCCTTCCTCCGGCAGCTTGACGGCGGGCGCGGGCTTGACCTCGCAGCCCGGCACGGTCATCGACGCCTCGCCGCCCTGGCGACCGGTAATCTGCAGCTTGACCTCCAGGTCCTTGCACGCCTGTACCGGGAGGTTGAGGGACCAGTAGCCATAGCCGTCCACCAAGGTCGACAGCGGCTCTGACGGATTACCGTCCCCATCCACCAACCAAATCCGCACCAAGGCGCCTACGGCTGGCTGACCATCGGCCGTCTCAACCTGACCGTGGGCCAGGTCGGGAACCGGCGGCATGCCGGTCTCCTTTGTGGTGACCTGGTAGAGCGCCCCATCGTTGTCGTCCACCGTCTCTCCGGAATGGACGCGGAAGTCGTAGGTGGTCTCGGGTGTCAGCCCGGTCAGCGTGACCTGGTGCGCCTGCGAGACGGTCCTTTCGCCCAGGTCGTCGTAAGCCGTCTGGCCCAGGGTTGGGGTGTCGCCGTACTCCACCCAGCCGGTGCTGGGCTGCTCCGTCCGCCAGGTGATGCTGAGCGCCACGTCGCGGTGGTTGGTGACCTGCACGTCAGAGATGACCGGGCCGGGGGCGGGCGCCAGGACCTCTGGCTCCGCGGGGTCCGGCCAGCCGGCTGCCCGGGCTGCCGATCCACTGCCTCCCGGCGTGTAGGTGATGGTGTTGGCGC
The DNA here is from genome assembly GCA_963700285.1 of uncultured Chloroflexia bacterium. Lineage (GTDB taxonomy): Bacteria > Chloroflexota > Anaerolineae > JAAYZQ01 > JAAYZQ01 > CAWANP01. The sequence continues at coordinate 1,660,372 of CAVOXA010000010.1, read as the reverse complement.
ATTTCAAAAAGTAGCCCTGGTCGTTACTCAGGTCAAATCCCGGACCCGTGCCGGCGGCGTGCCCGTCCCACCAGCCGTCGGCCCAGCGGTGTACTTCGGTGCAGGCGCCACCCTGGGCGTTGGCATCATTCAGCAGATCTTCCGCCGTGGTAAGTCCGCCCAGGTTGGGCAGGCCCAGCAGGGTCCAGACAGGGTCGAGTTGGACTGGCACAGGGCTGTCGACCGGAGTGCCGGTGCGCGTCCAGGTGCTGCCTGTATTGGCCAGGAAGGCGTAGCCCTGTCCTGGAGCCAGGACAAAGTTGTTGAAGGGCTGCTCCTTGGCATGGCATTCCCACCGGTCGGCCATGCTCTGCCAGAGGCATGACATGCCAACACTGCCCCCCTGCGCCTGGATTTGATCCAGGGCCATTTCGGCGGTGGTCGGCGGGTCGGTCTCCAGCCTGGGCGCCAGCAGGTTGAGACCGGTCAATAGGGTATGGGCGATGCCAAATTGAGCGGTGACCGACTTGTCGGCGTCCATGGTGATTTCCCAGGTGCCATCGCCCCGGTTAACCAGGTCAGCCGCGTCGTCACCGGTCCAGCCGGCGAACTGCCAGCCTGGTTCGGGCTGGGGCTCCAGTATGACAACCGTGCCAGGGGCGTACAGCCCGCCGGCAGGGTTGAGAGCCACGTCGCCGCTGCCCGTGATGCCAACAACCAGGCTAACGCTGTCATCCGGCACAAAGGTAGCCGTGATGGCCGCGTCGTCGACCAGTGTGAGGGAAGCCGGATTGTCTGCGCCGGACAGGCTGCCGCTCCAGCCAGCAAAGATCCAGCCCGGATCGGCGGTGGCCGCCAGCTCGATGGCGTCGCCATAGAGGTATGCGTCGGAGATGCCGGTCAATTCTGGGTCAACCTGAACCGAGCCATCGCCAACGGTGGTTACGTCGACGTCGAGAACCGGCAGGATCTCGACGTCGCCAAAGCTGGCGTCCGCCTCGTGGGCCACCAGCAGGGCGGAGCCGTTGAACATCTCGTCGGGCGGAGCATCCTGTATCTCAAAGGTCCACGTCTCTGGCTCGGCCGTGCCCACCTCCCACGCCTTGAAGCTGTAGAAGCCGCTCTGGCCCGGGACCTTGGTCTGGGCGCGCAGCTTGAAATAGTGGGGCGTGTTCAGGGGCACCTCGTAGCCGCTCTGGTCCCTCTCGAGATCATAGTGTCCGGTAAAGATGGACAGCGCGGCACCGCCGTTCTGCGCGTCCCGATTCCGGTAGAATGCATAGGCCCCGATCTGCCACCAGCCCCGGCCTGGCTGCTCATCGTCGATCTGAAAGTGACCCTGCCAGCGGGCCACAATGCCCACGCCGCCGGCGTTGGGATCGGGAAAGTCGTGGATGGTGACCGGTACCGTCACCTGAAAGTCGTCCCAGCCCATATCCCCCAGAGCCACGATCCGGTCGTACCCGGTGGATTGGGTGCGGATGTTGTCCCCATCTTTGGCCCATTGGCCATCCACCACCTGTACGGCGCTGCGGATGTCAGGGGTGGCGCTCCAATCGATGCTGTAGGGCAACGGCCAGGCGTTGCCTGCCGCATAGTCTACCGTGACGGTCTCAATAGTCTGGTCACCATTGGCCTTGATGGCCACGGTATTCTGGCCGTCTTCGAGATCCCCAGTGTCGATCTCGATGTTGAAATCTCCATCAGATACCAGCCGGGGGCTGTCGGTGACCAGCAGAGCGGCAGCCACTGCAGGAGCCATCGGCCCCGGATCGCCCAATGCTCCCCGGACGCTGATGCTGTCCTCCCCCTCGTCTGGTTGGAAGGATCCGTGTCTCCCGTCCAGCGCTGCTGCCGATCCCCCGCCACCCATGGCCAGTTCGATGTCCGGGCCGCCGTTCAGCGAATAGTGCAAGGTGCTGGCCCCACTGACGTTGCCCAGGATATTGATCTGTCGCTGAGGGTCGCCCAGCGTCCCAAAGGTCTGAGGACTCCCGTACCAGACCGAGATCACCGGCGCGCTGGGAGCAGCGGCCGTGACATGCCGCTGCTCTTCTTCACCATCCGCCGCCAGTGACGGAACCGGGAAGGCAAGTAGCAGGCAAATCAGGACCATCAAACCGCGAAGCTCCAATGCTCTTCTCGTGTCGTACCTCCTTCAAACCTCAATGCTATGCCATGCGGCTGCGATCGCGCTTTTTCGGAAGCGCGGATACTATATCACCGTTTGCCGAACAATGCAATCGTCCGAACAGGGTCCCGGCAGTGAGCGATTTGTCGAACCCCAACCCTGGACTCCGCTCAGAGGCTCAGCCCGAGGATTCGCGATCTCTGACGCCACGCCATCAACGCCTGAGGATCTGCAGTACGCGAATTCAGAAAGCCGCTGGCAGGCGCCAGCTCACCACACCACATGCCCGCCAGCAGCCCTGGCGCTTGCGAAACAGATCAGGGTCTATCTTACAGCGCACACCCCCTAACGCAATATCAGAGGCAGGTAGATCTTGAGTGGCCCTTCTTCCGACAGCTTGACCGTTGGCGCTGGCTTGACCTCGCACGCGGACTGGGTCAGCTCCGCCTCGCTGCCCTGCCGGCCAATGGCCTGCAACCTCACATCCAGGTCCTTGCACCGGTCCACGGGTAGACTCATCGACCAATAGCCATAACCGTCGACCAGCGTCGACAGCGGCTCAGACGACTTGTCATCCTTATCCACCAGCCAGACCCGCACCAGCGCCCCCGCCGCCGGCTGGCCGTCAGCGGTCTCCACCTGTCCATAGGCCAGGTACGGCACGGGCGGCATGCCGGTCTCCTTGGTGGTGACCTTGTAGAGCGCCCCGTCGTTATCGTCTGCGGTCTCTCCAGAATGCACGCGGAAGTAGTAGGTGGTCTCGGGTGTCAGGCGGGTGAGGGTGACGTGGTGTACCTGTGAGACGGTCCCCTCGCCCAGGTCGTCGTGGGCCGTCTGGCCCAGGGCCGTCTTTTCCCCATACTCGACCCAGCCGGTGCTCGGCTGGTCGGTGCGCCAAGTGATGCTGAGGGCCACGTCGCGGCGGTTGGTGACCAGCACGTCAGAAATGGCCGGGTCCGCGACCGGTTCCAGTACGGGCAGCCCCACCGGGATCTCCTGGGTCGACGGTGGCCGCTGCAGCGCGCCGCTTCCGCCAGGCGTGTAGGTGATAGCGTTGGCGCACTTGACAAAGTAGCCTTCGTCCTCCGTCAGGTCAAAGCCTGTGCCGGGCATCCCGCTGTCGAAAGATTCATACGTCTGGGTAGGCTGATCCCAGCGGTCGATCTCTGTGCACGCGCCCCCCTGAGCTGTGGCCTCGGCGAGCAGATCGGCGGCCGTCATTGGACCCGGCAGCTTGGGGATTCCGATTAGCGCCCACATGGGTTCGAGATCCATCGGGGCTGGATCGGCAGGAGGGGGACCCGTGCGTACCCAGGTACTGGCTACGGCGGCCCGGACAAAGTAACCCTGACCCAGCTCTAGCAAATAGTTGTTGTATGGTCGTGTCTTGGCATGGCTCTCCCAGACATCGCTGTCACTGAGCCAGCGGGCCACCAGGTCAGCGTCTCCGCCCTGAGTTCCTATCTCGTCCAGCGCGGGCTCGGCAGCCGGCAGGGGCGCGTGGCGCAGCGCTAACAAGTTCCAGCCAGGCGCCAAGGCGTGACCATCGCCGTCGCACACCTGCACAACGTCAACAGCAATGTCGTAGGTGGGGATCTCTCCGTCATCACTGTACTCGTCGATTTGCACATAGTAGGTGCCTGGAGCGAGCGCATCTGTCCCGCAGACCCGGTCTATGTACGAGAATAGCCCGTCCCCATCGTCATCACTGTATTCGAGTTGGTCGAGATTGCTATCGTAGAGCCACATGCGGGTGTCCCCGCTGGGCCCCGATGTCTCAAGGGCCACGGCTGATTCCGCCGCCAGCGAGAACGTAACCCAGTCCTCATCACCCACCGGCACAATGCTGTGCGTCTGAGGAACCCCATCCTCGATCGAGGTTGCATGCTCCCAGATATCGTCTGGTTCGTAGGCATCAATCTGGTTGGCCAGGGTCAATGCCCCGTAGGTCGAAGGGTTCTGAAAGTCCGCGGCCTCAGGCCACTTCCCATCAATCAGGCCTGTGGCCGAATTGTAGATCCACAGATACATGTTGATGACATCACCTGGCGCAGCACGTAGCGCTGACACGGGCAGATCGATGGCGACCTCTGCCTGTGCGTGTCCGCTGACATGGCCAACGGCACCGGTGGTTCCCGGCGCCGGCTCTACTACCTCGCAAGTGGCCGGACCCTCGATCCACTCGCGGTAGTCGACTCCATAGGGCATGACCCAGAAATTGCCTTCTCCATCCGGATTGCCGCAGCTCGTGTTCGTCCACTGCCCATCGGACGGCAACGGATTGTCGTCAAAGTACAGGCCCATCTGATCGTACTCATCTGCCCCCGTGTCGTTGGGATTGTCGATGGCCAGATAGAGGTGGTCGGCGTCGTTCATGGCGTATAGGGTGACGGCAAGCTCTGGGATCTCTGGCGCCGCCCGTCCCAGGTCCAGTTGCCGCTCGTGCGCCAGGATTTCGGGTGATGCCCTGCTTGCTGCGCCGGCTTCTCGTTGGCTCACAACGCCAGCAACCGTAATGTCGTAGCTGGCCGCGTTGTCCCACTCACCAGGCAGTATCTGCCCATCCGGGTTCGGGGCACTCGACGTCCAGTTGGCGTGTAGGTTCCGGTGCAGGGAGATATGGTAGAAATAACCTATTCCCCCGTCGTTTGGGTGGTTGTATTCCCGCACCATCAAGTAGTATGTCCCATCCGCGGGCAAGCTGTATGTGATCTGCGAATCGAGGTCTTCATAGTCGTCGTTCTGATCGAGTACACTGACGCCATCAGGGCCGTAGAGGGTGAGGTAGGAATCGAGGGAGGAGCCGATGGTCGAAGCATCGATGTCGGCGACGATGGTATCCCCTGCACCACCGGAGAAGGTGTAATAGTCCACGTCGCCGGCCGGGCAGATGCCGGGATCGGTCAGCGTCTGCCCGTAGCTGATAGGACTCGCCTGACCTGCCGTGTCGTTGGGTTCGTGGGGGTCGCTGCACTGGCCCCCGGTCGTAAAGTCCCACCATGCGTCACCGTCAGCCTCGGTGGTTCCAGACGAATTTCGGCCGCGTCGCACACTGCCAGTAGTAGCTGGTGCTTATGCTCAACCCGCTCCGAGGGCATACGACGCTCGTCGTATTGCCCACGTCGATCCAGCTTGCATCGCAAGCTCCGTTGTAGGACGTATCGATACAGTACTCGTAGCTCGCGGCGCCGTTGCTGTTGCCCCACTGCAGGGTCAGGTTTGTCGGTTGGCCGAGTGCCCCGTTGTTTGGATTGCTCTTGCCGAAAGGACCGGGCAGGCTGGGCGCTGCCGCCAACTGGACGATAGTGACACCTTTGTGCTCCATTCCGCTGTATGAACCACCCCAGGTCATGGTGTGGGTGCTATAGTCCCAGGTATCATGGATATACATAAGATGGGTAGAGTCATCATAGCCTAGCCCAACCATGGTGTGACCTACGACGTGGATCATAACCGGTCGACCAGCGTCGATCTCTGCTTTGAACTGATCGTAGGTGAAGCCCAATGAGGGATCACTACCCTGGCCCCTGATATATTGGTTATACCTGTCGGTAACAGTGTAGCCTCTGGATTCATAGAAAAGCTCTAGGCCATAGCCACCGTCATTCGTATAGGTGCCACGCCATGGAGACCCACTGGTATAGTTCCAGAAGGTTGTGGCACCATCAAAATTGTCATAGTTGTATTGATTGGTTTTCATATAATCGCCGGTGCAATCGCCATACGAGTGTTCCGGCCAGTTGCCCATGAACGGATCGGGATCGGTGCTTCCGTACCTGACCCAGTAGTCGTTCACATGGCCTCGAATGCTTCGTCCATCGAGACCTTGCCGAGTTGCGCTCAACGGACACTGATGCCTGGTCTCGCCATTTATGACTACATCCGGCCAGGAAGGAATAACCTATTATCCAGGGGCATGACCCCACCGTCCGTTGGTCCCGTGTACATGTTCGGATACGAGGTTCTGTCATAGTATCCGGCAATCATTGCTGCAGAAGTGGCCGAACAACCAAAAGACCAATTGAAAGCAGGTACATTGGACAACACGTTGACGCCCGCCACCGGGTCTGGTTGAGGTAGCATCACGGTACTACGCTCAATCCCAGCCGGAGGGGTCGGCGGGCCATTGATGACAATCTGATCAACGCTAGTCCCATCCTCTAGCGTAAACGTATGAACCTGATAGTACTCGCCATCGAACGAAAACTTCTTTGTCCCTGCTGCGGCGCTGCCGAGAATCCGCAGTGCCAGGTCATGAGGATCGCGGCCAACCTCAATCGGGTTGTTCGCGATGGGCGCTCCAGGCGAACCGTGGACCGGAATGCCCGCTGCTGCTGAGGGGGTTCTTACCCCTACGGCCACAAAAGCTGTGAGACACAGGGCCATCACCATCATGGCGATAACGAATCTCCTGAGATTCCCCGGCTTTTTCATTTCACAAGCTCCTCCCTGTCGATTCTCCAACATGACGTACAGGATGGCCTCAATTCTAATAAGCACGATGTTGGGCATCCTCTGGCATCTGGTACGATCATCCTGAGCTCTCCACGACCTCAGAGACGGTCTGAACCCCAGCCTCCGGGCCTCCGACCCTTTTAAACCTCATGGCCTTCCTCTGCCCACTCCCCCACCCACCCATTGGCATACAATGAGGCCTCAACGGGTGATCAACGGCAGATAGATGCTGATAGGCCCCTCCTCCGACAGCATCACCGTCGGCGCCGGCCTAATTTCGCACGCCGACTGGATCAGCTCCGCCTCGCTGCCCCTGCGGCCGATGGCCTGCAGCTTGAGGGTTAGGTCGTCACAAGCCGCCACCGGCAGGTTCATGGACCAGTAGCCATAGCCGTCGACCAACGTCGACAGTGGCTCTGAGGCCTTGCCCGCTTTGGCCCCGCTCAGTACATGCCCCTCATTCGCCAGCCACACCCGGCCCAGCGCATCCACAACTGGCTGGTCATCGGCCGTCTTGGAAGGTACCAAGACGGCCAGGTAGACGGCTGACCGGGATGGGTACACCAGTGCGGTCCGTCCGCGTGGACCGACCAGATCTTCTACCCCTTGCACCTCGGGATTGCTGCACCTCATCGCTGATCCTCTCGCCCGATCAATGGCAAATAGATGTCAAAGGAGTACTCATCCCGCCCAAAAATTGCCGTGACTGCCTTGTCTCCATCCACTGGCAGGGACCAGGTGCCATCGCCATTGTCCTCCAGCTCCCCGGCATCCGGACCACTCCACTCGGCAAAGGCCCACCCTGGGTCAGGGATAGGCTCCAACGTTGCTTCCTGGCCGGCTCGGTAGGGATTGCCTGGCCGATGCTCCACCCGGCCTTGGCCCACTACCGTCACCGTCACCTCGTATAGTCCTTCGGCAAAGGTGGCCGTGACTGCCTTGTCGTCATCCACTGTCAGCGACCAGGTGCCATCGCCCTGATCCTCCAGGTCTCCGGCATCCGGGCCGCTCCACCCGGCAAAGGCCCATCCAGGGTCAGCGATCGGCTCCAGCCTCGCCTTCTGGCCAGCTTGGTAAGGATTGCCTGGCCTGTGCTCCACCCGGCCTTGGCCTACTACCGTCACCGCGACCTCGTACCCATCCACCAGCACCATGGCCGGCGCCGGCCGGAGGTCACAAGCTGCGTGGGTCAGCTCGGCAACACCCCCTTCGGCGCCGAAGGCTGCAAGCTGCAGTTGCACGCCGCTGCAGCTTGCCAAGGGGAGGTTCAGCGACCAATAACCATAACTATCCACCAACTTGGACAACGGCTCTGATTGTCCCCCACCCGCGTCCAACAGCCGGACTCGTACCAGCGCACCCTCGGCTGGATCTCCGCCTGACGTTTTCACCTGACCATAGGCCAAAAAGGGTACAGGTGGTACGCCCGTCGGCAGCGTCGTGGCTTGGTATGGCTCTCCCTCGGCAGGGGAGATCGCACCGCCAGCATGCACGCGGTAGTAGTAAGTCGTATCCGGTGTCAGCCGGGTGAGGGTCACATGATGCACCCTGGAGGCAACGTCCTCGCCCCGGTCGTCGTAGGCCACCTGACCCAGGCTCGGGGTTTCCCCAAACTCGATCCGGCCTGTGCTGGCCGCGTCGGTGCGCCAGGTAACGGTGAAAGCAACATCCCGACGGTTGGTCACCAGGACGTCAGAGATGAGGGGATCGGCTGTCGAGATAGGCCGCGCGCTACCGTCGGAGCAGTACTGCTCAAGTTTTGGGGGCGTGGCTGCACGGCCCAGGCGTGCTTTCGGGACCGAGCCCGGTAGGGGGAGGAGGGCCCAGCCTAGGATAAACAGTCCAGCGATCAAGCGAAACCACGCCATTGTTGGTTGCTCCAGGACACCGCTGGTACCAAACCCAGCGCAGAGGTCTTCCACAGCCAGCCCCAGGGCCTGTCTGGAGATCACCAAAGCCGCCGTACGAAATCAGGCAGGAAGCAAGGAACCGCTGGGGAATTTCCAGTCGGCCCAGCATGTTCCGGTACTTTTTCGGCCATCAAACTGGGTAGCTGTGCCGAGTCCTGGCCGGTCACGTACCTCGGTGTGGTGAAGAAGATGGGTGAAACCCTGTCTTCTTTACCACACCAGAAGAGGGCATCTTCTGGTCACTTGGAAGGGAGTACCTGTTTAGGCAGCCTTCGTCAGCCTGCATCCCAGTCCTATGCTCCGCGGGCAGGCCACAGTCGGACCAATCTGCAGCGTGGTACAGACTGCCGCAAAAGGCCGCAATCTGCACCACGGATTGATACAGTATCGGATAGGAGATACCGGGGCTAGGGTGACTCTGGCGCTGCCTCTAGCTGCTGCGGTACGGTGACTGTCGGCACAGCCAGTTCGGTACCGAGCCTATCCGTCCAGTTCATCCCCTGCTCCGGATACAGGTTCGGGTCGTTGTCGGCCCACGGGGCGCGATCCAGGCGCAGGTCCTCAAAGCCTGACCGCTTGGCCACCAGCCGGTAGGAGAACTCGACATTGGCGTCGCCATCTCGCAACCGTACCTCGAACTGTTCCGGCGTCCGCCCGCTGACATAGACCTCTGCATCGCCATAGACCTGGACAAAGACGTGGTACGGTTGCTCCAGGTTCACCGTCTGGGCAAAGATAGGTTCGATGGTGATCACTGCGGCGCCATCCTGCAGCTGGCCGAAACCATAGTCGGCGAACCAGACCTCGGCTGACTCCTCGGCATACAGTTCCCGGCTGCCGTCATCGGTGCGCACGACAGCCGGCTTGGGAGCTCCCACAATCGTGAGACCCGCTTTGCCAGCAGGGACCGAGATGTAGACGCCGTTGCCAGTACTGGTGACAAACTTGCCCGCCCAACCGCCCGTGGAATCGGTCTGGCCATAGACGCCGGCGTTGTCGCCGGTGGGGTGATTGGCATAGCCGAACAGGCCCCGGCCCGTTCCCGAGCCGCTGACGCCCCAAACGCCGATGGTCGTCTTGGTGGGATGGCTGTTGTCCGCCAGGCCGATGAGGCCCCGGCCGTCTTCCGACGCGGCGTGGCCAAAGAGGCCGGTCGTGAAGCCGCTTGGGTTCCCGGCATAACCATAGATGCCGATGCCAACGTTGGAGTCTGTCTGGCCATAGACGCCTCTGGGGACTGGACCACCAGCAGTGCCGCCAGTGTTGCTGGCCCAGCCAAAGACACCTTGACCCACGACGGAGCTTGGTGACGCCCCAAACGCCGATACTCGGGCCGGTGGCAGTGTCGGCGACGCCGACGATGCCAATGCCACTGGTGTCGCTCGTCTCTCCCCGGAGGGCTGTGCCATCAGAGGACATGGCGAGTCAAGCCTGTCCCCGACCCGGTCCAGGTCTCGCCCCAGTGGTCGTGGCCGACGATGGGCGAGCCGTTCAGCGTACCGCTCAACGTTGCATCCACAAACTGGGCATCGTATGTTATGGGTACGGTCTCAATCCGTTCCGCGCCATCCTCCCCCTCGACGCCCTGGATGGCTCCCTGGCTCACGAGACGCAGATTGTCGCCTCCGTCGGAGAAGCCAAAGTAGGCGCTGCCGTCAGCCCGGCGCACGTTGTTCAGGTCGTAGGCCCACACCCCACTCCCATCGGTCTCGGTTGTCACCCACTGCGAGGTGCCAGCGTCACCGCTGGCATCGTTGTCCTGCAATTGCAGGTAGACCAGGGCACCAGCCACCGGCGTGGTTCCGTCCGACTGCTTCACATAGCCCCACACGATCTTGCCCGGCAAGGGTGGACTCAAACTGGCACCCGTGGTGATCTGGTAATAGTCGCCGCCATTGTTGTCCGTCGTCGCCCCGGAACGCACCTGGAAGTAGTAATTGGTAGTGGCCGACAATCCGCTGACCACCACCCGGTGCATGGTGGTACTGGTGTCCGGATCCGACGCGGTATTGCCCAGGGCTGTGGTCGTGCCCCAATCCACGTGGCCATCCGTGGCTGTGTCGGTGACCCATGTCACCGTAAACTGGGCAGCCCCTACATCGGTGACGTAGATCTGGTACATGCTAGATTGTGCAAAGGTGGCTACTGGTACAAGGGCTACCAGCAGAACGGATACCAAGATCACCGTGGCAGGCAGACGTGGGCCACGCCGCCCAAATAGGTTCAACGTCCGATTCATTGTTCGCCTCCGTCATTACATGGTATTTGAGATATTGAGCCATTAGAACGGTCGGTCTTGTAGGCGATCTTTCACCTCCTCTTTTCTACCGATCACCAAGGCACTCGGTCGCAATTGGGGAGCATGCAACTGATATCTGCAGGCCGCAAGCAAGCTTCTAGGGGTTCAAACCAAATCTTGGGCGGTGTTCGAACCCAGAACGCTGATCACGGGCTGGCTCTGAGCCAGCCATCGTAGCATATCCAGTATACCCCAAGAAATGCTCCCTGTCAATGGGGAGAAACCCTACCTTTTGGCAAAAAAACACCCCATATTGCGGCGGTATTTCCCCCCATGGCTACGGGCTGTGGCGCTTTCCCAGGTCCTAGGAGACTCCTGAATAACCCCCATTTTGGGGGAATCGGTACCTTGACAAGTGAATCACGAGACCAATCCGACGGGTAATGAGCCGCTTGCCGGTCATCCAGCCCTGTTCCGAGGTCGTTTTGGTCCTGGAAGCTGGCCTTTCCCGGCCTGTGCTCTGCCGTTTCTTGCCTCTCTTTCTGTCTTACACGGCCGCCCATCTCGTCTTTTGTGGCTGGAGACGGCTCAGAAGCATGCCGAGGTCAACCTTTTGCGCCTCCGCCAGGTAGAACAGGCGCCTCAGGTTCACAGCCGCTCCTGTCCATAGCCGCTGTAACTGCCGTTTGGGCTCGCCCACGTAGCGGGTCTCACGGAGACCACGCTGGGCCAGTTCGGCGATCTTGCGCTCCACGGCAGCGCGGAGTCGGTAGAGCAGGTCGAACTCTTCCGTTTGCTGACGAAGCCGCGCCGCTTGCAGGTAGGCTTCGTAGGCTCTGGTGCGAACGGTGCGTCCCGTCTTCTTGCTGCGCACACAGCGCTCGAACAGCGGACAGGCTTCACACGTCGCACGCGGAAAGGTGAACAGCCACAGTCTGTTGCCCATCCTGCTTTCCAGCCCGGTTGGCCCGTGACGGTGTGACCTTGGGGACAGGTCGCTGTCTGGGCGTCCAGGTCGATCTCGAAAGCCGACTTGTCCACCTCAGGGTCGGAGGGTTGGGCCAACGGCGAGACCAGATCCACGGCATGGCCGGGATAGTTGTCACAGGCCGCTCGGTTCTTCCCTGAACCGTAGGCCCCATCGCCGATGGCCCGCTCCACCGTCACATCGGTCTGGGCTTCCACGCGCTTGATGATGGGCAGGAGATGAGCACCATCGCTGCCGGAGGCGGTCACATCGGCGATGTCCAAGATCATCTCGCTGTGCTGGTCGGTGGACACGCTGACCTTGAAGCCGTTGAACAGGTGCGCACTGCTCTTGCGTCCGTGACGCATCTCTGGGTCGGTGATGCTGATGATCCGGTCCGTCGCCGTCCCTTGCCCAATCTGGGCCTGGCCTTGATCATCGACGACCAGGTCGTCGCCCAGGATCTTGGTCAAGAGCCAGCCCAGATAGCGAACCTCGTCGTCGTCGATCTGCTCGGCGGCCAGCGTCAAGGACCGCCTCTGCATCCTCAAAGAGAACCTGAAGCTCGGCGGCTCGCTGTTGGGGGTCTGCCCAGTCAATGTCAGCCTTGCGGTCCTGGTCGACGTAGCGTTCCAGCAGGGTTCGTGTCTGGGGAGAGAGGCCCTGACGCTTGTTCGGCAGGTGGAAACCCGCGGCCTTGAGCAGCTTGCGCATCCCTTTGCGCAGCAAGGTGTAGGTATCCTGCACGGCACCTGCTCCCTTGACGTTGGTCGTATCGGTGAGCAAGGTGACCCGGTCGGGAATGAAGCCGGCTTCTCGCCCCACGGCGATGAATCGATCGAAGGCATAGCGCTCTTGCTCATTCTCGATGAGACGGTTGCGATACTTGGTCAGGCTGGTGGGATGAAACCCGGGGAAATCAAGGGGCAGCTTCAGAGCCACTTTCCAGCGCAGGTCGAACTTGGTTCGCTCCACAGCCTCGTCATCGGAAACGTTGTCGTAGAACTGCAGGAGCGACACGCCGTTCATCAAGGAAGGGGGTAGACTCGGGCGGCCATTGTCCGGGCAGTACATCATGGCCAGGTCTTCGTCAGGAAAGAGCACGTCGCTGACGGCGGCCATGCGGCCGTAAAACGAGTCGGCAGGGACGCAATGCGGCAGGCTCTGTGCGTCGAAGAAACTGAGCTGTGGGCTACGACTGATGTTCCCCACGCAGAGAACAAAGCCCTGTCCCCAACCCCACATTTGCCGCTTGCCTTGCGCGCAAGAAGGTGATATACTCTGTGACCGAGGAGAATCCAGTGCACGACTATGCTCTGACCGATTTTTGGACCATGACGCCGCCTCAACGGGAGACCGTTCTTCTCGAGGCCATCGCCGAAGCGCACGCCCGACATTGTGCCCGCAACCGCGCCTACCGGCAGACGGTGGCCGCTCGCGGCGTGGGGCCCAGCCTCGACTCGACCAAGGACCGCACGCGCTATACCTTCTACCCCCACATGCAGGCTGTACCTTTTAACGCGGGCCCGCGCTTGCTCAACCGCACGCACAGCATTACCGCCGATGTGGAGATCCCCTCCGGCGGTGTGCAAGGCGCGCTGGTTTCTTTTGAAGGCGTCGATGGCGGGTATTCCTTCTATGTGAAAGACAACAAGCTGTAGTATGTTCAGAATTACGCCGCCCGCGACTACCTGCACGTGGAGAGCACCGTCCCGGTCCCGGCCGGGCAGCACGAACTGCGCTTCGAATTCGAAGTGACCGGCCAGCCAGACTTTGCCAACGGGAAGGGCACTCCCGGCCGCGCGCAGCTCTACATCGACGGCAAGCTCGCCGGTCAGGCTGATTTCCCCCACACGACGCCCTTCAGCCTGGGGCTGACGGGAGGGATCACCGTCGGCGCGGATCCTGGTGCGCCGGTAGCTCCTTTCTACCAGACACCTTTCGAATTCACCGGTACGATCCACAGCGTGACGTTTGATGTCAGTGGCGATGTGATCGAAGATAGCGAAGCTGAGATGCGGCGCATCCTGGCCCGGCAATAATCCCTGAGCAGGCGATTCCGTGGATCTCGGGACAGATCGAAAAATGCGGTCCCAACAGACCAAGCAAAGGAGTGAAAAGGACAATGGCTGAGAAGAAACCGAACATTCTGATCATCTGGGGGGATGACATCGGCATCACCAACCTGAGCTGCTACAGCGACGGGTTGATGGGCTACCGCACCCCCAACATCGACCGCATCGCCGACGAAGGCATGCGCTTCACCGACTCGTACGGCCAGCAGAGTTGTACGGCCGGGCGTGCGGCATTCATCACCGGGCAGAGCCCCTATCGCACCGGCCTGACCAAGGTGGGCATGCCCGGCGCCGACATTGGCCTCCAGGCGGAGGACGCCACCATCGCCGAGCTGCTCAAGCCGCTGGGCTACGCCACCGGCCAGTTTGGCAAGAACCACTTTGGCGACAAGAACAAGTACCTGCCCACCGCCCACGGCTTTGACGAGTTCTTTGGCAACCTCTATCACCTGAACGCCGAAGAAGAGCCGGAGAACGTCGACTATCCGCCGGAGGAGGACTTTCCCAACTTCAAAAAGATGTTTGGCCCGCGGGGCGTTATCCACTCCTGGGCAACCGAAGAGGACGATCCAACTGAGCATCCACGCTGGGGCCGCGTTGGCAAACAGAGGATCGAGGACACCGGGCCACTGACCAAAAAGCGCATGGAGACCTGCGACACCGAATTTGTCGCCGCCGCCAAGGACTTTATCACCCGGGCTCACGAGGATGACCAGCCCTTCTTTGTCTGGCTCAACACCACCTGGATGCACTTCCGCGTCCACCCGCCCGAGGAGATCCTCGGCCAGGCAGGGCGCTGGCAGTCCTACTACCACGACGCCATGGTCGAGCACGACAAGCAGGTCGGCCAGATGCTGGACCTGTTGGATGAGCTGGGCATCGCCGAGGACACCATCGTCATGTACTCGACCGACAACGGCCCGCACATGAACTCCTGGCCCGACGCGGCCATGACTCCCTTTCGCAACGAAAAGAACTCCAACTGGGAAGGCGCCTTCCGCGTGCCAGCGATGGTTCGCTGGCCGGGCAAGATCGAGACCGGCACCGTGTCCAACGAGATCATCGCCCACCAGGACTGGCTGCCCACCCTGCTGGCCGCCGCCGGCGAGCCGGAGATTGTCGAGAAGCTGAAAACGGGGCACCAGGCCGGCGATAAAGAGTTCAAAGTGCACGTCGACGGCTACAACTTCCTGCCCTACTTTACCGGGGAGGAGGAGAAAGGACCGCGGCCTGGCTTTGTCTACTTTTCCGATGATGGCGACCTGGTTGCGCTTGCGCTACGACAACTGGAAGATCGTCTTTGCCGAGCAGCGCGTTCAAGGGACCGCCGCCATATGGATGGAGCCTTTCGTCTTCCTGCGTGTCCCCAAGATCTTTAACCTGCGCACCGATCCCTTTGAGCGGGCGGACGTGACCTCCAACACCTACTTCGATTGGTTGATCGACCGCGCCTACATCACCTACGCTGCCCAGTTTCTGGTTCGCCAGTTTCTGGAGACATTCCAGGAATTCCCGCCGCGCATGAAGCCGGCCAGCTTTGGCATCGACCAGATCCTGGCCAAGATGGAACAGGCTTTGAACATCGACTAGCAGACGGGGCGACTGTCAGGTGCAACGCACTGTGGTGCGTTGTACCTGCAGTTTCCATAACTCGTGCAATAGACGATAGACGATTGGGAAAACCATCGCATGAGAAGCCACACGCTCGGGATGCCGTGCAGGACTTTTACGACCTGCACCCTTTTCCGCCGCCGGTCGATGACCTCGAGGGGTATCGCCAGCGCTGGCAGGACGAGGGCCAGGCGCAGCCGGCCACGGCTGGTTGCGCCTGCGGCGCGCGTACTCTGTTATGTCCAAGAGTATAGGTCTCTACCCTCTGCCAAGTGCTGATAAGGAGACAAAATGATGACCCATTATAAGCGGCCTGGAAAGGAGTAGAGCCATGACCTTGATCGCGATCAACATACTGCTGGATCCAGATGCTGCCACGGTTGAGAAGGCCCGGGCAACAAATGCTCGACTGCGAGAGAGCTATCCGGACGGTTTCGCCCTGGATGCGAACCACGCGCCGCACATCACCATTCTCCAGCGGTTTGTGCGGACAGCGGACCTCGACGAGGTCGCCAAGGTTGTGGCCGACGTGCTGCGTACAGAGCAGTCGATGAAATGGGAAAGCAATGCGACTGGCTATTATGATCTGGCCTACCAGAATCTCGGGTTGGTGGGAATCGTCATCGAACCGACCCAGGATCTGCGTCGACTTCAGCAAAGGATCATCGACGCCGTCGCCCCGTTCGCTGTGGAGCAGGGGACGGGCGAAGCCTTTGCGGCCCGCCCCGACGGCGGGGCGATCAGCCAGCCGACCGTGGACTATGTGAACAACTTTGTCGGACCCCGCACCGGCATGAACTACAACCCTCATCTGACCGTCGGGATAGGGACCCGTGACTTTGTGGACGCTCTGAAAGCGGAGCCATTCGAGGCCTTTACCTTCCGGGCAGTATCCGTGAGCCTCTACCAGGTGGGGGATTACGGTGTCGCTCAGAAAAAGCTCTATGACCTCCACCGTATTGATCCGCTGCCCTCCTGGAACGATGGCCCCGCCAAACAGGCGATTCTCGCGTTCATCGCCAGGGTGACAAAGGAAGGATCGCCCGACTTCTTGCCGCTGGCAGAACGCATTGCCGTGCACGATAACGACGGCACGCTCTGGCCGGAGAATCCGATGCCGTTTCAGGCAGCCTTTGCCATCGACGAACTGAACCGACGCATCCTCACTGAGCCCAAGCTCGCATCGGATCCAATGGTTCAAGCCGCCCTGGCCGGCGATTTTGCAAAACTCCTGGAAGGCAAACACTTCGATGGCCTGATGCAGGTCCTGGCACTCACTCATGCAGGGATGACGACCGACGAGTTTCGTAATGCCGTGGAGTCATGGCTCACATCGGCCAAACATCCGCGCTTTGGCAGGCCCTATGATGAACTCACCTACCAACCGATGCAGGAACTCCTGCGCCTTCTGCGGGCAAATGGCTTCAAGAACTTTATCGTTTCCGGTGGCGGCGCCGACTTTATGCGCGTCTGGGTTGAGCGCGTTTACGGCATACCACCGGAGCAGGTTGTCGGCTCAACAGCGCGGACGACATTCGAGCTATGCGACAGCGGACCGGTGCTGACAAAGACACTCGACTATTTATTCGTCAACGACAAGGAGGGCAAGCCAGTCGGCATTCATCAGTTTATCGGCCGGCGACCTGTAATATGTTGTGGAAACAGCGACGGCGACCACGCGATGTTGCAGTACACCACGATCGACAACCCGCGCCCCAATTTCGGTCTCATCGTCCACCATACCGATAGTGAACGCGAATATGCCTATGACGCCAAGACCAAGAGCACCGGCAAGCTTGTCAAAGCCCTCAAGGAGGCCCCCAAACGCGGCTGGCTCGTTGTGGATATGAAGCAGGACTGGAATGCCATCTTCGCCTCAGCAACGTGAGCATGCCAGGGGCTTTTTCGAGCGGCTGTGGTGGTACGACCAGGTCGTGTTTGACACATCGAAGCGCATGGATGCGCAGGAGAGTATGAGCAATGTCCATCCTTGATCAACTCCCGATCTGGGCAATCTATCTCTTCACAGTAGGTCTGGTGCTACTGGTCACCAAGACCGGCTTCCGCCTGGGCCTTCGGCTCCAGCACCGTGATCCTCGCTTCCTGCAAGGCTCGATGCCGGTCGCGGAGGTGGCTGGCTTGCTGGGGCTGCTGGGCTTCTTGCTCGCCTTCTCCATCGGCATCGCCGTGCCGTCCGGAGAAGGCGGGCCATATCCCGTTGTCGTGATCTTTCACGGCAACCACCAAGGCTGTCCTACGGACGAGATGGGCGTGGACCGCTGGCCATGCGACCCTGAGGTGGAACAGCCCAATTACCGCGGCTTTGAGCATCTGGTGCGTGAGCTGGCCGCGCGGGGCTATGTGGCCATGTCGCTCAACATCGAGGATGGCCCGCGTAGCCGGACCTTCCTGGAGCCCAACTGATGTATCTCATCGTCTGGGGTCCTGGGCTGGGTGTGCAGGGCTTTGACCGGGCGTGGCTCTGACTTGCACCGTTGGTTGACATTGGTGCCGGCACTGGCGGTGTCTATGGCAATCGGAATCGCACTCCCGGCTATCTCCGCTAAGAGTTTTCATGCATATGAGAGGAGTGGTGCATCTATGAAGAATCCAGTCGAACTGGTTGTGGTAGCTTTTCAGATAGGAGATGGACGATGAGTGACGAAGTGCCTCATTTGACCGACCGGCGGCTCAGGACGCCCCGAGCCGCGGCCCTAGCAGGCATACTATTCGCCTTGCTGCTGGGCACATCCCTCATCCTCATCCGGATCTCTATCCCGGCCGACCCGGCAGATGGCGGCAGGTGGCTGGAGGAGCGGGGCAGCACGGTTGCCCTGGCCTTGAGCCTGGCGCCCTTTGCCGGCATTGCTTTTCTGTGGTTCATCGGCGTGGTCCGCGACCGTATCGGGGAGCATGAGGACCGCTTCTTTTCGAGTGTCTTCTTTGGCAGCGGCTTGCTGTATCTAGCCATGATATTTGTCTCGGCGGCACTGGCCGGCAGTCTGCTAAGCAGCCATGCCATCATACCGGATCAACTTATCGACAGCGGCATGTACACCTTCGGCCGGGCGTTGATGTGGCGGATTAGCAATGTCTATGCCATCCGCATGGCGGGCGTGTTCATGATCTCGCTGGGCACCATCTGGGTCCGCACCCATGCCATGCCGCGCTGGCTGGCTTTGCTGACCTATGGGCTGGCACTGGTTCTATTGGTGAGCATCGGCTTCAGCCTATGGGTGACGTTGGTCTTTCCTGGTTGGGTGCTGATCATCAGCGTCTACATCCTGGTCCTGAATCTGCGCAGCGGAGACACAGAGAACGGCCTAACCTGACTAACACGCCCGAGTCAAAGGCAAGTGCCTTATCGACAACAAGTATCTCGGAGGACACACCACCGGCCATCCACCTGCTGGCCAAGCCCACTCTGCCTGGAACTCGTACAGCGCGGGTATCAGCGGGCACCAGCACGCGACACCCCAATATCTGACATTGCGCTAGATCTTGGCACCGCATAGGTGCTGCAGATTGGGTTACGAGGAGAGCAGGCGAACGCGGGTGTGACGTTGGCAGCGCGATCCTGGCGTAACCGCCATTCTTTGCTAGAGGCAGGCCAGTTCGCAGCGTCTTACCGCTAGGTTACGACTCGCCATCCATGCGTGTAGACATTGAGCGTCTTGCCCCGCAGGTAACCCAGTAATGTGCAATTCAGCGCATCGGCCAACTCAACGGAGAGCGAAGTTGGCGAAGAGATTGATGCGATGATTGGCACTCCGAGCCGTACCCCTTTGGCTACCATGTCGTAGCTGGCTCGACCGGTACTTATCAGCAATTTGTCCTTCAGAGGGATGCCCCGCAATAGGCAATGGCCCACCGCTTTATCCACGGCATTGTGCCTGCCGATGTCTTCGCTCACGACAACGCACCGGCCATTGGTGTCGAATACCGCGGCCGCATGAATGCCTCCTGCCGCGCGGTATGCCGTCTGCTGGCGTGTGATCTGCCCCAGCAGCCTCTGCAGCACCTCAACCCGTATCTTGCTGCCGGCATCAACCGGGGCCAGGTCCTCTACCAACGCGCCTACCCCACTCCGGCCGCATCCAGAACGGATCAGTTGAACGACGTCAGAGAGTTCGCTTGGGCTGGCAGCCCCAGGGATCAGGGTCACATCCACCAGATTGCGTGATTCGTCCAGGGAATCACCCTCAGAGCTTTCGGTGGGCACTGCCCGTCCGCAATGGCGAACGAGAGCAATGTCCATAAGGTCAGTCACCAGTCCCTCACCCAGCACAAAACCAGCAGCAAGTTCCTTTTCTCTGCCCGGCGTGCGCATCAGTACTGCGACAGACCGGTTGTCCACGCGGATCTCAAGGGGTTCCTCGGTCACAATGTTGCCGTCGACCTGTTCGTTTCCTCTGTCACTCAAACGCCAGATTTTCCAGGGCATCAACCCAACTGCCTCACTCGGGTCACTGTTGGCCTCGCTCTGACGATAGTTTTCTCGGTAACGCTTCAATGCTTCCCCCAGGAAAAAAAAGATCCTCGCAAAACCGCGCACGCACGGTCCGGCAAAGACCTTGCCACGGAAGCCGGGGAGTCCCACGTTGCTGTTGGGCCCGGCAATCAGGTACTACACTGCATCAAGGGTAGAGCCAATAGGCGAATCGTCACGGGCTGCCGATGGCCTGTATCTATTGCTGCGACAGGAAGAAATCCTGCCCCACAATGACTCGGATGTCGATCTCGCTGCGGAGGTTCGGGCTGCGGCGTACGTTCTCCGGTGCCGGCTGAAACAGCTCCATCAAGCGTTCCAAGGTATAGGCTTTGCCGGTATAGTCCACTATGACTGTCACCGGATAGTCCAGGCGGCCGGCATCGCCGAATTCAACCACCTGGTAGCCCTCTTCCATTAGCATGGTCGCCACGCGCGCCGCAAAGTTGGGCTGCGATGTCCCGTTCTGTACAGCGATACGCGCGCCCTCGCTAGCCAACTCCTTCAGGTCTTTGATCTCGACAGGCGCCAGTGTAGGCGTCGGTATGGGCGGGGCTGTAGGCGCTGGCGTTGGTGTCGGTTCTACCGAAAGTTCCTGCGGCGCTGCAAACAGATCGGCAATCACAGGATTGATCAAGTCCCACTTGGGCAATTGCACCGCGGCGCCGTCCTCGCGACGGAACGCATACACCAGTGGCTTCTCCAGGACCGCTTGCTTGATGTTGGCCCTGTCAATCTGCGGCGCCAGAGGCGCCAGTTCGGCCATCTCTTCCATCGTCATATCAGTTTTGACGTTGCTGGCCAAAGTTGCAGCCAGGGTCGGCAGCTTGGGCAGCAGATTCAGATTCAGAGCTTTGTCACGGATGGCGACGAGGAGCATCTGCTGGCGCTTGGCCCGGTCAAAGTCACTGGTGCTCATGCGCGAGCGAGCATACTTGAGGGCACGCTCGCCATTCATATGCTGCCAACCAGGATCAAAGTGGATCGTCTTGAAGGCGTACTGATCGCCAGGCCTCGGATCAGGATACATGGTATCATGCAGTACGGTAGGCACGTTTACGTCGATGCCCCCGAGGGTATCAACGATCTCGACGAATGCCTCAAAGTCAACCATGACATAATAGTCGATAGGAATACCAAAGTTGGATTCGATCGTCCGTTTCAGAAGAGCCGGACCGCCTCCCGGGTAGTCGTACTCGTAGCCCCAAACGTTGGCGGTGTTGATCCGGTTGTCTCCATTTTCCGGGATCGACAGTTGAAGATCGCGGGGTATAGAAAGCATCCCGGCTGTCTTGTTGACCGGATCGATAGTCAGGATGATGATTGTATCAGTGCGATAGCCCCAGCCTGTTCCCCCACGTCGATCGATTCCCACCAAAAGGATATTGATTCGCTCACCGACCGGAGCCGGATTGGCTGGAGGGGGAGCCGAGTAGACGATTTCCCCCGAACCAGCAATCGGCGTCATCTCTGGCATCTGGGGCAGCGGCTCCAGGGGGTTCTCCACATCAGCCACAGCCTCGGGCAGGCTGATCGATGGCATCCGGATGACGGGCAGCGCCGGTAGTTCGGTGTGAGCCACAAACTCCCGGACCGTGACGTAAAAGAGGTAGCCGGCGAGGAGTCCACCGAGGAAGAACAAAACCAGGAAAAGACCAATGAGCGCACGCGCCCACACAGGAGGGCCACTTTGCCTCCTGGTTTGATTCTGACTATGCGGTTCCTTGTTGCTCAATCAAACCACCTCACAAGGGTCGCTGAAACCCGGTTTCGGGCCATGACCGGGCTCAGTCAGGGCAGGCAGGTGCGATTATACCACATCTACCGGGCTATCGCAAAAAACTGCGAGCTTCCAGATAAGTCATTCTTCTATGCTCAAGCTTTTCATGATAGAGGAAACTGTCCCGTACCGGCAGATGAACCCTGTGCACCCATCGTTCTCAACTGCTGGTACATACGCACCAGCAGCCCCTCCAGACGGAGGGGCTGCTAAATCTACCAGCACGGCACAACCAGCTGCCTGGCGACTGGTTGTATTTGACTCTAGTACTGCGGCATGGGCGGAGCAGCCGGCGGTGTCTCTTCAGGGATGTCGCTGATGAGGGCCTCGGTGCTCAGGATCATGGCCCCGATGCTGGCCGCGTTCTCCACGGCGCTGCGGGTGACCTTGACCGGGTCGATGATGCCCTGCTCGACCATGTTCGGGTAGGTGTCGCGCAGGACGTCAAAGCCGACATTGGTGTCGCCTTGTTCCTTCTGCGCCCGCTTCACGTTCTCGACGATGACGGCCCCGTCTCGCCCGGCATTGATGGCCAACTGGCGCATCGGCTCTTCCAGGGCGCGGCGGAGGATGGTCACGCCGGTCTGCTCGTCGCCAAAGGTCATCTCGATGCCATCCAGGGCGGGGATGGCATTGATGAGGGCCACACCGCCACCGGGGACGATGCCTTCCTCAACCGCGGCGCGGGTGGCGCTGAGCGCGTCCTCGACGCGGTGCTTTTTCTCCTTCAGCTCGACCTCGGTGCCGGCGCCGACGCGGATGATGGCCACGCCGCCGGACAACTTGGCCAGGCGCTCCTGGAGCTTTTCCTTGTCATAGTCAGAGGTGCTGGCCTCGACCTCGGCCTTGATCTGGTTGATGCGGGCCAGGATGTTGGTGCTGATGGCGTCGTCCTCGATGCCGACGATGGTCGTGTCTTCCTTGGTGGAGATGACCTTGACGGCGCGGCCCAGGTCAGCGACCTGCGTGGTTTCCAGCTTGCGGCCCATCTCCTCGGTGATGACCTGGCCACCGGTCAGCGCAGCGATGTCCTGGAGCATGGCCTTGCGGCGGTCGCCAAAGCCGGGAGCCTTGATGGCCAGGACGTTAAAGACACCGCGCAGCTTGTTGAGGACGAGGGTGGCCAGGGCTTCGCCGTCGATGTCCTCGGAGATGATGACCAGGTTCTTCCGGCCAATCTGGACCATCTTTTCCAGCACGGGAATGATGTCCTGGGCCGACGAGATCTTTTTGTCGTGGATGAGGATCAAAGGCTCGTCCAGGACGGCCTCCATGCGCTCGGGGTCGGTAACAAAGTAGGGCGAGATGTAGCCGCGGTCGAACTGCATGCCTTCGACATACTCTGTTTCGAAGGCCAGGCCCTTGGACTCTTCGACAGTGATGACGCCGTCCTTGCCGACCTTATCCATGACCTCGGCAATGAGCTCGCCGATCTCCTTGTCGTTGGCCGAGATGGCGGCGACGTTGGCGATCTCTTCCTTGGTGTCAATCTCGGTGGCGGACTCGCGCAGGGCCGCGACGATGGCCTCGGCAGCGCGGGCGATGCCGTTCTTGATCAGCATGGGGTTGGCGCCAGCGGCGACGTTCTTGAGACCCTCGGTGACGATCATCTGGGCCAGGACGGTGGCGGTGGTGGTGCCATCACCGGCGACGTCGTTGGTCTTGGTGGCGGCTTCCTTGAGCAACTGGGCGCCCATGTTCTGGAAGGGCTCCTCCAACTCAATCTCTTTGGCGACGGTGACGCCGTCGTGGGTGATGGTGGGTGCGCCCCACTTTTTGTCCAGGGCAACGTTGCGGCCCTTGGGGCCAAGGGTGACCTTGACGGCATTGGCCAGGGCATCAACGCCGACCTTGAGGTCACGACGGGCATCCTCTGCGAAAATCAATTGTTTAGCCATATCAATAGACTCCTTTGGGTTCGGTTGGTAATTGGTTACAGCAGGATAGCGAGGATATCGCTTTCCTTAAGAATGAGGTACTTGTTGCCCTCAAGTTTGACCTCGGTGCCGGCGTACTTGGCATAGAGGACCTTGTCGCCCTTTTTGACATCCATTTCGATGCGCTTACCATCGTCGTCCTTGCGGCCTGGGCCAACGGCGAGGACCTTGCCCTCCTGGGGCTTCTCTTTGGCTGTTTCGGGCACATAGATGCCGCTAGCCGTGATTTCTTCCTGCTCGGTAGGTTCTACTACCAGGCGGTCTGCTAAAGGTTTAAGATTTAGCGCCATTTCGCCTTCCTCCTAGAATATTGTGTGTTTGACGCAGTGAGCGCGTTAGCACTCCATCTGGATGAGTGCTAACGCGAGGGTAGTATACCGCAATCCAGAATATAACGCAAATTCTAGAAGGTCTGTGGATCATGGCAGGAACCTGATGGTGGGGGATATGGTGCTCAAGTGGACAGTACGAAGGACAGAGATGTGCGCAGGCATGAGAAGCCTTGCCTGGCGAAACCCTCCGGTGTCTGTCCGTTGGCCGGACCTACGGCCAGGGCCACACCAAAGGCACGACCACCAGTACGATGATCAGAGTCAGCACGTCCAAGGGGAGACCTGCCTTGAAATAGTCACCAAAGCGGTACCCACCTGGTCCCATCACCAGC
The DNA here is from genome assembly GCA_963700285.1 of uncultured Chloroflexia bacterium. Classification (GTDB taxonomy): domain Bacteria; phylum Chloroflexota; class Anaerolineae; order JAAYZQ01; family JAAYZQ01; genus CAWANP01. Next base: position 1,636,135 of record CAVOXA010000010.1, on the reverse strand, counting down.
ACATTGGATTGGTGGGCCACTGGCGTGAGAAAGCCCGCCGACGCTCCCACAGCAACTGCCATCAGCAGGGCATAGGGCTCGCTGCCAATCCTAAGAGCGGACTCTATGGCAATGGGTGCGATGAGGACAGTACTAGCAGCGTTGGACATGAACTGGGTCAGTAGATTGGTCAAGATGTAGAACCCGGCCAGCAGTGCCAGGGGCCCGAGTCCGCCCACGGCATTGACCATCAACGATGCCAACAAGTCTGCTGTCCCCGTTTTCTCCATGGCAATGCCCAGGGGAAGTGTACCAGCCACCAGAAAAACCGCTTTCCATTCGATGGATTGGTAGGCCTCATCCATAGTCAGGCAGCCAGTGAGGACCATGAGCACGCCGGCCAGCAGTGCCGCGGCCGTGATGGGCAGCCAACCAGCCACGACAGGCACGAGCATAACTGCCAGGATCCCTATCGCCACCGGCGCCTTCTGGGTACGCAGAGGGGGAGCACTCTCAACGTCGCCGAGAACCACATAGTCAGCCTCACGCGCAAGGATACGGAAGTTGTGCCTTGGACCCTGCACCAGCAGCGTATCGCCAAAACGCAGCGGCAGATCCACCAGGCTCGTACGTTGCGGGCGGCCGTCGCGCAGGACAGCCAAGACGGTCAGGTGGTACTTTTCGCGGAACTGAATCTCGGCCAGCGTCTTGCCCGCCTGGTTGGAGTGAGGGGACAGGAGCACCTCAGCGATGCCGATTACCTCTGATTGTAGCTCTTTGTCATGCACACCGACCTCAGGCTGGACATCCAGGCGCCCTGTCTGCCCTGCCCATACTACGTTGTCGCTCATACCCTCGATCAACAGGACATCACCCCGGCGCAAAGTAGTATCTTTGTCGGGTACAAGGCGTGTCCCGCCCCATCGCTCCATGGCGATGACCGATAGATCAAAATCCTCTCGCAAGCCGCTTTGGGCCAGACGCTGGCCAATGAGTGGGGAACCGGCAGGGATGCGCGCCCTGAACAGGCGCTCGCCCAACCGGTAAAGGTCAATCAGATCCGCATCAGGGCCTGCTGCCTTGGCCAGCAACTCCGATGGCGTTCGGTCAGGTAGAATCCGCATGCCCACGGTTGCCATATAAACTACGCCCAGTACGAGGGCAGCTAGACCCACAGGTGCAAACGCGAGCAGTGTAAAGGGCTCATACCCAGCCATCCGTAGGGCATCACTGACCAGAATGTTGGGCGGGGTGCCGATGAGGGTTAGCATGCCGCCCAACAGTGAACCAAAGGCGAGGGGAATCAAGAGCTTGGAGGCACTGATCTGGGTTTTGCGAGCCATGGCCACGGTGGCCGGCATCATGACTGCCGTAGCCCCCACGTTGTTCATGACCCCAGACATCAGACCCACGGCTGTCATCAGTACACCCACCAGGCGGCGGGCACTGGTGCCGGCCACCTTAAGCAGCCGGTCGCCCAAAAGATTGGCCACGCCGGTATAGAACAGGCCTCCGCTGACGATGAAAATGGCCCATACGGTGATGACTGCAGGACTGCTAAACCCCCTGAATGCTTCTTCCGGGGTGATGAGGCCAGTCAAGATCAGGGCCAACAGCACCAAAAGCGCGACGACATCTACACGGAGCCAGTCAGTGATGAAGAGCAGGATCGAAATGGCCAGGATGGCCAGCATCAATGCTATGTCAGTGGTCAAGATCGTCTTCCTCCGCCAGCAATCCTACCACGAGCCGGTCGATTTGGCAAGATCCCAGTGCTGGAGGCTTCTATTTGGTCGCCCTGCCCCACCGGCGCCAGCCAATGGTCCTGGCTAGATCCGTCCTTACCGATCCGGTCTTGGGCGCGGCAGAGCGCGTCCGGCAGAAGGCCAGGCCGGGCCACCAACGCCTGAATCTCGGCGTCATACTTCTGGACCACTTCCGAACTGAGGGCACTCGAAGGGCTTATCCTAGGGGATCCCGAATGATCAATGGCCACCAGGTGCAGGTCGCCCAGCCACTCGCGGTCGTTGCTTTCCCCGTTGGCCAGAGACAGCTACTGGTTGGTGCCCCAGTTGTCAAAGGTGCTGGGGCTGGCTGGTGACGACGGTACCGGAGACGGATCTGGCATTCGTCGCCGTCCTGGGCCAGCATGGCGTCGCTGTAGGTGCGGTTCTGGGCCGGGGCAAAATGATGCAGCTCAGGCTTTGTACGTTGTCCGCGGGCTGGACACAGGCTTCCAACGTCACCTGGTCGCTGGCTATGCGGGCGTTGATGACCTTGGTCGCCGCCCTAGGGGAGAGGATCGTCGTCGAGGGGATGTCCTTGCTGGTCATATCCGCGCGTCAGCCGGGTATCGGGGTCATTGTCAGACCTGTGGGTACAGATATCGACCATGCACAGCGCGCCAGCAGCCCAGATGGCGTCGAGGCAGGTCTGCTCGCAAGCCCCGGCATCAGCCAGGACTTTTCCGATCTTGAGCCAGGGGGAGCGCCTCTGGAGTCTGGGCTCGCTTGTTGTCGCTGGTGTAGACGATGAAGCGTGCCTGGGGGTCCAGGGACGTTGCGTGTCGACAGATGGCAGCATGCTCCTCGTCGCTGCACTCACATCCCTGCTTGCCCTTCTCTTTGGCTGGACAAGGACGGGGCGCCGGTTTGTAGCAGCCTGTTTTGACGCTCGAGCAGCGCAGACGTGAACGGGCTTGGTGCAGCATGCCGTCGAAAGAGAGCGTCGCTCTCGTCTTCTTGTCCACATCGGCTTTGATGGGTAGCAGGCCAGCCTGGTAGAGGGCGTCCAGCTGGAGGGCGTTGGTTTCCTGCTGCAGTTCGGGCATCAACTGCCCCTCGAAGTAGCGCAAGCCTGATTCACAGGGAAAGTCAGCCTCAAACCCTGCACAGCGGCGCAGGGTCCGGCTGTCCTCCAGGTGCCGGACCCTGCGCCGCACCTCGTGACTGGGCAGGCTCCGTTCCCGCCGATAGAGGCTCAACAAGTACATACTCACCGGGTGAAAGGGCACCTGCCCCTTGGCCGAAGCCACGTAGACGTGGGTTGCCAGTGAGATTCCTCCTATCTCAGATTGGCTGGCCTGCTAATATCTAATATCCTAGACTGAGAGGAATCTCGCTACAAAAAAACAGTGACGTACCTCAAAAAGAGGGTACGCCGCTGTCTTGCTCTGGGTTGTGTATTCAATTTATCTGGGTTGCGCTACTCGCCGCGAAATCCCTGGCTTGGCAGGCGCCAGCCTTGTTTCCGGGGGCTATCGCGTCCAATGTGATATTGGCTGCCTGTCACAGCCGCTGGGCAGTAGGAATTGCTCTAAAGAGTGAGAAAGAGCATTGGCTAGCCAACCACTGGGATCTTGGGCTCATGCCCATCCAATACAATGGCTCCATTGGGACAAGCTGGAATGCAAGCGTGGCAGCCATAGCATAGACTGGCATCAATGAAGGGGGGTTCGTCTGGATCGATCTGCAGGATCGCTTTCGTCCGGCATACCTTGCGCGCCACGCACCGGCGACATGCCTGACAGCGCTCGTCCACCACATGTGGTATGGCTGTCACCTGCGCCTTTGTGGACTGCATGAATGGCATTTGGATCCCTCCATCTGGTTCGCTGGGAAGTACAAACCATCCTCGCACAGCATACCCCTGCGGGGTATGCTGTGCGAGGATAGCATACCCTGAGGCAGATGTCAAGTAAGCAACACTGCGAACCCAGCGCCAGAAGCGGTTGACTTGAGTACCTAAACCTTAATCGACGATCTCTACGGTTTCAAGGGGAGATTCCTTCGGTTCCCTCGCAATGACGGGTTTAGATGCAATTGCCCTGGGCCTCGGGTAGTCTGCCATTGTAGGGCCAGGCGTTCCATGCTATAATCAGGCCAGGGAGGCCAATTGGCAGATGCCTATCCTTGTGGTGGCAATCCTGGGGGCGCTGATCCCCACGGCCATATACGTTCTTTTTATCTGGTGGCTTGACCGATACGAGAAGGAACCTCTCTGGCTCCTGGCGTTGGCTTTCATTTGGGGAGCAGGCCCAGCAGCATTTCTCTCCATCGCTGTTGAACAACTCGTTTCCCCAGTCTTTGCCACCCTTGGTACGGAAGGCTTGGCAGCCAACCTGATCAAAGTTGCCATCGGCGCCCCTCTTGTGGAAGAAAGCTTGAAGGGCATTGCCCTCATCGGCTTGGTAGTTGTCTTTTATCATGAGTTCGACGGTGTGCTCGATGGCATCATTTACGGGGCCATGATCGGCTTTGGATTCGCCTTGACGGAAAATATCTTTGGCTACTTTCTGCCCATCCTGCGTGGCGAGACATCCGGCGCGGCATTCACCTTCATCCTTTTGAGAACGGTTGTGTTCGGGGCAAATCATGCCTTTTGGACGGGGATCACTGGCGCGGCCGTGGGCTATGCCCGGCTAGCCCGCAACTGGTGGGGGAAACTATTGGTCCCGTTGGGTGGCTGGGCGTTGGCAGTTCTATTTCACAGCCTCCACAACATAGGAACCTCCATGGTCCAGCAGGGGATCTGGTTCCCGCTCGGGGTCAGTCTGATCGTAGACTGGAGCGGGCTGTTGCTATTGCTTCTGGTTGCCATCTTGGCTTTGCGCAGGGAATGCCGCTGGATCGAGAAAGGACTGGTCACAGAGGTCAACCAAGGGATGCTTACCGTCGAGGAATACGACGTCCTGCGTTCAGCAGGACAGCGGCTATGGGTACAGTCACGGGCATTCCAGCGGGGTGGCCGGCGGGCATCTCGTGCCGTGGGCCGCTATTTCCAGACCGCAACAGAGCTAGCCTTCGAAAAGCGCCACATTCGCGCTGCAGGCCATCGGAGAGCAGGGAGTGCAGAAATTGATCGTCTGCAGCAGGAACTTGCGGATCGCCGGGCACGTGCCTGGCCGTGGCTCTGGCCTGCCTAGATTGGACACGCTCATCCATGTTTGACTTTCGTTGTCGGTTTTGCTAGAATGGCTTTCTGCACGGTGGTCGAAACTCCTCCGTGACAGGTTGGAGAGAGGGCGCCTGCGAGTAGATCGAGGACAACTATTCAGATTTCCAGATTGTTGTGGCAACTTATGAAACAGAAACACCTCAATACCCTAGAGTTTCCCCAGATACTATCGCGCCTTGCTCAGCATGTCACCTTTTCTGCGGGCCGCGAACTCGCGATGGCCCTAAGGCCATCACCCCTATTTGCTAAAGTACAACACCGACTGCAGGAGACCCGTGAAGCCCGCCATGTACTTGATGCCCATGGAGGCATCCCGCTGGGTGGGGCACATGATATCCGGCCTCTGGCCCGCAACGCTGCACGTGGAGCCATCCTTCAACCACCGGACCTGCTCGACATCCAGAATACGATTCGGGTAGGGCAGCGAGTGCACCGCACATTGGCACGTTTCCACGGTGAGGCCCCCCTTTTGGCTGATATCGCTGCCCGCATCGAACCTTGCGAGGGCTTGGCAGCCGAAATTATGCGCTGTATCAGCGAGCAAGGCGAAGTAGTTGATCACGCCAGCGCCAAGCTGAGCCGAATACGCCGTGAGCTGCGCGCCGCCCACGATCGTCTCCAGGAGAGACTGAACCGTATTGTTACCAACCCCCACAATGCGCCTTATCTGCAAGAAGCGTTGGTGACTCAGAGAGCCGGGCGCTATGTGATCCCTGTCAAGACCGATTTCAGAGGCCGGATCCCTGGCATAGTGCACGATACCTCAGCCAGTGGGGCAACCCTTTTTATTGAGCCTCTGTCGCTTGTCGATGTAGGCAATGCCTGGCGCCAGCTTCAGATCGAAGAGCGCAAAGAGGTAGATCATATTCTGGCCGAGCTTTCAGTCCTCGTCGCTGATATGGCTGATGAGCTAGCCTGGACTGTGCAAGCTCTCGCGGAGCTCGACCTCGTCATGGCCAAAGCGCGCTACGCCAACGCTCTGTTTGCCACACAGCCCGGCCTATTCCCTTTCAAGGGGGCACGATCGAATGGACAACCGACTTTGATGCTGAACCTGCGCCAGGCCCGCCACCCACTTCTCGATCCGGAGACGGTTGTGCCTATCGATGTGTGGCTCGGCGATGGTAAAACCTCATTGGTCATCACCGGGCCCAACACCGGCGGCAAAACGGTTACCCTGAAAACCGTGGGACTGATGGCTGCCATGACCCAGGCGGGCCTGCACCCGCCCGTAGCCGAAGGCTCGGTCTTGCCAGTATTTGAGGGCATATATGCCGACATTGGAGATGAACAATCCATTGAGCAATCTCTCTCCACGTTCTCTTCGCACTTGATTAACATCGTTGACATCCTGGAACAAGCTGATGAGCGCAGCCTGGTCTTGTTGGACGAATTAGGCGCAGGCACTGATCCGGTAGAGGGCTCGGCGCTAGCTCGAGCCATTCTGTCCCGCCTGTTGGCCCAGCACATCACTACCCTGGTAGCTACGCACTATTCCGAGCTGAAAGCTTTTGCTCATACCACACCCGGTGTAGAGAATGCAAGCGTTGAGTTCAATCTAAGGACACTGTCACCTACCTACAAGCTTCAGATTGGCCTCCCAGGTCGCAGCAATGCTTTTGCCATCGCCGAGCGGTTGGGCCTGGCCTCGGCCATTGTCCAGGCCGCACGAGCCCTCGTCTCACCGGAGGAACAAGAGACCGAAACCCTGCTGGCTGAGATCCAGCAAGCCCACCAGGAAGCCATCGTCGCTCGCGACGAGGCATCGCTGGCCCAGCGCCGGCTAGCCGAACATGAGCACCGGCTGGCAGCTCGCTTGGCGACCATCGATGCCGAGAGGGCCGCTATCCTGGGTGAAACGCGGGCCGAGGCCCGCCAGGAATTGGCCGAGGTTCGCCGCGAGATTGAGGCGCTGCGTGCCGAGATGTCAGATGCCACGCAGCAATCAGAACTAGGTGAACGATGGTTGGCCCAGGCTCGCGCCCGCTTGGATGAGAAGGAAAAAGACGTTGTCCCACCAGTATCCCCACCTCCTCCCGAGGCAGAAAGGCTGCCTGGGGAGGTCTCTGTTGGTGATTCAGTTTTGGTTTCTGGGCTGGGCACCACGGGGCAGGTCACCATGTTGGATGGAGACAGCGCTGAAGTACAGGTAGGAAGCTTTCGCGTCCGGGTTCAACAAAGCGACCTGGAGCGGCGTGCCCGGCAGAAGGACACCCATGTGGAACCTTCTGCGACCCCCACGTTCTCCCATCCGTCGCCGGGAGTTGAGCTGGATCTGCGGGGGCAGCGCGTGGACGAGGTGCTACCACGCGTAGACAAGCGCCTGGACGATGCTTTTCTGGCGGGGTTGCCCTTTGTCCGCATCATCCACGGGAAGGGCACCGGTGCCCTCAAGCAGGCGGTGCATCAGCAGTTGCACGATCATCCTCTAGTCGGGTCCTACCGCTTGGGTGAGCGAGGAGAAGGAGGGGGAGGTGTCACTGTCGTCTACCTGGCCGAAAGCTAGCATACTTGAACGAATCGCGAACCAGGCATCGAGGGCCGTGATGTCAGTCAGGCTTGCGTGAATCGCTCGAGTCTGCCATTGTATGGTATGGCCTTTGTGAGCAATAAGCACCAGAAGGCATGCTGTCTTTGACGCTTTGGCAAGAATCTGCTATAATACGTTGTGTACCAGGCACGTATGGTGCACGCTCTATCCGCGTTGGGGTGGACTGCGGACGCAAAACTGGCACGCAGCCTGGCAGTTTCTGCAATCCAGGCTGAGGAGAACGACGCCATGTAAAGTGAGCCAATGCCTGCGGAGCGCCGTTGCCATACCACGGTCCTTTGTGCTGCGGTGCAGTCGCCGGGGACCCAGGTTTTCAAACTGGACAACGGCGCTGAGGTCAACGGTTCGGGTTTAGAGGACCCGGTTGCCACCCAGCGTGCTATGGGCGAGCAAACCGGGTTTTCCATGCCTGGTGTGGGTAGACGCTGAGTTCAGACTAAACTAGAGTGATAAACCGAGATTTATTGTGGAAAGGAGGTGAACATATTGGCAACAGTGAGTCTGAGAGATGGTGAGTCGCAGGAGGCCCTGCTCAAGCGCTTCAGAAAATCGGTTATGCAGGATCGGATTCTGAGCGAGGTTCGGCGCAAGCGTTGGTATGTCTCTCCCAGCGAAAAGCGTCGGATCCAAAAGCAAAGGTCCATTCGCCGGGCGCGGCGCAAACAGCGACAGATAGATGCGAGGGTGCGTTCTCGTTAGCATCCCACCGCGATCAAGCAAACAGGAGGTTCGTTTGGCCAAAGAAAGCAACGAAAAGATCGAATTGAGGGGAACTGTAGTAGATTGCCTCCCGGGCACCCAGTTCAAAGTCAAGTTAGACAACGATTATGAAGTACTGGCCTACCTCGCGGGCAAGATGCGCAAGTACTATATCCGAGTGTTGTTGGGCGACCGGGTGTTGGTTGAGCTTTCACCTTATGACCTGACGAGGGGAAGGATCACCTACCGCTACAAGGAACGCCCTGTCACAACGGCCGGATAGCTGTGACGCTCTTGTCTTGGTCTTGATGGGCGGACAGATGCTCATCTGTCCTTGAGCGAAGCGAAGAAAAGAGGCGGCCATGTATTCAGTCGGAGATAAGGTGATTCATCCAGGATATGGACCTGGTATCATCAGGGATGTTGAACGCCGCCAGGTAATTGGGGAGGCCAAACGCTACTATGTTATCGACATGCAGTCTGGGGGCGGGACACTGATGACCCCCGTGGCCAAAGCCGATGATGTTGGTCTGCGGCCAGCCGTCAGTCTCGCATTGTTGGAGAAACTACTCCGTTCCCTAACAGAAACGCCCCAGGCATTGTCCGAAGATTTCAAGGAGCGCCAAACCGAGGTTGAGGAGCGACTCAGAATCGGTGACGTTTTTACTACAGCCGAGGCGCTCCGCGACCTGGCATGGCATGGCCAACTCCACAACTTGACCAAGCGGGACACTCAGCTCATGCAGCGTGCTGAAGAATTGGTTGCTGGCGAAGTGGCTCTGGTCGAGGAAATCGACTTGAAGGCAGCCCACGAGCAAATTCAGGCCATCCTGGCAAAGGCGGTACGCGAGGAGGCCGACCAATTAGCTGATCTTCAGGTCTGAGCATGCAATCCTCTCGCGCAAGAATTCTTTCTATTCGCTGACGAGTTGCGGCTCAGAGATCTTTTGCAGGCATAGTGAGCCAGTTCTCGTCGCCAAGTGGTCTTGTACCTTTTCCCCCCGACCCCTGTCGGGGGTTTTCTTCCTGGTATCTGTAGAAGGCACGGGCAAGGACTGGCCCTAAAGAGCGAAAACCTTGCCTGAGGAACGAAGGAACAATCTCATGGAACGACGAGGATGTGGTGTTGGCTGCATTTTCGCTACATTGGGACTGATGCTTGGCTGCCTTCTCCTGCCCTACCTCATAAGCAGCATCTATTCCATTGTTGGCGCAGTATTTCAGGTATCCGCGGCCTCGACATGGCTGTGGGGCGATTGGCTTGGCACGACGCTGGGCTCAAGCCATCCTCTATACATGTTCTTGGCTGAGGGGCCAATCTGCTGCATTGGGACGATAGCCCTCATGATCCTCGTCCTGGGCGTCGTACTCATGATCATGGGAGTAGGCTCTAGCTCCCAAGATTACGACGACCAAGACTACGTGTACGAGTCGTACGAGTAAGACCGAGAGTCGGACAGCGGGGTGGAAAGTTGGTCTACTTCCACAGATCAGCGCAGTGGGATTGCTGATCAGCGCTAGTACGATTCAGACCTCACCACACAGAGTACCCCCAAAGCAGCCAGGCCAGGCATTGCCTGGCAAGCTGTTCGTCTTTGGCTGCCCCGCCGTTCTGTGGTAGAATGTATCTGGCCTGGTACGCGGTTCGTATTGTGTCTGGGCAATCGTTTCTAAATCAGTCAAAGAAGCCAGTCTACCGGCCCGTTTGTCAGCCATCCTTGTCAGCGTCCTGGAATATAAGTCAAGATGAGTGTTGTGGACCAAGTCAAAGACCGTCTGGACATTGTTGAAGTGATCCAGTCATACGTGCCCTTGAAAAAGGCAGGGCGCAGCTACAAGGGACTCTGTCCCTTCCACGCTGAAAAGACGCCTTCGTTCGTTGTATTCCCTCATACAGGCACGTGGCACTGTTTTGGCGCCTGTGGCACGGGGGGTGACGTATTCACCTTTATCATGAAGCAGGAGAACCTCGACTTTGGCGAGGCGCTAAAGATGCTGGCCCAACGCACTGGCGTCGAATTGGAGCCTGCCAGTCCGCAGGCAGATGCAGCCGAGCAGCGACAGGATCTGCTGCGCGACATTAATCAGACGGCTGCGGCTTACTTTCACTACCTTCTTCTCGATAGCGATGAGGCAGCTCGAGCGCGGGCCTACCTGGACGAACGGGGGCTAAACAGGGAAACTATCGAACGCTTCCAGGTTGGATATGCCCTTGATTCTTGGGATGCATTGTTCGAGTATCTGCGCAACAAGGGCTACTCCCCGGCCGATATTGCCGAAGCAGGTCTGATTGTCGAGCGAGAGAAGGCCGGTCAGCAAGTCACTGGCAGAGGCTACTATGATCGTTTCCGGGGTCGGATCGTCTTTCCCATCCGTGATCACCAGGGTCGAACCATAGGTTTTGGGGGACGGGTTCTGGGCGACGGCGTGCCCAAGTACCTAAACTCGCCCCAGTCGCCGTTGTTTGACAAAAGTCGCGTACTCTTTGGGCTGGATCTGGCCAGAGCGGGCATCCGCACGACGGGCGAAGCGGTCATTGTTGAAGGGTACATGGACGTATTGATGGCCCATCAACACGGCATCAACAATCTAGTTGCCCAGATGGGTACGGCGCTCACAGAGGCACAACTCCAGCGACTGAAACGCTATACACAACGTTTTATCTTGGCTCTCGATTCCGACGCAGCTGGCGACCAGGCAACCTTGCGCGGTTTGGATGTGGCCCGTCAAGTGATGGACCGCGAAGTTGTACCAGTGCCCACGGCCCGGGGCCTGATCCACTTCGAGGACCGGCTGGCAGCCGATATCCGGATCATCTCGCTGCCACCGGATCAGGACCCCGACCAAGTAATCCACAAAGACCCAGCCCATTGGGCACGGCTGGTGGCCGGAGCCAAGCCGGTTATGGATTACTACTTTGAGGCTCTCACGACTGACCTGGATCTGGCTACTGCAAAGGGCAAGGCCGAAGCCACTCGCCGACTTGGCCCTCTCATTGCCGAACTGGGCGATCGGGTTCAAAGGACTCATTACCTCCAACAATTGGCTCGCATGATTCAGGTAGATGAACGGGATCTATGGCAGCAGATCCAACGCCTCGTCCACGAGTTGCCAGTGGGTCGCAAGCTGCCGGATCGACCAGCACGCCCCTATACGCAAAGGGGCTCCGACCCACGCCAGTCCCGACAGCCCGGTGAGGGTGGGCATAAGAAACCTATGGGGCAGGACGAATACTGTCTGTCCGCCGTTCTGACCCACCCCAATTTGCTGATCCAGACCGACAAAGCCCTACAAGACAGCGGAGACGCAGCATTGATGCCTGAGGACTTGAGCCGGCCGGATGACCGCGCCATCCTGGCTGCGTGGCGGCGGTGGCTCGGACAACCCATTCCCACGGGCAGCGGCCTGCTGGACGTCCGCGGAGAGTTTTACGATACGCTCGATGAGAATCTACAAAACCGGATTGATACTTTGGCCCAGTTCCAGGAAACTCAGCCGCCGGCGCCGGAGGACCTGGTCAAGAACCAGATTGTTGACGCCATCACAAAGCTACGTCTGCGAAATCTGCGGCGCCAGATCGAAGAACTGCAGTTCCTGCAAGTAGACGCACAGGAGTCAGGTGATCGTGATACCTCTCGAGGCTATGGCCAACTGACGGTTGAGTTAAATATGCGTTTCTTGCAGCTCGAAAGGTCGATGAGCGCCAGGTCCATCTCAGGACGCCGCCAGCGCGAGGACGCAGCAGTCCGGGTTCCCCTTGGCGAAGAGTGAACCCAGGAAGCGGCAGAATCGCCACCGCGCTCCGACGCGCATAAGACCTATGGGTATTGGTCGTACATATGACTGAGGAATTCACTCGCGAACGACAATCACAATCCTCTGTACCGCAGCCTGATGCAGGCCAGGTGAGCATAGATATGGGATTGATCCCGGAATCGACCCTCGACGATACTGGCAGTATCGAGGATGAGGTGTTGCCATCTGCCGAGTCCAATGCTGATGGAAAACGTCTGCGCAATTTCTTTCTAGATCTCGACATGGTCATGCGCCAGGGCGAAGAAGACGAGGAACCTCAACTCACAGATCTGAGGGCACTCGAAAAAGAGATTGAGAAGGAAGTTGAGGAAGAGAACCCTTTGGACGAGTTGTCCCGTGATTTTGAGGTTAGCAGCGATCCAATCCGCATGTACCTGAGGGAGATTGGCCAGGTATCCCTGCTCACCGCAGAGGATGAAGGCAGGCTAGCCCAAGCGATTCAGGACGGCAATGAAGCTAAGCAGCAACTGGCCAATGATGGTTCCCTGCCTCCGTCCGAACTGGAAATCCTCAAAGCCCGGCAAGAGCGCGGGATACAGGCTCGCCAGCGTTTGGCGGAAGCCAATCTGCGCCTGGTTGTGAGTGTGGCCAAACGCTACATGGGGCGGTCCATGTCTTTTCAAGACCTGATCCAAGAGGGAAACATTGGCCTCTTGAGAGCGGTAGAAAAGTTTGACCACACGCTAGGCTACAAGTTCTCTACCTACGCCACTTGGTGGATCCGCCAGGCAATAAGCCGAGCGATTGCCGACCAGGCTCGGACCATCCGGCTCCCGGTTCACATGGTGGAAACCATCAGTCATCTCGTACGCACCCAGCGGCGATTGCAGCAGGAGTTGGGTCGCGATCCAAATCCCGAGGACATCGCTCTGGATCCAGCCATGGAGAGGTTTGTTGGCTTGGATGACGGAGAACGGGAGGCCATTCTTTCGGCCCAGGTTAATGATGAGCGACTAGATCCCATGATGATACGGAAGCTGCGCCGGGCAACCAATCGGGTCGAGCAGATCATGCGGGTCGCCCAGGAACCAATGTCTCTGGAAACTCCTATCAGTTCCGAAGAAGATAGTTATCTCGGCGATTTCATCAAGGATGAAACAATGCCCGAGCCGGATGACGCTGCCTCAAAGCAATTGCTCCGCGAGCAGATGGGCACCATCCTGAACTCATTGAACGTCCGAGAACGCCAGGTACTGGAGATGCGATTCGGGCTGAAGGATGGGCAGGTTCATACCTTGGAGGAAGTAGGCGTGGCTTTTGGCGTCACGCGAGAGCGCATCCGCCAGATCGAAGCCAAAGCCCTACGCAAGCTCAGACATCCCCTCCGCAGCCGCAAGCTCCGTGACTACTTGGGCTAGACTATTTGACACTGCGTGCCGGCTCAAGTATAATAACACCGTATTCCTCGGTAGCTCAATCGGCAGAGCGTCCGGCTGTTAACCGGTTGGTTGTAGGTTCAAGTCCTACCCGAGGAGCCAAAGCTCCCACCCGCGCGGGTGGGAGCTTTTTTCTATATCTGAGGGCACCCATCTCCCAATCTGCTTTGACCGAAGCCGAGAGCGTTGGTATACTGGCTACCAGTTTCTTCCGCTGAGGAGTTCATCGGTATATGTCGCTTCGCCGCATGGCCGCCATCGCACGCAAAGAGATGCTCCATATTGTCCGCGATCCGCGCAACCTCTTTTTGGTCGCGTTTTCCCCTGCCTTGCTTCTTTTTCTGCTTTCATATGTCTTTTCCTTCGATGTTGGGCAGCTCAGTATGGCGGTGTTGGACCTTGATCGCAGCGCTCTTTCCCGAGCGTATCTGGCCAATCTGACCAGCGACCAAGACCTCAAGTTGGTCAACCACCTGAGAGGGTACACAGAGGCCGTGCCCCTTTTGAAGCGTGGAGATGTGGACGCGGTACTGATCATTCCCCCTGACTTCTCTGAAAAGATCCGAGGCAGCAAGCCAACTCAAGTACAAGCCATTGTGGATGGTGCAGATCCCTTTGCCGGAAGGCAGGCGCTCATGGCATTGGAAGCCAGGTCGAGAGTATTCGTGGCCGGTGCAAGCATGACTGCCGCGGCCCAGATGGGACAAGCGGTAGAAATACGTACTGCGGCTTGGTACAATGCTGGCCTGGAATCGTTGCTTAGCATGGTGCCAGGTCTGCTGGCGATTGTTCTCATTATGCCCACCATGGCCCTGGCCCTGGCTTTGACCCGAGAAAAAGAAACCGGTACGCTGGAAGGATTGGTCGCCACGCCCGTCTCGGGGTTGGAATACTTGAACGGAAAACTCCTGGCCTACATTACCGCCGGCCTGGTGAGCGCTGTTCTTGCCCTGCTTGTGGCTGTCCTCTGGTTCAGGGTGCCCTTCCGGGGCAGCCTGCTGGTCTACCTTCTGCTGGCCGGTATTTATTTGATGTCCTGCATGGGTGCTGCAATCGTCATTGCCAACTTTGTCAAGAGCCAGCAGAGCGCCATGTTCGTCGTCATGCTCGTCTTTCTCGTACCCAGCTTTTTCCTGGCCGGGCTCATCACACCCATCGGTACCGGGTCGTTGGAGGCCATTCTCACCTCATATGTCCTACCTACCACCCATTTCGTAGAGATCGGACGTGGCGTGTTTTTGAAAGGGTTGGGGGCGGCAAGCCTACTGCGGCCAACCCTCATTCTCCTGGGCATGGGCATAGGCGCCATGGCGATCGGGCTGGCGCTCTTTCAGAAGAAAATAGGCTAGGTTCCAGCGGCAAACGAGCAAGGTTCAGACATGATCATCCGTACAGGCAACTTGATTATCAAAGAACTGATCCAGTTCAGGCGTGACAAAATGCTGTCTGTTTTTATCCTTTTGGCACCTGCCCTGCAGTTGATCCTCATGGCCCAGAATGTCGAACGCGGGATCACCGAACAGCCCGTGGCAATTCTGGATCAGGATCACGGCCGCCTCAGCCGCCAACTCGTGGTCAACCTGGATAACACCGAAGAGTTACACATCGTCTACCATGTTCAGAGCATGGACCAAGTACGCAACTTGATGGATCGGGGAGACATCCACCTGGCAGTAGTCATTCCTGCAGGCTTTTCGCAGGAGCTAACCAACGCCCGTTCACCACAACAGAAGACGGGAGCCGTTGCTCCGATACAAGTCGGTATCATCGCCGATGCAACCAATACGCTAGCCGCCTCTACAACCCTCGGCGCTGCTACAGGCGCGGTAGGCCGCCTGACGGCGGATCTTGCCGCCAATTATGGCCTGGTTTCCACCGAGTTTATCGATTTCCGAACCGACATACGCTTCAACCCCTCGATGGACTTTCGTGATTTCTCCATTCCTGCTCAACTGGGCTTTATCACCTACCAAGTCACCTTGGCAATCGCATCCCTTGGCCTGGCACGCGAACGTGAACTCGGCACACTGGAGCAGTTGATGGTGACACCATTGCGTCGCCTTGAACTGGCTTTGGGCAAGGGCATCCCGGCCCTTGCCATTGGTAGCCTGAATTTTGCCATCATGTGGGCCATCAGTTTGCTCGTATTTCAAGTACCG
Organism: uncultured Chloroflexia bacterium; assembly: GCA_963700285.1. Lineage (GTDB taxonomy): Bacteria > Chloroflexota > Anaerolineae > JAAYZQ01 > JAAYZQ01 > CAWANP01. The sequence goes on along the minus strand of CAVOXA010000010.1, from coordinate 1,620,599 downwards.
ATGAATGGTTCCGTGTTTTTGCTAGCAGCCTTGACCCTACTCTTTGTCGCGACAGTAGTGAGCTGGGGCATGGTCATCTCGGCCATCTCCCGTACCCAGCAACAGGCGATCCTCTTTGTCTTTATTCTGGCCATGATAGAGATTGCTTTCTCCGGTTTTATGGTACCGGTCAAAAACATGCCGTCCTTTCTACAGTTTATCTCTCGCTTCGCGCCTCTCCAACACTACCTGATTATCATCCGCAGCATCATGCTCAAAGGGGCAGGGTTGCGGGAGCTGTGGCCCCAAGTGACAGCTCTGGTAGCCCTGAGCATTGTGATGGGGGTAGTGTCCCTGCGCATTGTCGGCCAGCGCTATTCATGACCTAGTGGAGCGTGGGACTGCATAGACAAAAATCCCAACCCGCGAATTCACTATACCCCTCCGACGATATTCCAGTTCCTCGAGAAACTGTCGGATAGAGCGGCGGCGAACGCTGCCCGTGTCCGCCTGGATTGGAAATACCCTCTGCATCTGCCGTTGAATTACAAAGGCTTCAACTTTAGTGTGTTGAGCGAGTTCCCTGACCGGTTGATTGAACATGGTGCTGAAGCACGGCTGTTTGATAGCGTGCTGGAGCAACTGCGAGAAAAATAAGAAGTGCACCCCTTTGTTTGGACACTTTTTCGGCCACCTTAAGGGGGTGCCTGTGAACTGCCAGGCCGAGGCGAAGGCACCCGAAATGTTGCCTGCTCGTCAGCCGGCCGGTGACCGGTAGCTATTGGTGGCTCATTGTTGGTTGAAGGCGAACCCTCATTGCCAAGCGCCGGGCTTTGTGCTACAATTGCGTGGAATGGACGAAAGCGAGGACGATTCAATGAAGCCCAAATTCCTATCAGGCCGGCCGGCCACGCGCGCCTTTGCCAAAGAAGCCCGCAATACGCCCGGCTACTCCCTCCTGAACTTTCTGCACGCCTACGTGTATGGCCGCTGGACCTATCTCTATATTGGCATTGGGGCCGGCACCCATCCGCTGGCCCGCATCTTTGGGCCGCCGGTTCGCCTGGTGAGCCGCTTGCTGCCGCCGCCTGCGGAGGACGACCCGGATCGCATCACCTTTGCCGATACCTATCACGGCAAGGTGGTGTCCCTGGAGGCGGCGACCCAACTGGTTACGGTCGAGGAGGAGGTCGTCCTGACCGACCTGGAGCAGGCCATTCCCTACGCCCTGGCCCGCGACATTGTGCTGCAGGATCCGGACCACATCGTGGTCCTGGACTGTCCCTGCCGCAGCGTACGACCCAACCATTGCGAGCCGCTGGACGTGTGCATGGTCATTGGCGAGCCTTTTGCCAGCTTTGTCGGCGAACACCACCCCCAGCGCTCGCGCTGGATCAGTCCAGACGAGGCCGTGGAGATCCTGCGCGCCGAACACGAGCGGGGGCACGTGCACCACGCCTTTTTCAAAGATGCTATGCTGGGCAGATTCTACGCCATCTGCAACTGCTGCTCGTGCTGCTGCGGGGCGATGAACGCCCACCGGAACGGCACGCCGATGCTGGCCTCCTCGGGCTATGTCGCCCAGGTGGATGAGGATCTGTGCGCAGGCTGCGGTATCTGCGCCGACTATTGCCAATTCAAAGCGATTAGCGTGGACAATGGAACTGCAGTGATCGAGTCCTGCTGCCTGTATGGGCTGTGGCGTGTGCGTCTCCAAGTGTGCTCAGGAAGGTATCACCTTGGTGCGCGACCCATCTCGGGGCGAACCGCTGGAGATCCAAAAACTCATGGCCCAGGCCGCTCAAGTCACAGAAAGATAGTAGATAGTTGGCCAGTGTGAGCCCGGTTCTTTTGCCCAGCGATGCCTACAAGACCCGGGATCCCAAGTCCACCTGCTAGCGCGAGTTTGCGCGGCAGATCAATCGCCTGGTAGCCGGAAGAGTCAAGCCTCGCGACCATTGGCTGTCCTGGCCGGATGAGAATATTCGGCCAGGACAGGTAAAAGCAGCAGCGACCAGATCGGCACCAGTCCCAGGCTGATGTGGGGTGTAGAGCTTGGTTGCCGACAGTGGGCCAGGTATCCCTTTCTGACCCCATACGGTTCAGTAGGGGCTCGCCGAGCCTCGTCGCTCAACTCCTGCAGCGGGCAGCACCCATGATGCTGGCGCCAGCTCTTCCGTCTCCTGAGGCGCCGCCTGTCGAGCGCCCGGCTGCGGGGCGCTCTGAGCCCCACCCGTCGCCGGGAGGTATTTTCGCATGAGGATATCGTCCACATAGGCGCCCTCGGGCTTGCTGCCTGCTGCATCGCTGGAATACACAAAGGCGATCCAAACGTCCGGATCCCCCGTCAGATCGCCCAGGCCTGGCACATTCGTCAGGTCAAACACCGTCTCCTGCCAATCGCCCACGGCCCCTGAATCCTGCCACCCCTGGAAATTCACGCCGTCGGCGGAGGCTAGCCAGAGCAGGCGGTCCTCCGATTCGGAATTGAGCCAGCGCTGGAAGGTCACCTCGGCTGCGGTGGCGTCCGACAGATCAAAGGGGCCGGCCATCATCCAACCTTCGACCTCGGGCGGGTAGTCGCTGCCGCAGGGCAGGGCCGCGCCGCCAAAGCCGCCGCCCACCGCCCATCCGCTGCGCCCCCCAGCCTGGGGCCGGCAGGTGCGGCTGGCCCAATGATGCTCGCCGGAGCCGGCCGAGCCATCGGCCACCGACCAGGCGCCGGGGAATACGCCCTCAAAATCCTCCCGCAGCAGGGTGCGCCAGCCGCTGGGCGGCGCACTAGCGTACGCTCTCGCGGTCAGCGGCAGGAAGCTGGAGTAGGGGTAGTCGATGGGCTCGATGGGGCTGACGCTTTCCGCCGTGACCTCCACCTCCTGGCTGGCCCCCAGGGTGAAGGGGGGCAGGGAGCTGTTCTTAGGGGTGAGAGTCAGAGAGCCGCTGTAGCAACTCACCGTCGTCCGGTTGGCCTGCGGGTCGTGGTCGACGCTCACCGTGTTGGCGCCGTCGGAGCGTATCGCGACAGCCTGGGTTCTGACCTCTACGGATTGTTCCTCCAGCAGAAAGCTGTACTGCAGAGCCCCGGACTCGTGATCGAGCACCAAGTAGGGCGAGGCTGTGTCTTGCGCTCTTGACGGAAGTTTTTCCGAACATACCACATGAGCCCCCAAGAACGCGACGCTGACGAGCCACCGGTCACCATCCTCCAGACGGCGGACCCCAAGCGCCCTCCTGAACTGCTCAAACATCGTAACGATGCACCCGACATACATGTAGATCATGGTTCTCTTTTTCAATATCTCGACTTTGTCTCCTTGCTTACCCTCTGCGCAAGCTGCATCAACCACCGGCCCCTTGGCGCCCAGGGCTGGCATCTGGAGTTCGCAGGGATAAGACAGTTCCACTCCATTCAGCGAGACACTGCCTGGTTCCCCAGGCTGTATCAGAAGGGCTCCCTTTGGCTGGTCGCCGGGCGCAAACCGCAGGATGTTCAGCCCTCCCGGACCGCCCGTGTAGACCAGGCCATTGGCCAAATAGAGCGCCCCGCCAAAGCCGCCGTCGGTTTGGTCGAGGTAGTAGCCGGCCAGGTTGGGCGCGTTGTTGTCCCCCACGTCAAAGACATAGAGCCCTCCCGCCGAGGCGGCGTACAGGTAACCGCTGGCTACCCCCAGTTGGGCCACTGCCACAGGACTGGTAAACGTCTTGGCTACCACCGGAGAAGCGGGATTGGACACGTCCACAATCTTGATCGTCGTCCCCTGGGCCAGGTAAACGACGCCGGGTGCGGCGGCCATGGCATCGATGCCGCCGGGCAGCAGCACGCTGCGGCTCTTTTCCTTTGGGTCTGAGGGCTTGGTGGCAAAAGCAACGTCCACCACCAGTAGGCGGCCGTCCGATGTGCCCAGGTAGGCAAAGTCCGCCGTGTGGGCGGCGGCGGTCAACTCGCTGGGCGCCTCGTAGGTGCCCAACGCGCCGCAGTTAAGCCCTTCCCCTTGTTCGGACCCGTCAACCAAGAGGCCATTGCGTTGGGCCACAAACAAATACTCCCCGCTGGGCGTTGCGCCGGTCCACATCTCAACCATCGAGGAATCCGTGTAATAGCTGCAGAACTCCTCCAGGTTGCTTTCGGTATACGCCTCCACCGACGACCCGCTCCCTTGCAGCGATTCTTCGGCCACATAGACAAACTGGTCGTCGGCACTGACCGCCTTGAATACCGCGTACAAGCCGGCCGTGATCAGGTCCGGACCGGCGCGCCGGTGCGGATCAGTGGGATCGGAGACGTCCACCAGCCAGACGTGACCGAACGCGTCCGAACTGCCATCATAGTAGGACATAAAGGCTAGATCGCCACGCACCTCCAGATCGAGGACATTGTGGTCCGACCAATGGCCCAACAGTTCAACATTCAGCTTGCCGGCGGCTGGAGCATCTTGGATGGGCCGTCTCTCGAGGGCGGGGCGACCCGTCGCCTGGACCAGCGTCGACAGCAACAGCCAGATGGTTACGAGGGAAACGACTCTCTTGGACATTGCGCCACCTTTTCTTGGACAACCCTGTCGCCAACACAAAACGGAACGAAGCGCCGGCCTGGAAAACCGTCTTGATGCTGTCCGGGCCGTGGACCGGCAATTGGGGACCGCTGCAACTTCTTGCCGCAGGTGCAGGCTGATTGTACACCACAATCGCTATTGAGCCAACTCCGAAGCGAGGAGGTTGAGACCCCAATCGTTGGAACCATACTTCTGGCTACCAGCAAAGGTGATGAAAAAATCCGCTAGATAGGAGCCCACCCGGCTGGCAGACACCACTCGAAACGTCACGGCGCCAGGCGCTCGAAGCCAAAGCGTCGGATAAAGCGTCGTCGCCGAGGCGGGCGCCTACCAGGGATTGCAGAAATGGCACACCGCACAAGCAGATCGGGCTATCAAGAGCCGATCACGAGGCTCAACCGCTTCCCCCAGGGCGCGCCCCCATCGGACGTACTGTACGGCACTCTCAAGATGCTTTTCAGCGAGCGAGAAGCCGGGCTGGTTGCGCTCCACAAGGCATCGATTCCATAGCTATAGATCGGCTAGAAAGTCCAGACGGCAGCGTCCGGTCCACGAGTGGCCTGGAGCCTCGCCGTGTCCTGGCCGAAAAATGCCATCCGCTGAGGGAACAGCCGCTCAGCCCGAGCAATCCAAAAAGGTTACCATCCCTGAGCGATGGGTTTTCGAACGGATGCGCATTTTGGGCGAGCATACCCACTCACTCCTTGGGCTAATGTGTCTGCCGACCCACCAGCTTCTCCGTCCCCTCTACCAGTGCATCAACCAGGTGCCGCACCTCACCTGGCGAAACCTCGCCCGCAGCGCTCCCGCGCTGAACCAACAGCTTGCCACCCTCAATCACCACTACCAGTTCATCGACCACGCGGATTGCGTCAGTAGCCTTAATGCAGTCCCCGCAGAGCACGGCGTTTCCAATTGTCAGAAAGTATATCTGGCCAGGACGAATAAGCTGGGAGCAGGCATGACAGTGTTCTGGCTTCTCGGTTGCGAAGCCAGACTTGTCGTCATTGGGGGTTTCGGTCATTGCGGCGGCTCCTCTCCCCTTCGCAGCGGTTTGGTCGCCCGTCTACCCGTGGATGGTGCTAGATCGCAGGGCGTCTTCTTCTAGCCTCCCATCTGATCTGCCAGATTGCCGTCTCCGATATACGGTCCCCGAGACATAGCGTTCGAGCTGCTCGATGATGAACCCCTGTTCAGAAATGATGCTCTTGCCACATCCCCGATCGAAATGACGCCGATCACCTGGTCGTCTTCCAGGACGGGCAGATGCCGAACCCGCTTGTCGGTTATCAGTGCCATACACTCTTCGGCGGTCTGTTCGGGGCGCACATAGACCACCCTTTGGGTCATGATCTCCCAGACCGATGTGTCCTTGGACGACTTGCCGTGGAGGATGACCTTCCTGGCATAGTCCCTCTCTGATAGGATGCCCACCAGGTGGTTGGCGTCCATCACGAGCACGGCACCTACATTCCAATCGGCCATCAGTTTAAGCGCATCGTACCCCGTAGCATCCGGTGCCATCGACCAGACCTCAGGCCCTTAAGTTCGCAAGATCTCTTTGACTTTGCTCACGGCTGAATTCCTCCTTGGTGTTGGCTTGTGAGGTCTCAACCCCCACGGCAGCCTGAATCTCCGGTCTCATCCCATCCCGGACGGCAAAGTTGCCCTGGAATTATTGCTGGTAGTATATGGACTTGGAATCCCCACTACGTAGCGGACCGTCCGTGTGGGTCTGGTCGTTGCCCTGGATGGTGCGCACATCATCACAGGGCGTTGTCCATATCACCACCATACCCGCAAGCAGCCCGGAAATCAAGCCCTTGTCACGGCTTCCAGATACCGCGGCGGGTTCTTGGGCAGGTGTTGCACGATCCTTTTCTCGGTCTGACAGAGTTCCACCGTCGCCAGGTCTCCCCGGAAGGCCAGGAGCACTTCGGTTAGCCATGCGGACAAGCTCGAGTCTTCTGGACTATAGGCCGGCGTGAGCACCAAGCCAGGTAGTTCCGTTCTGTACATATTTGTTCTCCTCCTCTATCCCTGACGATTGTGCCCGTATACTGTGCCATATTTGCCGGGATTCGTGGGGACTTTGGGGGACAGCTCACCGCGCTGGGACTCGTCACTATACTTGACCGTTTTCCTACCTCCCGGTAGCATGTGCCCATGACGAGGCATACCGAGTTCGTGACCTATCGACCCAAGACAATTCTGAGCAAACAGAAGCGTCCAGACCACTGGTTCTGTACGCGTTGTGTGGTCTATCCTGGATGGGGCTCCCAACTATGATGTTTCTCGTCTCCGTACAGGTGGAGGGAGCACCAACCGTGCCGTCAAAACGAACGGACATGTTCCATTGTGTCCACTACTACAAAGATGCGATGCTCAATCGGTTCTATGCCATCTGCAACTGCTGTTCGTGCTGCTGCGGAGCGATGAACGCCTGGAACAACGGCACCCCCATGCTGGCGTCGTCGGGGTACGTGGCGGTGGTGGATGAGGAGCTGTGCGCCGCTGCGGCACCTGCGCCGACTCGTGCCAGTTTGCGGCGATTTCGGTAGACGACGGATTCGCCCACATTGATGCCACCGCCTGCATGGGCTGTGGCGTGTGCGTCGCCCACTGTCCGCAGGAAGCCATCTCCCTGCTACGCGACCCGGCCAAGGGGGAGCCGCTAGAGATTCAGAAGCTCATCGCCGAGGCAGCGGCGACGGGGCTTACCTGACTTTGACCCCGGCGTGTTGCTCCAGTTCCTGATCAATGCGCTCCTTTAGAAAGACCTTGATCAGGGACTGATATGGCACATCGCGTTTGTTGGCGATGACTCGCAGCTCGTCCAGCATTGCCTCGGGTAGCCGTAGGGAGATAGTCTTGGTTGATGGTTTCAACTGTGGCAGGATCGCGGACTCGGCGCTATCCCAATCAATATACTCTGACGAGTCGTGCGTCGCCCAAAACGCACGCTCTTCCTCTTCATCTTTGAAATCTGGGATCTCTTTGAATTCTGTCGGCATATCTTCTCATTTCCCTCTGATTCATATCACGGGCAGAGATCACCCGTATCAAATCATTCCTGACCACAAACGCGACGAATAGCCAGCGATCTGCATCCGTGCGCCCCAGCGCGTAGTACCGTTGTTCTGTTTGTGAATGTCTTGTATCTGGAGCAACGATGAGGGGCAGATTGAAAAAGACCTGTTCACATCCACCATCGGTGACTTGATGAAGGTACCAGTTCTTGTCCTCGTTTCCTTCATCCCATTGGAAGCCTTTGCAGTCGGCGATGGCTCTTTTCATGGTACTCGTATATTACAACAATATACACGTTCTGTCAAAATGCGCGAGGTGATGAAGCATCTCTCGGTCGCCCGCTGCCGTCAGGTTGTGGAAATCATTTAGCGGTGGCGTTTCTTGCCTCCTGGCAGCCGTCGGCAGGCACCACCAACCGTGCCGTCAAAACGAACGACGCTTGTTGATTGTGCCCCCTACTACAAATTTGCCAGTTTGCGGCGATTTCGGTAGACGACGGATTCGCCCGCATCGATGCGGTTGCCTGCATGGGCTGCGGGGTGTGCGTTGCGCACTGTCCGCAAGAAGCCATCTCACTGCTACGAGATCCGGCCAAGGGCGAGCCGCTGGAGATTCAGAAGCTCATCGCAGAGGCAGCGGTAACTGGATAGAACTGAGAGCCAATGGCGTTCGCAAGAAGCACCGCCATGGAACATTCGCAGTCGGCGTCGTTTATCGCAGATAGGACCATATATGCCGGTTATGCTAACCGTCATGTGGCTTATTGTTCGACGTTGCTTGATCGACAGTGTGCCGGACTTGCCCGGGATCAACTCAATCTACCAGAGGCTACTGCCATCGCTTGACAGGAAAGGATTTCAGGTGCATAATGTCACCATCGCCATTGTCAGCAGCTGGGGAGAAGGTACGAATTATGAGAGGCGCAGATGGGTGCAAAGACAATTGATGTGCAAGAGGCAAAGATAAATCTGGAAGAGTTGTTGTCCAAGACATTCGAGGGGGCAGAGATCATCCTGACCCAAGACAATGTCCCCCTCGCGCGCCTGGTACCCATTGCTTCGCCGATGACGCCACGCATCGCGGGACTTCACAGCGGGGCAATTTGGACGAGCGAGGATTTCGACGAGCCGCTGCCGGATGAATTCTGGACGGGGACGGATGAGACTGCGTCTTGATACGCACACCTTCATCTGGTGGGACAGCGAGCCGGGCAAGTTGTCGTCGAACGCACTTGCGCTGTGCCAGGATCGGTCGAATACGCTTTTGCTCAGCGTGGCGAGCGTTTGGGAGATGCAGATCAAATCCCAATTGGGCAAGCTGAAACTCAAGTCGCCTTTGCGAGAAGTGTTTGAAAGTCAATGTAAGACGAACGACCTTGAGGTCCTGCCGGTTGACCTGGAGCATGTCTTGGCGCTGGAGGCCCTTCCTACGCCCCACAAAGACCCGTTTGACCGCTTATTGATTGCCCAGGCGAATGCCGAGAACGCAATCCTGCTCAGCAACGATCCGTTATTCGAGCAGTATCCAGTTACGGTGATGTGGTAGTCACGGTCAACGTGGGCACGCCTTGACAAATAGCGAAAGTGCGTAGCGTTCAGGACGCTCTTTTCCTTGGCGTGATGCCAAGTTCCTTCCGCCTGATCGAAAGCCTTGTTGCTGCCAGTTCGAATTTTGGAAGTACATTGGGTCAAGTTGGGTGTGTGGTGTCACCCAGCGGCGGCTGATGCGTCAACCGCTAGCCCGCGATGTGAGAAAATCGATGCCTGAAAGGCAGGCGAGATGACGAGAGAGGAAATACAACAAGCGCTGTTCTTTGAGATGCACAAGGAAATCGCTGAGGCAACCACGGTAGCATTGAACTGGTTTGGCGTTTCGCAACACGGCACTGACGTGACGTATCCTCCAGGCGAAACTCTCACTACAGAAGAGAGAGTCGCTCTCAAGAACCTGGAACTGTCACCTGCGGCTCGCTCTGCTTTGAGAAAGGTTGTCGCAGATACCGCCAGTGCCCCGCTCTTTCGGCTTTTTTCGTTGATGGATGGTGTTTCCGATCCTGAGCTAGGCGACTTGGAATTCTGGTCAGGTGTTGGCTTTGCGGACAAGCCGTCGGCGGCCGATGATGAGGAGACCATGCTTCACGACGAATTCTACAGCTCCTACTGGGAGTACAAGTCCCGTTAGGGGCGTGCGCGGCTAGCCCCCCTGCCTTGACCTATGAATACCGTGGTACCAAGAGTACCAGAGTTCTGGTTAGCTATGACCTTTCTCGTCTCCGTGTAGGCGGCGGTACCACCAACCGTGTCGTCAAAGCAAACGACGCTTGTCGGTTGTGTCCACTACTACAAGGATGCCATGCTGGGCCGGTTTTATGCCATCTGCAACTGTTGCTCCTGTTGCTATGGGGCGATGCAGGCCCACCAGCACGGCACGCCCATGCTGGCCTCCTCGGGCCATGTCGCCCAGGTGGATGAGGACCTGTGCGCCGGCTGTGGGGTATGCGTCTCCCAGTGTTCGCAGGAAGCCATCTCTCTGTTGCGCGATCCGGCCAAAGCCGAACCGCTGGAGATCGAAAAACTCATCGCCCGCGCTGCGCCGAGGCCGCATAGGGTTGAGAGAGCAGATCACTCCAGCTAACCGGAGAGGGCATTGCCTACGCACGCTGGTCGGGGGAGTTATTGGCTGAAGCCTTCGCTCAAGAAAATCCCAAAGTCTGTGACAATATGTGGCGGGAGCGGTAGGGCCACGGGTTGGTCACTTTCACTGAAGTGTGTACCTATGGCTCCCTACGGCGTCAAGATGTGCCTGAACGGTAATGAATATGCCAAGCGGCAGTTGCAGCAGCGTGGCATCGCCTTCGGACCTCTGGACAACAGCTTTCTCTCATGCGATGACCCCGACCTGCTCCACGATGATCCGAACGTCTGTATCAACCCCAAGGCAACCTCTACTACATGTAGTGAATGGCTTGCATGGAACTACTATATCCAGGCCTCGTGACCCGCACTGTTCTGCTTCGAATGCCCCCAACGTGGAGGGGTTGCTTCTGGCGCGGGAGGGTGGTATAATCTGTGCGGTGGGTTTGCTCTGTGGGGTGATCCCTTTACCATTACGAATGCAGCATGTAGCGAGGAGGCTGATCTTGACAGCACAGCACATCAAACTGATGATCCCCGGGCCAGTAGGCGTGGAGGATGAGGTCCTGGCGGCCATGGCCGAGCCGGTGCGCGCCCACTATGGCCCGGCCTGGATGGAGATCTATGATGAGACCCTGGAGCGACTCCAGCGGGTCTTTGGCACCCAGAACGAGATGCTCCTGCTCATCGGACCCGGGACGGTGGGTTTGGAGGCGGCCATCGGCAGCTTGGCCGGGCGGGGCGACAAGGTATTGGTCGCCCACAACGGCTTTTTTGGCGAGAGGATGGCCACCATCGGGCGGAGCCACGGCCTGGAGGTGCGGACCGTTGAGGCGCCGCTGGGGCAACCGGTGGATCCGGAGGCGATACGGCAGGAACTGGCTGCCGAACCCGATATCCAGGCCGTGGCCGTCGTTCACCTGGAGACCTCTACCGGCGTATTGAATCCCCTGGAGGAGATCGTGTCCGTTGCTGGAGAGTTTGGGGTGCCCCTCATCCTGGATGCGGTCTCGACCCTGGGCGGCATGCCGCTGCCGGTGGATGAGTGGGGCATCGACGTGTGTGTCACCGTTGGCAACAAGTGCCTGGCGGGCCCCATCGGCCTGGTACCCGTGTCCGTCAGCCAGCGCGCCTGGGACCAGATGGAGCGCAAGCGCGAGGGGGCCCACGGCTGGTACCTGAACCTGCGTACCTGGAAGGACTACAAGACCCAGTGGGGTCCCTGGCATCCCTATCCTACCACACTGCCGACGCACAACATTCTGGGCCTACTGGCCAGCCTACGGCTGATTGAAGAACATGGCCTCGATGCCCACTATGCCCGGCACGTCGAAGCGGCCCAATTCGTCCGTGGCGGGTTGAAAAGGATGGGTTTCGAGATGCTCATGCCTGAGGCCAATGCCTCACCGTTGATCACCACAGTGCGCCGTCTGCCCGGGATGGACGTCGAAGACCTTCGAAGCTACCTTCTCGAGGAGTGGCAGATCATGATAGGTGGCGGATTGCAGGGCCTAAAGGGCGAGATTTTCCGGGTGGGCCACATTGGCAAAGCCACTTCCGCCGAGTACCGCGAACTCTTTCTCGACGGTGTGGAGGCGTATCTCAAGCTCCAGGGCTACGATGTACCCACGGTGTGACACTGAGCTAGTCTCGGGTGCGAGATTGAGCCGGCCGACCCTGGATGCTCTTGTGAAAACGTTTACAGCCTAAACGAGGCGTTTTGGTATCGTTCAATAGGTTCTGAGGAGGCGATCGATGGAGCCACGTTCGATCCAGGAATCAGCGCTGAGGGAAACGATCCTGGCCGTGCAGCAGGCAGCTCTGGATGCTGTCGAGCCCGGCGCCGCGGTACGCCGCCACGTCCAGCGCCAGGGGAACCTGCTGACCGTGGCGGGGCGTGCCTATGACCTGGCGACAATCGAGCGGGTGTGGGTTGTTGGCGGTGGCAAGGCGGCCACGGCAATGGTTGCCGCCCTGTACGGTATCCTGGGCGAGCGGCTGACAGGCGGCCTGGCAATCACAAAATATGACCACATCGACCCAAGTTTGGCCACGGGGCCTGTGGAAGTGGCGGAAGCCGGCCACCCCCTGCCCGACGATGCGGGAGTGGATGGCGCCCGCCGCATGGCGGACCTGCTGGCAGGGACGGCGGAGCACGACCTGGTGCTGGCCGTGGTCTCGGGGGGAGGGTCGGCACTGATGACGCTGCCGGCAGAGGGTCTTACTCTGGACGACCTCCAGAATACGACGGAGCTGCTTCTGCGCTGCGGGGCGACCATCGTCGAGTTGAACATGGTGCGCAAGCACCTCTCCGCGATCAAGGGTGGGGGCCTGGCTCGTCTGGCTGCACCCGCGCCGGTGGCCAGTCTGGTTCTGTCGGATGTGGTTGGCGATCCTCTGGACGTGATTGCTTCTGGCCCTCTGTCACCCGATACCAGTACCTTTGGCGACGCGTGGTCTGTGGTGGAACGCTACGACCTGGTGGAGCGCCTGCCTCTGGCGGTCCGAGCGCGGCTTGAGGCTGGGCTTGATGGCCGTCTGGCTGACACCCCCAAGCCAGGAGACCCGCTGTTTGAGCAGGTGTACAATGTGGTCGTCGGCAGCAATCGCCAAGCCGCCCAGGCTGCCGTTGATGCGGCCCGCGCCCGGGGGCTGAATGCCCTGCTCCTCTCGACCTTTGTCGAAGGAGAGGCCCGTGAGGTGGCCCACGTGGCGGCGGCGCTGGCCAAAGAGCTGCACAGCTACAATCGGCCCGTGCCCCGGCCGGCCTGCCTGGTTTGGGGTGGTGAAACCATTGTCAGGGTACGCGGCGAGGGCAAGGGCGGGCGCAACCAGGAGTTGGCTCTGGCGGCGGCGCTGGCCATGGAGGGATTGCCCGGTGTTGTCCTTGTAGCCCTGGGTACCGACGGTACCGACGGTCCCACCGACGCGGCTGGCGCTGTGGCCACCGGGGGGACTGTTGCCCGTGCCCGATCTCTGGGCCTTGAGCCCGAGATCTATCTAGATCACAATAATTCTTATGTCTTTTTTGATTTTCTAGGCGACCTGATCTGCACTGGACCGACTGGCACCAATGTCAACGACTTGCTGATGCTCTATGTGACATAAATCTAGTGTGGTTGAGTGGTGTTCAAGAGAGTCGCGGCGCCAGGGACAAAAAGGGCCAGAGAACCAAACAGAAAACCGTTCATTTTAGCTTATTTCAGTCCAGAAAAACTGAAAACAGAGAGTTGTTTTGGCTCAGGGAAACCCAGAATTTACCGTTAAACATAAAAATACATCGTGAATGCCAGATAGAAAGCATATGCGGGTAAAATCGACTGAAACGGGAAGGAACCCATTTTCACTTGCGAGACGGTTTTTTTATGTCGACCATTGCCTGGAAAGACATTATCCGGGTCTCTGGTGGAGGAGACTCATAGTCTGGGGAGGATAGCCATGCGCAAGATCAAGATCAGCGCCGGGGGCGTTACGGCCACGGCCACGCTGGGGGACAATGCTACTGGGAAAGCCATTTGGGAAGCCCTGCCTGTAACGGCGCGGGGCAACCGCTGGGGGGACGAGATCTATTTTGAGATCCCGGTCCATGTGGCGCAGGCGGACGATGCCCGCGAGGTTGTGGAGCCCGGGGAGTTGGGCTACTGGCCGGTGGGCCATGCCTTCTGCATCTTTTGGGGGCCGACGCCAGTCAGCCATGGAGACGAGCCCCGGGCTTATAGCCCGGTGAATGTCTTTGGCCGGCTAAAGGGGGATCCCCTGGCCTTTGATGCCGTGCCCGGCGGGACGGAGATCAAGGTCGAAAGGGTACAAGACTAACATGCATGCCCTGGAGTAACCCACTTTCCAGGGCTAGGAGGAGCACGATGGACAAACCCAGAGTACTCGTTGGCGGGAGCATTCCCAAGGCTGGGTTGGATCTGGTACGGGATGGCTGCGAAGCGGATATCTGGACCCAAAGAGAGCCCATGCCACGAGATGTGCTACTGGAGAGGATCCGTGGCGTGTCTGGGCTGCTGAGTATGTTTACCAATGTTGTGGACGTGGTACTAATGGACGCCGCCGGGCCAGGGCTAAAGGTCGTCAGCAACTTTGCCGTTGGCTATGACAACATCGACGTGGCAGCCGTCACGGCCCGGGGAATCCCGGTGGGCAACACGCCAGGGGTGCTGACCGATACCACAGCCGACCTGGCTTTTGCCCTGCTCATGGCTGCGGCGCGGCGCATTGGGGAGGGTGCCGAATATGTCAAAGCTGGCGAGTGGGGCGCGTGGAGAAAGGCCATGCCACTGGGCCACGACGTGCACGGTGCGACGCTGGGCATCATCGGTATGGGCCGCATCGGGCAGACAGTCGCGCGCCGAGCGACCGGCTTTGACATGCGGGTCGTGTACTTTGACCCCTATTGCGATCCTGAGAAAGCGCCCTTTGCCGGCGTTGGGCTGCGTTGTAGCCTGGAAAAGCTGCTGGCCGAGGCGGATTTTGTCAGCCTGCATGTACCTCTGAATGAGGAAACGCGCCACCTGATCGATGCCAGGGCGCTGGCTCAGATGAAGCCGACGGCCATTCTGGTCAATTCTGCTCGCGGACCGGTGGTGGACACGGACGCGCTGTACGATGCCCTGGTCGCGAAGCAGATCGCTGGCGCCGCCCTGGACGTTACCGACCCAGAGCCACTGCCAGGCGACCACAAGCTGCTTTCTCTATCCAACTGCCTGGTCGTGCCCCACATTGGCAGCGCCACTGTGATCACGCGCGATCGCATGGCCGTCATGGCCGCCGAGAACCTGTTGGCCGGCCTGCGGGGCGAGCGCCTGCCAAATTGTGTGAACCCGGAGGTATATGGCGCCGGTGGTGGGTAGCGTACGGCCGAGCTAGCCAGTCGCTCCTGGAGGTTTGGTATCTCTTACGGAGGGAAAATGACTGACTCCAATCTGGTCAAAAAGCTCAGGATGCAGCCCGGGCAACGGGTGCTCATACTGAACGCGCCTGAAGGCTACATCGCGTCCCTGGGCGAGCTGCCGGAGGGCGTCGTGGTCTTGGAGGTAGTCGAGGGCAAGTTCGACTTTGTCCACCTCTTTGCGCGGGACAGCAGGCAACTGGATGAGCTGTTGCCGGCGGCTGTGGAATCTGCTGAGTATGACGGCCTATTCTGGATCTCCTACCCCAAGAAAAGCTCGAAAGTTGAGACCGATCTGTCGCGGGATGTGTTTTGGGACCTGGCGACGGCCGGTCCAAGTCTCAGGCCGGTGACCCAGGTATCGGTTGACGAGGTATGGTCAGCCTTGCGCTTCCGGCCTGCTGAGCGGGTCGGGAAGTAAGGGGAGGTCATGATGCTGATACAGGAGAAGAATCGATGACTCACATGTTCAGGCAAAAACTGAGGGACGGGGAGCTACTGGTGGGAACACTGGCCACCCTGCCGGCGCCCGAGATCGCCGAGGTGCTGGCAGACCTGCTGTTCGATTGGCTTTTTATCGATACGGAGCATGGATCGTTCGGTAGCCACAGCGCGCAGGCGCTGCTGCAGGCAGCCGGTTCCCGCTGCCCCTGCCTGGTCCGGGTCCCTGCGGGCCAGGAGGTGTGGATCAAGAAGGCGCTGGACATCGGCGCGGCGGGTATCATTGTGCCCCAGGTCAACTCGGTTGAGCAGGCTGAGCGTGTTGTTCGCCTGTGCAAGTACCCACCCGAGGGAACCCGGGGGGTGGGCATCGGCCGCGCCCATGGCTACGGCCTGCAGTTTCAAGAGTATGTCGACAGCGCCAACGAGGCGGTATCCGTTGTCATCCAGATCGAACATGCCGACGCCCTGGAGGATGTCGCTGCCATCGTCAGCGTTCCTGGGATCGATGCGGTCTTGATCGGACCCTACGATCTGTCGGCCAGCCTGGGCAAGATGGGCCAGGTTACTGATCCAGAGGTCCAGGAAGCCATCGCGCACATCAGAGACGCCTGCCTGGCCGCGGGAGTGAGGCTCGGAGTCTTTGGGGTGGATGCCGCTGCCGTCCAGCCCTTCATTGAACAGGGCTTTACGCTCATCGCGGTCGGCACCGACATGCTGTTCCTCATACAAGGGGCGGCAGAAGCACTGTCCCAGATCTCTGAGCCACAGGCACTTATTACCTGAGTCGCTGTTTGCGTCTGCCAAAGTGCAGAGATTTAGTTTTCCTAGATTGCAATGCCCTACGGGGCTGGCAACGCAGGAGGGAATGATATGGCAGTTTCAAGGGGAGCCAAGCTCATCGAGATCGAGTGGCCCGAATTCGGTCTGTGTGACCGGCCACCGGGTCCTGGGGTCACAGAGTTTGAGGCCCGCATCGATGCTGCCCGGGCGGCGATGGAGGAACTCGGCTTGACGCACCTGGTCGTCTATGGCGACCGGGAGCATTTCGCCAACCTGGCCTACCTCACCGGCTTTGACCCCCGTTTCGAGGAGGCCCTGCTGGTCCTGGCTCGCCACGGCGATCCGCTGCTGGTGGTGGGCAATGAGTGTGAGGCCTATCTGGCAGTCAGCCCGCTGTACGTCGCGGGCAAGCTGCGCGGCGAGCGCTACCAGCCCTTCTCACTGCTGAACCAGCCGCGTGGAGACAGCCGGTTGATCCAGGAGATCTTTGCCGGTGAAGGCATTGGCGGAGGCTCTCGGGTCGGCTGCGCCGGCTGGAAGTACCTCTCCGAGCCTGAGCATCCCGGCGCGGCCCACGCGCTCGAACTACCCGCCTACCTGGTAGATACGCTGCGCGAACTGGCCGGTTGGCAGAACGTGGTCAATGCCACCGGCATCCTGATGCACCCTGGACACGGACTGCGGACCACCTGCAGCCCGGCTGAAATCGCCTACTTTGAGTATACCAGCATCCTGGCTTCGGAAGGGATGAAGCGCATGCTCTTTGGCCTGCGGGAGGGCATGGCCGACCACGAACTGGCCAAGCTGGTCGAATACAACGGGGAGCCGCTGGCATGTCACCTGGCCATGGGTACAGGTGACACCCACCATCTGGGCCTGGCGAGTCCCAGGGGGGCGACCATCCGGCGGGGTGAACCCTTTGCGACCAACCTCAGCTACTGGGGCAGCAACAGTTGCCGGGCCGGCTGGGTGGCCGCGTCGGCTGGCGACCTGCCGCTGGAAGCGCGAGATTATGTCGAAAGTTTCGCGGGTCCCTACTTTGAAGTCATATGCCAGTGGTACAGCCAGTTGCGCCTCGGCATGCCGGGGGATGCTTTGGCCCGCCTGGTGGATGAATCCCTACCCTTTGACCACTTTGGAATCACGCTGAACGCGGGGCATCTCATCCATCTGGACGAATGGCTGAGTTCGCCCATCTACCTGGGGTCCGACCTGCCGCTGCGTTCGGGCATGGCCATCCAGGTGGACATCATCCCCTCCTCAGCCGTCTACTTTTCCACGCGGATGGAGGACGGGGTGGTGCTGGCAGATGGCAGCCTGCGCGCCCGACTCCAGGCCGAGTACCCGGAATGTTTTGCCCGCTGCCAGCGCCGCCGGGAGTTCATGATAGACGTCCTGGGCATAGACCTGCCGGAGGAGGTGCTGCCGCTGTCCAATATCCCGGCTGTCGTGCCCCCCTTCTTTCTGGAGCCCAATAGGGTACTGGCCCTGGAGCCGTGACGAATTCTGTGACATGCGCTTTCTACCATTTGATAGGCAGGCAGAGATTCCCATGCGACTGCGGACGAGGGCAGCCATGACACTTCAACCAGAGGAGAGACAATGAGTGATCAGAAGCCGCTCGTGAGCATGGTCCGGGCAGCGTTCTGGGAGCCTTTCGAAGCAAGGTCCAGATCATGAACAGCACAATAGCTGACAACAACCCCCAGGGACACCAGGCGATCCTGATCTGGTCGACAGACCTGGGAGTAACCAACAGCATCATGTGGAACAATGCCCTGAACGTCCAGGCTGATCCCCCCTGCACGGATTGCGTCAAGGTGAGTTATTCCGACATCGAAGGGGAGTGTTCTTGGTGCGATGCAGGACAGGGCAACATTGACGCGGACCCGCGCTTCATAGACCCGGCCAATGACAGCTACCGCGTGCGGACCGGCTCGCCTTGCATTGACACGGGCACGCCAGCCGGCGCGCCAGTGGATGACATCGAGGGCACGCCCCGGGACAGCCAACCGGATATGGGCGCCTACGAGTGGAAGGGGTATCGCATCTTTTTGCCACTGACCCTCAGAGCTGCAAGACCTTAACGCTGCCTACAGGCGCTGTCCGTCGAGGCGCCAGCCTCTGGCAGACGGCTTCCCCGGGCAACGCCATCGCCGAACGAGAAAGCCATGCCTGTTGCCAGGCATGGCTCTTTCTTTGACCAATGCCAATCGTGCATGATTGATTTGACCGGCGACGGCTTCTGGCCTATAGTGTCGGCATCCTTGCTGCAAAGCAAACGCGGAGTCGCTGGCCATGAAAGAGAATGTGAAGACAATCGTCGACGAGATTGAGGCGCAGTTGATCAGAGATCGGCGGGATTTCCACCGCCATGCCGAGGCGGGCTGGGAGGAGTACAGGACGGCATCGCTGGTGGCCAGGAGGCTGAGCGACTTGGGCTACGAGGTGCTGGCCGGCCGCCAGGTGATACGGGATGAGGACCGCATGGGCTTGCCGTCCGCCGAGGCACTGGAGGCGAGCTGGCAGCGCGCCGTAGAACAGGGTGGTGACCGGGAATACCTGGATCTGGTGCGGGGTGGGTTCACCGGCGTCGTGGGCATTCTAGAGAACGGCGATGGGCCAACCATCGGCATCCGCTGTGACATGGACTCTTTGGCCATGACCGAAAGCCGCTCACAGGCGCACCGGCCCGTGCAAGAGGGTTTTGTCTCTGTGAACGAGAACGCCGCCCATACCTGCGGCCACGATGCCCACACCTCCCTGGGCCTGGGGCTGGCCCAGGTGTTGATGAGGCTGAAGGATGGCATCCGGGGCAGGGTGAAGCTGATCTTTCAGCCGGCGGAGGAGGGGGTACGGGGCGCCAAAAGTATGGTTGGCGCCGGTGTCCTGGACGACGTCGACTATTTGGTGGGGCTTCATGTCTTTACCGGTTGGGCGTTGGGCGAGATCCACCCCGGCATGGGCGGGTTTGCGGCCACGGAAAAGTTCGATGTCCTGTTCACCGGGGCGCCAGCCCACGCGGGCGGCAATCCGCAGGATGGGAAAAACGCATTGTTGGCTGCGGCCGCGGCGGTGTTGAACCTGTATGCCATCGCCAGACATGGCGATGGGGCTACCCGGGTGAATGTCGGAAAAATGCAGGCGGGGGTCAGCCGGAATGTGGTCGCTCCCAGTGCGTACCTGGTGGCTGAGACCCGAGGGGCGAACAGCGATTTGAGCCAGTACATGTTTGAACGCGCTGTCGTCGTTCTAGAGGCTGCGGCGGCGATGTATGGCTGTGATCTGGAGATCCGGGCCATGGGCAGCGCGCCCAGCGCCGAAAGCGATGCTGAGCTGGCCGATAGGGTGGCGCGAGTTGCCGGCGAGATTGGGGGGTTCAAGGTTCTGGCACCCTTTGAGAGTGGCGGGAGTGAGGATCTGGCCTACATGATGCAGCGCGTGCAGGAAAGGGGCGGCCTGGCAACCAGTATCGGCCTGGGAGCGGATCTGTACGGGATCAGCAATGATGAGGCGCAGGAGGGCCGGGAAGCCGTTCTGGGTGCCCACACCCCCGAGTTTGACATTGACGAAAGGGCACTGAGCGTGGCAGTCGAACTCCTGGCGATGGTTGTCCTAGATATCCTGGGGCGCACGCCGTAGTTATTGCCCGGGCAGCGGCCAGCGCAGGCGCTCCATGAACGTGCGGTAAAAGTAGGTCTCGTCCTGCAAGCGCACGAACCGGCTGGTGTGGTGGCTGGCCTGGATGGTTACCTGGTCGCCATCCTGCAGCTCGTACTCGAACTGGCCGTCCACGGTCAGAATGGCCTGGTGGTCGGTGTGGACCAGGATCTTGACCACGGCTCCCTGGGAGAGGACGATGGCCCGGTCCATGCTCAAGTGGGGGGCGATGGGGATCAACAGGATATTCTTGAGTTGGGGCGGCAGCACAGGGCCGCCTACCGCAAAAGCGTAGGCTGTGGAGCCCGTGGGGGTGGCCACAATCAGCCCGTCGGCGGCATAGGTGGTCAGTGAGCTGCCGTCGATGTGGGTTTCCAGGCGCACGATGCGGGCCAGGCTTCCACGGCTGATAACCACGTCGTTGAGGGCCTCGTAACCCTGGGATTCGTCGCCCCGGTGGTATTTGGCGTACAGCATCATTCGCTCTTCCAGCCAGTAGCTGCCGTCCAACAGCCGGGGCAGGGCCGAGAACCACGCATCTGGCTCCAGTTCGGTGAGGAAGCCCAGGCGTCCCATGTTCACGCCCAAGACCGGTATTCCTTCCTCACAGGCCATGCGCGCTGCTCGCAGGATAGAGCCGTCCCCGCCCAGCGTAACCAGCAGGTCCAGGCTGGCTACTTCCGCGGTCACGGCGCTGACGTCCCAGGTAGAGCCGATCCAGGTCGCCAGGCCGAGGACCTCCGCCTGGCGGGCCATTGTCTCGGCCAGTGGCTGGGTGGCGGGCAGTTTGGGGTGGTGCAAGAGTCCGATCCGTTTCATGGCTGCGACCTCGCTACTTTTGGGTCCTGATGGGAAAGCCTGTATGGTGGCCAGTCGCTACGCTCGGGATGGTGGATGCGATATCCAGATCCTTGGCCGCAATAGATTATAGCCGATTTCGCCTTGCGCGCCAAACTGAACCACGTCTGCACTGGCAAAGTGTCCCAAAATCCAGATTTCCACGCGGCGGGGCATTTGCCTAAATTCATTGCCTGTGTTAGAATGGCGAATGTTGGAACAAATTGTTAAGCTGGCTTTTCGAAAATCAGGCCCAATCGGGCCAGGCATGGATGGACGAGCAACCCTCTGAGGGACCCGACCCTCATTCTCAAAACAATAGACATCTTTGCAGGCGACCAAAGCAAAACTTTGCATCCGGAGGGTGTGAGGCTTGTTTTGGTCGCTTTGTGTTGCCCAGGGACGAATCCTGCTTAAATCGTCCAGTGCCGATCGGTTGGAGGTGTTAGAGGTGGAGGATCAGTTTGAGCTGGCCCAAGACAGGGCCGAGGAACGACGCCGCATCAACGAAGGACACATGCGGGCGGGCGTGACCCTGGTGCATCCAGAGGCAACTTATATCGAGGCAGGTGTGGAGATCGGCCGCGATACGATTGTCTGGCCCAATACCATTTTGCAGGGTAGGACGCGCATCGGCCAGGCGTGTACCATCGGTCCGGGTTCGGTGATCCGAGATTCGAGCATCGGCGACCGCTGCAAGGTAGAGATGTCCGTGGTTGAAGGGGCGATCATGGAAGAAGACAGTGACATCGGGCCCTTTGGACACTTGCGCAAGGGTGCGCACCTGGGTCCGGGCGTGCACATGGGCAACTTTGGTGAGGTGAAAAACTCCTACTTGGGGCCCGGAGTGGCCATGGGGCACATGAGCTACCTGGGTGATGCAACCGTGGGGGCCAAGGTCAACATCGGAGCCGGGACGATCACCTGCAATTATGATGGCAAGAACAAGAACCGGACCACCATTGGCGAAGGGGCTTTTATCGGCAGTGATTCCCTGCTGGTCGCCCCCGTAGAGGTAGGGGCCGGGGCCAAAACCGGAGCTGGCTCGGTCGTGACCCGGGACGTACCACCGGGCCGCGTGGCCTACGGCGTGCCAGCCCGCGTCAAGCCCAGCCTGGCCATAGAAGAGACGGAGGATGAATCGCGTGACTGCGCCTGAAGCACTTTTGCTCTTGGCTCTCCTCCTCATCAATGTTTTTCTGGCCATGGCTCGTTCGGCCCTCATCAACGTGCGCAAGGCACGACTGCGGCAACTGATCGATGAAGGAGTTGGATCGGCGCGTACTGCCGAACGCCTGGCCGAGGATGCCAGCCGTTTGCTGGCCACCACCCAATTGGGGATGATGCTGACTTCCTTTTTCGCCGGGGCTGTGGTGGCTGTTGCTTCAGCTCCACCCCTGGCAGATTTCCTGCGGCCCTGGTTGGGCGGGGCAAGTGATGCCGTGGCCTTTGTCGTGGTCGTATTTCTGGCGGCCATCGTCATGTTGATCCTAGGCGAGTTGGTTCCTGAGACTATCGCCATGCAGCATAGTGAGAAACTGGCCCTGGCGCTGGCCCGGCCTCTGGCCGTCATCTCGTACGTGGCCATGCCCATTGTCCATTTAATGGTCTGGCTCAGCAATGTCATCTCCCGATTATTCGGGGCGGAAAAGCGGGGCGATATGCCTTTCGTCACCGAGGAGGAGATCAAAACCCTCGTGGATGCAGGCGAAGAGGAGGGGGTCATCCAGGAGGAAGAGAAGGAGATGATCTACTCTATCTTTGAACTGGGAGATACCCTGGTTCGTGAGGTCATGGTGCCCCGCATCGACGTGGTCGCTCTGGATGTCAGCACGCCGATGGTAGAAGCCCTGGATGCCATCAAGGAGTCGGGGCACTCGCGTATCCCGGTCTACAAGGAGACCATTGACGACATCAAGGGCGTCCTCTATGCCAAGGATCTGCTGCCCTATCTGCGGGATGGTTCAAACGGCACGCCACTCAGCGGCATACTGCGAGATGCCTACTTTATTCCCGAGAGTAAACGGGCAAGCGACCTGCTGCCCGATCTCCAGCAGCGACGGGTGCACATGGCCATCGTGGTGGATGAGTATGGCGGCATGGCCGGGCTGGTAACCATCGAGGATCTGCTGGAGGAGATCGTCGGCGAGATCCAGGATGAATATGATACTGAGGAGCCGGTCTTTGAGTATATCAGCGAAGACGAGTACATCTTGAACGCGCGCATGGACCTTGACGATCTGAACCGCTTGATGAATGTTGAGCTGCCCACGGAGGACAGCGATACGTTGGGCGGCTTTATCTATGCCGAGCTGGGCCGGGTGCCCGCGGTGGGCAATCGGGTCACCTATCGGGATTTGGATTTCACGGTAGAGTCGGTGGCCGGGCGACGCATCCAGAAGGTTCGCGTCCAGCGACGTCTTCCCGTCATGGTCGAAGAGGAGGAACAGGAGGAGAGCACGGGGTCCAATGGGAACGGCAACGGGAGCGGCAGGAGGCGGTGGAGATGAGCAAGAAGCCGGCCGACCAAGCCCTCATTGATCTGGCCCGTCACGCACGTGAGCGGGCCTATGTACCCTATTCTGCCTTTCCGGTTGGTGCTGCGTTGTTGAGTCGGTCAGGCCGGGTGTATACCGGCTGCAACGTGGAGAACGCCTCCTATCCCCTGACCATCTGCGCCGAGCGTACCGCCGTGGTCAAGGCTGTCTCGGAAGGAGAGCGGGACTTTGAGGCCATTGCCGTGGTGACGGCCAGCGGGGCCATGCCCTGTGGCGCTTGCCGGCAGGTCCTCCGTGAGTTTGGCGGCCCCGATGGCGACCTACGCGTGATCGTAGCCGACCTGGAGAACCATGTGCGTACCTTCACCATTGATGAGCTGCTTCCGGAAGGGTTTACCCCGGACCAGTTGGGCGAAAGGTAAGCGGATAGTCCTATGGCCCAATTGTCCCCTGCTCAGACGACAGTGTACGACACCCCCCAAGGCCCACGGTGGGAGGGACAGTATGCCGGGGATCCTCCTACTTCTGGCAGCCTTATCACAGTTGTAAACTACAACATTGATCACGGGCAAGAGGTCACAAAGGCCATCGAGGCGTTTGAGACGTACGAGCCGCTGCCGGGCGCCGATATCATCCTGCTACAAGAGATGGACGAAGTTGGGACCGAGCGAATGGCCAAGGCACTTGGGTGCGATTTCGTCTACTATCCGGCAACCGTGGCGCGCCATGGCCGCAACTTTGGCAATGCAATCCTGGCCCGCTGGCCCCTCAGCGAGGCGCGAAAGCTCATCCTGCCCGAACTGCACCCGGTCAACGGGGTCATGCGTATCGCAGCCAGAGCAACGGTCCAGATCGCCGGCCTGGATGTGATGGTGTATTCTGTCCACACAGAGGTCTTTACCGTGTCAGCGGCGCACCGGCGGTCACAGGTCGAGGCCATCATCTACGACATCGGGCCTGGGGACAGCCCCGTGATCGTCAGCGGGGATTTCAATACGGTTACGAGGCGCGGCATCAACTGGATGACCGACCAGTTCGCGGCGATCGGGCTATCGCGCAAGTCGGCCGGCGCCGGTCCAACTGTAGTCAAGCTGGGGCTCAGGCCTTCGGCTGCCGACCATATCTTTGCCCGGGGCTTTTGCCGGGTGGGGCGCGGCAAGATTGAGGCGGCCAAAGCCAGCGACCACTTTCCCGTTTGGGTCCAACTGATCCATGATCCAGGCGAGTGCCTGCCTGGGCACTGAGACAGCGCGCGTGCTTGGAAATCTGTGAGCCTCGTAGTCCGGGTTCATGGGGTTCTTACTACCCAACCGATCCCGGGAGCCTGTCGTACAGAGTGAAGTCCAAGGGGCTCTCACCCACCCTGGACTGTTAGTCTCAAGACCCGGCCCGGTCGCAGTTCTGTTCAGCGAGACCCGGCGGCGACCCTCAAACCCCACGATCCTGACCCTGGAACCCAGTGCTTCCTAGTCCCCTACCGCAGACTCGCCTCTGATCCAGCGCCACAGCAAGAGAAGGACGATAAGGATGCGCGACGACCATGGCCGCCACAAAGCCGAGGTAGGCCAAGCGGAACGTGAATTGCCAGAGCTGCCCCTCAGGTTCGATGAAGGCCAAGACGCTCGTGGCGATGGCCGAGCCGATGAGCATGCCCACCAGGATCATGGCAATGACCACCTGCCGGCCAAAGCTGGACAGCTTGTCCACCGACTTGTCCAGCCCGCTGGTGTCGACATAGACTTCAAAGCGCCCCTTCTGGTATTGGTCCAGCCAGCTCATGGTCGCCTCTTGCAGGCTGGGCAAGCGCTTGAGCGCCTCGCGGGCCGTCATCATCACCTGGTCCTTGACCACCTCCACGACCTTGTCGGCCGTGATCGCCTGCAGGGCCATCTCCTGGATCATCTCGGCGCCTTCGCCGACGATCCCCCTTCCGGGTACAGCAAGGTGGCAAAAGCCTCGGCCTGCATCAAGGCCTTGACGGCCATCGTCAGGTTGGGATCCAGGCGCAGGCCGTGGGAGCGCAACAGATCCAGGCCCAGGTTGACGGTCTGGCCAAAGCCGGCCGAGCCGCCCACGTACATTTGGCGGCTGATCACCCGTTCGAAAGTCCCGCTGCGTAGGCCTTTTCGTCCACCTTGTCCACGAAGGGTACGCTCAGGTTGCGCAGGATCTGGCCCATGCCCGCCACGTCCCCCTGCTGCAAGGCAAAGATCAACTGGATCAGGTTCACCCGCTGGGTCAGATCCAGTTGGCCCACCATGCCGCAATCGAGAAAGGTGATCTGCCCGGTTTGCAGGTTGACCAGGACGTTGCCCGGGTGCGGATCGGCGTGGAAAAAGCCGTCGATGAGCAGTTGCTTGATGACGGCGCGCAGGGCATTGCGGGCCACGATCTCGCGCTCCAGGCCGGCGGCTTCGATGGCCTCGATGTCGCTGATCTTGACGCCCTTGATGAACTCCATGGTCAGGACCCGCGAGGTCGATAACTCGGGGTAGATGCGCGGGATGTGTACCCCTTCGAGACCGGCCATGTTCTCGGTCAGGCGCATGGCATTGTAGGCTTCGCCCAACAGGTCCAGCTCGGCCAGGACGCTCGTCGGAGAACTGCTCGATCATGCCCTCCAGGTCGATGGCCCGCAGCGCTTCGGAGCGACGGGAGGCCACGCGCGCGGCCCGCTGCATGATGCCCAGGTCGGCCTTCATCTGGGTCTGGATGCCCGGCCTCTGGACCTTGACCACGACCTGCTCGCCGCTGAACAGCGTGGCCCGGTGCACCTGCGCCGTGGAAGCGGCGGCCAGGGGTTCGATCTCAAACGCGGCAAAGAGCTGTTCCGGCGCAGCGCCCAGTTCCTCCTCCAGGATCTCGCGCACCTCGGTTGCGGGGAAGGGGGGCACATCGCTCTGCAGCTTTTCCAGCTCGACCTCCCACTCGGCAGGGATGACCGAGGCCTGGCTGGAGACGATCTGGCCCATCTTGACGTAGGTCGGCCCCAGCTCTTCCAGCATGAGGCACACTTTGGCCGGCGTCGTGAGTTCGGGCACGTCGTCGGGTAGTTGCCAGACCCAGCGTTGCATGCTGTGGCGCAAGCTCCCCAACAGCCTCCAACGCTGGAAGGCCAGGTCCCAGCCGTAGCGCAGGAACACGTTGTACACCTGCTGTAAGTCGCAGGTTCTCCCGGACGCTATCGAGCCTGGTTCGTTTCATGATCGCGTCCTCCTGTCGTTCTTCCCGCGGCTCGGGTGCAGGTTCTGGATCCCCTGAGCTTGTATCCTCGACAGACGGCATGGCCACAGAGTCAACTGTCTCTGCCTCGACCTCCACCGGCGGCGATGGGTCTCCATCTGGCCCTGTCGTGGCTGTTTCTACTGCGACAGGTTCCGCCACGTCAGGTTCTGCCACGGCGGCCCTGCCGCGGCATGCGCTTCTGCCGCGGCAGCTTCTGCCGCCTTGGCATCCGCGTCCAGTGGCTCTATGGCCTGCGCCTGCTCCTCTGACTGCAGCCTCACTGCTTGCGGCAGCGAGCCAGTCGACGTGGTGCGCCTGTTCCTCAAGCTGCCGGCGCAGTTCGAGCGGTTCGTCGGGCACGATGGGCATCGTCAGGCCCAGCAAGCTCTCGAGGAAGGAACTGAACAGCCCCAACACCAGGCCACCGACCAAGAGCCCACAACAGGTTGTCGACCGCAAACCGCGCTGGGAAGAGGAACGACAACAGCCACAGAATCAGCGTGTTGACCAGCACGATCACCAGGCCGTAGGTGACAAAGAGGAACTGCAGCGTCAGGAACTGCAGGATCGGTTTGAGCAGGGCGTTGAGGACGCCCAGCATGATGGCCATGAACAGCCAGTTCCAGACCGACTTGTCGACAAAGTAGATCTTGGGCACGAGGGCGGCGGTGAGGGCCAGGGCGATGGCGTTCACCAGGATCCGCACCAGCAGAAAACGCCAGTTGAACTGCTTGAAGAATCGTTTTACTCTCATTTGGTTTCTGCTCCCCTGACATCAATCGCTGACTTGCAGACAGTCCATCCTTGCCTTCTTGGTGATGGACCGGTAGGTAATCGAGAATGGTAATCATCAGAAGCCAAAGGACGATGCAGCCAATTGCTGTCCAACACATTGATCGTACCTCATGCTGCGCAAAACGTCCAGTCTGTCCAGCCATGATGCCTTCCCACCCGGCGCGATGGCGGCGGCGCCGGCCGAGAAGTGATGAGATGTCCCTGCAAAAAAGTGCGATGGCATTGGTGAGCCCGGCCAGGATCAGCCATTCTTCCCTCTGTTTCCCTTTCAGGTAGTTGGCATCCCGGGCACTGCCTCATATTCTGGGGCATCGGCACCAAGCCGGGAGATCTGCCGCGCATAGAGCCTGATGCCGGGTGAGGCGCTGAGCCCGTGGGCAAAGATGCTCAGCAGTACCGTGGCGATCAGGCCCTCTCTCACCAGCGACGACCCGGCCGTCTGCACTCCCTGCCCGGCGACCACCAGGCCCAGGACAATCGAGGCCAGCCCGCGAGGGCCGAACCAGCCCATGAATACCAGGCTTGCCGCACTCAAGCGCGTGCCGATCATCGAGATCGCCACGGGCAGCATCCGGACCAGGGTCAGGCTGAGGACGGCATAGAGCACCGGCGCTAGGTGGAGTTCGCCCAGCGTCGGTCCGGCCACCGTGCCAAAGAGGAAAAAGACAAACATGTGCAGCAGACGTCCCTCGTTCTCGCTAAACTCTACGACCCCTTCCGCGGCATCCCGAAAGCCAACCTGAAGCGCCAGTCCGGCGGCAAACGCGGCGATGAAGGGGCTGGTACCCAGCGGGAGGTCGTTGTCGTGCTCGTCCAGCGAGAGCCAGGCGCTGGGTTGGGGGCATTCGTCGAGCCACTGGGCCAGCAGGGTGCTCTTGCCGGCGCCGGCCATGGCCGAGACGAGGGTCAGCTTGCGATCAGCGCCGGCACGCAGCCGGTCCAGCAGCCGCCGCCGGGGGATCAGGTCGCCGGGCAGCCTGGGCCGCTGGAGCTTGGTGCGGATGAGTGGTAGCGTGTCTGCTTCTCCTGCCATCGCCTTTCTCTCTGAAGGCGATTATATCACATGGGCAACAGATCTTACAAGGCAGGCTCAGCTGGATATAGTTCCAACTGTCACGCCCATCGCCGCCTGCCCAACCCTTGGCTAGTCGCTTCCCACTTGAACAACAGGTCGCCAATGGGGGAGCTGGTCGTCGGCAGGGTCCCGGGTCAGGTTGACTGGGCCGGATCCATCAGCATCCATCACATAGATCTCCCAATTACCATCTCGATTGGTCTGGAAGGCGATCTGGCTGCCGTCGGGCGACCAGGCCGGCGCCCAGTCGTCGGCCGGCTCTCCGGCAGGATCTTGGGTCAGGTTGGCCAGCCCGCTGCCGTCAACGCCGATGACATAGATGTCGGCCGGGCCGTCGTGGTGGGAACGGAAGGCAATCTGGCTGCCATCCGGCGACCAGTCGGGCTCATAGTCGATGGCCTCGTCGTCGGTCAGGCGTGTCACCCCGGAGCCGTCAGCGTTCATCAGGTACAGGTCATAGATGCCCGGATCCCGATCCCGGTCGGAGACAAAGGCGATCCGCGAGCCATCGGGCGACCAGGCAGGGGCAAAGTCGTCGGCCGGATCGTCCGTCAGACGGACCGGGTCCGAGCCGTCGGCGGCCATCACATAGATCTCGTTGTTTCCGTCGCGCCGCGAGGTAAAGGCGATCTGGGAGCCATCGGGCGACCAGGCGGGGAAGGCGTCGGACTCGTCGGGCCGGTTGGTGAGGTTGGTTTGGCCGGTGCCATCGGCGTTGATGACCGACACGTCGCTCTCCGTCAGGCCGAAGGAGGTGTAGGCGATCCGGGTCCCATCGGGGGACCAGGGTCCGGCAAAACGATTGGCATCACCCTCCGTCAGGCGAACCACGTCCGGACCATCGACATTGAGAATATACAGGTCGCTATAGTCCCCGCCCCGATCCGAGCTGAAGACGATCTGGCCTGCGCCTGAGGGGCTGGTCCCCGGGGAAGGGGTCTCCGCTTCAGCCGGTGCTGAACTGCACTCCCCCTTATAATAGGCCCAGACGTCGCACTGGCCGCCATCCGGGAGGGTGCAAGTCCCCTGTTCATCCTCGGCGCCGCTTTTGCCGGTGATGGTGTACACGCCGCCGCTGATGGCACAGAAGCGGGCGGCCGGCGTCACATAGCCGGTGACCTTGACCCCGCCCACGGGGCACTCGCCGCGCAGCAGAGCCCACTCCTCGCACTGCCGGTTATCCTCAAAGAGACAGACGCCATACTGCCCGCCATCGGGCCGCGTTTCGATCGACAGCGTGCCCCCCTGGTCGATGCAGTTTTGGGAGGCAGGGTTGGGGAGCTGGGCCGGGGCTTCCTGCGTTGGCGCTGGTTGTGGTGTGCCCTGCGGCGCCGCAGAGCCTGGCGCGCACTCGCCCCGGAAGAAAGCCCACTCCTCGCACTCGGACCCGTCGGGGAAGAGGCAGTAGCCTACCTGCCCACCAGATTCGTCGCGAATCTCGAGCTTGTAGCCTCGGTCAGCGCAGTACTTGGATGCCGGGTTGGGCAGGCCAGCGCCTTCCTTGCCCCCGGTTGGGCCGCACTCGCCCCGGAAGAAAGCCCACTCCTCGCATTCGGAGCCGTCGGGGAAGAGGCAGTAGCCTACCTGCCCGCCAGATTCGTCGCGGATCTCGAGCTTGTAGCCTCGGTCAGCGCAGTACTTGGATGCCGGGTTGGGCAGGCCAGCGCCTTCCTTGCCCCCGGTTGGGCCGCACTCGCCCCGGAAAAAGGCCCACTCCTCGCATTCGGAGCCGTCGGGGAAGAGGCAGTAGCCTACCTGCCCGCCGGCTTCGTCGCGGATCTCGAGCTTGTAGCCCTGGTCGGCGCAGTACTTGGATGCCGGGTTCGGCAGGCCGGCCGCTGGCCCGGTTGGGACCGCCGAGGGCGCGGGTTCGGGTCCGCAGGCGGCGGCGAGGATCGCGGCCAGGATCAGAATTACGCTCAACGCTTGCTTCATGGGGCAGCCTCCTGGGTTTGCTCGTTGTTCAAGCCGGGCATAGGGCTCCAGCTTGCCATCGCAGGGGGAGGAGAGCGCCAGGCTCCCCTCCCCGGTTGCGCCGGCTAGCCCTCCTTGAAGGCCAGCGGCAGGTAGCCCTTGAATTCCCACTCTGGCTGCGGCACGTCGTCCAGATCCTCCGCGTCCGGCAGGCCGTAGGGCGTGCTGAGGGTCAGGGGATGCGCCGGCCGCTCCTTCTTGGAAAGGGGCAACTGAACGCCCGGGAGCAGCATCCGGCTGCCCCCTTCCTCCGGCGGCAGGCCCAGCGCGGCCCCGACCTCGGCCGGCGAGGCGGCGCCGGGGACGTCGCCGCCGACCAGCAGGCGGTAGAAGCTGTCCTGGCCCGCGGCCTCGACCTCGACCAGGTGCACGCCGTACTCCGTCGGCAGCAAAGCCCAGGCCCTCAACCTGCAGGCCATCGCCTGTGTCGTTGCTCAAGTGGTGGGGCCGGAAGGCGAAGCGCGGCTTCCAGGCGTAGAGGTCGGCGTCGCCGCACTCGGTGGCCAGGGCAAAGAGGGCCAGGTGGCCGGCCGACATCGGCAGGCGGTACTGGACGCGCTGGCCGGCCGCCAAGTGCTGTCCGGAGGGACTGACAAAGTTGGTGAAGAGCAGCAGGCCCTCGTTGAGGTTGGTGGTGTGCTTGTCGCCGTTGGCGGCCCAGACGCCCAGGAACTTGACGCCGTCGCCCGTGGAGAGCTGCCAGGTCAACTGGCCGTACTTGCCGGTGCTGTCCTCGCTCACCGCCGAGGTTGTCGCCCTGGGTGAAGGGCAGCCAGCCGCTCTTGCTGGCCAGGGCCCAGTTCCCCTGCTCGTGATCCCAGGCCCACTCCTTGACGTACAGGAACTCGGCGTCAGGGCTGGTGTGGAGGTAGAGGGTGGCCAGGGGCTTTTGCACGATGGCTCCCTCCAGGACCCTGGCCGTGTAGATGGCCGGTGGTTGGGTGGCGGCCTGGGCCGCGGCCTCCTGAGCCCTGGCCTGGGGCAGGACAGTGAGCGTGGTCGCTCGTGGAGTAGGGGTGGGTCGGCGGCTCTGGCGGTCCGCCCGCGGGGGCTCCCACGGCCAGTAGCCCGAGCAGGTCGAGGCGGTTCTCGAGGTCCAATGGCTCGCTTGGGTTCAGGTCAGGATCGACCTGGGCGTCGAAGGTGAGGAAACGGGTCTCCCCGGCCACAGGCCATGGAGGGTCCAGCGGATGGTCTCCGGTGCCGGCATCGTACTGGCCGCCGTCGCCGATCGATGTCGAGCAGCGGCGTCAGGCCGGCCGGCAGGGTGTCGGTGACCGCCACCTGGGCCTCCTGCACGCCGGTGTTGCGGATGCCCAGGGTCAAGCGCACCGTGTCGCCCGGGAAGGCATGCTGCGGGCGCCACGCTGGCGCCGGCTCTGCGACAGGTCGGGGTCGCCGTCGGGCTCCCACCAGAAGGTGCCAAAGGCCCACTCTTCCTCCATGTTGCCGGCGGCGTCGATGCTGCGACCCCAGAGGGGATAGATGCCGCGGATCTCGCGGGTGGGCGTGTAGAGCCAGTTCAGCGTCTTCACCGTCGAGTCGAGATCGTTGCCCGACGGCATGGCGAACTCGCCCACGGCCTGGACGGGTTGCCAGGAGCCGGTATCGCCACCCTTGACCTCCACCAAGAAGCGTCCGGCCAGGGTATCGCGGCACTCGCGCCGCCCAGCATCAACTGGGCGTTGCCCAGCTCGTCGGTTGAAGACGTTGTGGTAGCTGAGACCCACGCCATCCGAGTCCACCGAGCTAGGCGCGACCAGGTCGATCTTGAAGGTTGGTCGAGACCGGTTCTGAAGTGTGTCCCGCCTGGTCGGTGGCCCGCGCCCAGAGGGTGGTGCCCGCCGTGGGATTGTTGAAGGCAATGGGCGCCGTGTAGGGCTGCCAGGTCGTGCCGTCGGTGCTGACCTCCACGGTGGCGACGCCGGAGCCAACCGAATCGCCGGAATTGGCAACGTCGGTGACCGCCACTGTGGCCATCACCGGCGTCCTGTACCAGCCGTTGAGGCCATCGGGCGCCAGTGGGTCGAGCAAAATCTCGACCTGCGGCGGGGTGGCGTCGACGCGAACGGCGCGGTGGGCCACGGGGCTGTCATCGCCGCCGTCGCCCCGGGCCTGGAGGTGGAAGTAGTGCAGGCCATCTGCGACGCCCACAAAGGTCATCGTATCGGTCATGACCCGGTGCAGCGCGGTGGGGGCAAAGTCGGACTCCTCGTTGAGGTTCCAGCGGTAGCCGGTCACCACCGCCGGGTCGCCGGCGGGCTGGCTCCACTCGAGCGTCACATCCCGGCTGGTGTACCAGGCCTCCGGGTCGGGATGGGTGGGGCTGGTGATCACCGGCTGCTGGGGCGCGATGCCCGACGACCGCCTCCTGAGCCGGTTCCGCCTCAGCGGCCGCGGCCAGCGTGCCGGGCGGGTCGGGCACATAGTAGTCCAGCTCCAGGTAGGGGTAGGTGACGCCGGCCTGGGTCGTGGCCGTGGCCTGCCAGAGGAAGGGCTGGACCGTATAGCTGCCTTTGCAGACGTCCGTCGGAGCAGTGCTTCGGGTAGTCGATACACCTCGCCCTCGAAGGACAGGGTCTCCTCCCAACCGACACTGCGGCTCCATTCTTTCTCCACTCCCGCGATGGCGGCGATTTCGAACTCCACATGACCCACCTCCAGCGCAACGCTCACCGTATCGTGGTTCTCAATGCTACCTTGTTGACCTTCTTCTCTTCCTGGGACTTTCTCCAGGCCCCAGGTGTGTGGGCCGTCGCACTGACGGTTGGATTCCACTGCACTGGAATCTTTGCCCCGGAGTCATGCCACTGACCAGGTAGGGATCGGTACGGTAGGTTGTCGGGGTAAGTAAAGACGTCGTTGTGATCTCGCGCCCAGCGGTGCACCTCGGGGGCAGCGGCGCGGCCCACGTCCACCCACGATGGGCCGGCCTCGGTCTTGAACGCTCCGAATGCCAGTCCTCCGAGGTGCGTAGACGTCCTGGGGCTTGACCGTAGCCGGCGTGCAGATCAGCATCGTGGACTTGTCGTCCGGCGCCGAGGGGTAGTAGGCGTCGAAGGGCAGCACTTGTAGCTCGAGGAGCCGATAGACCACGATACCACGGTCTCCTGGTTCGAACTTCGCCCCTCTCCTCTTGGTGCTCGTCTCCGTCTCGGTGGACTGGCCGGTTCTGCCCAGGAACTCTGCCTCCGCTTTGACACTCAGCCCTTGAATACAAGCCGTCCTTGAACCTCCTTCTGTAGCCCATCGCGACGGAGCCCCCATAGAATGCCGTTGTGCCGTTCTCCTCGGCCCGTCTATGTTGGTGTTGCCTGTGGCATATCCTCCACCATTCTCCTGCATCGGCTCGTCGTCCTCGTAGTAGCGGGGCACGCCGTTGACCACCGCGATCACATTCACGTCGCTGTAGTCATCGCATTCTCTCAGCTCGGCTCTGCAGCGAGTCGTTATCCAGGTCGGCGAGGAGCGGCACCCCCTTGAAGCCCACGAGTTGGCCGGTCACGTACAGGTGGGTGTTGGTGAATACTCCCGATATTCTGACGTCATGCGGGACATCGGCCCAATCGATGATCTCCAGGGTGCCTGCAGAGAGATCGGTGAACCTGAGCGATCTCGGCCCGGCTGTCCCCGTCGATGTCGCCCACGGCCAGGAGTCGGACGGCAGCTTCATACCGTTCTTGATGAGATACTCCCGGGAAGCCAGATCTCGGCACTGGTGTAGAGCCGAGGGGATGCGAGAAAACGACCTCTTCCAACCCGTCGCCGTACCAGATCGCCGGTCGCCAGGGCGATGGAATAGGTCCGACCGCATGGCCAATCGCCTCCTCTGGGCTCAACCGGGCCCGAGTCCGTATTGCTGCTCTATCTCGACCAGTCTCCTGTCCCCGCGTTGGTCCTTCAGCCCACTCGTAGAGGTAGGCTTCCCAATCAACACCGTACCACTGCTTCTTGCCTGGCACAGCCCCTCAACTCGCCAGTACCAACTGCTCGTGATTGTCAGCAGTGGCGCGGACCTTGCCCACGGCGATCTCAAAATCCCATACAGTAGCCGGGGGCTGGTCCCCCTCGGTCCAGGGGGAGAAGGATTGCGGTTGTCCCTGAAGCTGAAGGCCCTGATCGTCCTGGTACTGGTACAGATACACGCCGATCGTCCCGTGCTCGTGCGCGGCCAGGCGTGGTGTTGTAGGCCACGACGACCTCGTTCTTGCGGCCATCGCCGTCCAGGTCGCCAATGGCCACGTCGACTTGCTGAGGTTCAGAGCCCTCCCCCAGCGCCTGTCTCTTCTTCTGCTCGGGGTGAGCCTCAGGGCCGGCGTGCCCTGGTAGCCGATCTGCACCACCGAGGTGTCGATCGACTGGCCGACCGGCGTGACCACCACAACCTCGTCGTCGCCGTCGCCGTCCAGGT
Source organism: uncultured Chloroflexia bacterium (assembly GCA_963700285.1). Lineage (GTDB taxonomy): Bacteria > Chloroflexota > Anaerolineae > JAAYZQ01 > JAAYZQ01 > CAWANP01. The sequence goes on along the minus strand of CAVOXA010000010.1, from coordinate 1,585,808 downwards.
CCCCCGCGTCCACGGCGACACTCCGCCCTGTGCCATCACACAGCCCGTTGTCCAACTGCGCCCAGCCGCTCACCGACCAGTTGCTTGTCTCGGCCGCAGCCATCTGGCACCCGTAGGTGGACGTTGGGCAAACGTCAACCCAGATGGTCTTGCCCTGCACCGTGGCGATCACCTGTCCGTTGATATCGGCCCAGTTGTGATTAGCACCCACCGCCCGCGGTACGGGGTTAACGAATTCGCGGGTGTACTGTACGAACGAAACCCGGTTGCTCCAGGGAAACTCGGGCAATGCCCGCCCTAGGACGATCAGGTCGTGCGGCCGTCTGACGGCAGCCGCCACATGCTGATCGGGCTGCCACATATCCGTCCAATTGGTCCAGCCTGAGCATTTGCCCGGAGCGGGACCGCACACGTTCCGCTTTAGCGTGCCGCCGCTGTCCACCCCCAGAAAGATCATGGTGTCGATGGCAGAGACGGCGATGGTGGGCGCCTGGGTGGGAGGAAAGCCGGGGTTGCCCAGAGCCTGCGGGTTGCTCCAGCCGCTTGCGGCCAGCCACTCCTGGTAGGCAACCGAACGATCGGTCCGAATCACGGCGACGGCCATGTGGTTGTTGTGCCGAGAGGCGGCGCTGATACGGCCGTTGTTCCAGACGTGGGGCAGCACTTGGGTCCAGGCCGTATCGCTCCAGTCCGATTTGTTAAGATTGGTCCACTCCCGACAATACAGCACGTTGTCCTGGCCTACGCCAAAGACGGCCAGGTGCCGCTCGTTGCGCGACACGGCAGCCAGTTCCGACACAATCTGCGTGCCAGGCGGGTTGCCCAGGTCGATCGGTTCGGAGCGCCAGTCGACGCCGGCCTGCCACTCGGTGAACTTGACCGTCCCGCTCCCGCTGTCGCGAAAAAAGAGGGCAACGTGGCTCGAGTCCTTGGCGACGGCGGCCAGGTCCGATCCCACCCGGTAGTTGCCCGGCACCTGCTGCCAGGCCCCCACCCAAGGGTCACCTTCCGTCCCTTGCCACCACCGGAACTGGACGAAATCGCCCGTGTCTCTGGCCAGGGCGAGAACCAGATCCGGCGTGAGGGGCGCCAGGACGGAATTGCCCTTCGCCTTCAAGCCAAGGTTGGTGGCGACGCCAGGATAGTCGGACTGGGGCCACCCGACAAAAGCACGCAGGGCCCCAGCGACGTCATCCATCCAGACCGCCAGGAAACGCTCGCCACCGACCGGCACTGCGGCGACATCGCTGCGAGAGACCGTCTGTTCCACGAATCCGGGGCTCCCCCAGGAAGCAGGTTGGTCCAGGCGATAGGTGTTCTGGTTGGAATAGGGCCCCAACATCATCTCCAGATCTAGCTTGAATGGGACTTGCAGCGGTGCATCTCCCGTCACGGTCAGTTCCAGCGGCGGCACGCCCAAGGATGCGCCCGGCGCCGCGGCCCCGGTGGCAGCGCCGGCCGCCACTGTCCTGCTCAGATCTTCCCCCAGGACCTGGGCAGGCATCATCGCGCTGCCCAGGACCAACGCCAACAAGAGAACAACGTTAAGGAACCAGTACGCACTTTTCTTCACTCAATCCTCCTTCTCTGGTTCTGTCGAGCCCGCAGGCACCGAGCCCTGTGGGGAGCCGCTGGTCCGGCGGCTCCCCACCAAGGCTGAGCAGGCTATCCCTTCCTGAAGGCCAGCGGTAGATAGATCTCGATGCCTCCCCCGGATGCGGGCGGCTTTACCGGACCCGCGCTCAGCGGATCGGAGACAGTCAGGGGGTGCATGGGCCGTGCCTTTTCGGCGAGCGAAAGCATCGTGCCTTGGGCCTGGTCGCCGGCCTCCAGGGCATCGAACTCGCGCAGGCGCAGCTCATACCGGCTGTCGCCCACGGCTGCGACCTCCAGCAGACAGATGCCCGGCTCTTGTACCCAGCCACTAACCTCATCCACCGTCCCTGTGCCATTGCTAAAGTGGGAGGGCCGGAAGGCATGGCGAGGCATCCAGACGTACAGGTCCGGATCGCCCCCCAGCGCGGCCACGTAGGCGCCGGCAAACGCGTGCTGGCGAACCTCAAAGCGGTACTGGGCCCGCTGCCCGTCCGCCAGGCTCTGGCTGCCACCTACCAGGTTGGTGAAAGCCAGGCTGTGCTCGTCCAGGATCGAGACGTTCCCCGCTTCGTCGGCCACCCAGACGCCCAGGTACTTGACTCCGTTCCCCGGTGAAAGGGTCCAAGTGTGTGTCCGGCTGTAGGCCAGCCAGCCGCTGTTCCGGACAACGGCCCAGGCGCCGGTATCCGGAGACAGGGTCCACTCGCGCAGGTACATCCGGCTGGCGTCGGAGGGGGCCTGGATGGCCAGTTGCACCTCCCGTTGGCTCACGGCCTGCCCACTGAGCACCTCCAGACTGGCCCAGGGTGCCGTGACGTCAGTCCCGGCCGCCAGGCCCGGGGCCACAGTCAGCGTGGCGCTCAGGTTCACCGTCCGCTCCCTATCGGCGAAGCGCTGGCGCTCGGCCTCTGGCAGATCTCCGCTGTTGGGCCAGAAGGCGCGGGCCGTGGCCTGGTTCTCCAGGGTAGCGGCCCCCGCGCCGCCGTCCACCTGCGCCCAGAAGCGCAGCCGGACCCACTCACCCGGCCACAGCAACCGGGACGGCCAGGTAATGGTATTGGTAACTGGATCGTAGGTCACGTCGTTGCCCAGGCCATCCATTACCGGCGAAAGCCCCGCGGGCAGCTTGTCGCTAACCTGCACCCAGGCCTCCTGGTAACCGCCGTTACGCGCGGCGATGACAAAGGCCACCTCGTCGCCCGGCCGGGCGACTGCTGGCGAGACTGTCATGTCGCTTCCGACCAGGTCGGGCGCGCTCTTGGGGAACCAGACAACCCTGGCCAGTTCATAAGTGTCCTCCACGTTGCCCGCCCGGTCGTGAGCCTGTCCGTAGAAGGTGTGGTTTCCCCGGCCCAACTCGTTGGTGGCCGTGTATACCCAGTGCACCTCCACGCCTGGGGCGTCGAACTGTAAATCCCCCGCGCTGGTGCTGTTGGCCGACATCCAATCGAGGCCCTTGGCCCGCAGATCCAGCCCTGCCCGGCCCGCGTGGGCGTCATCGATCACGCCGGCCAGTACCAGGTGATCGTTGCCCAGCGTGTCGGTCATGACTTCGGCTATCCAGGCGCCGGGCATCGGCCCGCCAGCCGGGACCTTGGAGGTGGGCGGCGTCTGGTCGATCTTGAAGGTGGTCGATACCGGCTCCGAGGTATGGCCTGCGCCATCGGTTGCCCGGGCCCAGACGGTGGTTCCTGCCGTGTCGGCCTCAAAGCGCCACGGGCCGGTGTAGGGCTGCCATGCCGCGCCGTCGGTGCTCACTTTCAACGCCGTGACGCCCGAGCCAAAGCCATCCGTGGCAGCAACGGTTGCCGTCACCGGCGTTCTGTACCAGTCGTCGTGGCCCGTGGGCAGCGGCGGGTCCAGCGATAGTTCGACCTGGGGGGCCTCGACGTCGACGCGGATGGCATGGTGGGCGGTTTCGCTCCACTGGCCATTGTCACCCAGGGCCCGCACGTGCAGGTACCAGATGCCATCAGCCAGGTTCTCGTAGCTCTCGGTTTTGATCCGGCCCTGGCTAAAGGGGGCGGGGATGGTGTCGGACAGCCCATCCAGGTGCCAGCGGTAGCCGACTACCTTGGCGTTGTCGCTATTGGGTTGCTTCCAGTTGAAGGTTGCCGTGTTGGCCGCGTACCAGTCGTTTGGGCCGGGATGGGTAGGGCTGTCGATACGGGGAGCCCTGGGGGTGAGACCAACCAGGGGGCCCGCCTGCGTGGTGTCTGCCGCCAGTGCAGCCAGCCCCAGGCTGGGCACCCAGTAGTCGACGACCAGGAAGGCCTGCTCGGTCCCCGCACTGGAAGTCGCCTGCTGAAGCCAGACGTACGGGGCATAGTTGTAGCTATCCTCGTCTGCGTGGACCGGCCCCACTGCACCTGCGAATTCGGTCTCCTTGGACCATTGCATGATCCGGGACTTGACCTCCTTACTGGTCATGACATAGTCGCCGCCGATGAAGACGAGTTCCAGGCCGAGCTTGCTCGTCGCTGCCGTGCTCCATTCCGTGGCTTGTTCCCAGGTTTGATCCTGGGCCGTGCTCCAGGTTGCGGCGCCGCCTGGATTGACGCCCAGCTTGGCGCCCTGCCAGCTATAGACGTGCTGGCCGTCGACCACCTGCTGGCTCCCGTCGCGCAGTTTGATGGTGAAGATTTCTCCGTCCGGGTCCGGCACCGGCTTTTCGGTAGGCCATTGATCCACGTCCCTCAGGGCGCCCCAAACCTGGACCTCGGCCAGGGAGAGGGGGTTCCGGTAGCCGCCCGCCAACTGGACGCGCACGTAGCGGCCCTGTACCTGCTCGCTCCCCTCGGGGGCATTGCCGCTGGGATCCAACAGTTCGTTGAAGGTGATGGTCGTCAGCTGCCCGGACGCCTCCTGGTGGTGGTAGTGCCACACTCCCGGCTGTGCCACCGTGTCGTCGGGGAGCGTGGAGGTAAAGGGATCCTTGGACACAAAGACGTAGAAATCGGACAGCCGCGCCGGGACCTCTGGGGCGCCATCGGTCCGGTTCCAGAGCTGAACGGCGTGGATGGTGGGCGCTGTGCCCAGGTCCACCTGCCACCAGGGGTTGGTTCCCTCCTGAGCAAAGGTGACCGAGCCGTTGGCATAGTCGCCATCGGTGTTCCCGTCCACGGCCCGCGAGGCCACGCCATCGTAGGCCGTGCTGGATTGTTCGGCCGGCTTGCTCCTGGCCAGGTTCATGCCCACCGGCACCCAGGAATCGGGGTACTTGGCCCGCAGGGTCCCGTACCAGTAATCGATGTTGGCCTTGTTCGCCTCACACTCATCGGCGGGACGCGGGGTACAGACCGTGATCGGCGTGCCCTTTTCATCATCCTTGTACTCAAAGCACCAGCGGGGGCACATGTTGTATCCTACGGCCTCAAAGTAGGCGTCGTCCCCGCAGGAGAAGGGGGAGCAGGTGGCCGACCCGACCGAATCGATGATGGCCGTCAACACCTCGTTCTCATTGGCGACGGACTTTTCAAACTCGTAGGTCGAAGAGTAGCCGATGTGGGCAAATTCTAGCCCCAGTTTCGCCGAGCCGCCATAGCCGGTCTCGCTAGTATGCTTTTCCCCCTGCTCCGTCTTGAGCGTCGTCTTGAACTCGGCGTCGGCATGGGAGCTGTTGTGCTCATCCTCCGACCAGTGCGGTGGGGCATGGACCAGGCCCGAAGGGTACAGGTCCTTGCCCTGGTAACAGTTGCCCGTGTAGGTGCTGTACAGGCTGTCCCCGTCCATATCCCCCACGGCCAGCCAAAATTCCTGGACCTTATCGGCGCCGCTGTACTTGGATGCGATGGAACCGGCCGGGGTTAGGCCGCTGGCCGCGTCAAAGGCCTGCACGATGATCTCCCCCGCGTCGGAGGTATAGGCCAGCGCGATCTCGGCCTCTCCATCGCGGTCCAGATCGTCGGCGTCCACGCTCAGGTAGTAAAAGGGACTCGGCCCGGAGGTGGTGAACTTGCCCGAGGTCCCGACCTGCTTTTGCCAGTGGCCAGGGCGAGCTGTGAGGGTCAGTTCTGGCCAGCCCCACTGGTTGAACTGCGCCCCCTCGTAGGTCACAAGCTGGACCGTCGCTTTCCCGCCGCAGGCGCAGACCCCGGCGTAGGCCAGGGCTATCTCGTCCGCCCCGTCGCCATCCAGGTCGCCGGCTGCCAGGGACACGGAGGGCGGATAAGGAGAGGAGCAGGACAGGTCGGCAGGGCTGCGCTGGATGAAAGTACTGTCGTCGTAGGACCCATCGCTTTGCTGGCGGTCCAGGACCAGAAGCTGGGCGGTGCCGTATGAGCTAAAGTGCAGATCGCCGTCCCGGAAGCCAATGATGACCTCGTCGCGGTAGTCGCCGTCGATGTCGCCCGTCGTGACGTCGACGGGCCGGGCGTTCTTGGCATTGCCGTTCTGCGCGTCGGGCTGCCGGTAGTGGTCCTGCCAGGACTTGGACCACAGCAGCTTCAGGGTGCCCTCTTTGCCTGTACCTCCTTCCATCTTTAAGATGATGGCCTGGAGGTGCTTGCTGCCGTCCTGAAAGGCGGCGACGATCTCGTTGTCGTAGCCATCGCCGTCCAGGTCCCCCGTGGCCACGGCTACGTACTTGACGTTTCCCCGGCCCAGCGTGGAGGGATCGCGGTAGACCGCCATGGGCTCGGGGCCAATGTTTTTGAACCACTCCTCACCCAGCACCAGCACCTGTAGGGCGTTGGTGTCGTCGGCAAAGGCGAGGGCGATCTCGTCATCCTTATCCCCGGTCGTGTGCCCATTCAGGTTGCCGGCCGCGACGTCGATCCAGGCCACGTTTTTGCCCTGACGGTTATCGCTCAGACCACCAAGCCAGAGACTCAGGCTCGAAGGAGTTCCGCCAGTGTGCGGGACCACCAACGCCGCGCCCACACCCTGTTCCTTGTCCCGATAGGCGAGCACCATCTGCTCTTTGCCGTCGCCGTTCACGTCCGCCATAGCAGCCGCCGGCCAGCGGATGTCTGTGAGGAGGGACTCCTGGACCATGTCATCCGAGACATGCCCCCAGGCCAGGTTTCCACCTACGTCGTCAATGTTCGCGTAGGCGAGGTTTTTGTACTTGTCGGCCCGCCAGGTGATGGCGATCTCGCTGTCTCCCAGCAGCCGCGCCCGCTCGCCCGTGGGTGGGTTGTCGCAATCGGGGCCCTCAGCCGGGGCAGTCCCCTGCGTGTAGGCCGTCGCTGGCTGCACGGCCAGGACCAAGCACAAGAGTACCAGGGCAACGAGCAACCCAACTCCCCAGGTCAGTCCTTCGATCTTCATGTACGCCTCCTTGAGTACGAAAGAATTGTCTCTCTGCCGGACGAAAAAAGCCCGCCGGGCCGCAAATAGACCCTGGACGGGCTATTCAGACTGGATGCAACTGGATCTGTGGCGCAGGCCATCTGACCCATCGCTTGGATCCCCAGGACAGGCTGGAGACTGTTCTCCCGGGAAGGCGAGCGCCCGCCAAGGTGGAGGAGAGGCCCACTCAGCAGACCTGGCCCAAAACAGGGACCAGCTATGGCCTGTGCTGCTCAGGTGGCGACGCACCATGGTTAGCTCCTTTTCCTCCCAAGGCCCTGAGGTCAATCATAAGGATAGCATCGAACCGGCGGGCTGTCAAGGGCCGGCATGACTCACTCTGGGTAGGGCAATTACATTTGGGGCTCCAATGTTTGTCATTGCGAACAAAGTGAAGCAATCTATGTCTGATTCTGGGGATTGCTTCGTCGCTGACGCCACCAAGAAACTGGACTCCCGTCATCCTTCGGCTGCCCTCAGGACATGTTCTGAGCCAGAGCGCAGCGGAGGCGAATGCCTGTCCTGAAGCATCGAAGGGACTCTCACTTGCACCCAACCGAGATCCTTCGCTACGCTCAGGATGACGGCTTCCCGAGGGCCGAGTTTTTCCGCATGGAGTGGCACCCCGCGCCATAGATGAACTCGCAATGACAAATGCAATTGCCCTGTGACTCTGCGTGTTCGGCTGATCTCCCGGTCCGCTAACGCAGGATCAGGAGCAGGTAGAAGACCACACGGCGGGACGGTTGGCCAGCCCAGCGCATAGCCAACACCTGTAGGGCCTGAGAGGCCCGTCAGATCCATCATCCCGCCGCCGTCGACCGTATGCCAGGACAGGTTATTCGGGCCCTCCTTTTTGGGGCCAGGACGATTCCTGTCAGGAGGAGCGTGACCGTGGCAGCCGCCAAGACCAGCCAGAATCCTCCGCGCCGGTGATTGAACACTGTTAACCCCTCCGTCCTACGGGAGGATGGGTGGGGGCACTTCCTGGGCTACTTCCGACGTGCGCACCGTAGCCACCCAGCGGACGCTGCTCTCGCGGATGCTGCTCTCGCCAAGAGCCCAGAGGGATAATGTCCCATCCTGAGAATTGATCTCGATCTCTAATCCCCAGCTCGGATCGTCCTCTGCGAGGGTAGTGACGCTCGGAGTACCAACGAAGCGAAACTCCCACCTAATTCCCGGAGGTGCATGGTGTTCAACCACGCCCTGGATGGTGTAGCCTGCGGACTCGCTGTCCTCGCTGCGCGCCACGACCAGGATGTCGAACGCCACCGTCCGGCCGCTGGCGATTGTCAGCTCCTTACCGGCGCCGTCCAAGAATAGCCTGGTCCGTCCGACACCCGGGGTTGTCTCAGCACGCAGCACATAAAGCCCGGCCTGGGCATCACCTGGCTCGGCAAAGCTGCCACTGGCGTAGGCCATCTGGCCGTGCTGGTCAGCTTGTGCACCTTGCCCACCGGGGACGGTCGCGTACGCCGCATTGGCGCGATTCGAGCCACCGCCACCCACTGTTGCGTAGCGCGCATCTGTCCCGGCCTCGTCGCCCGCCACGTTGTTCCCGCCGCCGCCGATTGTGCCATAGTTGTCGGTCACACGGTTGGACGTAGATGCGTCCGCCTCATCAGAGGGGCCACCGCCACCGATGGTGGCATAATTGGCGGTGGCTTTGTTGCTCAGTCCTCCACCGACGGTCGAGTATGCGCCGCTAGCCCAGTTCCACGCCCCGCCACCCACCGTGGACGCTTCACCCTCAGCTTCGTTCCGTCCACCGCCGCCCACGGTGGCATAGCTGGCGTCCCAGGCCTCGCCGGCCGCATCACCCGCCCGGTTCCCTACCCCGCCACCGATGGTACCGTAGCCGTCGGTGACTCGATTTGGGCCGCCCACACTGGGCCAGCGGACGATGCCGCCTTGGTTTCCGCCACCCCCAATGACCACCCCTGCGTACCAGCATCCGCCGAATTGCCCAAATAGCCCCCAATCAAGTTCGGCGTCAACTCCGTAGGCTCCAGCCGTAGCGCCCGCGCGCTGTTCACCTTGAATTCCAGGGCATTGTTGTCCGTCGTCCCCAGAAAGTGGGTGCCCGGCGTCGTGCCCGCGTTTCCTGCCAGCGACCAGAACGACCCGCTCACCCCCGTGTCGTCCGTCTCGCAGATCACCGTCCCGTCGGCCTGCACCACGCGGATGCTGCTACCCGCCGGGCAGGTGCCGCTCACCCTGCGCTGCAAATAGTCCACGTTGGCGGACAGGGTCACCGATCCTTCGGTCCCCCCGCCGCTGAGCCCCGTTCCAGCGTTCACCGCTGTGATGTCCCCGCCACTGTCGTCGTCAGCACAGACCCAGGCACTCCCGTTCCACTCTGCAATCTTGCCACCGGTGCAGCCCTGTGGCAACCGGTAGCTCTGCGCCACACTGAAGGCCGTACCCGTCAGACCCAGCCCCGTCCCGGCGCTGTAGGTGGTATCCGTGTCCGCCTCGCAGGCCACCGTCCCGTCGGCATTCACCACCCGGATGCTCTGGCCTGCCGGGCAGGTACTGCTCACCCGCCGCTGCAGGTAGGTCGTGTCCGCCGATAGGGTCACCGCCCCGGCCGACCCCCCGCCGCCCAACCCTGTCCCGGCCGTCACCGCGGTGATGTCCCCACCGCTGTCGTCGTCCGCCTCGCAGACCACCGTCCCGTCGGCGTTCACCACCCGGATGCTCTGGCCTGCCGGGCAGGTGCCAGTCACGCGGGCCTGGTAGGCCGCGCCCTCTTGCCCATCCAGCAGGTCCGCGTTCAGGTTCGCCACCACCGCGTTGCTGTCGACGCTAAAGGGCGCTGTCGAACCCGACGTCCCTCCGTTGAAGGCCGGCCGCCCGGCCACTGTCTCGTTCTGCGCCAGGTGGAAGTACTGCAGGTGGTCGTCGTCGGCCAGACCGGCCAGCGCCCCATGGTCGGCGGTGTCGTCGTCGGTCTCGCAGACGACAGTACCGTCGGCGTTGACGACGCGGATGCTCTGGCCCACCGGGCAGGTGCCGCTGACGCGGGCCTGGTAGGCAGCGCCCTCCTGCCCGTCGAGATAGTCGGCATCCAGGCCGGAGCCTGGGCCCTCCACCACGTGGAAAGCCGTGCCGTCCAGCCTGAGCTGGTTGCCTGCCGTGTGGCCTGCCGCGTCGTCCGTGCCGCAGACCCAAACCTCGTTGGCCTTGTCCCATTGGACGATCTCGCCATCGGCACAGGTCTGGGGCAGGCGGTAGCTCGTCGAGAGGCTGAACTTGCCCTCGGTCAGCCGCAGTCCCGTCCCGGCGCTGTAGGCTCCACCCCCGGCGGCACAGGCCCACCCTTTCCCATCCCATTGGGGCACCTCACCGCTGGCGCATGACAGGTCGCCCAGCGCATCGTTGTCCTGGCTGTCGGCAAAGCCCGCCGGAACCCCGCTCAGACCCCCCCACGGCGCGCCGCCCGCCCCCACGGCCCACAGCGCATAGGGCGCTGCCGTCAGCGCTTGCCGCGGGCTCAGCGTCGCTCCGCCATCGCCGCAATCCACCTCCACCTCCAGCCACCGCGTCTGGCCCTGGAAGGCGCCTGCCCCAAAGTCCAGGAAGACAGTGAACAGCCCGCCGACCACCGCCACCCCCTTGGCCGTCTCCATGCCCAGGAGCGTGCCCCCTGTGGGTGGGCTGCCGCTGCCCGCCTGGTCGTACAGACGGAAGGTGAAATCGCAAGTGCCGGTCACCGGCCCGCTGCCGTCCGCCAGCCGGCCCTGGTAGGTAAAGGCCGGGGCCAGAGGTGCCCCCACGGTCACCCCCTCCTGGGCAAAGCCGGCGCCGGCCACCAGGCTGAGCAAGAGTACCACCAGCGTCACAGTACCGACCATCTGTTTTCTCGTCATCTTTCTCCTCCTCTTCGCACTCGAGCGTGCTGTGCCTTTTTCACGACTGCTGGCTCTCGGGGTCTGAAGTCTCACGCCCTGCATGCCTGCCTGCCCACCTACTTTAGCAGGACAGGCAGATAGATCTCGTACCCGCCGGGCGGTAGCGGCGGAGCGGCCCCACCACCCCAGAATCCACCGCCGAGGGTCAAGCCTCCGCCCGCCATCAGGCCGGCATCGGGCTGGCCCGTCGTCCCGCCCAGCGTGTACCCAGGGCCCGATGGCTCTGGGTGCCCCACCAGATCCAGCGCGCCGCCGCCGTCCACCGTGTACCATGACAGGTCATAGTCGCCACCGGTCTGAGCCAGGGCCGAGCCAGCCAGCAGGAGGAGAGCGATGAAAGCTGCAGCCATCGCTGTGCGTTTCATTGTTCGCCCCCTGTCGCGGCCTGCGCCGCCAGTATCGCCTCCAGGGCCGCCAGCCTCGCCTCCAGGTCATCCATCTGCTGCCAAAGTGTCGCGTTCTCAGCCGAGAGTTCCTGATTCTGGATGTACAGGCCCTGGATGGCAGCCAACGCCACGCCGTCGGCGTCGAGGCTGTTGATGTAGCCCTCTCCTTCGCCGCCCAGGCCCTCAATCAGCGCATTGAAATCCTGAGCCATCGGCCCAATGTGGCGGATGGATGGGTCTTGAGCTCTGTAGTTCCAAGTTGTCATAGGTATCTGGCCCAGTCTGGCCAGGAGGGCCTGATTGTCCACGGCCTCCAAGTTCTCCTTGGCCTCGCGGTCACTGTGCACATTCCAGGCGCTGCCTGAGGCGGCAAGATACAGGCCCGAGGGTGGACTACCGGTGCTGGTGTAGATGTAGAAGCCGCCGGTAGAGCCGAAGATAGTCTGGTTGTCGGTGCTGCAGGTGGTATAGCCCGTAATGGCGTCGCTCCAGACGAAGCAGCCCTGGTTGTTGGCCTGGGCCATCTGACCGGCGGCAAAGCTATACTGGCCGGCGGCCAGATTCATAGATCCTCCGGGGACGGTGGCATATTTTCCGCTAGCCGTGTTGCCCGCGCCCCCGCCGACCGTGGCACTTTCCTGGCTGGCCTCGTTCTCTCGGCCGCCACATACGGTGGTATGGCTGGAGAGGGCTTGGTTCCATTCTCCCCCCCTACAGTAGCCCTGCTCCCATTGGCAATGTTCTCTGTGCCACCGCCCACAGTAGCACCTGAAGCCCCGGCGTCGTTGCCCCCGCCCCCTGCCACGGTGGTGTAGGAGTTGCTCGCCGTGTTTCCAAAACCGCCGCCGACTGTGGCATGGGTGTTGAGGGCTGAGTTCCCCTGGCCCCCGCCGACCGTGGCGTGGGAGCCCGCTGCTTCGTTGCTCTCACCTCCGCCGACGGTAGCGGCTCCGCCGCTGGCGGTGTTGGTGTCGCCTCCACCAACCGTGGCAAAAGAATTCACACCCCCGTCGAAGGACGCGCCAGCCTCGTTGTTTTCGCCCCCGCCGACCGTGCTGTAGGGGCCGCGCACGCGGTTGGTGGCGCCGGCGCTCCCCCCGCCGCCGATGGTGGCGCCAGCTACCCCGCTGCCGATGAGGTTGGAGCTGTGGCCCCCGATCAGGTTGGGGCTTGCCGCCGCCGGTTCCAGGCGCAGCGCACGCTCGCCATTCACCTTTAGCTCCAAGGCCTTGTTGTCGGTCGTTCCCAGGAAATCTATACCTGGCGTGGTGCTGGCGTTGCCCGCCAGCGACCAGAACGAGCCGCTCACCCCTGTGTCGTCCGTCTCGCAGATCACCGTTCCGTCGGCCTGTACCACGCGGATGCTGCTGCCTGCCGCGCAACTGCCACTCACCCGCCGCTGCACATAGGTTGTGTCGGCGGACAGCGTCACCGCCCCGCTTGCCCCACCCCCGCTGAGCCCGGTCCCGGCAGTCACGGCGGTGATGTCCCCGCCGCTATCGTTGTCCGCCTCGCAGACCACCGTCCCGTCGGCGTTGACGACGCGGATGCTCTGGCCCGCCGGGCAGGCGCCACTCACCCGCGCCTGGTAGGCGGCGCCCTCCTGCCCATCCAGCAGGTCCGCATCCAACCCTGAACCCGCGCCCTCCACCACGTGGAAAGCCGTGCCTTCCAGCCTGAGCTGGTTGCCTGCCGTGTGGCCTGCCGCGTCGTCCGTGCCGCAGACCCAAACCTCGTTGGCCTTGTCCCATTGGGCGATCTCGCCATCGGCACAGGTCTGGGGCAGGCGGTAGCTCGTCGACAGGCTGAACTTGGCCTCTGCCAGGCGCAGACCCGTCCCGGCGCTGTAGGCCGTGCCCCCGCCGGCGCACACCCAGCCGCTGCCATCCCATTGGGGCACCTGCCCACTGCCGCACCGCAGCCCGCCCAGCGCATCGTTGTCCTGGCTGTCGGCAAAGCCCGCCGGAACCCCGCTCAGACCCCCCCACGGCGCGCTGCCCGCCCCCACGGCCCACAGCGCATAGGGCGCTGCCGTCAGCGCTTGCCGCGGGCTCAGCGTCGCTCCGCCATCGCCGCAATCCACCTCCACCTCCAGCCACCGCGCCTGGCCCTGGAAGGCCCCTGCCCCAAAGTCCAGGAAAACAGTGAACAGGCCGCCGACCACGGCCACCCCCTTGGCCGTCTCTGTGCCCAGGAGCGTGCCCCCTGTGGGTGGGCTGCCGCTGCCCGCCTGATCGTAGAGGCGGAAGGCAAAATCGCAGGTGTCCGTCACCGGCCCGCTGCCGTCCGCCAGCCGGCCCTGGTAGGTAAAGGCCGGGGCCAGGGGCGCCCTCACAGGCGCCTGGTCCTGGGCAAAGGTGGCGCCAGCCACCAAGCTGAGTAGCAGCACCACCAGCGTCACGCTGCCGATCATCTGTTTCCCTGCCATCTTTCTCCTCCTTTTCTTGCTCAAGGGCTCTTTACCATTTCGAGATTCGCGGCTGCCAAGAGACGCAGAGCCTCAACCCTTGCATCTCTGCCCACTCACTTTTGCACGACAGGCAGATAGACCTCGTACCCACCTGGCGGTGGCAGGACGGCGGCCCCCCCACCCCAGAATCCACCACCGAGGGTCATGCCTCCGCCCGACAGCAGGCCGGCATCGGGCTGGCCCGTCGTCCCGCCCAGCGCAAAACCAAAACCTGACGGGTCTGAGAGACCCGTCAGGTTTAAGGCCCCACCTCCGTCCACCGTGTGCCACGACAGGTCAAAGCTTCTACCCGTCTGGGCGAGTGCCGACCCAGCCAGTAGGAGCAGGCCGATCAGGGCAACTGCCATCGTCGTGCGTTTCATTGACCACCCCCTCTTCCGGCCTCCTCCGCCGGCCACGCTTCCAGGTCGTCGGACTGCTCCAATGTCGTTTTGTGGTACAGGTGCGCCATAGCTCCAATGTACGGGCCGGAACGGCGATCCACTTGTTGAGGGCAAGGGAATGGTGATAGGAGCTCCACACCCTGGCAAGAACGCGATGGGAGCACCCTTCGGACCGGATCGATATCTGGCACCACCGTGGTTCAGCTCTTGCTGCTGTTGGATCCTCCTGATCTCGACAATCTGGACGTACTACTCTATTATATTCGGAATCGGTATCTGGATCTATAGCAATTGTGTGAGTTTTGTGCGAGAGTTTCGTGCGGAATTCTGGACGGCCTTGGGTGTTCCATACGAGGCAGTTACGCAGCACAGGCAGGGGGACAGGCCTATGCCAGGGTGTGCGATGAATGGTGGGTACAAGCCCCCCGTGTACGCCTCATCGGGAGGCTGCACACGAGAACGGCGCCCGGGTGAAAACACCCGGGCACCGTTCCATCAGAGGGCTGTACTATCTCAGGCTGCGGCGATGTACCTCAGGGCAACGGCTCGAATTTCATCACCCGCTGCCCGTCGGTGTCGGTCACATAGATATAGCCCTCACCATCCACATCGATGCCGGTGGGTAGGGCGAAAGACGCGTCGTCGTAGCCAAACTGGCCAAAGGTCGCCAGCAGCTCCCCTTCGTTGCTGTAGACGATGACCAGGTAGCCCTCCGGGTCGGTGATGTACACCCGATCTTGGTCATCCACGGCAAGATAGGGCTTGTTCAGCACCGACTCGCCGTACCAGGCCTCCACCGGCCACTCACGCAGGGGAACCAGATCGCTGTCAAAGACCTGAACCCGCTGGTTCCAGGTATCGGCCACATAGATGTTGCCTTCCGCGCCTACGTCAATGCCCACCGGTTCCTCAAACTGGCCCGGAGCATGCCGCCCCCGCCCCACTGATCCAAGTAGCTGCCATTCTGGGCAAAGACCATGATACGCTTGTTGCCTGTATCGGTAACGAACATCCGGCCCGAATCGTCGATGGCGATGTCGCGGGGTCCGTACAGCAGGCTCGTCGCGGTATCGGTCTGGCCATAGGTTCCCCACTTGTCCTGGAAGGTACCTTCCGAGTCAAAGACCTGGATGCGATGGTTCCAGGTATCGGTAACGTAGACGCGCCCAGTCTTGGAGACGGTGATGCCCCACGGTTCCTGGAACTGGCCATCGCCCATGGCCAACGGCCCATCGCCATCCGGATCGACGCAGCCGGTGCCGGTGGCCAGGTTGCAGTTGCTGCCCCACTACCGCAGGAAGGTGCCGCTGGCGTCAAAAACCTGTACCCGGTGGTTGTCCGAGTCCACCACGTACACGTTGCCTTCTGGCCCAACGGCCACGCCCCGGGGGTGGTTGAACAGGCCGGCATCGGTGCCCACCGTGCCCCACACCTGCTCAGTGAGCAGCTCCTGGCGTGGCCTCGACCTATGGGGTCAGGCAGCATCTCGATGGCTTCCGGCGGCACGGCGCCATAAGTCCCAGAGCTGCTGGGCAACGTCCTTGCGCACATAGAGGTACATATTGTGGACGTGGTACCAATCGTCGGGGGTGCGCGGGTACTCGCGAAAGTAGAGGATCTTCCACAGGATCTCGCGCTTTTCCGGCGATGTCAGGATGTCGCCGATCCGCTCCCAGGTCAGGCCCATATACTCCTGGTTGGGCCACCATACCAACCGCCGCTTGAAACGATAGTAGCGGTCGCCCAGGAAGGGCTGGACCTTGGAATCGGTCTTGTCCCCGGCCAGGACGACGGGCACGTCCAGGTTCTCGCGGGTGGGTGTTTCGCCGTAAAACTTTTGGTTGGGATACTCGCGCATGTACCACTCTAGCGGCCACGTCACGTCGCTGTCGTAGGCTACTTCGATCATCTTGTCGCCTACTGTGCGTTGGGAGATGTCGGCTATCTCGTTCATGGTAGGTTTGGCATCGGCGGCGCCGTGGGCATAGACCAGGAGTTCTGTGGCATAGTCATAGTTGATATAGGCTGCCATCCAGGCAAAGCGCACGGTAAAGAACCCTAAAAAGATCAACAGGGTACCCAGGGTGACCAGGATGCGAGTATCTGGCCCCCACCCGCCTGATGACCACCACCGTAAGGGCCAGCAACAACAGCGTTACCAACAGCGCGGCGAGCCAGTTGCCCGTCTCCTGCAGCTTAAAGATCGAAAGGCCCTGGAAGGGCTGTAGTTTGACCAAGGTAACCAGGCCAAAGAGCGTGATGGGCAGCAACAGGGCCAGCAATGCCCCGCCACGCTGCCAGACAGCCCGCCAATCCACTTTTTCGAACAGGTCCCCGGCAAACTTGCCGGTGAGCACGATCATGGGTAGAACCGGATGGAGGACCAGCCAAGGCATCTTTTCCCCGGCCCAGCTATAGATAAAGAGTGTGCTGATGTTCCAAAAGATCAAAAAGGCGACAAAGCGGGCGTCGGAGGCATTTGAAAGCAAACCATCGCGTTCCGGTTGAGCGGCGGGCATGCCCTCAACTGCGGTTGGATCCTCTAGCAGTCGCTCTTCGGAGGGCTGTGCCTCGGATGGCAATATTTCATCAGAAGGGGCCGGGCTCCCGCCTCCTCAGGCTGCGGCAGCAGGCTGCGAACCAGGTAGAATACCGTAGCAATTGAGCTGAACAGGAATGGCAAAAAGCTCGTACATGGTCAGTACAAGGAAATAGTAATACCAGGGCTGTCCGCCTCGCTGGACCTCTTGCTGGGCCAGCCAGTAGCTGATGGAGCCAAAGACGCCGGTGCCCAGTCCTACCGGGTTGGTAAAAAAGGTGGTGAACAGCAGGGCATAGATGACAAACATGACGACGAGGGCGATGAGCCAATCCTGCCAGGAAAGCGAACGGAGCGCCTCTTCGATGCTGCTGGGCCGTGGGATGGCGAGAGCGGATCAGACTGGCGCTGATCAGGACCGCTGGCAGAGTGCCTCCCACCACGGTGACAACGCTTAGTACTAGCTTCTGGCACGCCTGCGACCCCTTCGGCGGCCTCGGCCGCTTCTCCCGGCGAGCGTCCCAGGAAATAGGCCGCGAGCAACAAAACCAGGCTCAGCGCCGCGCCGCCAATGTAGAGCCAGAGTTGATTCCGGCGGCTGACCCTTTCCCAGAGGATACACCTCGATGATATAGAGCAGGCCGATGAAGCCAAAGATGTAGGCATTCTCCTTGGTTGCCAGCGACAACATGAGCACCGCCGCGCCCATATAGAACCAGCCCGGCTTGCGGCTCCTGCATGAAGTGAAAGAGGGCGGCAATGAGCACGATGGTCCAGACGGCGATATAGATGTCGTTGCGGATATAGCGCGAGTAGTAGAGAAACGAGGGCGAGATCAGCAGCAAGATGGCGGTGATGATAGCCCCCACCCGACCGAGCCAGCGGCGCAGCAGCAGCGGGCTCATGACCATGAACACGCCAAAGAGGGCGGGTACAATCCGGGCCGTGAAAGTCGTTGTCGCCAAAGAGAAAGTAAATCAGGGCATTGGCGTGAAAGAGAAAGGGGCCGTGCATCATGGGGTTGTGCGACGTAGCCAGATCCGTTGTACAGGTAGTAGGAATAGAGCGCGTGCAGACTCTCGTCGTGGCTCATGACCCGCGCTCCTAGATCCCAGAAGCGGCTGGCCACAGCCAGGACAAAGATGACGAGGTAGATGGCCTTTTCCCAGTTGGGTTTTAGAACCTCTGCCAACGGTCTGTCAAAGAATGATGGCTTGTCGTTTGTTTCCATACCTGATAACCTCTTGTGACGAATGTCGACGGATGAAAAAGTCCTGCTAACGAGTCCTGTACCCTGGCCGATGAATCCTGAATGCCGAGTTACGGGTCACTTCTTACCCAGAGCACCACCTCTTGATCTGTAGTGGGTTGATCTCCCGTTGTGAACAGTAGCCAACCGGCCAGCTCCTGACCCCACTGGGCCCATGCTCCCTGCTGCAGTTGGGGGAAGAGCCATTGGGTCCGCAAGGGAAAGCCCTGACCCCGGAACGTCTCGCCAATGGGAGGATCTTCCATGACCAGGGTTACAGCGGCCAGCGTGCTGGGTGGATCGGACAGACCCTCCACTACCGTCTGGTCCCTGAATGCCCGTAGATACCAGGCAACCACCGGCCCCGTGGCTGCATCCGTCGTAATCGGCAGTGTGTGGGTATCCCCGGCTTTTTCTCGTGAGAGAGCCTCCATCTGGACGACCATATCCCGTATCTCCGGGGCTGTGGTTTCTGAGATCATCAACTCGCGGGGATCGCTGGCATGGGCAAAGTTCAGCCCCCACATGGCTTGGAACCCGAGCAGTCCCAGGGCCACCAGGATGGTCACCCAACCACCGGCAACCACGATTTCCGGGCCGCGCCAGATCCAGACAATGGCGCCCAGGGCGATCAACAGCAGCAGCGATACAGAAACCAAGATCAGGTGGGTGGACATGGTATAGAGCGTGAGGTCTGCGATGCGCATCGCACTGGTGGGACTGGCGTGACTGTAAAAGCCCAACTGCAGGTAAAAGAAAGCCAGCACGCCGAGGGCCACTGCTGCAAACAGGGCGGTTGATGGCCAGAGTTCACGCCTGCTCACCCACCGCCAGGCGCGTTCGATTCCCTGTCCGGCCAGCAAGGCCACGGGAACCACCACCAGCAGGACGTTGCCAGCGGGTCTGTGGCCGGCCAGCAGAATGATGAGGCATGCCGCTATCACCCAGAAGGTGAGGAAAGCCGTGTTAGGGAAAGTTGATCTGGGCTGGGCGGACCACCAAGGATCGGCCCGGCTGCGCAGCATGACCCAGCCTGCCTCGACCAAACCCAGTAGCAGGATGAGCGGTTCATAGCGCAGCAGAAGCAACAGCGGGTAGATGAAGGGCTGGCCGCCCGGCTCCGGCAGAAAGCCCCGAGCCCAGGTAGCCAATAGGTCCGCGGCGTTGCCAATGCCGGCCGGGTGCAGGACAAGGGTTGTCGCTGTCAGACCCAAGGCTGCGGCCAGTACGATGGCCGTCTTGGACAGCAACCCCTTGCCGCCATGCAGGTCCGACCAGGCTGCGACCAACGAAGACCAGCCGCTCGTCCGGCCCAGGAATCTGGCACCAAGATAGAGTGCCAGCCCAAAGAGAGCAAAGATCAGAAGCAGGGTAAATGTACCGGGGCCAGCGCACAGCCCCACCCCCAGGGCGACTGCCGCGGCATAGAGGAAAGCCGGCCGGCGGGTGTCAAGGTAGTTGATCAATCCCACGACCAATGCCAGGCCACAGGCAGCAACCACAATGGCGCTGTCCAGGCTCCGCGAAAAGTAGACGGCCGACGGCGAAAAAGCCAGTAGCAGTGCCGCCGCCAGTGCTCCTCCCCGCCCCAGGCGATGGCGCACCCCATAAGGTAGGAGGACAAGGATCAAGCCGGCCAATACGGGTAGCAGGCGGACGACCATGTCACTGGCGCCCATCAGAGAGAACCCGATGACGTTGGCCGTGAACAGCGCCGGGATGGCGCCGGCCGGTGCTATCTGTTCTGCGCCCTGGGTAAAGCGATAGGCCGCCAGTGCCTGCGCGGCCTCCCCCTCGCCTAATGGGCGCAGGCCCAGTTGGAACAAGCGCAAGCCCGCTGCTAGCAAGCCTACAACGATCCAGGCTGCCCGTTCTACCGTCAATGCACTCTGTGTATCATTCTTGGCTTTCGGTTCGTCACTCATCCCTTGTCACTCGCAGGTCTGTTGACTCGTGATCTGTGAATTGGTGTTCCGCGCTCACAAAGGGACCTGTTTCCTAGTTTCCCGTTTTATAGATCGTCACGTTGCCTTTTTGGTAAACTATGTCCATGAATTGCCTGAACTTGTCCAGTGCCCTGGCGTCGTACTTGGTGCGCTCCAACTGCCCGACGTAGACGTAGGTTATATCATATTTGTCCAACAGGGTCAAAGCCTGCTCGAGATCGAGTGTGCTATAAATGGTCTCGATATCTGGTTCGCGTGCACGTTGGACGTCATAGCTGCCGCGCCACTGGCCCTCGTGGCCGGCCCAGCCCAGGAGCGTGGGCAGGCCCGTCAGCGCTGCGATCCGTCCCTCGTAGACGTAGGAACTGCCCCCGGTACCTGGCGCTTCAAGGATGATGGGCGCACCGTCCACGTTTTCGTTCAGCCAGGCAACCGCGGCATGGTCGTCGGGCTGGCTGCCACTCAGATAGGCGGTGCCGTCCAGGGTGGGCGAGTGGTCGAAATTTCCCGCCCGACTGACATTGCCCAGTACCGGGTAGAACATGGCCATGACAAAGAGCAGCCAGAAGGTGACCTGCAAGGCTGAGCGAAGCCAGCTCTTCCTGCGGCTCAGCCAATAGACAGCAAATGCGCAGGCGATGGCCATCAGCACCCAGGCCTGAAAGTAGAACTTGAAGATGGTGTTCATGCGCACCCGGAAATTGTCGGTCAGATAAAAGAACTCTACGCTGAGGGTCAACAGCAGGCCGGCGACGGCGCAGAGCAATACAAAGCGCACGCTCGGGTAGTGGAGCCATCCCGCAGATTGGCTCAGGGCTGGTCCCTCATGCGAGGAGGTAGTTGGGGGCGTGGATGGTACAGCCGTGTGGCTGGGTTCTGTTCTCTCCGGGGTGGGAGCTCGAGGGCCAGAGTAGTATAGCAGGACCGCGCCCAGCGCAGCCATCGCGGCGACGACCAGGGGCATAACCCAGGTACGGAGTTTGACCCCCAGCAGGCGGGCCATCAAGATCCCCCACGATGCGTCACCGACGATCTCATAGACAGCGGGAATGCGGCGGACGCCCTCCAGCATATCCCGGCCCTGAGGTGTAAGCAGCAGGGTGACCACGATGAGAAGCATGAGTAGCAGCGGCAGTAGGAGAAGAGCGGCGGTCCAGGCAGCCCATCTACCGAGCAGGCGCCGGCCCGGTATCTCCTGCTTTAGGCGCAGAACCAAAACCGCCAGCAGACCTGCAACGGCCACCAGAAAGGGGCCAAACATGACAAAGTACTGCCGGAAACGGGTGCCCACATAGATGGTCGGCAGGAGCCCACCTGCCTGTGATTGGAAGCCAATGTAGAAGGGCAGGTAGAGGAGAAAGCCCAAGACGGCCACGGCCCCGCCTGTCATGGCCATGTCCCTGGCGAGAGAGCGATTGATCTGCCCATAATGGTCCCACCGCCCCAGCCCATAGGCGACCAGGAAAACCAACCAGTAGATGGGAAAGTCCCAGGTGTTGAGAAAGGACAGTGCCCCCAGGCAAAGCGATACGAACAAGATACCCAGCCCTGCGGGCGGTTGCTTGAGCGACGCCATCCACCGCCGTCTTCCCACTGGGGCCTCAACGCTGTCCTTCCCCCACAGCAGCGCGTTCAGGGCCAGCGCCAGGGCCAGTAGCACGAAGGGCAGGGCCAGCACGTGGGGATGCATGTCGCCCAGAAGAAAGCTAAAGCCAGGGAATTCGTCGATGGGCTGGATGCCCATCGAATCGCCCAGGGGATCCAGGTCGTGGATGACGCGGGATGCGCGCCACCACCACCAACCGGATCTCGTGGGCACAAAGCTGGGGGCTATGGCGGGATCGAAGGGTATGTTGATGTCCTGGATATCGAGCCACTGCCAGAAGCGCTGGGGCAACAGCCGGCCGGCGTAGAGCGTCTCCAGAAAGCCCTGGAGGTTGCCCATGACGGCGACGAGGATGGCGCCCAAAATACCCCAGAGGATAGGACTCCTATGCTTGACGTCGTCTCCCTCAGCCCCTGCGGCCCTCGGCGTGCCGGCTACCAGATTGTACACCAGCCCGAAGGCGCCGGTACAGGTGAGGGCAAAGAGGCTGGCCAATCCAACGTTAAAGACCAGGTGGGCCGGGAAGCCCGAGAGCCGGGCCAGCATGGCCATCATCACGTAGCCAAAATAGTAGTAGCTGATGCCATAGCCGCCCAGCCAGGCGTCGTGGGGGGGAAAGTACTCGCTGCGGCCGATGCTGTTCAGGTACATGATCTCCATGAACTTTTCGCCGCCGGCGGTGGTCAGATCGGGACTGTAGGCGCGCAGAAGGGACCAGAGGGCCAGCGCTCCGGCAAAGAGCAGCTCGACGGCCAGCACCAGGCGCCCGTTGGCCCGCAGCCAATCCAGGAGGCCGGGCTCATCGGCGGCGCGGCCCTGCCGGTAGATGACGATGGAAAGCACGGCGACGGCCAGGATGCTGAACAGCGCGCCGCCCAGGCTGTTGCGCAGCAGGCCCAGGGAGCCCCCCAACCACAGCACGTAGGTGGTCAGCAGCAGCCCCAGGGGGCGGGCGAAAGCATAGCCCCGGCCGGGGAACCGCCGGAAGAAGCGATGGGCCAGCGGCAGCGCTGCCAGCCCGATGACCAGCATCCACAACCACCAGATGACGACGCTTAGCATGGTGGCCGCCTCAGTTCGTAGCGAACCACAGAGACACAGAGAGCACGGAGGTTTTTTGTAAGAGCTTTGTTATATGTGTGCCCCTGTGCGGTGGACTGTGGTCCACCGCGAGCCAGACTGTGTGAAAATCCACTCACCAGCTCCAGGCGGACCACAGTCCGCCGATTCGTGGGCGCAGGTGCTGGACTGTGTCCCCAAAGTGCGGGGATCGGGTCCAGCACGAGTGTTTTCGCACAGTATCGAGCAGGGGATTGGATGGGTGTACTGAAGTCTGGTCTGTGGTGAGTGAAGGATGACACGCTAGGTTGCTCCCCAAAACGAATCTCTGTCCTCTGTCTCTGGTGAATTCTCTCTCATCGAACCGAGCGGGCGATGCGCAAGAGGTCGGCTTCGGTCAGGTTGGCGCCATAGAGGGCCAGGATCAGGTCGTCCTGCTCCCAGACGATCTCTTGCCAGGCGGTCTGGTGCTCCTGGGTGCCGAGCTGGAGGAGGACGCCAGCCTGTCCGTTCACGTCCACGTCCTGCACGCCCTGGATGGGAGCGGCCTCGAGATTCAGGCCGGAGATGCTGGCGTGGTCGCCCAACATGATGGGATAGACGCGCAGGGTGGCTTGGCCACCGGCGCTGTCGCCGTAGACGAGTTCGACGAAGAAGGGCTGCGGGATCCAGGCGGGCAGGTCGGGATAGGTATGGCTGGTTACCTGGCGCAGGCTGTAGCCCGAGGGCAGGTAGGCCAGCCGCGGGATGGTGAAAGGGACCAGGGCCTGGGCCTCGCCCAGGGTCAGGTGCTCCTGGACGGTGCTGCCCTCGCCGGCTGCCGTGGCGCGCAGCGTCGACGGGGTATTGACCGGGGTGATGCGGACCTCGGTGCGACCCAGGTCAAAGACGGCCATGAAACTGGCCAGGGCGGTCTGGCCCTGCGGGGTGAGGAAGGCCAGGGTCAGCAAGATGGCGGCCAAACCCGCGGCGGCCCAGCCCAACCTGAAGCGGCGTGGTCGTTCAGGCACGGCCGCGCCGCGGACCCGGCGCATGACCCGCTGCTCCAACGTGGGATCTACCGGACCCAGCAGCGATGGCAGGCGGGCCAACTGCTGGGCAGTGTCCAGCAGGCCGGCGTCGATGGGATCCGTGGTCGCGGGCTGGCTGCCTGGATGGGCCTGGCCCGGCTTGCCCCCGAGGCCGTGGATCAGGCCGTCGATGGCTGCGGAAACTTGCTCGGCGTGGTATTGTTCGGTGCTGCTTGTTCTCATCTTTGCCTCTGTGGCATGCGTACCCTACCAAGCCAGAACGCTATGCACCGGAAAAGTGGGTGAGCGGCGGCTTGCCGATGGCATAGACGTTGTAGCCCAGGTCGTGGAGCGCCTTGTGATCCAGTATGTTGCGGCCGTCAAAGATAAAGGCGGGCTGGATCATGGCCGTCTGGATGGCCTCATAGTCCAGCTCGACAAACTGGTGCCATTCGGTGAGGATGGCGATGGCATGGGCGCCCCGGGCGGCCGTGTAGGGATCTGGCTCAAAGATTACGTTTTCGGCGGCCTCGCCCAGGGCCTCGCGGGCGTTGTCCAGGGCGTAGGGGTCGGTGATGACGATCTGGGCCTGCTCTTCCAGCAATTCCAGGCAGATGTCGATGGCCGGGGAATTCGCGGGTATCGCTGGTGTTGGCTTTGAAGGCGGCGCCAAAGAGGGCGATGCGCTTGCCGGCGACGGTGTTGAACATGGCGTCGACCATTTTGGCGACAAAGCTGGTTTTCTGGTACTCGTTCATCTTGACGACCTGTTCCCAATAGGCCGCCACCTCAAATAGGCCGTAATACTCGCAGAGGTAAACCAGGTTCAGGATGTCTTTTTTGAAGCAGGAGCCGCCAAAGCCGACGCTGGCCCGCAAAAAGTTGGGGCCGATGCGGTCATCGGTGCCGATGGCGTGGGCTACCTCGGAGACGTCGGCCTCAGTCTTTTCACAGAGGTTGGCGATGGCGTTGATGGAGGAGATGCGCTGGGCCAGGAAGGCGTTGGCCGCCAGCTTGGACAGCTCGCTGGACCACAGGTTGGTGGTGATGATCCGGTCGCGGGGCACCCACTGGGCATAGATGTCGACGATGGCCTGGACGGCCACCTGGCCCGATGCGGTTTCCCGCCCGCCGATGAGCACCCGGTCGGGGTCCTCCATGTCGCGGATGGCGGTGCCCTCGGCCAGGAATTCGGGGTTGGAGATGACGTCGAAAAAGAGGCCCTTGTCGTTGGAGTTGAGGATGCGCTCCATGGCCTCGGAGGTGCGCACGGGCAGGGTGCTTTTTTCTACGACGATTTTGGGCGAGGTGGAGTTTTCCAGGATCTGGCGGGCTGTTTTTTCCCAGTATTGCAGATCGGCGGCTTTGCCCGCGCCGTGGCCAAAGGTTTTGGTGGGCGTGTTGACGCTGACAAAGATGATGTCGGCCTCGGCGATGTTGCGCTCGATCTCGGTGGAGAAAAAGAGGTTCCGGCCCCGGGCGCTGAGGACGGTTTCTTTGAGGCCGGGTTCGTAGATGGGCAGTCGATCGGACTGCCAGGCGGCGATCTTTTCGGCGTTGATATCGACGGCGACGACGCGGTGCTGTGGGCAGTGCTTGGCGATGACGGCCATGGTCGGGCCGCCAACGTGGCCGGCGCCGATGCATAGGATGTTTGACACGGGTGTTTCTCCCTTGGTTTCTAGTTTTGAGTGTACTGACGGTACAAGACTTTACCGCAAAGGCACAAAGAACGCAAAGGAAAACAAGGCTAAGGTTGGGTACCCCGTTTTTTCGTTTGAACCACGGGTGGAGCCTGAGCTGCTTGTGGATGGGCGCTGGTGAGGCGCGCTGATGGACTTTGACGAATTAATCGGGCAATACTACATGTACGTCATTCTGAGCGTAGCGAAGAATCTCTTCTGCGCTTTTCAAGTTATTCCACTTGAGTAAGTGGAGATTCTTCGCCTCCGCTGCGCTCCGGCTCAGAATGACGTGATTGGGCTGTTGCGTGTTCAAATGAACCCAATTACCCATTTAGGTAGTCAAACACCATGAGCGCGCACTCCGAACGGGTTCTGCGTTGCCGGTCAGGCTTTGTCGTCGGGTTCGAGTTGGGTACGCAGTTTTTGTAGGGCACGGTAGAGGATGACGGCTATGTGGCCGGGGCGGAGGTGCAGGACTTTTGCGATCTCTTTGTTGCCCAGGCCGCCGAGGAATCTGAGTCGGATGATCTCTTGCTCGCGGTCGGAGAGGGTGGACAGGGCGGCGCGCAGGCGGGCCAGTTCCTCCTGGCGCAGGAGGGCTTCTTGGGGCGATGGTTGGGTGGCTGATTGGTCAGCGGCCTGCTCCAGGGACAGGATCGGGCGGCGGCCGCGGTAGTGGGCGGCAACAGTATTGCGGGCTATGGTAAAGAGCCAGCCGCCAAAGGCTTCCTGGCGGCGCAGCGTGTGCTGCTTGGAGATGGCTCGCTCAAAGACCTCGGCGGTGAGGTCCTGGGCCAGGTCTTCGCCGTCTACCCGCAGCCGGACGTAGTTGAGGATGCGGGGCAGATATTGGCGGTAGCGTTCTGCGTAGGGCTGGTCCTGTGCCGTGTCGTCGCTCTGGCCCACGAGCGGTCCTTTCTCTCCCATCGATTAAGATGCGGTGAGCTGGTGGATATTACACGATTTTGAGAACTCGGAGGTGATGCGTGTTCCGGGTTGCCTGATGCGTGGGTCATTCTGTCACGCGATAGATGGTTACTTTTCCGTTGGTAAAGACGGGTTGTAGGGTGCCGCTGGCTACCATTTGGTCGAATTTCTCCTGGCCGGGAGAGTCATAGTTGGCGCGCTCGAGGGGGCCGTAGATGACATAGCTCACGTTGTAGCGGTCCAGGATCTGGCTTGCGGCTTCGGGGGAGGTTGTATTGTAGAAGGTAGCGACGTCGCCAACGCGGTCCCAGACTTCGCGGTCGTTGGCGCCGGCGCGCTGCTGGCGCTGGTGCCAGTTCCAGCCAATGACGGCGGGCAGGCCGGTATTGATGGAATAGCGGGCGCCCCAACGGTACTCGGGCGCGTGGCCCTCCATGATGGTGGGCGAGCCGGCGACGTTGTCCTGGAGCCACTGGATGGCTTCCAGATCCCACTTGAGGTCATAGTGGGCGTCGGCGGGATCCCAGTAGTTGGCCGTCTGCATGTAGGCCAGGCCGTCGAGACCCGGCCCCAGATCGGTGTCAAAGCGGTCGTTGACCTTGGCCCAGATGGCCAGGGGTGGGTAGAGGGTGGCGAGGAAGAGCAGCACGGCCAAGACGGCGAGCCACAGGACACGCCCTTGCCGCCATTTCCACAAGCGGGGCACCATCCAGGCCAGGGCGGCGGCGGCGGTGACGCCCCAGATGAGCCAGACCTGGACGTAGAATTTGAATATGGTGTTCATGCGGCCGATGTCGCCCTGGAGGACGACGAGTTCGACGCCGAGGGTCATGGCCAGGCCCAAGAGGACGAGGTAGACCCAGAAGCGTTCGGTGGGCGAGATACGGGGGCGGAAGAGCAGCAGCAGGCCCAGGACGGCCAGGGGCAGGCCCAGGGCAAAGACGGCCAGGCCGCGATAGACGTAGGCGCCGGCCTCGACGGTACCGGCCAGGGGCCGGGCGAAGGAAAAGAGCCCGGGGATGATGAAGGCGAGTTCGAGGAGGATGAGGAGGGCAAGCAGGACCCAGAGGAGCCTGGTGACGGGCAGGCCGCGGACGCCGGCGATGCGGGCCACGTCGCGCAGGCGGCGGCGACGGCGGTAGCGGAGGGTCAGCGCTACGCGGCGCAGCAGCGGGTCCTGGCGCCAGTCGCCGAGCACACGGGCGCAGAGATAGCTGATGATAGCAAAGAGAAAGAGGCCGTGGACGACGAGGTAGGCCCAGAGCACAGAGCGGGTCCCGGTCCAGAGGGCGAGGCTGTTGTAGAACGAGCCATAGTTGTCCCAGAAGGGGCGGTAGAGGAGGGTCCAGCTCAGGAGGAAGACGAGGGCGAATTGCCAGGCAACGGAAAAGAGGAGTCGGAGCCAGCGGTGGGTGGTTGGAGGTAGAGATTGCTTCGCTGCGCTCGCAATGACAGATACGTCATTTACACCTTGTACAAACTCTGGATCGGGATGGCGTACCGGGTGTTGTGGTCTGGATGCGAATGCTCTGGTGGCCTCGGCGATGACGAGGGCGCCAAAGACGATGATGAGGTGGGGCGGAACGTCCCAGGTGTTGGTGGTGCGCATGGCACCGATGGCCAGCGCCCAAAGGAACAGGGTCGCCAGCCTGCGGATGAGGCCCTGCCAGCCACCTTCTTGCGGCCCCGCAGTTTCTTGCGTGCCCGCGACTTCTCGCGGGCCCGCGGCTTCCACGATGACGGCCAGGGCGATGGCCAGGGACAGGAAGGTGAGGGGCATGGCGATGAGGTGGGCATGCAGATCGGCAAAGAGGAAGGTGAAGAAGGGAAACTCGGTGATAACGGCCTCGTAGGGTCCGGCGGGAATGGCGCGGCTGGCATTCC
The DNA here is from genome assembly GCA_963700285.1 of uncultured Chloroflexia bacterium. Lineage (GTDB taxonomy): Bacteria > Chloroflexota > Anaerolineae > JAAYZQ01 > JAAYZQ01 > CAWANP01. Next base: position 1,557,859 of record CAVOXA010000010.1, on the reverse strand, counting down.
AGTACCATTCGTCGGGACGCATGGGCAGGACGCGGCCGTTAAAGAGCATCTCGAAGGTGCCGACGGTGACGCGGACCAGTCCGGCCAGGCCGGGGATGGTGCTCTGGAAGGACTGGACCATGCCCTCGCCCAGCTTGACCAGGAGGTTGGGCAACTGGCCCAGGTTGCCGAGCACGGCCACAAAGAGAGCGCCCAGAAAGCCGAAAAAGAGAGGGCGCAGGGGCCGGGTCTCGGACTCGTCCGGCTGGGGCGAATGCCCCGAACCAGTTTTGGACTCCCAGTCGCGGGTAGTTTGGGACTGGCTGCGGCGGGCGACCAGATTGTAGGTGACGCTAAAGGCGCCCATGGCGGTCATGGCGTACCAGGCGGGGACTATGAGGTTGTAGGCCACGGCGGGCACGATGCCGATGAGCTTGATGAGGGTGCCAGCCATTACCTGGCCAAAATAGTAGTAGTTGAGGTAGCCGCCGGCGAACCAGGGGTCGTAGGGCGGGAATTCGGTGCTCTTGATGACGGCGTTGAGGTAGGCAAAGTCCATGGGCTTCTCGCCGCCCTTCCAGGCGTGCCACAGATTGGGGTTGGCCCAGCGGGTGAGCCAGATGAGAGCAAAAAAGCCGAGGAATAGGAGTTCACTGGCCAGGATGAGGCCGCGGCGGGTGCGCCACAGGTCGAGCAGGCGGCGGCGCTGCCCGGGAAAGATGAGCGAGCCCCAGGAGACGAAGGTGATGAGGGCCAGGGCCAGGGCGATGGTGCCCCGCGTGTAATTCAGGGGGGTATAGTTGGTCAGTACCCAGGCCAGCCAGGCCAGCATCAGGACGCCCACCAGACGGGCCAGGATGTAACCGTGGTCGGGGAGCTGGCCCAGGATGGCCAGGGTGAGGGGCAGCGCGGCCAGGCCGACGACGGCGAGCAGGAGGAGCCAGGTCAGGGTTGGCCAGCGGTTGGGCAGAGAGCCCCGGTCAAAGATCTTGGACCAGGTGCCGCCCTGCTCCTGCACCTGCCGCTGCGCCGCGGTGAGCTTGAGATCGCCCGCTCCCTCCTGGTCGCTCTGTTGCTCTTGCTGGTGGGTACGCTTCCACTCGGGCACGTCGCGAGGGTTGAGCCAGTGGGCAATGTTGTCCCAGTCGACGCCGTCGCTGAGCAGGGCGCGGGCCTGGTCGCGGTCGTAGGCGGCGGTCTTGCGGTAGATGAGTACCTTGGGATGGTCGTAGACGGTGAACTGCTCCTCGGCCCAGGTGTCGTCGAACTCGAAACCAAAGAGGCGCGGGTAGGAATGGAATTCGGCCGCTTTCTCAAAGCCCAACTGTTCGGCAAAGAGCAGCTCATAGTAACGGGTGGTGACGGGGTAGCGCATGGGCAGGCGGGGAATGGATTGCCACAGACGGCCGCTGCTCATGCTGATATAGTCGGCCTCGTCGAGGATGTCGAGCACCGCTTCCAGCTCTTCGGGCGTGTCCTCGTTATAGAGGGCCAGGTCGAGGCCGCGGTAGGACCCCGAGCCAAAGGCCACGCGGCCGTCCATGTTGAAGGGTAGCGGGTCGTCAAAGTGCTCGTTGGCGATGGCTGCACCCTTGCTGACCAGGGGCGCGCCGCTCAGTGGCCGGGTCTGCAGGTAGTAGTGCTGGCCCTCAGCCAGAGGTACGTCTCCGAGCTTGAAGACGAGCTTTTGGGTTTTAGCCAAAGAGGCGGGCCCACCAAAGGTGGCCTCGATCTGCGCCCGGGCGAGGGGTACCTCGTCAGCCAGGTCGGCAAGGATCTGGACCTCAAAGGCGCCGTCGACGGGCCCGTAGAGGCCGGTGAGGTTGTTCATGACCAGGGTAGTGGCGATGAGGTCCTGGGGTGCGGTGAAGGCATTGGTGATCCACCGGCCGTCTATGGTATATTCCTGGGTCGAGGGCAGGGGAATCTGGAACTGGCCGGTCTCGCCATCGAGGTCACGGTAGTGGAGGGTAGCGCCGGACTCGATGTTTTCGTACATCCAGCGGGTGGCCTGGACGCGGGTGATGGGCTCGCGGTAGATCTGGAGGAAGGCCCAGGCCCAGGCCAGCGCGCCGACGAGGACGAGGGTGGCCAGGGCGCCGGCCAGGATCTTGGCGCCCCGACCCTTGACCTTGGCCCAGTCCCAGGCGCTGACGACCAGGTAAGCGGCGAACATGGATAGATAGGGAAAGATGGGCAGGAAGTAGCGGACCGACTTGACGTACTGCATGCCCTGCCAGAAGAAGGTAAGCAGGACCCAGGTCAAAGGGACAAGGAGAAGGGGTGAGGGGGAGATGGGGTGAGGGGGAGAGGGGGTGGCGAGATGGGGCTGGGTTCGGGTCTTCCGCCAGGCGCGGATTAGGTTGGTGATGGCTAGGATGATGCCCAAGATGGCGGCGATGCCGATGGGCAGGCCCAGGGCCCAGAGGAGGATGTTTTCCAGGGGCCAGAGCCAGGGGGCGCGTTCGGTCCACTGGCGGCCCCAGGGCATGTCGGCTTCGCCGGTCTGCTGGGCGCCGGCGGAGACGATGTCGGCGATCCACTGGGGATTGGGCATGATGACGGCGCGGATGGGTTCGGGGACGGCCTCAAAGAAGCGCAGACGCTGGCCCCAGGGCTCGGGGACGGTGTCGTAGCGGTCATAGTTGGGGCCGGCCCAGGCGTAGGGTTGGGCCAAACGAAAGACAAAGATGGAGACGAGGGCGGCCAGCATGAGGCCGCCCGTGGTACGCAGGAAGGCGCTGCGCGGGCTGCGCCCACCGAATACCTGATGCCGGACCCGGAGCCAGGCGCCGAGGGCGACGACGATGACCAGGAGAAAGACACTCACTTTGGCCGCCAAAGTAAGCCCCATGGCCAGGCCCAGGCCCAGGAAGACGGGCCAGCCCTTGCCCTCGGCGACGTCGAGGGTGAACCAGATGGTGAGCAGGACAAAGAAGGTGAGAAAGGTGTCGACGGAAAAGTAATGGGAGCCCTGGATGTTGAGCACCGTCAGGGCCAGCAGGAAGGAGGCGATGAGGCCCACGCGCCAGTCAAAGAGCCGGCGGGCCAGGAAAAAGAGCAAGAGCACCGAGCCCAAGTCAAAGAGGGCGGAGAGGACGCGGCCGACGAGGTGGATCTGGTCATAGCTGGACAGGCTGGCAGGGATAGTCAGGCCCGCAATCTGGTCCGATCCCTGGGCCAACTGCGGTGGCTGGCGGAAGAGGTCGAGGAAACTGTCGGCCTGGGCGGCGACGGCTTTGGTTAGAAAGAGGGGCAGGGTGCCGTAAAAGTAGACGCTGCCGGCGTTGCGGGGGTTCAGGGGCGAGCGGCTGGTGTCAAAATACTCGCCCAGGCTCGCCGGCCATTGGATAGCGCTTACGACCATGGTCGTGTGGCGCTCGTCGGGGTGAATGTGGTAGGTGCCCTTGTCCCAGTTGACGTTGTAGAAACGAAAGATGGCTCCTAGCAGGAGGATGGCGAGCAGGAGGAGGATGATCCAACCTGTGTGGGAGCGGGTGTGCTTGTCGGTTTTGTCTGATGTCCCCATAAGACTCTTGAAAAGTCGCTGGTTTTCGGATTACCGAGGCCGTAGTATATCATTTTTCAGACAGCGGTGCAATGTGGGGTGTTGGTTGTGATTTGGGACGATCTACCGCGGAGACGCAGAGAACGCGGAGGAGGACAAAGGCAGAGTGAAATGCGGGCTGATCTGGTGTTTCTGTGGTGACGAAATGAAAAACTGGGAAGCTCATAGGTTGGTTGGAGGTGTGGATTCCCGCCCCCTGACTGCTCGGGGGCAGGCTCCGCAGGAATAACAAGGTTCTGGCTGCGTGGGTATGGCGAGTTCCTGGTGTCGCAGGAAAGGCGAGCTCGGGGTGGTGGAATGCAAAAAGGGTCCTCCTGATGAGGACCCTTTTTGCAGATGGTGGGCGAAACAGGGCTCGAACCTGTGACCTCTTCCTTGTAAGGGAAGCGCTCTCCCGGCTGAGCTATTCGCCCTCTGCACAAGTATTATAACTGGAAAGGGGGATGGTGTCAATTGTGCTGCGATTGGTGATTGTGTTCAGCAGAGAGCAGGTGGCAAGTCAATTTGGCCCGCTTGGTCTTTTGAGGTATAATGCGCCCGCATGAGACGTGCGGCATCATGATGCGCACACTGCTCCACCATGGTCTACATAGGCCATAGCCTGGCACCGCGTCCAACACATTCAAGGGTCTGATCGCTCCCATGAACAAGGGTTATGCATTTGGGTTTCTGCTCATACTGTTGGTTCTGATACTGGGGTTCTACGTCGCCTACACGGGCTTTATTTCAGGACGTGAGACACTGCGCGCCCAGCGGCCTCCGGAAAGCGACGCCCAAGAAGCCGGGGCCACCAGCAGACCAAGCACCGCCCCGCCTATCGGGATCACGCCCACCCAGAACCTCACCCCGACGCGTCTACCAGATCAGGGTCAAGTGCTGACGCAAGCGATCACCACCACCCTCACGATCACAGTCTCGCCTGGATCTGCCCTACCCAGCCAGCCTGCTGAACTACCTGCTACCTCCACGACCAAACCACCAACCGTGCCTGCCGTCCAACCAAACCATACGGCTGTACCACCTAGCCAGCCGGCCAGTACACCCACAATTCCAGCGAGCGACGGTGGCACGCCACCAGCACAACCGCCCACACCGGTCGCCGCCCCGGCCCACCAGTTCCGTTTGGCCGGTCCCCCTGCTGCCAATCCCGACTATCCCATCTGCTGCTATATCTATGGCACAGTCAAAGATGCTGCTGGCAACGGCCTAGAGGGAGTCTCGGTGCAAGTAGCCAATGAATGGAATCCGCCAATCGTGGCCATCACCAAAGGGGGGGCCGAGTTAGGTAACTATGACATTCCCATCAACACTTCCGTGGTCAATTGGGAGATCGCTCTTGTGGATGCCGCCGGCAACCAAATCAGTACCAAGGTACAGATCCAGTTCGATGCAAATGCTGTAAACGGACATCGGGTCGACTGGCAGCGTACCTATTGAACCAGCACACACCCAAAGGCGAGGCAGTCAGATGACAATCTGATGGCCTCTCTTTCATTCAGGGGCTGGTCGCAAGGGCTACAACGTGGAGAGCACGGGCTGCTGAGCAGATCCGATCACAAAACAGGGCACGGGTGACAACCCGTGCCCTGTACTTTGCATATCGAACCTACTACTTTGGCAGAGCCTTGAGCCTATTGTACGCCGCCGTCGCGCTCCAGTCAGAATTAAGGATGGCCCATTGCGCCTTTTCGGTACCCGGGGCGACCACATCAAAGTTGAGGTTCCAGAGAAAGGCAACCCCCACAAAGCCCCACTGTTTCATCAATTTGTAGGCTTCTGCCGTCCAGGTAGCCTGCTCTTCCCGGGTATTGTCCTGGGCGTAGCCATAGCTCGCGTCGCCGATCCAGTTGGTTGCCCAGCCAAACTCGGTCGGCCAGATCTTTTTCCCGCCATCGCCGTACTTTTGCATGATCCGGTAATATCCATTCAACGTAGCATAGAAACTCCAGGAATGATGCAAGGTATTGCACGGCCCCCGAAAACTGGCAGCATCTGTCGGTGATGAAATCGCAGGCTGCCTTCCCACCCGGTACCCAGGGCGCCACGTTAAAGCCGCTGGGGTGCGCGCCGATGGCGTCGCTATAGTTCTTTAGGCCGTTCTGGTACATGCCTTCCAGGTAGGCATAGTCATCCATAGCCTTGGGAGCCGGAGCGCCGGTGGGTGTCAGGGCCCCACTGATCACAATCATGCTGGGGCACGCCGCCTTGATCTTGTTGTAGGAGGGTTTGAGCAGCGCCATGTAGGCAGCAGGATCGATCTTCTGGTTGCCCCATTCGTAGTGCAGGTTCTGCTCGTTCCAGACCTCAATGGCCTTGACACTACTCCCGCAGTAACGGCCCGCCATCGCTCCCAAAAAGTTGGCAAAATCCTGGGGGTTGTTGGGTGGGCCGCCGACACTCAGGTCCCCGCCCGGACGCGCCCATGGAGGGGCATTCACCACACTCCACAGAACTTTGACGCCCGCAGCCTTGGCTGCATTTACAATGGGGTCCAAGGCGCCCCAGTCATAGTTGCCCCTGCTCGCCTCAAAGTGTTTCCATTCCACCTGTTGCTTGACCCAACCAAAGCCCATGTCCTTGGTTTTGGCCATGACGGTACCTTCCTGGCCGTTATGAACCATGTGCGCCTGGATGCCATAGCCAAACTTGGTATTGGGTGGAGGATTGCTGCTGCCGCCACCGCTGCTTGGTTGGGCTGTTGGTTTGGGGCTGCTGCTCGACGTTGCGGGCGTGGGCGGGATAGGGGTGGGAGTGGGCGGGATAGGGGTGGGAGTGGGCGACGGCAACGGCGTGGGCGTCATCGTTGGAACCGGCGTGGGCGTTGGGGTCGGGGTTGGCGTCGGCGACGGGGTGACCACGACAAGGGCGACTTTGTCACTGCCTGCCACTGTCTGGCCATTGTTGGCAACAATAGCAGCGCCAATCTGATACTCGCCTGGTTCGAGCGCTGTCCAGGTATAGCTGACCTGGTCCAGCCCGGTGGTCTCTTCAGAAATCTGGCCTGCGCCTGTATTCTCCACGCTCCATACGACAGAGAAGCTGCTATCCACGGGCGCCAGCCCCGCTTGACCTGAGGCTTGATAATCGCGCACCAGATCCCACATGCGGGGATCGTTGCCCTCGTCCCACAGCGCTGCAAAGGCTACGCCTCCAAGGTTGAAGCGACTCAATAGGTCCAGTTTCCGGCTGAGCGCTGCTGGCATCCTCCAGCCAGATCGTTCGCTGCTGGCCGCTTGCCTCGTCATTGTAGGTAAACCAGTACTGGCCACTGGAAGGGTCGAACTGGACCCCTGCAGTATCAAGGCTCACGGTCACCTGCTCGCCAGGATCTAGAACATCATCCCCTTGCTGAACCGCTACATCACTCAGCCTGGCCAGGGCATCGCGGTAGGTATGTTCTAGCAATACGCCGTTTGCATTCTCCACACTATGTGTTGAGTACAAAGGTTGCAGTTTGTACCGTTCAACCTCGCCCACCGCCCACCAAAGAAGGGATTCCATCTGGCCCCCTGGCGCGTAGGCTGCCGGATCCTGGCCTGCAGGGAACTTGAACCCATCCACGGCCCGCCCCAAGGCTACCCAGTCGTACGCCCCCGTTTCCCAGACGTCTTCGGAGATCTGGACAGGCGTCTCGGCGTGCAGCGTGAGCCGCTTGCCATTGGCGTGTAGCTCCTCAGTCAAGCGATTGACGAAAGATACGTATACTCGTCACTCAAGTCTGGGTTGATGCCCTGATAGTCCAAGTCAATCCCACCATACATTTCACCTACCACCAGATCCACGATGGCTTGGGCGTGGGCATCGCGGGACTCGGGAGCAACCAGCATATTGTCGACCAAGTCGCTGCGCACAACTCCGTCGTCAGTCCAGTTGCGCAGGGTAGGCAGCACGCGATACGACTCTCCGCCCTCCATTTCAGGTAGCGTGGGCAGGCTGCCTTCGATATTGTTCTCAGATCCCAGATAGTAGCCCAGAGGGTTCAGCTCCGTCAGAGCCTGGTTTCCCAGATCAGGGAGCGAGACATATTCCGGCAACTCGGCACTCACTCTCGGTGGTTGTGCAGCACTCTGAACCGCGGTAACCGTCTGCGGCAGATAGTCCAGGTGAGCCTCAAGGGCATCGTCTTCGAGAATCACCTGGCTTGGCACGAACTCCCATTCTTCGCCGTTCCAACTGTAGAGGGACAGCGTCTCGTAGGGCTCTGCATTGTTGGGAATCGGAACGACAAGCGACGCGCTGGTGGGCATGGGACCCTTGAGACCAATCTCATAGATAGGGCTCTTGACGTGCAGGTGAGAGGGAAGCAACTTGGCTGCCTCGACCAGATCACTACCCGCCGAACCATCCATAAAGCTGGCTCCTCGGCACCGACTCGACCTTCAACTTGACGTTTTTTTCCATCCCTTGCGGCCACACGGTCACCTGCATGCCATCGGGATCCTCTACGGAGCCTCCTGTTTCATGATCAATCGTCTCATAGCCCGCATCGAGAACACGCTCCTGAGCCGACACTGGCGGCAAGAGCAGGGCCGCCATCACCAGGGCCACAATTGCAACGTTGAGGACCCAACCGGTCCGTCTGTTTTCCAGGGCTGAACCTAGCTCCCCGAGAAACGAGTTTTGATCCTGTCCCATAGTCTCTCCTCCGTTCTTTGCCTCAGATCCCAATCCACAGTCTACGGTTCTGTTCGCTCAAAACCTGGCACCTTGCTCCACCACAACCGACAGAGGTGCCAATCGCTTATCGAAAAAGCTCCAGATGCCCGTTCCGAGTATAATATGTACCTCCGACGAAAGCTTCCGCTCGAAACCTGGAGCATTGAAACGGCCTTAAGATAGATTCTTGGTACTCATCACGTGAAAATACCCCGAAACCAAGCCCGCAGCCGACTGGCATTTGCCGGTCAGCGTCGGCTCAGCCCGGGGTCTTTGGCAATGCACGCTTATGAATTCCACCACTCTCCTACGGCGAGCATAACGCGGATTCTAGCACAGGCACACTGATTTGGCAAAAAAGGGGACCTAGGGAGACTTGGCACGCCGTCGCTCGCCCAAGGCAAAAAACTGAGAGAAACTGCGCCCGATCCACGACCTCACCGGCCCCTTGTACCCCTTGACCATCATGACGGTGACCGGAGCGCGGCGTGCAACATGTTCAGGGATGGTACCAAAAAGAGCTTGATCGAACAGGCGCTCAGCCGTAGCGCCGATCACCACCAGATTATGCTGGCCAGACTCCGCCACAATGCCATCCACTACATCGTCAGCTGCTGTCACCTTCACTTCCAAGGGAAAGTCGAAAGCTGAGGCCAGGTTGTGCAAGAGTTCATAGCCCCGGGCCCGCACTTCGGGACTGGCCGCAGCCGGGACACAGATGTATTGCAGGGTGATAACCGGCGACTCCCCAGTTTGTGCAGCAAACTGGCGGGCCTGGTCTATGGCCAGGCTGATGGCCAGATTGGTGTTCGCGCCCCCGGAGGTGGGCACCAGGATCCGTCTCGGCTCCTGCCGCTTTCGGAAACGGACCACGGCCAAGTCGCACGGCGGGTTAACGGCAACCAGATCGATTACGCTTCCAAAAGCACGGTGTGGACTTTCAGTCTCGCCAGGCCAACCCATAATCATCAAATCTACCCGTTGCTCCCGAGCGGTGTCGATGATCGCTCGTCCGACATGCCGGTCCAATCGGATCATGGTGTGCACTGGGACATCCAGCTCCTGGGCCTGGTGAATAGCCTCCTCCAGAATTGGCTTGCCCTCCCTCAAAAACATCCGTCCATTGGACATCGAGAGCTGAACCGGCACCCGGACAACGTGCAGGGCCAGTACCTCACCATCGTGTCCCTTGGCAATGGCTGCTCCCAGGATGCCCAACATCCGTGCTTGCTTCTCATTGGCCAGGGGAATCAGTACGTTGTACTCTTTGGGTACCAGTCGCTCTTCGTGCAAGATCTTGACCGGCAGCCACGGCTCCTGCTCCCCTGCACGTACCGTATAAGCCAGATAGACCACCGCGCCCAGAACCACCCAGATCAGGCCAACGTACCAGGCCATTGGTTGGAAGGTGAACAAATAGATAGCCAGCCCAAGGTTGAAGACAATGCCCAGGATCGGCAGCAGAGGAAAAAGCGGCGCCCGAAAGCCCCGGGGCAGGTCAGGCTCGTTGACCCGGATCAAGATCATGGCCGCGTTGGTCAGGGCAAAGGAAAGCAAAAACATCAAGCTCGCCCCAGAACCCACCACCTCCAGAGGCAGCAGCACGGCGACGGCCACGATAATGAGCCCTGTGATGAGCACAGCCACGTGGGGAGTTCGGCGCAAGGGATGGATGCTTCCCAAAGCAGGGGGCAGCATCCGCTCGCGTCCCATGCTGAAACTGACCCGCGACGAGGCCAGAACGGTGGCATTCAGCGCAGACATGGTGGAAAAAAGCCCGCCAAAGACAATAAGGGCTACTCCGAACTGGGGCATAAAGTTCTCGCGCGGCACGGACGATGCCGGTTTCCTTGTAGATGCCCAGGATCTCCCAGGAAGTATTGATCTCTGGGTCGTTGGGGTCCAGCGGTTCGGTGATCTCTAACTCAGCAGGCAGTTGATCGTAGGTCTTGCCGTATACGTCAAAGCCGGTAGGGTCCACAGCACCGATGGAAACCAACAAGATGAACAGGTAGATGAGTACAGCAGCCCCAAGGGAGATAAATGTCGCCTTGGGAATGTTCTTTTTCGGGTCCTTGACCTCTTCGCTTACAGTGGCGATGAGATCGTAGCCCTCAAAGGCGATAAAAGTCAGCCCCATGGCCGCGATAACTCCGCCAAAGCCCTTGGGAAACATGGGCTTGAAAGCGGTCACGGCATCCGGTCGCTTGAACAGTGCAATCAACCCAAATGAGATGAACAACCCGAGAATGATGATCTTGGCCATGGTCACGATATTCTCGGCCTTGCCAGTCACATCGGCGCCCAACACGTTGAGGCTGATAAAGAAGGCACTGATGAAAAAGGTGACCAGCGCCACGGCATAGTGATGTCCCAGAGTGCCGATCAATGCCTCGTAGGCGGCGGGCCAATAGCCACCCAACAGCTCGACAAAGTAGCCACCAAAGCCCACAGCGTAGAGGGCGCAGGCCACCGTATAGGCAAACCAGAGCATCCAACCAGACAGAAATCCCAGCGCAGGCGGCATGGCCCGCTTGACGAAAGAATAACCTCCGCCGGCCTCAGGGATGGCGGAGGCCAATTCGGCATAGCTAAACGCCGTGAAGGTGGTGACAATACCATTAAGAGCAAAGGCAATGATCGCCGCCGGACCCGCCCCGCCAGCCGCGATGCCCGTCAGCACGAAAACGCCAGCCCCGATCATGGCCCCCAGGCCGATCATGGTGGCGTCAAAAAGACCTAGTGTGCGCGCTAGCGTGACCTCGCCTCCATCCAAGTTGTGGTTCGCCATTGATCTATACCTCTTTCGGCAAAAAGAACGCCGCCCCCAGCCTCAGCGTTCCACAAGGCGCAAGGCGGCCATCCGCGGCTCCTATTATACCACATTCTCCGAGTTTGGCAACTGAAGAACCCCCGATACTGTGGCATGCGGGTGTGCTGCTCCCGCCTCGATTCGGGCACGGGCAGGTCTGCCTGACCCCAATCATGCCTGGTTTGACATCAGGCCAATGATCTGTTACAATCCAGATATAGAACAAATGTTCTCTGAAGTTGAGAGCAGCCGCGCTGCAAACTTGGCCTGGCTGGGATCCCAAAGTATCGTGGAATGGCATAGATAGAGGGGGTAGTGAGCCATGGAGCGCAGAGAACGCGGGCTGGAGTTTCGTGGGTTTGGTGGAAACGCCAAACATGTGGTCTTGGTATTGGGTGCGGTCTCTGCTGTAGTACTGGCGGTGGAGGTGGGCCAGCAGATGAGCACCGAGGCCATGGCAGTAGTTATCGGAGTAGTGTGTGGGATAGCAGCTAGTATTCCCACCTCTCTGCTGTTATTGGTGGTACTCACCCGGAGGGACCCTCAGCAGGTCCCAGGGGCGGAGCGTCAGACCAGGCAGGGCAACAGTCCACCAGTGATCGTCATCCAGGGGGAGGGGGAACCCAGGGATGGCCACCGGGACCGCAGGCAGGCTATTGGCCGGCAGCCCAGCCAGGACCGACTGTAGATCGGCAGTTTCATATTGTTGGCGGCGAAGGTTTGACCGTGGACGGCTGAAAACATGAAAAGGGCCCAAAGAATACGCTCTCAGGCCCTTCTTCTCTCTTGACGCTTGGGTTTGAGACTGGATGCAGGGCTACCACCCTGCCCAGTCTCTCTGTTCACAAGGTAGCTGGCTACGCGTCTCCAGACCCAGCAGCCTCTACAGTGCTGTGAGTTTTGACCTGAATGGTCTTGGGCTTGATCTCTTCCGCCTTGGGGAAGCTCAGCGTCAAGACCCCATCAGTATAGTCCGCACTGGCCTTTTCCGTTTCCAACCCACCCGGGAGGGTTACGGAGCGGCAGTAGGATCCGACGCGACGCTCACGTCGCAGGTAATTCTCACGCTGAATCTCTTTTTCTTCTTTTGTCTCAGCCTTGATGGTCAGCGTATCACCGGTAACAGACACTTCGATCTCCTCGGCGTTGGCGCCTGGGATCCCGGTCTTGACTACGATATTCTCATCGGTCTCATACATATCCACGGGCAACGTACCCTCGCTCCAGGGACCAAAAGGCAAAGGCGGGCGAACAAACCTCTCCTCAAGCATTCGATCCATCGCGTCTCGGACAGCCATCATATCACGGAAGGGTTCCCAACGAACGATACTAGCCATTTCTACACCTCCTAAAGGATCAAGCCGTTTCATCTTCCAATCTCGGTACTCATTCTAGCGAAAAAGTGTTAGACCAACGTTGGAGGAGTGTTAGAAATCTATTAGAATTCTCCCCCGGCCTCGTCCATGGCTTGATGGACCACCTGGCCATCGATCAGCACCAGTTCGGCCACAGTCCGGTAGTCAAAGGGATGCCCGCCAAAGACGACGATGTCAGCATCCTTGCCCACCTCCAGGCTGCCCACGCGCCTCTCAACACCGATGATCTCTGCGGCATTGATGGTGATGGCTTTCAATGCCTCTTCCTCAGGCATTCCTTCGCGCACAGCCAGGGCGGCATTGATGGTCAGATACTTGACCGCTGACATCTCGTCCGTCTGAATCCCCACCTTGACGCCTGCTTTGGCCATGAGGCCCGGGTTCCTGGGCGTCATCTCTCTCAACTCATACTTGGCCCGAGAGAACAGTATTGGACCGGCTGTAACCGGAATCCCCTTGCTGGCCAGGATATCAGCAATCTTGTAGCCTTCGGTAGCGTGCTCCAACGTCAGATCCAGGTTGAACTCTTCGGCGATGCGAATGGCGGTCAGCATGTCATCCGCCCGGTGAGCGTGGATACGGGCTTTCATCTCGCGGAGCAGCACCTTGCCCAACGCCTCCAGCTTCAGATCCCGCTCCGGCGGCTTGGGCGCCTCTGCATCCTCATTGCCCGCCTCCACGCTAGCCAGCCATCCGGCCATGTCGGACTCGTAGCGGCGCCACTTTTCCAGGTAATTCTGAGCCTCCACAAGGGCCGCGCGCAGGATAGCCGCGTTCCCCATCCGTGTGGAGGGAGTCTTTTTCTGCTCGCCATAGACCCGCTTGGGGTTCTCGCCCAGGGCCATCTTCATACCCGCTGGTTCCAGCAGCACCATCTGCTCTACGCTGGGCTTGGGCGCCGTCTTTAGGCAGATCCACTGCCCGCCGACCAGGTTTCCACTGCCGGGGCCGGTGAGAACGGTGGTCACGCCCGCTGCCACCAGCTCTTTGAAGGCTAGGTCGTCGGGATGTACCGCATCCAGTGCTCGCAGGTGAGGTGTAATGGGATCGGTCAACTCATTGCCATCCGAGTACTCCCAGCCGATGCCGTCGGGAAAGAGCCCAACGTGACAGTGGGCATCGATCAGACCGGGCATGACGACCTTGCCCGTCGCATTGTATACCTCGGCATCCTCAGGGATCAGAACCTCCTGCCCGAGGGCGACGATCCGCCCGCCCTCGACGAGTATAGTCCCGGGGTCAAGCGTTCCCTGGGTAATTGTCATCACCTTTCCATTGGTAATCGCGATCATCAGTCTATGCTCCTTGCCTATGTTAGAATGTGCAGACTGATCTGAGTCCCGCTACCTCTTGCTCACGTTCCCTTTTCTCGCAAGCTCCCATCTCGAGGGCGGTCTCAGGCTCCCGTTTCAGGGGCAGTCTACAGAATGTGCGACAGAAACTGGCGGGTTCGCTCCTCCTTGGGGTTGGTGAACAGTTCTTCGGGCGGGGCCATCTCGACCCAGCCGCCATCGGCCATGAGGATGACGCGGTCCGCCACATCCTGAGCAAAATGGATCTCGTGGGTGACGACGATCATGGTCATCCCCTCTCTGGCCAGCCGCTCCATCACCTCCACGACCTCGCCGATCAACTCAGGGTCAAGAGCCGAAGTGGGCTCATCGAAAAGCATGATCCGGGGCTCCATGGCCAGGGCGCGGGCGATGGCCACCCGCTGCTGCTGCCCGCCCGACAACCTGGAGGGATACTCATCCCGCTTGTCCGATAGGCCGACCCAGTCCAAGAGTTCCTCCGCCTTGACAGTCGCCTCCGACTTGGACATGCCCTTGACAATGAGGGGCGCCTCAATGATGTTGCCCAGTGCGGTCATGTGGGGAAAGAGGTTGAACTGCTGGAAGACCATGCCCGCCTTCTGGCGGATGCCACGGATATGGCGGCGGTGCTGGCTGGCCGGCTCCCTGGCCTCGATCACCACATTATCGATCTCGATGGTCCCCGCTGAGGGATGCTCGAGAAAGTTAAGGCAACGTAAAAAGGTGCTTTTCCCCCCACCCGATGGGCCGATAATGACTACCACTTCAGCAGGCGCCACATCCAGATCCACCCCCTGGATGACGTGCAAAGGGCCAAAGTATTTGTGCAGGCCTCTGACCTTGATAATCGGGCCGGTCATAATTCCATCCTCCAGTCTCCAATTTTTAGGCGCCAAGTTCGAATAGCCACCTATCACCTCTCACCACGGGCCATATAGTCCTCCAGCTTGCCCTGGAGAAACTGAAAGATCACCGTCAGTACCCAGTAAAAGGCTGCCGCGATCAAAAAGGTCTCCATATTGCGAAAATTCTGTCTGCCAATCTTTTGCGCGCGGAAGGTAAGCTCCCAGACCCCCATCACGTAGACAAGCGAAGAGTCCTTCATCATGGCGATGAACTCGTTGCCGATGGGCGGGATAACGATGCGGAAGGCTTGGGGGAGGACAATGCGGCGGAAGGTCTGGGCGCGGGACATGCCCAACGCGTTGGCCGCCTCGTACTGGCCCTTGCCGATGGCCTGGATGCCGGCCCGAAAGATCTCTGTCATATAGGCGCCATAGTTTACGCCCAGGGCCAGGATGCCGGCTACCAGTGGCTGCAAGATGATGCCCAAACGGGGCAGACCCAGGTACCAGATAAAGATCTGCACAAGCAGAGGCGTGCCCCTGATCAGAGAGATATAAAAGCTGGACACACCGTTGGCGATGGGGTTGTTGGACAACCGTCCCAGAGCCCCCAACAGAGCCAAGACGATGGCCAGAGCAATGGATGCCGCCGAGATCACGATAGTCAGGCCAGCGCCAGCCATAATAAAGGGAAAAAAGTGCCCCATGAAGGCAATATCGAGGTCAAAGCGGCGCAGGATCGAAAAGAGGATCACCAGCAGAGCAACCCACACCGCCAGGCTATAGATCCCAAAGCGGGTCTTGACCGTCCGCTGGCTGATCACCAGCTGTTCGGACAAGGATGCCCCCTGAGGTGCTTCGTACCACGTGGCCACCGGAGCTCGCGTCAGAACCAAGAGCAGTATGATGTACCAAACCGCCAGTACAACCAGTGGCCAGGCGATCTGCATTTTGATTTCTGTGGGTAGAGGGTAGGAGAACACCTCAAACAGAGGAAGGCCCAGTACGATGATCGGCCCCATCAGGTACATCGTCAGGGCCAGCAGGTGGCTCCAGATATAGCGCTTCCATAGCCCCCACAGGCAAACCAGGCCCAGAATACCGCTGATCAACAGCCAGATACTCAGGACCTTGCCCCACGTGGGCTGGAAACCATATTGCGACCACTCGATGTGAACAACCCGCTGGGTGGCGTTTTCCCATATGCGCAGGGTCCCATCATCCGATACACTCATGATCGTGTCGCGTACCGGTCCAAAGTCCGCGCGGTTCACGGCATTGAGGTGCCCGATGTAGCTGGCGGTACTCTTGCCGCCCTGTGTCCTTATGTTCCGGATCTTGTTGTCCCTGGCGCCAGACAATACAAAAGCCCCGTTTGGGTCGTAGAGCAGTGTAGTTATCGTGGCCCAATGGCCCTCGGACATCGACGTGACCTCTCCAGTATCGAGGTCCCAGAAGACGATGGTCGTGTCGGCACTACCCGAAGCCAGGGACTGGCCATCTGGACCAAAGGCCAGTGCGGTCACCTCTTCATCGTGGCCCAGCCAGTCCTCCTGGCCTTCCACATCTTTCCAATAGCCATCCAGTTGTTGGACTGGTGCGCCCGTCTCGACGTCCCAGATCCTGATGTTTGCTCCGTCGCCCGCGGCCACCAGAGTACCGTCCGCGTTGAGGGCCACGACCATTTTGCTCTCTTTGCCAGAGCCGATGGTCTGGAGCGCCTGGCCTGTCGACAGATCCCAGACCCGGACGATAGCATCATCTGCAATCGTGGCCAGTAGTGTAGCATCCTGACTAAAAGATGCATCGTTGAGCGCTTCACCCTGGATAGCAAAGACAGTTTGACCCTGTTCATTCTCAAGGCCAGCATTGGCGCCCGCCGAAATGTCCCACCGCTTGACCACCCCATCGCGACTGACCGTCACCAGGTTGGCGCCATCAGGAGTGAAGGCTAGTTCGACTACGGGTGCCTCATGGCCAGACAAAGTGTACATCAGCCAGGGTTCTTGTACGGCCACGTCCTCTTCGGTCATGGTCCTGGTACTGATCCTCCTGGGAACCTCCCACAGGAGTACCTGTCCGTCGTGGGCCCCCACTGCCAGCAGGGATTGTCTGCGCTCAAATGCCAGATCGTAGAGTTGGCTGACCACAGGCAGCCGTATCGGCCCACCGGCAAAATACTGGATTGCGTAAAGCAGACTTGGAACAGAAGTGATGGCGACGAGGATTAGCAGCAACCTCACCGCTTTTGGATGAGATCGACTCATGGAATCATCCAATTCTGTCATCATGTTCTTCCTCTCTCATCTAGCGTGGGCACGTGGAACGCAACGAGAGTCGTTGTCAGAACCTGAAAACTGAACATATCCAACTTTGACTCCAGAAGCGAGTCCGCTTCTGGTTGCACAGGGTTTGTACTAGCGCCTGCGCTTACGGAGCTGGTCCAGCATGATGGCGGTCACGATGACCAGTCCCTGGACGGCCTGCAGCCAGTAGGCCGAAACCCCTACGAGCACCAGGCCGTTGCGCAGAACGCCCATAAAGAGAGCACCCAGAAGCACGCCCAGGATCGTACCCTCGCCGCCCATCAGGCTGACGCCCCCCACCACGGTGGCAGCAATGACGTCCAGCTCGTAGCCCTGTGCAGCGGTTGGTGCTGCGACCCCCAATCGGGCGGTCATGAGGATACCGCCAACGGCGGTCAGGAGGCCGCAAAAGGCGTAGACCAGCAGCTTGGTTCGGTCGGTACTGATGCCCGAAAGCCTGGTGGCTGTCTCGTTGCCGCCCACGGCATAGATGCGATAGCCCCACACTGTACGTGAAAGGAACAGGGAGGTAAGTACGGCCAGCACCAGGGTGACAACCAACGGCATGGGAACGCCCACACTGCCGATGGGAATATCATATTGTCCCAGGCTACGGAATGATTGCGGCAAGTCACGGACCGGCCAACCCCCAGACAGACCATAGCACAGGCCCCGGAACATGAGCAAGCTGCCCAGGGTGGCGATGAATGGAGGCAACCTTCCCTTGGTAATCATTAGACCATTCAGGATGCCCACGAGAAGCCCCGTCGCCAGCCCTCCGGCCACGGCCAGGGGAACCGGGATCCCGGCAACCAGCAGCATGGCGCTGGCCAGCCCAGAGATGGCCATGACCGAACCAACAGAAAGGTCGATCCCGGCGGTGATGATGACCATAGCTTGGCCAAAAGCGCTGATAGCAACCCAGGAAAACGCTCTTAGGATGTTAAAGATGTTGGTGGCGGTGAGAAACGTGTCGGTGTACAGAGTTAAAAAGACGACCAGGGCCAGTAGGATCATGGCCACGCCCGTCTCCTGCCTGCGAAAGAGCGTCCGCCAATTGAACCCCTGTGCCTGGGATTCCGCAGTCGATACGGTCATACCTCTTCTCCCTTCAACGCTGTGTCAGTGGCAGACTTGCCGGGGGTCGTTGCTGATCTCTGCCGGCCCCGCTCTCGGCCATGTCAGACAGCAAGTGGCTCGTGTCCCCGCAGATGTGCAGCAGGCCAGCCATAGAGATCTATCAGAAGCGTGCCCTCGCCCCGCAAAATGAGTTCATTGCAACTGGTCCCGCAGTAGACTGCGTGCGTGCTGTCTACTGTGCATTGTCGCCGGTCTCGGACTCTCCGCTGGCGTAGGCCATGATCCGTTCCTGGGTGGCTTCGTCACGGTCTAGGATGGCTGCCACCTGGCCCTCTGACATCACCAAGATGCGGTCGCTCATGCCCAGGATCTCGGGTAGCTCGGAGGAGATCATGATAATGCCTATCCCATCTTTGGCCAATTGGTTCATCAGGGCGTGTACCTCGGCCTTGGCCCCCACGTCGATGCCTCGCGTCGGCTCGTCCATAATGAGCACCTTGGGGTTGGAGGCCAGCCACTTGGCTAGCACGACCTTTTGCTGATTGCCGCCCGAAAGATACATGGCCTTCTGCTGCAGGTGCGGCGTGCGAATGGCCAGCTTGTCCACGTATTCCTGGGCCGTTGCCTGCAGGCTGCGCCGATTCACCCAGCCAGCGCGGGCGTGCTCATCGAGCGTGGGCAGGACAATGTTCTCCTGTACCGGCAGCATGAGGACCAGCCCTTGCTGGCCCCGGTCTTCGGGGACAAGGGCCAAGCCAGCCTCTACAGCATCAACTGGCGCATCGATGCGCACCGGCTTACCCTCGATCAGAATCTCGCCGGCATCCTTGCGGTCGGCGCCGAAAATCAGGCGAGCAGTCTCTGTCCTGCCAGCTCCCACCAGGCCCGCAAATCCCAGGATCTCTCCCGCATGCAGGGTGAAACTGACGTTTTTCACTTCGCCCCGTGCTGAGAGACCGCGGACCTCCAGAAGAGGCGCCCCAATCTCGGCTGCCTCTTTGTGGAACATGTCAACCAGCAATTCCCGACCTACCATCATCTGGATGATCTGATCGGCCGTCGCCTCGCTGATGGGCAGGCTTCCTACCCTCTTTCCGTCGCGCAGAATTACCACACGGTCGGCGATGCGGAGAATCTCCTCCAGACGATGGGTGATAAAGACAATGGCGATGCCCTGTTCCTTGAGGCTTTCGATGATGCCAAAAAGGGTCTCTACCTCATCCTCTCCCAATGCCGACGTGGGCTCGTCCATGATAATGATTCGCGCGTCCACGGCCAGAGCCTTGGCCACTTCCACCATCTGTTGCTCGGCCACCGAGAGATTGCAGATCAGCGTCGTAGCAGAAACCCGTGCCCCAACGCGCGCCAGGTGCTCCTGGGCCTCCCGCTCCATGCGGCGGCGGTCGACAAAGCCAAAGAACCGGCCCAGTCCCTGCTGCTTTGGCTCCCGGGAAAGAAATATATTTGCCGCGGCGCTTTGGTTTGGCGTGAGATTGAACTCCTGGTAGATGATGGAAATGCTTAGTTCCTGGGCGTGATGGGGGCTCTCGATTTCTGTTTCCTGTCCGTCGAGGAAGATCTGACCGGCATCTTTGCGGTATGCGCCACAGAGGATCTTCATCAGAGTGGACTTGCCGGCGCCGTTTTCACCGACCAGTGCCACCACTTCGCCGGCAGCTACCTCAAAGTCGACGCTATCCAGGGCCTGCACGCCGGGAAATGCTTTGGAGATGCCCTCCATGCGCAGCATCATCTCATCTTGCTCGTGCAATACCACCTCCTTGCTACCAACACTGCTGGGTGGCCCGGCAACGTGTCGTAGCAACTCGGGCAGAGGGCTTTCTACGGCCCCCCAAACCCAGTTGGCGAGAGACGCAGTGTCTCTCGCCAACCATAGTCCTCAACTAGGGGTCCGGCCAGACCCCCTTTCCAGAGCCTACTCCAGGCACTCGTAGGGGTCGGGCAGCGGCGCGGTAAAGTCGCTGTTGGCCCAGGCATCAGCCATGACGTCGACGTTGCACTCGGTTACGATGTCCATCCCCGAATCGGTCCAGTCATCGTACGTGGCGCCGTTCACGATGTAATCATAGATCATCTGCACCGTGTCATAGCCCCAGCCCCAGTACTTTTGGCCGACCAGACCCTGGACATAGCCATCCTGCATGAACTCCAACTCGACCGGCAGGGTATCAAAGACGATGTTGGTCATGCCGTTCAGCGAGGCATCTTCCCAGAGGGGCATGGAGCCACGCTCGGCAAAGAGCGGCCACAGGCCGACAAAGAACCAACCATCCAGGTCCGGATGGGCCTGCATCGTCTCTTCCACCACCTGCACACCCAGGTTGATGTCGTCGTTGCAGTAGACAGTGGATACGATCTCGATGCCGGGGTAGTCGGCCACACCATCCTGGAAGCCGCGGATGCGCTCCTCCAGGTTAAAGGCGCCGGGCACGCCTGTGAGCAGGGCAACCTTGCCCTCCTCGCCCATGAACTTGACCAGCAGCTCGGCAGCAGCCTTGCCACCCTGGTAGTTGTCCACACCCAGGTAGGTGAAGCGGTCGCTGTCGGGCGAGTCAGAGTCCCAGGTCATCACCGGGATGCCAGCTGCCACTGCTTTGTTGATGGGATCCTCGCAGGCCGTAGGATCGTTGCAGGAGATGCCAATCGCGTCTACGCCCTTGGCAATGACGTCCTCGACCACCCGTGCTTGCTCCGCAGCATCGGAGGCCACCGAGCCGACGTACATCACCTCTACCTTGGTGCCTGTCTCGGCGGTCAGTTCTTCAGCCTTCTTGAAGGCTCCGTCGCGGCCGATCTCGAATACCGGGTTGTTCAGCGCCTTCGGGATCCAGGCGATGGTCATCTCCTCCGGGACATCACCCGCTGGCGCGGATGGCGCTGCACCCTCTTCGGGCATGACCAGCGTCGTGATGTCGACGCCGTACCACTTCATGGACAGCTCGCTCAGCGTGCCATCCTCGTGCAGATCAGCCAGGATGTCGTTCAGCGCATTCACCATATTGTCCGACGGTCCGCGGGCCTTGTCCAGCGCAGAAGGCCAGTGGCTCGTAGAAGGCTGGGGTGCCAACGTACTTGAGTGGTAGGCCCTCATCGATGGCATTCTGCACAGTCGGTGCGGCTGTCATGACCGCGTCCAGGCGTACGCCGTCACCCAAGATCAAGTCCTCGATGGCTTCGACGTCCGTGCTGTAGGGCTGGACAGTCACACCTGACGGCGGATCGTATATGATCTCGCCGCCCATGATCGACAGCGTGCCGTCCAGGTAGGACTCGTAGGTCGTGGCCGTGCCGAGCCCCACCTTCTTGCCCGACAGGTCATCTGGCGAGGCAATGTCGGTGTTATCCGTGTGGACGGCAAAGACGGCCGGCGTATAGTAGTAGGGATCGGTGAACCACAGGACCTCGGCGCGGGCCTCCGTCGGCGTCATGGAACCGATGCTGATGTCCCAGCGACCGCCCCAGTTGCCGGCGGTGATCAG
The DNA here is from genome assembly GCA_963700285.1 of uncultured Chloroflexia bacterium. GTDB lineage: Bacteria > Chloroflexota > Anaerolineae > JAAYZQ01 > JAAYZQ01 > CAWANP01. Next base: position 1,536,424 of record CAVOXA010000010.1, on the reverse strand, counting down.
ATCCCAGTCGGGGGTCACAAACTCGACCTCGACGCCCAACCGCTCGGCAACTGCCTTGGACACGTCGATGTCAAAGCCGTCCAGCTCACCCGCGTCGTTCAGGAAGCTCTGCGGCGCATAGTTGGGATCGGAGGAGACGACCAGCTTGCCCGCGACCTGTACCTGGCCCCACAGGTCAGCTATCGGCAGCGCACCGCCGGGCAGGTTCTCGGCCAGGCTGGCGTTGGCGTCCGCCTCGAGTTGGGCCAGCGTCGCGTCGATGTCGGCCCCGTCGAGGATGGCGCTGTAGGCATCGTTCATCGAGCGGCGCACCTCTTCGTAGCAGGGGCACCACTGGGCCTCGTAGGTGGAGTAGGGCAGCAGGTCGAAGGCCTGCTTGAAGATCGGGTTCTCGGCAAAGTAGTCGGCCATCGGCGCGGCCGCGCTCGTCGCGGACGGGGAAGTACTGGCTGATCTTGGCCCAGCGGGCGTTCTGCTCCGGCGCGGTGTACCACTTGACAAAGAGCCAGGCGGCCAGTTCCTGCTCCGGCGTGGTCTTGGGCACGGAGACGCTGGCGCCATAGAGGTTCATCACCGGCTCGTCGCCGCCATCCATGTAGGGCAAGGCGGCCACGCCCCACTGGAACTCACCCTGCTCGCCAGACTTGACCGCCTGGTCGTAGTAGGGCAGGCCCGAGGAGGAGCCGATGGTGAACAGCGTCTTGTAGTTGCCAAAGTCGGTCTGGTCGCCATAGCTCTCGGCGATGAGGGTGACGCAGCCCTCGTCGTAGAGCTCCTTCATGAAGCGCATCGTCTCTTTGACGGTGTCGTTGGTGAAAGTCAAAGGCGCTGCCGTCGGGCAGGAAGTAGGTGCCGTGGCGGCTAAAGACCATGCTGGCAAAGCGGGAGGCGTCGGTGCTGATCTCGTAGCCGACCGTGCCGGCGTCGGGGTCGGTGGCGGCGCAGGCCATCTCCTTGAACTCGGCCCAGGTCTTGGGCGGGCCGTCGTAGCCCAGCTCGGTGCAGCCAGTCCTGGTTGTAGTACATCACCTCCATGGAGCGGTTGGGCGGGAAGCCCATGCGGAAGTGGCCATCGCCAAAGATGGGGGCTGACGTCGGCCTCAAAGATGCCCGCCGGAAAGTCGGCCACTTCCTCTTCGGTCAGGCCCCACTTGGGGCTGTCCACGAACTCGTCCATGTCGACCAGGGCCTCGGAGAGCTGGTACTTGGCCACCTGGTTGGCATAGCCCACCGTCAGGTTGGGCAACAGGGTCGGATCGTCGGCCGAGATGGCGGCGATCATCTTGTCATAGATCTCGCGATAGCCGCCGGCATACTCGGCCACCACGGTGATGCCCCACTCGTTGGTCTGCGTTGAACTCCTCTACCATCTGGTTGAGGCCTTCCTGGCGCTCCCGGGTGTGCTGGTGCCACCACAGCACCGTCTGGCCCGAGGGATCGACGTCCTCGTACATGCCTTCTGCCGCTGGCAGGCTCTCCGGCTTCCGTCGGCGCCGGCTGCCGCAGGTGCTTCCGTCGGCGCTGCTGCCGGGGCTTCCGTCGGCACCGGTGCCTCCGGTGCCTCGGTAGACGCCGCAAGCCGTCAGGATCAGAGGCAAGACCAGCACGGCCACCATCAGAATGATACAGCCATTTCTTACTCATTTGCTTACTCTCCTCCGATTTCTTGATGGGTTGCTCGAATCGAACTGTTGCCATCTGCGAACCATGTCTTGCAGTCTGCCACCTTGGTTGCTGTTATCGATGCTGCTCGTATCACCTCCTTTCCTTCAATGGGCGCAGGCGCTTCAGCCGGTCTCCCGAACCAGACCCCCTGGTCCGACGGACCGGAGTGCGCAGGTTCCACCCTGGGATCGCTCCAAGACTTGCTGCCCAGTGCCACCTAGCCCTTCAGACCAGTCGTGGCAATACCCTCGATGAACTGCTTCTGGGCCAGGAAGTACAGGATCAAGACAGGGAGCATGCTGATGCTGGCACCGGCCATCCACAGGTGGGTTTCCGGCCCGGCCTCGCTGACAAAGTTCTGCAAGCCCACCGAGATGGGCCACCAGTCGGAACCCGCCTTGGTGGCGATCAGGGGCCACAGCAGGGCGTTCCACGAGCCGATGAAGGCAAAGATGACGACGGTCATGATCGGCGCCTTGGACAGGGGCAGCACCACCTGGACCAGGAAACGCAGGTGCCCCGCGCCGTCGATGCGGGCCGCATCCCACAACTCGTCCGGGATCTGGGCAAAGAACTGGCGCAGCAAAAAGATGTTAAAAAAGCCGGCCATGAACGGGAATCGTCAGCGCCGGCCAGTTATCGTACCAGTTGATGAAGGGCAGGAAGGGGTTGTTGCCGGTGATGGTCAAAAAGTTGGGGATCATGATCACCGTCTCGGGGATCATCATCGTCGACAGCAGCAGAGCGAACAGAAAGTTCGCGTCCCGGGAAGCTCATCCGGCCAAAGGCATAGGCGGCCAGGGTGGACACGATCAGGATGCCCGACCAGCGTGATGGCCGTGAGGCGGACGCTGTTCCACACATATTCGCTGAAAGTTGGCCGTGATCCAGGCCTGGTAATAGTTGCCGCCGATGAACTCAGAAAAGAAATAGCCGATCTTGCGGCCTAGCTGTGCGGCAGTTGCTGAGATCCTCGGGAATGGGCCGCCCTGTGTATTTCCGCTCGGCACGCTCGGCCAGCTGCTTTCTCAGAACGTCGGTGGGATACTCGCAACAGTTTACATAGTCCGTTCGAGCAGCGCCAGACCGGCGGTCAGCGCTCTGTGTAAGCCGCCAGGCGGAGCAAAGGTGAAGGACAGGCCCCGGCCGGTGTCCACCGGCCCGCCGCCATCGGGGATCGACTGCCAGTCCATCCGTCAGGGCACCGTCTGGCTGTCCCACAGGCACGATCGGCTACAGGCTCGGCCTTGTTGTTCACCAGGCGGAACTGCCACTGCCAGCTGCTTTCTGAGCCTGGGGCGACCTCAACATAGTAGCTGTCGGTGTGTAGCTCCTGTTCCCCTTCCCGGACCTCGGGACTGACGGCAAAATCGATGACCGTTCCCTCCACAAGCTTGGGCAGATTGACGTAGGGGCAAGTCATTCGCGCGACACGGGGCAACAACCGGCCGCCGTTGGCCTCGCCGATGGTCATCACCGACGTGCTCAACATCCACAGGAACGGCAGGACCATGATACCGGCGCCCAGGAGCAGGATCAGATAGGTGGACCCTCGTCCCAATGCGATCCGGAGTCGATCCGATACAGGACTGGGAACTTTGCGGCCTAGCCATAGAACACCAGCTTCTCCCCGATGCGATTCTGGATCTGTGACAGCACCAGGATGATGCCAAACAGGATAAAGGCCATGGCCGCTGCCTCACCAAACTTGCCATCGGCGCGGAAGGTCTGGAAGATCAGGATGCTGGCCGTATCCACCGTGTCGCGTGCCGTCAACTCCTTCATCATCCAGATGTGGTTGAATGCCTTGAAGGTGCCGATGGTGGCAATGATCGTCAGGAAAAAGGTGGTCGGCGACAGCAGCGGGATGGTGATCTTGCGAAAGAGCGACCAGCGCCCGGCGCCATCGATCTCGGCCGCTTCGTACAGCTCGTGGGGGATGGCGCCCAGGCCAGCCAGATAGATGACGGTGTCATAGCCGACAAAGACCCACCAGTTGTAGATAATGATCGACACCAGCGCCAGGCTGGGCCCGCTGAGGATCGTGTTGAGCGGGTCGGAGAAGTCGGGCCAGGTCAGGCTGGTGCCAAAGAATTGGTTGATCAGGTCCATGATAACGACGTTGACGCCTTTGGCTTCGTGCAGCCACTTCTGGGGCGGGACACCAACAGAATCCGATGAACCTGTTCATCAGGCCCGTGTCCCGCAGGGAAAAGATGCGCTTGAACACGACAGCTGTGGCCACCGAGGGGGCGATATAGGGCATAAAGTAGAGCAAACGGAACGCCCCCTGTCCCCGAATACCTTGGAATAGGATATAGGCCAGCGCCAGAGAGACACTCAACTGGATAGGCACCGTCCCGATCGAGTAAAAGACGGTGTAGATCAGCGACTTGAAGAAATCCTGGTTGCCCATGTCCCACATGCGCTGAAAGTCGACAAAAAAGAACCAGAGGGCGCTGGCGATCAGGGCGATGACGGCCAGCCAGCGCAGGATGAGTTTCAGCGTACGAGCCGCTCATGCCTGCGCCTTTCCAGACCAGCCAGGCCACCAAGAACAGGCCGATGCTGACCAGGTAGGTCCATTCCCCGGAATCAACCAGGCCAGGGATGGCCCGAACCAAAAAGAAGATGGCCAACAACGCGGCCACCCCGGCCACGACCTGGTAGCCGATGCCTGCCCTTTCTGCCTCGCCTCGCCCTTTTCCACAGGCTGTAGGCCACCGTGCCCAGAACGACAGCCAAGATCATCGCCTACAATCGCGGACAGGTTCTGCAGGCCCAGCAGGCTCCACATAGTTGTCGAGCCCTAGGCAGTCCGTCTGCTCCAAGGCCTCGGGCGATCCAATACCCAGCCGATGCCAGCCAATAGGGCAGGCACTCCGAACCCTTGGGTTTGATATTCCATTTGTGCATGCTGACGTACAGCGCGTGGGTAACCGGCCAAAGGCCAAAGACAAAGATGACGACGATGGAGGGGAGCAAAAAGAGGTAGGCGGTGAGGGTTTCCCGCCGAGCACGACCCTTCCGGCCAGAAAAAAAGCCAGCGCTCATTGGGTCTCCTTCGGGCCAGGATATGGCATAGATGGTGACCCTGAACGCCTCCCCTGGAAGGAAGAAATGAGCAAGATGTAGTACCGGCAGGCCAAGAGCCTGCCATGGACCGAGGTTGCCTTCGCCATTGAACCTCCTCCTTCACAAGAGGTATTATAACCCACCTTGGATGTGTTGTCAATCTCACCGGGGTTGATTCGGCACGCATCCAAGGCAGACGTACTCTGCCCAGCAGTGGGGAAATAGGGTATTTCCTCCTTTTTCTGCTTTTTCAATGTGCCACCTTGGCTTGTGAGGTATTGAGCCGTGTGTAGCGCCGAACCACGAATAGCAGCCCGGCAAAGATTTAGTCTTGTCTGGACCAGGTCTGGAGTTCTGACAGGCGAACCCGATCGCCAAGCTGAAGAAACTAGGCTTGGCAATATAGCAATCGTATGCTATAATTGGATTGGGTACGAGTCAAAGCCAACGGTTGCCAACGAGCGCAAGGTCTGTGGACTTTTTGATTAGCCCCTTGGAAACTCCCGCATTCCACGGCCTGCTACCAGAACATGGCTTCCTTCGGTCGATCATTGCATCACGCCACCGCAAAGAAAAGCCGTATCCCAGGTCTCTGCTACTCACAGCCGTGGCTTCAAGAGCCACTGAGGGGTTGAAGGGCAATAGCCATGGGGCACAAGTTGTCCTACTTTCGGTTTGTCCGTGTTTCTGTTCCCGCTGCTACCCCTCTGGCTAGTACTACAACCGCGTTTTACAAAACAGCCCTTTTTGATGATCAGGGGCGACAACACGAAACCGTTGGAGGGCTGATGGCGTCGGTGCTGCGCAAGAATGGCTGGCAATTGGCCCAAGTAGTCGGTGACCGCACCCCGGATGCCACGCAGCGCTTGCTGTATCAGGTGCGGTGGAGTACAGACACCGCCGTGGATCGGCTGTTGCAATACAAGACTCAGATTTTTGGAAAGACGGGATCGGTGTAGTGGACGAGACCGGCTTCATCAAACGCGGCAACCACTCGGTGGGTATCAAATGGCAGTACTCGGGCACTGCCCCCAAGATCGAGAACTATGAGATTGGTGCTTTTCTGAGCTATGCGACGGCCGAGGGGCACGTGTTCCTGGATCGCCGCCTGTATCCGCCCGAAGAAGAGTAGTGCAACGACCTTGAGCGGCGAGAGCAAGCCAAAATTCCTGCGACGCACTCTTTCAGACCAAGCCTCAGCAAGCTATGGCGATGTTGGAAGATGCCTGGCAGGCAGTTGTGCCCATGAGTTGGGTTGCCGGTGCAAGTCCACGGCGACTCGACCCTGCTGCGGGACTTGATTGCTCGCCATGAGCGTTGGTACGTCCTGGCAGTGCGGTCACGCCCACGCCTGTGTGGACCGAACGTCCGCGGGTGATTGAACCTGAGCCGCAGGAGACGGGCCAGGCGCTGGCAGGCCCACCCCAGCCATTCTCGCCGTCAAGCTACCACCTGGTGGCTGCGATTGAAACCGAATGCCGGTACACCGGCTAAAATGCGTTGGATGGTGTTAGGATTCTGGTTCAAAGAAGGTGACCAATGAGCAATCGGATCATGCAAAGAACGTGGAGTATTGTGGCCTTGCTGGTGATTTGGACCACCCCGGCCGCACCAGCAGCAGCGCGTCTAGCGCCGGTCACGGTGGATTCTTCTGGACGGGTCGCAGCCAGCCCATCACCGGCGGATGATGGGACCCTCGCAAAGGTCTACGACCGACTCCCTCTCAGCTTTGAAGCCAATCGCGGGCAGTTCGATGAGCGTGTTCGCTTTGTAGCCCGTCCCACTGGTAGCACGTACTTTTTTACCCCTCAGGAGGTAGCCATCGTTTTTGGGCAGCAGAGTCCCAGCTCCGCCTCGGCTAGCCGACGAGCGCCATCCAGCGTTCCTACAACCCAGACCAACTCTTCGGAACAATGGAACAAGCGTTCTGCGGAGCACTTTGCACTCAAAGTGCGCTTTGTCGGGGCGTCGCCCAACCCTCGCCTTGAAGGCGTGGCGCCGTTACCTGGGTATGCCAACTATATCATCGGCAACGACCCCTCCCAATGGCAACAGGGGGTGCCCACTTATGCCGGTATCCTCTACCATGACCTCTACCCGCAGACGGATCTGCGCTACAAGGGTGTTGAGGGGCAACCCAAGTACGAATTTGTCCTGCGGCCTGGGGCTAAAGTGACAGAGATCGCCTTGGCCTACGACGGGGCAGAGGCGCTACGGGTTAACCGGGTCGGTCAACTGGAGATCCAGACCCCCTGGGGTACCCTCATCGAAGAGGCCCCCCTGGCCTGGCAGGAGGGGACCAATGCACAGCGAGAGCCTGTGGTTGCCGACTTTCTCGTCGGGCCAGGACTGCGCGTCGGCTTTGCTGTTGGCCCTTACGATCCCAGCCGACCGTTGGTGATCGATCCTGGGCTCGACTACAGCACGTTTGTGGGAGGCAGCAACAAAGAACTGTGCCATGGGATGGTCCTGGACAGCGGGGGAAATGTGGTGGTCACCGGTTCTACACAATCCAGCAGTTTTCCTACCACTGCAGGGGCCTACGATGGGGGACACGCTGGTGGCATGGACGTGTATGTCTTCAAATTGTCCACCGACGGCAAGACGCTGCTGAACAGCACCTTCGTAGGCGGAAGCAATGATGAGGATGCGTATGGCCTGACGCTAGACAATGCTGGCAATGTCTGGGTCGCTGGCTATACTTGGTCTTCAGACTTCCCTACAACACCAGGTGCGTTTGACACCGTTTTCGGCCAAAAGAGGGACGGCTTTATCTTGAAACTGTCATCCGACGGGCGGTTTTTGCTGTACAGCGCTTTCGTCGGAGGAATCGAAGAAGATGAGGCTTTCGCTGTTGCACTGGATGGATCTGGCAACCCAGTGGTCACCGGCTATACCAGCTCTTGGGATTTTCCAGTCACCTCCGGAGCCTTTGATCAAGGCTTCAATGGAGCCAAGGACGTGTTTGTTCTGAAGCTGGCAGCTAGCGGCGGGGGGCTGGTGTATAGTACGCTCGTGGGAGGGTCTGGGGAGGATATTGGACGGTGGGTAAAGTTCGACAGGGGCGATCTTGTCGTTGCAGGCTACACATGGTCTTCGGACTTTCCCTCCACCAGCAGCGCCTTTGATCCCACACACAACGGGGGCCAGGATGCCTGGATTCTGAAGCTCGCTGGTGATGGCAGCCGATTGATCTACAGTTCCTTTCTCGGAGGAAGCGGCGACGAGCGCGTGCGCGGTCTGGTCCTGGACGGGAACAACAATCCCACAGTAGCGGGTTACACAAACTCTGCGAACTTTCCCACCACTTCCGGGGCGTACGACCAGGGGCACAACGGAGCAAGCGACGTCTTCATCTCGAAAGTTGCCACTGACGGAAGATCACTTCTGTACAGCACCTATGTCGGAGGAAGCAGTGGCGATGCTGGCTTTGGCTTGGCCCTGGATAGCGATGGAAGTCCGGTGGTCACTGGTTGGACCGAGTCCGGGAATTTCCCTACTACGGTTGGGGCCTTTGATCGAGGCCATAATGGGAGCAGTGATATCATGATCCTGAAACTAGCCGCCGACGGAGGGTCCCTGTTGTACAGCACCTTTGTTGGCGGGACAAAAGGTGAGCAAGCGCATGCAGTCGCGCTGGCAGGCACAGGCAACGCCGTCGTAGCGGGCCGCACTGATTCCTCGAACTTTCCCTCCACGAACGGGGCTTTTGACCCTAACCACAACGGAGACACAGATGCCTTCGTGCTACGCCTGGGCATGGAAGACCAGCCAGTGGAATGCTATACGCTCACGACAGAGATCAGACCCATTGATGGCGGCTCGGTGCTCGCCGACCCGTCGCCTAACTGCGCCAACGATTCCAGCAAGTACGCCTCTGGTACTCAGGTTCAGTTGACGACCACCGCGGCCTCTTCCTGTACCTTCAACCACTGGAGCGGCGATGCCACCGGTAGTGCCATGTGGACCACTGTGACCATGACTGGTAATAGGTCGGTCACGGCCAACTTTGATTGCAGCGACCCCCCTGAGGCCAAACGAGTTTTCCTTCCACTTGTCATCGCTGGTTCGTCATCTGTACCTGCCCTGCTACCCATCAGCAATCCCGATGGCGATGGCAGCTACAGGGTCAGTTGGACGGCCGCGTCTGGCGCCCAAGCATACGTGTTGCAGGAAGCAGGGGATAGCTCTTTCAGCAGCCCGAAGCAGATATACGCTGGTCCGTCGACCGGCTTCGAGGTCAGTGGCCATGGGCCTACCCGCTACTTCTACCGTGTCCAGGGTCGCAATGCTGTGGGTAGCAGCCCTTGGAGTAATCCGCAGTGGGTGGACGTGCTCTGGGAGAAAGAGCACAACGATAGTGCTTCCAACGCGAATGGGCCATTGTTGTCTGACCTGGAGTATCATGGCTATCCTGATGACCAGAAAGACTATTTCTATTTCCACTTGGGCGCTCCTGGGATCATCCGCATAGATCTGAGCGATCACACAGGACAGCACGTGCAGCTACAGTTGTTCTACCGATCGACAGAAGACCCGGTCTCCTTAGCCCTGCAACCACCCTATCACATCGAATATCCTGGGCAACCTGGGCTGTACTACATCTACATCAACACCGGAGCAGGCTACAACAGTGATCGCCCCTACACCTTGCGAATCGTGTACTAGCGGGTCGCTTTTCATGCCTACAGTCAATCTGAGCTGGTTGTAGCAGATGGTCAGGGCTACACGGCGGCCGCTTGGGCAGCCGGTCGCCGTTCAGGGGACGCCGTCTCGCAGTAGGTCTCGTGGTTCAACCGCGAGGGACTGGCAGCCATCGAGCTGAGACACGGCGATGACCCACCCATTGTCTGCGGCGTCGAGGAGCGCAAACGCGTCCTGGCCGAGTTCGAGCGTTCGCCCGACCGCCAGAAAGATGGGGCCTCTGATCCTCCCGCGAACAGTGGGTACCAGAATAAGCGAAGGCATGGTATAATTCCACAATTGGAGGAATATGTGGTACGGACAAGGGTAGGTTGTGTATTGCATCAGATACCACCTGCTCTACAGTCGCTGGCGGAACCCAATGCCAGGAGGTAGTACTCAATCGTGAAGCAGCTCTTCAGCCTGCCAGGTAGGGCCAACCGTCCGTGGGCAGGATCATCCAATGCCCGCCGGGTACTCGGGATCGCCTGCTCGCTCGTGCTGCTGGTCACCAGCCTGGTTGGATGCAAGCTAATACCCGATACGCTTCAGCTCAATCGCGGCGAGGCGCCCGAATCACTCTCTCCGACGCCTGAGCCGGAGGAAACAGGTGGCCCGGAGCCGGCCAACACCCTCCCACCCGGGGTCACACCTGTCGTCTTCTGGGAGCCCTTTCCCCTCGACCGCCCCCAGGGGTTGCTCCTGGCAGAGATGATCCGCGATTTTGAAGCCCAAAACCCTGACGTCCTGGTCGAGATCGTGGCCAAAAACGGCTATCCCGGCATCCACGAAGCTGTGCTGGCAGAGATGCCCGACGGCGAGTTGCCCGACCTGGCCGTCGCCTTTCCCAGCATGATCACCCAATACGCAAAAGCTGGCCTGGTGGCCCCCTTGGACGCCTACTTCAACGATCCAGAGGTTGGTCTGACCGACGAGGACCTGGCTGACATCTATCCTGGCTATCTGGATGCCGCCCAACTACCCGGTTTCGGCCGGCAGATCATGGCCTTCCCTTTTTCCCAAAACGCCATCGGCATGTGGGTCAACGGCACGTTGCTGGCCCAGGCAGGTTGGGACCGCGCCCCGGCCACCTGGGCGGAGTTTGAACAGGTCTGCTTTGATGTCAGCGCCCGCACCGGCGTGGACTGCTATCCCTTTGTCGAGAGTGTCACAACCTTTAACGCCTGGCTGTACAGCCGTGGGGGACAGCAATTGGACAGCACTGGCCAGCGCGCGGCCTTCAATGGCCCCGCCGGTGTGGAGAGCCTGGCACTGCTTCGCCGCTTGATGGACGCCGGCCTGGCCTGGCGGCCCGAAACCCCGTATGGGGACTATATTGCCTTTGCCAACGGCCAGGCGGCTTTTGCTTTCTCCTCCACCGGCAACAGCCAGCTCTATGCCGACGCCTACGATGGCGCGCTGAACAGAGGCATGCCCCCCTTTCATTGGTACCAGACCTTGATCCCCCAGGCTGACCCGGCTCAACCGGCTACAACCCTCTACGGCGCTAGCTTCTTTGTCACGCAGGGAGACCCGGCACAGGAACGAGCCGCGTGGCGTCTGATCCGGTGGTTCACCGACACGGACCAGACAGCCCGCTGGGCGGCAGAGTTGGAGGCCATGCCGGTACGGGTTTCAGCCCTGGGCATGATGACTGAGACTCTGGAAGCCCACCCCTTTGTCTTGGCCCAGGTTGAGGAGATTCTGCCCTATGGGAAGCCGGAGCCGGCAGTGGCCGCCGAATTGGAGGTACGCGACCTTCTCTACACCGCCATCGTCTCTGTGACGCAGAGTCTGGCCGATCCCCAGACCGTCCTGGACAGGGCTGCCGTCGAAGCCAATGCGGTCCTGGCTGGGCAGCAATAGGACGGCTTCGGGGTAACCCTGCCGGGTAACAACAGACCTCCGGCCGAAAAGGAGATTTCGGCCTAGTTCTAGAATTGTTAATCTTTGAGACTTGCCTAGACCACCATCTTGTAGTATTATATTCCTGGGGGTTCCTGCCCTAACCCTCGACCCGAGGACTGACTGGTACCCTGCGACAGGGCTTTGGGCGGGTTCGTGGATCGCTTCATAGGTTGAAGAAGGTTAGACAATTGTGCGCCGTAGCTTCATAGGGTCAGGTGTAGAAGAGGGGGGTGAGGCTTAGAAGAGCAATCGCTGCTTTGTTTTTCGTTGGTTCGTTTCTGAATCTAATTCCAAGGGTAGGACGAGACAAGGAGAGAAAAAATGAAGCGAAACTTTTTGTTGGTTCTGCTAGTCCTCAGCGTGATGGCGCTGACCCTGGCCGGCTGTGGCGACGCCCAAGTTGGGCACCGAGGACAATCCCATCGTCATGTCCTTCGTGCCCTCGGGCGACACGCAGGAGATCATCGCCAGCGGCGACCAGATCGCCGCAGATGATCGCCGACAAGACCGGCCTGGTCGTCGAGGCCAACGTCGGCACCGACTTTGCCGCCGTGCGCGAGGCGATGGGCGCGGGCAAGGCCCACATCGGCTGGCTCAACACCTTCAACTATGTCCTGGCCAACGAAAAGTATCGGCGTTGACGTGGGCCTGGTGACAGAGCGCTTTGGCGCGACCACCTACGTGGGCCAGCTCAACGTCCGGGCCGACAGCGGCATCACCATCGCTGGAGACCTCAAGGGCAAGGTGATGTGCTGGGTCGACCCCAACTCGACCTCGGGCTATATCATCCCCCGCATCATGCTCGAGGCCAACGGCATTGATCCCGACACGGACTTTGCCAAGACCGTCGAGGCCGGCTCGCACAACAACGTCATCACCGCAGGTCTACAACGGCGACTGTGACGTCGGCGCCACCTACGCCGACGCCCGCAGCTCCATCGAGGAAGACTTTCCCGATGTGAAGGAAGTGGTCGTCGTCCTGGCCACCACCACCGACATCCCCAACGACAGCGTCTCCTTCACCAAGGACTTTCCGGCCGAGATGCGCGACCAGATCGTCGACGCCCTGCTCGAGATCGCCGGCAACGGAAGAGGGCGTGGCGGCGCTGGAGAACCTCTACTCCATCGGCGGCCTGCAAGCGGCCGACGACTCCTTCTACGATGCCTTCCGCGCCGACCTGAGCAAGGCCGGCATCGACATCGAAGAACTGGCCAAGTAAGCTCGACATGATGCACCAGAGGGAGAGAGGCTAGCCTCTCTCCCTCTCTTCTAGTTAGCTACAGACGGTGCAGGCCGAGGTCAGCCCTGAATAGCGTGTTCCAGTCAACTGTACAGAGCATCGCTGGGATCGCCACCGACGGGGCATGCCGTCACCTGTGCGAGGTCTGTTTGAATGGAGGAGGAATCGCTTGCTGCGAGTGGAGAACCTCACCAAAATCTTTCCCGATGGTACCGAGGCGCTCAAAACGTCAGCTTTCAGGTCGAGGACGGCGAATTCCTGGCCGTCATCGGCCTGTCGGGATCGGGCAAGTCCACCCTGCTGCGCTGCATCAACCGCCTGATCGACCCCACCGAGGGCCGGGTCCTCTGGGACGACGTGGATATCACCGCCGCCCAGGGCAAAGAGCTGCGCCGCATCCGCCGCCAGATCGGCATGATCTTCCAGCAGTTCAACCTGGTCAAGCGCAGCAGCGTCATGACCAACGTGCTGTCGGGCCGGCTGGGCTACGCCAACCCCTGGTCGAGCCTGTTCCACCGCTTTTCCGCCGAGGACCGCCAGCGGGCCGTGGCCGCCCTGGAGCGGGTGGGCATCGCCGAAAAGGCCGACAACCGGGCCGACCAGCTCTCCGGCGGGCAGCAGCAGCGGGTGGGCATCGCCCGCGCCCTGATGCAGGAGCCCCGGCTGATGCTGGCCGACGAGCCGGTGGCCAGCCTGGATCCCGTGCTGGCCCATTCCATCCTCCAGTACCTGGAGCTGCTCAACCAGCAGGATGGCATCACCGTGCTGTGCAGCCTGCACTTCCTGGACCTGGTGCACCGCTACGCCACGCGCGTCATCGGCCTCAAGGACGGCGAGCTGGTCTTTGACGGCCTGCCCTCGGAGCTGACGCCGGAGCGATTCAAAGAGGTCTACGGCGAAGAGGCCGAGATGGTCACCGTCGGCGGCACGGACGACGATGCCGGAATAGGCGGAGGCGCGTCAGCATGAGCCAACACACAACGGCGACAATCGGCAACGAAGCACGCGCGCCTCCTCGCCCGCGATATGCCGGCCATGCTGCCGGCCCTCCTATCGCTGATCGTGCCCGGCAGCGGCCAGTTTCTCCTGGGCGAGCGCGGGCGGGGCATCGGCTTCTTTGTCACCATTCGTCATCCTGGGTGGGCTGATCGCCTGGCAGGGGACCCTGGCGCTCCTGGTCCCCCTGGTCTTCATCTGGCTGTGGGGCGCCTGGGATGCCTACCGCCTGGCCACAGGGACAGAAGGGCCGCCTGGGCGCGCCGATCCTCGCTGGCCGTGTCTGATCGTCTATGGCCTGGCCTTCGTTGCCACCGAGGTCAATCCCGGCACGCCTGGTCACGGGCTGGCCGGGCGTGCAGCCCTACCTCAAGGCGCTGGTCCAGCCGGAACTGCTGGAGTACCCCACCGAGGACCTGGTCGGCGCCACACCCTTCCAGGTGCCCTGTATCGAGCCTCTGCCCGAGCCGGGCAAGGTACCCATCCGACGATCCTCGCCTTCGCGACGGACGTCCCCTGTGCCGACGTTGGCGACATGGTCGTGCTCGAAGGGCGAGGGTTTTTTCCCCGATTTTGAGGGTGAACTGTGGTGGCTGAACCCCATCGGCGACGTGCAGCGGGTGATCGAGGATGGCAAGCCCGCGACCTTTGTCACCGATGGCGAGGGACGATTTCGAGCCACCATCTCAGGTGCCCCTGGCCGTGCCGCTGACCAGTCTGCCCGAACCCGGCGAGACGCAGACCCACGTCATCCGCGCCGAGCAGCACAAGCCCTACGGCTCGCTGCAGCCGACCGAGACGCTGAGCCTGGTCCTGGAAAAGATCGGCGAGACGGTGGCCCTGGCCTTTATGGCCACCGTGCTGGGCATGACTCTTTGCCCTGCCGGTCAGCTTCCTGGCTGCCCGCAACCTGATGTGGGGCAACCCGGCTCACGCGCGGCCATCTATTACGTGGTGCGGACGATACTCAACGTCGTGCGCTCCATCGAGACGCTGATGTGGGCCATCGTCTTTGCCGTGTGGGTGGGCCTGGGGCCCTTTGGCGGCATGCTGGCCCTGATGCTGCACACCATCGCCGCGCTGGGCAAGCTCTACTCCGAGGCCATCGAGAGCATCGATCCCGGCCCCATCGAGGCCGTGCGGGCCACCGGGGCGAACTGGCCGCAGGTGGTCGTCTATGCCGTGCTGCCCCAGATCGTGCCCACCTTCCTGTCCTTCACCCTCTACCGCTGGGACATCAACGTCCGCATGTCGACCGTCATCGGCCTGATCAGCGACGCCGGCCTGGGCTTCCTGGTCATCCAGTGGATCCGGCTCAACCAGCTTCGGGCCATGGCCACGGCCATCATCGCCATCGTGCTGGTGATCGCCATCCTGGACTATGTCTCGGCCTGGCTGCGGAAGCGGATCATCGAGGGCACGCCGGCCAGCCGCCGGGCCAGCCCGCTGCGCCGCTACGTGACCACGGGGCTGCTGGTGCTCGGCTTTGCCGCCGCCTTTGTCTGGTCCTGGAATGTGTCCCAGATCAGCTTTGTCGACCTGGTCCAGGGCGCGCCAGAAGGCCTGCGCATGATCCGCGCCTTTCTGGTGCCAGAGATGTTTACCCGGCCGACGGAGGAGCAGAGCGTCAGCGCCACACTGCCGGTGCCCTGTGGCTCGGGCGAGCCGGCAGCAGGCCCAGGTGAGCGGCCCGCGGGTGAATCTCTCCCTCTCCTGTGGCGACGTGGGCGAACCACTGGTCATCCGCGGCCACGAGCTGCCGCCCAACACCGAGGTCTCGGTGCGCTGGGCGCTGTCCGACGGTGCCTATCTGCGCATCCACAAGGATTGCTGTACCACCGACGATGCGGGCAGCCTGACTTGGGAGACCACAGATCCATCCCCTGATGGAGGTCGATCCCGGATGCGGGCCGGCCTGAGCCGGGCAGGTGGTGATCACCTGGAAAGAGTATCGTCGGCGGGCCGCAATTCAGCGAGGCCTTCAAAGAGGTCGTCCACCTCTCGCTGGTGACGCTGCTCATGGCCCTCCTGGCCACGACCTTGGGCTCGTTCTTTGCCATCCCGCTCAGTTTCCTGGCGGCGCGCAACATCATGGGCGACAGCCCCGTCGGCCGAGCGGTCTACTATGCCATCCGCACCCTCTTTAACCTGTGGCGCTCGGTCGAGCCGATGATCCTGGTCCTGATCTGTGCCGCCTGGGTGGGCATCGGCCCCTTTGCCGGCGTACTGGCCCTGGCCATCAACAACATCCCCAACCTGGGCAAGCTCTTTTCCGAGACCATCGAAGAGATCGACACCGGACCGGTCGAGGCGATCACGGCCACCGGGGCCAACCGGCCGCAGACCCTGGTCTTTGCCATCGTCCCCCAGTTGGTGCCCAAGTTCCTGGCCTTTATCCTCTACCAGTGGGACATCAACATCCGCATGTCGACCGTGATCGGCTTTGTGGGCGGCGGCGGCATCGGCCAGTTCTTCCGCCTGCATGGTCGGCATGAACCAGTACGCCGCGGCGGGCATGGCCGTCTGGGCCATCGTGATCATGGTCTGGACCATGGACTATCTCAGTGCCAGAGCCCGTGAAAAGCTGACCTAGCCGGGGTTGGGTCCTCGGTCCACAATGCGTTGAGCATTCGCCTATCTGAGTCTGGGGGGTTTGCGAGGGCCTGTGCGCACCCTGGTGATTACACCCTGTTCTGCAACAACCGCTGCCGTGGGCCCTGTCCCTTCACAGGATCTGGGCCTTCGAAGTGGGCCCAGTACCAGCAGGCCGACCCAGGCCATCGAGAAACTTCAGGAAGCGCGCCGGACAAACTATGCCCGTCCGGCGGCAGAGATGTATACCAGTACTCATCATCGCTTGGTCATGGAGGGGGTACGCTCGGTTTGGGACCGCTGGGGCCGTGAAGTACTGGATCTGGCCATCCTTTCCGGTGGCTATGGTCTGCTGCAGGCCGATGAGGTCATCGTCCCCTATGACTTGTCCTTCGATGAACTCGACGGTGACGCCTTGGCGGACCTGGCGACCTACCTAAGGATCCCTGAGCGGTCGGCCAGTCTGGTACGTGGGTATGACCTGGTATTCTATCTATTAAGCGGTCGCTATCTTTCAGTTCTAAGCCTTCCCTTGGATGTACCCGACTCGGTGCATCAGATCCTGCTCACAGCACAGGACAGTTTGGCCCTGGCGCCATCAGCGCCCAACCTTCATCCTGTCGTGGCCGATGGCGGTGTGGCTGCCCGCCGCTGGCACGTCAAGGCCCCATACGTACGCGGGTTTCTCTTCGACCGGTTGTGTAAACAGATCGTACAACACGGGCCGCCGTTCCTCGAATGGCTGTACTACCAACCCGGCGACACAGACTCTTTGTTTTACAAGCAGGCGCAATGGCGGCCACAATGGGAACTGTGGTAGGCTAGAGCGCCCCCAAGAACCAGACATTCAGTGCTTGCCGAGCCCGTCGCGACGAGCAACCCCCTCCAGTATGTGATCGTATCGAGGGGCCATTTGCCGCCAGTCAAAGCGGTTGACCGCTGGCCGTAGGGAGAACGACCGCATCTCTTTGACGTGACGCACTGCGTGGCGCAGCAGGGCGAGCAGACCATCGAAATCGTCGTACAGGCATGCCTCATGGTAGGTATCTGGAATCAATTCAGGATAGGATAGGCGGCGGGGCAAGACCGGGAAACAAGCGCAGTAGCAGGCTTCGACGATGGCTGCGCCGAAAAACTCGTGTCTCGCGGTGCTGACCACAGTGCTAGCCTGCCAAAGCAAGCGGGCATAGGTCGCTGCGTCCTCGGCGTAGCCGAAATGCACGATCCGATCCGGCAAACGTTCCTGGGCCTCCAGGAATTCCTCCGGCTGATTCCGAAAACTCTCTCCCAACAGCACGAGACCAAAATCCGGTCCTTCACCTTCAAGCGCCTCATCAGCAAGCGTATGGACAGCACGGAAGAACGTTGCCGGGTCCTTGTCATACTCCCAGCGGTGGTTCCAGAGGATCAAGGGGCGGCCAGAGGCTGCGCTCGACGGACGATGGGCATCAAGAGAGGCAAGATCCAGACCAAGGGGCAGGACGCTAGCCTTCGCCCGGAGCACGCCCACCGCCCACAATTCATTATAGTCTGGAAAATGCTTGAGCAGCCGGGGCAGTTCGTCGAAAAAGGCATCCAGGTGATAGGCCGAGTTAAAGAGAACCGCGTCCGCCCGTAGGGCGCTGGCAAAGTTGATAAAACCGTAATAGAGATCGCGCTTTTCGCCTGGCTGGAGGGGATAAGTGAGTTGGTTCTCGTGAAAATAGAGAGCCAATGGAACGCCTGCGACATTTTTCCCAGCCAGGGCCAGAAAAATGGGCACGTTCAGCATGTCAGAGGCAAAGATCAAATCGGGCCTCTCGTGCAGGCGTTGGGCCTCCCGGGACAGGGTAACAGCCCCGCCCTGCATCCGCCACTTCCAGAAGCGGCCCGGCAGAGTAAGAAGACGCACATTGTGGCGGCTGTGAGCTTTGTAACCATCAGCCCAAGCCTTATGCGAGCCGGTGTAGTATGGTTCAATCAGCCAGATATTCATGGGACTCCCACGGTGGCTCAAACTCACGCATGTCCCTTCAGCCTCGAAAGTTGCTGGAAAAAGAAAGTGCCCGCATTTTGCTGCCAGGTTGCAGGAAAAGATCCCATCACCGAGTGTTCCGTACAATCGGGATTTTGCCCGATCAGCGGTTTGGCGAGACGTCCAATCTGTGGTAACATATGCTGAGCCAAGGTTCGCCCACCTGTTGTGCCCGAGGCCAGATCTCGGTCTGAACCAAGACCAGAGTTCACTTCTTCACCCATGCCATTTGGCCCTCTTTGACTTTCCCGGGCACACAACCCCCTTTGATGGCTGCAGATGAGGAGTTGGAGTTACTCATGGCCGATGATAGTGGTACAAGCCGTACTGGCATGCAGGCTTCTGAGTATGTACACGACAAAAGACCATCCGGGGTGTGCAAGAACTGCGGAGCCGAGGTTCTGCCAGAGTTGCACATCTGTCCCCAGTGTGGCAAGCTTCGGCGGCAGCCACGCCAGATCCGGTGCCGGATCTGCGGAACGCCCAACCGTTCTAGCCAAAAAGAATGCCGTATTTGTGGAGCTCCCTTACAGCGTGTTTGGGTCCGGCCGCTGTTGATCGCCCTGACCGTCGTTGGCATAGCTGCCCTGGCGCTGCTTGCTTTCTCTCTGGTGGGTGATGGATCGGACCGGATCCAGTCTTGGATGGCAGGCATCGCGGCGCCAGACACGGGCAGCAAGGCTGCAGTCCGCGTTGACACCACCAGTCCTACGCCAACGGCTGCGTTGAGCGAGAGCGAAGGGGCAATGGCATCCATCACCCCTGTCCCCGCCGATAACACCCCTACCTCGGTGCCCTTGCCCAGCCTGACGTCCCCTCCGACCGGGATGCCCACGCCGGTGCCTTCCCCTACTCCCTCAGCGACCGATACTTTGACGCCGCGTCCAACAGCAACGCAGACCGCTACACCTACAGCGACACCCTCGCCTAGCCCAGCACCTACGTTGACCGCAATACCCACACTGTCGCCATCCATCACCCCCACGGCGACCTACACGCCTACGCCACGCCCCTCGGCCACACTGGCCACTGCACCCACATCGACACCTGTACCCACATCAACACCTGTACCCACATCAACACCTGTACCCACATCGACACCCAGCGTGACACCCTCACCAACCCCTACAGCCACGGAAACACCCACGTCCGCCCCGACCAGGACAGCAACACAGCCGCCCTCGGGCGCACCCACGCCAACCATCTATGTCGTGAAATCAGGGGACAACCTGTACAACATTGCCCTGGAATACGATACCTCAGTGGCTGCAATCATGGCCGCAAATAGCTTGGAGAGCAACCGGCTCCGCGTCGGGCAGCAGCTCATCATCCCGGTAGGCACCATGACGCCCCAGCCAGTACCGAGTCAAACACCAACACCTGCGGCCAGCATCGCCAAGCCGGCCGCCGCATCCTGAGGTCTAGCTCGGTCCATTGCCGGCTCTTGCGGCTCATAGCGCTCGTAGTAGCCCAAGACTTGGCCGTCTACGCCACGTACCACCCGCATGTAGATTCTGTGCTCTTTGTCGTTGGTGATGATCCGCTCATCCTCCCCCTCGTGCATGGCTGCCAGGATCTCGATCATCATCTTTTGCGATTCTGCATTGTGACACTCTAGCAAGGAACGGCCGATTAGGCTTTCTCCGCCCTCATAAAAATCGATGGCTGCCTTGTTCATATAGAAGGTCACGTGCTCAATGTCCGCAACGAGCACCGGTTCCTTGAGGCTGTCCAGAATGGCAGCCATCAATGTGGCGTCAATCATGTGATCTCCCTTTTCGCTTCGATATTGAAATCTGATCAATCCCCGAGTGCCGAACCCTTCCTGGGCAACCCACGTGACCTTCCTGAGCCATGAACCATCCTCTAATCGCGACTGCGTTTGACCGAATCCAAAAATCATTGTACAATAGGTCAGTTTGTGGGCCAAAACCGAGCCTCCGTCTTGTCTGCAGCGGTGTGCGCCTGTAGTCAAAGCGCGGTACGATCAGGGCTCGGGGCTGCTCACCCTTCAAGTACAGACTATGTCTCAAGGTAAAGCAATGTATTGGAATCCAAGTGTCCCAATTTGCGCATCTCATGAGATGTGAACCGTAGCCATCTTGGGAGATCTTGAGCCGTGAGGGTCTGATCAATGCCTATATACGAATACAATTGCGCCGATTGTAATACAACCTTTGAGAAGCTCCGCACCATGAGCAAAGCGAATGATCCCGCAGCTTGTGCTCAGTGTGGCAGCACTGATACATCCCGTGCTATCTCGCTGTTTTCAGCCGTTAGCAAAGGCAGCAATGGGGTCAATCATGCCATCAGTGGATCCGGCGGTGGGTGCGGATCGTGTACACAATCTAGTGGGCATTGTGCGTCCTGCAGTCACTAGCCGCATTGCCCTGAGCCTATGGGAAGCGAAGCCAAGGGACCCCCGCCCTGAACCATGCCCTGACGAACGGAGGGGCTGGCCAAGGACTTGCCATAGGATCTAGCCGACGGAGAAAATACCACATGGACCTCTTTGAAAAATGCTGGAACTGGACCAGGGCCAAGGACCTGATGAAAACTGGCTTCTACCCCTTTTTCATGCCACTGGACGAAACCGAAGGCACCGAAGTCACCATCGGGGACAAAAAGCTGGTTATGATCGGCTCCAACAACTATCTAGGGCTGACCACGCACCCCAAGGTACGCGAAGCAGCCATCGATGCAACCAAGAAGTTCGGTACCAGTTGCACCGGTTCCCGTTTCTTGAATGGTACGCTGGCCTGGCACCTGGAGCTGGAACAGCGGCTGGCCGAATTCATGGAGATGGAGGCAGCACTAGTCTTCAGTACCGGCTACCAGGTGAACGTTGGGACCATTTCAGCGTTGGTCTGCAAAGGGGACTATGTGATCACCGACAAGGATGATCACGCCAGTATCGTAGATGGTTGTTTTCTTGCCCGCGGTACAATGAAGCGGTTCCGCCACAATGACCCACAGGATCTGGAGAGGGTACTGAGCAATATTCCTTTGGACGCCGGCAAGCTCGTAGTCGTCGATGGTGTGTTCAGCATGGGTGGTGACATCGCACCGCTGCCCGACATCGTCCCTCTCTGCAAGAAATACAACGCCCGATTCATGGTCGATGATGCACACAGCATAGGTGTTCTAGGGGGCGGCAAGGGCACGGCCATCCATCAGGGCGTGAACGATGGTGTGGACCTGGTAATGGGAACCTTTAGCAAGTCGTTCGCTTCGCTGGGGGGATTCATCGCCGGATCGGCGTCAGTCATCCACTACATCCAGCATCACGCTCGTTCGCTCATTTTCAGCGCATCTATGCCTCCCGCCAACGTGGCTGCGGTATCAGCAGCCCTTGACGTGATGATCGAGGAGCCGGAACTTATCCAGCGGGTCAACGAGATCGGCGACTATATGCGGACAGAGTTTCAGAAACTGGGCTTCAACACCGGCGACAGCCAGACCCCCATCATCCCCATCATCATCGGTGATCAGGATGCCACCTTTTTCATCTGGAAGGTGCTGTTCGAAGAGGGCATCTATACCAACCCGGTGATCCCGCCAGGCGTCCCGCCCAACTACTCATTGTTGCGCACAAGTTACATGGCCACACACACCGACGAGCAAATGGATTTCGTACTTGAGAAGTTCAGAAAGATCGGCCGGTCGACGGGCCTGATCTCATAGCTCGCCACAGCAATCTGGCGCAGACAAAGAAAACCGGCTAGCATTCGCCAGCCGGTTCAGGTAGGTCTACCCACCGCCTATCTACGGTTCATCTTGCCCTTGATGGACCCGGATGTCAAAGGCCCTAAGGTTGTCGGTATAGTCGCTCTCCCCATTGACAGGTTCTACCATCACTTCCAGATGATAGGTCTGGTGGTACGGAATCTCACCCAGATGGGCAAAACGAACGACCCGGACCTCACCAGGGGCAATGCTGGTCATGCTGGCCCCTCGAGTTTGGAAAAGCTCAGGGTCGTCTGGGGTAGTAAGTTGCACCCAGACGGTCACATCCTGCTCAGCGCTATTGCCAGAGTTCTCAACAGCCGCCAGCAATGAAACAGATCGACGCTGAATAATCAGTTGTTGATAGTTCAATGGTGGGTCAAAGTCCACCGCGATCACGGCCAGATTGTGTGTACCATCCCCCGCAGCCGGACGATTGGAGAAAAAGTCTGGAGTGCTGACAACGGCTGAATCCACGATCTCGACCCGTGCACAACCCGTGAGGGCGATCAAGGCCACTACGGCTACCACCGCAAACCCCACGATCACCCTGTTGCCCTTCCTGGGCCACATAGATGCGCCTCCTCGTCAGAGATTATGCACTGTGCTGGAGAACTGGCGAGGCCAGTCTCCCCCGGCCCACTCACTATACATGATGGTTCGTGATTTGTCAAAATTCCATACAGGCTGGCAGCTGCTTGGTTCTGGCACGTCTCGCCACATGGCTTGACAGTCGGCTTGCCATGCCGTACGAGTTGGGTTATAATGCCAAGCAAGATCGTGCTGGCCATCCGAGCACGATCCGACAGGTTGCAGAACCGGGGCTGGGCGGCAAAGGGAAACGGATGCAAGCTGAGGAGCAGACCCGATCTCAGACAAAATCGATTGTCCGCGAACTCGTTGAGACGATCGTCTTCACACTGTTGATCTATGTTCTGATCCGCACACTACTATTTGAGAACTATCGGGTCTTGGGCCACAGCATGGATCCTACCTTGGAAAACGACCAGTTTCTGGTAGTGAACAAAATGGGCTACCGCCTGAGCGACCCAGAACGCGGGGACATTGTCGTTTTTCGCGACCCTCGAACTGACGAGCGCAAGCTCATCAAACGCATAGTTGGCCTGCCGGGTGAAGTGTTGGAGATTCAGGATGGCCAGGTACTCATCAACGATCGGCGTTTGGATGAAGGTTACATTGCCACAAACGGTCGCTACTCCCAATCTTCTCTCTTGATCCCAGAGGACGAGTATTTTGTCCTGGGTGACAATAGGAACAACTCGAGCGATTCGCACAATTGGGGGACGATGCCCCGTGACGGAATTATCGGCAAAGCTTGGGTCTCCTACTGGCCGCCGAGATTGTGGGGGGCGATCCCCCACGAGAACTATGGAAGTGAGCCTTGACGACCAGCCATTCAGAAGAGCAAGTCAGGGCCATCGTGCGCAAGGTCCTTATGCGGACTCTGGGCCCCAACGGAGTTACCAGCAGTCCAGCCATCGATCAGACATCGACTAGGCTGCCTTCGCGTGGGGCAATTGCCAGGGACCTGCCCAAGAGCTTCTCTGTGACCGAAGATGATGTTCGAAAAGTACCCGTGGGTGGACAACTCTCTGTACCCCCACAAGCTCTGGTAACACCCCTGGCCCGGGACATCGCGCTGGAACGCCGGATAGACCTGGTACAGGAGCCCGGTTCTGTGGCATCTGGTATGGCTCAGGTCCAGCCACGGTCGATCCCGACCCCAAGTACAGACCGTACGGTAGCGCTGGGGGCTGATCATGGCGGCTACGAAATGAAAAAAGACCTCGCAGCTTATCTGGGCGAGCTAGGTTACGAGGTGGTAGATTGCGGCACCTACAACACAGATTCCGTGGACTATCCCGATTTTGCCTACGCCGTGGCCAGGTTGGTTGCTGAGGGTCGTGTCTGGCGGGGGATCATGGTGGACGGGGCGGGCATCGGCTCGTGTATGGCTGCCAACAAAGTACCGGGGGTACGAGCGGCGATGTGCTATGACCATGCCACGGCCATCAATTCGCGCGAGCACAACGACGCCAATGTCCTGACCTTGGGCGGAGTGCTGCTGGGTCGCAGCCTGGCCCGCCAGATCGTCAGAACGTGGCTCGAAACCGATTTTGGTGGTGATCGCCATGCCCGCCGGGTGGACAAGATCATGGGCATCGAACGGCGATTCCTGCGCAAGTGAGAGGTTTGTTCAGGTGAAACTCGATCCATCAACCGTCGAGCGATTGGTAGAACAGATCACAAAAGAGGTGCTCATCCTGCTTGCCGAGGAAGAGGCGCGTGTCCAGGATGACTCTGACGGCTGTCCCGACTGTATCGGCCAGTGCGTCCTGCAGTGCGAGGAAAAGGTAAAGCAGGTGGTGGACGCGGGTGCTTCGCGCCTGACTTCGACCCTGGGAAGCGTTGACATTGGACCCAGCATCGCCAAGATGATCGACCATACCCTCCTCAAGCCGGATGCATCCCAGGACCAGATCGCCCAGCTCTGCTACGAGGCACGCAAGTACGGGTTTGCCGCAGTGTGCGTCAACCCAACACACGTCAAGCTGTGTACCCAGTTGCTGCAGGGGACGGACGTGCACGTTTGCACGGTTGTTGGCTTTCCGCTGGGAGCTACACCCCCAGAGGTCAAGGCCTACGAGGCACAGCAGGCCATCGATGATGGCGCCACCGAGGTAGACATGGTCGCCAATGTCGGCGCCCTAAAGTCGAAGGACTATACCTTGGTTGAACGGGATATCGCAACCGTGGCCCGTTCCTGTCACGCTGGAGGAGCTGTCCTAAAAGTCATTATCGAAGCCGCGCTGCTCACCGACGAGGAAAAGGTGATCGTGTGCCAGTTGGCCAAAGCAGCCGGCGCTGACTATGTGAAAACCAGTACCGGCTTTGGACCGGGCGGGGCCACCGTCCAGGACGTGGCCCTGATGCGCCGTGCCGTGGGGCCAGACCTGGGAGTCAAGGCAGCCGGTGGCATCGGTAGCTATGAGGCCGCCAGGGAGATGGTTTCCGCGGGGGCCACGCGCATCGGAGCCAGCGCTGGGATCAAGATCCTGGAGCAGGCACAGGCCGCTCGCGTTCGGGGTTCGCGCAGCAACTAGTTCCGCCTTGGCATCGCAGCCAATGCGTGGGAGGTGAAGCGTTTTGAGCATAGACCTGCGTTCGTACGTGTTTCTGGACAGCTTGCAGCCACAGATGGCGGCCTTTATTGGTTCTACCGCGAGGGGATTCCTGCCTCTGGCGGGCGACGCCTCGCTTTGGGTCGAGATCTCGCCTGGCATCGAGATCAACCGCATTACCGATGTGGCACTCAAATCCACCAAAGTACGACCTGCCCTGCAGGTGGTCGAGCGGCTCTTTGGCCTATTGGAGGTCCACTCTGCCGACCAGGCCGAGGTTCGCGCCTCTGGAGAAGCCATCCTCGAAGCCCTCGGGGTCCGCGCAGAAGAGCGCTGGAAGCCCAAGATCCACTCCAGCCAGATCATCCGCCGGGTAGACGCCCACCAGACGCAGTTGATCAATCGCAACCGGAACGGTATGATGCTGATTGCCGAGCAAACACTTTATGTCATGGAGGTCGCACCGGCGGCCTATGCCGTGCTGGCGGCCAACGAAGCCGAAAAAGCGGCCGAGATCAATATCGTCGAGGTACGGCCCTTTGGCAGCTTTGGGCGCGTTTACCTGGGCGGTGAAGAGCGTGATATCATGGCCGGCTATGCTGCGGCAGTGCAATCTATCGAGGACATCACAGGCCGGGTGGTAGAGCCGGGACGGAAAGACTAAAACTTGCCGCACGTCGCAGGCTAGACCTGTACGGTACGGGTCGCGGCAGAGAGCTAACATGCAAGGAGGCTAGGTACAAATGGCAGAAGCATTGGGCATGATTGAAACGCGGGGGTTTGCCGCCGTAGTCGAGGCCGCCGACGCCATGGTCAAAGCCGCCAGGGTTGAACTGGTAGGCTATGAAAAGACCGGCGGCGGCTACACGACTGCCATCGTCCGGGGCGACGTGGCGGCTTGCAAGGCCGCGGTAGAAGCCGGCGTGCGCGGCGCAGAGAAGGTTGGTGAGGTGGTGTCGGTGCACGTCATCCCCAGGCCGCACGTCAATATCGACCTGGTACTGCCCCTGGGACGTCGCGAGCAGGTGCTGCAAGAAGCCGGGAGAGTAGGCCCAGGATGAACTTGTTGTACGAGCTGCCGCCCGGGCCTGACGTGGGGTCAGGAGAGTTTGATCCCACAGACCCACTATGACGACGGCGATCCCCTGGACGTGCTGGTGATGGTCAACTATGCCACAGACCTATATCGCCAAAGGCTCGTGCAGTCACAGGGCAAGCGCAGGGAGGCCGGGCCGGAGGATTAACAATGGAGGTTGTGCCAGGCCTCCACTGGGTGGAGAGCATCTGGGACACCAAGATCTACGTCCTGTTTGAGGCGGAGCGCGTGGTACTCATTGACGCCGCCACGCCGGGCCGCGCGGGAGCCGTGTGGCGCCATCTGGATTCGATGGGCTATCCGCCGCAGGCCGTGGGCGAGATCTGGCTGACCCACGGCGACATCGACCACATGGGCAGTTTGGCTGCCCTCAAGGCCGGCTCTGGGGCCAGGGTGTTTGTCCACCGGGCTGATGCGCCTCTGGTAGATGGACAGGCAGACCGGGAATTGGGACCACTGCCGCTGGCCAGCTCATACCAGCGTCTGGTCAACTGGGTTATCCGCCGGCTCTTGCGGTACACGCCGGTACAGGTGGACCATCGAGTGGACGATGGCGACGACCTGGGGGGCTGGCAGGTCGTACACGTTCCAGGGCACACGGCGGGAAGCGTCTGCTTCTATCAAAAAGAACGCGGGATTGCCATCGTCGGGGACGCGATCAATCACCGGAAGGGCCGGCTGGGGGCGCCGCCACCAATGTTTACCCCCGACATGGCCAAGGCCCACGATTCCATTCGCCGGATCGCTGCCCTCGACTTTGAGGTGTGCTGCTTCGGCCACGGCCCGCCGCTGGTGGAGAATGCCCGGCAGCGGGTACAGGCCTTTTCAGAGTCTCTGTGAACAGCGTTCGCACCCTCGAAAGGATTGGAGAGATCGAACGATGCTTCTGGGTAAAGTAGTAGGTACGGTGGTGGCCACGCAAAAGGACGAGAAGCTCGAAGGCTTCAAGTTCCTCGTGGTCAAGCGCTTGGATATCGAAAATAAAGAGACTGGCGATTACATTATCGCCGCCGACGCAGTACAGGCCGGCATCGGTGACGTGGTGATGTATGCCACCGGCTCGTCGGCCCGGCAGACTACACTGACCGACAAGAAACCCTGCGACGCGGTGCTCATGGCCGTGGTGGATACCTGGGAAGTCGACGGTCAGGTCAAGTACGAGTTTGGAGACGCATGACGCTTTCTCTTGACGAACGGCGCATCGCTGAAATCGTACAACAGGTCGTGGCCGGCCTGAGAGGAGCCGGTACTGACCAGCCACCTCCGGCCGCGGTGCAGCCCACAGATCCACCGGTGATGCCGGTCGGGGGCCAGGAAGGCGTCTACCCCGACATCAATGCGGCCATTGCTGCTGCGTCTGCGGCCCAGCAGCGGCTGGCCGACATTCCGATGAAACGGCGAGCGGCCATCATTGATGCGATGCGCCAGGCGGTTGTGGAGAACGCCCAGGTCCTGGCCAGGTCTGCCTGGCAGGAAACAGGCATGGGCCGTCAGGAGGACAAGGTCGAGAAGAACCTCCTGGTGGCCGAACGTACGCCGGGTGCGGAAGCGCTGCAGGCGAGCGCCTGGACCGGCGACCGGGGTTTGACGCTGGTGGAACGGGCGCCCTACGGCGTCATCGGCGCCATCACGCCCAGTACCAATCCGACCTCCACCATCATCTGCAACGCCATTGGCATGCTGGCCGCCGGCAATGCCGTCGTATTCAACGCTCACCCAGGCGCCAAACAGTGTTCCGCTTTGACGGTACAGATACTCAACCAGGCTGTCAAGCGGGCAGGCGGACCGCCTAACCTGATTACCTGCCCGACAGAACCCACCATCGAAAGCGCCCAGTATCTGATGCAACACCCCACCATCCGCTTGCTCGTTGTGACCGGCGGACCCGGTGTGGTGCGCGAGGCCATGAGTTCCGGAAAGAAAGCGATCTGTGCCGGGCCAGGCAACCCCCCCGTCGTGGTGGACGAAACCGCGGATCTGGAACAGGCAGCACGGGACATTGTCAAGGGGGCCTCCTTTGACAACAACGTGGTCTGCATCCTGGAAAAAGAGATCATCGCTGTTGACGCCATCGCCAGCCAGCTAAAAGCCATTATGCTTCAGCGCGGGGCGGTAGAGATCACCCGGCAGCAACTGGACCGCTTGATGAAGGTCATTCTGGCGGAGGATCATGGCCCTGGCAAGCATGGCATTGTGAACAAGGCTTTTGTAGGCAAGTCGCCCAGATTGATCCTGCGCGAAATCGGCGTCGACGTCGAGGAAAGCGTGCGGCTGGTTGTGGCCGAGACGGATGCGCAGCATCCCCTGGTCTGGACCGAACAGCTCATGCCGGTCATGCCTCTGGTGCGGGTGCGCAGCGCCGCCCAGGCCATCGACCTGGCCAAGGCGGTGGAACAGGGCATGGGGCACACGGCAATGATCCACTCCAAAAACCTGGATGTGTTAAGCCGCATGTCGCGGGAGATCAATACCAGTATTTTTGTCAAGAACGGCCCCAGTTTGGCTGGGTTGGGCTTTGGTGGTGAGGGCTTTACCTCCTTTTCCATTGCCAGCCCTACCGGCGAGGGTGTGACCAGCGCCATCGACTTTACCCGGGTACGGCGGTGTTCTCTGGTAGACTCGTTCCGCATCGTCTAGACCGGTTCGCGATGCCTGAAACCAAAGAGAATCCCCCTATCTTGCCATGGGCGATTCGGTTGATCTGTAACTCAGCCTGTAACATAGCTGGGGTACACTGTGTTGCGTGGCAATAGATTGAACAGCCAGAAATCAAAAGATCACGGAGTAAAAACCCAGGATATGGTTCCTGAGCCAGGGAGCACAGGTGGCCGGCAGGAGATATGGACCGTGATACGTACCCAACCAACAAGGGCTCTCTTCCCCGTGATTGTGGTTTTGGCGCTGGCCCTGAGTGCTTGCGCCAACTCGACAGCGGCCCAGGAACACTTTGAAAAGGGCAACGAACTCGCCAAGACCCAGCAGTTCGAGCAGGCCGCTGTGGAATTTGAAGCGGCGCTGGACGAGGACGCGGAATTCATCTCGGCCAGGATCAACCTGGGTGTTGCCTATTACCAGCTCGGCCGTCTGGACGAAGCCATCGCACAGTATCAGAAAGCGATAGAACTGGAACCAGAAGACGCCGACATCCACTCCAATCTCGCCGCTGCGCACGTGCAATTGGGTCAACTCGACGAGGCGCTGCAAGAGTACCTGGTCGCGGTTGAACTCAACCCTGAGCTGGCCGAAGCCTATTTCGGATTGGGTGTCGTTTACGCGCAGAGCGGCAAAACCGATGAAGCAATCCAGGCCATCGAGCGGTTTCGGGAACTGGATACTGGAGCAGACCCGACCGCCACCGACTTGGCCACTCAATACCTACAACAACTCAAAGGCCCCTGACATGTATGAACTCACGACGCTGGACAACGGTCTCCGCATCTTGACTGTGACAATGCCCCACGTCCATTCGGCAAGCCTTGGCTTTTTTGTGGGCGTGGGCTCGCGCTACGAGGACGAGGCGCTGGCCGGGGCTTCCCACTTTATCGAGCACATGCTCTTCAAAGGCACGGCCCACAGGCCCACCGCCCTGGAGATTGCCGAGGCCATCGAGGGCAAGGGCGGCATCTTTAACGCCAGCACCGGCCTGGAGGCGACACTCTATTGGGCCAAGGTCGCAGCCCACCACCTGCCCGAAACGCTGGACGTTCTGAGTGACATGCTCCTGCGCGCCAAATTCGACCTCGACGAGATTGAAAAGGAGCGGACGGTCATCTACGAAGAGATCAGTTATACCCTTGACGCGCCCGAGGGCATCGTGCAGATCGCCGTGAACAGGCTCCAGTGGCCCGATCATCCTCTGGGACGCGACGTCGCCGGTACCCGCGACAGCGTAGCAGGGCTGGGGCGCCCGGCACTGCTTGCCCACCTCGAAAATCACTATCGCCCCAGCAGGACAGTGCTGGGGATCGCCGGCGGTGTGGAACACCAAATGGTGGTGGACTGGGCTCAAGCGCATCTGGGCGAGTGGGAACCCGGTCCCGACTTTTCCTTCGAGCCGGCCCCATCGAACCACAGTGGCCCCAATGTTCACATCGAATTCAAGGATACGGAACAGGCGCACGTCTGCCTCAGCTTCGAGGGCCTGTCCCGCTGCCATCCCGACCGGCACACGCTGCGCCTGCTCAACGTGATGCTGGGCGAAGGGATGAGATCCCGCCTGTTCCAGCAGGTACGCGAGCGCCTGGGCCTGGCCTACAGCGTCGACTCTTTTGTCAGTACCCTGCTGGACACCGGGGCCGTGGGGATCTATGCCGGCGTAGCGCCCTCCCGGGTGGAGCAGGCCATCCAGGCCATTTTTGAGGAACTGGAACAGATGCGACAGAACCCGGTGCCCGCGGATGAACTGCAAAAGGCACTCGATTTCATCCGAGGCCGGCTGACCCTCTCCTTGGAGGATTCGTTCACCACGGCGGCCTGGTTTTCCCGGCAGGAACTTCTGGGTCCCGATGTTCTCTATCCCGCTCAGGTTCTGGCCCATTTTGAGGCGGTCCAGCCCTGCGATATCCAGCGCGTGGCCCAGACCGTGTTCCAGCCTGAACGCCTCAACGTGGCCATCGTTGGGCCCTTTGACGATGGCGGCCGGCGGCTCGGCCAAGCCGGTTGCAATAGAATGAGACTCTAGTTGGGAGGTATTAGAGCCCTGTGTCAGTAAAACTATTGATGAGTTGGGATATTCTCCCGGGCAAAGAACAAACCTATTTCGAGTTTGCCATGAAGACCTTTGCCCCGGAGCTGATGAAGATGGGCTGGCAGCCCACCGAGGCCTGGTACACGCTCTACGGCGAAGGACCGCAGATCATGACTGCCGGCGTCACCGACAATGTGGAGAACATGCGCGAGATTCTGGGCAGCCAAGAATGGGACGAACTGCGGGACCGCCTGCTCGAGTACGTGACCAACTTTGAGTACAAGGTGGTTCCGGCCACGGGTCGTTTCCAGATTTAGTTCCCGGCCATCCGTCCATCGCTTTGGGTATCCTTGGCCGGAAAACAAAAACGGGCCCAGGTATTCCGGACCCGCCCTAGCCAGCCAGGTTTGTGGCCTTGGTGGCGTCAATCGTCCTGCTTTTTCGGAGCCGCTTTTTCTTTCTCCGTCTTTTTCTCTTTCTCTTTTGGGGGTTCCCCCGCGTCCAGAGCCTTTTTTTCCGCCGGCTTGTCGAGTTCTTTGGGCGGTGTCAGCGTAGGCGAAGAAACCTGGCGGTTGTCGGTGATATAAAACCCCGAACCCTTGAAAATAATCCCCACCGGCTGGATGACCCGGTGCACGTGCCCTTCACATTCCGGACACTCGGTCACGGCGTCGTCTGACATGCGCTGCAAGCGCTCAAACCGAACGCCACAAGAATCACATTCATACAAGTAAATCGGCATCTTTCCAGACCTCCCACTGCTTCCGGCAGATGCCTATTATACACAGGTTGCTGCCACACGCCAAAAATCAAGGGCGCCTGAGCCGGCATCATCGCACCTGCACCACCCCCAGGATCACCCGGTCGGACTCGGCTTGCCCCCCGTCGCCGAGAACAGGCAGGCGGGGCAGGGCCGGCAGCCCGGCATCGTACATACCCACCTCTATCGCGTACTCGCCCGGGTCCAGTTCGCCGGGGATGATCAGCTCGTGAGTATCGGTTATGTATTCCCCCGGCACCCAACCGGTGGTTGGCCTCGCCCCTCCTACCGGCTCGCCATCGTGCCCGGCCACCACCCGGCCATCCGGTCCCAGGAGGTGGACAAATACGGTGTAGGGCACGTCCATCTCTGTCAGTGCCTGCCAGTACAGGACCACAGCCAGTTCATCGCCGGATTGTACGGGGCTGGGGGCCAGATCGGCGCCCACCAGGGCAATTCTGCCGCCCAGGTTCGCGGGCTGGGACACCTGCGGCTGGGGCTGGCCAAAGGCCCGGCTCGTGGCCAGCACTTCGATGGGCGCCAGCGCCACCGGCGGGCCGAGCACGGTCTCGCCGGGCCCCAAAAGCTGGATACTCAAAACCGCTTCCCCGGGCTGAGCCTGGATCGGCAGCCGGAAGGTCGCCTGTCCCCGCCACGCCTGTCCCTCCTGCCAACCACTGGTGGGATGTCCTTCCACCGTCGGGGGAAAGATGCCCGCGTCCAGGGTCTCGCCCGCCGCGTCGGTCACCAGTATCCGGACCTGGTAGTCGTCCCAGGGCTGTGCCTCCACCGACCAGATGAGGGTCAATCGCAGCCGGTCGCCTGGCTGGGCTTGTTCGCCGTCCAGATCCCAACCCTGAAGCGCCAGTCCGCCGCCGAGGTCGGCCCGGCCCGGGTGCGGCGCCTGCACCTCCTCCGCCGAGGCCGGCGGTGGGACCAGCCTCACTCCCCCCGGCAAGGCCCGCTTGCCCTGCGGCGCGCCCTCCTGGTCCAGCACGTCCAGGCCCATGGGGTCCGCCTCGGTATAGACGCCCACCTCCAGCCCATAGTCGCCCGGCGGCGTCCCGGGAATCGGCGCCAGGTCATAGCGGCCCAGAACAACCTGCCCCACCCGCCAGCGATCGGTGGGGTAGTAGTAGGACGTGGGGCGTCCATCCCATCCCCCCCAGTTTTGCCCCTCGGTGTCCCGCAGGACCAGGGAGACGCGATAGTCCTGGTCCAGCGGCTGCAGCGCCTGCCAGAACAGGGTTACCTGCCGGCCGCCGGTCTGCGAATAGCCCAGCAACTGCAGGCGGTTCCCAAAATTCAAGTCAGAGGGATGATCGATGGCCGGCCCGCCTGACAACGTACCGCCTGCCGGCAGGCGATAGTAGGCCAGGCCTACCTGGGAAAAGCTCCTATCCACCGGTTGCTCCTCGCCCACCTCGTCCAGCGTGGCGGCCAGGTAGCCCACCGGATCCACCACCTCGTCCTGCCAGCGCACCACCCACACCCCTTCCTTGCCGGCCAGCCACTCCATCAGCTCGCCGCCGATGGTATAGTCCAGGGTACGCGTCGTGTCCAACGTAGGGCTGTCGGGCAGCAGGTGGCGTTCGGCGCCCGGGGCATAATAGTCAAAGGCCGGGAACATGTGGCCCGAAGTCAGGATGATGGTGTCATCCGGCCCAATGTGCCGGCCAATGTAGCGGGCCACCCCCCGAAAGTCGGCCCGGGAAAAGGCGGGGTTGGTATAGATGTTATACGTGGCATAGGCCGACACGCCCAGCATGTAAGCCAGCGCCAGGCCGGCCAGCGTCCAGCGGATCCAGTTGCCCAGGCGGCCAGTCCCCTTTTGAAATAGCACCGCCAGGCCGCCCGCCACGATGAGCGCCAGCGCCGGGTGGGCCACCATCGCGTACCGGGGGTTGAACTTGGGTGCGTTGTAGGACAGGATCAGGATGAGGGCGGGTGTGATGAACAGGTAGAGGAGGAGGAAGGCGAGCGGGTACTGGGTATTCGGAATTCGTGTTGCGTGTTGCGTGTTGCGTCCCCCAGGTTGCATGTCTCGGGGGTCGGGGTCGAAGGTTGGGGGTTGGTGGTCGAAGGCCGGGGGCTGGTAGTCGAAGGGGCGTGGTTGGAGGTTGAAGGTTGACCACTGAAGCTTAAAGAACCAGATTTTGGGCTCGGGCTCGCGGATCTCGCGATCCCCCTCCAGCCAAACACGTACAGCCTGGACGATGAGCGCTATCAGGCAGAGGAGGAGGACCAGGCCGTAGCCGATGGCCAGGAGAACGCCGGTGGATTCAAAGACCGATTCGCCGCCGGTGAAAGAGATGACAAGATCCAGGAGGGTTTCGGCGAACTTGAGACGGCCGGGCCAATAGCTCAGGTCGGCGCCGTAGCGGGTGACGAGGTTGGGCAGCCAGGGCATGAAGGCCAGGGCCGCGACCAGGAGAGAGGCCAGCCCGCCCAGGATCAACCGGGCCGGTCGCAGCCCGCCCTCCCACCACACCAGAAACAGGTACAGCCCCTGGAAGCCCAGGATAAAGACCGCAAAGTAATGGGTGTACAGGGCGGCGATGTTGGCCAGGGTATAGGCCGCCCAGAGGGCCAGGGTCCCCCACCTGTTCCCGCCCCGGATCGTCATGGGGATTACCATCAGCAGTAGATAACTGGACAGCAGGCAGAGGAAGGTCAGCAGGGTATACATCCGCGCTTCCTGCCCGTACCAGACGTGCAGCGGCGACACGGCCACCAACAGCGCGGCCAGCAGGCCGGCCAGGCGGCGGTAGGTCCCCGGGAGCCTGGCAAAGAGCTGCCAGGCCACGGCGTACATGAGGGGCACGGTCAGTACGCCAAAGAGGAGGGACAGCCCCCGCAGCGCCCGCTCGCTGTCGCCCAGCAACCGGATCCAGCCGTGGAGCAGGTAGTAGTAGAGGGGCGGCTGGATGTCGGCGGCAGTACGGGCCGCGATCTCGCCCAGGCCCATGCGCGCCAGATAGACGCTAAATGCCTCGTCGTACCACAAGCTCTGGGCATCCAGGCCAAAAAGGCGCAGCCCCAGCGCCAGCAGCGTGATAAACAGGAGCAAGATGCTGGTGATAACCGTGGCCCGGTCCTGCAACCTGTGCCGCATGTCCTCCAAGCTCACGTCCTGTACCATCTGCCTGATTCAGCCAGAAAACCCCGTTCAACAGAAGAATTACCGCAATAGTAACACATAACTCACAGAAGAGCAAATCCAGGGGCGGGGGCCAGCCGGTCTGACCTCGGGGGTTTTCCCCAACCCTCGAGGTCTGGTTGTGCCACACGGTCGATAGATGACTCCGGCTTTGGAAAACAGGACCAATCTGTCCCTCGTCGTGGGTTGGACAGCGTCCTATTCCCCGGTCTCGGGCTCGGCCCCTTCTTCCTCCCCGTTCCAGCCAATGATCCACACGCACAAACCCGCGAGTAGGATCGTGGCCACGATCAACGCTGCCCATTGTCCCGGCAGCAGGCCCACGTCTTTGGCGGCCCACAGCAGGATGATGACCATGCCCAGGGCCAGTACGGCCCAGGCGGTCAATTGCGGGTGCCGCTGTATGAACGCTCTCAAGGACATCTCTTTCCTCCCTCAAGGCCAGACCTGACAGGTTTCTGTCGGGGACTGAGCTCTGCTAGATGCCTGCCCGGCGCCATTGTACGCTCTTGACACAGCGCCTCTGGAAACCTGTCAGGTCTTGATCAGTCAAAGTGCATCTCCAGGAACACCTCGTCGTGGTACACGCCGTTGATCCTGGTCTGGCGGGTCAGGACACCGCGCTTTTCAAAACCCAGCCCGCCATAGTAGGCCAGGCCGCCCTGGTTGGCGGCCAGCACAAAGATGACGGCCTTTTCGTAGCCATGCGCCCGGGCAAAGGCAAAGGTGGCCTGCGCCAGCCGCCGGCCGATGCCCCGTCCCCGGAGTCCGGAGCGCACGTAGGTGGCGAGCTGGCAGACGTGATCCATCGTCGGTGTATAGGCCACAAAGGGCTCGATGACCTGAAAGCCTACGATCGTGCCCGCCAACCACCGCGACAAAAAGCTCGCTGCGCGGCCCCAGCCCCTGCAGGAAGGCCAGCTCCGCCTCGGGCGTAAACTGCTCCCGCCAGCGCGGTAAACGTCCCTTCGGCGATGACGCTGTTGAGCACCGCCGCCACCCCCGCGGCGTCCCGGATGTCGCTGCGCCGCACGGGGCGGACGATCAGGTCGTCTCGACTTCCCAGAGTCTGCGCCCACGCCGCCTCCACCTCCTGCCGCAGATCGTGCAGGTCGCCGTCATTGACAAACACGCGATCGGCCAACGCCGCCTTTTCCTCCTGGGGCGGCTGGGCATCGACGCGCAGCGCGGCCTCCTCCCCGGTCATGCCCCGCGCGGCCACCAGCCGCGCGATCTGGAGCGAGCGCGGGGAAATCACCACCCACAGGGCGTCATAGTTTCGGTGCATGCCCGCCTCGATGAGCTTGATGGCCTCCACCACGACGACGGGCTCTGTCGCCCCGGCAATGCGGCGGTCCACCTCGGCGATGGTCGCCGGATGGACGGCGGCCTCCAGGCGCCGCAGGGCGCGGGCATCGCGAAAGACGATGGCCCCCAGCTTGGCCCGGTCGATGGCGCCATCAGGGGCCAGGATCCCGGGGCCAAATGCCTCGACGACGGCGTCGTAAGCCGGGCCGCCGGGCCGCATCACCTCGTGGGCGACCTGGTCGGCGTCGATGGTCCGCGCCCCCAGCCCGGCCAGCATCCGGGCCACCTCGCTCTTGCCGGTGGCAATGTTGCCCGTCAGGCCGATGAGCACGGGTGCAAGGGACCACGCGTTTCTGGTCCCCATCAGCCGCCAGTTCCGCCCACAGGTCGATGCGCTGCCTGCAACTGGCCTTCCAACTCGCCATAGAGGCTGCCCAGCTCGTGCAGGCGCATGGCCTCCTGGGCCTCCGTCGCCGCGTCCAGCTCGTCCTGTAGCGCCGTGAGCTGGGCTTCGAGCTGGTGGATCTCGATCTCGACCTCGGCGGCGCGCTGCTGGCGGGCCTCTTCCTCGCGGCGGGAGCGCTGCTCCTCGCGCCGGGCCTGGCGCTGGTCCTCGGACCACTTGTCCCTGACCTCCCGGACCTCGGGCGCCTGCGCTGCGCGGTTCTGGGCCTCGACGTACTCGGCCCAGGTGCCCCGGAACAGTCTCAGCGCCTGCGTCTTTGGATCGATGACCCAAAGCTGGGTCGCCAGCCGGTCCACCAGGTAGCGGTCGTGGGTCACCAGCACGATGGTGCCTTCGAAATCGTCCAGGACCTCCTCCAGGACCTCCTGGCTGGCGATGTCCAGATGGTTGGTCGGCTCGTCCAGCAGCAAAAAGTTGGCCCGCTGCATCACCAGCCTGGCCAGCGCCACCCGGCTCCGCTCGCCGCCCGACAGCTCGCCGATGAGCTTGAACACGTCGTCGCCGCTGAAAAGAAAGCGCGCCAAAAAGCTGCGGGCCTCGCCCAGCGGCAGGTTCTTGACCTCCAGGATGCTGTCCAGCACGCTCTTGGCGGGATCCAGGTCGGCGTGCACCTGGGCAAAATAGCCGATCTTGAGGCTGGCCCCCAGCCGGGCATAGCCCGCCAGCGGCTCGATCTCGCCCAGGATGGTCTTGAGAAAGGTCGTCTTGCCCGAGCCGTTGGGCCCCAGCAGCGCCACGCACTCGCCCCGGCGCAGGTCCAGGTCGGGGCAGTGAAAGAGCGGCGCCTCCGGATCGTAGCCCACCACCAGATCCTGGGTCCAGATCACCCTGTCGCCGCTGCGCAGCGGGGCCTGGAAGCTGCAGCTTGAGCGTGTGCTGTTCGCGAGGGCGGTCCAGCGCCTTGTCCCGCTTGAAGCGTTCCAGGCGTTTGAGCCGGCCCTGGGCCTGGCGGGTGCGCTGGCCGGCCATGTAGCGCCGGATAAAGTCCTCCTCCTTGGCGACAAACAGCCTGCTGGGCCTTGTACTCCTTGAGCCGCCGCTCGTGGCGTTCGGCGCGCTGCTGGACATAGTGGCTATAGTTGCCCGCATAGTCCTCCAGCCGACCAAAGGCCAGCTCCCACACCTTGCGCACCACCCGGTCCATAAAGTAGCGGTCGTGGGCGACCAACACCACCGTGCCCTCCCAGGTGTTGAGGTAGCCCTCCAGCCACTCGATGGCCTGCAGGTCCAGGTGGTTGGTCGGCTCGTCCAGGAGCAGCAGGTCCGGGGACTCGAGCAGCAGTTTGGCCAGGAAGGCGCGCGTTTTCTGGCCGCCGCTGAGGTGGGCCAGGGGCATGTCGTGCTCTTCCGGCGGAAAGCCCAGGCCCATCAGCACATGTTTGGCCCGATCCTGGTAGGTATAGCCGCCCAGGGACTCGAATTCGTCGCGCAGGTGGGCATAGGCCTCCAGGGCCGCGTCGGTGCGGGCCGGGTCCGCCATCTCCAGCTCCAGCCTGTGGAGCCGGCCCTCCATCTCGCGCAGCGGCTCAAAGACCGTCATCATCTCCTGCCACGAGGTTGTACCCCGAGTCCTGCGAGGGGGCCAGCCTCGCCCTCCAGCATGGCCCCCTGGGGCAGGTAGCCGATGCGGAGCCCCCGGGCGCGGTGCACCTGGCCGCCGGCTGGGCTCGTCCAGCCCGGCCAGGATGTTGCAGCAGGGTGGTCTTGCCCGTGCCGTTGCGGCCGACGAGGGCAATACGGTCCCCCCAGGCGACGCTGCACGACACGTCCCAAAAGATGTCAAAGGGTTCATAGGTTTTGGCGATACGTTCTGCGTCAATGACGGACATTTGGTCTCCAGATGGGGGAAATTATACCATAGGGGCTATGGGGGACCAATTTGGTGTGGGCGGGAAGCGTGGTAGGTGAGACAGCGACCAGGCACGTCGTCGCAATCCAGTGACCCGATTTCCCAAGCCGTCCTGTTTATGTTACAATCTCTCTGCGCAGCAAACGGGTATATCAAGGACAGGTCGGGCTACGGACCAATAGAAACTGGTGGCTAGACCCCAAGGGTGCGGACCGGAGCTCCGGCGGAAAACCCTTAGGGTCTGTTCGCGGAAGGAGCCCGCCCCCGCTTGCCCTTGCGCGCCCGGCGGTAGGCCCGGTACAGGTTCTCAACGGAAGGACGCGGGTGAGGCAATTGGCAGGAGCGGTGACGGCGGTATCGATGGGATCATCAAGGAAGACCGGCTAGGTCTGGACATTGTGTACATCCAAGCCAAGAAATGGGAGAACACCGTCAGCCGGCCAGAGATCCAAAAGTTCGCGCGAAAGAGAGTTTTCATCACCACGTCGGCTTTCAGCAAGGCAGCCCGCGAGTACGTGTCACGGATTGACAGCAAGATCGTGCTGATTGATGGTGACACGCTTACACAACTGATGGTTGACTTTGACATTGGCGTGGCTAGGGTTGCCAGCTACGAGCTGAAGCGTGTCGATATGGATTACTTTACGGAAGAGTGAGAGAGGACAGACCCTAAGGGTTTTCCGAAACCCTTAGGGTCTAGGGGTAGCACCATGACAAGCCCAAACCCACTGGAATACGGCCAGTACTACCACATCTACAACCGGGGCAACAACGGGGAGGACATCTTTTTCGAGGCACGCAACTACCGGCATTTCCTGGCGCTCTATGCCAGGCACATCGAGCCGGTGGCCGACACCTTTGCCTACTGCCTACTGCGCAACCATTTCCACCTGCTCGTGTATGTCAGGACGGTCGAGGAGCAGAAGGAAGCCTTCCACAACCTTGAGACCCCAAGGGTGCGGACCAAAGGTCCGTCGGAAACCCTTAGGGTCTGGCCTGCGGAGTTCAAGCCCAAGAAGCCGAGCCAGCAGTTCGGAAACCTGTTCAATGCCTACGCCAAGGCGGTCAACAAGGCCTATGGACGGACCGGGAGTCTGTTCGAAAACCCCTTTGGCCGGAAGCCTGTGACTTCTGATGCGTACTTGATCCAGCTCATCGCCTACATCCACCGCAACCCGCAGAAGCACGGCTTTGTCGACGACTACCGCGAGTGGGAATTCTCTTCCTATCACGCCATGCTTTCACAGAAAGCAACGCACCTTCAGCGGGATGCGGTGTTGGGTTGGTTCGATGGCGTGGCTGGATTCCGGGCTACCCACTGCCGGGAGGTGGATCAGTCCCTGATCGCACCATTGATCGCGGAGGATTACACATAAGACCCTAAGGGTTTCGGAAAACCCTTAGGGTCTGTTCGCGGAAGGAGCCCGCCCGTGCCTGCCTTTGCGCGCCCGGCGGTAGGCCCGGTACAGGTTCTCAAAGTCGTGCACCCCGGGGTAGAGGTTGCGGTAGGTTTTCACCAGGTTCCTCCCCAAAGCCGTGGGCGGCGACCCGCCTCCGGCGGGAAAAGCAGGGCGCGCCTGCGGCGCGCTGGCTCGCTGCGCTCGCCCCAGAAAACAGAAGTCAGAAACTCAGGAATCAGAACGCACGGGGGCCACCACCAACCGCACCCCCACAACGTCGTACCAAATGTCGGGATTGCTCCTGCTACGGTAGGGCGCAGCGGGCATCGACTCGACCGTCGTCCCACGACCCGCCCCGCAGCACCCGGAGGCCCTGAGCTGCCAGATCTTCTCTGCCATCGTCCATCCGGTAGGGGTAACGTTCGTACAGACTCTGGCACCACTCCCACACATTTCCGGCCATATCCAGCGCGCCACAGGGGCTGTCACCCGCCGGGGAAGAACGACCCACCGGCGATGTCTGCCTGACACCTGATCTCCACGAGTTGCACCTGTTCGCGTCCAACTGTCGCCCCAGGGGTACTGCCGACCATCACTGCCGCGAGCGGCCTTTTCCCACTCGGCCTCGGTCGGCAATCGCACCGTCCAGCCCCGGTCCCGCAGGGCGGCGGCCAGTTCGGGCGGCAGGTCCTCCCGGTAGGTAGGCCTTGGCCAGCCCACTCTGTAAGCCCGCGCGTCGTCCCAGGATACACAGACCACGGGGCGGCTGTCGGGATCGCGCAGGCAGTCGGGATCGCCGGGCTGGAAGCCGCTGGCTTCCACGAAGGCGCGGAACTGGGCGACCGTCTGCCAGGCCAGCTCCAGGGGCAGGGCTCCACCCTGCCAGTGCCGCGGCGGGGCGTGGCCACCGCCGCCAGGTACTCCTGGAAGGTGAGGTGGATAAAGCCGTACTGGCCCGCCCCCCGCTCCAGCAGCAGCCCGGCGTACTCGCGCACGTCGGCCAGGAACTGCCGGGCCGCCCGCTCCGGCTCGTCGACGCCCCGCCCGGCATAGATCTCGTCCAGCTTGCGCCGCATCGCCTCCCGCTTGACCAGGCCCACGCCGGGGCTGGTCTCGTGCATCCACAGCGCCAGCGGGGCCAGCACCCGCACCGTCTCCACCACGTCCAGGTCGCGGCTGGGCGGCCGGCCCAGGCCCCGCGCCAGGTTCCAGTGCTTGAGCAGCGTCTCGACGTACTTCTGGTACAGCTCGACCCGCCGCTCGGGCAGCGTCACGCCCTGGCGCTTCATCAGCGCCAGGATGGTCAGCAGCAGCGGGTTGGCCGCCAGGCGGCGCACGCCCGGGTTGCGCTGCACGGCCGCCAGCAGCTCCTCCCGCTCGCGCTCCGCCTCCTGGGCGGCCACCGGCCGTGTCGCCCCGCGCCGCCCGCTCCAGCGCCGCCGTCCACCTGTCCACAAACTCGGCGATCTCCTCGTCGTCGAAATCGACCAGCGTGCACTCGGCCAGCCCCTCGGCCGTCGGGCCGCACCTCGCGGTAGCCGACGATGCGGCTGGTGAGGACGAACTTGTTGCCCTGCCGCCGGTGGAAGGCGAAGAAATCGACCACCCGCTCCACCACCAGGTGGCGCTGGGCCAGGTCCCGGACCTCGTCCAGGCCGTCCAGCAGCAGCAGCGCCCGCCCTCGGCCAGCGCCTCGTCCAGCATGGGGCCCGAGCGGCAGGTCCACGCCCCGGTCGTGGTAGTAGCTCGGCGATGAAGCGGTCCAGGGGCACGTCCCGCTCGCGCCAGGGCGTTGGCATAGGCCGACAGGGGCAGCAGCACCGGCAGGCGGTCGCCCAGGCCCAGCGCCTCGCCCTCGCCCGTGCGCCAGCCGCAGGGCCAGGTACTTGAGAAAGGTGGTCTTGCCCGCGCCGGGATCGCCCAGGATGATCAGGCCGTCGTGCTCGCGCAGCAGGTCCAGAACGGGTCGCGGCTCGCTCAGGCGATGGCCCATCGCCTCGGCCTCCTCGTCGCTGACCTCGCGCCCGGCCAGGCGCAGGTCCCGCGCCCAGGTCTCGCCCTCGGGCAGCTCGATGCGCGCCTTGAGCGGCACGTACATCTCGACCAGGGGCAGCCGCAGGGGCACCCGGTCCGAGACGCCCATGCCCTTGAACTCCAGGTAGCGGTAGCGGTCCGCAGGTGCGCCAGGTAGCGCTGGCCGGTGGCCGGCCAGCGGCCGGGTCGCGGCCGGCCCTTTTCGGCCGCGCGCGGCTTCTCGGCGGCTGGCGCCAATGCGAAAGGTGTACCGCCCATCGTCGCACATTCCGGTAGGTCAGCACGTCCCTGGTCCAGAACCCACCGCCCCGGTCGCTCCAGGCCCGCAGGTAGACCGTCCCCTGCCCGGCCTCCAGGTCGAGCCGCACCAGGTTGTAGGCGTTGGCGCTGCGGCGCGTCTCGTAAGCCGGCCCCGGCGGCGATGACCATCGCCCGGGCGTCGGGGGTCTGCTGCAGGGTCAGCCCGGTCTCGGTGCAGGTGGCCGTGCAGCACAAAATCGCAGCCCGCGCCAGCAGCGCCT
Source organism: uncultured Chloroflexia bacterium (assembly GCA_963700285.1). Taxonomy (GTDB): domain Bacteria; phylum Chloroflexota; class Anaerolineae; order JAAYZQ01; family JAAYZQ01; genus CAWANP01. The sequence continues at coordinate 1,494,100 of CAVOXA010000010.1, read as the reverse complement.
CGCAGTCGTCGCGGTCGAAGTCGGCGCAGCCAGTCGAAGGGGTGGTGCAGCAGCGCCAGGCGCAGGCTGGCCTCCCCGGCCGGCGTCCAGCGCCGCCCGCACCTGGCGCTCGCCCAGGGCCAGGCTGGCCGCGGTCCTCGTCGCCGCCCTGGGCCAGCCAGGCCGAGTTGAGGCCCAGCACCGCCACCCGCCGCCCGCCAGCGTCCAGGCGCCGGACGTAGAAGTAGCGCTCGCATCGTCGAAGGCCAGGTGCGCCGAAGTAGGTCGTTGACGAAGGCGGCATAGCCCTCGAACCGGGCCAGCAACCCGCGGCGCGCCGCTGGCATCGCCCAGCGACCTCGTTGACGGCCTCCCGCGTGGTCAGGTTGGGCGCGATCGCCTGGCCCCGACGCCGATCGCTTGCGGTCCACGTCGTGGTTGCCGGGCACCAGGAAGAGGCGGTCCTTGGGCAGATCCGTCGCCGCCAGCAGGTCGTCGAAAAAGGCCCGGGCCAGGGCGTACTCGGCCGGCGCGCCGCTGAAGGCCAGGTCGCCCGTGACAAAGATGAGGTCGGGGGCCAGCCCCTCGGCCACGCGCTGCCGTACGTCGTCCAGCAGCCGGCGCAGGACAAGGTCCTCGTCCCAGGCGTGCAGGTCCTCCGTCCGGAAATGAAGGTCCGACAGGTGCAACCAGGTCAACGCGGGCATGGCAGCCTCCGTGCGGGTGGGCTGTTTGGAAAGTCTGCTCCGATTATACCACAGGGATGTCCGGCTCACAAGGTCGTGTTTCCTGCCTGGAGCAGGGGGGAGGGGGGCCCCACGCCCAGGAGGGAAAGCGCGCTGAAGCGCGCACTACAAACGAAATCCCCATTACCCGGTCAAGTTGTCACTCTTCAAGAGTGCGCACTACAGGCAAAAAGTCACCGGCCAACCCTGGCAGGGCAAGCCCCGCACAGCGTGCAGCCGGCCCAGCGTGGGCTCCACGACGATGGCCGCCGTCGTCTGGAAATCATGGCCCGGCGTGGCATGGCGGCAGATGCTGTCGGGGTAACCCTCGTGGTCCATCAGGCAGCGCATGGCCAGCGGGGCGGTGAGCCGGCCCCGCTCCGCCTCGATCTGCCCAGCCAGACGCCGCTGCCGGCGGACCGATGTGCTCCGCTCCGGCTCCTCATAGTCCTCGAACTGGGCCAAGGCAGGGTCGTTGATGTGGTTGGCGTGGGCCAGCACCCCATCCACAGCCTCGACCACGGCGTGCCCGTGATCCGTGTTCTCGATGGCCACCACCCGCCCCGTCCGGTCCCCGACCGTCAGGTTGCCAACCGCGGCAATGCCGCGCTCCTCCACCAGGGCGATCACCTCGTCGACGCTGTCCGCTTCCAGGACCAAGCGCCGGAACAGGGACAGGGGCAGTCCCCCCGCCGGCCGGCCACTCACATAGAGCGAGTTGCCAAAGATGGCCATGCCGCTGCTGCTCAGGCCGAACACACCAAACTCCCCCGCATAGGGCATCTGCAGCAGATCGGGCCGCCCCTCCTGGTACGCGGCCGTCACCACAAAGAGATCCCTCGAGACCGCCGCCGTGTCCTTTGTCTGGCCCAGGATCGGCTGGCCGCCCAGCGTCACAGCGCCGCTGCAGCCAAAGGAGGTGCAGGCCTCTGCAGGCCGGGGTTTGAGCGAGGTCAGAACCTCATCCCGTACATTCAGTAGGAGCGCGTCCTCGAACGTCACGCCCGCCCCCTGGGCCAGCCCCCGCATCTCCTCTACAAAGTATGGGGCCAGTTCCTCGTAGGCTGGCAGATACTTGGGCACCTCCTCACGCCACCACGTCGGGTTTTCAGGACACAACTCGGCCATGGACGCCTTCTGGTTGGCGAGGTGCAGCAACACGCGTACCCTGGCCAGTTCGCCAAACTGCCTGCCGATCTCAAGCGGGCTGCCGCGCAGTTCGAGTTTGGGCAGCACATAGGGGTTGTAAGGCATCATTTTCCTCCCTGCCGTTGATTCTGTTCCAGGAAACCTCCCGCAGGCTCGGTACAGGCACCACGGCCTATCGACTAGAATCAATTCATACCTCAAAGGGAAAGGGTGTCGTCGGTCCCGTTGGCCAGTCAATGGTGTACTCGAACCGGGCGGCTATGCCCTCCAGGGCGGTCTCGAATACCGGTTCTACGTCTGGGCTCAGGCGGATCAACCACAACTCCCGGGCATCGCAGGTCTGGACAATGCAGCCTGCCCATCCCGCCCCCAGCAGGTCGCGGCCGATCCAACGGACCGAAGTCACATCCGGCTGTCCACGATAGACATAAAAGACCGCAAGATAGGCCGTGGCCGCGGCGTGACGGCGGCTGATCAGCAGCGATTGTCTCTCCGTGGCTGGATTGCCAGGCGCCGAACCGAGGATGATCTCAGAGCCAGGCGCGCCGGCCGCAAAGAGAATCAGCCCCGCTTCCCCCAACTGCCAGTTGATTGTATAGTCACCATCGACCACCGCCCGCCGTACCTCTGTGACGTGCTGGTAGCCCTCACCGTCGGCGTCCAAGGTCCCGCTGGCTGCGAGAGCCAGGTCCGAGTCGCACGCCCCCCTGCTCCGACAGATCCAATCCATGCGCCGTCTCCGGCCGGCCTGCACCAGGAACAGGTCCAGGTAATAGCCGGACCGTGCCACCCTGGCGCGCCGGGCCAAGACAACGCGCCGCATGGTGACCCCGGCATAGGTTCCCTCCTCCCAGGCTACAGCCGCGTCCGCCACCTGGAATTCCCCCTCGCCGCGGAAGGCACAGGCATATCCCCGGGCCGCCGGCTGCGAGAGACCGTCGATCGTCACCGTATTGTGACTGATCGTCTGGCGGTACCAGGTCTCGAATAGCTCCAAGCCATAGCCCGGCGTGCCCAGGTCGGGCGACCAGCGGCGCCCATGGGCAAAAAGGCTCAGGCTCAGCTTGTCGGGGTGGCCATGCCTGCCACCATGGGGGCCGTATTTCAGCAGGAGAACCTGCTGTTCCGCAGAATGTGCGGTCGCAGATGGGCGCAAGATGACATAACCCGAATAGGGTAGGTGGGCGCTGGGCTGAGGCGCCAGTTCAGCCTGGGGGATCGTCTCCCGGCCAAAGAGCAGCGCCTCCACGCTGTCGCGCGGCCCTTGCTCGTAGGCGAGGTGGAGTATCTGGGCAAAGCGTGGATCGCCGTACCAGGCCCATCCCAGCTCATAGAAGGCCGCAGCCGGCGGCACGCCGTGGCAGCAGTCTGCCACCAGGCTGGTAAAGTACCAGCAGTCGTTGGTCGCTGGCAAGGAGCCATCCGGGTAGGCGCAGGCAAGGGGCGCCCGCAGCATGGCTTGCAGCACGGGATGCTTGTGCAGGTCAAAGCCGGGGACGTGGCGGGCAGCCTGAGCCTGGGCTGCCATTGCCGCCAGCGCGTAAAAGTGGTAGCTGAACGAGCCCTCATACCACAGACCATCGGCCAGAACCCCCTCGCGAGCCTGTGCCTCAAAGCCATACTCGCCATGGATGGCCAGGTCAACCAAATCCTCACGGCCGAGAACCAGTCCTACCGTGCCGATGGCCGCGTTGTGCCAGCAGGCGAAATTGTGGATGCCGCGGTAGTGATGCCGGACCAGATGCTCGGCGGCCGGGGCGAACAGCCGGCTGGTTATGTCCCGGGCCTTGCCTGGCGGCAAGGCCCCGCGCACCATGTCAAAGGCCCGGACGAGGGGCAGCAGCCAGACGGACTCGTCAAGCGTGGTATAGGTGGCGACGCCCGGGTTTGGACGCTCCTGCAGGTCGCTTCGATAGCGTCCATATCGGGCAGCATAGCCCATAAGGATCTCGGTGACCCTGAACAGATGGGATCGATTTTCCTCATCCAAGCGCCAAAGCAGCGCAGAGTTCAGGGCAGCCTGGGACAGTCGTTCGTTGGCGAACCAGCGCCAGGCAGCATCGTAGCGCTCGCCCTGGTACCGCGCGCCATCGACCGGACAGCGGTGCTCGGCTGCCATTGCCGGGTCAAAGACAAGCTGGACGCCATGCTCCGGGCAGAAATAATCGTGATAGTAACCGCCAGGCTTTTCCGGCAAGGCAACCGGCCGCGCCTCGAATTCCGCGACGGCATCTTGCAGCCGTTGGATGACCGCCGCAAAGGCTGGCAGGCGGGATCGGCGGCGAATCGCCGCCCACCGGGCCTCAGGGATCAGCAGCGTCATCTTTTAGGTTCGCGCCCGCTACCGGCGCGCTGGCGCCCTGGTAGCGATAGGCCTCCAGCGTCAGCCGGGCAATGGCATCCCAGGACAGCGATCTGGCACGACGGTACGCGGCCCGGCTGCAGGCCGCCACGTCGCGCTCCCGGATGGTCTGCATGGCCTGCCCCAGCGCGCCCGCCTCGCTGGGATCGTAGACGATACCCATATTGTTGTCCAATAGCTCAGGCAGACAGCCCATAGCCGGCGCAATCACCGGCCGGCCAAAGGATAGGGCCGTGATGGCCGACCCCGAGGTCAGGACCTCCAGAAATGGCAGGACGACGACGTCTGCTGCGTTCAAATAGATCTGGAAATCCTCGTTGGGATAAAAATGTGCGGTGTGAACGAGGATCCGCGGATCGAGTTGTCCGGCCCGCTCGATCAAGGATCTGCTGTACGCGTCGCGATCCTTCACCACCAGAACAAGCCGCAGGTCCAGACCCTTCAGCCCGCAGAAGGCATCCAAAAGATCCTCGACCCCCTTGTAGGGACGCAGGTTGCCAAAAAAGAGGTAGACAAAACGGTCTTGGGCGATCCCAAGGCACCGGCGGGCCTCTGTGCTGGACAGCGTGTTGGGATAGGCATCGACAAAGTGGCCGTGAGGGATGGTAAAAACGCCTTCTGTGCGGTAAAAGTGCCGTTGTACCAGGGCGCGCGCCCGCTCGCAATGGACGATCAACGCCGTGGCCACGGAGCTGATGGCCAGCCTCGCCAGCCGGTCCAGGTCAAAGTGGGTCCGGTCATGGGGATAGAGGTTGTGGACCGTCCACACAATCCTGTAACCCAGAGAACGGGCCAGGCCGAGATGGCCGATCAGGGCCGCGCAGCGGGAAACGCGGCTTTCCAGATCGGGCGCGTCGTACAGGTAGTGCGGCCAGTTGAGGTGGAGCACGTCGATGCGCCCCCGGTTCTCCAGGAGCCAGTCACCATCGAGGTCCCGACCGTGTCCGGCCGTCACTTCAACGCCCAACTCGGCCATGGCCCGGGCCAGCAGCCCTCCGTAGGGGTTGGCTTTCGTCAGGGACAGGCCCGCGGACTCCCAATAAAAAACGGAGCGCATCGAATTCAGCCCAATCGCACGATTGTGCCCTGCCGGGCCGACCGGTAGGCGGCCTGGATCACTGCCAGGCCGGCCAATCCCTCCTGGCCCGGCACGGGGGCGGGTTGACCGCTGTTCAGGGCCAGCCCCAAGGCCTCCAGCAGGACGACGTGGGGACGCGGGCCGCCGGGCGCCACCGGGAAGTCCTGGCTCCCTTCAGCGGTGATGAGCCGCAGGGAGCCGGCCGAGTCCTTGGCCTGGATGGGTGCGGCCAGGATGGTACCCTGGGTGCCATCGATCTCGATACAATTCAGGTGCTCGGGATCATGGTTCGCCGCGCTCCAGTGGGTAGTGATGACCGCCTGGGCGCCATTCTCCAATCGCAGCAACAACGTGGCCGTATCCTCGACAGCCGATATGGAGGCCAGGGTATCGACCATGGCGCTGACCTCTGTGACCGGGCCGCAGAGGTAGCGCAACAGGTCCACGCAGTGGGGAGCGAGATCCATCAGCGGGCCTCCGCCGCTGATCCGCGGGTCGTGGTGCCAGGAACCTGGCCGAGGGGGGTGGTAGCTGCTGAAACTGACCCGCACGGCCGTTACCCTGCCCACGGCGCCGGCATCAAGCAAGCGTTTGATCTGTTGGTGGCGGGCATTAAAGCGCTGATAATAGCAGACCATCAGTTGCACGCCGTTGGTCTGGCAGGCTTCGATCATCCGCTGCGCCTGCAAGACGTCCAGCGCCATCGGTTTCTCGCACAGCACGTGTTTTCCCTGCTCGGCGGCGAGGATGGTATACTCGGCGTGGGTATCAGGCGGCGTGGCCACATAGACGGCATCGACCTGGCCGTCAGCCAGCAGGGCATCGACGGTGTCATAGGCCCTGGCAGCACCATGCTTGGCCGCAAAGGCGCGGGCCATCGCGCCGTCGCGCCGCATAACGGCAACCAGGCGCTGGTCATGCGCCAGATCTATAGCAGGCGCCATCTGCCGGTCAGCGATGGCGCCCGCCCCCAGGATCCCCCAGGAAATGCTCACTCCAGTGTGCCCGGATCCCCCAGCACCGCTTTCACCCGGAGTAGCTGCTCATCCGTCAGCACCACCTTGCCCGCTGCGGCATTGGACGCTAGCTGCTCCACGGACGATGCGGAGGCGATCACCGGACCCATGCCTGGCAGGGTCAGCATGTAGGCGATGACCAGTTGGCTCAGCTCACACGTCCACTGGCGGGCCAGCGCGGCGAGCTGGCGCAGCTTGGCCAGTGCTTTCTCGGTGGCCAGCCCCTCCAGCGCGCCCTCGTCGTAGAGGCGGTCGCCGGGACCCACCGCCTCCACGTTCAGATAGCGATCGGTGAGCAGCCCCCTGGCCAGCGGGCTCCAGGCGACGAACGAGATCCCGCTGCGGGCGGCGTAGGCAAGGACATCCGAAGGTGTGTAGACCTCGCCCTGAAGGATGTCAAACTGGTTTTGGACAGCCACCACCCGACAGCGGATGCTGGCCTGCTGCTCCGCGGCCCGGTAGACCGAAAGTTGATCGGCCGAATAGTTGGATACGGCCAGGTAGCGCACCAGATCGCGCCGGACCAAGTCCTCTACGGCAGCCAGGCTCTCTTCCACAGGCGTCAAGGGATCGAAGGCGTGGAAGTAGAGCAGATCGACATAGTCCACTTGCAGCCGCTCCAGACTGGCATAGACCGAATCCAGGATGCTGCCCCTGGACAGGCGGCAGTGGTTGGGCGTGCGCCCGTCCATGAGGCCGAAAACCTTGGTGGCCAGCACCACGTTCCGCCGCTGGTCGGGATTCTGCTGCATCCAGGTGCCAATAACCCGCTCCGAGTTTCCCGAAGAAGCATTGTAGCGGTTGGCCGTATCCCAGAAGGTGACGCCCAGCTCCACCGCCCGGTCCAGGATCTGCAACGCAGTCTTTTCGTCCACCCGAGCGCCGTCGCCCGTCTCGGGATAGCCGATCTTCCACGTGCCCAGGCCCACGTTCGACACCCGCAAACCCGACCTGCCCAGGTAGCGGTAGGGCATGCCGTTGAACTCTTCTGTGGTAAAGGCCATGTCATAGAATTCGGGATGGGGTTTCCGATGATCCATCGAGATCTCCTTTCGCTTCTTGCTGCCAGCCGGTAGACCTGGCAGGGTTTCTTGGTCGCCGCAAGCCCACATGGGCCCTGGGCAGATCTGTTGTATTGTCCCCTGACATGCACTGCCGGCCAATCTGTCATTGCGAGTGCTCCATGGCACAGGGCGCCACTCGAAATGGAATGACACCTGACCTCGTCATTGCGAGCGGAGGCGCTTTTTGCCGGAGCGAAGCAATCCCCAACTACACAGGTGGAGATCGCTTTCCCTCGGCAGGCCCTTCGCGGACTCGGGACATGCTCGGGACAGGCGCTGACGTTCGCGATGATGACGACTTTGCAACAGCCGTAGACGCCAGGATTTCGGACTTGACAAACGCGTCAAAGCATGTTAAGATGTAAACGGTTTCTCGGTTAACAGTTTACCACATGGATGTGGTTGTGTCAAGATCCACTGCCCAGGCTCTTGGGATAGTTGGAACGAACTGGTCCGTCGAGGCAATACCCTTTCACAAGGATGGGAAGGGCAGTCGTGTACATCATCGACATCGATTCTGCCAACCAACCTAATCTGTGGGAACATGTCCTCAAATCCCTGCGCCTTCAGATCTTTCGCGGTAGTTTCCCACCTGGCACCAAACTCGTCGAGTCCGAACTCGCCGACCTCTACGGGGTCAGCCGCGGCCCCATACGCGAAGCACTGATTTACCTCGAACAGGAGCACCTTGTCGTGCGCGAGCCCCGCCGTGGCGCGTTCGTGCGCGGCGTCACAGAGGACGACGTGCGTGAGATTTTCGGCTTGCGGCAGGTCCTGGAGAACTATGCTGCCGAGCTAACCTGCGGCCATTTGCTGCCTGAACATCTGGCGAGAATGCAATGGTGCATCGACCACATGGTCGAGTTGCGTCTCCAAGCCAAGTGGGAGGAGTCCGGGGAGCTGGATATCGAGTTCCACCGCACACCCTTGCAGGTTTCCGGGCACCGAAGGCTGGCCCAGAGCTGGGATCTGCTCAGCGGCTCACTGCTCACGCTGGCCGTCACCACCGCCCCCCATTACCCGGACCTGATCGGGGAAACCCAGCGCTTCCATCAAGAAATGCTTGACGCCTACAGCCGCCATGACCTTGGCGCCATCAAAGCCGGTCTGGCCGCCCACGTCAATGCCACACAAGAAGTCATGTTTGATATGTTGCGCTCGACCCGGAGTAGGGAGCAATCGGTTCCGTTCAACCTCGAGCGCACTCCCAGCGTCAGGCCGGAACAGGGGCAGCTACTGAGCTTGCCTGCGCAGGGCCAAAGGGTACGCAGGGATCAACCACCCGCTAGGCTGCCCTAACTGCCACAGAGGCAGTCAAGGAAAGGAGGTGACCAACAGAAAACCTGTGATCCAACGTCTGCGAACAAGCTCGTACAGCCGCACAACTCAACTATGTCAAAGGAGGAAGGAAAGTGAAAACCGTACGAATGCTACTGTTTCTCGCCATGGTTGGCACGTTAGTGCTCACCGCCTGTGCGCCAACACCCGAGACCATCATCGAAACCGTCGAAGTGGAAAAGACGGTCAAGGAAACGGTGATCGTCGAAAAAGAAGTTGAAAAGGTCGTCGAAAAAGTCGTCACGGAAATCGTCGAGGTCGTGGTCACAGCCGAGCCTGCCGAAGCAGGCAAGGCCGGTGGCACCCTCAACTATGCCGAGACCGGCACCTTTGACCACTGGAGCCCGTGGCGCATGTCCGCCGTAGACATGGGTATGTACAACCAGGTCTTTAGCCGCCTGCTCTGGAAGGATGGCGAAGGCAAGATCCATCTGGACGTCGCCGAGTCGTACGAGGCGTCGGACGACAAGACAACCTTCACCATCAAGCTGAAGGAAGATGTCAAGTGGCACGACGGCCAGCCCGTCAACGCCCAGACCATCGTGGACATGTACAACTATACCAAGGACCCTGAGCTGGCCGAGGACCCGGCCATCCAAAAGATGATCGGCCTCTTTGCGCCCATCAGCGACGTGGTCGCCGTGGATGACTACACCATCGAGATTCGGGCCGAACAACCGGTACCCTACATGACCGACATCCTCGACTACTTTTTCCTGGTCCGCATCGACGACAAGGCCGACCCGGGCATGATGGAGTCCCTGGCCGTGGGCACGGGCCCGTTCAAGCTGACCGAGTGGGTGCCCAACCAGCATTCGCTCTACGAAAAGAACGAAGACTTTTACCTGGAGGGGCTGCCCTATCTCGACAAGTGGAACTTCCAGCGGCTGGAAAAGACCGAGACCCTGGGCCTCAACCTGGAGTCGGGCGCGGTGGACGCCGTCATGGGCCTGCCCATGTCCGAGCTGGAGCGCTTTGAAGAGGACCCCAACTATGAGGTCGAGGTCAGCAGCAACTCGGGCAGCGTGCTCAACATCGTCGTCAACACCAAACAGCCCCCCTTCGACGACCCGCGCGTGCGCCAGGCCCTCTCCTACTCCATGGACCGCCGGACAATGGCCGAAGCCGCATCTTTTGGCTACGCCGAACCGGTCAGCTCGGTCTTCTGGAGCCCGGCCTCTCTGGCCTACAAAGAGGACCTGGTCATGGCCCACGAATTCGACCTGGAAAAAGCGGCTAGCCTGCTAGAGGAGGCCGGCGTCGAGGATCTGGTGATCGACTTCCATCCCACACCGCGCTGGCCAGAGATGAAGATCTACTCCCTGATCTGGCAACAGGACCTGGCCAAGATCGGCGTCACCCTCAACGTCAACGAGGTCGAGAACGCCCGGTTCTACGAGATCGGCGGAGACCCCGATCTGCTGGGCTTTGGCATCCACCCCTGGGTCAGCGGCCGGTCCACGCGTGACCCGGCGGTCTTTATGGGCACCCAGAGCAACTATCGCGGCGACCCGACGTTCAACCGCTACGGCCACGAGAACCCGGAACTGGAGGCACTGGTCGCCGCAGGCGCCATCGAGTCAGACGAGGACAAGCGCCAGGAGATCTACTGGCAGATCAACCAGATACTGCTGGATGACCTGCCCACCATCAACGTCATGACCTACCCGCGCACCTGGGTCTGGAACAAGAAGGTCAATGACATCGAGATCGACCTGCTGGGCAACATCATGCTGGCCGAGACCTCCATCGAGGAATAAGCGTAACTGGGGCCGGCTGGTACGCAGCGCGAGATCGAACCAGCCATCTCCTGTGCGCCGGTATTTCGGCGCACAGGAGAGGTCCCGTACCAGGACGGAGCGGTTCGCCTTCCCCGCCTGATGGGGGCAGGCAATCCGCTCCCGTTGATGGCCTGTACAAGCAGTGTTCAAGGTAGAGCACGTCTATGCAAAGATACCTGATCCGCAGACTATTACAGCTCATTCCCACGCTCATTCTGGCGTCCATCCTGATCTTTCTGATCATCCAGCTCGCCCCCGGCGACCCGGCGGCCATGATGCTGGGCAGCGAGGCCACCGACGAGCAACTTGCCATCGAGCGCCACCGCCTCGGTCTGGACAAACCCCTCCCAGTCCGCTACTTTATCTGGCTTTCCGATGTGCTCAGGCTGAACCTGGGAAAATCGCAGGTTACCAGACTGCCAGTCACCGAGCTGATCCGCATGGCCTTTGGCAACACGCTCAAGCTGGCCCTCACAGCGCTGGCCGTTTCCCTGCTGTTTGGCCTGTCCATGGGCATCATCGCCGCGCTGCGCCGCGACAAGGCGGCGGACACGGTCATCACCGGCTTTAACGCCCTGGGCCTGGCCATCCCCAGTTTCTGGCTGGGCATCATGCTCATCCTGGTCTTTAGCGTGAACCTGCACCTGCTGCCGCCGTCGGGTGTGGGAGATCCAGGCGCAGGCTTTATCTCCAACCTCAAGTACCTGATCATGCCCGTGACCGCCATCGCCATTTCAAATATGGCCGTCTTTTCCCGGTACATGAGGACCTCCCTCATCGATGTGCTGGGCGAAGACTATGTGCGTACCGCCCATGCCAAGGGGCTCGCCGAGCGCTTTGTCATCAGCCGCCATGCCCTCAGGAACGCCTGGATCCCGGTGGTGACCATCATCGGCATCCAGTTCGGGCGCCTCCTGGGCGGAGCCGTGATCACCGAGGCGGTTTTCGCCTATTCCGGTATCGGGCGGCTGGTAGTTTTTTCCATACAGAACCGGGACTATCCGGTGGTGCAGGGTACGTTGATGTTGGTCGTCCTGATCTTTTTGCTGACCAACGTGGTCGTCGATGTTCTCTATGGCGTCATCGACCCCCGCGTCCGATTCGCGAGGGCTGAATCATGACCCGAGCGATAGAGGAACCCAGGGACCGTGCTACCGGTTCAGTGGACGCCGATTCCAGCGGTACGGAAATCAAGGATGCGGGGGCGGCGGTGGCAAGGCTTGACGGCGTGCCACCTCGGGCAAGTGAGGAGACATTCGGCAAGCGCCTGGCCCAGAATCAAACCTACGCCGTGTTCCGGCGGATGCTCAGGAGCCCAAAAGGGGCTGTAGGTATGGCGATCCTTGGGCTGCTGGTGATCATGGCGATTTTCGGCCCCTACTTGACGCCCCACGACCCCATTCTCATCAATGTCAAGGACCAACTTCTGCCCCCGTCCGCGACCTATTGGTTCGGCACCGACGAATTGGGGCGCGACATCTTTAGCCGCATTGTTGTCGGCTCGCGGGTCTCCCTCCAGGCCGGCCTGCTGGCCGTGGTCCTGGCCGCGCTGGTGGGCGTGATCACTGGCTTGCTGGCCGGATACATGGGCGGCTGGTTTGATACGGTCATCATGCGCATCTGGGACACTTTTTTGGCCTTTCCGGCCATCTTTTTGGCCATTGGCATCGTGACCATCCTCGGGCCCGGCCAGATGAACACCATGCTCGCCGTGGCCATCATCGGCATGCCCACCTTTGCCCGCCTGGTTCGCGCCACCACCCTGTCGGTCAAGAGCCAGGACTATGTGCACGCCTCCCGGGCCATCGGCAGCGGAAATTCCAGGATCATGCGCAAGACCATTTTCCCCAACTGCATTGCTCCGCTCATGGTGGCCATGGCCATCGCCGCGCCGGCGGCCATCCTGGTCGAAGCCTCCCTGAGCTATCTTGGCCTGGGGAGCCAGCCGCCCGACCCATCCTGGGGCAACATGATCCAGTCCGCCCAGAGCTATCTGCACCGCGCCCCCACCTATGGCATCTTTCCCGGGCTGGCCATCACCTTCCTGGTGGTGGGCATGAACTACTTTGCCGATGGCCTTCAGGATGCCATCGACCCGCGACGCTCCCGCGCTGGCGCCAGCATGCAGTAGCCCCCCTGAACCAGCAGCCAGAGCGTGTTGGGCAAAATAATGAACCACAGAGACAGAGGGCACAGAGAATTTCAAGACAAAACAGTAGTTCTCCGGGGAGCCGTTGAGAGATGGCAGAGACGATGCAGACCGACGTTCTGGTTGTAGGTGCTGGCGCTGCCGGTTTACGTGCGGCCTTGGAGGCCAGGCTGTCCGGCGCCCATGTCCTGTTGGCGGTCAAGGGTTACTTTGGCGCCGTGGGCCTGCGGGGAGCCGGGGCCAGCGCCAACGGCCTGTGCCAGGGGGGCGGCGTCCTCTACGGCCACAGAGAAGACATTTTCCCACCACCCGACCAGTCCTACGCCCACACCATTCAGCTCGGGCTGGGCCTGGCTGACCCCGAGCTGGTTCATGTGCTCATCGAGGACTCGACGCGGAACTTGACCGAGCTGGCGGCCCTCAACATCCACCTGAACCGGGGCTTTGGACGGGGCGTACGGGCCCACGGCGTTCCCCTGGTGGGTGGCCTGGCCGGCCAGGCGCGTAGCCGGGGCGTACAGATCAGAGAGCGATTGATGGTCACCCACCTCTTGGTCCGCGACGGCACTTGCACCGGGGCGGTTGGCATCGACGAGGGGAGCGGCGAGACCGTCGTCATCTCGGCTGGGGCTGTGATCCTGGCCACGGGCGGCGATGCCCAGCTATTCAGGCACAATCTGAATGCATCCTGTGTAACCGGCGACGGCTATGCCATGGGTTATCGGGCTGGCGCCGAACTGATGAACATCGAGTTCAAACAGGTCTTTGTGGCCATCGTCCATCCCACCCGCAATACCCTCTATCTCTGGGCCTGGGATCGGGCACCCAGGTTCTTGAATGCCCAGGGGCAGGAATTCCTGGCCGACTACTGTCCACCCGGCGCGACACCCCAGCAGGTCCTGGCGCAGCATTCCATGCACGACCCGGCCTCCACCCGGGACCTCTACTCCCGCTTTCTGGAGGTGGCTATCATGGGCGAGGTAATCGCCGGACGGGGCACAGCCCACGACGGAGTATGGCTTGACCACCGGGGGTTTGAGCACCTGCTGGACCCAAACATGGCGGCCTGGTATCACTACCGCGGCATCTTTTCCGATGAGCAGCTGATCGAGGTCAGCGTCTGCCATCACTGCTCGAACGGCGGCTTCCGGGTCAACGAGAACGCCCAGACCACGGTGCCGGGCCTCTACGCCGTGGGGGAATGCCTGACCGGACCCCATGGCGCCGACCGGCGGGGGGGACATATGCTGGCCGCGACCCAGGTCTTTGGGGCCAGGGCCGGCCGCCACGCCGGGGCCGGCGCGCGCAGGGGGGAACTGCCCGGCGTGGACGCGGACCGGGTACAGGCCGCAACGGCCGAGATCGACGCCCTGAAAGGGAGCCGGGGCAAACAATCGCCTGGAGCGCTCAGACAGGCGCTGCAGGCGCGCAACTGGCGGGATCTGCTCTGGGGCCGGAGCGAAGAGGGACTGGGGCGCGTGCTCGCAGAAGGAGCGCGGATCCGGGAATCGTTTTCCACCGATCTGCACGTCGACTCGCCCCGCGACCTGGTCGAGGCCCTGGAACTGGGCAACATGCTGACCGTGACCGAGATGATCGCCCGCGTGGCGCTCATGCGCCAGGAGACCCGCGGCTCCCACTACCGCCTCGATTTCCCGGAGCGAAACGACCGGGACTGGCTCAAAAGCATCACCGTCAAACAGGTAGACGGCCGGATGAACCTCGACACCACGGTCCTGGACCCCGGTTGGCAGGACCGCGCGGCAGAGGTCGCCGGCTTTCGCTGGGGCTAGTAGCCTCCCGCAGGCTTGGCCTGAGCCTCATGGCTTGTCCGTTGGATGCATCGCCGCCTTTTCGAAAGTCTGAGGCTGTTGCAGCCTGCGGGAGGCTAGTTCTGCAGCACGGCCAGCTTATTGGATGCATCGTTGCCTGCTCGACAGCTTGAGGTAGTGACAGCCTGCGGGAGGATCTGAGGAGGGACAAATATGAGCCTGACTCCCAGGGAGCGAGTAACCGCCCAGATACACCACCAGGAGACCGATCGCGTTCCCTACGTCCTCGGTTTTGAGGAGGATGTAGCCGAAGGCCTGGACGCCTACTATGGTGGGCCCGCCTGGCGCGACCTCATTGACAACGACATCAACCGCCGGATGGGCCTGGCCGACGTGCTGGACGTGCACTCGGCGGGCGAGCGAACCTTCACCGACCCTTATGGAGCCGTCTGGCGCGTGGACCGCCGGCCCTACCACCTGGAGGAACCCGCGCTCAAGTCGCCCTCGCTGAAAGGCTACCAGTTCCCCGACGTCGACGCCCTCTTTGAACTGGAATGGAAAGAAGAGACGCTGCGCAGCTTTGAGCAGCATCCGGATCACTTTAACGTCGTGGGCTTTGGCATGGGCCTGTTCGAGCGCCCCTGGTCGCTGCGGGGCTTTGATGAATCCCTCATGGACGCTGCCGCCAACGAGGGTTTTTACCTGGAGATGATCGACCGGCTGGCCGAACACCACATGGCCATTGTGGAGCGGTTGCTGGAATTCCCCATAGACGGCATCATGTTCTGCGATGACTGGGGCTACCAGCAGGGCGTTCTGCTGGGACCAGGACGTTGGCGCCGGCTGCTCAAACCCTATTATGCCCGCATGTATGCCCGCGTACACGAGGCGGGCAAATATACCCTCAGCCATTGTTGCGGCGGCGTGCGGGAGATCATACCGGACCTGATCGAGATAGGGCTCGATGTGCTGCAGAGCGTCCAGCCTGAGCCTCCAGGCATGGATCCCTACCAGCTCAAGAGAGATTTTGGGGACCAGATCACCTTCTGGGGCGGACTGGGCTCCCAATCCACCATCCCTTTTGGCACACCCGATGAGATCCGGTCCGAGATAGCGCGCCTGTGTCGTGAGATGGGCCGCGGAGGGGGCTACATCCTGACCCCGGCCAAGCCGCTCCAGCCTGGGACTCCTATCGAGAACGCAGCCGCAGTGGTCGAAGCCTTTCTGGAGCAGGCCGGTACGCCCTTCCCCTGAGAATAGATCTATTGCCCCGTTGGCCCATGGGGCATCTTTGTTGCTCAGGCCAGGTCCGTGACCTGGCCGGAGTGGAAACCGTGATAGCGTAAAAGAGACCAGGAAACCCTATGGCAGGCACAGGCGCAAGTGGCAACTCTGAGCGAAAGGGGACAGGGCACCCCAATTTTCTGATATTCATCGTCGACCAGTTCCATCCCTACTGCCTGGGCTACGCGGGGCACCCCCTGGTTCGTACACCAAACCTGGACCGCCTGGCCGCCGGCGGCATGACCTTCGGGCGCATGTACACCTCGCAGCCCCTGTGCATGCCGGCCCGCGCGACCCTGTTCACCGGTCTGACGCCGCGGGGCCACCGCGTGCGCATGAACGGCATCCCCCTCGACCCGTCGATACCCACTTTCACCGAGGCACTCCGCACGGCCGGTTACCACACCCACTGCTGCGGCAAGATCCATCTGCACGTCGCCAAGCCCAGCGGCATCCCCCTCGATGCTGTCGAACCACAAGACTTTCCTGAGTGGGGCGAGATGTGGCTCTCGGGCCGGATCCGGGATCTGCCCCTGCCCTACTACGGGCTGGAAAGCGTCGACTTTGCCAACGGGCATGGCCACGGCACCTACGGGCACTATGTGCAGTGGCTCGGTGCAGGGCATCCCAACGAGGCACATCTGTTTCACGACAAGGTACCGCTGGAACCGCCCAGCCCTGCCTTTCAGCTTTTCAACCGCCAGTCGTACAAGTGGGCGCTCCCCGGGGAGCTGCACCCCATGACCTGGATCGCTGACCGCAGCATCGACTTTTTGAATGGGGCTGGTCGCCAGCAGCCGGCGGCTGAAGGGGACCCATCGAGGTCGGGGCGACCTTTCTGCCTGATGTGCAGCATCCAGGAGCCGCACTCACCCTTTGCTCCTCCGGCGCCCTACTGCTACGGCTACGATCCAGCCGAGGTACCGCCGCCCCTGGGTCGCCAGGGAGAGTATGACGATCTGCCGCCTCACTTTCGGCAGATGTACGAGACACCCATCACCACCAGCGGCAACAAGGGCCAGCCCATGAGCGCCACGGCGCCCTACGCTGCCGAGTGCGCGGCGCATTACTTCGGACTCGTCGAGATGCTCGACCATCAGGTCGGCCGCGTCGTGGAGGCCCTGCGAGCCAACAACCTGGAGGAGGATACCGTCGTCCTGTTCGTAGCTGACCACGGCGAGGCGCTGGGAGACCACGGCCTGTGGGGCAAGGGACCCTATCACTTTGATGGCGTGATCCGCGTGCCCTTTCTGGTAAGCTGGCCGGGGCGCACGGCGCCGGGTTCTGTACACGAGGGCGTGGTCAGCCTCCTGGACCTGGCACCCACGATCCTGGACATGGCCGGCGTACCTATTCCCCAGGACCCAGTGTCCCTGCGCGCTGGGGCACTGCACCCCGAAGCACTCGGCGCCCCCCCTGCCTGGCCGGGCCGGAGCCTGGTACCAGTATTGACAGGCCAGGACACCGCAACGGATGGCAGCGCCCTGGTAGAGATGGACGAGGACTATTTGGGGTTCAAGATGCGCACGCTGGTCACGGAACGGTACCGTCTAACGATCTACTCCGGCCGGTCCTACGGCGAGCTGTTCGACCTCGCGGACGATCCCCACGAGCTGCAGAACCTGTGGGACGATCCTGGGCGTAGCACGCTGCGGGATGAGCTACGCCTGCAACTGTTGGACAAGATCGTGGGGACGGACATCTCGGTCCCACGCCAGATCGCACGATCGTGACACAGCACGATCATGAAGGGAGGAACCAACCACGACAACAGTCGTCACCCGCTCTGCGTGGACCACAGTCCACGCACGCTACCAGATGCGCCGCCTCTCGTCACCCGCTCTGCGTGGACCACAGTCCACGCACGCTACCAGATGCGCCGCCTCTCGTCACCCGCTCTGCGTGGACCACAGTCCACGCACGCTACCAGATGCGCCGCCTCTCGTCACCCGCTCTGCGTGGACCACAGCCCACGCACGCTACCAGATGCGCCGCCTCTCGTCACCCGCTCTGCGTGGACCACAGTCCACGCACGCTACCAGATGCGCCGCCTCTCGTCACCCGCTCTGCGTGGACCACAGTCCACGCACGCTACCAGATACGCCGCCTCTCGTCACCCGCTCTGCGTGGACCACAGTCCACGCACGCTACCAGATGCGCCGCCTCTCGTCACCCGCTCTGCGTGGACCACAGTCCACGCACGCTACCAGATGCGCCGCCTCTCGTCACCCGCTCTGCGTGGACCACAGTCCACGCACGCTACCAGATGCGCCGCCTCTCGTCACCCGCTCTGCGTGGACCACAGTCCACGCACGGCTGCCAAAGCACGTCGTACGATGCGCCGGACTGTGGTCCGGCACGAGCAAGTGTCAGTCTACTTTGAGAAAGGAGTCAAGATCCAATGTTACAGGGAATGATGCCCGTACTGCTCAGCCCCATGCACGAGGGCGGCAGCCCAGATCACGATGGTTATGTTAAATTACTCGACTACCTCTATGAGACGCCGCTGCCCGGCCTCTGGGCGCTGGGCTCTGCCGGCGAGGCGTTCAACATGTCCTACGAACACCGGGTCGAGGTGGCCAAGGTTGTGGCCGAACACATGGCGGGCCGGACCTGCCTGCTCATGGGCGCGGGGTCTATGGTCCTGCCCAACATCTACCGTTTCTTTGAGGAAACCGCGCACCTGCCCATCACCGGCTACCACGTCATGCCCATCGACCGCAAACTCAACACCCAGGAGGTCATCGACTACTATACCGACCTCGCGGAGCGATCACCCCGGCCGTTGTGGCTCTATAGCAACCCCATGCGCATGATGCAGTTCACCTTCGAGGCCATCAAGGAGCTGTCAGCGCACCCCAACATCGCCGGGATGAAGGTGGGCGGCTATGACATGGCCCTGGCCAGCAAGCTGGCCACCATTAGCACCGAGGATTTCCAGGTGCTTGGCGCTGGCGGAGGCAATCTGCTGGGCTATTTGGCCTACGGCATCGAATGTGTGACCATGAGCACCGGCAGTTGCTTCCCCAAGGGCTATACCGCTGCCATTGACCTCTGGCTGCAGGGCAAGATCAAAGAAGCCCAGGCCCAGGCTTTCCGCATGAACAAGTTGGTCGGTTCGCTGGGACCCTGGAAGAACACCGAGGATCCGGCGGAGCTCAAAGTCGTACTGGAGCTTTTCGGTATCTGCCAGCGGTGGACCTACCCACCCTTCAAGCCCTGCACCGACGGTGAAGCGGCCAGGATCCAGAGCGCACTGGTCGAACACGGCTACCTGTAGGATGCTGTAGAGCCCTGGTACCCATGCCCCTTGGAGGAGGGGCAAAGTACTATGAAAAACGCATCTGGCATTCTTCCATATGACGCACGGACCTGACTGAGGTTGTAACACCAGTCTCTGCACACCTGTAGTTCGGCAGCAGCAAGCGCCCTCACAGGTTGGAACTGGCCCAGCGGCCAGCAACGTCGCTGGGCCGGTTCTTTTCGCAGCGCGTACAAGGACAGGGCTTCCAGCAGGCGGTCCCGTTGCAGGATCGGTTTTGACACGCCCAACCGTCGGTGCTAGAATACAGCCCGATTGCCCGTGGGGACATTCTGAAAGGACCATCCGTGAGCCATTCCTTCCGCACCGCCCTATTCGACTTTGACGGCACGCTGGTCTTTCACCAGCCCAGCAGCTTTGACGTCATCCGCGCCTATTGCACCGAGATCGGCCAGCCGCTGAGCCCCGAGGCCGAGTACCAGGGTCGGCGGATGCGCCACCAGTATTTTGTCGACCCGGAGATCCGCGCCCAACTCAGAAGCTTCTCCCCCGGTCAATTCTGGCGTCACTTTAACCAGCACTTGTTGGAAGCCATGAGCGTCGAGGGCAATCTGAAGGGCCTTGCCGATGAGATTACGAGTCGGTTCAAGGACATGGCATTCAGTTACGACTGCCCCGAGGCCGGCTGCCAGACCCTGACCGAACTCCGGGACCGCGGCTACGAGCTGGGTTTGATCACCAACCGGGACAGCGTGGAGGGATTCCACAAAGTGCTGGACGAGACAGCGCTGTGGCCCTATTTCGACCTGATCCTGGCCTCGGGCGAGGTCGGGATCCAAAAGCCCGAGCCTGGCATTTTCTACACGGCCCTGGAACGGCTTGGCAGCCAGGCGAGCGAAGCCTTCTATGTCGGCGACAACTATTGGGCCGACGTTGTCGGCGCCCAACGCGCGGGCCTGACGCCGGTCCTGCTTGATCCCGAGCACCTCTTCCCAGAGGCCGACTGCCTGGTCCTGGACCGCATCGATGAACTATTGGCGTGGTTACCCTGATGGATGAACGAGAGGTCATCCCCTTTTGGGGCCCAGATCAGCTCGCGCTATTCGAATTGATGGCCCAGGCCATCGATCCGGAAGAGCGCATCCCGGCGGCGATGCAGGTGGCCGCACCCCTCGAGGGGCAGGCGTTGCTGGACGTAGGAGCCGGCGTCGGCGACCGGACCATCGTCTATGCCCGGCTGGCCGGCCACGTCTACGCCCTGGAGCCGGATCCCAGGGCGCTGCCCATCCTCAGGGGCCGCTGCAAGTCCGCCGGTGCCACCAACGTGACCGTCGTGCCCGGCAGCGTCGAATCGATCCCCCTGGAGGATGGCGCGGTCGACGTGGCCTATGCCACCTGGGCCTACTTTTTCGGGCCCGGCAGCGAGGCCGGGCTGCGCGAGGTAGAACGGGTCGTCCACCCTGGCGGCCACATCGTCGTCGTACAGAACTATGGCCGTGACGAGCTATCCCAATTCTGGCCGCCGAACGAGGCCGAGTGCGAAACCTGGCCGCCCTGGTTTCAGGAACAAGGCTTTGCCTGCCAGGTCGTGGACACCGTCTGGCGCTTTCGCACCATCGACGAGGCCCTGGCCGTGCTCGAGTTCCTGTGGGGCGAAGGGGCCAGAACCCACGTCCTGCAGCAGGAAAAGACCGAGTTCGGCTACAAGGTGGCAGTCTACCACCGCGTGGTGGAGTGACAGGGCCAGCTCCCGCTATCGTCCACTTTCTCAA
Source organism: uncultured Chloroflexia bacterium (assembly GCA_963700285.1). GTDB lineage: Bacteria > Chloroflexota > Anaerolineae > JAAYZQ01 > JAAYZQ01 > CAWANP01. The sequence continues at coordinate 1,473,369 of CAVOXA010000010.1, read as the reverse complement.
GACCGATGCAAGATCGGATGCCAAAAGAGCAAAGCAGGCCAGTTCCCTTGAACATCCTTGCGGTCTATGAGAATGCATGGTAAAATACCTCTAGAGTCATGAGACTAACGGAGGGAAGCGATGGCTGAATCGACCGCAACACTTGACCAGGTGATTGACATGAGTGAGCAGCTTTCTCCTCGTGATCGGTTGCGACTGATCAGCCTGTTGTCCGAACGGCTAGGCAGTGAGATGGAGAAACAGACCGAGCCTGTGGATATGCTGAGTCTGGCTGGTCTGGGCGCAGATCTATGGGCACAGATTGATGTGGATGCATACTTGGAGCAGGAGCGCGCAAGTTGGGACAGCTAGAAGCCGACTTGAGCCCGCATCCTATCATCGGTGTGGATACCGCACCCTTCATCTACTTCTGGGAGCAGCATCCCCGCTACTTCGCACCATCTGAGGTGCTCTTTCGCACTCTCAAAGCACCTGAGGTTCAAGGTATTACATCGATCATCACGCTCATTGAAACCTGTGTACATCCGCAACGTGAGGGGCGTCTGGACTTGGTGGATGCCTATGAACGCTCTCTAGTCGATTCGCAACAGGTTCGAATGGTGCCAATTGACATTGCTCTAGCCCGCCGCGCCGTGGATTTGCGAGCGAGACATGATATCCACGTGCCAGATGCATTGCAGATTTCCGCTGCGATGGAAGCTGGCGCCACGGCTTTTGTCACAAATGACCGCCGTTTGACCAAGGTGCAGGGAATCCAGGTACTCTTGCTCAGCGACTATGTTTCCCAAGTCACATTTGTACGAAATCAAGCCCGTAACGACAATCTACCACCTTAGGTTGCAGTGACTGATATGCGCCAACCGGAGCTAGTCGTCGGCGCCCTATTGGTGAACGCTCAGGGACAAGTGTTCGTCGCCCTCTTTAGCAAGATCGCCGGCCACTATGCCATCCCCGGCGGCCACGTCGAGTATGGCGAGACGATAGCCCAGGCCCTGGTCCGCGAACTGCGCGAGGAAACCAACCTGACCCCCACCCGCTGCCGGCTGCTGCGCGTCGGCGAGCGCATCCGACCGCCCCTCTACAAGGACGGCAGCCACCACCTGGTCTACCTCGACTTTGTCGTAGACCGCTGGACGGGCGAGCTCCAGCTCGACGATGAGGAACTGACCGATGGCTTGTGGCTGGAGCCGGAAGCCGCCCTGGACCTGCCGCTGACCTTCACCACCCGGCAGGCCATCGAGTACTATCTGGCTCATCGCGACGACGGTGCCTGCGACTACGACCCCGCTGGGCACAAGTGAGAACTCTGAAAAGCTCCAAGCGGGACCTGGTGCTTACCCTTATGAGACGACGTTCACCCTGCCCGCGCTGGCCGTCTTGGGCATTCCAGGGACTTTTGTCCGGCGTATTGCCAGCCCGGGCCTGAAAGGTTAGGCTGTACTATGTCCCCACTCTACGGCGGGATCGAAGCAGGCGGTACCAAGTTCGTCTGCGCTGTGGGTACCGGACCGGATGACGTCCGGGCCGACGTCCAGTTTCCAACTACCACTCCCCAGGAGACGATCGGCCGCGCCATCGATTTCCTGGCGCCCTTTCAGGCAAGGCTCTCTGCCATCGGGATTGCATCTTTCGGGCCGGTCGATCTCAACCCGGCGTCGCCCACCTACGGTCACATCACCTCCACGCCCAAGCCTGGTTGGGCGAATACCGATCTGGCCGGGGCAGTAGGCCGGGCACTGGATCTGCCGGTGGGCTTTGACACCGACGTCAACGGCGCGGCCCTGGGAGAGCACCGCTGGGGCGCAGCTCAAGGGCTGGACACGTTCCTCTACCTGACCATCGGCACCGGCATCGGCGGCGGCGGAATGGTGGGCGGCAAGCTGATGCATGGCCTGGTGCACCCCGAGATGGGACACATTCGCCTGCCCCATGACCGGGAAGCTGATCCTTTCGAGGGGGTCTGTCCCTACCACGGCGATTGCCTGGAGGGCTTGGCCACCGGCCCGGCGCTGGAGGCCAGATGGGGCCAGCGGGGGGAAACCCTGCCTGCCGATCACCCGGCCTGGCCCCTCGAGGCCCACTACCTGGCCCTGGGCCTGGTCAACCTGATCTGCACGCTCTCGCCGCAGCGCATCATCCTGGGCGGTGGGGTGATGGTGGAACGCCACCTCTTCCCACTCATCCGGGCTGAGGTACAGGAACTACTCAACGGCTACGTGCAAGCACCCGAGATCCTGGACGACATCGACCACTATATCGTGCCGCCGGTCCTGGCAGATCGCGCCGGGGTGCTGGGCGCTATTGCATTGGCAGGGAGTGTAGCCTAATACCAACCAGCCTTCATCGTTTCGGAGGAGACTAACTCATCTCCACAGAAACGCCACGCCGCGCTTGCCCAGGATCTGGTCGTCAAAGACCACTTTGGCGGGCCCGCCCGCCAGCCCAAGGCACACATGAAGGGGCAGCAGGTGCTCCTCGCGGGGGTGGCAGTAGCGGGCGGAGGGCGCTCGCTCCCATTCGATCAAGCGCTGTTCGCGCTCCGCCTGCGACAGCGGCCCGGTGCACGTCTCGATAAGCCAGTCCTGGAAGGCGTCGTTCGCCGGATCGGGCGCGCCAAGGTCCTGTCCGAAAAACGCGTTCAGGTTGTGAAACGAGAAGCCCGAGCCGATGACCAGAATGTTTTCGCCCAGCAATGTCGCGCAACGCCTTGCCCAGAGCGATGTGCGCCGCCGGGTCCAGCCCGCGCAACAGCGAGAGTTGGATGGAGGGGATATCCGCTCGCGGATACATCAGCTTGAGCGGGATGAACAGGCCGTGGTCGAAGCCTCGCCGGGTATCTATGCGCGCCGGGATGTCGTTCTTCTCCAGCAGACCAGCAATCCGCTCTGCCAGGGCAGGATGGCCGGGGGCGGGGTAGGTGATGTCGTAGGCTTCCCTGGGAAAGCCATAGTAGTCGTAGAACATGGGGGGACTGGGCGCGCCCAGAAGGGTGGCGGCGCCTTCCTCCCAGTGCGCGCTGACGACGACGATGGCCTCCGGCCTGGTCAGTTGCGCTGGAAGCCGGGTCATGAACTCCACCATCGCCTGGTGGCTGGCATCTCCCAGGATGGGCAACGGACCACCGCCGTGGGAGAAATAGACAGCCTGGGCTCCTCTAACCATATTGTTTTGCTCCATCAACAAGTCCTTTGCTGTTCCATCCACGCGACGGCAAAGTCGACGACCAGCCGCTGCTTGAAAAAGCGCACCTGGGCGTCATTGATCCGCTGGACGGCGATGTTGTGTGCTCTATCGAAAGCAGCCCCGATCTCAGCAAAGTCGTCGGGATTGCTGTCCAGCGTCTCGTAGGCTACCCACTGGCGCTGGCCATCAACCAGCATTGCACTGCCGGTGTGGAGATAACGCTTGCCGGGATACTCGGCGCGGTGCTCGGCCAGATGCAGCGAGGTGTTGTTCCAGTGATCGACACCGAGCAGCAGCACATAGCCGTCAAGTTCGTAGAGCTTGCCCAAGGGTGATCGGTCGCCGGTGTCCTCCTCCAGGGCGTGGCCGGCCACCAGATACTCGGCATTCGGCCCCAGAGCCGCCAGGGAGAAGGCGGGATGCGCGCTGCGGACGGCCCCCGGCCAGGTACGGAACAGTTCTGGCACCACGCCCATGTCTCGCGTTGGGGTGGTCCGCGGGCTATAGGCCGGGGTATGGTCCCGGATCGTCTGCCACCAGGCTTCTGGAACCGGCGGGTGCTGCCATTCGGATGGGTCCGTATTGTCGCCGTTGTGTGTCGTCATCATGATCGTGCCGGTATCGCCGACTGCGGCCAGCAGGGCCAGGATCACCGCCCCGGCCCCCCCAACAATCCAGCCAAGTTTGCTCATAGCCAGATGGGCCAACACGGTCTGGCCCTCTGCCAGGCCACAATCCCGCAGTTGTTCGGCTAGCGACGTGACGGTCAGGGGCGTGTCTGTACGCTCAATGACGCTCCGCTCGGACATTTTGCTGCCTTTCTTGAAATCGAGGGCCACTTTGGCAGTCTTCTGGTGTGGAAGAGAGGATAAGAACCTGGGCATTCTTGCGCAGACAGAGATAGGGTATGACTTTTCTAATCGTCAAGGGGATGTCGCCACAACAACTGGGGAAATCTGCTGAAATCTCGGTCTGTCGTGATCCACTCGCTGCCTGATTCAATAGCCAAAGCTGCCAGGTAGGCATCGGGAACAAGATTCCCCTTCACAGTCGCGGTCCTACACAGTCGCACAAAGATATCCCAATGGCGAGGTCCAGGCCCGACAGGAACGCAGTTTGGCTGGTCGCGGATTTCGGTGACAAACGCCAGCGCCTGGTCCAGTCCACTGGGACGAGCAAAGACCCGGGGATGAGTGACGATGCGCAGGAAACCACTCAGCACGAGATCGGCCAGGCCGTACGCTTGGTCACTGTTGATCACGCCCTCCAGCCACTCGCGGTAGGCGGTGTGCTTGGGTGCGTCCACCCGGTGGGCGTACACCAGTACATTGACGTCAGGCAGAATCACTGGATTCTTCCATGAGGGTAAGCAGAGCCGCTGAGTCATCCAGATCGACGCCTGGTTGGAGGCCACTGCCTGACACGGTCGTGAGTCTTACCGGCTTGCGTTCTTTTGTTCTCCGCTGGCGAGCCAGCATTTCGCGCAAGGCATCCTCAATGACCAAAGTCAGTGTTCTGCCCGTCTGCGCAGAAATTCTCTTGATCTCAACCAACAGATCGTCATCCAATCGAATCGTCGTTCTCATACATCAAATCATATCAAATGGTCATCAAAATGTCAAACCCTTGTCTCTCCGAGCCCAACCCAGCTTGGCACTTTGCACATTCACGGTTATACTATAGTCGTGGACCAGAAACCATCTGAGAATCGATCGCCGTTTCCCTACCCGCGCCGCCGCCCGGTTCGCTACCTCCTGCGAAAGCTCTCGCGCCTCGCCTTTTCTATCCTCAGCGACTTTGACGTCCAGGGCCTGGAGAACCTGCCCAAGTCCGGTCCGCTGATTGTGGTGGCCAATCATTTTCACTTTGCCGATCCCGTGGCCATTATCAGCACGCTGCCCTGGCCCATGGAATTCCTGGCCGGCTTTCACCTCATCGACGCGCCGCCGGTTACAAGCTGGCTGCCCAAGCTCTGGGGCGTGTACACCGTCCGCCGGGGCGCCGTCTCTCGGCGCGCCATGCGCGCCTCGACGCAGGTGCTGGCCCAGAACGGGATGCTGGGTATCTTTCCCGAAGGGGGCTCATGGGCTCCTGTGCTGCGCCCGGCCCGGCCCGGGACGGCCTATCTGGCTGCCCTCACCCGCGCCCAGATCCTGCCTCTGGGTCTCGATGGGTTGGTCGGCCTCTTTCCCCGCTTGCGACAGGGACACCGCGCCCAGGTCACGGTACGCATCGGCAAGCCCTTTGGCCCCCTGCTCGCTCCGGACCGCGGCCTTGAACGCCGCCAGCGCCTGGAGGAGATCGGCGACGAGATCATGGAGCGAATTGCCATGCTGCTCCCCCCTGAACGGCGTGGCGTCTACTCATCCGATCCCGCCATCAGGGCAGCGGCGCAGGAAGCCGCCGTCTATCCCTACCATGATCTCAATTGAACTGGTGGCTGGCAGGGGGTTGATGGAACCATGGGCGCCATCCGTGTTCTGCTCGTAGATGACCAGCAGATCGTGCGCCAGGGGTTGGCCACGATCCTCAGATACGCAGAGGGCATCGAGGTGGCCGGCCAGGCCGGCGATGGGCAGGAAGGGATAGCCCTGGCCCGTGAACTCCGCCCCGACGTGGTACTCATGGACCTGAAAATGCCCCGCTTGGGCGGCATCCCGGCCACGCGCCGGATCTGCGCCGAGCTGCCCGGCACCCACGTCATCATCCTCACCACCTACGACACCGATAACCTGGTCTTTGAGGGGATCAAGGCTGGGGCCGAGGGTTATCTCCTCAAAGATGCCAGCGGCGAAACGCTGGTCGAGGCCATCCGGGGCGTGACGCGGGGCGAATCGCAGATCGATCCTGGTGTCGCCCGCAAGGTATTGGGTGAGTTTCAGCGGCTGGCTTCTCAGCCAGCGGCATCCCAGCCCGAGAGCAGTCCGGCCCGGCAGCCATCGGCTGGCGAAGCAGTGGACGGCGTCATCGAAGCCCTCACCCCCCGCGAGGAAGAGGTGCTCCATCTTCTGGTAGAGGGCCTTTCCAACAAGGATATCGGCGCCCGCCTGTACCTGACCGAGGGCACGGTCAAAAACTATGTCAGTACCATCATCGCCAAGCTTCAGGCCAACGACCGGACCCACGCCGTAGTCACTGCCCTGCGCCGCGGCCTGGTGGATCTGGGGAGCTAGCCGGTCTTCTGCAAGGCCCCATCGGACAACAGATCGGGCTGCCTCCGTCAGTCGCTCGGCGTGGACCACAGTCCACGCCTGCCCCCTGACACTCACCTCATCGGACAACGATCGGATGCTGCCTCCGTCAGTCGCTCGGCGTGGACCACAGTCCACGCCTGCCCCCTGACACTCACCTCATCGGACAACGGTTCTCGCTGTCAATCGCCCTGTTCCAACAATTCCAAAAACCGGGCCGCCGTGAGGATGGGAATGTCTCCCACTCGATTCAGGGCCAGCAGATCTTCGTCGCCACTGACAATCACATCAGCCTCGCCAGCGACAGCGCAGGCGATCACCCGATCGTCATCCGGATCACGCGAGATGCGGGGTATCATCTCGGGCAGTTCTGCCACGTCGCCCAAGGCCATGATCATGGCGACAAAAAGTGTGCGATCTTGCTCGGTATAGTACCGCTGCAACTTGGAATATCCCAGGACACGGTCAAGCTCAGCCAGGAGTTCGGGGGCGGTCACCAGTACGAAATCGTCCCGGGCCAGATGATAGTCAAGCAACGTGGCCATAGGGGGACGGTGAGTGAGTAGATAGCTGACCAGCACGTTGCTGTCCAGAACGGCGCGGATCACCATCCAGATGTCTGCGGGCAGTGGGCAGTCGCCCGGACCGCTTCATCGATCAGGACCGCCGCCTCGTCGTCGGATAGTGCAGCCCGGGCGCTCACCTTTTCGGCAAGGGACTGCAGTTCGGCCAACCAGGCGTTGCGCTTCTGCTGCCGATCCTGCCATGCCTGAAACGCTTCAAAGTCTTCGTAGGGGATAAGCACCGCTTGTGGCGTGTCGTAGGTACGCACGATGACGGGCTCCTGTTCACGCCGCACACGGTCCAGCACTTCCCGTACCTGCCGCCGCAGATCAGTGGATTGAATCGTTGCTGTCAAAGGACCCCTCCAAAGTAGCACAACATGTTGGTGATTTTGTGCTATTGTAGCACACATTCCACGATCTGTCCAGGTGCAATGGATTGATGATAGTCACGATCTGCCGTAGGTCACAAGCGTTCGCCGTCCGCCACCTCTCGATACCACGCCACCTGCGCTGCCAGCCCGTCCCTGGGCGTCGTCACCGGCTCATAGCCCAGGATCGCCCGGGCCTTTTCGATGTTGGCCTCCGTCCGGAGTTGGTCGCCCTCCCGCTTGGGCACCTGCACGATCCGGGCCTCTTTGCCCATGATCTCCTCCACGATGGCGATGCCTTCCCCAGTCGTGATGGTGCGGTCGGTACCAAGATTCAAGATCTCGCCAGCGCACGGGCCCAGGTTGTCCAGGACGGCGACAAAGCCATCGACGATATCCCCGACATAGGTATAGCTACGCAGATGATGCTCGCTGCCCTCGTAAAGGGGGAACTCGCGGCCCTCGTGAATTGCCCGTATCAATTTGGAATATAGCTTTTCTGGTCGTTCCCGGGGCCCGTAGACAGAAAAGAGCCGCAGAGAGCAGGCCGGCAGGCCCCGCGTGCGCTGGTACGACAGGACAAGCTGTTCGGCGGCGAGTTTGGTCACGCCATAGTAAGAGGTAGGCTTGGGCTCCGTCGTTTCGTCGCCCGTGGCGTAGGTACCATAGACCGACGAGGTGGAGAGATTAATGAAGCCCTGCAGCGAGGGCGCCCGGCAGGCGGCCTCCAGCAGGCGATAGGTGGCCGTGATGTTGTTCCGGGCGTAGGTCTCAAAGCTGCAGGCAGCAGACAGCCCCGGCTGCGCGGCCGAATGGAACACAACGTCCACGTCGCAGAGTGCTGCGCTCAGGTCATCGCTGGCCAGATCCAGGGGTAGAAAGGAAGCGCCGGCACTGGTGATGGCCTGGACGTTGAGGTCTTTTAGAGATCGAGCGTAATAGTCGGTCAGGCAGTCCAACCCCCACACCGAGTGCCCCAGGGCCAGCAGTCGCTCTACCAGGTGTGAACCAATAAAGCCCGCCGCTCCGGTCACAAGAATAATCATAGTCACGTCCTTTCCTAAATGGCCGGTTCAAGCCGGGCCCGGTACCAGCGATCTCCTCTGTCGACCAGGCCCAATCCCCACCCTCCCGATCCCAATGCGCCCCGCATTATAGCCCACCTGGTCGCAAAGGACAAATCACTGTCTTGGCCCGCATTCGGTTTTCTTGTTGTTCTTGGCGCCCTTGCGTCTTGGCGTGTGATATGGGCAATCACCTGGCCCCAACTGTTGACGGCGGAGGCAAACTGTGCTACTATCCAGGGCATGGACCACGAACCTCGCCTTTGCGACTATGAGGGCAGCGCCTACAAGACCGACTTCTGGGACGGCCAGGGCCGCGAGTACGAGGACCTGGCCGAGCGCATCGCCCTGCAGCATTTGCTGCCTCCGGCCGGCCGCCGCCTGCTGGACATCGGCGCCGGTTTTGGGCGCCTCTCCCAGTTCTACGACGGCTACGACCAGGTCATCCTGCTGGATTATTCCCGCTCGCTGCTGCGCCAAGCCCAGGAGCGCCTGGGCCGCGACAGGCGCATCCTCTACGTGGCCGCCAGCTTTTACCACATGCCCTTCCTACCCGACGCCATCGACACGGCCATGATGGTCCGCGTCATCCACCACGTCGCCGACGTGCCCAGCCTGCTGGACCAAGTAGCGCGGGTGCTGGTCGATGGCGGCAGCTACGTCCTCGAATTTGCCAGCAAGCGGCACCTGAAGGCCATGGCCCGCCATGCCCTGGGCAAGCAGGACTGGAGCCCCTACGACCAGACCCCTGTCGAGTTCGTGGAGATGAACTTTGACTTCCACCCGGCCTGGATGCAGGAGCAACTGGCCGGGGCAGGGTTTCACGTGAAACGTCAGCGGACCGTGTCCCACTTTCGCCTGCCCCTGCTCAAGCGCCTCGTACCGCCCAGCGCCCTGGCCAGGCTGGATGGCCTGTGCCAGCCGACCGGCGCCTGGTGGCAACTAACACCCAGCATCTTCCTCCAGTGTGCCCTGGGAGACGGCGCAGGTGTCGCGCCGGCCAAGGATCTATTCGCCTGTCCAGCCTGCGGCTCCGCCGGATTGCTGGAATCCCCCGAGGCGATGGCCTGCCCCGGCTGCGACCGCCGCTGGCCCATCGAGGATGGCATCTACAACTTCAAAGAGCCCCTCCCCTGAGTGCCGCCTCAGGGCGTCCTACCTGCTGCGAACCGGTTGGCCCGAGTTTGCCTCCCTCGATCACCATTCTCCCCCTCCATCGCCGTGCCTCCGCGGTAGGCCAGGCGAATCACTCACCCACCCCCGTTTGAGGTTCTGGAAGTTTTGTAGTATACTATGATATGTCCCGTGCGAACCCCCAGATGTTGTGGTGGGGCTACGGGCCACCCCAATTACTAGCGCTCGTGAAGGAGGTCGCCATGAAGATCAGCTGCCTGCAAGAGAACCTGGCAAAGGGGCTGGCTACCGTGGGCCGGGCTGTTGCCGCCCGCTCGACCCTGCCGGTCTTGTCCAACATCCTGTTGGAGACCGACGAGGGCCGCCTCAGGCTGGCCGCCACCAACCTGGAAATTGGCATCAGCTGCTGGGTAGGCGCGCGTATCGAGGAGGAGGGTCGCACGACGGTACCGGCCCGCCTGCTCACCGAGTTTGTCAACTCACTGCCCTCCGGCCAGATCGATATGGAACTCACCGAGCGCACTCAGACGCTCAATCTCAAATGCGCCCGCTACGAGGCCAACATCAAGGGCATCGAGGCTGGCGAGTTCCCCTCTGTGCCGACAGCCGATACCATCGACGGGCGGAACAATCTCCACGTGGATGCGGATACATTCCGGCAGATGATCGAGCAAGTGGTCATTGCAGCGGCCACCGATGAGAGCCGCCCCATCCTCACGGGGGTTCTGGCCCAATTTCACCAGGGGAGCCTCACCCTGGCCGCCGCCGACGGCTTTCGCCTGGCGGTGTCCACGGCGGATGTGGGCGCCGACCTGGACGAGGCATCGACCGTGATTATCCCGGCCCGCGCCCTGGCCGAACTTGGCCGCGTCAGCGCCGACCAGGAAGACCCCATCGAACTCATCATCACCCCGTCCCAAAACCAGATCCTCTTTCACCTGTCCAACACCGATCTCGTCTCACAGCTTATCGAGGGCAACTTTCCCGACTACAAACAGATCGTCCCCACGTCTCACAGTACCCGCACCCTCATCGCCACCGGGGACCTGCTCAAAGCAGTAAAAGTTGCCTTCCTCTTTGCCCGCGACGCAGCCAACATCATCCGCCTCAACATCGTGCCCGGCAGTGAGCTGACCCCAGGCCAGATGATTGTGACCGGCACCTCGGCCGAGTACGGCGACAATGTGAGTGAGATGGACGCCAGCGTTGAGGGGGAAGAGATCGAAATCGCCTTCAATGCCCGCTACATGATCGACGCCCTGTCGGTCGTTGGCACACCCGAAGTCGTCCTGGAAACAAGCACATCCAGCAGCCCTGGCGTCCTCCGCCCGGTCGGCGGCGCTGACTATTTGTGCGTCGTCATGCCCATGCACATCAGCCGCTAGCGAGACCTTGCCCGCACTTTAGCCCTCCCGGCAACAATCAACCGGGAGGGCTCTGTCTATCTGAGGAGCACAGGCGCCACGAACCTGTCCTGAGGGAAACCGATGGATCACGGACCATGCAACGACTAGTTGACGGAGCGCAGGCCCTGGGGCTGTCCCTGACGCCCGAACAGCAGGCGAGCTTTCAGCTCTACTACGAGGAACTGGTCGCCTGGAACCAGAAATTCAACCTGACGGCTATCACCGACTATGAGCAGGTGCAGATCCGTCATTTTCTGGATTCGCTATCCTGTCTCCTGGCCAAAGAGACCCGTTTGGCGCTCGGCCGGCCCGAGGCCCGCGCTATCGATGTGGGAAGTGGCGCGGGCTTTCCCGGCAGTCCCCCTCAAATTGGTCTGCCCAGGCATCCGGCTCACCCTGCTGGAGGCCACCGGCAAAAAAGTATCCTTCCTGACGCACCTCGTAGAGCGCTTGGGACTGCACCGGGTTCTGGCCGTCAAGGCCCGGGCCGAGGAGTTGGCCCACGATCCAGAGCACCGCGGGCAGTATGACCTGGCCCTGGCCCGCGCCGTGGCCGACCTGCCGGTGGTGATCGAGTATGCGCTGCCCTTCTGCAAGCTGGGCGGCTGGCTGGTGGCCCAGAAGGGAGAAGCGGGCGGCGCCGAAGCCTGGCAGGCCGAAAGATCCATGGCCCTACTGGGCGGCCAACTCTGCCGGGTGATGCCCGTCGAACTGTCCGGGCTGCCCGAAGATCGTTCCCTCGTCGTCATCGAAAAGATCAGCCCCACCCCAGAGACCTATCCCCGCCGCTCCGGCATGCCCAGCAAGAGGCCCTTGAACAACTGATTCCGTCCGCACAGGTATCAAGTCGGACATCCTAACATATCCAGCGGAGCTGCTCGCACAACTCTGACGTGATACTGAATATACAGGATCCACCGGGTCTAGGCCCAGCAGATTCGTTCCGCTTCCCGATTCGTTGTTGCATCACAAAAAACGGGGCAGGCTCAGCAGCCTGCCCCGCCTGATCTGTCTTCGGTCCATCCTACCCCAGGCAGGCTTTCGCCTGGGCGGCGACATTCTCTGCCGTAAAACCAAACTCCTCAGCCAGCCGTTGATACGGCGCCGACGCGCCAAAACGCCGCATGGCAATGATCGCGCCCTGGGGCCCCGCGTAGCGATCCCAGCCCATGGGCACGCCCGCTTCCACAGCCACGCGCGCTGTCACCTCAGGCGGCAGGACCTCGTCCCTGTACGCCTGCGACTGGGCCTCGAACAGCTCCCAACTGGGCATAGAGACCACGCGAGCCGCGATGCCATCCCCGGCCAAGAGCTCTTTGGCTTCCAACGCCACCGAGACCTCGGAGCCGCTGGCCATCAGGATCACCTGGAGCGCAGGTGCATCGGCCAGCACATAGCCGCCCCGCGCCACGCCCGCTGCATCCGCCGCGGCCAGGATCGGCAGCCCCTGGCGGGTCAAGATCAGCGCCACTGGGCCATCGCCATGCTCCACAGCCGTCTTCCAGGCAGCGGCTGTCTCGTTGGCATCGGCCGGGCGGATGACGGTCAGTCCCGGGATGGCCCTCAGGCTGGCCACGTGCTCCACCGGTTGGTGGGTTGGGCCGTCCTCGCCCACAAAGATGCTGTCGTGGGTAAAGACATAGATCACCGGTAGGCCCATCAGCGCCGCCAGCCGTACGCTGGGCCGCACATAGTCCGAAAAAACCAAAAAGGTGCTGCCATAGGGCCGGAAACCCCCATGGAGGGCCATGCCGTTGATGATCGCCCCCATGGCGTGCTCGCGGATGCCAAAATGCAGATTGCGGGCGTCAAACTTGCCCTTGTCTACCGCCGGATAGTCGCTCAGGTAGGTCTTGGTGGAGGGGTGAAGGTCCGCCGAGCCGCCCACCAGCTCCGGCAATACAGGCGCCAGGGAGGTCATAATCTTGCCGCCGGCAACGCGGGTGGCCAGGGGGCCATCCTGCGGCTCAAAGATGGGCAGTGCCTCCTCCCAGCCCGCCGGCAATTCCCCCGCCAGGCGGCGCTTCCACTCGGCAGCCAGGTCGGGGTAAGCCTGCTCATAACGGGCGAATAGGTCGTCCCATTCCCCCTCGGCACCAGCGCCCTGCTCCAGCGCTGCGCGATAGTGAGCTAGCGCCTCCTCAGGCACATAGAATTCGGCCTCCGCTGGCCAGCCCATCGCCTCTTTGGTCAGCCGGACCTCCTCGGCGCCCAGCGGCTCGCCGTGGGCCGAGGATGTATCCTGCTTGTTGGGGCTGCCATAGGCAATGTGGGTGCGGCAGATAATCAGCGACGGCCGCTCCGCGTCCGCTTGGGCCATCTCCACGGCAGCGGCGATGGCGGCCCGATCGTGCCCGTCCACGGCCAGCACCTGCCAGCCGTAGGCCTCAAATCGCTGCCCGCACGTCATCGCTGCAGGCCAGTGAGGTCTTTCCTTCGATGGTGATCTGGTTATCGTCGTACAGATAGATCAGCTTGCCCAGGCCCAGATGCCCGGCCAGGGAGGCAGCCTCGTGGGAGATCCCCTCCATCAGGTCGCCGTCGCTGACGATGGCATAGGTGTAATGGTCCACCACCTCAAAACCGGGCCGGTTGCATGCGGGCGGCCAGCAATCTGTTCGGCCAGAGCCATACCCACGCCGGTAGCAAAGCCCTGGCCCAGCGGTCCGGTGGTCGTCTCCACCCCGGGCGTATCGCCGTACTCAGGGTGGCCGGGCGTCATGCTCCCCCACTGCCGGAACTGTTTGAGCTGCTCCAGCGGCAGATCATACCCGGTCAGGTAGAGCAAGCTGTAGAGCAGCATCGATCCGTGCCCGGCCGAGAGCACGAAACGATCGCGATCCGGCCAGGCCGGGTCAGCGGGGTTGTGCTTCAGAAACCGGGTCCAGAGCACGTAAGCCGCATCGGCCATGCCCATCGGCAGGCCGGGGTGGCCCGACTTGGCTTTTTGCACGCCATCCATGGCCAGGGTGCGGATGGTATTGACGCAGAGTTGGTCGAGGTCGTTTGACATGGTTATCTCCCCCAGAAGTTGGTCACGTGATTCGAAACAAGGATGCCCCGCTATCAGTCTGCCGCTACAAGCACCGGCGTCGCCGGTACCGGATGCCGTCCGGATGAACTGGACCAGTACCAGTGAGATCACCGCGATCCCCACGCCGGCCAGAAAAGTGGCTGATGGCGAGACCTGCTCCCACAAGATGCCGCCCACCACCGGAACGATCAAGGCCGAAATATGGTTGATGGTCTGGGCCATGCTTACGTTGCTGGTAATCTCTTGCCGCGAAAGGGCGATCTTTTGAAAATAGGACTCGATGGCCAGGTTGAATGCCAAAGAAGACGTTATCCAGAACAAAAAGGGCAAACAGAACGGGCAAGTAGGGCACAAAAGCATAGCCCAGGAACACGCCGATGAGTCCCGACAAAGTTAAAGGTCAGCACCTTGCGCTCGCCAAAGCGCACGACCAGCCTGCCCAACTGGGCGCTAGCGTAGATATTGACCAGGTTGTTGATCAGGAACAGCGTCGCCGTCTCACGCACGCTGATGCCATAGACCTGAACCAGCATGAAAATCGCAAAAGTCGTAAAGATGTGGCGGCGGCTGCCCATCATGAAGGTCAGCACGTAATAGAGCCAATACTGCCGGCGAAAGATGACCTTGCGCTTCTCCCGCTGGCTTCCTTGCTGGATCTTGTCGCGCAGGGTGAACAGGCTGCCCAGCATGACCACGACGCCGATGACAATGAGCGTGGTGCGATAACCCCAGGCGGGGATGTCAATGGGTCCATAGTCAACACCCTCGATAAAGACCCAGACGACCAGCGTCCCGATCACGGCGGCGGCGGCGGAGATGCTCTGCAGACGGCCCAAGGCCCTGGGCGCCTCGTCCCTGCCCATGCCCATGAGTACCAGGCTGTTGCTGCTGGGGTAGAACCAATGGAAGCCGATGCTCATCAGGAGGGTTCCCAGGATGAGCACGCTTACCATGTCGGACATGCCGCTGAGAACCAGGCCCACGCCCAGGATCAGCACGCTGATGCCCATGATCCGCATCTCGGAAAACACCAGGGCCAGGAAGCCCAGCGTAAAGCCCAGGAGCCCTGGCACTTCGCGTATGGCCTGGATGACACCGATCTGGGCCGCTGTGACCCCGATCTCTTCCACCGCAAAATTGTTAAAGACAGCTCTCCAGACGTTGAAACCGAGATAAAGAAAAAAACTGGCGATTGCCAGGGTGCGGAACAGTCGTCGAGAATCTTCCATGTGCCTCACTCGATACAAATGTGTGGGCATTATAGCATAGCGCAGCGTTGATAGGCAAAATGGCCGTCGTTGATAACCCTCTGTCAGGAAGATCTTGAGTGAGCAGCCGGTCCGGTTCGCGACAGACACCCAGCTTGACAAACACTGTCAGTTGTAGTATACTACCTGTAGTTGTATACTATAAGTAGCAGGATAGCCTAGAAGAGACTTTGCGAGAGAGCCAGCGATGGACGACGAATCCGTGCAAGCTTTGCTTGACCAGTGGGAGAGCGTATACAAAAAGGGCCTGCTTACCTTCTGGCTGCTCTTGATGCTGCACGATCGCGCCATGTACGTTTTTGAGATGGGCCAGGAACTGGCCGGCATCAGCCAGGGCACCGTCACCGCCGACGAAAAGAGCCTGTACCGCGCCCTGCGGCGCTTCGAGGCCACGGGTCTGGTAGAGAGTACCTGGCAGCCTTCGGACGTCGGTCCCCGGCGGCGCTACTATCACCTGACGGAACTGGGGACAGAGTTGCTCCGCCGCTTTGTCCAGCGCAACGTCCTGATCTTTCAGGACCCGGCCGTGGCCGCTGGTCTGAACCGTGTCTTGCAGGACAATGCATGACAGGTTCCCCCACCCAGGGTTGCCATGTCCCAAACGGATGTCGCACCAGCCTGGCAAAATCCAAGAATCCTTTGATGGAGGTATCGCATGCCTACCGCATTGATCACAGGCATTACTGGCCAGGATGGCTCTTACCTGGCCGAGTTCCTGCTCGAACAGGGGTACAAAGTGGTGGGGCTGGTACGCCGCACCAGCACGGTCAACTTTCAACGCATCCAGCACATCCAAAAGCGCCTGACGCTGGTATCCGGCGACCTGCTGGACCAGGCATCCCTCATCTCCGTCCTGCAGGAGTACCGTCCCCGGGAGGTCTATAACCTGGCAGCCCAGAGCTTTGTGCCCACGTCCTGGAGCCAGCCGGTCTTCACCGGCGAGGTGACAGCCCTGGGAGTGACGCGCCTACTCGAAGCCATCCGCCAGGTTTGCCCCGAGACCCGCTTCTACCAGGCATCTTCCAGCGAGATGTTTGGCAAGGTCCGCGAGGTGCCCCAGAACGAGTCCACGCCCTTTTACCCTCGCTCGCCCTATGGCGTGGCCAAGGTCTACGGACACTGGATCACCATCAACTATCGTGAGAGCTATGACCTTTTTGCCTGCTCGGGCGTCCTCTTTAACCACGAAAGCCCCCGCCGCGGCCTGGAGTTCGTCACGCGCAAAGTAACCCACGGGGCAGCGCTCATCAAGCTGGGCATGGCCCGCGACCTGCGGCTGGGCAACCTGGACGCCAAGCGAGACTGGGGTTACGCCGGCGATTATGTGAGGGCCATGTGGCTCATGCTCCAGCAGGACCAGGCCGACGACTATGTGGTCGGCACCGGCCAAACCCACAGCGTCCGGGAGCTGTGCCAGGTGGCCTTTGGCCATCTGGGACTTGATTATCAGGAGTATGTGAAGCCAGACCCACGTTTCATGCGCCCTGCCGAGGTAGATCTATTGGTCAGTGACCCCACCAGGGCCCGCGAGGGGCTGGGCTGGGAGCCATCCATCACCTTTGAGAAGCTGGTGATCATGATGGTTGATGCCGATCTAAATCGCCTGCAAGCCGAGGCCTTGTTTCCCTAGGTGGGCAGGGTTCTCAACTTCAGGGCGTGATCGTAAGGGTTGGCGTCACGGTCAGCGATGGCGTGGGCGTTGGCCCGCGGGCAATGACCACCTCGATGGTCTCCGGGATCACGCTGACCACGGTCACCTCTTCGGGGGCCAGGACATCGGGCTCGACCCGGTGGACACCCAACCCCAGCCCGTCGACGTCGACGATTGCGCGGATGTCTGCCGACGTCAGTTCGGCCAGCAGCGTATCAGGTCCTTCGAGAATGACATCCACCACGCTGGGCGAGGTAGTAGCCGTCCAGCCCGAGTTCACCCCCCGGATCTCGACCGTGGCCGTCATGGCCCGGCTGCTCAGGATGGGCAGTATCTCGACCGTAACCGTGACAAAGTCCACACCCACGACGACGACGTTCTGTGGCACGGTCAACGGGCTGCGGACGGTTAGGTCCTGCGTCGCGCTGATGACAGAGATGGGGGATGTTTCAATAAAGCCGGGCAGCTCGTCCAGGACGGAAGGCAAACCGGCCAGCGTCACGGTCGAGGGCTCGACATCTACGCTCCCCCGGCGATATCCCGGTGCCGGCTCGCCGCGCAGGTCAGGCACAACCTCCACGTCAGGCTTGTAGCCCAGCCGCCTTCGTACCCCCACCCGCGCCTCGACCTCGCCTGGACTCCACTCCACACCCGGCACCAGCCGGCCGTTGGCATCCAGCGGCCTGATCTTCACCTCCTGGATGACGTCGTCCCTGGCGCCCTCCACCTCCAGCGAGCCGGATACAGAGGCTACTTCCGCCAAAAAGGGCTCTGGTCCATGGACCGTGGCCAGGGTAGGATTGACCCCTGGCCCGGATGACTGATAGCCCGTAGCCGCCTCCCCTTCCACATCGATGGTAACCGGCAGGGTAATGGTCCGCACGGCCTCCAGGTGGACAGTTTGCGCCGTGGGGTTCACGCCCTCGATCCGGACCGATTCCCTACTGGTGCCCACGTCGACCGGCACCACGGCAGGCGTTCCAGGTTCCACGATGGACAGATCCATGATCGCCTCAAAGTCAGAGGGCTGGAGATCGGAGAGGATACTCTGCGACGCCCGGACCAGGACATCAACTTCTTCGACGATAGGCTCAAAGAAGATCGTATCTGCGGGTTGGTTGACGGTGGTCACACCAACCCCAGAGTATGTCTCCTGCGCGATGGGGTCAGTTGCCAGCGTAGCCGTGATCCAAACGACAATGCCTAGCAACAATGCCAGCAGAAAAGTACCCAGGTTTCCTACAAAGCGCCGCACCACCCTGCTCATCTTAGGTATGCTCCCGCTCGCTTTCGCCATTTGGCGTTCGTAGAGTAGAAATGGACCAGTTGCAAGCGTATTGTGATCCGTGATCGCCACCATGTCCAGCCCCCGTCGATCCATGCTCTGCAGGAGCGCGTCGAGCGAGGCCAGGCTGTCGCGAGAATGGCGGGTGTGGCATCGATGCGCATTGTAAGCTGACGTCAGTCCCGCTCTTTTCCTCTGCTCAGCAGCCACCACAGAGCCATGGCCGACGCAGCCGCGCCCAGCACCCCGGCCGCCGCAACCCGGGGCTCATAGAGGGGCTTGGTAACGGCCGGTACATTGCCATACCCGGCAAACAGTCGCCCCCACTTTGTATCGAGGGCCTCCTGCACGCGCTTGCTGCCGACAAAGGGGTACCAGAAACCATCATAGTAGGCCCGTGAAGCTGCAAAGGACCAGGGCACAATGGGAGTCCGCAGCAGCAGATTTTCCAAGGGCTTGAGCGGCCCATGGTAGATCATCTTTTGTCCCTGGCTGGCAAAAGTCTCGCCGGTACGGGCATGCCAGCGCACCTCATCCAGGTCCACATCGCCCAACGACCTCGATCTGCTTGATGTCGCCGATACCCAGCTCTCCGCTCCTGTGCCCAGACGGATAAAGTCCAGCTCCATGGGCTCAAAACCCTGAAGGTAGGCAGAGACAGCATCGATGGCCACCTGGTCGGCCGAGGCCAGGATCAAGTCCTTTTCCTGGACCCACATGGCCCGCGGACCAGGACCGTCGCCCACAAAGGTGCCATCCATCACGGCAAACAGTCCGCTGTGGATCTCTTGTTGGATAGCGAGCAGGTCCACCACCGTCTCGTGGATAACGGCATGGGTCCAGTGCCGTCGCTCGGAGAGCAGCCCGCCAAAGGCGTTCTTCATCGCCCCGGTGATGGTGGTAAAGACGTGCGTCTTGACGGTGGGGAACTGGATGATGTTCTTGTCGAAAAAGATGCTGGGGATCTTGATCCCGTCGGGATAAACCTTGTCCAGCACCAGCATGGGCGCCTTGGGTTGGTAGGTTACCCACTCGATCTCGGGCTCATAGAGGTGTACATTGCGCAGGCCATACTTGTCGGTGACCAGTTTGTGTTTGTTGTTCCGCTCGCCCACATAGGCATCCACCACCACCGTCCGGTTGTGAGCGGCGATCAGGTCCCGATAGCCATCTTCCAGCAGGGTTTGCACCACCCCCTCCAACTGCCACGGCGCCGTCGAACAGGCAGGGTACCACTGCTGCCAGGAAATATTGATCTTGAGGAGTGTCTCTTTGTCCTTGGGCAGGGCCGACCTCATAGTCAGCCAGCTTCAGCAGCCGGTGATAATCATCCAGTACTGTTTCGGGCTGCGTACGGAGCACGGCCACACGGCCTTTGCCGGGAAAGTTCTTGTCGATCACGTTTTACCTCCCACATCTGTCTGGTGGTCAACGTCCATGCTCAGCCTTCTGGTCATGGTATAATCAGTAGCGCAACCACTCCGGTCGTGGCGCGCATCCTTCGGCGGTGCTCAGGACGTGCCTCAGCGCGCTTCCGGGCGCTCAAGCACCCACTGCGAGCCCCGGCCGCAGTGTACTGAGTATAGCGCAACTCGGAAAGAATGTCCAGAGCGGCCCACAACGATAAACGGCCGCCTGACTCTATGGGAGTCAGACGGCCGTTGAAGCAGCCAACTGGGTAACTGCGGCCCTATTTCTCCTCAGAATCTCGCTGCGAAGCGGCAATGATCTGATCGGCCAGGTGATTGGGCAGTTGCTGATAGTCGGCGAACTCCAGCGTAAAGACGCCGCGCCCCTGGGTGATGGAGCGCAGGTCGCTGACGTATCGCTGCATCTCGGCCAGCGGCACCATGGCCGTGACGATGCTGTTGTCCCCCACCTGGTCCATGCCCAGCACCTGGGCCCGCCGGGTGTTGAGGTCGCTCAGCACGTCGCCCATATACTCCTCGGGCACGGTGATGGTGTACTTGTAGATCGGCTCCAGCAGCACCGGCCCGGCATCCTTGACCGCCAGCTTGAACACCTCGCGCCCGGCGATCTGGAAGGCGATGTCCTTCGAGTCCACCGGGTGCTCCTTGCCATCGTACACAGCGGCCTTCACGTCGACCACCGGATAGCCGGCGATGACGCCCTGCTCCATGACCGCCTTGACCCCCTTTTCGATGGAGGGGCCAAAGGTCTTGGAGACGTTCATGCCCACCACTTCCCAGGCGAACTCGAAGCCGGCGTCGCGTTCCAGCGGCTCGACGCGCATGTGGACCTCGGCAAACTGGCCTGCGCCGCCCGTCTGCTTCTTGTGGCGGTACTGGGCCGCGGCCTCCCGGGTGATGGTCTCCCGATAGGGCACGCGGGGTACGGCCGTATCCAGGCCCAAGCCAAAGGTCTCTTCCATGCGCCGCACCGCGACGTTGATGTGCGTGTCGCCCATGCCCGACAGAATGGTCTCGCGGGTGCTCCGGTCCTGGCGCCAGGTCAGGGTCGGATCCTGCTCGCTCAAGCGGGTCAGCGTGGGGCTGATCTTGGCTGCATCGGCCTTGGTCTTGGGGCTGACCGCCACCGAATAGAGTGGGTTGGGATAGACCGGCGGATTCAGCCGCAGGGGCACTCCCTGGTCGCAGAGGGTGTCGCCGGTCTGGGTCTCGCTCAACTTGGCCACCGCCCCAATGTCGCCCGCCGGGACCCTGGCAATAGGGCTCTGCTCCTTGCCGCGCATGATATAGACCTGGCCGATCCGCTCCTCGTTGCCGGTCCGGTTGTTGTAACGCGCGGGATCAGACTCGAGCGTGCCGGAATAGACGCGAAAGTAGGAGAGCTTGCCGACGTAGGGATCGGCCATGGTCTTGAACACCAGGGCCGCCAGGTCGCCGGCCGAATCGCCCTGGAGCTGGACCTCCGCGCCGGTCGCCGGGTTCTGCGCCAGGTAGGGTCCGGCTTCTACGGGCGATGGCAGAAACTGGATGATGGCTTGCATCAGGGGCTGCATGCCAATGTTCATCGCCGCCGAGCCGCACAGCACGGGCACCAGGTCCCCCTGGGCGATCCGGGCCTTGAGACCCTGCCAGGATCTCGTCGTCGCTCAGGGTCTCTTCCTCAAAGTACTTTTCCATCAACGCGTCTTCGCCCTCGGCCGCGGCTTCGATGAGAACCATGCGCGCCTCTTCGACCGCATCGGCCATGTCGTCCGGGATCGGGCCCTCGGTCGCTTTCTCGCCCAGGTAGGCCTTCTGGGCCAGCAGATCCACGACCCCCTTAAAATCGGCCTGGCTGCCGATGGGCAATTGGACGGCACCGCAGCCACGTCGAACTTGGCCGAAATCTGGGCCACGACGCTGCCAAAGTCGACGTTTTCCCGCTCCATCTTGTTCACAAAGACCAGCCGGGGAAGATTTCTGTTCGCTGGCATAGTGCCACACCTGCTCGGTACCCACCTCCACACCGCTCACCGAGTCGAGAACGACCACAGCGCTGTCGGCCACGTGAATGGCACTGATCACCTCGCCGACAAAATCCATGTAGCCGGGCGTGTCCAGCACGTTCAGCTTGTAGCCCTGCCACTCGCAGGGGATCAGCGACGTGTTGATGGACATCTTGCGGCGGCGTTCCTCTTCGTCCCAGTCGGAAACCGACGTGCCATCGTCCACGCGGCCCAGGCGGTTGACCGCGCCGCGTATCGAACAGCATCGCATCGGCCAGCGAGGTCTTGCCCGATCCGCCGTGGCCCAACAGGACAACATTGCGCAACTTGTCACTCTTGTAGATCGTCATCCAATTCCTCCGTCAAAAGTCATCGCTACCCCCAACGCCTATCGGGCGTGTAGTTGCTGCTGGATAGTGGGATGGTGATGATGCAGATCAATAGCAGGGCAAAGACACAGAATCATCACCCAACAGTTAATTGTAAGGCATATTGACCGATATGTCAAAGCGTCTGGCGACTGGGAACCTGTTCAAATCGCCCACGCGAACCTCCCGCAGGGCCCAAGGTGTGGCGGAGCGCCAAAACTACACGAACCCGCGGGAGGTTTGCCGCGTCAAGGCCGCGCACAGGCATATGGAACCAGATTTGACTTCCCTTCTCTTGACGACTATAATGGTACTCGTAAAGGTAGTACACGGGCGCTAAGGAGGAAAGGATGGGCCTTCGAGAACAATTGATGGAGGATCTGAAGGACGCCATGCGTCAGCAGGACGAACGGCGCAAAAGTACGATCCGCTCGGTGATAGCCGCGATGAAACAGTCGGAAACCGAACTGGATGCCAGCGGCAAGCGCGTCAGTCTGGACGACGACGACATCCTGGCCATCATCGCCAAGCAGGCCAAACAACGCCAGGAATCCATTACAGAGTTCCGCCGGGGTGGGCGTGAAGACCTGGTAGCCGAAGAAGAGACCGAGCTGGCCATCTTGCAGGCGTACCTGCCCCAGCAGATGACCCGTCAAGAGATCGACCGTGGCAGCCCAGCAGGTCATTGAGGAGGTTGGGGCTAGCGGGCCCAGAGACATGGGCAAGGTGATGAAACCCCTCATGGCCCGCCTCAGGGGCCGTGCCGATGGACAAGTGGCCAACCAGGTAGTGAGGGAGCTGCTGGCCGGATAGTACTCTATGCTCAACGACACTCGTGGCACACAGGGAGCTTTCTCAGGGAAAAAGCCTGGCGTAGGTCGCTGGAGCAAAACGCGGGCTGCCATCTTTGGCGTGCTCATGGCCGCGGTCATCAGCGCCGTACTGCTCATTGACTTTCTGCCCTCCAACCAGGTGCTCCTGAACGCCGGCAACGTCGCCACGGACAACATCCTGGCGCCCTACGACCTGACCTACATGAGTGAGATCCGGACCAAGCAGGCGCAGGAGGAGGCCGCCGCCTCGGTTCCGGATATCTTTGACCCCCCCGATCCTTTGGTCGCCAGAGAACAGGAGGTCCGGGCCCAACAGATCCTGGAGTATATCGGCTCGGTGAGAGAGGATCCCTATGCCACGCCCGAGGAAAAGGCACGCTGGATCGGGGCTATCCCCGATCTGGACCTGGAGCCGGAAGTCATTGACCAAGCCCTGGCCTTGAGCAAGGACGACTGGCAGGAGGTCGTGGACGAGACGGTGCGCGTGCTGGTCCGGGCCATGCAGGGTGAAATCAAAGAGAGCCAGGTGGACACCGTCCGCCGCCGCCTGCCAACCTTTATCAGCTTTCGTATGACAGACGACCAGGCCGGCGTCGTCGAGGCGCTGGCCGGCGACCTGGTGACCGCCAACACCTTCTACAACGCTGCCCGCACCGAGGAAGCCAAGCAGCAAGCCCGGGAGAACACGCCTCCGGTGGAGGTAGCCATCCGCAAGGATGAAGCCATAGTGCGGGATGGCAGCCTGGTGCGCCTCATTGATATCGAAAAGCTGGACGCCTTTGGCCTGCGCCAGCAGGCCGTTCGCTGGGAAATGGTGGCAGGCACGATTCTTCTGGCCATTATTGTCCACGATCCTCCTGGAGCTGCTCATTTTCCGCCTGCGACCGGGCCTCTGGTCCACTGAGCGCTCGACAGCCACCATCTTTTTGCTCATCGCCACCTTTGTGGTTCTGAGCAAACTGATGCTCCCCTTCCCCGATAGCATCGTCCCCTATCTCTATCCCCTGCCCGCGCTGTCGATGCTCCTGGCCATCCTCTATGGACCAGCCCTGGGCATGGCCATCGGCGTGATCGTGGGCGTAATCGGGGCTTTCGTAGCCGGCGGCTCGCCAGACATCACCACCTATCTGCTGGCCGGCACGATGATGGGAGCCTTGAGCCTGGGGCAGGCGGACCGGATCAGCACCTTCCTGCGCAGCGGCATGGCGGTGGCGGTCACCAACGCAGCCGTCATCATGGCCTTTGGCCTGCTGGCATGAACCAAGATCTGCTTCGAGTCACCATCTACGCCCTGGTGGGCCTTGTTGCCGGCGGCGCTGGCCGCAAGCCTGGCACTGGCCGCCTTCTTTGTCCTGAGCGCTCTCCTGGACCTGATGACGCCTTTCCAACTGATGGAACTGTCACGGCCCACCCATCCCTTGTTCCGGCAATTGCTCCTCAAAGCGCCGGGCACCTACCATCACACCCTCCTGGTGGGCAACATGGCCGAGGACGCGGCCGAACGGATCGGCGCCGATGGGCTGCTGACCCGCGTGGGCACCTACTATCACGACATCGGCAAGACGGTGCGCCCCTACTTTTTCACCGAGAACCGGGTGGGTGGCGTCAATCCCCACGAGCGGCTGGACCCCCGTACCAGCGCCCAGATCATCATCAGCCACGTACAAGATGGCCTGGACCTGGCGGAGAAATACCGGTTGCCGTCTGCCATACGCGCCTTTATCCCCGAACACCATGGCACCAGCATCACCCTGGCTTTCTACCGCATGGCCGTGGCGGCTGCCAATGAGAATGGCAGCGACAACCATCGCGAGGTCCACGAAGAGGACTATTCCTACCCAGGCCCCAAGCCCCAGTCCCGGGAAACAGCCATCCTCATGCTGGCCGATGGCTGCGAGGCGCGGGTCCGCAGCCAGGAACCGGCATCCATCGAGGAGATGGAGGACATCATCGCCGACACGATCAGGAGCAAGGTGGCGGAGGGCAACTGGATGAATCGGACCTGACCCTGCGCGATCTGGAAGAGATCAAGACCGCCTTTCTGGATGTTCTGAAAGGGGTTTTCCATCCCCGAGTCAAATACCCCGAGCCGGTCACGGTCAAGGGCGCCGATGGCAAGGAGATAGTCCGTTGAGACTAGGGTTCAGATTGTACCCTGTCCTGGTTCCTGGCCGCCGCTTCAGCACCGGGGGTGAAGCTGATGGCTGAGGTTGAGGTTCAGATTGCACCGGCTTTTGAACAGGAACTCTCGGCAGAAGCGCCTGAGCGCGGTAGCCATGGCGGTTCTGCGCCAGGAGGACACAACCGGCCAGGTCACGCTGGTCATCACCGACGACCAGGGCATCCAGCGAACTCAACCGTGATTTTCTGGGCATTGATGCGCCCACCGACGTACTGGCCTTCAGCGCTCAGGAGGAGATGCGGTCCTTTGTCGTCGCTCCCGAAGCCGAGGGATACCTGGGCGATGTGATCATCTCCTATCCCCGCGCCGCGGCCCAGGCCGCAAGAGCTTGGGCATCCCCTCGAACTGGAACTCCACCTGCTCATCGTGCACGGCCTGCTGCACCTGCTGGGCTACGACCACGCCGATGAAGCTGAAAAGATGCGTCATGTGGGCCAGGCAGGACGACATCCTGCACGACCTGTAGATGCATGCAAGGCTATCGCTGACGGAACGCAGCCTGTCTCCCCAGAAAAGCTGTCACTTGCCGAACACACCTTCAGCATGCATAACCCCCTGCACACCAATCGGGGGATTGACAAAGTACTCCTCGGGCAGTATAATGGTTGTGTAAAAACCTTCCCGAAGAACACTGTTGCATCACCGTAGGGCCAGAGAAACCAAAAGAACCCAGATAGGCGGCAGATCTCCGGCGCCTATCTCTAGCGTTTCCGTGATCAGTGAAGATGGGCCGTTGGCCCCATGCTGCCGCGGGTTCGGTGCGAGCCAGATGGTCGGGCAGTCGTGTTTTCTTTTGAGCCCGCTATGGTTGCGGGCAGGCACTTTCAGGGAAAGGGGGTGATCTCCGGGAGAGCGCGTTGCGGTCCCTGACCCCTTTGGGGCAGGGAATCCTGTGTACCATCCACCCCGTTGGCCGTCGAGTCAATCTACAAGCACAGAGCGCTGAAGGAGGCGAAAGGCAGATGGGTGTTCTGGTCATGCTGTATGGCATGCTCTTTGCCGGCATGCCCGCCATCGGCTGGCTGAACACCGTGCTCCTGGCTGCCTTCCTGGTGGCCTTCAGTGTGTTCTACAACCCGGCCTGAGCCGTTCTCGCCATCTATGCACACGAACGCCTGGCCCACATGCGGGGCCAGGCGTTCGCACGAAAATGACAGAGCTCCCTGCCAACGAATACCCAACGCGCAACGCTTTGCTTTTTCTTCCCCCTGATGGTATACTGTTGTCCGAGCAATGCTGCGGTTTTCGATCTGCTCAGGGCCTGGACCCTGGTGCAACGTGGGCGCCAACGCGAGGACCAAGAATGTCCCCGGCCCAAGGCAGGCACGCTGTTCCGATTGTGGGAGGACGCAACCATGGACGAACGACCAAGCGACGCCGGTACCCCAGACCATGCCGAACCACCGGTGGAATACGAAGAACTGATGGGTGATGATGATGCGCCGGCCGGCGTCGAGCCGCCAGACTATGTCGAGCCACCGCTTGACGAGCCCCCCATCGACCTCGAGCCGCCAGAGGATGCCGGCCTACTGTTTGATGAACCCCTCGTCGATCTCGAGCCATCAGATTATGACGAGTATTTCTCTGGCGTTGAGCCCCCCGCCAGCTTCGAGCAGTTCGACTACGGCGACGAACTGCCGATGGAAGCCGGGGCGCCAACGGTTGATCTGGCGCAGGCCGAGGTGGAGCCTCAGGATACTGCCGAACCGGCTGACGCTGAGCCTCCTGCCAGCCTCGAGCAGATCGACTATGGCGACGAACTGCCGATGGAAGCCGAGGCGCCAACGGTCGATCCAGCGCCGGCCGAGGTGGAGCCTCAGGACTATGCTGAACCTGCCAGCGTAGAACCACCGGCCTATGCCGAGCCACCCCCGGACGCCGAGATCCCGGATTACACCACAGCGCTGCTCGTCGACGAGGGGCCAAGCGGCGCCGTACTGTACCAGGCTTTCGTGCCCCGGCGCATGCGCCGCGACCGGCTTGCTGCCATGAGCTACCCCAGCGCCATCGAGATGGTCAGCCGGCGGCGCAAAAAGGGGGACCCGGCCGAACTGGGCGAGCTGGACATGGGCGACGAAGAGATCGCGGCAGCCATCCAGGACTATGCGCGAGGCATCGACACCGAGGAGGATCGCGCCAACTGGCTGCTGGGCCAGATCCTGGAGGAGCAGCAGCGCCAGACGCGCCACCTTCGCGGCGTGAAAACGGTGCTCATCCTGCTGATCGCCGCCCTGGCCCTGGCGGCCATCGCCTCCTGCGTGCTGATGTTCGTGCAACTGCCAAACCTGGGGCTATAGGTCGCGGCTGCCCAGCAGGTGCTGCCCCCCCAGGGGGCAGGCCAGAGCTCCGATTCCGAACTGGTCTCCCGGCAAGGACTGGTCACGAACCCGCTTGTAGCCAGAATGCGGGTGGCATTCTGACACAAAATAGCGGGCGAGGACCTAGGTCCTCGCCCGCTGTCGATCTTTCCGGTAGAACCGGACGTCTGGCTATTTGTCGGTCAGCGTCTTCATGAACTCGACCAGGGCCGCTTCGTCTGCAGTGCTCAGCCCCAGGTTGCCCAGTTCAGCATCTTGTTCACATCCTCATCTACCTCAGGCGGTGGCCATTTCCCCACGTCCCGGGTATTGTAGAAATGGGTGATGTCCTTGAGGCTCTTGAAGAACCCATTGTGGGCGTAGGGCTTGGTGAGCTGGATGTTGCGCAGGGTCATGACCTTGAACTTGCCGTTCTCGGCTGCATCATCCACGATGGCACCCAGGCCCAGATCATCCGGCATTCGTCCCGCAAGAGTCTGTGGGTGCTCTTGGGCACGCCCAGGTTGTCGTAGGTAAAATCGGTGAACACGGGCGGCACCAAGCCATCGGGCGACCAGTCCGGCCACAACGACGTCTAGGTCTGCCATAGTCGGCTGGGTCGATCCAGTCTGCTACGTGGCAGGCGACACATGCCGCTCCCTCGCCCGTTCCAGGATACCGTCGTTGTCGTTGTCGTCGTTCATGAAGAGCTGGAAGCCGGCCCACTCTTTGCTGGGTGAAGACATCGCCCCCTGCCTCTTCCGCTCTGGTGCCTGAACCCCACCGCACAGTCGTCCTTGTCCCCACCCTCAGGTCCAGGCAGGCCTGGAGATAGGCGTCGTACTTGGAGCTGAACTGGCCAAACAGCGCGGTACGCTCAAAGGCAGCGATCGACATCGCGATGCAGTTGTAGGCGGCCTCTACGTCACTCCCGTCGCCACACACCTCGATGAACAGGTCACCGTAATCCCCACCTAAAGCATCGGCGATCACGGTCTCCCTGTCGGGATTATTCATCTCCACCGGGTTCAAGAACGGCCCAAGAGCCTGGTCGGCCAGCGGGTCGCCCAGTACTTCGCCGGTAGCCCTGCCGTCCCAGAACTGGCCGCCGACCTCCTCGACTTCGTCGAACTTGGGCGCGTACATGGCATAGGCCGATGCGGGGGAATTGCGGTTGCCAAAGCGGTCAGTGATCACGCCCCTAGACACGGGCAGCCCCTTATCGGGGTCCACGAAGCCAGCTTTGGGAAGGTGGCAACTGGCGCACGACTTGGCCGGCCGGTTCGGACAGGTTCTCGTCAAAGTAGAGGAACTCGCCCAGTAGCTCTTCGTCCGTCAGATCGTTTTGCGCCAGGCCCTGCCCGGCGATGAGCAGCCCCACCAACAGCGTGGTGACCGCCACCAAGATCATCAATCTTCCTAGATTCTTTGACATCGATGTCCTCCTTGCTTAAGCGAATCAGAGATTTGGGTACACTCGGGGCTGCACCCTCGTGCACAGGGCGCAAGCCAAATAGACGGCATGCCATCACTCGCCCGGAGGGCGAGCATGCTCTTCTGGCGCGCCACTACGCGCCAACACCTACGACGCAGTTTGGAGTTGACACCACCTCCCCTCTCTTACTCCCAGACTTGCCGATGATTGGGGTCCATCCTGCCCGGCCTGGGATGCCATGGGCAGCATGATCCCAGCACGCCATTGTGCACACCAGAAGAAGGCGCTACCTGGTCCTCCAACAGATCGCGCACCACGTAGGTCAGTTGCCCCTGGCAACCAGGGTGCGCAGACCGTAGGGCCTCCTACAGCCAGTCACAAGAGGGCATCGCCTGTTTGGGGCGCAACAAGGCGCCCCAGCCAGGGGGCTGGGAGGTAGCTATAACCTCTTGACCTTATTATACCACAAAAGGTAGATTTCGGCAAGGAAAAAGGTAGATTTTAGGTAACAGATAGGTTAAATCTTTCTAAAAATGAGTTGATGCACGCGATGATCTCTGCCAGGCCGGATCGTAGGATTGAACAGATCTTTCTGGCGAGGAATGGATCTACTTTGGCGACGACGAGGGGAGGATGGTGTTGTACGCGGCGAACATCACTGATCTGGCAGGAGCGGTTCGCCAGCCGCCCCTGCCAGAACTGCGCTGCATCTAGCGGACCCAGGTCTCCTCCAGCACGCGCAGCACGTTCAGGCCCATCACCTTGGCGATATCCTCGTCGCTGTAGCCATGGGTCACCAGCCAGCGGGCCACGTTGGGCATGACCTCGCTGGGATTCTCCAGGCCCTTGACATAGTCGACCTCGTCGAACTTCACCCCGGCGTGCGCCGAGCCGATGGAAAGCTGGCTGGCAAAGGCATGGTGCAGGCCCACGTGGTCGCCAAAGAGCGTGTCGGGCCCAAAGGCCACGTGCTCGATGCCGATCAGCTCGGCCACGTACTCAAAGTGCTCCATGTACGATTCGATGGAATGGTCGGGGTGATTCTCGGTCAACGTCGTATGCGGTGCCGCCTCGATGCCGATGACGCCGCCCTTCTCGGCGCAGGCCTTGAGCACATAGTCGGGCTTCATGCGGTTCGTGTTCCACAATGCCCGGGCGCCGACGTGCGAGATGAGGGTCGGCTTTTCGCTGAGCTCGATAGAGTCCAGGGCGGTCTGGTCGCCGCAGTGGGCTGGTGTCAATGGTCATGCCCAGCTTGTTCATCCGCTTGCACCACCTGGCGGCCGAACTGGGTCAGACCGCCGTCGTTGGTCTCCTTCAGACCCGAGCCCAGGGCGTTGGCCTCCGAATAGGTGATGCCCATGGAGCGGATGCCCAGGCCGTAGAGGATGTCGACGCGGTCCAGCTCGTTCTCGATGGGCATAGCCGATTCCAGCGTGGCCACGAAGGCGATCTTGCCCTCCGGCTTGGCCCGGTACAGGTCGTCGATGGTCCTGGCCACGTAGACCATCTCCTGGTGGGCAAAGTCGCTGAAGCGCAGGCCGATGTCGTGGATGACGTCGGTCCACTTCCAGCCCGCGTTGGAGGTGATCAGGGCCGTGCCGTCCATGAAGTTCTCAAAGAGAATGTCGATGCCCGACACGCTCAGCCCTTCGTAGCCGGTCCATTCCCGCCCCTGCCGGATGTACTCAAAAATCTGGCGAAAATCCTCGGGAAAGATCGAGGTGTGATCGTGGGCCGAGACAATGATGTTCTCGGCCAGCAGTTGCTGTACCCTGCGCTCCTGCGCTTCCGACGCCGGGTAGACGTAGGGCTCCACCCGGCCGACCTCTTTGGCCAGCTCGAAGGGACGATAGTCCACCCCTGGCTCCAGGTATCTGGTACGATTTGTAGCCGGTATAGGTCTTTTTTTGCATCGTGATGCCTCCTGTTTTCTGACTTGCTGTCTAAACCCCTGTTGGGCGAAGGTCGCCCTTCCCATCTGCTCTGCGTGGACCACAGTCCACGCTGCCTCGCCAGTGCGCTAGACTGTGTCTCAGAAGTGCGGGGATCGGGTCCAGCACGAGCAATTGCCGCGAGTACACCTATAGCCCGTACTCCGCCAAAAACTGGCGTACGGCGGCCTCCCACA
Source organism: uncultured Chloroflexia bacterium (assembly GCA_963700285.1). Lineage (GTDB taxonomy): Bacteria > Chloroflexota > Anaerolineae > JAAYZQ01 > JAAYZQ01 > CAWANP01. The sequence continues at coordinate 1,442,558 of CAVOXA010000010.1, read as the reverse complement.
ACTCCAGTTCCTCGATCTGCGGCGAGTGGCCGCTGTTCTCAAAGACTACCAACCGGGACTCGGCAATCCTGCGATCCAGCTCTTCCGCCGCCTCCAGGGGCACGATCCAATCGTGCCGGCCGTGGGTGATCAAGACCGGCACCCGGATCTCGGCCAGGCGCGGCTTGATGTCCCAGCCGGGCAGGTTGTAGCGAAAGGCATAATTGTGGGTGGCGTGGTGAAAGTGGATCGACTTGAGGCGTTCGGCATCCTTGACCGGGTCCCAGTCGACGTTGTAGAGCGGCTGGATCTCGGCATAGCAGTCGCGCATGTCCTCGTCCGACAGGCATTTGCCATCCATGGTCCGCCGGTATTTCTCCAGGTCCAGCGTGTCCTTGATCCTGGGACTGGCCAGCGCATTGGCTTCGGCCTGTTTGTCCCAACCGTGATCGGCGCTGGTATCGCGCAGCATCACCGCCAGCACGTTCTCCGGGTAGGCCAGCACATACTCCTGCGACAGAAACCCGCCGTAGGAACCGCCGGCGACGACGACCTTGCCCAGCCCCAGGTGCTGGCGCAGGGCATCGGCGTCGTCCACCCACTGCTTGTGGGTAAAGGGCGGGTTCAGTCCCGACCGGCCGCTGCCGCGCTGGTCCTGGACGATGACCCGGTACCGGTTGGCCAGCCGCCCCCAGGAACCCTTGGGCTCGCGATGGTCGCCCAGGCCCGGCGCGCCATGAAAGCACAGGATGGCCTGAGCGTTCCCTGTCCCCAGCTCTTCATAATACAATTGATTGCCATTGATTTCTACAAACATCGATCGCTGCTCCTCGGCAGTTCCTCCTGTAGGGCCAAGTTGGCACCTTATCAAACCGGGGCAAGCTGGCAGATCCTTCGCGCGCTCAGGACAGGCTTGCCCTACATAACTTCCAGTGCATCCTCGGCTATCCGGACCGCCTCGCACAACGCCGTGACCAGCCGGTTCCTCTCCCGTACCATCTGGGCGCGCAGGAAGCCGTATTCGAACTGCCCCGCCAGCCGGGGCAAAGCCACGGCCCGGCTCAGGCCAGGCAGAACCTGGCCGGCCGAATTCTTCATAGACGGCAGCCAGTCGGCCGGATCGTGATGAAATCGCCCGCTCTGGCTATAGAGGACCGGATTCAGCGCCCGGCTGATGCGCATGATGGCCCCGTTCAAAACGTCTGCCCCGGCGGCATCGCCCGCAACCCGCTCTTTGGCCTCTTCCAGCGCCAGGGCCGCGGCTGACAGCCTCCGCCCTTTGCCTTCCACCGGCCCCAGGTCCAGGTGAACGCCTACTTTCTGTTGTAGATCGGCCGTCACATCCCGGATCTCCCGCGCCGTGCTGACGTGCTCAAAGGGCAGCAGCTCGCTATTGGCCAGCTCCAGGATGGCCGTCAGGGAGATCCGCGTATCCAGGGCCAGGATATCCACGTCCGCCTTGTCCAGGGTGTCGTGCTCGCTGTGCCACCACCAGGCGTTGGCCGAGCCGCCGGTCCACGTCCAGCGGTCGGGATGGTCCAGCGGCAGCAGTGGATAGGTAGAAAAGGAGGGCACGCCATTGGCCAGAAAAGCCTGGTCGGCGGCCCGGTTGGGCCGGTGGACCTCAACCTCCTGCTGGCCGGTCTGGCCCCTGGATGACGGCCTGGCAGAACCGCTGCGTCTCGGCCGAGGTATGCCGGGCGACGTAGCGCGTCGCGCCCCGGACCCCGGGCGAGTCGATGTTGTGATAGGCCAGGCAGTTGTCGGCCAGATCGGCGAAAAAGGTGTCAGCGTACCAGGTCGAGCCGCTGTAGCGCCCGTGCGAGTGGCCCGGCCACCAGCAGATGCGCACGCCACGCCCGAGTTGGTCGCGATGCTGCCACAGGATACGCGCCAGTTCCAGCATAGCCGCGTCGCCCGTCCCATTGTCGGTGACGCCTACGTCCCAGCCGCAGGAGTGGCCGCCCACCAGAACAAAGCGCTCCGGCTCCCTCGGTCCCTGGAATGCGGACTTCGGGCAGGATGCTTTTGCGCCAGCCGGTGTCCACCTGGGTCGTGAGCCTGATCTTGAGCCCCTCGTCCCGGGCCAGCAGTCGCTTCAGCAGTTCGCCGCCCTCCCTGTCGATAGAGATGGCGGGCAACTGGGGCAGCCGGTCGAGCTGATCCAGCCCGGGCGTGCCCCAGATGGTGGTGACAGATCATGTTGTGGATGGCGTGGCCCTTGTTGGCAAAGATGATGGCGGCGCAGCCGGCCTGGCTGGCCCGCAGGACGGTTACCGGCGTGGCCAGCCCGTCGATGAGGGCGGCCTTTCCTTCGGCGCGCTCCAACTCCAGCGCGTCGGCATCATCGCCGTCGCCCAGATGGATCAGATCGGTGACCAGTCCCTCCGGGCCCGTCGATAGGGCGAAGGAGTGGGTGACACACCGGATCTCAGCCGCTTCCGGCGCCAACGCCTCCAGCCTGGCCGAGACGGGGTAGCTCAGGAAGGCGTCGAACTCGTGCGCCGTCACCGGTACCCCGGCCGCGGCCAGTTGCGCGGCGATATAGTCCGCCGCCAGATCCTCACCCGGTCCGCCCGTGTCCCGCCGGACGTGGCTGAACCACTCAACGTCACCATACAGCCGCTCGCTGCTTACCGCGCCCCGGGCCTCGTCTTGAATCGCTGTCGTCATCGTATACTCTCCTCACTACAGAGACACAGAAAACATGGAGGATGTTTGGCAAGAGTTCCATCGCTGTTCGACTTGGAGCCTCCCCCAACAAGGCAGATCTCCGTATCTCCCTCTCTCCCCCTCTCCCCGTCTCCCCCTCTCCACGTCCTCTGCGTCTCTGCGGTTCACTCAGTCCTAATGCGACACCAACAGGTCGCGGCTGCTCGATACCAAACCCATGGCCACCTTGGGCGGCGTCATGTACGCCTTTTTGCTGTGGCTGTAGCCGGCGCCGGCCATGGCCTCGGCCATCTTGAGGCACCAAAGGCTGGGATTGACGACCGGCACGCCCAGCCGCTGGGACAGTTCCTCGGCCACGCCCAGAAAGCCCATGGTCATGCAGCCCAACACCAGGGTGTCGGCGCCGTCGAGGTCCAGCGCCTGGCGCCCCTCGGCAACCAGCTTGTCCAGGGTCGCCCCTCGATCCCGGGCCAGCTCCAGCACCGGCGTTTCGACGACGCGCACCGAGGCCAGTTTGTCGCCAACGCCCGCGTTGCGCACCTCTCGTTTTGTCGAGGCAATGACACTGGCCGTCACCGTGACCACCGAAAAACTGTGGCCCAGCATGGCCGCCGCCAGGAAGGACGACTCCCCGGGGCCCACAACCAGCATCTCGGTCAGCTCCCGGAAGGCATCCAGCCCCGGATCGCCAAAGCAGCCCACGATGGCGGCGTCGTAGCCCTGTTCCTCGGCCTCCAGGACGCGCTCGGCGGTGGCCGGGATGCTGATATACTCCTCGTACATCGACTCGATGGATGCCGGCCCCTGGGGCACATCGATGATGTCAACCTCTGTGCCTGGGGCGGCGTACTCGCGCAGAACCCTGCCCCGCCTGGCCAATTCCTCAGCACCCTCCGGCGTCCGGCCCATGGGTGCGGGCACAACGTAGATGATGCGCATGCTCATCCTCCTTCTGGAGAGACCTGACAGGTTTCTGCCTCGCGCTCAAGACTTGAACGATTGCCAGGGTTGCCTTGGGCGTAGCACCTAACAGATCCGAAGAAAACCTGTCAGGTCTTCTGCTAATGATGAGTGAAGGGACGACAGGGTGATCCCATCGCCCCCAGATGGCTAGTTGGCGAACCTGCCTACTGGCAGGAGCCGGACGATATAGCAGATCACGCGGCGGTTCCCAGGTTCACCAGGAAGGCGGCCACCAACTTTTCATACTCTTTCATGCCCGCCAGGGTGACGTACTCGTTGGGGCTGTGCGCCCGGGCGCCGTGCCCCAGCCCGCCCATGGCCGTGGGAATGTCCAGCACCTCGGTAAAGAGGTAAAAGGGCGCCGAGCCGGCCAGGTGGGGCCAGATCTCGGGTTCGTAGCCCAGCTCGCGGTAGCTCTTGAGCAGCGCCTCGCCGGCCGGATTGCCCTTCAGGCGGAGCTTGGCCGGTGGGTACGAGTCCTCGACATGGACCTCGATCTTGTCCCCATAGCCGTGCCGCTCCAGGTGATCCTCGAGCAATTGCAGCATCCGCTCCGGGCGCATATTCGGCACCATGCGGATGTCGACCTTGGCCCGCGCCTCGTGGGGCAGCAGGGTCTTGGTGCCCTCGGCCGTGTGGCCCGAGATGATGCCGTCGATGTTGAGGGTGGGCTGGTAGAGGTACTTGCGCATCAGGTCCGCGCCGGCCAGGTCGTACTTGTAGCGGCGCACGTCGTTCTCCTCCAGTTGCGTCTCCGGCGTAAGGGTCTCGGCCAGCCGCAGCAGCAGATCCTCGTCCTCGGCCGAGGGTGAGGCGATGTCGTCGTAAAAGCCATCGATGAGGATGTGCTTCTGGTCGGGGGTAAACATGCTGGACAGCGCCTGGATCAGCGCCCAGGTTGGGCTGTGGAACCAGACGGCGTTGGAGCCGTGGATGCCGCGCGTAGTCGGGCCGCCCCAATCGCCGCCGCGGGCGATCAGCTCCATGAAAAGAATGCCCTTGACGCCCAGGTACATGATCACTTTGCCCCTGACATCCTGGGCGTAAAAGCCAAAGAAAGCAAAGTCGGCCTGCAGGCGATCCTTGTAGGCCTCGACAAAGCCGGGCAGGTTGCGGCTGCCCATCTCCTCCTCACCCTCGACCATGAACTTGAGGTTGACGGGGTAGGGCTCGCCGGTGGCCCGAAAGCTCTGCAGCGCGTTGAATACACCGATCAGGGGCCCCTTGCTATTAAAGACGCCCCGGTTGACCAGGCTGGGACCCAGGTCGGGCAGGTCCAGGACCTCGCCGCCAAAAGGATCGGAGACGTCCCACGTCTCGCCCACCACCGGCTGGACGTCGTACATGCCATAGACCAGCAGTGTCTTGGGCGCGCCGGCGTCGATCTCGCCATAGACCACCGGGTAGCCTGGCGTGGGCACGATCTCGGCCTGGCCGCCCGCCTCCCGGATCTGCGCGGCCACCAACTCGGCCATCTCGGCCATGCCCGTGCCGTCGGCGCTGATAGAGGGCTGCCGGACAAAGTCCTTGACCCGCTCCAGGTGCTCGTCAAAATGACCTTCAATATGCCCGTAGACTTTTTCCAATGCTGTCACGATCTCCTCCTGGCATTCGAGTTCTTTTACAGATGGATAATGGCATTATCGCAGAGCCCTACCGCGTTGTCAAACCGGCCTGCGTTGAGCGAAGGCCCGGCGCCAGCCCCAGCACAGATCCTCTGTGCCCTCTGTGTCGCCGTGGTAGAATCCCCTCCATGCCGGAAAAGGGGCAGACAGCCCCGTTCATACTGGCAAACAGACCAACAGGGAGGATAGCATGATCGGAAAGATGACAACCGCACGATTTGGATCCCGGCGGCAGATCCCAACAGCCGCTGCCTGGCTGCTCATCGCGATGGGGCTGTTCTTGTTTTGGCTGGTTGTGGTGGTGATCCTGTGGGCCGCCCTCAGTCCGGGGAACCCGCCCGCCCGCATGCCGGCCGGTATCGACGCCGGCATCGCCGCCGGCTCAGACCGCTGGGCCTCCCTGGGCGAGCACTATGCCGCCAGGTATGAGGCCGCAGGCGTGGCCGGCACGGCCCGCTACAAGGCCCTGGCCAACTACTACGCATCCCGTAACCAGGACCGCTGGACCGCCCTGGGCGACTATTACACGGCCCTGCGCGCCCAAGCCGCGGCGGATACCACCACCGCCCGCTACAAGGCCCTGGCCAACTACTACGCGTCCGGCAGCCAGGACCGCTGGACCGCCCTGGGCGACTACTACACGGCCCTGCGCGCCCAAGCCGCGGCGGATACCAGCGCCGCCCGCAGCCAGGCCCTGGCCAACTACTACGCGTCCGGTAGCCAGGACCGCTGGACCGCCCTGGGCGACTACTTCACGGCCCTGCGCGCCCAAGCCGCGGCGGATACCACCACCGCCCGCTACAAGGCCCTGGCCAACTACTACGCATCCCGTAGCCAGGACCGCTGGACCGCCCTGGGCGACTACTATACGGCCCTGCGCGCCAAGGCCGCGGCAGATGCCACCACCGCCCGCTACAAGGCCCTGGCCGGCTACTATGCTGCGAACCGCCGGGCGAGCAGCTCAGAGCGCTATCCCTGCGAAGATTGTATTAGCCTTGCATCGACCTGCAAGCCAGGCCAAAAGGCCTGAGTCTGGCTGGTAACACCGCTACAGAACCTTCGCAAGGATTGGCCTGCGGGCCACTGAGAGAATCATCCTTGCGAAGGTTCCGTGACCCTGGCATTGATCTGCAAGTCAGGCCAAAGGGCCTGGGGTTGCGCAGGCAACACCTGGGCAGAACCCTGGCAAGGGCTGGGCCAAGCCCTACCGCCGGATCACCGGCAGCAGGGCGCGATGGAGTTCCGGCGGCTCCACGCCCAGCCTGACGACAAAGGCATCCTCTTCCCCGCTGCCGGGCCGGACCGGCGTCCCCCAGTCGCCGTATTCCACCACGCTCTCACCGGCGACGTAGACGTTGGCATCGTTTGCGGCAATGCCATAGCCACGGTCCGCGTACTCCCCACCCAGGAACGTGTTCCACTGCAGCGCGCCGCTGCTGTTCAACTGGGCCACAAAGGCGTCCTCATCTCCTGAATAGGCCTGGACTGGCTTGCCCCAGCCATCGTCGCTCTCCCCCGCGACATAGATCCGGCTGCCTCGCACCACCGCGATGGCGTTGCCGGCGTCGTCCTCATAGTCGCCGCCGCCCAGGAAGGTATTCCACTGCAGGGCGCCGCTGCCGTTCAGACGGGCCACAAAAACGTTGTTCGACGTGCCCGGGAAAGGAGCGACCGGCGTACCCCAGGCGCCATAGCTGTAGCCCGTGACGTACAGATTCGCTCCCGCTGGCGGCAATGGCCCGGCCCTCGTCGGTCTGCGCCCCACCCAGGAAGGTGTTCCACTGGCGCGCCCCGGTGCTGGCGTTCAGTTGGGCCACAAAGGCGTCGCCGTACCAGTCGCCCGAGTGGGCGCGGACCGGCTTGCCCCAGGATTTCATACTCTTGCCCGTCACGGCCACACCGCCGCCCAGGGCAATACCCCGGGCATAGTCCTCGTTGTTGGGGTCGCCCATAAAGGTGTTCCACACCAGGGCGCCGTTCTTGGTCAGTTTGGCCGCAAAGGCCTCCTGGTTGATGAGCCCCGTGCCGGGGGGAACGACCGGCTTGCCCCAGGTACCATGGCTCTCCCCCGAGACATAGATGCCCCCGGCCCCATCCACGGCGATGGCACGGCCCTGATCGATGCTCTGCCCGCCATGGAAGGTGTTCCAGCGCAGCGCGCCATTCTTGTCCAGTTGGGCCACGAAAACGTCGCTGCCATCCGCCGAGTGGGCGTTGACCGGCGTGCCCCAGGCAAAGAGGCTCTCGCCGGTGACGTTGACGTTCCCGCTGCCATCCAGGGCCAGCCCGTAAGCCCGGTCCTCGCCCGTGGCCGACCCCAGAAAGGTATTCCACTGCAGGGCGCCCTTGCTGTCCAGCTTGGCCACAAAGGCGTCGCCGGCCCCACCGTAGGCACGGATGGGCGTTCCCCAGGCGGCCATGCTCGTGCCCGCCACGTAGACGTTCCCACCGGCGTCGGTGGCCACCGCGTAACCATCGTCGGCCGCGGTGCCGCCCAGGAATGTGTTCCACTCCAGCGTCGGATCGCCGGCCGGTCCTGCCGCTGCCGGCGCTGCCAAAGACGGCAGGGCCAGCACCGCACTCAGCGCCACCAGCACCACGATCACCCAAAGCCGCTTGCCCATTTCGTCGCTCCTTTCTTCCACCCGGGACGCCCGCCCCGGGCCGAGGGCCGGCAAACGCTCCATGGCCGGCCGCGTCTGCGTTTGGCCTCCATGTAGACCCCTACCGGGTCCTAACCGCCTGAGGTTGCCTCATAGTCCCCGAGCCAGTGGACCCAGTCCAACTGTTCCCGGACGGCATGGTACAGTCGCCGGTCGCCGGTGATGAGCGGCTGTCCGGTGGCTTCCGCCAGCGCCAGGTAGGCCGCGTCGTACGCGGAGCGGTCAAATCGCTGGGCGAAGGACAGCATCTCTGGCCATGTCACCGCCTGCAGCTCGATGGCCAGCCCTTCAAACGACGCCAGGATCTCCCGGGCTTGCTCTGCGCTGATGCGATCCCGGCGCGTCGCCTGGACAGCGGCGTTGGTCACCTCGTAGAGGAGCAGGTTCGGCGCGGAGAGTAATAGTCGCCCGATGACGTGGTCGCGGATCACGGCTTGGGCCTGGGCTTGGGACTCGTCGGGCAGGAAAGCTGCCAGCACGACACTCGCATCGACAATCACGAGCGCTCCTCCAATTCCTCGCGGGACGCTTGGCGCAGTTCACCGGCCGTCAAACCACTATCTTGCAGCGACCGGGACAGGCGCAGCATCTTCAGGTAGGCCTGCACCTGGCGGAGCTGCTCGTACTCTTCTGGAGAGATGATGACTCCCACCGGTTTTCCCCGGCGCGTGATGGTGACAGGCCCATCGGCCACCTGATTGAGCCAATGGGACAGACGATTGTGGACCTCTGCAACAGATACTGTCATTCTTCCATCCTATAGATAGACAGATGATATAGACAAGTATAGACCATTTTTCAGGACATGTCAAATGGTGGCAGGGCAACGCTACCCGCGATGACAAGGTGTGGCAACAGCAGGTTGGAGGAGGCCGGCATCCTACGCGAGATCACCGGCCAGGCCCGCAGCCGCATTTGCCGTGCGGGCGAGGTCCTGGCGGCCATCGAGGACCCGCTGGGCCCGGCCGGGATGGGCTAAGAGGTTGGCCCGGGAGGGGGGCTTGCGCTTTCCTCCTGCTGCTACGGCGGCCGGCTGCCGAACGCCCGCTGAACGTACGGGATTCGCCCGGTCAGGCGGCTATGCCGCTTCTGCTCTCCATCCTGCCCAGACCGTATCCAACACCCTGCCCGCACGCTATGACTGTGGGCAACCTGCTGCATCCTTCAAACTGGATAGAGCGCTCGCGTTTGCCCTGCTGACGGTCCAGTGGTATAATCTGGATCAGAATCTACCTATCACCTGGGGCTGGGCAAACCACCCCGCCCCTTAATAGCCAGCCGGGCGCCCAGAGACCGTCGCTCCTCCTGGGAAGCCCCTGGCGCACAGGTTCGAGGAAACTTGGTGGCCGACGATGCCTTGTAGCCGCATTCAGTGGTCCGGATCGCGCTTCTAGTTGGAGCCCCTATGCCCACGCCGGAAGAACAAGCCCGGGAAACGATCGATCAACTGCTGGAGGCGGCAGGCTGGCGCGTCCAGAACCGAAATGGGCTCAACCTGGGCGCGGCCCGCGGCGTGGCCGTGCGCGAGTTCCCCCTGGAAACCGGCTACGCCGACTATCTGCTGTTCGTGGACCGCCAGGCCGTGGGCGTCATCGAGGCCAAGGCGGCCGGGCACGACCCTCAGCGGTGTGGCCGAGCAATCGGGCGCCTACCTGACCGGCTTGCCGGCGAGCATCCCCCACGTCCAGCTCCCCCTGCCCTTTGCCTACGAGAGCACCGGCGTCGAGACCTTTTTCCGCGACGAGCGCGACCCCGAGCCGCGCAGCCGCCGGGTGTTCGCCTTCCACCGGCCGGAGACCCTGGCCGACTGGGCGGCGGAGCCAGAGACCCTGCGAGCACGCCTGCGGGAGCTGCCGCCCCTGATCACCGAGGGGCTGTGGGACGCCCAGATCGAGGCCATCCAGAACCTGGAGCAGTCCTTTGCCGACGACCGGCCCCGGGCCCTGATCCAGATGGCCACCGGCAGCGGCAAGACCTTCACCGCCGTCACCTTTGTCTACCGCCTGATCAAGTTCGCCAGGGCGCGGCGCGTGCTCTTCCTGGTGGACCGCAACAACCTGGGCCGCCAGGCGTTCACCGAGTTCGACCAGTACGTGACCCCCGACGACGGCCGCCGCTTCACCGAGCTGTACAACGTGCAGCGCCTGCGCTCCAACGTGCTGGACCCGGTCAGCAAGGTGTGCATCACCACCATCCAGCGGCTCTACTCCATGCTCAGCGGCGAGGCCGAGTTCGACGCCGAGGCGGAGGAGCGCTCCCTGTGGGGCCGGGAGCGGGAGCTGGACCAGGAAGCCCCCAAGCTGGTGCGCTACAACCCCGACCTGCCCATCGAGTACTTCGATTTCATCATCACCGACGAGTGCCACCGCTCCATCTACAACCTGTGGCGGCAGGTGCTGGAGTACTTTCGACGCGACCCTCATCGGCCTGACGGCCACGCCCTCCAAGCAGACGCTGGGCTTCTTCAACCAGAACCTGGTGATGGAGTACTCGCGCGAGCGGGCGGTGGCCGACGGCGTCAACGTCGACGGCGAGGTCTACCGCATCCGCACCCGGATCACCGAGCAGGGCAGCCGGGTGGAGGCGGGCTATTACGTGGACAGGCGCGACCGGCACACCCGCCAGCGTGCGCTGGGAGCAGTTGGACGAGGACCTGGAATACGGCCCCAACCAGCTCGACCGCGACGTGGTCTCGGAGAGCCAGATCCGGACCGTGATCCGCACCTTCCGCGACAAGCTCTTCACCGAGATCTATCCCGGCCGCACGCGAGGTGCCCAAGACGCTGGTCTTTGCCAAGGACGACAGCCACGCCGAGGACATCGTGCGCATCGCCCGCGAGGAGTTTGGCCGGGGCAACGAGTTCTGCCAAAAGATCACCTACAAGGTGACCGGCGCCAAGCCCGAGGACCTGATCGCCTCCTTCCGCAACAGCTACAACCCGCGCATCGCCGTCACGGTGGACATGATCTCCACCGGCACCGACATCAAGCCGCTGGAGGTGCTGCTCTTCATGCGGCCGGTGCGCTCGCGGGTGCTGTTCGACCAGATGATGGGCCGCGGCACGCGCGTCGTCAGCTCCACCGACCTGCAGGCCGTGACGCCCGACACCCGGGAAAAGACCCACTTTGTCATCGTGGACGCCGTGGGCGTGGTCGACGAGCAGAAGCACGACCCCAAGACCATCGAGCGCAAGCGCACCGGTGCCCTTTGAGAAGCTGCTGGAGCAGGTGGCCCTGGGCGTGCGCGACGAGGACATGCTGACCTCGCTGGCCGGGCGGCTGGCCCGGCTGGCAGCGCAAGCTGACGCCCCAGGACGAGGAAGAGATCCGCGCCGCCAGCGGCGGGCTGTCGCTCCGCGGACCTGGCCAACCTCCTGCTGGACGCCGTCGACCCCGACCAGCACCTGGCGCTGGCCCAGGCCGAGACCGGCCTGGCCGATCCAGCGCCGGAGCAGATCGCCCAGGCGGCGCGAGGAGCTGGTCGGCCGGGCCACGGCGCCCCTTCGACGACCCGGCGCTGCGCCAGACGCTCATCGCCATCCACCAGCGCGCCGAGCAGATCATCGACATCGTGAGCGTGGACCGCGTCACCGAGCGCCGGTTTCAGCGACGAGCAGGCGCGGGCCACGGTCGCAGTCCTTCCGGCAGTTCATCGAGGAGAACCGCGACGAGATCACGGCCCTGCAGATCATCTACAGCCAGCCCTACGCCCAGCAGCGGCTGACCTACCAGCAGGTCAAGGAGCTGGCGCGAGCGCGCTGGCGCTGCCGCCCCAGGCCTGGACCACCGAGTCGCTGTGGCGGGCCTACGCCCAACTGGAGCGGGACAAGGTGCGCGGCGTGGGCGCGCAGCGGGTGCTGACCGACCTGGTCTCGCTGGTGCGCCACGCCGTGGAGCTGGACGACGAGCTGGTGCCCTATCCGGAGCGGGTGCGGCAGCGCTACGAGGACTGGCTGGCGGCCCAGGAGGCCGGCGGGCGGACCTTCACCGAGGAGCAGCGCTGGTGGCTGGACCAGATCGCGGACCACATCGGCGTCAACCTGAGCGTGAGCGGCGACGACTTTCAGGTATGGCGAGCTGTTCAGCCGGGGCGGGTGGATCGCGGCCCGGCGGCTGTTTGGGGCGGAGTTGCCGGCGCTGCTGGACGAGATGAATGAGGCAGTTGGCGTAGGACGTAGGATCGACATGGCGCAGTAACGGACGTGCGGCGAGTTGGCACAGACGAACTGGATGCACTACGACCAGAGACGTTGCCGGAAGGGTCGGCGATGTGGACAGATGCAGCGACGCAGGGATGTCCTGATGAGCAGTCGAAGCATCTCCAACAGATACAACGTCGATGGCATCGGCAACGCTGTCATCAGGGCAAAGGCTACAGTCAGTGATCACTACCGGAGCACGTCAAGTGGTGCATCTGAGACGATATCTGTCTGCGAGACATGTCGATACCTTCTGCAAGTCGATCGTTGCCTCATTGGTGCCTGCAACGAAGCTCTGCATAGGCTCAGAGGTCTTGGCGTCGATATCAGGCTCTTGCTGCTGCAGGCGCAATCTAGCGGGAGTATGCTCTGCTACTTCATGCTGTACTATCTACGAGTCCATTGGCAGTACGACTGGAATTCTAGCGCAAAGGCACGAGTGCCAGCAATCGCGGGACGTGATGAAACGAGCTCATCGATTGCCCTTCGCTCCCCTCTCCCCGAACAACACCGCATCGTCGCCGAGATCGAGACCCAGTTCACCCGGCTGGAGGCAGGCGTCGCCGCGCTGAAGCGGGCGCAGGCCAACCTGCGGCGCTACAAGGCCGCCGTGCTCAAGGCCGCCTGCGAGGGCCGCCTGGTCCCCACCGAGGCGGAACTGGCCCGCGCCGAGGGCCGCGACTACGAACCGGCGGACGTGCTGCTCCAGCGCATCCTGGCCGAGCGCCGCGCCAAGTGGGAGGCGGAGAATCCGGGAAAGAGGTACAAGGAGCCTGCGGCACCGACACGTCCGACTTGCCGGAGTTGCCGGAGGGGTGGGTGTGGGCGACAGCTGGAGCATGGTGCTTCAGCGGCTGACCGGCATTATGGGTCGCACTATGAGCACAGTTTCCGATTCCATCGAGATCGGGCATCCCTGTTCTGACGATCGAATGTCGACGATGCGAACCTGAGTCGTGACAGGTTAATCTATCTGATGCGATGAAGATAGTCGCAAGCACATGAGTATCGAGATGTATCGACTGCAAGAAGGTGACCTGCTTCTAGCGAGGTTACTGGCAGTCAGCTGGTGAAGTCGCGGACATGCTGTACCGGCACGATACGTTCGCGTCGCTGTGTCAGAACATGAATCGATTCGTATCCGACATGTACGTGGTTCGCCAGTGATTCTGACACATGTAGTACCTCGAGCAGCATGCTCGATGCCAGTAGATTGGTCAGGATGCAATAGCAGTCGGCAATCATCGACCTGAGCTACGCGGATGTCGCCACATGCCGGTTCCCTCCCCCCTTGGCTGAACAACACCGCATCGTCGCCGAAGTCGAGCGACGGCTGTCGGTGGTGGAGGAATTGGAGAAGCAGGTCGAGGCTGCCCTCCTGCGGGCCGACGGCTGCGGCAGGCCATCCTGAAACGCGCCTTCGAGGGCAAGCTGGTGCCCCAGGACCCGGAGGACGAGCCGGCCTCGGTGCTGCTGGCGCGCATTCAGGCGGAGAAAACCAGGGACAACAGGGGCCGCAAGCCGAAGCAAGAGGCAGGAACGCCACAGCAGTTACACCTGTTATGAGACAGAATTGAACCAGCACATCTGGAGGTTTGGTGGTCTATGATGGCGCGCGACCGCAACCGCAACCGTGGGGCGAGGCATCCCCAGAAGTCTAGCCGTTAGCGAAGGGCCTACGACAGACGCAAGCCTGCGCCGGGGTGAGAATGTCGTGTGGGATGCCATCGCCCCTACAGATTCGACCCGGGAAGCGCCGCCGCCGGTCAATCCGGTTGCCAGGGCTACGACTATACCTCCCCTGGCATCTATTTCGTCACCATTTGCGTGCGCAGAGGGCGACTGCCTGCTGGGCGAGGTGGTGGATGGTCAGATGCAACTCAACCACTGGGGGCGCGTGGCGGGCCACTACTGGCAGCGTATCCCGGTCCATCTTCCCGTCCGTGACCCTGGACGATTGGGTCCTCATGCCCAATCACATGCATGGCCTCATCGTCATTGCGGATGATCTGCCTGGTAGGGGCGAGGCATCCCCGGCAAGTGCTTGCGCTGGCGTAGATGCGACAGGTGGAGCTTTGCGCCAGGGCGCGAGTGTTCCTGGGGATGCCTCGCCCCTACAGGGACCAGGGGGACCGCCGCCGGGGTCGTTGGGCGCCATTGTCGGCAATTACAAATCGGTGACGACAAGGCGCATCAATCGGATGCGCAAAATCCGGCGTACGCCGTTCTGGCAGCGCAACTACTGGGAGCACATTGTGCGGGACGAACCCTCGCTGAACCGCATCCGCGCGTATATCCAGGGCAACCCGATCCGCTGGCAGGAGGACCAACTGCACCCGGAAGCTGCCCCCAACCGCTTCAATCAATGGACACCAGATTAGGTAGGGGCGAGGCATCCCGGATGCAGCCCGCACCCTGGTCGCAAGCATTCCATCTGTCGTAGGACTAGCGCCTGCGCAACTGCTTGCGGGGATGCCTCGCCCCTACAGGAGACACGCTGGAATGTCAACCGAATCCGCCACCATCGTCCAACGCCTGTGGAACTACTGCAACGTCCTGCGCGACGACGGCGTCTCCTACGGCGACTACGTCGAACAGCTCACCTACCTGCTCTTCCTCAAGATGGCCGACGAGCAGGTCCGCGAGCTGGGCAAGGACCAGCGTCATCCCCGCAGGGCCTGGAGCTGGCAGAGCCTGCTGGCCCGCGACGGCGACGAGCTGGAGACCCACTACCGCCACATCCTGGTCGAGCTGGGCAAGGGCTCCGGCCTGATCCCCGTCATCTTTCGCAAGGCCCAGAACCGGATCCAGGACCCGGCCAAGCTGCGCCGCCTGATCGAGCTGATCGACGGCGAGACCTGGATCGGCCTGGACATCGACGTCAAGGGCGAGATCTACGAGGGGCTGCTGGAAAAGAACGCCCAGGACATCAAGTCGGGCGCCGGCCAGTACTTCACGCCGCGCCCGCTCATCCAGGCCATGGTCGACGTGATGCGCCCCGCGCCGGGCCAGACCATCTGCGACCCGGCCTGCGGCACCGGCGGCTTTCTGCTGGCCGCCTACGACTACATCGTCGAGCACCACGCCCCGCTCGACCGCGACCAGTGGGAGCACCTGCGCCACCAGGCCCTGCACGGCTGGGAGATCGTCGACAGCGCCGCCCGGCTGTGCGTGATGAACCTCTACCTGCACGGCATCGGCGACCAACGGCGACGGCAAGCCCCATCCACGTCGCCGACAGCCTGGCCGCCGACCCCGGCGACCGCTTCGACCTGGTGCTGACCAATCCGCCCTTTGGCAAGAAGAGCAGCGTCACCTTTGTCACCGACGAGGGCGAGATCCGGCGCGAGTCGCCAGACCGTCGTCCGCGACGATTTCTGGACCTCGACCAGCAACAAGCAGTTGAACTTTGTGCAGCACGTCAAGACGCTGCTCAAGATCAACGGCCGGGCGGCGGTCGTCGTGCCCGACAACGTGCTCTTTGAGGGTGGGGCGGGCGAGACCGTACGCCGCAAGCTGCTGCACGAGTGCGACGTGCACACGCTGCTGCGGCTGCCGACGGGGGTCTTTTACGCCCAGGGGGTCAAGGCCAACGTGCTCTTTTTCGACCGCAAGCCGGCCAGCGCCAAGCCCTGGACGGAGAGGCTGTGGATCTATGACCTGCGCACCAACACGCATTTCACGCTGAAACAGAACCCGCTCAGCCGCGCCGACCTGGACGAGTTTGTGGCCTGCTTCAACCCGGAGAACCGCCACGAGCGTACGGCAACCTGGTCGGAGGAGGATCCGGACGGCCGCTGGCGGTCGTTCGGCTACGAGGAGCTGCTGGCCCGCGACAAGGTCAACCTCGACATCTTTTGGCTGCGGGACGAGTCGCTGGAGGACACCGCCAACCTGCCGGATCCGGATGTGCTGGCGGCGGAGATCGTGGAGGACCTGCAGGCGGCGCTGGAGCAGTTTCGGGAGATTGCGGAGGATCTCAGTTCATAGCTTGGGATTCGCACAGGCAATTGCCCTTTACCAAGAACTGGTCTGACTCCAAGGCTGATGAACCCAATTCCGTAGACGCCTGATCATCGAGAGCTTCTTACACACAAGAGTGCCGGACCACGATAAGCTGCCTAGGTCACTAGTCAAGGACTGCTATGTAAGCGCTGAGCCATTTTCATGAGTGTTTCCTAGCCTACCCGGCCTTCAGCATCCGGAGCGGCTAGGATCTTGGCTCACAACCGGAGCACTGGGAAAACCGTGATACCTACCGAGCGTGCCTTTCTGCGCCAGCGACTTGCTCTTGTTGAACATTGGCTGGAAAAACCAGGCCGGGAATCGTTTTCCTATGCCAAGGGACGGATCCAGCAGCAGAACGTACCCGAGCCACCAAGACCGCCTTCCGCTCGCTATGTTGATAGAGAAGGTGCACCATGGATCGTCGACGACCGCTTTCTGGCCCTGATCGATAATCTCGCCGAGCGCTTGCAGAAATGGCTCGACGAAGCATAGGAATGCAGCGTGATCTGCGAGGACCAATGCACCCAGAACTACCGTCGCAGTGGGCTCGTGCCCCTCGAAACCGTTGCAGCCCCAATTTCTGGAGAATCTACTATGAAGAAATTGGCATCAGACCAACCAATCTCACAGCTTGGGTCGCTCACCCTCGGCGACTTCTGGTCGTGGGCCTACTCTGACCTGCTCTGTAACGTCAACCGCTCCCTCTTTGCCGAGTTCCTGGTCGGTACCGCGCTCGGCGTCACCGACACGCCTCGCCTGGAGTGGGACGCCGTCGACCTGGAGTATATGGGGAGAAAGATAGAGGTCAAGGCCTCCGCCTACGTGCAGAGTTGGCAACAAGAACGCCCTTCCGTCATTCGCTACGACGTGGCACATCCGTGACGTCCCTGACCGCGCGCATCTGTCAAGTTGACGAATAGTACTATATATGGTACTATAAGAGGAGAAGCAGCGTGAGCAAACGGGAGAAGCTGCTCGCCAGGATACGGAACAATCCCAGAGGCGTAACGTTCGATGAACTCGCGAAAGTGCTGGAATGGTACGGCTTTGAACTGAAGCGGGTGAGGGGCAGCCACCACGCATTCCGCCAAGGGCCAACCGTTATCATCGTAGCACGACGTACACCCCACGTGCACATCAAGGCTGTCAGGGAAGCATTGTCCATGATCGACGAACTTTCAGGCGTAGAATAGCCCGCAAACCCTATCACACCACAGGAGAGTAGGTGAACCGTGGCCCACAAAACGCTAGAATACTATATGAACCTGCCCTACACCATCGAGCTGCAGCGCGATCCGGAGGATGCCTGGTTTGTGCAGGTCAAGGAACTGCGCGGCTGCATGAGCCAGGGGGACACGGCCGAGGAAGCCCTGGCCATGATCCAGGAGGCCATGCCACTGTGGCTGGAGGTTGCCCTGGAAGACGATCTCCCCATTCCCGAGCCGCGTTCCGACGACGACTACAGCGGCAAGTTTGTGGTCCGGGTACCGCGTTCCCTGCACAGGCAGTTGGTCGAAGCCGCGGCCGGAGATGGGGTAAGCCTCAACCAGTACATCAACGTGGTGCTGGCCCGAGCGGTGGGCCGGCTGGTACCGGCGCTCCGCGCCGAGGAACCTGCTGCTACCAGCCCGAGCTTGCTGCCAAGTTCCCTCTACTATGGTCGACAGCCGGAGGCTGCCAGTGTGCTCCACGAAGCCGATAGCGGCTACGCGGGACCTGCGGACGAGCCCGCCTCACCTCAGCAGGACAGGACTAATTCAGACGTAGAGGGATAGACCTTCGCGGCGCCAGTGGGAACTCTACCTCACCTGCTCCCGCGGCCGGGCCTCGCGCTTCTTGTCCGATGTGCCCCGGGAGTATCTGAAGCGGGAGTGAGTCACCGTCTCACCTTCCAGGAAGCTGCAAGTCCTCGCAGAAGGCCGCTTCCTGGAAGGTGGGAGTTCACAGCCTATCATGCTCAAGGCATTGACCACGATTTGTTATACGATGACCACACTTCGTGGTCGCGTATAGCCGCGTACTGCTGGGGCCGTAACCAGCGTATTTGCTCCGGTCGCTTTCGGTTCCTATGCTCGCGGCCGGCCTGGACCCGACAGCGACGTGGATCTGCTCATCGTGATGGAGATACCCCTGCGCTCACGCGAGCAGCGGCTCGAAATCTCTCTCGCGCGGCGACTTTTTTTTCTGCAAGAGATCGCGACCCAGGGCGAGGTGGTCTATGACCGATCTCTACACTAGCCACTAGACCCTAAGGGTTTCGGAAAACCCTTAGGGTCTAGATCACACCTCCACCACCCACACCTTCGGCCGCCACGGCTCTCCGTCCAGGTCCGGGTCGCCGCCCACCACCACCAGCCCCCAGCGGGCGCGGAAGGCCGGCAGATCCTCGATCTTGACCCGCACGCCTTCCCAGGGCATCAGGGCCCGGCTGCCAGCCGCCACGGGCTTGTGGCGCAAGGTGATGGGCTTGCGCCGGGCCGATATGCGCAACACTCGCTTGGTCATCGTACCACCTCCGAGTAGTAGACAAGTAGACGGGTAGACAAGGGCACAACCCCCCGATTTTGTCTACTATTCAATCTCTTTCCTGCATAGGCGACATGGGTAGACAGATAGATAGTCTGTCTACTGATCTACGATGTCTACTGTCTACCACGCTTATGTCTAATCTGGCGAGGGCATGGCGTACCTTTCGGTGCGCTTGCCCTTCACCGGCTGCCGGTCAAGCACGCCAGTGGCCGCAAGCTGGTCGGCGTAGAACTTGATCTCCGCTCGGCCCAGTCCTCGCAGAAAGCGAGAGATCTCGTTGGCTGTCAATCCGCCGGCATACTTGGCCGTCCCCTGCCAGCGTCCCACCACGTCCAGGATCTTGTCCTCGATCTCGGCCGCCGCCGAGGCCTCCGGCTGCGTTACCTGGTTGTAGAGCCGGTGGGTGTACAGCCGCCAGCGTTCGGCGATCTCCTGGGCCCGCGCCCAGTGCCGCAGATCGATGCGGCCCTCGTTCTCCAGACTGGCCAGCAGGGACGCCACCCGCAGCGCCTTTTCGTGCAGCCGGCCATAGTTTCCGTCCAGGTCGGTCATCTCGCTGTCCTGGGCGATCTCCAGCAGCGCCTCGTTGTAGCGGTACAGGGCATCCACGACGCCATCGCCCAGCTCGCAGGTCTGGGCCTCCGGCGCGCCGATGGTCACGAGCTTTTCCCCGGTGGGGCTGCCGCCCGGTTGGCCGGGCGGCCATCCGGCAGGATCATGGCGATCCTCCACCGTCACCTGGGGCAGTCCCAGCCGCTGGTGCCACTGGACCAGGGGCGCGGTCAGCTCTTTAGGAATGGTCCGCGCGCCCGGCGGGAAGCGGGCCGTCAGCACCTCGTCGTGGGGCGGGGTCACAAAAGCGAAACGCGCCAGAAAACCATCGCCCCAGAGCTGGGCACCCTTGCGGGCCAGGGGTCGCAGGTCAGCCGGCGTCAGGTTTCCGATCTGGGCCAGGTAGGGGCGGTCCACCTGCTCCCTCCCCCGGGCGATGGTCGTCCGGGTATAGTCGGAGCGGGCAGTCGTCCAGCTTTCGCATGATTCCACGAAAGTCGGCCATCACCCCGTCGGTGCGGACCATGGAGGCCAGCCAGGAGCCAAACTCCTCGGCGTACCAGCCCCGCTGCCCGCAAAAGCCGAGCCGCATGCGGGCCACGATCTGCTCGTCGCCGGTCAGAACGTCAAAGTCGGGCGGCAGGTCGGCCCCGGCCAGCGCCCGCAGAAAGCTCTGGGGCGTGGCCTCGTCGGCGGCCAGCAGGTAATCCAACCCGCAGGCGGCCAGCAGGTCCCGGGCGATGCCGGTGGCGCTGGACTTGGCGTGCATCGTCGTCCGGCCGGCCAGGATGATGTACAGGTTGGTATAGCGCGGCCGCCCAAAGTGGGTCAGCACACGCCGGGCGGCGATGGTCGACAGCAGCCACAGGCCGCAGGCCTCGTGATAGCCCGCAAAGCTGCGCGGGCTCCACTTCTGGCTGAAGGCGATATAAGCATCCAGCCAGCGGCAGGCCTCCTGTCCCAAGCCGGGCGGCAGGTGGGCCGGGGGCGGCAGGGGCGGGCATTCCGGCTCGTCGACAGGGGTTGGGCGCGGAGCGCAGGGGAGAGGAGGGCCCCGGAGCACGGTGGGGGGCGGCCGTACTCCGGGGTCGGGGATGGGAGCGCGGGCTATTGGGGTGGCGCGGGGCTCTTGGGCTCCGGCGTCCAGGCCGCTCTTGATGGTGGCCCGCGCCTCCCGTTCCCCCAGCCCCATCTGGCGCGCGGCCTGCGCCAGCGCCGCCTCTACGGAGCCCCGGTCCAGGCAGCCGCCGGGCACGAGCTGGCCCAGGGAGAACGCGGCCTGGTTGAGCCGCTCGTTGCGTTCGCCCTGGGCGGTCGCGGCCAGCGCTTTCAGCTCTGAACGCAGGGCCGCCTGGCCGTAGGCAGGTCCTGCAGCCGTGGCCGGGGGGCTGCCGTCTGGGCGGGTGCGGAGTCAGGTCCGCGGGCTTGTACGGCGCGATCCTCACCGGCGCCCGGCTCGTTGCCGGCCAGCAGCCTGAGCAGCGGCGGCGGTGCCAGGGCCGGCGGCCGCTCCCGGGGACCGGCGCCCGGCTCCCAGCGATAGACGCCCGGGTGGTCGCCGCCGCGGACCTCTGAGGGCGGCAGGACGACGTAGCCCTTGTGCCCGCGCACGTCTATCCCCGGCCCCAGCCTCCGGTTGGAAATGCACAGGTTCGCGCCGGCGGGCAGCCTGAAGAAAAGGTGCTGTCCCCCGGTTACCACTCTCGGGGGCAGGCCCCCGGGTCAGTCCTGGGAGGAGGCGTGGGAGCTGTCCTGAGGCGCGCCCGGAGCAGGTCCAGGGGCGGAGTCGAAGGATGGCGTCCGGCTGGTGAGGGTGGTGTCGTCGATGCCGTATCGGGCCCTGAGTTCGTGCCAGTTCTTGCCCCCGTCGACATCCCCCTTGGCGTCCAGGTCGATGGCCACCATGCCCGCGGCGCCGGGAGGCAGGCCGATGTTGGCCGCCGGCCAGCGCGCCCACCAGCGGCGGATCTGGTCCGGGTCGGTGGTCGCGTCCTCAAAGCCGCGGGTGCCCTTGAGCGGCACCTTGGTCCCCGGTGACAGGGGAAAGACGGGCCAGCCCAGGCCGGCATAGCCCAGCGCGGCTTCCAGGAACCGGTTCTTGCTCTCGCTCATCGGGCGGGCCTCCGAAACATATGTTCTATATTTCATTATGGGAGTCGGACGTGAAGGTGTCAAGTTTGTGGGTAGGGCTTGTCAGAGCGAGGATCACAAAGAAAACCTCCCGCAGGTGGACGGCTGCGGACAGCCGGCCACCTGAGAGAGGTTAAAGTTCAGCCGGATCTCTAGAGCTTGCCCAGGATCTGCCGGGCAATGACCAGTCGCTGGATCTCGCTGGTCCCCTCGCCGATTGCACACAGACGCTGGTCGCGGTAGATGCGCTCGACCGGGTACTCGCGGCTATAGCCATAGCCCCCATGGATCTGTACGGCCTTGAAGGCCGCTCGCTCGGCGACCTCCGACGCATACAGCTTGGCCATCGCCGCTTCTTTGGTGAACCGCACTCCCGCATCCTTCGTGGCGGCTGCCCGATACACCATCAGCCGGGCAGCGTCGATCTCTGTGGCCATGTCGGCGACCATCCATTGAATGGCCTGGAATTTGGCGATGGGCTGGCCGAACTGCACCCGCTGTTTGGCATATCGGGTGGCTTCGTCCAGGGCGGCCTGGGCCAGGCCCAAGGCCATGGCACCGATGCTGATCCGGCCGCTATCCAGGGTGATGAGCATTTGGCGGAAACCCTCGCCCTCGTCGCCCAGCAGGTTCGAAGCCGGCACCCGGCAGTTTTCGAGGGCAAGAGCCGACGTTACAGAACCTTTGAGTCCCATCTTGGGTTCGTTCTTCCCGGGGATGAATCCAGGTACGCCCTTCTCCACGAGGAAGCAGGAGATGCCCTTCGTCCCGGCTGTCGGATCGGTCTTGGCCGTGCAGGTAACGACGTCGGCCAGGGCGCCGGAGGTAATCCACATCTTGCTGCCATTCAGGACATAGCCGTCGCCATCGCGAACAGCCGTGGTTCGAGTGGCGCCAGCGTCCGATCCGGCCTCCGGTTCGGTCAAGCCAAAGGCGGCCAGGCCCTGTCCGCTGCACAGGCGCGGTAGCCATTCCTGCTTTTGCTTCTCGGTGCCAAAGGCGTAGATCGGCCCGCATCCTAACGAGATGTGTGCAGCGTAGATGAGCGCCGTGGACCCGCAGGCGCGTGCAATCTCCTCCACGGCGATGGCATAGCTGAGATAGTCACCGCCTCCACCCCCGTATGCCTCGGGGTAGGGAAGGCCCATCAGCCCCAACTGCGCCATCCGCTCGATGTTCTCTGCTGGAAACGCCTCGGTCGTGTCCACCTGCGCGGCCCGGGGGGCAATCTCGTTCTGCGACAGGTCGCGGACCATGCTGCGCACCATGCGCTGCTCTTCATTCAGTTCGAACTCCATCGCGTGATGCCTCCTTTGCCAGGACACAGAGGGAATGCGAGCAGCGGCGGGTCAATCCTCCACCGGCCGGAAGTAAAGGATGTCCAAGATTGAGCCCTCTCTTTCAGCGACGTCCTTGAACACCGCCTCCACCTGCATACCGATGTGCACCGCATCCGGCTCTACCGCACCCAGATAATGCACCAGCCCGCCATTGGCGCCATCCAGTTTGACGTAGGCCAGGATCTGTGGCGGGTCAAGGGGCTTGTCGTCCAGGTCGCGGAACAGCACCGTGTAGGTGAATACGGTCCCCCGGCTGGGCACTTCGCACCCACTCTCCAGCTCGGCGAAACAACGTTCGCAGAACATCGTCGCCGGCACGTAGATCAGATCGCATGTCTCACAGCGCGTGCCCGAGAAAGCGGGCGTCATCCTTGATCTCGCGGAAGAACCGCTCGCCGGCAATGCCGGCCGTATAGCGGCTTGTAATCGGCATATCCCCTCGCCAGGCGACGGCCTGGTGAAGTTTGTCCACCTTTTCCAGTATGGCCATAATGTCCTCCCTACCACCAGCCCAGCGAGCCATGCTTACAGCGGCTTAAAGTACTTGATGTCCAGGATCGAGCCCTCGCGCTCCTCGGCCGGCTTCCACACCGCCTGCACCTTCATGCCAATCTTGACCTCGTCGGGCTCCACCTCGCCCAGCATGTGCATGATGCCCACCGCGGGTCGAGTGCCGTCGATGTCGATCACAGCCGGGATCTCGGGATCGGTCAGATACCGCATGTCCCAGGTGACATAGCACAGAGAGAAGGTGTTGACCGTGCCGGTGTCCGGCAGGGGACCCAATCGTCCATGGGGCGGAAGCACCACTCGCAAAAGCTGCGCGGCGGGATCACAGTGCGGTGGCACTTGTTGCAGCGGACGCCGATCAGCTCGCCTGCCTTCAGTCTCGGCCAGGTAACGGCCGATGGCCACACCCGCGTCCCAGGCGTACTGGGCGTTGGGGTTCCATTCGGTGAACAGGACCTTCTTCTCGCGAAAATCCGATTCCTTCAGGTAGATGCCACGGAACTCGTCGATCTTGGCCGTCATGGTTCTCTCCTCCTACACGCCCATCACGACGACGGTGCCGACCTGCATCAGGTCGCCCCAGGCCTGGGCCACGCCCCGCTTGCGGCTGGCCGGGCACCTGGCGCGCGCCCGCCTCTCCGCGGAGTTGCCAGAACAGCTCGGCCACCTTCATCAATCCCGCAGCGGCGATGGGATTGCCCACGCCCAGCAGCCCGCCGCTGGGGCAGACCGGCAGATCGCCGTCCCGCTGGGTGATGCCCAGGGCCGTCGCTTCGGGCGCCTTGCCCCGGTCAAAGAGCAGCAGCCCCTCCAGATGGTGCAGTTCCTTGTAGTCAAAGGGGTCGTAGGGCTCGGCGATGTGGATCTGCTTGCGCGGCTCGGTGATGCCGGCCATGTCGTAGGCCATGCGCGCCGCATTCTCCACGTAGCGCGGATAGCACAGGTCGCGGTTGGTCCAGTAGGTGGTGTCCAGGTTCCAGCCCACGCCCTCGATCCACACCGGCTTGTCGGTGATGCGCTGCGCCACGTGCTCGGCGGCCAGGACCAGCGCCACCGCGCCGTCCGTGACCGGGCTCACGTCCAGACGCTGCACAGGCCAGGCCAGCACCTCGGAGTTGAGCACGTCCTCCACGGTGATGTCCGCGTCGCCCAGCAGGCTGCAGGGGTGGTCGGCGGCGTTGCGCTTGTTCTTGACCGAAACGAGGGCAATGTCCTCCTTCTTGAGCCCATAGGTGTTCATGTAGCGATTCATCTCCATGGCAAAGATCCACAGCAGATTGGGCTCCAGTGGGCGCTCGGTGGTGTGGTCAAAGATGGTCAGAAAAGCGCCCTGGGGATGGGGCTGGCAGGACGACATCTTTTCCTCGCAGACGACCAGGCAGATGTCGAACAGGCCCGAGGCCACGTGGTACCAGCCGTGGATGGGCGCAAACACGCCGGTCCCGCCGCCCACGTAGCAGCGCGTGTACGGCTTGCGCCAGGCGCCCGAGCCGTCGGCCAGGTACTCGCCCTTCATGTGCACGCCGTCGAACGCGTCGGGGGCGGTGCCGTGGACCACGCAGTCCACCTGGTCCAGGGTCAGGTCGCAGGTGTCGAGGGCCATCTTGGCGGCCTCGAAGGACAGTTCCTTGCCTGTCTCCTGGGCGCGGCGGACGAACTTGGTCATGCCGGCCCCGACAACGGCGACGCGTCGCTTGAGGCTTCGATGGACATTCGGCATTCCCATGGTTCGCCTCCTCAGTTGCTCAGGACCACGGCCGCGCCGCTGGTGGTCGGCACGCCGCGCCAGCCAAAGGCCAGTCCGGTCTCCACATCGGGCAGTTGGCAGCGCGCCCGCCTCGCCGCGCAGTTGTAGCACCACCTCGGCCACGGCCCGCAGGCCCGAGGCGTCCAGCAGGTGGCCGCCGCCCAGGCTGCCGCCCGAGACATTGACCGGCAGATAGCCGCCCACGTCGGTGACCCCCTCGGCGGTCAGATGGCCCGCCTCGCCAAACTGGCAGAAGCCCAGCGCCTCCAGGTGCTGCAGTTCCTTGTACGAGTAGCCGTCGTCGATCTCGGCAAAGTCGATCTCTTCCATCGGGTTGCGGATGCCGGCCATCTTGTAGGCCATCTTGCCTGCCCCTTCGGCATAGATGGCCCGGCCCCAGGCGCGCGTCTCCAGGCTTGGCGCGTCGTTGCACCAGCCAATGCCCCGGATCCAGATGGGCATCGTCGGTCAAGCGCTCTCGGCCACATCCGCTGCGGCCAGCACGAGGACGATGGCCCCGTCGGCGTGGGCGCTGATGTCCTGCTCGCTCAGGGGATAGGAGACCATCTCGTCGTCCAGGAGCACGTCCTGAGCTTCAATGCTTGGCGCCGTAGGCGGCCAGTGGGATTGTAGAGGGCGTTGCGTTTGTTCTTGACCACCACCTGGGCGCACTGCTCGCGGGTGGCGCCGGTGGCCCACAGGTAGCGGTTCATCTCCATGCCGGCGATAAACACCGGGTTGGCGCCCAGGGGGCGGTTGAGGACGGGGTCCATGGCGTAGGCCGTGATGTAGGGCAGGGTCAGCACGTTGGATGCCTTGCTGTGGGCCTCCACGGCCACGATGTCGAACAGGCCGCTGGCGATCTGCATATAGGCCGTCGCCAGGCCGTGGATCGCCTCGCCGGGGATGGTGACGTTGGGCTTGAGCAGCCCGCCGAGTTGGTCGGGCACGTACTCGTCAAAGATGCTGGTCCCCTCGATAAAGTCCTCGGCGACCGTGACAAAGCTGTCCACGTCGCGGCGGGGATCCACGCCCGCGTCTTCGTAGGCCTTGACCGCTGCTTCGAACATCAGCTCTTTGTACGAGACCTCGGGTGTCAGGGGGCGGAAGCTGGTGTAGCCGATGCCCACGATTGCCACGTTCTTGGTCATAGTTTGCCTCCTTCTGGCTGGCCCATGGCTGGTGCCCATTTCCGTTCCAGTTTCCCCTCTGTAACCTCCGCCTCCAGCAGGCCGGAGGGTAGACCGAACCCGTTGTCGAAACTGGCCCGATCTTGTGTAGGGTGGCCTCGAATCCGGATGGATCGACGTACTTGACGGCCCAACTGATGGCGGTTCCTTCGTTTTTCTCAGTCATGCAATAGGCTCCTTCTCCCAGCGTTCGCAATTGGGGATCTGAGGCCTGTCAGAACGCGACTGCCTCAAAGAGGGACATCCTTCCGCGGTAGCGGAAGACGGTAAATGCGGCGATAGTCCTCGATGGCCTTGTTCACAGCATCGACCACGACCTTGATTTCGGCCCGGTCCGAAGACTCGAGCGCATGGTCTGCCAGCCACCGCCTGGTCCTCAGGCGCACTCGATAGCAACTGGCAGTGACGACCGCAATGACCAGCCCGCCAACAACAGCCAGCACAAAGACCACCATCGCCCCGACTCTTGATTCCTTGCTAGCGATCAAACAGGTTTCGCACAAGAGCCCACCCACCAGGGCGCAGGCCACAATGTCCCACCGGACCCGGAAGAGTGTCTGGACCACGGCCCGGTCCAGCTCGCTGATCCACCACACCTTGGCATCGGACCCCAGCCGCACCACCTGATCGGTGATGAGGATATCCCTGGCCCGATCCTGATAGTAGACCTTTTGGGCCACAGTGCGCTCCGCACTCGGCTGACTCCAATTCGGAGCCCGCCGCCACGACTAACCCTGGGCAGCCAACCAAACAGCCAGCACGAGAGCTGCCAGCATCAGTAGCAATATGAACCCAGCCTGCAGGCTTTTCATCAGGACCTGCAGGGGGCTCTCCTGGGTGTGCAACAGGACCGTCTGGGTCCGGCTCACCTGCCCGAATCTTTTCCAGAAGAACCGGGCCTGCGCAGCCAGGAACCCCAGGATCCCCGCGGCCAGGAAGCCAACCAGAAAGCCGTTCCAAAAACCACTCCCTTCCACTCGGACCCCCTTCCCGCCTTCTTGAACCGGTGATTAACAGATTGGCCGCCCAGCCAGGTGGACAAGGCTGAGATTTGACACCAGAACGTATGTTCGAGTATAATGAGCCCCTCTTTTTCAAAAGAGCCCAACCAAAAGAGGGTTCGCACGTCATGCTGGACGAGTTGTGGGAAGCTGCAACCTATTTCGACTGGATCAGCCCAACCCTGGCCATGGCCCAGGATGTGGCCAACGGCCCGTCGCACACTTTTCTCATCCCGGTACAGTGCGGCTGGACCGGGCGCGAGATATCCAATGGGCTGCGGGATCATGGGATCAAGACCTGGGGCCATATGATCGTCAACGGCCACTTTATGATCACGGTTCGGGATGATGATGCCGGCCTTGCCCATCGCCTCATGGAACAGGCCGGACTGCCGGTTGGAGACAGCCCGGTTGGCAGATCTGGATCCAGCGCCCCCCGCTCGGCCCAGCGCAACTCGTCCAAGCGCGGCCGCCAGAAAAAGTCGCAGCGTAGAGGCAGCATCCTGGACGACCTGGCAGACCTCCTCTTGCGGTAGCCGTTGCCAGTATGGGACGGGTGGGGGACTCTTACCTCCGACTGATGGGCCACATCGCACTCCATGACGACCCCATAGGGGATAACGGTAAGCCCTATGCCGTATGGAACCTGAACGCCCAAAATGGTGGGTGGTCAGGCGTTCTGCGATCTATTATACTACACACCTGGGGTTTGTGCAAGTAGGGCTTGCGTAGCCCGAACCTCCCGCAGGTTTGTCCACTGCGGAGATACCTGCGGAACTGGATTGCATTCACCCGTGCGCAGGTGCCTGGAGAGACGAAACCTGCGGGAGGCTGGCTGTCGTTAGCCGCCAGAGATGGACGGAAAGAGCTTCAGTTCGTCCCCGCCGGCCAGAGGGAGGGGCTGCTTGGCGGGGAAAACCAACTGCCCGTTGTGAAAGACGACGAGGTAGGGCGAGATGCCGCCATCCGGAGCAAGCAGCATCGCCGCCAGGCTCGAACCGTGGCGCTCGGCCAGTTGACGGATGGCCTCGCCTACGCCGGTGCCTTGGGGCAGTTCCAGGGATTCCTGCTCGAGGCCGGCGCGGTTCCGGAGGATGTTGTGGTAGCGGACGGTTACCGTGATCATGGTCGAGCTGAACCTCCCGCAGGTTTGTCTACGACGGAGGCGCCGGCAGAGTCGGGCTGTGTTTGCCCGTAAGCAAGCGCCTGGAGAGGCCAAACCTGCGGGAGGATTGCCCTGTCACTAGACCAGCGCCCGGCCGCCATCCACATAGTAGACGGCGCCCGTGACAAAATCGCTCTCGGTGAGAAAGATGACGGTCCGGGCCACGTCTTCCGGCGTGCCGACGCGCTTTAGCAGCGAGTTGTTGATGGCCCACTGCCGTTTGGATTCGGGGGCGCCGTCGGGCAGCAGGACGGTGCCCGGGGCGATGGCGTTGACGCGCACCTGCGGGGCCAGTTCGGCGGCCATGACCCGGGTCAGCGCCTCGAGTCCGGCCTTGCTGGCCGAGTGGTCGGCGAACCCGGCCCAGGTCTGGCTGACCGAAAGGTCGATGATACTGACGATGTGACCGGCCCCCTGCTCCAGCATGTAGGGCGCGACCGCCTGGGCGCAGAGGAAGGGCCCTGTTAGATTGGTGCCGATGGAGGTCTCCCACTGCTGGCGGGTGATCTCCAGGAACGGGGACGACTGCCACACGGAGGCGCTATTGACCAGCAGGTCGACGCGTCCAAAGCGCTGGATTACCTTCTCGACAGCCTCTCTGGGCTTGTCCCACTCCATGACATCGAGGGGGAGGGCCATGCCTTCCCCGCCGTGGGCCCGGATCATCTCCAGGGTCTCCGCCGGATCCTCAGAGCCATAGTAGGTAAAGGCTACGTGGGCTCCCTTCCCGGCCAGTTCCCGGGCGACAACCTGGCCAACGCGCCGGGCGCCGCCGGTGACGATAGCGACTTGGTTCTTAAAATCCACAGGTCGTACTCCTTTATGGCACCGGCCTGGAAGCGCCGGTGCTAGGCTTTCAACTCGCCAGAAATCTGGCCAGCACCGCCTGTTTGCGGCGGTTCACTCGCTCAGATTCCTACGCCGGCCCGGTGCATCAGGCTCTGCGCCGCCGACCGGCATTCATCCAGCAGGGCCACCTCGTCCAGCAGAACGACCCGGCCGGCATCCAGCAGGATCTGGCCGTCGACGATGACCGTATGTACGTCAGGCCCGGAGGCGTTGAATACCAGGGCGCTGTCAGCACGGTGCACCGGCACGCAGCGGGCATTGTCGAGGTTGACGAGGGTCAGGTCCGCCGTGGCCCGGGGCGCGATCTGGCCGAGGTCCTCCCGTCCAAAGAGGCGCGCGCCGGCCGTCGTGGCCATGCGCAGGACATCCAGGGGTAGGAGGGCACAGGCGTCGCCGCCGCTCACCTTTGCCAGCAGGGCGGCAATTTTGAGCGCCTCCAGCAGGTCCTGCGAGTTCTCCGAACCAGATCCATCGGTGGCCAGCGCCACGGGGATGCCCCGGTCGAGCATCTTGCGCACGGGGGCCACACCCGAGGCCAGGTACATGTTGCTGACCGGGCAGTGCACGACCGGCGCGCCGCTCTTGGCGATCAGAGCCAGCTCGGCATCCTCCACCCAGACACTGTGAACCAGGTGCACGTCCGGACCAAGGGCGTCCAGGGCATGGAGCCACTCGATGTGGCGCAGGCCCGTACGCGCGTACAACATGTCGATCTCTTCCTGGGCCTCGGCCACGTGGATGTGGGTGGGCAGGCCCCACTGGCGGGCCAGGGTGACGGTACGGAGCATGGTCTCGTCCGAGCAGCGCCACGGCGCCAGCGGCCCAAAGCCGACGCTGATGCGGCCTCCAGCGGCGCCGTGCCAGCGATCGCGCAATTGGGTTACGGACTCGATGATGGCATCCGGCGGCTCGCCGGCGTCGCCCATGTCGACCCAGGCCCGCGCTAGCAGCATCCTCAGCCCTACTGTTTCGGCGGCCTCCGCGGTGGCATCGACATGTGCGGTCGAACGGGTGACCTTGTGATGCTGCACGACCGCCGTCACGCCGCAGCGCAGGTTCTCCACAAGGCCCAGGAGGCTGGCCAGCCGCATGTCCTCCGGCGTAATGGCCGACTGGATGGGCCACATGATCTGCTTTAGCCAGGCCAGCAGGGGTTTGTCGTCGGCCAGGCCGCGCACAAAGGTCTGGGAGAGGTGGGTATGGCCGTTGACCAGGCCCGGCAGCACAGCCATGTGGGTCGCGTCAATGACCCGCTCGGCCTGGGCAACCAGGTCCGGTGGCGGCGAGCCTGGGCCCACCGCGGCCACCCGGTCGCCATCGACCGACACCCAACCCGGGTCATGGATCGTGCCCGTACCATCCATTGTGAGAACAGAACCGTTCTGGATGAGTAGGTTTGTCATGTCATCCCAAAACCTAAAAGATCGGCGGCGTGATCACAGAGATAAAGCGCAGTGTCGTGTCGCCGCAGGCTGTCAAACGGCGGAGCAAGGGGCCATCAAAATAGACGCTATCGCCCGGACCCAGGAGGTAGACCTCCTCACCCAGCTCGATCTCCAACTGGCCCTCCAGCACATAGATGAACTCTTCGGTCTGCTGGCGCAGGGGAATGGTGATCTTTTCCTCACCCGGCTCCTTCTCGGCCAAAAAGACCTCCATCTGGCGGTTCAGATCGGGGGTCATGAGCTGGTAGGTCAAATTGGAGCCCGGCAGTCTGAGCTTTGCCCGCTCGTCCCGCCGCACGACAGGACTCCTGACCTCAGGCTCAATCAGGAAATGAAAGATCGGTACTTCCAGGGCGTCGCTGATCTTGCGGAGCGATTCTATCGATGGGCTGGCCAGGTCGCGTTCGATCTGGCTGAGAAAGCTCGCCGTCAGGCCGACGCGCTCGGCCAGTTCCCGCAGGCTCAGCCCCAATTCCTGTCGTCGCGTTCTAAGGCGGTGTCCGAGTTCCATGGATAACTCCTGTCTCCCTCGTTATGCAGCCAAGACGACGATCCCCATGCCCAGAGTTGGATGCAATGAGACACTCACTCGAGCCGCCCGCCAACCGGCGGTGTCCATAGTTCGGGGTGCACGACACCTCCGCGGATGGTTCTACCTTCGTGACCGCAGGACAAAGATTCAGATGCTTCCACGCCCGATGTCCCGGAATGATGCCCTGCGACCTGACTGAAAATGGGGAGCGACCCATGCCCTCGGCCCCGTCGTGTATGCGCTGGAATGGCTGGTAATCATTATAGCACAGCCGCTTTCCTCTGTCAACTGGCGCTTTACAGAGATGCTGGCAATCCAGCCACATTGAACCTGATTTCCAGTGTCAGTTAAGCCGCCGCAGCGGAATTAACCAAAACTTGACAGGGCCAGCTTGGGCCGCTATAATCAGTGGACTGTAATGTTGCCTACCCAGGATCCAATCATGCCAAAGGTAAAGGAGCCGATGAACAAGCAGATCGATTGGCAGTCTATCACTGTACCGCTCGATGTCTCGGACATTGAAACGGGCTCACACTTTTTGCGGCGCTGGATCGAGTTTGAGCGCACGGAGCGGGGGCTCTTGTTCCAGTGTGAAATGGCGAACGGCAAGCCCATCGCCTTTCAGGTGGATGTTATCGAGCCGGACGTCCTCCGCGTCCGCATGGGCCGGGACGGCATCAGCGATGGGCCGGGCGAGATGCTCGTCCAAAGCGACCGGGAGCGGCAACCTCAGCCCTTTGAGGTCGAAGAGCAGGAAGAGGCCCTGGTCCTGCGTACCGAAAAGCTGCGCATCGAGTTCCCCCGCTATCCCTGGCAGATGCGTGTCTTTGCCGAGACGGCGGACCAGACGACGCCCTTCTTCAGCCAGCAGTGCAACGACCGGGCCTACGGCCCCTATTACGAGGTCCCGCCGCCAGGCTTTGACGAAAACGACGACGGCCGCCTGACCGTCCGGGAGACCGTAGCGGTTGCCCCGGGCGAGGCTTTCTACGGTTTCGGGGAGCGCTTCACGCCCCTGGAAAAACGGGGCCAGGAACTGACCCTCTGGACGGCCGACTCGGGCAATGTCAGCAGCCCCCGGTCGTACAAGAATATTCCCTTCCTGATGAGCACCGCCGGATATGGCCTGTTTGTCCACTCTTCCTACCCCATGGTTTTCCGCATGGGCAGCGAATCGACCATCTCCTATTCTTTCCACGTCGACGACAGCCACCTGGACTACTATCTCATCTATGGGCCCGACCTGAAACAGATCCTGAAGCGCTATGCCGGCCTGACCGGCCACGCGCCGGTGCCGCCCAAATGGTCCTTTGGCTTCTGGGTCTCGCGCGCCGGCTACCGGAGCCGGGAAGAGGCGGAGACAGTGGCTCGCGAAATGCGGGGGCGCGACCTGCCCTTCGATGTGCTCAGCCTCGACCCGTGGTGGATGGGTGAGCCCCCCTGGACCACCTACGAATGGAACACGGACGCCTTTCCCGAGCCCGCGGAAATGATGCAGGGCTTGCGCGAGCAAGGCGTGCGCACCTGCCTGTGGATCACCCCCTACGTGCCAGCCGGCACGGCCGCGCACGAGGAGGGGATGGCTGGGGGTTTCTTTATCTCCAGGCCCGATGGCCGTGTCAGCCCGATCATCGAGGCCTTTGCCGGGCACGACCTGGCCGCCATCGATTTCACCAACCCGGAGGCAAGCGCCTGGTTCCAAGGTAAGCTCAGAGCCCTGCTGGACATGGGCGCGGCGGTGTTCAAGTCCGACTTTGGGGAACAAGCGCCGGTGGATGCGGTCTATTTTGACGGGCGCAGCGGGGTCGAGATGCACAACCTCTATCCATTGCTCTACAACCGGGCCGTGTTCGAGCTGACCCAAGGCTATTTTGGGCGAGGCTTTACCTGGGCGCGGTCAGCATACGCGGGATCCCAACGGTATCCGGTGCAGTGGGGGGGCGACAGCTACAGCAGCCTCGACCAGATGGCCTGCCAGATCCGCGGCCTGCTGGGCTATGGCCTGTCGGGGGTGCCCTTTTGCAGCCACGACGTCGGCGGCTTTGACTATGCACCGCAGGCCTTTGACCACAGCGAACGCAGCAGCCAGTGGTTCCTAAAAGAGCACGCCCTCGATCCGGTCGTCTATGTCCGCTGGCTCCAGTTCGGCGTCTTTTCCTCCCACGTCCGCGCCCACGGCAAGCAGCCGCGCGAGCCCTACGCCTACGGGCCGCGGGCCGAAGAGATCGCCCGCCGCTACCTGAAGCTGCGCTACCGCCTGCTGCCCTACATCTATTCCCAGGCGGTCCACTCGGCCCGGACCGGCGTCCCCATGGCCCGGGCCATGGTGCTAGAGTATCCGGATGATCCGGCCACCTACCCCATCGACCTGCAGTACATGTTTGGCGACAGTTTCCTGGTCGCGCCGGTGGTGAGCCGTGGCAACCGCTGCCGCGTTTACCTGCCGGCCGGCGATTGGCTGGACTATTGGAGCAAGGAGCTCGTGACAGGCGGCCGCTGGATCGAGGTCGAGGCCGCCCTGGACGTCCTGCCCCTGTGGGTGCGGGCCGGCGCCATCGTGCCCATGGGTCCAGAACAGGCTCACACCGGAGAAAAAGCTCTCGATCCCCTGACGCTAGAGATCTACCTGCCCGAGGGCGAGGCGCAGACGGTCGTCTACGACGAGGACCGGCCCGAGATCCCGGTGCGCTATGCGCGACACGGAGACGAGCTGACCGTGGAGGTTGGCGCATGTCCGGGCGAGGTGGAGATCGTGCTCCATGGGGTACGGGCTACCACGGTGACCGTGGGAGGCCAGGACCTGCCGCTAGCAGAGACACCGGGCGTCCAGGCAGTCCGCCTGGACGGCGCCGCCGGCGCTGTCTTGGAGTTTCAGCTAGAAAGCCTATGAGCTGCCTTTGATGGCCAGGTGGGGATCGCCGCGCTGTGCTCGCGATGACGGAGCCCGTCTCTGCCAACGCGAACAGACGCAAGTACGACACCGGTTGGCGGCGGTGACAGCCGGCCGAACTGACCAAGGAGTGAAGCATGGAACTGACAGGTTATCTTGATTTTTGGTACCAGGACCTGCCCATCGTCGAACGGGTCGAGCGCTTTGCCCGGTTGGGCATCCGCCGCCTGGACGTCTGGCTGTGGCGCGAGCGGCCCATGGCCGACCTATACGCCGAGTGCCAGCGCCACGACTGCATCCTGAACTCTACCTTTGACCCGGAGCCGGGCAACCTGGTGGACGCCGCTGACCATGGCCGCTGCCTGGACGCCTGGGCCGAGTCGCTGGAAGTGGCCCAGCGCTACGGCATCCCCCACCTCTTTGTCTTTTCCAACCAGGTGGAGGTCCGGCCCAACGGCGAAGAGTGGATCCAGCCCCTCAGCCGCGACTATTCAGCGGGCGAGATGTACGCCAACGTGCTGGATGGCCTGGCCCGCGTGCTGGAGCTGGTGGAAAAGACGGGCGTCACCCTCTGGTTCGAGGCGCTGAACACCTTCCACATCCACGGCGGTGTATTCATCAGTACCCACGACCAGGCCGCCGACATTGTGCGGCGGTTGGACCACCCCCGGCTCAAGCTGGCCTTTGACTGCTACCACCAGCAGCGCACAGCCGGGAACCTGATCTACGGCCTGGAGGCCTACCAGGGGCTGTACCCCACCGTCCACATCGGCGACGTGCCGACGCGGCAGGAACCGGGCACCGGCGAGATCAACTTTCCCAACATCGCCCGCAAACTGGCGGAGCTGGAGTTCGACGGCCTCATCGGCATGGAGTTCGCCCCCTCGGACACGGAGGAAAAAGCCCTGGCGCGGGTCAAGGAGATCTTTGGGCTGTGACCCCCAAGGCCCTGGCCCCGTAGATTGACACCTCTTCTCAAAGCTGATAGAATGATGAGCGGGCGGGCGCACACTCCCCGCCATTGGAGCAAGGCAAGGAAGAAACGCGATCTTGACCTTCCAGGATGGTCAGCATGACGACCCAGAATGATGGACGAAAAGATTTCGCCGACCGCGTGGTGGACTCGACAGCCCTGCGCCGGCGAGCGGAGGAAAAAGCCAGGGCAAGCGGGAACCAGGACCTGGCGGCGCTTTCGCCCGAGCAGCTTCGGCGTCTGGTCCACGAGTTGCGCGTGCATCAGATCGAGCTGGAGATGCAGAATGAGGAGCTGCGCGTGCATCGGGTCGAGCTGGAGATGCAGAACGAGGAACTGCGCCGGACGCGGGAAGAACTGGACCTCATCCTCGACAGCATCCCGGCCTATGTCGTCTATTTCGGTCCGGCCTTGAATGTCCTGCACGTCAACCGCGCCCTGGCAGAATGGCTGGGGTACTCTAAGGAGAATATCGTAGGTAAGAGCTATGAGGCGGTCGCCCGTCCTGGAGGAACTGAGCAAAGTGGACCCTATTTTCGGCAGGCTTTGACCAGCCGGCAGACCGTGGCCCATGAACTTCAATCCGTAAGCGTAGCGGGGCAGTTCGCTTACGTGCGGGCGACTTCTGTCCCGCACCAGGACGAACAGGGCAACGTTCTGGGCCTGGTGGTCCACATGCTGGACATCACCGCAGAAAGACGAGCCGAGGAAGCGTTGCGGGCGAGCGAGGAGCGGTACAGGCTCCTCGTCGAGAACATGCACGAGGGCCTGGCCGTGGTGGACGAGCAAACGCTGCTGACCTACGTGAACGACTCCTTGTGTGCCATGACGGGCTGGGCGCGCGACGAGTTGTTGGGCCAGTCCTCGGTCAAGCTCTTTTCCGCCGAGGGCCAGGAGCGCCACCTGGGCTGGCTCGCCCGGCGCAGAGCAGGCCTTTCCGATACGTACGAGACGGTCTTCCGGCGCCCAGACAGCGGAAAGGTCCCCATACTCGTTTCCGCAAGCCCGATCCTGGATCCCCAGGGCAACTACCGGGGCAGCCTTGCCGTGTGCACCGACATCACCGAACGGGTAGAGGCCGAGGAGACGCTGCGGCGGCGCGTTGAGGAGCTGACCGTGCTGAACCGCATCGCCCATACCATGGCCGCCGCAGCCGAACTGCCAACAAGCCTGGCGCAGGCCAGCGAGATCATAGCCGGCCTGTTTGCCGCTCATTGTGCGCACATCATCTGGTCGGAAGGCGAGGAGGCAGGACTTTTCCATGTCGGGTGTGAGCCCGGTTCTGGACAGGCCGGCCTCACCCGCTTCCACTTCTCTCTGGACGAGCTGCCCCTTGTCGGCCGGGTACTGCGCGAGGCCAGGTCGCAGGTCGTCGCGGATCTTCGGTCCCTGCCGCTGTCGGACCTGGAGCGCGAGTTGTTGGTGCACCGGCAGGTCCAGTCTGTTCTGTTCGTCCCGCTCGTGATCCGGGGTACGACCGTCGGCCTGCTGTGGGTCGCCAGCGACCAGCCGGGACGCCTGTTCACGGCGGACGAGAGGCGCCTGGCCGAGACCGTCGCCCTCGACCTGGCTGCCGCCATTGATGGCGCCCGCTTGTCCCGGCAGGCACAAGCGTCAGCCGTGGCCGAGGAGCGCCACCGCCTTGCGCGCGAGCTCCATGATTCGATCACCCAGACCCTGTACTCTGTGAGCATCCTGTCCGACGCGCTGCCCCGCGTCCTGGAGCGCGATCTGGAAGATGCCAAGCGCACTGCCCTTCACATGCGACAGGTGGTGTTGGGCGCTCTGGCCGAGATGCGCACACTGCTTTTCGAGTTGCGCCCTGAAGCCTTGGACACGGCCGATCTTGGTGTTTTGCTGGGACAGTTGGCAGCCTCGTTGCGCGGTCGCGGACGGCTCGGCGTTGACCTGAAGATTGATGGCGAGGTCGAACCGCCCCCTGAGATCAAGATTGGCTTGTATCGCATCGCCCAGGAGGCTTTCAACAATATTGCCAGGCACGCCCGGGCCACACACGTCACCACGGCTGTGCATGACCTGCCCGAGGGGGTAGAACTGACCATCCAAGATGACGGCCAGGGCTTCGACCCCAACTCTGTTCCGGCGGAGCGGATGGGCTTGCGTATCATGCGCGAACGGGCGGAGGAGCTCGGGCTGCGGTTGGTGATGGAGAGCCAGGTAGGTCGCGGTACAAAGGTAGCCGTCACCTGGCAGAAGGACGGTGGACAGAGGACGGAGGACACATGAACACTCTCATTTGTCCTCTGTCATCCGGCGTATACCCGAAAGGACCGTTCCATGGATCGTACAACTCCGTCTGACCGAAAACCGGTCCGTGTCATGATCGTAGATGACCATCTGCTGGTGCGCGATGGATTGAAACTGCTGGTGTCTACGTTCGATGATCTGGAAGTAGTCGCCGTCGCCGAGGACGGGGAGGAGGCCGTGAGGCTCTGCCAGCAGGCCCAACCCGATGTAATCTTGATGGACGTAGTCATGCCCAACATGGATGGCCCTACCGCCACCTCCCTCGTCCGGGAAGCCTGGCCCCACGTACAGGTCCTGGCCCTGACCAGTTTCGTGGAAGAGGACCTGGTCCAGCGGGCCATCGGGGCCGGAGCTATCGGCTATCTGCTCAAGAAGGTGAGTGCCGACGAACTCGCGGAAGCAATCCGGGCTGCGCACCTGGGCCGTTCTACAATAGACCCGGATGCCATGCAACTCCTGATCAAGTCTGTCCGCCGGCCCCCGCTTTTGGGACATGACCTAACAGCGCGAGAGCGAGAGGTTCTCGCGCTGTTGGCCAACGGTCTGACGAACAAGGAGATTGCCGAAAGGCTGACCCTCAGCCCGGCCACCGTGCGCGTATACGTCAGCCAAATCCTCTCCAAGCTTGGCGCCAGTAACCGCACCGAAGCTGCCAGGCTCGCTGTGGAGCACAAGCTGGTCTCCTCAAAATTCCGCTAACATTCTCCTGCGACAGTTCATTCCGGCCGCTTACCCCGACGCTCACCAGGCCGGCCCAGGTGCAACGCACTTTTCTCACAAGTGCGTTGCACCTCATGTACCCTACGGCTGAGTCGTTGTCCTCTCGGACCAGAACAGAGGTTGATGCTGGCCATAGACGATTGTTAATACCCAAAATACGCCATCTATCCAGGCTCAAGATACATCAGAAGCCAATTGCGTTCTGTAGACCTGGCACGTATACTGGATCTAGCGTGTCGAGTTCGAGAGACCGCGAGAGAGTATGGAATGAGAATCGTGCTGGCCAGCGCATAGTTGGACTTGAGGTTGGCCCTGAGGAGGCCCATAGACCTATGTCAAGTACCAAGAGCTTGGACTCCATCCCAATTCGGGCTGTATATGTTTTGACCTTTCTGGTGGCGCTCGCGGCGTTCGTAGTAGGCAACCAATATGGCCTCTTCCGGCAGGCGAGCGCCAAGTTGGGGACGGGAGCGGGACTCGATGCGATGGCGGGCGCCACGCTGGCCCTGCTCGCCTTCGTGTTGGCTTTCGTGGTGAGTATAGCCACCAGCCGTTTCGACTACCGCCGGCAGTTGGTGGTGGACGAGGCCACGGCCATCCGCGCAGCCTACTTGCAGGCCGGCTACCTGCCCGAGCCCTACTCCATCGAAACGCGCAGTAGACTGCGCGAGTATGTGGATCTGCGCCTGGCCGCTGTCGCGGGGACCAGCATTGAGGAGGTTGTGGCCCGCTCGGAAGAGATCCTCGCGGAACTATGGAAGATGGCAGAGGAAATGGTGAACGAGAATCCCGGCAGGGATGAGATTTCGCTCTTCCTCGATTCGTTGACCGAGGTCATCAACATGCAGGCCAGGCGCGCCGCGGCTGTGCTCACATCGCGCCTTCCCCCGACCCTCGTGACAGGGCTGTACGTAATGGCTACACTGAGCATGCTGTTGATCGGCTTTCAAAGCGGCCACACCGGACAGCGCGATATGTCCGGCGTCCTGGTGATGATCACGATCTTTACCGTGGTCCTGCTGTTGATCGTCGATCTGGACCGGCCGCAAGAGGGTTTCCTGCGGGTGAGCCAGCAGACTCTGATCGATCTGCACAGGCAAATTGGAGCTTCCAAATCCTGAGGGCTATTGGTTCCGGGTCGGAGTGGTGCCGGCGCCCTGGGCGGGGCCTTCTCGCCGGATTCGACGCTGAGGCGCTGCAGACCTCCATTCGCACAAGAAGGAGGCAAGCAAGATGAAAGTGAGCGACGACGCAGTGTCCTTGACCAATCCGCGGCTGACGACGCCTCGCGCCGCAGCCGTGGCCGGCATCCTCTTTGCCGTGCTGCTCGGCACGGCCCTTATCCTCGTCCGGGTCTCCATCCCGGCCGACCCGGCCGATGGCGGCATCTGGATGAAGGAGCGATCGGGCGCGGTGGCCCTGGCCCTGAGCCTGGTGCCATTCGCCGGGATCGCCTTCCTGTGGTTCATCGGTGTGATGCGCGACCGCCTCGGGGAGTTGGAGGACCGCTTTTTTTCGACCGTGCTCTTTGGCAGCGGCCTGCTGTTCCTGGCCATGATCTTCGCCTCGGCGGCGCTGACAGGGGGTCTGTTGGCCACCTATGCCCAGATACCTGCCCAGATGGTCGACAGCGGCCTGTACACCTATGGCCGGCAGATAGTGCACCAGATCACCAACATTTATGCCATGCGCATGGCGGGAGTGTTCATGATCTCGCTGGGCACCATCTGGGTCCGCACCCGTGTCATGCCACGCTGGCTGGCCCTCCTGACCTATGGGCTGGCGCTGTTCCTCATGGTGAGTCTCGGCTACAGCCTGTGGGTGACGCTGATCTTCCCGGCCTGGGTGCTGGTCATCAGCATCTACATCCTGGCCAATAATCTGCGCCGCCGGGGCGCGGGTGCAGAGAATGGCGTGTCCCCCATGGTCGAGCAGAAGGAATAAACGCACTTTTCTCACAAGTGCGTTGCACCTCATGTACCCTACGGCCGAGTCGTTTTCCTCTCGGACCAGAACAGAGGTCAATGCTGGC
Organism: uncultured Chloroflexia bacterium; assembly: GCA_963700285.1. Taxonomy (GTDB): domain Bacteria; phylum Chloroflexota; class Anaerolineae; order JAAYZQ01; family JAAYZQ01; genus CAWANP01. The sequence goes on along the minus strand of CAVOXA010000010.1, from coordinate 1,402,575 downwards.
CATAGACGATTGTTAATACCCAAAATACGCCATCCATCCAGGCTCAAGATACACCAGAAGCCAATTGCGTCCTGTAGACCTGGCATGTATACTGGATATACCGGGTCGAACTCGAGAGACCAGGAGGGAGTATGGAATGAAGATAGTGCTGGCCAGCGCGCAGTTGGACTTGAGGTTGGCCCTGGGGATCCTGCTCCGAGAGGAGCCAGGTGCAGACGTTGTCGGCACAGCGAGCGAAGCCGCCAGCGTGAGCAGCCTGCTGCGGTCGAGCCGTCCGGATCTGGTCCTCCTCGATTGGGATCTACCCGGTTATTCCCCCAGCCTGCTGCTGGCCAGGGCCAAGCGGGCCCGATGCAACACCCAGGTCATCGTGCTTGGCCGCGACGAAGGCGTCCGGCAAGAGGCCCTGGCTGCCGGCGCCGATGCCTTTGTTTTGCTCGGCGATTCGCCGGATTACCTGCTGGCGGCCATCCGGCAGAGCCAAGCGCGGCACCGGGACGGCACCGGGGCAGCCGCCGTACTCCGCAGCGAATCGCAAGAAACGAAATCGATAGAATAGAGAGGAGACAGACATGTCACCAGGAAGAAGAAGCGAACGGCGCGATGAGCGCCAGGACGACCGCCAGCTCGGGCGACCGGGGGGCGGAGGGAACCGCTACCAGATGCGGCAGAAGATGGCGGCCATCGGCGATGATTTCTGGATCGAGAACGAGCAGGGCCAGAAAGCCTTCAAGATAGATGGAAAGGCGCTGCGGGTGCGCCAGACCCTGGTCTTTGAAGACGCGCAGGGCAAAGAGCTGGCCAAGATCCAGGAACGCAAGGTGCGGGTCAAGGACAGCATGGAGATCGAAGGACCAGGCGGCGAGCAGCTTGCCATGGTCAAGAAAGCCATGGTCACCCCCGTTCGCGAGCGTTGGACGGTCAAGATCAAGGGCGGACCCGATCTGGAGGTGCAAGGCAACCTTGTGGATCACGAGTACACCATCGGCGAAGGCCGCGACAAGGTGGCGGAGGTCTCCAAAAAGTGGTTCCGCGTGCGCGACAGCTATGGCGTATCGATTGATCCCGGGCAGGATGACGTGATCATCCTGGCCGTGGCGGTGTGCATCGACGAGATGGCCCACGAGGGCCGCTGATAGAAGGGAGAATAATTATGTCTTACGGACCCATCGATTTTGTAGCCCTTGAGTTCAAGACCGACCAGCTCACAGGAGAGAGTTTGCCCGCTCTGCTCGAGTTGGTACAAAAACAGATCGTGCGGGTGATCGATCTGGTTATCATCCTGAAGGATCAGGATGGGGAAACCCAGGTTCTCGAGATTGAGGAGCTGGCACCTGATATTCTAGCCGTCTTTGACCCGCTGGAGATCGAAGTCAGCGGCATCATCCAGGTCGAAGATATCGAGATGATCGCTGCGGAGATGGAAGATAATACCACCGCCGCCTTGCTGTTGATTGAAAACCTGTGGGCGATCAAGTTCGGGGAAGCCGTAACCCGTTCCAGCGGCCGGATGGTGGCCTATGACCGGATCCCCTACGAGGTCGTGAATGAAACGTTAGAGATATTTGCCCAGGCTGAATCTTAGCCAGGGTCCAAGACTTGACCAAAACCAAAGATCAGGAGGCTGATATGCCTAGAGCTAGAAGAGCAATGAGAAGACGAAGTGTGGCACGTGTCGCCGTAGGCACGGCGGTCGTGGCCGGCACAGCCGGTGCAGTCCACCACCACCAGAACCAGAAATATGCGCAGCAAGATGCTGCCGCGCAGCAACAGTATGATGAGGCTTACGAGGATGGCGCAGCCGATGCGCAGGCCCAGCAGGCTGCTCCACCTCCGCAGCAGTATGCGGCTCCGGTTCAGCAGGCGCCCGCGCCAGATCTGACCGCCCAGCTTCAGCAGCTCGCCCAGCTCCACGACTCGGGTGTGCTGAGCGATGAAGAGTTTGCGGCTGGCAAGCAAAAGCTACTGGGAACCTGAACCTTCTCCTGCGGTAGCAGAGGACTGGACCGCCAGGACCAGGGTGACATGACCACAAGTACAGACACGCCGCTGATAGACATCAAAGGGCACAGCGGCCGTGACCGGCCCCGTATGGCGCTCTACAGGGCAGGTCTCATTTGGCCGCAGATCTAGGCAGTCTGGAGTGTTAGACAAAGGGTAATGACTTACAAATCTGTACGTAGAATCAATTCAACAAGGAGGAAGTCATGTTACTAGGATGTGGTTGTCTTTTAGCAATGGGCGCGGCGTTCGCGCCGCGCGTGGTGCTGATCCTGGCCTGGATCTTTAGCCAGCGATGGGACGTCGTTTGGAGGGGCAACTGGTTCTGGCCCTTACTGGGCATCATCCTGGCGCCCTACACCACGATCATGTACCTGCTCGCCTGGAGTCCCGGGCTCGGCATCTCTGGCTGGGACTGGATGTGGATCGGCATGGGCGTGCTGCTGGACATCATGAAGTGGGCTCAGATAGCCAACAACCGGCGCGGCATACCGGGCTACCCGGAAGCGGCCTACTAACCATGGCGAGCGCTGTGGTCGTATCTTCTCAATAACTGGGGGTTGTGTGCGGGCGGCTTTGCCGCCCGCACACAACCCCACCTTCCCCGACTTTATGAAAAGACAAGAGGGTATGATATGGCAAGTGGGCAAAGTGACATGAATCCAGAAGAAAAACGCTTGGAAGCGGCGCGGGATGAGCAAATCCCGTGGAAGAAATGGGGACCCTATCTGAGCGAACGGCAATGGGGCGTCGTGCGCGAGGACTATAGCGAGGACGGCGATGCCTGGGCCTACTTTACCCACGATCAAGCGCGGTCGCGCGCCTACCGCTGGGGTGAAGACGGCCTGGCGGGCATCTCGGACGACCGGCAATTGCTCTGCTTTGCCCTGGCATTGTGGAATGGAAGGGATCCGATCCTCAAAGAGCGGCTATTCGGCCTGACCAATTCCGAGGGCAACCACGGCGAGGATGTCAAGGAGGTCTATTTCTACCTGGACAACACGCCGACCCATTCCTACATGAAGTACCTGTACAAGTATCCCCAGGCCGAATTTCCCTACGCCGACCTGATCCAGACCAACCAGCAGCGCACGGCAGGCGACTTTGAGTATGAATTGCTCGACACGGGCGTGTTTGATCAGGACCGCTACTTCGATGTCTTGGTCGAATACGCCAAAGAGTCGCCGGAAGACATTCTGATCCAGATCACGGCCTTTAACCGGGGACCGGAGACAGCTACGCTGCACGTGCTGCCGACGCTCTGGTTCCGCAACACCTGGTCCTGGTCCGGGGGCGCACCCAAACCCAGCCTGCAGCAGGTCCGCAGTGAGCAAGGGTTCAGTGCAATCGCGGCCAGCCATCCACTGCTGGGTCAGCGTTTCTTGTACGTCTCGGGCGACGCACCGTCCCTGTTCACCGACAACGAGACAAACACGGCGCGCCTGTTCGGCAAAGCCAATGCCAATCCCTATGTTAAGGACGGGATCAACGACGCTGTGGTGGCAGGACAGCGCGAGGCGGTGAACCCGGCTCAGACGGGCACCAAAGCAGCGCCCCATTTTCAACTGGTTGTTGGTCCGGGTCAGAGCGAAGCGATCCGGCTGCGCCTGACAGAGACAGACCTGCAAACGCCAGGCGTTCCCTATCCCGACCAGGGCAATCCCTTTGGCCGGCACTTTGACACCGTCATGCAGACGCGTCGAAATGAGGCAGACGCCTTCTACGCGGAGATTGCGCCAGACGGGCTGTCCGCGGATGAGAGAAATGTGATGCGCCAGGCGCTAGCCGGCATGCTCTGGAGCAAGCAGTATTACAATTATGACGTGACGCGGTGGCTCAACGAGCACGGTTTCGCCGATCGGGCCGGTCTGCAGCAGGCTTCAATCCGCAACAAGAACTGGTACCACATGGTGAATGCCGATATCATCTCCATGCCGGATAAATGGGAGTATCCCTGGTATGCGGCTTGGGATCTGGCCTTCCACACCATTGCCCTGGCCATGGTCGATCTCGATTTCGCCAAGGACCAGTTGGCGTTGATGCTGGATGAGCGGTACCTACACGCCAACGGCCAATTGCCTGCCTACGAGTGGAATTTCAGTGACGTGAATCCACCGGTCCACGCGTGGGCGCTCATGCGGGTCTATGCCATCGACAGGGCGCGCCGTGGAGAGGGCGACATCGCCTTTCTGAAGGACGCATTCCACAAACTGATGCTGAACTTTACCTGGTGGGTGAATCGAAAAGACCCGGACGGCAAGGACGTTTTTGGCGGCGGTTTCCTGGGTCTGGACAACATCGGCGTCTTTGACCGCAGCGCGCCACTGCCCACCGGTGGCCACATAGAACAATCGGACGGCACGGCCTGGATGGCGTTCTACTCCCTGTCCATGCTGCAAATTGCGCTGGAGTTGGCCCTGCATGACCCCAGCTACCAGCCGCTGGCGAGCAAGTTCTTTGAACATTTTCTGTGGATCTGTGGCGCGATGGATCCGCTTGGCGCGCGGGCCGACGGGTTGTGGGATGACCAAGACGGCTTTTTCTACGACGTGCTGCGCCTGCCCGATGGCCGAGCTACGCGCCTCAAGGTTCGCTCCCTGGTAGGCCTGCTGCCGCTGGCCGCTTGCACGGTGGTCCTGCCGGAGCAGGTTCAGCGCCTGCCGCAATTCATGGAACGGGTCAACTGGCTGAACGAGCATAGGCCGCAACTGGTCAACAACATCCCGTCGCTGAAGGATCCCGGGCCAAACAACCGGCGGCTGCTCGCCGTGCTCGATGAATCCAAACTGCGACAGGTTCTGTCCAGGATGCTGGATGAGGCCGAGTTCTTGAGCCCCTATGGGATCCGATCCATTTCCCAAATCCACCGGGAGCATCCCTACGTGCTGAACGTGGGTGGCGCTGAATACCGGGTGGATTACCTGCCGGCCGAATCCAACACCCGCATGTTTGGCGGCAACTCCAACTGGCGCGGCCCGATCTGGTTCCCCATGAATTTGCTGCTCATTCGGGGACTGGTCACGCTCTACGCCTATTACGGGGACGAGTTCACCGTCGAATGTCCCACCGGTTCCGGGCAGCAGATGACCTTGTGGCAGGTAAGCCAGGAGTTGTCGCTTCGACTCAACCGCATCTTCCTGCAGGATGCTGAGGGACGGCGCCCGGTCTACGGCGGCCAGGAGAAATTCCAGACCGACCCGCACTGGCGCGACCACATCCTGTTTTACGAGTACTTTCACGGCGACAACGGCGCCGGACTGGGCGCCAGCCACCAGACCGGCTGGACGGGCGTGGTGGCCTGGATGATGAAATTCTATGGCTCCATCAGCGACTTTGAGGGGTCTGTGGCAACGATCGCCGCCCGTCGGAAGGAACGCCAATCCAAGTCAAGCGGTGACTAGGCCCGCAAGCCGGCGAAAAGCGGATCGCAGACAAGGGGACAATGACAAGTATCAATGGCCTTAGGCCGGGAACACCTGACCTGCTAGGGGCGACTCCTCTGGCCGATGGAGTCAACTTTTCGCTCTTTTCATACCACGCCAGTGAGGTGGATCTGCTTCTTTTCGACCATCCTGACGAGGGCCAACCTGCGGCGGTGATCCAACTGGATGCGGACACCCATCGGACCGGCAGCTACTGGCATGTTTTCGTCCCGGGGCTCAAACCGGGGCAGCTCTATGGCTACCGGCTCAAGGGTCCGTACCGGCCTGAATTGGGCCTGCGCTTTGATCCTTCCAAGTTGCTGCTCGATCCCTATGCCCGGGCCGTGGTGGACGATCAGTACGACCGCAGCACGGCATCCCAATACGGTCTGGAAAACCTGGCTTCGGCGATGAAAGGCGTGGTCGCAGATCCCAGCACCTACGACTGGGAAGGCGATCAGCCGCTCCGGCGCGCTTTTAACGATGCCGCCATCTATGAAATGCACGTGCGCGGCTTTACCAAACATCCCAGTTCCGGACTGCCCGAAGACAAACGCGGCACCTATGCCGGTCTGATCGAGAAAATCCCCTATCTCCAGCGGTTGGGCGTCGAAATCGTCGAACTGCTGCCGGTCTTCCAGTTCGACCGCCAGTCGGCGCCAGGCGGGCGGCCCAACTACTGGGGCTATGAGCCTGTCGCATTCTTTGCCCCGCACCGGGCCTACAGTTCGCGCCAGGATTGGCTGGCGCCGCTGGATGAGTTCCGTGACATGGTCAAGGCCCTGCACCGGGCCGGCATCGAGGTCATCCTGGATGTGGTCTATAACCACACGGCCGAGGACAGTCACGACGGCCCGACGATCTCGTTGCGGGGGATCGACAATCCGGTGTACTACTTGCTGGACCCGGACAACCGGGCGGAGTACATCAACGATAGCGGGGTTGGCAACACGCTCAACGGCAACCACACCATCGTCCGGCGCTTGATCATGGACAGCCTGCGCTACTGGGTGCAACAGATGCACGTCGATGGCTTCCGTTTTGACCTGGCCTCCGTTCTGTCGCGCGGTCAGGACAATCAGCCCCTGAAGACCCCGCCCATCTTGTGGGATATCGATTCCGACCCGGTGCTGGCCGGGACCAAGATCATCGCCGAAGCCTGGGACGCGGCCGGCCTCTACCAGGTCGGCTCCTTCGTCGGCGACCGCTGGGCGGTCTGGAACGGCCGCTACCGCGATACCGTGCGTCGCTTCGTCAAGGGCGACACAGGCACGGTTAGCGACCTGGCCGATGCCGTCAGCGGTAGCTTTCATGTCTTCTCGCAGCTCGACCGGGATCCGCATGCGCAGCGTCAACTTTGTTACGGCCCACGATGGCTTTACCCTCAACGATCTGGTCTCCTACAATGACAAACACAACGAGGCCAACGGCGAAGACAATCGGGACGGCAACGATCAGAACGATAGCTGGAACTGCGGGCTAGAAGGTCCGACAGACGATCCGCAGCGTCGAAGCCTTGCGCGAGCGCCAGATCCGCAATTTCTTTACGCATTCTGCTCATGTCGCAGGGCCGGCCCATGTTCCTGATGGGCGACGAGGTGCGCCACACCCAGCAGGGCAACAACAATGCCTACAGCCAGGACAACGAGATCAGTTGGTTTGACTGGAGCCGGGTTGACAGCAGCACGGCGATCTGTTCCGGTTTGTGAGCGGCCTCCTCCGTTTCCGCCAGGGCAGCCAGCTCTTACCGCGACCGGCGCTATTGGTTTGAACCCAGCAGGGACCGACGTCATCTGGCACGGGGTCCGCTTGAACGAACCTGACTGGGGCGAAAACTCGCACAGCCTGGCCTTTGAGCTTCTGAATCCGACCGATCCAGCAATTGAGGAGCACCTCCATGTGCTGCTCAATGCCTATTGGGAGCCGTTGGAATTTGAGCTGCCCGCACTTGCCCGAGGGGCAGCGGTGGGCTCGCCTGGTCGACACCGGACGGCCAGCCCCGGAGGATTTCGTCGATCCGCCGGTGTTTCTGTCCGACGGCGCAAGCACGTGCTTGACAGAGGCACGTTCGGCCGTGATCCTGGTCGCACGCAGCGTCACAACAAGCGAGAAGGGAGTGTAGGGAGAAGCTGAGATATGACACATCCAGACAGGGTTCACCGCTTACATTGGCACCTATACCCGGCGCGAGTCATTTGTTGACGGGAAAGCCAAAGGGTTCTACGTCTACCACCTGGATCCGGCTTCAGGCGAGTTGACCTATGCCGCTACCGTGACCGGCGCCGGCACGATCAACCCTTCGTACCTGACGCTCTCGCCGGACCAGAGCCGTCTGTACGCTGTCAACGAGATCACCGGCGGCAAAGGCCCGCATGGGACGGTGAGCGCCTTTGCCATCGATCCGGTGACCGGGCACCTGAGCTATCTGAACCAGAAATCGACCCACGGTCTGGCACCCTGCTATGCCAGCATTGAGCCGGAAGGACGGTACTGCCTGGTGGCCAACTATGAGACCGGCAGCGTGTGCGTTCTACCGGTCCGGGAAGACGGGCGCCTGGGAGAGGCAACCGACACCGTTCAGTTTTCCGGTTCTGGGCCCATCCCTGATCGTCAGGAAGGCCCGCATGCCCACATGATCGTGCCTAGCCCCTATCGTAGCCTCATTCTGGCCATTGACCTGGGTACGGACAGGCTGATGGCGTTCCGCCTCGATATGGAACGGGGCACGCTGATCCCAGGCGACCCGCCCTGGACGCAGATGCCGCCCGGCACCGGTCCGCGACACTGGCATTTCACCCCCACAGGCCCTTCATCTATGTGATCAGCGAACTCTGTTCCACAGTCACCGTTTTCCAAACCGTGGAGCGGTGGGGCGTGTTTGAGGCAGTGCAGACCATTTCAACCGTACCTGACGATTTCAAGGGACAGAATCTGGGTGCGGAAATCAAGGTTGCGCCTTCCGGTCGCTTTGTGTACGCCTCGAACCGGGGGCACGACAGCCTGGCCATCTATGCCGTCGACCAGGAGACCGGCCAGTTGTCGGTTGTTGGGCACGAATCGACGCAGGGCATTGGGCCCCGCGATTTCGCCATTGACCCATCCGGCGCGCTGCTGCTGGTGGCAAACCAGGATACGGACACAGTGGTCACGTTCCGGATCGATCAAGATTCCGGGAAACTGACCGCAACCGGGCACGTGGCCAGTGTGCCAACGCCGGTTTGCCTGCAACTGGTTGGCGCTTGAAATGGAAAAACGCCTGCCTTCGTTAGGAACAGGTCCGGCGAACATCATGATCCAGAAAGGACGAGGAAGACAAGATGAAAGCGATTACTCTTGAACCAAGAAACCGGGGACTGCACGATTGGAAGATATCCCCGAACCGGATCCGCAGGACGGCTCGGTGCTCGTGGAAGCCATTGCCGTCGGTGTTTGCGGGACGGATGCCGAGATGGTGGAGGGCAAGTATGGCTGGGCTCCTCCGGGCAAGACGCGGCTCGTGCTGGGTCATGAATCTCTGGGCCGCGTGATCGACCCGGGTCCGGCCAGAGGGCTCGAAGGTGGGCGATCTGGTCGTGGGCATTGTTCGCCGTCCCGACCCGGTTCCGTGCCCGAACTGCGCGGTGGGCGAGTGGGACATGTGCCAAAACGGCCAATACACGGAACGCGGCATCAAACAGATCGATGGTTTCATGTCCGAACGCTGGCGCATCGAGCCCGAATATGCGATCAAGGTCGATCCTGCGCTCGGCATACTGGGCGTACTGCTCGAACCGACAACCGTCATCACCAAGGCATGGGAAAGCGCCGCCGCGGTCGGGTTTGGCCGGCAATCCTACTGGGAGCCGCGCAACGTCCTGATCACGGGCGCGGGGCCCATCGGCCTGCTTGCCGCTCTCAAGGGGGTTCAGCGCGGATTGGACGTCCACGTTCTTGACCGGGTCGAGTCAGGACCGAAGCCGGATCTCGTACGCGCTCTCGGCGCGACCTACCACACCGGCACGGTTGCCGATATCGACCCTGCTCCGGATGTCATCATCGAGTGCACCGGCGTCGGCAAGGTCATCTATCGATTCACTGCTCGGCGTCGCGGCGGGCGGCGTTGTCTGTCTCACCGGCATAGGCAGCGGCGGTGCACAGGGGACCACGGCCGATGTGGCGGCTGCGGTTGTGCTGAATAACGTCGTGATCGTCGGCAGCGTCAATGCCAACAGGCGGCACTGGTACAAGGCCGGTCGAATGCTTGGCCGCGCGCCGATCCAAAGTGGCTGGAGCGCCTCATCACCCGGCGGGAAACACCGGAGAACTTTCAAACAGGCGCTGGATCGAGAACCCGATGACATCAAGGTCATCGTTCAGTTTAGTGACGTCTAAAGGAGACCGCAATGAGTTCCACCATGGCACCTAACGTAGCAGGCTGTGGGCGCTCCGGGCCGACGCACGGTCTACAGCATGTGCGGCATGTGCGCGGTGCGTTGCCCGATCGAAGTGACAGTCGAGGACGGGCGGGCGGTCTGGCTGCAGGGCAATCCGCACGACAAGGCCATCGGCGCCAGCCTCTGCGCGAAGGGTTCGGCCGGCCTGGCTCTCGAGTACGGCGACGACCAGCGGCCGCAGACGCCGCTGATCCGCATGGGCCCGCGCGGCGGCGGCCAGTGGCGGCGCGCGTCCTGGGACGAGGCCCTCGACTACATTGCCGACAAGCTGCACGAGACGATCGATGCCTTCGGCGCGGCGCGGCATCGCGCTCTCCGATCGCGGCGGCCCCTTCACCGACCTGACGCGGACCTTCGTGCAGGCGCTCGGCTCGCCGAACTACTTCAACCACGACGCCGGCTGCAGCGGCAACGTACACAACGCGGCGCTCACGCTCTTCGGCTTCAGCCACGAGGGGCTCATCCCCGACCTGGGGCACGTGAAGCACCTCGTGCTCTACGGCCGCAACATCATCGAGTCGCTGATGGTCAAGGAGGCCAAGGCCTTCATGGCCGCGCTGGCCAACGGGATGCGCGTCACCTACATCGATCCGCGCGCCACCTTCACCGCCTGCAAGGCCACCCGCTACTGGCAGGTGCGCCCGAACAGCGACTATGCGCTGAACCTCGCCATCATCCACGAGGTGCTGAAGCAGGAGGCGTACGACAAGGACTTTGTCGCTCGCTTCGTCTCCGGCATGGACTATCTGCGCGAGGCGGTCAAGGACACGACGCCGGAATGGCAGGAGCGTCACACCGGCGTCCCCGCCGAGCAGTTGCGCGCCTTCGTCAAAGAGATCGCCGCCGATGCGCCACACGTGATCTTTCATCCGGGCTGGATGACGGCGCGTCACAAGCAGTCGTTCCACGTCAGCCGCACGGCGCTGATCCTGAATGTCCTGATGGGCAACATCGAGATCCCGGGTGGGTTCATACTGGCCAAGTCACCCGAGCACTACGGCCGCAAGGGCCTGAACCATCTGACCGCCCGTGTGCCCAAAGTCGAGGAGCCGCGCGTGGACGGCGCCGGCACCACCAGGCCGCAGTGGGATCCGGACATCGGCATGTTGCACCAGGCCTTCGCCGCCATGGAGACGGCGCAGCCCTACGGCATCGGCGCCTACTTTGCCTACCGCCATGATCCGATCACCGGCATGCCCGATACCGAGGCGGCGAAACGCGCGCTGGACAAGCTGAAGCTGCTCGTCTCCATCGACGTGCGCTATTCGGAGACGGGCTGGTTCGCCGACGTCATCCTTCCCGAGGCGACCTACCTCGAGCGCGCCAATATCTTGTGCCAGATGAACGGCCCGGTGCCGATCTTTTCCATGCGCGACCAGGCGATCGCCCCGCGCTTCGACAGCCGTCCGGCCTGGTGGATCTTCCGCGAGATCCTGCGCCGCATGGGCATCAAGGAGGCGCTCGACTTCGAGACCATCGAGGAGCTCTGGAACTACCAGCTCGAGGGCACCGGTGTCACCGTGGCCGAGATGCGCGAGAAGGGGTTCGTCAGCCTGGCCAACGCGCCGAGGCTGATGCCGCGCGACGAGCTCAAGTTCCCGACCCCCTCCGGCAAGATCGAGATCGAGAGCGAGGTCTTGAAGCAGGCCGGGCTGCCCAGCCTGCCGCCCTACGAGGCCAAGGCGGCGCCGGCCGACGACCGCTTCCACCTGCTGTTCGGGAGGACGGCGACCCTGGCGCACGGCCAGTCCCTCAACAACCCGATCCTCAACGAGATCGCGCCGGAACAGGTGCTCTGGATCCACCCCGACCGCGCCACGGCCGCTGGGTATCGGCGACGGCGATACCGTCGAGATCCGATGGAGGTGGAAGCTACGCCGGCAGCATCAAGGCCTGGGTGACACCCTGGATCCATCCGGAGGCGGTCTTCATGCTGCACGGCTACGGCGCCACGGTGCCGCTCGCCACGCGCGCCCTCGGCCTCGGCGTGGCCGACCAGCGCCTGCAGCACGGCAAGCTCTACGACTTCGACCCGGCCGGCGGTGGCTGTGCGCTGACCGAGACCATCGTCCAGATCAAGCCCGGGTGGCGGAAGGAGGTAACCTGTGAGCACCTACATCCTTCACCACGACGAAGCGAACTGCATCGCCTGCCTGGCCTGCGAAGTGCACTGCAAGACCAACAAGGACCTCGGCCCCGGCCCGGACCCGTGCAAGATCATCACCTTCGGCCCGATCGACGTCGGCGGACAGCCGCGCATGCGCATCGTCTTCATGCCCTGCTTCCACTGCGAGGAACCGTGGTGCGTCAGGGCCTGTCCGACCGGCGCCATGCAGCAGCGTGAGAAGGACGGCATCGTCTTCGTCGAGTCCAGCCTCTGCATCGGCTGCAAGAGCTGCATCGCGGCCTGTCCCTGGGGCACGCCGCAGTGGGATCCGGTCACGCGCAAGGCGGTCAAGTGCGACTACTGCATGGATCGCGTCGATGCCGGGCTGCAGCCGGCCTGCGTCACCAAGTGCGTGACCGGCTGCCTCTCCTTCGGCGTCGCCAGCGAGGTCCCGGATCCGCGCCGCGAGCGTTACGCCCGCCATATCATCGCCGAGCCGCTGGATGGCGGTCAGGAGGAGCCATGAGCGAGCTCCAGATGCTGCCGACGTGGCTCGACGCAGGCGCCGCCACCCTGGCGGGCGCCGTGCCGCCGGCGCAGACCCTCGCCGGCGCGCTGCCGGGCTATACGCAGGCCCAGTCCCTGACGCCCATGCAGCGCCTGCAGCGTCGTGCAGGAGTCGGGCCTGGCCGAATGCGGAGGCGCCGGCGAACCGGTCTATCTCGCCTGGCGGCAATTCCTGCGCGGCCGCGGGCCTTCGGTGCTGGTGATCGACGCGACCGACCTTCGACGTGCGGGCGCGCGGCTCGGCCGCCGTTCTCGACGGCGCTCCCTGGCTGCTGGCCGAGGGCGTGCTGATCGCACTCGGCCTGCGCGACAGCCACAAGATCGAGCTGCGCCTGCCGGCCGAGCTGACCGGCCACGAAGCGGCCTTCCTGAATGCGGTCGACGCCATCCGTTCGCTCGCCCAGATCGCCGTTCCTCGCCGGCAGGTGGAGGTGACGCGCAACAGCCGGCCGAGCTGCTGGGGAGAGCGACAGCCCGGCGATGGGTCACGCCTGATCCACACGCCGGAGACCTGGTGCCGGATCGCCCTGCTGTTCGCCGGCGCCTCGGACCTCGATGCATCGTTGCTGACGCTGCGGCGCGGCATGAAGCAGCGCGGCCTGGTCGAGCTCGGCGCGCCGGGAACCTGCGCCGCCAGATCGACGACTGGGGCGGCGGCGTCGAGGTGGAAGGTGCAGGATCCGGTGCTTGTCTTCGACGACGGCCTGGGCGGCTTCCTGCCGCTCTCCGAGGCGGACCTGTCGTGCGATCCGCTCTCTTTCGCGTCCGGCGAGCATCATCCCGGCGCCGTCCAGCCTGATGGTGATGGCCGAGGGCGTGTGCGTCGTCAAGCAGACCCGCCGCGCGCTCTATCGCCATTGGCAGCTCGCCGAAGGCGAAGCGCCGCCGGTGCGCGCGCTGCTGGCGCGCGCCGCGCGCCTGACCGCCGAGATCACCCTCGGCCGCGGTGAGCCCGCACACCTCGCCGCGCTCGACGAAGTGGCGCTCGAGCTCGCCGCGCAGGGGCTGGCGGCCGCCTGGCCGCTGGGCAGCTCCCTGCGCTACTACCGCGAGCAGTGGGAAAGCCATGTCCGGCGCGAGTCCTGCCCGGAGGGACTCTGCCTGGATCTGGAGCACCACGCGGCGCCCTGCCACCGCACGTGTCCGGCCAACATCGACATCCCGAGTTTCATCGCCCACCTCGGCCACGGCGACTATCGCGCCACCATCGAGGTCATCCGGCGCGACAACCCGCTGCCGCTGACCTGCGGCCTGGTCTGCCCGGCGCCGTGCGAATCCGCCTGCGTGCGCGGCGGCAGCAACGGTGCCGTCTTCATCCGGCCGCTGAAGGCCAAGGCGGCTGAGCACTGCCTTGCCGAGGGCGGCTACCCGAAGCCCGAGATCGCGCCCGCTACCGGCAAGCGCATCGGCATCGTCGGCTCCGGTCCGTCCGGTCTCACGGCGGCCTACTACCTGCGCACCTATGGTCATGAGGTCGAGGTCTTTGAGGCGCTGGAGAAGGCCGGCGGGCAGCTGCGCTACGGCATTCCGGCCTACCGCCTGCCGCCCGATCTGCTCGACCAGGAGATCGACCAGATCCGGGTGCTGGGCGTCCAAATCCACACCAGCGCCCGATCGACAGCCTCGAGGCCTTCCGCAAGGACTACGACGCCGTGTTCCTCGGCCTTGGCACCCAGCGGGCGCGCCTGATCCCGATCGAAGGCGTCCATCAGCCCTTCGTGCTCGGCGGCATCGACTTCCTGCACGCCGTGCGCAGCGGTGAGCCGGTGCGCGTTGGGCCGCGGGTCGTCGTCATCGGCGGCGGAAACGTCTCCATCGACGTCGCCCTGACGGCTCTGCGGCAGGGCGCGCAGCACGTCGACCTGACCTCGCTCGAGAAGCGCCGCGACATGCCGGCCAGCCCGCACGAGATCGAAATCGCAGTCGCCGAAGGCGTCCAGCTGCACCCGGGCTGGGGCCCGGTGCGCATCGATGAGGATGGCGAGGTGACCCTGCAGTTCTGCGAGCGGACACGGATGAGAACGGCCGCTTCGATCCGCAGTCTTCGACGACAGCCGCCTGCTGACGCTCGAAGCCGATCACGTGATCCTCGCCACCGGTCAGGGCACCGACCTGACGATCCTCGATGGCAGCGAGGTCGAAAATCACCCGCGGCTTCATCGTGGCGGACCCGAAGACCCTGATGACCAAGGTGCCGGGCGTCTTTGCCGGCGGCGACGCGCAGCACGGCCCGCGGACGGCCGTGGAGGCGATCCGCTCCGGCAAGATCGCCGCGGCCTCCATCGATGCCTGGCTGCGCGGGGCGCCCATGGACGCCGCCGTCGGCCAGCCGGTGCGCCACGCCGAGGTGGTTCCCCTGGAGGTCGTGGCGCACGATCGCACCCACCTGCGCCGTGCCATCGATGCCCGAAAGGACCGTCGAAGAGGTCCTCGGCGAGGGCAACTACGTCCAGATCGAGGAGGGCCTGACCGACGCCATGGCGCACGACGAGGCCCGCCGCTGCCTGCGCTGCGACATCTGCATCGGCTGCGGCCTGTGCATGGCCGCCTGCAGCGAGATGGGCGTCGAGGCGCTGCGCATGGCCGACACGACGGCCGGCCGGCTCGCCTACTTCGACTTCACGCGGCCTGCGGAGCTGTGCATCGGCTGCGGCGCCTGTACGCAGGTCTGCCCGACGGGCGCGATCCACCTCGAGGATCGGGACGGGGTGCGGCGCACGATCATCACCGGAACCGTCGTGCGCGAACAGCCGCTGCTGGCCTGCAGCGAATGTGGTGCGCCGACGCAGACGCCTGCGCACCGGGAGTTCGTCCGGCAGCGCCTGCCGGATCACATGGCGGCCCTCCTCGATCGTGAGCTCTGCCCGTCCTGTGCGCGCCTGCGGGCCGATCGTCCCGTGGTGGGACTAGGCGGCCGGCTGCGGTGATACCGCCAGCGGCGTTGAGGAACTGTCAGCGATCTGGCCGATCTGCCGGAAATGCCGGTGCTGGCCGAATTCCCAAGCCGGCGCGGCATGCGCATGCTGACTTCGCACGGGAAGAGGGTGTTGAGATGATTGAAAGCAGCCAGATCAAACCAAAGGGTTGGATCAAGCAGGGCAAGACGTCTCCCTTCGCGAGGCGGGATTCCGCTGGTGCGGAAAGGAGGTGCTAGACAGAGGCACATGAGAGCGGCATGCCATAGGCCAGGTTGTCCAGGCGGCCGGGCCTGGTCAAAACAACCCGCCATCACCGCCGGTCCGGTGATGAGCAACCGAATGAACGGAGAAAGCGGCGATGACTGAGAAAGCAAAAGACCAAAGCGGCGAACCAACCGCCTGTTTTCCCGGAAATCTCTCGAAAATCTCAAAACCAGTAGTCACAAAAAAGGAGCAAGCTATGCCTACAGAAAGAGTTTCCACCACAGTACCATTGAACTGGAAAGAGGTGTGGTTCACCAACTGCCCCATGGTATCCGCCAACAACGTCGACCAGGAACTGGGCTGGTGCCGTGAAGAGTTCAAGAAGATCGGCGTCGAGTACGCCTACTTCCGCCACGCACCCGAGAACAACTGGTACCCGCACTATGTCCACAACCTCGACAACCTGATCCGCTTCGGCGGCCTGTATCCGCCGATCGCACGTCCACGCCGACATCCGCCGCACCGTGCTGCTGGGGGCGACCTGGGTCTACGAGGGCGGGGTGATGCAGGTGCGCGCCCGCGACAAGATCTTCCGCGTGAAGGACCTGAAGGGCAAGAAGATCGGCATCACCAAGAGCCTCAACACCATCAAGAACGACTGGTGGCGCATCCAGGAGCACATGGGCATCGAAAATATCCTGATGCTGAACGACATGACCATGGATGATATTGAGATCGTCGAGTTCCCCTACCCGGATGACTGGTATGACAAGCCCGAGATGCTGCTGCCGCCGATGAACAACCCCTCGGAACTGTGGATGCGCCGCGACCACAAGCACGATTATGCCTTCCGTCCGTTGGAGAAGGCACTGCTGAACGGGACCGTCGATGCCATCTACAACCAGATGGGACAATTAGGACAGCTCTCGGAGGCCACGGGCGAAATCAAGGCCATCTTCGACCTGTCCAAGCTCCCGGACTGGACGATTCAGGTTGCCAACACCCCCGCCGTCATCACCTGCACCGAGGTGATGGCCGACGAGCACCCCGAGCTCGTCGTCGCCTACATGAAGGCCATGGTCAAGGTCGGGCAGCTGGGCGAACGCGCACAAGCACGCCGCCGCAGTCATCCTCAACCGGCAGACGTTCTACCTGGATGCCGAGCACACCTACCAGGGCATCAAGGACGTCGACATGGTGCCGAGCCTGAGCGCGCAGAACCTGGAGTGCATCAAGATCGGCAAGGACTTCATGTTCAGCCACGGCTACATCAAGAACGACTTCGATGTGGACGAGTGGGCAGCGCCGGAATTCCTGGAGCAGGCAGCGATGGAAGTGCTCAAAGAGGAATGGCAGCGCCGAGCTGGAGCAAGCTTCCCGAGGGGCGGCGGGCTCGAGGTAGAAGGCACGCGAATCGGGTAGCCTTACAATCTGCAGACAGGCATCCTGGGACTGGCCAAGCCTAACACGGCGTCAGATTGCAGGCAGACTGACGAATACTGACGCTAAATGCCATCGAACATGGAGGAAAGATGAACCAACCTATCAACTCGACACCATGATCAAAGTTGACGAGAATCTATGCATCACCTGCGGCGCTTGCATCCGGGCCTGTCCGGGCGGTCTGATTACCAAGGAGGATTTCCCCGTCCCCATCGAAAACGGATGGGATCTCTGTATTGACTGCGGCCACTGCGTCGCCATCTGTCCGACCGGAGCCATGCACCAGCGCTCGATGGGGCCTGAGGATTGCGAGGAGATCGATATTCATCTGATCCCCAGATGGGATCGGGTCAGACAGTACCTGATCTCGCGGCGTTCCATTCGTGGCTATATCAGACAAGCCCATCGAAAAAGAAAAGGTCTTGCAGTTGCTGGATGTGGCCCGCTATGCGCCGAACGGAGCGAACCGCCAGGTGATTCACTGGGTCGTGATCAACGATCCGGCGAAGGTTCACCGGATAGCCGAGATGACCATCGACTGGATGAAAGCCGTCAAGGAAAAGAACCCGGCACTCTACGAAGAAGCCAATCTGGAATTGTTTGTCGAGCCGTGGGAGTTGGGTCAGGATCGCATTTCGCGGGGGGCGCCGTGCATCATCATGGCCTGTGCCCCGAAAGATGAGCGGACGGCCCCTCCGGCAGCCATGATTGCCATTCACCAAATTCAACTGGCAGCGCCTGGACTCGGTCTGGGAACTACTTTTACCGGCAGCTATCAACACCGCCGCTCAAGGCTACCCGCCTCTGATTGAGATGCTTGGAGCTGCCGGAAGGCTATATTCCGCATGCGACGTGCGTGATTGGCTATCCGGCTGAAAAGTACCACCGAATTCCTGTGCGCAAGCCTGTTGACGTGACCTGGATCTGAGGGCCGTACACCTCGAACGGACGACGTGAAAGAAACACATTGAGGGAGAACATGACTGACAATAAAGATACTCGAATGAAACGGCTCGGTTACCGTGCGCCGGCTGATGTCGCCGAGCCTGATCAGCTCGTGCTCGTCGAATACGTCTCCGGCGGGCGCGTGGCGACCATCACCCTCAACCGGCCGCATGCCGACAACGCCATCACGACGGAACTGGCGGCACAACTGATCGAGATCCTCGAGACGATCGCGGCCCGTCCCTCCGTGCGCGTCGCCATCCTGACCGGAGCCGGTGACAGAGCCTTCTCCGTCGGCGGCGACCTGTACCAGCGCAAGCAAGATGACAAAAGAGGAATGGCTGCGCCAGCGCCTGGTCTTCGATCGTGTTCTCTACACGCTGCGCCAATTACGCAGGCCGATCTTCGCCGCAGTGCACGGGATGGCCTACGGCGGTGGCTGCGAGATGGCCATCAGCACGGACTTTATCATCGCCTCCGACGACGCCCTCTTCGGCCAGCCTGAGGCAATGGTCGGCTTGTCCGCCGGTGGCGGCTCGCCGGTCTTCCTTCCGCGTGTCCTCCCGCCGGGGAAGGCCATGCAGATGCTGATGACCGGGGAACCGATCACCGCCCAGGAGGCGTACCGGCTTGGAATGGTCAACGAGGTCCACCCCAGGGCCGAACTCATGAGTGCGGCGCTCAGCATCGCGGAAAAGATCGCGGACAACTCGCCCACGGCGGTACAGTCGGTCAAAGCGTGCCGTTCAAAATGGGCAAGGCGAGCCTGTCGAGCAGGCGATCGCGATCATGATGGATGAGCACTGGCGTTCGGTAGTCCATCCCGACCGTGTCCAGGGCATCCTTGCCTTCACTGAAGGTCGGGAGCCAGCGTTTCCGGATCCTGACTTTTGATGCGCAACCTTGAGAAGGACTCTTGACCTATTTCGCCGAGGTGCACCAACCGGTGTTGGAGTATAGCGCAAAGACTGGTTTGCTCGATCTGATCGGCGCAGACCATCTGTTTTCAACCGTTGATCAAGCCGTGCAGCATATTGAGGCTACCCAAAAAGGAGATTAGAAAATGAGCACTGTTGAAATCACCACCCCTCATTCAAGCCACCAGGTGCGTGAAGGAAAAGTGACCAGCCTGGGGCTGTATGTAACCGCCCGGGAGGCCTACGAGATGTGGAAGGCCGATCCTGAGCGGGTCAAGGTCCTTGACGTTCGCACCTTCGAAGAGTACGTACTGATCGGCCATGCGGAGATGGCGGCGAACATTCCGCTGGCCTTCCCCACCTACACTTGGGATGCCGGCAAGGGCAACTATTCTGTGGTGATCAATGCCGATTTCATCGCTCATGTAAAAGAGCGTTTCAAGCCGGATGAAACGATCCTGGTCCACTGCCGGTCGGGCGATCGCAGCGCCATGGCGATCAATGCGCTGGCCAAGGCCGGCTTTACGAACCTGTACAACATCATTGATGGCTTTGAAGGGGACAAGGTGGAAGACCCCGAAAGCGTCTATCACGGCAAACGAATGCGGAACGGGTGGAAGAACTCAGCTCCATGGACCTACGATCTCGACCCCGAGCTGGTCTGGCTTCCGTCTGAGGCAGAGCTGGAAATACTCAGCAATACCCTGGACCTGTAATCTCGATCCGGCCCTTTTTACTGGTTCGAGCCGTGCAAGCCCTCGACGGGCTTGCACGGCTCGAACCAACTATGTTCCGTGCTCCCGCGAGCTGGAAATCAAGGAGGATAGATCATGACCGGTAATGAGTTGTTGACCATCATTGCCCAGGTGTCCGGTCTGCTCGGCATCGTGGGCAGCATGTTGGCAATGGGCCTGGGCCTGACCCTGTCCCAGATCGTCCAACCGTTGAAGAATGCGCGCCTGGTGATCCTGGCGCTGCTGGCCAACTTTGTGCTGGTACCTCTCCTCGCCTATGGGATCTCGCGGATCCTCCCGCTCGAAGATTCGCTCAAGATCGGATTGATGATCCTGGCCTGTTCCGCAGGCGCGCCCTTCCTGGTCCTGGAGGCGCAAGGCGCCAAGGCCAACCTGGCCCTTGCCGTCGGGTTGATGACCCTCCTGATGGTCGTGACCATTTTCTTCCTACCCCTGGTACTACCGCTGCTCCTGCAGGGCATTGACGTGGATGCGCCGGCTATTGCCAAGTCGCTGATCGTGCTGATGCTGATCCCGCTGATACTGGGCCTGCTGGTCAAGTCACACGCGCCCGACACGGCCAAAAACTGGCAGCCGGTAATGAACAAGATCGGCGGCCTGGGAATCCTGATCCTGCTGGTGGTCGGGCTGGGGCTGAATGCCTCCAACGTAATCAGCCTGATCGGCTCGTGGGGCTTCCTGGCGCTGCTGCTCTTTATCTTTGTTAGTCTACTGATCGGCTTTGCGATTGGCGGCCGAGATCCAGGCGTCCGCAATGTAACGGGCCTGGGCACGGCGCAGCGCAATGTGTCGGCTGCCCTTGTCGTCACCCTGGCAAACTTTGCCAACACGAATGCGCTCCCATTTGTGCTGGTGGCGTCCATTGTCTTACCGATAATCTTGATATCGACGGCCAAGTGGTTGGGCTCACGCGGTGAGACGGCGGCGCCGGAAGTATCGCCGGATGCGCCGGCTGTACAAGCGAAGTAACTGCACCTCCAGGGAGAAGGTAGATGAACACTGTTGAAATATCCACCCCACATTCCAGCCACCAGGTGCGTGAAGGAAAAGTGACCAGCCTGGGGCTGTATGTAACCGCCCGGGAGTAGGACGCGGCAGCGCCAACCCAGGCAAAGGAGGTAACATCTGAAACCAGCGCTGACATGCTTGCAATAACGGGCATTTAGCCCACTCAATTCACTCAGTTTCACTCAGGAGGCAAATCCAATGGCAAAGTCACAACGTGTATCTGTAAGTAAGGCAAAGTTGGCCGAGACCGGCGAAGAACTGGAAGTCGTCGGCACGATCGCCGAAGTCGAAGGTGCTGCCGGCATGGTCGAAGGCGCGCAAGATTTGGAGGTGGCGAGAGCCGCCGTCGCAGTCGGCGTGGCCGAAGTCGCGGCCGGCGCCAGTGACCTGACCCGATCGGTCGATGCCGCGGTAGCGGCCGAACGCATGCAGCAGTTGAGCGACATCGTCGGCGAAGCCGGCGTGGTGGACGTGACGGAAGGTGTCGACATGCTGCTGAAGGGCGGCGACGTGCGCGCGATGGGCGCGCTCGTCGGTCTGATGAGTTGGGACGATCTGGACCGTGGCATGGAACTGGCGCGGATGGCCGGCGAGATGTCGACGGTGTCCGATCTGGCCGATCTGTTGGAGATGCCGGTGCTGGCCGCATTCCTGGAAATGCGTGGCATGCGCCTGCAAGAGATCGCCGTCGATCAACTGCTGCGTGCGGTCGGCACACGAGCACTGGCCGGCGCGATGGAGGAGACGGGCGAAGACATCGAAGCCATGGGCGAGGACGAGATCAACGAGGGTATGGTGCGGATGGCCGTGGCCGACGCAGCCGCCGAGCGCAGTGAGGAACTGGCGATGGCAAGTGATTTGTTGGCCGCCCAGGGCGTCGACGAATTGGCAACGGCTGCTGTCGCAGGCGCTGTGGCCAGAGAAGCCGCCGAGGCCGGTGTGGCCGAAATCGCCGCTGGCGCCGAAGAGATGGGTGTAGGCGAAGCGACCGCTGCAGCAGGCGAAGCGCTTCAAGAGCGCGCCGATCAATAACAACAGGTGAAACGCCGCTTCTCCGTTTCAGAAAGTGGATTTCCAACCTTCAATGCACGAAAGGCTTGAAAGATTGAGCATTCGTGGAAAACCAACCATCATTCAATCAAGGAGAATTATCATGAGCGATTCAGACCAGCAGACCGCAACACCGCAGGATGCAGCACCGGAGGCCGTGCCCGCCGTCGGATTCCTGGTGGTAGCGTTTACCGATGAAAACGCCGCTGACCAGGCGCTGGATGCGATGAAAGACGCCAAGAAACAACAGCAGTTCTACTTCGAAGATGCCGCTGTCATCAAGCAGGATGCCCAAGGCAAGGTCCATTATCACGAGACAGGTGACATGAGCACCGGTAAAGGCGCTGGCGTTGGCGCGCTTGTCGGCGGCGTTCTGGGCATTCTGGGCGGACCGGCGGGTGTCGCGCTTGGCGCCAGCGCCGGAGCAGCCATTGGCGCCGCAGCAGCACATCGAGATTCAGGCTTTAGGAACGAAAGCCTGAATACGGTCGGCGTGGCCTTGCAGCCGGGAACCTCTGCCGTCGCCGCCATTACCAGCCATGATTTCCTGAAAGCGGTGCAGCAGCAGGTGCCCATCGAGAATATCCGTGCGACCGTCAGCAATCTGGCCGCCGAACTCTCGGAGCGTCTCGGAGAGGGCAAGAGCGTGGCCATCGGTTTGCTCCTGAGCGAGGAAGGGCTCGCTATCAAGGAAATCGCCGCCGACGCGGAGAGCGTCGAAGTCGTGGGCGCAGTGCTCACTGACGATGCAGTGGTTGTCGGCGCGGCTGTGATCACGGCTGACGGCGCTGCCTATGAGGTCGCTGCGGCGACCGCAGAGGGTGTAGCGGTCGAAGAAGGCGTGATCACGGCTGAAGGCGCCGCTATCGCCGACGTCGTCGCCATTGCCGAAGAGGATGAAGCGTCTGGCGAGGCCGACGCAACCAATTCCTAGCGCAATCACTCGCTACTGCCAGACTGCTCAAGATGGCGGTATCTTCTCAAAGAATGGAGTGGGTTGTGTACGGGCGGTGAAGCCGCCGGTACACAACCCGCCCTCCGCCGGATTGTTGAGAACATACGAAGCACCCAGAAGATTGATGAGCGCGAGTACCAAGTAAAGGAGTGATCTCGATGGAAACTTCCTGGCTCAAACGCAGTATTCCAATCCTATCATGGTTGCCCGCCTACGATCGCAGTTGGCTGAGCGCGGACGCCATCGCCGGGCTGACCGTGTGGGGATTGATCGTGCCTGAATCCATGGCCTACGCCGGCGTTGCCGGCCTGCCGCCCCAGTTTGGCCTCTACACCCTCGTGGTTTCGCTGCTCCTGTACGCCGTACTAGGGACATCGCGTCACCTCATTGTCCAGCCGACTTCGGCCACGGCCGCCCTGATCGCTTCGTCGGTGACCGCGGTCATGGTCGCGGCCGGGATCGTCGCCAGCGGGGCGGACATCGATCCAGCGATGTACCAACAGTATGCCGTTGCCTTTACCCTGGTTGTCGGCGCGGTATTTCTGGTCGCCGGCCTTGCGCGCCTTGGTTTCATCACCCAGTTTCTGTCCAAACCGGTATTGGATGGGTTTGTGACCGGCCTGGCCGTGTTTGTCATGGTCGGGCAGCTCAACAAGCTCTTCGGTGTGGAGAAACCTGCGGGCAATACGGTGCAAAAGTTTTTTGGCATTCTGCGTGAATTGCCGGAGGCCAATTGGGTCACCTTTGCCCTGGGGGCAGGCGCGCTGGCACTCTTGATTCTAATACCACGCTGGAACAAAAAGATACCAGCCGGACTGATCGTTTTGTTCGGCTCGATTGTCCTGAGCGCGGCTCTCAACCTGAGCGCCAACTATGGCGTAGAGGTCGTCGGTGTTTTGCCCAAAGGCCTGCCCTCTTTTGGCTTGCCGGCTGTGTCCTGGACGGCGCTGCCGCTCATGATCGTGCCGGCGATCGGGGTCTTGCTCGTCGCCTTCAGCCAAACGCTGGGCGTTGAGCATCAATATGCAGACGAGCACGATTATGAGATTGAGCCGAATCAGGAACTGAATGCCTCCGCCGTCATTAATCTCGCCAGTGGCCTGTTTGGCGGACAGATTGCGGGCGGCAGTATGGCGCCTTCGGCCGTGAATGATGGCGCCGGCGGGCGATCTCAGGTTGTGGGCCTCGTCGCCTGGGTCGCGGTGATACTGACGCTGTTATTCCTCACGCCGCTCTTTACGAACTTGCCCGAAACGATACTGGCAGCCCTGATCCTTCATGCCCTGTGGCACATTGTCGCGTCGCGCAAGTTGCAGCGCGCGCGCCTTGTATCGCGCCCGGAATTCGCGCTGGGTCTGCTGACGTTTGCCGGCGTGATCTTTATCGGGGTGCTGCAAGGCATGCTCGTCGGGCTGGTGAGTGCGCTGCTGCTCATCGTCTATCGATCCAGCCGTCCGCATCTGTCTCGTTTGGGGAAAGCGCCTGATGCTGCCGGAGCATACTCGGCCGTCGCCCGCCATCCTGAGAGCGTGCCCGTGCCTGGCGTACTCATCTTGCGGCTTGACGCGCCGATCTACTATGCCAATGCTTTGACGGTCCGCGACAAGGTAATGGACATGATCAAGGAGTCGGACCAACCGGTGACGGCCGTGCTCTTTGACGCCGCGGTACAGAGTGGGCTGGATATCACCAGTTCCAACATGCTGGAAAGCCTCGTCAAGAAGCTACACAATCAAGGGATCTTGACCTATTTCGCCGAGGTACAAGATGCCGTGTTGGCGTTCAGCGCAAAGACTGGTTTGCTCGATGTGATCGGCGCCGATCATCTATTTTCAACCGTGGATGCAGCCGTGCGCTCTATCGAGAATGAACTCAGCCAATCGGCAGAAACATAGCAACTTCAGCCACATCCTTTATCTGACAGGAAGGCAATCATGCACAACGAAACGATGCAACTTTCCGAAAGCAACGGCACCAAGCCGTCAGAGGTGGGCTTGTATCCGGCAAAAGACCGGTTTAGCGCGTTTTCTGACGGCGTCTTTGCCATCGCCATCACGCTGCTGGTACTCGAGCTCCCCGTTCCGCCTCCAGATGTTCCTCTGATCCCGGCATTGCTGGAAGCATGGCCCGACTTTCTCGGCTATATTATGAGTTTCGCCTTCATTGGCGGCATCTGGTTGACGCACTCTGGGCTGACCAAGCTCATGAAGCGCGGGGACACCGTTGCCAACGGAGTGAACCTGCTGCTGTTGCTGCTCGTCGCCCTCCTGCCCTTCACGACAACACTTATGGTCACGCACCTGTCCAGTCCAAACGTTGGTGTCGCGGTGTTTGTGTACGGCATCAACTTTCTCCTCGCGACCGTAACGCTCAGTCTTCTCATCCGCTACATCACCCGGGAGCCATCCCTGGTGGCGGACGACGTCACGGATGAAGCCTTGCGACGGATCACCAAGCAGCGTTGGATCTCCATCGGCGTGAACTCCATTGCTGTTGCATTGGCGCTCATCGTGCCGGCTGTAGCCATCGGCTTGTACCTGCTCCAAACTGTTCTACTGCTGGTCTACCCACTGGTGGGCATACGCTGGCGGCCAGGGCGCAATCAACAAGCGAACGCATGACTGCGCTGATCAAGGGCGAACTTGTTCGCGCAAACAGGAGGCAATATCCTGACACTCGATACGTTCCTTTCTACCATTTAGAGCCCCTGGGCCTGAGCGCGCCCAGGGGCTCCTCACCGAAGAGGCGTTCACGGCCCAGAAGCAGGAGGCGTGACCATGATCGACCCACAAGCCAGACCGGGACCCTATGTCAAACTCATGGCGCTGGTAGCCTTGTTGGGCGTAATCAGCGCCGTGGTGACTTTTGCCTTCATCGCCCTCGTCCACCAAGGTACGCATGTGCTGTGGACGGAAGCCGCACAGGCGCTGGGCATGGATCCTCGCCTCTTTACTATCATTGTCTGTTCTCTCGGCGGCCTACTGGTCGGTCTCCTGGTCAAGATCTTTGGGGATCACAACGCGATTTTTGCCGACCTCATGCTCGAATTCGGCAAGACGGGGCGCTTTGACTATCGTCACTCCCCCGGGATCGTCGTTACCGCCTTGGTATCCCTCGTCGCCGGCGCCAGCCTGGGGCCTGAGGCGCCCCTGGCCGATGCCTGCGGTGGGATTGGGACCTGGGCTTCAGATCGACTCAAGCTCGACGATAAGCAGACGCGCGCGATGGGCTACGGCGGCTTGAGCGGCATGCTGGCTGCCTTTATCACCAATCCGTTCGGCGGGGCGCTGCTGGGTTTGGAGTCAGCCCAAGGCGGAGTGACGGGACCGACCCTCTATTTCTGGGCGCTTTTTCCCAGCCTGCTGGCCTCGGCCGTGTCAACGGTGGTCTTTGTCTTGTTCAGCGGGGCTTTTTTCGAGACGTTGTACAAGTTCCCGGAGTATGCTCCCCGACTGGTGGATATGGCTGTCGCTGTACCGCTGGGCGTAGTCGGTGGTCTGGTCGGGTTATTGTTCATGCTCTTGCTCAGGCGCTTGCAAAAACTCTTTCAGGCCATGAAGGAGCGCGTAGTGCTGCGCGGGTTACTCGGCGGTCTGGGCATGGGGATCATCGGCGCCCTCTTGCCGCTTACGCTCTTCTCGGGCGAGTCAGAAACGGCCGAGTTGATCGCCCATGCGGCGGAGATCGGCGTGGTGATGCTGATCGTGTTGGGGTTTTCCAAACTGTTCGCCACGTCCCTGGTACTCTCCACAGGCTGGAAAGGCGGTTACATCTTCCCCATCATGTTTGCCAGCATCGCCCTGGGCCTGGCATTGGATCTTCTTTTTCCCGGTATTCCAGTTGCGGTAACCGTCGCAGCGACGATGGCGGGCGCACTTGTTGCCGCTTTGAAGGCGCCATTGTTCGCGGCGCTCTTTACGTTGGTCTTGGTGCAAAAGGAAACCGCGGCCGTAGTTGCCGTCGCCGTAGGTGCCAGCGCCTTGCTGACCGCGCTCGTGGTGCTGCTCGCCTCCCGCCGCGCCGAAAGGCAGACGCAATCTCTCCAGGATGCAGAGTAGCAAACAAACTACGAGGGGTGATGAATGGAGAACCCGGCACCACCATCCAGCGGTATTGCACGTTTCATTCCCGGCCTCGCCCTCTTTCGAGGCGTGAATCCCGCACTGCTCCGCACCGAACTCATTGTGGCGGTCACGGTGTTTGCGGTGCTCGTGCCATCGGCGATGGCTTATGGCGATCTCGCCGGAGTGACTCCCGTCGCGGGGCTGTACGTTGCGCTCGGCGCGATGGTGATGTACGCATTCTTTGGCACCTCCAACCTAGTCGTCATGGGGCCTGAAGCGACGAGTGCCATCATGACCGCCGCCGCCGTTGCGCCGCTGGCCGCGCGGCGACCCGGCGCGCTACGCCGCACTCGCGGCGCTGACCGCGATCCTTGTCGGCGTCCTGGCGCTGCTCGCTCGCGTGGCGCGGCTGGGGTTCATCACCGACTTTTTGTCCAAGCCGATCCTGGTGGGCTATATCTTTGGCGCGACGCTTATTGTCATCGGCAGCCAATTGGGCAAGATGTTCGGCATCAGGCTGGAGAGCGACCAGTTCTTCCGGCAGGTTGCGGAACTCATTAGCCGCCTTGACGAAGCGCACCTGCTCACCGTCGCCATCGGCGTCGTCTGCATGGCGGCGCTGCTCATCATGCGCCGCGTGAATCGTAAGCTGCCCGGCCCGCTCATCGTCGTCGTCCTGGCCATTGTCGCCTCTGCCCTGTTCGATCTGGAGGTCAAGGGCGTGGCCATCGTCGGCGCGGTGCCGGCCGGACTGCCGAGGCTGACGATTCCGGCTGTCAGCCTTCAAGATATCTTTGCCCTGCTGCCCGCCGCCCTGGCCCTCACCATCCTGATCTACGCGGACGAGATCCTGACCGCGCGTGTCTTTGCGGCAAAACACGGCCAGAAGATCGATGCCAACCAGGAATTCGTGGCCATCGGTATGGCCAATATCGGTGCCGGTTTCTTGACCGGGTTTCCGGCCGCACTCAGCGCGTCGCGCACGTCCGTCGCCGATCAGATGGGCGGCAAATCGCAGTGGGTGGGGATCATTGCCGCCGCACTCACCATCATCTTCCTGCTCTTTCTTACGCCATTGCTGGCGCCGCTGCCCACCGTCGCCCTGGGCGCGATCATCATCGTCGCTTCGCTCGGCTTGATCGACGTGGCGGCTTTTCGCTTCCTGCGGCAGGTGCGTCCCGCCGAGTTCTGGCTGGCGGTGGTGACCGCGTTCGGCGTGCTCACCGTGGGCATCCTGCAGGGCATTCTGGTGGCGGTGATGCTGTCGCTGATCAACGTCATCTATCACATCTCGCGGCCGCACGATGCACTGTTGGACGAGGTGGACGCCAGCGGCGGCACCGTGTATCGCGGCGTCGCCGACAAGACGACGACGCTGACCGAGCCCGGACTGATCGTCTATCGATTTGATGCGCCGCTGGTATTTGCGAACGCGGCGTTCTTTACCGAGCGCTTGGAAGAACTTGTCACCAACGCCGGTGCGGGGTTAAAATGTGTTGTGCTCGATTCGGAAGCGATCAGTGATTTCGATTCGACGGCGGCGGAGGCGCTGGAGAATCTGGATGCGAGCCTGGAGCGGCTCGGCGTCGAATTGTGGGTTGCGCGTGCGAACGGGCCGCTGCGTGACCTCCTGCAGGCGACGGGTTTGACGACCCGGATCGGCAAGGAAAGCATCTATCCGTCGGTGCGCGCGGCGGTGACGGCGTATCACGCGCGCTTTGGCACGACATAGCGTCTCCGGCGAAAGAATTACCCGGAAAAGAGGAAACAATGACTGACTGGAGGTGGGGTCGGGGCTGGCTGCCGGCGCACACACCTCCTGTTCCGCCGGCAGGCGAGCGAGATCCCGTTCCAAACAGAGGTGCCGCATGAGAACACGCGCCATGAGAAGGGTCACAGTCCGCTATACCTGGGATCGCCTCAGGGTGAGCTTCTGGTTCGCCCCACTGGTCATGTCTGCGGCAGCGATCGTGCTGGCCCGGGCGATGCAGTGGGTAGATCTGCGCATCCCCAACGAGATGCTACAGGATAGCAACCTCGTCCTGTCGGGCAGTATCAGTGAACTGCGCACAACCCTGGTAAGCATTGCCACCACCACCCTGGCCACCGCCGGGGTGGTATTCACGCTGCTCACCTTGCCCCTTTCGACCGTAGCGGCCCAGTACGGCTCGCGCTTGCTGCGCGTTTTCCTGGGCGATCGCACCACCCAACTCGTCCTGGGCATGTTTGCGGCTACGTTTGTCTACTGCATCACGGCTGCCACTTCCATGCCTCCGCTCGAGATAGAGCTGCCCATAGAGCCTGGAGGGCCTCAACTCACGGCTACGCTTGGATTGCTCTTGATGATGGCCGCCTTTGCCTCGCTGATCTTGCTCGTCCAGCACATCAGCACCATGCTCCAAGCCCCCAATATCGCGGCTGCGGCGGGCGTACAGTTGCGGGACGTGGTCCTTGCCGAGATGCCGGATGAGGTCTGGGACGGTGATAGCCAAAGGCAAACCGGTCAGAGCGCACCGGAACCCCTGCTGGAGACAGATGGTTGTCCGGTTCGTGTGAGGGACTCCGGCTACATCCAATACGCTGATCTGGAGACCATCTTTACCCTGGCCCGGGAAAACGACCTGGTCATCCGCTTGCTGCGCCAGCCGGGGCGCTTTGTCGGGCGCGGCGCGGTGGTCGCCCAGGTTTGGCCCGCCGGTCGGGCCGACGAGCGTTGGGCCGAACAAATTCGACATGCCTTCCGCCTTGGAAACCAGCGCACGCCCACCCAGGATGTCGAGTGCGCGGTGAACCAGCTCGTCGAAATGGCCGTACGCGCCATGTCTCCGGCGATCAATGACCCCTTCACGGCCATGACCTGCCTGGATCACATCGGTGAGGGTCTGGCGCTGTTCCTCCGCCAGGGTGAGAAAAGTCGCCATTACTACGACGGGAATGGTCAGCTCCGCCTCATTTTCGAGCCGGTTACCTTCGACGAGTTGCTCAGCGCGGCCTTTGACAAGCTCCGCCATGCCAGCTGCAACGATGCCAGTGTCCTGCTGCACATGCTGGAGGTGATCGATGCCATTGGCCAGGAGGCGAAAACGCCTGAGGCGCGCCAGAAGCTGCTGCGTCACGTGCGCCTCATCCAGGCGGAAAGCCAGGCCGGCGAGCTGATCGAGGAGGACCGGCAGCTCATCCAGCGGAGCGCCGAAGCGCTGCAAACAAGACTGACGGGCGCACCATGAGCGCCAAAGCGAATCCAGACCAAAGAAGAGACCGTACGACCCCAAAATCAATAGAAAGGAGAAAGAGAGGAGGGATATAAAGAATACAAACCCGAAATCGCATACACTGTGCTCAGTCGGCAACTGAGCGATAAAGCCATCATCGGCCGGCCGCTCTCACCAGTGTCCGAGGCAGATATGCACCGCCGGGACAGGCGCGATGACCGACACGATCGGCGGCGGTAGAAGTAGCGGGCAGAGATAAACTGAATCCGCCCAACCTGATAAACACTCTGTATCGAAAGGGAGAAATCAAATGGCAATCAAGACCTACAAAGACGGAACCCCGTTCACCGGCGTCATCGGACGTACCACCGAAGAGTCCTCACCGGCCTGGCCGGAGCCGCCGCGCCCCCCGGAGGGCGCGCCCAACGTGCTCTTCTTCGTGCTGGACGACGTCGGCTACGGGCAGTTGTCCTGTTTCGGCGGGCTGGTCGAGACGCCCGTGCTGGACAGCCTGGCCGCCAACGGCCTGCGCTACACCAACATGCACACTACGGCGTTGTGCTCGCCGTCGCGCGGCTGCATCCTGACCGGGCGCAATCACCACTCGCTCGGGCTGGCATCGATCACCGAGACCTCCACCGGCTACCCCGGCTACAACGGCATCCTGCCCTTTGACAGGGGCATGCTCAGCGAGATGCTGCTGCAGCAGGGCTACAACACCTTCTGCGTCGGGAAATGGCACCTGACGCCGCCCGAACACACGACCGCCGCCGGACCCTACGACCGCTGGCCGCTGGGCCGCGGCTTTGAGCGCTACTACGGCTTCCTGGGCGGCGAAACCAACCAGTGGTATCCGGAGCTGACCTACGACAACCACGCCATCGAGCAGCCCGCGCAGCCAGAGGAAGGCTACCACCTGAGCAGCGACCTGGCCGACAAGGCCATCGAGTTCATCCAGGACGCCCACGTCAACGCGCCGGACAAGCCTTTCTTCCTGTATTACGCCACGGGCGCCGGCCACGCGCCGCACCATGTGCCCCAGGAGTGGGCGGACAAGTACAAGGGCAAGTTCGACATGGGCTGGGACAAGTACCGCGAGATCGTCCACCAGCGCCAGCTCGAGATGGGCATCATCCCGCCGGGCACCGAGTTGTCGGCGCACGACCCCGACGTGCCGGTCTGGGATACGCTCTCGGCCGATGCCAAGCAGCTCTATGCCCGCTTGATGGAAGTCTATGCCGGCTTTGTCAGCTTCACCGATCACCACTTCGGGCGCATCCTCGAGTTTCTGAAAGAGATCGGCGAGCTGGACAACACCCTGATCATGGTCATCTCCGACAACGGCGCCAGCTCCGAGGGCGGACCGGTGGGTTCGCTCAACGAGATGTTCTTTTTCAACAATGTCAAGGAATCGCTGGAAGATAACCTCAAGATGATCGATAAGCTGGGCGGCGTGGAGACCAACAACCACTACCCCTGGGGCTGGACCAACGCGGGCAACACGCCCTTCCGCCGCTGGAAGCGCGAGACCTACCGGGGCGGCACGCACCGACCCGTGCATCGTGTCGTGGCCCAAGGGCATCCAGGCCCGCGGCGAGCTGCGGCCGCAGTACGCGCACGTCATCGACTGGTGCCGACGGTGCTGGAAGCCCTGGGCATGGAGGCGCCGGAGAGCATCCGCGGCGTGAGCCAGGCGGCCGATCGACGGCGTCAGCTTTGCCCACACCTTCAACGAGGCGGCTGCGCCCAGCAACCACCCACGCAGTACTTTGAGATGTTTGGTCACCGCGCCATCTACCACGACGGCTGGCGGGCGGTCTGCCCCTGGCCGGGCACGAGCTTCACCGAGGCCGCCAAGAAGGGCCGCCAGTTCGGTATCCCCGATCCCTAACGAGGTGCTCGTGGATATCGAGACCCACGATTGGGAGCTGTATCACATTGACGAGGACTACTTCCGAAACCCACAACCTGGCCGGCGAGCAGCGCGACAAGCTGATCGAGATGATCGGCCGCTGGTGGGCCGAAGCGGGCAAGTACCAGGTGCTGCCCATCGACGGCAGCGCCCTTCAGCGGCTCAATGTAGAACGCCCGACCATCGCCAAGCCGAGGAACAAGTACGTCTTTTACCAGGGCGGGTCGCCGGTCCCGTTTACGGCTGCGCCCAAGACCTACAACCGGCCCTGGAGCATCACGGCCGAAGTCGTGATCCCGCCGGGCGGTGCGGAGGGGGTATTGCTGGCCCAGGGCGGCAACACCGGCGGATACACCTTCTTTGTCAAGGACCAGAAACTCCACTTCCTGTACAACTTCCTCGGCCGCGACAAGTTCTGGGTGCATTCCAACCAGACGATCCCGGAGGGCGAGGTCGAGCTGCGCTACGAGTTCGAGCCGACCGGCAAGCCCGACCCCGCTCAGGGGTACGGGGTGCCGGCCCGTTGCCAGCTCTACATCAACCGCAAGCTGGTTGGCAGCATCGACATGCCTTACTCGATCCTGGCCATGTGGGGAACGGAAGGCCTGACCTGCGGCTACGACGGCGGCGACCGCGTGGCGCCGGAGGAGTACAGCGATGCGTTCGACTTCACCGGAACGATCAAACGGGTCACCCTGGATCTATCCGGCGAGCTGATCCCGGATACGGAAGCGGACATGAAGATCGCCATGGCACGGCAGTAAGAAACCTGTCTGGGACCGGCAGCGCAAATCGGGCTGCCGGTCCCGGGTGACAACTAGACAAGAATAGCCTGCTGCCGGCGGCGCGTGGCCTGGGCGGGCGTGTCCGGCCGGCTAGGCCATCTCAGACGCCGCAGCCAACCCCTGCGGCCGAGTAGGAACAACAGACCGGCGACATGAATCTGGGTACGGCACGGAGACTCGCTCCAGAAAGACCTGGATGTTTCGTCGGAAGCCGAAGCCGGTGACAGAGTCTCGCATGAACTCGCAGGAAAGGAAGCAGTGAACACATGAAGGATCAATCTGGTCGGTTAGTGATTTACCTCGTCGCCCTTGCCAGCATATTCGTAGTTCTGTTCGGAATCCGCGGGACGGCATTCATCCTGAACCCAATCTTGCTGGCTGTCGTGATCACCATCACTGTGCTGCCCATTCCCGGCCGCCTGAGCCAGCGCGGGATGCCCGGGTGGCTGGCGCTGCTGCTGACCATCCTGGCGGTGGTGCTATTGTTGGGGCTGGTCATCGTGACCGTATTCTTCTCGGTTACCAAGCTGTCCACCCAACTGCCAACGTACATGGCCGACGCGGCGGTCAGCGCCACGCAAGCATTGCCGCCCGAGGTAACCGGCACTGAGACACCTGCCTCGACGACCGAATTGACGATCCAATTTGGTCCGGTTGCTCAAAGTGTGGCGGCGGTCGTGGTGGACTTGTTGGTCCAATTCGGCATGGCCTTGTTCATCTTCTTTTTCATGATCAGCGCTGCAATTTCGCTTCCCGGAGCAGTGCGCCTGGGTCTGGACCCGCGTGCAACGATCTTTACCAAGATAAGCACGCTTACCGAGGATGTCCGCCATTATATGAGCATCCTGACCGGCATCAACTTCCTGGTGGGTGCAATCAATACCGTGTTTCTGTGGATCCTGGGAGTGGATTTCGCCCTTCTGTGGGGATTGCTGGCCTGGTTCATGGGCTACATCCCCTCCATCGGTTTCTGGTTCGCTTTGATTCCCCCGGTCCTCCTGGCTTATGCCGAGTTCGGCCTGGGCACGGCGGTGGTTGTCTTTGTCGGCTACGTAGTGATCAACGGTGGCGTGCAGAATTTCATCCAGCCCAAGGTCATGGGGCAGGGCTTGAGGATCAATCCTTTGGTGGTATTTGTCGGCCTGTTCGTGTGGGGGTATCTGCTGGGTGGGATCGGCGCACTCCTGGCGGTACCGCTCACACTGCTGGTCTTGACGATCATGGAGAATTTCGACGGCACGCGCATGATAGCGGTGTTGTTGCGCTACAGCGGCGGGGACAAGAAAGAAGAACAGCAGCAAGCGATGACACAAGTCCAAGGCATATGGGAAAAGGCCAAGGGTGCCTTCCGGCCACAAGGGGAACGGAAAGAAGAAAGTGAAGGATGAGCTGACTGCACTAGTGGGTCACTTGACATGAGTAGTGCCATTTATCGACCATGGTACACTCGGGTCGTTGGATCGGACGGCGAGTACAAGCCCCCGAGCCGCCCAGTACATGACGACACTGACGGCTTCGGGCACGGCGTGCCGCTCGCCTGCCACCCCACTCCAAGGGAGTGGGATTGCGATTCCAAGCCCTGGAAAACGGCTACAGACAAACTGATCGCCAGGGAGGTGTGAGATGAAGATACTTGTAGTTGGAGCCAATGGAGCGACCGGGAAGCAGGTCGTGCAACAACTGCTCGAACGTGGACAGGAGGTGGTGGCGGTTGTGCGGTCAACCGCCAGTTTGCCCGAAAATCTCCGGGAGTATGAGAACCTGTCCGTGGTCCAGGCCAGCCTTCTGGACCTCAGCGATGCCGAGCTGGCCCAACTCGTTGAGGGGTGTGATGCCGTTGCCTCGTGCCTGGGCCACAATCTGACCCTGAAAGGCATGTACGGCCACCCACGCCGGCTGGTGACTGACGCCACCCGGCGGCTGTGCACGGCCATCCAGGCAAACCAGCCGCAAGCGACGGTCCGCTTTGTGCTCATGAACACCACTGGCAACAGCAACCGGGGTCTCGATGAAAAAAGGTCAGCCGGTGAAAAGATTGTCACAGGGCTTCTTCGTCTGGTGCTGCCTCCACAGGCGGACAATGAAGAGGCTGCGGACTATTTGCGGACCGTGATCGGTCAAAACGACGTGGCGGTTGAGTGGGTTGCGGTTCGCCCTGACGATCTGATCGATGAAGACGTGGTCACCGAGTATACGGTGCATCCGTCGCCTACCAGAAGCCCAATCTTTGATGCTGGCCAGACCAGTCGAATCAATGTTGGCCACTTTATGGCGGAACTGATCACCGATGACGTCACGTGGAACAAGTGGAAAGGGCAAATGCCCGTGATCTATAACAAAGACGCATCGTAGCACAGAAGGCAGGGGTTTCGAGTCCCGCCTCATAGGAAAGGGAGGCTTAAGATGGTTTTGGACTGCTGCTCCTGGCCAACTACGATGTGAGCATTGTTCTGTTTACCTTCTTTGGGGAACTGCTGCTCATGTTGTGGCTGCTGTGGTTGTGCCTACCTCTCTTCGCTATCCCTAGCTCATCACCAGGCCGCCATCCACTTCCAGGGCCTGGCCGGTGATGTAACGCGCGTCCTGGGAGGCCAGGAAGGCGCAGACGCCGGCAATCTCCCACGGTTCGGCCAGGCGGTTCATGGGACAGTCATTGGCGCGCATCTGCAGCCACTCCTCGCCGGTCATGCCCAATTGCTCGCCCTGCCTGGCTGCTACGTTGTGCACCATCTCGGTCAGCGTGTTGCCCGGGCAGACGGCGTTGGCCGTGGGCCCGTGCGGGGCCAGCTCCATGGCCACCGAGCGCGTCAGCCCGATAACGCCCGTCTTGGAGGCCGAGTATTCGGCCGTGGAGGGCCAGCTCGTCTTGCCAGCCATGGACGAGATGTTGATGATGCTGCCCGAGCCCTGTGCGATCATGGCCGGGGCGACGGCCTGGTTGCAGAGAAAGACGCCGGTCAGGTTGATGTCCATGAGGCGCTGCCACTGGGCCAGGGACACCTCGGCCAGCGGCGAGCCGCTGTAGATGCCAGCCGACGTGATCAGCGTGTCGACGCGCCCCCAGCGATCCAGGGTGGCCTGGATGCAGGCCTGCACACTCTCCGGCTCGGTCACATTGCAGGTCAGGATCAGGCTCTCGACTCCCTGCGCCGTACACTCGGCAGCGACCGCCTCATTCTCCTCGACCAGCAGGTCCAGGCAGGCCACGTTGGCCCCCTCCCGGGCAAAGCGCAGGGCACAGGCCTTGCCGATGCCGCGCGCCGCGCCGGTGATGACCACCACTTGTCCCGGAAACCGCCGGGATGGAAGGTTCTCAGTCATGGTTCCATGTCTCCTTGTATAACGTTTCAGGATGGGGTGTAAATAGGACTGCCAGACATCTGCAGGCAGCATCCGATCAGGCAACCCGGTGCAGCGGCGGCTCGCCGTTCAGAACCCGCACCAGGTTGGTATAATCTCTCCTCCGCGTCCGGTCGCCCTCCGCGTCGGCGCTGCAGCCGGCCGCGGTGTGGGGCGTGAGCAATACGTTCATGTTGGGGTCCCTGGCCAGGGGCAAGAGCGGGTTGTCGGGCCGGATCGGCTCCCATTCAAAGGTGTCGAGGGCGGCGCCGGCCAGGTGTCCATCGCGGATCGCCGCGGCCAGGGCACCTTCGTCGATGACGCTGCCGCTGCCGCAGCTCGTCAGGTACGCGCCCTGCTTCATCCCCGCCAGGAAACCGGCATCGATCAGGGTGTCGGTTTCTGGATAGAAGGGCAGCAGGTTACAGAGATAGTCGCTCTCGGCAAGCAGTTGCTCCCTGGACGTGTGGGTGATGCCCAGCTCCTGCTCGGCGTGCTCCGGGAGCCGCGACCTCTTGTGGTAGAGCACGGTCGATGGGCAAAAGCCACGCAGGCGCCGGACCAGCTCGGCGCCGATCTCGCCAAAGCCCAGGATGCCCACCGTCTGCTCGTAGAGAGGGCGCACACCGCTGCGCCGCGACCAGTCGTAGGCAAAGGTATCCTCGTCGGTGCGCAGTGAAGGCCGGCCCCAGTCGCCTGCCGCGTTAGCAACAGCCGACACGTCGCCCAGCCGCTTGGCCAGGACCAGCATTTGGGTCAGCATGTGCTCGGCGACCATGATGGCTGTCTCCACCGGCCAGGCCGCGACCGGCGTGCCCGCTGCCCGCGCCGCCTCCAGGTCAATGTCGTAGGTCAGCGAGCCCAAGCGCTGGATCAGCCGCAGGTTTCGCCCGGCGGCGATCATGTCGGCGTCCACCGTACCCGCACGCTCGCTGATGAGGAACTCGTACTCGGGCAGGGCCTGAATGACCTCCAGCCTGGGCGGCCGGCGCATCATGGTCACCGCCAGCTCGGGCGGCGCTGCGTCCAGGGCCACCTGCTGGTGGTATTGGCCGCGATCGGTCAGGAATAGGACGTTGTGTTGTTCGGGCATTGGGTAATCCTCCAAATCGGCCTCTGCGTTCGGTGTGCTGGACTGTGGTCCAGCACGAGCAAATCGTCGGCCTCTGCGTTCGGTGCGCTGGACTGTGGTCCAGCACGAGCAAATTGTCGGCCTCTGCGTTCGGTGTGCTGGACTGTGGTCCAGCACGAGCAAATCGTCGGCCTCTGCGTTCGGTGCGCTGGACTGTGGTCCAGCACGAGCAAATCGTCGGCCTCTGCGTTCGGTGTGCTGGACTGTGGTCCAGCACGAGCAAATCGTCGGCCTCTGCGTTCGGTGTGCTGGACTGTGGTCCAGCACGAGCAAATAACCTGCTTCGCGCGAACCACAATCCGCGTTTTGGTACGCGTAAAAACGCTAAGCGGGCCCCAAGCGCTCGCCGCCATCGACGACGAGCACCTCACCGGTGATATAGTTGGACTCGACGAGGAACCGAACCGCGCCGGCTATATCCTGGGCCGCGCCCCAGCGACCCTTCAGCGTCCGCTTGGCGATGCGGGCGATCTGCTCCTCACTATAGTCCGGCGGGGGCAGGACCGGCCCGGGGGCCACGGCGTTGACGCTCACGACCGGCGCCAGCTCTATCGCCAGCGAGCGGGTCAGGGACAGGAGCCCCGCTTTTCCGACGCTGTGGGCGACGTAACCGGTGAAGGGCTTAAAGGCCGCCAGGTCCACAATGTTGACGATGGCCCCCTCTCCTTGCGCCTGCATCAGGGGAGCCACCGCATCGGCCAGGTAGATCGAGCCGTGGAGCAACACGCCCAACACGCGGTGCCAGCCGCTGAAGTCGCCCATGGGCAGCGGCGTCTTTTGCCAGATCGACGCGCTGTTGACCAGGATATCCACCGCCCCAAACCGGTCCGCGGCAGCGGCCACCAGCGCCCGCACCTGCCCCAGGTCGCCAACGTCGGCCTGGACGGCCAGCCCGCCCACGCCCAGGGCCTCGGCCTCTCTGACCGTTTCCTGGGCTGCTGTATCGGAGCTGTAATAGTTGACCACCAGGTTGGCCCCGCCCCGTGCCAGCTCCATGGCGATGGCCTTGCCCACCCGGTGGGCGCCACCCGTAACCAGCGCTGTCTTGCCTTGAATTTTCATCGTTTCCTCCTTTGCGAGCGATCTGCTCGCAACTGGTCCGTGTCCAGTTGCATCCGCCTGAAGTGGCCACCAATCGTCTGGTCACGGACCAGACGAGAGCAGGAGAGTACCGTGGGGAAAGCCAGTTGGCCAGCGGCCCTAGTCTGCGTTGAGATAGGCCTCCAACCCCAACCTGCGCAATGTCTCCACCGTCGGTACGCCTTCCCGCGACCAGCCGCGCAGGTCGTAGTAGCGATCCAGCATCAGGTCAAAGTTATAGATCTGCCCCTGGCCGATGGGTTCGGCGGATTGCTGCAACTCGGACGTCTCCGGATCGCGCTCAAAGCCATAGAGGGGCACAGCCTCCTCGGTAAAACGGCCCGGCAACTGGTCGTCGGCCCGCGACAGGCCCTCTCGAACGTTGTAGAGCCGCTCCAGGTTCACGATCCGCTCGCCGATCTCTAGCAGATCCTGCCCGGTCAGCGGTTCATCCCAGACCGCGGCCAGGCCCGGGGCCACGTCGTCGGGCAGCAAGCTGTACTCCTCCGTCGTCGAGAACTTGCAGATGCCCAGGGCGTCGGTCACGGCGCAAAAGTGCTCGCCATAGACGACCATGTCCGGTTTGTACTTTTCGTTGTCGGTCTCCATCAGCTCGGGCACGATCTCGGCCGGAAAGATGCGCTGGGCGATATCCCAGGCGCCGCCCAGGTCGATGGCCGGCAGGGCGTACAGGTGATCGGCGCCGCGGTTGCTGGTGGCATGGCCCAGGCCAAAGCCCTTGGCCACGCGCGGCTCCTGGCGGGGCAGCTCCATGCCCTTGACGTGCATGGCATAGCGGCCCGCCTCGCCTCCAAGCTGCTGGCCGGCTCGCCGCACGCCCTCGGCCAGCAGGTCGCCGAGCCCCTGCCGGTGGGCAATGCGCTCGATGAGCCCCAGCATGGTCTGCGCGTCGCCCCACTCCAGCGAGAGTTCGGGATCATCCAGCAGGCCCTTCTCATGCAGCTCCATGGCAAAGGCGATGACCACCCCCGTCGAGATGGTATCCAGCCCGTGCAGGTTGCAGAGGTGGTTGGCATAGATGATGGCCTCCGGATCGTCGATCCAGCACATGGGGCCCAGGGCGTTGGTCGTCTCGTACTCGGGCCCGCCGATCTCGACGGCGTAGGGACCCTCGGGCACAACGGACTTGCGCGAGCAGCGGATGGGACAGGCGTAGCAGCCCTTGTGGGCCACCAGGTATTCGTCCATGGCGGCATCGTTCACCTGCTCGATAAAGGGCACTTGGCCGAGCTGGTGGTTCTTGGCCGGCTGGTCGCCGCTCATGTTTTTGGGATCCATCAGGAATAGGGTGCCAACGCTGCGAAGCCCATCCAGCCGCGGATCCTGGTTGAGTTTGGCCGTGGCAACCTTGGCCGCGGCCCGCAACTGGGGCGGGATGCTGGGCCGACCGCTGGCCCGGACGTGGATGGCCTTGAGGTTCTTGCTGCCCATGACGGCGCCGGGGCCGCCCCGGGCTGCGGCCCGGTTGTGGTCGTTGATGATGGCCGCGATGCGGACCAGGTTCTCGCCTGCGGCCCCAATGCAGGCCACCCGGCCGGCGCCGGCTTTGGGCTCTGGCCCCAGGAGCGTGTCGTGGACTTTGGCCGTAGTACCGCCCCACAGCTCGGGGGCGGGTTCCACCGCGATCGCCCCGTCCTCAATGCGCAGGACCGACGCCTCGGGGGCCCGGCCGGTGACAATGATGGCGTCATAGCCCGCGTGGCGCATCTCTGCCGCAAAGAATCCGCCGCTGTTGGCATAGCCGTAGGCGCCGGTGAGCGGGGATTTGAAAGTCACGTGCAGGCGCGCCGACGTTGGCCAGGGCGTCCCGGCCAGGGGGCCAGCGCTAAAGATCAGCTCGTTCTCCGGCGAGAACGGCTCGACGTCCGGGCCCACCCGCTGGTACAGCAGCTTGGCTCCCAGCCCCCGCCCGCCCAGGTACTGGCGCAGGTCCCCGGCCGGCGTCTCAAAGATCTCGACGCTGGAAGCAGAGAGATCAATCATTGCTGTTTTCATCGTTCTCACCATCCATTTCCAAAGTAGCCGCGCCACAGAAAGGTGCCGCGAGCATTGTCAGCCCTACGCTGGGGGCAAACTACACCCCTGGCAGAAACTGGCTCAGATCTATGGCACTGTAGCGAACGCGGTCCTCGTATCCCCGCCGCTCCACCTTGGAGGTAGCGTCCACGCCGATCTTGGTATGTACGCCCCGGCCATCGGCGGTGGGGTCCATCTCGTGGCCCTGAGCGCCGGGCACGGTAAAGACGTCGCGGCTCCAGTCCACCCGGGTGGTCAGCGCCCACATCACGTCAGCCGGATCATAGATATCCACGTCGGGGTCGACGACGATGCACCACTTGATGTTGACGTGGGCTGCAAAGGCGGCCAGGGCTACGTTCTTGGGCTCGCCGGGGTTCAACTTGTCGATGGCCACGATGGCTGTGAATCCGCTGGCGTAGGGCGGGATGTGCAGGCCGGACACGTTGCGGGCCACGTGGCGCACGTGGGTGAGCAGCAGTGGCTCACGGGGCAGGACGTTGCCCAGATAGAGGTGCTCGTTCCAACCGGGGATGAGGGTCTGGAAGATGGGTTCATCGCGCCAGCAGACGGCGGTGACGTGAAAGACGGGGCTCTCCCAAAGCTCGCCAAAGTAGCCGTGGAACTCGGCCAGGGGGCCTTCGGCCTGGCGCTCGTGGGCGCCCAGGTAGCCCTCAATGACAATCTCGGCGCTGGTGGGAATGTCCACGTCCACCGTGACCCCACGGGTGACCCGGATGCCCTTGCCCCGGATGGCCCCGGCGATGAGCAACTCGTCGTCATCGTAGCGAGCACCGGCCGCGATCATGATGGCCGGGTCCAGACCGATGGCGACGGCCACCTGCAGGGGCTCGTCCTTGGCCTCCTGCGCATCCAGGAACTCGCGCACGTGCCGCCACTCGTTGAGGTTGAAGCCAAACTGGCGCGGGCCTTTGACCTGCATCCGGTTGTAGGAGAGGTTTCCCCGGCCGGTGACGGGGTCCTTGCTCAAGACAACGCCCCCGGTGATAAAGGGCCCGCCGTCACCCACGGCGTGGGTGGGGATGGGCAGCTTGCGCACATCGATATCATCGCCGGTGACAATGTTGGCCTTCCACCCGGCTGCTGATGCATCAGCAGCCGCAGATGCGTCAGCAGCCGCAGGAACATCAGCGGCTTCCTCAACGCGAACCGGAGGGATGCCGTTGGCCGGATCCAGGGCATGGCTCATGACCTCAACGACCTCCCCTCGCTGGCAGCCCAGGGCCAGCGCCGCGCGGGTCTGGTTGGCCACCGCCGAGGCAAAAACAGGCCAGTGGCTGCCGCGGACGTCCTCAAAGAGGGGCGCTGGCTGCCTGCGTCTCTCCAGCGCCGCGGCAATATCGGCCAGTTCGTATTCCAGGTCTACCTGCCGCTTGATGCGAACCAGTTGGCCGGCATCTTCCAGGCGGCTGATGAATGAGCGCAGATCATGGATCTCTGACATCCTCGTCCCCCAATACTATCGTAGGGTGAGCCAGAACGGCTCCAGGTGCTCACCATTTTAACATAGAAAGCGGACTACTGTCAAGCACAAATTAACGGAGGCTTGACATTGTAAGTGTTCTTTAACGCGCTGCGCATGACGTCGATCTTGTCACTGCGAGGAGCGTGGGCGACGAAGCAGTCTCCGGTTGCCGATGTAGGGATTGCTTTCCTGTCGCTTTGCTCAGGACTGGCTCTCGCTACGCTCGTCGCAATGACACTTTGGAGGTGTCGTTTCGGATAGCGTGGCGCCCTGGGCCATGGAACGTCCACACGTTTTGAGTACACCGTTCCGTCTACTCCCGCCGGAGGATGGACAGGGCCTCCTCCACAGAGGCATCCTGATGGATGATGGCCGCCAGGGCCGCGGTCATGGCCTCTGGATCCTCCGCGCCAAAGATGTTGCGGCCGATGGTCGCGCCGGCGGCGCCAGCCTCCATGGCGGCCTTGACCTCGGCCAGGATCTCGGCTTCGCTGCCGCGGCGGCTGCCGCCCATGATGACGACCGGCTTGTAGCAGGAGCCGGTTACCTGCTCAAAGCCGTCGACGTAGGGCACTTTGACCCAGTCTGCGCCCAGTTCCGCCCCCACCCGGGCGGCCAGCGCCACGGTTTCCACCGTACGGGTTTCGGGCCCGCCGCCCATGCCGCCGGGCACCATCTCGGCCTGTACGGCCAGGCCCCAGGCCAGGGCCTCCCGGGCCACTGAAGCCAGGCTGTCCAGGGTCGCCACCTCGGTGTGATGCCCCGGGAAGGCGGACACGCACAGCGCGTCGGCGCCCAGGCGCAGGGCTTCCTCGACGTCGAACCAGATGGGCGCGGCGGTGTCGGGCCCCAGCCTGGTGGGCGCGCCATCGGAGCGCAGAATGAGACCCACCGGCGCCAGGGTACGGGCAAAGTGATGGGCAATGCCAAAAGAAGTCATGACCGCATCCACCCCGCCGGCGATGACCTTTTCGATGGTCTCGCCGGGATGCTCCAGACCTTGCATGGGGCCAAAGATGGCCGCGTGCTCCGTGGCGACTATCAGGGCCCGTCCGTCCGGGCGGAAAATATGGCCAAGCCTACGGGTTTTCATTCACTGTCTCCCTTGTGCTCCATGGTGCGGGATGCCACTCTATGTGGAAGAAACTCGCCCTTGGGCAATCGTCATCCTGGGCGGCAGCGAAGGATCTCGGCTGGGCGCAAGTAAGATTCCCTTCGTGCTCCTTCGATGACTCAGGACATGCTCAGGGCAGGCTTCACCTCCGTTGCGCTCCGGCTCAGAGCATGTCCTGGGCGTAGCCGAAGGATGACGGGATAATTGGTAGCGCTCATCTCTGCTTATTTTCCAAAGACGCCGTCCAAAGTTCCACCAACTCTTCGAGCCCGCTCGCTACCAGATCAGGCTCGATGCCCTTTTGTGTGATCGTGGAACCGTCGTCTACGCCGGTACAGACCAGGATGGTTCTCAGTCCCGCCTGCTGGCCTCCCAGGATGTCGGTCTCCAGGCGGTCGCCCAGCACGGCGGTCGTGGCCCGCTCGCTGCCCATGTTCTCCACCGCCATGTCGAACAGGTAGCGGGATGGCTTGCCGATCACAACCGGCGAGGTCCCGGTCGCGGCTTCAAGGGCG
Organism: uncultured Chloroflexia bacterium; assembly: GCA_963700285.1. Taxonomy (GTDB): domain Bacteria; phylum Chloroflexota; class Anaerolineae; order JAAYZQ01; family JAAYZQ01; genus CAWANP01. The sequence continues at coordinate 1,359,174 of CAVOXA010000010.1, read as the reverse complement.
GCCAAGGTCGTGCCCGCTTCCGGTACCAGTCCCTCCTCAGTGGGGCAGAGGAGATCGGGATTGGTGCCTACGAATCGCGCGCCCCGCTGCAGGAGCAGCGCCGCGTACTTTAGTTTTTCGTAGGTCAAGGCCGAGTCCCCACCGACGACGACCGCGTCAGCCGGCTGGCTTGCATCTTCCAGCAGGATAAAGCCAGCCTGGCGGAGTACTGATTGCAGCGCGGCCTCGCCGATCAGGTACAGCCTCGCCCCCTGGTGCAGCTCGCCAGCCAGATAGCGCGCCGTGGCCGCTCCCGCGGTCAGGATCTGTTCGATTTTGACGGGCGCCCCCAGGCCGGCCAGGATTTCCTGGTATGCGGCCGCTGTCTTGGTCGCATTGTTGGAGGCCACGACAAAGGGTACCTGCCGTGACTGCAGGAAGGCGAAAAACCGGGCGAGGCCAGGCAGCGGCAGGGAGCCGCGAAGCAGCGTCCCGTCAATGTCGACGACCAGGGCCTGAACATCCCCCAGGCTGAATCGCGGCCTCATGCGGCCAGCCTCCGGGCCAGCCACTGGTAGGCGGCGAACTGCCTGTCATAGACCGGCGCATGGGCCTGCACGGGCTCGATGAGGCGGGCCGAAACGCGGAAACTGGCCCGGCCCGCCTCCACGGAATCAAAGATCCCCAGGCCTAGCCCGGCCAGGATGGCCGCGCCCAGCGCCGGACCGTGGCTATACTGGGTCAGAGAAAGGGGCAGGCCCGTGACGTCGGCCACGATCTGGGGCCAGAGCGGGCTCTCTGTCGCGCCGCCAATCATCCACATCTCCTCAATGGCCTTGCCGGCCCCTTGCAGGCGTTCCAGCGCCCACCTCAGCTCGTAGGCGGCCCCCTCCATGATAGCTCGCCCCATATCAGCGCGGGAGTGATCCAGACGCAGGCCAGCAAAGCCCCCAAGCTGCGGGGCACCGGGCACCTGGCGCGCCCCCGTCTGGGGTAGGTAGACCAGGCCCGCACAGCCCGGGGCCGTGTCAGCCAGCGCCTCGTTTTGGGCTGCCCACGCTGCGTCCCGAGCCTCTGAGGCTTGCCGCCCGGTGCGCGGCGAAGTGGAGCCGGCGCTCTGTCCCGGCCCGCACTGCTTCAACCACCACTCCAGGCAGGCGCCTAGGCCGCCCAGAAACTGCGACACGACCCAGCGCCCAGGCACCACATGGTAGTTCAGGTCCATGCTGGCCGGGATGGCGTCCACGGACGGCGACTCGGCGACGCCGTTGATCACCCAGGCCGTGCCACAGGCCAGCATCCCCGCGCCCCTGGACGTCATGCCCAGGGCCAGGGCTTCGCAGGCATGGTCTTGCCCGCCGTTGACCACCACGGTCCGGGGATTCAGCCCCACGAGACCGGCGACCTCGGGCAGGAGTGTGCCCAGCGGCGCTTCGGAGGGCAGGATGGGCGATAGTTGGCCGGGGTCGATGCCCACCAGTTCACAAAGCTCCTGGCTCCACTGCCCGGTTGTGATGTCTGCCAGCAGCATCTCTCCTGCCATGGAGGAATTGGTCGCGGGGCGCCCGGCCAGGCGCAGCGCCAAAAAGTCGTTCACTGATAGAAAACGCCGTGTGGCGGCGAAAACCTGGGGGCGAGCCTGTCGCAGCCAGCCGATGGATGGCAGCGGCAAGCCCGGCTGCGGCGACCAGCCGCTGATCTGCCGCACCCTATCTGCCACACCCTCAGCCCGCCACTGGGCGACGAGATCCTGGGCGCGTTGGTCCATCCAGGTGATGGCCCGGTAGGTGGGCGTGCCATCCGCCCGGCAGGGGATCAGGGTCCCTCCCTGGGTGGCCAGGGCGATGGCCCGGATGCGCGTTCCCGGCGGGATTCCAGAGGCGACGGCCCGCAGCACCCGCAGCGCCGCCTGCCAGACGTCCTCTGGATCCAGTTCCGCCCAACCTGGCCTCGGCGTGTGGAGTGGATAGGCCTGGGCGGCTACCCCCATCTCGGCGCCCGCCAGTCCTGGCCCTGATGCGCGTGCGCCCAAAGGAGCCTGTCCTGAAGAGTTTGAACCCGAAGGATCAAACAGAACCGCCTTGGCCACGGTGGTGCCTACGTCCAGACCGATTATGGCTTCTGACACGCTTCCCCACAAGCAGGGCAAAAACGATGGCTCATCCATCCACCTGGACGCCGCCTCGCTCAAACAGGCTGCGATTGGCGGCGCGGCACTCGACCAACAATGCCTTCTCGTCCAAAAAGAGCACGCGCTTGTCCTGCATCAGCACCCGCCCATCGGCGATGACCGTGTCCACGTCGCGGCCGTTGGCATTGTAGACCAGCGCCGACGGCACGCGGTGCACGGGCATGATGTGCGGCGCGTTCAGATCCACCACGGTGATGTCGGCCTTTTTACCCAACTCCAGGCTGCCGATCTCCTGCTCCTGGCCCATGGCCCTGGCCCCGCCCCGGGTCGCCATCTGTAGAACGTCCTCGGGCAGCAGGGACATGGCGTCAAGCGTGCCCACCTTTTGTAGGCAGGCGGTGAACTTGAGCACCTCCATGTTATCTTGGGAGTTGTTGGACCCGGGGCCGTCAGTGGCCAGGGCCACCGCCACGCCCCTGCGCCGCAGCTCGGTGATGGGTGCGATGCCCGAAGCCAGGTACATGTTGCTGATCGGGCAGTGGATGATGATGGCATCGCGTTGCTCGATCATATCGATCTCTTTGGCGGACAGCCAGACGCTGTGCACCAACTGGGTATCGGGTCCCAGGCAGCCGATGGCCTCCAGCCACTCGACGTGGCGCAGCCCTCGCTGCTCAAGGACCATCTCGACCTCGGGCTCCGATTCGGCGGTGTGGATGTGGGTGCCCACCCCCCACTCCTGGGCCAGGGCATAGGTTCGCTGCATGGCCGCATCGGAGCAGCCCCAGGGGATCACGGGCCCAAACTCGACGCGCAGGCGACCGCCCTCCGCGCCCTGCCAGGTCTCCATAAGGCGCTCCATCTCGGCCACGATGGTATCGGGCGTTTCCATGAAGGCTGGGTGGTAGTTCATGTCCGCCCAGCCTCGGGCCAGCATGAAGCGGATTCCGCTCTCCCGGGCGGCCCGAAAGACCGCGTCGTCGTTGCCCTTGTTGGTGTGGATGTACTGGTTGTCAATGATCGAGGTCGCGCCCGAGCGGACGTTTTCTACCATGCCCAGCAGGGAAGCGAGGTACATCTCTTCCTCGGTCACAGCATGCATGACCGGCCAGATGGCCGTTTCCAGCCACTGAAGCAGAGGCTTATCGTCGGCCAGGCCGCGCACGAAGGTTTGGAACAGATGGCTGTGGGCGTTTACCAGCCCGGGCATCACCGCCATCAGGCTGGCGTCGATCACCTGATCGGCCTGGAACCCCGGCTCGCCCCAGGTCGGGTACTGGCCCTCTCCCACTGCCACGATGCGGTCGTCCTCCACGAGGACGTAGCCGGGGTCATACACCGTTCCCTGAGCGTCTTGGGTCAAAACCGTGCCGCCTGATATGAGTATCGTGCTCATGTTGCCTCCGATTTCTGTGTCCATGTGCTGGACTGTTGTCCAGCACGAGCGGGGCTCTAGCCATATACCAGTTTGTCTACATGGCAGCAACAGGGAGTCCCGAAACTTGTAGCGTGAGCCAAAGCAAAAGACCGTGAATCTCACTACCCACCAAGAATGCCCATCGCTTGGTCCACCGAGGCGCCGTCGTGCAGGATGGAGGCCACTGCGGCGGCCATGGCCGCGGGATCCTCAGCCTGAAAGATGTTGCGACCGATGGCCACGCCAGCGCCACCCGCATCCACGGCTGCCTTGATGTCTACCAGCATGTCGCGCTCGCTGCCGCGCTTGGCTCCCCCCAGGATCACCACCGGCACGTAGCAGGTGCCGGTGACACCCTCAAAGCCGCTCGTATAGGGCGTCTTGACGAAATCGGCGCCCAACTCAGCCGCCACCCGCGACGAGAGGGCGATGCTGGCCTGGGTGCGGTACTCGGGCGCGCTGTCAAAGCCGCCGGGGACCATCTCGGCCATGACCGGCAGGCCCCAGGCATGGGCCTTGCCGATGACGGAGGCCAGGGTTTCCAGCGTCTCCATCTCTTCGGCGGCGCCGGGGAAAGCGGTGACGCCCACGGCATCCGCGCCCAGGCGCAGGGCATCCTCCACGCCATAGAATAAGGCCCCCGGCCCACCACCTGTACCCAGGCTGGTGCCGCCGCCGTCGACCCTCAGGATGAGGCCGATGGGCGCCAGCTCGCGGGCAAAGCGCCGGGCCACGCCGTAGGAGGTGAGGATGGCGTCAGCGCCGCCTTCAATGACCTTGGCTATCGTCTGACCAGGGTCCTCCAAGCCCTTGCAGGGGCCGTCCAACAAGCCGTGGTCCATGGCCACGATCAATGCCCGGCCGTCCCTGAAAATCCGATTCATTCTGCGTTCTACTGTCATATGCCTCTCTCTCGTTGATCTGATATGGTCAAACGTAGATGCTCTGGTTCTTCAGGGCTTAACCTCCCGCAGGTTTGTCAGCGACGGCCGTTCCGGAAGAATTGGACTGAACCGGCCTTGGGGCAGGTGTCCGACCAGGGAAAACCTGCGGGAGGTTGCGCGCCTCAAGATTCCAGTACTGTCAAGCGTCCATCCCGCCGCACGCCGGCCTCTTTTGTGACGCCGCCGTGCTGCTGAAGAAAAGCGATCATCTCGTCGCGTACCAGCAGTTCGGTCTCAATGGGCGGATCCACCGCCAAAGCGGTGATGGGCATATGCAGATTCCGACAAGCATACCGCTCCCAGGACAGGGCAGCCTCGCGACAGAAGCTGGTGCAAGCGAACAAGAACCTTCGATCTAGCTGCCCCTCAAGGGAGAGGCCATCCAGCGTGACGCTGGTCGCCCGGGCCTGGCTCCGGCTCTCTCCCAACTCGATGGTATAGCGTACCTGCTGGCTGAATTGGAGAAAGCCCCGTTCGGTATGCGGCTCTCCCGGACGGTCGGCGCGCCGCGCATTGTCATCCAGCAGCGCCTGCAGGTGCTTGCCCGTGATCGGGAGCAGGCGGATGGTGTCGGCGTAGGGCATCAGGTCGAACCAATCGCCGAAGGTGAGCTGGCCGCCCGCCGGCAGCCCCCTGTACACGCACGAGGCATCGATGGCCGCCAGGCTGACCGCGTGGCCTGCCGAGCGGCAGCGGGCGACGATGGCGTCGGTGACAAAGTTGGCCAGGGCCGACTCGCGGGAGGCAAAGGTGTTGCGCACCGCGCCTGTGCTCAGGTCAGGGTGATCGGCCACCTTCCCCAGGCTGCGGGCAAACAGAGGGCGTACCTGGGCCAGGAGCGGCTGCACCGACTGGTGCTCAAAGTCCTCGTCCACCGGGAGATCGTCCACGAGGGAAAGCTGGGCGTCGGTGACGGTGACACTCCGCCCAATATTCATGTCCACTTGACCCAAGAAGCGGCCCAGCGCGCCTGCCTGGACGATGGGCACGCCATTCACAATATTGGCGATGCTCAGGCCGTTCTCGTTCAGGGCGTCGTGCGTGTGTCCGCCGACAATGAGGTCCAGGCTGCCCGGGGGCAGGCTCTTGGCCAGCTCCATGTCGCCCGCGTCGAGGACGGTCGCCGTGCTGTCAGCCAAGCTGTGGCCCAAATGGCTCAGCACGATCAGAACGTCGCACAGGGGGCGCAGGGCCGGTATCAGGTTGTGGGCCACCTGCAAGGGATCGGCCATACACAGGCTGGCGCTGCTGGGCTGCTTGACCTGGCCGCGCGTGGTCAGGCCGACGATGCCGATCCGCAGACCCTTGACCACCAGGATGGCGGCAGGATAGACCACGCCAGCGAGCTGGCGACAGCCGCTCAGGTTCGCCGAGAGCATGGGAAAATGCGCGTCTGTCCGCAGTGCGTGGGCCAACAGGGTCAGGTCCACATCCAGCTCGTGGTTGCCCAGCGCTCCGGCGTCCAGACCGGCGGCCGAGTAGAGGTGATAGCCCGCGTGGACAACGTAGGACTCGGGGTCGTCGCCCAGCAACTCGCCAAGGACAACGCCCATCAGGTCATCCCCGGCCGACAAAAAGAGCACGGCCGCGTTAGGGTCGTCGCGGAAGCGCCGTCGCAGTTCGCGCAGGCGCCAGACCATGCGCGAAAAAACCGCGTGGAAAAAGATGGGCCGGTCGCCGTGGGTGGTGATACGCGAGACGTGGCCGTGCAGGTCGTTGCAGTGCAGCAGGCAGAGGCGAAAAGGATGCTCGGCCAGGCCCACCGGGGCCGGGGGCAGAGTCAGCCCCTCAGCCGGGACGATGTGGCGCACGGGAGCGGCCGTGGGGTCTCCGGCGAGCAGGAAAAGCTGGGCCTGCTCTGTGCCGTTGGGATTGGGTTCACCACGCAGCAGGCATAGGGTACCGGGCGGTGGGAGCGACATAATCATCGCGCCTCAGGCAATCCTGGCCATCATATCGGGCGCTACCCGGTACAGGGGCGGTTCGCCGGCGAAAAAGCGGCGCAGTTCCTCGACGGCCATCTCACCCATGCGGCCGCAGTCCTCGATGCAGCCCGCCAGGTGGGGGGTGACGACCACGTTGTCCAATTGGCGCAGCGGGCTATCGGCAGCCGGGGGTTCGGGATCGGTCACATCCAGGAAGGCGAAAAAGCGCCCCTTGGCCAGTTCTTCGACCAGGGCCGTCTCATCGATAAGCGTGCCGCGGGCCGTGTTGATGAGCAGCGCGTCATCTTTCATCAATGCCAGGCGCTCCGCGCTCAACAGGTGGTGGGTTTCGGGTTTGCCCGGTGCGTGCAGCGAGACGACGTCGGCGCGGCTGGCCAGCTCATCCATCTCGACCTTTTCCGCGGCCAGTTGCCCGGCTTCCTCCTCGGTGACATAGGGGTCGTAGAGCAGCACCCGCACGCCAAAGGGGCGCAGCAGCTCGATGACGTGCCGGCCCACCTGGCTGGCGCCGACGATGCCCACCGTCTTGCCGTGCAGCTCCCGCGAGGGCCAGTAGGCGCTCTCGCGCCAGCCGCCGTGGCGCACGTGCTGGCCCAGGGGCCAGATACGCTTCATGCCCACGATCATCAGGCCCAGGGTGGTTTCGGCCACGTCGAGGGCCAGCGCCGGGCCGGCGGAGGTGACCTGGATGCCCCGCTCCCAGAGGGCGTCGGACACAAAGCGCCCGACGCTGCTGCCCATGTGGGCCATGGCCCGCAGCCGGGGCGCGGCGGCCAGCACATCGGCGTCCAGCCGGGCCACTTCCCAACTGGTGAGGCAGCCGTCTGCGGCCGGCAGTAGGGCCAGCAGGTCGTCCTTGTCAGCCGCCTCCTGGCCGGGGTGATGGACGACCTCGGCAAAGGCGGCCAGGGAGTCCCAGGCGGCCTGGCTCATCATGCGCGGGTAGTGTTTCTGGCCGATGGTTACGGCCACGACGGGTCTGGTCATCTCATTCCCTCTCTCGCTGGTTCCAGTTGCTCTTCAGGAGCGAGTATTCAACATCGTCCCCATCCCATGGCTCTTGGGCACCGGACTGGTAGGTGTCGACGTTCTCAAGGTCGGCGGTGGTCATGCGGAACCGGCGCGTCAGGGTCATGCCCGCCTTCTCCATGACCCGGCGGGAAGCCAGGTTGTCCTCGTACGTGGTGGCGACCACGCGCTCCACACCCAGCTCGGCAAAGCCCAGGCGGATCAGCGCCCGCGTACCCTCGGTGGCATAGCCTTTGCCCCAGGCGGCCTTGCGCAGTCGGAAGCCAAGCCCGACCTCGCGGGGGCCGGCCTCGTCCCTTGGCCGGAAGCTGAACCAACCCAGAAAGACTCCGCTGACCCTGTCGATAGCCGCCCAGAAGCCAAACCCGGGAAAGCGCTCATCGTAGCGCAGGAACCGGGGCAGGATGTCCGTCTCGATCACCTCGAGAGGGGTGGCTGCGCCCCCGCTGAGGTAGCGCATGACGTCCGGATCGCTATCCAGCTCGTACAGGTTGCCGGCATCATCCTCGGCAAACCGGCGCAGCGTTAGCCGCTCGGTTTCGAAAAGTACCTGGGCTCCTTGGCTGGCAGCGTCGTTCATAAGGGCTTTCTCAATTCGCCACCTGACATTCGATTGAATCACCCTATCGCCATGGGCCGGTCGAGGTTCATCTCAACGACAGGCCCGCGTGGTCACCCAACTGCTGATAGATGGCAAAGCATTCATCATAGATCGGCATCGTTTCCGGATCCGGTTCGACCTGGCGCGCCGGTCTCTGAAAGCGCGCTTGCGCCGCGGCCAGTGACTCAAAGGCGCCGGTGCCCAAGCCGGCCAGGATGGCCGCGCCCATCGCCGGCCAGTGTTCGTACTGGGGCAGGGCCAGCGGCACACCGGTGACATCGGCCAGGATGATGGGCCACAGCGAGCTCCGCGCCGCGCCGCCCATCATCCACATCTGCTGGATGGGCATCCCGGCGCGCCGGATGGCACCCAGCGCCCAGCGCAGCTCATAGCCCGCCCCCTCCATGAGGGCACGGGCCACATCGGCCCGGCTGTGGTCCAGCCGCAGGCCCAGGACAGCGCCCCGCTGCTCGCCGGCGGGCGCGCTGTGCCCTCCGGTCAAGGGCCGAAAAAAGAGGCCATCCCCTCCGGGCCGGGTCGCCTGTCAGCTCGCTGTCCAGTGCGGCGTAGGCCTCCTTCCGCGCTGTCTCGAGCAGGGCCTGCCCGCTTGAACCCGCATCAGCGCCCTGCCACCATTGGCGCAGCAGCCACTCCAGCGAGGCGCCCAACCCACCCAGCGACTGCGATACCGTCCAGCGCCGTGAAGCCTGCTGCGGCGTAGGCAGGAAGTTCATGTCCAGGCTGTCGGGCAGCGCGCTTACATCGGGTGCTTCCACCACGCCGGTAATGACCCAGGCCGTACCGCAACCCAATAGGATCTTGCCCGGCGAGGTCACCCCCAAGCCCAGGGCCGTGCAGCCCTGGTCGTGCCCGCCGTTGACCACCACCGTCTCGGATGGCAAGCCGGTCAGGCGGCACACCTCCGGGGTGATGCTTCCCACGATGGCGCCGGCTGGCTGAATGGGCGAGAGCCGGTCCGGCTCGATGCCGGCCAGGGCGCACAGTTCCGGGCTCCAAGCGCCTGTGGCGACGTCCTCCAACTGCATGCCGCCCCCGTTGGAGGGGTTGGTACAGAATCGGCCCGTCAGACGGTGGACCAGATAATCGTTGACCGAGAAATAGCGCCCGGCGGCGGCAAAGACGTCTGGCCGATGCTGGCGCAGCCAGGCAATGGTCGGCAGGCACAGGCCGGGATAAAGGTGCCAGCCGCTGATGGGCCGGACCTGCTCCTGAACTCCCGCGGCCCGCCACCTTTTGACCAGCGCCTCGGTGCGGCCGTCCAGCCAGGTGATGATGGGATAGACCGGCATCCCGTCCTGATTGGCGGGGAGCAGGGAACCGCTCTGGGCGGCCAGGGCCAGGGCCAGGATGCGCCACTGCTGCCCCGCCTCAGAACCTATGGTCCGCAGGACGTGGATCAGCGCCTGCCACAGCTCCTCCGGGTCCTGTTCCACCCAGCCGGCCTGGGGTGTGTGCAGCGGGTAGGTCCGTTCCGCTGTCGCCAGCTCAGCACCATCTACGGCGAACAGCACGGCCTTGGTAGAAGTCGTCCCGATATCCAGGCCCAGGATGGCATCTTCCATGGTTCTCTGCCTACGTCAGTAGGGGCGGGGTGACCCCGCCCCTACATTACATATTCGTCCCTACACTGCATCCCCACCCCTACAGCGAACTTCCGCCTCTAGCCCTTGACCGCGCCTTCGACCATGGCCGTGAAGAAGGATCGCCGCGCAACCAAAAAGACGACGACCATGGGCAGGGCGATCAGTACACAGGCGGCGGCGACGACCTGCAGGTTGATGATATTGGCCCCCAGGAATTCATAGAGGCCAAACATGACCGGTTTGAGTTCGTTTTTGGAGACGAGCAGGTAGCCGGCCAGGAACTCGTTCCAGACGTTGACAAAGGTCAACAGGAAGATGGCGGCCAGGCCAGGCAGGGCGGCGGGCATGGTGACGTGGCGCAGCGCGCCCAGCGCCGAGGCGCCGTCGATGAGGGCCGCTTCTTCCAGGTCGCGGGGGATGGTATCGAAAAAGCCCTTGGCGATCCAGACGCTCAACGGCAAAAAGAAGCCCAGGTAGACGACGATGAGAAAGACCCGGTCGTTGAAGGGGAAGGGCGACTTGCGCAGGACGACGCCCATCTGGTAGAGGGCCAGGATATTGGTCAGCAGGGGCACGCCGGTGATGGCCAGGATGGCGGCCAGCAGCAGGCCCCGTCCCGGGAAGCGATAGCGGGAGAAGGCAAAGCCCGACATGCCGGCCAGGACCGTGACCCCGATGGCCGTGACCGAGGCGTAGAGCAGCGTGTTGGGGACGTAGATGCGGAACATCTTGCCCGTCAGCGTAAAGCCCAGCAGCGACTCTCAGATGGTTTGGGGGCCAGCACCCGCTCATAGCCCTCCACGGCCCAGCGGCAGGCGCCCAAATCAAAGCCATCGGTTTCGGTGTCGCAGGGAAAGAGCACCGGTGGCTTGCGGATGGTGTCCTGCTGGTCTTTGAAGGAGATGATCAGAGTCAAGGCGATGGGCGCCAGGACGACCGCAACGATGGCGATCATGATGCCATTGGTCAGCCAACTGTCCCAGGTCTTGCGCGACGGAGGACGTAGTTTGGCCATGCTAGGCCGTCCTTTCGTCCACGCGGGTGATGCGCATCGTCCCGCCGATGAGCAGCCAGTTGACGACGGCGATCATCAGGGCCAGGGCCGCTGCCTGGCCGAACTGGAGCCGGGTCCAGCCCAGGGTATAGAGGTGGTAGCTCAGCACGTGGGTCGTGGTGCCCGGGCCGCCGCCGGTCAGACTAAAGACCATGCCCACGCCATTCATGCCGCCCAGGATGAGGCTAAACAGGGCCACGACCAGGGTGGGCAGGATCAGGGGAATGGTGATATGGCGGACGATCTTCCAACTGTTGGCGCCGTCGATGCGGCCGCTTTCGATCACCTCGCTGGGGATGGTCTGCAGGGAGGCCAGGAGCAGCAGGGTGATAAAGGGCAGGGCGCGCCAGGCCGCGGCCAGGATGAGGTAGATCATGGCCGGCGACGGTGGAAAGGGGAACTCGCCGAACAAGGGACTGGGCCTTGCCGCCGTCAGGATCGACAGACCCTTGGGCGGAAAGATGTTGGGGTTCTGCAGGATACCCGACAGCACCCCATAGTCGGGCGCGACCAGCAGGCGAAAGACGATGCCGGCCAGGATGTCGGCCAGGATCCAGGGGATAAAGAGCAGGGTCAGGTAAAAGCCGGACAGGAGCAGCTTGCGGTTCAGGATCGAGGCGATGAAAAAGCCAAGGGTCAGGGTGACGACCACATAGCCAACGAGAAAGACGACCGTGTGGCCCACCGCCTCGCGGAAGAGGCTGGTGCCCAGGATCCGCTCATAGTTTTCCAGCCCACCGGCACCCAGCCCTGCGGCGTCCGGTCGTGGGTGCTCAGCCAAACGGTATAGATGGCGGGATAGACCTGGACGATGAGCAGGACGATGATGGTGGGCGCGATCAACCAAAAGGGCAGCCACTTGTCGGTGCGGCTCTCTTTTCTACGCCGTCTCCAGGCCTGGAGCATGCGGGCCTCCCAGCCTTTCTAAGAACGGGCAGGGCGGTTGCCAGATCGTCCTGAGCGTACCAGGGGCAGGTGCTCCCCTCTGGTGCTCTATAGGCTCAACAACGCGCCTGCTAAGATGATTGGCAGGGTGACGCGGCTAGCTGCCGCGTCACCCCGTTGTGTATTACAGTAGGGTACCTGTCACTGCGAGGAGCGAGCGCAGTTTGCGAGCGACGAAGCAGTCTCCTCTTGAGCAGTTGGGGATTGCTTCGCTCCGGCAAAAGGCGCCTTCGCTCGCAATGACAGGTTTCTTGTCCTAGTTGCCGGCGTTGTACTCGTCCGGCAGCCTGTTGCAGTACCTCGGCGATGTCGGCCGTCTGGATCTTCCTTGACCAGCTTGTAGATGGCGTTCATGATGAGAGGCCGGGCCTCTTCCGTGCGCGCCAGCGAGCCCTGCCACGGGCGGCAGGCGCTGGCCTCAACCACACCCTTGGCCTGCTGGTAGAAGTTGGAAGCGAACTCGGGCTGGTCAAAGGTCGTTGTCAGCGACGGGATGCCGGCCGCAGCGCGGATGACCCAGTCGGCGTTCTGCTCGGGCTCCGTCATCAGCCAGTTGATATAGTCGTAGGCGCCCTCGGGGTTCTTGGCCCCCACGGGCATGATCAGTGCCGAGACGGCCAGACCGCAGCCCGGCTTGTTGCCATTGGCGCCGATAAAGGGCGCCAGCGAGACGTCGCCGGCCTCGATGGCGTCCAGCATGTCCTGCTTCGGTCTCGGTGGTATACTCGTTGCCGTTGGGCGCCTTGAGGGGGCGGATGTAGCGGTAGCCAAAGAGCCCGGTGGGAATCGAGGCCGCCGAAGCGTCCTTGAAGGCCTCTTCCTCCTGGAAGCCGCCGGCAAAGGAGACCTCGGTCGTCCAGCCTTCCTGGGCCGCCTTGCGCAGGAACTCGATAGCGGCGATGTTCTCCGGCGTGTTGAGCTTCATGTTGCCCTGGCCGTCGTCGTAGGCGCCGCCAAAGCCGGCGATGGTCGTCCAGGTGGCGCGGATGGCGCCGGCGCCGTCAAAGTCGGTGGAGCCAAAGTAGGTCCAGATGTTGATGCCTTCGGCCTTCAGCCGCTCGGCCTCGGCCTCAAACTCCTCCGGCGTCGTGGGATAGCCGTTGGGGAAGAGGTCGTTCCAGACAAAGGTGACATAGGGCACCTCGGCGATGGGGAGGCAGTACAGCCCGCCGTCGATGGTGCAGGCCTTGAGGGCGTTGGGGTCCATGTCGGCGTACCAGCTCTGCGCCTGCGCCCACTCGCTCAAGTCTTCCAGGACGCCGTTGTCGTACAGGGCCTGCATGTTCGAGTCGCTGCCCTGCATCAGGTCGGGCACGTCGCCGCCGGCCATCACGGCCGCCGCCAGCTCGGCAGGCATCTTGTTCCCAGGCCTTGGGCACGTTGACCCAGTTCCACTTGCCGGCAAAGGCCTCGTTGAACTGGGGCATGGTATCCCGCAGGTAGGCGTTGCCCACGGCCTCGTCGTTGGCCGGGTCCTCGTTCTCCTGGTCGAACTGGTACCAGGTCACAAAGTCCTGTACCTCGCCCGCTGGCTCGACCGCGGTTGGTTCTGGGGCCGGGGCCGGCTGCACGCCGCCATTGTACTCGTCCGGAGCCTTCTGCAGTTCGGTGGCGATGTCGGCTGTCGGGTCCTCCTTGACCAGCTTGTAGACGGCGTTCATGATCAGCGGCCTGGCCTCGTCCGGCGCGTCAGCGCTGCCCTAGCCATGGGCGGCAAGCGCTGGCTTCCGACCACGCCCTTGGCCTGCTGGTAGAACTTGGTCTGGAAGTCGGGCTGCTCGAAGGTCGTCCTGAGCGCGGGGATAGCCGGCCGCCAGCCCGTATCACCCAGTCGGCGTTCTGCTCGGGGTCGGTCATGAGCCAGTTGATATAGTCGTAGGCGGCCTCGAGGTTCTTGGCGCCCGTTGGGCATGACCAGCGCCGACACGCCAGGCCGCAGCCGGGCATGTTGCCCTCGGGCGCGACAAAGGGCGCCAGGATGACGTCGCCGGCCTCGATGGCGTCCAGCATGTCCTCTTCGGTCTCCTTGGTGTACTTGTTGCCGTTGGGCGCCGTGAGGGGCCGGATGTAGCGGTAGCCAAAGAGACCGGTGGGGATGGAGGCCGCCGAAGCGTCCTTGAAGGCCTCTTCCTCCTGGAAGCCGCCGGCAAAGGAGACCTCGGTGCACATACTCCTTGACGGCCAGCCTTGCGCAGGAACTCGATGGCGGCGACGTTCTCCGGCGTGTTGAGCAGCATGTTGCCCTGGCCGTCGTCGTAGGTCCCGCCAAAGCCAGAGATGGTCGTCCAGGTGGCGCGGATCGGCGCCGTCGCCGTCAAAGTCGGTGGAGCCAAAGTAGGTCCAGATGTTGATGCCCTTCGGCTTTCAGCCGCTCGGCCTCGGCCAGGAACTCTTCGGGCGTCGTGGGATAGCCGTTGGGGAAGAGGTCGGCCCAGACAAAGGTGACGTAGGGGATCTCGGCGATGGGGATGCAGTACAGCCGGCCGTCCTGACCCGGCAGGCCTTGAGGGCGTTGGGGTCCATGTCGGCGTACCAGTCCTGGGCCTGCGCCCAATCGGTCAGGTCCTGCAGGGTCGCCATTGCGCACGAGGTTCAGCATGTCTCGCGTCGCCGCCTGCATAAGGTCGGGGACGTCGCCGCCCGCCATGACGGCGGCCACCAGCTCGGCTGGCATCTTGTCCCAGGCCTTGGGGACGTTGACCCAGTTCCACTTGCCGTCATAGGCCTCGTTGAACTGGGGGATCGTGTCCCGCAGGTAGGCGTTGCCCACCGCCTCGTCGTTGGCCGGGTCCTCGTTGTCCTGGTCGAACTGGTACCAGGTCACAAAGTCCTGCACCTCGCCCGAAGGCTCAGCCTCGGGCTCTTCGGTCGGTGCGGCCGCTTCGGGGGCCTGGGTGGCCTCACCGGCCTCGGGGGCAGCGGGCTCTTGCCGGCTCGGCAGCGCCACCGCAGGCGGTGACCAGCACGGCCAGGACGATCAGCAGCGCATAGAAAACGCCAGGTCATACTCTTGCTCATTTCTTCCTCTCCTTCTCTTCAGAATGGTTTTGCTCTCAGAATTACCACAACCATTGGTTCGGCGAAAAGCGTGTTTCTTTGCTCTCTTTTGTCCCTCCTTTCCGCTCCCGCACCTACAGCCTGGCGGCTGATAGTGCGATCTGGGCTTGTCTCACTGGAGCCCGGGCGGGAGCTTGTCCGGGCCGGAAAAACGCCGGAAATCGATAATCCGGTGGTACGTGAGATAATTGGCATCGTGGGCGCTCCGGGCGCCGCCCAGGCCGTCGTCAAAGGCAGTACGGCTGACAAAGACCATATCATCGCCATCAAACTGCCAGTCCACATACTGCCAGGCGTGTACCTGGACGTCCGCATGGTAGAGGAGGGGCGCTTCCACCCGCCAGTTCTTCAGGTCGCCGGAAGAGGCCAGGACCAGGTTGTTGCGATAGGCGACCGGCTCTGTCTGCTTGTTCACGATGGACCAGTAGCGGGCAGTCTGGCTGTCATAGCGGATGGTGAACTTGGCGCCGGCGCCGGGCATGTCGATGAGGTCGGCCCCCGGGTCGAAGGCCAGCGCCTGGCCGTCTTCGGACACATGCACGAGGGCGGCCCTGTCATCGCCGGCATCGTTGGTGCGCAGGACATTGATGATCTTTCCGTCCGGACCCAAAACCACGCTGCCCTCGAGCCAGCAGAACCCCTCTGGCTTGGGCAAAGCCTGGCTCAAGGTCCAATTGGCGGCCGCCAGAAGCTCGGCGTCGATGGGAGCGCTCATGACCCGAGTTGCGAAATTGCCCCAGTCTCCCCCGCCAAACTCTTCCATGGAACGCCAAATACGGCCGTTGTGAATGAGGGTTGGGCAGGGCGCGCAGTGATAGCGCCCCTGGCGCAGCAGCCCCGTGGCCGGCCCGCCGGGTTCTGTCCACATCCTGCCGCCATCCTCGGATCGCCGGATGACCAGGTCCCCGTACTCGTGGCTCGTGCCCAGGAGATAGAGCTTGTCCCGGTGTACAAAGAGCTTGCCCCAAAACGAGGGGCGGAGGCTGGCGGTCTGCCGCCACGTGATCCCCCTGTCCTCCGAGACAAAGACGGCCGTGGTGGCGCTTTTTGTGTGGTTTGCCTGTGGGCCAAAAAAATCGTGCGATGCGACATAGCCGCCGTTGGGAAGAAGGGCTAGGCTGGGTGAGCCGATGTAGCGCCCTGAACTTGCCGGGGAATGGCTGAGGATAACGCCAGGCGCCTTGGCCGCGAAAGACGTCCCTTGACGCACCGCCGTCAATCGCCGGGGGTTTGGAGCCCCAACAGGCGTGAACGCAGAGTCGCCTGGCCTAGAAGCTGAGATTACTCCCCGTCCTCCGTAGGGTTTCAACGAAGGGCTAAGGAATTCGACATCGAACGTTGATTGGTTCACATGGACCGCCCCGGGCATGTCACCCACCGGGAAGCAAAAAGCTCCTTACACAGTGGTATCGGTTTCCCCGGGTATGCCATTGACCTGACCTACCCGCTGAGGACTTTCAGTAAGATACCACAAAACCAGCGTAGTGTCAAGCACAGCTTAATGCTGAGGTGCTCATGGTCAGCCTACTCCTACGCTCCCTGGTCAAGCTGGAAGCGGCTGCGGATGGCGGCATCAACCTCGGGTGAAAACACCGCGGGGTTGTCGTGGCGCAGGATCTCGTTGGCCCTGGCCAGGGCCCGGCTGTGGGCATCCCGGCCCCCAGCGGCGGCCCACTGGTCCCGGGGACGGCGGTCGGCGATCTCGGGCAGCACCGCCTCCGTGCGCATGCGTTTCAGCGTGTGGCGCTGGTCGGCAAAGATGCCGCCGGGGCCCACCTCGGCGATGAGGTCCAGGGCCAGGTTGTCCGGGCTGAATTCCAGGCCCCGCGCCACCCGCTTGAGCATCAGGGCGACTTCGTGGTCCACAACGGCCTTGCCAAAGTCAAAGGCCATCAGGGCATCGAGCAAGCCGCCCATGGCCAGCAGGTCCACGCCGCCCAGCATGGCGGCCATGGCCGACAGCCCGGTCTCGTAGCCGGCCTGGGCATCGTTCACCTTGGCGTTGGTCAGGCCCGCAAAGCCGGCCGAGGGCACACCGTAAAAGCGCGCCATCTGGGCGCAGCCCATGGTGAGGATGCCCGTCTCTATCGCGCCCGGCGCGTAGGCCCCGGTACGCATGTCACTGACGGTCGGCAGCGTATCGTAGAGGAGGGGCGTGCCGGGACGAGACATCTGCACCAGCACCGATTGGGCCAGAAACTCGGCGTTGGCCACGGCCAGGGTGCCCAACAGGGTCAGCGGGGCCGACACGCCGGCGTTGGGCGTGACCACGCTCTGGCTGGGGATGCCTCGTTCGGCGAAGCGCATCAGCCGCTCCGTGGATTCGACGTCCATGGTCAACGGCGAGATGGTGGCGCAGTAGACAAAGACCACAAAGGGCCGCTCCCAGAAGGTGTCTTCGCTGCCGGCGATGAGGGTGCACATCTCCAGGACATCGTCCGCGTCCGCCAGGGCCGGCGCGCTGGCCCGGATCGGCTTCAGGCAGTGCTTGAGCGATGGATAGAAACGCGTGAAGCCCTGGCGGCCCGGCGGGGCATCGTCGGCCGTCGTGGCAATAGAAAAGACGTCGTAGCCAGGCAGCTCGTTGACCAGGTGGGCCATACGCGCGATGTCGGCCGAAGTCGCGCGCCGTACCTCGCCTGTGGCGGGATCGATGATGTCGGGCGCGGCGCTGCCGGTCATCATCAACGGGCCGTCATCCGGAAGCGTACGGTCCAGGTCCGGGTCGCGGCCGTGGAAGGTAAAGGTGGGGGGAAACGCCTGGCGGTGCTCCTCGACGACGGTCCGGGGGAAACGGACGATCCCCGTGCTCCCGTCGACGCGGCAGCCATGCGCGGCAAAACGATCCCGCGCCTCGCGGTTCTGGACCAGCAGGCCGGTGGTCTCCAGGATCTCTAGGGTGGCTTCGTGTACGGCCTCGACCTCTTCCTGGCTCAGCATCGTTGCCAAGGTGTTCATATCTGTCCTCCAGGTGATCCTGACAATTCCCAGGCAGCGACAGGCTCACCAATCACGTCCAGCAAGGGCTCAACACCCAGACCCGGCCCGTCAGAGGCGTAGATCCGGCCGTCCTTATAAGTGGGTCGTCCCTCGGCGGTCTTGAGCGGCATCATGCCCTGGACGTCCCAGGTGGCCAGCAGCGCCCGGGGCGGCGTGGAGTGGGCAAGGTGGGCGATAGCCGCTTCAACAATGCTGGTCCCGGCAGTGTCCTGCATGTAGATGGGGATGCGCAGGCTGGCGCAGACATCGCGGATCAGGCGGGCCTTGGTAATGCCGCCGACGCGGCCGATCTTGAGGTTCAGGGCATCCATGGCGCCCATGTGGTAGGCGCGGGTCAGGTCGTGGACCGTCTTGATCTCCTCGTCGAGCATGACCGGCACGCCAGCACGCAGCCTCAGGTCGCGGCATTCTTCAATGGTGGCGCAGGGCTGTTCCAGCATGAGATCCACCTCGCCGGCCATGCGCACCAGGCGCAGCGCCTCGTCCAGGCGGTAACCCCGGTTCGCGTCCAGGCTGATCGATTCTCCCGTGCGCATGTAGGCGCCCACGAAGCGCAGGTACTCGATGTCGACCTCCAGGTCGCCTGAGAACTTGCTGGAAAAGTGGTGGACGCCGTTGGCCCGGTGGCCGTCGATCATTTCCAGGAGTGCGTCGCCGGGGGTACGCAGGATGAAAGCCTGGACCTCGGGGGCCGGGACCAGCTTGCCGCCCAGCAATTCGTAGAGCGGCAGACCGGCCTGTTTGCCCAGGATGTCCCAACAAGCCATGTCAACGGCTGTCTTGACGTGGGGATGGCCGTACAGCGTCAGGTCCATCGTCTCGTTGATGGCCTGGATGGCCAGGGGATTCTGTCCCAGCAGCTTGGGCACCACGATGTCCAGTCCCGGCAGGATGGCGCCGGCGATGTAGGGCAGGTACTGGGGACCGTAGGGCGCGCTCTCGCCCCAGCCGACTGTTCCCGCATCCGTATCGACCTTGACGATGGTCGTGGTATAGTCACTGAAACTGCGCCCTCCCGAGATCCGGGCGCCCTCCGCCTCGACGACGGGTGCGTCCAACCGGTAGGCTGTGAATCGCGTGATGCGCATCTGGCATCCTCCTTGACTGAGCCTGGATTGGGTAGCGGGTCGCTTTTGCGCGGTGGTGGATGGGTCGACCTGCGTGGACAATTATAGCATGCGAACCCCCTGGCGTCAAGTATTACTTAACGAAGCTGCTCTCTGTTAATTCACATCTACAGTCCTATGGAGACCTGTCAGGTCTGGCAGACTGCAACTGGACAGCCGCCCGGTTCTGTGTATAGGTGGACGTGGAGTATGCCCAGGCGCAGGGCTTCCGCTCCCCCACAGCCTTTGGCGCCGGCCTGGGACATGCTCCAGGCCGGGGTGAACGTGACCCTGGGCTGCGATAGCGCGTTGAAACGCGCACTACGAACGGGACCTGGTCTGGCTCATGCCCGTTCGTAGTCGGCGCTTCAGCGCCGTTCTGGTTGAAAACTGGACCCGCGGCTCAGATAGCGCGTTGAAACGCGCACTACGAACGGGACCTGGTCTGGCTCATGCCCGTTCGTAGTCGGCGCTTCAGCGCCGTTCTGGTTGAAAACTGGACCCGCGGCTCAGATAGCGCGTTGAAACGCGCACTACGAACGGGACCTGGTCTGGCTCATGCCCGTTCGTAGTCGGCGCTTCAGCGCCGTTCTGGTTGAAAACTGGACTCGCGGCTCAGATAGCGCGTTGAAACGCGCACTACGAACGGGACCTGGTCTGGCTCAAACCCGTTCGTAGTCGGCGCTTCAGCGCCGTTCTGGTTGAAAACTGGACCCGCGGCTCAGATAGCGCGTTGAAACGCGCACTACGAACGGGACCTGGTCTGGCTCAAGCCCGTTCGTAGTCGGCGCTTCAGCGCCGTTCTGGTTGAAAACTGGACCCGCGGCTCAGATAGCGCGTTGAAACGCGCACTACGAACGGGACCTGGTCTGGCTCATGCCCGTTCGTAGTCGGCGCTTCAGCGCCGTTCTGGTTGAAAACTGGACTCGCGGCTCAGATAGCGCGTTGAAACGCGCACTACGAACGGGACCTGGTCTGGCTCATGCCCGTTCGTAGTCGGCGCTTCAGCGCCGTTCTGGTTGAAAACTGGACTCGCGGCTCAGATAGCGCGTTGAAACGCGCACTACGAACGGGACCTGGTCTGGCTCATGCCCGTTCGTAGTCGGCGCTTCAGCGCCGTTCTGGTTGAAAACTGGACCCGCGGCTCAGATAGCGCGTTGAAACGCGCACTACGAACGGGACCTGGTCTGGCTCATGCCCGTTCGTAGTCGGCGCTTCAGCGCCGTTCTGGTTGAAAACTGGACCCGCGGCTCAGATAGCGCGTTGAAACGCGCACTACGAACGGGACCTGGTCTGGCTCAAACCCGTTCGTAGTCGGCGCTTCAGCGCCGTTCTGGTTGAAAACTGGACCCGCGGCTCAGATAGCGCGTTGAAACGCGCACTACGAACGGGACCTGGTCTGGCTCATGCCCGTTCATAGTCGGCGCTTCAGCGCCGTTCTGGTTGAAAACCGGACCCGCGGCTCAGATAGCGCGTTGAAACGCGCACTACGAACGGGACCTGGTCTGGCTCAAGCCCGTTCGTAGTCGGCGCTTCAGCGCCGTTCTGGTTGAAGACTGGACCCGCGGCTCAGATAGCGCGTTGAAACGCGCACTACGAACGGGACCTGGTCTGGCTCAAGCCCGTTCGTAGTCGGCGCTTCAGCGCCGTTCTGGTTGAAAACTGGACCCGCGGCTCAGATAGCGCGTTGAAACGCGCACTACGAACGGGACCTGGTCTGGCTCAAGCCCGTTCGTAGTCGGCGCTTCAGCGCCGTTCTGGTTGAAAACTGGACCCGCGGCTCAGATAGCGCGTTGAAACGCGCACTACGAACGGGACCTGGTCTGGCTCAAGCCCGTTCGTAGTCGGCGCTTCAGCGCCGTTCTGGTTGAAAACTGGACCCGCGGCTCAGATAGCGCGTTGAAACGCGCACTACGAACGGGACCTGGTCTGGCTCATGCCCGTTCGTAGTCGGCGCTTCAGCGCCGTTCTGGTTGAAAACTGGACCCGCGGCTCAGATAGCGCGTTGAAACGCGCACTACGAACGGGACCTGGTCTGGCTCATGCCCGTTCGTAGTCGGCGCTTCAGCGCCGTTCTGGTTGAAAACTGGACTCGCGGCTCAGATAGCGCGTTGAAACGCGCACTACGAACGGGACCTGGTCTGGCTCAAGCCCGTTCGTAGTCGGCGCTTCAGCGCCGTTCTGGTTGAAAACTGGACCCGCGGCTCAGATAGCGCGTTGAAACGCGCACTACGAACGGGACCTGGTCTGGCTCAAGCCCGTTCGTAGTCGGCGCTTCAGCGCCGTGGTGATGGGGTCAGGGTGACCTGAAGCGCGGGCTGTTCATGGTAAGGCTTCAGCCCCAGGCTACGGGACAGCGCAGGCTGAAGCCGGCTGGATTCAGAGGCGCGCAGTAGAAATAAGACCAGACAGGTCTTACAGAACAAGACCTGTCTGGTCGAATTGCGCCCGCGGCGATCGCGCCTTCGGCGCGATTTCAGAGGACAGCGGATCAGAGATCCAGAGATCGGAGGGTCAGAGACCAGAGGTAACGGGGGCCACCACCACCCGAAACCCGACATAGTAGTCCCAGCCGTCCGGGCCGTACCAGTAGCGGCAGGCGCAGCGGACGAGCCTCTGACTAAGGCCGAACGACCCGCCACGCACCACCCGGAGGGCATCCCCTTCCAGAGACTCGTCAGGCTCCTCCTCATAACTTTCGCACCATTTGGTGCCGCACCACTCCCACACGTTCCCGCTCGTGTCCAGAAGGCCATAGGGGGACGCACTACCAGGAAAGGCGCCTACCGCGCTGGTGTTGCCAATCCCTGTGTCGTACATGTTGCAGCGAGCCGGGTCAAACTCGTCACCCCAGGGGTAGGTCTGCCCGCCGGTTCCCCGCGCCGCTTTCTCCCATTCGGCCTCCGTGGGCAGCCGGATCTCATCATTCTGAGTAATGCCACCCGTCTCACGCAGCTTTTCTGTGAGCCAGCGGCAGAAGGCCACAGCCTCATACCAGCTCAGCCCCACAACAGGATGGTTGGGCAGGTCGAAAGAGCCGCCAAAGGTGCGTGGATCCGTCTTGTCGCCTTTCCATTTCCAGCCGGCCCCGGTCCAGTAGCCGCGTTCTTGATAGCCCTGAGCGCTGACAAAAGCGGCGTACTGGAGGTTGGTCAGCGGGTACTGGGCAATGCGGTAGTCGTAAGCTATCACCGCCTCATGCTGTGGTTTCTCGTTGTCGAAAGCGAGTTCATCCTCGTCGTCGCTGCCCATGGGGAAAGGACCGGCAGGCACCGCACACCAGGCAAGATCGGGAAGCCCAGACTCGGGATCCACACCGAAGCCTGGCCGCGGGTCACCCAAGACCCCCAGCGCGCGCCCGGCGGCGGCACGCTCTACTGGCCCAAGCTTCTCCTGGGCCAGAATCGTGACGAGCCGGGGTACCAGACGGCGCAGAAAGGCCGCGCCGCCGTCTGGCGCATCCTCGTCCTGCTCGACCCTTCGCTGGCCCACCTCCGTGGCAAACTGCCCGGCCCAAGCTACCCCTCGCCAGGCTTCCTCCAGGTCTGGCTCCGCAACAGGACAGAGGGTGTAGCTCGCATCCAGGACGCGTGTGACGTCGCCGACGTTGTACAGAAGGTGTTCCGCGCCAAGTTGAGAGGCCAGCGCCCAGCGATCGCCTTCAGCCAACAGGCGCCGCAGGCGGCGGCCAAAATCCCGGCCGCCCAGCGCCAGGTGGCAGCCGGCCAGGTATTCCTGGAATGTCCGGTGTGGGAAGCTGTAGACCGGCTCCTCCGCCCCGCCCCGGCCGATGAGCAGGCCGGCCCGGGCGTCAACGTACTCCAGAAACTGTTCGGCACGGCCATAGTGCCCAGACAGGTGCCCGGCCATGATCTTGAGCACCAAGCTGCGGGGCAGGTCTCCTTCCTCTTCTGTACCACCTCTATGATGAGCCTCGTAGGCTACCTCTCGTAGAGCAGCCAGCAGCTCGGCTTCGCTCACACCCAGTCGATCCAGTAGCGGTGCTTCTCCAACCTTGTGTTTGTGCCAGCGCCGGAGCAACACATCCACGCAGCGCTGGTACAGCCGGGCCCGTTCGCGCGGCAGCTCCACCTGGGCGGTGTGCACCACGGCCATCGTCGTCAGGAGCAGCGGATTGCGTGCCAGCTCCTGCATGGGCTGGACAGCCTCATGGAGGTTCTTGGCCCGCTTTTCAGCCTCCTGGCTTTTGATGGTGCCCAGATCTGCCAAAGCCTGATACCAACGTGTCACAAATTCCTCGATCTGGTCGCCTTCGAAAGGGGCCAGGGTGACACTGGCAAAGGAGCCGAGAGAAACGCCCTTGCTGTACGAGCGCACGCGGCAGGTGACCAACACCCGGTTCTCGCCACACAACTGGCCAAATGCATCCACCGCATCCCTGACCATCCCGCGGCGTTCCGGAGCCACCTCATCCAATCCGTCGAAAATGACCAGGGCCTGGCAGCGGTCTACCTCTCGCTCCAGGATCCTGTGCACGCCCGCGGCCCGGTAGGTGCTCGCCGTTTCCTGTCGCAGGTGGCTCCAGATCTCGTCCACGAGTCTGACGGCCCGCTTTTCGGCAGGCAGGCCCTGGAGATCTTGATCCCCAGGCAGCACGGCCGCCAACTCGCGCAGCAGGATGCGGATGGGCAGCAATGGCCCGTGGGGCCAGCCATCGGGGGTCTCGCCCTGGCCCAGCCGTGCCCCGGCGAGCAGGTAGGCCAGGTGGTTGACGAAGGTCGATTTGCCGGATCCCGGGTCGCCCAGGATGACCAGGCGGGCTTCCCGGGCAGTTGCCTCCAGCGCGGTGAGCGGACGTTCTTTATCGCCAAATCCTGGACGCTCGCGGCTGTGGCGGTCCTGGCCATCCTGCGTCAAGGGCACCCGGGCGGTCGTGTTGAGGGAGATATAGACCCGGTTCAGCGTGACCTCGGCCCGGCGATGAACTGTTTCATCTTCAGCCATCGCGGCGAGGGGCAGGGCATTGCAAAGGCGTTGCAGGTTGCGCAGGTAGCGGTCCAGGTCCTCTTTTTCTTGCTGTCTCTGCTGCTCGCTCGTGGGCGCAGGGTGATAGTGCTTTTCCTGGTGCGCGCCGGGCATCACGACATCCCCGCCCACATCCCGGCCCACTGCCACACCGCCAGCACCCGCTGCGACGCTGTGGTCCTGGGCGATGGTCCCTGAGCCGATCAGCGTCGCCTCAAAGCGGGGGAGGTTGCCCAATTGCGCCATCTCCGCGCGAAGCGTGCCCGCGAACCACTGCCGGTCGTCCACTGCAAGGGCAGCTTCGGCGTTCTGAACCGCTTCGAGCCGCTCCAGGATCGAATCCAACGCCTGGCGCAGGTCGGTGTTGCCAGCAGCCCCTTCCACCACCCAGGCGGCGACCGTCTCCTCGTTGACCCCGGCGCCCTGGTCCTGCCAGCGCTGTATTTGCTCGGCGATGAGGTTGCCCCCCACACCGCCGGCAACGCCGCCCAGGGCCATGATCACGGGCAGCAACTGCCCGGACTGTGCCGCTTCCACCAGCGGCCAGAGGCTCAGCCCGCAGAGGGTGCCGTAGAGGAGATAGGGCCCTTCCCGTGTTTTCAAACGCTCCAGCCGGTCGCCAAGGCTTTGCAGCCTGTTTGCGGCTGCTTCTTTCCAGGTGTCAAAGGTAAAGTCCATGGTTCACCTCCAAAGACCTGTCAGGTCTGGGGCTAGTCGAAATCCTCAGCTACCAGAGGAGCTACCCGGCCCAATGGGATCTGCTGCTCGTGGAAGATGGAAAACGCGCGAGGACCACCAAACAGGGCCTGAACCTCTTCTCGCCTCAGGCGCGTCGGCTGGCTCGACTTCAGAGCCTGGTAGGAAGAGTAGTCCCAGCCGCGAAAGTCATCGACAATGCCGTGCATTTGGGGATTCTGGTGGATGTAAGCGATAAGCCAGGTGAAGTAGCCATCGGATGCCACCAGTTTCCGGCCAAACGGGCGCTGGAAGAGGGATCCGCTGCGACGGTAGGCCCTGTTGAAGGCGCGGGCATAGGCATTCAAGAGGTTGGAGAAGTACTGGCTGGGTGATCGCTTTGGATCTGGAGCTGATGGATGGTCCATTTCCTTGATGTACACGAGAAGGTGAAAGTGGTTGGGCAGCAGGCAGTAGGCGTAAGTGTCGGCAATTGGCAGCACGTGCTGAGCGTAGAGACGCAGAAAGTGCCGATAGTTGCGCTCCTCGACAAAGATCGTTTCCCGGTTGTTGCCCCGGCTGTAGATGTGGTAGGTTTGGCCGTATTGCAGTGGCACTGGTTTAACCATTCTCGAGTCCTTCCACAGACCTGTCAGGTCTTGAGCAGGGCCTGCGCCGACCAGCAGATCTCCTTTTTCGGGACCCCTACTCTACCAGCCAGCTCCCTCAGACCTGACAGGTCTTGAGCAGAACCTGCGCCGGCCAGCAGCTCTCCTTTTTCGGGACCCCTACTCTACCAGCCAGCTCCCTCAGACCTGACAGGTCTTGAGCAGAACCTGCGCCGGCCAGCAGCTCTCCTTTTTCGGGACCCCTACTCTACCAGCCAGCTCCCTCAGACCTGACAGGTCTTGAGCAGAACCTGCGCCGGCCAGCAGCTCTCCTTTTTCGGGACCCCTACTCTACCAGCCAGCTCCCTCAGACCTGACAGGTCTTGAGCAGAACCTGCGCCGGCCAGCAGCTCTCCTTTTTGCAGGCCTGCTGGTCTACCAACCGGCTCTCTGAGACCTGTCAGGTCTGAATTTCGCCCACGGCGATCGCGCCTTCGGCGCGATTTCAGAGGACAGCGGATCAGAGATCCAGAGATCGGAGGGTCAGAGACCAGAGGTAACGGGGGCCACCACCACCCGAAACCCGACATAGTTGCGCCTGTTGACCGGGCCGTGCCTGAAGCGGTAGGCGCAGCGGACGCCCCTCTGATCACTGACGAACGACCCGCCACGCACCACCCGGAGGACGTCATCTCCGGCCTGCAGGTTCTCACGCCCATCCCTCTGGATCATACGGGTATGAACCGAGTACTCGGTCACCCCCATAAGCTCCGCGTCCACTCCCAGACGTTGCCGCTCAAGTCCAAAACACCGTAGGGACTGGCCCCCTCGGGAAAGATGCCCACCGGCGTGGTATTGCCCAATCCTAGTTCCCTACAGTTACAGCGAGTCGTTTCGAAGGCATCGCCCCAGGGGAATACCCGTTTGTCCGCGTCCCCCCGCGCCGCCTTTTCCCATTCTGCCTCCGAGGGCAGGGTAGTATTGCTTGCCAGTCGCCTCGCTCAGCCAGCGGCATAGGCCAGGGCATCGTGCCAGGTGACGTTGACCACCGGATGGCTCTCCGACCCTTTGGGCGGGCGGCCTTCCTCCCAATGGTATGGTGATTCGTGACCCATTGCCTCCACAAAAAAGTCGGTACTGGGCGTTGGTGATGGGCACGCGGGAGATGCGAAAAGTCTCAAGGTTAACACGGTGAATCGTCTCTCTCCTCTCCCATCCAAAACTCTCCGGCCGGAATCTCAACCCACTCCGGCTCGCCGTAGGGCTCGTCCAAAACGGCGATCGGACGCCGAATCGGCCACTGCTCAATGCGGCTCAGCGGCCATCGGCCGCCAGATGCCACGCTCGTCAGAACCCAGGCAACGCGTGGCTGAACCTGCCAGAGACGCGCCGAAACTACGATGGGCGAACCGCGCTCCAGCTCGGACCGCAACCGTTGTTGCACCTCTGTCTCCAAAGGCTTCCTTCCACCCGGTTCGACGCCCACGTCGCGCAGGCACTCGGCGGCCAGCACCAGGTTGTGAAGGGCTCCGGCTCCTCTTCCAGTTCGGCGATGGCCCGGATCAAGCGCGTGGTGCGCTCCTTGCTCTGCATAGCTCAGATAGCCGGCTTCCAGCAGGATCACCTCTCGCCACCAGGGATCGGGCGACGCGGGTCAGGGTGTAGGCCACGTAGTCGTCCCGCGCGGCCACGGCCAGGGCGGCCAGGTACTCCTGGAAGGTCAGGTGCGAGAAGGCATAGACCCCCTCGCCACGGGCCACCAGCAGACCGGTCCGTTCCTCGATGACATGCAGGAAGCGGTTGACCGCCCGCTCCGCAGCTCGCCAGTCGCCCACGATCTCGTGGAACATCTCGCCCAGCCAGCGGCGCAGGTCGCCGACGCCACCTCCTTCTGCTCCGCCTCGTGCATGCGCAGGGCCACGCTTTGCAGCATCAGCCGCCGGTCGCCGGTGTCAAAGGGTTGGCCCTCGCAGGATGGGCACCTCCTGCACGCCCTTGGCCTCCTCCCACTTGCCCAGCAGCACATCCACCGCCTCGGCGTAGAGCTCGGCCCGGCGGTCGGGCAGCTTGACCCGGTCGCGGTGGACCATGGCGATGACGGTCAGCATCAGGGGATTGATGGCCAGCTCGCGGATGCGCTCGTTGGCCCGAATGGCCCGCAGCAATTGGTCGGGTCTGCTCGGCGGCGTAGGCTTCGGCGCTGTCGCCCGGTCCCATCTGGCCCACGGCCACCAGGCGGTGCCAGTTGGCCAGGAAGCGCTCTACGTCGGCCATGCGTAAAATCGCGCACGGTGGTCGTGGCGTAGCCTTCAGCCCAGGCGGGCCGGGCCGGTGTAGCCCACGATGCGGCTGGTGACGACGTAGCGGCAGTCAGGATAGGCGCGGGTGAAGGCCTCCACCAGGCGGAGACCCGCCGCCGCAGGTTGGGATCGGCCACCTCGTCCAGCCCGTCCAGCAGGATAACAGCCTTGCCTCCTGGCCAGCCACTCGTCGAAAAAGTCGGCCGGCAAGCGTGATGCGCTCATTTGCCAACGTACGCAACAGAAAGTCGAGCAGCAGGACGTGGCCCTCGGTGCCGTCCTCGACAGCACGGTGGGCCTGCAGATAGGCGCCGATCTGGCGCAGGGGCAGCAGAATGGGCAGTCGGCCGCTCTCGTCCAGCCCCAGCTTGTCCCGGACCAGATGTCGAACCCTCGGCCAGGTCGCGGGCATAGAGCAAGGCCAGGTAGCGCAGCAGCGTCGTCTTGCCGCTGCCAGGGTCGCCCAGCACGACCAGGCGGGAGTGCTCGGCCAGGGCCTCGTTGACGCTGACGGTCACGGTCTCGGTGGAGGCCATGACGGCCGTGCCCTGCGCAAGCGGCGGCACTCGCCGGGCGCCAGGGCCGCCTCGTGAGCCAGCCAGTCATCCTCCACCTGCGACCACTCGCTGCCGGGTGGCCCGCAGGGTGACGTAGATGCGGTCCAGCTCGATGTGGACCAGCCGCCCGCCGGAGCGGATGCCCTGGAACTGCAAGTAGCGGTTGCGGCTGATGACGTGGTGCAGGTAGCGGCCCAGAGCCGACTCGCGGTCCACGGCGGTCATTTTTACCGGGCGCCTCGCCGATGACGACGGTCGCACCCTGCTCGGCATAGATGATGTGACCTTCCACGTCTTGGCCTACGGCCACGCCGCCGGCACCAGCCGCGACGCTGTCCTTTTGGGCGACGGCCCCAGAGCCAACCAGTATCGCTGTCCCGTCAGGCTCCGCACTAAGGGCAGCCATGGTCGCCTGGTAGGTGTCGTCGTCCAGAATCCCGCTCTCGTAGGCGTCTCGAAGTTGGGCCAAGCGTCTGGCGAGGTCGTCCGTCATGGTCTGCTGCCTTCCTCACCCACCGATGCGGATATCGCCGTGCACGTCTCCGTCTACGGCGACGCCACCCTTGCCGGCGGCCACGCTGCCGTCCTGGGCCAGTCCTCCGCTGCCGGTGTGAACGACCCGGGAAGAGGCGCCGGGCTGGTCTTTGGGCGCCCCGCGCCGCTGGAGCTCCTGCCGGGCCGTATCTTCGGCCTGGCGCTTCCATACCTGCAGCAGGTCCACCGGATATGCCAGGGCGTCGTTGTCCACCAGCTTGGCGCAGTTCTGGCAGAGCCAGAGGCCGTTGTCGGGGTGTCGGCGCTGCTCGGGGGTGAGCGTGGGGTCGTAGCGAGGGCCACCCTCTGAAGCGGCCGTGATGTGGGCGGCGACGCCGATGTTGACCGTCTTGGTCGACTCGCTGCGCGGGCCGCTGGTAGGCTGGCGGCACTCTGGGTTAGAGCAACGGTTGCCGGCTCTGTCCGCCAGGGTTTCTATGGTTTGCTTGTTAAAGTCGTCTCTCATGGCCTTTGTACTCCTTGTGCGCGGCACACGCTGCGGACGGCAACCAGAGGGGCTGTGGTCCTGGGCAATGGCTCCGGAACCGTCCAGGTGAGCTTTCGTGTCCTTTGCCATCGGCGCTGTCCCCGTGAGGGTGGAAGGTCAACATTCAACAGACTCACCCGGTAGTTATTATACCATTGCTGGGGTGGATCCGCAAAGCATGGAGGCGAGCCCAGGGGGTATGACGAGGCACGGACCCGCAGATCTGGTCGCTTTCGAGTCCAAAGCGTGCACGGGCCGGAATTGTAGCTGAACGACGATAGCTGCTTGGAGCGTGTCGATATCGCCACGTCGCGGACGATTCGACTGAGGCCCCTCCCGAGCTTGCCAAGGGATTCAGCGCGGGCATGGCTCGAGCGTTGGAGGATCAGTGGCAGGGCAGTGACATGGCGTCAAGGGGGACGCCCGCGACAGGCCTTGCGGCTTTTCGGGGCGAGGGGTTAGCTCATTCCTGGCTTATCTCATAATCATCCTGGGATTCGGCAACGGCCTTGCGCTTGGCGGGCACGAGGTCGATTAGCGCGCGGAGAGCCTTGTTCACAGATTCAGAGTCGGGGAAATACTGGCGGACCTCGGGTTCCAATAGGACCGCGCCGTCTTCGAGGGTGTAACAGCGGACATCAACGGTTCCGTCCTCTGTCTGGATCTTGACGGCGTGGCCCTGGCGGTAGGTCTCGTGGTGTTTGCCACGAACACCGCCGCGAAAATCGTACTCGGCGCGCATGAGGTTGACCCGAGCCTTCTGCTCGTCCCATTCGAATTCGTTTGATTCTAAATTCGTTGTTGTGTATCAGTTTTGGTTTTCTCTGTGTTCTCTGCGCCTCTGCGGTGCAACCACCACGACTAGACATGCCCATAGTAGTCGCGGTGGACCGCGACCGAGTAGGCATAGTCCAGCAGGGTCCCCCAGCTAAAGAGGGGGATATCGATCTCGCGCTGCAGGGCGCGGGCAAAGGGCGGAAAGCCGGTGCATTCCAGGACCATGGCCCCCATGTTGGGCTGCTCCCGGAAAAAGTCGACGCCCACGGCCACGAAATCCCGCTCGGCCGTCTCATAGTCAGCCCGCGGCGGGTCGGGGCGCAGGTCCGAGATCCACAGGTTCTCGAATTCCGGGCAGCGGCCGCCGTCCATCGCCCCGGCGACGACGTAATTGCTGCCGACCTGGACGCCGACCGCTGCCAGGTGAGCCTCAGTCAGAAAGGGCGAGGAGGCGGCCAGGATGCCCACGACCTTGTCGGGCCCGATGAGCTGCTGGGCCCAGGGCACCTGCAACAGGCTGGACATGAACACCGGGCACGTTGACGTGGGCGGCGACCTCTTGCTGAAAGTAGGCGAAATAGCCGCACTCGGCGGCGATGGCCCGGCAGCCCATGGATTCCAGTTTCTCGCGCCGCGCGCAGCACCGGTCCCAGGCAGGGCGACTTGTCCTCGTCCACGACCAGCTTGACCAGGTCCACGCCCTGGGCGATCTCGTACTGGATGGGAAAGGGATAGGCGCTGGCGTTGCGCACGTCGCCGGGGAAGCCGGGATAGACGTCGTCGACGATGATAATGCCCAGGCCCCGGTTTCCATGGATTCGCATGATCAGTCCGTCCTGGAGCCAGGATCTTGCCGCAGAGGCGCGGAGAACACATAGAAAAAACCAAAAGAAGGTTTTGACTCTGCGTTCTCTGTGCCTCTGCGGTGAATCCTCTTTCGGCTTAGGCGCCGACGCGGCTGGCTTCGCGCTCGACTACGGCGTGGACGTCACGCTGGACGTCGGGCGGCAGCGGCTCGACCTCGTGCTTCTCGAGGATGCGGTCCACCATCTTGGCCGCCCGCTGGGTCATGTCCAACGAGCCCTGCGCTTCCCAACGTGAATAGTTGCCCATGTCGACCAGCGTGGGGTAGCAGCCGTCGCGGCAGTGAGCCAGGGTGTGTGGGTGGGATATGTAGTCGCCGCTGGGCCCCAGCTCGTGGATCACGTCCAGGGCCATGCCCTCCGTGGCTGACGTCGACGCCGCCGGTGGCGTGGCGGATCCACTGGATCCAGTCGTTGCAGATGGCCATCAGGGCCAGCGAACCCTGCATGCCCGAGTCCATGAAGCCCAGGTCGTGGATGATGTGGCCGCCTTCGAGGGTCTGCAGCACCAGGCTGAGGGCGATCTCGGCCCCCGCCTGGGCATCGAGCACCTTGGAGTCGGTGCAGCCGGCCATGCCAAAGGTGGGCAGGCCGTAGTAATGGCCCATGGCCAGGGCGATGCCCTGGCGATCGGCCTGGCCGTAGGAGCTGGCCATGGTCTTCATGTTCTTGAGCCCGCCGCCCCAGCCGGGGACGACGACCGGCGAGCCTTCGCGCACCAGCTGGGCCAGGACGATGCCCAGCAGCACCCCGGTCCACTGGTAGGCCGTGTTGCCGGCGATGCTGTGGGGCCCATCGCCCAGGGGGATGTACAATTGGGGCAGGCCCTTGCCGGCCAGGAACATGCACTTTTGCAGGGCCTCCTGGTTGGCGACGCAGACCGTCGGTGACATTGATGTAGCAGGTGGCAAAGGGACGGCGTTGGAAGGCCTCGGCGCCGCCGGCGACGATCTCGGCCATCTCGATGGCCAGCTCGCAGCCTTCAAAGTCGGGCGAGACAAAGACGATGGGTTTGGTGGTGTGGTTGAGCATGGCCTCCATCTGGTAGCGGTCATAGATGCGGGAGTCGACGTCGGAGGGCAGAAAGGCCGACATCACAAAGCTGACCTCAGGCAGGGCGTCCTGCACGATCTGGGCGTCGACCACGTCCTGGAGCACGGCCAGACGCCGCTGGTTCGTCCGGTGGTCCAGGACGTAGAGGCAGTCGGAGCCGCCGCCATAGTAGCTGTTGTGGCCCTGGGCTCGAATCGCGACTTTGCCATTCTGGTCGAACAGGGTCGTGCCCTTGGGCGTGACGGCCAGGGCCTTGAGGACCATCAGCTCCGGGATGCGGACGACGATGCCGTCGGCCTGGGCCCCACCTTTGACCAGCAGGTCCAGCGCCTTCTCGTCGTGGACCTCCACGCCGACATGCTCGAGGATCTCGATGCTGGCCCGGTGGATCTTTTCGCACTCTTGGGCGCCCAGCCGAGAGTAGTGGGCGCTCGTCTGTCTCAAACCTTGGGTCTCGATCATGTTTCCTCCTTGTGTGAATACTGGGCAACCTCCCGCAGGCTTGAAGCCTGCGGGAGGTTGTCTTATACCTCGACTACGGCCAGGGCCTGGTCCAGATCGTCGATGAGGTCCTGGACATCCTCCAGACCGACACTGACCCGGTAGAAGCTCGGATCTTCCCATGGATAGAGGGCGATGAGGCTCTCGTCGTGGCCCAGGCAGGTGGCGTGGCGAAAGAACTTGAGCCGGCGGATCACCTCGAGGCGCTGGCTGGCGTCGCCCACGATGTCAAAGTTGAGCATCCCGGAGTAGTAGCTCATCTGCACCCTGGCGGTCTCGTGCTGGGGATGGCTCGGCAGGCCGGGGTAGCGCACCCAGGCCACCTTGGGGTGGGCTTCGAGGAACTCGGCCACGGCCAGGGCATTGGCCGAATGGCGCTCCAGGCGCAGGGGCAGCGTCTCTGAGCCGCGCATGATCTGCCAGGCGTTGAAGGGGCTGATGCAAGCACCCAGCGTCACCACGGCAAACTGGCGTATCCGGTCGACAAGGTCCTGGCTGCCCAGGACGGCGCCGGCCACGGCGTCCCCCTGGCCGTTGACGTACTTGGACAGACTGTGAAAGACCAGGTCGGCGCCCAGTTCCAGCGGCTGTTGGCTGAGCAACCCCGACCAGGTGCTGTCCACCGTGAGCAGGGCGCCGGCTTCCCGGGCGATCTCGGCCAGGGCGGCAATGTCGCTGATGCGCGTGGTCGGGTTGCCGGGCGTTTCGACGTGGATGATCTTGGTCTGGGGCGTCAGCGCCGCTTTTACCGCGGCCAGGTCCGAGGTATCGACGAGGCTGGTCTGGATGCCCAAACGCTGGGGGCAATGCTCAACCAGCAGGTCGTGGATGGCGATATAGACCACGTCGGAGGAGATGATGTGGTCGCCCGTGTTCAGCAGCGTCAGAAAGGAGCCAGAGATGGCGGCGACGCCGCTGGCGGTGAGAACACAGTCCTCGGCCCCCTCCAGGTCGGCCAGCTTTTCCTCCAGGTAACGGGCGTTGGGCGTGCCGTTGCGCGTGTAAACAAAAGCCTCGGCGGGCAGGTCGGCAACCGCCAGCCCTCCCAGGTCATAGCTGTTGGACATGATGAGTGGGGTCTTGACGGGCGCCCACAAACCACCGTCCGGAACGCCGGTATGGATGCAGCGCGTCGCGATCCCTTTGCCCTCGGTCTCTTTGCGATTCATCGTCCCTTCTCCCTTTTTCGCTCTTTCGTTGAGGCTGGATCACGCCCACGGCCGCGATCCGCTGTTCACTGCACGAGTTCACGGCTGCCATTCTATCATACCCCGGCCCCCTTGTCAAGTATTGCTTTATTTGCAGAACCACAGTAAAGCATAGATGTCACTTGTCTACAGTAAAGCTCTTTTCTTAGTAGAATATAAAGTGCTGCTTGACTTGATTGAAGGTATCTGCTACAATAGATCGGGATCGGCAACAACCAACAAGGAGGTGAAGGAATGCCGCCACTTGGGGACCGGATTCGCGCCCGCCGCAAAGAGTTGGGCCTCAGCCAGGGCGCGCTGGCGGAGCGCGCCGGCCTGACCGCCAGCTTTATCAGCCAGGTCGAGCGAGACGTGACCAGCCCCTCCATCGATTCGCTGTACAAGATCAGCACGGCCCTCGAGGTACCGGTCTTTCACTTCCTGCTCGAACCGGGGGCGGCGAGTCCCGTCGTCAGGCGCCAGGAGCGCATGCGCATCACCTGGCCCGCGTCGGGAACAGAACTCGCCTTCCAGCTACTGACCCCCAGCACCAGCCAGAGGCTGGAAGCCTTCATGACCGAGTGGGAGCCGGGCGAGCAAAGGCCCCTGGCCGGCTTTGGCGAGACCACCGAGGAGTTTGTCTATGTCCTGCAGGGGCAACTGGAGATCCGGCTGGGCGACGATGCATACCTCCTGGGCCCGGGCGATACCGCCTGTTTCGAAGGCGCGATGCTGCGCGATATGAAGCCCCGGGGGGACCAGACGGTGCGGTTTATCTCGGTTATCACGCCTCCGGCGTTTTAGTGTTGGGCAGCGCATCGGGCCAAGGACCGCGGTCCTCATCGATCCGTCGTCAACCGAAGATCTTTCGCGACAGCGTTCCCGCAAGCTGCCGCATGACATCCAACAAGTCGCCTTGCGCAAGCTTCGGATGCTCAATCGTGCCGTGACCTTGAACGATCTGCGTGTCCCACCTGCAAATCGCCTGGAGAAGCTAAAAGGAGATCGGGAAGGACAGTACAGCATTCGCATCAACGAGCAATGGCGCATCTGCTTTGAGTGGTGGGAGGGCGATGTGCTCGAGGTAGAAATTGTTGACTACCACTAGAAAGGCGTGACTATGGCGGAGGATAAACTCAATCCTGTCCACCCAGGAGAGGTACTGCTCGAGGAATTCCTCAAGCCGATGGGCTTGAGCCAGAATCGACTGGCAATTGACATCGGTGTACCAGCTCGACGCATCAATGAGATTGTGCTGGGCAAGCGCCGCATAACGGCTGACACGGCGCTGAGGCTGGCGCGTTTCTTTGACATGTCTCCTGAGTTCTGGCTGGGCTTGCAGGTGGACTATGATCTGGACGTGGCCGAAGACCTGCTGGGTGCTCGTCTCGAGCGGGAAGTCAGACCCTTTGCTCATGCCGCGACAGGCTAGATATTGGTTCGTTGTCAATCCCGTGTCCGCCCTCTTGGCTGGGTCCGCCCCCGGGACGGGGGCTCGAGCAAGGTTCGCGCCAGCTACGGGTTAGGGACAATGGCTTTGGCTGGCAATGGGAAAGGCTCACCTCCCGTACAGTCTGACTTTATTCCTCACGTGATGTTAACCCACCCTTGACACCCTGGGCCTTATCTGATACAATACCTCTGCATCCGCAACGACCAACGAGGAGCTGACGACGTGCAGTCACTGCCAGATCGGGTTCGCGCCCGGTGTAAGGAGCAAAGCTGGCACCTGTGCCATACGACACAGGATGGTGCATCCAGCTCCCCTGTCCGCTTGCTCTTTGGAGACAGCGACCCCCTCCTGGAGAACCTGCCATGAAGATAGACCGCATCCGCTGCCGCATCGTGAGCCATCCGCTGCCGGCGCCTCTGCACCCTTCGTGGGCGCCGGGACGGACTTTTGAGCACAACGTCTGTACCCTGGTCGAGGTGACCACCGACGACGGCATT
The DNA here is from genome assembly GCA_963700285.1 of uncultured Chloroflexia bacterium. Classification (GTDB taxonomy): domain Bacteria; phylum Chloroflexota; class Anaerolineae; order JAAYZQ01; family JAAYZQ01; genus CAWANP01. The sequence goes on along the minus strand of CAVOXA010000010.1, from coordinate 1,323,883 downwards.
ACGGGCCTGGGGGCGCTGCCCCACGGCGACCCCATCGGCCTGCACACCGTGGCCAACCTGGTGTCGCCCTACATCCTGGGCAAGGACCCCTTTGCCATCGAGCGCATCAGCCCCATCCTGCGCCACGCGGCGCGGGATGGCTCCTATCCCTGGGGCGTAGAGATGGCGCTGTGGGACATCATTGGGCAAGCCTGCAACCAGCCGGTGTACCGCCTGTGGGGCGGCTACCAGGACTCGCTGCCGGCCTACGCCAGCCTGGCCGAGGTCTGCGAGCCTGCGGAGCAGATCGAGCGGCTGCACATGCTGCGCCAGCGGGGCTTTCGCGCCTTCAAGCTGCGCCTGCGCCGCCCCGACATCGACGACGATATCGACGCCGTGCAGCGGGTGCGCGCCGAGTTTGGCGACGACCTGGCGCTCATGGCCGACGCCAACCAGTCGCACGTCATGCCCAGCCCCGGCCCCCACAACTTTTGGACCTTTGCCGATGCGCTGCGGGTGGCCCGGGCGCTGGAGGAATTGGACCTGCTGTGGCTGGAGGAGCCGCTGCCCCGCTACAACTATGAGCAGCTTTCCGCGCTGACGGCGCGGGTCGACATTCCCATCGCCGGCGGCGAGCTGAACATCGGGCTGCACGAGTACCGGCAGCTTATCGAGCGCAACTGCTACGACATCATCCAGGCCGACGCCGCCTTTTCCGAGGGCATATCCCAGCTTCGCAAAGTGGCGGGCATGGCCGAGATGGCTTTCAAAAAGTTCATTCCCCACACCTGGTCCAACGGCATCGGCCTGGGGGCCAACCTGCACCTGGCGGCCGCGACGCCCAACTGCCCCTGGTTCGAGTTCCCCGTCGACCCGCCGGCCTGGACCGAACCCTCGCGTGATTTCATGCTGGCCGAGCCCTACCTGATCAACGACGATGGCACGATCTCTGTGCCTCAGGAGCCCGGCTTTGGCTTCAAGCTGGACCGGGACAGCCTCGATGCCCATACGACCCAGACCTGGGAGAGCGGCAGCGCATGACGTCCGGCGCGGTAGAGATTGTGGGTCTGGGGCTGGCCACCATCGATATCATGGCCCTGGTCCCCCGCCTGCCCCGGCAGGACGAGGTATTCCAGGCGCGCCGCATCCTCCTGGAGGGCGGCGGGCCGGTGGCCACCGCCCTGGTGGCTGCCGCCAGGCTGGGCGCTGCGACGGCCTACCTGGGGCCCATCGCGCCCACAACCTGGGGCGCCCTCACCCGGGCCGGGCTGGAGGCCCACGGGGTGGACACGAGCCAGGCGCCAGAGCGCACGGATGGAGAGCAGCCGGCGGCGGTCATCCTCGTCGACCAGCCCACGGGCCAGCGCTCGATCCTGTACGAACGCGGCGAACTGCGGGATCTGGCGCCAGAGGAGGTTCCGGCAGCGCTGATCGCCTCGGCGCGGGCGCTGCACCTCGACGGTGTCCACCTCAAAGCCGCCTGCTGCGCTGCAGAGATGGCGCGCCAGGCCGGCGTCGTGGTGTCCTTTGACGGCGGTGCTGGGATAGAATGGGACGGGGCCGATACCCTGCTGCCCCTGGTCGACCTGATGGTTGTCGCCCGCCGGTTTGCGGAGCAGCACACAGGCCTTGCCGATCCGCTGGAAGCCGGGCCCGCGCTGCTGGAGACCTACGGCCCGCGCCAGGTGGTCATCACCGACGGGGTCCGGGGCTGCTGGTGTTGGGAATCAGCGTTGCGTTCCGCTCCACAGCCCATCCACCAGCCCGCCCTGGCCGTCGACGTGGTGGATACGACCGGCGCGGGCGACGTGTTCCATGGCGCCTACCTGTACGCCTACCTGCAGGGCTGGCCGGCCGGGCGGTGCCTGGCCTTTGCCGCCGCCACGGCCGCCCTCAAGTGCCAGGAGCTGGGCGGGCGAGCGGGCATCCCGACGCGCCGGCAGGTCGAAGCTGCCCTGGAAGAACACTGGGGATCCCAAACCCTGGAGAGAGGATGATGATGGAATTTGGCTTTTACTCGCCCGTAAAGTTGGTCTTTGGCCAGCCGGTATCCACCGCCCTGCCCGCAACCCTGACCGAGCTTGGGGTCGAGCGGGTGCTAGTTCTCAGTGACGCCGGCCTGGCCGCCATCGGCCTCGTCGACCAGATCGTCGGGACCCTGCGCGCGGAGGGCTGGCAGGTGGCCACCTTTGCCCAGGTCCAGGGCAACCCGACTGTGCGCGACGTGGAGGCGGCGCTGGAGCTGGCGCGCGAGGCGGATGCCCAGGCCCTGGTGGCGCTGGGGGGCGGCAGTGTCATCGACGTGGGCAAGGCCGCGGGGCTGCTGCTGACCAACGGCGGGATGCTATGCCGACTACCAGTTCGGGGGCCGGCCCATCACCCGGCCCATCCTGCCCATGGTGGCCGTGCCGACCACGGCGGGCACCGGCAGCGAGATGACCAAGGTGACCGTCATCGAGGACGAGGAGACGCGCTTTAAGAAGGGTGTGCTCAGCCCCCACCTCTTTGCCCGGGCCGCCGTCCTGGACCCGGCGCTGACGCTGAGCCTGCCGGCGCACCTGACAGCGGCCACCGGCGTCGACGTCGTTGGCCACGCCCTGGAGGCCTACGTGGGCCGCCGGGCCAATCCCATCACCGACGCCCTGGCGCTGGACGCCCTGCGCCGCGCCTACCAGAACCTGCCCCGGGCTACGCACCAGGGGGACGATCTGGCGGCACGCCAGGAGATGATGCTGGCCAGCGCCATGGCCGGACTGGCCTTCGACCAGAGCGGGCTGGGCATCATCCACTCCGTGGCAGGTCCTGTGGCCGGTCGCTACAGTCTGCACCACGGCCTGTGTGTCGGCCTGCTGCTGCCCCAGGGCCTGGCCTACAACCTGCCCGCGTTGGGAGACAAGCGCTCCACCCTGTTGCAGGCGCTGGGCATGCCGGCCTCCATCACCGACGAGGATGCGGTCGCCGGGGTCAAGGACTGGATGCGCGATCTGGGCCTGCCGTCGACGCTGAGCCAGCTCGGGATCAGCGACCCGGACCTGCCGGCCATGGCCGAGGAGGCATCGCGCATGGTCCTGCTGCCGAATAATCCCCGGCCGGCGACGGCCGGCGACTGCCAGCGCCTATTGGAGGGGATCCTATGATCTGTTTTGTGAGCCTCGAGCACGAGCGCTGGCTGGAAAACCCCGAGACCCGGGCAAGCCACCTGGCCTACTGCATGGACGTAAAGCTAAAGGTCGAGGCGATGACGGGCCGGCCCTGCCTCGTGCAGCGCTACCAGGACGTCACGCAGGAGCGCTTGCAGGAATTGGGGATTGAGGCCATCCTCATCAGCGGCAACGCCACCGACTGGCAGTACTATGACCAGGAGGATCTGGCCGGGTTGAGCGAGATCATACGCGGCGCCCGGTGGCCCATCCTGGGCTTCTGCGGGGGCCTGCAGCTCGCGGCCATGACCTACGGGGCAACGGTGGCGCCCATGCGCCGCCTGGGGCCGGGCGAGCCCGACGTGACAGACTTGTCCGCGCCGGGGTACCTGAAGGAGTGGGGCTTTATGACCGTGGACGTGGTGGAAGCCGACCCCATCCTTGATGGGCTGGGCGCGTCGCCGGAATTCCTGCAGGTCCACTATTGCGAAGTTAAGGAGGTCCCGCCGGGCTTTCGGGTCCTGGCCTCCAGCCAGGACTGCCGGATCCAGGTGCTGAGACAGATGGACAAGCCGGTCTATGCCACCCAATTCCACCCCGAGGGCTACACCGAGACAGCCAATGACCGCCGCAGTCCGCTGGTGAACCTCGTCTACCCTGAAGGGCATCCACAGGCCCAAGTCGCCGGGCGCGAGCTAATCGCCAACTTTTTCCGGATCGCTGGGATCTTGGACTAGACAGAGCGAACCTCCTGCAGATGCCGACTGCGGACAGTCGGTCCAACCTGCGGGAGGTTGAGCTACGGAGGAGATAATATGGATCAAGAACAGATCATCAACCTGAGCAAGGCGCACAGCTTTTTCACCTGGTCCGTCCAGAGCCAGGTCAAGCCGCTCACTGCGGCCAGGGCCGAAGGCGTCTATTTCTGGGATGCAAATGGCAAGCGCTACCTGGATTTTTCGTCCCAGCTCATGAACGTCAATGCCGGGCACGGCAACCAAAAGATCATCGCCGCCATCCAGGAACAGGCGGCGACGATGGCCTACGCCTATCCCGGGATCGCCACCGAGCCCAGGGCGAGGCTGGGCCAACTGCTATCCGAGATCGCGCCCGGCGATATGACCAAGACCCTGTTCACCACCGGCGGCGGCGAGGCCAACGAGAACGCCATCAAGTTCGCCCGCCTCTACACCGGCCGGCACAAGCTCCTGTCGCGCTATCGCTCCTTCCATGGCGCGACGGCCGGCGCGCTGGCCCTGACAGGCGATCCCTACCGTCTGGCGGTCGAGCCGCTGATCTCGGGCGTGGTGCATTTCATGGATCCCTATTGCTACCGCTGTCCCTTTGGCTGGACGCGAGAGACCTGCCACCGCGAGTGCATCAGCCACGTGGAGCAGGTGGTCCAGTTTGAGGGACCGGACAACATCGCGGCCATCGTGCTGGAGGGGGTCACCGGCAGCAACGGGCTCATCATCCCGCCCGACGACTATTGGCCGCGCATCCGCGAGATCTGCGACCGGTACGGCATCCTGCTCGTCTCCGACGAGGTCATGAGCGGCTTTGGGCGCACCGGCGAGTGGTTCGGCGTGAACCACTGGGGCATCGAACCGGACATTATCACCATGGGCAAGGGGATCACCTCGGGCTATGTTCCCCTGGGAGGCACGCTGGTATCGCGCACCCTCGCGGACCACTGGCAGGACCGGCGGCTGCCCATGGGCCTGACCAACTCGGCCTACCCGATTGGTGTGGCCGCCGGCGTGGCCGCCATCGAGGTCTACCGGGATGAGGGGCTGGTCGAGAATGCGAAGGCCATGGGCCTGATCCTCAAAGAGGGGCTGGAAGAGATCATGGACAAGCACCCCAGCGTGGGTGACGTGCGCAGCATTGGCCTCTTTTCGACCATCGAGTTGGTCAAGGACCGGGAGACCAAGGAGCCGCTGGCGCCGCTGCCGGGACTGCCCTCCTCGCCAGAAGATGCCCAGGTCGCGCCGCAGTTGTCGGCGGCCCTGCAGGAACGGGGCATGCACTGCTTTGTCAAGTGGAACCACCTGTTCCCCATCCCCCCCCTGTGCATCAACGAGACGGAGTTGCGCGACGGGCTGCAGATCCTCGACGAGGCGCTGGACATCGCCGACGCGATGCTGCCCGCGGCACAGCCGCGCAGGGCATAGCCGCGCAGGGAGGAACCATGCCCGACAGCTACGACGTCATCGTAATTGGTGGGGGGATGCTGGGCCTATCGTGCGCCTACCACCTGGCCCGGCAGGGAGCGCGTATTCTGCTGCTTCAGGCCGGTGATCTGGGCGGGGGCTCATCCGCTGCCTGCAGCGGGCGCGCCCAGGTGGCCGAAGGACACCTCGATCCGCTCAACATCCGCCTCATCCTCGAGGGGCTGGCCCGGCTGGAGACCCTGGAAGAGGAACTAGGCACCGCCTTCGAGTGGCGGCGGAATGGGTTTCTGGCCCTGATCAACGCGCAGCACCTGTGGGACGATTGGGTAGCGCGCGCCGAGGTCCTGACCGCGGCCGGAATCCCCACCGAGGTTCTGGACCGGGCGGCGCTGCAGGAGGCCGAACCCCACCTGAACACCGAGGGCTTTATGGGGGCGGCCTATGCCGTCGAGGGACTGCTCAACCCCTTCCTGTTCTGCTGGGCCTACGCCAAGGCTGCCCGGAGGTACGGCGCGTTGCTCCTGCCCCAGACACCGGTCACCGCCATGCGCGTCAGAGGGCGACGGGTGGCGGCCATTGAGGCCGGGGGCGAGTGGTACGAGGCCGCCCGGGTGGCCATCATGTGCGGCGCCTGGACCCCCCAGGTGGCCCGGCTGGCCGGCGCCGACGTGCCCCTGAGCCACACCCACGCCGAAGCCTTTGTCACCGAGCCGGTGTCGCTGGCCCTGAACAACACCATCGAACTGGCCGACTTTTACGAGCGGATCCACGGCCGGGACCAGGCGGTCGCCGTCGGCTTTAGCCCGGACCTGCATGGCGGCGTTGGTGGTCACCGAAGCGGTGGCCAAGACCCCCGAATTGCATCGCAGGACCAGCTCCTGGGGCATGGCCGGCATGGCCGCCGATCTGGTCAAGCTCTATCCCGCGCTGGCTGGCGTGCGGGCTCTGCGCGCCTGGGGCATTCCCACGTCGTTCACGCCCGACGACGAGCCGCTGGTCGGCTGGCTGCCAGAGCGGGAGAACCTCTTTGTGGCGGCAGCCTTTTTGGAGACCATCACCGCCGTCCCGGTGGCCAGCGAGTGGATGGCGGATATGATACTGGGCGAGAGCCCGCCTGTGGATCTGGCGTCCTTTGCGCCGGGCCGGTTTTGCCAGACCTGACAGGTCTTGCGAGTGGACCTCAGGTTTTGGACAGAACCGACCGGCGTCGAGATTTCAGGAGACCTGTCAGGTCTGATTCGTCTCACGGAGTAACGTGAAATGAGCACCACCAAAGATAAAAGAAGGCTGGGCCCCCTGGAGGCCAGACAGCCGCTGGCTGTCGTGGTCGACGGCGAGCCGGTAGCGGCCTTTGCCGGGGAGTCGGTGGCCACCGTGCTGCTGGCCCTGGGCCGGCGGGTACCTTCCGCCACACCGAGAAAGAGCACGCGCCCCGCGGTCTCTACTGCGGCATGGGCGTCTGTTTTGACTGCCTGGTCACCATCGACGGCATCGATAACGTGCGGGCCTGCATGACGCCCGTGGCAGAGGGGATGGTGATCGAGACTGCGTTGCGAGCGCAGCGTGGCAACCTCCAGCGAGCGCGGTGTGGCAACAGGAGGCCAGGACCATGACTGAGTCGATAGCGCTGGCCGTGGTCGGCGCCGGGCCGGCCGGACTGGCCGCCGCGGCGCAGGCCGCAGAACTGGGCCTGTCCGTGACCCTCGTCGATGCCTTTGCGCTGCCCGGCGGGCAGTATTACAAACAAACGCCTCCCGAGCTGGGCGAGACCATAGCGCCCGACGAGAGCGCCCGGCAGCTCTTGGCCGCTGCGGACCAGGAGGGCGTGCGCTTGCTGGCCGGGACGTCGGTCTGGGGCATTTTCCCCGAGGATGGCGCAACCATGCTCTGTCTGTATGGGCCGCCGGGCACGCCGCGCAGGCTCGCAGCCCAGACCGTCATCCTGGCCCCCGGCGCCTACGATCGCCCGGTGCCTTTCCCCGGCTGGACGCTGCCCGGGGTGATGACGGCCGGCGCGGCACTGGCCATGGTCAAGCACCAGCACCTGCTGCCCGGCCGCCGGATCCTGCTGAGCGGCACGGGCCCGCTGCAATTGGTCCTGGCCCGCCATCTCATCGAGGCCGGGGCCGAGCTGGCAGGCGTCCTCGACGCCAACCCCTTCCCCTGGAGCGGCTGGCGGCACGCCGGCGCCGTGTGGGGCCAATGGGAGCGCCTGGGGGAGGGGTGGGACGCATTCCGGACCATGCGCAAAGCCGGTGTGGGCATCCGCTGGAGCCACTGGGTGCAGCGCGCCCAGGGCGACGGCCGGGTGGAACAGGCCGTCATCGGGTCTGCCAGGAGGCAGATTGGCGGTGGGCAGACTGCCGGTCCGGAGGGAGAAACCGTGCCGGTTGATACAATCTGCCTGGGCCACGGCTTCACGCCATCCGTCCAGCTCTCGCGCCTGGCTGGCTGCGAGCACCGCTACCAGCCGGTACAGCGGGCCTACGTTCCGGTGCGCGACGAGGAACTGCAGACGACGCTGGAAGGGCTCTATGTCGCCGGGGATGGCGCGGGCATCGGCGGCAAAGACGTCGCCCAGCTGGGAAGGACGGCTGGCCGCGCTGAGCGCCGCCCGAAAGCTGGGCCGGGACGTGTCCGCCGGCAGGATCTCGCGAAGTGCAGCAGGCCCTGGCCCGCCAGCGGCGCTTTGCCGCCGTGCTGGACGACCTCTTTCCGACCTCCGCGCACCTGGCCGAGCTGCTGACCGACGACACGGTGCTGTGCCGCTGCGAGGAGATCACGGTGGGCGAGATCCGCCGGGCGGTCGAAGAAGGCGCCACGACCGTAAGCGCCATCCGCATGCTGACGCGGGCCGGGATGGGCCGCTGCCAGGGGCGCATGTGTGGTAGCTCGGTGGCCGAGCTGCTGGCCCGGGAGCTGGACCAGCCGGTGGAAGCGGCCGGACAGTCGACGCCGCGCCCGCCCATTGTTCCTGTCCCCCTCGGCGGCCTGGCTGAGGAAGGCGCTTGATGACAGGCCAAAGCTGGGACGTGGTGGTCGTGGGCGGCGGCCTGATCGGCAGTGCCGCGGCCTACCACCTGGCCCGGAGCGGGATGCGCACGCTGCTTATCGAACAGGGAGACCTGGCCTCGGGGGCCTCGGGCGCGAACTTTGGCAATGTGCAGATCCAGGACAGCGAGTTCGGCCTCAGCCTGGAGCTATCCCTGCAGGGCAGTGAGATGTGCTCCGGCCTGGAAGCCGAGCTTGAAACCGATCTGGACTTCCGGCGGGCCGGCTCTCTGTTGCTCATTGAGAACGAGCAGCAGTGGGCGGTCATGGAACAGCGTGCGGCCCGCTTGCAGGCGGCGGGCGTACCCGCCCAATTGCTGGACCAGGACGAGGTCTGCCGCCTGGAACCCTGCCTGTCACCGGAATTGGTCACCGGCGCCCTCTATCACGCCGGCGAAGGCAGCCTCAACCCCTTCAAGCTGGTGCACGCCTATGCCCTGCGCGGGCGGCAGCACGGCCTTGACGTCTGGACCCACACCGAGGTTACCGGGGTCAGCGTCCAGGGCGGGCGCGTGACCGGTGTAGCAACAAGCCGGGGGCAGGCAGCGGCTGGCTGGGTGGTCCTGGCGACCGGTGCCTGGGCGCGTCCCCTGGCCTTGACCGCTGGCGTGGACCTGCCGCTGCGCTGGGTCCACGGTGAGGCGCTCATCACCGAGCCGCTTCCGCCGCTGGCCCGCCACGCCATCAGCAGCGCGGCCTTTTTTGAGGCGACGGAGGAATCGACGGAGCAGGCGGTCGGCTTTTGCCTGCGCCAGCGTCCGGAGGGCAACGTCATGATCGGCGAAGCGGCCTTCGTGACCGAGGCGCTGGGCCGGCGTGTCACCGCGGCCGCCCTGCCGGCCATCGCCCGCGAAGCAAGGGCGAGCGTTTCCCAGCCCTGCAGCAGGCGGCCGTCATACGGGGCTGGGCCATTCCGGTGGCCTTTGTCCCTGACAACCGCCCACTGCTGGGCGCCGTGGACGAGGTGGCGGGCCTCGTGGTGGCTACCGGGCTCAAGAGCACCATCGTCTTGACGCCGCTGGTCGGCACATTGATAGCCGCCCTGGTCTCAGGCAGTGAGGTGGATCCCAGGCTGGCCGAATTCTCACCATCCCGGGCGATGAACAGGGACGGGCATTGAATAATAGAAACCGCAGAGACACAGAGGACACAGGGTTAAAACATCTTTGGGGCTTTCTCTGCGTTCTCTGTCTCTGCGGTGAATATACCTTCTTTGACAGGTATCCAAGATTGGACTAGGCGATAGAACGGAGGAACTGTGAAGCTATTGCGTGTGGATCTCTGCAGCCAGACGGCTCGTATTGAAACACGGAGCGATGAACTAATCGGCGGGCGGCGCCTGACGGCCGAGCTGGTGGCCGCCGAGGTGGATCCGGGCTGCGACCCGCTTTCGGCGGACAACATCCTGGTGTGGGCCACCGGCCCGCTGGCCGGCTGGCGCATCTCCTGCGGCGACCGGCTGTCGCTTGGGCGGCAAGAGCCCGCTGACGGGCGGCATCAAGGAGAGCAACTCGGGCGGCGAGGTGGCCGGTGCGCTGGCCGGGCTGGACCTGCGGGCGCTGGTCGTCGAGGGGACCTTTCCCGCCGATGCGCCGGGGTTGGTGGTCGTGGACGGGCCGGAGGCGGTGCGCTTTCCTGCCCGCGGAGGCTTACTGGGGACTGCGCCTGGAAGCGCTGGCGGCGCGGCTCAAGGCCGAGTTTGGCGAGCGACTATGCCCTGATCGCCATCGGTCCGGCGGGCGAGATGCAGCTCCCGGCGGCGGCGGTGTGCACCACCGACATGCGGGGCGATCCCTTCCGCTTCCTGGCGCGGGGCGGATTGGCGGCGGTGATGGGCAGCAAGGGACTGAAAGCGATCCTGGTACGCAAGGGACAGCGACCGCGTCCAAGCGGCGCAAGCCTTCAAAGCCGCCGTCCGTGCCTTTCACCTGGCGGTCAGCAGCAACCCCCGGGTGGAGGTGCTGCGCAACTACGGCACGGCATCCACGGTGATGATCACCCAGACTCGCTGGGCGCGCTGCCCACCCGCAACTTTAGCCAGGGGGCTTTCGAGGAGGCCGAGCGCATCTCGGGCGAAGCGCTCCACGACCTGATCACGACCCGCGGCGGCGAGGGCACGCCCACCGAAGCAGTGCATGGCCGGCTGCATCATCCAGTGCTCCAACATTGTGCCCGACGCCGAGGGCAAGCGGCTGGTGGCGCGGCTGGAATACGAGACCCTGGTGATGTGCGGCTCGAACCTGGGCATCGGCGACCTGGACACCATCGCCCGCATCAACCAGGAATGCAACGACCTGGGCCTGGACACCATCGAGGTCGGCGCGACGTTGGGCGTCGCGGCCGAGGCGGGCATGCTGGAATTCGGCGACGGGGAGCGGGCCCTCGAACTGGTGCGCGAGATCGGCGCAGGGCACCGTGCTGGGCCGGCTGCTGGGCCAGGGGACGGCCACCGTTGGCCGGATGCTGGGCGTGCGGCATGTGCCGGCGGTCAAGGGCCAGGCGCTGCCGGCCTACGATCCGCGGGGCGTCAAGGGCACGGGCGTGACCTTTGCCACGACGCCCATGGGCGGCGATCACACGGCGGGGTTGACCATCTTTGCCCCGGTCGACCACCACCAGCGCCGAGGGGCAGGTGGCGCTGTCGCGCAACACCCAGTACGCGCGCACGGCCTACGACGCCCTGGGCCTGTGCGCCTTTCTGCTGGGCTCCACGGGCGGCCGTCCGGAACTGGTGACCGACATGCTGAACGCGGCCTATGGCACCGAGCTGGAGCCGGGCTGGGTCGCCGAGCTGGGCCGGGAGGTGATCGACATCGAGCGCGAATTCAACCGCCGCGCGGGCCTGACCGCCGCCACCGACCGCCTGCCGCGCTTTTTTGCGGAGGAGCCCCTGGCGCCCCACGGCGAGGTGTTTGACGTGCCCGACGAGGAATTGGACGCCATCTGGGACGAAGGGTAGCCATTGAGTTCCCGCCCAGGTGCCTGACTTGGCGAAAACAAGTGCAGTGGCCTCACCAGGCCCAGGGCGACAGATGAGAACCAATTTCATGGTTGAGATTCGCGAAGCCAATGCCAGAGACTGCCGTGGAATTGCCGAGGTCCAGGTTGACAGCTATCGCGCGGCTTATGCAGGCTCGTTCCCAGAAACATATCTTGCGCGGTTCAGCTACGATGAGCAAGAGCAGGATTGGCTCCAGTTGCTCTCAGCGAGTGCAGATGACATGGTTCTGGTGGCTGTGTCGGCAGAAAAGCAGGTGATTGGGTACGCGCTGGCCAAAGTACAGAACGATATCTATCCTGGCTACGGTGCAGAGATCCTGGCCCTTCATGTGGCCCAACCGTTTCAAGGGAGAGGCATCGGGACAGCACTGCTCAAGGCGACGGCCGGAAAGCTCATAGAACGCGGATGTAGTTCTGTCATGCTCTGGACCTTGCTCGGTAATCCGGCTCGGCGGTGGTATGAGCGTCTCCAGGGCCAGCTTATGGACGAGAAGAGCTATCAGGTTGATGGTTGGGACGTCGTTGAGGTTGCCTATGGCTGGGAAAGGATATCAGCGCTGCTGCCAGGAAACTCATCAGCCGGTGTAGGGATCCACTGATGATCACGAACGCGCCGAGAGCGCCAGAATTGGCCGCATTGCTGAAGCGGTATCAGGACGAGATCAAGAAAGCCTGGGCCAAGATTTCGCACGACATCCCTGGCTCGCGCTATGGCGCCTATTCGCTGGACGAGATAGGCGCGTGGCTGTCTAGTCGGCGTTCGCATGGTGCAGATTCGCTGGCCGGCGAGATGTTTTGCGGGCCAGCGCCACAACCAAGTATCGAAGACAGTCGCGAGGGCAAAGGCGAGGGAAAAAGCCTGACGAGTCCCTCGTGGCAGGCGCGGGCGCATGGCCGTCGAGACGACCTATAGCTGCCCCCGCCCTCGCCAGGAGGTCCCGGACAGGGACCTGACCACCGGCAGTATCCATCGGGCCATCTGGTACCTGGCGCCGGCCATGGTGCTCGAGGCCGGCATCCTGAATGTCGCCGATCTACTCGACGTCTATTGGGTCAGCCGCCTTGGCTCGGCGGCCCTGGCTACTGTCACCATGGGCATAGCCATCCGCTGGTTCGCCCAAAGTACCTCTATGGGCTTGGGTATTGGTGGCCTGGCGGTCGTAGCCCGGCGCATCGGCGCCCGGGACCGGGATGCTGCCGATCACGCGACCGGCCAGACCATCCTGCTGGGCATCCTCGTCTCGATCCTTTTGGCCGCCCTCGGCCTGGCGCTGGCACGTCCCCTGCTGCAGCTCTTGGGCGCCGATGCCCAAGTTCAGGCGCTGGGGATGACCTACCTGCGCATCACCTTCCTTGGCTCTTTCGTCTGGGTGCTGGTCTATGTCATCAACTCCATGCTGCGCGGCGCCGGAGATGCGCGACTGGCCATGTGGGTTCTGCTGGTAACCACAGTGACGACCATCGTCTCTGAACCGGTCCTCGTCCTGGGCCTGGGCCCCATGCCCAGGTTTGGCATCGCCGGCTCGGCCGCTGCCTACGTCCTGGGCATGGGCTGCGGCCTGTTGATGCAGGTCGCCATCCTGATCAGGGGCAGAGCCTGCATCGGACTGAGATTGAGACATCTGCGGCCCGACCTGCCCCTCATGGCCCGCATTACAGGCATCGCGCTGCCCAGCGCCGTCCAGATGACGTTTCGATCCGCATCCAACATCGTCGTTCTGTCGATGGTGGGCGCCCACGGTACCTTTGCCACCGCTGCCTTTGGCCTGGCCGACCGCTTCTTGTACGTCGCCCTGGTTCCCTGCTTTGGCCTGGGCAACGTCGCGGGTACCCTGGTCGGCCAGAATCTGGGCGCCGAGAAACCGGAACGGGCCGAACGCAGCGCCTGGTGGGTCAGCGCCTACGTTGCTGTCTATATGCTGGCGGTCGCGGCCCTCGCCTTTGTGCTCGCCAGGCCGCTCATCGCGGCCTTTGATGCGACGCCAGAGGTTGTGGCCATCGGTGTCGGGTTTATCCGCATCATCGCCTTCTCCCTCGTACTTGATGGGGTTGGCTTTGCCCTCAATCGCGGTCTCGACGGTGCAGGCAACACGCTGCCGGCGGCCACCATCAATCTCCTTACCCTGTGGGTGCTCCAGATCCCGGCCGCCCTGGTCCTGTCCAGCGGGCTGGGGCTGGGCCTCGCCGGGATCTGGTTGGGGCGCGCCCTGGCCAACATCGCCAACGGAATCCTTTTTATCACGTGGTTTAGAAGGGGCAAGTGGAAGGAACGAGAGATCTAGCGTGAACAGCAAAGAACGGATCCAGACCGCATTTGCCCACCGGGAACCGGACCGGGTGCCGGTCATGGCGCTGACCATCGACAATCCCACCGCGGAGCAGGTCCTGGGCCGGCCCAATCTGTGTGGCTTTGGCGGCCGCGCCCGTGGCGTGGCCCAGAACGAGGCGTTGATGGCGGGCCGTATTACCGAGTACCACCGGCAGCGCGTCGCCGATGAGATCGAGCTGTGGCGCGCCCTGGACCTGGACGCGCTGGGCAGCATCCACCCTGTGTCGCGTTGTCCCCTGGTGCCGGAACAGGTGGAGGAACATGCCTGGCGTTTCACCGATCCGGCCAGCGGACAATGGGGCCTCTACCGTCACGCGCCCGACAGCGACATTTACGACCAGGTGGATTCTTCCCTCCGCCAGGACGGCCTGGCCGAACTGGAGCGGGTCACGGCAGCCATGGAAGCCAGCACACCGCGCCTGGAGGACTGGGATTTTGCCCCGGTGGACACAGTGCTGGCCGAAATGGGCCGGGACCGGTTTGTGATGGGCGAGGCGGACGTGGCCTTGGGCTCCACTTGGGACTGGGCCGAGCACTTTTTGGTGGGCCTGATCAAGGCCCCGGATCTGATCCACCGCTACCTGGACGCCCACCTGCGCGTGACCCTCATGCTGCTGGAAGCGGTGCTGGAGCGGGGGGTGGATGGCGTGATCGGCGGCGTCGATTGGGCCGCCAAGGCCGGTCCCATGTTCTCGCCGCGCCATTTCGACCAGTTTGTTTTCCCTCGCCTCCGGCAGATCACCGATCTCTGCCACCGCTACCGCGTGCCCTATATCAAGCACACCGACGGCAACGTCAACATCCTCCTGGAGAGGATGGTCAGGGCTGGCGTGGATGGCTTCCAGGCCATCGAGCCCGGCGCCGGCATGGACATCGCCCGGATCAAGCTCGAGTATGGGGAGCGGCTGACGCTCATTGGCAACGTGGATTGTGGCACCGTCCTGGTGGAGGGTCCGGTCGAGGCGGTGCGCGAGCAGACCGCCTGGGTGATCGAGACCGCCGCGCCGGGCGGCGGCTTTGTGCTGTCCACCAGCAATTCGGTCCACCCGGGCGTCAAACCGGCGTACTATATGGCCATGCTGGACACCGCGCGAGAGATGGGCCAGTATCCCATACTCCGTAGGCGCGATGATGGTTCGTAGTGGGCACCCTTGGACAAGTCTTTCGACAGATCCTTTGAAGACTCGGAATATACTCAGGATGTGCTTCAGTGCCTCAGGACACACTGAGAAGTTGAGAAGAACGGCACTAAAGTGCCTACTACGAACGGGTGCTGGGTCTTCTGAAGCTGGCAGGCGATAAGGAGATTGCTGATGGACCTGGATCCTATGCTCGAGGCTGTTACCCTCACCTCAGACAAATACCTGCTCCGCGTGTGGACCTCGCCCTTTGCCTGCGCCCTATCTGATGCCGCCCAAGGCGATGTGATATGGCAGATGCAGGCCGTGCGGCTCCTGCCCGAGGGGGGTGCCTGGCAGCGCGCGGACCGGGCGGATCTGGTGGAAGCGGAGGCCGGCAGGGTGGCGCTGCAGTTCGTGGCTGAAGATGGCGCAATCATTTTCGCCCAGATCTCCTTGACCGGGGACCAGGTGCGGGTCGATCTACGTACTGACTTCGGGGGCGCAACCTGGCTGGCGGCGGACCTTCACGCCCGGCCCGACGAGCACTATCTGGGCTTTGGCGAGCGTTTCGATTCGCTGGACCAGCGGGGCAAGGAGGTGGACCTGTGGGTGGAGGATGGCGCCCAGGGAGGTCTGACCTACATCCCCGTGCCCTTTTTACCTGTCGAGCGCGGGCTATGGCCTGCACATCGACACCGACGTCCGCTGCGTGGCCCGCATGGCGACGCCCGACGATCCCGGGGTGGTCTCGATCCGCAACGCGGCGCCGGCCCTGAGCCTGACCGTCCTCCCCGGCCGGACGCCCAAGGAGATCCTGTCGCGCTACACGGCCATCGCCGGCCGGCCCGAGGTGCCGCCAGTCTGGGTATTTGGTCCGTGGAAATCGCGCGACTGGCAGACGGCCGACCAGGCCGGGATCCGCGAGGACGTGGAGATAGCAGCACGAGCTGGGCCTGCCGGCCACGGTCAAGCTGATCGACGCCCGCTGGGAAGTCGCCTATCACACCTTTGAGTTTGACCCGGTGCAAGTTCCCGGACCCCCGGCCATGATCGACCACATCCACGCCCACGGCAGCCGCCTGGTGGTGTGGATCTCGCCCTGGATGGCGGTGGACAACGAGCGACGATCCCAACGACGCCTTATGATGCCTGCGCCGAACGGGGCTATCTGATCAAGAACCCGGAGGGTGAGGTCTATGTCCACCGGCTGGGCAACAACCCGATGCTGGTCGGCTCCTGCATCGACCTCACCAACCCCGAGGCCGTCGCCTGGTGGCAGGACAAGATCCGCCGCCTGGCCGGGATGGGCGTCAGCGGCTTCAACACCGATTTTGGGGAGCAGGTGCCCGAGGATGCCCTGTTCCACGATGGGCGGACCGGGCGCGAGATGCACAACATCTACCCCCGGCTCTACAACGAGACTCACCTACGAGGCCATGCAGACGACCCAGCCGGCTGTGCTGCTGGCGCGGTCAGGCTGGCATGGCTCGCAGCGGCTGTCGGCCATCTGGGCCGGCGACCAGACCTCTGATTTTGCCCACGCCAGCGGCCTGCGCACGGCCATCGTGGCCGGGCTGAGCGCAGGGATGTCGGGGTTCCCCTACTGGACCAGCGACATCGGCGGCTACTTTGGCACGCCCTCGCGACGAGGTCTATAAACGCTGGTCGCAGTTCGGCGCCTTTTCGCCCATCATGATGGTCCACGGCGCCGGCCGCCGCGAGCCCTGGACCTTTTCGCAGCAGACCCTGGACGTCTACCGGCGCTATGCCCAACTGCACACCGACCTTTTCCCCTACATCTATGCCTATGCCCGCGAGGCTTCGCGGACGGGCCTGCCCATCATGCGGGCCATGCCGCTGGAATTCCCTGACGAGCCCGATGCGTGGGGCGACCTGGCCGAGCACCAGTACTGCTTTCGGCGCGGAGCTGCTGGTGGCACCGGTGTACTATGGCTTCAGCCGCACGCGGCTGGTCTACCTGCCGCAGGGCCTGTGGCGCGACTTTTGGACCGGCGAGCTGCTGCAGGGCGGGCGGGTGGTCCGGCACCGGGCGGAGGTAGAGACAGATCCCGGTTTTCGCCCGAGCAGGTGCCATCATCCCCCGTCTCGATCCCTCTCCGGACACGCTGCTGCCGGCGACCCAGGCGGGGGTGCGGCAGGCGGGTGACGACCTGCGCCTCGACTTGTATCCTGGGGCCGATGGGCGCTTCCGCCTGCACGATGGCACCGAGTTTGCCTGGAATGAGGCGGACCAGGACGATGACCATCTCCGGTTCGCCCGTGGGGCGCCAGGTATCGGTACGGCGCGTGGGGGTGGAGCCGGGGTGGTTTGCCAGGGCGGAGTGTGGTGGCAGGCCGCTGCCCACGGAGCGCGGCAGCCTGAACGGCGAGCAGGCGTATGGGCGCGTGGTGGCAGATGAGGGGACGGTCTTGTTCAAGTGGTAGGCCTGGTCGATCCGGTATCGGTTCATGCCCCACCTTCTTTCCTGGGCTATCCTGCCGCGATAGCCGGTCTCGACTTTCGCCGTCCAACGGCAACCACAATCACGATGATGACGGCGAGGGCGCTGGACCCGTGTAGCATGGCCAGGCCAGCCAAGGCCGTCAAGACAGTTCTTGCCGCGATGCTCAAGAACTCCCAATCCAGGTTCGGACCGACGGCCAGCACAATCCCCGGTTGCGAACTGCCATCCACATGGCGGCAGGAGATGGTGTAGGTGCCCGGCTCATCTATGGGAATGCTCCGGATTAACACGCCCACGCGCTCCCGATCTTTGGTTGCGTAGGTGTTGGTTTTGACATAGTCAGGGACGACTGCGATGTCCGCGCCGGTGGCCCTGGAGGTCAGGCTGCAGGCCAGCGCCGGCGGTGTCTCGCTACTGGCAAAGATGACACCGTCGACCACACTGCGGTATTCGTAATAGACCGCGTAGGCCCCGCGCTCGGCGAAGGTGATCTCTGCTGAGCCGGGAACCACGACTTGAGTCAGGTTGTCCAGGTCCATCTTGGCTTCAAAGGTGCCTGGCAGGCCTGGAAACCACTGCCACACCAGGGCCGCTGCCGTCAGACCGCCTAGCACGGGAATCAGAGCGGCAAGTCCGTAGTACCAGCCACTGGGTTTTTCTCGCTGCTTGTTCACATTCTCCTCCCCTTTCCGGGATGGTGGCTGTCGCCCCATCGCGGCTTAATCCCTCAGGTGCCACTGACAACAGAGTGCTGTGTGCAGCATAGCACAGAGTGTGAGGGATGACACGGGTCTGGAGGAAGTTTTTTTGCCTGTCGCAAGATATGTCTCTGGGCCTATCCTACGTCTCGCGGCGGACTATGCCTTCTTGCCAGGCATAGACTGCGGCTTGGGTACGGTCGGCGAGATGCAATTTGCTCAGTATGTTGCTGACGTGGCCTTTGACGGTGCCCACTGTGATAACCAGTTCTTCGGCGATCTTGCTGTTGGCATACCCCTTGGCAAGTAACTTGAGCACATCCATCTCGCGCTCGGTCAGCACCGTGAAGGGGCTGCTCTTGTCGAGACCCTCACAACGGAACGCTTTTATGACGCGCGCTGCAACCCTGGGGTGAAGCGTGGCCTCCCCCTGGGCTGCACGATATATGGCTTCGACCAGTTCCCTGGCCCTTACGTCCTTGAGCAGATACGAGATCGCTCCTGCCTGGAGCGCGGGGAAGATGTGCTCATCCTGATGGTACGACGTCAAGACGATGATTTGGGAGCGAGGGCTGGCATCCTTGACCTGGCGGGTGGCGTCCACACCATCCATCCCAGGCATAACCAAGTCCATCAATACAACGTCCGGGACGTGTTCTCGAGCCAGCCGGATGGCCTCTTCCCCCGATTCTGCTTCTGCGACCACGGTGATATCGGGTTGGGCCTCGAGATAACCTGATGCACCCTGGCGAACCATCTCATGGTCATCGACGATCATCACAGTGATTGGGTCAGGCATACAAAGATCCTCCCCATACGCCATTTGCTAATGGCCGTCAGCTTGTCGGGAAAGTCACAGAAACACTGGTACCCTGGCCTGGCCTGCTTTCGATGGTGAAACCACCATTCAGCGACCCGGCGCGTTCACGCATGGAATGCAGCCCCATTCCGTCATGCAACTGGCCAGTGTCAAAGCCACACCCATCGTCGGTGATGGTCAGTGTGACATTGTCTGAGCCATAGCTCAGGTTCACATTCACGTTGCTGGCAGAGCTGTGACGAGCAACATTGGCCAGAGCCTCCTGCATAATGCGGAAGAGTGTTTGCATGATCTCTGAGGGCAGTCCGTCATGTCCATGCACGTTGACGTCAACGGTTATTGCATTCTGATGCGCCCATTCGATAGCGTATTCATTCAGGGTTTCGGCCAAGTCCCGCCCGTTCATCGCTGGCGGGCGCAGTTCAAGGATCAGATCGGTCAACTCCTTGCGGACCGAATCCACCAATGTGTCGGCCTCCATCAGGTGTTTTCTGGCGCCCTGCGGATCGCGCTCGAACAATGTGATGGCTGTTCCCAACTGGAAAGAGGCGGCCAACGCTTGTTGCTTGGCACTGTCGTGGAGGTCGCGCGCCAAGCGGTTTCGTTCCTCAGAAATGGCCATGGCCTGACGTCGCTTGAGCAGGTTCTGTAATTGTTCTGCCATGCTGTTCAATCGATGGGCAAGCTGGCCAATCTCGTCTCCCGTGGGATCGTCGATGAACGCTGAGAAATCCCCCTGGCTCCAGGCCTCCGACGCGCTGGACAGGCGACGAAATCGCCTCACCATGCTGCTGGCCGTCAGGAAACCAAAGAGAGTCCCTACGATGCCAGCACCCAGCAGAAACAAGACGAGGCTCCTGGCCAACAGCCCCAGCGCGTGGGACGAAATCTCACCCTCGGTGGGCATGGACTCGAGGATGTAGGCGACAGCTCCCAGGAGCTGACCCTCGTGCTGGCCGGAGCCAAAAACCGGAACGGCCACGACCCACGCCTCACCGGGACCGCCGGCAGACACGAGACGGGTTGCGTCGCGCTCGCCAGCCAGTGCTGCTCGAAGGGGAGGCTCCAGCCTGGGCACCGACCGTACGTCGAATTGCTGCCCCGAGCTTGGAAACGGCGGATGGCCTGTTCTACCCAGCAGCAGCCCCCGGGAGTCAAAGATGAACATCTCGACCGCAGAGGTGGCCCGTACGTACAGGGTGACGTTGCCCATGCTCAAGAGATCCAGGCTTTCGAACTTGGCTGCATCGGAGTAGTTCACGAGGTCGGAGAGCCCCGCGGTGTTGGGCGGGGATTCGGAGAGGAGCATGCGCGCCAGGGGCACAGCCTGTTCGTCGGCAGCCTGTACCCACATCTCCAGGGGGGTTTGGTCGTAGGGCAAAAAGATGGTCGAGAGTGCCAGGACTGCCAGGACAAACAATGAAACCAGCAAGGTTCCCAGAGTGACGGCTGTGTAGCTGAGTGTGAGCCTCCAGCGCAGTTGGCGGAAGGTGCTGCTCAACCTGTTCCCAAGAGAATCCATTCTGTGTACCCCGCTCAGAGACCTTGCCGGAAGGCCGGATGACACAGTCGATCGACCCTGCCTGAAGCCCCTGGTCGATCCCAGTCGCTGCTTCGAGTATACCACAATTTGCAGCGGGCCGCATCCATCTGGAGGATGGGGTTGTACCCTACCGGAGATAGGCGTTATTGCAGTCCCGGCCCATCCAGCTCCACCTGGCGCCCCTCGTCACGGTGGGAGGCGGGATCACTGGTCCGGTGTTCAAGATATCCGGGCCTAGCGAAATCCTGCACAGACCGGCACTGCGGCCGGCAACCCAGTCACATCTAGAGGTACGAGGCCTGGCCAGAGCCCAGATACAAGGCGTGCCTTGCGGTGAAGGGGGCGGTCGGACCGGGCACGTCCAGGAGCCCCACGCCCCAAGCCCGAGTATCAGCAATCCCGCTACCGTAGGCCCCCGCGTCAGAGTTCTGGCTAAGCAATATCCTCTACCGAGACGTGGTCCCTGGAAGCGAGGATGTCCACCACGATCAGATCCGGCGTGAAGAGGGTGCTTTCACCACCAGCGGCAGGTATACAAGCGCTGCGGCTCGATGGTGAAGGACCAGGGGCTGGCATAGGCGCTACGGTTGCCCAGGACATCGTAGGCCGCCATCGTCCAGGCAAAGGTCTCGTAGCCCAAGAGGCCCATGCTAGGGTGAGTGACGGCGCCTGCGTCCAGCACGGCGCCGCTAAAATTCAGCAGGTAGCCGGCCAGGCTGGTGCTGGCCTGGCAGGCCAGCACCAGCATCCTGTCCGCCGTGTGCGCCTCGCCGGCCGGACTGATCAAGGCCGGAGGGTCAGGCGCCTACGGTTTTCAGAGGCGGCTCCCTCCCTACGGCCGAAGGACCCACCGCAGGTTCTTGGCAAGGTCTACGTCATTGACCCGCTCTAGATCCTCGCCGTCACAGTCGCGGGCCAGGATGTCATGTAGGCCCGGCTCCACCCAAAAGCGCCAGGCTGTACCCGCCGTGATCACCGCGCCCTCCTCCTGCAGCCAGTCGTCGCCCCAGTCCTCCGCATCGGCCGGTGAGATCTTGATCTCGCAGACGTCGATCTCCAGGTCGTTCTGCACGACCATGTTCGAGGTCCGGCCGGGGCCGCCGATGGTCAGTACCTCGGGCTTGTCCACCTCCCACAGCACTCCCAGATAGGCGTCGCTGCAATCCCGGGCGGCAACGTCGTAGGTACCGGCGTCGACGACAAACTCCTTGGATTGGCCGGCCTGCAGGGACGCGGACCCCAGCCAATTGTCGCCCCAATCGTCGCTTCCGCTGGGAGCGATTCTGACAGAGCATATGGGCGCGTGCGAGTCGTTGCTGACGGTGATGATAAAGTTGCTGCCCTCATTCTGGCCGCCACCCTGGCCGCCGCCCAGCGTCCAGGTCCGGTTCTGGCTCAGGTCTATGGTGCTTAGCTTCAATTGGTTGCCATCACAATCGCGGGCCACGACGATATATTCGCCCGGTTCCACCCAGAAGCGCCAGGCCGTGCCGGGCGTGATCGCCGCGCCCTCCTCCTGGAGCCAATTGCCTTCCCACTTGCCCGTCTCGTTCGGCTCGATCAAAACTTCGCAGACGCTAACATCCAGGTTGTTCTGTACAAGCAGGCTCGAGGTCCGGCCGGGGCCGCCGAGGGTCAGCACCTCCTTCTCCTCTACGGCCCACAGCGTGCCCAAAAAGGCACTGTCGCAATCCCGGGCAGCGACGTCATAGGTGCCGGCATCGACGCCAAAGGGAGTGGCCTCGCCGGCCTTCAGGGGCTCGGACTGCAGCAGGTTGTCGCCCCACTCTTTGCTACCGGTCGGAGCGATGGTGACGCTGCATATGGGCTGGGGCGTATCGTTATTGACCCAGATATAGAGGTCAGCACCCAGGTTTTGGTCTCCTTCCTGGGTCTCCTCGCCCAGCGTCCAGGACCGGTTCTCGTTCAGGTCCACGTCGTCGACTCGCTCCAGGTCCTCGCCGTCGCAATCGCGGGCCAGGATATCATAGATGCCCGGCTCCACCCAGAAGCGCCAGATTCTTCCCGTTCTGATCGTCGCGCCCTCCTCCTGCAGCCAGTCGTCACCCCAGTCCTCTGCATCGACCGGCGAGATCTTGATCTCGCAGACGTCGGCCTCCAAATTGTTCTGCACGAACAGGTTCGAGGTCCGGCCGGAGCCACCGATGGTCAGCACCTCAGGCTGGTCCACCGCCCACAGCACACCCAGATAGGCATTGCTACAGTCCTCGGCCCAGACGTCATAGGAACCAGCATCGACGGCAAACTCTTTGCTCTGGCCGGTCCCCAGGGTCGCGGAGCCCAGCCAGTTGTCGCCCCCCTCGGAACTCCCGGCCGAAACGATAGCGACGCTGCATATGGGCAGCGGCGACAGATTGTGGACCGTAATGGTGAACTTGTCTCCGTTGCCCTGGTCCCCCTCCTGCCCGCCGCCGCCCAGCGTCCAGGTCCGGTTCTGCGTCAGGTCCACTTCATTGACCTGTTCCAGGTCCTGCCCCTGGCAATCGCGGACCAGCAGGTCATAGGTGCCTGGCGGCAACCAGAAGCGCCATGCTTTGTCCGGGGTAACGACCGTGTCTGGCTGACCCAGCAGGTCGTCGCCCCAGTCTTCCGAGTCCGAGGGGGAGACATAGAGTTCGCAGACCTCCACATCCGTCTGGTTCTGGAAGAGCAGGTTCACGGACTCGTTGGTCGCGCCGAAATTCACGACCATGTTCTTGTCCATCTTCCACCGCACCCCCAGTACGGCGTCGCTGCAATCCTTGACGAGCAGATCGTAGGTTGTGCCGCCTTCCACCGCCTGGGACCAATAGGCGCCCGACTCTAACCGGCCGGATCCGAGCCAGTTCTCACCCCAACCGTCAGCGTCGGATGGTACCATGTGGATGGAGCAGACGGCTGCTGGCGTCCGGTTACCGACGGTAAAGACAAGCGACCCATCGGAAGGCTGGTCGCCGTCAGTGCCCTGCCCCAGCTCTGGCAGGTCGCCGACGACCGAGAACGTGGCCAGCGCGTAATCGGCCGCGTCCAGGTCGGCGTCGGTCAGGGCCTTGATGACGATAATGTTGACAAAGGTCTCGTCCTCGGGGAAGGTGGCGACGACAAAGAGCGCGCTGCTGGTTCCCGAACAGTTGGTATAGTGGTCATAGGCGCCCTCGTAGAGTGGGTCGCTGTAGGGCTCGCGGCCCACATATTCGCAATCATCGCCATAGTCAAAAATCTCCAGTGCTTGGTCGATGGTCAGCTTCCCGGGGATGATCGGCTGGGAAGAGAATTCGATGCCGGGCGCCTGAAAGTCCCAATAGGCATCCAGGTCGGGCGCGGCGATGATGGAAGCGGCAAGCGGTGTCCCGTCATCCCTGGTCAACAGTCTGCCGTCGACGTCGTTCCATTCGGCAGGCACCTCGAGCTGGATAGCGCCGGTGTCGTCCTTCAACAGCACATAGTCGCTGTAGCTTTCGCCCGCGTCGGCCACATCGTCCTCGCCGGCGTCGGCAAAGGAGAAAGCAGCCTCCAGCGGCCGGCCGTTGATCTGGCCCTCCAGGACTTCTTCAGTGTCGAAACGCACAACCTTGATGTCGATGGTGGCTTCCGGGCCGTGGGTGCGCAGGATGTCGCAATAGTCGGCCATGGTGTACTCGTCCGGCGTCTCGTCGGTCAAAAACGTCATGCCGGCCATCTCGGTGATCATGTCGCCGGCCTTGAGGCCCGTCTTGTCAGCCGGCGATCCGGACCGGACCGACGTCACCCAGATGCCGTTCAGACCATCCTCAAAGGTGACGGCCTGGGGGTTGATGCCGATGGAGTCAACGTCCTCGTCGGCCCGAAGCCGCTCGATGATGGGCAGCGCCTGGGGACCGGTGATGGCCAGAAACTCGAGGGCATCCTCGCCGGAGGCATAGTTCACGGCCACGACCTGGCCCTCCTCGGTGATCAGCGGGCCGCCGGAGGAGCCGGGCGCAATGGGCGCCTGGTGCTGCAGGACACTGTCGACCGAGGCCCAGTCGCTTTCGCCGTCAGCTTGGGCTCTGGTGACAATGCCCTGGGTCAGCGTGTATTCGGGCTCGCCGTGGGGGTAGCCAGCCGCATAAACCGCCAGGCCGGGGCTGATCTCGCCCTCGTACCAGGTCAGGTAGGGATAGCCATCGCCCTCGATGTCGATGACAGCCAGGTCGGCGCATTCCGATACGCCCACGATGCGGGCATTGCGGCTCTCGCTTTCGCCGCCGACCCAGACATGCAGGATGGCCGCGCCCTCGACGACGTGATTGTTGGTGACGGCAATGCCCTCGGGGTCGATGATAAAGCCCGAGCCGTTGCTCTTGCTGCTGTACTCGTTGCCATCCGGGTCGTAGAAGCTGCCGTCGGCCTGGATGCGGATGGTGGCTGATCGGACGTCCTGGAGGCCGGTGACCTGGCCCGTATCGGACGGCAGGGCCTCGGTGGTAGCAGGGATCAGGGTCGCGGCTGCGACGGGCGTGGGTGCCGGGGGTTCGGTGGGCTCGGCCCCACCACAGGCAGCAACCAACAACGCCAGTCCTAGAACGAACGTGACCAAGGCTTTCTTCATCTTTGCTCCTCCTACCCCTCAGATCTTGGGG
This sequence comes from uncultured Chloroflexia bacterium, assembly GCA_963700285.1. Taxonomy (GTDB): domain Bacteria; phylum Chloroflexota; class Anaerolineae; order JAAYZQ01; family JAAYZQ01; genus CAWANP01. Next base: position 1,298,962 of record CAVOXA010000010.1, on the reverse strand, counting down.
CCCGATCACACGGGCTGACCTGGCTCCAGGCAGGCGGTCATCGGGACCACGCGCGCACGCAGGCTGCTACCCGATGGTGTCGGAGGTTGGCCGCCGGCGTTGGCGATGGCGATGTCGTGCCTGGCAGAATGATACCATAGATCTGGACCGGATGCAATCTACTCTGTTGGTGCTTGCCAATCTCAAAGTGCGAAGGGTCGGGCGGTATGCCCGCTAGTTTCCGCCGGAAACAGCCTGTCCGCATCTGCGACAGCGCCATCCCGGCGACACACCTGCTCAACGCCGCCGCCTGGCCGACCTACTGTTGGGACCAGAGCTAGCAGGCCGCGCTTATGGCCCGCCACCGGGAGAAGGTTGATGCTGACCGAACAGATCGCGGTGACAATGCTCGTGGCCGATGCCCTTGAGACCCTTGGTGTAGTCTATGCCATCGGTGGTTCTTTCGCCAGCGCACTGCACGGCGTGATGCGGGCCACGATGGATGCCGACCTGGTGGCCGGCCTACGCCCCGAACAAGCCGAGCCTTTTGCCCGGGCTTTGGGCGAGGCATTCTACGCGGATACAGAGACGATGCGCGACGCCATCCGCCAGCATGGCTCCTTCAACCTGATCCATCTGGACACCCTGTTCAAGGTGGACATATTCGTCGCCAGGGCCGCCAGATAGCCCAGGTCGTTGTACTATCTGTCCTCCTCCCTCTTTGCGCTCCCCACCCACATATGGTATCATAACAGAGGTCAGAGAAGAAAACTCCGGGGTTCTTACAGGAATCGATATGGTGGGAAAACCTGCTGCTACACCAGAAAACGAACTCGACCTTCACAGACTGGTTGTACATGGGCAACTGTTTGAACTGTACGATCAGATGCTGGGCGAGGTCGATGTCGTCCGGGTGCTCCACCACACAACCCAGGTTGTGCGTCAGGTCCTCGAGGCAGAGCGCGCCACAACCTACCTGGTGCGTCCAGACACCCAGGAACTCGTGTCGGCAGCCATCATCGGCAATGTCTCTCGTACCATTCGCGTCCCCATACGCGAGGATTCTCTGGCCGGGTACTGTGCCTTAACTGGCCGCTCGTTCGTTATTCCCGACGCCTATGGCAATCTCAGCTCCATAGACCCCAACCTTCGATTCGATCGTTCCTGGGACGAAATGAACCAGTACCGCACCCGGGACGTGATGTGTGCCCCCGCGACCTTCAAGGGCGAGCTCATGGGGGTGGTCCAGGTCATCAACTGCAGACAGCGCCCTTTTTGTGAAGCCGATCTCCTCCCTCTGAAGAGTGTCTCCCATTTTGTAGCCTACGCCCTCTATCACGCCAAGCTGCACGATGAACTGTCCACCCTCAAGTACCTGGAGAAGGAGAAAGCCGAGTTCATGCGCATTCTTGTGCATGAACTCAGAGCACCGGTTGGTGCCTCAAAATCGCTGGCGGCCGCGCTGCGGTATGTGAATCGGGAGGACGAAAAACTCAATTCGGTGCTCGGCAGGATTGAGGCTCGGATGGATGAGTTGCTCACCCTGGTGGACGATATTCTACGCTTGTCGCAGATCAAAGCGGGACGCCCCTTGGGTGATATCGATGTGTATGATCTCGTCATCAAAACCAGAACCGACTGCGAAGCCTACCTAGACGAGGCGACAGCGAAGGGATTGTCCCTGAGCCTCGACCTGCCGGCATCCCCCGTGCTCGTACGCATTGATCTGCAAGCCTATCACCTCATCCTGTCCAACCTCGTCTCCAACGCGATCAAGTATACGCCCGCTGGAAGCATCCAAGTCCTGTTGCACAAACAAGGATCTTGGGTCGTCTTGAAGGTCAAAGACACAGGCATGGGTATTCCAGAGGCGGAGTTGAACCGGATCTTTACCGAGTTCTACCGCGCTTCCAACGCCCGTCGCAGTCAGATCCCAGGCACAGGGGTAGGTCTCGCCGGGGTAAAAGAGCTTGTGGAACGGTTCGACGGCGAATTGGAACTGGTCAGCGAGGAGAACCGAGGCTCTACGTTAACGGTATGCCTGCCACTCTTCGAGGCGAATCCTCATCCTATCAGGCTGGATCTGGAGGGTAGTGTGGCTTGATGATGACATCCTTCAAGAACCACTCTCTCAGTCCCGTCGTGGGAAACCTCGTAACCCAGGGTTTTACCAGCAGTCGAACTGACCTGTGGAAGATGGGCATGATCGGCGCTTCCTCCACCAGGATTTGCTCCGCTTCCCCATACAAGTTGATCCTCTCCCCCTGGTCCAGGCTGCGCTGGGCTTGCTTTACCAGGCTATCGTAGCACTCATTCCGCCAGCCACTTTGCTGCTGTATATGATCGATTCGCGCCCTCAAAAAGTTGTCTGGATCGGGATAGTCGGCCATCCAGCCCATGATAAGGAGATGCGGCACGTGCTCACCCAGTCGGGCAAGGATCGCCTGCCACTCTACTGTCTCCCACTTGATCCTGACCCCCAGATTCTCCTGCCATTGGGCTTGCAGGTTCTCTCCCAGGTCAACCTGATCGGTGCGTGCACAACACTCCACAATTGGGAAGCCCTGGCCACCAGGGTAGCCAGCTTCGGTCAGGAGTTGACGCGCCTGCCGGGGATCGTACGGCAGGCCGATTCCCGGCAAGTGGCCTGGCATGCCCGGCGGCACAAACCCCCCCGTGGCAGGAAAGCAGTCGGGTCTGGTGGTCTTGACCAGGGCCTCCCTATCTGTGGCCAGAACAAAAGCCCGCCGCACTCGAACGTCGTCAAAGGGTGGACGGCTGATATCGAATTGCAGGTACGCGGTCACGAGGTGCGGGAACCGGCGGTATTCTCCGGCATACCTCTGTCGCATACGGTCCACTTCAAATGCCGTGACGTCCATCACATCCAACCGATCCCCCTCGTACATCTCCAAGCTGGCAGCCGGTTCAAGATCAGTTAGGAGCAACTCGACACGCTCCAGGTTACCCCTGAACCGGCCGGGGTAGTCGGGGTTGCGCGCCAGGGTCATTCGCTCTCCCGGCTGCCAGGCCTCCAGTCTAAAGGGGCCACAGGTGACAATGTTCTCCGGCTCTGCCCAGGCCTCGCCGTGCAGCTCCACCACGTGCCGGGGTACTGGGAAAGCTAGGGTATTGGCCAACAGGTGGAGGAAATAGCCTGTCGGACCTTCCAGATCGACAGCCAGGGTGACCTCGTCCAGTGCCTTTACCCCCACACTGTCTGGGTCAGACACCTTGCCCTGACGAAAAGCTCTGGCTCCCTTGATGTCATCCAGCAGGCTGGCGAGGGGCATACCAAGGGCTGGGTCCAGCACACGTTTCCAGGCATACTCAAAGTCCCCGGCCGTAACCGGCCTGCCGTCGCTCCAGAGCACGTCCTCCCGCAGATGAAAGAGGTACTTTTTCCCGCCTTCCAGAACCTCCCAGCTCTGGGCCACGTCGGGCACGACCTCCAGGTCTAGCCTCTGCTCCACCAGCCCGCTAAAGAGTTCTGAGATCTTGTGTGCTCGATCTCGAGTCCTCGGCCATCGTTGGGTCCAGGGTCGTTGGATTGGTCGTACTGAGCCGCAAGGGATGAGGCGCAGGCGGCAGCTCTTCCCACTGTGCATCCCCCGCCTGCTGCCACAGGGCAAAGCCCTGCTCGTAAGCCTGGCGTGACTCCTGGAAGTCAAAGGACAGATCATAGGTCAAGCCCAGTTTCATCAACGTCCGCGCCGCCTGGTCCGGCTTTCCTTGTTCCTCAAGCAATGGAAGCGCCCGGTGGTAGTAGCCGCTCGCCTCCTGGCAGGCATAGGCCAGACGGGCCTGGTCGCCGGCGTGCAGCAGGTACTCTACCGCCTTTTCCCCCTCTCCTGCCAGCTCGTAATGCCCGGCGATCAGCCCCAGGTATTCCCCGATCCGCTTCCCGGCAGCAACCTCTAGCCAGCGTGCTACCTGTCCGTGGTACACCCGGCGCAGCTTTAGCAGCACCGTCTCGTAGGTCACATCCCGCAGCAAAGCATGCTTAAAGATGTACTCTTCCGCCCCTGCAAAGGCAGAACGCTCCCGCCGAAAGATCAACTCCCGGTCACGTACAGCCTCCAGAAGCGAGGCAATCTCCTCCTCGTCGAGTTCGCTTCCCTCCTTGGCCTCCAATTCAACCACCGCCGTGTCCCAGAACAGCCGTCCCACCACCGAGGCTCGTTGCAGAAGCATTTTTTCCTCGGGTGGCAGGCTGTCCAACCGGGCCTGGAGTACCCCGGTCAGCGTCGGCGGCACGTGCACCTCCTGCCAGCCGCTCCAACTCGACCTGCCAGTGATCCTCCCCGAGCACGATCACGCCGTCCTCAATCAACATCTTGATCAGCTCTTCGACGTAGAATGGGTTGCCTTCGGCCCCCTCAACGATCAAATCGCGCAGTTCACTGGGGACGCCCCCCGCTTTTTGCAGGATCTCCCCCACCAGAGCCCGGCTGGCCCGCCGCGAGAGGGGTTTGAGATTGATCTGGGTGTGGATCTCCTGTCCCTCGCCCCAACTGGGACGGCGCTCAAACAGCGGTGGGCGTGCCAGACAGACCACCAGCAGCCGCGTGTCGGGGACCGCCGCCACCAGGTAGTCGAGCAGGTCGAGGGAGCTGTCATCTGCCCAGTGGATATCCTCTAAAAAGATCACTGTTGGTTCGCTGGCTATGGCCTGCAGATACTCGGTCAGATGGGCTGTTGCCAGTTCCCCGAAAGACTCGCTGCCCAACTGGGCCTGGACCGCCTGGCTGGCGGAGAAATCAAGACCGAGCAGCTGCCCGACCAGGTCCGCCTGGTCAGAATTGAGGGCAGCAGCCATCCCGGCGCGAAACTTTTCCCGTACCTCCGCCGCGCTGTCGCTCTCCAGGATCTCGAAACGGTGGGCGAACATGCGGCGGATGAGGCCGTAGGGCATCGCCTCCGTCTCTGGCGTGGCACGCCCCTTGAAATACCAGAATTCCCTCCGGCAGCAGTTCGATCCACTTTTCGAACTCGTACAACAGCCGGCTCTTGCCCACCCCGGCGTCACCCACGACGGTCACGACCTGGACCTCGGCATCCTCAGTCGCGTCGCGGAACATGTTTTGCAGCATAAGCAGTTCTGCGTCGCGACCGACCATGCGCGTCTCGATGCCCGCCACACCTCGCGTCAACATGCGGAAGGCACGCGGCTTGGCTTGCTGGACGAGGTAGGTATGCACCGGCCTGGCCTTGCCCTTGACTTGGAGCGGCTCTTGCTCCAGCACGTCGAACACCCCGCGCACGTGGCGGTAGGTGTCGTGGGAGATCAGCACGCCGCCGGTAGGGGCTGCCGCTTCCAACCGGCTGGCCAGGTTGACCGCGTCGCCGATGGCGGAGAGCTCGCCCGTGGTGCCCACATCCCCCAGCAGCACCGGGCCGGTGTTGAGCCCGACTCGTATGGCCAGATCTACCTGCCACTCAGCGCAAAAGGCCGCCAGTTCCGACTGCATGGCAAGCGCGGCGCGGATGGCCAGTTCGGGGTCATTCTCGCGGGCCTCCACGCCCCCCACACTGCCATCACGCCGTCTCCCATGTGCTTGTCGATCACGCCGCCGTGCTCGACGATGGCCGCATCCCATCGCTGCCAGAGTGCGTTCATCACATCGCTCACTTCCTCGGCGTCCAGTGTCTCGGACATGGCCGTAAAGCCCGAGACATCGGCAAAGAGAATGGTGGCCTGCTTGCGCTGTTCGGGAGGGCAGCGGTTCCAGGGCAGCGAGCTTTGCGTGCAAGGCAGCAATTGATGCATCGACAACACCATCGCCCAAGGTGGCACGTTGTGCCTCCAACTGGGCGATGGCTTGTTCTAGCTGTTCCCGCTCGAGTCATAGCGCCTCCCCTGCGCACATCTCGTGGGCCGTTCAGTGTTCACCTGCAAATGGTACATCAGATGATCCATTTGCGCAAACTCAGGTGGTCTGGCACTGCTATCGTTTCCAGTTTCGGCGTTTTGCCACGGTCCGTAGCTGCCCCGAGTTGCTCGGTAGGTCGTGCTTTGCGCAACCTGCCAAGAGCTGACCGGCCACCTGGCCAGCCTGCCGGTCGACCAACACGTGCTGCTGGCCCTGGCTGCTCTATGTGGCCAGCGCGAGCGGGATCTGTGGGCTGGAACCGGCTGGACGAGGCGGAGGCGCTGTCAGCCCAGCACCCGGGCCAGATCGCGGCGCTCATCGCTGCGCCCCACTACCACCCGGTCCATGCCGCCCCAGGACTGCCGGCAGCCCGGCCGCCGAGGCGGTCTTTATCTCGGGCACCTTCTGGTTCGCGCCGGCGCCGACGGCCGCGGCGCTGGCCACGCTGCGGGTGCTGGAGGAGACAGGCGCCGTTGAGCACCTGGCCCGCCTGGGCGCCCGGCTGAAGGTGGGGTTGGAGGCGGTGGCGGCGGGGAACGGCTTCCAGGTCGCCGTCTCCGGGCCGCCGGCGCTGCCGTACCTGAGGATTGCCGGGGACGAGGACCTGGCCTGGATGCGTGGCTTCTGCCAGGAGATGATCGCCCGCGGGGTTTTCCTGCACCCGCACCACAACTGGTTCCTGTGCGCAGCGCATACGGAGGAGGATGTTGACTGGCTGCTGGAGACGGCGGATGAGGTGTTTGGGGTGATCGGAGCAGGGGGACCAGTACAGCGTCATACAACGTGCCCAAGAGCGTAGCTAGCCCGCCTCAGGTGAGTGTTCAAGGGGCGACAGGGGAGGTACACCCGTAGATAGTCGCCTGCCCAGAATAATGGTCCAGGACGATCCGCACAGCTTTGGAGGCAATTGCGCCAAGTTGACGGATAGTTGGTACCCTCAGGTCCTCTTCTTTGCGCTGACGCACAGAAAAACAGGATGTTTCGACAACTGCTCGTAATGCTTGGGATAGACGTCTCTGCATGCCTCAATAGGTTGCGGCTCCACGATTCGCTCTATCACAAACCCTGAGTCGCACAGCGCCGAGCTCATCGCTCCGAGCGGGCGTCGATAGGCGGGTATCTCTAGTCCAAACGCCAGCCAATCCTCTTGTACTTGTTGGATTGAGAAGTAGTTCTCCCCAACATTCGCGTCTAGCTTTAGATCAAGAAAGAAGGGGTGATGTACCGAAAACACCAGCATTCCGCCATCGACCAAGATTCGGTGGAAGTCACCAAACAGTCTGTGCCAGTCTCGAATGTAATCGAGGGTCAGGGCGCACAAGATCACGTCAAAGCTGCCTGGATCGAGAAAGTCCAACGGTTGGTTCAAATCCACTTGCAAAACCTTTGCTATCCCCAGTAGTCTTTGCTCGGCTAGCTCTAGCATCTTGGGACTGGCATCGAGGGCCAAGACCGTTGCACCCTGTTCAACTAGCCATTGAGCGTAGCTCCCAGGTCCACATCCTGCATCCAGGACCCGCCGACCCGTGACATCGCCCAGAAGAGAATACACGACTGGGCGCTCGTAATAGTCATTGTAGACGCTGTCCAGTGCCCGGGACGCATGCCGTTCACCTAAGGTATCGTATGCGGCGACTACTTGCGAACTCAAATCTTTAAGCATCTTCCCTAGACCTCCCTGTTGTGATGCCACCACCACTGTATGCAGCTTGTAGGCAGTTGCGTGCTACTGTATGGGGGAAACATATCGAGCCGTTGTGCTGGAGAGGAAAGAAGACATGGAACGGCAGATTCCGCTTTACCCAGTGCTCTACTGCATCCTGCTCATCATTATGGTTGTGCTCCTCCTCCTGCTGGCGAGCCAGGTAGCGGCTGGGACTGGGCCCAACATTTATGATGCCATTGAGACGCTGCGTTTCGCTGTCTGAGGCAGTCGTTCTCGAATCCTCCTGTTCCTCTCCATTCGTATTGAACCAGCCAGTTGAGTGCATCTGAAGGAGGCCAACCTCCTGCCTGGGATGCGGCCACTGCCGCGTTCTTTAGACGTGCCAGATACCCCTATGGCGAAGACTGCGCGGATGACAGGGGTTGAACCCCTAGTTGCCCAAAAAGCCGGTGCCTGCGCTCCACCAGGCGGAAGGTGCGAGGTCTGCTACATGGGCACAGGATAGTCTTGGACAAGTCCGGCCACAACCGCTGCAAGGTAGATCATCCAGAGAATGAGGCCGATGTGTAGCACGTCATTTTGCGAGAACCAGATCCCTTTGCCTTTCGCCCACAGCTTTGGTGTAATATCCAGATGGTCGTAGAGCCAATAGGCCGCCATGGTGCAAAATAGCCATAGCCAAGCACCCAATAGTGCCAGATCCATGGGGGTGCTGAACATGTAGTACCGCCAACCGTTGATAATCAGGATGATCAGAAAGACCGGAGTCGAGACCCAGACCATCAACTCGAAGGTGATCAGGGTTTTGACAGGAACAATCGCCCCGATGAAGGTGAGGATGACGTACACCACCGCACTGAGCAGCGCATAACCCAGCAGTACCATCTGCAATGTTCCCTCGGTGCAGGAAAGGGCGACAGCAACCAGCAGCGCGTCCATGCTCACCTGCTGGAACATCAGGTAGATCACCTCCCACCAACTGGTCCAGGCGCATGTCTCCCGTCCCGCACATTTAATCTGGTAACCGAATGCCTGGTAGCTGGTTCCGGCCAGAAGCGCACCAATCCCCCACAGCAACAGAGAGATGCCCCACCACAGACGAGAACCTTGGTCACCCTGGAGCCACAGAAAGCCAAGCCCGACGCCAATCGTCAAAACTCCAAGCAAGTAGACCAAAAAGGTCGAGGACGGTTGCGTTAGAATGATCTCCTTCGAGGCGAGCCTTGATCGTCGCACAGGGCTGGACCTCGCACCAGTTCTCAGGCGTCAGTTCCGGATCGGTATACCGGATTGACTTCAGACGGCTGAAGGCGGACGAAATCGCCGTTGTGACAGTCGAGAAGAGATGAAGGATTCATGAAACATCTGGCTCAACGGGAGATCATGCTCAATTGTGACTCGTTCAACGGCGGCGGAATCAGAACGAATTTGCCGACATGCTTCTTCTTGGTGAACTCCTTCTGAGCCTCCACGATCTGTTCAAGCGGAAATGATTTGGCGAGGAGTGGCCGTATCTCGCCATTCTCGATATAGGAAATGAGGTTGGGGAAAACCGGCTCATCCCAGGCGGTGCAACCGATCAAGGTCAGATCCTTGAGATAGAAATCGCGCATATCCAGGGTCACGAGCGGTCCAGCGATGGCCCCCGAAGAGGCATAGCGTCCCCCTCGCTTCAGCACCTTCAACATCCCGCCAAAAGCAGGCCCGGCGACATTGTCAATCACCACATCGACCGCGTTCTCGCCCAGAGCGGCCACAATATCGTCACCACGAGCGATGACGCGATCGGCGCCAATTGACCGCACCTGGGCCATTTTCTGTTCTCCCGCAATGGCCGTTACCATGGCCCCTCGGCGCTTGGCCAGTTGCACCACGGCCGACCCGACCCCACCCGATGCACCGGCAACCAACACATGCTCGCCCTTGGACACTTTGCCCGGTGGAGCATATTCTCAGCCGTACCGTAGGCGCACGGAATGGTGCCAAGTTCAGCATCGCTCCAATCGCAGTCTACGGGAAAAACCTCCCTGGCATCGATTTTCACAAATTGAGCGAACGCACCATCGAAATCGGAGGCCATCCAGATATTCTCCATGGAGTCAAATCCCAAGGGGCGAATGCAGGGCCGCACCAATACGCGCAAGCCCAGGGTGCTTTCGTCTCCACCAGGGCCAACGGCGACGACGCGCCCGCAACAGTCTGTGCCCTGGATGAAGGGAAATGGTGTCGCCTCGTTCCAGCCGCCGTCTGCCTTTGCTTTCGCCTTTTCTTTCTCGGCAGCTGGTCAGAGCTTCTGTACCGGCTGTGACCGCGGATGAGTACCAACCAAGGCGGGTATTGATCTCGGTATTGTTGACGCCAGCCGCGAGGACTTGCAGAAGAAGCTCCCCGGCGGCAGGTTCTGGAACCGGGACATCCCGATACTCCAGTTGTTCGTATCCGCCATTGCCGTTTGTGACAACCGCTTTCATGGTCGTCTTGCAACCCTCAATGTCAAAACGGTCCTTCTTTTGAGTTATTCCGTGCTCGCTAGCCATATTACCCCTTTGATCAATATCCCCTGATACCTGCTAATGAACGGGCCTGCTCACCGACTTTGCCTGACTTTGTTATTTCATTCGCGCTGCATATCTGTGCATACTGGCAAACCTATGCGGTAATAGTACCACGCAAACAGGGCCAGCGCAAGCCCGCGCTCTGGCTCCCCGCCCCTTTGGATAGCGTGTTGATTACGAGAGAAGCCACCAGCCAGGTAACTTTGCTCCGACGAAGCCATCCCGTCACCAGGCTGGCGGGAGGGCCGATCTCATCTGTTGCGGACGATGCAGGGCAGGTAGGTGCAGCAGCAGCCACTACCGCGGAGCGCCGGTGCTGCCGGACCCAGCAGGCGATAGCCGCCCCCGGCGGCGACGTTGCCCGTCTGTGGCCCGAAAGTCGTGAGCTGATAGCCGCCGCCCGAGATGGTCCCTGTTTCAACCTGGTAGCGGGGCGCTGTCAGCGCGCCAGCGCCCGCGCTCAAGAGCAAGAAAACGAGCAAGATCAGCAATGGGATGAACCATTTTCTCATCGATCCCCCTCCTACTGCAACGTCAGGAGCACCTGGATCAGTCCGGTGCCCGAGTCCAGGGATTCCAGGGCCTTGCCGAGGATCGTACCCGTGAATGTGCGCTCGCGGTCGGCGCGCATGGCGTGTCCAGGCGTTGCGGACGTGACCAGCAGGTCCCCGGGGCGGATCGGCCCGTTCTCGGCCGAGACCTTGCAGTCCACGACGCCCAGGATGGCGACGGGCACACCAGCCGAGGGATCGTCTCCCGTCACCGGCCGGCCGCCCACGAAGGCGGGCGCTGCCGAATAGACCCCAACCACTGCCGGCGAGTAGGTTGCTGACGTGCGCACGGCGGCTCCACTGCCCAAGTCGCTGGCGGCCAACACGTCGCCTGGTTCGTAGCCAGCCTTTTGACCTTCGACCCCCATCGTGATGGCGAACGCGTTGCCTGGGGCGGCAAAACCGACCTTGGAGCGCACCTCGGAGGAATGTGCTCGAGGTTTGACAGACAGTTGTACCTTGTACAGCGAGTCTCATCCACCACCCCCTTCCCGAATCGATCCCAGGGTCTCATCAGCACCGCCCTGGTGTTCTACGGGTATGGCTATCGCGAGCAAGCCCAGAACTATGCAGCAGAATACAAGGCGCCACATGGACAGACCCTTGACGTGGCTCTAGCCAGTTGCTCGTGTAGGTTTGGTCCTCGCACCACCTGATCCCTTCTTGTCTGCCGTGGTCAGAGTGGTGCAGGATAGTACAAGGTCTCATGCATTGGAACTCTTGTCATTATACTGGCAAACCTTGCCCTTGACAAGGAAGAAGCAGCCCTCCTTTTCCCGCAATCCCGCTACCTGCCGCAATAGCGTCACAAAAGCTGCTTGGGGGTGAGCGCACGCGACCGACGCACGCCACGTTGATCCCTCAAGTCGCGAGCCCTACGACCCCAGCCGGCCCGCGCCAGCCGACAGCCGTTTGCCAGATCGGCTCATAGTGTACGGCTCTTGATCGGCTGGTACTTGCGCAACGGTGAGAGCGCAAGATTGGGATGTTTAGCTGGCTATTTGTGGTATAATGGGTCCGTGGCAGAACCATCATGGGTGCTGGAACTTGCTCAGAAGGGAGTCTTGTTCGGTGCTCTGCTGGTGATGGCCTGCGGTGCAGCAGCAGGGCTGGCTGGATCCATCTTGCCGAGATGGGCCCAGCCTGGCACAGACATTCACACAAGGAAGAGGAGGAACGAACATGGCTAAGCGGAACAGAACTTTGGTCTGGCTGGTGTGTCTCGCCGCTCTTGCTCCTGGTCACGGGTCACGCCTCTGGTGCGCCTGGCGCGCCAGGGAACGAGGTGCCCGCTCCCATTGAGAGAACGGCCAAACGCCTCATCGCCGAGCTCTCCCGGCAGGGCTATGAGGTCTCGCAGGGCTACTTCAGGTTGTACACCGAAGATGACTGCGCCGATTCCTACGCGACGATGAAGAGCTGCTTCGGCAACAACCCTGCTGCTCCCTATGTTCTCTTTGCCGTACCACCCTGGCCGGAGGAATTTGTGGATCCTGCCACCAAGCTGGCCTTGGGCCAGGTGTTGGAGGGGTACAATACCTCGTTCCGGCTCGATCCGCGCGAAGCAATCGTCATCTTTGGCCGTCTGCCCCCTCAGGCCGCCTATTTTGGCGAACAGACCTACCTGTTCACTCGCGAAGGCACCTACGATACGAACAGCGACACGTACAAGTTTCTGGCAAAGAACTATCCCGACTTTCTCCATTTCCTCTTCGCCACCGTTCCCGAAAATCCGAAGCGCATTCAGCTCCTGGCCAGCCTGAGCAATAGCAACAACAACGTCGTCATCGAAAGGCAGTCGGGCGCCGCCTTTGACAAGACACGGGCCATCATCGTCACCCCGGACCGGTTGATGGATCATGCGATAAGGGAAGCCTTTGACGCCGTTTCGGTGAGGGACGCAAACATCTTTACCGAACCGATCCCCAATACGATCAGGCTGGGCCTCGAGGAGGAGGCTGATGAGCTTCTGAACGTCATTCGCTACGCCGAACCCCAGGATGGCGGGGCGCCCGGCACCGCCTCAGACACCTGGCGGCAGGGCCTGCCCCTCGTCATCCTCCGCGTGCGGGATACCCGGCCCGATCGGCTTCCTGAACCCTACGGCCCACCGGTGCTGGAGGCCAGATCGGCAGCCGACGAGAGCGGATTGAAGGCCGATCTGTTCCAGCTCGTGGCAGAGGTCAACAGCAGGTGGGGACAGCCCTGTGCCAAAGACGACTGCTCCGATCGGGCGGCCAGTTTCTTCGACCTACAAGCCCCAGCCCATCAACCTGGTCGGGCCCACATGCACCGAGATCGGGATGAACTGCCTGGGCGACACCCAGGACACGACGTATCAAATCACACCCAACCTCCCCCTCGATGGCGGGGAGATCTATGCGGTGGTAGGCACGCTTGGCACCGAGACAGGCAACGCGACCTACGTGGGTCTGTCGGTGAACGACAGCCTCCTGCTGAAGGGCGTCGAGAACATCAGCAGCGACCAGCTACGGGGCACCGCGCTTGACTATGCCGGAACCGTGAACAATGCCGACAAGTTCTACGTCTACTACCTGGCGCGAGATTGTTCGACCGTGCAGGACCTGACCGGAGGTCATTGCTTTTCGATCTCCCCGACCGCGCTCCCGCTGTGCTCGCGTCCTGGAAGCCCGGATTGCCACTACCTGAAGATCATACAGCGCGAGTACATCCGCCAGGGGACGCAACGGGGACCGGACTCGACGCTCACGCTTGCTCCCCGGCTGATCAAATTCTGGAGGGTGCAAGCTTATCTGCCCATGGTTTATGGAAACGACCAATAGACCTGTTCTGATGGTACCGGATGGATGCTCAACTCCGGAAATAGAAAACCGGCCCGCCATTGCGGGAGACCTTGCCCGCCGGCGAGCCGGTTGTTTGGTGACCTTTCTTTTGCTGGCAACGGGTCAGCGGCTCAGCCGGATCCGTTGACGGGGTGGTGGGCCGGGATGGTGATCACGCGCCTCCCGGCCATTCCCGTTGGGTTCTCCGAGGGGAACGGTAGTGGCTAGCCTCTTTGCCGGGTAGCAGCAGCCGGCCTAACAACTCGCCGACCGGTTCATCCAGCGGCCTCGCCTGCGTGCTCCGCCCAGCCACTGGACAGTCAAAGCCTCGCCGGTCGGCCACGTCGCGCGGGTATGGCATCTCGTATCGCCCATAGGTCTGACCGATCAGCCGCAGTCCGCAGAGGTGGTAGCGAGCGGGTCCCCCGGTTAGCAGATAGACACGATGCGCTTTGCGTCCGCCGCCTTTCCCTCGCCCTCACTCCCCAGGATCGGCAAAGGCCAATTGGATCGCAGCCAGGGTCACGCCCTCATACACCCTTTCCATTTGCTGTTGCAGGTTCCGGGGGTTCACACCGTCGAAATCGGGTATCCCTGCCCGCTTGAGCAGGGCCAAGGGGACGCGCGGATGGGCAATGTTCACTGTGATGTCGGCCGCATCGGCGCTCAGGGCCCAATAGCGATCCATTGAATCCTCGAGGGCAGGGACACCAACCACTTTGACCAAGGTCGGCGTGCAGGGCGCGGCTTTGACGGCCTTGATCTCCACAGCCCGGCGCTGGCGAAGGGCGCCGGCAATCTCCTCCAGGCTCCGTCCCCGCAACTCGAACAGCAGAAACGGATCCTCGTCAAAGCGCTCGCCCAGGAGATAGTACACCGCGGCGACGTGCTTGCAGGGGTTGGCCCAATCGGGACAAGAGCAGTCAGTTCGCAGATCACCCCGCGAAGCAGGAAAAAGCGGTACCTGCACCGTTTCAAACACTTGCTCAATGTCGGCCGGCATCTCGCCATTGAGTAGTTGAGCGGCAAAGATGGCCTGTTCGGCCAGGGCCTCGAGCACCTCATCCCACTGTTTTTCGCTCAGCGGCTGGAGCTGGATGTTGACCTTGTAGGGCGTGCGCCGAGAACCCTGCACCCGGGATGTAACCAGGCCCGGCGCAACGTGGATGTCCATGACCTGCCCCCGCCGGGCGTAGCTCCGGCCGCGACTCAGCCGCCCGGAATCCATCAGCGGCCGGAGCGCCGCGATCCAGCGGTCGGCCCACCAGTGCTTGACGAACTTGCCACGCTTGCTCTTGGCTTTGATGCCGTCCTCGACATCGATGGGGCGCGTCGGCTCGTACCGCGGCCAGTAGCTGTCATAGTAGCTGCTACGCCGTTTGGCCATGGGCCTAATCCCTTCTCAGCGACATCATGTCGCGCAGTTCGTCGGTGCTCAACTCGGTCAACCAGCCCTCGCTCGCGCCGACGACGCTCTCGGCCAGCGCCTTCTTGCTCTCGATCATCTCGTCGATCCGCTCCTCCAGCGTGCCGGCACAGAGGAACTTGTGCACCTGCACGTCCTGTGTTTGCCCGATGCGGAAAGCCCGATCGGTGGCCTGATCCTCTACGGCCGGATTCCACCAGCGATCAAAATGGAACACGTGATTGGCCGCTGTCAGGTTGAGCCCAGTGCCACCCGCTTTCAGCGAGAGAATAAAGACAGGCGGGCCGGCCCGTTCTCCTTGGAAGCGAGCCACCATGCGATCCCGCTGCTTCTGGGGCGTGCCGCCGTAAAGGAACAACACTTCGATGCCAAACAGGGATTGCAGATAGGCCTGTAGCATGTGGCCCATCTCGGCAAACTGGGTAAACACGAGCGCTCGATCGCCGATAGACAGGGCCTCCTCCAGCATCTCGCCCATCCGGTCGAACTTGCCGGACCGCCCCGGCAGCGCCGAACCGTCGCCCAAGAATTGGGCCGGGTGGTTGCAGACCTGCTTCAGTCGGGTGAGTGAGCCCAGCACCACGCCGCGCCGCTCTATTCCTTCCTCTGCCGAGGTGATCCGTACCAGCGATTCTTGGACCACCGATTCGTACAGGGTAGCCTGTTCGGCAGACAGGTTGCAGTAGACCTTCATCTCCAACTTGTCTGGCAGATCCTGGATGATGGTCGAATCGGTCTTGAGGCGACGCAGGATGAACGGCCCGACCAAGCCCTTGAGGCGTTCGGTGGCCGATCTGTCCTGGTAGCGTTCGATGGGCAGTGCAAAGCTCTGGCGAAATCCGGCCTGCGAACCCAGCAGGCCAGGATTGAGAAACTGCATGATGGACCACAGTTCCGACAGACGGTTCTCCACCGGGGTCCCGGTCATGGCCACACGATTGGCCGCCGGTAGCTTGCGGATGGCCTGTGTCTGCTTGGCCTGGGGGTTCTTGATGTTCTGGGCTTCGTCGAGGATGACGTCGCTCCACGGCACCTGGGCCAGGTCGTCGACGTCGCGGCGGGCCAGACCGTAGGAACTGATGATGACGTCGTATTCCTGGGCAGCAGCGACAAACGTTTCGCCCTTGGCCCGGTCGCCGCCATGGTGGACCATCACCCGCAGCTTTGGGGCAAAGCGCTGGATCTCGCGCTTCCAATTGCCGACGACCGAGGTGGGGCAGATGCACCAGCGCCGGTTCCACGCCATTTTCAGCGACCTGGCGCTCGTACAGCAACAGGGCGATGGCCTGGATCGTCTTGCCCAGGCCCATATCGTCGGCCAGGCAGGCGCCCAGCCCCCACTTGCGCAGAAAATGGAGCCACGAGTAGCCACGCACCTGGTAGGGCCGCAGTTGGCCCTCGAACGCTTGCGGCGGCACCAGCTCTTGCATCTGGTCGCCAGCCCCCAACTGATCCAGCAGACTGTCCAACCAGCCCGAAGTCTCGACGCCCTGCAGTGGAAGCCCTGCGACCTCCTCGTCAGCACCCAGGGCCAGGCTCAGCGCATCGTGCAGAGACATCTTGGCTTGCTTGCGCTTTTTCTCCCAGAAGGCGATGGCCGCCTCGATCTGGTCAGGCTGGAGCAGCACCCACTGGCCGCGTACCTGGACCAGGGGCATTTTAAGCGCGGCCAACCGCTGGAATTCCTCGTAGGTCAGCGCCTCGTCGCCCAGGGCCAATTCCCAATCGAACTGCACCAGGGTGTCCATGCCCAGGAATCCCTGGCCGGCGACCGTGTCCGGGGTCTGCAATCGGGCTCGCACGCCCAGCCGCGCGCCAGGTTTGTCCCACCAGGGGGGCACCAGCACGCCAAAACCGCTGCCTTCCAGAAGCGGTCCCACCTCACGCAGGAAGGCGTAGGCTTCGTCTACGGTCAGAGGACAGGCATCGGGCCGCGCCGTGCGCAGGCTCTTCATGATAGGCGGGAAGAGCCGTCCAGCCAGCCCCAGCCCGGCCAGCAGTCGCTCTTGTGCCCCCTCGAACTTGCGATTGAGGATGCGCAGCGTACCGCCCCGCGCGTCCCATACCTTTTCGGCAGGCACCAGCAGGCTGGGATCATCGTTGGCCTGGAGCATGTAGCGCAGGAGCCAGTCGGGCGAGAGCACTTGGCCGCTTTCTGGGTCCACTTCGGGTGGCTCCAGCCGGACGCAAAGGCGGAAGGTCACGTCCTTCAGCCCGCGCAACTGCCCTATCCACGCCTGCCAGGCGTCGAACAGGCGCGCCAGATCACGCCGCTGGGACAACGGTACCTCAATCGGGCTCCCCTGGGCTTGGACATCATCCCACAGCGCCGACCACCACGCGCCAGCGACCCCTTCCGGCGGCTTGCGCCGGCCATCCAGACGGGGCCGGCCCCAATCGCGCACGGCCTGGTCGACAAGCTGCTTGAGAAAACGGTCCAACAGGTCGCGCGGTTCGGGGGCCTGTTCTGGTTCCGGCGCTTTTCTGCCGGCGAACACGGCCCGGCAAACAGGCGGCATGGCTTCTGCCAGCCTGCGCAGGCGTGTTTGGTCCTGGATATCTTCCAGCACCGGCAGCCAGCGCGGCCCGGTATTGGCCTTCATGCTCCGCCATGCCCGGCAGATAGCGGTGGTGGGCCAGCAACTCGAGCCCAAACTTGGCCACCAGGCTCCAGTAATGCAGGTCTGCGCCCCACTGCCGGCTGCGTACGGCCTCCTGTTGGTCCTCGCCCAGCGGCAGCGCGACCAGGAAGTGCAAGGCCGACAGCACGATCCAGAGCCAGGCCGGTCACCTTCCACGGCGACAGATGCAATTCGGCTTCCTGGATCTACCGCATCGGGGACCAGCCAGGGGGGCAGACAGGGGGCATCCGCTGCCGAGGGCAGCAGGATTACCCGTTCCTCACTGGGAACGGCTTCCCACTCGACCGAGGGCGCCAGGTCCTGTAACACGGCGCGCAATCTGGCGGGAGATGCAGCGTGGGGATGTGGCGGGATCCGGGGCTTGCGCCCGGGCTTCCGGGGTGTCGCCTCTGACGATTCGGCCCACACGAAAAAGGCGTCAGCCGAGGAACTGCCGTGTACACTCAGCTTCATATTGCAGAACCTCAAGGCAACTACCAGTCGAACCAGTCCAACTCATCACTTTCCTGCCATCCCAGATCGACCTTCATGCCCTCGATTAGGTTGAACACGATGGGGCAGACGCGTGTATCGCTGATGCGGGCGATGCTGTGGGCTCGAAAGTCGTTGTATAGATGGGGATACTCGCGGCAAGGCTTGGGCCGGGCATCGTAGACGCGGCACAGCTTGCCCTCCAGCAAGGGACAGGGAGCAGGCAGCTCCCATTTCCCCGATTCGTCTTGTTGCAAGTAGGTTGCTTGCAGCGTAGGAACATCCACCTTGAGGGCTCGGGCCAGCCGTTTCATGTCGCCCTGGCTTAGGGAAGGCGCCAGCAACTGGCAGCAGTTGGCGCAGGCCCTGCAATCGATTTGCGCCGTCACTTCAACGGCCAGCCATTGCACGACCGACATGAGTTGCTCATCGTCCAGATCAAAGTTGGACTTGATCCAGGCGCGAAAGGCCCAGTTCTCATCCTGGAGTTCCTCGGCCAGACGCTGTACTTCCGTTAGGTCGCTTACCAAGTCCATCATCGCTCCTTCCTCGACGACATCCAGCTCCGAGTCCAGCCGTTCCGGGATGGGGTGGATCGCCCGGTATCCAGGCCACCGGCGCCCTCCCTGTTGCAGAGGTTCTATTGGATGCCTAAATTCTACCACAGACCGCGGGAGAATAGCAAAAAGGTCCGTGGAGGTATGACACGGATCCTGCAAGCGGAGGGGGGAGGCAGCTTGTCGAATCAGGCGGGCAATGGTACAATCTAGTCCACCCAGCAGCAACGCTGAGAAGGCTGATCGGAGAGGAACATGAAGGATCTGAAAGTGTGGCTTGGTCCCATGCGGGTCGACTTTTTGTATCTGGACGTCGCCTGTGTCATGCTGGGTGCTGCCACTGCGGTCTGGACGCACGGCAAGATCAACATTCTGTACCTCGTCCTGGCCTTCATTGGCGCCATCTGCGCGCACATCAGTGTCAACGCCCTAAATGAGTACCTCGACTTCAAGAGCGGTCTCGACCTGCAGAGTGATCCGACGCCTTTCAGCGGTGGCAGTGGCACCTTGCGCGAGAGGCCCGACCTGGCGCCTTTTGCGCTGGGTGTGGCGGTGGCATGCCTGGGAGTTACGGCCCTGATCGGGCTCTACTTCCTAATTGTCCGGGGTTGGCCCATTCTGCCCTTGGGTCTGCTTGGGCTGTTGGTCATCGTGGCCTACACAAGCTGGATCACTCGCAAACCCCTGATCTCGCTGATCGTCACCGGACTGGGGTTTGGACTGCTCATGGTCACGGGTACCTACTATGTCCTGACTGGAGAGTACACGGTGACCGCCCTCTTTGCCGCACTCCCTCCCTTCTTCCTGGGCAACGACCTGTTACTGCTGAATCAATTCCCCGATGTGGAAGTGGACCAGGCTGTGGGCAGGCGGAATCTGCCCATCCTGATCGGCAAGCGACGCTGCAGCATCATCTACGGCCTGTTCCTGCTGGCGACCTACCTGTCGATCGGGATAGGCGTCTGGCTTGGCTATCTGCCGGCAGCCAGTTTGCTGGGGCTTCTGACCCTTCCCCTGGCGGTCATGGCATCTGTGGGTGTATACCGCTATGGGGAAGACCTGCCCAGGTTGCTCAAGTATATGGGCTTCAACGTACTGCTCAATATCACGACGCCCGTCTTGATGGCCATCGGTCTGCTTCTGGCCTCGTAGCCGGAACTGCCTTTTGTGCAAAGGCACTCGCTGCTGGGTGTCTGGCTCGCTCGGGGCAGGGTAGGCAACGAAACGGACAGTCAGATCCTATCCGTGGTATTCCCGGTGGGTACGGTAGGCCGGGGTCCGGCGTTCGAGCACCGGCTCCTCGGCCGTTCCGTTTGTGACCTCCGCCGGAAGGCCCAGCGGCGACTGTATGGGGAAAAGAAAAGAGGCCCGTCGGGAACGAGCCTCTGGTAGAGGATTTTCCCCCTTGCGGGGAAAACTGGGTGGATGACGGGGGTTGAACCCTCAGTTACCAACAAACGCGGATGTCTGTCCTCAGCTAGGCGCTTTCGTGCTTTTCCCATTCGGCCGGCATGTAGAAACCAGCCTCGGCAGGTGCGTTTTTCGTAATCAGGAACGGATTCTTTCTCCTTTCGGATCGTACAATGGCTGCACTGACGCTTTTGCCGGATAGCGCGTGCCCGCTATCTTGATCTCGTAGCTCCCACTCTTGATATAATCGACGGTGACTCCACCTTCATTCTCCACGTAACCTAGCCCCACCGACGCCCCCAGCGTGTGCCCATAACCGCCTGCCAGGATGCGGCCAACAGGCTCTCCGTCACGGTAGATGATCTCGTTGTAGTACAGCAGCGGCTCGGGGTCCTCCAGCAGGAACTGTACCAGGCGGTGCTTGACGCCAGCCTGCTTGTGCCGCAAGAGCGCCTCCTTGCCGATGAACCCGCCAGGCTTGTCGAAATCTACAAAGCGGCTCAATCCTACCTCCAGCGGCGTATCCAAGTTGTCGACGTCGTTCCCATAGTCACGATACGCCTTCTCCAAACGCAACGTTTCCAGCGCCTGCAGCCCGGCAAACACCAGTCCGACGTCCTGGCCCGCCTCTACGAGGGTGTCAAAGACGTGGAGTGAGAACTCGGTGGGGATATAGAGCTCCCAGCCCAATTCACCCACGTAGCTCACCCGCAAGGCGAGGACTGGGGCGTAGCCGATGTCAATCTCCTGCAAGGCTAGAAACGGAAACGCACCGTTTGACATGTCAGCATTCGTCACGCCGGCCAACAGGTCGCGGGATTTCGGCCCCTGGATATTCAGCACGCTGTAGGCAGAGGTGACGTTGGTCACAACTACGTGCGCACCGGCAGGGATATTCCGCTTCAGCCAGGCCTGGACCGCGGTGATGGTCCCATCCCCGGTGAGGATGAGGTATTGATCTTGCGCCAGGCGCGTGACGGTCAGGTCGGCCTCGATCCGGCCGCGTTCGTTCAACCATGTGGTATAGACGCACTGTCCGGCAGGTACCGCCACATTGTTGGCGCAGATCCAGTTGAGGGCTTGTTCCGCATCCCGCCCCTGCACCAGCAGTTTTCCCATCACAGAGTAGTCCATCAATATCACGCCTTCGCGCGCGGCTCGATGCTCGGCGGCGGTATACTCGAACCAATTCTGCCGCCCCCAGGTATACGCTACTTTGGGCTCGACCCCCTCTGGGGCGAACCAATCCGCATACTCCCAGCCGGCATAGGCGCCAAAATAGGCTCCCGCCTCGGCCAGCCGGTCGTAGAATGGTGATTTGCGAACGTTGCGAGCCGTCTCCGCCTGGAGATTGAAATAGTCCTGAGCGTACAGCAGCCCGAGAGCTTCAACAGTCCGGTCGCGCAGATAGCGAGGATTGTTCTGGAACGGGGACATACGCGCGATGTCCAGCTCAGTGATGTCAATCGGCGGCAGGCCGTCCACGATCCACTGGGCCATCACCTGCCCAACACCGCCGCCAAGCAGAATGCCCAGCGAGTTGAATCCCGCAGCCACGTAGAAATTCTTCAACTCGGGCGCTTCGCCCATCAACGGCTCCTGGTCCGGCGTGAAACTCTCCGGCCCACAGAAGAACTTGTGCACCCCGGCCGTTTTCGACACCGGGATACGTTCCATCGCGAGCTCGAGATGCGGGATCATACGATCCCAATCCGGCGTCAGTTCGTCGAATTTGAAACCTTCCGGTATGCCCTTCATGCCCCAGGGAGCCGCCACTGGCTCGAAGAGACCGATCATCAGCCCGCCAGTCTCCTCTCGATAGTAGGCAAAGCGGGCCGCGTCATCCAGAATCGGCAAGTCCGGATGGATTCCCTCTATCGGCTCGGTGATCAGGTAATAATGCTCGGCGGCATACAAGGGCACATTGACACCCGCCATCTGGCCCAGCTCGCGCCCCCACATCCCGCCGCAATTGACCACGTACTCGGCCGTGATTTCTCCCTTTTCAGTAACTACACCGGTCACCCGGCCATTCTTCTGCTTGATCGCCGTAACCTTGGTATCCTCGAAAATGAGTGCGCCGCCCATGCGAGCGCCCTTTGCAAGAGCCATGGTCACATCCACCGGGTTGACGCGAGCATCGTCCGGGCAGTAGAACCCGGCCAGCAAATCATCGGTTCTGAGCAGCGGCCACATCTTTGCGATCTCGGAAGGGGATAGTTCTTCGATCACGTGACCGCTGTAGCGGCCAAAGTCCGCCACGCGCCGTAACCCTTCCACCCACTCTTCGGTAGATGCCAGTTCGAGGAAGCCAACCCTGCGGAAACCGGTATCCTGGCCGGTTTCTTCTCCCAATCTTTGGAAGAGCTCCTGCGTGTATTTCGCCATGTCGCTCTTGACCGCCGAGGCAAACAGCCCGCTCTCGGCCAACCCGGCCGCGTGCCACGTGGTGCCGCAGGTCAGATCTTTGCGTTCCAAAAGCACGACGTCTCGCCAACCCAGTTTCGTCAGATGATAGGCCACGCTGCAACCAATCACGCCGCCGCCAATGATAACCACCTGTGCCTGTGTCGGAAAAGATCGTTCAGTCATCGATTTCGCCTCCTGCATAAGTATCTCACTGCGCGCCAGTCTCTACGCCAATTCCCGCTCTGCCGCCTGGAGAATGCGCTTGAATTCCGCCTGCTGCGCTTCGTCCAACGGCTCCGGGTGGTGATTCTCCAGAATCCAGTCGGTTTTTTCTTTGGCAACTTCAAGTGGGTCCCGGTAACTGCCACCTGTGTCTGCAATATACACAATCTCTGAAAAACCCAATTTGCGGAAATGGTCTCGAGTGTGCCTTTCCCTGAGGAAATGGCCGCGCGGCCCCACCGCTCTGAATGACATCCAGAGCCATATGGTCGGGGCTGGTATCCAATCCCGCCACAGCATCGCGAACATTGTCATAGATTTCCCTATCCAAAACCAGGGCCTCCGGGTACAACAAGGTGCTTCCTCGCAGCAGTCCCATTCCGTTGCCAGTTTCCGCGCCACATAGCGCGCTCAGCAACGAACTCTTGCCGCCACCCATACCGCTCTCCCAGCCCAGCCCGTGTGCGTCCGTGCCACCCATTCCGGCCAGAGTTGGAACGCCCCACATGTGAGCCAACTCGACACCAATGGCATAGACGTGGCTGTCATGACCATAGTACGCACCCGTGCGGGGGTGAGTCATTCCGGGCATCAAGGAGTGGTATATCGGTGCACCGGGATAGGCCATCTGAACCAGCACCATGGCCGAGACGATCTCTGCGTCGCCAAGAGATAGGGTTCCTGCCAATGTGGCGGGCGCCGTGGAGCCGGTGTTGGGCATGGCCATAAAGCCCACCGGTATGCCCGCCTCGGCCGCCACCAGCGCTGCGTCCATACTTTCAGCATCCATAGCCAGTGGGGCAATCGTGCAGATCAGCAATGAGAGAGGGGGGCGTTTCCGCATTTCCTCCTCACTCCCCGCCACCACCTTTGCCATTTCCACTGCGTAGCGTGCGGTAATCTCCTCCACCACGGTCGGAGTCTGGACGTGCTTGAGGGTATTGTTGAAGGAAGCATCCAACTCGTGCAGTGAGGGGGAAATAGGGTGATCTTGGGCACTGACCATGGGCCAATAGAAACTGATGCAAGCCAGGTAATCGGAAATCCGGGCCGATTTGGCCACATCATCCTTGGTGGAAGAGCGCAGTTCTCGCGTCACATAGTCGATGGTCCGGGTCCCGGTGCCATCCGTACCTACATAAGTGACCGCCCTTGACAGATCAAGATCGAAGGCCTCAGTTCGCGCCCCCATGGTGTAGTAGCGCGGCGCGTGAGAAAGGGCATCCAGGATCAGATCCGGCGACAGTTTTACCCTCTGCGTGTCAAAATCTACCACAGCACCATGTTCTGCATAGATCTTTCAGCGCCCTCTCCGAAGGACAGTGAAAACCTGTCTCGTCGAGGATTGTGAAGGTGTTTGATTTGAACGTCTCCAGCTTCTCATCGCTGAGGATACGAACCCGATAGGCTGGAACAATCGGTTCTATTTGGGGTGTTTGACCGTCCATGTTTCCTCCCATTCAACCCTGTCATTGCGAGTCGCGCCGTTTGCGGCGAAGCAATCCCCCCTTGCGATAGAGTCGGGGACTGCCACGGCCAAAACGACGGGCCTCGCAGTGACAGGATCAGTGTAATTAGTGGCAACTACTCAAGCCACTCTACTTCTTCTCTGATCGTGATGCCCCGCAGCTTCAGTTCATCGAAAAAGATCAAGGGGTCGATGGCTGTCTCCGGGGGCACGACGCCGCGCACCCCCACATCGCCGCGGGCGATCATCTGCGCACCGATGCTCAATGGGATGCCGATATTCTTGTAATAGGCAGCTTTCCCACCCCACTCTGCCATGGGTGGGTGTTCGTTCCAAAGCTTAATCTTCAAGTCTTTACCGTCTTTCTTGCCAAATACCTCTGCGACCAATCCATAACCCCAGACTGGTGTTTCCTTGGTCCGGGGAGAGCGAAGCAAAAGTTCGTACATCATTTCCTGGGAATTGGTCTCAGCACCCTTGTAGGTGAACGGTTCCTCGTCAAACAAACCCCATTCCAGCAGAGTCTTGGCAAGATTCATGGCCTGGGGCGGGAAACATCCGTGCACGGAGACATTCTTGACGCCCAGGCTTTTGGGCATGGTTCGTGTTTCAGGATGAGGGATATAACAGACTTCCTGAACTCCGATTTCTCCCCCATAGTCCACCGTTTTTAGTCCTTCAAAAGGTCCAACCCGATGATACTCTCCGTTTTCATAATAGAACCTGGTGTCCGTGTTAGGATCGAATTCCCACAGAAACGTTACTAACAAGCCAGGAGCTGGTGCAGGGCAGCGGAAGGCGGCGAAATTGATCTGGATTTCGTCAACTCGATCCATTTGGTTTGCCGCATGTTTGACCATAGCATTGGTGATGCCGGGTGTCGCCCCCACTCCCGGGATATAGACCAGATCTTTGGCTTTGGCAGCGGCATTGTGGCTCCACTGGTCTTCTTCTGTGGCCACATCCAATCCATTCACACCCGCCTCAACACAGGCCTTGGTGACGACCGGGTCATATGCACAGGGCAAACCACTGATCACGACATCATGACCTGGAAATAGCCTAAGCATTGAGTCGTAATCGTTTGCATCAAATTGGACAGCTCGCAACCTTGGGTCGTCGATCTCCTGGATGAGCTGGCTGGCGGCATCAAGGTTGTAGTCTGCAACCACGATTTCGTCGAACTTGCTGTATTGTGCCAGGTCGCGGGTGGTCTCGCTACAGACAGCGCCTGCACCTCCCAGAACTAGTACTTTCATGATCGCCTCCTTTTGGATTTTGATTGCGACTCACCGGAATTATCGTCGCTGTGCACTTTGGACTATCCGTCTCATGCAGACTTGAGGCTCAAGACATCGTCCAGCACCTTTGTCATGGCCACAAGCAATATCTCCGCATGTTCCTCCTGAAACACAATCGGTGGGCGGACTTTGAGGGTTGCGTAGTTCTGCCCGGTGGTCCCAATAAGAACGCCATTCTCGCGCATGTGATTCACGATGTGGGCAGCCATTTCCGGGTTAGGTGCGCCATCGGGCTTGATGATATCTATGCCCAGGAGCAGTCCCGAACCGTGTAAACCACCAATCACAGGATAATCCCGCTGAAGCATGGCCAAACGTTGTTTCAGATATTGGCCGACTTGAAGCGCATTATGCTGCAACGCTTCTCTTTCGATCACTTCAAGCACAGCCAGTCCAGCGGCACAGGAAACGGGGTTACCGCCGAATGTATTAAAGTAACCCGTTTCATTGGCGAGGGTTTCGGCGATCTCTGGGCGGGTTACTACAGCAGCGAGTGGATGCCCGTTGCCCATTGGCTTTCCCAAGGTTACGATGTCGGGTATGGCATCATCGAACTGAAAGCCCCAGAAATGCTGACCGAGGCGTCCAAAACCGCCCTGGACTTCGTCGGCAACACAGAGCCCTCCCGCAGCATGTGTCTTTGCAAAGAGAGTTTGGAGATAACCCTTGGGCGAGGTGTAGATCCCGTCGCTGACAAAAGCTGTGTCCAAGATCAGCATTGCCGGCTGGTGCCCGTGCTTGTCCAAGGCCGAGATCGCGCTACTTGAGCCAGAATCTGGCTTGCGGAACGTGGAATTCGAGGTAGGCGCGAATAGAGTTTGCACGTGTGATGACAGTTTACCTTCAGGAATGGATTCGGTGCTAAACTGTGTGGTAGCAGCAGTGCCACCATGATACGAGAATTTGGTTATCAGAGCGCCACTGTTGCCCGATACCAGCTTCGACATCTGCCAGGCAAGCTCGTTGGCTTCAGAGCCGGTACACACAAACGTGCAGACACTCAGCGATTCCGGCATCCGTTTGGTGATCTGCTCTGCCAGCTCAAGAATGTACCCGTGCAGATAGCGCGTGCTGGTATTCAGTCGCCGCGCCTGCTTGGCAATTGCGTTCACCACATGTGGGTGACAATGGCCAACATGGGCGACATTATTGTATGCATCCAGGTATCGCGCGCCATCATCATCATATAACCAGACACCTTCGCCGCGCACGATATGTAATGGGCGATCGTAGAACAGGTAAGCGCAGGGGCCTAGCAGACGAGCCCTGCGTGCCAGATGAGATTGAAGGGTTTCCTTCGCCCCTTCTTGCATCGAATGCCCTTCATCCAGTTCCCATAAACCACAGACCCGGAAGAATTTCTTTGTGACATCTGCCGGATCCTGTGCACGCCATGCCTCAAGAAGGGACCATGTCTCATTGACTCCCCCCATAATGTAGTCTCGATTGTACGGGTGGATTGTTGCTCGCCAGGATGCAATTACATTCAGCATTGCCAGTCGCGCTGCTATCAGGTCGTATAGTATCCGCAGTTCGGCCTCTTCAAGCGGAACCAGTTCGTGGTAACCGGCGACGATTTCCGCAGCTACTCCTACAGGGTCAGTCTGCTCAAGAAGCATGGGTGCGATGGTAGTGGCCAAATCATTGATCAGGGGTGTATGCGTCATGTCCCCAAAGTCAATAATACCGACAATGCGTCCAGGATCATTCTCTGCAACAAGGATATTTTCGAGCACAAAGTCATTGTGAACCACCTGTGCCCGCAGCTTTGGGATCAGGGGGAGCACATTCCGATCGAAGCGATCCAGAAAGTAGCTGACCAGTTCGTGATGATCTGCATCGGTAATATAGGGCAAATACCGTCTGAGCTTTGAAGTATGCTTCAGGTCCCACAGCAGTTCATAGTTCGCTATAGGATGAAAGAACCCTCGCAGAGCCAGAACGAGTCTAGCCAGGCACGTTCCCATCGGACGGAGCAGCGCGTGGTCGGTGGGATCATCCTTCGGAGGAGCGCCAGACAAGTAGGTCAGTACGCGCATACTGTGATTTGTGCCGTTCTCAGCTTGAATCTGCTCGATAGCGCGTCCGTTGCGAGAGACCAGTACTTCAGGTACAGGTAATGTAGGATCAACTGCGGCGATATGCTCCAAGGCCTTGAGTTGCATATCAATGATCGCTGGATCCTCAGCGCTGTTGGCAATCTTGATGACAAACTGATCCCCTGCCTCAGTGCTGAACCGGAAATTCTGGTCTCGCTCACTGGCGAGCGGTAACAAATCACCAGTAAGCCCATATAGCTTGTTGGCGATATCTCGAACTTGTTCGATGGTGAAGCTCGGGGATTGAGTCTCCAATATGCCGTCTTGATATCGGTCACAGTTCGAGTTGGGCATCCCTAATCTCCATTTCTGTAGAGCTGGCATGTCCGGGGAAGACAGATCTACTCCGCCTCGCAGTCTGCCGCTGCCAGGATGCGGTCCAGCTCCACCAGTACCTCGTCAGGCAAGGGCTCTGGACGGTGCGTCTCGTTGAGCCGCTTGAGCTCCTTCAGAGCTACCTCCAGCGCGTCTCCGGGGCCGCCACCCGCGTCCTCTCGCTGCGCTGCAGACAGAGGAAAGTCGCGCATGTGTTTGACGGTGTGCCTTTCCAGCAGGAAGTGGCTGCGCGGGCCCACGCCGGCGATCACGTCCAGCGCCATATCCGCTTCATCGAACTTGAATCCGTACAACAGGTCGTGGGCGTACTGGCAGGCCTCGTGCTGCAGAATCATGTGTTCCGGCTGGAGGACCATGGAACTGCCCGTCAGCCCCAAGAAGCCGCAGATCTCGCCGCCATAGAGCGGAATCGTCATCGCTCCCGAGGCAGTGTCCAGGCCCGCGCTCCAGCCAATCCCGGTGGCGTCGACGCTCACACTGCCGCCGCCCAGGTTGGGGACCCCCCAGGCGTGGGCCATTTGAACCACCATCCACCTCATGGCTATCGGATAGTGGGCGATATAGCCACCGGTGCGGGGGTGCATCATCGAGATGATGTTCGAGTAGAGTACAGGCGCGCCAGGATAGGCCAGTTGTACCAGGACCATGGCACTGACCACTTCGGCATCGCCCATGACCAAGGCGCCCAGGGGCGTGGCCGGGGCGGTCGAACCCATCGTCGGCATGGCCATGAAGCTCATGGGGATGCCCGCCTCGGCATAGGCCAGCGCGGTGTCGAGGCTGTGGCCGTCCTGCGACAGCGGGGAAATGGTACAGAAGTTGGCGCAGATGGGGGGTCGCTTTCGCAGCGCCTCGGCGCTGCCGGCCACCGCCGTCACCATCTCGACGGCGTAGGGAGCCAATTCCGGGGGCACTGTCATCCCGCCGCGCACGTGCTTGAGCGTATTCGTCAGCCCGGCGTGACACTGGTGCAGAGGCGCGGTCACGCCATAGTCCTGCGCGCTGACCATAGGCCAGTAGAAGCTGATCATGGGCAGCGCATCGCATATCCGGGCCATCATGGCCACGTCCTCTTTGCGCGAGGCCCGCATTTCGCGGGTCTCCAGGTCGATGACGTGTACCCCGGTTCCGTCGGTGGCCAGGTAGGAGTTGTTCCCGTCCAGCAGCAGGTCAAAGCGCTGCTCACGCCCGGCCAGGACAAAGGAACGCGGCGCCGTGGACATGGCCTTTTGCACCAGATCGGGCGGGATGCGCACGATCTCTGTCTCCATGTCCACCCGGGCGCCGTGGTCGGCCATGATCTCCAGCGCCTGGCGGGATGGAAAATGGACACCGACCTCGTCCAGCAGGCGCAGCGTGCCGCCCTTAAGCGTTTCAAGCTCCGCTTTTGACAGCAGTTCGCCCCTGAAAGATGTGGGAAACGGTACAATGTCTGGGGTCTGGGAATACATGATTTCTCCTCTTTGGCTAGAAGCGATCCAACACAAGGGATTTGGTTTCCTCCATGTGTCTTTTCATGGCTTGCTCGGCGCTGGCTCTGTCCCCATGCTGTAGCGCCTCGACGATGGCCATGTGCTGTCGCGGTGTCGTAGGACGAGGATCGTAAGCCAGCATTCGCTGCATGTCCTCCACCAACTGTTTGATGAGGTCAGCCAGCCGGCCATTGCCAGAGGCCCGAGCTATCAGGTGATGGAATTCGGTGTTTAGCGCATACGCTCTCTCGTCGGACGCTCTCTCATCGAAACCATCTTCCAGCGCCATCTTTGATAGTCCAGATTCCTCATCTACGATCTTTAGGAGCGTAGCAATTCCTTCCCGAGAGATCCGCTCCGCAGCCAGGCCTGCCGCCTCAGCCTCCAGTACGGACCGAAGATGAAAGGTCTCTAGCACATCCTGCACAGTGAAACTCGCGACCACGTGTCCTACCCGGGGCATGGGTTCGACAAGTCCCTCGTGTCCCAGCAGAACGAGGGCTTCTCGCACGGGAGCCTTGCTAACACCATACTCATCGGCCAGGCCGGCTTCCGTCAGTATTGCCCCAGGCTGGAGTTCGCCGTAGACAATCTTGTCTCGTATCTGCTGGTACAGTATGCTTGTCTTGCTATTGGCAGTCACGGTTTCCTCCGGCTTTCTGCTGGAAGCCAGGCTCGGGTGCCCACCACAAGGGGTCATCCACCCAGCCTACGATGCTTTCCAGCTCACGACTTTCGGCGGCTATGGCTGCCGCGGCCGCCTGTCTTCTTGAATATGTCTATGAATCATATTATGGCACAGACTATGAGTATTGTCAAACGTGTATTCCTGAGGTATTGGGAGCAACGAGAAATGAGCCGGTTTGGCTCTGTCATCAGTTCGAAGATGAAGTCTGAATGCCTCCAGAGGCAGCCTCAACGGATAAGATGGCGATGACATGAGAGGCTGACTCTAGCTCGTACCGGGGCTGTGAACAGCAGAGCGGGACATGCCGTGGCTGGGTGTTTCTGTTGAGTGATGACCCGGACCGCACTGCGGCGTGCAATACTGACAGGATGTGGGCATTGCGACTGAAGGCACACACGAGCCCTCACCACATCGCCTCAATGTGCTCGGATCCGAGGATAAGGAGCACCGCCTGCTCCGGCCCTTCCTCTCGGAGCCGCCCCATCAGGAGATAGGCGGGAGGATCGCTGTCATAGACTTGATAGATTACTATGCGGGGTTCTGCGGGAGGAATTGGGAAGTTTCCCGCGTCAAGGTCAGACTGGGTAACCTTGACGTACCCATCGTCCCAGTTGTCCAGAAAGATCTCGGTCCAACCTGTCTCTTCCGGCCTCTTTGTCGCTCGTTTCTTGTCGAACTGGCAGAGGTCCGAGGGATACCCCTTGATCATTTCCAGCGACGGGTGATCGTTGATCTGGACGACCTGGATCTCATCGGAGGCCTGGGGATCTAGCGTCTCATCAAGGCGAAGTGCCAAGTTATAGTACCGGACGATCCCTTCCATTGACTCGCGGCCATTATCGACGGAACCGCAAAGGAGGAGCAATCCGGAGTCGGTGATTAGGGCCCGCCAGAGCTCGTAGGGATCGCTCGGGGAAGGGCGGTAGACGACTTCCCGGACCACAACCACCGGCATACATCCCAAGAGAGCGAACAGGCAAAGGAGGAGCAGTAGGATAGCCAGGCAACGGTGGGTTTGCGTCGCTTTTGCCATTCTGGAATCAGTCTCCTTCTGCTTTCTTGTGACAGGTTGATGTGATAACCATTTGCGACCTCGGCCACGTGTGTACCCTCAAGAGCATAGGTGTAATAATCATAGTGCTCAGGCCCCGGGTCGCAAATGTCCGAGACTGCAAGCCGATAGTCCTCGGGAGCATACTTGGCCGAGTAGCCAGTGGCCACCAGAGCATAGCTCAGTGCTTCGTCAGCGGACCCCATCGCTTCTGATATAGGCCATGCGTCCATCCTCGATTGGGACGTACCGTCGCGTGGTTGCTATTCCTTCACCTTCTAAGAGCCAAACAGTCCTCCCATCGCAGCAGCGCCCAGCTCAAATAGGCCCAGCACCAGGCCGGTGATGAATGTGGTGATCACGAACTGGGCCAGCCAGCCCAGGATGACCGTGACGATGGTCTGCACCCACTCCAGGTCCAGTGCCTCCCTGGCTGCGATGAACCAGGCGATGATCATCAAGATCATGGCAATGATCTGGACCGGAGCCAACACGCAGGACAGAGCTTCGGAGAAGGCGGCCAGGATACCCAGGACGCCGATCACCTGCCAGACGTAGGCCAGACCCAGCGTCCGGATCAGTTCATCGAAACTGACGTCGGCGTTAAAGACGGTGCGCCCCAGCCAGTTGATGACCAGGACACCCACGGCGAAGCCGAGGATGGAAAAGATCGTGCTCACGATGGCGCCGATCAGCCAGTCGATAGAAGGTGAGAATGAGCCGAGTCGGTTGAGGAATGCGACCACGACCACCAGAACCCAGGCGGTTGTGGTGAATGACGTGTCTTTCTCAACCTCGGCGTACACGCCCTTGCGGAACGTGAACGCGCCAATGATACGGTTGGTTAGCATGGTATTCCCTCCTGGTTCGTCCCGATTCCGCTTACTCGCGGCTAGAAAAACCCTTAAAGCCAATGGCTTTTGGGGGCTTTGCAGGACAATGGTGGATTCTTGGAGTGAAAACCCTCATTACATCTCTTCTGCGGGATCTTGTTGTGGTTGCCAGGCAGGCACATTGTACTACAGAGTTCACAAGAAGGCAATACGTTCTGGAGCGACACGATGGCACCTACTGGCAGAAAACCGCTCGACCAGGCCTGCACTGAGCATTGCCAAAGTGTTCGCTCCTGTCCTGTCTGTCCCGAGCCAAGCCGAGGGGATCTCGTCGAAGGGATGCCATCCTCCTCTCGAGAACTGTGCGCGTTCATCCCCCTTTGCCACTTCCGCCAATCAATGTTAGAATCCTTATGGCAGCACAAATGCCATAACACAACCCGGGCGGCGGTGAGCGGAATCGCCACTCACGAAGGAGGGGACAGGTGAAGCGATATTTGGGTCTCGTTTTCGTGTTGTGCTTTCACTTGGTTGGCTGCAATGGCGAACCTGTCGCTGATGAACCCTTGACCCGCCCCAAGGACGAACCTGTCGCTGATGAACCCTTGACCCGCTCCAAGGACGGCGCAGTGATGTTCTATGTGCCGGCTGGTGAGTTTCGGATGGGCAGCGCCGATGATGATCCAGATGCCGGCCAGGACGAAAAACCCCAGCACGCCGTCTATCTGGATGCTTTCTGGATAGATAGAACGGAGGTGACCAACGACCAGTATCGCAAGTGCATGGAGGCGGGGGCCTGTAACGAGCCGCGCTACTGGGGTGATGAGGTCTACAACGCTCCTGACAAGCCGGTGGTGGGCGTGAGCTGGGAGGAGGCCAGGGCCTATGCCGCCTGGGTTGGCGGCCGGCTGCCGACGGAAGCGGAGTGGGAGAAGGCGGCGCGGGGGACTGGCGGAGCCAGCCCACACGGCGCGTTGGACATGGCAGCAAATATCAGGGAGTGGGTGGCCGACTGGTATGACGATGATTACTATTCCCGGTCTCCATTCCGGAACCCCCAGGGACCAGAGTCTGGGGATTATCGTGTGGTGCGAGACGGGGCGCTCAGCCTCAATCTGGGGGACGTGCGCTGCGCCTTACGCGACGTGCGCTGCGCCTTCCGCGACGGGAGCTATCCGAACCTCCATGTCACCTACACTGGGTTTCGGGTGGTGGTGGATCCCGGTGACCTCTGATCACTGACACTCTGGTCCCTTCGGCCTTGCTCAGGGATGACTATGCCTCAGAGAAGTAGGATCTGGCGAGTGTCACGCCCGTCTCATGTCGGGGTGTTGAATCCAAATCACGGCCCGATCATCATAGCCAAAATAAAAAGCCAAGCCGGCGCGAAGGTCAGCCCTGTGAGCACGGCTGCCAGCCGGTTCTTGCGCAAGGCAAAGGCGAGCCATGCGCTGATGGCCATGGTCAACGGGAATAGCGGATAAGCCCAAGCGCCGATCACAATTGCCCAAGCTGTAGGGCTTCCGCCTTCGTCGAAAGCCATCACGGATAGTCCTGCAAAAACGACCCAGAACCAGAGCGAGCCTACGGCCAGCAATTGCGAGACGATCAGCCAGATCAACAGGCCGGTGCGGCGTTTGGGTTGTTCAGTATTCGTTTTCGTAGGCTCTCCCATTTTGAGAAGCTCCCTTCCGACTTTGAACGAACCACTACATTTCTTTGCCGTCCAACGGCTGGCTTCACCCGCTGCGCGGTTGCGGGGTGATACCTTCGCCAAGTAAGCAACCAAAATGCGCGTGGAGCAGTTGAATTTGCTGCCGATACTCATATCAGCCTTGCGCTTTGTCGTTGGATTCCACCTCGAGGCCGCAGTTGTTTATGACCAGCTTGCCATCCATGAACAGAGCGGCCACCCGGCTGCCGATCACGCGGAAATCATCCAGCGGGTCGCCGTCCAGGATCACCAGGTCGGCTGTTTTGCCGCTTTCGATCGAGCCGAACTCCTCCTCCAGTCCGAGGGAGCGGGCGCTGTTGATGGTGGCGATCTTGACTGCGTCGGCACCGCTGAACTGCACCTTGTCCGCATCCCCCTCCAAGACGTGATCAAACATACGCAGCTCAAGCCCCACCATAGCCGGTGTACATGGAGGCTTGGTATCGTTTCCTGTCGCCATAGGAACGCCATGTTTGTAGAGCAGACAAAAGTTCTCGAATGCGGTGGCCGTTTTGGTGTCCCAAGCAAACATCCCGGACATATCGATGAGGCCCATCGATTTGGGTTTGCCGCTGGCGCACCGCCTGTAGCCATTCATCACGCTGGCCCTCAATTCCGGGACATAGTATTCATCGGCAATGGTCGCAAAGGTATAGGTCCTGTCCCTGAAGGCCGTCAACCTGTCGAGCTCCGGATGGTCGTTCGAACGAGCTCCCGCCAACTTCCAGGAAAAGATTGCGTAGAATGCAGAGATTGTCGGATCATTGAGACACCCCGATGCCTTGAAAGCCTCTACATCCTGTCGGGTGAGCGGGGCATCCCAGGGAACGTGCTCCAGTGATGACACGCCGGCCTTTACCCCGCGCCGAAAGGACTCGACGGATGAGTGGTGCATCGTGGACTGCACGCCCCGGTAGCGCGCCTGATCGGCCAGGATGCCGAGCTGTTCGATGCTCATCACCGGTACAGGCTTGCCACCTATCATGCTGAAGGGATCGTCCCCGATCTTGATCACCTCCGCGCCGCGCTCATCAATGGCGATGTCAACGGCATCCCTGACTTGGTCTTCCGGCGCGTCTATGGGGAAGGCCACAGCGCCGGCATAGTCTTGTGAGGGATCGACCTGGGGCATACCCCCCATAAGCTTCATCCACGCGGGTAGCTTCTCCTGCATATAGGAACCCGTGGGGCCCACAACAACGGCCTGCAAGATGCGCGGGCCCGGCAGTTCGCCCGTCTTGATCCGTTCCTTGAGCGTCCAATTCGCGCGCAGATCCGCGACAAACCCGGCGTGCCTGACGTTGGTGACACCATGGGTCAGGCAGTCAGCCAGATCCTTGACGAGCTGCTCCTCACTGTGTCTTTTCGCACGCAACATGTCACGCAGGCCAGGAACCATCGTAGCCCCAGTCCCCGGCAGGTGAACGTGGGTGTTGTACAGACTGGGAAGTACGGTCTTGCCCTTCAGGTCAATCGTAAAGTCGACCGGGACTCGGGGCGCGCCCGCAAGGCCCGGCATGGACGCGATCTTTTGCCACCTTGCAGAATAATGCTCGTTCCTGTATCATAGTAGCGGCCGTTAACCACGTCCACGATCCGGGCGTTTGCCAGTTCCACACGAGCCTGGCTACCCGGCTCGTACTGCTTGACGAAATGGGTCTCTGAGTAGCTCATTTGTTTCCTCCCCGGTAAACAAGAGACCGATCACCCGCCAGGCTTGCTCCCAAGGCGACTGATCTCCCTTGCTTGCGTGATTCCCAATCCTCGCTACAATGCCTCCGAGTACCACATACTGGCTCGTTGTAAATCCTCATATCGCTTGCTCGTCCTCTGGCAGCACTCAGCAGCCCAGTGAGTCCGCTACCCGTCACCGAGTGCCCAGCGGATCAGGAATCCAGAGCCTGCCCTGAGCAAGGCCGAAGGGACCAGAGGGACAGAGCCTGCCCTGAGCAAAGCCGAAGGGATCAGTGGTCGCCAGGGGCCACCACCACCCGAAACCCGGCGATCCCGTTCCTACTGATAGGATAGCCCCCATCGCGATAGGCGCAGCGGCCGACAGACTGATCATGGAGGTACGAACCGCCACGCAACACCCGGAAGGTGCCGGAATCCGGTCCATTGGGATTGCGGAAAACAGAACGGCCGTAATAGTCCTCATCATACCAATCGGCCACCCACTCCCGTGCATTGCCCGCCATCTCCAGCGCTCCGTAGGGGCTGGCTCCCTCAGGATGGGAGCCTACAGGGAGCGGGCTACCCGCACAACCCGCATAGTTGGCCTTGGAGCAAGCTGGCGGGCTGTTCCCCCACGGATAGCTACGCCCATCTGTGCCCCGTGCTGCCTTCTCCCATTCGGCCTCCGTGGGCAACCGGCCCCCAACCCACTGCGCGTAGGATTCCGCATCATTCCAGCTCACCCACAGCACTGGCTCATCCGGGGCGTGCAGACTGTCATCGTCCCAGTATCGCGGCTCCCAGCAAGCTCCCCACTCCACACACTGGCGGTATTGGGCGTTGGTCACTTCGGTCCTGTCGATCCAGAAGGCATCCAGGTAGACGGTGTGCTGAGGCTTTTCGTCGTCAGCGGCGTCAGGGTCATCATCAGGGCTGCCCATCAGAAACTCACCGGCTGGAACGTAAACCATCACCGCGCCGTCAGCAGGGCGGATCCAGATGTCGCCGGCGCTGGCGGTGGATGGGACAGCTACTGGGGTGTTGGTGGGATTGGGTGTGGAGGTTGCAGGGACGCCGGTTGAACTGGTCGACGGCCATTCAACAAGATCCCTGCCAAAGGCCAAGTACATACAGATACATGCCATGATCAAAACCACGAGACTCGCCAGAGCAATCATTGCCACTGTTAGCAGGTTCCTCATAGTAGCCCCCTTGAGTCGTCAGTGTGCTACGTCGCCCATTCCGACCCTCCGCGCCTTCGGACACCGGGTTGATTGCGCAAAATAGTCACCCTTTCGTGGCCACCACAAGCAGGACCGTCGCCAGCAGGATCGCGATCACCAGCAGCCGCCCTTCGGTGTACCCCTCTATGGCCTAGTACACTGCCGCCGCAATGCCCAACACCGACAGAAACGCGCCGCC
Source organism: uncultured Chloroflexia bacterium (assembly GCA_963700285.1). Lineage (GTDB taxonomy): Bacteria > Chloroflexota > Anaerolineae > JAAYZQ01 > JAAYZQ01 > CAWANP01. The sequence continues at coordinate 1,262,339 of CAVOXA010000010.1, read as the reverse complement.
GGTCATGACGCAGCCTCGTGCGGTCCAGAATCCGGGGTCGCGCCACATGGGCAGGTTGTCTTTGCCAGGATCCCTGTCTCCTGTTACCGTTTTCGCCCCACCGCTCCACCACTCGCACCGCACGCGCCCGACCCACAACGGGCCGAACTGTCTACAATCGGTTGGGGGCGGCCCGCAGCAGTTGGATGCAAATCGGTGCTCGTATCTTGTCTCGTTTATTATATACCCATTCCATAAAGAAGCCAAGAAACGCAAAAAGACCCCAGCCCTGATCTCTGAGGACCGGGGTCACATCGGCAGTCAGTTGGTCTCACTGTCCAGTCAGTACAATCAATAGTAAGATTGTGGAGAGAGGCAAGAAAGAAAAGAGCCTCGCCGCTGACGAGGCCCTCAAGGGGTGACTCCGCTTTGTTGCGCACAGGGTGGATGACGGGGGTTAGACCCCCGGTTACCAAAACAATGGCACCACGCTACAGACAGCATCGACGTTCTGTTGCAGTAATATGCCATTCATGGTATAATATGCGCATGGAATTCACACATTTGCTTGACATCGTCGGCGATGAGCCGGTTTTCGAGACCGGGCTGCTGCTGGCGGGTGCAGTAGACTCGAAAGATGTGCGCCGCCAGTTGTCCCGCTGGACCAAAGCCGGGCGTCTCTACCAACTGCGCCGGGGCCTATACGCCCTGGCCCCACCCTTCCAGAAGGTCAAGCCCCATCCCTTTGTCGTAGCCAACCGCATGATGCGTAGTTCCTACGTCAGCCTGCAATCGGCACTCGGGTACTATGGACTGATTCCAGATGTCGTGCCTGTGACGACCAGCATCACCACCGGCCGGCCCGGTCAATGGCAGACGCCGTTGGGTGTCTACACGTTTCGACACATCAAGACCGAGTGGTTCGTTGGGTACCGGTTGGTCGACCTGGGGGGCAACCAGCAGGCATTTGTGGCCACACCGGAAAAGGCATTGTTGGATCTGGTCCACCTGCAGCCAGGTGGGGATTCCGCCGAATACCTGCAAGAGTTACGCCTGCAAGGTATGGAGCGACTTGACCTGGAAGAGTTGCAGCATCAAGCTGAACTGGCGTCAAGCCAGAAACTGAGACGGGCAGCAGCCTTTGTCATCAAACTGGCGCAGCCGAAAGGGCGTACGAAACCCTATGAAAGAATACCTGATTACCCTTGTCCGTACTGCTCCTACTCCCATCCACGGACGAAACCTGGCTCGGGAATACTTGCAGGCCAGAATCCTGGGCACACTCCAACGTGCTGGCGCCATGATCCCTCTGGCCTTTCATGGCGGAACGGCCCTCCGTTTCCTCTATGCCAGCGCTCGCTACTCGGAAGACCTGGACTTTGCCCTGGAGCAAGGCCAATCTCAGTATGACTTTCGTGCCTATCTACGCGCCATCCAATCCACGTTCACCGCCGAAGGCTACACCCTCGACCTGAAGGTCAGCGATCAGAAAACAGTGCACAGTGCCTTTGTCCGCTTTCGCGGCTTGCTCTACGAGCTGGAGCTTTCGCCTCACCGGGACGAGGTGCTGGCCGTCAAGATCGAAGTGGACACCAATCCGCCGGCCGGGGCAGGACTGGCAACGACCGTCATCCGCCGTCATGTACCCTTGCAGCTTCATCACCACGACCGGGCATCGCTTCTGGCAGGCAAACTGCACGCCGTCTTGCAGCGTCCTTATCTCAAGGGGCGCGACCTCTACGACCTGTTGTGGTATCTGAGCGATCCCGGTTGGCCGGCACCCAACCTGACCTTGCTGAACAATGCCTTGCGACAGACAGGCTGGGAAGCCGAACCGTTGACAGAGGACAACTGGCGACAGACCGTGCAGCCGTCGGCTTCAAGCTGTCGCCTGGGAGCAAGTCGTGGACGATGTACGGCCATTTCTGGACTCGAGTGGGGACGCGGGACTCTTGACAGCGGAGAACCTGAAGCACGTCCTCGACTAGAGACCAGAGCGCAGACAAATCAAAACAGGGAGAGGCAGTTAGTAACCCCTCCCTGTTTATGTCCACTGGGTGGATGACGGGGGTTGAACCCGCAACCACCGGTTCCACAGACCGGTGCTCTGCCTTTGAGCTACATCCACCATGGGCTGAACTAGGGCCAGTATAGCACACCCTGGGCACAAATGCAAGCTGTTCTGTGGCGAACGACCAATCCCCCTCATCCATCCCAGACATAGACCAGTGCCTCGCGGCGGAAGCCCACTTCTTCCAACAGCGGGGCCAGGGGGTTCTCCAGGATCGGCTGGCCGTTCCACTCGCTCAGGGTCAGGCGCCGCTGCCAGCGGCCCGCGTGCTCGACGGCCACCTTGAGCGCCTGCTTGAGCGCGCCGCCCGCATGGCCAGGCAGCACCGTCAGCCGCTCGCCGCCGGTTTCCAGCAGCAGCACCGGCCGGCCGCGGAGCAGCACGACATAGTTGCCCGGGATGCGCAGGAAGCGGGCCGGGTCGTGCTCCACCTCCGGCTCGCCCGGCAGGGCCGGGCCAAAGAGGTTGGCCGGATCGCTGGCGTTGAGCAGCACGAGTTCCTCGATATCCGCCGCATCGGGGCGAGTCCAGTCGCGCAGGCGCTCCACCGCCTCGGGCAGGGCGAACTGCACGCCGGGCAGGCCCTGCACAAAGTAGCCGCGCCGTACCTCGCCCCGCATCTCCATCAACTGGAACTGGGGGTAGAGCGCGCGCCAATCCCAGCCCGCCCTCGGGGTCGCCCTCCAGGCTCTGCCGGGTGACGATGCCGTAGCACTGCAGCAACTGCCGCGCCTGGCGCTCGATCCGCTCCTCGAAGGGCACTTCCCTGCCCCAGACGCCGATGCGGTGCACCAGGCTCCAGCGACCGGGCCAGCGGGGCGCCGTCGCCCGTTCCACGCGGCGGCCGGCGGTGCGCTGGGCGCGCTGCAGATCCGCGCCCGGCTGGGGCGGGTCGCGCGCTCCCAAAACGGGTGGCGAGGTCTTGCGCCAGGCGGACAGCTCGGCCTCCAGCGAGCTGAGGGGCTTGCGCCGGGCGCAAGCTCCTCAGCTCGCTCCAGGCCAGTACCTGCCGCAGCGCCTGGAGCGAGTCGTTGGTCACCAGGCTAGCCATGACCAGCTCGACCAGGGCCGCGCTCAAGCTCGTTGCTAGACAGGTCGGTCCCCGCTTCCAGGTCGGCAAAGAAACAGGCCCCCTCCGACCTGAGGAAGGCCAGCACCTGGGCGGCGGGGGGCGATAGATCGGGTTCATCCGGCTCGGCAGGCAGAAACAGGTTGCCCTCGCCGCGGAAGAGAAAACGTACCCGGGCCCGTCGCGGGTCCTTGCCTCCGGAGCCGACCCAGACCACGTCGCCTTGCCCGCACAGATCCTCCAGCTCGCCTGGCGTCAAAGGCCTCCAGGCGCAAGGGCAGCAGGTCCCGCTCCCAGATGAGCCCTGGGGCTGGCACGCCGCGCATCTGCTGCAGCAGGCGGACCAGTGCCCCGGGCCCGGACAGCCGCTCGGCGGGATGGAGGTGCTGCCAGCGGGCCAGGAAATCGGCGTAGGCATAGATGGACACCGGCTCGACCTCTTTGCGCAGCAGTGCCAGTGTCTGGCGGTGGATGCGCTCCAGGTTGCGGCGGTCGCAATATTCTGGGGGCCGGGGATCCGGGCTCGGACTGCTTCAGCTTCGTTCGCCACTGTGCCGGCAATTTGGGGACCGGACGGATCTCTGGGCGTGATTTGGCCGGTCACGACCTCGCCGTTTTCGACGAGGGCCTCCAGGGCGGCGTCGAGCCACTCGGGCGGCCAGGGATAGCGGGCCAGGAGCCAGCCGCGGGTCAGCGGGCCGTGGGTGCTCAGGACGCGGCGCAGGATGGCCCGGCGGGATTCGTCTGACACCATGCCTTCGGGCGACGCGGGGCCAAAGGCTGCCCGGTAGGCGTCCGCCTGCTCCGGCAGGACGTAGCGGCGGTCGCCGGCTAGATCCAGAGGCAGCGAGGCGGCCCTCGGCTGCCAGGTCCTCGACCCAGGCCGCGCCATCGCCGTCGCTGCGGGCGGCCGCCTCCTCGGCCGACAGGTCACCCAGGGCCAGAAAGATGGTGGCCAGTTCCTCGGGCGTGCGGGCCCGGCTGCCGTCGGCCAGGTACTGCAGGCGGGCGTCCACGTCGCGCACCGCCTCCGGACGCAGCAGGTCGGGCAGCGAGCCCTCGCCGAGGCGTCGTCCAGGAGCTGGGACAGCAGCTCGCGGCCCACCATCAGGGCCTGCATCTGGCGCTCGGCCTTGGGCTGGTCCCACTCGTACATGTACTTGGCGATCATGTCGTAGAGCAGGCTGCCGGCCACGGGGCTGGGCACCATCGTCTCGTTGATCACCACCTCGATCTCGCCGCCCTGGATGCCGCGCAGTACCTCCTCCAGGTGTGCCAGGTCCAGCACGTCGCGCAGGCAATCGCGGTAGGTCTCGGCGACGATGGGGAAATCCTCAAACCCCTTGGCCACCGACAGCAGGTCCTTGGCCCGCAGGCGCTGCAGCCAGAAAGGCGTGCGTTTCTGGGCGCCTTTGGCGGCGGGCAGCAGCAGGGCGCGGGCGGCGTTCATGCGAAACTGGGCGCCAAACACGGCCGAGTTGGGCAGCTCGACCAGGAGCCGCTCCCGGGCCTCGGCCGGCCCCATCTCGCGGATCAGGTCCAGGGGCGGTTCCTGGTCGGTCTCCAGGAAGCGGAAGAGGATGCCATCGTCGCTGACCATGACCTCGGGCCTGGGTCCCAGCGCGCCGGGTCGGCCCATGGCCTCGCGAAAGGCCTGGGACAGGGCCAGCGCCCAGGGGCTGTTCACCCGGGCGCCAAAGCAGGAGTGGATCACCAGCCGCAGGTCGCCCAGGGGATCGGTGAACATCTCGGCGATGACGGTCCGGTCGGACGAGATGGTGCCCAGTACGTCCATCTGGCGGGCCACGTAGCGGACCGCGTTCCGCGCCGAGTGGATGTCGAGACGATAGTCTTCCTGGAGCCAGTCTGTAATGCAGGCTTCCGCCTGGGCATCCTCTGCTTCGAAAGCCCTTCGTCCACGACCTCGTGCGCCCCGTCCGCTGCCATCCGCTCCCTGGTCCCTTGCGCTATGCGCTCGGCCAGCTCGCGGCGGAAGCGGCCATAGATCTCGCCCAGGTGATAGTCCCGCCGGGGCGCGTCCCCCTTCCAGAAGGGCATGCGCGGCAGGTAGCCGGGCGCCGGGGTGACGATGACCCGGTCGTCGGTGACCTCCTGCACGCGCCAGGTGCTGGCCCCCAGGGTGAACACGTCGCCGGGACGCGTCTCGAAGACAAACTCCTCGTCCAGTTCGCCCAGCCGCGTCTTGCGGTCGGGCAGATAGGCGGCAAAAGTGCCCCGGTCGGGGATGGTGCCGCCGTTGCGGATGGCCAGCAGGCGGCTGCCGGGCAGGGCCGTGAGCCGGTCGTGGACCCGGTCCCAGGCGATGCGCGGCCGCAGCTCGCGGAAGGCGGTGCTGGGATAGCGGCCCGTCAGCATGTCCAGCACGGCGCGGTAGAGCTCGGAGCGTCAGCTTGTGGTAGGGGTAGGCGCGGCGCATCAGGTCCAGCAGGGCCGGCACGTCCCAGTCCTGCACGCTGACCATGGCCACGATCTGTTGGGCCAGCACATCGAGGCTGTTCTGAGGCGCGTAGGTCGGCTCCACGTCGCCCTCGAGCATGGCCCGGGCGATGGCCGCCGATCTCGAGCAGGTCCTCGCGGTGGGTGGGGAAAAAGCGGCCCGCGCTGGTCTGGCCCACCAGGTGGCCGGAGCGTCCCACCCGCTGCAGGCCCCGGGCCACCCCCTTGGGCGACTGGAGCTGCACGACCAGGTCCACGGCGCCGATGTCGATGCCCAGCTCCAGCGACGAGGTGCCCACCAGCGCCGGCAGCCGGCCCGTCCTTCAGCGCCTGCTCCAGTTGCAGGCGCGCCTCGCGGCTGACGCTGCCGTGGTGGGCGCGGAAGGGCCCGCCGGCGGCGCCGGTGCCCTGGATGCCGAGGCCCTTGACGGCGCCGCCTTCCATCATTGCCTCGGGGCCGCCGGCCCGCCCCGCCTGTCGGGCCAGGTACAGGTCGTTGAGCCGGTCGGCGGCGCGCTCGGCCTGGCGGCGGCTGTTGGCAAAGACGAGCGTCGTGCGGTGGGCCTCGATGAGGTCCATCACCTGGGGGATGATGGCCGGCCAGATGCTGCCGCCGGGCAGGTCGCTGAAATCCTCCACGGCGGTGATGACCTTCAGGTCCATCGGTTTGACCATGCCGGCGTCGACGATGGTGACGGGCCGGGGGACGGGATCCCCGAGGCCGCCGGACGGCGTACCGCGTTCTGCGTTGACCTGGGACTCGTAGCCGCCCAGAAAGCGGGCAACCTCATCCAGCGGGCGCTGGGTGGCCGAGAGGCCGATGCGCTGGATGGGACGCCCGGCCAGCTCGACGACGCGCTCCAGGGAGACGGCCAGGTGCACGCCGCGCTTGTTGCCGACCAGGGTGTGGATCTCGTCCACGATCAGGGTCCGCACAGTGCGAAACATCTCGCGGGCCACGGGACTGGTCAGGATCAGGTACAGTGACTCGGGTGTGGTGATCAGAATGTGGGGCGGGTGCTTGACCATCTGCCGCCGGACCGATTGGGGGGTGTCGCCGGTGCGGACCAGCACCGACAGGCGGGGCAGGTGTGAGCCCTGCTCCTCGGCCACGCGGCGGATGCCGGCCAGCGGCGCGCGCAGGTTGCGCTCCACGTCGTTGTTCAGCGCCTTCAGCGGCGACACGTAGAGCAGGCGTACCCCCTCCTCACGGCTTTCGCCTGTTTCCTGGCTTTCTTGCTCCAAGGTCTCGCGGTACAATTGGTCGATGCCCCACAGGAAAGCGGCCAGCGTCTTGCCCGACCCGGTGGGCGACAGGATCAGGGTGTGCTCGCCGCGCTGGATGGCCGGCCAGCCCATAGCCTGGGGCGGCGTGGGCTCGCCAAAGGTCTCGTAGAACCAGGTTTGTACGGCTGGCAGAAAGGCGTCCAGGGGAGAACTAGTTTCGTTGTTGGTCATTCGTGGTCCATCATTCGTCATTCGTTATGCTCCGCGGCTGGATTGCAGACCAGGTACTCTGCTGGCACCCAGCCGCTTTGTCCCTCTCGATCTGTGCACCAGATCCAGCCGCTCGCCTCTTCGCCGGGGATGATCTCTTGGCCGGGCCGGACGGTCAGCTCGGTGGCGTCATAGTCGCGGAGGGCGATGCACGTCTCACCCTGCCTCTGCACGTAGGTTTCCGGTACCCATCGACTCTCGCCCTCCCGATTCGTGCACCATATCCAGCCGGGCCACTCGCTCTCCCTTTCGCCGGCGGTCAAGGATTCTCCTGCCTGCACTACAAAGGGTTCAGGGTAGGCCGACCGGTAGCCGGTGACCACCTTGCACATGCGCCGGCTGTCACTCTGTGGCTCTTCGCAATTCCCCTGTCGTCCCTTGTCCATCGCTCCATTCTAACACGGGATGGCTACTCCGTCAAAGTCGCTCAAATGTTCTACAAACTCCAGCCGTCTACGCTGTTCGCATTGAGCGCGTCAAATCTAGTCACTCTGGTGTCCGAGCTTGACAGACCCTGCAACCTATGGTACAAGGACTGCTGTAACAACTGCATAGTTGATACCGCCGAATGCACATACAGCGGGGGATCCAAGTCAGGGGGCGAACCGGTAGTCTTATCCGCAGGGCCATCTTCTTCGGCCCGAGCCCGTCAGCTAACCCCGTAGGCGTGGGAGAAGGTCATCCGATATTAGATTGGGTGCCCTTCTTTTTCGTGCAAGGGTACCTCACAGGCTGGGTAAACCATATACCCACCGTTCAAGACGAGGAGGTACACAATGACCAACTGGATGTATATGGATGCAACGAGGATAGAGACCGAGCTACGGGTTCGCCGATCAGAAGACGCCCGCAAGGCAGCGCTCTACAGGAAGAACCAAGGTTCGCATTGGACTCTGAAGGGGCTGTTGGCGCGCTTTAGCTGATTCGGAAGCATGGAGACCGGACTGCGGTGGGTTTTGAGGCCCGCCGCAGTTTTTTTATGGACTGAGATCGGTGTGATTCTCCCCTCTGTCGACCTCTCTCCTCTGCGCGATTCTGTGTAAGAGCATCCTTCATCTGTCGCTATGGTGCGTCGTCCCTGATCATTGATACGGGATCCATCGCACCCTACATCCTGCAAGCGCTTTGCCAAATCGCCCGGGCCGGGCTATAATGGGTCGCGAATTCGTGCGTGAAATCTTGGAAAAGGAGCACCATGTTCGCCATCGACCTGGCGTGGCAAAGGAGCAGGTATTGAGCGTGACCTGTCCCAATTGCGGGCGTGTGAACCGGCCCGGCGCGCGCTACTGCGCCTCGTGCCAGACGCCGCTGGCCACCGCTGCTGCCCCACTCCAGCCCGGACAATTGCTGGACGGCGGCAGCTATCGCGTTGTGCGCCCCCTGGGCAAGGGGGGCATGGGCGCCGTGTGGCTCGTGGCCCAGACCAAAGCCTTCGACCGGCTGGCCGTGATCAAGGAGGTCATTGACTATTTCGACCCCTCCGACGCCGCGGCGCGACAGAAGGCCGACCAGCGCTTCGAGGCCGAGGCCCGCACCCTGGGCGATCTGAAACACCCGGGGGTGCCCGACCTGTACGCCTTTTTCTCCGAGGGCGGGCACAACTACCTGGTGATGGAGTATATCGAAGGGCCTGACCTGCGCAAGGGCCTGACCCGAGAGGACAGCGCCACAGGCCAGCTCATCACTGGGGGTCCTACCCCGGCGGAACAGGTATTGCACTATACCAGCGAGATCTGCAAGGTCCTGGAGTATCTGGCCGGCCGCCAGCCGCCCGTCATCCACAACGACATCAAGCCGGGCAACATCATCATCGACGAGCACAGCGGGCGGGCGGTGCTGGTGGACTTTGGCACAGCCAAGACCCGCTATTTGCACTCGGCCGGGCAGCCTGATGGCGACAGGGACAGCCTCTACGGCACCGTGGGCTATGCCGCGCCGGAACTCTACCGGGGCCAGTCGGAACCCCGTTCCGATGTCTACTCCCTGGCCGCCACGGCCTACCACCTGCTTACCGACGACGATCCCCGCGATCATCCTTTCCAATACCCGCAGCTTTCCGCACTGCCTCAGGCCCTGGCTGGCATTCTGCGCGCGGCGCTGGCTGAAGAGATCGACAAGCGCCTGACAGCAGCCCAGTTCCGCCAGCGATTAGAGGGTTATGTGGGCGGTCGAAACGCCCCCTTGCGGGCGCTGACCTTTCCCGACGGCGATGCGGCCAACAGCCGCGCCAGCCTCCTGGCCCTGGCGGTCGAGCACTGGCGCTATGCGGCCAGCATCCTCCAGGATGGGACCTTGGCCCGTTGGTTGCGCGGGACGCTGCACGATGCGGCAGCCGCCCAGGCAGCGGAGGCAGCGGTGGTGCAGTGGCCCCAAGACCCCGATGCCGCCCTGGACACCTTTATCCGGCAACTCGATCCCTCCGCCCTGCCACCGGGGGTGCTGCAACTGAGTACAGAGATCCTGCGGCTTCCACAAGTGGGCGTGGGCCAGAGGATTCCGCAACAGATCGAGATCAGCAATCTGGGCGGGGGTTACCTGCGCGGCGAAGTTTGGAGCAACCAGCCCTGGCTCAAGGTAGGCAGCGACAGGTTCGGCTGCCCGCCGGGCCAGGCTGCCCGGGTGCTGGTCGAGATCGACACCACGGGGCTTGCTCCAAACCAGGCTCACCTGGCTGCCGTCACCCTGGAACCCGAGGGGGGTGCACCCAAAGTCCTGTCGGTGCAGATCACCGTCACCACGGCAGCCATCCGCGTTGAACCTGTGATCGTGGACTTTGGCCGCGTGTCCCGGGGAGCGTTGAGCACCCCCCGGAGGACCGTGACGGTGACCAACATCAGCCGGGCCGCGGCCCAGTGCCGGGTCGTAGGCGCTCCGGCGTGGCTGCTGGTCAAGCCGGAGCAGTTTGGCCTGCAACCTGGCGTCCGGCAGAGCGTAGAATTGGTCGGGCGTATGGCCAAGATCCAGGGGCGGAAACAGCAAGCCGCCCTGACCTTTACGCTCGACGGCGGGCAGGGCCAGCGGGTAGAGGTCAGGCTCCGTGTGAAGAGTGGTTTGTTTGGCTGATCGCCCCGACGAAGGGGGCAAGGGTTGGCAAAAGGTAGCATCTATGACTTGGCTTTCTGTCGCCGGGCTGACGGACGTTGGCCGCGAGCGAGAACTGAATGAGGATCGCTTCTACTACCGGGTCGTCCAGGCTTCCGACGAGGAGCCTCTCGGCCTCTTTGTCGTGGCAGACGGCATGGGCGGCCACCTGGCAGGCGAGGTGGCCAGCGAGTGGACCGTTCAAACCCTCAAGCGGGAACTGGCGCCGCTCTTTCGCCCCCAAGACCCCTCGGCCACGCGGCGCCTGGATGCCGAAGCCTTGGCCGCCGTGGGCAGCGGGTTCACCGTGCGTCTGGAGGAGACCGATCGCGCCCGATTGCTGGAACACGCGGTGGAACGGGCCAATCAGGTGCTGTTGGGCTATGCGCGTACCCACCCGGGAGAGGCCGGGGACATGGGGACCACGCTGACGCTGGCTGTCGTGGAGGACGGCCAGGCTACCGTGGCCCACGTGGGAGACAGCCGGGCCTACCTGTGGCGCGACGGCGGGCTGCGCCAACTGACCGAGGACCACTCGGTGCCAGGGGCGCTGCTCAAGCAGGGCAGGATCACACCAGCAGAAGTTCAAAGCCATCCCCACCGCAACGTTCTCTACCGCTGCCTGGGCCTCAAGCCTGACCTGGAGGTGGATATCTATCCCTCTTTTGCACTGTACCCAGGCGATGCGTTGCTGCTCTGTTCGGACGGGTTGTGGGACATGGTCCAGCCAATAGCCTGGCTGGCAGAGTTTTTGACTGGCGGCGGCTCTCCGTCCCAGATCTGCCGCCGGTTGGTGGACGCGGCCAACGAGGCCGGCGGCGAGGACAATATCACCGTTGTGCTGGTGCGGGTGGAGGAGCGCCATGGCTAACTGTCCGCAGTGTGGGGCGCCCGCGGATCCCAAGGCGCGATTCTGCACCAAGTGCGGCGTGCGATTCGCGGCCGCCGGTCTGCAGAGAGCCAGCGATAGCGTCCTACCGGCTGGCGAGCAACAATCCCGGGAAAATGCTCCGAGCGAAGATGGGGGAACCACTCCCTTGCCCACAGGCAAGTCGCTTCAGGGCGGCCGCTACCAGATCATGGGCCAGTTGGGACAGGGGGGCATGGGCGCCGTCTACCTGGCCAAGGACGAGGAACTCTTTGGCCGATTGTGCGTGGTCAAGCAGATGCGCCCCTTTTTCGCCACGCAGAGCGAACGGCGCAAAGCGGAGGAGGATTTCAAGCGCGAGGCCGAGGTGCTGGCCCGGCTCAACCATCCCGGCCATCCCCGCATCCCGGAGGTGTATGGCTATTTCGTCGAGGGCCTGGACCAGTACCTGGTGATGAAGTACATCGAGGGCGAAAGCCTCGAGCGGCGGCTGGAACGGCTCAAGCGCCCCCTTTCGGAGGCAGAAGTCGTCTCTTGCGCCACAGAAGTTGTGGGCGCGCTGACCTATCTCCACAGCCGCAAGCCCGAGCCGGTCGTCCACCGCGATATCAAGCCAGCCAACATCATCATCGATCCTGAGGAGCGGATATGGCTGGTGGACTTTGGCCTGGCCCGGGCCGCCGTCAGCAGCGGGGCACGGGTGATGGTCGCCGGGGGCAAGACCGTGGCCGCCGGCACGCCCGGCTATACCCCTTTGGAGCAGTGGCAGATGCAGCCCTCCACCCGGTCGGACATCTATGCCCTGGGCGCGACCATGCACCACCTGCTCACGGCGCGGGATCCCCGCGACCGCTTTACGGCCTTCCCCGAGCTGGACATGGAGCTGTTGCGTTCCTTCGCGACCTTTCAGCCGCTCTCTGAGCTGCGGCCCGACCTCAGTCCGGCGGTGGTCGGAATCGTGAACCGCTGCTTGGATCCTGACCCGCGGCGACGTCCCTCGGCCAGCCAGCTCAAGATCGAGCTGGACCGGCTGGCGCCCACGGGCAGCAAGTTCTTTGAGACGGTCCAGCGCTGGAGTCCCACCCTGGGCGAGATCCTGGGCACGGCGCTGGTGACCTTTGTGCGGATGCTCTTTGGACAGAGCGAGCAGCAGAAAGGCAAGACGGCCCAGCAGGCCGCGCCGCCCTCAGCCTCCAAGCCTGTGCAAGCCAGCAGCGGCAAGCAGTCGGGCATTGGCTGCCCCCTCTGCGGTGGCGACGGCAAGGTCCTGGGCGGCCTGAACTGCCCCGTCTGCAAGGGGTCGGGGCGGTTAAGCTTGTAGACAAAAAGGGCTGGCAATCCAACGGGACGCTGGGTTCCACGGCTGCCAGCCCGGCTCCTGCGCCCGCTTTTCGGGCGATCAAGCCATCATGGCGTCTACCATGGCGCTGAGTTCATGCGCCGTGACATAGGGTAGGACTTTGTCGCTGGCCCACGGTGCAAATTGCTGCAGGAAGGCAGCCACCTCCACCTCAGACCCCTCATAGACGCCAAAACCTTTCTCCAGGCCCAGGAATGCTCCCCACTCCTTGATCATACCCGATTCAATCCCCTGCTGGACGGCCTGCATGGACGCTTTGGCGGCCGCAGCCCTCTCCTGCGGATCATCGGACAGCCTGGCGTTGTTAATCTCCCAAATAACCAGATAGCGACCCATAATGCTATACTCCTTTCTTCTTGGTGGATCTGCTGGGCCGTTGGACAGAACGAGCCAGCTCCCGCCCCGGCCCCGGGCCTGGGAGCCTGCCCCCGGTTATGCATAGGCATCACCTCCTGAGGACTGCCAATACCAGCACTCTGTCTGGATGTACAGAAATCCAACCGCCTAGCACTCAATGATCATTCTCGACGCGACTGAAAGGAGCGAAGAATCGCTCCACCGGCCCAGAGACAGATCCTCCTTGGCCGCTCGGGACAATTTCTTCTGTGCTCAGGGTCATGAGCTGCTACCAGAGTACCCCTGCCTCCTGGGCCACCTCGACGGCCTGCTGGAGCCATGCTCGAACCACTTCCGGCTGGCCCGCCTCACCGGCCTGAATGGCCGCCTTCCAGGGCAGATTCCATGGGCCGGGGCAGCTTCTGCTGCATGGGATCCAGCATCGCCCGCGCGTGATCCAGGGCCTCCGAGAGCCTGTCCGCGTCCAGGGCCATGGCCAACAGCGGCCAGCGCCCCGTCCAGTGGAAGGCGTGGACCAATTGGGATCGCTGCCACGAGTCCAGCGCAGCCTGGGCCAGGGTCTGCGCCTCGTCCATGTCCCCTTCGCGCCAGGCGACCCAGGCCAGATTTGCCTGGGCTAGAGCCACCTGCTCCAGTTGGTGCACCAGTAGGTGCCGTCATCAGACCTTGCTCGGCGTAGCGGCGTGCTTCCCGTACCTGCCCGCGCTTGCGCCAGAGCACGGCTAGCCAGTTCAACATGTAGGTCTCCACCCACAGATTCCGCGTCTGCTTGACCATGGTTAGGCCCTTGAGCAAGTATTCCTCGGCTTCCTCAAATTCGCCACGCAGCACGAGGAGCCAACCCAACTGGTAGTGGGACCACTCGATCCAGAATCGATCCCCAGCTCCAGTGTTGTCGCCAGCCAGCCCGGGCATCAGCCAGGGTCTCGTCAGAGATGACTAGCGATCCCGCCTCATGGCCATGATCGACGCGGTTGCCAAAGATAGAAGCCACGAAGCCGGACTGTTCCATATTGTTCCACGGTCGGCCGCAGCTTCGTCCAACACTCGGGCCATCTCGCGCCAGCGGCCCATACAGTAGTAGGCGTGCAACCGATGACCCTGTACGTCCCCCCATTCTTGCCACCAATTGGCAATAGGCTGGAATGGTTCCTGGCCCAGGAGAGACTTCGGCCAGATCGAAGGCTTGCACGGCCCGGTCGAACTGCCCCTGCCCCACCCAGTTGAAGCCAATCTTGCGCTGGAGACGCGCCCGTGCCAGCCGCTCTTCCTCGCCAGTAGCCTGCGAGCGCGTCCTGGTAGGCCTTCCATGCCTCATCAGCCCGGACCACCCTCAGTGCGTCACCCAGGCCCTCATAGAGCCCGGCCGCCATCTCCCGACGCCAGGCTTCCTGAGATCGGGGACCAGGATCCTCCTGCCAGCAGGACCAGTCCCCGCCGGAAGGAGGCCTCGGCCTCGTCGCTGGCAAAGATCCGGTTGGCCGCCTCGACCGGCCCGCAGGTAGCAGGGAACCGCCTTCTCCGCCAGGCCTGCCCGCTCATAGTGGACCGCCAGCCGCCGGGCGACGGCATCCGGGTCCGAGGCGTAGGTGGTCTCCAGGACCCGGGCCACCTGGCGGTGGAGCAATCTGCGCCGGGCCGGGCTCAAGGCGTCGTAGGCCGCCTCCCGCAGCTTGTCGTGGGAAAAGTCGTAGGCGTCGACGCCCCGCTCGCGCACGATGCGCCGCTGCCACAGTTCGTCCAGCCCGCGCACCAGGGCATCCTCGTCCCCGTTGCCCGCCGCCTGCAGCACGGGGACGGTAAAAGCCCGGCCGATGATGGCCGCCAGCCCAGCCAGCTCGCGGGCCGGAGGCGAGAGCTGCGCCAGGCGCGTGGCCAGCACCGCCTGCACCCGTGGGGGCAAGACCTCGCTCGCGAAGTGCTGGCTGCCCGTCCTCCAGTTCGCCATCTCCAAGGATCAGCCCCCGCCCTTCACTGCGCAGAGCCGCCCGCACCGTTTCGACGACGAAGAGGGGGTTGCCTTCCGTCTCTCGGTAGAGATTTCCCGCTGCCGCCGGATCCAGTTCCTCCCGGGCCACGTTGGAGGCCAGGGCCGCCGTCTCTTCATTATTCAGCGGGCCCACTTTGATCTCGGTCAGCCGCACGTCACGGTGCAGCACGGGCAGCGCGGCGGCAAAGGGGCAGTCCTCGTCCAGCTCCTCCGGCCGGCAGGTGCCCACCACCAGCAACCGTGCTCGCACATCAAAGCGCAACAAGAAATGCAGCCAGTCCAGCGTTTCCGGATCACACCAGTGCAGGTCGTCGATGACCAGCAGGGTTGGCTGTCCCTCTCTCAGCACAGCCCTGGCCAGGGCCTCGAACAACCGCAGGCGCTGCCATCTCTCGGTCATGGGCTGGGGAGCGGGCAGGTCCGGCCGCTCGCCCAGCACCTCGGGCAGCAGGCGGGCCACCTCGCTGAGCCAGACGTCGTCCAGGGCTGGCAGGGGCCGGGCCCTCAGCAGGACGGACACCGGGGCGTAGGCCAGCTCGCCCTCGGCGGCGTAGCAGCGGGCGTAGGCGCACTCGATCCCCCGCCGCTGTGCCCAATGCAGCAGTTCCTCCACCAGCCGCGTCTTGCCGATGCCTGCCTCGCCCAGCACCAGCGCAAAGCGCGGCCCGCGAGCCGACCGCCGCCAGGCGCTCCGCAACCCGGCCCACTCCGTCTTCCCGCCCCACCAGCGGCGAGACCATAGGGGTTGTCCTTGTTTCGGATTCGGGGCCAGGCTCGACACGCAGCACCCGCTCGTAGGCCCGCTGGGTGGCTGGACTAGGCTCCACGCCCAGTTCGCGCTGGAGGACGGTGACACAGTCATGGTAGACGCGCAGCGCCCCGGCCCGGTCGCCGCTCAAGGCCCGAAGGCGCATCAGCCGCCGGTAGCCCGCCTCGTGCAATGGGTCGTCTCGCAGCAGGCGTTGGGCGTAGCGCAGCGCCTGATCGTACTCGCGTTCCTCTTCCAGCAGTTGGATCAACTGCTCCATGGCCCGGACGTAGGCCTGGTGCAGCCGCTCCCGCTCGGGCAGGATCCAATCGTCGTAACAACTGGGCAGCAGCTCGCCGCGCATACAGCTCGATGCCCGCTCCAAGGCGGCTCTTCGAGCCGCTTCTTCCCCGGTCCGTTCTGCTCGGCTCACTGCCTGCTCAAAAGCGGCCACATCCAGGGTGTAGGGCGCCTCCTGGCGCCACTGCAGCGTCTGTCCCTCGACCGATATGAACTGGTCCGCATCGGGCAGCGCCTGGCGCAGGCGGTGCAGCAGCGTGCGCAGGTTGCTGTGGGCCTGGGTAATGCGCGCCGCGGATCGAATCGCAGCAGGTAGTGCAGCCAATCCAGGCTCTCGCGGTCACACCACTGCAGGTCCTCTATAGCCAGCAACAGGGGCTCTGGCGGCGAGCCGTTGCCCAGCACCGCCCGGGCCAGGGCCTGAAAGAGCCGCTGGCGCTGCCAGGCTTCGGTCATGGGCTGTGGCGGCGGCAGGCCCGGCCGTTCGGCCAGCACCTCGGGCAGCAAGCGGGCCACTTCACTGAGCCAGACGTCCTCCAGGGGCGGCAGGGGACGGGCCTGCAGCAGGGCGGTCACCGGGGCGTAGGCCAGTTCGCCCTCGGCGGCGTAGCTACGGGCGTAGGCGCACTCGATCCCCTGCCGTTTCGCCCAATGGAGCAACTCCTCCACCAGTCGCGTTTTGCCAATGCCGGCTTCGCCTTGCAGTAAAACGAAGCGCGGCCCACGGGCCGACCGCCACCAGGCAGTCTGCAGGCGAGTCCACTCCTCTTCGCGCCCGACAAGGGGTGACACACCAGGCATGGGCCCGCTGGCAGCTACGGGCCGGGATTCGGCCTGCAACAACTCTTCGTAGGCCCGCTGCGTGGCCGCACTGGGCTCCACGCCCAGCTCGCGCTGGAGGATGTGACTCGCAGTCGTGGTAGACGCGCAGCGCCCCGGCGCGGTCGCCGCTCAGGGCCCGCAGCCGCATCAGCCGCCGGTAGCCCGCCTCGTGCAGCGGGTCGTCTCGCAGCAGGCGCTGGGCGTAGCGCAGCGCCTGATCGTACTCGCGCTCCTCTTCCAGCAGTCGGATCAACTGCTCCATGGCCCGGATGTAGGCCTGGTGCAGCCGCTCCCGCTGGGGCAGGATCCAATCGTCGTAACAACTGGGCAGCAGCTCGCCGCCATACAGCTCGATAGCCCGCTCCAAGGCGGCTCTTCGAGCCGCTTCTTCCCCGGTCCGTTCTGCTCGGCTCACCGCCTGCTCAAAACCGGCCACATCCAGGGTATAGGGCGCATCCTGCCGCCACTGCACCGTCTGCCCCTCGACCGATAGGAACTGGTCCGCATCGGGCAGCGCCTGGCGCAGGCGGTGCAGCAGCGTGCGCAGGTTGCTGTGGGCCTGGGCCTCGGTCGAGTCGGGCCAGAACTGGAAGGCAACGTGGGAGCGCGATTGGGGGGCGGCGCGGTGCAGGAGGAGATAGGCGAGTAAGGATTGCAGACGGGGGGTATTGACCTCCGTTACGGCCGGCGCACCATCATAACAGAGAGAGCAATCCCCCAGCAGGCGAATGTGCAAGACAGGCGCCAACTTCGACCTCCTTGTGCTGCGTGAGCATAGGGAAGGCGTGCTACGGGCTACGACGACACTCCGCCAGAGGGCCCGATCCGGCCCGCTACTGCGTCGGTTGACGGCTGCCCTGGTGAGAGCTTTGGGGAAGGACTACGATGCAGGGCAGGATTCCATGGTCCGGTCGCGAACTATTATATCACATTCAGAGCTGGGGGGCAAATTTAGGTTGACATACGTATTCGAAGCAGCTGGCTCCTGCCAGCTGCCTCGAATACCCGTTCCATTTCCGCTGCACTCATCGCAATGAAGGCACGTTAGCCCACACCGACTCCCCTGCGCCAGCCCCCCAGCAGCATCTTTTCGATGCAGGTTGTCAGCCAGGCCCAGTCGCGGAAGGCATAGCCCTCGCCGCTGGCCACGTGATCGACCTTGCCCCGCCATTCGACCTGGCCATCGTCCATCGGCTCCGGCCACATGCGCACCGTAAAGAGCTGTGAGCCACTTTTGGTCGCCCCTCCCGTCCGGATGGGCGGCTCCGCTGCCCGCCGTTTGCGTACCTGGACCGGTGTTCCGGATACCAGGCCAACCGTTTGTTCCTCTTTCGCCACGGCCTTTTGCTCCTCAGACATCTGACGCCCTCCTTTGTTCTTTCCTGTGTTGGTTTTGCCACCGTTCTGAGGACAGTATACACCAGTGGCCGCTTCACATCCGTTTCGCGAAGCGCTTCATCGAGAGCGGATCTCGGAAAGATGATGTTGGAGTGCCAACCAAACGAAGCTTCTGAAGCGCTGAATAGGGGAAAGCCAGTCGCAACCTCGCCCCATGCGATAGATAGCGGTTCGCTCGGCGCCTGTCCGTCCCCTCAGGCACCAGGCGGGCACTTGCTCGTCCGGGCAGTCTACGATGCTTTTCCCTGGAACAGTTCTGTAGTATAATTGGGCGGTGGAAGCCGCTGGCTGTGATGGCTTTTCCCTGGCGCCGAAAGACCCCTTGCAGCATCTTTTCGATGCAGGTTGCCAACCTGGCCCAGTCACGGAAGGCATAACCCTCGCCACTGGCCACATGATCGACCTTGCCCCGCCACTCAACCTGGCCATCATCCAGAGGTTCTGGCCACATGCGCACCGTGAAAAGTTGAGAGCCAGCCTTGGACATCTCGCCCGTCCGGATGGGAGGCTCTGCCCTCCGCCGCTTGGGCACCTGAACCGGCTCCCCGGATACCAGACCAACCGCCTGTTCCTCTTTCGCCGCAGTCTTTTGTTCCTCAGACATCTGACAATTCTCCTTTCCTGTGATAGCCGTACCCTTGTTCTGAGGGTAGTATATACCAAGGGGCGCCTCACATCCGCTTCCCCTGACGCTTCATGGGACGCGGATCTCGGAAAGATGAAAAGTTGGTGCACCAATCCCCTGAAGCGTCTGAAGCGCTGCTTGGGGACTGGGAATCTCCACTGTAGGACTGCCAGTCCTGCCAAACCACTGCGCTTTTCCTGGAAGCGCTTCTGTAGTATAATCTAGCGGAATGGGCACTGAGGAGGCCTGAATGGACCTAAAGCTGACCGAAGAACACAGGATGATCCAGGACATGGCGCGGGATTTTGCCCAGAAAGAGATCGCGCCCATCGCCGCCGAGATCGACGAGGAGGGCCGCTTTCCTGTCGAGACGGTCCAAAAGATGGGTGATCTGGGCTTCATGGGCATCGAGATCCCAGAAGAGTACGATGGCACGGGTCTGGACACCCTCAGCTACGTGCTGTCCATGATCGAAATCTCCAAAGCCTGTGCCTCCCATGGGGTCATCATGTCGGTCAACAACTCGCTGGTCTGCCACGGGCTCTATGTCTTTGGTACCGAGCGCCAGAAGGAGGCGTTTCTGCGCCCCCTGGCCAGTGGCGAGAAGCTGGGCGCCTATTCGCTGACCGAGGCCCAGGCTGGCTCCGACCCGGCGAACATGCGCTGCACCGCCGAATACGACCCGGCGGCGGACGAGTACGTGATCAACGGCCTGAAGGCGTGGGTGACCAGCGGCCCCAATGCGGATTATGTGATTCTGTTTGCCATGACGGACCGGGGCCTGGGTCACCGGGGCATCTCGGCCTTTGTCGTGGACACGACCTTTCCGGGCTTTTCCCCCGGAAAAGTGGAACCCAAACTGGGTATCCGGGCGTCTCATACGTCAGAGTTGGTTTTCGAGAACTACCGCCTGCCCGCCTGGCACCGGTTGGGCGACGAGGGCGCGGGCTTCAAGATCGGCCTGGCCATTCTAGATGCGGGCCGGATCGGCATCGCGGCCCAGGCGGTGGGCATCGCCGAGGCGGCCTACGAGGCGGCCCGCGACTATGCCAAAGAGCGGGAGCAGTTTGGACAGCCCATCGCCCAGTTTCAGGGCATTCAGTGGATGCTGGCCGACATGAAGACGCGACTGGAAGCCGCTCGGTTGTTGACCTACCAGGCGGCCCTGGCCAAGGAGGAGGCCAAGGCGACCGGGGCGCGCTACACGCTGCCGGCGGCCATGGCCAAGCTCTACGCCGCGGAGACGGCCATGTGGGTCACGACCAAGGCGGTCCAGATCTATGGCGGCAATGGCTACAGCAAAGAATACCCGGTGGAGCGCCATTTCCGCGACGCCAAGATCACCGAAATCTATGAGGGCACCAGCGAGATCCAGCGGGTGGTGATTGCTCGGAGTATCCTGGCATAGACTTATGCTCGATCTGGGGATCGTCATCGTAAACTATAACGTCCGCGACCTGTTGCGGGACTGCCTGGCCTCGGTGTATGATAGCCGGGGAGAGTTTGCTTTTTCGGTCTGCGTCGTCGACAACGATTCTGACGATGGCAGCGCCGACATGGTCGCGGCCGAGTACCCCCAGGTGCGGCTCATCCGCACAGAGAACAGCGGCTACGCCGCCGGCAACAACCTGGGGCTGAGGGCCTTTGGTTTCTCCGACGATGAAGGCGCCGCCGGTCCCGACCGGCCCTGCTATGCCATGCTGTTGAACCCGGACACGGTTCTGCCGCCCTCGGCGCTGGCGGACATGCTGGCCTTTATGGAGGCGCATCCCCAGGCCGGTGTGGCCGGTCCGCGATTGGTCCGGGTGGATGGCAGCCTGGACAAGGCATGCCGGCGCAGTTTTCCGACGCCACAAGTAGCCGCCTACCGCATGTCCGGCTTGAGCCGGCTCTTCCCCGGCAGCAAGCGCTTTGGGCGCTATAACCTCACCTATCTGCCACCCGACGTCACCACGGAAGTAGATTCGGTGGTAGGCGCCTTTATGCTCATGCGGGGGGAGGTGCTGGAACAGGTTGGCTTGCTGGATGAGCAGTACTTTATGTACGCCGAAGACCTGGACCTCTGCTACCGCGTCAAGCAGCGGAACTGGCAGGTGTGGTACAACGCAGCGGTGACGGTGCTCCACTATAAGGGCCAGTCGAGCAAACAGCGGAGCCATTTTGCCAATGTACAGTTCTATGAGACGATGCGCTTGTTCCACGACAAACACTTTAAGGACCAGACCTTTTTCCTGCTGAATTGGCTTATCTATGCCGCGGTCGCTCTGATGGGCGGCCGGGCGGTGCTGCAAGACCGCTTGCGGCCGGCCGAGCAGCGGGGGGTCGCTTCCGCGGTACCGGTCCAGAGCAAGGAGTCGGGACCATGAGACGCAAGACCGATGCGCTATACACCATGCTGTTGGTGGTCAATGACATGGCGATGGTCGCTATGGCTTTCTACTTGGCCTATGGGCTGCGCCGTCTGGTGGCCGTGCCCCCACCGGTCAACATCGGCCCCTATCGCGATTACCTGCTGATGATGGTCGTACAGGTGGTCACGATGCTGACGGTCTATTTTTTCTCGCGGCTGTACGATGTCAAGCGCAGCATGCTCCGCCTGGATGAATTCTACCGGATTTTTGCCGCCACCTCCATTGGCACCATCGTCACCATCGCCGCTACCACCTTTCTATTCAAAAACAGCAGGTTACAGGTAGATTTTCCCCGGGTGATGGTCATCTATGCCTGGGTGCTGACGGTCCTGCTGGTAGCCGTTGGCCGTTCCGCGCTGGCCTGGCTGCGCAATTGGCTCCGGAAGCGGGGTGTATGGGCCGACCGGCTCCTTATCGTCGGCACAGGCGATGTGGGCCGGATGATCCTGCAAAAGGTCAGACAGTCACCTCAACTGGGCTACCGTGTTGTCGGATTTGTAGACGGAGAAGCCGCGCATGGCCAGCAGATCATGGGAATTCCGATACTAGGCGGGGTAGACGATCTGCCCGATCTTATCACAGAGCACCAAGTTGAAGAAGTGATCATTGGCCGTTCAGAACTGACGCACCAGGAGGCGCTGGCCATCATCTCGCGCTGCGAGCAAGGACAGGTTGGCGTCAAGATCTTTCCCGATCTGTTCCAGATCATTGCCACCGAGCTGAGCATCGGCGACCTGGGAGGCTTGCCCCTGCTCAGCGTGCGCGACGTGGCCCTTCGGGGCTGGAAGCTGACCCTGAAGAGAGTGGTCGACCTGGTGGGCAGCGCCCTGGCGCTGGTGTTGCTCTCACCCATCTTGATGCTGGTTGCCGCTGCCATCAAGCTCGATTCACCCGGTTCGGTGTTTTACGCTCAAGAGCGGATGGGACTGGATGCCCGGCCATTCTGGTGCCTCAAGTTTCGATCCATGCGAACGGACGCCGAGAAGGACGGGCCAGGCTGGACGACGGAGGGTGACCCACGGGTTACTCGCCTGGGCAGCTTGATCCGAAGGCTCTCCATCGACGAGCTGCCCCAGTTCATCAACGTTTTTTTGGGTGAAATGAGCCTGGTTGGGCCACGCCCGGAGCGCCCGGTATACGTCGAGCAATTCCGGCACAGCATCCCCCGCTACATGGACCGCCACCGGGAAAAGGCAGGAATGACCGGCTGGGCCCAGGTGAACGGTCTGCGCGGTGATACTTCTATCGCCGAACGAACAAAGTACGACCTATGGTACATCGAGAACTGGTCTCTCTGGCTTGACTTCCGGATCATGCTCCGCACCTTTTTTGCCATCTTTGGCGATCGCCACGCATACTGAGCACCTATCCGAAGGATCTCCAGCCCTTGTCTTGAGGGTGGTTCACCCGGTCCACGATCCAGAAGGCGTGCCTGCCTGCCCGGGACGCCACCGGGAGAGACGCCTGTCTTCAGTCAAATGCAATTCTCCCAGACTTGTGCGCTCCACTTCTTGACAGCAAGTGTGGTTCGTGGTATTATCTGAAAAGGAGATCGTTAGCACTCTCTGCCCTTGAGTGCTAACGATCTATTCAAATAGGTCAGTGTTTGTGCCGGTATGGATGATTTGGGGAAAAGATGGAGATTACGCCGCGTCAACAATTGATCCTGGCTCTCGTGATCCGGGAGTATGTCTCGGCCGCGCAGCCCATTGGCTCCAAGACCATTGAGAGCTATGGCTTGGGAGTCAGCTCGGCTACTATCCGCAACGAGATGGTTGTCCTGGAAGAATCGGGCTATTTGATTCAGCCACACACCTCGGCGGGGCGCGTACCCACGGAGCGGGGCTACCGCTACTTTGTGGAACGCCTTATGCAGGAGTCGCAACTGTCGCCGGACGAGCAAAGGACCATCCGCCACCAGTTTCACCAGGTGGGGGTCGACCTGGAACAGTGGATGAGGCTAGCGGCCTCGGTGCTGGCCCGCACAGCCCAATCTGCCTCCGTTGTGACCAGCCTCAAGACCGAAGGTTGCCGTCTCAGGCACTTGCAGTTGATTTCCATCCATGACACCATGGGCATGCTCATCGCCGTGCTGGAGGGTGGCATCGTGCGCCAGCAGATGCTGTCTCTGGATGAGCCGGTCCAGCAGGACTCGCTGAGCCAGATCGCCAACCGGTTGAATGACCTGTGTGTGGGAGCATCTGTCCAACGGGTGAAGGCCTGCCGCGGGCAATTGGGAGCCTTTGAGCAGCAGGTTCTGGATGTCGTAGTGCAGGTAATGACACGGGTGGATAATCAGGCCGGTCTCCACCTATACCGGGATGGGCTGAGCAACATCTTGTACCAGCCCGAGTTCTCCGTGCCCGAGAGCGCCAGGAGCATCGTCCACCTGTTTGAAGATCGAACCCTCATGGAGGATCTGCTTACCGACATGCTGGAGGTTGGCGGTGTCCAGGTGGTCATTGGTGGCGAGGGGCGTTGGAATGAGCTGAGCGAATGCAGCCTGGTAGTTTCTCCCTATGGCGTCAGCGGCGAGGCCATTGGCGCGCTGGGAGTGATGGGGCCGATGCGAATGCCCTACAGCCGGGCCATCTCGACGGTGCGCTACGTGGCCAGGCTGATGAGCGACCTGTTCCGCGAACTATATGGCGGGATCGAAGAACCGCGAGCGAACGAGGAACAACATGTCTAACAAAAAGCAAAAAGCAGCCGAAACGATAGAAGAGCAGGACCAAGGGGGATCGATGCCTTCGACGGACCCCTCCGCTGGCTGGGGGGATGCCTCGAGACAGGGGCTTCAAGAGGATCAGAGCGAGCAACCAGTTGGAGAAGGGGAGGAATCGCCCAGCAGGGAGACGGAAACTGATGAGCTGACTGCCCTCCGTCAGGAGCTGGCCGAAACCAAAGCCAAAGAGGCCGAATACCTGGATGGTTGGCAGCGCGCCAGGGCTGAACTTTCCAATGCCCGCAAGCGGTTCCAGCGCGAGCAAGAACAGACCTATGCCAACGCCAAGGGCGATGCACTGGCCAGGGTACTGCCTATCGTCGATGATTTCCAGCGAGCACTGGAGACGATGCCTGAGAACCTTTCGGACCTACCCTGGATCGAGGGGATCGTGTTGATCCGGCGCAACCTGGAGCGGCTGCTGGCGCAATCTGGTGTGACGGTCATCGAGGCGGTAGGCCAGGAATTCGATCCCTTCTTGCACGAGGCTCTCACACACGAGCCCTCAGAAACCGTGCCGGCAGGACAGGTTATCGCCGAACTGCAAAAAGGCTACCGGATGGGAGACCGTGTGTTGCGCCCCAGCGTGGTTCGCGTCTCGGCAGGAATACCGCCCGACCCCGAACCTGAGAATGAGGAGCAGGCCTAGTCCGTACCGGAGGACCCTTGGGACCTCTGGTAAAGGCCGGCGATACGGAAACACCAAAAACGTTCAGTGCTAGCAAGGCTACGCACTACAACCAAAGACCCTGAGGGTCTGGGACAGAACCAAGGAGTAGAATCATGGCAAAAACCATCGGCATTGACCTGGGTACAACCAACTCTGTGTGCGCTGTCATGGAGGGCGGTGAACCAACCATCATCTCCAGCTCGGAGGGGGGGCGCCTGTTCCCTTCGGTGGTAGCGGTCAATCCCAAAACCGGCGAGCGGATGGTCGGGCAGGTTGCCCGACGGCAGGCCATCACCAACCCCGAGAACACCATTTCTTCCATCAAGCGGCTGATGGGGCGGAAATACAGCGAGCCCGAGGTCGCCAAGGCACGTGAGATATTGCCCTACAGCATCAGCAATCAGCCCAACGGTGATGCCTGGGTGACGATGGGGGGCAAGGACTATTCGCCGCCCGAGATCTCGGCCATGATCCTGCAAAAGATCAAGCAGGATGCAGAGGCATACCTGGGCCAGTCGGTGGTAGATGCGGTCATTACTGTTCCGGCCTATTTTAACGACAGCCAGCGCCAGGCAACCAAGGATGCAGGCAGAATCGCTGGGCTGAATGTATTGCGCATCATCAACGAGCCCACCGCTTCATCCCTGGCCTATGGGTTGGGCAAAGGGGTCGATCAAAGGGTTGCCGTGTATGACCTGGGTGGCGGTACCTTTGACATCAGTATCCTCGACGTGGGCGACGAGGTATTCGAGGTGCTTTCGACCAATGGCGACACCTTCCTGGGCGGGGATGACTTTGATCAGCGCGTCATCAACTGGGTCGCCGACGAATTCCGCAAAGAGCAGGGGATCGACCTGCGAGGGGATCGGATGGCCTTGCAACGCCTCAAAGAGGCTGCCGAAAAGGCCAAAATCGAACTCTCGACGACGATGCAGAGCGAGATCAACCTCCCGTTCATCACCGCCGACGCCAGCGGCCCCAAGCACCTGCAGATGACCTTGACCCGAGCCAAACTGGAACAGTTGGTGGAGGATCTGATCGAAAAGTCACTCGGCCCCTGCCGGCAAGCGCTGAGTGATGCCAAGAAGTCTGCGGACGAGATTGACGAGGTCCTGCTGGTAGGTGGCATGACTCGCATGCCGGCCATCCAGGAGGCTGTGCAAAAGTTCTTTGGCAGGGTGCCGCACAAGGGTGTCAACCCCGATGAGGTCGTGGCCCTGGGGGCGGCGATCCAGGCTGGGGTCCTGGGGGGGGAAGTCAAGGACGTGCTCCTGCTGGACGTGACGCCCCTGACCCTGAGCATCGAGACGCTGGGAGGCGTATCGACGCCGCTCATCGAGCGCAACGCTACAATTCCCACCAAAAAAAGCCAGATTTTTTCCACCGCCGCCGATGGCCAGACCAGCGTCGAGATCCACGTACTCCAAGGCGAGCGCCCCATGGCAGTCAACAACAAGACGCTGGGCAAGTTCATCCTGGATGGCATTCCCCCGGCCCCCAGAGGGATTCCCCAGGTCGAGGTGACCTTTGACATCGACGCCGACGGCATCCTGCACGTTTCGGCCCAGGACAAAGCCACCGGGCGCGAGCAGTCGATCACCATCACAGCATCCAGCGGGTTGAGCAGTGAGGAAGTCGATCGCATGGTGCAAGAATCCGAGCGCTATGGACAGGAAGACCAGAAACGGCGGGAGGAAGTGGAGGTTCGCAACAACGCCGACTCGCTTATCTACCAGGCCGAAAAGCTGATCCGCGAGCAGGGAGAGCAAATGCCCGACGGCATTAAGGGCGAGGTGAATGAAAAAGTCACAGCCTGTCGCTCGGCATTGCAGGGGTCGGACGTTGCGGCCATTCAGCGCGCGGTCCAGGAACTCTCAGAGTCCGTGCAGAAGATGGGCGCTTCGATGTACCAGCAGCCTGGCTCGCCGCCCCCTGAAGGGGAGGACACTGCCGCGCCTGCGGATGACGATGAGGATGTAGTCGAGGGGGAGTTTAGCGAGGCATAGGAGAGTTCGAGGTTTTGGGTTCGACGTTCGATCATCGAGGTCTTTCGGACTTTGAACGTCGAACATTAAACTTCGAACATTGAACTTCGAACCTCGAACTTTGAACCTAAACTATGAGTGCCAAACGCGATTACTACCAGGTACTGGGGATAGACCGGCAGGCAACCCAAGAGGGGATCAAGAAAGCCTTTCGTCGCCTGGCCCGCCAATATCACCCGGATGTGAACAAGGACGGCAACGCCGAGACACGCTTCAAGGAGATCAACGAAGCATATGAGGTGCTGTCGGACCCTGAAAAACGAGCCATGTATGATCGCTTTGGTCATGCCGGCCCCCAGAGCGGTTTTGGTGGCCAGGGCGATTTCAGCGGCTTTGGCGGCATCGAGGACATCTTTGAGAGCTTTTTCGGTGGCATGCGGACAGGGACGTCACGCCGAGGGCCCACCCGGGGAACCGACCTGCGTTACGATCTCACCATCGAGTTCGAAGAAGCAGTCTTTGGCGCCGAAAAGGAGATTCTCGTTCTCCGCCACGAGACCTGTCCCCATTGTCAGGGAAGCGGGGCTGAACCGGGAACGCACCCGATCCGCTGCCCCCAATGCAATGGTACCGGCGAGGTCCGCCGCCAGCAGCAGACCATCCTGGGTTCTTTTGTACAGGTAGCCACCTGTCCCCGCTGTCAGGGGGAGCGGGAGATCGTAACCACGCCCTGCACGAGCTGCCACGGCCAGAAGGTTGTCCAGGTGGAGCGGACCATCTCGGTCAGGATCCCGGCGGGCGTTGACAATGGGACGCGCATCCGTTTGGCCGGAGAGGGCGAACCGGGCACGGGTGGCGGCCCAACGGGCAATCTCTACGTCGTGCTGAGCGTCCAGCCCCATCCCACCTTTCGCCGTGACGAAAACAACGTCATGTTGGAATTGGATATCAATATTGCTCAGGCTGCGCTGGGCGACGCGGTTTCGGTACCCACGCTGGATGGAGACGAAGATCTGACCATTCCGGCCGGTACGCAGACAGGCGAGACCTTCAGGCTGCGGGGCAAAGGCGTGCCCTATCTGCGGCGCAACGGTCGCGGAGACCAGGTGATCATCGTTCACGTTCGGACCCCTTCGCGGCTAACACCGCGACAACGGGAATTGTTCCAGGAGTTGGGCGCGACCCTGGGCAGGGAGGTCGTTCACCAACCGGAGAAGGGCCTGCTCAGTAAGCTCAGAGAGGCATTGGGCATATAGGGAGGTTCAGACGAGGCCGCGGGCCTCGTCTGACGTTTGGCACGTGTGGGGGCCGAGTTGGAATGGCTTGAGTTCAGTGTAACGACAGATAGTGAAGCGGCCGAAGCCGTGGCCGAGCTGTTCAACCGCTATGGCCAGGGCGGCGCCGTCATCGAAGTGCCCGTAGATTGTTTTGAACCCGATCTGGCGACCGCCCCACCGCCCTCAGAGGTCATCGTCAAGGCGTATCTGCCCCTGGATGGCACTGCGGAGGAGGCACAGCAATGTCTGAGAGAGGGCCTATGGCATCTGGGACAGATCTATCCTATCCCCGATCCGGTCGTCGTGCCCCGGGCGGAGGAGGACTGGGTTGAAGCCTGGAAGCAGCACTACCATATGCTGCGCGTGGGCCGGCGCACCGTCATTGTGCCTGCCTGGGAAGCGTACACACCGGCGCCGGGTGAGGCCGTCATCCACATGGAACCGGGGATGGCCTTCGGTACCGGCCTCCACCCTACGACCCGTCTGTGCCTGGAGGCTCTGGAGACAAGCCTGACACCTGGCTGTACAGTCCTGGACGTGGGGACTGGCTCGGGCGTGCTGGCCATCGCCGCCATCAAACTGGGTGCGGGCTCTGTGCTAGCTCTGGATGCCGACCCTGTGGCCATATCTGTCGCTCGTGAGAACGTCGCGCTGAACGGAGTAGCCCACGGCGTTACGCTTCAGCACGGCTCTCTGCCCGGAGGAACGACGGCTGGATGGGGGCTGAGGGAAGGCGGCGAGGACCGCACAGTAGGCATCCTCGAGGCCGGCCAATTTGACCTGGTACTGGTCAACATCCTGGCCAGAGTGGTCATTGGCATGGCTCCCTCTCTGGCGGCACGGCTTGGCCCAGGCGGGCGCATGATCGCGGCCGGACTGATAGATGACCAGGAAGGGGATGTCAGGGATGCCCTTCAGGATGCGGGCCTTCAGATCGTTGGCCGGGCTCAGGAGCAGGACTGGGTATGCCTGGTAGCCCAGAGAAGGTAGGAGCCCATGCACCGCTTTTTCATCCCATCTTCCTGGGTCAGAGGCAACGAGGTATCAATTAGCGGCCCGCAGGCCCACCAGATCGCCCGCGTCCTGCGAATGCGCCCAGGCGACAAGGTGATCGTACTCGATAACTCGGGATGGGAGATCCACGCGCGACTGACTCGTGTGGAACAGAATGCCGTGACTGGAGAAGTGATCCGCCGGCGACTGTCCGCTGCCGAACCCCGGACCAAGATCAGCCTCTACCAGGGAGTGCTCAAGAGCAACCGCTTCGAGTTGTGCCTGCAAAAGGGAACCGAGGTCGGGGTCGTGGAATTCACCCCGGTCGTAGCCGAGAGGTGCGTCGTCCGCGACCTGGACGCTGTGGAGAAAAAGAACCGTCGCTGGGAATGGATCATTCAGGAAGCCGCTGAACAGTGCCGGCGAGGCCGGAAACCTGCCCTCCGTCCCGCCACTTTTTTCCTTCAGGCATGCGATCAAGCGCGGAGTTCGAGCGGGCTCTCACTGATTCCGTGGGAGGAAGGATCTTTACCGGGGTTGCATCAAGTACTCCGCGATGCCCCTGCCGGACAGGAACGAGGCCGGCCACCCTTGACCATCAACCTCTTTGTAGGGCCTGAAGGTGGGTTCACGCCGGAAGAAGTAGCCCAGGGCCGGCGCTATGGTCTCATTCCCGTGACACTGGGACCTCGCATCCTGCGGGCCGAGACCGCGGGCATTGTAGCCGCAGCCGCCATCCTGTATGAATTGGGTGACCTGGGCTAGGGCCATGGTTCGTCGCTGGCCAACGCTTGTTGCAGAGCAGCGGCGCCCGTGAGATCTGGCCTTGGGCAACCCTGTGGGTAGCACTGCCTGAAGCCGAGCACCGACAGGCACAATCCCCCCTCCGAATTGGAGGGGGGATTTTCATGGGTAGAGGAATGCCGCAGACAGAGAGCAGAAGCCAGCCGAGTATCTGGTTCAGTGCTACTCTTCAGGCAGCCTGGCAATCAGGGATTCAATCTGCTCAAGCTTTTCAAGAATTGCTGTCCAGCGCGCGCCTGGTGGGCCGGGATCAGCTTCCACTTCAGATTCGGGTTCAGGCTCGGGTTCAGGCTCGGGTTCAGGCTCAGGGGCAGGTCCGGGTACAGGTACAGGTACAGGTCAGGTCCGGCTCAGGTGCAGGTCCAGGTACAGGCTCGGGCTCAGGTACAGGCTCAGGCTCAGGTACAGGTACCGGCTCAGGTACGGGCGCAGGCGGCTCTATGCGGTCGAAAGTAACCAGCGTGGTTCCCTCTCTGACCTGCACTTCAAAGGTCTCACCCAGGAAAGCCAAGGTGTAGGCAACCTGGTGTGGAGCGAGCACCTCAAAGCCACCCTCCCCGTGCTCTGGCTTGGATCCACTGGTCACAATGCTGGCATTGTTCCATGGATCGGCAACCGTCAAGTCGATGCCAGGGTAGGGGAATGTTCCAGCTATGACCTGTGGGCCGGCCTGGTACGCCACTGACATCTCCCAACCTGTTTCCTGGGGTTGCGGTTGCGGATCCGGGGTGGGTTCCGGTACTGGAGTGGGTTCCGGATCGGGCTCCGGATTGGGCAGGAATGGAGTACCCGGCTCTACCATCTGCCACATGCCGTTCAAGTGACGGTTTCGCGTACCGGCCAGCATTCCCAGCTTCTCCAGCACATCGCCCTGGCCCTTGGGCCAAATGGCACCCTGGCACCCGCCCGGCGCGCACGGGATGCTGCTGGCCGGTAGTGCGAATCGCAGCCTGCCATCGGGGCCCGTGGTTTTGAGATCACCCTGGCTGTACCACTCTCCCACCTCAATGGTGGGTGCGTCGGGGTGATAGTAGTAGAATTGGGCCCCACTGACAGGCAGGCCAGCGGCGTCCACCACCCACACATCCAGGGTTGCAGGCCCCTCACTTTCATGGACTTCGATAAGCCGCAGAGAGGTCTTGCCCCGGCGGTAGCTGGTTCCATAAGTCTGGTCCACCCAATTCCAGTCTCGGGTATCACCATCCACATCAATGACCATTGGCTCGGTTCGGGGTTGGATCTCCTTAGGAGGGTTTTGCTGGAGGGTGGTAATGACCGGCTTTTTGCGTCCGTACTTTTCGCTGTAAGCCCAGCCGTGCCAGGCATCGAAAGGCCAACCGCTGCCCCCCATGTCTTCGTCGGCCAACAGCCAGGGACAGATGGCAAAGAAGGGGGAAGGCGTATCAAAGATCTGCAGCGTCTTTTTTGCCACCATCTTGGGCGTGGTGTATGGCATGCGGATGTCCGTGTTGTGTCCTGTACCCGGGCGATCTCGCGGTACCCAGCCGCCTTCTGTCATGGCCATGGGCGCCGCATACCCAAGCGTTTCCAGGGACCAGCGGGCGATCTTTTCCCAGCCTCGCCAGCAGGTATCGTCCTCAAGGGCCGTCAGCGTGGCAGATTGCAACTCGCTGCGCCGCTGGTTAAGCAGCTCAATGGGTTCTTCCCGCCAGGTACTATCGCCGGCATAGTCGTCCAGGATCCGCTGATATGCCTCCTCGGTCAACTGCGCGCCATGGCGAGTAACGGCGTCGTAAGGATAATCACGGGGCCGGTTCTTGCCATAGTGATGGCCGGTGTAGAAGCCAAGACCCTCATCAAAGATCCACCGGCAGTCAAAGGCCTTTATGCTTTCAAAGGGGTTAAAGTCATAGCAGGGACCATCGGGAAATCCGACATAGCCGCCATTGGCGGCGATAAAGCTGGCCGCTTGGGTCCAGACGCTCATAATGATGTCCCAGGCGTCGGGCGGCACGCGATGTTTGGCCCATTCTCGATCGTCAAAGGGCTCATTGCGGATGATCCAAAACGGTTTGAGGCCATACTGCCCATACAGATCCACCGTCCACCGGAAGGTATCGTGATCAGTAAAGGGCCTGGGGAAATCCCGCTGTTCGCGGATGATGGGGATGATGCCTGCGTCCAGCAGTACCTTCAGAGGGTTCAAGCCATAGTGCGTCTGCCGCACAGCATCGCTGTCGGTGAGAAGCACAACCCAGGACATTCCCATACTCACCAGTAGGTCCACCCAGTAGGAGGCGTTGTTTAGCCAATCTCCATGGTGTCCAAAGGGTTGCAGGTGTACTCCCCGGTTCGTCACCAGTCGACCGCTCACTTCTACTGGAATGTCCATCTTTTTTCTCTTTACCATAGCATACCCCCTTTTTCAGCGCATATCAACCGATAAGTACATTTATTATACACCAAGATCCGATATTTGTAAAATAGACAACTTGGTGGATCTGGGGTTGGAGAAAAGTCGCGCGCGGCGCCCTGCCGCAGGTTTCTGCCTTGTTCTGGTGCCCAGCCGCATGGCAAAATCTATCAGTAGCAGGGCAGTAGCCAGCGCGAACCTGAGGGAGGATCGCCCAGTCAAAACACTTTTGCGCTTTATGACTGAAAACAATAGTATTCACCAGAAATCAAGTGGGATGGGAGGGCTCCCGCGTCCATGTTGACAGCCTTGGAGAAACGTGGTAAACTGGTGGTGTTGGCAAGTCACGGGAGCGACGGTAGGAGAACGTTGGGTGAACAAACAAGGCTTGAGCGGCGACCAAGTTGTGGAAGGTGGTCTGCGTTCGGATGTGATGCAGGATGTCATTCGCCAGCAGTTGGACCGGCTGGCCATCCCTTGGGGCCTGAAATCAGCTGATTTATCCTACCTAACGGGCCAGATACGCACCCACACCTACTCCCCAGGCGAGGTTATCCTGCCACTTCGGGCCCGTGCCGTTTTTTGGGGACTGATCACAAAAGGCCAGGCAGGCGCTTATGCTGACTCGTGGAGAACCGGCCAGCAGGTGGCAGTTCTGAATCCAGGCAGCACTTTTGGTGATGACATGCTGGGTGAAAATCGCCCCAGTGATGTGACCTTGAAAGCGCTCAGCCGCTGTGAAGTCAGGTTCTTGCGTCGCGCCGACCTCCAAAAAGTGTCCAGCCAGCGTCGATCTCAGGGATACCAGAAAGTCCTGGCAAAGCTGGCAGGGTTGAGCGCCATTGTATTGCTGCTGTGTTTGGCAGCCAGCCTGGCCCTGAGCTTATCCCCTGTCCGGAGGGTGCTTTCGCTTGCACCCATGGGGCTTGGACAGTTATGCAGCCAGTGGGCCAGGGGAGATGTGGGGGCGCAGACCTATGGCCCATGCGCAGTCCAGGCTTGGACATGGGCCAGCGACCTGGCCCCGGACGACGCCAACCCCCCTCTCGCCCTCGGTACCTTCTATTTCGGACAGGGACAGATGGAGCTTGCGGAGCAGTCTTTTGAGGCAGCCAGGACCCTTGCACCCGACTGGGCCGAGATACACAACAATCTGGGTCTGGTCCATGCCGAGCAAGGGGATCACGAAAAGGCCATCGCCGCCTTTCGACAAGCATTGGCACTGGAGCCGGGTACGAGTGCTATCGAGCACAACCTTGGACTGAGCCTGCAGGCCATTCATGAGACCGACGAAGCGCTGACCCACTACCGCCAGGCTGTGGCCTTTGGGGAGCCGCAGCCCAGCACACTGGTCAACATGGCTATCGGCTATTATGAGACGGGCCAGTCGGCCAAGGCCGCGGCAGCGGCCCAGCAGGTTCTGCGCTACGATGATACCTCAGCACCGGCCTACACAGTGCTGGGAGCTGTAGAGTTGGAGGCGCGTCAATTTCGCCTAGCGCTGGCACACTTGAGCCGGGCGGTTGCACTGGATGGCAGCTATAGCCAGGCGCACTTTTACCTGGGCTTGGCCTATAGGGTACTGGACCAACCAGTGGAGGCCATAGCCGCACTTGAACAGGCCCTGGCCACCGCTGAGGACGAGGAGATGCGCTCCGAAATCCGGCGTTATCTGGCGGATCTCGACGAGACGGGCAAGTAGGGAGAACGGCCTTGTGCAGGGGCCAGGCATCCCGAACAAGGAGGTAATCCGATGCGTTCCACATTGAGGATCTCAGCGTTGGTCCTGGTGCTTGTTCTGTTACTCATACCATTGACCGTACAGGCCAGCGGTCCATGCCCCGATGACCCAGAGATGTCCAAGGATTGCATCCCCGAGGCGCCACCTTTCTACGTGATCATCAACCGTTCCTTGGAAGATCTCAACCGGGCCGGCACCGGCTGCCAGCCCATCATCCTGGAGCATAGCGACTGCACGGATTGCTGTGGCCAAGACGATGCATGCCTGCTCGCAGAAGCCGATGTCGAGCAGAACGTATGTCCCGCCCTGGCAGTGGAAGTAGATTGGCAGGACAATGGGCAGACTGAGATCGTGTACCAGATGTGCTGCGATTGTCTGGAGAGCGAGGAGGGCAATTGGAAGTACCGCGTCCGCCTGTTGCATCAGGACGGGACCTGCCCCATTGACCCGGACAACCCCGGCTGCTACGAAGGCCTGCCCCCCGGCACGGGCATTGACCTGCCAACACCGATCATCATCGGCGGCTTGTTCCTAATCGGGGCAGCGCTCCTGGCTGCGGGTCTCGTGGTGCGGCGCCGGAGCCTGCAAGTCGCGCAATAGGCTCCTTTGACATCACTTTGCCCCGCAGGTCCCTCGCGGGCCTGGGATAAACTCGGGACAGGTAGGGCGAGAGATCGGGGTCACGCGACAATCGATGGCCTTGTTGGTGACAAAAGAGCGCCTTGCTCATCTCAAGCAAGGCGCTCTGGCTGTGTTCTGGGATCCTATCCCCCTGTGGACGCTTCAGTGGGCTCTGGTGTGGGCTCTGGGGGTAGCGCCGGAGTCGGAACCGGGGTTGGCACTTCCTTTGTCCCCACCAGGTAAACCGCCTGCCAGGGTTTGTAGCGGCTAAAGAACTCGTCCTGCCGCACCTCCTTGCCGTTCTCCTTGACAGTGCGATAGACCGTCACGTCCATGCCGTCTTTGCCCCACTCGATCTGCCTCTTCTGGCCCTGGAACAGCGTCGAGGTGGGTCGATTGAGCGGCGGGGGCGGTTTTATGATCCGGCTCTCGTGGGGGCCATCCATCTCGACGGTACGACCCGAGTCCGCGCCAAAGAAACGGAAGGTCAGATTCTTGTTGGCGTTGTCCATAAAAGTCCGGATGAGGATAAACTCTTCTGTGTCATTGACCCACTTGAAGTCGGTGTAGGGCGAGTAGATAGTAGCATCCATACCCCTGGGCGGCTCGTAGTAGCTTACACGAAACAGGTGGGGCGTACGTTCTGTAATGGGTACACCGGCCCAAAAGGCGGCCCGGAAGGCGGTGGACGATACCTGGCATAGACCCCCGCCAACGTCTGTCCGGGTCTCGTTGCCCCAGATGATAATGCTCTCCGCATAGCCCTTCTCGGCACTCACTTCACCAAGATAGCGATTGAAGGAAAAAGTCTGGCCCGGGGCGACGAGCACCCCATCGAACTGGGCAGCTCCGACGCCGATGTTTTGAATCCTCGCCGCCGTTGACCCGGCAAAGTTGCTTGTCCCTTCACCGATCAGATCAAAGCTGGCCACATCGGGTACATCTGTGGTGGCAATCGACGGTGGAATGGCCACCAGTGGAAGGGGAACGACGCGCTGCTCACTGGTGGCAGCACGCTCGATCAGGGACACGGTCGTCGTAACATCCAACGTCTGGCCGACGATACTCTGGACGACGGGGGTCACCCGGTCGTTGGCCACATCGTAGCGGAAACGGGCGTCCTTGGGATTGCGCGCTACCTGGGCGGCAATCTCCTCTACAAGGGAAAAAGCCGGCCCGAGATCCAGGCTGACCTCCAGAGTAGCCTGCCCCTCTTGGTCGACCGAGGGCTGAAAGATCAGCCAGTCGGCCAGATCCTCCGGCTCGATGGTCCACGGCTCGAACTCGGGCGCCGTCAGGATAAGAGGCTCGCTGAGGATAAGATTTACCTTGTCCTCGGTAGCGATCAGATCTGTCAGCAGGGGCTGGCTCTCGTGGATGACCAACTCCACATCGCCGCCCTCCATATCGATGACGCGCTGGACCAGGGCCTGCTGCGTGGTGGCCTCATCGACTTCACGCCCCATTTGAGCGGGAATGACCTCCACCCTCAGAGCGTCGTCCATCTGGAGGGTCGCATTCCGAGACGGATGGTTGATCTCCCGGGCAATGCGGCTGAGGAACATGGCCCCAGCACCAGGAGCTGCGGAAAGGACAGGGTCCACATCGTGTCCGTTGCGCAGGATCTCGATCTGCTCCCGAAAGTGCATCGTCAGATCGCCACGATGGCCCACGGCCAGGGCAGCATCCGCCGTTGTATTGACGTCCAGTTGGACGCCCAGCTCCGCCGGATCTACAGACCAGGACAGGTTGCCATAGCGGAGGGTCGGGATCCGGTCAGGCGGATAGTAGAAGCTGGTTGCCAAGCGCTCCCTTGCCTGGTCACGGGTCAACCCGCCCAGATCCACATCCAGGACACGGACGCCAGGCACTATCCGGTCAGCCCACCACAACTCTAACATGAACAAACCAGCTATCACACTGATGAGGACCGCTACGAGCAGCAGGGCAAAGGTCAGCTCCCAAGCAACACCATTCTTTGGTCTGGCGTACCAGGAAGGTGGCCGCGGCAACGGGGCCCAGGAGACTGACTGGGGGGATCGATCTTCTACCTGCGGCTCAGTTGCCGGGCGCTGCCCGGCCCATCCAGATTGCTGTTCCATCTCTCGTCGTCACATCTCTTTCTAGATGTCGCAAGTCACCGAACAGTCTTGGATTCTTACTCGGCATTTTGGAGGAAAACCTGGCTGGTGTATGTAAGCCGGTACCCCCAAAATCCTCGCTTCGCCTTGTATTTTACCAGAAAGCGTGAGAAATCGCAAGTGGTAGATTGGACGGACTGGATCAGAAGTTCACCACTTTCGGCCGAAACGGAACTGCGGTCTTGGCGCCATGGGGTAAGAACCATGGATTTGCGGTCAGATCCAATGCTTGGACCGGTAGTCGAACTATGATACAATGGACAGCGCCGCATTGCCCAGATCAGTCTGTTGGGGTATACTGGCCCGCGCAGGCTGAATGAGTTGCCAGGAGGCACTCTATGAAGCAACGCAAGCTGTATGGCCTAGCCATCTTGCGCGCTGGGGTTCTCATCATAGACCTATAGTGGCGGAGATCGAATATCGACCAGGAAGCCAGAAGTGGGCGTCAAAGTCCGTATTCTCTTGCACTGGGTTCTTCTGAAAGCAGAGGTATTGATGTTCAAGCGATTGGCAAGGCAGGCAAGAGGCTTGCGCCGGCTGATTCTGGTCCTTCTGGTCCTGGTTCTGGGGCTGTTCTTGTGTACTGATTATCTCCCCCCCCTGATTCGGGCAGAAGCCAAGGTCGAGTCTGATCCAGACGGCGCGAGCGTGTCTGGCCGGCTGGTGGATCCACTAGGCGAAGCAGTCTACGAGGCCGAGATAGCGGCCCTGGTAAACGGGGCTCATGAACCTGCAGCCAAGACCTCCAGCCAGGAGGATGGTAGCTTTTTGCTAGACCTGCCTCAGGCTGGCTATCAAAGCGTGATCGTCGAAATCACTCGGCCTCACTACAAGACCACAGAGATACACCTTCCACCGGAAGAGATCGCTCAGCTCAATATCGGCGGCTCTGTCCGCCTGGACGACATCCAAATGGAGAGAGCCTTTTCTATTGGCTTTTGGGTAGCAACCTTCTCCTTTGTCCTGGTCCTGGTCCTCATTGCCCTGGAGAAACTGCACAAAACCACGGCGGCGCTCCTGGGAGTGGCCATGGTGCTGGGCATCAGCCTGATTGGCGGCGCTTTCAACCCCAGTTTCTATATCTTTTCCTTCGAACAGGCGCTGTCGTACGTGGACTTTGACGTAATCTTTTTGGTGATGGGCATGATGATCGTCATAGCCGTGATCGAAGAGACCGGCATCTTTCAGTGGATGGCCTACCAGGCCTACCGCCTGTCGGCGGGCAGGCTGTGGCTTCTGGTCACCATCTTGATGGCCATAACCTCCATAGCCTCGGCGCTGCTGGACAATGTAACCACCATGCTGCTCATGGCGCCCATCACCATCCAGATTGCCCTCACGGTGGGGCTCAATCCCCTGGCATTGCTTATCCCCGAAGCGCTGGCCTCCAACGTCGGAGGCATTAGTACCCTGATCGGTACGCCAACGAACATCCTTATCGGCGCCTACGCAGGGCTGGGCTTTAACGATTTCCTCGTCAATCTGACTCCCGGCGTGGTGGCCGCCCTGATCGCACTCACCCTGTATGTGGTTCTGCGCTATCGCAAGGCGTACAGGGAAGCAGGCAGCCGGCTTTCTGAGGCCATGCGCGAGCGGCTGAAGGAGGCTGGGCGTATCACCCAGCCGAATCGATTGCGCAAAGCGGGGATCATCTTTGGCGCGATGCTGGTGCTGTTTGTCGCCGGCGATGCCATTGGCCTGGACCCTGCTGTGACGGCCATCTTGGGCGCGGTGGCCATGCTCATCTTGGTGACTCCCGACGTCGAAGAGATGCTCAAGGTTGTGGATTGGACGACGTTGGTGTTTTTCATCGCACTGTTTATCTCTGTTGGCGCACTACAGGAGGTGGGACTGATCAGCCTTATCGCCACGGGCATCAGCAACCTGGTGGGTAGCAACCTGACGCTGGCCACGCTGGTCGTGGTCTGGTCGGCGGCCTTGTTGTCAGGAGTGATCGACAACATCCCATTCACAGCAACCATGTTGCCTGTAATCGATTACCTGAGTCTCACCATACCCGGCGCTGGCAACAACGTGCTGTGGTACGGATTGTCCATCGGCTCGGCCATGGGCGGCAACAGTACACTGATCGGCTCCTCACCGAACCTGGTTACTGCTGGTATCTCTGAGCGAGCTGGCTACAAGATATCCTACATGAGCTGGTTGAAGGTTGGGCTACCAATCATGCTGATCACCGTGACCATTGGTACGATTTGGTTGTTCATTCGCTTTTGACCAGGGACAGGGAGATTGGAGATTGGAATATCGGGGAATGTGCTCTAATCTTTGAGGCTTGTGCCTCGTTTGGGAGCGTATCATGAAAAAGATCTTGTGTGCCACTCGGGGTGGCGAGGCAAGTACTAGGACCCAGGACGAGGTCATTGCCATGGCCAAAAAAGCTGGGGCCAGCATTCTCTTTCTCTACATCGTGGACGTAGAGTTCCTCAGGCTGACGGCCCGAGGAGTGCGCCCTGACGTGGTGATCACAGAGATGGAGCATATGGGGGAATTCCTCCTGGCCTTGGCCTGCGAACGAGCAGCCGCCAAAGATGTTCAGGCCCAAGGTGTTTTGCGCCACGGTCCTCTGATCGAGGCACTGGAATCTGCTGCCCGTGACGAAGGGGCCGACGCCATCGCCTTTGGCCGGCCAGTGGGCCCCGACAGCTCTTTCACCATGACGGATCTGGAGGATCTGACGGCACGGATCGAAGAGGACACGGGCATCAAGAGCTATATCCTCTGAGCAAACTCTAAATGGCACGAGATCAGACAGACAACGGGTACCATATCCTGGCCGCAGTGGGTGCGGAGAACCAACTGCACCCACTGCTGGAGATAGGCTGTGCGTTGGCCGGGGTCCGTGGCGGCCGGGTGACGATCCTGAGCGTGACGACGAACGGGCAACACCCGAGCTGGCTCGGGGCCAAGCCAGAGACATCAGTCGAAACAGAACAACCCGCGGGATTCTTACCGCCAGAGCAATGCGCTGGCATCCCTCTGGATGTCCTCGTCCGGACCGGGCGCGACCCGGGTACCGAGATCCTGGCTGCGGCGCGCGAGCTTCTTCCTGACCTGATCCTGCTGGGCTGGCGCGGGGCCCGGGGGCGGGGGCGATACCTGCTGGGCCGGACCTTGGATCCGGTTGTCCAGTATGCGCCTTGTGACGTGGCTGTGGTTCGAGCCGAGGGGGGCCAGCACTCGTTGGAGGATTCGTCCGGGGCCTTTGAACGCGTCCTGGTACCGGTGGGCGGCGGCCCCAACGCGGCGATGGCCATCGACCTGGCTCTCTGCCTCTCCCCCCAGGTACAGGTCACGGCGATAAACGTGGCCCGCGATGTCCAGGGGGAAGTTGCCCTATCGCTGAGCAGGCAGCGACTGGAGGACATCCTGGAGCCTTGGATTGATGAGCCCCGGGTCCAGGGCAAAGTAGTCCAATCTTCCACGCCCATCAAGGGAATCCTGACTGAGGCAGCCAAAGGCTACGATCTGGTGATGGTTGGGGCCAGCCATGAAAGCTATGTGGACAGGGTACTTTTTGGCAATATTCCTCAAACAGTGGCGGCCCGCAGCCCCGCGCCAGCCATCATCGTCAGGCGACGAACCCCCCGCTTGCGCATGGGCAAATGGCTGCGCCGGGCAGGGTGGCGGATCTTTGACATCCTGCCCAAGCTGGACCTTCACGAGCAGACGGGGATCTACAAGGCGCTCCGGGATGGAGCGCAGCCTGATGCCGATTTCTTTGTAATGATGGCGCTTTCGTCAGCCATCGCTTCCTTTGGCCTGCTGCTGAACAGCCCGGCGGTGATCATCGGTGCGATGCTCGTTGCCCCGCTGATGGCCACTATCTTTGGGCTGAGCCTGGGGGTGGTGCGGGGAGACCTGCGCATGTTAAAGAGATCAGCTACCGCGACCCTGCAGGGGATGCTGCTGGCCATCGTTATCGGCCTTCTGGCAGGCATTCTGTATGGGATGCTGGTACCGAGGGCCAACCTTTCCAGCGAGATTCTGGGCCGCATACAGCCCAACTTGCTGGACCTGGGCGTGGCCCTGGCCTCAGGGGCCGCGGGTGCGTACGCCCTGTGTCGCAAAGAAGTATCGGCCTCGCTGCCGGGAGTGGCTATCGCCGCGGCCTTGGTGCCTCCCCTGGCAACTGTGGGCATCGGCCTGGGGCTGTGGCTGGTACAGATCACCGGGATCCGCATCGGCAGCGAAGCATTATGGCAGGCCACCGTCGGCGGGGAAAAGATTGCCAGCGGAGCGATGCTGCTATTCCTAACCAACCTGGTGGCCATCGCCGCAGCAGGAGGTATGG
Organism: uncultured Chloroflexia bacterium; assembly: GCA_963700285.1. Taxonomy (GTDB): domain Bacteria; phylum Chloroflexota; class Anaerolineae; order JAAYZQ01; family JAAYZQ01; genus CAWANP01. Next base: position 1,221,663 of record CAVOXA010000010.1, on the reverse strand, counting down.
TCTTCTTGTGGCTGGGCTTCCGGCCCATTCCCGGCCGGCAGGCCCGGGCCATGATCTTTCGGGGAGGAATGCTTGGAACGATCTTGTTGCTGGTAGCCGTAACGATCCCCCTGGCCCTCCTCTCCAGCCAGGTAGTACGTGGATCCATTTTTCATGAAGAACTAAGCCAAGCGATTCAGGCGGAGGTGACGACCATGAACCTTGATGGCGTGGAACGCCTGGGCCGCGTGGAGCTGGATAATTGGCAACAGTTGGACAGCGATGACGAGACTGTCCGCCTGCATTTGTGGCTGCGCTCACCGTGGGCCATCTCATACCGGGAGGTCGTCGAGCTACAGGAGGGATTGGCCAGCCGCCTGGGCAGGACCGTCGAGCTGCAACTATCCGTGATCCCGACTACGCACCTACACGCACTGGCACCGCCTACTCCCTCTGCCACCCCGACCGCCACGCCAAGCCCTACCCACACCGCGACGCCACTGCCGGGAGTGACAGAGACCGCCACTCCCACCCCAACCTTCACGTCTACCTGGACCCCAAGCCCAACACCCTCAGTCACCCCTACCGCCACGCCCACACACACCAACAGCCCCACCCCCACCTTTACGGCCACGCCTACAGCCACAGCCACGCCCACCGCCACGCCGGCCCCGGCCTGGGTCGGCGGCACGGGAGGACAAGGCGTGTGGATGTATCTCGAGCCAGGCTTGGGCGGAACCAAGATTACTGCATGGCGTGATGGCACAGTGCTGGCCGTTGCCGGCGGGCCGGTCGAGGCCGATGGCTACTCCTGGATCCAGGTCATCGATCCCAGGGGACGATTGGGCTGGATCCCCGAGCGATACTTGATCTATCAAGTCCCGCCAACCCGATGATCCGCGAAAGAGCCTAACTCTCGTTGGCAGGATTCTATGGACTCGCCTGACCCTCATCAGCAATGGCCCTGAGCGCCAGGGCGATCACAGCCAATCCTCAGGATCTTTCTCCAATTGGAAGGCCGCGCCTTGAATAAAGCCCCGAGCCCGCTCGGCCTTGGGGTAGCGGCTCAAGTAGGTCCAGAACTCTTTGCTATGGTTGGGGTGCTTGCGGTGGACCATCTCGTGGGCGACGACGTACTCTATAACCCATGGGGGCCAGCCCTTGATGCGGTCGCTGATGCGGATGTCGCCATCGGTGGGGCCGCCGGTGCTACAACTGCCCAACCTCTTGCGCATGTTGCCCACCCACCGGACAGAGTGCCAGTCGATCTGGCCATCAAAATACGACCTGTTGATGCGCCTCGCCATTGCCTCCAGGTCGGCGTCCGCCCGGGAGCGGACCTGGGAGCGGCGGCGCTTGACCTCCTCCAGAATCTGGGCCACGTTGCGGTCCAGGTCACGCTGTGATATGCGGCGGGGAGCACGGATGCGAATGTGGTCTCCGTGCCATTCCCAGTGGATCCGTGTCTGCAGGCGACCATCGCGGACCACCTCCACTGTGATGGGATCGTCGCCAGAGCCTGCTGGCAATGGGCCCTTCACGGCAGAACTCCTCCCGAGGCCCTCTCTTCCGGCAATAGACTCATGGCCTCTGAACGCAGGGCCAGGGCGATCATCTCTCCGGGCTGGGGCAGGGGCGTCACGTCGGAGTGCAGATCAAAAGCCAGGGTCAGACCAGACTCGTGCTCTACGACCAACCGGCAGTAACCTCCCCGGAAGGAGCAATCGTGTACCTGGCCCTCAAGGATGATGTCATCCTCACCGGCGTCTGCCTCCGCGACGTGGGCTGCCTGAGGGCGGACAAGCACGGTCACATCCCGGCCGACCTCCAGGTTCTGCGCTTCCCAAAGCGCAAGAGGGCCCAGGACGGTGTCTATCCGGGGTGGATCGAGGGCGGCAACGCAACCAGGGATCAAGTTGCCCAGACCCAAGAACCGGGCCACCCAGGGCGAGGCCGGTTGGCGGTAGACGGCCTGGGGGGTGCCCTGCTGGACGATGCGCCCTTGGTGCATGATAATCACCCGGTCGGCAACGGCAAAGGCCTCCTGTTGGTCATGGGTAACATAGACAGCCGTCAGGCCCACGCCTTTGAGGATACTGCGCAACTCGTTCATCAGCTCCTCACGCAGGGCACGATCGAGGGATCCCAACGGTTCGTCAAGCATCAACAGGCGCGGCCCGGGTGCCAGGCTGCGGGCCAGGGCCACTCGCTGCTGCTCTCCACCGGAAAGGTCGTAAACGCGGCGGCCTTCGTAGCCTGCCAGACCAACCAGATCCAGCATCTCGACTACACGGGCCTCGACTTGTGCCCGGGGCAGGCCCTGCATCCGCAAGCCAAAGGCCACATTGGCCACCACATCCTGGTGGGGGAAGAGGGCATAGTCCTGGAACATCAGGCCAAAGTCCCGGTGGTGGACCGGCACACCGTCCATCACCCGGCCATCAAAGGTGACCTGTCCGCTGTCGGCAGTTTCCAGCCCGGCGACGATGCGCAACAGCGTCGTCTTGCCACAGCCGCTGGGGCCAAGCAGACTGACGATCTCGCCCTCGTCCGCGTGAAAGGACACGTCGTGCAGGACAGCGGTGCCGGAGTATGCTTTTGAGACGGATGTGACTTCGAGCAAGGCCATGGTGGTTGCTATTGTACACTGGGGAGTGGGTAATTCCAAGTCTCCAGTCTCTGGTTCCTAATATCCAATCCTGTTCAGAACTCGCCAATCTCGCCTACACGGAAGCGCTCGATGAGAATAAAGCCGATGGCGCAGACGATCATCAGCAGGGTACTCATGGCCAACCCCTGGCCCTGGTTCAGGGCGCCCTGGGCGCCGAGTAGCCGGTAGATGACGACGGGCATGGTCGGAAAGTTGGGGCGGGCGATGAGCAGCGTGGCGCCAAACTCGCCCACGCTGACGGTAAAGGCAAAAACAGCGCCCACCAGCAAGGCACGGGCCACGATGGGCAGGTCGATCTCGCGCAGTACCCGCGCTGGCGAGGCACCCAGTACCCCCGCCGCCTCCCGCCAGTGGGGGTTCATGCCGCGCAGCGCGGGCAGCAAGCTGCGCACCACAAAGGGAAAGGCCACCAGGGTGTGAGCCAGGGGCAGCAGCCAGGGCGAGGCCCGCAGATTCAGCGGCGGCTGGTCGAGGGCGATGATGTAGCCCAGGCCCAGCGTCACGGCCGAGGTGCCCAGCGGCAGCATGAACAGTGGGTCGAGCACGCTTTTGGCCGGACCGGGGGGTCCCATCAGCAGGTAGGCGCTGATCAGACCAATGAAAAGCGAAAGGGCAACCGTTCCCCCAGCGACGAGCAGAGAGTTGCGGATCGCCACCGCGGGTGGCACGTAGAAAAAGGATTGAGTGGGATTGGTGAACAGGGCCTGATAGTAGCGCAGTGTGTAGTCTCCGCCCAAAGAGATGGAGCGGTCAACGAGGGCCAGAAGCGGCGCGAGAAGCAGGATCATCAGCCCGCCGACGCTGCTCCACACAACCAACCGCGCCCCCCAGCTTGCAGGCCGGCGCTGGGTGGCGGCCTGGGGACGTAAATTCAGGGGCACAGCGGACCGGGCCTGGATCCGGGTATAAACGGCCATGATAGCAAAGGTGAAGACCATCTGCACGATGGACAGCGCCGCGGCCAGGGGCAGGTTAAAGAAAGGGACGGCCTGGTGATAGATCTCGACCTCAATGGTGGCCAATCGCGGCCCGCCCAAAATCAGGATCACGCCAAAGCTGGTAAAACAGAAGAGAAAGACCAGCAAGGAGGCGGCAACGATGCGCTGGCAGCAGAATCGGCAGGGTGACTTCGCGAAAGGTACGCCACCGGCCGGCGCCCAGCACCCGCGCCGCTTCCTCGATTCGAGGGTCGAGGTTGGCCCAGAATCCACCCACCAGGCGCACGATGATGGCGGCATTGTAAGAAGACGTGGGCGATGAGCACCAGGGCCAGTGTATGCTGCAATCGAAGGGGGGGCGCCTCCAAGCCCAAAGGCCGACATCAGCCAGGTATTCAGGTGGCCCCTGGGTCCCAGGAGCGCGGTAAAGGCGGCCGCCACGACCATGGTGGGCATGACAAAGGGAATGGTGGTCAGGGCGCGGAGGAGCGACTTGCCCCGGAACTCGTAGCGGGCAAAGACATAGGCTGCTGGCATCCCAACCAGAAGGGTCAGGAAGGTGGACAGAAGCGCCTGGCCGGTGGTAAAGGCCAGCAGCCGGGCATAGTACGGGTCGGTGAACAAGGTGCGAAAAGGAGCAAGGTCCAGCCTGCCCTTTGGGGGCCAGGCTCAGCGCCAAAGATCTCGACCAGGGGGTAAAAGAAAAACAGGCCAGAAAGGCCAGGGGCAGCAGATAGATCAGACCAGCCGCCGTGCGCCGCCGTCACGCCATCCTGCCAGGAAAAGAATGCACAATGCCCGCCGCTGGCTTGTGCATGTTCATGCTTGTCTAGTCGCCAGCACTGCGCAGGCCCGATGACATCAGGGCGCCGCCGCTCTGCGAACATTCGGATTGCTGGCGAACTCTGCCGCCGATGATAGCCGGTGCCGGCCGGGATCAGCTTGCCGATGATGACGTTCTCTTTCAGGCCGTACAGACCATCCACCTTGCCTTCGATGGCTGCGCCGGCCAGCACGTTGATCGTGTGCTGGAACGAAGACGCCGACAGGAAGCTCTCGGTGTTGAGCGCTGCCTTGGTGATGCCCAGCAGCACCGGCCGCGCTGTCGCCCTCTGTCCCCCGGCTCGGGTGATCTCCTCGTTGATGTCCTGGAAGGTCAGGCGGTTCACCAGTTCTCCGGGCAGCAGGTCGGTGTCGCCCGACTGGACGACGCGGACCTTGTTGGTCATCTGGCGGATGATCACCTCGATGTGCTTGTCGCTGATGTTCACGCCCTGGCTGCGGTACACCTGCTGGATCTCGGCCAGCAGATAGACCTGTGCCGCCTCGCGGCCCATGATGCGCAGCAAGCGGCTGGGATTGATGGACCCCTCGGTCAACTGCTCGCCGGCCCTGACACATCGAGCCGGGCTCCACGCGCAGGCGGGCGGTCGTGGCAATCTCGTATTCTCGCTCGTCGCGCTCCTCGCGCCGGACATAGATGGTGGCCTGCGGGCGCACCGTCACCGTGCCGGCCATCTCGGCCGTGATCTGCCGGGCCCATACTGGGCCACCGGATCACCCTCGGCTACCTTCTGGCCATCCTCGACGATGGGCCGGTAGTTGGCGGGGAGCGGGTGCTCGACCGGATAGTCCGAGCCGGGCGGCGTGATCAGGACGGCAGGCGTCTCGACAAAGACGCGCCCTGGGTTCTCGGCCACGATGGCCTTGTCACCATACTGGGCCATCTCATCCCCTTCGATGACCGACTGCTCATCCTCTACCAGGATCCGATAGTTCCTGGGGATCGCGTACTCGTCGGTCAAGACCTCGCTGTAGATCACCTTGAGGACGCGGATGCCATCCTGCTGGTGCAGCTCGAGCCGCCCGTCGATGTCCGAGATGATCGCCTCACCCTTGGGGATGCGGGCCTCAAACAGCTCCTGCACACGGGGCAGACCGTGGGTGATGTCCGATGCACCAGCCACACCACCGGTGTGGAAGGTCCGCAGCGTGAGCTGGGTGCCCGGCTCGCCGATCGACTGGGCGGCGATGATGCCCACCGCCTCACCGACCTGGATCATGCCGCCGCGGGCCAGGTCGCGGCCATAGCACGTGGCGCACATGCCGTGGCGCAGGGCGCAGGTCAGCGGCGAGCGGACGTGTACCTGGTCGATCTCCAGCTCCTCGATATCTGTCGGCCTGCTCCTCGTCGATCATCTCCCCGGCAGCGACGATGATCTCCCCGGTCTTGGGGTTGACCACCGGGCCGAGCGGCTACCCGACCCAGAAGACGCTCGACCATGGTCTGGTCCATCTGCTTGTGTTTCTTCCAGCGTGATCCAGATGCCCGAGCGGGTGCCACAGTCCTCGGCGTCGATGATCACATCCTGGGCCACGTCGACCAGTCGCCGGGTCAGATAGCCGGCGTCAGCCGTTCGCAGGGCCGTGTCGGCCAGACCCTTGCGCGCGCCGTGGGTGGAGATAAAGTACTCCAGGGCGGTCAGGCCCTCGCGGAAGTTGGAGCGGATGGGCAGGGAGATGATGCGCCCCGCCGGGTCGGCCATCAGGCCACGCATGCCGGCCAGCTGGCGGATGGGCGTAAAGCCGCCCTTGGTCGCGCCCGAGACGGCCATCACCCGGATAGGGCCATCCGGGTCCAGGCTGTCTGGCCACCGCCGACGTGATGTCGTCGGTGGCCTTGGTCCACAGTTCGACCGTGCGCATGTACTGCTCGTCCTCGGTGATGAGGCCGCGGCGGTACTGGTGCTCCACCTGGTTGACCTCGTCCGGAGGCAAGGCTGGATGATCGACTTCTTTCTCTGGGCGGCACGGTGATGTCGCTCACAGCGATGCTGATGCCCGACTTGGTGGCGTAGCGAAAGCCGATGGACTTGATCTCGTCCACCAGCTTGGCTGTGGCATCCATCCCCAGGCGGTGATAGCACTCAGCCACCAGGTCCTGGAGCTTGCCCTTGTCCATCGTGTCGTTGACAAAGCGAAGCTGCGTCGGGCAGGATCAGGTTAAAGATGACTCGGCCCACCGTCGTCTCGATGTAGTGGTTCAGCTGCGATCCTCGGGCCGAAAGCCCACAGCCTGCAGCATGTCCAGGATCTCCTGCTCGTCGCCCGCGTCCGAGCCCGGTCACCGACGCCAGCCGGCCTTCCGTCCTGCAGATCCAGGACCTGGCCCACGGTGCGGCAGAGACGCCTGTTCCAGCGCCTCGCACAACCTCGTCGCTCAGATCCAGATAGTCCAAGCGGCTCGTCGTCCATCCAACTGCGATAGCGCAGCCGGATGGGAGTGTGCAGATCTAGCTTGCCCAACTCGTAGGCCAGCTGCACCTCTTCCATGTCGGCAAAGGTGGGCAGCAAAGCGCCATCTCTGGTCTCGTCCTGGGGTTTCTCCGTCTCCATGGTCAGGTAGAAGCAGCCCAGGACCATGTCCTTGGCCGGGCCCACGATCGGCTCGCCGCTGGCCGGCTTGAGCAGGTTGCGGTGGAGAGCATCAGCTCCCGGGCCTCTGTCACTGCCTTCTTGGACAGGGGCACGTGGACAGCCATCTGGTCGCCGTCAAAGTCGGCGTTAAAGGCAGCGCACACCAGCGGGTGGATCTGGATGGCATCGCCATCCACCAGCACCGGCTCGAAGGCCTGGATGCCCAGACGGTGCAGGGTAGGCGCCCGGTTCAGCAGCACAGGGCGTTCCTTGACAACCTCTTCCAGCACCTCCCAGACCTCGGGCCGCTGCTGCTCGATGATCCGCTTGGCGCCCTTGACGTTGATGGCATAGTTGTACTCCACCAAGCGGTTGATGACAAAGGGCTGGAAGAGCTCCAAGGCCATGCTCTTGGGCAGACCGCACTGGTGCAATGCCAGTTCCGGGCCGATGACGATGACCGAGCGACCCGAATAGTCCACGCGCTTGCCCAGCAGGTTGCGGCGGAAGCGACCCTGCTTGCCCTTGAGCATAGTCGGACAGCGACTTGAGCGGGCGGCGTCCCCGGGCCGAGACCGCCTTGCCTCGCCGGCTGTTGTCGATCAGCGAGTCCACGGCCTCCTGGAGCATACGCTTTTCGTTGCGGACGATGACGTCCGGCGCGCCCAGGTCCAGCAGCCGCTTGAGCCGGTTGTTGCGGTTCACCACCCGGCGGTACAGATCGTTCAGGTCGGACGTGGCAAAGCGACCGCCGTCAAGCTGGATCATGGGTCGCAATTCGGGCGGGATGACCGGCAGGACGGTCATGATCATCCACTCGGGCCGGTTGCCGCTCTTGCGCAGGGCTTCGACCACGCGCAGCCGCTTGGTGGCCTTTCTTTTGCATCTGCTTCGAGCGAGTGGTGCGCATCGTGGCCCGCAGTTCCTTGCTCAGCGCATCCAGGTCGATCTGCTTGCAGATGTCGAGAAATGCCTCGGCACCCATCTTGGCTTCGAAGACGTTGCCCCAGCGATCGTTCAGATCGTGATAGCGGCTCTCGGTCAGAAAGGTCATCGGCTTGCAGATCGCGGAGTTCTTCCTTCTTCTCGTCGGTCTCGGCTTCCAGCTCGGCGACCTGCTGGATCAGGCGCTCGTTCAGGATCTCGGTCGGCCTGGCCGGCCTCGTAGCGTCAGTTGCTCTGCCTTCGGCCGAGATGAGCAGTGCGATGTCCTCCATCTCCTGGCGGATCTCCTCCTTGATCTCGTCCAGGCGGCCGGCCGCCAACTCCTGGCGGCGGGACAGATGGTCGCGCTCGACCGATATCGCCGCCTCTACCACGGGAGTCGTCGTGGAAGCTGAGCGCCAGGTGTCTCGGGCGCTTTCTGCCCATCAAGGCCTCCAGCCGGCCCTGCATGCCGCGCACCTCGTTGGTCACGGCGTCGGTCAGGGTCGCCTCTTTCTCCTCCAGCTCTTCCTCCTGGTTGCTTCCGGCGGTGCTGGAGGTTGTCCAGGGCCTCCTGCAGCCGCAGGTCGATCTCGGCGTTCTTGTCGCTGTTGCCTCGCTCCAGGCGGGTCCTTTCCCGCAGCAGATCATCATCCAGGCGGCGCAGCGCTCTTGCGCCGGGCATCCTCGTCCACCTAGGTGATCACGTACTGGGCAAAGTAGAGGACCCGGTCCATGTTCCGCCGGGAGACATCCAGCAGCAGGCCCAGATAGCTGGGTACGCGACGCGTGTACCAGATATGGGCCACCGGCGCGGCCAGTTTGATGTGGCCCATGCGCTCGCGCCGCACCGATGAACGGGTGACCTCGACGCCACATCGCTCGCAGTTGACACCCCGAAAGCGGATGTGCTTGTACTTGCCACAGGCACATTGCCAGTCCTTCTGGCGGACCAAAAATGGCCTCACAAAAGAGGCCATCCCGCTCCGGGCGAAGACGACGGTAGTTGATGGTCTCTGGCTTGGTGACCTCACCATACGACCAGGACACGATCTGCTCTGGCGAAGCCAGGCTGAGGCGCAGGGCCTTGAAATCTTTGAGACTCAAGTCTTCCCTCCTGTGTGTTCGAGGTTCGCAGTTCGAGGCTGAAGGCCGCTGTCTTCCAACCATCGACTTGGACTATCGAACATCGAACTCGGTTACGTTCCGTCTAGATTGTCCGTATCGAATTGCTTCTGTTGCGCTCCGCTGGAGCGTAGGTACCGGATCGTGGTTGCCAGATGACGATGACCCAACAGCAGGGCCACCGTTTTCAGGTCACCGCTTCTTTCATAGACCCTTGTGGCGTACACATAGCGCAGAGATTGGGTCGTGAGGTTGTCCAAAGCCGCAGCCCGCGCGTATTGATGGAGCAGCCGTTGCACGGTACGCGTTGAAAGCGGATTCCCGTCCCGATTCACAAAGACATAGGCTACACCGGGGGCAGCTTGCCTTTTGGGCAAATAGGCTCGCAGGGCATCGCATACCTCGCCCTCGAGCGGGATGGTGCGGCCGGATTGGCTTGCATTGCTGCCCACACAAAGGTAGGGTGGCACAGCATCCAGATCCAGGTCTGCCATTCGCAACTGGGTCAATTCACCCAGCTTTAATCCGGCATGTAACAGCACCTGAAAGATCGCCCAATCCCTGTCCGCCCGCCGAGCGTGGCTCTGCCGCACAACGGCCAACAGACGGGTAACATCGTCCGGGGTCAAACCACGACTGCGGTCAGATACAACTTCGCTCAACAACCGGACATCGCTCGCCGGGTTGGCGGGGGTCCATCCCTGGTCAATGGCAAAGTCGTAAAACTTGCGAAGCGCCTGCAGCCGCCGGTTGACAGTAGCTGGTACGTGATCCTTTGTATGCTGCAGATAGCAACAATAGGATTGGATATCCGATGCATCTAGCTCAAAGGGTCCATCAGGCGTCGGATTGACCAGCACACCGGCCCCTCTTGCAGTCTGACTCCATTGCAAGAAGGACCTGAGATCAGCCATATAATTCACCACTGTTGCCGGCGCGAGGGCTGTGCTTTCGAGATGCCCTTCGAATTGTTCCAATAAACCGTTGCTATTTATCGCCCCTACCTCTGTCTCAACGACCAATCTAACATTATATCCATTTCAGGCTGCTTGTCAAATATGGGGTTGGGCTTGGTTCCGCTTCGAGGAAAGAAAACGGTTGGCACAGCCTTCGGTCCCCACGACGATGGGCTCACCGATATGATACCTTACCTGCCCGAAAAGACAGTTGTCTGCATCACACAGCGGTCTGCTCGCTCAAAACTGAAAGCTTGTAGCAACGTAGGGTTGACCACCGCGACAGGAACGAAAGACGGCGGGAAACGCGATGAGGAGGAACTGATGGCATTCATGAAAGCTGCCATTGTCACAGATCTATTCACTGTTGAAAAAGGGGTAGATCAAAAGACCTCGGGGGACATCTCCCGGGGTCTTGGTTCTGGCGGAGTCGTGCTTTCCCTCAATACTCCAGCGTATCTTCCCTACCAATGCGCCTGCGGAACACCCAGTAGCTCCAGCCCTGATAGAGAAGCACGATAGGCACAAGAACCAGGGCAACGATGGTCATGATACGCAGCGTGTACGGGCTGGATGAGGCGTTATAAATGGTCAGGCTCCAGGCCGGGTTAAGGCTGGAAACCATGACCCGGGGATAGAGCCCGATGGCCACCGTGGCCGAGGACAGAGCAATGGTCAACCCCGTCATGAAAAAGGCCCATCCATTGCGCCGCTGGCGGATGAACCAGCCCGCTGCCAGCAAGGCCGCACCCGCACCCAATGGAACCGGACCGGGATTTACGCCCAGCTTTGTGAACATGTCGGTAGCAAAGTACCCAGCGATGACAAAGAGCAAAGACAATGATGACCGTGGGCAGCCAGACTCGCGCCGCCGCCTTGTGCGCCCGCTCTTCGAGTTCGTCTTTGGTCTTGAGGCTCAAAAATACCGCACCGTGCAGTGTAAAGGCCGACAAGGTCGCCAGCCCGCCTACCAGGGCATAGGGGTTGAGCAGATCCCAAAAGGTGCCCACGTACTGCATATCGGCATTGATGGGCACGCCCCGGATCAGGTTGGCAAAAGCCACACCCCACAGCAATGCGGGCACAAAGCTCCCGAAAAAAATCATCCAGTCCCAAAGGCCGCGCCACTGTGGCCGCCGGTCCTTGCTGCGGAACTCGAAAGCCACGCCTCGCACAATCAGGGCCACGAGCATCAGCAGCAGGGCCAGGTAGAAGCCACTGAACATGGTGGCATACCACTCTGGAAAGGCGGCAAAGATAGCCCCACCGGCAGTGATCAGCCAGACCTCATTGCCGTCCCAGTAAGGTCCAATGGTGTTGATGATCACCCGGCGGTCCTGATCATCCTTGCCCAAGAAGGGCAGGAGGATGCCGACACCATAGTCAAAGCCTTCCAGCAGGAAAAAGCCGATAACCAGGACTGCAACCAGCGCGAACCAAACGGTGTTGAGATCCATCCTACGCCTCCCCTCCGTGGGCCATGGCCGGGGCCGGGAAATCTTCTTGCGTTGGTCCCTTGCGCGCGAATTTGGCCAGAAGGTAGATATCGGCCACGAGCAACGCGGCGTAGACCAGGATAAATACGGCCAGGGACAACAGTACCGCCCCAGCAGAGACCACCAGCGACACCCCCTCCTCCGTGCGCATTACACCGAAAACGATCCAGGGCTGGCGGCCCACTTCGGCCATCAGCCAGCCCGAGGTGTTGGCCAGGTAGGGCAGGAATATGGCCAGAGGTAGCAAGTACAGGAACCAGCGGGCCTTTTCCACCTTTCGCCTGAGCACCAGATACAAGGCCAGGAGAGAAACCGCGATCATCAGCATTCCGGCCGTCAGCATGCCGCGAAAGGACCAATAGGTGAGGGGAATAGGTGGTACGTAATCCCCCGGGCCATAGATCTGCTCGTACTCGGCCTGAAGGTTGTAGATGCCCTGAACCTCGCAGGTCAGGTTGTTACAAGTCAGTAAGCTCATGACCATCGGGAGCCGGATGGAAAAGATCTCTTCACGACCAGACAGGGTACCGATGGTAAGCAATGATAGGGCGGCCGGCTGTTCCGTCTCCCACAGTGCCTCGGCGGCAGCCAGCTTCATAGGCTGTGTGTCTTGCAGGGACTGCATCTGGGAGTGTCCTACCAGGCCGACCATCACCGAAGCAACCAGGGCATAGACCACGGCCCAGTTGAAGGATCTACGGAACACCTCGTTGCCGCTGCCCCCCTTGCGCAGGTGGTAGGCGCTGATGCCCAGGACAAAAAAGCCTGCCGTTGCCATCCCGGCAAACAAGACGTGGGGGAACTGGTACCATACGTGGGGATTGGTGATCAGCGCCCAAAAGTCGGTCATTTCAGCTCGACCGTTGCGCAGCACATAGCCTACCGGATGCTGCATCCACGAGTTGGCGACCAGGATCCAGAAAGCCGAGAGGGTGGACCCGATGGCAACCATCCACATGACTAGCAGGTGCAGCCCTTTGGGCAGCATGTCCCAACCAAAGATCCAGATGCCCAGAAAGGTGGATTCCAGGAAGAAGGCCAGCAGGGCCTCGATGGCCAGGGGCACGCCAAAGATGTCGCCCACAAAGCGCGAGTACTCGGACCAATTCATGCCAAACTGGAACTCCTGCACAAGGCCGGTCACTACGCCCATGGCAAAGTTGATGAGAAACAGCTTGCCCCAGAACTTGGTCATCTGTTTGTAGACGTCGTCGCCGGTGCGGACGTAGACGGTTTCCATGAGGGCCACGAGGATGGAAAGGCCCAAAGTGAGGGGAACAAAGAAAAAGTGGTACACGGTGGTGACGGCGAACTGCAACCGTGCCAGAGCCAATGCATCCATAGCTGAACCCTCCTTGGATCATGCCTCTGCCTTGTGAATTGGGACACAAAGCTACCCAAGAATACCACAATATGGACAGCGTGTCAAAGCTCCAGTGAGCGGATCCATCTGGGCAGTTGGGACTGAAGTAGATCAGAAGGCGAAGAAGAGTTGCTCCAGGTCCTTCTCTGTGGCGGTGCCCGTCTCGATGCGTTGCTTCAACCCCTCCGCATCGACCTCAGGCGGTGCCACATCGCGCTTCACGATGGCCCTGCGACCCGGTATGCTGGTGTCCAGATCAGGCGGTTGCCCATGAATCAGGTCCAGGGTAGCCCGGAGGATTTGCTTGTTCTTGGGCAGGTCGCGGTGCACCTCTTCAATGTAATACATGGTGGCTCCGGGCAGGACGGCCGACCACAGTGGCACCGTGCCATCACCGGCATCGGGGCCATCTTCCTTCCCGAGCGAGTTGTACACCGACTCCCCATCGGGCCCAAAGCTGCGCTGCATGTCCACGATGGTACTCAGGTTGCAGCCGGCAATCTGCGTGATCTGGACTTGAGGGTCAGACTCTGCCAGCAGCCTGTGGAACCCAGCCCCGGCATCCAGGTAATCCTGGCGCAGGCCCTCCAGTTCCCATTCGCCCGCGTTGTAAAGATCCCAATTGGCAGCGTAGGGCCGGTGAGAGGGGAACAGGTCACGCGGCGCGGGCACCAGTTCGTAGACGCTGGGCATATTCAGCAGTAGCTGGCGCGTCACATTCTTTTTGTTGAGTTTGGCGGCCAGGGACATCATGCTGTTGCCATGGATCAGGTTCGCCACGGCGCCGGCCGCGCCAAAATGGGGCGTGCCGTGCATGATGACCTGCTTGACCCGCCGCTGGGAGGCCTGGGGATAGCGGGCCAGGTAGGCCCGGGAGACCAGCCCGCCCATGCTGTGGCCCACCAGGGTGAACTGCCGGTTGGGGTTGTCGCCTGCCCAGCGCTCCAGGCACTCGTGCAGGAGAGCCGCGTTCCAGGCGATGGGCCGGCGCCAGTCGTAGGGGAATTCAAAGAGGTCGGTCTTGCGGCGCAGGGACAGGCCGATCTTGGTATAGGTCATCTTTTCCAGGCCAATGGGCACGGCATCCACGGCCGGGACACGGTCGTGGGTACCGGCATCGTTCAGTTCGAGGTAGCTGGACTGGCCCCTGAGAAAGAGGAGAGGGTTGATCCACAGCAGGGTAGTCACGCCGCGGATGCTGCTCAGCAGCGAGCCCATCACTCCTGGCAGGAGCACCACAGCCTCGCGCAGCCCTCGCGCCTGAGGCTCTCTGGATAGCGACTGCATCTCGGCCATCTCTTTGGCGCCGAAAAACTGTTCCGCCGCAGCATCATCGATTCCAGACTCCAGCCGGGTTTCGATCTCTTCCAGAGACATCATGGACCATGCGGTCAATAGATCATTTGTATTCACAGCTTACCTCCTTCTACTTAGCTTGGATAGAGACCGAAGATCATCGCGGATGCGATACAGGTCCTCGGCCAGGGCGAGATCTGTTGCCGAGGACTCGGCCCCGCGTGCTGTGACGGAGGGTCTCGCCATCCGCTCCATCACCTCGTCTACCTCATCGGCGATGGCCTGGGCCTGGGCGTGGACCTGTTCGCTCTGGGCCGTGGCATCGTTGGCCTGCTGCTGCGCCTGGCTGGCCCGCGCATCGGCCGGCACACGACCAAAGTAGTAACCCACGACCACACCCGCCAGACCCAGGACCAACATCAGGATGTCCTTGGCATCGGATAACTTTTCGGGCTGCCCCACCAGGGACAGGGTATTCCCGGCCAGGATGAGGGTATAACCCACCACCGCCAATCCCAGCAGGGCCGTGATGGCCTCCTTGAAGGCCTGGATGATCACCTCAGGCGTCCAGAGGCTCTTGCGCTCGCTATTCTGTCCATCAGGTTCCATGGGCTCACCTCCTGCTGTGTCTATTTGGTTCACCGAAAGGGACTGCTCCGGCTCGGCGACGGCCGCAAGTGTAAACCCCTCTTGCGGCACCGCAGTGGGTGTTTCTCCCTGCGGCGCATCCGCCGGCGTCAGCCCCTGCTCGCTTTTTTTACGTGCACCTCCATCTGAACTGTGGACCAGCCGCGGCTGGGATACTCGGCCGGGTTGAGGCTGCGGGTCAGCGGCAGGGGCTTGTCCCCGATAAAGGCGGCCAGCATCTCCTCCAGCGGGTCGCGCTCCTCAATGGAACGCATGACTGAGGATCTGCGCAGGGGTGGTTGGTCCAGCTCGGGCATCTCCAGCCATCGAAAGTTGGCCGGTCCCAGCGTGGCAAAGACCTTGAGCACGTCGCTACCCGCCTCATATCCCTGGGGCAGCCCGGCCTGCAGGGGAAAGATCTCTTCCGCCCCGGCATCAAGGCTCACATAGTCGGTCCAGGTGGGGTGCACCTGGGCCACGCTCCAGTCAGACGATAGATCAAAGACTACAAGGTTGAGGGTCTCTGACGACCGGTTCTTGATGCGGGCCAGCAGCCACTGGCCGGTGGATGCCGTGGGCGTGTTGCCGGGATCGTCAAAGGGCTGCGGGTCCGGCGGCTCGCCCGGCTCATAGTCGGGCTGGGCCTGCAGGACCTCTACCTCCACGGCGCGGGCCAGGGGCGAGGTCGGGTCATGGTTGTCCAGGAGCAGCAGGTTGTTGAACTTGGTCAGGTGCACCAGGCGCTGGACGACGCGCGCGGGGGCACCTGAGTCGAGATAGTCAAGCGCGGGCCGCAGGTTGGGGATGGGCACCCCGGACCGGTCCCAGATCTCGTACTGGCCCATGGCATTGACCGCGACCTGATAGTCGACGGTCTCGCCCTCCATGCCCAGGCTGACCCAGCCGCTTCCCTCCCTTTCCAGTGCAGCGCGGATCGCATCCAGGGCCTCGTCCTGGTCGATGGAAGGAGGTACTTCTTCCTGTCCCTGGGTCACCAGCCGCACCCGGCGGCGAAGGCGGACCTTGCCGGGATCCAGCAGCACAGCTTGATCTCCCGGCCCGATTTCGCCCCGGCCAAAGATCTTCACGAGCTTGGTCCAGGAGCTGGCAGCTCCCAGATCGTCGATCTCCACCAGGGCCAGACGCTGCTCAACCTGCCGGAAATCTTCCGTCCCCCCAGGGTAGACGGCGAACTGGGAGCCCTTGGTCACCGCCTGGACCTGGCCGGTGGCCAGTTGGACGCGCTCGCCCTCCGCGCCCACCGCCATGACGTTCACCGAGTGCACCGGCTGCACAGTTTCGCTGCCGAACACAGCCCGGGACTCTACACCCTGGAGCTGGGGCGTCTGTTGGGGGAACTGGGCATGGATCTTGGGCAGGACCTGGTTGTGGAGCATACGATAGGTGAGGCCGGGGCCGATCTGCTTCAGGCTCTCGAGGGTCCACCAGGTGAGCGCTCCGCCCCGCTTGCCCGGCGCCACATTGTACTCGTGGGCGAACTCCTGGGAGCGGCAGGCGGCCAGCAGCGTGTAGCCCTTGGGCTGGGGCAGCCAGCCGCCGCCGGGCTTGAGGGCGCGGGTCTGGCCGGCCGTACTCCCCAGCCACGTGTCAGCCAGTTCCTCCGCTGAAGCCACCAGGCTGTCGGTGGGACGCGGGGTGGTATCCAGCCCGGCGATGCCGCGCACGACGACGTCCAGGGCACGGGTGGTGCCGCCCGAGTGGCAACTGTCCAGAACTACGGTAAGGAGGATGCCCTTGTCGACCATCCTCTGGAAGATGTGGGCCAGCTCCAGGTCGCGCAGGTAGCGGGCGCCCTCGCGGCCGATGTCCATGGGTACCAGCGACTCGTCCTGGCCCGCCTCGCCCTTGAGCTGGGGGTAGATGGTTTTGGTCCGGCCGCCGTGGCCGGAATAGTGGACGTAGACCTGGTCACCCGCGCCGGCTACCTCGGTCACCTTCTGGAAGGCAGCGACCATGTTCTCGTAGGTGGGCCACTGCTCCTTTGGTTCCGGGGGCTCTGGGCTGGTGCCGTAGGTGGCGGTTAGCTTGTAGATGTTCTCCTCGGGCAGGTCCAGTTTGGTCTTTAGAAAGGCCTCGACCCGCCGGACGTCGGCCACACATCCGCCAAGCTTGGGGTAGTAGCCACCCCCAGGCAGCGTGTGCTTGAGGTAGTGGTCTATGCCGATGAGCAGGGCATAAAAGTTGGCTCCGGTCCCTGTGTCCTCGCTCATGTTGTTCTCCTGTTATGGTGCTGGTACTACAACGAATTGGGAAAGGAACGAATCGTCTTCCCGCACAGTCCATTCGTTGTATTCTCAATTCGTTGTTGTTCTTCTCGCACTACAACGTATCGGGAAAGGAACGAATCCACATCCCGCGCAGTCCATTCGTTGTATTCTCAATTCGTTGTTGTATCCCACGGCAACCATCCGACAGGGTGCTCGTGAGTGAGAGGGGAAGGTCTTTCGACATTGAAGGGGATGACGGCTGCGTCCAATGACACTGAGAGCGTCGAGAACTCGACGTTCAGTGGGTTCCTGACAAGCCCCTTTCCACCCACAAGCTTACCACGAAACATATGCGCTGTCAAGCACCAATTCACCGCCAAGGCGCGAAGGACGCCAAGGGGGATCAAGGACATGTGGGCCTTGCCCCAGGAATCCTCCAAACTCGCTCTTCTTTGCGTTCTTTGCGCCTTTGCGGTGAGATCCTTTCTCAGTGCGCGCTATGCCCGTTCCACCCAGGCGGCGACACTTCGTCCAGGGACTGGCAGATCTGCCGGCCGCAGTGCCGGCAGGAGTAGGTGATAAAGATAATGCCGTCCTGAACCATGATGCGGTCGCACCAGGCGTTGTCCAGCAGTTCGTGCTGGCAGCTTTCTGTCCCGGCAGCCAGCACGTGGTACGGCACCTGCGCGGGCCGGACTTGCGGTGGATAGAATCGATAGGTTTCCATTCTAGCTCCTTCCCCTAGGAGGACTTGGGCTGTCATCAGACAGAAGATCCTCCATAGTTTCCAGGATTGTGGCAGCGCGGATGCCCTTAACCAGGACCTCGTCGGCACCGGCAGACTGTACGTGACGGCGGTCCTGCTCGTCGTCAAAGAGCACGAGGTAGCGGGCCTGGGGCCATGTGGTCTTGAGTTGGCGTAGGTTCGCGGCCAATTTCCCTGGGAATACAGGCGGTAAGGACGCGATCTCTTGCCCCTACCTCCTCGTCTCCTCCAATTGTAGCACGTTGTAGGCCGCCGCACATCGGAAGAAATGACTAACTTTCCTAGGTACTTTTGACTACTCGGGAGTTCAATTGGACGCTACGGTGTCTCGACCTCCTCAGCAACCAGCACGCTGGGATGTGCCGGCAGCCCGGGGCACGTCTTGCGATAGGGCTCATTCGGAAAGTACTGATTCCACTCCCCTTGGGTCAAGTTACGGCCGGCTGTCTGGCAGGCCGTCTCCAACAGGAGATCCGTCGACCTTGTCCACAGGCGAGCGGTACCATCCTCGCTGGCCGTGACCAGCCAACGGTCGTCAGGGGAGAAAGCCACATCGTTGACCGCATCGGCGTGGCCGCGCAGAACCAGCGGGTCTACACCAGGATTATCCAGGTCCCAGAGCCGCGTCGTGCCATCCAGGCCGGCGGTCGCCAGCCAGTGGTCGTCGGAGGAAAAAGCTACAGCGAGAACCCAGTTCGTATGCCCCCTGAGGATGAGTGGCTCGGCTTCGAGGTCCCGCAGATCCCATACCTCCGTGGTACGGTCGTAACTCGCCGTGGCCAGCCTCTGGCCATCGTGAGAGAAGACCAAGTCCTTCACCAGTGCGTTGTGGCCTTCCAGGACCGTAGGACCATCATCGAGACGCTGAAGATCCCATAGGTGAACATCACCCAGGGTATCGTAGGTCATGGCCAGCCACCGGGAATCCTTCGAAAAAGCCACGGCCGTCTCCAAGCTCAAAGTGTCGAAGGCAGCCGGCTCCGCATCGAGGTTTTGCAGGTCCCACAGCAACGCAGTCTCGTCCTCTCCACCCGTGGCCAGCCAGCGGCCATCGGCTGAAAGATCTATGCCGGTAACGCTCCCGTCGTGGGCGTCAAGAACCAGCGGCTCGCTGCCCAGATCCACCAGTTCCCATACTGTCACTTCACCGTCGTGATTGCCTGTGGCCAGCAAGCGGCCATCAGCAGAGAAAACCATGACCTCGACGGTTGGGTCGCCGGGCAAGACGACGGGCTCCACGCCAAGGCTTTGCGGATCCCAGAGCCGTGTCGCTCCATCCGAGCCGCCGGCGGCGAGCCGGCGCGCGTCAGGAGCATAGTCCACCGACAGGACAGCGGAACCCAGGTCGAGTACGCGCGGCTCGATCCCAGGGTTCTGTAGCTGCCACAGGCGCGCAGTATCGTCGTAGCTGCTGGAGACCAGCCATTCACCGTCGTGCGAGTAGGCCAGATCGGTGACCCGCCCCTCGTGCCCGTACAGAATCAGCGGGTCAGCAAAGGGGTCATCCATATCCCAGAGACGAACGGTGCCATCCTGGCTGCCTGCCGCGACCTGTCTGTCGTCGGGCGAGAAGGCAACCGCCGGAATATCCTCTACAATGCCCCCTTTGCTCAAATCTCTCACGGCCAGGACAATTGACTCGGCGTCTGGATCCTCCAGGTCCCACAGACGCACGGCGCCGGCCGAGCCGGCTGTCGCCAGCCAGCGGCTGTCGCTTGAGAAGGCCAGAACATAGGCATCGCCGATGTGCCCCTCCAGGGCAAACGCTACAGCCTCCTCCCCTTCCAGGTCCCAAAGATCGACATTGCTCCCGCTTCCGCCTACGGCCGCGAGCCAGCGGCCATCGGGGGAGAATCCAATGTCCAGAAGGTATTCGTTTGAACTGTCGAGCACGGCCGGTTCGGCATCGGGATCCCCCAGATCCCACAGACGCGCGGTTCCATCTTCGATGGCCGTGGCCAGCCAGCGGTCGTCGGGCGAGAAAGCCAGGCTGTTGACCCAGTCCGCGTGGCCGGCCAAGACAAGGGGTTCAGCACTCGGGTCTGCCATGTCCCACAGACGGGCGGTACCGTCGTCGCTGGCCGTAGCCAGCCAGCGGTCGTCATGGGAAAAGGCCACATCGTTGACCACATCCTCGTGGCCGCGCAGGACGATGGGCTCAGCCGCTGGATCCGCCATGTCCCAAAGGCGAGCAGTACCATCATCGCTGGCCGTGGCCAGCCAGCGGTCGTCATGGGAAAAGGCCACATCGTTGACCAGGTCATCATGGCCGCGCAGGACCACCGACTCGGCATCCCGATCGCGCATGTCCCACAGACGCGCACTGTTGTCCCAGCTTGCCGTGGCCAGCCAGCGATTATCATGGGACAGCGCAACGGCAACAACCTCGGCCTCATGGCCGTACAGGGGTATGCCTCCGGCGGCGACGTTTGCATCCCAAAGGGCCTGCTCCGGCTCGGTCATGGCCAGCCCGTCGATGCTCTGCGTAATGCTCACGGCCTCAGCAGCCAGCAGCAACGTCCTGGGCGGTGACTCCTCCAGCGAGAGCTGCGCACGCGCAGCCAGCTCTCTGGCCCGGGAGATGCGACTTTGCCGGAGGGCGTTGTCCCGCTCTACCTCCAGGTTGTCGTTGGCAACAGCGAGATCGTCGGCGTTCCTCTGGGCAATCGCTTGCTGGCGAAAGGCGAACACGGACAGCATGGCCAGGATGGCCATCACGGCCAGCGTAATCACGGCGATGCGCCGCAGCACGCTGGCCCTACGGGAAACGCTCTTCTGGACAAAGACCACCTCCCGCCGGTTCAGCCAGGCGGTATCGCCCGGGTGGTCGACGTCGGGCAGGATCACGTGCTTGAGCCATCTGGCCCGGCCCCTGACACCCCGGCGCCCATTGCCCGCCGGCCAGACGACGTCCTCCACCTGGGGCAGGCGCGGGTCGTCGTCCCAGAGCAGTCCCCTGCGGTCCTTCTCCGCGGCCCGATCCCACTCGGCCGCCGCCTGGCCCAGCCGCCGCTGCAAGGGCAGGTACTCCTCCGCCCCGGCCTTCCAGGCCAACAGCTTGTCCCAGGCCCGGACCAACGCGTCATGAGCCGGCTCCACGTAGGCGGCGCCGTCCTCCTCACTGCCCTCAACGAGCAGGCGGGCGGCCACCAGCCGCTGGATGACCGTGTCCACCCGCTGGTTCTCCTCCTCGCCGGGATATACCAGCTCAGAACGGGGCACGCGCCGGCGGGCCACCTCACCGCCCTCCACGGCCACCATGCGCAGCATCACCCGCCGCATCGTCTCCCGGTGGGCGTCGTCCGGCAGATCCTCATACTCCTCGGTGGCGCGATTCCGGAGCGAGCCCAGCACGCCGCCCAACGCCTGGTAATCCGTTTCGGTCAAGGAGCGGTCGACGGTCTCGCCGGCCCGCCTGGCTCCAGCCTGGCGCTCCAGGTACTTGATATAGAGCTCGCTCAGGGTGAAGGACAGCAGGGGCAGCGCGCCAGGCGTCTGGATCACCTCCTTGATCAGATCGTCCACCAGCCCGTAGGGCTCAAAGTAGAGCACTCGCACCGAGGCAGGACCCTCGATCACCGCCCGCAGGTCGTCGTGGTCCATGGGCGGTACCACGTAGCGGGCGCCCTCCCGAGCCCAGGGCCCTGCCAGCGCCGTGTCCTGGGCAAGCTGCAGCTCAAAGTCGGTGCGCAGGGTAACAACCAGGCGAAAGGTATCCGGCTGCTGTGCCATGGCCGCGGCCAGCAGCGCCAGGAATTGATCCCGCTGGCCGTCGTCCCGGCAGAGCGTGATCAGCTCCTCCAACTGGTCGACCACCAGCAAGAAATAGGTTCCAGGGTGACGGTTTCGCCAGGAGGCGACGAGAGCCGCCAGGGTATTGGGATCCGTGTGCAACGCCTCAATATCTGGCGCGGAGGCAACCTTGCCCAATACCTGCTGGAGGGCCAGGAGGGGCGTAGCCGTGGGACGCAGGGGAGGTAGAATGAACCAGGCACCCTCCAACCCCTCCGCCGGCTCACGGTCCTCGGCACAGCCCCCCAAGCGGGGCAGCAGGCCGGCCTTGACCAGGCTCGACTTGCCCGTGCCCGAGGCACCCAGCACGGCCGTGAAGGCCTGCCCCGCCACCAACACGGCCAGATCCTCGATCTCTTCTTCCCGCCCAAAGAAGAGCTGGCAGTGCTCCTCGTCGTAGGACTGCAGGCCGCGATAGGGGTTGTTGTCGCCGGTCAGCTCCGGCGCCGGCGGCAGGTTCAGCTCGTGGCCCGGCACCAAAAAGATATACTCCCCCTTGTCGTGCTTGTTCAGCGGCCACAGCCCCGGCGTCTGGGCGTGGCTGGCCCCCTCCTCGGCCTGGACCTCGACCTCATCCCGCAGGTACAGGTACAACTCCGTGGCGGTGATGACGCCGTCGCCCTCTCCCCGGGGCACCACGTCGCCGGCCCCGGCCAGGGCCTCGAACAGCGCCCGGGCAAAGGGCGAATGGGCCAAGCCCCCTTCTTGCGCCACACCCCGCTTGTCGTCCCCGGCCAGTTGGTCCAAGGCCGTCTGGTCGTAGGCCGCGGAGGTGATCACCTGCCAGGCCGCATCCCGAATGAAACGGTCGTAGCGCTCCTTATGGATCACCTCCGGGACCGGCACCAGGGCCCGCGTCGATGCCCAGCGAAAGGCCCCGGCGAAGCAGCAGTCCAGGATGGCCAGCAGGTGGCGGGCGGGCAGCGCCTCCAGCCAGCGGTGCAGCTCGGTCATGGGCAGGAAGGTGTCGCGATCCTCGGGCCGGGCGTCCTGGGGCACCAGGTAGCCGGCCGGCCCGTCGTCGCCGTCGAGGGCGATGCCGTGGCCGGCAAAGTAGATCAGCAGGCGGTCGTCCTTGCCTACGGTGGATCGCGCTGCCTCAAAGTACGCCGCGAGCCGGGACTTGGTCACGTCCTCGACCAGCAGGTCGACTTCATAACCATAGTCCTGCGCCAGGATCTCGGCCAGCCTCCGGGCGTCATTGACGGCGGTACGTAGTTTTGGGATGCCATGCTGGTAGTCGTTGATGCCGATGACGACGGCCCGGCTGGCCCGGAAATCGGACATGAGGGTGTCTCTCCTTCGTTAGCGATAGTATCACGAATTTGTTGTTGTGTGCCACGGTACTACAACGAATTGAGAAAGGAACGAATTGACTTCCCGGGCAGTCCAATTCGTTGTATTCTAAATTCGTTGTTGTGTGCCACGGCAACCCTTTGCCGGGGTGCTCGTGTATGAGAGGGGAAGATCTTTCGACAATGAAGGGGGTGACGACTGCGTCCAAAGACCCTTTGAGTAGCGGGAAGCCGCCGCTCGGAGGATTCCTGACAATTCCCCTTTCCGTCCACAAGCTTACCACGAAACATAAGGGATGTCAAAGGTGGGTTCTGCTTGCTGGCGTTTTTTTCGCCGCAAAGACGCCAAGAACGCAAAGAGATTCAACCGGGAACCGGGTCTTGCCCAAAGAATCCCCAGTTTTTGGCACAGAGCGTCGTTGACATCCAGAATGTTGCCCTGCGTATCGCACAGCCCAGAGCCGTCGATGGCAGTTCTCAGGGTTGGTCGAATGCCGACCTTACCCGCTCTCGCTCCCTTTCTGGAACACAGGTATCAAACCAAACGGTCAGATCGTAGAAGGAGGCATCACCGTCGATGATGGTACGTACCGTCTCGCGCATCCCGGCGCCGGTTTCCAGGACATGGAGTTTGATCTGTTCCAGAGGGGCAGCATCTTTGGGGAGAAGGAGATCCGCGTCCGTCTTGCCCAGAATGCCCTCGGGGGTGAAGCCCAGGAGGGGATTGTAGATCCAGGTATGGCGCAGGTCCAGGTCTTGGTTGTAGACGACGATGTTCGAGTTTTGCAACGCTACGCGCAAGCGTAGCGAGCTTTCACGCAACGCCTGATCAACCGACTGGAGATCAGATCTTGCGGCCTCCAGCCCGGCAATCTGCTGCCGGGCTGCGGCCAGTTCAGCGATCAGTTTCTGCCTTGTCTTGACCTCGTCCTTCATCTTGGCCTCTCGGAAGGGGCTGCCGGTGCAGCGGCTCAATCTCCAGATCGAGGGTGGTATCAGCCTTGATCTCGATCTGGCGCCGCAGCGACTGGGAACCGGGGGAAGTAACCTCGACAGTGTAGAGACCGGGCAATAGCGATTCGAAGCGGTAGCGCCCTCGGGCGTTGGCATAGGCCACGAGCATGTACTCGTACTGGCCGGCATTGCGGGGCAGCACGTAGCGTTCTCGGGGAACAAAACGGTTGCCATCCCCGGCCAGTTGGGGGTTCCGTCTCACGACCTTTGATTTGAAGGCATGCCAGTCCAGACCGACTACCTTGCCGCGGACGTATTTTTGCCAGCAATCCCAGCGAGTTCCACGGAAGCCGGTCAGGAGCCGATCCCATTCGATCTCCGGTCGTTCGCCTTGCGGGTCGTCCAGTTTCCGGTTCTCAGGAAGATAGTACCTGCGCTTGGCCTTGAACCGGCCTCCAGAGTTACCCAAAGACGGATTTTGCTTCACGACACCGTCCTTGAACTCCTCCCAGGTAATGCCGGCCACCTCGCGCTCGACATACTTCTGCCAGCAGTTCCAGACGCTGCCCCGGAAGCCTTTGATGCGCCGCGTCCAACTGACGGCATCAGTGTCGAACGCAGCCGCGCGCGGGTCGGCGCCCAAGGTATGGGGCGAGCCGATGAGCCGGATCATGGAACCGGGAACCTGCTGTTTGTCCAGGGCATCACGATCCTCCTGGTTGAGGACACGGCCCTGCAACGTCACCAGCGAGGGCGGCTCCAGCAGGAGCGGGGCACGCGGCGCGCTAAGGGCGGCGATCCGGTCGATGATCGTAATCCATTGTCCGTCGTTGTCTTTGCCCAGGTGGCGGAAAGTCACCCACTTGCCCGAGTGGCCGACGTTAAAAAGGCAGGAGCCCAACACGTAGCGGTCCCGGAGAAGCATACTGTTGTACCAGGCCAGTGACGCCCAATAATCGTCCTGGCTGATGGTCTCGCCCTCGTACAGCCAGCCAACGTCGCCAGGGGGAAACTCGATATGCTTGTACAACCGGGCCAGGCCGGCCTCCGTGATGATGGCCTTTTGATGGGTGCCGTAGGCCTGCCGGATTCCGGCCATGCAGGGCCGGTAAAAGCCCGCGGCCGAGGCGGTGTTGGGGTCCAGATGCGCGGAGAGCGCCCGCCAGCCATATTCGTGAAAGCCCAGATAAGTATGGGAGGCCAACGTACGGGGGAACCAGTCCAGATAGCCGGCGGCCGTCTGAAAGTTGCCCGCCCCAAAGTTAAAGGCCACGGCATCCAGATCGCCGTCCTCCTGCTTGAGGCGCTGCAGGAAGGCGACCATGAAGCGGTCGTAGGCGTCGGCTTTGGCCCGGATCTTGGCCCGATCCTCATCGCTGCCCCCCAGGTAGGCATTGGATTCAGGCCCAGGTACGCACTCGTTGAGACTCATCCAGGCGTCGATCAACAGCCGGCCGTTGGCCCCCCGCTCGAGGGCCAGCCCCATATCGAGGCGGAGGATCGTTTCCGCGAACTCGCGCCCTTTGCCCGCGGGGTCGCCGCTGGTCAGCCACGCATCCTGTACGTGCTGGTCGACGTGCAGGCGGCCGATGACAAAGGTGTCGGGCGAAAGCTCGCGGCGGATCCACTGCAGCAGCCCCCGATCGTTGGCGTGGGTCAGCAGGGTAGGAGGCTTGACATCCCGGATGGCCTCCGGCAAGCCGGCGACGTTGGTGGCTTCGACATAGAAGCCAAGGTTGTTGCCATTGGGCTCCGGTTCAGGCTCAGGCTCCGGTTCCGGTTCGGGTTCCGGCTCGGGTTCTGGCTCGGAGAGCTTTTTGAAGGTGATGCCAAAAGAGGTAGCGTGGTTCACATTGGGCTCCTCGGGCGTCCCCCGGCCCAGCCCACTGACAACATCCGATGAGCCGCTTTCAGGGGCAACACGCGCAGTGTAGGTACCCAGCGTCGCCGCCATACCAAAGTTGCCCCCCCACGGCTCACCGGGCTTTTCCTCGATGATGATGGGGACCTGGCCGCCTGGCCAGGATACGATCACTTTTTCCCCGGCCAACCGCTGCCCTACCTCGTCAACGACGTCGAAAAAGATATGGTGTCGCCCCCCTGATTCTGCGGGGTCATACCACAGAATCTCCACCAGCTTGTAGGTGTCCCCGCTGAGATCCAGAGTGAGAAAGGGCTCAATACGCGGGTCGACATCGGGACCGGGCTCCGGCTCTGGTTCAGGTTCTGGTTCAGGTTCTGGTTCCGGCTCAGGCTCGGGTTCTGGTTCCGGCTCAGGCTCGGGTTCTGGTTCCGGCTCAGGTTCAGGTTCCGGCTCAGAGAGCTTTTTGAAGGTGATGCCAAAGGAGGTATGGTGCTTGATATTCGGCTCCTCGGGCGTGCCCAAGCCCAGGCCACTCACAGCATCCGACGATCCGGTCTCTGGATCAACGCGAACGGCATAGGAGCCCAACGTGGCGAACATACCAAAATTGCCGCCCCAGGGCTCGCCAGGTTTCTCCTCGATGGTCACGGGAACCTGGCCACCTGACCACGACACGATCACCTTTTCCCCGGCCAGACGATTGCCCTCGCCATTAACCACGTCGAGAAAGATGTGGTGCTTACCGCCCGACTCGTCGGGATCGTACCACAGGACTTCCTCCAACTTGTACGTATCCCCGCCAAGATCCAGCGTCAGGAAAGACTCGATACGCGGGTCGACATAGGGACCAGGCTCGGGTTCAGGCTCAGGCTCTGGCTCCGGTTCAGGTTCAGGCTCCGGTTCAGGTTCAGGCTCTGGCTCCGGTTCAGGTTCAGGCTCTGGCTCAGGCTCCGGTTCAGGCTCTGGCTCCGGTTCAGGCTCAGGTTCCGGTTCAGGCTCTGGCTCCGGCTCCGGCTCCGGTTCAGGCTCGGAGAGCTTTTTGAAGGTGATGCCAAAAGAGGTAGCGTGCATGACATCCGGCTCCTCAGGCGTCCCCCTGCCCAAACCAGCCACGGCATCCGAGGTACCACTTTCTGGAGCGACACGGGCAGCGTAAGCGCCCAACGTGGCGGACATGCCAAAGCTTCCGCCCCAGAGCTCGCCAGGTTTCTCCTCAATCGTCACGGGCGCCTGGCCACCTGGCCAAGATATGACCACTTTCTCACCGGCCAGCCGCTGCCCATCCTCATCGACGACGTCGAGGAAGATAAGGTGCTTCCCGCCAGACTCATGGGGATCGTACCACAGGACCTCGACCAACTTGTAGGTGTCCCCACTCAGGTCCAGGGTGAGGAAGGGTTCAATGCGAGGATCGACGTATGGGCCGGGCTCGGGTTCAGGTTCGGGTTCAGGTTCGGGTTCAGGTTCAGGTTCGGGTTCAGGTTCAGGTTCGGGTTCAGGTTCGGGTTCAGGTTCGGGTTCAGGTTCAGGTTCGGGTTCAGGTCCATCCTCCAGCCACTGCCACACACCATTGAGGTGACGGTTCTGCGTGCCGGCCAGGAAGCCCAGATGGTCCAGGACATCCCCCTTCCCTGCCGGCCAGATGGCGCCCTGACAGGTGCCGGGCACACACTCCCCGCCATTCTCGGATGCTGCAAAGTGAATGCGGCCGGCCTGGTCGGAGGTAGCCGCCACGCCCCGGTCATACCATTCGCCGCTGCCAATGGACGAGGCGCCGGGATAGTGGTAATAGAACTCGACTCCCTCGATGGGCAGACCATCAACGTCTACCACAATGACATCCAGAGTCGTAGGCCCCTCGTACTCGTGGACCTCGATGAGCCGCAGCGAGGTCTCGCCCCGCCGGTAGCCGGCCCCGTAGGCTGTCTCGGCCCAGTCCCAATCGCGGGTATCGCCATCCACATCGATGACCAGGGGCTCTGTCCGAGGTTCGACCTCTTTGGGCGGGACTTGCTCCAGGGTGAGGATGACCGGTTTTTTGCGCCCGTAGGTCTGGCTGAACGCCCCACCGTGCCAGGCATCGTCGTACCAGCCAGCACCGCCCATATCCTCGCTGGCCACCAGCCAGGGACAAATGGCGAAAAAAGGCGATGGCGTATCATACATATGCAGCGTCTTTTTGGCCACCATCTTGGGCGTGGAGTAGGGCCAGCGTGCGTCCACAGGATTGGACCCTGCCCGGTCACGGGGTGTCCATCCCCCTTCTGTCATGGCCAGGGGAGGGACATAACCCAGGGACTCGATGGACCAGGCTACAATCTTTTCCCAGCCGCGCCAACAGGTATCATCATCGAGGGCTGTCCGGTCCGGATTGGCCCACCCCCGACGTTGGGCGTTGAGGAATTCCAGGGGCGCGTCGTACCAATTTGGCTCATCGGCAAAGTCATCCAGCAAGCGGAGGTATGCCTCATCGGTTAGCAAGGCAGCGTGGCGGGTAACCGCATCATAAGGATACCACAGGGGCCGGCCCTTGCCGTAGGTGTGGGGCGCATAAAAAGCCATACCCTCATCAAAAACGTCCAGTCCCCCGGCTGGACGCAGCTTCTCGTACGGGTTCTCATCGTAGCCAGGCCCATCGGGAAAGCCGACATAGGCGCCCGCATCCGCGACCTGCCTCGCCCCCTGAGACCACCGGGAAGCAATGATCGCCCAGGCTTCGTCGTAGGGTGGGACCTCCCCATTTCTCCACTCCCTAGGATCAAAGGGCTCATTATAGAGTTGCCAGAACGGGCGCAATCCATACTGCCTGTAGACCGGAACAGTACGTTTAACCGCATCTATATTGGAGAAGGGACGAGGTAGCTTTTGTTTGTCACGGATAATGGGGATGACGCCTGCGTCCAACAGGGCATTGAGAGGGGTGGTCCCACCGCGCTCTTCCAAGACGCTGTCACCCTCAGTGAGCATCACCACCCATGACATGCCCATCCCTTTCAAGAGATCAGTCCAATAGTGGTCCTCGTTCTCTCGATCAAGCCAGAATCCGTGAAATCCAAAGGGCTGCAGGTGCACGCCACGATTGGTGACAGGGCGGCCGCTGACCTCGGATGGGATCTCGAATTTTCTCCGCTTTAGAATATTCATCAGTACCTACCTTTTGAGATGTATGAGAGGCCGAAGACGGGACTCACCGGCCCGAAGTCACAACCAGCTCCTTTTCAACCCATCGTGTATGAAAAGCCGCTGGGAACAGGTTCCGACCATGAACGAGGTAGTGACAACCAAAGAGAAGGACAAGAGCCTTTCGCCGTGAAACCAGATCGACAGGAACTGGTCCCATACTGGCTGGGGTACAACACATCTTGCGGAGGGCGTGGAAAGCGTTCATGACATCCCCCTGTGCCTACAAGTATACCATATAGGTAGGATTCGGTCAACGCAATTGAGATCACGTTTAGCCAGCCCCAAGAGTCAGACCACCGGCATTTGACAAGCCTACCCGGATCGGCTATAGTTTCACAGGGAGGGAGTGCAAGGATGCAGACCGCCGGCAGCAGATCAATGAGGAGGGATCCATAGCAACTCGGCTTAATGCTATACAGCTTTCTCACCCCCGCGACCGCCAGGGCCGGTGGCTGGCCGTAGGCGTAGCGATAATAACTTTGGCAGTCTATCTGTCCACCCTGGCCCCAGGGCTCACTTTCGAGAACCACGGTACCGACAGCGGAGACCTGATCACGGCGGCCCGGACGCTGGGAGTGCCACATCCCACCGGCTATCCGACCTATACGCTGCTGGCCTGGCTGTTCAGCAACCTGCCGGTGGGTACCATCGCCTATCGAGTAAACCTCCTGTCAGCGATTTTCGCTGCCGGCGCCGTAGGGTTCCTGTGTCGTACAACGCAACACCTGCTCCCTGATGACCGCTACACCTTGCCCCTATCGGCAGCCACCGCGCTGACTTACGCCTTCTCCCTCCTTTTTTGGTCACAAGCCGTGATCGCCGAGGTCTATGCGCTGCTAGCGTTCTTTGCGGCCCTTTTTCTCTGGCTTTTGGTCCGCTGGCGGGAGGGCAGCGGCGACCGGGCCTTCTGGCTGGCGGCCTTTGTCGTGGGACTGGGGCTAGGCAACCACCTGACCCTGGCCTTGGCCCTTCCGGCAGCTCTGTTTCTGATCTGGGGGAGAATTCGTACAGAGGGGAAGAGAATCCTTGGCCCGCGGACCTTGCTCCCGGCCATTGTCTTCTTTTTCTTGGGATTGGCGGTCTATGCCTATCTGCCATTGGCGGCAAGAAGCTACCCCCCAGTCAACTGGGGCAATCCCCAGACCTGGGACCAATTCAAGTGGGTAGTCACAGCCGAACAGTACCAGGTATTCGCGTTTGGCCTTGATCCTGGGGATATCCCCGGAAGGATCGGAAATTGGGCGCTGCTGTTGGGCAGCCAGTTCGGATGGTGGGGCCTGGCCATCACCCTCATTGGCGGATGGAGCTGGTGGCAGCGAGACAGGCGATTTGCCATCTTTTGTCTGGTCTGGATGCTGATCGTTGGCATCTATGCCTTTTTCTATGATACCGGGGACTCCCACGTCTATCTGCTGCCGCCCTTCCTACTGCTGGCTCTCTGGTGGGGTGAAGGAGCCCGCTACCTGCTGAGCCTGACCCGGCGCCTGCAAACAGGATGGCAGAACCTGGCGCTGATTGTGATTCTTGCCCTGCCTTTTCTGTCCCTTGCCCTGAACTGGCAAGAGGCCGATCTGAGCGACGATCTATCGGTCCATACCTACATCCAGCAGGTACTGGAGGGCGTGGGCCCGGAGGGATTGGTGGTTGTCCGGGGCGATGGCCCCACTTTTGCCCTGTGGTATGCCGTCTATGCCGAAGAGCAGCGACCCGACGTGGCCGTGGTCAGCGGGCCGCTCCTGGCCTATATCTGGTACCGCGAGCTGGTACGGCATTTATACCCGGACCTTGTACTGAACGAACCGCATGGCGCGGACGTAACAACGAATGACCTGGTTCGCGACCTGATCACGAGCAATTTCATGCGCAGGCCGATCTATGCCACAGATCCTGCCGCACCATGGGAAGAGTGGTTTGACTTTCCGCAGGAAGGGCAAGATTCTGTTTATCGAGTCCGGATCAAGACCAGATGGGAAAGCGGGAACTGATGCAGAGACATGCAATCTAGCTGATGGGGCCCGAAAGCACGTGCCCGAGGAGGAAAATCCCTTGATAACCACCACGAACAGGTCATGGCATATCATCATCGAGGGCGCCATCGGCGTGGGCAAAACGACCCTTGCCCGGATGCTGAGAGATCACTATCACGCTGGTCTCCTGCTGGAAGTCTTTGAGGAGAACCCTTTTCTTGCCGATTTCTACCGAGATCGCGATCGCTATGCGTTTCAAACACAGATGTTTTTCCTGCTCAGTCGATACCGTCAGCAGCAGCAGGTGCCTCCTCTTCTGAACCAAGGGGCGCTTGTCATGGACTATATGTTTGACAAGGACAGGTTGTTTGCCCGCCTGAACTTGAAGGGCGACGAGTGGGAGGTCTATCAGCAAGTTCACAAAGCGCTGGCCGATCATATTCCGGCAGCAGACCTGATCGTCTATTTGCAGGCCGATACCGATGTCCTGATGGATAGGATCACCCAGCGTGACCGGACCTACGAGCGAGACATGGATCGAGCCTATATCAACGAGCTGAGACAGGTTTACGAACAGTTCTTTTTTGAATACACCGATTCGCAAGTTCTGGCGATTGATACCAACCAGCTCAACATCATTACCCGGACAAGCGATTTTCAATCGATCCTGGAACGAATAAACAGCGGGCTACAGCAAGGGACCTTTCAACGTTCCTTGCCAGAGTTCGAGGTCTCTGCTCCCGCCCCCAGTCAGAAACCCCAGGAAGGACAATTGCGAGAATACCAAGAACTCCACGTCGAACTGGACAGGGCAAAAGGGTTCAACACCAACGTGTATTTTAACTATCTATGCTTGGGCGAAGAAATGGGGGAACTGGGCAGTGAACTGGCGAAACTGTGGAGGGCCCAGGAGGCAAGGGTAGCAGCGGGTCAGCCCGCAGCACAAGCTCTCCAGCACGCTCTTGGTGACAGGCAGAAAGCGTTGGCCTCAGAACTGGCAGATTGCATGGCCTACCTGCTCAAGTTGGCCAACTATACAGGAGTTAATCTGGACAAAGCCTACCGGGAAAAGATGCAAGCCAATCAAGATCGTGTCTGGGACAACAGAATTGGTAACTAGAGAAGGCAAAGCCTATACATGGGTCCAGTGATGTTCAATGTCATAGTTTTGCACTGTGGGTTTTTCCTCTATCATATATTCTTTCCCTTTAGTATATCTAGATATAGTAGCACTAGTAGGCCTTGTTTATATGTGGATAATGCCCTGTGCTGGGCGCCAGCTTGCTGTCCCTTGTGGGTGCCGCTCTTCCAACTACTATCCCTGGGTTCCGTCTGTCCCCATCGGGTGTGGATGAGATCTGGGGAAAGTACGGGAAACGGACAGTTGGTTGCAGAGCCAGGGGGAAAGACTCAAAACGGACCGTATTGTCCACAAACGCATTGGGTTTTCCACAGGTTTTCCCAAGTTATCCACAGGCAGCGCTGGAAAAGTCCTTCCCCGTGGAGTGTGACTCCCTGGAAGCAATGTCCTGGATCCTACAGGGAAGGGCGGAGCTGGGGTAGGAGGGCGCGCGAAAGCAGGATTCAGATATGAGGAAGCAGTCTCGTTCGTTCAATACCAATCGACATCGACGGCAGACACAGTCCAGGCTTGTCATTGGCGGCTTGCTGGTCATGCTGGGGATTGGCGGCGGTCTGGTATGGTTGATCTATGGCGGCACTGCGGCGGTTACGGCCGTCGCCTGTTTGTTGGGGGGTGCCGGCATCTTTGGCCTGCTGTGGCTGATCCTGACCCTCCTGGAACTGTGGGTCAAGGAAGATGAGCTTTGAGTCTCACAAGGGGCGATACCTGACCTGCTCTTGAGCAGGGTGGCGCTATTGACGTGTCGGCTCGTCGGGGTTCGTATAGCCTTCTGGCCTGGCCACGACGATCACGCGGTGAGAATTGCCCGGATATTCATAGGGCCAGCAGGTGACCAGCGTTAGCTTTTCCTCGCCGCCAGGCATGATCCACTGGGCGTTTTGCTTGCGCACGTTCAGGGGCATCCCCGCCTCTTTCAGGATATACTTTTCGGTGACGGTATAGGTGTAGGGGGTTTCGCCAGCGTATATCGTGATCTCGTCGCCCATGTTTAGATCCACCACGTAGCGAAAAACCTTGCCATCGATGTTATGGTGTCCTGAGACGACCACGTTCTCCTGGTGTCCGGGCAGCGCCGAGTTTATGTGCCAGCCGGCGGCGTTCTTGGGCACAACCCATTCAGGCACCAGTGTGCCGTTCTGATCCACCATCTCCCACGCCATGGGCACGACTTTTGCATCCATTTTGATTGTTGGCGCTACGATACGTGAAGGCGGCTCCTCGGCCATGGGCGGCAGGGTGGGTGTCGGCGTAGGCGTTGCCGTAGGCCGGGGTGTGTTCTCGGGTGGTTGTGCCGTCGGTGTCGCTGTTGGCGCCGGATCTGCGGTACTTGTGGCATCAGGGAACGAGGGCAGCAGAGCTGGTGTCGCCCCACTATCTGGCGGTGTTTGGGTTGGAAATGGTGTCAGGGTATTTGTGGGGGCTGCCCTGGTTGGCTCTGGCGCAGTTGGCAGAGCTGCTTCAGGCTCAGGCCCGGTATCCGTGGGTCGGATAGGCGCGGTGATAGCCAGCACGATGGCTCCCTGGTCGCTGATGACGGGCGGCGGCGGTGCGTTGAGGCGCGTCCAGATGCCCCATCCCAAACCAGCTAGGATGAGTACGAACCCCAAGACTAGCATGCCCCGCGAGAGGGCTGGAAGCAGCTTTTTCATATCAAGCAATCGTATCCCAACAAAGACGATAGACATGCCCCGTGACAGGGCAGGTGGTATCTTTTGCACGTCGAGCAATCCTATCCCAAACGCAACCCCTTGTCAAGTAAAGTTAGACTATGGTATAGTCCACTCTCAGCCGAATTCTACTCTGGAGGTGAGTCCATGTCTGTTGTAGAGCTTACGTACCACGGCCATGCCTGCTTTGGCGTTTCTGTGGGAGACAGAGTTGTTGCTCGACCCTTTCCTCAATGGGAATGCTCTGGAGGATGTCAGCGCCGATGAGGTCGAGGCCGACTATATCCTCGTCTCGCACGGCCATGGCGACCACGCGGGGGACACGATAGAGATTGCTCGGCGAACCGGGGCTATGACGATCTCTAACTCCCTGATGGTGAGGATTCTTGGTGATTTCAATTGCTCGGTGACAGGCCAGCCCCCCCTGCCCTACAGCAGCCCAAATGCCAGGTCGAATATGCCTCTGATGAGCAGGGCTGTCAAGATGGACACCCCCCAACTGATCACGACGGTGATGATGGCCTTCCCTGTATCGAAATCCATGGCCTCGCGGATGGCAATGACCCCGGCGATCAGTGCCAGGATCATGCCTACAAAAGGAAAGATCCACCCAATGCAGGGCAAAAAGCCCAGGAGCCCCAAGAGCCTCGGGGCGCTGGCAAAGCCCAGAACACGCATCATCTCCTGAATGTCGGACTGGCCCTTGAACAGGAGTGTCCCGACCAGGTAGGTCAGGATCGACCAGCCGATCCAGCCGATGAGGATGCCGTTGACCATCCAGTCGACGAAAAAGCCAAAGAAGGCGGCGCCTGCATCAACTTGGGCTATGAGCTGGGTTCCAGCGCCTCCCAGGGCTGCCAGAAAACTGACCACAACGACGATGATGGCCGCCTGCTTCATCGCCTCCCGGTCTTGCGCGATCTCGCGAAATACGGTCCAATCCAGCCGAATGGCACGAACGATACGATCTACCACAATTGTACCCCCTCTCTTGCTCTCTGAGTCTTCTTTTCTACCATGCCCCTATACGAACACTGGCTGCTGTAGTTTCATCCTTGTGCCATGCCGAATTCTGCGATCACCCGTATTGTCGGGTGACAAAGTAGATGCTATAATGTGGTGAGCTATTTGGAGGGAGCTTGCGCTATGCGGGAACGTTCCAATCAAGAATGGCTGGCCGACCTGCAAGGGCCGGAGCAATCGGCGGCCCTTGCCGATCTCCGCGCTTTTCTGGTGCGCGGATTGCGTTATTCCCTGGCCAGCTCCTCAAACGTCGACGATAGCCTCATCGAGGATTTTGTGCAGGATGCCCTCCTCAAGATCCTGAATGCGCTGGATACCTTTCGCGGCGAAAGCAAGTTCACCACCTGGGCGCAAAAGATTGTCGTGCGCGTGGCCTTTACCGAATTGCGCCGGCGCCGCTGGCAGGACGTGTCCCTGGATGGTATCATCGAGGCCCACGACCTGGACTTTGTGCCCGAAATGATGATCGATCCCTCGGCCGGGCCGGACCAGCAGGCCACGCAGCGGATCTTTTTGGAGACCCTGCAGCGATTCATTGCTACCGAACTAACCGACAAACAGCGCCATGCCCTGGTTGCGGTGCGGGTCCAGGGCATGCCCTTGGAGGAGGTCGCTCGCCGGATGGGAATGAACCGGAATGCACTCTACAAACTGCTCCACGATGCGCGCCAGAGGCTCAAGAGCAAGATGGAAGCAGAGGGCTTGACGCCGAAAGAGGTATTGTCCGCTTTTGGGACATCGGGGTAAGACCTGCTGCGGCCCCTGCGTCCAGATACAGAAGATACAGAGAAGGGAATGGGCATGAAGCTGAACTGGCAGTCGCTCAAAAATATGATCCTCGGCGCCGAGCCGGCTGCCTCAGTTACGGGGCTCGATCCGGACCTGCTCAAGCAGATGGCCAGGGGAATTGCTACGACCCGTCCGGATGAGATCGGCTGCGCCGAGTGCTTTGAACAGATGGACCAGTTTGTGGATATGTCGCTGGCCGGCAAAGATGCTGCCCAGGCAATGCCCTTGGTGCAGGATCACCTGAACCGCTGCAGCGAATGCCGTGAGGAGTTTGAGGCTCTTTTGGCAGCGGTGAGCGCTGTCAGTTAATCTCATCTGTTCCTCAGCAGGTGACAAGCAGCGGGCTTATAGCCTCCTGCCTTCTTTGTGCCCCCGAGCCCGTTCTTCCCGGCTGGACACTTTTTTGGCAGCCGCAAACATCATGGAGTCTCTGTTATGTTAGATGAAATCGATTTCCCGCCATTGGCGGGTTTTGAACCGACGCGCGAGACCCTGCAGCTCTATAGCCGTGTCATCTCGGTTGTGCCGCGAATTCATGGCGAGTTCCATCCCAAGTGGTGGCACATCAGCTTGAAGGTACTGCCGGACGGTCTGATCACCGACAAGGTGACACTGCCAGATGGTGGTGAACTCTGCCTAAAGATGGATCTGGTGGAACACAAGATCCTCCTCCTGGTCGATGGCCAGGAGGCAGATGCGTTCAGCCTGCTGGATGGCAGACCGTCGACTGCGCTGGCCGATGACGTTCTGGGTGCTGTGGGCAGGCTGGGCCTGCGGGGTGAGGTTGATCGATCCAAGTTCGAAAATGACGATCCGCGCGAATACGATCCAGCCCAGGCGAGCAGATTCCTTACGGTCCTGGTAAACGCAGATCGGATTTTCAAGGCGCATCGGGCCACATTGAGCGGCGAGATCGGCCCGGTCCAACTCTGGCCCCATGGCTTTGACCTGGCCTTCGAGTGGTTTGGAACTCGTGTCCAGGAGCACGAGGAGCAGGGCGAGGTGCAACAGATCCCTGCCCAGCTCAATCTGGGCTTCTATCCTGGCAGCCCTGACGTCGCTCCCTATTTCTACAGCAATCCCTGGCCCTTTGAGGGGGCTGCCCTGTTGGGCGAGGCGCTGCCCGAGGGGGCCAGCTGGCACACGGAGGGCTGGCAGGGCGCGATCTTGCCCTACGAGGCATTGGTGGGAGACGGGGGCGCCGAGGCGCGCCTTCTGGCCTTCGCCGCAAGGGTGTTCGAGGTCAGCGCGCCGACCTTGAGCCAGGAGTGGGGAGCTGGCTCTATCTAGCTCCTGCCGGTCCAAGGTAGAAATTGACAAAAAGCCGATTTTGTGCTATCCTAATCATAATAATCTGGCCTCAAGGGATTGTACCTCACAAGGTAGTAAGGAGTGTGCAGAGATGCTGCTTGCTGGCGACATCGGTGGTACCAAAACCAACCTGGCTCTCTTTTCGCCCGAGGATAGGCTCATCCCCCTGGCGCAGGCTACCTTCAAGAGTGCAGACTATGCTGATCTGGGATCCGTCGTTGCCGAGTTTCTGGCGGACGCGGGTGCCTCGATAGACAAAGCCGTGTTTGGTGTGGCCGGGCCGGTGGTCCAGGGCAGGGCGGATGCTACCAACCTGCCCTGGAGTATTAGCGAGCCAATCCTGCAGGAGTCACTTGGCCTTGGCTCTGTCAAGCTGCTCAATGACCTGGAGGCAACGGCCTATGGGGTGCCGAATCTGCCGGAGGAAGACCTTTTTCCCCTCAACGACGCGTCTCCCGGAATCGGCACGAAGGTGGTTCTTGCGCCCGGAACCGGGTTGGGCGAGGCTGTCCTTTGTGATCGGGGCGGCAACTTTTACGTAATCCCCTCAGAGGGAGGACACGCCGACTTTGCCCCGACCAACCTGCTGGAGATCCGGTTGCTGCGCTACCTGATGGGCAAGTTCGGCCACGTAAGTTATGAACGGGTCTGCTCAGGCAAGGGTCTGCCCAATATCTATGCTTTTCTCAAGAAGCAGCGCTTTGCCGAGGAATCGCCAGAGATGAAAAAGGCGCTGCGCAAGGCCGCAGATCCAACACCCGTCATCGTCCAGAAAGCGATGGATGGTGAGTGCGATCTGAGTATCGCCACCCTCAACACCTTTGTCTCTATCCTGGGTTCAGAAGCGGGCAACCTGGCCCTAAAGGTCATGGCCACCGGCGGCGTCTATCTCGGCGGGGGTATTCCACCCAAGATCTTGGCCAAGCTGAAAGATGGGACCTTTATGGCTTCCTTTGTCAACAAGGGGCGGTTTGCCGATCTGTTGGCCCAGATACCGGTGTACGTCATTCTCAATGACAGGACAGCGCTTTTTGGTGCTGCTTGTTACGGACTTGGACTGTAAAGGAGCGTATCCTAATGTTTGACTTTTCCAATCAGATTGTGATGGTCAGTGGGGCATCTGGCAATCTTGGCCAGGCGGTTACCCGGGCGTTCTACGAGGCTGGCGCCAGCCTCGTGCTACCGGACCGCAAGCCAGAGCGGCTGTCCGGGCTTTTCCCGGAACTGGCCGGTTCGCCGAAATATCTGCTGCTTGGCTCTGTGGACGCGACCGATGCCGAGTCCGTGGAAGGTGCGGTGCAGGCCGCACTGGATCGCTTTGGCCGCATCGACGTTTTGGCCAACACGGTTGGCGGTTACCGTGCCGGGACGCCGGTCCAGGAGACCTCGCTGGAGACCTGGGATTTCATGCTCAACCTGAATGCCCGGACGGCCTTTGTCCTCAGCCGGGCGGTGGCGCCCTCCATGCTGGCGCAAGGTTCGGGCAAGATCGTCCACGTGGCGGCGCGTGCGGCGCTAAAGGGTGGGGCCAATGCCTCTGCCTACAGTGTCTCCAAGAGCGGCATCGTGCGGCTGGTGGAGAGCCTGTCCGCGGAACTCCTGGCAGCAAGGGATCAATGTGAACTGCGTACTGCCGGGGACCATCGATACGCCGCAGAACCGCCAGGCCATGCCCACGGCGGATCACAGCCGCTGGGTGCCGCCTGAGGCTATCGCCGACGTCATGCTCTTTTTGGCCTCGGATGCCGCGCGGGCGGTAAGTGGGGCTGCGGTTCCCGTCTACGGTAGAAGTTAGGGAGTATGACATGGCCATCTATGATATCTCGCTGTCTATCTCTGAGTCGCTCGTCGTCTGGCCGGACCACCCCTCTATCGGCATCAGCCACCGGTCACACCTGGATCGGGGAGACCGGTCGACCGTCAGCCGTCTGGAGATCAGTTCCCACACCGGCACACATGTGGATGCACCGGCTCACTTTGTTCCTGGCGCTGCAGGGGTCGATGTCATGGATCTGAGCCTGTTGGTCGGGCCCTCGCTGGTTGTCCATTGCTTGGAGGTCGACGCAATCTCTGCCGGCGTACTAGATGGACTGTCTATCCCTCCTGGCACCGAGCGCCTGCTTTTTCGCACCCGTAACTCTGAACGCTGGATGCGGGGCGAGCGTGAGTTTGATGAGAACTATGTTGGGGTCACGCGGGATGGCGCCCATTGGCTGATCGATCATGGCGTCCGCCTGGTGGGCGTGGACTATCTGGCGGTGGCGCCCTTTGACGACCTGATCGTTCCACACCAGATCTTGCTGGGCGCCGGGTTGGTCGTGGTGGAAGCGCTGGATCTGTGCCAGATTGCGCCGGGGCTCTACCAGCTTGTTTGTCTTCCCCTCAAGATCGAGGCCGGCGACGGCGCGCCCGCCCGGGCGATCCTGATTGGTGGATAGGTGTGACCCGCCTGGCCCGCGACGGCGGCTGCCAGGCGTGAGAATCTACAGACGGGCAGGGCTGTGCCCTGAATCAAATGCTACGAGGAGCCAGTAATGGGTGACAAAGTCGGGTTAATGGAGAGACTGGAGACGGGCGTCGTATTGGCCGCTGAGGGCTATTTATTCGAGCTAGAACGGCGTGGCTATCTTCAGGCTGGGGCCTACGTGCCCGAGGTGGTGTTGGACAATCCCGAAGCCGTGCGGCAGCTTCACCGGGAGTTTCTGTGGGCGGGCTCAGATGTCATGTTGGCGCTGACCTACTATGCCTACCGCGATAAGCTGAGAACCATCGGCCGGGAGGGTGACCTGGAGGCGCTCAACCGCCAAGCGGTGCGGTTGGCCAGAGAGGTTGCCGCGGAGGGCGACGCCCTGGTGGCGGGCAACATCAGCAATACGTGGGTGTATGACCACCGGAATCCCAAAGATACGGGCAAAGATGTCCGTCAGATGTACGAGGAACAGGTCGGCTGGGCCGCTGACGAAGGTGTGGACTTTATCGTGGCCGAAACCCTGGACTATTTGGGTGAGGCGATCATTGCTGTAGATGTGGCCAAACAATTCGACCTGCCGATCATGGTCGCCTTTGGCTCCATCCACGACCAAAGCAAAGATGGCTATGCCTTTCCAGAAGCCTGCAAGATCGTCCAAGATCGGGGGGCAGAAGTCGTCGGGCTCAACTGCTCCAGGGGGCCTGACACGCTGCTGCCAATGATAAAAGAGGTCCGGGAAGCGGTCGACGGCTACGTTTCCGCACTGCCGGTCCCCTACCGGACGACCGAGGAGCAGCCGACCTTTGCCGTCCTGCAGAATGAGGGCGAGGAGCGTGGGTTCCCCATTGCCCTGGAGCCTTTTACCAGCACGCGGTTTGAAATGGCCGATTTTGCGGTGGCGGCGCGGGACATGGGCGTCAGCTACATCGGCATCTGCTGTGGGGCGGCGCCGCACCACGTCCGGGCGATGGCTGAGGCGCTGGGCAGGACGGTCCCGGCCAGCAGGTATTCGCCCGATATGTCGATGCATCCTGCCCTCGGGGCCAGGGTGAAGGACCGCGACGTACCTTATCTGGCTGACTGGAAGGTATAAGTGCTCGTCTCTGCTTGCTCCACGACCGGTGCAATCGTTTTCAGGTATGGAAATGACACCTGATGGCGTCTGGAGGCCAAAGTTCGAAAGACCTACTCTGCCTCGCGGCGGCGGGCCGCCAGTCTGGATGCGCGCCGCCGCCGCAAGGTCAGAACCCAGAACCGGAGGGGGTCAAACGACGAAACCTGCACAACCACGGCATCGATGTTCGGTTGGTGCTCGGACGGGACGCCAGCGTCTTGCAGGGATCTGCCGGCCGCCAGCTTGGTATCCTGCAATCAGCCGGCCTCCACCCGCTGGATGGGGCTCTGGCCCAAGCGTCGATCCAGGATGCGCATCTCGTCGTGGATGCGCTGATCGGCTACGGCCTGCGCGGGGCACCCCGGGGGAGGGCGGCCGATCTGATCGATCTCTGCAACAAATACGCAGCCCGAGTCCTTTCCCTGGACGTGCCCTCCGGCCTCAACGCGGCGACGGGCGAGGCGCCTGGCAGTATGGTGCGGCCCGAACGTACGCTGACCCTGGCCCTGCCCAAAACAGGGCTGCGGGGGCTGCCCTGCGAACTCTATCTGGCCGACATTGGCATCCCGCCCGAGGTGTACCATCAGCTTGGGTATGCCTTTGACCCGTCCTTCGACCTGGTTTCATTCAATGGGCTTCAGGCCCGGCCGGGAGGGCTTTTCCAAGGACGTTATTGGATACCCATCGAGTGAGTAGCCCTGACGAGTCGGGAACTCGGGTACCAACCCTATCGTCTGAGCCTGTTCCTGGAGGAGAATGGTATGGAGATTCTGGGAGTTGATATTGGGGGTTCTGGCATCAAGGGCGCGTTGGTTGACGTCAAAAAAGGGACGCTGGCGACCAAACGCCGCCGAATCTCGACCCCGCAGCCATCCACGCCCGATGCCGTAGCCGGCACAGTGGCAAAGATTGCCCGCCATTTCCGCTGGACAGGCCCCATCGGCTGCACATTCCCGGCGGTGGTCAAAAAGGGCGTCGTCTACAGCGCGGCCAACGTTGACGACTCATGGGTCGGCGTCAACGGCAGAAAGCTGCTGGAAAAGGCGACCGGTTGCCCCGTGCGGCTGCTCAACGATGCCGATGCCGCTGGCATTGCCGAGATGAGGTTCGGCGCAGGACGGGGGCGCAGGGGTATTATCTTTGTGCTTACCCTCGGCACCGGTATCGGCAGCGCCATCTTTGTTGGTGGAACGCTTCTGCCAAATACCGAATTGGGGCACATGCATCTCATGTGTGGCGCACATTGTGCTGTCGAGATGGAGGACTATGCGTCCGACCGGGCTCGCAAGGGGGAGGGACTGGGCTGGAGCGAGTGGGCAGGACGGGTGAATGACGTCTTGGGAGCATTGGAGGTTCTCTTTTCCCCAGACCTGTTCGTATTGGGGGGTGGTGCCAGCAAGAATCACCACAAGTTCCTGCCCTTGCTCAATACCCAGGCCGATGTTGTGCCAGCCCAACTCTTGAACGAAGCAGGCATTGTTGGTGCAGCGATGGCAGCCAAGTCGTTGCTCAGAAAGAAATCGTAGGTCAATCGGAGGATCATGATGACAAAGCTACACGAACTGGCCACTCTGGGCCAGTCGATCTGGTACGACAACATCCGGCGGGCGCTACTGGATTCAGGCGAACTCCAGGCGCTTATTGAGGCAGGGGTAACGGGTGTCACCTCCAACCCGTCCATTTTTGAAAAAGCGATCGCCGGCAGCGCCGACTATGACGAGGCTTTGGGGGAATTGGTGACCGAGGGCAAGGTGGTGGAAGAGATCTATGAGTCGCTGGCCATTGAGGATATTCAGCGTGCTGCTGATCTGCTGCGACCGGTGTACGACCGGACCGGTGGCGGCGACGGCTATGTCAGCCTGGAGGTCAGCCCCGAGCTGGCCCATGATACCGAGGGCACGATCGCCGAGGCGCGGCGGCTCTTTGCCGCTCCTGGACCGACCCAACGTCATGATCAAGGTCCCGGCCACGCCCGCGGGTATCCCGGCCATCGAGACGCTCATCGGTGAGGGCATCAATATCAACGTCACCCTCATGTTCTCTCTGGCCCACTATGACGCCGTGGCCAACGCCTACATCGCTGGCCTGGAAAGGCTGGCCGCTTCCGGGGGCGATCTGTCCAGGGTTGCCTCCGTCGCCTCCTTTTTTGTCAGCCGCGTGGACACCGCCGTGGACCGTGATCTGGAGGCCCTCGAGTTCCAATCTCCAGCCTCCATCCTTTGACCGGCAAGATCGCCATTGCCAACGCCAAGGTCGCCTATGCCCGCTTCCGCGAGGTCTTTGGCGGCGAGCGTTGGGAACGCCTGGCCGCCCAGGGCGCTCGCGTCCAGCGCCCCCTGTGGGCCAGTACCGGTACCAAGAACCCGCTCTACCCTGACACGCTGTACGTGGAAGCGCTCATCGGCCCCGATACGGTCAATACGGTGCCGCCGGCTACGCTCGATGCCTTCATGGATCATGGCACCGTCTCGCTTACCCTGGAGCGCGATCTGGAGGAAGCCCGTGACCAATTGGCAGGACTGGCCGGCCTGGGAGTAGACCTGGAGGCCATCACCCAAGGATTGCAGGACGAGGGCGTTGCTTCCTTTGCCAAGGCCTTTGAGTCGCTGGTGGCCAGCATCGCCGAAAAACGAGAGCGTCTCCTGAATGAGTGGCAGCGGCGGTCGGCCAGCCTGGGGGAGTACCAGCCCTTGGTGGACGCGGCGCTGGAAGAGATGGTGGAGGACCGGATCGTGGCCCGCATCTGGGCCCACGACTATACGGTGTGGAAGCCAGAGCCCGCCGAGATCACCAACCGGCTGGGCTGGCTGCACATCGCCGAAGCGATGCGAGCGCAGGCCTACCGCCTGAATGCCCTGGTCGGAGGCGGTGATGGCCGAGGGATACACCGACGTCCTGTTGCTGGGCATGGGGGGCTCGAGCCTGGCGCCCGAGGTCTTTAGCCAGGTCTTTGGCGGCCAGGTCGCCCAAG
Organism: uncultured Chloroflexia bacterium; assembly: GCA_963700285.1. Taxonomy (GTDB): domain Bacteria; phylum Chloroflexota; class Anaerolineae; order JAAYZQ01; family JAAYZQ01; genus CAWANP01. The sequence continues at coordinate 1,178,333 of CAVOXA010000010.1, read as the reverse complement.
CCCTCAACCTGGCCGTGCTGGACAGCACCGATCCAGGGGCAGTCCTGGCCCACGCCGAGCGGCTCGATCCGGCCCGTACGCTGTTCATCGTCGTCCACCAAGTCGGGTGGCACGGCTGAGACCCTGTCCTTCTTCAAGTACTTTCTACAACTGGACGGCTGATGCCCTGGGAGCTGAGCGGGCAGGGGAGCACTTTGTGGCCATCACCGATCCTGGCAGCAAGCTGGCTGAACTTGCCGCTCGCTACGACTTTCGCACTACCTTCCTCAACGATCCCAACATCGGCGGGCGCTACTCGGTCGCTGTCCTACTTTGGGCTGGTGCCGGCGGCGCTGGTGGGAGTGGACGTAGAGACGCTGCTGGAGCAGGCGCTGACCATGGCCTGCAACTGTGAGCCGTGCAACTGCCCTGTGGATGGCGACAACAACGGCGCCTGGTTGGGCGCGATCCTGGGTGAGCTGGCCAAGGCTGGCCGGGACAAGGTGACCTTTGTCACCTCGCCGCGGCTTGGCAACTTTGGTGATTGGGTGGAGCAGCTCATCGCCGAGAGCACCGGCAAGGAGGGCAAGGGCATCCTGCCCGTGGTCGGCGAGCCGCTGGGCGCGCCTGATGTCTATGGCGACGACCGGCTGTTCGTCTACCTGCGGTTGGACGGCGACGATACCTACGACGAGGCTGTGCAGGCCCTCGAGGATGCCGGGCATCCGGTGGTGCGCCTGCGCCTGCGGGACCTGTACGACCTGGGGGAGCAGTTCTTCCTGTGGGAGATGGCGACGGCGGTGGCCGGCCATCGCCTGGGCATCAATCCCTTCGACCAGCCCAACGTCGAGGCGGCCAAGGTGCTGGCCCGCGAGTGCCATCGCCGCCTACGCCGAAACAGGGGCACTGCCCCAGGACGAACCGGCGCCGTTGGCTGGCGAAGAACTGCAAGCGTTTCTGGCCCAAGCCCAGGCTGGCGACTATATCTCCTTACAGGCCTACGTCCAGCCAACGGCCGAGACCGATGCGGCATTGCTGGCGCTGCGCACCCGGCTGCGCGACCATCTCAAGCTGGCGACGACGGTCGGATATGGGCCGCGATTCCTGCACTCCACCGGCCAGTTGCACAAGGGCGACGCCGGCAACGGCCTGTTCATCCAGTTCACGGCCGACGACTCGCAGGATCGTGCCATCCCGGACGAGGCGGGCTCGCCGGAATCGACCATGAGCTTTGGCGTGCTCAAGATGGCCCAGGCGCTGGGCGACAAGCAGGCGCTGCTGGACAGCGGGCGGCGGGTGATCCGCTTTCACCTGGGGGACGATGTGGTTGGGGGGCTGAACCTGCTGGCAGGTTCCGTGACATGATGCGCGATACGTGTTGCCTAGTGCGTGTTGCGTGTTGCATCTCCCTGCCAAAGAATACGCTACGCGCAGTGTGTTGTGGGGAAAGAGCGAGTCGTAGCGGAGAGCTCTGTCCCTGATCAAGGGAGAAACAAGCAATGTTGCAGAAAGCAGAACCATCAACGACCGTAATCTTTGGCGCGTCGGGCGATCTGACACGCCGGAAACTGGTGCCAGCGCTGCACAGCCTTGGCTGTGAGGGGTTCCTACCCGATGCGAGCCAGGTCGTGGGGGTAGCGCGCAGCCCCATGTCCGACGATGACTTTCGCCTCCGGCTGTATGAAGGCGTGTTGGACTATGCCCGGCTCAAGCCGAACGTCTGCGACCTCTGGTCCCAGGCAGAGCATCGACTTACCTACCTGGCCGGTAGCTACGACGATCCCGAGACCTACCGCCGCCTGGCGGAGCGCCTGGCCGGAACGATGCCGAGGCAGGGCACTGGGGGCAACCGGCTCTTCTACCTGGCCACCCCGCCTACGCTCTATCCCATCATCGTCGAGCAATTGGGCCAGGCCGGGTTGAACCACAGCCAGGGCTGGACGCGCATCATCATCGAAAAACCGTTCGGCCGCGACCTGGAGAGCGCCCGCGACCTCAACGAGCAGGTCCACGCCGTGTTCGATGAAGACCAGGTCTACCGCATCGATCACTATCTGGGCAAGGAAACGGTCCAGAATATCCTGACCTTCCGCTTTGCCAACGCCATCTTTGAGCCGCTGTGGAACCGGAACTATGTGGATCACGTGCAGATCACGGTGGCCGAGAGCGTTGGCGTGGGGCATCGGGCCGGTTACTACGACAAGGCCGGTGTGCTGCGCGACATGTTCCAGAACCACCTGCTGCAGCTGCTCACTCTGACGGCCATGGAGCCCCCGGCCCTCTTTGAGGCCAATGCCCTGCGGGACGAGAAGGTCAAGGTCCTGCGGGCGACCCGGATCGCGGCGGCAGAAAGTGTGCGGCGCAGTACGAGGGCTACCTTGCCGAGGAGGGGTGGCGCCCGATTCGCAGACGCCGACCTATGCCGCGCTCGAGTTCTTTGTCGACAACTGGCGCTGGCAGGGCGTGCCCTTTTACCTGCGCTCCGGCAAGTACCTGACAGGCCAAGACAACCGAGATCGCCATCCAGTTCAAGGGCGTGCCGCACCTGATGTTCCCCCAGGTACCCGGCAGCAGAGATGACGCCCAATGTCCTTTCCCTCTGCCTCCAGCCGGACGAGGGCATCCACCTGCGTTTTGAGGCCAAGGAGCCTGGCGTCGGGATGCAGGTCCCGGTCCGGTGGATATGGAATTTCACTATGCCGAGGACTTTGGCGCGGCGGCGCTGCCGGAGGCCTACGAGCGGCTGCTGCTGGACGCGATGCAGGGCGATGCTGCCCTCTTTGCCCGCGCCGACGAGATCGAGCTGGCCTGGAGTTTGATCGATCCGATCCTGGCCGGCTGGCAGCGACCCGATGCGCCTGTCCTGGCCGAGTACCAGCCTGGGACGTGGGGGCCGGTAGAAGCGGAAGATTTTTTGGCCCAAGCCGGCCGCATCTGGCGCCATGGTTGCGCCGAGCACTACTCCAGGGGCGGCTAGCATTGGGTTGGGTGGGGTGAGATGCAGATGGGAGGATCATGGCTGGTGCGCCAGGCTTCGCCGGCTGATGAAGGCCCGTTGAGGCATCTGCTGGCGGATGCGCAGCGGGTGGTCCTGCAATTCAGCGAGTCCTCTCTGGGGAACTATTTGTCTCAAGAGCCGTTTCTGCTGGCCGAGGAGGCCGGCCAGATCAAGGGTTTTCTGGCCTGGGCCGTCCGCCTCCCCCAGCAGGGAAGTCTGGCCGCTGCTGGCCTGACCGACGGGGTAGACGTCGCGTTCTGGTTGGACCTTCTACTGCCTCCCTGTGTCACCCATCTGCGCCAGGGGGGAATCACGGCTCTCTCCTATACCGGATCGGCCGCATGGCTGCTAGATCCGCTCCAGGAACGAGGCTTCTGTCTGATCAGCCACATCGTCACCTTTGAAAAGAGCGGCTGGTCGATTCCGGTGGCGGGAAATCAGGACGTCATAGTTCGCCCTGTCCAGCCTGCCGACTATGGGGCTCTGGTCGCGCTGGACTCGCCGAGTTTTCATCCCCGCTGGCGCAACTCGCTGGAGTCGCTCAGGCGGTGGAGAGAATCTCTGCCCTACTTTGTCGTGGCGACAGCCACTGATGCCGTGGTGGGCTATTGCTATTGCTCCATAGAGGATCAGAGCCACGGGCACCTGATCCGTGTGGCGGTTCACCCCGATTGGTGGGGCCGGGGCATCGGCTCCAGGCTCATGGCGGAGGCGATGCGCTATTTCCAGCAGGCTGGCGTGCGCTACATCGCCCTCAACACGCAGGAAGAAAACAAACAGGCCCAAAGGCTATACCAGCGCTTTGGTTTCCAGAAAGCTGGGAGTGAGGCGACGGCCCTGTGGAGGAAATTGTGATGAATCCCGAGATCGTGATCTTTCCAGACCCGCCAGCGCTGGCCCGCGAAGCGGCTCGGCGCTTTACCGATCTGGCCCGCGAGGCAGCGGAGTCAAGAGGGCGCTTTAGCGTCGCGCTATCCGGGGGCTCGACCCCAGGGGCGCTGTACCGGCTGCTGGCCGTGGAACCAGATCGGGGGCAGATCCCCTGGGCGCAGGTCCACCTTTTCTGGGGCGACGAGCGGTGCGTGCCGCCCGACGACCCTGGCAGCAACTACCGGTTGGCCGGCGACACGCTGCTCGACCACGTGCCCATCCCCGCCGGCAACGTCCACCGAGTACGGGGCGAACTTGAGCCGGGGGCGGCAGCGAGGGCCTATGAGCGGGGTCTGAACGATTACTTTTGCGGGCCGCGGACCCGCTTCGACCTGATACTATTGGGGGTAGGCGGCGATGGCCATACGGCCTCACTCTTTCCCGGATCCGGCGCGCTGCAGGAGAGCGAGCGTCTGGCTCTCGCCGTGGAAGCCCACTACGAGGGCCGCCCGGCCAGCCGTGTGACCCTCACCCTACCGGCCATCAACACCGCGCGGCATATCTGGTTCCTGGTAACAGGCAGCGCCAAGGCTGACATCGTGCAAGCTGTGCTAGAGGGGGAGGATGGAGGCCTGCCAGCCCAGAGGATCTGCCCCACGGCGGGCGTGCTCACCTGGCTTCTGGACGCCGGGGCGGCGAGCCAACTGGAGCAGGCGCTGCTGCGCTAGCAGCGTCTGCTGGGCTCGCCGAGATCTGCTCTACCTCTAGCGCTTTCGGAGTACGAGATAGACAGAGTCATCGTCCTCCATCTCTGTATATCTCTCCATGGCCAGTACCTCAAAATGCGGTTTAATAATGCGGAGAAGCATCTCCTCTGTGTATTGCCTGAATCGCAACCCATGGAAGAACTCCTCCTCTTCTCCATACCAGAAGGAATGGAACAAGATGCCTTGTGGATTAAGGGTGGCTTTTTGCCTGAGAAGAGATTGTGCCAGCTCGTCCTCTGTCAGGTGGTGCAGCACCTTGTTCGAGTAGATCCCGTCGAATTTCCTGTCCGTGTCGAGGGTCGCGGCATCCAGCAGCATCAAGTCTGCCTCGCTGTTCTGTTCGCGATAGATGTCGAGAAAGGTCTGGGCACTATCCGAGCCCGTCACCTGGTAGATCTGGCTGAGGAGATCCAGATCCGTTCCCGGTCCCATTCCCAGTTCAAGCAATGTCGCGCCCTCTGGCAAATACCTTTGCAGGACCTCGATCAATTCCCGGGCATCATATCCTTCGGCCATCTCGATATACTCTTCCGCGTGTTTCCTGTCGTCAAAGTAGCCCATTTTGCCTCTTCTGTACGCTTGTGCCTGACATTGCCAATCTGGCAGGTATCTTATATAATCGTAACCTATCAGTCAAGCTGGAACTCGGACTGGACTGGTTTCAGGAACACCGGTCCAGCCTCAGGCGTGAAACGGTATGGATGAGGTACGCGTACTCGTTGTGGCCGACGATCCGCTGGCCCGGGCCGGGCTGGCGGCTCTGCTGGCCGCTCATGAAGGATGTGTTGTCGTTGGACAGGTTGCTCCGGGATTGGATCTGTCCGGCGACGCTGCCGTGTACCAGCCCGACGCTGTCCTATGGGACCTGGGTTGGGACGCGGACACTGGCCCTCTGCACGATCTGTCCGGCGACATCCTGCCTGTCCTCGCGCTGCTGCCCGACGATGCCCTGGTCGCCGATGTTTGGAGCGCAGGAGCACAGGGGATGCTGCTTCGGGACTCGGATCCTGAGAACGTGACGGCCGCGCTGCGGGCTGTTGCCCAGGGATTGGTGGTATTCGACCCAATCCTGGCCCCGGCCATCCTGCCGGCCAGGGATCGGGAGGACGAGCCTCTGGTCGAGGCCTTGACGCCCCGGGAAGAGGAGGTCCTCCAGCTCCTGGCCGAAGGTCTGTCGAACAAGGCCGTCGCCCTGCAGCTCGGCATCAGCGACCACACGGTCAAGTTTCACGTCAACGCCATTTTGGGCAAGCTGGGGGCCCAGAGCCGTACCGAGGCTGTCGTCCGGGCTACCCGGATGGGGTTGCTTGTCCTCTAACCCCCTCCTTTTTTCCAGGACCACCCTAGCCATACCTCCAGGTCCCGGCCCCCCATATGGGGGATGTGCCGGGTGCTTTCATCTGCTATACTGGCAGGCAAAACAGGAATGGGAGGTTGAGGAATGGCAGAATTGTTGAGCAATCTATCGGCCGCAATGGCCAGCGTCGTCGAGGCCGGGGGCGGGAGCGCTGTACGGGTAGAGGCCCGGCGCCGGCTGCCGGCAACTGGTGTCGTCTGGTCGGAGGATGGCATCATCGTCTCCGCCCATCACGTGGTCCGGCGGGACGAGAGCATCCGCGTGGGCCTGCCAGATGGCCAGGCTGTACCGGCGACACTCGTTGGCCGCGATCCAACGACGGACCTTGCCGTACTGCGAGCCGAGGCTGGAGGATTGACCCCGGCCTCGTGGACCCCGGCGGATCACCTGCGTGTAGGCCACCTCGTGCTGGCCCTGGGCCGGCCGGGCCAAACGGTCCAGGCTGCGCTGGGCATCGTCAGCGCCCTGAGTCAGGAGTGGCGCACGCCGGCTGGCGGAAAACTGGATCACTACTTGCAGACAGACGTGGTCATGTATCCTGGTTTCTCGGGCGGGCCACTGGTCGATGCCGGCGGCCATCTGCTAGGACTCAACACCTCGGCGCTGCTGCGTGGCGTCAGCTTGGCGGTGCCGTCCGCAACTGTGCAGCGCGTGGTGGAGACGATCCTGGTCCATGGCCGCGTGCGCCGCGGCTACCTGGGCATCGGCATCCAGCCGGTGCGCTTGCCGGCGAACCTGGCGGAGCAGCTCGGCCAGGAAACCGGCCTGCTCTTGGTGCAGGTCAAGCCCGGCAGCCCCGCCGAGGCGGGGGGACTGCTCTTGGGAGACACCATCGTCTCCCTTGACGGCCAGCCCGTGCCCCACCACGATGCCCTACAAGTTCTGCTGAGCGGTGACCGGGCCGGCGCGTCGGTGCCCCTGCGTATTGTGCGCGCTGGACAGGTGCAGGATCTGGATGTCGTCATCGGCGAGCGGGGATAGCGACGGCGGTCGGTAGACCATAGACGACAGACTGTAGACGATAGACGATAGGCCACCCTTCGACATCCATCGTCCGTAGCCTGTCGTCCGTCGTCCTTCTGTCTTGGAGGTCGATCTGTCCATCCTACAATCTCCGATGAACGCCAATGTTGCAGACCTGACGGAGGTGGGGCAGGGTGAGACTGTTTGTGTTCGAGGCGGTAGCGTACGGATTTGACACGGTGATGATCTGTAGCTACACTGGCGGTGACTCATCGTCCCCATGCGGTTTTTGAGAATGTCCCCAGTGGCGACCTTGTCCGAAGGCAGCCCCACCGGGGGGGGCCCGGGACAGGAAGCCGATCCCGTGGTAAGATGAGTTCACTCGGTTGGTGGATAAAGGAGTAAGCGGCGAATGATGCATGGCGGAGGCTGGTGGAGTTACCTCAGATACGATGAATCGAAAGGGAAGCCGCGCGTCGACCGGCGACTGATGCGCCGGGTGCTGGCCTATGCCCGGCCCTATTGGATGGCCATGATCGTGATGCTAGTGGCCATCGTGGCGATCGCTTTCCTGGGGTTGATCCCCCCACTGCTCTACCGCGCTCTGATCGATGATGTGCTGCCCAACCAGAACTATGCCCTGCTGAACCTGCTGGCCCTGGGCATGATCGCCATCCCGCTGATCAGCGGCCTTGTCGGCGTCGGGGAGCGCTATCTGAGCGCCCGGGTGGGCGAGGGCATCATCTTTGACCTTCGCCAGGAGATGTACGAGCACCTGCAGAGCATGTCGCTGCGCTTCTTTACCCACACCAAGGCGGGCGAGATCATCTCCCGCTTTAACAACGACGTGGTTGGCGCTCAAAACGCTGTGACGGGCACGCTGCCCAACATTGTGACCAACGGCATTACCGTCATCACCACCCTGGCCGTGATGATCTCTATCGAATGGCGGTTGGCTCTGCTGTCGGTCGTCGTACTGCCCCTCTTTTTGTTGCCTGCCCGGCGTGTGGGCCGCACCCTGCGGAACATCCGCAGGGATGCGCTGAAATACAACGCTGACATGAGCAGCATCATCAGCGAGACGCTGGGCATCAACGGCGCCCTGCTGGTCAAGACCTTTGGCCGCCAGCGCCAGGAGGTGAGCCGCTTTCGCGAGACCAACCGCAACGTGCGCGACATCGGCGTGCGGCAGGCGCTGGTCGGTCGCTGGTTCTTTATGGGGCTGGGCATTGCCGGCGCCATCGGCACGGCCTTGATCTACTGGGCCGGCGGATACATGGTGCTGGAGGGAGTCATCACCGTGGGCACCATCGTGGCTTTTGCCGCCTACCTGGTGCGACTCTATGGCCCCATCTCGGCGCTGACCAACGTCCAGGTCGAGTTTGCCACCTCCATGGTCAGCTTTGAACGAGTATTTGAGTACCTGGACCTGCCGGTGGAGATCGAGGACCCGCCGCAGGCCGTCAGTCTGGGCGATGTGGATGGTCGCGTGCGGTTCCAGGACGTGTCCTTCAGCTACCTGGACGGGGACGACGAGCGTGAGGTGGCCCCTGATGAGCGGGGGAAGAATGGTGATAGCCTGGAGGCGACCATAGGTCCGGCTGCCAGCCGCCGCTGGGCGCTGCGCCACCTGAGCTTTGAGGTTCAGCCAGGACAACTGGTCGCGCTGGTTGGTCCCAGCGGGGCGGGCAAGACGACGGTTACCTACCTGCTTCCCCGCCTGTATGACCCGGTCGAGGGCCGCATCACGGTAGACGGCCGCGATCTGCGCGACGTGACACAGGAGTCTCTGGCCCGCCAGATCGGGATGGTCACCCAGGAGACCTACCTGTTCCACGATACCGTGCGAGCCAACCTGCTGTACGCTCGCCCTGATGCCACCCAGGAGGAACTGGAGGCGGCCTGCCGGGCAGCCAACATCCACGATTTCATCGCCGGGCTATCCGATGGCTATGACACTCTGGTCGGTGAGCGGGGCTACCGCCTGAGTGGTGGAGAAAAGCAGCGGCTGGCCATCGCCCGCGTTATCCTAAAAGACCCCTGCATCCTGGTCCTTGACGAGGCCACATCGCACCTGGATTCTGAAAGCGAGGCGCTGATCCAGGCCGCCCTGGAGCCTCTCTTCGAAGGGCGCACCAACCTGGTCATCGCTCACCGGCTGTCCACCATCCTCAAGGCGGACAAGATCCTGGTGCTGGATGGGGGCCGGCTCGTGGAGGTGGGGACGCACGACCAACTGCTGGCCTTGGGTGGCCTTTACGCCCACCTGTACGAGACCCAGTTTGGCGCAGAGAAGGAGCTCAGCCTGGTACCATAACTCTTTCAGGCACGCCAGTCCTGAGTTGCCTTGGGGGTTAGAAAGTGGTGATGGCTGCATAGTTGCCTGACGGTAATGCAGCCTATGGGATTTCCTCCACTCTACGCTTCGCCGCAACGCTTGAGCAGCCGCTCCCAGCGCCGGTCCACCTCCGCCTGGAATTCTTCGATCATGATGCCGGTTCTCCGGCTGGAAGAGGTGCCGGAAGCGGCCCTGCCGCTTCAGCCAGTCCTCCACCGGCTGCTTTTCCCTGGGCCTGTAGCTCAGCCGCCACTCGCCGTCCTCCACCTCGAAGAGCGGCCAGTAGCAGGTGTCCACGGCCAACTGGGTGAGCTCGATGGTCTCGTCGGTGCCGTGCCGCCAGCCCCGGTTGCAGGAGGCCAGCACGTTCATGAAGGCGGGCCCGCCGCAGTGCCACCGCCTTGCGCGTCTTTTGCATCAGGTCGCGCCAGCGGCTGGGTGCGGCCTGGGCCACGTAGGGGATGTCGTGGGCGGCCATGATCGCCGTCAGGTCCTTGCGGAACTGCTGCTTGCCGGGGATGACCTTGCCCGCCGGCGAGGTGGTGGTGTTGGCGCCGAAGGGCGTGGCGCTGGAGCGCTGGATGCCGGTGTTCATGTAGGCGCCGTTGTCGTAGCAGACGTAGAGGAAGCTGGTGCCCGCGCTCCATCGCGCCGGACAGGGACTGCAGGCCGATGTCGTAGGTGCCGCCGTCGCCGCCAAAGGCGACGAACCTGACGTTCTGCTCCGGGATCTTGCCCTGGCGCACCAGGCTGCGGTAGGCGGCCTCGACGCCGCTGATGGTGGCCGCCGCGTTCTCAAAGGCGTTGTGGATCCAGGGCACCTGCCAGGCGGTGTAGGGATAGATGGTGGTCGCCACCTCCAGGCAGCCGGTGGCATTGGCGATGACCACCGGCTCGTCGATGGCCGCCAGCACCTGGCGCACGACGATGGACGCGCCGCAGCCGGCGCACAAGCCGGTGGCCCGGGCGCCAGCCGCTCGGGCCGTTTGGCCAATTCCTTGGGCACCAGTCTTGTTGCCATCTGTCCCTCCCTATTCCCGCACGCCCAGGTACTGGACCCTGCGCGTCCACCTGCCCCGTCTCGGCGGTGCCGAGCAGGTCGCGGTAGACCGCCTCGATCTCGTGGGGCAGGATATCGCGCCCGCCCAGGCCGTAGACATAGTCGGCTACCGGCACCTGAACGCCATGCACGGCCAGAGCCGCCACCGATCTCCAGGAAGAGGGGGCCAGCGTTGTCCATCGCCCCAAAGGAGATGGAACGGTCCATCACGGCCACCGCCTTCAGGTGACCCAGCGCCTCGGCCATCTCCTTGCGCCGGGAAAGGACGGAAGACGCGCGGCTTGAGCAGCCCGACCTTGACGCCCTCCGTCCCGCAGCTGGTCGACGACGACCTTGGCCGTGCCCGCTGTCGAGTTGGCGACCACGATGGCCACCTCGGCGTCGTCCAGCCGGTAGGCCTCGAACAGGCCGTAGTTCCGGTCGAACTGCCGGTTGAACTCCCCGGCCACCTCCAGGATCACCTGCCTGGGCATCCTCCATGGCCTCCACCTGCTGCCGCTTGTGCTCATAGTAGTAGTCGTGAAAGTCCAGCGGCGCCATAGGTCTTGGGCTTCTCCAGGTCCAGCAGCGGCCACTGGGGGTGATACTCGCCCACAAATGCCTTCACCTCGCCGTCGTCATAGATCTCTACCCGCTCGATGCCGTGGCTGGTGATAAAGCCGTCCTGGCAGACCACCACGGGCAGCAGCACGTCGGGATGCTCGCCGATGCGCACGGCCTGGATCAGGTTGTCGTAGGCTTCCTGGCCGTTCTCCGAGAAGCAGGATGATCCAGCCGCTGTCGCGCATGCCCATCACGTCGGCGTGGTCGCAGTGGATGTTGATGGGGCCCGACAGGGCCCGGTTGACCAGGCTCATGACGATGGGGCAGCGGTTGGAGGCAGCGATATAGAGGATCTCCCACATCAGGGCCAGGCCGTTGGCCGAGACGTGGCCGTCATCACCCGCGCGCCGGCCGCCGAGGCGCCGACACAGGCGCTCATGGCGCTGTGCTCGCTCTCCACCGTCACAAACTCGGTGTCCACCAGCCCGTCGGCGACGTAGTCGGCGAATGTCTGCACGGTGGAGGTCTGAGGGGTGATGGGGTAGGCGGCCACCACGTCGGGGTTGATCTGGCGCATGGCCGTGGCGACCGCCTCGTTCCCGGACAGGGCTTCGAATCGGCTCATGGTCTCACCCTCCGGGCAACTTCCCTCTTCGATCATGTGGATGCACAGGCGAACGTCATCCCGGGCCAACTCCTCCCCTGCCTTGCGTACCACCTTGGCGTTGACCGGGCAGACCGCGGCGCAGATGCCGCAGCCCTTGCAGTGCTCCAGGTCAAAGCCGACCATCTCCTCCTGCTCGGTGTCCACCAGAATGCTAGAGTCGGGGCAGAACAGCCAGCACTGGAAGCAGTGGGTGCACTCGGCCTGGCCGCGGACGGGCCGGAAGGCCCGCCAGCCGCCGGTGATGATAATCTACGGCGTTCCCGGCCTCCAGGATCATGCCGCCGATGGGGAGCTCCCGCCAGCCTTTCAGCTTCATACGAGCTCTCCTAACCCTCCCTGTACGGCGTCGGCCGCCCGGCGCATGGCCCGGACGTTGGCCTCGACGGCCTCTGGGCGGCAGTTTCTTGCCGAACCAGGCACGCAACTCGCCGCTCAATTCTTCAATGTCGAAAAGGCCCGTGGCCCGGGCCAAGGCGCCCAGCATGGGCGTGTTGGTGATCTCCCGGCCGATTTCCTCGATGGCGATGTGGCTGGCGTCCACAGTAAAGACCTGCCCCCGCTTGGAAGCCGGTCGTCGTTGCGTATCCCGGCCGGGCTCGTCGAGGTGTTGACCAACAGCGATGCCATCCTCCTTAAGCCCCTCCGTCACCGCCACTGTCCCCAGCAGGGTGGGATCGAGGACGACCACGACATCGGGCGTTCTCGATCGGCGGAATGGATGCGGATGGGCCGGGGACTGAGCCGGGTAAAGGCGCGGATGGGGGCGCCCATGCGCTCGGGCCCATAGTCGGGGAAAGCCTGGAAGTACTGGCCGCTGGCCAGGGCCGCCTCAGCCAGCAGCTTGCTGGCGGTGACCACGCCCTGCCCGCCGCGACCGTGCCAGCGGATCTCTATCAGGTCATCCATGGTGTGGCTCCTCGGGTAGGCATGCTGGGATCGTGCCGTATGGCATGCTCCTTGCTGCATGCTGGTGACAAGCGATTTGATCGTTTGAAGGTCTGCGCCGGCATGCGGGCAATCGTCCGGTGATCCCTTCAGGCTAAGAGTGTACGACGGATTTGCGGGGGAGTCAAGTCAGAACCTGAATTCGACTGCAAGAGGCGAAAAAAAAGACTTGAGGTCCTGCCTTCTGCTATCGCGCCAACCTACTTGAACGCTGCCCTCCAGTCGCCATAGCGGCCCAGTTTCTTTCCCAGGTCGTAGTAGTAACCCCCGACGAAGGCCAGAGGCTGCGCCAATTCGGCATCCAACTGGCTTTTGCTATTCAAGACCCCTTCATCGATCTGCACGGCAAGCACCTCGCCAATAAAGAGGTCGTGGACGCCAAGCTCCAGGTGGTGCGACACGCGACACTCCAGGGCGACCGGAAACTCGGCGATCAGGGGCGTGCGGATCTTGCTCGCGGGAACCGCTGTCAGCCCGCACGCTGCCCACTTGTCCACATCTCGGCCGGAGACCTGCCCGCAATAGTCAACGACGTCCACCTGGCCGGCACTGGGGAGATTGACGACGAATTCGCCGGCCTCCACGAGCAAGCCGTGGGAGAAACGCTCGGGCCGCACAGCAATGCTCAGCGATGCTGGCTCGGAACTGGTGGTACCCACCCAAGCTAGGGTAATGAGGTTGGGCCGCTCCAGACCACAGCTCACCACCACCGCTGGGATAGGGTAAAGGTTTGTCGAACCTGGTTTGATGACTTTCATTGCATGTTCCTCCATAGGGCCCTGGCAGATCTTGAGAAAAGTCTCAACTTGTCCCCAATAGGTCGACCGCCAAGCGGGCATAAACCCGCGCCGCGTCGACCACGTCGTTCAACCGGATCTGTTCATCCTGCGTGTGGGCGTAGCGCTCCTCACCCGGACCAAAGCCCACCGTCGGGATGTTCGCCACCCCGGCGGTATAGGTTCCGTCTGTCGAGAAATCCCACCTTCCCAATCGAGGCCGGTAGCCCAGTGTTTCCCGTATGCTGCGCACGGTAGCCTGCACCAGGTGATGGTCTTCAGGCATGACCCAGGCGGGAAAAGCGTTTCTAGCACTGCAGTCGTAGCCGGAATAACTGGTGGCCCGGTACTCGGTCACGTCTACCTGAGCGTCCACCTCCTCCGTGTTGATGATGTTCTGTATCTCAGCCAACGCCTTGCGCTCCGTCTCACCCAGGGTCAGGCGGCGATCGATGTAAAAGACACAACGATCAGGAATGGCGTTGCGGCTGGCAGCCTGGCTTTCGATCTCGGTGACAGCCAGGGTCCCCTGGCCCAAGAACGGATCGGTTGCCAGACGAGCTGCTAGCAGCTCGATCCCAAAGATGAGCCGCGCTGCATTCTGGATGGCATTGCTGCCCAGGGAGGGTGATGAGGCATGCGCCGCTGTACCCCGCACGGTGACCCGCATCTCCAACCGTCCACGGTGCCCGACGCGGACCTGCAGATTGCTGGGCTCGCCCAAGACCACATAGTCGGGCCGGATGCCCTCTTCTTCAACCAGGACCCGCATGGCGCAGCCCTCACAGGGCTCCTCCTGCACGACGCCGACCAGGTATAGATCGCCGGCCAGCGCTATCCCTGCATCCAGCAGTGCCTTGACGCCGTAGACCATGGCCGCCAGCCCGCCTTTCATGTCACAGGCGCCACGTCCGTAGAGAACGCCGTCTCTGATCACGCTGTCATAGGGGGGATGGGTCCAGCGTGCGGTTTCGCCGACGTCAACGATGTCCATGTGGCCGTCAAGGACCAACTTGGGGCCCTGGCCCGAGCCTACCCGGCCAATGACGTTGCCGATGCGATCGGTCCAGACCTCTGCAAAACCAACCCGCCGCATCTCGTTAGCCAGGCGTGCCGCCATCGCACCTTCATGGGTGGACAGGCTGGGTATACGTACCAATTCCTCGAGGAACGCGGCCATCGCCTCGGCGTGACTCGCCGGAAAGGGGATCTTCACCCTCAAACCTCCATTCAACCAGACTCGTCTGGTTCACTGGGACATCCCCGCCATTGTACGCCAAGCTGCTAGAGGGTGTCAAACGCTGTGCGCCGCAGCGCGCTGACTCTTTGCCAGGACTATTGAGCGATGGTATACTTGCGGCGTTTGTCTGGATTGACTGGAGCAGATTGCGGACCTGCTTAGTCGGAATAGCGTGGAGGCGGTTGTGTCTGTTCTGAGCATCATCTATCTAGTCGCGGCTGTACTGGTGGCCATCTATGGCGCCAATGCCCTGTTGCTGGCAGGCCTCTACCTGCGACACCGGACGGAGCGCCCGAGCCGGCCACCGGAGCCAGGGACCTGGCCCGTCGTGACCGTGCAACTGCCGGTCTATAACGAGCTGTACGTCGTCAAGCGGCTGATCGACGCCGTGGCCCGCTTGGACTACCCTCGGGACCGGTTTCAAATTCAAGTGTTGGACGACTCCACGGACGAAACGACGCGGCTGGCTTGCGCAGGCGTGGCTCACCATCAAGTGCGTGGCCTGGATATCGAGCTTGTACACCGGCACGACCGGCAGGGCTTCAAGGCCGGCGCCCTGGCTCACGGGCTGGAGACAGCTCGTGGCGAGCTGGTCGCCATCTTTGACGCTGATTTTGTGCCAAATCCCGATTTCTTGAAAAGCACGATCCCCCACCTGGCTGCGAATTCGAATCTGGGCTTTGTACAGACACGCTGGGGCTATCTCAACGCCGACTATTCGGCCCTAACCCGATCCCAGACCCTCGCCCTGGATGGCCATTTCGTGGTAGAACACCTGGGGCGCAATCGCAGCGGCCTGCTGATGAACTTTAACGGCACGGCGGGGGTATGGCGAAGGGAAGCCATCAGGGCTGCCGGTGGCTGGCAGGGTGACACGCTGACCGAGGATGTAGATCTGAGCATGCGCGCCCAACTGGCCGGCTGGCAGGCCCTCTACCTGCCCGAGGTCGAGGCCCCGGCCGAACTGCCGCCGCAGATGGCCGCCTTCAAGCGACAGCAGGCCCGCTGGGCCACCGGCGCGGCCCAATGCCTGGTCAAGCTGGCCGGGTCGTTGTGGCAGGGCAGGCCATATCCCGGGCCGGTCATAGATAGCAACGAGGCGATGACTCCCATCTCCTGGCCCGCGCGCCTGGAAGCGCTGCTACACCTCAGCGTCTGGATCGCCTACCCCATGTCGCTGCTTCTGTTGCTCCTCACCCTGCCTTTGCTTTTGGGGCAAATCTCTTTGACTTTCAACCTCACCATCTTTTGGCTGGTGGCCCTGGGGCCGATGGTTGCCTACGCACTGTCGCAACGCTACCTTTACCCTGACTGGAAGAAACGCATGGCTTACATGCCCGTACTGGCTTCATTGGGGACCGGCATGGCCCTCGCGAACACCATCGCCATTGCCAGGGGGCTGCTGGGGCGAAGCCTACCCTTCCGGCGCACCCCCAAGTTCCACATCGAGCACAAGGGCGACCGCTGGATGGGTAGCCGCTACGTCCTTCCCTTCCAGTGGGTGACAGTGGGTGAACTGGCTTTGGCGGGCTATGCCCTGCTGACGGTTGCCGTGGCGCTGTTTGTGGGCAACTATTTTGCGGTTCCGTTTCTACTGCTGTACGTAGGCGGCTACGGGTACATCGGCCTGCATGGGCTTCGCGACCTCTGGGCCAGCCGGCGGATTCGCGCCCAAGCCCACCGGAGGCCGGCTATGGCCGATTGGCGGCTCGAATAGGACCGAGTCTTTCCAGCGCACCTGGACTGTATGCTGACAGGGCCAGTGGGAATCCACTGGCCCTTGTTGTTTGTGGAAAAATCAGGGCAGGGTTGCAGGACAAGCGCTTATGCTGACGCCGCCCCTCTATTTTGGACATATAACCCCAGGAAGGGCGCATTTCCACACAGGGAAAACACACAACGCATCCTTTTATTTGACGAAATGGTGCGCTTTTGCTATAATCCGTCATATCCGTAGGCTATGGCATTGGGCCATGCCTGATCAGTCCCATAAGGAGAGTGTGGATGAGCGAAAAGGCCGTTTCGTGTGTCCAGCCTGCCGGGGGGCCGCTGGTAGCTCCGAGAGCTGAGACAGCCATCGAGGGCGAAACCAAAGTACGCGACGAGGAGGTTCAAATGCCGTTGGCACGTGTAGGTCACGAAGCACCTGATTTTGAAGCAGCAGCCTATGTCGATGGGGGCTTTAAGAACGTCAAGTTGTCCGATTATCGCGGCAAGTGGGTAAGTCTCTGCTTCTATCCCGGCGATTTCACCTTTGTGTGACCGACGGAATTGTCGGCCGTGGCCGTCAAGTATCCGGAATTGAAGGCGCTGGGAGTAGAAGTCCTTGCCATGAGCACCGATAGCCGATTCAGCCACAAGATCTGGCAGGAGGAAGAACTGTCCAAGATGGTCGAAGGCGGCGTACCCTATCCCATGCTATCTGATGCGGGGGGCAGGATCGGCCAGGTGTACGGTGTGTATGATGAAGCCGGTGGCGTGGACATCCGGGGCCGTTTCCTCATCGACCCCGATGGGGTGATCCAGGCCATGGAGGTGCTGCAACCACCGGTAGGCCGGAGTGTCGCAGAGCTGATCCGCCAGGTACAAGCCTTCCAGCTCGTGCGTGAGACCAAGGGGGCAGAAGCCACACCTTCTGGCTGGGTGCCGGGCAAGCCGACACTCAAAGTGGGTCCGGACCTTGTGGGCAAGGTCTGGACAGTGTGGACAACGGATCAGGCGTTCTAGGTTGGAGCTGCTTGCCTCACAGGGGTCAGGTACAATCACCTGGCCCCTTTTTCGTGAACCCCGAACTCATCGACCTTGACCGGCCAGGTCCTCCAGCACCCCCTTAAGCTGGTCATAGGTCTGCAACCAGGTTTGGGGAATCACCCGCATATCACCGACGACAGTCATAAAGTTGGTGTCGCCCGCCCAACGGGGCACCGCGTGGATGTGCACGTGGTCCACGATCCCCGCACCGGCCACCAGGCCCAAGTTTACGCCAATATTAAAGCCTTCCGGCGCCATCGTTCTCCGCAGTGCAGCCAGACCCTGGTTCAGGAGAAGCATCAGCTCTGTTAGTACGGGCGCGTCCAGATCTTCCAGGCTGGATACGTGGGCATAAGGCACCACCATGAGATGGCCATTGTTGTAGGGATACCGGTTCAGGATGAGAAAGGCAAGCTCGCCCCGAAGCAGTACCAGGTTCTCCCTGTCCTCGTTGCTCTGGGCCGCGTGGCAGAAAACGCAGCCATCAGTCTTGGGCGCTGTCAGGTATTCCAATCGCCACGGCGACCAAACATGCTTCATCGTTCATTCTCCCACCACAGGGTGAAAAAGCATTGTAGCTGAAAAGTGGCAGGCGTGCAAAACGGACCCGCCAGACTCTACAACCTACCCAAGCCCGCGCCGTTGGCAGAAGGGCATTTTGAGCCAGGCCCGCTTTCGTGTACAATGTGTCCATGTTTGAGGTTGTCTTTCTCGGTACCTCGGCTTCAGCACCCTCCATACAGCGGGGGCTGCCGGCGGCCGTGGTTATGCACAAAGAGTACCGCTTTATGGTAGATTGCGGCGAGGGAACGCAGCGCCAACTGCTTCGCAGTGGCCTGGGTTTCCGCCGCATGGACAAGATCCTGCTGACCCACGGCCATCTGGACCATATCCTGGGGCTGGCGGGGCTGGCGTCCACGTTCTCCCGGTGGGAGATGATCGATCACATGGAGATCTATGGTGGCCGGTGGGCGCTGGACCGGGTGGAAGCACTGATGAAAGTGGTTTTTGGCCGCCACCGGCCGCCCATCCGACTGGTGCTGACCGACTTGAAGCCAGGCGTCGTTATGGAAGACGACAGCTTTCAACTATCAGCCTTCCCCGTCACCCACCGGGGGCCAGGCTGCTTTGGCTACACTTTTCAGGAAAAGGCACGGCGTCCCTTCCTGGCAGAAAAGGCCGAAGCCTTGGGGGTTCCTGCGGGACCGGAGCGGGCCCGCCTGGTGCAAGGTCAGTCAATCACTTTGCCCAATGGGCAAGCTCTTCATCCAGACGATGTCTTGGGACCGTCCCGCCCTGGAACCAAGTTTGTATTCATTGGTGACACCGGGCGAATCGACAATCTTTTGGAGCCAGCCTGCGAGGCCGATGCATTGGTCATCGAGGCCACATATACGGGTTTGGAAGCCGATGTGGCTCGGGAGTTCGGCCATCTCATCGCACGGCAATCAGCAGAGCTGGCTGTAGCCGCCAACGTGCAACACCTGATCTTGCACCACATCTCCCGCCGATACTCGGAACGGGAGATCCTGGATGAGGCATCGTCCATCTTTCCAAATACAACAGTGGCCCGTGACCTGGACCACTTTCAGATACGGCGAGATACCCCCCTGGTCAAAGTTGAGCGGGACAGGCAGCTTAGAAAACGTGAACCACTGGGCGAGATGCGTGCGGGTTAGCTGGCCCAGATCACGTTCCGCGCCTCATTCTTTGGGCTGCCCCAATTCTTCCACCGGTGTATCCACATATTTGTCGCCGATTTCGATCAGCATCCGCGGGATGTCGTCGATGATGGGGTATTTTCGGCCGCAATCCGGCTCCTGGCACACAAGCCAAACGCCGTCTACCAGTTCAAGCTGGCCGGGATCATCGCCCTCTTTGCGCGTCGGCCCGCTGACGCAGGCCGGGCAGCGCAGGATCTCGAGTAGTTCTTCACTTACCATCGTTTGCCTCCAAGCTTCTAAGAGTACGAGGCCATTATAACACAAAGCCCCGTCAGGCCCAATTCAGCGGGGTTCTGCCTCTGCTGCAAAAGCTTCATAGCCTGGCAGGTTCGCCTCGAGAGGGAACTTTCCCGGTGCTGGATCCGTCTAGTAGACAGATCATTAAATGGTTAGCACTTTTGATTTCCAGGTGAGGGATGGACCAACGGTACCAAAGGCAACTAGCGCACGGGCATTGGCCGCAGTCACGGCCTGACAGCGCCAGACCTGGGATGAACACTGCACCAGAGGGCAACACAGGGCAAGTGCCGGCGCCGCGCAGGACTGCATCCCGGGCCGACCAGACTCTGCCCCAGGATTGGGGACAGAGTACACAGACACGCAGGCTTACCCAGCCGGTTCGCGGCCCCGCCGGCGGCGCGCCCGGCCAGCGCGGGCCAAACGCTCCTGGCCGCCAACCACGATCTCCGCAGGGGAGATATGTTCCGCCGCCGCCGCCACCGCCGCCCGGACCTGGTCCAGGATACCAGCGTGGTCCAGGCTTCGTCCCCGTACTCCTTGTCTCAATCGTGACCTTTTTGTCTCTCTTTGTCATCGGGGTGTGCGGTTTGACCGCAACCTACGCAGCGATCGCCGCTGATCTGCCTTCACCAGACGCGCTCCGGACCCAGTCAGCCAGATTTCTCAGCACGCGGATCTATGACCGAAACGGGCACTTGTTGTACGAGATCGTTGATCCCAGCGGCGGGAGACGGATCTGGGTGCCCTACGAGCAGATCTCGCCCCACCTGATCAATGCTACCGTGGCGACCGAGGATGAGCGCTTCTGGCAGCACCCTGGTGTGGACCCCATTAGCATCATCCGCGCTGTGATCCAGAACGTAGAAGAGGGGGAGATAGTCTCCGGCGCCAGTACCATTCCGCAGACCTTGGTCGACGTCGTACTTCTATCACCGGAAGAACGCACGGAACTCACGTTGAGGCGCAAGATTCGCGAAGCGGTCCTGGCTTCTGAGATCAGCCGCCGCTACACAAAGCGCGAGATCATGGAGATCTATCTCAACGAGGTGAACTTTGGCAGCCTGGCCTATGGCGTCGAAGCCGCGGCCGAAACCTACTTTGGCAAGACGGTCAACGATCTGACCCTTGCCGAGGCAGCCTTGCTGGCCGGATTGCCCCAGGCGCCGGCCTATTGGGATCCCTACACCAATCTCGAGGGAGCCAAACGTCGCCAGGCAGTAGTACTGGACCTCATGGTCGATGCTGGCCACATCAGCCAGGCTGAAGCCGAGGCCGCCAAGGCTGAGGAGCTGAACCTTCAGCCCTTCAACTTTGACGTGGAGGCCCCCCACTTTGTAATCTGGATCCAGCAGCAACTGGAGCAGAAATACGGCGCCGACGTCCTCTATCGCAGTGGACTGCGAGTGACCACTACCCTCGATTCACGCTTGCAAGATCTGGCCCAGGAGGAAGCTCAAGCACATCTGGCCAGCCTGAGCGATCAGCATGCGACCAACGCGGCTCTGGTGGCCTTGGAGCCTTCCACAGGCGAGATCCTGGCCATGCTGGGCAGCGCCGATTTCTATAACGAGGAGATTTCTGGCCAGGTGAACGTGGCCCTGCGACCCCGTCAGCCGGGGTCATCCATCAAACCGGTGACCTACATCACCGCCTTTGAGAAAGGCTGGACGCCGGCCACGCTCATTTGGGACTTGGCAACCGAGTTCAAGGACTCGTTGGGCAGATCCTACGTGCCCAAGAACTATGATCGTAAAGTGCACGGCCCGGTGCTGGCACGCGGGGCACTGGCTCGCTCCTTGAACATACCTGCCGTCAAGACCCTAGACTTTGTGGGCTTGCCGGCCATGCTGGATACTGCCCACAGATTGGGCATTGCCTCCCTCAACCGTGCGGACTATGGCTTGAGCCTGACCCTGGGTGGAGGGGAGGTCACCTTGCTGGAGATGACTGGCGCGTACGCCGTCTTTGCCAATGCGGGACGGCGTGTGCCCCCTGTGTCCATTCTGCGCATCGAAGATTCTGCCGGGCGGGTCATTGAGGAATACCAACCACCGCCGGGCCCGCAGGTGGTCAGTCCCCAACACGCCTATCTTATCACCGACATCCTGGCTGACAACCAGGCCCGGTTGCCTGCTTTTAGAGAGAACAATCCGCTAAAGCTCTCCCGGCCGGCTGCGGCCAAGACGGGGACCACGGATGAATGGCGCGATTCCTGGACCATCGGCTATACGCCCGAGCTGGCGACGGGCGTCTGGGTTGGCAACGCTGACAATTCGGCCATGATAGAGGTGACGGGAGCCAGGGGCGCGGCACCGATCTGGCACAACTTTATGGAGAAGGCCCTCGGCGACCGGCCAGCCAGCCAGTTCCCACGGCCCGATGGGATCGAAGAGATAGAGATCAGCGCCGATTCGGGATCGCTGCCCAGTGGGGCCAGCCCGCCCGACCGCCGGCGTACCGAGATCTTTGCCTCCGGCCAGGGACCGCTGGGGCCAGAGCATGACTTTCACCAGTTTGTGCGCATCGACGTGACAACCAATGCCCTGGCCAGTGAGTACTGCCCCGCGGATGTTGTTGAGGAACGCTATTTTTACGTTCTGCCCGGCGAGGAGGGCAGCCGGTGGGCGCAAAAGCACAACATCCCGCAGCCCCCGGCTGATCTCTGTCCGGTTCATACCGGACCTGCCCAGGTAGCGCTCCTTGAACCGGTAGCCGGGCAGACGGTGGCCGTGGAGGCGCCTGTGCTGGGCCGCATGGACATCCCCGGCTTTGACTACTATGTGGTCGAGTACGGTGAAGGTCGGGATCCCATCGGCTGGGGGCACGTGGCAGGCCCCATCTACTCGCCGGTAGACAACGGCCTGCTGGCAGTGTGGGATGTGAGACACCTGGCCAACCGGGACTTTAGCCTGCGGGTTGTTGTCTATGACCAGGCGGGCAACGGCTTTGAGGCGCGGACCTGGGTCTGGGTGCAGAATCCGGCGCCTACATCCTCCCTACCCACTCGGACGCAGACGCCGTTGCCAACCTGGACACCGTGGCCCACGGATACACCCTGGCCCACAGACCTGCCACCTACAAACACGCCGTGGCCGACAAATACACCGCCTCCAACTTGGACACCCTGGCCCACAGAGCCGCCGCCTACAGATACACCGTGGCCGACCAACACACCGCCTCCAACCTGGACGCCCTGGCCCACAGATACACCTTCACCCACAGAGCCGCCACCAACGAACACACCGTGGCCAACCGATATACCCTTGCCCACAGAGCCGCCGCCTGCGACGGACATACCCATTCCTACAGTCTCGCCCACCGTGACAGGCACCACCTCACTGCCCCTGGCTGCTCCTACCGAGACGCCCACCCTCACCATCACCCTGACGGTCGAGTCTGGGCTGTGATGTTCCGTTCGTCATTCGACGCCGACCTACTCTCGCGCTCAGGCGGAAAACAGGGCCAGGCGGCCATCAGCCAAAGACCTCCAGTCTGTGGGATTGCTTCAGCGCTTCTTGATAGATGGGACCTTGGTCGACAAAGCTCAACCCGTGACCGCTGCCGCGGACTGCGAGCAAGCTAGTACTGGGTTCCACACAGATCGCGGGCGGCAGGGATACCTGCCCGTCCCCCAATCTACTCGTGGCGAGCACGCGAGGAGCGACCCCTCCGAGCCGTTCGGACATCCCGGCCATCAAAGCTGGAGTACTGAGAGCAAATCCACCGGAGCGGCGGCTGCCTGGAATAAATACGGCTTCGTCTCCCTCCCGGAAGCCAAACTCCCGCCAGGCATCTGGCGGGATGGTGATCGAGCCCGCGGGACCGACAACAACCCAGCCGTAGGTCCACTTGGCGCCCTTGGCTAACCTGGGCATGCTTGCGCCTCCTTGACCACCATGAGGTCCATGAAACCCTCGACGACGCGCCAGCCCTGCAGTCGCGAATCCTCCAGGATCGTGCTCAGTTCCTGCGGCGTATAGGATGACTTGATCGAGTTCCAGTAGTGCACGCGAAAGTCGCTGGGGATGATCATGCCGATGGCCCAGGACATGAGCCTGGGCGCCCACTTGTGCAGGCGCTTCGAGTCGTGGACCAGACACTGTCCCCCGTCCTTCAGCACACGGGCGATCTCGTCGAAAACCACCAACGGATCCTCCCAGTGATGCAGCGAGTCGTTGCACACAACCAGGTCGAACTCGCCGTCCTCAAAAGGCATACATTTGGCGTCAACCTGGCGCCAGGTGATCATGCCCTCCAAACCCTCCCTTTGGGCATTCTCAGCGGCCAACGCCAGCATCGCTTCCGAGATATCCAGCCCGATGACCTGGCAGCCGGTTCCCTGCAGCAAACGCGCTACCTCGATGGCCACAAAGCCGGGACCTGTTCCCACGTCCAATGCCTTGCCTCCCCTCGGCACACCCAGCGCCACCGCATCACGGGCCAGCCCGCGGTACTCGTGCTTTCGGAGCCGGCCGCCCATCAGCTCGTTGAAACGGCGGGCGTCCTCCAATTCCACAATCGATTCACCTTCCGGTAAACGTTCCATCATCCACCTCCTGTCTGGGATCTGCTTCTGGTGCCAACGCTGTGTGGCAACGTCCACAACCTCCAAACCTGAAAATATACTTTCTAGAATATACAAGCTTATACTCATACTCAAAAAAAGGGGACGCCCCACGGTTCATACCCAGTCTCCCTGCTCCACTTTGTGCAGGAGATTCCGCGTCCAGTCAAGCTCGGCCTGAAAGTGGAATCGTGCGTGATCAAAGATGAGGGCTGCCTGGCCGGGCGCCTCCTCGTGAATCAACTGCTCTGCCTGGTGGCCATTGAGATACAAGAGTACCCCCTCCATTTGTGCGACCCGTGCGCGCAGATATCCCTCTACCTCTTTGAGCGGCAGCGCCTCCCTGAAGAACAAGCCGATGTCGATGGTATAATAGTGGCGCTCCGCCTCGCGCCAAACCTCCCGCAGCAGGCTCAGGAACTCTTCCCGGCCGGTGTCGGTGATCTGGTATACGCTGCGGGAGGGACGCTTGCCCTCTTGCTCCGTGGCGACCTTTTCGATAAAGCCCTCGTCAGCCAGCTTGCCCAGGGCGAAATAGATGGAACCAAAGGCGATGTTGGTCCAGTCGCCCATGTGGTCCTCGATGACATGCTTGATCTCATAGCCGTATAGGGGGCGCTCTCGTAGCAGCCCTAGGATCACCAGTCGAGTCGACATCTCTATCCTTGTTTCTTGTTTCCGCCGCTAATATACAACCTTGTATATGATACCATGGATATTTGAGTCTGTCAAGATACGGCAGGCGTGTGAAAGATGGTAGTATTGGCGATTGTGATAGCTCCTGCGCATATCGCGACGGGGTATCGTTTTGACAGAACGATAAAGATGATGTAGACTATTTTTAAGTCATGGCAGGTACTGTTCCGGTGGAAAAGGGCCAGAAGGGCGCCGACGTACGCCGGATATCGAACGGAGCATTTGATGACAGACAAGACACTGGTGGTTGCCGATGACCTGGTCGTGAGCCTCGATTACACGCTACGGCTGGAGAATCATGACGTCGTTGATACCTCTGCTGGCGGGGAACCACTGGAGTTCCTGCAGGGACACGGCCAGATCATCCCCGGCTTGGAGCAAGCGCTGTATGGCATGGCCGTCGGCGACGAGAAGGAGGTGACGGTCCTTCCCGTCGACGGCTATGGGCAGCAAGATCTCAACGCGTACCAACAGATCCCCAGCGACGCCCTGCCCCCTGACCTGAAGCTGGAAGCAGGAATGGCGCTGGAGCTGGTGGACAACACCGGGCAGCCGATCCCGGCCACCGTCGCCGAGGTACACCCGAACGGTGTACTTTTGGATCTCAACCACCCACTGGCGGGCGAGACCTTGTATTTCAGCACCAGGATCGCCGGCCTACGGGCTGCAACCGGCGAGGAAATGGCCCATGGCCACGTGCACGGCTCGGGGCACGAGCACTAGTTCTGCGTGCCTGTGAACAACCAATCAACAAGGGCCTCGCGATCGCGAGGCCCTTCGCTCTTGCCATCTGGTGAGAACCGGATCCGCTTGACCGCATCCCATACCTATGATATACTTTGCACAGGTGAAGGTGAAACGGATAGAAAGCAATGACGACGTGGGGGATCACCGGTCTGCACCTAGGGGATTGAATCCCACGCAACCCTGAGCACTGAGCAGAGACAGCCAACGGCGGTAGTTCACAAAGTATCCATTGGAGAAGGGCCATGCCCCTCAATCCCGGCGATACCCTGCTCAACGGCCAGTACCGCATCGAGCACCAGCTTGGCCGCGGCGGCTTTGGCTACGTCTACCAGGCCCAGGACACCCTCCTGGGCGAGGAAGTGGCCGTCAAAGAGCTGATCCCCGGCCTGGTCGGCGACGAGGCCATGTTGAAGCGCTTCCTGGCTGAAGCCAAGGCCACCATGCGCCTGACCCCGCTGCACATCGTGCGCACCCACAACGTATTCCAGGAGGGCGGCAACTATTACATCGTCATGGAGTGCATGGCCGGCGGCTCCCTGGAGGACCGGCTGCGGGCAGGGAACCCCCTGCCCGTCGACGAAGCCGTCCGCGTCGCCGCCGAGGTGTGCCAGGGGCTGCAGGTGGCCCACGACCAGGGCGTGGTCCACTGCGACCTGAAACCGGCCAACATCCTGTTTGACGCGGGCCGCCTGGAGGGCACAGGCGGCTTGGCGAAAGTAGCCGATTTCGGCATCGCCCACGTCTCGGAGGAGATGCTGACCCGCACCTGGCTCACACCCGCGGGCTTTGTCGCCGGCACCCTGCCCTACATGTCGCCCGAGCAGGCCGACGGCGTGCGCGACGACCCCCGGGTGGACGTCTACGCCGTGGGGGCGGTGCTCTACCGCATGCTCACCGGCCAGCCCTACCTGGACTTTGACCAGCGGGAGACGCCCGGCGCCCAGGCCGACAACGTCTACCGCATCCGCAACGAGCAGCCCCTGCCGCCCAGCGGCCACAACCGGCGGGTGCCGGGCTGGCTGGACGGCGTGGTCCTCAAGGCGCTGGCCAAGCAACCCGAGCGGCGCTACGCCAGGGCCGAGGAGCTGCGGGCTGCCCTGCTGCGCCAGGCGCCCAGGGCCGCGGCTGCGGGGAAGACCAGGCTGGCCGGGCCGCCGCCCCCATCCCCGCCCGCCGCCCGTCAGGAGAAGCGCGCCCTGCCGCCGCTGTTCTGGCCGCTGTTAGGCGGTGCGGTCATAGTGCTGGTCATCCTTGTCATCGCCGGAGCAGCCCTCCTCGGTGGCGGCGACGGGGATTTGGCCTCCAGATCCGACACACCCCGACCCGACCTGGTGGTCGCCCGCAGCAAGGTCGAGTTGGAGACCGGCGCGGGCTGCGACTATGCCTCGACCCAGCTCGGCGTGCGGGTCGTGGTCGAGAATGTTGGCGACGCCAGCGCCGGCCCCTTCGTCGTCGACGTCAACGGCGCCCAGCAGCAGGTGACTGCCGGGCTGGCCGCCGGCGAGAGCGCCTCCCTCTGGTTCGAGGGCTATGATGCTTCCGGAGAGAACACCATCGTCGTCGACGCCGGCTTTGACGTCGAGGAGCGCGACGAGATGGACAACCGCGTGTCCCAGAGGCTTCCCCTGCCCACCCTGCCACCGACCTGCACGCCACCGGCCAGGGAAGCTCCGGGCGCACCCACCCCAGCGCTTGCGCCAACGGATACTCTGCCGCCACCAACATTCACGCCGACGCCAGTGCCAACCGACACGCCTCTGCCGCCCACAGCGATCCCTACGCCGGCTGAGCCCAGCCCCGGTGAGACCCGGACGCGGGCCAAAGATGGCATGGAGATGGTCTACGTGCCTGCCGGCGAGTTCCTGATGGGCAGCACCGACGCCGATGCCGATGGCGACGAAAAACCTCCTCACACCGTCTACCTCGATGCCCTCTGGATCGACCGGACCGAGGTGACCAACGCCCTGTACCAGGGCTGTGTGGAGGCGGGGGCCTGCGAAGCACCGCTGACGTGCGCTTGGGGAGAGCCGACCTACGATGACGCGACCAAGGCCGACCACCCGGTAGTGTGCGTGGACTGGGACGGCGCCGATGCCTATTGCAAGTGGGCTGGGGCGCGGCTGCCGACGGAGGCCGAGTGGGAGAAGGCGGCACGGAGCACCGACGGACGGATCTACCCCTGGGGAGATCGGTTCGACGGCAGTAAGGTGAACTACTGCGATGCAAACTGCGAATTCGATCACAAAGACGAGGCTGAGGACGATGGCTACTCCCGGACGGCGCCGGTGGGCAGCTACCCGGAAGGGGCCAGCCCGTACGGGGCGCTGGACATGGCCGGCAACGTCTGGGAGTGGGTGGCCGACTGGTACGACGGCGACTATTACAGCCGCTCCCCGGAGCGGAATCCCGAGGGGCCTGACTCCAGGTGAGGAGGCAGGGTGCTGCGGGGCGGCTCGTGGGACGGCGAATCGAGGTTCGTGCGCTCCGCCTACCGGTACGGCCTCGACCCGACGCTCACCAACCTCAGTATCGGGTTTCGGTGTGCCCAGCAGTAGCTCTCCCTCGCCTACTGCGACCTGTCCTCTAGAGCCTGTTTTGGGAGGAAAGAGTGCGAACAGTAGATGGGCAGGGTTTGCGGATCTGTCGTCCTGATCCGACAGTCCTGCCCATCCGTTTTTATCTTCCGAGGTAACCACGGTATCATACAACTTCCGTGTTGCAGCCTCAGGGAAAGATCTTGCCCGGATTCAAGATCCCGTTCGGATCAAACACCGCCCGGATGCCGCGCATGATCTCGATCTGGGCCTCTTCCAGGGCCAGGGGCAGATACTGGCGCCGGATATACGCCGATGCCATGCTCGCCGGTGAGGGTGCCGCCCAGCGAGAGCGCCAGGTGGTAGATCGATTCCGTGACCTCGATGCACTATCGCCTCCCAGGCATCGTCGTCCAGGTCATCTTTCAAAGCCGTAATGTGCACGTTGCCGTCGCCGGCATGGCCAAAGCTGAGGATGCGCACGTCCAGACGCTCAGCCAGATCGTGGATGCCGCGCAGCAGGGCCGGGATCTGGGCCCGGGGCACAACCACATCCTCCATGTGGTTTACCGGGCTCTCGTAGTTGAGGGCATCGATGATGGCCCGCCGCGCCTCCCACAGCCGGTCGCGGGTGGGCCGGTCGGCGGCGACCAGTACGTCCTCGGCCCCCGCGTCCAGGCACAGGTCGGCCACCGTCTCCATGTCCTCGTCCAGGGCAGGCTTGTTGTTGCCATCCAGCTTGATCAGGAGCTGGGCCTGCGGCATCGGCGAAGGGCAGTTCCTTGTCCAGGAAGCGCTGACAGGCATGGACGATGTCGCGCTCCATGAACTCGATGGCCGTAGGCACAATGCGCCGGGAGATCATGGCCGAGACCGCGTCGGCCGCTGTCTGGAAATCATCAAAGGGCACCAACAGGTCGACCTGATGGGCCGGCAGGGGTAGCAGCCGCAGGATGATCTTGGTCACTACCGCCAGTGTCCCCTCCGACCCAACCAGCAGTTGCATCAGGCTGTAGCCGGTCACGTTCTTGACCAGCTTGCCGCCCATCTGCACGATCTCGCCAGAGGGCAGGACCACCTCCAAGCCACAGACATAGTCCTTGGTAGTACCATACTTGACCGCCCGCGGGCCGCCGGCGCCTTCGGCGATATTGCCGCCGATGGTACAGGAGTCGAGACTGGCCGGGTCAGGCGGGTAAAAGAGTCCCTCGGCCTCAACCGCGCGGTGCAATTCGCCGGTAATGACGCCCGGCTCGACGGTGACCATCAGGTTGGCGTGGTCGATTTCCAGGATACGGTTCATCTTTTCCAGGGAGAGGACAATGCCGCCCTCCACAGCCACCGCACCGCCGCTCAGGCCGTAGCCCGCCCCGCGGGGTGTAACCGGTACCCGCTCAGAGTTGGCCAGTTTGAACACCTCGGACTACCTGTTGGGCCGATGTGACACGCACGACCACCTCAGGCTCAGCTTGAAGGCCGACCGTCTCGTCGTGGGTATAGGGCTCCAGGCGTTCGGCGTCCAGCAACACGTTCTCCGGGCCGACGATACACTCCAGTTGGCGGAGGATATCGGTCTTAACTTTCTGGTACATGGTGTCTCCTTTCGCTGCGGCGTCCCCGGGCAGCGGCGCCCTGGCATATCGAGCGCTAACCGGCGCATTCTATCACATTTCGGGGCAACGCACAACAACAAGGAAAGTTGGATAGGTTGAAATCGGTATAGATTGGTATTGGAGCGGGCTCGGCAGCATTTGGTCTGCAACACTTTGTCCAAAACTTGCCAGGACCCCCCTTTCTGATTACAATAGGTTCACGGTCGCCTGAGAACCTGGATCACAGTTACTCACATGGGTGTCATCCGAGGCGTTTGACTTACTCTTTGTGGGCCGTTAGCTCAATTGGCAGAGCAGCTGACTCTTAATCAGCGGGTTGGGGGTTCGATTCCCTCACGGCTCACCTAAGGCAGGTCCCTGTCACAAGCGGGGGCCTGTTTTCGTTTTCCCAGGCAAACGCACTGCTGGAAGGGCTCCCAGGCATTGAGACCGGTTCCGTGACCAGCCAAACAGCAGGGCCGCACCGTTCTTTCCACTGAGGAGTTGCAGGAGGGTTGAACGTGGGCCAATTGTGGCCTTGCCCGTCTTGACGAGCCAGCGGCTCTGCGGTACAATAGCCTCAGGAGGTGGCCCATGTCGCGACCCATCATCACCTTGACCACCGATTTTGGCCAGGCCGACGGCTATGTTGGCGTGATGAAGGGCGCTATACTGGGTATCTGTCCGCAAGCGACCCTGGTGGATGTCTCCCACGAGATCCGCCCCCAGGCCGTACGGCAAGCGGCCTACATACTGGGCAAAACGATGCCCTACTTTCCGCCGAACGCAGTGCACCTGGTGGTTGTGGATCCAGGTGTAGGTAGTGCCAGGCGACCGATTGCCGTCCAGACCGCCCGTTCCATCTATGTCGCCCCCGACAATGGGGTGCTCGGTTGGGCTCTGGCCCATGACCCAGCATCCTCAGCCGTCCACCTCACGGAAGCGCGCTTTCGCCTACCTGAGATCAGCGCCACATTCCACGGGCGGGACATTTTCGCCCCTGCGGCCGCCCACCTGGCCTGTGGCACCGACCCCCGTGAGATGGGAGAGATGATCCCCTTGGCCGGCCTGGCTGACCTGCCCGCTCTTGAGCCCGAGCTACAAGAGGATGGTTCCTGGCAGGGAGAGATCCTCAACGTGGATCACTTTGGCAACCTGGTGAGCAGTTTTCGGCTCCCCGCTGCCGACGCTCAATACGCTGTCCCCAATTCCCAATTCTGTGTCACGGTAGGCAAAGGGCGGATTGGAAGCCTGAGCCGGACATTTGCCGATGTAGAAGCAGGCGAGTTGGTGGCCTACGTGGGCAGCGATGGCTATCTGGAGATCGCGGTGCGAAATGGGAACGCGGCGGCACGATTGGACGTGGATGCTGGCGATCCGATATGGGTAAGAGGGCCAACCGTGATTGCCGGGCCATTTCCAACAACAGGCAGTTCAAGCGATTCTTATTGACATGACCAGGAACCCATAGGAAGCTCCAGGGGTATGGTCGGGGCTTGATACCAGGAGGAGCATCATGGAGCAATTCATCATTGAGGGAGGAATCCCCCTAAGCGGCGCCGTCGTGCCCAGCGGCAACAAGAATGCGGCCCTACCAATTTTGGCCGCCACCCTGCTCACCGACAAGCCGGTTACTCTGCACAATCTGCCGAACATCGGCGACGTGCGAACCATGGTAAAGTTGCTCCAGGATCTCGGAGCTTTGGCAGAATGGCACGGAGATAACTCTGTGACGATCCAGGCCAGCCAGATATATTCCACCTGCCCCGATCCCGATCTATTCAGCGAGATCCGGGGCTCGCTCACCCTACTGGGGCCCATGTTGGCCCGCATGGGGCAGGTCACGCTCACGCTGCCGGGCGGTGACCGCATTGGAAGGCGGCGCATCGATACACACCTCGCGGCCCTGGGGAGCCTGGGGGCGAGGGTCAAGTACAACGACAAGCTCGAACTACAAGCCACGAACCTGCAAGGGGCGGGAATCTGGCTGGACGAGACGAGCGTCACGGGTACAGAGAACGCTGTCATGGCTGCCTGTCTGGCCAAGGGCGAGACGTTGATCCGCAACGCTGCCTCCGAGCCGCACGTCCAGGAGTTGTGTCACTTTCTCAACAGCTTGGGCGCCCAGATCGAGGGCATCGGTTCCAACGTGCTCCATATCCAGGGCCGAGATCGTCTGGAGGGCGGCGAGTGTACCATCGGCCCCGATTTCATGGAGGTCGGCAGCTTTATCGGCCTGGCCGCGGTAACGGGTGGCGAGATCCTCATCGAGAACGCGGCGCCGCAGCACCTGGGCATGATCCGTATGGTGTTTGAGCGGTTGGGGGTACACTTTTTCGTGCAAGGTGAGAACATCTTTGTGCCAGGGTCGCAGCCGCTGACCATTGTGGATGACCTGGGTGGCGCAGTACCCAAGATCGATGACGCACCCTGGCCCGGATTCCCTACCGACCTGATGAGCATTGCCCTGGTTGTAGCTACTCAGGCGCGAGGAACCGTGCTGATCCACGAAAAGATGTTCGATAGCCGGCTCTACTACGTGGATCGTCTGATCGCCATGGGCGCACGCGTCATCCTCTGCGACCCCCATCGCGCCGTGGTCGTAGGGCCATCGTCGCTGCACGGCGAGATACTGCACAGCCCGGACATCCGAGCGGGCATGGCGCTGCTCATTGCTGCGCTCTGCGCGCAAGGACAGAGCGTCATTCAGAACATCGGCCAGATCGACCGGGGCTACGAGCAGATCGAAACCAAACTGCAGGCGCTGGGGGCACAGATCAAAAGGGTGTAGGGCTCACCCCCAGTGCTCAGAAGCCCGTTTGGATTCACCCCAGCCACCGCCTTCTTTGGCGCGATGAGCTGTTTGCGCTTTCCCTCGGTCTGAGGTATAATCGCCCGGACGGGAGGAAAAGGAGACCGCACGGCGGTTCTACCGCCCTCTCCCCTAGAATGGAGACCCATGGATCAAACCTACGTGGCCCTGGATCTGGAAACCACGGGCCTCGACCCCAAACGCGACGCCATCATGGAGGTCGGCGCCATTCGTTTCCGCGCCTCTTTCCGCGATGGTACCATCCAGTCCCAGGTGCTGGATGAATGGCGCAGCCCTGTCAATCCAGGCCGGCCCATCCCCATCCAGATCCAGCAATTGACCGGCATCACTCAGGAAGAGGTGGACCACGCTCCTCGCTTCTCGCAGGTGTTGAACCTGATACGCCGCTTTGTTGGCAGCTATCCCATAGTCGGTCACAGCGTGAGCTTTGACCTGGATTTTCTGCGCAGCCACGACTTGCCTCTGCCGAACCCAGCACTCGATACCTTTGAACTGGCCGGGATCCTGATGCCTCACGCAGCCCGCTACAGTCTTGGCAAGCTAAGCGAGGCACTGGGTCTGCCGCCCAACCCCTCATCCCACCGCGCCCTTGATGATGCTGCCGCGGCGAAGGACCTCTTTGTGGCGCTTCTGGAACTTGCCTCCCAACTCCCCAGAAGTACGCTTCGAGAGATCAATCGCCTGGCAGATGGCATCGACTGGGCGCTGGGCGGGGTGTTCCGCGACATTGAGCGTGCCCAGGCCCAGACTACCTTCCGGGGCGCTATCGGCCAGCAACTGGCCGCCCAGCTCGATGCGACCGACGAGGTACTGGGACCTCTCTTTGCGACTGTACAAGAAGATGAAGAGGAACTGATCCCTGCCGCCAGGCCCCGTGCCGTGGATGTGGACCAACTCGCGGCCACGTTGGAAGAGGGCGGCCTGTTTGCCCAGCGCTTTCCCGGTTTCGAGCACCGGTCCCAGCAGGTGGAGATGCTGCGCGCCGTGACCACGGCCTTTAATGAGCGCGAGCATCTGATGGTGGAAGCCGGCACCGGTACGGGCAAGAGCGTTGCCTACCTGTTGCCCGCCATAGCCTTTGCCCACCTCAACAACGAGCGGGTGGTTATTTCGACCAATACCATCAACCTGCAGGACCAGCTTTTCCTCAAGGATACTCCGGACCTTCAAAAACTGATGGACCTAGACTTCCGTGCAGCGGTGCTCAAGGGACGGAGCAACTACCTGTGCCAGAGGCGACTGGCTGGACTGCGCAAGGCGGGCGTTAGCTCCCGAGACGAGATGCGTATGCTGGCCAAGGTATTGGTCTGGGTCCCCAGTACCCAGACTGGTGAGCGGGGCGAGCTGTTTATGCCCAGCCCTATCGAGCAAGCTCTGTGGGGCAGAATCTCGGCTGAGAGTGAGACCTGTACGATGGAGCGCTGCCGTTTTCGAGAGCGAGGCCATTGCTTCTTTTACCGGGCCCGGCGTGCGGCGGAGCGAGCCCACATCATCATCGTCAACCACGCCCTGCTCCTCTCTGACGTGGCCGTGGAGAACCGTGTCCTGCCCGAGTACCGCTACTTGATCGTGGACGAGGCGCACCACCTTGAGGATAGCGTCACCCGGCAGCTCAGCTTCCGGGCTGACCAGCGAGCCGTGGAGCGGCTCCTCAATGAGCTGGCCCATCCGGTCGGGGTCCGGCGCTACACCGGGTTCCTGGGCGAGGTACTGACTCGCTGCCGCGGGGTCGTTGCGCCCCAAGAATATGCTGCAATGGAGGGTCACATCCGCCGGCTCCAACAGCAGGTTGAGGCATCGTTGAACAACCTGTATGCTTTCTTTGGCGTGTTGGGTGATTTTTTGCGGGAGCACAGCCCCCAGCGCGGCGACTATGATCAGCGTCTGCGTCTGAACAGCGCCCTGCGTGTCCAGCCCGCCTGGAGCGACGTAGAGATCATATGGGACGACCTGGCGGCACAACTGCAGCCCATCATTGATGCCCTGGAGCAACTGTGCGGCACGCTAGATGACCTGGAAGGCTATGATATCCCCGACCTAGAGGGGACGGTGCAGGACTGTGTGGGTTATCTCAGCCGCCTTCAAGAGATGCTGAATCAGTTCAATGCCTGCATTGCCGAACCCTCGGCAGCCGAGATCTACTGGGCCAGCGTTTCGGCCAGAGACGAGCACGTTGTCCTCCACGCTGCGCCGCTCCACGTGGGCCCGCTGGTTCAAAAGTACCTGTTCCACGCCAAAAAGTCCGTCATCCTAACCTCGGCCACACTCACCACGGACAACAGCTTTGACTATATCCGCGAGCGGCTCAACGCCTGGGAAGCTGATGAATTGGCGGTTGGCTCTCCATTTGATTTCAAGAATTCGACCCTGCTTTACCTGCCAACGGATATTCCAGAGCCCAACCAATCACACTATCAGAAGACAGTAGAGCAGACACTGATCGCTCTGTGCCGTGCCACGCAGGGCCGGACGCTGGTGCTCTTTACCTCTTACTATCAATTGCGAGGTACCAGCCGGGCTATCACCCGCCCTCTGGTCGACGAAGGTATATCCGTCTACCAGCAGGGTGGGGGTTCTTCTCGTGCCCAATTGCTGGAGAACTTTCGTACCACCCCCAGGTCAGTGCTGCTGGGTACCCGCAGTTTCTGGGAGGGGGTGGACGTAGTGGGACCGGCGCTGAGCGTGTTGGTTATTGCCCGGTTGCCCTTCTCCGTACCCGATGACCCCGTTTTTGCCGCCCGAGCCGAGACATTCGACAACCCCTTTGCCGAGTATGCGATCCCGGAGACGATCTTGCGCTTTCGTCAGGGCTTTGGGCGATTGATCCGGACCAAGACTGATCGCGGCGCCGTCGTCATTCTCGACAAACGGGTGCTGACCAAGTCCTATGGGCCCATGTTCCTCGACTCCCTGCCCGAGTGTACCCGAGTACGCAACTCCCTGGCCAACTTGCCTGGCGCGGCAAAGCGATGGTTGGCCATGGAGGGTGGCCCAGGATCTTGAGACATGCCATTCTATTCCCCTAGCACCTGGCGGCTCATCATGGGTGGCCAAGCCGATGGCGCGACCAACATGGCCATTGACGAGGCTGTTGTGACCAACGTTTTGGAGGGCGCCAGCCCGCCTACTCTGAGATTCTATGGCTGGTCGCCCCCCTGTCTGAGCCTGGGCCGCGGCCAGCCCTTTGCCGACGTGGACCTGGCAGCCTGCCAGACCGCCGCCGTAGACGTGGTACGCCGTCCCAGCGGGGGCCGGGCTATCCTCCACACGGATGAGCTGACCTACTCCGTGGCTTTGCTGCAAACGGATCCGCTCGCGGCAGGCGGAATCTTGGAAAGCTACCGCAGGTTGAGCGAGGGGCTGCTGGCTGGACTGCGACGGTTGGGGGTCCAGGCCATACAGACGGCGGGCGCACGCAAGCCAACTGAGGATCTTTCGGCCGTTTGTTTCGAAACGCCGTCCGACTATGAGATCACAGTACAGGGACTCAAGCTGGTTGGCAGCGCGCAATGGCGAGCACGCGGCGGAGTACTGCAGCACGGAACCCTGCCCCTTTGCGGCGATATCACCCGTATCATCAGCTACCTTGCACTGCCAGGTACTGAGCGTGAGGCGCAGCGGCAGACCCTTCGTACCCGGGCAACCACGCTGGAAGCATCACTTGGGCAACCTGTGCCATTCGCGCGGACCGCATCTGCCCTTGCCGATGGCTTCTCGCAGGCGCTTGATCTGGAACTGGTCCCGGGGAAGCTGACCACGCACGAGCAAGACCTGGCCACCGATCTGAGGCGTAGCCGTTATGCGGCGCCCGATTGGACGCAACACACCTGATCACAACACCTCCGGCGAGCGAGAATCAACATGGACCCACGGGGTGGGGTTGCTGTCTACCGCCGGTCTGTGGTACAATGGTCGCATCCCAGTGAGGAGTAACGACCATGCACATCGGCGTCTGTACCATCGAACTGCGGTTGCCGGGCAACGGTTCGCTGAAAGGCAAACGCAGGGTTATCAAATCAATCGTCACCCGCATCGGTCGCGAATACAACGTCTCCATCGCCGAAGTCGATGCCCAGAATATCTGGCAGCGGGCGGTGTTGGGCGTGGCCTGCGTCTCCAGCAGCGCCAGCTATGCCCACGGCCTGTTGGAGCGGGTGGTGCAGTGGATCGAGACCAACCGTCCTGACATCGAACTGCTGGAATATCAGATTGAACTCCTTTGAGTACCTTCGTTCATCTGCACGCGCATTCCTACTATAGCTTGTTGGATGGCTGTCCCAGCCCGGCAGAGTTGGCCCAGGCTGCGGCCAAAGCAGGCTATTCCGCCCTGGCCCTTACCGACCATAACGCGCTGTATGGCGCCATCGAGTTCTACGACGCCTGCCAAGAGGTGGGAATACGGCCCATCATTGGCCTGGAGTTGACGGTGGCGCCGGACCAGGAATCGTCCAATGTCCCTTTGGCTATGGACTTTGATGGGCCGGCCCGAAAGCACCGGGAAGCAGATCTGGCCACGGGCCCGGGGGCGAGCCTCGTACTGCTGGCCCAGGATCTGCCAGGCTATGCTAACCTCTGCCGCCTGTCCAGCGCTCTGCAAACCCGGCCAGATCGTGAAGTAGCAGTGCAGCGTGGCCTGCTCGCCAGCGAGTTAGAGGGCATGACTGAGGGACTCGTCGCGGTCGCCGGTGGAAAACACGGTAGGTTGGCTCATCTGATGCGAACAGGGCGCGTTCGCGAGGCGGAAGCGATGGCCACCGCATGGCTTGAGCAGTTTGGCCGGGACAGCTTTTTCGTCGAGCTGCAGATCCAGGCCCCCGGCGATTCCAGATTCGCAGCAAGAATGGCCGATCTGGCCAGGCGGTTGGGGGTGAGGACCATCGCCACCAACAACGTCCACTATCTGACTCCCGGCGACGAGGATCAGTGCCGACTGCTCAATGCCATTGGCTCGCTACAGCCCCTGGATGGGACGCCGCCCCGACCTGGACTCCATCTGACCCATCCGGAGAAGATGCAGGCGGCATTTGATCAGTTTCCAGAGGCATTGGCCAACACAGTGGCTATCGCCGAGCGCTGCCGGCTAGAGCTGCCCCTGGGCCGTCCTGTATTCCCGCTGATCGCACTATCCGCCGGCCAGACCCCCTTGGAAGAACTCCGCGTTCAGTCGCTGGCCGGCGCTGAGAAACACTATGGGGCTGTGACCGAGGCTGTGCGAGGCCGGCTGGAGCACGAGATTGCCATTATCGATGGCGCGGGCTACACGCCGCTATTTCTCATCGTCGCCGACATCGTGCGCTATGCCCATGCTCAGGGTGTACCCATCAATCTGCGGGGCTCGGCGGCCGGAAGTCTGGTGATCTATTGTCTGGGCGCCTCGGCGGTCGATCCCCTCGCCCTGGGCCTGGAGTTTGAGCGATTCCTAAACCCTGAACGCCGCGACCCGCCCGACATCGACCTGGATCTATGCTCGCGCCGCCGCGACGAGGTGATCCAGTACGTCTATCGACGCTACGGCCAGGATCGGGTAGCGACCATCTGTACCTATGCCCGTCTGAGGGCTCGTTCAGCCTGGCGCGAGGTTGCAAAGGCCTACCGGCTGCCCCAGAGGCGGACAGATGCCGTGGCGAAAGAGATCCCTCGTTTCTGGCATCCTGGCATGGGGCCAGAGGTTGTGGCAGCCCAGGAGCGGCTGCTGGCAGCCGCCCGAGACGACCGCGAGCGAGAGGCCCTGGCAGCCGCGTGGGCGCTGGACGGCCACCCACGCCACTTGTCGCTGCATCCAGGTGGGGTGGTCATCGCCCCACGCCCCCTCACCGAACTGGCGCCGCTGCAATTGGCGACAAAAGGGGTCATTATCACCCAATACGACCTGCACAGTATTGAGCGCCTGGGCCTGGTCAAGATCGATCTGCTGGGCATTCGGGCCCTCACGGTCGTCGCCGAGAGCATAGGCCTAGTCCAACGCAACCAGCCGGGTTTTTCGCGAGAGAGCATCCCAAGCAGTGATCCATCCACTGGGGACCTGCTGGCCCGAGCGGAGACCATCGGCTGCTTCCAGGTGGAATCCCCTGGCATGCGGCGTACCCTGCTCGAGTTGGGCGCGCACTGCCTGGAGGATTTGGCGGTGGCCATGGCCCTCTTTAAGCCGGGTCCACTGCGTGGTGGGCTCAAAGACGCCTTCGTACGCCGCCACCGGGGACAGGAGGCGGTGCACTATCTGCATCCCGCCCTGAAGCCGGTGCTGGAGAGTACCCACGGTGTGGTACTCTATCAGGAGCAGGTACTGCGCATCGCCCACGATCTGGCCGGGTTCAGCCTGGGGGAAGCCGACCGGCTGCGGCGGGCCATCGCCCACCTGGGCCACGGCGAAGAGATGATGCCCCTGCGTGAGGAGTTCATCCAGAGAGTCGGGCAAGTCAGCCAGGTGCCTCCAGACGTGGCGGGGCGGCTGTGGGAGTTGATGGCCAGTTTTGCTGGCTATGGATTCCTAAAGGCCCATGCGGCCAGCTACGCGACGATAGCCTATCAGACCGCCTACCTGAAGGCGCACTACCCCGCCGAGTTTATGACGGCGGTACTGGGCAACTGGGGTGGCTACTATCCGCAGCATGTCTACCTGGAAGAGGCCCGGCGGATGGGCCTGGAGCTGCGCCCACCGCACATCAATCACAGCCAGCCGCGGTTCGCTCTGGACCACGAACCAGAAGGTCGCGCGCTGTTGTGGATGGGTTTGGGGCAGGTGCGCGAACTAACGCGAAAAACGATCTCTGCCATTCTCAAGGCCAGGCAAAGGCGACCCTTTGGATCTTTGGAGGACCTGTTGCTGCGGGCCAAGCCCCGCAGGGCAGAGGCCGAGAACCTGGTCAAAGTGGGTGCATTGGACGGGCTGGGTGCAGGCCGGAAGGCATTGCTCTCCGAGCTGGAGGGACGGGCGACGGGCGCCCCCCTTCAGTTGGCACTGCCCTGGGCCAAGGCGCCTGAGGAGGAATTCACGCTGGCTGAAAAGTTGGCGCTCGAGGTAGAAATGCTTGGCTGGCCAGTGAGTGCCCACTCTCTGGCCCCTTTTGCCGAGGCGCTGGCCGCCCGGGGCTTGGTCACCAGCGATTGTTTGGTTGAAAACGCGGGCAGGCGAGTGATGGTTGCTGGAGCGCGCCTACGTTATTGGGGCGAGCGACGCGGACATCTGAGCCTGCAAGATGAAGCAGGTGTCTTTCGTCTGCGGTTGCCTGACGGCAAAGGCCTGCTACCTGGCTCCTTGGGGAAACTGGGGCCTTACTTGGCCCAGGGTCGCGTACAAGTAGACCGTGCAGGCGACGCCACCATTCTGGTGGAGAGGATCGAGCCGCTGTAGATGGTTGCTACCTACTGTCCATGGCAGGGTAATGGCTACCCAACCATCCTTGGTTGGGTAGCGGCTACCAACCATCCTTGGTTGGGTAGTGGCTACCAACCATCCTTGGTTGGGTAGCGGCTACCAACCATCCTTGGTTGGGTAGCGGCTACCAACCATCCTCGGTTGGGTAGCGGCTACCAACCATCCTTGGTTGGGTAGTGGCTACCAACCATCCTCGGTTGGGTAGTGGCTACCAACCATCCTCGGTTGGGTAGTGGCGGAGAAAGCCCAAGGCCTGACTGCTCTCGCCATCCATAATGACCTCCAACATGCGCCCCTGGGTCACCGCCGGCACGTCGATCAACCGCACGTATTCGGCGTACGGCGCGCAGTTGGGCAGTAGGGTTGGCAGCTCGTTGGCAGACTCGCGGAAGAATCGCCAGTTCAATGTCGTTTCATCCCGGTCTGGGTAGAGCGCCAGGGGATAGATCTCGGTCTCGACCAAGTCCTGGAAAAAGTGGGTACCGTAAGAAACCTCGGGTGCTGAACCCCCATCTGACAGACCTATCTCGATCAACATGGCGGTATTATAGATATCTGCGTACGTTACCTTGACACCCAGGTCAATGTTGCTACTCCCCCAGCGCCCCGGCCCCATCAGAATATAGCTCTTTTTCTCCAGTATTTGGTTCACCTGTCCTACTACCCGTGCGAGTTGCAGCCGGGTCGTCTCGTCCGGGAGACGGGTATAGGCATCGGGGTCAACAAAGACAATGTATCGGATGCGCTGTACCTTCCCGTGGGGTATCAGATGGTCGGCAGTAAAGAGGGTATCTGCCTCGGAGACAGTGGTTGGTACCTCTATGGCCTGCGTCGATTCCTGGCGGGACTGTGGCCGGCACTGGAGCAAGTGGATGAGAAAATCGGGCTGCGGGTAGCCGGGCACGATATCGGCAGTGAATTCGACATCCACGTGGCGCCCAAAGCGATCCTCCAGGTTCCTGAGCATAGTCTTGAACAGGGGGATAAACTGCGTCTTGGTCAGCAGGTTGTCAAAGGTCAGGACCAGGTCGTGGGGTGACAAACTGGGATCATAGACCAGGGGTGGCTGCAGGTAATCTCCCCGGTCCTCCGAGACCAACAGCCGGATCGACGGCGAGTCCATGCTCAGCACATCGGGCAAGGGCACGGTTTGAAACTCGTTCTCAGCCAGGTTGATTACGTCTGCAAAGTGCTGCGAGTAGCGCTTGATCTCCTTGGCGCCCACTTCGGGCCGCAGATCAGGGTGGCTGAGCGCAACCATACGGGGATAGTCTTTTGACACTCGGTCCACGGCACGGGTACCCAGTCCCCAGACCATTCGCAGGAACCCATCCTCGCGACGGATTTTAGACGTCCAGCGGAAAGGATTGTAGCTAAAACCCACGCCGGCCAGGGTGGGGTAAAAGAAATCACCGTGGCGATCTCCCTGGACCTCTTGCAGCAAAACAGCCATCCGCTCGTCATAGTCCAGCAAGCCCATCTCCCGCCGGTAAAAGAGCGCATCCGGATTGTGCACGCTGGCATAGACCCTGATGATAGCCCGGATCAAGGCTTCCAGATTCTCTTCGGGCGTTCCCTGGTTGGGGCAGAAGTAACTGTCATATTTACCGGCAAAAGACTTCCCAAAGTTGTCCTCCAGGAGGCTGGAAGATCGCACGATCAGCGGGCGATTGCCAACTCCGGCCAGGATCTCCCGCAGCCCATCCACGATCTCGTCGGGAAACTGCCCGCCGAGAAAGCCCTCGCGGGCATGAGGATAGTCCGCCTCGATCTCTTCTTTGGTCTTGTACTTCTGGTTGTGCAGATGGTGCAAGCCATTGTGCGACATAAAGTCGTAAAAGACGTCGGCGCCAATAAAGTAGGATTCCGGGAGAACAATGCGGCTCCTGAGATCCATTGTTTCGTTGGATTCATCTAGGCTGAGGATCTTCCAGGCCAGCATCATCCCTGCAGCCTTGCCGCCGATCTTGCCCCGGCCAAGGCGCCTGTGGCGGATGGCCTGCAGATCAGCGATGGAGAACAGGTCTTTGGCAATACCCACAAAGCCAAGTTGATCGCTGATGAGTCCTTTGATGAGCACGACGACGATCTCGCGCAAGTGGTGCTGTACTTTGGCGCGCTGGTCCGGGGGCAGGGCTTCGTATGCTTCTCCTCGGGCAAAGAGCATGTCCCAGGGGGCCAGCTCGGGGTTGAAGGTCAGGAACACGTCGTCGGGGGACATCCGCTTGACGAGCACGTCGCGGACAATGTCTTCAAAGAGTGCATGAGGTAGGTTGTGAGCAAAGTAGAAATCGGTCAGGTTGTCGCGAAAGTGGCTCAGACGCTTCTGCCACAGGTCCGCCGATTCTTCGACCATGGGATCCTGCAAGCCTTCACGCTCTTGGGACTGCACGGCCCGGATCTTGACCTCTCGCTCAAGATCCGGGGCAGTGATGATCCCTCGCTGGTGAAGCTCCTTGCGCATCCGCTCCCGGATCCTGGGCGCCAGGGTGGGATACTGGATGATCTCCAGGTAGATTTGAAGTACCTTGGGCAACGCCTCCGGGTCGAACGTAACCATGCCTGGCCTCCTGCCGATCATTGACCGGCCGTATAATCAAATAAGCACCATCTCTTCGATGGTGCTTACCGGTGGCTCTGCTTGGTAGCGGATACGGGGTTCGAACCCGTGTCTCTGCCTTGAGAGGGCAGTATCCTAGGCCACTAGACGAATCCGCCTCGAATCCAACCACGTTGCTATT
Organism: uncultured Chloroflexia bacterium; assembly: GCA_963700285.1. Classification (GTDB taxonomy): domain Bacteria; phylum Chloroflexota; class Anaerolineae; order JAAYZQ01; family JAAYZQ01; genus CAWANP01. Next base: position 1,136,033 of record CAVOXA010000010.1, on the reverse strand, counting down.
GTACCAGCGGCCGGGGAAAATGTCAAATTGATGGAGACGAAAAGGGTCTGAGCATGGCCCTGGCAAGAGACAAAAACATTGCCCCGCGGAACAACACCCTCCACGACAGAAGACCGGAAGCGTACTCGGCCCTCGTCACAACAGACTGACCGGATCCACATCGACGCTCCAGCCTCGCGGCAGCGCCACGTCAGAGAGTAGAGGCCTGGGATCGCGCGCACGAAGGACGATCTGCCACCGATAGCGGTCCTGAACCCGGCTGAAAAAGCAGGGAGCAGGGCCGATCAGGTCGATCGCCAGGCCAAGGCGCTGGATCTCGGCCATCAGCCACCGGCCCAAGTGTTCCGCTTCGGCGCGGCAGCGGTAGGCGTCCTTGTCACTAAGGCGCAGGGCTACCAGGCGGCTGAAAGGAGGGTAACCAAGTTGACGGCGATAGGTCAGTTCCCGGTGATAGAAGCCTGCAAAGTCGTGGTGGGCCGCGGACTGGACCGCATAGTGGTCGGGGTTGTAGGTCTGAATGATGACCTGGCCGCCCCGGTAGCTACGACCTGCTCGCCCAGCCACCTGGGTCAGGAGTTGAAACGCACGCTCGGCTGCACGGTAGTCAGGAAGATGGAGCGCCGTGTCGGCCGACACTACACCCACCAGCGTAACCAGAGGCAGGTCGAGCCCCTTGGCGATCATTTGCGTGCCGACCAACACATCAGCACGATGGTCCACAAATGCCTGCAAGAACTGCTCGTGGTCAGGACCTGCAGCCGTGTCCCGGTCCCAGCGGAGCAGGCGAGCCTCGGGATACAATTGGCGTACCGCGTCCTCCACTCGCTCGGTGCCCAGGCCGAAATGACGGATGCGCCGGCTTCCACAGTCTGGACAACGCGCTGGGGAGGGTTCCCCGTGCCGGCAGTGATGGCAGATCAGGCGCGGCGGGTCCGAGACCTCTTGGCCCCGCGTTGAGGACCTCTGAGCCAGGCGGTGCAAGGTGAGGGGGGTATCACAGTTGGGACAACGGGCTACGTAGCCGCAGTCACGGCAGAGCACAAAGGTAGCAGTACCCCGCCGGTTCAGGAAAAGGATGGCCTGCTCTCCCGCAGTCAAGGTACGGTGCAGAGCCTCCTGGAGTGCGCGGCTGAACATGCTCCGGTTGCCGGCCTGCAGTTCCTGCCGCAGGTCTGCAATACGGACAGGAGGGAGGAGCGAATGTGCATGCAGAGATGCCTCGGCGGACCCGGGCAGGATACGGTAGGGGAGTTCGAGCAAGCGGTAGGCGCCCCGAGTGGCGTGGTAGTAGGCCGTTAGATCAGGCGTGGCGCTACCCATTAGGACTGCGGACCCGGTCAGCCGGCCCAAAGCCAGGGCAACCTGCCGGGCGTGGTAGGCAGGCAGAGGGATCGGCTCAGCTTGCTTGTAGGAATCGTCATGAGCCTCATCCATTACGATGAGGCCCAGGCGCGAGATGGGAGCAAAAAGGGCCGAGCGGGGGCCGATGACCACATCGGCATCACCCCGGCGCACCTGGTCCCAGACCTCGTAGCGCTGGCCTAGGGTCAGTTGGCTGTGCAGCACAGCTACACGGCCGGGGAACCGTGCCTCAAAACGGCGGACCGTCTGGGCCGTCAGGCTGATCTCGGGCACGAGAACGATGGCCCGCTGGCCAGCGGCCAGGGTGGTTTCCAGGGCGCGCAAATAGATCTCGGTCTTGCCCGAACCAGTGACCCCATGGAGGAGCGCGACAAAAGGTTCGCCCTGGGCTGCCCCTGCCTTTCTTCCCCGCTCCACTTCCCGCCAGACAGCCTCCTGGTCGGGGGTGAGGCGCGGTGGCGCCTCGGGCCCCGTAGGTCGAGGGCGATCGTACTCCTGGGCGTGAAGGCTGAGCAGGCCGAGTTCGGCCAACTGTTTGAGAACATGCAGATCGGCGCCGGTCTGGGCATAGATGCCACCCACCCACACGCGCCCAGTGGCACCACGCAGCGCATCCAGCACGGCGCGCTGCTTTTTGGCGCCCCGCAGTTCCAGCACACTGTCCACCAGCCGGTCAGACGACAGGGTCAAGAGAACCAGCGGCTCTTCGGTGATGCGCTGGACCAACTGTTTCTTGGCCAGTGCAGACACGGCTGATGAGGAAACACCTGCCTCCCTGAGATCTTGGCTCTCTACAGTACCACCGTGGTCAAGGAGTACAGATAAGGCGGCATTCTGTTTGGAAGCCTGGCTCAAGTCGGTGGACTCGGCACCCGGCAAGGCTACCACCAGAGATCGACGCCCGGTGATCTGCACCCAGCCGCGCTCTGCCAGAGCGCGGACGGGACCCTCGGTGCACCTGGCCAACTCGCAGACCTCCGCCAGGTTAAGGGGCGCGTCCGTGTGGCGGGCCAGGGCTAGGAGGACGTCGGCTTGTTTTGAGGAGTGGCCAAGGCGGGGCAGGGAGGCATCGATGGCCACCTCATCGGCCAGGAGGCGGACGTATTGGACACGAGGGGGAGCTGCTTTGGGTGGGACCAGGGCGTAGCGAGCGTCGATAAGACCCCTGCCGGCGAGGGAATGGAGTACTGCCTCAGGGTCATCGCCTCGAACGCGCCGGAGCAGCGTACTCTGGCGCATCTGGCCACGACTTGCCCGCAGTGAATCCAGTACCGCAACTTCCTCACGCGGCAGATCACGCGGAGGGATGGCTGTGGCCGTCTGGGTGACGACGATGGTGGTCCGATCTTCAAGTCCCGGGGGCAGGAACAAGCGCATCGCCTGCGACAGCGGGGCGAGATACTCCTCAGCGAGCCAGCGTGCAAGTTTGATCTGGGTCGGTGTGACCACGGGCAGGGGATCGAGGATCTCGGCTACGTCGCGGATCGCCTCTGGTGCCAGTTCCGGTGGGGGCGTATCTACCACGGATGTGATTACACCCAGGGCCGTACTCGCCCGCAAGGGAACCTGTACCAGGTGGCCGGCCGTCGCCGCCTCCCGCAGGCGTTCGGGCAGGCTGTAGGTGTAGGTCAGCAGGCGCGAGCCATCGCCCCGCAGTGGATCACTGCCCGCGGGGGGCTGGCGGTATGTGGGACGATGGACGACGATTTGGGCAAACATGGGACTAGCGGCTAATGGTCAAAGCAACCCTATTGGGATTTGTATATGGCGGCCGACATATAGCCGACCGTGTACGTGCCGGCGCGGCGCTGACCGCTCACGTCACCCGAGTTGGTATGGTGGAGGACCCGTACAGAGTCAGCCCCTAGTTTCTTAGCCGCGTGCAGGACGGTCAGGATGGGCATCCGGCCGCACACGGAACAATCTGGCACCATCAGCAATGGCGTGAGGGCTTTTAGATCGTAGGCGGCAATGGCCTCCACGACCGGCCGGTCACGGTGGACTACTCTGTCATAGTCATCGATGTGGTGCAGATCAGAACTGGCCACTAACAGGTGGCGGCCGCAACTGTGGTTGCAGCCGCAACTGTGGTTGCGGGCGCAACCGTTGTTGCGGGCGCCGTCCCCGTTGCCGCCCTCGCGCGAGCGCTGCTGGACAACCTCGGCCAGGGCCTTTGCCAGCCTTTGGGTGGCGGCCGGATCCTCGGCGTTCATCAGGATCGGTACCAGTTGAAAATCGCCCAGTTGGCGCTGAAGGAACGGCAACTGGATCTCCAGTGAGTGCTCCTCATCGCGGCGCAGGCGCGGCAGAGACACCCTTTCGTCCAGAGCTGAGATAAATCCCCGATCTAGAGGCACCAGGCCCAGCGGCGTTTCATAGGCATCCACGTCATTCGTGGCATAATCGCCCACCCAGGCTCGATGACTGGGGCCCAGCAGTACCACAGTCTTGACTTCTCGACCCTGCAACTGGTGGTAGGCATGGGCCGATGTCTGGCCAGAATAGGCGTAGCCAGCATGCGGGCTGATGAGCGCCAGCAGTTCACCTGGAACCGGCTCGCCTGTCCCTGGCGCCCGATCTGCTTGAGCCAAATAGCCATCTACGGCACGGACCAGACTCTGTTTCGTGCCCGGATACCAAGTCCCGGCAATGACAGAACGGCGGATGGTACCCGAGCTTTGTTCGGGTTGCGGCTGAAGCCAGCGCATACTTTACCTCCTCGTCCCTGGTCCTCAGGGATCACCGGTCACTGAAGAGAGGACTGTCACCCGGCCTGCTGAGGTCGGGCACCCATATTATAGCATATCTGAGGCAAGGCGAAAACCCTTTTTGGGAGATCAGCCGGGGGTTCTGCGGATGAGCGTTGCCAGCAGCGCCACCAAGGCAAGCGCACTGAGGACATAGCTGGCCGGGCCAGCACCCTGGGTCACATAGACGACCACAGCTGCCAGCAACAGTGCGGCAAAGACCACGGCGCTTGTGAGACGATTGACCGCTGTCTCCACGCGGCGCACGCTCCGCACGGCTTCAGGCGGCCAGGATGTGCGCACCGTCAACTCGCCCTGGCTGGCGCGACGGAAGAAGCGGTCAGCCTGCCCGGGCAGCGAGAGGATCACCCTAGTCGCTTGCTCCAGTTCGCCCAGTACCCCGCGCCAGTCACGTTGCGCTTCGCTGGTCGCCATCTGCCGGGCAAAGGGCTTGACGGCGGCCCAGGGATCAAGGTCAGGATCCAGTGAGGTGGCCATGGCAAAAAGGATGGCGAGTGCCCGTCCCACAAAGAGTAGATCGGACGGGAACTGAAAGGGCATCTCGTACAAGACATCACGATACTCGTGGGCCAGGTCCTGCCAATCATCCCTGGCAGCCTGCTGTGCCTGGCGCAGCGTCAGGCCCGAGTAGCGCTCCATGATGTCGGCCTCCATCTGCTCAAGACGGGCCAAGTCGGCGTCGGGCAGCAGTACGCCTGCCCCCTGATAGGCACGCACCACCCGGGCTGCATCCCGCGTGGCAAAACCAAAGAGAAAGTCACGCAGATGCTCGCGCACGCGCTCGGGGACCGTGGCCATCATGCCAAAATCTACAAAAACAAGCCGGAAGGGCGCGCCGCCACTTTTTGGGGTGCCCTGAGCCCCTCCTGACAGCATCTGGCCGAGGGACGGCACACTGGACGAGCCCGTTGTATCAGGCGCCGGCTGCAGGGGCTGGACAAACAGATTACCGGGATGGGGATCGGCGTGAACAAGATTGTAGACAAAGACCTGCTGCAAATAGGCATCAAAGAGACGGCGGGCGACCTCCTTGCGGTCAATACCGGCGGCCTCCAGAGCCGAAAAGTCCATGATCTTGATGCTGGCCACGTTCTCCATGATCAAAACGCGGCGCGTTGACGACGCAGCAAAGATCCTGGGGATGCGCACGCCTGGATCATTGGCAAAGTTATCAGCGAACTGCTCGGCGTTTTCACCCTCAAGCACAAAGTCCAGCTCGTTGCGCGTGGTACGGCTGAATTCGGCGTATAGGCGATCTAGGTCGACGCGCCGGCGGATAGGCCGGTAGCGCTTGAGCCAGCGCGTGGCGGTCTCAATGGCCCGTAGATCGGTTGCGACGGTTGTCTCGATACCGGGACGCTGGACTTTGACTACCACGTCGTCGCCGGTGAGAAGCCGGGCACGGTGAACTTGGGCCAGGGAGGCGGCGGCTTCGGGCTGTGGGGCGAACCAGACAAAGATCTGGTTCATCGGCTGCCCATACTCGGCCTCCACAACGGCCTGGATGTCGGCTAGGTCTTCAGCGGGAACCTCATCCTGCAAACCAGCCAGCTCATGGGTGACAACATAGGGCAGAACGTCTACCCGGACACTAAGAAACTGGCCGAGCTTGATCAGAACCCCGCCCAGCTCGATGGCCAGGATCCGGTAGCGCCGGGCGATGCGCTGCCAGCGCCGGGCAGAGGAGCGCTCCACAAAACGACGCCCCAGGATCGCGCGCAGGATGATCTCCCACCAGACAAAGTGGGCGATTACGCCGGAGAAATAGCGAACCACACGCCGGTAGCGGGCGCGGTCGATGGGCCAATTCTGGAGTTCCTTGGCAGGCACGCCCTGAAGTTCATCCAAGGTCGCATCCTGAGTGGAAGCGGACGTTCTGGGTTGTGGGGCTGCGCTCATGGCACCGGGCTCCGTGATCTTATTCTGTGATGTCAGCAACCTGTCCTTTTGTGACGTGGATCAGGTCTGCGGTAGCCAGCTCAAGGCCAGCATCGTGCCGTCCGGCGCTGATGCTCACCCGTTGCTCTGCCAGAATGTACTCATCTATATAGATGGGCAGGTCGGTGCGGCGCAGACCCATCGGCGCTACGGCGCCGATCTGGTAACCTGTAATGCGCGGCACATCGGCCCCCGGCGCCATCTCCAGCCTCTTGACGCCCGCGATGCGGGCCAGTTTCTTGAGGCTCAGGCGCCTGTCGCCCCGTACCAGGGCGATCAGGTGCTTGTGGTCCGGCCGGCGGACCAGGAGCGTCTTGACCACCTGGCGGATCGACACACCCCGCTGAGCCGCTGCCTCCTCCACATTCATGGCCCTGCGGTCGTGTAGCAGTACCTGGTAGGCAATACCCTGTTCGTCAAGGACACGAATGGCATGGGTTTGAATCTTGGTCATGGTGATTAGGTGCTAGCCACCGGCGACTGGATAGTTGTCATTTGTCCTTCGCCGCCCGTCATGGGTTCCTGTCCATCCAGCCACCTGCAGGCGGCACGAGGCGATTGCAGGTGTATGACCTCTAGATGGGCGTATTCGGGCCGGCTTAAGAGGGTCGGATACTCCCTTCGCCTGCGATTGTAGGTACTCAGCGCCCAGCGTACAATGGAATCGCGGCCAAAAAACGCCTCCCAAAAACGCTCCTGATTCCCACCCCAGAGTTTTTTATGCGTCAGGCTTCGATGAAACGTCCGTTTGATGATCCGGACCATGACCAGCGGCAGAGGATAGTCCAGCCACACAACCATGTCAGCCCGACCCCAGACGATATCCCGCACCTTGCTGTAATTGCCATCGGCGGCCCAGGCATCGCCGTTGAGCGCTTCCTCAACACGCACCCGAAAAACTTCAAGCGGGAGTGGCGTCCAATTGGGTCCCCAGTAGATCGCATCCAGCTCTACATGAGGGACATCTAGCCGCTGTGCCAGTTGGTGGGCGAGCGTGGTCTTGCCCGACCCGCTCGTGCCAACGACGGCAATGCGACCAGGGTAGGGTACTTGCCCCCTCTCCGCCACCAGCTAGCCCTTTTCCTGCTCTGCCAATAGGCGGGCAACAAGGGCCTTTTCCTCCTCCACAGTCTCGATCTCACCGTCCAGGCGAGCATCGCGAACCGCGTGCAGCAATCTGCTAAAGAGAGGCGACGGCTTCAAGCCCAGGGCCTTGAGAAACTCGCCATCCACCTCAGGCTGGACATGTCTCAGTTCGGTTTCATAGTACCACAGCCGCTCGCGCACTCGAACCGACTCGGTACGCAGCCACACGACCATCAAAGCCGGGGTACTACTGTAGCGCAGCAGGGCATAGATTTCGTGGTTGGAGAGATCTTGTTGTTGGAGGTCCGCCTCACGCTGTTTCAAGTCCGACACCTGGTAAAGCAAGGCCAGGTCACCGCGAAAGATCTTGAGACGTTTGACCAATGATTCCATCTCATGGCGCGACAGTCCATAGGTCAACAGGGCCAGGTAGAGACCTGGCTCCGGGCAGCCGTTCTCAGCCGGTGGGACGTTCCAATACCCTTGAGCGATGGTCTCGCGCAAGCTGGCGAACAGCCCGCAGGTCTCTTCAAGGCAGGATAGGCGGGGTTGGATCTGGATCAGCACACCCAGATTATCCAGCCGGTACAGGGCGCGCTCGGGTTCTCGCTCACGGAGGATGAGATAGAGTTCGTGGCGGATGCGTTCTCCCGTGACGCGGGAGAGCATGGGCAAAGCATTGTCGATCAATTCCGCCGTGCGGGCTTCGATAGTAAAGTCCAGGCGCTGTTCAAAGCGCGCCGCACGCATGATACGGGTTGGATCCTCGATGAAACTCAGGCTGTGTAGGGCCCGGATCAACCCGGCATCCAGATCCTGCTCGCCCCCATAAAAGTCGAGCAGTTGGCCATAATGGTCCGAGTCGAGGCGAATGGCCAGCGTGTTGATAGTAAAGTCGCGGCGGTGAAGGTCAGCCTTGATGGAACTGCGCTCCACCTCGGGCAGGGCGGCCGAGTGCTCGTAGAACTCGAGCCTGGCTGTGGCAAAGTCGAGGGAGGGAATGCCAAACTCCTTCTCGCGTCCCTCGAGGATAATCTTGGCCGTGCCGAACCGCCTGTGGCTGCGGGTGCGGGCAGCCACCGTTCTGCCTAGCCGCCGGGCCAGCCGGATGGCATCACCCTCCACGACCAGGTCCATGTCGAGGGTCGGTTCCCCAAGTAAGAGGTCGCGCACAAAGCCGCCTACCACATATAGAGGATAGCCCATCTCCTGAGCCAGTTGGCTGGCTTGCTTCAGCAGGTCAAGAAGGGGCCCGGGCAAGGCACCCTCAATCTTTTGCGCAATCTCGCGCCGGCGCGGCGCCTGGCGGGGCGGCACGGTCCACAACTTGATCAAGTCGGTACGAGTGACCACGCCAATAATCTCCCCGGAGCTTTCGTTCTTTTCTCTCGCCACCACCGGTACCTGGCCGACGCTGAATTGGGTCATCACCTGCTGCAGACGTTCCACTGAATCCGTGGGCGTGACGTGGATGTTGCCCTTGGTCATATAGTGATTCACGGGCATACTGCCCAGGTGCAGGCGCCTGGCCCTATCGATCTCGCGGCGGGTCAGGATGCCCAAGATCTGGCCCTTGTCGTCGACGATGGGAAAGCCCTCAAACCCATATTTCAGCATCTCTTCCGCGGCCTGGTCCACGGTGGTCTGGGGAGGGAGGGTGTGGACGCCGTGGGACATGATCTGGTCCACGGTCTGGCTGGGGTGGATGTGCCGTTCCAAAAAGTCAATGAGCTGCTGGTGAGCAGCCTCAAGATCCATCTCGCGGACGAGCGCCGCGGCAGCCCGGCTGTGGCCGCCGCCGCCAAAGTGATCGGCGATGTGGCCCACGTCTACGGCGTCGGTCGTGGAACGGGCCACCAATTGCAGGTGTTCGCCCAGGTCTACCAGAAGGAACAGCCCGACCGGGTCATACAAGTCGCGGATCTTGTGGGCCAGGGTAGAGATCTCTTCCACATAGCCCTCGGCGGTGGCCGTGGCAATGATGACGCTATGTCCGGAAAAATCGACTGCTTCGGCGCTGTCCAGCAGCGCATCGTAGAGGGCCAACTGCTGCTCGGTGAGAGCATGGTGCAGGAAATCGCTGACGACGGCCAGGTTGGCCCCATGCTCCGCCAGCCAGGTGGCGCAGCGCAGATCACGGACCGTGGTGGTGGGATAGGCCAGAGAGCCGGTGTCCTCATAGATGCCCAGGGCAAGTAGTGTGGCCTCCACCGGCGTGAGGGAGGCCCTGGCAGCGATGATCCGCTCCAGAAGAAGGGTGACGGTGGCCCCTACTGCCTCGCCAGTATAAATCCAGTTGGGCGGCAGCTCGCGGCTGAGGGGGTGATGATCGACGATCTGGACAGCGGTGTCGCCGGTCATGCCCTTGGGGGTCACCAGAGTCTGGGTATCCACCAAAATGATGCGCTCCACCTCCATGCGCCGGGGCAGATCCTCGTGCCGCACGTAGGGGAGTTCGTCCCAGTACAGGGTCAGAAAGTCGCGCAGGTTGCGGTTGGGGCGGCGGGGCAGCACAGGTTGGGCCGGGGAGTAGAGCTTCCAGGCCGCCAGTTGCGAAGCCAGACCATCGAAATCGGTGTTTTCGTGCGTCAGGATCAGTTGCACGCCCATGGACTCCCTTGTCGTGTCAAAAGGGCTGAGGGATTCCGCGATGACGAAAAATGAATCCTGGCAGCCTGCTACAGCGGTTGATAGGGTATATCAACCCTCCAGAGAACTCGTAGCGCTGATTATACCACACAACAGAGCAGGGGAGCAATCAGGGGCAGGGAACCGTCACAGGCTGGGGACATCTGCCGTTTCGGATGTGAGTGGCCATTGCAGGCCGAGTCCCCGGCATAGGCAGGTCATCGGCACCCGGCTGAGGTCGTATCCGGCCAGCCAGGTACACGCTGGCTGTGTCGAAAGACTCAAAGCCGCAGAAGTTCTGGTAGTGCTGGTCAAGGCGCCGGATGACTCTTTCCACGGCATTATTTGTGGCCGGGATCAGCGTACTCCCAATGGAGTTGACCAGATAAGGCCAATGGTGTTCCAAGAAGTCATAAACCCACTGGAGCGCAGGCTCGCTGGATGTGCTCTTCCTGCCGAGTTGCGACAGTAGTAACGGTACACCAGCACCCCTTGCAGGATGCCCTGGGCAGCGTAGAACTTTTTCATTCGCCCCTTGCGGCTCTTGCGCGCAATATGCGTCGAGCGGCATTGAGAGCAGCGGATCGTGTCCTCCTCGACTGTTTCCCAGTTGCCAAAGAGGACCTGTTCCACCCGCAGTAGCCAGGGCAGCGCCTTGAACGGCGGGCCAGTTCGATGTCTGCCTCTCGAATCAGGGCCTGGACATCGGCAAGGGCCACCACCTGCCACAGCCACAGCAACCAGGGCCAGCCGATGACCATGGCTGGCCCCTGACGTCCACTCAGAGACCATAGCACGGCTACAAGCAAGCTGCGCAGAAACGGCTGGGGCCAATGGGCAGCCGTCAGCCTCGCCTTTCGGCCTTTTGCTAACGCTCAAGCTCCTTTCAGGCACTTTCTTCCCATATTTGTGTCCCCCGCGTGAGACGCTTACTTGTGCAGGTCCGCCAGGCTTTGACAAGCCCTTCTGCCCGTGGTACACTGTAACTCCATACGGTCTGTCGCTAACCGTAACCGTATGGCTAGACAGGACTCAAGTCATGAACTACTATCTCGAGTCACTTGGTTGCCCCAAGAATCTGGTAGATGCCCAGGGGATGGCTCGGCTGCTCAAACACCTGGGACACCAGCCAGTCGATGATCCACAACAAGCCCAAGTACTCATTGTGAACACCTGTGGTTTTATCGAGGATGCCCGCCAAGAATCAATAGGCGAGTTGAGGCAGCTGGCCCGCCAAAAGCGCCCGGACCAGGTGCTTATCGCTGCTGGGTGCCTGTCTCAACGGTGGGGGGAGTCACTGGCCGAGGTTGTACCCGGCCTCGACGCACTCCTGGGTACGCGCCGCTGGAATGAGATAGGGACGCTGGTTCAAGATCTCCAGGATGCTCGAGGCCCGAAACCCAAGAGCTACCTATCCTTGCCTGGCGAGCCGATCCTCGCGGCGGACGGCAGCGGCCCGCGCACTGCCAGCCAGGGTGCTTCAGCCTATCTCAAAATTGCCGATGGTTGCAGCGCGCCCTGCGCATTCTGTGCCATTCCACGCATCAAGGGTCCTGCGGTCAGCCGGCCGCCGGGGGAAGTGGTCGACGATGCCACCCATCTCGTCCGGCAGGGGGTCAAGGAGATCATCCTCATTGCCCAAGATACGACTGCCTATGGTCGTGACAGGGGCGAAGGGGACGCTCTGCCAGACCTGGCGCAGAAAATCCTGGACGCTGTCCCGGATCTGGGCTGGCTGAGGTTGATGTATGCTTATCCAGGGCACGCAAGCCCCCGCCTGATCGAGGTCATGGCCGGTGACGCGCGTTTCTGCAACTACCTTGACCTACCACTGCAGCATGCTCATCCTGATGTCCTGCGGCGCATGAAGCGCCCTTCCAAGACAGACCGCACCAGGAGACTCATTGCCGACCTTCGGGCTGCTATGCCTGACATAGCCTTACGCACGTCCTTCATTGTTGGCTATCCAGGGGAAACAGAGGAGGAATTCCAGGCGCTCCTCGAGTTTGCAGCCGAGAGTCGCTTCGACCGGGTCGGTGTATTCACCTTTTCCCCTGAAGATGGGACCGCAGCCACTGCTCTGACCGATCCTGTACCAGCCGAAGTCAGGGCAGAGCGGCATGATCGTTTGATGGCCTTACAGCAGCCAATATCCCTGGAACAGAACCAGAGCCAGGTGGGACGTACGCTGGATGTATTGGTGGAGGGGAAGGGGGACGGTTTGAGTGTGGGGCGATCCTATCGGGATGCGCCGGAGGTCGATGGTCTGGTCTTGCTGCCAGGCGACGTTTCTGTGGGTGCGATGGTGCCGGTGCGCATCAGTGGCGCGATGGAGTATGATCTAATCGGCGAGATGCTCCCTGGTGCCTAGCCCATCGGGCCAAAGATCTGGGAAAGGCAGCCAGGTCGCTTGCTGGATTCCTTGGGCGTTGTGGGCTGGGGGCGATTGACTTGGGAAGCCTGTTGGCGAACCTGGTTCTCCAGTTCCTGTAGTCGGGCGCCCAGGGTTTCGCGCCGTGTGGCGTCCAGCCGGCGTATCTCGGCCAGGTCACGCTCCAACTCGAGCATCCGGTCCCGCAACTTGCCATTTTCCTCTTTGAGGCTAAAATTGTCCTGAAGCACGACGGTCAGAAGATCACGGTTGGCTTGTTGGCTGCCCAACAACATCTGCTGGCCATCAGCAACGGTGTGGAGGGTGTCGGCCAGGACCGCCACTGCTGGGGCGACGGTGAACGGTTGCTGAAGCGACGGTCCAAGAATCGTGACTTGAGAGCCGTCTTGTTCCTCGACCACGTTGCCAGCGTCCTGGCGCAGACGCAGCGCTTCCAGTCGCCTGCCGACCTGGATGTAGGTCAAGCCCTCGGCCAGCAGGCCCTTGATGGTCATGAGTGTTTCCAGGTCGTCGTCGGTGTAGCGGCGGTGGGCGGCTTGTCCCCCGGCTTCCGGCTGGGGGCGGCCAGCCATGTCCGACAGGTAATCTGTGAATTCGTTGGACCACCTACGCAGCGTGGAAGGTGATATTTGCAGTTGGTTTGCCACCTCGTTGGGTAGGCGATATCGTGTGTCGCTCATAGGTCTCCCTTGTTACTTTGCAGGATGTGGCTCGTGACACAGCAAAAGTTGGGAGAGATCCCACAACTTGTACCAGTGGCCCAAGCGGTGTTCTATTCCGTGTCTGGCTCGATGATGCGATAAGCTCCTTCTATGGTGGGCCCGGTAGCTGGTTCGTCTTCGGAGTATGTGCTCTCTTTTCGACCCAACAGATCTTGCATGTGTTCGCGGACGACGCCCGGCGGGCTGAGATCCACAAAGGCCTTGAGCGCAAGCAAGAGTACCACTATGTCATCTATTTCACCTAGGCCGGGCAGCATCATATCGGGGATCAGATCGATGGGTGACAAAAAGTAGAGAAAGGCTGCGAAAGGAATCAACTTGATCCAGCCAGGGACGCGGCCATCGTGCAGCAATCGCCATCCCAACCGGGCTTGCTTGAACAGACCGCCAAAGGTGCCCGCTGTCTGCTGTAGATCAGACTCTGATGAGTAGTTGTTCACAAAGTACCTCCTGACGCGCCCACGGGTCGGATGAAGGAGCGGGCGAATTGCCCCGTTTCGCTCAGACGACACATGGGCGCCATTATACATACGCCTGGATGTTTTGGCAAGAATGAGGACTCTTGCGGATGTACCAACTGCATCGCTTCCTGATTGACTATGACATGAATATGCTGCGTGCTCTGGCCCACAACCGGGGTGCAACTTTGACCACCAATCGGCAGATCGAGGCTGTTGACCAGTTGGCTACAGCCCTGCTTGAGCCGCTGTCGGTGAGATCGGCACTGGCCCGCCTCAGCCCAGAGGGGCGCCAAGCTCTGGATGCGCTGTTGGCGGCTGGTGGTCGGATGCTCGCTCCACAGTTTGCCCGGCGTTTTGGGCAGGTAAGGCCTATCGGCCCAGGGCGCCTGGAACGAGAGACGCTGTGGCAGGACCCTGCCAATCCGGCCGAAGAACTCTGGTACGCAGGGTTCAGCTTCCGTGCTTTTGCCGAAGGAAAGGCTGGACCGGCCGAGTTTGTCCATGTTCCCCAAGACCTGCTCCTTCTGCTGCCCCAACCCCAACGCGTTGAGGAAAGCCTTGTTGTCGAGACGGTTCCCCCGCCGGCCCACGATCCGAAGGGTGGATCATCCCTGGTCCGAGATATGTTCTCCTACCTAGTCCATCTTCAGTCCCACGATGTGCAGACCTATGCTGATGGCCGTCTTGGGCGTGGCGAGGTAGCCAGCCTTCGTAGGCGGTTGACCGATGGCGATGAGCGCCGCCTGACTCTCCTGTTGCACCTGGCCGGAAGGATGGGTTTTGTCTCCCGTCAGGGTGAATTCCTGAGTCTAGCAAGAGCGCCGGTCAAACGCTGGCTGAGTGCATCGCCGGCCTGTCAAGTAAGGGCACTGCAAGAAGCCTGGCGTGATGATCCCACCTGGAATGATCTATGCCACGTGCCCAGCCTGGTGTGCGATCTAGAGACCGGCTGGCATCTTCGATACGATGTTGTCGCAACCCGAAAGGCCTTTCTCTCGCTGCTAGCCCACTGCCCCCAGCATGCCTGGTGGTCGCTGGACTCGTTCGTGAAGGCGGTCAAAGAGACTCACCCCGACTTTCAGCGGCCCGATAGTGACTATACGAGATGGTACATACGGGATGCTGCCAGTGGAGACTATCTCTCCGGCTTTGGGTCGTGGGACCACGTGGAAGGGGCTCTCATCACGAACTTGCTTGCTGAGCCGATTCGCTGGTTGGATATCGTGGCCACAGTCACGGACGATTCTCAAACGTCATGTCGCCTCACGGAGGCAGGGACCCGTTTCCTGGGTTTGGTGCCCTACGAGCCAGAGGAATCAGCCTCGCCTCCTATCGTCGTTCATCCTGACTTCCATGTCGATGTGCCAGCGCCGGCCAATCTATATACGCGTTTTCAACTGGAACGTTTCGCGGAATTGGCGTGCGAGGAGCCCTGCCGGTACATCCTGACGGTCGGGAGCTTGGGCCGGGCGCTGGCCCGGGATATCCAGGTTGAGCAGGTGCTGGCTTTTCTGCAACTGGCCAGTGGGAAGCAAATCCCCGTCAATCTGGCGGGCCAGCTCCGCCTATGGGCCGGTAGGTTTGGCCAGGTAGAATTGGAGGAGGTTGTACTTCTGAGGGTGAAGAACGAGCGGGTTCTGAGGGATCTCTCGGTGCTGCCCGAAACTCGGGGGCTCATCGCCCAGGTTGTGACACCGTCCACTGCCTTTGTCCATAAGCGCGACCTGCCTCGCCTGCGCAAAGTACTGTGGTCCCTGGGCTACCTGCCGCCGCCCGATGGGGAAGCCCACGGTTGATCCCTCAATGTCAGGGTGAGATGCCCGGCAGACACTTTGCAGCTCGGGCCCATACTGGGCCGTGACGCCTAGATCCTTTTGTTGTTGGCCCTGGGGCATCCGGACTGCCCATATGTTTCCAGGGCTTATGTGATCTTGGCTCTGGCATACGGTTGACAAAGTAGGCCGGAGCATGTATCATTGTTTCGATGGCATGTATCTTGCCAGAAGGGGATACGCTCAAGTGGCAGACACTCAACCGTTCCTGTCGGTTATCATCCCATGCTACAACGAAGAAAAGAACCTGGAACGAGGGGTACTGGAAGAAGTGGACCAGTACCTAGCGGCGCAGGCGTTTCCCTGGGAAGTGATCGTCGTCAACGATGAATCCACCGACAACAGTCGAAGCCTGGTTGAGCAGAGCATCCAGGAGAAAAAGGGGTTTGCTCTGGTGGACATCCCTCACGGCGGAAAACCAGCGGCCCTGTGGGCTGGGATTCAGCAAGCAGAGGGCGAGACCCTTCTCTTCACGGACATGGACCAGTCCACGCCGATCAGCGAACTGGAGAAACTTTTGCCCTGGTCTGGAGAGGGCTTTGACGTAGTCATAGGCTCCCGAAACATCACGCGTGAAGGTTCTTCCCTGGTGAGAAAGACCGGCAGTTTTGTCTTTCTGTCCCTTCGGCGCGTCTTCCTGCTGCGGGACATTGTCGACACGCAATGTGGTTTCAAGCTGTGTCGTCGTCAGGTGGCATTAGAGATCTTTCCTTACCTCGAGTTTCTAAGACAGGAGGAAAAGCCGGCTGGCTGGAAGGTCACGGCCTATGACGTCGAGTTCCTGCATCTGGTCGACAGAGCTGGTTACAGGATCAAAGAAGTCCAAGTCCTTTGGAGCAATCGTGACGAAAGCGTTACAAAGAGCCAGGGGGGAGATCTAGCTCGCTATATGACCGAATCGATGCAAATGGCTCAGGAGGTCACTCGCGTGAAACGGAACCAGCTCAAGGGCCTGTACGGCCAGCGATGATCTCTGAGGTCGTCCCGGTCATTCTGTTCCCAATCGATCTCTGATGCGCCTTGCCCGTGACCCCTTGCCCTTCCTTCTATGCGGTGCTGCAGGAGCGCGCAGTCGCAGGCCACTTTGTATGTGAGAGCAGTTGCATGCAGCCTGGGGAGGCCGGACGATAGTCGTGGATGGAAGGCATGAAACGCGCCGACTTTGACGTTGTCGTCGTTGGGGCAGGAGCTGGAGGGGCAGCGTCCGCCTATTACCTGGGACAGGCCGGACTTGGGGTGCTGGTCGTGGACAGGGCTCGCCTGCCACGCTACAAGGCCTGCGGCGGGGCGATCCCGCGCTCAACCCTGGATCGGTTCCCTTTCTCCTTTGAAGGCGTGATCAGGGCTGCGCCGGACAAGGTCCGTCTGACTTTTCCTGGTTTGCCGCCGGTGGACGCGCCTTTGCCTGAGCGGCCCATTGCCATGGTCCTGCGCAGTGAGTTTGATGCCTACCTGTTGGGCCGCTCGGATGCAGAGGTGCTGGCTGGTCAAGCCGTGACGGGTGTGACCGAAGCCGGTGGCGCGGTACAGGTTCAGGTAGGCGAGCGCAAGATCACTGCCCGATACGTCGTAGCGGCCGATGGTGCAGCTTCGACGGTGGCCCGGTGTCTGGGCCTGCGACGGAACCAGCAATTGGGAGGCACGTTGGAGGCCGAAATCCCACTAAACGGTGACCGGTCTCTGCGAGCCGAGTACGGCAGCCGGGCGATCTTTTCCCTGGGCGCGATCCCGTGGGGTTATGCCTGGGTCTTTCCTAAGGGAGAGACATTGTCAGTGGGCATTGCCCGTTTCTGTCCTGGGCGTGTCGATTTGCGTCCGGCACTGCGGAGTGAGTTGGAGCGACTTGGCATCAATCTGCACGGCGAGGAGTTCTATGGCCATCCGCTCCCCTGCTACCAGGCTCCACCCTGGCCCCTATGGCATGGTCAGCCTCAAGAGAAGCTGTCCAGCCGACGGTGCTTGTTGGTTGGGGATGCGGCGGGCTTGGTTGATCCCCTCATCGGTGAGGGCATTCGCTATGCCATGGCCAGCGCCCGGTTGGCATCGGAGGCCATCGTCGGCGACGACCTGTCGGGCTACGAAGCGGCGGTTTGGCAGGAGATCGGCCATAGCCTGGCCACAGCTGGGCTGACTGCCAACTTGTATTATCGCTGGCCCAAGCTGTGCGTCAATCTGGGCCTGCGCAACCCGGAGACAATCCGCCATTTTGTGGATATCTTTGCGGGACGGTCAAGCTATGAGGGCGTGGGGCGGCGTCTGATTGCAGCTACAGCGCGCTGGCAGTTGGGAGGACGGAAAACCGTAGGCGACCGGCGACAGACGAAGGATGGATGAGGAACTTCC
This sequence comes from uncultured Chloroflexia bacterium, assembly GCA_963700285.1. GTDB lineage: Bacteria > Chloroflexota > Anaerolineae > JAAYZQ01 > JAAYZQ01 > CAWANP01. The sequence goes on along the minus strand of CAVOXA010000010.1, from coordinate 1,118,501 downwards.
AATACCAGGCGACCTGCGCATAGAGTTGATTTTTTTGGTTTTGCAGCACGCAATATGGAGGGAAAATGATCCAAGTTCGGGATTTCCGGGAAGTGGAAGGTACGCTAGAGGTCAAAGGGGTGACGATGCGCACCGTTATCGGGCCGGACGATGGTGCCCCGGTTTTCAACATGCGTGTCTTTGAGGTGGAGCCGGGCCACGTTACACCCCATCACAGCCACTGGTGGGAGCACCAGGTTTTTGTGCTCTCGGGCCAGGGCATCGTCAAGACCGACCAGGGCGACCAGCCTATCGGCCACGGCAGCACCGTCTTTGTTCCGGGCGGTGATATGCACCAGTTCCGCAATACCGGTGACGATGCCCTGTGCTTCATCTGCCTGATTCCTCAGGAGTGGCTCCATGAGCATCTCGTGGGGCGCAAAGCCTAGCCGCCTTGATACCAGATCGAATGGATAGCACCGTCGAGGGGGCGAAGGAGGCGGAGGTGGGCCTGCTGACCGGGCCGGTGGGCGTAGGCAAAACGACGGTCGCTGAGCGTGTGGTTGGTTTGGCGCGACGGCAAGGACTGGTTTGCGGTGGGCTGCTCGCTCCGGCGCTGATGAACAGTTGCGGCCAGAAGGCCGGTATCTTGGGGTTGGATATCCGCAGTGGTGAGCGCCGTATCCTGGCTCGGACCGATAGGGACCTGGGTGGGCCGGAGGTCGGCCTCTACTCCTTTGATACGTCAGCGCTGGCCTGGACCGTCGATGTCGTGGCTGGGGCCGTAGGTGCCTGCGACCTTTTGGTCGTGGATGAGATCGGCAAGCTGGAACTGTGGCGTGACATCGGCCTGGCCCCGATTCTGCCCCGGCTGGCCCTGGGTGAGATTGACCGTTCCCTGGTCTTGGTCCGTGATTTTCTGCTGGCAGAGTTGCAGGGAAGGCTAGGTTCGGTGGGCCAGGTCGTGTTTCAGGCCACTGAGGAAAACCGGGAGGAGTTGCCCTCTTGGATCCTTGGCTGGTTTGCCTAGGTTTTGCAGTCGTGGACAACTTGAAGCTGGTCAGGTACTTCTCCTGGGCTCGGAAACTGGGCTGCAGCGCCAAGGCGAGCCTCTGTTTCAGCGGGTTTCCCTGCGAAAGGGCTTCGCAGCCTGCGGGAAGGTATGCAATTACGCCAAATCTATGAGGAGGAACTCAAGATGGCAAAGATCAAGATTGGAGACGCGGCGATCGGCTTTGAGCTGCCGGGAGTGGATGGCAAGAACCATTCGCTGGCCGACATCAGCGCTGGCAAGAAAGCGACGGTGGTGCTGTTCACCTGCAACCACTGCCCCTACGTGCTGGGTTGGATGGGCAGGCTGATCGCAATGGCCAGGGACTATGCCGGGCAGGGCGTGGCTTTTGCCGGCATCAACGCCAATGACCCCAACAAGTATCCGGTTGACAGTTTCGACGGAATGCAGAAATTCTCGCAAGAGTATGATCTGCCCTATCCCTATCTCCACGACGAGATGCAGGAGGTGGCCACGGCCTATGGCGCCGAGCGAACACCCGAGGTCTTTATGTTCGACGCCGATCTCAAGCTTTGCTATCATGGCGCCCCCGACGACAACTATGACGAAACGCAGACCACGGTGCCTTACTTGCAGAACGCGTTGGATGCGGTGCTGGCCGGTCAGGAGGCGCCCGTGGCGGACACACCGCCGGTGGGTTGTACCATCAAATGGAAGTAGGGTGTCAGAAGTAGACCGCGAGCGTAGGCCAGACGGGATGCGTGAGAAGTAGAGCGCGCTTTCGGCCACGGCCGCGCAGGATGCAGAGTCGGGGGCTCATAGAGGGCCCTCGACTCTTTTGCCTGGGATGGGCAGTGTTGGCCTCCTCCCCGACGCATGGTGAGCCGAACCCCGCAAGATCCGGGTGGAAATCTGCTCCAAGAGTTGGTATACTGGCTGCATGATGAAAAACGAATTCTCACAGCAGGCAAACGACTATCAACGTATCGAACAGGCGATCCGCTTCCTGGAGGCTAACTATCGCGCGCAGCCCAGCCTGGAGGAGATTGCAGGCAGCGTACACCTCAGCAAGTACCACTTCCAGCGGCTGTTCAAGCGCTGGGCGGGCATCAGCCCCACCCAGTTCCTGCAGTACCTCACTATCGAGTACACCAAGCAGAAGCTGCAGGAATCTCAGAGTGTTCTGGATGCCGCTTTTGACGCTGGACTCTCCAGCCCTGGCCGCTTGCACGACCTATTCGTTAGTTTCGAGGCGATCACCCCCGGCGAGTACAAACGGCAGGGGGCGGGTCTGGACATCATCTACGGCTTTCACGATTCGCCCTTTGGTACCTGCCTGGTAGCTACGACTCAGCGGGGCATCTGTGGCCTGCAGTTTGTCAATCGCCATGATTCGGCGCCTACCCTTCAATCCTTGTACGATCGCTGGCCCCAAGCCAGGTTCACTGAACGGCCGGACGAGACCCAACCGTCGGTCGATCGCATTTTTGCGCCCGTTCCTGCGGATCAATCGCGCCCATTTCACCTCTTGCTCAAGGGCACCAATTTCCAGGTAAATGTCTGGCAGGCGCTGCTGAACATTCCTCGCGGTGGGATGACCAGCTATGGAGATGTGGCCACCTACCTGGGTAATCCAAGCGCTAGCCGTGCCGTGGCCAGTGCTATCGCCCGCAATCCCATCGGCTATCTCATACCTTGCCACCGTGTGATCAGCAGTACGGGCAGGATCCATGGTTACCAATGGGGGGCATCGCGGAAGAAGGTGATGTTAGGCTGGGAGGCCAGCCGCCGGCATCTGGAAGAATTCCGTTATGCAAGCTAGCCTTTCCCAACAGGCGCCGTAGCTCTAGTCACCCCACAGCAACCAAACAGCACGCAAGGACAGCCACCACCGATTTGACGGCGGTGGCGTGTTGTGTTATCGTGCTCCTGAAATCAAGGAGCAGGGTGGTGAGTCATGCCCGAGTTGCCCGACCTGGAGGTTATCCGCGAGTACCTGGCGCCACGGATCAGCGATATAGCCATTGAGTTAGCCGACGTGCGCCGCCCCCTGCTGGTGCGCAATCTGCTGGGTGGCGACGCCAAAGAGTGCCTGGAGGGACGACGGTTCACAGGCGCCGGGCGCCGGGGAAAGTTCCTGCTGTTGCCTATGGACGATGGGACCCACATGGTCATCAACCCCATGCTGGCCGGGCGCATCCGCTACGGCGAACCCCTCGGCCGCTACCGGAAGCGTGATGCCCTGGTGCTCTGCCTGGCTGACGGTTGCGAGCTGCGCTACCACGATGCCAAGGACATGGGCAAGGTCTATCTGACCGGCGACCTGAGCCAGGTCCCTACTTTTGCCACGCTGGGGCCGGAGGCTAACGATCCCGAGTTGACCCTAGATCTCTTTCGGGAGAGACTTTGCCGCTACCAGGGCGAGATCAAGGGTGTACTCACCAACCAAACCTTTGTGGCCGGCATCGGCAACGCCTACGCCGACGAAATCTGCTGGCGGGCCGGGATCTACCCCTTTCGCCGCCGGCCTACTCTCAGCGCTGAAGAAATAGCGCAACTCTATGAAGCCATGCGCATCGTGCTGGCCGAGGCCACAGAGACGCTCCGCAAGCGGGTGGGCGCGGACATCGACGTTGAGGTGCGTGATTTCCTGTCGGTGCACGGCAAGGCAGGTCAGCCCTGCCCCCGCTGTGCCAGCGAGATCAGCAAGGTGACCCGGTCGCGCCGGACGACCAACTTTTGCCGGACCTGCCAGCCGGGGTTAATGATCAGCCGTTAGTGTACCCCCGACCGCCCAGACTTGTACCCGTTTTCTCAGCCAACTTGACAACCCATGTTCGTTGTGTTAGAATATGGGTGACCGGTCACCCATATTATGAAGAGATGGACCCTATGCCACGCCACAAAGAGTCTGAACGCGATCAAGTCCGCGGTGAAACCCGGACGTTGTTGCTAGAGGCAGCGACAGCAGAGTTTGCCCGCGAAGGGTATGTGGGCGCGAACATCAATCGTATATCCAGGACGGCTGGGTTCGCCAAAGGTACGGTCTACAACTATTTTGACAGCAAGAGATCACTCATGTTTGCCATCATTGACGAGGTCGCCAATGCCCATCTGACTTTCATCATGGGTCATGTTCAACAGGAAGAGGATCCGCGCCGTCGGCTGGGGCGTTTCTTTGAGGCAGGGTTCGCCTATGTGACGGACCATCTAGCTCAAGCACGCGTCATGATCAATACTCTCTATGGCCCCGACGTCGAGTTTAAACAGCGAATGTACGCGGCCTATCAGCCAATGTTTCGGTTCGTCAGCAGGGACATCCTCATCCCCGGTGTCGCGCAGGGCTGCTTTCGGCAGATAGATCCCGATGCCACTGCCTTGTTGCTGATGACCATCTACCTAGGCACTGGCTCCCAGGTTAGCGAGGAGGGGCGGGTCTGGTTGGATGCCGCGCAGGTCGCCGCCTTCGTCCTGCACGCGCTCGACAAGAGAGAATAATATGGCGAGGAAGAATCGTATGAGAATCCTGGCGCTTGTAGGCAGCTACCGGAAGAACGGGAATACCGCTCAAGTTGTGAGCTTGATCGAAGCCCATCTTCGCACACTGGCGGCCCGCAGCGGCACCGTGTTAGACATACAGACCCTTTTTCTGGGACATAAGGAAATCCGCATGTGCCAGGGATGCCGGGTTTGTTTTGATGAAGGCGAGGAAAAGTGCCCCCTGCAAGACAGCCTGAAAGCCATCAAAGCCGGGATGAAAGAGGCCGATGGCCTGATCGTTGCCAGTCCGGTCTATGTCAACGATGTGAGCGGGACGACGAAAAACTGGATGGACCGGCTGGCGTACATATGCCATCGCCCAGAGTTTGCCGGCAAGTGCGCCTATCTCGTGGCCACGGTTGGGAACGGGCCAGCGGCGCATGGGCTGAGAACACTCAACATGGCGCTGCGATCTTGGGGCTTCTATATCGTGGGACAGGCAGGGTTCAAGGCTGGGGCCTTGATGCACCGGGGTGAAGTAGAATCCCGCTATTTGAACAAGACAGCAAGGATTGCTCAGGAACTCTTTGACGCCGTCCATGAGCGGCGGTTTGCCAAGCCGTCCTTTCTGTCCCTGATGACCTTCAGTATCCAGCAGCGGTATTGGCAACGGGCGACAGAGGACTCGATCGACCTCGAATACTGGAGAACCTGCGGCTGGACGGAGCCTCACCAAGAATTCTATGTTCACCACAAATCCAACCGTGCGAAGGTAGCGTCCGCCCGCCTTGCCGGTTCCTTAATAGCCAGGTTTGTGACCTAAGCGCGTTGGCCCCATCTATGGCTTGTTTGGGAGGTCTGCCGATGAATGTCCTGGTTGTCTATTTTTCCAATTTTGGCAATACCCAACAGGTCGCCGAGGCGATCGCTGGAACGATTGGTTCGCAAGGAACGGCCTCTGCAGTCTCCATGGACGAGATGACTGTCTCTGACCTGACCGGGAGCGATCTTGTGATCATGGGCAGCCCCACGCATCGCATGAACCTGCCGGAGGCGGTTCGACCTGTGTTCGAAGTATTTCCTCGACGAACCTTGCGCGGCACACCGGTGGCGGCCTTTGATACCTCCTACAAGATGTCTGCCTGGCTGGTCCGTTTTACCGCGGCCCGCAAGCTTGACAAAAGGCTTCGCCAGCTTGGGGGCAAGCGCGCCGTCCCACCAGAGACTTTTCATGTCATCGAGAGAGAAGGCCCCCTGTACGACGGCGAGATCGAGCGGGCGAGAGCTTGGGCCAGATTGATCCTCAAGCAGCTAGAGCAATAGTCCGCCAGGAGCCCCGCGGGGATCGCTTCTCTGTCCTGCTGTTACGTTGGAGTGCCTCTCCGGTAGAAGGCCTGTACCTCCCCGGCCGTGGGCAATGAGGTTTGGGCGCCGAATGTGGTCGCCGCCAGTGTGCCGGCACAGGTCGCATATCGGACCGCTTCCTTCAGGTCGAATCCCTGAAGGAGGGCCGCGGCCAGCCCACCATTGAAGGCATCGCCGGCCGCCGTAGTATCCACAGCGTCAACCTGCCAGGCAGGCACGTGGACGACTTGCTCCCCGGTCACCACCAGGGCCCCCTTCTCGCCCAGGGTGACAATGACCACCGGCACACCGTAGCCCAGCAGCTTGCGCGCGGCTCCCTCGGCCGAGGCCAGATCCCTGACCTCTATTCCACTCAGCATGGATGCCTCGATCTCGTTGGGGACCAAATAGTCTACCTGGGACAGAAGTTGTAGCGATACGGCACGCGCGGGGGCTGGGTTCAGGAGGACTTTTACTCCGTAATGGGCAGCCTTTGCCATCGCATACGCGACTGTCTCCAGTGGCACCTCAAACTGTAGCAGCAACAGTTTGGCCCGGGGCCACAGTCCGGCAAGGGCGTCGACGTCCTTTGGGCTCACGCGGAGGTTGGCGCCGCCTGCCACGACGATGCTGTTCTCGCCCCTTTGGTCGACGATGATCAGGGCGATACCGGTCGCGGCCTCGCCATCCACCTGAACAGGGCTGGTATCCACCCCTTGCAGGCTCAAGTTCTCGACCAGGGCTATTCCGAAATCATCATCGCCTACCCGCCCGGCCATCGCTACCTGGCCACCCAACCGGGCGGCTGCTACTGCCTGATTGGCCCCCTTACCCCCCGGGATGGTTTGAAAGCCATGACCTGGTATCGTCTCCCCAGGCAAGGGCATCCGATCTGCTTTGATCACCAGATCCATGTTCAGGCTGCCCACGACCAAGATTTCCGCCATCGACAGGCTCCTCTCAGAGTAGGTGGTGGCTATCTTGCCAGGATCTGCCGTGCAATGCTGGCGACCGCCTGTCCCAACTTGCGCTGTTCGTCCAAATCGAGGTGGATCCCGTCGAGGTCGCTGGAGACGATGGCCTCAGCGGCATCAAAAAAGTCGCACCCGCGTTCCTCAGCGACCAGGCGGTAGTGCTTGCCTAGCCCCTGGGATTTGAGCGCGCCTCCTCCAAACATTTCGGCGAAATCTGATAGTGCCCCAAAGGGCGGTGGTGCTATGAGCAGGACTGCCGGCGCGCTGCCCCCGCGGCCTGTCTCGCTCTTCAGGGCGATATCGACCAGAACGCCCGCTCCGGCTGCGACGTCACAGGCTGGCAGGGAAAAGCGGGCTTTCAGGTCGTTGGTCCCCAGCATGATGATGACCAGGTCGAGGGGCTTGTGCGTCTCCAGGCAGGGGACCAGGTATTCCCTCCCGTTCTTGTAGCCTTCGATAGGATCGTCCCACACGGTTGTTCGTCCGTTCAGGCCCTCTTCGATGACCAGGTAGCCATCGCCCAACTCTTGCCTGAGGACGCCCGGCCAGCGCTCGTCCCGGGCATAGCGGTCCTCCGTGGCTGGATTCCAACCCCACGTGTTCGAGTCGCCGTAGCAAAGGATCGTTTTCGTACTCATGCCTTGCCAATCTCCTCTCATTGTGCTCAAAGGTACGTGTTCAAGCATCCGCTCGGATTCGCCCCCGCCAGTATACACCATTTGGGTCCATTTGCCCATCTACTTTTCAAGGCAGATCAACTTCCGCTCCCATGTTGGCCCCAGCTCCAGGTAACGGAGATTTGACACCCATGGTGACTTGATGTATAGTGTGGTCTGAAGTTGCAAATGATTCGCATTTGCAATCCAAGTATTGTAGACCACGGGCGGCAGCGTCGAGACTGGGCAGTTGATGGACGATCTGGTAGTTGTTGGTGAGCGCCGCTTGAGAGCGGCAGGCAAACGGATCACGCCCCAGCGCAGGCTGGTCCTGACCATCTTGGCCCAGGCCAGTGAGAATCTTGGCTCCGGGCATTTGGATGCCTACGATATCTATGAACGCGGCCGGGGCCAGGATGCGAGCCTCAGCCTTTCCACTGTTTACCGGACCTTGAGCGTCCTCAAAGAGGCCAGCGTGGTGCACGAGTTGCATCTGGATGAGGAGCACCACCATTATGAGTTGGACAGCAAGGATGAGCACTCTCACTTGGTGTGCCTGGCTTGCGGGCGGGTGATCGAGGTAGACATCGCTGTCTTTTCCGAGGCTGCAGTGGCAGCAAGTGAGGCCCATGGCTTTGAGATTGCCAGTACACATGTGGAACTGGCCGGCTATTGCGCCGATTGTTGCCATCGCGGACTGAATGGGTCTGCCCGGCCAGGCTGAGAGCGGCCCCTGAAAGGGCCGGGGGTCGTTTTTCTTGCAGCTTGTCCTGTAGTTACGATCCAGTTGCCGGTGTTGGCTGTTGGGATCGAGATGGTGCAGGTGCTGCAGAACCAAATCTCCTACGGGAAAACACGTGAGCATGGAATCAAAGACGATAAGAACAGATGGTGAGAGCCTCAGTGCTGTGCGTACCGGAGAAGCGGCGCAGATACGCAAGATGCAAGGCGGGTCATGGTTTTCTGAGCCGCCTGGCATCCTTGGGCTTCACACCCGGCGCCCACCTGCGGGTGGTCCAGAACTATGGGCACGGGCCCATCATCGTCAGCCTACGCGATACGCGGGTAGCACTGGGGCGCGGTGAAGCCAACAAGATCCTCGTCGAACGGCTGGCGGGAGGGGATGATGGCCGTTGAGGCTGAACGGGTCAGGGATGTAGCCAACCGGGCAGAGGCTGTGCTCAACGGAGAAGTGACGCTGACGGTGGCGCTTGCTGGTCAGCCCAACGTGGGCAAGTCCACTGTATTTAACCTGCTGACGGGCCTGAGCCAGCACGTCGGCAACTGGCCGGGCAAGACCGTCGAGCAGAAGACGGGTAGCCTATCGTTTCAACGGTACGACGCTCCATCTGGTGGATCTTCCGGGTACCTACAGCCTGACTGCCAACTCGGCAGAAGAGGTCATCGCCCGTGATTATCATCATCAAGGAGCGGCCCGATGTGGTGATGGCTCTGGTCAACGCGGCGTCGCTGGAGCGGAACCTGTACCTGGTGGCCGAGTTGCTGCCTCTGCCCTCACGTGTGGTGGTGGGGCTGAACATGGTGGATGTGGCCGCCGACGAGGGGATGAATGTCGAACCCCGGGTCTTGGAGGCGGCGCTGGGCGTACCCGTGGTGTCCATGGTCGCAGCCAAGAATAAAGGGCTGCGCGAGCTGGTGGAAACTGTGGACCAGTTGGCCCGGGGTCGAGATCCCCTACCAACCCAATCTGCCCGAGATCCGCGATGACCACCGCGAGGTCCTGGACCGAGATCCAGATGCCTGGTGGCCGACTGGGTGCCGGCCCCCTATCCCGGCGATTGGGTGGCCCTCAAGTTGTTGGAGGGCGACGTCGAGATCACGGCCATGATGCGCGACGAGTATCTGCCTGCCGAACGGTGGGATCAGGTTCACGAGATCCTGATGGCCCATGAGGACGCCGTGCTGGCAGTGGCCAGCGGGCGCTATGACTGGGTGGGGCGCATGATCCGAGCAGCCGTGACGCGACCGCGCGTTGGCCAGATCACCCTCACCGAACGTCTGGACCGCTGGGCGACCCACCCCCTGTGGGGGCTGGCCATCCTGGCCTCCATCCTGGGTGTGGTGTTCTGGCTGACCTTTGCCATCGGCACACCTTTGCAAAAGCTCCTGGAGACCTACGTGGTTGGCACCCTGGCCGATATCAGCTTCCGGCTTGCTGGCGGGTGCGCCCGCCTGGCTCAGCGGTCTGGTGGTGGATGGTATCATCGGTGGGGCTGGGACCGTGATCACCTTTCTGCCCATCCTTGTCATCTTTTTTGCCGTTCTGGCTCTGTTGGAGGATATGGGCTACATGGCCCGCGCTGCCTACGTGATGGACCGCTTCATGCACCTGATGGGGCTTGCATGGCAAGAGCTTCTTGCCCCTCTTCCTGGGTTTTGGCTGCAACGTACCGGCAGTGATGGGCACGCGCATCATCGACTCGCGCCGTGCTCGGCTGCTGACGATCTTGCTGGCACCGCTGGTACCCTGTGCCGCGCGGATGGCGGTCATCGTGTTCATCACCCCCATCTTTTTCGGGGGCGCTGCTGCTTTGGTGGCTTGGGGCTTGATCGCCATGTCCCTGTTTGTGCTGGCGGTGGTGGGCGTGCTGGTCAACCGGTGGGTCCTCAAGGGCGAGCGGGCAGCCTTTATCATGGAGCTGCCCCTCTACCATCGTCCCAACACCCGGACCATAGGCATCCAGGTCTGGCAAAACATGCGTCGAATTCCTTAAAAAGGCCGGTTCGCTGATCCTGATCATGTCGGTTGTCATCTGGGCGTTGTCGACTCTGCCCTACGGCCAGATCCAGACCAGTTACCTGGCTAGTGTGGGCAAGGCGTTGGCCCCGCTGGGGGAACTGATGGGGCTGGACTGGCCCATGATGGTAGCCCTGTTGACCAGTTTTGTGGCCAAGGAGAACGCGATTGCCACGATGGGTATCCTCTTTGGTACGGGCGAGGAAGCGGCCGGGCTGGGTGCAAGCCTGGCTGGCGTCTTGACACCCTCAGCAGCGCTGGCCTTTCTGGTCGTGCAGATGCTTTTTGTCCCCTGCGTGGCCACCGTCGCGGCCATCAAACAGGAGACCAAGAGTTGGGCTTGGACGGCGTTCAGCGTAGGTCTGCTGCTGAGCATATCCCTGGCGGCTGGTATCGCCGTCTACAATGTAGCGAGCCTGATCTGATCATGCTGGAGCGAATGTTGCAGCTCGTGGCCAGCGGTGGGATCCACAGCTATGAGGATCTCACAGAGCAATTGGGTATCTCTCGGCCATTTCTGGAAGCGATGCTGGAGGATCTGGCGAGGCTTGGATACCTGCGCGCTGTGGACGATGGCTGTGGTGGGCACTGTTCCGGTTGCTCGATGGGTGGATGCTCGGTCACAGGTCCGGGGAAGCTTTGGTCGCTAACGGAAAAGGGCTCGATGGCTGCTGGACGCCTGACAGTGTAGCGCCGGATACCTATCTGAAGGTGCTCCAACCCCCACTCGGAAACGGGGGCTGCTAGTTTCTTGATAGGTGACACCAAAAAGGACCTCCAGATGGAGGTCCCTTTGCACTCCCGCGTATCTTGGCTGCTACGGGGCTGATCTACGGATCGTGGGAAGGTAGGTGCTGTGCAGGTCTTTCTTGACATGCAGAGTGATTGAGACGGTTTGGTCCCTATTCCTAATGTTGGGATCATCGGCGACAATGCGGAGTTCGATCTGATAGGTACCCGGCTTTTTCTTGGCAGGATCGACGACGACGCTCAGATCCTGTCCGCTGGTGCCGTTCAAGGTTTGCACGTCTAGCCACCGAGTTGTGGGTGTCAGCATGGCTGTCCAGGAAAATTCCCCCGGGCCCGTGTTGCCGACTTTTAGTTTGAAGGTCTGAGGTGATGATCCAGGCTCCGCCATGTGTACGATCTCCGCTGGCTTTACCTCCATCTCTGGTAGTCCAAACAGACTCTGCAACGTTTGGTCGGGCTGGCCAACAAAGGCATAGTTGTACTGCCAGGCTTCCCACCAGAGGTCCTTGTCCAGCCACATGCTCAATTCTGGATGATCGGGGTAGGGATGTCGCTCGACCGTGGCCTGGGTAAAATCATAGAAGGACTCGTAGGCTTGCCCTAGTGTCATGCCCTGGAAGAGATAGCGTACGAGCTGCTGGAAAGCGTCATCGAACCAATTGGCATAGTAACCTGCAGCACCCACATCGATGAAGGGAGCGGAATACTGGCTGACACGGCGCGTGGCTTCCTGGCTACTGATTCCACCTTCATCAAGAGCAGATGTGCCTGCAGTGAAGCAACCGTACAGCATCACGATGGCGCCTGGAGCAAGCTCCAAGTCACTTCGCATGGTATCCGGCAGTATGAAGCTATCGTGCAGGGCAAAGCCACCCACATCTGGATTGGGCATGGGAGGTTGATAGACTCCGTGGCCCCGGTACAGGAAAAAGTGCGCTCCGCGAGCCGCTGCCCTGATCTGGTCCCAGTCGTTGCTGGGTGAGTAGAACCTATGAACGGTCACGCCATGAGCTTCAAGCTCATAGGCGGCCGTATCCATGTTGACCTTTTGCTGGCTCGTTTGAGGGCCATTCTCATCAAGGGGACCCACGACCAGAACGGCCTTCAGAGGCGGAAGGCCCAGAACTTGTACTGGGGAGGCTGGGACAGCGTCTGCCACAATGGCAGATTGCTGTAGAGGCAAAACTGGGTTGGGCGGCGTTAGGGGAGCTGGTGGTTCGGCTTGGGCCACTCCCCAGCTACCACCCAAGAGCACTATCAGAGCGAACAGCGCCAGCAAACAGCACCCTCGCCTCATGGTTCTCTCCTGCACAGAGCCCATACGCTTGTGTCTACCATCCTTTCGCCCAAGATCGGTAAGGCTATGGTGCCGGCAAGAAAAGGGTGGTTTCTCCCTGGCAGGCTGTTTGTACGGGAGATCCTGAAACGCTCGTGCCGTTGAAGCCACCAAAATGAACCAGAAGCAAAGTGAATCAATTCCCCTGGTCAAATACGAAGGGGATTATAACATGAACTGGGGAAAAGTCAAACACAGGGCAGAGGGACGACGGGCGAGGCGTGAGATCTGTCTAGGCGTGACCTTGCAGGGGCAGCATGCAGGAGATGGATGTCCCCTGTCCTACCTCGCTCTCAGCCCAGATCCGGCCACCATGAGCTTCGACCAACCCCTTGGCAATGGCCAAGCCCAGGCCCATGCCCTCGCCCGTTTCGTGGCTACGTGCCGGATCACCGCGCCAGAAGCGGTCAAAGATACGAGGCATGTCCTCTGGAAGGATGCCCGCCCCGGTGTCGGCTACCCATAGCCGCACTGCATCCGCGGTTGCCAGTTCTGCTCCGAGGGTGATCTGCCCGCCGGCAGGTGTGTGCCGCAGGGCGTTGCCCACCAGGTTGCCCAGTACCTGCCCCAGGCGCTGGGGGTCGGCCACCAGAGATGGCAGCGAGTCTGGAGTATGGGTGCACAGGGTCACCCCTGCCTCGCCTGCTTGGCAGGCAAAAGCTTCGCGCACGTCAGCCAGAAGTTGCAGCACGTCCAGTGACTGTGCATCCAGGACGAGCTGGCCAGCCTCTGCCAGGGTCAGGAGGCGCAGATCCTCCACCAGGCGGCTGAGTTTGTCCGTCTCGTCGAGCACCAGTTCCAGGTGTTCTGGTGTAAGCTCATAAACGCCGTCCCGCAGGCCCTCCAAGTTGCCCCGGATGATGGTCAGCGGCGTACGCAGCTCGTGGGCCACGTCGGCCAGCAGCTCACGCCGCTGCCGATCGGCGGTCTCCAGGGCGTTGGCCATGCGGTTGAAGGAGCGAGTGAAGCGATGGAACTCGCCGCTGGTTTCTGCCGATACCCGGGCCGACAGATCTCCACCGGCGATGGCGTCCGCAGCCTGCATCGTCTCATTTAGCGGCCCAGTCATCCGTTTGGCCACAAAGCGGCCCACCAGGCGAAAGGCAATGACAAAAAGGAAAAAGGCACCCACCAGCAGGAGCACGAGACGAAAGGGGCGGGGGTCGGCACCAGGCGGCTGGCGCACCAGAAACATAAGCCCTGCGACGAAAGCCAGCAACGCGCCGCAGCCCAGCAACACCAAGAGGCCAAAGGCGATGGCAAAGCGAGCAAAGAGGGCTTTGTCTCCGTGACGCCATTCACGATTGTTCCATCTGTGTTTCGCCCAGGGGGGCAGGGGCGGTCCATCTTTCCCTTCCTGCCAATGTTCCATGTCCCACCAGGCCGGTGCGTGGGAGTGTCCCTCCGCCCATCCTTTCCTATGGTCCTCATCCCACCAGGGCGGATGGTGTCGGTGCCGGTACTTTTTCTTGCGCATCGTCGCCTCAGTGGTCCATGAAACGATAGCCCACGCCGTAGACGGTCTGGATGTAGTGGGGCTGGCGGGGATCGGGCTCGATCTTGCGCCGCAGGTTCTTGACGTGGGAATCGATGCTCCGGTCATAGCCGTCAAAGGCCACACCGTGGACCGCTTCCAGCAGTTGCTCCCGGCTGAATATGCGCCCTGGCTGGCGGGCCAGGGTGGCCAGGAGATAGAACTCGGTGGGGGTTAGTTCCACCGGCTGGCCGGCGACTGTTGCCGTCAGAGCGGCGGTGTCCAATTCCACTTCGCCGGCGCGGAGGACAGTAGCCGGCCCCACTTCGCCGCTGGCGCGTCGTAGCGTAGCCCGGACGCGAGCGACCAGTTCCCGGGGGCTGAAGGGTTTAGTGACATAATCATCCGCTCCCAGCTCCAGGCCCACGATGCGGTCGGCTTCCTCCACGCGGGCGGTGAGCATAATGATGGGCACACCGCTCTCCTGGCGCAGGCGGCGGCAGACGTCCAGGCCATCCACGCCGGGCAGCATCAGGTCGAGGACGATGAGATCGGGCTGGTCCCTGCGGGCGACCTGGAGCGCCATCTCGCCATCGTGGGCGGCCAGCACACCAAAGCCGGCGCGCTCCAAATAGTCGCGTACCAGCTTGACGATGCGGGCCTCGTCATCCACTACGAGGATGGTCTGGGCCATCGCTTGTCTCTAGAGCCCCTGTACGCTCGTGAACTCTAGTACTGTTCCGTGTTCTGCCTGCAGGCCGAAAAGATTTCCACGGTTCATGGTCGAAAGAAGTTCATCGCCGGTCATGTGATCCGGCAGGACCGAAAGCCGTCCACCAGGCTTTAACACCCGGTGCAGTTCCCGCAGCAATGCCGGTTGGTCGGGCACCATGTGGAACACGTCGTACAGGAGTACGACGTCTACGCTCTGGGCGGCCAGACCGGTGTCCAGGTCGGAGTGAATGGTCTTGACGTTGGACAAGTTCTCTTTTCTCGCCCGGCGCTGCACCGTTTCGATGGCCAGGGGGTGCATGTCCAGAGCATACACCGTTCCCGCGTCTCCCACGATCTGGGCCGCGGGAATGGTATAGCTTCCGATCCCACAGCCATAGTCCAGGACGATCTGTCCCTTTTCCAGTCCAGCTTTTACCAGCCGCTGTTGCAGATCGCACAAGATTTCCCGCAGCTTTAACCAGAAAGCCATACCGCGAAAGGCCAGGTTTGTGTAGGGTTTATTGTCATTCATTCTGCAAGACACCTAATCGGGTACAAAACTATGCTGCAAGCCGGGCGGTGCCGTATTGCCCCGCCTGGTTATGGTCGTGATGGGCAGCGTGACTGTGGGCCATCAGCACTGCCCCCCCATCCTCGGTATCCAGGGTCCACTCGGGGTGAGACTGAAAAAGCTGCAACAGTTCGCCATCTGCATCGATATCCAGGGCCAGGAATCGGACCTCGTATTCATCCAAGACCCCCGGCCAATCGACTGGTCCTTCTGTCTGCTGGCTGAGCCCATCGTGGCGTGGCATGTGACCTCCCTCTGGGGCTCGCGGTGGAGCCGGCGTCCGGCCCCACCGGAGCCTGCCTCCCCTAAGGGGAATGGTTCCTGGCTTATTCCTCAACCCTGTACTGCTCGCCGGGCTCGTCGCCCTCGGCATCTGGCTCGGATGGCGCCTCCCACCAGGGGGGCGGTCCCCAGTGCCGGTGATAGCGGTGCCAGGCCCTCGGCCCCCAGGCTGCGTAGGCCTTTCCTTCACCCTCCTGAGCCTCCGGCGGTTTCCAGCCAGGCGGTGGTCCCCAGCAGCGGTGTCCAAAAAAGAACCGTTTCACCAGACCGAGACCCAGAAGCAGGAGCAGACCCAGGAAGGCAAGCTTGAAAAGGGCGCCGATGGCGCCAAAGATGAAGCCCAAGGGGCCTGCAACGCCGTAGCGACCCACGCCAGCGGGCCCGTGCCCGTACAAGGCTGGTGGTGGCGGTGGAGCACTGCTCTCTTGAGCCACCGGGGGCTGTACGTAGACCTGGCTGCGGGGGCCGGCAAACATGGCCCCCATCCCACAGAGCAGGATGCACAGGAAAACGATAGCCATTGCCCCCAGGCCAATCAAAAGACCTTTACCTCTGAAACGTTCGTCCATTTCAACCTCCATCTGTTTTGGTTTTCGCCCATAGGGTACCAACCAAATGTGGAGAGATTATGGATGTACGTGACAGAGATTGTGGAGGATCAGGGGTGACCTAGGTTGTAAAGGTTCCTGGGATCATGGGAGAAGTCATCGTTTCGTCCAAAGGCTTTGGGATGCTGGTATCTAGCCGGCTTCCTCGTCTGTTGCGGGCGTTGTATCTGCCGTAGCCGTACCTGGATCGACGGCTGCTGGATCGGTCGTACCTACCGCTGCGGATCCGGTCACATCCACTGCTGCGGATGCGATGGCCCAGCTCACCAGCCCCCACGACCCGCCGCCCAGGAGGATGCCCAGCAGCAAGGTGCGGAGCGTCAAGGGTGCAAAGTTGCCCTGGACGAGTCCAATGATCGTCAGCAGGGCTCCCAGCAGGCCGATCACCAGTCCGATCTTGAGCGGTCCGTTCAGCCGTGACCAAAAATCTCTCATGGCTGTCTCTCCTCTTCCTGCCAGAGTTCTCCTTTTCTGGCTTTGGCCAGCAACTCGGCCAGCTCGTCAGGGCTCAGCTCCAGGATCCGTCCAGGGAAGGCCAGGTGGTATCCATTGCTGTCAAAAGCCTCCTCCATGCGCGCCTGCATCGTGGTCGCGTCGGTGACCGCGTCGTGACGTTTGCTGCCAGGGTGAAAGGTCGCGCCCTGGGCCACTGTAGCCGGGTCCTCCAGGATCAAGATGCAACCCGGTTTTCGGTTCACTTCATCTACGGCGATGCCCGCGATGCGGTCCCAGGGGATGTCAAGATCGTAGGTGGGGGTGTAGAGACTGAGGTACTGGGGCCCAAGTTCCAGGTACCAGGGCGAGCGCATGGTATGGATGATTCGTATCGCGCTCCCGACAAAGGCCACGACGCCGATTGCGCCAAAAAGTACCAGTGCCCAGGCCACCTCCGGCCGGCCGGGCTGCAGTCCAAGTAGTACGAGCAAGACGCTGACAGGTACCATAAAGATGACAATGGCCAGCGACCAGAGGGCGCGCTTGCGATTCTTGTGGACGATGATCGGTTCTTGCTGCTTTGTCACATTGTCCCCTTGCTAACTCTCTGAACCCACTTGGGTCCTTGTCTCAGAGCCGACGTGCCCTCGAGACGGGGAGCTTTGAGCGGATTTTGGGATAGACTCAGACTCTTTGCCAGAGTTTGCCCGCCAGCTCACGGGCGCGGGCCATTATCGCTGTCTCATCCAGCGTTAGAAGCTTCCGATCGCGCATCAATACCTGTCCGGCGACGATGGTCGTGTCCACACCGGTGCCGTCGATGCCAAAGATGATGTGCCAGGGCAGGTTGTCGCTCGTGAGTGGCGTGGGTGGATCATAGTCCACCACGATGACGTCGGCTGGGGCGCCCTTGGCCAACTGGCCAAACTGCGGACCCAGGGCCGGAAAGTAGGCCTGGGCGATCCGGGCGTTGTTCTCCCAGGCCATCTGGATCACCTGGTCAGCGGGCAATGTACGCGGATCGCCTGTGGCCTGCTTGTGGACCAGGTAGGCCGTGGCCATCTCGGTGAACATGTTGTTGGAAAAGCCGTCGTTGCCCAAGCCCACGGGGATGCCAATGTGCAGCATCCAGGGTAGATCGGCGGTGCCTACGGCATTGTTCATGTTAGAGCGGGGGTTGTGGACGACCATCGTGCCGCTATCGAGCAGGATCTCGGTCTCGATGCGGTCAACGTGGACGCAGTGGGCGGCCAGCGTGGAAGGCCCCAACACCCCGAACTCCTGCAGGCGCTCCACCACCCGCAGGCCGCTCTTGCGCAGGCTGTCCCGCACATCGGCCTTGTCCTCGGCCACGTGGAGGTGGAAGCCAATACCCAACTGCCCTGCGAGATCTACGCAGGCCTTCAGCGTCTCATCGGAGAGGGTCAGCGAGGCGTGGAGACCAAAGGTCGCGGCAAGGCGGTCGATCTTCGTGCCGCTGCTCCCGCACGTGCCGGATGAAGCGGCTGTTCTCCTGGATGCCGGCCAACGTCCCCGCCCGGCCATCGCGATCGGTGACCTCGTAGCAGAGGCAGGCCCGTACCCCGGCCTGATCTACCGCCGAAGCGATCTGGTCCAGGCTGCCGGCAATGTGGCGCTGGCTGGCATGGTGGTCGATAAGGGTGGTGGTGCCGTGGCGGATGGCATCCACCAGCCCAACCAGGGCGCTGTAGTGCACGTCATCGGGCCACAGCGCCTTGTCCAGCCGCCACCACAGCTTTTCCAGGATTTCGGTAAAGTTGGCGGGTGGATCGCCAGGGAGGGCCATGCCCCGGGCAAAGGCGCCGTAGAAATGGGTGTGGGCGCAGATGAGTCCGGGTAGAACCAGGCGGCCACTGGCATCCAGGCGCTGGGCGCTGGGGTAGCGGGCCTCCAGTTCGGCGCTGGTCCCTAGATCGGCGATGCGCTCATTCTCGATGTACAGGGCACCGTTGGGAATGACCTGGTTGGGTGCCCCCATGGTGGCCAGTGTGCCGCGGGTGATTAGCATTTTCGTGCACCTCCGTAGGTCTCAAGAAGGCAGCCGCGTTCTATCATCTACAGCTTGTACAGTCTCCTATCGTGGCGTGTACCATCAGTTGACTGCTTTGCTCTGTCAAAGCGTATTGTACTCTAAAAGGCGCGAACCGGCAAGCAGTCACCGAATACTCGGCAGGGTTGGAGCCCCAAGAGCTGGTTCTGGATTCTGAACGGCACCTGCGGTGAGATATGACCCGATGACCTTCTGTCAGGCTTCGTCCGGGAAGCGGCTGGGTATACTGCTGGCCCGGGCTGTTGGCTAGAATTTTGTCGCCACCGGCTTGACAGACCAGAAAGGTTGTGATATACTGCTGAGCATATGTTCAGGGCTGAACGCTTGGTCACTCTGGGAGATGATGTGGCGATAAGCAGCGAGCAGCACCGGTTGCTGTATCGGATTGCCCAATCCTACTATGTTGACGGTCTGACTCAAAAGCAGATCGCCAGTCGTTTTGGCTTGTCCCGGCCCAAGGTCTCCCGAATGCTTCAGAGCGGCCGTGATAACGGCATCATCAGCATCTCCCTTCTCCCCCCGCCCAATGGCATGGCCGACCTAGAGCACAGACTGGAACGCCGATTTGGTTTACAAGAGGTGGTGGTAGTGCCTGTTAGCGATCCGGCACACCATCCAACTGTGGTACGAGAGCTCGGACCCGCGGCGGCCGAGTGCCTGAACTGCTGCATCTCGGGCAATGAGGTGATTGCCACAGCCTGGGGGACTTCAATCCTGGCCATGGCGGATGCCCTCCCCTACCGATCCTGGCCCGGGGTCACTGTCGTGCAGCTCTTGGGCGGTCTGGGACCAGTGGATACCCTGGAACACTCGGCAGAGCTTACCCAACACCTCGCCCGGAAGCTGGGGGCCAGGTTGCGGTTGTTGCCGGCGCCGGGGATCGTGGCTTCGCAGCAAATGGCTGAGGCGCTCAAGTCCGATGCTCAAATCTCTGCTGTACTCGATTTAGCGGCAGGAGCCGACGTTGCGCTCGTGGGCCTTGGTGCACCCACGCCTTATTCTATCGTCCTGCGTACAGGTACCATTCTAAGTAGGCAGGATCTCGAACGCCTGCAGGAGTTAGGGGCCGTCGGTGACATCGCCCTCCGCTACCTCGATAGGGATGGAAATCCCCTTGGCCTCGAGATCGATGAGCGGATTATCGGGCTGACGATTGAGCAGATACGCCAGATCCCCCGTGTGATCGGCATTGCTGGAGGCACGGCCAAGTACGAAATGATCCGGGCAGCGCTGCGCGGCGAAATCCTCGATGTGTTGGTAACCGATCAATTGACCGCTGAGATGCTGCTCGCCAAAGAGAGCTAGACAGGGCGAACGAGGAACGTGACAGAGTCAAAGATAGACATGATTACCCGGGCAAAAAGGATCGTCCAGCGTGAGGCCGAGGCGGTCCGTGCATTGGCCGCACAGTTCGACGACAGTCTGGCGGATGTTGTTGCCCTGTTGCTCAACTGCCAGGGACATGTGCTGGTGACCGGGGCCGGCACCTCACGGGCCATCGCCCAGCGCCTGGCCCATCTGCTGTCCTGCAGCGGAACACCCTCCTTGTTCATCAACGCCTCCGATGGGCTGCATGGTGGCTCTGGGGCCGTCACACCCGACGACGTGGTCTATCTCATCTCCAAGGGCGGCCACAGCGCCGAGATCAACCAGTTTGCCGAGATCGCCCGTGCCCGGGGCGCCAGGCTGATCGCGCAGACAGAGAATCCAAAATCACCGCTGGCCGAGATGTGTGACGCCGTGTTCACCGTGCGAGCGCCGGAGGATGTAGACCCCTATGGCATGGTCGCCACCGGCAGCTCCCTGGTGAACGGGGCTGCGGGCGACGTCCTGTGCGTCCTGCTGCTGGAGCAGCGGGGCTACACCAGGGAAGCCTTTGGCCAGACCCATCCCGGCGGGGCGGTGGGCAAGCGGCTTGAGGAAGAAACAGAGAAGGCCTGAGGGCCACCAGACCGTTCGATGAGGAGGGAGACAACTCGATGAATTCCCGCGAGAGGGTAATGGCGGCACTCAACCATACCGAGCCCGACAAGATGCCCATGGACTGTGGGGCGACTATTGTCACCGCGCCCACCCGCATCGCCTATCAGAACGTCCGTGAATACTTGGGCATGGGGCTGGACCCGGCGCCCAGGACATCACACCGCCAGATGGACACCGTCTACCCCGCGGAGGATTTTCTTCAACGCTACGAGGTCGACTTTCGCACCGTGGCCATGAAGGGCCCCTGGGAATTTGAGCCCCGGGAAATGCCCGACGACAGTTTCTACGACGAGTTCGACATCCGCTGGAAGAAAGCGTCCTACTACTATGACGTCGTCGAGCGTCCCCTGGCGGGCTGCGAGACGGTGGCTGACCTGGACAAAGCCGTTTGGCCCGACCCCTACGACCCAGGGCGGGTGGCAGGGCTCAAGGAAGAGGCCAAAGCGCTGTACGAAAACACGGACTATGCCATCATCGCTGACATCATGGCCCTGGGGCCCTTTGAGGGCGGCTGCGTACTGAGGGGATATGAGCAGTTTTGCGTGGATCTGGCCTGGGACCCCAAGTTCGCCGAGGCCCTGCTGGACAAAATCACCGACACCGATATCGAGCTGTGGGACAGCTTTCTCGACGCCGTCGGCGACCATGTCCAGGTCGTGTGCCAGGGCGACGACGTGGGCATGCAGACCAACCTCTACATCTCACCGGCCATGTACCGCAAGTTCGTCAAGCCCCGGCAGAAGCGCATCTTTGACTTTATCCATTCCAGGACAGACGCCAAGGTCTTTTACCATTCCTGTGGCGCTGTCTTTGACGTCATCGGCGATTTCATCGACATTGGCGTCGACATCCTGAATCCCATCCAGCGCAGCGCGGCCAATATGGATATCGCCAAGATGAAGCAGCAGTTTGGGGAGGATCTTTGCTTCTGGGGCGGCGGCATCGACATCCAGCAAGTCTTGCCCTTTGCCAGCCTGGACGAGATCGAAGAGGACGTCAAGCGCACCATCGACATCATGGCGCCCGGCGGCGGCTATGTGTTCTTTCCCTCGCACAATGTGCAGGCAGACGTGACACCGGACCGCTTCCACAAGACCTTTGAGACCGCCCTGGAGAATCGCGACTATCCCATCGGATAGCAAGACCAGGCCTGACAGGTCTTGGAGTGAGACTGACTCGGGCCCTTGCCCGGAAAGGGAGAACACGGCAGCATGGCCGACATACTGGCAGAGATACAGCAGACGCTCATCGAAGGAGCCGGTCCTCCTATCAAGGGAATGACAACCCAGGCCCTGGAAGGTGGCCACACTGCAGGCGACATACTGCAGAACGCCCTGATGCCTGGCATGGATGAAGTGGGGCGCCGCATGAAGGAGGGGGAGTACTATATTCCCGACGTGCTTATCGCGGCCCGCACCATGCAGATGGCCTTGAACGTCCTAAAGCCCCTGCTGGCCGAGGCGGGAGCTGTTCCGGCCGGGACCGCTGTGATCGGCACAGTAGCCGGCGACCTGCATGACATTGGCAAGAATCTGGTGGGAATGATGCTCCAGGGCGCCAACTTTGACGTGGTTGACCTGGGTACCGATGTCTCGGCCGGCCAGTTTGTGGAAGCCGTGCAGCAGCACGGCGCGAACCTGGTCGGGATGTCGGCCCTGCTCACGACGACGATGGTCGAGATGAAAGACACAGTGGATGCCTTCCAGGAAGCCGGCCTGCGCGGCCAGGTCAAGATCATGGTTGGCGGCGCGCCGGTCACCCAGGCCTATGCCGACGCCATCGGCGCCGACGGCTATGCCCCCGACTCGGGCTCGGCCGCCGAGGTGGCAAAGAAACTGATGGGAGGGTAGGGACAGAATATGGCAGACTACTTGCTGGGTCTCGACTATGGAACCGGCGGGGCCAAGGCCTGCATCATCAATCCCGAGGGCGACGTCCTGGGCTTTGCCTTTGAGGAGTACCCCTTCTTCCACGACAAGCCCGGCTGGTCGGAACATGACGCCATGGGCTACTGGGAAGTCGCCTGCCGGCTGATCCAGAGCTGCCTGGCCGAATCGCGCGTGAACCCGGCCGAGATCCGGGGCATCGGCGTCTCTTCGGCCCTGCCCTCGATGGTCATGGTCGATGAGCAGGACCAGCCCCATCCACCGCGCCTACAACCTGATGGACCGGCGGGCGACGAAAGAGGTCGACTGGCTCAAAGAAGAGGTCGGGGAAGAGCGGCTGATGCAGCTCACGGCGAACCGGCTGGAGGATCACCCGTCGATTGTCAACCTGCTGTGGGAAAAGAACAACCGGCCCGATTCCTTCGAGCGGATCCACAAAGCGCTGACCATCGACGGCTTTGTCACGCTCAAGCTAACCGGCAGATCCGTGGTCAACTATCCCGCGGCGCCCTTTTACGGCGTGGCCTACGACATCCTGGGGCGGCGCTTCGACGAAGGGATCCTGCAAGAGATCGGCATCGACCCGGCCATCCTGCCCGACCTGGTCGACTGCGAGGAGATCGCCGGCGAAGTGACGCCCGAGGCGGCAGCCGAGACCGGCCTGGCGCCGGGCATTCCGGTGGTCACCCAGGTGGACTTTAACGCCAGTTGCATCGCCGCCGGCGTCACCGAACCGGGCGACATCATGAGCAACCTGGGCACCGTCGGCAACTTTGGCGTGATCTTTACCGATCCGGATTTCATGTTCTCGCCCGAAGGCCTGTCGATGATCAACCTCGGGTTCACCATCGATTCCAAGAACAACTATATGACCATCCCCTCGACGATGACGGGCGGGCAGTCGCTGCGCTACCTGCGCGACAACTTTTCGCAGCTCGAGGTAGAGACAGAGCGGGCGCTGGGGGTCAGCGCCTACGACCTGCTCAATCTGCAGGCCGCCAAGGTCCCGGTCGGCAGCGAGGGCCTGATCATCCTGCCCTTCCTGATGGGCGAGCGCACCCCGATCTGGGATACGCGGGCCAGGGGCGTGATCTTTGGCCTGTCGCTGACCCACACCAAGGGACACGTGGTGCGGGCCATGATGGAAGCGGTGGCCTATGCGCTGTACGACTCCTACCGGCTGATCAAGCAAGCCGGCCTCAAGATCAACCATCCCATCGTGCTCAACGAGGGCGGCGCGGTGAGCAAGCTCTGGCGCCAGATCATCACCGACGTGTTCAACGCACCGACGGTGCTCGTCAAGCGCAGAACGGGCGCCCCCTTTGGCGATGCCATCCTGGCCGGGGTGGTCACCGGCGTGCTGAAGGACTTTTCGGTGGCCAAAGAGTGGGTCGAGTACATCGACCGCATGGAGCCCAACCAGGATAACCACGACCGATACATGGAGTACTTTGCGCTCTACAAGCAGATCTATGAGCACGTGAAAGGGGATTTCCGGGCGCTGGCGCGCCTGAGAGACGAGCCTGATCGCCGTCACACGAGCTGCCGTCTACCACGACCGCGTTCATGGCAGCGCCGAAACTGCCCAGCACCGTGTTCACGGCAGTGCTCAGACCCAGCAGCGCTCACGGCGAGAAGCGAGACGATGCGTGCTCGAATCATCCAGACGACATCAGTCGCGAATGCAGCCCACGTTCAGGTGCGACCATCACGCTGATAAGGAGGTGCTCAGTGCATTATCGGCGGCAGGAAGGAGGTGACACGATTCAGATACAGTAGCAATATGTTGTCCGTACGCAGACGTACAGAAAAGAACGAGGAGGAAAAAATGGAAGAAAACAAACTGAGTCGGCGCGACTTTTTGCGCGTCAGCGCCATGACCGCGGCAGGCGTGACGCTGGCGGCCTGCGGGGCGACCGAAGCACCCGCAGAGCCAACCAAAGCACCAGCCGCCGCTGCAACCGCAAGCGCCGGCACCGACCGTCGCCGCCGGCGGCGGCCGAAAAGGTGACGCTGGATGTCATGTCGCTGGCCGAGTACGAGGCGCCGTACCAGGAGATCTGGAACGTGTTCAACGCCTCCAGCGAGGACAGCGAGGTCAGTGTCTTCTCCATCAACGAGGACACGGCGGCGGCCCACGAGGCCAAGGTGGCAGGCGGCTACCTGCCGGCCATCGAGCTGACCCAGGAGATGCAGATCTTCTTTGACAAGAACAACTATGAGATGGCCGTCAACCTGGGCGAGCTGGACTTTCCCTGGTGGGATCGCTGGCAGTTCGACGTCAAGAATCAGTGGTCGGACCTGCACGGTCTGCCCGGCCCGCGCTCGCTGGACGTCTTCCAGGGCTATGTGATCACCTGGCAGTACAACAGCGAGCTGATGGAGCAATCCGGGCTCGATCCGCACAACGACGTCAAGACCTGGGCCGACCTGGAGAAGTGGCTGGCCGAGGGCGCGGCCTGGGCCGCCAAGACCGACGGCGTGGACTGGTTCTACAACCAGGCCTGGCACAACTGGGTCTTTGGCAACGGCTATGGCGACCTGATGCCGCTGGCCTATGCCGATGGACAGCGCGACCGGCAGGTTGACTGCTACCTGGGCAAGGCCAAGTTCAACGCCGAAGACTCGCCCTACCGCCACTACTACGAGTTCTTCCTCAAGGCCAACGACGAAGGCTGGATGCCGCCCAGCATGTGGACCCGCCAGTGGGAGGGCGACATGGAGGCCAGCCTACATCGCCGGCAAGTCGGTGATGATGCTCCACGGCCCGTGGGTCTGGGACAAGGCGCTGGCCGCCGGCTCCGAGTTTGCAGTGAACGGCATGCAGGAAGGCCTGCCCGCGACGCCGCCGGCCGACGGCCAAGGCACCTGGATCCAGGGCGCCATGCCGCCGAACATCGACAACCAGTGGTTCATCCGCGCCGGCAACGAGGACACGGCCCACTGGGCGCAGACCCAGGCTGCCTGGAACTGGTTCTGGAGCCCCGAAGCAGTTCCCATGAAGGCACAGGCCGAAGGCCGCTGGCCGCTGTACGACCTCGACGAGCCGCTGGACCTGCAGGGACCGCAATACCAGAAGGTCCTGAAAGAAATCGGCACCGAGGGCGGCAAGTGGGCCGATGCCAAATGGGAGCAGGGCATGACCGGCAACCTGGCAGCCAGCCCCTACCGCATGAAGGGATCCAAGGGTGTCTGGGACTGGGAGTCCAACGGCAACAACGAGATCATGGCCGACCTGTTGCAGGGCAAGATCACGGTCCAGGAGGCTCTGGACAAGGCCCAGGCGAACTGGGAGGAGAGCTACGACATCCCGGCCTAGCGCAGCAAGCTTTCGCTGCCATCCACAAGGGTAGCCAACGTGGCTGCCCTGACGGGTACGGGCGGCTCATTGCCGCGGCCTGTCTGAGAACAGGACAGGCTCGACTGGCGATGGGCCGCCCGGAGTTTCTCTTTTCGGAGGGATAGGACTATGCAAGCTGCACCCGTACAGGCCGCTGGCGACGATGCCGGCCAAGAGGAAAAAAGAAAAAGATGAGCAAGATGGAGCGCCGGCGCATCCGGCGGGACTTGGCCTTCATCGCGCCGCAGTTCATCCTATTCGTCACGCTGACGATCATCCCCTTCTTTGTGGCCATCCCCTTCCTGTTCACCGACATCTCCCAGTTCAACGACCCGCAGATCAACCCGGTGGGTCTGCGCAACTTTACGGCACTCTTTACCGACTCCGGCGTCCAGGCCGACTATCTGCCGGCCCTGCGGCGCACGCTCGTCTTTGTGGTGCTGAACTATACGACCGTCTATATCTTTGGCCTGAGCCTGGCGCTGCTGCTGTACGAAGTCGGCTTCCAGGGTGGGTTCTTTACCGTCGTCTACCTGCCATTGATGGTCTCCGGCCTGGCCGTTGGCTACATGGCCGTCATGCTCTTCTCCCGCGAAACCGGCACGGCCAACCTGCTGTTGATGGAACTGGGGCTGCTCAAAGAGCCGATAGACATCTTTTCGGCCGAGGGTACAGCCTTCATCTTACCCCTGCTGGTCGGCTGGCGCTACGCCGGCTACAACATGGCCATCTTTCTGGCCGGCCTGCTGGCCATCCCCAAGGAGACCATCGAGGCCTCCATCGTCGATGGCGCCACCTACTGGCAGCGGCTGTGGAAGATCTACTTTCCCGCAGATGATCCCATCCTTCATCCTGGCCACCACCATGTGCCTCATCGGCTCCTTTGCCGTCTTTGACGAGCTGGTGGCCATGGGCGCCCTGTACGTCAACCCCGAAGCCAAGCTGCTCAGCGTCCTGTTCTTCACCTACGGCTTCCAGGTCGAGAGGCTGGGCATGGGCATGACCCTGGCCGTGATCACCTTCCTGCCCCTGGTCCTGGTCGGCGTGGCCCTGCAGCGCCTGCAGCGCCGGCTGCAATACTAGAAGGAGGATGGCACCCATGACCACAACTGGCAGCAAGAGCAGGCTTCACCGTCAGTAGGCGGCGGCGGCTTCTCAAGATATTCGCCATCGTGGTGATGGTGATCTATACGGCCGTCACCCTCTTTCCCTTCTACGCGCTCTTTATCCGCAGCTTTGTGCCCACCAAAGAATCGGCCGATCTGCATCTCTGGCTGCCCGAGACCGAAGAGGTCAGCATGGACGCCCAGGTTGGCAACCTGAGCGTGTTCTACGATCTGGACCTGCGGGTTTTGAAGGACGCCCTGGGCATCCCCCAGACCGAGTTCATGATGGCCCGCACCACGTTGCGCCAGATCGCCGAGCAATACGACGTCCCCGAACAAGAGATCAAGGACTTTTTTGCCGGGTTCTACACCTACAATGGCTGGAAAACCCTGCTGACCGGGCAGCTATATGGCACCAGCTTCTGGGGCGCGCTGCTGCGGACGCTGATCGTCACCGTCGTCAGCCTGACCCTGTTGATCTTTTTATCCATTCTCACCGGCTACGGGCTGGCGGGCTTGAGGCGCAGCTACCAGATGGTCGTCTACAACACCTACCTGCTGCAGATGGTGATCCCGGCCATGCTCATCCTCCTGCCCCAGTACATGATGATCCAGTGGTTCTACAAACTGATTCCCGCCTACGCCGACGAGGGCGTTGTGCGCACCGCGCTCCAGCTCTTTTCCATCGTCCTGATCAACATCAAGGGCACCGCCCTGTCCGTCATGATCTTTACCGCAGCCATCGCCGCCATCCCGAAAGAGATCGAGGACTCGGCCATGATCGACGGCGCCAGCAGTTGGCAGTACATCCGCCACATCCTCATCCCCCTCCTCAAGGTGCCCATCGTCAGCCTCATCGTGATCATGCTGCCCTTGATCTACAACCAGTTTCTGGAGCCCTACGTCTATCTGGATCCCAAGAACAGCACCTTGCTGCCCTTCACCCAGAGCGCCGTGGGCCAGTTCTCGACCAACTTTCAGGTCATCTACTCGGCCATCGTTGCCTCCGTGATCCCTATCGTCCTCGTCTACCTGCTCTTCCGGCGCTTCTTTGTCGAAGGCGTGATGGTCGGGCGCCGTAAAGGGATAGCGCCATGCCAAGACGCAGCGTCGTCTTTCAACCGGCCACCCACCGTGGTATCCAGCGCGGTGTCAACGTACTGGCCAACGCCGTCCGGCCCACCCTGGGACCGCGTCCGCGCCTGGTGGCCATAGCCAACGTCGATTACCACAACAAGACGCCACAGGCATTCGACGATGGCGGAGACCATTGCCCGCCACATCATCCAGCTGCAGGACCCCGACGCCGACATCGGCGCCATGTTGGTTCGAGACCTCCTCTGGCGCCTGCAACAGCAGGTCGGAGACGGGACCGCGACCGCGGCCGTCATCCTGCAGCGCATCTACAACGAGGGTGTCCGCTACCTGACCGCCGGTGGCAACGCGATGCAGCTAAAATCCTACCTGGAACAGGGCATGCGCCTCATCCTTGCAGCAATTGACGACTCCTACCGTACAGGTCCAGGGCCAGTGAACAACTGGCGCAGATAGCCGAATCCCTTTCCTACGACCCGCCGCTGGCCAGGTACATGGGCGAGGTCTTTGACGTCGTCGGTGAATGGGGCCGGCTGGAGATCCGCGAGGGCCAGACCCGGCAGGTGGAACGCGAATACGTGGAAGGCATGTACTGGGAACGCGGCCTGCTTTCCCGGGAGATGTACACCGACCACAGCAAGCCCCGGATCGAATTTGAGGATGCCGCCATCCTGATCAGCGACCTGGAGATCGAGGAACCGAGCCAGCTCTATCCCGCCCTCGAGCTGGCCATCCGCGCCGAGATCCCCGCCCTGCTCATCGTCGCCCAAAAGGTATCTCCGAGCGCCATCCACTTCCTGCTGGCCAACAAGGACCCCGACAGATTCCAGGCCGTCGCCGTAAGCACGCCCGGCTCGGTCAAGGAGCAGCGGGCCGGCGCCCTGCAGGACCTTGCCATCCTGACCGGCGGCCGCCCCTTCATCCAAGGTCGCCGGCGACACCCTGGAGCGCATCGAGGCCCAGGATCTGGGCCGCGCCCGCCGTGTCTGGGCCCACTACAAGCAATTTGGCATCATCGGCGGCAAAGGCGATCCCCGCGCCCTGCGCCAGCACATCGGCAGCCTGCGCCGCGCCTACGACCATACCGCCACGGTCCAGGATCGAGAGGCCCTGCAACAGCGCATCGGCAAACTCATGGGCGGCACCGCCACCCTGTGGATTGGCGGCGCAACCGAGATGGAGGTCAAGGCCAGGACACAAACCGCCAAACGCGCGGCCACCACCCTGCGGCTGGCCATGAAGGAAGGGGTATTGCCCGGCGGCGGCACAGCGCTTCCTGTCCTGCCTTCCGGCGCTCCGTGAAAAGCTGACCCAGAGCGCCGGCGCCGACGAGCGCGCCGCCTATCGCATGCTCATCAAGGCCATGGAAGAGCCCTTCCGCGCCATCGTCTCCAACGCCGGCTACGACGACAGCGATGTGATGGCCCAGGTCCGCTTGGCCGGCCCTGTACATGGCTTTGACGCCGTCTCGGGCAGGGTCGTGGACGTGGCCCAGGCAGGCATCTACGACGCGACCGCGGTGCTAAAGGCGGTCGTCCATGGCGCCCTCAGCACGGCCGGGCTGGCCCTCACCGTCGACGTACTGGTCCTTCACGGCGAGCCGGAGCAGGCCCCCCTGCCCAAGCCTGCCAAGCGAAAGCAACTGTAGTCTGGTGGCTGAATAAGAGGAGATGCCACCGTGCCCGATGTGCTGTACATCCATCCCGCCAAACACGACGTCGATTCCGGCTTTGAAGACCTGGGCTACTACTTTTTCATACCGGTAGGCGTCATCGCTTTGCTCAATCTGTTGCGACGAGAGGGGCTGACCGTCCGCGGCGTCAACTACCCGGCAGAGCTGATGCGCAACCGGGACTTCCGGCTGCGTCCCTGGCTCGCGGCGCAGAGCGATGTCAAGCTGGTACTGGTGGACCTGCACTGGTACATGCATTCCTACGGCGCCATCCGTGTCGCCCGCGCCTGCAAACAGGTTCTGCCCGGAGCCCAAGTCGCGCTGGGGGGCATCACCGCCTCGCTCTTTGCCGCTGAGATCCTGCGCGCTTTTCCAGAAGTCGACCTTGTCATCCGCGGCGATGCCGAGCAGCCCCTGCTGGCGCTGGCAAAACGCCTGTGCGCCGGCACCGCCACCCACCTCTCTTCCATTCCCAACCTGACCTACCGCTCCGGCGGCCAGGTCCTGGAAAACCAACGCACCTACTGTGCCACCCCCGATGACCTGGACTGGCCTGAACTTTGTCGACCTCGGTTTCCTGGAACACGCCCCTTGGTATGGCCGGCTCCAGTTCGAACCCACCGGCCTGACCCAGTCCCTGCCCGATCCGCGCGGCCACTGGCTCTGCATCGGGCGGGGATGTCGCTACGATTGTTCCTTCTGTGGAGGAGGGCGCCAATCCCACCAGATCTTTGCCGGCCGCAACGGATTCGTCCTGCGTTCGCCCGAGAAGGTGGCTCAGGACATCCAGCGTCTGGCTCAAACGGGTACCGACCAGGTCTCCCTGAATCTCGACCCTGCCATCCTCCCTCCCGACTATTGGCGCGAGCTATTTGCCCAGATGCGAAGGCTCGGCGTGCGGATTGGCATCAACAACGAACTCTTTCAACTTCCCTCGCCAGAGTTTGTAGAAGACTTTTGCGAAACCGCAGAGATCGGTCGTTCGGAATTGGCGCTGAGTTTGCTCGCCGGTTCGGAGCAGGTGCGGCGGCTCAATGGCAAGCACTACAGCAACGAGAACCTGTTTCAGGTCGTGGAGGTGATGAAAGCGCACCGGGTGCCCCTCTATGTCTATTTTTCCTTCAACTTGCCGGGGGAAGACGGCAAAGCCTTTCGACAGACGTTGGATGTGGCGCAGCGGATCAGGCGCAGCTATCCGCCCCACCTGCTCAAGATGATCAACATGGCCCATACCCTGGACCCTTGCTCACCCATGAGCCGGAAACCGCAGCGTTATGCCATCGACATCGGATTGCGGACATTCCAGGATTACTACGCCTACTGCCAGCAGACCCTGGCCATTCAGCCCGGCGAAGGGCCGTGGAAAGTGCGCGGCTTTGTTTCCCGCCAAGACCGTTCCCTGCAAAAGATGGCCAGGCAGTGGAACGACTTCTGCGCCGGGCAGCCCTCCTCCTGCTTCCGGGTCCCCGAGAGCTGGTGATGGTACAGTCAACAGCTCTCACATCCGAAAAGGGCGTCGGCAGCTTCGCGACTCCATCGAGGGAGACACACCCATGCACTTCCTTGGTCTAGACATCGGCACAACGGGCTGCAAAGCTTCCATCTTTGACGAGGCGGGCACCCTCCTGGCCAGCGCCAGCCGGGAGTATGCTGTCGATATCCCCCATCCCAACTGGGCCGAACAGGACGCCGAGCATGTATGGCGGCTGGCCCAGGAGTCCATCCGCGAGGCAGTTGCTGCCGCCGGAACCCGCGACATCGCTGCCCTGGGCCTCTCCGTGCAGGGCGAGGCCGTGATGCCCGTCGACGCCCAAGGCCGGGCGCTGCGCCCCGCCATCCTGGGCATGGACACCCGCACCGGCGGGCAGAACACCTGGCTCTGCGAAAAGTTTGGCGCCGAGTACCTCTTTGAGCGCACCGGCATGCCGGTCCATACCATCAACACCCTGCCCAAGCTCCTCTGGCTCCGGCAGCACGAACCCCACCTGTGGGCGCAGGCAGCGCGCTTTCTCCTATACGAGGACTTTATCATCCAAAAGATGACGGGCCAGGCCGTGATCAGCCGCTGCCTGGCCTCGCGTACGCAGCTCTATGACATCCTCGCACGATCGTTGGTCGCCGGAAATCCTACAAGCCCTTGGCCTGGATCCACAGCGTCTGGCGACGGTCAAGCCCTCAGGTGTGGCCGTGGGCCCCATGCATCCTGCGCTGGCTCAGGACCTGGGCCTGGCCAAGGCGCCGCTGGTCGTCACCGGCGGCCACGACCAAGCCTGTGGGGCTCTCGGTGTCGGGCTCGTCCGGCCAGGCCTGGCCATGGTCTCCACCGGCACCGCCGAAGTCGTCGAGGTAGCACTGGGCTCTCCCGCGCTCAATGAGACCCTGTACCGGGGCAACATCTCTGTCTATGCGCACACAGTGGCCGGCTTGTTCCTGTCCATGACCCTCAACCACAGCGGCGGGCTGCTCCTGCGCTGGTTCCGCGACACGCTGGGCCAAGAAGAGATGCGGCGAGCCGAGGATGCCGGTCTTGACGCCTACGATCTGCTCCTGCAGGGTGCTTCGCCGGAGCCAACGTCGCTCCTGCTGCTGCCCCACTTTGCCGGCAGCGGCACGCCCACCTTGGACACCGCTTCCAAGGGGGCCATCCTGGGCCTGACCTTTGCCACAGGCAAGACCGACCTGGCCAAGGCCATCCTGGAGGGCCTGACCTTCGAACTGCGTCTCAATCTGGACCTGCTCAGGGCTGGCGGCGTGGGCATCGACGAGTTACGGGCCATCGGCGGCGGCGCGCGTTCCCAGCTCTGGCTCCAGCTCAAGGCGGACATCACCGGGATCCCGGTGGTTGTGCCCCGCATCACCGAGGCGGCGGGTTGGGGTGCTGCCCTGCTGGCCGGTATGGGTGCCGGGCATTTCTCCAGCGCAGCCCAAGCAGCGGAGGAGATGCTGCACCTGGAGCAGAGGTTCGATCCCGATCCGGCGCGGGCAGCGCGCTACGAGGAGCGGTACGTGCTGTACCGTGAGGTCTACCCGGCGCTGAAGGTGCTCCACCACCGCATGTAGAAGGCGAGAAAATCGGGCAGGTTTCCGGCGGACAGGACGCGCCTGCCCTGCAAGATCCAGTCGGAGGGGTAAACGATGAAAGCATTGTGCAAGACGAAAGAAGGAGTTGGCCACGTCGAACTCTGCGAGGTGCCGGTGCCTCGAGATCGGCCCTGGCGAGGTCTTGATGAAGGTCTGGGCCGCCGGCGTCTGTGGCAGCGACCTGCTGATCCAGGAGGACCGGCATTTCTACAAGGCGCCGGTCACGCTGGGACACGAGTTCTCGGGCGTGGCCTACCAGGTCGGCAAAGATGTGACCCGCGTCAAGGAGGGCGACAAGTTTGTCGCCGACATCGAATGTGGCCAGGGGCAATGGCTGGGCGTGACCATCGATGGCGCCTACGCGCCCTATATGCGCGTCCCCGAGCACGTGATCTACCGCATCCCCGATCACGTATCACTGGATCACGCCTGCCTGGCAGAACCTATCGTTGCCACGCATCACCTGATCCAGGAGCGAGCCCAGGTCAAGGTTGGCGATGATGTCGTCATCGTTGGCCCCGGGCCGATGGGCATCATGGGTGTCCTGTATGCCAAGCTCTGTGGCGCGCGCCGCGTGTTCCTGATCGGCCTCAGGAGCGACGAGAAGAGGCTGCAGATCGGCAAGGATTGTGGCGCCGACCATGTGCTCTTTTCCGAGGATGGTCCTGAGAAGGCGGTGATGGAGATCACCGGAGGCAAGGGCGCCGAGTTTGTGCTGGAATGCTCGGCCAGCCAGGAGGGCGTGCAGCACGCCATCGACTGCGCCCGCAAGGCCTACGAGGGCCCCGGCGGCAAGGGCGTCGTCGTTTTCATCAGCCTCTGGGGAAACAAGATCACGGTCAACCTCGATCAGATCAGCCTCGGCCAGCTCGATATCCGCGGCAGTTGGAGCTGGAACGGACAGGAGACCTGGGATCACGCCATTGATCTGCTGGATCGGGGCGTATTTGACCTGGATCCGATGATCACCAATCACTACGAGCTAGACGAGTGGGAGACGGCCTTTGCCAACCTGCGGGCCAAGCAGGACGTCAAAGCTTTCATCCACCCCAACGGCCGGGGATGGGCCGAATAGAAGAGTGGGGAAAGCTGAAAACCGGGCGGAGCAGGTACTGCCCGCACGAGGTACATGTCGCTGGTATGACAAATGCGCAGGGCGTCTAGGAGGATGGCTACTATGAAACAACTCAAGTTCAGCTATATGCAGCTCACATTTGGACAGGAAGAGACCTATTTGCATCCGGAACGGACCTACGACCGCCTGAAGAGGTTGGGTTACGACGCCATCGAACTCACCCCGCCAAAGGGTCGTTATGGGCTCGGCGTCAAGATGGAGGACTATCTCGAAACCAACAAGGTACTCAAGGCGGAATTTGGGCTAGCGGTGTCGTGCGTCAACGAGTGTTGGGGCGAAGAGTGGGATCCATTCTCTCCGACCTACAAGACGCTGACCGAGCCCAAGACGGCGGATCTGGCCGTCTCAGAGACCAAATCGACGATAGATTTCGCCGCGGAGCTGGGTGCTCCCTGCGTCACTGTGGCTGTGGCCATTCACGACGACATCACCCCCGACAACGTGGCCGAGTGTGCGGCCATCGCCGTGGATGCCCTACAGCGCATGTCCGACTATGCCAGGGAAAAGAATGTCCGGCTGGTCTTTGAAGCGACCAACCATTTGGAAATGGGCAAGTTTGTCAACACGGCGCTCAATCACAAGCGCATGATCGATTTGACCGGCCGGGACAACATTGGGATCCAACTAGACTGGTTCCACGCGAACTTTGAGGAACTGAATCCCTACGAGGCAGTGATGGATGCCCATCCTCTGCTGTGGCACATGCACTTTCGCGATTCCAACTCTCTCACCCCTGGATACGGGACCGTCGACTTTAAAGCTGTGCTCCGAGCAGTGAAGAGGATCGGTTACGATGGGTATTGCACCATTGAGAGCGCGCCGATGGTGCCCGATGCGGACACGGCGGCCAAGGATGGGATCGACTATCTGAAGATCCTCGAACGCATCGTCGACTATCAACTCAGCCCGCAATATCCCAACGGCTATGCTGTTCGGGTGTGACCGGCGTGCGCCATGCACCGGTGCGGCACGGTGCTGGATACCGGAGGCTAGCCTTAGCCTGTCTCTGGCTGGGAGGGATGGAATATGCCGCTCGTAGGCATTCAAGAGATACTCACGCAGGCAAGGCGCGGACGGTATGGAGTCCTAAGCCTCTTGGGGGGCAACCTGGATATGGCCATCGGCCAGGTCACGGCCGCCGAGGAGCTGCGCGCACCGCTGATCCTGGCCTTCAACCAGGCGGTAACGCCCCAGGTCCCGCTGGATCTGGCCATGCCCATGCTGGTGAACGTCGCCGAGCGGGCCAGCGTGCCGGTTGCCACGATATTGGATCATGGCGACAGCCTGGAATCCGTCGTGAGAGCAATATACCTGGGCTCATCCTCCGTCATGTTTGACGGCTCGACTTTGCCGTATGAGGAGAATGTCAAACAAACAGAAGAGGTAGTGAGGGTCGCCCACGCGCTGGGGGTCAGCGTCGAAGCCGAACTCGGCAGCATCGCCGGCGACGCAACGGAATCAGGCGGAGGCGCTGCGACTGCGGTGTTCGCCGGTGACGATCCCCAGGCGATCTACACCGACCCGGAACTGGCGGCGGACTTTGTGGCGAGAACGGGAGTGGACGCCCTGGCAATCTCCTTCGGGAATGCGCATGGTACCTACAAAGGCGAGCCCCATCTGGATCTCGACCTGGTGCGAGACATCTATTCCCGGGTCGATGTCCCGCTGGTTATGCACGGCGCCTCGGGGCTGGCTGACAGCCAGTACATGGAGATCGTTGAAAGCGGCATCAGCAAGGTATGCTACTATACGGCCATGGGCAAGAGGGCTGCTGCGGACATCCGCAAGTGGCTGGAGGAAGCCGATCAAGATGGGGCAGTTTACCATGGGATCATCTCGCGCGCCATCGACTTTTTCCACACAGATACCGCACGCGTGATGGATCTGGTGGGGTGTACCGGGAAGGTGTGAGGCACAAAAAAACGAAAGGCCCCTGGGGCCATTGAGGAGACAGCATGGAGATCTATGAGCATTTGCAGCAACTGGAAGCACAGGGTGAGCCGATCCGCGTTGGTCTGGTCGGTTGTGGTCAGATGGGCTCGGGCTTGGCCCACGTAACGAACCAAATGGCTGGGATGGACACAATGGCCATATCGGACATCGATGTCAGCCGGCCCCTGGCCGCGCTGGCAGCGATGGGTATCCCCGAGTCCAAGATCGCCGTCACCAACGAGGTAGGACCAGCAGAGGACGCGCTCCGGGCCGGCAAGTATGTGGTCACCGAGGACGCGGTGATGCTTGCCAAGCTGGAAAGCCTGGACGCCGTCGTCGAGGCAACGGGCCTGACCGAAGTCGGAGCCCGGGTTGCCTGGAACTGCATTCTGCACAGCAAACACGTCATCATGCTGAACGTAGAGACCGACGTGACGGTCGGCCCACTTCTGCACCGCCTGGCGCAGAAGGCTGGCTGTGTCTACACGGCTGCCTCGGGTGACGAGCCGGGGGTATGCAAGATGCTGTACAACCTGGCCGGGACAATGGGTTTTGAGGTCGTATGCCTGGGCAAGGGCAAGAACAATGTCATCAACTTTGACGCTACCCCCGATTCCTGCCGGGAAGAGGCAGAAAGCAAGGGGATGAATCCCAAAATGCTGGCCGCTTTCAAGGACGGCTCCAAGACGATGGTGGAGCTGGCTGCTATGTCCAATGCCACCGGTCTCGTGCCCGACGTGCCAGGCATGCATGGCGTCAAGGCGGATGTGCCAGAACTGAACAAGATCTTTGTTCCCCAAGAAGACGGCGGCATCCTCAGCCGGCGTGGCTGTGTTGACTATTCCACAGGCAAGGTGGCGCCCGGTGTCTTTGCCATCATCACCTCCCCCGACCCCCGTGTCCGCGTAGACATGAAGTTCTATTCCATGGGGGACGGGCCCTACTACACGCTGTACCGGCCCTATCACCTCTGCGCCATAGAGACCCCGGTCTCTATTGCCGAAGCCGTCATCTATGGCGAGAGCACGATTGTTTCCAAGAAAATGGTCTCGGAGGTGGCGACCATCGCCAAGCGCGACCTGAAGCCGGGCGAGGTAGTTGGGGAGATCGGCAGTCCAGACATATTCGGCCGTACCTACATCTTTGAGGATGCACATGCTCAAAAGGCAATTCCGCTTGGCCTGGCCTCTGGCGGCAGGGTCCTCAAGGATATCGCCAAGGGCGACATGTTGACCGAAGAGAATTTTGCACCCAATCCCGCCAAATTTGTGTACGAGCTGCGAAAAGTGCAGGACGCCCAGCTGGCGATGGAGGCATAGGTGGAGCTTGGCCTGAATGGACTGGGAGGAAATGAACGATGAAAGAGACGATGAAGGCTGTTGTTGTCCGCGCCCCGATGGAGTTTGGCGTGGAGGATGTGCCGGTTCCCAACTGCCCGGAAGGTGGTTTTCTCCTGAAGGTGATCGCCTGCGGGTTGTGTGGATCTGATCTGAGGACGCTGCGGAGCGGACATCGCAAGGTGACCCTACCGTGGATCATCGGCCACGAGATCTGCGGCGATGTGGTCCAAGTCGGCAGCAGGTATCAAGGGCCGTGGAAAGTGGGCGAGCGGCTGGCCGTCGGCCCCAACGCCTACTGTGGTGTCTGCGATTTCTGCATCGATGGGCGGTACGAGCTTTGCGAGAATTACGTCGAGATCGCGCAGAAATGGCCCGGCGGTTTTGCCGAGTACATTGCCATTCCTGAGGAGTGTGTCCGGTTAGGGACCATCCACCGCCTGCCAGAGGGACTCGATCCTGCGCTTGCCGGAATCTCTGAGCCCATTTCCTCCTGTGTAAACGCCCAAGATCGTGGCCACGTCGGGCTGGGTGATACCGTGGTCATCATCGGCAGCGGGCCCGTTGGGTGTACACACATCAGCCTGGCCCGTGCCCGGGGGGCAGACAAGGTCTTTATCGCCGATATCGTGGACGACCGGCTGCGATTCGCTGAACCCTTTGGGCCGGATGCCACCATCAATGCAGCCGAAACCGACTTGGTCCAGGAGGTGCGCCGGCTGACCGGCGGCAAAGGCGCAGACGTGGTCATTACCGCCACGCCAGCGCCCGTTGCCTCGGTCCAGGCCGTCGAGATGGCCAGAAAGGCTGGGCGGATCCTCATCTTTGGCGGCTTGCCCAAGGATAACGCCAAGCCGGGTGTGGACATGAATATCGTCCACTACGAGGCACTGCAGATCATTGGCACCAGCGCCTTTGCGCCCCGGCACCAGCGCACCGCCCTCAAGTTCCTGGCTTCGGGCCGGGTTCCCGGAGACAAGTTGATCACGCACCGGTTCCCCCTGTCAGAGTTCGAAAAGGGAGCCATGATGGCCCTCGAGGGCAAGGTTCTGAAGGCCGTATTCTTCCCGGATGAGGAGTACCTCTATGACTGACGGGGGTGTTGGGCAGGTGCTTCCCTTCTTCAAGAACGGCATAGCCCAAGTGGCGATCCTCGTGGAAGATCTGGAAAAGACCGTCGAGAGCTATTGGAAGTTGTTTGGAATCGGTGATTGGCATTTCTATACCTACGGCAAGCCGTTGGTGAAAAGCATGACCTACCACGGACAGCCCAGCGAGTACAGGATGAGGGTCGCGCTCTCCTATCTGGGCCCGATGCGCATCGAACTCATCGAGCCGGTTGAAGGCGACACGGTCTACGCTGACTTTGTCAAGGAACACGGCTACGGCGTGCACCACTTTGGTGTGCTTGTTGAGGATATGCAAGATGCCCTCGCTGAAGCCGATGCCGCCGGAATCGTGATGACACAGGACGGGGCCGGGTTTGGCCATGACGGCGATGGACACTATGCCTACCTGGACACCGAGGACAAGATCGGCGTCACCATCGAGTTGATCGAGCGACCCAAGGGCAGGATGCCGCCGGAAAAGGTCTACCCTCCGGTCGAAGACGAAGACTAGTTCAGGTACGGGCAAGCTTCATCAGGCAGGAGAGCTAGCGATGAGTTGCAAGATCACTTACAAACAGATCGCGGACCGTCTGGAAGAGAATGGGTTACGCTATCAAGTCCTTACCCTGCAGAACGACGTATCCGTCATTATCTCGCAGTACGGTGGGCGTATCTTTGGTCCGTTCCTCTCAAAGAGCGGCGAGAGCATTTTCTGGGCCAACGACGCCTTTGCTGCCCCTGATACGTTCCAGGCGTTCCTTCGTGCGGGCAATTGGAACATAGGCGGC
The DNA here is from genome assembly GCA_963700285.1 of uncultured Chloroflexia bacterium. Taxonomy (GTDB): domain Bacteria; phylum Chloroflexota; class Anaerolineae; order JAAYZQ01; family JAAYZQ01; genus CAWANP01. The sequence goes on along the minus strand of CAVOXA010000010.1, from coordinate 1,079,593 downwards.
GATCGCATGTGGATCGCCCCCGAGATCCAATACCATGTTCCCGACCGCAGCGACTTCTGGGGAACTGTGTTCTGGCCCGAGCAGGTTGACCCGGGAACCTACTCTTTGCAGCAACCAGAGCCCGGCCAGTGGTGCCTTTCCCAGGACATGACGCTGCAGGCCTACAACCTCGCCTCGGGCCAGAAGGAGCTTCACCTGGAGCGCCTGATCCGGCAGGTCGAGGATCCACTGAGGAACGTGAGGGGCTATCCTGAGTTGTTAGACGGGGTGTTGTATGCTGGATACGAACAGGTCGTGACCTTGTCTGAGCGCAAGCGGGACGACATCGTGAGTGAGGCGTGGAGCCTGATCCAGCTCAACCCCGGGGGGGCGCTGGTGATCCCCGCTTCACCCAAGGTCGAGTATACCGACTACTATGAACCGGTGGATGAGATCCACCAGACCATCTATCCTGGCCACGTACGCCTCAGGATCAGCGGCGGCCGGCAGTACAAGGTCGGCTACAAGGCTGCGCATGTCTTTGGGCGTCTAGCTTATTACAATCACCTCGATGACGGTCAAGGCTATCTACTAATTCGCAACTTTTACAACAACCCGTCGATGCCCTACGCTGAAGAACCAGACCACGCGCCCGGTTGCCGGGGCCACTCGATCCACGTGTACAATGACAGCGGGGACTTTGGTGGCTTTGGCGAGCTGGAATGCAATCTGCCAACGATCGGCGGCGAAACTGGCCGGTCGTGCAGCACGGACCAGCTAGTCCTGTGGCTGTATGTGGGAGCCAGAGGAAAACTGAAACAGATCGCGCTCCATCTCTTGGGCATTGAACTCTAGGAGGGCTGAACTCCCAGTTCATGACAGCGGCAGCGAAGCGGCTCAAAGGCGCCCTGATCGGCGCAGGGGTGGTCACAGCCTATCATCTTCAGGCCTGGAACCGTACTGACGACGGCGAAGGGGCAATGGTTTCAGCCAGCCTATGATTGTGAGCCGATCGAGGCCTACCAACGTTCGTACGTCGCTGCCCAGCGCCACTTTGTCGAGTGTCTGCTGACGTGCCGCGCGCCTGAGACGAGTGGCGAGGACAACTTCACGTTGGCAATCGCTCTTGCTGCCTACCATTCCGCCGAACACAACGCGGTCGTGAGTGTGCAGGACACTATGAGGAAGCCATGACTATGAAGCTGAAGACACGCTACTATCGGCTCTACCCGTCTGATGAGTATTTGGGCCATGCGTACGAAGACTATGAAGCAGATATTGGCCGGTCGGCCTTCCTGGTCGTGGATGTGTATGGGCTTGGGTTTCACCCTAATGATCCGGTTCCCGCCTTTCGTCAGGATACTCACCATGCACAAGCTCGTCCCGCACTGGCGTGGCTGGGAAGCGCGGAACACGAGGACCGGATAGTCAAAACCTCCCTCTTGCCAGCTTTGGAAGCTGCCCGCGACATTGGCATGACCGTGATCTATGTGAACAACAGTGCTCCCAAAATCGCCCTGGAGAATTCTGAGTTCAGCAAAGTTCTCCAGCGCCAACTGAATACCGACATGGAATGCATGTTTGCCGAAGACGACATCGATCCAAGGGAATATCACTACGGAGACTCCGATCATGTCAAGATCTCAAAGCTTCTGTATCCCCGTGAGGACGAGTATTTCGTCCGCAAACATCTGTACAGCGGTTTTGCGGGAACCCGGCTCGATCTGTTGCTGCGATATCTCAATATCAAGAACTTGTTCACCGTGGGCTTTTCGGCTGATGCCTGTCTGATGACCACGGTGATCGATGCCCTGTGGCATGACTACAAAGTGATCCTCTTGCGGGATTGTACCTTGGCCAATGACTTTCCCGAAGAGCAGGCGGAGCTTCTGGGAACCAAACGCCAGATCCGAATGATGGAGGCTCTGTACTGCGTGACCATCACCTCGCAAGAATTCATCCAGGCTGCAAAAGTTGTCACGACACAGGCAGATGAAGACAGACATGGGCAATCATAGCTCTTCGTTGCCCCGAATCTTTGATGAAGGATGGCAAGATGGCGGCGATTGAGCTTGCATTTCGGCCTGGGGTCACAACCCAGATTGAGATTGATGACCGAAACATACTCTTTCACGCGGTGCACGTCCAGTCAGGCAAACCTCCGGACCAAAGACGAGTAGTCCAGGACGCACTGGAGAACCCCATCGGGGCCGGGCGACTGGAGGACCTTCTCAGGCCAGATGGCCAGGTGGTGATCATGGTGGATGACATCACTCGGCCAACCCCGGCGGCCAAGATCTTGCCTCATATCCTGGATCGAATCCACAGAGCTGGCATCCCCGCCGAGGCGGTGACCTTCTTTATGGGTATGGGCACTCACAGGCCCATGACCGAGGAAGAACTGTGCATTAAGCTCGGTGCTGAGGTCCGTGAACGGTACCGGGTCATCAACCGAGACTACCGTGATGGGGATTTCGTGGATCTTGGTCACACCGAGAGTGGAACACCCGTCGAGATCAGCCGCGAGATCCTGGATGCTGATTTCAAAATCGCCGTTGGCAATGTGATCCCTCACATCTCGGCTGGGTGGGGCGGCGGCTCCAAGATGATCCTGCCCGGCGTCTGTAGCCAGAAGACAACAGACATGATGCATTTGATGGCATGCATTGTCCAGCCAGTGCTGGAAGTGATCGGCACCCGCGATAACAAACCCCGGGCCGAGATGGATGCTATTGCCGAAAGGGTCGGCCTGGATTTCATCGTCAATACGGTGATGGATGAGGACAAGAACATGCTGGGCGTGTTTACCGGACACTTTGTCAGGGCCCACCGCGCGGCCTGCGATCTGGCCGAGCAGGTGATGGTCGTCCCGATTCCGGATCAGGCCGACATTCTGATCGTCTCGGCCAATCCTTGCCACTTTGACTACTGGCAGGGGATCAAACCCTACGCCTATTGCCATCGGGCAGTGCGCGAAGGTGGTATTATCATCTTTATGCTGGACGGCACCGAGGGTCTGTGCGGCGACGCACCTTCCCACGAGCCGACGGTGCGCAAGTACCTCACCTGGTCTTTTGAGGACCAGAGGGCAGCCGTCGATCGCGGCGAGGTAGAGGATCTGGTCGGTCTCAATGTGCCCATGTATCACGCCACTGTCCGGCACCGCGTGCTCAAGACCATTTTGGTCACGAACCATCTCAGTCCAGAGGACATCAATAACCTGCAGTTCGATTCAGCCCCCAGTGTCCAGGTCGCTCTTGAGGAAGCATATGCACTCCTGGGACGTGATGCAAAGGTCGGCATCATTCCATTCGGCGGCGAAACCCTGGTTAGGGTTGTACCCAAGGGAGTGTGAGGCGGGATGGACCTGCTGCCCAGCTATGCTCAATGGGCAGGCTCACGAGAGAAACTGCGGGCGTGGGCTGCGGGAATCCCCGAAATCGATACCCTATGGCAGTGAGGAAAAGCAATGAAAGCAATACAGAAATACGGAGATGGCAAAGGTGGCATGGGCCTGGTGCAAGTTCCCGAACCGCAGGTCGCTCCCCAAGACCTGCTGGTCGAGGTTGGCGCCGTTGGCATCTGTGGGAGTGACTTGCACATCTGGCGTGATGAGAAAGAACACAGGCGCCCTGTCACCTTGGGACACGAGTTTTCGGGCGTTGTGATCGACAAAGGCGAACAGGCCAGCGACCAATGGCAGATCGGCACTCGCATATGTGGCGATCTGGAGACCCTGGAGGGCCGGGTGGGAACCCACGTGAACGGGGCATACGCCCAGCGCCTTGCACTGCCTCAGCAATTGGCCCACAGGCTGCCAGACAATCTGTCTTTCGCTGAGGGCGCGCTCATCGAGCAGGTTACCTGTATGAGCCACGCAGCCATGTACCGCAGCCGCATCAATCCGGCTGATTTTGTGGTCATTACCGGGCCTGGGCCTATCGGCCTGACGTTGTTACAGATCGTCAAACTGTTCAGCCCTCGGACGGTCGTGGTGACCGGGTTGAGGGACGATACGGTACGCTTGGAGAAGGCCAAGGAATTGGGCGCTGATTACGTATACTATAGCGAAGATGATCCTGTACAGGAAGTGCTGCGCCTCACAGGTGGTGAAGGTGCTGACCTCGTCCTCGATTGCTCCGGTGGGGAGGCGGCCATCACCCAGGCAACGCGCATGGTGAAGAATGGCGGCTGGATCACGGCCATCGGTCTGTGGGGCTATGACTTTACAGTAAATCTGGACAAGGTTCCCTACAACAATCTGACGATCCGGGGTAGCTGGGGATGGGATGGGATGGAATACGCCGATCAGGCAGTACGCCTGGCCGCTGGCTGGCATTCGTGGGAGCGGGCACTGAAGATCATGGCCATGGGCAAGATCCAGTTGGAGCCAATCATAACTCGCAGCATCACCATGGAGGAGTGGCGCGATGCCTTTGAGTCGCTGGAGGCCAAGCGGGAGATCAAGGTGATGATGTATCCCAATGAGAAGTATATGCCTTGTTGACCTTGTGAGAGTGGCGAGCGAGATTCGATAGGAACGATGATTGGCAACGGAGGGCAGAGGACCGAGGGCCAATGTCATATCGGAGGATAGTGATTAAGGATGAAGTACCTATACGGCCCCGATGAACTGAGGAAAGGAATAGGTCCCAAGGACAGCCCCTTGGACTGGCTCTTTTGTGAACGTATCGAGCTGAACACCGGAAACCCGGCCACGGCTATTGAAACTGGTCCGGAAGAAGTGGTATTGGTCTGTATCAAGGGGCAGGTGGACTATGATTGTGCCAAGGCTACGGGCACAGCAAGCTTTCAGGATTTTCTCTATCTACCTTGGATGAGCCAGATCAACGTCCAGGCCAAGGGCGAAGCAGTTCTAATGCGCATCAGCGCACCCAGCGACCGTGACACCACCTTTGCTCACATCCATTTTTCCGACGTGGAACAGGATCCGGCTAGGCACAAGGTATTTGGCACGTTGGAGTCGCACACCTATCGCCATGTCTACATGTACATCGATGATACATTCAACGCCTCGCGCCTGCTGATGGGCATCGGCAAGGGGGGTACTGCCTGCTGGACAGTTTGGCCGCCCCACGAACATGGGGATGAGAAAGAAGAGCTGTACGTCTATTTTGACATGGAGGGCGGCTTTGGCATTCAGTGTATCTATGAGTCGCTCGACAATCCCATCGCCTGCGAAATCGTGCGTGAAGGTGACATGATGGCAGTGCCCAGAGGATTCCATCCGAACGTTGCCTGCCCAGGAGGCCGTATTGCCTATCTCTACGCGATGGCCGCCCGCGAGGCCGGCCAGCGAGACTTTATGGCGCTGCGCTTTCAGAAAGAGTTCGGAGATCGCTTCTAGACTTGCCCGTGAAGGCATTTGATCACGGGGGCTTGCCATGGAGACCCTATGAGATTCTCACAATCATCGTTTGTGTACTTGAACTACCCCCTGCAGGAAGCCATCCGCCGCCTGCACGCGTTTGGTTATCAGGGTATCGAAGTTTGGGGGGGGCGCCCCCACTGCTACCGCCATGATCTCGATGATCAATTGAATGAGATCAGAGCATTGCTGGACCGGTACGAGATGACTGTACCTAACCTTATCCCCGCCCAATTCCGCTATCCGTCGATCTTGTGTTCGCTCAACGAGACGGTGCGCCTTAGTAGCGTGCAGTATATCCAGGATGCCATCGACAGCGCTCAGAGGCTTGGCTCGCCATGCGTCAGCCTCTGTCCAGGAATGACGCTTTTTGGTGAGAGCGTGGAGGAGGGCTGGGCCCAATTGCGTAGGAGCTTCATAGAGCTGCTCGACTATACCGATAGGACTGAGATGATTCTACTCATCGAGCCAGCCCACAGGTTTGAGAGTACGCTGATCCTGACCATCGATGACGGACTGCGCATGATCGAGGAGATCAATTCGGAGCGACTGGGTATCCTGCTGGATACAGGTCACACCAACGTCAACGGTGAGGATTTGGCCGAGGCGGTGCGCTGCTTGGAGCATGTGCCGTTTCACATCCACATTGACGACAACTATGGCGACAGTGATGCCCACTTGGTCCCTGGCGAAGGCAGCATCGATTTCGCATCTTTCGTCCAGGCGCTGGGGGAAATCGACTATCAGGGCTCTGTCTCAGCTGAGCTGGGCTTCCAGTATACGCTGGACCCGGACCCCGCTGTCCAGCAAACCCATGCTGCGCTGAGCAAGATTTTTGGAGCCTAACATGAGCGATTTAACTCTTTCCGATGATCCGATTCGCCTGTTCTCGGAACATATAGCGGTGACGGGTATTGGCCGTTTGGAACCGAAACCAGGCAACGATGCGGCGCTCCTGGGCAAGCGCCTAGGCTTGATCAACGGTGCATCGTGGATAACGCTCTGGTGCAACTATTTTGGCCACTATTACTTGCCCGGTGTCAGGTTGGTCAACGCTGGCAACGACGCAGTGCAACTCAACTTCACGCGAGCGTTCGCGAACGGCGAACCCTGTCCCCCGCAGGAGAATATTGATCTTTTTGCGCGTACTGCCCGCGACCTGGTTGCACTGGCAAGTGTGGATGCCATCCTCATCACCTGCTCAACCATGAACCGCAGCTATGAGGCGGTGGTGGAGGCTGTGGATGTGCCGGTGGTGCAGATTGATATGCCGATGATGGAAGCAGCGGTCAGTCACGGTGGACGCATTCTGGTTATCGCCACCCTGGTCACTACAGTCAACAGCACGCTGGCGCTCCTTGAAGAGACTGCCCTGCGGCTGGGAAAGCCGTATGCGACCTCGGGAGTCACTGTCGAGGAGGCATGGCACCGCCTGGCCGAGGGGGATGTCCAGGGCCACAATGTGCTGCTGGCCAGGGCAATCAGGCAAGTCCAGGCGCGCGAGGAGATCAGCTGCGTGGTGCTGGCTCAGCTTTCGATGGCGCTTTTTGCCCTGTCATACCCGGACCCGGTGGCCGAGTTCGGCTTGCCGGTGTTTACCAGTGGCCAGGAGGGATTCCAGCGGATGCGCGAGATCCTGGCTGCGCAGTGAAAGGCTAGTTTCCCGATGTATCTTGCTTTGAATACCTTTGTCTATGAGGTCGCCCAGACTCCCATCGAACAGGCGCTGAGGAGTGCCATCCAGTTCGGCTTTCGCTTCATCGAATATGCGGCGTATCAATCCGGTGATCCTACGCTGATGAATAGAGGCCGGCAAGAAGATGTCGTCAAACTCTTTGAGAACAGCGGGCTGCAGAGTTCTCAGATGCTTCTGGTGAACACACAGGATCTCGCAGTCCCTGACCCTGGTAGGCGAAAGGCAACGCTTGACTATATGAAGCGCTGCGCGGACTTTCAGCTCAAGCTGGGTGGCAAGCAGCTTCTGATCTGCCGGGGAGGGGGCATCTACGAGCCCCAGGTGATGCGGGAGCAGACATGGGTGAACATGGTGACCACGCTTCGTGAGTTTGCCGATTGGTGCCAGCTGAGCGGGTTGCTCATCGACCTGGAAGTGGAACCGCATGTTTACTTTGCCCTCAACAGTACAGCGGCGGTGGCCAAGGCTATCGAAGACATTGACCTGCCGAACATACTGGCCAACGTCGATATTGGGCATCTAAGCATCATCCGGGAGGGACCAGCCCATCTTGAGAAGCTAAAGAACCGCATCATCCATGTCCACCTCAGCGAGACTGACACCTTTGAGCATACGAACAGCATCCTGGGAACAGGTGTTGCTGATTTCAAGACGTATCTCGACAAGGTTATCGAACTGGGTATCGAAGAGAACTGCCGGAGATTAGGCGAGCCCTGCGTGGCAGGTATTGAGATGGGCGCCCGCGGCGGGTTCGTTGACGACGCTGACCGCTGGGTGCAGGGAAGCTTGGACTATCTCGGTGTGATACTGCCGGCGCTAAGCAAGTAGGCGTGGCTCCCAAGCCAGTACGATCCAGATAGTCTTGTAGGCACCAATCCTAGACCTAGGCGGGTCGATAAGCGAATGCAGCAACTTGGCGCTTGCGTTTGGGGCTTGCTGTTGGTCAAATTGAGGGCTTGACAATGGTGTCTGCTTGTGATATACTGATTTCACGTGTCACCAATTACGTGTCAGCGGACACCTGTCGGCTGATCGAGATCGGGGCTATGAAAGCCAGACAGTCTCGCAAGCGACCAACAAGTCGTGACGTGGCAGAATTGGCCGGAGTCTCAAGGACTACGGTATCTTGCGTGATCAACGAGCGCACCGGTGGCAACATCAGGATCAGCGACGAGACACGTAAAAGGGTCTGGGAAGCCGTCAATGCCTTGAACTATCTGCCTGTCAGTGCTGCTCGCACCCTACGCCTGCAGCGCTCGAACATGGTAGTCGTAATGATCCCCAAGATCGAAAACCTCTTCTATCCTCAACTGGCAACAGCCATCCAGCACGAAGCGAGAAAAGCAGGTCTGGATGTTTTTATCCTGAATACTCAGGATGAACTGCAACAGGAAAAAGGGTTTCTGGATGTCTTGATCCAGCGTGGTGTGGATGGGCTCTTTACCCAAACATTCCATGCCTCTGAGGCGGATATTGATAGGTTGGTCGATGCCGGGATCGCCGTGGTCATTCATGGCGATGCACCTACTCATCCCTTTGCCGATAACATTGTGCTCGACGAGGCCAGGGCAGCTGAGGAGGCGGTCTCTTACCTGATCGAAAAGGGTCATCGACGGATAGGTGCCATTGTGGGTCCCGCGACCACGTGGAGCGGCCGTCTGCGCAGGAAGGGATACGTCAATGCACTACGGACCCACAATCTCTCTGTAGAGGAAGAACTCGTCTATGAGACCTGTTATGAGCGTGGGTGCGGAGCATTGGGGATGGAGTACCTATTGACCCTGGCTGAACCACCCAGCGCGGTATTTGCCGGCAATGACCTTCTTGCCATTGATGCCCTGCTCTTTGCCGTGGATGCGGGTCTATCTGTGCCAGGGGACGTAGCAGTTATCGGCTTTGACGACATACTAGAGTCTACCATCGTCCGTCCCAGGCTCACAACTGTTCACAAGGACGTTGGCGCCCTGGGCGTGGCTGCTGTTCAGATGCTCGTCGAGCGGATCGAAAGTGAATCTCCCATTCCTGGTCGATGCAAGGTGCTGGACCACAAGCTTGTGATCCGGGAATCTGCCTGATCTGGTGACCAGAGATCCAACAGGGGGCGTGTTCTACAAGAAGGAGTACTACAGTGATGCGCTTGGACGGGCGCCGGCTGGCCGGTCGACTGACCTGTGGGCAGTATGACTGAGAGAAAGGAGAGCCTATGAGAGACTGAGTCGGTGCAGATGGAGCGGGAGAGGGACGCGAGCCGCGCTGTGCGGCCCGGAAAGGCATCCCGCCCCTGTGGAGCGACGTGCACGCCAAAGAGGTTCCATGTCAATGAGAATTTCGAGGAGGAAAGAAATGAAGAAAGCATACGCCGTCGTATCACTTCTCATGGTGCTGGCCATGGTCTTGGCAGCCTGCGGGTCCGCACCAGCGCCGGAGCCAACAAAGGCCGAGGAAGCGGCAGCTCCCGAAACCACGAAGGAGGAAAAGCCGGCCGAGTCCGCCGAAGGTGAACCGGTCAAAGTCGTCTGGTGGAGTCACTGGGCCGAAGAGACCAACAAGCGGGATTTCATCGAGCAGGTAATCGCTGACTATGAGGCCGAAAACCCCAACGTGGACATCGAGGTCGTCTGGTGGCAGAAGGCAGAGATGTTCAATGCCATTCAGAACACGTCCATTGCCGGCGAAGGTTTCCCTGACATCTTCTACATCGACCGAACCGCCCCCCAGATGGTGGATGCCGGGTTCACCGCCGACCTGAGTGAGGGCGTCAACTGGGACAACGTCGACGATTGGGCTCGAGAGTCCTGGACCTGGTCGGATGGCGCTATCTATGCCTTGCCCCTGGAGGCGGCCACCCTCGAGCTGTACGTCAACCAACGTGCCTTTGACGAACTGGGCATCGAGCTGCCCGAGGACCGCCAGCTGACGGCCGACGAGTTCATGGAGGTCGCCAAGAAGTGCAAGGAGGGCGGCTACAACGTCTTTGCCGGTGGTATGGAGTGGTGGGGCAGTGGGGCATTGCCCTTCTGGTACGCGCTGGAGCACACGTTGGGCATCGACGAGTTTGCCAAGTACTTCACCGGGCAGGTGCCGGTTGATACGCCCGAAGCTCGCGCTGCCCTGGAGTGGGCCTATGAGCTGGTCTCGCTGCCTGCCTATAGCGACAGCTATGTCACCAACACCATCGCCGAGGCCCACCAGGACTTTCACACAAAGGAAAACGCCTGCATGTTCCCGGTCGGCTCCTGGTACACGGGCCGGGCCTTTGTACCGCCTGAGGAGGGGGGACAGCCACCAGACTTCCAGTTGAGCTGCATGCCTTATCCCGCCATGCCCAATGGTGTAGCCAACGACGAGCATCTCTGGTACGTGGGCGGCAGCCTGGCGGCGCACGAGATGAGCCCCAACAAGGAAACGGCCATCGACCTGATCAACTTCGTCGCCCAGGAAAAGTACGGCAACCTGTGGTACGCCAAGACCGGTGTCCAGACCGGTATCAAGACCAACCTCGACACGATGCCGCCTACCGATTTCGATTGGTACTTTGCCGAGTTCGCCGACTGCAAGCCGGCGGCAAAGGGTGTGCCTATTAACGTCTTTAGCCAGCCGCCCGAGTTCCGGGAAATGTGGATCCAGGTCTTCAATGATGGTCTGGTGAATGGAACCATGACCCTGGATGAAGGACTCGAAAAGCTGGAAGCAGCCCGGCCATAGACTTGGGCCAAGCTGAACTGAAACAGAGGAGAAACTGGGATTTCCCCAGTTTCTCCTCTGCACCAAACCTTGACGAATACGACCGGAGGTCGCGTTAGAGACATGGAGACCAGTGCTGTTGCGCAGGCAGGACCTGCTTCCAAGCGACGAAACCCATTCGGCCGAGGGTTTAGTCAGGCCTCCTGGTGGGCCATCCTTGAGTTCCTCGGTCCGGCGACGCTGTTATTCCTGGCGTTTGTGATCATTCCGCTCTTCATGACCTTTTACAATAGCGTCCACGTGCTCCAGATCCGTGCTGGTGTGCCGAAATACACATATGTAGGCCTGCAGCACTATGTCGAGCTATTCACCGAGGACCTCTTTTTCAAAATGGCCATCCGTAACAGTGTCATCTGGGCTATCGTCTCACCCTTCTTGGAGATCCCGATTGCCTTTGTGCTGGCCTATTTGATCCATCAGAAGCTTCCCCTGCGGCGTTTCTACCGGGTGGCCTGGTTCCTGCCGATGTTGGTTTCCTGGGTGGTAATCGGTGCCCTCTTCCGTTGGATCTTTAACGCAGACTGGGGCATCATCAACGTTGTGCTGCGGCCCTTCGGCCTGGATCACAAGTGGCTGGCCGATCCCCTTACCGCTTTGCCCTCGCTGATATCGGTGACTACCTGGCGGTTCATCGGCTTTAATTTTGTGATCCTGCTTGCCGCGTTGGCTTCCATGCCCCAGGAGATCCTGGACGCCGCCGTCGTGGACGGGACCAATCACTTCCAGTCTATTATCTACGTCATCCTGCCCATGCTCAAGCGCACCTGGATCAGCCTGATGCTGCTCTGCTTTGTGGGCAAGATGAGGGTCTTTGAGCTGGTATGGATCATGACACGTGGTGCACCTTCAGGGCAGACTGAGACGGTGGCCACCTATATTCAAAAACGCGCCTTCGAGTGGATGACCTTTGACCTGGGGTACCCATCAGCCATTGCCGTGGTGTGGTTCATCGTAGTCTTTGTCTGTTGGGTCGGACTCTCCAGAATCTTCCTGCGCGGCGACGCACTGGAGTTTTAGGCATGAGTACAGATCAGAAACAAAGCAACTTTCTGTCCATCCCTCCGCAGCGCTGGGGGCGGTATGCAATCACGCTCGTGTTGTTGATCTATACTGCTGTCTTTAGCTTCCCATTCTTTTGGGCGGTAGCGAACTCGTTGCGGCCTGGCCCCGAGATCTTGTTGAAGCCGTATGCTATTCCTATCCCTCCAACCATGAAGAACTATGTCAATGTCTTCACCAACAAGACCCTGAGCTTTCCCCTATACTTCCGAAACAGCACTTTCGTGACGGCTGGCGCCATCTTACTGGCCATGCTTGTCAACTCCATGGCCGCCTATGGTTTTGCCAGGTTGCGTTTCAAGTTCCGCGGGCGCGAGGTTCTCTACTCGACTATCTTTCTCTCCATCATGTTCCCGCCTCAGATCACACTGCTGTCTCTTTTCCAGCTCCTGGTCCGCTACAAGCTCTATAATACCCTTTGGGCCCTGATCTTGGTCTATACCGTGATGGCCATGCCCATGAACATCTTTATTTTGCGGACCTTTTTTGCTCAGATCCCCGGGGAATTGGAGGATGCTGCCCTCATCGACGGCGCTTCCGACCACCAGCTATTCTGGAGGATGGCCTTTCCCATCGCCCGCCCGGCGATTCTGACCACGGTCATGCTTAATTTCGTGAATTTTTGGAACGAATTCCTCTTTGCCGTGACCTTCATCAACAACCCCGAACTGCGAACCCTGCCGTTGGCCGTCATGTTTTTTGTGGGAGAGGCCTACCTGGATGTGGGTATGTTGGCGGCGGCGATGGTGGTCAGCGTGCTTCCGCTGATCCTCATCTATATCTTTATCTCCGAATGGTTCATTCGCGGCATGACTGCCGGTGCCATCAAGGCCTGAGATCCGGAATCAGAGCTGACAGCGAGGAGAGATGGGCCAGTGAAGCCACGCGAGCGGATAGCTGCAGCGCTTGACCATCAGGAGCCAGACCAGATCCCCCTCGATCTGGCGGGCACCAATGTCACAGGTATCGTGGAGACTGCCTACGCCAACCTTAGGAGCTACCTGGGGCTGGCGCCTGACCCTGAACCGGAGATCACGCATACACAGCAGGGGAACGTCTATCCCAGAGAGGATATCCTGCAGCATTACGGGGTGGACTGTCGACTGGTTACCATGAAAAGGGCACCCAGGTGGGTCGCAACCAGGACCCTGGACAATGGTGACTGGTACGACGAGTACGACATCAGGTGGAGGAAAGCCCTCTACTACTATGACTCGATTACCTACCCCCTGGCGGAATGCACGGTCGAAGACCTGGATGGCGCCACATGGCCTGATCCCCGTACAAGTTGGCGAGTGGAGGGGCTGAGGGAGCAGGCCAAAGATCTGTACGAGAACACCGACTATGCCATTGTAGCCGACATCATGTGTCGCGGGCCCTTTGAGCAGGCCTGCAAGGTCCGGGGCTATGACAAGTTCTGCCTCGACCTGGCTCTGGATCCCAGCTTTGCCACAGCCCTCCTGGAAAAGATAACCGATACGATCATCGGCCTGTGGGAGATATACCTCGATGCGGTGGGTGACTATGTACAGGTCGTGTGCCAGGGTGACGACCTGGGTATGCAGACCGGCCTCTTTATCTCGCCCAAGATGTACCGCCGCTTTCTGAAGCCGTGTCACACCCGGATCTATGACTTTATCCACGCCAGGACCCAGGCCAAGGTATTCATGCATTCCTGTGGCTCGGTCTATGACATCATCCCTGACTATCTCGAGGCTGGCGTGGATATCCTGAATCCGGTGCAGTACACGGCAGCCAAAATGGACCTGGCTAGGCTCAAAGGTGAGTTTGGCAGCGAGTTGTGTTTTTGGGGAGGCGGAATCGATATCCAACAGGTGCTGCCCAATGCCAGTGCTGAGGAGATTGAGAAAGAGGTACGGCGCAACATCGAGATCATGGCTCCCGGGGGTGGTTATGTGTTTGCTCCCACCCACAATATCCAGCCCGATACAGAGCCCGCGAGGCTGGATATGGCCTACAGGGCCGCTCTCAAGTACCGCCGCTATTCGCCTTGCTAGCAGGTTTGTCGACAGTCAACTTTTCTTGTGAGGTGTAACTGATGCAGCAGCCGAATATTCTGCTAATCACGTGTGATCAGATGGTGGCCCAGCTCACCGGTGCCTACGGACATCCGGTGGTCGAGACGCCGAATCTAAACCGGCTGGCGGCAGAAGGCGTTCGCTTTGACAACGCCTACACAAGCTGCGCCATCTGCGTACCGGCCCGCGGTGCCCTGAAGACGGGGATGTATGGCTCTCGTACGGGATGTTACGACAACGGCGCCCTGATCCCGGCAGACCAGCCCACGTTCAGTCATTATCTGTCCATCGCCGGATACGATACTGTCGCAGCCGGAAAGATGCACTTTATCGGGCCCGACCAGCTCCATGGCTTTGAGAAGCGGCTGACCACCGATTTTCATCCAGCAGACTTTAACTTTCTGCCGCCCCGGCCCAAAGGCGGCTTCAAGGACCGTGCGGGATACCACGCCCATCCCATCGCCATCGACTATGTGACGGCTGGCGTGCGGCAGTGGAGCCAGGAAGCTGACTTTGATGAGGAAGTCCATTTTCGTGCCTTGGAGTACCTGCGCTCCAAACGGAGCCAGTACACCGGCTCGCTGCAGAAGGAGCTCCCTCCACGCGACGAGCGTCCCTTTTTCATGCAGGTCTCTTACTGTTATCCACACGAGCCCTTCCACGTACCACAAAGGTTCTGGGATCTGTACGAGGGCAAAGAGATCGACCTGCCCGAGATCCCAGGCGATCTGCAGGACTATGAGCACCCGATGGATACGATGCTGAATCACTATCACGGTACCCATCAAGTGAACCTCAACGACGAGGAGGCCCTGTATAATATGCGCCGGGCCTACTATGGATTGATTACCTGGATCGATGAGAGGGTGGGTGAGTTACTCCAGGCCTTGGAGGACTTGGGTCTGCGCGAGAACACAGCTATTTTGTTTCTGAGCGACCACGGAGATATGCTGGGAGAGCGACGGATGATCCAAAAGCGCTCCTTCTACGAGTATTCGTCAAGGATACCCTGGATCATGTCCTACCCGGGTATGGAAGAGCGGGGTACCGTCGTTCAGGAACCAGTTTCCATCGTCGATGTGATGCCAACCATCCTCGATCTAGGCGGTGTGCGGGGGGACGAGATCCTGCCCATAGACGGCCGCAGCGTGATCCCCCTGGCTGAAGGCAAGCGAGATCCGGACCGCACGGTGTTTGCCGAGATCCACGCTGGCGGGACGACCATGACCTGCTTCATGGTCCGTCACGGCGATTTCAAGTACATCCACACGGCCGGATATGCTCCACAGTTGTACAACCTGGTTGAGGATCCTGGAGAGTGGAACAACTTGGCTGGTAGCCCCGAGAACAAAGAGATCGAATCTCGACTCCATGCCCTTCTCCTGGCCAACTTTAACCCCGACCAGATCGAGCGGGATCTGGTGGCAAGCCTGGCCCGCCGGCGTATCATCAAGCAGGCCATGGAGACCACGGGCTTGCCCAAGTGGGATTACCAGCCCTTCTTTGATGCCCGTGAGATGTACTGGCGTGAGGGGTAGCGCAGAGCCTCCAGCCTTTGCGTCTCAGGCTTTCACGAAGGAGACAAAGTGTGCGCATTCTGTTCATTGACATCGACTCCTTGCGCCCGGATCATCTGGGATGTTATGGCTATCATCGAGATACCAGCCCCAACATCGACCGGGTCGCGGCGGAGGGGATCCGGTTCGAAAACTGTTACTATTCGGACGGCCCCTGCGGCCCCTCGCGGACTGCACTATACACGGGCAGATTTGGTATCCATACCGGTGTCGTCGACCATCTGGGCACTGCGGCCGATCACTTTGTAGAGGGTCCACCGCGGGGTTTCCGCTCCACCCTGGGCAAGACCAACTGGATGCGCTGCCTTCGCGATCAGGGCTATAGGACGGTCACTGTCAGCGCCTTTGCTGAGCGACATTCGCAGTTCAATTGGCTGGCGGGCTTTTCAGAGATCTATAACGTCGACCGGCAGAGCGTAGAGATGGCCGAGGAGATGTCATCTCTCGCCATCGACTGGCTGGAGAGAAACGGTCAAGAGGACGACTGGTTCCTGCACGTCAACTTCTGGGACGTGCACTGGCCCTACCGCACCCCCGATGATTTTGGGGATCCGTTCAAAGATGAGCCGATACCCGCCTGGCTCACGGAAGAGATCCGCCAGGAACACTGGGATGGCTGCGGCATCCGCTCAGCCCAGGACACCTTTAGCTTTCACGTTCGTTTCCCCAAGTACCCCAGGACCCCTGGGCAGATGACGTCGATGCACGAGGTCCGCAAGATGTTCGATGGCTACGACACGAGCCTGCGGTATGTGGATAGCCACATCGGATTCCTGCTTGACACCTTGGCGAGGCTGGGTGTATTGGAGAATACGGCGGTTATCATCTCTGCCGATCACGGCGAGAGCCTTGGAGAATTGAATATCTATGCCGGCCACCGCCTGGCGGACCAGTGTTCGGCACGCCAACCGCTGATTGTCCGCTGGCCGGGTGTCCCTCCGCGGTCAGGTGGAGGAGTGGACTGGGCTCTTCATTACCAGTTCGATCTCGCGGCGACGGTTGTCGAGTTGGTCGATGGCACGGTCCCGGAGAATTGGGACGGTTCGAGTTTCGCTGAGACCATTGGGACGGGAGCAGAGTCTGGTAGGGATTATCTGGTCTTCAGTGCCGGTGCCGCTTCGTTCACCCGCTCTATCCGCTTTGACGACTATCTGTGCATACGGCTCTACCACGATGGCTATCAGTGCTTTCCCAATGACGTGCTGCTGTTCGACGTAACAAGAGACCCGCACGAGCAGTACGACCTCGCACCGGAACGTCCCGACCTGGTGGGCCGGGCCATGATCCTGCTGGACGCTTGGTACGGCCAGATGCTACACTCGGCGACGCACGCTCAAGATCCGATGTGGTCGGTGATCGTTGAGGGTGGGCCCCAGGATACTCGAGGCTGGCTGCCGGCCTACATCGAGCGCCTGTGCCAGACAGGTAGGCTCCATTGGGCCGAGAAGCTGGCAGCCAAGTACCCCAACGATCTGCAGGTAGAGGGTGGACCGCCCATCAAGAAACAAGCAATCTACGGTTAGAAAGGAATGAAAGCATATGGCTGAACAGCCAAACATCCTTATGATCATCTGCGACCAAATGGTGGCTGAACTGTCCGGTGTCTATGGGCATCCGGTGGTCGAAACTCCCAATTTGGAGCGATTGGCTGCAGAAGGTGTGCGGTTCGACAATGCCTATACGAGCTGTCCGATCTGTGCGCCCGCGCGCAGCTCCATCATGACCGGTAGCTATGTGTCCCGCATCGGCTCCTACGACAATGGCGCGTTGTTCCCTGCTGATGTCCCCACGCTATGTCATTACCTGTCGATCCAGGGCTATGATACGGTGGCATCAGGCAAGTTGCACTTCATCGGGCCTGACCAGCTCCACGGCTTTGAGCGGCGTCTCACCCCTGACATCTATCCTTCGGACTTTAATTGGCTTCCAGAACGGCCCAAGGGGGGCTTTGGCGATTTTTCCGCGTTCCATATCAACCCCATGGCCATCGACCACGTGACGGGCGGTGTTCGCCAGTGGAGTATGCAGCTAGATTATGACGAAGAGACCCAATTTCGAGCGCTGGAGTATCTCCGTTCCAAGCGCAGCAACTATTCAGGCAGCCTGCAGAAGGAACTCCCTCCTCGCGATGAACGGCCTTTCTTCCTTTGTGTCTCCTATACGCATCCCCATGAGCCGTTGCACGTGACTCAAGAACTGTGGGATCTGTACGAAGGCAAGGAGATCGATCTGCCCGAGATACCTGATAACCTGGCCGAGCTTGAACATCCCATGGACAAACAACTCAATACCTTCCATGGCACGCATCTGGTCGATCTAGACGATGAACGAGCACAGTATAATATGCGCCGCGCCTACTATGGGTCGGTGACCTACATAGACCGCAAAGTGGGCGAGCTGCTCCAGACCTTGGAGGACATGGGCCTTCGAGAGAATACGGCGATTGTATTCATCAGCGATCACGGGGACATGCTTGGCGAGCGGCGGATGATCCAGAAGCGGGTCTTTTACGAGTTCGCGGCGCGCGTGCCGTGGCTCCTCTCCTACCCACCGCGTTGGGAGGGTGGGGATATCGTCAAAGAGCCGGTATCCCTTGTGGATGTGATGCCCACGCTGCTCGATATTGCCGGTGTCGACGAGAACAGCATCGTGCCTGTGGACGGCCATAGTGTGGTACAGCTTATGGATGGTGAGCGAGATGCCGAACGGGCCATATTCGCCGAGCACCACACCGAGGGCATCACCACCACGAGCTTCATGGTTCGGAAGGGAGATTACAAGTACATCCACACGACTGGTTTTGCCCCGCGGCTGTTCAACCTGGCCAAGGATGCTAGGGAGTGGAACAATCTGGCCGGGCAGCCCGAATATGGAAAAGTCGAATCCGAAATGCACGAGCTTTTGCTAGCGACCTTTGATCCCGAGCAAATCGAGCTGGATATTGACGACAGTATGGCAAGGCGCGGGCTCATCAAAAAGGCGATGCGCACCACAGGGCTGCCCAAGTGGGACTACCAGCCTTTCTTTGATGCCACAAAGCAGTACTGGCGCGAAGGATAGCCAGATCCGCGGTCGACATGGGGGATCCTGTACCTGTGCAATCATGACCATCTCAGAGGGCGGCAATCAGATGCATCGGGAGATCGCAATTCCGTACGGCGATGAAAGCAAAACACTTCACATTCCCGAAGTGAACCTGGCCTGGACCGTAGCCCCGAAGAACGTGCCGCCCGTAGAAAACCTTGAAGAGGCAGTTCGTGCCGCCCTTCGCTCTCCCATAGGTTCGCCCGGCCTCACTCAACTGGCTGCAGATCATGGCACAAGAACCGTCATCCTCGTAGATGACAATACGCGGTTGACTCCCCAAAGCCGCATTCTGCCCGTTCTGTTGGATGAGCTGAACCAGGCCGGGGTGCTGGACTCGCAGATCTCGGCCATCATCGCGCTTGGCACCCATCGCCCTATGAGCGAAACAGAGCGCATCGCTCGCTTCGGCGCCAAGGTGATGGCGCGCATATCAGTTGACAATCTCTCGCAGGCACCTCAAGCTTTTGTGGACTTGGGTGCCACGCCGTCGGGTGTACCCATCCAGGTCAGTCGACGCTACCTCGAGAGCGATCTCAGCATCGCTGTGGGCAACATAATACCCCACATGTACGCTGGCTGGGCTGGTGGAGCCAAGATGATTCAGCCAGGCATTACCAGCTCAGTGACCACGGCCAAGACGCATCTGATGGCGGGGCCTTGTGTATATGATATCCTGGGCAAGACAGACAACCCAGTCCGGCGCGAGATGGAGCAGATGGCCATCGCTTCCGGACTTAAATTCATTGTGAACGTGGTCTTGAACCGTGATGGTGGTGTAGTGGCAGTGGTAGCTGGCAATGTGGTCAAAGCACATCGGGCCGGCGTTGAAATCGCCCGCCCAATCTATACCGTTGCGTTGGAAGACCAGGTTGACATCGTGGTCGCTGGCTCTCACCCGGCAGATCGTGATCTGTGGCAGGGCTTCAAACCAGTGAACAACTGCGGCATGATGGTCAGGGACGGGGGTACCTTGATCTTGATTATTCCAGCACCGGAGGGCATTGCTCCCGACCACCCCTCACTCATAGAACTTGGACAGACATCCGGCGACCAAGTGTGCAAGATGGTGGAACGTGGGGAGATCCAGGATGAGGTGGCGGCCGCCACGTACCTGGCCTGGGATCAGACGCGCCAACGGGTGAATGTCACATTGGTGACGGATGGTATACCAGACAAGGAGGCCGTTCGCATTGGCGCCAGGGCAACACGGAGCCTCGATGAGGCTCTGGCAGCAGCCTTGGATCGCCATGGGAGTGCGTCGCGCATTGGCGTGGTTACCCACGGGGCGGACGTGATGGCTAGCTTTGACCAAAGATGCGTTCAAATAGCCACCGCAGAATCGTAGTCAAGACCCAGGATCCTGACACTTGAACAGAAGAAACATTGACAGAGATGGAGAAAACGAGTAAAGTGATGCTCGTAACCGAGTACACCAAGAGCATAGATGCTAGAGGCCACGGGAATAGGACCCGAGAGAAACAGGACCAAATGCGCCTTGCACTAGGTTGAGAACTGGACGGGAGATTGGGCATGGAGCAAATTGGAAACCAAGAGCAGATCCTGGCGTCAGCCAGGATCAGGGAAGAGCGGGTCCGCGCTTTTCTGGAGCGGGAGGGGCTGGACGCTCTGGTCATCGGGCGCCAGGACAACTTTGCCTGGCTGACGGCTGGTGGCGACAACCATGTCGTCACGACCAGCGAAATGGGTTTTGGCTATCTGGTCATCACCAGGAACCACAAATGGCTCGTTTCCTATTCCATGGACGGCCAGCGTTTCATCGATGAACAGGTGGCAGGGCAGGGTTATGAACTCGTCACCCGCTACTGGCACCAGGGTTCGCCCGAGGACAAGATCCTCCAGCTTACCAAAGGTATGGAGGTGGGTGCTGATTTCGCTTTGTCCGGCGCCCGGCCCTGCGGTTCTGCCCTGGTGGACCTGCATTACCCGCTCACCGATCTTGACCTGCGCCGCTGCCGTTGGATAGGCCGGACTGCCAACCGGATTCTGGCCGAGGTAGCCCACGAACTGGAACCCGGGCTGAGCGAACAAGAAGTCGCCGCCACGCTGCTACAGCGCTACGCGCTTGAGGGTCTGACCATCGATGTTCTCATCGTTGGCTTTGATGACCGGATCAGGGACTACCGGCATCCTATCCCGACCGAGAATCGGCTGCAGCAATATGCGCTGCTGCATCCCGCCGCGCGACGATGGGGGCTGCATGCCAATATCACCCGCTTGGTGCACTTTGGGGAGCCCCCCTCGCACATCAGGCGGGCCATCAGACGGCACGGCCACCATTGGGGGACACGTGGCCATGATGCTGGCGCCAGGTGTGCTTTTCGCCGACATCCTAGCCGAGCAGATTCGCCTCTACCGGGTGCTGGGCTATTCTGGCGAATGGATGTACCATTTCCAGGGTGGCATTACGGGCTATATCCTTGCGGATGCTGCTCGATGCCAGGATCCGGAGGCGCGCGTCGTCCAACGGCAGGCCTACGATTACTTTGTCACCATCACTGGCGCCAAGTTTGAGGAGTTTACACTCCTCACCGAAGATGGAGTGGAACTCGCATCGGCGGGACCGGGTTGGCCGATGCGAACCATAGAAACGGCCAACGGCGCTATCGATGTTCCGGACGTGCTAGTCCGGTGACAAGATTGAACGACTGTCAAAGGAGGTAGGGACATGAAATCTTCAGTCTGTATCGAAATGATCTATACCGAGGTTCCATTCATGGAGCGCATCGCCAAGTCGGCGGCAGCCGGTTTTGATGCCATCGAGTTCTGGAATTGGGACAACAAGGACCTGCCCGCCATCAAGTCGGCGGCGGAAAAGGCGGGCATCGGCATTGCCTCGTTCCAGGCCAACTTGGGCGGCACGCTCATTCACCCCGAGCAACGGGAGGGGTTTGTGGCCAGCATCGCCCAGAGCCTGGAAAAAGCCCGCGAGGTCGGGTCGCCCGGGCTGTTTCTGCTCACCGATGAGCTGGCCGAAGACCGGTCTGTTCGCTTCCAGTACCCGGAGCTAACGGCCGAGGAAAAATACGCGAGTGTGCTCGCAGGACTCAAGATGATCGCCCCTCTGGCTGAGGAGGCTGGTGTCACGCTGGTGCTCGAGTCCCTGAACAGCCAGGTGGACCACGCCGGCTATTTCTTGGACTGCTCTGCCACCGGTTTTGAGCTGGTGCGCGCAGTGGATAGTCCGTGCATCAAGGTGCTCTATGACATCTACCACATGCAGGTCATGGAGGGCAATGTTATCCAGACCCTCACCGGCAACCTGGATGTGATTGGACACGTTCACGTGGCAGATGTTCCTGGTCGCCACGAGCCGGGCACAGGTGAACTCAACTATGCCAATATCTTCAAAGCCCTTCGTGAGGCAGGCTATGACCAGTACGTGGGGTTTGAGCTGGATCCGATAGCGCCCAGCGAAGAGGCGATGGCGATGTGCCTGGCCTTGTTGGAAGGCTAAAGAAAGGGTAGGAGAATGGAAATCTCACGTGAGAAGCTGCTCCTGATGTACGAGCGGATGCTCAAGGTCCGCCATTTTGAGGACCGCGTCAAGGACCTATTCGCCGCAGGAGAGATGCCAGGTTTTGTGCACCTCTACCTGGGCCAGGAGGCGGTCGCCGTCGGCGCCTGCGCTGCGCTCAATGACGACGACTTTATCACCAGCACCCACCGTGGTCACGGCCATATCATCGCCAAGGGTGGCGACATCAAGCTGATGATGGCCGAACTGTACGGCAAGGCCACCGGCTACAACAAGGGCAAGGGCGGCTCGATGCACATCGCCGACCCCCGCCTGGGCATCCTGGGCGCCAATGGCATCGTCGGGGCCGGCCTGCCCATCGCGACCGGCGCCGGTCTCTCGGCCAAACTGCGCAAGTCAGGGCCAGGTGGCCGTCTGCTTTTTTGGCGACGGTGCCTCAAACCAGGGCACGTTCCACGAGGCGGTCAATATCGCTGCAGCCTTTGACCTGCCGGTCGTATACGTATGTGAGAACAACCTGTATGCCGTCGGCACAAGGCAGAGCGACGTGCGCAAGGTGGAAGACATTGCCGACCGGGCCGTGGGCTATGCGATACCGGGTCTGGCCATCGACGGCAATGATGTCCTTGCTGTCTACGAAGCCTGCCAGGAAGCGGTGGACCGGGCCAGGGCTGGCATGGGGCCGACGTTGATCGAGTGCAAGACCTATCGCTGGCGAACGCACTTTGAGGGAGAGCCCGATACCTATCGTCCACCGGAGGAGGTGGAAGCCTGGCTCGAGCGAGAGCCAATCGCCCCCTACCGGAAGCTGTTGATCGATCAGGGCGTTCTAACCGGCGCTGAGGCGGACAAGGTCGAGTCGGATGTCTTGGAGGAACTGAACCAGGCGGTCGAGTTCGCCCGCACAAGCCCGCTACCCGAGCCCGAGTCGGCGCTGGAAGACCTGTGGGCCTAGCCCTGGATCAAGGAGTGATACGCATGAGAACCCTAACCTACGCACAAGCACTAGCAGAAGCCATGGCCGAAGAACTGCGCCGGGATCCAACCGTGGTACTATGGGGAATTGACATCGGTCCCTACGGCGGCGCTTTCGGCGCCACCCGGGGACTCTATGAGGAATTCGGACCAGAACGGATAATCGACATGCCCGTGTCGGAGGCGGGATACACCGGAGTGGGAGTTGGCGCGGCGGCGACAGGGCTCCGCCCAGTGGTCGAGCTCCAGTTTTCAGACTGGATCACGATTGCCTCCGACATGTTGATCAACCAGGCGGCCAACATGCGCTACATGTTTGGTGGTGTGATCTCGGTGCCTCTGGTACTTCGGGCGCCTGTAGGCGGCTATGTGTCGGCTGCAGCCCAGCACTCACACATGTTTGAGTCGATGTTCGCCTTTGTGGCCGGGCTCAAGGTTGTGCTGCCCAGCACGCCGTACGACGCCAAAGGTCTGCTCAAGAGTGCCATTCGCGACAACAACCCCGTGATCTTTTTTGAGCACAAGCAGCTCTACGAGGTAGAGGGCGAGGTCCCAGAGGAAGAGTATACGATCCCCTTGGGCCAGGCAGACGTCAAGCGAGAGGGCTCAGACGTGACGCTTGTGACCTACTCGTACATGGTGACCAAGTCGCTGGCCGCTGCAGAGGAGCTGGCCAAAGAGGGGATCGAGCGTCGAAGTCGTGGACCTGCGTACGGTCGATCCCCTCGACGAAGAAACCATACTGGCATCGATCCGAGAAGACGCATCGCCTGGTGGTGGTCCAGGAGACCTGGCCCAAGTGCAGCGTCAGCTCCGAGGTTGCTGCCATCGCTGCGGAAAAGGCATTGGACTACCTCGACGAGCCGGTCATCCGTGTGACCGCCCGCGAGGTGCCCACTCCCTTCGCCCCGGTGCTGGAAGAATATGTGCTGCCCAGCGAGGAAAAGATCATTGCGGCGGTCAGACAGGTCACCGGGGGATAGGCCGCTTCCAGCGAAGGTTGGAGGGGCAGAGCCCGGCATCTCTCACGCGGGAGGGCGCCGGATGCGAGGCGGAGGAGACATGCTGTGGCGACTTTGTTGACAGACAAGATCGCACTGGTGACCGGTGCTGCCAGAGGCATCGGGCGTGCCATCGCAGAGGTATATGCCGAGCATGGTGCCCGGTGGCTGTGGCAGACACTCTGCTGGATGAGGCGCGAGCTGTAGCACAAGCGTATCAACGAGCGTGCCGGATCGCAGGCCGCGAAACGCGCCATTGCTCTGTACCTGGACGTTTCCGACGCGACGAGTGTGCAGCAGGCAGTGGACGATGATCGTGGCCGAATTCGGGCGGCTGGATATCCTGGTCAACAACGCCGGGATCCATCGCGGTCACATGATCGTCGATTTTCCCCTCGATGACTGGGATGCGGTCTTTGCGGTCAATATCCGTGGGACCTTCCTATGCGCTCAGGCGGCAGCCCGGCAGATGATCCGGCAGGGCGACGGCGGTTGTATCATCAACATGTCCTCGGCATCGGGGAAAAAGCCCGATACCAAGGGTGCCGCGTACTGTGCCTCCAAATCAGCCGTGATCGGCTTCACGCGGGTGCTGGCGCTGGAGTTGGGCAAGCACGGGATCCGAGCCAACGCCGTTCTGCCAGGTGCAACAGACACCCAGATGCTGCGCGATGTCGTTGATCGCGTACCTGGCCTGATGGATGAACTGGTGGCCAGGACAACACTGGACAAGATCGCCACGCCCCGAGATCAAGCCAACGCCTTTGTATTTCTGGCCTCCGATCTGGCTAGCCACATCACCGGCGAGCAGTTGGTTGTCGCGGGTGGCGAGTTCATGGAGACATAGAGCATACGGGGATAAGGGAAATGCTAGCCATTCACTTTTTGGGCCAGAACCAGATTTCGCTCGACGAGGTGCCCACCCCTGAGCCGCGAGGTCGCGAGGTGGTGGTGCGGGTCAAGTCGG
Source organism: uncultured Chloroflexia bacterium (assembly GCA_963700285.1). Lineage (GTDB taxonomy): Bacteria > Chloroflexota > Anaerolineae > JAAYZQ01 > JAAYZQ01 > CAWANP01. Next base: position 1,054,584 of record CAVOXA010000010.1, on the reverse strand, counting down.
CCGCCATCTGTGGTACGGATCGTGAGAACCTGGAAGGTCCGGGCCAGTCGACCATTCCGGGACACGAGAACGCGGGCGAGGTCGTGGCGGTCGACAAGCCGGCGCGTCTGAAGGTTGGTGACCGAGTGGCCATCAACTGCCACGTGACCTGTGGCAGTTGCGTGCACTGCCTCAGAGGCGACCTGTACTTTTGCAGGGAACTGGAAGCCATCGGCTTTGAGAGAGATGGCGGTTTTGCCGAGTGCGTTTTGGTGCCGGAGGCTTGCTGTCATCCTCTGCCCGACGATTTCTCTTTTGAGGCAGGCTCGCTTCTGGTGGATATGTTGGGGACACCGTTCAGGGGAGTCAAGCGTGCCAGGTTATTGCCGGGCGACCAGGTAGCTGTGTGGGGTGCTGGTCCCATTGGCTTGGGGGCATTGATGGTCGCCTCGACATTTGGTGCCCGGGTGGCAAGTGTGGATTTGAGCGACTATCGGCTTGCCATGGCACAGGATCTTGGGGCAGAATTGATGCTGAATCCCCGTCGCGACAATATCCCGGAGGTCCTCGCGGACTGGACCCATGGACGCGGAATCGACGTAGCCTTTGACTGTGTTGGCAGCCAGGTGGTCGCCGAGCAGGGCCTCGCCAGCCTGAAAGAGCGGGGCACGTTGGTCGTTGTCGGTGTCAGTCACAGCTGAGCCTCAATCCATGGGAGCACCTCATCTGCCGGGAGCTGACCGTCTTTGGGACGCGCAACTTTAACACGGCCGAGTTCGACGAGATGGTCGCACTGGTCGAGCGCGGGTTGCCAGTGGAGAAAACCGTCACACATAGGTTCCCACTGTCCGAGGCGGAGGCGGCTTTTGATCTCTTTCGCACAGGCGAGTGCGGCAAGATCCTGTTTGTCGACTGACACGGCTTGGTCTGGAGGACGGTTTTGGGTTTCGTAGGCATCATTGCCAATCCTGCGTCGGGCAAAGACATCAGGCGCCTGGTGTCTCACGCGACGGTGGTGAACAACAACGAGAAGGTCAGCATCGTCCGGCGACTGCTGCTGGGATTGTATGCATCCGGCACGCAACGGGTGGAGATCATGCCCGACCCATTTGGCATTGGGGTCCGGGCGCTGAAGGGACTGCGCGACCGGCCCGAGGTCGTCGACACAGCATCGCTGATCGACATGCCCATTGTGCATACATCTGCGGACTCGCTGCGGGCAGCCCAATACCTGCGCGATGCCGGGGTTGGCTGCATCATCGTCCTGGGAGGCGATGGAACCAGCCGCATTGTGGCCAAGGGTGCTGGTCAAGTGCCTCTGTTACCGCTCTCAACCGGCACGAACAACGTTGTGCCCTACTTTATCGAGGGGACGATTGCCGGTTCTGCTGCGGCCTATGTTGCCCGGCGTCCTGATGCCGACCGGAAGGCTCTCTGCTGGCGGCACAAGCGCCTGCTGGTACGCGTGAATGGCGAGATGGTCGATCAGGCGCTCGTTGAAGTGGCCTTGGTGTCTACCGGTTTTGTCGGGGCGCGGGCAGTCTGGGAGATCGGGAGTCTGCGCCAGGTTTTTGTGACCCGCGCCCAGCCCATCAACATCGGGTTGTCAGCGATCATTGGTGTAGTGAATCCAGTGGATCCAGCCTATCCGGGTGGAGCGTCCGCCACCATAACCCAAGATGGGCGAAAGGTGATGGTCCCCATCGCGCCGGGTTCCTTGGTCGCCGATAGGCATTGGGGAGATTGTCGAGATGAGACCAGGGATCAGTCATCCCGTGGATTCTCTGCGCCCGGCCGTGCTGGCGCTGGATGGTGAGCGAGAGATCACGCTGCACGGCAGCGACGGCGCGGATGTGACACTTGACCTCGATGGGCCGTGGATCGTGGATGTGGAGCGGACCCTGTCGCAAGCGGTGGCTGAAGGCGCCTTTGTCGTGTAACCCTACGCTCCGAGTGGCAGGGCGTGGACATGCAATAGTTCGCTCATAGTGCCAAGTAATCCGCGAACTTTAAGGAGAGGGGATGGCAACAACACTGACTATGCCCAAGTTGGGCTTGACCATGACCGAGGGCAAGGTCGTCAAGTGGCTCGCACAGGACGGCGAACAGGTGGAGCAAGGCCAGCCTGTCGTCGTGGTGATGAGCAAAAAGATCACCTACGAGGTGGAGGCTCCTGCCTCTGGCATCCTGCGTATTGTGACTCAATCCAAGGAGAGCCGCAGAGTGGCTGATGTCATTGGCGTCATCCTGGAGCCTGGCGAAGCCATGCCCGAGATCGACCAAGCGACAGCGCCAGCAACCGTGGCGGATGATGCCGTTCTCACAGCAGAGACGCCGGACCCAGCGCCGAGATTGGACGAAAGGCCCGGTGAGGTCCGCTCCTCTCCAGCCGCCCGGCGGCTTGCGAAGGAACTGGGTGTGGATATCACCCAGGTACAGGGTAGCGGCCGGGGCGGTCGCATCAGCGAAAAGGATGTGCAGACTTTTCACGACGAACAGTCTCGTATCGCGGCTACCCCTTTGGCCCGCCGGATGGCAGAAGAAGAGAACCTGGATCTGGCCCGGATTCAAGGGACAGGCCCGGATGGCCGCATCACGGAAGATGATGTGCTGCGCGTCTTGGAGAGACAGGGCCCCCTTGATGATGACCTGCCCAAGGTGTTCCCCTTTGCCGGCAGGCGCCAGGCCATTGCCGAGGTCATGATGGACAGCCTGCGCTCCATGGCCCAGCTCACCCTGACCAGCCATGCGGATGTGACGTCATTGGTCGGCTTGCGCGATGCCATGTGCCGGCGTTGGGGTACGCGCGTCTCCTACACCGACCTGATTGTCAAAGCTGTGGCCGTGGCGCTGCGAGAACATCCGATCCTCAACAGCACACTGATGGGTGAGCAAATTGTCTGCCACGACGAGATCAACTTGGGTGTAGCGGTGGCACTTGGACCAGGGCTTGATCGTGCCGGTGGTACGAGCGGCTGATAAAAAGAGCATCCAGGAGATCCACCGGACCTTGCAGGATCTGGCTGAGCGCGCCCGTGCGGACCAGCTCTCGGTGGACGAGGTAACCGGTGGAACCTTTACCGTGACCAACCTGGGAATGTACCGGGTAGATGCCTTCACACCTATTGTCAACCCGCCAGAGGTAGCGATTCTGGGTGCGGGAGCTGTCAGCCAGCACCTTGCACTGTCCGACGGCCAAGTCGCGGCGCGATCCAGGATGACGCTCAGCCTGACCATCGATCATCGTGTCGTGGATGGAGCGCCGGGCGCAGCCTTTCTGCAGACCCTCGTGGAACTGCTGGAGCATCCTGCGTTGATCTTTGCCGAGGGAAAGGCCTAGACTATGGAGGATGTACAAGACCTTATCGTGATCGGTGCGGGCTCCGGCGGCTTTGCCGCAGCGATGCGGGCAGTGCAGTTGGGCGGCAAGATAACTCTCATAGAGGGAGCCCTCTATGGCGGCAACTGCATGAACATGGCCTGCATCCCATCCAAGGTGCTTATGCGCGCGGCCGTACATGATGGCTGCCCTTGGCAAGGCGGAGCGCTACGGCATCCAGGTGGGAGAACCCTTCGTCGACATGGAGGTGCTGCACAAGCGCAAGGATCTGATCATCGAAGGCCTGCGGATGGGCACAGAGCAGTTGCTCATCGATCGGGGTATACGCCTGATTGAAGGCTGGGCCAGGCTCGTCGCCCCGGAAACCGTGGAAGTCAACGGAGAGCTGTTCCGCACACGCAGCATTGTCCTGGCTACGGGATCGGTCGCTGCTCAGCAAGCCATCGAGGGGGCAGACCTGCCTGGTGTCATTGGCACAGAAGAGGCAGTGGAACTGCGCGAGATTCCCCGGCGCATGGTCATCCTGGGCAGCCAGCCCTGGGATGTCGAATTGGCGCAGTACTTCCACGCAATGGGCAGCAAAGTGACCCTTATCGAAAGTGGAGGACAATTGCTGCCCGGAGGCTGATCGCGAGCTTGCGCAACGCCTGGGTAAGCTGCTTCATGATGATGGGATTGCCATCAAGAGAAGCATGGACGTGGAGGCGATTCACCAGGTTGATGATGGCTCGCTGGTTGTCATCCTGGCGGAGGGCAAAGGTGAGGTGCATGCTGACAAGGTGCTTGCTGGTCGCCGCCTGCCGAATTCAACCGGGCTTGGTCTACGCGAGTTGGGGCTCAAGATGGATTCCGGTGCCGTCCTGGTGGACGAAACCATGCGGACCAGTGTCACCAGCATCTATGCGGTTGGTGACATCGCCTCGCCCATATCCAAGTCCGCCGGTCCCATGTGGTCACATATAGCGAACGCTGAAGGCATTGTCGCAGCCGAGAATGCAATGGGCAAGTCCACCAAGATGGACTATGACCCTGTGCCTTGCTGTCTCTACACCTGGCCTGAGGTTGCATGGGTGGGTCTCACCGAGGAGCGAGCCGAAGCCCAGGACATCGAGGTGAGCATCGGCAAGGTTCCAATGGCCATCAATCCCTACGCGATGATTCTGGACGAGACGGCCGGCATGATCAAGGTGATTGCCAGCAAAAAGTATGGCAAGATCCTGGGCGCCCACGTGATGGCACCCGGCGCCGTGGAAGTCGTCAACGCTGTGAGTGTCGCCATGCTGTCAGAAGCCACTGTTGGCGAACTGATGCGCTTCATTCCTGCACACCCGGCCATCGGCGAGGCATTGGTGGACGCGGCGATGGATGTCGAGAAGCGATCGCTGCACCTGCCTGACTGGTAGGGAACGGCAAACCAAGCCCATGATCAGAGGTAGCTGGTGAACGTTGTGACGGCGTACCGTCTGGGTACGGTCGAGTACGAACAGAGTTCGCGTCTGCAGGGGATCTAGCCCTGGCCCGAGCCTCAGGGGCAATCGGTGATACACTGCTCATGCTCGAGCATCCGCCTGTGATCACCATTGGTCGTGGCGGAGGCTGAAAACGATATCCTGGCCACTGCGCCGGCGCTGCGCGAGTTGGGGGTCCGCGTATTCCCGACAGACCGTGGCGGTCGGGCCACCTACCATGGCCCTGGACAGCTTGTGATCTATCTGATTCTCAGGCCACCCGACGGCGACCTTCACGCCTACGTCTGGCGGCTTGAGGAAACGGCCATCCGGATGTTGAATTCCTATGGCCTGGAGGCGCAGCGGGTAGATGGCCATCCAGGCGTGTGGATGGCCTCATCAAATGGCAGAGGACTTGGCAACAAGATCGCGGCAGTGGGCCTGGCTGTGCGGGACGGGATCACTCGTCATGGCCTGGCGCTCAATGTGACTCCTGAAATGGCGCACTTTGAACTGCTCATCCCCTGCGGCAACGCCGATGCCGGAGTGACCTCAATGGCGAGCGAGCTGGGTTGGACACCAGATCTAGAGCAAGTGGCCGAGCGTTTTAGGCGGACCTTCGGCCAGGTATTTGCATGCAAGGTGATGGAAGGGCAGGAGTCTACCTTGATGGGACACGGTGTCAGGGTGCCCGAGCAGCCAGCCTGGCTGTGGCGGCGCACCTCGCCTCAGGTAGAGAGCGCCGTGGACCGCATGGAGCGTTTGTTCGAGCACCTTGGCCGTCCATACCGTCTGCCGGGAAGCCCACTGCCCCAATATTGCCGAGTGTTTTGGCCAAGGCACGGCGACCTTCATGATCCTTGGCGACTCTTGCAGCCGGGGCTGTCGTTTCTGCGCCGTGAGGCGGGGTAGTGCCGCGCCGGTGGATCCTGGTGAGCCAGCGCGTGTGGCCGAAGCGGTCGTCCGGCTCAACCTGCAGCATGTGGTCATCACCTCGGTCACGCGGGACGATCTGCCCGACGGTGGGGCCCGGCAGTTTGCGACAACCGTGCTTGCTGCACGCCGCCGGTCGCCTGGGACAGTCATCGAGGTACTCATTCCAGATTTTGGCGGATCGCAGAGAGCGCTGGAAACAGTGCTGGCCACCGAGCCGGATGTCTTGAACCATAACCTCGAGACAGTGTGCAGACTCTATCCTCTTGTGCGTCCGGGGGCTGACTACCGGCGATCACTGGGTGTGCTGGCCCGGACCAAAGCGCTGGCGCCGCGCATGGTGACCAAGGCGGGTTTGATGTTGGGGCTGGGAGAGAGCAGGACCGAGTTGTTGCGGACCCTTTATGACCTGCGGCGGGCACGGTGCGATTTGCTGACGCTGGGCCAATACCTCCAGCCGACGGATCGCCAGCTTCCGGTGGACCGTTACATCCCGCCGGCCGAGTTCGCCAGCTACCAGGCCAAGGCAGAAAGCCTGGGCTTTCGTGGCGTGGCGGCGGGTCCCTTGGTACGCAGCTCCCACCGGGCCGAGGCCCTGTGGCACAAGATGGTGTCTGGCTAACACCTTCAATGGAAAGGATAATCCATGGTACACGGCAAAGACAGTACAACAACCTTTGAACGCAAGCTCAGGATGGGCATGGTGGGTGGTGGGCGGGACTCCTTTATTGGTTCGGTGCACCACAAAGGAGCCACCATGGATGGCGACGTGGAGCTGGTGGCCGGGGCGCTGTCCTCGACCCCGGAAAAAGCCAAGCTTTCGGCCAGGGATCTGCACATCCCCGCGGATCGCGCCTACGATACATGGCAGGAGATGCTAGAGAAAGAGTATGCCCGGCCCGAAGGGGATCGTCTCGACTTTGTCTCCGTTGTTACGCCGAACCATCTCCACTTTCCCATTGCCAAGGCCTTTGTCGACGCTGGCTTTAATGTCATTCTGGATAAGCCAATGGTCCATACCTCGGAACAGGCGGCCAGCCTGATTGATTCCGTCGAAAAATCAGGCGTTGTGTTTGCCGTGACCTATAATTATCCAGGCTACCCGATGGTGAAACAGGCGCGACACATGGTACAACAGGGAATGCTGGGCGAGATCCGCAAGGTGATCGTCGAGTACTCGCAGAGCTGGCTCTTGACCAAACTGGAGGACTCTGGGCACAAGCAAGCGGACTGGCGTACCGATCCCGAACGCGCCGGACTGGGCGGGGCCATCGGCGACATTGGTACCCATGCCGAAAACCTCATGCGTACCATCACTGGCCTTGAGTTGGACGAGATCTGCGCCGATCTTACCAGCTTTCTGCCGGGCCGTCTCCTGGATGATGATGCCATGGTCTTGCTGCGCTTCACGAGCGGGGCGAAAGGCTTTCTCACCGCCTCTCAGATTTCCGCGGGCTGTGAGAACAACTTTAACATCCGGGTCTTTGGGACCAAAGCGGGTTTGACCTGGCATCAGGAGCACCCCAACTATCTCACCTATGCTCCTGCTGAAGAGCCCGTGCAGATCCTGTCGCGTGGCAACGACTATCTCTGCGAGGCAGCGCAGCGCGCCGCGCGTCTGCCCTGGGGTCACCCAGAGGCATTTTTCGAAGCCTTTGCAAACGTCTATGTCAATGCGACAGACACGATGCGGGCCAAGCTCATGGGCGCAGAGCCTACTGAGCTGGAGCTTGACTTTCCTACTGTCTTTGACGGGGCGCGGGGGGTCTTTTTCGTGGAAAGAGTGGTCGAGAGCAGCAAAAGCGACAGAAAATGGACGCCTGCCAGGTGGAAACGAGACTAGTATTCCTTATCCGTGTTGGCATTGGACAGACAATGTGTAAGGCAAAAACCTTTAGAAAGAAAGGGAGAAGAACAAAATGAGAATCATGGAGAAAAAGACTACCTTTGGCTTGATAGTAGCTTCGCGCGGTTTTTTCAACCCCGCTCTGGCATCAGCGGCCCGCCCGCAATTGCTGGCCAAGCTCGATGGGCTGGGCTATGACTATGTCATCCCGCCCGAGGATGCCACGCCCAACGGCGCTATCGAGACCCTGAGTGATGCGAAACTGTGCGCCGAGCTCTTTAAGGAGAAGGCAGACGAGATCGACGGCGTCGTGATCATCCTTCCCAACTTTGGCGACGAACTCGGAGTTGTGCAGACTCTGGACATGGCCAAGCTGGATGTCCCGGTGTTGGTCCAGGCCTGTGACGATGATCTGGACAAACTGGATGTAGCAAACCGCAGGGATGCTTTCTGCGGCAAGCTCTCGGTGTGCAACAACCTGTACCAGTACAGTATTCCCTTCACCAACACCTCTCTTCACACCTACCCCATCGACAGCGATGACTTTGCCAAGGATCTGGACTCTTTTGCGCGGGTGTGCCGCGTGGTCAAGGGCTTGAAGCACGCGCGGATCGGCGCCATTGGTGCGCGGCCGGCGGCCTTCCAAACCGTGCGCTTCAGCGAAAAGATCCTCCAGGCCGCCGGGATCACCGTCATTCCCGTCGACCTGTCAGAGATCATCTTTGGTGCTCAGGCCCTCAGAGACGACGACAAGGCCGTTCAAAACAAGCTGGCCGAGATCAGGGACTATGGCAGGATTCCCGAGCACATCCCAGTGGAGCAGATCCTCAGGCAGGCCAAGCTATCGATTGTGCTCGATCGCTGGATGGACGACAACGAGTGCGATGCCAGCGCTGTCGAGTGCTGGGACTCGATCCAGAAGAACTATGGTTGCGCCACGTGCCTGTCGATGAGCATGATGGGAGAACGCCTTTTGCCCAGCGCTTGTGAGGTAGATGTGGTCGGTGCGGTTTCGATGTACGCCTTGTTGCTGGCTTCGGGGAATCCACCGGGCTTCCAGGATTGGAACAACAACTATGGAGAGGATCGGGACAAATGCATCAATGTCCACTGCAGCAACTACCCCATGAGTTTCATGGGAAAAGAGGTCGAAATCTCCAGCCTGGATGTCCTGGGAGCTTCCTTGGGAGAGGATCGGTGCTTTGGTGCCCTCAAGGGCCAGGTCGCTGCAGGACCGATGACCTTCTTCCGCATGTCCACCGATGATCCCAAGGGTATCATCAAAGCCTACCTGGGTGAGGGCGAGTTCACTGATGATCCTGTCGCTATTGATGGCGGATCCGCGGTCTGCAAGGTGGAAAACCTTCAGTGTCTCATGGATTACGTGTGCAAGAACGGGTTTGAGCACCACGTGGCCCTGACCCGAGACCACTGTGCAGATGTGCTCCAAGAGGCGATCACGACCTACCTGGGCTGGGATATATACCGGCACAATCACTAGCAAGGGCAGCATTGGTTTTGCCTGCGGTCGACTCGCGGATCCTTTGATTCGCGAGTCGACCACTCGCCTTGCGGGCACCAGCACGACCAATTCAGCATGTTGACTTTCAGAGCGGAGATCAAATGACCGAAGAGATACGGCTTCAGGATATCACCTACGCCCTTGCGACCTCGCCTGACTTTGCACAGGATGGGATCTGTTTTGCGGCACGGGGCTCGGGCCTGTACCGCTCCGACGATGGCGGGGGGACCTGGCAGCCAGCCTACGTGGCTCTGAACCTCAGCGCCCCGCTGCCGACGATGGCCATCGCCATGTCACCCGATTTCGCCTCCGACCGGACAGTGTTTGCAGGCGTGCCGGGTGGTATCCTGCGCTCCTTTGACGGGGGCGAGCACTGGGATGTGGTCCAGTTGCCATCGCCACCTCCGGTGATCTCTTCCCTCGTCATCTCGCCGGACTATGCCCGTGATGGCATACTGCTGGCAGGCACGCTTGAGGACGGCGTGTTCAGTACATCCAACCGTGGTGGGAATTGGGTCGCCTGGAACTTTGGCCTTCTGGACCTGAACACCATCTGCCTGGCCATTTCGCTGGACTTTGCGCGAGATGAGACGCTGTTCGTGGGCGTCGACTCGGGCATCTTTCGCAGCACGAATGGGGGGCGCGCCTGGCGAGAGGTGGACTTTGCCCTCGATCTGGCCCCAGTACTCAGCCTGGCCTTGTCGCCTGCATACTCCGAGGACGGCGTTCTGTTTGCCGGCACGGAATCCCACGGTCTCTACCGGTCAGAGGACGGGGGGCGCAATTGGATGCGTCTGGGCGAAGACCGGATCCGCAGCGCTGTCAACGCCATCCTTCTCTCTCCGGAATTCCCCGAGAAGGCTCGATGTCCTGGTAATGCTCAGCGATGGGTTGCTCCTGTCTCGCGATGGCGGGCGGTCCTGGACAGAATGGAGGCCAGGTGCGGAATTTGGTGAGAGCCTGGCCTGTGTCGAGGCTCCTCAGGGCCTCGACACGGATGCTCCCCTACTTGTCGGTCTTGTGGATGGGGGTGTGTTGCTCGTCTAAAGCCCGAAATGGGCAAGTTGAGCTGTCACCGAGCTTCTCCCAACGTCCTGCGGGTAAAGCTCTCTTTTTTCCTCCCCTTCCCAAACCTCTTCCTCCCGGTTAATCGCTGGGAGGAGGGGGAGTACTGGCCACAGGCAACGCACACAACTCCCCATACTTTTTCCAGAGATAGTGCACATAGGGCTCGATACGCATGGGGCCACCGGTGACGCGTTCAACAAGCTCTGGGGCGGTGAACTTGCGCCCGTGTTGGTAGATCTCGTCCTTCAGCCAGGTGTGCAATGTGTCAAACTTGCCCTCTGCGATTTCGTCCGGGATCTCGGGATGGGCCTGCAGTGCCGCTTCATAGAACTGGGCGCTCAGGATATTGCCCAGCGTGTAGCCCTGGAACCGGCCGCCGATCACGCCCCCGTACCAGTGGACGTCCTGCAGTACGCCGTCGCGGTCGTCAGGCGGGACGATGCCCAGATCGGCTCTGAATCGCTCGCGCCAGGCTTCGGGCAGATCCCGCACAGCCAGGTTGCCCTCAAGCAGTGCCAGCTCCAAGTCGAAGCGCAGCATGACGTGCAGGTTGTAGGTCACCTCGTCGGCATCGGTCCGGATCAGGGAACGTTCAACCTTGTTGATGGCCCGGTAGAAGGTATCCAGAGGTACAGCGGCCAATTGGTCGGGGAAGATGGCCTGCAGCCGGGGGTAGAAGCAGCTCCAGAAGCCGCGGCTGCGGCCGACGAGGTTCTCCCAGAGGCGCGACTGGCTCTCGTGTACGCCGGCCGATGTGCCCTCGGCCAGCGGAGTACCTTCCAGGTTGACGGCTACGCCTTGCTCGTACATGGCGTGGCCGGCCTCGTGGAAGGCGCTGAACATCGCCTCGCCCAAAAACTCCTCCTGGACGCGGACGGTGATGCGCACATCGTCGATAGAAAAGTTGGTGGTAAAGGGGTGAGGAGAGATGTCCTGCCGGCCCCGACCCAGGTCGTAGCCGAACCGCTCGATGACCTCGGTGCTGAAAGCCACCTGCTGGGCCCCGGGGAAAGCCTGGCGAAGGCATGAATCATCGGCTGGAGGCTGGGCGGTGATGGCCTGCACGATGGGTACCAGTTGCTGGCGCAGGTCGGCAAAGAGGATGCGCAGGGTCGATGCCTTCATCCCGTAATCCGCCTCGTCGATCAGGGGATCGGCAATGTGCTCGTAGCCAGGGAAAAAGTCCGCATACTGGCGGCTCAGATCCAGCGTCTTCTCGAGATAGGGCTCCACCGCGCCAAAATCGTCTGCCGGGCGGGCCACCGTCCAGGCCTGGTAAGACTCTGCCGCGTGGTTCTCGATCTCGGCCACGAACGATGGAGGGATCCTGGTGGCCCGCTCGTAATCACGGCGGGTCACTCGGATGAGGCTGGCACCATCCGAGTCATAGGGCAGGCTCTCCTCGTGGGGCCGGAGGTCATCCAGCAGTTTGCCAATGGCCGGATCGATGAACCTCTCGTGGGCTAGCCGCCCCAATGTGGCGATTTGGCGGGCGCGCGCCGGTGCGCCTCCTGGAGGCATGTAGGTTGTTTGGTCCCACTCGAGCACCGCCGCCGCGGACCTGAGATTGTTGATTTCTGTGAGGCGATCCTCGAGTTCTTGAAGTTTTCTCTCCACGTGGTTTCCCTTCCTGTCCCGTGCAGGGTTTTCGTCTGACCTATAGCGTGCAACACAGCACATTTGGTGTCAAAGGCTGCTTTCCCCAATGGGTGTTGGTCTCAGATCCTGGATGTTGAGCTGCAGGCGCTTGCGGTGGTTCCATTCATTGGCCTCCAGGGTGTAGGCCGCGTCGACCCGACTGGGAATTTCACCCAGGAGATGGCCAGCCCGGAAGTAGATGGCGTCCCAAGCTACGCCCCGGCTGTCGCTCAGCGTGAGCTTGAGGTGCTTGCTCTCCTTACCGATAGCGCGCCGGTCGCGTACCTTCAGCCCCGGGCTGAGGAGCACGGGTTGTGGATTGTCGATGCCGCAGGGCTCGATCTCGCCCATCTGGGCGTGGGTTGCCCAACTGACCTCTTCGAGGTTGATTTCGGCGTCGATTTGCAGGGTAGGTCGCAAGTCTATCCCGGTCAGCTTCTCAGCAGCGATGGCCTGCAGTCGCTGGCGCAAGGCATTCAGGTTTTGAGTTTCGATGGTAAAGCCGGCGGCGGCGGCGTGACCACCGTGGCGTATCAGCATATCCGCGCAGCGGTCCAATGCCCGCGTGATGTTGAACTCGGGGATGGAGCGGCAAGAGCCCCGGCTTTTCTTCTTGCCTAGCTCGACGACAGCGGCGGGGCGGTAGTGCTCTTCTGTCAAGCGACTGGCTGCCAGGCCGACGATGCCGGGTTGAAAGTCCTCACCGGCGGCCATAAGGAAATAGGCATCTGGGTCGTCAGCCTGTACTTGTTTCTCGGCAGCAGCGACAATCACCTCGGTTGCTGCCTGGCGGTCCCGGTTGAGCTTGCCCAGTTCTCCCGCCAGCTCTTTTGCTTCCAGGGGTTCCATGCTGGTCAGCAACCGGTAGGCCAGCATGGCCGTATCCATGCGGCCGGCTGCATTGAGACGTGGCCCCAGGCGGAAGCCGATGGCGGTGGCGTTTACTTCACCGCGCCGCAGGCCGGCATCAGCCATGAGGGCCATGATGCCAGGGCGCTGCACTTCGTTCATGAGTTCCAGGCCGCGCCGCACCAGGGAGCGGTTCTCGCCCTGCAAGGGGGCCAGGTCGGCGACCGTGCCCAGGGCCACCAGGTCGAGTAGCGAATCCTCGCTGAGATCGCAGCCTCGACCGGCTCTTGATTGGGCGCGCAGCAGACCTTGGGCCAGCTTGTAAGCCAGGCCCACGCCAGCCAAGTTCTGGTGAGGATAGGAACAATCCGGCTGTTTGGGGTTGATGATGGCCAGGGCCGGCGGCAGATTGTCGAGCGGTGTATGGTGATCGGTGATGATAATGTCCAGGCCCTTCTTGCCCGGTCCTTTGCTTGCCGTCTCGACCTCGCAGACCGAGCGGATGCCACAATCGACGGTGACCACGACGCGGACGCCCTGGGAATACAGCTTTCGCAGCGCATCCAAGTTCAGGCCATAGCCCTCCTTCACGCGGTCGGGGATGTAGGGTATCGCCTGTGCGCCCAGTGCAGACAGCGTCTGCACCAGCAGGGCCGTGGCGGTCACGCCGTCGGCGTCAAAGTCGCCGTACACGGCGATCTGTTCGCCTTTGTCGATGGCTCGTCGAAGACGGGTTACGGCTTCGCTCATGCCCTTGAGCCGGAAGGGATTGTCCATGGTGGCACGGCCCGCCAGAAAATCGTGGACCGGGTCTGGATCATCGAGACGGCGGTTGTGCAGCAACTGGACGACAAGCGGCGCCAGGTCAGGGTAGCGCGCCAACTGTTGCTCGTCAACTTGTGGCGCAATCTGCCACCGCTTGGACTGAAGGGTCAATTTAGGCGCTCCTGAAAACAACAAAGAGCGAGGGAAGTCTTCTCGCTCTTTGGCCTTGCGATTGTGTCGGGGCTAGAGCCAGTTCTGACTCTGCAAGAACCGGGTCAGGACCGGGATCTCAAAGTACAAGCCCTGATAGGCTTGGTACGCCCAATAGAGGGTGATGAACCACAGCAGAAAGGCAAGTGTGCTGCATACCCCACCGAGAAAGAACGATAGCGTGCCCAGGATGCAGCCCAGCAGGATGATGGTGGTCCAGAGGACGGTGTTGGCAGCCAGGGCCTGTACGGCATGATACTTTTGGAAAGGACGGGTTTTCATCTCCTCGACCAATAGAACGACAATGGCCACGATGGGAATTGGGTAAGACAGGGCGGCCATTGCGCGGTCGTTATCGGTCAGATCGTCCGCTGGCGGGATCGCGTACTCCTCAGACATGTCCTCTCAGCTCCTTGTTTCCGAGCCAGAAGGGGCCCGGACGTGAAAGATGGCCTCGTATATTCATTTTATCAGGCCCAGGAGAAAATGTCAATCTATCGCGCTCATTCTGGGTAACTGCGCCTGCAACACCGCAAGACTGTGCAGGCTTGGAGTGTGGCGGTAGACCAGGCTTGCTTCACGGGTTGCGTCTGGTACGGCTATCCGGGATCGGTGCGGGATTCTGCTCTAACCGTTTGGGTCAGTTGCGCAGCCACAAAGATGGCGATCATCACCAGGCTGAGGGCGATACCCATCTCAAACAAGGGCACGGTCCAGGCCTTCTCCTGACCAGGTTGCCTGAACATGTAGACGTTGACAAACACGAAGGATAGGGTCGATCCTAGCAAAAGGCCCCAGCCAAAGACCTGGCGCAGCCAACCGTGTGTGCCCAGCCTATCGGCAATGAGCAAGAGAACGATGACGGCTGACAGGGTGGCCAGTATGTGCCAGTGTCCGACCAAGATCGTTCTCTCTACGGCCAGGTAGGCTGGTGAGCGATAGGTATCCAGGTTGAAGGCGACGGTGACACCTGGCACAGTGACAACGAGGTTGACGAAAACCAACTCGAAAAAGATACCAAAGCGGATGGGATCGGCAAACAAGGCCCGGAGCTTCTGGCCCAGACTGGCCTGTACCTCACCGATCCGCTCGCGGATCAAGAAGGCAAAGCCCCAAATGGTGACGAGGATGGCGCCGGGTAGTAAAAACGCCGAGCCGATGTTGATCACCTTGTGGGCGCCCTCCCAACCAATGACCGACCAGGTAGCGAAAGTGACAATGACCGTGCCAATGATGGTCAGGGGGACTGCAATCCTGTGTACCCGGCCTGAGACGCGATACGTGCGGATGACCAGCAGCAGGATCATCACGTCGGTGAGGGTCAGCATGATGTGCAGGTGGGCGATGATCATCAACTGGAAGGTCGTATGCACTTCCTGCCGTACGATGTCCTCAGCCAGGAAGGCCGCGAAGCCGTTTCCGAAAAAGGCCCCGGCCGCCCCGCCGATGGCGGCTGAGACGAGGGTAAAGACGGCCACCAGGAAGAAGGCCAAGCGCTCCAGGGAAACGCCGGCCAGGTGGGCGTAGCGGGTGGGATCGGTTGCCCAGCGCCGCGAAGGCCAGAGGGCGATCGCCAGTAGTACGCCGGCATAGAATACGAGCGATAGCCCGACCAGGTAGATGCCGTGGGCGATCCAGCTCCGCCCTCCATAGGCGAAGGTCATGCCACCTAAACTGGTAAGCATGTAGCCGGCGGTGACGGGTACCACAATGGAGCGGCGTACCCTTCTCTCCTCCTCCGGGGCGCCCATGGGCACTTGGTCCAGGATCAGGTAGACCAATGCTGCGACAAAGGGTATGGCCAGCGAGTGGTAGAGCATGATGATGCGGCCAACCCGGTGGGCATCGCCGAGATCCATGCGAAGCAGTTCAGCCAAACCCAGCGGGCGAACAGGCCCGGAGAAGAGCGATAGCGTGGCTACGATTAGGGCATCCCAGGTCACGACCAGGGTGAGCAGGCCGGGCAGGGTGCCAAACAGGCGCTTGACAACGCGCCCTATGACGTTGGATGATTGTGGCATTTCCGCCTCGCTGCGTAGTTTTTCCGCCGGACCAACATATCATACCCCGCTGAGCTGTCAATGACAAATATCAGCCGGGGCCGGGCAACTACGGTTGGCTGGACTGGCGCCGCCAAAAGAGCAAGCCCACCAGCAAGCCGACGAGGCCCAGAAGAGTTAGTGCCGTGATCCCCAAGCCGGCAAACCACGATGTGGGTTGGAAGGTCATGGTCACCCGGTGCGAACCGGCTGGGACCGCGACGGCACGGAATGCATAGTTTGCCCGCAGGATAGGTGCTGGTTCGTCATCTACCTTTGCCTGCCACCCAGGGTAATAGGGATCGCTGAGGAAGAGATAGCCCTCTGCCGGCGTATCGACCGCTATCACGAGGGCGTTCGAGTCATACTGTGCGACCTCTACGCTAGCCTGCCTGTCAGGATGAATCTCTATCGACCGGCCGCCCTCGAGGACCACGGTTGTAGCGGGGTCGAAACCGGGCTCCTGAATGCGGACCCAGGCGTCGTCATGATCGGCGACCGAGATCGCCCGATGTACCATGAAGGCGCGAGGTAGGGGTGTCTCGTTGCGGTAGACGTTGACCGATGGGTCTGCGTCGAAGGCCAGGCTGAACTTGTCCCAGTCCAGCGTTACATCTTTGCTGCCTAGAACGTAGCGGACGCCCAGTAGATCGTAAAGGCGGGTCGAGCGACCTCCTGTACCCTCCCAGAAGCGAGCAATGTCAGCCACGACAAGTGGGTTGTCAACGCCGCTCACGTCGTACAGCCCGGCCAGCAGGGCCAGGTCAGGCTGCCAGGCGCCCCAAACATCGGTTCGTGAGTCAATACGAAAGATCCCGGGCTCTTGCTTTAGAAAGCCGATAATCTCAGGGTGGTCAAAGCCAGCCGTGGGTGGTTTGTTGCCCACATCGGTGTAGGCCCCCACCGAAGCAAGATCCAGAAAGACGAGCCCGACGGCCAGCCAGGCCAATATTCGACGCTTTGGGCGCCCTGCGCGTCTGGCGCTGAGCCAGGCCATGCTAGCCACCAGCATCAGCAGGGCAAAGATCGCGCCGCTGCCCGCGGCGGATACGCGCCAGAATACGGCCGGATCGCGGTCCTGCGCCTGGTAGACGACCAGATAGGCCCAGGCCGCGCCGACGATGACTGCAGCGCCCGTAAGCCAGAGCAATCCCCGCCAGACCTTTTCAAATGATCTTCGAGTCCGGCGATCCATCGGTTTGAGGAGATGGCCCAGGCCAAGGGCCGCCAGGGCGGCCAGCGCAAAGTCCAGCAGGAGGATCGTACGTGCCGGGGCGCGGAGTTGGCCAAAGCCTGGCAACAGCCGGTAGGCCCAGCCATGGACTACCGACTCGCCCCCCAGAGCCAGAAGAAAGGCGACCCCAGCCAGGATGGCGAACACGCGGATACGCCGTCCCCACCACAAGAGGACGGACAGGACGGCCAGGATCAGGGGAAAGATACCCAGGTAGCCGACAGCTACGCGATCCCAGACACCCCAGTATTGGCCTGGCTCTCGGGTGTTGAACAGGGCGGGCACCACCATTTCGCCTAGCAGTCCAGGGACCAGGGAAAAGCGGGCAGCTTGTTTGTAGGGTAGATCGGCGCGCGGGCTAAGGCGGGTATACTCGAGGGTGGGCAGGAGAACGAGCGCAGAGAGACCAATGGCAACGGCGGCGGTGACGAGTAGGGCGAACAGCGGCCAGCCGCGTCGGCCTTTCGTATCCCTCCCGGTCGTTCCTCCGGCCAAGTCGCCCGGTGCCGGTACACGTGGTGGGGTGGTTACGGTTTCCGCGATAGCGGCTACCGTCAGGGCCAGGCCGATATAAAGGGTGATCTGAAGGTGGCCTTCCAGTGTGGCGATGCCAAGAGCGACGCCTGCTCCCAGCGCCCAGACTCAGGCGCTGCGTTCGAAGTGCTCGCCAGAAGAGGAGAAAAATGACCGGCAGCCAGGCAGCCACAGCGATGAGGTTCAGGTTGCCAAAGTGGACGATGAACAGGTCGGAGAACATATAGGCGATGGCGCCCGTCAGGGCAGCCGGAACGCGTATGGGGCGGCCCGGTTCCAGGTATCGCAAACAGAGGTACATGAACAGACCCGCCAGAAAGATGTGCAGGACCGCCATCCACTCCATGGCCTCGTAGGGGAAATCGGGAGCCAGGAGAAAAAGAATCAAGTTGGGTGGATAAAAAAGACCCGACTGCATGTCCGCCAGAAAAGGGGCGCCGCCGTAGAGGTGGGGTTGCCACAGGGGCAATTGCCCGGATCTCAGGCTGGCGGCGGCAAAGCGGTACGTGGGAAAGAGGAAGGATACCAAATCACCGCCGCCGGCTGGTTTCCAGGTGTCAGGGGTAAAGAGTATGCGCCAAAAGAATCCAAGCGTGATCAGCAAGAGAAAGGCTGGCACAAAGAGTGCGCGGATCCAAGGATGGCGTTTGAGGGTCATGGCTTTTCCTCCGAACTCCGAGCATCGATATCCATTGCCAAGGTCTAGTCCTCCACCTGGATGGGCCCTAGCAAAACAGCATCGTCGGGTATGGGCTGCCCCTCGGCATCGGTAGTGGGATAGTGGCCAAGGTCCGGCTGAGCGTCGTGCCCTGCCCAGATGGGGCTGCCGGTCGATGGTTTAGGACTGCCCAGTAGATGGGCAAAGACCGTATAGTCGTCGTCGAGTGGCGCTAACGCCTGCCAGTAGAGGATCAGGTTCAGGCTACTCCCTGGCGCGACTGTTTCTGCGTCCAAGGAATAACCCAGAAAGCGCGCTTTACCGCTGAATGTTGCCTCCATGCGGTGGTTCGGTGGGGGGAAGGGAGCGAGTTCGCCAGCCAAGGCCGGTAGGTGGTAGGCCGCGGCGTAGGGACGGCCAAAGCTGTCGGTCAGCGTCCAGGTGACATTTCCGTCGGGACGCATCTGTTTCAGGGCGGGCAAGGTTGCGCTGTCCTCGCGCAAGAGAACGATGACCGTGGCGTCCCGTTCCGGCGGGGCAAAGACCAACCCCGCGCGCCCGTCAAAGCTTTCAAAGGGGCGGTGCGCGAGATACGCCAAAGAAAAGTGGTCGCGGAAAGTCGGTGTCAGGTAGACATCCTGGTCTGCGGGAAGGATATTTATGTACTCAGCAATCTCGACCAGCCCCACGTCGTAGGCGTAGAATAGGTCCGGGCTTTGCCCCCAGGTTAGATAATAGGCCCGCGCTGTGGATACACCGGAAAAGACCAGGCCTACGGTCAACAGCAGGGCCACAGCCACCCTTGGCCATTGGCGATCTACCCTTGCAGCACCCCGCCATAGGGTCCAGGCGCCCAGTGCACAAAGAAGGGCACGGGTTGTAACGCCCTTGAATCCTTTGTCAAAGTGGAGGCCGGGTGGCACCTCTTGCAGTCGATAGAAGCGCAGAATACCAGCTACCAGGGTGATGAGCAGGACTATTGTCAGTTTCCAAGATCTCGAAAGCCTGGTTCTGTCCGTCATGGGGCCTGTACCTCGACGGTACCAATCAGCACCCGGTCGCCCAAGGGCGTACCCGAATCGGCATCACGGACAGGAAGTCGCTCGAGGGTCTCGAGTAGATACATGCCGACCTCAACGACATGGAGCCCTGACCCGGCGTTGGGGTCAATAACCAGGGCATAATTGTCCTGGACGACCTGGCCGGCGCCCCACCGATCTGTGGGCAGGCCTCCGCCTTGGGGCTCACTGTCTATCTGGGCAATAATACGATCGGATGGGTCTAGCAGGTGCGTGAACACGGTGTACCGTTCGGGTATTGGGGCAAGCGCTTGCCAGTACAGGGTCAAAAGCAGGGTGTCGCCAGGAGCTACCTGCTCGGCGCTGAGGGCATAGCCCAAGAGTCGTACCTGATCCCCCAGCTCGACGCTCAGTGGCCGCTGGATCGCACTAGGGTCTCCGGCAGGCGCCATGACATAGAGCGAGAGGTCAGCGTCCACCCAACCATCAAAGTAGGCTTTGCTGCCGTGGTTCGCCAGCCAGCGAGGCAGAAGGCCCTGAGGATCGTACTCGGCCGGGTTTCCAAAGCGGATCAACCACAGGCGTGGATGCCGGCTGGCAAATGCTGCCAGGTCAAGAGCAGTGCGTGGATCTTCCAACGGGTACTCGTACCTGGGAAAGTAGGAGGCTTCCAGCCCATCAGGTTGATAGTATTCGAATATTGGGCGCTGGAGTTGGTTGGCCAGGATGAGACCGTCGCCGGGCTGGGCGTTGGCCTGAATATGGGCCATCATCTGTCCATAGCGGCCTTTGAGGAAGGCGTCGTCAGCATAGTAGCCCAGCAAGCCGTAAAGGCTCCCGATCAACAGAAGCGCAGCCCCTACAGCACTCAAGGGGCGCCACAGATGTTGCCAGGCCATCACGCCCCACGCGGCCAGCAGATAAAAAGCAGGCGCGATGAGCAGCAAGTAGCGGGGGTAGAAGAAGGGCATAATGGGGTTGACGGCCCAGGCGAGAAACAGCGGGAGGAAGAAATAGGCGGCGATCAGCCATGACTGGGGCCGGGAACGGCGAAGCAGGGCCGTCAGACCGGCAGCTACCACGATGAGAAACAGCATGGTAATCAGGGTGGTTGCCATGGACGGGACAGCCAGCCCGGCGCCAAAGGCAGAGAAGGTCTCGCCCGCAATGCGAAGGGCTGTGGCCAAGCCCCATTCCTTGTAGCGGGCGCTCGCCTTGCCACTCAGGAACGCAGTCTGGACGAGGATCCAGGGCAGATAGGCCAGGGCGACGCACCCTTGTGCAACAAACCAGTGGAGCAAGTTGCGGCGCTGGCGGCGCAGGAGCCAGAATATGATCAGGACCAGATTCTCAGCCAGAATGACAAAGAAGGCATAATAGTGTGTATAGGCTGCAGCGAGAGTCGTCACATAATAGGCCAGCCAGGCTACCCTTGAGTTTGGCTCATTGATCAGACGTACAGCGCAATAGACTGAAGCTGCAGCCAGAAGGGTGGCCAGGCCGTACATGCGGGTTTCCTGTGAGTAATAGACCAGAACAGGCGAGACAGCGACCAAGAGGGCGGCAAGGCCACCGACTAGCGAGTTTTTTCCGAGGTTTGGCTTGCCCTGGTCAGTAACAGAGGATGGTGAACGAGAAGGGGGAAAAGCGTAACAACCGAGGAGATAGACCACTGGTACTAGCAAGGTTCCGGCCAGGACCGATAGGAATCGCGTGGCCAGAGGAACAGATCCGGCAAGACGCAACCAGAAAAAGAGCAGTGAAGGATAGAGGGGGGGGTGGGTATCGGAGCCGCCAGCCACCACCTCGGGAAGGGCCTGGCCACTGAGCCAAATGCTAAAAGCCTCATCCCCCCAGATATCCTGGCGATCTATGGCATAGAGCCGCAGGCCAAAGGCCAGCAGGACTGTGAGCAGGATCCCTAGGTGGAAGCGTTGCACAATCGCCCCGGTCATAAACTCAGTCTAGCACAACCCTATTCTTTTGGCAACCTGTTCCAGCCGAGCCAACGGAAAAGCCCCTGGCCACGACGGCCAGGGGCTGCTGACATTTCGACGCGCTGGCTACTTCACTCGCTCCTCGAGCAAGGCAATAATGCGATCCAATCTTTCGAGGAGTTGTTGCAGCGCCTCCTTGGATGGTGGAGATGGCGGCGGGGGTAAGGGGCGAGGAGGTGGCTGTGGAGGTGGAGGAGATGGGGGAGGTGGCTGTGGTGGTTGTGGAGGTAGCGGGGCCTTACCAGGCACAAACCTGAACGTGACGTCCAGGTGACGGGCTGTACGCAGTACTCGGCCCAGACCGATCACGGCGTCGCTGTTTCCTGCGACCCTCTTTACCAGTACCAAGTATGGCCCCTGGCCAGGTACCGGGTATTTGGCATCGCTCTCTAGCGGAAAGTGTGCTGTGCCATCGGCCCCGGTCTCTCTGACACGGCTCTCGGTTCCATCCCTGCGCCGGAAGGATACGGGTATTCCTTCCTCTGGAAGGCCACCTTCATTCAAGATAGTGATTTTGCACTCATGAAGGCCCTCGACCTCATGGAGGGCAGCCAGGCGGTATGCGTCAGGCTCTGAGGTGGGGTAGTGCTCAACGATTCCAAAGTGATGCTCCAACCAGTATGGATCTTGGCGGTGGCCAGTTTTGTCCAAGATATCAAAACCAGGCCAGGAAGTTGATGGAGGTGGCACTGGTGGAGTCGGAGATGGCGGTGGCGCGGGCGCAGGCGGTGGCGATGCCTCCGCCGTCTCAAGCTGATAGTGAACATCCACGTGCCGGTGGTTCGTGCCGCCCAACATCCCCAAGCCACTGAGAAAATCCGACGGGCCGGCCGCATCAGCGACCCAGACAGCACTGGCTCCACCACTGGGGGGAAAGTAGTAGTCGCCACGTCCCATACCAAAACCGATGTTTCCCTCTACGTTGGTCTTGCCGTGGACTCCCCTGTCTCGCCAGAAGCTAGCGGGTGGGGGCCATACAGGCAGTTCGGGAGCATCTGGCCAATGTCTTGCAACACAAATACCTTCGAGCGGTTCGCCACCCTCAACCGTCACATGGACAATCTGCACAGCAGGTCCTTCGCTCTCTTGGAGCTTGGTAATGCGGAAGGCCAGGCGTTCTCCTTTTGAAATCTCTGCCCGCTGGAGGCTAATGTCACCAAAGTTGGCCGCAAGCCAATCCCAATCTTGCTCGCGTCCTTGCCGGTCAAAGATCTTTGGACTATCCATCAGTTCTCTCCTTCCATCTCCTGCGCCTGTGCGGGCTTTAGCTTGTGTTCCAGCGAATCCACGATCCGATCCATGCGGGCGATGACCTCGTACCAGAATGCATCGCCTTCAAGAGGAGGCGGTGGCAGCCGGGTCGTTGTCAAGCGATAGAGGGGCTTGGCTTTCTGTGCCAGGATCTGGGAGAATTCAGGCCAAATATCATAGCTTTTCCACTGCCAATCGGCTGTGCCGCAGCAGTAGAGAGCCGCTCCTACAACGTAGGGATCTTTTTCAAGTTCGGCGTCGTACCAGGCCAATTGCTCAAGATACTGATCGGGGTCCTTTCCATAGAGGACTTGCCAACCGCGGGGGGGATACCCTTGTTCGATCAATCCATCCAACCCGCATTCTGTGATTAGGAGTGGCAGAGACTTCAAGTGCCGGGGCAGGCCTTCCCACCCATGCTCCGGCTCTCCGTCGTATACTTTGCGGTGGCGAAGTAAATACCAGGGATGTTCGTTGTCCAGCGTTGGCCAGGCATACTCGTGGAGCGCCATCGCGCCGTCGTACTGCAAGGCTGCCTCCAGTGCTGGCAGAAAGCTCTGCCAATAGGCCAGTTCAGGATTGCCTACGGGAAAACTTCCAACCGCCGCCCTGAAGCCGTGACCATGTAACTGGCGGGTTCGTTCAGCTTCAAAGTCAGCATACCGTTGCATGGATACATGATCCGTGATGATCGGCTCGTTGACTCCCTGCCAGTAGTTGTAGGTCTCACCCATCCGCTCAGCCCAAGGCAGGATCTCTTCGCAGTGCTCGCGAGCTGCTTGAATTGGATCAAGAGATGCGCTGGCAAAGTCGGGCTCCCATTCCTGATAGAGACGACCGACCAGGATCGTGTTGGGCGAGGTGGCTTTGACGCTGCGCCAAACGTCGCTGTGGTCGAGGGTCACCACAAGGGGTGGTTTCCATTCCTGGATCACCTCGGACAAACCACCGGTGCTCATGTTCACGTGTACTCCCAGCAGGCTATAGCTCATCCTCAACGACCTCCTTCGCTGCCATCCACCATGGCCTGGGGCCTGTGCCAGTTGGGCAGAAGACATTGTCCAGCGTACGGCGCAAGCCACTCATAGATTATACATCAAAATGATAGAATTGTAAAGCTTTTTGCTGGAAGTGGTTGATTAGAGATAGATCACAGACAGTAGATCTCCTGTAGCCACCGACGAGAGCGTATGCATCTTGCAGACCACTTTTTGTCAAAGGATGGAAAAGGGGGTACAATACAGCTCGAGATTGCGGGCGAGGGACTCCCCGCGCAGTATGAAGGGGTTGCATCATGGAAAAAGTGATCATCATTGGTACCGGGCCGGCGGGATACGCTGCGGCAATCTATACAGCGCGGGCGCAATTGAAGCCATTGGTCTTTGCTGGCCAACAGCTGGGTGGCCAGGTGGCCATCAGTAGCGAAATTGGCAACTACCCGGGCTTCCCAGAGGACATCAATGGCGCGGAGCTGGCACAGTTGATGCAGAGGCAGGCAGAACGCTTTGGCGCGCGCATCGAGATGGATATTGTCACCGGCGTGGACCTGTCCACACGGCCGTTCAAAGTCGTGACCTATGGCGGCGAGCATGAGGCGCAGGCGCTGATTGTGGCCAGTGGCGCCTCGCCCCGCAAGCTGGGCGTTCCCGGCGAGGCGGAGTTTTCGGGACGGGGCGTATCCTACTGTGCCACCTGTGACGGTTTCTTCTACATGGGCAAAGAGATCGTCATGGTGGGTGGCGGCGACGCGGCCGTGGAGGAAGCCATCTTTCTCACACGCTTTGCCAGCAAGGTGACGATCATCCACCGCCGGGACCAGTTGCGCGCTGAGAAACTGCTTCAGGAGCGGGCTTTCGCAATCGAAAAGATCGAGTTCCTCTGGGACACGGTCGTGACCGAGATCGTGGGCGAGGACTTTGTCACTGGACTCAGCGTGCGCAATGTCAAGACTGGTGAGGAGACACTGTTCCCCACGCAGGGTGTGTTTGTCGCCATCGGCTATGTGCCCAACACCGACTTTCTGGACGGTCAGTTGGAGCTGACCGAGGGTGGCTACATTGTGACCGACGATGACCAGCGGACCAGTGTCGAAGGGGTGTGGGCCGCTGGGGATGTGGCTGACTGGACCTACCGCCAGATCGCCACGTCGGTGGGGGCAGGCTGCAAGGCCGCCCTGCAGGCAGAACACTATATTGCCAAACTCGAAGGTACCGAGTCTATCCCGGCGAGGCGGAACTGGGATAGCGCAACGTATTTTCAAAATTACAGAGGGAGATTCAGATGGATACGATTACGAAAGACATGCCCATTGGTGAAGTGGTGCAGAACTATCCGCAGACCATCGAGGTCTTTTTGAAGCATGGGCTGATGTGCTTTGGCTGTGCCATTGCTCGCTTTGAGAACGTAGAGCAAGGTGCAATGGCCCACGGCATCAACGTCGAAGCCCTGATCAACGATCTCAACGCGAGCGGTGCCTCAGTCAGTCAACTGAAAAGCAATATTGGTTTTTCGGGGACTGGATGGCCAATGACCAATATCCAGGGATCTGGTCATTGGTCATTTTTATTGGCAGCCTTGGGAGGTGAACAGATGTGGTTCTTTCGTAGCCCTGAGATCGTGTTTGGTGAAGATGCGCTAGAATACCTGGCGAACATCCAGGGCCAGCAAGGCTCTGATCGTCACCGACGAGAACATGGTTGCCCTGGGGTTTGTGGATCAAGTGCAGGTCAAACTCGCAGAGGCTGGCATCGAGACGGCGGTCTTTGCCGAGGTAGAGCCCAATCCCTCCCTGCAGACTGTCCAGCGGGGTGCCCAGGAGGCTCTGGGCTATGAGCCGGATTGGATCATCGGTCTGGGAGGCGGCTCGTGCATGGATGCCGCCAAGTCGATCTGGATCCAGTACGAACGGCCCGGTCTGGCGCCGGACGATGTCGCGCCCATGGGTAGGCTCGGGCTGCGGCAGAAGGCGCACCTGATTGCCATTCCCACCACCAGTGGCACCGGGCGCCGAAATCACCTGGCCCATCGTTCTCACCGACACAGATGAGGACTGCAAACTCTCGGTGGGCCACCCGGAGAACATCCCCGACCTGGCCATCGTCGATCCGTCCTTTGTGAGGTACTTGCCGGCCCAGATCACGGCCGACACCGGCATGGATGCTCTGACCCACGCGGTGGAAGGCTATACTGCTCACTGGCACAACGACTTTTCCGATGGCCTCTGTCTCAAGGCCATCCAACTTGTGTTCGACTATCTGCCTCGGGCCTGGCAGAAGGGTAACGATGACCCAGAAGCCCGGGAAAAGATGCACAATGCAGCGACCATCGCCGGGTTGGGCTTTGGCAATTCGATGGCGGCCATGGCCCACGCATTGGGACATTCGGCGGGTGCCCTGCTGCCCATACCTCACGGACGGGCTGTGGGGTTGTTCCTGCCCTACACCATCGAGTTCACTGTGCGGGGCTACCTGCCCACCCGCTATGCCGACATTGCGCGCTTTCTGGGACTGCCCGCTGGCGACGAGGCCGAGGCCGCGGCCAGCCTGTCGGCAGCGATCCGCGACCCTGCGCGCGTACGCATTCGACCAGCCAACCTCGCTGCAGGAGGCGGGGATCTCCCGAGAGGATTTTGAGGCCAGGTTGCCCAAGCTGGTCGACAATGCGCTCAACGACAGCGCCCTGATCGTCGGCCTTCGGTTCCCCGAGGACGAAGAGGTGGAAAGAGTTTTTCGCTGCGCGTTTGAAGGACAATCGATTGATTTCTAGCAATGTATGTCTCTACCAGGTGGAGAGTCCAACAGGTGCAGATATCTGAATATGCCTGCGGGTCGAGCTATTATGCGGCCCGCTTTTTTTCTGTTCGATGTCGCCCAGTGTGTCTTTTCTGTGATACGTGGCGTGGTGATGCGGCATCAAAGTCCTGGTGCCGGCGCAGAGGCCGGTTCACTATGGATACATCAGAGGAGATGATAGCATGAGTGGTTACATGGGCAAGTTGCTGGTCGTGGACCTGACCAGTGGTGAACTCGCGGACGAACCCCTGGATCCTATGTGGGCCCATGACTTCGTCGGTGGCGCGGGATATGCCGCCCGCTACCTGTACGACGAATTGGGGCCAGATACGGATCCCCTGGGACCGGAGAACACCCTGATGTTCATGACCGGCCCACTGGTTGGCACACGGGCGCCGTCATGCGGGCGGCACGAGGTGTGCGCCATCTCGCCCTTGACCGGCATCTGGGGCGAATCCAATTCGGGTGGCTTCTGGGGCGCGGAACTCAAGTTCGCGGGTTACGACGGCATTGTCATCCGGGGCCGATCGCAGACAGCCGGTCTGGCTATCCATCGTTGAGGGCCAGCCTCCAACCCTGCACGATGCCGCTGGTCTGTGGGGTCTGGATACCTACGAAACCCAGCAGCGCCTCCGCGACGAGCTGGACGACCAGAAGGTGCGTGTGGCCAGCATCGGGCCGGCGGGCGAGAATCAGGTGCTCTATGCGGCCATCATGAACGACCACGGGCGGGCTGCGGGTCGCACCGGGATGGGCGCGGTGATGGGCTCCAAGAACCTGAAGGCCATCGCCGTGCGGGCAGACAGCGGGTGCCCCTGGCCAACCGAGAAGCTTTCCGACTGACAGCCAAGCAGGCGCTGAAAACGGTCATGGATGACATCACTTCCCAGGTCTATCGCCAGATGGGCACGGCCTCCTTTGTGGACATGAGCATGATGTGGGGCAATATGCCCAACAAGTACTGGAGCCAAGCCCGGTTTGACGAGGCCACCAACCTGAGCGGCGTCACCATGATGGAGACCATCCTGACCCGCTCTGTCCCCTGCTACGGCTGCGCTGTGGCCTGCGGCCGGGAGGTGACGCTCAAGGACACGCCCTACGGCGTGGAGGTCGTGGACGGGCCCGAGTACGAGACGGTCGCCATGCTCGGCTCCCATGCTGCTGGTGGACGACCTGCCTGGCGTGGCCTATGCCGGCCACCTGTGCAACCGCTATGGCCTGGACACCATCAGCGCCGGGTCGTCGATCGCCCTGGCCTACCTGCTCTACGACCGGGGGTTCATCACCGCTGCCGACACTGGCGGCCTGCCCCTTGAAGTGGGGCGACATCGAGATCGCTCACACGCTTCTGGAGATGATCGCCCAGCGGCAGGGCTTTGGCGACGTCCTGGCCGATGGCGTGAAGCGAATCGCAGCCCGCTATGGAGCCGACGACCTGGCAGTGCACGTCAACGGACTGGAACCGGCAGCCCACGATCCGCGCGCCCTGTCGGGCATGGCTGTCATCTATGCCACCTCGCCACGGGGCGCCTGCCACTGCAGGGCGACATGTATGTCGTCGACATGGGCCTGACATTGCCCGAGGTGGGCATCTTCCCCAGCGGGCGGTTCAAGACCCGGGGCAAATCAAAGGTCGTGGCCAAGGTCCAGGACTGGCGTACGCTGTACAACAGCGCCATCATGTGCGTCTTTGTCAACCCTACAGCGCCGGTCTTGGTCAAGCTACTGTCAGAAGCCACCGGCTGCTCATCAGACATTGTGTGGTGGCAGCAAACTGGTGAGCGGATCTTTAATCTCAAGCGGGCATTCAACAACCGCCTGGGCGTCCGGCGAGGCAACGACCGGTTGCCCGAGCGGCTGCTCATCCCCATGTCCAACGGCTCCAGGGGTCGGACGCCGCGTATGGAAACGCTGCTCGAAGAGTACTATGCCTACCGTGAGTGGGATTGGGACACTGGCAAGCCTACGCGCGAGAAATTGATCAGCCTGGGATTGCCAGAAATCGCCGAGGAATTGTGGGCATAGTTGCAGGCTGAGTGCCATGGCCGAACGAGTGTCTTGAAACAAAAGGCATATAAAGGGACCTGATGGGTATCACCACACCCATCAGGTCCCTTTTTATGCAAGTATGAGCACTACCAGGCTTTACCGTGCCTTGAAGAACAGAATCCCACCACGCACCTTGGGGGGGGTCAGGCTTTCTTCCATCCTCCAAGATTTGCTGCTCAGGGGGTAGCTCTTTCGTCCCCGCTCCAAATGCTACGACCAGCACTTCGTTGGGTTTGGTCAACCCGTGCCGTCTTGCCCACTTGTCGGCGGCCTCTGGGGAGAGGACGTACTCGGAGTACTGGTCTAGCTGGGCCTTTCGAGCTGCAGCAATGTGGATCTTCTCTCTGACACTGTTCAGCTCCGCGGTCTGTTGGTGGCCCGTGGTGACCTGGCGGGTAAAGCTTACTACCAGGTATACAAGCATAGCACCCATTAGAATCAACAGAATCTGGTTGATGAGGGGTGTTCTGCGGCTCTTCTCGTCAGTCATGATTGTCTCCACGCAAGAGTATACCCCAGCGTGGACGAAAAGTCAAATGTGAACTCATCTGTATACTATAACCTGAAATGGTTATAAATGAGTGATTTGAGCGAAAACCGGAACGATCAAACACCAAGCATTGGACAGATGTGTCTACTGTCTGTGAATTTTGAGTGCCTACGCCATGCCTGCCTCACCTGGTCGTGAGAGCAAGAAATCCCGGTCAGAAAGGACCGGGATTTGGTGCCGAAGGTGGGAGTTGAACCCACATGGGCATAAAGCCCACTGCGCCCTGAACGCAGCGCGTCTGCCTGTTCCGCCACTTCGGCCAGCACCCCTACTTTACCACTATTCGCCGACTTTGTCAAGGCCGTCGTTTTCACTGACCACAACTTTTTGGATCTCGACGAACCAGTCGGTGATGTTTCGAAAGCGATCACTGCTGTACAGCAAAGGAGAAAGCTGGACTCCCTGCACTTGGTCATCGACGGCATATGAATAGATGGGGTGGTACAGCAGCAAGGAGGGCACCTCCTCCGCAAAGAGTTGCTGAAAAGAGTGGTACAGTTCTGTGCGCTGCTCTGGATCTGTGGTGAACCGGCCATCCTCCATCAGCAGATCGGCGTCTTGGTTGGCAAAGCCCGAAAAATTCTGCCCCGAGTCTGCCTGGGTAGAATGCCACAAAGGATAGGGATCGGGATCTGCCGTTAGACCTATCTCAGTCAGGGCAGCGTCAAAGTCCCGGCTGCGGATAAAATCGGTCGCGGCATTATTTGCTACAGGACGGACTGTCACGTCGATGCCGACTGCGCGCCACTGGCGGGAAAGCTCCTCCGCCATCTTGACCATCACTGGATCGTCGCTCGTAAGGAGCGTGAAGGCCAAATCCACACCGTCCTTATCCCGAATCCGGTCGGCGTCAGAGTCCAACCACCCGCTGGCATCCAGCAGTCCTATGGCTCGTTCAGGATCGTACCGGTAGGCTCGTACGGAGGGATCGTAAGCCCAAGTTGTTGGCAGAATAGGGCTATCGGCAACCAGACCTTGTCCACCCAGAACCTCAGATATTAACAACTGCCGGTCAAGGGAATAGAGCAATGCTTGACGTACTTCTTTCTCCTGGAAGAAGGGCACGGACTCACGCTGAAGGTTCAGGTATGCGATGCCATAACCGGCTGACTGTGCTGAGAAGATCTGGAGGGTTGGTGTCTCAACCAGGGCAGATAGGTCTTGGAGCCCGGGAGGATGGAAGCCATGGAGTTCGCCCCGTTCATAGTCTGCCAACAATCCATCCCACTCGCCATAGAACCAGAATGCGATCTTTTCTATGTTCGGTCTAGAACCCCAATAGTTTGGATTGGCAGCCAGAACTACTTCGTCGGCGGACACGCTTTCAACCATGAATCGACCGTTGCCCACTGGTTGCTTGGTCGAGAAGTCATGCTGTGGCAGATCCGCAGCGGGCACATCACTGAGCAAATGCATAGGCAGAATGCCGATGTTGGTATAGAGGAGAAAGGAGGGGAAGGGTTCTTGTAGGGTGAACCGGATAGAGAAATCATCCTGCTGCTCTACGATCACGGTGCGCCACAGCTCACGTAAAGTCGCGTTGCCCTGGAAATTGGGGTCTTGCATAGCCTGTACAGTAAAGGCCACATCCGCTGCAGTGAAAGGAGCTCCATCGTGCCAGGTCACGCCCTGGCGCAAATGAAAGTCATAGACGGTGCCATCCTCTGAGACCTCCCAATCCAGTGCAAGGGCTGGAGACACCTGTCCCGTGGCATCCAGCGTAGTCAGGCCATCGAACACGAGGGTACCCAAGTCCTGCTCGACCGGATTGGCCTGGATCATGGGTGGGGCCAGGATGGGGTTAATCCGTTGTGCGTAGCCCAGAACGCCCTCGACGTAGGTGCCTCCCGCAGCAGGGACCTCTACGGTTTCCACGGGTGTCTGGCTGGAGGCCAACTGAAAGAGGATGAAAAAGACGAGGACAATGCCCAAGAAGGCCAGTGCAGCCTGCCATACGATGTGACGTGTCACGCGATCTCTCCTGTGACACGAAAGGTGTTCCCTGGCCAGTGTGTGCCATGGAACACCCTTGTGATCAGGTGTGAAACGGAGGATATCATCACACAACAAGAACGCTAATGATAGAGATGACGAAAAAGGCCAGCGCCAAACCAACGGTTGCGTTGAACAGGGTCTTTTCCACGCCACGGCGAGTACGGTAGACAGTTGAATCACCACCAAAAATGCCACCGAGACCGCCTGCCCCCTTGGATTGAACCAAGATAACAACAATCAGGGCGATTGAGATGATGATCTGTACGAGCTGAATATAAGGTATGAACGAGTCCACAGCATTCCTCCAAGTTGTTACCGATGCAGTCTTGTCACCGCGGCATCTTCCGGAGCTGCCCGGTAACATCAGGGAATTATACCATGCTCGAGCAAGCGTGGCAAATAGATGCAAGCCGTTTTCCCATTTGTTGATGCTGTGGTATAATGACCCGGAACGCACCGCCGGTCTGAGCCATGGGTCTGTATGTCCCGGCGGTATCTCACTGAAGAGGGGTCTTTTGTGTTTAGTCCTTTGAATTCTATCCTGGGGCTTTTCTCCCAGGACATCGGAATAGACCTGGGAACGGCCAACACACTGGTCAATGTGCGCAACAAGGGGATCATCATCAACGAGCCCTCAGTCGTGGCGATCGAAAAGAACACCAAAAAAGTTCTGGCGATTGGCCTTGACGCCAAGGAGATGGTGGGACGAACACCTGCAAACATTGTTGCCATCCGCCCACTGCGTGACGGGGTGATCAGCGACTTTGACGTCACTGAGCGGATGTTGCATTATTTCATCAAAAAAGTCCATGACCGGTCGCTGTTGCCTGTGGCGCGCCCCCGCGTCGTCGTTGGCATTCCCTCAGGCGTGACCGAGGTAGAAAAGCGAGCCGTCCATGATGCTACCCTTTCGGCTGGCGCGCGCGAGGCTTATCTGATCGAAGAGCCAATGGCCGCCGCCATCGGCGCTGGATTGCCTATCACTGAATCATTGGGTAGCATGATTGTTGATATTGGCGGAGGTACCACTGAGGTGGCTGTGATAGCTTTGGGCGGTATTGTTGTCAGTCGCAGTCTTCGCGTGGCTGGCGATGAAATGGATGAAGACATCATCCAGTACGCCCGTCAGAAGTACAACCTGCTCATCGGTGAGCGGATGGCCGAGAGGGTCAAGATTACCATTGGTTCGGCCTACCCTCTGCCCCAGGAGCAGACAATGCCTATTCAGGGGCGGAATCTGATCACTGGCCTGCCAGAATCAATCGAGGTGAGCAGTGTCGAAATCCGCGAAGCCCTGGCCAACTCGGTAAGCATCATCGTTGATACTGTGCGCGATGCAGTAGACGAGACTCCGCCCGAACTCATTGCCGATCTGATGGAGCAAGGGATTGCCTTGGCTGGTGGTGGAGCGTTATTGCAGGGTCTGGATCAACGTTTGTCAGAAGAGACCAAGATGCGAGTCTATGTGGCTGACGATGCCATGACATGTGTAGCGCGTGGGGCTGGCAGAATCCTGGAGGATTTGGATCGATTGCACACGGTATTGGCTAGTCTGCAGCGGGGCAGTACCGTCCACTAGCCATGTCCAACCTTCGATGTTCGGAGTTCGAAGTTGAGGATTTGTGGTTCGATGTAGGATCTCCAACCTCAAGCCTCGATCCCACACAGCGATGAGCCGCGAGCGTTTCCAAGGCCTGCTCCCCCTCGGATTAATTCTGCTTGCGCTGACCGGCTTTGTGCTCCATCGCGCCGGCCTGTGGGCACCGGTTGAAGGAGTGCTGGCCAGAGTTACCACGCCCCTTCAAGAGGGGACGAGCATGGTCATGGGGCGATTTGGCGAGCTGGCTCGGACGGCCCGTGACTTGCGCGATCTACGGCAGCGCAATCGCGATCTGGAATCAGAAAATGCTCGTCTCTTGCTAGAGAACGTGCGTTACCGAGAATTGGAAGGCGAAGCCGCCCTCCTGCGCGATCTGGTGAACTTTTCCCACGCGAATCCCTCTTTCGATGTGCAGGGAGCACACGTGGTAGGGCGGGTGATTGGCCGGGACCCCAGCAACCTCCAACGCTATATTACCCTGAATGTGGGGCGAGAGGAAGGCATTGCCCGGAATATGCCAGTGGCCACCGATCGGGGTCTGGTAGGGCGGATTTCCGAAGTAGGCGATGGCTGGTCCAGGGCGTTGTTGATTATCGATCAGAGTAGCTTGGTGAATGCCTTGACTCAGAGTACACGAGCCAGCGGGTTGATCCAGGGCCAAGCAGACGGATCGCTGAAACTGCACAAGGTTCTCCAGAGCGATACCCTAAGTGTTGGTGATACAGTCTTTACCTCGGGTCTGGGAGGGAATTTTCCGCGCCAGATCCTGATCGGCCAGATCACCGAGGTGGAGCGCAAGGATTCCGATCTGTACCAGATGGCTGCTGTCCAAGCGACGGTGGACTTTGATCACTTGGAAGTTGTGTTGGTTATCACCAACTTTGAGGCCGTCCAGGATGCTGTTCAGGTAGACGAGAACCGATGAAAGTAGGCTGTGACTACCTATCTGATTGTGCCGTTCCTGGTTGTTGTTGTCATCTTGCAGGCCACAGTTGTACCGCACTTGGCTGTTTGGGGTGTTTTCGCCGATTTGCCAGTACTGCTCGTGGTCAGCTGGGGGCTCCTGCGAGGTCCTAGGGAAGGCATCCTCTGGGGATTTATCGCTGGCGTTGTCGTGGATCTGATTTCGGGGGCACCCTTTGGCGCGGCTACATTGTCCCTGATGCTTGTCGGTTTTCTATCGGGACTGGGAAAGAACAGCGCGTTTACGGTTCACATCGTTTTCCCGGCTGTAATCATGTTTTTGGCCACGGTACTATACAACGTGTGTTTTCTCTTGATTGTGTGGATCTCGGGCCAGCCTGTGATCTGGTTGGATAGTTTTGTCCGCATTGTTCTGCCTTCAGCAGTACTGAATGCAGTACTGGCGCCGATCATCTTCTTGCCTATGCGGTGGTTGCACGTGCGCTTTGGCCAGGAAGAGTTGGAGTGGTAGCTTGCAGCATGACATTCGACGTGACTGGCAGCCAAGCGCGCCGCCGCCGGACACAAAGGGCAGGCTGACGGTATTTCGGATTCTTCTCATCGTCGCTTTCTTGGGGCTGATCACCCAGCTCTGGCGCCTGCAGATGATCCGGGGTGACTACTATCAGAAAGCGGCCGATGTCAATCGCTTTCGCCTGGAAGGTAGTCCTGCCGCAAGAGGCGTGATCTATGATCGCCGGGGCCATCTCCTGGTACGAAATCAACCCCAGCTTACGGTGTCAGTTGTCCCGGCCTACCTCCCGGAAGATGAGTCTGAGCGCAATATGTTGTTGCTAGAACTGGCTGAACTGTTAAAAATGCCGATGGTTGGCCATGGGGCCAACGATCCGCTTATAGCTACGTCTACAACCTATGGCAATTCGAAGGTGGGTATCCTGGATGTGCTTGAAGATGCGGAAATGGCTCCGTACCGCCCAGCCCGCCTGAAGGTCGATGTCCCCCGTGAGGTCGCTCTGGTTCTAGAGGAGGAGCATCTGGATTGGCCTGGGGTGTTGGTTCAGGTGGAGCCCGTACGAGAGTATCTGTACGGCCCCCTGCTGGCTCACATGTTGGGTTATGTTGGGCCGATCCCGGTGGAACAAGCAGAAGACTACGAAGCCCGAGGGTACGATCGCTACCAACAGGAAGTAGGACTTGTTGGTGTGGAATTCTCCTTTGAGGAGGACCTGCGGGGTCATGATGGTCAGAAGCTGATAGAGGTAGATGTTGCCGGCAGGGAGGTGCAGACGGCTAGTGAGCTAGAGCCTGCCGTTGCTGGCAACAACCTGCGCCTTACGCTGGATCTGGAACTGCAACGGGCGATGGAGGACATTCTCCAGCGCCAACTGAAAACTTACTACAAGAAGCAGGGCGTCGTCGTGGCCATGAACCCCCAGACCGGCGAGATCCTGGGCATGGTTTCGCTGCCTAGTTACGACAACAACGAATTCACAGGGGGTATTTCGACCAGGGAATACCAGGTCCTGCAAGAAGATCCTAGCCGTCCGATGGTGAACCATGCCATCTCGGGTCAGTTCCCACCAGGGTCCACGTACAAGATCATACCGGCCTCAGGTGCACTGGAGGAGGAGGTTATCACTCCCCAGACACGCCGTTTCTGTGGCGGTATCTTGTGGCTGCCTAACCGCTTCTATCCTGAGGATCCCAGCCTGGCGCAGCCATTCTATTGCTGGATCCACCACGATTATCATGGTCAGCACGGTTCATTGAGCGTGGTATCTGCCCTGGGCCAGTCGTGCGACATCTTTTTCTATCAGGTAGGTGGCGGTTATCGCAATGAGTTTGAGGGTCTGGGTGAAGAGCGACTCGGCTACTATGCCGAGCTCTTTGGCATGGGAACCCGCACAGGCATTGATCTGCCGGGGGAAGCTCCTGGTTTGGTGCCCACTACCAAATGGAAGCGCGTGAACTATAGCGAGTCTTGGGTGACGGGCGATACCTATAATATGGCGATCGGCCAGGGTTTTGTATTGGCTACTCCTCTGCAAGTGTTAAACGCTGTGACTCCCATTGCCAATGGCGGTACGCTCTACCGTCCCCAGATCGTACGAGAGGTCATTGATGCTGAGGGGAAGTTGACCCGAGCATTTGCCCCCGATGTGATCCGTCACCTGCCTATCTCGGCAGAGAACCTCGAAATCGTGCGTCAGGGCATGCGTTCCGCTGTGGCCGGCCCCGGTGCTACAGCTCGAGGTATTGATGTCCCAGGTGTTGCCGTCGCCGGCAAGACAGGTACTGCAGAGTTCTTTGTTGATCAGAACAAGGATGGCATCCCCGATCGCGACCGTGAAGGGAACTTGCCCACGCATGCCTGGTTCACAGCCTTTGCGCCCTATGAAAACCCGGAAATCGCGCTGGTGGTGTTCGTCTTTGGCGGTGGCGAGGGATCTGCCACGGCAGTGCCCGTGGCGAATGAGATCTTGAACTATTACTTTGGCCAGAATCGCGAGGAGGACACACCATGACCCAGGGTGATCGGCAACAACAGCCGGCCTCTGGTGCTGTCTGGCTCCTGCTGGCATTGATGACCGTGATGGCACTGGCTTTTCTTGTACTGGGGGTGTGGGTCTGGCAGGAGACAAAGAGGGTTCAGAGCCTACAGGCCGATGTGACCAGGTTGCAGAATGAGCGCCAGGAGGCCGAATCCAAAATTCTTGCAGTACAGAACGCTATCACCTCGTTAGAGGCTCGCCTTGCCACCCTTGAAAACAACGATGTGAGCCAGCAGCTAGCAGCGCTTCAGGCAGTAGTGGCAACGTCCGGGGATTCACAGCAGATGACTGACTTGCGGGCGTCTGTGGCCGCGATCCAGGCAAAAGTCGACGGCTTTCAGAGTGCCCTGGACAGCCTTGGGGGACGGATGAATCCTCTCGAAACAGAAGATGTGCTACCGCCTGAGGCCCGGTTGGAGGTTGCCCGGCAAAGGCAGAGCCACAATCTGAGTTGCGAGTCTTCTGCAGCATCCATGAGTGCCCAATACCATGACGTCGACCTCACTGAAGCAGATGTGCTTGTTGCCCTACCGCTGAATCCGAATCCTCATCTTGGCTTTCGAGGGAACGTGGATGGCCCTACGGGTGGGATTGAGGACTATGGTGTCTATGCCGGCCCGGTCCTGGATGTCTTGAACCACCGTGGGCTCCGAGCCCGGCTAGTGAAGGGAGGGCTCGATGGGATCAAGGCTGCCATAGCCCGGGGCAACCCGGTCATTGCCTGGGTGACCTATGACTGCCAGCCAAGCACACCGACGACGGTTACGATTGATGGCGAAGCGGTGACCCTGGTACCCTGGCAGCACGTCGTTGTGGTCACTGGCTACAATCAAGAAGGCGTTTGGGCCAACGATCCCTGGGATGCACAGACCGAGTTCTATGCGACTGCCGATTTTCGGCGTGCCTTGGGTTACTTTGGCGACATGGCCATCGAGGTAGCGGGACCATGACCCTGAAGTCTGGAATGGAAGGTCTGGACATGGAAGAACCCCGATGCCCCACTGGAGGCTAGCTTCTCACAAAAGCTGCGGGCTGCGGAGGCATGTGAGTAGTCCCAAATTACACTTGGCTTTGTTCAGGGCCTAGGACACAGGGTGCAAGACATTACTCCTTGACATACGCCCTGAAGAGGATTGGGGGAATTAGATCGCAGTGATACAATGATGTGGGTGATTGAGGCGGTTGGACCAGTCAAGTATACGCCCAAATCGGATTATCTTGGGAGGTAACAGGCAGGAACATGTGGTTCCTTGGTGGGAACCGGTGTGAAAAGGCGGCTTTATGGCGGGGGGAGCAATAACAATCAAGGGCACAAGTGATGGGCTGGTCATCACGCTGGGCGACGGTCCCTTTGAGCAAGTTGTGGGTGAAATGGAAGCCCAGCTAAGCTCCAAAGCCTCGTTCTTCGTCGGGGGAAGGGTGGCGTTGAGTGTCGGCGACCGAGCGCTTTCGAGCGAGCAATTGACGGCGATTGGTAGCATGCTCGAGGAGATTGGCGTGATGCTTTGGGCCGTCGAAGGCACGCACCCATCTACCTGTCTGTCGGCGCGTGAACTGGGACTGGAAGTTCTCCAGGACTCTCCTGCGCCCGCTGTGCCCGTAGAGCTTTCTCACCAAGATGTCGCAGGCTTTGTCGTGCGACGGACTCTCCGTTCGGGGCAAGCACTCCGCCATGCAGGGCATATTGCGCTGATTGGGGATGTGAACCCAGGAGCCGAAGTTGTAGCAGGCGGTGACATTATTGTTTGGGGCAAGCTGTGGGGTACGGTACATGCCGGGGCAATGGGAGATGAAGACGCGATCATTTGTGCTCTGCAACTTGCGCCCAGCCAGATCCGCATCGGGACGCACATCGCACGCTCGCCTGAGCGCGGCCGCCTGCCCACGGTGCCTGAAATGGCTCTGGTCCATGAGGGAGCAATTGTGGTAGAGCGATGGAATGCGCTGGGAGAGCAAAAGTCAAGGCTTGGAGGCGAGAAGTTCGGGCTTGGACGCTGGAATTTGAGGTTGAGGGCCCTGTTTGGGCAAAGATAGGTTTACCAGCTGCCACCTGCTCTGAGCCCCCCGAACTGGATAGGAGACGGACATGAGTGCAACGGTTATCACCATCACGTCAGGCAAAGGTGGGGTCGGCAAAACCACTACAACGGCGAACTTGGGCGTGGCGTTGGCTATGTTGGGGCAGCGTGTGGTGACGGTCGATGCTGATATTGGGCTGCGCAACCTGGACGTCATCATGGGCCTAGAAAACCGCATTGTCTACGATCTGGTGGATGTTGTGGAGGGTCATTGCCGCCTGCGCCAGGCTCTGATCCGTGACAAACGGTTGTCAGAACTCTATTTGCTTCCGGCGGCCCAGACTCGCGACAAGACGGCTGTGAATCCGGAGCAGATGGTCGATCTGTGCGACCAACTGCGGCCCGACTTTGACTTTATCCTCATAGATTCACCGGCCGGCATTGAGCAGGGCTACCGCAATGCCGTCGCCCCTGCTGACCGGGTACTCATAGTCACCACACCTCAGGTGTCAGCGGTGCGTGATGCTGACCGGATCGTAGGGTTGGTCGAGGCCGAAGAAAAAGATCAACCTGAGCTGATCGTCAACCGCCTGGATCCGGCGATGGTCCGCCGTGGGCAGATGCTCAGTACGGCCGATGTAGTGGAGATCCTGGCCATCGATCTGATTGGCATTATCCCCGAAGACAAGGAGATCGTGATCTCCTCTAACCGAGGTACGCCGGTAGTGATGGATGGCAAGACCCCTTCGGGCCAAGCCTTCCGCAACGTCGCCGGCCGGCTGCTGGGACAGGACATTCCGTTTATGCCCATCAAGGAATCGTCGAGTGTGTTTGACCATCTGGCCCGCTTTGTCCGCGGCTGAGGATAGGAAGATGGGTAGACGGGCGAGTGAGCAACCAGCAGAACTTTCAGGTTGGCCGCTAGGGCCCGCCTACGAGCGCTTACTGATTTGTGCATACGCATATTGAGATTTTGGGGTCAGGAGGCACTATGGGTTTTCTGGATGGCTTGTTCAAGCGCCGAGAGCCGACTAGCCGTGAGATTGCGAAGGAGCGACTGCAACTGGTCTTGGTCCACGACCGAATCAAGATCTCGCCTGCTCTGCTGGATCAGATGAAGGATGAACTGATCACCGTTATTTCCCGCTACGTCGAGATCGAATCCAGTGGGGTAGAAGTGACTTTTACTCAGGGCAGGCGAGAGAGCCGGTTGGTGGCCGACATACCGGTAGTTGGGCCAGCAAAGGCACCTGGCAGCCGCGGCCGGCCCGGACGCGGGCAGACCGCCGTAAGAGCCGGAGGTGATGGCACGGGATGACGTGCAATGATGTCTAGGCGTTCCTGGCGCAGATTCGACTATTTTCTTCTAGGTGCATTGTTGCTCTTATCGGCCTACGGCGCGACCATGATTTATAGCGCGACCCTTGGTACTCTTGGGGTGGAAGATGCGATCCAGCGCCAGATTATGTACTTGGTTGCCGGTACTGTACTTTTGTTGGTCACCGCCTCCGTCGATTATCGGCTGCTTGAAATTGCCCAACATCCATTCGCCGTCCTTACCCCCCTTGTATTGGGATTGGCAAGTGTTGGTATGATCATTACCTGGCGTGTCGGGCAATTCCCAACTGCTGAGGCCACTTCACCTCTGGCCATCCTTCTGACCGACATCACTCCGGCCCTTCTGGCAGCGGCGCTGGTGAGCGCTGTGTTCATTGCAGATAGTCTGTGGATCTCAAAGTTAGATCTGGTGCTCACACGCACGGTGCTGGCGGCGGTGCTCATCGGGGTAATAGGTGCGGGCATCCTCGCCCTCCCCCGCCTGGTGGACGCCGCTTCCATTGCTGCCCTGCCTGACTACCTGACAGAGTCCACTCCTTATCTGATGGTCGTAGGTCTGGCTGTGGCCTATGCACTGGATTGTCTTACCCTTCGTGTCACGGACATACTTCGGAACCCAATCTATGTGCTGACTCTGATGCTACTGGGCATTGTCTTTGTGATCGGGCAGGTAGCCGGCGGTTCGCAGCGTTGGCTTGGGGCGGGTACAGTACAACCTTCCGAGTTGGCCAAGATCCTGGTCATCCTTGTGCTGGCCAAGTTCTTTGCGGACCGGGAGGAACGCATGGAGCAGTTCAGTACTGTCTTGGTGTCGCTGGCCGTGGTTGCCTTGCCGATGTTTCTGATCTATCTCCAGCCTGACTTGGGTACTGCATTGACCCTGTTGGCGATATGGGTGGTAGTAGCCTGGATGGCCAGGATCCGGCTGCGACACTTGCTTGCCATGGCGGGAGCAGGTGTGGTTGTGCTGCCGCTGGTATGGTTGAGTCTTCAGGACTATATGCAGCGACGGCTCATGCTGTTTCTCAATCCGGCCAGTGACCCTGATTCCTATTTCAACGTTCACCAGGCCCTGGTCAGCATCGGCTCTGGTGGGTGGACTGGCAAGGGACTAACCCAGGGTACACAAAGCCAACTTCACTTTCTTCGGGTCCGTCATACCGACTTTATCTTTTCCGTCACTGCCGAAGAATTGGGCTTTCTGGGTGCTGTGGCCATGATGTGCCTGCTGTTCTTTGTCTTGTGGCGAATCGTCCGCGTTGCTGAGCGGTCGAGAGACGTTTTTGGGCGACTCATCGCTGGAGGTGTAGCGGCACTGATTTTGTTCCAGAGCCTGATCAACATTGGCATGAACCTGGGCTTGACACCGGTAACTGGTATTCCATTGCCCTTTGTCAGCTATGGGGGCAGCTCCTTTATTACTCTTATGTTGGGCATTGGTTTGGTTGAGAGCGTGGCCATGCGCCAAAAAAAGCTCGAATTTGACTGATGCAATGCAAACTAGGTGACGCGCGAAGCCAGGTTGCCCTTGTTCAGGAGGGTGGTGAACTTGGCGGCCGGTATGAGAATATCAGCCATGCATTGAGATTGCTCTCCGAGGGCATAGACCTCACCGGCAAAAAACAGGTACTGATCAAGCCCAATTTCGTAATGGCTCGCAACCCGCTGGCTTGCACTCACGCAGATGCTGTGCGGGCTGTACTTGATTTCGTGCGGGTTCGCTACGATGGCCCTCTCACCATCGCCGAAGGGCCGTCCGCGGAGCCAGCGGCCGATGCATTCCGCCTCCTGGGCTATGAGCCTCTGGCCCAAGCTTATGATGCGGTATTGGTGGATCTGAACTACGACGAGCCACTGCCGGTAGAAGTATTCGATTGGCGGATGCGGCCCCTGCATCTGCATCTGGCTCGCAGTGTAGTGGAGAGCGATTTTCGTATCTCGGTGGGCCCTCCCAAGACACACGATGTAGTCATTGTCACCCTCAGCCTGAAGAATATGATTATGGGCTCCCTGATCAGCCGTCTTTCCCATGGTACCCCTTCCCAAAATGGGGGTTCGGGGCCCATGCGGAAAGTGAGCCAGGCCCTGTGGCGGACAATGCCCCAATGGGTCCGGGGTTTGCCCCCTGCAGAGTGGTTGGAGTTTCGGGCAATGAGTGCCCAGAAACCTAGCGACAAGATGAAGATGCACCAGAGTTACCCGGTTATTAACCTGAATCTTGCCCTGCTAGCGCCGTTGGTGGTTCCCCACCTGGCAGTGATAGATGGCTACGAGGCGATGGAAGGCAATGGGCCCAGCACGGGCACCATGGTACCGTGGCGTCTGGCATTGGCGAGCACAGATGCTCTCGCTGCGGATGCGGTAGGCACAACACTGATGGGTTTTTCCGTTGATCACGTGGGCTACCTCCACTATTGCAGGCAGATGGGGTTAGGTGTGGGTGATCTGTCGCAGATCGACATTGCGGGCAACGCAGCAGTGGCTGATTGCTCTCGGTCGTTTCAGCCCCATACTACCTACCGCCGCCAGCTTGGGTGGAAGATGCGCCAATCCGAAAAGTACCTGAAGTGGATCCCCAACCTCCCATAGTAACGGACCAGAGCGCCCGTTTCAGCCAGGCCCAAGCCTATGTCATCCGGCCTGCCCGGGCAGTTGACCTGGACCGCATGGTAGAACTGTTGTTGGGCCTTCAGGACCACCTGGAAGCGTCGAACCCGGAGGTGTGGCGGATGAAGCCAGATGCCCGGGCACAGTTCAGGGGCCAAGTAACCTCTCGACTGAAGGCGGCGGGTGCTTGTGCTCTTGTTGCAGAACACCACAGCGATGGTGTAGTGGGTGTCATCTTTGGAAGGGTTGCAGCCAACAAGCGCTATTCTCCAACTCGAACGGGCATCGTGGACCAGATATTCGTGGACGAGTGCCACAGACGGGCCGGCGTCGGATCTCAGCTGGTAGAAGAGTTGTGCCGCTTTTTTGGCGAAAGTGGCGTCCATGATCTGTCCCTCCGCTATGTGGTGGGCAATGAGGCAGCCGCCAGTTTTTGGGCAGATCTGGGTTTTGCGCCACGCATCACTACCGTTGGCGCCCTTCGACAGACGGTGGAAGAGCGATTGGCCCTGACTCGATGTTCTTGAGATTACCGCCTCTTTGAACGGCGTGGTATACTGTGCCCGAACTGGCAATGGGTGGTTGGGTACCAGTTCGTGCGCAGCCAAACCAGAAACCTAAAGAGGGAATGCATGATTGACAAACCTGTACGTGTCCGTATTGCACCCAGTCCTACCGGCTATTTTCATGTCGGTTCGGCGCGGACGGCACTG
This sequence comes from uncultured Chloroflexia bacterium, assembly GCA_963700285.1. Taxonomy (GTDB): domain Bacteria; phylum Chloroflexota; class Anaerolineae; order JAAYZQ01; family JAAYZQ01; genus CAWANP01. The sequence continues at coordinate 1,012,117 of CAVOXA010000010.1, read as the reverse complement.
TTTAATTGGCTCTTTGCCCGCCATCATGGCGGAGCGTTTATTGTACGTGTGGAAGATACGGACCGTACCCGCTATAACCCGGATGCTGTGCCTGACCTGGTGGCTAGCCTGCGCTGGCTGGGGCTGGATTGGGACGAGGGTCCGGAGGTCGGTGGCGACTATGGTCCTTACTACCAGTCTGAGCGGCTCGCCCTGTATCAGCGCTATGCCGATCTGTTGGTGGAAGAAGGATCTGCCTACAAGTGCTACTGCTCGCCCAAGCGCTTGGCCGTCCTACGGGAGGAACAGCGCCGGGCAAAGCAGGATATTGGCTATGATCGCCACTGTCGTGCTCTGAGCGCCGTGCAGCGCGCAGAGTACGAGGCCAAAGGCATTACGCCGGTGATCAGGTTCAAGGTACCGCTGGAAGGTCAAACTAGCTTTCAAGATGTACTCTATGGGACCATCACCGTGGAGAACCAGAAACTGGACGACTTGGTTTTGCTCAAGAGCGATGGCTATCCTACCTATCACTTGGCGGTTGTCGTAGACGATCATGCCATGGCCATCAGCCACATCATGCGCGGGGATGAGTGGCTTTCCTCAGTGCCCAAGCACATCTTGCTGTATAACGCTTTCGGCTGGGAGATCCCCGTTTTTGCCCATCTTCCGCTGATCTTGGATCCCACCGGCAAGGGGAAGCTGAGCAAGCGCCACGGGGGAGTAGAGATCTGCGAGTTTCGCCGGCAGGGCTATCTTCCGGATGCTATGATCAATTACCTGGCCCGCGTGGGTTGGAGCTATGATGACAAGACCGAGATCTTTGGCCGGGAGGAATTGATCAATTACTTTGATCTATCCGGGGTCAACAGTTCGCCGGCACGCTTCTCGTACGAGCGGCTGGACTGGATGAATGGTTACTACATCCGGCAGCTTGAGACGGAAGCCTTGGCCGAGCAAGTAGTTCCTTTCATGCTCGAGGCTGGTTTTGATGTCACGACCGCAGACATGACGCCCATCGTGCCGCTGATCCAGGAGCGGCTCAGAACTCTGGGTGAGGTGGTAGAAAAGACTGATTTTTTCTTTCAAGATGAACTGGCCTATGATGCTAAATTGCTGGTCGGCAAAAAGATGACGGCTGAAGAGTCACTGGGCGCTTTGCAGCAGGTGCGCGAGGCCCTGGTCGTCCTGTCCGACTTTGAGCCTGAGATGATGGAATCTCCAATGCGCGAGTTGGTGGCCGAGCTGGGGCTCAAGGCCGGATCGCTGTTTGGTATTGTCAGGGTCGCGGTTACGGGGAAGAACGTGGCGCCGCCATTGTTTGATACAATGGCGGTCTTGGGCAAGCCGTGTTGCCTTGAGCGCATGGACAGGGCAGTCGAAAAACTTGCTTCCCTGGCGGTTTAATTTGTCAGGACGATAATTTCATGCTAGAATTGTGTTGCCTGGGACGGCGGCTGTTCTTGGCGCACTAGTGGGGGATCGTCTAATGGTAGGACAGGCGACTCTGGATCGTCTAGTCGGGGTTCAAATCCCTGTCCCCCAGCTACATAGAAAAACTCCTGCCGGATACAACACCCGGTAGGAGTTTTCAAGTTGGGACGTCGCCTATGCAGATGCCCGCCGGGTGTAGTCCGGAAGGATAGCGGGCGATTCGATGCCTGTCTCGATTCCTGCTTTATGGAGTTGTTTCTCCCAGGCAACTATGTGACCTAGGGACAGCTTGCCTGGCGTGATCTTCTGAGCCTTCTGTCCCGCCGCCAGGCCAGCTCGCCGCCCATAGACTGTGACTTCTAGAAGCGAGTTGCCCATAAGCCGGTTGCGGCCGTGTACCCCACCGCTGATTTCACCCGCCCCATAAAGGTTGGGCACGCTGGTCGATCCGTCGGGTTTGAGGGTAGCGCCACCGTTTTGGTAGTGTAGGGTTGGATAGACCAGCATCGGGTCTTTGACGATGTCGAGCCCAAAGCGGGCGAACTGGCGGACCATGGCCGGGAGTTCCTTCTCGATGGTACCGGGGCCGTGGATGACGTCGATCATGGGCGAATCTAGCCAGATTCCGACAAATCCGGTGGGAGTGACGACGCCGTTGCCCCGCCCAGTACATTCACGGATGATGGCGCTGGCCTCTATATCGCGGGTCTCACGGGGATAGACGAACTGGCTGCCGTGGATGTTGCATACCTGGGCTCCCAGACCGCGCACTTTTTCAGTTACCAACAGGCCGACGATCTGGGCCGGATAGGCAGCCCCGGTGGGGTGATATTGCATCGTATCCAGAAAAGACAGATCCGCGCCTGCGCGGTAAGCCAAGACCACACCATCGCCAGTAGCCCCATAGTGATTGGTGGTGGCAAATCCCTGGTAGTGAAGCCGCCCGCTGCCACCGGTGGCCAGTACTGTCGTCTTGGCCCGGACGATGCAGTATTCTCCTGTCTCCAAGTTCTGTAGCACGGCTCCCGTTGCTTGTCCATTATCATCCAGCAAGAGTTCGACGGCCGGGGAAAACTCGATGACGGTGATATCCTCCGGGTAGGAACGGACCTCATCGCGTAGGGTACGCATGATCTCGGCGCCAGAATAGTCCCGTGCAGAGTGCATACGCTTGCGGCTTGTGCCACCGCCATGTATGGTGACGAGTGTCCCGTCTGGCTCTTTATCGAACATGCAGCCAAGACTCTCCAACCAGGCGATTGCCTCCGGCGCATCACGCACCAGCGCCTCCACGAGATCTGGATCATTGCTAAAGTGACCACCACCCATCATGTCCAGGTAGTGGATGGCCGGGTTGTCGTTAGGCTTGTCGGCTGCCTGAATGCCACCCTGTGCCATCATTGTATTGGCGTCGCCGTGGCGCAACTTGGTGACCATCAACACACTGGCGCCTTGCTGCCGGGCCAGTAGCGCGGCTGCCGAGCCTGCGCCCCCACCACCGATGACTAGAACGTCGGTCTCAAAGTCGATCTGGCTCAGATCCAAGTCGACGTTTCTCAGCGAGCTGTGTGCCTCCAGCAGGTCGGCCAATTCGTGAGGGGTACGCATACCTTTAGCAGGCCCTACGCGCAGTTCTCGCATCCCTTCGGGCTTGTAGTCGGGATGGAACTGGCGGAGGATCTCCTGCTTCTCGGCTGGAGACATCATGGGCCAAGTTTCTTGCAGCCGGGCAGGGCGGGTAGTCTCTACTCGCTTGATCAATTCGCGCATGGTGGGTGTGTATCCATCAATCATTCCATTTCTCCTTCAGCAATACGCTCCTGGTGCGCTTGGGACAGATCCTCTAGTCCGGCTCAATGTCCCGGGTGTTGTACCTTTGGCGCAGTTCGGCTTCGGGCATGACCTTGAGGTTGGCCAGGTCATCGTCGTACGCCCCGGCTTGGATCTCGTCAACACGCTCGGCCAGGTGTTGGGCTTTCGGAGCCAAATAACGACCGTAGAGCCGCCGGGCAAGAATGGCGATGTTGGGTTGTGCCTCTTCAGCAGGGCAGCGGGAAACACACATGCCACACATGATGCAGTCAAAAGACAGGTCGGCCACCCGGGCGATGTCTCCTCGCATCGCGGCTGCCATATAGTCCTTGACCTGCAGGTCCTGAGGACAACTTTTGGTACAGGTACCGCAGCCCAGGCATTTGAGCACCTGGGGATAGAGGCGGACCATTGTGGCAAAAGTCGGCTCCAGTTCATCCAAATGGTACTGAGTGCGTTCAGCGGGATAGAATGGAATCTGCGTCAGATACATGCCTGGTTCGACCTGGGTACCACAGGCCAGTCCGATGTGCAACTTTGGATCGCCATCAATCCGATAGACGGTCGCGCATGCTCCGCAGAAGGCTGCCCGGCAGCCCACCCCACGGATCAACTTGTAGCCAGCATACTCCAGAGCACCCATAATCGTCAGTGAATCGGGCACGGAGTAGCGTTTGCCCATGACATATATGGGGATCATCTTGGCTTCGATCATAGGAACCTCCACGGTCAATCGTAATGCGTGAAACATACTATGGGTTCAAGAACGCATGCTGTGCCTGGACCAGATACATGGTGCAATGCGCAGCACGAAATACGTTTCACGGGCGGGGCCTTTCGCCTAGGGTTGTCAATTCATCCTCGCGGAACTCTTGTACCGGTGCTGCCTCCGCCAGGCTCCGGCCAGGATGGTAGTCAAAGATGGCCTGCACCTTTTCCCCTACGGCCCGAAAGACCGTACCCACGGGAATGTCCACAGGACAGGCCTCGGTGCATAGTCCGCAGCCCACACAACTGGTCACCATGTGGTTCAGGCGCGTCAGGTGGAACAGCAGCGTGTCAGGCAGCATCCGTACCTCGCCCTTGCGCGCCGCCCACTGGTAGTAAAGCTGCGACTCGTGCTCAAAGGTCGCCGTTCGAAAGATGCACTCCTTGCAGTAGCAGATGGGACAGTTGATCATGCAGTTGTGACAGCGGATGCAGGTGGAAAACTCTTGCAGCAGCCCCCCCATACTGTCCACCCGGTCCCTGAACGCAGCAAAGGCAGCATCGCGGGCCTCCACGCGGGCTGCAACCAGCTTTTCTACGGCCTCCACCCTACCGGCCGGTGCACCGTTGGCCGCCACGCCCAGCGGTGCGGCCAGCGTATCTCGTGCCTTGAGATAGACCTTGCCCGGCTCAACCCCCACCAAGCCGATGGTCAAGTCCACGTGGTCGCCATCGGGCAGCGGTTGCTCGCACATCTGGCAGGCGGCCCGGAAGGCCATGGCCTCGCGGGGCTTGGGCTCGCCCCCCTCCGCACCGGCCAGCAGCTCTGCCACCAACTGGCCCTTGTCCTCCACAGCCTGGTAGTCGGTGACGCCATACGTGCCCAGGCAATCGATGCCCACGATCAGGACCTGGTCCCCGGATCTCGCATTGGCCTTGGCCTGCTGGAACTTGACCAGTTCGACCAGAGCCCGGATCTCACAGGCGCGCAGGACCACCCCGAGCTTCTCTTGGTGGCCGGTCACCGTCAGGTTGGCCACCGCCCGCGCGGCGTTGATGGGCAGCACCGGCGCCAGGGGATCGGCCCTCTGCAGCGCCTCCGGGTCGCTCACCAACATCGGCGCGACGGTTCCACCAGGCAACGTCATGGGTACCAGCAAGGCGTCTACGACATGCTTGTCCAGCAGCTTTCTCAACAGACCCTGAATCGTCGCCAGCGTGCCGTCTTGTACCTCTATGGTTGCTTCAATCATCCCTCACCCTCGCGCCAAATATGAAACCCACCCCGTCGCTGCCAATCTCCAGATCAGATCGACCCAACACCCTTGAGTGGATTGGGTCCCTTCGCTTTCAGGGTCGCCACCATGTCAGTCACGGTGTCGGCAAAGTACTGGCCCTCGCTGGCGCTGATCCAGCGCAGCCAGACACGGTCGGAATCAAAGCCCATCTGGTCCAGGATATTCTGCAGAATGGCCATCCGGCGGCGGGCTTTGTAGTTGCCGCTCTGGTAGTGGCAGTCGCCGGGATGGCAGCCGCCGACGAGGACGCCGTCGGCGCCCTCCAACAGGGCTTTGGAGACATAGACCGGGTCCAGGCCGCCGGAGCACATGAGGCGGATGATGCGGATGTTGGGCGGGTACTGGATGCGAGAGGTACCCGCCAGGTCGGCACCGGTATAGGTGCACCAGTTGCACAGAAAGGCGATGATTCTGGGTTCAAACTCGGCCTCAGCCATAGATCCTCTTTTCTGCTACGACATGGCCATGTCAACAGCAGCCATCAGTTGTTTGTGCTCAAAGGTCTTTTGCAGGGTGGCCTTGTTGGGACAGACCATGGCGCACACCCCACAGCCCTGGCACAAGACATAATCCACGTCCGCCACCCGCGTGTCCTGGTTCATCACCCGCGCACCGTAGGGACAAGCTTCCTCGCACAGACCGCAGAAGCTGCACAGCCGTTCGTTGACCCACACCGACGTTGGCCGGTCCTCCACCACCTCCGGCGCCAGAAAAGCCGCGGCCCGCATCGCCGCCCCCCGTCCCTGGACCAGCGTCTCTTCCAGGAAGCGGGGACTGTGGGCCAGCCCCGCCACATAGATGCCGCCCCCTTTCGCGCTCTGAAGATCCAGCGGCTTCATCTTGGCCTGCTCCTCCCGGAAAAAACCGTCGCCGTCCAACGTCAGCCCCAACTTTCCCGCCAGCGCCCCCTCTTCCTCAGCGTCGATGCCCACGCTAAGGACCAGCAATCCGGCTTCCAATACCAGCGACTGTCCGGTCACCGGCTCGACGAGGCTCACCGCCAGCCGGTCCCCCTCCGCCCTGACGGCGGGCTTGTCCGGCAGCTCGTAGCGCAGGAACACCACCCCCGCATCCCGCGCCGCCTGATAGTAGGCTTCGCGAAAGCCGTAGGTCCGCACCTCGCGGTAGAGGACATAGACCTCCAGCCTGGGCTTCAATTCCTTGAGCTTCAGGGCGTTCTTGACCGCCAGGGTACAGCATACCCGGCTGCAATAGGGCCGCTCCGGCTCCCGAGAACCAACACACTGGATCATGACTACCCGCTGCACTGTGGCCAGCGTGCCGTCGGCGATCTGCTGCTCCAGCTCGCGCTGCGTCAGCACCCGCGGGTCCTGGCCGTAGAGGTATTCCTCCGTCACCGCTGGTCCGCCGCCGGTGGCCACCACCAGCACGCCGTGGTCCACCACCTCTTGCCGACCGTTCACGCCGACGGTCGTCCGATACTGGCCGGCTTTGCCCTGGTAGTCCACCACTTCGGCGCCTAGATGAACCCTGATCCGCTCCTCAGCCGCCACCTGGGCGACCAAGTCAGCCAGGGCCGCCTGCGGATCACTGCCGTCGGCCTGATAGTGGATGTGACGCCACTGGCCGCCCAGGCTCGATTCCCGCTCCACCAGGACCACGGGAATGTCCAACCGGGCCAGGGCCAGCGCGGCCGCCATCCCCGCCGCCCCACCGCCAACCACCACCGCCCGGCGAGTCAGCGTTTGGCTACCGCCCAGCGCCAGGGCTTCCACCCCGGCCATGGTCCTCAGGCCGGCCACGGCCATGCCGACCAGGGATCGGGCTTTCCCGACCTGGGCTTCCCGGGCCAGATCCGCCCCGTTGCCGCGGTGGGGGTAGACCACCTGCTCCCGCAGGTTGGCCCGCGCCAGCAGCCGGGGGTCCAGTCCGGCATCCCGCATCATCGCCTCGAATTCGCCGCCGAACAGCCGCGGCGAACAGCCGGCGACCACGACCCGGTTCAGTCCCTCAGACTCAATGGCCGCACCCATGGCGGCCCGCCCCTCCGGCGAGCAACCCTCCGGCACGGCCCGCGCCAGGGCCACCCCAGGCAGCTCCTTCGCCCAAGCTGCCAATTCTGGTACGCCAACAGGCGCCAGTTCGCCGTTGCACTCACAGACAAAGACCCCCACCCTGGGCTCCTCATCCGAAACGTCGCGATATCCTTCCGCTGTCTGCCCTCTGTCGTCTGGCGTCCGTCGCCTGTCGCCGGATGCCTGCATCCGCTGTGTCTGTCCAGCCAGGTACCCCGCCACCTCAGCCGCCGCCCCCGCCGCCTCGGCCACCGTCTCGGGGATATCCTTTGGCTCGCGGAAAGCGCCGGCTACGAACACGCCAGGGTGGTCCATGTGCGTCGGCTGGTAGCCGCCCGTCCGGGCAAAGCCGTACTCGTTCAGCGCCACCCCCAGCTCGCGGGCCAGGGCCTGCATCCCCGCCGGAGGCGCCAAGCCCACCGCCAGCACCAGCAGGTCAAAGGCTTCCTCCCGCAGCTTGCCCTCTTCGCCCACGTAGGTTACGGCCAGGTCCCGCGTGCGCTGCCGCTGGTAGACCGACGAGGGCATGGCCCGCAGGTACCTCACCCCTGGCAACGCCTGCACCCCCTCTATGTAGGCCTCGAAATCCTTGCCAAAGGCGCGCAGGTCCATGGTAAAGACCGTCGCTTCCAGCTCCGGGTCCAACTCCTTGGCCAGGGCCACCTGCTTGGCCGTGTACATGCAGCAGACCGAGGAGCAGTAGCCCGCTCCGCAGAGGTTGTCCCGCGAGCCGACGCAGTGCACAAAGGCGACCCGCTTCGGTGCCTTGCCGTCCGACGGCCGGGCCAGGTGGGCCACGCTGGAGCCCGCCAGGCTGGCCATCCGTTCAAACTCCAGGGCGGAGAGCACATTGTCATAGACCCCGTAGCCGTACTCACCCTTGACCCGGGCCTCAAAGGGCGCATAGCCGGGCGCCAGCAACACGGCGTCCACGTCCAGGACCTGCTTGCGGTCCGCCATCTCCAGGTCGATGGCGCCGGTAGGGCAGGCATCCACGCAGGCGCCACAGCGGGTGCAGGTTTCCATGTCGATGACCCAGGCATCGGGCACCGCCCGCAGTCCCGGGGGCCGGTAGATGGCCTTGACCGGCGAAAGCCTGCCCTCGTGGTCGTGGGGCCGGGCTTCGGGGCAGACGGCGGCGCAGTCGCCACAGCCATTGCACCGGTCCACGTCCACGTAGCGGGCCTTGTGGTTGACAGTGACCTGGGGCGCCCCGTTTCCCGGTCCACCAGCACCCCAATCTACGGCCGAGACCTCGGCGTAGGGCAAGAGGTGGACATCCTCTCTGGCTTCGCACTCGAAGGTGGGGCAGAAAGCCGGCTGCCGGGGCAGCATGAGGCAGATGCCGCAAGAGTTGGTGGGAAAGGTATGGTCCAGCAGGTGCATCGAGCCGCCAATGGCCGGCGCGGCGTCCAGCAGGTAGACCTCGATGCCCAGCTCGGCCAGGTGCATCGCCGCTGCCATGCCGGCGATCCCCCCACCGGCGACCAGGACGCTGTGCTTGCCTTTGTCCAGTGAATCGGCTCTTTCCACGTTGAAAGCTCCTGCGCTAGACCAGGCCCAACCGGCCCAAGAGCGGCCGGGGGTTGACCAGGTGCTTGCCCAATACCTTTTTCAAAGACAGACCATAGGCCAAGGCCATCAACTCGGTGAAGTAAAAGATGGGCAGCGGTTCATAACCGGGTTTGGGTGGTCGCGGCAGCGGCGGTCCGCCGCGGTAAAGCTGCCGCCCATCGACGTTGGCCATGCACATAGGGCAGGCCGTGACCAGGGCATCGGCCCCCGCCTCGTGGGCGGCGATGGCCAGTCTGTCCACCAGATGGACCACTACGTCGCTGCGGTTCAGGGTCAGGCTGCCGCCGCAGCAGTCCACGCCGTAGCTCCAGGGCATCGCCTCGGCACCCATCAGCTCGATGATATGGTCCATCGTCTGCGGGTGCTCCGGGTCGTCCCAGCGACCGGTATACTTGGGCGGCCGGATGAGCAGGCAGCCATAGTAGGCTGCGACCTTTAGGCCTTCCAGCGGCGCCTTGACCCTGGCCGTCAACGCCTCCCTGGACAGGTCGTTGGCCAGGATGTCCAGCAGGCTGCGGGGCCGCACCCGGCCTTCATACTCAAAGTCCAGCACCGACTCCATCCTGGCCCGGAAGGCGCCGTCCTGCTGCAGGGCCAGGTCGGCGGCTGCCAGCCGCGAGTAGCAGGCGGCGCAGGGGATGGCCATATCGTCCAGGCCCACTTTCTGCGCCTGGGCCAGGTTGCGGGCTGGCAGGGCCAGAAAGAGGGCGGGATCCATAGAGTGGGCCGACGACGCCCCGCAGCAGTTCCAGTCGGGGATCTCGACCATCTCCAGGTCCAGCGCCTGGCAGACCAGCTCGCTGCTGACCCCAAACTCCACGCCCGTCGAATGCAGCGTGCAGCCCGGATAGAAGGCATACCGTCTCGTCATCCCGACCTCACCCTGAATCCTCATCCCCCAGCTCAAACAGTTCCTTGACCTGGCCGATGTTCTGGATGCGCTTGGGCAGGGGATGGATCTTGCCCTTGAGGAACATGTCCAACCCCATGTCCAGGTTGCTGAACAGGTCGCGGCTGGTGAGCTTGTGCTGGAGGATCATGGTCAATTCGTGCAGCCGGCCCCAGGTGCGGATGCTGTCCAGAAAGGCCTGGTGCAGCTTGAACACCGATTGCTCTGCCGGGCTGACCCCTTCGGCCAGGGCGATGTGGCGCAGGGCGTCGATGACGGCGCCGGGGTGGATCTCGTTGGGGCAACGGGTGCCGCAGGTCTCGCAGCCGATGCACAGCCAGATGGCCGAGGAGCGAAGGAGGGCGTCCTTCTGACCCAGTTGGACCAAACGCAAGATCTGGGCCGGCGTGTATTCCATGGCGTAAGCCGACGGGCAGCCTGCCGAGCAGCGCAGGCAGTAGTAGCAGCGGCTTACGTTCTGCTGGCTCAGTTCGCTGACCTGTCCGATGAAGGTTAGATCGGGCTGCATGGTATTTTCCTTGAGCATGACCTTCTTGTCTCAGTACTTGCTGGCTTGCTGCTACAGATAGGCCTCCATCATCGAGAGGATCTGCCGGTGGGCTAGGTTGCGCACCTGGCAAGCCTTGTTGGGACAGACCATGGTGCAAGCCCCGCAACCCTGGCACAGGGCGGTGTTCACTATGGCGATGTGTTGCCAATCGTGCATCATGCGCGCATCGTAAGGACACGATGGGATGCAAAGACCGCAGCCAGAGCAGAGATCGGGCTCCACATAAGCAATGGTTGGTTCCTGGACCATCTGTCGCTGAGAGAACAGGCTGAGCACTTTGGCTGCGGCGCCACTTGCTTGAGCCACCGTCTCCGGGATGTCCTTGGGGAACTGGGCTGCCCCGGCGAGAAAGACGCCCGCTGTCAGGCTTTCCACCGGGCGCAGCTTGGGGTGCGCTTCGCTAAAGAAGCCGTGCTCGTCAGTGCTGATCCGCAGCTTCTGGCCCAGTGCCTGGGCGTCCGCGCGAGGGACCGTTGCTGTGGCCAGCACGACCAGGTCGGCCTCGACCTCGATCGGCAGATTGGTCAATGTGTCCACACCCCAGACCGTAACTCGCCCATTCGGACCTGCTCTATTCCTCCTGGCATCGCCTCTCGACAGGTCGCTCAGGCTCACCGAGTTCTCGCCAGGCGGATGTTCAGGGACAGGCATTGCAGGCTCCTGAAAGACCTTGGAAGCCTTGCCCCGCAGGTAGAGCACATCATAATCCTCCATCGCCCGCTGGACAAACTCTTCATAGCCCTTCCCCTGGCTGCGGATATCGATGTAAAAGACGGTAGCCTGTCCTTCAGGAACCTGCTGTTTGAAGAGGATGGTCTGCTTGGCCACGTACATGCAGCACACTTTGGAGCAGTACGGCATGTGCAGTTCGGGATCCCGGGAGCCAGCACACTGCACCCACACTACATCCCTGGGGATCTTGCCGTCCGAAGGGCGGCGGATCTCACCGCCGGTGGGGCCGTCGGGACGTAGCATCTCTTCGAACTGCAGGCCATCGATCACGTCTGGATAGCGTTTGCCACCGTACTCACCTAGGCGTTCCTGGTCGTAGAGGTCAAATCCGGTAGCGATAATCATCGCGCCAATGTCAAAGGAATAGGAAATCTCCTCGTCAGCTTTTTGCTCTACCGTGACGACGAAATTTCCGACATAGCCGCCCACTTGTGCGACCTCGGCGTTAGTGATCACCTGGATGTTGGCGTGGGTCTTGACCGCTTTGATCTTTTCCCTGAGCAGGTCCGGTGCTGCACCGAAATCAAGGTACAGGGACGACAGTTCTGCCATACGCCCGCCCAAATGCCCAGCCTTTTCCACCAGTACAGTGGGATAGCCTGCATCGGCCAGGTCCAATGTGGCCTGTATCCCGGCGATGCCCCCACCCACTACCATCGCCCGCTTGACCAGGGGCAGGAAATGTGGGGTCAGCGATTGATTGTAATGGGCCTTGGCGACGATAGTGCGTATGGTTTCAATGGCCTTGTTGGTGGCTGCTTCCTGCTGCGTCTGGTGAACCCAGCTCGACTGCTCGCGAATGTTGGCGATCTCGGTCTGGTAAGGGTTGATGCCGGCCGCTTGGGCCGTCCTGCGGAAAGTCGTCTCGTGCATGGCCGGTGAACATGCGGCGATAATAACCGCATCCAGCCTATCATCACGGATATGATCGCGGATGAGCTGTTGGCCAGGATCGGAGCAGACGTACTTGTAGTCGATAACGTACACGACATCAGGGAACTCGTGTACCGCTTCAACCACACGTTCCACGTCGATCGTGCTGGCGATATTCGTTCCACAATGGCAGACAAAGACACCGATGCGCTTCATGCGTTTTCCTGTATGGCCGCGGCCAACTGCCTGGCGCGTTGCTCACCCCAACCGCTGAATGTTAGGAGCCATCAGCAGGATCTGGTGACAAAGCCTTCCGTATTCCTTCCTCCTGGGATGGGGCAGAGATATCAGTCCTGGCCTCCCTGACTGCCCCAGCGGCGCAGGAGCGAAAGAACTTTGCCCGCTGCTCCGCTTCCCTGTGAGACCGCTTCAGGGATGTCCTTGGGCCCGATCCCGGCTCCGGCCAAGAAAACGCCGGGTTGCGCTGTCTCGAGGGGGGCAAGATTTGCCTCTCCTTCGGTCCACCACCCGAACTGATCGACGTCGAGCCCCAGCATCGCGCCCAACTCTCGTGTGCCTTCAGAAGGAACCATCGCCGGTGAAACCACCACCAGGTCAGCAGCTACTTCAACCGGCAGGTCGGTCAGGGTATCTACACCCCAGACCATGACCTTTTCACCTTCGCGGAAGACCTTGCTTACCTTGCCGCGAACGAAAAGCACCTGATCTTCCTCCATGGCCCGCTGGATGAACTCCTCATAGCGCTTTCCCGCCGAGCGGATGTCGATATAGAACACGTAGGCCTGCCCATCGTGAACCTTGTGTTTGTAGAGCATGGCTTGCTTTGCGCTATACATGCAGCAGATTTTGGAGCAGTACGGCATCCCCAACTCCGGGTCCCGGGAGCCGGCGCATTGGATCCAGACAACCTCCCGGGGCTGTCGGCCGTCGGAAGGGCGGCGCATGGTACCGGCCGTTGGTCCCGAGGCGCTCAGGAGGCGTTCCATGGCCAGGGCGTCGATGACGTCTGGCACCTGACCACCACCATATTCGCCCAGGTTCTCCAAAGGATAGAGTTCGTAGCCTGTGGCCAGGATGATGGCCCCAACGCGTTCCTCTACCCAGGCAGGCTCCTGTTCAAAATCGATGGCACCTACGGGGCAGACCTTTTCGCAGATGCGGCACTTGCCCCGCAGGAAATAGGTGCAATAGTCGACATCGATCACGGGTTTTTTGGGTACGGCCTGGGGTGACAAGGTATAGATGGCCTTGCCTGTACCGACGTGCCGTACTCTGCCACTGCGCATCACCGCAGCCATCTCCATATTGCGATCAAAGTCGACAGGTATCAGTTGAGGACATGCTTCGGTGCACTCCCCACAGGCAGTACAGGCATCCCAGTTAACGAAGGCAGGCTTGCGCCTGATGCGTACCCGGAAATCGCCCACCTCACCAGAGATATCCTCGATCTCGGCATAAACGTGGAGCAGGATGTTTTCATGGCGTCCCACATCCACGGTACGCGGCGTCATGATGCACTGGGCGCAGTCCAGGGTTGGGAAGGTTTCGGAGAGCTGGTGCATGTGACCGCCGATGGAAGGCAGTCGGTCCACCAACACCACTTGGTACCCGGAACTGGCAATGTCCAACGCAGCCTGCATGCCGGCGATGCCAGCGCCAACGATCATCACCCGTTTGCTGTATTCGTTCTGTGCCTTGGCGCTAGCTGCCATCAGTCGTTGCCTTCTCCAACCTCACGCAGAGTGCGCCCAGAGACCTCGTTCGGTCAAGAGCGGCTGCCCGTCAATATAGTGTTGGTCCCATCCATATTCGCTGGCGTCAAGGCCCAGTGCCAGGCCCATCAACTGGCTGAAGTAAAAGATGGGGATGGGTTGGTAGCCTGCATAGATCTTGCGCATCTCAGCCTGTTGCTTGTCCAGATTGAATTGGCACAGGGGACAGTTGGTAGCCACGGCTTCAGCCCCGGCGGCCTGGGCGGATCTAAGAATGGTATAGACCATTTCCCGGGTGATCCGGGCATCCTTGACTGCCAGGTACGCGCCACAGCACTCGTTCTTGTGGGCAAAGTCCACCGGCGTGGCACCCAAAGCGGCCATAAGATCGTCCAATGACCGGGGGTGGTCGGGGTCGTCATAAGCGACTTCGCCGGGCGGGCGGAGCACCATGCAGCCATAATATGAGGCTACCTGTAGATCTTTGAGTGGTTTCTGTACTTTTTCCCTGACAGCATCAAAGCCAATCTGGTCACGCAGCAGATGCAGGATGTCCATTACCTCCACTTCACCGCTGTATTCGGCTTCGATAAAGTCGTTGATCCGATCCCGTTCCTCTTTGTGATCGCGGATAAATCTGTTCGTCCGCTTCAGGACGTTGTAGCATGTGGTGCAGGCGGTCGTGACCGTGCTCCCCTCCTCACGCGCTGCCACCAGAATGTGGGCAGGGGCAGCCAATTCAAGCATGTTGTCGACAATGAGGGGATAGGTCGCACCGCAACAGTTCCATTCGGGCAGCTCGACCAACTCTAGTCCCACCGCTGCAGTCGAAGCCCGTACGGCGTTGTCAAAGCCCTTGCCGGTCGTGTTGAGGGTACAACCGGGGAAATAGGGTACCTTCATGGGTTCGTGCCTCCCATTGCACTCTCAATATCCGAAAAACAAGGGCGAGCAGCCACTGGTTGTAGGATAGCAGGCGCTGGGTATTCTGTCCGTCATACTGTATACTTGCGAAAGCCGCCAATGAAGGCCTGCTGCGGCCAGCTAGCCATTTCTTCAGGCGGGATGGCGTGGCCCAGGTCGTCATAGTCCATGTGACTACCTTTTTCATACATAGCGATCTCTCTAAGGGCTTCCATGATCCGGCTCAGATCGATACCCTTGGGGCAGCGGGTATAACAGGTCTGGCAGGCTGCGCACAGCCAGATGGTCTGGCTGTCGAGCAGCCGATCAACAAGGCCCAACTGGGCATAGCGGATCACCTGGCTGGGGAGTATGTCCATGGCAAAGGCCACCGGGCATCCGGCAGCACATTTTCCACACTGATAGCAGGCCATCAGGTCTTGACCACTGTACTCTTCGATGCGGTGCACCAGCTCGCTGTGCACCGATTCTGCCGATAGCCGGACCCTCATCGCTGCCCCCTATTCCTGATTGTGCTCCCGCAATCCATCCTCGTAGGCGTCGCCGCCATGGATGTCGTTCACCACAATGGCCGGAAAGTCCTCCACCTCCAGCCGGCGGAGCGCTTCGGCACCCAGATCGTCGTAGGCAATCACCTCTGCCTTTTTGATGCTCTTGGCGATGAGAGCCCCTGCCCCACCAATGGCGCCCATATAGATCGCCTTGTGCTTCTGCATTGCCTCGCGTACCGGCACGGAACGGTTGCCCTTGCCGATCATGCCCTTCAGCCCTGCCTCCATGAGGCGGTGAGCGTAGGGATCCATGCGGTAGCTGGTCGTCGGACCCGCTGAGCCGATGGGATCGCCCGGTTTGGCCGGAGCGGGGCCCATGTAATAGATGATCTGGCCTTGAGGATCAAAGGGCAACTGCTCATCGGCATCCATACTTGCCACGATGCGCTTATGGGCTGCGTCTCGCCCAACATAGATGACACCGGTGATACTGACCTTGTCGCCGGCGTGGAGTTTTTCGATAGCGTCATCCGTCAAGGGGGTTGTTAGCTTCACAGCATCGCCTCCTTGTGCCGGGCAGAGTGGCACTGAATATTGACAGCAACGGGCAGGCTGGCAATGTGGCATGGGAAGGTCTCCGCGTGTACCGCCAACGCCGTGGTGCGGCCGCCAAAGCCCTGTGGCCCGATGCCGATGCGATTCACTCGAACCAGGATGTCGGCTTCCAGTTCAGAAACTTCGGGATCAGGGTTGGGCTGGCCCACTTGGCGCAGGAGCGAATACTTGGCCAACCACATCGCCTTCTCGGCTGAACCGCCGATACCCACACCGACAATGATCGGCGGGCAGGGGTTGGCCCCCGCTCGCCGCACCGACTCGACCACAAAGTCGACCACCCCCTCACGCCCATCGGCGGGCTTGAGCATGGCTAACCGGCTCATGTTCTCGCTGCCACCACCTTTTGGGGCCACGGTAATCTTGAGTTCATTGCCAGGCACGATGGTGGTATGGACAACGGGTGGAGTATTGTCATTGGTATTGATCCGAGCGGAGAAAGGCTGGTTCACCATGGAATTGCGAAGGTAGCCTTTTTCGTATCCTTGGCGTACCCCCTCGGCGATGGCCTCGTTCAGGTCACCACCGGCGATATGCACATCCTGGCCGAGTTCCAAAAAAACAACGGTCAGGCCACAATCCTGGCAGAGGGGGACTTGCTCCTTTTGGGCAATGTCTGCGTTCTCGAGGATTTGATCCAATACCTCACGTCCAACCGGCGAGACCTCCGCCTCGCGGTAGGAGCGTAGCGCGGCCAATACATCTTCACCCAGATTATAGTTGCTCTCGATGCACAATTGGGCGACGGTTTCCGTAATCTGCTTTGCGTCAATCTCTTTCACGTCGCTACCCTCTCTTGGATCACAAAGGCACCTCATTGTGTTCAAGCCTGTCATCTAGCTCCTGAGGTGCCTGCTTAGACAATATACGACGACACCGCCGGTCCCCGATCCTTCAGGTTGGACGATCCGCTCTTTCACGGTGGCCTCCCCATTGAAGCTAAGGTCCCGAATTATACATCTTTGACCGGGATTTGTCCAATCGGGTGGAATCAAAGGCCCATCCGCAGAGATCTGACTGATTTATGCCCCGTCTTCAATCCCCTTCTAGTTGAAGGCCCTGTCTTGCTATCGTAGGCAGCTTGATCCATCACGCTGTAGTGCTGCAGGGTTTGACAATGCCCCTGGAGTAGGGTACCATGATGCCGTTTCGTGCTCAAAATACACCAGAGAAGGGAGGCAGGGACATGCGTCTCGAAGGCAAAGTAGCCCTCATCACCGGTGGTGCGGCCGGGATTGGCAAAGCCACGGCGGAGCGTTTTCTGGAAGAAGGGGCCCAGGTCGTTATCTGCGATGTGCGAGAGGAGGCGGGCCAAGCTGTAGTTCAGGAGCTTGGACCCAAAGTCACGTTCTACAAGGTAGACGTCGCCGACAGGGAAGCCGTACAGGCCTGGGTGGATGATGTCGCAGAAAAGCTGGGCCAGATCGATGTGCTGGTCAACAACGCCGGGATTCTGGCCGATGCCGCGCTGGTCAAGGTCAAGGATGGTGAGTTGGTGAAGCAGATGACCGAGGCCGATTTTGACCGGGTCATTGCCGTCAATCTCAAAGGAGTGTTCAACTGTACCCAAGCCGTTGCGCCCTATATGATCCGGCAGGGAGGGGGTGTGATCCTCAACGCCAGCTCTGTCGTGGGCTTGGATGGCAACTTTGGCCAGACGAACTATGTCGCTACCAAGGCCGGCGTGATCGGAATGACCAAGGTCTGGGCCCGCGAGTTTGGGCGCCATAATATCCGGGTCAACGCGGTGGCGCCGGGACTCATTGCCACTGAAATCCTCGACTCGATGCCTGAAAAGGTCTTGGAGGCGATGCGGGCTCGCATCCCCCTGGGGCGGATGGGCCGGTCACGGGAGGTGGCCAATGTCTATCTCTTCCTGGCATCTGACGAGGCGAGTTTTGTCTCAGGCGCTGTGATGCGGGTGGATGGCGCCTTTGTTGTCGGAACGTGATCATGGCGGCAGTTTCTGCCGGCATGCTCGTTGCCGATCTAAAAGCGCTGATCCCCATCTGGATGGAAGGCTTTGTAATCCCAGGACTTTCCATCGCCCTGGTCAAAGACGCAGAGCTGTTCTGGGCCCAAGGTTTTGGGACCAAGAGCACGCTTTCGGGAGAAGCTGTCACGACTGACACGGTCTTCTCGGCCCAATCGCTGAGCAAACCTGCGTTTGCTTATGCTGCTCTCCGTATGTGCCAGACAGGTTTGCTGGACTTGGATACCCCGTTGACCAAGTACCTGCCCGAGCCCTACATAGCCGACGAGCGCCGACTGAACCTCATCACGATGCGCCATGTCCTGTCCCATACCTCTGGCTTGCCAAACTGGCGACCGAGTGGCCAGTCGCTGCACATGCTGTTTGCCCCTGGGGAGAGATTCTCGTATTCTGGCGAGGGTTACGTCTACCTGCAGAAGGTCATAGAGCACCTATCTGGTCAATTGGTGGCTAAGTACATGGAAGCGAACCTTCTAGTCCCATTTGAGATGCACGCTAGCCGCTTCGTATGCGCACGCGACGACATTAGAGGAGCCGCTGAAGCTCATGACGAAAAGGGCATGCCTTTCACCCAACGCATCCGCTTCAGCAACGCGGCTGGTAGCCTTTTCAGCACACCAACTGACTTTGCGAAATTCATCATTGAGATCATCCAGCCCCCTGGAGAGAACGCTTCCCACCTGAGCGAGATGCTGACGAATGAGATGTCGAGATCGCAGATCAAGATTAGTGATTCCATCTCTTGGGGCCTGGGATGGGGCATAACACAGAGTGACAACGCTGTCTTTCTTTGGCAACATGGCAAATCCTCAGGGATCCAGGCATTCGCCATTGGATGTAGGGAGCTGGGATCTGGGGTTGTGATTATGACCAATAGTGGCAATGGGCTGAAGATATGCAGGGAGATTGTCGCTCGCTCGATGGGTGCGCATCTTTGGCCGAATCAGATCGTGTAGCAAAAACGGATGACCCTTGAGGAGAATCATATGGAGATCAACAAGATAGCGATCATTGGAGCTGGAACCATGGGGCATGGCATAGCTCAACTGTTTGCCCTGGCTGGTTTTCCGGTGGTGATGACCGATTCGGATGCCCGTGTTCTTGGCAATGCCATCCAGCGCATCGAGGTGAACCTCGAGACCTGTCTGGGGGCCAGCCCGGGCGAAAAGAACCGGGTCGCAAGTGTGCTTGAACGTATCGATTGGGCGCCCAATTTGGCTGAAGCAGCTTCCGAGGCCGACTTTGTGGTCGAGGCTGTCATTGAGAATCTCGCTGTCAAACACGATGTGCTGCGGCAGTTGGAGGAGCATTGCCCGCCCGGTATGCTTATTGCCAGTACGACCTCTGGGTATTGTGTCCGCGACATGGCGGCTGTCCTCAAGCATCCGGAACGGTTCCTGGTGACACACTTTTGGAATCCTCCCTACCTCATCCCTGTCGTAGAAGTCATGCCTGGAGATCTTGCTTCGGATGAAGTTGTCAAAGCTACCTGTACGCTTCTAGAATCCGCCGGCAAGTGCCCTGCATTGGTCAGGAAAGATGTTCCTGGCTTTGTCGGAAATCGCCTGCAGCATGCCTTGCGCCGGGAGGCCATCGCCATCGTTGCTGAGGGTATCGCCACCCCTGAGGACGTCGATCGTATCGCCAGGTTGAGCTTTGGCCTGCGATTTCCCTTTGTCGGTCCGTTGGAGACTGCCGATTTGGGTGGTCTGGATCTCACGCTGGCGATCCAAACGTACTTGCTTCCGGAGTTGAACCGCTCAACTGAGCCCATGCAGTTGATCCGGGACAAGGTCACGCGCGGCGAGCTGGGCGCGAAAGCCGGCAAAGGATTCTATGACTGGCCACCGGGTCAGGAGGCGCGGGTCATTCGCCAGCGTGACGAGGCATTGCTGGAGATGTTGCGGTGGCTACGTGCTCGAGGCTTCCTTGAAACACTATCTGACCGGTGAGGTAACAACGGGGAATGATGCTGGGTGAAAATAGTTGAACGGCGGGCGGCCTTGGTGTGGGCCGCCCGCTCCGTATTGAATTACAGTCCCGCTTCCTGACGCAAGATGTCAGCCTTGTCGGTGAGCTCCCACGGGGCATCGATATCGTCCCGGCCAAAATGACCATAGGCAGCCGTCGCGCGATAAATGGGCCGTCGCAGGTCCAGTTCCTGTATGATGGCCGCCGGTCGGAAGTCAAAGTGCTTGTCGATCAGCCCCAGGATCGTCTCTTCAGATACCTGGCCGGTGCCATAAGTCTCTACGGCCAGTGAAAGGGGCTGGGCCACGCCGATGGCATAGCTCACCTGCAGATCCACGCGATCGGCCAGTCCGGCCGCTACCACGTTCTTGGCTACGTAACGGGCATAGTAGGCTCCTGAGCGGTCTACCTTGGTTGGATCCTTGCCCGAGAAGGCGCCGCCGCCGTGGCTGGCCATGCCGCCGTAGGTATCCACAATGATCTTGCGACCTGTGACGCCGGCATCGCCCTTGGGACCGCCTACGACAAAGCGGCCCGTGGGATTGACATAGATCTTTGTGTCTTCATCCATCATGCCATTGGGTACCACGTACTTGATAACCCGCCGGATGATATCGTCGCGGATTTTGCCCTGATCCACGTCGGCCGAGTGCTGGGTCGAAATGACGACCGCCTCCACGCGCTTGGGCTTGCCGTACTCGTACTCGATCGTCACCTGGCTCTTGCCATCAGGCCGTAGATAAGGCAGGACCCCTTCTTTTCGTACTTGGGTCAGCCTGCGGCAAAGCTTGTGGGCAAACATGATGGGCATGGGCATCAATTCCGGCGTCTCGGTACAGGCGAAACCAACCATCATGCCCTGGTCACCGGCGCCGAGGGATTCGATTTCCTCCTCGCCCATCTCCCCGAGCTTGGCTTCCAGCGCCTTGTCCACGCCTAAGGCAATATCTCCACTCTGTTCCTTAATAGACACCAAGACACCGCAGGTCTCACCGTCAAAGCCGAATTTGGCCCGAGTGTAGCCAATATCCCAGACCACATCGCGCACCAGGCTGTTGATGTCGACGTAGGTGCTGGTGGTAATCTCGCCCATCACCAGCACCAGGCCGGTCGTGACGGCGGTTTCGCACGCTACTCGGGCATCAGGATCGTCGGCGATCATTGCGTCCAACACAGCATCTGAAATCTGGTCGCAGATTTTGTCTGGATGGCCCTCGGTGACCGATTCGGAGGTGAAAAAGTGCTTTGGTGAGGTCATAAAGGTCGTAGTCATACTGTTTCTCCTTTGCGTAGGGTTGCTGTCCCGGCTTCCCCGTCAGGAAGCCGGGTTCTATGTTCCCTCCTGCCACGAGGCCAGGTATTTGACTTGCTCGGGAGTCAGGACGTCGATCTCGATGTCCATGGCCTCGAGCTTGAGGCGGGCGATATCCTTGTCAATTTGTTCCGGCACGGGGTATACGGTCCGTTCCAATTCGTCAGCATGCTGGACCATGTACTCAGCGCAGAGCGCTTGGTTGGCGAAACTCATGTCCATCACTGCAGATGGGTGTCCCTCTGCAGCAGCGAGGTTAATAAGGCGACCGTCACCCAGAAGCGAGATGCGGCGGCCATCGGCCAAGGTGAACTGCTCGACAAAAGGTCGTGGCTCGTGCACAGAAACCGCCAGATCTTTCAACGCCGGGATGTTGATCTCGACGTTAAAGTGACCTGAATTGGCCACGATTGCGCCGTCCCTCATCACCTCAAAGTGCTGACTGTCGATCACGTCCTTATCTCCCGTAGAGGTCACAAAGAGATGGCCGACCTTGGCCGCTTCCAGCATGGGCATTACGCGGTAGCCGTCCATTACCGCTTCCAGGGCACGCAAGGGATCTACCTCGGTGACAATCACATTGGCGCCCATGCCCTCGGCCCGCATCGCGATCCCACGACTGCACCAGCCGTAGCCACCCACGACCACGGTTTTCCCAGCCAACAGAATGTTGGTGGCGCGGAGAATGCCATCGATGGTACTCTGGCCGGTACCATAGCGGTTGTCGAAAAAGTGTTTGGTCGTGGCGTCGTTGACGGCCACGATGGGATAGCGGAGCACGTTATCGGCAGCCATGGCCCGCAGGCGGATGACGCCAGTCGTCGTCTCTTCTGTGCCCCCGATGATGCCGTCCAGCAGGTCGGTACGGTCTCTGTGCAGCACCCCCACGGTATCGGCTCCATCGTCCATCGTTAGCTGAGGTCCGTGCTCAATGGACTGATGGATATGGCGGTAGTAGGTTTCGTGGTCCTCACCCTTGATGGCAAACACTGGCACATCGTATTTGGCCACCAGGGCTGCTGCTGCGGTGTCTTGCGTGCTCAAGGGGTTGCTGGCGCAGAGTCGCACATCTGCACCTCCAGCCTTGAGGGTGCGCATCAGGTTGGCCGTCTCGGTGGTCACGTGCAAGCAGGCAGCAATGCGGATACCTGCCAGTGGCTTCTCGCGCTCAAACCGCTCGCGGATCAGGCGCAATACCGGCATCTCCTGCTCGGCCCATTCGACACGGCGCTGGCCGGCGTCGGCCAAGCCAAGGTCTTTTACATCATATTCTGTCGTCACGTATTTACTCCTTAAACAAGATTGGTTTGCTTTTCTGCTGAAATGCGCGCGAATTGGCTGACCGTTCCAGGGAATCTAATTCCGGCGCGTCTCCGAACACCTGCCGGTAGCGCGCCGTGAACTCGTCCAGCGCAAAAGCGTGATTCTGTGTGCCCTGTTGCTCCAGGACGTAGGTGGCGGCCAAGGCGGCGATGCGGCCTGTCGTCTCCCAGGAGAACCCGTGCAGGATGCCCTTGATAATCCCAGCTCGGTAGGCGTCGCCTACACCGGTTGGCTCGACCAGGGGATCCGGCGACACGACGGGAATAGACAGCGTCCGGTCGCCCAGATAGATAGTTGACCCTTCCTCGCCTTGGGTGATGATGGTCGTATCAGGTAGGGCGAGCAATTCCTCTTCCGTCAAGTTGGTCTTGTTCCTGATCATGCCGAACTCGTACTCATTTACGATAAGCATCCGTGCCCCACGGGTGCCTTCCAACAGTTCCTCGGCACTGAGCCGGATGATCTGCTGGCTGGGATCATAAATGTAGGGGATCTCCAATGCCTGGCATTCACGAGCATATTTGACCATGGCCGCCGGGGCGTTGGGCGAGATGATGGCTATCTCGATGGCTTCGGAATCCAAGTCATTGAAGGACAAAGAGTCGGCCTTGCCCATGGCACCGATGTAAAAGCTGGCTATCTGGTTGTTGTCCAGATCGGTATTGACAAAGAAAGAAGAGGTAAACTCATCGTCCGTTTCTACCATGGCAGACGTATCCACACCGGCAGCCTCTAACCAAGCGCGATACTCGCCAAAATCCTGGCCGACCGTGGCCATTACTGTCGGACGCTCGCCCAGCAGGGCCAGAGTGTAGGCGATATTGGGAGCGGTGCCGCCCCGGCGTTTGTGCATCGTATCTACCAGAAAGCTAAGGCTCACCTGGTGGATCTGTTCCGGCAAGATATGCTCGCTGAAACGACCGGGGAAGGACATCAGATAATCGTATGCAACGGAACCGGTGATGACGATACTCATGTGACTGCGTCTTCTTCCTCTCTGTGCGGACCCGATCCTCTTGGAGACAGCATCTTTCTCTTGTCTGTGCAGTTCGTCCCGCTGTAGCTATCCATACCGTTGTTGCAGTGCCTCTGCCACTCCGACAGTCAATTCTAGCACCCGTTCCGCTGTCTCGACCGCCAGCGAGCCACAGCCACAGGAGGGCATGATCAGGGCCGAGGCCAATAAATCATCCTGATGCAATCCTTTAGCCGTCAAGAGGCCAATGGTGTGATGGAATCGATCCACCAGACTGCCCACCGTCTCGTCCAGTGCCTGATCACTAGATGGGACGATGCCCCAGGCAATAGCGCCGCCCCGCTCCAGGAAGGCACCCACATCTTCAGGATAGAGCGCCAGGGCTTTGGCATAGTTGTAGGCATCCACGTTGAGGATATCCACACTGGTGGATAGCAGCAGCGACCAGTCGGTGTTGCCACAGCAATGCACGCCTTTCAGACCCTCAATCCCGGCAAAGACCTCTTCCATCAGGGCGATGACCTGTTCACGGTTCAGGGAAAAGAAGGCCGAGCCGATACTACTCATATAGGGCTCGTCCAGGAAAATGAGGGTCTGAGGGGACAACTTGCGTAACTTTTGCTCCATCCACGTGGCCTTGAGTCGCAGATGACTGGCTACCGCTTCGGCCAAAACGTCGTCATAGAGCACAGGCTTCCGGTTCTGATCCACCACCGTCAGCCCCCAACTCACCGGCCCCGTCACCTGGCCCTTGACCAGAGATCGTCTGTCCCTGCCAGTTTTAGAAGGCGGCGACCGGTCTAGATCCGGTTTCAGAAATGAATGCAGCCCCGCGGCATAGTCAGTGCTGATAGCCGCGTGCTCCAGGTCGTTCATCAAGTAGGCGATATACAGCTTTTCGAGAGCGGGATCCAGATCCTGAGCTCGATCTACATAGATCCGGCCCCCATTCACAACTATGCCAGGGAATTGCTCACTGTACTGGACATACATGTTCTCCAGGAACGATCGCCGCGGCAGTTGGGGCCAAGTTGGGATGTCCAACGCTTCCGACGCGAGCCGGCAAGCAATCGCTGGGTCGGTGTGAGGCAGGCTTCCCGCAGCAAGTGACCGAAGTCCTGCCTCAAATGACTTGCTCATCTCCTTCGGCTAGCCCCTTGGGATTCCCTCTGGACAGGCTCCTTGACTTGGGCCTCGACGGATGTCTCTGGACAGGTCTCAACCATTCTCTGCAGGCTTCGTTTGAAGGGGGGATAGGCAATGCCGTTCTCGGTAATGATACCGGTTACATAGCGGTGGGGTGTCACGTCAAAAGCCAAGTTCAAGACTTGCACACCGTCAGGTGCGACCTGGCATTCGCGAACGTGGGTCACCTCCCGGTCTTCCCGCACCTCGATGGGGATGTCATCGCCGGTGGGTACCGATAGGTCTATCGTAGAGGTGGGCACCACAGCGTAGAAGGGTATGCCATTCTCCTTGGCCAGTACCGCCAGCTTGTAAGTACCAATCTTGTTGGCCACGTCGCCGTTGGCCGCAGTCCGGTCCGAGCCAACAAAGACGATGTCAACTTGGCCGGTGCGCATCAGATGACCTGCCACGTTGTCGGCAATGAGGGTCATGGGTATGCCTTCGTTCATCAATTCCCACGATGTCAGCCGGGCGCCCTGCAACCGGGGTCTTGTCTCGTCGACCCACACATGGATCTGCTTGCCCTGCTCGTGGGCAGCGCGGACTATAGCCAGGGCGGTGCCGTAGTCCACTGTGGCCAGGGCGCCGGCGTTGCAGTGGGTCAAGATGTTGCAGGCCCTGTCAGTACCTTCCTCGACGAGGGTTGCCCCGTGAGCACCCATGCGGCGGTTGATCTCCACATCCTCGTCGGCGATACGCTTTGCCTCAGCGATCAAATCCTGAACGATGCCCGCTACATTCGCCTGTGTGGAGCCTTGTGCTGTCCGCAACATGAGATCTACTGCCCAGAAGAGGTTCACTGCCGTGGGGCGAGTAGCGCGGATGACGCTGGCTGCTGTGTCGAGGTCAACCATCAGATCCTTGGGCGTGGTCGCTTCGCTCTGCTGAGCTGCCAGCGCCATGCCAAAGGCTGCGGCTGCGCCAATGGCTGGCGCACCCCGGATGTACATCTCCTTGATGGCCACGGCCACGTGCCGGTAGTCGTCAAACTCAACGACGACGAACTCTAGGGGCAGAAGGCGTTGGTCAATCATCTTGACTGTACCGGCCAGTTGGTCTCCGTCCGCGGTATCATTCCACTCTATCGTGCGCACAGGTACCCTCCTCACTGCACAAAAAAAGCTCCCACGATGAGAGCTTTTGGCGATATGCCGCCTCTCATCTCTCAGGGTTCGCCAGCAGTTGCTGCGTGCTTTTGTACCCTGCCGGAATTGGCACCACGGTCCTCGCCCAGCGTCGAGCGAGCAACTGGTTGCCGGGGTTTCATAGGGCCGGTCCCTCCACCCCTCTGGATGAGTGTCCAGGTTAGTTATTGCGGTGGGAATGGTAGCATACTCGGTCCCATTTGTCAAAATCCACGGGACCATTGGGTAGGCTGATGTACCGGAGGCCCATTCATTGACTGCCTGATTCAGGACCACAATGCATCCACCGGGTGCAGCCGAGAATGCGCAAGGCGTCCAAGATCAGGCTGGTGGTGGAATTGACAAGGTTCGCCTTTAGGGAGATAATGGGCCCATGCAACAACGTCCCAAGCTGTCAATAGAGTTTCTCCTGTTGATGGCGCTTGGAACTTGTGTGTTGTTGGTGGGTTGCACAGACGCCCCGCCAACATCCACAGTGGCGTCAGCGGCCACACCGACCCCAGCGGCGATGGCTGCCCCGCTGACTCTTGCCACCACCCAAGTACGCAGCGCCATGGCGATGCCTAGCGAGACCCCCATTCCAACCTCGACCCCGCTGCAAGTGATCTTGGATGCCGCGCCAACCGAAGCAGCACCCTCTACACCGGCTCCGAGACCGACAAATACAACCAGACCAGCTCGGACATCAACTCCAACCCTGACCCCGGCCTCGACAGACACCATCAGTCCAACTTGGACACCGACTTCGACCATGACCTCCACGCCAAGCCCTCAACCCGACGCACAACTGGAGGCAGCCCAGCGATACCAGTCCAACGGTGACTATGACAAGGCGATCTCTGCCTATCTTGCCCTGTTGGACGATTCCCCCACGCCCGAGCAGATCAGGCAGGCACGCTATCGTCTGGCTGAGAGTTACCTGCTGAATCGTGACTATGCGGACGCTGCCGCAGCCTGGGAAGTCTTTGTTGCCAACCACCCGGATGACCCCCGCCTGCCCCAAGCGGTGCTCATGCTGGCTCACGCCTACCATGCGGCCGCACAGTGCTCCCAGGCTATCCCCCACTACCGGATCTATCTGGCAGAAGATACTGTCTTGGCTGACATGGTACAGGGGTGGCTCGGAGACTGTCTCAACGCCGAGGGAGATATTGAGGCAGCCATTGATGCCTATCAACAGGGACTTGCTGCAACCAATGACAGATCTACCCGGCTCATCCTCCGGGAAAAGACAGCGGCTGCTTACCTGGCCCTTGAGAACTATGAGGCTGCCGTGGCCGAGTATGATGCGATGCTTCCTCTTGCCAGCTTTGACTACCAACGGGCCGACACAGAATACTTGGCTGGGCAGGCTCTGGCTGCTGCCGGTCAGACGACGGCTGCTCATGCTCGCTACCGTCATGCCGTGGACAACTATCCGCAAGCGGATTCCGCCTATCTTTCTCTGAAAGAGTTGGTAGACGCAGGCATTGAGGTAGACGAGTTTCAGCGCGGTCTCGTGGACTATTGGGCCGGCAAGAACCACCCGGACGCAACCACCGCTGCCATCCGGGCCTTTGACCGCTACCTGTCGACGGGCCCCGCCGAAAAGACTGACGAGGCTCTCTATCGCAAAGCCCAGGCGTACCGTGACCTCGACCAGGCGGGTGCAGCCTTGGAGACGCTGAATCGCTTGCTCGCGGATCATCCAGAAAGCAGTTGGAGGGTCCTTGCCCGGATGGAGGTGGCTGACATACAGGCATGGCTGGGGCGCAGCAACCAGGCCATCAAGATCTATCAAGACCTGGCAAAAGCATTCCCATCTCATGAGCTGGCCCCGCAGGCACTCTGGCAAGCAGCCACGGTCCGTGAGCGTGAGGGCGATTACGCCAGAGCCGCGGCACTCTATGAGGACATGCAAGCGAGTTTCCCAGGCACCAAGGATGCTCAGGAAGCCCTATGGCGGGCGGGCCTGGCTCACTATCGGTTTGGAAGCCTGGACAAGGCAGTGGCTGACTGGCAGCTTCTGGTGAACACCTATACCACGTCTTCCTACCGGGACAAGAGCCTTTACTGGCTGGGCAAGCTCGGTGTCACACCTGAATCCCAAGAATACGGCGATTATTGGGACCAGCTCGTCGCTGAGGCGCCGAATGTCTATTACGCCCTACGCGTGAATCAGATCCGCGCCGGGGAGTCACTGACGGCGACACGCTTTATCACCAATGATCTGAATCTGGTATCCTGGAGTGAGGCCGAGGCTCAGGAGGATGTGTTGGCTTGGTTGAAAGACTGGGCGCAGGTGCCGGACAGTACCGACTCGCTCGAAATGCCCGCATCCCTGGCCAGTGACCTCGACCTGGAGCGGGGGGCGGCATTGCTGGCCGTTGGGCTACGGGAAAATGCCGTCGACGCATTCGACCGAGTTCGTGCCTCAGCTTGGGACGATCCTCTGCTATTGACCCAACTGGCCTTTTTTCTGCGCGAGCAGGGATTTCACGGGTTAGCCGCGCGTTCTGCTCTCCGAGTGGCGGCACTGTGGCCGCAAGGTTCCATCTATAGCGCGCCCGCGGAGGTACAGCGGTTGGCCTATCCCTTGGCTTATACCGATCTGCTTTCAAGCGAGGCTCAGATGCGAGGCTTGGATCCTCTGATCCTGGCCTCCCTGATCCGGCAGGAAAGCCTTTTTGAACCTACCGCCGAGTCCTATGCTGGTGCGCGGGGCTTGGGCCAGGTGATGCCGGCTACGGGGAGAGGGATTGCGCGCAGCCTGGGCGTGGAGGGTTTCACTGTGGAGGATCTCTACCGGCCCTCGATCAGCGTCCAGTTTGCAGCCTACTACCTGGCAGTTCAGATGAACGTGTTTGAAGAACAGATCTTGGTGGCCTTGGCTGCCTACAACGGCGGGCCAGGCAACACACGTCGCTGGCTGGAGGCTGGCGGCGACGATCTAGACTTTTTTGTAGAGGCCATCGCCTTCGACCAGTCCCGGGTATATCTTCAGAGGGTCTATCAGGGATATATCATCTACGAACGATTGTACCGGCACGTTGAGGGTGGTGGGCAATAGCCTGTGGCTTCGGCCATAGTCGAACATCAGGGCCTGGTTGGTAGTCGCTGAACAGCATTGGGGTGCTAGAGAATGACAAAGTATATCTTTTGTACGGGCGGCGTGGCCTCTTCTGTAGGCAAGGGCGTAACCGCTGCTGCTATTGGGCGGATCCTCAAGAGCCGTGGGGTTCGGGTCGCCATTCAAAAACTCGACCCCTACTTGAACGTAGATCCCGGCACCATGTCGCCATATCAACATGGAGAAGTATTCGTTCTCGATGATGGCGCAGAGACGGACCTGGATCTGGGTCACTATGAGCGCTTTATCAACGAGAACCTGACGGGAGCTAGCAATGTCACTTCAGGCCAGGTGTATGCCGAGGTGATCGCCAAAGAGCGCCGCGGCGACTATCTTGGCGGAACGATTCAGGTGATCCCCCATGTCACCAATGAGATGAAGCGCCGCATCGGTCTGGTGGGACGTGTGAGCGGCGCTGAAGTAGTCATTGTTGAGATCGGCGGCACTGTGGGGGACATTGAGGGCCTGCCCTTCCTGGAGGCCATCCGCCAGATGCGCGTGGACGTTGGACGGGAGAACACGGTCTATATCCACGTGACATTGCTACCGCACATCTCCTCCACGGGCGAGATCAAGACCAAGCCCACCCAGCACAGCGTTCGTGAATTGCGAGGGATCGGCATCCAGCCCGACATCATTGTCGCCCGCTCAGACTATGCCATTGATGATGGTGTGCGAGACAAACTCGCTCTCTTCTGTGATGTGGAGAAGCGGGCTGTCATCTCGCTGGTCACGACACCAATTATCTATGAAGTACCATTGATTCTGGAAGAAGCCGGCATTGGTGATTACTTGGTCGAGCGCTTGGGGCTGGCTTCGGCTCATCCTCCCAATCTCGATGGCTGGAAAGCTGTTGTGGAATCTATGCGCGAACAACGTTCCAAACGGCCAGTACGGGTAGGGATGGTGGGCAAGTACGTTGAACTGCACGATGCCTATCTCAGTGTGCGGGAGGCGCTGTACCACGCCGGCTTGCGCCACGATGTGGCTGTAAAGATAGACTGGATCAACGCAGAGGAAATTGAACGCCATGGCGTAGAGAGGCTAAACGACCTCGATGGTATCGTCGTGCCGGGAGGCTTTGGCTACCGTGGCATCGAAGGCAAGGTGGCGGCAGCACGCTTCGCCAGGGAGAACCGGGTGCCTTATCTGGGACTCTGTTTGGGCCTCCAGGTCATGGTTATCGATCTGGCCCGCACCGCCCTGAGAAGTGACGAACCCAACTCTACCGAATTTGACATAAAGACCGAGTACCCGGTAATTGACCTCATGCCGGATCAGCGGGATATCGCCGAGATGGGGGGGACTATGCGCTTGGGGCTGTACCCGTGCCAACTGGTGCCCAACACCAGGGCAGCAAAAGCTTACGAGCACGCCGAATTGATACAGGAACGGCACCGTCACCGCTTTGAAGTGAACAATGCCTATCGTAACCTGTTGGCCGCTGCGGGCATGGTTTTTTCGGGGCTGTCGCCTGATGGTCGTTTGGTGGAAATCGGTGAACTAGTGGACCATCCCTTTATGGTGGGCTCTCAGTTCCATCCTGAACTCAAGTCACGGCCCACGCGCCCTCATCCATTGTTTCAGTCCTTCATCAAGGCTGTGGTGAAGCACCAAAACGATCGGGAACAAACCGAGGCTTAGTTGAATTTCGGAAAAGGCTGAGGATCTGGCGGTAGCCGCAACGACGGCAGGACACTTTCCCCGCATCCAATTTGCGATCTGGCGGCAAGGCTGGTATAATGACCCTGTCATCGGCCGGGTTCCGGTGCGATGCCACCCTAGCTCAAACGGCAGAGCAGACGCTTCGTAAGCGCCAGGTTAAGGGTTCAAGTCCCTTGGGTGGCTCAGTACCTATAGCGACAGGCCCCAACAACGCCTGGCACCCAGGTTTCGGTTGGGGCCTTTCGTCTGCCCTGGCTGAGGATTTCAGATCCTGTCCAATCATGTGACTGCGGAAAACTGTCTTCTTAAGGTGTGGCGCAAAACGCGGGTTCCACCCGCATTTGGAACCATGCCCAAGAACGGAACCGATGACTGAGGATACCCCAACTTCACGGCCAACCGACACCGCCGGCCCTGGGGCTGAGGCTCCTGTGGATTCAGGCTCAGGGCCAAGGCCCGAACCGCTGAGCCTGATATGGCGAGTCCTTGCCTTCCCCCAGGCCCTGATGGTGTTGTTGGGCTTTGTCGCCCTGGCTGTGGTGCTGGGCACGGTCATCCCACAGATACCCCCGCAAGCGGTGGATGACCCTCAGGCCTGGCTCGCGCTTCAGCTAGGCGTCCTCGGTCAAGCGAGCGGCCTCATCTATGCGATGGGCCTGTTTGACGTCTACCATGCGTTCTGGTTCCACATGCTGCTGGCTTTGACTGGGCTGACCCTGTTTGTATGGTGTGTGGAAACAGCCAGTCTGGCCTGGAAAGCCGCTGTTCAAAAGCGATGGGCTGCCGCTGATTTTGCCTCGTGGGGGAGATACGCGCCCCGGATCCGTCTGTATAGTTCACATTCTCCTCAGACTGCCCTGCCCCGACTTTGCGAGGTCCTTGACCAAACCGGCTATAGTTGGATCGATGTTCCTGGCTTGGCAAACTCAAATCGGGTGGCTGTCAGGCGGGCACCGGCCCTTTGGGCTGAGCCGGTTGTCTACGGCGCTCTACTGGCAATGCTGCTTGGCATGGGAGTCGTGAGCAGTTGGGGCTGGCAAGCTCAGGATTGGCAACCTGCTCCTGGAGAGAGCCATTCGGTAGGCCGCGGTACGGGCCTTATGGTCCGCCTGGATGAGTTTGAAGTGCGGCAGGATGAGGTCGGGCGGCTGCTCGATTATGGGAGCAAGGTCACTTGGCTACAGGATGGGGCTGCAGTCGGACAAGGCATGGTGAGTACTGGACACCCTGTCATGCTCCCGGGGGTGACAGTGAGGCAGGCCGGGTATGTGCCTGTCATCAGGATGCGTGGCAAAGATGATACTGGGCGGCCGCTGACCTTTCAAGCAGAGGCTGAGAGTCTGAGCGTGTCCAACGACATCGAGGTTGTCCTCGCCACACCGGAAGACCAGGCCTTGATCCTCGTACTGGGTCACGATCGGTTCCTGGCACTGACCTTTGAGCCGGCTTGCGCCCAGAGCAAGCCGGCGTTGCAGATGCTACTCCTTCAAGCCGGAAGTCCTGATGCCAGCAGCGCGGAACAGCGGGCACAGGTGGTGATCGATGAAAGTGGCCTGGTAGAACTAGAGAATCTGCACATAGAGGTGGAGCTAGCTTACCGTCCAATTCTTGGGGCGGAGCATCGTCCTGGCGTGGGCTTGATCCTGGCCGGGATGATGGTTGCGTTGATCGCGATGGCTGCCGGCTGGCTTGTGCGACCGCGGTTGTTGTGGATTACAGTGAGCGCGGGCGAGGGCGGTTCGGCCCTCGTTCAGATACTCGCACTACCCAAGGCCAGGGGGAGTCTCTGGCGGCAGCCACTCGCTGCCCGGCTGGGAGAGATGCTGGCTGATGACGGGTGAATCATCCGCTCCGGACCTGTGGGTGGGGCTAGCGGTGCTGTTGCTGGTGATCGCGATGGTCGCCTTGTGCTTGGCGCTGTTTCGCGTTGGGGGCAGGTGGAGCTTGTTGGCCGTAGGCGCAACGGTCGGGGCTGTGATTGCCCTGGCTGTGGCACTGGTTGTGATAGCAACCACACATGGCCACTTGTGGCAGGTGCTGCTTGCAGCCCAATCCCTCGACCCGCGGTTGGTGGTACTGGGCTTGGCCCTGGCGACGCTGGTGGTCCAGCTCGTGCTAGCATGGCGGCTGCCTGTCGATGCTGCCAGATTGGTGGTGGATCTGTTGGTTTTGGTTCTGGTCTTTACGGCAGGTTTCATGGCCGATGTGAGTGAGCTTCCACTGGATTGTGACAAGCGCACGATCCCTTCACAACTCCAATGTGTGTTGTTCTTGATAGGAACTGGTGGGCTGACTGTGGCCGGCAGCACCGGGCTAACCTTGGCCCTCCGTGCTTTGCTGTCCCGGCGTATCCCCAGGGTACAATGGCCTCGCTGGATCCATCTGCATGCTCTGCTGAAACGAGCAACAGCATTGGCCCTGGTTTCTTTGGGGGCTGGACTTGTCGTGAGTCTCTGGTGGTCTTGGCAAATGCAGGGGGTCTCTATAACCCGTGGTCCCCGTGAGGGTTGGGTCATTGTCGCCCTGCTAGTTGCGGCGATGAGTTTCTTGGCGAGACGGACTGGAGGGCGGTGGGGGCGTTGGACTGCCGGTCTGGTTATGGTCGCAGCTGCGGTTGCGATCCTGGGGCTGCTGACCGGGATTGATCTTCTGCGCTATTTGAAAGCGTAGGTGAAGGGGGAGTGATGGAACCAGTGATCATTGGCGTTGCCGGGGGCACGGGGTCGGGAAAATCAACAGTGGCCCGTGCGATTCTAAATCGCGCCGGCACCAGCCAGATCTCGCTCATTCAACATGACGCCTATTACAAGGATCTGGGCGACTTGCCCCTGGCTCAACGAGCCATACGCAATTTTGACCATCCGGATGCTCTGGACAACAATCTGTTGATCACCCACTTGCAGGATCTCAAAACTGGGCAGTCCATCCAGATGCCGATCTATGACTTTACGACGCACACGCGCACAGGGAAGACCCAAAGAGTCGAGCCCAACCGGGTTATCCTTCTTGAGGGTATTCTTATTTTTGCTGATAAAGTCCTGCGATCGCTGATGGACGTCAAGATCTTTGTAGACACCCAGGCCGACATCCGTTTCATTCGCCGCCTGCAACGCGATATCGCAGAACGTGGCCGGACAATGGAGTCGGTTGTTCACCAATACTTGGCGACTGTTCGGCCCATGCACGAGCAGTTCGTTGAGCCCAGCAAACGGTATTCCGACATCATCATCCCGGAAGGTGGCCACAACGAGGTGGCCATGGATCTCATTGCTGCGCGCATCAAGGCTTTGCTGGAATAGAACGAATTAGGGAGACGCATATGATTACGCTTGGGCAGGTAGGCCTGGGTTACTGGGGCCCGAACCTGCTACGCAATTTCGCAAGACTGCCGGAAGCCAGGGTCAAAGCGGTGTGTGACCTGGATGAAGGAGCTTTGGCGCGGGCGCGAGAGCAGTATCCTCGTCTTGTCTGCACAAAAAGCCCCAAAGACCTCTTCCGGGATCCAGAGATCGATGCAATTGTTGTAACCACCTCGGCGGCGACCCACTTTCCCGTGGCGCGGGCGGCCTTGGAGGCGGGCAAGGATGTCTTTGTCGAAAAGCCAATTGCCTTAAAGGTCAAGGAAGCGGAAGAAATGGTTGATATTGCCGGCGTGGGTGGGCTGATACTAATGGTCGGTCACCTGCTGCTCTACCATCCCGCTGTTACACACTTGAAAAAGATGGTGGATGAGGGCAAGTTGGGCGATGTCTACTATGTCTACACTGAGCGGCGAAACTTGGGCAAGGTCCGCCAGGACGAGAATGCCATGTGGAGCCTCGCCCCTCACGACATCTCGGTGGCCTTACACTTGCTGAGGGAAATGCCGGTGACGGTGGCCGCACAGGGGCAGGCTTATCTACAGCCGGGCCTTGAGGACACGGTGTTCTTTACGCTGCGTTTTTCCGACGGACGGCTGGTGCATAGTCACGTGAGTTGGCTAGATCCTCATAAGGTGCGACGCCTGACAGTGGTCGGGAGCCAGCAGATGGCGGTCTTTGACGATGTGGAGCCTACGGAAAAGCTGCGGATCTATGATAAGGGTGTGGACCGGGTGCCAGAGTACAGTTCCTATGGCGATGCCCTCACGTTGCGCTTTGGCGATATCTATGCCCCGAATATCGAGATGCGCGAGCCGCTCAGACTCGAGTGCCAGCATTTCTTGGACTGTGTCGAGAAGAGACAACAACCTTTATCGGACGGACAAAACGGACTGCAGGTACTGCGCATATTGGATGCCCTGCAGCGATCATTGGACAATGAAGGGGAATTGATGTACCTATGAGTGGCGAAAACCTGAATCAGGCTCAGGGTGGCACAGACTTGGTCGATCCGACTGCCAGCGTTGGGCAGGCATGTGAGTTTGGGAAGAACGTGGTGGTTCAGGCGGGTGTCAAGATCGGTGCTGGATGCACGATCGGGCACAATGTCGTCATCCAGTATGGTACTATCCTGGGTGAAGGTGTAGTGGTCGGCGACAACGCGGTATTGGGCAAGCAGCCTCGCCCGGGCCCAACCAGTACAGTCAAGATCCGCGAGCCGCTCTCGGGCCTGGTAGTGGGCGGTGGGTCCAGCATCGGCGCCGGGGCAATCGTCTACGCCGGAACCAGGATTGGATGCCAGACGATGATTGCCGACCAGGCTTTTGTGCGGGAGAAATGTACGATCGGCGACTATGTCATCGTGGGTAGGGGTGTGACGGTAGAGAATGAGACAATCATCGGCAACTATGTAAAAATCCAGACAGGGACCTATTTGACCGCCTATATGACCGTGGAGGATCACGTGTTCATAGCCCCG
Organism: uncultured Chloroflexia bacterium; assembly: GCA_963700285.1. Lineage (GTDB taxonomy): Bacteria > Chloroflexota > Anaerolineae > JAAYZQ01 > JAAYZQ01 > CAWANP01. The sequence continues at coordinate 976,926 of CAVOXA010000010.1, read as the reverse complement.
GGCGTCTATACTACCAATGACAACTTTATGGGACGCACGCCAGAGCGATTCAAGTTCCGCAAGGGAGCGACCATTCGCCACGGGGCGCGAGTAGGAGCCAATGCGACCCTGCTGCCGGGCATTGAGATCGGCCGCGAGGCATTTGTGGCAGCTGGTTCTGTCGTGACTCGTGATGTGCCCCCGGCTACGTTGGTAATGGGGGTACCTGCCCGTCCAGTACGGCCCGTGCCAGAGCGCGAGTGGGCCGAGAATCAATAGTGCGAAAAACACGAAAGGACCTGGAATGATTCCAATACTTGATCTGCAAAGACAGTACCAAAACATCCGCGAGGAGATGGACGCTGCGGTGCTCGGCGTGCTAGAGAGCGGCCATTTCGTCCTGGGGCCAAATGTCAAGGCCCTGGAACAGGAGGTGGCCCGCTACTGCGGCTGCGAATATGGCATCGGTGTGGCCTCTGGTACGGACGCTTTGCGTCTGGCGATGGATGCACTGGAGATTGGTCCCGGCGATGAGGTGATCACGACGCCATTCACCTTCATCGCTACGGGCAATACCATCTCGCGGGCCGGAGCTAGACCTGTGTTTGTAGATATCGATCCACGAACTTTCAACCTCAATCCGCTCCTGGTAGAGCGGGCCATCACTGACCGTACCAAGGCGATCCTCCCTGTGCACCTGTTCGGCCAGATTGCGGACATGGATGCGATCATGGAACTGGCTGTACGCTATGACCTGCCTGTGATCGAAGACAGCGCCCAGGCAATTGGCGCGACCTACAACGGCCAGCAGGCTTGCTCTTTCGGTATTATCGGCTGCCTGAGCTTCTACCCCACGAAAAACCTGGGAGCCTATGGGGATGGAGGCATGGCTGTGACCTGCAACCCCGAAATAGCTGAGAATCTGGATGTACTGCGCAGGCACGGCGGGCGCGTCAAGTATTTCCATGAGCGCGTGGGTTATAACAGCCGTTTGGACGAGATCCAGGCGGCCATCTTGCGCGTCAAGCTTCGCTACCTGGAGGAGTGGGGCGTCCAGCGGCGCAGGGTGGCGGCTCGCTATGATGAATTGCTTGCTGATTCGCCGGTCACTACACCCTACGTTGCGCCCGGGATGAAGCATGTCTACCACCAGTACACCATCCGCGCGCCTCGCCGGGACGAACTGCGCGCCTTTTTGGGCGAGCAGGGCGTCGGATCCATGATCTACTACCCGGTGCCTTTGCACCGGCAGGAAATGTATGCTGGCCTGGATCTGGGGGAGGGGAGGTTGCCCGAGTCCGAGCTGGCGGCCAAAGAGGTTCTATCGCTGCCGATCTACCCAGAGATGACCGACGAGCAGATCGAACAGGTAGCCAGTGCTGTACGCCGGTTTTACGAACCATAACGATACATCTGGCCTGAGGCGGCGAACGCTCCGAACTTGGCGGATGCTGTGTACCCAATGCCTGCACAGCATCTGGAGCAAAAACCTGTTGTGCCCGTTGTTTGACCAATCATTGGTTCTGTGGTACCATCTGCTTGGTCGTGCTAGACGGGGAGCTGGCGGTGCCCTGTACCCGCAATCCGCCGTAGCGGGGTCGAATTCCCTCTCGAGGGCCGGAGGTCGGACGGGACTGCTAGGCTAAGTGGCGAAGAAGGTTGGGTCCTGCGCGGCAAGAGTCCGTGAACCCCGCCAGGTCCGGGAGGAAGCAACGGTAAGCGCAAACTCTTGGGTGCCGCAGGGGAGCCTGGCCGGAGCAGGCTGGTTCTGGTAAGCCGGGCGAACAGGTTCGACAGGGGGTGCACGACCAGCACTTATAGGAAGCTGGAGTGGTGAGCTGTGGACGGAGGGCAGAAAATGCTTCGCCCAGGCTCGAAACTCCAGCTTGTTCTTTTGGAGAACCATGGATCAAAGCAGTCAGGTGGTCATAGTTGGCGGCGGGGCGGCAGGGCTAATGGCTGCTGGGCAGGCAGCCGTCGCTGGCGCGCGGGTTCTGCTGCTGGAGAGGACTGCGCGCCTGGGCACCAAGCTGCGGATCACGGGTAAGGGCCGCTGTAACCTTACCAACACCGCTGAACTGGACGACTTTATCCAACACTTTGCTTTCCCGGACCAGGCGGAGATGCCCGGTGGCCTTCCCGGGGGTGACTCTCGTCTCTTTGTACGTAACGTCTTTGCCCGCTTTTTTGCACCCGACCTGCTGGCCTTTTTTGAGGACTTGGGGCTCGCGACAGTCGTAGAGCGTGGAGGGCGGGTCTTTCCGGTTGGGGGCAATTCCTCCAGCGGGATGGCTGGCGCTAACCAGGTAGCAGAGGCACTCGCTCGTTTCGCTCTGGAGCAAGGTGTGCAGATCCGGCTTCAGAGCAGAGTCGCTCGTCTTCTCCATGAGGATGACCGGCTGCTGGGTGTGGCCCTGGAGGACGGGGAGCGGATAAGTGGCGGGGCTGTCATCATTGCCACAGGTGGAGCTTCTTACCCCAAGACCGGATCCAGTGGCGATGGCTACTGGTTGGCAGAGCAGGTTGGCCACAAAGTGGTACCTATCCGGCCCGCGCTCGTACCCCTGGTTGTCTCGGGTACAGAGCCCCAGGCGATGATGGGCCTTTCGCTGCGGAACGTTGAGGTACGCCTGTTGCTGGATGGGCGGGAGGTAGCCCGTGATTTTGGCGAGATGCTATTCACTCACTATGGTATCTCTGGCCCGATCATTCTCACTTTGAGTGGGCCAGCCGTAGTCCGGCTGGGTCGAGGCCATCTGGAAGCAGCCATCAATCTCAAGCCTGGTCTCAGCCCAGAGAAGCTGGATTCCCGGCTGCGACGCGATCTGGATCAATACGGCAAGCGGACCTACCGCAATCTGCTCAAGGGATTGCTCCCGCAGAAGATGATCGACGTCGTTGCGGCGCGCAGTGGTATCCCGCCCCACAAGCCAGGCCACCAGATTACGGCCGTCGAGCGGCGACGGCTGCGGGATCTGCTCCACGACTTTCGCCTAACCATCGTCGGGCACCGCCCGCTGGAGGAGGCAATCGTGACAGCCGGGGGAGTGGATACGCGTGAGATCGATCCCCGCTCGATGGCTTCACGCTTGGTCGGAGGCCTGTACTTTGCGGGTGAGGTTCTGAACGTGCAGGCCGACACCGGTGGATACAACCTGCAGGCGGCTTTCTCAACCGGCTACGTAGCAGGGAGGGCGGCCTCGACGTCTGTGACTGGCGCGAGCCCGTTTCGTTCATCGAGCCAGCAGAGATAGCGCTGGCACGCGGCAGAGGATGGTTGATTGGCATCTAAAGAGATCACGCAAAGACGCATCAGGTGGACCGTACCCGGTTGGATGCAGGGGCTGCTGGCCGTGATCTTGGCGGCAAGCATGCTAGGACTCTTGGCCCTCGGCCTGAAGCGAACCCGCTTGCCGATAGTCGTGGAGGTGGATGGTACACGATCCCAGGTACGTACGCATGCTGCGACGGTGGCTGCAGCCCTGGACCATGCAGGGCTGGACCTTTACCCTGAGGACCTGGTCTGGCCCGACTTGGATGTCCCTTTGGTTGCTGATACCGTCATCCGGGTACAGCGGGCGCTGCCGGTCGTGTTGAGCGCAGATGACCAGGTTCTTCGGATCCGTACCCATGCTACAACGGTTGGGGAGTTCCTGGCTGAAGCTGAGGTGGAGGTTGGTCCCGCAGATGAGATTTGGCTGGATGGTCAGCTTGTGGATCTGAGCGCACCAGTAACCCGTGCACTGCGTTCGGGCCAGCAGCGCCAGGGTGGAGGCCCACTCCCCTCGGATGGTGACGACACGGGCAATCCACCAACCATCCGGATCCACCGGGCCACCTCTCTCACCCTGGACGATGGCGGTACGACGAGGACCCTCCACACGACCTTGACCACGGTGGGCCAGGTGTTGCAGGAGCACGGTGTGATCCTCTTTATGGGCGATAGCGTGAGCCCTAGCCTTCAGGAGCGTGTCACGCCAGGAATGTCGTTGCAGATTCAGCGCTCTGTGCCGGTCCAAGTCAAAGCCGATGGACGCACGATACGTACCCGGACGCTGGCTGAGAGCGTAGCCGGAGTTCTGGGCCAGGAAGCAATCGCCCTGGTAGGCAAGGATCGCGTTGAGCCAGATTTGCCGGATCCGGTTCAGCCAGACATGACCATCAGTGTGACCCGGGTCCGGGAAGAGTTGGAGGTTGAGTTTGAGCCGATCCCCTTCGAGACAGTGTGGGTAGGCGACCCAGACGTAGAGATCGACAACATCCGGTTGGTACAAGAAGGCCAGGTTGGCCTGACCAAACGCCGCTACCGGATCGTGTATGAGAATGACCATGAGGTAGATCGCTATCTGGAAGACGTGTGGTCAGCACAGCCGCCCATTACCAAGACGATGGCCTACGGGACTAAGATTATCGTTCGCACGCTTGATACCCCCGATGGACCGATAGAGTATTGGCGCAAAATGCGGGTCTATACCACATCCTACACAGCGCGCTCTGCGGGTAAACCCAAGACCCACCCCCGCTATGGCTACACCCGCCTGGGCTGGTTTCTGACCAAAGGTATTGTGGCTGTGGACCCTGAGGTCATCCCTCTCCGAGCACAGATGTATATACCCGGCTATGGAATTGGGCGGGCGGGCGATACGGGCGGTGGTATTAAGGGCAAGTTTGTCGACCTCGGCTTTGACCAACACAACTACGAGTCGTGGCACCGGTGGTCCGACATCTACATCCTGACCCCGGTGCCGCCCAGAGATGAGATTCGTTGGGTTCTGCCCGACTGGCCCAGGTATCCCGACCGCAAGCGATAGATCATCCTCGACTTGGGAGGAGAAAAGGGTAGTGTGGTAAAGAGCATCCCGGCACTCCTGCGCGCTCATGACCTGCATCCGCGAAAACGGCTGGGGCAGAACTTTCTCGTTGACCCGTTGGCCCTGCAGCGCATTGTAGCTGCAGCGGACCTCTCGCCCGAGGATACCGTCATCGAGGTAGGGGCTGGCCTGGGTACCTTGACCCGGCCCCTGGCTCAGCAGGCCGGGCGCGTCGTGGCCGTCGAACTGGACGACGGGTTGGTACAGGCCCTGCGCCAGGAGTTGGCCCACCTGGGCAACGTCCAGATCATCCACGGTGACATCCTTCGAATTCCCGATCGGGGCATCCCATACCCAGGGTATAAAGTCGTGGGCAATCTGCCTTACTATATCACATCGGCAGTTCTGCGCCGCTTCCTGGAGGATGAACCACGTCCTCAACTGATGGTTGTGACGGTCCAGAGTGAGGTGGCCGAGCGCATCGTGGCTGGGCCAGGAGAGATGAGCCTGTTGGCGGTGAGCGTACAGTTCTACGGCCAACCCAAGATCGTCACCCGGATCCCGCCCGGAGCCTTCTACCCCGCGCCCCAGGTCGACTCGGCGGTCTTGCGCATTGAGGTAGGCGAGCAGCCAGCTGTAGTGCTGCCCGAGGGCGTGGACGTAGCGGCCTACTTTCGAATAGTACGCGCCGGTTTTAGCCAGAGACGAAAGACCCTGCGCAATTCTCTGAGCGGCGGCCTGGCGCTGCCCCCAGTCCATGTCAAAGGGGCGCTAGAGGGTGTGGGTATCGATCCCCGACGCAGGGCGGAGACCCTGAGCCTGGAGGAGTGGGTACAGGCAACCGTGGCGCTAGTGCGCGTGTTGGTGTAAGGGTTCAGTCGCCCAACTGACTCCCTGCCATGTCGTCCAGGATCTGCTGGGCGCGGTCCAGACGGATTACCCCCTCAGACACCAGTCGACCCGCAACAGCTTGCACCTGGTCTCCCGATGCGCCTGCGGCGATGGCAACCTGTCGGGCGTGAAGAGTCATATGGCCTCGTTGGATACCTTCAGTAGACAGGGCACGAAGGGCGCCTAGGTTCTGGGCCAGGCCCGCCGCAGCCATCACTTCAGCCAGCTCCCGTGCGGACTGAACCCCCAAGATCTTGAGGGCGACCTGAGCCCCAGGATGTACTCGTGTCGCTCCGCCAATGGTGCCCACCGCCAGCGGCATCTCCAGTGTGCCTACCAGGTTACCCTCCCGATCCCGTGTCCAGGTGGAAAGGGAGGTGTAGCGCCCGTCGCGAGCGGCATAAGCGTGAGCCCCCGCCTCAATGGCGCGCCAGTCCTGTCCGCAGGCCAGGGCCACAGCGTCAATGCCATTCATGATGCCCTTGTTGTGGGTCGTTGCCCGGTAAGGATCCACGACGGCAAAGGCATAAGCCTCGACAATTCCTTGTACCACCTGCTCGCCCTCAAAATCGCCAAAGGCCAGTAGTGCCGGCGGGATGACACACTTGGCACGGGCCAGCCGGCGGTCAGCCAGGTTGGAGAGGATGCGCAAGTGCACTCGACCGCCTGTTATCTCCTCGACCAAAGGAGCCAGGGCCTCGGTAGCGGTGTTCACGGTGTTGGCCCCCATGGCATCGCGGGTATCGTACAGGAGGTGGACAACCAGGAACGGCCCTGCGGGCGTGTCGGGAAAGACACGCACCTCCAGGTCACGTGCTCCACCCCCAAGGGAGACCACCACCGGGTCGGTCTCGTTGGCCAGGTCGAGGAGCTGTTGTTTCTGGCACACCAGTTCGAACCTGGCCGCCCATGGATCGGAAACCTCCAGGACCTGCATCTGGCCGATCATCACCGGCTCGGAGGAGCAGGTAGTGAACCCCCCCGCACTGCCCACGATCTTGGCCATAAAGCTGGCAGCAGCAACCACGGATGGCTCTTCGATGGCCATGGGGATCAGGATCTCGCGGCCGTTGATGACAAAGTTGGGGGCGATGCCCATCGGGACGCCATGGATGCCTACCACGTTCTCGATCATCTGGTCAGCCCGCTCGCAGGACAACCCGCTTGTGGTCAGTGTTGCGTGTTCCTCGTCGTTCAGCCCAGCCCACTCGGAAACGCGGCTTGCCCGGTCGTCGACACTCAGATCATAGAAGCCTGGAAGACGTGATGTTTTGTCCATTGTCTTTACCTCTCAGACAGGGTATGAAGAAACAGGGATTTCTTCTATCCTTCGTCACTGGTTAGAATGAAGAAAGAGCCTCTGCAGCGTTGAGTATCGGGTCCAAGAAGAGCTGAGGGTAGAGGCCCAAGAGGACCACCAGGGCTGCCAGGACCATGACCATGAATGAGGCAATGATCGGTTGGCGGGCCATGTCCTCCCGGGGGTCAGCACCCAACATGGCGCCGAGTCCACGCAGTGTGCCGATGACAATGCCAACCGATGCAATAACGAGGGCGAGGAGAACCAATCCCCCTGCCCATTGTCCTCCAGTTGTTGTACCAGTGACTGCGCCCGCACCTTGTGCCAGGGACGAGAAGGGAAGGGCCCAATTCCACACGGCTCGGCCAAGGGCCCAGTGGGTGGGGAATCCGGCCGTGAGCGGAAAGCCTGCCAATGCCAGGCAGCCCAATACCAATCCCATGGTGGCGATAGGTAGCCGTCGCGCCGCTCCCTGAAGGCCGGCAAACTGGTCGGTAGTAGCACGGTGGCGAACGATGGAGAGCGCTCCGGCCAATAGGGTAATGGCTAGCGCGCGATTGGCCATGTGCAGTAGGGCGAGAACCTGACCCTGGCTACCTCCCATGACCAGGGTCAAGAGCAGGAAGCCCAGGTTGCTGAGGGCAGCGTACCCGAACAAGCGCCCAAAGTCGCGCTGCGCAGAAGCCATCAGGCCACCAATAGCCGCCATCACCAACCCAGCCAATTGAATCACCGTGGAAAGGGTGGGGTCGGTCAGCGTCCAGGAGGCATTGCGCAAAAAGACCAGAACCAGGTAAAACGCCATCGCCTGCGCTGCCGTAAAGATGAAAGCCGTGACGATTGGCGGTGCATCGGCGGCCAGGGCGGGCATCCAAGTTCCAAACGGGAAAACGGCCAAAAGCAGGCCGAAACCCAACAAAGCAGGCAACATGGCTTGGCGGGTCATGTCTGCGCTTCCCGGGGCAAGCAGCGATTGGTCCACCAGCCAAGCGGCAGCAAGTAAGAGTGGAACCGATAAAAGGGTGATCAACAGATAGCGCTGGGCACCGCGGATGGAGGACCGCCGTCCCCCTTGAATGATAAGTACTGCCAGGGTCACGCTAATGGCAAAGACAAGGACTGCCAGGGAGAAGGTCTGGAGCAAGACGACAAAGGCATACAGGCTAAGAATCGCCAAACTAAAAGGGACGAACGACTGCCCCTGTGATATCCGCCAGGAAAACAGGTAAAAAACCACAGCCAGGCCAAAGATAAAAGCCATCCATGCTTGTCCCCCTGGATCGAGTACCAGGTTGCGGCCAAGAATCACGACGGGCCGGCCAAAGCCAATCTCCTGCCCCAACACAAAAGCCGAACGGTCCAGGGGCAGGTACAAGCAGAGTAGGGCCAATGCGCCCGCGGTTGCGGCAGCGATGAAAGTAGCCAGTAGCGCCCAGCGACGGATCAGGTAGGTTACGATGGCGGCAGCCAGTGGTAAGGCCACGAGGATGATGGGACCTGGGACGGGGGTCACAGCACAGTCCCTTCTTGGTCTGGTTTGTCCTTGCCAATGCCCACGGCCTGGACGGCAGCCAGGTACGAAAAGGCAAGAGCGGTCAACAGGGTGAGGGCGCCATTGAAGCCGACAATAGCCAGACTGCGTTCCAACGTGGCATAGACCAGGTCAAAGCCGGCCAGGATGGTCAGTATGGCACTGGCCGCGCGCAGTGGCCCACCGCCCAGAACCAGGCCGATGATGCCCATGCTGCCCATCCAAATGGCTACGAAGGCCAGTTCGATGGAAAAGCCAGTGGGTGCCAAGGGTGATTGGAACTGGCCCAGGAGGCGTACAAGGGCCAGAAAGACCAAGAGTACTGCCAGCAGGCGCAGGGGCAGACCCAGTGGCCCGGCATCCCAACCCACGGTCAGTCCCAACAAGTGCAGCCCGCCCTCAGCGTTGTCCCCAGGCTCATCAACTCGATGTGCATGCCGGTTACCCAAGTAAAGAATGGGTACAACGAGTACCCCCACCAGGATTTTGACCACAGCAACCTCGGGCTCAATGAACCGGGTGAGGGCCAACCCTACCAGGAGATACTGAACCAGCAGCGCCGCCAGAGACAGCCGCCAGTCAGAGGCTACAAAGATGACCAGAGCTGTCAGAAACAGCCCGATGATAGCTGGTGTGCCAGCCGTGAGTTCAAAAAGGCTAGAGAATGCTTCCATTCACTGTCTCAGAAATACCACCTCGGGACTGGAGGATTCCAGTCTTACCGGATAATCAGGAGCATGATACCCAGGGCGAGGACAATGAGGATCCAGCCAAACCAACCTTGTCCTTCACCTACCTTCCCGACCCAATAGATGATGCCACCCAGTCGTTGGCCGAGCCAATTCATAGCCTGAAAGAGCCAGTTCAGATTGACAAGGCGATAGACAGGTTCGAGGTAATTGGTCAGCCTGTTGCTGATATGGGCCAGCCAGATACCAATGAGCCAAGGCAGCACATAGATGAACCCGAGACCCCAGGGCGAGACGTCGGACAAGTGCATGGGATCCAACCCCAGAACACTGGGCCTGATGCCCAGGACAATCAAGGGAACAGCAAGGGCGAGCATGGCCAGGAATGCGCCAGGTGATGGCCACCTATCGCTGGCCCGCTTTAGGCCAGACTTGAATGCGAGCGCCAGCCCGGCTACGAGAAAGCTGTCGGCCACGAGGACAGGGATCAACAGACCGGGTTGTGCCTTGCCCAACAACGTGCCATAGAATAGCCAATGCCCTCTGGCGCCAGCAGTGAGTGGTATGCTAGCAAGGGATGCCAGGGCCAGGGCTGGCAAAAAGACGGGGGCATAGCGGGCCAGGGTGGGAAATCGCCCTGCCGTTGTCGACCGTACTTGCGCCCACCAGTTCTGAATCGGCGGCTGGAACTGCCGGGGCTGGGAGCTGGCTCTCCTCGTGTTTGCCCCATCCCACCAGATGATCAACATGCCCAGGGTCAGCGTGAGGCTAAGAAGAGGCCAGGGCACCGGATTCCCAACGAGGAGAACGAAGGCAAGGGCAAGGCCGGCCTGGTGGACAGCGGTTCCAGACCAGACCCTGGCGAGTGCGGGCTGCGGCGAATTCCTAGCCTGCTGCTCCTCTCCTCCGCTGGGCTGGGAACCTGGTTCCTCAGTCCCGAGAACGCCGGGAGGAGGCAAAGCCGAAGGGTCAGGCGCCCACGCCAGGCGATCCGCTCCCGTCCAGACCAGGATTCCCCCGGCTAGCAAGGCTACGCCTCCGATGGTAGGCATCCACTGCAGACCGGCCAGGCCGGGATCAATGGTCTGGACACGGGCTATGAGATAGATCCCGGCACCTACGGACAGCAAAAGACCAACGGCATTTTCGGGCGTATGCAGGCCTCTAGGATGCAGAGGATAGACCAGAAGGCGAAGCATGCCGGCTACCCCCACCATGGTGAGAATCCCCAGTGGAACCTCACGGGCCGAGAGCGAACCGGTCCCCACTAGCGCGTCCATCTGCAGGGCGCAGACGACGAGCACGAGCGTGCTGGCCATGCCGGGCACGGCCATTCGCCACGCAACCCGGTTGGCATCGTGTGGCTCAAACACAGCCATGGCAATGAGCGCCATGTCGAGCAAAGCGCTGGCGATAGCCAGTGTGATTAGATTGGTAGCCATGGTCATGGCCAGACAACCAGCCAGCGCTATCAGGACCAGCCCGTGCCATGCCGTTGATTGAGGTTGTGCACCGCGAACGCCCAAGACCGTAGCCGCTGTGAGCCAGGCCAAGGTGATCCCAACCAGCAGCGCCAGGCTGTCTGGGCACAGACTTGGGCTCATGCGGAAGAGATTGAGGGGCTCCCAAAAGATCTCGACCCGCTCAATGGACCCGGTTCGAAGGGACCAGAGCACAGCCAGCGAGGCCAGAACAGCGGCCAGTGCGACCAGCCGGCGCAACCAATTGGGCAGGAATCGCCGTCCTATCAGGATCAGGATGGCTCCTAACAGGGGCCAGACAAGGGCTTGGAAGAGAACCGGCACGGCGTCGAGCATCTTTCCTGTATCCCAAAAAGTTACCGCCCCCAATCGCACCAGGCGGGGCGGGCGGCATGGAGCGTATTCTAACACAAAAGGATAGGGGGGGCAAGCGTTAGCGCGGGCGTTGACAGAGGTGTGGGGAGGTGCTACAATGCACAAAGTGAAATGCTCAGACTCAAGGGTCCATGGACTCTAGCCAAGGGTACGCGTGGGCTGGGGCAGGAAGAGTGTGAGGCAGGAGCAAAGGTTCATAAAGTGACACTGATCTTGGTGAGTGCCTGTCTGCTAGGGGTGGATTGCCGCTTTGACGGTCGGAGTTGCCCAGAGGCGGCGCTGCACAAGCTGGCAGCCCAAGGATACATTGTTCCTTTCTGCCCGGAGGTGTCCGGAGGATTGCCGACGCCGCGCCTGCCAGCAGAGATCGAGAGGGCCTATGCTGGCCTTGACGGCAACGCTGTATTGGACGGGCAGGCGCGCGTAGTGGCTAGCGATGGCAGCGATGTGACGGCCCAGTTCGTCGCTGGGGCCACAGGAGCCCTGGACTTGGCACAACGTCTGGACATCCGGCAAGCGATCCTCAAGAGCCACAGTCCCTCCTGCGGGGTGGGCGAGATCCACGAAGGACGATTTGCAGGTACGCTGGTGCGAGGTGACGGTGTGACAGCTGCCTTGCTCAAGCGTGCCGGGATCCGGGTCACCACCGAAAAAGATATACGCTCCCCAGGCTCACGTGCACAAGATCACGTGCCGGAGGGCCTTGAACGGCCCATGTGTGTGACAGGAGTTTAGACGCTGCCTATCTTGATCGACGGTCACAACCTAATCGGCCGGCTGTCCACCATCTCTCTGCAAGATCCCGACGATGAAGATCAACTCGTCCGCATGCTGGTGTCCTACCGGGCACGTACGGGCCAACGGATCACGGTCGTGTTTGATCCTGGTGGAGCCTTTTCGCTGTCGAAAGTCCGCCGCCAGGGTGGGATTGAGGTCGTCTTTGCGCCACACGGCAGCAGTGCCGATACCGTCATAGCCCGGCGCGTGCGCCGCAGCCGGGACCCTCGAGGCTGGCTGGTCGTCACTTCGGATCAGCAACTAGCTGAGACAGTGGCCCGGAATGGCGCCAGGGTACGTAGTGCTGATACCTTTGCCTCCGATCTGGCTCCGGCGTCTGGGGCGGCACAGGAGGATGCGCTGCCCCCCGAGAAGGATACGCCCCCCACACCGGACGAGGTAGCTGCCTGGCTGGCCCTGTTTGAGGATCAGAACTAGTAACCTGTCGACCCCACACGGGCGCGAGGAGGATATCAGCGACATGGCAACCTATATTCTAGCTCTGGATCAAGGAACAAGTAGCTCGAGGGCCATTGTCTTTGATCGTTCCGGGCGAGTCATCAGCGTTGCCCAACAAGAGTTTCCTCAACTCTACCCGCAGCCCGGCTGGGTGGAGCATGATCCAGAAGCGATCTGGAATACCCAATTGGACACAGCGCGGCAGGCATTGAGGGAGGCTCGCATCGAAGCGGCGCAGGTGGCGGCCATGGGCATCACCAACCAGCGCGAGACGGTGGTGGTCTGGGATCGGCAAACAGGCGCGCCATTGCACAACGCCATCGTCTGGCAGTGCCGGCGGACCGCTGCAATGTGCGACCATCTCCGTGATGATGGCTGGGCGAACCCAATCCGGGACAAGACGGGGTTGGTAGTAGATGCCTATTTCTCGGGCACCAAGCTTGCCTGGCTGCTGGACCAGGTGTCAGGCCTTCGAGAGAAGGCGGAACGTGGGGATGCGCTCTTTGGCACCATCGACAGCTTTCTCATCTGGCGGCTGAGCAGCGGGCGGCTGCATGTGACTGACGTGAGCAACGCCTCGCGCACGATGCTGTTCAATATTCGTACGCTGGATTGGGACGATGATATCATCACCGAGCTTCGTATCCCCCGGGTCATGCTCCCGGAAGTGCGGCCCTCGTCGCAGGTCTATGGTCAAGCCGATGCTGAGCTACTGGGTGCAAGAGTGCCTATCGCGGGTGCGGCTGGCGACCAGCAGGCGGCGCTCTTTGGCCAGACCTGTTTCGCGCCGGGGCAGGCCAAGAATACCTATGGCACCGGTGGTTTTCTGCTGCTGAATACTGGAGACCAGGCGGTAGTTTCGGGTCAGGGGTTGTTGACGACGATCGCCTGGCAATTGGATGAGAGCAATGATGTGACCTATGCTCTGGAGGGCAGTGTATTCATCGCTGGGGCTGTTGTCCAGTGGCTGCGCGATGGGCTGGGCATCATCAGCCACGCGGCCGAAACCGAATCGCTAGCCCGTGAGGTAGCCAATACTGGCGGCGTCTACTTTGTTCCCGCCTTTGTGGGTTTGGGTGCGCCCTACTGGGACCCCTATGCCCGGGGAACGATCGTGGGACTGACACAAGGTACTGACCGGAGACACCTGGTCCGCGCGGCGCTGGAGGGGATCTGCTACCAGAGCCGGGATCTGCTGGAAGCGATGGCGGCCGATGCCATCAACACGGGGGGCGTTCGCCTGCAGGCGCTGCGGGCCGACGGAGGCGCTGCTGCCAACGATCTGTTGATGCAGTTCCAGGCTGACATCATGGGCGTACCCGTCCAGAGACCGGCAGTCACCGAAACGACGGCGCTGGGAGCCGCTTATCTTGCCGGGCTGGCCGTGGGCTATTGGTCTGGACTGGATGAAGTGGCCCGCCAGTGGAGGGTCGACGCCGAGTTTACCCCATCCATGCCAGCCGACCAGCGAGATAGCCTCTACGCTGGCTGGCAGCGAGCCATAGATCGAGCCCGGGGTTGGGTGGTAGACTGAGCGCCTTTCTCCGACAAGCGGGCTTGGGCCAAGTTGTGCATAGCTTCTTAAGGTTGTCTTAACCTCTATGGTAGTCTCCCTTAAGGACAGATCGATACTCTCTGTGTTATGCTACCGGCAGATTTAGCCTTCCGCAGGCTCTGGACGGATTATCAGGGCTTGGCGATGGTGTCTGTGGGGTTCGGGAGAGTATTGGCGCGTCCATCCTGCGGTAGGCTAGACCCCACAGATGCCTTTGCACGACAAATGACAGAAAGGATCTGCTGTGAGCAAACGATTGTTTGTGGTCTTTGTATTTCTCCTGATTTGGCTGCTGTCGCTGGCTGGTTGCAGCGCGCCAGTGTCAACGCTAGGGGCCATTGCGCTAGAGGAACTGTTCCCCCAGAATGGGGTGCTCCAAGATCCGCAGGCAGCGCCGCCGGACTCTGGGGCCAGGGCAGCGCCCGAAGCCATAGCCGCCGATTCTGTGGCAAAGGTTGGGTCATCCGCGCCGGCATCCTCGATACAGCCTGCAACGCCGTTGACCGGGACTGTCCCAGCCGATCCCATGCTGGCCAGCCTTCTGGATGCCCTGGAGGCGAGGCTGGAGCAGATCTATGTTGGCGTGACTCCTTCAGTGGTCAATATCCAGGTAGTTCAAGGCGCAGGCGCTCTACCCTCGGGCCATCCCGATATCCCCAGTTCGCCCTCGGATCCATCCCTTCCGGAAGGGTTTCCTCCGCAGCAGGGGGGGTTGGGCTCTGGTTTTGTGTGGGATAAAGAGGGCCACATCGTGACCAACAACCATGTTGTCGATGGTGCGGAAAGGATCACAGTCACCTTCTACGACGATACCTCTGTTGCCGGTAAAGTGGTTGGGACCGATCCCCATAGCGACCTGGCAGTGGTCAAGGTAGACCTTCCGGCCAGCCAGTTGCTGCCGGTTCAGCTGGCAGACTCGACTGAGGTTCGGGTGGGACAGTTGGCGGTAGCCATCGGCAATCCCTTTGGCCTGGAAGGTACCATGACTGTGGGTTTTATCAGTGCCTTGGGCCGGTCGCTGCCAGTAGCAGCAGATACGATGCTGGGGCCAACCTACACCATTCCAGACATCATCCAGACCGATGCGCCCATCAACCCGGGGAACTCGGGCGGTGTGCTGGTGGATGACGGGGGCCGGGTTATCGGCGTGCCTACGGCCATCGAATCGCCCGTGCGGGCCAACGCAGGTATCGGCTTTGCCGTCCCGTCGGCCATTGTGAAAAAAGTCGTACCGGCGCTGATCCGGGACGGCTACTATGAGCATTCGTGGCTGGGTGTGAGCGGCACTTCGCTGACTTCTGCTCTGGCCCAGACAATGGACCTCGATGCCAGCCAGCGAGGAGTTCTAGTCATTGAAGTGGTGGACAACAGCCCGTCCAGCGAAGCGGGTTTGCAGGGAAGCGACCAATCCGTCGATATAGATGGGCAGCAAGTTCGGGTCGGCGGTGACGTGATTGTGGCCATCAACAATGAACCCGTGAATGAGTTCGACGACTTGGTGACCTACCTGGCCCGCAGCACGAGCGTCGGCGATACCGTCACTCTGACGGTGCTGCGCGAAGGCGAGAAAGAAGCGGTTCGGGTAAGCCTTGCTGGCCGGCCCAAACAAGAAGAGCGGCCAGCGCAGGCGCAGCAGGAGCAGGGTGCGACCACTGGGGCCTGGCTCGGTATCATGGGTCTGACAGTTACTCCTGAAATCGCTGAAGCGATGGATCTTGGTTCCAGTCAGCAGGGTGTCCTGGTTGGGGAGGTCGTGCAGGGCAGCCCTGCTGCTGAGGCAGGGTTGCGCAGTGGCTCCGAGGCGTTGGAACTCAACGGGCAGGAGATCCAGGTAGGAGGCGATGTCATCGTCGCGGTGGATGAAGAACCGGTTGCCCAGATGGAGGATTTGTTATCCATCCTGCGGGGAGCCGAGCCAGGCCAAGATGTGACGCTTGCCGTGTTACGCGATGGCCAGCAGACCATGGTAGAGGTGACGTTGGGCGAGCGACCTGCGTCCATGCCATAGACAAACTCGGCCTTTCTCTGTTGCGACAGTGCCCTGTTTTATAGTAACCTCCATGCAGGATCGCGTTGTGCCGGTCAAGACCGGCGCAACGCGGTTTGCTTTGGTCACAGCATTGCCTCCAAAGGCAGCGATTGCCAGAAGGGGCTACAGCCCATTGCACGGACAGTGCCGTTGAACTCGATGGTGATGGCCGCAGTGTGGCCGGCAGGTCCCAACTTGTTCTTGAGTACTTCAACCCGGGCCTCGTAGCCTCGGACGTCCCGGTATTGGTGTACCCATTTCTCACGGACGACTTTGAGCCGTACAGCAGCACAATGAGCCAGAGCTGAGAGGGCAGGGGAACGATCTTGGAAAGATTCGTACAGGACGAGAAAGACCGTACCAGAGCGGACCAGGAAAGGTATCAGGCGGTTGAGATTGGCCGCCAGATGGAGCACGGTGCCAGGGTCGGTCCATACAAAATCCAGAGCATCAAAAACCAGGGCCGATAGGGCGCCACTGCGCGCCAATGCCTCGGCCGTGGCCAGAGCTTCCTGCATGTCGTAGGCCCTGCTGATGAGCAGGCGGGAGAGATCCATGCCACACCGGTACGCATAGTCAGGATCAAAATAGAGAGCCTGATCGACATAAGCTACCTGTCCCCCCCTGGCTTGGGCCTGGACCAGAAACTTGAGGGCCAGGGTTGTCTTGCCCGAGGTAGCCGGACCCACAATCTCGCACACCCGCCCTATGGGCAATCCGCCAATGCCCAGAGCTTGGTCGAGTTTTGCAAAGCCGGTAGGGATGTGGGGAATCTCAGCGGTAGGACTAGCTGTCTGGGTTGATCTTCCTTTGATCAGTGACCGGGGGCCGTAGCGCTGATGGATGGTTGCCACGGCCATGTCTAGTTTTTGTTGTCGCTTGCGCCCGCGCTTCTTGCTCAAGGTGAATCCTTTCACCCGTGAATCTCTTCACGCATGAACCCCTTCACGCGTGGAGCCTACAATGTACGATGGGTTCCGTGCCAAGTTTCTGGGTTTCCATCCAGGGTTTTCTTGTTACCGCTGACAGAAGTGCAGGAACAGGTTGCCGAACATTTGTTCTGTTGTCAACTGAGGGGAAATCTGCGTAGGAATAAGCGAAGCAACGATCACAGCAGGACGGCCAGACTTGAGTCTATTCCCCACCGCCGCTATGTGGATACAGTTCTTTATAAATCTCGTAACTCAGCAACACCCGTGATAGATACTCTCGGGTCTCTCCATAACCGATCCAGCGCAGCAGATCGTCCCGGTTGGACACCAGGGGGTCCGCCAGCCAGCTATCTACGCTGCCAGCGCCGCCATTGTAGGCGGCGATAACCAACTCCAGGTCATCCTCAAAATAATCTAGGAGGAAACGCAGAAACCAGGCTCCCATGCGAATACTGGCCTCAGGCGTGAATGCGTCTCCTGGTGGGATCTCCTCTTCCAACATCTCGGCAATCCAGGCCTGAGTGGGTGGCATGACCTGCATCAGGCCCCGTGCGCCGACGTACGAAAGCGCTTCTGGATCATAGCGGCTCTCCTCACGCATTACAGCCCAGATGAGCCGCGGATCGATGTCGAACTCCGTCGCCGCTGCCTCGACGGTAGCCGAATAGGGCCGCGGATAGCTCAATTCCCAAAAAGCCCGGGGGGCGCGCGAATGCTCTTCCAGGTATCCAGCGGCGATGGCTTGAGCATCGTGGACATGGTTCCCCAATGCCAAGGCCTCGGCCATAGCCAGATCTACTTCCGGTGCGCGCCGGGCTTGCGCGGCAAGCATCAGTTCCATGCGCGCCAGGTCGTGGCGGCCAATGGACTCCAATGCCTCTACCTTCTCCAAAATGCCGTCCCCAGCTGCAACCAGAGGGGCCGATGTTGCCAGCTCCAGTTCATGCCCCAGATCAAGGACGCCGGCTCGCAGCCCCAACCAGCTCAAGCCAAGGCCCTCCAGTAGGGCTTCACCCTCCGCTTGGGCACCCGGCTCCTCAGCCCTCTGGCCCACGATGTACAGGCGGTAGGCGGCGTCATCACTCAGGGAGTTGTACTGTTCTCCTACACGGGCGTAGAGGGGCAATGTCTCCGTCAGCCTGCCCTGCGTTTCCAACAGCGAGGTTGCTGTCCACCAGGCTACGGGGTAGGGAGAGTCCATGTACAGGTCCACAGCTCCGTCCGGATCCTCTGCTGCCATGAGATTGGCCTGAACCAGTTGGCTGTCCGCGGTGCCAACTTCCTGAAGGAGGAACAGCGCTTCATCTGGACGCTCAAGCTGGACCAGGCTCTGGGCCAGGCCAAGTTGGGCAGTACTGTCATTAGGTGTCTGCTCCAGCCAGGCAACATATGCCTCCTCCGCTTCGCTATGCCGCTGTAATCCTGCCAGTGCCACAGCACGCAAGGGCAGAGCCTCCGGGCTCTCAACCCCGCGAAGCGTCTCCAGGGCATCAGTGTAGTAGTAGGCCGCGTTCAGATCTTGGGCCACCGCCAAGGGATCCTTCCCTGTCCGGCGCATCCCATCAAATGCGTCAGCGCGCTCCCCCAAGATCTGCAGATATTCGGCGTAGGCTGCCTCGTTAGCCCCCTGTTCTTCGAGGTAGCGAGCCAGCTCCAGGCGCAGGGCAACTGAA
This sequence comes from uncultured Chloroflexia bacterium, assembly GCA_963700285.1. Classification (GTDB taxonomy): domain Bacteria; phylum Chloroflexota; class Anaerolineae; order JAAYZQ01; family JAAYZQ01; genus CAWANP01. The sequence continues at coordinate 958,444 of CAVOXA010000010.1, read as the reverse complement.
GCTTGCAGCGCCAGCGCGGCACGATATTCCCCCTCCGCTTCGGGTGCCTCGATGCTGGCCAGATGCCGGGCCATGGCAATATGCGCCTGATAGGCTGCAGGGCTCTGTGGCCGGTAGGCTGCGACAGCCTGCAACGTCTGTACTGCCACCAGATCGGGCATCAACGCCTCAGCCGCCCACATCTGCATATACTCCTCAAGTTGGGGAAGCTTTTCGGCCAGTCGAGTATAGAGTACCGCAGCCCGATCAGGTCGTGCCGTTTGGGCCTCACGGTAGAGGGCTTGGGGCGAGCGTGCATAGTCGCGGAACGCCCAGGCAACGATGGCTACGGAGATCAAACCCAAGAGTGCGATGCCCAGCATCCAACGCCGACGGCCAGGTCGCCAAACAGTGCCTTCTGTCTCCCGTAGTTTCACTGCGGATCTCCTACTCTGACCCCAGGTCAAAGGCGTGCAGGTACCGATCGGTGGACCCGACGAACAGTCCCTCATCAGCCACAGCAGGACTTGCCGCGATGGCGCCTGCGGTTCGATAGCGCCACACTTGCGCCCCCGTCCCTCGGTCCAGACCGTAGAGATAGCCATCGTCGGAGCCGACAAAAACCAGGTCTCCCCAAACTACCGGCGAAGAGCGGACAATGTCCCCCGCCTGATACTGCCACTGGGGGCGCCCGTCTGCGGCGCGCAGCGCATAGAGCTTGCCGTCATTGGCGCCGAAATAGACTACACCGTCGGCAACGGCCGGCGATGATTCGATGGCATCACCAGCCTCAAAGGCCCAGCGAGGTTCTCCGCTGGCGACGTCGAGGGCGTACAGCTTCCGGTCGACGGAACCTACATAGACGGTTTCGGGGTCAACGGCTGGTGTGGAGACGATATCCCCGCCCGTCCGATAGCGCCACAGCAGTTCGCCCCTGGAGGTATCGAGGGCGTAGAGATAGTTGTCGGTCGATCCGACCAAGACGGTGGTACCAGCGAGTGCAGCGCCACCCACGATGGGGCCCTCCGTCCTGTACCACCACATCCGTTCGCCGTCCTCGGCATTCAGGGCGTAGAGGAAGCCATCGTGGGAACCGACATAGAGGCGATCAATCCCCATCACTGGGGATGCGGTCACCCAGCCATCTGTCTCATATTTCCAGCGTGGATCGCCCTCCCCGGCATCCAGTGCGTAGACGGTACCGTCCCAGGAACCAAAGTAGATGGTGTCTTTCCCTGCGGCAGGTGTAGAGGTAATATTATCTGCCGTCTCATACTGCCACATTGCCTCGCCAGTACCGGTATCAATGGCGTGCAAGACGTTATCGTCGGCGCCCACATAGACGACGCCGTCGCTCACGAGTGGGGTCCCCCGGACATAGTCGCCCGCACGATACGCCCAGACAAAGGGAATGGATACCTCGGCAGGAGGTTCAGCTGGTGCGCAACTGGCCAGCATGGCCAGCATCAGGATGACCAGGAGTCTGGCTTTCATTGGATCCCCCCTGTCAAAGGGCTTTTGCTCTAGCATGCCCCGCCTCATTCAAATGAAGAAAATTGTGCCGGGTGGCTGGCATCAACAATAGTCCTGCAACTGTGCGTTTACTCCAGTAGTCAATGATCTCACCCGCTGATCTCCTCGATCTGACCTCGTGTCCATTGTATCATAGAACCTGCCCTTGAGCACCTGATCTCAGGATTTATCAACCTCGACCAAAACTAGTCTGTATCCTCGCCTGGTGCCGTACCCAAGTCAACCACACGTACATCGTCAAACAGCGTTGCGCCGCCCTGCGCGGCGAAAGGATGGTATCCTTTGAGGTAGATCGCCAGCGTCTCACCGCTGGCCTGGACCGTAACCTGAGTGTGTACCCAGATGTCTTCTCCGGTTTCGTCCCAGGGATGCCATGCCACTGATGCTGCTTGCCAATCTTCGCCGCCGGTGACATCCACACCCAGCGAGAGCTCCACCGGTGATTTGCTGCTCACGTGTTTGCCCCAGACCTCGATCTGGTAGTGGTGTCCGGGGATGGTCTGCGACCGGCGGTAGATGCCCGCTTCGGCGCTGACAAAGTCAAAAGTGATCTCCTGAGAGCGTTCACCCCTGTGAATGTTGGCGACATTTTTGTTCTCATTCAGACAAGAGGATGCCGGCGTACCAGGCGCCAAGAAAGCCTGCCAACCAACAGCGACAGACCATCCCGGACAATCTTCGCCCAGCGGCGAGACCCCCGGGACAAAGCCAGCTTCCATATCCCATTCCCCGCCTTGCTGGGGTGGGAGTGGGGGCTGAGATCTGGCCGTCGCCGTTGGTGGCCGTGGGCTCGGCGGCGGTGCCGTCGGCGTCAGAGTCGCTGTGCTGGTAGGTGATAGAGGTGTTGGTGTCGGAGAAGGGACGGGCTGTGTGTCTGTTGGGGCGGCGGTGGCGGCTGGCACAGGCGGGATGGGAGTGGCTGTGGCGACCGTCGGAGAGGCCGATGGCGATGAAGTGGGTGTGGCACTGGGTTGGAGCGTGGGCGTTGGTCGCGGAGTGTTGGTTGCCAGGGCCGGCACAAGCCGGGTCTTGGTCGGCGTGGCCGTCACTGCTGGATTTCCAGGCGAACACCGAATCATCAGCAGTCCGACCAGGCCCATCCCAACCAGAACGAACCAGAACCATCGTTGTCTTTTTATCGCCAATTGCCGCATTCTCTGCAGTTTTCCTTCTTCGTTCAGACCCACCAAATTATACTCGAGAACCGAACAGGCTACAAGCGGCCCGAAAGCATTAGGAGAACTGTCATGGGTCTCTGTCAGATCCAATAGCGTTCCGCTGCTCTCACTCGGTGAGACCCAGTCCTGCGGCCCTGTTATTTCACCTGTCCTGCTGAGGAAGGACACGAAACGTGTCCACTCATGTCCTTACGTGTCCATTCAGCCGCCATCGGACGCCAAGACGTATCTGAAATCGTGTCCCCTGGTGACCCCACGTGAACGGTCATCTCGCTGACCTGCAAGGCCTGGCTGACACGCCGATAGGTGCTGTAACTCCAGGCGTAGGCTTGCAGGGCCGGCAGGTGTACCTCCAGCTGATGACGGGAGTAGGCTACTAACTGGGGTATGACCAGAGACCTGCGGGAGGATCCCGATTGGACGTTGACAGCCGATTGGGGTTGTGGTAAGCTGGGATTTGCGGGGAAACCCAATGATATAGCAGGTTGAGCAGGCTGGGCATGAGGACAAGCAGACCGGATGTCAGAAATCTTGGTCGGCACCATCGAGCGGATCACCTACTATAACGAGGAAAATGGCTACACCGTCGCCCAGGTCACACCTGAGGGCCGGGAGTACACCGTGACGGTGGTCGGCAATTTGCTGGAAGTCAGCCCGGGCGAGAGCCTGCGGCTGCACGGGCAGTGGGCGTCCCATGCCCGCTACGGCCGCCAGTTCCAGGTCGAGCGCTATGCCACCGTGCTGCCGGCCACCGCGACCGGCATCGAAAAGTACCTGGGCTCGGGCCTCATCAAGGGCATCGGCCCGGTGACAGCGCGGCGCATCGTGCGCCGTTTCAAGATGGATACGCTGCGCGTCATCGAGGAGGATCCGCAGCGCTTGCGCGAAGTACTGGGCGTGGGCAAACAGCGCGTGGCCCGAATCACAAGCGCCTGGGAGGAGCAAAAAGCCATCAAGGAGGTGATGCTCTTCCTGCAGAGCCACAACGTGAGCACTTCCCATGCGGTGAGGATCTACAAGACCTATGGCGACGCCAGCATCGACGTGGTGCGCAACGATCCCTATCGCCTGGCCCGCGATATCTATGGCATCGGCTTTCTCACAGCGGACAAGATCGCCCGCGAGCTGGGCCTGGCCCACGATAGCCCGCAACGGGTACAGGCCGGCATCACCTATACGCTGAGCCAGATGGCGGGTGACGGCCACGTCTACGCGCCCCAGGGCGAGCTGGTGCACGAGAGCAGGCGCATCCTGGAAGTGCCGCCAGAGTTGGTGGCAGAGGGGATCGAGGGCTTGGCCTCCGAGCAGCAGGTGCTCGTCGAGTCGATGACCTACGAGGCGGCCGATGATCACCCGCCAGCCACACTGCTGCAAGAGGAGAAGGCCGTCTACCTGCCTCCCTTTTACTATGGCGAGATCGGCGTGGCCAACCGGCTCAAGACGATCTTGAACGTGGAAAAGAGCCGGCTGGCCTTCTACCAGAAGGCGGACCTGGAGCGCGTGTTTGAGTACCTGGCGGATGAAGGCGGGCTGTCGCTGAATCAGGGACAGCAGCTCGCCGTCCAGAAGGCGCTGACGAACAAGGCTACGGTGCTCACCGGCGGGCCGGGCACGGGCAAGACCACGGCGGTACGGACCGTCATCCGGCTCCTGGAGGCCAAGGGCTTGAGCTATGCCCTGGCGGCACCCACCGGACGGGCGGCCAAACGCCTGGCCGAGGCCACCGGGCGGGCGGCCAAGACGATCCACCGCCTGCTGGAATTCAAACCGCGCAAGGGGCTCCAGTTTCAGCGGAGCGAGGAGAACCCAATCGAAGCCGATATGGTCATCGTCGACGAGGCCAGCATGCTGGACCTGCTGCTGACCAACAACCTGCTGAAGGCCATCCATTCCGAAAGCCACCTGCTGCTGGTGGGCGACGTGGACCAGTTGCCCAGCGTCGGCGCGGGCAACGTGCTCAAGGACATCATCGAGTCCGGGGTAGCGGCCGTGGTGCAACTGGAGGAGATCTTTCGCCAGACAGAGGGCAGCCTGATCATCGAGAACGCGCACCGCATCAACCGGGGTGAGATGCCACAGTTTCCCAAGGAGGCGACCGATTTCTTCCTGTTCCCCGCCGAGGATGCCGAGCGGGCCGCCGACCTGGTGGTGGACCTGGTACAGAACCGCATCCCCCGCCGTTTTGGCATGAACCCTATGGAGGACGTCCAGGTGTTGTCGCCCATGCACCGCGGGGCGGCTGGCGTGGGCGAGTTGAACCGGCGCCTGCAGGCGGCCCTGAATCCCCCAGCAGCAGGCAAAGCCGAGCACCGACGCGCTTCGCAGGTGTTCCGGGCCGGCGACCGGGTGATGCAGATCCGCAACAACTATGATAAAGAGGTGTACAACGGCGACATGGGGCGCATCATCAGCCTGGATCCGGTGAACCAGGCACTGGCCGTGCGCGTGGACGAGCAGGAGGTGGCTTATGAGTTCTCAGAGCTGGACGAGCTGGTCCACGCCTACGCCGTCAGCGTCCACAAGAGCCAGGGGAGCGAGTACCGGGCCGTCGTCGTGCCGGTGTTGACCCAGCACTATGTGATGCTGCAGCGCAACTTGCTGTACACGGCCGTGACCCGGGCCAAGGAATTGGTGGTGCTGGTGGGCAGCCGACGGGCTACCGGCATTGCCGTACGCAACAACCAGATCATGGAACGGCATACGGCGCTGGATGCGAGGTTGCGAGGGTAGTACTGTCAAGGGATTTTTGGAACGGATCCTTCATCTCACCGCAAAGGACACGAAGAAAACCACAAGAAAAACCCCGCGCTCTTGGCTGCTTTGCGTGATGAAACGAGGGGCCAGGACGAGTGCAGGATGATTAGGGGCAATCACCAACTTTGGGGCGCTGCAGTTGAGCAGATCGCCCGGTGATGAAACCCCCTCTGTGCTAACATGAGTGAGACAACTCCGTCCGGGAATTTAGTGTATAATTGGGGGCGGAGAAAGGGCTCAACATGTCAGACATCGAACCGAAGCAAACGCCGTTAGTAGACGAACGCCAGACCCAGGCACCGGATCCCGAGGTCCTACCACGGGCCAAGCGCAGGCAGTACACCGGCCAGTATAAGCTGCGCATTCTGGAGGAAGTCGACCGCTGTACAGAGCGTGGGCAGATCGGCGCGCTATTGCGTCGCGAAGGGCTGTACTCTTCCCACCTGTCCAAGTGGCGCCAGCAACGAGCGGAGGGACAACTGCAAGCGTTGTCCCCCCACAAACGCGGCCGCAAGGCCCAAGAGGCAGAGGTGGAAGAACTCGTCCAGCTGCAACGCGAGAATGAGCGCCTGCGTGCCCGCCTGGAGCAAGCCGAGATGATCATCGATGTCCAAAAAAAACTCTCTCGGCTACTGGGTCTACCTGTGGAGAACCCCGAAACAGGAGAGACGAGAGGATGAAAGCCACTGAACAGCTCTCTGCCCAGGCGGGTGTTTCGGCGGCTTGTGGGGCGCTGGCCGTTCCCCGCAGCAGCTATTACCGGGCGCGACAGCCCAAGCAGGCAGCCAAGCCCCGGCCTACGCCGCAACGAGCGCTGAGCCAAGAAGAGAAAGCTCAGGTGCGTGAAACGCTCAATTGTGAACGGTTTCAAGACAGCTCGCCTCGTGAGGTCTACGCCACCTTGCTGGACGAGAGCACCTATCTGTGCTCGTGGCGCACCATGTACCGTGTTCTGGAGGAGCACCAGGAGGTGCGCGAGCGCCGCAATCAACTGCGCCATCCGGTCTACAGCAAGCCGGAACTGCTGGCCACCGGCCCCAATCAGCTCTGGAGCTGGGATATCACCAAGCTCAAAGGGCCGGTCAAGTGGACCTACTACTACCTGTACACCATTCTGGATGTGTTCAGCCGCTATGTGCCTGGCTGGATGATCGCCGACCGAGAACTGGCCAGACTGGCTGAGGAACTGATCGCCGCCACCTGTGAGAAGCAAGGGATCCAACCCGGTCAACTGACCTTGCACGCCGACCGAGGCAGTTCGATGCACTCCAAGCCGGTGGCGCTGTTGCTGGCCGACCTGGGCGTGACCAAGACGCATTCTCGTCCGCATGTCTCCAACGACAATCCCTACTCGGAGTCGCAGTTCAAGACGATGAAGTATCGTCCCGATTTCCCGGAGAGGTTTGGCTGCATCGAAGATGCCCGCGCCTGGGCTCGTCCCTTCTTCCAGTGGTACAACCACGACCATCATCACAGCGCCTTGGGGCTGATGACCCCCGCCACGGTTCACTTCGGTCAAGCACAACGAGTAACGGACCAACGCCAACAGGTCCTCCAGGTAGCCTATGCCGCGCATCCAGAACGCTTTGTTCGCGGCGAACCCAAGCCGCCATCCTTACCGGAGGAGGTGTGGATCAACCGGCCGCAGTCGTCGTAGTGGCTGTGGGTATGTGGGCAACCGACGCCGTTTCGGTTGTCCACATACCCACAGCCTGGGCGCAATCAAGACCCAGCGATTGCTCCCTAAATTCTGAAGCGAGTTGTCTCACAATGGTTGACACATTCCGGTGACACTATCCCGATTGTTGTTGGTTGAGCAGGACCCTTGGACTGCGTCCTGACGAACGATCATTTGCCCTTGAGAGACGTTTGCGGTAAACTGGATCCATAAGTCAAGGGGAGTCTTGCCGAGAACAGCGGAAGTTTTGTCTCGATTTAGGCAGCACGACGCCTTGACCAAAGCAGCCCAGTGTGGCGGGCATCATGGGGAGAACCGGCCATGAGCACATATCAATACTATCAAGGAGACTATCGGATGCTTTACCTGGCCTGGCTCAGGGTGATGGAGGTTGAAGATCTGCTCGATACGGTCCAAGAACCCCCCGTGCCGCCGGGAATGAAAGACCTGTCGCCGGCGCTGCGTACATTTATCGACTTTTTCGAGATCGACGAAATGCTGGTCCAGATCGCCGCCGGGGTTAGTGGCAAGCAGCAAGCGGGATCCCAGGATTGGCTGGTCGGGCGATCTCCCAACTTGCGGGAGAAGAACGCGACGTCTTTTTACTGCGACTGGCCCAGGGAGAAGCCAGCCTCTCGGCCAAGCTGCACCGGCGCCTGCGCCAGGTCGCGCCCCTCCCAGAGCCAGATGCGTCAACCCGGCGCACGGTTGGCCAGCTTGGGCAGGAAACCGAAGAACATCGCGAACGCAAACTGCAACGACAGGCCGAAGAGGCTGAGGCCCAACGGATCCGGGAGCTGGAAGCCCTGGCCAAACGCGAAAGCGAGACGTGGACCCAGGTTTTCGCCCTGATCGAGCGGATGCAGGCCAAGCCGTACGACGAGGCGGTCGGGCTGCTGGTCAAGTTACGCGAACTGGCCGCGTACCAGGGCGAGGAAGCGGCCTTTCAGCAGCGATTGAATGGCATCTACGAGCAGTACAGCCGGCGGCCGGCCCTGCTCCGTCGATTGGGAGAGGCCGGCCTACATCAATTATGAGCCGGGTGTTCAAGTTCAATCCCTCGTAGCGTCTGCGCAAGCTCTTTGGCTGGTCGCGCAAGTACAAGGGTGAGTTGGAGAGATCTCAAACTGAACAAAGAAAAGATGCCACTGAAAACCTTTTGGGAGGCCGTGGAACAACGGCTGGCAGACCGCTCTGCCGATGGGCTACGCACGATCCTGCGGGCCATGGCCTGGGAGACACCGCCGCTGGATCGGCATGCCTTCCTGGAAAAACTCGAACGGAGTGAGGCAGCGACCCTCGCCGCCCAGCAGGCTATCCAGCAAGAGGATCTGTTGGTCGATATCGACGATCTTGTCCGGGAACTTGAGACCGCCATGGAGGATGGCGATTCTTGGGAGGAGCGGTACGAGTGGGGTGAATACTATGATGAGGAAGACAGCCTGGGGCCTTACGAGAAACTTGTAGAGCCCCTGGCCGAGCTATTCGACCGGGTCGAAGCGGCCTTTGACTGTGGCAACCTGACCCTGGCCCGGACTGCTTACCGAAAGCTGTTCGAGGTGTTGGATACCGAAGACGACTATGGGCGCGGCGTGCGGGCCTCCGACCTAACCGGCGTAGATGCCAGCGAAGCGGGCGCCCGCTACCTGCGCGCCGTCTATGAGACCGAGCCACCTGGCTACCGTCCGCAGACGATGTTCGAGCAAATGCAGCAAGTGCGGTCGTGGCTGACCAGGTCGCGGCCGATGCTGGCCGACCTGATTCAGATCTCTCCCCGGGCGCTGCCGAACCGGGAGCAGTTTCTGGTGGACTGGATCGCTTTCCTGCGAACGCAAAGCGGCACCGACGCCGAAGCCTGGCTGCGCGAGGCAGTCCGGCTCTCCCAGGGTACCCGCGGATTGGAAGCACTGGCGCTGGCCGAAGGCCAGTCGCATCCCCGAGCCTACCTGGACTGGTTCACCGCACTCGAGCAAGAGGGCAACCACCGGGAGATCCTCATCGCCGCCCAGAAAGCGCTGCAGACGATTCCGGCAGGACTCCCCATCCGGGCGGCAGTCGCCGACCATCTCTGCGCGGCTGCAGTACAACTGGCTGAGATGGAAACTCTGATCGCTGGGCGGTGGGAAGCATTTCTCGCCAAGCCAACCCTCCCCCGCCTGCTCGACTTGTGGGACGTGGGAGCCGCCGGCCAGGTACGGATGGCGCTGATGCAGCAAGCCGTTCGGCACGTGCGGGACTATCTCGCCCACCCACCCGACCACCCTGCGGCAGGTTGGCCGGGCAACGACGCCCTGGAGGAACCAGCCTGGGTCGACCACTCCGTCCTGGCCCACGCATGCCTGCTGGCCGGAGATTTTGAGGCGGCGCGCCAACTCGCCGCCGGCCAAAACGTGCTGGGCTGGAGCAACCGCAGCAGCTCACAGGGACTGGTCGTGGCATTCCTGTTGGCGCTGCTGGCCAGCAAGACGCCTGACACACTGCCTGCGAACCTGGCCCAGATCTGGCAGTGGGGACTGGAAAACAGCACCGAGTTCCGGTTCGGCGGAGATCCGCCTGTATGCCAGCGCCTGGAGGTTGCCTACACGGAGCGTCTGAGCGAAGCATCTGTGCCCCTCGACAGGCAAAAAGGGTTCCTGGTCTGGTGCCTGGACGTGGCCCGGCAGCGGGTAAATGCCATCGTGAGCAATCAATACCGCAAGAGCTATGGAAAAGCTGCTGTACTGACGGCGGCCTGCGCCGAGACCTTGCGGTCACAGGGAAGCAAAAAGGAGGCAACCGCGCTGGTGAACGGGATCCGCGACCGCTTCCCCCGCCACCGCGCCTTCCAGGCCAAGTTAGAGACAGCGCTCCGGCGGATGCAGCCATGATCATTTGGGGCGAGGGGTGAACTCATACGACATTTTGCCGCCACCTGGCGCAATCCCGATGAACCGGGTCACGTCGAACCGGTCACCGTCTTGGACGTCGACGAGGTGCAGAGGAGGGTCAGGGACGAGACGACGATCCCAGTGGCTTCGGGTACCGAACACCAAAAAGCCCCATCCGTGGGGCGGCGTTTTGAAACGTCATCATCCCCGAGAAAAGATCTGGGGATGGTTGCTGCTAGAGATTCTTGTTGATCTCGGCAAGGATCTCCTCGGCCTTTTCCTGGGTCAGGCCGAGCTGCGCCGCTTGTGGCATGGCAAGGATCATTTTCAGTGACATTCCTTTGGCCATCGCTGCCAGTGGGTTGCTGGAGATACCGGGCAAGTACTGGTCCAACACAGCTTTGGCCTGCGGATCGTCCAAGATCGTGCCGAGGGTGGTATCAAGGGTAATTGCCATGGGATGGTTCCTTTCTTGGGTCATCTGGATAGTATTTTTGGTCTGAGATACGAGAGAACATTCTGCTGTGAACTGCGCAGATTTGAAAGCCTATTCAACGGCACTTTCCATGCGGTCCGCCGTGCCCTGGTACAACTCCCAGCCCTGGCTGAGGATGACAACCTGGGCAGCCAGCAGCCATAAGAAAAACAGACTCAGCACGATGGCCACCCCATTTAGGATGGTAGCCAAGTTGTTCTGGATGTTGGTGAGGACCGACCTCAAGTCATCCATGGAAGACTTGGATTGGACGATCATCTTTTCGTACTCGCTCAGGCTAGACGAGATCTGTCCAACGCTATCTGACATGGTGACCAGATTTCCCTGAATGGCGACCAGGTTGTCATCCGTGGCACTCAAGTTGGCCGACATTTCGACGAATGTATCTGGTAGACCTTCCAGGCCGGAGGCCACCTCTCCCAATGAATCGGCCAGAGGCTTCTCTGGGTTGTACGCCTCTCCAGTCTGCTCCACGAGACCACCCAGCAGTGGCATACCGCTCAGCAAGAAGCGAAAGGCGTCCAGTGACTGGATGGTACTTTCCAGCACTCGAGCGGCCTCTTGAGCGGTATAAAGCGAGTCCGTGGTTGCTTGCAGGGTGGAAGGCAACGCGGTAGTCATGATCATATCGACCTGGTCGAGAACGGGCTTGGTATCTTCTACTGTGGCGGCGGTGGTACCCAACATAGCCGAGAGGGCATCCACGCTATCGATGGTGGCTCCCAGCGCCTGCCTGGTGATATCCATGACATTTTGACTGGTGACGATGCTCTCGCTGAGCGTGTCGAACGTGGTACTTGCATAGACCTCCACAGTAGGTTTCGCTACCCAGACCATGACCAGTCCAGCCAGACTGAGCACCAATCCCAACAGGCCAGCAAGCATGACCAAGACTCCAAGAATGCGGCGCATGACGTTTAGGCCTCCTCCCTGCGGACCTGAAAGATGAGACAAAGTGCAAGCGTAACCAATTCCTCTCGCCTTTCCTTTGGATCGGGTACCATTGTAAGCGAATATGTCCTCAGGGTCAAATTGGCCTTCTGATCGTTAGCACAAGCCCATCATTTTTAAGGAACCAGCCAGCCAGGTCCCGGCCACACGGCAAAAGCGAAAGGCTATTGGGCGCCATCTCAGCATTGCTTTCAGGAACGCACCCGCTCGCCTTTGGGATCGTACATGGGCCGCAATGAGACCTTGGCGGGGTAGCGCACCCCAGCTACCTCGATCTCGTAGCTGCCGCTCTTGAAGAAATCGGCCGTGGTGCCTTGATCGTTCTCGACATGACCCAGACCCACAGCCCCGCCCAGTGTATGCCCGTAGCCTCCGCTGGCGAGGTAACCAACCAGCAGCCCATCCCGGTAGATCGGCTCGCTGCCGAACAGCAAAGGCTCCGGGTCTTTTAGCAGGAACTGCACGAGGCGGTGTTTGTGCATGCCGTCTTCTTTTATCCGCAAGAGCGCTTCTTTGCCGATAAAGCCGCCGGGCTTGTCAAAAGCTACGGCAAAGCCCAGGCCCGTCTCCAGCGGTGTGTCTGTATTGTCGATGTCGTAGCCATAGTCACGGTAGGCTTTTTCCAACCGCAGCGTGTTCAGCGCCTGAAAGCCAGCGTGTCTCAGGCCCACGTCCGCGCCCGCACCCACCAGCCTGTCGAAGACGTGAAGTGTAAACTCGGTTGGCACATAGAGCTCCCAGCCCAGTTCGCCCACGTAGGTAACGCGCAGCGCCTTGACCAGCGCGTAGCCCATGTCGATCTCTTGCATGGTGAGGTAGGGGAAGGCTTTATTCGACATATCGGCGTGGGTCAGGCCGCTGATAAGCTGGCGGGATTTCGGCCCCTGCACGCTGATGATGTTGTAGGCTGAGGTCACATCGGTGACAAAGACGTGAGCCTCTGGGGGGATGTGGCGCTCAAGCCAGGCTTTGGCGTGGGTCTGTGCCGCGTCTACCAGGACCAGGAGATAGCTGTCCTCCGCCAGGCGAGTCACCGTCAGGTCCGCTTCGATGGTGCCGCGCTCGTTCAACCACTGGGTGTAGACGATGCGGCCCACCGCCACGGCTACGTCGTTGGCACAGATGCGGTTGAGGACCTTTTCCGCGTCACAGCCCTGGACGAGGATCTTGGCCATGTGGGTCAGATCCATCAGGATCACGTCTTCCCGCGCTGCCCTGTGCTCTGCCGCGGCGTACTCGAACCAATTCTGCCGACCCCACGAGTACTCGACCTTGGGCTCAATGCCCTGGGGCGCGAACCAGTCGGGGTACTCCCACCCTACCGATTGCCCGAAATAGGCCCCGGCGGCGGCCAGGCGGTCGTGCATCGCCGACCGGCGCGCGTCCCGCGCCGTCTCGGGCTGCAGGTTGGGCCAGCTTGTGTACTGCCAGCCGAGCAACTCTACCGTGCGGTCGTGCAAATACCGGGGGTTGTTCTGAAAGGGCGCCATGCGGGCGATGTTGATGTCGCTGACGTCAACCGGTGGCAGGCCGTCAACGATCCATTGGGCCATGACCTGCCCGGCCCCGCCGCCAAAAAGAATGCCCAGCGAGTTGAAACCCGCAGCGACGTAATAGTTCTTTAACTCTGGAGCCTCGCCCATCAGGGGGCCCATGTCGGGCGTAAAGCTCTCGGGGCCGCAGAAGAACTTGTGGACACCCGCGTCCCTTGCGGCGGGGATGCGCTCCATTGCCAGCTCGAGGTGGGGCGTCATGCGCTCCCAATCGGGCGGGATCTCGCCAAAGCTGAAGGATTTGGGGATACCGGTCAAGCTCCCAGGCTTGGGTCCTCCCCAGGGTTTCGCTACGGGTTCAAAAAGGCCCAGCATCAGCCCGCCCATTTCGTCGCGATAATAGGCAAAAAGGTCCGGGTCTTCGACGATGGGCATGTCCCGGCGCATGCCCTCCATCGGTTCGGTGATCAGATAGTAGTGCTCGGCGGCGTGCAAGGGTACGTTGACCCCGGCCATCTTTCCCAGCTCTCGGGCCCACATGCCACCGCAGTTGACCACGTATTCCGCCTCGATCTCGCCCTTACCAGTGACTACCCCTTTCACGCGTCCCCTCTCTTGCACGATCCCCGTGACCGCGGTTTCTTCCAGGATGCGCGCGCCGCCCATCCTGGCCCCTTTGGCCAGCGCCATCGTGACGTCAATGGGATTCACGCGGCCATCCTCGGCCGTGTAGAAGCCGGCGAGAATATCGTCCGTATGGAACAGAGGCCACATCTTTTTGATCTCAGAGGCAGAGATTTCTTCTGTAGAGATGCCATGCCCGCGGCAGGTATCAGCTCTGCGGCGCAGGCTGTGCAGCCGCTCCGGATTACTGGCGATCTGCATATAGCCCACAGCTTTTAAGCCCGTGTCCTGTCCGGTCTCCTCGCCCAGCCTTTCGTACAGGTCGCGGGTATATTTGGCCATGTAGGTGTCGGTCTCGGTCGAGAAGCCGCTGACGATCAAACCCGCCGCGTGCCAGGTGGTTCCGGCCGTCAGTTGCGTCCTCTCCAGCAGGACGACGTCGCGCCAGCCCAGCTTGGTCAGATGATAGGCGACGCTGCAGCCGATGACCCCACCGCCAATGACCACCACCTGGGCCTGAGCGGGAAAGGACGCTGTTCCTGATGAATGCTTTTCAGCCATGTTTCCTCCTCTGAAAAAGTGCTGTACAACCTCTATAGTAACCTGATTAGGACTGGCGGTCCTCCGAGGACCGCCAGTCCTCGATTTCTGTCCCTGTGTCCGCTTATCCCAAGCGTGATATCTCTCGGTATTTCGTGCGACACAGTATAGAGTGTCTAGGCCAGGGTGTCAAACGCTGTCTTTGTTGGTAGAGATAGGCATAAGGCCGCTGGACGATGGGCAGGAAGACATCTGCTGGGCAAGGGTTCAGACCGGCGATGGTCAAGTGCATCGGAGCAAGCCAGACCGGCGGCCAGGTGTCGCCACCGTCGTACACAGACTATTGATTCTTGACAACCAACGGCAGGAAGACCTGGAATCGTTGGTAGGCAACCTTTAGCGCACCGAAATACTTCGAATCGAGGTAGGCGATGGTAGCCAGTCCGGAGGGGTGGACCGCGATCGCTGAATAGTCGCCCGAGTGCCCAGAATCTCGAATTCTCTCACACCGCCAGAGATTCCCCGGGCCACAATTTCCACTCTGTAGATCCAGGGCCACGGCAGGTCGTGCCACATTGAAAGTCACTGCTGAAAATGGATCGCCAATGATATACCTGTGATAAGCGATGACTGGCAAGCCGGCGTTGTCCACGGCCAAGGATACGTCCCTGGTGTGTGCATCGGTTCCCATGGCGTCGATCTCGTCACACCGCCACGCGTTAAGAGAGCCGCAGTTGCCGTTTGACCCCTTCAAAACAGCATACATTAGCTTACCCGCGTCATAGTAGGCGACGTGGGGGGTGTTGGAATTGTCCACGTCCAGGGAGGCATACGTGCCTGCACCCGGGGAGGCCGAAATGGAGTTGCAGTCCCAGTCATTTCCGGGGCCACAGTTGCCAGAACCGCCAGGCTGGGCATACCAGAGGCCGCCGCCCCCTTCATGGTAGGCAATCCGGGGTTGACCGGTCGCGTCTAGGGCCAGGGAAGCGTAGTGGCCAATCCCATTCCCTTGGTGTATGACATCACACCTGTAATTGTTCCCTCCGCAATTGCCCGATCCACCCCCGACACGCCTTGCATACATCAGACCCTCAATAGGACGGTGATAGACGACGTGTGCTGCGCCTGTGGCGTCGATCTTGAGCGATGCGTAGCTTCCTGAGAACTCGTCAACGGTGATGATATCCCAACCGCCATTCCACGCGGTGGCCAGCTTGAGATTCGAGGGGGACGTCCTCCAGTAAGCGATAGCCGGCAGGTGGGTCGTTGGATCAATGGCGATGGAGCTGTACTTGCCCACGTCACCGCTGCTGTCCACCGTCTCACAAGACCAGTTGCTATCAGCGCTGCAATTACCGCCTGAGCCGACGTATGTCGCCATCTTGAGGTCTTTGTTGGCGTTGTCATAGTAGCTGATGTACGTGGTATCGTTATCCGGATCAATCGCTACCGATACGTACGAGCCGACGCCCAGGGCCGGGTCCACCGTCTCGATGAACCACGGGGCTGTAGCGGCTGGGTCCGCGTTCGCGCTGGCCGGAGCCGGATGGGCAACGGTCTGGGCGCCTTGCACCGGGCCCGAGCCTACGACCAGGATCAATGCTAGTACAAGAAGAAATCTGGATAAAATTCGCGCTTTCATCAGTGCCCCCTTTGTCGCTCGCTGTTGCACCCGATGATGGGTCAACGAGGTGGAAACAGTTCCCAGCAAACCGAGTAGCAGGATGACGACCAGCCCCAGATGGATTGGGCTGAACAGTAAACGGCTGGATCTTGGAGGAATCACAACACCTCCCAGGGTTTTCGCTCTCCTAGTGCTCGCCTGTGAGCGGCACAAAGAGCACACCACTGACATTGCGCTTTTTGACCTGGTCCCCCTCTTTGGTGATCTGCCACAGGCTCTGGTAGCCACCCGGTGGGCCGACGGGGATCACCAGTTGAGCGCCATCCTTTAGCTGCTGCACCAGGGGTTGGGGAATATGGTCGGGGGCGGCAGTGACGATGATGGCATCGTAGGGGGCGTGTTCTTCCCAGCCATAGTAACCATCGGCATGGAGGGGGTGGATGTTGTCATAGCCGAGGCGCCCCAGCCGCTCGCGGGCCTCGACGGCCAGGGCTTCGATGATCTCGATGGTATAGACCTCGCCGACGATCTCGGCCAGGACGGCGGCCTGGTAGCCCGAGCCGGTGCCGATCTCCAGCACGCGGTCGGTGGTTTCCAGCTCCAGGAGCTCGGTCATTAGGGCCACGATGTAGGGCTGGGAGATGGTCTGGCCGTGGCCGATGGGCAGGGGGTGGTCGGCGTAGGCTTGGGACTGGTATTGGTCTGGTACGAACTCGTGCCGGGGCACCCGCTCCAGGGCGGCTAGTACATCCTCGTCCGTCACACCCCGGCCACGGATCTGGGTCTCCACCATCTTCATTCTTTCCTCCAGCCGGTCATCGCTCTCTTCTTGGGCCGCCGTGGGGGGCGACTGCGTGGGGGTTACGGGTGTGTCCGAGGGCTCGGTCCGTGGCTCTGTACTTTGGGCCGGCAAGACCGTGGGTTCCAGCAACGGACCGCAACTACCCAAAAAGATCAGGGCAGCAGCCACAGACAGGAACAACGCCGTTCCTGAGGGTGAGATTCCGCGGTAGCATCGTTTTCCGAACATGGTAATACTCTTTGCCTGTAGTCGACCAGATCCCTCTCCTGGAACAATTGCAGCAACTCTGCACGGGCCGCAAGTACCAGACCTATTGTATCATGTTCCGGGCGGAATTTCAAGCCTACATAATCAGCGATGGTTTAGGTAGGCTGGTGGGAACTGGGTAGAGGCGAACCGGAGGCGCAGAAAAACTTCGCAGGTCTTGGCCACGCACCTGGCAGACGCCCCGCGGCACGGGATTTGCGCGCGGGCCTTGGTTGGGCTACAATGCTGGCACTCTCTGAGCGAGGAAAGTCCTGTGAGGAAACTTGGCTGGGTGGCCATCGCTATCCTGGTGGTCTTGGTTGCAAGTATCGGAGTCTACCTCCTCGTATCCTCACCTGTTCCAGCCGGTGAGGAGTCGCCGGCCCTGCTCCAGGTGATGGATCCATCCTCAATCTCGCCCTCCACCTTGACCGAAGGGCTCACCCCCGAAATCATCCCGCCTGCCTCCGCACAACCCCAAAGCACAACGACGGAAACGATCATTATCCTCCACACCAACGACTTTCATGGGGCCATCGAGCCGCAGGTCGAAGGCGGTGAGCAAGTTGAAAGCGGTGGATTGGTAAACCTGGTGAGCCTGATCGACGAGCTTCGCGCCGAGAACCCCAACCACACGCTGCTGTTGGATGCCGGAGATACCTTCCAGGGGACCTACGCGTCGAATAGCACGCAGGGGGAAGTGATAATGGCGGCCATGAACGCGGCCGGTTACGATGCCTGGGCGCTGGGGAACCACGAGTTCGACTGGGGCCAGGAGCTGCTGCGTGCGCGGATCAATCAGGCAGCCTTTCCAGTACTGGCAGCCAACGTTCTCGATGCGAGCAGTGGAGAGGTCTGGGAAGCGGTGACGCCCTATACTGTGGTCGAGGTAGGGGGCGCCAGGGTCGCCATCCTGGGGTTGAGCTACCCCGATACACCCGCCATCAACAGGGCGGAGAACGTCGCTGGCCTTGACTTTCGAGGCGCAGTGGAGACGGCGCGCCGCTACCTGCCTGAACTCGAAGCCCAGGCCGGCCTGGTCGTGGTACTGAGCCATCTGGGCTATGACGGCGATCAAGCCCTGGCTGCCGCTGTGGATGGCATCGACGTGATTGTCGGCGGGCATAGCCACGTCTTTCTGGAGCACCCGAAAGAGGTCAATGGCACGGTCATCGTCCAGGCTGGGGCCAAGGGCCAGGTACTGGGTCGGCTGGAACTGACGGTAGATCTGGCGACGGGGAAAATCGTGGACTATACGCCGCGCAAGGTACTGCTGCCAGTGACGAACGAGGTAGACGAGATCAACCAGGATGTGAAGGCTTTGGTTGACGGGGCCCTGGCCCAGGCAGCCGAGACGATGGACCAGCCAATCGGCGAGACATCCAGGGCGCTGGAGCCTCAGCGCGCCGGTGAGTTCGCTCTCGGCAACCTGGTCGTGGATGCCATGTTGGCCGCTGACCTCAGCGACGGCGGCCGGCCCGACATCGCCATGCACAACAATGGCGGCATTCGAGCCGGGCTGCCCAAGGGACCGATCACCTATGGGCAGCTTTACGCAGTACTGCCCTTTGATAACCAGTTGATGGCCCTGGACCTCAGCGGGGAGCAGGTACTGCGCATCCTCGAGCATTCTGTGGCTGAACAAGCAGGCAGCATGCAGGTTGCGGGCATGACCTTCCGCTTTGACATGTCCAAGCCGGTTGGCCAGCGCATCTTGGAGGCCACCGCTGGCGGCGCGCCCCTCGATCCGGCGAGGAACTACCGGGTGGTGACGATCGACTATCTGGCAGGGGGCGGAGATGGGCAGGAGACCTTCCTGGAAGGGCTGAACCCCACTTACGGTGATGCGGAGGTATGGGCCGTGGCCGAGTACATCCGCGCCCGGTCGCCCATCGATCCCAAGGTGGAAGGCAGGATCACCGCTCGATGACAGACCCGGCGGACCGGCGCGTCACCGTGTACGTGGATGGCAAGCCCCGGCGCTTGTTCCTAGGATTGAGGGTGCGTCATGCCATCGGCCACCAACAGGCCCGGCGGGTGGTGCGGGGGCAGGCCGTGTTACAGGATGGCGACGGCAACACGGTCGATCTCGATGGCGCGCTCTATGACGGCGAATGGCTCACGGTTACGGGTTCTCGATCCGCGTCCGGATCTGACCCAGTGTCGAATTGATCTCCACCAGCTCGGCCTCAATGCGGGTGAGCTTTTGCTGCTCAGCGCGGACAAAACGCGTGTAGGGGGCAATGGCTTCGCGAAGCCGCTGCAGGCTGCGGGCCAGCTCCCGGTCAAATTCCTCGCTCATGGCCGCCACCAGCCGCTGGCGCAGGTCTTCCAGTTTCTTGTGCAGGTCATTCTTGGCCCGCCGCCGCTTGGCGGGGATAACAAGCAGGCCGACGACGGCCAGGGTGCCGGCTGCCAGTACACCCGTGAAATCGAGAAGGGCGGTATGCAGGACAGCCAGCAAGATGGCGCCCAGCCCCAGGGCGCCTACCTCGATGATGGCCACACCCGCGACGCTGTCACGGACCCCTTGGGCCAGGTGGCGGGACTCGGCCTCCCGGTCGTAGGTTCTGACCACATTCTTGGCCGCCCGACCCACTGAATCGAGGAGTTCGCGGCGATTGTACTCAAAGGGGCCGCCCACCTGGCCGATGATCCGCTCCTCCTGGTCATAGACCTTGGCCCGGTGGCGCTCCAAGTACTCCAGGGTCGCCTGCCACTGGCGCAGGTCCTTGTCCACCATCCAATCGATCAGGTCGTTGACCTCCGCCTCGATCTTGTAGGGGGTGTCGGCCACGACCTGGCGCTCAAACTCGATCTGGATGCGCTGGGTGTTAACCAGGTCCAGGACGCGGGCCAGGCGCAGGGTCTCGTCAAAGTAGACCATGCCCCGGTTGTTCATGGCCAGCAGTACCTTCTCCACGTCGGCCATGCGGTAACGAAAATCGTTCTGCATGTCGCCCTGGTAGATCTCGAGCTGGCCTTCGATATTCCCGATGGCCTTCAGGTCCTCGGCCAGCAGCGCCAGCCGGTTGCGCGCCAACTCCAGATAGCTGGCCACCAGTCTTTCGCCCACACCCAGCGGATTGCGCAGCTTGAGCCGGATGCGGCTTTTCTGGTCCAACGTCTTGAGGATATAGGTCTCCACCGCCTGGAAGCGGCTGGCCTGCCAAAGCCCGTTGCCTTCGCTCCGGCTGCCGGCCTGCTTGGCCTGGAGCGCCTGCCGGGCCGAGACGGGAAAGATCTCGGGTGTGAATCCCAGCAGGGCCAGGGCATTCTGGCGGATGAACTGTACCACCTCCGCCACGTCTTCCTCAGCCAGGAGGTCAATCTTGTTGAGGACGATAATGACCTTCTTGCCCCACTCGCGGATCTGCTCCATAAAGGCCCGCTCGCTCTCGGTGAAGGGGCGGTCAGCCGAGGTGACAAAGATCACCAGGTCGCTGCGGGGCACAAACTCCTGGGTCAGTTGTTCGTGACGGCGGATGATGGCATTGGTACCCGGCGTGTCCACCAGGTTGATCTCTCGCAAAAAGTCGGCGGGGTAGGTGACGGTCAGCAATCCGTCCTCTTCTACCTCCCGGTTCGTGGCCTCACCGTGATGCAGGATATAGATCTGGGCCGTGGTGGGGGTGACTCCCTCGGGCAGATAGCGCTCGCCCAAGAGGGCGTTGATAAAGGCTGACTTGCCGCTATTGAACTCACCGACGATGACCAGCAGGAAAAGCTCGTCGAGCTGCTGGAGCGACTTCTGGAGGGTTCTTTGATCCTCTGGCTTGACGTCAAAACCGGCCAGGACCAGTTGCAGGCTCTCCAGCGCAGCTTTTTCATCGTTCAGGATCTCTGATTGTTTACGATTCAGGATGGTTCGAAGCAAGGGTTCTCCTTCTTACTGCCAGGCCCAGATCAGGCGCGCACGGCGCTGATCCAAACGCAGACCAGCATCCTCAGCCAAGCGTACCGCGTCAGAATACTCTTTGTCGGTGAGTCGCCGGTCCAGCGGCTGCAGTTGGTGAGCACGATGGCAGGGCCGGTACTGGGCCATCACGTTGATATACGTGCTGGGCGAGATTTTGTCGCGCAGAAAAGCCACGATCTTGGCCGTACCGGCCAACTGGTCGGGCAGGACCAGGTGGCGGACCAGGAGCCCTCGCTGGGCTACGCCCCGTTCATCTGTGATCAGGTCGCCAACCTGGCGGTACATCTCTTTCACAGCAGCCTGGTTTACCGCCGGATAGCCGCTGATCTTGGAAAAGCGCTGCGCCACACTGGCGTCCGCGTATTTCATGTCGGGCATATAGATGTCCACCACACCATCCAGCAGGGCCAGCGTCTTTAGGGAATCATAGCCGCCGGTATTGTAGACCAGGGGCAGGCACAAGCCCGCCTGGGCGGCGATGAGCAGCCCGGCCAAGATCTGGGGCACAACGTGGCTGGGCGAGACGAAATTGATGTTGTGGCAGCCCTGGTCCTGCAATTCCAGCATCATTCGGGCCAAGTCCTCCGGCTCCACCTCGTGGCCATGGCCCAACTGGCTGATCTCTGCGTTCTGGCAATACAGGCACTGCAGGTTGCACCAGGAAAAAAAGATCGTACCCGACCCGCCTCTGCCGACGAGGGGATCCTCTTCGCCGAAATGGGGGCCAGCGCTGGAGACGAAGGCCCGCTCGCCGGTATGGCAGCCCGCGCCCTCGGCGCTCTCCCTGCGGTTGACGCCGCACTCCCGGGCGCAGATGTCACAGGCTTCCAGGCGGCTGTAGGCCCGAGCCACCCGACGTTCAAGCTCGCCGGAGTGCAGCAGCCGGAGATAGGCGGCTTCAAAGCGCTCAGCCATGGCCTCCTACCAGCTCACCGGCACCATTTTGGTCCGGTAGTTCCGATCCCGGTACTTGAGGTGCTTTTGCTCCTTGCCGTACTCGTACAACTGGCGCGTGACCTCTACGTCCTGCTGGCAGTAGTCCAGGATCTCCTCAATACGCCCCTCTTTGTACCAGCGTACCGCCTGCAGGCCGTCGGCTGACTTGGCCGTACCCAGGGTGGCCCCCGCCAGGCTGTCCAGGCTAACGCGGAACCCCAGCCGCTTGTAGATGTGGTCCAGCATGTCTACCGTGTCGATGTCGTCAAAGGTCTTGTCGGTGTAAGCTCTGAGTACTTCATAGTCAAAGCTCAGTACGTTAAAGCCTACCACCAGATCTGCGGCCTGCAGCTCGGCGATCAGATCAGCAACGGTCTCCTCCGTATAGCGGTGGAACTGGCCATCGGCTGAGGAATAGGTAACCGCCACCGAGAATCCCAGTTTGCGAATGTTTCGCCGCCCTCCCACCTCATCGAAACTGCGCTGGGTTTCGAGATCAAAGAAAACCGTGTTCATAGCAGTACCTCACAGGGAATCAACATATCTCATTCTAACACGAACAGCCCCGCCATGCAAACAAGGCCATTTCAGGTATTGGCCAGGCTTTTGACGGATGAATCTCTTTGGATTATACTGTTTAGCCTATTGACACCTGCAGTTGCCATCTGAGTGATGTGTTCTCTTTCATCCTATGGCGTCGGAGCGAACGTGGCAGTTCACCTGGCAGATCTGATTAGGGCTCTTCCCCGAGCCAAGGCCTGGGGAGATACGGCTGTCTCCATCGCGTCCATCACCTGTGATTCGCGACAGGTGATGGAAGGCAGCCTGTTCGTCGCCTATCCCGGCGTAGCGGTCGATGGCCATGACTTTGTCCCCCAGGCCCTGGAGAAGGGCGCCGTCGCAGTAGTGGCCGAAAGAAAGATTAGAGGGCTGGGCGCCCCCTTCGTCGTTGTCCCCAACGGCCGGGAGGCCCTGGCCCATCTCTCGGCGGCCTGGTACGGCTTTCCCGCTCGCAAACTCACGGTGGTGGGAGTGACCGGCACCGATGGCAAGACCACCACCTGCAACCTGCTTCACAGTATTCTCACCGCCGCCGGCCTGCGGGCAGGCTTGGTTACCACCGTGAATGCCGCCATCGGCGATCGGGTGATGGACACCGGGTTGCACACGACGACCCCCGATGCCCCCGACGTACAGAGCTATCTGGCCGAGATGGTCAGTGCCGGGATGGAGATCGCCGTGCTAGAGGCGACATCGGAAGGCCTGGCCCAGCATCGCATGACCGCCTGTGATTTCGACCTGGCTGCAATCACCAACGTCGCCCACGACCACCTGTACTTTCACGGCACACGAGAGGCCTACAGGGAAGCCAAAGCAATGCTCTTCCGGCACCTGATGGCGGGATATCGCAAGCCAGGCGTGCCCAAGGTCGCGGTGCTGAATGCTGACGATGATTCCTACCGCTACCTGCGATCCATCCCGGCTGACCGGCAATGGGCCTACAGCATAGAAGGAGACGTTGATATCGTGGCCACTGGCCTCCGGCGTTCGGCTACCGATACCCGGTTTGCAGTACAATCCCCGGAGGAGGATTTTGAACTGCGGACGGCGTTGCTGGGCGACTTTAACGTCTCCAACATCCTGGCCGCCACCAGCGCGGCGCTGGCCCTGGGCGTGCCCATAGACGCCATCCAACGAGGGGTATGGGCCGTCAAGGGCATCGTCGGGCGTATGGAGCGCGTGGACGAAGGCCAGGATTTCCTGGCCATCATCGACTTTGCCCACACACCCAACGCGCTGGAGCGAGCGCTGGAGACGGCCCGGACCTTGACCAGCGGGCGGGTTATCGCGGTCTTTGGTTGCGCCGGGGAGCGCGACGTGGCCAAACGAGCGTGGATGGGCGAGATCAGTGGCCGGCTGGCCGATGTAACGGTTCTTACCGCCGAGGATCCCCGCACCGAGCCGCTGGCGTCGATCCTGGCCGAGATGGCCCGCGGAGCGGAAAAGGCGGGCGCCGTAAAGGGGCAGGGCTACTTTTGCGTGGATGATCGGGCTGAGGCGATCCAGTTTGCCGTGGACTTGGCCCAGCCCGGCGACCTGGTCATCGCTTGCGGCAAAGGGCACGAACAATCAATGTGCTATGGCACCCTAGAGACACCCTGGAGCGAACACAAAGTGCTGCGAACTGCCCTCCGTCGACGCAGGGCTCGAAGGACCTAACCTTCTTCGGGAACGACTATCTCAGCGTCCGCTGCCGGCTCGGCGTCTATCTCTAGCTCGAATTCTGGTTCGAGACTGGCCGTGTCCGCTTCAAGCGTTGGCTCCGGCTCAGCCCCAAGATCGGACTCGACTTCCTCCACAGGCTCTGGCCCAGCCTCAACATCAGCCTCAGCCCCTGATCCTAGCTCAGAATCAGGTCCGGCAGATTGCCCAGCTTCAGCTTCTAGTCCTGGTTCATCCTCTAGTTCAGGAGTCGCAGCCTCCGCTTCGGCCGTCAGATCAGAGTTGTCGCCGGTCTCAACTTCACCCTGAGCCCCACCCTCAGGCTCGGGCAGCGCCGGCGCGTCAGCCGGGGACTCTATGGCCATGGCCACCGGCCGGGGTGGGATCACCGTTTGGGTCATGGTCTGCGCTGCACCACAGTAGGCACAGACAGTCCAGCTCAGGTGGAGCAGCCGGCCGCAGGAGGTGCAGCCCTTCTTCAGCCGGGTATGGCAGGCGGGACAGACGACATAGTCCTCGTCGATGCGCCGGTTGCAGCTCGGGCAAGCCAGCCGTTCCTCGATACCCTGCAGCAAGGCTTCCTCCTCCAGCGTGCGCTCATAGATCTCGGCCAGCGTTTCGCGGGGACGGAGGATGAAGTACAGGATCATGCCAGGTAGGGGGAAGAGGGGGAAAAAGATTAAAACCATCAGGGTGGCCAGAACCTGGGCAAAGACGTCGCGTGTGCGAGCACGGATGTCGCGGAAGGTCCAAATGATGGCGCTGATCCATATCGCCGTCAGGAAAGCGGCGGTCAGTGCCACAAACATGACGAGAAATGGCTGGATTGTATTAAGTATTTGCTCCAGATCCATCCGGTTAGTTGGCTCCTTGAGTCAAGTTGAGGAGCATTATACCATCTTGGGGACTTTTGCCCAAACCAGCCCATGACCTAGTCTTCTGGAAGCATCAGAACTGTTTGGTATCCTTTTCCCCGGCGTCGAGACATCTACCACCACCATGCCATCGTCCCAGCCCCCCCCGTAGACGAACCCTTCAGCCATGACCAGACTGTGGATAGGCCCGCTAGGTGTCTCGTAAGCGCTTATTTCCTTGGGCGCCGACGGCGTGGAGACGTCCACCACCCGCAGGTAAGGGCCTAAACCAACCACGCAGGCAATCCCTTCATCTATGGCCAAGCTCCAAACGCCCCCGAGCGTCTCGTACGCGCCTACTTCTTTGGGGGCCGACGGTGTCGAGACGTCCACCACCCGCATTCCTTGCAGCTCGTCAGCTATGTAGGCATGAGCGTCCACTACTGCCACGCCTCGGGCCTGCCCCGGGCTATCGTAGGTACCCACTACGGTGGGGTCCGATGGCATCGACACGTCCACGACATGCAGTCCGCTAGCACCAGCGGCAACGTAAACATGGTCTCCGGCGACGCCAATGTCCCGCACAATATCAGAAAACGGAGGCGTTTTGCCTACCAGCATTGGTGAGGCTGGATTTGAGATGTCCAGTACGGTTACCCGCGGACCTTCTCCAACGTAGGCATAGGCTCCTTGCACGGCGACTGCCAAGTTTACACCACCAACCTGACCGACATATTCTAACTCTTCAGCATAGCTATGCACCGCTGGCCGCCCAGCCACACTCGTCGTCTGAGCCGTCCCTACGCTGGTAGGACTCGCAGCAATCAGCAAGCACCACACACAAATCCATGGCAGAAGATGGAGTAACCGCGCTTTCATGAATACCTACCTCCTTTGTCTAGTGATCTATGAGGTCGTCCCATCAGAGTCGAAAGTTGGTTTTGGCGGGAAGCGATATTCAAAGTCATCTCTAGTACCTCCAGAACGCTGCTAGGGAGGAAGAGCAAGAACATACTTACACACCAGTCCGGCTGACGCGGTCACCATGTAGGACGCTGTGCGCACCCCTATTGTAGCCTAGATTGTACATAAAGACAAGCCTCAGTTCCCGATTCTGGCCGAGGAGGGGAAGGCGGCAGCCACTGCGCGGTCTTCTATCTCCGCTGCCGAACCCGCCGCATATCCTCCAGGCTGCCATAGGCACGGATCGTCTTCCCTTCGATGGCCCACAAGCTGGTGGCAAAGCGCTCGATGAAGTACCGGTCGTGGACGATGGCCAGTACCGTGCCCTGAAAGGCGATCATAGCCTGCTCAAAGCGGCTGCGCGAGGGGATGTCCAGGTGGTTGATGGGCTCGTCCAACAGGAGAAAGTTGCAGCCCTGGGCCACCAGCCGGGCCAGGGCCAGCCGCGCCCGCTCGCCAAAACTCAGGCTGCCCACCGGAACAAACACTTCATCCTTGCTGAATAGAAAGTAATGGAGGAAGCTGCGGGCCTCGGTCTCGGTCAAGGGCGCCACAGCCCGGATGGCCTCGTAGGGCGTGCTGGCGGGTTTTAGGTCCTCCTGCTCCTGGGCATAGTAGCCCAGCTTGACGCCGGCTCCCAGGCGCACGCGACCGGCCACCGGCGCCAGCTCGCCCAGGATCAGGCGCGCCAGCGTCGTCTTGCCCGATCCGTTGGGGCCCACCAGGGCGATACGCTCGCCCGCACGCAGGGTCAGATCCACGTCCCGGAACAGCAACTCGCGGCCAAAGCCCATGGTCAGCCCTTCGAGATGGAGCACGTCGCGGCCACTGGCCGGGGTGTCTGCGAACTCGAGTTTTACCTGCCAAGATCGCTGCGGCCTGTCGATGCGCGCCTCCGAGTCAAGCAGGCGCTGTATGCGCCGCTGTTGGACAGTGGCCTTGCGGGCGATGCCCTTGGCAATCTTGCGCGGGGCAAAGTCGATGGTCCCCAGCTCGATGGAACGAGCGTAGCCCTTCCTGGCTGCGATGGTGCCCTCCAGGTGGGCGATGTACGCCTGCTGGTCTTTGTAGGCGGCCCACTGCTTGGCCAGCTCCCTCTCTTTGGCACCGGCATAGGCAGTATAGTTGCCGGGATACTCGGTGACGGTGTGTTTGAGCGGGTCCAGTTCCAGGATGGCGCCCACCGTGCGGTCCAAAAAGGCCCGGTCGTGGGAGACGATGAGTACCGCGCCCGCATAACGCTGCAAAAAGCCCTCCAGCCACTCCAGCGCGTCGATGTCCAGGTGGTTGGTCGGCTCGTCGAGGAGCAGCAAGTCGGGGCTGGATAGGAGCAATCGAACCAGCCCCAGCCGAGTCTTTTGGCCGCCGCTGAGGATGTCCACCGGGTCAGCCGGATCCAGCCCACGGAGGTCCAGCCCGTCGAGCACGGCATCCATGCGCGCCTGGATGGTGTAGCCGCCCAAACGCTCGAAATCCGCGAGGGCCTGTTCATACTCGGCCAGCAAGTACCGCAGCACCTCACCCTCTGCCATGGCCATCTCGGCGTGGAGGGACTCTAACCGCTGTTCAGCCCCGGTCAGGCCACCAATGGCACGTACCATCACCTGGCCCACCGTTTGGCCGGGCTCATATTCCAGCGCCTGGGCCAGATAGCCTACCTGCGCGCTGGCGGGGGACAGCCTGGCGCTACCGGTGTCGGGCTGGATCTCCCCCAGGATAACCTTGAGCAGCGTCGTCTTGCCGCAACCGTTGGGCCCGACGAGCGCCACTCGCTCCCCAGGATTGATGGTGAAGGATACCTTTTCAAAGACCAGATGGTCGCCGAATGTCTTGGATAGGTTGCTAACTTGAAGCATCTTTTCGCTCCCAGCTACCGCCGGGATGCTGCACGCCCAAGGTTGGCCAGGACACTACGACCAACAAAAAAACCGCGGGCGTCGAGCGCACCCACGGCTGGTGATTTGTACTAACGGTCAGAAGGGTCTTACCGATCACACGATGCACTACAGACGCTGATCATGCTTGATCGGTTGTCGCACATCGGCTCACCTCCTGTCAGAATTGTGTGCCAGCACATTGTACCGGCACGAACACCATTATAGCCCGAACGCAGCACCATGTCAAAATGGGGCACTGATCGGACTGCCTTCTTTGCGTGCGCATCGTGCCTGTGCTACAATCGAAGGGATCGGCGATTCCATCTCGTGGCAACAAATCCGGAGTCGGGCAGCATGAGCCTTGTATTTCGGCTGGAAAACTATCCCCGCTACATAGAACGGGTGGGCGAGGCTACGATCCTGGATGTGACGCGGCGCACCGACCCGGCGCGCATCGAACGGGTCTGGGACAACCTGCGCGCCGTGGTCAATGCCTACGGCGCTCCCTGGATCATTCAACTCTGGACCAAGGATGCCGCCGGCACCCTGGCACGAGGGGCTCCCCTGTTGCGGCGGCTCATGAGCCAGGGGACAACCCTGGCCGCCCAGGTTACGGTTACCGGCCTGGGCGGCAGTCGTTGGGAGCCCCTGGCGCCCGCTGTACCCTTTGCCGGGGTGGCGGACCTGATCGCGCTGGCCGGTGGACCGGACCATGTCAAATGGCGGTTTGACCCCATCATCCCCACTGTATACCGGCTGGACCGCTTCCGGCGCCTGGCCGGCCAGGCGGCAGCGCTGGGCATCAGGCGTTGCATCCTGAACTTTGTCGCAGCGCCGGGCCGCTACAAGCGGGTCGACGCCCGTCTGGGGGCTGCGCTGCCAGGCTGGGACGGAGGCATGCCGGGCTACGACGAGGCATGGCGGCTGGAGATCGCAGCCCGGTTGGTCGAAGCTGCGGGTGAGTTTGGGCTGAGTATGGCCGCTTGCGCCGAGTCAGCAGGGTTGGCCGGGCAGGCGCCGGGTCTGCAGGCTGCTGCCTGTGGCGACCACGGCTGGTTCGTCGCCCTGTCTGGCAGCGATCCCGGTCGGGCGCAGACAACAGGCAGCCGGCGCGGCTGCGGCTGTGCTGCCTATTTCGACGTGGGCCTGTACGGCCAGTGGCGGCGCTGCCACCAGTGTCTCTACTGCTACGCTGGATAGCAACAGGGCGACGTTGGCTCCAGAACGTTTTTGCGGGGTGGTCTGTGAATGGTATAATGGGCCTTCTACAGGCGATGTGCCAAACAGGGGCGAACTCGTCGGAGGGAACCTGTGCCGTTGCTCATGACGAAAGTCTATATCCCACCGCCAAGACCAGGCCTGGTACCCCGGTCCCGCCTTATCCAGCGGCTGGACGAGAGCCTGCGACTGGGGCGCAAGCTTACGCTCATCTCTGCCCCTGCTGGCTTTGGCAAGACGACCCTGCTGGTCGAGTGGATCCAGAGCCGGAGTGAAGGTATGCCGGCCCTGCGGACGGCCTGGGTATCGCTGGATGCACGAGACAACGATCCGGCGCGGTTCCTGGCCTACCTCTGCGCTTCCCTCCAGACCCTGCACCTGCCCATTCGCGAGGGCCTGCTCGAAGCGCTCCGCTCCCCGCAGCCTCCGCCCGTCGAGTCGGTGTTGGCGTCCCTGGTCAGTGACCTGACCGCTCCGGCAGCCAGCCAGGAAACTGACCCTCCCGTCGTCCTGGTCCTTGACGACTATCACCTTATCAAGGCCCGGGCGGTCCACGAGGTCGTGGCCTTTCTGCTCGACCACCTGCCAGCCCCACCGCATGGGCCACACCTGGTCATTGCCAGCCGCTCCGACCCAAACCTGTCCCTAGCCCGGTTGCGGGGCCGGGGCCTGCTAACCGAGCTACGTGTCGCCGACCTGCGCTTCACCGAAGACGAGGCTGCCGCCCTCCTCCGAGATGTGGCGGGCCTGCCTGTCTCGGCCGCGGAGATTGCCGCGCTAGAGGCGCGCACCGAGGGGTGGATCACCGGCCTGCAGCTGGCGACCATCGCCCTCCAGGCGGCCGCCTCCGCACCTGGTGGCGACATCCCGCGCTTCATTCAGGAGTTCACCGGAAGCCACCGCTTTGTGCTGGACTACCTGGTGGAGGAGGTCTTTTCGCAGCAACCGCTGAATCTCAAGCGCTTCCTGCTCCAGACCTCCATCCTCGACCGCCTGGAAGGATCCCTCTGCGAGACAGTCTGCTCTGGCGCAGTTGGCAGCCAAGACGGCCTGCAGGATGACCCCCATCGGCCATGATGGGCCCATCATGGGCAGGAGACCCTGGAGGCACTGGAGCGGGCCAACTTATTCATCGTCCCGCTGGATGGGGTGCGACGCTGGTACCGCTACCACCGCCTCTTTGCCGACCTGCTGCGCAGCCGGCTGGAGCGGCTGGGGACCGAATTGGGGTGCGCACCGGTGGACGAACTGCACCGCC
The DNA here is from genome assembly GCA_963700285.1 of uncultured Chloroflexia bacterium. Classification (GTDB taxonomy): domain Bacteria; phylum Chloroflexota; class Anaerolineae; order JAAYZQ01; family JAAYZQ01; genus CAWANP01. Next base: position 928,431 of record CAVOXA010000010.1, on the reverse strand, counting down.
GGGCCAGCTTGTGGTTCGAGGCCCAGGGTCTCCTGGTCGAGGCGATAGGCCACGCCCTCGACGCCAGGGCTTTCGAACGGGCAGCGGACCTGGTGGAAGAACACGGCCTGCAGATGCTCAAGTGTGGCGAAATGACCGCCCTCCTGGGTTGGCTGGGAGCACTGCCCGCCGGAGCCATCCGGTCCCGGCCCCGGCTCTGTATCTACCAAGCCTGGGCTTTGGCCCTTTCTGGCCAGATCGATGAGGTTGAACCCAGCCTCCAGGCTGCCGAATCCGGGGCGGAGGCTGGCCCGTTGGACGATCGACCGGGCCAAATTGCCGCCATCCGCGCCTACGTCGCCGCGCAGCGGGGCGAGATACCGCGCGCCGTCGACCTGGCACACCGGGCGCTGGCGCTGCTCGACGAGGGGAACCTGGTGGTGCGCAGCGTCGTGGCCTTCACCCTGGGCGGTGCTCACCTTGTGGGCGGTGATCTGGCCGCCGCTGCACGTGCCCTCGCTGAGGCCAGCGAGATGGGCAAGGTCTCCGGCAACATCCACCTGGCAGTGCCTGCCTCCACTCTGCTGGCCGACCTGCAGGTGCAGCAGGGGCGGCTCCACAGTGCGTTCGACGCCTACCGGCGGGCGCTCGAAATGGCCGGCCATTCGCCCGTTGCCGCCCAGGCCCACTCGGGGATGGGCGTGGTGCTATATGAGTGGAACGATCTGGAGGCCGCTGCCCACCACCTGGCGCGGAGCATCGAACTGGGCCGGCTGTGGGGCAACGCCGATGCCCTGACCGGCGACTATGTCGCTGTGGCCTGGCTCTGCCGTGCCCAAGGTGACCTCCCCGGGGCGTACGACGCCATGCAGAAGGCAGAGCGATTGGCAGAGGGTCTCCATCCAATGGCCGCGGCCAGCGTCGCCGCTGGCAAAGTGCGCCTGGCGGTGATCCAGCGCGATCTTCCCGCCGTGGAACGCTGGGTACGCGACTGTGGCCTGGACGCAGAAGGGGAGATCAATCCCCTCCGTGAAAGGGGATACAGCACCCTGGCGCGCGCGCTACTTGCCCTGGGCCAGGACGGCGCCGCTGGCCGCTTGCTCGCCCGTCTGCTGGAAGCGGTCGAGACGCAAGGGCTGTTGGGGCGCACGATCGAGATCCTGGTTCTCCAGGCTCTCACCCGCCGTGCCCAGGGCGACCAGGACCGGGCCGTGGCCCCACTCACCAAAGCCGTGGCCGTCGCCGAGCCGGAGGGGTACCTGCGAACCTTTCTGGACGAAGGTGAGCCACTGCGGTCTCTGCTCTCCGATCTCAGGCCTCGACTCGCGGGCCAAACTGTGGCGGAAGGTGATCCAGAGCCAGGGCGGCTGCTGGTTTACACCGCTGAGCTGTTGGCCGCCTTTGCCGCCGCCGAACCCAGGGTTCCCCCTGACCCTGGCGCGGCCCAGGCCCGCGATGAGCAGGCCCGCACCTCGTGGGGCCGCCAGCCGGCTGGCGGGCTGGTCGAGCCTCTGAGCGAGCGGGAGCTGGAGGTGCTGCGCCTCGTCGCTGACGGCCTGACCAACCAGGCCATCGCCAATCGGCTCTTCATCGCCGTGAGCACCGTCAAGTCCCACACCAACAGCATCTATGGCAAGCTGGGCGTCCGAAACCGTACCCAGGCCATCGCCCAGGCCCGGGCACTGGGCTTGCTGTAGCCGCGGCGGAGCTACTGCGCCCTCCCGGCAGCCGCCAAATCCAACCTACGATCCAACCAAAGTTGGATGACAGCCCAACCCCACCCCTGGTATACTGGGGCCCGATATGACATCTGGCTTTTCTAACACGGAGGTACACATGGTCAAGGTCAAGCAGTTGCCCCGCCGGCAGCGAATTCGGAAAGCGTTGTTGTTCGTCTCGCTGCTGCTGTTCCCCGTCACGCTCTACTACTTCTCCCCGGCCCTCATCCTGCAGGGCGCGTCGGAGGGGATCATCAACGGCAGTTTCATCGTCTTTGGGCTGATGTTCCTGTCGTCCCTGTTCGTGGGCCGGCTGTGGTGCGGCTGGGCCTGTCCGGCCGGCGCCTTGCAGGAGTTCGGCCAGCCGATCAACAACAAGCCGACCCCGGGCGGCAAGTTCAACTGGATCAAGTGGGCCATCTGGATCCCGTGGATCGGCCTCATCGTTGCCCTGGCCATCGGCGCCGGCGGCTACCATGCCGTGGACCCCCTGTACCAACTGGAGACCGGCGTGACCATGGCCCTGCCGCTGGACGGCGGAGGCCCGCCCTGGTTCATGATCTACTACATCATCATTGCCCTGTTCCTCGGCCTGGCCGTGATCTTTGGACGGCGGGCAGGCTGCCACACCATCTGCTGGATGGCGCCGTTCATGATCCTCGGGCGCAGGCTCCGCAACCTGGGCAGGTGGCCAGCGCTGCGCCTGGTGGCCGAGCCGGCCAAGTGCACCGACTGCCTGACCTGCACGCGCAACTGCCCCATGAGCCTGGATGTCAACGGCATGGTGCAGCGGGCCGACATGGAGGACGGCGAGTGCATCCTGTGCGGCAACTGTGTGGACGGCTGTACCAAAAGCGCCATCCGCTTTACCTTCAGCGCCGGAAAGTAGGTGAAACCATGGTTCCGATTATCATCCTGGCGATTCTCGCCGCGGCCTGGATCCTGTCGTACTGGTGGCTCAATCGTCCAAGGCCCTCCAGGGAGCCGTCCGTAAAGCACACGGCAGCTTTGTGAAGTCGCTGCTTCTCTACCGGATGCGGCCCAACGACGACGACAACTACGCGGATGGCAGACAGAACCGGGCGCTAGCCGTCGAAATGGCAGAGCAGGTCGCCCGTTCCCTTGCACATACAAGAGAATGAGGATCGTCCTGTGAACGAGAACGTATTCTACGAGATCCAGGTGCAAGAGCAGCTCGATGAGCACTGGTCGGCGTGGTTCGATGGCCTGTCCCTGGCCCTCGGTCCGGATGGCTCGACCGTGCTGACCGGCCCCGTGGCCGACGGCGCCGCTCTGTTCGGCCTACTGGACCGGGCGCGTGACCTGGGCCTGACGCTGCTTTCTGTGCAGCGGCTTGATCCGGGTGAAAAAGGGCAGGCTGGGTTCGAGGAAGTAGAGTAATCCGAGTACACAGAAAGGAGATGGACATGATTCTGCGAGTGGTTGTCTTCTACGTTCTGACGTGGGTGTTTACGATGCTTATCGGCGGCCTTCAGCAGGAAGGCGGGCTGCTGCCCGGGCTGACCTTCCTGCCCCAGTGGAGGCCGGGCATCGCCGGCCTCATCACGATGGTGATCTTTTGCAAGAAGGATGGCGTTGGCATCACCTTCTTTAGCCGGCAGATGCCACTAAGTGCAGTGCCGCATCTCAGGCTCTCGTTCCTGGGCCCTTTCCAAGCCACTTTGGACAAATCGCCACTGACCGGCTTTCGGGCCGACACGGCGCGGGCGCTGCCGGCCTACCTGGCCGTGGACGCCGGTACCCCCTTCCCGCGCAGCGCCCTGGCCGGGCTGTTGTGGCCCGATCAGCCCGAGCAGGTGGCTCGCCAGAACCTTCGCCAGATCTTGTATAGGCTGCGCACCGCCCTTGGCGACAGGCAGGCGGATCCCCCATACCTGCACGTTACCGCCAAGACTGTGGGGTTTAACCCGGCCAGCGATCACTGGTTGGACGTGGCCGCCTTTGCCACACTGCTCGACGCCTGCCAGTCGATCAGCCATCAGGGGCCGGTGGTGGTCGTCAGCCCGTCGGGCAGCGGCAAGTCGTCGGTGGTCCATGCTGGCCTGATGCCCAGGCTACCTCCCCTGTCGCCTCGACGGTGGGCCGGGGACGGGGGGGATGGCTCACCGCCAGCTTTCGCCCCGGCAGCCGTCCTTTCCACCGCCTGGCGGAGGCACTGGTTCTGCTCCTGGAGTCCCGACTTCGAGCAAACGCGCCTGCGCTGGAGGCCCAAGTCCGTTGCCTGCCACAGCGACTCCGAGATGGCCAGGTGCGGTTGGCCAATCTCGTTGGCCCCATCCTGAACCCAGCACAGCAAGGCCATTGGAAGTCGTCTGTCCGTCCCGGCACGTCCCATCTCCTGCTGGTCGCGGATCAATTCGAGGAACTCTACGTTCTTTGCCCCAACCTATTCACTCGCCACGCCTTCCTCGACCTCCTCCTCCCTTCATCCTGCGCCTGTACCCAATCCGCCCTGCCCATGACCCTCCTCCTCTCCCTCCGCGCCGATTTCACCGCCCAGGCCCTGGCCCTAGCGGTAGAAGCCAACCGTTTGCCCGACCCACCGCCGCAAGCTCGGTTGATGCTGGCTGATGCCGCCTACGCGCCGGGCACGCGCCGCATCTTTTCCGGACACGACGGCCCGGTGGAGGACGTGGCCATCATTCCAGGTGAAGGCAGGGCTCTGTCCGCATCTGCCGATGGAACCCTCGTTCTGTGGGATCTTGGTACCGGGGAAAGGATGCGTCGTTTCCGCGGCCACGGCGATGCTGCCCACGCCGTGGTCGTTCTCCCCGGGAGAGACCGGGCAGTCTCCGCCGACAGGACCCTCATCCTCTGGGAACTTGGTAGCGGGGACATCCTCCATCGCTTCCGCAGGCACAGCGCCGCCGTGCGAGATCTGGCCATCAGCCCGGATGGGAGTACTGCCCTCTCTGCCTCTGCCGATCACACCTTGATCCTGTGGCATATCGAGACGGGGGAGGTCATCCGCTGCTACCGCGGGCACGAGGACACCGTCCTGAGCGTGGCGATCAGCCCCGAGGGTGATACCGCACTGTCTGGCTCGGCCGACGGCAGCGTGATCCTGTGGGATCTGCAGAGCGGCGAGATCCGCCACCACATGTCCGGCGTGGCCGATACCGTGACCGGCTCTCAGCAAGCCACTGGCCACTACGACTCGGTCTGGGATCTGGCCTTTCTGCCTGATGGTCTCAGCGCTGTCTGTGTCCCAGGACGAACACGCCATCTTGTGGGACCTGGAGACCGGGCAAGTGGGCCAGCGTTTCGATGCCGACATTGGCCTCTTTAGTCTGGCGGTGAGCGCCGATGGCCGGTCAGCCTTGCTGGGCACGCTGGATAACCGGGTTCTCTGCTCGACATTCCGACCCTTCGCCAGAGTTCAGGGCAGGCCCGGCTCAATGCAGGCCTGGATACCGGGGAGCCGGCTTTGCAGTTGCGCGGCCACGAGGGCCGGACACTGACCGTCGCCTTTGTCACCTGTTCCTGGACAGGGGCAGGCGACCACGCCGCCTTGTCCGCTTCGGCCGACGTCACCTTGCGCTTGTGGGATCTGTGCACCGGAGCCGAGGTACGCTGCTTGGAGTACGCCAACCCGCCGGATCCTGCCACCGCTGATGTCGCTATCAGCCCCGACGGGCGAAGGGTCTTGACCGCCCTGTGGACCGGCGAGATCAGCCTGCGGGATTATGCCAGCGGGGAGGAGATCCGCCGTTTGAAGGGGCACACTTCCTGCCAGACAGCCGCCGTGCGGTATCTGGTGCGGGCGACATTTTCGCTGCTGCCAGGGACAACACTGTACGCCTGTGGGACGTGGAAACCGGGCAGGAACTGCGTCGCTTCGAGGGGCACACGGACAAGATCTGGGATACCGACGTGAGCGCCGATACCTCCCCGTACTGACCCTGCCGGCAGCGCGAGCAGTATCACATCGAGCCGCTGTGTGAGGAGACCGCGTCCGGATCTTGAGCCTTGTTCACGAGGGACCCCGACCACTCGCCGCCTGCCTATCGCCCCACGGCTGGACCATCATCTGGCTCGGGACGACTTTTTTGGTGGCTGACCCAGAGCTGTAAGATGTTAGGCAGCTCGGACATGCATACCAGCGCTCAGGAGGGTGGCCCGGGGTCGATTGGTTTTATCGGGCCATGTGCCGGATACACACACGTGGCTCCCTTTTTTCGGAGCAAGCGCCAGCTCTCCAAGGCCACGGAATTGTCCCAGGAATGAGCCTCGGGCGGCAGATCGCCCGTAAAGACCGAACCATCATCAAGCAAGAAAGACACACTGTCTTCTGAATGACCGGGGGTGTGTACGACCTCACCCAGAATTCCTATCTGGCTGAGTAGACTCCGGCTCTCTTGGAAAGAGATCGTGACATTCCCCTCGCCTGTAATCTCGACATAATTGTCCTCAGGTTTGGTCCAGGTCTTCATGATCGGGATGGCAGCGACTTGGACCTCCAGAACAAGGAGGGGAACTCCTTCCCGCTTAAGCTCCTCAGCCAAGCCGGCATGGTCAATGTGGTAGTGGGTGGCGACGGCGTAGCGAATCTCGTGGAGAGGGACGCCCATCTGCTTGAACCTGGCTTTCATCAAGCCGAGGGTGCCCGGCCATCCGATATCAACAAGTAAGCGGGAAGTGCCCGCGCTAACAACCCAGTAGTTTGTTGAACGGTAGCCTACGTTTACGATCGTAGTAGGTGCTGCTTTCGTCATGGCAATGGTATCATATCCGAAAGAGAGAGCATGATGGTTGAACAACAGCCGTAGGACGCGCAGGCGAAGGGGTTCTTCCAGCACCAATACCAATTGGACTTTTTCGCGACAAACCCCGGCCCGCCAGTGCCAGAGGATACACTCCCGGAACGAATTAAGCAAGCAGATCGGGCCCAATCGCCACCAGGGTCTCGCCCGATAGGATCGATGGAGGCCAGCGCCAATCCAGGGTCAGGAGATCGATAGGAGCGTGATGCTCCCAAAGATGAGCATTGGGCTACTGTATGTGCAGTCCCTGGTGCAAGGTATTATGTCATTTTGGGCGCCAGCGAAGCATGCCTGAGCACAGTCGAAGGGAATCTCTTCGACTTTTACGTACCTCCAAATGATGACCAGAACGGCACCAATAATGTTCACCCAGCGAATGGCCGGATGCGGCAGTATCAGGGTCAGCACGAGCATAAGAATGGGAACCAGCATGATGGCTGCGATGCCGAGCCACATTCCCTGCGTCGCCGGTACCCCCTGGATCTCTCCCGCCGTCATATCACCGCTAAAGATGCGCAGCACATCTCCCAGGAGATAGGTCAGCATGACAGCTACCCACAATCCCGCCAATATTATCCGCGTATTTAGCACAATTCAAGCTCCTGGTGTATGCATGGTACAGAAGCCGGGGCAACACGCCATCATACTGCTCCAGCTCAATCAGGCCAGGGAATCCGGAAGGGAAACCTCTGGTGTGGTAGATAATCACACCATACATGAACGCGGAGCTCTTGTCGATGATGTGAAAGACGGCTGTAAAGATGGGCAGAGGCCCAAGTGCCGCGTATCTGCTGGGCACGGCCGACACCTGTTCCATCACAATTACGGCGGCCAGCAAAGTCAGACCGGCAATGAGCGCCGCGAGAGAAGGCATGTTCGAGAGCTTGTAGTGGAACTCGTCGAACTCGTGCTCTGTAATCTCCAGAGATGATCTCATAGAATTCAGGGCAGTCATAGCCTGATTGTCAAATAGCTGGATCAGTGCCAGGAGGAAGGGTGTGGCCAGCCCGTTAAAGATGACGATTGGCAGGAGCTCCTGCGCATGCAGGCCGCCATCCACCCAGAGAAAGAGGATCTGGACCAGGATCAGCACGATCGCAAAGGCTAGATAGAAGGTCCAGGTACCTCCCGGAAGTCTCTCGACCCAGTCATTGAAGCGATCGATCCAACTGGGCCTGGCGGCTCAGCTCTTCCCAAACAAGTCTGGAACCCCCGTGCTCCACAATGCGTCATTGGCTGGCGGACTTGACAGTGATGACGACGTTACCCTGCTTCTGGCCAGTCTCGACGTAGCGGTGGGCCTCGGCGGTCTGTTCCAGCGGATAGGTCCGATCGATGATGGTCCTTACCTTTCCCTCCTCGATGAGCTCCTTGAGATGGAGCAGGTCCTCGACCGACTGCTCTGACGACCGGAGGACTACCTTTTTTCTGCTGGTCAGCAAAGTCCAAAGTCGGCGAAACAACATGGACAGGCTGGGATTGGCAACGAGATAGAAGCCATTGGGCTTCAGCGACTGGACGCTGCGCGCGTAGGAGCTTTTGCCCACCACGTCGAGGATGGCATCGTAGGTCTTGCCACTCGCAAAGTCCTCCTGGGCGTAGTCGATGACTTGATCCGCGCCGAGGGAGCGCAGCATGTCCAGCTTGGCCGCGCTGTCCACGGCGGTCACTTCTGCCCCAGACAGCTTGGCGAGCTGCAGGGTAAAGGTGCCGATGCTGCCGCCCGCACCATTGATCAGAAGACTCTGGCCGCTCTGGAGACCGGCTATCCGAAGGAAATGGATGGCTTCCAGCCCGGCGGTCGGCCCGGCGGCGGCTTCCTCGTAGGAAACATTGGCCGGCTTGATGGCCAGGGCGCTTTGACCGGATTCGGCAGGCAGGCAGTTGTACTCTGCATAGGAGCCAAAAGCGAAACCTGTGGTACCAAACACCTCGTCGCCTTCTTTGAAACGCCTGACATCTTTGCCCACGGACACGATCTCTCCGGCCAGCTCCTGTCCCAGTATCCGTATCCTGGTTGGCCGCCCGAGGCCGGCATACACTCGAACCGGGAATCCCAGGGAGTATGGGAGTTTGAGCTTTCGCATCTCGGTGTCCCCGGCTGTCACCGTTGCGGCTCGGACCCTGATCAGGACCTCATTGTCTTTGGGTGTGGGTTTTTCGACCTCCTGAAGCTGAAGGCCATCGGGTGATCCGTATTTCGTCCATACAATCGCTTTCATCTGTTCCCTCCAGGAGCGTTTTGAGAAGCCTCTAGGCAACCTCGTTACTGGCTGAGAGATTCCTCAGTTTTACGCTCTGAGCCACTGCAGACACCGCGTAAAAGACCGCCAAAAGGATCAGGACAACAGTCACCACGGTAGGCACGAGTCCGGCCACGGTGTCTTTAGGTATTCCGCTAAAGTCAAAGGGGTAGATAAGCAGCAAGGACAGGGTCATCGTGATGCCAAGGAGTGAGAAGAGTATCCAGGCAACCTGGCGAAACCAGGCTCGATTGTAGACAATCATGACCATGGAGGCCACGATGACGATGAACGACGCTGCGGTCACAAGAGGTAGCCACCGGAAATAGTCTTCCGTCAGCAGGGAGATCCAGGTCACGCTGCCATCGAGTCCTTTGATGGGCCAGGCGATGTACTCGTAGAAGTTGGTGAAGAAGATGAGTTGAGCCGCAGTGATGGCGATAATGGACAGGTCACTGGCGATCTCGCCGCACCTGCCCCCGGACGATGACTCCACACGCTGTCTCCTCGTACCAGATGTCCCCCGTTACCAAAAGGGTCGACTTGCTAGCCGTTGCCCAGCGTAACGACTACATAACCCTTTTTGTGTCCCCCCTCAATATAGCTGTGCGCCTCGGCGATCTGCTCCAGCGGATAGCTTCTATCGATGACCGCTTTTATCTTTCCCGCCTCAATCTGCTCTTTGAGAAAGACCAGGTCCTTCTGACCGTTCTTGGTATAGTCCTCTTTGGTATAGTCAATGACCTCATCGGCTCCCAGAGACTTCACGAGTTCCATCTTTGAGGTGCTGCAGACCCCGGTGACCTCCGCCCCGGAGTTTTTGGCCAGTTGCAGCGCGTATTGGCCTATCCCTCCCGAGGTGCCGTTGATGAGGACCTTCTCGCCGCTCTGAATCGCTGCCTTTCTCATGAAGAACAGCGCGGTCAGCGCCCCGTCTCAAAGTAGCTTGCGACGAAATCGGAGTATTGGGTCAGGTGCGAGCCGTCTTCTCCAATACTCCTACTCAGCGTTGAGCCTTGAAGTCAAAAAGGTTGCTGTTCTGTGGCGCGGCATGACCGCGGCCGGTTCCTACTCCACCGCGCTTGGGCTGCCGCGCAACATGACGATCCCCAGCCATACGAACCACACGATCTGACCCAGTCCAAAAACCATCACTACTTCGCTGAGCCCCGGGACAGCCGAGATGATGCCTGCCACGCCGATCAACAAGCCAAGGTAGTTCAGTGCCTTGGGAAACTCCCCTGCCCGCAAGGCTGCCCAACTCACCAGTAGAACCCAAATGCGGTGGTATACTGAATCTTTTGTAAAAAGCAGGAGCCTGGTATCCTGGTAGTTGGCAAACTAACCGGAGGGATACCATGACTCCTATGAATGATGATACTCAAGAGATCGATTTCTGTCAAGAGTTCCAAACCATGCTTCACGAGAAAGTGCGTCTGGCAGTCCGATACACTTTGATCGCTGTGCTCGACGAGGAGGTCAACGCCTTCGTCGGTGCTGGCCGTTACGAACGCAGCGATCAGCGGCGTGACCAGCGCAACGGCACCTATTTGCGCGATCTCGGCACCAGCGTCGGTCAGATCGAGAACCTGCCGGTGCCACGAACGCGCAAAGGGTTTCAGACCCAGGTGTTCGACCGCTATCAGTGTCGCCAGGCAGAGCTGGGCCGGGGCATCGGCGAGATGTTCGTGAAAGGCGTTAGTACCACTCCAGTGGGCGAGGTCATGGAGGCTCTGACCGACATCAAGCCCAGTCCGTCGACCGTGTCGCGGGTGTTCCACACGTTGGATGGCGAGTTCGCCACCTGGAAACAGCGTCCACTGGATGTTCGTTACGTCTATGTCTTCGCCGACGGCACCTATTTCACCGTGATCTATCAAGGTGAAGGCAAAAAGATGCCGATTCTAGCTGTCGTAGGCATCAATGTCCGAGGCGAAAGAGAGGTGCTGGGCTTCACGGTGGGCGAGCGGGAGAACCAAGGTGCCTGGGAAGACCTACTGGACAACCTGAAACGCCGTGGTGTACAAACGGTGGACTTGTGGGTGACCGACGGCAACCAGGCAATGCTGAATGCGCTCCAGATCAAGTTCCCAGACAGCAAAACGGCAGCGCTGCGTCAAGCACAAGATGGAAAATGTGCTGGGCTACGTGCCCAAGAGCCAGCAGGAAAACGTAGAACCAGAGCTGAAGGCCATTTTCTACCAGGACAACCGAGAGAAAGCGGATCAGGCCGTGGCCGCCTTCGTGGAGAAGTACGGCAAGACCTATCCGACGGCGATCGAGTGCCTGCGGCGAGATCTGGAAGCGTGCTTGACCTTTTACGCCTTTCCGCAGGCGCACTGGAAGACGATTCGCACGACGAACGTGATCGAGCGCTTATTCGGCGAGGTAAAGAAACGGAGCCACAAAATGGCTGCCGCTTTTCGCAACGAGAGCAGTTGTTTGTTAATGTTCTATGCGGTGATCCGCGGCCTAAAGTTCAGGAGAATCTCAATGCCGGCTCAGCAACCAGGCTCCCAGCTTTAACGATTCTCTAATACGATTATAACACTATTCTAATGCTCATGTGATAGACTGTTGGAGTGGAGGATGGTAGCATATGAAAAGCTCCTTGCGATTAGGTAGAATACTCGGAATCCCCATCGGGGTTAACTATACTTGGTTCATCGTCTTTGCCCTGGTGACCATGTCCCTGGCAACAGGGTACTTTCCAAGCCGCTATTTGGGCTGGAGTTTGGCGGGCTATCTCAGCATTGGGCTGCTCACCAGCTTGCTCTTTTTCGGCTCGGTATTGGTCCACGAGCTGGCACACAGTGTCGTCGCCGTGGCCAGGGGCATCCCGGTCAAGGGCATTACCCTGTTCATTTTTGGTGGTGTGGCCAACATCGGCCGCGAGCCAGATCGGCCGCTAGCCGAGTTTCTTATCGCCATCGCTGGCCCCATTGCCAGTTTGCTCCTGGCAGCGGGATTTGGCGTGCTTTGGGTGGCAGGACAGGCTTTGGATGTAGCGGCGCTGGTTGGGTTAGGCCTGTACCTGGCTACCATCAACCTATGGCTGGCCCTGTTCAACCTACTCCCGGGCTTTCCTCTGGACGGCGGTCGCGTATTCCGCTCAGCGGTATGGGCCTGGACAGGAAACATGAACCGAGCGACTCGCTGGGCGGCCAGCAGTGGGCGCGTCATTGCCATACTGATGATCATCGGTGGAGGCGCCATGATCCTGACCGGAAACTGGGGCAATGGGATCTGGCTGGCCTTCATCGGTTGGTTCTTGGACAATGCTGCCAGCCAGAGCGCCAAGCAAGCCAATATCCGTGAAGCGCTGGAAGGGTACACAGCCGGTGACTTTGCAGCGTCCGGTTGCCAGACTGTAGACAGCAACATGCCCCTTGACTGGGTAGTGCGAGACTATGTCCTGCCACACGGCCAGAACTGCTTCATGGTGACCGATGGTCAACAGGCAGAGGGAGTTGCCACACTGGGCCAGATTCAACAAGTTCCCCGCCAGCGCTGGGGGTGGACACCCATGCGCCAGATTATGACCCCCATGGCCAAGCTCCAACCTGTACGGGCCAACGAAGCAGCCTACAATGTGCTGGAGCGGATGATAACCGACGACCAGAGCCTGCTGCCAGTCGTAGACAGCACTGGCTTTTTGGGGCTAATCCGCCAGGAAAACCTGATGCGCTTTGCCAACACGCGCACCTCCTTGGGAACCTAGCCAGCCAGCGGCGGTCTTTCGGACGCAAGGTAGGGGATCCCGTGGGACCCAGCTTTGCTATGATTCTGTTGCATACCTGACTGTCCCCAACCCATCCCAGTGCCCAGAGCCTTTGGCTTCCGGTGAGCAAGTTGATAGCTTGATGACTTGCCCTGGATGCCAGGCTGTGCTATACTGCCGCCCATTGTCCCCCGGTACCTATTGATCGAATGGTATGTATTTGAAGCCGGGGAATCTGAGAAATGGTGTAGTATGAAGAACCAGCCCAAGCGCCAGCAGTCCTGGTCTTTGCCCATCGCCCTAGGCCTGGCGGCTGCTGCCCTCTTGATCGCGTGCCTGGCCATTGCCACCCTTGTGGTACAGCCATTCCTGGAGGGCAGCGGGCCCGTTGTCACAATCCAATCACCCGAGGCAGGCGTGCGGATCACCGTTGGCGACGAGGTGCTCCTAGTGGCCACTGGCACAGGCGTGCGAGATATTGTACGGCTGGAAGTGTACGTTGACGATATCCTGGTAGGCTTGGCTACCAGCCCCGACTCGGCGGGAAGCGCATCACTCACCGTAAGTGAGCCGTGGACATTTTCGCTAGCTGGCTCTCACATTGTAACTGCCTCGGCCTATACGGCCCGAGAAAAATCGGGCACTCCCACATTCGTAGAGGTTGTGGTCGTGGGCCAGGTCCCCGCTTCGGTACCCAGTAATACTCCGACTGTTCCGGTCCTGCAGACCCCACAGATCACCCCGTCACCCGTTGACACGCCCCAGCCGACCGATACACCAGTCCCAACTGCCACTCCGACCCCCACTGCGACGCCTACTGTCACACCAACCGGCACGGCGACGCCGACTCCCGTGCCGACCGACACCCTTACTCCTACCCCTTCTGCCACCCCAACCATAACTTTGCCGGACATCGAGTACTTTCGCATCAAACCGGAGAACATTGTCCCTGGCCAATGCGCCCTTTTGGAATGGGGGGCCGTGACCAATGCCTATGAGGCGATTATCGACCAAGAGATCGGTGGTGTGGGCACCCCAGGCAGCATGGAAATATGTCCCACCAAGACAACCAGCTATGTCCTGACCGCCAATGGACTGGGCGGTACCGTCACGTCTACGGTCACAGTCACCATCAGCACGACGATACCCAACCTGACCATCGAGTCCATCGCCTTCATCCCGGCCCCACCGGTTCAGGGACAGGACAACGAGGTCAGGATCGCCATTCGTAATGCAGGAGGAGGGGACGCGGGGCCGTTTTCCTGGGAATGGCAACCAGGATCCGAGCCCCCCATCGGAGGCCGATTGCCCGACGGGCTGAATGCAGGTCAAAGTACTGTAGTAGCGGCTGTCTGGCGCCCCAGCGATGCCTACGACAGTCTACCGACGGTGGCGCGAGTAGATATTAACAATGAAATAACCGAAACAAACGAAGGCGACAACGAACTGCGGATAGATACCGAGGTCACCCAGACGTCCCTGGGCGACTTGATACTCCAGGAATTCTACCTTCACTTTGACGATCGAGTCGTCATGCGTGTCTCCAATCCTGGTGGCCGGATCACTGTACCTACGTTTGACTACCTGCTCTACCAGGATGGTACTCAGGCTGCCTCAGGTTCCTTCAATACGCCTGCCATAGGCAGCATGGTTTTCTGGACAGATTTTGTCGTGGCAGGTGAGCACACGATCCTCGTGGTAATCGACCCCGCGAACCTTATCACCGAGAGTGATAAGAGCAACAATGAAGGCACATTGACTTGCTCATCCGCTTCCCACTCCTGTTGGTAGATAGGCATTGCCTGTCCCATGAGCAAGTGCGATACGGCCACGGCAGATCTTGCTGGCCGGAAAGGAATACAGAATGAGCTACGACGAAGCGTTTGGCCCGGCGCTGATCATCCAGCATACGGGCCAGGTCTTCCCCCTGACACAACAGCCTGTCACGATCGGCCGCGGGGCCGGTAACACCCTCGTACTCGCGGATCCTGAAGTGTCTGGCTATCACGCCACCATCTTTTGGCAGGCAGACCTTGATATCTTTGTCATCCAGGATATGGGCAGCACCAACGGCACGTACGTGAATGAACGTCGTATCGTCGAGCCCCAGCCCCTGTGCCATGGTGATGTTGTGCGGGTAGGAAACACACGCATAGATATAAAGTTGGAGCGGGCGCAACAGACAGCTACACTGGTTCCTGGAAGCTTTGCCCCTTCTATCGATGGCAGCCAGATGACCGCCCAGCCTAACAAATTCGTTCTGCCAGGCATTATTCTTGCCCTTCTGGCCGGAATTACAGTGGCCTGTCTGGTTCTTTTGGGGGTGCTTCTTCTGGGTCGCGGGAAGGGTGTGCCCACCGTAGTGCTCCAGTCACCGCCTGCTGGCGCCCAGGTGGTCGAAGGAAGAGAGGTGATCCTCCAGGCCACGGCCAGTGGCACGAGCAATATCACCCTCCTGGAGTTGAGCGTAGACGGGAGTCTGGTCGCGACAGCAAGCAGTCCGGATCCGGATGGTAGATCCACTTTGACCGTGAACAAACGATGGACGTTTCTCGAGACAGGCCAGCACGTCGTTTCGGCTGTGGCCTTTACGGCTGAAGGCAAGACGAGCAAGACCGAGTCGGTAGAGATTGATGCTGTGCCGACCGGGGGCGGGGTTCTGCCAAGCGCAACTGCACCGAGCACACCTACGACAGAGGTAACCTCGACTCCCACCGCAGAGCCAGGTACTCCCCGGATCGAGTACTTTCGGGCCAATCCCCAGGCCATAAGTGCAGGCGAGTGTACGATGCTGGAATGGGGAAAAGTAACCGATGCCACCGAAGCGGGGATTGAGCCGGGTCTCGCAGGCGTGGGCACACCAGGCAGCAGTGAGGTCTGTCCAACTCAAACGACGACCTATGTACTCACAGCCAAGGGGCCGGGAGGTACAACGACGGCTGCGACCACGGTCGTGGTCAGCGGTGAGCTTGCGGACCTGGTTGTAGAGTCTGTCAGCTTTGCACCCAATCCTCCTATTCAGGCGCAGGATACCGAAGTAGGGATCACAATTCGGAACGCGGGCCCGGGAGCAGCAGGGGCCTTCAATTGGGACTGGCAGGCAGACCAGGACACTCACTTTGGCGGGCGACTGGGAGGCTTGGACCCGGGTCAGGCAACCGTGGTCGTGGTTCGCTGGCGGCCAGACAAGGCCCAGGCCAACCTGGCCACCGTAGCGCGGGCAGACACCGGCAAAGAAGTTGCCGAGACAGACAAGGGCAATAACAAACTTGTGAGCATGGTACAGGTCATGCCAGGGCCCCCCGGCCCTGGGACTGTCACCGTGCAGAGCGATCCGGCTCTGGACGGCTACCGGGGAAGTAGCGGTGGCGGTGGCACTGGCCAAGACATCATCGTCGGCAATGGCGGACAGGCAGGCCCGGGGGACGAGAAGGTCTGGCGTGGGTTTATGAGTTTTGACCTTTCCGATATCCCCAGTGGAGCTTCCATTGAGGCGGCCGAGCTACGCTTCTTTCAAGCAAAGGTAGAAGGCGATCCCTACCAGAAGCTGGGGAACCTCGTCCTGGAGCACGTGAGCTATGGTTCCAACCTGGGCCGTGCCGCATACGATGCCCAACCCTTAGGTTCGGCCACAATGGCCCGGCAACCATCGCCCGGTACTTGGTACATCGTCACTGACCCGACCATTGCCGGCTGGATTGGGCAGGACCTGTCCGCGGGTCGGGATCAATTCCAGGTACGCCTGCGCTGGGTACAGGAAACCGACGGCGACAATCTGGAAGATTACGCCAGCATGGAGCCCGGAAATAACTATTTTGGTACCGGCAATGTACCGGTATTGGTGGTCACTTACGGGCCATAGCTCCCATGCGGGCTGTCGAGCCAGATTAACAGCCCGCCAGAGAGCGCCCAGAGTGTTCTGCTTTCTCCTTCTCCGCCCTGACTGGACAAGAAAGCCAAACGTGGTATAATGGCCTCATGGACGGTACCAAGGGCATTGGCCTACTTGGGCCAAAGAGGTGGTTGGGAATCAGCGCAAGAATCCTGGCCACTCTCTTCTTTTTGCTATTGATCCTGATTCTGAACCGGTGTAATCGGCCAAGTCCACCTGCGGGATCGACTTTGACCATGACACCAACCGCTGGGAATATTCATGCCCGGCTGCGTGTGGAAGTTCGTCCGGATGGGGCCAGTGTCTATGTGGATGGATTGCGCAGTGGTACTACCTCTGTTTCCCTGGATCTGCCGGCTGGCCAGCATGTCGTCCGCGTTGAGCTAGAGGGTCACGAGCCGCTGGTGCAAACTGTGGATCTCTCGGCCGATGAGGAAGCAATCATCAGTGGCGAGTTGGTACCCAAACCAGCCCCAGCAGCATCAGCCCGCGTGCCCTCCTCCCCAGCGCCCGTCACTGTCCCAAGATCTGATCCGAATGAGACTCTCCCTGATCTCGCAATGAAGAGCATCAAGATTGAGTTGGAAACGGGGGGAGCGTGTGACTATGCCTCCACACAGCTTGGGGTCGCGGTGGTGGTGGAGAACATGGGAGATGCAGACGCAGGGGAGTTTGTCGTCGAAGTGAACGGAACGCGACAGACGGTGAGTGCGGGACTGGCTCCAAAAGAGACGGTCTCCTTGTGGTTCGAAGGCTATGGCCAAGATGGGGAGAATTGGGTCATCATCGACACGGCTTTCCAGGTCGAGGAGAGCAGGAAAGACAACAACATGATTTCCCAGCGGCTGCCGGTCCCGACGTTGCCGCCGGCATGTACCCCATCGCCCACAAAACCCTCCTCGGGCCTGCCCACACCGTCACCAGTGGTTGCCATCACATCCACACCACAGCCATCACCGCCCCCTGCCACCGTGCGTGTGTACGAAAGACAGATCGGGATCACGACCTACCCCTACGCCGATTACGTCACCGAGGCATGGAACCAAGCCTTCAACATGCCATATTCCGTTCTCGATTGGGCGGCCTACAAAGCCTCGAACCCATCGCCGGTCGAGGTGGTCTATCGCAGCCTCGTACTAGAGAACGAGTACTTGCGACTGACTTTCTTGCCAGAGTTGGGTGGACGCCTCTACGAAGTCTATTTCAAGCCTACAGGGCACCGGGAGACCTATCGTAACCCGGTGCTCAAACCCAGTCCCTGGGGGCCCCCCGAGCAGGGCTGGTGGCTTGCGGCGGGCGGGCTCGAGTGGTGCCTGCCGGTAGAAGAACACGGCTACGAGTGGGGCGTACCCTGGACCGTGCAGGTCAGCCCGGATGCCAAAGGTGCGACTGTCATCCTGCGCGACACTTTTGCGGACGACCGTGTGCGGGCCGAGGTTGAGGTCAGGCTGGAGACCGGGGTGGGCTACTTTACGATCCGGCCCCGGCTGGAGAATCCAACCGGCGCCCCTTTGCCTGTGAAATACTGGACCAACGCCATGCTGGCCCCTGGCGGCCAGAATGCGCCCTCGGCAGAGCTGCGCTTCGTCCTGCCAGATACGGCGACAACCGTCACCGTGCATAGCCGGGGCGATCAATCCCTGCCAGGGCACAACGAACAAATGTCATGGCCAGTATACAACGGCGTAGACATGAGCCGGCTGGGCAATTGGAACCGCTGGCTTGGCTTCTTCCAGGATCCGGCAGTGGACGGGTTCATGGCTGTGTACGATGAGGGCTACGATGAGGGGGTGGTCCGTGTTCTGCCGCACGATGCCCAGGCGGTACGGGGAGCCAAGGGCTTTGGGTTTGGTTGGCACGACCCCATCCCTGCAGGCAACTGGACAGACGATGGCTCGAGCTACGTAGAGATCCACAGCGGGCCAGCCCCCACCTTTGACGATAGTGTAACCCTGGCAGCAGGCGGGCACCTACAGTGGACCGAAACCTGGTATCCCGTCGCCGGGCTAGGCAGGCTGAACTTTGCCAACGATACAATAGCACTGGGCCTCAAGGCCAACGATGGGCGAGCAGAGATTGCTGTAACCACGAGCAAGCCATGGCAAGGCGATCTGATACTGCTTCTGGATGGACAGGAGTGCTGGCGCGAGGCAGTCTCCCTGGTTCCGGGTCGTCCCTTCCGAGATTCCGCGGTCCTGGGGGACGACAGCCCCCAGAGTGGGCAACTGATGCTCCGTGTTGAAGGACCTGATGGTAGACTAGTAGCCGAGTATGGAACCGATTGCAGACTGGGCAGTGGATGATGTTACCGCGATTCGGTAGAAAGAACAAAGCGAAGGCATCCGGCGAGGAAACCGTTCCAGTGCCGGTGCACTTGCCCCCGACTGAGGATCTAGCCAAGCAAAGCGAGCCAGCGCCCAGGCGCAGACCGCGCCTCTGGCTTTGGATGCTCGGCGCGGCGCTGGCTATGGTATCACTGGTAATCTGCCTTCTTGTGCTGGGTGTGATTGGCTTCTATGATGGCTTGAAGGACCGGGCCATTGCCAACCGCCTCATCGCCCAGAACCACTATGCGCTGGGCTTGGCCCATTTGGAAGAAGGGGAGTATGAATTGGCCATCGCAGAGTTTGAGGTGGCCATGAGCCACGATTCGGACCTGGATGGCTTGCGGCAGCGATTGCTAGAGGCAAAAGAGATGGCGCTGGCCCAGGTTACCCCCACCTCGGAAACTCGACGCGATGCGGCAGCCCTTCTCTACCGGCAGGCCGTCCCCCTCTACGAGAGTGGAGACCTGGCCCAAGCAGTCGCCGTGCTTCAAGAACTACATAGTCTCGACGCCGATTACCAACGTGAAAACGTGGACACAATGTTGACCACCGCTCATTTTCAGTTGGGAGTGAATGCAGTACAAGGGAACCTGCTGGACGACGCGGTGGGGCACTTTGAAGCGGTGCTGGCTCTTAGCCCCGAGGATGAGAAGGCCCAGGAACAGCTCAACCTTTTGAGCCTCTATACCGTAGCACTCAACCATTGGGAGCGGGACTGGTCGGCAGCCATCCAGGCGCTAAAGGGCCTCTATGCTCTCGCACCCGACTACAAGGACGTGCAAGCCCGCCTGCACAATGCTCACACATTCAGTGCTCAGGCGTATGCCGGCGAGGGCGATTGGTGCCGGGCAGCAGAAGAATACGCAGCCGCCGTGGAGGTCTTTCCGCTGGAAGCGGATGTTGACAAACGAGATGATGCCGCATTCCGGTGTCAAGCAACGGCTGAAGCCCCTATACTCACTCCCACCCCGCAGGTGACTGCCAGGCCTACCGAGAACAGGGCAGTCACTCCCCAGGCCACTTCGGTGACCTTAGCTCCTACCGCACCTATCGCGTCTGCAGGCAAGGGAGAAATCGCTTACACCAGCTATGATGCCGTCCGACAAAGATACGACATCTATGTCGTGGATCTCGCCATGGGAGAGACAAGAACGCTGCGAGAGATGGCCAGCCAGCCCGCCTTTGCCAGCGGAGGCAGCCGGCTCGCCTTCCAGAATCATGATCCAAATCACCTGGGGCTGGATCTGCTGGATCCTGCTACGGGCGAGGGTCATGAGCTGACCACCCACGTGGAGGATTCTACGCCAGCCTGGTCACCCGATGCCAAACAGATTGTCTTTGCATCGGACAAGCACGGCGACCGAAAATGGCGGCTCTATATCATATCGCCGGGGGAAGTACGGGGTGAGGGCCAGGAGTTGGTCTTTGGCCAGATGCCAACCTGGGCCTCAGACAATAGCAGGGTCGCCTACCATGGTTGCGACCAGCGCGGAGATAACTGTGGGGTGTGGGTCATTACCGCCGGTAACTTGAATGCATCCCGGCTGACCACGCATCCCAGTGATACGGCGCCAAGCTGGTCATCTGCCGGAGATAGGGTAGCGTTTATCTCATCACGGTCCGGGAACTGGGAGATCTATGTCGTGGAACTGGCAACCGGTCGAGAAACCCGACTCACAGATCATCCCGCTGCAGATGTGGCACCAGCATGGTCGCCCGATAGCAAACGATTGGCATTTTTGTCCAACCGCGATGGGACTTGGGCTGTGTACGTTCTGGAGGTCGGTTCAGGCAGGGTGCAGAAGATAATCGATACCGGTGACCCCTTCCCAGACCCTGTCAGCGAGCGGCTGGCGTGGGTGCCCTGAGCAAGGCCGTGTGGCATGGGGATTGGATGACGGAACAATGCGAGTCCTGATCGCAGGTTGCAGGGGGCAGCTGGGCACTTCGCTTCAAGAGGCGCTGGAGGGCCATGATCTCTGGGGCGTGGACTTGCCAGAACAAGATATCACCGACCCAGAGTCGATCATTGATGCCGTTGTTGATTATCGACCGGATGTGGTGATCAATGCAGCAGCCCTGACCGATGTGGATGGTTGTGAAGGTAATCCGGAGCTGGCCTTTCGGGTCAATGCCCTGGGCGCGCAGAACATGGCGCTGGCCTGCGGGCGCAGCGGGGCTGCGATGGTCCAGGTCAGTACCAACGACGTGTTTGATGGCCGGATGGGCCGTCCCTACTACGAATGGGACACGCCCTGTCCCCAAAGTGTCTATGCCCACTCCAAAGCCGCCGGTGAGTTCTACGTGCGTACCCTCCATCATCGATTCTATATTGTACGCACCGCCTGGCTCTATGCCCGGGGTGGTAGTAACTTTGTTACCAAGATCATGGCCGCGGCCGACAAGCATGGTACGCTCAAGGTCGTCACCGACGAGGTGAGTGCCCCAACCTACGCCCCGGATCTGGCCCAGGCCATCACCCAGCTCATCGAAACAGAGCACTATGGCATCTATCATTTTACGAACAGTGGCATCTGCTCGCGCCACGACTGGGCCTGCAAGATCCTTGAACTATCCGGTCGGGGGCACATACCGGTCGAGGCCATCACGACAGACGATTGGCCCCGGGCTGCCCCACCCCCGCTCTACGCACCGATTGTTAATTTCACCGGTGCGGCGCTAGGCATCAGGCTGCGGCCGTGGGAAGAGGCATTGCAGGCGTATTTTGAGGATTAGGATATTGGGTCTTGGCAAAGTAGCAAACACCCCCCCCATAACCGAGCCGCCTCTCGCCTCCGTTGTCATCCCCAATTGGAACGGTATACAACATCTGTCGGTATGCCTCGAGGCACTGAGGAGGCAGACCTACTCTCACCTGGAAGTCATCCTGGTGGACAACGGATCCACCGACGAGTCCCAGGCACTTGTAACAGAGCAGTATCCGGAGGTACAGTTGCTGGCCCTGGATCGCAACTTGGGACTGACCGGCGGAAACAACGCTGGCTTCTTGGCCGCCCAAGGGGAGATTTTGATCTCGCTGAATAACGACACCGAGGCCGAACCTGGCTTTGTCGAGGCGTTGGTGACGGCCCTACAGGAGCATCCCGAAGCGGGCGTGGCCGCAGCCAAGATGTTGCTCTTTGACCGGCGGGACGTGATCCACTCGGCGGGAGATGGCTATGGCGTCGATGGCATCCCCTTCAACCGGGGCGTCTGGCAGAAGGACGAGGGCCAGTTCGATGAACCGGGCTGGATCTTTGGCGGCTGTGGTGGTGCCGTGGCCTACCGGCGGGAGATGCTGGATGATGTGGGTCTGTTCGACGAGTCCTTTTTCATGTATTGTGAGGACGTGGATCTGAACTGGCGGTCACAACTGGCCGGCTGGAAGTGCTGGTACACACCAGAAGCCGTGGTCTATCACAAGTTGAGTGCCACCGGCGGCGGTCCAATTGCCAGCTACTACACTGGCAGGAACACGCTGTGGGTCATTGCCAAAAACTATCCCAGTAGCTTGCTGCAGAGATACTGGTTACAGATACTCGGCGCACAGTGGAGGGTTACCCTGGACGCATTGCGCTCCTGGCGGGGCGAGGCGGCGCGCGCCCGCCTGCGAGGGCAAATTGCGGGGCTGATGGGTTGGAGGAGTAAGTATAAGGAGCGCCAAAGGCTCCAAAGAGACCGCCACCTGTCCGAGGAGTATTTCGAAACCCTACTCTTTCGTACACCCAAGACGTAGAGTACTCTTTTGGCACCAAGCTGCCAACCTCCCAGAGGATCCTGGACAACTCTGCTGCGCCATCCACCGCTATACCACCTGCATGGGCTCTCAAGGATGTGACAGCTCGAGCGTTCTGAAGTATAATCTGCCGCGCGGCTCAGTTGCGCGCTATCATAGTGTGAGGTGAAAACATGCGACGACCGATTCTGGCTGGAAACTGGAAAATGAACCTGACCATCGCCGAGGCGACCGATTTTGTGCGGAGCATCAGGCGGGGACTGAATGAGATCAGGACCGTAGATCGAGTTCTTTGTCCTCCCTACACGGCCCTGGCGGCCGTGGGGGAATTGCTGTCCGCCACAGAGATCGAGGTCGGGGCTCAGAATATGTACTGGGAGGAGGAGGGCGCCTATACAGGTGAAATCGCCCCGGCAATGCTCAAGGAGTTGTGCCAATACGTGATCCTGGGCCACTCGGAGCGGCGTGCCTACTTTGGTGAGACCGACGAAGGCGTGAACCGCAAAATCAAGGCCGCTCTTGCACAAGGTCTGAAGCCCATCGTTTGCGTCGGGGAAACCGAAGCCCAGTACGATGCTGGCGAGACTGAGACGGTAGTGAGCGGGCAGGTGCGCGGCTGTCTCGCAGGCCTTGCCACCGGGCAAGTAGCTGGACTGGTAATCGCCTACGAACCTGTATGGGCCATTGGTACAGGGAAAGCCGCCACGCCGGCTGGCGCTGGGGCCGTCATCGGCCTGAACATCCGTGGAACCGTTGCCGAACTCTATGATGAAGCCACCGCACAAGCCGTGCGGGTGCAGTACGGTGGCAGTGTCAAACCGAGCAACGTGGCCGAGTTCATGAGTCACCCGGACATCGATGGCGCGCTTGTGGGCGGCGCCAGCCTCAAGCCGGATTTCGTGGAACTGGTCCGGATCGCGGCAGAGGCATCCTCACAGACAGCGTGAGGATGGTACACAACACCGACCATCAATAGACCGCACTGACCCAATGCTGACACCGGGGGTGGCGACACGCCCCGATTTCTTTGTACTGCGCCAGCCCAACGTTCACGCCAGACTGAATCTGGTGAGAACCGAATCGGCAATTGGGTGTTCTATATTGCGCGACAACACGGAAACCCTAGAGGAGGCAACCAATGATAGTTGATCCCAAGATCCAAAAGCTCCGGCAGACTCGGGAGCAGGCTCAGTTGGGCGGAGGACAGGCGCGGATCGACCGCCAACATGCCAAAGGCAAGCTCACTGCACGGGAGCGGATCGAAGGGCTGCTGGACCCTGGAACATTTCGGGAACTGGATCCCTTTGTGACCCATCGGACCGTGGGCTTTGGTCTCGAAGAGCAGCAATTCCTGGGCGATAGCGTCATTACCGGATGGGGAAAAATCAACGGCCGGCTGACCTACGTGTTTAGTCAGGATTTCACCGTCTTGGGCGGGTCATTGGGCGAGGTGCATGCTGAGAAGGTGTGCAAAGTCATGGATCTTGCCGTTAAGAACGGAGCGCCGGTTATCGGCCTCAATGACTCGGGTGGAGCGCGTATCCAAGAGGGCGTGGTCAGCCTGGCTGCCTACGCCTATGTCTTTCTACGCAACGTACTGGCATCGGGGGTAGTGCCCCAGATCAGCGCCATCCTGGGCCCCTGTGCTGGCGGAGCAGTGTATTCCCCGGCCATGACCGACTTTATTCTGATGGTAAAAGAAACCAGCTTCATGCACATCACCGGCCCGGAGGTGATCAAGGCTGTCACACGGGAGGACGTCACCTCTGAAGATTTGGGAGGAGCGATGGTCCATAACGCCAAAAGCGGCGTGGCCCATTTTGCCGCCGAAGATGAGGAAGACAGTTTCTACCTGGTCCGCAAGCTGCTGAGCTTTCTACCCCAGAACAATATGGAGGATCCTCCCTTCCTGCCGACCGACGATCCCGACGACAGGATGGACGAGGCGCTGAACAGCATTGTGCCTGAGAATCCAAACAAGCCCTACGACATGAAGGACGTAATCCGTCGGGTCATGGACGGGGGTGACTTTTTCGAGGTACAGGAACACTGGGCGGGAAATATTCTCATTGGCTTTGCCCGGATAGGGGGCTTTTCGGTTGGCATTGTGGCCCAACAACCGATGAACCTCGCTGGCGTGTTGGATATTGATTCCAGCACAAAGGCAGGGCGTTTTGTACGCTTTTGTGACTGCTTTAACATCCCAATCATTACCTTTGAGGATGTGCCTGGCTTCCTGCCCGGCCTTGCCCAGGAACATGGTGGGATCATCCGCAACGGGGCCAAGCTGCTGTACGCCTACTGTGAGGCAACGGTGCCCAAGATCACAATCATCACCCGCAAGGCCTATGGCGGCGCCTACGACGTGATGAGTTCCAAACATATTCGGGGAGATATCAGCTACGCATGGCCCTCGGCCGAAATCGCGGTCATGGGGCCCGAGGGAGCAGTGAATATCATCTTCCGCAAGCAGATTGCCGAAGCAGAAGATCCAGAAGCGGAACAGGCACGGTTGGTACAGGAGTACCGGGACACGTTTGCCAATCCCTACGTGGCCGCGTCGCGGGGCTACATCGACGACGTGATCGAGCCGCAAGAAACCCGCCCGCGCCTGATCGAAGCCCTACAGATGCTCCAAAACAAGCGGGACACAAATCCGCCCAAGAAGCATGGTAACATTCCGCTATGACACGCAAGAGTTGGGCCGATCTGCAGAATAGGAGAATGTCTTGATGGAGAACAAGCCCGTTCAAATCTGTGACACAATCTTGCGGGATGCACATCAGAGCTTGCTGGCCACACGAATGCGCACCGACGACATGTTGCCTATTGCCGGGAAACTGGACCAGGTGGGCTACTGGTCGGTGGAAATGTGGGGCGGCGCGACCTTTGATTCAGCTATGCGTTTTCTCAACGAAGACCCATGGGAACGGATCCGCAAGCTCAAGGCCAAGATGCCCAACACTCCCTTCCAGATGCTCCTGCGGGGGCAGAATGTGATCGGCTACAAACACTATCCAGACGACGTTCTGGATCGTTTTATCGTCAAATCCCATGAAAACGGCATCCACGTGTTTCGCATCTTTGACGCTTTGAACGACGTACGCAACATGCGCCGGGCCATGGAGGTGGTGAAACGGGAGGGGGCTCACGCCCAGGGGACCATCTGCTACACCATCAGCCCGGTACACAATGTGGACACTTTTGTAGACATGGCCCACGTTCTGGAGGAGATGGGGGCGGATACCATCTGTGTCAAAGACATGGCCGGCTTGCTGTCCCCCTACGTGGCCTACGAACTGGTGGGGCGTCTCAAGGCCGAGATCAAGGCGCCGATCCAGCTTCATACGCACTATACCAGTGGCATGGCTATGGCCTCGGTACTCAAAGCGGTGGAGGCTGGTGTGGACATTGTTGACACGGCCATTTCCTCCCTGGCCATGGTCACTTCTCAGCCTCCTACCGAGACGTTGGTGCGCATCCTGCAAGAATCGCCCCGCGACACGGGACTGGACTTGAACTTGCTGGCTGAGGCCAGCAACTATTTTGCCGAGGTGCGCAAAAAGTACTCTGCCTTTGAGAGTGGTATGAAGGGTGTGGATGTGCGCGTACTGCAGTTTCAGATCCCGGGTGGAATGCTGTCCAACCTGATGTCTCAACTCCGGGAGCAGGGTGCAGAGGACCGCTATGCTGAGGTTTTGGAGGAGGTGCCCCGTGTCCGAGCGGAGTTGGGCTTTCCGCCTCTGGTTACGCCCAGCAGCCAGATCGTGGGCACGCAGGCAACCTTGAACGTGATACTGGGCGAGCGCTACAAAGTCATCCCAGCCGAGGTCAAGAACTATGTGCGAGGCTACTATGGCCGGCCTCCGGCTGCCATCGATCCCGAACTGCGGCGCAAGGCCATTGGCGACGAGGAGCCTATTGACGGCCGCCCCGCAGATCTGATCCCGCCAGGCATGGAGCAGGCCCGCGCCGAGATTGGCGATCTGGCCCAGAGTGAGGAAGACGTGATCGGTTACGCCATCTTTCCCCAGGTGGCGCGCCCCTTCCTGGAGCGGAGAAGGGATGGCGGTGGGGCCAAGGAGGCGCTGGTGGCAGCCGTGGCCGCTCTCGTGATCCGGCAGCATAAGCCCAGGCCTGCAGCACCCATCGAAAAAACTGGCACCTCCATGTCTCCCTGGAAAATGGCATGGCGACCGCAACGCGGACGATGGGGAAGCCTGATCACAGGCGCAGGAGGTTCGTCATGAAGCAAGAATTCTCCTTGACAATGGATGGCACAACGTACAAGATCGTCGTGGATGGGAATTCAATCTTGGTCAACGGCCAGCCATTTGTAGCTGGCTTTGATGGCGATCGGGTACTCGTAGATGATATCGCCTACGAGGTGACGCTGGAGGGGGACAGAGCAATTGTCGGCGGCATTGCCTATGCTCTGGAGGTCAAGGGCTTGGAGGAGGAACCCACCGGCTCTAGGCTCACTACTACTGCGACTGCCAGCGCAGGGGCCGTGACAGCCATCATGCCCGGCAAAGTCATCCGCGTACTCGTAGCTGAAGGCGAGGGAGTGGCCGAAGGAGATGTAGTCTGTATCCTGGAAGCGATGAAAATGGAGAACGAACTGAAAGCACCAAAGGCAGGCACGGTCAGAGAACTTTATGTCCAGCCGGGCCAGGACGTAGAGACGGGGGCTGTGCTGCTCGAGATCGAATAGGAGCCCGGAATGGTGGAGACACTTGATCAACACAAGCTAGCGTGGGAAGCAACTACGTTGGACGATACGCTCCGGCGTTTCCCAGAACGACAACCCGAGTTCAAGACTGAATCGGGAATTCCGGTGGAGCGGATCTACACGCCTGATGATGTAGATGGCGCCTACCTGCACGACTTGGGCTTTCCAGGTGAGTATCCGTTCAGCCGCGGGATCCAGCCCACGATGTATCGCAGTCGCTTCTGGACAATGCGCCAATACGCCGGCTTTGGCAGCGCCCTGGAAACCAATGCTCGCTACAAGTACCTTCTGGATCAGGGCCAGACTGGCCTCTCGGTTGCCTTCGATCTGCCCACCCAGATCGGCTACGATTCGGATGATCCCATCGCGACCGGTGAAGTAGGCAAAGTCGGAGTGGCCATATCTTCACTGGAGGATATGGAGAGGTTGTTCGATGGCATCCCACTGGCTAGAGTTTCCACATCCATGACCATCAATGCTCCCGCCACCGTGTTGTTGGCGATGTACATCGCCGTGGCCAAGAAACAGGGCGTGGATCCGAGGAAACTGCGGGGTACCGTTCAAAATGATATTCTGAAAGAGTATGTTGCCCGGGGAACCTACATCTACCCTCCGGGCCCCTCAATGCGGCTCATCACCGATCTCTTTCGCTACTGCCACGAACAGGTCCCCTTGTGGAACACCATAAGCATTAGCGGCTACCACATTCGCGAGGCTGGCAGCACCGCGGTTCAGGAGGTGGCCTTTACCCTGGCGAATGCCATCACCTACGTACAATCGGCCATCGATGCGGGGTTGGCCGTAGATGATTTTGCGCCGCGATTGTCCTTCTTTTTCAATGCCCACAACAACCTTCTGGAAGAAGTGGCCAAGTTTCGGGCCGCTCGGCGGCTTTGGGCGCGGATCATGCGCGAGCGGTTTGGCGCCCGAGACCCGCGATCGTGGCGGCTCCGCTTTCACACACAGACAGCAGGGTCGATGCTTACGGCCCAACAACCAGAGAACAATGTCGTCCGCGTCGCGCTCCAGGCACTGGCTGCTGTGCTTGGCGGTACCCAGAGCCTGCATACCAACTCTCGCGATGAAGCGCTCAGTCTACCTACCGAGGATGCGGTACAGATCGCCCTGCGAACTCAGCAGATCATCGCCCACGAAAGTGGCGTAGCCGATTCTGTCGATCCTCTCGCCGGCAGCTATTTGATCGAAGCCTGGACGAATGAGATTGAAGAACGTGCCTTAGCCTATATCAACAAGATCGATGGCGCTGGCGGTGCGCTGAGGGCCATCGAACAGGGCTACGTGCAGCGCGAAATCCAGGAAAGCGCCTACCAGTGGCAGTTGGCCGTCGAGCAATCGGCCAATATCGTCGTCGGCGTCAATCGCTTCCAGGCAGAGGAGAATGGAACCTCCCGGGGAGGGGTTGGACTCGAACTACTGAAGGTCGATCCGGTCGTCGGTCAGCGCCAGGCCGCCCGGCTGGAGATTCTGCGAGCGCAAAGGAATGGAGATGCGGTAGCGATAGCGCTCTCTCGCCTGGAGGCCGGCGCCCAAGGGGATCAGAATCTGATGCCCCTTGTCTTGGATGCTGTTGAAGCCTATGCAACCCTAGGTGAGACCTGTAACGTACTGCGCAAAGTATTTGGAGAGTACCAAGCATTTACCTCCTTCTAGTACCACGGCTTTGAAGGCACGCTGAAGCTGGCCCCGAGGGCAACCAAGCCAATCGGTGAGAGGGGTGGAACCATGAAAAATAGCTTGGAGGTGCTGTTTTCTTCTGTAGCAAGGGTCCAGATACTACGCCTGTTCCTGCCAAATCCTGCACAATCATTCTATCAGCGCCAGATCGAGCGTAGGACAGGCCAGCCCATTCGAGCTGTGCAGCGCGAGGTCGCGCGCCTGGTCGAGATGGATCTACTGCTGCGTTCGGCCAGGGGAAATCGTGTATTCTATCGTGTGAATCCAGATTTTCCTCTTCTCGTAGAGTTGACTGGCCTGGTCCAACCAGCTGCCGGCGCGGATGGGAAGGAGCAACCCGAATGGGGCCGGCGGTCGGTCCCTCCAGAACCCTCGTCTATCCCGCAGCCTTTTCCCTGGATGGAGACGCCACCCCCGTCTCCCCTGCCCGAGAAAGTTCGGCACAAACAGGTGGAAGCTGAATGGGATCGGACGTACTAGTTCTGGGGCAACGAGTTGCCAACAGCCAACCGGATGCAGGATTTGCGCGGCCCTTGACGCATATCCGCTTCCATCCGCTGCAATGATGACTGGGAGGACCATGAGAATCGACCATATAGGGATCGTTGTGTGCGACATCCAAGAAGCACTGCAGGTATACGAAACCGCGCTTGGCTTGCCTCTGAGTGATATCGTGTCTGTCCCAGACCAGAAGGTCAACGTCGCATTTTTGCCCATCGGCGAGAGCAACATAGAACTGGTACAACCCACGACAGACGATACCGGCATCGCCAAGTTCCTGGAAAAGCGGGGCGAAGGCATCCATCATATTTCCATTGAAGTAGCGGACATTGAAGCATCTCTTACCCAACTGAAGGAGCAGGGCATACAGCTCATCGACGAGGTACCTCGCCAGGGCGCGCACGGTCTCGTTGCTTTCATCCACCCCAAGGGAGCACACGGTGTCCTGATCGAGTTGATTGAGCACGAAGGGTAGCAAACGCTACTATGCGAAAACTCGCTGTCCACGGTTCTCCATCATGTGGTATAATGGAGTGGTAGAAAGCGAGGCAGCCATGTTTGATCAAGAGACGCTGAGAGGTCTGCAAAAACGCCAGGACAAATGGAAAGAGACCACGCTTCAGAGCACTCTGGCCCGCCACCGGGAGCGACGTGACGAGTTCACGACCACCTCAGGCGCGCCGGTAGAGCGTCTCTATACCCCGTTGGACGTTGCTGACCTGGACTATGCGCGGGATCTAGGCTTTCCAGGCGAGTACCCCTTCACCAGAGGGATACATTCGACCATGCACCGCGGCAGGCTGTGGACCATGCGCATGTTTGCCGGCTTTGGTACTGCTGAGGAGACCAACGCCCGCTACAGATATCTGCTCGATCAGGGCGAGACCGGCTTGTCGGTAGCGTTTGATATGCCTACCCTCTATGGCTACGATTCCGACGATCCTGCAGCATTAGGCGAGTTTGGAAAATGCGGCGTGGCTGTATCCAGCCTGGCTGACATGGAGGTCTTGTTCGACGGCATCCCCGTGGACGAGGTCACTACCTCGATGACGATTAACAGCCCGGCAGCCGTGATCTGGGCTATGTACTTGGCCATGGCCGAGAAGCGAGGCATTCCCTTGGATGTGCTGGGCGGAACCATCCAAAATGATATCCTGAAGGAGTATACCGCCCAGAAAGAGTATATCTTCCCGCCCCAACCCTCGATGCGACTGGTGGTCGATACCTTCGAGTTTGGCGGCAAGTACCTGCCCCGATGGAACACCATCAGCATCAGTGGCTACCACATCCGCGAGGCTGGCGCCACGGCGGCTCAGGAGCTGGCCTTTACTCTAGCCAACGGGTTAGAGTACGTGCGCTGGGGCATCGCTCGGGGGCTGGATGTGGACGACTTTGCCCCCCGGCTGTCCTTCTTTTTCAACGCACACAATGATTTCTTTGAGGAAATCTGCAAGTTCCGTGCAGCCCGGCGCATTTGGGCCCGGGAGATGCGGGAAACCTTTGGAGCAAAAGATCCCCGAAGCTGGCTTCTACGCTTCCACACCCAGACAGCGGGCAGCAGCCTGACGGCCCAGCAGCCGGAGAACAACGTCGTCCGCACGGCGTGGCAGGCGCTGGCCGCGGTGCTGGGTGGTACGCAGTCTCTGCACACCAACAGCATGGACGAAGCCTTGGCTCTGCCCAGCGAATACGCAGTGAAGGTTGCACTACGTACCCAACAGCTCATTGCCCATGAAAGTGGCGCGGCCAACACGGTAGACCCGCTGGCCGGATCTTACTTTGTCGAGGCCCAGACCAATCGTTTGGAAAAAGAGGCCTACGACTATTTCCACAAGATCGAGACACTGGGCGGCGTCCTTCTCTCTATCGAGAAGGGGTTTTTCCAGCGCGAGATTGCCGAGGCGGCCTACCGGTATCAAATGGCGATCGACAGCCGGCAGCGTGTCGTCGTGGGCATCAACGAGCATTTGGAGGAAGATCCGATCCGGATTCCGTTGCTAAAGTTGGATCCAGAAGGGTACGAGCGACAGGTAACGCGTCTGGAACAGGTGAGGCGCGAGCGGGACAACGAAAAGGTCGGCGTGACCCTAAAGGCCCTACAAGGTACAGCCGAGGGCACCGAAAATACCATGCCCCGTATCCTGGATTGCGTGCGAGCCTACGCGACCCTGGGAGAGATTATGGGCGTCTTGCGTAAGGTATTTGGCGAATATCGGGAACCGGCGATCGTTTGAGCTGCTGGGTATTGGACACTGCGAAATGTGCATTGCGTGCTGCGCCGTACCCCACTGTTGGAGGCATAGATGACAGACAGGAGAATACGCGTATTGGTTGCCAAGCCGGGCCTGGACGGTCACGATCGGGGAGCCAAAGTTATTGCTCGGGCGTTGCGCGATGCGGGCATGGAAGTAATCTACACCGGCATCCGCCAGACACCAGAGATGATCGCTGAGGCAGCGCTTCAAGAGGACGTAGACGTGGTAGGCATGTCGATCTTGTCAGGCGCCCACATGGCCCTTTTCCCCCGGATGATGGAGTTGCTACGCGAGAACGATATGGAGGACGTGCTGGTCCTGGCCGGTGGCATCATTCCCGACGAGGATGTACCAAGCCTATACGAGATGGGCATCCATGGTGTTTTTGGACCCGGTACCCCCACAGATGAAATCGTCAAGTTCATCCACGAGAACGTCGCGTGACCGAGCAGCTTGCAGAACTGGTTCTGGCCGGGAGCCGTCGCGCGATAGCGCGGGCCATCAGTCTCGTCGAGGGCGATGGCCCAGAAGCCCAGGCCACCCTGGCCGCCCTTCACCCTCATACCGGACGGGCCCACATCGTCGGCGTCACCGGACCCCCAGGTAGCGGCAAGAGTACGCTGGTCAACGCCCTCGTCTTGCATTTGCGGCAGGGCTCGGCCGAGTCCCCCGCCATGACGGTAGGCGTCATTGCCGTCGACCCGACTAGTCCCTTCTCCGGGGGCGCCATCTTGGGCGACCGAATTCGCATGAGGGATCTGGCTGGCGATCGGGGCATTTTTATCCGTAGCATGGCCAGCCGGGGCAATCTGGGTGGCCTGGCCTGGGCCACCGCCGATGCGGTCAGAATATTGGATGCGGCGGGCTATGATTTGATTATCGTCGAGACGGTCGGTGCTGGTCAGGCGGAGGTAGATGTTGCCAAGGCAGCACACACCACAGTCGTCGTCCAAGTACCGGGGTTGGGCGACGACATCCAGGCCATCAAGGCTGGGCTTTTGGAGATTGCCGACGTTTTTGCCGTGAACAAAGCCGACCGGGAGGGTGCCGACCATGCAGTAATGGCCCTGAGCATGATGCTCAACCTCAACGCAGGGGCAGAATCCAGGGCCATGCACCATGGGCGATTGATAGAAGCGGTCACCACAGCCTGCCGCGAAGAGGATATGGCCATCGACGCCTCGGGTTGGCTTCCCTCCATCCACAAGACTGTAGCCACCAGACGGGAAGGGATCGCCGAACTGGCCGAAGCCGTCCTGGCACACCGGGCTTACCTGGAGCAAACGGGGGAGCTGGCCTGGCGCGAGCGGGAGCGGGCCGCCGCTGAGCTGGAGGCAATCATCCAACAGGAATCGCTGCGCCGGATCCTGGAGGGTACGGCCAAGGACCAACTGGCCTCCCTGGTTGACCAGATTGCCCAGCGTCGGCTAGATCCCTACGCGGCGAGCCGGCAGTTGTTAAAGAAGTAGAATCGTACCTTAGCCACCTGGGAAGAGTGATATGCCTACCACTGAAATCCTAACCGGCCTTGACCGCTTCTATGAGGGACTCCAGCACGACCGGGATCCCACACAGGGCTCGGCGACCCTGGCGCATTCCCCAAAGGTCCTGTTCATCAGTTGCTCGGATGCACGCATTCCGGTGGCGCTGATTGCCCAGCTTGATCCTGGATCCCTTTTTGCCACACGCAATGTGGCCAATATCGTACCGCCCTTCGGCGCTGGTCAAATAGGCACTGGCGCTGTGATTGAGTATGCAATTCTGCACTTGCGTGTGCAGCACGTCGTCATAATGGGGCACACAGACTGTGGTGGCATCAGAGCTTTGGAGGAGATGCCTGATTGGAGTGAAAGACCGCATATTGCCCGCTGGATCGAGTACGCTCGCCCGGCCAAGACCAAGATCGATGCCAGTGGCCTGCCGGAGGCGGATCGGCACCTAGCGACAGTACGCGAAAACGTTCTTCTGCAACTAGAAAACCTGCGGTCTTACGACCCGGTACGTGAAGGTGAGCGATCTGCAGCGATTAAATTGCACGGCTGGGTCTACCAGCTAGAGACCGGTGTGGTGGAAGCCTACGAGCCAGAAGCCGATAGCTGGTGGCCACTGGTACCGAACCGACAAGACACCCCTTGAACAAAAAAGCGAGCGAGCTAAACACTTTAGCCCGCTCGCCCTGCGATTCCAGATACCAGCCTACACATCCAAATTCCGCACGCTTTTGGCGTGCGTCTGGATGAACCGCTTGCGTGGCGGAACGCTGCTACCCATCAGCATGTCAAAGGTCCGATCGGCGACGGCCGCGTCCTCGACAGTTACCTGCATCAGCGTACGCTTTTCAGGGTTCATGGTCGTCTCCCACAACTGTTCAGGATTCATCTCCCCAAGGCCCTTGTAGCGCTGGAGACCGATCTTTTGCCCCTGTAGTCGCCTCAGCAGTTGTTCCCGTTCCTCTTCGGTATAGACATAGTGGCGCGCCCTACCTGCCTGGATGCGGTAAAGGGGAGGCTGGGCAATGAATAGGTGGCCGCTTTCGATCAGGGGTTCCATATAGCGAAAGAAGAAGGTCAGCAAGAGGGTACGGATGTGGCTGCCATCGACATCGGCATCGGTCATGACTACCACACGCCCGTAGCGCAGAGTGTCAAGGCTGAACTGCACACCAATGCCGGTACCCAAAGCCGTAATGATGGCCTTGATCTCGTTGTTGTTCAGGATCCTATCAAGGCGCGCCTTCTCGACGTTGATGATCTTGCCCCGCAATGGCAAAATCGCCTGGAAGCGGCGGTCGCGGCCCTGCTTGGCGCTACCTCCGGCGCTGTCCCCCTCCACGATAAAGATCTCGGTCTTGGCTGCGTCCCGGTCCGAACAGTCAGCCAGTTTACCTGGTAGGGTCATACTCTCCAGGGCGCTTTTTCGGATCACCAGATCGCGGGCCTTGCGGGCAGCTTCCCTGGCGCGCGACGATGTGATACACTTCTGAACAATCTTTTTGGCTTCGCTAGGATTCTTCTCCAGAAAGATTGATAACGCGTCACCGACCACCGACTCCACCTGTCCCCTAAGCTCAGCGTTGCCCAACTTGGCCTTGGTCTGGCTCTCGAATTGAGGGTCGGTCATCTTTACGCTCAGCACAGCAGTGAGGCCCTGGCGGGTGTCCTCGCCCGAAAAGTTGGGATCCTTTTCCTTGAGCAAGCCTTTGCCTCGGGCATAGTCATTCAAGGAACGGGTGAGCGCCGAACGGAACCCAGTCAGGTGCGTGCCGCCATCGACGGTATTGATATTGTTGGCAAAAGCAAACATCGATTCGGCATAGCCATCCGTATACTGGATCGCCGCTTCCACCATCGTGCCATTGATCTGGCTTTCGACATAGATGGGCTCGTGCAAGGCTGACCGGTTCTTGTTCAGGTATCGGGCAAAGGAGGCAATGCCTCCTTCGAAATAAAAGGTCGTCTCGCGGTGGCTGGGTTTCCCACTGACCATCCGGTTGTCCACGAAACGGATCGTCAATCCTCTCGTCAGAAAGGCCATCTCTCGGAAACGCTGTATCAACGCGTCAAACTTGAAGTTGAGGTCCATAAAGACGGTCGAGTCCGCCAGGAAGGTGGTATGCGTACCTGTCTCTTTCGGTTGTGCCTTGCCCACAACCTCCACAGGCGTCACTGGGCGGCCTTGCTCGTAGCGCTGCCGGTAGATCTTGCCATCGCGGCGGACCTGCACCTCGAGCCACTCTGACAGCGCATTCACCGCCGAGACACCTACGCCGTGCAGGCCTGAAGCGACCTTGTAACCTCCACCGCCAAACTTGCCTCCGGCGTGGAGAATGGTCATGACAACCTCGAGGGCATCCATCGGCTCGCCATCGGGCCCCTTTTGCCTAGGGTGCGGACCCACGGGTATGCCACGACCGTTGTCCCAAACGGTAACCGAGTTGTCAGCGTTGATGGCGATCTCGATCCGAGTACAAACGCCAGCCAATGCCTCGTCCACACTATTGTCCACCACCTCCTGGACCAGGTGATGCAATCCCCGAACATCTGTCGAGCCAATGTACATGCCAGGCCTACGGCGTACTGCCTCAAGGCCTTCCAGAACCTGAATATCCGTTGCTTCGTAGCTCGACAAAGCCTGCTTGCTAGGCACAGAGGCCATTCCTCCTCGAAAAAACTGGTTGATACAAGATGATTATAGCATGAAAGCACAATTCTGTCAACGAGATCCACGAGATCAGAACCCATGTTCCCCCAACCGTACAGGTGTGCGCGCGATCAGGGCAGCCTTTTGCATACAGCAACACGCCCCTCGTCAAGGTCAAGGGGCGTGCGGGTTACCACCGATCTGGGGGTACAGGCTAGGCCTCGTCGGACACCACCACTTCCTCCTCGGGAACAGAGGCCTCGGTTCCGGCCCTGGCGTCCTGGATGATGAGCTGAATTTCCTCTTTCATCCTGGCTAGGTCGCCGCCTATCTGCTCCTTGTGCCCATCAAAGGCTACTTTGGCCTGATCGGTGGACATCAGTTGCAGGGATAACTGCCGCCCGCCCTCCGGATCCTCCAAAAAGTCACCAAAAAACGGCACCTGGCCTGTCAGGTAGCGAACACCCGCCACGATGGCAACTATCGCTGCCAGCGGCGCTGCCAGCCCCAACACAAAGCCCGAAACAAAGTTGCACAGGGTACCAAGAATGTCCCAGATGGCACTCAGGAACGGGAATGATGCATCGTTGCCCCTACTCATCGGACTCACCTCCTCCATCCTCGGCCTGCTGGGCTGCTTTTGCCTTTGCTACTTGCTCGCGGACCATGACCACCACTTCGTCGGGTGTCATTAGCAGTACCTTGGGTTCGCCCTCGTCCATGTCGACTGAGGGAAACTTGCCTGTGAACAGATAGGTGAGGGCAACGATTCCAACCGCGGCCAAAGTGACAAGGCCCAGGGCAAACCCCCAGTAGAAAGCCAACCGCTTGATAAAACCCATGACCGAACCTCCTTTCAATTCTCTGAATGCTTCCGTATTAGACGATTATCCTAAATTCTACTGTAGAATCGTGTTCTTGTCAACTGAAAACAGGCTCTTCCGCAATTTCCGTGAAAGCTACGATCATGAGTGGGCCAAGACCCGCAAGCGGAGCAGATCGAACTTGGCCCGCCCGTACATCTGACGTTTGATCAGTTTCAGACGGTTGACTTGTCCTTCAACCTGCCCGTTGCTCCAAGGC
Source organism: uncultured Chloroflexia bacterium (assembly GCA_963700285.1). GTDB lineage: Bacteria > Chloroflexota > Anaerolineae > JAAYZQ01 > JAAYZQ01 > CAWANP01. The sequence goes on along the minus strand of CAVOXA010000010.1, from coordinate 891,625 downwards.
AATGACAAAGCAGCGAGAACCGCATCTTTGTCTCGACTGAGGCTTCGGGCAAAGCCATTCAGTTCTGGAATCCTGGACTCGATCACAGCGGTCAACCAAGGTTCCATGGACTTGGCATAATAGCGGTCGCGGACAATTCGAGTGAATGCTTGTGCAAAGTTGTAGACTCGCCGAATTGTGGGGCTGACACTCAGCATGCGCTCCAGGGCGGCTTCTCGTCTGACAACGTTTCTGGCTGGCCGCAAAGCAACCAAACGGCGTACCGTGCCGAGCAGGGTCGTTTCACCTGCCTTTTCGGTTTGACATGCACTTGAGCATCTGCCGAGAGCGTAGGCTCCTGCTTGCGCATCTGCGCCGCCCAACGGCTGACCAATGGACGCGAGTGCGAGTATCCTTGTTGTCTTTGTTCTAACTTGGTCAGCAGTGAATGATCTTCTTTCTCTTCACGCATACTTATTTCAGGCTGTGATTCGGGCTCGCGTTCATCATTGGGTTCAGTTGCCGCAGCATGCAAGCAGGCTCGATTCTGCTCAAGAACGCGTATGAGAGCGTCAAGTTTTGCAGTAGATGCCAGCGATCAGCGACCTGGATTGCATCGGGAGCACCTTGATTGATGCCCTTGATGTACGCGCCTGCCCGGTCGCGGCTGATGATCTCGATGCCCGGATGATCTCGAAGCCAATCTGCCAGGGTTTCTGCCTTGCGATCTGGGAGCAAGTCGATGACACAGCGACGCTCAAGGTCAACGAGAATGGTACCGTAACGCTGTCCTTTGCACCAGGCCCAATTGTCAACTCCCAGAACTCGGGGTGTAGCAGTTTCCTCTTGGGGAGCGTCGCGAATCAGTCGCAGAAGCGTATCGCCACTGGTCGGCATCGCCACTTCGATCAGGACTCGCACTCCAGCTTCACCGCCAATCGCCAAGCCCACCCGACGCCGTGTGGCAGCCAGGCGACTGGTTCGCCGGGAATAGGGTGCAACGATTCCTGGAAACCTTTCGGCAAAGGTCTTGCGTTTGCACACTGCATTGTCACAGAAGAAGCGACGGACCCGCAGGTGAGAAGTCGAACACTGCGTTCGGCACACGATAAATCGGCCACTATTCGCCAATAGCGGCTCTGTACCCGCGCAGACGATTGATAGCATGTCCGACAGCCTGCGTCTGTCCGCTGCGAGTTGACCGTTACGGTGATCACTTCATCCTCAACAACTGCTTCGTCAAGCTCCAGATTGGTCGAGCACGGCAAGAGCACTTGGGCAAGCATAGGGACTTTCCTCCTGTTTGGTAAAGTCCCTATTATACTCGCACACTGCAGACCGCAATTTCACGAAAATTGCGGAAGAACCTCTTTTCGATTATCATAAACAAGGGCCAGGCTCCTCATCTTCCTTTGTCCTCTTTCCCCAATCATGGTATAATCCTACTCACCAGTTAGAAGCGTCAGGGCTCTTACCGAGCCAACTGAACATGGAGGAAGGAGAATGAGCAACGGCGCCCACAAACTCGGATTCCGAGGTAGGCTGGCGATCATGTCCTCGCTGGCAACCATCGTAGCGACCATTCTGGCTATCCTAACCTTTGCAAATCCGTTCATCACAAAAACTCTTTTGCCTTCTGAACTTGAACAGCAGGGGCCAACCCCTACGAACCAGGGGATACCGCAGCCAACCTTGACGCTACCGCCAACCCCGGCAGCTGCTTCCACGTCCGCCGCAGTTCTGGAACTGGGCACGGCGACGCCGCCTGCGCCTACAGCCACGATGACCTCTGTTCCAGATGTGGACACGGCGACCCCGGATGTAGCCCAGCAGCCCACGCCGGCTCCCGTTCTCAAGTATCCATCCCCCGAACTCTTGGGGCCGCCAGACGGCTACCCTGTCGGCTGGAAATCCGGCATAGTGCTAAAGTGGCGCGCGGTCGGTCCACTGGCCGAGGACGAATACTATCACCTGCACCTGGACGCCTACCGCCGGATGGATAACGCGCACTGGTATGGCGACTATCTCTTTACCAAGGACACGACCGTCGAGATAGCCCCGGGCTTTTTTAGCTCCCTTCCACCCACCTGAAGCGGATGGACAGTCGGTGGTAAACTGGCGGGTCCACGTTGTTCGCAAGACCGGTGAAGATGAACATGGCAAGCCTGTGGGTGTTGAACTTGGGGCACCCAGTCCCAAGTGGACTTTTGTCTGCGAATGCAAGCCCGGTGGATAGACAAAACCTGGTGGCGAGCCTCACCGCTGCCTTTGGCGAGAGGGCGTCACAATCTGCAGAGTCAGTGCTGAGGCCGCTTACCGAAACTTGGCAGAAGGAGCAACAGATCTGAGACCATGTGGGCACAGAGACCCGGTCAGGGCGAAAATGAGCATGAGCGCCCGTTATCGAGATCAGATAGTACAAGGTGCGAAAACGGAGGTGATATGCAAGATTCGAACGGGAACTTTGATCTGAAAACTCGCTCGGGCGAGCCGGTGACCGTCGGCGACATCCGCCTCACGCCCCAGTCCCAGGCGCTCACCATTCGCTGGCCCAACGGGGGCTTTGTCTGGAACCGGCCCGTAGCCGTAGTGGTGGAACGGGGTGATGAAAGCGAGCGTATCCCCATCGTGGACGTTACCCTGGTGGCCCAGGTGGCGCTGCTCGCCCTGGGCGCAGCCTTTGCTATCACAACGATTGTCTTATCCGCAATCCAAAGGAGAAAGTGACATGAGTGTGGACTTGGGTGGAATTGCAGTATCCCTGTTAGAGGGTCAGAAGGATGCCGCAGCTGTGGTAGAGAAGCTGTTCGAGGTGGCACAGCCGGGCGCGGTCTATGGCGAGCCCGTCACTGCTGGCGAATACACGGTCATCACCGCCTCGGAAGTCGGAGTTGGGATGGGCTACGGCTTTGGCGGTGGTACGGGTACCAGTACCGAGGCAGCGAGCACCGAAGAGGAAGGCGACGCAGGCGAGGTGGAGGAAGCAGACGCCGGCGCAGGCGGTGGTGGTGGGGGCGGGGGTTTCTCCGGCAGCCGTCCGGTGGCCGCCATCAGCATTGGCCCAGAAGGAGTGGAGGTTCAGCCGGTGGTGGATGTCACCAAAATCGCTCTGGCCTTCATAACCGCCCTGGGGGCCATGTTTGTCACGCTGAACCGGATGAAACGAGCCGGCCGTATTCTGGCAGAGGACTAATCCGGCAGGGTTTCACCAGAGACCCAAAAGACAGAGACCTGAGTAGATCCAATCATCTCTGTGCTCTCTGCGTCTCTGTGGTTCAGAATTTTCAACGGAGGACAGATGCGATACTTCTGTGATCTAGAAGACAGAGAAGCCGTAGAGGTTGTCCCCGGCGTGCACCTTCGCACCTTTTGGGGCAACGAGATGCTGGTGTCCATCGCCGACCTGGAGCCCAACGCGGTGCTGCCCCTGCACAGCCACCCCCACGAGCAGGTGGGACACGTCATTTCTGGCGAGTTCGAGATTACCATCGATGGAGAATCACACCTGATCAAGCCTGGGGACACGTTCATCATTCCCGGTGATGTAGAGCATGGCGTCAAGGTGGGCAACGCCCCGGCCAAAGTGTTGGACGTTTTCAGCCCTGTCCGAGAGGACTATCAATTCTGACAAGTCCAAGATGAGCCTACGCCAAAGATCTGGCGCGAACGCCGTCCAGATGTTTCTCCTCCTGGCTGGTTTCGTGCTATTGGCCTACTATCTCATGGTCAGCCTGACCAGCCGCGACCTGCAGTGGTTCCTGAGAGGGTTCCAGGACCAGCCCACCCGCATGGTCGTCTATCAGGCTGGCCAGCCTACCGAGTACCTGCCCGGCCAGACCGGCTACGATGAGCTGGCCGCCGCCGTCATAGCCAGCCTGGCCGAAGGCTTTGCCCGCCTCTCGAGCACCGGCTTCTCAGAAGAGACCCTCCAGAAGGCCCATACCCAATACGTCACACTGGAGGTATTCTTTGCCCACCCCGCCAAGATACACACCTGGTTTCCTACGGGCCGGACGACCATGATGCTGTTTCCCATCACCGGCCCCCATGCCGAGCCGCCTATCGTATTGCTGGGCGACCAGGGACACTATCGCGCTGGCGCTCCCGTGCTGAATACCAACGAGCCAATCCTGGAGGCCCTGGAGGTGCTTGGGCTCTACTGGTAGCCCCGTACATGGCCATCGCACACAGCCGCTCCCCCTGGTCTGGTGGCTGATGGCAGAATGGCCGGTTAGAGCCAGAAACTGGTAAAATAGGACAGGATCCGCACATTCTGCCGCTGGCCGTATCCTTTTGCCCGCTCCTGCGGTCTTTTGGGTAGACAACAGTCATTCCGCATTCTCGAGCTTGTCCGATTCTCGATTTCGCTTTTCGGCAGAATGGCTGCACAACAACGATGACCAAGACCAAAGGAGTGCGAGTGATGGAGTCCGTGTGCCCTCAGTGCGATAGGCGTAATCCATGGGAAAAGCTGTACTGCAGCTACTGCGGCATATGCCTCAAGGGAGCAGAGGTGGTACAGCAGGAAAAGAAAACGCACTCGGTAGGGCGTTTGCGGGCTGGAGGTGTGTGGTTCCTGGTTCTCCTAGCTCTGCTACTGTCCCTGAGTGGCATGGCTGCCCTATTGGGCCGTTTTCTTCTCTGACCAACCTTTTGCTGCCCAGCACCACTTACGCGCTGCGCCGGTCTCCCCCTGGTAACTTTGCTCCCGTCGTGGTACAAGCTATGCCTTACCTCCCATGCTCGGTGGAAGCGCGGAGGATTATCCTGCCTCTGGTGGTGCGGCGCACAAGATAGCCTCGCATCCAGTTGAACTTGTCGCTCAAAGATTGGCCACTTGGCCAATCGTGCAATCACCCAGATGGCCGATGCTATCTGGGGGCCTTTCTCGTATACTGGTGTCAGGCGGGACCTCTGTTTCTGGACGAACCTGCGACACTGTGCTTGCTTGGATCTTGCTGAAAACTCAACTCTGTGGTATGAAGGGTCATCGAGGACTGGGCATTCAAGATGAAACTGCTATCCAAAGCGTGGTTGTGGGGTCCAATACTTTTCCTCATCCTGTTCCTTGGCCTGGCCGCGATATCTGCCACGACCAGTGAGGTCGACCGTCTCTGGCTCAATGCCCCCGACTGGAGCCGGGCCAAGCTGGTCGGCGACACGTCAGCCCGGCAGCCCGTGGCCCTGGCCCTCGATGACGCGGGTACGATCTATCTCTTTGCCCTTCAAGCTGAAGGGCAGCACGCATCGCGCCCGCATTGTCGCCCTGAACCGTGCGGCAGACGTCGTCTGGGATCATACGCTCGACGGCGCCTTCTCCGAACCTCAGGATCCAACGATCCTCTGGGATGAGCAGGGCCTCCATCTCTTCTGGCTCGATGACGGCGGCCTCTATTCCGCCCAGCTTGATACCTCCGGGAACAGCCTAGCCGCACCGGCCCTCTTGTCAGGGGGCCGGGCAGTTGGCAGCTACGACTTCGCCCCTGGTCCCGAGGGTGCAACTGTTTGGTATGGTGGTACCCGGCGGGATCCTGGCGTTTATACCCAACCCCTCCAGGATCCCACAGCCAAGGCCACGCTCGTTGATGCGGAGGGAATGCAACTCGCGGCCCAGGTAGACAGCCATGGAGACTTGCACACGACCTGGGTCACCTATCCGCCCCTGGGGACCCAGCCCAGTCTGCACTACGCGGCCTATTCTGAGGGCAACTATCGCCCAGAGCAACAGGCCCTGGTCGCCGAACTTGTCCTGGAACGCGATGCCACCTTGCTGGGGCCGTGGATCGGCGTCGATAGCGAACAGATCTACTTGTTTTGGACAGAGTCATTCCAATCGCACGAGCACGGCTACCTGACTCAGACAGAGTACATGTCCTTTCCCCCGTACGAGCCGGCTTTGGCCTCTGAGCCAAAGCTCATTGCTGTGCCCAATACGGAGAATCTCCTTTACGAGCCATTCCCTGATGGCACCCTGGCAGCCGGGCAGCGCGTACGCTTGGCAACAGGCGAGTATCCACGGACCGTGCCTTCCTCGGAGATATGGATCAACCCGACCCGTGCAGGGGAATTAGTGCTGGCGATTCGGGCTGACCTCCGGTACCAGCGTGAGCCCGCCGTGGGTCAGATAGGTACCCTGTTCATGCAGAATGGTACGCCAACGACCTATCAACTCCTCAGCTTCAATCCCAAGTTCTCGCAGTCGCCCGCCATCACCAGTGACGGTACAGGGTACCTCTATGCCACCTGGATAGAGCGTAGAGAAGAGATGCCCGGCTACCAGATCTATTTTGCCAGCACCGCCGATGACATCCGCCAGGTTCTGAGTCCCCTGACCCGCGGGGACACTGGCCGCATGGTCACCAACACCTTCTTTGGCCTGCTGACGGGTGCGGTATTCTTTCCCGTTGCCATGCTACTGTGGCTCGTCCTTCCCTTCCTGCTGTTGGCGGCGACCTGGGTATTCCGGCGGGGGAGTGAAACAATCACCAGCCGCGCGTCGCTCCTCAGCATCGCCCTGGCCCTGATCGCCTACTGGGGGGGCAAACTGGTCACCTTTGCTCAAGCAGGCAGCTATGTCCCCTTTTCCGGTTGGATCCCGATCATTCCCTCGGGGCTGGGGGTCGTGCTCCAGTTTGCGGTGCCGGTTCTCATCGCCCTACTCGGCCTCGCCGCAGCTTGGTACGTGATAAAACGCACCCACAGCAACTCGGCTTTGGTTTTCGTGATCAGCTATGCCCTCGTTGATAGCTTTCTGACCATGGCCGTCTACGGCGGGTTGCTCTACAGCGCCTTTTAGCCAGCCAGAAACCTCCTAAACCAAAGGCGCCCCATGCACAAGGCAGCTTGACACCAGACAGGGTAACAAGTACAATTGTAAACGGTTACAGACCATTGCCTCAAAGCGGGGAGACACATGGAGACGACCCTCAAGCTTGCCATTACAGGCGCCCAGCTATTGGATGGCACGGGTTCCAAACCTATCCCTTCCGGCACCGTTCTCGTGGATCTGTCCGGCCGGATCGCGGCGGCCGGACCATCGGACCAAATATCCGTTCCCCATGGGATCCCCAGCCTGCAAGCCGGTGGCTTGACGCTGATGCCCGGGCTGATCGACAGCCACGTACACCTCGCTTGGGACAAACTGCTCTATGCCCCTCGCTCAGTCGGGCAGCACCTGGTCTCAGCCCAGGGATTGGAACGCCAGTTGGTACGCGCTGGCCACTATGCCCAGACCGCCCTGGCCGCCGGGGTGACGACGCTGCGGGACTGTGGCGCCGACGACTTTTCGATACTGGCTCTGCGCGACATGATCGACACGGGCAACTTTGTCGGGCCGCGTATCCTGGCCAGCGGCCGTCCCATCACAACCACCGGCGGGCACATCTATACCGACTGGGGGGTGGACAGCGCCATAGAAATCGTCAAAGCCGTACGAACCCTGGCCAGCAAAGGCGTTGACTTTATCAAGATTATCCTCAGCGGTGGAACCACGACGCCAGGAACAAACATTTCCCGATCCCAATACACGGCCCAGGAGTTGGACGCCGCCGTCGATGACGCCCACCGCCTGGGTTTGCAGGTGGCCGTGCACGCCATCTCCACCGACAGCATTCGGCTCGCCGCCGAGGTGGGAGTGGATACCATCGAACACTGTTCCTGGATCGGCCGTGATGCCAGATCGACCGTGCCTGACAAAAAGGCGGTTGAATTCATGGTGGCCAACGATGTTCGCGTCGACCACGCCATCATCCCCCGGCCCTACCTATTCCCAGATGAGCATGGCCAAGGGCGCTCTGCCGAAGAGGAATGGTGGCTAAAGATGCTCCAGGTACGTTGGCCGTTCCTACACTACATGCGAGAGCAGGGGGTCAGCCTGTTCCTGGGCACAGACGCGGCCTTTGGTCCCTGGCCTGGTACTGACCTCTGGCCTGGCTTTGAGGAGATGGCCCGCGCCATAGAGATCATGGTACGCTGGGCAGAGTTCACGCCGCTGGAGGCTATCAGCATGGTCACAGAGCGGGCAGCTCAGGCCCTGCGCCTGGACAGAGAGATCGGCGCGGTCAAAGAGGGGCTACGCGCCGATCTGATCCTCTTGGATGGAGATCCCCTGGCCGATATCCACTCCCTGCGGAAGGTGGCCATGGTCTTTCGCGACGGCAAGCTCGTCGCGAACCAGGGACAGATCGTCCTCGACAGCGCGCTGGCCAGCAGCACCGGTCCGCGCGGCTGGGAGCTGCCAACCTAGCCGGGGTATCCGAATCTACAGCCCTGCCAATGCGTTGTGCGATACAGATGAAGGAATGAACCCATGCCCACGTTATCCATACCTTACGCTGATGGCCAGTTGGCGCTACCGCTATCCGATGCCTGGCGCGTCCACGAGTGTTCCATTCAGGGCGCCCCCGCTCTAACGCCCGAGCAGCGGGTGGCAGCCTTCCGTTCGCCGCACGGCACACCGCGGCTGAGAGACTTGGCCCGCGGCAAAAGGAGCGCCGCCGTCATCGTCGAAGACGCCACGCGCCCCACGCCAACGCACTTGGTCACCCCCCTGGTTGTGGATGAACTGCTGGAGGCAGGCATCGCTGAGGGGGAGATCCGGTTCTTTTCCGCCATCGCCGCGCACCGTCCCCAATTCGGCCACGACTTCTGTGCCAAGTTGGGCACCGAGGTCGTCGATCGCTTTGAGACCTACAACCACAACTTTTACGACCAGCTTGACTTTTTGGGTATCAGTGAGCTTGGCACACCTGTCTATCTCAACAGCCTCGTCAACCGCTCTGAAATCAAGGTCACCATCGGCAGCGTCATCCCTCACACCCACGCTGGCTTTAGCGGTGGGGCCAAGACCCTCATGCCTGGTGTCTGCGGGGCCAAGACCGTCACCTACCACCATTCGGTGCGCCCCCGCGGGGCCGCGGACTCGGAGGAGGTGGGCGACTACCGGGCGGACATCGAGGACATTGCCGGGATGTGCGGTCTGGACTTTGTCGTGGACTCGGTCATCAACGAAAGGTGTGAGATCGTGGGCCTGTTCGCCGGGGACTACAGCCTGACCCACCGCCGGGCAGTGCCTTTTGCCCGGGAAGTCTATCAGGTCGCAGCGCCCCCTCTGGCCGACGCGGCCGTCATCGGCGCCTCTCCCGTAGAGTGCGACTTTATCCAGGCCGGCAAGGCTATCCTGGCCGGCACGGGGACCATGAGCGTCGTGCCCGGTGGCCCTATCCTGCTCGTAGCGGCCTGTCCCGAGGGCGCCGGCCACCACTACATCGGCAGCCGGGGCGGCTACTATGAGGATCTGCACGCTCGGGCCATGGAAAAGAGCCTGGACTCGCGCAGGTTGATCGTCTACTCGCCCAACCTGCGGGACAAAGAGGTGGACTATTTGATGCCGCCCGGCAGCCTGCTGTTCCGCGACCTGGGAGAAGCGCTGTCAGTCCTGGAAGAACTGGCATCCGGCCCCCGCTTGAACCTGATACCGCAGGGTGCGCTGGCCATGGTGGCGGCTGCTGGCTAAGGCTATCACTTCAAGGAGAGCACAAATGCGAAAATCGGATCAGTTGTTCGCTTCAGCCCAGGAACACCTCATCGGCGGAGCTGTAGCCGGAGGGCGCTACAACCCCTTGCTCAAACGCCCGCTCTACCTGACCCACGGCCAGGGGTCCCGTTTCTGGGATGTGGACGGCAACGAGTACATTGACTTTTTCACAGGGAGCGGTGCGACCTTCTTGGGGCACAATCACCCTGCCATCCGGGCAGCACTGGAGCAGGCCCTGGAGATCGGGATGATTGCCAACGCTGAGACAGAGTACCACTCCGAGTTGGCCGAGCTGATCTTTGATGCCGTTCCCAGCGCGGAAAAGATCCGCCTGCAGAACAGCGGTACCGAGGCCACCCTTGGCGCCATCCGCGTTGCCCGAGCCTACACGGGCAAGCCCAAGATCCTCAAGTTTGAAGGTCATTTCCACGGCATGCACGACTACTTGTGGTACAATTGCTCCACGGAACTGGGCGACCTGCGCGATGATGGTACGGTGGCGCCGATGCCCGATACCGACGGCATGCCAGAAGCTTTGTCAGACCTGATCGTCGTGGTACCCTTCAATGATATCGACGCCTTTTCGTCAGCGATCGAAGCCCACCGGCATGAGCTGGCCGCCGTCATCCTGGAGCCCATCTCCTACAACCAGGGTTGTGTCCCCTCGGACCCCGAGTTTCTGCGCCAGGTTCGCCAGATCTGTGACGAAACGGGCATCGTACTGATCTTTGACGAGGTATTGTCCGGCTACCGCATGTGCCGGGGCGGCGCCCAGGAGTACTATGGCGTGACGCCGGACATGTGCACCCTGGCCAAGGCCCTGGGCGGTGGGGTCGCCATCGCTGCCATCTGTGGTAGGACCGAGATCATGAACGTGCTCAACCCCATGGGGCATACGGTTATCAGCGGCACCTATACCGGGCATATCCCGGCCGTCCTGGGCGCGCTGGCCTGCCAGAAAGAGATTGCCAGGCCGGGCTTCTATGACCACATTAACCTGTTGGCGGAGCGGCTGTACAGCGGTATGACCCAACTGCTCCAGGTCACTGGCGTGCCCGGCGTGGTACAGGGGGTTGGGGCCCGTTTTGGCATCTATTTCGGGGTCACAGAACCGGTCTCCAACTACCGGCAGGCGGTCAAAAACGACCGCGAGATGGAGGTCCAGTTCCTACTCGGCTGCGTGGAGAGGGGGCTTTATCTGCACGACTATGCCCACAAGACCCCCATGCACCACGGCTACTCCTCACAACACACCGTGGAAGACATTGACGAGGCCCTGAACATCATCGAGGACGTGTTCAGAGAGATACGCTAACCTCAACCTCCCGCAGACGGCAACCTGTGGGAGGTTGAGCCCGCTTCCTTGGCTAGCGCCGGACCAGCTCCAGGTCCCGTCGGAGGGGCTGGAAAAAGGGCGTGATCTCCCCACCAAGGTCTCTCAGAGCAAACATCTCGTCCAGTTGCTGGTATTGCTCATCGGTTAAATCAAACTCAAAGGCGGAGAGGTTGGCCTGCAACTGGCGCAGCGAGCTCACCCCGATGATGGGCGTGGTGATGCCGGGATTGGCCCGCAACCAGGCAACCGCCAGATCTGCTGGCTGCACCCCCATGTCCTCGGCCATCTGGAGCAGGCCCGAGATGGCGTCGGCAAACTCGCCCAGGAGCCAGGCGGGCCGTTTGTCAGTCGCAGACCGCGAGTCCTCGGGCAGGGGTTCGCCGGGTCTATATTTGCCGGCCAACAGCCCCATGCACATGGGGCGGTAGGCCATGATCCCCAAGTTCTGGACATACGCTTGCTGCAAGATCTCGATGTCAGCCGGGCGTTCGATGAGGCTGAAGGGGACCTGGTTGCAGACAAACTGGGGCCAGCCCTGCTGCTGGGCGATGCAGTTGCTGTGGGTCACCAACCAGGCCGGATAGTTGGAGCAGCCCACAAAGCGAGCCTTGCCCTCCCGTACCACCTGGTCCAGGTCCCTCATGATCTTGACCGGATCCATGCCGCGCATGGGGGCATGGATCATGTACAGGTCCAAGCAGTCTGTCTGCAGGCGTCTCAGGCTACCTTCGATGCTCTCTACGACGCTCGCCATATCAAGGCGGACTTTGCTGGCCAGAAAGACTCTGTCCCGGCGCCCTTTTAGTATGTGTCCGAGGATCTCCTCCGTCACCCCACCCGCGTAGAGCGAGGCTGTGTCCACAAAGTTGACGCCGGCTTCCAACGCCGCAGACAGAATCCGATCTGATTCGGCCTGGTCGCATCGCTCGCCGAACATCATGGTACCCAGACACATCTCCGATAGTTCTTCGCCGGTCTTGCCAAAAGCTACCTTTTTCATTTTCGCCTCCAGAACGTCCTATTTTCGGTCGAAGCAACCGCTGTTTTCGTCGGTCGAAAACGCTCCTGTTTGCGCCGTGCAAAAACCGACCCTATCCTTGCCAATCGCGGACCGCTGCGATCATGGCGCTAAACCGATCCAAACATACTTCCCCTTCGCCGGGGATGTAGGGCGACGCCGTTGGACAGACAATGAGGCCCAGTCCATCGTCAAAAACATCATCGATGAGTGCGATGGTCTCTTCGCGCACTTGCTCCGGGCTATGCTCGTACATATGATGGATCTGGATGTTGCCCTCATAGCACATCCTGCCCCGTATCACCTCTTTCGCCTCCGCCGGTGTGATGTCGCCCATCGGCGGCGCCTCAAAAGGATGCAGTACGTCAACCCCCATTTCGAGAAAGCCCGCCATAACCCTTTTGACCGAGCCGTGGCAGTGGATGTGTACCCTTCCTCCAGCATCGTGGATCAGATCAACGATCGGTTTGTCGTACCTCACGTTAAAATCGCCAAAGTCGGTCGGGCCGTGCAGAGGTGGCACGAGGTACTCCTCCCCCGCCATCGAAAAATAGGGGCCTACCCCCTGACCCAGTAGAAACTTGGCCGTTTCCAGCATGATCTCCATCTGCCGCTGGCACAACGCATGGAGCACGTCACGGTCCGTCACGGACATGAGGGCAAAGGTTTCCGAACCGCAGAGTTCTGCGACAAAGCCGGCGGGGTTAAAACCCAGGGACACGTCGGTGATCCCTCGCTCGCCAACCTGCTGGTCAACGGCAAAGAAGGAACCTACATCCCCAACCCGTTGGGGTAGGGGAAGCGAAAGGTACTTTGCGGCGTCCTCCCGTGTTTTGATAAAAAAGGTCTCCTGGAGCCCTGGCTGGTACTTGAGCCCAACCCGTTTCGAAGCCAAAAGATCGCCCGCGGGTGCGTGTAGGATGGTGATCTGCCGCTCGAAATCCTCGGAATAAGGTTCGACCGCGTGGCTAACCAGGTAGGCTGTTTCGAACGCCCGGCCATCCCAGTGCGCCTTCTGATCACACTCAGCGGCCAGGAATGCCCCTAATTTGTCATAACTTGAGTCATCCCACGGAACACTGGACGTGCGACTATACACCGCAGGCCGGTCCATCTCTTCCAGATAGTAGGCCCGTCGCAGCCTTTCACGAGAATGCACGTCCTGGCGCCCTTTCCCCTCAGCCGGCAGAATCTGGGATCATCAGATTCCCACGCTGCTAGTCTATCTCAAAGTCAGCCGGCTCCATGCCTATGCTGAAGCCAGCCTCTCGCCAGCGCTGCCAGGTAGCCTCTGCAATCGGAATCCCATCCTGTCCTCGCTGGCGCTCGGCCCGATACTCCGGCTCACCAGGTATCAGGATCTCGTCGAAACCATCGCAAAGGGACGAACTTTTGACCGCGTCACACAACTCCTCCGTCTGCGCGCGCAGATCCGCTGCATCGCAGAAGGACCCTGGATTCAGTACGATAAACAGCGCGCCATTGCCCACCGTCGGCTGGTTGATCAGTGCCGTCCCGCCCTGGGCCAGCAAGGAGCCGAGGATCTGCACAGCCAGGCCCAGCCCGTAGCCCTTGTAGGTTCCCAGCGGGAGCAAGGCACCGCCCTCGTAGAGATCCTCGGGCCTGATGGACGGCTGGCCTCGGGCATCGAGAATAGCGCCGGGTTGCAGCTCAATGCCCTTGTCCCTGGCCACCCGCACTTTGCCCTCCGAGAGCACGGACGTGGCGAAATCCAGTACAAAGGGGAACTCACCATCGGAGGGGATGCCGATGGCGACGGGGTTGGTACCCAGTATTCTGTCCCGCCCTCCATGGGGCGCCACTTGCGAGAGAGCGCTGCAAAAGACAAAGCCGATGAACCCGGCATCGGTGGCCATCTCCACATACTCGCCGACGCGCCCGATGTGCCGCGTATTATGCAGCGTTACCGCCGCCAGGTCGTGCACCCGTGCCTTCTCCAGCGCAATCCGCGTGGAAAACTCGGCCGCCACGTGGCCAAAGCCCCGCTGGCCATCAACAACCGCCGTACATGCCGTTTCGCGGACGAGCACCGGCAGTGCATCGGGGATGACGAGACCTTCCTCGACATGCTCAAGATACTGCGGGAGTCGCATTACGCCGTGGGAATCGACCCCCTTGAGGCTGCTTTGCACCAGCGCTTGGGCAACGCGTTCCGCAACGGCGGGGGGAGCGCCCGCTTTCCTCAGGAACTTGAAGGACAGATCATGGAGCTTGGGAACCCCGATAACGGGCAACACAGCACCTCGCTTGGGTAGAATGTGGTAGTTACACCGTGACTTGCCCGGCCAGAACCATTGCTGGAGACCAGGATACCATGAAAACGTTTTCTCGTCAAAGGCAGCCACTTGGTTTTGGACCATTATGACCCTGGCCCTCACAGAAGATTGCCAACAGAGGGGCTGTGCTGCGGCTGTTCGTGCCACTGGCGTAGCTGTGCACCGGCTCAAGTAGTACCTGACAGCCCCTCGACAGGCGCGGCTCCCCCAGCAAGCACTTGCATGAAACTCCAATAACGGCTACAATCTACACGGCGTGGTTCAACTCTGGACCAACTGGCGGCTTGGCGCCACATGAATCCGCACCCGAAATGTCTCACGGAGCTACACATGATCGAGATTCGACCATTTGAACCGAAGGATTGGACGGTCACGTGGCAAGTCATCAGACCTGTATTCCGGGCTGGTGAGACCTACCCTTTTTCACCGGATATCACCGAGAAGGAGGCACACCAGGCTTGGGTTGAGATGCCTTCTGCAACCTTTGTGGCTGTGGATGGAAACAACAAAGTTCTTGGCACCTACTACATCAAACCAAACCAACCTGCCCTTGGGGCTCACGTCTGCAACTGTGGCTATATCGTTGCAGAAGAAGCCCGGGGCATGGGGATTGCGTCCAAAATGTGCAAGCATTCGCAGCGTGAGGCCGTTTCGCGAGGCTTTCGGGCGATGCAGTACAATCTGGTTGTTTCCACAAACGAGGGTGCTGTCCGGCTCTGGAAGAGACAGGGGTTTGAAATTGTTGGTACCCTGCTGAAGGCTTTCCGGCATCGACGGCTTGGATTTGTGGATGCCCTTGTGATGTATAAGCAACTTGAGACATAACGAGCAGAAGGTTATGCCAGCCGCCAGGCAGATGCTGGCTGAGGATAGGGCAGAGGTTGAACTGGGCGAATACCAAAGATGAACGAATCTGTAGGGAGTAAACTCATCATTGTTGAGGGGCTGACCGGCTCCGGCAAATCCACCATGGCTCACTTTCTCGCCCGGCAACTCAACTATAATGGTATCGCTGCCAGTTGGCTTCACGAGGGCGAAATATCTCACCCAATCCTCGTAGATATGGATAGCGGCATTGAAAGCTATATGGCCAAGATACGGGTCAATTGGGTAGCTTTCGTTGACCAGGTTGAGTCAACCGCCAGGGTCTGTGTCGTAGAGGCGTGTTTCTTCAACAATCTCCTCGAGATGCTGCTGGCTCACAATGTTGAAAGATCACAGATTCTGCAATTTGCTGCTGAATTGCAGGCCTTTAGCGAGCCGCTCAACCCGACCTTGGTCTATCTGGTACAGGAGGATGTGGAGCAGGCGCTGGTGCGGAACTTTGAACGTAGAGGACCTGGCTTCAGTAACTTTGTCATCGAATTAGCCATCTCCACGCCCCTTGCAAAGGACAGGGGCTGGGAAGGTTATGCTGGCATGTTGCTCTACTGGCAAGAGTTTGTGGCCTTGACAGACGAACTGTTCGAGAGGTTTCCCAACCGAAAGCTCAAGATTGACAACCCCGCGGGCGACTGGGAAACCTACAACCTTCAGGTACTAGACTATCTGTCGATTCCACGGATCCCGGAAGGGACGATCTCACCAACTGAAGCAAGTCGTTTGGTTGGGCTTTATAGAGATAGACGTAGCGGCCAGGATTTCGCCGTGCGTTTTGAGGCTGGAGAGCTTTGTATCAACATCTTTTTGAAAGTATGGACCCGCCTGATTCGACGCGCCCCGAACAAGTTCTTGGCCGAAGGATGGCCGTTTGAGATCAGCTTTGAGGCTGATGACTGTAATGGAACTTGTGTGATAAAGATAGGTGGCAGAGATGTAGATTATCTTGCCCTGGTGGGCACAGTTGCTGAGAAAGCATCCGCCTGACCCACGCCGCAAGCAGTCAGTTGCGGCGTGGATCAGCGCACACCTAGTACCAGCCTGGGTTCTGGTTACCCCTCGTCAAAAGCCAAATCGGAGGCAGGTGAGTTCTATCGTTTGGCAATCAGAGGCATCAGCGGCAACCAAAAATCTTGACAGTTCCCGTGAAAACGGTTACAATACGTACCAAGGGCTGGCACCATGCGTGGTATCGCTTCTGAAGGTATTGAAAGCTGGTTTCCTTGGGGGATTCCCATGAACCTTGAGCGCTTGAAAGGCATCGTCGTCCCAGTATTGACTCCTTTTGGACCCGATGGCCGTGTCGCCGAAGAGCAGTTTCGGGCCCAACTTGGCTTCCTGATAGACAACGGCGTGCACGGACTCTTTCCGCTGGGCACTTTGGGCGAGGGCATCCTCCTTTCCGTCGACGAGCGAAAGCGGGTCACAGACATTTGCGTGGAGGAAGCCGGGGGCAGGGTCCCCGTCATCATGCACACCGGTGCCTTGACTACGCGGGACGCCGTCGAACTCACCCGCTATGCCCAGGCTGCAGGCGCCGCTGCTGCTGCAGTCGTCAGTCCCTTCTTTTTCCGCCTGGATGAGCTTGCCCTGGAGATCCACTACCGGACGGTGCTGGAAGCGGTACCGGGCTTTCCAACCTATCTCTACAACATACCGGCTTGCGCCAGCAACACCATCTCCCCTGGTTTGGCCGCGCGCCTGTCCCGGGAATATGACCACTTGCACGGGATCAAGGATTCCAGTGCGACGGTTGCCCGCGTCCAGGAATTCTTGGCAGCTACCCCACCCGAGTTCGTCGTGCTCACCGGCAGCTACGAGCTGACCGTACCGGTTCTGGCTGTTGGGGGCCACGGCGTCGTCGCCTCGCTGGCAAACGTCTTTCCCGGCCTCCTCGTGGAGCTCTGCGAGGCGTGCTGGAACGGGGATTGGAACCTTGCCCGCAAGCTCCAGGACCGTGCCATCACGCTCAGAGATGCCTGCCAGGGGGCGCCCCATGCCATGTCCTTCAAGACGGCTCTCGAACTCATGAGGGGCACAACTTTCGGGCGCAGCCGCCCACCCCTCCGCGACAGCACGCCTGAAGAGCGAGAAAGGATCCGCGTGCGGCTTTCCGAACTGGGTATCCTTTAGCACGAGAGAGAGGGTTACACGCGATGCTGCTGGCCAAAATGAAACAACAGGAAGTGGCAAAAGCCATTGAGCGCGGCGCCATCGCGATCTTGCCCGTCGGCACCGTAGAACAGCATGGCCACCACCTGCCCGTAGACACCGATGTTGCCATCCCTGCCTACATCGCCGCCGAGGCCGCCGGGCAAACTGGCGACGTCGTGCTGCCTCCTGTCAACTATGGCTACAATGAAAAGGACCTGGCTTTTGCCGGCACCGTATCCGTCAGCGCCGAGACCTTTACCCGATACCTGGTAGAGATCGGCCGCAGCCTGGCCCGCTCGGGTTTCAAGCGGATCCTGATCCTGAATGGGCATGGTTACAACTCAAACATGGTGGGCACGGCGGGTATGGTCATCATCGAGCAGACCGATGCCTATTGTGCTACCGCCAACTGGTGGTCCCTCTGCGCTGATGTCCTGGACAAGATCCGCGAGTCAGAACTGCCCGGTGGTATGTCCCACGCCTGCGAGATGGAGACCTCAGCCCAGCTCGCCCTGGACCCGGAGCATGTGGACATGTCCCGGGCGGTCAAAGAGATCGATTATCCTTTCAAAGGCAGCCGCTTTGTCTGGTATGACATGCACCAGTCTCCCGTGAGCCTCAAAGCTCCATTCCAAATGCTGACCCGTTCTGGCGTCATCGGCGACCCCACCCTGGCCACAGCCGAAAAGGGCCAGCACATCCTTTCTGCGGCCATCGAGCGTCTGGTCGAGTTCCTGGAAGAGTTCAGGCAAGTCGTCCCGGCAGGGGGGTCCAAGGTAGGGGCGATGGTTCCAGGGAAAGACTTCCAGATCAGTGGGGACGAGTCGAACCGTTAGATTCTTAAAGATCTTCATTTCAACACAAAGGAGTGTACGGTGCTACATAACAAGCTCAAGCAAGCATTGAAAAACGACGAACCTGTATTTGGCGTGGGAGCGACCTTTCCTGTTGACCTGCCCACGCTCCGGACGTTGGCCGTCTGCGGCGTAGAGTGGTTGTTCCTGGACCTGGAGCATGGCTCCGCAGATATCAGCGGATTGCTGGACGTGGCCCAGGTTTCAAACCTGCTGGGGATCGACGGCGTGGCCCGCATCCCTAACCTGGACTATCACTGGGTGGCACGCTCGCTGGACACCGGCCTGCTTTCCGTCATGATCCCCCGTGTGGAACACCGGGAGCAAGCCGAGATGGCGGTGCAGTGGGTCAAGCATCCACCACTGGGTATCCGGGGCATGGGCAGCCCGTCGCAGTTCGATTTTTCTACCCTGCCCCCCGCTGAGAGGCTCGAGATCTCGAACCGGGAGACCATGGTGGTGTTGCAGATCGAGACCGTGGAAGCGGTGAACAATGTAGACGCGATAGCATCCGTTCCGGGCGTGGACGTCCTTTTTATCGGCCCGCTGGACCTATCGCTGACCCTGGGCATACCGGGCGACGTAGCCAGCGACCAAAGCCACGAGCTGTTCCGCCGCGTATGCCAGGCGGCCCGGAACAACGATCTGGCGGTAGGGCTTGTATGTAGCGCCCAGCAAGTGCGTTTCTACTATGATATGGGCATGCGGATGTTCTCGATTGGGTCGGCGCTCAGCCACATGCGCACCCAGGTGCAGGCCGTCGAAGCCGAGTATCGCCGCCAACTGGCATGATGTGCCCGGGAGCCCCATTCTTTTCTGGGCCATAGGCACTCACCTGCTGGTAACTCCCGGCTGCGCGGGAACTTGGGCCCGCTGAGAGCTGCCGGAGGAGAGGCAGACGCAATGAACTACAGGGAACGCATCCTATCCACGATCCGCGGGCAGCCTGTGGACCACATCCCCTGGGCGCCGCGCTGGGAGCTGTGGTTCAACGCTGCCCAGCGCGACGGACGGCTGCCAGAGAAGTACCGTGGCTGGCACATCTATGACGTTACCCGCGACCTGGGCATAGGCATCAAATCCCATTTTCGGGACGCCTGGCGCCAGGTATTGCACGATGTCGAGGTGCGGGAGATCCAAAAGGGCCACGAAACGCTGGTCGAATACGTCACTCCGGTCGGTACAGCTTCGATGGTCTGGAAGCGCACTGCCGAGCTGGAAGCTCAAGCTGTTCGCGGACTGAGAACCAAGTACCTGATCTCCGGCCCCCAAGACTATGGGCCAGTTCTCTTTATGCTGGAGCACACCGAGATCATTCCCCAGCACGAAAAGCTCCAGGCCGAACTCGACCTCATCGGCAACGATGGCTGCGCTCTGGTCCATACCGGACACTGTCCGGCATCCTCAGCCATGATCGAATACGTTGGCCACGAACAGTTCTACTACGAGTTGCACGATCACCCGGACCTGCTGCAGCAATTGCTGGACGCCCTGGAGCGGGTCCGGGACCAGACGGTGAGCGTCGTAGCCGAATCGGCAGCCGCCATCGCCTCCCTCGATGGCAACTATGACATGGCCATCACCCCGCCGCCGATCTATCGCAGGTTCTTTCTGCCCTACTTTGAAAAGGCAGTATCCAGGTTGCACGCGGAGGGCAAAATTGTATCCACCCACGTGGACGGCGACAACCGCCAACTTCTGGAACTGATCCTCGAGTCGGGCTTTGACGTTGGCGAGGCATTCACCTCGCCGCCGATGACGCACCTAACTGTCAGGGAGGCCCAAGAGATCTGGGGCCAGAAGATGGCCATCTGGGGCGGCATTGCCTCGACTTACTTTCGTTCCGAATCATCACGAGAGGAGTATGAGACCCAGGTCCTGGACATCCTGGACTGCGCCCAGATCAACGGGCACCTGGTCCTGGGCACCGGCGACAACGTTCCCACCGATGGCAACCTGGACCGGGTGCGCTGGGTCACGGCGGTCGTAGAAAAGTATGGCCAACGAAAGGATACCGAGAAGCTATAACTGCGTAGGGTGAAGGGCAAGGGGCTGTTCGCTCGCAGGGCGGCGCAGCCCGTGTCTCGTCCCGCTCGAGATCGTGCGAAAACGCTCGTGCTGGACCCGATCCCCGCACTTTGGGGACACAGTCCAGTACCTGCGCGCATGGATCGGCGGACTGTGGTTCGCCTGGAGCTGGTGAGTGAATTTTCACACAGTCTGGCTCTGGCCGGACCAAAGTCCGGCGCTCTGAGTCAAGGCCGTCATTCTGTCTCGAGAAACCGCAATCCGCTCGGGATACGATTCTTGATCCTGGAATTGTATACAAGCTAGGAGGGCAAGATGGCCACAATCCGAGACGTTGCCCGGCAGGCAGGCGTATCGGTCGCCACAGTCTCACGCGTGCTCAACAACAACCCCAAGGTCAAGCCCCACCTCCAAACCCGCGTCGAGCAGGCGATGCAGGATCTGGACTACCAGCCCAGTGCCCTGGCCCAGGGCATGAGGTCACAGACCGCGCAGGTCATCGGCTTGATTCTGCCCGATATTGGGAACCCCTTCTTCACGTCGTTGGCCCGGGCCATCGAGGATGCCGCCCATGAGAATCGCTACGGTCTGTTGCTGTGCAATTCCGACGAAGATCCTGAGAAAGAGCAGATCTATGCCGAGATCATGCTGGCCCAACGGGTAGCCGGCGTGATCCTCGTCCCGGCATCCATGGACCTGTGCGAGCCCCTGCAGACGCGGGATATCCCCCTTGTATGTGTTGCGCGTCCCATACCAGAGTGTCCTGTCGACACGGTTCTGTTGGATTGTGAATCAGGCAGCCGCATGGTGACTGAGCACATCATCGAGCTGGGGCACCGGCGCATTGGATTGATCGTAGGACTCTGGGACTCTATCGTAAGTCAGGAACGTTTTCAGGGCTACAAGCGGGCGCTGGAGGATGCCGGCATTCCCTTCGATCCCGATCTGGTTCACTACGGTGGTCTGACAGAGGAGGGCGGATATCAAAAAGCACTGGAGATCTTGAAACCCGAAACCCGTCCGACCGCGCTCTTTGTCACCAACAACGACATGGCTCTCGGTGCACTGAGAGCGATCCAGGCCAAGGGGATCCAGGTCCCCAACGATCTCTCTGTAGCCAGCTTTGGCGACATGCCCTGCTTTTCCCTCTTTAGGCCATCGCTGACGGTTATCCAGCAACCTGTCTATGAACTCGGGCGGGAGGCTGCCAACCTCCTGCTGCGGCGTATCAGGGGCGAAGCGCCGCCATCCCACGTCCTGATGCGCCTGGCACCGATGCTCGTGGTTGGGGAATCCACAGCCCCACCACCAGCGGTGCAAGATCATACGGCGAGCAGTAAGGCGCCCTTGGCTACCTAGCCGGCCACTGCTCAATAGGCAGATCCCGGTGGCGACCCGCGATCTCGTACAGGATCAAGCGCGTTGTACCGGAAGTTGACGCACATCACGAAAAGGAGATACCACGTGACAATGATTCCCATAGCCCTGGTCGGTATAGATCATCCCCACGCGATGGACTGGTACAGTACCTTGCTTGCCGTACCCGAACTTGCCCCGGTCGCACACTATGATCCCTGTCCCTCAAGGGCACAGGAGCTCCTGCTCCCTCCTTTTGACCAGCTCCCCGTCTATGGCGATCTTGGCGAGTTGCTGGCCGGCCATCAGATCCAGGCAGCGCTGGTCATGCTTCCCCTTCAGGAGGCGGAAGGCGCCCTGCTGACCCTGGCCAAGGCTGGAATACACGTCATGGCCGAGAAACCGGTGGCCCGGACGGCGCAGGCGATGGAGGAGGTGGCCGGCGCCCTGGAATCGGACACGGTGTTCTACGCCGGGTACTGCTGGCGCCTCGATCCCATCATCCAGAAGATCTGCTCACTGGTCGATGATGGCATCCTGGGACAGCTATGGTCCATCGAGATGCAGTGGATTACCTCCAAGGTGGGGCGCCGCGAGGGCGAACCCGCCCATCGGGATCCCGCATCCTACCTGTTTCGCGACACGGTGAGCCGCGGAGGCATGCTCCAGTGGTTGGGATGCCATTTTCTGGATCTGATGCTGCATGTCACCCGGCAGCCCATAACCTCAGTCATGGCCATGACGGCGCAGCAGACAACGGACGAGATCGACGTAGAGGACACGGCCGCCTGCCTGCTCAAGTTCGGCAATGGCATGCTGGGCAGCCTGCACGTGGGCTATCTGCTGCCCAGCGGGGGGCAGACATTCCTGGGCCTTCGCGGTTCCCAGGGATGGGTCCATTGGGATGCCATGTCTGGCCGGCGCTTTACCGTTCACAGCGAGCACCCTGACTGGATCGCTGCTCCTACCAGAGTATTTGATTTCCCCAGACCTCCGGTCGGCACCTATGGTAGCGGCACCGGGGAGCTGCTGCTCCGTGATTTTGCACGTTGCATCAACGAGAAGGCTCGAGATCCCATCTATACGGCCGCAGATGCCGTCCGTGTTTTGCAGGTACTCGATGCCGCCTACGAATCAGCCGGGAGTGGTCAGGCAGTCTCTATTCAGTCTTGACACGGGGGCAGGCCTGTGGTAAACTGTTAACCGAGAAACCGGTTACACCCTGGCGGGATTTCGCCTGCGTTTCAAACAGGATCTGTCCATGACGCGACCGAATGTACTACTCATCTGCGTGGACCATTGGCCCGGGCCACTCCTCGGGTCCGTGGGCCACGGACGTATTCTCACCCCCACGCTGGACCGGCTGGCCGACAACGGCACGCTCTATACCCAGGCCTACTCGACGACGGCCACCTGCATCCCGGCGCGACGGGCGCTCATGACTGGTACCAGGGCCCAAACCCACGGCGACCGCGTTTTTGACGAGTACCAGGAGATGGACCCTGGGCTGCCTACCCTGCCGCAGGTGTTCCGCGATGCCGGCTATCAGGCATTTGCCGTGGGCAAACTCCACATCTACCCCCAGCGGGACCGCATCGGCTTTGATGACGTAATCCTCAACGAGGAAGGACGGCACCATCTGGGCGGTGGCAGGGATGACTATGAGCTGTTTCTGGCCGATGAAGGCTATGCCGGCCAGGAACTCACTCACGCCATGGGCAACAACGAGTACTGCACGCGCCCCTGGCACCTTCCGGAATACTGCCATCCCACCCATTGGACGGTGCGGCAGATGTGCCGCGTCATCCAGCGCCGCGATCCAACGCGCCCTGGTTTTTGGTACTGCTCCTTCGTTACACCCCATCCGCCGGTTACACCACCTCAGGAGTATCTGGACATGTACCGCAACCTGGGTGTGGACGAGCCCTTCATCGGCGAGTGGGTTAAGGACTTTTGCCAGCTGCCCTACGCCCTGAAGCTCCACATGGACAAACGCTCGCGGCTGGATCCGACCGGGACAAAGCTCGCCCGTATGGGCTTCTACGCCCAGTGCACCTACATCGATCACCAGATGAGGCTCCTCATCGGTACCTTGAGCGAAGAGGGCCTGCTAGACGACACCATCCTTCTGTTCACCAGCGATCACGGCGATATGCTGGGCCACCACAACCTGTGGGCCAAGCCGACCATGCACGAGTGGTCGTCCCGGGTACCCATGATCCTGATGCCAACGGCCAGGTATGAGCGCATGGGTCACCACCAAGTCGACGACCGATTGGTCGCCCTGCGCGACGTCATGCCCACACTGCTGGACCTGGCCGGCATCCCGATCCCCGAGACGGTGGAGGGTCACTCACTGCTCTCTACCCATCGACGCGACCACCTCTACTGCGAGCATTGGGAGGACGACCGCGCCATGCGCATGGTCCGCGCTGGCCGGTACAAGTTGATCTGGTACCCCGTCGGCAACCGCTTTCAGCTCTTTGACCTGGAATCGGACCCCCAGGAGATGCACGACATGGCGGGCGATCCCGCGCATGTCGATGTGCGCAGTGACTTGGCCGGTTTGCTAGCAAGCAGCCTCTATGGCAGTGATCTCAAGTGGGTCAGGGATGGCCAACTGGTGGGCGAACCGGACAAGAAATTTACCCCTGCTCCCAGCAGGGGGCTGGCCGGACAGCGGGGCTGGCGATAGACATGGAGACAGACAAAGGAGGGTAAGATGCTGGGTGGCTATATGGGCAAGTTTTTGTGGGTCGACCTGACCGAAGGATCGATCCGGGAAGAGACCCCCGATGAGGGGTTGCTGCGCGACTTTATCGGCGGCTATGGCACAAGCGCGCGCCTGTTTTATGATCTGATGGAGCCGGGAACCGACCCGCTGGGGCCGGACAACATCTTGGGCTTTACCACGGGGCCGCTGACCGGCACGCCGGCACCCACCGGCACGCGTTGGACCGTCGTCTGCAAGTCCCCGCTGACCGGAACCTGGGGCGATGCCAACGCCAGCGGGTTCTTTGGCGTCGCCCTCAAGCAGGCCGGCTACGATGCGGTCTATGTCAGGGGCATCGCCGACCATCCAGTGTACCTTTACCTGGACGATGGCCAGGCCGAGCTTCGTGACGCTAGCCATCTATGGGGCATGGACTGCTACGAGATCGAAGATTGGACCAAGGCCGAGCTGGGCGACGATGTTGAGGCGGCTTGCATCGGTCCTGCCGGCGAAAAGCTGTCCCTGATCTCGTCGGTGATCCACTACAAAGGCCGTGCCGCCGGCCGCTCAGGCGTCGGCGCGGTGATGGGCAGCAAAAAACTCAAGATGATCGCCGCCCGGGGCAGTAAAGAGGTACCCCTGGCTGACCCGGCGGCGGTCAAAAAAGTCAGGCAAAAGTACGTCAAACAGATCACCAGCGGCGTGGGCTTTTCCGACTCGTACCGCAATGAGGCCACGCCCGGCTACACCCCGGTCGGTGCAGTGAACGGCGATTCCCCCACCCGCAACTGGGGAGCCAGCGTCAAAGCCATCTCTGATCCAGACAGCCTTTCGTTCCAGGAACTGCTCAAATATCGCGTCAAGAAGGAGGCCTGCTGGCAATGCCCCATCGCCTGCTGGGGAACCAGCCGTGTTGAGTACGGTGGCGAACTCATCGAAGCGCACCAGCCCGAGTACGAAACCGGCGCCGCCTTTGGCAGCATGGCCCTGGTCGATGACTACCCGGCGCTCATCAAGGCCAACGACCTGTGTAACCGCTACGGCCTGGACACCATCTCGGCCGGCGCCTGCGTGGCCTTTGCCATCGAGTGCTTCCAAGAGGGCCTCATCGGGTTGGAAGACACTGGCGGCCTCGAGCTTTCCTGGGGCGATCACCGGGCCATGAATACCATGCTCCAAAAGCTGGCTCTGCGTCAGGATTTCGGCGATCTGCTGGCCGATGGCGTGCAGCGTGCCGCCGAGCACCTAGGACCTGCGGCCGAGCCCTTTGCCGTCCACGTCGGCGGGCAGGAACTGGCCATGCACGATCCGCGCTTTGAACCTGCGATGGGCGTTATCTACAAGATCGAGGCCACACCAGGCCGGCACACCCAGGCCTGCCAATACCTGGTGCCGGAGGGCCATGACAGCCCGCGCCCCGGCTTTGGCGTCGAACGGGAGGCGCAGGAGGGCCGCGGGGAGTGGATCAAAGAGGCCAGTTTCCTGTGCCACACCATGAACGCCTCGGGTGCCTGCCTGTTCGGCTACCTCTCCACGCGCGTCGAGTTCGTGCCTGAGTTCATGAGCGCCGTCACTGGCCAGCCCTTCACCGTCGACGACATGCTGGCCGCGGGCGAGCGCATCGCCAACATCCGCCAGGCATTCACCGTGCGCGACGGCATCAACCCGGTGGCCTACTCCATCCCCAAGCGGGCCTATGGCTATCCCGCCCTGCCCGACGGTCCCACGGCTGGCATATCCGTCCAGATCGAGCGCCTGCAGAAAGAGTATCTGGACGACGTTGGCTGGACGCAGGATGCCGCGGTGCCCAAGCGCGAGGTACTTGAACGGCTGGGCATGGCCGACGTGGCCGACGATCTTTGGAGATGAACCTTGCGCTTCATCTGCGCTGAATTCAAGCAGGAGGCCAACAGTTTCTCCCCGCTGCGGACCGGCCTCCACGACTTTGGCAGCTACCACCTGTACCGGGGGGCCGAGGTCGAGAACCACCTGGCCGGTACGGGCACCGAGATAGGCGGCTTCTATGCTGTGGCCCGGCGCGAAGGCGCAGAGATGGCGCCCACCCTGGCGACCATGGCCATGTCCTCGGGACCGGTCGAGCAGGGTGCCTATGAGGTGCTGAGCGAGGAGTTGCTCCAGCGGGTTGAATCCCTGCTCCCGGCGGACGGCATCCTGCTGGCCCTGCATGGGGCCATGCTCGTGGAGGGCTTTGATGACCCTGAGGGCGACCTGCTCGCCAGGCTTCGTACGATATCTGGCGTCATTCCGGTGGTGGTATCGCTGGATCTCCATGCCGTTCCAACCTCCGGCCTGCTGGAGCACGCCGACGCGGTCGTCGGCTTTGACACCTGCCCCCACACCGACCTATTCGAGACAGGCGTGCGGGCCGCCGAGTTGCTGGTCAAAATCGTCCGCGAGCAAGTCAAGCCGAGGACGGCGTTTGTCCGAGTACCCCTGGATCTGCCTGCCGAAGCGGTAGACACCAGCGAGCCTGGTCCCGCAGCGGATCTCCTCCAGGCAGCTCGCACGGAACGGGAGCGAGCGGGAATTCTCTCCACCTCCATCTTTTACCCGCAGCCCTGGCTGGATGTATCCCACCTGGGTGCAACCATCTTGGTGGTCTTTGAGGAGTCGAGTGGTGATACTGCTGCCAGGGCTTCCGATACGGCAGCGTCTCTGGCTCAGCAGCTTTGGAATCTGAGGGGCGCATTCAGCGCCGAGTATCACTCGGTCGAGCAGGCCGTCGACCTGGCCTTGGCCGGGGGCGCCGTATCATCGGCGGGGCCCTTTGTGATCTCTGACTCGGCTGATGCCATTGCCGGCGGGGCGACCGGCGATGCAACGCGTTTGCTGCGGCAACTGTTGGAGGTTGAGCAGCGCCTGCCGGGCGACGCGCTGGTGACAGTCGTGGACGCGGCTGCTGCCCGGGCGGCCGCCCGGCACAACCTTGGAGAACGGGTCTCCCTCAGGGTTGGCGGCCAGATGGACCGCCGGTTCAACCAGCCGATCCACCTCGAAGGCGTGCTGCGCACCTTGTTCGACGGCCGGTTTCGGATTTCGGGTCCGTCCTACACGGGCCTGATCATGCACATGGGCCTGACGTCGGTGCTAGAGGTGGACCGGTTAAAGGTCGTCATCACCAGCGAAAGGACCTGGACCCATTCGCCCGATTTCTACAGGGCCGTCGGCCTGGAGCCCGCGCAGGCCTGGATCGTGCTCACCAAGTCCAATTCCACGTTCAAGGCCAGCTACGCGCCTATCGCCCGGCGCATCCTGTTCGTGGCTGGGCCCGGTGTGACCAGCCCCGAACTGACCTCGCTGCCCTTTCAACGCAGACCCTGGCCGCTCTACCCCTTCGAGGACTTTGAATGGATCCCTGAACCGGTTGTATACGGATGACCTCATTTGGGAGGTATTCATAAATGCGCGCTAAGGAGGACATGGCATGCAAGGGTCACACGCGATCGCTCGGGTTCTGAAGCAAGAAGCAGTCGAGTTCGTAACCTGTTTTCCCCATAATGAGATCATCGACGCCTGTGCCGGGCAGAGCATCCGCCCCATCATGGCGCGCACCGAACGGGTAGCGATCAACATCGCCGATGGCTATTCACGGCTGACCAACGGCCGGCGCATCGGGGTCTGCCTGGTGCAGGACGGCCCAGGCATCGAGAATGCCTTTGGCGCGGTGGCCCAGGCATACTCAGACAGCAGCCCAATCCTCTTGCTTCCCGGCGCCTATGCCCGACCGTCCCAGGGAGTCTCGCCCAATTTCCGCGTGCTGCCCAGCTTCCAACCCATCACCAAGTGGACTGACCAGATCAACCTGGTCGAACGGATCCCGCAGATGCTGCAGAGGGCCTTCACGCTGTTGCGCAACGGCTGTCCTGGACCGGTTGTGCTGGAGGTGCCTCGAGACGTACTGGCCGAGGAATTGGCCGATGACCGTTTTGAATATTTACCGCCAAAGCGTTCTGCTCCGCTAGGAGACCCCGCACTGGTCAATGAGGTCGTCGAGGCATTGCTAAAGGCGCGGAGCCCAGTGATCGTGGCCGGGCAGGGCATTCACTTTGCGCAGGCGTGGGAAGAGTTGCGAGGCTTGGCCGAGTTGGTTCAGCTTCCAGTGATGACCACGATGAACGGCAAGAGCGCTTTCCCCGAAGACCACGCGCTGGCCCTGGGCGCTGGCGGCAACTCCCGTCCCCGCACGGTGACCCACTTTCTGGACAAGGCGGATTTCGTGCTGGGGATTGGCACCAGCTTCACTCGCTCGAGCTTTGTGACTCCCATCCCGCCCGGAAAGGTGATGGGGCAGATCACCATCGACGAGCGCGACCTCAGCAAGGATTACTCGATCTCCATCGGGGTGATTGGTGACGCCCGGGCCGTCCTCCAACAAATGATAGAACGGGTCCAGGCGCAGACCGGGCCCGACGGCCGGCGGGGGCAGGATGGGGTGATCCGCGAGGTCCGGGTGGTACGCGATCAATTTATGCGGGCCTGGATGCCACGCCTGACCTCTGATGAAGTGCCCATCAACCCCTATCGGGTCGTCTGGGAGCTAATGCGCGCGGTTGACCGCCGGTCGACAGTAGTAACCCACGATGCAGGCAATCCCCGAGACCAGATGCTGCCTTTCTATGAGGCCATCGCCGCCAGAACGTACCTGGGATGGGGCAAGTCGACCCAACTGGGCACCGGCCTGGGGCTGGCGATGGGAGCAAAGCTCGCTCGGCCAGACTGGCTCTCCGTCAATGTGATGGGTGACGCAGCTTTTGGCATGGTGGGGATGGATTTCGAGACCGCTGTGCGCAACCAAATACCCGTGTTGACCGTGGTCCTAAACAACGGGAGGTTGGGGGGCTATGATCAGTTGCTCCCCGTCTCGTCCGAACGCTACCGACTCCGCTTTATGCCGGGCAACCGCTACAGCCAAGTGGCGGAAGCTCTGGGGGGATATGCGGAGCGCGTCGAACAGCCTGAGGAGATTCAACCCGCCCTGAAGCGGTGCATTCAGCAGGTTGGATCTGGTCGAGCCGCCCTGCTGGAGGTAATCACGCGCGAAGACCCTACACTGCCCAAGGAATAGAAGGCAACCGTGAGGTCTGTAGATGGCAGGTGAGGCAAACCATGCAAGACACCACATTCACAGAAAACGCCCCGCTCTACGAATTCGCCCAGGAGTACCTGGTAGGCGGCGTTGGCGCGGCCGGCCGGTTCAACGGCAGTCTGGGCCATCCCGCCTACTTTGAGCGGGGAGACGGCGCCTACTTGTGGGGCGTCGACGGACACCGCTACCTGGACTTCAACCTGTCCCACGGGGCCACCATCTTGGGTCACAACCATCCCGCCCTCCGCCAGGCCGTGGAAAAGGTACTGGACATGGGCCTGATCTGCGGCTGCGAGACCGAATACACGGCCCGGCTGGCCCAACAGATCTGTGAGGTCATCCCCTGCGCAGAACGGGTTCGATACCTGCCCTCCGGAACTGAGGTTACGCTTGTCGCCCTCCGCCTGGCGCGGGCGTACACCCAGCGTCCCAAGATCCTCAAGTTTGAAGGTCACTTTCACGGCATGCACGAGTTGATCTACTATGGTCCCCGCCATAGCCTGACGGACGAGGTCAAGTTCAGCAGGGGGACTCCCCTGACGGCTGGCGTGCCGGAGGAGTTTGGCAATCTCGTCACCATCGTGCCCTGGAATGATGCGGCCGCCTTTGGCCAGGCCATCGCCCTGGAGGGGAGCGAGATCGCGGCCGTCATCATGGAGCCGGTCTGTTACAACTCGGGCTGTATCCCCGCCGATCCCGGCTTTCTGGCCCACGTGCGCGACGTGACAGCCCGGCAGGGCATTGTGCTGATCTTTGACGAGATCCTGTCCGGCTTTCGCACGGGCGTGGACTGCATGCAGGGCTACTATGGCATCACGCCCGACCTCTGCACGCTGGCCAAAGCGGTTGCCAACGGCGTGCCCATCGCCATCCTGGCCGGCAAGGCCGGGATCATGGACGAACTGGCCCCATTGGGGGTGGTATCTCAGAGCGGAACTTACAGCGGCCATCAATTCGGGGTGCTGGCCGCGCTGGCCACCCTTGGGGAACTCGGTCGGCCCAGCTTCTATCCGCACATTCGCGTCCTGGCCGGCCGTCTCTACGAAGGCCTGAACCAACTCTTTGCCAAACATGGCCTGCCCGGGCGCGTGCAGGGTCTGGGCGCGCGTTTTGGCATCTATTTTGGCATCGATGAACCGGTGCACAACTACCAGGAGGCGGTCAAACTGGATAGCGAGATGATGCACCGGTTTGTGCGAGGCTGCTTCCAGCGGGGCATCTACTTTCAAACCATCGGCCACGCCATTGGCCATTCAGGCATCAGCGGCGCCCACACCCTCGAGGACATAGACTGGGCACTGGAACAGTTTGACGCGGTGCTGGCCGGGATGGCACGCTGATCGGCAACGCGACCTCGTAAGATTGTAGTGAATGCGTATGGGTCTTGACAGCTCAGACTGGTAACAAGATCGAGCTGCATAGAAAAAGTCCAAGCTTCTAGAAGCCCGTCATTCTGAGCCGGAGCGCAGCGGAGGCGAAGAATCTCCACTTCGTCAAATGGAATTAGTTGAAAAGCGCAGAAGAGATTCTTCGCTACGCTCAGAATGACGTGTTCATCTATTGCCTGATCAAGTTGTAGGTTCATCAGCGCGCTTTCACAGAAGGAGGACCAAATAGCATGGATCTAAAGCAGAATCCTGTCCGGCTCGGCCTGGTTGGGCTGGGCTACTGGGGAGAGCGGGTGGCTGAGGCCGCAGCCGCCACACCCGAAGTAGAGATCACCCACTGTTTTGCCCGCACCGAGGCGACCCGCCAGGCATTCGCAGCCAGGTACGGCTACCAGCCGCTGCCCAGCTACCAAGACATGCTGAACCGCGAGGATCTAGAAGCGGTCGCCCTCATCACCCCGAACCGCGTTCACCACGAACAGATCCTGCTGGCCGTCGAGCATGGCAAGCACGTCTTTGTTGACAAACCGATCACGGCGACAGTGGAAGAGGGTGTCGATGTGGTCAAGGCTGTCGAACAGGCGGGATTGGTACTGGGCACCGATCACCTGTGCCGCTGGGAGCGTCCGCAGCGTCGAATGAAAGAGCTGTTGGAACGAGGCGCACTGGGCCAGCTGCTGATGGTCGATGCTAACATCTCCTCTAGCACCGGCGTCCGTATTGAGCCCAACGAATGGCGCTGGGAGCGGAGCGAGTGCCCAGGCGGGCCGCTGATCCAGATCGGCATCCATCACATCGACACGCTGCAATACTGGCTGGGCCCCATCGTACGGGTTCAGGGCTGGCAGAAGCACCGTTTCCTGGCCGCCCCCATTGACGACACGACGGTCACGCTGCTAGAATTTGAGAATGGCATGCTGGGCTACCTGGGCTCGGGCTATGCCTCGGCCCCGGCAGCCTGGATCCGCATCTATGGCGATGCGGCCGTGGGTGTATATGATCGCTACAGGGGACTGAGCTTCGAAGGGCAACCTTTGGACGGCCAACCGGAAGATTGGGTGGTCCCGCCGGCCTCCTTCGCCGACCCCATTGCGATGATCCAGGAAGCGCTGGTCGATTTTTCGCGCGCGGTTCGCACTGGCGGGCAGGCCGAAGTGGGCGCCCGGCAAGCGCTCAGCGCCCTGGCCGTAGTCCTGGGTGCGGTCCAGTCGGGCGAGACCGGCCGGCCAGCAGACATCCCTGACCTTATGCGCAGAGCCGGTGCCAACTGGCTCTAAAGGAAGGAGGGCATCATGCCCTTGACCGAGGCACAAAAACGAGCAGTGATCCGCGACACCTGGCTGCTGGAGGACAGCGATCAGGTCCCCTTCATGATCGAGGTCGGCCAGTCCCACCATGCCACCACCCAGTTCCTCGACGATGTGGCCGCTGACCTGGCCTGGCAGGAACAACACTTTCGCGAACTGGCCGAGGTGGATGACTATTTCATCCCCAACCTAAAGCCCAACCTGGGCATCGGTGTTGTGGCCGCAGCCTTTGGCTGTGAGTGGGTCACCGATCCTACTGCCGACCCCTGGATCAAACCCCTCATTGGCGGCGATCCTCAGGACGTGTACGCACTAGAGATGCCCGATCCGGCCACCTCAGGTATGAACACACTGGCTCTAGAGCGCATCGACTATCTCCAGGCCCACAGCGACTTGCCCCTGCGGCTGGTCAATGTACCTTCCCCGCTGGTGACCGCCTCGCTGATCTGGGAGTACAGCGCCTTTATCACGGCCACGCTGCTTTGTCCCAGGGAGGTTCACGTCCTGCTGGAAAAGGTAACGGAGGCCACGATCCGGTTCGTGCAACTGCAAATGCGACGGATCGAGCGGCTCTTTTCCCTGTCCCACGAGCCCTGGTACCTGCCCCCCGACCTGGGCATCCGTATCAGCGACGACACCGCGGCCGTCATGTCCCCCCGTACCTACCGCGAGTTTGGTCTGCCCTATAACGCTCGCCTCTCGGAGGCCTTTGGCGGTACTGTGCTGCACTCCTGCGGCGACATCGTGCACGTGCTGCCCGGTATGCTAGAGACCCCGGGCCTGCGAGGGCTCGACCTCGTCGCGCCGCAGAACGACTGGGCAAAAGTACGGGAAATCACCGGCGGCCAGACCGCGTTGTGCCTCAGATACTACTCCTGGGACTTTGCCCAGGGCAATCCACCCGACTTGCTGCAATACAGCCTTGACCTGGTGGGCTTTTTCGGACGCCGCGGGATCCTCCTCTGGACCCAGGCCGAGGCTTTGGACGAAGCCAAAGCGCTTAGCGAGAACCTCAGCACCGCCCTAAACCAGGACTAGCACTGCTACCACACTGTCATTCTGAGCACTGCCGCCACACTACGAATTGCATCCAAGTCATGCCAGAAGAAAGAACTTGAAACGGCGCGCGATCATCGTCCCAAACCGTACGTGTGCACACGCGCAGTCGCGATCCTAAAGGTGACTGCCAGCGAGTCGATATGCCAGGCTGCAATGCACGGCCTGCTGCGGCCTTACGAGCCAGAGGCGGTCAAAGACTGGATCGACCGCTACTTGGCGGAAGGATCGCCAGGGCTGAAGGTGAGACCGGGTCGTGGGCGGAAGCCCTCTTTTTCCCCTTCTGACGAAAGAGACAGCGAAGTTTGGAAGAGATCGGACACGGGGCAGGCCGGATTGTCGAAATTGTCAGGGCGCTGAAATCCTATACCTACCTGGACCAGGCGTCGGTACAGAACGTTGACGTCCACGAGGGTCTGGATAACACGTTGGTCATGCTGCGCAAAAGACTCAAGGGCGGCGTTGACGTGCGGCGCGACTATGCCCCGGACCTGCCTCGCATCCAGGCCTACGGCAGCAAGTTGGACCAGGTTTGGACCAACATCATCGATAACGCGGCCAGCGCTATGGAGGGCCAGGGTGAACTTGTCCTGAAGACCTACCAGCGGGACGCCTGAGTGGTGGTAGAGATCCACGATACGGGCCCCGGGATCCCAGAGGACGTTCTGCCCCAGATCTTTGACCCCCTTTTTATCACCAAGGCGCCAGGCGAAGGCACCGGGCTGGAGCTGAACATCAGCCACAACCTCGTCGTACAGAAACACCACGGTGAGATCAACGTCCGATCCCAGCCGGGAGCGATCTGTTTCGAGGTCAGGCTGCCGGTCGATTTCGAGAGGAATGGAATATCCATGAAACGAGCAGCCGCATAGGTGACCCCGTCCGCTCGCACCTGAGGGCGCTCGCATCTGGGCGCAATTGCTCCTCGAGGGGAGTAAGGGTCGCAAAGCGGAGGATCCGGCTTGTGCTGCCCCTTGAACAATGGTATCATGCCCCTCGCTGTGTTCAGCGATGGGAGAGCCAGGTATGCATTCTGACGCAAGGCGCATCTCAAGATCAGGGAAACCAAGGTGGCTGACCGGAGCCCGGCAGTCGATGCGATCTTGGGCCAAGGCGGTCGAATCGTACGACGAGGTACCGGACCTCTACAAGAACTTTTTTGACGCATCACCTCACAGCGATGGGGTGTTCCCCTACGCCGTGCTGACACCCAAGTACGAGGGCTTTTTGAGACAAGAGCAGGAAAAGCTGGTCTGCTGCCAGGACAGCAACCTCTACGTCCTGCAAAACAAGGGCAGCCAGCTCAAACCAATCGCTTTCCGCCTCAGAGACATTCACTACGTGGATGTAGGATCCTTCCTGCTGCAATCCTGGCTCAACATCAGAGGCATCACAAGCGACGGCATTCTGACCGTCACGCTCAAGTTCAATACTGTTTCCGAACATCTCTTTGGCCCGATACTGAACAAGGTCAGGGGCAGTACGCTCCAGCCGGCGGGTACCGATCTGAATGCGGAACGAGCCAAGCTCAGCGAAATTGCCGGCCTGAGCCTCAAGCTGCTGAACCTGGGCAAGGGGAGCATTCAGCCCGGGGAGAGGCTTGCCGGGGTTCTCTGGCAGCCCGAGATCCAGGCCCAATGGCTATCTCTGTTTGGTAGACCTCTGTCCAGGACGATCTCGCCCGCGCACCTGAGCATCCTCACGGATCGAGAAGTGATTCTGATCAGAGACAACCCCAGCAAGGACTCCAAGTATGGAGCCACCCGGACCTTTGTCCCCCTGGCAAAGATTGCCTCGGTTTCGCTTGATGAGAAAAAGGACGGGCTCCTGGTCACGTCGCTGCACTTGCCGGAAAACGACCGGCTCGATCTTTTGTATTCGGCTTCAAACGGCGCGAAGGTGGAGCGAGTTTTGGAGCAGCTACGGACGGCTGCGCTTCTCAAGTGATTCGGCCCTTGAGGAGCTACCAAGAAACTGGAATTACGTCATCCTTCAGCTGCCCTCAGGACATGCTCTGAACAAAGTGTAGTGGGGTCAAGCATGCCCTGAGCATTTCCTGAATCATCAAAGGAGCACCGAAGGGAATATCGGCTATGCACAGTAGAGATCCTTCGTTTCACTCTGGATGATGGCCTTCCAAGAACCGAGTTTTTTCCGCGTAGAGTGGCGCCCCGAGCCATGGACTACTCAGAATCACCCGTTACCTGGGGCGGCTTTGTACTCCAGCCCACTCAGTAGAGTACCTCCATCTCGCAAACCCCACAGTCAAAGCGCAAGCGGTAGCGGTGCCCGTCCTCATCGACGAGGTACAGCGGTCCCTTCAGCCGGCCGGCTTTGGACACGCCGTCGCACAGCCCCAGTTGGTGCTGGATGCAGTAACGGGTGCGCATGACCACCCTGCCGCCCATCATGAGCCCCGATTCGGCGGCCGGTGCGACCTCCTCCACGCCGTGGCGCCGGTAGAAAGCCACGGCCTGCTGGTTCAGCGCATTGCCGCGGTAGGTCAGCGCGGTCTCTGGATAGGGGGCCTCATTTCGCAGGATCTCGCCCCGCATCCGAGGCCGGTTGGCGGCGCGTGCTGCAACCAGACGTTCCAGCGTCTCGCGGCGCAAGGCGTTGAGCGCAGCGACCGGTAGGAAATAGGGCCGATCCCAGGCCAGATCCACATGTGTGCAGGCAAAGGGCGTATCTCCGGTCTTGCCCAGTTGCTTGCGCGCCGCGGCCCCGGCTCTTTCGGGCTTGTGCGCGGGTACTGCTTCCGCTGCGAGCATCGCGGCCGCGACGTTGCCGTCCTCATCCCTGGCGTACAGGACAAAGCCCTCCGGCTTGTTCTCCAGGCGCAGGCGCACCGCGATCTTGCGCACCGGCCGGCTGCGCTCGATCTGCCGCAGAAAGGTGTGATCGTGGTTTCGATAGACCTTCAAGCCCTCGTGGATGCCCGTGATCTTGTCTGGGGTGACCCTCACGGCCAGGGAATCAGGTGCAACGGATTGTACGGCATTGACGACCGTTCCCCCCAGCGTGTGCTGGTCGTCAAACCAGCACAGGCCATCGCCGCTGTGCAGCGGGATAGTAGTTTCCAGCACAAAGTGGGGCCCTCGCACGGCGGATACCGTGCCCAGGTACTCGCCCACCATCTTGGGAGAATCCGGGGCCCCGGCCGGCTCCCCCCGCCCCTGCAGGAAATGGGTCGTGTAGCCTCGGTTGAAGGTTTTGCTCAGGTCGGGCTCAAAGTCGATGCTGCTGCGGCCTGAAGAGCTGCGCCCCCAGGGATTGGGGCCCCCGGAACTGGAGCCACCGCCCCGCGCCGCAAGCACACGGTCCAGTTCGCGGCGGTACCAGCTCACCACGTTGGTGACGTAGGCCTGGTCCTTGAGCCGTCCCTCGATCTTGAAGGACGTAACACCCGCATCGAGCAGGTCGTCCAGGTGCCCGGAGAGGTTGAGATCCCGAAGCGAGAGCAGGTGGCGGTTCCTCACCACCTCCCTGCCATCGCCGTCAACGAGCGTGTACCTGCGCCGGCACGGCTGGGCGCACTCGCCGCGGTTGCCACTTCGCCCTCCGATCGCGTAGCTCATGTAGCACTGGCCGCTGTAGCTCACGCACAGCGCGCCGTGGACAAAGGCCTCCAGCTCGATAGAAGTGCGGTCGCGGATGGCCCGAATCTGTGCCAGGCTCAACTCTCGGGCCAGGATAGCGCGCCGGATCCCGATTTGCTCCAGGAAGGCCAGGCGCTCGGGGGTATGGTTGTGCATCTGCGTGCTGGCGATGAGGGCCAGTGGCGGGAGATCGCTTTCCAGCAGGCCCACGTCCTGGATAATGGCGGCGTCCACGCCAATGTCATAGAGCTGGTGGAGCAGTTGCACTGCTTCGGGCAGCTCGTCGTCGTGCAGCAGGGTATTCACGGTGACATACACGCGCGTCCAATAGGTGTGGGCATAGGCCGCCAGCGCGGCGATGTCGTCCAGCGAATTGCCGGCTCTGCCCCGCGCCCCAAAGCGCCCGGCGCCAATATAGACGGCATCGGCGCCGCTATCGATGGCGGCCTTGCCGCTGTCCAGGTCCCTGGCCGGAGCCAGGAGTTCGATCTTAAGATTCACATCCGGCGCCCTGCCCTCGTTCCACTCTATGCTCTGCGTAGACCACAGTTCAAGCGTTCGCCAAACCTCTGGCTCTGCTCCTGCTTCGCCTGCTCTTGCTTCGCCTGCTCCTGCTCCGCGTGGACCACAGTCCACGCATCATCACCCACCATCTGACATCAAAGAGAACAAGCCTTACAACATCCCCAGTTGCTCTGCCAGCTTGTAGATCTCCTCATCGTTGCGTGGTCCGACCAACTCGACGATGATCATCTCCTGCTCGTCGTCCACGGTACAAAAAGCCGGTACTCCCCCGCATCTGCCCGATAGCCGACGCCAATGCGCTTGCTGTCCCGGGGGCGGGGATCTGCCTGGAGCCAAAAGATCTTGACCGTGATCTGACGGTGGATCTTGGCCGGGAAGGCCTGGACGAGGTCTCGGTAGCCTAGTCTGCCAGTTGTTCCTCGAAGGTGACCTCACCCCGCAGCATCTTGTGGACCTCACAGGTCCGGGCCGAGTTGTACAGAATGCGCTGCTCGCGGGGGGTCAACCCCTCGCCCAACTCCAGGCGGCTGAGGAAACGGGTCGTGGTCTGGCGGCCCACAAACTCGGTGCGGCCCTCCACCGAAGCCGCCAGCCGCGTAGGCTTGATCCCTTTGTTGTCGGCGACCGCCGCCATGGTGAGCACCATTCAGGCCCCGAGGGCGGCGGCAACCAGCTCCAACGGACAAAAGCCCGCGCCCATTCGATCCAGGTGCGTGCGCTGATCGGCCTCAAAGCTGCGATCCGCGGCGGCAATGCGGACCCGGTGGTCGCCGATGTAGGTGGTCTTGACCTGGTTCACCAGCTCTAGATCTTCCACGCTTTTCCCCGGCAGAGAACTCCTACCTGCGCCGGAGGCGCAGGCGGGGTCAGGCCCCTACATCAAAAACGCGCCGCACCTTGCCGGTCAGCAGGTAGACGAGGATGAGCACCGGGACAAGCAGGCCCAGCAATCCGCACATAAAGGCGAAAGGCCCGCCGCTGAACAGGCCGGCGATGCCCTGGATGACAGTCAGCGCCACGCCGACCAAAGCCAGGACCCAGGCCCACTTTTTCATTTTCAGCAGCCCGATGGCGACGGCAAACTGAACGATGGCGGCCAGGATGCCGAGGAACCCCGACCAGGCGCCCGCGGTGCTGGCGGCCGCTACGTTTTCGGCGCCAAGGAGCCCGCTAAACAGGGCTCCAATGCCGCCAAGCCCGAATACGAGGCCGCTCCACAGCAGCGACAGAAAACCCAGGACAAAGTACGCGATGGCGATGATGGTGATACCGGTTGGTCTTTCCATTTTGATCCCTCCTTGCCTTCCATTGCCTCAGAGAGGCGATTCCAGGTTCACACACGAACGGCTGATGCGCACCAGCCGGCCAACCAAGCGGTGCTACGTTTCCGAGGCCAAAGCGTCCTCTGTCAGCGGTTGTTCCGATAGGACTTGGGCCGAAGGTCCAAACCAACGCGCAAACAGATTCTCATTCCTGTAGGTCGACAGGCCAAAGACAAAGACGACCACCTGGGAGAAGGTGATCCACAGCAGAATCAGGGTGATGGCGATGGATGCCAGGTCAAGCCAGAGTGGCAGTTGCGAGCGCAGCCGCGATACCTGGGCGCGTGTCGCTGACACCTGGACCAGCAAACCCTGTACCCCTGTTTGAATGCTCTCCAGCCCGGTATCCAACCTGGCAGTCCCCTTGCCGATGCGGAACATGATCTCGCCGGCAGCGGCCGCCTTTGCCTCTCTGACCCCGTTCCTGGTTTCCTGTATGCCCTCGTTGAGGGCCGCGGCGCCCTCGGACAGCCGCTGTAGTTTCCCTTCCTGTTCCGGGTTCTGGCCTATAGAGACAAAGGGCAGGGCGTTGAGGGCCTGGATGGTGTTTTGGACAGCGATCACCTTCTCGCGGACCGTTTGGACCGTGTCGAGCACCTCCTGGATGGCCGGGGCGATCCCCAGGTCCAGCCGCTCGGAGAGCGCGATCAGGATGACTGGATTCTCGACAAAGTTTTCGCTAGCCGTTTCGACGTTCCCTTCAAACTCGGTGATCCTGTCCCGGGCATTGCCCAGCTTGGCATCGAGCCCCGTGAGGGCGGTGTCGCTGACCTCCAGGGCCCTTTCTGCGCTTGTGAGGACGCGGACGAAGCCGTCAGTCATGCTCTTGCTCAGAACCCAATTGCCCACGATGCCGGCGATGCACAGGATGACCAGGGCCACGCTGAGCACCATCACAACCACGGCCAGCAAACGCTTCCAGAAGCTCATGACTTGTCTCCTCTCTGTGGTCAAGTATGGCAGTTGCAAAAAACTTGATTGGGATTCAGCCTGACGGAAAAACTACCTTTTTGCCTTCAACCACCGTACGCTGTTGGAGCGGCACTGCGGGCAGGTTCGCTCCGCAATCTGGAAGACGTCGGCCCACTGGTAGGCGCAGCGCATACAGGCATAGTCCGCGGGCTGGCCGATATCTGTTGGTCGTGGGTTGCGCGGGCTGGGCACCCGGGCCTGGGCCAGCACCTCTCGGCTCTGCTCCACCTCCTCGGGCGTCACGCCCTGGCGCATCTTTTCCGCTTCGCGCATGATGGTCTGCCAGCGGCCGCCCTCGGCCGCCGAGCACCATTCGAGCTGCAGTCGCTGGGGGCGCAGGCCGGCTTTCTCTAGGCCGTCCCAGAGGCCATCCTGGCGCCGCACCGTACTGCGGTTGGCATCGAGGTAGTGGCAGTCGACATAGTGGCAGCCCGAGACCAGTACCACCGGGGCGCCCTTTTTGAAGGCGTACCACACGAACTCGGGATTCACCCGGCCGGAGCACATGGTGCGGATGATGCGGGCGTTGGGCGGGTAAGCCATACGGGCCACGCCGGCCGTATCCGCCCCGGCGTAGGAGCACCAGTTGCAGGCAAAGGTCACGATCTTGCCCAGGGGGTCCGCCTCCAGGATGGCATCGATCTGGGCATAGATGGCCTGGTCGGAGAAGTGGCGCATCTCGATGGCGGCGAACTTGCATTCCGCGGCACAGGTGCCGCACCCGGCGCAGGCCGCACTGGTCACATGAGCCACCTGCTTCTTCTGCCAGGTGATTGCCCCAAAGGGGCAGACGTCGACACACTGGCCGCACATCTTGCACAGCTCCTCGTCCACCACGGCGGTGATGGCCTCCACCGAAAACTGGCTCTTGCTCAGCAGGATGGAGGCCCGTGAGGCGGCGGCGCTGGCCTGGGTGACGCTTTCCCGCACATCCTTGGGGCTTTCGGCGGCTCCGGCAATATAGACCCCTTTGGTAGGCGTATCCACCGGGCGCAGTTTGGGATGGGCCTCCTTCAGAAAGCCGCTGGGCGCCCGCGACAGGCTGACCAGCTGGCGGATCGCTTCCGTATCGGTGGCCGGCGTGGCGCCCACGGCCAGCACCAGCATCTCGAATTCGTGGACCTCCAGGCGGTTGGCCGTGGTGTTTTCCACCGTGACCCACAGGTTGCCGCTGTCAGGGTTCTGGCGCACCTCGCCCGGCAGGCCGCGGATATAGCGCACGCCGTTCCTCTTGCTGCGCATCAAAAGCTCTTCGAAACCTTTGCCAAAGGCCCGCATGTCCATGTAAAAGACCGTGATGTCGATATCGGGATAGTTATCCTTCAGGTACTGCGCCTGTTTGACC
This sequence comes from uncultured Chloroflexia bacterium, assembly GCA_963700285.1. GTDB lineage: Bacteria > Chloroflexota > Anaerolineae > JAAYZQ01 > JAAYZQ01 > CAWANP01. The sequence continues at coordinate 850,855 of CAVOXA010000010.1, read as the reverse complement.
GTGTTCATGCAGCATACATTGGAGCAGTACGAGTTGCCTCGTTCGGCATCCTGTGTCCGCGAGCCGACGCATTGTACAAAGCCGATCCGCCTGGGCGGCTGCAGATCCCCGGGCCGCCCCCAATGCCCGCCCAGCGGACCACCCGTGGAGACCAGCCGCTCGAATTCCATGCTGGTGATGACGTTAGAAAAACGGGTATAGCCATATTCGTCCAGTGGCGGTGGGGTCGTAGACATCCATGCCGGTGGCGACGACGATGGTGCCCACTTCGAGGTCGACGATCTCGTCCTGCATGTCAAAGTCGATACAGTTCTTTTCACAGGCCTCGATGCACTTGCCACAGGCGATGGGGTTCTGGCCCAGGCATTCGTCGGCGGCCACAACGTAGGACGATGGCACGGCCTGGGGGAAGGGAATGTAGACTGCTTTCCGGCTGCCCAGTCCCATCTGGAATTCGTCAGGCACGACGACCGGGCACACGGTGGCGCAGTCGCCACAGGACGTACACTCGTTCTCGTCCACGTAGCGAGCTTTCTTGCGGACACGGGCCCTGAAAGTTGCCCACATAACCCGTAATATCCTCGACTTCCGAGTAAGCCAGCAGTTCAATCTTGGGATGTCGACCGACATCCATCATCTTTGGCCCGAGAATTCATATACTACACTCGATGTCGGGATAGACCTTGTCGAGCTGGGCCATGATGCCGCCGATAGAGGGCTTTTTTTCCACCAGGTAGACCCTGTGACCCGAGTCGGCCAGGTCAAGGGCCGCCTGCATGCCGGCCACACCACCGCCGATGACCAGCGCCGCGTGAGTGACCGGGATCTGCTCCTCGTCCTGGGGATAGAGCCACCGGGAGCGGGCCACGGCCACCTTGACCATGTCTTGGGCCTTTCGCGTGGCCGCCTGCCGGTCGCCGGGGGTCACCCACGAGCAGTGCTCGCGGATGTTGGCCATCTCCAACAGATAGGGGTTGAGCCCGGCCTCCTCGATGCACTGGCGAAAGATCGGCTCGTACGAGGTCGGCGAGCAGGAAGCAACGACCACCCGATTGAGATTGTGTTCGTAGATCGTGCGCTGGATCTCCTGCTGCCCCGGATCGGCGCAGGTATACTTGTTCCCTACGGCCACGACCACATTGGGCAGCGTCTCGGCGTACGCGCGGCAGGCTTCGGTGTCCACTGCGCCAGCGATGTTGGAGCCGCAGTCACACACAAACACGCCGATGCGCAGATTGTCTGTTGACAACTTTTTCCTCCTTGGAAGCGGTCAGCGTTCAGCGCTCAGCGTTTCCTACAACGGGCCGGCTGAGCACTGCCACGCGTCTCTGGGATTCGTCCTGCTTGCTAGCCATCTTTTTCGCGCTGCCACGTCTCGTAGCGGTGGCCACGCATATAGTCCGTCTCCTTGACTGTGCTTCGCTCACGGGCGGCCTGGTCGACCGCTTCGTGCACGGTCTGCCTGAATTCCTCCGAGTCGAACTGTTCTTTGCGGAAAAAGTCAAAGGCATGGTACTCCCGGAAGGCCCGTCGCTGGGTCTCCATGGTCCCGTGACCGGTGATCATGATCACCTTGGTAGCGTCTCTTCGTCCCTGGATCTCAGCCAGCAAGCGCATTCCGTCCTGGTTGCTCTCGTCGGTCTCGACCAGCCGGATGTCCAGGATCGCCAGATCCAGGTCCTTGGTGTGGTCAAGATAGTCCTGCGCCTCCTGGAGCGTGTCCACGGCCTGGGTCTCATGGCCTTCGCGCTGTAGCAAGCCGCTCAGCAGCTCTCGCCAGTCTGCGAAATCTTCGACAATCAGGATTTTGCCTCGCATAACCTGCTTTGCTCCCTACTTTGCCTTTTCGTGCTCGCCGTCGGAAACCGAGGGCAAGCGCACGGTAAAAGTGGCACCTGCACCCGGCCTGCTGTCACAAGCGATGGTGCCGCCTTGCTGCTCGATAAAAGTTCGCACCCACCACAGACCAAACCCCAGCCCGTCGGTACTTTGCTGGAACATGTCCCACAGATGGACCATCTGTTCCGGTGTGAATCCGATCCCCGTGTCGCTCACTTCGGCTACGACCCAGGAACCGGCCTCATCCCGTTCCAGCCGGGTTCCAAGCTCCAACCACTTCCGCGGCTGGCCCTCCATCGCCTTCTGAGCGTTGGTGATCAGTTCCAAAAAGACGTCGACCAGCAACGAATTGCTCTCCACTTCCGGCAGAGCCTGAGCATAGTCCTGGAGGACGTGTACCTCAACATTTGCGCCCACGGGACTGGGTTCGCCGGGCCCGGCCGGGCTCAGGTGGGCTGCCTGGAGGGCCTCGTTCAGCAACCTATTGACATCGAACCGCGCTCTCGGGCCGGTCTCTTGAAAGGGCCGGAACAAGGCATCGGCCAGCCTTAGCACGAAATGGCTGTTGCGCTGAATACGGTCCAGGTTGGCTTCGATCCACTCCCTGTCGGTTTGGGGCATCTGCAACTCGCTCAGGGTGCGGCGGATCTCACCAGCGCTGGCGGGCACAATGCCGATCAGGTTGTTGATGCGGTGGGCCAGAGCCGTGGCTGCCTGGCCCATGACGGTCCATTTTTCGGCAGCCACCCGTCGCTCCTGCTCGTCCTGCAGTGTCTGGTGCATCAATTGAAGCTTCTGACGCTGGGTGGCGTTCTGGATGGCGATCACGGCCTCCTGGGCCAGGGCTTGCAACAACTCGACATCATGCCGGTCAAAGGCGGCACGACGGGTACTCTCCAATAGCAGCACGCCGAGCAGTTCTTTGCGCTCGTGCGATTCTCCATCGCCGACCAGCAAGGGCACTGCCACGCCCGAGCGCATCTCGTCAAAGAGTACGACGTTCTGCGGATCCTGGCGCAGGTCGGGACTGAGGTATGGTGTGCGCTCCTGTGCGACCAAGCCTGTGATCCCGTGACCGATGGGGAAAGTGTAGCCTCTTACCTCCGGCGTCCAGCCCTCGCCGACGTAGGCTTTCAGTACCAGCTCTCCGGTTTCGGGGTTGAGCAAACGCAACGAACCATGCTCGGCGCCAACCAATCCCACCGCCTTGTCCAGGATCAAGCTCAGCACACGATCCAGATGCACGCTGGAGGTGAGCGCAACGTCGATCACGTGCAGAGCGCGGAATTGGGCCGTCATCCTCGCCAGCCGCTCGGCCTGGCGAAGCATGGTCGCTGCCAGGTCGGCGAGCGGCTGGAGCAGAACGACGTCCTGCTCGTCAAAGGTACGGTCCGGCGTGTCGTCAAACACTACGAGCACGCCCCGCACCATGTCCCCCCAGATAGCAGGCACGGCCAACGCAGGCGGCCGGCCCACGTGCGTTTCCAAAACGGCTTCCCGGGACTCTATTACGCGCTCAGGCAGCGCCTCATCCCAGGGTATTCCGCTCAGATTGTGCGAGACCACCAACTTGGCCGGTCCGTTCTCGGGCGCGCAGACATAGAAGCCACTTCCCGCGGCGCGCAGCAGGAGCGCGGCTTGCTGGGCAGTGCTTCCCAGGAAAGCCGGGGCGGCGACTTGAATTGGCCACGAATCAGACCGGCCAGATGGCATCGGTGTTCCTATTCAGAGCGCTCGCGCGTCCAGCCCTCTGACGACACAACGATCGCACTCTGAGATCATGCTTTTCCAATGGCCCTGTAAGTGAGGCCAGCTTCTCGAACTGCCGTTGCCTCAAAGACGTTCCTGCCGTCAATCAATACGGGCGTGCGCATCGTTTCCCTGAGCCAGTTCAGATCTAGATCAAAGTAATGCCGGTGCTTGGTGACAACGACCGCTGCGTCGGCGCCAGCCAACGCCATCTCCAGGTCACGGGTCAGTTCATAGCCATCCAAATGCCGCACAAACGGATCGTGGGCAACTACGCTGGCGCATTTCTCTTGGAGGGCGTCGATCACGGCTATTGCAGGTGTGTTTCGGGTATCGTCCGAGTCCTCAAGGTAGGCCACCCCGAGTACCGTGATCTTGGCCTCGTCCAGGTCAACGCCTTGCCCGGCCAGCGCTTCTACAGTCAGGTCCGCCAGGTGAAAGGGCATCTCATCGTTGATCTCGCGGGCCAGGGCAATCATGCGCAAGGGCACCGGGTACTCTCCGTAGGTATCCACGCCGAACTTGAGCAGCCAGGGGTCTTTGGGCAGACAGTGGCCTCCCACCCCGGCGCCTGCCAGGTGCATGTGCCGGTCATGCCTGGCGTTCATCAGTTCTCGTATCTCATAGACGTCTACGCCCATCGCCTCGCAGATCCGTGCCATCTCGTTGGCAAAGGCAATGTTGACGTCGCGATACGCGTTTTCCATCGTCTTGGCCAATTCCGCCGTCAGCACGCTGGCAGGCGTGATCTCTTTGCGGACGATCGTTTTGTACAATGCTACCGCCCGACGGGTGCTTTCCTCGTCAATGCCGCCCACCACCCGCGGAAAGTCGACGATATACTCCAGCAACTTGCCGGGCATAACCCGTTCGTAGGAAAAGGCCAGGTGAAAATCTGTACCACACTGCAGACTCGAGCCCTCTTCCAGGATCGGTTTGACTACGTGCTCGGTAGTACCGGGGGCCACGGTAGACTCGATCACCACCAGCGTCCCGGGCTGCAGGTAATTGGCGGCCTGGGCGCTGACTGTGCGCAGGCTGAGGTATTCGGGGATGCGCTCCGTGTTGGTCGGTGTCTGGACGTCAATGAGGATGACGTCAGCGTCCTTGCAGACCGCAAAATCATCTGTCACTCGAAAGGTCTTTTTTTGCAAAACCACCCGGGCGATCAGCTCGTCCATGCCCGGTTCGTCACCCTCAAAGGGGTTCTTGCCGTCGTTGATCCAGTCGATCTTCCAACCAGATCGACGCGATCGCCGCTGGATACCGGTGACAATGTGTCCTGGTACATCGGCCAGCAGCGCTGCCGCTGGAATGCCGACGTAGCCCATGCCGATCACGACAATGTTTCGTTCCATCAATTCTCCCTTGACCGCTGGGATCCCGGTACGCATGGTGCTGCCCAGGAAAGGATGACTGGCTGCCAGCCACTCCATCCTTGTCTGCTTTCCATCACCTTAACGCCTGTCCAATCCAGCTTACCAGGTCCTCGACTTCCACCACCTGTGCCGGCTCTCCAGAGCCAGCAGCCTTCAGATCACGCGCCGCACAGGACAAATGAATTTGGCACTTGGGACAGGTCGTCAACATCACCCCAGCCCCCGTCTGCCCGGCCTGGCGCAGCTTCTCTTTTTGGATCAGCTTGGCGCAGCCGCTGCAGTTGATCCACGCCGTAGAGCCACAGCACATCGCCCGCTCGCGATTGTCCTCCATCTCAACCAACTTTAGCTCGGGGATGGCATTGATGACTTCTCGCGGTGGATCGTAGACCTCCAGGTAGCGCCCCATGCGGCAGGGATCGTGGTAGGTTACCAATCCAGGCAGCGGCTCGAACGTGAGATCTCCAGCCCTGATCTTCTCCGCCAACAGTTCGGTGAGATGCATCATCTCGAAGGGCAACGCGCCCACGTACGCTGGGTAATCGGTCCGGAAAGCGTTGTAGCACTCGGCACAGGTAAAGATAACCTTCTTCGCACCGGTGGCCTTGATAGCCTCAACATTGAGTTCTGCCAGGCGCCCAAAGCTGTCTGCATCTCCCGCCAGCAGCAGATCTGCGCCGCAGCATCGTTCCTCGTTGCTGATGATGGGAGCGATCCCGGCTTTATTCAGAAGCCGCACCGCACTGCGAGCGATGTCCAGGGCCTTAACGTCCAGGTCGGCAAAGACAACATCAAAGAAGGGCAGGCAGCCCACAAAGTACAGGTACTCGCCTTCCTCCGCTACTTGCATATCATCCGAGAGCCAGCCGGTCCGCTCCTGGTGAGCATTCTTCGTCTGGAGGCGCATAACCTCTTGCAGGACGCCGTCGTGGGCATAGGTGCCCCGCTCGCCAGCCTGGAGGGCCTCGGACCGCAGTTCAATGATAAACCGCGAAAAGTCCACGTCCGACGGGCACCGGGTACTGCACAACCCGCAAGTCATGCAGCTCCACAGATGAGGATCGGCTATCACGGCTTCGGCTTCGCCAAAGACCACTCGCTCGACGAGGCGACGTGGCGAATACTCCAGATCGACCCGGGCCAAAGGGCAACTGCCGGTACATTTGCCGCAATCTAGGCACAGATAGGCGCGTGTCCTCTGAACGATAGACTGATAATTCATGAAAGAGTGATTCTCTCCTTGGCTTGGTGGGAGAGCCGGCGTACCAGGCCTACCGCCCAGCCCCGTTCCTGGCGGACACGCCTTTGACAAAGAGGCGTACCTTCTCGGTCAATGCCTCACCTCCACCTGCGGACACCTGGACAAGTTCCAATCGTTCCTCACCGAATCCCAGCAATTTGGCCAATTCTCGGACTTGGTCGAAAAGCTCCATCGCCCGCCGGCTGCCAAACTCATAGTGGCACTCTTCAGGTGGGCAACCAACCAGCATGACGCCATCGGCGCCCTTTTCGAATGCTCTCAGGACCGCGCTGGCACCGAGCTGCCCCAGGCAGTCTACTTTGAGCGGCATCACCCCCGAGGGGAAGTGAAGATGGCGCTGACCCGCGTCCTGCAGGCTCTCGTGGGCGTTCCAGTTGCAGGTAAAGATGACAATGCGCGTTTCAGTGTCCGTCATTCGCCGTTCCTCATTGCTCCGATGACCTCAAGATAGCATAGCCTCCAGCATGGCCTCGATCTGCTCGCCGGTGAGGTGCCCTGTGGAAATGGCTCCTGCCGGACAGCGAACGGCACAGATGCCCTCGCCCTGGCAGATGGCGGGATCGATCCAGGCTACATACTCTATCTCTCCGTGCCCGGTTGAAGCAACGCTGATAGGCCTATGCGGGATTGGCTGCAGTTGTATAGCGCCATATTCACAAACCAATTCACAGTCCCCACAGCCGCGGCAGCGATCGGGGTCGACCAGGGCGGCCATGGCTCTGGGCCAGGAACGTTCTGAGCCCAACCAGGCTGCAGTCCGTGCTGCGACGGCCATACCGACAATCATGGCATCCACCGTTGGATCACAGAAGAACACGCCAGGCCGGTGGGTATCAGCGCTGCCCCAATCGCGCCGGCTGCGCGGCTGGCGGCCTGCGGTGTCAAAGGCTTTGTTGATCTGATCCTGCTCTCTGGCATCTCGTGGGGCCAGTACCAGGGCCGATCCATGTTCCAGCCGCGAGCTGTTATGGACCGCCGTAAAGTGACTCGGCGTCTGCCGGATCTGCCCGGGTAGGGTCCTCAGCCACAGGGCCTGGATCTGCTGATTTGACAGCGCGTCCTGGCAAATGTTCGCAGCCGGCCCGTTGCCCAGGATCAGAACCATCTTGTCCAGAGGCAGCGATGCCCGGGGCCGCACGACCGAAAGCCGAGTATTGGCAACGGCAGCCGCGACCATGGCCGTGGCCGCAGCCGTAGCAGTCCGGGGATCGTTTTCGTGGATCCACGCACACTGCTCCCGGATGTTCACGAACTCAAATAATGGGTTGCCGCGGTCGAAATGTCGCCCCAGCAGATTGTCCTTGCAACGCACCCGCTGGTAGGTACAGCTATAGCAGACCTGATCCACGGCGCAGCATGAGCAGGCGGCCAGCACCACATGGTTCAGATCGTGATCGGTCACGGCCTGGTAGATGGCATCGGCCGCCTCCTGCGAGCACGATTGGGCCAGCGTATCGGTGTAGGCTACGCCCTCCCACATCCCGGCCTGGGCCTCAAGTGAGGCCGTATTCACGATGTCCGAGATCTGGCCGTTGCATTGGCAGATAAAAACTCCGATTCTGGCCGTCCCTGCAGCGCTCACCATGGGTTCCTGACGTCCGGCATGCCGTCGCTCGCCGAATAACTCTAGCATCGCCCGCGCCGCTGCTGCCGAGCCGGCCAGGGGGTCGCCCGGATCCACCCGATAGAAGCCTGGATGGCCATCTCTGTTGTCTTGGCACCGGCCCCAATCCCCACCCGACATCGCTCCGTCCACTGATGCAGCGTGGTCATCTGGCCTGAACCCCAAGGAGAATGGATCCGTATAGTCTGCCCAGATGACTGCGCCGACCTCCAACTGCTCAAAGTGCTCATGATCGTCATGGCGGATCGCCTTTGGCTCGCAGACTGCCTCGCAGGCAAGACACTCGGAGCAGGGGCCGCACATGAGACACCGTTGGGCCTCCGCGACGGCCATCTCCACCCCGTCTGGCTCGGCCACGTTGTAGCCCAGTTCTACCTCGGAGTGACTGCGCAGGCGTCGGGCCATGGGGATCATGGGCGATGGGTGACGTGGCTTGGGTACCAACTCCTCAGGCGCCAGCACCCGTCGAGAGATGGGCATCTCACGGTCAGATACCTGTACTTCCTCGGCCTCCATGCCGCGCAGGTAGGCGTCAATGCCCGCTGCTGCCTGTTTGGCCGAACCAATGGCATCGATCACAGATACCGGCTGGGTAATGGCATCGCCGGCGGCAAAGACTCCGGGCAGGTTGGTCATATAAGATACCCGATCGATGTTGAAGGTACCTTCGCGGGTGATGGCAAAGCGATGCCCTTGCCCCAGGAAGGTCAGATCGGGCGACTGGCCAATGGCTGGTACCACCATGTCCAATTCCAACGTGAACTCGCTGCCGGCAATGGGAACGGGCCTGCGCCGGCCCGAGTGGTCCGGCTCGCCCAGCTTCATACGCACACACTCGAGGCCCATCACCCGGCCCTCGACCCCATTCGCTCCAGACCCCGGTTCGCTGCCCAGGATCCGCACTGGTGAGACGAGGAACTCGATGGGCACGCCCTCGTGTTCCGCCTCTTCGATCTCCTCAGGCATGGCCGGCATCTCGGTCCGGGTACGACGATAGAGCACCCGGACGTCGTCTATCCCCAACCGCTTGAGGGAACGGGCCACGTCCATGGCCGTGTTCCCCCCACCGATGATGGCCACCCGGGTGGCTGCACCGCCCAGCAGGTAGCTGAGGACCTTCATCTGCCAGCGGATGCGCGCGTCCTCGTCGTTGGTCTGGTGTGACAGGTTGATGGCCTTCAGCAGCTCGATGCCTGGAACCACCCCCCGCAGTTCCTCGCCAGGGATCCTCAGTCTGTAGCTCTTGTGTGCGCCCACGCCGACAAAGACAGCTTCATAGCCCTGTTCCAGTAGATCGTCCAACGTGTGCTTACCCTCGGGGCCGATGGGCGAATCAAGACGGATCTCAACACCCCGGCTTTCGATCCTCTTGACCTCCTGCTGGATCACGTCACGGGGTAGCCGGTAGGAGGGAATGCCCATGGTCATCATCCCACCCACCACAGGCTGGGCCTCAAAGACCGTGACGCTGTACTGCCTGCGGGCCAGATCATCGGCGACGGCCAAGCCGGCAGGTCCGGCACCTATTACGGCCACGCGTTGGCGATTGGGAACTGGGGATCCTTCAGATTCACTCAGGACAGGTTCCAGGTTCGGGACTTCTACCCCTGTTGGGCTGACGCATTCTGATGCGCGGACGCATTCTGATGCGCGGACGCATTCTGATGCGCGGACTCCAGCCGCCTGCTGGCGTTCCCAGTCAGCCACGAAGCGCTTGAGCAGGCGGATAGAGACCGCCTCGTCGACCTCCGCGCGGCGGCAGTTGAGTTCACAAGGATGGGTGCAGATCCGGCCGCAGATGCCGGGAAAGGGAATGGCCTGGCGGATCAGATCTAGGGCCTCCTGAAACCGGCCCTGGGCGATCAGCGCCACGTAGCCCTGGACATGGATGCCACCTGGGCAAGTGTTGGAACAGGGGGCCTTGCCCTGCTTGTCGATGACCGCGCATCCCGGTTGGGCGCCGTCTGCCAGGTAGATGGCTTTGTGGTCAGTACCTGGCACCGTGACCGGGCAGACCTCGATGCAGTCCATGCAGGCCGTGCACCTGGTGAGATCCACGTAGCGAGGGTATTGGCGCAGTTCAACATGAAAGCCATGCGCCTCCACCCCGGCACGGCTGATGCAAGTGTTCGTCCATACCGTGACATTGGCGTGTTTCGCTACTTCCAGAAAGCGGGCATTCAACAGATGTTGGGGCACGGTTGGCGGTGCGGCACGTCTCCCAGGATCGGCAGTCTGCATCTTCGCGGCGCTCGTACCCCAGCGCTGCCAGATCGCGTCGCCGTTGCCCAGGAAGGGTGAGGGCTCGACCAGATGCACCTGTATCCCAGAGTTGGCCAGATCGAGCGCCGCCTGGATGCCGGACATGCTTCCGCCGACAATGAGTGCACCTTTACTCAACTTTGACCTCCAAGCCTCTCTCATAGCCTGCGTCGAAGGCTTTCATGTTCACGTCGAGCGTCTTGGGAGGCACCGAGTCGGCTACCGACTGGCGCATGGCTTCGCGGCTGACCACACCCACGATGGCCGTCCAAAAGCCGAGCATCACTGTATTGGCAGCCCGGTTATTGCCAAGTTCCTCGGCAATCTGGGTGGCGGGCAGGCCATAGACAGTGATGTCCTGGCAGCCATCTTTTGGTAGGACCACCAGGCCATCATCGATGATCAGGATGCCGCCCGGCGCCAAGTTGGGCGCGTACTTGGCATAGGCGCCTTGAGAAATGATGATCATAATGGTTGGCTGTGTGAGATGCGGATGGTGGATGGGGTCAGAGGCAATGACCACCTGCGAGCCAGCCGAGCCCCCTCGGGCCTCTGGCCCATAGCTCTGGGTGAAAGAGACCTCCAGGTTGTCATAGATGGCGGCAGCCTGGCCGATGATCTTGCCGGCGCTGATGATGCCCTGGCCGCCAAAGCCCCCCAGTTGTATCTCGGTCCGGGGTACTCGCTCCGTCCGGGTGGGCAACTGGGGCCGGTCATCCAGGGCCTTTTTGGCCCCTTCCCATCGCTTCTCGCCGACGGAAGAGAGACGTTCGATGGCTGCCTGGAGATCTGGCCTGGGGTCGTCCAAGAACTTGCCCTCGATCAGCTCGGAAATCAGACCCCGCTCATCCACCTTCACGCCCGCATCCTTGGGGTGGGTATCCTGGGCGATCTTGCCCACCTTTTGGTAGTACTTGAGCACTTCCAGGCCACGCCGGCGCAGATTCTCCGGATCGAGCCCACTGCCCTCGGGGTTCCAGCGCGCATAGGCCGTGGAACAGGGAGCAATGACCTCCACAAAACTAAAGCCGGGGTGTTCCATCGCCTCGCGCAGGGTCCAGTCCAGCCGCCTGGCGTGGAGCACAGTCCACCGAGCTACGAAAGAAGCGCCACTGGCTGCCGCCAAATAGGGCAGGTTGAAAGGGTACTCAAAATTACCGTACTGCGTCGTGACCGCCCGAGCGTCGTGGGGAGTGGTCGGCCCTGCCTGCCCCCCGGTCATGCCATAGTTAAAGTTGTTGACACAGATGACGGTGATATCCAGGTTCCGCCGGGCGGCGTGGATGAAATGGTTGCCGCCGATACCGGCAATATCCCCATCGCCGGAAATGACGACAACCTTCAATTCAGGGTTTGCCAGCTTGAGACCGGTGGCAAAGGGGATAGCCCGGCCGTGGGTTGTGTGAAAAGAATCCAGGCGAACATAGCCTGCGATGCGACCCGTACAGCCGATACCGGACACTACGGCTACCTTGTCCAGGTCCCAATCTCGGTTCTCCTCCAGCCATTGCAGGGCGCTGATAAACGTGGTCAAGGCCGTGCCCAGGCCGCAGCCCTGGCACCAAATGTGGGGCAGCCTCTCGCCTCGCAGCAGCTCGTCCATGGGATGCAGTCCAGTCACCCAGTCACTCTCGTCGGGGGGCTCGTAGCCCAGCATATGCAAGCGCTCGCTGCGTAGCATTTCTTCTACAGGCATGGGCTATTCCTCCTGACCGGCAGCCAGCCGTATCACATCTAGCACGTGCTCAGGCTCGAGGATATCTCCACCAGGCCGGTTGGCACCGAATACCTGCGCCTGGCCCGCAGCGCAGCGCTCGACCTCGCGGGCGATCTGGCCCATATTGATCTCGGGGACGACAAAGGCGCGGATCCCTTTGGCAATCTTCCGGATCTGCTCCTCGGGAAAGGGCCAGACGGTGATAAGACGGAGATAACCCACCCGGATGCCCTCCTGGCGCGCCAGTTCGATGGGCCACAGGGAGGTGCGCGCCGAGATGCCATAGGACACGACGACCACCTCAGCGTCTTCCAGATACTGTTCTTCTACCTGAATGATGTCATGGCGATGGACGCGGATCTTGTCGATCAGCCGTGCAATGTTCCACGCCTGCGTCTCCGCGTTCATGCCCGGATAGCCCCGCTCGTCGTGGGTCAGGCCCGTGACGTGGATGCGGTACCCCTCGCCGGCGATGGCCATGGGCGAGACGTAGCCACCTCCATTCCCTGCCCCAGACGGATTCCTCTGCATGGAATCCCGAAAGATACGAAAGTGATCTGGCTCTACGTCACCCCTGCGCACCTGGGGCCGGTCGATGAGTTCAATCTCCTCTAGCCGCGGAATGACCACTTTTTCGGTCATGTGCCCCACCTCGGCATCGGTCATCACCAACACGGGGGTACGGTATTTTTCCGATAGGTTGAAAGCTCGGATGGTCAGGTCGAACAGCTCCTGGGGTGAAGTCGGGGCCAAAGCAATGATCTCATAGTCGCCGTGCGAGCCCCACCGGGCCTGCATCATGTCTTGCTGGCCCACAAGGGTAGGCAGACCGGTGGACGGCCCGCCCCGCTGCACGTTGACCAGCACGCAGGGTGTCTCCAGCATAATGCCCAAGCCCAGGTTCTCCATCATCAGCGAGAAACCGGGGCCGCTGGTAGCCGTCATCGACTTGACGCCAGCCCACGAGCCACCCAGGATGGCATTCATCGAGGCCAGCTCATCCTCCATCTGGATATAGACCCCGCCCACCTGGGGCATCCGGACCGACATCCGTTCGGCGATCTCGGTGGCCGGTGTTATGGGGTAACCCGCAAAGAAGCGGCATCCGGCCAGGATAGCCCCCTCGGCCGCGGCATGATCCCCCAGCATGAAATGCTTGCCCGTCAAAGCGCCCTTGAAGTCACTCTGGGGCGCTCCTGCCTCTTTGCTGTTGTCGGGACAAGTTCCCTGACCGAGCCCAGTCTCCGCAGGATGGTCCGTCATGACCTCACCTCAATTCTGTGTATCGGCTCGATCTTGTCGGGGACCTGCATCCCCCCATCCTCCACATAAATGGCAAAATCGGGGCACAGCATGGCGCACAAACCGCAGTTGATGCAGGCGCTACTCTGATGGGAGGACACATTTCCAGGCACGGACAAAGTAGGATGTGCAGATCCAACCTGATGCGCCCGCGCATCAGGAATAGCTACTTCTGGGGGGTGATAGCCCTTGGCGTTGGTGCGCTCAGACATGACAAGGACATCCTGGGGGCAAAACTCGACGCAGTAACCGCATCCTTTGCAGCGTTCCTCAATAATGTGAACGATGCCATGAGGTACCTGGATCCGGTCTCGATCCAGGGGCTGTCTCCAATAGGTCACAATCCCTCCTTGAGAACCATCCACAAGCAGCTCTCAACCCCTGTCCGGGAAGGGCCACCATGCGACAGAGCTCTCGTCAGACAGAACCTAGTTCTTCGCTGAACCAGCAGCTAGCAACCATTGAAAGGCGAAGTGACTTTCCCCGACCCATATACCCACAGATTGCCGGCCCACCACCTGGACCGCATTTTCAAGGGTACGCCGCGAGCGCCAGCCAAGCTCTCTCGGCCTGACACCCGCCACCAGTATACCAACGTACGCGGCGATTGTCAAGAAGCCTGTACAAGCCAAAAGTGAAGATTGAGGCAAAGATTGGGGGGCAGGTTGCGAATTCTGCTCATCCTCAACCTTGTCCTCAACCCAGCTGGGCTACCAGTTCTGCAATCTCTGCCGGGTGCTCGGCTACCCGCACACCTACTGCCTCAAAGGCCGCCACCTTTTCCGCAGCCGTGCCCTCGCCGCCCTCGATGATGGCCCCGGCGTGGCCCATCCGCTTGCCTGGAGGGGCGGTCTGGCCAGCGATAAAGGCAGTCACCGGCTTGCTCATCCTCCGCGCGATAAACTCTGCCGCCCGCTGTTCGTCGGTCCCACCGATCTCGCCGATGAGCACCACTTGTTTTGTCTGCGGATCCTCCTCAAACAACGTCAGCACATCGATAAAGTCCGTGCCGATGATCGGGTCACCGCCGATGCCAATGGCCGTCGACTGGCCCAGTCCCTTCTCTGTCAGTGCGTACACCACCTCGTAGGTCAGCGTCCCACTGCGCGACACCAGGCCCACCGGGCCCGGCATGTGAATATGTCCCGGCATGATGCCTACCTTGGCCTCCCCCGGTGTGATGATGCCCGGGCAGTTGGGCCCGATCAGGCGCGTCTCCACGCAGTCGAGATGCGCCCGGACCCGGATCATGTCCAGCACCGGAATGCCCTCGGTGATGCAAACCACGATTTCGATGCCCGCATCCGCAGCTTCCAGAATGGCGTCGGGTGCAAAACGAGCAGGCACATAGATGATCGAAGCATTGGCCTCCGTGGCGTTCACCGCCTCACTCACTGTATCAAACACGGGGATGCCCGCCACCCAGCCTCCCCCCTTGCCCGGCGTCACGCCGGCCACCACGTTGGTGCCATAGTCCACCATCTGCCGAGCGTGGAACTCTCCCTCCCGCCCCGTGATGCCCTGCACAACCAGTCTCGTGTCCTTGTTGACAAGAATACTCATCGCTACAGCTCCCCTTGCGCCGCACGTACAGCCTTCTCAGCCGCCTCCGCCAGCGTCGCAGCTGTGACCATCTTTGCATCAGCCAGGATCCGGCGACCCTCCTCCTCGTTCGTACCCACCAAGCGGGCCACCATTGGTACGCTGGTCGGCACCTCCTCCAGCGCCGCCAAGATCCCCTTGGCCACCTCGTCGCAGCGCGTAATCCCCCCAAAGATATTGAACAACACCGCCTTCACGTTCGGATCTGGCAGGATAATCCGCAGGGCGGCAGCCACCCTGTCCGCTTGCGCCCCGCCGCCGATGTCCAGAAAATTGGCAGGCGCCCCACCATAGAGCTTGGTGACATCCATCGTCGCCATTGCCAGCCCCGCCCCGTTCACCATGCAGCCGATCTCCCCATCCAGCTTCACGTAGCTCAGTCCGTGGCGGCGCGCCTCCTGCTCCTCCGGACTCTCCTCGTCGGCGTCGCGCATCTCTCCCAGCTCAAAGTGCCGGAACAGCGCGTTGTCATCGATCAGCATCTTGCCGTCCACCGCCAGCAGGTCTCCCTCCCCCGTCACTACCAGCGGGTTGATCTCTGCCAACGAAGCATCGCAGCCAACAAAAGCCTCACTCAGCCCCTGCGCGATTTTGACAAAATCCCGTACCAGCTCCTTTGGTAGGCCGATCCCGAAAGCCAGCTCCCTCCCCTGGTACGGCTGCAAGCCCAGAAAAGGATCTACTGTCGCCTTCACGATCCGCTCCGGCGTCGCCCGGGCCACCTCTTCGATCTCCACCCCGCCCTCCGCCGAAGCCATCATCACCGGCCGTCGTTTGGCCCGATCGATCACGATGCCCAGGTAGATCTCTTGCCCAATATCCGCTGCCTCGTCAATCAAGACCTTTTTCACCGTCAGGCCCTTGATCTTCATCCCCAGGATCTTTCCGGCCACCTCTTCCGCCTCGTCCGGGTCGTCCGCCAGGCGGATCCCCCCCGCCTTGCCTCGACCCCCCACCAGCACCTGCGACTTGACCACCACTCTAGAGCTCAACCGGCTCGCGATTTGCCGCGCCCGCGCCGGTGTCGACGCCACGTCCCCCTGCGGGATCGGTACCCCATATTGGGCAAAGATCCTCTTTGACTGGTATTCGTGTAGTTTCAATTCCCCCTCCTCATCACATAGACTCGGGCACAGAAAAGAGCCAGATGCCGTCACGCCAAGCAAGCTTGCTTGGTCCTCTGTGCGGACTCAAACCAAGTTCCCCTGGCCCCTGCACAGGCCCATCTCATATGTCCTGTACACTGCGGCGACTGGCTCTTTGATCATGTTCAAGAGGTCTGCTCCTCCACCTGGGTCGGCGCGCCCACTCTCTACCGACAGGCCCCCGCCCCCATGGATCCGCTTCATTGCGAGATGAGTTGGCCCCAAGCTTTGGGCCATTATAGCATGTTGCCGCAGGAGGGGCAAAACAGAGAATAGTCAAGATACAACCGCCCCGCCCCGGATAGGGCAAGGCAGGAATGATGCATCGGCAAAACGACTACAGAGTCAGAAGCAGGAAACAAAAGACCCCAAGAGTACGAACCGCAGGTTCGTACTCTTGGGGTCTTGCACGCAAACCAAGCTTCCTTGGTCCAGCGCGGGCACCGGTTCCCCGGCTTATGTGTCACATCTCGCCCATCACTCAGAGAAGGGAACGATCCTCACCACATCCAGATCGACGAGTTCGCCCGCTACTACCTCTGCAACGATCTCGTCCCCATCGTCCCCCCGGATCAACACCGCCCCGATGGGGCTGTTGATTCCCAGCGCATACCGGCCCGGTTCTACGTCTACAAAGACAAAGACTCCCGCCCCATCCGACTCCGCCCGGTCATCCTCCACGGGGTCCAATGCCGCGATCTCTATCTCCTCCCCGCTGGCGATGAGGGGCGCCAGATAGAGTGTACGCTCCGCCGCAGGCTCCCCATCCAGAAGCAGTAGGCCCTGCACAAGCCCGGTCCCTGGAGCCGGCGTCCGATCGGCCGGGACCGCAGCCGGCGCGGCCGTAGGCAGAAGCGGGCTCTTCAACACATCCGCCGGCGGGACAGTCGCCACTACCTCGGTAGTTGGAGTCGCCGGCATCTCTGAGCCGCATCCAACGAGTACAAGCAACAGTACTACCACTGCCAGCATGGCATACGGACGGCGCAACGGCATCAACCATTGATGATTCATCTCTAACACACCCTTTTTCACACAACGTCCGCGCATGACAAAGCGGACGCATTCCTATGCATAGCGAAGGCCATCTGGCGCCGCCAGATGGCCTTCGGAATGACTTCTTACTCAACGGCTACGAGTACCCTCCATACCATACCCGAGCACTCTCACTCCGCCGGAGGCAAGGTCTCTAGTAGTTAAAGCCGTCGTAGGTCATGAACTGGTCCCCTGAAGCCGCGGGCCAGATCTGGTTGGCAATCAAGACAACCTCGCCGCCACCAGATGCCGAAACTGACATCGAACCGACGTACTTTTTCCCGGTCCACGCACCCGAGTTCTGGATCGAATTGTAAGAGTCGCCCGGCTGCAACGTGGCGGTCTCTGCCGGTGGCGCATAAGTGCCCGCGACGTTCGGCCCATAAGTGACAGTGATCGTTGTCGCGCTGGAACCCACGTTCATGACCTGGACACCGGTATAGTACCCGCTGTTGTTGGCCATGATCAGAGGCGCGCTCACCTTGTTGGTCGCCTTGGCGGGGTCAAAGCCATTGTAGGCCGTGCCCAGCGCCGTGCCGGTCAGCTTTACCTGGTTCACAATGGCGACGACCGGCTGACCGGTTGTGGTGACGGTCGCAGACCCGATATAAGTGCCCGTCCACTGGCCGCCAGCCTGGAGAAAGGTCTTGGACTCGCCCGCCGCCAATGAAGCCGTATCGTTCGCAGGCGCAAAAGAGCCGGCCAGGTTGCTGCCATAGTCGATGGTGATGCTTGTGGCGGATGTACCCACGTTCTGGACCTGGATGCCGGTGTAGAAGCCACTGTTGTTGGCCATGATCAGCGGCAAGCTAACCTCTGTGGAGCCGCCAGTGAAGCCATTGTACCCCATCATGTTCTTGAAGGTTTCGCCAACCTGCATAACGGTAGCGACGATGGGCTCGTTGCTGGTTACAACCGCCGAGCCGACAAACTTGGCGCCCAACGCCCCCATACCCCGCTGGTCGAAGGTGTGTGCCGCGCCCGGCTTGATGGTGACAGGTCCCTCGGTGTGAGCGCTGCCCGAGCTACCAGGAATATACTGGACCGTTACGTTGGCGTCTCCCGATCCGGCATTCTGGACGTTGAACCAGGTATAGTAGCCACTGTTGCCGCGCATGATCAGGGGCAGGCCGATGGTGGTAGCCCCTGCGGAAAAGCTCTCAGTCGAGGCCGCATACTGGGGGTTATTGCCCAATGTGTTGGCAATGGCCACGATAGGCTGGTCGCCCTCGACAACCACCGACCCGTTAAAGCCATCCGACGTATGGATGGGATAATAGGTCTTGGAACTCATGGCCGGTACCGAGTCGGAAACATCGGCAATCGGCTGTGAGCCATCCTGGTTGTAGTACTTGATGACGATATTGGCCGCCGAGCTACCAAGGTTCTGCACCTGGAAACCACTGGTCCAGGTGATACCCTGGGCGGATGCTCCCGGTGCCACAATAAAGGCTGCCAAGAGAGCCAAAATCAAGAGAACGCTAAACTTCTTCATGCTGGATATCCTCCCTTTCTTTTTTGCGCGTACCCCAAGCACGCTTGTTTACTCTAGACTGAACAGGGCAAACTCCTGTCCACCATTGCCACGATTATAACACTCCCGGACGTCCCTTGTCAATAGCACCTTTGGGGTATTGTCCCCCACCCAGCACAGTTCCGCCCTTGCGTCTCCCGACCTCTGCGCCTTATCGGTTACTTCCTTCTCAGATCCCCGGCGAACCGACATCACCCATTTGGGTTATCGACCCATTATCATGGGCCATAATGCGCCTTCATTGCCCCAAACCGGTCCAGGGTTGGCTTGAAGGGCGAATGCATTCCGATGCGCGAACTCCCAGCCGGGCTCCCTAGGTCGTCGCCCACGCTGCCACGCCAAGTAGGATGTCGTAGATCGTCCAAATAAGCCGGATCGCCAGCGCGACCAGCAGTGGCAGCGGTTCGGGCAAGAATAGGCCAAGCAGCAGGGTGAGTGACATCTCTTTTATCCCCAGGCCGCTCGGGCTGAGCATCGTAAAGTAGGCAACCAGGCTGGACAGCACCCACACCCCTATGATCACAGGCAGTGTTCCCAGCGGAACGTCTTCAAAAAGGCGGACAATGAGAAACAGCCCCATCCCGCTGAGCAGCCATACCAGGCCATAGATCGCTGCCCACTTTAGCGTAGTACGGTAGCGCAACTGTACCGGTAAGTCTTCGCGCCGCACTAGCCTAAACAACCTGCTCAGCAGTGCCGGATGGAGCGCCACGAGTGCCAACGCTGCCGCAACGAGAGCCAGGACAATGCCGATCGCTGGGGAGATTAGCGCCAGCCCGACCGCGGCAAGCGCTGCCAGCGGCAGCCCCGTCAAGATGACAACCATGAACTCCATAAAGCTTCCCAGCGCCGAAGCACGTGCAGGCACGTTCTGCCCTTTGTAGGCGTACACGCGGCCTGCAACCATCCAGACCGTGCCGGCTGGAATACGCCGCAGCATGTTGGTATAGGCATAGATCCTGATATGATCCGAAAAGGGCAATACCGGCGCCAGAGAGTCCATGATCGACTTCCAGCCCCAGATGATCACCACGAATTGGACCAGGTACAGCAGGAACGACGGGAGGAGATATTCATACTGGATCTGCCAGTCATAGGCGCGGAACGCGTCCCAGTTGGCGTATACCCGATATCCCAAATAGCCAACAGAGAACAGCAGAACCACCGCGGACGCAATCCGCCGCCAGGGGACCTTCTGCAAGCCCCGTGACCAGGCGTTCGTCTCCAAACCTTCCCCACTCAAGTCTCCATCCCCGGGGCGCTGCGACTCAGTCATAAAGAGGTTTTTCGACACAGATGGACCAAAAAGCAGGAGAGGTTTGGATGTTCACCAGGTTCTCATACCCCGCGGCTCAGCATGATCCTAACAGCCCCCTTCAGGTTCTGCCACAGATGCTGCCGGTTTCGGGCATTAGTCAGGCGGTTGATGTTCATGCGTACGTTCAACAGGTTTCTCGGAGACAGTTCGACCGAGCGCCGGAACCTGGTCCACAATCGCTGAAGTTCCTCGTCGGAGAGCCCGCTGATGTTGTAAAAGATCTCCGCCTCCTCCGGTTTGTCTGGATCGGAGCTAAAAGCCTCATCCCAATCCAGCTCTGCGTCCTTGTCCACGTACTGCTCATAGAACAGTGTGCCTGGATAGGGAGTGACTACATTGAGTGAGATACGGTCAGGCCGGATCCGCCGCGCCAGGTCTATTGACTCCTGGACCGTCTCGGCCGTCTCTCCAGGCGCTCCCAACATAAAGCAAGCCGCGCGGCGCAATCCCGCCCTGCGGGTGACGTCAAAGGCGTGGATGATCTCGTCAACCGTGATCCGCTTGTTGAGACTCTTCAGGATCTGGGGCGAGCCGGATTCCACGCCAATAAACACCATAGAGCAGCCCGAATCTGCCATCATCTTGGCCGTGTCATAGTCCATCTGCTTGACCGTCGAGGAGCCGACCCAGCGTACTTTTTCCAGGCGTCGCTCGTGGATCCCCTTGCAGAACTCGGCCAGACGGTCCTTGCGCAGGGTGGTAAGCTCGTCGGCGAACTCGAAACCGTAGACCCCAAACCGCTCGACGACTTCCTCGATCTCGTCCAAGACGTTGCCAGCGCTGCGCATCGCGCAGTGATGTCCCCCCCAGACGGCCGCTGTGGAGCAGAAGGAGCAGTCGTAGGGGCAACCCCTGGCACTGTACATCATCGTCCGAGTGCGGATCTGGGGTGGAAATGAGAGCCCTGCCTTGTAGATCTCCATGGGCATCAGGTCACGCGCCGGAAAAGGCAGGTCGTCCAGGTTGCGAATACGGGGAAACTGCTCGTGACGAACGATCTGGCCATCCACGCGGATGTGGGTACCCTGCACGCCCTCCAGGGACTCGCCCGAATCCCAGCGCTTCACAATCTCCAGGAACGAGTAGTCGCCCTCGTTTCTCACGACGACGTCTACGTTGGGATCGGCGATCACCTCGTCGGGACAGACAGTGGCGTGGACGCCGCCAATGGCGACCTTGATGTTGGGGAACAGCCCCTTGGCCGCAGCAGCGATTTTCAGGGCGTTCTTGATGGTCACAGTCATGGCCGTGAGCCCCAACACATCGGGCTCCAGCTCCTTGATGGCCTCAATGGTCTGCTCAACACTCATGATCATTGAACAGGCATCGAGGATCGTAATATCCTTGAACCCTTCCCGGCGCAACACCGATGCCATGTAGCCAAACCCCAACGGCTGGGCGGTCGTATTGGCCTTGGGCAAGGGGGGGGCAACAAACATGATTCTCACGTTTCCAGAACCTCCACTAGTTCTCTTGGGTGGTTTTCATCACCTGCCCGGGCAGCGATGGTGGCAACAGAACTGTTGCCAAGCTGGCCCACCAGGTGAAAGTAGGGGCCACGAGCAGGCGTACAGCCAGAGCTTCCAAGACGCGCTGCAAACCTTGTAAGGCCGGCATTGAAAGATATCCCCGTGCCCCAAACTGCAGGCTTGGCGTGAGCGTCGGATGGCCGCCCGAAATGCAGGACAGGCGCTCCAGCTGGTGACCAACATGTGCCAGTATCAGGGCGATGGTGCGCATGGAGAACAGCGTAGGGCGGCGTGGTATGTCCCGATCTGTAAGGTCAAAATGGCTCCTGATCCCATCTGTCGAGCAATGGCAGCCGGAAGCCAAGGCTCGCAGACATCCTCAACGAGCATGGGCTGGACCGAGTCACAGAGCGTACAGTCGATCTGCAGCACCTAATACTCCATGTAACTTGGCTGCCCACGGCAGTGGTGACAGATTGTGGGCACATCGCCGGGTTTCCCCTTGTGCCTGCTGATGACTCGGCGGGCGCTCACATAGTGAGGTCCGTTCCATATCTCACGTACACTCTGATCAGAGATGTTGGCGAAATCGAATTGGGGATCATGCAGCCAGCAACAGGGAGCGACGCCCCCGTCCCAATTTATCACCATATTCTCCCACAGGTCGTCGCAATTCCACTGGTTTTGCGGCTTGTCCTTCTGATAGTCGTAGGGGCTGTAGGTTGGGTCGGTAGGCAGCCACTGTTCGACCTGTTCAGGATCGTCCGTGTCTATGAATAGTGCCCCGGTTGCAAAGCTGTCCACACCCATCTCGTAGGCAAGTCTCCGTATGTCCTCAATTTCATGCTCGTTGTGCTTGCCAACCAACATACGCCAGACTATAAAGGGCGTCTGCCTCTCGAGTTCAGTTCGGGCGTTGAGCAATAACTGAAGGTTCGCCAGTACTTTGTCAAGCTGCCCGCGACGACGATACGTGGCGTAGCTTTCCTGTGTTGCACCATCGATGGACACCACCAATCGGCTCAGCCCCGATTCTACCAGTTGGCGAGCCATTTGAGCATCCAGACGATTCAGATTAGAGCTAAGGCCAACGCTGACGCCTCGCTGGCTCACGTACCGGATCATCTCATAGATATCGGGGTGCAGCAAGGGTTCTCCCCAGTTGTACAGCTCTATCCAGTATGCATAGGGGGCGATCTCGTGCACGACCCGTTTGAGGTCAACCAAGTCCATGCGCCCCGGTGGTCGAGCCAGCACACCGCGCCCAGTGGGACACAAGGGGCAACGCAGGTTGCAGACGTTGATTGGATCGATGAAATAGTTGATGGGCATGCCCATCACGCGTTCGCGGCGCAGCCTACGCTGTACTTTGATCGTGACCAGGTTTGCCAGCTTGCGCGGTGTGGTAGAACGGATAAACTCTTTGGAGTAGAAAGTATAGCTATTTGCCCTTCCACGCCAGCGTTGGCCGGTCAGCCAAGCAAGGGGCCAGCGCCGCTTGGATGCTGTCGCTGAGCGTCCTTCTGTGCCCTCTTGTGCCAGCAGGTATCTCATCGTGCTCGATCCACCTTGCCCCCTGTCGCAGCCATTAGAGCACCAGTATAGGCGATCTCGGGGGGCTGTCAAGTATGCCGCGCCCTGGTGGGCAAATGCCTTCTGACCGAACTCTCCCAGACTCTACTGGGCTTTGCGACACAGGTACACCAAGAAACTGGCGAGGTTCAGCGGGATAAAAGGCGCCAGCAGCACGCGGCCCAGTTTGTGCGGGCGCCGCGCGTACCACAGCAGATCCTCCCTGGTCCTGGGCGGCGTACGTTCGTATTTCAGGGTACGAACCACCTGCAGGGCGTTCAACTCCAGCAGTCTGCGCCATTGCTCAGGGGTGCCATAGCGCTGCAGGGGCTGCCCATCGTCGAACACGTCACCCTTTCGCCACACGTGCAGGATATTCCCCAGCAAGCCAAAGGTATTGGGTAGCAGAATCAGGGCCAGCCCATCAGGCCGCAGTACGCGCGCCATCTCGCGGATGGCCCAGTGGGGGTGGAAATAGTGCTCGATGCTCCCTATGTTCGTGGAATAGTCAAACGTTGCATCGGGGTACGGCAACTGTTCTGCATCTGCGACGCAAACGAGGGGCGGCGGAACCTGCTGGCAGGCGATGGTGACGGCAGAGGAGGAGAGGTCAAGCCCTGCCGCTCGCAGGCCTGCCTGCCCGGCGAAACCCAGGAGCACCCCCTGGCCACAGGAGACATCCAGCAGCGACTGCCCCTGTCGCGGCTCCAACAGGCTCAGCAGCCACTTGTAGAACGAGTCTTGCTGGCGCAGGTGGCCTTCGCCGTGCAGTGCGTCGTAGCTGTGGGCGCTATCCTCGGCCAATACGACGTGCTGTCCCCGCAATTCGATCAGCTCTTGTATCAACCGTTCGTTTTGATCCACTTGCACACTCGTTCGCTGGCTCTTCATGGCGACAGCCCTTTTGGTTGGGCTGGATCAACAACACCCACCTGTTCACCAGGTCGAGCAATGACTGTGATAACGGTGCCCTTGCCCAGCCGGTCCATCAAAAAGAAATGGGGTATCACAAACACGCGCATGGGTGCCGAGTTTAGCACCGCCCACAGTCGCTTCTGGGCTGGGACAGAGAGATGCTCCTGGGCCCAGAACCGCACGCTCAACGCAAAAGTCGGATAGCTGCCCGAGATGCACATCATTCTTTCTACGCAGAAACCGGTCCGGGCCAATATTAGCCCCAGCGTCTGCTGCGAGAACAGGGTCAGGTGACGCGGCGCATCCCAGCCCACCCAATAGGGGCCAAACAGGCTGCGATCCCAGCTATCGAGCTGCGGTACCCGCAAGACAAGTATTCCGTCAGGCTTGAGCACGCGATGGATCTCGAGTAGGGTCTCCTTGGGGCCGTGCACATGCTCCAGTACATCCCACATCACGACGGCATCAAAAGCGTCGTCAGGAAATTGCCCATCTGGCAGCAAACCATGGAAGATCTTGAGACCCAGTTGTTCTCGTGCAACGCGCACTGGCGCGTCACTAACCTCAACACCCTGTACCTGCCAGTCCCCGGTCTGGCGCATGGCATCCAGGAACATACCATTGGCGCAGCCGATCTCCAGCAGACGCCCGCGAGGCTTGTAGCGTGTGACAGCCTGGCGGCGCTTGGCCAGTCCATAGCGCACGCTGAGTCGCTGCAAGATGGGCAGATGTTCAGGCGACGGCGTCGTGAAGGGAGCATAATCCTCTGGATAGTATCGTACCAGTTCTGCCATCGTTGGCTGGGGGTTCAAGTAGTGCAAGCCACATTGTTCACAGCGCACCATCTGAAACCGCCCGTCAATACCCAGCAGACGATCGCGCATCTCAGCGACGGTCACATAATCTGAGGAATCACAGAGAGGGCAGTCGATCCGTTGCATCCTGTCTCCCGATCGGAGTTGTTCAATCTCCAGTATAGGCAATCCCAGGAGGCTGTCAAATGTACCGCACCAGGGCACAGCGAGCCTGTTCGCTCTTGAGATTCCAGTTCAGGGTGAACTTTGCGCAGAGCCAAGTTATCTTTGGTGTGTATTCACAGCAGCCATCAATCGTTTGAGAAACGACGGTACACTGCTTCGATGGCCGCCGCCATGTGCTCCTCGGCAAAGAGCGTACGGGCCCGTTCCCTGCCGGTCTCGCCCAGCCGGCGCGCCAGGCCAGGGTCGTTGAGCACGCGGTCCATGGCCTTGGCGAGTGAACCGCTATCCGCCGGTGGCACGATCACACCAGCATCACCGGCAACCTCGCCGGCCGAGCCTCCTGAGGTCGTGACAAGGGGCAAGCCGGCAGCCATGGCCTCGACCAGCGGGATGCCAAAGCCTTCGAGTAGGGTTGGCAGAACAAAGAGATCGGCAGCAGCGAAATAGGCCGGCAGATCATCGTCCGGCACATAGCCGACCAGGTGAACCCTGGGCCGAGCATCGCCCAGGGCTGCCAAAAAGCGCTCAGGGTAGTTGGCCTCCCACTTGCCGACCATCACCAGATGCGCCGGTGTCTGCATCACGCGCAGAGCCTGGGCCAGGTACTCGACCCCCTTGCGGGGAGTAGAAAAGCCGACGTACAACAGCAGGGGAATCTCACCAGGGAGACCCAACTGCCGGCGGGCCTCTATTCGGTTCGGGAGCGACTCGAAGCGCTGCAGGTCAATGCCCAGGTAGACCAGGGTCATCCGTTCTGGAACTACACCGCAATGTCTCACGAACTCTTGCTGTGTCGAACGGCTGGACATGACAAGATGATCGGCGCGCGCTACGGCTGGCCGTTCCATCACCCATTTTGCCACGGAATAGTACAGCAGGCGAAACAGGTAGTTGCGCCGATTCGTGTGGTAGGGGCGCCCGTGATGGCTTGTGAGTTGCTGGCGGAAAGACTGGAAAGCTGACGCAACAAAGGGACCCCGGTAGGCATAGGCAAAGTGGACGTTGGCAAAATGGATGACATCAAACTCGGCGCGATGGGCGCGCAGGTACCTGGCTGCCTGCCAACCCAGGCCGATCCAGTCCGCGGGACCACTGGATACCCGAACGACTCTGACACCGGCTGGTGGTTCGCTACCCACTGTTTGCTCGCTCTCAGGGTGGCCGGAGGCAACCACCGTCACGTCGTGGCCCCGGGCTGCCAGCCCACGGACGACCGTCTCGGCATAGATAGTCAAGCCAGAGCCGCGGAATGGTGGAAAGTCCAGGGTTACGAAGCAGATCCGCATGCAGTTTCCTCGATCACGGGCGCCAGTTGCCGGGCAATGGCTTCGGTGGTAAATCGTTGCTGAAAGATATCATAGCCACCATCAGCAAGGCGACAACGCAGTTTGGGGTCGCTGGCCAAGGCACCGATCGCTTCTGCCAGCGCCTCCGAACAGTCCATGGGCACAGCCCACACGTGCTGGCCGGGGACAAAAACCTCGCGGGTGGCAGCATTGTCGCCCACGACTGTGGGTTTGCGCATGGCGATGAACTGGAAAGTCTTGGTCGAGATTACCCTGGCGGCTTTGGGCACATCGGAAAAATGCCCACCGAGACAGAGATCGGCCCCGGCGATACGGTCCGGAAGTTGGTCAAAGGGCACCCAACCGGGAAAACGTACGTTGCGCAGGCCGAGATCGTGGGCCAGGTTCTGCATGGCACTCAGGCGGGATCCAGCACCGGCAATGGTAAACACGATATCGCGGCGATCCTCCAAATACTTGGCAGCGTGGAGCATCTTCTCAACACCATGCAGGCGTAGGAAGGAGGTGTAGGTGAATACGTTGAACGTGCGGTTATCACCGGGGGAAGCTGGTTGCTCGGGATGCGGAGCAAAGAGTGTCTCATCACAACCGACGTAGGCCACGTCGATTTTGGCTGGTGGCAGATCAAAGGTGTGGATGAAAAAGTCGCGATGGGCGTAGGTGTCGGCCAAGAGCCGATCCGCCCAACGGCATGACCAGAGATCCAACGCATAGGCCAGCCGTCCTGGAATGGAATGTGGGCGAAACCAGCGCCGGTCCAGGCAGAAGGTATCATAGGCCGAGACAAAGGGGTCGAACAGAATCGGTGGACGCGCCTTCGCCGGCGTCCACAACCGGACCCAGGGCACGAGAAGGTGTCCTGGAAAGCCAATCACTACCAGATCGAAAGCGGAGAGATCCTGGAATAGAAAGCGCAAGCTAACGGAGAGGTTGCCCTTCAGCCGGCTGGAAGAGGGGCTGGCGATTTCAACGACATCGTGTGACAGACGCAGCGCCCGGCTCAGGACGAGGTTTCGGACATATCGTGAATGGCTGCTATAGAGAAAGAGAATACGCATATGGTGACCCTGGCATGACTGATGCACTCACGCTTGCTTACTGGATCAGCTCAAAGATCCAGACCCGATCCTGGTGATACCGCAAGCGATAGTAGGGACTGTCTAGCAATTCGTTCGGGTCCAGTACTGCCAGACCCGCATCGTTCACCTGCCCCTGGCGCTGGCCTATGTAGACGTGGGTCACCCCCTCAGCCTGGAGCATGGTCACCACCGCCTCGTTGGTCGGGCCAGCCTCACGTACCAGGCGCGACAACTCATTTATCCTTTGCTCGTAGTCTGGAGTAGGCCCCTGCTCACTGCTGTAGTTGAGCGGGGGCACGGTGGTCTGGCGCCCAGCCAGCAGCGGAAGCCACCAACCGGCATCAGAACCAACGATGGAGCTGTCAGCGTAGGTAGGAAAAGAGTTGACGAGGAAGCGGCCTTCTGGCAGACCATTGCCTCGGATCCAGGCAGCCGCTCGTACATCGGGGCGAGTCACCAGCGCATGGTGGTCCGGATCCAGGTCACCCAGCCGCTCACCCAAGCCCCAGATGCCCAGGCCTGCCATGGCCAATAGAAGCAGCACCTGCGCCCATCTTTGGCCTGCCGCGCCCTGTCCAGCCGGCCGGCTGAACGATCCGGTCAAGGCAGCGACCAGGATGCCAGAGAAAATGCCCGCTGGCAGATAGGCAAAGATGAACAGGGCGAAATTGGAGATGGCGCCCGCACCAGGCAATGACAGCCAGTTGGGATTGGTGGCAAACAGCAACAAGAGCCACCACACAGCCATCAGCAACACGCCGCGCCGTCGCTGCCACAACCCCAGGCCAAGACCGAGCACCATGGCCAGCCACCACAAAGGGGCCAGGTAGGTCTCCAGATCACCAATGGCATTGTACTCCCACGTGATGGGGTGCGCCTGGGCCGGGGCTTGCGTTGTCAGAATCCCAAACATCTGGAGGTTGTCACCGCCGAGATTGCGCACCAGCCAGGGCAGGAAAAGAAGGCCAGTGCCCACGCCGACCGCAACCAATCGCAGTAGCGTTTCGCGACGGCTGCTGTGACCGGGAGCGACCAGGAACAGTGACAGAACAAAAACCCCGTAGAAAATAAGCACCCGGTAGTGTGTTAGTGCCAAGCCCCCGGCTACCAGCATAACCAGCACCAACAGCTTGCGCCGGCGCTCTGGCCTTTCGATGGCCTCCCACGTCAGCCAGATGGCAGCCGGCAGAATAACCTGGCCTGCCAATTGTGTGTAGCGACCCCAGTTTGTGTAGGCCATGGGCATGGGCGACAGCAGTCCGGCCAGCAGAACTGCCCAGGTCGCAGCCCACCGGCTGCCGGTCACCCGCAGCCCCAATGGATAGACGGCCAACACGGCCAGTACGTTCAACAACTGGCCGGTCCAGAGCGTGGCCTGTGGGGCCGGTATTCTCGTGAGCCATTGCAGAGCTGCGGACGTGCTTTGAAAGCCAAAATGATAGGTCAAGGTGGTCAGGTCGGCGTAAGGCGCCCACGAAGCGAACAGCCCGCCATTGTCCACCATCAACTGAGCTACCAGCGAGTGCTGGAAAGAGTCACCCCACATGGGCGCATCGAGCGTGCGCACCGCCAGCAGGCGCACGCCCAAGACCAACGCCAACAGGATCAGCAAGGCCAAATCCGGCCAGATGGCCTGCGAACCAGCCCAGCGCTGGAGCGCCTCCCAACCACGCCTGGGCCGCCAGGACCGGTAGCGCCAGACGAGCGCGATCAGCCCCACGACAACCGGAAGCCAGGCGTACAGAGGCCCCAGATGTAGGCCTATCACGTCAGTCCACAAGAGCAGCAAAGGGTACAGGGCCACACTTGTGCCTGCCGACAGTGCCAGTACTGTGGCCCATGAGGGTTCTCCAAGGGCCGAACACTTGCCGGGCAGAAGCCAGGCCAAGAGTGCCCAACCTGGCACGACAAATAGCAGCGTCGCGGCTGCGGTCAATCCAAGCCCACCCAGCGCTGCCTTGAGCAGATCGAGCAGGGCGTCCTCTGGCGCGTAGACCAGTCGAAAGGCCGTCTGGGCGTCCATTGGCTGGTGGTTCTGGTGTGCGGCTCCATCGAGGTATGCCGATCCATCGGCCAGGGCTACCTGTGCCTGCAGCACGGGCTGCCCCGAGACGTCTACGATACCCTCCGCTTCAGCGTCGAGGTAGGCGTAATAGTACTCCCCATGTGAGCTTGTCTGAGATGGAAAGTCAAAGCGGTAGAATCCAGGATCCGCCTGGGGCGGCAGCCGCAGGCGGGTGGTGACCAGAGTCTGCCCTGATGGGCTCAGGCCAGATTGATCAATATCTTCCGGAGAATCGGTTTGCAGATGCAGTGTAAGAGTCAGGGGGACAGAGGAGTTGGAGGTCAAAAAGAACTCTATCCCCGCCAGCCCACCGTGGCGGGCCACAAAGGTCTGGCCTACCGGCTTGCCAGGCTCCAGTACCGCGCCAGTACCGCTCGCTCGGGCAAGCTGGTCCGCGTCTACGAACCCGCCCTGGTTCTGCCACCTGCCAACCAGGAACAAGCCCCCTGCAACCACCAGGGCCACAGCGACAAGTACTGATAGTAGGAACCACCGCCTGCGATTCACTGGCTGGTTCCCACCGCATCCTCGGTTCCCGCCGCATCCTCCGGATCCTGGTCCAGCTCTATCCGGCGCATCCGGTAAAGGATCTCTTCCAAGATCTTGCGGTTGAATCCGATCAGATCCGCTATCAGGCCGATGAGACAAACCTGGATTCCGACGATCAGCAAAATCGCGGCCAGGATGAGGGACTGGATGTGGCCAGCCGCGCCCTGATAGATCACGTAAAAGTAGAGGAATCGCAGGCCCAACAGCACTCCCAGGGCGATCATGAGCGTGCCGACGCCCAAAAAGACGCGCAGCGGCCGGTACAGGGTATAGGTACGCAGAATAGTCAGTCCCGAATGGGCAATGTACTGGGGCATGTTGCGCATCAACCGCGAGGGACGGGTCTGCGGATTGGTGCGCACGGGTACATACTCGACTGCCATCTGGCGCGCACCGGCCTGGATCAGGGTCTCTAGCGTATAAGAATACTCGCTAATGACGAGGGTGCGCATCGCCGCTTCCCGGGTCATGGCCCGAAAGCCACTGGTCGCGTCAGGGGTGCTGACACCGGTGGCTCGCTGCATTACCCAATTGCCTAGCCGCTGTAGCCATCTCTTGAGCGGTGAAAAGTGGGTCACAGTACTCACACCACGGTCACCGACCACCAGATCGGCCCGTCCATCCAGAATGGGTACGAGCAATCGTTCCACATCGTCCCCGCGGTATTGGTTGTCAGCATCCGTATTCACAATGATGTCCGCACCCAGCCGCAAAGATGCCTCCAAACCGGCTAGGTAGGCGCGGGCCAACCCTTGGTTCTGCCGAAAACGCAAGACGTGGTGGACGCCCAGCCTTTCCGCCACCTCGGCGGTACAGTCAGTGCAGCCGTCGTCGATGACCAGCCATTCGATCTGATCGACACCAGGCAGCACGCGCGGCAAGTCATGCAGTGTCTGGGGCAGCGTCTCTTCCTCGTTGTAGCACGGAATCTGGATGATTAGCTTCATAGCTATCCTGTTACCTGGCCAATACCTGCTGGTAGACCTGCTCCGTCTGGCGCTCATGCTGGGCCATGTCCATGACTGGCTTGATGCCACTCCGCAATTGGGCCAACAGGGCGGGTTCGTCCATCAGGCGTTGTAGGGCAGAGCGCAGCGCCGGTACATCACCGGGCGGCGTCAGCAGGCCGTCGGTTCCATGATGGATGCGCTCGGCAAGCGCTCCATGGTCCGAGGCAACAACCGGTGTACCTGTAGCAAAAGCCTCCTGCACGACCAGCGACGATGTTTCATACCAGAGGGATGGGACCACGAGAATATCGGCCTGGTTCAACTTTTGCCAGACACCCTCCCGGTCTAGCCTACCGGCAAACTCGATGCCTGGATGCGCGGCCAGGGAGCGCAAGAGAGCGCAATAGTCAGGAAAGGCTGTTTCGTCACCGGCGATGGTCAGTTGGGCCGAAGGGGGCAATGCGTTGAAAGCGTCTATCAAGACATGCACCCCTTTCTGGTGCGCGAGCCCACCAATATAGGCAAAATGGTTGGCTGGCCGGCCGTTTTGGCCCAGCATAGCCATTGGGGCTTGTACCGTGTCCTCCTCCGGCAACTCGATCCCGTGGCCCACAATGTGCATCCGCTCCGCGGGGAACCCGTGGGCTGAATGCCAGTTGGCGACAAAGGCAGTGGGCGCGATCCAGGCAGCCACACGGGGTAGCAGGCGCCGAAGGGCGGCAGCGCGCAGGGCAAAGAGAGGGACCACAAAGGGCGACAGAGCTTGTCGTAGACCTGCTGACGCGCCCGCACGGGCCAGCCCACAGCGGGCGCAGTTTTGCCACCAGCGCGGCCCATCGCATACCTGGCCGTCATAGTCGGTGATAAGCTGGGCATTGGCGCATACCCACCAATAGTCGTGCAGGGTCACGACGAGCGGCGATGCCAGATCGTCGTCCGCAAGAGCATTGATGGGCAAACCCATGAGATGGTGAATGTGGACCAAGTCAGGCTGTACTTCAGACACAGTCCGGGACAGGCAGCCGGCCAGGAACCTGTCCCCCAGCGTAGAACGGAACCGCCCGAAGGGGGAAAAGGGGCCATTGACCGCCTGGTATACATGAATGCTGCCTGATGACCCAGCTCTTCTGCCAACGTCCGTCCCAAGACCGCCCGAGTTTCCTGCCATGACCTTGCCGACGGACTCCTCCGAAAGATCCAGATGCTGCCCGCTCCCACTGCGCCGGCAAAAGATGATTACCTGGTGCCCCTCTTGCATTTGCGACCGGGACAGGGTGCGGACATAGTGCTCCGTACCTCCGACGTGATCGGGAAAATACTGGTGGACGACATGCAGGATGCGCATAGTCAGGATCCTGCTCTACTACTGGAGCCAAGAGCCTGCCCTGCACTTGCCGAAGGGGTCCCCTCATGAGACAAGGCCACCAGTTCCCGGTAGGTGGCCTGAAGCCTGGTATAGATGTGGTCCCAGGTGTAGCAGGCCTCGACCTTGGCCCGGCCGCGCTGGCCCATGGCCTGACGGCGTTCCGGAGCGACCAGAAGCGACTCAATCGCCAATGCCAGCAATGCCTGGTTCCCATACGGGACTAGCAGGCCGTCCTGACCATGATCGATCACATCAGGGACCCCACCAGACCGGCAGCCGATGACAGGTACACCGTAGGCCCAAGCTTCCAAGTAAACGATGCCAAAGGAGTCTACTCGCGATGGCATAGCGAACAGGTCAGTACTGGCCAACATGTCCTGCTTGAGTTGACCGCCTACCACGCCCATGCGCCGAACGCGCTGCCGGTGCGTTTCTGGCAAGTCTTCGTACGCCCGCTCAAAAGTCGTGGGCGCCACGGGCTGACCGGCAATGACCAGCGTCGTACCATTGCCATTGCGCCATAGGTGCTGCATGGCCCGCAGCAGGTGAACGGCTCCTTTGTCGTCGGTGACAGCACCCATGAAGGTGACTACCGGGCCATCAATGCCATGCTGGGCCCTGAATCGCGTGCCGTCACCGCCCTTAACTTGGTCAAGGTCCACGCCCATCCCCAGGCGGACGATGCGCTCCTGCGATACGCCCAGGCTGATCAATTCCCTTGCCTCGATGCCGGTTTGGACGATGACGCAATCCGCTTCACGCAATGCAGCCAGTTGGTGAGGCATGGTGTAGAAACGCTGTACCTTCCATTCACCGACGTGGACAAAGGGCGTAACCACGAAAGGCAGCCCGTGGCGCCGGGCGTAGCGCAAACCAGCAATAAGGGGCCATTCCAGGGAGATGTTGACACCATGCACCAAGTCAAAGCCTGGTGAAAGTCCCTCCAGATCACGTTCCATGCTCGGTACGTGGGGCATGTAGGGAGCCATGCCATCAAGGAGAGCGTCTGTGTTACGCGGCAGCCGCGCCAAGTCGGTGGCAAGGCGACGCAAAAGATAGAAGCTCCAGGGCGAGAAGGGCAGATGTTCCACACGACTGCGAACCACGCGCACACCATTGACTGTCGTACTCTTCTGGGGTAGGCGGGGTTGGTGAGGATCCCAGAAGCCTTGGACGCCAGAAGCATCGGTCGTTGCCACAGTGACGGCGTGTCCATCGCGTACCAGCCGTTCGGACATGGCTCGCAAGTAGGTTTCGGCGCCGCCCACAAAAGGCCAGTAGGCGGCGTTTGTGTGTAGGATTCGCATTGGAACCTTGTCTAGTTTTCTGTTCCGCCACCGGATTTGCCACGCCCAACCTGCTTGGGACAGTTTACCCAAGTCACCAGGCTTTGTCAAAGTGATTCTGGCACCTGGCGATGGCAAAAGGCCAGATCCCGTGGGATGGGAAACTAACCTTCATCCTGCACAAAACGTGTTGATGGCAGATGCAACGAGTGCTCGCGGGAACCATTCTGCCCTATCCCTGGCTAGCGCATCCAGGGATTGAGCTGTTTCTCCTCGCCAATGGCCGTCACCGGACCATGACCGGAGTAGACGACTGTATCATCGGGCAGGGAAAAAAGGATGCGCTGGATGCTATCCAACAATTGCTCCTGGTCCCCGCCTGGCAGATCGTGACGGCCGATGCCGCGGTAAAAGAGCACATCGCCATCGAAAACCACGCCCTCATCCGGCTCGTAGAAACAGACATGACCTGGTGAATGGCCGGGTGTGTGGAGCACCTGGAACCGCAATTGGCCGATCTCCAAATCATCGCCATCAGAGAGTTCAAGATCGGGAGCAGGACTGATGTTCGCGTTCACGCCGAACCAGTTCGCACCGCCAGATGCCTGCAGGATAGGGATGTCCTTGGGATGGATGGCGAGTTGGGCACCCGTGGCTTTGAGGATGGCGCCATTGGCGTCGGTATGATCAAAATGAGCGTGCGTATTGAACACATATTTGACGTCCAGCCCATGGCGCTCCACCTCGGCAAGGATGCGCTCCGGGTGCCCACCGGGATCGATGACGGCTCCTATTTTGGTCTCCTCACAACCAACGACGTAGCAGTTGGTCTGTATCATACCGACGGGCAGTGTGATGTTGATCAATGGGTATCTCCTTGGGCTGTGATGATTGGATACAGGTCTGCACATTGGACGCGAGCCTGCGCATCGGGCACAGGCCTGCACACTGGATGCGGGCTTGCAGAAAAGGAAAAGCCGTCTGGCACTTATCAGGAGATGCCAGAAGCGGCAGGCTGTGTGTCGTCCAGCATGTCCTCGGGCACCGGCCTGGTCTCCACTTTCCAGTAGAGCGCCTCTAGAAGGGGATAGAAGGCTGCATAGCGGGCGATAGTTTCTTCGATGAAATTGGCCAACACCTCGGGCTGCCCGACATAGATAGGCTCTCCCTCATCGACGACCCCGAAACGAAAGACCAGGGGCATGCGTCTCAGGTCAATCAACTCGACTCCCTCCTGCTCTATAGCCTTTGCCACGGCTAGCTCGAGATCGAGACGCGCGGACCAAGGTGGAGTTTCAGTGAACAGTGCGGCTAGATCGCAATCGCCCGAGCGCTGCCGCCCAAAGATATAGATAGCCGCCAGGTAGGGGTCTGCATTGCACACATCCCGGAGTTGCGCCAGGGTGCTTTCAGGGATCTCGCGTCCTGGTTTCATCGATCACCTCCGGGGGCATTATAACACAGATCGCGCCTAGATGTCCACCTCGCTGGTTTCGTCCAACGCCTCGACGGCCGCCATGGCTGCCACAGCCAACCTCTTCGGGTACGCCGCTGGCTGCCGGTGGCTGCGCAGACGATCCCATGTTGCCAATCCGAGAAAGAACAGACAGGGAACCATGATCATACCCAGCAGGTATGGCCATACAGGAATGGAGGGGGCTTCTGAAAAGCGGTCAAGGTTCAGAAACAGGACGGCCATGCTGATCCAAACCGTCAGGAAATTTGGGATCGCATCACCGGAGCGCATCCACCTGAGTCCCGGCGCGCGGCTGCGGGTCAGCGGGAAAAAGAGGTTACAGCCCATGCAACCCATCTGATCTGCCAGAATATGGGCCAGGGCAGCCATGGCCATGACCAAGCCGTATACCGGGCCTATGAGGGTGCCTATCGCTCCCAGAAGCAGCACCATCAGCAGCGAGTGGGTCCAGACGCGGTGCCAGGGCACAAAGGTCACCTTGACCGCATCATCGGCGCGCTCGAAGGCCAGAGAGGGGCCGCTGAAAATGTCAATCTTGGTCTCTGCGTCGTAGGTATGCAGGATAGGCGCCTCGACCTGCACTTGTCCAGGTGCTAGACCGGAGATCTCACTGCCGACATAGGGTACTTGCCCTGTGGTCACAATCGGTCCGATACGAACCAGGACCTGCCTGCTCACCGCATCCAGGGTTACGCTATACTGACGCCAGAGGTCAGTCCCCAGCCGGAGCGTATGCAGTTGTACTTTGGTCCTGGTATTACGCTTGTAGGCATGGTTCATGGCCGCCGCGATCCGCTGGGCCATGGCCTGGGGATCAGGGTATCCCTCAGTGGTGGTGATCTTGGCTGGGTCGATCTCGTCGTCGACCCGCTCAAAGTAGCGAAAGAATTTGAAGTCCAGGGTATCCGGTAGCAACCCCGCTAGCCCGCCCAGTACCAAGCCAAAGCTTGAGCTTTGGGCTGCACTGTGGACAACGCCAGGGAAAAAACTCGCCACGGCGAGGCCCGTAGCAAAATGGGCGATGCCCTTCATGATGTTGGAGCCGTTTCCTGGCCTTGCGGCACCGTCTGGCCGCACTTGGGGCAAAAGCGCGCACCCTCGCGTAGTTGAGCGCCGCAGTGAACGCAGAAGCGGATAGGATCCGGTTTTTGCTCTTTGGTCAGGCGACCGCCACAGGTTTGGCAAAAGGTACCCTCAGCGGTGACGGACGCCCCGCAGTGGGGGCACTGGGCGCTAGCAACTGGTTTGGGCTGTACAGGTTGTATCGCTTTCAGCTCCGCCTCCTGCTCCCGGATCTGAACCCGGATCTCATCCACGTTCCTGCACAGGCTCTTCAGTTCCGGCTGGGTGAGCGTCCCGGCCTCGTGCAAGGCCAGTACCTGTGCGCTGAGGGCGCTGATGGTTTGGGCCTCCTGCGACTGCAGGTCCCGGATCTGCTGCTTCACCAGGTTGATCTTGCGGTTGCGCTCAGCATCCACCATCCGCTGGCGCAGGCCACCAACCGCCGATTGGATCTGTCCTCCCTTGTCTACCTCCGAAATCACCTGTCCCGCGCTTTCCATTAGTTTGTCAAACAAGTCACTCATCATCTCTCTCCTGGTTTTATCCTATGGCATGGTGCAGAACACAGATCGTTCAGGCGGTCGGCTCGATGCTCAAGGCATGTGAGGAGGCATAGCACCAAGCATCAGCTCAGGCCCAACTGCAACCGATCCTGGCCAGTCAGCAACTGGCTGCATACCCCGCACGATACATTACGCCGGATCGTGTATTGGGTTTCAGCCCAGGTAGCCTGGGGATCGTAGACGGACCTGCCATCAGAGGAAGGAATGTACGCCACGGCGCACTACTAGACCACCGTCGGTCCCGCAGGGTGACGCGAAGGCCATATTCATCCATGACATTCTGCGATGCGGCGGTGGGCCCGTCCTTGCCCATGCTCATGACCAGCTTTCCGCTCATAGTTGCCTGTGTAGTAGATGGTAGCCAACCACGGCCAGTGAGACGTGGACGTTCAGCGATTTGCCGCTACCATACATAGGAACAAAGACTGCCGCATCGCAAAGGTCCAGACATGCTCGGGTGACGCCGTGATCCTCGTTGCCCAGCACCAGGGCCACCCGCTGGGGGTAGTCCACGCCATAGTAAGGATGGCACAGATCTGTGACCTCCAAGGCGACGATCCAGTAACTCCGCTCCCGGAGGTCTCTTAGGGCGGCTTCGGGCCGCTCGACGTAGCGCCAAGGTACGCGCTGGTCCTTGTTCCGCCCGACCTTGCTGATGGTTGGATGGGGCGGCCGGGGTGTGATGCCAGTCAAAATAACCTCGCCAGCGCCCAGCGCATCGGCAATGCGAAAGATCGAACCGACATTGACCGGATAGGCCACGCTTTGGCAGACCACAACCAACTCTGCCGGCGATAGCGGCGCCGGCAGGGACCGCAAAAACCGCTTGAGGGGCGTACCCCGCAACTGCTTCATAGACGCCTGGCCTGAGGCTTCTGAGATAGGCGGTGATAAAAGGCCGATCTATCGCACAAAGCTACGGACTGAGACCTGGAGCGCGACTAGGCCACCACACTGGCGTCATACACCGGCATCAGAGATTCAAAGACACCGGCAATCTCATCCGTGGCAGCCGCACCCAGTTCCAGCGCGGCCTCGGCGGTGAGGTGTTTGCGCAGATAGAGATCGCAGCGCTTGTTGGGCGTCACGGTCTCGAGGTATTCTACGAGTTGATTCCAGTTCATCTTCTGCGTTATCTCTTGTTCCGCGGTCTCGTGCTGCCAAAGGAATCCTCTGCCCTCGAGCAGGATCTGCCCGACCTGCTGGTAGCTGATCTCCTCAGCATAGACGTCCAGGGTCAGGCCCTGGTCTTTCATCGCCGCCCGAAGAGCTTGTCGTACCTCCTTGTCATCGGCCAGAATCGCTATGAGGGTCGACCAGGGCCACCCGGCGTCTTCCTTGCCGTTGGGTCTGCCCGTCCGGAAACCATAGTTCACGCCACCCTCATCCACGGTCACAAAAAACATCGCGTTGGTGTCGCGCGCGTCCCGATCATAGTGCTCTTTGCGGGCCACGTGGACCTGCGACTTGCGGGGTACAATCCAGGAACCAAAACTCCCTTCGACACGCTGGCCCAATTGGTACGCCAGGGCCTTGCCCGCCTGCTCCCGGCCCGACCAGGCGATCCCCCGCTTCTTAAGCTCAAAGTCTCCCTCCTGAAAGCCCCCGTACTTGGGTGCGGCCAGGGCCTTTTGGGCAGCAGCCTTGCGTTTTCTGGCCTCTAGTCTAGCATCTCTGGCTAGACTGCGCTTCTCTTCTTCCTGCTCAATCTGGTACTCAAAGTGGATGTTCTCCCAGATGCGGGCCTGGATGGCGGCGCTGGTCTGCAGTGTTCCCCCACTCACGTAGCGGATGGTCATCTGGTCGCCGTCGACGGCCTGCACGATGTACTCGCCGTTTCGATTCCGATAGGTCTTGCCTACTTCAAACGGATGTGACATAAGTCCTCCCTTTCCAGGTGTCAGTATTCTAGATCAATCCCAACCAGCTAGCCACCGTCGTCCCATGGCCAGCCAGACTCAACGTTAGGGGCAGTAACAGGACGCCCATGCAGTTCATGCGCCTTGCCCCCCACATCACCGGCAGCAGGCCGATGCCCGTAGCCGCCAAGGCGATGAGCAGCCCACCCCAGCCCGTCAGCAGCAGCACAATGGAAACCAATACCAGCAGTGTCGCGGCCGAAATCCACCGATAGTCAACGTGCGTCACGAGCCGGATGGCTCCCCGGCTGAGCCAGAGCAGCATCAGAAAAGCCAGCGCCCCGCTGATGAGCATCGCCGCGATGGCTACCCAGTAGATGGCCGGCGTACGGGGCGTATAGAGCACGCTCAGCATCCAGGCCATCCCTCCGCGGGTCAGGTGCAACCCCGGTACAAAGAAAAAGATAAAGGCCCCCACATAGTAGATCAGCTTGCTGGCCCCCTGGCTGACAATAAACAGCCGGTCATCACGCTGGGCAGTGGCATGGCCCGCCAGAAAACCACCGATGCCCCCTGTCACAACCGGGAAAAAGGCGGCAAAGAGACCACCCAAGGCGCCGGCGCCCACCCCACGGGCAATCAACCCCGGCGAAAGGTCCACCGATCCGGCCACGTGTTGGGCCGGCACCTGGGCCCGGGAGATGATGTTCTGCAACACCCAGGGCATGGCAAAAAGACCGACAAAGGCCGGCATCAGGTTCTGAAAGGCCATCTCTGTCGGCACCAGGTTGCCGTAGAACAGGATGAAGCCCAGCATGCCTGACAGCAGAAAGGTCAGCAGCCCCGCCCCCACCGAACGCCAGGCGTCGAGAAACCTGGCCATGCCGGTACTGCCTCGGTCAGATCCCTTGGGCCACTCGCTCATCAGCATGAACAGGATCACCGCCCCCAGGATCCAATGCAGGTGCGGCCCGACCACCCTGCGGACG
The DNA here is from genome assembly GCA_963700285.1 of uncultured Chloroflexia bacterium. Taxonomy (GTDB): domain Bacteria; phylum Chloroflexota; class Anaerolineae; order JAAYZQ01; family JAAYZQ01; genus CAWANP01. The sequence continues at coordinate 811,600 of CAVOXA010000010.1, read as the reverse complement.
ATGGGCAAAACCGTGGGCATGACCGGGGCCAGAAGGAGCAGTACCAGCAGTCCGCCCAGCCCGCCTACCCCCGTTAGTACTGCGGCCTCGTACCCCCTGCGCTCCATCAGGTACTTTTGCCCGGGAAGCACGACAAAGACGGTACTATCGTCCGGCGCGCCCAGAAAGATGCTGGGGATCGTGTTCAATACCGCGTAGCCGACCACCAAGCCCAGCATGAACATGGCCAAAGGCTCGTCGGGCACCAGCCCTCGGACCTTGACGGCCAGGACAACCAGCAGGGCGGCCACGTTGTAGATGTGCAGCGCCGGGATACAGGACAGAAACGCCGACAGGACCGTACCGACCAGCGCCGCGCCCACCAGAACCAGATAGTTCATGGCCCCTGAACCTCAACGTCCGCCCCGGCCAGAGGGATGATCTCGATGACGTTCTGGTAAATATCCACCTCACCGGTGACCCGCAGCCTCACCCCATTTCCGATGCCGGAAGGCAGATAGGGCACTGTGCGCTCCGGCACAAAGATCAGGATCTCGCCCGTCCCATCACCGAGCCACACCTTGAGCCAGCCTTTGTTCTCCGTATGGGTCACGGATCCCTCGATGGCAAAGATGCGGCCCTCGTCGGAGGCCGTCACATTGCCAGCCTGCCGCTCTTCAATGGGCAGGCCTTCGCCCCTGGAAAGCACCTTGAGCGCAGCCCCATCCCCAGGGATGATCTCCAACTGGCCGGTGTACTGATCCACACCCCCGGTGACGCGGACCTGGCTGCCGGGAACCAGGTCGTAGCGCTCGGGGATCCCTTCCAGGATATTCTGCCACAACAGGAGAATGATGCTGCCGGTCGCATCGACCAGCGTATATTTGACACCGGCGGAAAAGTAATCGACCCCGGCGATCCCGGCCTGGGCGATGGTCAGTGTACGCCCGACATCGCCGGCAGAGATAGCGCCGATGGCCCTCGTCTCGAACGAGGGCGTGAGCGTGGCCTTTGCCGTCGCCGAGGGTACGGGTTGCGTAGGCGGTTCCGGCGTCAGGACCAGAGGCTCGACGGTGCTCGTCGTGGCCGGCGCAGTTGGAGGTGCCAGTGTAAGTGTCGCGGCCGGCGAGGGCGCTGCCTCTGGCGAGACCGCGGCCTCCGCAGTCACTGTGGGCGCCGCCACGGCGACTGCAGCGGGGGCAATCACCCGCACATCAGCCGGCATTTGGGGCACGACCTCCAGTTCGCCATGGTACTCGACTACCTCGCCCTGTACCGCGACCTCCGCGCCCGCGGCCAGCAGGCCGGCGTCCGGTATCTGCTTGTAGAGGTTCTGCCATATCAGTAAAGTTAAGGTACCTGTACCGTCGTCCAAGGTATAGCGGATCCCCTTGGAAAAGGGTACCGCCTCCACAACCTGGCCCGACACCTCTATCCTTTGGCCGACATCACCGGCCGAGACCTGGTCGATGGCCCGCTGGTCCGTTGGTAGCGCGACCAGGCCAGTCACTACCAGATCGGCCGGGGTCCTGGGGACGATCTCCAGTTCGCCTTGGTATAGAGTGACTTTGCCCTGTACCTCAAGGACCGCCCCCGGCGCCAAGCGCACGGGGTCGGGCAGGGCTTCGTACAAGTCCTGCCACAGCAGCAACGTCACTGCGCCGGTATCGTCGTCCAGCGTACCCTTGACCCCGGCGGAGAAGGTCTGCAGCGAGCGAAGCACCCCCTGCACCGCCACGACTCGGCCAGCGTCATCAGGCCCCAGTTCACCCAACTGCCGCGAGTCAACGACCGGCGAGCCGGTCGCCAGGACCGCCACGTCAGATGGAATCTGAGGTATGATCTCCAGCTCACCCCGGTATTCCGCCACCTCGCCCTGGACCCGGACCTGGGTCCCCGCGGCGAGCGCCTGCCCTTCTGCCAGGGAATTGCTCAGGTCCTGCCACAGGAGCATGGTCGCTGTACCAGTGCCATCGTCCAGACTACACTTGACCCCGGCGGAGAAAGGATCAATCCCGACGATGGTTCCCTCGATGAGGGCCATGCCCCCCACATCCCGCGTCGAGAGTTCGCCAATCTGGCGCCACGGCGCGATAGCCAGGTCTTCATCTAGCACCACCAGGTCGCTCCCGCGGCCTACAGATATCTGCGCCGTGCCCTTGTACTGGTCCACGGCCCCCGTCACCTGCACCGGCTGGCCCACGCTCAACCCAGGCAGGTCTCCCAGGAATGTGTCCGGCCCTGTAGCGAGGGTCACGTCAACCTCGCCCGAATCGTCGCGCAGCGTCAAGATGCGCAAGCCCTGGTAGGGTACGCGATCGTCGCGGACCACACCTTGGACCGTCACCGTTTGGTGCAGCAGGCCCAAGTCCACCCTGGCGACGGGCAGTTGGAGCGGCTCAGCCGGCCGGACTTTGGTATTCTGGGGCACATCGAGGACCAAGTATTGGAAATCATCCTTGATGCGCAGCGTGCCCTCCAGGGCCACGTTGTCACCCATTACCGGTACGAGGCCCCTGGCCAGCAGCTTTTCCGCTTCGGAGCGGTAGGCGATGACCAGGATCTCGCCTGTGCCGTCCCACAGCCAGAACCTGAGGGTTCCGGCAGCCTGATCGTGGGTGGGCTGGCGAGTGACCACTCCCTCGAGGCGGACGTAGGCCCAGTTCATCGTCCCCACCAGGCTGCGTATCTCTACCGGCGGAACTTGTGTCCGGCTCGCGGCATATAGCAGCACTGCCACACCGCCGATGGCCAGCAACAGACTGCCAACCTTGAAGGCGCGGACCACCATACGCTGGCCGACATCCGCGCCACAGTAGGGGCACTTGCCGTAGGGCCCGATGAAACGGCCACAACTGGGACATTCACTGGCAGGACGGTGTTCGGCTGTCACGGCAGTCTTTGCCTTTGGACCTCACTCGTCTCGGAGGAACCCCGAGGTTTGTACCGCGCTATCTGATGGAAAAGTCTCAAAACCCCAGCAGTCTGTTCTTCTACCTAGCCCCCTCCAACTGCACAATTTCCTCCCGGATGGGATATACCCGATCACAGGCGGAGCAACCCAAGTTGCCAGCATCGCGTTGCAACTCCCCACCGCACTCCGGACAACGCAGCAGCGACGCCAGGTCCGGGTCTCTGTCACCAAAAGATCCCGCAGCCGGCGTATCGGACTGCCCCAGTTTGCGCGCCATGGCCAGGTCATAGTCCTCCTGCCAGCGCCGAACCTGCACATCGCGCAGCGGGTACTCTGCCAATATCTGCTCGAAAAGCGGGCGCGGGATGGCCCGGCCGGGCAAAAGGCGCGCCTCGCGCCCCACGCGATTGGTAAGGAACAGGATGCCATCCGGGGCCAGTACCCGCACCATTTCGGCCAAGGCCTCCAGGGGTCGGGGCAGAAACTCTAGCGCCTCCAGACAGGTTACGGCGTCAAAAACACCGTCGTCAAAGGGCAGCCTGCTGGCATCCTGCCAGACCAGGCGCACGTGGTCGCTGTTGGACGCCAGTTTGTCTCGGGCCTGGCGCAGCATGCCCAGCGACAGATCCAAACCGATGATCTGCCCGGCAAAGCCCTCACCGAAGAGCGCTAACGGCAGCCGGCCGGTGCCCGTCGCCACATCCAAGAGCAGCGGCTCCTTGGCCCGCCACAGCCCCTGCATCAACGGTCCGGCGACGAACCAGCGCTCCGCCCAGGGATCAAAGCTCTTGACGCCGTCGTAGCGGCGGGCGAACCAGTCGTAGGATTTGGCCACCACCTTTGGTCCGACGTAGGCTCCTTCGGCGATGACCAACTGCCAGTAAGCCAGCAGCGCTAGCGCCGCCAGGCCCAGGGCCGCCAGCAGGAGCCACAACCAGGTCATGGCATGGCCCAGGCCGCCACGACCATGGCTGCCAGCAGCCATGGCCAGGCCCGGTGCACGATGCGTCCCGGATCAGCGTCTCGATGCAGGGCAGGCCCTCCGATGGGCCTCAGGGCTGGCTGCAGTGCAATTTGGCCGAAAAACAAGAGCCCCATCACACCCGCGGCCAGCGGTTGCTTCTGCGCGGCCACCAGGGCCACGGCGACGACCAGCCCGCCGTTGAGCAGCCATAGCCCGTAGCGCTGCCCTTCAGTGGCGCGCAGCATCCCCCAGGCGGACAGCGTGAAAGCAAAGGCCAAGATTAGGGACGGGCGGCTCACCCCGGCAAAGGCCGCGTTGCCGGCCAGCCAGCTTAGCCCCACGAGGACCGTGGCCTGGGCGGCCAGCGGCGCCCGGCCCCGCCAGCGCTGGATGACACCCAGGCCCGCGAGCGCCACCAACGCGGCGCTGAGCACGCGAAGCCGCTCGGGCAGCAGCAGGGACACCACGGCCGCCAAGACCACCGCCGCTAGGGAACCCAAGACCGCCGGCCCGGCCTCAGGCCAAAAGTTATTGCGCCACCGGTGCCCAAAGCGGCCGAGTCCGCCAAAGATCCGCCCCCCGGGCGATCTGGGCTGGGTATAGGGTAGGCCAAGTCGCCGTACAGGATAGGCAGCAAACAGTACTGGCTGGGCAGGCTGGTGCCGGCCAGCCCGGAGGCGGCGCCAATCGATGCCCACGACCTGATCCCACAAGCTGCCCCAGGCGAGATCAACCAGGAGCAGGACCAGAACCACGGTCAGCAGGTCACTCGCGGCCCAATGGAGCTTGTTTGAAGCGGCGGCGCCGCATAGGGCGGCCCAGATCCCCATCATGCCCCAGAAAGGGCGGGCCAAACGGCCCTGCAGCCCGACCAGACGCCCGGGAACCACCCGATCCGTGGCTCTCTGGCCCGGCGGATCGGGGATGCGGGCATCAGGCCAGGCAGGCTGAGTTGGCGTTGGCGTGTCCATATCGGATATTATACCACAACTTGGGCAGCTTGTCGTATCCTCGCTGGGCCAGGGAGAAGTTGGGTGTGCTTACTGTCTCGTCGGTACTATCCGTGTCCAGCCAGAGCGGGGCTAGAGGCAATATGACAACAACCAAAAGGATCTACCGAATCTACCGCGCGTCGATTCGGCAAAGCCTCCGGATTCGCTGTTATACTCAGACCCAACACACAAAAAAGGGCAAGGCATGTAGGTGCATACCTTGCCCCAATGGTTTATGCTGACTTTTTAAGGGCCGTCAGGCCGGCCGATCTCGTCATCCATGGCGTCCATGGGCAGTGCCTCAAACTGCTCGTGCGGGCCAGAACTCTGGCAACTCTGCGTACCAAAGCGGGTATGGATCACGGCCCCCAGGCCCACGCTGGTAAGCAGAATAATAAAGGGCCAGGCGCAACATGCCGGCTGGATCACCCACAAGATGGCGGCCAGCGGCACGGTGACCACCAGGCCGGCGATCACGGCGCCCAGCGGTTTCACGGCGTCGACCTTCAGCGCCCTGAGCAGCCGGCGCCCGACCATCTCGGCCAGGCCGACCCAGCCCAGGACCACCCCGGCAACCAGAGCCAGGGGCACCGGCAGCAGGACCAGCACCGAGAGCAAGATCAGGAGCAGGCCAATGGGGATGAGGATTATGGTGCCGATCATCAGCGTGGCCACCAGGATAATGAGGATCATCAGCAGCACGGCCAGTGCCTCGAGCACAAAGGCCATCAGAAAGGTCAACAAACCCAGGCCAAAGCTCTGCAACGGCAGGGCGGCAATACAATCCGCCACCCGGTGGGTGGTCCGCGGCCATATCAGGACGAGGAGGATACCCACAGCGATAAAGATGAGGCTCATGAAACTGGCGCCCATGGCCCGCCCGAAAAAGTTGCCGATGCGCTGGCCCAGGGTGGGCTGGTGGAACAGGGGCGGTACAGGCGGCGCGGGCGGCGTCAGCTTGGGCAGGGCTGGGACTTCGGGGATCTCGCGTACCTGCGGTACCTCGGGAATGAACGGCACCTTGGGCAGGGGCACGTTGGGGATCTCTTCGCCCCGCACCAGGGCACCCGTCTCCCGCTCGTAGCTGCCCGAGAAGACCGTGGCGCTGCCCTCGACGTCGGCCGTGCCCTCCAGCATCATCTCGCCGAACATGACCGAAAGGTCGCCGCCCACCCGGCCGGCCACCTTCACGTGGCCGCTCATAACAAAGAGATCGCCCTCCACGACACCCGTCTCAGCCAGATCCACGTCGCCGTTGATGACGGCCAAGTCACCGCTGGTGGCCCCGTCGATCTCGGCGTCGCCGTTGGTGACAAACACATCGCCCTTCACAGCGGCGCCCTGGGGCACGATGAGGTTGCCGTCAAAAATGCCCACGTCACCGTAAAAGATCTCGCCTTCCGCCAGCCGCAGGTCCTCGTCTACAAAGATCCGCCCGTTTTCGTCAAATACGATGGGCCCCGCCGCCAGGGCCGAAGTTGCAAGCAACAGCAAAAGCAGCACCAACAAACCCAGCGACAACACTCGCTTTTTCACAGCCAACCTCCTTGTCTTGCACCGCCGTAAACAGTCGGTGCTGGGTCTCTCTATGCGAAGGTCTCCAACTGTCAGGCCCGAGCCCCGCCACCTTTGATGGGCGAAGGCCTCCTGACCGAGCCCCGCTACACAAATCCATTACGCCGCGAGCCACCTGGCCGTTTCACCACCATCCAGGTCCAGGCACCGGCCAGTACGGTCAGGCCAACGGCCAGCAGGGCCACCAGGGGCAGGCCATAACGCAGCAGCGCCTCGCCCAAGAAGAAACTGGCTCCCCTACCCAGCAGGCCCACGTTGCCGGCTACCTGCGACAGGGCGCTGGCCCCCGTCTGTACTGAGCCCAGCGAGCCGAACCACTGCCAGCCCATGACCCCGAGAACGACCAGCACCACGGCGCCGACCGTCATGCCCGCCAGCGACAGCCAGCTTGTCACCACCGCCGCACCGCCAAAGGTCCGCTTCCGCTGCACAGCCTTCGCCTCCAACCGCCGCTCGATGCGGACAGCAAAGCCTAAAGGTGGACCAACCATTGGTTCCGCCTCGAACAGGTTCGATACCTGGCGCATGGCCTGCCATTCCCACCGACATGAGGCGCAGGCAGCCACATGCCGCTCCAAGCGGTGCTGGCCATCCCGATCCAACATGCCGTCCAGGGACAGTGACATAAGCATCGTCATCTGTTCGCCTTGCTTGCATTCCATCGCATCATCCATCACGTCTCTCCCCCGTGCCCGGTCTGTCCCTGTACTTTCACCGCGGAGACGCAGAGGACGCAGAGAACCCCAAAACCTTCTGAGCTTTCTCTGTGTTCTCCGTGTCTCTGTGGTTCAATCATTCTTCCTCTAAGCGGCTTCCAGCTGCCCGGCCAGCATCCGCCGCGCCCGGTGAAGGCGCGACTTGATGGCGCTCTCGGTGGTGTCCATCAGGCCGGCGATCTCCTGGTAGGAGTAGTTGTACCAGTAGCGGAGCACGATGGCCGCCCGATAGTCGGGTGGCAGCGTCTCCAGCGAATCCCGCACGCGCTCGCGCTTCTGCTTCCTGTCCACCACCTCGTCGGGCCGCGGCGCGCTGCTGGTCAGCCACTGGGGCGGCAGTGGCCCCTCCAGCGAGAGCTGCGGCGCCCGCCCCCTCTTACGCAGGCGGTCGATGCAGTGGTGCGAGGCAATGGACAACAGCCAGTTGACGAACTTGCGGCTGGGCTGGTAGGTGGCCAGCTTGGTGTAGGCCCGCAGAAAGGTCTCCTGGGCGGCGTCCTCCGCCTCGGCGGGATCGCCCAACATGCGATAGGTCAGATTGTAAACCGGCCGCTCATAGGCCTCTACCAGCCGGCCAAAGGCCGCTGTGTCCCCCTTGAGCGCGCCTTCGATCCAGGTCTGCTCTTGGTCCATCCATCGTCCTCCATGCACTGTCTATACGGATTATAGCGTGAAAGGTTCTAGAGGGGAAAGAAAAAAGTTGGAGGCATAGCGCAGCAATTGTGGGCACTGGTAGTAGTCTGGTAGAAGATGAGGTGTAGGGGCAGTGGGATGCGAGGGTTAAGCGAGTTTTTGGACGAATCTCGAGGGTTGTGGGGTGCAACGATTGCTGGGCAAGGGAGCGACAATTCGCTGCTGTGGCTTGGTGTCGGGTCTGGTTTTGGTCGAAAAGTCGACAGCGGCACTTGTGAGAGGCTGAGGTGGGAGTCAAGGGAACGGCAGTGGGGCGCGGGGGAGACAGGTAGGCAGGGGCCAACGGCCCGCAGCGGGAGGGTGTTTGCAGCAGGCAGGTATAGGGCAGGCGATTAGGCATCCGCCCACGGATTTGCCGTGGGTGGATGGTTAGTCACAGAGCAGAGTAGCCTCCTGGACCAGTCGGCCAAGGGTACGCAAGTTGATGAGCAAGTCGGCAAAGGCAATGTCGGCTGTGGCCCCGGCCAGGCCATAGGACCAGATGCGCTTGAGGCCCAAACGGGTGGTCTGACTGTTTCGTCCTCGACAGCATTTTTGCGGGCGTCGCAGTGTTCTTTCCAGAGGGGGGAACCATAGGGATAGAGGCGTGCCAAGAGAGCGTGGTCGGTGCCATCGGGGTGGAGAAAGGTACGGCCCACATGGCGTGCCAAGCCCAAGGGGGCTCTTCCGCAATTTCCGTGAAAGCTACGATCATGAGTGGGCCAAGACCCGCAAGCGGAGCAGATCGAACTTGGCCCGCCCGTACATCTGACGTTTGATCAGTTTCAGACGGTTGACTTGTCCTTCAACCTGCCCGTTGCTCCAAGGCAATGACAAAGCAGCGAGAACCGCATCTTTGTCTCGACTGAGGCTTCGGGCAAAGCCATTCAGTTCTGGAATCTTGGACTCAATCACAGCGGTCAACCAAGGTTCCATGGACTTGGCATAGCGGTCGCAGACAATGTTTCTAGCTGGCTGAAAAGCAACCAAACGGCGTACCGTGCCGACCAGGCTCGTTTCACCTGCCTTTTCGGTTTGACATGCACTTGAGCATCTGTTGAGAGCGTGGGCTCCTGCTTGCGCATCTGCGCCGCCCAACGGCTGACCAATGGACGCGAGCCCGAGTATCCTTGTTGTCTTTGTTCTAACTTGGTCAGCAGTGAATCATCTTCTTTCTCTTCACGTATACCGACGCCGTGTGGCAGCCAGGCGACTGGTTCGCCGGGAATAGGGTGCAACGATTCCTGGAAACCTTTCGGCAAAGGTCTTGCGTTTGCACACTGCATTGTCACAGAAGAAGGGACGGACTCGCAAGTGAAGTCGAACACTGCGTTCGGCACACGATAAATCGGCCACTATTCGCCAATAGCGGCTCTGTACCCGCGCAGACGATTGATGGTATGTCCGACAGCCTGCGTCTGTCCGCTGCGAGTTGACCGTTACGGTGATCACTTCATCCTCAACAACTGCTTCGTCAAGCTCCAGATTGGTCGAGCACGGCAAGAGCACTTGGGCAAGCATGGGGACGTTCCTCCTGTTTGGTAAAGTCCCTATTATACTCGCACACTGCAGACCGCAATTTCACGAAAATTGCGGAAGAACCTCTTTTCAGTTGACAAAAACAGGCCCTAGCGCGTCCAGGTTGGGTCAGTGTCTCGATGAGGACTGGAAACCAGCGAGACTGGTTTACCACCCTGCAGCGGTATGGCAGAGATGTTGGCCGCATCCTGGCCGTCCATGCGCACATCTCCGTTGCTGTCTCAGCTATGGGCAAAGGCCACCCAGCGGCCAGCGCGCACACTCTCGAGAATGGGCGGCTGCGGGCACGGGCGCAAAGGGCGGTGGGGTGAGGGCACCTGCCAGCGGCTGTCCGCAGTCGGCACAGAAGCTGGCCCCGGTGCCAGGACCGCGCCACAGTGGGTACAGGTCGCGGCTGGCGGCCCGGTCAGGGGTCAAGCAACCAGGATGGGCTACCCACAGTCGCCGCAGAAGCGGGCGCCCGGTATCAGTCCGGCGCTACAATAGGCACAGATCATTGCGCTGCATCTGTCTCACCTAGCCGCCGACGGGATGGCCGCAGTGAATGCAGAAGCGCTTGCTGGGCTCCAAGGCCTGGCCACAGTTGCCGCAGAACTTGGGTCTCTGGCCCGGCACCACCGGCGCTGGGGGCTGCTGCGGCCGGGGAGCGACCGGGTATGGTTGCGGTGGTGGCTGGGTTTTCCGCTGGCGACGTTGCCGTATCAGAAGCACCACCACCAGCAAGAGCACCAGCATCAGCAGGCAGGCCACGGCTGCCAGCAGCAGGGGCATGCTGTCCGCCGCTACGGTAAACTCGCCAGGTTCGAGGTCCACGACGAGGTCAAAGCCCGATTCCTGCCATGCCTTGGGATACTCCAGAGCCAAGGGGCTGGTCTGGCCCCGCTCACCGTCGACCAGAAAGTGCACCACAGCCAGGGTGCCATCGCCCTCTACCTGCGCGCCCGCGGCCACGCTAATGACCACGCGCCCGGGCTCATTGGTGTTAAATGCTGTCAGCGCGTTACCCGCCACCAGATCGCCGGGTTCCACAGCCTCCACGGCCAGCACCTGGGGATCATAGGTCAGCTCCAGGTGCATGGCCGAGAAGCCAGGCGAGCCCTTCACCAGGATGGGGATATCGACAGTCTGCCCGGATGGGGCCTGGGCCGGTTCGACAGAGACCGTCAGAGATTGGGCGGAGGCAACGGGCCCCGCAACGAGGGCGGCTGTCAGCAACAGCGAGAGAACCAGCAAGCGAGCCGTGGACCTGGTCATGGGTACTCCTCCTATTGGCCAGCCAGCGAGACGTTGGCCCGCTGCAGGATGATGGTAGCATCGCGGGAAGTGACGTCGCCGCTACCATCCATGTCCATCCAGGGCAGTTCCGGCCGCAAGCCGACCGACATCTGGAGGGCGCAGGCGGCGTCGCGCTCGTCAAGGATGCCGTCCTGAACACAATCGCCGGGTAGGATGCCGTTGCTGCCGGGACCGGTACCCCCGGTACCGCTGCCATCGGCGTTGACAATCTCGATAAAGCCGTGGATGCGGTCGATGGCCAGCACGGTGCCGCCGGGGTCGTTGATGGTAGTCACCTCAAGGCAGAGGTCGGTTCGAGAGCCGGGCGGGCCGACGGCGCGGAAGGGGATGTAGGTTACCGCGCCGGTGCCATAGATGCCGTTCTGCTGCGAGAAGCCTGCGCGGATCCGGTTGGTCTCGGCGGTATTGGACTCAAAGAGGGCCTGGCCGAGGATCGCGCCTTTGACAAGGTCGCCCTCGGGACGGGCGACGCCGGCATCGTAGACGACGTTAAAATTGGCGTTGGCCACGTTGGCGCCGTTAATCAGGTATACGGGCAATTGGACCAGCGCGCCTTGAGGCACCAGACGCTGGCCGGCCTGGAGGGCCATCTGGCCCACGGGCGCGGGTTCGGGGAAGGCGCCAAAGGGCGGCGGGGTGAAGTCGTTGCCGGGGACGGTAGACCGGACCCAGAAGCCGCTGGCGGGGATGACAGTCAGGGGCAGTGCCGTGGCGCCGGTCTCCTGCAGGCAGCGGGTGACGTAGGGCCGCAGGGGCGGTACCTGGGCGCCGATCCAGTTGGGCCAGCCCCAGTCCCAGACCGAGTCGCCCTTGTAGTGCTCCCACATCCACCAGTAACGATTGTTGTTGAACTGGCCGAAATTGTCCGGCGCTGCGAGAGAAGTGGGGCCAAGGGTAGGGTTGCCCTCAAACACACCGTACTCGTTGACGGTCCAGCGCTTGCGGGCGTTGAAATCGTCGTCGCCGTCGTAGCCGTTGAGGCGTGCTTCGGTCTCGGCGATCCAGCGGTCAAAGCAGCCCTGGCCCTGGGCCGTATCCCAGGGGGCCGCGCCGCTGTCTGCGCCGCCTGTACCCCCGCCAGTGGGTACCGGCACCGTCGCACCCGTGTAGACGCCGCAGACGGCGCCCGGTGGGTACTGGACGCCCGGTGGATACTGGCCGGGTGTTGTGGGCGGGATGGTGCCAGTACCGGTCCCTGTACCCGTGCCGGTCCCTGTGCCCGTGTCCGTGCCAGTACCAGCGCCCGTGCCGGTTTCAGTTCCGGCTCCGGCGCCGGTCCCAGTCCCTGTACCCGTTCCAGTCTCTGTGCCTGTTCCCGTGCCAGTACCAGCGCCCGTGCCGGTTTCAGTTCCGGTTCCGGTGCCGGTCCGCCGTACCCGTTCCAGTCTCTGTGCCTGTTCCCGTACCAGAGCCCTCTTCTGCCCCCTGACCCTCAGGCCTTTGCTGGGCCTGGTATATCCAGACGACTTGAGCGGGCTCTGCATTCCACAAGCCAGCGTGTACTTTTATTTCTACCCCGCTCCTGGTCTGGGGGACGTCGAGGGTGTAGGTGGCGGATTCCCTGCCATCCCAGTAGATATTCCACGGAGCAAAGCCGAGTACGGAATCTGGCACCACTGCTATGCCCTCGCCGGTGTACCAGAACTGGTAGCCCGGCCCCGCTCGCCCTTCTGCTACCGTGCCGCTGTAACTACCCGTAACGGTCAACTCGACCTTCTCCCCGGGGACGAGGACGGCCGGCGGCGGCTCAAAGTCAGCCAGAAGACTCACATTGTGGTATTCATACCCGTGGTCAACATCCCGAGTGTCGATGCGGAAAGCCGACTCGGTAATGGTCCACCGGTCGCGCTTTCCCTCAAACCGTGGCTCTGGAAACCAGGTTGGATCTGCTCCTCCGCCGATAAACTCTGTTTTTGCGCCTGCGGGATTGACCAGGGTTTCGGTCAGGACCCAAACATCGTCGGAAGACTCTTGGGCCAGCACTGAGCTCATCTGTAGTGCCAGGAGAAGAAAAAACGAGAGTGCTAGCAGGGCAATCGCGGTCGTCCGTTGGGCTGTTCTCACACTGGGCACCTTCATCGTGCTTCCCCCCTCAGCAGATTGTTGGGCTGCGGCCGCATCTGTCCGGTTCTCTACCTACCGCTATCAACAGGATCTTTCGTCTGGAATCTCCCTGGGCAACACTCTGCCACCATAGTATTCGAGGATCGCATAGAGTATACCATCATCCGGGTATCTGCGCAACCCCTCGGTCCAACTCACCGGACAAGTTGACGTAATCGATTGATTGGCCTATGGATACCGGGGGGACGTGCCCATGACCAGGATAGCTTGTTGATTTGACAAACTAACGCCGCCCGGGTAAAATATGACCTTGGTCAAATTTGTAGTTTGGTCACAAATTGAGGGTGGATGATGGAGCAAACACTATCCCGCCGCGAACGGAAAAAACTGGAGACGCGCCAGGCGCTGCTAGAGGCGTCGTTGGGTCTCTTTCGGGAGAAGGGCTACAGTGCCACGACGGTGGAAGAGATCACCGGCCGGGCGGACGTGGCCAAGGGTACCTTTTTCAACTATTTTACCTCGAAAGAGGCGCTGCTGGATGACCTGTCTGTGTGGCACGTGGGGCGCCTTCGCGAGGCGCTGGAAGTCAGCCAGGGGGCGCCGGCCAGTCCGGTGGCCCGCATCAAGTTGCTGATGCGGCTGACGCACGAGCAGGTGGCCCAGGACATGCGCCTCTTCCGGCGGGCCTTTGCCCATCACTTGCACCATCCCGTTCCGCCGCCCCAGCGGGGCAAGCGGGCGCTGTTTGGTTTTTTCAGCGAGTTGGTGCGGGAGGCGCAGGATTGTGGCGAGGTCCGGGCCGACGTGGACGCGGAGCTGATGGCGGACCTGTTGCGGATGGCCTATTTCCGGCGGATCGTGGCTTGTGGCGACGATGGCGACGAGCCGTCGCCGGTGGAGCAGTTTGAACGGATCGTGGATTTGCTGATGGAAGGGTTGGCGGGTCCCTTGTGGACAGCTTCCTGAGAGAAACAATCCTCCCGCAGGCTTTGCCCTGCGACTCAGATGAGTGACGAGAAAAAAACGCGCCGGGTGAGTGCCAAGTCCCATATGGAGCCTGCGGGAGGATCGGGCTTGGCGCGGCCAGGTAGGAGATGAGTATGAAATCATTGGGAAGAGCACTTGGTTATCTGAAACCGTACTGGCTGCTGGCAACGGGTACCTTTGTCACCCTGCTGCTGTCGACCTTGCTGAACCTGGTGATCCCGGCCATCACGGGACGGATCATCGACGAGGGCATCACGGCCAAGGTGGCGGGCGTGATCGTGGTGGGTGCGCTGGTCATCGTCGGCGTGGCGCTGACGCGAGCGCTGTTTTCCTTCCTGCAGGGTTTTTGGGCGGCCAAAGCGTCAGCAGAGCGTTGCCTACGACATGCGCAATATCCTGTATGAGCAGATTCACAAGCTATCTTTTGGTTACCACGACCGGGCCCAGACCGGCCAGTTGCTGACCCGAGCTACCAGCGACGTGGACCGGGTACAGATGTTCGTGGGGCGGGGGTTCATCATGTTCCTCACCGCCCTGATCATGATCGTCGGCAGCCTGATCCTGCTCTTTTCCCTCGACTGGCAGTTGGCTCTGATCATGGTCGTCCTCATGCCGCTGACGATGGCCATCTTTATCTACTTTGCCACCCGCGCTGCGCCCGCTGTTCACCAAGGTGCAGCAGTACCTGTCGCATCTCAATACGGTGCTGCAGGAGAACCTGGCCGGGGTGCGCGTGGTCAAGGCCTTTGCCCGCGAGCCCTACGAGCGGGGACACGTTCGAGACGGCCAACCAGGACCTGATGGACGAGAGCATCGATGTGGGCAAACAGATCGCCCTGGCTTTTCCCCTGATTTTTCTGATGGCCAACCTGGGTACCCTGGCCGTGATCTGGATCGGCGGCTTGCAGGTCATCGGCGCGCGGCTGACCATCGGCGAGCTGGTGGCCTTTCAGAGCTACCTGATGATGGCCATGTTCCCGCTGTTCATGCTGGGCATGATCATCGCCATGGTCTCCCAGGCCGCGGCCAGCGCCGACCGGGTGTTCGAGATCCTGGACGCCCAGTCGGAGGTGGTGGAAAAGCCGGACGCCGGCGACCTGCCGCCGGTCGAGGGGCAGTGTGGTCTTTGAGGAGGTCTGGTTCCGCTACTTTGGTCCGAAGGATGAGGACCCTGCGCCAGGGGATGGGGAGGACGCGGAATCGAAAGCGGCCGGGAAACGCGGTCGCCGCCGGCGACCCCGGCCGGGTGGTACCTCGCCTGATCCTTCGTCTCCGCCCAGGACAGGGGCTGGAGGGATGATGGGTGGGGGCGGTATGGGCATGGGGATGGGCATGGGCGGACCTGAGGCTCGCCCACGGCGGCCACCGATGATTGGGTGCTGAAGGATGTGTCATTTAGTGCAGAGCCGGGTCAGGTGATTGCACTGCTTGGGCGCGACCGGATCGGGCAAGAGTACGATCATCAACCTGATGCCCCGCTTTTACGACGTGACCCGCGGCGCGGTCAAGATCGACGGCGTGGATGTGCGCGACGTGACGCTGGATTCGCTGCGCTCGCAGATCGGCATGGTGATGCAGGAGACGACACTGTTTTCGGGCACCATCCGCGAGAACATCGCCTACGGCCGTCCCGAGGCGACAATGGAGGAGGTCATGGCTGCCGCGCAAGGCGGCCGAGGCCCACGACTTTATCATCGAGTTCGCCGACGGCTACGAAACGGAAGTGGGCGAGCGGGGCGTGACCCTGTCTGGGGGGCAGAAGCAGCGCATTGCCATCGCCCGGGCGCTGCTCCTTGGACCCGCGCATCCTGATCATGGACGACAGTACCAGCAGCGTGGATGTCGAGACCGAGTACCACATCCAGCAGGCGCTGGACAAGCTGATGGTGGGCCGCACCAGTTTTGTCATCGCCCAGCGCATCAGCACCGTGCGCGACGCCGATGCAATCCTGGTGCTAGAGGGCGGCCGGATTGCGGCCACGGGCACCCACGAGGATCTGATGCGCGACAGCGCCATCTATGCCGAGATCTATAGCTCGCAGCTCCAGAGCGAGTGCGACCTGATGCCGGAGCTGTGTGAGGATGCCGCCGCCCAAGTCCCGGGTACTGCAAAGGCATCGGTACCCCCCACGTTGGTTGGAGAGGAGGTGGTCCGATGATTGGTGGCGGACCGATGCACCGCATGGCGAGCACGCGAGGAAGAAAAGGCCCACGATAGCGGGCAGGTGCTGCGGCGCCTGGCGCTCTACTTTCAAGCCCTACCGGCTGGCGCTGCTGGGCGTAGCGGTCCTGCTGGTCGTGGGTACGCTGCTGCAACTGGCTGGCTCCCTACCTGATCGGCTTGGCCATCGACCAGTTCATCGTCGAGGGCGACCGGCAGGGGCTGACGAGGACCATGCTGCTGCTACTGGCCGCCTACCTGGGCTCGTGGGCGACCAACTATGGCCAGTTCTATGGCATGATCATCGTCGGCAACAAGGTGCTCTACCGGCTGCGCTCGCAGATCTTTGACCGGATCCAGAGCCTGTCGCTGACCTACTTTGACGAACACGAGGCCGGAGACCTGATGAGCCGCCTGACCAATGACGTGGACACCATCGGCCAGGTGATCAATGCCGGATTGGTGCAGACACTCGGCAGCGTGCTGCTGATCGTGGGCATTGTGATCGCCATGTTCCGCCTGAACTGGCAGCTTGCCCTGGCGACCTTTGTCATCCTGCCCTTCATGTTCGCCGTATCGATCCTGCTCTCGCGCCGCGCCCGCCACGCCTTCCGCAAGACGCGAAAGACCATCGGCAGTGTGAGCGCCGATCTGGAGGAGAACATCTCGGGCGTGCGGGTGGCCCAGGCCTTTGCCCGGGAGGACGAGAATATCGAGCGTTTTGACGAGCTAAACCGGGCCAACCGCGATGCCAACGTCAGCGCCCAGGGAGTCGTCGCCGCTTTTATCGCCGGCACTGGACGTGTTGAGCACCATCGGCCTGGCCATCGTGCTCGGCTTTGGCGGCTACCTGGCCCTGCAAACACCGCCGCTCATCACAGTGGGCGTCATCGTCTCCTTCCTGGTCTACGTGCGGCGCTTTTTCCAGCCGGTCCAGCAGTTGGCCCAGCTCTATGCCCAATTGCAGTCGGCGCTGGCTGGTTCGGAGCGCATCTTTGAACTGCTGGACACCGAGCCCGACCTGGCGGACGCTGCCGATGCGGTGGAGATGCCGCCCATAGCCGGTCGTGTAGCCTTTGACGGTGTGTCGTTCCATTACAAGCCGGAGGAGCCGGTGCTGCGCGACGTGAGCCTGGTGGCCGAGCCAGGCCAGACCGTGGCCCTGGTGGGGCCGACAGGTGCCGGGCAAGACGACGCTGGTCAACCTCATGGGCCGCTTTTACGAGGCGGTGGAGGGCTCGGTCCGGATCGACGGCCGGGACGTGCGCGAGGTCACCCGGGCCAGCCTGCGTTCCCAGATGGGCATCGTCTTGCAGGATACATTCCTGTTCAGCGGCACCATCATGGAGAACATCCGCTACGGGCGGCTGGAGGCCAGCGACGAAGAGGTGATCGAGGCGGCCAAGCTGGCCAACGCCGATGAGTTCATCGACCAAGCTGCCGGAGGGCTACGACAACCGAGCTTTCGGAGCAGGGGCGCAACCTGAGCCAGGGCCAGCGGCAGCTCATCTCTATCGCCCGGGCCATCCTGGCTGACCCCCGCCTGCTGATCCTGGACGAGGCGACGAGCAGTGTGGATACCCGTACCGAGCTGTTGATCCAGCGGGCGCTGGCCCGGTTGCTGCAGGGCCGGACCAGCTTTGTCATCGCCCACCGCCTGAGCACCATCCGCAATGCCGATCAACTGCTGGTTCTGCAGGATGGCGAGATCGTGGAGCGGGCCGCCAGTACCCCGGAAAGATCGGCCCACGAGCAGCTCTTGGACGTGGGTGGGGCGTACTATGACCTCTATACCCGCCAGTTCCGCCAGCGGCAGGAGCTAGAAATAGTAGTTCCTGCGAAACCTGGTGGGGATGGGCGCCACCTGGCAGCGGCGACGACATAGGCCACTTATCCTTATCAGGGAAAACTGGGTCGGTCTTTCTGGAGACTGGCCCAGTTTGTATTTCTATGTTGCGTGACGCAGGTTTTTCGGGTATAATATGGGCGGTCACTTGCTGTGTACCATGTACCAACCACCGTTTCTTAACCAGTAGATCTCTGTCCTTTGATCTAACGTGATCCCTGGCCGGCGATTCCCGGGTGAAAACCGCCGAACCGCGCATTTGGCTTGAGTGCGAGATGGCCCATGGCTATCTGCTGGATGTCGCTCCAGCACGAACGAGGGGAAAGACACCTTGAGTCTTTTCGTCACTTTTGAAGGGCCGGAAGGCTCCGGCAAGACCACCCAGATGCGAGCCCTGGCTGACTATCTTCGGGAACAGGGCCACGATGTGCTGACCACGCGGGAGCCAGGCAGTACGCCGATTGGTGAGCGGGTGCGCAATATCCTGCTCGACCCGGGGCACACCGAGATGTTGCCGCCGACCGAATTCCTGCTCTTTTCGGCGGCGCGGGCGCAGCACGTGGGCCAGGTGATCTGCCCCCATCTGGCAAGGGGCGGCATCGTGTTTAGCGACCGCTATGCTGATTCGAGCATGGCCTACCAGGGCTATGGGTATCAACTCGATCTGGACGTTCTTCTGGCTGTCAGCCGCTTTGCCACCGGCGGGCTTGTACCAGATCTGACCTTATATTTCGACGTGCCGGTTGAACTCGGCCTGCGGCGAAAAATGGGGGGCAGCGGCGACGCCTGGAACCGGATGGAGCAGAAGGAGCTTGCGTATCACGAACGGGTACGTGCTGGATACCTGGCCATGGCCGCTCAGGAGCCGGAACGTTGGGTTGTAGTGGATGCCAGTCGGGAGATCGATGAGGTACAAGTCACCATCCAAGATCTGGTCATGGCCCGGCGAGATTCAGCGACGAGTGGGGAGGGAACGTGAGCGAGAGAAAGTTGATCATGGCGATCGTCAACCACGACGATGCTAGTCGGTTGGTGGATGTTCTGACCGCGGCCGGCTACCGGGCGACGACCATCAGTACGACAGGCGGGTTCCTGCGCCAGGGGAACGCCACGGTTTTCATTGGCACCATGGAGGAAAATGTTCCTGCAGTGATGCAGCTAATCCGGGAGAACTGTCACACCCGGCGACAGTTGGTAAACCCGCTGCCCCCCGTGATGGAGCCAGGGGAGATGTACGTGCCCTCTCCGGTGGAGATCCAGGTGGGGGGCGCTACGATCTTTGTCCTGGACATCGAGCGGTTTGAGCGGTTCTAGCGGGCCCGGGACTCTGGCTTGCTGCGGGCCGAGGAGGGTGCCCTGCGCCTCGAACGCATCACAAGTCCTCCATGCCGCCACCCAAGTCGCCGGCAAGGTCGGGCATGGCTCCTTCGATCTCTTCGGGGCTCTGGCCGCTCTCCAGCCGGTCTATGACCTCGTCGAACTCCCCGGGCATCTCCTCGCCTGTCTCGGCGCTCATTTTGCGCATCCAGCGAGCGATGCTCTTGGGATCGTCCTCGTCCAGGTCGCCCATCATCGAGGGATCGCCCAGGTCGTCCAGACGGCTGCCCTCAGAGCGGATGACCGCTACCCGTGAGATCATGCGAACCAGGTGGGTGCCGCCACAGCGCGGACAGGTGGGCTCATCCTCAATTTTTGAAAAGGACCGGAAAAAGAGACTGACCCGGCGACGGCAGTCCTGGCAGCGGTATTCGTAAATGGGCATGATTCCTCACCTCGATCTTGTCAGCTTCTTACCGTGAATTATACTGAAAACTGGCCTCGCCGCCAAGTTTTCGTTTTCACAGGACGGACAGGCATGACAGACATTGCACACTCGGCAGATCCATTCTACCAGGAGCAGTCTCCGCTGCTGGTCGTCATCTCGGGCCCATCGGGCGCAGGCAAGGACTCGGTCGTCCAGCGCATGAAGGAGCGGGGTTACCCCTTTGACTTTGTGGTCACGGCCACCGATCGCTCTCCCCGAGCCGACGAGATCCATGGGGTGGACTATTACTTTTATACGACCGCCGAGTTTGAGCGGATGATCGCCGAGGGCAAGCTGGTGGAGCACGCGCTCGTCTATGGTCAGCACAAGGGCGTGCCCAAGGCCCACATCCGCCAGGCGCTGGCATCGGGACAGGATGTCGTGATGCGCGTGGATGTGCAGGGAGCCAGGAAGGTGAAAGCCATGCTCCCGGAGGCCATCACCATCTTTCTCAACTGCGAGTCGAGGGAGGAATTGGTGGCCCGCCTGCGCGAGCGCCGGACCGAGTCGGAAGAGGCGCTGGCGCAGCGGCTGGAGACGGCCCAGGAGGAGATGGCCCTCATTCCCGACTTTGACTACGTCGTCGTCAATGCGCGCGATGCCCTGGACATCGCGGTGGACGACGTCGTGGCCATCATGCGCGCCGAGCACTGCCGCACTGTGCCCCGAAGGGTCAGCTTGTGACGGAGCCCTTCGACTCCCAACCGCGTCGCGTTTCTTTGGCTTTGCCGCTCAACAGACCGGTCGTTACCTGGGTCCTGCTGGGCATCATCCTCGTCGTGTTCGCCCTGGAGACTCTGGTCGGCGGCTCCACCAACAGTGAGGTCCTGGTCCGCCTGGGCGCCAAGGTCAACCCCCTGATTGCTCAGGGCGAGTACTGGCGGCTCTTTAGCGCCATGTTCCTGCACATTGGTATCATGCACCTGGCCTTCAATGGCTATGCCCTGGTCGTCATTGGCACGGAGCTGGAACGGCTGCTGGGCTGGCGGCGCTTCCTGGCTATTTACATCCTGTCCGGACTGTTTGGCGGTTTGGCCAGCTACGCTTTCAGCGACAGCCTGTCGGCCGGCGCCTCGGGCGCCATCTTTGGCATCATTGGCGCCCTCGCTGCCTTTTTCCTGCGCCACCGCCAGCAATTGGGTGCCTGGGGACAACGGCGCCTGGCCAATATCGCCTTCTTGATCGTCATCAACCTGGTCTTGGGCTTTACCCAGCCGGCCATCGACAACATGGCCCACCTTGGGGGATTGGTGAGCGGCTTTTGCCTGGGCTGGTTTCTGATGCCCAGCTACAAACTAGATCCCGTCGCCATGCAACTGGTGGACGAGAACCGGCTGGGGCGGTACTGGCTGGCCCTGGCCGTGGCCGTGCTGCTGCTGGCAGGCGGCGTAGCCCTGGCGACCAGCGTCCAGCGCGACAGCCCGGCCAGCTACTTACTGCGCGCCGAGGATGCCGTCGAGCGGGAAGCCTGGGACGAGGCCGCTGTCCAGCTAGAACTGGCCCTGGAGGAGGATCCTGCCTTGAGCGAGGCACAGTTCTTCCTGGGCCTGGCCCGCAATCACCTGGACGAGCCCCAACTGGCTGCCGATGCCTACGAGTCGGCCCTGGCGCTGGAGCCCGGGTTCGCCTCGGCCCACTGGAACCTGGCGCTGACCTATCTGGAACTGGAGCGCTTTGCCGAGGCCAGGGATCATTTCGAGATCTATCTGGAGCTTAATCCCGAAGCGGCGAGCGAGGTGGAGCCCTACCTGGAGGAACTGCGGGGGGTACTGCCCTGACGCGGATCTGAGGTCCCTTGGGCGCACCTTCTATATCCCCTCCAGAAGTAGAGTCTGCGTGGTGAAAACTCGGCCGCAAGCGGCGGTGTTCTTCCAAGCAAAGGACTCTGGCCTTCTCCTGTGAGCCGGTTCCTTCTAGTGCTCGGCTCGCGCAAAGGCCATGGGTCAGCCTGCGTCTTTGATCATCTCTGCCGAAGGTGGTATACTGGAAGAATAGATAGTAGAATCTCAAGGCTCATCGAGAGCCCGAGCACGGCCCCGACGCGTAGCGGGCAATAGTGTGAATGGTGAACAAAACATTCAACCGCAGAGATACAGAGAACGCAAAACCTTGGTTGACCTGGGAAGCCCTTGCCCTTCTCCTCATCATTCTGCTCGCTGCGGCTCTCCGGCTTTGCTCTCTCAAAACCCTGCCACCCGGTCTCCATTTTGACGAGGGATTCAAGGGTGTCACCGCCCGTGCGCTCCTCGGGGGTGCGGCACCCCAACTGTTTTTTGAAGACGACATGGGGGAGGAGCCCATTGCCATCTACCTGGTGGCCTTCACCCTCGGCTTGTTTGGACAGAAGCCATGGGCCATCCGTTTGTTGTCGGCAATCGTCGGAATGCTGACAGTACCGCTGGTCTGGTATCTGGGCCGTGAGCTCTTTCGGAGCTGGGTAGTAGGCCTGGGTGCAGCCCTAGTGCTTGCGATTCTGTACTGGCATGTCAGCTTTAGCCGCATCGGCATGGAGCCGATTCTGGTGCCCTTTTTCGCCACCCTGGCCTTTGCTGCACTGTCCTGGGGCTTGAACTCCGATCGTCTGTTGGCATTTGTCCTGACCGGCCTGGCCCTGGGCGGCAGCCTCTACACTTACAAGGCCGGATACTTTGTGCCGATCCTGGCTATTTTGTACATCGGGTGCGCCGTAGTCATGGAACGGGGTTTCTTACGGCGTCATTGGCGTGGCCTGGCACTGACCGCCCTCGTCACTTTACTGGTCGCGGCCCCCATAGTCATCTACTTTGTAACCCATCTTGCCAACTTTTTGCAGCGACCCATGAGCGTAGCTAGCTCCCGCCAGGCAGTGGCCGACAACCTGCTCCGCGTGCTAGGCATGTTCTTTGTCGAGGGCGATGCCAATCCCCGCAGCAACCTAATTGGCCGTCCAGTATTCGATCCTTTCCTGGCACTCCTTTTCCTGGTTGGTTTGGGTTGGGCGCTGATCGAATCATTTCGCGGTCACATCAGGCCACTGCTGCCCTTGCTCTGGCTCATTGTGATGATCCTGCCTACCATCATCACCGAGCACGCACCCCATTTTGGTCGAGCCATCGGCGCGACGCCGGCCGTAGCTCTCCTGTGTGCGCTGGGAATCGAGTATTTGATACACGGAATCGGAGATTGGAGATTTCTGCAATCCAAAGTCCAACACCCAAGGTCATGGATTGCCCTACTGTTGATGATTGGCTTGGCCTTCTCCACCGTCTCGACGGCGCGAGCTTACTTTTACACCTGGGGCCGCAGTCCCGACCTGTTTTACGCCTACGATGTGGGGTTGGTAGAAATCGCTGAACAGGTCAACACTTTTCCCAGGGACGAGGACGTCTACCTCACACCCACAGCCAGCGACCATTACACGCTCCAATTCCTGGTGCACCGTCCTTTCACCTCTTATGATGGGCGTGCGGGGCTACTCTATCCCCCTCCGGGGCGGACGGCGACTGTGATCGTTCTCCTCCAAGAGGACACAGCGACCCTTCCCATTTTGCAGCGCTCTCGGCCCGACGGAGAGGTGATCTGGAACCTGGCCGATGACTACGGGCGTCCCTACGCGGCAGCCTATCGCCTGCCCGCCACTGATACACCCGCCCCGGCCCCTGACCATCCTGCCGACGCTGTATGGGGTGACGCCGTCCGACTGACGGGCTATTCGCTGGACACCAGGGAGGTCGCAGCGGGTGAGACGCTCTACCTCACCCTGCACTGGCAGGCTCTGACCCCACTGGAGGACGACTACACCGTCTTTGTACATCTATTGAGCGAGCACAATTCGGCTACGACCGGTCCTCTCTGGGCCGGGCACGATGGCCAGCCCGATGGCGGACACTATCCCACCAGTTACTGGCAACCGGGGCAAGTCATCCTCGATGTACACTCGCTGGCGGTACCCCTCGACAGCCCGTCGGGTGAATACCAGCTTGAAGTCGGTTTCTACCTGCTGGCGACCATGGCCCGCTTGCCAGCCAGCGACATGTCTGGGAATCCACTTCCCAACGATGCAGCTCTGCTGGGCACAATTCAAGTGACGAGCAGGAATCGTTGAATGGACCCAAAAGAGTACGAGATCATGTTTTCCGTAGAAGACCGGCACTGGTGGTATGTAGGCATGGAGCGGATTACCATCATGCTAGTCTCCCACTGTTACCCGCACCGGCGCGATCTGCACATTCTGGATGCTGGCTGCGGAACAGGTGCAGCTACGGGGTATCTTGCACCTTGTGGCACGGTCACAGGTTGTGATCTGTCGAGGTTGGCTCTGCGTTTTTGCCAGAAACGAGGGTTGTCCGCTTGGGTCAGGCGACGATCGTTTCGCTTCCCTTCGCCGACGAATGCTTTGACCTGATCACTTCCTTTGACGTACTGTATCATCGTGCTGTGGGGAACTATGGCCAGGCATTGAAGGAGTTTCACCGGGTCCTCAAACCAGGCGGATGTCTTTTCCTCCGCTTGCCCGCTTACGACTGGCTGCGCGGCCGACATGACCAGGCCATTCACACCGCCCATCGCTTTACTGTTCCCGAATTGCGTCGGGGCCTTCACTGCTGCGAACTTTTGTATTGAGAAGATATCATATGCGAACACGCTCTTGTTCCCATTGGCTTTGGGCAAACGCGTGGCAGAGAGAGTAGTCCCAGCGAAAACTAATTCGGACCTCCACCGCAATCCTGCTTGGCAAAACAAACTCTTGGTCAGGTTCCTGTATCTCGAGGCTCGATGGTTGTCAAACCATACCCTACCCTTTGGGCTCACTGTAGTCGGCCTTGGCAGGAAGAGACAGGACTCATGATCTCTTACCACGACACTTCCAACCCTGCTTTGCGCAGGCCGCTCAAAAGGACGAGTCCGCGGATCAGACTGCGCCCGCGACGCGCTCTGGCAGATTAGCGTTTTCCAGGAACTGTAGAAGGCATGACCAAGCGTGCGTTCGAGGTTCCTTGGGGGGATTTGACAGGGCGTAGACCTGTAGGAAATGCACGATGAGGCACGCTCTGGGACTGTTGGCCCAGTATGAGGATCAGATTAGGAAAGGGCACGTGGCAGCGCGAACGCTGATCAGGCACTTGGGTGGCGAGGGCAATGTCGTGTTTCTAACAGTTAGAAATAGGAAGAAAACTTGTGTGATGCTCAGCTTTCTTCTTCTTCAGGTTTGGAATTTGCCATTGTTCGCCTTGACAGCAGTCCCGACAGGCCCCTCCAATTCCCCGGATCTCTGTGTCCCCCTCCAAACCCTCGATTCGCTCCAGGAACCGAGCCGTGATACAATGTCGCCTGGCTCCGCATAGAGCTTCGTCAGGAACCACTGTAGAGAAAAGCTCTAATCCAGGGAATGTGGGACGGACTAGTCCTGCAAGTTACCTGGGACATTGAGATGTAAATGCAGGCGAGTAATCCGTAGCATATTCGCTCCGGGAGGCTATCGTTGGTGGTCTTGAAGTGGAAAATGCCCCAACCAGGTACCAAAACATGAGTTCAGAAACAGAGCAAACCAGACCATCCTTCGTTGAGTTTGTCATCATCATCTCCTTGATGATGTCGCTCACCGCCATGTCCATCGATGCCATGCTGCCAGCCCTGTCCCAGATCGGCAGCGATCTGAACGTCCAGAACGCCAACGACCGGCAGCTGGTTGTTTCTGTTATCTTTGTGGGCATCGCCTTTGGACAGCTATTCTTTGGGCCGCTTTCCGATGCCATCGGGCGCAAACCCGCTATCTATATTGGCTATGCCTTCTTTGTCATCGGCGCTCTGCTGTCGGCTACTGCGGCCAGTTTCCAAATGATGCTGGCGGGGCGGCTTCTGCAGGGGTTTGGGGCTTCGGCGCCGCGTGCCGTGACGTTGGCCCTGGTACGCGACCGGTACGAGGGCCGGGCGATGGCCCGGGTGATGTCGTTTGTCATGACTGTTTTCATCCTGGTGCCCATGATCGCACCTACCATAGGGCAGGCCATTCTGCTGGTCTCAGGTTGGCGTGGTATCTTTGGCGGCTTTGTGCTGATGGCGCTCATCACCTTGGTCTGGTTCGCGCTGCGCATGCCAGAGACCTTGGCTCCAGAAGATCGAGCCCCGTTTTCGCTGCGGCGGATCGTTGACGCAACGCTGCGAGATTCTAAGGAATCGAACAGTCGTTGGGCTACACCGTGTCGGCTGGTCTGATAAGCGGGGCCTTTATCGGCTACCTGAATTCCTCCCAGCAGATCTTCCAGGAACAGTATGCGCTTGGAGAGCTCTTCCCGCTCATATTTGCGTATCATCTCTTTCTCCATTGGGGTGGCGTCCTTCCTGAATGCTCGCCTGGTGATGCGCTTTGGCATGCGTTTCCTGGTTCGGCGGTCGCAGGGCATCATGATAGGGCTGTCAATCGTTGCGTTTGTGGTCGCCCTACTGGCAGCCGGACAGCCGCATCTATGGTTCCTGATGGCCTACATCATGCTGACCTTCTTCTGCGTCGGCATCCTGTTCGGCAACCAGAATTCCCTGGCCATGGAGCCCCTGGGTCATCTGGCCGGGATCGGGGCCGCAGTAGTCGGTTCGCTCTCAACCTTGATCTCCATGCCTCTGGGTACCATCATCGGTCAAAGCTACAACGGTACGGTACTCCCCGTGATTGCCGGAATCGGTATTCTTACTGGGCTGTCTGCATTTGTCGTACACTGGGTCGAATTGAAGTAGGCTTGATACCGACGCGTTTCATAACCTTGATCCTCCTTTTGGTGTATACAATTCAGCCAAGTACCGGTCCGCCTCACTTCCACTCCTATTGTTCAGTGCCGCCTCCTTTCTTCTCTCAAATGAGAAAGCTCTGACCCCCAGGCTCTAGGACTTGCGCTGGGCAAACTCTGCTATCTCTTTGACCGCGTCGACCGCGATCTGTGTATGTTCCTCAGTGTTGAAGGGTCCGATGCTGAACCTGACAGCGCCACGGACGGCAGTTCCCAGCCCTTCGTGGACCAGGGGCGCACAATGCAGCCCTGTCCGGCAGGCAATGTCGTGGTCGACGTCGATGAGCGTGCCCACGTCGCCGGCATCCATGCCCTCGACGTTGAAGGCCAGGACGGCGATGTGGTCCGTCAAGTCTTCCTGGCAGTAGAGGATGACGCCCGGGATCTCCGCCAGGCCATCGCGCAGTAACCGCAGCAGTTTCATCTCGCGCTCGTGTATAGATTCGATGCCCTGGCCCTCGACCCACTTGACGCCCGCTTGCAGACCGGCGATGCCGGCCACGTTGGGCGTGCCATATTCCATGCGGTAGGGATACTCGTCCAGGTGGGCGCGGTCGGCCGAGCGCACACCCGAGCCGCCGGCCCGTGTATGCCGGATCTCGATCCCCTCCCGGACGTACATCCCGCCGATGCCGGTCGGGCCAAACAGTGATTTGTGCCCGGTAAAGGCCACTATATCCAGATTGTCCTCTTCCATGTCGATCTTGATCTTGCCCGCCGACTGGGACGAATCAATGGCGAAGGGGATACCCGCCTCGCGGCACAATCTGCCGATCTCGCGGATGTTCAGGACGGTGCCAATGACGTTGGATGCGTGGTTGACGATGACCAGGCGGGTATTTGCCTTGAACTTGGCCTTGATTGCGCCGGGATCGACAAACCCAGCCCCGTCAAAGGGTACGAGATCCACCTCAACTCCATCCCGTGAGAGATGATACAGGGGGCGCAGCACCGAATTGTGCTCCAGGGTCGTCGAAATGGCGTGGTCTCCGGGGCGCAGCAGGCCATTGATGATCAGGTTTAGGGCATCGGTAGAGTTGTAGGAAAAGACGAGGCGGTTGGGGTCGGCTCCGTTAAAGAGCGTTGTCAGGAGCTTGCGGGTATCGTCGACCAGTTGGCCAGCCTCCAGGCACAGGTCATAGCCCGAGCGGCCCGGATTGACTCCAAAGCTGCGGTAGGCATGGTCCATAAAGGTATAGACTACTTCAGGCTTTGGAAAGGATGTAGCTCCGTTGTCCAGGTAGATCAAATCGCCCATGATCGCCTCCTCGGATTGGTATCTTGTCACTCGGGTGTTCAGGCCAAGCCATCAGGTCCGTCTGTATCCGGCCTTGGCGGCCAGACAATGGCATCGGCTACCAGCTCGCACAGGTTCTTGGCCGGTGCGCCGAGCTGGTACCTGCGGTTGACGTCGGCCAGTTGATCCAGGCAGTTATGGCAAGAAGTAGCTACGATCTTGGCTTCGGTGCTCTGAATCTGGCCTGCCTTTACGCTGGCGGCAGCGATGCGCCTCTTGGAAAACTCGCTCATTGACAACATCCCTCCCCCGCCTCCACAGCAATAGTTGTCCCGGCCATTGGGCAGCATCTCGCGAAAGTCGGTTACCGTCTGTGATAGAATATAGCGCGGCTCCTTGAGGATTCCGCCCTTGCGCCCCTGGTTGCAGGGATCGTGGTACGTGACCGGCTGCGGATTTCGAGATGGGTCAAGCTGCAGACACCCATCGCGGATGTATTCTGCCATGGCCTCGACAAAGCTGCGTACCTCGAAGGGGAAGGGTTGGCCCAGCCAGTTCTCTCCTTCCCAGCGCAGAGCGTTGTAGCCGTGGCCACACTCGGACATCCACACCTCTTTGACGCCCATCCTGGTCGCCGCATCGGCCACCCACTGGCCGATCTGACGTGCGGCGTCGTCGTCACAAGAGAAGAGGGCATAGTTGGTCACGTCCCAGTACTCGGTGCTCATGGTCCAGTCTTCGCCCGCTACATACATGACCTTGGCCGCAGCCATCAGCGAGAGCGGGTAGAACTTGACCTCACGCGGATTGACCAGGTACATGACCCGCGCCCCCGGCTTGTCCAAGGGGATGACGGGTCCCTCAACCTCCAGCTCGTCGCAAAGCTGCTCGTCCAGCCATTCGATGGTGTCCCGAAAATCCTCTTCGTTCACCCCCATGTTGTTCTTGGTCTGGAGGTGGATGTCCACGGTGTCCTGCAGCCCCTGGGGCACCAGGCCCATAGCACCCAGCATGGCCCGCGCCGTGCCGATGATCAACCGCGTATCGACGCCAAAGGGGCAGTTGAACACACACCGCCCGCACATCGTGCACGCACCCCAGGCGGTATCCCACAGTTCCTCGATCACACCTTCATCCAGCTTGCGCGCCCCCACGTACCAGGGCCAGACCTGCCCCATCCAGTCGTAGCGCCTTTTCCAAACGTTTCGCAGCCGGTCCGCCTTGTAGGTGGGCACCATTTCAGGTTCACCGAGGGCGACGTAATAGTGGCACGAATCGTTGCACAGCCCGCAGTGGGCGCAGGCGTGCATCGACGCCTCTAGCTGGCGGGTGAGGCGCTGGGAGAGAACCTCCAGGGCGGCGGAGACATCCTTCTTTGATGCTTGCATCGTTGCCTCCATCACCAGCCGATCACGCCGCGACGGCCAAAGGCCGCCCCATAGTAGTAGCGAGCGAAGGGATAGTAGATATAGTGGCGGATCTTGCTAAAGGGTTCGTAGGCCAGGAACAGAGCGCTCACCACAAAGTAGGCGATGATAGCCGCCTCCCAACCGGTCAAGCTCAGCATCCCGGTTCCCAGAAAGCCCAGTACCATGCCCATGGCAAGATAGTCATCGGGCGAGCTGATGATGCGCATTTCCGGCAGCCTAACCCGGCGGACCAGGCGCAGGCCGCCCGCGACCAGCGAGGCCGCCATCAGAGCAAAGACCGCGGCGCGGACGGGTGGGGTCAAAATTCCCGGAGCGTAGGTGATCACAAACGAAAGCGCGATGCAGAGGAACACGCCGATGTGAAAAACCACAAACTCGACGTAGCGCGTCCAGTGCTTCTTGGTACTTTCCATGCGCCACGGGGCGACTATGGTCAGGAATGCGTCGACCGTGCCTTTCCATATCTCACCCCTTGGCTTGCTGGCCAGGTCGCGGGCCGGCCTGCGCTTGAGCAGTACGACCAGCCGCGCCAGATACAGCAGCACCAGGATGGCGGTACCAATCTCGTGGGTCAGTTGCTGGAACTCACTGAATTCCATGGAGCTAGACGCACCCGGTTGGCTTGGGCAGCCCGGCCACCTTGCACGCTCCGCGGGCCGGACCGCTGGGGAACATCTCGTAGATTTCTTTTAGCTTGAAGCCGGTCTCTTTGCATAGTTTGCGCACCATGGGGGCGATGTCGTGCTCGTGGTAGTAAGCATTGAGGTAGTAAACCACCTTCCAGTGGTCATCGCTCAGCTCGGTGAGCCCTTCCTCCTGCTGGGCGATGGCTGTGGCCAGGCCTTCGTTCCACAGCGAGGGGTCGGTGATGAAACCATCCTCATCCGTCTCGATCTGCTTGCCGTCGTACTCGATATGTGGCATCCTTTGCTCCTT
Organism: uncultured Chloroflexia bacterium; assembly: GCA_963700285.1. GTDB lineage: Bacteria > Chloroflexota > Anaerolineae > JAAYZQ01 > JAAYZQ01 > CAWANP01. The sequence goes on along the minus strand of CAVOXA010000010.1, from coordinate 781,727 downwards.
TGTTCGACGATTCCTATCGCTGCAATTCCTCGATCGTGGGGTTTCTGCCCGCGCTAGATCAGCCGCCCAACTGGACGCTTGGCATGTCGCCCTTCATGATGGCTTCCAGAATGCGGTCGCGCGAAGTCGTGATCTGATCCTTGATACACGTCGTGAGCCCCTCGACATCGCCAGTTTCCAGTGCCGCGACCACTTCCTCGTGCTCGCGCTTCATCTCCCCACTGCTGTCTCGCAGGCGCAGACCCAGGTGAAAGTAACGATCTAGCTCGACCAGTAGGCTCTCCAGCGTCTGGGTCAAACGGCGGTTGCCGGCCGCATCAGCCAGCGTGAGATGGAAGATGCGGTTTCCCTTCAAGAACTGGACCTGGCTATCGCCGTTCCCCAGAGCATAACTGATGGTCGAGAGCTTCTTGAGCTGTGTCACCAGGGCGGGAGAGGGAGTGCGAGCAGTGCGTTCCGCCGCGGCTGTCTCGAGGATGAGACGCATGCCAAAGAGGTCGCGCAGGTCCTTGACAGTAATAGGCGCTACCATGTAGCCCCGGCCCGGCAGCCGCTGCACCAGCCCATCGTGACAGACCTGGGTGATGGCTTCGCGGATTGGTGTCTTGCTCATCTCGTAGCGAGCGGCAAGCTCCCGTTCGGTCACCACTTGGCCCGGAGCCAGGGTACAGACCAGGATTTCCTGCCGGAGGCGGAGGTACGCTTGCTCGGCCAGGGATGGAACAGGTTCCGGAAAACCCATGGTTCACACCTTATCTGTCTCAGGCCATGTCATTGCGAGGCCCGCTCTTTGGGCCGAAGTAATCCCCACCTGCCTAGCGGGGACTGCTTCGCTGGCGCTCGCAGTGACAAGAATGACCTGTCTATAGCTCAACAATCTTGTAGCTGGTCGTGATCTCAACCTTGTGTTTCACCGTGCCGCTGACCGAGCAGTACCTGTTGAGCGAGAGCTCGATGGCATCGCAGAGTGCCTTTTCCCTGATGCCACATCCCTTGGCCACATACTCGACGTGAATTTGATTGAAGGCCCGGGGCGGATCTTCATCCTGCTCGCCGGAGATGTTGATCTCAAAATCGAGCAGGTCCTGGCGCTTCCGCTGCAGGATGTCCACAACCCCCATGGCTGTGCAACCCGCCAGCGCCACCAGCAACAGGTCCAACGGCCTCATACCTGTGCCATTGGCCTCATCCTGGGAAGAGATCACGACGGAGTGCTTGCTGCTGTCGGTGCCAACAAACTGCTTGCTGCCAAACCAGGTAACTTTGGAGTTGACCGTCGATGGTACTTTCTCCCATGAGGTTTTTAGTGCGGTACACACCAAGAGTGAACAGGTATCAGGATAAATACCATGATCCATACGTGAGAAGTATCTCTGGTATACCAAGATTATACCAAGTATGCGGCGATCAGTCAAGTGCGCCGCTGCCCGATGCAGCAGGAAGTGGCACCGGAGGCCCAGTTCTGGCTTGGCCGTTATCTAGCCACATCCAAGGACTGATAGACAGAGTAGGAAATCCGGCTTGCCTATGGTACAATATCGACAGGTGATACTTGGAAGCATTCCATGGCGTTGAAATGGAGGAACAGAATCAAATGACTGACCTGTTTGAACTGACAAAGGAATTGTGCCGTATTCCCGGGGCACCGGGCTTTGAGCATGACGTTGTGGCCTGGCTGCTGGACGCGTTCCGACCCTACGCGGACGAGGTCGAGGTTGACACCACGGGCAACCTCTATGCCCTGCGCCGGGGCGAACCCGGCGGCCCAACACTCATGATCTCGGCCCATTCGGACGAGATCGGCGGGGTGGTCCGGGCCATCGAAGCCGACGGATTTCTGCGATTCAACAAGCTGGGCGGGATGCTCGATTCTCTGGCCGTAGGCCGCAAGGTCATGGTCAACGGCCACCTGGGTGTGATCGGCCTCAAGGCCGGCCACGCGCAGACCGCGGAAGAGCGCCTGCGTGTGCCCACCTATACGGAGCAGTACATTGACGTTGGCGCCGACAGCGCGGACGAAGCGGCTGACATGGGCATCCGCATCGGCGATCCGGTGACCTATGTCAGCGAGGTACAGCACTTCAGCAAGCCGGACCGTTTCGTGGGCAAGGCGCTGGACAACCGTCTGGGCTGCGTCGTATTGCTGGCCCTGCTCGAACGGCTGCAGGGCAAGCAAGTTGCAGGCACGCTTCACCTCGTCGTAACGGTGCAGGAAGAGGTAGGGCTGCGCGGCGCCAGAGTGGCGGCGAACCGCATCGGTCCTGATTGCGCCATCGTCGTCGATACGGTGCCTTGCGGGGGTACGCCCGACATGGCCGGCGATACCACGCTGCCTATCGGCATTGGACAAGGCCCAGTGTTCCGCCTCGTGAGCCGCGGCGATGTCGCCCATCATGGTCTGAAGCGCCTTCTGATCGAGACGGCTGAGGAGCAGGGCATCCCCTATCAACTGGTGGTGCACGACCGGTCTTCGACCGATGCCAGCGCCATTCATCTCCAGCGGGAGGGGATCCCTACTGGCGTCGTGACGATCCCGCGGCGCTATGCCCACTCGCCGATTGAGGTCGCGGACATGGGCGATGTCCGGGGTACGATTGCGCTGCTGGAAGCTGTGGTGAGTCGCATGGGAGAGTTAGAGCGCTTTCTGCCGTTTCTGCCATGAGTGGCAGTAGATCTGTACAGTAGGATGCCTGGACCCGCGGCCGGTTTTCCGGCTGGAAGGAATAAGCTCCAGTCACAGCTCGAACGGGTCTGGCGAGGCGAGGAATGAGTGTGGTCCTTGACGCTAACGTGGTCGCGGCCGTCGTCCTGCCGTTGCCCTATTCTGATCAGGCGACACAGCAGATCACAGTCTGGAAACGAGCCGGATCTGAGTTGCTTGCTCCTGTTCTGCTGGAATACGAGATCGCCGCCATTCTGCGCAAAGCAGTCGTCGCCCGATGGCTGACCCCCGAGCTTGCCGTTGAAGCCATGGGCAAGATCCTGTCGCTAAATATTCAGTGTTTGACACCCACTGCCCATCTACATGAGCGAGCACTGCACTGGTCGGAACGCCTTGGACATTCCAATGCCTACGATGCACAGTATCTGGCCCTTGCGGAACAAGAGGGAATTTCGTTGTGGACAGCGGATCGGCGGCTGGCAAATGGTACGCGGCAGGTTGGCGCCGACTGGGTACACTGGATCGGAAAAGTCGCAATGGGGGCGGGGGAGATCGAGTGACTGCGAACAGGTTGGTACCTGCGGCTGACTTTCCGGCCAGCCAGAAATGGACCTATCTCAATGCTGCCTCTGTGGCACTGATGTCTGTGGGTGCGGCCGAGGCGACCATCGCCTGGCAGCGAGATCTGGCGGACAACGGGACACTGAACTTTGATGAGGTAGCCGAGGAGGGCGTCTTTGACGACTTGCGGGCAGCCTCGGCCCTGCTCTTGGGAGCCAGGGCCGATGACATCGCCGTCGGCTCCAGCGCCACAGAACTCTTGTCCTCCCTGGCGTGGGCCATCCTGCCCCAGCCCGATCAGGTGATCGTCGGCACGGAGGCAGCCTTTCCCTCAACCATCTACCCCTGGCAGCGGATCGCCCGCCATGTGGGTTGCGAGGTACGCCTGGCCAGAGCTGATGATCGGGGGCTTGTAGACCCGGAGGAGCTGCTCCATCTCATTGACGACCGGACAGCCATAGTGGCGCTCTCTCACGTCGAGTATCGGACGGGCCAGATGTACGATCTGGCAGCGCTGGCCAGTAAGGCGCACGAGCATGGCGCCCTGCTGGCCGTCGACGCCACGCAGTCGATGGGCCAGGTTCCCATGGACGTGGGAAAAGCAGGGGTCGATGCACTGGTCTGCTCGGGGTACAAGTGGCTGTGCGGTCCTTTTGGCGCAGCGATCATGTACTTGGCGCCGGCCCAGCAGCGCGCCCTGGATCCGGGTATGGTCGGCTGGCGCAGTCACCGGGAGATCTGGGCGCTGCGAGCTGACCGGTACGAGTTCCCTAACAACGCCCGAAGGTTCGAGGCCAGTACCATGGCCTATGGCTGCGCCGTTGGACTGGCCAGGGCGGTGGAGTACCTGAATGCGGTGGGTATCGAGCGGATCTATGCCCACAACCTGGCGCTGGTCGACAGGCTGGTGTCAGAACTCGAGAGCAGAGGCGGCCAGGTTCAGCTTCCGGAGGATGAGGCCGGTCGTTCTTCGATCCTGGCGGTGGACTTTCCGGGACAGGAACCTGGGCAGATCGCGGCCAGGCTTGGCGAGGACAATGTCATTGTCTCGGTGCGGGATAGCATCCGGATCTCGCCGCACCTCTATAACGATGAGGGGGACATCGACCGGTTTGTCCAGGCCCTTGACAAGGTGCTGAGATAGCTGAGGCATGGTCATAGTTCCTCAGGCCGCTTTCAGGAAGGCCTTGAGGCCAACATTGAGTTCGAGGCCATGTTGGAACCGATAGAGCAAGGCCAATTGATAGACAAAGATAGCGCCAAGCGCAAACCGGCGGGTGTTGACCAGGCCCTTGGTCGGTACCTGCCCATGTCCGTCAAAGACCTTTGAAATGCTCATTGAAATTCTCGATCGCCAACGAGCGCAGCTTGTGGAAGATGCGACGGACCTCGACGCCCGGGTCGGTATGCGGGTAACGGCCGTACTGACTGGTAACCAAGAGGTAATCCTGTTGGCCACAAGCTTCCCGTACGTTTGGCGCATTGTAGTGACGGTCGCCCAACAGGAATCGCAACTCCTTCGGCAGTTCCTGGATGAGCGCAGAGGGCGCTCAAGTACAGGTGCTCGGTTATTCTCTTTGGTGATTTGACTTATGTTGTAAATGGCATGAACCACGGATGGGCAGAACGATGGCAAGCCAAAGGATGGCAGCTAAGCGGGGGGCAACGGGTCAAGAATTCAGATCTGGGGGAGCAACTGGTCTATCTGTGCAAGCAGCACGAAGTCGAGTTCAAACGGGTGAGGGGTCATACAGGGAACCATGAGAACAAAACCTGTGATCAACTTGCTGTAGGAGCTGCGAGGGGCTCCCGTCTGGACATCGATACAGAATATGAGGCAAGCAATAAGTGAATGTGGTCTCTGCTAGCTGACTGGCTGATCGAGCATGTTCAGCCTGGTGTTTCCCCACCCTCTTGAAGGCGTACCGGATAGATTTTGAAGAAGGCCTGGCCCTAACCGCCGCAGCGTACCCCGGCATCCAGGCAGCTCAGCCGGTCAAACATGTAGAGCTCCGGGCCCAGGCCGCTGCACAGCCATTCCTGGATGACAGCTACCGCTGTGGACAATGGGGGCACAGATCGCTATCCACGGTGCACTTTCTGTCTGCATGGACAAGAAAGGTCCAGCCTCCAACACTGGACCTTTCTGGATCCAGTGTTCACCGGATCCACATGGCCTGGCAGCGACACGTGATAGGTCAGTGTCACATCCATACATACCCCCTTGTCGATAGCACTTGTCACGGACAAGCAGGGGTTGCCCCTGTCCGTGACCAACATCAGGCTAAATGGGTAGGTGTGTGTGTTCTCCCGGCTGAGTCTGCTCTGCGTCCCATTAACCCCCAACGGGTATTCGAAGTAGAAGGTGCCTTGAATGGGGCTCTGAGGGGTATGGGTGGGGTTGATAGCTTGGGAAGGGCCGGCCAGGGCAGGTCGAAACGAAGCAGAAGCAAGTTGCGGGCCAGGATAGAGGATTCCGACAACCTTCCAGGGTCTTGAAAAGGCAACAGAGAAGGCTGTGGAACGGGTTTGCGGCCTGGGGAGCTGCTCCTGGAAGAGGGGCAAGCGATGAGCAAGCAGGGGGCAGCGCGCCACGTGGAGAGGCGTCCACGAGGCGTACAGTGTGATAGGCAGGCCGCGCTCAGGCGCCTACGGTGGCGAAGGTGGCCTCACGCACGAGACGGGCCAGAGTGGTCAAGGTAGCCCAGGTATCAGCCAGGTAGGCAAAGGCTTTGCCCCGCAGTCCGCCATACACCGGCAAGCGCTTGAGGTTCCAGTGCTCGAAAGTGGCATTGCGGGCTTCGGAAGCGTTCCGGGCTCGATGGTAGAGACGCTTCCAGGCAGTTGAGCCAACAGGCAAGTCGCGCACCAAGCGGATGGAACCATTGGCGAAACGTTCTCCCAGGTTGAGGATTTTGCCATAGAGAGAGGTAGACGCTTGGCGAGGACACTCGTGGGGCGGGTAGATGACCCCGTCCAAGGAAACTCGGGGCTCAGTGCCGTGGAGACAAGCCTGACCACAGAACCACTTGTATCGTTGGCGGCTGGTATCGAAGCCGTTGGCGGTGAAGGCGTAACCGAAGGGGCAAATGGGGCGGCCGCAGTCGTCATAGCCGCGAACAGGCCACTCAGCCTTGTTTTCGTCGGTGGTGTGGGCCCGCAGATCGACAACGCGTTTGGCGCCAAGGGTGTAGATGGTGTGCAAGAACACGTCGTAGCCAAAGCCCGCATCACCTGCGACCGCATCAAGGTGCAAGTCAGGATAGAAAAGAGGCAACTGCAGCAGGAGAGCTGTGCCTGGAACTTCTTCCCGCTCGTTGGCAGCCAGGAAATCCGCAAGCAAAGGGAGGTGGAAGCGGCGGCTGGGATCTGCCAAGAGTAAAGGCAAACTGCGATAGCCGTAGCAAGGTTTCCCGTCTTGCTTCTTGTCCTTTTTCGCGGGATCGGTGGACCGATTGGGACTGGACTTGGCTTGATTGGAGCCACTGTACCAGACAAAACGAGCTTCCGCATCCCGAGGCGTGGCGTGGCGGCAGGCATCGACACAGGCCAAGGTGTCACAATTACAGCCCCGGCGCTCTTTCTCCTTGGCCGGGCAAGGGCGCGGGTTGTCGGGGCTCGTAGGTTGGTAACAGCTCTCCTGCACGGAAGCACAGCGCATCCGGGAAGCGGCATGGAGGAGCATGCCGTCCGGACAGACCTGGGCCTGGCTCCAGGCCTCGGGACCGAGCAGGCCGGCTTCTTGCCCATTTGGCCATTCCTTGGTAGAATCTACTCATGATGAATCAGGTACAAGGTTTGGCGCCGCCTATCTGGGTCGATTCGCCAGCAGGTTTTCGTACGATGTTGGCCCGCCTTCGGGGAGAGCCGGCGCTCGCGGTAGATACTGAATCGAACAGCTTGTATGCTTATCAGGAACAAGTGTGTTTGATCCAGGTCTCGGTACCGGGAAACGACTACCTGGTCGATCCGCTGGCCTTGGCCGATCTCTCTGGCCTCGGACCGGTACTCGCTGATCGACAGGTACTCAAGGTCCTCCACGGCGCTGAGTACGACCTGAGCGTCCTGCAACGGGACTATGGGTTCACACTGAAGAACCTCTTTGATACCATGTGGGCCAGCCGCATTCTGGGCTGGCCGGCTCATGGTCTGGCAGCCCTACTGAAGGACCACTTTGGGGTAAGCCTAAACAAAAAGTATCAGCGGGCCGATTGGGGTCGTCGTCCCCTTCCACCAGAGCAACTGGACTATGCGCGCCTAGACACGCACTATCTGCTCGCGCTGCACGACATCCAGGCCCAGGAGATTGAGAGCAGCGGGAGGTGGCCCCAGGCCCAGTACCGCTTCCAAAAATTGACCAAGGCCCGCAGGGAACAGAAGGACTTTGATCCAGATGGCTTCTGGCGATTGCCAGGGGTGAGGAACCTGGACGACGCGGGCAGAGGCGTCCTCCGCCAGCTCTATCTCTACCGCGAAGATCGGGCCCGGTCCGAAAATCGCCCGCCCTTTAAGGTCTTTTCCAACAGAACGATGGTAGAATTGAGCGAGCGACAACCTCAGGATTCGAAGGAATTGGTAGAGATCAAGGGCGTCTCTCAGCGCATGGTCCGCAAGTACGGGGGGGGAATGCTGGCCGCCATCCGCCGGGGGAGCGCGGAATCTCTTGCCTGGAGTGAGCGGCCGCGCCCGGTCAACGGATCCAACGGGGGCTCAGGGGGACGGCCCTCCGCAGCCTCCCAGGCCCGTTTTGATGCGCTGCGTACCTGGCGCAACACGACAGCCTCAACCCGGGGCGTCGAGCCCGATATTGTCCTGACCAACCAGGCTTTGTGGTCGGTGGCGATGAACAACCCAAGCACGCCCGCTGACCTGGCCAGCGATGGCTTGCTGGCGCCCTGGCAGGTGGAGGAGTTTGGCAGTGATTTGCTCGCGGTAATCAAGAAAAGCCGCTAGTCGCGACAGGCAAAGACCTACGGGGCTGCGGATCCTTTGGTTCGCAGCCCCGTAGGTCTTTATCATAGCAGAGTAGTAGTATCCCTCGCAGATCGACCCCCCAGATCTCTGCTCCGTTTCTGAACCTCAAACCTACTGGCAGCACCCGATCAAGGATTAAAGACGTACAAGACGAGGACGACGGCGAGGCCCCACAGGACGACGTCCAGCAGGAGTGGCCGGTCGGTATAGAGCAACATCTCGGGCGCGCCACCCTCCCCTCTGACGTGGACCAGGAACTGATAGCGGAAGACAAAGTAGATGACAAAGGGAATGGTGAGCATCATGGAGTTATTCGCAGGTAGATTCTCGGCCGAAAAGGTATAGAGCGAATAGGCAATGATGGCGCTGGTTGTGACGACCTGAATCATGCTGTCCAGCAGAGGCAGAGTATAGTCGTTCAGGCTCTTGCGGTGGCTGTTCGCATGTTCGGCCAAGAAGACGAGCTCGTGGCGTCGCTTGCCGATGGCCAAAAAGAGGGCCAGAAAGATAGTACAGACGTATAGCCACGGCGAAAAGCGCTCGGCCTCGGCCACAATCACGCCAGCTGCTACGCGCAGGACAAAGAAGGAGGAGAGGACCATCACGTCGACGATGACCACGTTCTTGAGGAAGAAGGAATAGGCCAGGTTCAGCAACAAGTAGGTGATGATGATGAGGCCAAAGAAGGGATCCAGCCAGAAGGACACCGGTAAGCTGACGGCCAGGAGGCCTACCGCCGCTAGAATGGCGAACCAGGGCTTCAACTGGCCCTTTGGCAGCGCCCGGTTCTTTTTCTTGGGATGCACCTTGTCTTTTTCGATGTCGACCAGGTCGTTGATGATGTATACGGTGCTGGACACCATGCAGAATAGGATGAAAGCCAGCGTTGTTCTGAGCAGGAGGGGCCAGTCGGTCAGCTTCTGGTCAAAAAGCAAGGCCATGAAGACCAGCCCGTTTTTTATCCACTGCCGGGGACGAAAGGTTCTTAGCAGACCATAGATGTTCGTGTACAGGAATTGGATCATTGGTGACTCGAGAACGCGCGCGTTTGGCTTTCCAGTCTCCTCATGGTTTGGTATGACACAGGCAAGGCTTCGCCCTGAGGGCTGCTGATCGAAGCTTGATGATACCTGATCCTGCTTCATCCGTCAACTTTGGACGCATCCTCCGATGGGGCAGGAAATACGCCATGCTTTGGCTCTGGTCGATCGGGGCTTGCTGGATGGGCTGAGACCCAAAAGATCTGACCTCATACCGAGAACTGTTGCAGGAGCATCTCTGCGAGGTGACACAGCGACCTTTTGCAGATATAATGGCGGCATTGTTCGCAGTTCTGGCGTTAGGTACGAGGAGTGGATCTCCGTTGGGATAGGCTCGGCTATCATATGGTGATTCGATGAGGTTCTGTTTCAGACGTTGCACCGCAGCTCTCCTGACACTGCTGATGCTAGCTTTTGTCTGTTCGTGCGCCACGGCCCCCTTGGCAGGGGCTCAACCTGGCATAATCGAGACGCCTTCCCCAATCCCAAGCCGTACATTGGCTGCCAGCCCCGGCGCTGTGTCGTCTTCGACTCCCAGCGGGACACCGTCTTTAACCCTAACCAGCGTACCTTCGCTGACGCCGAGCAGCATACCGTCTCCATCCCCAACAAGTTTACCTTCGCTAACGCCGAGCAGCATGCCGTCTCCATCTCCAACAAGTTTACCTTCGCTGACGCCGACTTTCACACCGCCCCCAACTCCGGACCAGGCGAAAGATCCGTCGGGGCAAGAGTTGGTTCCGATCTACACGTACCGGGTTGTCAACACCTACCCCCACGATCGCGATGCTTTTACCCAGGGCCTGGCCTTCGTGGACGGCGTACTGTATGAAGGGACAGGGCGTCGTGGATATTCTACGCTGCGCCAAGTTGACCTAGAGTCCGGGCAGGTCCAGAAACTGCGGGCACTCCCAGAACAGTTCTTTGGCGAGGGGATTGCGGTGGTTGGTGACCGCATATACCAGTTGACCTGGCAGTCGAACATCGGCTTCATCTATGACAGGGCCAGCCTTGAGCTTCTCGGCAGCTTTCACTACCCCACTCAGGGCTGGGGCCTGACACACGATGAACAGAACCTGATGATGAGCGATGGTACGTCAACCCTGTATTTTCTGGATCCCGAGAGCCAGCAGGAGACCGGCCAGGTGCAGGTCACCTATCTTGGAGAACCGGTGAGGGCCTTGAACGAGCTCGAGTACGTTCAAGGAGAGGTTTATGCCAATGTCTGGAAAACGAATGTGGTGGTCCGGATCGATCCCAAGACCGGTGAAGTGACAGGCGTGATAGATCTTGCTGGCTTGCTGAGCCCCGAAGACCTCAGCCAACCGGTTGATGTCCTCAACGGTATTGCCTACGACGAGGAGAATGACCGGTTGTTTGTCACGGGCAAGCTGTGGCCCAAGATGTTTGAGATAGAGCTGGTTGCCCAAGACTAATAGCAGATTGGCCCGATTGTACCTCGATCAGAACTCTGTCATAGACCGGCATAGATCGACAGAAACTGGTTGATTTCTAGATTAAAATCACTTTCGCGGCAGTCATACCCTCTTCACGAATGCAGGGGGATGTGGTATAATCAATGAACTGCAACGAAGGTTCTTAGCGGGCGACTCAGCGCCCCGATTTGCGCAGGAACGCCAGGAACAAAGGTATTGAAGCGGGTACTTTGGTCTACCGGCAATGCTTCTAGACTCTCAGGACAGAGCACGATGGCTGATTTCGTTCACTTGCACGTACATAGTGATTACTCGTTGCTCGACGGGCTGAGCAAGGTAGACGCGCTCGCCCAGGCAGCGGCCGAGATGGGGATGCCGGCCCTGGCATTGACCGATCACGGCGTCATGTTCGGCATCCTGGCTTTCTACCACGCGGCCAAAAAAGCAGGCATCAAGCCGATAGTGGGCTGCGAGATCTATATATCTCCCCGGCGCATGGCACAGAAGGATGTCAAACGCGATGCCAAGTCCACGCACCTGGTGCTGCTGGCAGAGAACCAGACCGGCTATCACAATCTGATGCAGATCGCGACGACGGCCCAACTCGAGGGTTTCTACTACAAACCCCGAGTGGACAAAGAGTTCCTGGCCGATCATGCCGAGGGCCTCATTGCCCTCTCCTCCTGCGGCTCCGGTGAGGTCCCGCGCTTGCTCCAGCAGAATCGGCCCCAGCGTGCTCGCAAGGCGGCCGAATGGTATCGTGACGTTTTTGGTCCCGAGAGTTACTTTCTGGAGCTTCAGGAGCACGACATCCCCGAGATGGAGCCGGTCAATCGGGCGCTCGTGGACCTTAGTCGGGAGACTGGGATCCCCCTGGTTGCCACCAACGATGCGCACTATGCCAGGCGGGAGCAAGCCTATGCCCACGAGGTGTTGCTCTCCATCCAGACGGGCAAGACGATGACCGATCCGTCGCGGATGCGGATGAACAACGACAGCTATTATTTGCGACCCTTGGAGGAGATGGCCGGTCTGTTCCCGGGTCTGCCTGACGCATTGCAGAATACCCTGTTGATTGCCGAGCGATGCAACGTTAATCTCGACCCGACTGGTTTTCATCTTCCGGAACTGGATATCCCGGTGGGCTACACGCCAGAGACCTATTTGCGCCATTTGACCGAGTCTGGCCTGCGCACGCTTTATGGTGACGCCTTTGATTCCGAGCAGGTCCAAAGCCGCATGGACTATGAATTGGAGATCATCCACCGCATGGGCTTTGATGTCTATTTCCTGATCGTCTGGGATCTGTGCGAGTTTTCCAGGCAGCAGGATATGTGGTGGAATGTCCGCGGATCGGCAGCCGGAAGCATTGTGGCCTATGGGCTGGGCATTACCAATTTGGATCCCTTGGCCCAGGATTTGATATTTGAGCGTTTTCTAAACCCGGGCCGGGTCACCATGCCGGATATTGACCTGGACTATCCGGACGACCGTCGGGATGAGATGATCCAGTACACCATGCGCAAGTACGGCGCTGACAAAGTGGCCCAGATCATTACCTTCGGGACGCTGGGGCCCAAGGCCGCCATCCGAGACGTAGGTCGGGCACTGGATATCCCCTTGGGAGAGGTGGACAAAGTGGCTCGCCTGGTCCCTGGTGGCCCGGGAGCCAAGCTAGATGACGCCCTGAGTGGAGTGGCCGAGCTGCGCCAGATGTACGAGGGCATCGACTATGTGCGCCAGTTGATCGATACTGCCAAGGTCGTAGAAGGGGTTTCCCGCCACGCGAGTACGCATGCCGCCGGCGTCGTTGTAACCGATCTGCCCTTGGTAGAGTATACCCCTTTGCACCGCGCGACGCGGGGATCCGAAGATGGCCTGCCGGTGACCCAGTACACCATGGATGTCCTGGAGGATACAGGACTGCTCAAGGTCGATTTTCTAGGTTTGAGTACCCTTACCGTCCTGCGCAAGGCTGTGGATCTGATCAAAGAGCGCCATGGGATCGTCTTTACTCAGGGCAATATCCCTCTCGATGACCCCGAGACTTACCGGTTGCTTTCCAGCGGTGAGGTGGCAGGCATCTTCCAGGTCGAATCAGGGGGCATGCGTCGCGTGCTGACCTCGATGAGGCCTACGCAGTTCGACCACATTGTGGCCGTACTGGCGCTGTACCGGCCCGGTCCCATGGAGTTCATCGATGATTATATCGCTGGCATGCATGGTAAAAAACAACCAGAGTACGTGCATCCAGCCCTAGAGCCGATCCTCGGCGAAACTTACGGTATCTGTGTCTATCAGGAGCAGATCATCCGTATCCTGACCGATATCGCGGGCTATAGCCCGGGGGACGCCGATCTGGTCAGGAAGGCCGTGGGCAAAAAGATATTGGAGCAACTGGTCCGGCATCGTGAGAGCTTTGTCCAGGGTGCTAGTGAACACAGCGGGATGGACGAATCGTCTGCCAACCAAATCTTTGACGCCTTCGAGTACTTTGCTCGCTATGGCTTCAACAAGGCCCATGCCGCCGACTATGCCATCATCACTGTCCAGACAGCCTACCTGAAGGCGCATTTCCCTGTCGAGTATATGACCGCCCTCCTGACCGTGGAACGAGGGAATACCGAGAAGGTCGGCCTGCTCATCGCTGAAGCGCGCCGCCTGGGCATAGAGGTTCTGCCCCCTGACGTGAACCATAGCGGACTCGATTTCACGATCGAAGATGCTGATGTGCGAAAGGATCAAGAGAAAGGGGCTGGCGGGCCAGCCATTCGCTACGGTCTGGCAGCCATCAAGAACGTGGGGCAGGGACCTGTGGAGGCCATCCTCGCGGCGCGATCTGCTGGCGAGCCCTTTGCAAACATCGATGATTTCTGCCAGCGTATAGACCTTCGGCAGGTGAACCGCCGGGCCTTGGAATGCCTCATTAAGGCTGGCGCTCTCGGCGCCTTTGGCACCCGGGCTCAGTTGTTGGCCATCATGGATCGGATGATAAGCATCAGCCAGCAAGCTCACGGTGCTGTGCAACAGTACACGATGTTCGATCTACCCGCCTTTGCAGTCACCACCCGATTGGCTGCCGACTTGCCCCTCCTGCCTGAGGTGCCGCAAAAAGAGCTTTTGGGCTGGGAGAAAGAGCTGGTGGGGGCCTATATCTCTGATCATCCGCTGTCCCGCGTGTGGGCAGACCTGGAGAATACCATTACCGCACTCCTCGGCGAGATCGACGAGACCATGGCCGAAAAGAACGTAACAGTCGCGGGTATGGTCAACTATGTGCGGCCGATCGTCACAAAGAAGGGCGATCCGATGGCTTTCGCCCAGATTGAGGATCTGCAAGGCAGCGTCGAGTTGGTCATCTTTCCCCGGGTGTGGGAAGAGACGAAGGATCTTTGGGAGCCAGACCGGATCCTGGTGGTTCGGGGCAAAGTTAACTTGCGCGGCAGAGAGCCCAGCATCATCGTCGACTCGGTGACCAACGAGGTCACCACAGTTCACCCCATCGACGAGCCAGGTCCGGCGCCACCAGAGCTGGAGGTTACTGGGTACCCAGCCGGTGAATCAGGCCAGCCCCAATCTGCACGATCAGTTCACGTGCATGTGCTGGTGCCTCGCAGCAGGAACATGGAGCAGGTCATCCAGCGGTTAGGGCAGGTTCATGATCTGTTGCAGCAGTATCCGGGCAAGGATCGTTTCAGCCTGTACGTAGAGAACGGAGGCCAGGGCCGGATCCAGATTAGCTTTCCCAACGACAATACGGGCCATTGTCCAGAGTTGGAGGAAAAGCTGCGGACGTTGGTGAGCCCTGGCACCGTGCGCGTGGAACGCGTCCACTAGCCAGATCGATGGCGATGAAGGGCTGAGGGGAGCGATAGCGCCTCCTCGGCTTTCTTTTTAGGAGGTCAAGCATGAATCCGGTCGAGCGAGTGAAACATGCATTGACATCCGCAGGCCTGGATGCCGGATTGGTGCAAGAGTTGCCAGCGGATACCAGTACTGCGGAAGCTGCTGCCCGTGCAGTAGGCGCCCCGATCGGCAGTATCGTCAAATCGCTTATCTTTTTGGCTGATGGCAAGCCGTTGCTTGTGCTCGTAGCGGGCGACCAGCGGGCTGATGTCCAACAACTACGGACCTACACGGGACTGAGCAAGCGGCGGCTGCGCATCGCCCGCCCAGATCAGGTGCTTGAGAGTACCGGATTTGAGGTTGGGGGAGTGCCCCCCGTCGGCCACAGCGAGTCCGTGCGCACCCTTGTCGATGGGACGCTGAGCCGCTTTGATACGGTCTGGGCAGCCGCCGGCAATGCCCATGCCGTGTTTCCCATAGCCTACGAGCAATTGGTAGCGATCACCGGCGGCGAGGTCGTGGATTTGGCAGAGAATGGGGACTAGGCACGAGGGGTTGACCATTGCCCCCTCGTGCCTTTGTTCTAGCCGTTCTAGTTTCTACCCATTCTAGTCCGAGATCTCGGGTAGATCGGCGAGGGACTCTTCGATGCGTGCTTGCTCAAGCTGGTAGTCAGGCAATTCCTCCCTAAAGTAGGCATCGTAGGCGGCCAGGTCAAAGTGGCCGTGACCGCTGGCGTTGAAGAGGATGACTTTGGATTCACCCGACTCTTTGCAGGCCATCGCCTCGTCGTATACCGCCTTCACCGCATGGGCTGTCTCGGGGGCCAGGACATAGCCCTCTGCCCCGGTGAAACTCATGACTGCGTCGAAGCAAGCATTCTGGTGATAGGCACGGGCTTCTGCCTTTCCCTGATCCAGCAAGGCACAGATAATAGGCGCCATGCCGTGGTAGCGCAGGCCGCCGGCGTGCACCGGGGCGGGGATGAATCCATGTCCGACGGTGTGCATCAGGGCCACCGGTCCGGTCTTGGCTGTGTCCCCCCAGTCGTAGGCGTAGACGCCGCGGGTCATGCTGGGACAGGCAGTAGACTCGACAAAGATGGCGCGCAAGTCAGGCTTGGTCCCCTGCAGTTTGTCCTTCATGAAGGGGAAGATGATGCCCGCGGCGTTGCTGCCACCACCGGCACAGCCGATGACAATGTCGGGATAGTCCCCGGCCATCTCCATCTGTACCCGGGCCTCCTGGCCGATAACTGTCTGGTGCAGCAGGACAAAGTTGACCACGCTGCCCAGGGAGTACTTGTATCCGTCGTGGGTCATGGCGTATTCGAGCGCCTCGCTGATGGCGATGCCCAGGCTGCCTGTGCTTTCTGGATCGGCTTCCAGAATAGCGCGTCCGGCATTGGTCTCGGTACTGGGACTGGGCACAACCCGGCCGCCCCAGGTCTCCATCAGGATGCGGCGATAGGGCTTCTGGTGATAGCTGATGGTAACCATAAAGACCTTGCACTCGAGCCCAAACAGTTGAGCAGCGAAGGACAGGGCGCTGCCCCATTGGCCGGCTCCGGTCTCGGTAGCAAGACCCTTCAGTCCTTCCTCCTTGGCATAGTAGGCCTGGGCCACAGCCGTATTGGGCTTGTGACTGCCAGCGGGGCTAACTCCCTCCCACTTGAAATAGATCTTGGCCGGCGTGTCCAGAGCTTTCTCCCAGCGGGACGCACGGTGGAGAGGGCTGGGGCGCCACATCTTGAGCACATCCTGGACCTGCTCCGGAATATCGATGTACCGTTCCCGGCTGAACTCCTGCTCGATCAGAGCCATGGGGAAGACCGGAGGTGGAAGCGGCGGTTCTACCATGGGTTCCAATGTGGCTGGATGCCGGTACGGCACCGGGCCTGGATCCATGTCAGCAAGAATGTTGTACCACTGCGTCGGCAGATCCTTCTCGTCTAGAACATACTTGTACTGAGACATCGTTTTCCTCCTTTGATTATGGATGGTATGATTGAGAGCATAGAGTCAACGTCACAGCGATCCTAGTATAGATGAAATCCTCCTTTCTAAGCGCGTTGGGCCGTTGCCTGGCCTGAGAAGAACTGCGCATAGATCTGATAGTGTGCGGTATCGTGGAGCTTGACCTCCTCGATCCGATCCCCGTCAAAGCTGTAGATCTGCGCCCCGGGATAGGACAGCAAGAGCGGCGAGTGGGTAGCGATGATGAATTGGGTCTGGCCGGCGGCCTCTAGCTTTTGCAATAGATCGAGGAATTTGATCTGGCTTGCAGGCGAGAGGGCGGCCTCTGGTTCGTCGAGGAAGTAGAGTCCTTTCACATGAAAACGCCCGCCAAAATAGCTCAGGATCCCTTCACCGTGCGACAGTGTATTCAGGATCCGGCCGCCGTGGAACTCGAGCCGGCCAGGGTCACAGAGGGCCACATCGTCGAGAAAATCGGCAAGATCATGGAATGTCTCGGCCCTGAACAGAGAGCCTGCGACCCTGCCGTTGGCCCAGTCAACGTCGACATAGTTGGCCAGCTTGGTCTCGAAGGGGTTGTTGTGGGCCAGGTGACGCCTGGGCTTGTCCCAGATGTGGACGCTGCACTTTCTGGCGATGGCGTCCAACAACGTCGATTTTCCAGAGCCGTTTTCGCCCACAAAAAACGTGACCGGAGTTCGAAAAGCCAATGCCGCCGATTCCCGGATAACAGGGATGTTGAACGGATAGTTGCGGCTTGTGGGAAACTCCAAGCTGTCGATCCTGACTTGACGTAGATACATGTCCAACTCCTCACAACCCTGGGAAAGCTTGATCTGTTAGCAATAAGCCAGCGGAGGCACGTCCAGGCCACGCACTGGCATGGAGTAGGTTTTGAGCAGGTACGGGCCGTACAGACCCATAGCATCATAGACCATGCCCATCGTCTCCTGGGCAATCCGCCGCGTGCGCCGTACACCGTCGACCAGGATATCATCCACGAGCCATGACTGGGCCTCATAGCTGGCGCGGCGCTCGCGCAACGGCTCCAAGAAATCGTTGATGGCGCGGGCTAGCTTTTGCTTGACCTCAACGTCGCCCACCTTGCCCTGTCGATATCGTTCCTTGAGATCGGCCACCTCGTCGATGTCAGCGTTAAAGGCGTCGTGATAGACAAACACGGGGTTGCCCTCCACACGCCCAGGAATGTCGGCCCGGATCCGCTGGGGATCTGTGTACATGCCCATTACCAGGTTGTTCACAGTATCCGCATCGTCGGATAGGCTGATGGCGTTGCCCCGGCTCTTACTCATCTTGGCCTGACCATCGGTACCCACCAGCGCCGGAACGTCGCCCAGAAGCACGTCAGGCTCTGGAAATACCTCACCATACAGCCGGTTGAATCGCCGGGCTATCTCGCGCGTCACTTCGACGTGAGCCTCATTATCTCTGCCCACCGGCACCAGGTGCGCCCTTGGCAGGAGGATATCGGCTGCCTGCAGCACCGGGTAGCCTAACAGGCCCAGAGGCATTGCCTCCAGGTTGGCGTCTCGTGCCATGTCTTTCAAGCTGGGAATCCGTTCCAGACGAGGAACAGTTACCAGCATCTCAAAGAGCAAATTTAGTTCGAAGGTTTCCGGTACTGCTGATTGGACAAAGATCGTACTGCGGTCGGGATCAACGCCCGCGGCCAGATAGTCCAAGACGATGTACCGGACATTTTGCGCGACCTGTGCTACGCTGGCCTTGTCTGGCTGGGTGGTCAGCATGTGCAAGTCCGCGATGATAAAGAAACAGTCGTACTCTTCCTGCAACTGCACCCGGTTCTGCAGACTGCCCACATAGTGCCCTAGATGCAGCTTGCCAGTTGGCCGGTCGCCAGTCAATATCCTCTTGCGTTCCATTCGAGCCCTCCATCGTACGCTTGTCCTCTTGCAGAGAAGCTTGAATCCCACAGTAAAAGGCGCTCGCCCTCAATTGAGGGCGAGCGCCTTTTTCAAAGACACCCGTGGTACCACCTCTCTTAGGCCAGTACAGCCCAACAAAAAATCCGCCGGTGAAAGCGGATAGCAAACAGGCATGCCAGCCTCACTCTGCGGGCACAGCCCACCAAGCAACGGCAGACGATACCCTCGGCCCTGATAACGGTGGCGACTCCGGCTCCGACTACTTGCCCCTGCGGCTCAAACTGCGCAACCTGCTGGCGTTCGGCGGGCAGCTCCCAGGCCCATTCACTGTCTGCGCTGGTATCGGGCTCTCACCTTACCCCGACTCTCTGAACCCCGCTTTGACAGCTACTACTCCTGATCTCAGCCTTTGCGTTTTTAACTTCTCAAGCAAATCTTAGCACAGCCCCTGGCATTTGTCAAATGGTGCATGGTGCTGCACGATTGTGCGACGAACATCCAAAAACCCCGTCCCTGGAGCAGGGTGTCCCAGGGCGGAACTGAATGCCAATACGGTGCGCGGATACCCTGGTGATCGAGACGTCAGGCCAGGTGACATGCCTGACCTCGAGAATCCCGAACGACTTGATTAAAGATGGGGCGTAATCTTGGCCAGTAGTTTGGCCTTGGGCATGAAACCCACGATCCGCTCCACGGCCTGTCCATCCTTGAAGATGATGAGAGTCGGGATGCTCATGACCCCATACTGCATGGCTGATTGGCCATTATGATCAACGTCCAGCTTGGCGATCACGACCTGGCCATCATACTCTTCAGCGATCTCCTCAAGCACTGGCGCGATCATCTTGCAGGGTCCGCACCACACAGCCCAAAAGTCCACGATGGTGGGCAGATCTGCTTTCAGTACAGCTTCTTCAAATGTGTCGTCCGTGACGACAACCGGTTTTGCCATAGTGTCGTTCCTCCTTGGAAGCTTTGCCAAGTCTCACAACTCGAGGTCTTCATGTCACGCTTGGTCCGGTAACGTGGCTTCCTCTGCGATGTAATACCCCTCTCCAAGAGGGATAGAGAATCGGGCAAAGACCATCGACAACACGCGTCCCGCCCGCTCTCGAGCTATGTCAGCATCGGCCGCAAGTACACACTCTTGCACAAAATTATCGGCCACAATCAATCCTACTTGGTCGAGGGCCGCTCGGGCGGCCATTAGTTGGGTGAGAATGGCCTCGCAATCCCGCCCATCATCAACCATCCGCTGCAGACCGCGGATCTGGCCTTCAACCCGCTTGAGGCGATTTGTGATCTCTTCTGTGCTCATGGCCGCGTCCCTGTTGTGGATACCCCCGTCGGGTACGCGCCCCATCTTATCTTGTTTCGTCTCTTTTGTCAACCCATTGCTTCTCTGATCTACGTTCTGGCTGGCGCTGGCTCGAAAACCATGAGCCCATCAGGATCGGGATCATAGGCCATGGGACCCTGGGGAATACGATTGTCTACTTGAAGGTAGCCAGCATCCATGTACTCCCAGATGATCTCAAATGGGGCCTTGCCTGGCGCCCATTTCTCGGCAATCACCGTGCCGTGACCGGGGAGGACGGTAAAGACGACCTGGCGCGGGTCATCCGGATCTTGCAGAGCCGCTGAGCGGGCAAAGGCCTCTTTGATCCCCCGTGCCTGCGCCCCCGTCGCACAAGAGACAATGTAGTGATAATACTGGGGATACAGTGGCACAAATTCAACATACTCCGGGCGATAGGCCCGAATGCCCCGGTGGCCGTGCAGTTTGGAGCGGGCCACTGGTACCTTGGCAGCGGATGCCTCACCTGCCAAGTCCCAATCCTCCTTCAGAAGGATGGTTGGGAGCGCGGTATCCATGTCTATCATCTCCAGCGCTTCCGAAGAAGGGGGCGAATTCTGTTTTCCCTCTACCTCGCGGACGAGGGCGCCCTTTTCATCAGGGCGAACCCCCACGATCACAGCCAAATCGTCTTCGGTGATATCGCTCTTTTTCACGGGGCGGGCACTACCCGTGATCGTGGCAACAAGCGCTCCCAGATCCGAGTCCCACGTAGAAAAACAGCCCTCGCTGTACTGCTCCGCCACTGCATCGCCGACAGACGGCACATGTACCAGGTCCGCGATGCGCACCATCTCGGTGAAAAAGTTGCGCTTGCCCAACTGCCGGGCCGCCGTGGTCATGGCCCGAGGCGTCCTAAGACTCTGCCAGACAGAGTGAGGGATGGGCTTGCCCACTACCTGGTGTTGCGTCACCTCGTCCGTGGAGACGGTAGTCGCGATCCGCAGGACAATGTCGTCGTAGAAGGCAGATAGGTCGTCGTTTGCCTCACTGCAAGGATACGCGCCAACAAGGTCAAAGTGGTAGACGGCCTGGGGGCGCTCATCTCCGACCAGAAGGAGGATGCGAATACATTTGGCTTGAGCTTGAAGTAGCCGCTCTAGAGAAAGAATCGGCCCGCCACGACGACCTTGCTCAACCAGCGTCAGGTAGGCCGTGGGGGCAAGGCCGGGGTAATCAAAGTCCGACGGGTCGGGCGGCTCCTTGGAGAGTGCAACCTGGAAATGGTCCAGCAACTGCTGAAACTCTATGGGACCAGTGTGTAGCATCGTGTAGACGACTGGCGTACGCTGCAGCTTGAAGCGTCGACGGCTGGAGAGCATCAGAGCCTGGCGCCAGTTCAACGGTTTACCAAAAGCAGCGGTGGTCAGAACGATATCTGTGCTGTCGTCGGGCATAGCCTGGACCTGATGCCCCTGGAGACGAGCATGCTGGAGCAGTCCCTCTACAACTTCCTCCGACAAGGCCGTCATTGAGCCAGGGACGAAGGCGATGTTAATGGGGTGCAACCATGAGTGTCTAGGTTTGCCCGCTGCAGATTCGAGGACAACAGAGTTCATGTTGTATTTCTCCTACCGAACACAGAAGATTGAGAGAAATCCGCTCTCACAGTGGAGAGATCAAGCATGTGCCACACCACCGAAAACACGCACCGCCCATGCTCGTTGCGAAATTGCTCAGAATCTAGGCTTTGTGGTACGTAGGCTTACGCGGGTTCCTTCTCGATCAAGTGCAGGCTGGGTATCACGTCCAATTCCCACCCCGCCCGCTCACCTGCCTTGAAACGGAAAAAACCACTGCTGGCGATCATGGCCGCATTGTCGGTACATAGCCCAATGGGGGGATAGCGTACAGGTATTGAGTTGCGCTTTGACATTTCTTCCCGCAACAGCTCATTCGCTGCCACCCCGCCAGCCATCAATACCGCCTTGGCTTCGAATTCTTCCGCCGCATGGCGGGTTTTCTCCACCAAGACCTCTACCACAGCTGCCTGGAAACTGGCGGCCAAGTTGGCGACGGAGATCAGCCGCGTGAGCGGTGGATGCTGCGAACTCCTTGCCCGTGGCTTAAAGCTCGCCTGGTCGCTGGATTTTGCCTGATGCTGTTGCGCGATGCGCAGGACCGCCGTCTTGAGCCCTGAGAAGCTAAAGTCGTAGGTGCCTGGCAGCCAGGCGCGGGGCAGTTTGAAGGCCGATGGTGTGCCGTCACGAGCTGCCTTCTGGATTGCCGGTCCACCAGGATAGGGCAGTTCAAGCAATCGCCCAACCTTGTCGAATGCTTCGCCAGCGGCGTCGTCCAGTGTACCGCCCAACCGCCGGTACTGTCCATGGCCCGTCATCAGGACCAGCTCACTGTGCCCCCCGGAGACGATCAGGCAGATCAGCGGAAATTCTGGTGGTGGGGCATCCCGGATGAGCCAATTGGCATAGATGTGTGCTTCAATGTGATTGATGCCGACGAGGGGCAACCCACGTCCCCAGGCCAGTCCCTTGGCCGCGTTGACGCCCACGAGTAGCGAGCCGGCCAGCCCCGGCCCGTGGGTCACCGCTACGGCTGCCAGGTCGTCCCAGTCAACGTCAGCTCCAAAGAGAGCCTCTTCAATGACTGGCAGGATACTCAAGATGTGCTGGCGAGAAGCCACCTCGGGAAAGATGCCGCCGTAGCGGCGATGGATATCGACTTGCGAAGCAACGACGTTGCTGAGGATGAACTGCCCGTCTTTTACCACAGACGCGGCCGTTTCGTCGCACGACGTTTCAATGCCCAGGATCAGCGTCATAATCCGTGTGTTTGGAAAATGTAGTAGCTACGAACCTCGCAACTGCAACGAGCGGACCAAAGAGGTGCAACCAGCACCGTGGTGGCCCTTACCCACCAGCCGGACGAGGCGGCCCCGTGAGCTATTGGGAGTATACCCGAATCTCGCCTTTCGGTCAACTGACAGGTACCAGCAGCGCACTTGCCGCAACGTGACGGCCGTGCTATAATCCCCGCGTGAACCTGCGGATCAGGGCCCTAATCCAAACACCTGGTCGTGTCCCAACCGGTTGGTGGGTTGTCCCCTTGACCCTGCCTGCGCTCATTCCCCTGGCGCGGCCCGGGTTCTTTGCCTCCGATGATGGCATCTTTCATGTTTACCGGCTGGCTGCGCTGGATCGGGCTGTACGTGCCGGGGTTCTCTACCCCCGCTGGTTCCCAGATCTGGCCTTCGGTTATGGCCATCCTGTGCTGAACTTTTACGGGCCATTGAGTTACTATTGGGGCCTGCCCTTCATGCTCCTGGGCGCCAACGCTGCGCTGGCTTTGCAGCTAGTCTTTGCCACAGGTTTGGTAGCCTCGGCGCTGGCCATGCTTCTCTTTGCCCGGCTGCACCTGGACCGCGGCCCGGCGCTGGTCGCTGCCGCAGTCTATGCCTACATGCCCTACCACCTGGCGGACTTTTACGTACGAGGGGCCGTCGCCGAGTTCCTGGCTTTTGTGTGGTTCCCGCTGGTACTGTGGGCCTTTCACGGGCTGGTCGAAAACCGGGATGAAGCACGACTCTACAGGTTGGGACTGGCTGCACTGACCCTGGCCGCTCTGGTGACCACGCACAGCCTGTCGGCCTTGATCTTTGCCCCGGTCCTGGCAGTGTATCTTCTTATCCTGATCATCAGGGTGGGCGAGCGGCGAGCGATTGGTCACGTGCTCGCAGCCCTGGCTCTGGCCGCGGCTGTGAGTGCTTTTTACTGGTTGCCGGTCCTGACCGAGTCGCGCTACGTGGGTCTGGGCCATGGCGCCTCCCAGGGCTACCAAGACCATCTCCTATCGTGGTCCAGCCTGCTTGCTTGGTCCCCCATCTACCCTTACTCATCTGACCCCACTGTGGCCCGGGTTTTTCCTCTGGGATTGCTTCAGGTCCTGTTCATTGTCGCTTCCTTTGTCGTAGCCTTTCGTCCTGGCCCGCGACGCTGGGTGACCCTTCTGTTCCTAGCTGTCGCTCTGTTGTCCACCCTTATGCTGACCGTGACCTCGCTGCCGATCTGGCGGATGCTGGAGTGGGGGCTGGCTTTCCTCCAGTATCCTTGGCGTTTCCAGACCCTCACAGTGCTGGCCACTGCCTTTTTGGCCGGCGCAGTGGTACAGGGCCTGACGCGCCCGTCCCATTGGGGCAGGATTGTACTGGGAGCTACGATGGTTGTAGCCACCGCGGTCTGGTCCCTGGGGCAACTGTCCATCACACCCTCGTACCCTGATTCTTCAGTCGAAGCAATGTGGCAGACGGACCGGGACCACGGCCAGGTGGGTACGACCTGGACCGGGGAGTATTTGCCTGTCTGGGTGACGGAGCAGCGTTGGGCTCTGTCCCATGCTGCTGCAGAACCAGCGCAAGACAGGGGGCCTCTGGCCGCAGGCCAGGTCATACTCGCGGGTGTAGGCCATGCCCTCTATGATCTCACCTTGACCACGGATCAGGAGACTACAGTGTCCCTACACCAGTTCTACTATCCGGGTTGGGCGGCTGCGGAGCGCGCCAGCAGGCAATCGTACGCCGGTCATCCAGAAGGCGTTCTGGGTCTGGCTGCCTTTGACTTGCCAGCGGGGGGCGGCTCATTCGCATTGCGATTGAGTGCCACGCCCTCGCAGCGCTGGGGTACCCTGATATCCCTGGTCGCAGCTCTGGCTACGAGTGCTGGCCTGTTCGCCCTTGGCCGGTCGGCTGGGGCCAGGTCCAGACCCGGTCCTCTACTGCTCGCCGCTTGCTACGTGTTGTTGGCTGTGGTCTTGTTCTCTAGCTTGATCTGGCCCAACGGCGCGCTGCGGGCTACCCAGCTGGTAAACGCCAACCTGGAGGACACGGTTGAGCTTTTGGCTTTCACGACTGGCGAGACGAGCTATCGCCCTGGTGATACCCTAGATGTCACACTTTACTGGCGGGCACTGCGCAGCCTGGATCAGGGATACAAGACCTTCGTACACATGACTGACGCGGCAGTAACCCGTCAGCCAGCCCAGCACGACGGCGATCCTGGCGGTGGGTTTAGCCCCACGACGCGATGGCTGGCCGGGGAGCTGGTACCGGACGCCCACCACCTGGTGCTGCCTGCCGATCTAACACCCGGCCGCTACCTCCTGTGGGCAGGCATGTACGAGTACGATACGGTCCGTAACCTTGGCATTGTGGCCGCGGCGAGTACCACTGCCCGTGGCGGCGGCCGTATCTTCCTGGGCGAGATCGAGGTAGTGGCGCCGTGAGCCAGCAACAGGATCGCCCCCAGGACTTTGCCAGGGATAAGCAGGATAGGTCTGGGATCTTGCTCGGCGTCGTGCTGCTTCTCTACCTCGTTCTCGCGGTCTGGTACAGCGTGACCATCCCTCTGGGTGAGGCGCCGGACGAGGTGCCACACTTTACCTACGTCCGCTATCTGGCGCAACATGGCCGGCTGCCAACTACACAGGAGGAGCACGAGGCTTTCCAGCCGCCGCTCTATTATGTCCTAGGTGCAGCGCTCACATTCTGGGTGGAAGATGAGACGGACGCGGCTTTTGCCATCCGGGCCAACGCCCACTTTGACGTCGCCGACGCTCGTGCGCCAAAGAACCTGCTCTTGCACTCGAGAGATGAGGCATGGCCCTATCGCGGCTGGGCGCTGGCATGGCATCTGGTTCGCCTCCTATCGGTCGTGCTCGGAGGGGTTACAGTCTGGGCTGTCTACCGCCTTGGGCGCGTACTATTTCCTACCCAACCCGCCATCCCGTTGACGATGGCTGCCCTGACTGCCTTTACCCCCCAGTTCATCTTCATGTCTGCGGTGGCGAACAATGACAATGCAGCCCTCACCTTTTCGGCCTTGATCCTGTGGCAGGTGGTCGCCTTGCTTCATGACACCGGGTCTCAGCCTATCTGGCGGCGCTGCGCTCTGTTGGGACTTCTGTTGGGTCTGGGACTGCTGAGCAAGGCGAATTTGATCGGGTTGGTGCCCGTGGTGGGTCTGGCTGTGCTGGTTGCCAGCTACCGGTCTCAATTCGCCGGAGATGGCGAGCGGGAGGCAGGGCGTTGGGCTTGGGTTCTGCCTGCCGCTGGCAGGTTGTTGCTAGCCTTTGGCCTGGTAGCAGTCCTGTCAGGTTGGTATTTTGTCCGCAATTGGCTCCTGCACGGCGACCCCATGGGCTGGTCATTCCTGCTCGAGATCAATGCCCGCCGCGAAGGACCACTGAGTCTCGATGTGCTGGCCTGGCTGTTCAAGGGGGTATTCCGCTCCTTCTGGTTGGGTTGGATCGGTATTGCCTTTGATGAAGCGATCTACTGGGTCATCGGCGTGGCCTGCCTGGCGGGTGCGGCCGGTTTCGTCACGTGGCTGGCACACCGTTGGAGCGTACTCGAGGGCGCTACGAAATGGAGCCTGGGCCTATTGGGCTTGCATGCGGTCATCACCCTGGGCTCGCTACTGCAGTGGACGGCCACCGTCCTGGGTACTGACCAGGGCCGCCTCATCTATCCCGTTATGCCCACCATCATGCTTGTCCTGGTCGTGGGCTGGGCCTGGTGGGCGGAGGGGAGGGCGGAAAAGTGGCTGCTGGGGGGCTTGGCAGCCGGGATGCTTCTCTTGGCGATCGTCACGCCCATTCGCTTCATCGGGCCTGTTCACGCACCGGCGCCGGTAGCCACCGAGGTGGAACTCGCCGGGGCAACGTCCCTCAACGTGGATTGGGGTGAGCTCCGGCTGTTGGGCTATCGCCTGGAAAGCAACCAGGTACAGCCTGGCGGCAAGTTGGTCCTGTACCTCTACTGGCAAGGCCTCCAACCAGTGGAAGAGGACCTGATGGCACTCGTTCAACTGGTGGACAAAGAGGGCAAGTTCCTGATGTACGCTGACGGCTCGCCAACGGCCGGTCGTGACACCACCGATCGCTGGCTACCAGGGATACCGCTTGCCTCACTTCACTTGCTGCCCATACCCGAGTATGGCCAGCCGGGCGATTACTCCTTAACAATTGGTCTACATGCCTTTGGCGATTCAACCTGGCTGTCGGCCATGGGGTCCGATGGCTCCCCAGTGGGGGATCATCTCGTCCTGCCCGAGACCGTACACTTGGTCGCACCCTGACCGAGGGTGGCTGCTGTCTGCTGGGGCTTCCATTTCCCCTGCCAGGCTCGCAGCCAGCGGTCCTCCAGGTTGCGGCCATCTATGCCAGACATGATGGTGCCCGCATCCTCAAAAGACAGTTCGTTGCCCAGAATTGGCTGGGCATAGTTGTCGCCGCTATAATCCAGTACTGATTCGTTCGAAACCATATCCGCTGGACCATCTGGGAGTAGCAGGCTGGTGTGCCTTCCACCTTCAGCGATGATGATCTTGGAGCCAAGGGAGCGGAATGCAACGCCATGCGGCCCCTGGAACTCCAGGCGATCCGCAGCGCAAAAGAGCGCGCACCCCCCCTGGGGCATGGATAGCCAATCGTGCCGGCCGCCAACAACCACGCCTCTGCGTAGGACAGAATCCTGGTCTACGATTATCGAATCGACGAGCACGGAATCTCGGATATCGGCCGAGGGGGGAATGTTGCTGCGAACAATGATATTGCCATTCTTGTCCCGGTCGTGGGGGATACCAAAGAGTTCCCGGGTTGCCCTGCCCCGATCCGACTCGGTTGTCAGGGCATCCATCGTTTCCCGCAGGGTCAGATGCAGCCCCAGATCTGCCCAAAAGGTCTCCCCAAAATCCAATACCCCAACTGCCAGAGGCCGCCCGGTTCTTGACTCAAGCGCCCGGCGCAGTCTGGCAAGTTTTGGATAGAAGTCTGGATAATGTGCCTCTAGCTCTCGTATCCCTGTTCTACCCAGTTGTTCCTCGTGCACTGCTTCCGCCCGCCACTGGTTCTCATCCTGGCAGCAGAGGGCAATCCAGGCATAGGGGTCCCAATTGGCCCATTTCTTTTGATCGACAACATCGTCGCCAAGAACCTCAAGAGCTGTGTCCAAGAAAGGATAGCTTATGGCCAGGCTGCCCAGGTTGACGCCAACCTGTACATCGTCTCCAAGCGCGGCTATTCTACCCCGCAACGTATCCTGATCCTGCCTGGAGAACTGGAATCTCATGAGACCGCTAGCCGAGTCAGTCACGACCCATTCCTTTTCCCGGGCAAGGTCCTTGGTGATCTCTGTCTGCCACACAAAACGAACTGCGTCTACTTTCTTGAGATCACGCGCCCTCGCATCCCATTCTACCCCGGGAATGACCGCTTCATCACCCCATTTGACGATCATGCCCCTGAACCCACTCCTGGTCAGGTGGCGTACCCAGGAATTGGCAGATAGATTGGCAAGATCGACAGTACGGAGAAAAACGCCGGATTGCGGTGCCTTCATGGGCGTAGGAAAAGCCGGCTTGCGGTTGCCGAGTGCCTGCGTAAAAGGACTCAGTCGCTTGCCTTTTCCAAAAACCATGCTCATGAGTCCAACATCCGGAAGCGGTATCCCGCTGGCGGCAATGCCTGGCATGGCTTCTGCCCAGGCGTTGAACGTGCCCAGAAAGTTGCCCCTCAGAAACCTTTCGTAAACCGAAGCCACGTACGTGCTGCCATCCTGGCAAAAGACGTCGCTGGAAGTTCGGCAAAAATGTTCTCCCCAGTAAGCTTGGTCCGATTCGCTACCAGATACGACGATGGCTGTGCTTGGCCCTGCATTTTGCTGCACCAAGCCCACGTTGTCGCGCATGTTCCTGCTCCAAACGTCGTACACGTGTCATACCTCCATTGGTAATATACGTTTTGGGGCCAGACCCTAGTATACCTCAATTGGCCGGAAACTGCAACGAAGTGCCGGCAAGATCTAGAGACCGGCGGTCATTGTGGGGGGCTCTGGCGCGGCCAGGGCGTGCTGCCTTTGGGGCCTAGAGGACGCGAACCAAGAGCTTACCGTCAATGGGCTCGGGCGTGTTTCTCTCGTTGATGACGTAAGAGATGGCAAAGGTTGAGATGGCTTCGGTATCGACAAATGCGGCGTAGGCGGGCGGCAGCCCCACAGTACGGTGTGGCAGGCAGACATCAACCAGCCCTCGAAGCTCCCGCCCCTCTACCAACCAGCTATCCGCCTTGGAAACATCAACGGATTCAAAACCAGCCGACCAAGGCAATACCGTCGTTTTGTAGAGATCCGAAATGGCCTCGTTCATCATCTCCATGTGTGTTCGTGGCGGCTTTGGTGGTTGCGGCACTTTGTCACCGACACCTTCAAGCCATCGCAGCCTTTTGGGTAGGGACAGGGTAAGGACCACTCCTTCTGCAGCGGCAGCCCCCGAATTCACCAGTCCAAACTCAAGCTTGACGCTGCGACGCGTGGGGCTCAACGCCTCCGACCTATGTTGTAGCCACTCCTCACAAGTTCCAAGGAATATCTGAACCTCCTGCCGGTATCTCTCGAACTCTTCCTGGGGATAGAGGATCGCGTTGGTCAGCATGGATGCGGCTTCTCTGTCATCTATCCCAGGCATTGTCTTGCTCTCTCTCAACCGTAGTGGTTCCTGGAATTGATCTTTCAGTTCAGCCAACTGGGCGGCTACCATGTCAGCGCTGTCGAACACTTTATCTTTTGGCCGGACTTCTAACAGGTGCGAACCGCTGTCGAAGCGTAGCTCAACCTGTGGTGCGCGGCGTTGTTGTCGGGAAGGTTCCCATAGAGATTCCGTTCCAGCAGCCTGCGACGCTCCCTCGGCTGGTGGAAGCCGGGTACCCGGCGGCAGGCTGATGCTCTGAAGGTTGAGCCGATGGGCCTTTAACCGGCGACGCACGTCATCGGTCAAGAGTAGAACGGTGTCAGTACTATGGATCTGGCTGTATTCAAGGACGCTGGCAATGATGACATCGTCCCGATTGTGGGCATCCAACCGATACTCCTGGAACGTAGTTTGCTTCGGGCTGTAGCAGAGTGTTACTTCCACGCCAGGGCGGACGAGCCCGTCATTCATCTCCGTCCAGGTGCGGATCGTTCGCAGACTGTTCTCAGAACGCTTGCGTGTACTTAATCGGGGATGATCCCAGCCCTGCCGTTCGAGGTCCTCAATCACGGCTGGCGCAACAACCAGTTCCACGGCATCGCACTCGAGAGCCGCAGCCAGGTCGAACTGGTCCAGGGATTGGAAATAGAGGAATACGGTCGTGTCGGGAAACACAAATTTCTTCATACGATTGGCTCTAGTCTTTGGCCACGTCCTCCAACTGCCCCAAGAGGTCGGCGATGCCAACTTGCTGTTTAAGGCGGGTACCCATTTCGATCAGGAGATCGCTCAGGTCATGCCGGTTGGCCTTGTCATCCTCCAAAGCGGCCACGGCCTGAGAGAACTCGCCTTGCAGATCCTTAGCCTGCTTTTTCATATCCGCAACCAGTTTGCGGTTATCGCCTTTGAGCCCCGTTACCTGTTGGTCCAGGCTGGCCTCCAGTTGCTCGTGTCGCGTTGATAGGGCACGCTCCAACTCGGCCTGGCTCTGGCGCAGATCCTCCTCAGCCCGGCGTGTGCGCGCTTCCTGGTCCTCTTTTTGCTGTTCAAGAGCAGCACTCAGGTCCTCCAATTGCTTGCCCAGCCGATCAACTTGAGCCGCCAACCGCTTGAACTGTTGCTCGTAATTGCGCATCTGCGGGCCAAAGATAATGTCCCGAATGCGATCCACTTCGGCAACGGTTTGACCACCCTGGCTGGCGATATCACCTTCTTGATTCATCACACTCCTCCTTATGTTCTAAAGCTGCATGGGGCTGAGAACTAGGCTATGCCACAGGTCCATCGGTCCGCAATACAGGCTCGTAGCGTGGCCCTTTCGCAGCGCTGAAGACATGCCTCAGCATCCAAGGACATGCAGATGTTGGAACCACAAACGAGGTACCCTGCGCCAATTATACCTGAGAATCCCTTTTCCTGCAAAGCAGAGTCACTTGAACCCAGCAATTCTGATTATGAGGAGCGGAGAGTTCCCCGGTCGAACAGAGGCGTCGTCCGCGCACTCGCAACGGCAGATCATTTTGCTGCAAGCTGGCAAAGCGGAACGATGAAAGTGACCTAAGGGAGCGAGAAAGCCGAGCATCGACAATGAACGAGGTAATGGGAGTTCTGTAGGCAAGGGGTAACGGCCCTCAAGTCGTGGCCTACGTCAGGAGCAACACCGACGGGGCTAAGCAATGGCGACGTAGAGCTAGATCAGACAGGCCCTACTTCCTGCTTGATGTCCATAGAGTCCAGCATGTCGTCCCAACTCGGAAAATAGAGGTAGCAGGTCAGGGCGCGCACATGGTTGAAGAACTCGCGCCGCGCCCCAATGGCGTGTCGAAGCGCCTCGTATAGCGGAGGCAATCAGTTCATCGTAGCGCCGTTTGGAGTGATCCGTTCTGGGGACAGAGACATTTGGTGGGGACCCGCTTCTTCCACCTCAGCCTTGATGTCCAGTAGCAATTTCGTGAACCTGGACATGATCCGGTTCCTCAACCTGCTTGAGGGTATGTCCCTTATGGCCTTCTTGGCCGCCGCTACGACGACCTGTCTTCTGACGCAGACTCTGTGTGCGCGGTTTCTTCAAGCCATCGCTACTCGGTGGCTTGCCGCTGTTCCGGCTATTCTTGGCCAGTTGGTCCTGCAAGGATTGGATCATGACCGCTTGCTCAGCCACCTGTTTTTCCAGGACGCGCACCTGCTGCTGCAATGCCTGGATGATGGCGATCAGGGTTTCTTTGTCTAACTCTGCAAGCTGGTTCCTATCTAAATCCGATGGTGGCGTCATAATAGACACAAAATACCATGAAAGTGTTAGTTTTCCGTTTGATTTTCTTCAGAGTTCAGTTACAAATCTCTCAGGCGCACATAGCCTGAGTAGTTACGGTTAAAAGATAAATGCGTTTGCCCTAACCCTACCTTTTGGCACAAAAGGACCCCATCTTGCTCCTCCAAGGCGCATACTGGGCCTTGGCCCAATTTGTGGCACCCATGCTATGGCGCCGCAGACTCCTACGGCTCCAGCAACCGGGGCGTACCCCAGCCGGCCCAGTCGTAGCGATAGTCCCCTGCCGGGCCCGTACCCGTCTCAAAGATGATTGTGACCGTCTGGCCGGCATAGGCGCCCAGGTCGATGGCCGCGGGATGCCAGCGCCGATCGGCCTCCTCCTCCTTGGGGTTGATGTAGGTGGAAAAGACCTGGTCCGTGCCTTGGTCCGACTCGACATACACGGTAAAGGTGACGCCGTCGCCCGGCAGCAGCCAACTATCGGGGTTGGTGCTCAGCTCAAAGGCCAGGAGGTACCCTTCGCCGATGGGGACCGTATAGGCTACCCGGCTGCTACCGGCGAAAGCCGGGTGCTGGTACAGGACCCGGCGCGCCTCTCCCTCGACGGCCCATGCCCGGGCCTCGATGGCCTCGCCCTCCGCGGGGGGCGAGGCATGTTGGGCCCTGTCCAGATTCTCCACAAAATCGTAGGCGGTCTCCATGCGCGCCAGCCGGTCGGCCGTGCCCAGATCATAGAGCCAGGCCAATGTGAACGTCATCACGACCAGGAGCGCCAGCGCCAGCAGCACCCGCAGCACCCAGGCCGGCCCCATTGCCCGCAGGATCAGCCACACGCCCCACACCAAGAAGGGAAACAGGATGGCCCCGCCCAGCAAAGGCGCCACCACCGAGGCCGGCGCACCGCTGAGCACCGCCCAGAGGAACACGGTGGCCAGCCCGGCTGCGCCCAGGATCTGGACCAAGCGCACCAACTCCCTTCTATCGGCGGCAGCTTGAAGGCGTCCCACGGCGCCTATCGCGGCTGACCAGGCACGCTGCAAGGCTTGATCCACAGGCCGCCAAAGGTAGGCGAGGTCCAGCTTGCGGTCCAGCCAGCCAAAGCGCGCCAGAACCACCTCCTCGATCTGGACCACGACGCCGATGGCCAGGAAATAGAAGGCATAGATAGCCGTCTGCTCGGCAGCGCCCTTCTGGTCCGCAAGCAAGAGCAGGGGGACCGTGGCCAGAAATCCCAGGCCCACACCAGCCGACAGGCGGCCGTCGTGCTGCACGGTGAGTGCCGCCAGGAGCCAGGTAACGAAAAAGACGGTCTCGGCCCGCCAGCCGAGGACGATGACCTGCAGGAGAATCGCAAGCAACAGGAGGGTGAGGAACAGGAAGAGGCGGCGGTGTTGGGGACGCGTGATGCGCGGTGCGTGGTGCGTGGTTCGTGGTGTAGGTTGTGTAATCGATTCTTGCTCGGTCATCTGTCTTCCTTTGGGACCGGATTGGTCCTCGCAGGTGGGTTATCTTTCGCCTCTCCTCCCTCATCTGCCGCTGGCTTTTGCCGGGGCCAGGCGGGGACGACGGCCAGTGCTACCAGGAGCAAGGCCAAAAAGGAACAATAGAGGACAGAGAGGGCCCCGTCCCGACGGGCGCGGGTATAAAAGTCGCGCCAGATCTCGGCCAGGGAAAAGCGTTCCTGGGTGTAGGCGATGAAGGCCAGGTCGCCCCCGGCCGGCCGGCCGTCGACGTGCATCTCCCCGCCTGCGTAGATGTTCTCCTCGTGGCGGTAGACTGTGACAGCGTCGCCAGGTACCGCGCCCGGCGATTCGAGAGAGAAATAGAGCGTCTGGCCGGCGGTGCCGGCCAGCGGCGGAAAGACAATGGCCGTCGGGCCGCTGTTACTGATCTGCGCCGCCGGCAGCTCCACTCGTACGAGGTCTTTATCTATGCCCGACACCGTCCTAAGCCGAAAGATGATAGGGTGCGTGTTCTCCCGGGCGTAGGTAGCCGTATACAGGTCGATCCGGTACAGGCCGTCGAACTCCAGTGTCAATGTTTGGCCCAGGCTATGGCCGTCCAGGAGCTCGCCTGCCAGGCCAGAAGCCTGCTCCTGCTCGACGTCCACGCCGCCGATGGTACAGCCCGCAAGCAGGGCCACGATCAGGGTCAAGAGCACAGACCTTGCAAAAGTCCCAGCCATTTCACCCCCCTGTCGGACCAGGCCCGGGTTCGACAGGCCCTGTCGGGCCAGGCCCGGGTTCGACAGGCCCTGTCGCCGCGGAGGGTGTCGCCAGGCTTGCCCGGTTGCGCGAGGCCGGCACATCGCGCGGCAGCCGCCAGGCGAGATAGAAGCAGGTGCCCGCCAGGACGCTGCGCACGATATTGGTGATCAGCAGCACCGGCAGGTAGGGATTGAGCGCTTCCATCAGGCTGGGAAGGCGCAGGAAGAACCGGGGGCTGATGGGAGCCAGGAAGCGCGCCAGCGGTGTGGGCGCAGTGAGCACAAGCAGGCAGAGCAGAACGACGATGTAAAAGGGTCGGGCCTGGGACCGGTGCTCAGCCCAATAGATGGCCGCAAAGGGCACAATCCAGACCCAATAGTGCAGGTCAAAGTAGCTGAACTGGTAGTAGACCAGCAGCACGGCAAAGGAGGCGCGCCACAGGTCCTGGAAGGTGCTGGCCCGGCAGTCGTAGAGATACCACAGCAGAGCGCCATAAAAGACCAGGAAGATATAGACCTCCGAACCGAAGCCCAGATCGTAGCTGCCCCTGAGGTACCAATCCGGGTAGCTGCCCAGACTGCCGCTCCATTGTGCCAGGAAGGGGATCGAAAGAAGGAGATATGGCGCAGCGCCAAGGAGCAGCAACACCAGCCTGTCGCGCCAGGACTTGGCGCAGACGATGACCAGGGGCAGCAGGAAGAACAGCGGGAAAACCTTATAGCAGGCTCCAATCCCCAGCGCCAGTGCCGCCCAGCGGGGCTTGTCCAGGTTGGCGGCGTACAGGCCCAGTATCACAAAGAACACAGGGATCAGATCATACTGCCCGTGCACGTAGGCATCATAGATCACCAATGGGTTAAAGACCCAGAACAGCCAGACCATACGATGCTGCCGCGGGTTGTCTCGGTAGAGCCGCACGAGGAAGAGCAGGCATAGCAGATCGAACAGCAGATACAGAGCCTTGGTAGCAAAGAGCTGGTAGAAAAAGTGGGGCGCCAGGAAAGTCTGGACATCCAGCGTAGGCTCAACCGGCACGGGCAGGGACAACGGCAATCGCCAGAGGGTCTGGAAAGCGCCGATGGTATACAGCGCCAGGGGAGGATAGGGGGTCCCAAAACGTGGATCCTGTAGCAGCGAATGGGCTTCCCAGTTCAGGGTAAGCAGATCGCCGCCAAAGTTGGGGTCGACGTGCAGTGCGAACGGCATAACCACCAGCCGCAGCAGTAGACCTGCCAATCCTGTGACGATGTAGAAGCGTCTGTTCGTTTGAGATTCCACGACCTGGTATCCGGTTTCTGGTTTTGCTAGTGGTCAGGCGGACTGACACGCCCGACCGGCCTCAAGTGCTCCGTGCCAGCCTTCTGGTCACAACTCCGAGCGCGAGTATGGCACAGACTGCCAGCGTCGCGCCGGTGACCAACAGCGCGATCTCGTAGGCAGGCTGAAAACGGTACTCCACATCGATGGTGTAGCTTCCCTCTCGGTCAACGTACCACCCGTTGGCGTAGCCATTCACCTGCAGGTGGTCGTCCAGCTTGCTCCTGCGCACGCCTTTCCAGTGGCGCCACAGTTGGCTGAGGAGCGCCGACCATGCAAATTCATCCCGAGTGTCCTCGGGCGACTCTCGCACATACGCCTCCCACCCTGGGGCGAAGGACTCGCTGAACACCAGATGATAGGGCGCTCGTGCGTCGGTGACCTGGACGCGATAGCGAGTTGGATTGACCTCCTCATGCACGAGGCCGGGGGACACAGCCTCCTGTTCTGCCAACTCAGAATGGGTGGCCATCTTGATCACAGAAGGATAGGGTCCCTCCGGGGGTGCTACCACCTCAATCGCGTGCTCGCCAGCGCTGAGCGTGACGTTGGGGACTGCATACCAGTCGACCTCTTGAGCCGGTTGCCCTGGCTGCTGGTGAGCAATCAATCGTTCGCCATCCACCCGCAGTGTGATCGATGGCGGCATCTTTTCCCGGACTCCTGGCAC
Organism: uncultured Chloroflexia bacterium; assembly: GCA_963700285.1. Lineage (GTDB taxonomy): Bacteria > Chloroflexota > Anaerolineae > JAAYZQ01 > JAAYZQ01 > CAWANP01. Next base: position 746,026 of record CAVOXA010000010.1, on the reverse strand, counting down.
GTCGACGAATCCGACCTTGATCTCGTAGCCAGCAGTTCTTGGTATCAGGTAAGGACCCGGCTGGTTTATCTCTACCCTACCAGGATTGAGTCCATCATCGCTCTGTCCCTGCGGGCGATGGATTAGAATCAGCTCTTTGGTATCGAGCAGCGACTGAGCCTTGGCCGAGGCCGCCTGCCACTCGGCGGCCGGCACCACCAGTGCTCTGGCCAAAACATTCTCACCGCCGTGGCTGACAACCTCGAGCTGGTGTGATCCGGGCAAAAGGTCAACTGAGCCCAGGTGGATCCAACGAAAGCCCTCGTCGATAGGACTCTTGGTCTCTACCTGGCCAAGACGTTCCCCATCAAGCTCAAATACCAGGCCTGAACCTTTTGTCCCCTTGTATACCTTGGCCCAGACCTCATAGTCCCCTGGCTCTTCAAGGGAAAAGGACATAGGCAGGGTGGCCGCAGTCTTGCTGAGTGCTGCGCTTTCGGGAGCCGCCAGATAGTTGACGTTGTAGTACCACCAGGAGCCCCAGTCGCGATCGATGTCCACCCACCCCTCGTTGGCGTCTTGCACTTCCTTCGTGACGGCGGCGGGATCAAGCCTGTACTGGTCCGGAACAAAGGCGGACTGAAGGTCGAGGTACTCGCCGTCCACAACCACGACAGATTCGATCCGGTCCGTGTAGGGGCTGTCCGCAGAACTGAGTTGGGGCGCGAACACTACGTCTCCGCCTCTTCCGAGATCGCCCTCCAGGACATTGGCCTTGTCTGTTAGCAGCGTCAGAGCTCCGCCAGAGACGAGAGCCATGTTGCCTGATGCAAAGATGTGCGGCAGAAAGTGCTGGTTCTCATAGACCTGTAGGGGTCCCAGGCTGTGTACCAGTTTCAGTTCCTCATCGTCCCCCAGAACTTGCATCAGTCTCCAGTTCGTCCACAGCGCCTTTGACACCGATGGGTCGTAGCCAACGGTGGTGAACTCGGTGAGTTTCGACCGGTAGTCATCCCGATAGATCACGTACCCGATGTTTGCCAGATCCAGAAGCCTTTTAATGTCAGTACGCGCCAGTCGCATGCCATAGTCAAGAAACGAGGGAAGCTTGCCCTGAGTTACGTTGCCGACGGTCGGTTTGGGAGGATAAAGTATTAATGGGTCCATGCCCGCAAACTCGCTGTACGCATAGGAAAAGGGCTGGGACATCGGCACCCACAGAATGCGGAAATCGCCGGCCTCCCGCGCCAGGCTTCGATATGCCACCTGATACTCAGCGACAGGTTTCACCTGCTGCAACTGCCCGGATAGGTCTCCCCCTATGAACCAGGGCTGCAGCCCGAGTACGACAACGGCAATGGCCAGGCCGGAAAAGGCAACGCTCACCTTCTGGTCGCGCCACTTGAGCCGCTCTCGCAGCGCATCAAGGCCAAAGCCAAGCAACATGGCCAGGCCCAGTGCAGCCGGCGGCAGAATACGAGAAACGTGTCGGAACATCCTGATCGGCGGGAAACGCTGGTAGATCCATAGAAAGAACTCCCCAAATGGCGGGGCGACGCCCTTACTCAGGAACAGGCTGAGCAAGGTCAGGGCACCAAAGAACAGAACCACCCGATCTCTCGGGCGCAGGACCAGGGCTGTGAACGCCAGCAAAGGCGACAAATAGAGGAGAGCAACGCCCCAATCCGCGGGCACGAGCCCCCCAGGCAGGGCATCAAGGAAATAGTCTGCCGAAGTCCATAGACCCGTCAGGGCGAACCTTCGCACCAGGGGGACGCTGGCAAATCGCAGGAAGCCAGTGCTTGCCTCTCCACCACCGCCCGCCATGGACAGGGCATTCTGGAGTTGGAACCCAACGCCGGCGAGTGAAGTCGACTCCATCAGCAGGACCAGGCTGAGCAGGATGAGAAGGACTTTGAATGAGTGCCAGAACTTGCGGAGGCCAGGTGCAAAGAGGCAGTACAGAAAGCAGGTTGCGAAGGAGAGCACAAGGAATTGAATCGCCGTACTCGCCAGCACAATGAGAAGGCTGGTGGCACCGATGAGTGGCCAATTCAGCCGTTCAGACTCTGTCAGCTTCATGTAGCTGAGCAGTACCAGGGGCAACAAGCTGTAGCCCAGCATGAGCGGCGTATGGCCAGCCACAGCCGAATCGAACACATAGGGCGTCAACATATAAAAGAGACCGGCTACAAACGCTGTCGACCTTGACAGTCTCAGATGACGACACAGGCCGTAGAGCAGCGAGCCCGCCAAGACAGCGGTCCCTATTAGGTATCCCTTGGTTATCACTTCCCCTCCCACCCACGACCCCAGGAAACTGAGCAGGATTCTCTCAGGGTACTCGGTGGGAAAAAGCGAAGGTTGCCCCAAGGCGGTGTATGTCCGTACCCAAATATAAAGGTCCTTGACTGGAAGCTGGTTGTACTGTTCAGCCAGAAAAGGCAGCGGCCCCCAGTCGTGGCGAAAGCCCACATATCCTGGTGCAAGCAGTAGCCTGCGGTAAACCAATGCAGCGACAGCCAGATACCCTGCCGGTACGAGGAAGAACTGCCACCTAGCTCGCAGCTTTTTCATATACCCTGTGCAGTTCCTCGGCCAACAGATCATAGTTCCGATAGCGCTCCAGGTATCTCCGCCCATTCTTGCCCAGCATCCTGCACCGTTCCCCGTCGGCCATCAGGTCCAGAACTCGTGCCGCAGCCGAAGATGCGTCATCGAAGGGGATTAGAAGACCACAGTTGGCCTCCTCGATGACGTGCTTGGGCTCTCCGATATCTGTCGAGACAATGGGCAGTTCCATGGCCATCGCCTCCGGGAGTTTGGTAGGCGCCTTGCATTGATCGAAGGGCTGGTTTCGCAAGGGAAGAAAGGACAGATCTGCAGCCGCATAGTACTGTGGTAGATCCGAAAAGGGGATCCGGCCCGTAAATACGACATGCTCGTCGAGGCCAATCTCCCTAACCCGTGCCTGCATGGCGGAATGGTACTCCCCATCGCCTATGACCAGCAGGCTCAGGTCGGCCTGCTTGGCCGCAATTTCATGGAAGATCTGAAAGATGTATTCTTGATCGATGTCTCCTGCAAGCCTGGCTACCCACAGCATCATTTTCCCCTGTATGCCATACCTGTCGCGCACTCGTCCGCGCTCGGCCTCGCTGATTCGCGAGCCGTCAAAGACATCCAGTTCGGCGCTCACGGGGATATACGTCGCCTGTTTCCAATAGGCAAGCAGATTCCAGGAATTCGTTGTGACGTGTTGTGCCGCTCGCATCAAGAACTTTTCGAAAAAGATCTCTTGCACCTGGCGCGTCCGTACTTGGTGGGCTGCCTGTTCCAGGTCATCTGCCTCCAGGACGAAAGCGACGTCCCTCTTGAGCATGCAGCCAACGTAGCAGGCAAAGCCCGTCACGCTGAACGGCTTGTGCGCATGGACAATGTCGTACTGGCCAGATGACACCTTCATGATCCGCTGGACAAGGTCCGGCATACTGCGGAACGGAGTGACTTTGATGGCCGGGTGTCCCGGGTCAACGCCGGCAGGGTCGCTAACCAGAAAGGTGAACCGGTAGCCGCGGTCGACCAGTCTGCGAGCCAGAGGCAAGAGCCTGGAGAGCAGAGTCGGTGTGGACATGGGAAACATCGAGACCACAAGGACTCGTTTTCCCACTTTCGTAGTTCGTCCTGTCATCCGGGGCGCATCCCAATTCTCATGACCTCACGATCCCTTCGATGCTGACCAACTCTTGCGCTGCGACGGCATCCCAATCGTGCTGAGTGGCGAGCGAATAGCCTGCCTCTGACTTGAGATGCTGCAAGTTCCTGTTCTCCAAGAGGTCATTGATTTGGCGTGCCAGCAAGTCAATGTCTCCAACTGGCACCGTACAAAGGCTATCCCCAAAGATGTCACGGTAAACTGGAAGATCGTAAGCAACGACCGGGACCTTGCAAGCCATGGCCTCAAGGATGGCCAATCCCCACCCCTCCTCGTAGCTTGGAAACACGAACACCCTGCTCGACTTGATCGTTCGGAACACCTCCTCTGTCTCCAAAAACCCAGAAAGGTGACGTTCTTGCTCCAAGTCGGATTCCCGGACCTTGTCATGCAGCGACTGTTCGTAGGCGGCCTTTCCCGGTAGTGTGCCGCCCACAATCGCCAGCTTGGCATCCGGCCGCTTGTCACACACCAATCGCCAGGCCTGAATCAGATCCGAGATCCCCTTTGTAGGATGGATACGGCCCACAAATGAGGCGTCATATTCTAAGCTGACGTACTGTAACCGAATCAATCAGCCTTCTGTCGATCCCATCACCGGTCAATGCGACGCTCGCCCTGGTCCTCCGAAGCGATCTCCTCCGACGCTGCTGCGTTGTGGGTTGTGATCATATCTGCGTAGCGAGTTGCCATGACTAGGCCTGCCTGTTCGAGCAGGTAAGCGCCATAGTTGGACGACCCAGTCCAGAATGTCTCCCCTGGGACGCTTCGAGGGCGATTGGATCCAGTGAGCAATACTCACGATCCATTTGGCGTCGCGGTGTCGTCTCTTCAGGAGCCAGGCAGGAATCAAATCAGGATAAAGCCTAGATCGCGAATAGACAACATCACCACGCCAGCTTCTGGGCAGAGAAACGGACGCGGCCAACGCTCTGACAGTCCATACCACACCGATGTTTAGCCAGGTTGCATCCGAGAGTACAGGGGGAAAGGTGATAAAGTTGGCCTTCAGACCCTCCTGCTGGCACACCTCGAGCGAGGATGCAGGGATCAGGCAGTCAATCCTGTGACCTTTCTCAATCCATCGCTTACCCAGCTCGATGAGCCTTCGGTCCTCGCCGGATAGCAAGCTCATACCCGCAGCGACCATCAGTATCTGCATTCACTGGCCTCGTTGGCTGTGGTCGATCTGAGCCGCGTTTGTCCGCCTCATGGCCCAGACTGGCGACCCGCAGCGAGGTGCTTGTCTGATTCTAGGTTTGTAGGCCAGAAAGGCAAACTCTTCACCTACAACATCCTCAGGGACGAATCTTGTGTCCAGCAGGCAGATCGGATAAAAGATTGGAAACAATAAGGCCGTGCCCATGTTCAGGAAAATCGCTCGCAACCCAAAAACGACATCCTGCACAATGGCCCCAAAAAACTGGATCAAATACTCGAACTCTTCAATCTCAAACCCGGAGGCTGCCAACTGGGCAAACAATCCGGGTCGCGTGTAGTTTTGGTGTTCAGCCAGCACCTGGCGCTTGAGAAACTTGCGGGCTTCTCTGACCGACCCAAACTCGTTGGCCGCAAGATACCTGGGTGCAAACAGGCTGCGTAACCACCTGGGACTCTTGATCCACAGAGCGGTAAAGGGAATGATGCTTTTTCCTTCTTCGCTCGGCATTGTTGCCACAAAGGGTTTGTTCTGTCGGATGGTTCGGTAGACTTCTCGGAATACGGCATCGTCATCTGGGATGTGCTCAATGACACAGTTACTGACTGTGGCATCAAAAACCTCGTCCTTGAATGGCAGGCTAGTCGCGTCAGCCACCACCAATATCGGCTCTGACGGCAGATCTAGCTTTGCCAACCGCTCCTTCGCAAGTTCAAACTTTTCGCCATCGATGTCCACCCCCACCACGTTGGCCCCCCTCTTGCTCATCGGAATACTCAGGAACCCATCCCCACAGCCCAGATCAAGAACCATCTGGCCATCGATGTTGCCCACCATCCGAAAGATCGACCGGGCCTCCAACCGGCGAATATAGATCGGGTACCCAAAGACACGTAGGAAAAGATCGAAGAGAAGGTTCCTATCTTTGTACTCGGGCATGTAGAAAAGTGACTCGAAGCATGAGAGCCTCATTCCAGCCCAGCCTCTGTGGACCGACTTTGATAGTCGCTTATGTGTCCCCACAACGAGCTTACCCCTCCCAAAAGCAGGCGGATGTCGTCAAAGGAGCGAATGGAAAAGAACGAACCCGCCAAGAACAAGGGTTCATAGTGTACCCGCCACATCCTGGCGCACCAATGGTCGGTGTCGACCTCAGTCTTGAGAACGGGTCCAGACATATCATACTTGGCATACTCCTCGGGCCCATAGAGCAACCACCCGTTCTTCATTGCCTCATGATAGAGCGGTGTGCCTGGATATGGAACAATCACGCTCGACTGTAAGGAATCGCCAGCCCGTGCTTTGTAGGTCATCAGCTCTTTGGCCACCTGGTAGGTCTGATGAGCTTGCTCTTCTGTCTCCCAGGGGTAGCCCACCATCGTGGTGATCAAGATCCTGAGCCCGGCGTCCTTGGCTGTCTTGATTCCCCGTTTTATTTCCTCCACGCTCTCCCGCTTGTTGAGACGCCTCAGCGTTTCATCGTTGCCCGACTCCAGTCCGACCTTGAGCAGCCGGAATCCAGTCCTCTTCATCAAGTCGCACGCCTCGGGCGTGAGTGAATCGGCGCGGGCATTGCAGGAGAAATGTACGCGCCCGATCAGCCCACGGCGTTTCATCTCGCGGTGGAACCCTCGCAGCCAGTCCAAGCTCCAGACGGCCCCGCCGTCATTGTCGTCAAAGATCTCGGCAACCCCGTAGCTGTTCACCAGATGGTCGATTTCGGCGACGACATTCTCCGGAGAACGCAGCCTCGGGATCCGCTGCCACAGGTTCTGCTGCCAAATACAGAACGTGCATACGCCACCCCCTCCGTCGGACCGACCACAGCCCCGGCCACTCATGATATAGGTACACGGTTTGTATAGGTATGCTTCGCCATAGTTCTGCCACATTGTCAGATCACGGTCGATGAATGGCAGTTGATCCAGATCATCGAGCATTTCAAACGGTCCGGTGTTCAGTATCCCGTCATCTTGCCGATAGTGCGCTCCACCGGGCAATGGGGCTGCGTCTTCAATGTGACGGACCAGTTGCAGCAAGCTGACATCATAGTCCCCTCCGAGTAAGACATAGTCCACCTGACAACGCTCCAACGACTCGTCTGGGAACGCCGTGACGTGGTCACCGACCAATACCAAAATCGTGTCTGGATGCTGGGCTTTGTACTTGTCCATGTATTGCCAATGCAGGTCGATCACTGGTGCTTTTGTCTCCAACATCACAAGGTCCGGACCAAACTGCTCCAGGCGCTGCTCGTACTCCCGATCCGAAAGCTCCAGGTTGATGCCGTCGAGGTAAAGGACGTCAATGCCATTTTGTTTCAGCAACGTTGCAGCCGTAGCCGGTACAATTGGGTAGATCTTGACCGCCCGTGAATGAGTATAGCGGAACTGGCGGTTCTGGCCCAAGTGGGGGTGTCCTTGGTCTTGCCCCAGCGGGGGATACACGATGGCAACTTTCACCCATCTCCTCCTACTGGTGCATGGTCTGGATTGCTGTCGAGCTGCACACGGGTGATTTGCAGAACATCGCCTTCAGAGGAAGTCAAGGGGCGGCGCAGGAGTCTGCGGGAAAGCGCCCAGGCCAGGCCACATCCGTAGGAGATATGCATCAGTGGAAACAGAAACGGAACAACCAACAACACACGGCCTTGGCGCTGCTCCAGGGCTATCTGAATCGCCTGCAGGAGATCAAGACACACGTACAGCCCCAGGGGGATCAAGTACCACCACCTGACCACAAACGGCACGGTACACAGGTACAAGACGAAGACTAGTGGCAGCAAAAACATCGGTGCAAAGAAACCTGGATTGACAAAGAAATGCTCCATGCGCCCTCGGCCATAGTTAAAGTTCTGGGCCATGAACTTGGCGAGGTTTTCCCTCTGGCTACGGTACACAACGGCCTCGGCATTGTAGATGAAACGGTATCCTTTGCCGCTCAGGCGATTCAGCAACTCGTTCTCCTCGTTGGGATACAGGTTCTCGTTGAAACCCCCAGCAGCCAGAAAGACCTCACGGCGTATGGCCAGGTTCGCCAGAATGAGATCTCGCTCCGTCGCTTCTTTCACCCAACCGTTCGCCTTGAACTTGTAGCTCATGCCTAGCGACCCGAAGTAGGCTCCGAGAGCATGACCAAAGCACTTCTGTACAAAAGTGTCTGTCTGCCTGGTAACGGCCGGCCCACCCACGGCTGCGATGCGGTCGTCACAGAACCACCTCAGTACGTCTCGAAAGAGGTTGGCATAGATGGCCGAGTCATCATCCAGGAAATACAACAGATCCCCTCTTGCCTGTTTTGCGGCTTCGTTGCGCTGCTTGGAGGGCTGCGTCCCTTCCGCTATCAGAACTTCAATCTGCTCTTTGGGATAGTCAACCCCAGCTAGGCTCTCCAGTACAGCCTGAGCCACACCGCCAGGTCGTACTGGAATTATCACGCTGATCAGAGGCAACACCTCAGCTCCCACCTCTCAGGCGCAAGCCGAGTACCTGCGCAACCGCAGCAACCACAATGCGAGGCGAAACTTTGCTCATACCATACTCCCTATCGCGGAATCTAATGGGTATCTCTGCAATTCGCAACTGTTTGCGCTCGGCTTGATGAACGATCTCGATTAGGAAACCGAAGCCGTCAAGATGCATCTGCTCGAGGTCCAGAGTCTGCAATGCACGGCGGCTATAGCAGCGAAAGGCCCCGGTCACGTCGTGAGTCGCTAGGCCCAACAGTCCTCTGGCCCACAGTTGTGCTGCCCGGCTGAGCAACCGGCGTTGCCAGCCCCAACCACCATCAACCCCGCCGCCTGGGATGTATCGAGAACCGACCACGATATCATGGCCTTCCTGAACCATTATATTCAGCATCGTCGGAATATGCTCTGGAGAGTGAGACTGATCGGCATCCATTCCTATGACTATGTCTGCACCCTGTTCCAACGCTGATGCGAACCCATCTGAATAGGCCAAGCCCAGCCCTCGAGGCACCCCGCGCCGATGAAGGACACCCACCCTTGAAGGAAACTCTTCTCTCAGTTCATCTGCAACCTGCCCGGTCCCATCGGGTGAGTCATCGTCAACAATCAGCACACGCACAGGCGCGATGTCCAGTAGCCGGGGCACGAGGGCTGGAAGGTTTTCCGCCTCGTTGTAGGTCGGCAAGACAACAACCATGCATGGCTCCCTCGTGCACATGGTGTTCAAACACTACGCCTGTGCAAAGAGTGCCGGTATGAAGCCTCTCCACAGACCACCAGGACCAAGCCCACCCCCAACATCGCCCAAACAATCTCAGACAGCGTACTGCAGAACCGCACCAGAACAACTACTTGGGTGGCGACCCCGGCCAGTAGGATCCATGTGTACTGCATATACCGCACTGCCAGGAAGTAGTTGAACCAGATGCCCACCACTGAGTACACCGCCATCGCCAAGCCATAGGGACCCAATAAGTTTGCTTCGGCCAAGAACCCTGCGCCGAAGACTAGGTGCATCAGGGGAACTGATAATCCGTAGAAGAGGATGGCCATCCCGAGGCCCAGCAACAGTACGCATGCCTGCGTGCCGCGGAGCAAGCCGGAAGTTTCCTGCTCACGTGCGTGACGGCTGGCTGCCTTGGGCAACAGGAACATGCCCAGTGCTCCGGTAATCCAAAGAGTGATCTTGCCGACAGTACTGACAGAGGCATAGAGTCCTGCTTCCATTGGGAGAAAGCGACCCTTCACAATCAGAACGTCCATGCCCGTGAGCAGTGCAAAACCCATCGTTCCCAGGGCTGCGTACAGCACAAAACTGCCCAATGCCTCCAGCTTTGGCTGGTGGCGCTCTTGCCAGTACCGCCACACATTCGACAGCGACAGCCCGCCGATCGTCGCCGTAGCCCAAGCTGCACACGCGAGCGAAGCCACCGCGCCAGTTGCTCCAGTACCAAGTCGCAGCAGTACAAGTCCGCTCAGCAAGCGTATCGCGGACCCCCAAACCTGTACCATGCCCAAAGACCCAAAACGCTGCTGGCCAGCCAGCAAACCCAGCACCAGAGGAATCAAAGCAAGTGGCAGCATTGCTGCCGCCAGCACCCACAACGGCTGTCTCTCAGCAAAGTGCAGCGCCTTGGCCATGATCCCAGATCCAAATATCATCAAGGTGCCAGCAACCAACCCTGTCAAAACAAGGACACGGCCAATGCTCAGTGCCATACCGAGCATTGCGGGCCAGTCATTGGCTGCGGCCAGTCTGGCTGCGTAGTTGGTTACAACGATCTGGACCACACCTGTCAGGGCTATGCAAGTTGTGTACAATGATAACACCGCGGCATAGACACCATACTCGGCAGGACCCAGTATGCGTCCGAACGCTGCATTCGTCAGGTAGTTCAACCCGCCACTGAGTATGGTTGCAGCCACCAGCCAGCCTGCCTGGCGCACAGCGCGCCTGCGCCAGAGTCCCAATCCGTGCTCTATCAGCAGTCTCGTTGCTTCTGTACTTACCATCTGTGACTGTTCAACGGCCACAGGTTCGGATGATGGCCATCCTCACGAACAAGATACCGACAGGCGCCTGAATCCCGCATCCGCGGCTCATCCGTGAGAAGCAGTAGGACCGGGGCGCCTGTCCTGAGCCGCTTTCGGTTCACCTGTTACTCCTTGCACACGACTCAAGACCCTCCTGAGCCTCAGAATGGTCGGGATCGAGCCGGAGTGCTCTGGCAAACTGGATAACTGCTTCTGAGCAATCGCCTTGAGCAGCATGTGCGTCTCCCAGACCGACATACGCATCGGCGTAGCTGCCGTTCCTCATCAGTGCCTGTTCATAAGACCTTGTTGCCTGAGTCCAGTGTCCCTGTGCCGCGTAAGCCTCACCCATATAGTAATAGGTCTCTGGTGCACCCGGATTGATCTCTCTTGCGACTGCAAACTCGCGAAAGGCATCGACGTACTGGTTCTCACAGGCGTAAGCTTCGCCTAGCCGTAGATGGGTCCAGTAGCTGCTGCGGTTGATCTCGAGGGCTTGTTGGAGCAGCGGCAATGCCCGGGCACATTGTTCGAGATCTCGCAGATACACCTCGCCTTGATAATGGTATGCTTCCCAAGCGCTGGGGTTGAGTTCCTCCATCTTTCGATACTGTGCCAAGGCTTTGCCATAGTCTTCCAGGTTTCTGAACTGATGACCTAGCTCTGCATAGTACCAGACGTTGGTCGGGTCATCTTCAATCAAAGTCTTGTACTGTCCAACGGCTTTGGAATTCTGTCCTGCATCTGCATAACTCCTTGCCAGACTCAGACGGTAGGACTCCACGCCTTCTGCTTGCTCTACTGCTCGCTCGAGCACCTCAATGGCTTGTCTTGGCACCCCCGACAGACGAAACGCCTCGCCTACGTCTGCTAGGGTTTCAGTGTCATCAATGCCAGCCTGCACTGCTCGCTCCAGTACCTCGATAGCCTTCTCTCTCTTGCCGGCGGCCTGATAAAGCAATCCCTTGTCGACAAGAGCATCCGTGCTGAGACCTGCTTGGCTGGGCAGTAGAACCCCGGCCAAGCCCACAACCGCTAGAACCAACAGTACAAGCAAGGTCGGCACTAGATCCAGCAGTGCCCAAGGGCCTGAGTTCCTCTGAGATTCCATCGCCTGCATCCGCGCCTCGATGCTCGCCAAGTCCTTCTCCTGTCGTTGCATCTCCCGCTGCAACCTGGATAGGGTATCTTGGTCAGGCAGTGCAGTAGGCAACAGGTCTGCATCTGCCGCACGCTCGGCTGCCGTGGCCCTCAAGCTGCCAACTTGTTTCGCCAACCCGGTTCGCCGCTCTCGAACAAAATCCACAAGCTCAAGTCGCTCGCGCAGGGGCAAGTCCGGATCCTGCAGCGCTGACTTCTCAGCTTCATCTAGTAGATCCAACTCTACCTGCAGCAGACTGAGATTGACTACTGGATTGTTTGCTCTCTCCGCAGTCGGCTGTGCCAGAGGGACTGGATCCACATCACGGAAGCTGCTGCTCGTTTCGTCGAGCGAATCGTTGCTCGAGAACATCCATCCAATTCCTTCCTGGACCAATCAATGCAATGTGCCAGCCGCTGTGCAGCTGCCCGGATCCAGTACTTATTACTGCTCCTGGGAAACGAGTATCGCCTAATGGAAGGCTGCTAGCCTGAAGAACCAATCTGGCAATAGAGAAGGGGCATGTGATCGTTGCGCAAGATCGGCAATGGAGTACTTTGGGATGCTATTCCATACGAACGCTTTTTGATCTTTGGCCTACCCTCGACTCTGCCAGGCAGAACGCTATTGTGGCCTCTCTGGCCAACTCTGACACTGGTGTTGGGAAGACAGGAATGGGTACAACAGAGCTACGGCGATGTGGATCCTCTTCACTCCTCGGCATCATCCCAAGCAACTGGAAAGCATTCACTCCTTGTATCCGAAGGTATTCAGGTTCAAAGCATCCCACATTCTAGCTTACAATTATAAGCGGTCCCCCAGACCATGTCAAGTTTCGATAGTACGCGTCCTACGGCTGTTGCAAAGTCAACCCGGTGACCGTAGAACCAAGGCTACCGCATCTGGCAGATTGGCCGCGTAGTAGCGACGCGCATCGGAATGTGTCAATCAATGTGAGACAACTCGCTTCAGAATTTAGGGCGCAATCGCTGGGTCTTGATTGCGCCCACGGCCACTCCGACGACTGCGGCCCGTTGATCCAGACTTCCTCCGGTAAGGATGGCGGTTTGGGTTCGCCACCACAAAGCGTTCTGGATGTGCTGCATAGGCTACCTGGAGGACCTGTTGGCACTGGTTCGTTATTCGTTGTGCTTGACCAAAGTCAACTGTGGCGGGGGTCATCAGCCCCAAGGCGCTGTGATGATGGTTGTGGTTGTACCACTGGAAGAAGGGACGAGCCCAGGCGCGGGCATCTTCGATGCAGCCAAATCTCTCCGGGAAATCGGCACGATACTTCATCGTCTTGAATTGCGATTCCGGGTCGGCCCTTATGCCAGATCGGAAAAGCCAGGGCCTTGATCTGTAAGAATTCGGCCTTACCGAGCAACCGATCAAAGTGTCGATGTGTTACAGAGCATAGCCACGGACCTTCGTCAACAGCCAGGCGGTTTGTCAGCCAGCCAGTCCTGTGTTATACTGGCGGCGGTCTGCCCCTGTAGCTCAGAGGATAGAGCAGTGGTTTCCTAAACCATGTGTCGCAGGTTCGATTCCTGCCAGGGGTACTTGTCCACTATCTTACAGCCACTTGACGATTTAGCCTGATAGGCCGGGTATCCTACCCGGCAAGGAAGCCATTCCAACTGTGGGGACCCTGTATATTGTTGGCGCGCCAACCGGCGATCCAGACGACCTCACCCTCCGGGCCAAGCGCATCCTGGGAGAGGCAGCCCTCGTCGTCGGCAACCGCTCTGGCGTACAGCAGTTGCTGGCCTACCACGCGATCGCCGTACCCCACGTTGCCCTCTCCGATCCGGCCCAACCAGCCGCTATCAGCCGTATCTTGGGCTTGCTGGCAAAGGCGGATGTAGCGATTCTATGCGCGGGCGCTTTCATTGGTCCCACCAGCTCAAGCCAGGTAGCCATCCGCGCCGCCCTTGAGCGCAACTTTCCCGTCGTACCCGTACCTGGCCCCACACTATCGCTCACGGCGCTTGTCGTTTCTGGGTTGCCGGCCGATAGCTTTGTTTACCTTGGCCAATTGCCTCGGCAACCGGCTGTACGCAGGGAACTCCTGAGTTCCATAGCCACCCAACGCCGTACCCTCGTTGTCACAGAATCGCCGGAGCATATCCTTGGTCTTCTGTCTGATTTGAACGAAACGCTGGGGGACCGCCCTCTGGCAGTGACATCATCTGACCAGCACCCAACCGGAACCTGGCGGGGTACCATTGCTGGGGCATCGCAGTACGTGTCTGACCGGCCAGCGGAGGCTCCGGTTGTTCTGGTCATCGGCGGCGCCCGAGAAAACGCCCAACCCTGGGATGGGATGCGCCTACATGCCGCGATTCAGACCCGCCTGGAGCAAGGTCTAGGGGCCAAGGAGACCAGCCGCCAACTGGCTGCTGAGTCTGGCTGGCCCCGGCGCGAAATCTATCGTCTGGCGGTGAAAGCAGGACGGCGTCCTACCGACGTGTGACTGTGGAGGGAACGAAACCAGTCTGCCGGTACCCAAAAACTGGTTCGCCACCTCTCTGAAGAGAAAGGGGAAAAAGCCCTCATGCCAGATCAAAACGACATCGACTTGTATCCTCTCAGATTCTCTGCCCTGGCAGTGGAAAAGGTGTGGGGTGGACACAAACTGTCCCGGATGCTCCACCTGGAGGCGCCTGCCGGCCGCTTGATAGGTGAAGTCTGGGCCGTTTGGGACCAACTCCTTGTCGAAAACGGCCCTCTCCGCGGTCAGAAGCTGGCCAGTCTGGTTCGCGCCCATTCCCAACAGCTCCTGGGCGGGAGATTCGCTGGGCTACCTCCCGTATTTCCGCTGCTGGTCAAGCTCCTGGATACACAGGATACTCTGTCGGTTCAGGTCCATCCCGATGACGGCTATGCCCAGGCGTACGAAGGGGAGCCTTTCGGCAAGGCCGAGGCATGGTACATCCTCGACGCTGAACCAAGTGCCCGGCTGATCCATGGGGTCAAGACGCCCCTGAGCCGGTCAGAGGCAACCCAGGCCATCCAGACCGGCACGCTGCGGGACCTGATGCATGATGTAGGGGTCACCGCGGGAGACGTGTACATGAATCCCGCAGGCACCATCCACGCCCTGCTCGAAGGGCTCCTGCTGTACGAGATCCAGCAATCCTCGGATCTGACGTACCGGCTCTACGATTGGGATCGCAACGACCCCAACCGGCCACTGCACATCGAGAAATCGTTGGACGTCGCGGATCTGGTGCCGCTGGACCAACACAAGGTAGATCCTGTGGTACTGCTGGAGCCCGGATGTACCCGGACCCTGCTGGTCGCCTGCCGGTACTTTGCCGCCGAGAGGCTCCAGGTAGAATCGCAGGTTCTGGAGATGCCTGACGGCGAGTGCTTTCACGTTCTGACCGTGTTGGGGGGCTCGGGATCTGTACGCTACGGTCCCTCCCTGACACAGGAGGTAAACTTGGCTCAGGGGGATTCGGTGCTGGTACCCGCTGCCATCCAGCAGTACCAGCTACAGGCTGGAGACATGCCTTTCGTGGCCATCAAGGCCTGGGTACCGGACTTGTTTCAGGATATCGTGGTCCCGCTTCGCGACAGCGGATTCGCGGACGAAATGATCGTTCAACTGGGGGGCGATCCCAGGACTTCCGACCTTGGAGCCTGCGTCCATCGCTGACATTGAGGGTGGTGGCCTGCCATACTCCTGACTGGAAAGGGGCGCATCGCCGTGCGTCCCTTTTTCGGTCACGGCGGCATCCTCCAGGGTGCTAGGCTTCACCCTTTCGCCGCGCCCTCTCCTCCACATAGTAACTATAGCTGCCGGGGTACTCACTCAGTGCGCCATCCTCTAATTCCACGATGCGGTCCACAATGCGATCCAGGAAATAGCGGTCGTGAGAGATGACCAGCACCGTACCCTCGAACTCGTCCAGGGCATTCTCCAGCACTTCGCAGGAGGGCAGGTCCAGATTATTTGTTGGCTCGTCCAGCAGCAGGAAATTGGCGCCTGATAGCATCAGCTTGGCCAGTTGCAGCCGGCTCCGCTCCCCGCCCGACAGGTGGCTCACCTGATTGCGGGCCATCTCGTAGGGAAACAAAAACCGTCCCAGAAAACTCACCGCCTGTTGTTCATACATGGGCCGGGTTCCTCGTACTTCCTCGATGAGGGTCTTGTTCAGATCCAGGGTTTCGTGCTCTTGAGCATAGTAACCAGTTCGTACACTGGGACCGATCTTGACGCTGCCGCCCGTCGGCTCTTCCAAACCCAGGATGCAGCGGAACAGCACGCTCTTGCCCGCGCCGTTGGGCCCCAACAGTCCCACCCGCTCGCCGTGCCACATCAACAGGTTCAGCCCGGCGAGAATGATATTCTCCCCCTTGTCATCACCCACGACAGAGGGAAAGGCTTTGTCCAGATCCGCGATCTCGAGTACCTTGCGCGACCCGCGCCAGCCGTTGAGAGCCAGCCCCATCTGTCGCCGCTCCAGCACCGGTTTGTCGATCTTTTCCATTCGCTCCAGCATCTTGTGCCGGCTGCGGGCCTGGCGGGCGTGCCGCTCATCCACGACGAGGCTCGCCCACAGCTCAAAACGGGCAATAGCCGCCTCGATGCGTGCGATCTCTTTTTGTTGGGCCTCGTACCGCTGCTGTTGGCGCAGTAGGCGCAACTGCTTCTCCACGGTATAGGCCGAATAGTTGCCCTTATAAACCGTCAGGCGATGATCCTCCACCTCGGCAATGAGGTTCACAGTTCCATCCAGCAGGTAACGATCGTGGGAGACAATGACCACCGTTCCAGAAAAGTTCACAATAAAGCGTTCCAAGTAAGCCTTGCCCGCCAGATCCAGATGATTGTCCGGCTCATCGAGGAGGAGCAGATCGGCGCCAACGGCCAGCAGTTTGGCCAGGCCCACCAGTTTCTTCTGTCCGCCGGACAAGGCGCCCACGGGCAGATCAAAATCGGTATCCTCCAGACCCAGGGTCCGCAGCGCCTCCCGCGCCCTGCTTTGGTAACGGTAGCCATCCAGCCGCTCGAACTCAGCCTGAACCCGGCTGTGAGCGCTCAACACCCGGGCCAGCGCAGGCTCGTCGCCATAAACCTCTGGGGCTCCCATGCGCGCCTCCAACCGGCGCAACTCAGTTTCTACGCAGGACAGCTCTTCCGCCGCACTGAGCACTTCTTGCCAAACGGTCTGGTGGGCGTCCAGGACAGGCTCCTGGGCCAGGTAACCGATGCGCGCTTCCTTGTGGCGATAGACAAAACCACTGTCCGGTTTGATCTCCGCTGCGATGATTCGCAGCAGGGTAGACTTGCCCGCACCGTTTGGCCCCACCAGACCGACCTTCTGTCCGGCCTGGATCTCCCAGCTTGCTCCATCCAATACCGTCTGGGTACCGAAGCTCTGCCCAATGTTGTCCAGATTGATGACAATCACGGCATCTCCTCCCCAGCTCCGCAGCGGATTGGGAAAGCATCGATTTCTCCCTCACCCGGCCACGGGTTTGATTCCCCATTCGTTGCACTGTTCCACAGGTTCACAAACCGTGAGAATTCTACACCCACGAACTGAAAGGCAAGGTAAGTCTAAGAAGAAAAAGCCGCGGATGCAAGTGCGCCCACGGCTTGAAAATGACATAAAATCCAGAATTAGGACGCACTACTCCCAACAGGATATCCATTGCGGTAGCCCATGCAATTGGGCAGGATTCTTTGTGCTTGACCTGCGAGTAGGTATATCACATTCCTGCATTCCTTTGGAGAGCGAGAGGATTATACGCTAGCCCTCCCCGAGTGTCAAATCGCATCTTCTCCTGGCCCCTTGCCCACACTTCTGAAGTCGACCAGCTTGGCCAACGGCTTGAGTGTGGTATAATCCCTGCTGGTGGGGCCCTGAAGCGTGTCGTCTCACGGGCCCATCACGTCCTGCCTATTCTGGTACTGGTCATTGGTCAGAGCGCAGACGTGATCTATGTTAGTTCTTGACTGGTATTCCTGCTGAGTTCGAGATTCTGGGCCATCGTTTCCGCTCTGTTATGGCTTTGGGCGCAGAGCTTTCGTCGCAACACAGTAGCTTTCCGATGAGTGAGGCAAAAGGTCAACGGCAGGCCTGAGGTCAAGGCCGTGGTCAGGACTAGAGGAGCCCGAAGGAGGTTGCGAATACAGATGAATCTATACGATCTAGGTCACGTACCCTGGCTCGATTCACAGTTGATCTATCACGCCCTTCCCCGCCTGGAGATGGAAGGATTGATCCTGCTGGCGCCGGCTGAACCATACGTATGTATTGGCTATCACCAGGACGCCGAAAGTGAGGTTGACCTGGCCTATTGCCGGGAGCAGGGCATCCCTGTCTTCCGTCGGGAAGTGGGAGGCGGCGCGGTCTACCTGGACGGGCAACAGATCTTTTACCAGTTGGTAATCCATCGCGATAACCCGCTAGCCTCCAGGGATAAGGACGAGTTTTATCGCAGATTTCTGGCCCCAGTGGTACAGACCTATCGAGATCTGGGCGTTGAGGTACGCTACCGGCCTGTCAATGACATCATTACCACAGCAGGCCGCAAGATCTCGGGAAATGGTGCGGCTGAGATAGGCAACTATTTGATCCTGGTGGGCAACCTCATTGCCGATTTTGACTATGAGACGATGGTTCGTGTGCTCCTTGTGCCAGATGCCAAATTCCGTGACAAGGTGTTCAAGAGCATGCGCGAGAACTTGACCACCCTGCGTCGTGAACTGGATCAAATGCCGGCGTGGAATACGATGACATCTACCTTGATCCGGAACTTTGCGGTGGCATTGGGAGACTTGACCCCAGTACCACTACCAGAGGGTTTGGGAGCCCAGGTAGCCGAATTGACCCAGACACACACCTCAGACGATTGGCTGCTCAAATCGGGCAAACGCTTCCCCGAACGTAAGAATACAGATCGGACAGTCAAGATCGCCGAGGGCGTGGAGGTGACGCAGCGAATGCACAAGGCCCCCGGGGGTCTGATGCGGGCCACGGTCGAGATGTACCAAGGGCAGATTGCTACTGTCGCATTGTCAGGCGACTTTTTCTTCTACCCAGCCAATCAGCTAGCCGAGCTGGAGAAGGACCTTCTCGGCGCCAATTCAGACGAGATCCTGGGTGTCGTTGAGGAATTCTACCGGATCCATAATATCGAGTCGCCGGGCGTATCACCTAGTGACTGGGCCGCAGTGCTGGGAGCAGTCCCCCCCGGCATGTGATCCAAGTCGGCTGTACCCCGAACCCGGGATCCTGTCTGGTTCGTTATCCCTGTTCCAGCCTTGCTTGCCAGCCATGGGCTTTTCGAGTACAATGCAATGCGTCAATGAAATTCGTAGATTCATTATGTCTGGTTTTGCCCTGGGACGAAAGGCCTGAGAGGCATAGGCAACTGGAATGGGTTGGCAGATCATCGGACACGACTGGGCAGTGGACTTGCTGCGCCGCAGCTTGACAGTAGGCCGGGTGGCGCATGCCTATCTTTTCTCTGGCCCGTCCCAGGTTGGCAAGACTACCCTGGCGCTGGCCCTGGCTCAGGCCCTGAACTGCACACAAGCCGATCCACCCTGTGGCCAGTGCCCTTCGTGTCTCCGGATCGCGAGGGGTGTTCACCCAGATGTTCAGCTGGTCCAGGGGGAGGGTGTGAAGGACAGCATCAAAATCGAGCAGATCCGGGCACTTCAGCGGGAAGCGATGTTGGCGCCCTACGAGGGACGATATCGGGTCTTTGTCCTACGGCAGATGGACCGAGCCAGCGTGGAGGCGGCCAACAGCCTGCTCAAGACTCTGGAGGAACCGCCAGGTCACATAGTACTGGTCCTGACAGCGTTGGATCCCGAGGCGCTGCCCGCAACGGTGGTATCGCGCTGCCAACGTCTGGACCTGAGGCCAACTGCCCATGATATCGTTGAACTCGCATTGCGCGAAAAGGGAGTCCCATCACCTAGAGCAAAACTCCTGTCCAAGCTCTCGGGTGGAAGAGTGGGATGGGCATTACGTGCCAGTGAGGACGATGCCATACTGCGCTTCCGCCAACAGGGTCTGGATACCCTGATTGGACTCTTGCAGGAGGATCGGTTGGGGCGGCTTGAGTATGCTTCCAGGGCCAGCCGTGAGCCGGCAATGGTTCGTCAGTACATCGAGTTGTGGATCTCTTGGTGGCGTGACCTGCTCCTGCTATGCAGTCGAAATGAGACCGGGATCGTGAATGTAGACCGACTGGACGAGATCCGCCAACTATCAGCGCAGCTAACCTTGGCACAGGCAGTGGCTGGGCTGCAATCCTTGCAGGCAACAGCCGACCAGGTGGAGTCAAATGTGAATGCCAGACTGGCCGTTGAAGGACTGCTCCTCCAGTTGCCGCAGAGCAATCTGCTACCTCAGAGCTAGCCCAAAGAGCTTGAAGGCAGGACAGCGGCTCTTTGAGAACCAATCTACGAGTGCGCGGTACAGCGACAGACTGCAGACCGCAGCACCCTATGAGATCAGGTTTTCCTGGAAAGGATCAAGATGGCCTTGGTAATTGGAGTTCGATTCAACCCGGCGACCAAAGTGTACTACTTTGATCCTGGTACCCTAGAGGATCTGATGGCCGGGGAATATGTCGTCGTAGAAACGTCTCGTGGCGAAGAAGTCGGAAAAGTTCTTTTCTCTCCTCGTGAGGTGAGTGACAAGGAGATAGTAGGACAACTCAAAAAGGCCAGGCGCCGCGCATCCGCTCTGGACCTTGCCCAAATGGCCTACTTTCAGTACAAGGAGCGGGACGCCCTGGCCCGCTGCCAGGATAGAGCCCAAGAGCATAACCTGCCGATGAAGTTCGTTCGGGCCGAGTACAACTATGATGGCAGTCGATTGGTCTTTTTCTTTACTGCAGAGAAAAGAGTGGATTTTCGCAGATTGGTCCAGGATTTGGCCCGCTCGTTCAGGGCTCGCATTGAGCTGCGCCAGATCGGAGTACGCGATGAGGCCAAGCTCATAGGGGGCATGGGCAAGTGCGGCCGCAATCTCTGTTGTGCTACCTGGCTCACAGAGTTTAATCCAGTCTCGATCAAAATGGCCAAGCAACAAGAGCTGCCTCTCAGCCCGATGGAGATCTCGGGCGTGTGTGGGCGGTTGCTTTGCTGTCTAGCCTACGAGAACGACCAGTACACGGCGATCAGAAGCAACCTGCCCCGACGGGGAAGCATCATCAACACGCCTCATGGCCGTGGCAAGGTCATTCAGGTCAACGTCATGCAGGAGGCGGTCCAGGTCGAGTTAGAGAACCAGGTTCGGGTTGAGGTAACACAGCAGGAACTGATCGAGATGAGCCAGCCGCAGCCTGAACTCCCGTCTCTCAAGCGAGGACGGCGCAGGCGGCGATCCAGACCCCGTTAGTCACTTCTCTGTCCGGTTTGGCTGCGCCGGTGTGGGCCGGCTAGCGGGCCTCGATTGCGAATCGGATCGCTGTTCGCTCTAGCCCGTCAATCTCCACATCTACGAAAGAGGGGGTGCATACCACGTCCAGGCCGTCGAGAAGTAGGAACCCTCTGGCGATGGCTATGGCTTTCACAGCCTGATTGACCGCCCCGGCGCCGATTGCCTGGACATCCGCCCGGCTGTTCTCACGGACAACTCCGGCAATGGCTCCGGCAACTGCAGGTGCCCTGGACTTTGCTGAAACCCGGACTATCTCTGCCATCTCGATGCCTCCTGGACCTCTTTGCGGGGAAGGCCTTGTTCAAACGGCCCTTGACTGTGTCCAATGCGACTGAACCGATACACTGGCCTAGATGACACACCGAGGAGACTAGGTCATTGGTCTCTATTATTCTACACGATCCTCCCCCAAAACACAACCCCCAATTCGGTTCGATATTTGTGATCTGTGCCAACAGGAGGCGAATGCCTATTTTGCGAAATCCACGGCCCTCGTTTCGCGAATGACGGTAACCTTGATCTGTCCAGGATACTGCAGATTCTCCTCCACGGCTTTGGCTACATTCTTTGAGAGCTGGATAGAAGCTAGATCATCGATCTGCTCAGGCTTGACGATAATGCGGATTTCCCTACCGGCCTGGATGGCGTACGTTTCAGCCACGCCGTCAAAAGAGTTAGCCACCTCTTCCAGCGCCTTGATGCGCTTGACGTAGGCTTCGAGTGATTCTCGTCTTGCTCCCGGACGCGCTCCCGAAATAGCATCCGCTGCCTCGACAATGACAGCCTCCAGAGATTCGGTATCGGCCTCGCCGTGGTGCGCTGCAATGCAGTTGATGACGGCCGTTGAGACACCATAGCGCTTGGCCAGGTCAGCCCCAATGAGTGCATGTGGGCCCTCCACCTCGTGGTCCACCGCCTTGCCCAGATCGTGGAGGAACGCGCCCGCCTTGGCCACTCGCACGTTGGCGCCCAATTCCGAGGCCAAGATACCTGCCAAGTGGGTGGTTTCGACAGCGTGATCCAACTGGTTCTGCCCATAGCTGGTCCGGTATTTCAGCCGGCCCATGAGCCTGAGGATCTCGGGACGCAAACCAGGTACACCCGCCTCAATGGCAGCTTGCTCACCCGCCTCTCGGATGATCTGATCGACCTCCGTCTTTGCAGCAGCCACCACACTTTCGATGCGCGCTGGGTGGATGCGCCCATCGACGATAAGCCTCGTGAGCGCTAGCCGGGCCACCTCACGCCGTACAGGGTCAAAGCAAGACAAAAGGACAGCCTCGGGGGTATCATCCACCACGAGATCTACCCCGGTCGCCTTCTCCAGGGCGCGGATGTTGCGGCCCTGTCTGCCGATGATTCTCCCCTTCATATCGTCACTCGTCAGGGGCACGGTCGAAACCGAGATTTCAGACACCTGATCCGAAGCGATGCGTTGAACCGCCAGAGTCACGATTTTTCGCGCCCGGCGTTCGCCTTCCTCTCTTGCTTCGGCCTCGACTTCGCGAATGACCCGGGCCATGTCCTGTCGTGCATCCTGCTTGACGGTGTCAAGAAGTAGGCTCCTGGCCTCGTCCTGTGTCATATTGGCCACCCGTTCCAGCTCGACCATCCGTTCGTGCTCCAACTGCTCCAGCTGGTTCTGTCTTTTGTCCAGCGCACTCTGGCGTTGACTCAGGCTACGCTCCTGCTTGTCCATGCGTTCAAATCGCTCGTCAAGAGACGCCCGCCTCTTTTGAATACGGTCTTCTTCCCGCCGGAGTTCCTGTTCCCTGGACTTGATCTCTTTTTCGGCCGCACTTCGCATTCTGTGAGCTTCATCCCGGGCTTGGACCACCTGCTCCTTGGCCTGCGTTTCCGCGTCCGCCAGGATACGCTCTACCTGGCGCTCGGCGCCGTCGACCTGTTGTTGGCTTCTGTGCCGATGGTAGGAATACCCACCAACCGCGCCCAGAGCCAATGCGGCCAAAGCTACCAAAGCTACCAGGATCGCAACGCTCGCTGTAGTCATATCCTTTTTTATCCTTTCCACATTTCGTTTCACTATTTCAACCGATTGCCTCTTGGGGCATTCGGGCCACTGATTTCAGACGGACCTTCAGTCGTCCGTCATCAAGGCTTCCCAGTGACGTTCTGCAGTTTCCTGCGCCACTCCATAGTCAAACCCCCGTCGTGCCAGATACTCAACTAGCGTCCGCTTGAATGTTGGCTGATCCAGGTGACTCAACTGCTGGGCCTTCCTGCAGGCTGCACGGTGGGCGCTTGCTGAAACGTCGATCGAGGCCAGAGCTTGATCGATCTGGGCATCCACGATACCCTTGGCCCTCAACTCGTAACGCAAGGCGCGGGCTCCACGTGGCCGGAATCGCTCTCGGTTTTCGACCCAGTACAGTGCAAATGCCTCGTCATCCAGCAATCCGGCTCTCTCCAGCCTGCCAACAATGGCTTCAACCTGGGCTCCGGATAACCCATACTTTTCCAAGTATTCAACAGTCTCGGCCCGGCTGCGAGGCCGATAGGACAGATAGTTCAAGGTTCTGCCGTAGGCTGATTCGGTACTTCCCTGCTCCTGCAGTGACTCGATCTCGGCATCAGACAGAAACTGCTCTTTCCTCAGGCTAGCGGCCACGATGGCTGGTATGCCGAAGGCAAAACGACCGTCTACAAAAACACTTACCCGATCCCGGTTCTTCTTTTGATATTTGAGCGCCGTAATCTTGCCTGCCATGTCACCACACAATACTCGGGAAACACAAAACGGCCATGGTGAACGCTTTCACCACAGCCGCAAATGCCCATCAGGGATGTTATCCCGCGGAATAGAGTAGCCGAGTAACTCCCGGCCCAAGCCGATTTGGAGTGCTAACCAGTTATCAAGCGGAGAGTGGAATTAGACAAGTAGGTGCTAGCCATCCCCTTTACTAACTAGACGCTGCAGACATTCTCCCTAAACTCAACCCAGGGGTTCTCTGGCTTTCTGCCATAACCATGGAGTTTCGGTGGAGCACATGAAACACCACATTGTATAGCTGCCAGCTTCTTTGACCCTGTCTCCACTTTATCACTAAACTCCGTTTCAACTGGCACTCATGTACATGAAGAGAATCAAAGCTCTTGTGGCCTCGCCCTGTGCTGTTTGGGTGCGCGCTGCGCACCCCCATTGAGAGCGTTGGAGTACCACCAGAACTCGGACAAGCAGGTCCCAGAACCCGGACTCTCTTTCGGCGTACCTTTTCTGGCTTACTCTACGGCTGTGATGCAGTCCAATGCTAGCGACTATCAAGCATCTCAGCTTGCTATTCACTTGTGAACAACCCCGGCCTGAAGAACCGCAACAATTCCCTTCTCTGGCTTCATCTGGAGCCAGAGAGCCTATTCCTGTTCCTCCTCCATGTCGCCCGTACCAATGGGGACAGGGACTTCTTTCAAACCTGACTCGCGGCGGATGGCGTTCTCAATCTCAATGCACTGGCGCGGATTCTCCCGCAGTACCTGCTTGGCATTCTCTCGCCCCTGCGCCAGCCTCTCCTCTTTGTACGAGTAGAACGAACCCCGTTTCTCTATCAGATCCAGTTCCACCCCCAGGTCTAGCACATCCCCTTCTTTGCTGATCCCCTCAGCGTACATGATGTCAAACTCGCACTCTCGGAATGGCGGCGCTACCTTGTTCTTCTTGACACGCACCCGCGTCCGATTGCCCGTCACCTCTCCACCTTCCTTGATGGCCTGGACCCGACGGATGTCCAACCGTACCGATGCGTAGAACTTGAGCGCCATCCCGCCCGACGTCGTCTCCGGACTGCCAAACATCACGCCAATCTTGTGCCGAAGCTGGTTGGTGAACACCATTGCCGTATTGCTGGCCTTGATCGCCCCGCTCAGCTTTCGCAGCGCCTGGCTCATCAACCGTGCTTGCAACCCGGGGTGGCTGTCCCCCATGTCCCCTTCGATCTCGGCTCGAGGTACCAGGGCTGCAACCGAGTCCACGATTATGACGTCCACGGCCCCGCTTCGTACCAGAGCTTCCGCTATCTCCAGGGCTTGCTCGCCTGTGTCTGGCTGCGAGATGTACAGCTCATCCACATCCACACCGCACTTGGCCGCATACAGTGGGTCCAGCGCATGTTCCATGTCGATGAATGCCGCCACGCCCCCCATACGCTGCGCTTCCGCCACAATGTGCTGGCAGACCGTAGTCTTGCCCGAACCTTCAGGACCATAGATCTCGGTGACGCGGCCCCGCGGGACGCCACCCACACCCAAGGCCAGGTCCAGTGCCAGGGATCCGGTGGGGATGGTCTCTATTTGCAGGTGTGTGGCTTGCCCCAGCCGCATGATCGCGCCTTCGCCATATCGCTTCTGAATGGTAGCTAATGTAGTCTCCAGCGCTTTGGTCTTTCCGGTTCCAGCCATTCATGTTCTCCAAAAGTCGATTGTCAACGCTCAGTTCCAAAGAGCCAACTCTGGCCCAAGGGCTATGGTAAAGCACGGCAGTAGATCCATCGCGATACAGCGCAACTTTCCGTAAGCGACCTATACTCGCACATTATACCGCAAAAAGGGTCAAACAGCAAACGGACCCTGCTTATGGGAAGGTCTAGCAAATTGGCACATGGCCTTTCCCTTTTTCGAACTCCTGCTGTATAATCGAATAGGCAATGAAATCTGGGAGGCGGCCATAGCGGTTACCTGGTCAGGAATTGGCGGGGCGCACTTGACAGAGCGATACGTGACTGACGATCTGCCTGGTATTGGCGGGACAATCAAGGAACAAGTGGAAGACTTTCGGGTGGAAGAGCTGCCCCTGTATCCGCCAAGCGGCAAGGGGGAACATACCTTCTTTGAGATCAGAAAGACCGGCGTCTCCACCTTCCAGGCACTCCGGGTGATTGCCCAGGCATTAGGTGTGCCACCAAACCACATCGGCTACGCTGGGCTCAAAGATGCGCGGGCCACTACCTACCAGGTCTTGTCGGTACACGGCGTGCCTCCCGAAGTTGTGACAGCGCTGGACCTGTCGAATATCGACGTAGTGTGGGCGAAGCGACACAACAGCAAACTCAAGATCGGGCACCTGCGTGGAAACCATTTCACCATTCGCATTCGTGGGGTAGCCCGATCAGCGCTGGTTCCATGCCAGGCCATCTTGGATGTACTGGTCCAGCGGGGAGTACCCAATCGCTACGGTTCACAGCGCTTCGGGCAACGGGGCAATTCAGCCCAGCTTGGAAAGGCAGTGGTCAGGCGCGACGCTCGGGGCTTTGTTAAGAGCTTCTTGGGCGTCCCTCACCGCGGCGAGAGCGAGGCGGTGCAGGCCGCGCGGTCCCGATTCGATGCGGATCAGTGGGAGGAGGCACTGCGCCTGCTGCCTTATAGCATGGCAGACGAGCGCAGAACGCTGTGCGCATTGATCCGCACTCGAGGCGACTATGATCGGGCCTATGCAGCGGTGCCCAAGCGGTTCAAGGTCTTTTTGCTGTCTGCCTATCAATCAGCATTGTTCAACCAAGTCCTCGATTCCCGACTGCAAACTTTGGATCGTGTCCATGCTGGTGATCTGGCCATAAAGCACCCCGGGCGGTCAGTCTTTCGGGTAGAGGATGAGATCGCTGAGCAGCCCCGCGCAGCGCGCTTTGAGATCAGCCCGACTGGCCCAATCTTTGGCTATAAAATGATCCAACCGCTTGGGCAGCAGGGAGACCTCGAGGCGGATATCTTGGCTGCCGAGGGGTTGACGCTAGAGGATTTCCGAGCTGACGGTGGCATCAAGGTCAAGGGCCAGCGCAGAGCGCTGCGTTTCAAGATCCACGATCCGGAGCTGTGGTATGACGATGGTTTGATGCTCCGATTCTGGCTGCTGCCGGGTTGTTATGCCACGGTTCTTTTGAACGAGATCACAAAACCATCAACATTCCAAGCGCCGCGCTCTACAGTGATGGATATTACAAAACCCTAATGGATTTTTAACGTTCTGTTTAGGCTTTCTTAAGGTTATTCTAACAAAACTAGGGTATAATTAGGGCTGATTCTATTCTGGTCGGCAGATTGGGCCGCGCAGAGATTGCACAAGGAGGAAGGGCTGAACAATGGCCAATGTTGTCAGTCAAGGAGACTGGGATCCCGGACAGGATCTGGTCCGGCTTCAGAGAGAGATGGACCACTTGAGGCAAAGAGTCCGCCGCCCGGTTGCACGACGGGGAGCACGCATTTTCCCCAGTGTCATCATCTCGACTACCGAAGGCAAATTGATCGTGCGGGCTGAGGTACCAGGTATGGACTTGGAGGATTTTAATATCAGCGTATCTGGCGATACGCTCACAGTACAGGGCACACGCTCAACGGGCGAAGGGTTGGAAAACGGATGGTATCACCGGCGAGAGCGGGAAAGCGGGAGCTTTAGCCGAGCTATCCGGCTCCCGGCTGAGGTGGATGGAAACCAAGCCGAGGCTACCTATATCGCCGGGGTATTGGCAGTGTCATTGCCCCTCAAGGGAGTAGCCAAGCCAAAAGAAATCCGCGTCAAGGTATCTGAAGGCTAACAGACGGGGGAGAGACACAACATGGCGGAGAGCAAGGAACTTGAAATCACAGAAAAGCATAAAGTGGACACTAGCGTTCACCAGGAGTTGCGCAGCGGTAATTGGTTCGTACCGGCAACCGACGTCTACGAAACACCGGAGAAGGTACTGCTTGTAATGGACATGCCTGGGGTGCGTCTCGACTGCGTCCACGTGAATATCGTCGAAGGCGAACTCGTAGTAACGGGACACGTCGGCCATGGCGAGGACGAGGACGATTATGTCCTCTATAGAGAGTACGATGTGGGTCACTATCATCGTCATTTTGGACTGCCAGAGATGATCGACCGCAACCGGATCGAGGCCGCCATTACCAATGGAGTTTTGATGGTGACCATGCCCAAGATCGAAGAGGTCAAGCCCAGGCGTATTCCCATTCGTGTGGCAGACTAGAGGGCATACAAATCACAAAGAGCATGGAACAGGCACGGCAACTCAATCACAGGGAGGGTAAGAATGGACTGGCTCAGCTTTCTAAAGATCATGGCTATGGAGGAACACGCAGCACGGGCCAAGTACCAATTGGCCATGGATTTGGCCGAGGACAAGGATCTGAAAAAGTTTTTCGAGAGGTTGAGGGACGAAGAGGCTTTCCATGCCCAGTTCTTGGAAGGCGAATACGAAAAGCTAGAAAAGAAACTGGAGGCATCAAACTGAAGGTGTAGCGTGCCATCTCGAACATCGAGTCGGTAAAAGTGCGGTGACAAAGAAGTCCCCCGGCCGGCCGCGATAGTATGTACTGGGGGAGTGTTAAATGGATCTTGAAGATAGAAACGCAACAACGATATTCGACCAATTGGCCCAACAGAACGAGACCGTGGGTGACTCGTTCATGGTTCGCTCTTTCCGGGCGGGAGAGACCGTGTGTGAGGGCGATGAAATGGTCGGTTCCCTGTTTCTGGTAGCCAGTGGACGTGTGCAGCTCTACCGTACCTCGCAGGATGGCCGCCGTTTCGTGATTGCCACGCTGGGACCTGGTTCCATGTTCGGCGAGGCATCACTGCTGGGCGGGCAGGGGCCTGACACCCGCGCGGTCGCCCTGGAATCAGGGACAGTGTGGGTCATGCCTGCCCAACAGGCCATGGAGTTGTCGTCCACCGAAGCCATGTTTGGATTCGGTTTGATGCAGGCCATTGGCCAGCGGGTTGTGGAGGCTGAGAACCGGCTGGAGCAGATGGCGTACAGCACCATTGCCTCGCGCCTTGCGGCGCTTCTGTTGGAGCTAGGAGAAGATGATAGCCTAGGCATCGTCCGCGTCACTCACCAGGAGTTGGCTGACATGCTTGGTACCTGGCGCGAGACGATCAGCAAGACGCTTCAAGACTTTAGGCGACGGGGATTGGTTGCCTCCGGCCGCAGGCAGTTGACATTGCTGGACCGAGAGGGTTTGCAGTTAGAGGCTGGAGGGATCCTGTAATTCTGTTCTTCCTCGCGTAGCGATTCTGTGCTATACTCTGCAGAGGGTGGAGATCGTGCAAGCGAGCAATCCGACTTGGTGACAGAAGGGAGCAGGGAGCACATCAGGACCTGCTCCCTGCTTGTTCTAGATCAGGACTCACCCTCCAGAAGGCCGCCGCATCCTGCTGCGCAGGAATTGGCCATATCACGGACCATGCCCGATCGAGAAGAAGAGCGTTCCAAGCCTGGTATTAAACAATGGCACTGGTACTATTGTGATGAGGCCAGTAAGCTTGGGAGACGAGGGCAAGGAGGGTTGAAGTTATGCAGGACATGGAGGGGGCTCTGGTCGCGCTCCAACGTGCCATCTACAACGAAGTCGTCGGTCAGCAGTTTTACGACGATGCGGCCTACTACTGCGTTGACCTGTGGGCCAAGGACATCTTTGCAACTCTGGCCCGGGAGGAAGAGGAGCACACCCGCCTGTTGCTGATAGAATACGAAGCCCTGAAGACTCGAGGCCGTTGGATCGATCTTGAGACAGCACGGGCAAGCACTACAGAGGTAGATATCACGGCAATCAGTTTCCCAGACAGCGGACCCAAAGTAACCCTTTTTCCTGTGCAAAAATCTGTAGGAGAAATCATAGACCGCCGCGCCGATGATCTGATGGCTTTGGCCTTCGGCATCAAGATGGAGCAAGAAGCCATCGGACTGTATGGCCTGCAAGCCCAAATAACAAAAGAGCCTGCTGGCCGGGATGCTTACCAAGTACTGGTTCAGGAAGAGACCCGGCACTATGACGAACTGCGAACCCAATGGGAGAAGCTGGCCGGCAGAATCTTCGAAGGGATAGAAAGCAGTAGTGCTCCGTGACTCCAGATGCGAGATCTAGGTTGCGGTGCAAAGCTCGCTCAAGCTCCCGAGGAAGGGAAGGGAGCCATTTCGCATTGGTAAGAACCTAGGGCGATGACAATGTGGAAGTAGAAAGGAGTAGCCTGTGAAAGCCTTGAACGAGATTCCCGAATCCTGGCGACTGGCGATGCAGAAGGAGAAAGAGGCGGAGGAATTCTACACACGTATGGCCCAGGCGGCTGTTGATGAGGGTACCCGGTCCCTGTTCGAAATGTTGGTCAAGCAGGAGCAACAGCATTTTGCCATCCTGGAGGCTGAGTATCGCCGGCTTTTTGAGCCCGACCTGGAACTGGCCAGGGAACGTTTGCCCATCACCTGGTACGAGTGGGACGAAGAATCGTTTGAATTGGCTGGTACTCTGGAGCTTCCAGTGTTGCTCTATATCACTGCTCCTTGGTGCGAGCCCTGCCACCTGATGGAGGAGACCACGTTGGCCGACCCGCAAGTGGTGGAGATCATCAACGGTAGCTTCATCCCCATCCTTGTCGATGCTGACAAGCGACCCGATGTTGACAGCCGCTACAACAAGGGTGGATGGCCAACCGCCGCTTTTCTCAATGCCGAAGGCGAGGTCCTGGAAGGACACAACTTTCTGACTACGGAGCAGATGTTGTTGGCCTTGGGCAGGATCAACGCGCGGTACGAGGGTCAGGAGGAGCCTCTCGCTCCAACCATTGCAGTTAGACCAGGCGGGCAGTTCGCCGAAATGGAGAAACGCCCTGAGCCTGTTGGCGCTTTGGCCCCTGAACTGCCCGAGTCGACCGCCCAGGCCGTGCTGGAAGCCTATGACCGAGAGCACGGCGGCCTCGGCTCGACCCCCAAATTCCACCATGCAGACGTACTGGAGTTTGTGCTGGCCATGGCACATCGTACCGGTGACGAGGCACTCCTTGATGTGGTATACAAGTCACTGTCCGCCATGGTCCAGGGCAAGCTCTACGATCGGGTGGATGGTGGATTCTTCCGTTACTCGACAACTTCCGATTGGAGCGTGCCCCACTATGAAAAGATGAGCGGCGACCAGGCCCTGCTGCTCGGCCTCTATCTGCATGCCTACCAGGCAACGGGCCAGCAGACATACCTGGAAACGGCTCGAGGGATCCTGGGCTACATTGACAGCGTCCTTTGGGATCGTGACAGGGGGTACTTTTACAGCAGCCAGGAAGCCGACTCCGGCTACTATGCCCTGGATGCCCAGGGGAGGCCGGGACACAAAACTCCCTATGTGGACAAGACAGCCTTTACTGAACGCAACGCTGTTGTTGCCTCAGCCTATATGCTGACCAGCGCTGTACTCAACGAACCACGCTACGCCGACCTGGCAATCCGTGCCCTTGAGTTCGTCTGGCAGAGGAGCTACCAGGAAGGCCTGGGAATGTATCACTACTTTGATAACCGACCCCATGTGCCCGGGTTGCTGGTTGATCAGGTCGGAATGGCCCAAGCTTGGCTCGATGCATACGAGCACTTTGGGCGCGAAGTCTATCTCCAGCGCGCTGAGACTCTGGTGCGCTTCATTCACAATGCCCTTCGCGACGACGATGGCCGTTACTATGACACCATCGCCGCCCCAGAGGCAGTCGGCAGGCTCCGCCGCCGGGAAAAACCCTTCAACGAGAACGTCTCGGCCGCCGAGGCCAATCTGCGCCTTTTCCGCCTGACCGGCCGCGAAGAGTATCGCCAGTCGGCGCGGCAGACCCTGGAAGCACTGGTACCTTATCGGGCCGGGATGGGCTTTGAGGCTGCGCGATTTGCTTTGGCCGTGGATCGTTTTCTGAGGCGCCCTCTCCTTGTCACCGTAGTGGGCGAGAACGAGGATCCAGCCCGCGCCGAGCTGCTGCGGGCGGGTCAGCGCGCCTACGCCCCCAACAAAACCGTACAGGCGGTGGATCCGGTGTGGGAACCAAGCCGGCTGGCGAGGTTGGGCTATCCAGCCGAACCGGCGCCTGTTGCCTATGTCTGTCTGGGCAACCTCTGTGCCCGCCCGACGGCTGACCCTGAAGAAGTCCTGGCTCAGGCCCAAGCGATGGTCGGGCATGAACGCAAAGGGCGCAGCAGGGCATGGGAGTACAAAGGCTACACGACGGACGAGGGTTTCAAACCGGAGCCCCGCGACAGGTTCCAGTACTTTTTCCGGGTGCTCAAGGGCGATGAACGCATCTTCCGCTACTGTGTCTGGACCTCAAAAGAGGCAGTCGGAGCTCGCTGGCCCGAGCTGGATCTGAGTACCGAGGCAGGTCGCACTGAATTGCAAGAGATCCTGCGCGCCAAAGGCCACGAGCACATCCAAGCCAAGATCGACGATGGTCTGGCCGGCAGTACTCTTGACAATTGGCTGCTTGACCTGCGCGCGGAAGGCGAAGAGGAGCTGATCCTGGAGCAAAAAAGTGACTGAAGTAGATGCCGCTATGGGCTTTTCCCCTTTCTGATCGATAAGGAAAGAGAGGCATTGCGCTGTGCAATGCCTCTCGCCCGGTTCACATTTTACGTTTCACTGTTGCGACACCGCGGTCGTCCTCTCGAGGTCGAGACCCAACCGAGATCTTGATCCTGGAGGACAACCATGATATTGATTGGAAATCAGATTCGAGTAGGGCGGCTGATATTGGCGGCTGCCATCACGCAGCGACGTGAGTCGCTGTTCAAGACCTTGGCTCGCCAGCAGGTGGAGGCTGGTGCCAACTGGCTGTTGGTGGACTTTGGACCCCAACGCAAGAACGCCGCGCAGGAGTTAGCCTGGTTGGTGGAGGCCATTCACGACGAGGTATCCATCCCCTTGGTCCTGCGCAGCGATGACCCGGTCGCACTGGAGGCGGGCCTCCAGGCAGCCAGGGTAAAGAGTATGATAGATGCCACCTTGCCCGGGATCGTCGACCTGGCCCCCTATGTCACGCTGGCAAGGCGCTATGGGGCCAAGCTGGTCATCTCTGCCTGTCCAGGCGGGCTGCCGACAACGACGGAGGAGCGACTGACGTTGACCAGCGAAACGCTCTTGCCCCAGGCGCTTGGTTCCGGCCTCACCCAAGCCGACGTTTACATAGATCCGTTGGTCGCTTCCTTATCTTGTGACCAGCCCATGATCCCAGCCACGGTTGAGACACTACGCTTGCTCAAGGTGGCTGCCGATCCTGCGCCTAACACCCTGATCCACCTCGATGACGTGGCCGATGGCGCCGCCGACGCAGCCAAGGCCTACATCACCCAGGCCTACGCGACCATGCTCCTGGCAGCCGGCGTAGATGTTCTGGTGGCCAACCCCCTGGATCCTGAGTTGATGGAGGTCATCCGGCTGGTACGAGAGCGCGATGCAACTACCTCCTACGACCGGCTGCTTCTGCGCCTGTACGACGTGACCAAGTCCGACATAGAGCTGGATAGCGCCTCGGTTGATCAGTCGGATCCCGAACATGTCAATCTTTACAGGACCGTGCAGGTACTCACCAACCAGGTCATCTATGCCGATTCCTATCTGAATGCCTGAGCAGAGGCTCTCGACCTACAACTGTCAGCTATCCTCCTTGGGGCACTCTAAAAGCTGATAGCTGGCAGCATTCGCGGAGGAGTGATGAGCGATATCAGAATCGAAAAAGACTCTTTGGGCGAAATCCAAGTACCAGCCGATGCCCTTTATGGTGCTCAGACCATGCGTGCTGTCCACAACTTTCCCGTTTCCGGCATGAAGCCCTATCGTGCCTTTATCTGGGGCATGGCCGCCATCAAACAGGCCGCGGCCATGGTCCACATGGACCTGGGCCTGCTGGACAACGAGCATGGGCAGGCCATCGTTCAAGCAGCGCAAGAGGTCGTCCAAGGCCGTTGGGACAAGCAGTTTGTGGTGGATCCCTTCCAAGCCGGTGCGGGTACCAGCCACAACATGAACATCAACGAGGTGATCGCCAACCGTGCCAACCAGATCCTGGGTTACCAGGTTGATGACTCCCAAAAGCCGGTGCACCCCAACGATCACGTGAACATGGCCCAGAGCACCAACGACACCATCCCCACGGCCATTCGCCTGGGCTGCCTATGGCGATTGGACGAGCTGACTGGCGAGGCCGACCGGTTGGCTGGCGAATTGTTCAACAAGGCCGCCGAGTTTGACGACGTCGTCAAGTCGGGGCGTACCCATTTGCAGGACGCCGTCCCGGTGCGATTGGGGCAAGAGTTTGGGGCCTATGCCCGCGCCGTTGAGCGTGACGCCGTACGCCTGAGGCGAGGAGCCGAGGGACTCCGGCGCCTGGGTATCGGCGGGACGGCGACTGGCTCCGGCCTGAACGCCCATCCCGAGTACCACGCCCGCATGGTGGTCAAGCTTTCGGAAATCAGCGGCTTGGAACTCTACGAGTCAGACAACCACTTTGAGTCGATGCAGAGCCTGGCCGATGCCGTGGATTTCTCGGCCTCGATGCGCACCCTGGCTGTCACCCTGAACCGCATCGCCAACGACTTTCGCCTGTTGTCCAGCGGACCGTCCACGGGCCTGGACGAGATCCACCTGCCTGCTGTGCAGCCGGGCAGCAGCATTATGCCCGGCAAGGTGAACCCTGTGTTGGCCGAGATGCTCAACATGGCCTGTTTCCACGTCTTGGGCAATGACCTGACGGTCATGATGGCCGGGCAGGCGGGCCAGCTTGAACTGAACGTGATGATGCCTATTATCGCCCACGACCTCTTTGAGATGATGCAGGTACTCATCGGCGCCATGCGAGCCTTTACCGACAAATGTGTGGTCGGAATCACGGCCAACCGAGACAAAGCGGAAGGCTGGCTGGCCAAGAACGCCATCCTGGTCACCGCCCTCAATCCCGTCATTGGCTATCTCAAGGGTGCTGAGGTGGCCAAGGAAGCCATGGCCACAGGCCGGACCATCAAAGAGGTCGTCGTGGAAAAGGGCTACTTGACTGCGGCTGAGGCGGATCGCATCCTCGATGCCCGTAGAATGACAGAGGGGGGAATCCAAAAGTAGCCAGTCCGCTCTCACCCTACCCATGCAGACAGAGAGGAGACCTCACCGCAGTGGTGAGGTCTCTTGCGTCAGGACTCATTGCACGACAGCCTGAGAAAGACTGCTATACACCACAATGAGGCTGGCGCTGTGCTCGAGGCCGCGCTCGCAAGCCGCATTGAAAGGCAAAGTACTGCTCGTAATCGGGCTCAAAGCCCCGTGGCCAGCAGGCACCCGAAATCAGATCTTGCTCATAATCGCCGTGGATCTCGCCAGCCGCGATCCGGGCCAGGACCTCTATCACGTGGTCGACTTCCTCGATGGTATTGTAGCAGCCAAAGCTGATGCGTACCAACCCGGGCAGACCCACCCGCGTGCCGTCCACGATGTCCTGCTGGTGGCGCAGTGCTTCTTTTGCAGACACGTTCATTAGTCTCAAAATGTAGGGATGGGCGCAGAAGCAACCATTCCGCACGCCGATGCCCCCCTCAAAGCTGAGCACCGCTGCCACTTTGTAGTGGTCCACTCCCTTCACATTGAAGGGAATGACGCCCAGCCGCTCACTGGCGTGCTCGGGATCAGTCAAACCATAAACCTCCACGCCTTCGATCTTTTGCAGGCGGCGAAGCGCGTGGGCGGTCAGCTTTGCCTCATGTGTGGCCAGGGCCTCCATGCCGATTTCCTCCAGGCTGAGAATCGCCTGGGCCAGGGCCACCGCGCCAACGACGTTGGGACTGCCCGCTTCGTCTCGGTCCGGCGGGCTGGTCCACCAGACGTCATCCACGGTCACAATATCTACCGTACCCCCACCTACCTGGTCCGGCGTACCCTTCTCAAAGACCGATATCGGGCCGATCAACGCCCCTGTGCCATAGGGTGCGTACATCTTGTGTGCTGACAGGGCCACGAAATCGAGGTGCCCCGGATCGTCGTCAGGGAGCATGCGCACCACCCGGTGTGGAGCCATTTGGGCCGCGTCCACCAGGATCTTGGCCCCCGCGGCATGTGCTTTCTCTGCCAGGTGGTGGACAGGTGGCAGATAGCCGGTCACGTTCGACGCGCCGCTGATTGCGACCAGCTTGACCCTGCCAGCATACAAGCGCAATAGGCGATCATAGTCTTCTTCGTCCAGCCGCCCTTCATCGTCGACCGCCACGTGGACAAGCTGAGCCCGTTGGCGCCAGGGCAGATCGTTGGAATGATGCTCCAGAAGGGAACAGAGCACTACATCCTGTGTTTTCAAGGGGAAGCGGCGGGCCAGCTTGTTGATCGCCTCCGTAGTATTCTTGCCAAAGATGACCGTATTGGTTTCAGGCTCGACGCCAACAAAACAGGCTACACACTCGTGTGCAAGCTCATAAGCTTCGGTAGCAATTTGGCTCTTGAAACCGGTTCCCCGATGGACGCTAGAGTACCAGGCCAGGAACTCGTTCACTTTGTCATAAACTGGCCGAAGCGCAGGCGTGCTGGCAGCATTGTCAAAGTTCACATACTGCCGGTGCGACCCATCCAACAGCGGCACCTGGACATCCACCCCCACGATCTGCCCTCTCACATTCTGAATTTCAAGGCGACCATCTTTTTTCATTTCTCCATCCTTTCGATCGACACCATTCAGAGTCTGGTAGTTGGCCCCACAAAGGCTGGCCAATCCAGATCTAATCATCGGCAGTTGCAGCCCCCATTGGCTTTCACCGGTACAGGCTTGTCGAGCAAGAGTCGTTCCCCGAGGCGCTGACCAGTGATCGGATCATAGAGCCCCACAGCCAGCCGATAGATCCCGTCATCCAGGTCAAAGGGAAGCTGAAGCAAGTGGGTATCGGTCAGGTACTCGGACGGCAGCCAGCCCAAAGTTGGCAACTCACTCTCACCTGGAGGTCCATCGTGCTGGGCGACGATCTCCTCTTCCTCGTCCAACAGATGGACAAAGCTATAGTAGCCTTTGTCGGGCGTTTCCAGCGCGTGCCAATGCAGCGTCACCTCTAGAGGCGAGCCGGGGGCGCGTATGGCTTCGCGAACATCGTAGCCCATCAACTCAACAGACGGACCAAACTGTGCTTGCTGGAAGTGAGCTGGAAATGATGGCCAATAGAGGTGCTCACGGTCTTGGATCTCTACGTTGCCCAAATCTACGGTTGTTGCCCCATCCTGCATTTCCACCGGCACGTCACCGGCGGCGCGGATCAGGCCAAGCGCCAGGCGATAGCCACCCGCCGGTACCAGAGCCGGAACAGGGAGAGCATGGGGATCACGCACCATCTCTCCATCCCGCCACCACGCCGTAGGATAGGTGCCCGCTACAGGTTTTTCCGTCAGCTCAGCTACGCTCGTACCATCGGCGTCCAGCAGCCGCAACTGGGGGAGGAAATCCTCCCCTGGGTCACCCAGAGCCTGCCAGAACAGTTCAACTTCCACGGCCTCACCGGGCCGTAGTACCGCATCACTATCCATCGAGAAGCCCAGCAGCCTCAGGCGGTCGCCAAAATCAGCAAGAAGTGGCCTGTCGACTGCGAGGGCCTCCACGGGCGGCGAGGGGTTGGGCCGGACGATCCGAACTGTCCCCAGCACCACTTCGCCGCCGCTACCCCCTTTGAATGTGGCCGGCAGTACCTCCAGATCTTTGCTGCGATAGACCCGCAGCGTGACGTGGTAATTGCCCGGTGGTGTGCCAGGCGGTACCAATAGACCATGGCGGTCCAGACGTGCGTCCCCCACCGGCCACTCGAAAAAGTGCTGCAACCCGCCCCGTGGATTACTATCACGTTGCGCCCAGACGCGCCCCATCCCATCGACCAGACGCAAACCTATGTGGTACCGCTCTCCAGGACGCTCTAACAGCCGCCAGGCCAGATCAGTGGTGACGATCCCCCAGCCGGCCTGGATCGGATCGGCGTTCAGAGTGGCCTCTTCCAGGGCAAGCCACTCTCCAAACCGGGCAGATACCGGCAGTGCGGCCTGTTCTCCCGCGGTGAACAAGGACAGAACGGAGTTTTCGCCGTACCACTGGCTCAAGACAGGATACGCCTGCTCGACCAAGTAAGCCTCGATCTGGCGTTCTAACACTCGAGCCATGGCCTGATGATCCAGCAGCCAGACCCTGTCATTCTCGGCCAGCAGGGCGTCCAGGCCAGCGGCCATCAGCGCCGGGTCATCGGCCCAGAGCTGGCGCTCACGGGGCAGTACCTGACGGGGTGTCAGAATGAGACTGGGACGGGCATCGTCATCAGGGATATAGGCCTGAAAATAGCCCACCTGCCAGGGGTGGACGGCGATGATGGCATCCGTGGGTCGAGCCTGGGCTCGTACCTGGGCAGCCAGGGGGCGATAGTCGTCATCGGGATAGCGGAGCACAGTGTAGAAGAAGACAAGTGACAGAATCGCGACAGCCACCAGCGACACAGCAGGAAGAATGGCCAGCGAGTGTCGCTCGCGCCACAATCCAAGCAGAACGGAAGCCACAAGCATCAAGTAGGCAGGCAGGGCCAGCAGCAGCAACCGCTCGCTCCGAGGAGGATTGAAGGGAAAAACACGATTGACGAGAAAGCCACACATGAGAGCAACCAGGACTATCACCAGTGGCCAATGACCAACGGTCAATACCCAATCCCAAATCCCCAACAGCACATGACCAAGGCCGTCTTGGCGTGCCTTCCGCCACACAAGAACAGCGCAGCTCACTAGGAGCACAATCAAGGACAGCAGACCCAGCCACCACCAACCTGCCAGGAAGCCTTCGGCGTGTCCCCAATTGAAGGTACTTAGGTGACTGCTCACATAGTTGAGAAAGCCCAGCGACGGATCCCCCTCGACGCTGACTTTGAAGCGTACATAGGTGAGCAGTTTGGGTCCTGCATACCACAGCCACGGCAGGTATAGCAGCGCCACAGCAGCCTGTGCGCCCAGCCAGGGTAGGATCTTGCGAACCCCACGCCGGCCTCGAAGCCAGCAGATGAGCATACTGATGTTCAGTGCCAGCAGGACAAACGCAGCGTAATACTGCGTATACAGCGCCAACGTCGCGGCCAGCACATACCCCAGCCCTGAACCCCAATACCTGAGATCCGCTATCCGTTCACCACTCGCCAACCTCCACCGCAAAGCGGAGTCGAAGGCCACCAGACTCAGGAGTGTGACCAGCACATACATCCGTACTTCCTGGGAGTAGTAGATGTGAAACGGTGAAATGGCCAGCAGGCCTGCGGCTACCAGCCCGGCGATTCCGCCTGAAAGCCGTCGCCCTGTGACAAACAGGAGGGGGACAGTGACCGTGCCAATCAATACCGACAGGAGTTTGACAGAAAAGACGCTGGATCCCAGGACCGCTATCCACAGATAGAGAAGAACATAGTAGAAAGGGGGGTGGATGTCTACGGCCGTAAGGCCAAGCATCGCCCCCGGGTCGGTGGTGGCAAAGTAGACGCTCCAGCCTTCGTCCCACCAGAGGGGTTGAAACCTGAGATAAGCCAGCCGCAGACCCAGGGCCACCAAGATCAGTGTCCCCAGAACAAGGTGCTGTGCTCTCAACCTGCGTGACCTGTCAGTCGGCGTCGTCCGCCACCGTGCTGGCGCTTGCATGGCGCCAGTATACCATACCTCCGGCAGACAGAAAAACACCTTGCCTCTTTGTGCGTTTGAGGGTATAATAGACAATACTAGAGATTCGAAGGGCCGATACCAACGGTGCAGGAGGTGAAGGATGCCTGAAATCTATCCCCCATACATATTCGGGATGCATGACCGCGGTGGCGAGCACCTGATGCTGGAGAAGGGCAAGCGTGGCTGGGTTCTGGTCACAGAAGCGCTGGGGTCCGATCCCAACAACCACAGCGGCAGCAACTATACCGATCTGACCAACAAGGGGTTGGGCGTCATGGCCCGTCTGAACAATGGCTATGGGACCGGTGGCACCATCCCCTTCTCTGCCCAGTATGATGATTTTGCCCGGCGCTGCGGGAATTTTGTGCAGGCCAGCCCTGGCTGCCACATCTGGATCATTGGCAATGAGATGAATCTGGCCTGGGAGCGGCCTGGCGGACCCGATGGCCAGGTGATCACACCGGACCTCTACGCCGAGTGCTTCCGAAAGTGCAGGGGCGAGATCCACCGCCGCCCCGGACACAGTGATGACCAGGTCGTTGTCGGCGCTGTGGGCCCGTGGAACACCCAGACCACGTACCCTACCAATCAAAACGGTGACTGGGTCAAGTATTTCGCCGATATCCTGAACCTGCTGGGTAGCGCGGTCGATGGCATATCTATCCACACCTACACCCACGGCCAGGACCCCAATTATGTGTTCAGTAATGCCACCATGAATCCCCCTTTTGCCAATCATCACTGGCACTTTCGCGCCTATCGTGACTTTATGGGCGCGATCCCGGAATCGCTGCGGAACCGTCCTGTGTATATTACCGAAACGGACCAGTACGTATCCTGGCGGAACCAGAATACGGGCTGGGTGCGCAATGCCTACCGGGAGATCAATGACTGGAACCAGAGTACTGGGGAACAACCCATCCAGGCCTTGATCCTTTTCCGCTGGATCATCGGCAATCCAAATGATCCCCAACAGGTTGGTTGGGCCATCGAGAACAAGCCGGGCGTGCAAGACGATTTTCGCGACGCGATGAACAATCAGTACCGGGTCGTATTGCCCGAGACCGAGCCCGAGTACCTGGTGGCTTGGCTGGAAGTGAACGCACCTACCGTGATGCAACCCGGGGAAGAGCGTCGGCTTCAAAGTCAGGATCCGCAACGATGGACGCCACACGTGGGCAAACACCGGCACCCAGGCTGTCCGTTTGGGTTATCGCTGGTATACGGCCGATGGCAGTATCATCCAGGGTATGCGTACCAACCTGCCCCAGACGGTCGCCGCAGGGCAAACTGTTACGGTACCGAGCATGCGTGTGCGGGCGCCCTCCGTTCCTGGCTATTACACCCTAGAAGTCGACCTGGTCGAAGGCGAGCATGGTTGGTTTGCTGACCAAGGCTCCCCAACCTGGAAGAGAAAGGAGGTTCGAGTCGGGGCCCGCTACCGGGTGGCCTGGCTCAGCGTAGATGCACCTACAGAGGGAAGAGCCGGCGAGACGATGACCTTTCCTGTACAGGTACGTAATGAGGGATCAATGACCTGGCCTCCAAGCGGACCCAACCCGGTGAATCTCGCGTACAAGTGGCTAGATATCAATCACAACGTCGTCGTGGCTGACGGTCTACGGACTCCCATCGGCCAGGAGGTGGCACCCCTCGAGGCGATCTTGCTCAATGCCAATCTTCAGTTTCCGGCAGAACCGGGCCATTATATCCTGCAGATGGACATGGTACACGAATTCGTCGTCTGGTTCCAGTGGAAGGGCTCGCCCGTCTACGAGGTTGACGTGACGGTCGCATCCGCCCTGCCAGACTATGCGGCCGAGTGGCTCAAGGCCCTCACTCCCGACCGGTTGGTCGCTGGTCAGTTGAGCAGCGCCTATATCGAGGTCAAGAACGTCGGTACCAAGCCTTGGCCCCACTCTGGCCCCGAGGCGGTCCGCCTGGGCTATCGTTGGCTAGATACGCAGGATGGGGAAGTACCCGTGGACGATGACCCAACTTGGCCACTGCCCAATACCATCGGTTCGGGCGAGGTGGCTACCTTGCCGGATGTGGCCTTTGTCACCCCACAGATACCCGGCGCCTACCGGCTGGTGTGGGACCTGAATCAGGCTGGCATCTGGCTCTCCAGCCAAGGTGTCGCTGTGGCACAGTATCCCGTTCAGATCCTTCCGCCCGAATACCTGGTGGAGTGGCATGCGCTGGAGCCTTGGTCGGCCCAAATGCTGCCCGGACAGGAACTGCGTGCCAGCCTGCGACTGCGCAATGTCGGGACAAAGCTCTGGGCCTCCGGTGGAAGCTCTCCTGTTCATTTGGCCTACAACTGGTTTACCGAAGATGGCAGACTCTCGGAACCGTGGGACACCTTCCGCACCCAACTGCCGCAGGATGTGCCCTCGGGGGATTCCGTAGACCTGACCGACGTACCCTTCAAGACGCCTGCCGTGCCAGGATACTATCTCCTGCGCTGGGATCTGGTAGAAGAGGGCCAGACCTGGTTCTTCCGCCGGGGTGGGGCGCCACTAGGAGTCGCCGTGGCAGTTGTGGAAGGGGTGAGGTCACTCTCGGTTCCCTGGTCAACCCGGGCGAGTCACAATACCCAGGAGGCGGCGCTGGCATTCGATGGTGACCCAACCACGGCGTGGGACAGCAAGGTGGATCAAGAACCTGGCATGTGGTTTCAGCTCGACTTGGGTCAGGTGTTGGTTCTGGATCGGGCCAGGGTTTCCAGTCCCGGCCGGGGTTTTCCCGTCGGCTACCGGGTCAGACTATCAGAAGACGGCCGCAACTGGCGTCTGGTGGCCGAACAAGCCCAGAATTGGACCGACATCGATGTGGCCTTTGCACCGGTCGGCGCCCGCTATCTGCGCGTGGAGCAAACGGGGCAGCCTGATTGGCCGGCTACTTGGATGATCAGCGAGATTGCTGTCAGTGCAACGCGACCTTGGATTGGGGCTCAGGCCAGTCACTATAGCAAAGACGCGTACAGAGCGATCGACGCGCGACTGTCAACCAGTTGGAGCACGCGAGCGGTCAAGCAGAAACCAGAGATGTGGTTTGTGGTCGACATGGGCAGCCCGCGTCGCATAGAACGGGTGACCTTGGAGCACCCCAATAACGAGTTGCCCCGGGGCTTTGTCGTCGAGATCTCTCCCGACGGTCAGGCGTGGGAGCCAGTGGGACAGAGTAATGACAACTGGGGCGAGGTGGATGTTCAGTTCCCATCCAAGCTGGCAAGCCAGATCCGCGTAAGAACCACCAGGGCTTCTGAGCAGTTCAGCTGGGGGATCGCCGAATTCCATGTCTGGCGATCGTCGGTCTCGTGGTTACGAGGCGCAAGGGGTTAAAGTGGTCACGCAGGATTCATCGTTCAGAGGAGTTGAACAAGGCCGCGCCAGAGCGTTCCTCGTGGCAGTGGCCACAGCCAATCTGCGGCTCGGGAACTGCCACCAGGTACTTGGAGCAGACGGCCCTGGCGGCAACCTGACGCGACAACCCAAAGAAGCGCTTCTCGACACGGCCCTCCAGTACCAGGTTCGGGCAGGCATTGGCCCGAAGAATGCCGGGCACCGGACAATTCTTGCACAGCTCCGGCCGCCAGGCTTCCGACTGCGGGTTCTGGTCAAGGAGGCGGCATTCCTGGCGCTCGCGCCCCCGATAGTAATCGGCATAGTAGTAGCGACATTCCACACCAGCAGGAGTGATCATGGCTTTCTCCCACGCTCCCCAGCGCGCCCTCTAGCGATGGACGACCACCAGCGTCTTTTGGGGGGCCCACTGATAAAGTCGCCTGGCCTGGGATGTTTTCATGTTGACGCAGCCGTGGCTCATGGGCCGCCCAAAGCTGTTGTGCCAGTAGGTGCCGTGGATGGCATAGCTCCTGTGGAAGTACATGGTCCAGGGGACATTGGGCAGGTCATAGCCAGGCCCGCGCATCCGGGTAGAACTGTACTTGGCATAGATCTCGAACCTGCCCTTCACCGTGGGGTAGCGGCTCGTACCCGTGGATACAGGAGCGCAGAAAACTGTCTTTTGTCCCTCATAGGCACAGAGCCGTTGCTTGGATAGGTCGACCTCGATCCACTTCTCCGACTCGCTCTGGTCGGCCGGAACCTTTGTGGGACGTCGCGTCGGCGTTGGTGTGAATGTCGGTGTATGCGTTGCAGTTGGCGTTGTCGTGGGCGTCGGGGTCGCGGTAGAGGTGGGCGTGTTGGTTGATGTAGGCGTCAGCGTGAACGTTGGCGTGGAGGTAGGCGTGAATGTCGGCGTAGGAGTGGGGGTATCTGTGGGCATCAGCGCTGCCACCACAGCTTGGGGTGCATCTACCCACAGAGCACCACCTACGAGCAGAAGGAGGAGTACCATCGCCACCAATACCCAGGCAAAGGTAAGCAGGCGCGGCAACAGGGGCTTGGAAGCTGGCACGGGCGAGTGGGCAACCGCTGTTGGGAGGATTCCACGGTAGGGTGGCAGGTTGCCAGCCGATTGCCGCAAAGAACGCAGCTCTTGCCGGGCCAGCTCGTTTCCAGGATTGAGCATCAACACCTGGGCCAGATGTGCCATCGCCTCCTGAGGATCCTCGACGACGGCGGCCCGTTCCAGCCACGCCTCCTCGTAGGATGGATCGATCTCTATCACAGCGGCAAAGTAGCGCTGGGCGCGAGCCTGCTGGCCGGCGTGGGCGGCGGCCCGCCCCCGCTCCATGAGTGCTGCGATCTGCTCATCATGAGATTTCGGCGCATCGTGCTGGGATGCCAACAGAGCGGGTCCTTCCTAGCTGGCTGATCGACCAGTGGCCA
This sequence comes from uncultured Chloroflexia bacterium, assembly GCA_963700285.1. Lineage (GTDB taxonomy): Bacteria > Chloroflexota > Anaerolineae > JAAYZQ01 > JAAYZQ01 > CAWANP01. The sequence goes on along the minus strand of CAVOXA010000010.1, from coordinate 701,879 downwards.
AACGGGATCTGGATACAGCAATTTCCGCACAACTCACTCTGAACAGCGTTATTATACCTGAAAATCGACTGAACTACAAATCAGCGATTCCTGGGGTGTTCGAAACAGGAATCGGATGATCCGGGCGTCTTCCGCGGCTCAATAAAACCAAACAAAAAGGACCCAGTCTCTTGCTCGGGGCTGGGTCCTGACATGCCTACTGACAGCACGCTAGAAAACCGATTGTTGTTGGGTCTGGTGGGCCAGGATGATGGCCTCGGCCACATCCTTCATCGGCTTGCGGGTGTTCATGCTCATCTTCTGGATCCTGCGAAAGGCCTCGGCCTCGGTCAAGCTCCTGCGAGTCCATCAGGATGCCCTTGGCCCGATCCACAAACTTGCGGGTCTCCAGGGCCTCTTCCAGGTCGCCAACCTGCTTTTCCATGGCCTGGAACTCGTCAAAGCGCGCCAGCGCCACCTCGATGGCCGGGACCAGGTCCGCCTCGCGGAAAGGTTTGACCAGGTAGCCGACCACCCCCGCCTCCCTGGCCCGCACCACCAACTCCCGCTGGCTGTACGCTGTCAGAAGCAGCACCGGGGCGATCTTCTCTTCGGTCAGGATGCGGGCAGCGTCGATGCCATCAAACTCGTCTCCCTCAAACTTGATGTCCATGACCACGACGTCGGGCTTGAGCTCGCGGGCCAGGTTGACCGCGCTCCGCCCATCGCCCACCTCGCCGACGACCAGGTAGCCCAGGTTGGTCAGCATCTCGCGCAGGTCCATGCGAATGATGGATTCGTCATCGGCAATGATTACTCGTGTCCGCTCTGCCATTACTTACCTCCTTGGCTGTGTTTGGGGAACGTTACGACAGCCGAGACGCCCTTGTCCCTGCCGTGAAGCTCAAAACTGCCTTTGAGATCACCTTCGGCCAGGGTCTGGACGATCTGCAGGCCCAGGCTGCTGGTCTGTGCCAGGTCAAAGTCCTCTGGCAGCCCCACTCCATCGTCGTCCACCGAGATGGTGATCTGCTCGCCATCGTCCTGCAGGTTGACGGTGACGGTACCACCTTCCTGGCGCTCGTAGCCATGCTCCAGCGCATTCTGCAGCAACTCGTTGATCACCAGAGCGCAGACGGTGGCTGGCTGGGTGGGCAGGTAGATGTTGGGACCGCGCAAGTCCAGGCGGATCCCCCTCTCCTGATCCAGCACCCCTTCCCGGATCTGGTTGATGATCCGCTGGCTCACATCCCGGATGTTGATGACCCGGGCATCCTGGTGGGCCAGGAACTCGTGGATCACGGCCACGCTCAGGATGCGGTTGATGCCCTCCTGCAGCGCCCGCCGGACCTCTTCCGACTCGGCCCGGCGCGACTGGAGCCGCAGCAGCGAGGCGATGGTCTGCATGTTGTTCTTGACCCGGTGATGGATCTCCTGGATCATGGCCACCTTGACCTGGAGCTCCTCCTCCTGGCGGCGGGCGTCGGTCTCGTCGTGGATGGTCACCAGAGCGCCCTCCAGCCGCCAGGGCGCCTATCGCCTGGCGTGAGCAGCCGGCGCAGCCCCTTGCGCGGGAGCAAACAGGGGATCGCCTTCTTGACCCAGACCAGATCGCCGACCTGTATCTCGCGCTCGATAGCAGTCGCCCTGTTCCAGGGCCTCGAGGACCAGGCTGCTGATCATCCAGTTCCAGATCCTCGATGTGCCGCTTCAGCAGGTCGCCGACGTAGCCCAGCTTGCGGTAGAGGCTGGTGGCAATGCCGCTGACGTACTGGATGCGATGCTGGGCATCCACGACCATGACGCCATCGTGCTCGGCAAAGGGCGTCAATTGGTCGGCGCCCTGCAACTGCCCGGCCAACACCATCGCGCTGAAACTGCTTCAGCGCTCGCTGAAAGACCTTGCTGCGACGCCGGTGGCGCTCCCGCTCGATCAGGTTCGTCTCGATGCAGATCGCCGCAATCACCTGCCCATCGTCGTCCCAGATCGGATAGGTCTCCTGAACGATAGGCGCTCCCTTGGCTGGAGACTGCCGCCTGCCATCGCCACGGCGAACCTCGGTGAAGCCCCGGCGGCCCTCCGTCAGCGCCCGCATCACGTCAGGCTCGTCGGCAAAGCCTACCTGCCGCCCAACCAGCGACTCGCTGTAGATGGGCAGGATCGAGTGAGGCCTGGCTTGGGCCACCACCACCGCTCGTTCAGCGTCGAGAGGGCAATACATGAGCGACGTCGGCCCGGCTCAGAGTCAGCCAGGATGCCCAGGTTCCCCTCGATCTCTTCCAGAAACGCGATATCCTCTTCTGTTAGATCCTCACATGCATGAACAACGCTGTCCATCTGCTTCTCAACTCCGAGAAAGCGCCAGCCAGGTCTCGTCCATGACGAAGCTGTCTGCATCTCTGCTTCGACGACGCTATCTCCACTCGCAGGGCACGGAGGGACCGTGCTCGGGATAAAGCAATGGCCGACAGCAACACGCCATCGACCATCTTCTTCGTGGTCGGGGCGGCCCGATTTGAACGGGCGACCACTTGAACCCCATTCAAGTGCGCTACCGGACTGCGCTACGCCCCGCCATTACAACTCACGATTATACCTCAAATCTTGGGCACGGTCAAATGGAAGGGCAAGACGGACAACAAGTGCAGCCTCTGTCCATGCCATACTCAGCCAGAACCCATCGTTGCTAGACAGTCTGAACCGGCAAAACAGATCCCGCTTGTGGCATGACAAGGACACGAGCAGATTCTCCCTGCCGGTCAAGCACGGACCGTACGGCCTGATGGACGTCATCAAAGGAGATCAATCCACAGCTTTTGACCAAGTCCGCCGGCATGGAGGAGACCAAGCAGACATCCGCCTTCTTCAGCACGGAAGCTACAGCCGCCGCCTTGTGACCACCCAGGACAAACTCCTTCTGGATTCGTTCCAGCACTTCATCCGGTGAGCTTGCCTCCCGCAACCAGGCCTCAAAGGTGGCATTACCCAGGCCCTCGCGGCATTCCGCCACCAGGACGATGGCTCCCCCATGCCGTACGGCGTGGGCCGCGTTGTCCAGCCCCTTCTGCGCCTGGTACAAGTTCACGTCTTTTGGGAATCCGCCAGCGCTGGCCAGCACGATGTCAGCCAGCTCAGCCACGGGTACAATCCCTTGCTCCGCCACCAGTTCACACCCCCGCCGGTGGGCAGCAGTCACCTCGCCCGCAACTGCGGCTACGATGCGATGCTCGCTGTCCACCACAACGTTGAGGATAAAGTCTATCCCCACCATCGCCGCCCCCTCTTCTAGATCCGCGCGAACTGGGTTACCGTCCAGACGCCCGGCGCATGCCTCCGGCATGACCATCATGGCGTGATTTGCCTGGATCGTCGCCTTGGAGGCGCAGCCAGGCAGAATCGCCTTGGCCCCGCCAGAGTAGCCGGCAAAATAGTGCAGTTCCAGGTTCCCAGCACAGATGCGCACATCGGCTTCCACCACCGCACGAAAGACATCGATAGGAGTACCCCGTGAGGTAATGCTCAGCCGGATGACATCCGCCGGATCGTGATTGAGCACCCGTACGCGCTGGTAGACAGCCGGTCCTACTGCCGCCATAATCTCTGGCTCCGTCATTGGCCTGTGGAGGCCCAGGGCCAGGACGATGGTCATGTCCTCATCCCGGATGCCAGCCTCTGCCAGCTCGTCCAATAGGAAGGGAAGTAGCCGTTCCGACGGGCAGGGGCGCGTCAGGTCACTGGTAATGACTGCCACGCGTTGTCCAGCACGCACCAGATCCCGCAGACAGGGGCAGCCGATGGGCTGAGCGAGAGCGAGTCGCACCACTTCCGCTTCGTCCCGCGGTGGTCCGCTGCTCAGGGGCTCAAGCACCCCCAGCACGTTGGCGCTTGGCATATCTACATCCAATTGCGTGTCGCCGTAGGCTAGATTGAATATCGTCAATGTCCCATTTCACCTCAAGTGCGGCGCCTCTGGATCTTGGGCCAGCGGCGTTCTCTCGATGGGAGCACGAGAAAGACGCGCACTGTGCTCCCACCAGGTTCTATCACCTCAAAAGGACGCAGGCTAAACGGCTACGACTGCATTCAGGGCCCCTGCGAAAATACTCAATGCCTCATCCAGTTGAGAATCATTGATAATCAGAGGCGGGATCCAGCGGATCACGTTGCCATAGGTACCGCAAGTAAGCAAGATCAGACCCTCATCCAGACATACTTTCACCACTGCTTTAGCCGTTGCCGAATCCGGACTGCCGTCTGCCGAGGTGAACTCGACGCCCACCATCAGGCCAAGGCCGCGCACCTCACCAATGACGGGAAACTGTTCCTGCAGCGCCTTGAGCTGATTCATCAAGCTTGGCTCCCATCCTTGCGCTGTTCTCGATCAAGCCTTCCTCCCCCAACACGCGCAAGGTCGCCACCGCGGCCGCGCAGGCGACCGCGTTTCCGCCATAGGTGCCTCCCTGGGAGCCGACCGGCGAGTGCCTCATCAGATCCGACCGCGCCGCGATGCCGCTTAGCGGGAAACCAGAGGCCAGACCCTTGGCCATCACTACGATGTCTGGCTCGACCCCAAAGTGCTGGTGGGCGAACCATTTTCCGGTACGGCCGAATCCAGATTGAACCTCATCCGCAATCAGCAGGATGCCGTGCTCGCGGCAGATCCCCTGCACGCTGGCAAGAAAGCCGGGTGTCGGTACGACGTAGCCGCCTTCGCCCAGCACCGGCTCAACGAGCATGGCTGCCGTCTCTTCTGGCGCCGTCTGTGAGGCCAGCAAATGGCGCAACTGCTTGAGACAAAAGGCCTCAGTCTCTTTCTCCGACCAACCATAGTAATAGCTATAGGGAAAGGGCGCCACGTACACGCCCGACATGAGAGGTTGGTACTTGTAATGGTATATAGGATTCGACGTGGTCAGAGACACGGACCCGATGGTCCTGCCGTGGAATCCCCCCTGAAAGACAACCATATTGGTCCGGCCCGTGGCATGTCGCGACAGTTTCATAGCTGCCTCGATGGCCTCCGCCCCGGAGTTGGCGAAAAAGAAACCATCCAGGTGCGGTGGCAGGATCTGCTGCAACTCCTGTACCAGCTCTAACGCCGGCTTGTGGTAGACGATATTGGCCTGGCCATGGATCAGCTTGCCAACCTGAGCCTGGGCGGCTGCCACAACTTGGGGATGGCAGTGCCCGGTGTTGGTTACGCCGATGCCAGTCGTCAGATCCAGATACCGACGGCCATTGGTCGCATACAGGTATGGTCCCTCACCCCGGTCGACCTCAATAGACGTGTAGTGGCTCAAGATAGGACATAGACTTTCCTTGGGATCCTTCATCGTTCCTCCTCCTCAACTTGGTCAAATGATGGGACAGCATCTGCAATTGCAGTCCCGTACGCCTCTGAAACGCTACAGAATACATCTCTTGGACTCCGCATTCCAGGCTGTGCAAGGGACAGCCAGCAAATCACTGCTGCTCTAGTATCGCTCATAGGGGGTAGGCTGTCAAGTCCCAGTTCGGTCACTTCTGAAAACAAGATCGAGCCCCTCTCCGTGCCCGCAGGGAAAAAAGATCCCTTGGGCCCCTTTGGCACAGTAGCTGATACCATCCAGTACTTGACAGGATGCGTGACTTGATCCATGATAGGGAACAATTGGATCTTGTGCCGGTCTGGGGCGCCCACCATCTTTCTGGCCCTTCTGGGAGGATAGCTTGAAAACCGAAAAGAACCCGACAGTGGTGAACTCTTGGAACGAATGGGACCCCCTCAAGCACGTCATTATCGGCGTGGCTACGGGGGCGATGGTCCAGGCGCCCGAGCCCGCGGTTCAGCGTGACTGGCCCGAATACGGCTTTCCCCTGGGTACCTATGGATTGCTGCCCCAGGAAATGGAAGATAGGGCCAATGAGCAGATGGACAACTTTGCAGCCTTGCTGCAGAAACGTGGGATCCGGGTGGACCGGCCCACGCCGCTGGATTTCAGTCAGAAAGTACAGACCCCGGACTGGGTCCAGGACTCGATGAGCGGCTGTATGCCGCCCCGGGACGTATTGCTCACGGTGGGCAACGAAATCTTGGAAGCAACCATGTCCTACCGCAGCCGTTGGTTCGAATACCTCTGCTACCGGCCGCTCCTTCAGCAGTACTATGATGAGGACCCTAACTTTCGATGGGAATCGGCTCCCAAGCCCCGGCTGAGCGACGCTTCCTACAACCTCGGTTTTTGGCAAGAGTTCGAGACCAAGATAGCGGAAGAGCAGATAAGAGACTATACCTGCAAAAAATCGTGGGCACTCACTGAAAAAGAACCCCTCTTCGACGCGGCTGACGTGGGGCGCGCCGGCAAGGACCTTTTTGCCCAACGATCCCTGACCACAAACGCGGCAGGCATCGAATGGCTGCGCCGTCACTTTCCCAATCACCGCATCCACGAGGTGCTATTCCGTGAGCCCGATCCCACACATATTGACGCGACTTTTGTGCTGTTGCGGCCTGGACTGGCCCTCAGCAACCGCGAGCGCGCCCCGCTCTACGACGAGATGGTAGAATTGTTCAGAAAGAACGATTGGGAGATTGTCGAGTGCGCAGCCCCTGCGCTTGACAAGAAACCGCCGCTCTGTTACTGCAGTGTCTGGCTATCGATGAACACCCTCATGCTCGATCCCAATACCATCTGCGTGGAAGCCAGCGAGACAGCGCAGATGGAGCAGTTTGACAAGCTAGGTTTTGAGGTCATCCCAGTGCCCTTCTGGGATGTGGGAGCCTTTGGCGGCGGCCTGCATTGCGCTACGGCCGATGTCTACCGAGAGGGGATACTGGAGGATTACTTTCCCAAGCAGCTTCCGGGCTACTAAAAGCTCAACTGAAAATCTGGCTGGGGGCGCAGGTTCCTCAGAGCGGCCCCAATTCGACAAAGCAGAGGAGAACATGGACAAGAGAAATATCATCATTCTTGGCGCGGCTGGACGGGACTTTCATAACTTTAACACCTACTACAGGGACAACAATGCCTACAACGTTGTGGCTTTCACGGCGGCTCAGATCCCCGACATCGAAGGCCGGCGCTATCCACCGGAACTGGCGGGTAAGGTCTACCCAGAGGGCATCCCTATCCACGCCGAAGCTAGCCTGCCACAATTGATCCAAGACCTTGACGTGGACGAGTGTGTCTTTTCCTACAGCGACATCCCCTACCAGCACGTGATGGCCGTCAACGCCATTGCCCAGGCAGCCGGCGCCAGTTTCTTGCTGCTCGGGCCCAAGGACACCCAGATCGAAAGCACAAAACCGGTCGTCTCGGTGGGGGCTGTGCGCACAGGAAGCGGCAAGAGCCAGACATCGCGCCGCATCATCGAACTCCTGATGGCAAAGGGGCTTAACGTGGTAGCTATCCGCCACCCTATGCCTTACGGTGACTTGGTTGCCCAGCGCGTACAGCGTTTTGCCACCATCGAGGATCTGGACAGGCACCATTGCACCATCGAAGAGATGGAAGAGTATGAGCCGCACGTCGTGCGGGGCAACGTAATTTACGCTGGTGTCGACTATGAAGCCATCCTGCGGGCTGCGGAGAACGATCCCGACGGCTGTGACGTAATCGTTTGGGACGGCGGCAACAACGACTTTCCTTTCTACAAGTCAGATCTGCACGTCACCGTTGTCGATCCCCACCGACCCGGACACGAGCTGACCTATTATCCCGGTGAGATTACCTTGCGCATGGCTGACGTGGTGGTCATCAACAAGATGGACAGCGCCGATCGTGCCGGCATTGACGCCGTACGCAAGAATATCGCCGCCGTGAATCCCGATGCCATCGTGGTGGATGCCGCCTCGACGCTGGACATGGACGATCCCTCGGTAGTGAAAGGCAAGCAGGTCCTTGTGGTCGAGGATGGGCCAACCCTGACCCATGGCGAAATGCAGTTCGGGGCTGGCATGGTTGCCGCCCAAAAGTTTGGCGCGGCCGGCTTTGTAGATCCGCGACCCTATACGGTGGGCAGGTTGAAGGAAACCTTTGAGACCTACCCCAACATCGGCGTCCTGCTTCCGGCCATGGGCTACGGCGAGCAGCAGCTCAGGGATCTGGAGGCAACCATCAACGCCACCGAGTGCGATGCCGTAGTTATCGGTACGCCCATTGACCTGAGCCGCATTATCAACATCGACAAGCCGTCAACCCGTGTGTACTACAACCTGCAGGAGATCGGCCGGCCAGACCTGGAACAAGTGCTCGAGGACTTTTGCCAGAAACACGATCTCGCCTAGCAGCAATCCATGCCAGGCAGGGCTTTGGGAGGTGCATGAATGCCCGACAACGAGTATGATCGCCAACAATTCCGTTGTTCTGTGGATATTCCCATCCGCTACGCCGACATCGATGCCCAGCGCCATCTCAATAATGTGGCCTATTTCACCTTCATGGAACACGCCCGCGTAAGGTACCTGCGCGAGGCAGGCTTGTGGCAGGACAACGATTTTGAGTCAATTGGCATGATCGTGGCGGATGCTTCCTGCAGCTACAAAGCGTCTGCTTATCTGGGACAGACAGTGACCGTCTGGGTGCGTGTCAGTTACCTGGGCAACAAGAGCTTTCACTTTGCGTATGTATTGGAAACCGAGGGTGGCGAGATTGCTACCGGAAAGACCATTCAGGTCTGCTATGACTATACCCAACAAGGCTCGATCCCCATGCCCGGCGCTTGGCGAGATGCCATCCTTGTCTACGAACCTGGCCTGCAGGCAAAGTAGCCTGGCCTGGCCCTGTTTGGCTCCCTGGATGACTGATGGTACAATCAGGCAGTACAGAATCCGGGCTGGACATTTGGCCTAACGGATGCGCGTGAACAAGACTGACGCGGAGGTTTATATGGCAAGCAAAAGGATCGTCATTGTCAAGGGAAGTCCCAGGGAGAAAGGCAACAGTGCCATCCTGGCGGACAAGGTGGCCGAAGGTGCCAAAGCCGCCGGGGCCTATGTCGAAAGCTTCTACCTCCATGGCATGGATATCAGTCCCTGCGACGCCTGTGATGCCTGTCACACGGAGCCCTTTGGAGGCTGTGTTGTCTCGGATGACATGCAGTTGCTCTATCCGAGGATCCTGGATGCCGATGCTATCGTGATTGTCAGCCCCGTCTATTGGTTCACGGTTTCGGCCCAGACCAAGCTGTTCATGGATCGCTGCTACGCCCTGGTCGATGCTGACGGCTACCTCCTGAGAGGCAAAAAGATCGGAATCGTCATGACCTACGGAGACTCGGACCCCTTCGATTCTGGCGCCGTGAATGCGTTCAGGACCTTTCAGGATGCCTACAGGTATGTGGGCGCTGAGATCGTGGACATGGTCTACGGCAGCGCCGACGCTGCTGGCGATATACAGGAGAACGCGGAGATTATCGCCCAAGCCTATGCTCTGGGTCAGAAGCTCTGCGCGGATGAGGTCAGAGCCTGAGGGAAACCAGCTCCGGACACGGATCCTCGGAGACACAGAGTTAGAGAACACAGCACCCGCAAGCCCTTGCTCCAGAACCCTCGGTGTCTCTGTAGTTCTCCCCACTCAGGGCTTGACCAGGATCTTGACCACCTCAGGAGATGATAACAGCCGTCTGAAGCCTCGCGCCTCGATATCATCCAGGGAGATGGTGTCCGAGAGCATTAGCTCGGTATTCACCTTTCCCTGAGCAAGCAATCCGACGGCTAGTTCAAGTTCGTACTTGTTGCACGCCAGTGAGCCCCTTAGATCGATCTCCTTGATCACGATGCCCAAGGGATTCACAGGGGTTTCCTGTTCGATCACACCCACAGCCATCACCTGCCCACCCGGCCGGACAACATCGAATGACTGTCGGAAGGCGGCTGGCATACCGGCGCACTCAAAGGCGATATCGACGCCCATCCCACCCGTCATCTCTGCAACTCGAGTGGTCAATGCTTCGCCCTCCTCGACAGGATTCAAGACGCAGTCAGCTCCTAGCTCCTTGGCAATGGTTGACCGCTGCGGCGAGACCTCGGTGCAAATGACCAGGCTGGCGCCGCTGATCTTGAGCAATTGGACAGCCAACAGGCCGATGGGTCCGGCGCCAAGCACCGCCACCGTGTCGCCTGGCTTGAAGCGTGAGCAACGGATCGCGTGCAGTGATGTGGCAAGAGGATCGGCCAATGCGGCTTCCTCGAATGTAAGTTGGTCCGGCATCTTGACCAGCATCCTATCAGCGTAGGGGATCCTGACGTACTCGGCATAGGCGCCATCCAGTTGGTTGCTACTGCCCAACTCCGTTTTGTTGGTACAGTAGTAGTCCAGCCCGCGCCTGCAGGCAGGGCATGTGCCACAGGCGGCAAGGCCGTACAGGGCGACGTGGTCTCCCGGCTGAAAACCCTCTACCTCTGATCCAACGTCGATCAGGGTTCCAGTTGGTTCGTGCCCCATCACCGTACCGAGAGGGTAGAGGCTGCCGCTCAGATAGGCGTGCACATCCGTGCCGCAGATGCCACATGCCTCTACTTTCACAAGCGCCTCGCCTGGGCCAATGCTGGGGATCGGCCTGTCTTCAATCGTCAGCTTTTCGACGCCCGATAATACAGTCACCTTCATAAGCTGGTTGCTCCTTGCCTAGAAGATCTGCCTCTGCACAGTGTGGTGCACTAGGAATTGGCTCCCGCATTGTGCCGATCATGTCACATAACATCCCAGATCTCAGGTCCTGTTTAGTATCAGTTTGCGGACCACGCAGCCCTTTTGGCCGCGACGCGGAACGGGTAGAGTAGGCTATTCTGAGGAGCAGAGTTGCCTGCGGGGTCTTGGACAAGACCGCAGCGGACGGCCTCGACTGAGGCACTGGTGCGATCCTCGATGCCCAGCTTGTCAAAGATGATCTGTAGCTTGCGCTTGACCGTGACCTCGCTCCAGTGGGTTTCCCGCGCAATCCCGTGTTCGTCGCCCCCTGAGACAAGAGCTTCAGGATCGCAGTCTCATCGCCGTGCATGCCTGTACCCCTCCGCTGCAGCTCGCGAGCCATCTCAGAGAACTGGAAGGGCGCAGATCTCCTGGAAGCTGGCCTCGTTCCGGTCCACACAAGGCCCGTTAACCATAGCCACTTTTCCGTCTCTCTGTCACGCCAGCGGGCTTCAACAGCACCCACGAGGCTCCAATGCCCTGCCAATTATAGCATACCGTACTTTCCCAGTCAAAGCAGTTGTCGCGGGGGCGTCAGGTTTATCGCCGGGGCCAGGAACTGGGCCGAGACACCGAAGTTTTCTTGGCGGAGATGCCAACAACGAATGTCATGCCGGACCTTGCTGAGGAACTCGATCAGGAACTGACAAGTGCCCTGTACGATCTCGTTGGGCAGAGCTTCAACAGCGCATCCTGGTCCGTCTCATTCGCGAGGCGACCGCTCTCCGCTGTGCGTTGAGGACTCACCCATTGCGCACAGGACGCTCACTGCCGCGCAATTGCCGCCCAAAAATTGTTCACGAACTCGTACAACCCATACCTCTGTGTCCTTTGCCACGATGTCTGGCAGGTGGGGCAGAGCATCTCCACATATTGTACCCACAGCTTTTGACCTGCTGCGAAAGCCTAGCCAGATCCGTTCTTGCCTTTTGGGAAAAAAGGCGGTATAATTGGTCTATCATCCAGGTGGAACCGTCATTGATGCTGGTTCCGTCGTGTGGTTGATAAACTTGATGCAGGGGGAGTTTCCGTCTTTATGGAGGAGAAGCAGAGCAACGAGGAAGGACTCATGGATGACGGTGCGGCCCAGGAAGAAATCACCGAAAATCTGATGAGCAATTTCGTGGATGGCGGCATGCCCCAGGAAGAACCAGCCGAGCATCCAATGAGCAATCTGATGGAAGAGGCGTTCAGTTTCAGGAAACTGAGGCAGGGTGACACCGTTGACGGCGAAATCGTTAGCGTAAGCCCAACTGAGATCCTGATCGACGTCGGCGCCAAGTCCGAGGGTGTCGTCCGGGGCAAGGAACTGGAAGGTCTGGGGCGACAAGGGTTGGATGACATGCAGGTTGGGGATACCATCCCGGTCTACATCGTTCGTCCCGAAGACCAGGATGGAAGCCTGGTATTGTCGATCCGTCGTGCCGAAGAAGAGACCGATTGGCGTCGCGCCCAAGCGTTGTACGAAGCAAGCGACTGGTTTGAGAGCCAGGTGGCTGGCTTCAATAAGGGCGGCCTGATCGTGCGACTGGGTAAACTCAGAGGCTTTGCTCCAGCCTCGCAGTTGTCTCGCGAGCACCAAGGTCGCCAGAACCAGCAACCAGAGGAGCGGTGGGCGAGACTGGTTGGCATGCCCATACAGGTCAAGGTCATCGAAATCAACCGACGGCGCAAACGTCTGATCTTGTCCGAGCGAGCGGCGTTGCGACAGTGGCGCGATGCGCAGAAAGAGACACTGCTGGACGAGTTGCGTGAGGGTGAAGTCCGCTCCGGTGTGGTCAGCAGTCTCTCCGACTTTGGCGCCTTCGTTGACTTGGGTGGGGCTGACGGCCTTGTACATCTTTCAGAGTTGTCCTGGGACCGTGCAGCCAAGCCGGCTGATGTCCTGGATGTGGGCCAGAAAGTCGACGTCTATGTTCTGGGCATCAACCGGGAGAAAAAGCGCATTGCCCTGAGTCTGAAACGACTGGAGCCGGAGCCTTGGTCAACCGTGGAAAGCCGCTATTACGAGGGGCAGTTGGTGGAAGGGACCATTACGCGGCTAACCAATTTTGGCGCTTTTGCACTGGTCAACGACGAGATCGAAGGGCTCATCCACATTTCCGAGCTAAGCGCCAGGCGGATCAACCATCCCCAAGAGGTCGTCCACGAGGGTGAGAAGCACGTAATGCGGATCATCCGTATTGACCCTAAGCGAAGGCGGATGGGGCTGAGTCTCATACGGGTCACAGATCCGGCGTATGCTGATCTGGATTGGCGTGCTGAGCTTGAGGAGGCGGAGGCGTCACTCGAGGCAGAGGGAGAACTCGAGGAAGCGGAAACGCCCACGGAGATGGACGAGTTCGCCGAGGTACCAGAGCCTACAGAGGTGGGCGTGCCTGATGAGGCGCTAGAAGAGGTGGACGGACTCACCGAGATGCTAGTACCGGAAGAGATCGAAGAAGGCGACGCCTCAGAACCCAGTGAAGATATCTAGATCTCCTGGCGTTTTTTTCCTTACAACTGGCGCTTGGATCGACTCTTTAGACCAAGCATCGTAGATCTATCGCATTTTTGTCTGTAGGCCGCCTGCTACGCGCCTTGTCGAGAATCTGCATCACTGCGGAGAGTTGTCGTCACAGAGGGTGCTCTTCTACGCTTCGTGAACACATCTTCTGTGTGACACGGCTTACCCACTTTCGGCCAGTGCCCGGATATAATGAGCCCAGAACCTGGATGCAATTCTTCTGGTGAGAGGAAGACAGCGTGGCTGAAAACCTTGATCGCTTTACCAAGCGGGCGCGGCGGGTACTGAGCAGGGCACAGGAAGAAGCCAGCCGCCTGAATCATCGTTACATCGGTACTGAGCATATTCTGCTGGGATTGGTTGCTGAGAAAGGCGGTGTGGCCCTACGCGTACTTGAGAGCCTGGAAATCTCAGCGGACCAGGTACGGGCGGCGGTGGAACGAACGGTAGGCCAGGGAAGCCGGCGCGTTTTCACGCAGCCGACACTAACTCCACGCACAAAGCGAGTGATCGAACTCGCGGTAGATGAGGCTCGAAGGCTCGGACATCACTACATAGGCACCGAACACTTGCTATTGGGTTTGGTTCGTGAGGGTGAAGGGGTGGCCGTCGAAGTACTAGAGAGGTTGGGCGCCCCGCCGCAAGAGATTCGAAACCAAGTAAACAATCTTCTGAACGAGACGCCTGTACACGCTGGCGGCCAGCAGCAGTCGAGCACTACCCCCACGGCTGACCAAATGGGTACAGATCTGACGGCACTGGCCAGCTCCTCCAAGTTGGACCCGGTGATCGGGCGGCAGGGCGAGATTGAGCGGCTGATCCAGATCTTGGCCCGGCGTACCAAGAACAACCCAGCCCTGATCGGCGAGCCCGGTGTGGGCAAGACAGCCATCGTTGAAGGGCTGGCTCAACGGATTGTACTAGGCGATGTGCCCGAACCCTTGCTGAACAAACGAGTGTTACAGCTTGACCTGGGGAGTGTAGTGGCCGGTACGATCTATCGAGGCCAGTTCGAGGAGCGACTCAAGAAGGTCATCGACGAGATCAAGGGCTCCGGCAGTATTCTCTTCATCGATGAGTTTCATATGCTGGTGGGTGCTGGCTCCGCTGGCAGTTCCATGGACGCAGCCAATATCCTCAAGCCGGCACTTTCGCGTGGTGAGTTGCAGTGCATCGGCGCGACAACCATGGATGAGTACCGCAAGCATATTGAAGGCGACGCTGCATTGGAGCGTCGCTTCCAGCCAATACATGTTGATGAACCGTCAGTCGATGAAACGATCGCAATTTTGCAGGGTGTGAAGAACCTGTATGAGGAACACCACAAGCTTGCTATCACCGACGATGCTGTTGAAGCGGCCGCGCGCTTTTCTGCCCGGTACATCACCGACCGGTATCTGCCGGACAAGGCGATCGACGTGATTGATGAAGCGGCTTCGCGAGTGCGCATGTACAAGGCGCCACAGTCATCTTCTCTGAAAGAGACCTTTACAGAGATCAAGACAGTACAGCGGGACAAGGATGAAGCGATTGATGCCCAGAGGTGGGCTGAAGCCACGGCTCTGCGCGATCGGGAGAGTGAGCTGAAATCGCAATTGGAGCAATTGCGGGTGGGATGGGATTCCAGTTCAGCAGGGGTCGCGGTAACGGTAGATGATGTGGCCGAGATTGTGTCCATGTGGACTGGCGTGCCGCTCATGCAGCTAGAGGTGGAAGAATCGGAGCGGCTGCTAGAAATGGAAAAGGCCCTCCACGAGCGGATCGTCGGCCAGGATGAGGCTATCAGAAGCATCTCTCGTGCCGTACGCCGTGCCCGGGCGGGTCTGAAGGATCCGAAACGTCCCATTGGTTCATTCCTGTTTCTGGGACCCACGGGGGTCGGCAAAACAGAGCTGGCAAAAGCCCTTGCAGAGTTTATGTTTGGCACAGAGGATGCGTTGCTGCAGCTAGACATGTCCGAGTTCATGGAACGGCATACGGTGTCCCGGTTGGTGGGTGCGCCTCCAGGCTATGTTGGATATGATGAGGCAGGGCAGCTTACAGAAACCGTGCGTCGCAGGCCATTCACAGTAGTTTGCTTCGATGAGGTGGAAAAGGCACATCCCGAAGCCGTGAATATGTTGCTGCAGATCATGGAAGACGGTCATTTGTCAGACGCCAAGGGACGCAAGGTTGACTTTCGCAATGCCATTATTCTGATGACGTCGAATGTGGGTGCTGATGTCATCGGACGGTCGATGGCTCTGGGGTTTGCCACAAAACGTGACTCGGCTCAGACGGAACGAGAAGCCTACGACGACATGAAGGACAAGGTCCTGGCTGAGTTGAAGCGTGTTTTCCGGCCTGAGTTCATGAACCGCATTGATGGTACGATCGTATTTCATGCTCTCAACCGGGATCACATCGCAGATATTGTGGACCTGGAGATCGAAAAGGTATGCCTCCGGCTGGCGGAATATGACATGCGCCTGAAGCTGACCGATGCCGCACGGGGGTACCTGGCCGAAAAGGGCTATGACCCCAACTTGGGGGCACGTCCTCTGCGGCGGGTGATCCAGGCCGAGGTGGAAGACTCTCTCTCAGAGGAGTTGCTGGCCGGCGGCTTGAGCAGGGGTGGTTTTGTGACAGTGGATTTGGAAAATGGCGAGTTGGTGTTCCGCGCCAAGCAGTCGATGGACGTTGCCTCCGAAGACGCCTCCATTGTGGAAGTTGGAAACGGCGAGGCATCCCAGGCGCTAGAATCGATGCTTCCCTGAGCCGCCAAGCTAATATGGTAGCATAAAGATCGGTGGCAACACCGTAGTGAACTGGAAGGTCGATTTCTGGTATTAGAAATCGACCTCTTTTTTAAAAGGGTTTCGCCTCCGACCGTTCTCACAAGAGGGGTGCTTACGTTGAGCGAGCAGGAGCAAGGATGAGCAAAACACGTGTCCGGTATGTATGCCAGTCGTGCGGGGCAACGGCCCTGAAGTGGACTGGGCAGTGCAATGCTTGTGGTGAATGGAATACTCTCGCAGAGACTGTGATCGAGTCGCGCAAGGCCCGGCCAGGTCTACATGCCTCGATGTTGGCCAGTCAACCGCAATCATTGCCGGAAATCAAAGCTGACCAATCACAGCGTTTGCCGGTGGCCAACGATGAGCTGTCACGGGTATTGGGGGGCGGCATTGTTCCGGGTTCTGTGGTACTCATCGGAGGGGATCCGGGTATCGGCAAATCTACTCTGTTGCTACAAGTCTCGGCACAACTGGCCGAAGAGGATAGTGCTGGACTAGGTACCACACCTGTAGTCCTGTACATCTCGGGTGAGGAGTCGGTACACCAGATTAAACTGCGAGCTGACCGCCTGGGCTTGCAGCAGCCGGGTCTCTATATCGTCTCAGAGGTATTGCTGGGCCAGGTTGTGGCTCACATCGAGCAGTTGAGGCCGCAGTTGGTTGTGGTAGACTCGATCCAGGCCATCTCTTCCGAGGAATTGGACTCGGCTGCAGGGAGCGTGAGCCAAGTCAAAGCCTGCGCCTCGACTTTGTTACGCCTGGCTAAAGTAAGTGGGATACCGATCTTTGTGGTAGGACACGTGACCAAAGCAGGAGCTATTGCCGGACCGCGTGTGTTAGAACACATTGTGGATGCCGTGCTCTACCTGGAGGGCGACCGTTTTCATGCCCACCGCTTGTTGCGAAGCGTGAAAAACCGGTTTGGCTCGACCAACGAAGTAGGGGTGTTCGAGATGACAGAGGAGGGCATGGTCGAAGTAACCAATCCCTCGGAAGCTTTCCTGGCTGAGCGACTGCCGGATGCGGCGGGTTCAGCGATTGCTGTAACGATGGAGGGCACGCGGCCCCTCTTGGTTGAGATTCAGGCACTGGCCAGTACGACTAGTTTCGGGCTTCCGCGGCGCACGGCGAATGGCGTGGACTTTAACCGGCTGTTGCTACTAGCAGCGGTCCTCTCGAAACGGGTGGGGCTGCGCCTGGCCGACCAGGATATTTTTGTGAACGTGGTTGGTGGGTTGCGGATTAGCGAGCCTGCGGCCGATCTGGCACTGGCCCTGGCTATCGCCTCAAGCTTTCAGAACATGCCGCTGCCAAGTGACCTGGCGGCTGTGGGAGAGATTGGCCTGTCTGGTGAATTGCGTACTGTAAGTCAGCTGTCGCGACGCGTGCATGAGGCAGCCAAGTTGGGCTTTGGCCGGTGCGTTGTACCGGGTACCCATCGCCGGATTCCGGATATTCCGGATGGTATCGAACCGATCCCAGTACGTTCTCTGGCAGATGCGCTAGCCGTCGCGCTGGGACCGGCTAGCGCATCTGCCAGTCGTCTATGAAATCTCATTGACATTTGCTTTGGAATGTGTTAAGATAGGGGCAGTTGGTGAAGGACCATTTATCCTTGTTCGTGAAGTAGCGCTTGAGACAATGTCGAGTTTTCATTTCTAGTTGTTGGCAGACGGAATCGACAACGTGCCGGCAAGAACTATGTACCATGTGGTTCGGCCGGAATCCAAGGAGGAGGCCCTATGTAGAATCTTGTATGGCAGTTGGCTGGTTGCTCGCACCGAGCCGTGCGGGACCCAAGCCTAGGAAAGTGAATAACAACTTGGGAGGTTAGATTCCATGATCTTGGAAATTGCGGTGCGATTGTTTGGAATGATCCTCCTGGGAGCAGCTGGTTGGCGTCTTGGAGAATACCTGGCCAGTACTGCACTACCGGAGTCCTATCTTCGATATTCGGTGGTGGCTCTGACGCTGGCAGGGGCAGCAATTGGGGCGCTGGTGGCACCATGGGTGACGATCAAGCCGATCCGATATGTGCGGCACAAAATCCAGGAACTACCGGCCAAAGAACTCTTTGCTATTATCGTGGGTCTGATTGTGGGTTTGATCGTTGCCGCCCTGCTGTCACCTGTTCTGGCCAACTTGCCGTCGCCTTTTGGCGATGTCATGCCGTTCGTTGGTGCGATCCTGTTTGGCTATCTGGGCGTAATGGTGGCAACGATGCGCCGGAAAGACCTTTTTGCGCTCCTCAGTAGCCGTTTCTCCAAAAGCGCTGAAGCTCCCCAGGATGAACAAGTAGTTTTGCTCGACACGAGCGTCATCATAGATGGACGTATTGCCGATGTCAGCCAGACTGGCTTCATCTCAGGAACGATGCTGGTTCCTCGCTTTGTCTTGAATGAACTGCAGCATATTGCCGATTCTTCCGATAGCCTGCGGCGCAACCGGGGGCGTCGGGGGCTTGAAATGCTTAACCGGCTGAAGGAGGAGTCGGTCGTGCCGGTGCGTACCACGGATATGGACGCCCCAGAAGCCCGGGAAGTGGACGACAAACTCATCATGCTGGCCAAGACCCTCCGATGCCCCGTGGTCACCAACGACTATAACCTCAACCGAGTGGCTCAACTTCAGGGGGTGATGGTGCTAAATATCAACGAACTGGCCAACGCCGTCAAGTCTGTATTGCTGCCGGGGGAGACGATCTCGATCAGAATCATCCAGGAAGGCAAAGAGCTAGGGCAAGGGGTTGGGTATTTGGATGATGGTACCATGATCGTTGTCGAGGAAGGACGGCCATATATCGGCCGCACAATCCCTGTCCTGGTGAAAAAGGTGCTGCAGAAGACGGAAGGGCGTTTGGTCTTTGCCCAGCCAGATTTGAATAGGTGAGCAAAAAATGCCCGTGATTACCCTATCTCGCCAGCTAGGCAGTCATGGTGAGGAGATTGCTGCCAAGGTGGCCCGGGAGCTGGACCTGCGGCTGATCGACGCTGCAACGATCCATCGAGCAGCGCAAAGAGCAGGTGTGCCAGAGGTTGCATTGGCCGAATTGGAGCATGAGGGGGAACGGGGGCTAGCTGACCGGATGCTCAACGCCTTGCGTGCCATGCCCAGTTTGCAGAGAGCCTCTGCCTTTTCGGCACCACCGGCTGGCGAGCTCAACACGCCTTACAGCGAACCTTCCAGCCTGTCCATTCCCCTTACTGGGTTGTTTTCGCTCACGGTCCCGCCTATCAGCGCCTCATTGGAGAGTTATGTGCGCATGGTTGGTCTGGTGATCCGGGGTTCGGCCCGAGAAGGCAATGTTTTGGTCGTTGGGCGTGGAGGCCAAGTCCTGCTAAGAAAGCATCCAGACGCCCTGCACGTACAGATCGTTGCCCCTCTTGATGATCGGATCAGAGCCGTGGCGGACCGTGAGGGTCTAGCGTGGCGGGCTGCACAGAGCCGGGTACGAGCTAGTGACCGGGCCAGGAGCGACTATGTGCGCCGCTATCACGGCGTAGACCGCTCGGACCCCACTTTGTATCACCTAGTTATCAATAGTGGACGAGTATCCGTCGATACAGCGGTAACCTTGATCGTCGTGGCGCAGCAAGCCAACGTGCAACCGCCAGAGAGTAGTAAGGCGGCTGAGTGAAATATGCAAGATACGCCAAGAGCACCCTGGGGTTGGACGCGGATCTGCATCTGTACTGGGAGGTGCTGTCAGTGAGTATGGCAGCATCCTACGGCAAGGGCTCCAATTGGAGCTTCAGTTGGCATTGATGCCTGATCCAAGTCAACCACCAAGGGGACACACAAATGACACTAACTTTGTACAACCATATGACGCGTCGAAAAGAAGAATTCAAGCCCATCCACCAAGGATTTGTCAGCATCTATGTCTGCGGGCCTACGATCTATGACCACGCACACATTGGCCATGCCAAGGTCTATCTCTCGTTCGACACAATCGTTCGCTATCTCCGCTACAAAGGCTACAAGGTGCGCTACGTGCAAAATATCACCGATGTCGGCCACTTGACCGATGACGCCGACGAGGGGGAAGACAAGATCCTCAAACGGGCTGCGGCAGACCGTGTCGAGCCTATGGAGCTGGTCGAGACCTACATGCGCAGTTACTTTGAGGACATGGACGCTCTGAATGCGGTGCGGCCCAACATCTCACCGCGACCCAGTTGCCATATTACCGAGCAGATAGGTCTGGCAGAGGTTTTGCTGGAAAAGGGACACGCCTACGAAGCCAACGGTTCCATCTACTTTGACGTGTCCAACTGGCCAGAGTATGGCAAGCTGTCTGGGCGTAGGGTGGACGAACTGGAGGAGGGCGCTCGAGTCGCGATCAACCTGGAAAAGCGCCACCCGGCGGACTTTGCCGTCTGGAAAAAGGCCGAGAGGGGACATGTTCTACGCTGGCCCAGCCCGTGGGGTTGGGGTTATCCCGGCTGGCATGTGGAGTGTTCGGTGATGGCCACCAAATACCTGGGGCAGCCCTTTGACATCCATGGTGGTGGATTGGAGAATATCTTTCCGCACAACGAGTGCGAGATTGCCCAGATCGAGGCTGCCACCGGCGAGTCGTTCTGCAACTACTGGCTGCTCAACAACATGGTCACCGTAGACGGCGTCAAGATGGGCAAGAGTCTAGGCAATGCCATTACCATTAAGGAGATGCTGTCCCGGCACGGTCCCATGACGATCCGTTTCTTTGTGTTGAGCAGCCACTATCGCTCACCTACCGATTTCAGCGAAGAAGCCATAGCGGCTGCGGGGCGGGGCCTGGAGCGGCTGACCAGCACCGTGGGCCTGATCCGCGAACGGCTGCGGAATGCCGAGGGCGACGAGGTCGATGAAGCATGGCTGACCAAACTGGAGCAGCACAGGGCCCGGTTTGAGGAGGTGATGGACGACGATTTTGGTACGCCTCGAGCTATTGCGACGTTGTTCGATCTGAGCCATAAAGTGAACGCTCACCTCAACTCCGGCAAGCCAGTGAGCCGGGCGACGCTGGAAGCGATGGACGAGGTCTACCGGACCCTGGGCAGCGATGTGCTCGGCATCCTTTTCGATGAAGGGACAGGTTCAGGCAGCACATCCCAGGCAGATCATAATGTGGTGGATGGCCTGGTACGGATGCTCGTCGACATGCGCCAGGAGGCACGCCAGGCCCGGGAATGGGCCAGGGCCGACGCGATCCGCGACCAGCTCAGTGAGATGGGCATTGCCTTGGAGGATGGACCGGAGGGTACGCGCTGGCGACTCGGCCAGTAGAGTGTGGTGAGTACGGATGCACGAGATTCTCTACGGGCGCCAGCCGGTGCGCGAGGCAGTCCGGGCTGGGCGGCGACAGATATTTAAACTGCTGCTGGCCAGGGAGTTCAAGACCACGGAGCTCGTGGGAGAGGTTCTCAGACTGGCTGATCGGACCAGTATACCGGTCCAGATGGTGGCACGCAAGGATCTGG
Source organism: uncultured Chloroflexia bacterium (assembly GCA_963700285.1). GTDB lineage: Bacteria > Chloroflexota > Anaerolineae > JAAYZQ01 > JAAYZQ01 > CAWANP01. The sequence goes on along the minus strand of CAVOXA010000010.1, from coordinate 680,481 downwards.
ATAAAGGGGGCGGCGAGGTCAATCATCAGGGCCTCGCCGCTGAGGTTTCAGGCTACCCCTACGTAGAGCTGGAGGCCCTACTAGAAACAGTCCAGCAAAGCGGCGAGCCGCCCTTTCTCCTGCTGCTGGACCATGTGCAGGACCCCCAGAACTTGGGCTCTCTGCTGCGCACCGCTGAGGCGGCCGGAATTCACGGTGTGGTGATCCCCGAGCGACGGGCGGCGGGGGTGACGCCAGCCGCGGTAAGGGCCTCGGCAGGCGCAGCCGAACATGTGCGTGTGGCGCAAGTGACCAACCTGGTGCGGGCCATGGAATGGCTGAAATCAAAAGAGGTATGGCTGGCCGGGCTGGAAGCAGTGCCCGGTGTGCAGTTGCACACGCAGGCGGATTTGCGGGGGCCACTGGGATTGGTCGTGGGCAGTGAGGGCCAGGGGCTGGCGCGACTGGTCCGGGAGACCTGCGACTATCTCATCCGGCTGCCGATGCATGGGCAGGTGGAGTCGTTGAACGCGGGCGTCGCGGGGGCGATTGCACTATACGAGGTTCTGCGCCAACGAGGCCAGGCATAGGCATAGAGCGCCACTACGCATTTTCTGGCCTCCTGTCTCGATGTAGTGTTCCGTTCCTACTAGGGAGACTCCCGGCATGCGCTGAAGATATGAAATATCAAAGGTCCCTCCTCTTGGAGGGACCTTGTTGGTGGGCAGGGAAGGATTTGAACCTCCGTAGGCTGAGCCAGCGGATTTACAGTCCGCCCCCTTTGGCCACTCGGGTACCTGCCCAAAGCGCTACCAAACACCTATTATGCCGTATTATACCCATCCTGTTCGAAATGTCAACCCGTGACCTAGGTTTTGCGCCCCAGAAAGAAGCGTCCAAAATTGCTGGCGTATTCCGGCAATCGGCGCCATGTATCAGGAGCGATTGCCTTACGCCAGATGCGGCCAGGACGCAGGTAGAAACGGCGATAGGCCTCATGCCACTTGCGCTCCACCAATTCGGGTGGCAATGACGGCAGCTCGTAGCGGGCTTTTTCATCGTGGATGGCATAGTCGCGCCAGTCCATGCTGAACAGGCGGCCGTCCCGCTGAGCAATTTCCCAAAGCTCCGTGCCGGGATAGGGTGCTGCGAGCATAAAGTTGGCCAGGTCGGGGTCCAACTCCAACGCCAGGCGGATGGTATCCTCCATGGATTCTTCGGTGTCGGCAGGAAGGCCAAAGATAAAGAATCCCATAGTTTGGAGCCCGGCCGCCTTGGCTTCCCTGAAAGCCTTCCGCGCGTCATCGGGCGTTTGCCGTTTCTTGATGGCGTCCAATACAGCCTGGTTGCCGCTCTCCACGCCAAAACCGACCCGCTTACAGCCGGCTTGCTTCATGAGTTCGAATAGTTCAGCGTCGGTGTTGTCGACGCGCATGCCGTGGACGGTGACCCAGGGCACGTGATTCAATCCCTCGGCAATGATGTTCCGGCATATCTCCTTGGCCCGATCCAGGTTCAGGTTCCAGACATCGTCGGTGATACCGATTTCGGTGGCCCGCATATCCTGTACCAGATAGCGCCACTCTGCCACCACGTCTTCCGGTGAACGCGGGCGCCAGGTATTGCCGGTGATGGGTTTGGAGCAGTAGATACACTGGTGGGGGCACCCACGGCTAGTCACCAGGGTATAGGTCCGGGCGTTGGGATCGAGCCCGTCCGTCAGGGGCTGGAGGTTGGTGTAGCGGTCGATCTTGAACAGGTGGTAAGCTGGCCAGGGGATGGCCCCGATGTCCCTGCGCAAGCGCCGTTCGGGGTTGTGGATGATTCGGCCTGAAGCATCCTTCCAGCTTAGGCCGCGGATCGGTTGCAGGTTGCAGGCTTCAAGTTGCGTGTTGGGACCACCGTGCTGCTCGATTTCTCGCAGGATCTCGACAAGGGTGTCTTCCGCCTCGCCACGTACGACCAGGTCCACTTCTGGCCGTTGTATGGATTCCTCGGGCATGAGCGTGAGGTGGGGGCCGCCCAAGATGGTAACGGCCTCCTGCGCCTTGGCCTGAGCTGCCGCCTCCCATGCCTCGTAGATGAGGGGGGTGGGACTGGAGATGCCCACAACGTCGTAGCGCTCCCGCGTCAAGTGCACGCTGAGGTCCTCATCCTCTACCGCAGCATCAAAAAGTGTCACACTGTCGTAGCCAGCGTCGATGAGCGCCCCGGCCAGATAGCCCAAGCCCATGTGGATGTGCGTGCGGGAACTCCACACGGTCGATTTAGGGCTGACCAAAAGAATCCTCATTCTGTTTCTGATCTCTCCTTCATTTTGCCATCCAGCCAGCGACGATCGTTTTGTCTCGACCGGCGATCACCTCCGCCACTCACTCCTGGAGGAGTGTGTTCATCGGATTCTCAACCTAGTCACTCAGCACCTGGCGGAGCTTCTCCTCGACGTCCGGCGGCAATGATGTGTGGTACACTTGTCCCTCGTAGGGATCCAGGGCAGAGATGACAGATCCAGGATCTTCCTCCTTGATCATGAGAAACAGGGCCGATGTGCCTGGCTGTATGGCCTCGCTCACGTCGTGGATGAACCTCCCGTCAATACTCAAGCCAGCCAGGTCTCCCCCCAGCGCGCCGCCAAGTGCTCCGATGACAAGGCCACCGATGGGTCCACCGAGCAGAAAGCCAGCCAAAAGACCAATGGCGCCGCCGCCGAGTGCCCCCACCTTTACGCCACGGGATACCTCATTGTGTACGTGGACTGTGCCACCTGAATCCTTGACCACTACGGCTGAATCGTCGAGGCGCACTGTGTGTTCGTGTTGCGCCTGCTCCAGAGCATCTCGGACCTCTTTGGCTTCGTCGGAGTCTTGAAATGTGATTACAACCAAGTATGACATATGAACTCTCCTTGTGTCGAAACTCCATGCCGTTGTCTTGTGGTGTACGCTGTGGGTCGGACTGAGCGTAGGATACCACACCTTGTACGAAAGTCAGATTATTGATGTGCCGCAAATGCAGGCCAGACCAGCAACAGGAAGGCGGCGCCAGCCTCAGCCAGGGATGCCTCGCGTTCAATCCGGCCGATGTACTCATCCGTCCAGCCAGCAACATCGTAGCGCATCTCACCCTTCTCGTCCACCCAACCGAGGTGTTCGTCGAGACCAGCTTCCACGTCTCGCCAGACCTTGCCACTGTCCAGATCTATCCGGCCGATATACTCGTCGGGTCCCAATCGCTGGGCATGTACCCTGCCGGTCTCTAGGTCCACGCGCCCAACATAGTCGTCGGGGCCGGGGTAGCTTCTGTAGACACGACCATCCGATCTGACACTCCCCAGTAGTCTGTCTGGCGCGCCAGCTCTGTGCAGATAGACCTTGCTCATGATTCAACCTCCCTCAAACCGCTGCCTGTTTCTTCGCTCAACGGACGACCATGGTAAGTCACAGTGCCAACCATGCACCAGTAACAGGCATTGTTTGTTGTTCTGTCGAGCCCGTAGAAAAGATGCTGTAAAAGACACATCCGGCCTCCGGGGAACTCGCAGTGACAGTGTACCATACTTTGCGGGTTCTGTCATTCAACAACCTGCCAGGTTCCACACCGTTTGGATACCTGGCAGGTCACATTGGGAGCTATTGCCTAAAAAAGGGAGGTGGCCAAGCGTTGCCAGTCTCCAGGTTCGCCTACCGTCTTTGGATAAAGTTGAGGATGGCAAGCAGAGCCACAGCGCCGATCAGGGCCACCACAACGCCGCCAATGCTGGTGATGTCAAAGCTGCCAAAGTCAAAGGCGAAGCCGCGGCCGGTAATTAGGTTGTAGACCAACCCTCCGAGGGCTGCGCCAATCACACCAACGATGATGTTCATCATGCAGCCTTGTCGCTGGTTGCGCCCGGTGATGATACTCGCCAGCCAGCCGATGAGACCGCCAACAATGATCCAGCCAAAAAGGTCACACATTTTGTCCTCCTCGTTTCAATTGAGAATTGAAGATCAGGTACTGATTCGAGAACTGCCTTTGCAGGAACAACGCTCTGGCTATTGGATGCACCTCCTTTCCAGTTGATCCGCATGAACTCTGCAGGCGATTGCTGTACAAGCTTTACGTCGATTCTGTACGCACGTTGTACTTGGCCCGTTGGTCAAGGGCTGGTCCTGTTTCCAGATACCAGCGGCGGTAGGCAATGACGAGGAGCAACACGCCGAACTGAAGCAAGGCCGTGGCCGTGGCGCTGAACTGATCCAGGTAGAAAGACAGCAGGAGGACACCGGTCAACGATATCAGAAGCGCGAGAAGCGCTGCATAGGCGCCCCGTAGCTCCCGGCCCTGGGAAAAGTAGTAGATTGCGCTCAGGGCAAAAAACCCGACGATCCCTTGCAGCAGGACGCGCGCATAAAACCATAATCGGCTGCCTGCCGTCTGAACATCATCCTGCGTCACCAGCCAGGTCAGCAGTCTCTGCCCTGTGGTCTCTGGCGCTGCGACCACAAAGATCGGCAGCACGACAGCAAGGATCATGCCCACGCTCAGCACGGCCATGGATAACAGGATTAGGACACGGTGTGGGCGGCGTCCAACTCGATGGCCCCAGCGCTCAAGCTCGGCATGGCTTCGCTTCCAGAGACTGGGTCTGGCTGGCACGAGCGGGATATGCGTTTCCTGGAGATAGGTGGACAACGTTGCTGCCAACCCAGCTACGTGGGTCTGGTCTGCTTGCTTCGCAGCCTCTAGTCGTCCCAGTAGCATCTCCAGCTCATGGGTGTCGAGGTTGTTGTCCAGCAACTCTCGCAGACCAGCCAGTGCCCGGTACATCTCTGCCCGGGGGCTGTGGGCGCTCCGCCGCCTTACAAGCAGGAACAGCAGAACCATGAGCAGGAAAAAGGCATAGGCCACGGGGGCGGCTGCGGGGAAAAAGTAATCGTTCTTCTGGGTGATGAACTTGCCTATCTCGTCAATGAATAGACCGACACCTATTCCACTGCAGATGGCACTCGTAATGAAGGCCCATCTGTTGGCCACGATGAGTGGCAGGAGCGCCGCTGCCAGCAGCAGCAGCCCACCCCACAGGGCGTGGGCGATGTGCAGTTCGCTGTTGCCAAGCTGCGGGTAGCCGGTGATTTCCAAGAAGAGGCGGGTGGCGATCACAGAACCTGCCAAAGCAACGAGCGAGATCAGCAGGTAGGTTTCGGCGCGCGCGCGCCTTACCGCGGTACGGACCGTGGGTTTGGCATCTTTTACTTGCATCTGAGATCTCCTTTCCACCACTATGATCTGAGTATACAACAACCGCGGCGAACTGTCCAGCGTCGCGGCCTGGCCAGGGACAACACCTCGTGACAGAATAGATCTCGCCGAGGACATATTTCGTTCAGACCATATCACCCCAGAGCCAGGTACTGAACATCACATGAGATAGTGTTCAGAGTTATGGGTCAGAACCCAGTGTTTGGCCGGTACCTCGAAGTGTGATACAATTCTTAGCGTGTCTGATACAGTACGCATTGCGCGATAGCGAGGTGAAGGATGACTCGTGTGGTTTTTATGGGAACTCCGGAGTTTGCGGTTCCGACCCTGGATGCACTGAACAAAGATCACGAGGTGGTGGGCGTGGTCACCCAACCAGAAAGACGGACTGGCCGGGGCAGGAAAGTGGTATCGTCGCCAGTCAAGGAGGCCGCGCTGCTGCGAGGGCTGCCAGTCTTCCAGCCAGCAACCCTGAAGGCATCTGAATCACTAGATTATATTGCCAGCTGGCGGCCAGAGGTGATCGCCGTCTTTGCGTATGGCCAGCTCTTGCCACGGCCTGTCCTTGAGCTGCCACCCCATGGCTGTTTGAACATCCATCCCTCCTTGCTGCCCAGATACCGGGGGGCAGCACCCGTCACTGCGGCGATCCTGGCTGGCGAGCCCATCACCGGTGTGACGATCATGCGCATGGACGAAGGGCTGGACACGGGCCCCATCTTGGCCCAGGGGGAGTGCCCCATCACACCGGACGATACGACCGGTTCGCTGACGGCCAAGCTCGCCGAGCAAGGGGCGCAGTTGCTGATCGAGATGCTTGCCAGCTGGTTAGCGGGCGAGATCCAGGCGCAGCTACAGGACGAGGCGCTGGCCACCTATTGTGACCAACTGAAGAAAGAGGATGGGCTGCTGGATTGGAGCCAGCCAGCCGAGTACCTGGACCGCCAGATACGGGCCTATGATCCATGGCCCGGAACCTTCACGATGTGGGAGGGGCGCAGGCTCAAGGTACTCAGGGCAAAGCCCCTGGCGGACTGGCGGGGAGAAGGGGTGCCCGGACAGATAATTGCACTCTCCAGTGGCCTGGGAGTGGCGACGGGCAGTGGGCTCTTGGAGTTGCAAGTGGTACAGATGGCCGGAAAGAAACCAATGGCGAGCGATCTATTTGCGCGGGGGCAGCAGGGCCTGATCGGTGGCTTTCTCGGGGCTTAGCCTACGCATGCCGGGGGATCCAGCGGGATATCACGCACGTTTGGGTCTGTGGAGGTTTGACGTATTCAGCTTTTGCAGGGCAGTATGGGAGGGACACGATGGAAATCGGCATTGTCGGCACAGGCAGAGTGGCTGTAAAGAACTACATCCCGAGCTTGCTGCGGCATAGGGACGTATCTCTCACCTGCTATTCCCGGACACCAGAGCGGGCGGAGATGGTTGGACGGAAGTTCGGAGTACGAATCGTCCACTCGCCAGAGGAATTATGCGAACGGCGACCCGACACGATTTTTGTGCTGACCGGCGAAGAGCAGCGTCTGGAAGCGACACAGGCACTGCTTCCCTTCAAACCCAGACGTCTCTTCCTGGAGAAACCCTTGGTTGCGCGGAGAGGACAGGCAAACGTTGTTCAGGAGGATTTTTGGGACGGAAAGACACTGCTTCAGCAAGCCCAAGAGGCTGGAGTCGAGGTGGCGATGGTTTTCAACTATCGGTTTTTCGACCAGACGTGGCGGGCCAAACGGCTGATTCAGGAGCGCAGGTTTGGCGCTGCTGTGAATGTCGTCGCCTTGTCTCATTTCGCTACCTGGAGCCACTGCATTGACCTGATCCTCCAGTTCGCCGGCCCGCTGCGCGAAATCTCTGCCCAAGTGGGCGCGAAAACCTACCCCTTTCTTGATGCCGGAGATGTACCGGACGTTGTAGCCTCGTACCTTATTGGTGAGAATGCTACGGGTACCATTCTCGGAACCAGCGCAATCAACTGGGACTTTCCACTATTCGAATTGATCATTGGCTTTGAGCGCGGGCGTGTTCACTTCCGGGGTCTGGACCAGGATATGGAGATACTGGACTATGGCGATAGCGTCCACGAAATTTACCGGCCAAGTCGCGAAACCTCCCGCTGGAAGAAATACGAGGAATCCTTCGAGAAATCAGTCGATGCCTATCTCGAATCAATCCGCAACGGCGCCCCACCTCCCGTTCCAGGGTACGCCGGACTCCTTGAACTGCAGTTTGAGGCGGCTCTGAAAAAGTCCATTGCCGAGCGCCGTACAATAGTCCCATCGGAGGAGTTTCCAACCGAGCCGGTCTGTTGAGACGCATCCAAATCACCGGATGCTATCGTTTGCTGTGCAGGAGGGCGAGTTCATGAAAATTCGGGATCTGATTGATGGGCTCATTGGCCGGGACCAATTCTATGCCAACCTGAGGGACATCCTCCCTGGAAGGTACCGGTCAGGGAGCGGGATGAGTTGATCTATTTCAATGCCATTGGGCTGACGGCCCTGGATGTCAGCGCTGCCAGCTGGCTTTTTGAGTTTTCCTTGCAGAACAAGTTGGGGATACCCCTGGGTTCGCAGATCCCGCACTGGCCCCTGAGCGGCAGGTTGCAGGCTGCACCGGGTAGGAAGGATCGAGGAATATGAAGTTAAAATACCGCTACCAATGGTACCAGCAGATCTACGAGCACACCCCCAAGATCTTGGAGGAGGCCCGCCAGTTTGGCGATAGCCTTGGCGCCAGGAAACTGGGTACCGATATCGGGCTCTATGCGGGAAGCTCATCCCGGCCTGGCAATCTGCCCAACTATGTCCTGGACAAGATCATCGAAGCCAACAGGGGTGGTCGAACCTTGCCCGTCCGCGTCATCGAGGATGAGTTACGAGCTGTCGTCAAGGACGTGTATGGGGATGAATACGATGTTGCTGTAGCAAATACCTGCGAAGCTGCTCTCAGGATCAGTCTCGAAACATTGTGCGCTCCGCCCTCCATGCGCCACGGTGACATCTATCGCGCCCGCGTGCTGATGCCTTACTCGGAGGACTATGAATGGTTGGGCGGCTATGGCCGGGCGTTCCCGCCCAAGTACAAGAATCTGCTGGTCGATCGCACGATAGCCGGTGGCGAGCTTGGCGTTGAGGGCAAGAGCCTAGCCAACCTGGAGACGCTCTACGTTCGGATGGTCGGCGCCCGGTACGAATCCCATGGGATCCGGTACAACCCCACTTCACTTCTGACCAGGGTGGACGCAGGGAAAACGATGGAGAACATCCAAAAGGTAGCCAACCGCCATAGTGCCTATCTGACAGGCGTAACGGCCATCGGCTACGATACGCCAAGTTACGGGCACGGTGAGTTGGATGGCAACAGCACGCCGGTTTTGTTGCAGATGCTGGGAAAAGTTGCCAGGGACTTTGACGTCCCCTACATCGTTGATACCGGCGGCTCTATTCCCTTCATTGGGATGGATCCCCGCCATATCGACTGCGATATCATCACCTACAGCATGGACAAGCCCGGGCGAGCGCCTGCAACTGGGCTCATTATTGGCAAGGATGAAGCCATCAACCCTGTTCGCAAGGGGATGGGCCTTGGCGGGCAACGGTATGGTGAAGTCTCCTCCCACGGGAAAGCGGTATTTACCTACAGTGACCCGGGGCGGGACGCCCTGGTTGGACTACTTGCCTATCTGCGGATCCTGCGAGACCAGCCAGAGCTGGTTACGGACCCCATCGATCAATACCACAACATCATTGTGGAAGAGTTTCAATCACTGGAGCCCAGCCGCTTCCGACAACAGTTGATATTTACCAAGACCTACCAGCTCGGCGGCACCGAAGTGAACTATGAACGGACCTGGGATGGCAGAGATTTTGGCATTCCTATCTTTACCCTGGAAGATCTGTGGGCCAACACCAATCCGATTGTTTCCGCACAGGTAGAAATGGGTGTTGAGCCAGCGACGATCTACAGCGGCAAGATTTTCCTCAGCCCTGGGCTTGGAACGCTGGACGAGAATGGCCAGCTCATTGAGGAATATGTAAGGCTTGGAGCAAAGTCCCTTGTAAGGGCACTGGAGATTGTGTGCAAGTACGCCGGATTGGCTGATTAGTACCGGCCTGCGGGTCATCGGCCAGGAGTATTGGGAGTGAATGAAGGAATGCTGATTAAGAGAGGAACACAATGGCAGAAGCCGGGCAGACTTTTGAGGCTGATGTTGCGATCATTGTCCAGGCCTTGAGTGATTTCTATGAAAGATCTGTGTCGGGCGAAGGCCCTGTTATTCGCCAACCGCCAATGAGCGAGCTGGTAGCCGATATGGAGCTATCTTTGCTTGTCAGCGAGGGTGGTTTGTCGGGAGAAAAACTGGCGAGGTTTGTGGATGAGTACCTGTCAGCCATCACGCGCTTTTACCATCCGGCCAACATTGCGCATCAGCAGGCTGTTCCCCACTACATGGCAGCGCTGGCAGGCTTGGTGGACAATTTCGTGAGCAGTGATGGGTCGATCTATGAATTCGGCCCGGCTTCGGTGTCTATCGAGTATTTCCTCGTCAACTGGCTGTTGGAGAAGGTGGGCTGGACGCCTGCCCCTCCGCCCCCTCAGCAGGCGGCGGATGAGATCTGTGGCGGAGGCATCCTGACCCATGGCGGATCCTTGGCCAACCTGACGGCCTTGATCGTTGCCCGTACACGGCTCACGCCCAAAGTCTGGCAGGAGGGCAACCCGGGCAATTTGGTCCTACTGGCCTCGGCTGAGGCGCACTACTCTATTGCCCGGGCGGCCGGCATCATGGGCATGGGGCACCGGGCTGTCTACCCGCTGGAGATCGACGAGCGCGGCGTTATCATCCCAGACCAACTGCCGGCCGCATACGCGCGGGTCGAGGCTGAGGGAAAACAGGCCGTGGCACTGATCGCGAACGCGGGCAATACGGCAGTAGGTCTCTACGATCCCTTGCAGGAGATTGGTGCATTTTGCCGGGAACAAGACCTGTGGTTCCACGTCGACGGCGCCCACGGAGGGCCGGCCATCCTGACCAGAAAGTACCGGCATTTGATGCAGGGGATCGAGCTGGCAGATTCGCTTACGATGAACATGCACAAGCTAATGCGCGTCACCGCCTTCTGCACGGCCCTACTGGTACGCGATGCCCGGATGCTCGATGGCGCCTTCACCCAGGAGGGCAGCTACCTCTTTTACCCCAAGGAGCAGCCTGGCTTTGACTTTCTGCACCGGACGATCGAGTGTACCAAGCCCGTATTAGGGCTCAAGTTCTTCATGGTCTTGGCTGCTATGGGGGAAGCGGGGATGGCCGAGTATATCGAGCGGCAGTTTGATCTCACGGCCAAAGTCTATAGCTATCTCCAGAGCTTGCCCGATTTCGAGTGCCCGGTGGAGCCGCAATCCAACATCCTTTGCTTCGGCCTGAAGGGGGTCGATGCTGGACATCTGGCGCTGCGGGACAGGCTACTTGCCCTGGGCGACTATTACATATCGTCAGCTTTGCTGAACGACCGGCGTTACCTGCGTCTTACGCTGACAAACCCGGCGACAGGTCTGGGTGAGATCAAAGGCCTGGTGCGCGAGATACGAAGGATGGTAGCGGATTCTGGAGGACCGAATGGGATATAGTCTCTACCTCGAATCTGGCCCACGCCGGCAGAAGACGATGGTCCATGTGCTGGATCTGCTGGGCTGTATCGCTCAGGGACCAACGACGGATGCTGCCCTGGAGGTGACGCCAGCGGCGATCCGCGCCTACCTGCGCTTCCTGCAAGAACAGGATCAGGACATCCAGCCAGAGGACGATCTCACCACAGTCGTGGTTGAACACGTCATGGAAGGCCCATGGTTGGGCAACGGAAACCCAGCGCCTGGCTTTGGACCCGATTTTGATCCTCTGAGTACTGCGGAGCAGGCAATCTTTGTCCAGCGCCTGGGCTGGCTGCGGGCGGACCTGCTGGACCTGGTTCGAAACCTACCGAACAAACAACTGGTGGCCGAACCAGCCGCCGGCGGCTGGTCCATCCACCGCATCGTGACACACGTTGCCGACTCCCAATATGCCTATCTGCGCGCGGCTTTGGGCAAGATCATCGAGTTGCCCCCTTTCCTCCGAACCCTACGGGAGGATTCAGAGAGGCTCGTACCGGCCCTGGAACAGGCATGGAGCATCACATTGGTGCGATTGCAGACAATGACTGAAGCGGAGCGTACGCAGATGACTCAGCGCGGCCAGGTCACCTGGACAGCCCGGCGGATGTTGCGCCGCATGCTCGAGCACGAGTGGGAACACCTGCGCGAGATCGCAGACCGCCTGGGCAGACTGTCAGGGTGAGTACCAGAAAGCAGTGACAGACGGAGCATGAAGGTCTGGACCTACACCGACCCAAGGCTTTTCCTCAAGAACACGCAAACGGAACTCGAGTCCAATGAAGCGGCCAACAGCTTAATGCTGGGCATCTGTGGACAACTCGTACGACATCCAGAATGGTTCCAGGCAGGCCCTTGCCTGAAGACGGTAGAAGATGAAAATGGGCTTATGTTGGCAGTCGTGATGACTCCACCCCACAAGCTGGTCGTTTGTGCTCAGCAAGGTGATCTCGATGCCATTGCTAGGATTCTGGTTGATGATCTGGTCAGGGAAGGGTGGCGGCCTGCTGGCGTTATGGGGCCAAGCGAGGTTGCGCGAGGAGTTGCCGCGCGGTGGGCGGAGGTCACCGGGAACGGTTTTGACCTTGAGCGGCGGCAGATCGTATATGAACTGCGAGAGGCGCCCGACCTGGTGACAGAACCCGGAAAACTGAGGCTGGCCACGCAGCAAGATGCTGACTTGGTGGTCCGGTGGTGGTATGGCTTCCACAGCGAGATCTTTGGCCAGGCAGAGCGTGAAGAATCACGGCGAGCGGCAAGAGCACGTATAGGGGATGGGGATATCTACCTGTTCGAGGTGCAGAGACCCGTTTCTATTGCCATGAAGACTCGGCCCACCAGAAACGGCGTCAGCATAAGCTTGGTCTATACCCCACCGGAATTGCGAGGGCAGGGATACGCGACTGCCTGTGTCAGCACGTTGAGCCGGACGCTTCTCGGAGCAGGCTGGGAGTACTGTGCGCTGTTCGCGGACCAGTCCAACGCAGCGGCGACCCGCGTCTACCAGAAAATCGGATACAGGCCCAAATGTGATTATGATGAATATATTCTTGTCGAGATCTGAGGAACTGCGATCCAGCGGACCAGCTCGGATCCAGCAAATCTCTGGCGAATCATCTCCTGAACCGAGAACAAGGCCACAGCGTTAGCTGTACGGCGAGAGAGGACAGACATGATTGGAGAGGTAGTTCAGACTCCGACAGGTGAGTATGTTAGATGTGTGCCCCAAAGCGGAATACTCACGAGCGAGGCAGATGTGCTGGATCTGCTGGCCGAGTGCTATGGCATTGAATCGAGCCGAATCCTGCTTGATGAAGAGCACTTGCATCCCGAGTTCTTTGACCTTAGCTCCGGGCTTGCGGGCGCCTTGTTTCATAAACTATCGGTCTATCAGGTGAGGGTAGCCATTGTTGCGGATTTGGCTGGGATCAAAAGCCAGAGATTCCGGGAACTGATCCATGAATGCAATCAGGGTGATGATATTCACTTTTTCGACCACGAGTCTCAAGCTGAGCAGTGGCTTACTGCCCAAGGGGGGAATGATTCATGCCCGGTCATGCAGCATCGCAGCCGTTGTACCTCAACCCACCCTGGGTGATCTCAAAGCCCGGTCCGGAATATGGTAGCGCTACCCGGCGATTCCAGGGCATACCGAGCCTGGCGCGCAGCCAGAGGGGGCGCTTGTGGGCCATTTGGTATGGAGGTCAGGGAACCAGGGAAGACCACTTTAACTATGCAACGTTGGCAACCAGCGGGGACGATGGCCATACCTGGTCAGGAGAGAAGCTGATCATCGACCCCGACGGCGATGGGCCGGTACGGGCTTTTGATCCTCAGGCGTGGGTGGATCCGGATGGACGCCTTTGGGCATTCTGGGCCCAGGCGATTGGTCACGAGGGAACCATTGCCGGGGTATGGGCTTTGACCACCGACAAGCCGGATGACGAGGAGTCGCAATGGTCTGAACCCCGACGCCTCGCGGATGGGGTCATGATGGGCAAACCCATTGTCCTCTCCTCGGGTGAATGGGTCCTGCCGGCATCCACGTGGCGAGAAACGGACGATAGCGCCAAAGTGGTTGTCTCGACCGACCGAGGTCAGACCTGGCGGGTACGTGGTGGGTGCAATGTCCCGGTTGAGGTACGCAGTTTTGACGAACATATGATCGTCGAGCGGATGGATGGCACACTGTGGATGCTTGTCCGGACAACCTATGGCCTCGGTGAGAGTACTTCCACCGACCGCGGCCGGACATGGAGCCCATTGAAGCCCTCTCCTATCCAGCATCCGACGGCTCGTTTCTTCATTCGACGCCTTGCTTCGGGCAGACTACTGTTGGTGAAGCACGGCCCGATAGACCAACGTACAGAGCGCCAAGACCTGATGGCCTTTCTCTCAGAGGATGAGGGGCAGATGTGGTATGGGGGATTGTTACTGGATGGGCGAGTCGGCATTTCGTACCCGGACGGGGTCCAGGCGCCAGATGGTACGATCTTTATCATCTACGACTACTCACGCACGGGCGACCGGGAGATCTTGATGGCCAGGTTCACCGAGCAGGACGTGACCGAGGCGCGGTGTGTCTCAGAAACAGCCGAGCTGTGTGTGTTGGTGAGCAAAGCCACGGCATAGCAGCAAAGTCCATAAAGAAATAGGCGACCAGAGCCAGGGAGCTGTAACAAGCCGAAACCCAAAAGCTGGAATCAGAACCTGGACAATAGCTTTTGGCTATGATATAATCGGCGCGGCGATGAACGTTGATTCAAGAACGCGCTTCGACGTGGGCGCTGAGGCATGGGCAGAGTACAACCAAAGACCACTGGGCCGCATCCGCAGGGAGGTGACCTGGCATAACCTGGCTCCAAGCCTGCTCGATGCTATGGACCCGGGCCTTCGGCCCCGTGCATTAGATGTGGGCGGTGGCTCAGGTGAACTGGCTCTGCGTCTGGCGTTGCATGGATACTCTGTCTGGTTGTCGGACTATGCGCCGGCCATGCTTGACCGGGCACGCCAGGCAGCTCAGGAGCTGCCTGGCGATGTCCGGGCGCGGATCACATACTGCCACCTGTCTGCAGACCAGACGGCGGAATCATTCGCTCCCCAATTCTTCGATGTCATCACCTGTCATACTCTGATAGAGTTTCTCCCCGATCCTCGCGCCAGCCTCGGGGCGCTGGTCGGGCTGTTGCGCGATGGCGGGGTGCTGTCGGTGTCCTTTGTCAATCAGCACGCCGAGGTACTGCGCCAGGTTTGGTCGAGCTTGGATCCATACGCGGCCCTGGCAACCCTTGAGAAGGGTTGCTTTTGTGCCACCCTGTTCGACATTCCTGGCGTGGCCTATACCGCTGAAAAAGTAGGCGCCTGGCTTTGCGAGATGGGACTGAACGTGACGGGGCTCTACGGGGTTCGCGTCTTTGCTGACTATGTACCTCGCGAGCGCCTGGATGACCCAGATTTCTTTGACGCCTTGCTCCATTTGGAAAAAGCCGTGGCCGCTCGCCCTCCATACAACGAATTGGCCCGGTACATTCAAATGGTTGCCCACAGACCCAAGAGGTTTTCGCGGGTTGATTCATGTACTGAATTTGACTGAGTGGCTGGGGCGCAAACAGCCAAAGCAACTGGAAAAATGTCCGAGGTTTGGACTGAACGAGATTCAGTTTAGGAAGGAGCCTATTGTGCAAGTGTCGATCGGTATTGGCATAACCAACGACTGCAACTTGAGTTGTGCCCACTGTTACCGTCCTCAGGACCGCATTTACCAGCTCAGCTTGGACGAGATCCGCGCCATCAGCGATACGCTAGAGGCGGCATCCTTCAACATGGGAACCGGCGAGAGCCTGCTGCACCCCCAGTTTCCCCAGATCGTCGAGTACCTGAGCGAGCGGGGCATCAAGGTGAGCATGGCCAGCAACGGTTACAGCCTGAACGAAATGCCGCCATCGCTGTTGCGCCAGTTTCACGACGTGGAGCTGTCGGTAGATTTCGCCACACCACAAGCTCAGGATGCCTTTAGGGGCGAGGGCAATTGGACCTGTGTTGTTGATGCCATTGATCGCTGCCACGCTTACGGCATCGAGGTGACGATTCTGGCGACGCTGATGAACACTAACTATCAAGAGATGGACAGGCTGGTCGCCGTGGCCCGCGATCTGGGGACGAATTTCAGAGTCAACGTCTACCAGCCGGTGGGACAGAACGAGTACATGCTCAGCTACGGCCAGTTTTGGGAGGCGTTCCGGCGGTTGTTGGACTCTGGACAGTTGCTTAGCACAAGTGAGCCGATCGTCAATGCCATGCTGGGACTCGACAGCCTCACGGGATCGCCCTGTGGCCGGCACAGCATCCGTATCACTCCCCAGCGCTACATCACCCCCTGCGTCTACTGGCCCCAGCCTGACCTGACCCTGGAGGATCTGTCTGGGTTGACCGCCGAGCGCATCTTGGAGAGCGAACAGTTCCAGCGAGCCCGACTGGTGCCCGATGCTTGTAGAGAGTGCCCCCACGTGGCGAGCTGTGGCGGGGGATGCGCCAGCCGCCGCGCTTTACTGGGCGACCTCAACCAGCCCGACATCTACTGTCCGTTGGTGCGTGGTGACAGGATAGATCTGGCCTTCAACGTGGCGCCTGAGAAAGACCTTCCCCGGGGGGGCAACGTCTGTACGACGATTATTGTGCCGTGAGATGCCCATGAAGCCGAAACCATGGAAAACACAATCCAGCCTGCTCGTCTATGAGAATGCCTGGATGCGCCTGCGCGAGGATGTAGCCGAGATGCCCGATGGCCGGACGACTGTCTACGGTGTGGTTACCTTTGGCAATTGCGTGGGAGTGGTACCCTTTGTCGATGACAGCCACGTGCTGCTAGTGCGCCAGTACCGCTATGTCCAGGGCGAGAACCACCGCTGGGAGATCCCAACCGGCGGCGTGCACCAGGGAGAGACGCTGGACCAAGCAGCCCAGCGGGAGTTGGCCGAGGAGGCTGGCTATCATGCCGGGCGGCTGATCCCCATCAGCAGCTACTATACCTCCAAGTGCATTTGCGACGAGACGGCCCACCTCTACATTGGCGAGGATCTGGCACCTGCCCAAGCACTGCCCGACGAGACCGAATTTCTGGAGCGCCGGATTTTTCCCTTCGACAAGTCGTTGCGTATGGCCCTGGAGGGTGAGATCATGGACAGTATGAGCGTCATCGGGTTGCTGCTGGCTGCTCGCCGCCTGGGCAAATAGTCAGTCCGGCTGTTTGTGGCTCAGAAAGGCCCCGGTGCTGGGTGCCAACGCCGGATCGCAGGCCAGATCATGGCGCAATCGTTTCAGATCGGCCTCTGTGTCGACATCATACCACTCGGGCAGTTGGTGCACCGTTAGCCCGAGCCGGTGACATGCTGCCAGCGTCTGAGGAATCACGCGCTCTGTGCTCCATGCGATCCCTTGGAATAGCTCCGGATAAAGACGCTTCATGCCGATGAGATAATAGCCACCGTCATGGCTCGGCCCCAAGGTAATGTCGGCGCGATCGAGCTCCGAGAATGCCTCTTCCAGGCAGGCCAGGGGCAGCGTGGGGCCATCGCTGTTCATGATGACGACGCGCTGGAAACCCAGCTCAAAATGGTAGCGCAGAGCATTGGCCAATCGCTCCCCCAGGTCGGCACCCTGCTGTGGTACCAGCCTGAAGCCGTTGGGTGCAAGTTTCTCGAAATAGGGTTGGGCCTTGTCGGGTGTGTACGCTATGGTATGATCAGCCACCTCCACCCGCGACATCAGTGCCAGCGTGTCCAGCAACAAACAGCAGTATAACCCGGCTGCGCCTACTGGAGTAAAAGGAGGGCAAAGGCGCGTCTTGGTTAGGCCAGGAACCGGCTCCTTGGCGACCATGATGAGTACGTTGTCCATTAAGGTCTCGTTAGCTCCAGAATTGTGTCTTGTTCCCAGAGTACCAGGTCTTGCTCCCCTGCCCGGGTTATGGGCACAATGCGGCCCTCGATGTCCGAGTTTTCGATGCCTGGACCCAGTACCGCTACCCCCATACGGGCCAGATCGCCCACAGGCAGCGGGGGCAGTGTCACCTTAGTCACCTGGTCAGGCTCCCACAGCCAGGTGGGATACCAGTGTACCACCTGTTCCTCCGGCTGAATTCGTACCAGGCGGCCATCCTTGTCCCAGAAAAAGAAGACCAGGCGATAGTCGTTGTCCAGGGGGGACAGTGCCTGCCAATAGGTCGCAATCTCTACGACTTGCTCGGGGCGGACCACGGGGCGCACGTCCCAATCAAAGCCCTCCAACCGCAACAGCCCACCAAAATCCGCACCAACCGGGTTCTGCGGTGATCTACTGCCAGCGAGGAAGGCAGCGTAAAAGGTAGGTGAAAACCGGTATTCGTCGAGACCACGCTCCAGGAGCAGGAATCCATAGTCGCTCTCGGCTACGCCGAACTCGGCATAATCCAGCAGCTCGCGTACGATCTGGTACTGATCTCCGGCGCCCACGGGACTGGATGGGCCGGTCACATCCAGCAGGATGAACTCTGCATCGCTGATGGTGGGAAATAGATAGGCTTTTTCCCGGTGAGCTACGTGGGGGTAAAGACCCGAGCTTGCCGAGATGGGTGTATCGGGTGGCAGAGCGTTGACTTGTTCAATGAACGGCCCGGCACGGCGAGCATGCTCGCTTACTGGCTCTAGAGCGAATCGCCTCGACAACGGCAAGATGCCACTGTAATACTGATTTCTCAACGCTACGACCAGTCCCCCACATACAAGCAGAATGGTAATGAACTGGTGTACCTGCCATTTTCCGGTTCGCCCGTCTGCCCATCTGTCAGTCTTCCCTGCCAGCCAGGCCACCCCATAGATCGCCGAGATCACCAGGAACGGGACGATGGCCGCCGAGTAATGCCCACCGCCCGAGCGCATCCAGGCATAACGGGAAAAGAGGTTAAGCGCCAGGGAGGGCAGGGCCATCACCAGACTGAACGGATATAGGATGGCCAGTCCCCCGCTGCTGAGCCACAGATCACGCAGGTACCGCACAACGTCGGAGCGACGCAGCCAATCCGTGAGAAGGTGCGGCTGCTGCACGATATTGCGAAGGATGCCGGCGGGACTGTCGCCAAACTGGCCATAGCGTACCAGGAAGGCCGAGCTGCCGAGGCCGTTGAAATGGGGCAAGATCACCTGGAAGGCGAGCAGCGACCAGCCCGCGCCAAAGGCGGCGATCCCCAGACCCAACGCCCATCGTCGCCGCACCAAGGCCGCCCACAGGCCCATCATAGCGACGATGATGCCTACCTCCTCTTTGGTCATGGTGGCCAGGACGGCAAAAATGGCAAAGCCCCAGGGCCGGTCGGTCTCGAGAAAATAGAAAGCTGCCAGTAGAAAGGCCGGACTCAGCGCCACGGCGTGAAAATCCGACAAGTTTGTGGCTTGCAGCGGAGGGGAGAGCAGATAGAGGAGGACAAAGCCGATGGGGATCCAACGTGCGACGTATGGCGTGTTGCGCGTTGCGTGCCCTTCCCTGGTCACCGTGTTCTGTCTTTCGAAGCGGGAACGTGCAAGGAAATAAACTGGAATTGCCCCCAGGGCGATGATCACCGTCTGCAAACACAGCAATGTCTCCGGCCCATCGTGGACCAGGTAGAGGAGGCTGATGGCGGCCAGGATCGGTTCAACGTGGTAACCCAGGAGCATGCCGGGATCTCGGAACACCTGGATGGGGATATCGAGGTAGTAAGCGGCGTCCAGGTAGGTGGAGAAGCGGAAAGGCCGGCCGTGGAGTGTATTCCATACGGCCTGATCCGTATAGCCCAGATCCAGGGCGTTGGTCCGGAGGTTCTGGTGCCGGCGCAGCGACATGGTGCCCAAGGTGGCTACATAAACTGCTACCAGCAGGCCCACCGCCAACAGTGGGGCAAAATCACGCGCGATCCTTGTCGCTAATGTTGGCCCACGGTATTTCACTGGCCAAGCCTCAGGCTGTGAACGTTGGACACGGGGTCGGCTTGACCCTCCAATCCCAGAAACAGCTTGACAAAGAAGCGATAGGATTGTTCAGGATCGCTAAGGTTCTGGTCGTAGGGGCTCTCGCTGACCTTGGGCCGGCTCCATTCCACAAGCCACTCACCATCCGACCAGCCGCCGCCAGCAGGCAGGTTTTCGCTCAATCCCGGCGGAATCGTTTCGGGGCGGATGCCGACGATCTGGCCCTGCCCGTTGGCAGTGGCGGTATGGCAGCCCACCGTGCAGGCCAATCCATCGCTCCCCGTGGATTCACCCGAGACGTGGCCTGGGTCCACCAAGCGCCAGTGGACCGTAATGAGGTTGTGCCAGACGTCAGGCTCGCCGCCGTGTGTAGCGGCGGGCCATCGGGCCAGAAAGTAAACGTTCTCGGTGTCGTGCAGCGACCGCAATGCCAGCACGCCCACCTGTTCGTCGCTGTGCAATCCATAGTGCAAGGGCACGGACAGCATTGGTGTCTGTTCCCAAGCTGCCTCGACGACGCCGTCCATGGCCAGTTTCGCGTCTGTGGCAGTTGAAATGAGTGGCTCGCCTACGGGCACGCCCAGTTCGGGATCGACCAAGGGCAAAGAGGCCGGGGCCGGAGGCATTGCCCCCGGCCTCAGCGCCAAGGTTAGTAGCGGCACGAGCCCCAAGAGTGCCAGGGGCGCCGCCCAGCGTCTCACTGTACTGTGTAGGTCAGTGGCACGACGTTGCTGGTGTTGCATTGGTGGTCCACGATGAAAAAGTACCAGGTATGGATCCCGGGTTCGAGGTTGGGTAGATCAACGGTCGCATCCCAGTTGTCGCCGCCCGCTGAGCGCAGGATGTAAGCCTCACCCAGCTCAGGATTCAGGGCAAAGACCTGGTCTTCAGCAATGTTGGCGTGGCCCTGCGGATCAGTGCCCGTCATACGAAAAGTGACCTGGGCATCGCCTGGCCCCGACGCGGGGTTAATGCTAGGATTGGAGACAACCGGCGTCTGGCCTGCGGCGGGTGGGCCGGGCAGCGTGATGTCAGCGACCGCCCGGCCGCCCTGCGGGACGGTGACATTCACCTCGTGGTATACTAGGCCATCCTTGTAGGCCTTGACCTGCATCACCCGTACTGCAGCCAGATCGGGAATGAGTACCTGGCCATTGGCGTCGGTCTGGCCGCCAGACGGCGTCAGCGCTGTCAGAGCAGTGACAAGGGCACCGGCGATGGGGCTGCCGTTTTGGTTCTTGACCCGTACCAGCACGGAACCGGTAAACCCAGCTTGCTGGACCGCTTGCGAGGCCCGGGGCCAGGCGTCCAGCCGGGAGATCTCGACCATCTTGCCAGCCTCGCTGCGTGCGGTGTTCAAGTCCTGCGTTGCTAGGGCAGCGTCAGCATGACCAAGGATCTCGTTTATGAATCCTTTGACTTCCCTGATGGTGTTTTGGGCCTGCCGATTCGGGATGTCAGCGATGGCCAGATCGGCTTCTTGCAAGGCGCTGTTGGCCCGTTCCTTAGCCTGGCGTACCCGGTCCTGCAAACTGCCGAGGTCAGGAGTACCATCCTTGGCAAAGTCAGAGTGGACTTTGACCCAGTTGACGTGTTCCCAGAAGGCCATCAAGTGTCCGGATGGCGGCAGCGCTGGTTTGGGCGTCGCCGTCGGGCCGCTTGAGGCTGGTGGTGGTGTATCAGTGGGCTCAGGGGTGGGTGTAGGCGGGGTCAGGGATTCCAGCCAGGCAAAGATGTGCTGCAATTCCAGGTCGCTGACCTGCGCCTCGCTGAAGGCGGGCATTGGGGCCTTGCCGACGCGCACACGGAACAATGCCTCGTCGAACTGCAGCGGCGTCCCGGCCAGCTTGGGACCGATGTCGCCCTCCGCTTCCGCGCCGTGGCAGCCGATGCAGGGCTTCTGTTGCCACACCTGCGCTCCCACGGCCGGATCAGGTTCCTGCGGCAATTCGATCTCTGGTGCGGGTTCTGCCTCAACAGCTCCCGGGTACTCGTAGGCAAAGGTCCAGAGGTAGTTGACTAGAGCCCAGATCTGATCTTCATCCAGGATGTCGCCCCAGGAAGGCATGGCTGAACCATTGATGCCAGCCGTGATGGCCTCAAAAAACTGGGCAGGATCCTTGTTGTCCATGAACTCACGGTCGGTAAAGTTGGCTGCGCCCGCCAACCCAGAGCCGTCGCCTGCCTGGCCGTGGCACGTCACGCAATTGGCGGCAAATAGTTCTTGACCCTGCGCGACCTCCTCCGGCGACGTGGCAAAGGTCCTCTCGTAGTAGAGCACATCCCAAATCTCCGCCTCGCTCAGGGTCTCTCCCCAGGCTGGCATGGCCGAGCCCTCAACACCATCGCGGATGGATTTAAAGAACTCGGCTGGCTTCTTGCCGCGTATGAACTCCAAGTCAGTAAAATCGGCCGCACCGTCCAGGGCCGAGCCATCACCCGCTTCGCCGTGGCAGGCGATGCAGTTGGCTGTAAAGACCGCTTTGCCCCGCACCGCCGAAGGCATCCCCGATGGCGTGGCGTCACCCGTCTCGGGCGCTGCTGTGGGCTCGACTCCGGTTAGTTCTGGTGTTGGCTCTGGTGCCGCTGCTGCTCCCTCTGGGTATTCGTAGGCAAAGGTCGAGAGGTAGTCGATCAGGGACCAGATTTGGTCCTCGTCAAAGCTCGCGCCCCAGGCAGGCATGGCCGAACCTTCGACGCCGTTGGTGACGGCCTCAAAGAACTCGGCTGGATCCTCGTTGCTCATGAACTCCTGATCGGTAAAGTCAGCGGCACCCTTCAATGCTGAGCCGTCGCCCGCAGCGCCGTGACAGGTTGTGCAGTTGGCGGTGAACAATGCCTTCCCCTGGGCCACGTTCTCCGGCGAGGTGGCGAAGGTCCGTTCGTAGTAGAGCACGTCCCAGATATCCATTTTGCTCAGCGTCGCACCCCAGGCGGGCATGGCAGTACCTTCGACGCCGTCGCGGATGGCCGCAAAGAACTCGGCGGGCTTTGCGTTGCGCATGAATTCCAGGTCGGTGAAGTTGGCCGCGCCCGCTAGCCCGGAACCATCGCCCGCAGCGCCATGGCACGCGGCGCAATCGGCCGTGAAAACCGCCTTGCCACGCACGGCCGATGGCGTTTCTGGCGGGAACAGAACCTCTCCCTCCTGCGTCTGGGTTGCTTGGGCGGCGGTAGGTTCTGGTGCCTCTGTAGGTTTCTGTAGTTCTGTGGGCTCGGCCGGTGATTGAGTAGGCTCGGCAGCAGTTGACGGAGTTGCGGGCTCGGGTGCGGAACCGCAAGAGGCGATCAGTAATGCGGCAGCCAACAGGCTTATGACTATCCCGAACAGATGCAGTGCCTTGGCATTCATCGCTTTCCTCCCTTTCTTCCGGTAGATTGACCGGTGGGTATGGGTTGACTCCCAGGTGGGGCCAAACCTATTCATCGCAGATCGCACAAAGGCTAGACCTCTCTACAGACTCCAAAACACGCCACACCGGTCGCATGACTCCCACGGTGTATCGCTTTGTAGCGCGGTTCGGAATCGCTGATAGGCTGCACTATTCCAGATTTCGGCCAAAGATGCCTCGAAGGCATTGCCCAGGATCAGCCCCGGATAGTCGCGGGTCGTGTAGGGCGACAGGCAACAGGGTAGGACGTTGCCATTCGCCGAGATGTACATCAGCGACGTGGGACGGCGACATTGGGACCACGGCCTCTTGTCGCCGTCGGACGACAGCAGGCTTTGCCGGGGGGAGGTGGCTCCCGAAGCGCGGAAACTGATGTTCAGTTCTTCGGCCAACGCCTCGGCCTCCTCGAGAAGCTCCTTCTCCGTGGCCTCTAGTGTCCGGAAAACGGATTGCTGCGGGCGCGCCATGCCCTCATCGTAATAAACCATTCTCTGGACATAGACTTCGCTCACCCCGAGGCGATGAGCTAGACGTACCAGGTCGGGCAGATCGCCGACGTTCTCATAGATAGCGGTGAACCACAGGGACAGCCGCGGTCCATGTCCCATCTTCCGGATCCGCTGGGCAAAGCTCTGGACGTTCTCCGTCATCTGGTCAAACCCGTCTACCCCGCGAATATGGGCGTATAGCGCCCTGTGGGCGGCGTCCGTGGAGATCCGGTATTCGTCCAACCCGACGTCTATTAGTGATGCCTGAAGCTCTGGAGTGAGGCGGATGGAGTTGGAATTAAAGAGCACCTGAGGCGGATTTGTACGGTTTTTCAGGTAGGCGACCATGTCCACAAGGTAACGGTTGAGCAACGGCTCACCTATGCCGTGGAGCACCGTTCGCTCCAGGGCAGGTACCTGGTCCACCAGGGTGCGAAACTCGTCCCATGTCAAATCGCGGAGCGGTTCCCGTGTCATAAAGGTGCGAACGCAGGTCTCGCACAATGAGTTGCAGCGATTGGTTACCTCGATGTACAGTTCGTTGGGCAAAGGCAGCGACATCAAACCTCAAGATTTCCCCTCTAGCGAAAAGCGTACCGCAGTGTCACTGACAGGATGAAATAGGTGGCCAGAATCGTACCACGGACCGTCCCGCTGACCTTGGAGCGCCCGCCACGCCGCACCCTGTAGCGTACCGGCACCTCGACGACGCGTACGCCCTGCCGGGCAGCTTTGACCATCATTTCGGTGGGCCAGCCGTAGGTCATCTCTTGCATATCCAATTGGGCAAGCAAGCCAGCCCTGATGGCGCGGAACGGTCCCAGGTCGGTGACACGCAGACCGTAGAGCAGCCGCATCAGCTGCGCTACAAGCCAGTTGCCAAAGCGAGCGTGCGGTGGCATGGCCCCGGGCTCCATCCCGCCCGCCGGTCGCGAGCCCAGCACCAGGCCGGCCTGCGCGGTCTTGATAGGAGCCAGCAGGTCGGAGATCTGGGCGGGATCAAAGCTACCGTCCGCATCGAGAAAGACAAATACCTCAGCACCACGTTCGCCAGAGGCCCGCACGCCAGCCGCACAGGCATAACCGTAGCCCGCCTGTGGTTCGCAGACCACGATGGCTCCAGCCTGCTGCGCGACCTCGGCCGTGCGATCGGTGGAGCCGTTGTCCACGACAACCACCAAATCGGCCACGTCCGATGGAATTTCAGCAATGACGTTTGGTAGAGGTATCTCTTCGTTTCGGGCCGGGATGATGATGGCAGTCTTCAACCAGTAACTCCTCACTGTCAAGTACGAACGCTTGAGCATCCATGCGGTGCGCGCAAAACCCCGCGCGGAGCGGACTGCAAGCGCCGGAACAGTATACCCCAAGACAGGAGTCTTGACAAACTCTGTTTCTAGGGGGCTTTCGCAGCGGGTTGAGGGGCCACGGGCACAATATGCGGGGTAGCTCCCGGCTGCTGGCCCAGATATTGGGGTAAGCGGCACAGGGGTCTGGGTGGCAGGAGTGTGCGGGCGAATGTGGGGGCCGCAGTTGCACAGTGGATCGGGCAAGAACGGGGGTGCCCAAGCAGCCAAGATCGGGAGACCCGTGTCCCAAGCCTCATACATGCCGGATAAGAAGCAGAAGTGGAGGCTGGTGGCAGGGGGCAATCCCCCACGCAGAAACAAGACTGAGAGGGGAGCGGTAGAACGGCTCAAGCCGTCGAGGCTACCTGAAAGCGGTCGCCTCGCGGATGAGCCGGACCAGGGTGTTGTGGTTAGCCAAAGCCACCCTGCAGGCTGGTCACGTGGCCAGGAGGTAGCCCGTGCACCAGCATTCGCTTGAACCCCAACCGCTCCAAGGTGCTTTTGCGGCTCTCGGCTGACCGTATCCACCCAGTTGCCATCTTGCCTTCCGGTTCGGCCAGGTCTCTGCCCGAATCCGTCTAGGTCTGATTCGATCAATCCCCTGGATTCGGTGTCATCTTCAGAGCCGAAGATCCTCTCCCAGATCAGTTGTTAGGTTCTCCGATGCCCAAGGCCAGCACGGTGCCTACGCCCAAGGTGTTGTGGACGGCGGCGCCCGACCCCTCGTCGAAGGTGATGCGTACCTGCAGGCCGGCCGCCACCCACCCGCTCTCCGACATTGCCGTGGGCGTGAGACTCGGCGTCTGTGTGTCGCCGAATGTGCTAGGTCGAATTTACGGCCTGATCCATACCTGCCATGTCTCCTGGCAAACACCGTAAACGTCACACGCTGGCTCGGCAAGCTTGACCTCTCGCCAGACGTGGTGCATAATGGGGGTCCAGGTGTAGGTGGAAAAGGCTGTTCTCTGCTCGGGATCAAAGCCCAGGATGGCGTGCTACAAGCCAAGGCGACCCGCCTGCAAGGCCTCGGCAAACGGCAGGTCGCCCAAGACCTGCTTCCGCACGACGGCGTGGACTAAACCCTCGTGCGCTGCCATGAGTCGCACCAGACTGTCTCGGCATCCCGCTTGCGCCTGGCGGAAAAGGGCGGCCCCGGTGGGCTGACCAGGGGACTCGGGCGAAAACCCTGGGGTTGATAGTGGGCTTCAGTTCAGCTTCGAAAGCCCGCTGTGGTGAGTACTTGCGCTCTTTGTTGAACTGTGGTAGAATGGCGTTGTCCGGCAAGTCTGCGGAGAGAGGAACTGGGCAGTGCTGAACCTGAAGGGGCTCATCTCAGAATGGTAGAGGAGATTATGTTCTACCGGAATAGGTACTGGCAACAGCATACTGCCCGCCCGATATCGGCGGCGAAGGGTTTCATGGGGGCCCTCCCCCAGACACAGACCATGTTCAGACCAGGTTGAATCCCTTGCCGTCCGGTTCCGCGCACGGAACCCATTCAGACTGTCTAACCCAGAGCGAGGGGACCCCCCCCCGCTCGTTTTTTGTGCGCCCAGCATGGGCGTTGACTAGAGGGTGAAAGTCCCTTACGGAGGTTGATTGCACCAACCGTTAGCCAAGGGCAAGGGCGTCGCCGTCGAGGCGGGGTCTGAAGGAAGCCGGAGGCAAACCTGCGACTTGAGGAACACGAACCACATAGGAGGCTGTGCGGCCGGGCGAGTTGGCAAGAGACAACGAAGCCCGATGCAATCAAAGGCCAAAGCAGTAAATGGGGCAAGTGTGCAGGGAAAGTCAACGTTCTTACCTGGGGAGACCTGCCGTCAAGCCATGCAGATGGTAACCCTGGTCGAGAGGCCAGGCTGAGGCGGCAGGAGTCAGCAGAGGCCATAGTACCAGCTGCATTGGCTGGGAAGGGCTGAACGTCAAGTAGGAGGACCTTTGAGCAGTTCGCGAGATGAGCC
Organism: uncultured Chloroflexia bacterium; assembly: GCA_963700285.1. Classification (GTDB taxonomy): domain Bacteria; phylum Chloroflexota; class Anaerolineae; order JAAYZQ01; family JAAYZQ01; genus CAWANP01. The sequence goes on along the minus strand of CAVOXA010000010.1, from coordinate 653,939 downwards.
CAGAAGACAGACTGCCCCGGATAGGGGTACTACTGGACAGGGGAAGGGGGTGAAGCCGCTGGGGACTGACCAGAGGGTCGAGCAATCTCCGGCACGAGACGAAGGGCAATCCAACGCAGGCGTAGGGTTGTGGGAGCAGGTCTGGGAAAGACAGAATTTGCTACGAGCTCTGCAACGAGTCGAGAGCAACCGGGGCGCGCCGTGGGTAGATGGGATGACGGTGGAAGAGCTGCGACCGTACCTCATCAACCACTGGCTTGAGATACGGGAAGCTCTGGACGGAGGGCGGTATCGGCCGAGCCCCGTGCGCCGGGTAGGGATACCGAAACCGGATGGCGGGGAGCGGCAGCTTGGGATACCGACGGTGGTGGACCGCTTCATCCAACAAGCCATAGCCCAAGTTCTGACACCGCTGTTTGAGCCGCACTTTTCTCCACACAGCTATGGGTTTCGACCAGGGCGGAGTGCGCACGGTGCCATGAAGCAGGCCCAGGGGTACGTGCAAGAAGGGTACGACTGGGTGGTGGATATCGACCTGGAAAAGTTCTTCGACCGGGTGAACCACGATATGCTGATGGCCCGAGTGGCGCGTGTGGTGAAAGACAAACGAGTGCTGAAGCTGATCCGGGCCTACCTGGAATCGGGGGTGATGGTCAACGGGGTAGTGATGGAAACGGAAGAAGGGACGCCGCAAGGCGGGCCACTGTCACCGCTGCTGTCGAACATCATGCTCGACGACCTGGACAAGGAACTGGAGAAGCGAGGGCACAAGTTTGTGCGGTATGCCGACGACTGCAACATCTATGTGAAAACGCGGCGGGCAGGTGAGCGAGTGATGGGCAGTGTGGTCCAGTTTCTGGAAAAGAAGCTGAAGCTGAAGGTGAATCGCCAGAAGAGCAAGGTGGACCGGGCGAGTAAGGTCAAGTTCCTGGGGTTTAGTTTCTACAAGTACCGGGGAGAAGTGCGAATCCGAGTCGCAACCAAATCGCTGCAACGCTTTCGTTGGAGGCTACGGCGGCTGACGCGACGAACCCGCTCGGGGAAACTGGAGGAAGTAATCCGAGAAGTGAACCAGTATGTACGAGGCTGGATCGGATACTTTCGACTGGCAGATACACCCAGCGTCTTTGACGGCCTTGACAGTTGGATAAGACGCAGGCTGAGGCAGATGGTCTGGAAACGATGGAAACGGGGACGGACCCGCTACCGAGCGCTAGTGGCTTTGGGAGTACCGCGAGAGCGAGCAGCCCTGGGCGCAGTGGGAACGAGTCCGTGGCGGATGTCCAGAACACCGGTGGTGAAGGAAGCTATGAGTAATGCCTACTGGCAGAAGTTGGGGCTGGAGGGCATTGGGCAGCGATACCGGCAACTGCGTCAAGCTTGACGAACCGCCGGATGCGGACCCGCATGTCCGGTGGTGTGAGAGGGGGCGGTTAGCCGCCGCCCCCTACTCGATTGAAAGGAGAACGATGATGGCCAACGGTGTGCAACACCGCAAAATCCTGATCGGCGTGGCCTGGCCCTACGCCAACGGCGTACCAACACCTGGGGCACCTGGCCGGCGCCTACCTGCCGCCCGATATCTTTGCCCGCTACCACCGACTGATGGGCAACGACGTGCTGATGGTCTCCGGCTCCGACGCCCACGGCACGCCCATCACCGTCCGCGCCGACGAGGAGGGCGTCTCGCCGCGGGAGATCTTTGAGCGCTACCACCAGACCTTCCTGGAGACCTACCAGCAGATCGGCCTGACCTTTGACCTGTTCACCCACACCGACACCGAGAACCACCACCGGGTCTCGCAGGACATCTTTCCTGCGGCTTCTGGAGAACGGCTACCTGTACAAGGAGGTGCAGCAGCAGCTCTACAGCCCGCAGGAGGGGCGCTTCCTGCCCGACCGCTACGTGGAGGGCGAGTGCCCTCACTGCGGCTATCCCGACGCCCGCGGCGACCAGTGCGACAACTGCGGCAAGCTGCTGGAGCCGACCGAGCTGATCAACCCGCGCAGCAAGGCCAGCGGCGACACCGACCTGGAGACTGCGCGAGACCGAGCACTACTTCCTCGACCTGGCCAAGCTCAGCGAGGAGCTGGGCGACTATCTGCGACGACAAGGACCACTGGCGGCCCAACGTCATCAACTTTGCCCGCAACTATGTCAAGGACCTGCACGGGCGGCCCATCACCCGCGACATCGACTGGGGCATCCCGATGCCGCTGCCGGGCTACGAGGGCAAGTGCCTCTACGTCTGGTTCGAGGCGGTCATCGGCTACTTTTCGGCCAGCGTCGAGTGGGCCAAGAACCAGGGCACGCCCGACGCCTGGCAGGAGTGGTGGTACGATCCCGAGGCGCGGATCTACAACTTTATCGGCAAGGACAACATCCCCTTCCACACCGTCATCTGGCCGGCGGAGCTGCTGGCCGTGGGGCGGCTGTACTGCGAGGACTGCGAGGCGCAGTTGAACCTGCCCTACGATGTGCCTGCCAACGAGTATCTGAACTTTCGAGGGGGCAAGTTCTCCAAGAGCCGGGGCGCGTGCCGTGGACGTGCCCTACTTCCTGAGCAAGTACGACCCCGACGCCGCTGCGCTTCTACCTGACCGCCATCGCGCCCGAGACGCGCGACACCGAGTTCTCCTGGGAGGATTTCGTCGAGCGCAACAACAACGAGCTGGTGGCCACCTGGGGCAACCTGGCCAACCGCATGCTGAGCTTTGCCTACAAGCGCTTTGACGGCCAGGTGCCGAGCCGGGCGAGCTGGACGACGAGGACCGCGCGCTGCTGGCCAAGGTCGAGGCTGGCTTCGAGACCGTGGGCGACCTGTACGACGCCTGCAAGTTCCGCGCCGCCCTGGGCGAGGCGCTGGCCCTGGCCCGCGAGGCCAACGGCTACCTGGACCGCAAGGCGCCCTGGTTCCAGATCAAGGAGGACCAGGCCGCCGCGGCGACGACGGTGTACGTCATCCTGCGGGTCGTGGACAACCTGAAGACGATCCTGGCGCCCATCCTGCCCCACACGGCGCAGCAGCTCCACGAGTACCTGGGCTACGACGGCCAGCTCTTTGGCACGCAGCACGTGGTCGAGTACCAGGAAGAGACGCGCAGCCACCTGGCGCTGACCTACGACCACAGCGGGGCCATCGGCACCTGGGCGCCGAGTGAACTGCCGCCGGGGCAGGCGCTGCGCCAGCCGGCGCCGCTGTTCAAGAAGCTGGACGAGAGCGTGATCGACGAGGAGTATGCGCGGCTGGAAGGGTGAGTGTATACCCAACGGCTGTATGGCCTATTCTGAATTCTGAGAGCCGGGAGACATCCATCGAGGAATTCTCTTTCGAGGACCTCAAGGGCTTCCCGGAGGGCCTGTACGAGGTGCATGCCCTTTCGTACGACGGCGCGAGCCTGATCGGCGAGGCCCCTTCTCCTGCGCTGTGCCCGCGCTGCCGCCCTCGTCTACCCGGCAATGGCCGACGAGGAAGAGGCCGGGGATGTGGTGGTGTCCACCGACGGCATGGTGATCCAATGGGAAGACATGACCGAAACCGTGGAGGGCACGCCGGTGGCGATCAGCGGCTACGAGGTCATCATCACCAAGGTCGAGCACGACGACCCGTACGGGTTCTCCTGCCCGATCACGATGTACACCTGCCCCCCGATCGCAACAGCCCGGCCGTGCCCACCGAATTCCTTGAGCCGGGCACGCTGTACGAACTCGAAATCCTGGCCCTGGAGGAAGCGGCAACCAGACCCTCACGGGGGGCACGTTCTTCACGGCGGAGTAGCGCTTTGGCCAGACCTGAAATGAAAGATTTCTCATGAAACTCTCATCATCCTGTAATCTGGGCGGTCTATGATGAGCTCAGAACGTTCTCTGAAAAAAGGCAAAGGCGAACTGCTGACAAAAGAGATTTGTGATGCCAACCAATGATTCCCAAATCCTGGTCGCCGAAAACCTGACCAAAAACCACGATGGCAAACCGGCCCTGCGTGGTTTGTCCTTTTTGCTACAGGTTGGACGCATCCTGGACTTTTGGGGACCAATTGGCGCCGGAAAGACGACTGCCATCCCCATTCTGACGACAATACTCGAACCGGCCTTGGGGCAGTTCCAGGTGGGCGGCGACAGCTCCGCTCACCCGGAACAGATCCGCCGCAAAATTGGCGTCCTGCCGGAGAGCCTGGGCTTTCCGCCACAGATGACCGGCGTGGAATTCCTGGCCTATTTCGGCCAGCACTATAGGCGCAAGCCCGCCCAGGCGAAGGAAAACGCCGTCGCCCTGCTGAAAGAAGTCGGGTTGCCGGAGAAGGACTTTTTCCAGAACGGCGGCAAAAGCGACGTGTTGGAACTGCAAATCGAACACAGCATCGGCAAAAACACCCCCGCCGATGTGCAACTCAAAAACCGTGTGTCATACGCCTTGGTGCAGGCTGGAATCCCGGTGCTGAATTTCGACGCCGATAGCGGCAACCGTTTGCAGGACATTTTCTTTCAACTCACGGAGGATGTAAAATCATGAAGAGGCACCAGAATACTGAGGTCATCGAACCCGGTCTGAACCCAGAAGCCGGTGTGCTGCCGGTGGCGCTGGGATTGCCGATTGCCCTGTCCCTGCTTTATGGGTTACAAAAGCTTGCGCGGCGTGGTCGAAAGAAACAAGTGCTCGTGGGGCTCGTCCTCAGTTTCGGCCTGTTCCTCTCGGCCTGCGGCCCGGTCAAGGAAATCAAGGGGCTCTTGGTGCAGACCAGCGGCGCGTCCGTGGCGGGGCTGCCCGGGGGCGAGGAGTTTGGCATGACGTGGGCAGAACTCGTAACCAACATCGAGAAGGTTGAGTCGCTGATTGCCGCCTGTATGCAGGATGCCGGCTTCGAGTACGTCGCCGCCGATTACCACACCGTGCGCCGGGGCATGACCGCCGACAAATCTCTGCCCGGCTTGACTGAGCGACAATTCATCGCCCGCCATGGCTTTGGCGTTTCGACGCTCTACACCGGCCTGGCCCCGCAATTGGCCGCCGAGACGATCCCGGCCAAACTTGGCCTGGGGGAACAAAACGTGCAGATTTTTAACAGCCTGTCGCCCACCGACCAGGTGGCCTACAATCATACCCTCTTTGGTGAGCATAGCGACGCCACCTTTGCCGTGGCCCTCGAAATCGAGGACTTTTCCCGTACCGGGGGCTGCACGCGCCAGGCCATCGAGCAGGTCTTTACCCCCGAGCAAATGAGCGCCAGCTACTATAATCCTCTGGATGTTTTGATCCGCCAGGATCCGCGCATGGCCGCCGCCATCACGAAATTTACCGAGTGCGTGCGAGCCGCCGGCTTTGACTACGCCCATCCCGACGACATCGAGCCGGACTTTCGCCGGCGCCTGGCTGAAATCACCGGCGGCCTGCCGGTCGAATCCCTGTCGCCCGACGCCCGGGCCGCCCTCGAAGCGCTGCGCGCCGAAGAGCTGGCCGTTGGCATCGTCACCTTTGATTGCGAGACCAAGATCATCGAGCCTGTCGAAGACCGCATCGAGCGCGAGTTGTACGCCGATCCGCCCCAGTAAATTGGACTCCGGGTGGAGCGAGCAAAGCCCGTGAAAGGGCTGGTATTAGCCCGAAGGGCTTTGCCCTCTCAGTCCGGCGGCTTTCGCCTCGGGCTTACCGAGACTCCCGTCGAGTACAAGAGGCAACCATGAGCAGAAAACAAATCACCACCGCGTTCATCCTCCTGGGGGTGGTCGTCGTCGCCTCCGTGGGGAGTTGGCTGGCCGGCTCGCGCATCCAATCCCCGGCCGAGGTCGCGGCCCGGACCGCGCCGCCCACCCCCTCGCCGATTCTTGTGCCCATCGAGAAGCGCGTCCTCACCTCCGACGTTGTCACCCGGGGCACGGCCCGCTTTGGCCTGCCGCAGTCGCTCACGCTGGTTCCTTCAGCGCTCAAAGCAGGTCCCGGCGTGATCAGCACCCTGCCGGCGCGCGAAGCTCAACTGGACGAGGGCGACTTGCTGTTGACCGCCTCCGGGCGGCCGGTCTTTGTCCTGCAAGGCGACGTTCCGGTGTACCGCGACCTCACACCGGGGGTGAGCGGGGAGGACGTCCTGCAACTGGAGCGTGGACTGACGCGCCTCGGCTTTGACCCCGGCCCGCTGGACGGCGCCTTTGACGAGCAGACGGAGCTGGCGGTGGGCGACTGGTATGCCTCGGCGGGATTCGAGCCTTTTGGCCCCACCGCCGACCAACTGGCCCAAATCCGCGACCTTGAAGAGACCCTGGCCCTGGCGACCAACGAAAAACTGGCCGCCCAGGACACCGTCGCGGCCGCGCCGCTGGCCGTCGAGGCGGCGCGCGCCCAGGCCGTCGGCGAACCCCCGGCGGTTGGCGAATACATCGTCCAGTCGGCCCTCGACGAACAGGCGGCTGCCGGGCGCGAGGCCCAGAGGTTGAGCGAGTACGCCGCCCGTCTCGCCGCCGACCTCGAGGCGGCGCGGGCGCGCATCGGCCTGGGGGTTCCCGCCGACGAGCTGATCTTCGTCCCCGCGCTGCCCGTGCGTATCGAGCAGCCCGAAATCGCCGTCGGCGACGAGGCCGTCGGCCCGGTGGCGCTGGCGACGAACAACCAGTTGGCCATCGACGCCTCCCTGCCGCTCGAAGAAGCCCCCCTGGTCAAACCCGGCATGGCCGTGGCCATCGACGAACCCGACCTGGGCATCACGGCCAGTGGCGTCGTGGCGCGCGTGGCGGGCATCCCCGGCACAGAAGGCGTGGATGGCTTTCACATCTACTTTGAGGTCCTGGTTGACGAGACGCCTCTGACGCTGGATGGCTTTTCCCTGCGCTTGACCATCCCCGTCGAATCGACCAGCGGCGCCGTCCTCGCGGCGCCGCTCAGCGCCCTGTCCCTGGTCGCGGACGGCTCGTCGCGCGTCCAGGTACAAAGAGACGGCGCACTGGAATATGTCACCGTCGAACCCGGACTCTCGGCGGACGGCTTTGTCGAAATCACACCCACAGACGGTGAGATAGAGCCCGGTCAGCTCGTCGTCGTCGGCTTTGAGATTGCAGTGGCGGAGTGATGAGCAAGAAACCCGGTATCCTCGAACTCGAAAACGTCAGCCGTCAATTCGGCAACGGAACGGTGGTCCAGGCGCTCGCCAGCGTCAACCTGCACGTGGAACCCGGCGAGTGGCTGGCGGTCACCGGTCCCTCGGGGGCCGGGAAATCCACCCTGCTGAAAATCCTCGGCTGCCTGGACCGGCCCAGCGAGGGCCGCTACCTTTTCGAGGGTGTGGACACCGCCGCGTTGAGCGACCGCGATCGCGCCGGACTGCGCAGCCGCCGCATCGGCTTTGTTTTCCAATCCTTTCACCTGCTGCCCTACCGCTCTGTCCTGGAGAACGTCATGCTGGCGGAAGTGTACCGCCGGCAACCGCGAACGGGCCGCCGCCAGCGCGCTCTGTCAGCCATCGAGCGGGTGGGCCTCGGCCACCGCGCCGAATTCTCCCCGCTGAAGCTATCCGGCGGCGAACGCCAGCGCGTGGCGATTGCACGCGCCCTGATGGGTGAACCCGGCCTGCTCTTGTGTGACGAACCCACCGGCAACCTGGATTCGAAAGCCGCCGCCTCCCTGCTCGACCTTTTCGATGAGCTCAACCGGCAGGGACTGACGCTGGTGGTCGTCACCCACGACAAAACCGTCGCCGACCGCGCTGACCGCCGCGTCCACATCATGGATGGTCGATTGTCCGAGTTGTCCAGCGGAGGGGATCGGGAATCGGGAAACCAGGACATCGGCCAGTACAAGCCGCCCCGCTCCCTGATTTCCGATACCCTGTCTACTGATCCCCGGGTTCCTTTCCCTCCCTCCCGAATCAGTCTCCAAGACCTGTTGGGCGAGGCCATCGCCGGGATGTTCGCCCGCCCCGGGCGTTTGCTCCTGACGATCCTCGGTGTGGTCATCGGCCTGACAGCCCTGGTCGCCACACTGGGGCTTTCGCGCACGGCCAGCAACCGCATCATCAGCCAATTCGACGAACTGGCCGCGACCCAGATCAGCGTCGCGGCGAAATCGTCCGTCACCGGGGTGGACCCGCGCGCCCTACCCTGGGACGCGCCGGCCCGCCTGGAACGTCTTAACGGGGTGGTAGCCGCCGGGAACCTGAGCGAAGTGGACGTCGGCGACGCCCTGGTCAGCGCCTCGCCGATCAAAGACCCCCGGAGGCAGACCGCTTTCAAGATGGCCGTGATGGCCGCCTCGCCGGGACTGTATCCCACTGTCCGGGCCGAGATGGCCGCCGGGCGCTTCCCTGATGTGGGCCACTCCCGGCGCGCCGACCGGGTGGCCGTGTTGGGGCCGATCGCCGCCCAACGCCTGGGCATCGTCGGCCTGGAACAATTGCCGGCCATTGCCATCGGCGACCATATCTATCTGGTAGTGGGGGTTCTGCGCGACGTCGCCCGCCAGCCAGATCTGCTGGGAGCAGTGATCCTGACCGAGGGCGCGGCGCAGCATGATTTTGGGCTGGCCGGCCCGGGGTCGGTAGTCATCGAGACGCGCATTGGCGCGGCCTCGCTGATCGCCCGCCAGATTCCCCTGGCGCTGCGCCCCGATGACCCAGCGGTCCTGAAGGTCGAATATCCGCCCGAGCCCCTGCGCGTGCGCGACGCCGTCCAGGGCGACCTGAACGTTTTGCTCCTGTTGCTCGGTGGGTTATCATTGATCGTCGGGGCCATCGGCATCGGCAATATCACCCTCGTCTCGGTGATCGAGCGTACCGGCGAGATCGGCTTGCGGCGGGCCATCGGCGCCACACGCGGGCACATTGCCGCTCAGTTTCTGGTGGAGACGTCGGCCATGGGCCTCGTCGGCGGCTTGCTGGGGGCCAGTCTGGGTGTTTTTATCGTGGTGTGCGTCTCGGCCATTCAGGTCTGGACTCCGGTATTGGACTCGGCGGCCCCCATCGCCGCTCCGCTGCTCGGAGCGTTGATTGGCCTGTTCTCCGGGGCGTATCCGGCCCTACGCGCCGCCAACCTGGAGCCGGCGGAAGCGTTTCGGAATTGACTTATCCTGTGACCGGGCCAACTACTTTGGAGCAGCGGCTGGGTACAGGCAACAAACAACAGGGAGTCGCCATGCGTTTCCTGGTGGTCGAAGATGAGCGGCGGATCGCCGCCTTTCTCATGCGTGGCCTGGAAGAGGAACACTATGCCGTGGGCGTGGCTTACGGGGTCCAGGCGCCGGCTCCCCGTCACCCGTGTGCACGCGGGCCAGGCGGAGTGCTGGCGGCTGACTCGCTCCTCTCGGTCTCTGCTTCCAGGAACGCCAGCAGGGTTGCCAGGTTTGTAAAGCCCTGGCGCTCGCCGGTGTGGGCGTCCTCCAGGGAGGCCCGCCATGCTGCCTCACCTTCCTTACCAACCCGCCACAGGCGCAGCAGGTAGGCCATGTACGGCTGTCTCTGTTCGCTCACGATGGGTGCACTTTCGGCTTCAGGACGCATTGCGGCTAATGGCGCTGTCATCGGTGGCGGGAGACCAGGAGCTCAGCATTCGTCTCTTGAACTCCTGGTCTCTCCAACACGCCTTTCATCCCTTCGACTGCGATGCATCGAACGAACGGCGGCGCAGCAACTGCATGCCAAGTCCGCCAGCGACTGCCAGCCCGCCCAGTGCCATAACCGCAACGTGGAACGGAACGACCTCCCCCCCGTTTCCGGCAAGGCGGCCATGGCTGCCTGAAGTGCTGCAAGTGATTCCTCCGTCGCGGTCCAGGTATCCGTCGTGAACTTGCCGTCCTGGATCGTGATTACCTCAATGCCCTCAAGCGTGACACCAAGGGCCCGCAGGTTATTGTTTGTATAGCGGTTCGTGAAGGTGACCGTGTCTCCCTCGACCTGGAAGTCCTCTAACTCCCAGGTTGCGTTGCGTGCTGCCTCGGTTTCAAAGGAAGAACGGAGCTCTTCCTTGCCCGAGAACGTACCAAAGTCGCCAAGGCTCTCGACCGCGTCGGCGGCGTAGAAGGCCAGGGCTGCGTCAATGTCGCCTGTGTTCAATGCCTCATAGAGAGATCTGACCAGTGCTTCCGGGTCTGATTCCTGGGCAAGTAGTGTCCCAGGGAACGCTAGCATCAGCGCCAGCAGGGTGATTGCCATCAAACGTGTTCTCACTTCCCACCTCCTGTTTCTAGTCTGCTGTTCTCTGTGTCCTACATCCGCCACTGTGGTCATGGACATCGCCTTCAGCCCGGATGGTGGGCGCCTGGCGACCGGCAGCCTGGACACGACGGCCAAAGTTTGGGATCTTTCGACGGGCGAGGAGTTGTTCACACTCGGCCACACCTCATCGGCTCTAAGCCCCGTCTTTAGCCCTGACGGCAACCGCCTGGCGGTGAACCAGGGCGATGGCTCGCTCTACCTTTGGGACGTCGATCCCGGCAGCCCGACCGCAGGACAGTTGTTGTTCAGGTTCTCGGGGCTAGACGAGTACGCCACCTTCAACGGGTTCAGTCCCGACGGGAGGCTCGCCTTTGTTGGCAGCTACTTTGGCGAGAAGATCCGCCTGTACGTCCTGCCGGTTGAGGACCTGGTTTCATTGGCTTCTTCGCGGCTGACGCGCTGGTGGACGCAGGAGGAGTGCCTCAAGTATTTGCACGCGGAGACGTGTCCGGTGGCACCATAGCGCCTACACAGCGGGTTGGCAACATGACGTAATCCGGGCACCAATGCAGCCGGCCACAGCGCGACATGACGATGATCACGGCGTGGTCTATGTCCGCGCGGCGATCGCTGGCAGAACCTTGCTTGATAGAGCCTGGAGGGTAGGGCACACTGCCCTCGGGGCCTGAGGGCACAGCGCACTGCCGTCGGGGAAAGCGTTGCGCCAGCCAGCGCCGCTGTTCAAGAAACTGGATGAGAGCGTGATCGAAGAGGAGTACGCGCGGCTGGAGGGCTAGGCGGGAAGCCGCGAGTCAGGATTCGGGAGCCGGGATACGCGTCCCGACTCTTTGTCCTCATTGCCGCTGAGAGGCGATTTGACAGTCTGTACCCGGCCACAGACTCATTTGACTCGCGACTCAATGTTGAGTATAATATGTATTAGAATCAACATTGGGATGAGGGATAGTATGATGAAGACTATCCAGATGACGATTGATGAACCTCTGCTGGCCGAGGTGGATCAAATGATCCAGACCTTGAACACGACCCGCTCTGCCTTCATTCGCGAGGCTTTGGAGCTCGCCTTGCAGCGGCACGCTATCGCCGAAATGGAGAAGAAACACGCCGAGGGCTATGCCCGCCATCCTGTCGAGCCTGGCGAGTTTGACGTGTGGGAAGCTGAGCAGGCCTGGGGTGCGTCATGAGACGCGGCGAGGTTCGCTGGTATACCTTCCAAGCACCGGACAAGCGCCGCCCGGTGCTCATTCTGACTCGAAACTCGGCCATCGGTTTTCTGAATGCCCTCACTGTTGCCCCTATCACGACAACCATCCGTGACATTCCGTCTGAAGTTTTCCTGTCTCCAGAAGATGGACTGCTCACTGACTGCGCAGCAAATATGGACAACATCCAGACGGTTCCAAAGCATAAGTTGGGTTCTCTGATCGCCTCCCTCTCGTCCGAAAGAATGGAAGAGGTGAATCAGGCGATTGCTTTCGCTCTGGGCTCTGATGCCCCTACCTTTGGGTTATGAAGCTGAGAAAGAGGTCCTTTACTCAAACCTCTGCGCTTGTTGCCCGCGCTGTCAGAGCGAAGGGATCTTGCACCCTGTGTCTGAGAATCCCTCAACTTCAAAGATGGCAAGCTCAGCAGGAGCTAGGGGGCTGCCGTGGATGTGCCCTACTTTCTGGGCAAGTATGATCCCGAGCCACTGCGCTTCTGCCTGGCCGCCACCGCACCCGAGACGCGCGACACCAAAGCCCCTCTGAGGGCGCCGAAGGGTCATCCTGGGAGGATTTCGTGGAGCGGAACAACAACGAGCTGCTGGCAAACGCTCGGCTGAGCTCGCGCCGAAGCCTGGGGCAACCTGGCGAACCGCATGGTGAGCTTCGCCTACAAACGCTTGGCTGGCAAGGTGCCCGGCTCGGGCACCCCTTCGCCTTTCTCAGTGAAGAGCCTGGACGCCGAGGATCGGGCGCTCCTGGAGAGGGTGGAAGCGCGATTCCAGACTGCCCGCGACCTCTTCGTCGCCTGCAAGTTCCGCGCGGCCCCCTCGGTTCCCTCTGGGCAGGCCTGGTGGTCGAGTGCCAGGAGGAGGCCCACCTCGGCGGGGAACGGAGCCCTCCGGGCGCTGGCTTGCGGCCGCAGCGTGGCCGGGGCGTCGGGGCACCGAGCGAGCTATCAGCGCGCCAGGCATCGCGTCCGCCGGCGAGGCGGTTCAGGAACCTGGACGAGAGCCTGATCGAGGAGGACTGTGCGCGTATGCACTGATATGTGCCCGAGAGCCGTTTCTGGTCGCGGCACCGCCGAATGGTTTGACACTGGTCTCGCAGTGAGGTATAGTTAATCCTGGCTGAAGGATCTGAGAATGAACCCAAGCTCTTTGGCTACCATCTGGCCATATCTTGTCACGTTGGGTTTGCTGGCCGCCCTGGCCTGGTTTAGCTGGCGGCGAGGCGACGTGCCTGGCGCGCGCCCTCTCATCGCCGCCTGCCTCTTTCAGGCGCTATGGGTGGTTGGCGCGGTCGGTGAGCTATTGGCTACCGATCCTTCAGCCAAGATTGCCTGGTTCAAGTTCCAGGCGGTATGGAAGATGCCCACCGTCACTGCCACCACGTGCTTCGCCCTGGAGTATGTCAGTCCCGGCCGCTGGTTGACCCGCCGTACCTTGATCCTGCTCTCCATTCCTCCGTTCCTGGTTCTGCTGCTGGTGCTCACCAACGATCTCACCCACTGGTACTGGCCCGCGTTCTCGGTTGGCGGTTCCGTGCAGCCAACGCGTGGCGCGCTGAACTGGATCACGAACGCCTACGGCATAGCCCTGGTCATGGTCAACCTCACCGCCTTTGCCTGGCTGTTCATCCGTTCCCCCCAGCACCGCTGGCCGGTAACCCTGATGGTGGGCGGCCAGCTTGTCAGCCGGGCACTCTACGCGGTGGATCTCGCTGCCGGACATGGTTCAATCCAGCCCGATCCTGTCATCCTCAGCATAGGGCTTACCACCGGGGCCTATGCCGTCGCCCTCTTTGGCTTCCACATCCTTGACCCCCTGCCGGCTGCGCGCCGTACCGCCATCGAACAGATGCAGGATGGGATGGTCGTGTTTGACACGCGCTGGCAGGCCCTCAGCCTGAACGCGGCCACGGAACGCATCCTGGGCATATCGTCCACGCGCGCCCGGGGCAAGGCATGGTCCGAACTCTTGCCTGCCTGCCCCGATCCCGGCCGGTGTCTCGAGCCAGCGGCCGGTCCTGTCGAGATCAGCCTGGGGCCGGGCGCTGAGGCCCGGCGCTACGCGCTGGCCCTCTCCCGGCTCCAGGACCACCGCGGGCTGACCACCGGCCACCTGCTCCTGATGCGCGACGTGACCGAACAACGCCGGGCGCAGGCCAAGCTCCTGGAACAGCAGTGGGTCCAGGCCACCCTGCAGGAGCGCGAGTTGCTGGCCCAGGAGCTGCACGACGGGCTTGCTCAGAACCTGGGCTTCCTCAACCTGCAAGCCCAGGCCGCCGGTCTCTATCTCCAGTCGGGACAGGGCGAAGCGGCCCGGGACAGCCTGGATCGCCTGGCAAGAGTTGCCCTGGAGATGCAGGGGGACACGCGCGCGCTCATCGACAACCTGCTCATCGTCAGCCTGCCCTCCGAGGGCCTGTGCGGCGTGCTGCGCCGGGCTGTAGCCCATTTCGAGGAGCAGACCGGCCTGCCCGTCAGCCTGGAGCTTGCCGATGATCTGGATGCCGTTTGCAGATCCGAGGCCCTGCCCCCGGCCACCGGGGTGCAGTTGCTGCGTATCCTCCAGGAGGCGCTGGCCAACGTGCGCAAGCACGCCGGATCGCCCAGCCAGGTCGGTGTGCGGATGGGGGCCGGTGACGGCCAGTTGCAAATGGCGATCGTGGACAACGGCGCCGGCTTTGACCCGGCCTTGGCAGGCCCGGGCGGCCAGCATTTTGGGCTACAGGTCATGCGCCAGCGCGCCCAGCGCATCGGCGGGCAACTAACCGTGCATTCGTCACCCGGCCAGGGCACCCTGGTGGAGGTGCGCGTGCGGCTGGACGGGAACATGGGAGGGACATCATAAAGATCCTGCTGGTAGATGACCACAGCCTCTTCCTGGAGGGCTTGCAGAACCTGCTCCGTGCCGGCGGGTACCAGGTGGTCGGCGCCGCCCACGATGGCCTGGAGGGCCTCCAGTTGGCCAGAGCCCTGCACCCGGACGTGATCCTGATGGACGTCCGCATGCCGAATTGCGACGGGCTGGCCGCCACGCGACTGATCCAGGCCGAGATGCCCGAGTGCAAGATCGTGATGCTGACCACTTCGGCGGAGGACGCCGACCTGTTCGAAGCGATCAAGAGCGGGGCCAGCGGCTATCTCCTGAAGAACCTGGAGCCCAACGAGTTGTTCGACTATCTCTCCGGGCTCGCCCGGGGAGAGGCGCCGCTGTCCCGCGAGCTTTCCGCCCGCCTGCTGCGCGAGTTTGCCCAGCAGGCAGCCGCGCTCGATGAGCATGCGGCCGCCGGCCTGCGCGGCGGACCACCGGCCCCCGAGCTCACCCCTCGCCAGCGCGAGATCCTCGTCCTCGTGGCCGATGGATTGACCTACAAAGAAATCGGGACGGCGCTGAACCTGAGCGAGCACACGATCAAGTATCACATGGGCGAGGTCCTGCAGCGCCTGCACCTCAAAAACCGCGAGCAAGTAGTCGCCTACGCCCGCCGCAGCGGATTGACGCGGTGATGGGATGACGCCCGGCTAAGAAGACGCGGGGAGTGAGAGACCTTCTCCGCGTCTTTTCGTCTCCGTGTCCCCCTGTCTCCCCCGTCACCCCCTCTGCCCCTATCCCCAGGAATAGTCGACCCTATCCCTCCCTATCCCCAGGGATAGTCTCCCGGATAGCGAGACTATCCTTTTTCTGTCCCCGCAGGGAGGTTACAAACCCGCCGCCAGCTGCTATACTGCAACTATGAACGCGCGAAGGGTCTTGTTGTACGGGCAATCGCGATTGCTGTCGGGTGTGGCCGCAGCACGGGCCGAGGTGCCGGGTCTGCAGGTGGCACGGGCCAGGACTTAGGCTGATGCCGGCCGGATGCTGGCCGAGCACATGCCTGATGTTCTGATCTTCGATCTGAAGGGCAGCTGCGAAAGCCACGTCCTGCCCTTGCTGCTGGAAAACCCGCACCCGACAATGATCGGCCTGGACAGCGGGCAGAACCAGGCGGTGGTGCTTTCGGGGCGGGAGGCTCAGTCGCTGGCACTCAAACAGATGCGGCAGGTCGCTACCGGACAGAGGGAGCCACGGGGAAAAGGAACGATGGGCAGAAGGCGGCAGGCATTGCGCCGCGCAAAGTAGGGAAAAGAAGGCCGCGCTTCCTGCCAGGAAAGGGGAGAAGAAGATGAGGCACCAACGACACTGCATATGGGTTGGTCTGTTGTTCTTGGGACTGGCGTTGGCCCTCCTGGGTGGCCCGTTGGCTGCGCCGGTATCGGCGGACGAGTACCTCCTGGATGCGAGTACGTGTGGGACGGTCTTGAACGGCACCTGGGACGCGGCGTCGAGCACGTGTACGATATCGGTCGACTGGGCCATGATCGGCAGGGACAGGACGCTCACGATCCCCGTGGGCACCACGCTCCACATCGGAAGTAACACGTCCATGGATAATTGGGGCACGCTGATCAACGCGGGGACCATCATCAATGACAGTAGCCTCTACTCAGATTCAAGCTCCGGGACCTTCATCAACAGCGGGGTTGTGATCAACAATGATCAGATCCAGTTGTATGAGGGCAGCACCTTCACCAACAGCGGTACAATCACCAACCGAAACTACTTCGGGATCGGTTCGAGCTGCCTGCTGCACAACACCGCGGGCGGCGTCATCGAGAACTATGCCTTGCTGTACACCACAGGAACGATCAAGAACGAGGGGACGATCAGTAACCTGAGCGAGCTCCAGTTCGTTACCAACGGCACGCTGAACAACACCGCGGACGGCGTCGTCGAGAACTACGCCGTGCTGAACAACGGCGGGATTGTCAACAACAGCGGTGTGATCAACGCCCACTGCGGCGCCAGCTATGTGGGCACCGGTACCTTCACCGGCAACGCCATTGAGGTGGTGGCGTGCGCCCCCGATGAGCTGAATGGAGCCACGTGTGGGACGGTCTTGAACGGCGCCTGGGACGCGGCGTCGAGCACGTGCACGATATTGGTCGACTGGGCTATGATCCGCAGAGACAGTACGCTCACGATCCCCGTGGGCACCACGCTCCACATCGGAAGTAACACGTCCATGGATAATTGGGGCACGCTGATCAACGCGGGGACCCTCATCAATGACAGTAGCCTCTACTCAGATTCGAGTTCCGGGACCTTCATCAACAGCGGGGTTGTGATCAACAATGATCAGATCCAGTTGTATGAGGGCAGCACCTTCACCAACAGCGGTACCATCACCAACCGAAACTACTTCGGGATCGGTTCGAGCTGCCTGCTGCACAACACCGCGGGCGGTGTCATCGAGAACTCTGCGGTGCTGAACAATACAGGCACCGTCGACAACAGCGGTGTGATCAACGCCTACTGCGGCGCCAGCTACACAGGGGGCGGTACCTTCACCGGCAACCCCATCGTCAATGCCTGTCTGCAGCCAGCCACGGTGACACTCGGCAACCTCACGCAGACCTATGACGGCCAGCCCAAAGCGGTCACGGTTACCACCGACCCGGCCGGCCTGAAAGTAGAAGTGACCTACAACGGCTCGGCAGCGCCGCCGGTCAACGCTGGCAGCTACGCTGTGGTGGCCACGATCAACGAGGCCAACTACCAGGGCAGCGCCAGCGGCACACTGACCATCAATAAGAGAGCTGCCTCCGTCACGGCGGTGGACACCTACAAGACCTTCGGTCAGGACAACCCGGCCCTGAAGGCCACGGTGGTCGGCCAGGCGGCGGGTGGAGACATCATCAACTACTCGCTGTCGACAGCAGCGAACCAGTGCTCGAACGCCGGCTCGTACCCCATCGTGGTGACGCTGGGCTCGAATCCCAACTACAACGTGTCCACGACGAACGGCACCCTGACTATCAACAAGAAGGCGGCCTCGGTCACCGCGGCGAACAAGAGCAAGGCCTACGGCGACGACAACCCGGTGCTGACGGCCACGGCAACCGGCGCAGTGTGCTCTGTGGGCATCGACTACTCGCTGTCCACGACGGCAGTCAAATGCTCAGACGTTGGCGACTACCCGATTGCGGTGACACTGGGCGCTAACCCAAACTACAATGTGTCCACGACCGACGCCACGCTGGCGATCAACAAGAAGGCGGCCTCGGTCACCGCGGCGAACAAGAGCAAGGCCTACGGCGACGACAACCCGGTGCTGACGGCGACGGCGGCTGGCGCGGTGTGTTCTACAAGCATCAGCTACTCGCTGTCGACAGAGGCGACCAAGTGCTCGGCTGTCGGTGACTACCCGATCTTGGTGACGCTGGGCTCGAGTCCCAACTACAACGTGACCGCGACCAACGGCACGCTGGCGATCAACAAGAAAGCGGCCTCGGTCACGGCGGCGAACAAGAGCAAGACCTACGGCGACGACAACCCGGCGCTGACGGCCACAGCTACCGGCGCAGTGTGCTCTGTGGGCATCGACTACTCGCTGTCCACGACTTCAGTCGAATGCTCAGACGTTGGCGACTACCCGATTGCGGTGACACTGGGCGCTAACCCCAACTACAACGTGACCACGACCAACGGCACGCTGGCGATCAACAAGAAAGCGGCCTCGGTCACGGCGGCGAACAAGAGCAAGACCTACGGCGACGACAACCCGGCGCTGACGGCCACAGCTACCGGCGCAGTGTGCTCTGTGGGCATCGACTACTCGCTGTCCACGACAGCCGTCAAGTGCTCGAACGCCGGTGACTACCCCATCGTGGTGGAGTTGGGCGCCAACCCCAACTACAACGTGTCCACGACCGACGCCACGCTGACGGTCAACAAGAAGGCGGCCTCGGTCACCGCAGCGAACAAGAGCAAGGCCTACGGCGACGACAACCCGGTGCTGACGGCAACGGCGGCCGGCGCAGTGTGCTCAGTGGGCGTCAACTACTCGCTGTCCACGACAGCCGTCAAGTGCTCGAACGCCAGTGACTATCCCATCGTGGTGGAGTTGGGCGCCAACCCCAACTACAACGTGTCCACGACCAACGCCACGCTGACGGTCGACACGAAAGCTGCCTCGGTCACGGCGGACGCCAAGACCAAGACCTACGGCCAGGACAACCCGGAGCTGACGGCGACGGTGATCGGCGAAGCGTCGGGTTGCGATGCCATCGGCTTCAACTTGTCCACGACGGCAGGCAAGTATTCGGGCGTGGGCAGCTATCCGATCGTGGTGGCCGTGGGCTCCACCCCCAACTACAACGTGACCAAGGCCAACGGTACCCTGACCATCGAGCCTGCACCGCTGACCGTGACGCCAGACGACTGGGAACTGGACTACACCGAACCCAACCCGCCCGCGTTTGCCTTCCAGTACAGTGGTTGGATCGAGGGCGAGGGGCCGACGAATCCGTACCTGACCGCCGCGCCGTCGTGCCAGACAACCCGTGAGCGCCTCAGCCCGGCCGGTGCCTACCCCATCACCTGTTCCGGCGGCGTCGCCCCCAACTATGAGATCACCTACGTCGCGGGCACGTTCACGGTAAGCAAAGAAGGCGCCGAGATCACCTACACCGGCGACACGCAGGTCACGACGGCAAAGGAGGGAGCCAGGGCAACGGTGACGTTGGCCGCTACCCTGGAGGAGGAGCAGGACGGCTGGCTGGGCGACCAGCTCGCCGGGCAGCAGGTCCTGTTCCAGGCCTTTGGCTTCGGCGACACGACCTACACCACGCCCCTGGCCGGGTGCACTGCAGAGATAACCAACATCGCTAGCGGCAAAGGGTATGGTAGTTGCACGGTGGACCTGCCTGCGTCGGATCCCTACCAGGTGAAGATCAGCCTGGTAACCAATCCCTACCATGCGGCCCAATTTGAGACCATGATCGTCCTGGTCAACGACCCGGGGACAGGGATGACTGCCGGCGGCGGCTGGCTGATCGACCCCAATAGCGGCTCCCGTGCCAACTTTGGCTTCACGGCCAAGTTCCTGAAGAAAGGCAAGGTCCAGGGCAACAGCCTGTTCGTCTACCGCGTCACCACCGACCTGAGCACGATCGTGCCGGACGCGCCGGCCGGCGAGCGGGCGTATGACTGGATCATCAAGAGCAACGCCATGCAAGGCCTAAACATCTACGACTGCGACAAAACCACCACCAGCGGCTGCAAGGCTACGATCACCGGCAAGACCACGGTCCAGGCCGTCGACCGCCTGACCGGTGTGCTGTACAGCATCGGCGGCAACTACCAGTTCCAGGTGGACGTCACTGACAACCAGGAGCCCGGCTCGTCTGGGACGGGTCCGGACCAGTATGCCATCCGCATCTGGGACAACAGCGGTACCTACTACGAGCTGGGCAATAGCTACGATGACCATGGGATGCTGCTCAGCCCCGTGGACATTGGGGCCGGTAACATCCAGGTGAAAGCCAAGAAGTAACAGCGCGGTGATGCCGCCAGATGGAAGGAAACCCGGCGCTGCGAAAGGGGGCCGGGTTTCTGTGCGTACCGTGTGAGTGCACGACAGTAGCGCCTTCGGTTCCTTCAGGCCCGCCCAGAGGGAACTGCGGGAGCCAGGCCTGGCGGTAGCGCTGGCCCTGCCCCGCGAGGCGAACGGCTCCAGGTTCGCTGCGCCTCTCCTCCCATGAGAGATACTCTCTGGTCCGCCGTCGGCGGGCTCTGACCACACGCTACCGGGAGAAAAGACGAAATCCCAGCTTCCAGGTGGCTGATCCTCATTCGGGGTGCCGGGCTCCACCCGCACCAGAAAGTCCTCGAAGGTGAAAACGTCGACAGAGAATTCCACTGGGTCCTGGCTGCGTTCACCGCCAGAGTCCGGCAGAGTCTCGACCTGGATCATCCCCGGCCCGATGACCAGAGTTCCCTCGAACTCGTGCTGAGCCGGTGCCGATGGTCCGACGAGTGCCAAACTGCATCGGCATTTATCAACGGTGACGCCGGCCCTGTTGGAGCGGGACTGGATCCAGGTGTCCCGCCTGCTGGAGGGCTACCTGCATTATGACAGCCACTTTGTCTATCCCTTTCAGTGCCTGGTCTCGCCGTGGGGCTATGGGCTGTCCCTGCCGGGTCCGGTCAGCGGCATGAGTTTCGCCCTGCGACCGGCCCACCTGCTGCTGGGCACCGTGGCCCGCGCCCTGCACCCGGATGTGATCCTGATGGACGTCCGCATGCCGAATTGCGACGGGCTGGCCGCCACGCGACTGATCCAGGCCGAGATGCCCGAGTGCAAGATCGTCATGCCCACCACTTCGGCGGAAGATGCCGACCGGTTTGAAGCCATCAAGAGCGGGGCCACCGGCTATCTCCTGAAGAACCTGGAGCCCAACGACCTGTTCGACTACCTGGCCGGGCTTTCCCGGGGAGATGCGCAGCTATCCCGCGAGCTCTCCGCCCGCCTGCTGCGCGAGTTTGCCCAGCAGGCTGCCGCGCTCGACGAGCAGGCGGCCGCCGACCTTCGCGGCGGACTACCGGCCCCCGTGCTCACCCCTCGCCAGCGCGAGATCCTTGTCCTCGTGGCCGATATACTGAGCTACAAGGAGGTCGGCGCTGCGCTCAACTTGAGCGAGCACACCGTCAGATACCACATGGGCGAGGTCCTGCAACGCCTGCACCTGAAGAACCGCGAGCAAGTGGTCGCCTACGCCCGCCGCAGCGGTTTGGCGCCGTGATGGGATGACGCCCAGATAGAAACGCGGGGAGAGTGAGACGGGTTGCGCGGACGTAGGGAGACCTTCTCCGCGTCTTTTCGTCTCCCTGTCCCCGTGTCTCCCCGTCACTCCCTCTCCCCCTATCCCCACGAATAGTCGGCCCTATCCCACCCTATCCCCAGGGATAGTCTCCCGGCTGGCGAGACTATCCCTTTTCTATTCCCGCAGGTAGGTTACAAACGCCTCGCCAACTGCTATACTGAAAGCATGAACGCGCGAACGGTTTTGTTGTACGGCCAGTCGTTGTTGCTGTCGGGTGTGGCCGCGGGCCTGGCCGAGGTTCCAGGAGTGCAGGTAGAGCAGGCCAGGACGTGGGCAGATGCCGGGCAGCGGCTGCTCGAGCATACGCCGGATGTGCTCATCTTTGACCTGACCGGCACCAGTGAATGCCACATCCTACCGCTGCTGCTCAAGGACCCGCACCCGCTGATGGTCGGCCTGGACACAGAGCACAACCAGGCGGTGCTGCTTTCGGGGCGGGCAGCCCAATCGCTCACACTCGGCCAGATCCGCCAGATCGTCGCCGGAGAGAGGGAGATGCGGGAACAGGGAGAAGGAGAGACGCGGAGAAAGCGGCAGGGTCTGGACCGCTCGAAGTAGGGAGAAAGACGGAAAGGCAATCCGTAACCGTTCAAGATCCCTCGTGAGACGGATGAAATCATGAAGCACGTCAGCTACCCACAACCAGAAGGAGAGAAGAACATGGTGCACCAAAGGCGATGCATGTTGGTTGGTCTGCTACTGGCAGGACTGTTGCTGGCAATCCCGGCCGTACCGCTGGCTGAACCCGTTTCGGCGCAAGCCACGACCCTTGATGCGACCTCGTGCGCAGCGCTACCCGGTACTTGGAACGAGGGCTCCAATACCTGTACCGTGACGCAGGGGGAGGAATACCTTTCCGCCAACCTCGCCAGTGCCGATTATAGCCGACCTCACCATCCCCGCCGGTACCACGCTGCACATCACATCGTCGGGAGGCGTGATCAATGGGGCCGACCTGGTCAACCAGGGGACGATCCTCGTTGAGGGCGCCTTCCTCGCCGTGTTCTCCAGCAGCACCCTCAGCAGCACCTTCAGCATCAGCAGCAGCGGGGTTCTGACCAACCATGGGCTCACCAGTGTGGACGGGGGCACCTTCACCAACTCGGGCACGATCAACAACGGCGCCCCTGGCGTGATCGCAGAAAATGTGGGCATTGGGATCGCTGCCGGCGGCACGCTTCACAACACCGGGACCGGTGTCTTTGAAAACTATGCCATGCTGGCTCTCCAAGGGACGATCACCAACGATGGTACGATCCGCAACCACTGCGGAGCGACCTATATGCTGCAGGGCGGCACGTTCACCGGCAACGCCATCGAGTACGAGACCTGCGACCTGAATGCGACCGTCTGCAGCATGTTATCCGGCACCTGGGACGCGGCGTCCAGTACCTGCACGGTAGCCAGTGGCACCAATCTGGTTCCCTTCGACCTGACCGTCCCCGCCGGCGCCACGCTCCACATCCTTTCCGGCGCCACGGTGGGCAATCAAAATCAGGTCGACCTGGTCAACCTGGGGACGATCCTCGTAGAGGGCACCCTCTGGCCGACGTGGTACGGCGGGACCTTTACCAACAGCGGGGTTCTGACCAACTACGGAACCGTCCAAGCAGAGGGGGGCACCTTCACCAACACCGGCACGATCAACAATGGCGCCGTTGGCCAGACAGACTCCCACTTCCTAATCGAATCAGGCACCTTCAACAACACCGCGAGCGGTGCCTTTCACAACTATGCCTGGTTGCTCAACCAGGGGACGCTCAACAACAGCGGCACGGTCCACCATCGTTACTATCTGGACAACAGCGGCACGATAGCCAACAGCGGCACGATCTACAGCTACTGCGGAGCGATGGTTACGGGCACCGGCACCGTCAGCGGCACCCCCATCGAGTACAAGACCTGCTTCCTGAATGAGACCGTCTGCGGGTGGCTGCCCGGCGCCTGGGAAGCGGCGTCCAGCACCTGCACGATCACGGGGCAGCCGCCGGGAATTCCCCTCAACCTTACCATCCCCGCCGGTACGACCCTCCACGTCGCATCTGGGGCCACGTTTAGCAATATAGCTGAACTGGTGAACAACGGGACCGTCCACAATGAGGGGGTGTTCAGCGCCGGCGCCTTCACCAACAACGGGCTGGTGGACAATGACCACGATTTCGGGGTCCTGGGAGGCACCTTGACCAACGCCGGCACCATCGTGAACGGATCCGCTGGCCAGGCGACGGCCCACTTCGCGGTCATGGATATTGAGATGCCGTTGGCTTCCACTTACCCTGGCACGATTGACAACACCGCGCAGGGCGTCATCGAAAACTATGCCGTGCTGGCCAACGAGGGAACGATCAACAACAGCGGCGTGATCAACGCCTACTGCGGAGCAACCTACGGGGGCGAGGGTGCCTTCACCGGCAACCCCATCGCCAACGCCTGCAACACCGCCCCCGTGGCCAACAACGACGACTGCAGCGGCAAGGAGGACACCCCGATGAGCGTAGCCGCGGCCGCCGGCGTGTTGGCCAACGACACCGATGCCGAGAGCAACCCGCTGACCGCGGCAAAGGTCGCCAACCCGGCGCACGGGAGCGTGACGCTGAGTGCCAATGGCTCCTTCAGCTACACCCCGGCGGCGAACTACTGCGGCTCCGACTCGTTCACCTACAAGGCGTATGATGGGGCGCTGTACAGCAATGTGGCGACGGTGAGCATCGCGGTGGCCTGCGTCAACGATGCCCCGGTGCTGGGCGCCATCGGCGGCAAGGGTGTGAACGAGCTGGCCGCGCTGACCTTCACGGCCACGGCCAGCGATCCGGACAGCGCCGCCAACACGCTTACCTTTAGCCTGGTGGAGGCCCCGGCCGGCGCGAGCATCACGGCGGGCGGCGCCTTCACCTGGACGCCGACGGAGCAGCAGGGGCCCGGCGACTACACCTTCAGGGTCAGGGTGTGCGACAACGGGAATCCTACCGGGTGTAACAGCGAAGAAATCACCGTGACCGTGCGCGAGGTCAACCAGGCCCCGGCGCTGGGCGCCATTGGCAACAAGTCGTTGGCCGAGATGACGGCGCTGACCTTCACGGCCACAGCTACCGATCCCGACTACCCCGACAACGTACTGAGTTTCAGCCTGGTGGGCGCCCCGTCCGGCGCCAGCATCACGGAGAGGGGCAGCTTCTCCTGGACGCCGGCCGAAGCCCAGGGCGCCGGAACCTATACCTTCGCCGTCAAGGTCTGCGACCATGTCACACCTGTCCTATGTGACGAGGAGACGATCACCGTGTCCGTGACCGAAGTCAACCGCGCGCCGGTGCTCGACGCCATCGGCGACAAGACCGTGGACGAGATGACCGCGCTGGCCTTCACCGCTATGGCGACCGATCCGGACACCGGGACGGGCGCGGCCAACACACTGACCTTCAGCCTGGTGGGCGCCCCGTCCGGGGCCAGCATCACGGCGGGCGGGGCCTTTTCCTGGACGCCGACCGAAGCCCAGGGCGCCGGCGGCTACCCCCTCACCGTCAAGGTCTGTGACAGCGGGACGCCTGCGCTGTGCGACGAGGAGGCGATCACCGTGGCCGTGGCCGAGGTCAACCGGGCGCCGGTCATTGTCCCCATCAGCGACAGGTCCGTGGATGAAATGACCGCGCTGACCTTTACCGCGGCGGCGAGCGACCCGGACAGCGGGACAGGTGCGGCCAACACCCTGAGCGCCTTCAGCCTGGTGGCCGCCCCGGCAGGCGCCACCATCACGGACAACGGCGAGTTCTCCTGGACGCCGACCGAAGCCCAGGGGCCCGGCGACTACAGCTTCAAGGTCAGGATCTGTGACAACGGGTCGCCAGCCCTCTGCGGCGAGGAAGGGCTCACCGTCACCGTCCGCGAGGTCAACCGGGCGCCGGTGCTCGGCGACATCAGCTCCAGGTCGGTGGATGAGATGACGGCGTTGACCTTCACAGCGGCGGCCACCGACCCCGACCTGCCGGCCAACACGCTGACCTTCAGCCTGGTGGGCGCCCCGGCCGGCGCCAGCATCACGGCGGGCGGCGCCTTCTCCTGGACACCGGCGGAGGACCAGGGGCCCGGCACCTACCCCTTCACCGTGAAGGTCTGCGACAACGGCTCGTCTCCGCTGTGCGACAGCGAGGCCATTGTCGTAACCGTCTACGAGGTCAACAGCCCACCCGCCCTCGACCCACTCGGCGACCAAACGGCGACCTGGGGCAACGAGCTGGCGTTCACCGCCACGGCGAGCGACCCCGACCGCCCGGCCAACGCGCTGACCTTCAGCCTGGTGGGCGCCCCAACCGGCGCCAGTATTACGACGGGCGGCGCCTTCTCCTGGACGCCTACCTCAAGCCAGATCGGGGATCACAACCTCACGGTGAAGGTCTGCGACAACGGCGCGACGCGGGGCGTCGCGGACCCGCTCTGCGATCAGGAGGCCGTCACGATCACGGTGCAGAAGCGGCCCACGGCCCTGGTCTACAGCGGCAGTACGTCAACGCAGTACTCCGATTCGACCGCCGTCCAGGCCACACTGACCGACCACGGCGGCGGCAGCCTGCAGGGCGCACCGCTCGCAAGCAAGACCATCGGCTTCACCCTCGGCACGCAGTCCACCTCCGCGACCACCGACGCCAACGGCCTGGCCAAGGGCAGCATCCTGCTGGACCAGCCAGTCGGCGCGCTGGCTGTGGCGTCCAGCTTTGTCGGGGACGCTCTCTACCTGGGCAGCAGTGACTCAGACCTGTTCCAGCTCATCAAGGAGGGCGCGGAGATAGTCTACACCGGCGACACGCAGGTCACGACCGCAAGGGAGCGAGCCAGGGCAACGGTGACGTTGGCTGCTACGCTGGAGGAGCGCCAGGACGGCTCGCTGGGCGACCAGCTCGCTGGGCAGCAGGTCCTGTTCCAGGTCTTTGGCTTCGGCGACACGACTTACGCCACCCCCCTGGACGGGTGCACGGCGGGAATAGGCAACGTCGCCAACGGGAAGGGGTATGGCAGTTGCACCGTGGACCTCCCCGCGTCAGATCCCTACCAGGTGAAGGTCAGCCTGGTAGCCAATCCCTACTATGCGGCCCAATTTGAGACCGTGATCGTCCTGGTGAACGACCCGGGCACGGGGATGGCCGCCGGCGGGGGCTGGTTGATCGACCCGATCACGAGCGGCCGCGTCAACTTTGGCCTTTCAGCCAAGTTCCTGAAAAAGGGCCGGGTCCAGGGCAACAGCCTGTTCGTCTACCGCGTCACCACAGACCTGAGCACGATCCTGCCGGACGCGCCGGCGGGAGAGCGGGCCTATGACTGGATCATCAAGAGCAACGCCATGCAGGGCCTGAACATCTACGACTGCGAGAACAAGACCACGAGCGGCTGCAAGGCCACCATCACCGGCAAAAACACCGTGCAGGCCGTGGACCGGCTGACCGGCGTGCTATACAGCATCGGCGGCAACTACCAGTTCCAGGTAGACGTCACCGATAATGGGGAGCCCGGCTCCTCCCGGGTTACAAGTCCAGACCAGTATGCGATCCGGGTCTGGAACGTCACTGGGACCTACTACGAGTTGGGCAATACCTATGATGGCAAGGGGAGCCTGCTTGCCCCCTTGGATATCGAGGGCGGCAATATCCAGGTGAAAGCCAAGAAGTAAGGAGGGCACCTTTCGGGGCCAGAAAACCAGCGCTACTTGCCTGCAGGACCTAACCAGACCCAGAACTTGGAAGAAGCAACAGACAAAGGAGGAAAGGATGAAACGGCTGATCTATCTCTCGCTGATGATGATCCTGATGGTCGCGGTTCCCGCGGTCTCCGTATACGGCGCGAGCACCACACTGAATGCTACCTATTGCGCGTATCGGCTGAATGGCAGTTGGAGTGGGAATACATGTACCATTCCGGCCGGCAACAGCGGACAGGTCCCGGCGGGCGATGTGCTCGGGGTACTCACGTACCAGTCAATCGTCGTCAACGGCACGCTGACGGTAAATGGCACGCTCAACTTGCAGGGCGGCGCGCTTGGCACCAACAGTGGCGGCACGCTCACCAACAACGGGGCCATCAACCACAGGACCCCGGGCACCGACGGCCTGAAGAACCTCGGCACGCTCAACAACAACGGGTCGCTCGTAGTGACTTACGGCGCTACGCTCGCGAACTACAACGTCTTCACCAATGCGGCCACTCTAACCGTCTATGGCGAACTGGATAACTCGATCCTCCCCGCGGGGGTGTACGGCTCCTTCACCAACACCGGCACACTTAATATCTCGAAGAGTGAGGACGATCCCGGGGGAATCTTCTTCGCGGCCATCGACACGTCGACTACGAACCATGGCACGATGACGATCAACAAAGAGTCTTCCATGTCCGTGCACGAGTCACTGACCAACCACGGGGCGATCACCAACCTGGGGACTTTCATGGCAGTGAACCTCACCAACAAGAGCACGGGTACGCTCTACAACGATATCTACGCAGACTGGACGTGCGGCGGCTCCAGCGCACCAGGCCTTGTCAACGAGGGTGTGTTCACCAACCGCTACATCCTCAATCTCATCGAAAACTGCACCTTCACGAACAAGAGTGGCAGCAGCTTTGTCAACCACGGAGCCACCTATGTCGGCAAGCCTCTAGCCACCACGATATCGTACGGCAGTCTGGTCAATCAGGGCGCGGTGAACAACTACGGTTCCATCATCCTCCCCAACAGCTCGTTCTCGGAGGTGCACAACGACAATAATGCCGTGATCACGAACGACGATTCTTACAGTGTGCTCGAACTAGGTTCCGGCAGCCGCGTGTTCAACGCCGGGCTGATCGAACACAAGAGGGGCGTGATTCGTCCCGGCACGAGCGGTCCCGGCAGGATCGACAACTACAGCAAGACCGACTTTTCTGACTACGGCACCCTCAATAAGTATTGTGCTGGCTCGATCACGCTGGACTACTCCTACATTAACCCCGACCCGGTCGATCTCTGCGTCGGCACCATCGTCGTCAAGAAGGACACGGTGCCCAACGGCTCGACCGACTTTTCCTTCAGCGGCGGCCTGGGCGCTTTCAGCCTGGACGACGACGCCGATGGCACGCTACCCAACGAGAGGACCTTCTCCGGGCTGACCCCGGGGTCCTACAGCGTCGTCGAGGCCGCCGCCACGGGTTTCACCCTCACCGCCATCACCTGCACCTCGACCGAGGCCGGCGACGCGACCACGCAAAATACAAGCACTCGGACCGCCACCATCGATCTCGATGCCGACGAGACGGTGACCTGCACCTTCACCAACACCGCCAGTTGTTCGGATGCGGATGGTGACGGAGTCTGCAACGACCAGGACAACTGCCCGAGCGTGGCCAACGCCAACCAGGCGGACGCCGACGGCGACGGCGTGGGCGATGCCTGTGACGCCTGCGCCAGCGACCCCAACAAGACCGAGCCGGGGGCCTGCGGCTGCGGTGTGGCCGACACCGATGCCGATGGTGACGGCACGCCGGACTGCAACGACCAGTGCCCCAACGACCCACTCAAGACGGAGCCGGGGGCCTGCGGCTGTGGCCAGGCCGACGTCGACTCGGACGGCGACGGCACGGCGGACTGCAATGACCAGTGCCCCACTGATCCGCTCAAGACCGAGCCAGGTACCTGTGGCTGCGGCGTGGCCGACACCGACTCGGATGGCGACGGCACGCCGAACTGCAACGACCAGTGCCCGGCCGACCCGGACAAGACCGATCCGGGCACCTGCGGCTGCGGTGTGGCGGATGTCGACACGGATAGCGACGGCACGCCGGACTGCAACGACCAGTGCCCGGCCGACCCAGACAAGACCGAGCCGGGCACCTGTGGCTGCGGCGTGGCCGACACCGACTCGGACGGCGACGGCACGCCGAACTGCAACGACCAGTGCCCGGCCGACCCGGACAAGACCGATCCGGGCACCTGCGGCTGCGGTGTGGCGGATGTCGACACGGATAGCGACGGCACGCCGGACTGCAACGACCAGTGCCCGGCCGACCCAGACAAGACCGAGCCGGGCACCTGTGGCTGCGGCGTGGCCGACACCGACTCGGACGGCGACGGCACGCCGGACTGCAACGACCAGTGCCCGGCCGACCCGGACAAGACCGAGCCGGGCACCTGTGGCTGCGGCGTGGCCGACACCGACTCGGATGGCGACGGCACGCCGAACTGCAACGACCAGTGCCCCGCCGACCCGGACAAGACCGAGCCGGGCACCTGTGGCTGTGGTGTGGCCGACACCGATTCCGATGATGACGGCACGGCGAACTGCAACGACCAGTGCCCCGCCGACCCGGACAAGACCGAGCCGGGCACCTGTGGCTGTGGTGTGGCCGACACCGATTCCGATGATGACGGCACGCCGGACTGCAACGACCAGTGCCCCGCCGATCCCCTCAAGGTCGCGCCCGGGGTCTGCGGCTGTGGTCAGGCCGACATCGACTCGGACGGCGATGGCACGATGAACTGCAACGACCTCTGCTCCACCGATCCAGCCAAGACCGAGCCAGGTGTCTGTGGCTGCGGCGTGGCCGACACCGACTCGGACGGCGACAGCACCCCGGACTGTAACGACCAGTGCCCGGCCGACCCGGACAAGACCGAGCCTGGCGTTTGCGGCTGCGGTGTGGCTGATGTCGACACGGACGGCGATGGCACGCCGAACTGCAACGACCAGTGCCCCAACGACCCGCTCAAGACCGAGCCGGGTGTCTGCGGCTGCGGCGTGGCCGACACCGACTCGGACGGCGACGGCACGCCGGACTGCAACGACCAGTGTCCCAACGATCCGCTCAAGACCGAGCCAGGCGCTTGTGGCTGCGGTCAGGCCGACGCTGACACGGACGGCGACGGCGTGCCCGACTGCAACGACCAGTGCCCCGAGGACCCACTCAAGACCGAGCCGGGGGCCTGCGGCTGTGGTCAGGCCGACATCGACTCGGATGGCGATGGTGCAGCGGACTGTAACGACCAGTGCCCCACTGATCCGCTCAAGACCGAGCCGGGCGCCTGCGGCTGTGGTCAGGCCGACATCGACTCGGACGGCGATGGCACGATGAACTGCAACGACCTCTGCTCCACCGATCCAGCCAAGACCGAGCCAGGTGTCTGTGGCTGCGGCGTGGCCGACACCGACTTGGACGGCGACGGCGTGCCGGACTGCAACGACCAGTGCCCCAACGACCCACTCAAGACCGAGCCGGGCGCCTGCGGCTGTGGTCAGGCAGACATTGACTCGGACGGCGATGGCACGATGAACTGCAACGACCTCTGCTCCACCGATCCAGCCAAGACCGAGCCAGGTGTCTGTGGCTGCGGCGTGGCCGACACCGACTCGGATGGCGACGGCACGCCGAACTGCAACGACCAGTGCCCGGCCGACCCGGACAAGACCGAGCCGGGCACCTGTGGCTGTGGTGTGGCCGACACAGACTTGGACGGCGACGGCGTGCCGGACTGCAACGACCAGTGCCCCAACGACCCACTCAAGACCGAGCCGGGCGCCTGCGGCTGTGGTCAGGCAGACATTGACTCGGACAGCGACGGCACGGCGGACTGCAACGATCTCTGCTCTGCCGATCCGCTCAAAACGGAGCCAGGGATCTGCGGCTGCGGGGTAGCCGACACTGACACGGATGCCGACGGCACGCCGAACTGCAACGACCAGTGCCCCACTGATCCGCTCAAGACCGAGCCGGGGACCTGCGGCTGTGGTGTGGCCGATGTCGACTCGGATGGCGATGGTACGGCGGACTGCAACGACCAGTGCCCCTACGATGCAAACAACGATGCTGACGGGGATGGAGTTTGCGGCGACGAGGACAACTGCCCTGCGGTCTACAACCCCAACCAGGCGGACGCCGACAACGACGGCGTGGGCGACGCCTGCGACACGCCGGGCCTGCATGTCCAGGACATCACGATCAGCGTCAAAGCCAGCAGGCGCACGTCCAGATTCACCGGACAGGTGACCATTGCCAATGGAGATCCCAGGGCCCTCAGCAGGGCGGTGGTCACTGCAAAGTGGTCTGGGCCCAACGGTTTGGTGGTGGAGCAGACGGCCAAGACAAACCGGAAAGGAGTGGCCAAGTTCACCCTGCGCACCTCGCCCGTACCCGGCCTCTATGAGCTATGTGTCACCAACGTGACCAAAGACGCCTTTGTCTTCGAGCCAGGAGCGGCCGACTGCGGCACCGTGACAGTACCATAGCTGCATCAGGTGCCCGGCACCCGGCAGGGTGCCGGGCACCTGATAGCGGATCAGAATTGATCAGACAGAGGCCTGAATCTCAGGATCTTTGGCCCCAGTTGAGCGAGCACACAGTCTAGTATCACATGGGCGAGGTGCTGCAACGCCTGCACCTCAAGGACCGCGAGCAGGTGGTCACCTACGCCCACCACAGCGGATGGGCGCAGCGATGGGGTAACACTCAGACAAAGAGACACTGGGAGAGAGTGGCAGGGCGCCTCGGGCGTAGGGAGACCTCCTCCGCGTCTGTTCGTCTCCGTGTCCCCGTGTCTCCCTGTCACCCCCTCTGCCCCCATCCCCAGGAAAAGTCGGCCCTATCCCTCCCTATCCCCAGGGATAGTCTCACGGCTGGCGAGACTATCCTTTTTCTATCCCCGCGGGTAGGTTACAAACGCCTCGTCAACTGCTATACCGAAAGCATGAGCGCGCGAACGGTTTTGCTGTACGGCCAGTCGTTGTTGCTGTCGGGTGTGGCCGCGGGCCTGGCTGAGGTTCCAGGAGTGCAAGTAGAGCGGGCCAGGACGTGGGCAGAGGCCGGGCAGCGGCTGCTCGAGCATACGCCCGATGTGCTCATCTTCGACCGGACCGGCACCAGTGAAAGCCACGTCCTGCCGCTGCTGGTCAAGGACCCGCCCCCGCTAATGGTCGGCCTGGACACAGAGCACAACCAGGCGGTGCTGCTTTCAGGGCGGGCAGCCCAATCGCTGACACTGAACCAGATCCGCCAGATCGCCGCCGGAGAGAGGCGAGGGCAGGGAGAAGAAGACGCAGGGTCCGAACCATTCGAGGTAGAGGGATAGGCGGAGAGCGCAGTTGCTAGCCTGAATACATCAAGACGCCAACGGTTCTGAGGAGCTGAGGAAAGAACGCGACCAAGAGCGCAAGCGCTCTGACCCTGGGGAGATTGGACGCCCCGTAGAGATTCTGCAAGACGAACAAGGAGGAAACGATGAAGCATCCGATCTATCCGTCGAGGATCACGACACCCGACAAGTTCGAGTCCCGAATCGGCACCCTGGAGTTCACCGACGGCATGCCGAGCCAGGAGACGCTCGATAGGGTCTATGACAACCTGGACTTTACACACGCCTTCGAGGCGTTCGTCAACGCCGTACAGGGCGTCAGCATGCACGCCATGCACCAGGGCTGGCTCGAGGCCGGCGTGGCGGACAACGAGGCCCTCATCTTCTCCGAGTTGATGGACGCCAAGTCGGTGATCCTGACGACCAACGCGGACACGGTCTATACCGGTGGTTTCCTCGACCTCACCGGTGGCCCCATGGTGCTGGAGGCACCACCCAAGTACCTCGGCGCCATCAACGACTACTGGTTCCGCTGGGTGATCGACCTTGGCGGGCCCGGTCCCGATCGCGGTCTGGGCGGGAAATACCTGATTCTGCCGCCCGGCTACGACGGCCCGCTGCCGGAGGGCGGGTTCTTCATCGCCCAAGCCGAGACCACGTACGTCATGTGGTTTGGCCGCATGTTCCTGGAGAACAACGATCCCAAGCCGGCGGCCGAGCAGATCCGCAAGCTCCTCAAGATCTATCCCTACGAGGCCGGCGGGGTCGGCACGTCCTTCGCCACGTTCCTGCGCGGCGAGGCTGCAACTCGGATCGATCACGCCGCCGCCCGAGACCGTCTTCCACGACGTCAGCGGCAAGGTGATGAACACCATCCCGCCCAACGACTTTAGCTACTACGAGATGCTCAACGAGGTCGTGCAGCAGCAGCCGGCCGGCTCGCTGGACCCCGAGTTGATGGGTTCCATCGCCGCCATCGGCATCGTCAAGGGCCAGCCCTTTGCGCCCGACGCCCGGATGAAGAGGATCCTCACCGAAGCGGTCGAGGTCGCCAACGCCACCGCGCGCAGCCTCTTCATGAGTCCTCGCGATCCGGGCTGGTACTATTACCCCGGCTCGGCCTGGATGCCGCTGACGCTGACCATCAGCGGCTACGATTTCGAGACCCCGCCTCCGGTGATCGAGGGGCCGGTCCAGGACGGCGTGCGCACGCCCGAAGGCGTCAAGACCTTCCCGCCCACCGGCTACCGCATGCTGGATGCTCGAACCAATTTCCATTACGGCGTCATCATGGTCAGCCCGGCCGAGGGCATGCTCCTGAGCGGAATCGGCTCGCAATATCTTATGGCCACGGTGGATGCGAACAAGGCGTACTTTGACGGGGCCAAGACCTACAAGGTGACGCTGCCGGAGGACATTCCTGCGGCGAACTTCTGGTCCTTGACGCTCTACGACAACCAGACGCGCTCCATGCTCGACACGCCGCAGCGCTATCCGCGCGCCGGCAGCCAGAGCTATCCGTCGCCCGCCGCCGAGCCCAACGCCGACGGCTCCACGACGGTATACTTTGCTCCCGAGCAGCCCGATGGCGTGGCGCGCGGCAACTGGATCCAGACCATCCCCGGCAGGGGCTGGTTCGTGCTCCTGCGCCTCTACGGCCCGCTGGAGCCATTCTTCGACAAAACCTGGCAGCCCAGCGAGATCGAGCTGGTCCCATGATCTAGCGTCAGTTCGCAACGGCATCAGTGGGTAAGGACCCGGGGCGGCGCCTTGCCGGGTTGGCGGAGTTGTTCCAGTTCTTTGTGACGGATGCGGCCGGCAAAGAAGGGGAGATACAGAGACAGGGAGAAGGAAGAAAGAACATGAAACACTTGGGGCCAAGCATCGTAGTTGCTCTATTGTCAGCAAGATTATTGCCAGTCGTCTCGGCCGGACCGCTGGCTGAACCTGTCTCGGCGCAAGCCACGACCCTTGATGCGACCTCGTGCGCGGCGCTACCCGGCACCTGGAACAAGGGTTCCAAGACCTGCACAGTGGCGGGTGGGGGAAGTGCCTGGCGACCAGTCAACCCGATTCCAATCATGGCCGACCTGACCATCCCCGCCGGCACCACGCTCCACAACACCGGGACCGGTGTCTTTGAAACCTATGCCCTGCTGGCTCTCCAAGGGACGATCACCAACGACGGCACGATCCGCAACCACTGCGGAGCACCTATATGCCGCAGGGCGGCACGTACACCGGCAACGCCATCGAGTACGAGACCTGCGTCCTGAATGCGACGGTCTGCGGGCTGTTATCCGGCACCTGGACCCCGACGGAGGAGCAGGGGCCTGGCAGCTACCCCCTAACCGTCAAGGTCTGCGACAACGGGGCGCCTGGGCTGTGCGACAGCGAGACCATTGCCGTGACTGTGCACGAGGTCAACAGCCCACCCGCCCTCGACACCGTCGGCGACCTGGGGCAACAAGCTCACGTTCAGCGCCACGGCTACCGATCCAGACCGCCCGGCCAACGCGCTGACCTTCAGCCTGGCGGGCGACCCAACCGGCGCCAGCATCACGGCAGGCGGCGCCTTCGCCTGGACGCCTACCTCAAGCCAGATCGGGGATCGCACCCTCACGGTGAAGGTCTGCGACAACGGTGCAACACGCGACGTCTCGGACCCGCTCTGCGATGAGGAGGCGATCAAGATCACTGTGCAGAAGCGGCCCACAGCCCTCGTCTACAGCGGCAGCACTTCAACACAGTACTCCGATTCGACCGTCGTCTAGGCCATACTGACCGACGACGGCGGCGGCAGTCTTCAGGGCGCACCTCTCGCTGGCAAGACGATCGGCTTCACCATCGGCACGCAGTCGACCTCCGCCACCACGAATGCCGTCGGCCTGGCCAAGGGCAGCATCCTGCTGGGCCAGCCGGGCGGCGCGCTGGATGTGGTGTCGAGTTTTGCTAAAGATGCCCTGTACCTGGGAAGCAGTGACTCGGATCCCTTCGAGAACACCAAGGAGCGTGCGGAAATCGCCTACACTGGCGATACGCAGGTCACGACTGCCAGAGAAGGGGCCAGGGCGAGGGTGACGTTGGCTGCCACTCTGGAGGAGCAGCAGGACGGCTCACTGGGCGACCATCTCAGCGGGCAGGGAGTCCTGCTCCAGGTCTTTGGCTTCGACGACACGACCTTCATCACGCCCCTGGCCGGGTGCACGGCAGAAATAGGCAACGTCGCCAATGGGAAAGGGTATGGCAGTTGTACCGTGGACCTCCCTGCGTCAGATCCCTTCCAGGTGAAGGTCAGCCTGGTAGTCAATCCCTACTATGCGGCCCCATTTGAGACAGTAATCGTCCTGGTGAACGACCCGAGCACGGGGATGGCCGCCGGCGGAGGCTGGTTGATCGACCCGATCACGAGCGGCCGCGTCAACTTTGGCTTTGCAGCCAAGTTCCTCAAAAAAGGCCGGGTCCAGGGCAACAGCCTCTTCGTCTACCGCGTCACCACAGACCTGAGCACGATCTTGCCGAACGCGCCAGCGGGTGAGCGGGCCTATGACTGGATCATCAAGAGCGACGCCATGCAGGGCCTGAACATCTATGATTGCCGCGCGAACACCACCGGCGGCTGCAAGGCCACCATTACCGGCAAGAACACTGTCCAGGCCGTGGACCGGCTGACCGGCGTGTTATGCAGCATCGGCGGCAACTACCAGTTCCAGGTAGACGTCACCGATAATGGGGAGCCCGGCTCCTCCCGGGTCACACCTCCGGACCAGTATGCGATCCGCGTCTGGAACGTGAGTGGGACCTACTACTGACGACGGCAGGCATCACTTTCGTGACACGAGCCAAGAGTAACCTGGCCTATGAGGTCGAACGTTATCTGCAGCGGACTGCCCAAGTCCACGAAATCCTGGTTTGGATTGGCAAGGGCGACGACCGGAAGTTGGTTCGCCTCATCCAGGTTCTGTACCAGGGCAAGTGGTACCGCTACCTGACCAATGAATTGGATACGGAGCGTTTGCCGGCGCCCTACGTGGTGGCACTTTACTGGCAGCGCTGGCGAATCGAAGATGCGTACAACATCGTCAAGCGGTTGCTGGGTCTGGCATACTTCTGGGTTGGCTCGCAGAACGGTGTCGAGCTTGAGTTGTGGGCCACCTGGTTGTTGTATGCTATTTTGGTCGACTTGACGGACGCTATCGCCGAACATCTGAACAAGCCGTTTGCAGCGATTTCTATGGAGATGGTCTACCGGAGCATCTATTACTTCGCCCAAGCGTACCATCGGGGCGAAACGGACGACCCCGTCGTCTACCTGGCCGACAATGCAAAGTTGCTCGGGGTTGTCAAACGCAAACGGAAACATCGACCGTCTCCACTTGAGCTGCTCGACTTGACAGATTCATCAGATCCTTAACTTGTGACCAATGGCCTCAGCCTTCACGATGATGCCATCGCGGCCAAAAAGCCCAGTTCCGTCGAAAGCGGCAGGGCATACGAGCAGTTCAAGTTGGGTTTGATCATCACCTCGTCGCCTGGCCGAATCGTCCTCTCCAGGCCACCCAACAAGTCGAGGGCCGTACCCACCGATGCCGGTACAGAATCGCCGTTGAGATGCGGCGCCTTGACGACCAAGGGCATGTCGTTTCGCAGCCATGCATTACGAGTACGAGGGTGTGGCTTCAATGTCATCATGTTCGGACCACCTTTCAGCTTTCAGTCCAATCCGCTTCCATCAAGTTCACGGAGGCCGGATTGTAGTTCCGGATGATTGACATAACAGTGCGTTGCCTACGGCGGATCAGCAGAGATACCGTATCACGGTTTGTAGTGGTTGTCAATGCGCCCACTTTCTGGGGGGGTGAAGCCCAGTCACACTGAACACAATGAGGCCGTCCAAGGAGGCAAAAAGCTCGTTCCAACGAAAGACTGTACATTTGTATAGGTAAAAGACTGTACGATCGGCTGATGTGCGGTTGCGGCGTTCGTGCTACAATAAGACCAGAAAACAATCACTATTTCAAAGGGAGGTTCTATGATGAGTGATGTTCCAGTTCAGATGCTCATTGCTGCGTTCAACGAGGAAAAGGCCGCCGACGAGGCCCTGCAGGAGTTGAAGGAAGCCAAGTGGGCGGGCCTGATAGGCATCCAGAATGCCGCTGTCATCCGCCGCGACGAAAAGAACAAGCTCCACATCAAGGAGACAGGCGACTGGGGTGGTGGCAAGGGCGCCGTGGCTGGGGGCGCCATCGGCGCTGCCGCTGGCATCCTGCTCGGCCCGGGGGCCCTGGTGACCGGCGCAGTTGGCGCTCTGATCGGCGGGCTGGCCGCCAAGCTGCGCGATTCAGGCTTTTCCGACGAGCGGCTGAAAAAAGTGGGCGAAGGGCTCAAGCCCGGCACCTCGGCCATCATCGCCATCGTCGAGCACAAGTGGGTGGCCGAGTTGGAGAAACAGATGGCCGAGGCCGACGCGGACGTCTTTACCGAGGAGATTGCGGCCGACGTCTCCGCCCAGCTCGACGCCGGGCGCGAGGTTGCCTACACCGCGCTGAGTACAACCGATGCCTTTGCCGCGGCCCGGGTGTCCACGGGCGAGGATGGGGTTGAGTCCAGCCGTCTGATCATTACCGAGGACGGGCTCATCGCCGGCAACATGGTCACGACTGAAGACGGCACCGTGGGCGAGGCCCTGATCGCCACCGAAGAGGGCACGGTCTATGCCGTCGGCGCTTCCGTACCTGAGGAAGAGGTCGTCGAAGTCGAAGAAGCGGAAGAGGCGGACGCGGGGGAGGAAGCCTAGATAAGTTCTTCTGTACGCTTCCAGGCAACCGGAAGATCCTACCGTACCTGGAGGCGGATTGACAGTGTAGAACGCGAGGACGTGAGGCGTGAAATCACGTCTCGCGTTTTGCATTCTGCAGATCCCGTGCAGGCAGCACTCGAGGACAGTTCTTGTCCCTACGCCGAGCCTTTGCCCAGCGGGCTAATTCATGGTATCATGAGTTCACCGCTTCGCATTGAGAGACAGTACGATGGACTCAAAGGCTCTCGTTTGAGAGTCCCGGCATTACCTGGGAACAGATTTGGACTGTACATATGCAAAGGATTGACTACCGCTTTATCTCTGGCCGCTGTCCAAAGTGGCTGTTGCCCTTTCTACTTGTGGGGCTGACCTTGACCCTCGGCATGGGTCCAGCCTTGGCTCAGGGCGATGGGCCGGTTCAAGAGCTGACCGGTAGGATCGAGCCCGGGGAGATTGTGTTGTATCGTCTACCCGATCTTCAGGCGGGCCAGACGCTCTACGTTCGAGTGGATGGCATATCAGGCAACTTGGACCCCATCATGGGTGTGGTAGAGACGGATGCCGATCCCGCGGCGCTGGAAATGTCAGCCGAAACTGCCCTGGATGAGGCTGTCGCCGGTGGGTTAGACCCACTGGAAGCGCTGGACCAAGTCCGCGACGAGTTCACGTTGGCCTGGGATGATGATAGCGGTGGGGGGCTGTCGGCGGCCCTCGAGTTCGAGGTACCGACTGACGGCGATTACCGGCTGCTGGTCACCGGAGCACTGGCAGTAGCTGGAGGGCAGACCTTTGGCGAGTACCATCTGCTGATCGGGCTGGACGTTCCAGATGTCCTGGCCGGCGGGGAAACGCCCAATGGCGAAACCATGTCCACCGGCGACACCATTGCGGTGTTGGACGCCGAAGCCACACCGCTCGGGGCCGGTGTCCAGGAGGTCTCTGGATCCCTCACGCCGGAAAAGAGGTCCACTTTTGTGGAGCTACAAGGCCTTCGACCTGGGGATACCCTGTATGCTTTTGTCGAAGCGACGTCGGGGGATCTGGCGCCCATCATCGAGCTGCAGAACTTTGCCCGCAAGCCGATCCGCGTCGGAAACCTGGGCGGCAGCGAGCCTCGGGCCAGCCTGCAGTACACCTTTCCTGAAGCAGCCCAGAACTACAGGCTCGAGATCACCAGCTGTTGCGGGGACGAACGTGTGACCAGTGGCGACTATCGCCTGCTGGTGGGCATCAACGTGCCTGAAGTGATGGCTGGACAGGCAGAGCCCGATGGGCGGGTGGTGATTCGAGCGCCCGTAGAGGTCCAGGTCGGCATGCGCGTGGAACAGATCATCGATGTGGTTTCGCAGCAGGAGTTTTTCACGGCGGTATCCAGCTTGCAGATGGAATGGGCCGACCCGACCCTTGCCTTTAGTCCTGACACCTGCCAATGCGTTCTCAAGACCTATACCCAGGAAACCTTCAGCCAATTTCTGGATGAGTTTGGGGGGAGATGGCCTGCTTTCAGCCTGCAGAACCAGCAGGGCAACCGCTGGATCCAGAACCGGGACCTGGTCGTTTTTGCCGACGGGCGTGCCAGCTATTTTGAACGCTTCACGACGGATTTTCAGGTCGATTTCGACTTTAGGCAGTATCCTTTTGATACCCAGCAGTTTGTGATCCGGGTTGACGCGCTCTACCCCGAGGAGTACTATCACTATGCCGACTTGGAGGGCTTTACCGAGATCAGCCCGGAGCACGGCGAGGACGAGTATGCCCTGACGGACTTTCAGACCAGCATCACCAGCGAAAAAACCAGGGGCGGCCCCACGACCTCCCGTTTCACCTTCAGTTTTGAGGCGCCGCGCCACTTGGGCTACTATATCCTGCGCGTCTTTGTCCCCATCCTGCTGATCATTGTCGTGTCATGGGTCACATTCTTCCTCCGGGACTATGGCCGGCGGATCGAGGTTGCCAGCGCCAACCTGTTGCTGTTCATCGCCTTCAGTTGGAGCCTGGCCGAAGACTTTCCCCGATTGGGCTATCTGACCTTTCTGGACTCGGTGATGGTCATCATGTTCATTGTCAACGCCTTTGTGATCGTCTACAATGTGTTTCTGCGGCGGTTGGAGATGCAGGACAAAGCTGACCTGGCGGAGCGAATTGATAACGTGCTGGACTGGGTATATCCCCTGACCTATGTCGTGTCCTTTGGCGTCGTGATTCTCTGGTTCTTTGTATTTGGCCTCGGTTGAGCCAACTCATGATCGTGGGTGTCGTCGTCATGGGCCAGTTGTGTCTCATGTCTGGCTTGATATCACTCTAGCGCAGATCTGGGCAGCAAGAGGTAGCGCGCCATCCCCCATGCCAGCAGGACAGAGCCCGAGAGCAGGAGTATAGCGGGTCCCAAAAGCCCCACCGGCCACCAGTGTCACAGCCCGGTGATGGCGGAGAACTGGAAGGCCAGGGCATTGAGTCCGACAATGATGGCCGAGATGACCAGCCAGATACTCTGCATATAGATGGCAGCGAACAAGAAGCCTGAGGCCAGGGCCAGCAGCTCCATAGGCCACAGCCAGGCCCTGCTCGGGTGACATGTAGTTCAAGGTACCCATCAACGCACCCGAGGCTGTGTAGCGCGTGCCGCCGACGATCTGGGCAATGCCAGAATCGGTGAGCACGGCCTGGCCACGGCGGCTTGGCAGGATATTGGCGGGCTTGACATCGCGGGGGATCATGCCCTCGCTGTGGGCATAGTCCAATCCAGCGAGCACATCGAGCAAGATGCGCGCTACCTCGTCCAGTGACATCCGTTATTCAGACACCATGACCGGATACTGGATGGTACCCTCCAGATTATGCCACACGGGGTACAAAAACCCGAATCTCGGTGTCTTCCTGCAGGTCTGTCTGGCTTCTTGGTCTCCTGTGCCGTTCTGGGGTATAATGGGGCTGTAGCGAGGCATGGTACGACGTGCCCGGTGGGAACCAGGTAGCCAACAGTGATCCGCCCACCATGGCAGACCGCGAAGGAAGGGGCAGGTGCGCACCAGATTTGTGCTGTTGCTTGCGGTCATTGTGGCCGTAGCTGGCTGGTGGGGCCTTTTTCAGCTCACGAGCCAGGTCGGGCCGGAACAGCCTGGATCCCGGCTATCCTTTTTCATCCTGCTCTTTCTGTCGCTGGCCGCCACACTGGCCCCAGTGACGGCCTACCTGAACCATCGCTTTGGGACCAATCCTGCGGCACGTAGCCCCTGGCGCTTCCTGCGGCACAGTGTCTGGGGAGCGCTGTGCCTGACGTCATATGCCTGGCTGCAGACACACCGTGTCCTCAACCTGGGTTTTGCATTCATCATCGCCTTGATCTTTTTGGCCATCGAAGTATTCATTCTGCGGATGGGAGGCGACTCGTAGGGAGATTGGAGCGGCGCAGGGCGCCTTCTGCTGGTAGCCGGAAAGGACAAGGTACTGGATGAAGGGTTCAACGAACGAACAGGAAGAACTTCGCAAGCTGCCCAGTGTAGACCGCCTGCTTCAGGCGGAGCAGGTGGCGGCGCTGGCCGCCCGCTGGAGCCACGAACTGGCGGTGGAAGCCATTCGAGAGACGCTGGAGGAAGCGAGGCAAGACATCCATGATGGCCAGTTATGCCCGTCCGACGAGATGCTGGCCCAAGGAGTACACGAGCGGTTGGCGGCTCGGCTGCGGCCTACCTTACGGCCAGCCATCAACGCCACGGGGGTGATCGTCCATACCAACATGGGCCGCGCTCCGCTGAGCGCAGAAGCACGCGCCGCGATGGACGCCGTGGCTTTGGGCTACTCCAACCTCGAGTATGATCTCGAGGCAGGACAGCGGGGCTCGCGCTACGTCCATGCCGAGGAGACCCTCTGCCGGTTGACGGGCGCTGAGGCGGCGCTGGTGGTCAACAACAACGCTGCTGCCGTCCTGCTCATCCTGATGGCCTTTGCCCAGGGACGGGAAGTGATCATCTCCCGGGGTCAGTTGGTGGAAATCGGCGGTGGCTTTCGCATTCCCGACGTGATGCGCCAGAGCGGCGCCACGCTGGTCGAAGTAGGCACTACAAATCGCACCTATGCCAGCGACTATGAGGCAGCCATCACCGAGAATACCGCGGCGCTGATGCGCGTCCATCGCAGCAATTTCCAGCTGATGGGCTTTGTCCACGAGCCGCCGCTGGCAGCGTTAGTAGCACTGCTTGGTAAACGGGACTTGTTCCTGTTTGACGACCTGGGCAGCGGCACACTGCTGGATACGGCGCCGTATGGCCTGGCCCACGAGCCAACCATCCAGGAAAGTGTGGCCTCCGGGGCATCGTTGGTATCATGCAGCGGCGACAAGCTCCTGGGTGGCCCCCAGGCGGGTCTAATCTTGGGCAGAACAGACCTCATCAGCCGTTTGAAGCGATTCCCGCTGACCCGCGCGCTGCGCGTGGACAAGACGACGCTGGCCGGGCTGCAAGCCACGCTGCGCCATTACTTGCTGGGTGAAGCGACGGAAAAGGTACCAGTGTGGCGCATGATCAGCCAATCGGAAGATATGCTGGAGGAGCGAGCCTCGACCTGGGTACGCGAGCTGAGGAGGGTGGGGATAGGAGCGGAGATCGTACGCGGGCGCTCGACAGTTGGTGGGGGGAGCGTGCCTGGCGAGACGCTGCCCACATGGCTGGTGGCGCTGATGGTCGGTTCGCCTGACGCAGCCGCAGCCCATCTGCGGACCGGGGAGCCGCCGGTGATCGCCCGCATCGAGGATGGCCGCCTGGTACTGGATCCCCGCACGGTCTTGCCGGAGCAGGAAGAGATGTTGTGGCCATTGGTTGTTTCGTCACTCCGGTAACGCCATGATCCAGTTCACCGCAGAGGCACAGGAGACACGGAGAACCGAAGGGTACAGCACCGACGGCACAGCCAAGTCTGGTCTTTCGGCTGCCCGCAGGATGGCAGCGTGACCGCAGAG
Organism: uncultured Chloroflexia bacterium; assembly: GCA_963700285.1. Classification (GTDB taxonomy): domain Bacteria; phylum Chloroflexota; class Anaerolineae; order JAAYZQ01; family JAAYZQ01; genus CAWANP01. The sequence goes on along the minus strand of CAVOXA010000010.1, from coordinate 611,039 downwards.
CGCGAACAGCAGGGCGCCGCTGACAAGGCGCAGATCGCCCGGGCAGCGGGGCTGGTGATGGCCCTGTTCGTCGCGAGCCGGGCCCTGGGCCTGCTGCGCGAGATGGTCATCAGCCACCAGTTCGGCACCGGCGGCGATCTGGACGCGTACCTGGCCGCCTTTCGCGTGCCCGACATCCTGTTCCAGGTCGTGGCCGGGGGGGCGCTGGCCTCGGCTTTTATCCCCACCTTTGCCAGCTACTGGTCCCAGGACCATGAGGCCGGCGCATGGCGGCTGGCCAGCGCGGTCATCAACCTGGTGCTGATCCTGACCACGCTCCTGTCAGCCCTGGCCGCGATCATGGCCCCCTGGCTGGTACGGACCATCATCGCCCCCGGCTTTGGTCCGGCGCGCCAGGTTCTTACCGCCGATCTGATGCGCCTTATGCTGCTCACACCCGTAATCTTTGGCGTGAGCGGTGTGGTGATGGGCATTCTCAACGCCCGGCAGCACTTTTTGCTGCCGGCCCTGGCGCCGGTCATGTACAACCTGGGCATCATCGCCGGGGCGGTGTTCCTTGCGCCGGCCATGGGTGTATACGGATTGGCGGTGGGCGTGGCGGTCGGGACCTTGGGCCACCTGCTGGTTCAGATACCCGGGCTGGTACGCTACGGGATGCGTTACACGGCGACCTTGGGTTTGCGAGATGCCGGGGTACACGAAGTAGGGCGCCTGATGCTGCCGCGGATGGTGGGCCTGGCAGCGGTACAGCTCAACTTTCTGGTGACCACCATCCTGGCCTCCGGCCTGGCCCCCGGCAGCCTGGCCGCGCTCAACTATGCCTGGCTGCTGATGTTGTTGCCGCAGGGAGTCTTTGCCCAGGCAGTGGCCACGGCGGCTTTTCCCACTTTTTCAGCCCAGGCAGCCAAGGACCAGCGGGCCGAGATGCAAAGCACGCTGGCAGCCACCCTGCGAGCGGTACTCTATCTGGCTGTGCCCGCGGCGGTTGGCCTGATCGTGCTCCGCGTGCCGCTGGTGCAGCTCGTCTTCCAGCGCGGAGAGTTTACAGCCCTGTCGACACAGAGGGTAGCCTGGGCGCTGGGATTCTTTGCCCTGGGGCTGCCTGCCCACTCGGTGGTCGAGATCACGGTCCGGGTTTTCTACGCCCTGCACGACACGCGGACACCGGTGGCCGTGGGCATCGGGGCCATGGGACTCAACATCGTTCTCAGCCTGCTGTTTATCCAGATCTTTCAATCCTTGGGCTTGATGGCGACTGGCGGGTTGGCCCTGAGCAATTCGATGGCGACGACGGTCGAGATGGTCGTACTGCTGGGCATCCTCCGCCGTCGATTGAAGGGGCTGGAAGGGCGGCGCATGGCCGGCTCGCTGGGGCGGATGGCTTTTGCCGCGCTGGTGATGGGCGGTGTGTCCGGGGCGCTGGCATCACTGCTGGCAGGCTTCCCCATCCTGCTCACAGTTGGTGTGGCCGTGGCGGCTGGGGCGGCAGTCTACGCAGCGGTCTCGCTGGCCATCGGCGCCGCGGAACCCCGGGCAGTCTGGAGGCATGTACGTTATCGGCGCTCTTCGCTATGACCAGCTCAAGTGCGCCTAGTTCCTGCAGCAACAGGCATCAAGCGTACCAATTAGACAGGAGGCCAGTGATGGAAAATGACAATGTGGTGCTTTTCCCTGGCCTACCCCCCAAGGGAAGCGAAAATCCTCCCAAAAATCCTCTCAAAAGGGCTTGTTTTGTCCACGCCCCTTGATCTACAATGGGAGCATGGCGACAGTCCTTTTCTGCCGGCTTCAGGTCGTTCCGCCCGCAATTCCCACTTCACCTTGCCAGGAACTCGAGATCTTCTGTCCCATCATTGCTTCCAGACCCCAAATAGAAATGACCCACCAAAAGCGGGTCTGCCTGCCCATGGACTGAGGGCTTTTGCTTTGCGGGCAGGCAGCCGCATTGAGGTATCAAGGGAGGGGCTATGCAACAGAAACCTATGTTCCAGCGAATGCTCAAGGCCATGCTCCTGTGCTTCATCTGCCTTATGCTTCTAACCATCATAGCGAGCAACGTGCAGGCACAAGACGACGCGGCCATCCCCTTGTCAGAAGCGGCGCGCCTTGTGAACATGGAATACATTCCCAGCGCAGCGCGAGCACTGGCCCGCAGGGGCCGCGGGGACTCGGCCGCGCTATGGGAGCGAGCGACCGCAGGCCAACCGCTGTTGCAGTACCAACTCGCCGGTTCTGAGGCAACGGGGTACGAGATTGTCCCCCGCTACATCCTCGTTCCCGTCGAGCACGATGGAGAGATGGTTGGTCTGATCGGCATCGACCCCCAGACGGGCGAGTTTGGCTGGCGCCTGGATCATGTGTCGCCGGCTGCGGAATTGCCGGGCCAGCCCGGCCTTGACCAGATAGCCACTGCCATCGCGCGTTCTGGCACGTCTGCCACAGGGATCCGCCCTGAGGATACCAAGCTGATCTATGCCCACGGACAGAGCTACTGGTACGTCTCCAGTACCGGTACAGGCGTCCCACAGTCCCAGTTTATACCCGTCGGCCAAAAATCGGCCCTCGGGTTGGACGAGCTACCACAGGAGGAAGGACCGGACGGCTTTGTCATCGAGACCAACCCCTTACCTTCCAGCCCAGTGGAGCGCCTGGAGCCCCCGCCAGGCGCTGGCAACAGAGAGTTCGCCACGGGCCTGGCAGCCATTACGAGCGCCGTCGTCTCCATGGTCGACGATGTTCCCTACTACCAGCAAGATTGCGACCTATGGTGTTGGGCAGCCTCGCTGTCGATGCTCCACCAGTGGTGGTCACCGGTACGCCTAGGCAACAGCTATAGCCAGCAATCTGAGCTTGTGCGCTACACCAAGGGAAAGGTCACCTGCGCTGGTGGTTCTGCGGACGAGATCCATCGTGTCGTACAGAACTGGGACAGCATAGACCCGGATTATGAGGGCTTTGCCACGACCTACAAAGGCGAGGGCAAAGCATTTGCAGTGGGAGAACCCAGCGGATTCAATGACGATCCCAAGACGTGGCTCGCGACCCTACAGGCTCCGGTCATCGCCTTTGTCGATACCGGCGGGAATGGCGAGGCCAATCACGCCATCCTGGTGATCGGGTACGATGACCTGGACAGCGACGGTGTCGTCTATATCCACGATCCCTGGTATTCAAACTGGTGGCCAGGACACAGCGGCGAGCGAATGCACGAGTTGGCCGTATCCTATGCACTGTTTGACAAGAAATGGAACGTGGCCTGGGAGGGAGAGTTCTTTGGCCAGGCAAACTCCCCGGCCGCAGCCAGTCGGCGGGGAATGGTCGCCGGAATCCCTGGCGATAACTGCTTTGCGCAGGTAGGCAACACGGGCATCCAGGTCTCCGGACCCATCGATGATGGCGAAACGGAGCGTGTCTTCAACATCTCGTTGGGTGTGCTTCAGGACGGTACCGCGGCCCAGTACGACTCATTCGGCCAGGCCTATGACAGCGGCATGTCTGTAGCACTGACGGATCCAGGCCAGGGGGCGATCTCGGAACCGGTGGACCTGGGCGACTTGGCCGCCTACAGCCCTGCGCTTCCCAGCAGCACCATCTCTATCGCCACACATTCGATACCCGAGAATGGACAGCATGGAGGTGCATCCTTTCGCGTCGCTCCCAAGGCGCTGGGCGACATTCAGCTTCGGACCACGTGGTGGGTCTATGATCAGGATGACCGCTGGCACGATCAAGAAACCGTCTCGGTATTGGATGACAGAGGGGGGAACAATACCCCCTTTAACATGCCAAAGCCAACGTTGACCAGAGACAGCCACGGACCATCCTTAGATTCGTTCCAGGTTGAGGATGATGACGTGTCAGGGCCAGTTGTGACAGACCACGTTGATAGCGGAGACGTGGCGCCAGGCACCTACTCTTTCAAGACCAGGCTGAACGATCCCAGCGGCATTCTAGATGACGCCGAATACCCCCGCATCTATCTGCGGTGGGACAGCGACGTGATCGATGCGACACAACATGATAGCTATCTCGATGCTCGTTGGGACGGCTCGTGGTATGCTGGAACCATCGACATCGGGCCGGATAGGCTCGGCCACACTGTCTACTGGCGGACCCTGGCCTATGATGCCGATGACGACAGGCAGAACGATGGAACGGCGGCGTGGTCTCCGGTATACGAGGGAGGAACCATTACCAACGACACTCCGCCAGCCCCTCCCAACAATATCCAGGCCAGCGATGGAACCTATACCGACAAGATCCGCGTCAGCTGGAACAGTTCCACTCACGTCGAGTCCTACAAGGTCTACCGGAGTACTGCACCCACCGGTCCCAGAGAAGAGATGGGCCATCTCAGCGGCGCCTCCTACGACGACCCGTCTGTTCCGGCCGACAGTCCCTACTACTACTGGGTCACGGCCTGTAGCGCCAGCCGCTGCAGCGACTTTGGCGACTATGACCAGGGCTACCGCGCCGCGGGTCCCCTGGAAGTGATAGGCACCCACCCTGCGGGCAACGGGCTCGAGACAGCTTCCAGCGAAGCCATCTCTGCGACATTCAGCCGGACAGTCGACCTGGGCACAGTGAACACCGGTACCTTTGCTGTCCGGGGCCAGCAGACAGGCAGCTATCAGGGAATCTACAGCCTCGTCAAGGATTCGGTCCAATTTAAGGCCAGCAACGAGTTCCGGCCCGGCGAGGAGATTGTGGTCAACCTCAGCCCTGGCGTAGAGGCGCCAGACGGCACTCCGCTGATCCCCCACGCCTGGCAGTTCCGGTCTGCCGTCTCGGGTGGCACTGGGGCCTTTGACGACAGCGGCCAGAACCTGGGTAGTTCCAACAGCTTTGGCGTGGCTCTGGGCGACTTGGACGGTGATGGCGACCTGGATGCTTTCGTCGGGAACCACAGTCAAGGGAACAGAGTCTGGCTGAACGATGGGGGCCGATTCAACGATAGCGGCCAGAGCCTGGGGACCGCGCAGAGCTTTGCTGTGGCCCTGGGTGACCTGGATGAGGACGGAGATCTGGACGCTTTTGTGGCCAACCTGAACTACCAGCCCAACAAGGTATGGTTGAATGATAGGGGTGTGTTCAGTAACAGTGGACAGAGTCTGGGCAGCGCCACAAGCGCGGCCGTGGGCCTGGGCGATGTGGACGGCGATGGGGACCTGGATGCCTTTGTGGGCAATAGTGGCACGGGCAACAAGGTATGGCTGAACGAAGGCGGTACATTCAGTGACAGCGGCCAGAGCCTGGGCAGTTCGCTGAGCTACGGGCTGGCCCTTGGCGATGTGGACGGCGATGGGGACCTGGATGCCTTTGTGGCAAACACCGGTGGCCAGGCAAATCGGATCTGGGTCAATGACGGAGGCGCCCAGGGTGGAACGGCCGGCCGCTACAGAGACAGCGGCCAGAATCTGGGCTCCTCGCACAGTGTGTCCGTGGCGCTGGGAGACGTGGATGGCGACGGTGACCTCGATGCCCTGATCGCAAACCGTGTCACCGATGAGGACAACACAGTCTGGTTCAATGACGGCGGCCTTCAAGGTGGTGTACCAGGCATCTTTCGCAACAGCGGTCAGAGCTTGGGTCGCTACCAGAGCTATGCGGTGGCTCTCGGAGATGTTGATGGGGATGGCGACCTTGATGCCTTCATTGGGAACACGGACGGCCAGGCCGATAGAGTCTGGATCAATGCCGGTGGCGCCCAGGACGGAACGCCCGGCCACTTTGGTGACAGCGGCCAGATTCTGGGGACGTCATCCAGCTCAGCTGCGGCTTTAGGTCAGCCGGATAGCATCACGCTCGCAGCCGCTCCCTCGAGCAGGGATGTGGCCCTGGGTGACCTGGATGGCGACGGTGACCTCGATGCCTTTGTTGCAACCAGTCCCGTGGCCAACAAGATCTGGCTGAACCAGGATACAGGCATGCCTTGCTACCGTCTGACGTTGGACCACACGGGTCAAGGGGGTGATCCAACTGCGAACCCCACCAATTCAGATGGCTGTGCAAACAGTCAATATGTCGCGGGCGAATCGATCACGCTGACGCCGCACCCAGCAACAGGCCATCACCTCGACCACTTTACCGGCACCGGCGACCCGGCCAGCAGCGGCCTGACGATGCCCGCCAGCACGCATACAGCTGCCGCCCATTACGCCCCAGATGGAAGTGCCATGGTACAGGTGGGCAGTGGCACGGTCGCCCCTGGCGGGACCATCAGGGTCCCGGTGAAGATCTTGGGTATACCCGGCGACGGTCTGGGCGCAGCCACCATCGAGATCCACTTTGACCCGGCTGTCGTGGAGGTGCTCGATTGCACCCCGGATCCGGAGGACGCCTACGATTCTGCGCTGTGCAACAGTAGGGAAGGCAGTGTGAGTCTCACGGCCATATCCGCCGTAGGTGTGCCCGGCGACTCGCTTCTGGCCGAGATCACCTTCGGCGGCGTGGGCTGGGATGGGGACCGTACAGTCCTGGACGCCGTGGTCACGACCTTTGCCGGACCCGGCGGGGAGCCCGTGGCTGTTGGCGTCCATGACGGGGAAGTTTGGGTCCGTGCCGCCACCGGCGACGTGAATTGTGATAGCAGCGTCAACGCCATTGATGCTCTGTTCATCCTCCAGCGGGAAGTCGGTCTGCGCCCCAACCACAGCACTACCTGCCCGCCGCCAGCAGCTGGACTATACCTGGCCGGGTGCGACGTGAGCGGCGATGGTTCCTGCAATGCTATCGATGCCATGTTCATCTTGCAATGCGAAGTTGGCTTGACCAACGGGTTCTGCCCCCCGGCTGCCATGGCCAGAGAATCTGGGCAGGGGCTCAGCTCGCCCCTTGCCGCGACCCTGGGGATCGGTTCAGGTAGCCTTGCGCCAGGGGGACGCTTGGGTGTGCCGCTGACGACCAATCTGGGAAACCATGTGCTGGGCGCAGCCACCATCGAGATCCAGTACGACCCGGATATTCTGGCTGTCACCAGTTGCACGGAAGATCCAGGCAGCGCCTTTGATCTGGCCGTGTGCAACGCAGACATGGCAGCCGGCAAGGTGGGTGTCACGGCCGTCTCGGCCAAGGGCATATCTGGCGACGTGGTATTGGCTCAGATCAACTTCCAAGCCACTGGCGTCGAAGGAGATACCAGCCTGCTGTTTCTGGCAGCCGATCCCTTCGCCGACCCCAGCGCTCGCGCTATCGAGGTTGCCTTGCAGAATGGGCAGATCGATGTCCGTGCAAGGGGGGATCACCGCCTCCACCTGCCACTCGTCCTGCGCAGCCATCAGGAATCCCCTCGTTAGGAGGCATTTGATAGGGCTCTCGCTGTAGCGCCCGTTCTCATCCCCGAGGCGGAGAGCACAGGGAATCCAAAGTCCATGACCCAGAACTCTGGTTTCTGCCTCTGTGGTTCCGCCATGGCCTGTGCTTCAGTCTACACCCATCGTAGCGAAAAAATCCTCCCTAAACTCCTCTCTAAAGAGGTTGTTTTCTCTAGTCAGTTTGTCTTATAATCAGTATAAGATGACGGTCCTTTTCTATGGGATTTAGGTAGCTTCGCTCCGAATCCCTGCTTCGCGTTGCAAGGAGGTAAAACATGAAGTCAAAACCCCCAGTGATCAGGGCTCAGCGGTGGTGGCCGTGGCGCGACACCAAGCACATGGCATCGGTTGGCGTGCTGCTTCCCCTCCTCACCTTGATCGCCGGTCTACTGGTACTGACCTTGCCCGCCGTAGCGGAACCAAGCGCAGCGGGAGCCATGCTATCAAACACGGGGTTGCTCAATGGCACTACGTTGACCATCGGTTCGGGCAACGTAGCGTCTGGGGACACCATCATGGTTCCTCTAGATACCAGCCTGGGCAGCGAGGTTCTGGGCGCAACCACGATCGAGATCCAGTACGATCCCACGGTGCTGGAAGCCACGGACTGTACAGCCGATCCGGGCCATCTCTTCGACACGGCGCTGTGCAACTTTGAGCTAGCGCCGGACCAGGTGGTCTTTACGGCAATCTCTGCCAGCGGCGTGTCGGGAGACCCTCGGCTGGCAGAGATCACCTTCCAGGCGGTGGGTACGGCTGGGGAGAGCAGCACCTTGACCCTTACCACCGATCCATTCTCCGATCCGGATGGACTACCCATTGACGTCACGCTGGGGAACGGGCAGGTCAACATCACCAACGACGCTCATCAGCCCCACTCCCTGGAACTCAGCGCAGCTCCAAGTGCCATCAAGGCTGATGGTACCTCGACCTCAACACTCACAGCCGAGGTAGACAGCGAGCTGGGTGATCCAGTGGATGATGGCACCGTGGTGGTCTATGCAACGGACCTGGGTACCTTCCCGGGCGGGCTTAGCTTCACCCCGGTTCCCATCGGCGCACTGACGACCGAAGCGGAGAGCGCCACAGTGAACAAGGTGGGAGACTGGACCGAATACAGCGACGCGCTGGCCAGTGGCGGCAAGGGCGTCTACTCCAACACAGTGGGCGACAAGGTGACCTACGAGTTTGTCGGCACGATGGCATCGGTCTTCTTCCAGAAGCAGTTCAACGCCGGCATTGCCGAGGTCTATGTGGACGGCGAGCTGTTCCGAAGGATTGACACGTACTGGGACGATGGCACGGGTACGGGCACTTTGCATCAACAGGAAGAGCAGATAGCCACAGACCTGCCCTATGCCACGCACCTGATCGAAGTGGTGGTCACAGGGGAAAAGAACCCCGACTCGGCAGACAGTTACCTTGTGGTGGATGCCTTTGGCGTGTTCGGACACAACCGCAATGGCGCCTACCTGACGAGCGGTGGCGTGTCCACCATCACTTTGACGTCTGGGACCATACCTGGCACTGCCCAGGTGACCGCCTGTGCCGGCGCGGCCTGCGACTCCGAGCCGGTCTACTTTCGGCATCCTCAGGGCTACCTCTACCTGCCCATCATCCTGAGAAACTACACGCATGTCGGCCCCGAGTGCGAGGAACTGGTTCGGAACGGAAGCTTTGAGGACAACACGGCCTGGCTCAGAGGCATCACGCCGCGCCCGGCCCGCTACACCACTGAACAGGTACACACCGGCGACCGTTCGGCTGCTGCTTGGCCTCAAGACTGGCGAGGCTGACATTCGCAGCTACTCGTCGGTGCGGCAGGCCATTACCCTCCCAGCCGATACTGCCAAAGCGACGCTGACCTTCTGGTACTATCCCATCTCTGGGTTGGACGATGGCGACCGCCAGGAGGCGCTCCTCCTGAACGAGCACGACCAACTCCTGGCCATTCTGATGCGGACCAATGCCAACACCGCCTCGTGGACCCGGATGACCTACGACTTGAGCGGCTACGCCGGCCGGACGATTACGCTCTACTTCAATGCGTACAATGATGGCGACGAGAACGGGGTGACCGGCTTTTACCTGGACGACGTATCGGTAGAAGTCTGTGACGGCGAGCCGGTGCCACCTACGCCGACCCCGCCCCCTGGCCCATCGGATTGTTTTCCACAGTTCCAACAAGCGGTCGATGTGGGCAAAGCGCCCCACGGCGTGGCGGCCAACAGTGCTGCGAAACGGCTCTATGTGACCGACCACGATGACGACACACTTTCGATCATCAACAGCGAGACCTACACAGCGGTGGATACAGCACCCGTGGGGACTGGGCCCAACGGCGTGGCCTACAACGCCGCCAACGACAGGATCTATGTTGCCAATGGCGGGGCGAACACGATCACCGTGCTGAAAGCCAGTGATCCCAGATCAACCAAAACCCTCGGAGTCGGCCAGCAGCCCAATGGTATTGCCGCAAATGCGAACACCAATCGGGTGTATGTAGCGAACTATGGCAGCGGCACGGTATCGGTGATCGATGGGGTGACTGACACGGTCAACCGGACCATCGCCGTTGGCAATGCGCCCTCGATGGTGGCCATCAACCCTGTCACGAACAAGGCCTACGTTTCGTTGCACGGGGAAGGCAAGGTGGCCGTGATCGACAGCGCGGGGGATGTGACCAAAATCGACATCTACAGCAGCGGCCCCTATGGCATCGCCGTAGATGCCGTGCGCAATCTGGTCTATGTGGCCACCATCGAAAGCTACCGCATCGTGGCCATCGACGGCAATACCGACACGTTCCTGGGCTGGGCCGAGATCCGGCACATGCCAGCCGGAGAGCCGGTGCCACTGCGCATGATCGCCGTCAACCCGCTCATTGGTACATCCGGTCACATCTTTGTCACCACGACGGAGGCGGATGGGGGCTGGGACAAGTTTCTGATGCTGCCCAAGGGCTGGCCAGAGTACTTTGCCCGGGCTTACGCCCAAGCTATCAAGGAACCACAGGAAGGGATCGCCTTTGAACCAACGACATTGCGGGTCTTTGTCACATCCCGGTCTGACGACCTGGTGGCTGCCTACCTGGACGGCGAACCTGCTTGCCCGACGAACTTTGTCACTGGGGTACTGAGTGAAGGGCTCTCTTCAGAGCGGGCCCTTCAGGCCGGACCCGCGGAGGAGTTCCAGATCCAGGTTTGTGTAGCGCAGCCTGACGGCACGTGTGCAGAGACAGTCACACATTAGCTGGTCTTTTGAACTTCAAAGGGGGTGGACTGTCCACCCCCTTTGCCTTCCTTATCCGAAAGCTGCAGATGAACGCGTCGTTCTTTCGCAACAGCGGTCCCCGACCTCTGTCGGCCTTCAAGTAGTACCTGTCCGCGCCGATCAAGAGAGCAGACACCTGAACCAGAGTCACCGTGAATACACTGCCTTGCCCGACTTGGCTCTCCACGGCGATAGTGCCGCCCTGCGTCTCGACCAATGCCTTGGCGATGGCCAGGCCCAAGCCGATCCCCGAGCCGGCCTCGCTGCCTGACTCTACCGGCACCATTTTGCCCCGGGAAAAGCGCTCAAAGAGATGAGCCAGCAGATCGGGTTCGATGCCGGGACCGGCATCATGGATGCTCACTGCCACTCGTTCGCCCTGCGCCTTGCCCGTAACGGCAATCGGCCCGTCGCCATGCTTGAGGGCGTTATCCAGCAGGATCAACAGGACTTGCTTGATAGCGTCGGCCTCACCCCATACAGCCAAGTCCGGGGGTGAGCCACAGGTAATCATCTGGCCGGGAGCAAGCAAGCGGGCCTGGCGGCATACCTCTGTGATGATCGGCTCGATGGGGACCGGTACCCGCGGCAGAGGCGGCCAGGCATCGGCGCAAGCCAAGGGACAGGGGCTTTTCCTACTAGGCCGTTGCCGACCGGCGTAGCAGGGAGTTGAGCCGGGCCACGAGCTCGACGGCGGCAAAGGGCTTGACCAGGTAGTCGTCAGCGCCCCCCTCCAGGCCCTGGACCCTATCCTCAATGGCACCGCGGGCCGTGAACATCAGGATGGGCGTCTCATCGCCTGCGGCCCTCAGGTGGTCCAGTACCTGCACGCCGTCCAGCTCGGGCATCATCCAACCTATCACGATGGCCTGGGGCTTCTTGGCATCGACCTGCTCCAGGGTCTCCTGGCCATCACTGGCCGTGACGACGCGGCATCCCTCGTAGGTGAGTGTGCGGCGGAGCATGTTTTGCAGTTTGTGGTCGTCATCGGCCACGAGTATGGTGATCAGCGCCGGCCCTCCTTGCTAGCCATGGATATCGTCCATCTGCCAGATGGCCTGGAGCCGGGGCAGCAGGATGCTCCAGTCAACCACACCGGCCGAGTCGGCCCAGGCATCGTACTCGTGCACGAGCCGCTGGGCCAGCAGTTTGTTCTTGCCGATGATGTCCTGAAGTTCCGTGCGATCCTGCTCCATGTCGTAGAGCTCCCAGGGCCGGCCAAACTCGCGCACCAGTTTAAAGCTGCCCAGCCGGATGGCGCTGTTGCCCTCGTGCTCGAAGAAGATGGGCTGTTCGCGCCCCCACGCCTCCCCGTCCAGCAGGGGCAGAAAACTCTCGCCGTCCCTTGGCTGGATCTCGTGCCCGCCCAGCTCCGCGGGATACTCGGCCCCGGCGGCATCCAGAATCGTAGGCAGCAGGTCCACCACATGGCAGGGTGCATGGTGCACACTGGGGGTTTGAAACCGCTTGGGCCAGTGAGCGATGAGCGGCGTGGAGATGCCACCCTCGTGCACCCAGTGCTTGAACTTGCGATAGGGCGTGTTGGAGACGTTGGCCCAGGGCAGGTCATAGCTCATGTAGGTCAGGGGGCCGCCAGGTTCCACATCGGGCCGGTTGCCCATGGTCATCTGTCGCCCGTCGTGGGTCACGTCGGGGAAGAACTTGGCCCAGCCGTCCTCGGCCATCAGCTCGGCGCAGCCGCCGTTGTCCGACAGGAACAAGATCAGCGTGTTGTCATACTCTCCCAGCCGCTTGAGGGCCTCCAAGACCCGGCCGATGGACTGGTCCATGCGGTCGATCATGGCCGCATAGACCGCCATACGGCGGGACTCCCAGTCGCAGAGATCAACCTCTGACCATGGCGGCGCCTCGGGATCCCGGGCCGAGATCTCCCACTTGTGCTGCAGGACCCCCCGCGAGAGCATCTCCTCGTGGCGCGCCGTGCGGATGGCGTCCCAGCCCTTGAGGTAGGCGCCCTCGTACTTGGCGATGTCCTCATCTCGAGCGTGCAAGGGCCAGTGCGGGGCGACGTGTGCCAGGTAGAGGAAGAAGGGCCGGTCGTCGTCCTGGCCCTCTTCTAGCATTTCGATGGCCTTGTCAGCGATGGCATCGGTCATGTAGAAATCGTCGTCGAACGACGTGATGCGCGCGCCATCCTCCATCAAATAGTGGGGAGAGAAATAGTGGGTGCAGCCGTCGATGATGCCAAAGAAGCGGTCAAAGCCCCGCTGCTGGGGGGTGGGCCGGTTGGGAGCGCCTACCTGCCAGGTATCGATGACGCGAGCGTCGTATTCCCCGCCGACGTGCCATTTACCCGACATCAGGGTCCGGTAGCCGGTCTCTCGCAGCACCTCGGCAATGGTGACGGCATCGTCACGCAGGTAGCCCTGATAAGCCGGTGTGCCCAGATCGGCCCCCATCTGCCCGATCCCCGCCCGCTGCGCGTAGAGCCCGGTCAACACCGAGGCGCGGGTGGGGCAGCAGCGCGCACAGTTGTACATGGAGGAGAGCAAGACTCCCTCCCGGGCCATGGCGTCAATGTTGGGCGTCCGGATCTCGGACCCCATGCAGCCCAGGTCGGAAAAGCCCATGTCATCCACCAGGACTAGGATGACATTCGGTCGTTCTGTATCGCTCATTGCGACTCCTTTCGCACACTCGAGACTTGCTATGGTCTATGTGGATAGTTCCGGCTCTAAAATACTCTCACGGCTGCCTTTCCACCGCCATTATACCGTCGTTCGACATCCATGTAAAGCCATCACCGTGCCCATTGGCCAGAGGCCACCCCCGCGGTCTGCCGATTCCATTGTAGGGAAACCACCTGAGAAGATGCTGAGGGAAAGCTAAGAGTAAGCTGAAAGAACAGAGGAGGCAAACGACATGTTACGCAAGCTGTTCTGGATTGTCACGATTGCGCTGGTGCTGATAGCAGGAGGCAGCAGCTACTTTGTCTACAGCGGTGGCTACCTCCAGGCCCAGGAACCGGTCGAGGAGGAAGTCCTCACGACTTACACCGCGACCCGGGGCGACCCGGTCAACACCGCCAGTGGTTCTGGGACCTTGGTTCCAGCCAGCGAAGTCACCATCGGGTTTGAGACCGGCGGGGTATTGGCCGGCGTACTCGTTGAGGTCGGCGATCAGGTTAAGGACGGGATGGGCAGGCTATTCCGACGCTGGTATAGGCAGTGACTATCAATGGAGGTGTGGTCTCAATATCCTCTCTGACTGACATTCTGTCATAAATGCCTCCGAGAGCAGTCTGGTATAGTAGGCACAGATCACGCTCAGGAGGTATTACATTGATGACAGAAGAGATGACTCGGCAAGGCCCATTTGCAGAGTATCTCGGTCACTTTGATGGATTGGTGGACGCAGAGCATTTGACAGCGGCGCTTTGTCAGCGCGGAGTGGCACAACTGGCCGAGTCGGAGACAGAGGAACTATGGCTGATTGCAGACCCATCGGATTTGCGGAAGCCGTATGCCAGCGAGATGCCGGATCTGATGCAGGTGAAAGACTTGGACGGCAAGTTGGTGCCCGGCTATCGGACTCTGCATGTATTGGAGGTGACACCAGGCCGGCGGGGCATCCTGTATCACCGGCTGTTCTCCAGTGTGGCAGAGGACTTTGAAGGCGAACCGTTGGAAGTGCAGCGGGGGGTTGAAAAAAGTCAGCCAGGCTGTGCGTCCTCTGAAAGAGCGCATGGCAGTGAGCTGGATCGTCGATCACGGCTTCGATGATGTGGCCGTCTGGCGCACGATTTGGGAACAGGAAGAACATGTAGTGTGTCGCATCTCCCATACCGGGCGGATAGTGGAGTATCAGACCATCGATGGAAAATGGACGGAGGGGGATGTGGTTGCGGTACAGCGAGCGTCCTGGGATGGGAGGAGGTACGGGGGACTTTTCCGAAAAAGTACTAGCCGAGAACCGAGAGCGACTGGGGGCGACGATACAAGGATTGGAGCAAGAGCGGGCCGAGCTGTCAGTCCAGATTGACTCGCAGGCCCTGACCGACGAGCAGATATCAACAGTTGTTGACTTTGCTGAAGAGGTTGGGTTGGGCCTGGTGAGAGCTGAGGAAGATTTTGATGCCAGAAGGCGCATCATTGAGCTATTGGATGTCAGGGCAACACTTGCAGTCGAGAATGACGAAGATCGCCTATGTGCGCTGCATGATCGACGAGGCTGTTCTGCCAATTGTGATTACGAATATTGGTACACATTCCGGTACAGCATGGTACCGATGGTCTCTCGCCAGGGTTCGCCTTTCCACGCTAGATGAGCCTGTAGTTTTTCCGTCGTCAGCATGTCTAGGAACTCGTCTGCGGCAGCTTTAACCAATCTGTCACTCCGAATCGTGGCCGAAGTCTGGGTTCATTGATAAAGGATCAGGGCAGGGATCGGATGAATGGACGCATCACCTGTTCGTACAGTTCATCCAGATAGGCTGACAGCCCGACGAAACGCCGGAAAGCGGTATCCAATTCCTCTTCCAGGAATCCCTTCACCACTTCAGGTACATCGGCCCGCGGCGGCGCCAGGGCCAACTCGCGGAGCGACGTGCAGTAGCCGGACGTATGCTTTTTGCGCACTTCCCGCGAATCTCTCTGAGCCCGCACAAAGCCGGTGATGCCCCCTGCCCCCAGCGTGTAGTTAAAGCCCACGCCGCGGGCATCCTCGGCGATCAGTACACTGGGCAGGCGATGGCTGAGGAAGTAAAGGTGCGCGTGGCATTCATAGCCCACGTGCAGGTCGCAGGTATCATAGGTGGACATGGCTTCCAGGTTGCCCGCCAGGTCGAGGCATCCGAACCCCAGTTGCGCCGCCCTGTGGCGGATGCGCCGGTTCTTTTCTGCAACCTCGGGGCGCATCGCCGCGCTGTTTTCGCTCTGCAGAGTAGGGGACGTGTGCGCGTCTGCCAGGTGCATGGCACAGAACCGCTCCGCGGTGGGAAACAGGTCGGCCAGCATCTCCATGACAGACTCGGCTTGTTCCACAAAGAAGGGGCTCAATGGTGGGCTGAAGGCCAGCCGTTCCACGCTGGAGGGGCGGGCCATTGGCTTTCCCAGGCGGAGCAGATCAAAGAAAGCCGGGTCGCCGGTCATGACCGTGTTATGGATGCCATGCTTCCGCAGTACCCGGCGGACCAGATGCTCGCGGCAGGAGATCCGATCCACCTGGTCGGCGATGTAGTGCAGGAAAGCAACCGTCTGCTCGGAGTAGCGGACATCACGCCGGCTCTGGGCATCGCCCGGGTAGACGTTCCAATTGGCGCCGATGGGAATCATGGGTACCCGGATACCGCTCAGATCATCGACAAGGCGGTAGGTTCCGGGGTACATCGGTGTATCACGGATGGGGAAGGCCGGCATTAGCAAAGCACGTGAAGCGTTGATCTCTGTCAGTCGATCGTCCAGTGGCTCCTCACGAAAGATGGTGAGAAACTGCACAGGTCCTTTCTCGCAAATAACGAGTTCCCTGGTCCGCTGTTCGATCAGCTTGTCGCCCACATTGCGACTGCCATAGTTGGGGCACGTTGTGAGAATGGTATATGTCATCGCCTGCCCTCAGAACAGGTAGGTCGTCCCTACAACCCCTTCCACAAAGGCGTCCGGCATCCGGCCAGCAAACTGACTGATGGCCTTGAAGCCGCTGCAATGGGTAGGAGCGATCAGCGCTGGCGCCAGCTTTTGGATCTCGTCAATCGTTCGTTGGATGTCCTCATCCTCCGCCGGAGCGAGGTGGAACCCTCCAAGGATCGCCCACACCCTGTCCACACCACTGATCTCTTTGGCATAGTTGACAGTGTTGACAACGCCCGAGTGAGCACAGCCAGTAAGGACGATCAGGCCCTTGTCCTTCAGGTTCATGACAATGGACTGATCGTCTTCCAAATGATCGCGGACGAAGGCGCCTCCCTGCCAGTAGGCCATCCGGGGAGAGATACCGGCCTTCTCAAAGCTCAAGCGTGGTACACTGCCTGTGGTCCAGCAGCCGGGGCCCAACTGGTAAGGACCGTCCGCAAGAACAATGTCCGCCCCAGCGGCTTCCCACTCGTCGCGAGGCATGAGGTTGGGTCCATGTTTCTTGCCATCTTTGTCGATCCCCCAGCGCTCCCGGAAGGCGGCGGGGTGAACAATGACCGGCGTCCGGCGGCCGTTGACATAGACACGAATCTCCTCCACGGAGGCATCCCTGGCCCACTCCCGCGGGCTTGGCGACTGGGCGCTCGCCGAGATCACCTTGGTCATGGCCGCATAGTGGTCCCCGTGCCCGTGGCTCAAAGCGATCTTGTCCACCGAGCCCAGATCGATCTTGAGTCGGCGGGCATTCTCCAGCAGCGCTACATCGGTCATGCCGGCATCCCAGAGGATCCGGAGGCCGGCATCCTTGAGATCAACCAGCGCCGCAAAGCCATGTTCGGCAAGCAAAGGTTCCTCGGTGAAGCGCTTCACTGTCTCTGTCGACTTGACCAGCAGGTCTGCCCGGTTGTCGACCAGTACGGTGATCTCTACGTCTTGGGTCTCTCCAAAACCATCAATTCTGGCCATCGATTTCCTCCGATCCTGCTATTTGCCTCTGTCCGGTGTCAGCTTTTTTCTCCCAGAGCCGGTCCAGCCGTTGCAGGGCCTGTTCCACCAGCGCCCTGGGGGATAGGCCAGCCGCCCGCCAATGCAGGTACTCCCAGTCAATCGTCTCCAGGTGGGCCATCATGGCCTCCACATCCTCCCAGTCATGCTTGCCCTCCTCAGCACCCCGGCCCCACATCGCCTTGAGCAGGATGTTGTCCTCGGGCGGGATGACGGGCACGGTGATGCCAGCGATCTCGTGGCGCGTCAACCGCTTGGCCATCTCGTCGTCCAGGTCCATCAGGGCCAGCCCGGCCAGGATGTCAATGCCGGGCAGCAGCAATTGGGCATGGGAGCCGCCTTCATAGTTCACCACCGTTGCCTCGGGGAATAGCACTACCGCCCGCTCCCTCTCGGCGGCCGGCAGCAGGATATCCACGTCCGTCAGAGGCCGTGTCGCCCCATATGCGGCCGCCGCCACTCCGGCAAAGACGGCCCACTTGATGCCAGCCCTATCCAGCCGCCGGGCTACTTCTTCTAGTGTCAGCACCTCCACCTCCCTCAATCTCAATCTTGGCCGCTACAGCTTTTGGGCTGTGAGGACAAACAGGGTCTTGTAAGGCATGTTTTCCCGCCCATACTCCAACTGGGCAATCGATCTTTTGACGTCCTCGGGATCCAGATCATGTTCAATCTGATACAGGACCAAGTCTTCGTAGAGGATGGTGGCATCCTCCAATTCACGACAGTGCTCGACCTCCAAGATGCCTGATCTCTCAAAGAGCTTCTTCCACCAGGGGGGAGAATGCATCTTGGAAAAGTCGTCCTCCCATACGTTTACGGTCTCGTGGGGCGGGGGCAGGTGATAGTTGAATACCGGCGGAGGGCTGCTAAAGGCTTCTGGAGAGAACTCTTGGCTAAAAGTCTCCATGCCCACGCAGATCTGCCCGTCTCTCTTGACGTGCTTGAGCAGATGGTGCAGGAACTCTACACTCCCACCGTAGAAGCTCAGTGAGTTCATACAAAAGATAGCGTCAAAGTAGGCGTCAGCAAAGGGCAGGCGGTCCGTCACATCCAGGTTCAGGGGCAGAATCTGATCCCTGCATCCCCACTTGAAGAATCTGGCAGCCAGGGATGTGGCCGAGGTCCAGAGGTCAACCGCCACCACTCGAACACCAAACTCTTCTGCCAGGAAGATAGAAGTCGTCCCCGGGCCACAGCCCAGATCCAGGACGATGTCCCCTTCCTTCAGATCCATGGTTCGGGCCATCTGGGCGGCAAGGTACAGAGCGCCACCCCCCATGCAGCCATCGTAGATCTGCTCCTGTGAATAACCGGCCAGCTCAGGATACTCGCCCTGATTCGGCGATCGGTATGTTGTCTTGACTTCCACTATGTCCATTTCCCACATCTGTCCCTGACTGCTATCTCGAATAAGGCTTCTTCTTCCACACAAGCGAATACCGCCCTGCCATTCGCCTTCAACACTCTCCGCATCTTGGCCAGCATTCCCTCCATGGGTAGGTGATGCATCGTAGCGATGGAGGCAATACAGTCGAACTGCCCCTCAAAAGGCTCCCACACCGCGGCATCGGCAACGCGGTACTCGATATTGATGTACCCACGGGAGCGCTTCCTGGCAACACCGATCATCTGCGACGACAGGTCCAGGGCAAGCACTCGATCCGAGCGATCTGCCAGGAGGCGCGAAAAGGAGCCTGTGCCACAGCCTATGTCCAGCGCATAATCACAATACGCTGGTAGCTGCCTCAGGAGAAAGCCATGGTAGTGGCTGTTGTGGTCCCAGCCTTCATCTTGGAGCAGTGCAATCCGGTCAAAGTCTGAGCGGATGACGGATGTCATCTGAACGGTCTGCTTACGCATCCATCGCATCCAGCTTTTGCAGCAGATCAGCGTGACTCTGGCGGGTGATAGGGTAACGGAAGAGCAATGGCAAGGCCACCAGCAAGATCACCAACGGAGCCGGTCCAAAGAAGAGCCGGATGCCCAACAGAGCCTGGGCGGTCTGCTCCATGTTGGGCGCGTAGCCAGAGAGCTGCAGGATCCAGCCCGTCAGGGCGACGCCAAGGGCCCCGGTCAACTTGGAGGTAAAACCCCACACCCCATAGTACATTCCGCCTCGATGCTCACCGGTCTCCAGGCGGTCGTATTCCACTACATCGGGAACCATGGCCCAGGGAAAGACCCACTGCGCCGAAAAGCCGATGCCGGCGACGAAGGCGATGAGGTAGATCAGGGGCGTCGGCCGGGGTGGGAGAAAGAACGTGGCTGCTACGGCCAGGCCGGCAATGGTCAGTCCCAAGGCATAGGCTGGCCCTTTGTTCCAGCGCTGCGCCAGCCACTTCCAAGGAAATAGAAACAGGCCGACGGTAATCAGCAGCAAACCCATCACCAGCGGGACCTGGCCCTCCATCCGCAGTTGATAGGTGACATAGTAGGCCATCAGAGTCTGGGTCAGGGCGAAGGCAATGGCGGCGATGAGGTAGGCCGCGATCAACTGGACAAAGGGCCGGTTGCGGAAAGTGGTAGTAAAGGCTCGCAGCGGCGGCGTCTCTGACTTGCTCTGGCTAATCTCCTTGCGCTCCCGGATGCCTGAGGCAGAGATCCACAGCACTGCCGCCGCGACAGCGCCATAGATCAGGCCTACGGCCTCATAGCCCGTCCGCTTGGTAGCGAACAAGCCGACGATGACAGGGGTCAAGGCCGCACCAACCAGGTAGGCCGGCACCCCCAGGATCATACGATAGGCTGTCAGTCCAGCACGTTCGTCATAGTCGTCGGTCAGCTCGGCTGTGAGCGCATAGTAGGGCACGCTGGTGACCGTATTCATGGTATCGTAGAAGACAAAAGTGGCGACGATCCAGGCAAAGACGGCCACCTCCGACAGACCTGATGGCATGCGCCACAACAATGCTATGGAGAGGGCAAGGGGCAGCGCGCCAAAGATCATGTATACCCGGCGCTTGCCAAAACGCGACGTCGTCCGGTCCGAGATCCAACCAAAGATCGGATCGTTGACGGCATCATAGATCTTGCCCACCAGCAACGCGCTCCCGGCCAGGGCTGGCGCAATGAGCACTCCATCCGTGAAAAAAACCAGTAGGAAGAACAAGATGGCCGAGTTGACCATGGCGTTGCCCACATCGCCCACGCCGTAGAACAGTTTGGTCTTGACCGAGAGCCTTTCTTCCATTGGCCCGTCTCCTTTCTTCCTTACCGGTACCTCTCACCGATCAAATCATATACCGACCAGCAGGAGAACAATCACGAAACTGAACATGCCATTCTCCTCACTGCTCTACTGTGTCCTACTCTAGAAAGACACGGACGTTCTTTAACGTGTAGATGGGAACAAAAGGGAAAAGCACTGGTACTGACCGAATATACTCCTGATACTCGGGCAGATGGCCATATCGCGCGCCCTGAGAACTTTCCAGCCGTTTTGTAGAGCCTATCATGATCAACACAATGCAAACAAGCCCGATGGAGCTGGCGATCCATCCCAGCAGAGAAGTGTAGAACAGCAGGCCCACTACCCAATTGCCGATCCAAAAAGTGATCTCGCCCAGGTAGTTGGGGCATCTTGCCCACCGGTACAGACCCACGTCGCAGAATCGACCTGGGGTGTGGGCCTTAAAGTCAGACTTTTGTTTATCCGCCACAGCTTCCAGGAGCAGGCCGCCGCCCATCAGCAGCAAACCGAGAGATTGAACCGCCATGGTCAGCGCGCCCGGAGCGCGAGAAGTGGCGGTGAGACTGAACAAGCTGGGAGAGAACATCAGGACATACAGAGCCGAAACGCTGACCCAAATCAGGGCCTTCTGCAACCAGCTCATCCCGGCGCTGCGCTCGTGCGTATCCTCCAATTCTCTGCGATAGGAAGACCGGGATTCACGTCGAACCAGGTATAGGCCCAGCCGAAGCCCCCAGACTATTAGGAGGAGATTCTGCAATACGGAGGCCCAGGTGAGATTCTGACGCAGCATGACTGCAGTGGCCAAGGCCATGGCCACGATGGAGAAGGCGTAGCCGATGCTGATAAAGTACACCACACGATAAAAGCCTACTGGACGAGATGAGCAAGGCCAATCCAAATAGCAGCGGCGCATAGGGCAGGACCGCGTTCAGGTCCTGGATGAGTTCATCTAGCACTGTAGACACCTCTCTTGTGATTCACACCATGGTCTTTGTATGGCCGGTGACAATCGTTGGGGCTGGAGTCAAGCTGGGGCTCCTGCAATGCGATGTAGCAATTGCCTGCTCCGACGTGAGCCCACCGATAGCTGCCTTCTGGCGTTGCATCGTGACGCACGGTCAAAGCTGGCTCTACTACCTGAAGGAAGGCAATTGCTGCATCGATATCTGGTACCGTGATATTCGCGTGCTCAAGATAGGCGACCATTGTACTCCTCCTGATACGAAACCAAGATGCTATCGAATAGCTCGACGATCATGTTCAAGCCATGCCCGGCACCCACACGAGTTCAACGTCCGGTTCCTCCTCGGGTGGGGGACTCACGCCAAATCCGATCTCTGTAAAACTCTGTTTTTTGAAGAAGGCTCGGGCAACCTTGTTCCTCTGGAAAGTGTAGGCACGCAACCCGTAGGGCGACTGCGCCTTCGCCTTGTTCACCAGTACGGTTCCAACACCCTGACCCTGAACCTGCACGGCAACGAAGAGCAGATCGATCAGGTCGGATTGCAGAGCCATAAAGCCCAGCAGACCGTGCTCTCCTTGCGCAACCCACACGTCCCCTCCAGGCAGAACCATCCTCTGAAAGTAGTCCCGATCATCCTCCAGCGTGTGGCGCTGCTGGGCCTCAACATAGCGAAAGGCTTGTCGCTTGCTAGCGTGCCACATGGCGACAAGTGGCTCAAGATCCTTTGGGCCGTATGGTCGGAGTTGGATCGTCTGCATGCGTTCGGACTTGTGGGCAGGAAGAAGAACTAGACCCAGGACCTGGTCGTGGAAGCCGGAAAGGCACCGTGCTACACTCGTTTTTGGATGAGGCGCTCGTAGTCTGGAAAGTAGCGGCCGATCAGGGTCAGATCAAAGGAGCGCAGGATCGACTCCTTGGGCTCGCGCTCCAAAAGGAAGCGGAAGGACTCTGTCACCAGTTCCCCAGGGCTGGCCTCGCCGCCAGCCAGGCGTTGGTAGTCAGCCTCGCGCAAGGTCACACGGTGGTGGGTCTCGCTACGACGGTCCTTGACGGTCACCTGAAACTCGTAGCCGTCCTCACGATCCGACTGTGCAACCTGGATATCTGCCATGGAACACAATTCCTCCGCCAATCGTGCTGGATTGAGAAAGGCTGGTCCAATCTCGAGATCGGACCAGCCTGGATCCCCTTCAGTTTCTACTAGCCGCCCCAGATCGCCTCGGGGTCGCGCTGCTTGCCGTAGCCCAGCATCCCATCGAACCAAAGAAACAACCTGTCCAGCCATGGAGTGTACTTGATCCCCAGGCGTACCCCATCGTGGAGCCAGCCTGCCGCCTGGTTAAAGGGACAGACCCGGATGCAGGTTGAGCAATCCAGGCCGTTGGCCGCCCAGTACTTGAAGCACTGCTCCGCGTTCACAGGCCATTTGAGCACTCCCGGGTTGGTAGAGATGTTCAGCGCCTCCGTGGTTCTATCACCAAAAGAGATGGCTCGCGAAGGACAATCGTCGGCGCACTTTTTGCATATCCGGCAGAACTCGTTCACGCCAAAGCAACGGGGCTCGTCGGGTACCAGGGGCAAGTCGGTAAAGACTTTGCACAGCCGCACCCGAGGACCAAACGGCTTCGTGATCAGCAGTCCGTTGCGGCCCAGTTCCCCCAGCCCGGCTTCGACCGCGAGGGGGATGCTGAGCGCCGTATCGTTGCCACAGGGGAGGGCCTGGTAGCCCAGATTGCGGATGAACTGGGCTACCAGCCCGGCCAGGAACGCCATCTTGGAGTAGCCCAGCCCAGTCGCCGCTGCCGCGCCGCCGGTGGGCGCGGTCTGCATCAGGTCATAGTCCATCTCGACGGCCATAACCACCGCTGAGTGGATCCCCTCCGGCAACTCCAGTGGCAGGTGATCTCCGTTCGTATCGTCGCTGACGTGGGAATAGAGCCACTGCTGGTCGAGATCACACACGCCGACCAGGGATGCCCCAAAGAAGCGGGCTGCGCGTTTGATCTTCTTTGTGACCTCTTCCGGGTCGGATGCATCAACCTTCAGATCAGGTGTGGTACTGGTGGCTCCGCCGGGCTGGGCACGGGGTCCCTCGTGGGTCTGAACTTGCGGAGGCTCCGCCGGTACAACCTCCCACGCATACAGACCCGGGTGGCCCGAACCCTGGCAGCCGTGAGCACACTGATCCTCGACGTGCCAGGCCGCATCGGCCAGCGCTTGCTCCTCCAGCCGGTAGCCGGCCTTGTCGCGCGGCCGCATGGGGCCATAGAACTCCCCGGCCCGCTTCACCCACTCCGGGTCGTAGCGTGTGCGCCGGAACATATCATTCCGCTGGTCGAACCGTTCAATAGGTCCAACCAATAATCGCTGGTACTCTTCTCTGTCAGTCACAGTGCTTACCCCGAGTCAGCTCACGCGGTGGATGGGATGCGTCCCGCTATTGCTGCCGCACCTCTACATAGTAGGCGTCGAGGCGATCTCGATACTTTTTTTCATCCCGCTGGTCGGGGCTGTCCAGCAGCTCCAGGACGTCTTCCTCGGTCCGGCGGCTCACCGGCCAGGCCTCGTCGCTGGCGACCCGCAGCGCCACTCTGGCCGCCAGCGTCGACGCTTCACGTAGACCTCGCATGTCGACCTTGTCCACCGTGTCGTATGCCGTGTGGCCGTAGCCCCGTCCACCCGACATCCCCTCGACCGATTGGATGCCGCCCGTGGGCACGCCAGCCATGAAGAAGGGGAAATGGTCTGAGTGAGCGTTGACTGATTGGCCAACAGCAAAGCCCAGTGCCATCTCCTCGCTCCAGGCCTGGAATGTGTCCTCAAGATCAGGCCATTCGTTGACAATGATGTCCCGATTGTTGGTCTTGCTGCCAGCAGCGTCCATGTTCAAGTAGAAGCGAATCTCAGACAGCTCATCGGCGTGGACCCTGGCGTACTCTCGGGAGCCCAACAAACCAATCTCCTCTACACCCCATTGGACAAAACGCACCGTGCGCGGCAGGTCGGGGGTGTACTTGGCCAGTACGCGAGCCGCCTCCAGAACGGCCACAGCACCCGATGCGGGATCCCCTGCCCCCTGGGAGATGTCATGGCCATCATAGTGGCAGCCCAACATGACGACCTGCTCCGGATACAGCGAGCCGGGAAGATCGCCGACGATGTTCCAGGAGATCATGGGCTCGCAACGGTCGGTCGTGGTCAGCCGGATCTTGACCTCGCCCCAGCGCTTGGCCAGCCGCCGGATAAAGGCCCCGTCCTCGTAGCAGACCGAGATGCCGGGAATGAGCCCCTCGCCGTCGTGGCCGATGCCGCCGGTAGCCGGGCCAAAGCCAGGGTAGTGGTTGACAAAGATAAAGCCGCTGGCCCCGGCCAGCACGCTGCGCCCATACTTCTCGCCGCGATGGATCCAGCGACTGCCCCCCTTGGGGTTGACGACGCTGGTAGTCAGAACGATGTTGCCCTCGATCTCTTCTGCCCGCTGATCAAAGTCCTCTGGCGCACCATCGCCCATGTCGACAATCGTGCCCTCCAGTTCCACGGGAGGGGAATGGGGCAGCGTGATGCAGGGGATCTCTTTTTGGATGGGACTCACAATCTCCAACTTGGCCTCGCCCCGGATCCAGCCTACGTACTCGACGGGCTCCAGCCGAACGTTGCTCAGGCCGTATTCTTCCATCTTGGCCTTAAAGAACTCGGCGGACAGGCGCTCACCCTCAGTACCGCCAAAGCGCGAGCCAAACTCGTCGCAGAGAATCTCCAGATTGTCCATGGTCTCGGTACTGGTGTACACGTCACCGATGATACGCTGGTCGGTCTCCAGAAATGGATTTTCGCGTGCCATGATTTCTCCTCTTTCGTTGAGTGTGGATTGAACGGCATGGTCCTTGCAGGCATTATCCGATCTTTGGCAGGCTTTGGCAAATCGGCCAAAGGCTCAGGTCTCCAACTCATTCCCTCCAGGGCCAACCTTCCACGGCCAGCGCCCTTCGATCTCGACTACCAGCGCCCAACTCAGGAAAGTCCGGATGAGTACCAACAAGCCCAAAACCAAGACGCTTTCCATGGTTGCCTCTAGCGCCACGGTACGGACGACGTCGGCTGCCACCAAGATCTCCAGGCCCAGCAACAAAGCCTTGCCCAGGCGAACCTTTAGCTCTTGATAGTGGCCTCCAAGTTCTGATTGGCGAATTGCCTGGCTCATATAGTGCGCCAGGGCGTAAAAGATGGTCACCACTATGATCAATACGGCCAGGATCTCGATGACCAGTGCTGCAAAGTCTATCCATCCCAGAATAGTTTCCCCAGCCGGTGCGCTTGCAATGAGGTTGTATAACACGAGCCATACTCCTTCCTCGTGGGAAGCCGGGAGAGTACCCAGCGCTATGTACTGACCCATTATGCCACAAAAGCTGAGAATCTGCCAGGAGGTGCGCGAGATTGACGCGGCTATTGCCAACAACCCGGAAATCTGCTATACTCCCGGCAGTGTTAGGCTGAACTACTGGGGAAGGGTGGAGTACTCGACCGGGCGAATGGATTGGCGCAAACCTGGAACCTACATCTTGGCCCTGCGGCTAGGGAGCGATCTGGACACCTCTGTCGGGCGGCTGGGCGAGATCGAGTTCCCGGCGGGCTGGTATCTCTACGTGGGTAGCGCTCTGGGACCCGGGGGGCTGCGGGCCCGGCTGAAGCGACATCGGCGCCGGCTAGAAAGCGGCAAACGGGCACATTGGCACATCGACTATCTGCGAGAGCATTGCACCTGGGGTGGCGCCTGGGGCCAGTCTTCCCAGCGACGCCTGGAGTGCCTCTGGGCTTCTGCATTGCATCGCCTGCCTGAGGCCGAGATCGTAGCGCCGGGCTTTGGTGCTTCTGATTGCCGATGCCCAGCCCACCTGGTGCATGTACCAGTGCTACCCGGCGACGATTGGTTTTCTGACATGCTTGGCGCGGGAAGGATAGACATGGAGAGTGACCAACTGGCGGAACTCCTGCAAACACTGGGCACTGGAAACGACAAAGACCGCGAGGCGGCTGCCCTGGCTCTCGGCCGGTTAGGTCCGGTTGCCATAGGTCCATTGACAGAGATGCTGGTCATGGACGACGCCGATGCCCGCTGGTGGGCCGCGCGAGCGCTGGCTGAGGTCGGAGGGCATGCCGCAGTGGAACCTTTGGCCAGCGCACTGGCCGACCCGGATCCAGATATGCGCGCCTGCGCGGCTCTGGCCCTGGGGCGCGTCGGCGATGGACAGGCCGCGCCAGCCGTGGCCGCCCTGCTGGCTGATGAGAGTGCCTTTGTGGCCAGTATCGCTGCCGACGCCCTTTCCATGATCGGCGAGCCAGCCGTTGAGTCCCTGGCAGCAATGTTGGCCGATGACAGCTCTCACGCCAGGTTGCTGGCTGTGCGAGCTCTGGGTCGCATCGGATCCCAAAGCGCCATCACTCCCCTTTTTGGCACATTGGAGGACCCAAGTTACCTCGTCCGTTACTATGCCCAGGAAGCCCTGGAAGCGCTCGGCGTCGGCATGGTCTACCTGAAACCATGACTCAAAGGGGATCCAAGTCGCAACGGAAAGGACATGAATCCGAGTCGTCGCCGATTCGATACCCGTTCCTCATCCTGCTCCCTGCTCACTGGGCTTGGGACGTGGAAAATAGAACCTTTATGGAGGCAGCATGGCAGACGTAAACGTCAAATGGACTGGTGGAGCACAGTTTTTGGCTACCGACGAAGCGGGGCACGTAGTCGTAACCGATAGCGAGGGGCAGGGTTTCAAACCTCCTATGCTCTTGTTGGTCTCACTGGTGACCTGTGCCGGCATCGATGTCGTACGCATTCTGGAGAAAAAGCGAAAAAAGATCACCGCTATCGAGGCCTCTGTCAGTAAGCAGAACGACCCTGATCCTCCCTGGTGCATTACAAAGATCGAAGTAGAGTGGGTGATCAAAGGTCCAAACATGACCCAGAAGGCGGCCTCTGACGCGGTCCATCTTTCGGAGGAGAAATACTGCTCAGTATATGCCAGTCTTTCAGCCGAGGTCGAATCCACCGTGCGCGTCGTGAACGAGGGCTAGCCACCCAGTCCGGGCAAAGAGGAAGGGGACGATGGTTCGATGACAGACGGGCACGCCAAAGGCCAGATCGCCCCAATCGGGGCCGCTTCGGTCGAAACCCTGGGCCGCGAGATGCGCGCCTGCCGCAGGTGCCTGGAGTCCGGGTACGACATCATACCGGGGGCCATTTTTTCGGGCCCGGCGCCAGCGCCCTTGATGCTTGTGGGCCAGGCGCCAGGCGTGACCGAAGTCCAGGCTCAACGTCCATTCAATGCCTCATCGGGACGGCGACTGTTCCAATGGCTGGGTGAAGTTGGCTTTGAAGAGGTGGACTTTCGGACCCGATACTATATGACGGCCGTGACCAAGTGCTACCCTGGCAAACACCCCAGTGGCAAAGGTGATCGCAAACCGAGCCGCGCCGAGCAAAAGCTCTGCAGGCCGTTTCTGGACCGCGAACTGGCAATGGTCTCGCCCAGTGTGCTTCTGGCCGTGGGTGGCCTGGCCATAGAGACCCTCCTTGGGCAAAAGATTCGCCTGGACGAGGCCGTGGGGCAGGTTTTTAAAGTGGACGGACGGCAGGTCCTGCCCCTACCCCATCCCTCAGGCGCCAGCCTTTGGCCCAACCTGCCGGAGAACCAGGCCCGGATCCAGCAGGCCCTGGTTCTACTGCGGGAGAAACTGGCGCCCTTACTGCAGGGCTAGATGAGGTTCTATCATGAAATGGACGGGCAGGACTCCTTGGATCCTCCTCTGGCTGCTGGCTGCGCTCTTCCTGGCCGCCTGCAATCAGGCAACACCGGCATCAACTTCAGAGGCACATGGCACACCTACCCCCACCTCTGCCATACCCCAGTCCGTGGACACGGCAACGGTACCTCCCAGCCCTGAATCCGCATCAACCCCGGTGCCCACCTCACCCCCTGCTACGGTGCCCCCCGAGCCAACCGCTAGTCCGCCAGCGCACGCAGGTGGGCCTGGTCTGGTACCAGAAACCTTGGCCCGCATCTCCTTGGCTCCGGTCGATGCTTATCTCTATGATCTGCTGCTGGACAGCGCTGCCGGTCGTCTTTACGTCACCGATACCTCGGGACAACTGCACGTCCTCGATGCGGCTACCTACCAGAAAGTCGCCAGCTTGCCTGGATCTGGCAATCTGATACTCGACCCTGACCACAGTCGGCTCTATGTCTCACCCCCACAGGGCGAGGGCGAGCTGACGGTTGTGGACACGGAAGATCTGACAGTTGTGGGGACCATCCCACCTGGGGGCCGCGTCGCGCTGGACAGCAAGCGGGAACGCCTCTACGTAGGCAATCCGGTGTCCGTCATGACCGATCAGCATGGGGGCGACGTTCGCGTTTACGACGCTGAGACCTTGATCAAGGTAGGTACAGTCTCGCAGCCAGGCATCCCGGTCTACAATCCGCTTCGCGACGAACTTTACATCGTCGCCTACTCGATTCACATCGCCGATCCGGACACGCTGCGGATTACCGGTGACCTTCTGCCCGAGATCACGGAGCAGCCGCTGCCCTGGTGCAATGGTTGCCTGGCAGCGACCGACGCCCACATCTATCCGGATCGAAACCTGTTGGTTGTAGAGGTCACCATCCTGTCCGCAGGCAAGGGCCCGGGTTCTGAACCAGCGCCTCGTTTCTTTGACGCAACCACACTCACAGAGATCATCGACCCGGCTCAGACACCGTCTGTGGAACGCAGCTGCCGGCAGCAGCTGATGCTGTCCGAGGCAGTGCACGGCCTGATCTACCGCGGCGAGCGCTACAGCCGCTACGTATCCTACAACAACCTCCTGGTCTCCGATCTGGAAGGCAGCTTGCAGACCTGGCGCGACGGACTTGGCCTAGGTGTCACCAATCCCAACACCGGCCAGATGTACGTCCCCCATGGCGATGACATGCTGGTGGTCGACCTGGCAGCACTGACACCGGCCGGTACGCTTCCCCCCTCTGTATCCATACACTGGACACAGAGGAGGGACGAATCTACGCTTTTGCCGGTGGTGACCTGGTTGTGCTCTCGGAAACGGGTGGGTGGCCTGAACCAGTATCTACCGGCCAGCCTGGCCCGCAACCCGATGACCTGTTGGCAGCAGGCAAGATAGTCTCGATCCAGCCTTCTCCAGACTATGCGCGGGACCATACACTCTTTGTGACTGCGGACAGCGGCTGTGTGTACCGCTCAACCGACGGCGGCCAAACCTGGGTCCAACTGCGAGGCGGCCTGCCCTCGAGCCAGTACCTGACGCTGGACCTGGCACTCTCGCCTGATTTCGCCAACGACCAAACCTTGTTTGCCGGCGGCGCCCAAGGTGAGTTTTGGGGCGAAGGCGTCTACCGTTCTACAGATGGCGGCGATACCTGGCAACCGGTGTGGAAAGACCTCGTTCACCTGCGCGTCCAGGATGTTGCCGTGTCACCCAACTATGCCGCCGATGGTACACTGCTGGCCTATAGCAACTACCAACGTATCAATCCCTGGCAAGGCGGCGCCTCCGTATTCCGTTCCACTGACAGAGGGTTGAGCTGGACACTGGTGATGACTAACTCGCAGGCTGCGGATCTGCCGCCGCCAGAGGAACTTTTGCCAGCCGCCAGGGCCCAGCCTGCTGTCCAATTCCGCATCGCTGACTATGGTCAGCAGATAGAGCGCAGCCTCGACGGCGCACAGACTTGGGAGCCATTGGTCATCACGGGCCAGCCCGAGTTCTATGTCCAGTCCATCCAAAAATCGCCCACATTCGCCGTCGATCACACCGCCTACGTCCTAACCGAGTTCGACCTGTTCCGCACCACCGATGGAGGCCAGACCTGGGAACGCTGGCGCGACGAACGCCTGGCCGGGCGTGATTATACCAACAAGCTGGCAACCGCCGCGACTTTTGCCCTGCCCGATGGGACAGCATCAGACTCTTCGTCGGTACCTATGCCGGCGAGTTCTGGACACTGGATCCGGAGCAACTGTCCTGGGAGCCGGTTCACACTACGGAGCAGTGGCCTACGGTTCTTGAGGGCGAGTGGGTGGGCGAGATAGAGACAACACCCAACGGCGACATCTGGCTAGGTACCTGGGGCAGCGGCCTGGCCCGCTATGCTGAAGGTGCGATCCGGGCTCACTATACCATCACGGATGGCCTGCCCAGCCAGTACATTGGCGCCGTCGCTGTAGCCCCAGACGCTACCTTGTGGGCTGGTGGCGACCTGCCCCCGGACATTGCCAGTTTTGACGGGGGTACCTGGACATCCCGGCCCTTCCCGGATGAGGATGTTGTCGGAGCTGTGTATGACATCGCTGCCGGCCGCAACGGAGCTGTGTGGGCCGGCGCCCAGGCGCCAGGACTCTTGCGCTGGGATGGGCAGGAGTGGGAAGTCATCTCCGATCCTGAAGGGCTGACCGGCTGGCGGATCAACGACATCGAGATCGACGATGTAGGGCACCGTGTGGGCCGCCACGGCCGGAGGGCTGGTATTCTACGGCGAGGAGGGCTGGACCGGTGGGGGAGGGCAGGAGGCCACTGCGGTCGAGCTTGGCCCCGAGGGTACAGCCTATCTCTTGCATTCTGACGCAGCGGTGTGGCGCCGTGCCGGGGGCCAGTGGAGCGAACTGCCGCCGCTCCAGGAAAAGAAGGCTCTGAGCGCGTCGGCCCTGCATATAGACGCCGACGGCGCCGTATGGGTGGGCACCCACGCGGGAGCCTTCCGCTACGACGGTAGATCCTGGCGACAATTCACGGCCCAGGACGGCCTACCGGCCAACGACGTGGCCTCGATCAACCAGGATGTTGATGGTTGGTTGTGGTTCGGCACCAACAACGGTGCTGCTCGCGTGGACCCCACTGCATTGGATCTCAGTCCGGTTGCGTGGCCAGCGTTGCCTGTCCCCACTCCTGCACCGCGGGCGAGAGCCAGGGCAACTCCCTGCGCGATACCGCATGCTGGGCCCTTTGCCAGGACTTACGAAGACACAGAGATCGCAGCCAGGCTGCGCTGCCCCGCCGACGGTGCGGCCAGCAGCGCGGCGGCCTACCAACCCTTCGAGTATGGGCTGATGTTCTGGCGGGCTGACGAAAAGGCGATCTATGTTCTGGAGGCGGATGGTAGCTGGGCGCGCTACCCCGACACCTGGGACGAGTCCCAGCCGCCAGACGACCCGGCTTTGACGCCGCCAGCAGGTTTGCTGCAGCCGGTGCGGGGCTTTGGCAAGATATGGCGGGAGCAGTTGGGCGGGCCGGGGGCAAACACCGGCTGGGCGCTGGTCGAGGAGCAGGGTTTCGAGACGATGGCCCAGCCTTTCGCTGGCGGACAATTGTTCGTGGGCCCCCGGGGTGAAGTCCATGTCCTATATGCAGACGGTACTTGGGAGATCGGAGAATAGCTGTGCTCGGGAGATCGCGATGATACAACCACAGCAGCAGCCCGCACAAGGGAGCCTTGACGCAAGCGCAAGGTCTCATGAGACAATCTATGATCTCGTCAAGGGCCACGCAGAGCGCCGCCCTAGCGCTGTGGCTATTGCGTCGCCCAGCCGCCAGCCCCTGACGTACCGCAGGTTATGTACTCAAGTCGAATATGCAGTATGTGCACTGCAGTCGCTAGGTGTGGGGCGCCACGACCGCGTGGCGATGGTACTGCCCAACGGACCGGAGACGGCCGCAGCCTTCCTGGCGGTGTCATCCTGCGCCACCAGTGCACCGCTTAATCCTGCCTATGGTAGCGAGGAGTTTGAATTCTACCTATCCGATCTGCATGCAAAGGCGCTGCTTGTGGGATCTGGCATGGATTCGCCAGCCAGGGTCGTGGCCCGAGCCCAGGGCATCCCTATCGTGGAGCTATCACCCACATTGGAGGCAGAAGCCGGCGTTTTCACGATCCAGAGTAACGATCGACGCCGAAAGCCCAAATGTGGTACCGTCCAACCCAGTGATGTTGCCCTGGCGCTGTATACATCGGGGACTACTTCCCGGCCCAAGCTTGTACCCTTGACCCACACCAATCTTGGGACCTCGGCTATTCACATGAGGGATACCTATGAACTCGACGCAGATGATCGATGCCTAAACATCATGCCCCTTTATCACATCCATGGCCTGGCCGTTGCGCTCCTTGCTCCACTGGTAGCTGGCGGGAGCGTTGTCTGTACTCCAGGCTTTGATGCCTCCCGTTTCTTCGAGTGGGTAGATGCTTTCAGCCCGACGTGGTACACGGCAGTTCCTACCATGCATCTGGCCATACTCGGTGAGGCAGAGGCCAATCAGGAGGTTATTTCCCGCCGTCCCATGCGGTTCATCTGCTCTCGCTCGGCCGCCCTGCCACATCCGGTCATGGCAGGGTTGGAACAGGTATTCGGTGTGCCTGCCCTCGAGGCTTACGGCCTGACTGAAGCTTCGTCTCACGTGGCTGGCAACCGCCTCCCTCCCCATAGGCGCAGGCATGGCTCCGCCGGAAAGGCTGCCGGTCCCGAGCTGGCCATCATGGATGAAGGCGGAAGTCTGTTGGCAGCAGGCAAGACCGGCGAGATCGTTGTCCGTGGGGAAAACGTGTTTCGGGGCTACGAGGATGATCCAGAAGCCAACAGAAACTCCTTCGTCGACGGCTGGTTCAGAACCGGGGATCAGGGCTACTTGGACGAGGACGGCTATCTATTCTTCACTGGCCGCATCAAAGAGATTATCAACCGCGGCGGCGAAAAGATAGCACCCAAGCAGATTGACGATGTCCTCCTGGACCACCCTGCCGTATCCCAGGCTGTCACCTTTGCCGCACCCCATCCAACACTTGGCGAAGATATCGCCGCTGCCGTGGTGTTGCAGGAAGGCGCCATGGTCACGGAGAAAGAACTCCGGGAATGGGCCTTTGCGCGGCTAGCAGATCACAAGGTCCCCAGTCAAGTGCTCATTATCGACCAGATGCCAACAAACTCGATGGGAAAAGTACAACGCCGTCGAGTTGCAGAGATACTCGGCAAGGAGCTGAGCCCCATTTTCGTTGCGCCGTCTTCCGCTCTTGAGACCGGATTGGCGAAGCTGTGGTCCGAGGTGCTGAGCCTCGACCAGGTGGGAGCCTATGATAATTTCTTTGCCCTGGGCGGTGATTCGATCTCGGCCACCCGGTTGGTATCCCGAGCACGAGAGGTTTTTTCCGTGGAGTTGCCGCTGACCTCAGTATTTAGAGAGCCTGTTTTGGCTGACCAAGCCTTGATTATCGAGGAGAGCATCTTGAGCAGATTGGAGAGCTTGAGTGAAGAGGAAGCACGGCGTGCCGGACAGTCGTAGCGAGGTGACGGGAAGATGACTCGAGGAACGGATCTCGCGAGGCGGCGTTCCAAGCTCTCCCCTGAAAAACAAGCTCTGCTTGACAAGTGGTCTCAGGGTGCGCCGCCCTCGCTTGCAGGATCAGAGTCTATTCCCCGACGACGGCAGGACAGAGCCCCACTGTCCTTTGCCCAGGAACGGCTCTGGTTCCTCGATCAGCTGGAACCCGGCAACCCAGCGTACAATATCGCCCGGGCGGTACGCTTGTCGGGTATGCTCAAACCTGGCGCCCTTGAGCAGAGCCTACTCGAGATCCAGCGACGCCACGAAACTCTGCGCACTAGGTTCGTGGCCGTCCACGGACAAGCGGTACAGGTCCTTGCCCCAGCGCCCTCCCTCAGGGGGGCCGAAATGCCCATCGAGGATTTGGCGTTGCCGGTGATCGATCTCCGATCGTTGCCCGAGGATGAGCGGGAGTCCGAGGCCCAGCGGTTGGCAAACAAGGAGGCCAGACAACCCTTCGACCTGGCCCAGGGGCCGCTTCTTCGGACGACCTTGCTCTGGCTCGCAGAAGATGAATACATACTGCTGCTCACCATGCATCACATTGTGTCTGATGGTTGGTCAATGGATGTCCTGTTCCGCGAACTCTTTGCGCTCTACCAGGCGTTCTCCGCTGGCGAGCCATCATCGCTACCCGAACTTCCCATCCAGTACGCCGACTATGCCCTATGGCAGCGGGAATGGCTCAAGGGGAGCACACTAGATGCTCAACTTGACTACTGGAAACAGCAGCTTGCGGGGGTTGCCCAACTGCTAAACTTGCCCAGCGATCACCCACGACCCCGTACTCAGACCTACCAGGGCGCGGTACAGGCCACAATGCTGCCTAAAAGCCTGACAGGCGCGCTCATGAGCTTGAGCTGGCAGGAAGACGTCACCCTCTTTATGACGCTTCTGGCTGCCTTTCAGGTATTGCTGCATCGCTACACAGGGCAGGCCGACATCGTCGTCGGCTCGCCTATCGCTAACCGCACGAGAACAGAAGTCGAGGGTCTGATCGGCTTTTTTGTCAATACCCTTGTCCTCCGCAGCGACCTCTCCGGCAATCCCACTTTCCGGCAGTTTCTGAGCCAGGTCCGAGAAACCTGTTTGGGAGCCTACTCCCACCAGGAACTGCCCTTTGAGAAACTGGTAGAAGAACTGCAGCCCGTCCGTGATCCGAGCTATACCCCGCTGTTTCAGGCAATGCTGGTCCTCCAGAATGCGCCAGACCAAGCCCTGCGCTTGCCAGGCCTTAGTACTGGTGACTTTGACGCTCAGGGAGGCACAGCGCAGTATGATCTGAGTCTGGTCCTGCGAGAGAACAAGAACGGCCTGCACGCAAAGCTAGTGTACAACACCGACCTTTTTGAGACAGCAACTGCCCGACGCATGTTGGGTCATTTCCTTAGGCTGCTAGAGGGATCCGTGGCAGATCCAGAACAGCGGATCGCAGAGCTGCCCCTGCTGACAGACGCTGAGCAACATCAGCTGCTCGTGGCCTGGAACGATACGCAGGTGGACTATCCCCGAGATCTCTGTGTGCACGAGTTATTCCAGCGCCAGGCACAGCGAACACCTGATGCGGTTGCCGTGGCTTTTGAGGAACAACAGGTTACCTACCGCGAGCTCAACAAGCGGGCCAACCAGTTAGCCCATTACTTGCGGAGTCTGGGCGCAGAACCTGAGATACTGGTAGGACTCTGCATGAAACGCTCAGTGGAATGGGTGGTGGGTCTGCTGGGAATTCTCAAGTCTGGGGCAGCCTTTGTACCGATGGATCCCACATATCCAAGCAAACGCTTGGCGTTCATGCTGCAGAACGCCCAAGCTTCGTTGGTG
This sequence comes from uncultured Chloroflexia bacterium, assembly GCA_963700285.1. Classification (GTDB taxonomy): domain Bacteria; phylum Chloroflexota; class Anaerolineae; order JAAYZQ01; family JAAYZQ01; genus CAWANP01. The sequence continues at coordinate 575,488 of CAVOXA010000010.1, read as the reverse complement.
GTCACATCGGAGGAGCTGCTGGACAGACTGTCTGGCTACTCGGGCCGTAGCGTATGTCTGGACAGAGGAGATGGCTCCATCGCTCGTGAGAGCGAACAGGATCCAGGCGGTGGGCTGTCGCCAGCACATATAGCTTATATGGTCTTCACTTCGGGATCAACCGGCAGCCCCAAGGGGGTAATGATCGATCACCAGGGGTTGGTCAATTTGACTTTGGCGCAGATCGACGCCTATGAGGTACTTCCCGGAACACGCTTTCTCCAAACTTTCTCCTTGGGCTTTGACGCCGCCATCGCTCAGGTCACCAGACCTCTGTGCGCCGGTGCGACGCTCCAACTCGCGCCAGAGCAAAGCCTGATTCCTGGGCCCGAGATGATCCGACTCTTGCGGGATACCGGGGTGTCACATCTCAACTTGCCTCCATCATTGCTCCAACTTCTCCCCACAGAGGATCTTCCTGCGGTCAAGGTCGTGATCGCGGGAGGAGAAGCTTGCCCAGCAGAGCTGGTGGACCGCTGGGCTCCCGGCCGCAGGTTCTTCAATGCTTACGGGCCAACCGAGGCAACCGTTGGTTCGACCCTATGCGAGTGTGTTGCCGATGGCTTCCCTCCCCCATCGGACGTCCAATCGCCAATAAGCAGACCTATGTCCTGGACAACTATCTCCAGCCCGTACCGGTGGGAGTGTCTGGTGAACTGTACATTGGAGGTGCCGGTCTGGCACGGGGATATTGGGGCTGCCCTGGTCTGACTGCAAACTGCTTCATCCCCAATCCCTTCAGTAGCGAGCCAGGGGCGCGCATGTACAGGACCGGAGATCTGGCATCCTATGTCCCTGATGGGAACATCCGGTTCCTGGGCCGCATGGATCAACAGGTCAAGATCCGTGGCTACCGCGTCGAACTGGGAGAGATCGAGGCCGTCTTGGCGCAACATTCGTCTGTCCAACAGGCCTTCGTTCTGGTCAGAAAAGACCCAGAAACTGAGCGTGAGCGCCTGGTGGCTTACATTGTTCCCACCCCGGGGCCAGTACCAACAGTTGTGCAGCTACAAGGCTTTCTAAAGGAAAAGCTGCCTGAATACATGGTGCCCTCCGCTATCATCGTACTGGATGATCTGCCGCTGACGGCCAGTGGCAAAGTCGACCGCCGCGCGTTGCCTGCGCCAGAGTGGTCTCGCGATGAACTGCAAGGTGAGTTCGTAGCACCTCGCACACCGGTGGAAGAGGTGTTGGTCAGCATCTGGAGCCAGGCTCTTGGGATCGAGCGAGTCGGCATCCACGACAACTTTTTCGAGTTGGGTGGACACTCGCTGCTGGCCACACAGATCATCTCTCGCACACGAGAGATCTTTCGGCTGGACATGGCCCTGCGCACGATCTTCGAAGCGCCCACGGTGGCAGAGATGTCGCAGACCATCATCGCCCAGGAGAACACACCTGGCCAGGTCGAGCAGGTCGCGTTGCTGCTAAAGACTGTCAAGGACATTCCGCCTGAAGAGATCCAGAGAATGTTGAAGGTCCGGAGCAAGAAAAGATGGCTGCCTGACACAAGTGCTAGTTGAGCATTTGAGAACCAACCGCTACAATTCATCATCCAACAAGAGAGGACATGGTAGTACCTTGGGAATGCATAATCACCATGACGAAACGGAGGAAGACGTAAACATGTACGATGAGGAGGACACCAGGACTTACATCGTGGTCGTCAACCACGAAGAGCAGTACTCGATATGGTTCGTGGACCGAGAGATCCCGCTGGGCTGGCGGGAAGCCGGCAAGCGTGGGACCAAGGCAGAATGCCTGGCCTACATCGAGGAGGTGTGGACGGATATGAGACCCCTCAGCCTGCGAAAACAGATGGAGGCTGAGGATTAATCGCTGGCAAGGGACAAAGGCGATGCGACCTCGAAGCCGTATCTACCTTGCATACAAAGGTCGGAAGGAGACAGGAAAATGGAAATCCGGACAACCGCCGGTGGCATCCAGACCACCGACGATGAGATGATCGTTGTCAACCTATTCGAAGAGATTGAAACGCCGGGCGGCGCTACCGGCGCTGTGGACAAGGCGCTCGGCGGTGCCATCAGTGAGGCCATCGTCGCCGGGGATTGCCGCGGCAAGAAGGGTGAGACAACGGTCTTTTACCCACGCGGTGCCATCCCTGCCCGGCGGGTACTGGTGGTGGGCCTCGGGCCGCAGGCGGGGTTCTCGCTAGAGGCCGTGCGCTCAGCGGCAGCAAGTGCCGCCCAAAGAGCCCGAGATCTAGGAGTTTCCTCGTTCAGCAGTATCGTTCATGGCGGAGGCGCTGGAGGTTTTCCGGCGCAAGCTGCAGCCCAAGCAGTGGTAGAGGGCACAATCTTGGGCCTTTACCGCTACCAAGAACTGAAGAACAAACCTCCGGACCGGACGGACCCAGAGCAGTTCACGTTGGTCCAGTTCGACCCGGCCAAGATACCGGAGGTCGAATCCGGGGCGCAGGTGGGCCAAGTCGTGGCCGAAGCAGCCTGCCTGGCCCGCGACCTGGTGAATCGCCCGGCCAACTATGCTACCCCCAGTGACCTGGCCGAGTTGGCGCTCGAGATCGCCGGCGAGTTCGACCACATGCGCTGCCAGGTGCTCAACGAAGAAGATGCGAGCGAACTCAAGATGGGCTCGTTCTTGGGGGTCGCCCAGGGCAGCGACGAAGCTGCAGCCTTTATTGTGATGGAATACAATCCCAGCCGGGAAGATCTGGACACGATTGTACTGGCGGGCAAGGGCATCACCTTTGATACTGGTGGGATCTCGCTGAAGCCAGTACAAGGGATGGAGCGCATGCGGGGCGACATGGCCGGAGCTGCGGCAGTATTGGCCACCATGGCAGCGGTAGGCCAGCTCGACCTGCCACTGCACGTCGTGGGGTTGGTGCCAGCCACGGAGAATATGCCCGGCGCTCGCGCCTACAAGCCCGGCGACGTGCTGACAGCCATGAATGGGAAGACCATCGAGATCATCAGCACTGACGCCGAGGGAAGGCTGGTCCTGGCCGATGCCCTGGCCTACGCCGCACGCTTTGAGCCCAAGGCTGTGGTGGATCTGGCAACGCTCACGGGTGCCTGCGTGGTTGCCCTGGGTGCTGGGATCGCCGCCGGTATGTTCAGTACCGACGACGAGCTGGCGGCCCGTCTGCAAACGGCCAGCCAAACTAGCGGCGAGCGCCTGTGGCGCATGCCACTCTATGATGACTACCTGGCCAAAATTGAGAGCCTGACCGCCGACCTGGCCAACAGCGGCGGACGCACGGGCGGCGTAGGAGCTTCGGCCATCTTTCTCAAGCAGTTTGCCGAAGGCTATCCCTGGGCGCACCTGGACATCGCCGGTATGTCATTTGAGGAAGCCGGCGGCTCGCCCAAGCGCCCGGCCTATCTGGGCAAAGGCGGTACCGGTTTCGGTGTACGGCTGTTGGTCCAATTCTTGCGCGATTGGGTTTCAGCGGGCTGACTCGCATCCAGCACACTGGTAGCGGTGCAGGCTCCTGCAAGGCACGTGGCAAGGTGCAGGAGCCTGCTGCATGGGAGGCCAAATGCCACTTCGCTTGGCTGTTTTTGACCTGGATGGGACGCTCAAGCAGGCCCCGGATCCCTACGTTTACCTTCACAAGAAGCTTGGGACTTGGGAAACCGCCCAGGCCTTCACGCACGCGGGATTGAGCGGAGAACTGGACTACGAAGGCTGGCTCCGTCTCGATGCCTCACTCTGGAGAGGGGTGAAGCGGACGGTGGTCGAGTCCGCCTTCCGCCAGAACCCCTACCTACCCGGCGCCCGGGAGATAGTTGCCGCGCTAAAGCGCACGGGCGTCTGGGTGGCTGTGGTGAGCACCGGGCTGCGAATTCATGCAGAACAGGTCCAGTTGGATCTGGGCATCGACTGCATCGTAGCCAATGAGATCCTCTTTGAGGACGGTCTGGTCAGTGGTGAAGCGCTGGCGCATGTCCCGGAGGGTGGTAAGGGGCCGGTCGTGGACCGGCTGCAGGCCGAATTCGGTGTGACAGCAGAGGAGTGTTTGGCTGTGGGCGATGGAACTTCCGACATCGATATGTTCCGCCGGGTACGGATGGGAGTCGCGGTCAATCCCTCTTCTGAGGGAGTACGCGTGGCAGCGAGCTTTGTCCTCAAAGAACCAGATCTTTACCCCCTGCTGGCAGAGTTAGACCGGCTGGCGCCTGGCTGGAACCCGGCGTGAGTAGCCCTTTGTGCTGGCAGTGCCAGCAGCAAGGATTATTTCAATCGTATTAGTCAAGGAAGCGACTCATGACCGTCGATCGACCTTTCCCTGATCATGCATGACCCGTACGTAGGCCAGTGAAGGATCTCGTGACGCATGGCCCACGTTGTACTTGACGAAAGGCGTAAAAAGCGGCCAACTAGCCGGCGAGGTGATCGCTTCGTCCGGGCAATGCATCTCGCAGTACAGACAGAGTAGGCAATTGCGACCCCAGACCGGGTGCCCCTCCCTGTCCTCGGTGATGTTTCCAGTGGGGCATTCCTGGACACACAGACCGCAGGCCGTGCACTTTTTCTTGTTTATCCGAAAGAGGCGGCTATACATCTGCTGGACTAGCCAACGACTCGTTGTAAACCGCTCGAAGCGGTAGATGAGGGCCGGCGAAGGATCATCTTCCGGTCTGGCGTACGCCTCACCTCCAGCCCGAAGGGCGATCTGGCATCCAAACTCTCTCGCTTCGGACAGCTCCTCCACAGTAGGATGGTCGGGCGAGAAAAGATATCCCTGGTTCAAATAGCCCAAGTAGTAGTCAGCCCCCAGACAGTGAAAGTAGCCCACCTCCTTGGCCTCCTTCTGGGAAAGGCCTTGGCGTATTGCGTTGCCCGCATCGCCGCGATAGGTCCCATGAAGAACAAAGGCAAAGGCTGGCATGCCGGCGAGTTCGGGCAGGCCCGCCACATAGTCGGAGACGTCAAAGGTCGGACGGAAGTAGTAGGTGGGCGTCCCGATGCCCAACAGGTCATAGCCATCTGGAGTCGGCGGTTGCCCATCCGTGACATCGTGCAGATCTACCCGATACCCGTGGCTGCGAAGGCCGGAAGCAATTGATTCGGCCACTTGCGCCGTCGTACCACCCTGTGAAAAGTAGACGATGAGACTCCTGGGCATGCTCGTATCCTCCTCTGTGAAAGCCTGGCGCCCGCTTTTTGCAGCGCTGACAATACTGCCGCATTCCATTCGCGAATCGTCGACGCACAATATTCGTCCTTGGGCAAAGCGTGGGCATCGGGAATGTGCCTCAAGTTGCCGCCAGCATCCCCGTTAGCCGCTGGACGTGCTGTTTTTCCTCCTGTATGATGCGGTCCACCGTCTGCTGACCAGGACCGCGGACTGCGTTTCGCAACTCGTGGAAGAAGAGGAGCGTCTCCTTCTCAAAGCCCAACGCTGCCTGCAAGGCGGCACGCCCATCCTCGGCCGCAGCCGCAATGCTCAACGCGTTCTCTGGACTGGTGAAGAAATGATTCTGGAGAAGCGCACCGGTATAGGCCTGGAATTCGTCCCACTGCTCCGGCGAGAGGGCCAGTTCTACCACCCTGCGTCCCATCTGCTGGAATGCCTGGCGGTGGTACTGTTCCTGGATCGCCAGTTCTTCGAATAGTGCCTTGACGCCGGCATCAGTTGCCTTGTCCGCAGCCGAATTGTAGAATGCTTCGCCGCTTTCCTCCAGGCGTGTCGCGATCTCGATGATTTCGTCTCCGGTGAGAATTGCCATCGGTTCTGTTCTCCTTGGTATGTCGATGCTGATGGACCGTCGTAGAGCCAGCGTCTCTGCCCGTATGCTGGTCCCGTGTACTTTTCGCCCGTCATCCAACCCTAACTGTCTTGGGATGGCTGAAGAAGGACTGAGTCCGGTTTGCCATGCCGATGACGGCAAGCAGGCAACTTCAGGTCGGATTGCCCCATCAGGAACAGTCATGCTGGATCATGGATGCGGGCATGCTTGCAGTGGCTGCCCTGCAGTACCGGTACGGATAGAGTATGGTTGGCTGGTACGGGTAGATATGAGGCAAACAGGATAGGGGGTTGCAGGGCCAACGAACAGCAGGCAAGATCCCCCTATGACACTCAACTGGTTGGGCTTTCTCCAGTACGGCACATCTTTGGGCTGGAAAAAGAGAGCGCAGATCCCAGGGCAGGAAACTGCGCTCTCTGCCTCTTGACAGGAGAACCCATGTACGCCACGAAGTAACCACAGCTACAGGTGAACCCAGTGCTGGTTCGGCAAGGGGCCCTTCAGGCAGGGCTAAGAATCCTATGCTGCACAGCATGCTCGAACATCATATCATGAAAGCCAGACAGGCTTCCATTGGCTAGCTACGTGGCCCTAGAACCTCCTCGATAGCCGCCAACAACTGGTCCGGCGTGAAGGGCTTTTCCAGAAAGGACTTTACCGGCATATAGTCCTCATCCGGGGCAAGCTTTACCGGCATATCCAGCACTTTCTTGACGCCAGAAAGAATGATGACCGGTGTGTCCTTCAGATCCGGATCCTGATGGAGCTGCCTAGAGATTTCAATGCCATCAGGTCCCGGCGGGCCGGCAAACATGATATCGAGCAGGATCAGGTCCGGTCTCACCTCTCGGGCCAGCTCCAGCCCCTTCTCGGCCTGGTAGGCATGGGAGACCTGATAGCCCACTCGCTCCAACAGAGTTTCTACGGTGTCGACCAGTTGTACGTCGTCATCAACGACCAATATACGCTGTTTCTCAGTCATGCTTTTAACTCCTTGTTCAGACTTGATCTACTTTGGCAACGTAAAGTCAAACTTGACCCACTCTCCCATTTGAGAGTCAGCCCATATCTCTCCCCCTTGCGCTTCAACAATTTCCTTGCAGATGTACAGGCCCAGGCCGGTCCCGCGTTGGCCACGATAGTCTGGGGTTTCCAGGGAGCTGAATTTCCTAAAGAGCAAGGACATCTTCTCTGAGGGAATGCCGATGCTGTCGTTGCGAACGCCCAGAGTCACCCGATCCGTCCCTTCCTGCGCATCAAGCAGAATCGTGCCGCCCTCAAGGCCGTACTTGACAGCGTTGGAGAGCAGGTTGTCATAGACGATCCTCAGAAGATGGTCGTCGGCAAAGACTTCCAAGTCCTCTGGGATGCGATTCTCCACGAGCATCTGTCGCTTCTCCAACTCTTGCCACAGCCCTTCGATGACCGGAACGATGATGCCCGTCCAGGGTCGAACCTGGGTCTTGTTGACCTCAAGTTCACCCTTTTCCAGACGAGACAGGTCCAGGTAGTTCTTGATCATGTCCTGAAAATAGTTCAGGCTCTGGGCTGTGGATTCGAGACTCTTTTCTTGGTCTGGATTGACCTCTCCCAGGTAGCCGTCCTTGACTGTATGAAGGCTCATGATGGCAGATGTCAGCGGGTTTTTGAGTTCGTGAGAGACAAAACCCAACATTTCCATGTAGTTCCGATTCGTAGCCAGGAGATTGCGGTTCAGGGCCTCTAGCTCATTTTGGTTGCCCTCGATCTCACGGCGCTGCCCCTCAAGCTGGGCCGCCATTTCATTAAAGCAAGCGGACAGGTCGCCAATTTCATCTTTGCTCTGTACCGTGACTCTGTATGACAGATCCCCACCGGAAAGACGCTCCGTGGCTGCAGATAGGGTCCGGATGGGTCCCAGGATCCCGCGGGTCACAAAAAAGACCACGACAAAGGCCAATAGCATGCCGGCCAGGATGACGGCAAGATAGAGGGCCACCGCGCGCGTCCGCAGATCTAGGTACTTTTGCTCCAGCTCCCCAATGTACAACATCCCGATGATCTGGCCATCGGGGTCTCTGATGGGATCATACTGCGAGAGGTACCAGCTGTCAACGACAAAGGCCCGTCCGGTCCACGAAAGCGCCTTCTCCAGGACGTGCTCGGCCACTTCCCTTGAGACTCGGGTTCCCAACGCCCGCCGGCCCGCATTGTCCAAGACATTGGTTGAGATCCTCAAATCATCCATAAAGATGGTCGTGGTCCCCAGCGGTTTGCCGCCATAGTACTCGTTGGCAAAGACGGCGTCTCGGATACGGTCCACTATCTCGGTCGACCCGTTGAGTAGGTTGCCCATCTGGATGATACCCACAAGTTGTCCATCCTCAATGACGGGTACAGCGGCGCCGGCCAGCATACCGCGGGGTTCTTGGTCGATGGCCAAAGCTCGCTCGACCAGGCCGGGCCCCTCCACATCCAACCGGTCCAATTCATAGACAGTATTGCCGGCCACGCTCTGGTGTGTCGAGATCACTTGATGGATCAGTGGGTCGCCGGCGATGTTGTCGCCTCTGTTGTAGGGGAAACGTGTCCTCAGAAGTACGGTACCATCCGGAGCCACTAAGTTGAGAATATCCATCTTGTGCTCTTGCCGGATAGCCTCCAAGTCCGTCCTGACCGTCTGAGCCAGCTTTTGATTCCCCGCATCCTGAAGCAGGTCCCGCACCACGTAACTCCGAGCCAGAACCTGCGCCGCTGAACGAATCTGCTCAGGTGTGCTGTCAAAGATTTCCCAGGCAGCCCGGGCGTCTATCGTTACCCTGTTCTCGGCTTCGCGGATAGTGTTGTCGTTTACGTATTTGACGCTTACAATGGCAATGACCGCTGCCAGCAACGCGAAAATGACGAGGATTCCAAGGTAGAACTTGCGCTGTAGCTTCATGGCGCTCGTCAACCCGGCGGCGATTCGGCCAGGGGTAGCGTGACGGTGAAGGTTGTGCCCAGCCCCAAGGCACTTTCCACCTCGATCTCTCCCCCGCATCGGTCGACCAGGTCTTTGACAATGGACAAACCCAAGCCGGTACCCGAGTCCTTGACCTGCCTGGCGTTTTTTGCGCGAAAGAACTCCTGAAACAGGTCAGGAAGCGCATCTTCTGGGATGCCGATGCCAGTGTCGCTGACCATGATGCGAGCGCCGCCGCCACTTCTTTCCAACGACAGCCGTACCTCGCCCTGAGCCGTGTACTTGATGGCATTGCTGACCAGGTTGTTCAGCATGCGATCCAGTTCCGCCCGATCCCCCCAAACTGCCAGATTCTCGTCCGGGTACTCTGCCTGAAGAGCCAGTCCCTTCTCCTGCGCCCGTGCTTCGTAGCGGCCCTGTACCTCTTCCAGCACAGCGGATAGGGAAACCAGGCCACGCTCGGTGGTGGCGAGGACGTCCGCTTTGCCCGCTGCCAAGTCAAGCAGGTCATCGATCAGCGTCTGCAGAAATTGGATCCTGTTCCGCGCCCGGTGAACCAAATCTGCCTGCTTTTCACTCAAGTCGCCAACAAAGCCCCGGTCGAGTACATTCAACAGGCTGATCACAACCTGCACCGGCGAGCGCAGCTCGTGGGTAACAATGCGCACAAACTGAGATTTGCTCTCGTCCAGCTCTTCGAGCAATTGGTAGGCCTGAGCGTTCTCGATAGCCACGGCCCCTTGCGCGGCAATGGCATCCAGGAAGGCTGCATCATCCTCCGTAAAGTGGTAGGTCGCTCCACCATAGGCGCGCAGCACGCCGATGGACCCCGTCTTGCCAGTGAGTGGCGCGATCAGAATGGTGCGAATGCCCTCAGCCGTGACCTTGTCTGGATAGCACAGGCGGTCATCGTGTGCCGTATCAGGGACGAGGATCGTCTTGCCAGATAGGGCTTCCTGGTCAAGGCGGGCACGGGCTACCTCAATGGGGGCCTTGTCTCTGTAACGCTCACTCAGACCATAAGACCCTTCCATCACCAGAACGCTGCCTGTATTGTCCAGAAGGCGAATGGCAGCCGCCTTGCAACGGAGCGCTTTGGTTGTCGCCTCGGCCAGCCGGTTCAGTACCTCGGGAAGGTCGAGCGTCGAAGTTGTCGCCTGGGCACTTCCATACAGAGCAGCCAACTCATCCTCGCGGCGGCGCAGTCGTCTGGTTATGGTCATCGAAAGATAGGCCATCGTGTAGGTGGCTGCGGTAAAGAAAAAGAGAACAGAAGCGGCATAGACCGCATCGTCATAGCTCGCCGGTTCAACAATCAAGATGTGGGGTAGCACGCCCAGGTACTCAAGCAGAGCGATGCCACCAACCAGGATGGGCGCCAGCGCGACATATAGGAAGGCACGATCATGTGGAAGCAACAGGGAGGCAATAAAGATGTGGAATAGGAAAAAGACGAGCAGCGGACTCTCGATGCCCCCGGTCAGATACACCAGCAGTGTCATGGCCAGCCAGTCGATGCCGATCTGGAATCGGGCAAACCACTGATAGGTGGCATTGGAAGCAGTCGTCGCTGCGCCAAGGCGCCGCAGAAGCCACCAGAAGAGGGCATTGTAAGCCAGTACGCCCATGCCCAAGACATAGAGGGGGGTGACCGGTACGCGCAGGTGCAGGATGCTGCTGGCCAGCCAAGTACCCAGAAGCACGCCAATCCCAGCGAACCAGCGCAAGTCAATCAGCCAGGACAGGCTGCTCACCAATTCTTGCTCGGCAAGCGTTCTCCCAGTATCGGCAAAGGTCTGGCTGTCGCTGACAGGCTTATGGCTCTTGTCTTCAGACGATGACTTGATCTCTTGCATCCAAACCAACAAAGCACCCCCAGATCTGGCAAAGTACCTGTATCCAGGGATGCTCTCTCCTTCGTCCATGAAGCTCAGACAGGAACTCTCGATCTTACTTGAGAAGCTCCTCCACCTTGGCCAGGATCTCGTCCGGGCCAGCCGACTTTTCCAGGAAAGCATCAACAGGCAGATAGCCTTCGTCAGGCGCAAAGCGGAGCGGGGTGGTGGTATGAACCGACGTCAACATCAAGATGGGAACCTCGCGGTATGCGGCATACTCGGAATCCGGCGAAGGATCTCGCAGGGCCAGAGAGGTGTGGAAACCCTCGGTAGCCGTATCCATCATCACATCGAGGATAATGAGGTCAGGATTGACCTCTTTGATCTTTTCAAACCCTTCCGCACTGTTGCCGGCAGAGTAGAACTCGTAGCCAACAGACTCTAGCGGAATCTGAACTGCCAAGGTGACATCAGGATCATCGTCAATCATCAATATCTTTGCCATGTGATCTCCTCCTCGTCGAGCATTCAGCGCTCGCCATTCGCCCATCGCTGTACGATGAGGCGCAGCCCGCAGCCACGCCCTCTTTCCTTGCTAGCTGACCGCGACTTCGGTCAGAATGGCATCTATCAAGCCGGGCAGCGCCTTCTCTACCTCTGAGCTTAGGGCGCAATCCCATCCGATATTGGCCGGTTGTACTCCAAAGATAACGACATCCTGGGGCAAAGAACCCAGCGCCTGAGCCAACAGCAGTGCTTCGCGCAAGCCAGCGTAGTGGACGTTCAGGTATTGATCATCCCCCAATGCACCCGGCCCACCCAGCAAATCCACCTCATCCATTGTGAAGCGGACAAAGTGGCCGGGGACCTGGCCGATATTGGCGGCATCCACCAGGATCACTCGCTTCCGCCCCTCCATCAGGTTCACAATCCCCAACCCTTGCGTCCCGCCATCGATTACTTCCACGTCCCCGGGCAGATGCTGTGCGGCCAGGAGCTCGGCCACACGCACTCCCACGCCATCATCGCCCCGTAAGGGATTGCCCAGGCCAATGATGGCACACGCTGGAAGAGCTTCATGCACAAGGCTAGTACCCTCATTCGCTGTCGGCTCTGCCCCAGCCAGCTTCTCTCCCATCCACTTGCCCTTAGACAAAGGTTACGTCGAGCAAGTGAGTCGAGCAGGAGATGCAGGGATCGTAGGCCCGCACGAGCATCTCCAGCGTAAGCCGGATCTCATCCTGGGGCTTGTCCAAGATCTGCGGAACCAGGAATTCCATGTCAGCCTGGATGTTGGCATGATTTTGGTTGGTAGGGATGATACAGTTGGCGCCCTGGATGAGCCCGTCATCATCGATGACATAGTTGTGGAACAGGATGCCCCGCGGCACGTCGCAGGAACCAACGCCCTCGCCCCCCTTGCCCTGGAACTGGTACAGCGGCTCCTCCTCGAGGCCACGGTCTACCAATTCATCGATGAGCAGAATGGCATCTTCGATGCAGTGGACCATCTCGATGGCCTGGGCTCCCGAATTGAGGAAGGTATTGGTGACGATGGGTACCATGCCCAGCTCTTCAGCGGCAGCTTTGGCCCGCGGGTGCAACTGGTCATAGTTGTTGTTAAAGCGAGCCAATGCGCCAACCATGTAGCTCTCGCGGTTGTGTTTGGTGTACTTGGCCGTCGACTGGGGAACCATATACTCATTGGTCACTTTGCGGTAGTCAGGCGAGCTCATAGCTAAAGCCATCGGTGGTGGCAATCCGGCCGTCGATAAAGGCGTACTCGTCATCCTTCTGGAGCGACACGTACTCGGTCTCGCGCTCGAAAGCAGGCCAGGGCAGCGTCTTGAGCAGGGCCATCGTTTCATCCATATCCTCGCGGGCAGCAACCAGACGCTCGCGCATGGCCAGGAGTTCCTTTATCTTGGGCAGATGTGTAAAGCCGCCAACGGCCATGGCGACAGGGTGCGTGTGGCGACCAGCGATCATGGCGCACAGATCACCGGACAGCTTTTTGATCCGCAACGCCCGCATAACCACCTCCGGGTGCGAGGCAGCCAGCGGCAGCACACTGCCTACACCCAAAAAATCTGGGGCAACGAGCATATAGACGTGGAGCACATGGCTGTCGATCATCTCCCCATGGAAAAGCAGCTTGCGCAGCATCTCCGTCTGTTCCGAAATCTCTACCCCCAGGGCGGTCTCTGTCGCTCGCAGCGAGGCCGTCGCGTGACCGACAGAACAGATGCCACAGATGCGCGAGGTGATGTGCGATGCCTCTGTGTAGGGACGCCCGCGCAACATCGCCTCAAAGAAGCGTGGGGCCTCGACGACCGACCACTCGCACTTGATGATTTCGCCGTTCTGAACATCGACGGTGATATCGCCATGCCCTTCAACCCGGGTCAAGTGATGTACATTTACATTCACATTTACTTCACTCATGCATCAGTCTCCTTAGCCCGCAACCTCAATCTGGCCCGGCTCGTAGCCATTGAACATCGTCATCTTGGACATCAACTGCTCGACCGTCATGCCAGCCTTCTCGAGGACGTCCTTCATGGCATTTTCGTTGGGATTAGAAATCAAACCCCGGCATCCCTCGCAACCATCACCATAGGTGGGGCAAATGGCATCGCATCCGGCGCGGGTAATGGGGCCCAGGCACGTACCCCCCTTGTCAAACAGGCACACGTTCTCTTTGAGCTTGCATTCTACGCAGAGCTGGATAGTCAGGAATGGTGGGCGCTTTGCCCAGCAGTACCTTCTTTACCACATCCAGAAACTCGAAGCGGTCGATGGGGCAACCTGGGATGATGGCATCCACCTGGATCACGGCACTGATGGGTCGGGCCGCATAGGTATCGTACCATCCCCACTTGTCGGCATAGACGTATTCGCGCACATCCTGCAGGGAGGGCTGAAGGTTCTTGAGTGCATTTACGCCGGCCGTATGCGCGCAAGCGCCGAGAGCAACTACGATGGCTGCCTGCTCTCTGATCTCTTGCAGGCGCGCCTCATCCTCCTTCCGAGTGCACGATCCCTCGATGAAGGCGACCAGATAATCCTCACCCTTCTCCGTCATCGCCTCCCGGAACTGGACGATCTCGACTGCCTCAACCAACTCCAGGTGCGTCTGCAAAGCGTCGACCACGGTGAGCTGGCAGCCCTCGCAGCAGGCAAAGTCAAAGAATGCGACTTTTGGCTTTCCGTTCTCGGCCATTACAGCGCTTCCTCCAATCCCTTGATGTCAGCATACCGGAAGACCGGCCCGTCCTGGCAACAGTATAATTCGTTGATCTGGCAGTGACCGCACTTGCCCACGCCACACTTCATCCGGCGCTCGAGTGACAGATAGATCTGTGTTTCTGGGATGCCTTTGCCCAACAACTCCATCAGCACAAAACGGTACATGATGGGCGGGCCACAGGTCGCTGCCACGGTATTGCGGGGGTTGATGGTGATCTGGGGAAAGAGTGTGGTGATGACCCCAACGTTTCCCTTCCAGCTTTCGTCACCACGATCCACAGTCATGTGGAACTCGACGTCCTCCCGCTCTGCCCACTGCAGCAGCTCGTCTTTGAACAGAATCTCACTGGGCTGCTTGGTGCCGTAGAGAATGATCACACGCTCAAAGAATCCCCGTTGATCCAACACCTGGTTGATGAGCGAGCGCAGAGGGGCCAATCCCAAGCCACCCGCTGCAAAAAGAATGTCCCTGCCCTTCATCTTCTCAATTGGGAAGCCGTGACCAAAGGGGCCACGGACACCCAGGACCGCGCCTGGTTCCAGGCCATGCATGTTCCTGGTCACATCCCCAACATTTCGCACGCAAAGCTCAAACGTACCATTGCTGCGGCTGGGCGAAGAACTGATAGAGATTGGCGCCTCGCCAATGCCAAACAACGAGACTTCGACAAACTGGCCGGGCTCGTTGCCCAGGCTCCGCCCGCCGGGCAGCTCCAGGGTGAACAGCGTTTCCAATTCGGTCATCGGTTCAACTTTGAGCAAACGCGCCATCGCCGGCCGGTAGACCGATTCCTCCTGAGCAGTAGCAACTATGGACTGTGTCATCCTCTTACCTCCTTACACCCTGGCCCCGTGCAGGTCGTTAAAGACGTCCACGGGCGAGATGTCTACCAGGCAAGATCGGGCACAGCGGCCGCAACCCGTGCAACCCAGCTCGCCGTATTTCTCCTGGAGATAGCGGCCCTTGCGCATGAAGCGGTGGCGCAGGCGGGCAGCCTGATGCTCACGAAAGTTCTCGCCGCCTGCCACGCCGGCAAACTCGTCCAACTGGCACGAGTCCCAGCGGCGCCGGCGCTCGCCGTCCTGCAGGTTTAGTTCCACCTCGTCGTAGACGTTAAAGCAGAAGCAGGTTGGACACACAAGGGTACACTGCCCACAGGCAAGGCAGATCTCAGCCAATTGGTCCCACAGCGGACTGTCATATGCCTGGCTCATCAGGGACGAGAGTTCGCCTGCGTCGAATTCGAGCTTGTAGCGGAAGCGAGGCCATTTGGCAGCCAATACCTTGTTTAGCTGCTTCATTTCGATCTCGCTGGCCTGGTCGGCGCTGCCGTACCGATTCAGCAAAGCCGCGCCCCGTTCCGTGCCCACATCCACGGCATAGGCCTGACCCAGGTCGGTCAGGTGCAGATCGTAGCCGTTGCTCACCGTTAACGTACCCATACTCTTGCAAAAGGAGTGCTCGTCACATGGCTCCAGGCACTCAATACCCACGAGCAGCGTCCGCTCTCGCCGCCTCAGATAATGGGCATCGGGAAAGCCCTGACTGAAGGCCTCGTCCAGCACGGCCATGCCCTGGAGATCGCAGGTATGGACGCCCAGGATCACGGTCGGAGGAGCGTCGATGACCGTTTCCACCTCCGGCTTCCCGCTACGGGTGAAGGTCATCATCCGTTCTTCCTGTGGCTGTAGGTACTTTTTGGGCGGTAGGATCGAAGTATTATAGTCCAGCTTGAGATCGGCCACATCCTCGATCTCACCAAAGGCGAACTTGCTGCCCTTGGCCTGGGGCCCGACCACCCGATAGTCTTCCATCATTCTGGTGACAAGGGGAGCTATCGCCTGCTTGTCAATCACCCATAGGCTCATTCCACCCTCCTGACAAAGGATTCCATCGTCAACGGTCCAACATATTGCCCTATACCGGTGGATTGCACCAGCACAGGTTCCAAGTTCTTTTCAATGGGAACACACAAGAGACTGGGGATACTGCATTCGTAGTCCCTCTTGTTGCGCTTTGGAGCGTGGCTGAGTTGACAACTTACGTAAATCGCTGCGGCGCGCATCATGTCTCCATTGACGGCCATTGCCTGAACCCAGACTGCAAACCGTGATAGATAATACCTCAGGTGAAGCGCCGTGTCAAATCGCCAAGCATTTGTGAATTCCGTGTCAAGCTGGAGGGACAGACGACGAGCTTTCTTTCCCGGGCAGCAAACAGAAACACAGACCTCTTCCCCACGGAAGGGATCTGTGTCCCGTTTGACCTGTATCAACCAATGCAGACTGGCCTCAACCGGCCGGCTTCAGTTTCTCATCCCGTTGGGGTAGATCACCGGTGGTCAAAAATAGCTCGTCGACCGGATAAGTCTCGGCCAACTCCTGAATCAGGCGCAGGCTTTCTAGCGCCTCCGCTTCGTCCATGATACTGATGGAAAACCCGGTATGGACGTAGACATATTCGCCGACCTGTGCCTCGGGCGTGAGCACCAGGCTGATGGTACGCTGCACACCGCCGACGTCTACGTCGGCCTCAACGCCAGTAATCGATTTGATCTGTGCCGGAATGGCAAGACACATATCTCTAGCTCCCTATCTAGGTTCTGGTGTAAACTTTCCAGCGACTCGCTCTTTCTCTCACTCCCGACGGTTTCAGGGACTCCCTTCGGGATAGCGCCCTGGCAACTCACCCTTCAGGTACCAGGCAGTTCACACGCTTTTCGTCGGATTTCATCTTCGCTCTCCCCTCTTGGTGGGCTCGATACCCCACTGGCTCAGATCCGCCAATACTCCATCCACCAGAACGTCAACCTGGGTAGCCACGGGCGCCGACAGGTCCAGTGTGGTGTCTATCACCCCCGGCTGCACGCCCCGCAACACCATTTCGCCGGGCAAGTGACCCCGCAAGTGGGCGGCGGATAGGATGTCCGCCAATCCCATCTGGTGCGGAGACAGCTTGACACTGAGGAAGACAGGCACCTCCTCGTTCGCTATGCGGACGACCGTGCCTGGCTCCGCGCGCAGATCTACGGCATCGATTACCAGCAGACGGTCGGCGTCCTCCACGTAGGGCAGCAGATCCAGAGCCAGCGTGCCCCCATCCATGACCTGCGTGTCCTGGGGAAAATCATAGCGCGCCAGTAGTCGCTCCACTACCCGTACCCCCACACCCTCATCGCCCAGCAGGATATTGCCCAGGCCGAGTATCAGCGTCTTCACAATCTACCTATATCCTTCCAACCCAACGCGGGTCAGCTCGTTGCCCTGTGTGTCCACGATGTAGACGCCCCAGGCCATAAAAGGGTCGAACGAAGGGATCGTCCAGGGTGCAGCACAGATCTGGGGCAGAGAACCAGATCACGCACCTGCAGCCACTTCTAGCAGATCCGGGGCAACTGCTCGCCCACCAGCATGTTGACGACACGCCGGGCCCCAAGAGCCGTGCGCAACACCACTCGCCCGGGATGGCCCTCTGTCACCCGCCCAATGAGGGCTGCCTCCTGGCCGAATTCGTGGGCGTGCAGGCCAGTCAGCGCTGTTCTGACGGCCTCCGGCGCGACGATGGCCACCAGCTTGCCCTCGTTGGCCACGTAGAGTGGATCCAGGCCAAGCAACTCGCAAGCGCCGCGTACTGTATCGCGGATCGGGACGGAGGTCTCGTCGATCTCAATGCCGGTACCGGAGCGGCCTGCCAGTTCGTTCAGGGCCGTGGCCAGACCCCCTCGAGTGGGATCCCGCAGGCACCGGATGGCTCCTGAGGGCACCGCATCCAGCAGGGCAGTGACCATCCCATTCAGGGGCGCGCAGTCGCTCTCCAGGAGGCTGTTAAACTGTAGACCCTCGCGCTGGGTCATAATCGTCATGCCATGGTCGCCGATGGTACCACTCAGGATGACGGCGTCACCGGGCAGTGCCCGATTGCCCGAGATCTCGATGCCCGGGGGCACGAGGCCTACGCCAGCGGTGTTGATGAACATCTTGTCGGCGCTGCCCTTGTCCACGACCTTGGTGTCGCCGGTCACGATCTGTACGCCGGCCCTCTCGGCCGTGGCTGCCATGGAAGCCACGATACGCTCCAACTCGGCCAGTGGCAACCCCTCTTCAAGGATGAATCCAGCACTTAACCACAGAGGCATGGCGCCACTCATACTCAGGTCATTCACGGTACCACACACGGCGAGCTTGCCGATGTCACCCCCGGGGAAGAAGAGAGGACTGACGACGTAGCTATCGGTAGAAAAGGCAAGCTGGGTACTGGAGTTTGGGTGTTGGGGACCAGGGATGGGCAGAATGGCCGAGTCATCCAACTTGAGGAGAGTAGGGTTGTCAAAATGACGGAGGAAAAGGTTCTCAACCAGATCGTGGCTGAGCTTGCCGCCGGAGCCGTGGGCCAGTAGGATCACTTCGCCGGTCATTCGAATTCCCGCCCGAACTGATAGTGGGCTGCGCAGGCGCCTTCCGCCGAGACCATACAGGGGCCGATAGGCTGGGCCGGGGTACAGACCGTATCAAAGAGGGGACACTCGGGAGGTACAACGGTGCCCCGCAGCACGTCACCGCAAAGGCAGCCCTTGTGCTCTCGTGTGGGGCCAGGATCAACATCGAACAGGCGAGCAGCATCATGGCTGGCCAGCTCGTCGCGGATGCGCAGCCCGCTGGCAGGCACGGCTCCCAAACCACGCCACTCGGCAGCGCCAACCGCAAAGACACGGCTCAGTACCTCCAATGCCGCTTGGTTGCCCACACGGGTCACGCTGCGGGCATAGGCATTGGCCACAGCGGGCCGCCCATCTTCGATCATATCGACCAGGTCGGCCACCGCTCGGAGGATATCCAGCGGCTCAAATCCAGCAATGGCCACAGGCACAGCATAGTCCTCCGGCAGAAAGCGCCAGGTGTCAGCGCCAATAATGGTGGTTACGTGACCAGGGCCAATGATGCCATCCACAGCCACCTCACCCTCATCGAGAATGGCTCGGGTGGCGGGGGGGGTTAGCTTGTGCAGACTGAGAACGGAAAAGTTCTCCAATACCTCCGCCTGGGCCTGGAGCAAGGCAGCCGCAATGGTGGGCGCCGTCGTCTCAAAGCCAACACCCAAAAAGACTACGGGGCGCGAGGAATTGTCCCGCGCTATCTGCAGAGCGTCCAGGGTCGAGTAGACCATCCTGACATCGGCACCGGAAGCCCTGGCGTCCTGCAAGGTCTGGCTGCTTCCTGGCACGCGGACCATGTCGCCAAAGGTGGTCAGAATCAGGTCCGGAACGCGGGCCAGGGCAATGGCATGGTCCAGGTCTGCGTTGGCTGTGACGCACACCGGGCAGCCTGGCCCGGAGCGGAGGTCTACCGTGGGAGGCAGTAGGCTACGCAGGCCATAGCGCAGAATAGCGTGGGTATGGCCGCCGCAAAACTCCATGAGCCGAACCGGCCGCGTGGAGCGAGCCTCAATGCGAGACAGCAAATTGCGGGCCAGGGTAGGGTCTCGAAACTCGTCTATGTATTTCATGTTACCAGTATACACCACTCGGTTCTTCTTCCCAACACACCAGAGGAGACAGTCACTCGCCATAGCATGATTGGATCTATTTCGAATCAAGGGCGGCAAAGTGAGCCAGCGCCGCCTGTCCCAGGCTGATGCCGCCGTCGTTGCACGGTACCTGCCGGTGCAGCAATACCTGAAACCCAGCGCCCTCTAGCTTGGGTACGGTCAAGGCCAGCAGAAGCCGGTTCTGGAAACAACCACCGCTGAGAGCCACGATCCTTGGACCTTGCGCGGCAGCAATCTGCTGGCATACCGCAACGATCATCTCGGCCAGGGTCCGGTGGAAGCGGTGTCCGATCTCACCAGGGCCGGCGCCTTCCTCTACATCTGACTGGACCGCCTGGAGCAATCGGCGCAGACGGATCACAGCCCCATCTACTCCGTCCTCTATTTCATAGGCGTAGGCCGGAGCATGGATGTCTGCTGCGCAGTCAAAGGCCCACCTGGTTGCCAACATCTCCAGTTCAATGGCTGCCTGGGCCTCATAGGTCACCTGCTGCCGGACGCCGGCCAGGGCGGCTACGGCATCAAAGAGACGGCCCGCGGCTGACGTAAGCGGTGCGTTCAGGTTCCTGTCCACCTGCTGGCGGAGGATGCGCAGATCCTGATCAGCGATGCCGGCCGTTGCCGGCATCTCGCCGGTCAAAGCATAGACATAGCCCGCCGCCAATCGCCACGGATTTCGGATAGCGCTTTCGCCGCCAGGCATAGGCAGGTACTCTAAATGCGCTGCACGTCGAAAGCCGCAGTAGTCGCCAACAAAGAACTCCCCACCCCAGATGCGACCATCGGGCCCATAGCCCGTGCCATCCCAGGCCACGCCAATAACGGGACCAGATGCCTTTCCCCAACCATTGTCGACAAGACAGGAAGCGATGTGGGCCTGGTGATGCTGGATGGGCACAAGGGGCTGGCCATCGGAGCTTTGTGTTTGGGCGAATTTGGTGGCATGGTAGTCGGGATGAAGATCGTGGGCGAAAAGCTCCGGCTCTGTGCGGAAAATATGCTGGAAGAGCGCGACTGAGGCCTCAAAATGTTCCAAGGTCTCCAGGTTTTCCATGTCGCCTATATGCTGGCTGACAAAGGCAAAATCGTCCCGCGTCAGGCAGAATGTGTTTTTCAGTTCGGAGCCAGTTGCCAGCATCTGTCCTGTCTTGAACGGCAACCGGACCGGAAGCGGCGCATAGCCCCGCGAACGCCGGATGTACTGGGTAGATTGGGAATTCGAAGCTTGGAGCGTTGTGGATTGGGTGACAAACACCACTGAATCATCGTAGCGGGCATAGATATCGCGGTTGTGCATCAGGAAGGCATCGGCCAGGGGGCCCAATCGCTGGCGGGCCTCGTCGTTGCTCTGAGCGATGGGCTCTTCGGACAAGTTGCCACTGGTCATCACCAGGGGACGGCACACGTCGCGCAAAAGAATATGGTGCAGGGGAGTATAGGCCAGCATGACGCCTAGGTAAAGGTTCTGGGGAGCTACTTCAGGGACGATGGAAGAATCATCTCTCCAGCGCAGCAAGACTATGGGACACTGCTGGCTCGCGAGCAGAGATTCCTCCTCTTCGGATACGTGGCACTGCCGACGGACATGGTCCATACTGGCCATCATCACAGCCAGAGGCTTGGCCGGCCGGCCCTTCCGCTTCCGCAAGACGCCAACGGCAGTTGCATTCGTCGCGTCACAAGCCAGATGAAAGCCGCCCAGCCCTTTGATGGCCAGCACTTTGCCCGCTACAAGCATCCGACCGGCCAGCCGTACGGCGTCATCCCGCTCCGCGAGGTGGGGTCCGGCCGTACCAGAACCCTCCAGCCAGACCTGCGGGCCGCACACCGGGCAGGCATTGGGTTGGGCGTGAAAGCGCCGGTCCAGCGGGTCATCGTACTCGCGCTGGCAGTGGGGGCACATGACAAAGGGTTGCATGGTGGTCAAAGGCCGGTCGTAGGGGATGTCGCGGATGATGGTGAACCGTGGCCCGCAGTTCGTGCAATTGGTAAAGGGGTAGCGGTAGCGGCGGTCATTGGGGTCCAGCAGCTCACGCCGGCAGTCAGCACAGGTGGCAATGTCGGGTGAGATAAGCTGATAGCGCCCCTCCTCAGCTACGCTATGGCGGATCTCAAAGTGTTCATAACCGCGGGCGGGGGCCTCGACGACTTCCACCGCCACGATACGAGCCAGGGGCGGCGCTTGTTCTGTCAGGCCATGGACAAAGGCGTCCAGGGCCGGGAGCGCGCCCTCCACCTCGATGTCGACCCCGCCCGAATGGTTAAGTACCCAGCCTGCAAGAGCGTGGTCGCGGGCCAGGCGGTAGACAAAGGGGCGGAAACCAACGCCCTGCACCACCCCGCGCACGCTGATCTGCCTTAGCGCGATTGGCGGCTCAGCCATTCCACCCAAGCCTCCAAACCATCGCCAGTCTTGCAAGAAACCTGAAAGATGGACACATCCTGATTCAAGGCGCGCACGGCTGTGGTGAAGGCTTCCAGGTCAAAATCCAGGTAGGGCATCAGGTCAATCTTGTTGAGAACCAGAGCATCTACCGCAGCGAACATGCCCGGATACTTGATGGGCTTGTCATCCCCCTCTGCGACGTGGGCGACCATCATATTAACATGCTCGCCTAGGGCAAAACCGGTCGGACAGACCAGGTTGCCCACATTCTCTATAAAGAGCAGGTCGATCTGACCCAGGGGCAGTCGTTGCAAGGCACTACGTACCTGCGGCGCATCCAGGTGGCAGCCGCCGCCGGTATTGATCTGGACGACCGGGGTGCCGGTTTCGGCCACTTTGTCGGCGTCCACGCGGCCAGCCACGTCGCCCTCGATGACGCCCGGCCGCAGCCGGCCTTGAAGCGCTTCTATGGTGCGCAGGATCAAGCTGGTCTTGCCAGCGCCAGGCGAAGCCATGACATTGACAGCCAATACCTGGTGCTCGTCGAGCATCTGTCGATTCTCGAGTGCGACCAGGTCGTTGGCGCTCAAAATATCCTCCAAGACGGGGAGTACTTCTGTGAACATGAACGTGCCCCCTCCCTATTCTATCTCAATACTCGCGACAGAGAATTCTCTGCCGCTGACAATCTCACCCCCCAGGGCCTCGCATTCGGGACAGGCCCACAACCGGCTGTCGGGTGGCGCGTACTCGGCACCACAAATGTGGCACCGGACCCGGGCAGGGATGCGCTCAAAATTCAGTTCCGCACCCTGGGCCAGGGTATCTTTTGACATAAAGTCGAAGTAGAATTGGATAGAGTCATCCACGAACCCGGTCAGCTCACCAATGACCAGGTTGATGCCCAGTATGCGCTGGGCATTGGACTGCATGGCATGGCGAAGAACAATGTCCAAGACACTCTGCGTAATCGATAGCTCGTGCATAGCGGCGTATTATACCACAAAAGGTCCTGGCCCGGAAATGCGGTGTTTGGAACCGTCACTGGCTGGGGACATCTGCGCCGTCCAGTTTCATCGGCCGTTCCAGGTTGAATCCCCGACACAACCAGGTCATCGGCATGCGGCTTAGGTCGTACCCAGCTTGCCCCACAGCCCTCTCAACTGCCTTCTCAGGACCAAACCGCTTGCCGGAATCCCTCATCCCGGTCTGCTACTCGCTTCTGCTTCGTTTCAACCTGCCTTGGCTGGCATATGTTGACCGATCAACCCCACCCACAACCCTCAAATCCCCTACCAGAGGAACCTTCTGCTTCGAATACCCACAGCGCTCGTACGAACAAATGACTGGACAGGATCCCCAGTCCTCTTCGTGCCCTCAGCGCCTCCATGGTAAAACAGAAACCAGTACCAGAAGCAAGTAGCAGCCGCACCGCCCATTGCCAACCCCCGCAAAGGGTGGTATAATCCGCGCCGAGGAGACGCTATGGAAATTCTGCTACTCACCTTGCCCTTGCTCGTACCCATCGTCTGGGCCAATTTCAGCGAGCGACACCGGCTGTCACCCTATGTGATCGGCTACCAGCAGCGGGACCGCGCCGTTGACCTGCTGCTGCGCCACGGGCCCTACGTGCTGCTGGGGGGGATCAATCTGGCAATCCTGGCTTTCGTGGGCTTGGCCCTGCTCAACCAGGTGGCCACGATGTTGATGCCCGAGACCATGCCCCCTCAGACCCTGGCCACCAACTGGCTGGGCCGTGGCCGTCGTCGCCCTACTGACCGCACTCCTGGCCTGCTTGCCCCTGATCCCGGCCGTGCGGCGCTGGCTGGCCCGCTGGCTGCCCATCGACCCCAATTCGGTGGTCCACACCACGGCCCTGGCCTTTGCCGTCTACCAGATCGGCCTGAGCCTGGGCCAGATGGCCCTCATCGGCGACCTGGAGAACCTGATCGACGACCGAATTGGCCCTGACGATCTGGGATATCCTGCTGACCGGCCTGCCCCTCGTACTCTTTGCCCTGGCCGGTGTCGGTCTGTTCATCCGGCGCGATGGGCGTCTCACTCTGGGGCGCCTGGGTCTGCGCCGCCCGACCGTGGAAGCAACTGCTCGCTGCCGCCGGCGTCACCGTCCTGTTGCTGGCCTTTGACTTGGGCGTCAACCTGGCCTGGGAGGAGGTGGACCCGGCCGGCTACGACCTCGTGGAGCGGGTCACCGAGAACATCTTTGGCGGCCTGATGACGGTCGGCGGGGCCATGGTCCTGGGCCTGTCGGCCGGCATCAGCGAGGAGCTGCTGTTCCGGGGCGCCGTCCAGCCCCGGCTGGGGCTCTTGCTGGCGACCGATCCTTTTCGCCATCGGCCACCTGCAATACGGGCTGACGATGGCCACCCTGGAGATCTTTGTCATCGGCCTGGTGCTGGGCCTGATGCGCAACCGGACCAACACCACCGTCTGCATCCTGATCCACGCCAGCTACAACGCCGTGGGCGTGCTCTTGGGGCTGCTGCAGCCCTGAGCCAGGCATCGCATGGGCAACCCTCGACCTGCGCGAGCAACTGAGACGTCTCGGCCTGCGCCGGGGCATGCCGACAGCTCAAGCCCGAACCCCGACGCCGGGGCGGCCCATCGAGGCACTGCTGCCCGGCGAGGTGGTGGACACCGAGCCGGGGCCCTTTTTCCTGTACCGCGAGAGCTACGAGTCCGGCTACCGTCACGGTCACCATGCCCTGGCTGACCTGCTGGCCCATACCCCGCGAGGTCGCTGCCCGCCTGGCCCGCGACGAGCGCCTGGCCGGCGTGGACTACGAGCGCATGGCCTTCGTCGACACCGAGACCACCGGCCTGGCCGGCGGCACCGGCACCTATGCCTTTCTGGTGGGCGTCGGCCTGTTCGAAGGGGAGCGGTTCACCATCCACCAGTTCTTCATGCGCGACTATCACGAGGAGCCGGCCCAGCTCCAGGCCCTGGGCGAGCTGCTCGACGGGCTGGAGGCCGTGGTCAGCTTTAACGGCAAGAGCTTTGACCTGCCCCTGCTGGAGACCCGCTTCATCATGACCCGCCAACCGCCCCGCCTGGTCGACGCCCCCCACCTGGACCTGCTGCCCGCAGCCCGCCGCTTCTGGAAGTATCGCCTCGACTCCTGCGCCCTGTCGTCGCTGGAGACCGAAGTCCTGGGCGTGCAGCGCACCCAGGCCGACGTGCCCGGCTGGCTCATCCCCAGCCTGTACGCGGACTATGCCCGCACCGGCGACGCCCGCGAGATGCCCCGCATCTTTTACCACAACGCCCAGGACATCCTGTCGCTGGTGACACTGACTGCGCGGCTGTGCGACCTGCTGGCGGCGCCTCTACCGCTTGAAGCCGGCGTGCCAGGCGAGGATCTATACGGCCTGGGCCGCTTGTTACACGACCTGGGGCAACTGGATCGAGCCGAAGCAGCCTTCACGCAGGCCGCCCGGACCAGCCGCTCTACCCAGGTCTGCGAGATGGCCATGCGCGACCTGGCCTACCTGCTCAAGTGTCAGGACCGCCGCGGGGAGGCGCTGCCCTGGTGGCAGCGCTTGGTCGAGACGGCAGGCGCCGTCTATGCCTGCGAGGAACTGGCCAAGCACTACGAATGGCAGGATGAGGACCTGGTCCAGGCGGTCGTTTGGACGCGCCAGGGCATCACTCTGGCCGGCTCCTGGCCCTCCAGCGCCAAAAAGCGGGCCACCCTCACCGACCTCCAGCACAGGCTGGAACGTCTGGAACGCAAGCTGGATCTTCGAAGGACCTAGCCAAAGGGTCCGCTTCGCCAAATCGCTCCCGCGCGAAAGCCAGGAACCGTGCCACCAACGGATCGCCGGCCCGCTGGGGCAGATAGGCCAGGTACAGATCCCGGCGGAGATCCACACCCTCCAGTCCAACGCAGGCTATGTGCCCGTCCGCCTCGGCCTGGGCTGCTGCCCGCGCCGATACAAAGCCCAGTCCCAATCCCTGGCCCACTGCCTGCAGGATAGCCTGGGTACTGCCCAGTACCAGAGCCACGCTGTCTGTTGGTAGCGCAATACCGGCGGCAGCGAAGGCTGCTTCCACACTCCTCCGGGTTCCTGAGCCCTCTTCGCGCAGCACAAGCGGTTTGCCCCTCAGCTCCTCCACCTCGACCCATTCCCGCCTGGCAAAAGAGTGGTCCGGCGGCACCGCTAGGACAACCTCGTCGCCCATGAGGCGCTCCAGACGCAGCCCCGGTCGCCGGATGGTAGAGCCGATCACACCCACATCCGCCTCATTGGCCAGCAATCTGGTGGCGACATCGGCGGTATCCGAAATGGTCATCTCCACTTTGATCTGCGGGTACTCGGTTCGGAAGGCTGCCAACAGGCCTGGTAGCACGTACTCGCCTGGGATCGTGCTAGATGCCAAGGCTATCAAGCCCTGCCCTACGGTTTTGAGGTTAGCCAGTTCCCTTTGTAGAGCCTCATAGCGCGCCAGGGTTTCGCGGGCAAAGGCTACCACTTGCTCACCAGCGGGCGTCAACTCGGCCTGCCTCTTGGGCCCTCGCACCAGCAGTGACAGTCCCAACTCTGCTTCAATCCTCTGCACCTGCTTGGTGACTGCCGGTTGGCTAACCCGTTTCGCCCGGGCCGCCGCAGACAGGCTTCCCTGCTCCGCGATTGCTATAAGAGTCCGCAGATGTTCCAGGTTCATTTGACACGCACCGCACAGTCTGATATAATTTAACATATCCTATATGTTATATAACATTTGATTATACAAAGGCAGTATACTCATAAAGCAGCAGCAGGTCAAATCGGCGCAACAGAAAGGAGTTCAACATGGCATCAGCTACGCGCTTTTTCGCGTCGCGAAAGGGCATCGTCATCGTGGGAGCGATCATTGGGGTCCTGGCCGCCTTGCTGCAGAAGCTGGGCAACCCCGGGAACATGGGGATCTGCGTGGCCTGTTTCGAGCGGGACATTGCCGGGGCGCTCGGCCTGCACCGGGCGGCTGCGGTACAATACCTGCGCCCTGAAATCTTTGGCTTTGTCCTGGGAGCGACCCTCGCCGCCCTGCTTTTCAAGGAGTTCAAAGCCCGAACCGGGTCAGCCCCTATCGCGCGCTTCTTCCTGGGCGTCTTTGCCATGATCGGGGCGCTCGTCTTTCTCGGCTGTCCATGGCGGGCGTTGTTCCGTCTGGCCGGCGGCGACTTGAATGCTGTTGTGGGCTTGATCGGTCTAACTGTAGGCGTCAGTATCGGCGTGTGGTTTCTGAGAAGTGGTTACAATCTGGGGCGCTCGCGGCCCACCCGCGCGGCGGTGGGCTGGATCGTGCCCAGCCTCATGGTCTTTTTCCTGTTGCTGGCCATATTCAAGCCAACTTTCTCTGAGGGGGGACCGATCTTTACCAGTGAGGCTGGGCCCGGTTCCCAGTATGCACCCCTCATTATCTCGCTGCTGGCTGGTCTGGTCGTCGGTATCCTCGCCCAGCGCACCCGGTTCTGCACCATGGGTTCCGTGCGGGATGTGATCCTAATGCGGGATACGCACCTCATCAGTGGTGTAGTCGGGTTGCTCGTGGCCGCCTTTGTGGTGAACTTGATCCTCGGTCAGTTTAATCCAGGGATCTTTGGCCAACCAGTTGCCCACAGCAATCAACTCTGGAACTTCTTGGGGATGGTACTGGCCGGTCTAGCCTTTGCCCTGGCTGGGGGTTGCCCTGGTCGCCAGCTCTTCATGTCTGGCGAGGGGGATGGTGATGCCGGAGTTTTTGTCCTGGGTATGTTCACGGGAGCAGCCTTTGCCCACAACTTCAACCTGGCCGCCCGGCCTGACAATGTGGCGACGGGTACGGTAGGCGGGCCATCGCCCTGGGGCATGGCCGCCGTGATGGTGGGCCTACTGGTCTGCGTGCTCCTAGGCTTTGCCATGCGTGAGAAGTACGAGTGATGAGTAAGATGCGAAAGGGAGTATGACCATGTCAAAGGATACACCGGTCCGCAAAATCGATGCTCGAGGCTTATCTTGCCCCCAGCCTGTGATCATGACCCGCAACGCGATGGCGGCTGGGGAGGGGGTTCTGGAGGTCTGGGTGGAAACCGGGACATCCCGTGACAATGTTTCGCGTATGGCCCGCAAGGAGGGCTGGCGGGTAGAGGTTCAGGACGTCAAGGATGGATTCAAGCTACTCTTGACCAGGTGAGGTCATCGGCGAGCTCAAGTGACATAAGACGCTGTCTGGTCGGCTAGCGACGATAAGCGACTGTCGCTGCGAAAGACCGCTCACACCTTTCGTCGTTTGCTCGCAAATGGAGGGCAACCCATGATCTACTTCGACAACGCTGCTACCTCCTGGCCCAAACCACCTGGCGTAGTTGAGGCCATGGTTCATTTCATGGACCACGTCGGCGCCAATCCAGGGCGCTCGGGGCACCGCCTCTCGCTGGAAGCAGGGCGCATCGTCTATGGTGCCCGAGAAGCGATAGCCGATCTCTTTAACGTTGCCGACCCGCTGCGCGTGGTCTTTGGCGCCAACGTTACCGAAGCCCTCAACCTGGCCCTGTGCGGTTACCTCCGCCCCGGCGATCACGTGGTTACCAGCAGCATGGAGCACAACTCGGTGATGCGTCCCCTGCGCGCTCTGGCGGCGGGCGAGGGCGGCGGGCCCATCGAGCTGACCGTGGTTCCCTGCTCGCCGCAGGGCTTTCTCGATCCTGCCGACCTTCAGGCCGCCCTGCGCCCCGGGACGGCCATGGTCGTCCTCAACCACGCCTCGAACGTCTGTGGCTCGCTCCTGCCCGTGCGGGAGGCTGGTCAGGCGGCCCGACGGCACGGCTGCCTGCTGCTGGTGGACGTAGCCCAGACGGCTGGCGCCTATCCCATCGACATGGAAGATGAGGGGATTGATCTCCTGGCCTTCACCGGCCACAAGGCGTTGGGCGGCCCCATGGGTACCGGAGGTCTGGTCATCGGCGAGCGCGTGGAGCTGGAGCGCTTCGTGCCTCTCAAGCGAGGGGGCACCGGAAGCCGCTCTGAGCGCGAAGAGCAGCCCGACTTTTTGCCCGATATGTGCGAAAGTGGCACTCCCAACACCGTCGGCCTGGCCGGGCTGCTCGCTGGCGTGCGCTGGGTGATGGACCGTGGTGTGGATGCCATCCGCAAGCACGAGATTGAACTGGCCCAGCGACTCATTGACGGTCTGTGTGATATCCCGGGGGTGGCCCTATACGGCGGCCGGGATGCGACCTGCCAGACGGCGACCATTGCCTTCAACGTCGAAGGTCTGGCCCCATCGGAGGTGGGGTTGCGCCTGGACGACGACGATGGCATCATGTGCCGCGTGGGGCTGCACTGCGCTCCCGCCGCACACAGGACCCTGGGTACTTTTCCCAGGGGCACAGTCCGCTTTGGACTGGGCACCTTTAACACATTGGACCAAGTGGACGTCGCAATAGGCGCTGTCCGTGAGATTGCCAAGGGAAAGGGCTAGGCTACTAGACAAGCCAGCGTACGCAGCTATGGCATGTCACCAAAGGCCCAGCCAAACGGCTGGGCCTTTTCTATTGCTGGGCGCTTGACGGTCCCTTGGCAAGATGCTATAATGCCATCGTTCAGACAAAGTAGCCCACGGGGATCAGCCGTTCTACGAGAAGGGGGCATGGCCAGGCATTCAGGGAGCAAGGAGCCCGGCCTGTCCTCTCTGCGATCAGATGGGTTCCAGGTTCCATGGGATGTAGTGACCTATGAAGGTACCGAAAGTGACGACAATCTTTCTGCTTGTATCTCTGATCCTTGTCATACCCGTTCTGTCCGCGCCAATGCCATCTGGCGTGGTACTTTCAGGGAATAATGACCTACCCCGGCAGCAGGCAGACGGCAGTTTGAGCACCGCGGTGGCCAGCGGACAACCCGCAACGGGCGCAGCCACGTCTGCTTTTCTACCTCTCGTCGCCAGCGAGCGGTTTCCCTGTTCGACAGACTCACCCTTTGGAATTCAGATCGCGGCATTGCACCAGATAGCGCCGGCCGAAGTTGGTTCGGCGATGCCCCAGGCTGAGGCCGAATGGATGGCCCAACATAACGAAGCCTTTCCCGCTTTGACCGATGGGCTGAAGGCCAGTGGGGCCTGCTGGGCTCGCGTACGCATCGACTGGGGCATGATCCAGCCTGGTCCGCCGCCGGCCGACTATGTATGGGGCCCCTACCATGACGACAAGCTTCGCCTGGTGGCCGAGACAGGAGTACAGATGATCGCCCACGTCGAAAACGTCCCCGAGTGGGCAGGAGACCTGGCCAATGGTCCTATCCACCGTGATCGGCTGGATGAGTTTGCCCAATTCCTGTCCGACCTGGTGGATCGCTACAAACAGCCTCCCTACGACATCCGCTATTGGGAACTGTTTAACGAGCCCGACCGGACCTTCCTGGACGACTACAGGGGGGGCTGGGGCCTCAATGGCGACAGGTATGCGGAGATGCTTGCCGTGGCCTACCAGGTCGTCAAAGCTGCGGATCCGGGTGCGACTGTCCTGATGGGTGGCGTAGCCCACGACTGGTTCCTCGAATATGGTGGCCCCTTCTACCGCTATTTCCCTGATGAGGTCATCAAAGCTGCCGGTCCTGACGACAGCTTTCCCTGGGACGTGACCAACCTCCACTACTTTCCCGATTTCCACAAAGAGTGGGAGCGCTGGGATCCAAACAGCGAGGATCGGATTAACGGTTGGCTGCCGGCTCCCACCTGCGGCG
Source organism: uncultured Chloroflexia bacterium (assembly GCA_963700285.1). Taxonomy (GTDB): domain Bacteria; phylum Chloroflexota; class Anaerolineae; order JAAYZQ01; family JAAYZQ01; genus CAWANP01. The sequence continues at coordinate 545,028 of CAVOXA010000010.1, read as the reverse complement.
ACCTGTTCGACGGCGAGGGCAGAACCTACGAGGCAGGGGGCATCGATCTGATTGCCAAGATATCCCACGTCGCAAACCGCATGCGCACCTGCTATGGCCTGGACAAGCCGGTTTGGGTCACTGAACTGGGCGAGCACGGTTATCCCGACAACCCCGCTTCCTTGGCTCAGCAAGCCCGCTACGTGGTCCAGGGATACGCCCGCGGTCTGGCGGCTGGTGTGCAGAACATTGTTTGGTTCGTCCTGGTCTCTCCGCCCTACGACTATCATACACAAGGGCTTTTGTACCAGGAGGACTGGTCGCCCAAACCGGCTTTCCATGCCTACCGGACGCTGACTTTTGAATTGGGGGGCCATACTTACACCCGCGCCCTGGACGTTCCTGATGTAGAGGGCTATGTCTTCCATGATGCTGCGCATCATGAAAAGACCGTAGCCTGGGGTGTTGTCGATCCGGATAGCGGTGCGACAGCCCCATTGACTTTTGCCCTAACCAGCAGGCTGCGCATGGTCGATCTCCTGGGTAGCGTGACCTTTGTCGATGACGGCGGTGCAGGAGACGCGGATGGGGTAAAGAACGGGGCCATTCAACTCCAGATGACGGCCGATCCGATCTTTGTGTCGCAGTGAGGGAAAGGCTGGGGAGGGTCGGAGATAGCATTCAGGCCCACAATGACCGTCGTCGCCATGCCCTCAATGGCTGCCCCGAGATCGTCGATGGCTAGACCAGCTACCTTGCCCCGCCGGGCGACCCAGCCACCTGGGCTGCTGCTGCACGTACCCTACTGAACGACTCTGCCGAGGCTGCCGCTGTGGGCTGTCGCGACCGGGAGCCTGTCGCAGGACAGTTCACCCTGTACCAGGTGATCACCCGCATAGAGCAGCTCTACCAGGCAGCGGTCCCCTATGTTTCTACCTGGCTCTCCACCCCTGCTCCCCCATTGCCTCAATTTCAAAGTGGTTTAGTTCTCAACAAACCCGCGGGAGAGTTTTTCTACACTGCGAGAACCCGCTTGGGATTCTCCACCGTCATGATCTGGATCTGCTCCTCGCTGATACCCCGCTCCCGGAGCAAGGGCAGGAACTCGGTGGCGATATAGTCAAAGCCCCGGCCGCCATAATACTTCATATGGCTGCGACCACAGATGTCTTGTGACAGCAGGACCCGCTCCACGTAGCCCTGGCCCAGCAATTCGACCATCAGGTCGAGCAACTCTGACTCGCCCCAGGGCGCGTCCAGGGTCGAACCGATATTGTCATACTGCACGTAGGCCCCTCGTTGCATCAGCGAGGCATGGTAGCCAGCATCCTTGTAGGCATCCGAGTGCCCAAGGATGACGCGCTCCGCCGGAACGCCATGTTCACCCAGAACGTCCAGGACCTCGTGGGCAACCCTGGCTTTGGGCAGGTGGGTGGTGACGGCCAGGCCCGAATGCTGCTGCGCCTTGGCCACGGCCCGCAGACAGCGCTCCTCCTTGGCCGACAGGTGGTAGTGGTTATAGTTCACGCCGATCTCACCCAGGATGCCCGGCCGGATGCCGGTGTCGCCCAGGCCATGTTCGATCTCGTTGATCAGACTCTCCGCCAGCTCGTTCGTGGACCGGTAGTAGAGGTCATGATCCATGTAGGATTCCCGGTACCAGCCGCAGCCTGCGATGATGTGGACGCCGGTCGCCTCGGCCACACCCTTGAGCGCCCGCGTATCCCCCCCCATATTCCGGCAGGTGACGTCGACGATGCTGCTGCCTCCAGCAGCTTGGAAGGCTCTCACTTCCTGGATCATGATGTCCGTGTGCCGCACCGGGTCGATAAATCCGTCCAGGCCGTGCATCGTGATGCCGCCAGGAAAGGCGGTCAGATCGATAAAGATATGTTCGTGCGGCAGCGTGAAGCCCAGTTCGTCCGGCGCTATCGGGCCGCAGACCGTGATGATTTGTGCCATGATTCTCACTCTCCTCAGGGTAGCATAACCGGCATTGGACCAAGCTGCAGGATGCTCTCAGTACCAAGTCCGTGACTTGATTGCTCTCCGTAGGGCAAGATGCCATCTTGCCTTACTGGAGTGGGCTCAGAGCAAGATTTGAGCTTGTACCTCCTCAATGCTGGCCTGGACGATGCTTAGCATCTCGTCGATCTCGCTTTCTCTCGTGATCAGGGGCGGGGCCAGGGCTATCCAATTGGGGCTGGCGCGCAGCAGCAAGCCACGCTGCTTTGCCGCAGCCTGGATTCTGAGACCCGGCTCCACCTGGGCTGGGAAGCGCTCCCGGCTCCCGGGATCTGCCACCAACTCGGTGCCTAGGATCAGGCCGACCCCGCGTACATCACCCACGATAGGCTGTTTCCGCAGTACCTGCCCTTGCTGCTGGAGATAGACCCCCACTCGCCTGGCATTATCGATCAGGCCGCCCTCCAGGATCTGGGTGATATTGGCCACGCCGGCCGCCGCCGAGACCGGGTTTCCGCCAAAAGTATGGCCGTGGTGGAAAGCCTTGCCCGCGCCCCAGAATTCGCCTGCGACCCGCTCGGCAGCGACGATACCGGCCAGGGGAGCGTAGCCGCTACTCATGCCCTTGGCCAGGGCCACAATGTCGGGCACCACATCAAAGGTGTCCATGGCGAACATCTCACCGGTGCGTCCAAAGCCGGTGATCACCTCGTCAAAGATAAGAAGCGTCCCGGTGCGTTGGCAGATCTCGCGTACTGTTGTGAGGTACCCCTGTGGTGGTACCAGGATGCCGGCCGAAACCATGACCGGATCCAGAATGATGGCAGCCACGGTCTCGGGATCTTCCCACTCGATTACATTTTCGATGACCCGCGCGCAGGCCAGGTCGCAGGCCGGGTAGGTCAGGCCGTAGGGGCAGCGGTAGCAGTAGGGCGGGGCCACGTGGCGGCATTCCGCCAGGAATGGTCCGAACGGTTCCTTCCAGGGTGTGGTGCCGCCCATGCTCAGGGCGCCCATCGTCGAGCCATGCCAGGACAGGTAACGGCCCAGGATCTTGGTCTTGCGGGGATGCCCAGTTTGCAGCCAGTATTGGCGCGCCAGCTTGAGTGTCGCCTCGGTGGCCTCGGACCCGCTGTTGACCAGTAGGACGGTGGTCAGCTCGGGCGGGGTGATCTCGGCCAACAGGCGCCCCAGCCGTATGGCCGCTTCGCTGAGGGTCCCCTCGGGCCAACTGAAGCTGAAGCGCTGCAACTGTTCGGTCATGGCCTCGACCACCGCCCGGTTGCCGTGGCCGATGTTTACCGTCCAGATACCTGAAAGGCCGTCGAGATAACTCTGGCCCTCCACGTCAGTCACCCGAATGCCACCCGCCTCGCGGACGATGGTAGGGGCCTGGCGGTCTGCCTCGTCGTGCCCCCGTGCTTCAAACAGGTGTTGGGCATCCCTGATCAGAGATTGCTTCCGAGCCGATTTGGGCATGGATATAAACCTCCTCGAGGCCGTCGCTGCTACCAGGGAATTGGATCGCGCGTCGCAGATGCGATAAAAATCATGTCGATGAGAAAGACTCCCATCCCTTGCTCCTTCACCCAGGCACAATCTGTACCTTGATGCAATCCTGGCCCGAGGAGGCCCGTTGCCAAGCCTCAGGAAAGCCCTCCAACGGGTACTGGTGGGTCACGATGTGCCCGGTCTGTACGCATCCGGACTGTAGTAGCTCCAATGCCGCGGCGAACTCGTGGCCAAAACTGAAGGCTCCAACCACTGTCGCATCCTGCCGTTGTATCCGGCGCGGCTGGATGGCTATGCTCGCGGCTGTAGGCGGCGAGCCGAGCAGCAGTAGCCTGGCTGCGGGGGCCAGGTAGTGGTACGCTGCCTCAATGACGGCAGGTACTCCCGTGGCATCGACCACACAGTCAAAGCCCAGTAGCTGCTGCCGGAACAGTTTCTCTCCCTCGGTACCATCCGCTGCGATAACCTGGTCCGCGCCTAGCTTGCCTGCGATCTCCAGACGCCACGGGCTCAGGTCGACTACCGTGATCGGCCCGGCGCACTGCTGGCGCACCAACTGCAAGAAGAACAAGCCGATGGTACCAGCCCCAAAGATGAGTACCCCATCAGCCGGGCGGGGCGCCAGGCGCTGCATACCGTGCAATGCGCAGGCCAGGGGTTCCGTACAGGCGGCGGCGTCATCTGGCAGCCCGCCGGTGGGATAGGCATTGCCGCCCGGGACGGCCACGTATTGGGCAAAGCCGCCAGGAAGATGCAGTCCGACAACCTGCGCGTCCAGACAGAGATTGGAATGGCCCCGCCGGCACGGGCGGCAGACACCACAGGCGACGGCGGGCTGCACCACCACCCCCTCGCCCCTGTGCACATTCCGGACTGCCGGGCCCGTGTGGACGACGGTCCCCGCCACTTCGTGCCCGGGTACCAGGGGATAGGGCGGGTCCCTCAACTTGATCTGGTCCATATGCAGGTCTGAGGCGCAGATTCCGCAGGCGCCGACCTGGACCAGCACGTCCTGTTCCCCGAAAGTTGGCTTGGGGATCTCGACCACCCTTACCTCTGAAGCACGGTCAAGCAGTACAGCCTTCACCGAGGTTCCTCCCTTGCTCTACCGCTCAGAGGGGCAGGGTGATGGCCTGGCCGCTGCGCGCCGAAAGCAGGCTGGCCTGGCACAATTCCACCGCGGCGCGGCCATCCTCACCGCTGACGGGCGGTGGCTGTCCCTCGAGGATGCTGTCGATGAACGCCTGGTTCTGGGCGGTATATGATTCCAGGCGCACCGGATCCATGGGATCCAGCGGGTCAAAGCCAGGCTGTTCCCAGACACGTTCCCAGGCACCGTCGACTGCCAGGTCCAGGTGTGTATACCCGTCAAAGTCCAGCAGTCCCTTGCTACCAACGACCTGGGAGTGAAACCGGCTCTGAGGAAATCCTACGCCAGGCAACTCCAGGCAGACCCATAGCTGGCCCGTCGCTCCGTTCTGGAACTCGACCTGGGCCATCACACTCAGATTAGGCAGGCCGTGGTCACCGTGGGAGGTGACGTGGGCATAGACCTGGTTGGCCTCGCTGCCCACCAGCCAGCGCATCATATCAAAGTTGTGTACGCATTGGCCCAGGAATAGCCCGCCCTCCGGGTCTGCGTACCAGGGCCGGTCGCCGACCACTGGTACTGACCATTCGATGGGAAAATTGGACCAGTGGCGCACCTGCCACACCTCACCGATGCGCTCCTCGTCCAACAGTCCTCTGGCCCGCTGGTGTACACCGCGAAAGCGTTGGCTCTGAACGACCATGAGTGTGACGCCAGCGTCCCGACAGGCGTCGATCATGGCCTGGCACTGGGCTACATCGGGCGCCATGGGCTTCTCGGCCAGTACATGCTTGCCGGCGGCGGCTGCCATCCGCGTGTGTTCCAGGTGGACCGACTCGGGAGGGGTCAGGATGACGGCATCCACATCGTCGCGGGCCATCAGATCCTCCACCGAAGGTTCAAGGTCCACGTCATAGTCGGCGGCCAGTCTCTCTGCTCGCGTGCCGCCCGCGACGGCGATCAGGCGGGCGTGACGGTTGTACTTTGTCGTCGTTTCGGCGTAGGTTCGCCCCATAAATCCCGAACCGACGATGCCGATCTTGATCTCCCTGTTGACCATCTAGAATCTCCTCTCTGTTCCAGCACCCAGTAAGAGTGTCCCCTACTCAAGCTACGGTCCCATTACTTGATCAAAGTCGTCCCGGATCGACTGGTAGCCTGCCAGCAAGATAATGATGGCTGCGCCGCAAGCAAAGAACTGGGCGCCCTCTTCTCTATTCAGCTTTGCCGCCTGGGCTGCATTTCCCACGGGCATGCCCCAGAACTTGCCGTGTTTCTTGGCGGTTGCGGCCACCAGTTTGCGCGCTTCGTGCATCTGGGGATGATCGAACTGCAGAGGGATGCCCAGGGATTGCGACATGTCACCGGGTCCAAAAAAGAGCCCGTTCAGGCCATCCATTTCTGCGATATCGTCCAGGATGTCCAAGGTTTCTTTGTCTTCCACCTGGAAAAGGACAAAGGTCTCACGCAGCGTCCAGTCTATGTATTCCTGCATGGGCGCCAGGCTGTATTTGGCCGCCGCTTCCACGCCGTCCATGCCCCGCAGCCCGACGGGCGCAAAGCGGCAGAATTTGAGCGCCCACTCAGCCTCCTCCATCGTACGCACATGGGGCACCATGATACCAGTTGCCCCAGCCTCAAAGACCCGGAAGAATGACTGATCCCCCTCCTTTCGTACGCGGATCATCGGCTCCATGCCTGAGGCGCGGGCGGCCAGGCACATGTTGAATGCCTGGTCCCAGGAAAAATCCTGGTGCTCCATGTCGATCCAGACGCAGTCAAAGCCGACAAGCCCCATCATCTCGGAAATCTTGGGTGAGGGATAGGGTGTGGTGCTGCCGGTCAGCACATATTTACCAGCCCGTATCCGGTCCAATACTCGGTTCGGTCGAAGCGTCCTGTTGGCAGCTCGGTCAAAGTCACTCATCAAAGTTTTCCTTTCATAAATGATTTGTCGCTCAACATGAGAATCCTACCCTGTGAATCGGTCACGATTGTGGCCAGAATCTCCAGCCCTCCTGTTGACGGCGGCAGGGTCAGACCGAGAGATAGGAGATGAGATTCGCCATGTGCATCACAAACTCGGCCGTGACCTCAATATTGATGTCGTCCGTTGGATCTGGCGTCCAGTGTTTGGTGTTCTCCCAGTGACCATCCTCAAACTGGTTTCCTACGAACCAATCTCCCAGGCGGACTGTCCAGTCCCTGTAGGCCCGCTCCCGGGTGGCCACGTAGAGCAGGCCCGATCCCCAGCCAGACTTGCAGGTCTGCATGGATTGGAACTGGCACTCGTCGCTTGTCATCGAGAATGCCTGGTACTTGCGGGCCAGATCCAGCCATTCTTCGTCTCCGGTCGCCATGTACAGCTTGGTCAGGAAGGCCGCGGCAATGCCGCCGTTGTAGTGATACTGCCAGGGGTGGTCTTTGCGGGTCAGATATACAGCCTGCTGGTCTGGGGAAAAATCGGTGACCAGCCCCTGCGCTGGGCTGTAGACGTGGTACAGCTCGTGCTCTACGTCGGGCTGCAGTTCCCACAGATGTCTCACCCACTCGCCGGCTTTCCTGGCGGCCTCAATCTGGCCGGTCAGGATAAAGGTCATTCCGCCCTGACAGGCAGGAAAGAGCTCCTGCTCGCAGCTATCTGTCGAGTCCGTACGGTTGTTGTAGAATCCCCCCGACTCTGGATCCTGCCAGGTCAGCAGATGCCTTGTGCCGGGATAGACGATGTCAAAGCGTCGCAGCAGAGTTGCGCCAACGATGAGACACGCCAGCGGATAGGACCCGTAGCGCTCGTCGAATACGCCCCGAGGGGAGACGCCCTCAAAAGCTCCATCTGTCGTGAACATTTTCTGAGAGATCCAGTCCAGTACCCGGCTGGCAGCCGTGATCTCACCCATGAGGGCCAATGCCCAGGGAACGCGATAGTAGAACAGCCGCTCCTGGACAGGGCCAAGAGACCCATCTGGATTCATGAAACCCAAGAGCCAGTCTGTTCCCAGGCGGCATGCCTGGCGGTATGTTGCGAGTTTTTCATCGATATCGTAACTGCTCATGTCCTATTCCTCCGTGTTGGATGTTCTCTGTGTTGGGTAGGGCTTCATACCGACACCCTCAACGCCAAAGCTTTGCCATTTCGCCGGGCGCATTCTCCTGTTGCGCCATCCATCGGGCAGACCCTACCAGGGTAATCGTCGTCAGGATGACCAAGAAACTGGCGATGGAGAACATGGCAGCCAGGCCCACCGCATCGCTCAGAGCGCCCAGCGCTGGCGCTGCCAACCAGCCAGTCAAGCTCAAGGTGGTGATCCACAGGGCCATACCTAGATCCCGTTCCCCTTCAGAAAACTGGCCATGCACCAGGCTAACCATGCCTGGATTGTAGGGCGCCAGGAAGGCGCCACTGACCAGCAAGAGGGCAATCAGCAGGACAGGCAGGGTGAAAGCTGGCAGGAGCATATTGGTCAGGGCTGTAAATAGAATGGACAGTGTCAGGAGATAGACGTGTCGTACCCGCCGGGCCATTCGGCCATATCCTGTTTGAAAGAATATCTTGCTGAGAGATTGCAGACTGAGTAGCAGTCCAACGGCCACCTGGCTGTAGCCAAGACTCGATAGGTAGAGCGTCAGAAAAGGACCTCCCATCCGAATGACCAGGACCGTTCCGATGGAGATCAGGCCAAAGATCATCAGCAAGGCCGGACGCTTGAGCATGTGGCCAACTTGGCGGGCCGTGACGGTCAGGCCGGTTCTGGGGGTCCGGTGGCTCAGGGGACGCGTTTCCGGCGTCATGAGCAGCAGCGGGGTCAGGGCAATGGTGACGGTGATCAAGCCAATCGCCGCGAAGGTACTCCCGTAGCCCAGTACTTGGGCCAGAATGGTTGCGCATACAGGCGCGGCCAGGAGGGCTACTCCTTCCACCGCTGCACGGCGGCCCTGCCATTCGTTGGCTGCGTCCCCATGCACAATCGAGCCAAAGTAGCTGAGGTACGCGGGCCAAAAGAGGGCCAGACCCAGTCCCAGGAACAGTTGGGCCAAGAGCATCCCCGAAGGGTTCGGGATCGCAGCGTGGCCTAGCGCGCCCACGCCTTGCAGCCCAGTGCCCAAAGCCAATACGGTCCTCCGTCGCCAAGATGTCACCCAGTGGGTGCTGGGGATCATGGTTAGAACCAGCATCAATTGTGGCGCACCAACCAGAACCCCAACCCAGGTATTGCTGGCTCCCCTGGCATCGGCTGCCAGAGGCACCAGGACACCGACGCTGTATTCGCAGAGTCCAGCGATGAACACGAGCACCAGCATGAGGACGAGATCTCGGGATTTGGTTCTGCGCAACTGCCGTGGGTTCACATAGCACCATCAGCGGGCTCAGAGGCCGTGAACACGCCCCCCATCAACGGCGATGAGTGTCCCGGTCACATAGCTGGCCCTGGCCGAGCACAGAAAGACGATGACGTCGGCAATCTCCTCCGGCTCGCCCAGGCGTCCCAGAGGTACCCCTTGCCCTGCTTCAAGTACCAGTTCCTCAATGGATTGGCCGGCCTCCTGCGCGCGCTTTTCCATCAGCTCCACGCTCCGGTCGGTGCGAAAGCCGCCCGGGGAGACGACGTTGAAGCGGATACCATCGGCCCCATATTCTTTGGACAGTGCCTTGAATAGGCCCGCGACCCCTAACCGGGGAACGGTGGACAGGATCAGGCCGTAGCTTGGCTCCTGAACGGTTGTGGAGGTAATGGCCGCGATGCTGCCACCCCCTTGCTCGCGCATGGTGGGTATCACCTGGCGTACCAGGCGCATGGTGCTGTGCAGGCTCAGATCCAGCGCCTTGGACCAGTCATGCTCCGTGGCGTCCTCAAAGTGCAGTGCGGGCGGCCCTCCGGCATTGCAGACCAGGGCGTCGATGCGCCCATACTGCGCCAGTGTTGATTCAACGACGCGATGGACGTCGTTGGCCACCGACAGGTCAGCTTGTACAGCCAATACTCTGGCGCCAGTGGTCCGTTGGATCTCGCTGGCCGTAGCTTCCAGGCCTTCTTGACCCCGGGCGCAGATGGCTATCGAGGCGCCCTCCTGCGCGAATCGTTTTGCCGCCGCCTTGCCCATACCCTTGCTGGCTGCAGTGACCAATGCCACCTTGCCCCGTAACTCCAGATCCATGGTTGAAAACCCCTCCTCCCCTAGGTGCGTCGCCCATCCTCAATGGATGCCTCGACCCGCCCTACACCGGCGATCTTGGCCAGAACCCGTGCCCGGCTGGCAAGGGATTGGCCGGCCGGAATCTCGACCATGCTTCCCGCCCGGCCCAATGAGATAATGTCACCAGGCTGCAACGTGGCGAATTGGGACAGGGTAGCAATCGCCGCTGGCGCCCGGTGCAAATAGTCGTTCGAATCGGTTAGCACCGGAGCGAAACCGTCGATCTCGACACTCATCTGCGCGCTGTGGGGATCGTCCACCTGGGAGCGTGGCACCAACGGGCCCACACAGTTGAATGTATCCGCCCAGCGGGCATAGTAAACACATACCCCCTCGTCTCGCGGCGTGGGTTGGGGTACCTCTTCGAATAGTGACGAATCACGAAATCCAGCCAGGACACGATAACCGCGTATGCCCCGCTCTGCCAGCGATTCATCTGCCTGGTGAATAGTCTGGTTGATCTCGACTGCCAGCTCGCAGCTACACGAGATACTCCGCGCACGCGCAGGGATTATCACTGGGCCACCCTCGGTCAACGAGGTAGCTGGTGCCTGATAGGCCAAGACGTGGGGGCGTGGAGGAATGCCCTCCAGATCCCCTACCTCGCGGTAATTGGCCTCACACAGCCACAGATGCCAACAGTTTAACATTGCTCATCTCTCGCTTTCTGCCCTTGGTCGCTGGTCATCGATAGGGCTGCGCAAAACCCCAACGCGCTCGTACTCAACCTCCACATAGCCACCCGGTCTGAAAAACTGGTCGGGATAGACCTGGTAGCCGTCCACGCCCATGGTGCCCATATAGATGATCGCTCCCGGCGGCAGGGTCACCAGCCGCGACAGCCAGGCGATGGCGTCTTCAATGCCGACGATCATGGCATTGGTATGGGCGCGGTCCCGTGTGATGGGGGCTGCAGACTCGTCTGTTGACATGCGCGAGTAGACCAGCAGGCCGTATGGGTCGCCCACTTCCTCGGCTGTGGTGATATAGGGCCCCACCGGCGCAAACCCGTTGGTAGCACGGCCATAAAAGCTGGAGGTGCACAGATCGATAAAGGCCGGATCATCTCCAGCATTTGCTGTGTAGATGTCCTTCCAGTGGTTGGATACGATGTCATTGACGCAGGTGTAGCCAACGACGTGGTCCATGGCCTTCTTGCGCGGGATGTCGCGGCCACCGGGTGCAACCACCACACCCAACTCCGAGGCGCAGCGGATCTCACGGTAGATGGGCGGAATGGTCACGGTCTCCATGTGCCCCCGGACACAGGTCCAAGGCCGCAGCAGGCCGACGGGGTATTGCACAATGGGCAGTCCTTTGCCCCGCCAGAACTGAGGACTGTTGCCGGTCAGGCCGAACAGGAAACGGGGGCGGGGTATAGGGGCCCGCAAATGCACTTCATCCAGGTGAAATGCGGCGTGCCGCAGTTCGTATGGGTCCCGACCCTGATCGGCATAGGTCCGGACAAAATCTTCGACTCGGCGAGCGCCATCGAGGGCCGGCCGGCCCAGGGCCAACAGACCCTCCATGGTTTCAGGAAAGGCCTGGCCGCCCAGGAACTCTGGCTTGGGGCCGCCGATACGCAGGTCGGCCACGGCCTTTTGCGTTTCGAGCAAGCCATACACCTGATTGTCCAGGACAAAGCCAATGCGCTCGCGCTCTCGTGCAACAAAAGTAGCTAACCTCATGTGAACCTCTTTCCCATTATTGACAATATCCCGCAAGTTCTGGTTCCAGTCCTGGATAACTTGCGGGATGTTGGGCTTTGCCTTAGAATTCGGCTCCTGCCGCTCTCAGCTCTTCCTGCAAGGCTGGGATGTCCACGTCCATGACGGCCCGGCCGGTGCTGGCGCTCCTGGCTGCCGCTGCGCCCGCGGCCTGGCCCATCATCGCGCAGGCCGGCATCATCCTGGCCGACGAAAGCGCCCGGTGGTCGGCCGAGAAACAACGTCCGGCCGCCAGGATGTTTTGTCCGCCTCGGGGAACCAGGCTGCGATAGGGGATCTGGTAGGCCGGTACCACGACAACGTCCAATTCGTCGTGGGTTTGCCTGTCCGTCGAGCCATCCATTAGGCTTCTGTCCGACAGGTTGCAGGTCCCCCTGGCGATGCTGTCCTTGAAACCAGCCCCACTTCGCGCGTCCTCTTCGCTGAGCGTGTATTCGCCCACGATCCGCCGGCCAACGCGCACGCCGACCTGGGTACTGATGCTGTCCAGTTTGTGATTGGGATAGCCATGGGTCTGCAAAAAGTGCAGGATCCCGGGCACCTCTCTGCGGGAGGCTACCTCTGCCTGGGTAATGCCCTCTCCGCAGGTGGGATCATAGCCGGCAACCTTGACGCGAAAATCAGCGAGGCTCTCCTGGTCGAGGGTGAGTGACACCATTGGCATGTTCGCCGTTTGCTCGTAATTCTCGCTCCAGGAGGGTAGCACTGCTTCTACCCGCTCGCCCGTATCTCTCAGGCTCAGACGCAAGGACAAGGGCAGCGGCATGCCATCGTGGTCCCGGCCGCTAATACAGGGAAAACTGGCTGCTGCTGCCAGGTAAGCGTCGCCCGTGCAGTCGACTACCACCCGGGGCAGGATCGCCTGCAAGCCCGACGGGTTGTAAAAGATGACGGCGGTGACCTGACCGCCGTCCATCACCCCGTCAACGACCTGCGAGTGCAACAGAAGACGGATGCCCTTTTCCCGGAGTACCAGCTCCTGCAAGGCCAGTTGGTACATCGTACTGTCAAAATAGCGGGCCACACTGTAATCCCAGTGGTCGTGGGAGAAGCGCAGGATCGCTTCGGGGTCCCACGGCTCGTAGGGCACAACCGCGCCCAGCTCCTCCAGCCCGGCCAGCAATTCGTCAAAGAGCTGGCCCTGCCCGGCCGTGTCGCCGCAGAAACAATAGTGGGGTCCGGCATTGGCCACCGGTGTACCGCCCAGGAAACCATAGCGCTCCAGCAACAGGACCTGGGCACCCCTTCGGGCCGCAGCCAGAGCGGCCATGGTACCGGCGATGCCTCCGCCCACCACCAGGACGTCGCAGGGAGGCGCTAGCCCGATCTGCTTGGTGAACTCGAAACTCCTCTTTGTTGGGCTCATACTTTCCATCCGTTAGGATTGGCGTTCCTAAGAAGGAATGCCAATCTTGAACCGCTACGGCATCAAATCGATCTTTTCCAGCCAGGCGACCAACTCTTCCTGTTCCTCCGGGGTGAGCCGGCGGTTGGGCAACCGGGAATTGCCCCCTGGCAGACCATAGATGTCCATCGTGGCTTTCAGCGTACGCCACCAACCCAGTTTGATGGCGATCTCAAAGAATGGCAGCTCGATCCTTTCCACAATCATGGTGGCGGCTTGCAGGTTGCCCTCCTTGAGATAAGTCGTGAAGCCAAGCTCCACCTGGGGCTTGAAATTCGCTACGCTGCAGAAATAGCCCGGCGAGCCCCACAACCAGCCCCACAGATAATGCTGCATGCTCCCGCCGCCGACGATGGCCAAACGATCCCGGAAGCGGACGCACTCGTCACGGTAAAGCGCATAGTCACCAGAGGCATCCTTTACCCCGATGATGTTTGGCTCCGAGGTGAGGCGCTCGAGAATGCTCAGGTCTTTCATGATCTCTCGGTTGGCATAGACGACTACACCGATGCCGGGGTTCTCGCGGGCGATGGTGCGGTAGTGCTGGTAGACCCCTTCTGCGCCATCGTACAGGTAGTAGGGAACACAGATCAGCGTAGCATCCGCTCCGGCTTGGTGCGCCATCTCAGCCAGTTGGCTGGCGATCTTTGTCCCCGAGTGGCCGGCGCCGGCGATGACGGTAGCTCGACCCTTTGCCTCCTCGCAGACTGCCTTGAGCACGGCTTGATGCTCTTCCTGGGTCATGGTATAGAACTCGCCGGTACTGCCCAGCGGCGAGATGACTTTGATGCCGCTTTCGATGAGGAATCGGGTATTCTCCCGCACCCCTTCCAGATCGACTTGCCCCCGAGTCGGTGAATGGCGTTGTCATTGGCACGATGGTGCCCGCGATGCGGGCCTTGAGCTCTTCCCAGTGTAACATGTGGTACCTCCTCCTGGCTATTTTAGCTGGCCGGTGTGAAATTCGGGTTGGCCGGCCACCTGCCTGACAAAGATCGGCCGGCCAAAGTGCTCGTCATCCCTGGACGAAAAGTCAGCGCGATAGTGCGGCCCCCGGCTCTCTTCCCTGAGAGCAGCGGCCCCGGCAATGATCTTGGCGGTGGTCAGCAGATGAGGTAGGCTCAGTGCCAGGCTGAGATCGCGCCCTTGGGGTAGGAAGATCGACGACGCTTCATCTTCGACAGCGTTGAGTTGGTCAAGGCACCTGGCCAGAGAGTCAGCGTCTTTGGATACGCCCATCTCGTTCCACATGGCGGTTTGTATGGCGTGTTGGAGCACCTGAGGATCCGATCCCGAGGTCCTGCTCCGCAGCATAGACAGCCTGCCGCCAAACTCACCGATCTGGTCATGATTGATGGCCGGCCGGTCGAGTTCTGAGGCCCGAGCTGCTGCAAAGCGCCCGGCCCGCTCGCCAAAGACCTGGGTGCCGGCGAACTGGTTGCCGCCGATGCGATTGGCCCCGTGCGGGCCGCCTGCCGCCTCTCCGCAGGCAAACAGATTGGGTACGGTGGTTTCTGCCTGGGGATCGATGAGCACTCCGCCATTAAAGGCGTGCACCTGGGGCGAGATGTCCACCGGCTGGGCCAGGACGTCCACTCCCCGCTCCTTGGCCCAGTAGTACCAGTTCAGTTTCCCGGAGCGGACCAGGTCTGGATCGCAGCCCGTGAAATCGGCGCGCATGCCGCCGCTTTCTGTACCCCGGCGAGCTCCCAATTCCTCAAAGATGGCCAGGTCAAAGTACTTGGCTGCAGCGTCGGAGCGGAAGGGGCCTGTTCCAGAGCGGGTGTTGAGGCACTCGGTCAGGGTCACACCATCCGGAAGATAGCGCAGCAGGAACTCCTCTCCTGGGCCATTGGTCAGGCGGGGCTGTAGTGCCAGGTAGGATTCAGGGATCAACATACGCTTGACGGGTCCGGTAAGGCCCAGGATCATCTGGTAGAATTCCATATTCACCAGATCCGCTCCCAGCTCGAGAGCCATGGCGTGGCCATCGAAGGTGAGATCCGTGGTGTTCATATGGTAAAGGAAAGCTGTGCTGCCACCGCCCGTGGCCAGCACCGTAGTCTTGGCCGCGATGACGATGGGCACCCCCTTCCGGGTCATTGCTATCGTGCCTGTGCATCCGCTTGGGTCACCCAAGAGGCGGATGGCCGATGTCTGGTCCAGAACCTGGATGCCCCGCGCCCTGATCTCGCGCCCAAAGGACTCCCGGATAGCGCCTTCTGTTGCCCCACCGGCCCGTATCTCGCCACTGCCGAAATCTGGTTTGATGTAAAGTACCTGGCCATCCTGCTCCTCAAACGCCATCTGGTAGCGGTCCAGTAGATCGGCCAGCCGGGCTGGCGCTTCCTCGGCCAGAATACGGGCCAGCGTTGGGCTCGCCATGCCCAGGCCGGCTTCCATGATCTCGCGATAGTGCGCCTCCGGGCCGCTGGCGTCACTATCCGGCAGGGCGCAGGTATAGCCTACGGCGATGGTCAGGGGGAAGAAGGTCGAGCCTGTATGGGTGAACCGGCCCTTGGCCATCAGTACCACCTCCGCGCCACGGTCGTGGGCCTCGATGGCTGCCCGGCATCCGGCTGCGCCCGCGCCAATGACGAGGACGTCGGCCTGCAATTGCTCATAGTCCATGGTTGTTACCCCTCATTCACCCTGGCCAGACATAGATATCGAGATCATGGACGGCTTCCACTTTCGACTGGGGCACCCCCGCCCCAGCCGAAAGTGTCACTACCCTCAGCGCCTCGCCGTTACTGAGGGTGTGGTGCTGTTCCTCCATAGCCGGATTCAGTCGCTGCGGCTCTCTGCAAAGTCAAAGAAACCGATTTCCTCCAGTTGCTCCTTCAGCCAGCCCTTCTGCGCGTCGGTCAGGGGCGCAAAGGGCCTCCGCCCGGATCCGCAGTCAAAGCCGATAAGGCGCATGATCTCCTTGACGGCCGAGATGGACGATATCTGCAGGAAGAGGTTGATCACCGAGTTGAGCCTGCCCTGCATGGCCTGAGCCGTGGCCATGTCGCCGGCGTGAAATGCCTCGTACAGCCTTACGGCTGTGTGCGGTAGGGCGTTGTAGGTGGTGCCGATGGCGCCATCGGCGCCCATGCTCTGGGCGGCAATCATCATCTCGTCCGGACCGGACAGGACATTGAGGCGTCCTCCGTCCAGGTCGATGATCTGGCGCATCCGGCGAAAGTCATAGGAGGTGAATTTCATGCCCCGCAGGGTGGGCATCTCGGCTATCAGGTCCTGCACGATGTCAACTGTGACGTCGACGCCGGTGGTTGCTGGAATGTTATAGATGTAGAAGGGCAGGCCGGAGGCGGCCCCAATGGCCTTATAGTGTTCCTTGACACCCTCCACACCCACGCGGAAGTAGAAGGGCGGTATCGAGCTGGTACCATCGGCCCCTGCCTCCTGGGCGTGTCTGGCCAGGTCGCAAGCGGCCCGGGTTGAGAGGGTACCCACGTGGACTACCACCGGGACACGGCCCTTGACCTGATCGACGACGGTTTCTGTCACCAACCGCCGTTCCGCTTCAGAGAGCAGCAATCCCTCACCAGTGCTGCCGAGGATATAAAAGCCGGTAAGGCCGGCTGCCAGGTGGAATTCGACGAGATCGCGGATGACCCTCAGATTGACTTCCCCTTCATCGTCAAAGGGAGTGAGCAGAGCGGGCATAACGCCAGTAAGCTTTAACATGGTGGTTCTCCTGTCTTTTTTGGTTTATTTTGAGCTATTCTTGCAAAGAGCTGTTCAACCGTTGATAGTACCTCAGAATCCGTCGCCTCGCAATTGCGTTTTTGGTGTTCGGCGATGCGACCTTTGCCAAGATTTCGGGATTACATAGCACTCAGGTCGGCCCTGAGTTCGGGCGATATATCCATCGCCTCAGCCTCAAAAGCCTGATCCACCTGGTCGGTGGAGCGGGCGCCGATCAGGACAGAGGTGATGCCCGGCTGGCCGATGGTCCAGGCCAGACCGAGTTGGACCATCGATGTGCCCAGCTCCTCTGCCTTGGCCCGCAGCCCCTCCATAATGCGGAAACCGGCCTGGTGGAAGTAGAGTGCCTGCATCGGGGGCACGACATCCATGCGAGTACCCGATGGGATGCCGCCTCCTTCCCGGTATTTGCCCGTCAGGAAGCCGCCTGCCAACGGGCTGTAGGTGATTACGCCAACGTCCTGGTCAGCGCAGAGCGGGAGAAGCTCCGTCTCGATATTGCGCGTGACCAGGTTGTAGTTGGGCTGCACAGACTCCAGACGGGCCCAACCGTTTGCGTCCTCGCG
Organism: uncultured Chloroflexia bacterium; assembly: GCA_963700285.1. Taxonomy (GTDB): domain Bacteria; phylum Chloroflexota; class Anaerolineae; order JAAYZQ01; family JAAYZQ01; genus CAWANP01. Next base: position 527,874 of record CAVOXA010000010.1, on the reverse strand, counting down.
CCACAGGGCCTTGCAGAGCTGCCAGGCGGCATAGTTGCTGCAGCCGATGTAGCGGGTTTTGCCCTGCTCTACCAGCAAGTGCAGGGCCTCTAGCGTCTCCTCCAGTGGCGTTTCGCCGTCCCAGTTGTGCACCTGGAACAGGTCAACCTGATCCGTCTGGAGGCGGCGCAGGCTGTCCTCGGCTGAGGACAGGACGCGCTCCCGGCCGAGATGGCCGTGCACTTTGGTGGCCAGGACCACCTGGTCGCGGGTACCTCGGTCTGCCAGCCACTGGCCTACAACCTTTTCGGCCCCCCCGGCCGAGTAAGCCTCGGCCGTATCGATGAGGTTGATGCCTCTTTCGAGCGCCCGATCCATAACGGTAAAAGATGTTTCTTGGTCGATCTCCCGCCCAAAGGTGGCCGAGCCCAGCCCGATGGAACTCACATGGAGATCAGATCTTCCTAATCGACGATATTCCATACTACAACCCCCTCTTTTATTGGCCTAACAAAGCTGGCCTACAGCAGGTCCGCAGGGTCAGGCATAGTAGTCGATGGTGCGACTGAGCGCATCCGCCTTGCGCTCGGCCTCTTCCAGGTTGCCATAGTTGGTCTTTAGCTGCATCAGTTTGGGTTGCAGGCGATCCGCGACGGGACAAAGGCCTGGTCCCCATTCGACTTTCGGACCTTCGTATAGCGGGCAGTGAACTGGGCACCCCTTGCCGTAAAAGGCCATATCCCTGACCGCCGGCTCGTTGTAGGTGACCTGCCAGGCTGCGTAAAAGCCATCGCCTCCCAATTCGATATACTTGCGGCGAAAATCCACCCAGGGAACGCCCATGGACTCCTGGCCCTCGTATAACATGGCAAAGGTATAATAGGAATTTACATAATCATTCGGAACTTGCTGGGGAACCAGGTAGGCGCAGCCCTGAATGGCTGCTGAGTACATGGCGGCGATGACCTGCCGTCTGGCAACATATTCGTCCAAACGCTCCAGTTGGGCCAGCCCAATGGCGGCTGCCACCTCTGGCAGCCGGTATTGCCAGCCAAAGCCATCGTGCCGCTCAAAATTCGGGTTCTGGAAGTCGTCCCTCTGCAACCGGACGCGACCTTCGTCGGCCTCGATGGTCGAGAATCCAATCCCGTGGAACTTGCGTATTTTCTTGGCCAGCCCCTCGTCATCAGTAATCACAATGCCCCCGTCGCCGGTGGTCATGTGTTTCGAGTTCTCAAAGCTAAAGCTGGCCATGTGGCCGATAGAGCCCGCCAATCGACCTTTGTACTCTCCCAAGTAGCACTGGGCGTTGTCCTCGATGACGTATAGATTGTGTTCTTCCGCCAGCGCCATGATGGGGTCCAGGTCGGGCGGCAGGCCATAGAGTCCTACTGGGATGATGGCTTTGGTTCGGGGCGTAATTTTCCGGGCCACGTCCTTCGGATCGATGTTGAACGTGTGGGGGTCGATATCGGCGAAAACAGGGACAGCATTTTGGTGCAGCACGACGTAGGCGTTAGAAATGACCGTCAGTGCTGGGACAATGACCTCATCACCCGGTCCTACTCCCACCGCTGCCAGGCAAGAGTGCATGGTCGCGGTACCGTTGCTGTGGGTGATGGCGTACCGGACACCAAACCTTTTGGCAAACGCCCGCTCCAACCGCTGGTTCATGCTCCCGGACGTGGCGGCGCCAAAACCGGAATCCAGTACCTCTTTGATATAGCCCAGTTCCTCGTCACCGAATCGCCAGGATCTCGTGGACATGCTACAACTCCCTCATAGGTTCGTTTGCTCTCTTGGCTATCGTGTGCCGGCTAGGCGACGACCTCGATCAGGGTCCGTAACTGATCGATGCGCTTGGTCCCGACGATGACCGAAACCACCGCCGGATGGTTCAGCACCGCTTTGATGGCATGTTCCATCAGTGTGCGGTTTTGCGCCTGCGCCTGTGCCTCGAGGCCCTCCAGTTGATCAAACCGCTCGCCGGTCAGATCCCAGACCCAATCAGGTTTTTCTGCCTTGCGCGAGCCGGGTGGCGGTACATCGTTGCGCTGGTACTTGCCCGTCAGCAACCCGCCCTGCAGCACCTGGTACGGCACCACCGCGATCCGCTCGTGGTGGCACAGCGGCAGTAGGTCCTGCTCCGCCTCGCGATTGAGCAGGCTATAGGGCGGCTGGGCGGCCACAGGCCGGCGCCAGACGTTTTCGTCGCACGTGCGCAGCAGCTCCCCAAGCTGCCCGGCCGAAAAGTTTGAGACTCCCCAGTAACGGATCTTTCCGGCCTGGATGAGGTCGTCGAATGCCTTGATCGATTCGGCCAGCTTGGTCTCTGGATCCGGTTCGTGCATGTAATAGAGATCCAGGTACTCGCATTGCAGCCGAGCCAGCGATCGATCCACTTCACGTAGGATGTGTTCGCGGCCCAAGCCCCCATCCGCATCGTCTGGACCAATTTGCATTCCGACCTTTGAGGCCAGGACGACTTGTTGCCTTTGGCCCCGCAGCGCCCTGCCCAGGATCGTCTCTGCCACGCCACCAGGCGACCCCACGAAACGGTTGTAGCCTTCGTATATATTGGCGGTGTCGATAAAGTTAATCCCTTGCTCGATGGCCCACCGGGTCAACTTGACGGCTTGCTTTTCGCCAACCGGCGTACCAAAGGTCATTGTCCCCAGGCAAAGGGGCGAAACCTCAAGATCGGTGTTGTGCAACCTCTGTCTGTTCATCGCTGCATCCTGCCCTACCTATTTATCCCTCAGGTGTGAAATCGCCGCTTTCACCGAAGAAACCACAATGACCCGCAGCCCGTACTTTTTGGTAATTTTCATGACAGCTGGCATGTCCACCGGCATGCCCAGGATGTGCACCACCACGATGGCTTTTATCCGCTCTGGTTTTTTCTTCAATGTCCCAGGGATCAACGGTCCAGGTCTCGGGATCGATGTCGGCCCAGATGATCTGGGCGCCCGTCTCGCCGAAAGGGATGGCTGTTGCGCAAAAGGTGTAGGCCTGAACGATCACCTCGTCGCCTGTTCCTGATTCTGCTGTCATGCTCTCGCTCCGATTCTCCTGGGCGACATGTCCCCTCTACGGCGACCCTCCCACAGACTGGCCCCAATTCTGGCTCGCTGCTTGAATCTCCTGGCTTTTCTCCATGATAGTGCTCTCTGCACCGAGCCTGCGGGAGGATGGTTATAGATCCTGCCCATAGACCCCATAGGCCTGTGCCGCCTCAACGGCGGCTCGCAGGCTTTTAGCTGGCGTCTCGGGGGCGACTGCTTCGCCGGTGCCCAATACATAGCCGCCACCCGCCGCGGCGTCAGCAATCGCTTGCCGCACCTTATCTTGTACGATTTCGACGGTGCCCAGGTCAAAGGTGTACACCGGGTCCAGCCCGCCCAAAAGCGCGACCTGATCCCCATACGCCTCCTTGGTCTCCCTCAAGACCACGTCGCCCAGATCCGGTGGCTGCAGTCCGCCCAGAACGTCGACGCCCGCTTCTACGACCAGGGGGATAATGTCGCGCATACGCCCGTCGTCCTGGTAGATGTAGACGGCCTCGTATTGGTGCGCCAGGTCCACGGCCTCTTTGACCAGTGGCCAAAAGATCTCTCGGTAGGTCTGGGGCGACCAGCCGACTGATGGGCCGCACTGGAACCAGCTATCGTAGACAACCTGGATCCCCTGTTCCAGCATCAGTTGCAGATTCCTGAGATGGACGTCTTGCGCCAGCCGGCATACGCTCTGGAGCAGGACCGGGTCGGTCACTGAGGCGATCAGCATGCCCTCAGGGCCGAGGGACTCCATGCCCCAACTGCCAGCGTGGGTGCAGTCCAGCGCGGCGACCAGCGCCCGCTCCCCGACCTCCTCTAATACCAGCGGGATGTCGTCAATAAGGTCCTGGCGGGGTTCCGGGAACAGGTATCTGAGCGCTTCCAGATCAGCCTGGTTCTTGACCAAGGGTTCCATGCGATGGGGATTGGGACCGTCACCATAGCCTGCATTGGGCCGGGCCCACTGGACGACGTCGTGCAGATCGCCACCTGGCGTGCGGAAGGTACGCTCGCACCAGACGCAGCTTTCTTCGTTCCTGATCTGCAGTTCGACGTCTACTTGGGGGAGATCCCCATAGAGCCCGGTCGCAGAGTAGCTGTAGCCGCCGGGCGCATAGACATAGTCATTGCTCACTGATTGCCAGGTGTACTGGCCATAATTGATCAGCGCGTCGAAACCAAACTCCTCCGCTACCTTGAGCTGGTGGCGGGGGCAGGTGCAGCCGTGATGAAAGCGAACCCAACGGATAATGGACGGGAAACAGGGTACCCTGTCCGGCACCCCGCCCCGTAGGGCTGTCATCAACCGTTCGCGTGTCGTCATCTCTGGCATAAGGCTCGTCCCTCAACTGCGCCCGTGGCTAGCCTACCAACAGGTCATTGAGTCAAGGAAAAGATGCTCAAGATCCCTGGCATCCGCTGGGCGGGGCGACAGTTTGGTTACCCGGTGCTGGGGCAGCGTTCCCGCCACCAGATCACTGACATCATCCGGACCATAGCCTACAGCGCTCAGGCCGTTGGGCATTCCCGTCTGGCGCATCAGATCGACAATGGCACCGGACAACAAATCTCCTGCCTCATCGGGTTTCGCATCGGACACGTCCGCGCCCATGAGCATCGCCGCGTATAGGTGCTTCATCGGATCGGCCTGCGCCGCAAAGCGGAACACGGCGGGAGCGTTGAGGGTGACGGCCATACCGTGGGGGATCATGGGATGATCTACCGGATACCCTTCCGGCCTATAGCCCCGGACCATGCCGGCTACGGGGTACGACATACCGTGGGGTAGATGAACCCCAGCGTTGCCAAAACCGATGCCGGCAAAGGTAGCAGCCAGCAGCATCATACCGCGAGCATTGTTGTTGGTTGGGTCATCCAGCACCTGTATCATGTTGTGTGCGACCATTTCAATAGCTCGGGCAGCCCAGATGTCGCTGATAGGGTTGGCCCCCTGGTAAGCGGGCCGTAGGCCCGGGTCCGCCGCAGCCGTCCGCCGGTTGAAGGGCAGCGCTGTGAGGGATTCCAGGGCGTGGCACAGGATATCCCAGCCGGTGCAGGCAGCCACCATTCTCGGCAGCGTGCGCGTGTTCTCTGGGTCTACAATACCCATCACCGGACGCAAGGCACGATGCGCAATGCCCGTCTTGGCGTGCATCTCCAATAGGTCAAAGATCGCCACACCGGTCGTCTCACTTCCCGTGCCAGCCGTGGTCGGCACGGCGATGAGTGGTTTCAGCGCGCCGGGAACTGGGCGCCCCTCGCCGATGGGCGGGTTCACGTAGGCCAGAAGCTCAGCCGGGTAGGTGGCATACAGGTTGGCCACTTTGGCTGTGTCCATGCTGGAACCGCCACCCACAGCCACATATCCATCAAACTTTCCCTCAATGGCGAATTGGATGGCCTCGTTGAAAGAAAGATCCGTAGGCTCGATACGCACCCCATCAAATAACACGGCCTCCAGTCCCCGTGAGCGAAGTGCACTAAGGACGATGGCCACCGGCTCGCTATTGGCCAGATAAGGATCGGTCACGACCATAACCCGGGTCGCACCAAGCTGTACCATATCGTAGCCCACCTCGCGTGTCACGCCCGGACCATATTTGATATTGGCTGATGTCATGGTGAAAGCAGTTTCTTTGGTCATAGCATTCATCTCCAACTACTGCCTCGCTGGTTTATCGGACAAACCAACGAAGGGCGTGATGTCCCTCGGTTCGGCGGTATCGCAGTGTATAGGGATCATAGATCAAGCCTGCTACCAAGCCATCAGTCCTCGGCATCAGCCAGCCAAAGTCCCAGCCCTGGCTTGCGTAGCGCATTGGGATCGCGGGCCTGGTTCGAACGACGGGGTGGCTGGCAGCCAGGAACAACCGTCTTTCTGTATAATAGTAGCACGAACCCATGTGCACAAAAACCTCATGCGGTTGGACCGGCGCTCGATCCTGGACAAGGTCGGCGCACAGCCCGCGCACACCTACCTTAACTTCACACCCGAGAGCAAATGCGTCCGCTAGGGCAGCCACGGACCCTGACTCAACTGTGCCATCGGCGGCGTGGGCCAGGACTTGGCGCCATTCATCGTACACCCAGAAGCAATAGAGGTCAAAGTCGTAGACAAAGTTGCTGCTGGGCGCATTGGTCCCGGCATCCCAGTTGTCCTGCTGGTGATACCTGGGCATGGCCGCGAATTCGTTGCTGGGCGGCGAGAGGCCGGGCGTACCCGTCGCTGTTCCGCCATCCAAGTAGGGTCGCGCGATGGCCTGTTGGCCGTTCTGGTTGTACATGAAGAATGACATGGATGGCCGTGGGCCAAAGCCATCCGGCAGGTTGATGGGCTGTCGCAGAGAAATGATGCCCGCTACCCAGCGATCTTCCACCAGGTAGGTCACGCGAAAGTCGGCTGTTTCGCGGATCAGCTCCGCGTTATCAGAGTTCAGGTCAATGTGCTCGTTGTGCCTGAACTCGGTGTAGATCCGCAGATCGGCGCCGCACCGGATCGCGTCACACAGCGCCTCCTCGCTGCCGGCAACGATGGACCGGTCAGAATCAAGTTCCAACGCGCAAGTCCACGCAGTGCTCCTAAGCGCCTCGTTGGACATTGGCTTTCCTCTGCCTCCGGTAGCTCCTTTAGTTTTCCATGTAGCTCTCTACGATGTACTGTGCGTGCAATACTCTCGCAAAAAGTCCACATAGTTCTTGACAATCTCGTCGAACAGCGCTTTGCCAGTTTCGGCTGTGGCCGCAGTCGGGTCCCCATATACCCCCGTTTCGGACTCGACAACCCCCCACGTGGACCAATAGAGCCCGCTTACGCGGTCTGGGATTTCGGCATAGATGTCCCCCGGGAAAAAACGCGTCCGGTACTGGACGATGTCCTGATCCGTGGCTCGCTCCATCCGAACCAGGTCCGGCGTTAGATGGAGCAGGAGAGCGGTTTCTTCTTCCCCTGCATGGCCGCCGCAGCCACCCGGTTCCGATTTTCTTACCTTCGAGCCAATGGTCTTGCTCATGCCCAGCACATAGGTCAGTGCCGGGAAAACGTCAAAATCGCTGCCGATCTTGCGACAGGCCAGTTCCAGGATGGCCGGATTGTTGCCGTGGGCGTTGACGATGACGATCCGCTGGAATCCATTCTGCACCAGCGAGGCCAGGATATCATAGATCATCTGGATCATTGGCTCCGGCTCGCGGAAGGTGATCAGGCCAGGCCAGCGCGCCACCTGTTGCACGGTGTAGGCTGTCCAGACGGTCGGCAGGACCAGGACGGGAATCTCGGGGGCAATCTTTTCGGCCACGACCCGCGCCGTTTCCCGGGCGATGATACAGTCGCACTCCAGAGGCAGATGGGGTCCGTGCTCCTCGATCTGTCCCACGGGTAGGAGAATGAGCGTATTGCGTTCCGCGGCTTCCGCGATCTCTGGTGAAGTTTGGTGTTGGAAATAGAGTGACATGGGCTTCCCTTTCTGCAGGAGGATGTTTCACAGAATATCCAAGAGTTCGAATGTAGTAGCGACCAGTGTCCCGCCGCTTGATGGACCCAGAATGGCGTTGGATGCCTCGTAGCCATCCTCTATGGCTGCTTCTTCTGTGACAACGTAGCCCTGCAATTCGCCGTTGGCCAGGGCAATGACATAGGTGTCCGGGGCCTTTGCCTTGACCGCCAGGCCGAATTCAACAAACATTTCACCTGGCCAGCCCACAAAAGCCCAGGGGCCGACCTTTAGGACCTGGACTTCGGCTGGCAGGCACATCTGGTAGTAGGCCTCCAGCTGTCCTTGCTGGGCAGCTTGGGCCAGGGTCAAGGTCTCTTCTGCACCGAACCAGTCGACCTCCGCGGTTCGAACTTCCTGGCGGGGTGCGTTGGTCTGGCGCAGGTGTTCCAGCTTCTCCCTTGCGCGTTTCTCCTTCTCCTCAGCTTTGGGGAGTGGGGGAAACTTTTTCCGGGGCAGATCGACAAAGCGTTGGGCGCTCTGTACTTCCAGGCTAGAAGTATATTGGATCTGTGGCAGGACTTGGGCAATGGTGTGGCCCAGCAGGTTGCCCAGGCGCTCGGCCTCGGCAAAAGTATTCGCGCCGGTGACATGCCGGGGGCTCTGGTTGCCCTCCGGGCCCGTATGATACAGCACCGGGCATTCCTGCCCCAGCACTTCCTCCTGTAGGTACTGTTTTGTCATGGCTGGGAAATCGCCGCTGACGAGTTTGGAGTCTTCGTGCAACACGGTGGGATGCATTGAATAGACTACCATGCAGGCGATATTCGACCCGTCGTCCGTAGCTCTGACCATCAAGACAGGAACGTTACAGTCCGCGGGCCCCAACGGATCCCGCCGGTTAGTTCCCACGCCTGCGCAGTCTGCCACCGCTAGCCCGGCTTGGGCCGGGCGCGCCCGGTGATAGGCCTCTACCGCAGCCTGTACGATCCCGTCTTCAAAAAGCTGGAGGTAATCTGGGTCGACACAAGGGACAATGGGGTCATGTTCATTGCTGATATAGTCCGCCGTTTTGGGGCCGGAGTGGGTGTGGGTAGCCGAGATCATGATATTGCCGCCGGGAACGGAGGTAGCCTGTGTGATCCGTTCCCGGGTCCGTTGGGCGGTCGCCTTGCTGACAAAGATGATATCGTTGGCAATGAACATGATCTCCCTCTGTCCATCGCCAAGGTAGAGCGCAGAACTCAGAAGGGGATCGTGGATGCCCGTACTGTATCGTTCGACATGTGGATACCCATAAAGGAACTGGGAATCCCGGGGGGAAATATCTACCGATGCCGCGCCTGCTACTAAGGTGTGCATGATTCCTTCCCTTGGCCCCAGCCTTGCTGAGGCGCCTGCTAGTGGCTCGTTCAGCGCCAGTTGCTGCAAATCTACTGGAAAACCTGCCTTGACCAGAACGCTCAGTATCCCTTGTCCCAATCCGGCGCGATGTCCTGGGCGGCCGTTTCAGAAATGTAGCAATCGGTTCGCAGTAGCTGATGGATAGATGTCGGCAGCAGAGGTGTAACCGGCCCGTGGGTGATGAGTCTTGTCATCAGCCGCTGCCACGAGGTCGTGGTGCCGTGGATGGTCAAGGCGCTGATATCTATCCGGTTTTTGGAGGCAATGACCTCGGCTGGGCCTATCGTCGCCGCTTTGGGTGGGACCAGGGCAATGTCTCCACTGTAGCCAAAACTGCCGTGTAGGGAGTTCTGGGCCAAAGTGAATGGGCTCAGGGTGACAATCCGGGTACCCATCTCCATCCACTCCTCCAAACTCCCAGCCTCGAATTCAGGAGCATCGGGCTCGATAAAGGCCAGATGCCCCGTCCAGCCAGGTCCGCTGTAGCACATATCGGCCCCACCCGCATCGGCAATCATCTGCCCATAGTCGTCGATATTCTTATTGGTAGGTCCGACGACTTGGCTCTCGGGCGGCCGTAGCTCTTTGTCAATAGCGTAGAAGAGATAGTGTTTCATGGCATACATGAAGCTTTGGGGCCATGTCTCTGGCGTGATAATGCCATCCTCATTGGCATACTCATCCATGGCAAAGACAACGAGGTTGGAGCAGTCGACCCGGAACTGATTGATGAGGCGTGCCACATGACGGTATGTTGGAACTGGGTTGGGCAGGATCAGGACACATCTCTCCCCGGCATCAGCCGCGGATTTGATGCGCCAAAACATGTCGGTGACCCAGATAAACTCGATGTCGGCATCCTTGACAACCCGGATCTTGAACTCCGGGTTGGGATGCTTGGTGATATCCTCACGTTTGATTTTCCTGACTCGTTCCAAGACTTTTTGGTCCCGAAAGGGTACCCAAGGGGATGGACTGTACTGCCAATCGGTCATGGTTCCTCCTTTACCATCGTCGTGCGGAAAATGTGCTGTGGGCGTGGTGTTTCCAAACATCGGCAACCTGCGCTCCTGGTCTATGCGCTGTAGAGCACCTTACCGCCAACGATGGTCGCTTTGAGATTCAGATCATTGTCCAAGATGATGATGTCGGCGTCCATTCCGGCTGCCAGGTAGCCTTTGCTCGTTTCTCCCAGAACGCGGGCCGGAGTGCGGGAGCATAGGATAGATGCCTCGACCATCGACTTGCCGAACTTTTGTATGACGTTGCGGAAGCCCTGAAGGTGGGTCAGCGCGCTACCGGACAAAACGTCGTCTGAGGTACGCCTCACTCCTCGATCAACCGTCACCTCTACCTCGACGCCTTCGTAGAGGCCGCCATAGATGCCCGGCGGACTGCCCGAGCCCTTGGACGCGTCGGTTACCAGGGCGATGCGGTTGATACCCTTGCAGCGGAAGGTCTTTTCTACCAGGTAAGGGTGTACGTGGACCCCGTCCGGGACAATTTCCACCGTAATCCGGTCTTCGATCTGGAGCCAATCGGTTAGGCCGGCGGGATACACGCCCGGATCGGTCTGAACGGCCACGTCAAAGGTGTCGTAGAAGTGAGTGACCAGGCTCATGCCCGCCTCGATAGCCCGCCGCGTATCCTCGACGGTCGCGGAACTATGGGCCAGGCTGGTGACGATGCCCTGCTTGGCGGCCCAACGGATGAACGGGATCGCCCCTGCCATCTCTGGCGATATGTCCCAGATGCGAATGAATCCCTCGCCGCCTTCATAGACGGCTTCCGTTGTCTCGTCCGTGATGGGCCTCAGCGAGTTGGCTGAGCCAGCTCCAGTCTTGGCGATATAGCTGATCTCGGGGCGGAAGCCGATCACGTTCGGCGCCAACCGGAACCGCTCGGTCTCTTGCAGGCCCCGCTGCATGGCTTGGATGTTATCCTCGGGTGAACCCGACAGGGTCGCGACGCAAGCAGTGACACCCACCTCCAGCAGAAGCTGGGAGTATTCCAGCAGGCTGTCGTTCTGAGCAAGTACGTGACGTATGCCATGATGGTGCAGGTCGATCAAACCGGCTAGGACATAGTTCCCGGCTGCGTCCACAACCTGCTCGCCGGGTTCGGGCATCATGCCCTGGCCGATGGCCGTGATCCGGTTGTCTTCTACACGCATATCGCTGTTGGCTTCAAACCGATTGTAGTGCAGTATCCTGCCGTTCTTGATAAGCATGGTGCGTTTTCCCTCCAGTCCAGTACTGCTGCAACCCGGGCCTCATCGCCGGGAATAAAAAATGGTCTTCCTTCGTAGGGCAAGTTGCCAACTTGCCCAAACGCTCACTCCTCTTGAATGCCCCCAAGGTGAGGGGCGTTATCCCTTCCCATACAGCAGATTGCTTGCCCCAGGACAAGATACCATCTTGTCCTACTCTTTTGGTCTCGGCCCAGGCATTGTGTCACCGAGTCTACTCTACTGTAGCTTCTGCTTCCGCCCGTTCTCTGATCTCCAGCAAATACCGCGCTTTGTGTGGGTCCAGGACTGGCTCTGGCGGATAATCCCGCTGGACCTCTTCCAGCCGTTCTCTAGCCCGGTCGAGTGCGGTCTTGTGTCCACCCTCGGCCCAGGCTGTGTAATCGAGCCGGGGGAAGATACCTCCTGACTGCCACAGCTCGTGTCGCATGTGCTTCGCCGTGTGGGGTTGTGCCAAAAAGTTTCCGCCGATGCCAGCCTCCCGGATGACATCTAGGGCCAGGGTGTCATCGTTGACCTCAAAGGATGCCAGCATCCTCTTGAGGAAGGACAGCGCCTCGTCCTGGAGGATGGCCATCTCCAGGCTATGACCTACACCCGCGCCAACCACGCCCAGGGTTCCGAATCCCAGAAAGCCGAGCATGTCCCAGCCAGCGGCCAGGGCATAGGCGGCTGTAGCTCCGGCTTCGAACCCGGCCTGGTAATCGGCCGTGTTCGAGTCGGACAGCATGACGTTGCCACATACCGCCAGCCCCTGCTTCTTGGCCAACTGTGAAGCGGCCGCAGCCAGGAGTGCTTGCTCGGGCGCGCCATACTGGATGACGCCCCGCCTCAGGTCGAGGACGTGGGCATGGCAAGAATAGATCACCGGCTGCCTGGGGTTGAGCAGATAGATCAAGGTCAACCCGTGCAGGATCTCGGCGTTGTGCAGCACGAGCGTCCCGGCCAGAGTGACGGGCCCGCTGCCCCCGGCTGTGACCATCGGACCCAAATAGATGGGACACTCGTACTCTGCCATCTTGCACATGATCTCCAGGGTATGGGGCGCGTAGCGCAAGGGGCTGACCGGCTCCGCAAAGTAGGTCAGCAGCTTTTTGCTCTTCAACGCTTCTGCCCCGCCCGCCACAACCTGCGCCATCTCCAGGATATAGTCCGCGCTACGCGAAGAATAGATCCAGGTGGCGACGGCCTTCCGAGAATAGGTGAACAAGAGCTGATAGCCAGCCACGTCGCCGGCAGATTGGGGTACCTCGCAAGGCAGGACAAAGCCGGTGGCCAGCCGTACGTTTTCCAACGCGTTGGCCACCATGATACCTTTCACCACGTCTTCCTGGGTTCCCCGGCGTTTTCGGCCCTGGCTCAATTCCACTATCTGATCGGAGCAATCCATGCTCAGCTTTAGGTCCCCGTCGCCCAGATGGATCGGTGGCCCGCCGTCGGCCGGCGTTACGGTAAAGTCCTTGGGCAGAACTGCCAGTGCTTGCTCCACCAAGTTGGCAGGGATCTGGACGATCTGCTGCTCAAAATCGACCACAGCTCCCGCATCCGCAAACATGCGCAGGATCTGAGTATTGGGGATCTGGACGCCGATCTCTTCCAGGATGGCCAGACTGGCCTCGTGGATACGATCCACTTCGGCGTCGGTGACGATCTTGAGCAACTGCGCCTGTTTACGCATCCGAAATGACTTTGCGCAGCTCCTCGCCGTTCTCCTTGAACCAGTTGTAGAGGATCATGACATCCGTGCCGATGCAAAAGTGCTCCACGCCAAGGTCCAGGTAGTATCTGGCCTCGTCAGGGCTGGAGATCTCCGCCCTGGGCGGGATCCCCATCTTCAGGGCGATATCGATGACCCTGTGCTCGGCTGCTTTGATACTGGGGTGTTGTCTTTCCCCGGGGCGTCCGACGCTCATGGAATAGTCCGATGGCCCCCATTGGATCATGTCAATGCCAGGCACTGACAGGATCTCCTCCAGGTGATCGACAGCCCCCTGCTTTTCGATCATCAGTACGACGACAATGTCCTTGAGCGCCTGAACATAGTCCGGCGTCCCTCCATAGCCCATGTAGGCGGCACGACGCATGCCAACGCCGTGCAATCCGCCCGCCTCCGGCGTCTCGGGCCGTACGGCGCGCACGCATTCCCGGGTGTCCTCAACGCTGCGGCAGTCAGCGAACAGCACGCTTTGAAAGCCACAGCCGATGCCCCGTTGGGCGAGAAAGCTGCGAGGTTCCTGGTCGACCTTGATCATAGACGATAGATCATGCAGCTCGGCTGCGCGGCAGATGTTGTCCAGCGCGTACAGGTCAAAGGGGGCATACTCGGCCACAAACTCGATATAGTCGAACATGCCGCTGTGTCCCACAACCTCGATGATAGAGGGCCACGTGCTGTGAATGTGGGTCCCGATGGTGGGTTTTCCAGCTTCCAAAAGGGCTCGAATCTTATTGGGTCTCATGGCTTCACAATCCTCCATATCTGCGCCCGGCATCCGCCAGGGCGTGGATCTTTTCGTGGGGCGTGTTCTCGTTGAAATAGTCGGTCGTGGCCAGGATAAAGTGACAGCGACCGCGCACCGTATCCAGCACTTGCTTGACAGCCAAATCGATCTCGTCCGCTGTTCCCTTGCGCAGCAGATCGAGTTGGTCGATGTTGCCCGACAGGGTGGTCTGGCTGCCAAATGCGTCCACCGCATCGGTGAGCACCGTGTCGCCATAGGGCGGCGGTGTAAGCGATTCGTAGGCCCGCATATCCAACTCGGGCAGCAGCGACAGCAGGTTGCGGGCATAGCCACAGTTGTGGTAGAGCACCGCGACGCCCTGCCCCTGGATGAAATCGATGAAGCGCTTCTCGTAGGGCCAGATATACTCGCGGAAAAAACGGGGGCTGACCAGCTTGGCATTGGCAATATTGGCAGCATAGCTCAAGACATCGGCGCCGGCATCGATGAGTTGTCTGGGTAAAGGTCATGTAGCGCTGCAAAAAGTGATCCATCATGCGCCCATAGAAAGCAGGATTGAGCATGGCGTCCATCAGCAGGTCATCCAGCTTCCGATAGTAGAAGGCCAGCACGTTGAACGCGCCGTGGATCCAGGGAGCGACGATGCCCGTGTCGCCTACGATCTCCTTGGCGCGCCGGATGTCCGACACGTCGGCCGGTTGGGGATCCGGCTGGTAGCGCACCAGCAGGTCAAAATCCGCCTCGCTTTTGATGGGGTACTCGGCACAGCGCGAATTCTCGGCGTCGTACTCGTAGGTCCAGCGCAAGCGCTTGACCGCAGCGCAGATCGCCTTCCGGCGTATGAACCGTCAGTCGTAGTGGTCTCGTCCCGTGCCATCCTGCTGGCATATCCTCTATCTGCCAATCCGGCCCTTCCGGTCCCATGGCGTCATACTCGGGGCTACAATTGCGATGGATCAGGTCAAAGCCAAAGTGCCGGTAGACTTCGGGCGTCCTGGCCACCCAGTCGACATCGTGTGTGCCAAAAAACTCTTTGACATAGTTGACGTGGATAAAGGGCGAAACCGGGATACGATCCACCTCTTGTTGGTGAAAGACCCGCAACAGCCGCTCTCTCCCGTCAGTTCGGCCATCCTATCTCCTCAGTATCATCTAGCTCTCCCTTGCCTGTCCGGCCAGGACCGTCATCTCCAGGTAGTAATCGCACGTGCTCGCCGGGGCTAGTTCTACCAGCGTCCCACGCTTTCTGGCGGCTGAGCGCCCTTCAACGCGGCAGTTGGCCGGCTCCAAGCCCAGAACGTAGGTCCCCTGCCCTACCTGTTTCCATTGCGCCATCTCGGGCAGTTCCCGGTGGCGGATAGCGCAGTTGGAGGGCCAGCCCTAGCTCGGGGTTGGTGAGCTGGACGACTGTGACGTGGCCCGTCGAGTCCGGCTCAAAGCTGTGAAAGAAGCACTGTTCGGCATAGTGGGGCGTCGGGCCTTCAAAGGAGGTATGCTGCTCCAGGCCCTGTGCGGCTACGTCATCCCGGGCTTCGACCGCTGCGATGGGGCTACCAGCCGGCTGGCAGGGCCTCAGTAGGGGAAAGCCCATATTGCAGTGATACAGGATCATGTGGGGAGCAGGCTCGTAGCCCATGTTCTCCACCCTATCCTCAATGGTCAGCTTGGGCTGGCCCAACATCGCCGTTATGCGGCGGGTCAGGCGCAGATCGTAACCAAATACACTCACTTCCCGCATTTGCCCTTCCACCCAGAAGATGTATTCGTCGCCCTCCCACCGCCCCTGGCAGCTCACCTGGCGGGCTGGTGTATGTGAGATGCGGCCGTGGAGCCCCAGATCTTCATCGCCAATCGACGTTCGGCACGCCGGTCTGGGTCAGGCCGCAGGTGGTAAGCAGCCCGCCGTGAAAGGTGCGCAGCCATCCAATCCCCCGCGGGTCGTAGAAGGCGGGCGAGATTGGGCCGGTAGGAGAGATCCAGGCCAAGGGAATGCCCCGGTACTCGGCGGGACCGATGTCCATCCCCCGGTCAAGCAGGACTGTGAAGTTGAGACCATCACCCGTCCGCACGTCGGCGGCGCGGACACCCCGTTCTGGCCCATCGGCCAGCGTGACCGGCCGGATGCCGCACACCTGTGAGATGATTACCCACGAAGGTGAGCAGTTCTTGGCGTGTCCATTGTCGTCCAAACAAAGTTGTCACCGGTTCCCTCCGTCCTCACAGCTCGTATAGGGTAGGTCCCGTACTCCCTGGTCGCCCGGTAGAATGCCTGAATGTTCTCCAGCGGTACGTCCGGCTGAACCCGGTGGGAAGAGCATAGGATCAAACCCCCGCCAGGCGCCACGGTGCGCAAGCGCTTGCGTACCTCGTCTTCCACGTCCTGAGGCGTCCCAAAAGGGAAGGTGTGCTGCGTGTCCACGGTGCCCCAGAACGATAGCCGGTCGCCATATTTCCGTTTGGCCTCAGCCGGGTCCATGGCCAGAGGCTGTACTGGGTTCAGTGCGTCCAGGCCAATCTCGATCAATTCGGGGATGATCGGCTCAAAGTAGCCGTCGCAGTGATAGGCGATCTTGAGGTCTGGGTTCTGCGCTTTGTAAGCCTCGATGAGCCGGGCATAGCGGGGCTTGATGAACTCGCGCCACATCCGGGGCGAGATCAGCATCGCTTGTTGTGTGCCGAAATCATCGCCCAGCCACAGCACGTCAATACCCTGGGCGATCAGCTCCCGGCCAGCTACCAGGCTGTACTCGGTCAGCCGCTCGAAAAGCTCGTGGGCAAAATCCTTGTTGGCTGGCCATGTCCATCAATAGGTTCTCCATGCCCCGCAACAGCCAGGCGGCCTCAAAAATCGTCTGGTACAAGCTGCCAAAGATGGCGTGCGTGTGCCCATAACGCTCTACCAGGTCCCGGGCCTCCTGGTAGATGCGCTGCATGGAGGGGCCCAGCGGATCTGGCATCCGGTACGCGCCCAGATCTCGTTCTCCAGCCAGGGGATGCCCCACCGTCTCCGTATAGCGGCCGCCAGCGGGATTGGTGATCCATTTCCAGCGCACGCCCCACTCGCACACGTACTCGTCAGGCGTGCCGGGGAGCTCATAGCTGGCGCCGATGTTGGGCGAGCCGGTCATGAGCAGATCGTGGCCCAGGGCCACACGCAGTTCAACGCCGCGCAGGCCCCTATGTTCGGCTGACAGGCGGTCCTCGACTTCGGAGGTGAACCACAGATCCACCGGTACCCGGTCGGGCTCCCTGTGGTCCAGCGCCATCAGTAACCGCTCCCTGGACTTCATGCCTCCCACCAAAAGTCCTCCAACGCCTGGCCTGCAGGTTCGATGGGGTCGGGATTGAGGCCAAGGTATTTGCATGCCTCGTAGAGGATGGGCGCGGCCTGGCCGTGTATCCCCGCCACATGGTGGATATAGGGGCCGTAGATGAACTTGCGCTCCCACTTGGTCCAATCGTCCACCTCGAACCACAGGTAGGCGCCAACCGTGTGCGGCCCTGTTGTGCCCCGTCCCTGGCCCATGGCCAGGTAGTAGTTGCCCCCCGCCTGCTCAAAGCGGGCGATGGTGACGTCGCCGCCCTTGATGCGCCAATGTCCCACGCCCGCCTCCGTGCCGGGCATAATAAAGTGTTCCCCGGCAAAGGGTTCTACCCCCTCGTCAACCAGGTCCAGCGGGAAAGAGCCACAGTGCCATAGCAGTTCCGCCTGGTCGTTTTCCGGGTGGCGGATGGTCATGTCGGCAAAAAAGACCGAGTCCTGGTAGAGATTCGCCGCCTGGAGCAGGCAGGCAGTGATGGCGCCGTGGATGTCGGTCTCGCATATCACCGGCAAACCCTCAATACCCAGCAGGCTATTGGCCAGGCAGGGGTAGATACCAAATTCCTGCTGCAGGACGGGGAAGCATTGCAGGGCGATGGCCGACAGCTTTTGCCGGGCCGCCATCTCTTTCATCGTCAGGTTCAGGGCCACGATGGCCAGTATCTGCTGCTCGTCGAGCGACTTGAAACCTACCTGGCTCTTGACCTCCTCGGTCCTGGTCAAGAGTTCGTCGTCCCGAGCCTCCAGCCTGCGCCTGATCTCTGACACGACGTCGCTGATATAGATCTGCCAGACCTCGATGCCAAACTTTTCCAGCAGCTCGGCCTCGTTGATGATGGTCGACCAGAAGAAATCCACGCGCTGCCCGATCTGCCCGATGCGTAGTGAACGGAAGGCCTTGACCACCGACGCCACCCGTACAAAGTTCTTTACACCTCGCTCAAAGACAGGGTCATGTACGCGCGAGTTGAGGATGTACGTAAAGGGCACGTTCAGGCGCCGGAGCACGTGGCTGGTGGCAAACAGGCCGCATTGGGTGTCCCGCAGGCGTGCGCCGCCGGGCAGGGGCAACTCGTCCCTCGGCCCCCAGAGCAAATAGGGCAGGCCCATCTCACGCCCCAGCAGGGCGGCGATGTCCTCGGTGCCAAAGTTGCAGTGCGGGCAAAAGACGGCGTCCACACCCTCGGCCCGCAGGTGCTCGATGACCCGGGGCAAGTCCTCGTGCTTGTAGAGCATGCCGTCATTGGTCACGCCGTCGATGTTGGTATAGTGGATACCCCATTCGTCCAGCTTGGCCTGCACCAGCGCCTTGTAGCGACGGGCGTCCTCGGCGCTGAATACGAACTTGCTGATAGGCACGTACCCCAGCTTGATGGCCTCAAACCCTCTCTTCATGCCTGATAGCTCCTGTCGGTAGGCGACGGTCTCCAGACCGAGCCCTTTCGAGCCCACCTGATGGGTCAAGATCTATCTTCCGACCCGACACCTTCGCCTTCCGCTGTAATGTACCGGCTCTTACACGCGGATTCTGTTCTCTGTGTCCACGTTAAAGAGGCGGATCTTGTCTGGGTCAAAGGCTATCCGCGCTGGGTCGCCTGAACCTGCGCTAAAGGCGCTCTCCATGGTGGCGATAATGCGGTTGCCTTCAATGCTGGCATAGATGATGTTGAGCGAGCCCATGTGCTCCACAACCTCGATGGTGCAAGGCACCGAGTGCTCTTCATCCAACTGGCCGGGCAGGGCGACGGTGACGTCTTCGGGCCGGATGCCCAGGATCGCTTTGTCCTGGATCTGCGCCAGGATGGCATCCGCCTGGTCCAGGGCCACCGGCCAGCGGGTACCATTGGTTGCCAGGACCAACCGATCGTCCTCCCGGGATGCGCTGCAGGATAAAAAGTTCATGGTCGGGTTGCCGAGGAAGCCGGCTACAAAGAGATTGTCCGGGTCGTCGTAGAGTCCCAGCGGTGGCCCCGCTTGCTGTACGAGCCCATCGCGCATGACGACTACGCGGTCGCTCAAGGTCATGGCCTCCGCCTGGTCGTGGGTCACATAAACGACAGTTCCTCCCAGACGGTTAAAGAGCAGCTTGAGGTCGGCCCTCATCTGGGTTCGGAGCTTGGCATCCAGATTACTCAAGGGTTCGTCCAGCAGGAACACCTTGGGCTCGCGGGTAATGGCCCTCCCCAGGGCGACGCGCTGGCGCTGGCCGCCGCTGAGCTCGCGCGGTCGCCTCTCCAGCAACGGCCCGATGCCCAACAGCGAGGCGGCCTCCTCCACCCGTCTGTTGATCTCTTCTTTGTCCATCTTGCGGACTTTGAGGCCAAAGCCAATGTTCTCCCGGACTGTCATGTGCGGGTAGAGGGCGTAGCTCTGGAAAACCATGGCGATGTCCCGCTTGCCCGGCGGAAACTCGTTGACGATCTGGTCATCGATGTAGACCAGACCCTCCGATGGATCCTCCAGACCTGCCAGGACGTTGAGCGTGGTCGATTTACCGCAACCACTGGGGCCGACCAGGGTGAGGAACTCTTTGTCGGCGACGGTCAGATTAAGGTCGCGAACGGCCACTACCGGGCCGAATTTTTTGGTCATGTGCTCAAAGCGTATTTCTGCCATAGTACCTCCGAGTCAAATGATACTCAGCCCTTCACTGCGCCAAAGGTGAGGCCCCGAACCAGGTACTTTTGCGTCGCGGCCGCGAAAATCAGTACCGGCACGATCATCATGGTGCCCAGAGCCGACATCTCCCCCCAGCGCAAGTACTTGTCGGACATGTAGCCCGAGATGACCACCGGCAAAGTCTTGGCATTGAAGGAGGTCAGGATCGAGGCAAAGAGAAATTCATTCCAGGCAGCGATAAAGGCAAATATGGCCGTGACAGCCAGCCCAGGCAGCGTCAGGGGCAGGATAACCTGGGTAAAACGCTGCCACATGCCGCAGCCGTCGACGATGGCCGCTTTCTCGATATCGGCAGGCAGATCCTGGAAAAAGCCCAGCATCAGCCAGATGACAAAGGGCAGGCCGTACGAAGTGTAGGTCAGGATCAGCGAGAAACGCGTATCCGCCAGTCCCAGGTTCTTGATAATGATAAAGTAGGGAATGGCTGTCGTGACCGGAGGAAAGATGCGGGTCACCAGGATCCACAGGATCAGAATCTGCCGTATGGTCGAGGCCAAATAGGTCTTGGCCAGCGCATAGGCGGCCATCGAGCCCAGGAGGCAGGTGAGAAAGGTCGTTGTGAGGGCCGTGACAATGCTGTTGATCCAGAACTTGGTGGCGTTTTCGGTCTGGAAGACGCTGGTATAGTTGTCCATTGTAAACCGCTTTGGAAAGAAAACCGGCGGAAAGTGCGCCACATCAATGTCCAGCTTGACCGAGGTGATCAGCAGCCAGTAAAGGGGGAAGGCAATGACGACAAGAACCACGCCCGTCAGGACATAGAGACCCACGTTGGAAATGGTACGTTTGGTACGATAGCTCAGCATGCCTCTTCCTTCCTAATTTCCACGCAGCAACTGGCGGATAAAGTACAAAGAGATCAAAAAGATGGCCAGCAGAAAGACCCAGGACATGGCGGCAGCCTCGCCAACCTGGAAGTACTTCAACCCCTGTTTGTAGATCAACATCGACATGACCTCGGTCTGCCGCCCGGGCCGCCATAGGTTAGCATATAGATGATGTCAAAGATCTTGAAGGCGTCCATGATGCGCAGCATCAGGATAACAATGATCACCGGTTTCAGCAGAGGCAATGTGATGTAGCGAAAGGTCTGCCACAGCGATGAGCCATCGACCTCGGCCGCTTTGTACAGGTCTGTGGGCAGCGACTGGATGCCGGCGGCCAGGACAAAGATGACCACCGGGAGCTGCTGCCATACCTCGACGGCGATGACGGCCGGCATCGCCTGGTTCGGGTTCCCCAGCCACGTCTGGGGCGGGATGCCAATCAGGCTGATCAGCCAGTTGATGACCCCGTATTGGGGGTGGTAGATGGTGCGCCATAGAATGCCGGCCACGACGGGCGTCATCATGAGGGGTACCAAGAGTACAGTCCGGATCACACCCATGGCCCTTATCCGAGAGGTTGCCAGCAGCGCCAGGCCCATCCCAATCAGAAACTCGATGGTCACCGCCGCGATAACAAAGACTAGCGTCTGTTTGACGGCGATGAGGAACACCGGATCCGAGGGCAGATCGGTATAGTTCTCCAGTCCGACGAACTTTGGCACGCTCAGCGGGACCATCATGTTCCAACTATAGAAGCTCAGGCGTAGCGAATACAGTAACGGGTACACGTTGGTAAACAGTAGGAAGATCAGGGCCGGCGCCAGGAAGGCAACCGACAGCCACTTTTCGCCGGTATGTCGCTGGACCATCACCGGTACCTCTGCTGCTGCGCCTGCAGGGTTACGCGCTGATGCTGCAGCAGGCTGAGAAGCCTTTTTCAGAAAGCTCAAGGCCATTCTCCTCTCTAGGTTTGGTAGTCAAACCGCCGAAATGCTCGTTTAGGTCGGCACATGCAGATCTTGACAACTTGAGCGGGTAATAGAGTTGGACCGGGACTGGCCCCTCACAGTTCTTGCTGATGATGTTCTGAATTACCCGATCGAATTGTCAAGTTCGAGATAGCGTCCTCGCAGTCAGTCTGGCGGAAGATGGAGTCCAACACCGGTCGTGAAGGACCGGTGTTGGACAACTCCAGGTCCAGTCAATCGCTCCGCACGCGCTGCGCGGAGCGATTGATTGGGATTACTCCACGTACTCGAATTCCATCGGGTTCTGCTCAAACAACTCATCCCACTTGGCTGCGGCTTCGTCCAGCGCTTCCTGGGGCGTTTTTTGCTCCGAAATCGCCAGCGAGGCTGCCTCGCCTACAGAGATGAACATCTCCAGCCACTGGGGCACGCCGGGGGCAAAGGGCTTGCCGGCGTCCAAGACGTTGGCATAGTCCGGGTACCAGGGGAACTGCTCTACGACCTCTGGATCGTTGTAAAGGGACTTGCGGGCCGGGTCGTTGAGATACTCCAACGCAGAGCGCTTTTGCTGCTCCTCGTTGGTGATGTAGGCGATGAAATCGAAAGCCGCGTCCTGGTTCTCGGAGGTATTGAGAATGGTGGCGTTATGCTGCACAAAGTTACCGGTGCCGCCCTCCGGGTACTTGGCCATGGCCCACTTGCCCTTGACCATGGAATCGTCTTCCTCAAAGCTCTCCAGGCAGAACCCAGGCCAGCTTTCCAGGACCACGATGTCGCCGACCTTGAAGGCGTTGCAGCCGTCGGGGTTGTCCCAGGCCAGGACGCCATCCGGCGCATAGTTGAGGGCATAGTCCTTGAGCATGGTCAGAGCCTCGGCGCCGTTTTCGCTGTTGATCAGCGGTTGCCAGTCTGTGGTCAAGAGTGGGTCGCCCTTGGACCAGTAGCGGGCCAGGAACAGTTTGACCAACTGGGCCGTTACTCCTGCGAATCCGAGCGGCGGCTTGCCCGTTTTCTCTTTCAGATCGATGAGCAGCTTCTCGTACTCATCCCACGTGGTGGGAAATTCGTCGATGAGGTCGGTGCGGTAAAAGACGACGGCCACACCAGCGGTGATGGGGATACCGAACCGCTTGCCCTGGTTGGCCACGTTGCCGCCAAAAGTGTACACTGGCTCAAAGAAGCCGTCCATGTTGTAGCCGCTCTTTTCGATCAGGTCGTCAAGAGGGAGCAAATTCGGCCAGATGGTGTACTGGAACTCGATGTCGTTCATAAAGATGTCCAGTTGGGGAGTACCCGAGGCCAGGTCGGCCTGTATCTTGGGCATCATGGACTCCCAGGGCGCCCAGTCAAATTCGACCTTGGCTCCGGTCATCTCTTCGAACTCTTTGGCATAGAGCGTAACCGGCTTCTCGTAGGAAGCACCACCCTGGCTGAGCATGCGGATCGTGACGCCCTCATAGTTCTTTCCCGCTGCTGCTGCTGCCGCCTCTGTGGGGGCCGCCGCCGGTGCGGCCGGCTCTGGCGTCGCGCCACACCCGACCAGCACGGCGCCTGCGGCGCCCGCGCCCATTAACTTGAGCAATTGTCTGCGACTTAGCTCTGTCATGTCTTCCTCCCTTTTTCTCTCTTTTTGGCCATTCCAGGCCACTTTTTTGGATGCCTTTCTCTAGGTCATGCCAATGGATAACACGCTACCGGCAGATTTGTCGCGATCTCACCCCCTTTCCCCCATCCAGGGCCTGTAACGGAAGGCTGTCTCGTACATGGTTGTGATATTCTCAAGTGGGGCGTCGACCTGGATATAGGTGTGTCCTGGGCCTAGAATATAACCCCCATCCTGGCCCAATATGTCGATCAAGTAGGCGACTTCAGCGGCCACCTGCTGGGGCGTGCCCTTGCAGAGCGTCTCCTGGAGGTCTACCCCTCCGTAGAAGCAGAGCTGCTGGCCAAAGTCGCGTTTGAGTGCCGCAGGTTCCATGCCCGCGGCGCGGGTCTGGATCGGTTCCAGGATATCCACACCAGCCTCGATAATCATGGGCAAGAGCGGCCGCACGGATCCACAGACGTGGAGCAAAAATCTCTTTCCATGGCGATGGACCCGGTCCGCTACCACGGTCAGGTAGGGCATGATGAACTCCTCAAACATCTTGGGGCTGAACAGTGGTCCTCGCTGCGAGCAATAATCGTCGCACATGTAAACGATGTCCATGCCCTCTCCGTGCTCCTCCAACATCTGATCCAGGTAGGCATACATCCGCTGGGCGATGGTGTCAAGCAGATGATGGGCATAGGGCTTCCTGACCGCAAAGTCGATCAGCAGATCCTCCATGCCCCGGACGATGCAGGCAATGTGGAACGCCCCCCAGGTAAAGACGCCGATGGTGGCTCTGTCCTGGTGCGCCGCAGCCTCGGCCGAAAAGTGCGCGAAATCCAGTGCCCCGCTATCGGGCCAGGGGTGATTGTCAATGTCCTGTAGATCATCCTTGCCGGCCAATGGATTGA
Source organism: uncultured Chloroflexia bacterium (assembly GCA_963700285.1). Taxonomy (GTDB): domain Bacteria; phylum Chloroflexota; class Anaerolineae; order JAAYZQ01; family JAAYZQ01; genus CAWANP01. Next base: position 503,997 of record CAVOXA010000010.1, on the reverse strand, counting down.
TAGATACTGAGTCGTACGTACCACCCGAATACGGCGTGGACCTCAGCTTGTAGCCCCAGATGGCCGTCTTTTCCACGCAATCCTCCTGATCCTCGGTGTAAACGAAATTCTTGGGCAGCAGTATCCAAGTATCCGCGTGGAGCCGGTCAAAAAGATCCTCTTTCGAGGTGGTGCCCAGATGCTGGTGCAGCGCATTGTAGACCTCGGGCTCGGCATCAAAGGTCAGTGGTACGCGGTCGGTCACCTCATGGTCTACGGCCGCCAACACCCGTTCCTTCGAACTGATCATCTGCCAGCGTTGTCTCCTGCCTGTGACCCGTTCCAAAGGCTCTTGGTAGCGACGTCGACCATGGCCTGCAGGTTTTCCAGCGGTGTCTCGGGTGGTACCATGTCGCCAGCGGCCAGGACGTAGCCATAAGGACCGCCCTCGCAGCACTTTTGGATAGCCTCGGCCCGCACTTCCTCGGGAGTACCGTGGGCCAGGGTGAGTGTGTTGACACCCCCCATGAGCGCCACGCGATCCCCGATGCGGCGCTTGGCGTCGGCCACCGAGACACCGCCCAGCGGATCCAGCGGCTCCACCACGTGAGCGCCCGTGTCGGCCATCATCTCCAGGATCGGGTCCGAGTTGCCGCAGATATGGATGTAGATGAGGATGTCCTCGTCGCGGAAGTGACGGCAGAACTTTTGGTACGCTGGCAGGCAGAATTTCTCAAAATGTTTGGGGCTGATCAGGCTTCCGCTAGCCGCCGGATCGCCGATGTAAAAGACGTCGATGCCCGTTGTCAGCAGCTTTTCGGCCCGCTGGATCACGGCTTCGGCCTGCATATCCATCACGGCACTGACGAAATCGGGTCGATCGTAAAAGTCCATCATGGCCTGGGCTCGGCCGCGAAAGGCGGTGTAGGTGTTCATGGTGATGCCGCCGGGCGCCCCGGCCACAAAGCGGGTGGGAACCCGTTCCCGCGCCTGGCGCAGCAGCTCCATCTTTTCGTCGGTGAACTCCCGGACCATGGCCTCCAGTCGCCTGGCCGCGTCATCAAGGTCCTCTACGGGCGGCTGCGGCCTGTCCGGGATAAACCCACCACCGCCCATGGTATCGATCTTGCCAATGCGGCGCCCTGTCTCCCGATCCAGCACCAGCAGATCGTCGCCGTTTCTCTCGATCCTCATGGGCTCCGGTTTGACAAAGAGGCGGAGGCCATCGCAGTCTACAGCTTCTACCAGCCGTATCACATAGTCGTAGATCAGGAATGGGTCTTCGATACAGCGTTTCATGCCCTCGAGCCAATCGACGCCATCCTCGGCCGCGAACACGCGTACCGGAGTGTCGTGACAAATCTGGGGCATGGTCGGGATGCGTGGCGTGGGCTGCCGGCGCATGGTCCGGCGCATCAGCTCGCGGGGAGTGAGATCCGTCATCATGCCTCCACCACTGTCTTGAAGCGAGTGGTACCTTCCAGAATGGCCAGGTCTGGCACGTAGGGAGTCCCCGGCACAGTAGAGGGCGAGAACGTACAATCCTGATTGATCGCTGTCACCGGCTCGGTCAGAGGTTGGACGTAGAAGCGCGGGCTGGGAAAAAGGTCGTTGGGATAGCCAAAGTTGGGCAGGGTGGCCAGCTCGATCAGCACCCCCATGCCGACGCCACTCTCCAGCATGGAGCCCACCCAGCAGGGGATGCCAGCATCCCTGGCTATATCGTGTAGGGCCACCGAAGCCGACAAGCCGCCGACGCGGGGCGGCTTGATGTTGAGGACACGACATGATCCGAGCCGGATGGCCCATTCAAAATCCCGCACCGACTTGATCGATTCGTCCAGGCAGATGGGCGTTTCCAACTGCTTCTGGAGTTCGGCGTGGGCCAGCAGGTCGTTGTAGTAGAGCGGTTGCTCGATCATGGCCAGCCCCATCCTATCGATTTCGCGAAACATGGGCAGGTCGTCCAGCGTGTAGGCCGAGTTGCAGTCGATGTGAAAGACCTGGGTAGGAAAGGTGGAGCGCACGGCCTTGAGCATCTCCAGGTCCCAACCGGGGCCGAACTTTAGCTTGACGCGTTTGAACCCCTGGTCAAAGGCCCCCTGGATGTTGGCCAGCAGCATGTCGATGGAATCCTGGATACCGAAATCCGCGCCTGCCTCGACGTCGCGCTGCTTGCCCCCCAGCAATTCGTGCAGTGGACGGCCCTCAATCTTGGCCTGGAGCATCCACCAGGCGATCTCCAGCCCCGCCTTGGCAAAGGGATTGCCCTTGAAGGGGCGCAGCGCCGCCAGGAGGGCATCAGCTGTCTCAAACTCCTGCCCGATCAACACGGGGGCGAGGAACTCGCTGATCAAAGTGTAGACACCCCAGGTGAATTCGGGCGAGTACAGGGGCGCTCTGAGAGGTGTGGTCTCGGCCCAGGTGTCGTGGCTGCCGGAGTGGACGTGGAGCAGGACCGAGTCTACCTCGGCGTCCGCACCATAGGCTGTTCGCCACGGGTAGAGCAGTGGCAGGCTAACATAGCGTATCTCCAGTCGCTCGAACTTCATTCGGTTACCTCTTTCTTGCCCTCAGTCAAGCCTCATCCGCGGATCGAGCGCGTCGCGCAGCCCATCTCCGATGAAGTTGATGGCCAGTACCGAGATCACAATCAGAATGCCCGGCGGGATCCATTGCCAGGGAGTGCCCTCCAGGACCGTCAGGGCCCGGGCTGGCTCCAGCATATTGCCCCAACTCGGCGTAGGGCGCTGTACGCCCAGGTTGTAGAAGCTCAGCCCGGCCTCGAGCAGGATCGCGGCGGCCATGGCAAAGCTCATCGAAACCAGCAGGGGCGCCATGGCGTTGGGCAGGACGTGTCTGAAGATGATGCGCCCGTTGGTCACCCCCAGGCAGCGCGCCGCCATAACGAAATCTGTCTCCCGCAATGATAGGATCTGCCCCCGTGTGAGCCGGGCCACGGCCGGCCAGGTGAGCAGGCCGATGGCGAACATGACCACCACGATGCTGTACTTGAACCAGTCCTGGGGCAGGATGGCGACGATGGTCAGAGCGATGATGATGACGGGAAAGGACATCACCATGTCGGTGAGGCGCATAATGGTGAAATCCGGGGCCTTGCCATAGAAGCCGGCGATGGCGCCCAGGGTGACGCCGATGGAAGTGGAGAGCAGGACCGCCACCAGGCCCACCGATAGGGATACCCGGCCGGCATAGATGGTACGGGCCCAGATGTCGCGGCCTGTCCGGTCGGTCCCGAACCAGTGTTCGGCGCTGGGGGGCTGATTCATCTCCCTCAGATCCACTCGGTTGGGATCGTAGCGGGCGATGACCGGGGCAAAAATGGCGGCCAGGATCAGGACCAGCATGATTCCGGTACCCACCATAGCTAGCTTGTGCCGCCGGAAGCGGCGGATGGCCCGGCGGCTTGGTGAGTCCACCGATTGCCGCGGCAGATCGACTTCAGGGGATATGACAGCGGAACTCGTGGCCAACTCTGCCACTTCTCCCGACTCAGGATTGCTCATACAATAACCCTCTCAACTCCAATCTCAACCTTAGCCGCAGCCTCACCCTCACCCCTCATCACTCGTACCGGATGCGAGGGTCAACCAGGGCATACGTGATATCTGTGAGCAAGTTGGCCACCAAGACCATCAAGGCCGTGATAAGGGCCATGCCCAGTACCATGGGGTAGTCGCGGGACTGGGCGCCATCAATGTACAGACGGCCCAGGCCGGGCCAGCCGAAAATGGTCTCGATGAAAACGGCACCGGCGATCAAGTTTGGTAGACTGAGCCCGATGACGGTCAGGATGGGGATCAGCGCGTTGCGAAATGCATGGCGGACGATCACCAGTCTTTCCCGCAGACCTTTGGCCCGGGCAGTCGTGATGTAATCCTGGCGCATGACCTCCAACATACTGGACCGGGTGTAACGGGTCAGGATGGCGATATAGGACAGACTGAGGATGGCGGCGGGCAGGGCCAGGTGGTGTAGTGTATCCAGCACCGTCCGCTCCGGTCCGATGGTGTACATCCCACCCACGGGCACCAAATCCCATTTGATGGCAAATAGGTACAGGCCGCCCAGGCCGGCAAAGAAGGCAGGCATCGAGATGCCCAGGAAGGCAAAGGCTGTTAGAGAAAAGTCGGTGAATGAATACTGTTTCAGCGCCGATAGCATACCCAGCGGGATGCCAATGCCGATGCCTACGATCATGGCGCTGCCGATTAGTAGTAGTGTCGGCCCAATACGTGAGGCAATGGAGGCGCTGACCGATTCAAAATTCTTGTAGCGGAACCCCAGGTTGCCCGTCAGCGCTTGCCCCAGCCAGCGCAGGTAACGGACGCCAAAGGGGTCGTTCAGACCAAAACGCTCTCGCAGGACTTCCATCTGGCCCTCATCCTGGCCGAACTCCGGGCTGACCCAGAAGGCCAGCGGGTCGCCAGGCGCCGCTTCGATGAACACAAAGATCATAAAGGTAATACCAATCAGTACTGGGATGTTGATCAGGATCCGCCGGGTGATATATCTTCCCATGCATTCCTCCAGCCAGAGTCGACAAGCTTTCTTCTCTGGATATCGAAAGGTCGCTCGAAAGCTTGTCAGGCGCCCTCGCCTGGCGAAGGCGCCTGATAGGTTCAAACACTCATCCTCCCGCAGGTTTGCCCTTGTGGTACAGGCTATCCATCTGTTTCGATACCCAATAGAGCAGGGCTCAGTCATGGACAACCTGCGGGAGGACTGGAGACTACCGCTCCACGTACCAGGTCTCGGCAGCGTTGTAGAAGCGGCCACTGCCGGGCGATGGGGTGTAGACAAAGTTGCCGATGTGCCCCGTAGTTGCACCGTAGCGTACGCTCTCGAACATGTAGGCGCTGGCCGCGTCCGCGTTCAGCAGGCGGCATACCTCTTGGTAGTCCTTGACGCGCTCTGCCGGATCCATCTCGGCGCGGCCCGCGTCAAAGGCAGCGTCCACCTCGGGATTGCTGTAAAAGTGGGCGTTGCTGCCCGCCGGCCAGGCCGCTGCGCTATGGTAGGAGTTATAGTGTACGTCCGGGTCGGGGCCGTTGCCCGAGCCGCCGTACCACATCGTCCACTTGGGATCCTCGGTATAGTACTCGGCCACAAAGGTGGGTACGTCCACCGGTCGCGGCGTGATCTTGACGCCCACGTCGGCCATGTACTGCTGGATGGCGGCCAGAATGTCCATGGAGAGCTGGTCGTTGTAGTAGGTCAGCAGCTCAAACTCCTGGCTGTAGTCAAAACCGGCCTCGTCCAGCAGCGCCTTGGCCTTCTCCGGATCGTACTCGTAGGGGTTGATGTCGTCCGGCACATACTGGTCCAGGCGGTAGTTGCAGTTGACGACCTCGGCCGTACCCTGCCACAGCGTGTCGACAATGGTTTGGCGGTCGATGGCGTACATGAATGCCTGGCGCACGCGCGGGTCGGCAAAGGTGGGCAGGCTCTTGTTGAGGGTGATGGACAGCAGCACCCACGAGGGTCCGGGGATGATCTCAATGGCCGGGTTCTCCTTGAGGCGGAACATCTCGTCGGCCGTGACGTAGGTAAAGTCGATCTCGCCAGCTTCCAGGGCCAGGACGGCTGTCCCCGGCTCGGGGAAGTAGCGGTTGACCAGGCGGTCCAGCAGCGGCGCGCCCCGCCAATAGTCCTCAAAACGCTCCAGCTCCACGTACTGGCCGGTCTCGTACTTGACCCACTTGAAGGGGCCTGTCCCCACGGGACTGGTCTGCCACCAGGGGTTGTTGGCTACCTCCTCGACCGGGATCTCCTGCATGGCGTGCCGGGGCATGATGAAGAGGAAGGACAGGGTATCAAGGAAGGCAGCATTAGGTGAGCTGTGGGTGATCTTGATCGTGTAGTCATCTACCACCTCGACGCCGGCCAGCTCGGTGGCATTGCCGTCCTCGAGGTCCTTGTGGCCGACCACCGTGTTCAGCGTGGTTCTATAGCGGGAAGCGACAGCCGGTGTGGCTATCATGTCCAGCGTGAACTTGACGTCGTCTGCGGTAAAGGGCTCACCGTCGTGCCAGGTTACCCCCTCGCGCAGCTTGAAAGTCATCTCCAGGCCATCGTCGGAGATCTCCCAGCTCTCGGCCAGGTCGCCGCAGATCTCGGTCAGGGTGACGTCGCAGTAGTGGACCAGCTTGGACAGGTACATCTCGGTGAAATAGTAGCCTGCCGTAGAGTTCCAGGCGTCAAAGCGCTCGGGGAAATCCACCCGGTCCGACGTCAAAACCGGCGGTCATTAGCCCACCACGGGCTGCTGGCCTGGGTGTAGGCGTGACCACGACCTCTTTCTCGACCTCTTGGGTGACGATCTTTTCGACTTCCTTCTCGACCTCAACGACCTGGGTGACGACTTTTTCGACCTCTTTGACAACTTCTTTCTCGACCTCGACGACCTCGGTGACGACTTTCTCGACCTCCTTCTCGACCACCACGGTCTCTACGACGACCTCGGGCTCGGCGGGTGCGCAGGCCGCGATCACGGCCAGCACCATGATGAGTACCAACAGGAACGATAGAGACTTTTTCACTTTTTTTCCTCCCTTTTTTGAAAAGCTTGTAGATGGTTTGAACTGTCTCAACCGGAAGTGGGTACGCTAGCCCACGGCACGGGACAGCCTCGCGGGCACTTGTAGGGTTGCCCTTCAGGGCCAGTCCTCGGCGTCTACGGTGCTCCGGGCTGCTTTATCACCTCCTTTCCGGTATCACGCTCGTGTGCCAGGTCCAAGCTGGGCGAAGGCCAGCCGGAACGGCTGGTCCGCCTGGCACGGGGCGGTACAGCTATGCCTCGTCCACAGGCTCGCTGTTCAGGTGCAGGTGGTGGCTTTCCTGCCGCCAGTTCTCCAACCTGCGCACGTCGTTGGGGTTTTCTACCGGTGGGGGTTTGACGCTGCGGTCATCCGCCCTGCGCATTTCCCACCAGCACTGCCCCGCGTGGTTGTGTTCGTGATTGACGACGAACCCGGCCTCTTCCATCAGGGGCTTGATCCAGCCCATGCAGTGTTCACAGTAGTCGTGGTAGGCCTCCAGGCCACGCTGGATCAGGTGCCCCTTGGAGGGGCAGTCAAACATGTCCGTGCGGAAATAGTCCTGGCCTCGGTCAAAGGTATAGCCAGCCTCTTCCATCTCCAGGGTGTGGGCCCAGTACTCGTACATACCGTCGAACCCTTTGTCCAAAAAGAGCTGGCGCGCATGTCGCTGGGAATCGAAGGCGATGGCCTTGCCCCAGTAGTCACGTACCGCCTGCTCGCCATAGTTGCGGCGCAGGTACTCAAAGGTCCAGTCATAGTAGCCGATGAAATCCTGGACTCCTAGCATGGTTATGCCTCCTTCAGGCCAAAGAATTGGCGGCAGGTCCCATTCCCGCCCTCCAGTTTGAAGGTCATACCAGCATCTTTGGCGATGGCGGTGGAAACATAGTGGCAGTGCTCGCAATAGTAGGGCACGATCTCGCGTTCCCCGTTCTTCAGCCAGCGGATGGCGGGGCAGTCGTCAACCTGGATTTCGACCAGGCCGTTGGCCTGCCGCACTGCAACTTTCCCTCCAGGCTCCTTGGCAAAATAGTCGCTCCAGTAGCGCTCTACCTCGTCCAGTCCTCCGGCGCGAAAGCGGCCGGACACCTCGGCGTGGTACTCCTGCGCCATGGAGGTCCAGTAATCCACCAGGGCCTCTTTGCCCCAGGTATCGTGGATGAATCGGAAGGTGGCGTTGATGCCATAATAGAAATCACCTGCAGACATGGATCTTTGCCTCCTACAGCAGGCCTTCTTGCGACAGCTCGTGCAAGCGGCCTAGATAGTACTGGTAGTTCTCCAGGGAAACGCCCGGCGTGATGTGGTGATCGGGCATGATGATATATCCCCCATCCCGTACCAGGGGAATCCGGCGTTCGATCTCGGCGTCGATGGCCGCCGGGCCCTGCTCCAGGGTCATCTTGTTAAACCCGCCCACCATGCGTAGTCTCCTGCCAAACTTATTCCGGAGCGCGATGGGATCGGCCTTCCAGACGCCGATCTCAACCGGGTAGTGTACGTTCACGCCGGCCTCGAGCCAGGGGTCCAGGAGCGGTTCGATCAACCCGTCGCAATCGATGGCCATGAGGTCGACGCCGTAGGTGCCGAGCTTTCTGCCCATCTTTTCATAGCCGGCCGCAACGTAGCGCTCAAAGAATCTGGGATTGATGAGCGGCCCGCTCCTGAAGCAGATGTCCTCCCAGCCGACACCCAGGGCTGCCCCGGTCTTTAATCGGGGCAGAACCTGATCGATGCTCCAACAAGTGAGTTCGGCCAGCGTGTCCACCATGTCGGCATAGACGTCGGGATCGTCGTGAATTAGGTAGGCCATGTTTTCTACGCCCATCCAATTACGGATCCAGCCCATCATCGAGGCCAAGGTAATGGCAATGGGCGCGCTGCCTTGCTCGGCCCTGGCTATTTCGGCGTCCAGGCTGCTGGGGATTCGATCTGGATTCGGCAGGAACCGTTCCTTGAACGCTGGCCAGTCGCTGGCTGTCTTTAAGGCAAAGTCGATGAACTGGGGGATGCCGGTGCGGTCCTTCCACTCCTTCTGGATGACTCCATCGGGGCCAAGGCAGACGCGGTAAGACTCGGTCTCCTCGTAGACCACCTCTTCAAAAGGGGGATAGGGATCCAGGATCCTGCCCCCGACAAAGTTCCAGCGCGGCACGGCGCCCAGGTACTCGAACACATCGGCGTCCTCGGGCAACCCTTCAGTGATCCAGCGCTCGCGGGTCTCGGGCCACACGTCCCAGTGTACAATGGGCATGTGGTCAAAATCCTGGTAGTGCATAAGAGCCAGAAAGCGCTCGCGGTCATCCATCAGGCGCCTGTCCTCCAGCCAACTGGCTATTCACGTAACGATGATGCTCTTTCTGCTCCCAGTTCTCCAGGTTGCGCACATCGTGGGGACCGCGGTTCGGCGGTGGCTCCAGTTGGTCCCAGCTTACGACTTGCTCATCAGCCTTGTGCATCTCCCAATAGCATTGGCCCAGGTGGTTGTGCTCGTGATCGACGACAAAGCCGGTCGCGTCCAGCAGCGGACCGATCCAGCCCATGCAGTGCTCGCAATAGTCGTGGTAGGCTTCCAGCCCGCGCTTTATCAGATATCCCTTGGATGGGCAGTCAAACATGTCGATCCGGAAATATTGCTCGGTCTGCTCCAGGGTATAGCCCGCTTCCTCCATCTCGAGGGTGTGGTGCCAATATTCGTACATCCCGTCCAAACCGCGGTCGCGGAACAGCCGCATGAGATGGGGATTGGGCTTGGCCCAATAAGCCCATACGGACTGTTCGCCATAGGTCTGGTTCAAGTATTCAAAGGTCCAATCATAGTAGCCGATATAGTCCTGTACGCCAAGCATCGCAACTTACCCTCAGTTCTTGTTGAACAGCCGCTCTTCAAAGAGCCGGTAGTGCTGGTAGACCTCGTCATAGCGGGCGACCGAATCGGGCCGGGGCGACCAGCGTCCAAGCATGTCACCGGCTTCCGGTTGCGTCAAAATGTCGCCGTCAAGGATGCCGGCGGCTGCGCCAGCCAGGATACAGGCCCCCCAGTTGGCCACGTCCACCATCCCGGTGGCGGACACGGGCTTGCCTGCAATGTCGCTGATCATCTGTGACCAGAATGCGCTCTGAGCGCCCCCGCCAAAGAGGATCAGCTCTTCAACAGGGATGTCAATGCCTTCCATGATCTCCAGGTTCTCCCGGATCTGGAAGGCAACCCCTTCCAGTACGCTACGGACGATGTCTTTGGCAGTGACGGCCAGGCTCAGCCCACCAAAAGTACCCCACGTGTCGGCTTGCCAGTGGGGAGAGCCTGCCCCCGAGAGGTGGGGATAGAAGCAAACGCCATTCGCCCCCGGGAGCGATTGGGACGCCATGCCGGCCAGCGTGTCATAGCTGGCCTCTGGGAACAAGGTCTCTTTCAGCCAGCGGAACGCACCACCGGCCGTGCTCACCACGCCTTCCAGGTCCCAATAGCCGCGCACCACGAAGGGAAAGGTCGGAATGCGTCGTCCAGGGTCAAGCAGCGGCCGGTCGGTGAGGCAAGAGATAGCAGAGGCCGTGCCCAATGAGACCGTCGCCACACCAGGCCGGATGTTGGCACCCAAGGCAGCGCATTTCTGATCCTGCCCACCTACGGCCACGACTGTCTCTTTGCTGAGGCCTAACTCCTGGGCAACACCAGGCTTGAGTGTGCCCACCGGGGTACCTGACCATGCAACGACGGGCAGTTGCCTGATATCGATCTGGAACGCCTCGGCCAGTTCCCTGCTCCAGGCCATCTCAGCGATATCGTAAAGCAGTGTGCCGCCTGCCATAGAGTGGTCGGTCACATACTCTCCGGTCAGTTTGAAGACCAGGAAATCATGCCCCATGAGGAACTTGTGCGTGCGGCGGTAGGTCTGAGGATCGTGGTTACAAAGCCAAAGGAGCTTGGGCAGGACGTAGGACGGGCTGGCGCGCTTGCCGGTGAGGTTGAATAGATCGGCGTCCGAGTAGCGCTGGCGGATGGCTGCTGCCTCGGCTGTGGCCCGCGAGTCCAACCAGTTGATGGACAGGCTGAGGGTCTGGCCCGCCTTGTCCACAGGTACGAATGAGATGCCCTGGGAGCTGACGCTGAGGGCCCGGACGGTACGTCCCTGTACCTGGGCGTCAAGTATGGCCTGGCGGATCGCATCTTGGGCCAGCGCCCACCACAGGTCAGCATCCTGTTCCACAACGCCGGGCTCCGGCCTGATGAGCGGGTACTCCAGATAGCTGTCGCCCAACAGATGGCCATCAGGTGTGCAGATGGCTGCTTTGATACCGGTGGTCCCCAGATCTATACCCAGCAGCGTGTCCATGCTTGGTGGTCCCTCGACCACAAAAAACTGGAGCCGGCAAGCCCTCAACATCCAGGGCGTGGCCGTGCTATCGTCAGGCTATCGAAGAAAAGCTGTTCGGGAATGGCTCTACCACGACGACTTCTATTCCCCGTTCTTCCAAGGCCGCTTTGTCCTCGGAGCTGATGCCGCAGTCAGTGATGACCTTGTCCAACACATCCACGGGCGAAACGATAGAGTAGGAGACGTGCCCAAACTTGGTGTGGTCGGTCAGCAGGATCACCTCTTCAGAGACCTGGGCCATGATACGCTTGATCTGAGACTGAGGTAGGTTCGTGTTCGACATGCCTTCGCGCACGGTGATGCCTGCGGTACCCAGGAAAACTTTGGAGGGACGGAAGCGGCGCAGGACCTCCTCGGCGATGGGGCCCACCATACAGATGTCACCCCTTGAAGGCAACCCGCTGAGAGGGCGGAGTTCTCCTCCCGTGACCACGACCGTTACCCCACTGCAATCGTAGAGTTCGTTCATGACCCGCTCCGAGTTGGTGATCACGGTCAGGTCAAAACGGTCTCTCAGGGCGTGGGCCAGGTGGGCGATAGTGGTCCCGGCGTCGAGGACGATCGTTTCTCCGCTGGAGACCAGAGCGGCGGCAGCCAAGGCGATAGACCGCTTTTCGGCGACGTGATGTTGCTCCCGGATGTCGAACGGAGCGTCGAGAGAAGAGACACGCCGGGCAACCGCACCTCCATACGTGCGTTTCAACAGGCCCTGTCGCTCCAACTTGGTCAAGTCGCGGCGGATGGTTGCCTCAGACACACCGAGGCGCGCACTAAGATCGGTGATGGAAACTGCCCCATTCTTACGAACTGTCTCTGCGATACGTTCGAGTCTTTCAGCGGCAATCACTATGTTCACCTACCTGGTTGAGAGGCGTATGCTTGACCTGGGCCACAGCGTGCGCCAGGTCAAAGCAAGGGTCAATGGGTACGCAACAACTAACATAAGTGAGCAGATTTGGCCACGAAAAGCGGAACACAACGGAATTGACGCCATCCTATCTTACCACGGGAAGGGCGTCATGTCAAGTCTTGCTCTTCTTTGGCTATTGTTGAGCAGTCAAGGGCCACCAGTCTGACAGGTTCACCGGCTTGCCCTTGGCTATTGACTCTGCCGCAGCATCGAGAGCTGCAGCGATAGCTGCTCCCTCGTGGACATCCACCGGCGGAGGGGCGCCTGCGCCGATACTCTCCACAAAAGCCTCGATCTCGGCGTCGAACAGGGACTGGATTGCTGGATCGGGATATTCCTCCCAGGCAATCAGCGGGATGGGCAGCTCCAGGAACTCATCGCGGCCCACGTCCAGCCAGCGGTTGCTGGCCAGTTGGTTGTTGACGATCGTGCCCTCATCGCCATAGACTGTCAGGTCCAGAGCGTAGGGCTGTTGGGTTGCCTCGCTGACCAGTACCCGACCCAATGCACCGCCCTCGAAACGCAGATTCATGGTCACCGTGTCGTCGTGCGCCTGGCCGGGCCATCCCTGGCGGGTCGCGTAGGCCGATACCTCGGTGATGGGTCCCATCACCCAGCGCAGCAAGCTGATGGAAAAGCAGCCCAGGCTGACCAGAGCGATCTGGGGGTTTGCCGCGTCCCGGCCCCACCAGTCCAGTGGCTTGTGGCGGGTCCAGCCGCGTCCCAGGAACCTGGACTCGGCCAGGAATGGGCGTCCCAATTCTCTAGCTTCCACCATCCGTTTGATGTGGATGAAGGCCGGCTCAAAGCGATCGATCTGGCCTACCATAAGAACGAGTCCGGTTTCTTCTACGGCCCGGATCATCTTTTCTGCGTCGAGCCGGCGTGGGACCATGGGTGCTTCGCAGAAAACGTGCTTGCCCGCCCGCAGCGCCCGCTCGGACCAGTCTGCGTGGAGCTGATTGGGCGCGCAAATGGAGACGCAGTCCACGTCCTTGCGTGCCAAAATTTCCTCCAGGTCGATGGTTGCCAGAGACAGGTCGTATTCTTGCTGTACCCGGGCTAGCTGGGCCTCATTTCGCCCCCAAGCGGCAACCAACTCGGTACGCGGGTTCCGGGCATAGGACTGCATTTGGTACAGGCCGGGCTGTCCCGTGCCGATCACGGCTGCACGGTAGTTCACCTCAGCAACCCTCCGTTTCGCTCAAGTTGTGAGCCAGACGTCCTAATTCTGCCACTGGAAAATAACCCCCATCATCGATTTTTCCCGGTGATAAGCCATTTCGTAGGCCTTGACCATCTCGGAATAGTGAAAGCGGTGTGTGATCAGCCGCTTGGGTTCCAGACGCCCATCGGCCATCAGGGACAGGACGAAGTCGTTGGCCCGGTCGGAGGAAAACCGGTTTTTCACCGTGGCAGCCTGTCCGGAAGCCTGGGGGTACAGGTAGCCGGCCGGTCCAGACACGGCAATCAGGGAGATACCCTTACGATAGAACCAGTCCATTGCCAGCGGATTGAAGTCCAGTGGGTTTTCCCCTCTTCCCGGCAGGCTGACGATGGAAACCCGGCCGCCGGGCCGCACAATCTCCACGGCCCTGCGATAGGCGGGCCAGGGGTTGGCCGTGAGGATCACCAGATCGATGCCCTGCCCGCCGCTGAACTCGGCCAGTTTTGCCTCCAGGTCAGGATCATCGGACAGATAGGCCGCGTGAACTCCCATGCGCTCGGCCATCTCCAGCCGAATGGGGCTACTGCCCAGCCCAACCACACGCGCCCCAATGAGCGGACCCAAGGCCACGGCGCCCAGGCCGAGCACTCCCAGCCCAACGATGGCCACGTTTTCCCCAGGCTGAAAGAGGGCTTTGCGATAGCAGTGGGCGCTGAGGGCATAGAGATTGGTATAGACCGCGTCCTCCGGGTGTACACCGTCGGGCACCTTGACGACGCCGGCGTCCTGGGCGATGAGGAACTCGGATTGGTGGGGCTGTCGTGTCACGACCCGGTCGCCCACCGCAAGGCGCGTCACGGCAGAGCCTACGCTCCGCACGATGCCCAGGTTGCTGTCTCCAACCCAGCGTGGGTAGTCGGGCGCGCCGGGTACCCGTTCCGCGCCCTCATAGTTGCCCCGGTCCGTCCCGATTTTGAAGGCCGTGATCTGGGTTTCAACCCAGACCACATCCGGTTTCAGGTCGCCGGTGTCCAGTTGCTGCTCCTCGATGCGCAGATCCCGGGGACCGTGAAGCATTGCGATTTTCATGGGATTTTACCTCCGAATTGCTTCAGCAGAAGAGCCGTCATCTTTGTGGCCTCCGTCAGGTCGGAGAGGCGGATGTGCTCGTCCGGTGCATGGATGCGCGAGCCCTCATAGCCCGCCCCACCCGGTGCAAAGAGCAGCGAGGTTGTCACCTCGTCTACCAGCACATCCATGGGCGCGGTTCCGGGGCTGTTGATGGCAATCTCGGGTGACTTGCCATAGAATGCTTCCGCGACCCGGGCTGTTGTCCGCACCCACGGGTCATCTACCGGCGTGCGTACGGCGCGTTCGTGGTCTGCAATGGGCTTGATATCGACATGGGAAAAGCCGTGGTGGTCCAGGTGGGCGCGCAGTTGGGCCAGTATCTCTTGCGGCTTCTGGTCGGGTACCAGTCGGAAATCCACCTTGGCCCGGGCTCTGGCCGGCAGTACGGTCTTTAGACCGGGTCCAGTGTAGCCAGTTTCCAGTCCGCAGATGTTGCAGGTGGGGGCGCCGTACAGCCTCTCCTGCCAGGCATAACCCCGGAGATCATCCAGGAATGCCTCAAGCCCCAGCGCTTTGCGCAGCGCCCCAGAGGTATCTGGTATCGCCGCCAGTGCCTCCTTTTCCTGGGCCGTCAGGGGCCGTACCGCGTCGTAAAAGCCATTGATGGCCACACGGCCATCGGGCTGCCTGAGGGAGTCCAAGGCGGATACCAGCGCCCATGCTGCGCTGGGTACCACCGTGGCGTAGGCCGAGTGGGCATCCACCTGCGCTGTCTGGATTGAAAGCTCTACGTACAACATGCCCTTGACGCCTAGTACCAGCGACGGGTTCCCATCCGGCCCGATGCCGGTCCCCTCGCTCAAACAGACGTCGGCCGCCAGCTTGTCCTTGTACGCCCGCACTGCTGCCGGAAAGTTTGGGCTGCCGCTTTCCTCCTCGCCTTCTGCCAGGAACTTGATTGTGAGGGGAAGTTCACCGTGTACCTCTCGCAAGGCGGCAACGGCCTCCAGGCGTACAGCCAGGTCGCCTTTGTTGTCGCTGACGCCCCGGGCAAAGAGCTTTCCCTCGCGACGGGCGGGTTCAAAGGGGGGTGATGTCCATTCATCCAGCGGGTCAGCGGGCTGTACGTCATAATGGTTGTAAAAAAGAAGCGTCCGCGGCGAGCGCCCGGCGACCTCGGCATATACCAGCGGAGGGCCGCCATCCACCGGCAGCAGCTCGGCATCGAGGCCATACTCGCGCATGACCTCGGCCGTTAACTCGGCCATTTCTACCAGACCCACCCCGTGGGCCGAGATGCTGGGCTGGCGGCAGAGCCGCTCCAGCAGCCCGATCCTGCGCTCGATGTGGGCATCGATATAAGCGTATACTCTGTCCATCATACCCTCCCTGGGACATCATCGATCCGTACCAAACAAGAAAGGATAACAGGCTCCCAATCGTTCCCCAACCTGCGGGTTGGCAAGGTGATCAACTACCTGGAGACATCGATCCGCACCCAGTGTATGCTCATGGACGCTTCGTCGCCGGCATAGTAGGCGACCAAGACGTCACCATTCTCTGAGCCATGCGAGTCTGCCAGAACCACTGCAGCAGGGTGCCCAAAGGTCCAGATGCTCATGTCAGCCCAATAGTCGCCAAAGTCACGCTTGCCGCCCATGCCTGATTCTTGCCCGCCTCGCGCTTTTTCATAAAAGACCAGTTCCTCAGCCTCGGGCCAGCTCTGCCCAGCGCTCCCGCTGGCAACGTCATTGCTCAGAATGGCCCTCAGGCTGGGTGGATGGTGGCGGTGAACATAGGCCGCAAATACCCGCCCGCCCGGCAGCCAGAGCGGCACGCAGATCTGGCCGGCGATGCCCGTCGAAACGGGCGCGCTCCACGATCTGCCATCCGTCGACCCCCAGGCCACGTGAATGGCTACATCCTGCTGCGCTTCCCGGTCATGCGTCCAGAACATGGCGATGAGCCGGCCATCCTTCGGGTTGACCGCCAGGCGCTGATCCCAGAACAACAGGCGGCCCTGGGTGTCGTGGGCTACGATCTCGGGACCTCGTCCATGTTCGCCCCCCATTGGAGGAGAGGCGCAGTGCGGCGTGATGCTGGCCTGGGCCGGTGTCGTGATATTCCTTCCAGGCTTCGTAGGGTAGGGCCAGGACGCCGTCGCGCAGGGCCAGAATGTTGCCCGTAACGGCGTTGCCCTTGTGCGGCAGCAGGGGCACCTCGCGCATGGGACCCCAGTCGTGTCCTCCGTCCTCCGATTCCGCGACCAAGACCTTGGAGGGAAGAATGCCCTGGGTCTCGGGACTGGCCAGTGGCAGGCTGGGGTCTGAGCGGTCCATCCACATGAACACCCCGAGCAGCCGTCCGGGACCGGTCTCTGTGAATCCTACCGCCCGGAGGCGCCCCCCACTGCCAGGCGGGATCTCGCCAAACCCCTCGCACACTGTCTGCCAGGTGGCCCCATCGTCCTGGCTGAGCAGGATGCGGATGCTCTCATCAGCAGAGTCCTTGGCGCTGCCGGTACGGAACCCGGCAAGCAACCGGCCATCGCTCAATCGCTCCAGCGTGGTGAAAGTGCAGAAACGGGCTTCGGGCGCAGCCATGGATGCGTCAAAAATGACGCCTTGGTCAATGATGTGCATGATGATATTATACTCCATTCTTGTCCAGTTTGGTACCCACGATTCTGGCCCAGGACTGGACGCTCACTTGTTCATGCCTTCTGCCGGTCGAAGCAGTCCAGGAGCGGATCGTTCGTTTCTTCCATCCAGCGACGCAGTCGTTTCCGGAGCCGCTCGCGTTCCTGTCTGTAGTCTGGGTCGTGGCTCAGGTTGATTACCTCGTAGGGGTCGGCCTGTAGATCGTACAGCTCGTCCAGGTCGTTTTGGTTCCAGGCATACTTGAACCGGTCGTCAACCACCAGCCTCCATTCCACGGTGCCGTGCCATTCGCCCAGAGGCTTGTGCTCAGAGAAGCGGTAGGCATCCTCCTGGAACACGGAGCCGTCCCGGAAAGCGGGCGAAAGATCTCGCCCCACATATTCTTCCGGCACCTGCTCGCCAATCAGAGACAGGATGGTAGCCGGCACGTCGATCAAGGAGTTCACGGCCTGGCTGCGGACGCCGGGCTCGATGCGGCCGGGCAAGCGCATCAGCAGTGGCACGCGCAAACACTCTTCATAGGGCATCATCTTGTGCCATAGCCCATGGCTACCCAGCATCTCACCATGGTCGGACATGAAAATGACCAGCGTATCGTCGAGGACCTGGTCCTCTTCGAGGGCACTGAGCAGCCGGCCGACCAGAGCGTCCATCATGGTGACATAGCCCCAGTATACCGCTACCGGCTTTTTCCAGGCTTCCCAGTCCTGGCCGTGGTCCAGCCAGAGTTGGTGGTAGAAGCTGCTGGTGTTTGCCTGGGGTTTGCCCGGCAGCGGCCCAAAGTTTGGCGGCTCCGGAATGCAGGCCGGGTCGTACATGCTGAAGAATGGCTCGGGGATCAAAAAAGGCGGGTGAGGGCCGAACCAACCACTCACCAGGAAGAAGGGTTTGTCCTTGGGGCGTCCGTGGTAGAAACGAAGGGTCATGTCGGTCACCCAGGCGTCAAAGGTCTTGTCGGCCGGGAGATCCTGAACTTTGGGTTTAGGGATGCTCATCGAGGGTGTGCGGTGGGTGCGCACGTCCGGATCTGATACCGGCCAGCCGTCGGGCAGTCCCTGTTCCTCGCACCAGACTGAATAATCGTAGGTGCCCTGGCCGTCGGCGATGTCAAACCAGCGATCGATGGCCCTTTCTCCTTTGGGCATGACCACGCCGCCATGCACTTTTGCCAGGCCCAATTCCTCTTCTCTGCCTCTAAATGCCTTCGGTTGGCCATCGGGCTCCATGTGCCATTTGCCTGCGTAGCCCGTATAGTAACCGCGCGCCCGCAGGCGGTCGGTCAACGTGGGCTCGGTGCGGATCGTGTCGTTGTTCTGCATCATATTGACCTGGTGTGGATACTGGCCCGTAAAGATGGAGGCCCGCGACGGCAGGCAGAGCGGGCTGGAGCAGATGGCGCGGTCAAACGAAATGCCCTCGCGCGCGAGGCGGTCCATGTTGGGGGTGCGGCATGGGGTCTTCCCCCTGAAGCCCAGGGTATCCGTGCGCTGCTGGTCGGTGATGATCAGCAGGATATTTGGAAGCTTTTCAGCCAAAGCTGCAGGCTCCTTTCGTTGGAAGTTCTCTCTTGCGCTTGGAGCGAGTCAATCACGATAGGGCGTGTACTCCTCCGGGGTGGTACGCTCCCTGGGGGCGTGGAGGTCTCCGATCCAGCCCGACAGGGGATCCCCAACCTCTTCTGCCCAATAGATCAAGCGCCAGCGTTTGTGTGCTATCTCGTCACGGTGGGCCTCGTCGTCGATCAGATTGTGCATCTCCCATGGATCGCGCTCAAGGTCGTAGAATTCGTCTATCTCGGGCGCGTTAAAGACATACTTGGTCCTGCCGTCGGTGACCATCCGCGATTGGTAGGCGAAATGATGGCCGTTAAAGACGCACATCACGTCTTCGTCCCAAGCTACGTCTTCCCCACCAGCAAGCAGCGGAGCCAGGCTTCGTCCATCCAGCGTCCGGCGGGGGGGAATGCCAGCCAGGTCGTAGAGGGTGGGCGTGATGTCCATGTTGGTGATCGGCTGGTCTACAACGCGTCCCCCTCCCGATCCCGGTATGCGAGCGATGAAGGGGATGTGGTAGGTTTCCTGGTACATCATGGCGCTCTTGTCGTGGATACCCCCATGGGCGCCGGTATGGTCTCCGTGATCGGTGGTGAACAGCACGACGGTCTCCTCGGCTAGACCCAATGCCTCCAAGGCGTCCAGGATGCGGCCGATCTGAGCATCGATCATGGTCACAAATCCAAAGTACTTGGCCACCCAGGTGGACCACTCTTCCCAACTCCGCAATTCGTTGCCCTCGCCCAAGAAGGCGTCCCGGTAGCGCCGGTGGGCATTGGGTTTGCCCGCCAAATCGTCGTAAAAGTTCCCCCAGGGCGGGATCTCTCTGGGGTCGTACATCGATGCGTAAGGTTCGGTGGGCAGGTAGGGTGCATGCGGCCCCCAAAAGTTGCAGAACAGCAGGAAAGGCTCTTCCTCTTTCTGATACCTGGCCAGCATGTCAATGGTATATTCGGCCAGAAAGTAGGGGACCGATGCTTCTACTGGGCCGGTGAGCATCCCGTTGAGCAGGATATTGTTCCGCCAGCCTGTGCCCAGGGGCACGATCTCCCCTGGCTCCAGTTTGTTTTCTCGGAGATAGGCGCGGTACTCGGTTGTCTTTTTGCAGTTGCCATAGCCTGGAACAGCCATGCCCTCGAACCCGAAATCACTGGGCAGCTTTGCCGTGCCACAGTGCCACTTGCCCACAAAGCCGCAGGCATAGCCCGCTTCTCTGAAATCCTCCGACACCAGCCGTACGTCGTCAAAAAACTCGTCCTCGTTGACCACCAGCCCATGCCGGTGGGGATACAAGCCGGTGTACATGGATGCTCGAGCCGGGCTGGACAGCGCGCATATCGAATAGGCATTGTCAAATCGGGTGCCGGCAGCAGCCAGGCGGTCCAGGGCAGGGGTCCGGCAGATGGGGCTGCCATAGGCGCCCACTGCGTCCAAACGGAGCTGATCGGTGGCGATAATTAGAAAGTTCTTCCTTGCCATGATTCCCCTTTTCCGCTGCAGTCAGGCCCCGAGTTCTTTACTGCTCCCTCTCGCGCCATCCGGGGATGCTGCTGAACCCCCTGGCGCCAAAGAACTCTGCTTCAAAGGCCTCAGCGTATGGTTCGTCCAACGAACATGCTTCTGCGCTTTGCCGGTCCATGCTCAGGATGCGCTCGTCGAAACCATGCCCTCGTTGGTTCAGGTTCCGCTGGTGCTGGGATCGGTGGAAGCGCAATAGTTCCCCTTTCCAGGCAGCTTCCTCCAGCCCATAGCCCAGGACCATGTCGCAGCGCATGTGGACTGTCTTGGGATCGCGATTCAAGAAGGTAGCCAACGGGTACCCCGCCTCGAGCGCTACCTGGTAGTGCATGGCATAGATGCGCTGGTGACCCTGGTTGGTATCGTGCCCGTGAGGCAAAAATACCAGCGCCGGCCTCCTGTTCAGAAAACATTGGCGGACACGCTCGAGGTTCGCCGCGTTGTCCGCCGGGTGCCCTGCTTCATCCTCTTCGAGTCGGAGAAAGACCAGGTGGTCGTCTGGCAGCCCAAAGAATTGGCAACTGGCCCGTTGTTCCTGTTCGCGGAGCCGTCCCTTGGCCCCCACAGTTGGCGGCAGGCAGAAGCTGTCCTCCACGCCGCTGGCCCCAGGGGTGGCGACAGCGACGTGCAGCGAATTTCCATTCTCCTGGAAATAGCGCATCGTCACGCCGATGGCATCAAAGTCGTCTGGATGCGGGGCCAGGGCGAGCACAGGCCACTGCTCCGGAAAGGCGTACGACTGAAGCAGGCGTGGTTTACCGTGAATCATCATGGCTGGCAGCGTTGCCCGGCCAGATGCTCCTGGCTCGCGTGGCTCCGGCAATGCCTGGCAAAGCCCCATGCTTGCAGTACTGGACTGTGCATTGACAGCTTCCAGCTAGCGCCGGTATGCGCTGGCCACCTTGCGTGTGGCCGAAATAATGTCATCTGAATCCTGCTCTGACAGTTCAGGGTACAGTGGCAGCAAGAGCAGCTCGTGGGCGATCTTTTCGGCAACCGGCAGCGTGCCCCAGCCATACAGGGGCAGCGGCGCATCGCCGCGGAACTTGAAAGCGGGAGCCGTGGCCCGCCCCTCAGCCTCGGCAAACAATGGGTGTACATGACAGAGTTCGTCGAGGCCGATGGGATGGGTGGCAATCCCCTCTGCGTGCATCGCAGCGTTGATCTGCGCGACTGACACTGAAAAGTGTTCTTTAGGAAAGAGGACCGGAAAGACATAGTAGGACAGCCCCGCGCCCGAACGGGGGACCAGAAGTTCGAGGCCAGGAATGTCGCGAACCCCTGTGTGCAGGTAGACAAAAGCCTTTTTCCTCCGTTCCTGGAGGTCTTTAAGCTTGCTCAACTGGGCGCGAGCAAAGGCTGCCTGCATTTCGCTGAGCCGGTAGTTGTTTCCCAGTGCAGTGACCTGGTAGGGGGCGACAAAATCAGAGGGCGCTTTACCTGTCTTGGCTTTGCCATGGTGGCAGATCTGTTCAAGACGAGCTGCAAGCAAGTCATCGTCCGTGGTGGCCAGCCCGCCTTCGCCAGCGGCGGTGAGTACTTTGGACTGCTGCAGACTCCAACAAGCGATCCGCCCAAACTTTCCAGTTTGCCGTCCGTGCAGCGTTATCCCCGGCCCGTGGGCGCAGTCCTCGATGACCTCGATGCCGTTTTCGGCGGCAAGCGACAAGATCTCTGCCATGTCTGCAGGATGCCCGAGCCAGTGGACGGGTACGATGGCCTTTGTCCGGGCCGAGATCTTGTCCTTGATCTCTTGCGGGTCAATGATGATGGTGTCGCGGCAGACGTCAGCAAAGACCGGTACGGCACCGGCGATCAAGACAGTGTACGCCGTGGAGAGGAAGGTCAGAGGGGGGACGATGACCTCATCCCCTGGCCCGATGCCCAGGGCCGCGAGTGCGGCGTGTTGCGCAGTTGTGCCTGAGTTAAAGGCCACGGCGTGGCGCGCGCCGACACATTTGGCAAATTCTTTTTCCAGTGCCTTTACTTCAGTGGCTTCTTGGTACACAGAACAAAAAATGCCAGATTCAAAGACCCGCTGGACTCCGCTCTGCTCCCCTTCACCCCACGAGACCTTTGTCAACGGGATGGCTTCACCGGGATGGACAGGCGGTCCACCCATTATGGCCAGTTTTTCGTTTCCCATGAGCACCTCCCCTGTGGCTGCATTCCTATGGTCCCCCATGCCTCAACCTCAGACCCTGATTCCCGGCAAGGATGTCTGCCGGGCCAATCCCATCGATGCGCATGTTCCGGAACTGCGCGTCACGCTCTCCGGCTGGAGATAGCCCTTCCTACTGTTCCTCGTCCCAAAGCAAAGTGATGGGATCCTCCAAATAGGCTTTGACTTTCTGCAGGTAGCGAACCGCGATTGCACCGTCCAAGAAGCGGTGATCGTAGCTCAGGCAAAGGTACATGATTTCGCGGACGGCGATCTGGCCGTCACGTACGACCGGTGTCGGCGCCACTTTGCCCATGCCCAGGGTGGCGCTTTGGGGCGTCACAATGATCGGGGTAAACAGAAGAGAACCAAACACCCCCGAATTGGTCACTGTCATCGTGGGCCCCCTCATCTCCTCGACAGTGAGGCCCCGGCTGAGGGCACGGCTTGAGTACGCTTCTATCTCCCGGTGGATCTGGGCCAAAGACTTGCTTTCGGCATGCCGGATGACAGGTACGAGCAAGCCGTCATCCCGCGCTACCGCCACACCCATGTGTACGTGCGGCTTCAATACGATCGTATCTTGCTCCAACGTTGCGTTGATGAGAGGGAAATCTGAAATGGACATCGTAGCGGCCTTGATCACAAAGGCAGTATAGCTAGCCGGGATGCGCTCTCGCAGCCGGACGATTTCGGTCATGTCCACATCGGCGACCGTGGTCGCTTGCACGATGCTCTGGTGGCTGGCCGTCATGCGCTGGGCCATGGCCCGCCGCAAGTCTCCAAGTGGCAGGACCGTGCTCTCCGGCCCGGTCGGGGTCTCCTCCAGAGAGGGGGTAGGGTGTACAGCCAGGAGAGGCTCATCGAGCAGGCGCTGAACGTCGGCCTTTATGATCTGCCCACCTGGCCCCGTTCCCTCGATCTGTTCGATTTCCAGCCCCTGTTCTTCTGCCAACCGACGGGCTACGGGTGAGATCTTGCGCTTTCCATCTGGGCGCATATCTGCGATCTCTAGGATGGCTTTTTCGACGTCCGCCTTGGTAATGATCTGGCCTGGCCCAGTACCACTCAGGCCCTCAAGGGGGAGGTGGTGTTCAACCGCCAGGCGCCGCGCAGCAGGTACGGCCTTGATTCTGCCCGGGACCGCAGGCCTGGATGGGATTTCTGCTCCTGTTTCCGAACCGGGCGGCCGAGCTGGGAGCGGGGCAGCGGGGTCTTTTGTTTCCAGGGTCTCACCGGGCTGCCCGATCCAGGCCAGTACCTCGCCAGCCTGGACCTCCGTCCCCGCGGGCACAGCAACCTTGAGCAGTATGCCGCCCGCAGGTGCATCGATTTCGACCATCGCTTTGTCGCTGGACACCATGAGCAGCGGCTCGCCCTCCCGGAGGGGATCTCCGGGGACCTTGAACCATTCCACGACCTCGCTCGTCTCCGTGAACTTGCTCAGGCGCTGCATTTTGACAGCAGTTGCCATGGTTCCTCCCAAAACCGTGCGGAGCAGATGGGCACAAACCGCACAGAAAAAACGAAAATGACAGGCCTATCCGCGCCTACCTGCTTCGGGCGCCCCGGGTTTCTGCTACGCGTAGGTCATGACGCGCCGCACGGCAGCTACGATCTCCTCCTGGCCAGGTAGGGCGTACTTTTGCAATGCTCGGCTATAGGGCAACGGTACGTTCGGATTCCCAACCCGCACGATGGGGGCCTGCAAGTAGCCAAATGCGTTGCTATCGGCTATGGTTGCCGCCACCTCGGCCCCGAAGCCGGTGCGCCGTACTGCCTCATGGGCAACGACCAACCGCCCTGTCTTGCAGACGGAGGCGACGACTGCCTCTTCGTCAAAGGGAACCAAGGTGCGCAGGTCTATGACTTCCACGTCCACATCCTCGCCGGCCAGCACTTTGGCGGCTCCTTTGGCCGCGCCCACCATGGCGGAATAGGAAACGACGGTCGCGTCAGAGCCTTCCCTGCAGATCGCTGCCTGCCCCAGAGGGATTGTATAGCGTTCTTTCGGGACGGGGCCGGCAATGCTGTAGAGGTCACGGTGCTCGATAAACAGTACCGGGTCAGGGTCCTCAATGGCCGAGATCAACAGCCCCTTGGCGTCATGAGGGTTGGAGGGCATGACCACTTTCAGGCCGGGCACGTGCGTGAACCAAGCTTCCAGTGCCTGGCCGGAGTAGGCAGTGCCCTTGCCCAGGTTGACGGTGCGTACGACGAGGGGTACATGCATGGCTCCGTCCGTGACAAAGTGCGCTTTGGCCGCGCTGCTGACCAATTGATCCATCGCGACAGTGATCAGATCCGTAAACTGGATTTCAGCCACTGGCCGCATGCCCATCAGCGCCGCGCCGACGCCCAACCCCACGATGCCCGACTCGGCGATCGGCGTGTCAAAGACCCGCTCCGGCCCAAATTGTGCCAGCAGCCCCTCGGTCACGCGAAAGACACCACCATGATGGGCTATGTCTTCTCCAAACACAAATACTCGCTCATCGCGCGCCATCTCCTGGGCCAACGCCTCGCGTACTGCTTCGTTGAAGCGCAGTGTTCTCATCGCCCTCCCTCCTCTGCCGGTCCGGTATAGACCGACTGGAAGACCCCGTCTGGATCTGGAGGCGGCGTCCTTTCGGCCTGAAGAATGGCCTCGTCCAGTTCCTGCAAGATCGCCTGGTCCATCTCCTCAATGGCCGCGTCGTCCAATAATCCACCTTCCTTGAGGTGATCGCCATGAATGGTCAAAGGATCACGCTCAAGCCACGCTGCGATCTCGTTCGGTGGTCGGTCTTCTTCAAAGATGGGATAATGGGCCAAAAAGCGGTAGGTTTTGCATTCCAAGAGGGTTGGGCCTTCCCCTTCCCGAGCCCGGGCCACGGCTGCTTGGGTAGCTTGGAAAACCGCGAGGATATCCTGGCCATCGACGATCTCGCCCGGCATGCCATAGCCAATGGCTCGGTCCGCAATGTCTGTGATGGCCATCGCAGATTTGGCCCCTACGGTCTGTCCGTAGAGGTTATTCTCGCAGACAAAGACGACCGGGGCTTTGTAGAGAGCAGCCATGTTTAACGCTTCGTGAAAATCGCCCCGGTTGCTAGCCCCATCGCCAAAGAAATCCAGGATTACGGAGTCGGTCCCTTGCATCCGCAAGGCCAGGGCCGCACCCACTGCGACCGGGATAGAGCCCCCAACAATGCCGGTGCCGGGCAGGATGCCGTACTCGGTGTAGGTTGCGTGGTGTGCTGTTTCCTTGCCGTGAGAGATGCTCTCCGCGTTGCCAAACATGGCATTGATCTGCTGCAACAGGGTGACACCGCGGACCCAATAAGCGTTGCTGGTACGCAGAGAGGGAATGACCCAGTCCTTGGGGCGCAAGCCATAGCAAGCGCCTACCCCTACAGCTTCCTGCCCAATGTTGGGGTGCATTCCTTGAGAGATGCGTCCTTCTTTGTACCAGCCCAGCACATGCTCGGTGAAGCGCCGGTCCAGGAGCATCAACCGGTACATTTCTACCAGATCGTGGGGGGATAGTTCCATGATCCCACCTCCTCCTATAGTACTCGCCCGGGGCGGGTCTCGTTCTGTTCCCCGCGCTCGACCACCAGTTGGCCATTGACGATCACATATTCGATGCCGGAGGGAAATGCGTGCGGGTCCTGGTAGGTTTCGCGGTCAAGGATCGTCTCAGCGTCAAAGATGGTGATGTCAGCCTGCAAGCCCGGACGGAGCAGGCCCCGGTCCATCAGCCCCATTCGTTGGGCCGGCATGGATGTCATCTTTTGTACCGCTACCTCCATGGGTAGAACGTTCCAGTCCCGCGCGTAGCGCCCCAGGACGCGTGGAAACGTGCCGTAAGAGCGAGGCATGGTCGGTTGGGACAACGGCCCATAGGGGGCCAGCGCAAAGCCGTCGGACATGGGAACGGACAACGGATGGCTCAGCATCTGATTGAGATCGTCCTGTAACTTGATCGTAGGGGCTGTCCAGAACTGCCCATTGTCTTCCAGGAGCAAGATCAAGGCGGTTTCTGCTGCCGGCAAATCCCTCTCCGCAGCCAGTTCAGCAATGGTACGTCCGCACCAGGCGTCGTGTTCGCGCCGGCCAGTCCGGGCGATGAGCGAATCTTCCCAATTCGGTGGCGTCCAGCCCTGCCAGTCGGGCGCTCCCTCCTCCAACTGGCGGGCAATCTCTCGGCGCGTGAGCGGATCTGCCAGGCGCTCCTTCATGGCCGCGATCCCGCCTTCCTGGGCCCAGTCAGGAAGCATTTGCATATAGGGCCCGCCGCCGCGTGTCCATATCGTATTATCAAAGGTTACCTGGACACCTCGCGCCCGCGCATCTTCGATGAAGGCCGTCAGGTCGCCCACCATATTCTTCCCTTTGGGCGGATTTAGATGCGAGATGTTGACCGGCACATGGGTCTCCGCCCCGACCCGAATTGCCTCTCGCATCGAGTCCAGGATAAAGCGGGAATAGTCACGCATGTGGGTGTGATAGATGCCGCCGTGGCGACGCATTACCTTGCCCAGCTCGATCAGCTCATCCGTGTCGCTAAAGCGGCCTGGCGCATAGGTCAGGCCGCTGGAAAGGCCCCGTGCACCCTGTGCCAATGCCTTGTCCAACTCGACCTTCATCACGGCCAACTCTTGCTCCGTGGCGGGACGCGCCGCTTGCCCCATGGCGTATTGGCGCAGTGCGCCGTGCCCCACCAACGTAGCCACGTTGACGGCTGGTCGGGCGTGGGCCAGTGCTGCGCGATAGCCCGCCATGTCGTTCCAGGTCCAATCATAGCCCTCAAAGGCAAAGATAAAGCTGTCACGGCGGAGTGCTTCCTGCTTTTCGGGGTGTACTGGCGCTGCGGAGAAACCACAATGGCCGACGATCTGGGTTGTTACCCCCTGCCGTATGGCGCTCTCGGCGCGCGGATTAACCAGCAAGGTGACATCAGAGTGGGCGTGCATATCGACAAAGCCTGGAGAGACGACGAGTCCGCTGGCATCGATCTCGCGTCCGGCTCCGCCAAGATCCCGACCCATGGCGGCAATGCGCGCATCGGCGATGGCCACATCTGCGTGGTACCAGTGCGAACCCGTACCATCCATGATGCGGCCGCCACGCAGTATCAAGTCATACATCCTCTTCCCCTTTTCGGACCACGCTTCTATTCGGAAGATACCTTGTCCTAAGTGAGTGGCGGCAGTACAGCGCCACCCTATAGGCTCTCGAGCATGCGCTTGATGACCACCATTCCCGGGTCATTGAGCCCCACGCTCTTGGCTCCAAACATGCGTGCCCTTCCCTGCCTGGATAGTTGCTCCTTTCAAGCGAGTAAGCCGTCGCATGCGCATATACGTGAGCGTAAGGGGCCACGCCACGAGGGCGCTCTCCCGTATTGTGTAGACCACAGTCCAGCGCAAGCAAGTTCTTGCGATGAGTCGATGTCACTAGCAGGTACAGCATGAGGTTCAAGTGAAGCCTGAGGCCACGACCTCCATAGTGACCCTGCCTGGGAGAGGCAGGGCCACATCAAGTCAAACCTCGAGACGAATGTCAAACTCGGAGGCCAGTTCGCGTAGATAGGCCACCAGGGCGGGGTGATAAGGGATGCCGTCTCTCAGTCGTTCCTGCTCCGCCTCAAACTCCATCTCGCCGTGAGTATAGATGCGGTCCTGCCCTTCAGCTTTTTCGGACTCTTTCAGGGCCCGCAGCATGTCGTCCATCGTAGCCTTGAATTCGTCGATGGGCTGCAACATATCTACCCGGAGCGCCGCGAAAAAGTGCGAAGAACTGATCCGGAGTTTGTCATCCTCCGGCGGATTCCGCAGGAACGAATTGCCATACATCCCGCCGGCCAGGACACCGGTCAGGATATCCACGACGACCGCCAGGCCATAACCCTTGTGGCTGCCCAGCTCGCGCGTGCTGCCCAAGGGCAGCAAACTTCGGGCATCCCACGCTGCTTGCGGGTCGTCGGTGGGCTGGCCCTGGTCGTCCAGGGCCCAGCCCAGTGGGATCTTGCCGCCTGTGGCCAGCGCCAGTCCTATCTTGCTCATGGCGGCGACCGACGTGGCAAAATCCATCTCAAAAGGCGGCTCGTGGTTGGTGGGCGCCACGACGCTGATGGGGTTGGTGGACAGCATCGGTTCGCGGCCAAAGGTGGGAATCACGGCGACGCCAGAGTTGTTGGTCATCGAGCAGCCGATCATGTCGTGTTCCAGACACATCAGGGAAAAGTAGCTGGCCATGCCAAAGTGCCGGCTCCGCCGGACTGTCACCGCCGCCAGCCCGTATTCCTGGGCCTTGGCGATGCACATCTCCATGGCTCTGACACCCACCACCAGGCCCATGCCACCATCGCCATCCACCGAGGCCAGGACAGGCGAGCTGCGCACCACCTTGATATCAGGGGTGGGGTTTAGCGTGCCCGCGCGCAGCGGGTCTACGTACTGCCAGAGGTTGTTGACGCCGTGACTTTCAACCCCTCTCAAGTCGGCCCGCACGAGCACATCGGCCGCGACCCAGGCGTCGTCCTGGCCTACGCCCAGACGTTGAAATACATTCGCAATGAACTCACGTACGACCCCGTCTTTGATCCGGATCAGTGACGTCATATTCTTCCGGGCTCCCCACCGTTTGTGGTTGGTGATGCCTAGGGCGAATAGCCTGGCATCTCGATGACGATCTTGATGACGCCATCGTCCCTCGTTCTGGCCAGTTCGTAGGCGTCCACGACCTGCTCAAAGGCGAGGCGATGGGTCAGCATCGGCGTAACGTCGATGGCCCCCTTGGTGATGAGATCCAGCGCCATCTTGAAGGAGGTACGCCCCGGTTCAAAGGCCGAGGCCCCCGAAGTTGTCGTGTAGCAGTATTTCCTGAACAACGTCCAGAAATCAAAGTCAAAGTCAGTGGCTCTCGGAACACCAAAGAACAGCAGATTGCCTCCGACCTGTACCAGGTGGGGCGTAAGGTTGATGCTCTCGACCTCACCAGCGGCTTCGATCACGACACCGGCCAGTTTGCCATCGGTGATCTCTTTTACGGCCTCGAGCGCGTTTACCTGGGCGTTGTTCAGGGTATGGGTGGCGCCGAACTTGAGGCCGGCCGCGACCCGGGCATCCTTCACGTCCAGCCCGATCACGCGCTCGGCGCCCATGCGCCGCAGCATGGCGTTAAAGTGCAGGCCCGCTGAACCCTGCCCAATGACAACAGCATCCCGGCCCATGATGTTGGGCAAGCGCTTGCAGGCATAGATCACCGTGCCCAGTTGCTGTGCCATCAGGCCATGTTCCAGCGGCAGACCCTCAGGCAGCACCATCACATCCTCTACCGGCGCCACATAGTACTCGGCCATGGCATTCTGAGGAGGTGCCAAGGTCAGGGCCACGTCGCCAACCTTGATGCCCGACTCAGGCGCATCGATGGCTTCGACCACGGCGATCACCTCGTGGCCCGTTGTTCCGACTTGCAGTGGATACTCCTCAGCGGGGAGGTGGTGCAGCAGGTGTACGTCGCTGCCGCATAGTGACAGAAGCAGCGTGCGCATCAATGCGTGGCCTGGCTGCAGTGTCGGTTTCAGTGTAGTCACGAATTCAGCTTTTCCTGGCGCAACGATTTGTACTGCGCGCATATCCATGGTTAGTCCTCCGTGATTATCCTTTTACAGCGCCGCCCGTCAAACCACCTACCACGTATTTGGCCATCACCATGTAGACGATGATCGGGGGCAGGGTAGTCAACACCGCGGCGGCCATAGTGACGCCCCACAACATCGTGTCTGCCAGCTGGAACGACCGGATGCCGATGGGCAGGGTCCACAGGGTGTCGCTCTGGATAAAGACCAGGGCATAGAGAAACTCGTTCCAGGCGTTGGTGATGCCAAAAACCGCGGCCGTAATGATGGCCGGCGCCGCCAGGGGTAGTACGATCCTGTACAAGACCCCGAATCGTGAACAACCATCGATGCGCGCGGCATCCTCCAGCTCCTCGGGCAGGCTCTTAAAGTAGCCAAAGAGCAGCCAGGTAATGAATGGTAGCAAGAAGGTGGGATAGGTCAGAAACAGCGCCGCCCGCGTGTTCAGGATCTGCATGTTGTTCAACTGGACGAACAGAGGGATATACAACAACGTCGCGGGCAGCAGATACATAAACAGCACAGATTTGCCCAGGGTCTGAGCACCTCGGAACTTTAGACGGGCCAGAGCATAGGCGGCAAAGATTGCGATGAGCAGGCTGGCAAAGGTCGTCACCCCAGTCACGATCATCGAGTTCAGGATCCAACTGGGCATGGGCGTGCCCGAGAACAGCTTCACATAGTTGGCCAGGGTCGGATTGTTGGGGACGAGCATGCTTTCCGGGCTGTAGACCTGCCGGGGCGTGCGCACCGAGGTGAGCAGGACCCAATAGAGTGGAAAAAGCACCACTATGACATAAACAAAGAGGAGAAAGTAAGTCACAACCATCTGGATGCGATGTTGGAGTTTTCGGCTCTTGATCATGACCCTACTCCTCCCGCCACATCATGGGGCTCAGAAACAGGATAAGTGCAAACAGGAAAGGCATCATGATCGCTGTGGCCGCGATGCCGTAGCCGAGCCGGCTGCCGATAAAGCCAACCTGGTAGGTATAGGTCCCAAAGATGTTGGTGGCATCATTGGGTCCGGTACGGGTCAGGATCATGGGCAGCGCAAAGTCGTTGAAGGTCCAGATGGTGGACAGCATCGTGGTGACGATGATGACCCCCCGCAGCCCGGGAAGCGTGATATGGCGGAAACGCTGGAAAAGAGAAGCCCCATCGACCTCCGCTGCCTCGTACCGCTCCTGGGGAATGGTCTGCAGCCCGGCCAGCAGGCTGACCCCAAAGAAAGGGAAGCCGCGCCAGGCGTTGACCAGGATCAGGGCCACCATGGCCATGGTCCGGTCGGCCAGCCAGGGTATCGGCGCGCTGACAAGGTGCAGGCTCAGCAGAATGTGGTTCAGTACGCCAAAAGTACCGTCAAAGATCCAGTTCCAGGTCAGTGCTGTGACGACCGTAGGCATGACCCAGGGCAGCAACAGCAGCCCCCGGAAAAAGCCCCGGGCCCGGATGGGTTGGTTCAAGACGAGGGCCATGATCATGCCAAAGCCCAATTTGAGGGCCACGGCCGACAGGGCATAGATGATGCTGTTGAAGGCGACCTTGCGGAAGCGAAGATCTTGCGTGAGCAGTTCGATATAGTTCGCCAGACCGATGAATATGGGCGCTTGCCCCAGGATCTTTTTCGTAAATGAGAGATACAGGGCGTAGAAAAAAGGATAGGCCAGCATGCCTATCACAAAAATCACCAGGGGCACCAGCATCAGATAGCCGAGGCCAGCATCCCTCCCAAAGATGCGACGCAGTTTCTGGGGAATCCCCTCCCTTGGTTGTGGGAGCCTGTTTGCCTCCTGCATACCACCTCCTGCCTCTTGCATGCTACTTCCAAACAATGAACCGTTGCTAGACATTCGAGCCCGGGACCGCGTCCCGGCTGGAGCACCGCCATCCCTGGGCCTGGCACACAGAGGGCGAGCACTGGCGAGTGCTCGCCCTCGTGGCCTCAGAATCTCATTTCTCTGCCGAGTTTACGGGTTGTCTTCGTAGATCTTGATGATCTCTTCTTCAGCCTGTGCCATCGATTCCTCTGGGGTTTGGCTGCCATCGATCACCCGCTGCGCCATGCGGCTCAGTACCAATTGGCTCTGCACCTCGGCACAGGCCACACTGGCGGGGCCAGGGTAGCAGGCGGGGTGCGCATACTGGATCTGCTCGATAAAGGGCTTCAGGTAGGGGTCCTCCCACACCGGGTCCTTGGCCGCATCCACATGGGTGGGCAGGTTGCCGAAACTCACCGCCTCGGCGCGGGCCCAGGCCCGATCGGGGTGCGTGAACCATTCGATCAGGCTCTTTGCCAGCTCGGGGTGCTCCGTCGTACTAAAGGCGCCGAGCACAGCACCAAAGCCACCACCCGCGTGCGTTCCGGCCGGCCCGCCAGGGCTGGGGCCCAGCACGGTATTGTTCAGAAGTTCCTCGTCGTTCTCGCGCATCCAGGCCAGAATGCTACCGGTGTTGACCACTGCGCCGGCCACACCGGTCTGGTAGTACTTGTTGTTGCCGGCATCGTCTGCGACCAGCATATCGGGTGGGAAGGAGCCCATGTCGTTCATCTCTTTGAGCCAGTTGAGTACCTCGAGGGTCTCGGGCGAGTTGATGGCGATGGTCTTGCCATCCTCTTCTGTGACCTTGGCGCCGTAGCTCCAGAGGAGGTTTCTCATCTGAACTTCGTTGTCCGAGTACCCGCCAAGGCCGAGGCCATAGCACCAGAATTTCCCGGGCTCGTTGACCTTCTCGCACCAATCCTTCATCTCGGCATAGGTCGCGGGCGGCTCGCTTAGCCCGGCTGCTTCCAGCTTGTCTGTGCGCCAGTAGGCCGGGGTCACAGAACCGATGTAGGGGACACCGTATTGCTTGCCGTCAATGGTGGCCACCTCGTTGGCTGCGGGGAAGAATCCGCCGGCCAGCGAATTGCTCGCCTCAAATGCATCACTCACGTCCAGCATCAGGTCGGCGGCGTAGAACTTGGGCATCCACTGGTAAAAGATGGTAGAGACATCGGGCAGGGTCTCCGGCGCTTCGATGCCGGCGGCCCACTTGGTGTGCAGGTCGGTGTCTGGGGCGATGAGGATGTCGACGTCCACGTTGTTGGCCTTGGCCCATTCCTGTACCTGGCTCTTGACCAGAACGTTGACGGCCTCCTGGAAGTTGTAGTTCATCCAGAAGGTCATCTGGGGGCGCTCGGAAGGCGTGGGTTCCGGGGTGGCGGTGACCACGACTTCTTTCTCCACCTCTTTCTCGACGACCTTTTCGACCTCTTTTTCGACCACCACGGTCTCTTTGACGACCTGTGGCTCCGAGGGCGCACAGGCCGCGATCAGCACCAATAGCATCAACAATACGAGGGACAGCGCAAGTACCTTCTTCATTTATTCCTCCCTTTTTTCGTCTGGTTGATCAAAATCAGAACTGCCGGAGCGAGCTTTTGTGATGGTTCGCTCCCTTTACCCACGAGACACCCTCTTGTCAGTTTTCCTCCGCCTCCTTTCCACGTTCTTCTCCCGGGGAGTACTGGACCATAGCTAGCACGGTTTCCTACTCGCCAAGAGCTTGGGTGAGGTACCTGCGGATCAAGGCTACGCCACGCACGATGACTGCCGTTTCTGGGATCCCCTCTGGCTCCTGCAGTGTCCTGGATTGCGCCCCATTAGCATATGCACGACCGGCCTTGATACCGGACTTTGGTGCCATCTCCAAACAAACGACACCCTCGTTCTCGATCAGATCATCAGTGGGCGAAAAGAAGAGCAGGGAAGGGAGACTGCAATGTTCCATGATGTTTGCAACAATGAGCATGACTTGCCATAAACTGGACGCTCCCTCCCCAATGGGCACCGGGAATTATATCACAGGCGATGCGCAATGTCAAGTATTGCAAAGAGATGCTCGTTCCTGGCCAGCTCCAAACAGTAGCCGATAAGGACAACCTCACATCGACCCCGGCCACAGCCAGGGTGAGAGAACGATGGTGTCTGACAGATCAGGCACAGCCCCGTCGACTGCGCTGACGACCTCCGGTGGCAGAGGGCCCCGGGTGGCGATCTTGGCGTTGGCCTCCATCTGCTCCACGGTTTCCACGCCGGTCAATATGCTGGTCACCCCGGGCAGGGACAGGCCATAGCGCAGGGCCATCTCGGGCATCGTCAAGCCCGCATCGCCGGCGATCTGCTGCAGTACCTGGCGAACAGGCACGACCTGGTGCAGCGCCGGCATGATCCCGTCCAGGGGCATGACCAGCAGGCCCTGCAAGTAGATGCTGCGCACGAACACCGCCATCCCGGCCTCCGCCGCCCTGGCCAGATCCCCCGAACGCTGGATGCGCTGGTCCAGCATGTTCATGGGAACCTGGATGGCTTCCATACCTGGAGTAGAGAGGACCATCTCCATCTGGTCAGGCCTGACCACCGATACCCCTGCGTGTTGCACCAATCCCTCTCGCTTGAGCGCGAGCAGCACGTCCATGTGGGCCACGTCGACGGTATCGTGAAAGAGGCATACCGGCAGGCTGTCGATGCCCAGGTTCTGCAGCGACGAGGTCACAGAGTCCCGGATCCAGCGCTCAATGTTCTCCGGGGTGTGTTCCTGTCCCATGGTCTTGAGGTGGCGCACTTTGCTGACGATGGTCACTTGATCCAGGGCGCCGATCTCGCGCAGCGCCCGCCCCAGGACCGACTCGCTCTCGCCGTAGGCTGCCGCGGTATCCAACGTCGTCGCCCCGTTCTCGACGGCGCAGGCCAGGATCTCACAGACCTGTTTGAAGGAGGGCTGACCGGTCCGGTTGGCGACCCCGTAGGGCAGGCCGAACTGTACCGTGCCCACGGCCAGCCGCGAAAAACCAAGATCGAGGATACTCTTTTCCATTTTCTCTCTCACCATGCCGGGCTCAAGCTGGGCGAACTCTCTTCTCGTGGAAGGGCGAAGATCTGTCATCAGACCCAGGCTTCCGGCCGAGTCATGATTTGTGTGTAGCTACTTGGCCGTATACCCACCATCCACGACCAGATTAGCGCCGGTCACATAGGCCGAGGCATCGGAGGCCAAAAAGACAACTGCTCCCTTGAGATCCGTCTCGTCGGCCATGCGGTCCAGGAAAGTGCGACGCTCGTAGCGCCACACAAACCCCTCGCCCTGGTTATTGAAAAAGCCGCCGGGACTGAGGGTGTTCACCCGGACGCCCTTGGGGCCTAGAACTGCGGCCATGTAGCGCGTCAGGTTGAGCATGCCACCCTTGTGGAAGAAATAGTCGGGGATGAATCCGGTCCACGGCACCTCTTCGTAGAGCCAATCATCAGGCCCGATCATGCCCTGGATGGAGCCGATGTTGACGATGCTCCCCCGGCCAGCCCCGGCCATGAGCTGGCCAAAGGCGCGGCTGATCAGGAACAGGCCGGTGGCATTGACCGCCATGCTCTGCTCCCACTGCTCCTTGGGTGCGTCGTGGCTGCGCATGGGGCGCAGCACCGCGTTGTTGACCAGGATGTCCACCCGGCCCATCTGCCCCATCATCGCATCGCACAAGGCGAGAATCGATTCTTCGCTCGCCAGGTCCAACTGGCGGGCCTCCACCTGCAAGCCCCTCTTGCCCAATTCGGAAGCTAGCTCCTCCAGAGCGCCGAGGTTGCGGCTCGCCGCAAAGACATAGGCCCCGGCCTCGGCCAGCGCCTCGACGATCTGCCGCCCATAGAGCCCGGCTCCGCCTGTCACGACCGCCACTCGCCCAGCCAAAGAAAAACTCTCCAATACACCCATGGTTATCCCCTCGCTCCTTAACTCCAATAGCGGGGCAAGTTGCCAACTTGCCCAACCTGCGGCCAAGAAACTGCCTTGCCTCTGGCCAGGCATCATTCCATGTCCTCGTTCCTGGCAATGCCTCGCCGCGCTCGCTTCTACCCCAGCTTCTCGTACAGATCGTGAAAATGGCGCCTCAGATCCTCCTGGACCTGGCCAGGCAGGGGACTCTCAAAGCCGGACACCATCTGCTCCACTTTCGCGTGAGCTCGTTCCAGCATGGAGGGGTAGGGTCCGTAGGCGCCGGTGTGATCAAAGATCTCCTGCTCAAAGAACTCACCGGTGCGCAGGGTTTTGAGTGTCAGCTCGTCGGCCAGATAGTGTCCGCCCGGGCCGACCCGCTTGATGCTGTCCAGCGCCGGGCCCAACCCCTCACTGTCTATGCCTCGATCCAGGAACCTGGCTGCTTCCAGCCAGGCTGTCTGGATGACCATCATCTCTGCCGACATGCCGACGGCGTTGTAGCAGGAACCGATCCCGGCCAGGAGAGTTGCCCCTGACTCACAGGCCGCCAGCATAAAGAGCATCCCTTCGGCACCGTTCTGCTGGTCGTAGCGGTAGGTCATTGTGCCGCCGCACTCTGAGGACACCGGCAGGTTGTAGGCCTGGCCCAGTTGTGCAGCCCCAAGTTTCCAGAGCACCTTGTCCAGGGTGTAATACATGTCGTCGCCCGACTTCATCTCGGTCCGCGAAGGACCCTGGGCGTAGAGGTATGGCTGGTCGGGCCGGACGATCTGCGTCATGGCTGCCAGAAAGGCGTTCTCGGCGTTGCCCAACAGCAGTGTTCCCATCTGGTTGTAGGGCCCGGTCGTCCCGGCCATGGGGCAGACGGTGGACACGATGGGAAAATCGTAGGCGCAGGACCTGATCAGCAGCTCGGCGTTGGCTTCGGTGAGTCGCAGTGGCGAAAGCACTGGAATGCCGATGGTAAAGAGCCTGCTCCCGATCAGTTCTCTCTCCTGGGTCAGAACCTCGCCGATCGCCAGCCAGCGCTCAAAACTCTCCACCGATGTGGGCAGGATGTAGATGTGCTTGCTATAGTGAGTCAGATGCTCTTGAAATGCACGCAGGTTGGAGGTAGGCCCTTCCACATCGGTGACAGGGTAGTCCATGCAACTGACAGCCACCACCGATTCCAGTTTCTGGGCGATGATGGTGTGCCGTCGTAGGTCCTCCAGGCAGGGCCGGCGCGGCCGCTGCGTCGCAAAATCAATGATCCACGGGTCAGTAACAATGGCCAGACAACCGCTCTGTTCGCCACCAACGGTAAACTCGTTGCCAAACAGGTCGGAGATTTGGTACTGCGCCGGCGCATGGGCTAGCAACTCCCGCAACAGCGCCGCCGGCAGGCGCACCACGCCGCTGGCCTCGTCCACCTGCGCCCCCCCGGCCCGGGCGCGTTGCAGCAGCCCATCGTGCATCACCTGCACACCGACGTTTTCCAGCAGATCTTCGGTCGCTCGTTGGATTTGCTCCACTTCGCTGACAGTCAACCTGTTCATCGTGGAACTCTCCTTGTTTCATAGTGTTCGTGGATGCGGTACCCCGCACTCTGAACCAACACGGCCTGTCTCTTTGCCTGGGCAATCCCCCCCACCCTGTCAGTCCCCCTGAGGTACAGCTTCGATGAGCATCGAATCTTCTGCCAACTAGCGCTATCCTCGACGCTGCTCGATCCAGAATGCGCGTGCAACCCTCGCTCAGGCCAACAATAGCCGCCGACCCTCGCTGGCGCTGCGCTCCACTACGCGCAACACCTGGAGCATCCGCTGCGCGTCGCGAAAACTGCGCCCATAGCTCTCTTGGCCCTGCAAGGCCCGGACAAAGTGAGCCAGCTCCTCGATGTACATGCGGTCGTAGCCAAAAACCAAGCTGTCCGTTTCCATGTACCGCCGCCACTTGCCGTCGCCGGCGGTATAGACGGCAACCTGGTGGATGCGGCCGTTCCAAATGATCTGTCCCTCGCTAGCGCTGATCTCTATTCCCCGCCCCGGCACGTGGTAGGCCACACTGACGGTCTGGCTGCCGGGCAGCCCCCCGGCAAAGTGCCACAACATCTGGAAGGTGTCGTCGATATCGGCAGGAAGGTCCGATCTCTTGCCGATATCGGCAGCCACAGACGTCACCGGTCCAAAAAGCCATTCCAGCCAGTCCAGCTCGAAAGCCACCATCTCCCGCCCGCCGCCGCTGACCCGGCTGCGGACGTAGAAATCCTGGACACGCTCCCAGGGATGCCAGCCGGGCAGGTAGCTTACACAGTGGGCGTTAAAGTTCCACGGCTGGCCGATTTCCCCGCTTTCGAGAACTTTTTTGATCTGCTTGATGGCTGGGTGGGAACGCATGGTACAACTGGGGGCAGCGAGTAAGCCGCTCGTCTCAGCAGCGGCGATGAGCGGATCCAGCGCCCCCGGGTCGAGCATGATCGTCTCTTCGGCAAAGAACGGCTTGCCCGCGGCCAGCGCCGCCAGCCCGTATTCGACGTGCTGGTTGGGCGGGGTGGAGATGATGACAGCGTCCGGCTCGGTCGCCAGGCCCGCCTCAAAGTCTTGCACCGTGCGGATGCCGTACAGGCGCTCCGCTTCCTCACGGCGATCGGCCCGCAGATCAAAGCCGATCACCTCCCCCGCGCGCAGGTCGTGCACGCAGCGAATGCGCCGCTTGCCCATGGAACCCAGGCCTACCTGTAAAAACTTCACGACTCGCCCCCTTCAAAAAAGTCGATCAAGGACTGCGCCTCGTTGATGCGCTTGGCATCCAGGACCACGGTGAGCACGGCCGGCTGCACCCCCGCAGTGCAGGTGCGCTACAACAGCCCATGGTGCATCACTTGCACACCGACGTTTTCCAGCAGATCTTTGGTCGCTCGTTGGATTTGCTCCACTTGGCTGACAGTCACCCTGTTCATCGTGGAACTCCCCTTGTTTCATACTGTTCGTGGATATGGAACCCCACACGCTGAACCAGCACACCTCCACCAGCTTGATAGCAGAACGTCGTTGTGTGGTGTGGCTCAAACCTGCAAGCCGGGGATCAGCCGTCGCGCATTCTGAATGTACAGCTTGTCCAACACCTCGTCCGGCAGATCGAGAGCATCCACATGCCAGTGACCGTGGATGGGGTAGAATGGATCCTCTATCTGTCGTGCGTCGGTCTCAAAGTAGCGCCAGTGCGCATCGTAGAAGAGGTTCAACTCTGTCACACTCTCCGGTACTCCGTCAGAGGCGTCCCAGCCGATTGTTGAATCGGTACCAAAGAGTATGCGATCCTGGTGCTTGGCAAAGAAGGCTCGCACTTTATCGACAGGGTGACGGCCAAACTCGCCGATGCGGGCGCTGGTGTCCACGCTAAAGTTGGGATAGCGCTCCAGGCAGGCAGCCACGTAGGCCAGATCCTCCGGGTAGTTGCCCAGGTGCGCGCCGATGAACGTGGTCTCCGGATGCCGCTCGATGACGCGGTTTCGTTGGGCCAGTAGGTCGTCGTGGCCGGGGAACTCGGGCCCGCCAAAGTGCCAGTCAGGATGGACCTGCAATTGCTCCCATCGCTCGTTGTCTGGTTCCAGCGGCTGGAAAAAGGCCACCGGGTCGGCGGTATGGATGAGCACGGGCACGCCCAGCTCGCTGGCCATGGCCCACAGGGGGTCCAGGCGCGGATCGTCCACGGGGATGAGGTTGCCGCTGGCGTCCTTGTGCCGCAACCCCAGCTCCTTAAAGATCTTGAGACCGGCGGCCCCGGCTTCCACTCTGCGTGCCAGTTCGTCCGCCATGCGCCGGCCAAAGCCAGGAGAGGTATCCCTGAAATCGGGTGTGGAAAAATAGGCCATATGCTGGCCTAGCGCCCGGCGGAAAGTACGCATCCCCTCTTCGACCGGGATGCCGAGCAATTCCAGGATGCCCAGGTTCACCACCTGGCTCAGATTGTTGGCCTTCATGATGAATGCTAGGTCGGCTATTGAGTCCGGATGAACGTGTACGTGAGCGTCAATGGCCGGACGGCTATGCAACGAGTTCATAGGATAATTCCTCCTCTCATCACTCTGCCGCTACCTCGACTGCGAACTCTCGACCACCTCGAGCTCTAGCGCGTAGCGGCGGCTCTCACCTGGCGCCAGATAGGGCAGGTCGCCGCTCTGCCGGGCAGAGGCGCGGCCCTGCATCCCGCTGCTGTTGGCTGGCTCCACCCCGAGCACGTACAGTCCCTGGCCCATCATTTTCCACTGGAACAGGTGTGGCAGACTGGCCCGGTCGTAGGTCCAGCGCAAGCCCAGGCCCAGAGTCGGATTCTCCAACCCCACCCGGACCCGTCCGTCGGCACCGACTTTGGGCACGTGGCAAAAGACCTGCTCCCGGTACCCCTCGGTCGGCGGCTGAAACCTCATCCAATCAGCCAGCCCGGCCTCTGCATCGGCATCGCGCGGGGCCGTGCCCTCTACCTCGACGTGCAGGCGGGTGTCCTCACTGAGCAGGGGAAAGCCCAGGTTGAAGTGATAGAGGATCATGTGTGGCTGGGGTGCAAAGCCCTCATTGGCAACCTCGTCCTCGATCCATATCCGATTGGAGCCCAGGCGCGTCGAGATGCGCCGGCGCAACACCAGATTCTCGCCGAATACCCGCGCCTGGCGCACTTGCCCACTGACCTCGAGCTTGTACTCGTCGCCCTGCCAGGCCGCGCGGTGCCTCACGTAGCGGGCGGGCAGGTTGCTCACCCGTCCGTGGAGGCCCAATGCTTCGCCCCCGTCGTCGGAGGGGTAGCCAAAGTGGTCCAGGCCGCAGGTGACCAGCAGGCCGCCCTGGAAGGAGCGCAGCCAACCCGCGCCATCCGGCTCGTAGTAACTGGGATGGACGTCGCCGACTGGCGAAATCCAGGCCAGGGGAACGCCCTTGTAGCGGCAGGCGGAGATGTCCAGCGCCCGGTCGGCTAGAACGTCGAACGACAGCCCGGTGCCGGTCCATACCTGGAGCACCCGGCTGCCTCGCGCCAACCCATCGCCGGCTTCGAGCAGTTGGACGCCCGCCACCTGGTCCATGTGCCCGACGTGTTCCAGGAGTTCCTTCCGGCTGTGGTCGCGGAAATAGAGCGGATTCGTTGTCTTTCTCCCTGTGTCTGGCGTCACAGCGCGATGGCCTCGATACCCGTCAGCTCGCAGAAAGCCAATAGATCGTCATACAGGTGCTCGCCGTAGCCGAGCACCGCGTACTCGTTGCTCCAGGTGTCGATCAACGCGTCTATGTCGCAGTGGGCGGTGACAAAGGCGTGGGGCCAGAAGGGGATGCCGCACTCCAGGCGGCGCTCTTGCAACTGCTCGGCGGGCGGCTCGAAGACAGAGCAACGGGTGACGACCATCCTGAACCGGCCCTTGACGCGGCCCAGGCGGGCCAGCACGCCCTCGCCGGCCTTGCAGACCAGCTTGACGGACAAACCGCCGGCTTCGCCTTCGGTGGGGATGCCGTGTTCGGCAAAGCCCGCCGGTCCGACTTCACCCGCCAGGGAGGGCGGACAGGTCCCGTCGCCGATGATCTTGATCTCGTTGCTCGATTTGTCGATGTGCTGTAGGTCGCCGTAATACACCCGCTCCTGGCTCAAGTCGGTGATCAGCTTGACCGTCAGGCACGTGTTGAAGTCGCTGAGGGTGGAGGTGCCGACGCCGTGTTCCAGCATCATGCTCTGGGCCAAGCAGGTGGCGCTGTAATCGTCGCCCAGGCCGGGGAAGGACTGGATCGTGTAGAAATCCCAACCCTCTTTTTCGATGGTTCTCTTGATGGCCAGATACAGCCGGATGGAGCGCTCGGCCATCTCGTCGTCAGGGATGGGGTCGGAAAAAAGCGGCTGGATCTCGCCCCGCGCCTTCTGGACCTCTTCCGGGGAAATCAGCTTGGCCGTCTCGATCAGCTCGGTGGTGTCGCGGCTGTCAATATCCAGCCCAAAGACCCTCATCCACTGGGAGGGGTCGGCCACGCCGCAGGTCTGGCCCATGCCACGTCCGCCGAAAGCGCCAATGGTGCCCATATTCAGCTGGTTCTTCTCGTGGCTGGCCCGGCAGTAGGAGACGATGCGGTTGATCTCTATGGGGGCGTCGTGGCTGCCGTACACGAAGCGGTGCTGGATGCCGACCTCTTTGAGCGCGCCGTGCAGGACCAGGCCGCCGACCGGCCGCCAGCCCTGCGAACCGGGATGGGTCCAGAGCACGATGCCCTTGCCTGTGAACGAATAGTCGCGGAGCGGGCCGATCAGGTGAGCGGCCCAGACCCACGTCCCTGAGAACAGGATCAAGGCATCCACGTCTTCCATCTTTTTGAACTTGGAAAAGCACTCCCGCGCTTCTTGCTTTGAGGCAATGACCAGGTCATGGACGACAAGTTCCAGCCCTGCGTTGCGAAGGGACTCTTGAGCATTCTCGATCAGTTCGTCGTCGATGAAAGGCACGCCCATAGGATCAAGCAGGCCGTCTTTGTGAACTCCGTAGACAACAAATCCGATTCTAGGCTTGATCATTCCTCCCCTCCTTGTGCGTTACCCTCGATCCGCATTCCCTTGGCTCACCCCTGTTCAGCGGCGGCGGCCAGCCGTCCGCTACACCAACTTGTTCGACGCTCTACTACGTTTCAAATCTTTACAGTCGGTTCTCTCGATAATATCCGAACTCCTCAATGGCCTGAAAAAAGGCGACGATGTTCTCCCACCTGCCTGCAAGGACGTGATGTCATGCTTCGCACTCTCCCTGTGCTGCCGGCAGTGGATCGGCCGCTGGCTGTAGCTTGTGCCCGCCTAGTCGATCAGCCGCCTGAAGCCAGTATGGGCCACCGGCCCTTTGAGCCGTACCTGGACGTCGCCTGCTGCCAGGGCAGCCGCGAGTTCGGCAAAGACCTCGTCAATTGCCTCGCCGTAAAGCCCGAGGATCTCCTCCGTGTGGGCCAGCGTGGCATAGATCGAGGGGCTGGCCAGGAAGCCGCGCTCCAGCATGAGCTGGGTGTAGAGCGTCCTCAGCTTCGTCCGCCAGTTCATGGTCAAACCGGAAATGGGCCAGGCAGGGATAACCATCGCCGGTCACCACAGGCAGGCCATGCCGCTCGCCGTAGCGTTGCCAGAATCCCGACACAGTCTCCCCGACCCACGCGACGTGCGCTGGAACGTCCAACGCCTGCATCTTGCGCACCGCTGCCAGGGCCGCGGCCGGACCGACGCTCTCCGTCCAGTAGGTACTGCTGATAAAGGACGCATGGGCACCATCCATCGCTTCCCGCGTGCCGATGACGGCCGCAATGGGATGCCCATTGCCCAGGGACTTGGCAAAGATCGCCATGTCCGGCTCGATGCCGAGCCTGAGGTGTGCCCCCCCGCAGGCCAGGCGCCAGCCGATCGAGATCTCGTCAAAGATCAGCAGGGCCCCGCATCGGTGTGCACCCTCGCGCACAAAGTCCAAATAGCCTGGTTCCGGATCGTGGTGGCGGCACGGTTCCATGATCACAGCCGCCAGACGGTCTCCATGTTCGTCCAGGATATTCTGCAGCGCTTCCCGGTCGCCGTGCTGAAAGGTCAGGACCGTTCCGCGCAACTCTCGAGGAACCCCCAGTGGCTCCAGGCCCGGCAGCAGGTGGCCGCGTAGGGAATCATCATCTCCCAGGTTAGCGGCCAGGTACCAGTCGTGCCAGCCATGATAGCCGCCGATGGCCACCAGCGAGCGATCCGTCGTCGCCCGGGCAATGCGCACAGCGATGGCAGCGATCTCCCCCCCGCTGCGGGCAAAGCGAACCTGCTCGGCCCAGGGGTGGATCTCACACAGCAGATCGGCCAGGTCGGCCTCCTCCGGTGGGTTCAGGGTAGACATGGCGCCCAGGTTGACCCGCCGTAGCACGGCCTGTGTCACCTCCGGGTCGCGGTAGCCCAGCAGGCAGGCCCCGATGCCGTTGATGGACATGTCCCAGTAGTGCCGGCCGTCCAGATCCCATATTTCGCAGCCACGCGCCTCGCGGAAATAGGCCGGCCATTGGTCCGGGGCAAATTGCTCGGGCCGCTTGCTGAGCAACTGTACGCCGCCGGGAATACGCTGCTTGGCCTCTCTGTATCGATCCTGCGTCAGCGTGCCGGACTCGGGCTTGAGACTCAGCAGGCGCCAGGCGTTGTCACAAAAGACATCCTGTACATCCTCATCGTTCAGGCCAAAACTGTCGGCGGCCCCTTTCAGCGCTCGGAGCGATTCCAGCCCGACGAGAACCGGCTGGCATTCCGGAGAAACCTTGTCCCAGTTCACGGTGTCCGCCTGGAGCCAGACAAAGCCGTCTCCCGCCGTCACTGCCCGGCCCCGCGACTCGGAGACGGGAAAATCGCTGCCCCAAAGCAGCCGCCGCGGGCCAAAGGCGCGCAGGATGGCGACCAGGGCCTCCGGCTCGCAAATCGCTGACATGTCGAACCAGACGTTCTCCAGCCCCCGGAGGGCATGCAGGCCCCTGGCTGTGTTGGGGGCGTGAAAGCCCCGCGCCGCGTGGGCCAGGACAAGCTGGGCGCCAGGGTATTTGAGGCACATGCTCCGGATGTGGTGCTGGTTGTCAAGGTCGGCTAGGGCCAGACTCTTGACCATGTGCAGCGTGATGGTCAAGCCCCGCGCATCAGCCACTTCCCAGGCCCATTCGGGCAGGTAGCTGGGGATGGGTGCCTGGAAAGTGGGTTTGTCGTAGCTGAAAACGTGATAGGGCTTGAAACCCACTACCTGTGGGTGCTGTAGCAGGGGCTCGAGCCCCGCGGCTGTGTCATCCGGCGTGACCAGGATCGAGCCGCGGCTGCCAGGCTCAGCCTCGAGTTGGGCGAGCAGATAGGCGTTGACGCGCTCTGGGTTGCAGTTGGCCGTGGGCGTAGCCAGGAACAGCCCCCCCTGCAGCCGGGCTTCCCCGAAAATCCTGGCGCCGAACTCGCGCCAGGTACCGGTGCCCACCTCTGGCGGCCCTTCCCCGAACAGACCCGCTCCCTCCACGTTTAGATCGTCTACGCGATAGACGTGGGCATGGGCGTCAAAAACACGCTCCGGCAGGAAATCTTGCAGCTCTTGCGCCACCTGACCGTCCAGGTCCGTGAACGTCCAGTTCTCTACCATCAGTACCTCCCGTGT
This sequence comes from uncultured Chloroflexia bacterium, assembly GCA_963700285.1. GTDB lineage: Bacteria > Chloroflexota > Anaerolineae > JAAYZQ01 > JAAYZQ01 > CAWANP01. The sequence continues at coordinate 459,527 of CAVOXA010000010.1, read as the reverse complement.
TCTTCCACCAACTCGCGCATCATCTCGATGCGGTATTCCGGCGCGCCGGGCGGCACTTGGTCGCCGGCGTTGGCCACGAGACCGGGACTCAGCTTGCGGATCTCCAGCCAATCCAGCACCGAATGTTTGAACGTCTCGTCGCTGACCTCTGGCAGCCAGAGGTTGGGCGGCACCCCACCCGAAAGTACCATTTCTGGCCCGGCTTCCTCACGGCACTGGCGCGGGGTGAGATCTCCCATCGGGGCAGGCGTTACGGCGTCGGCGCAAGTAGCGCCCAGATCAGCAAAACACCTGAGAATACCCTTCAGGCGGCCGTCAATATGGATGGCGCTGTACTTGCCCGCCTCGCGCACGCGCCGGATCGCTTCCGCGTAAAACGGCTCCGACCACCTCTTGAAAAAGCTCGGCGGCTGGATGTCGCCGCTGAAATTATCGCCCATGATGATGACTTCGGCCGGGCTCTGACAGACCATGTCCACACAGTTCAAGATGTTGTTGTTGATCTGGTCTACTACCTCGCGCAGAACGCCGGGCATATCGACCGAGGCATAGATAGTACCTTCGATGCCCATCCAATAGCCCAGCAGGTGGCCCATGGCGCTGTAGCCGACAGAGATATACACCACGCCATAGTCGCCCAGGGACTCTACCCATGGGGTATAGCGTTCCCATGCGGGCTGATACTGGTAGTGGCCGAGGGCATAACCCAGCACGCGCAGATCCTGCTCTGTGCGCACGCCCCACTTGGAGACGTTCCAGGAGTAGCTCTGCTCCTCCCACTGGCGCTTGCGCTCGATGGCGCCGATAGGCGTCTCGATGCGCCAGGTGATCTCGGGCCCTTGGCCTGTCATTTCTTTGGTCGTCGTGGCCACCACGTCGGGGGGCAGGGTCACGTCAAAGTAAGAATTGAGGTTGGGCACGTAGAATCCCGCACCCACTTTTTTGTGATAGTCGATCAGATCCCATTCGGGCTCCAGGTGCGGTACCGATAGATCGAAAGGAATGCTGTGTTTCTGGTAGAACCAGTGGGAGAGGTCCAGGAAAAAGGGTACGCGGTCTGGCGTCTCCCCACGGTAGACCGCCAGCAGCCGCTCGCGCTCAGTCATGGCCATGGCCTAGCCCTCGATCTCGACCAGTAGCACTTTGCGCCCGCCTTCCTCACGACTGCGAATGCCGGCAATGATGATCTTTATCATCTCGACCGTTTCCGAGAACGGGAACGCCCGTTGACCCGTCCGCAGATACTCGACAAAGGCCACGAGTTGGGTCCTGAAGGCATAGAACGTGTCGCCAAAGCTGACTGCGACGTGCCCGCTGGTTCCGGCCAGGGTCAGCGCCCCAAAGGCGCCATACATATCGCTGATGGCGGCAATGACCACGTCGGCGCCGCACTCGTGCTCCAGGTGGACAATGTTGCGATCCTCCGTGCCGGTGTTGCGAGCCGAGACAAACCCTGGACCCAGGATTGGATATACCCCCTCCAGGGCGTGGATACCATAGCGCTCCCAGCTCTTGGGCGTCGTGATGGAAGCGTAGCGCAACTCGCCCAATTCGTGGGTTGAAGTCCGGTACGGCCAGAATTCCTTGGCGTAACGCATGCAGCTTGAGGACATGATGCGCTTACCTGCCCTCACCCATTCCCCAAACTGTACCAGGTCCGGCTCATTATCGGTCAAAGGCTTGTCCACAAAGACGGGCAGGCCGGCTTCCACAAAGGGGCGGCAGCGCTCCACGTGCTCGTAGCCCATGTCGGTCGCGACGATCACCGCGTCCACGTGGCCGATGACGTCTTCCGCTCGAGCCACGACATGAGGAATGAGGCTGGCGCGGGCCACGTGCACCGCGTCTGCAGGGTCGTCGGCCCAGATGTGGGTCACCCGCGCGCCCGGGATTTGGAGCGTCTCTTTGGGTTCCTTGTCCAGGTATTCGGGGATCCCAGCATAGGGGCAGTCAGCCATTACCTCAGGATCGTAACCGTTGAACATGGCGCTCCATGAGTAGGGGTGGCCATTGCCATCTACCATGCCCAACATCGCCAGACGCAGATCCGGCTCCTGTGCCATCTCTTCTCCTCCTGCTGAAAACTCGGCGAAAATTCGCTCTCAGCCCCCGTATTCGAAGGGCGTCCAAAGCATTCTCGGATAGGTATTAAACCAAGGGAGCGCCCATGCTCTCCAGGATTGAGCGTACGTGAGCCCGCTGGTCCTCGTTAAAGGTGACCATGGGCGGCCGGCTGGGACCGCCGTGAAAGCCGGTCATCTCGGCGGCGGGTTTGACCGCCAGGGACTCGCCTCGGGCGACGTTGTTGGAGGCCCAGGCACGCAGGCCGCGCCAGGGCCACTGGACCTTTACGAATTCCTGGTTTGCCGCCTGGTACTCTCCACGCTCGAGCATCTCCCACAAGGCTACCTGATGCTCGGGCCAGACGTTGGCCAGATGGGTGACAAAGCCTGTGGCTCCCATCAACGCCGCCTGCAGCAGACTGGGGTGATTGTTGATCATGGCGTATGTGTCCGAGAGCCCGATGTAGCCATCCATCACGATGGCTGCATCCCGAGAACTCCACTTGATGGCCCGTACGTTTGGCAGTTCTTGTGCCAGGCGCAGGAACATGTCGTTACTGATCTCAGAGCCGAGCCAGGGTGTGTGGTAGACCATGACGCAGATGTCAATGCTCTCAGCCACGGCTTTTAGGTGTGCGTAGACCTGGGCCTCATTGGGTGGATAGTACCAAGTGGGGCTGAGCTGGATGCCATAGCAGCCAACCTCCTGGCTCCATTGGGCAAATTCAATCGCTTCCTGGGTCAGGGGCGACTGGGCAGTACCCAGTACCGTTCCCCGGTCTCCGGCAGCCTCCGCAACGGCCTTAATGACGGCCTTGCGCTCGTCGTGGCTCAGGAGGGGAAAATCGCCGCCTGCGCCGGCGGCGAGCAGAATGCCTTTCCCCTTGGCCATCCCGCGGCGGATCTGTTGGTCCACATTCTCCTGGGTCGCGTCCAGATCGAGGGACAGGTCTTCCTTGTAGACCGTCAGCACAGGGGCCAAGGGCCCTCGCATGACTTTTTTGACTTCCGAGATTTTCATCCTTTTCTCCTTGTTTATTGTGGATGCAGAGTGCGCCTTAGGGTACTGGGTGCTTCAACAGGTATCGCCCAGATTGCGATGTGCCCTTGACGTGCAGGACCCTGCAGGCAGGCATCGCGACCGGATAAGGCCATGCTTTCGAGGGTTTACTTGACTGCCACAGATCAGCTCGACCGCAATCTGGCTGTTTTCGCATTCTCTTGGCACGGAGTGCCGTACACATGCGGTAAAGGGGGCGTCGAAGGAAGGCTGCCCGATCCAGCGAACCATCTGGTCGATGCGTTCGAGTCTTTCAGCGGCAATCACAATCGTCATCTACCTGGCCTAAAGGGCGCAAAGATGCTCTCGCGTGCGTCATGCAATCGGATCAAAGCCCATGTACGTTGCTGGTCGTAATGGCGCAGAAACGAGCATAAATGAACAACATCTGCCATCTGAAGCCGGCCACGACCTGCGCGACGGAGTGCATCATATCATAGGAATAGGCTCATGTCAAATCTTGTTCTGTTTTGGCTACTATTGACCAACCAACTTGACACGAGAGGGAAATGTGCTATGCTATGTTCTGGTCTTTGCCAGGAGGCGTCGTTCAAATGACTGCAATGGGCTCTGAGATCGAATGCACCGGAACAGGCCTCGTTTATCGCAACCCAAAAGCACACGTGCGCAGCATTCATGCCTATTTTCCCTCTGTGGTGCTCATGGACAATGGCGATCTGCTCTGCTCGCTGGTGCTGGGCGAGGCATTCGAATCCCCTGATTGCCATACTTATATCGCGCGCTCGGGTGACCAGGGCGAAAGCTGGCAGTTGCTCGGCCCCATCTACCCCGGTATGACAGATCGCCTCACTTCGGATGGGTCCCGGCTTACCGCTCTGCCAGGTGGTGAATTGCTGGCCTTTATGGTGCGGTCTGACCGAAGCGATCATCCGGAAGAGGGGCTTACCAACCCGGAGAATCTGGGCTTTGTTCCGACTGAGCTTTTGCTTCTGCGTTCGACCGACCATGGCCGCACGTGGAGCGAACCCGTACCCATAGCTCCTCCGTTGGTTGGTCCGGGCTTTGAGCTGTGCTGCCCTATCACGCCCTTGCAGGACGGCAGGTGGGTTCTGCCCACCTCCACCTGGCAAGGCTGGGACGGGTACAATCCCAACGGCCATATGATGCTGGCCCTCGTTTCCTACGACCACGGTGTAACCTGGCCGGAATACGTGGCGGTGATGAGGGACCCGGAGCAGCATGTTGTCTATTGGGAGTCCAAGATCGTAGAGCTGGCCGATGATCGACTGCTTGCAGTCGCCTGGGCCTACGATCGGGCTGCGGCCCAGGACCGGCCCAACCAGTATGCCATCAGCGATGACCGCGGCGCAACGTGGTCCACGCCGGCATCGACGGGGCTCATGGGCCAGACCTTGACTCCCTTTGTCCTCCCCGATGGGCGGATCTTGTCCATATACCGCCGCACCGACGAGCCAGGCCTCTGGGCGAACCTGTCCCATTTGGAGGGCGACGACTGGGTAAACGATTCCTGCCTCGGACTTTGGGGAACGGGCGCCTCAGGCCTGACCGGCGCGTCTGAGAATATGGTAGAGAACTTTCAGGTGCTGCGCTTCGGCGCTCCCTGCATCACTGCCCTGCCGGATGGGACGGTCTTTGTCGCCTTCTGGGGCTACGAAGACTGTGTCTCTAATATCCGCTGGTTCAAGCTAAAGATCAGCTAGGCGGAGGATGGAGCGAGATGCCATGACCGGCAAGGATCGTTTGCTCAGTGCCCTGGCGGGCGGACGACCACCTGTTACCCCGGTGGCCGTCGACTATATGCTCCTCTACCTTGCCGAACGCATCGAAGGGGCCTACGTGTCAGCCTATCGCCCGCGCCTGGAGCGTGAGGGGCGCGTGCGTCTGGATCCCGACGAGGATGTAGAAATTCGGGCTCAAGCTCTCCTGCAAGCCCATACCTGCTTCCAGGAGCAGGATGACTGGCTCCAAGTCTCTGGCGTCCCGATCCCCGGGGTGTTGGGCCAGCGCGAGTTGGTGCTGGAAGGTGACCAGGTTTTTGAGCTAGACCGCGCAGCCGGAGAGCGCCGCCAACTGCTGCTGGATGGCCAGGAATCCAAGACGGAAGAGATACGCCGGAGGCTCGAATGGACCCACCAACTTGGCCTGGGCCAGGACAGCTTGAGGCAAGAACTGGCGCAGCATCAAGAGTCTTCCCGCGCGGCCCGCGGCAATATGCGCCTGGTTGAGATCTTGGCTGGCGAGAAGGGCGACGACTTTTTTATCTATGCCGGCGGCAGCGCCCCATTCTGGATGCTCTATGACCTGTTGGGCTTTGAGGGCATGCTGACGGCCCTGTACGACGCACCCAAATTGGTATTTGAGATCATGGATGCCTCGCTGCAGGCCACGCTGGAGTATGCCCAGGCCTTCAAGGATGCCGGCGGGCACGGCATCCGCATCGAGGAGTGCCTGGTCTCAGCGGACATCATCTCGCCCCGCATGTACGAGCGCTTTGTACTACCCTATGAAGAGCGGCTGTTCGAGCAGCTTCGCCGTATGGAGCTCAAGAGCATCCTCTATTTTTGCGGTGACGTTATGCCCCGCCTACCTGCGCTTCGCCAATTGCCAATTGATGCCCTGATGGTGGAAGAGAGCAAAAAGAGCTTTGTCATTGAGATTGGCGAGGTCCGGGCCTCCATAGGTCCCGATCTCTGTCTCATGGGCAATGTCGACGCCTATGGTATGGTCGAGAAAGCTGCCGAGACCGAGTTGGTTGCTGAGGTGGCGCGACAGGTGCGTATGGCCGGGTACGATGGCGCCTTCATTGCGGGCCTGGGCAGCCCGGTCACCCTGACCACCCCGCCGGAGAGGGTGGATCTTTTCATCCGCGGCGCCCGTGCCGGCGCGCCAGGAGCTGATGAATGAATCCGATCGAGCGTATCCACAATGGGCTGATCGTTTCTTGTCAGGCCTGGCCTGACAGCCCGCTGCACGGTCCGATTTACATGGCGGCTATGGCCCAGGCGGCGGAGAAGGGTGGCGCAGTTGGTATCCGCGCCAACGGAGTGGAGGATATTGCGGCAATTGCTGCGGCACTTGCCACGGCTCTGCACCACGAGCCGCGTCTGCCCATCATTGGCATCCAGAAGAGCCACGATGCGGCAGGCCAGCTATGGATCACAGCTACCTTTGAAGAAGCCGCTGCGGTGGCCCGCGCCGGAGCGGACATTGTTGCCGTGGACAGCCGCCGCGTGGAGCGCCCGGATGGTACGCGCCTGGGAGATCTTTTCCTTCGGGCACGTGAGGAACTGGGCCTGGTGATCATGGCCGACATTGCCACTTTTGACGGGGCGCTGCGGGCGCAGGATCTGGGGGCAGACCTGGTGGCTCCAACCTTTGCTCTCCATGGCCGGGAAACGCCTGATTTTGACCTGTTGCGCCAGTTGACCCAGAACCTGTCCGTCCCGGTCGTGGCCGAAGGTCTATATTGGACCCCGTCTCAGGTATGCAAAGCTTTTGAACTCGGAGCCCATGCGGTGGTCGTGGGGACGGCCATCACCCGGCCCGATGACATCACACTCCGCTTCGTCGACGCCATTCGGGCGCATTTTTCTGGAACCTAGAACCTAATACAGACCTTGGAGGTCTCCATCAAGCCGGAGGTTCGTGCCTTCTGAGGTCTGATCTATGGTGGAGAAAACATGTCGGAGTTCATCTTGGGCGTGGACGGTGGCCAGACATCGACCAAGGTGGTGCTGGCGACCCTGGACGGCCAGGTGGTTGGATATGCTCAAGTCGCCTCCGCGTTTTCCAATCTCGACGGCGATTTTTCCGAAAGCCTGGAACGCCGGTTGCGGGAAATCCTGGAGGATGCGCTCATCATTGGGTCGTGGGAAAATGTGGTTTTTGAGATGGCCGTCCTGGGTATGTCAGGTGCAGAGCCAAGTTCTCCCTTGATAGAGGCCTTTCAGCGGGCCGTGGAGGATGCGGTCCGGGCCAGACGCTACCGGGTGGTCCACGATGCTGTGACCAATCTCCTGGGCGCCAGCGCTGGACAGCCTGGCATCGTCGTCATCGCTGGTGGCGGGGCCGTGGCCTATGGGTTCACGGAGGACAGCCGCTCGTGGGCGGCCGGTGGCTGGGGCTATGCTGTGGGAGACGAGGGCAGCGGCTATAACATCGGACGAGCTGCCATCAACAGCGTCTTCCGCGCCCTGGATGGTCGCGATCCCCCGACACAGATGGTCGATCCAATACTGCGCCATTTTCAGGCCTCCGACCCGGTGGGGCTCAAGTACGCCATCCTGGGTGGAGAGATTCGATTCCAGGACATCGCCGGGTTGCCCCCGCTGGTGGCCCGGATCGCGGCCAGGGGAGATGCCACAGCTCAAGGGCTTCTTAGAGAGGCCGGCCAATACCTGGCCGAGGCGGCAGTGGCGGTAGCCCGGGCACTGGACATGCAGGGCGCACCGGTGAAGGTCTATTTCACGGGCGGCCTACGCCACGAGAGCCGCTACCTCGTCCCTTCTTTTCAAGCGGCTGTCCGGAAGGTGCTGCCCAAGGCTTTATTCCCTCAGCCTGCCTTTGAGCCCGTGGTCGGAACCCTGTTCCTGGCCTGGCGGGAGATGGGGCGGCAGATTGATGGGCCTTTGCTGGATAGGTTGTCAGAAAGCTGGAAAGCGAACCAAGGAGATGAATCATGAGCGAGGAGTTGGATTTTCCCTTTCAGATTACTGGCGAGAAGCGTGCCCGGGCCCTGGTATACTGCCAGGATACGATCCGGGCTTGGGGCCTGACGATGCCTGCCGTCGAGCCGCTGGCTCTGGACTTTGGCCTGGGCAGGTTCGATGAGATCGGCGAGATTGAATACTGGGTGGCCAACGACAAAGAGACCGGCTATTGCGGCAAATTCCTCTTTGTCGCTGACGGCCAGACCTGCCCCTACCACCATCATGGCATGAAGCACGAGACCTTTTTTTTGGTTAAGGGCACGCTCCGCTTGATTGTAGACGGGGAAGAGATGATCCTGCAAGAAGGAGACACCCTGGTGATGCCGCCCGGCCAGCGCCATTCTTTCACCGGCGTGGGGCCTGCGCTCCTGCTGGAGGTCTCGATGCCCAGTCTGCGGCAGGATAACTTTTTTGCCGACACCGCCATCGGCGACGATGGCGTCATCTGAGCCACTATAGTGCGCCCCGCCAGGCGCGCGATCAGGCGCTGGGAATGAATCCAGCCGCACAAGCGCAAGGGGTCTGCTACCACGAGAGAGGAGGCCAATATGGGCCCGACCAGAGACGAACTGCAAGCATATGCCGGCTTCTACCGGCAGCACCTCCTGGATGACATCATGCCCTTCTGGGAGGAGCGTACCCAGGACCGGGAGTATGGTGGATATCTGACCTGCTTTGACCGGGAGGGGCAACTCACCAGCGGTGACAAGTATACCTGGTGCCAGGGCCGGCAGGTCTGGATGTTCTCAGCCCTATACAACCAGATAGAGAAGCGCCAAAAATGGCTGGACCTCGCTCGCCACGGCCGTGATTTCCTGGTCGAACGTGCCCACGCTGGCGGTGGTCGCTGGTATTACCACCTCGACCGGCAGGGGAACGTGGTCGTTCCCAACCTTTCGCTCTTCACCGACGGTTTTGCCATCCTGGCCCTCTGTGAGTATGCGCTGGCTTCAGGCAGTGACGAGGACCTGGACCTCATACACCAGGCATTTGACCGCTATCAGCGGAATCTCTACGATCCCGCCTTTGACCAATATCATCACTTCACCCTCAACCCCCAGTATCTCTACCATGGGCCTTACATGATCACCGTCAACGTTGCGAACGTGGCAGCCCCGGTGCTGGGCCAGGAGCGCACCCGTCCCATCACCGACTACTGCCTGGACAAGGTGCTGAACGTTTTTGCCAAGGACGAACAGCGGGTTCTGTTTGAGATGGTAGCCCGCGACGGGGGATTAGTAGATAGCCATGAAGGGCGCATGATCAACCCTGGTCATGCACTGGAGTCGATGTGGTTCGTGCTGCACGAGGCCCGTGCTCGAGGCGACCGTGCGATGGTCGAAAGGGCCATCCAGATCTGCGAGTGGATGGTCGAAAAGGGCTTCGACCACGAGCAGGGCGGTATCCTGGCTTTTGTCGATCCTGAGGGCAAAGAGCCCTATGTGCCCCAGGTTGTCAAGGATCTGGGGGAGGGCTGGGCCAGCAAGATCTGGTGGGTCCATTCCGAGGCGCTCTACACTCTGGCCCTGGCTGCCCACCTGAGTGAGCGTGATGACTTTTGGCAGCACTTTCAGCACGTGCACGACTACACTCAGCAGCACTTTTACGATCCGGAATATGGTGAGTGGTACAAGTATCTCTATCGCGACGGCAGTGTCAAGGTGGGCGACAAAGGGTCCAAGGTCAAGTCGGCCTTTCACATCCCGCGTGCGTTGATGTATCTGGTGCTGCTGTTCGACGGCATGCTGGCCGAGGATGGCTAAAGTGAGAGACACGCCTGGAGAAAGAAACGTATGAGCATTCCCAGAATCAAGGTTACGGTGATCAACAAGCTGGACATGAGGGACGTGCACCCCAAAGGCGGTGGCGGCAGCGCGCCAGGTTTTGAGCCGGTGTGTCCCCTATTTGATGTGGGTGACGAGTTCATGCTTGACGTGGGCGAACCGCCGCGGGGTTTCTGCCAGGCTGCCTTTGATGACATCTATCGCTACATCAGCGGCCTGCGGTTCGGCGCCAATTACCCCTGGATGGCAGAACCGGGTACAGCGACTGCCTGTTGTACCGATGGGCTGAGGCCGGTCGTTTTCTTCCTGGAGCGCTGGGACCTGGAGGATGCACCGGCCTAGATTCGGGTAGGGCAAGATGCCATCTTGCCCCACCATCCCGGCAACCGGGCAAAACAGGACGGTATCTTGCCCGACCAAGAAAGGTAACTCATGACCGTAGCCGCATCTGACCCAACTTCAGTGCTGACTTTGATCCTCGACTGGCTCGAGGAGCATTTGGACCTGGACCACGTCGCCCGGGTAGAGGAGCGCCAGCGGCGCGCACTGAGCTGGGAACATGTGGACCACCCACCGGTGACCGTTGGTGCCCCTCCCTCTCAACGCTTTCCGTATTACCCCTACAGCCAGGCCTTTCGTGATCCGGTCAAGATGCTGGTCAATGAGCTGGTTGATGCTTCGGCCGGTCTGGGACCCATACCCAGTGTAGTCAATAGTGTTCTGCTGAAGGACGATTTCCCCCTGCAGATCAGAGCCAACTATGGCAATGGCGTGATCGCCTCGCTCTTTGGCGCAAAGGTCTGCCAGGTCGAGGACAACTTTCCCTGGACGGAGGGGGTCGGTCCAGAACGTACCAAGGCCTGGTTGGCCCGCGGACTGCCAGAGCTGGAGACCGGGATCTATCGCCAGGTCGCAGACACCATGGCTTACTATCGCCAGGCGCTGGCCCCCTATCCCAAGTGCAGTGCGGCCATCCACGTTACCCAACCGGACCTGCAGGGCCCTTTTGATATCGCCATGCAACTCTGGGGGGGCGAGATCCTGACCGCGCTCTATGACTGCCCAGAGCTTGTTCGGGAGCTCTTGGACCTGGTGGCCGAGACTTACATTAAGGTCTGCCGCGCCTTCAGCTCTCTCAGTACCCAGTCGGTTGGCGATGGTTTTAACTGCCTGCACTGGTCGGTAATCAAAGGCCATTGCCTGATCAAGGACGACTCGTCGACGCTGCTTTCCGCGCGCATGTACACCGACTTTATCCAGCCCGCCAACGAAAAGGTCCTGACAGGGCTGGGCGGAGGCGGCATCCATTATTGCGGCTCGGGCGACCAGTGGCGGCAGGAATTTGTCTCAACAGCGGGACTGGAGACGGCCGACATCAGCCAGCCAGACATGATCGACTTTCCGGCCTGGGCCGAGAGCCTGAGCCAGCACCGGGTTGCGGCCAGCCGCATGGGTTTCACGCCTGATACCTTGCACAGCTTGAAGGCCGTCAAGACCTTTCCTACTGGGGCCGCCTTTGTGGTGACCGTGGACTCGTTCGACGAAGGGCGCCAGATCCTGAAAGGCTTGGAGGCAGGATCATGACCATGACAGGCAAGGAGCGATGCCTGGCGGCTCTATCGGGGGAGTTGCCCGACCGCGTGCCTTTCATACCCAATATCTTTCAGTGGTTCTATGTGAACAAGTATCGGGGCACGCTGCCGGAACACCTTGGCTGGACCCAAAACCCGGTTGACGTGCTCAACGAGATGGGGGCCGACATCTATTCTACCCACGATGGCCAGGTGAGCAAGCGTACCTATCCCAACTGTGGTCACTCGGTTGAATTTGATGGGAAAGTCCCATCAGACACGGTCCTCACGTCGTTTACCACCTTTGACGCCGGAACGATTCGCAAGGAAAAGATCGAAACGCCTTTTGGTACACTGACTCAGACTTGGGAGTACCGGCCGGAGAGCGGGGCGCCCTTCGAATCCGAACACTGGTGGAAAGACTTTGAATCGGAGTACCCAGCCATCCGCTACTGGCTGGAGGATACCGAGGTCCACCTGGATGCGGATCTATGGCACCGGCGGGTGGAGCGGGTGGGCGATGATGGCATCATCCCCGTCATCCTGCTGCCCACGCCGCTGAAGCAGTTCCACTGGCTGGCAGGCCAGGAGCAGGCAACCTATTTCATGCTCGACCACCCCCGGGAGATGCAGGAACTGGCGCAGATCCACGAACGCAACCTCCTGCAATTCCTGGAAGAGGTTGTGGACTTGGACGACGCCTACGTGTTGGAAGTATCAGACAACGTGGACAGCCTTTTCTACAGCCCGCGCCTGTTCCGGTCTTTCTGTCTTCCTACCCTGCAAAAGGCGGCTAAAGTGGTCCACGCTCGGGGCAAGTACCTCTTTTTGCACGCCTGCGGCCAGCTCAAGGCATTGGCACCGCTCTTCCTGGAAGCGGAGTTAGATTGCGTTGAGGGCCAGGCGCCGCCCCCTCTGGGGGATTGGCCTCTGCACCAAGCCCGGGAACTGAGCGAGCGCTTGATCGTGACTGGCGGCATGGCGGCGCCCCAGCAGGAGCTTGCCGGCCCGCGCGCCGCGGGGCAGATCGATGCCTACGTACGCGACTTATTCGCCTCTATGGGCGACAAGCGGCGCTTTCTTTTTGGCTCTAGCTGCAACACGTCGCCGCTGACACCCTACGAGAACCTGCTTTCCTTCCGGGATGCTGCCTGGAAGTACGGCCAGCTATCAAGGAGATAAATATGAGCTTTGATCCGCTTCCGAGGCCGATGGGACCCAAACGCCGCTTCCTGACGGCGCTCCTGGGTGGAGTGGCGGACCGTACGCCGGTGGGCAACGTTGTGTCGGTGATCACCCAGGATCTGATGGCAACCGCAGACGCATGGTTCCCTGTGGCGCACCTGGATGCGGAAACCATGGCCGCGCTGGCGGCCACAAGCTATGAAGTCTTGGGCTATGATACGGTGATGCCTGTGTTTAGTGTTACCCAGGAGGCAGCCGCCCTGGGCTGTGAGATGGAGTGGGGTAATCCCGAGATGATGCCTGGCGTCACTTCGCACCCTTTTTCCATGGCCGACGATGCGCGGGAAGGACACCAATTTTCCATCCCGCCAGGGTGGATGGAGGAGCCTCCTATCCAAGCTGTACTCGATGCCCTGTGTCTGCTGCGCCAGGCGCTGGGCGACAGGGTCGTCATCGTAGGCAAGGTAATGGGACCCTGGACCCTGTCCTACCATATGATGGGTGTGGAGGAGTTTCTTGTCAGTACTATCAAGGATCCGGCCAGAGCACAGCGCTCCCTTGAGGCGCTGCTGCCGGTACCCATCGCCTTTGCCAGGGCCCAGGTGCGGGCCGGGGCGGACATTGTCTGCCTGGCTGACCATGCCACCGGTGGCATGGTCTCTCCCATCATGTACCGTGACATGCTATTGCCCCTGCACCAGGAGATTGTCCAAGAGATTGGCTGCCCCACGGTCCTGCACTGCTGCGGCAACACGACCGATCGCCTGCGTGATTTTGCCCAAACAGGCATTGACTGCTATCATTTCGAGTCGCAAGTCGAGATTTACGACGCGGTAGCGGCTGCGGCGGGCAGGATGACGCTCATCGGCAATATCAACAATCCAGAAACCCTGCTGCGGGGCACGCCCGAGGACGTCGCCGCAGCTTGCCGCCGTGCTGTGCATGGCGGCGTCCAGATCCTGTCGCCTGAATGCGCGGTGCCCCTGACCACGCCCCTGTGCAATCTCAAGGTTCTGGTGGAGGTTGCTGAGGAACATCGCTCTCGACCAGACTTCCGACGCTTTCCGAAACCTAGCAAATCCGTTGCGGAGGAGCAAGTATCATGAATCACCGGGACCTGGCCTTGGCCGCCATGCGCGGCCAACCTGTCGACCACATTCCCTTTATCGCCCGCATGGAGCTGTGGTACGAGTTCCATCGCAACGGAGGGACGCTGCCGCCGCCATACGAACGCGCCAGCCTGTGGGACATCCAACGCGACCTGGGCATTGGCATATTTGGTTTTGGGGCCTGGAGCGCTTCGTGCTACCGCCTGGTCCACCACGACGTCGAGGTCACAAAGAACGTAGAGGGGGACCTGTCGACGATCCAATACCACACTCCCTACGGGACGTTGACCTGCCGCGACCGGATGTCTGTCGAGTTGCGGGACGCAGCAGGTACGGCGGCCCGGATCGAGTACCCTTTCAAGGGTCCCCAGGACTATGACGCCCTGCGTTTCTTTGTCGAGCACACCGAGGTCGTTGAGAACTATGAAGAGTACGCCCGGTTCGTAGATGACATTGGTATTGATGGTCTGGCCGTTCCCTATACCGGACACTTGGCGGCCCATCAACTCATGATCTTTTTCATGGGCTACGAGACGTTCTACTACCAGTTGCACGACCACCCCACCCAGCTGGATGCGCTAGTCGGGGTACTCACGGAACAGCAACGCCAGATCCTGGCCTTGGCTGCTGCCTGCCCGGCCCAGGCCATCGAGGTGGGGGGCAACTATGACGAGCAGATGACGCCCCCGCCGGTGTTTGACACTTTCTTTGCTCCCTTCTATCGGGAGGCGCGAGAGACCCTGGACGGGGGCGGCAAGATCATGGTTGTCCACGGCGACGGCGAGATGCGGGCGCTGTTGGAAAAGCTGATGGCCAGTGGAATACAGGTGGTGGAGGCGCTCACCCCCAAACCAATGACGACCATTGACTTGGCAGCCACGCGCCAGCTTTGGGGCGACCGCGTAGCCGCGTGGGGCGGCATTCCCTCGACCATTCTGACGTCCACCTATACCGATGGCGAATTCCAGCGCTACATGGAGGAGCTGTTCCGGACCATTGCCCCTGGCAATAGGTTCATCCTGGGCTTTGGGGACAATGTACCCACCGATGCGCTCTTTCACCGGATCCAGTGGATCGCCCGATTCTGGGCAGAGGAGGGCGCTTATCCACTGGCTGGATGAGGGTGCGCAGGGCCATGGATATTGGACATCTTTTCTGCGGCTTTGAGATCATGATAGGATAGCGGCTGTACAATGACCAGTGAACCGACGAACGCCGAGAAACTGCGTCGCTTGCCTTGGAGCATACTCGCCAATGCAACCAACGCCGTATACGTCTATCTTACTTTCTTTGGCTCCGTGTTTGTGCTCTTTCTCAACGAGCTGGGGCTCACCAAAACAGAAATCGGTACCCTTCTCTCTCTATTGCCCTTCGCTGGCCTCATCGCCCTATTCATTGCCCCAGCCGTCGCCCGGTACGGCTACAAGCGAACTTACCTGACCTTCTTTGCGGGCAGAAAGATCATTACAGTCTTTCTGCTTCTGACCCCCCTGGTTTTGGCTCATTTTGGGTCCCAGGCCGTGACCCGCTACGTCGTTGGCGTCGTCGCTGTCTTTGCCGTCTGCCGCGCCGTCTCTATCACTGCCCTCTATCCCTGGGTCCAGGAATACGTGCCCAGCAGTGTGCGGGGCAAATACTCGGCGATTGACCTGGTATTCTGGAGCTTGACCTCTTTCATGGCCGTCACACTGGGCGGCTATGTGTTGGGTTCAGATCCCAACCTGGGCGATTTCAACATCCTGTTTGCCGTGGGTCTGTTTTTTGGCCTAGTCTCCCTGGGCGCTGCAAGCTTTATTCCGGGCGGTGCGCCGGTCAAGAAAGGTCAGACAGAAGGGACCCCGCACCAGGACATGGCCGCAGCAGTCCGCGACAGCAACTTTGTGCGGCACGCGGTGGGTGTGGGGCTCACAATGCTGGCCACTGGTCCTGTCGCGTCATTTCTGCCCCTTTTCCTACGTGACCAAGTGGGGCTGTCCACTGGCGTTGTGGTCTGGCTGCAGGCAGGAACCCTGGCGGGCGGCCTCCTTGCCAGCTATGTGTGGGGCTGGGCAGCCGACCGATATGGTAGTAAGCCGATCATGGCCTCGGGCGCTTACCTGCTGGCAGTCCTGCCGCTCCTGTGGTGGTTGATGCCGCGCCAATCAGTCGTGAGCCTGTACATTGCCTTGGCCATTGCCGCCTTCCAGGGAGTGGCCAGTTTGGGATGGCAGATCGGTTCTGGCCGAATGCTCTACGTTGGCGTCGTTCCGCCTGAAAAAAAGGCTGGCTACATGGCCCTCTACTATGCTTTCATCGGCGTCGTCGGAGGCCTGGGGCAGTTGTATGGTGGCCGGCTGCTGGATCGTTTTGCGGACCTCTCTGGTCAGTTCCTGTTCCTCCCTGTTGACGCCTATTCGGTTCTCTTTATTATTGCCGCTGTCCTGCCGATGCTCAGCACCCTGCTGCTCAGAGGCGTGCATACCGAAAGCACTGTCGGCGTGGCAAAATTCGCCGGGTTCTTTATCCGAGGGAACCCGTTTCGTGCCGCGGAATCGTTGATCCGGTACCACTGGGCCAGGGATGAGCGGGCCACAGTGTCGGTGACCGAGCGCCTGGGCCAGTCCAGGAGCCCACTCACGGTGGATGAGCTACTGGAGGCCTTGGACGACCCCCGGTTCTATGTGCGTTTCGAAGCCATCGTCTCCATCGCACGCCGAGAGTCGGATCCGCGCCTGACCGAGGCATTGGTCGAGGTTCTGAATAGCAAGGAACCTGCTCTGAGTGTGATTGCCGCTTGGGCACTGGGTCGCATTGGCGCTCAGGATGCGCTCCCTGACCTGCGCGAGGGCCTCGACGCCGAGTACCGGTCGATTCGGGCCCACTGTGCCCGGTCACTGGGCAGCATGGGCGACGTCGAATCTGTTCCCCTCCTGCTGGAGCGCATGCGGTCGGAGGAAAACGAGGACCTGAGCGTTGCCTTTGGCTCGGCACTGGGAGCGCTGAATGCGTGGCAGGCCACCCCTGATTTGCTTGAACTGCTTTACGTGAATCAGAATGAAGATGGGCGCCTTGAGCTGGCACTGGCGCTGGCACGCCTGATCGGCAACGAGCATCATTTCATCCACCTCTGGCGGGGCATGCGGACCGAGCCGGGGACTGTGGCTTCGCAGGCCATAAGCACGGCAAAGAGAATGGTCGGCCGTGTGGTCAATGACCAGGCTCTCATGGATACCATGGAGGACTGCGCTGAGGTGCTGGCCCGGGATGAACTAGAGCAGGGTGCGGCCTCTATCAGCCGCATGATCCCCATGCTGCCTGTAGATACGGCCGGCGAAACCGTGGCTTTGATCCTGGCCGAGTGTGCTCTACGTCTGGATGAGTTTGGGGATGGAAGAAGGGAGTATCTGTTGCTGGCCCTCCATGCTATGGATGAGGGTTGGCAAAAGTAGAAAAGGGAAATCCTGAGCCGTAGCGAGCTGGAGTGAAGCGCGCCTGAGGCGCGGAGGGAATCTCGGCTGCACAAACAAGGAGAGCAGAACATGCTGACAAAAGAGAATCTGAAAGGTGTCTGGGTGTCCGTCACCATGCCGTGGGACGAGGACGGCAATCTGGACGAGGCGATCTTCCGTGAGAATGTGGCCAAGCTCATCGAGGGCGGGGTGCACGGCCTTTATACCACCGGCTCCACCGGCGAGTTCCATACGCTCGATTTTGACGAATTTGAGCGTATGGTGGACATCTTTGTGGAAGACACGGCGGGCAAAGTGCTGACCCAGGTGGGTTGCAGTTGGATGAATACGCGGGACTCGATCCGCATGGCGCGCTATGCGGCCGACAGGGGCATCGACGGCGTGCAGGTGGCCGTGCCCTTCTGGATAGAACTCAACGATGATGAAGTGCTCAAGTACTTTGTGGACCTGAGTAGTGCCTGCCCTGACGTGGGTATTGTGCACTATAACATCCGCCGTGCCAAGCGTTTCTTGAATGGCAAGGACTATCAACGAATCTGCGCCGAGGTTCCCAACCTCATCGGCACCAAGTTCTGCAGTTCCGAATTCGCCGCTTGGATGGAGCTGCAGGTCAACGGGCCTGAACTCAATCACTTTGTCGGCGAGGGCGACCTGGTCATGGGCATGATGTTTGGGGCCAAAGGTATGTACTGCTCCCATGCCCTGATGAACCCCGAGTTCATCCTTGATTGGTACGCCATGTGCGAACGGCGTGAATGGGAAGAGGCCATAGAGATCCAGTGGCGGATCAGCCGCTGGCTGGTCAAGGATGTCTACCCCCTGATCGCGGCGGGCCATCTGGACCCGACGCTGGACAAGGCTTTCCAGGAGATGGTCGGTTGGCTCAAGGGCAGCCGGGTCACCCGAGCGCCCTACATCCCTCTGACAGATGAGGAGATGGCCCAGCTTACTGAGGGCAGCCGGAAACGCTACCCGGAGATGTTTGAGTACAAAGGTTAGAAACGCAAGTCCGGAGGTGGATCAGGCAACACGCAGACAAGGCACGGCCTTGTTTGCGCGTTGCCTTCTTCTGCGGGCTGGCCAGAGAGGAAAGGCATGGATAGCAGAGAACGGGTCATTCGTACCCTGAACCGTGAGCACCCAGACCGGGTACCGATGACCGATGCATTTTGGGAGGACACTCTCACCGGCTGGTACGACGAGGGACTTTCGCGGGAAGCGGTCAGCAACGACGTTTTCAGCGAGGCGGTGGGCGGCATTCCCGAGTACTTTGGTTTTGATTTTGACTATATTTCGCTGGATGCGTCGCCCCGGCTGGAGCAAAAGCTGTTGAGCGATGATGGCGAGTATGTCATCTACCAGGACCGCTTTGGCTATACGGTGAAAAAGTCCAAGGGCAAGTCCCGTACCATGGATTTCATGGACCATGTGACCAAGGACAAGGATGCCTGGGATCAGATCAAGGAGCGTTTTGTCTTGGACTTGGATGGTACGGCCCGTGTGGACCAGGCCAGTTATTTCATGCACATGGATCCCTATCCCACCTGGGCAGAGGCCAAGGGCATTTTTGACGGGATCCAGCAGCGGGGACGCTACGTGCTGGGCAACGCCTACGGTCCCTGGGAATCCACCTGGCGCCATCGGGGCTTTACCGAATTGCTGATGGACCTGGTCACCGATCCCGACTTTGTCATCGAAATGGCCTCGACCTACATGGATCTGTTGATCGCTGTCCTGCAGCGTTGCCTGGATGAGGGCATCAAGCCGGATGGTGTTTTCATGATCGAAGACCTAGCCTACACCAAGGGCATGCTGATGTCACCGCGCACCTGGCGCCAGATCTTTAAGCCACTCATCCGCCAACTGGGCCAGTTTCTCAGCGCCAACGGTATCGACTTTTGGATGCATTGCTGCGGCAATGCAGAGGCAGTCTTTGGGGATCTCATCGACTGTGGCTTGCAGGTGATCCAGCCCCTTGAGGCCAAGTCTGGCCTGGATGTACGGGAGTTGCGCAAAACCTACGGCGACCGGCTGACCTTCTGGGGCAACATCGATGTCATTAACATGGCCAACGGCACCGACGAGGAGATCGAGGAGGAGATCCGGACCAAGATCACGCCCTTTGTCGCCGGCGGCGGGGGCTACATCTATCACTCCGATCACTCGGTTCCACCAGAGGTTAGTTACGAGCGCTACCAACTGGTGCTAGAGCTGGTGCGCAAGTATGGCACCCGCTGAGGCTGCAGCCCAAGACCTTCTTCCGTGTTGGGTTGTGACCTGAGGTACGGTGTCAAGTGCGCGGGACCGCATCTTACGTACACCGTTTCACAGTGTATCGTATTGTATTCAGCCAGCTTGAGCGCTTGGGCAAGGTCCGGCATAGCAGACCAAAACACCATGCTGAAAAAGAGTACCAATCGCGTAGATGAGTAGCGAACTAACGAACGCCGAAAAGTTGCGCCGGCTTCCGTGGAGCATCTTTTCCGAAGCGACAAACGCCGTCTTTTACTATCTCACCTTCTTTGGCTCGGTGTTTGTACTCTTTCTTAGCGAATTGGGCCTGTCCAAGACGCAGATCGGCAGCCTCCTCTCCCTCCTGCCCTTTGCCGGCCTCATCGCTCTGTTCATCGCCCCAGCGGTAGCCCGCCATGGCTACAAGCGTACCTACCTGATCTTTTTCGGGGGCAGAAAGCTTATCGCCGTCTTTTTGCTATTCACCCCCTGGGTTCTGGCCACCTTTGGGTCACAGGTAGTGATTTGGTACATCGTTGGCATCGTCGCAGCCTTTGCCGTCTCCCGCGCTGTGGCCATAACCGCGGTCTTTCCTTGGATCCAAGAATATGTACCCAACAGTGTGCGGGGCAAGTATTCGGCCATCAACCAGATCTTCTGGAGCTTGGCGTCCTTTCTGGCGGTCACGCTGGGCGGAATTGTATTGGGTTCAGCACCCACCTTGCGGGATTTCAACGTCCTCTTTGCTGTGGGCGTGTCCTTTGGTCTGATCGCCCTAGTCGCTGCCACCTTCATTCCTGGTGGCGCACCTGTAGAGAGCAGCCGGTCTGCGCGAGCCTCTCACCTGGATCTGACAATCGCAGCTCGCGACAAGAACTTTGTCCTGCTCGCGGTGGGTGTGGGTTTGACGCTGCTGGCCATCGGACCTCTGGTCTCGTTTCTCCCTCTGTTCCTTCGGGATGACGTGGGTCTGCCTTCCGGCGCCGTGGTCTGGCTGCAGGCCGGAACCATGATCGGTGGGATGGCCTCAAGCTACGTGTGGGGCTGGGCCGCGGACCGCTACGGCAGCAAGCCGATCATGGCCTCGGGGGCCTATCTCCTGGCCCTCCAGGCGCTGCTCTGGTGGCTGCTCCCGAGACAATCTGGTCTCAGCCTCTACGTCGCCCTGGTCATCGCCTTTTTCCAGGGGATCGCTACCCTGGGCTGGCAGATTGGCCTGGGCCGGCTGCTCTTCGTCGGCGTCGTTCCGCCCGACAAGAATAATTCTTATCTGGCATTGTACTATGCCTGGATCAGCATCGTCGAAGGCTTTGGGCAATTGCTCGGCGGTCGAGTGCTCGACCGGTTTGTCGGCGTCTCGGGTTATTTCTTGATTTTTCCCCTGGATTCCTATTCCTTCTTGTTCCTGGCCGCGATCCTCCTTCCCCTGCTGAACGCGCTGCTTCTCAGAGGTGTGCGCGCCGAAGGCGAGATCGGCGTGGCAAGGTTCGCCGGGTTCTTTCTCCGGGGCAACCCGCTTCGTGCAGTGGAGTCGCTGATCCGGTACCAATTGGTCAGAAGCGAGCGTGCCACCGTGTCGGTGACTGAGCGTCTGGGTCAGTCCAGGAGCCCTCTGGCGGTGGATGAACTTCTGGAAGCCCTCGATGATCCCCGTTTTTACGTGCGTTTCGAGGCCATCGTCTCTATCGCGCGCGGCGGTTCGGATCCTCGCCTGACGAGTGCCCTGGTGAAAGTTCTGCATAGAGGGGGACCAGCCCTGAGCGTCATTACTGCCTGGGCACTGGGTCGCATGGGGGACCGGGATGCGCTCCCCGTGCTGCGCGAGGGCCTCGGTTCCGAATACCGCTCGGTCCAGGCCCACTGTGCTCGCTCGCTGGGCAGCCTGGGCGATACCGAAGCGGTTCCCCTCCTGCTGGACCGGCTGCAATCCGAAACGAACGAGGATCTGAGCGTCGCCTTCGGTGCAGCGCTGGGTGCCCTGGGGGTGCAAGAGGCCGCTCCCGATCTGCTGGCCATGCTCTACAAAAGCCCGAGCGAGGATAGGCGTTTGGAGTTGGCACTGGCCCTGGCGCGCCTGATCGGCAATGAGCATCACTTCATCCACCTGTGGCGGGGGATGCGGATCGATCCAGGTACCGCTAGCTCGCAGGCTGTTGCCTCGGTGAGGAGAAAGGCCGGTCGCAGGGTCAGCGATCCATCGCTCGTGGCTGCCATGGAGGAATGTGCCGAAGCGCTGGCCAGGAGGGAACTGGAATCGGGGGCGGTGTTGCTCCGGCGTATCATCATCGCCTCGTTGCCCATGGATAGCGTTGGGGAGATACCATCCGAGATCCTCCGCGACTGCGCGCAGCGACTGGATGAGTTTGGGGCGGAGCGCCAGGAGTACATGCTGTTGGCCCTGCACACTATGCAGGAGAGTTGGTAACAGCGCAAGTTCAAGAGTTCGAGCGACAACAACCACGGAGGGAATGATATGACACGCATGACAGGCGGGCAAGTGCTGGTGCAAACTCTGAAGGCCAACGGCGTGACCACGGTCTTTGGTATTCCAGGCACGCACAACCTGCCCATCTACGATGCACTGTATCACGAACAGACATCCATCCGCCACATCCTGGCCCGCCACGAGTGCGGGGCCGGCCTGATGGCCAATGGCTATGCCCGCGCCAGCGGCCAACCCGGCGTCGCCATCGTCACCACCGGTCCGGCGGTGGGCAACATCATGGGCTCAGTGGGCGATGCTTACCGCGACTCGGTGCCCGTTCTGGTCATCGCCAGCCAGATCACCTCCGGGTTCATCGGCCAGGACCGGGGGGTATTCCACGAGATGCGGGACCAGCTAGGCATGGCGCGGGCTATCACCAAGTGGAGCCGCCGTGTTACCCGAGTGGCCGACATTCCCGCGGCGGTGAACGAGGCTTGGTTGGCTATGACATCTGGCCGCCCCCGCCCAGCCTACATCGAGATCCCCGAAGACGTTCTGGCTGCCGAGGCTGACCTCGAGATCGCCCCGGCGCCCCATCTGGCCCCGCCTGCCGCTGACACACAACTCGTGGCTCAGGCCGCGCGCATCCTGCGAGAGGCGACGCGGCCCCTGATCTTTGCCGGGGGTGGGGTACACTGGAGCGGCGCGACCGCTGCGCTGGCGGACTTGGCCGAGGCATTGGGTGCGCCGGTGGCCAACACCTGCAATGGCAAAGGCGCACTGCCCGACGACCACCCGCTGGCTCTAGGCTTTGCGGTCTTTGGCCTCGAACCAATCATGAATCTGTGGCAGCAGGCCGATGCCGTGCTGGCCATCGGCACCGACCTGGATGAGATCACCACCGGCGGCTGGCAACTGCCGCCTCCCATCGGGCTCGTACAGGTGGACATAGACCCTGCTCAGATCGGCCGCAACTATCTGGTAGACGTAGGCCTCGCCGGCGATGCCAGGGTCGTACTGCGGCAGCTTGCAGAGGCCCTGGATGGGCCTGGGCCCGGCGTTGTGGCTCCTTGGGCGACAGAGGCCCTGGCCGTGCGCCACCAGATGCGTGATGCAGCAGCCGGAACCGATGGCCTGGCCCTCGTTCAGGCGTTGAGCGCGGCTCTGGGGCGCGATGGCATTAGCACTGGCGATGCTGCCTGCGTTGGGGGTTGGCAGCTATGGCATCAACCTGTGTACGAGCCGCGTACCTTTCTCTTCCCCCTGGGCTTTGGTACGCTAGGCTTTGGGCTGCCGGCCGCCTTGGGCGCACAGGCGGCGTACCCCGACCGGCGCGTGATCTGCCTGTGCGGTGACGGCGGCTTTTTGTTCACCGGGCAAGAACTGGCCTGCGCGGTTCAGCATGAACTGAACGTGGTCACCGTTGTCGTCAACGACCATACCTTTGGCGCCATCCGCCGCCAGCAGGAGCGGAACTATGGCGGGCGGATCTTTGCCGCCGATCTGGTCAACCCCGATTTTCCCCGCCTGGCCCAGGCCTACGGCGCCACCGGCCTGCACATCGAGACCATGGACGAACTGCCCGGTGCGCTGGATGCCGCCTTTGCCTCGGGAAAACCGGGGCTCATCGAAGTCCCTGGGCCGCTTGCTGACCCACCCCGTGGGTAAGCCCCAATGATCAAATGCCCACTCCCACCTCGGTGTGCTGGGAGGCTTCAGTGCTACAGCCAGCGACTTGCTACGCATGGCGGATCGCGCTGGACGATTAGCCCAGAGACGCCCTCTTGAACACGAACGCGACCCGTTTCTACAACTAGGCCATTCGTGACTGCTCGACTGCAAATCTGGCTACGTTCCTTTCCACGCTGCCAGCACCGACCAAAGCTGTTCCTTGACCTCGGCCCGGGCCTCGTGCCGGTCATAGCCTTCTGCCAGAAGATTGTCATAGTTCGTCTCGACATGCCGAATATGGGCCATGACAGCCAGTCCTATGGCTTTTTGGTCCAGAGCCTTGGCCGTCGCCGATCGACCAACAGGACGCCCTGGCGCTCATACCGTTTCCGAGCGCGGCTCCACTTTAGTACCACAGGAGAGAGCCTCGAGTGCTGGCGCGAACGCCGCGTCAGCGCAGCGTCGCCTGCAGGCAGGAAAACCAGGTGATCCAGGTCGGCACAGGACAGGCGTAGACAACCTTTCTCGCCGGCCAGGGTGATCCAAGCCCTCCGGCCGAGGTCCTCGCCGCTACTGATCGACGGGGCATTCAAAACCTGCCCAACGCTGGCCCGAAGCCAGGAGAACTTGGCCCACTGCGGGGTAATATGGTTGTGCTTTGCGGCCTATTGATGTATAATCCACACGCTCTCTGGTTTCCATGTTCAGGTCAGGCATTCAAGAAATGGGCCAACTGGGGCCCTGAAAAGGAGTCGCCCGCCCCATGTACTACTATGCCTATGGGTCAAACCTCTCTACCCGGTACGTTCAAAAATACTGTCCTGGTGCAGTCTTTGTCATGAAAGCGGAACTACCGAACTTTCAGGTCGAATTCCGCCATTACTCTGAGAACAGACAGGGCGGGATCAGCAGCATCATCGAGGCGCCAGGCGAGTTGGTGGAGGGCGTCATCTATGAGGTTCCTGAACAAGAGATCGTCGATCTGGATATCCTGGAGAGCGTTCCCGAAGGACTGTACCGGCGCGATACCTTTCTCGTGCTGGGAGAAGATGGGAAATGGCACAGGGCCGACCTGTACAGGGTCTCTGCACCAGCAGGGCCCTACACTGCGTCGAAGGGCTATGTCGAAGACATGATTGTGGGCGCCCAGGAGCACGGCCTCACCCCCGAGTATACAATGAGACTGGTTGCGCTGAGACGTTCCCTCGATTGACGTCAAGGGGAAGGATGATGCGGGATACATTATCTGCCCTTCGGGTCAATGCCGAGCGCTTTCGTGCCAATTTTGAGGCGTTGGCAGCCGTCGGCGCCACGCCTGAGGGCGGAGTCCACCGGCCGGCATTCGGCGAGGCGCATAGGCAAGCCCGCCGTTGGTTTCTGGCTACGGCCCAGGAAGCGGGTTTGGATACGCGGGTGGATGGGGCTGGAAACCATTCGGCCCTCCTCCGCTGTGGCCCGCCCGGCGCAAAGACGCTGCTGCTGGGATCACACCTGGACTCGGTACCCGACGGTGGGCGCTTTGACGGAGCGCTTGGGGTAGTGGCCGCCCTGGAATCGCTGCAGGTCGTAAAGGAGCAGAACCTCTCCCTGAACACCCATCTGGAGGCCATCGATTTCACCGACGAGGAAGGGCATCTCGCCAACTTTGTGGGCAGTTTGGGACTAACCGGCAGGCTGACCCCGGAACAGCTTCAGCAGCCGCGCGGCGGTCACGAGCGCTTCCAGCAGGTGTTGCAGCAGGCCGGTTTGAGCAACGCTTCCCTTTGCAGTGCTGGCAGGGACCCGAACACGCTGGCTGGTTATCTGGAACTACACATCGAGCAGGGGGGGCGATTGGCCGAGGCCGGTGTGGAGATTGGTATTGTGACCGGCATTGTGGGCATCCGGTCGTTCCAGGTGCGGTTCTGCGGACGGGCCGATCATGCTGGGACAACCCCCATGGGCCGCCGCCTCGACGCGAGCCAGGGGGCGAGTGCCTTTGCCCTGTCAGTCCGGGAAACCATGATGAAGCGCTTCCCGGACTGCGTCGCTACAGTGGGCAATATGGTCTTTGCTCCGGGTGTTTTTAACGTCGTTCCCCACCAGGTCGCCGTCTCCCTGGAATTCCGGACGGAGGACGAGACCAGGCTGGACGAGATCGAGGCCGAGTTAGGGCATCAGGCCTTCTTCGCTGCGGAGCGTTTTGGGTTGGATCTGGAGGTCGAGGGCCTGGATAGGACCGCCCCGGCACCCATGGAACCCCGGGTCCAGGAAGCTTTTGTCAGGGCTTGCTCAGCGCTGGATCTGCCCCACAGGTTTCTCCCTTCCGGTGCGGGCCACGATGCCCAGGTTTTGGCATCCGTCTGTCCCACAGGTATGATATTTGTGCCGTCGGTGGATGGGTTCAGCCACTCTTCCCAGGAATTCACCGAGTGGCACGATTGTGTGAATGGGGCCAATGTCCTCTTGCATGCAGCCTTGCTGCTGGGCCACTAGACACATTGAAGGAGATGATGGTATGGATCGACGTGAAGGACCCTCAACCAGATCGGTGCACCTCTGCCAAGGTACCGATCCGAGTACCCACTCGGTGGTGCCGCCCATTGTCGCCAACGCGGCCTTTGCCTACGACGATGTGGAAAGCTGGCGCGCCGTCGCGCTGGGCCAGACCCCCGGCGATATCTACAGCCGCAACTCAAACCCCACCACCAGCGCCCTCGAAGAAAGAGTGGCTGCCCTTGAGGGTGCGGAAAGCGCCACCAGCTTTGCCACGGGAATGGCGGCCATCAGTACGACACTCTTTGCCCTGCTCAGCCCCTCACAGCGCGCCGTGTCGGTGCGAGATACCTATGGTGCGACCTACCTCCACTTTACGCAGATCCTTCCCCGTTTTGGCGTGGTCTGCGAGGTGGTTGATACGGAGGATCACGAGGCCATCGAGGCCTCCATGGCGCAGGGCTGCGACTTGCTCTATCTAGAGTCTCCCACTAACCCAACGCTGAAGGTGTTGGACCTGGCTCGCCTCGCGGCAGCGGCCAGGAAAGTGGGAGCAGTCACCGTTGTCGACAATACCTTTGCTACCCCCATCAACCAGCGGCCCATCGACCTGGGGGCTGATCTGGTCATTCACAGCGCGACCAAGTTCTTGAACGGGCACGGAGATGTATTGGGCGGTGTCGTCTGCGGCCGCCAGGACCTGGTGGCCAGGATCTATCATCACCGTGAGCTTACCGGACCTTCGCTGCAGGCCCTCAATGCTTTTTTGCTGCTGCGCAGTCTAAAGACGTTGGGCCTGCGCGTCCAACGACACAATGAGAATGCCCTGGCGCTGGCCAACTTTCTGGAAGGGGAGCCCAAAGTCGAACGGGTTTATTATCCCGGCCTCGAGAGCCATCCGGGCCACGAGATTGCCAGGCGGCAGATGACGGGCTATGGCGGCGTGTTGAGCTTTGAACTCAAGGGTGGCTTTGAGGCCGTGACCCGTTTCCTGCCCCGCCTGAGGTATGCCTATATGGCGGCCAACCTGGGCCAGGTAGAGACCATTGTCGGTCCACCGGCAACCACCAGCCACGTCGAGTTGACGGCTGAGGAACGGGCCGAAGCAGGCATCCCTGAGGGCTTGATCCGCTACGCCGTGGGCATTGAAGATGTGGAGGATCTAAAGGGCGATCTGAGACAGGCCCTGGATAGCCTCTAACGATCTGACTTTGCGATGGGGGTCAGGCTATGGCAGGGGGAGGAGTTCGCACTTGTGACAGAACTCAAGTCAACACTGATCCGGGGCGGCACCGTTGTCCTGGGACAGGCGGTTTCCCAGCAGGACGTCCTCATCCAGGGGGAGTTCATTGCCGCTGTAGGCAGCCTATCCAGCTTCAAGGCCGATGTCACGCTGGACGCCGGCGGTCTGCTCGTGCTGCCGGGAGCGGTCGACGTCCATGTGCACTATAACGATCCTTTCATGAATACCGTCAGCGTGCACGACTACTATACCGGTACGCTGGCTGCTGCTCATGGTGGTGTGACCACCGTCATCGATTTTTCCAACCAGAGGCATGGCCAGCCCCTGATCGATACCCTGGCCTACAAGCGGGAGGAAGCCGGTAACCTGCCCTTGGTGGACTGGGGCATTCATCCCTGTATCGTGGATCCAACCCCCGAAACCTTGGACCAGATCCCCCTGGTTGTGGCTGCGGGAGCGCCCTCCATCAAGTGCTACATGACCTATCGCGAGGATGGCCTCTATATCAGCGCGGACGAGCTCAAGCCTGTTGCTGCGCGTCTCCACGAGGCCGGCGGAATGCTGCTGGTCCATGCTGAGGACGATGAGACCATCACCCGCAAAGCCTCCGAGTTTGTTCACGCAGGTTTGACCGCGTATCCCTACCACACCAAGGCCAAACCGCCCGAAGCTGAGGACAAGGCCATCAGGCAGTGCATCGAGATCTCTCGTGACACCGGCTGCCGGGTATTCATTGTCCACCTATCTTCCGCCGCAGGGGCTGAACTTGTGGGCATGGGGCGGGCCCAGGGCGTGGACATCCTTGCCGAGACCTGTACCCACTATCTCATTTTCACCGACGAGATGCTGGAACGTGAAGACGGTCTGAAGTGGATCTGCTCGCCTCCCATACGGGGTCTTGCGAACCAGGACCGGCTCTGGACGGCGCTGCGAGATGGCCGGATCTCGCTGGTCAGCTCCGATGATGCGGCCTATCCCTGGGAAGCCAAGCTCTATGGCCTGAACCGCTTCGATTTGGTCCCCAATGGGTTGCCAGGCATCGAGGTTCGCCTCAGCCTGCTATATTCCGAGGGTGTGGCCAAAGGACGCCTGTCCCTGCCGAGGTTCGTAGAGGTTGTGTCCAGCACGCCGGCCCAGCTCTTTGGCTTGGCCCCGCACAAGGGGACCCTGATGCCAGGGGCCGATGCCGATATTGTCCTCTTTGATCCCCAGGCCAAGTGGGTCATGGACTTGGAGAGCCTGCACATGGCCACAGATTATGCCGCCTATGACGGAATCCAAGTAACGGGCAAGATACTCCAGGTCTACTCCCGGGGGGAACTCATCGTCGACGGTGACCAGTGCCTGGCAAAGAAGGGACGGGGACGCTATCTGTATCGTACCCTGGATCCCTCATTGCGAGCTTCACTGTAGGAGGGCAGCCCATGTCCCAGACGCGCATTTTTTCCGGTGCTTCGCCCCAGCAGGTAGCAGCCGACCTGGCACCCCTCGTCGACTTTCAGGAAGATGGGGTGTCACTGGAAACCCTGGAGGGGCTGTTGAAGGAGCGTTTGGCTCCGCACCTGCTGAACTACGAGCTGCCCCAATTCCAGTCGATGTACAATGCCTATCCAGAAGAGGGGGCGGCTCTGGGGGGCAGGTTCGCTCTGGTCCACAATCCGGGTGTGACCAACTGGCAGATCTCACCGGGCGCGGCTACGCTGGAAGAGATCTGCGGCCAGAGTCTGTGCCGCCTATTCGGGCTCGCCTCCACCGCCGATGCCACCTTTACCCTGGCCGGGACCTATGCTAACCTGCATGCCCTCTACATGGCCCTCCACCGCAAGGCGGAAAGGGAGGGCTTTGACCTGGCTAAAAAGGGGCTGCTGGGCTTTCAGGATCCGTCTCGATTGGTGGTCGTCTGCTCCCGGGACGCTCACTTTTCCCTGAAACATGCGGTGCGCATCATGGGGCTCGGCGATGGCTGCGTCGTTACCATCGACGTCGACGAGAACCGCCGGATGGATATCCAGCACCTGGGCGAAACTCTGAGACAGCTTTCTGGCGTGAAGGAGGTCTTTTGCATCGTCGTTACGGCTGGCACGACCTCCACCGGTTCTATAGACCCTATTCTGCCTGTCGTCGAGATGGCGGAGAAGCTGGGTGCCTGGTCGCACGTGGATGGCGCCTATGGTTTGATCTATAGCTTACTTCCGGAGAGGCAGTCGTTATTCGCAGGCATGGAGCTGGCCGATTCGGTGTGCTGGGATCCGCACAAACAGTTCCGGGTCCTGATCCCCAGCTCCCTGCTGTTTGTCCGTCACTGGGCAGATTTTGGCCGCTTTACGCTGCACAGCGACTACTTCAACCGGGAGAGGGACATCGAACCGAACCCCGGACTCAAGTCGATGCCCTCCACCCGGCCCTTTTCCGCCCTGAATCTCACCACGTCGATATGCCATCAAGGGCTGAGGGGTATGCGCCGGAACCTGCGTGCTCCCCTTGAAGCCGTCCAATCCCTGGCAGCCTACCTCAGGACCCAAGATGACCTGGAGCTGTGCCATGAGCCTGATACCGGGATCCTCTGTTTTCGTATCACACCGCAAGGCTTCCCTGAGGAAGCCCTGAACCAGCTTCAGGAATATGTGTACGACCGGATCATGACGGGGGGAGAGCGCACCATCTCCATGACCAAGCTGGATGGGAGGGCCGTCCTGCGCCTGGTCGTGATCTCGCCTCTCATCACTGGTGAGCATCTGATGGCAACCATGGATGCCGTGAGAGCCCTCGCGAAAGAGCATGGGAGTGACAGGAATGACTACTGAGGAACTATCGGGTCTGCAGGTCATTGGTATTCGATATTGGGATAGCAGGTTGGCCCAGCGGGACGAGCTTTCCCTGGATGCCCTCGCTGCCTCAGGCGCCTATGAGGCAGCAGGCGTACCTGTCGACATCATCGAGCCGAGGGTACAGGATGGCCATTGGGCAGAAGATGAAATCACCAACCTGGGCCTGATGAGCGGGGCCATTGCCAGCGAGGCGGCCGCGGCGCGTCGCCACGGAAGTGCGATCCTCATGACGGGCGGGCATTGCGTCCACAGCACCGGCATCCTTGGTGGCCTCCAGGATGCCTACGGTCCGGCTGCCCGCATCGGCTTGGTCTGGTTCGATGCCCACGGCGATTTCAACACCCCGACCACGACGCTCACGGGCATGTTGGGCGGCATGCCGGTCGCCGTCTGTGCCGGTCTGGCCTGGCCGCGCTGGCGTGAAGGCTCTCACATCGCTGCCCCCCTGCCCACGGACCGCATCCTGTTGGTTGACGTCCGCAACCTGGATCCGGCCGAAGAACAGCTCATCCGCGCTACCGGTGCTGTCGTTGCCGCCCCGGCTCCTGGTTTCCCGGGACAGGACTTGCAGCAGTCCGTCACCGAATTGGCTGGTCGCTGTGATATGATCTATCTGCACATTGACCTGGACATACTCGATAGAGCCTACGTACCCGATCACATCACGGCCGAACCGGATGGCCCAAACCTGGAGCAGGTAGGGACTGCCATCGATGCCGTCATGGCCACCGGAAAAGTTGTGGCGCTGGCCGTCGTTTCGGTCTTTAACCAAGGTGAGGGCAGCCAGGTTACTGTGGCCTCGGGTATCAGGATGGTGCAGGCTGGCCTCGAGTCGTGGCGGCGTCACGGGCAGCCCAAGGTTGCCCTGCAATAGAGTGCGTTGATTCACCCTTGCGAAGGGCAGGGATTGAGAGATTGCAGGAAAATTGAAAGGAGATGGAAATGCCGAAAGTTCGATTCGATACCTACTATCGCTACGAGGATCTGACCCGTATTCTGCAGGGCTTTGCGGAGGAGTATCCTCAATTTGTGCGTCTGGAGAGCATCGGCCAGAGTTACGAGGGACGCGACATCTGGGCTGTGGCAGTCACCAATACTGAGACAGGCGAGGACCAGGACAAGCCCGCGTTTTGGGTAGACGGCAACATCCACGCCAGCGAGGTCTCGCCCTCCAGCGCCTGCCTCTACCTCATCAATCACCTGGTCACAGGCTACGGCTCCGATCCAGACGTCACCCGCTGCATGGATACGCGCGCTTTCTACGTCTGCCCGCAGGTTGAACCCTGATGGCGCCGAGCTGGCGCTGGCAGACAAGCCCAAACTCATCCGCTCCAGCACGCGCCCCTACCCCTACGATGAGGAGCCCATCGGCGGCCTGGTCAAGGAGGACATAGACGGCGACGGGCGCATGTTGATGATGCGCATCCCCGATCCCAATGGCCCCTGGAAAGCCTGCTGACGAGGATCCGCGCCTGTTGGTGCGCCGCGATCCGGTCGAGACTGGCGGCCAGTACTACCGCCTGCTGCCCGAAGGGCGGATCGAGGACTATGATGGCGCCCTGATCCGCATTCAGCCCAACAAGGAGGGGCTGGATCTGAACCGCAACTTTCCCCATTGAACTGGCGGCAGGAGTACGAGCAACCAGGGGCGGGGCCCTATCCTACGTCGGAGCCAGAGATCCACGCCGTCGACCGGTTTTATCGCCAGCCATCCCAATATCACCGGCGGCGTTGCCTTTCATACCTGGAGTGGGGTGCTGCTGCGCCCCTACGGCGACCAGAACGACGAAGCGCTTGCCTGCCGAGGATCTGTGGACCTACGAAAAGATCGGGAAAAAGGGCACCGAAATCACCGGCTATCCGGCCATCTCTGTCTACCACGATTTTCGCTATCACCCCCGTAAGGTGATCACCGGCACCTTCAACGATTGGCTGTACGACCAGATGGGTGCCTTTGGCTGGGTCGTGGAGATCTGGAGCCCCCAGCAGCAGGCAGGCATCGAGGAGTATGACCACATCGATTGGGACCGCGAGCATCCGCTGGAGGATGACCTGAAAATGCTCAAGTGGAGCGACGAGGTGCTGGAGGGCAAAGGCTACGTGGATTGGTACCCCTTTGACCACCCCCAACTTGGGCCAGGTGGAGCTGGGCGGCTGGAACTATCTGCTATGCCTTCAGGAACCCGCCACCGGCGCTTTCTGGAGAAAGAGATTGCGCCCTTTGCCGACTGGCTGGTATGGCACCTGCTGATCTCGCCCCGTCTGGAGCTGTACGACGTGAGCGTCAAGGCCCTGGGAGAGGATGCCTACCACGTGCGCCTGGTGGTCCAAAACACCGGCTGGCTGCCGACCTATGTGACCAAGAAGGCCCTGGAGAAAAAGCTGGTCCGCGGCTGTAGTGTGCGAGATCGAACTGCCAGAAGCGGCGACGCTGGAGAGCGGCGAGCAGAGGCAGGAGGTGGGCCAGTTGGAGGGCCGGGCCTACAAGCCCTCGGTCCCGGGCGGATTCAGCCCTGGGGACCCCACGGAGGACCGCGCCAAGGTGGAATGGGTGGTGCGCGCGCCTGGAGGTGGCACTGCAAAGCTGAAAGCCCGCCACGAGCGCGCCGGCCTCGTAACTGTGGAGGTGGAACTCCAGTAGGAGGTGGCAGGTGAGGATCCTGATCATCAATCCCAACAGTGACCCCGAGATGACGGCCGTCATCCAGAAGACTGCCGATGGCTATGCCGATGGGGGTTTTGATGTCGTGTGCAAGCCCACGCCGGGCGCACCGGTATTCATCGAAACCAGCAACGACGTCATCCAGGCAGCGCCAGGCATGGTCAGGCTGCTCAGAGAGAACGAGGACCACTTTGACGCCATCATCATCGCTTGCCACGACGACCCCAACCTCGACGCCATGAAGGAGATGGCCCGCAAGCCAGTGGTGGGCATTGGCGAGGCGTCCATGAAGATGGCCTCCATGCTGGGGCACCGGTTTTCGGTGGTCACCACCTCCAAACACTCTATCCCTGCCAAGGAGGCTCAGGTTAGAAAACTGTACTTGGAAGGCATGCTTGCTTCGGTAAAAGCGCCCCCGGAGGAAATGGCCGGTGCCAGTGAGAAAGAGAAATACCTGAAAGCAGCCCAGATGGCGCTTGACGAGGATATGGCAGAGGTCCTTGTCCTGGGCTGCGCTGGGATGTCTGGTCTGGACAAGTCCCTCTCGGAGGAACTGGGGGCTCCCGTCCTGGATGGCGTCGTCTGCGCGCTTATCATTGCCACAGGCCTGGTCAAGTACGGTATCTCGACGAGCAAGGTCAGGAGGTACAACCCAGTGTATTGACTCGCACGAATGACGCTGAAACAATGCCGGCTTCCAACCTTGCCCATCACTGCACATTCCTGACCCAGCAGTGCCTTGCCGTCGGGCCGGCGTGCAGCAGCCCACAGCCGTGACCTCAAGCGTGCCATCACGTCTACTCCGCCGAGTCCAGCGACACCAGGCCGCTGCGCACGGCGTGGAGGGCGGCCTGGGTGCGGCTGGTCACCCCCAGCTTGGCCAGGATGTTGCTCACGTGGGTCCGAACCGTCTTTTCGGCGATGACCAGGGCCGCGGCGATCTCTTTGTTCGATTTGCCCTGGGCCAGCTGCCGCAGCACCTCGGTCTCCCGTTCGGTCAGCGGCTCAGGCTGCTGGGGAGCGGGCACCTCGCGCAGCAGCCGCGCCGCGACCGACGGCGACATCTGCACCTGCCCGGCCGCCGCGGCCTTGATGGCCCGGCACAACTCGTCGGCCTGGGTGTCCTTGAGCAGATAGCCGATGGCCCCGGCGCGCATCGCCCCATAGACAGCGCTGTCTTCCAATACACTGGTCAGGGCGATCACCTCGACCTCGGGCAGCTCCCGGCGGATGGCCTCGGTGGCGGCGATGCCGTCCATGACCGGCATCAGCAGGTCCATCAGCACCACGTCCGGCTCCAGTTCGTGGGCCAGGCGCAGGGCTTCGGCGCCGTTGGCCGCCTCGCCCACCACCTCCAATTCGGGGTCCAGGGCCAGGTACATGCGCAGTCCCTGGCGGACCACACCGTGATCGTCCACGATCAGGATACGAATCCCCATTACGCTCCTCCTCAGCCCTGCCGACCGTACGGCAAATGTCCCAGACAAGACCGGTCCCTTGCCCGATGCAGGCTATCTCCCCTTTGATTATAATACGAGCGTGCACAGGATCAAAATCGTGGTCGCACTGGCACGGAAGGGGGATGGGGGATGATTCGAGTCTTGATAGTTGACGGACAGGCCGAGGTACGCTGGGGTTTGCGCATGCGTCTGGCCATCGAGCCGGACATGGTCGTCGTCGGCGAGACGGGCAACGTCGAGGAAGCCCTCGCGCTGGCCCAGACCCTCGACCCCGACGTGATCGTGGTGGACATCGAGATGCGGGGCGCTGAGGGGGTGAACATCGTCAAGCGCCTGCGGGCTGCGGCTCCTGCTGCCGCCCGTCGTTGTCCTCACCCTTCACGGCGACGAGGACACTCGCGCACGGGCGCAGCAAGCCGGCGCCCAGGCCTTCCTGGAAAAGTGCGGAGGAGCCGCAGACCTGCTACAGACCATCCGCCAGCTTGCATCACGCCAGCTTCCGGAGACCGGCCTGCTGGCGACGCTGATGGCCGAGCGTAGGCTGAACCTGGAACAAAATTCGGAGCGGAGCGTCTGAAATGCAGCAGCCAGCAGCGGTAGCTCTGGCTGGACTCTGAAAGTTGCCTATCGGAGAGGGTACAATGGACATGTGTCAAAGGATTATCAAAAGCGTTCGACGGGTTCTGGGTGTGCTCCTGGTGGTGGTGGGGCTGAGCACGACGTGGGCCTGGGGCGAGGTGGCCCGTCTGGCCGGACCGGCGCCGGTAGCCGAACAGCCACCGGTCGCAGCGCTCTATGCCGCCTGGCAACTGGACGGCGGTGAGCAGCCGAGCCTGTTCCGCAGCACGGACGAGGGCGCAACCTGGTTGCCCCTGGCTCTGCCTGGTGGTGCTGCCCCGCTGGTCTGGGCAGGTGACGGTGGCCAGCGGGTGGCTGTCGCCACGGGCGACGGCTCCATCCTTCGGTCCGACGATCTCGGCAACACCTGGACGGGCGCAGCCAAAGGTCTCCCCGTCTCCAGCCTGGTCTGGGATGACGACGGCGGTCTCTACCTGGGCACGAGGGGTCAAGGTATCTACCGCCTGGCACGCCGATGGTACCTTGCTGGACATCTCGATGATGCAAGGGGAACTGGCCTCGGCACAGATTGTGGATCTGTCCCTGGTCGAAGGCCATCTCTTTGCCGCGACGCCCACCGTCCTCTTTCACACTGAGGACCGCGGCGTCACGTGGGCCAGAAGCACGCGCGCTGCCGGAGCAGGTCACCGCCATCGCGGCCATCGATCCGCAGACGGTCTACGTTGGGACAGCGACGGCCGGCGTCTACAAAAGCTCCGATGCCGGGCGGACCTGGCAGCCGGCCTGGGAGGGCCTGGGCCTGGCTGCTGGCCAGATGGTCAAGGTCACCGCGCTGCGCGCCGATCCTGTCGGAACCGGGCGTGCTCTACGTTGCGGTGGACCACGTCGTGGGCAGCACCCACGTCTACGCCAGTGCTGCCGGGACTCTATGTCACAGTGGATGGCGGCACCTCGTGGCAGCCGCTGGCCGGACCTGCGTTCCCCGAGGCGGAGCAAGCATCTGGGCTGGTGGTCGCGCCAGGCAAGCCACTCTACGCCCAGGCCGTGACGGCTGCGGGTTTGCAGGGCTACGCGCCTGACGTGATGGGCATTCTGGCTGCCCTGGAGAGCGACGACCCCAAGATGCGGGCATCCGCTGCCCGCCAACTGGGCATCGCCCGACCGTTTGGGGGTGTGGAACGAGCTTTTGGCCGCCCTGGATGATCCTGAGCCAGCCGTGAGCCTGGCTGCCGCCGATGCCCTGGGCCGGATCAACGACCCGGCATCCGTTCCCGGCCTCTTGATCGCGCTGGAGCATCCATCAGAA
Organism: uncultured Chloroflexia bacterium; assembly: GCA_963700285.1. Classification (GTDB taxonomy): domain Bacteria; phylum Chloroflexota; class Anaerolineae; order JAAYZQ01; family JAAYZQ01; genus CAWANP01. The sequence goes on along the minus strand of CAVOXA010000010.1, from coordinate 423,734 downwards.
CAGATCCGGATGGGATCGGCGCGGGCGCTGGGCATGATGGGGGTCGAGGCAGCCGTTGAGCCGCTGCGGGCCATGCTTCTCCGGGGCGATGGACAGGGAAGTTAGCCGTCGCCGGCGAAGCCCTGGGCCGCATCGGGGGACCGGCGGCCACCGATGCGCTATCTGACGGCTCTGGCCGATCCGCAGCCGACGGCCCGCTGGCACGTGGCCATGGCCGCTCTGGAGAAGATGGGCGAGCCGGCCGTCGCACCGCTGGTGGCGATGCTGGACACAAAAAGTGTCGACGCTCGGGCCAACGCAGCTCAGGCGCTGGGCTGGATTGGGTCGTCGTCGGCCATCGAGACCCTGGTGCACGCGCTCAAGAAGGACAGCGACGCAACGGTGCGTGGTCAGGCGGCCTGGGCATTGGGCGAGATCGGAGATCCGGCCGCGCGGAAGGTCCTGGACCGAGCTCAGTTGAAGCGACCCGGAAATCGAGGTTCAGGCAGCGGCAGAGTGGGCATTGTCCCGCGTACCGCCACAGTCGCAAGCGGTAGCCTCTAGCTGGGCAGCTCGTTGGGCGCCGGCGCTCAACCAATTGCAGCCGGTGCGCTGGTTGATTTTGGCCCTGTCGCTGGCCGGAGCGGCGTGGCTGATGATGAGCGGCGAGTCCTTGACCGTCGCGCCGCTGCGACGCCGGCATCGCTAGGCTCCGTGTGCTGGGCCGGTGGACGCCAAGGCAAAGGCCATGTGATGATCCCTGACCAGTCTCCCCCTACTCGCCACTCGCCAAGCCCCTTGGCTTCACCCCCCTGCCCCCACCGCTCCTGCTAGCCCTGCTAGGCATTACGGGGCTGTATATGCTGGCGTCAGAGGCAGCCAAACGCGCATTCTACCGGCGAGTGCGGCTCTAGCGCAAGGCAGAGTTTGGCGGCCGCTGCCAATTCCGCCTGTTCCAAAGTCCTGCATCGGACGCGGCCTGGCTACCAGAAGCCAGCCAGGCCTTAGAGACCTCCCAGATCGGTGTAGTCCGACTCGGGTTCTGAGGGCGGCGCAAGGAGTGCTGCCAACCGGTTGGCTCCCTGCCGGTCAGTAACGGCCAGCACCTCGTCACCGGCCTCCAACCTTGTCACTCCCCTCGGGACCACCATCCGGCCGGCCCTGATGATGCCCGCGATCACACACTCCTCCGGCAGGCCCAGGTCCTGGATGGTGACGCCGATCGCGATGGCCCCCGGCGGAATCTTTTCTGCTACTAGCGAGTACTGGCCGCGACGCAGCTTGAGCAGGGTCATCATGTCGCCCAGCGACATCTCCTCCTCGATCAAACTCGCCAGGATCTCGGATTGGTTGAGGGCCACATCCACGTGAAACGTCTGGTCAAACAGCCACGCATTGCGTGGGTTGTTGATCTGGGCAATAGTACGGGGCACGTCAAAGCGTGTGCGGCCTATGTAGCAGAGTACCAGGTTGTCGGCATCCTCGGGTGTGCACGCCGCCAGTACATTGGCGCTGCGGATGCCCGCCTGTTCCAGTACCAGGGGATCAGTGGCGTCACCCTCGTAGATAACCTCCGTGGGCAACCCGTGGTGGAGCTGGCAGAGGCGGTCCTGACGGTGTTCGACAAGGCGGACCCGGTGGTCCTGCTCCAACAGTAGGGTAGCCAGTTGGGCCGCCGTCCGGCCGCCACCAGCGATCAGCACGAACATCTATGATACCTCCTCGGGTTTGGGCAGTCGCTTCCGCAGCGCCTCGATGCCCTCCAGAGTGGCGCTCAGGAGTAGAACGTCGCCTGCTTCCACGAGGCTATCCACCGTGGGCAGGACTGCCCGGCCCGCGCGCGTCAGTGCCACGGCCAGGCAACCACTTGGCAACAGGCCCCGCAACTCCTGGTCCTGCCAGGCCGCCGGGACGGGCAGCTCATAGATCTCTACCTCTCCGTTGCCAGCCGAAAAGATGGTGCGGATCTCATCCTGGTAGAGTAGTTCCTCAAGTCTCTGCGCACCCCAACTGGCCGAGCTGACCACCTGAAGCCCAAAGGACTCGTACAAAGTTCGCCAGCGTGGATCGTAGTTGCGCACGATCACCCTGGGTATATGGTAGCGATCGCGGGCCAGGTGGGCGATGACGGCGTTGAGCGCATCAGAGTTGGTCACCGCAGCCAGCCCATCGGCCTGCTCGATAGCGGCCCGCTGCAGCACATCTTGGTTCAGCGCCTCCCCTTCAACGGTTCGCCCTCGAAAGTCGGAGGGGAGGTTGCTGAAAGATGCGGACACCGCATCAACCACTGTTACCCTGTGACCTCGCTGGTACAGCCTGTAGGCGAGCCCGGACCCGACCCGTCCGCAGCCGATGACGATTACCTTCATCTCACCTTTCTCCAGGTGCCGGATGTTTTGCGCCCCGCGATGCACAGTACACGCTTCATCTGTCACCCTTCCCCTCAAGCGCTTGCTCCACCTGATAGGGCACCTCTGTGATCACAATGCCTGGCTTGAATAGGAGGGCCAGGCGCAACATAAAGGCTGCCTGAGTGTGCAGCAGACTGTTCCACCATCGCCTGGGCACAAAGCTGGGCACTACAATGGTGATCGTTTCGTTGGGCTGGCGCTGGTCGGCCAGTTCCTGGATGTAGCCCAGCAGCGGCTCTAGGAGCAGACGGTAGGGTGAATCCAGGATCACCAGACGCACTCCCTCGCCCCACAGCTCCCATTTCCGCCGTACTCGTTCGGCCTCGCCCTCGTCGGTCGATACGTGCACAGCGGTCACGTCGTCCGACAGCCGGAGCGCATACCACAGCGCCGCCAGGGTGCCGCGGTGTACGCCGCTGATGGGTAGGATCACCCGATGTCGAGAGACGGGCGGCGGTGCACCATAGTCTTCAAGGGACAGGTCAGCGGCCAAGCCCTGGTAGTGACGGTGAATGTAGACAAAGGCCGCCACTAGCGCCGGCATGAGCAGCAGGACGATCCAAGCTCCGTCGTGGAACTTGGTGACGGCAAAGACGACCATGACACCCGCCGTGCACACAGCGCCAAAGCCGTTGGTGATCATTCTTGGCCGCCAGCCCGGCTCGTGGTAGAGGGTAACGCCATACCCTTCCCTGGCCTGCCCGGCAGGCAGATGTCCGCTCCGCCACCAGCGCCGGGCCATGCCCGCCTGGGCCAGGGTGAAGGACAAGAACACACCGATGGCGTACAGGGGGATCAGCGCCGTCACACTCGCCTGGAACAGGATGATCAGCAGGCAAGCGATGGCTGCCAGGGCCATGATGCCCTGCGAGTAGACCAGCCTGCTGCCCCGAAACGCGAGTTGCCGGGGCAGAAAGCCATCCTCGCCCAACAGAGCACTCAGCCGGGGAAACCCGGCGAATGAGGTGTTGGTAGCCATGATCAGGATCAGCGTAGTAGCACCGATTAGGCCCAGATAGAGCAGGCCCTCTCCCCCATACACAGTACGGCCAAGCTGCGAGATCACCGTCTCCACCTCGGAGGGGACTGCGCCAATGAGCACGGTCAGGAAGGTAATGCCCAGAAACAGCGTTCCTAGGATGGCCGCCATCCACAACAACGTGATCCCGGCGTTGCGGCTACGAGGCTCGCGAAAGGCCGTGGTGCCGTTGGAGATGGCCTCCACGCCGGTAAGGGCTGCCGTCCCGCTGGAGAACGCGCGCAGGATCAAGAACGGGGTGAGCGCCCTGGCAATGGTCGCTTCCACGGGCGGGGGATTGACTACGGTACCCAACGTTCCAGTCAGATACTGGTAAAGGCCAACACTTACCGTGAGGAACATCATGACCAGGAAAAAGTAACTGGGGATGGAAAAGACTCCCCCCGACTCCCGCACCCCCCGCAGGTTGATGATCATGATGAACAGGACCATAACCACGGCCAGTACTACGCGGTAGTGCATCAGCAGGGGAAAGGCGGACGTGATCTGGGCTACGCCAGCAGAGACCGAAACAGCCACGGTCAGGATATAGTCGGTTAACAGCGCGGCACCAGCGACTAGGGCCGGCAGCTCCCCCAGATTGTCACGGGCTACGACATAGGCGCCGCCGCCATTGGGATAGGTGTGGATGACCTGCTCGTAAGACAGGGTAACGATGGCCAGTAGCACGATGATGGCCACCGAAATGGGCAAGGCAAACACAAAGGCCGCCGTGCCCGCAGCCACCAGGACGGCCAGGATCTCCTGGGTAGCGTAGGCGGTGGACGACAGCGCGTCTGAGGCAAACACGGCCAGGCCGACCAACTTGCCGATCGTCTGGTGCGGCGCATCGGCGGTGGGCAGGGGCCGGCCGATGAGCCAGGTGCGCCAGGAACGAGGAGCGTGGTACTCGCCCTCGCGGTGCAGAACCGTCACGCCATTCTTCTCTTCGATCGTTGTCATGACGATAGTCTTGGTCTCAAGACCGATCCAACAAGGCACCTGGCTTCCCAGGTGCCTCAATGCCATCCCTTTTTGGCCGGCTGGCGGGCAATAGATCATCCCCGCCGAAGCAAAAGCCGCCTCTCAACGGCCCATGCGCCGAATTTTATACGCGATCACGGCTGGTGTCAAGTGCGTCCTACGGCCAGGCGGACCCGGCCCCGCTGTGGGCACGCCGTTCTCAACAACCAGATGGCCCCGATACCTCTGGCCGCGCCGCTGGAACCAACCCTGTCTCCAGCCAGTGGCCGGCTCGAGCCATCCTGATGCTTGTTCAGACGCTCATCTATGTTCCATCAGCAAGGGGGTTTCCACATCCTCTGGCACTCGCAGATGCTGCAGCACACGCAGGATGTACTCCTGGGCTATCTGCTCTGGATCTGAACCTCGTAGTGGCACCTGTCCGCCGGCCATGGTGCCGTGCCCACCCGCCGTGCCCCGGTCAGCGACAACGGCTCGGACCAGTTGTCCCGCGCCGATCTGCCGGCTCTGGCTGCGGACGGCCAGGATTAATTCGCCCTTGTACGCGCCCATGCAGACTGCCCAGCGCGCGCCCTGTACCCGCAAAAGAAGATCTGCCATCTCTGCCGCAAAGTCTGGGTGACGCATAGAGCCTATGTAGCAGATAACGAGGCTGTCATACACTCGGGCCGCATGCAGGGCAGCGTCTAGCCTATCAAAGTATTCGGCAGGAACCTGGGCACGCTCGATTCTCATCAGAGCTTCAACCTCAATCCGGGGCTGGAGGTAAAAGTAAGCGGCGACATCGGCCGGGCTGGCACCCCGGACCAATCCCAAGGTATCGGTCTTGATGCCGTAGAACAAGGCCGTAGCCAAAGGAGGCGCTGGTTCGACATCCGCTGCCTGGAGGTACTCCGCCAGGATGGTAGAGGTCGAACCCAGCCCGGTGCGGACGTCGGCAAAGGCAGCAGCGGCCGTCCCTTCACGCCAGGGATGATGATCAAAAACGATCGTCGGTACAATATGAGCGGGCAGTGCGTTGTTGCCCGTTCCCGGCTGGGTATCGACCAGGGCGATGGGTCTTTCCTGGCGCAGGTCCCTGCTGCTCAGGCGGTGGAGGGGGCGGTCCAGGTAGCGTACCATGGCTTGGTTCTCAGCCCGGCCAATGATACCCCGGTAGGCAATGTGGCCTTCAACCCCAGCTTTCTCCGTCAGCAGGTGTCGCAGAGCCATGGCGCTGGCGATGGCGTCGGGATCGGGATCGTTGTGGGGCAGGATCAGGATCTCGCTTGCTCCTGCTACAGAATGTAGCAACTCTGCGAGACGGTCTTTCATGCGCGCTTATACTCCTCCTGGGGATACACCTGAATCACATCAGCGCTACAGGTGACAGGGCACATCGATGATCACGTTGTTCCTGGCGGCTTCGCGACGATGGAGCAATCCCGCTTGATTGCCCGCGCCGTCTGGTTGTGAAGCAGTTCGCACCACCGCCAGGTAGTGCCTAGTTCAACGCCTTGGTCTTTTCTGTCGTGAGGTCGAACCGGATGTTCATCTCAGCCAGATCCTCGATCAGCCTGTCAAACAGAGGGCCGGCGATGATCTGCTCCGGGTTGAGCATGCCCTCCGCTTTGATCTCGCCGCGAGCCGCCATGCGGGCCACGATGGCGCCAGCAAAGCCCGTGGTGCGGGCCATGGAGGTAAAGCCCAATTCCTCGTCATAACGGTCAACGGTCTCGATCTTGTACCGGCACGGCTTTCCCTTTTTCTCGCCGATGGCCTCCACACGGAAGCAGGTGAAATCCCGGTCGCCTTCTTCCATCTTTACGTAAGGGTAGAGCAGCGTGTCGAGCAGGTCCTTGGGCGCTACCTGGACGCCATCTACCTCGATCGGTTTGGTGCTGACCAGATCCAGCTCCCAGAGTACCGACGCCTTTTCGGCGTAGCCGGGCCAGCGTACCGTCATCTGGGTACCCTTCTTCAGGCCCTGCAAGACCTCCAGGTCCATCAGCCAGGGAAAGAACTCCTCATTCCAGGCCTCGACCTCGCCCACGCCGGGAAAGTGGACCGCGTGCGAGCCGGAGTAGCGGGGTACCTCTTTGAGTTCTCCGTTTTCGACGATGTGGGAATTACCCTCCCACAGTGGCATGCGCTTCCCACCAAAGACGATTTTGTAACCCAGGGGTGGGACTGGCTCTGTAGGGATACCACCGCACTTGATGTGCAGCTCGTCAATGCGGTCCAGCTTTTCGGCCAGATAGCGGGCCATGATCTCGGTCATGCCGGGCTCTACGCCGCAGCCGACGATGACCAGCGAGCCAGAGCCCTGTACAAGCTGCTTCAATGCTGGCGCCTCCTCCTCGAGGGGCCAAAGGAGGTCTACCAGGGGCGTCTTGGCCGCCACTGCCGCGCGGATTCCCAGGCCGATTGCCGGCCGGTCCAGGGCGCCGACGACAGCATCATGCCCAGCCATCAGCTTGGCTGTTGCCGCCTGGTCGCGAACATCGATCTGAACCGTGGTCAGCTTCTCGCCGCCCTTCAGGCTCGAGAGTTTCGCCTGTGCAGCGTCCAACTGCTGCTGGTTTATATCACATAAAGTTACGCCGGACACATCCGGGTCCGACATGGCGTTGTAGGCCGACGCCGGGCCAATAAGCCCGCTACCCAGTACCAGGATTTTCATGATAGCCTCCCTCATTCCCCCTCCCCTGCCCCCATTGGCGCTCCCCTCGACCCGGACCAAAAATCCGTTCTCGGGAGGGCCTGAGGGCCAGGCGCGGGGGAAGCTAGATGCTCATTCCAGGGTCTTGACCTTTCTCGTTGTTATCTCGAACCGGACATTGATGGCGGCCAGTTCGTCCACCAACTTGCCGACTAGGGAGCCGGTGATGACCTGCTCTGGCGTCAGAAAGCCTCGGGCCTGGATGTCGCCGCGCGCGATCATGCGGGCGACGATGGCCCCGGTCATGGCCGTGGTGCGGGCCATGGAAGTGAAGCCCAGGTCCTCGTCGTAGCGGTCCACCATTTCGATCTTGTAGTAGCGCGGCCGCCCGTTTTTTACGCCCAGGGTTTCTACGCGGAAGCAGGTGATGTCCCGGTCGTCCTCTTCCATCTTGACGTGGGGATACAGCAGCGCGTCCAGCAGGGCTTTGGGCGCAACCTGCGTACCATCTACATCGATGGGCTCCGGGCTGACCAGTCCCAGTTCCCAGAGCACACTTGCTTTTTCCGCGTAACCTGGCCAGCGGACCGTCATCTGCGTGCCCAACTTCAGGCCCCGCAGAGCCTCCAGATCCAGCAGCCAGGGGAAAAAGCCCTCGTGATAGGCCTCGCAGTCACCTACCCCGGAAAAGTGCACTGCATCTGTCCCGGAATAGCGCGGTACCGGCCCAAGTTCGCCGTCCTGGCAGATGCGGGCATCCTCCACCCACATTGGCAGCTCGCGACCACCAAAGACAATTTTGTAGCCGAGAGGTGGAACCGGCTTTTCGGGGATTCCTCCGCACTTGATGTGCAGCTCCTCGATCCGGTCCAGTTTCTCGGCCAGGTAGCGGGCCATGATCTCGGTCAGGCCTGGTTCCACGCCGCAGCCCAGGATGACCAGCCCACCCTCATCTTCGATCTGCCGTTTGAGTTCATCTACCTGCTCGAACGGGGGCCAGGCCAGGTCTACCAGGGGCGTCTGGGCTGCCACAGCGGCCCGGATGCCCAGGGGGATGACCGGCCAGGGTAGAGCAGCCACAACGGCGTCATGCTTGGCCATCAACCCAGCGGCTGTAGCCTGGTCATTCAGGTCGAGGGCGACCGTGGTCAGTTTTTGGCCGCCCTCCATGCTGGCCAGCTTGGTGGAGGCTGCCTCCAACTGCGCCAGGTTCACGTCGCACAGGGTGACCTGGGTTACGCCGGGGTCGATCATAGCGTTGTAGGCTGCAGCCGGTCCCATGAGCCCGCTGCCCAAGATCAAGATTTTCATCGCGAAATCTCCTTGGTTCAGGCCAGGGCTTTTACCTTTTCCGTTGTCATTTCGAAGCGCATGTTGACGGCCGCCAACTCCTCCACCAGTGTATCAAATAGAGGACCGTAGATAATCTTTTCCGGGGTCAGAAAGCCCTGAGCCTTGATGTCGCCCCGGGCGATCATGCGGGCGACGATGGCTCCCGTAAACGCCGTTGTACGGGCCATGGAGGTGAATCCCAACTCCTGGTCGTACCAATCCACCATCTCGATCTTGTACTGGCAGGGACGGCCGTCTTTCTCACCAATAGCCTCCACGCGGAAGCAAGTGATGTCGATCTCTCCCTCCTCCAGCCTGACGTAGGGATACAACAGCGCATCGAGCAGTGCCTTTGGGGCAACCTGAGCGCCGTCCACGTCGATGGGTTCCTGGCTAAAGATGCCCAGATCCCGGAGAATCGTGGCCTTGGCCGCGTAACCTGGCCAGCGGACCGTCTTCTGGGTTCCCAGTTTCAGGTTCTTGAGTACATCCAATTCCATCAACCAGGGCATGAAACCTTCGTGCCATGCCTCGCACTCGCCGACGCCGGCAAAGTGCACCGGCTGTGCGCCAGAATATCGGGGTACGGTATCGAGGGCGCCGTCCCGGCAGATGGTTGCCTTACCTTCTCTCAGTGGCAAGTTTCGTCCACCAAAGACGATCTTGTAACCCAGAGGCGGGGCTGGCTTTGCTGGGATGCCGCCGCACATGATGTGCAACTCGTCGATGCGGTCCAGTTTCTCAGCCAGGTGGCGGGCCATAATTTCGGTCAGGCCCGGCTCCACACCACAGCCAGGGATGACAAGGCCACCCTCATCCTCCACGTACTGCTTGACTTCCTCGATCTGCTCTGGGGGTGGCCAGCTCAGGTCAACAAGAGGCGTGTTGGCCGCCACTGCCGCCCGCATGCCCAGGGGAATGGCTACCTTTGGCAGTGCGGCAACGACGGCATCATAGCCGGCCATCAGCTCGGTGGTTGCCGCCTGGTCGCTCAGGTCAAGGGTGATGGTAGTGACTTTTTCGCCTCCTTCCATACCCTTCAACTTGTCGTACGCAGCGTCCAGTTGCTGCTGATTCATGTCGCAAAGGGTGACCTTTGTCACGTCGGGGTCCGTCATGGCATTGTACGCCGATGCCGGCCCCATAAGCCCACTACCGAGAACCAAGATCTTCATTGTGCTCCGCTCCTTATTCGCGTTTCAGGATGCCGGTCAGGCAGCCCATGCCGCCGGCTGCCTTGGCCAGTTCTTCCGCCTCTATTGTGATACACTCGATCCCCGCGGCCTCGTACATTGCCTGGGTGCGGGGGCAGTTGGCTGCCATGAGGATTTTGTTCGGCCCCAAGGGGACAAAGTTGAGGGCCAGTCGCTTGATCTCGTCGAAATCCGGCGCCCACAGCACGCGGTAGCCACGTTCGCGCACTGCGCGAACTGCGCGGTGTGTCGTCCGGCCTGGATAGCCAATTGCTAGACCGGGACCGGCAAAGCGCAGGGTTCCCATCAGGTGCATTGACCCATAGGGCAGGTCCACGCGCACCACGTCGGCGCCAATAGAGCGCAGCGCCCATTCCACCTGGTCAGCGCCCTCCTCGTTGGTTCGCAAACCTGTGGCCACGATGGCCGTGCCTTCCTCGATCCAGACCGCATCCGCTCCCTCAAAAGTACCGTTGCCGTGGACGCTCATGAGAATCGGTACGCCCAGCGAAGCCAGCCTGCGGGCTACGTTCCGCTCCTCTCCTGCCCGCACGGTGGATGCCGGCCGGGCCAGGATGGCTCCCTGGGGCGTCATGAAGAACAGGTCGGCGCAAAAGATATTGTTGGGTGGCACCGGGCCCTCGGGTGCGACAAAGTGGACCTCCACACTGGCGTCTTCGTAGGCCGCGACCATGCCCTCGTACTGCTGGCGAAACAGGTCGACGTTCAGGGGCGCCAGCATCTGTACTTTGTCGGGTTCGGCCAACCCCTCGATCTCGGGGCCGGGACGATGGAGGAGGATGGCTTGCAGCCTGGCCCACTCCAGGCCCACGCCCCAATCGCCCCACAGGGTGCCCAACTCCTGGCCCAGGGATTGCGTTCGTGGCGACCAACCCTCCCCACCATAGGTCGCCTCAATCACTGATTTCTGAGAATCCTCGATCATATGGCACTCCTCCTAGAGATCTGTTGGGTGTTTTGGGATCCGGTCACTTTGCGCCCGATTATACTACCATTTGGCCAACCTGACAACACAGACCTTGGTCGGTGCTGGGGCAACGGTTGCTATCCGGGGAGGGCGAGCGGATGCGTCCTGAGCTTACTGCAGGAACCGCCCCTCGCTCGTCACATTCGCGATATTGGGTATCAGGGGGCTTGCAGCCCGCTTGACAATCCAGCCGATATGGGGTAAAATATTCGCTGTCGGGTGTCGCGAATTCTTGGATCTGAGGCCGGACAGGCTCCTGGGCTGGCAGATTGCCATTTGACTTTTTCCGACAAACTCGATCCACCACCTGTTTGGCTCTGTATCGCTACCTAACGCACGTAATATCTCTGTCCCCCTTAGTTGTCTGATTTAACATAATAATAGGCATTGCGAAGAGGTGCCATAGGGAACTAACCGCTATGAAGAATCGGGGATGTACATTGGGCATAGGAAGATAGGCAGTGGCGAGAGCACTAGCATAGCTCGGGCTCAAGCTTGTCATTCACTGCCGCGATTTTGAGACTTTTGCTTCTACAGTGCCATCTATGAAGATCTGAGGTGAGATTTCGAGCGCTACGTAGCTGAGCTCTGCACCATAGGGAGAAGACTGTGCGCCGACCCAAGCTCGAGTTCCTGACCACGGATGACGTCCAACAGATCATTGAGGCCGCCTATGACCTCCTTAAGACCTTTGGCGTCAAGATCGACAACGAGGAGGCGTTGCGCCTCCTTGCCGATGCGGGCGCCCGCGTCGATCTTTCGGAGCGGGTGGTCTATCTTCCCCCGGTCATGGTCGATCAGGCCCTTGAGTCGGTGCCCTCCTCTTTCAACATCTATGATCAGGACTGCCAAGAGCCGGCGGTGTTGGCCGGCGACAACGTGCACTTTTGCGGTGGCTCCGTCGCCCTGAACATTCTGGACTCGGATACGCAAAAGATCCGCAAGCCAGAGCTTTCCGACCTGATTCGAATCACCAGTCTTCTTGAGACGCTGGAGCACGTCCAATTTGTCACCGGCACGGTACTGCCCCGAGATATCCCCGCACCGCTCCAGGACGCCTACCGCTACTATCTGCTCATGCTGAATACATCAAAGCCCCTCTTTGCCGGTGCCTTCACCGTCGACGGGCTTCGCGTCCAGATAGAGATTCTGACCGTCTTGCGAGGCGGTGAGGCTGAGTTGCGATCAATGCCGCGGGCTGTCTTTGCAGCCAACCCCACCGCGCCCTTGATGTGGGGCGGGATCGTCGCTCAGAATCTTTTAGACTCTGCCCGGGCAGGCATCCCTGTGATGCTGATCCCCATGCCCCTGCCGGGAGGAAACGCCCCAGTCACATTGGCCGGAACCCTGACTGAACATACGGCCGAGAGCCTGAGTGGCATCGTCGTGGCACAATTGGTGAATCCCGGCACGCCGGTGCTCTACGGTGGGGGGGCCATTGTTCTCGACATGCGTCACGGGACGTCGTGCATTGGCGCTGTCGAATCCCATATGCTGGGCTCGGGCTACAATCAGATAGGCAAAGCCCTGGGTCTGCCCACCGCCTCCAATATCGGCCAGAGCGACTCCAAGATCGTCGATTCCCAATCAGGCCTGGAGTCGGGGATGGGTATCATGCTGGCCGCCCTGTCCGGCGTCAACCTGAGCCGTGGTCCGGGAATGATGGCTTTTGCCAACTGTCAAAGCTATGAGAAGATGGTCATCGACAACAACATCTGCGGAATGGCCTTACGCCTCGTCAATGGGATCGTCTGTGACCAGGAAACCATCGGTCTGGATGCGATCAAGGCCGCGGGCCGTGGGGCAAAGGGCCACCTTTCCTCGGACCATACGAGGAAATGGTTCAAGAAGGAACTTTTTTTCCCCACGGACGTCATCCACAGGCGCGCCATGCGTGCCGGAACGAGATCAAGTACCGCCTGGGACCGGGCCAAACTCGAGGTGGACGCACGGCTGGCCGAATATGAACCCGCCCGCTTGCCAGAGGACAAGGTAAAAGAGATCAAGGCCATCATGGCCTCCTACGCCAGGTCCAAGGGGGTTGAGCGATTGCCCGATGTCATGGGCGGCTGGGTGGGATAAGATATTAGCAGGACGGCTTTCCAAAGCCGCCGATCTCAGAGACTGAGGGCAGGGCAGAGGGAACTAGATGGAGAATCCACTGAATAGCGTTACCGAAGAACGATTGGTCGAATTGGTCTCGACCCTGGTGTCCATCCCCTCCGTCACCAATCAGGAGGAGGAGATTGCTGATTGGGCCTACGAGCGGTTCAGAGCCATGGGTTTGAGCGGCGTGCGGCGGCTCCCCGTCGAAGACTCGGGCGACTCGGTCATTGGCTGGATCGACGGCCCTGCTGACGGCCCAACCCTGATGTACAATTTTCACATGGATACCTTTCCCATCTGCGAGGGCTGGGACACCGATCCGCTCGCGCCTCACCTTGAGAACGATCGCCTCTACGCCTTGGGGTCTCACGACATGAAAGGGGGCGGTGCCTGTGTTCTGGCCGCGGTCGAGGCCCTCATCGCCTCGGGTGTCGAGCTGGGCGGCCGGCTGTACGTCTCGGGGACGACCGACGAAGAGAACTGGTCCCGGGGCGCCCATGCAATCATCGGAACCGGGCTGCTGGAGGGCTGCCAGGGCTGCTTGATTCCCGAGCCCTCGGCCCGAGCCAACTTGACCGTCGGCGCTCGGGGGCGTCACGTATTCCACCTGACCTTTCATGGCAGAACGGCGCATGCTGCCTACGATGAGGGCATCAATGCCGTCGCAGATGCCGCCAAGGTTGTTGCTGTCCTGGATAGCGTCGATATGGGGTACTATCCAGAGTTTGACGTCCGCGGCAGCCAGTGTGTCATTGGCTTCCACGGTGGTGGGACCTTGATCCTGGTGCCAGAGGAGGCTCACGTTTACGTCGACCGCCACATCCTGCCGGGGCAGACGGTCGAGGAGGCGGCGGCGCAGATCGAAGCCGTAATTCAGGGGGCAGGCATCGAATCAATCTACGAGCTAACCTGGGATGAGCGGCCGACGCCCGCGCCTCTGCCCTATTTGGTGCCCTCCGATTCCCACCTGGTTCGGACGGTCGTAGGCAACATGGAGCGTGAACTGGCCCAGCCGGCCAGTATGTGGCTGCAGCGCAGCGTGGCCGATACCAATCATTTTGCCGTCCATGGCGGCGTTCCCACCCTGGTACTGGGTCCTCAGGGTGGCAACACCTGCCAGGCCAACGAATATGTCGAAGTGGGGTCGATGCCCGCCGTGGCCAGGATCTATGTTCAGACGGCGATCGATCTTTTGGGTGTGCGTGGCCAAGTATCTTCATAATGATCCCGAGGATCTGTCATTGCGAGGAGCGCAGCGACGAAGCAATCCCCTTTTGCACAAAGTAGGTGTTTTCTTGTGATTACATGGAGATTGCTTCGTCGGCCTGCGGCCTCCTTGCTATGACGGGTGTGGGGACCATTCCATGCTGAGTGGGGGTGGGCGGCCCCATGGATGGACCTGCAACGCATGATTGGTCAGGAATCCAGCGTGCTGTACCAAGGTTGAGCTGACATGAACAGGGAGGAACCATGGGCCGTTTTATCCTAATGAGACTGGCTGGGCTGGTCGTCGTTCTGTTGATCATCTCAATCATCACCTTTATATTGATGCACGAGGTGCCTGGCGGGCCATGGAAGGTTGGCCAGCGACCCTTTACCGATCAGCAGATCGCCGCCCTCGAGGCGCGCTATGGCCTGGACAAACCACTGCATGAGCAGTACCTGACCTGGCTCGCCGGCGTGCTCCGGCTTGACTTTGGCATGTCGTTCCAGCACCCCGATGAATCGGTGTTCGCCCTCATCGCCCGTACCTGGCCGGTCACCATCCACCTGGGACTCATGGCCCTGACTCTGGCCTTTACTGTTGGCGTACCTTTGGGCATTGTCGCTGCCCTGAAACAGAATACCTTCGTCGACTATCTAGCCACCCTGTTCTCTATCGTCGGTTTCGTCACGCCACACTTTGTGTGGGGTATCTTTTTCATCCTCATCTTTGCCCTGACCCTCAAATGGGTGCCCACCGGCGGCTGGGACGAGCCCAAACAGTGGATCTTGCCCGTCATTGCCTACGCGCTGGCGCCCATCGCCGTCATCGCTCGCTACACGCGTTCCAGCGTCATTGAGGCCGTGCGCGGCGACCACGTCCGAACTGCCCGGGCCAAGGGGTTGAGTGAGCGGGTGGTCATCTGGCGCCACGTCATGAAACTGGCCCTGATCCCAATGATAACCGTCATGGGACCCCTGATTCCGGATCTGATCACCGGTTCGATCTTTATCGAGGCCATCTTTCGCATTCCCGGGCTGGGCAAATTCTGGGTCACCAGTACCTTCGAGCGCGACTATCCCATGATCATTGCCCTCACAGTTCTGTGGGCGGTCTTGATCGCCATCACCTATTTGATCACTGATATCCTTTACGTTGCCGTCGATCCGCGGGTCAAGTATAACTAGTGCGAGGGGAGTGAGCTTATGACCACGGCGCTTGAGGCACAACCAGACCAAGACGCGGGGGCTGCCAGAGACGAGGTGGCGGAGTTGTCCCGGGCTGAGCCCGGTGCCCTGCGCGAGATAGACCATGCGGAGGTCACCTTCATCAAGCGGGAGCGGGGGCTCTATCGCGACGCGGTGCGCCGCTTCTTTAGGAATAGGCTCGCCATCGCCGGTCTCATTCTGGTTATGATCTTGGCCATGCTGTCCATTTTCGCCGATGACTGGTTCCTCGCCATCCCACAGGGGCGCGAACCCGAGCCGCTCCTGGCCAAGTACCACTACAACGACGTCTTTGTCGGGCCGACGGGGGCCTTTCCCAGCAGGGAATGGTGGATGGGTACCGACCTCGCCGGGCGGGATTTCTACAGCCGCATCGTCTATGGCGCACGGGTCTCGCTGAGCATCGGCCTGCTGGCCACGCTCATCGCCTTTTCCATAGGCGTTCCGCTGGGGGCCCTGGCCGGCTGGCGAGGGGGGCGCATCGACTTTGGCGTCATGCGCCTGGTGGACGTCATGTCGGCCATCCCTGTGCTGCTCTTCGCATTTCTGATCATGGCCCGTCTGGGCCCGGGTTATTGGAACGTGATGCTGGCCATCGGCCTCACCAGTTGGATCGCCGTCAGCCGTCTGACGCGGGCCCAATTCCTGTCCCTGCGCGAAAAAGAATTCGTACTGGCCTCCCAGTCGATCGGGGCCGGGGGCTGGCGCATCGTCCGCTACCACCTGCTGCCCAACTCGCTGGCGCCGATCATCGTCGCCCTCACCCTGGGCATCCCCCTCGCCATCTTTGCCGAGGCGGCGTTGAGTTTCCTGGGTGTGGGCATCAACCCGCCCACGCCCAGTTGGGGCCAGATGCTGAGCCGTGACGGCCTGGCCAATATCAACTTTTTCTGGCACCTGGCTCTGTTTCCGGCGCTGATGATCGCCATCACGATGTTGGGTTTTACGTTGATGGGGGATGGTCTGCGAGATGCTCTGGATCCCTATATGCTGAAGGGGTAATCGCCAGAGGTGACTCGCGGGCAAGAATGCAGAGAGGAGGTGAACGTACTCCCTACTATCATCCGGTTGTGGCAGGTTCTGCCAGAGGGCTGGAGACCCCTGATGATGGATCTGAGTGTTTGGTGAGAAGGGTGGCTTTCGAACAAGTGTGTCACCCGCCTACGCAAAAGAAGGAGGAAAGAACGTGAAAGGTAAAGTTACTTCGCTGTTGATGTGGCTTGTGATCCTGTCCTTGGTCGTTAGTGTGGCTTTGGTGGGCTGCGGTGGTACGCCCGAACCCGAGAAACCGGCGGAGGAAGCCGCCGCGCCTACGGAGGTTCCAGCTGCGGAGGCTGCGCCCACGGAGGCCCCGGCTGCGGAGGCTGCGCCTACCGAGGCCCCCGCCGCGGAGCCCGCGGGCGCTGTCGTCAACTCGGCTGGTGTCGAGCTGCCCGCCGACGCGGCTCCCCTCGAGGAGCAGGTTCTGAGGCTGGCCAACACCGAGTACAGTTGGCTGGGCTGGGACTATACCGCCTACGACTTTACGGCCGGTCCTACCTACGGCATCCATGACTCCTGCGTGCGGCCCGACAAGGAGTTCCAGCCGCAACCCTCTGGCTGCGAGAGCTGGGAAGTCTCTGACGATGGCCTGACCTGGACCTTCCACCTGCCCGAGGACAAGGTCTGGAGCGATGGCACGCCCGTGACCGCCGAGGACTGGGTCTTCACCCTCCAGCGCTACGCCCGCCCCGACTATGACTTTGAGTGGTTCTACTCCATGGCCGGCATCCAGAACTGGGGCGCCGTCGTGAACGGCGACCTGCCGCCCGAGGAGCTGGGCGCCAAGGTCGTGGACGACTATACCTTGACCGTGACCACCGACCAGCCGACGCCCTTCCTGGTCAAACAGTTCGCCGACCTGTGGCTGGCGCCCAAGCACATCGTCAAGGACCGCCTGGCCGACGGCTCGTGGGCCCTCGATCCGGCTACCGCTGTCTCAGCCGGTCCCTACAAGCTGGACCACTGGGACAAGGGCAAGGAGATCGTCTGGGTAGCCAACGACAAGTACACCGGACCCTACCCGCCCATGATGGACAAGATCGTCATCTCTTTCATGACGCCTGAGGTGCGCTACAACGCCTACAAGAACGGCGAGGTGGACATCATCGGCTATGGCTACGAGGTGGACGTGCCACCGGCGGCCCTGGCCGAGGTCATGGCCAATCCCGAGATGCAAAAAGATCTCCTCACCTGGCCCAACTTTATGACCAACTATCTCTATCTTCGACACCTGGAACCCACCCTTTGACGACATCAAGGTGCGCCAGGCCTTCAGCCACGCCATCGACCGCGACGCCATCGTCAACGGCCCGCTTGCAGTACCAGGCCTCGTCCGCCTACACCATGAACCCGCCAGGTTTCCCCGGCGAGAACGTGGATGCGCTCAAGGAAGTACAGAACTACGATCCGGAACTGGCCGCCCAGCTCATGGAGGAGGCCGGCTATCCCCGGTGGCGAGGGCTTCCCCAAACTGACCATGTTCATGCGTGACCCCTACCCGGCCCTAACCAACGCTGGCGAGGCCATCGCTGCCATGCTCAAGAACAACATCGGCGTGGATGTCGAGATCCAGAGCCTCGACTATAGCATGTACATGGAGAGGCTCGGCGACCAGAAGAAGAATGAGGGCGGCGACATGCTCTTCGCCATGGTGCCCTACGAGTATGACTTTGTGGACGGCAGCAACCTGCTGGGTGTCTGGGGTGGTTGTGAGGATGAGGGCGCCAGCCATGCCCGAAATGCCCGGCCGCCATACCTGGTACAACGAGGAGTACAACAACCTGGTGTGTGAGGCCAACGCCATCATCGGCGACGAGGCCAAACGCGACGAACTCTACCAGGCAGGCAGAAAAGATCCTCATCGAGGATGTGGCCCTGGTACCCATCTACCATCCCGTTTTCAACGTGTTGGTCAATTCTCGCCTCGCGGGCCCGGCGCTAGAACCGAACGCGGCCGGCGTCGTGACCTTCCGCGGCGAGCGCTTTAACTCCAGCGAGAGCACGGTCTATCGCACCAAAGAATAGACCTCGCCCTGGCCGGTAGCAAATAGTGCAAACAGGGCAGCCAGCTCTGCCTGGCTGCCCTGTTGTCTGTCAGCCCTAATACCTGCTCGCGCCGGACCACAGTCCGGCGCCACTCGCGGAAAGATTCTTCACGCATGACCAAGTGATGATCTGCGCCACGGACGGAGACACAGGCATGGACGATCCCACCCAGATGAACTTTGAGACGAAGGCGATCCACGTCGGACAGGAGCCCGACCCAACCACCGGCGCCGTCGTGACGCCCATCTACCAGGCTTCTACCTTCGAGTTGCCCAGCCCCGACGAGAGCGGCGAGTATGTGTACGCCCGCGTCGCCAATCCCACGACAGTGGCCCTGGAGCGGGTTGTGGCCGCGCTGGAGGGAGGGCAGCAGGCCCTGGCCTTCGCTTCCGGTATGGCGGCCACAACGGCGGCCATGTCGCTGGTCCGCGCCGGCGAGCACGTGCTCATCACCGACGACGTCTATGGCGGCAACTATCGCTTGCTGCGCGAACACCTGAGCCATTTCGGCGTGGACCATGACTTTGTGGACATGAGCGAATTGGCGACCGTCGAGGCCGCGGTCCGGCCCAACACACGCCTGTTTTGGCTCGAGACGCCGACCAACCCCATGCTGAAGGTGATCGACATCGCCCAGATGGCTGACATGGCCCACCGGCATTCGGCCTGGCTGGGCGTGGACAATACCTTTGCCTCCTCCTATTTTCAGAACCCGCTGGCCTTGGGCGCGGATATCGTGATGCACAGTTGCACCAAATACATGGGCGGCCACAGCGACCTGGTGGCTGGGGTACTGGTGGTCAACGATGTGCTGTACGAACCACTTTTTGAGATGCGGCGCACCACCGGCGGCATACTGGGGCCCTTTGATGCCTGGCTGCTGCAGCGCGGTATCAAGACGCTGGCGGTTCGTATGGAAGCCCACCAGCGACATGCCCTGGCCGTGGCCCGCTTCCTCGAGGATCATGCCCAAGTGGCCCGGGTCTTGTACCCGGGCCTGGAGAGCCATCCGCAGCACTCCCTGGCGGCCCGGCAGATGCGGGGGTACAGCGGCATGGTCACCTTTGAGATCAAGGGAGGGTATGAGGCGGCAAAGAGGTTCATTCGAGCCTCACACCTCTTTACCTCGGCGGTCAGTCTGGGCGGCGTTGAATCCCTGGTCGAGATCCCAAGCGATATGACCCACGATGTGCTGCAGGGTACGGCGCTGGCCATCGATCCGGCCATGATTCGCCTCTCCGTCGGCCTGGAGCATCCCGACGATCTCATCACCGACCTGGCTCAGGCGCTGGCAGCGGCCTGATCCAGTGACTTCACTCGTCGCACGCTCCGCGCGGACCACAGTCCGCGCGTTGGTGCCAAATGCGCTGGACTGTGGTCCAGCGCGAGCAAGCTTCGGAAAACGATTCAGTTGAAAGCCAGGGAGTTGAAGCACGGTGAGTGAGATCGAAGAAGCGCTCAGGCAAAGCCCTTCGTGTGCTCCGCGTGGACAACAGTCCACGCGTTGGTGAAGAGCGTTGGACTTGGCCCAGCGCGAGCGAGCTCTGATTGAGGCTAGGGGGTTAGAGTACAGTGAGCGATATCGAAAAAGCGATCATGGCAGATCTGTCTGTCGACAAGGCCAGCGCACACATGACCTTCCTCGTTGAGGAGGTCGGCGAGCGGCTGGCCGGGACAGAGAGCATCCGGAAGGCGGCGAACTATATCCGGGATGAGCTGGCAAGATGCGGCCTGGAGGTCAGGATTGATAGGTTCCCTATCTATCAGAGCTACCCCGGCTCTGCGGCTCTGCGGGTCACACATCCAGAAGAGCGCACCATCGAGGCCCTGCCCAGTTGTCACATCCCCTCCACCCTAGATGAGGGGATGGCTGGTGAGTTAGTCTATGTCGGCGCAGGAGGCTATGAGGATTACGCGCAGATCGATGCAAGGAACCTGATCGTCCTGGCCGACATGACCTGGGCGCCGCCCCGGCCCGAAAAGGCGCGGATCGCCCTGGAGATGGGGGCCAAAGCTGTCATCATCCTCAATTGGGGGATGCCGGACAACCCAACCATCCAACGGGGCGCCATCAAGGGCGTGTGGGGCAATCCCACCCCCGAGAGCTTCCAGCGCATCCCGAGGATCCCCGTCATTAATATCACCAAGGCCGCAGGTGAGTATTTAAAAGAACTCTGCGCCGCCGGGCGAGTCGAGGTCTGGTTCCGCGCCGATGCAACCCAGGAGTGGGTCCTGGCCAACCAGCCTGTTGGTGTTCTCCGTGCGGCTGACGACACAGAGGAGTTTGTGCTGGTCGGCAGCCATCTTGAAGGCTGGGGCAAGACAGCCATCTGCAACTCGTCGGGCAATGCCCTGTCCCTGGAGTTGGCCAGGGTCCTGGCCAAGCATCGGGACAAGCTCAAAAGAAATGTCGTGTTCACCTATTGGGATGGTCACGAGATTTCGGAGGCTGCTGGTTCCACCTACTTTGTCGATACCCATTGGGAAGAGTTGGCCAGGCACTGCGTCGCCTATGTGGACATTGACAATCCCGGCATTGTAGGCACCAGCGTCCCGAATTCCAGAAGCGCCCCCGAGATCAAGGCATTTCTTCTGGACATTGTCGAGGAGGTCTGGGGTGACAAAGGCGTCTGGAAGATGCCCTACAAGGGCGGCGACCAGTCCTTCTTTGGGGTCGGCGTGCCCTACATCACCTTTGCCACAGGCTATACGCCCGAGGAGCTGGAAAGGCTGAACTGGGCCTTTTTGAGCCCCTGGCTTCATACGGAGGCCGATACGCTCGACAAGGTCGACAGGCAGCTATACGATACGCATCTGGATTTCTTTGCCACGCTGATATTGCGGCTAGACAACGCAGAAGCGATACCCTACGATCTCTCGGAACCCGTGGCCCGGATCAGGGCAGACCTTCAGGCCCTACAAGAGCTAGCAGCGGGAGCCAAAGGGGTCAACGTGGACGGCCTGATTGACAAGGCTGAAGAACTGGACCGAGCGGTTCAGGCCTTGTCGCTGGTGGCAGCAGTGGGGGGCGAAGCTACGCAGGTCGCTAACGAGGCGGCCATCAAGGCCTCCCGGCAACTTTCCTTCCTTTGGACGGAAGCCGACAAGTACGACCAAGATCCCTATGGTTATTACCTCATAGGCAAGCCGATCCCCAGGTTGCTTGTACCCATCACGCGATTGGCGGAATTGAGCGCCGATGAGCAGGCTTTTCACCTGTGGATGACAAAGTTCGTACGGGAGAAGAACAGGGTCTCGGACGCACTCGAGAGCGCTGCAGATTGGCTGGTATGGGGGAGGCGGCTGGTTCATGGATCTGCCTGCAGTGTGAAACCGCGTTAGAGAACTGACAGGGGGAGGGTGATATGTACAGCAAAGT
The DNA here is from genome assembly GCA_963700285.1 of uncultured Chloroflexia bacterium. Classification (GTDB taxonomy): domain Bacteria; phylum Chloroflexota; class Anaerolineae; order JAAYZQ01; family JAAYZQ01; genus CAWANP01. Next base: position 402,186 of record CAVOXA010000010.1, on the reverse strand, counting down.
TTTGGTGCCTCTGGATGGTTCGGATCTGGCCGAAAGTGTTTTGCCCCATGTGATTGGTTTCGCCAAGGGATGTGCAGCAGAGATTCTATTGCTTCGGGTCATCCCTCCGCCGGGTGATGGAACGAGGGCTCTTTACCAGTCCCTCAGGCTTGAAATGCCTGTATCTCCCCAGCCAGATCTGGTCGAGGGCATGACCACTGTCCAGCATCCCATCTACCGCGAGCAGGAGATGGCCAGCCTGAAGGTGGAAGCGGAGCGGTGTTTGAATAGAGCCAAGGAGCGCCTGAGCGAAGCCGGGCTGGAAGCCCGCGGAGAAGTCCTGTTTGGACGTCCGGAACAAAAGATCGTCGACTATGCCCAACGCGAGGGGGTAGACCTGATCGCCATGGCCACCCATGGGCACAGCGGCTTCAGGCGCAGGGTCTTTGGCAGCGTGGCCGAGAAGGTGCTGCGTACCACGGACCTTCCGCTCCTGCTGATCAGGCCTACCGTAGAAGCCAAGCTGTCCCAGTCATCTGCAGGGGGGCCGGAGTTCTGATGTCGAGAACAGAAAAGGAACTCGCACATGGATGTATCACAATTTGAGAGTCTTTTAAAAGATGGAGGCCCCAGACCCGCAGTCGCTCTTGGACAAGGCTCTGGCTACGGGGTCAAGTCGGCCTATGGCGACCTGCAACGGGTCATCATGCACCGCCCTGGCCCTGAACTCAGGCTCGTCACCGAGAGTACGATGGCCGAGTTTCACTTTGATAGCCCGGTCGATGTAGATAGGTTCGTTGCCGAGTACGACGTCATGTTGCACCTGTTTCAGAGCCATGGCGTCGACACGCTCCTGTTGCGCGACATTCTGGCCCACGACGAGGATGCACTGTCCTACATCGGCCATCGACCCAACATGACCTACACCCGCGATCTGGCCGTCGTCTTTGCGCGGGGCGCGGTTCTTATGGGACCACACCTCAAAGGGCGCTGGGGTGATCAGGAGATGTTGGCTCGCGCCTTTCGCTGCCTGGGCGTGCCCATCCTGGGGGCCATCGAGCCGCCAGGGTATCTGGAAGGCGGCGGCGTCACGCTCATTGGCGAGGACACGGCGGTGGCCGCACTGTGCGATCGCGCAAACGAGACCGGTACGCGTGCTCTGAGGGATCTGGTATTGGGCCAGGATGTCGAATACTTTCTCGAAGTACCACTGCCCTTTGGCGAGATCCACATCGATGGTACTTTTATGGTGCTCGACGAGAAGCTGTGTCTCGTTCGGGAAGAGATATTCACGGTTTTTCCCTGCCGTCTCTACCGGGCTGGTCGGTCTGAGCCCCGCCACGTAATGTTCCGGGAATTCCTCGATGAGCGCGGTTTTGATCTCATACCCTTCACGGCAGAAGAATGCCGCGGCCACCACTCGAACGTGGTTGTGACCCGGCGTGCTAGAAAGGCGATTGGCCCTGCCGGGGCGACCAGAGTTGTGTCTGAAATGGAACGCTTTGGCTGGCAAGTCTCAACCTTTCCCTCGGAGGTGCTCCGCCTTGGCAACGGCGGAGCCCATTGCATGACCTGCCCCCTATTGGTGGGTTAGGGTGCGCCTCGAGGCGAAAGGTTGAAAGTCGGGGTCCTTGTCTTCCCCTGGCTGTTCTGTGTATAGAGGCAAAAGACAGAGTATGATTCGGGTGATTGGAGTAGGCGACAATACGGTTGACCGGTACCGGGATCAACGGATCATGTACCCGGGTGGCAATGCGGTCAACGTTGCCGTGTTGGCCCATCGCTATGGCCATCAGGCCAGCTACCTTGGCTGGCTGGGCGATGACGCACACGGGTGCTTGATCCTGAATTCGCTGCGTGCAGAAGGCATCGACCTGTCACATTGCCGGGTGGTCCACGGGCCCAATGCCTTCAACGATGTTTCGCTCGTGGATGGCGACCGGGTCTTTGGGGCCTACGACCATGGTGTGTGTACCCAGATCGCCCTGTCAGACGAGGATCTGCATTTCATCCGCCAGCACAACGTGACCCACACCAGCATCTACAGTCACATCGAGCGCGACATAAAGCGACTCAACAGCGCTTCACGATGCCTGTCGTTTGACTTTGCAGACTGTTCGGACCATGATTATCTGTCGGCTCTTCTGCCGTGGGTCGATTTCGCCCAGATATCTGATCCTGACGGCTCCGACTCGGAGGTTGTGGACCTGATGCGTTGGATGCTGGCCCAGGGGCCGAGGCTCGTGCTTGTGACGCAGGGAAAAGGTGGTGCGATGGCCTACGACGGAGGGCAGATCCATCGCCAAGGCATTGTGGAGACCGAGGTCATCGATACGCTGGGGGCAGGAGATGCCTTTGCGGCCCGTTTTCTGGTCGAGTACCTGGGTGGAGCGCCCACCCCGGTCGCTATGGAGGCTGCGGCGGCGTCCGCGGCTGAGACCTGCGGCTACTATGGCGCCTTTGGGTACGGCGCCCCGTTTGAGGTTGACAGAACATAGAATGGCCATCGCTGCCTTGTTGGCTGTTTGGCCTGGGCTGTGCAGTTCATCTTTGGTGATACTGCCGAGGGTGAGTTGGTCACGTAACAAGTGTACATCACGATCCATGAGGAGAGCAACTAGATGAAAAAGATGACAGGATGGCAGATGGTAGTCAAGGCTCTGAAGGCCGAAGGGGTGAAATATGTCTTTGGCCTTCCGGGGAGTCCAACCTGCCTGTACGATGCACTCTATGATGAGCCGGCCATCAAGCCGGTGCTGGTGCGCCACGAAACAGCCGGTGGTTTCATGGCCATGGCCTATGCACTTCTGACCGGGGAGCCGGCCGTGTGCTTTGCCAGCCCGGGACCGGGGATTGCTAACCTGGTGCCGCCAATGCTCGAGGCTCTGGCCGCCTGTGCACCGGTGATCGCTCCCTGTACCGGCATCAGCGGGCATACCTATGGCCAGGGCGCTTTCCAGGAGACGGATCAGGTGGGGATCATGGAGCCCGTGACCAAATGGGCGGTGCGCGTTCCCTATGCGGATAGAGTCCCCTGGGCCATGCGCCGCGCCTTCTCTCTGGCGACCAACGGCCAACCCGGCCCTGTCTTTGTCGAGATCCCGGTCGAGGTCGGCAAGGCCGAGATGGAGATGGCAGACTATGTCCCGGCCGAGCGCTACATCCGCTCGGCGGGCGACCCAGCCCGGATCCAGCAGGCAGCAGAACTCCTGGTTCAGGCGCAGCGCCCGCTCATCGTGGCCGGTGGTGGTGCCCTCCGTTCTGGGGCTCACGCTGAACTCCAAGCCCTGGCAGAGCTGCTGGGCATGCCAGTGATGACCACGCCTTCCGGCCGGGGCCTGATCTCGGAGGACCATGGCCTGTCCATCGGCCAGGTGGGGCTCTATCGCACGCGTCTGGGCATGCAGGCCTTTGAAGAGGCCGATCTGCTGGTGACTGTTGGCTCGCGCAACGAAGAGTTCCAGACGGGCGCCTGGCGCATCTTTCCGCCGGGGGCCAAGTTTGTGCAGATCGATATCGAGCCTTTTGAGATCGGACGCAACTGGATCCCCGATGCAGCCGTCGTGGGCGACGCGAGACTGGTTCTGACTGACCTGTTGGCCATTCTGAAGGAACAGGCAAAGACTGGCTGGAAGGCGCGTGGCGAGGAGTGGGCCCAGGCCAAGCACTCGTACGCCGCCGAGGTTGCCGCCGAAGGACAGACGGATGAGGTGCCGCTAAAAACCAAGCGAGTGCTCTACGAGGTCAACCAGGTCTTTGGCGACAACACGGTCTTGGTTCATGAAAACGGCAGCCAGGACCTCTGGTCCTACTACAGCCCCTATTACAAGGTACTAGGCGCCAGTGCCGTTGTGGCCCCCGGCGAGCAGACCTGCATGGGCATGGGCGTTTCCGGAGCAATAGGAGCCAAGCTGGCCCTTCCAGAGAAAAGGGTGGTGTGCGTTACCGGCGACGGCGCCTTCCAAATGCACAACCAGGAGCTGCCCACGGCGGTGCAGTATGGTACGCCAGTCACCTGGGTGGTGCTCGACAACCGCAGCCTGGGCTGGGTCAAGTTTGGTCAAAGGAACTTGGGCGAGCGCTATATTTCTACCGATTTCGAGGCACAGCCTGATTTTGTGCAACTGGCGCGGGCTTATGGCTGCTATGGTGAGCGGGTGGAGGCGCCCGAGGAGGTGAGAGGCGCACTTGAGCGCGCGCTGCGAGCCAACGATGCAGGCCAGCCAGCGATGGTTGCCTTTGCTGTCGACGGTTGGGATTTCTCGGAAGGCTTTTATGCCTACTATGACCTGGAGTAGGAGGGCGGCGGACACGCAGCGGGTACTCACCTGCCCTGACCCAGTAGCTGGTTGCAGATAATCGGTCATATCTGTGGCAGGGCGGGTCAAACAATAGATAGGAGAGTGGACGATGGAGATGAAAGAGTTGGCTCCAGATCTAGTCATATTCAATGCCAAGATCTGTACGATGGACGTGACTAGCGGAGCTACCTGTGGTAGCGTTGCCGAGGCCGTAGCTGTGAAGGATGGGCGCATCGTAGCCGTGGGTGGAGACGCAGAGGTCGAGGCGCTGGCAGGACCCAACACAGAGCGCCTGCCGCTGGGTGGGCGGACCGTCATCCCGGGCATCTTTGACAGCCACAACCACTTTATGGAGGTTGGAGCCAAGCTATCGATGATCCGCTTGGATGAGTGCGAGTCCCCAGAAGAGATGATGGAGCTGGTCCGCGAGCGGGCCAAGGACACGCCGCCCGGGGAGTGGATCATCGGCCAGGGCTGGAACGAGGGCATGTTTGCCGATGGACGGCTGCCCACGCGCCGGGACATCGATCCCGCTACTTCAGATCACCCCGTCATACTGATGCGTTTCTTTAACACGGACGTGGTCAATAGTTATGCCCTGGACATGGCTGGTATCAACCGTGACACGCCCGATCCGGAGGGAGGCAAGGTCGAGCGCGATGCTGACGGGGAACTCAACGGCCTGCTGCGCGCCAGTGCCAAAAACTTGATGCGTCCCTTGATCCCAAAACCGACGTTGGAGCAGATGAAGGAATCGCTGAGGCTGGCCTGTGGGGAGATGCACCGCTTTGGCATCACCAGCGTCGTCGAACCAGGTTTGCGCCCGGCAGAGATCCGTGCTTTCCAGTCTTTCTACGACGATGGGAAACTGTCGGTGCGCGTCAACCTGATGCCCAGTTGGCACGGCTTCTTTGATGACGAAGTGGAAATGGACCTGGACTACCGTGCCCGGGAGTTGGGCCTCTACAGTGGCTTTGGCGACGAGTGGTTACGCATCGGCGGCCTCAAGATGGCCATTGACGGCGGAACCACACCGCATACAGCCTTCATGTACGAGCCCTACGAAGGCGATACCGAACTAGTCGCCTTCAATCGCATCGAGCTGGAGGCGCTGTATCGCTATTTTCGCACCGCCCAGGAGCTGGGTTGGGATGTAGGTATCCACTGCTGTGGCGACCACGCCCAGGACATGGCCGTGGATACCTTTGCCCGGGTAGCCCGCGACGTGCCCAATCCTGACGCGCGGCACAACATCATCCATGCCTACTTTCCTACTGCCAACTCTCTGGAGCAGATGGCCGCCTATAACATTGCCGCGGTGCTCCAGCCCACCTTTATCTACTGGGAGGGTGAACTCCTCTTCCGGGACGTGGGTCAGCGGCGGGCCCTTAACTACAAACCGGTGCGCAAGTACCTGGACAACGGCATCGTAGTCACTTCCAGTTCCGATGTGACCAGCACCGTGTCCGCCAATCCTTTTGTCTCTCTCTATGCACTAATCTCGCGCAAGAACAGGCTTGGCCAGGATATCGCGCCGCTGCAGGCCATCAGCCGTGAGGAGGCGCTGAGGACCTATACCGCAGGCGGGACCTGGCTGACCAGGGAAGAGAACCTCAAAGGCACCATCGAGGTTGGAAAAGTGGCCGACATGGCGGTGTTGGACCGCGACTATTTTGCTGTGCCCGAGGAAGAGATCAAGGACATCCAGGTGGACGTGACCATCGTGGATGGTTCTGTTCTCTGGAAGCGTGAGGGAGTAGGGCTGGGGGTTGGCGTTGCTGCGGCACTGTCTTGATCGATACAGTAAACCAGATAGGATACGAGGAGATTGAACATGCACTACAGCAGTTGGCCTGATGGATTGCCCCGGCCGGGCAATCAGAGACTGGAGAAACTGGAGAGTGTCTCACCATGGTTCGAGGTCTACCTGGTGGGCGAGGGTACCTTTGCCCTATTGGAGCCAAGCCACTATGAGGAAGTAATCTCATACCTGATCCTGGGTAGCGAGCGCGGCATCCTGCTCGATACCGGCATGGGCATCGGCAACATTCAGGCTGAAGTCGAATACTTCACAGAGCTACCGGTGGTGGTGGTCAACAGCCACGGCCACTATGACCACGTGGGCGACAACTATCGCTTCGCTGAGGTGTGGGCCTATGACCATGACGTGGAGATAGCCCGCATCGAAGGGGGGAAAACGCGCGCCGAGTGCGAGCATTATCTAGAACCAGGCTCCTACACGGAGTTGCCGCAGGGATTTGACCCTGCGGCCTATGAGATCCGGCCGTCGCTGGTTACGAAGCGGTTACAGCACCTGGATACCATCGATCTGGGTGGCCGGATATTGACCGTGCACCACACGCCTGGTCACAGTTCTGGCAGCATCTGTCTGCTGGACAGCCGCGCCGACTTGCTTTTCACCGGTGACGCCTTCTACCCCGGCATGATGTACGGTCACTTTGAGGACTCTGATTTTGAGACCTACCGGCGATCGATGGCCCACATGGTCGGCCTGTTGCCGGGGGTAAGTCACCTCTGCCCGGCTCACAACGAGGCCTATGTGCCCAAGGATGCGCTGGAGCGCGTGCAGGATGCCTTTGAGCAGATCGTTGCCGGCCAGGCGCCCTACGAACTGGAAGAGGGCGCGCGTGTATACCGCTTTGAGGGTTTTGGTCTGATGCTGCCCTGAGTGGCTGCCCAAGAGAAAAAGGGCGATGGGGTAGCTTCCATCGCCCTTTGCCGTTGCTACTTCTGAACTAGAGTTCGAGTGTCTGCAGCCGCTCCATCGCCTCGCAGAGCTCCTCTGTCGGTAGGGTGAGGCTGGCGCGTATGTAGCCCTCGCCTCCCTGTCCAAAAAAGATGCCGGACGTGAGCCATACACCAGTCTGATCCAGCACCCACTTGGAGAATTCCAGCGAGTCCGGATAGTGCTCCGGCAGCTTGGCCCAGACATAGAGCGTTCCTTTTGGATAGTCCGTCTCTAGGCCGATGGCCCGCAGGCCCTGCACGACGATATCGCGCCGCTCGTGATAGATCTGATCCCGCTCTACTCTCCAGCTCTGGTCACCGGTCAGCGCCTCGATGGCGGCCAGTTGGGATGGGCCAAAGAGCCCCATACTGGTGTTAAAGCTTACTTCTGCCAACGCCGTCAGGACCTCCGGTTTGCCCACGGCAGCACCCACCCGCCAGCCGGCCATGTTGTGCGACTTGCTCAGAGTGTTCAGCTCGATGCCAACCTCCCTGGCGCCCTCTACTGCCAGGAAGCTGGGAGCGACGTAGCCGTCAAAGGTCACGTCGGAATAGGCATTGTCGTGGCAGACCAGGATTTCGTACTGCCGGGCAAAGTCTACGACTTCCCGGAAGAAAGACAGGGGTGCCACTGCCCCGGTGGGGTTGTTGGGATAGTTTAGCCACAGCAGGCGCGCCCGGGCCAGTACATCCTCAGGGATGTCCGACAGGTTGGGCAGGTAGCCGTGTCCCTCCAATAGATGCAATCGGTAGACCTCACCTCCGGCAAACTTGCTGGCACGGGCGTAACTGCCATAGGCTGGATCGGGCACCAGGGCCACCGTTCCTGGCTCCATAACGGCCAGGCCGAGATTGCCGATCGCCTGCTGTGAGCCAGCCTGAGGAAATATCTCTGTAACCGGGTCCAGCTCAACGTCGAACCGGCGGCGGTACCAGGTCGCGACGGCCTGGCTCAGTTCCGTTTGAAAGCTGAACGGATAGCGCAAGTAGGTTGGCTCCGATGCAGCTTCTATGAGGGCTTCCACCACTGCTGGCGGCGCTGGCAGGTCCGGATCTCCCGATGCCAGCGAGATGGTTTTCACGCCTTCGGCTTGTTTGGCCCGGATCAGTCTGCCGACAGTGAACCAGTGGATGTCTTTTTGTTCCTGTAATCGTTGGGCCAGTTTCATTCTCTGTCACTCCCTCCAGAGGTCAGGATGGCTTCCCGGTTGGGCCAGCGGTACCTGTAGTCGCACACCACATCGAGGATCACCGGCGTCTTTGCGCTCAAGGCCAGAGAGCGGGTTACGGCATCCGGCAGTTCTTCGGGAGACTCCACCCGGATACCGGTCGCGCCAAAGCTCTGGGCATAGCCGGCAAAGTTGATGGTCCCAATCTCATCGCCATAGGAACGCTGGAATTGCCGCTGTTGGATGGCATTGATGATGCCGTAACGACTGTCATTGAGCACTACTACCAGGATGTTGGCTCCTGCCTCCACGGCCGTCACAAAATCAGGCGCAGCCATCAGCAGTGAGCCGTCACCCGTTATGACCACCACCTGACGGTCTGGGTAGACCAACTTGGCGGCGATGCCGCCCGGCAGCTCGCTGCCCATGGTGCCCCAGGAAGCTTCCTCAATAAAGCTCTCGCGGTTTCGAATGGGCATCATTGTGCGTGCCCAGATGGTATGATTGCCTACACCGCCCACCAAAATGGCATCCTCGTCCAATGCCCTGGCCAGTTCCATGCCTACCCGGCCAAAGTGCAGAGGTTGTACCTCGTCGTAGGCCGCCATATGGGTCGCCAGGCCCTTCTCCCAGGCCCCCCAGTGCTGGCTGATTCTGTTCAGTGTGGCCGGATCTCCCGACTTGTGCCACGACTGGCCCTGCTCGTCAGCGTGGGCCAGGAGGTACGACAGAAACAGCTTGGTGTCACTGGGAACCACGGTGGCCAGCCCTGGCACCGGGCCTAGTGTGTGGGGCTCGTCTAGCGCTACCAGGATGGCCTTTTCGGGGGCGTGCTCGGCCAGCATGGTGGTCATGAGTGTATCCGACCGCAGGCCCACTGCCAACAAAAAGTCCGATTCCTCCAAGAGTTCCCAGACAAAGGGATTTCCCGACCACTCGCTAAAGGTGCCCACAAAGAGCGGGTGGTCGTGGGCCATGGCCCCATCGCCATAGTTGGTGCAAATCACGGGCGCGGAAACCGCTTCAGCCAGGGCAAGCAGTTCTTTCCCTGCGTGGTGGACCAAGACTCCCCGCCCGGCACAGATGATGGGCCGCTGGGCCTCCAACAGGCCCTGATAGACCTGTTGTACCAGTTCTCCCGGCGGCTCTTGCTTTTCTACCGGCGACCGTTGGTAGGATGCGAACTCTACCTCGGTGGTTCCGGCAATGTCCCACGGAATATCTACGTGAACCGGTCCGGGCCGGCCGCTGCATGCCAGAGCAAAGGCCCGGGACAGGATGTCGAGGATGTCCTCCGGCCGCTCGACGCGCACCGACCACTTGGTGATGTCGCGAAACATCCGGTGGAGGAAATCGCGCCGGTCTACGCCATGATAGGCTTCGTTTCCGGCGTTCAGCGGCACATCTCCCGAGATGTGGACCATCGGCAAGGATGCGGCGTAGGCCTGCCCCACGCCGCTGAGCGAGTTGGTGGCCCCCGGTCCGGCCGTGACCATCGCAACGCCCGGGCGACCGGTCAGGTAGCCGACCATGCCAGCCATAAAGGCGGCATTGCTTTCATGCTTCACAACGATGTGGCGGATCTGTGGCGCATCGGCCAGCGCGTTGAACAGCGCCAGTACGTGCGTACCGGCCAATCCAAAGACGAACTCAACCTGTTCCTCTTTTAGCGCGTCTACCACTGCCTGGCCGGTGCTCATTTTCTTGGTTGTCATAGTCTACCTCTGATGGACAGAATGTATTCCCTGGAACATTCTTGGAATATCCTCCCGCAGGCTTTTCCCTGAGACGATGGCCTAGCCAAGGCATCGGTATGACTCCGGGAAGCACTTGAGTCCTGGAGCAGCCGCGGAAGGATCTGGCTATGGATCGTCCCGCTTCAGAAAGCCGGTCATGCAGTGCATCGCCCCGCCGCTCTTTTGGATCTCCCGTAGCTCGATCTCGACGATGGTGCAGCCGGCCTCCTCCAGGCGTTGCTTGGTGCGCGGGTTGCCTGTTGGCATGACCAGGTGTCCTGGCGCCAGTGCCACGATATTCTCCGGCATGCGCTCATCTTCGGGCGCCACCTCCAAGATCCGGAACCCATGGTCGCGCAGTGTCTCGACCGCCACAAGGGGGGTCTCGCGAAAGCGGACCAGCGCCAGGTCGCGATCGACGGCGCTCAGCACGCCGTCCAGGTGTACCGTACCCAGGGGCAGTTGTACGCGTACCACCTGACTATAGCCTACCTGACGGAGCGCCCATTCGATCTGGGCAGAGCCAGCCGGGTTGGTGCGCATCCCCTCGGCTAGGATGGCCAGGTCTGGATTGACCAACACTACGTCTGCCCCTTCAAAGGTTCCTTCGCCGTGGACCGTCATGAGCACAGGTACACCCAGACGGCCCAATGCCTCGGCCACGAACTGCTCCTCGCCCGAGCGCTGCCGGGATGCCGGGCGGGTGATGATGGCCCCCTCGGGTGTCATAAGCATGAGGTCCCGGACAAAGTGGGCGTTTGGCCGGTCCAGCCGCCCATTCTCCACAAAATGCACGGTCACGCCATGGGCCTGATAGAGATCGGCCAGGGCGCCATGCTGAGTCCGGGCCAGTTCCGTGTCCTCCATGCCCTCCATCCAGAGTGCGGCATTGGGGTCGGTCACCAAATCAAGTTCTGGTCCCGGGCGCCGCATCAGGACCGCATGCAGGCGCCCATACTCCGACGAAACGCCCCAATCCCCCCAGAATTCGGGCATCTCCTCCACGAATGTGCCTGCCCGGGGCAGCCATCCCGCTCCACCTTCTCCTGCCAGTGGCGTCATTACATTGCTCTCCTTGATGTCTTTGGTGCTCCAAGACCGGACAGGGTAGGCGAACAGGCTCGGGTGTGTCCCACACCCGAGCGCTACGCCAAGTGCCCCGTCAGATCCTACTTGGATCTATGTATCTCGTCAAAATAGATATGGCCCAGGGGGGTGTCTTTGCCCTCCACTTCCTGCCAGGCCGCGTATACGGCTTCCCCTGCGATGGTGCTCTTTCCCTCGATGGGATGGAGTTCGGAGCCGTGGTATTCCCATCCGCAGGCCAGTTGATCCTCATCCAGGAAATCCGCAGCATGCTGGGCGTACGCGCCGAGCGCCTGCCTCAGCGCTTTCTCCCCCTCGTCGCCAAAGGCATCAACCATCGCCCTGGCCAGAAAGCAGTAGAGCACGCCGTACAGCCGGGCGATTTTGGTCTCTGGATGGGCGTCGGCTTGTGGCTCAGCGGCCGGCTCAGGGGCGCCAGGCTGGTTGAGCACAAAGGTACAGTGCTTGTCCCCCTTGGTAAGGTATTCGGGCAGATCCAGAGTACCACCGGAGTAGCCCTCGTACATCGGATGGTGTACCTCCGCGCAGTAGATGATGCCGGCGTCCAGACTGTCCAGGGCGCGCCAGGTGTCGTTGTGGGTGCATTCGGTCACGGTGACGCGGAAATAGGATGGCGTGCAGATACGCCCGTCCTTCTCCAGGCTGTCGGTATTTGGCATGTCGCCAAGGTTCTGCAAGTTGGCCAGGTTCAGGGCCAGGCCCCGGGCCTGGTGGTCGGCGCGCATCCAGTCAGCCCGGTAGGCGCCATAGTCGTGGACGGCTTGCCGCAGCACATACTCGCCCTCGTCGCCAAAGTTGTCGAGCATAGCTCTGGCCAGAAAGGTGTAGAGCGTACCATACAGCCGTGACCATTTGTTGGTGATGCTTCCCCCTGTTGCCTCTTTTACCGGCATGATCAGAGTTCCTCTTGGGCGTAGACAAAGTCGCCATCAAGCATCGTGGCCACCACCTCGGTCTCCAGAATGGCCATGGGGTCGATGGCAAAGATGTTCTGGGAGAGCACGGCCAGGTCGGCCAGCATGCCGGGCGAGAGTGTGCCCTTGATGTCCTCCTCCCCACTTGCGTATGCAGCCCCGGCGGTATAGGCATAGACAGCCTCCTCCACGGTCAGGCGCTGCTCGGGATACCAGCCTTCAGGCCCGGGTGAGCCATCGGCGCGGCGGCGGGTTACGGCGGCGTGGATTCCGACCATTACGTTCAAGTCCTCTACGGGCGAATCGGAGCCGAAAGCCAGGACCGCACCACTGTCCAGCAAGCTGCGGTAGGCGTAGGCTCCGGCGCTGCGCGCACCCCAAAGCGCGTCGGCCAGGAGCATGTCCTGCGTCGCATGGATGGGTTGCATGGAGGCGATGACCCCCAGCTCTGCCAGCCGGGGTATGTCGTCCGGGTGCAGGATCTGTGTGTGCTCGATGCGGTGGCGTAGGTGCAGCTCCTCGCCTGCCTCACGGCTGGCCTCGACGGCGTCCAGTACCTCGCGGTTGGCCCGGTCGCCGATAGCGTGGACAAAGGCGGGTAGTCCACCCCGGCTGGCCTTGCCAACAAGGTCTTTCAAATGCCCGGCTTCGGACATGGCGATTCCGCAATTGTCCGGTTCGCCCTCAAAGGGCTCGAGCATGTAGGCCGTGCGCGCGCCCAGCGCCCCATCGGCAAATGCCTTGAGCCCGCCGATGCGCAATCGCTCGTCGCCAAAACCACTCTGCAGGCCCGTCTGGATGGCGGCATCCAGGTTCTCCTCGGGAATCTGCATCAGAATCCGCATCTCGAGTTCACCGTCGGCTCGCAGCTTCTGGAAGCCGCGGAAGGCAGCAGCTCCCTCCATGGTATGGACCCCGACCAGCCCGTGCTTGTGGGCGTTGGCCATGGCCACTTTGATGGCGTCTACCGCTTCCTCGACAGAAGGATCCTCGAACAGGTCGGCCATCAGCTCCATGGCCGTTTCCTTGAGGATGCCGGTGGGCTCGCCGCTGGCGGGATCGTGATCGATGGCCCCCCCGGGCGGATCGGGCGTCTCGGCGGTGATGCCGGCCAATTCCAATGCAAGCGAATTCGCCCAGCCCGCATGCCCGCACTTGCGCCGGAGCCAGACCGGGTGGTCGGGCGCGACGCGGTCCAGGTCCTGCCGGGTTGGGAATTCGCCGCCGGGCCACAGTGAGTGGTCCCAGCCACGCCCAGTGAGCCACTGGCCCTCGGGCGTTGTCTCCGCTCGGGTTGCCACGCGCCTCAAAGCCTCCTCCAGGGTGAGGACCGCCATCAGATCGATCTCCTTCAGGCTGAGGCCATAGGACATAAAGTGCAGATGGCTGTCGGTGAAGCCAGGCACGACCGTACGCCCGCCCAGGTCGATGGTCTTTCCCTCAGGCGCCAGGAGCGCCTGCATGGCCTCGTCGTCGCCCACAGCCAGCACGCGGTTTCCCGCGATGGCGATTGCTCGAGCCCGCGGCGCAGCGGCATCCATCGTGTATACGTCCCCGTTACAGAGCACCAGATTCGCTTGCACGAGATCCTCCTTGTGTTGGACTGTATTTATCGAGCGCTAAGCAAGCCCGATGGCGGCTATTATAACACACTTTTGTCTAGGCCGCACCTATGGGGAAACCTGAACCATTGCTTGAAAAGTCCCTCCAGAAACTTGACAGCAGGCCCAAGGTGTTGTAGAATAACCCCATCTATCCTATAGGATATAGGCAGCCTCGTTCTCGAGGCCATTGCCCTCTGGTTCTTCGATCTGATGGCTATCTGGGTAGCAGAGCAACATCGGGCTTGGATTACTTGGGCAGCGCTGCTGTTTCTCGTGGCGGCGCCGCAGGAGGCCCCCAATGATCACACTGTTGCAGGGCGGCTGGCTGGCTGCCTGGCAGGGCAGCCAACACCAGATCGTAGCGCGTGGCGAAGTAGCTTTTCAGGATGGCGTGATCCTCTACACCGGCTCGCAGTTCGACGGGCAGGCCGACGTGGTTGTCAACCGCCCGGAGTGGTTCATCTGCCCTGGCTTTATCAACTTGCACGGCCATGTGGGAGTAGATCCCTTTTCTCCCTTTGTCGATGTCCCCCGCTCCGCACAGTATGCCCCTGGTCCTGATTTTGTCCAGCAGGCGCCGCTGGAGATGTGGCCGACGCTGACACCAGAAGAACAGCGTCTGAGTGGCGAATTCTGCCTGGTGCAGATGCTGCGTACCGGCACGACGACTGTCGTCGACGCTCACGGCTACGGCGCCATCTGGTGGCTAGGCAATCCTCCCACCGACGAGGCTGCTTTGGCAGAGACGGTGGGACGCCTCGGCAGCCGGGCCTACCTGGCCCTTGGCTACCGCTCGGCTCGTTCTTACCAGGATCGTGATGGCGTCTCGCGCCAGTACTGGGACGAGGCAATGGGTCTGGCTGGTTTGCACGAGGGCCTGCGCTTTGCCCTGGAATACCGCGGCGTCCATGATGGGCGGGTCCAGACCCTGCTTACGCCTCATGCCGTCGAAAAGTGCACGCCAGATCTGTTGGCGGCCACGCTGGCCGAGGCTCGGGCTGCGGACCTGCCGGTCCAGGTCCACACCTCACAGTCGGTTCACGAGGTCGAGACGGTGCGACAGCGACAAGGCGATACGCCCGTGGGCTTTTTGCATTCTTTGGGCTTCTTGGGTCCGGATATCATCCTGGGCCACTGCGTTTTTGTCGGCGACCACCCGGCCGTGGGGGGCGATTCTGACCGCGACCTGAAGTTGATCGCTGACGCCGGTTCGTCCGTAGCGCATGCGCCCCTTGCCTTTGCCCGGCGAGATGCCGAAGCGCTGCACACACTGCCGCGCTACCTCGACTATGGCATTAATATCGGCCTAGGTTGTGATATCTGGCCAGCCGATATCATCAGCGAGATGCGGTTGGCCTGGTTGATGGGCAAGCATGCCAATGGGACTGTGGACCGGCCGACTTGTATGGAGGTGTTCACCGCGGCCACGGTTGGCAGCGCTGATGCGCTCCGGCGCGACGACCTGGGCCGGCTGGCGCCAGGCGCACGGGCCGACATCGTCTGCGTCGATCTATCCCGCTATCACTTTGGACCTGTACTGGACCCGGTACGGGCTCTGGTCTCCTTTGGCACGGGCCAGGACGTGGACCAGGTCTATGTGGACGGGAATCTGATCGTTGACAGCGGAAACGTACTGAATGCTGACGAGGAAGAGTTGCGGGCGGCTGCGCCCAAGATTATGCGCAAGTTACACGCGGCGGCCACTGAGCGGGATCCCATCGGCCGTACGCCCGCTTCGATCTTGGGGCAGGGCTAACAGCAAGCGTTTTCAGGAGCGACGTGTGCGCACACTAATTCAGGGTGGTTGGGTCGTTGGTTTCCAGAATGGTCACCACGCCATTCTGCGGGATGGGGTCGTAGTCTTGGAGGATGATCACATTCTGTACGTCGGCCCAAGCTTTGGTGGGCGTGTGGACCAGATCCTGGATGCCCGAGGCAAGCTGGTCTCGCCCGGCTTTGTCAATATCCATGCCGTGGCCAACATCGACATGCAGACGCTGGCCCTGGACTCCAACAACGACGGCTTTGCCTCTCCGCGCGCCTATGCCGTGGATGGAAAGGGACAGGTAGAGTTCGCCGGCGAGCGGCTGCGGACGAGTGTCCTTTTCTCCCTGGTGCAGTTGCTCAAGGGAGGCTCGACGACCATCGTCGAGATCACGACCATGGCCCCCTCGCGCTTTGAGGTGTCCCGGGACGAGGCACCGCTCCTGGCAGAGATCGCCGGCGAGTTGGGGGCTCGCATCTATGTCTCCCACAAGTTTCGGGCGGGTAAACGCTACCTGGACACCGATGGCGTGTGGCGGTACCATTGGGACTTGGATGCTGCCCGCTCGGCGCTGGCCTATGCCCAGGATGTCGTCAGAACCTACGAAGGTACCCACGACGACCGGGTGCGCACCATGCTCTTTCCCTACCAGTTTGATGCCTGTACCGAGATCCTGGCCGAGGTCAAACAGGCGTCCCGCGAACTGAAAGTGCCGGTGCACATGCACACCTCGCAGAGCCTGTTCGAGTTTCACGACTGCCTGCGCCGTTACAACAAGACGCCGGTCCAGTATCTGGAGAGCATCGGCTTTCTCGACGACAGGACGATTCTGACCCATCTGCTCTATACAACCCTGCACCCGGCGTCCGGCTATCCGCCAGGGGACAGGTCAGACCTGCAGATCGTGGCCGACCGGGGGGCTCACGTGGCTCACTGTGCCGTCGTCTATGTGCGCCGGGGCAAGATCTTGGGCTCATTCTCGCGCTACCGGGAGATGGGCATCAACGTGCCCCTGGGCACCGACACCTTTCCCCAGGACATGATCGAGGAGATGCGCTGGGCGGCGCTGGCCTGCAAGTGGTCGGACCGCAACGCGAATCATGGCACGGCGCGAGAGGTATTCAACGCCGCCACGCTGGACGGCGCCCGGGCCCTGGGCCGCGACGATATCGGCCGGCTGGCGCCGGGGGCCAAGGCCGACATGGTCATTGTGGACTTGAGCCGGCTGCACATCGGCCCGGTGGACGATCCCATCAAGACCCTGGTCTATGCCGCCAGCGGCAGTGACATAGATACTGTGATCGTCGATGGTCGGATCGTGGTCGATGGCGGGCAGCTATCCGGCGTCGACGAATCGGATCTGATCCGAAAGGCGGCTGAGGCCCATCTGTGGCAGAAGGATCGATTTGTGGGACAGCATCCTCGCGGTGAGTCTGCCGATCTTCTCTTCCCCCCTACCTACCCGAAACTGCGAGGCGAGCTGTGACGACGCTGATTGAAGGCGGAACCGTCGTCGGTTTTCAGAATGGCGAACACGTGATTCTCCCCCGCGGCCAGGTGGCCTACAGCGGGAACGCATCACCTATGTCGGTCATGACCACGCAGGGGAGGTGGATACGCGGATCGACGCCCGCGGCAAGCTGGTCATCCCGGGATTCGTCAACCATCACATGGCCTTTGGCGTGCACATGCAGCTCTTCCGGCTGGATGCTGTCCGGCCCAACTTTTTCAATTCCGGTATTGGCCTGGGCGTCCAGCCCGAGAAGGCCTACGGCGCACCGGGGTTGCAGAGCGCCGACTGGCGAGCCAGCGCCGAATATGCCATGGCCACGGCGCTGCGAGCGGCACCACGACCTTTGTCATGGTGCCCAACTATGGCCGCCATCCCTACCGGGGGCGCATCGGCACCGATCAGGAGCTGGTCGAGGCGGTGGCTGCGACGGGGCTGCGTGCCTATCTTGCCCTGCCCTACATGTCCGGTGGCGCGGCGGGCAAGGCCGACGGCACCCTCGAGTGGGTTTCCAGGGAAGCCCAGGGTTGGGAGGGCCTGGAACAGGCCGTTGAATTCGCCCGGGCCTTCGACGGCGCGGATGAGGGCCGGATTCGCACCTTTCTCTTTCCCTACCAGGCCGACAACTGTACACCCGACCTGTTGCGTGCTTCCAAGGAGGCGGCGGCTGGACTCGCTTGCCCACTCAAGATCCACGTCGCCCAGTACCTGCTCGAGTTCCACGAGATCCTGCGGCGCACGGCCAAGACGCCCATCCAGTACCTGTACGAGGTAGGCTTTCTGGGACCAGAGGTGTCCCTGACGCACGCCATCTATACCACGCGCCATCCCTGGCTGGCCTATCCGCTGGATGACGATACCGATGTTCAGCTTATTGCCGCCAGCGGCGCCAGCGTGGCCCATTGCCCCGTGGTGTTTGCCCGGAGTGGTGTGGCGCTCCACTCCTTTTCCCACTATGTACGGTCCGGCATCCCGGTCTCGCTGGGCACCGACACCTCGCCCCACGACATGGTCATGGAGATGCGCACAGCTGCCTTGTTAAGCAAACTAGCTGACGGGGATGCGACCTCTGGCCTGGCCCGTGAGGTCTTGGACGCTGCCACTCTGGGTGGGGCGCGGGCGTTGCTGCGCGACGACATCGGGCGCCTGGTGCCTGGCGCCAAGGCTGACATTGTCCTGGTCGATCTACAGCGCACCCACATCGGCCCGGTCGCGGCTGATGACCCCATCAAAGCGCTCGTCTATTGCGCCCAGGGCAGCGATGTGGATACCGTTATTGTCGACGGCGCCACCCTCGTTGAACGGGGTCGGCTCCCTGGCATTGACCTGGAACAGGTGCGCTCCGGCGCTGAACGGTTCAACCGCAAGCTCTATGCCAGGACGGCAGAGACTACTTACAGGGGCCAGCCTCTGACCGACTTCTATGAGCCTGCCTTCCCCAATTGGGAGGAGAACGCATGACCAAGCAGCCAAGCATCCCTGTGGACCTGCTGATCGAGGGGGGCATCGTCCTCACCATGGACGCCCAGCGGCGAATCTATGTACCCGGCCATGTGGGCGTCAAGGATGGCCTGGTTGTGGGTGTGAGCAGTTCGGTCCGAGATTTCGCGGCCAAAGAACGCATCGACGCTTCCGATATGCTGGTCATGCCGGGCCTGGTCAATGCCCACAATCACCTGGACCAATGTCTGTACCGGAGTTGTTTCAACGAGCCCAATCCACCCGGGTCTTTCTGGCACATGGCCCTGGGTCTGACGCGGGAACGGGCACGGGCGGGCGCCAGCCTTTCGCTTCTGGAACTCGTCCACTATGGCGTGACGACGACGCAAGAGAGCCATTTTACCCACTACCACATGGATTCCACCGACGGCGTCTGTGACGCGGTCCTGCAGTCTGGCATGCGCGCCATCATCGGCCGGGGGTTCAGCGATGGCCAGCAGATGGCGGAACCCTTCCGGGAGCGACCGGAGGTTGCCCTGCAAGATCTAGACCGCCTGGAAGCCAAGTACGATTCCGAGCGCATCCTCATCAACTCGGAAGCATCCAAATCCCTGCGCTGCACGCCCGAAGGGATCCTGGCCATGTATGGTTGGGCCAGGGAGCGGGGCCAATTGTGGCACATGCATCTTGGCCATCACCGCGAGGAGCTGGCCGATGCACTGCAAACGGTAGGCATGGGCACGGTCCAATACCTGGACAGCCTGGGTCTGCTCGGGCCAGAACTGCTGGCCGTACACTGTACCCGGACTGGCCTGTTGGAGGAGGAGTTGGCATTGTTGGGCAGTCGCCAGGTGCGGATCGCCCACTGTCCCGACCAGGCCCTGCGCACAGGCAACCAGCCCCCACCCATTTGGGATCTGGAAGAGCTGGGAGCACGGGTCGCCATCTGCGTCGATGGTTCAAACTCGAACAACGGGCAGAATATCTGGCAGGCTATGAAACTGGCCGTCTATCTGCAACGCTCCCAATCCGGCGACCGTTATCTGGGCACAGCGGAACAGGCCCTGGAGATGGTCACCATCAAGGCCGCGGCGGCCTTGAACATGGACGACCGGGTGGGATCCCTGGAACCAGGCAAGCAGGCTGACATCGCCCTCTTCCGGCGCAATCAGTTGCATTTGGTGCCCGATGCGATGCTGGTCAGCAACCTGGTTTACTCGGGAGTGAGCACTCAGGCCGACACAGTACTGGTCGGCGGTAGCGTGATCTTGAGCGACGGGCGCAGTACGGTTTTTGACGAAGAGGAGGTTGTGGCCCGGGCGCGCGAGGCCCAGGCGGCCATGATCCGGGAAGCGGGCTACGGTGAAAGGATCGGGCTGAGTGTCTCCTGGCCCGTCATCAAGCCGCAGATTCCATAGACTTCCGAGGTCCTGAGCCTTCGGAAGTCTGGGACGCAACAAGGGGTAGCAAATGGCTCTCAGAGTTATCACAGATGTCAAAATCGCCGGCTGCAATGTAGGACCGAGCCTGCCCATGCTTGGGCCGGTCCAAGATGGGGGGACCATCGTCGCCAGAACGGCCCCCGGCTGCTGGGGGCCCATGATCACCCCCCACCTGGATGGCGGGCACGAGATCACCGAACCGATTGCCGTGGAGGGTGCTGAGGTCGGCGATGCGATCGCCATCCGCATCCACAAGATCGCCCTTCGATCCAGGGCCACTGCCTCGGGTACAGGTGCGTCTGTCGAAGGGACCAGGCTCAAGCGTGGTTCCCAGGTCATAAGAAAGTGCCCTCGGTGTGATGCCGAGTTTCCTGCTACGGTCGTGGCGGGCATTGGCCCTGGGGCGATTCAATGCAAAAACTGTGGGGCAGAGGCCATGCCTTCCCGGATCACCTCTGGCTATACCATGGTCTTTGATGATACGGGGATCTTTGGGCTCACGGTTGGTGGCGGGAAGGCGGCGGATATCGCCCGCGAGGCTGCCTGGTACACGGCCCTACCGCCCAGTTCAAAGCAGCATTCCGTGCTGGCCCTGGCCAGTGCCGATCTCCGCGGTGGGATCCTGACCCGCATGAGGCCCTTCATTGGCAACATCGGCACTGTCCCGGCCATGGATATCTCTGCTTCCTGCAACTGCGGCGACTTTGGCCAGAGCCTCCATGAGGAGGGCCTGAGCCCGAAAGAGTTCGATGCCTTGACCGACGGCCACTTGGACGCAGACTCTGTTCGGGAAGGCGCCATCCTGATCTGCCCGGTCAAGGTACAGGGCGGAGGCGTCTATCTGGGTGACGTGCATGCCATGCAGGGCGATGGCGAGATCGCCGGTCATACCACGGACGTCTCAGCCGAGGTGACACTCAGCGTTGAGGTTATCAAGAGGCTGGCTTTGCAGGGGCCGGTCCTGCTGCCACCGGCGGAGGATCTGCCCTTTCTGTGCCAGCCCTACAGCCAGGTAGAGGTGGAGCAGGCGCGAAAACTGGCCACAGAGTGGGACACGGACTTGGAGCAGGTGGCGCCGATTCAGGTTGTCGGCTCCGGGCCGGATCTGAATGCGGCGGTACAGAATGCCCTGGAAAGGACGGCGCACCTTCTGGATATGAGCCTGGACGAGGTGAGGAACAGGGTGACCATCACCGGCTCCCTCGAGATCGGTCGGGCGCCGGGTTTGGTATTGGCCAGCGTCATGGCGCCGGTAGAGCAATTGGAGCGGCTGGGTATCCTGCCTTTGGTACAAGCACAATATGGTCTCTATCTAGACCAGACTTCGGAGGTTGCGAACCGGGGGGTTCGTTCGAAAACCTCCGAGGTCTAGTTCGGCTTCGAAGACAATCGAAAGACACTAAAAGGGAGTTACTATGCCTGAGCAACCGGCTTGGCGGTTTCAAAAACTGATAAAACCTCTGTACGACCCGCCACCGCAGCACCTTGTCCTGAAGGGACGGCTACTAACCTGCGTGGGTGATACGATCCTTGAGGATGGTTTCGTCGAGATCGATGGCGACCGGATCAAGGCCGTGGGCAGCGCGGCTGAGCTGGGTGAAAGCGATGCCGATGTGATCGACACCGGGGGTACCTTGCTTCCCGGTCTCTTTAACAGCCACGCCCACCTGGGGTGGGACGGAATTCACGATCTGGCCCAGCAATCGATCTTTGACAGCCCGGAGATCAGCGCCTACAAGTATGCGAGCAACATGCTAATCTCGCTGCGGGCCGGTGTCACGACCGTGCGGGACCTGGGCGTCAACGCGACCAACTTTGCCGCCAAGCAGGCCGTGGAGCAAGGGATCTACCCCGGCCCGCGCCTGCTGATCACGGGTGAGTCGATTGTACAGACAGGTGGCCATACCTATTGGACCTGCCGAGAGGCCAGCGGGGCTGACGAAATGCGCCGCGCTGTGCGCGATCAGGTTCGCGGTGGGGCTGACCTGATCAAGATCATGGGCTGCCACGATACACTCGAGTTCACCGATGCTGAATTGGAGGCCGTCATCGACGAGGCGCATCGCAATGGCCTGCCCACCACGGCCCATGCCACTTTTGACGCCTGCATCAACCGGGTCGCCCGTTTTGGCATCGACTGCATCGAGCACGGTGGTCAGATGAGCGAGGAGACGATCCAGCTTTTGTTGGACCGTGGGATCCCCATCGTCACGACCATGGCGCCGGTAGTCATGCAGGCCCAGCCTGAGGTGGCGCGCAAGTACAACATACCCGAGTGGAAGATCGCCGAGCGCCAGCGCGCTGTGGCCGATCCCAGCCGCTATGACAGCCTTGTGGCCGCGGCCAAGGCCGGAGTTCCCATCGTTTTCGGCACCGATGCCGGCAGCCCGGCCGTGGGCCACGATATCGTCGCACCCGAGCTCAAGTTCCTGGTCAAGCTGGGCCTGGTACCCGACAACTATGGTGCGCTGCGCAGCGCGACCAGCGTCGCAGCCTGGCTCAACGGGCTTGATGATAAGTTGGGTACGCTGGAAGCGGGCAAGCTGGCCGACGTCATCGTCGTGGCCGGCAATCCCCTGGAGGATCTAGACGCGCTCGAAGAGGTCCAGATGACCTTCAAAGCCGGCCAGCGCCTGGTCTGAGAATCCAAGTGAGGTATTGAACATGACCGCAAGTACCGTCGCTGATCGGGCCCTTTCGGATAGGGCCAAACGTGTGGGCGCCACTTTGGAGACCCAGACCTCTATCCCGCTGGAGGGGGTGATCAATCTCGGGACCGGGACCCCGGACTTTCCGACGCCTGCCCATGTTATTGAAGCAGCGAAACGGTCCCTGGATGAGGGACATACCCAGTACACGGCCTGGTCGGGCATCTTGCCTCTCCGCGAGGCGATTGCCGACAAGCTTGACCTGGATAACGGGCTCAAGGTAGATGTGCAGAACGAACTCATCGTGACGACGGGTGCCCAAGAGGCGCTCCTGGTTATCTTTCTGGCTCTCTTGGACCAGGGCGACGAGATGTTGGTTCCCTCGCCCTACTACAACGAGTACTATCGCGACGCCCTGGTGGCGGGTGGTTGCCTCGTCACGGTGCCCACCTACGAGCGGGACAACTTCCTGGTCGATGTCGCAGAGATCGAGGAGCGTATCAGCCCCAGGACCAAGGCCATCATGCTCAATAGCCCTGGAGGCTCGACCGGTACAGTTCTTTCCCTCAGGGCCTTGGAGGAGATTGCTGAGTTGGCCCAGAGGCGCGACCTGGTGGTGGTTTCCGACGAGATCTATGAAAAATTCCTCTACGACGGCTATCGACACCACAGCATCGCGGCCCTGCCGGGCATGTGGGAACGGACGGTCACCGTCAACGGTTTTTCGAAATGCTACTCGATGACGGGTTGGCGGGTGGGCTACCTCACGGGACCGGCGGCTCTGCTCCAAAAGATGCTGGCCTTCAAACACTCCATGACCATCTGTACGCCAGCCGTGTCCCAGTGGGCGGCCCTGGCAGCGCTGACCGGCCCCATGGATTGGTGGCCGGCGGTCAAGAAGGACTATGAGGAGCGCCGACAGCTATGGATGGAGGGCCTGGATGCCATGGGTTTGAGCTATGGCCAGCCACAGGGCGCCTTCTATCTGATGGTCAACATCACCCCAACGGGCAAAACTTCCAAGGAGTTTGCCCAAGCGCTTAGGCAGGAAGAGAAGGTATTGGTGGGCCCTGGCACCACCTTCGGTGAGGAGGGAGAAGGCTACATCCGTGTGTCCTTCAACGCACCCGTCGACAAACTAGAAGAGGGCCTGCAGCGCATGCAGCAGGCAGTGATGCGCTGGAGAAACCTCAGTAACAAAGTCTAAAACAAAGGAGACATTGACATGACACAGGACCCAAAAGTAACCAGGATCCATCACATTGGCGTAACGGTCAACGACGCGCAAAAGGCTGTGAAACAATGGACATCGGTCTTTGGCTGTGAAGGCAAGGTCGTCGACATCCCAGAGAATGGTCTGCGCATCGGTGTGGTCAAGGTGGTGGACGTGACCTTTTTTCTGAACGAGTACACCAACCCCGACCGGCGGGCGCAGGCAACCGAGGGCCTTGATCTGCCGGTGACCTTTAGCGGGCACAGGATCGTCAACGAGACCGGCGAGGGGATCTCGCACATTTCTTTCGAGACCACCGATCTGGACTACATGCTTGATAAAGCGACCAATGCCGGTATGCGCGTTCGTTTTGAGGAACATCGGGATGCCCTGGAGGGTGTCTGTAACTTTATCGTGCCGGAGGATGCCCATCTTCCCCTCGAGTTCATGCAGGCAGTGGAAGGCAAAGTGAACCCGCTTGCTTGAGTCAATCACCCTGCCCAGGGCCGTGCTGAACCTTCGCGTCGGGCGGAGCCTCGGCAGCTTTGACAAGGGCAGAGATGCATAGGAGGCGATGAGGCCATGAAAATACTGAACCCCAAGACGATCTATAACACACCGCGCTACTATTCAGGAGTCAGGGCCGGCAACATGATCTTTACCGCTGGGCGCGTGCCGCTGGATATCGATGGCAATGTGGTTGCGCCCAATGATGCCCGGGCCCAGACCGAGAATATCATGGATTCCTTGCAGGCGATCTTGGCTGAGGGGGGCGCCACCCTTCAGGACGTGGTCTATGTGCATACCATGTTCCTCGATGCGGAGGACATGCCCGTCATCCACGAGGTCCGCCAGCGGTACATGGGCGACCACTACCCGCCGCACACCGGCACCAAGCTGGACAGCCAATCCTGGGTAGAGCGCGGTATCCGTCTGGAGATTGAGGTGTTTGCCGTTGTAGAGGACTAGGCCCTTCCAGCCTTTATCCTCAACCTCGACATTCTTCTGAAAGGGGGCATGGTCAGATGGACGAGAGTAGATACACGCTACCCGGAGTGGAAAAGATCCAGAGGGGGCCGCTGCGGGAACAGGTCCGGGCCCAGATCAAACAGCTCATTCTGACTAACCAGCTTCGTCCCGGCCAAGCCATCGTCATCGACCGACTGGCCAGTGATCTGGGTGTGAGCCACACCCCAGTGCGCGAAGCGCTGGCCATGCTCCAGCACGATGGTCTAGTCACAATGAGACCCTATGAGAACCCCCGCGTGGCCGAGATCGAGGCAGCGGATGTGCGCGACGCGTGGGAGATGCGCCTCCTGCTCGAAGGCTGG
This sequence comes from uncultured Chloroflexia bacterium, assembly GCA_963700285.1. Classification (GTDB taxonomy): domain Bacteria; phylum Chloroflexota; class Anaerolineae; order JAAYZQ01; family JAAYZQ01; genus CAWANP01. The sequence goes on along the minus strand of CAVOXA010000010.1, from coordinate 377,279 downwards.
GCCATCAATGAGGCGGCGCTCAGGCTTCCGGAGGACACGCTCGACGAGATCGCCGGGGCACTGGCATGCGCTCGCCAGGACGCAGGCGAATCTCGGTACGACAGCCATCTGGAGTCTGACTTTGCCATGCACGAGATGATCCTGCAGGCCACCGGTAACCGGTTGTTCGAGCGGTTGGCCAGGTTGGTGAACGATCAATCTGTCCGCATTCGCTGGCTGGTCGAGACGATCGCGCCGGCGGAAGAGGTGCTCGTCATGATCGACGAACATTGCGGCATCGTGCAGGCCCTGCGGGCCCGTGATCAGGAGTTGGCCTACGAGCGTCTCATTGTCCACCTAAAGGGTGGCAAGGAGCGTACTCTGAGAGCCCTTGAGAAACTCCGTACGGATAGGGAGTAGAGAGGTGACCATGGCCATTGTCGATCAGTTGAAGCGCGTCGGTTGTGTCAGTGAGTTCGAAGAGCAGGCTGTGAGCGATGCTGAACTGGCAGCCATCGTGGGGATGGCTGCGTTGGCGCCGTCGGCGGCCAACGCCCAGCCCTGGGAGATCATTGCCGTCCGCGACGGAGAGCGGAAGGTAGACCTTGTCCGTACCCTGCTGGACTCCCACCTGCGCCCACGCCTGGGAGGCGATGAGCGGCGGGACTGGTTGGCCCAAGCACCCGTCGTCCTGGTTGTGTGCCTTGATCGCTTGCGGGCCAAGGCCCGCTACGGCGAGATTGGGGAGAAGCTGTTTGGGATCCAGGACAGCGGCGGGGCGATTCAGAATATGCGGCTGGCGGCCCTGGAGCTCGGGATCAAGAGCTGCTTGATCCGGGAATTCGACCACCAACGGATGGCCAAACTCCTGGAGTTGCCAGAACACGTCGAACCGCTTATCTTGATTGTGCTCGGGTATTCCCAGGCAGAGGCGGCGCGACTGCCCCTCCTGCCCCTGGAGGACTATTTCCACCAGGAGCGGTGGTAGACAAGGGAGCGAGGAATAGAGTCCATGGATGTTATGGAAGCCATCTATCAGCGCCGGAGCGTACGCAGTTTCGTGGACAAGGATGTGCCGGACGAGGTACTGTGGCAGATCATCGAGGCTGGTACCTGGGCGCCATCCGCAGGTAACATGCAGGCCTGGGAGTTTGTTATCCTGAAGGATCCAGGGGCGCGGCAGAAAGCGGTGGATACCACCGATGCGGGCATCACGACCCGCGCTGGCGTGACCACCCAGGAATGGATGCTGGCGGCCCCGGTCATCGTCGTCGTGTGCTACGATCTCAAACGCATGACCGCCCGCTATGGACAAAAAGGTCGAGATCTCTTGACCAAGCTGGACTGCATGGGCTGCGTGGAGAACATGCTGCTGGCCGCCACCCACTTTGGGCTGGGGTCTTGCGTGGCCGTCGGCTTTGATCCAGGCGCCCTGAAGCGGGTGCTGCCCATTCCCAAAGAGATCACACCTTTTCTCCTGGTTGCTCTGGGCTATCCAGCTCACCAGCCAGGGCCACCCCACCGGCTTTCGGCCCAGGATGTAGTGCGGGCAGTCATCTGAGCAAAGGCCCTGTTCCGTAAGGGGCTTGACAGCGATATATGATCCTGGTATAATGGATCCTGCATCCTATAGGATAGAGGATAGAGATCGGGCGATCCTGGAGTTCTGACTTGATCATGTTCCCCTGTGATGAGCCAGAGCACCACTGGAGTGTTTACTGATGGAGACAAAAGCCCCAGAATTCACTACCTGGCTCGATGAGTTTTTCGCTGCCTACTACCGCCGCCGCCCGGTCAACGCCACGTTCATTGGCGTTCACCAATACGATGACCAGTTGCCTGATTACTCGGAGCAGGGAGCGGGTGACACGCTGGCCGAAATGGAGTCACTGCTGGGGCAACTGCGTAATCTAGCGGCCGAACCCATGCCCGGCGCCGAACCCCTGACCGGGGCAGAGGCGCTGGATCGCAAACTGGCCAAGGGCTACCTCGAGTGCCAGTTGTGGGAATATACCTCCACTCATTTCCACCTTGGGAATCCATCCCTCTATACCGGCGAGGCGATATTTGGCATCCTGTCCCTTTTTCTGACCCCATTTGCCCCACTGGACCAGCGTGTCGAGTCGGCCATCGCCCGCATGGGGGCGACTGCAGCCTTGCTGGAGCAGGCGCGGGCCAACGTGACCCAGGCGCCACCTGCCTGGACCGAGCGGGCCATAAGGGAATGCACCGGGGCCCTGGCTTTCTTTCAGGACGGTGTTGATTGGCTGATCCAGAACGAGCCGGTAACCGATCCGCGCTTCCGGGCCGCAGCGGACAAGGCCGCCTCGGCATTTGCCGGATACCAGGGCTTCCTGGAAACCGAATTGCGCGCACACCCCACCGATGGCTATGCCTGCGGTGAGCTAGCGTTTGAGTTAATGATGCAGCAGGGTCATTTTGTGGACATGAGCCCCGACGAGATCGCTCGCTACGCCGAGGAGCAGATGGCTGAGGCCGAAGCTCAGCTCGCGGCGCATGCCGCTGACTTTGGTGCAGGCATCGCCCGCGAGGCACTGGACGCACTGGCCGATCTTCATCCCACGGTCGAGGGCTATTATGATCGCTACACTGAGGTGTGGGAAGCCTGCCGGGCCACGGCCGAAGCGCAGGAACTGCTGACCTGGCCCGAGTTTCCCATCCGCTACGTGCCCCGGCCTGGCTGGGCGCGCAGGGCGGCTCCCTATCTCTATTTCTTGTTCTACCGCGCCCCAGCGGCTTTCAACAGGCCGCCGGTGCACGATTACCTGGTAACCCCCATCGAGGCCACGATGCCTGCGGCCGAGCAGGATGCACTGCTTCGAGGCAACAACGATAGTACCATCAAGCTAAACCACGTGGTCCATCACGGCAGCATCGGGCACCACGTCCAGAACTGGCACGCCTACCGGGCCGAATCCCGCATCGGGCGGATGGCGGCCGTCGATTGTGCTTCCCGCGTCGCCATGTTCTGCAGCGGGACCATTGCCGAAGGCTGGGCTTGCTATGCTACCGGTCTCATGGGCGAGGCCGGGTTCCTGACGCCCCTGGAGCTGTATGCCGAACACCAGTCAAGGCGGCGGATGAGCGCCCGGGCCATCGTTGACGTCCGGCTGCACCAGGGGCGCATGAGTCTGGACGAGGCTGTGCGTTTTTATGAGGAGCGGGCAGGCATGCCGCACGGGGCTGCCCACGGCGAGGCAGTCAAGAACAGCATGTTCCCCGGCGGGGCGATGATGTACCTGATTGGCACTGACCATATCCAATCGTTGCGCCAGGAGATGGCGCGCCGCTGGGGCAGCGGCTTTAGCCTGCGCCGTTTCCATGACCAGTTTCTCTCCTATGGCTCTATTCCCGTGGCGTTGACCGCCAGTGAGATGGAAAGGAAAGCAGTTGATGCTTAGTGACAAGACTATGGCCCTTGGCGAGCAAGCTACAACCGCGCTGCTCGGCGTGGATGCTCTGTACCGGGCCGAAAGCGGAGACGAGGAAGGGCTTGTCGTCGTCAATATGGCTGCCGGTACTCACCAACCCGAAGCCTTTGATTCCTATGCCGCAGCCCGGGAACGCTTTGGGCAGTTGTCGACCCTGGCCGGCGAGCTGCCAGAACCGGACCGCTGCCGCTATTATGAGCAACTGTGCCAGTCTACGCTGGCTTTTATGGACTGGCGCGAGGGTGACTTGTCCCTGTCCGAGCAACTCGGCGGGTTCCTGCATGTCCCGGCCGGGCCTGCTTCCGATGCCGAACTGGACGCCCTACGCGGCGAGATGCGTTCTCTGTTGAATAGCATGGGTTACAGCGGTGATCTGGCAGCGCAGTGTGCAGCTTGGGAAGCCCGGAATCGGGTGCCGCCTGATGAGGTGCCTGATCTGAGCCAGGCGTTGATGGCAGAAGCCTGGGACCGCACCGAGGAGCGGCTGCACATCCCCGCGCCCAAGTCGGACGCCATGCAGGTTGTCCCAGTCTCGGGTGTTGCCTTTAACGCGCGCTGCAACTACCTGGTGCGCAAGATCGAGCTGAATACAGACCCCATTTTGACGCGGCCTGGTTTGAAGCATCTGGCTGTGCACGAAGGCTGCCCAGGCCACTATGTCCAGTTCAAGCTGCGCGAAAGCTGGTATCACGAGGGGCTCGCGCCAGCCGATGGCCTGCTTTCGGTGGTCAATACTGCCAGCTCTTCGCCCTTCGAGGGCATTGCCGACAATGGCCTGCACATGCTGGGTTGGCTCGAGTCGGATGACGATCGCTTCTCAGCCTTGATGGGCCGCTACCGGGCTGGCATCGGGACCGGGGCGGCCTGGCGCATGCACGCCCTGGACTGGCCTGAGGAACAGGTAACTGATTGGCTGCGGTCCGTCAGTCTGGCCGGGGGCGAGGGTTGGGTGGCGAATCGCATTCGCTTTTTGGCTGCTCCAGCGCGCGCTGTCCTGATCTGGTCCTACTGGTGGGGGGAGCGAGTAGTCACGCCGGTATGGCAACGAGTGCCGGTGGAGCGCCGTCCCGAGTTTTATCGCTATCTGTATGGGAGAATGCACTCCCTTCAGACAGTCGAGATGTTTCAATAGGAGCTGGCAACGCGTTCGGCTGAGTGGTGTGGTCAAGACTCGTCCACGCCGAGCAAGGAGGTGAGACCAAACCATAACCAGTTGGTTCTCCCGACTATGCTCGGGAGCGAGGTGTAGGAACAAGCTGTATCCATTTTCGGAAGAATAAGGAGAAGGAAATGAAAAAGCAGTACTGGCCTAGCATGTTATTGATGATCGTAGTACTCGCGCTGTTGGTGGCCGCCTGCGGTCCGGCAGCAACCGAGGCGCCGCCGGAGCCGACCGAGGCAGCCGCTGCGCCCGAGCCTACCCAGGCGCCCGCCGAGCCCGAACCTACCGAGGCGCCCACCGAGCCGCCCGCGGCCGAGAAGAAGGTCTTGCGCGTGGCCTATGGTTCTGAGATCGATACGCTGAATGCGCTCACCAGCCAGAACCTCACTGACATCGAGATCACCATGATCGATGGTTTGATCATGAGCGATGACAACAATAGCTATATTCCTGTGCTGGCCAAAGAGATTCCCACCACCGAGAACGGCGGCATTGTCATGCTCGATGATGGTAAGGTCGAGATGACCTGGAACCTGTACGAGGGTGTCCAGTGGCACGACGGCGTCGAGTTCACCAGCGAGGACGTTTGCTTCACCTGGGAATTCATCGTCAGTGAGGCGGGTGCTGCGGTCTATAACCAGACCGAGTACCAGAACATCATCGACTGCCAGGCGCCCGATCCCTACACCGTCGTCCTGACCTGGGAAAAAGTCTACGCGCCCTATGCCAGCCTGTTCGACACGATCCTGCCCAAGCATTTTCTTGAGGGCGAGGACATCCTCACCTACGACGCTTACAACCGCAGCCCGCTGGGCACAGGCCCCTTCAAGTTTGCCGAGTGGAAATCAGGCGAGTACGTCCGCGTCGTAAAGAATGAGAACTACTGGCGTGGACCCGACTATCCCAAGCTCGACGAGATCATCTTTACCTTCATCCCCGACCCCAACACCCGTCTGAATGCGCTCAAGGCCGGTGAACACGACCTTGGCGAGGTCCTGCCCGCCCAGGTAGCAGAGGTTGAGGGCCTGGAAGGGTACAAGACCGACATCGTCAACTCGAACATCTGGGTCTACTTTGGTACCAACGTTGCCACGGAGCGGGGCCAGATGTTGTTCGGCGACAAGAACGTACGCCATGCCCTGTCCCTTGGCTTTGACCGCGAGTCCATCGCCGTCGATCTTATGGAGGGTACCGTAGAGGTCGCGGACACGCCGATCACGCCCAGCAGCCCCTATCACAACCCCGACGTGCCCAAGTACACATATGATCCTGAGAAGGCCAAGCAGTTGCTCGACGAAGCGGGCTGGACGGTAGGCGACGATGGCATCCGTGAAAAGGACGGCGAGCGTTTCTCCTTCGCCATCATGAACCGTATGAGCCGCCCGGAACGCGTGGCCATCGCCCAGGTGATCCAGGCCCAGCTCAAAGAGATCGGCGTCGAAGTCGTGTTCGAGGACATGGAGAATGCGGCCTGGATCGAAAAGTGGCTTTCCACCGAATGGGACGCCATTGTCGGCGGTTGGATCATTCCCGCCGATCCAAGCCTCACCTCTCTGTATGCCTGCGACGCCTCCAACAACTTTACCGGCTATTGCTTCGAGGACCTGGATGAGGCCATGCACGCCTCAGATAGCGTCTTTGACTTTGCCGAGCGCAAACCGCTGATTGACGAGGTCCAGGTGATCTTGCAGGAAGAAGTGCCGCAGTTGCCCATCTACTACCAGCCGAGACCCTATGTTCTCAGGGAAGACTTTGAGAACTTTAAGGGCAGTGGCACCAACCTGGGCAGCTTCTGGAATTCCTACGAATGGGACTTTGGCAACTAGCTGACTGAGGTTGTCTAGTCTGTATGGGTTGGGCTGGGGATTCAGGTCTCCAGCCCAACCTGGCGATATTCCGCAGTACAGGCGCTGAGCTTTGAAAAGATACGGGTAGGGATACCCACCCTGCCAGGAACCTGGTAGGGGAGTCCGTAGGGCGGCTTTCCATAGCTGCCAATTCCAGAAGCTAACTCATGGTGGAAGGTACTCAGTGAGTCGATATATACGTCGCCGGCTGCTGCAGATGATCCCGCTCCTGGTCGGAATCTCGATCATTATTTTTCTCGTCATCCAGGCAGCCCCGGGTGGCCCGGAGACCGTCTTTCTGGAGACGGGACGCTTTGTCGATCCAAAGATCATCGAGGCCTACCGCCACCGGCTGGGCCTGGACAAGCCTATCTACATTCAATATCTGCGCTGGATCAGCACTGCGGCCAAAGGGGACCTGGGTTACAGCTATACCTCAGCGCGGCCCGTGGCAGAGATGGTTTTTGAACGCCTGCCGGCGACGCTGGAGTTGATGCTGGTCGGGTTCATCATCGCCGCCGTCGTAGCCTTACCTCTGGGCATTGTAAGCGCCGTGCGTCAGTATAGCGCGCTGGACTTTGCAGGTACCGGCCTCTCCTTCCTGGGGGTGGCGATGCCGGTCTTCTGGTTCGCCTTGATCCTACAGTTGGTTTTTGCAGTCCAGCTAGGCTGGCTGCCCACCTCGGGCCGCGCGACCGTTGGCGACAACTCGTTTTGGGATCAGGCCAAACATCTTATTCTGCCGGGCATTGTCCTCTCTCTGCGCTACATTGCCGGCTGGTCTCGCTACATGCGAACCAGTATGCTGGGAGTGGTCAATTCGGAGTATATTCGTACCGGCCGGGCAAAGGGCCTTACCGAGAACATGATTCTGGGGCGGCACGCGCTCAAGAATGCGCTCATCCCGGTGGTCTCTATCATGGCCCTGGACCTGGCTGGGCTCTTTTCCGGAGCAGTGATCACCGAGACCATCTTTGCCTGGCCAGGCATTGGTCGCCTGTTCATCCAGGCCATGGGTCAGCGCGACTATCCCCTGCTGATGGCTATCTTGATGATGGGGGCCTTCATGGTTGTCTTTTTCAATCTTTTCGCGGATATTGTCTATGGTTGGCTGGATCCGCGCATCAGCTACGAATGACACACTCAACTCCGGATAATACGAATCACAAAATGGTTAACCAAAAACGCGAGATCGCAGAGGTAGCTCCAGAGCAGGCTCATGTTCGTTCTTTGCGCAGCATGATCTGGCGGCAATTCCGGCGCCACAGGGTGGCCATGGCTGCCGCTGTGGTGCTGGTAATCCTGACCCTGGCAGTATACCTGGCTCCCATCATTGCTCCCTACGAATTCGATGCCATCGATCTAAAGCACGTCAAAGAGCCTCCTTCGAAGGAACACTGGTTGGGAACGGACGATTTGGGTCGCGATCTTTTGACCCGGATCCTGTACGGGGGACGGATCTCGATGTCCATCGGCATCTTTGCTGCCTTGGTGGCAACCATCTTTGGCTCGCTGGTGGGAGCCTTTGCCGGCTTTTACGGGGGTGCGGTAGACAATGCCCTGATGCGGTTCACAGACATCATCTTTGCCATTCCATCGCTGCCGTTACTCATCGTCCTGACCTCCTATACCAACGCCGCCGTTCCGGTCATGGTATTGATCATCGGCTTCCTGAGCTGGATGGGTACGGCCAGGGTCGTACGCGGTTCTGTGCTGTCGCTCAAGGAACAGGAGTTTGTGACTGCTGCACGGATGATCGGTACCCGTGACAGAACTGTGATCTTTAGGCACATTGTGCCCAATGCCATGGGACCGATCATTGTCGGGGCCACTCTGGGCGTGGGCATGGCCATTATCATCGAGTCTTCCTTGAGTTTTCTGGGACTTGGTGTCTCACCGCCAACGCCGACATGGGGCAATATGCTGCAGGACTCGCAGGATACCATGTCTACCAAGCCCTGGCTCACCATTTTCCCAGGACTGGCCATCCTCGTGACCGTGCTCTGTATCAACTTTGTGGGGGATGGACTGCACGATGCCCTAGATCCGACGCTACACCGAGGATAACTCGCAGGGGGTAGCCAATGGCTCAGGATGCGCGGAGCAGTGTAGAAGCGCGATACGACCGGCTCAGCAAAGATTTTTTCGACGTCTATTACACCTATCACCCGCCGCATGCCACGCGGCAGGGGCTGCACCAGTACGATGATCACCTGGGGCACTATCGCCGCGATGAAGTAGAGGAAACCCTGCGGCGCATGAAGGCCATCCAAGCAGAGGTAGCCCGGATCGACCCGGCGGGGATGGGCTACTGGCATGCCATCGACCATCTGGTGCTGAGCACACGCCTGAAGCGCGAGATCTATTGGATCGAGACCTGGCGCTTTTGGGAGAACAACCCCCTCTTTTACAAGGATACCATCGTCGAAGGCGTGTTCAACCTGGTCAGCCGCAGCTTCGCGCCGCTGGAGGAGCGCCTCAAGTTGGTGATCTCACGCGAGCGGCATGTACCCCAGGTGTTGCAGGCAGCGTGGGCGAATCTCACCAACCCACCCTACGAATACACCGAACAAGCCATTCGCTTGATGCCGGGAGCCATTGATTTCTTTCGAAACTTGCCCCGCCAGTTTGACCGTGTCCAGGATAGCAGCCTGGTGAACGCTTTCCGCGAGGCCAACGACTGCGTGGTGGAGGAACTGGAGGGCTTTCTAGCCTACCTGCAGGAAGATCTGCTGCCCCGCTCGCATGGCAGCTTTGCCGTGGGCGAAGCAGGCATCCAGGCCATCCTGGACGCCGAAGAGATGATCGACGTGCCAGTGGCCGAGATTCTGGCGCGCTGCTATGGCCACCTGGAGGAGGTCGAACGGCGGATCGATGAACTGGCACGCGAGATCGACCCGGCTGCCACGCCAGACGATCTGCGCGAGCGGATGTTGGGACGCCACCCAAAAGCCGATGATCTGATGCCGATGATGCGACGCGAACTGGCCCGCATGCGCGGCTACCTCACTGACCGCGACCTGTTGACGCTGCCGCCAGAGATGCCCGATGTGATCGTCAGCCCCATGCCCAGCTATGCCAGTGGCGGGGGCATGATGCTCACCCCTGGCCCGTTCGAGACGGTGGCCAAGGAATCGTACCTGATGGTGCACCTGCCTCAGTCTGATTGGTCCGCTGAGCAGCTTCAGTCCCAGTTGCGGAACTTTAACACTTATTCTACGGTGCTTCTCTTCCTGCATGAGGCCTATCCGGGTCACCATACCCAGTTTCACCTGGAACAGCGCGTACCCATGCGGGCCAGCAAGGATCACGACTCTGACTCCAACTCGGACGGCTGGGCTGAATATGGCAAGTATATGATGATCGACGAGGTGTATGGCGAACAGGACCCGCTATACCGCTTTGGCGCGCTTGTGTCCAAGCGCGCCTACATCGTGCGGGCCATTATCGGTATGGAGATCCACCTGCAGGTCCGGACCCTATCCCAGGCGGCCGAGTGGATGGAGGCCAAGGCGGGTATCATGAGCGCCAGCGCCTATGGATTGCTGGATCGCGCCGTGTACTATCCCACACACCTGACCTATCACATTGGCTGCGAGATGGTGCGCAAGATCCGCGCTGACTATGAGACCTTGCTCGGCAGCGAGTTCAACCTAAAAGAGTTCCACGACCGCTTTATGACCTACGGCTTGATTCCTCTAAAATTGATCCGTCAGGATATGCTGGGGACAGCCGATGATGGTGTTCTCTTCTAAAGAGGATGCTGGTGGGGGTTGGAGAAATGGACTTTGGTCTTGAGGGTAAAGTAGCAGTTGTGACCGGCGCCGCACGTGGTGTCGGCCGGGCACTGGTGGCGGGTTTTGTGCAGGTTGGGGTACAGGTGGTAGCGGCCGACCGCGACGCAATCGGCCTGGCCGAGACCTGTGCACCGTATGCCGCCGGTGTGGTGGCAGTGGTGGCTGATGTCAGTACAACCGCAGGGGCCGGCGAGATCGTCGACGCAGCCATGGCGCGCTTTGGGCGCCTGGATATCTGCGTGAACAATGCCGCTGTCGCGCCCCACACGGCGCTTCTGGAGGAGCGGGTTGAGGTCTGGGACACGGTTTACGCTGTCAATTGTCGCGGCACCTTCCTGCTGACGCAAGCGGCGGCCCGGGCCATGATCGCCGCCGGACGTGGGGGCCGGATCATCAACTTTTCCTCAGCCGCCAGCAAACGTGGCTCAGCCGGTGGGGCCGCCTATGCCTCCAGCCGGGCAGCGACCGAGAGTTTTTCTCGCGTCGCGGCCATCGAGCTTGCGCCGCACAACATCCTGGTCAACACCGTCAGCCCGGGGCTGATCGACACCCAGCCCAAGCCCCTGCCGCCTGATATGAAGGAAAAACTGGAGGCCCGCATCCCCACCCTGCCCTTGGCCAGGCCGGGCGAGCCGGAGGAGGTGGTGGACGTAGTCCTCTTTTTGGCCTCCGATGCGTCCAGCTATATCAACGGTTCCGTCATCAGCGTCGACGGGGCGGCGTCGGTAGGGACTCGCTTCAGCGGACCCATAGTTGACGACGACGTCCGTTACGATTGGGTGACGGGTCGCAATAGAGGTTGAGAGCCAGAAGCGAGTACGATCCCAGGGACACTGCCGGCAGACAGCCGGTGTGGATTTGGAGAAAAGGAGAAAGTGATGACAGAAAAACTTCGTGTAGGCGTTATTGGCGCCGGTCGCTGGTCGGCTTCTGCCCACCTGCCGGGATTCACCCGTTCACCGCTCAGTGAAATCGTCATGATCTGTGACCTCCATCGGGATCTGGCCGAGGCCAGGGCCGAGGAGTTCGGCATCCCCGAGGTGGTCACCGACTATGAAAAGATCCTTCAGCGCGAGCGACATCGATGTGGTCGACGTCGTGACCCGTGGCGATCACCAGGATCTGGTCTTTGCCACCCTGGAGGCGGGCAAACACTGCCTGGTCGAAAAACCGGTGTGCCACGACTACCGCGACGTGTTGCGCGCCCAGCGGCTGGCCGACTCCAAGGGGTTAAAGACCAAAGTAGGACTCACCTTTCGCTATGCACCGGCCGTGCAGTACATGTTCGAACTGGTGCGCCAGGGTTTCATCGGTGAGCCCTTTGTCTTTAACGGCTACGAGCAGAATTCCCAGTGGCTGGATCCCGACAACCCCATGGACAAGCGGATCCACAGGACCAAGCCGGTCGAAGAGCAACTGTGGGGCACCGACCTGACGCGGGAGGGGATCCACGTCTCGTCGCTGGAAGGCTATGGCGCGCCGACCATCGACATTGGCCTGGAGCTGGTGGGCAGCGATCTGACCCAGGTGGTCGGCATCCTGGCCAATATGGTTCCCTACCGCCGGCGGACCAATCTGGACACCGAGCGGGAGCGGATCAACGTCGACGACGCTGACATGTTTATCGGCGAGTGCGCCAACGGCGCGCTCTACTCCATGCAGAGCAGTTTTGTGACCGTGGGCAACTATCCCGGGATCGAGGCCCGCATCTATGGCTCTGAGGGCGCGCTGATCGCCCGCCTGGTGGAGGAGTTTGGCGTTATTCAGACCCTTCACGGCGCCAAGCCGGACGCCGTGGAGTTCGTGCCGATAGAGATCCCCGAGCGTTTCTTCCCGCCCGAATATCAGGACGGCGAGCCCTGGCCTTCGGCTTTTTACGTCGGGCTGGTGCACAACTTTATGCAAGAGATCGTGGATGGCGGCGACACCAACCAGGGGAATTTCACCCAGAGTGCACGGGTGCAGGAGATCATCAACGCCGTGACCTTGTCTCACCGGGAACGGCGCTGGGTGGGCCTGCCCCTGGAAGGCGACGTGGATCTGGGAGGTATGGGAGAATGAAACGCTTTGAGGACAAGGTAACCATCGTCACTGGGGCGGGCAACGGCATCGGTTTGGCCATGGCCCATGCCTATGCTGCCGAGGGCGCCCGAGTGGTGGTAGCAGACATCAATGAGGCATCTGGGGCGCGGGCTGTCGCCGAGATCGCCGCAGCCGGTGGCCGGGCCATCTCCGTGCCGACCGACGTGGCCGATGAGCCCCGGGTCGAGACCATGGTTCAACAGGTCCTGGATCAGCTAGGCCGGATCGACATCCTCGTCAACAATGCCGGCATTGTCGTCCACAAACTGCTGGTGGACCTGGACCGGTCCGATTGGGATCGGCAACTGGCGGTGCAGCTAACCGGTCCCTTCCTGACATCCAAGCACGTAGCCCGGCACATGATCGACCGGGGCGGCGGAGGTAAGATCGTCAACATCTCGTCGGTTTCGGCTGTCATGGGGCGCATCAAAGGCGGCCCCCACTGCACGGCCAAGGCCGGGCTGACGCTGCTGACCAAGGTGCTGGCCATGGAGCTGGCCCAGTACCAGATCAACGTCAATGCCGTGGCTCCGGGACTGATCGATGTGCCAGCCCAGCGCGACGAAGAGAACCTGTCTCAGGCCTATCAAACCCGCTATCTGGAGGAGGTCCCACTGGGTCGCATGGGCCAGCCTTCAGACATAGCAAAGGCGGTTCTTTTTCTCTCGTCGGCTGACGCCGATTGGATCACGGGCCAGCTTTACCTGGTCGATGGCGGCCTGATGGCGGGCCATTACTCCTTCCAGGGCGTGCATGACTTTACCATGCTGGATGGTCATTGAGCTTGAGGGATCTGTGATGGAGGACGGTCGGTGAGCGACAAACCCAAATATCTCTGCAATGCCCGGTTGCTCGACGGCGCCGGGGGTGCTGTCCCCGACGAGCCGTATGCTATGGTGGTCTCTGGTCAGCGGATCGAGGCCCTCGCGCCCCAGTCTCAATTGTCCTGCCCCGAGGGCGGAAGCCCGATCGATCTGCATGGCATGACGCTGATGCCGGGTATGATTGACTGCCACGATCACCTGGCCGTTCAGGAAGGCGGCATGGTGGCCCGGGCAGCCATTCCACCCAGCCTGGCGGTCCTGAGGACGGCCAGGACTTTCCGCGATACCTTGCTCGGCGGCTTTACCGCCATCCGGGACGCCGGCGGCGTCGACCTGGGCATGAAGCTGGCCGTGGAGCAGGGTCTTATCCCCGGGCCGCGCCTCAAGATAAGCGTCAACCTGTTGTCGCAGTTTGGCGGCCACAACGATCACACCGAGCCGGCCGGCATCGATTCCGATTTCCCACGCCTGCCCGGCGTCCCCAGTGGTATCTGCGATGGGCCGGACGGCTGCCGGCAAAAGACGCGGGAGATGATACGCGCCGGCGCCGACTGGATCAAGATCTGCACCACTGGCGGCGTGGGTACCCCCACGGGCGGCCCGCTCATCCGCCAGTTCTCCCTGGAAGAGGTACAGGCCATCGTGGACGCCGCCCACGCGGCGGGCAAGCCGGTTATGAGCCACGCCTATGGCGGCGAGGGTGTGGCCATCTGCCTGGAAGCGGGCGTGGACTGTATCGAGCATGGCGCGGCGCTGGACGACGATCTGATCGAGAGGATGGTGTGCCAGGGGACCTGGCTGGTCCCGACCTTCACCGTACTTCGCAAGATCGTCGAGATAGGTAAGCAGGAGCCCTGTCCCATCCCGGAGTACATCCCCCGCAAGGCGCGGACTCTGCTGGACCAGCAGGTCGTGAGTTTCCAGAATGCACTGGCCGCCGGCGTAAAAATGGCCATGGGCACCGATGCCGGAGGTTTTGGCCACGGTCAGAATGCTTCCGAATTGGCCTACCTCGTAGAAGCGGGCATGACGCCCATGCAGGCCATCGTGGCGACCACCAGCATGGGCGCCCAGTGTATGGGGCTGGGCCCTGAGGTAGGCGTATTGCGAGAAGGCATGCTGGCTGACCTGCTGGCCGTTGATGGCGATCCGCTCCAGGACGTAACCCTGCTCCAGGATCGTTCGCGGCTGCGGTTGATCATGAAAGACGGAGAGGTCATCAAGGATTCGCGATAGTAGAAAGGGATAGCATGAACGGCGCACAAGCCTTGGTAGAAACGCTGCTTCAGTATGACACAGAGGTGGTCTTTGGCCTGCCTGGGGACACCACTGTGGACTTGTACGACGCTTTTTATGCCCAGTCTCAGGCGAATGGCCGTTCACCACGCATTACCCACCTCATGGCCCGCGACGAACGCTCTGCCGCCTTCATGGCCGACGCCTATGCCCGTCTTAGCGGCAAGCCCGGCGTCTGTGAGGGTCCCAGCGGCGGCGGCGCGACCTACATGCTGCCGGGGGTCGTGGAAGCCCATGGCTCGTCGGTGGCACTGATTGCCCTGACTACCGACAACCCCCTGAGCTACGAGGTGCAAGGCGCGCTCACTGACCTCGACCAGCCCCAGATCTATCGTTCGGTCACCAAGTGGACGGCGGTGGTCAAACATCCGGACATGGTCCCCAGGTTCCTCCGGCGCGCGTTCCGCTTGGCAACCAGCGGCCGTCCCGGCGCCGTGCATCTGAGCCTGCCCAAGGATGTGCTGTCTGGAGATACCACCGCAGCGCCCCGATTGGTTGGGGAGCCAGCCTGCAAGTCGTGGCCCGCCTATCGAACCCGTCCCGCCGCCGACTCCGTCAGCCGGGCAATTCGCAGGCTACTGGCTGCCGAGCGCCCCGTCATCGTGGCCGGCGGAGGAGCGGTATCGTCGGGTGCCTTTGATGAGTTGCGCGGTGTCTCTGATTTCCTGCGAGCCCCGGTGGCCACCACCATCAGCGGCAAGGGAGCCGTCGCCGAAACACACGTGCTGAGCCTCGGCACGGTCGGGGCCAATGCAGGCCGGCCCTACGCGGCCCAGGTTCTTGGAGAAGCAGATCTCGTACTCTTTGTGGGCTCCAAGGTTAACTATGTGGATACCGATAGCTGGCGATACCCATCCCTGGCGGAACCGCCTGCTATCGTACAGATCGACGTTGATCCTGCCGAGATCGGGAACAACTATCCGGTCGACGAGGGTTTGTGCGGTGATGCGAAGATGACCCTGGCTGACCTGCTGCAGGCGCTGCAGGAGAGCGGTGGCTCGCCCCCAGATCGGGGCAAGTGGCTGGAGCAGATCGCGGCGCGGAAGGCGGCGTGGCGGTCTCAGACCAGAAAGTTGGCCAAGAGTTCGCAGGTGCCGATCATGCCTCGGCGCGTCATGGGTGAATTGGAGGGCATCCTCTCGGATGAGACTGTCCTGGTTTGCGATCCTGGCACGCCAACGCCCTTTGTCGCCGGCGAATTGGAACTGAGCCAGCCGGGCCGGAGGGTGGTCATCCCTCGGGCCCAGGGCGGCCTGGGCTACGCCATCCCCGGCGTGGTGGGCGCCCGCCTGGCCAGGCCCGACCAGCTCGTGGTCGGATTGTGTGGCGATGGTTCTTTTGCCATGTCCGCCGGCGACCTGGCGACCGTTGGCCGGGTCGGTGGGCCCACGATTTTGATCCTGTTCAACAATGGCTGCTACGGCTGGATAAAGGCCCTTCAGGAGCTGTACCACGGTGGCCGCTACTATTCGGTAGATTTTAACGAGGATATGAGCTACACGGACGTAGCCAGGGGTTTCGGCCTGCGTTCCCAACAGGTTCGTGACCCCGAGGAGATCGGCCCTGCTCTGAGGGATGCATTGCGGCATGGCAGTCCTACCCTCATCGAAATCTTGGTCGCCCCGGAGCACAATGCCGCGGTTCCGGTAGCGCCCTGGCAGCGAGCGGAGGCTGCCAGGCAAGCCGAGTCTTTCGCAGAATAGAATCACTGGTGGAGGTGGAGCAATGAATGCAGAAAAAAAGATCCTGGGCTTTTTGGATATGGCGGAGAACGAGCTTGTAGCAATGGCGCAGGATATTTGGGAGCATCCTGAGCTGGGGCAGCAGGAATCCTATGCGGCCAAGCTGCAGGCTGACCGGCTTGCAGCAGCGGGCTTTCAGATCAGCCAGGGCGTCGACCAGTTACCGACGGCATTTGTAGCGAGCTGGGGCCAGGGCCAGCCCATTATCGGCATCCTGGGCGAGTATGATGCGCTGCCAAGTCTTTCCCAAAAGGTATCTGCCACCCAGGCCCCGATAGTAGAAGGGGGGCCAGGTCATGGCTGCGGTCACAACTTATTGGGCATGGCGGGGGTGGGAGCAGCATTGGCCGTCAAAGACGCTATGGAAGATGGTGGGATCCAGGGTACTATCAGGTACTATGGCTGTCCCGCCGAAGAGACACTCGTAGGCAAGGTCTTTATGGCCAGGGCCGGTGTCTTTGACGATCTGGATGCAGCCATCACCTGGCATCCCAGCTATGTGAATTCTGCAAGGTATACGTCGGCCAGTGCTCTGAACTCCTTCAAGGTCAATTTCCATGGGATCGCTGCTCATGCTGGGGGCACACCAGAGGCAGGCCGCAGTGCTCTGGATGGCGTCCAGTTGATGGATGTGGGCGTCAACTATATGCGCGAGCATATCATTCAAGACGCCCGTGTCCACTGTGTGATAACCGAGGGGGGGCAGGCGCCCAACGTCGTCCCACCCTATGCCCAGGTGTGGTACTATGTCCGCGCCCCCAATCGGGACCAGGTCGACTTTATCTATGCCTGGATGCTCGACATAGCCAAGGGCGCTGCCCTCATGACCGGTACAACCTACGATATCGAGTTCCTGACCGGATGCTACAATACGCTGCCCAACGAGGTGCTCGGTGAACTCTTGGTGGAGAAACTCAAGGTGGCAGGCCCCCCAAAGTTCACGGATGAGGAAAAAGATCTGGCCAGGAAACTGCAGGCTACCTTCCCACCTGGGTCGATAGAGAAGGCATTGAAGCGTTTTGAGATGACCAGGGAAGAGATGGGGGATCCCCTCTGTGAGGTCATCACTGAACCTGGCGGCCTGGGCAAGGTAATGGGGGGCTCGACCGACGTAGGCGATGTGAGCCATATCACGCCAACGATGGAACTCACAACCTGTTGCCAGGCGCTTGGGACGCCAGGACATAGCTGGCAGAACGTTGTCACTTCGGGATCGAGCATTGGCTACAAAGGCATGATGCTGGCGGCAAAGGCCATGGCCCTGGCGGCCTTCGATCTCGAGGTCAAGCCGGATATTGTCAAAGCAGCCCAGGACGAGTTTCAGCGCAAAACGGGCGGCAAAGCCTATGTGTCGCCCCTGCCAGAAGGGGCTGCTCCCCGATAGTGGCTCCCCCGTACAGTTGGAGACAAAGTCATGAATGATCTGGACAAGCATCGAATTGTCATAGTGGGTGCAGGCGCCATCGGAGGCCTGGCCGGAACCTATCTATCCGGCGCAGGCTACGATGTCACCTTGACGGACAGTTGGCGGGAGCACGTAGAAGCCCTGCGGACCAGGGGACTGTACACCGATGGCGTCCGTGGGGTGAAGCACTTTGACGTGAAGGCCTGCCTGACCACGGAACTCGCTGAGCCCCTGGACGTGCTGTTTCTCGGCGTCAAAAGCCACCATACCGTAGAGGCGATGGGGTCGATTCAGCCCCTCCTCACGTCTGAAACCATCGTCGTGAGCTTGCAGAACGGCTTCAACGTCGAGGTCCTTCAGGCCTTTGTGGACGCCTCTCAGATTGTCGGTACGGTTCCCAACTATGGCGGCGCGCTCGTGGAGCCAGGCCACATCGAGTTTGTGCACGAGGGCCCCATCCACATTGGCGAGCTGAACGGTGCAGTCACGCCCCGCATCCAATGGCTGGAAAGTGGGTTTAAGCATCTGACGACGACCTACGTCTCGGGGAATATCGTGGGTGAGATCTGGGGCAAACAGTGCTACTTTTCGCAGATCACACTCACCGCCCTGGTAGACGCCTCCGTACACCAAGTTCTTGACGTCGATAGATACCGGCGACTGGGGATCATCCTGGTCGGTGAGGCTCTAGATGTAGCCTGGGCGGCGGGTGTCTCCCTACCGGCCAGCGCTTCCTTTGATCCCGAGATGTATCAGCCCCGGACGCCAGAGGATACGCTGCGTATCCTGGACTACCTGGATAACTACCTGGACAGGCTCTCTCGCCATCAGGTTCAGGATCCCCACGACTATGTCAAGACTGCCAGTGGTGTATGGTGGGACATTGTCTACCGCCACCGGCCGTCCGAAACACCGGGTCTGACCGGCGCCGTGGTGGACAAGGCCCTGGAGTATGGAGTGCCGGTGCCCCTGAATCAACGATTGGTCGAAATGATATACGAGATAGAACGTGGCGAGCGCTCCATGGGCTGGGAGAACCTGGAAGAGTTGGACCTGTACCGCCAGGAACTGGGCTTGGAGTTGCCGTAGGATGCATCGCTTATTTACGGCCGACAGGTTGTTCGATGGTGATCGCTCGCTCCGTGGTGGTGCGGTGCTCATCGATGGCGACAGGATCGAGGCCGTCGGTCCGGCGGAAACAGTGGGCCGGCCAGTAGGCGTGGCTGTCCGTGAGCTTGGTGACGCGACGCTAATGCCTGGCCTGATTGACTGCCACGACCACCTGGCCTATCCCGGCGGCGACTTGGCGACGAATGCCTATACTCCCATCAGCCGGACCGTGCTCGAGACGGCGCTCAACCTGCGGCTGACGCTGGAACGGGGCTTTACCACCGTGCGGGACTGTGCTGGCGTGGATCTGGGGGTCAAACAGTCGGTGGAATCGGGCCTGATCTCGGGGCCGAGATTGCAGATCTGCCTGGTGATCATCACCCAGACCGCGGGGTTAGCCGATGGCTTTATCCCGGCCAGCGGTCTGCGCCGGAACGTACCCCGGCTGCCTGGCATCCCCGACGGCGTTGCTGACGGGGTGGACGGCGTACGGGCCAAGGCCCGGGAGATCATCCGTGCGGGCGCCGACTTTCTCAAGGTAGCGACGACTGGCGCTGTGGGTGCCGTGCGGGGGAGCTACGCTCAGAGGCAGTTCTCGCTTGCCGAAGTACAAGCCATCGTGGAAGAGGGACAGGCATTCGGTCTGCCCACGGCCGCCCACGCCTACTGCGGCCCAGGGCTCAAGAACGCGCTCAGGGCTGGGGTCCGCTCCATCGAGCATCTGGGCCCCCTTGACGATGAGGATCTGGCCTTCATGGCCGAGCAGGGTGTCTACCTGGTGCCTACACTGAGCGCCGAGCGCTACCTAATAGAGACCGCGACCACGGGCCCGGGGGATGATGAGCCACCGCGCCTGCGCTCTGCGCGGAGTCTCGTGTCCCTGCAGGCGGAACGCCTGGAACGGGCCAGGGAGCTGGGCGTTCGGATCTGCCTGGGCACCGACATCGGCGATTGGGTCCGCGGCGAGAATGCCAGGGAACTTGAATACCTGGTCGACGCAGGTCTTTCATCCCTGGAAGCTCTCCGGGCGGGTACCTCTATGGCTGCCGCCTGCCTGGGCATGCAGGATACGGTAGGACGATTGGCCCCAGGGTTCAAGGCTGATCTGGTAGCAGTGAATGGCGATGCCACGGCCAATGTGTCGCTGTTGCGCAAGCCAGGGAATATCCGCGCTGTACTGTTGGATGGCGAGTTTGTGGTTGGGGAGGAAAATCTGCATGACTAGGGAAAAGCTCCGGGTTGGCGTACTTGGTGCGGGCAGGTGGGCTGAGATGGCCCATATCCCCGGCTGGCTGCGAGATCCCCGCTGCGAGGTCGTGGTTATCTGCGATGTGGTGGCGGAGCGAGCCAGGGACTTTGCCCGGCAGTTTGACATTCCCGACGCGACCGGTGACTGGCAGGCCGTCGTTTCGCGGCCCGATATCGATGTGATCGATGTCGCCACCGCATCATCGGCTCACTTTGAACTCGCCTGGGCAGCGCTGGAGGCGGGCAAGCACATCCTGTGTGAGAAGCCGGTGGCCTACGACTATCGCGATACGCTGCGGGCTGCGGAACTGGCCAGGAGCCAGGGCCTCAAGACCAAGCTCGGCTTCACCTTCCGCTACAGCCCTGGCGTGCTCTATGCCAAGTCCCTCATCGACGAGGGCTTTGTGGGCAGACCTTTCATCTTCAATGGCTACGAGCAGAACTCGCAATGGCTGGATCCCCAGGTCCCACTGCGACAGATGCCGCGGACGCCTCCCGATTGGCTTCTGGGCCGCCCGGCGGATCCGTCGGCCATCCAGACCCGCTCCCTGGAGGGCTATGGCTCGCCCATTATCGACATCGGCCACTGGTGGGTGGGCGCCGATTATGCCCGCGTCGTGGGCACCCTGCACAACTTTGTCCCCGAACGCATGGTGCGGGACACCGGTCGCATGACGCAGATCAACATGGATGATGGGGATATCTTTATCGGCGAGTACACCAACGGCGCTATTGGCTCCATACAGACGAGCCTGGTGACCGTCGGCAACTACCCTGGCATCGAGGCCCGCATCTTTGGCCAAGAAGGAGCCGTCATCTGCCGCCTCGTAGAGGAATTTGGCTTGGCAGAGACGATCAAGGTCGCCACGCCGGACGATGTCGAGTTCCGCGAGCTAGAGATCCCGCAGCGGTTCTATCCGGTGGGTGGGCACCCACGCGAGTCGTGGCGCTCCCTGTTCTATGCCAACCTGATCAAGGACTTTATCGACGAGATCCTGGACGGTGGCGAGCGGAATCAGGGAAATTTTGAGGATGGGGCTTGGGTGCAGGAAGTGGTTAACGCTGTGGAGCTTTCGTTCCATGAGCGGCGTTGGGTCGAATTACCATTGCAGTTCAAACTAGGAGGGGGCAAATGAACAACAGGCGTTTTGAGGACAAAATTGTCGTGGTCACAGGCGCGGCCTCGGGTATTGGCCGGGCCATCATCACTGCCTTTGTGCGGGAAGGCGCAAAAGGAGTCATCGCAGATGTCGACCAGGAATGGGCCGGTATGGTCGCAGACAATCTGCGGAACGAGGGGGGGGAGGTGCTGGTTTGCACGACAGATGTCTCCAAGGCTGACCAGGTGGACGCCATGATGGCAGCCGTGTTGGAGAACTTTGGGCGTCTAGATGTTTTCGTCAACAACGCTGGCGTCGGGGTCCACAAAGAGGTGGTGGATCTCACGGAGGAAGATTGGGACTATCAGGTGGACGTTCAGTTGAAGGGTGCCTTCCTGTGCTCCCGCGCTGCGGCTCGCCAGTTGGTCAAGCAGGGGGGTGGTGGCCGGATCATCAACATCGGCTCCACTGCAACTAGCAATGCCCGGATCCAGGCGGCGCCGCACTGTGCATCCAAGGCCGGTGTCGTGATGCTGACCAAGGTGATGGCCTTGGAGTTGGGCAAGCATGGGATCACTGTGAACTGTGTCAGCCCCGGTCTGACCGATGTTTCAGAAGTCTCTCGCCATGGAGGAGCCTCGCCCGAGTACATCGAGGCGTTCTTGAGCAGCGTGCCCTTGGGTCGCCTGGGCGATCCCAGGGAGATAGCGAATATGGTGCTCTTTGTCGCCTCGGATCAGGCCGAGTTCGTTACCGGCCAGCATATCACGGTGGATGGGGGTTATAGTGCAGGTAAGCTCTCTATTCGGGGACCTCACCAAAGCGATCGCTATTAGCGGGACCTGGTTGCTCCCGCCGCTGGAATCTGGCCGGCAGAGCGCCCGTTCCACGAGCGGCGCTGGGTAGAACCAAGATTGCAGGTCGAATCAGGAGGGGCAATATGAATAACGGGCGTTTTGAGGACAAGGTCGTCGTGGTCACAGGCGCGGCCTCGGGTATTGGCCGGGCCATCATCACTGCCTTTGTGCGGGAAGGCGCAAAAGGAGTCATCGCAGATGTCGACCAGGAATGGGCCGGTATGGTCGCAGACAATCTGCGGAACGAGGGGGGGAGGTGCTGGTTTGCACGACAGATGTCTCCAAGGCTGACCAGGTGGACGCCATGATGGCAGCCGTGTTGGAGAACTTTGGGCGTCTAGATGTTTTCGTCAACAATGCTGGCGTCGGGGTCCACAAAGAGGTGGTGGATCTCACGGAGGAGGATTGGGACTATCAGGTGGACGTTCAGTTGAAGGGTGCCTTCCTGTGCTCCCGCGCTGCGGCTCGCCAGTTGGTCAAGCAGGGGGACGGTGGCCGGATCATCAACATCGGCTCTGGAGCTGCTGCCAATGCCCGGATCCAGGCAGCGCCGCACTGTGCCTCCAAGGCTGCTGTCGTGATGCTGACCAAGGTGATGGCCCTGGAGTTGGGCAAGCATGGGATCACTGTGAACTGTGTCAGCCCCGGTCTGACCGATGTTTCCGAAGTCTCTCGCCATGGAGGGGCCACGCCTGAGTATGTGGCAAACCACCTGACGGCCATGCCGCTGGGGCGACTTGCACGCCCCGAGGACATAGCGAACATGGTGCTATTTATCGCCTCGGATCAGGCCGAGTTCGTCACCGGTCAGTACGTTGCGGTGGATGGGGGGTACGGCGCCGGGAAATACAACATTCGGGGACCCCACCGTGACACGCGCGGCGATCACGTACCATGAACTGCCATTGGGACCCATCCAGAGGCCCCTTCCGTGAGGTGAGTAACGCCCAGATCTGGGCCTATTGCGCCATGGTGGCTGGATCGACAACCCGAACAGACGGTTCACAGAACACGGGATCGGTCTTGCCACTTGGTTAGGTGGAGGAAAAGCAATGAGTGTGAAATCGAGTTCCAGTGGTTGCCAGTGACGACAATGCCCGATGGCTCTGACCTGCGCCTGCCTTTGCACGTGGTCAAGGGCGTGCGGCCGGGTCCGACGCTGGGCCTGACCGGTGCGATACATGGAAACGAGGTCACGCCTTCCATAGGTGCCATCCGTAGGGTACTCGAGTTGCTGGATCCGGCGGAACTGTCAGGTACGGTGATGGCTGTGCCTGTCTGCAATCCCCTGGGCGTTGGCCAACTATCGCGTGAGACGCCGGGTGATGGCCAGAACGTCAATGCGGTCTTTTTCGAGCCAGGCCAGACCAAGTACACGCAGCCGGTCAAGACGGTGAGCGAGCAGATTGCCGATGTGCTGGCTGCCGAGGTTCTGGCCAATCTTGATTTCCAGATCGACTTTCACAGCGGCGGCGACAACCATTCCGTCCACATGATCGAGTTCAACAAGGATCCCATCTCCAAGGGCATGGCCCGGGCTTTCAACATGCCCATCCTGCTCTTTGACGAGTGGCGGCCGGGTCAAATGTGGCGCGAGTCCGAGCGTTTGGGGGCCAGGGTCATCGTCGCCGAGTGTGGCGGCGGTGGAGCGCTCTACAATGAGTGGGTGGAGCGGAGCGCGCGAGGCACTATCAATGTGATGCGCTATCTCGACATGCTGCCGGGCGAGGTGGAAGCGCCGCCCAGGCAGTACATGGTACGGGGCGACAGCGGTCACGAGCACAACGCGAACATCCTGAAACCGTGCGAGGGGGGGTTGATTGTTCCGCATCCGGCCATCACGCCACAGACGGTCTTTGATGGCCAGCCGGTGACCGGAGTGCCTGTCCTGGGCGAACTGCTCAACATGTACGACCTGACGGTGCGGCAGGAATTCGAGGCGCCTTTCGATCGTACGCTTCTCATTGCCGCGGTGGTTGGACCGGCGTGGTCCTACCCTGGCACCTATGCCTACATCCTGTTCGATGCCGACGGCCCGGACGTGGAGGTACTGGACTGACGGGCGCGGCCTGTAGCTTGTGCCTGTGGGGGGAACTATGGACTTGAAACTGAAATCGACTTTCACCTGGCTGCCGGTAACGACGATGCCCACCGGCTCGGATTTCCGCCTGCCCCTGCACGTGGTCAAGGGCGCCAAGCCCGGCCCGACCCTGGGCTTGAGTGGAGCCATACACGGGGACGAAGTGACGTCGCCGGTGAGCATCATCCGCAGGGTGCTTGAGTTGGTGGACCCCGAGGAATTGTCGGGTACCATCATGGCTGTGCCCGTCTGCAACCCCCTGGGGGCTGGCCAGATGTCGCGCGAGACACCAGGCGACGGCCAGAACGCCAATGCCGTGTTCTTTGAGCCGGGAAAAAGCAAGTATACCCAGCCGGTAAAAACCATTACCGAACAGATCGCCGACGTGCTGACCAGCGAGTTTCTGTCTCATCTGGACTATCAGATCGACCTCCACGACGGGGCCGACCACCATTCCGTTCACATGGTCGAATTCACCAAAGATCCGGTTTCCACCGGCATGGCCCGCGCCTTCAACATGCCCATCTTGCTCTTTGACGAGTGGCGGCCCGGACAGATGTGGCGCCAGTCGGAACGCCTGGGGGCCAAGGTCATCGTCGCCCTCTGTGGCGGCCAGGGACAGCTTTACAACGAGTGGGTAGAAAGAGGGGTGCGTGGTGTGTTCAACGTCATGCGTTACCTGGGCATGTTGCCGGGCGAGGTACAACCGCCGCCCAGGCAAGTCGTGGTCCGGGGCGACAGCGGCCACCAACACAACGCACACATTGTCAAACCGCGGGAGGGCGGCCTGATCATTCCCGATCCAGCCATTACTCCCCGGACGGTGTTCGATGGACAGCCGGTATCAGGGGTGCCTGTGCTCGGCAGGCTGCTGAACATGTACGACTTGACGGAGCGCCAGACCTTCGAAGCGCCTTTCGAGCGGACGTTGTTGATCGCCGCTGTGGCTGTACCATCGTGGAATTACCCGGGCAACTATGCCTACATCCTGTTCGACGCCGACAAGGCCGAGGTAGTGGCTTGATCGCGCGGCTACTCAACAACAACGAGTAGTTCACGTGATCTTGGCTCCGGGCCATACTGCCAGGTGTTGGCTGGAAACAGGCCTATTCGGGAGGGAGGTGGTAGAAAAGAGTCGGGAGGTATCGGCATTGCTTGCCAGGGCGCACGGCTTCACGAGGGTGGGCTCTGGTCAAGCCCGTCAACTGTCGTCGGCTATTACGAATCAGAATCCAAGAGGAGAGGGTAAAATGTTCAGCAAAAAGAGTTGGATGACACTTCTGGCGTTGTTGATCGTGAGCAGTTTGGTTCTTGCTGGCTGTGGCGCAGCGCCCGAACCTGAGGTGGTTGAGGTTGAGAAGGTGGTGACCCAGGAGGTTGAAAAGGTCATCACCCAGGTCGTGCAGGAGACGGTCATCGTCGAGGGCACGTCCCAGGTAGTGGAAAAGGTGGTGGAAAAGGTGGTGACCGAGATCGTCGAGGTAGAGATGGTCGTCACCGCCACCCCCGAGGCCGCAGAAATCGAGGCAGCCGACGAGACTACCGTCGTCATCGGCATGCCCAGCGGCTTTGACATCCTCGATCCCAACATCACCACCTTCACCCGTGTGGGACGCATGACCCTACACATGACCGATCCTTTGATCTGGCAGGTCGAGCCGGGCGTGTTTGTGCCCGGCCTGGCCACCGAATGGTCGGTCAACGAGGACGCGACCGAATACACCTTCAAGCTGCGCGACGATGTCACCTTCCACGACGGCACGCCTTTCAATGCCGAAGCGGTCAAATTCACCTTCGATCGTATCGTAGATCCCGCGCAACAAGTCCCAGATGGGCCTGAGCGTGATCGGGCCGTACCTGGAGACGGAGATCGTCAACGACTACGAGGTCATTGTCAAGTTCTCCAAACCCTACGCCCCCTTCCTGGACAGTGTCTCCGGGCCTTATCTGACCCCTGTCTCGCCTACGGCCGTGGAGACAGGCGGCTACGCCTGGGGTATGCACAAGTTTGTGGGCACCGGTCCCTACATGTTTGAGTCGATGATCCTCGACAACGAGGTCGTCATGGTCCGCAACCCCGACTACAACTGGGGGCCGCCAGAGCTGGGCTTTGACGGGCCGGCCAAGGTCGACAAGATCGTCTACAAGTTCATCGCCGAACCGGCGACCCGCACAGCGGCTCTACTGACCGGTGAGATCGACTTCCTGGACGAGGTCCTGCGAGGTTGATTTCCCGACTCTGGAGGCTGACCCCGCCTTCACCGCCGTCGAGATGCCCCAGGCTGGTATGGGCGACGCCTTGATGTTCAACCACGAGCGCGCACCCACCGATGAACTGGCCGTCCGCAAGGCGATGCAGTTGGCCATGGACAAGCAGGGTATGATCGACACCGTCTTTAACGGGATACGGCGACCGTCCTGTGCCCTCATCACCAGCTCGGTGTTTGGGTACTGCGCCGAAACCTGCGACATCGCCCCCTACGATCTGGAAGCAGCCAATCAGGTGCTGGAGGAAGCTGGTTGGGTGGACGAGGACGGCGATGGCATCCGCGAAAAGGACGGCGCAGAAGTTGGTCGTAGGCCACTACTACCGGGCTGATGCTGCGAGCTGGAGCAATGATGGCCGCGTTCCTGAAGGACAACTTTGCCAAGATCGGCGTCGAGGTCGAGCTCCACGGCCTGAGCTCGCAGCGGCTACTTTGACGCAGTGCGCTCTGGCGAGCACAACACCCAGAGCTGGTCAGAGTGGACGACCGATCCCGACATGATGCTGCGCGGTGTGCTGCACAGCAGCAACATCCACGGCGGCACGAACCGCAACAACTATGTCGACCCGGAGATGGACGCCCTGATCGAGGCTCAGGCTGCCGAGCCAGATCCGGAGAAGCGGGCCGAGCTCGTCTGCGATGTCCTCAAGAAGGTCAAAGAGGAGGCGCACATGGAGACCTGGCTCGACCCCGTGCTGCTCTATGCCCACGATACCGGCCTCGAGAACGTCGTCATGTACTATCTGGCTGGTGCCTTCCCCTACTTTGGTGCGGCACGGTAGCATGCTGACTGAATAGTCGCAGGCGTGCTCAGGCGCACCTGACGGTTCTCTGCGGCAGGCTGCGCCACTGCCTTTCCTGTGGGCGCACCTGCCCCGCTCTGACTGAGCCAAGCTCGTCTTGCCGGCAGCGACTCTCCAGATGGGCTATGGTCTGTCTCAGACCGCTAGGACGGCCTTAGAGGAGGTCGGAACTCCAATGACAATGACCCGTTATGCGGCTCAGCGGCTGCTGGTCACCATCCCCACCATCCTCGCCGTGACGGTGCTGGTCTTCTTGATGCTCCAACTGGTCCCCGGAGATCCGGCCGAGATCTTTTTGGGAGAGAAGCAGAGCTCGCCGGAACTCCTGGCAGCAGGTGCGCCACGACATGGGGCTCGACCGGCCTCTCCACATCCAGTACTTGTCCTACATGTGGGGGCGTCCTACGTGGCGACCTGGGTAGCTTCCCTCTTCAACAATCAGCCTGTAACGCAACAGATCCTTGACGCACTGCCCTACACGTTGGAACTGGCCTTGACCGCCTTGCTCATCAGTACCGTACTTGGCGTCAGCCTGGGGGTCATCTCCGCCCTCAGGCACAACACCTGGGTGGACAGCCTTTCCATGGGCATGGCCCTGGTGGGCGTCTCCATGCCGGTCTTCTGGCTGGGTCTGATGCTCATTTTCTTCTTCTCCGTCCAACTGCAGTGGTTCCCGCCAATGGGGCAGGGCGGCCTGGACCGGTTCATACTGCCGGCTCTTGCGCTCGGCCTCCTCAGTTCGGCCACCCTCGCCCGCCTGGTGCGCAGCAGCATGTTGGAGGTGATGAGCGAGGACTATGTCCGCACCGCGCGGGCCAAGGGACTGCGCGAACGCGGGGTGGTCATCCGCCATGCCCTGCGCAACGCGCTCATCCCGGCCATCACCGTGCTGGGCCTGCAGTTCGGCGGGCTACTGAGCGGCGCGGTCCTGACCGAGACCATCTTTGCCCGTGTCGGTCTGGGCAGGATGTACGTCGAGTCGATCTTGAACAAGGACATCACCATGGTGCAGGGACTTACGCTCATGATAGCCATCTTTATGATGGTCACCAACATCCTGGTCGATCTTTCCTATGCGGTCCTGGATCCGAGGATTCGCTATGAGTGAGATCGACCACGTCCGGGATACACGGTGCCGCCTGAGCACTGCCAGCAGGGGGAACTGGGCAGGGCTCGTTCCCTCTGGGCCGACGCCTTTCGCCGTCTGATCCGGAATCCCGGCTCGGTGACGGGAGCCGTGATCCTGTCCGTGCTCATCCTGGCTGCCATTCTTTGCGCCCTATGTCACCCGCTACGATCCCATCGAGATCGTTGCCTCCGAGCGGCTGAAGCCTCCCAGCGCCCAGTACTGGTTTGGTACGGACTCGTTTGGCCGGGATATCTTTACCCGGCTCGTCTATGGCAGCCGCATCTCGCTGCGGATGGGCATCGTCTCGGTGACCATTGCCGCCTTACTGGGTGTGACCAGTGGGCTGCTATCCGGATTCTTCGGAGGTCGCACAGACACCCTCGTCATGCGCCTGGTGGACATCACCCTGGCCTTTCCAGGGATCCTGCTGGCGCTGGTTATCATTGCCGTACTGGGTCCCAGCCTGTTCAATGCCATGGTGGCGGTGGGCATCTCGGCTGCTCCGACCTATGCCCGGGTGACGCGGGGCATGGTGCTGAAGACCAAAGGCCGATGTATTCGTCGAGGCCGCCATCTGCATCGGTTGTCGCCCCCAGCGCATCATTTCGCGCCATATTCTGCCCAACATCCTGGGTCCCCTCGTCGTGGTGGCCACCCTGGGCGTAGCCGGTGCCATCATCGCCGGCGCGGCCCTCAGTTTCCTTGGGTCTGGGGGCGCTGCCTCCCACGCCAGAATGGGGGCTGATGCTGAGCGAGTGGCCGCAACTATCTGCGCGCCGCGCCGTGGATCACGACCTTCCCCGGATTGGCGATCATGGTCACCGTGCTGGCCATCAACCTCCTGGGCGACGGGCTGCGCGATGCGCTGGACCCGCATATGAAACGGTAGAGTCTAGAGAGGATTTTGAACATGATACTTGAAGACAAAGTGGCCCTGGTCACTGGCGCGGGACGAGGTTTTGGTTGGGGCATCGCCCGGGCGCTGGGCCGCGCCGGGGCGAGAGTCTGCGTTAGCGACATCAGCGACGAATTGGCGCGCTCCGAAGCCGATCTGCGGGCCGACGGATCTAAAGTCATGGCCCTACATCTGGATGTGAGCGACCTGACGGCTTTCCAGGAGGCCGTGGATCAGGTGGTAGCCCGCTGGGGGCGCCTGGACGTGGTGGTGCAGAACGCTGTGTACATGCCCCTGATCCGCTTCGAGGCGACGTCCCCCGAGTTGTGGTGGCGCCAGCTACAGATCAGCCTGGGCGGCATCTTTAACGCCACTCGGGCGTCCTGGAATGTCATGGTAGCTCAAGGAGGTGGGCACATCATCGGCATTGCCAGTGGCT
Source organism: uncultured Chloroflexia bacterium (assembly GCA_963700285.1). GTDB lineage: Bacteria > Chloroflexota > Anaerolineae > JAAYZQ01 > JAAYZQ01 > CAWANP01. Next base: position 347,765 of record CAVOXA010000010.1, on the reverse strand, counting down.
CCAGTGTCCGGGGCTACAAGGATGAGGTGACCTACTGTACCGGAAAACATGGACAGGAGGGATTCGTGAAGGCGCTGGCCCTGGAATCTGCCGATCAAAGGATTGCTATCAACACCATAGGACCGGGCAAGCCGATCAAGACCACCGACCTGACCTGGGAGCAGTTCGATGCCATGCCCGCGGAGCAAAAAGCGGCCTGGGCTGATCCGGCGGAATTAGGCACGGCCTTTGTCTGGCTGGCATCCCAGCCGCCCGACCGCTTCACCGGCCTTCGCTTTGATGCCGGCCCCCTGGCGGACACCATTGCCGCCGAGGGCTACGAATTCGAGTTCAGTCCCGAAAAGGTGACACTTTATGTGGAGGATTTCGAGACGCGGCTCGCATGGCAGGCAAGCTATCCGGACTGATCTCTCATTTCGAATGTCAAGAGAGGGGGAACCGTGGCAGAAAAAGCATTGAGATGGGGTGTAATCAGTACGGCGAATATCGGGCGCGCTGCTGTGCTGCCGGCGATCCAACATTCCAGGAATGGCGAACTCGTGGCAGTTGCCAGCCGGGACGAGGAGAAGGCACGGACCTTCGCAGACAAGCTTGGGGTTCCCCGAGCTTACGGCAGCTATGAAGCATTGCTCGCTGCGGACGACATAGATGCGGTCTATATCCCGCTGCCCAACAGCCTGCATCGGGAATGGGCCATCAAGGCTGCTGAAGCGGGCAAGCATATCCTCTGTGAAAAACCCTTGGCCCTGGACGCAGCCGAATGCCGGGAGATGGAGGCCGCTGCCCAGCAGCACGGGGTGGTCTTTATGGAAGCCTTCATGTACCGCTTTCACCCGCAGACGGAGATGGTGCTTGAACTCGTGCAGAGTGGGGCCATCGGTGAGCCCCGGTTGATTCTATGCCGCCTTTACCTTCCGCCTGACGAATCCAGAGAATATCCGGTTTGTGCGCGAGTTGGGCGGCGGCTCGCTGATGGACGTCGGCTGCTACTGCGTGAATATCATCCGTACCGTAGCCGGGGTCATTCCAGGCGCCGGCGAACCGGTAGAGGTTCAGGCCTACGCCAACTGGGGCAAGACGGGCGTGGACGAAGAGATGACCGGCACGCTGCGCTTCGCCAATGGGCTCCTGGCCCAGTTCAGTTGTGGCCTGACCCTCGAGCGGCGAGAGTTCTATCAGGTAGCGGGACCGGAAGGTCACCTCGACGTCCAATCCGCTTTTCTGCCCGGTACCGGCGACACCACGATCCTTGAGCACCATGGCCGGCAGGATTCGATTGCGCACAAGATCCCGGGTGTGGACGAGTACCAACTCATGGTCGAGCACTTTGGCGACAGCGTCCATTCGGGGACGCCGGTGCGCTATCCACCTGCGGAAGCTGGGGCTGGCATGAAGGTAATCGAGGCGCTCTACCGCTCGGCTCGTGACGGTGGCCGGCCCGAGCGTGTTTAGCCATGGATTTGGATACGCCGCTGAAGAGGTACTGGTGCTCATCCCTGAGCACTGTGCCATTCTGCATGCCCTGAGAGCCCGCGATCCGGGCCTAGGCCACGGGCCCTTGGCTCGAACAGGGTTGCTGCAAAGTATCCCTTGACTGGGCGATCCTCCCGCAGGTTCGCGTACCATTCTGCCCTGCTGGTGACTGATCTGGTCTTGGTTCTGCGCAACATCACACATCAAAAACCTGCGGGATGGCTTGACACCCTGTGTATTTTGTGATATCATAGAAAATAGCCTATAGGATATCTACGGTTCGGAGCTTTGGGTGTACAATGGCCTTACACGTTCCGCTCTGTGTTGAGATCAAGGAGGTAGCTGGCATGTCAGCCAACGTGGGTTCAGATGCCCCAATCGGCGTTTTTGATTCGGGGCTAGGGGGACTGGCGGTTCTTCGAGAGGTACGCCGCTTGCTGCCGTACGAAGACGTGCTCTTTTTGGGGAGATACGGCTCGACAACCCTATGGCCCCCAGCCGCTGGAAGCTGTACGGCACTATGCAGTAGAGAACACCGGCTATCTGGCACAACGAGGGGTCAAGCTGGTGATCATTGCCTGTAATACGGCCAGCGTGGCCGGGCGAGAAGCTGCCCAGCAACGCTTCCCCAATCTGCCCGTGCTGGGTATGATCGGCCCTGGTGTCCGCGCTGCCCTGGCCGCCAGTCCAGGCAGCCGCATTGGGGTGTGGGGCACGGCCATCACGATCGACAGCAAGGCCTATGACCAACAGATTCTGCGGCTCAACCCGGACATGGAGGTATTTGGCGCAACCTGTCCCGAACTCTTGCGCCTGGCGGAGAAAGGTCAGATCGACGATCGACGCCATCTCTTGTCCTTAGCCCAGGGCTATTTTGAGCCTTTGGCCAGCGTGGGTATAGATACCCTGATTCTGGGCTGTACCGACCTGACCTGTGTGCGAGACATTGCCGAGCAAGTAGCTGGCGAGGACGTCACGGTCGTAGACCCCGCCGAAGAGGTGGTCAGAGAAGCACACCAGATCCTTCGGGATGCCGGGGCGCTCAGATCACAGGTACTGGGATCCGGCAGATACCAGTTTCTGATCACAGGTGATGACCAAGCCAACTTTGGTTCTTTCACGGCCAGATTCCTGGATCTGCCACAAGTGAAAGTGGAACGTGTCCCTTTGACTGACGTGAAGGCTGCCGGGTAGATCTGTCCTGAGCGCAGTCGAAGGATGACAGGATCGAGTTTCTCAATAGGCGGACTGTGGATCACTTGTGGGGCGAGGCTGAAGGAAATCTGTTGGTGAGTGTTGGTTTTCACTGGAGAATCGTGTTGTACTGTCTTGCGCAACAGTGCGGCAGCCATAGCTAGGAGGGAGGAAAGACATGGGTTACAAAGTAGCGGACAAGGTCGCCAACCTGGAACTCTCGGCTACGGACGAAGTTGACAACATTGTCAAGCGCATGCGCCGGGCCGGGATCGACGACATCATTTCCCTGGGCGGGGCGAGCCTTGCTTTGACACCCCCCAGAACATCCAGGATGCCGCCGAGCGAGGCGATGCAGGCTGGCAAGACCAAGTATGAGCCCACCACTGGCGACCTACGAACTGCGCGAGGCCATCGCGCAAAAGCTCCAACGGGAGAATGGCATAAATCGCCGGCGCCGGAGGACATCATTGTCACGCCCGGCGGCAAGTTCGCCATCTATCTGGCCTTCCAGGCCATGCTCGAACCGGGCGACCGGGTGATGGTCCTGGAGCCGGCCTGGGTGTCCTACAAGTCGATGGCTCAACTGGCCGGCGCTGAGTTGGTGACTGTCGATTGTCAGCGCCAGCCAGCGGGTTCCAGCCCGACCTGGACGACATGTGAGGCTGCGATGGACGGCTCGGTCAAGTATCATCGTCATCAGCTCGCCCAACAATCCCACCGGCGCGGTCTATGATTCGGCGACAGCCTGCGGGCATCGCCGAGATCGCCCGAGCGCCATGGCGCCCTGCTGCTGTCCGACGAGGTCTACGAGTACCTGGTCTACGAAGGCGAGCACTACAGCCCGGCCTCTGAGTATGACAACGTGGTCACCGTCAACAGCTTTTCCAAGAGCTATGCCATGACCGGCTGGCGGCTGGGCTATGTCACCGGCCCCAGCGAGATCCTGGATGGCATGGTCAAGATCTACCAGCACTCGGCTACCTGTGTCACCGCCTTTGCCCAGGCCGGGGCACTTGAAGCCCTGACCAGCGCAGAGTCCCGGGCTGCGTCTGCAGCAGATGATGGCCGGCTACAAGGAGCGGTGCGACCTGACCTGGACCTGATCCTGGCTCGCTCCGAGTTCTTTGACTGCGTCCCGCCCCAGGGGGCGTTCTATACGCTTCCCCTCCTACAGGCTGGACATGCCGTCGCTGGAGTTTGCGACCACAGGCTGCTGGAAGAGGCCCACGTGGCCACGGTGCCGGGCTCGGCCTTTGGCGCACTGCGGAGAAGGCGTCCCTGCGGCTGTGCTATTCCACCTCGATGGACAACATCGTCGAAGCCTTCGATCGCATGGAGACATTCATCACAAGACTAGAATGTGAGGAGCAGTTGATGCACAGTTCAGACGGATCGCAAGCGCGTGCTGACGGGCACCCACTTTATGCTGGGCAACTATGCCGTCGTCGAAGGCGCGCTGGCTGCTGGGTGCGACTTTTACGCCGGCTATCCCATCACGCCCGCCAACGAGATTTCGGAGCGTATGGCGGCCGCGGCTGCCCCGGGTGGGCGGCAAGTTCCTGCAGAGTGAGGATGAGCTGTGCTCCATCTATGCCCTGACCGGGGCCTCGCTGGCCGGGGCCAAGGCCATGACGGCCACCGCCAGTGCCGGCTATAACTATATGCAGGAAGGGATCGGCTACGCCATCGCTTCCGAGATCCCATGCGTCATCGTCGATGTGCAGCGCTGTCGTGGTGAGAACTTTGCCACCCAGGCGGACGTGATGCAGATGCGCTGGGGGGCCAGCGGCGACCACGAGATGATCGTCCTGGCCCCCTCGTCGGTCCAGGAGCTGTTTGACTTCACCATCCGGGCCTTCAACCTGGCCGAGAGGTATCGGACGCCCGTGGTCGTAATGTCAGAGACGACCATCGCCCTGATGCGCGAGAAGCTGGTGATCCCCGAGCCGGAGGAGATCGAAATCGTCAACCGGGCGAGACCCAGGTACCGCCCGAAGAGTTCCTGCCCTTCCAGGGCGGCCCCAACGGCGTGCCGCCCCTGCCCGATTTTGGCGACGGCTATCGCATTCTGCACTCGCTCAACCCCCACGACGAGGAGGGCAGCATCCACTGGGATCCCCGAGGTCTTTGAAGCCCTGTACCAGCGGATCACGGGCAAGATCACGGCCAACTATGACGACATCGTCCAGACCGAAGAGCTTACTATCCTCGACGATGCCGAGATGGGCTTGATGGCCTATGGCAGCGAGTGCCGGCCGGCGCTGGAGGCCGTGGAGCAGGCCCGGGCCCAGGGTATCAGGGCCGGCTTGCTCAAGCTGGACACCGTCTGGCCCGTGCCCGAGCGGGAGATCCGGCGCGCTGGCGGAACAGTGCTCGACGATCCTGGCGGTGGAGATGAACATCGGCAAGTATGCCGGCGAAATCGAGCGGGTGGTCGCGGGACGTGCCCGGTGGTCCGGGTCACCAAGAACCGGGGGCTGGTTCACACCCCCGGTGAGATCCTGGAGGCGATTGGAGGCTGATGGCTGAACACAAATCCGCTGAGAAAGTACCTGCGCAAAGACAGCTTGCCGCACTTTTTCTGCTCTGGCTGTGGCGCGGCCCAGGTCTTGAACTACTTTGTCCAGGCGGCCGACGAGCTCGATCTGGACTTTGACAACCTGGTAGCCATCGGCGGCGTGGGCTGCGCGGCCCGCATTCCGGTCTATCTTCACGCCGAGTCGCTGCATGGCGTGCATGGCCGGACACTGCCCTGGGCGACGGGCATCAAGCTGCACAATCCCGAGCTGGAAGTGGTCATCTTTTCCGGAGACGGCGATGCAGGCGCCATCGGCGGCAACCACCTGATCCAGGCGGCTCGTCGCAACCTGGACGTGACCATGATCGTGGTCAACAACCTGACCTTTGCCATGACCGGCGGCCAGGTGGCGCCGACGACCTTCCAGGAGTCTGACCACGTCGACCACGCCCTACGGCAATACGCGAACAGCCCTTTGACCTCTGCAAGCTGGCCGTGGCCGCCGGGGCTACCTTCGTCAGCCGTTGGACTACGCAATCGACCTCGGCATGCTATCAATGCCATCAAAAAGGCGATGCAGCACGAGGGCTTTGCCTTCGTGGAGATCATCACCCAGTGCCCCACCTACTTTGGCCGCAGGGCCATCGGCTCGGGCGATCCCATTGACGGTGTCGATTGGATACAAGAACACTCGGTTACCGTCAAACAGGCCAGCGCCCTGTCTGAGGAAGAGCTGGCCGACAAGTTTGTGGTTGGGCACCTTTGTCCAGAAGCAGGTGCCCGTCTTTGCGGGCAGTTCCTTGTATATCTCCGAGTAACGCTGGCTCCATTTGCTCTGGTCGGGCGAGAGTCTCTGTTCGTCGCGGGTTGTCCTTTGGCCAGAGCAAGAGTGTCTCACGTTGGAGCACAGTGATAGAGGGATGTGAATGAAACCTAAGGATCGAGTTACAGTGCAGTTTTGCGGTTTTGGCGGCCAGGGGATCGTGCTCTCTTCTGTAGTCTTTGGTACTGCCGCGGTGACACGGGCGGGTCTAAACGGCGTACAGACGCAATCATACGGTTCTGAAGCACGGGGTGGGGAGTGCCAGGCTGAACTCATCATCTCAAAGGGTCCGATCAATTCGCCCTTGGCCGAGCGCGTCGATATACTGGTAGCGATGTCCCAGTCGGCCCTTGATAAATACCTGGGGCGTCTGCGGTCTGGCGGCACGCTGATCATCGACCCCGAGCTGGTCGACGAGCCCCAGGTTTACCCCGATGGTCTGGATGACATCGCGGTGGCCCAGGTTCCCGCAACCCAGATGGCCAGCGAGTTGGGGGCCAGGATCGCGGCCAATATGGTCATGCTGGGTTTCTTGCAGCAAGCAACTGGCCTCCTATCGGCGGATGCCCTATCTGAAACGATCCGGGACAATGTCCCACAAAAGTTCCTGGAGCTGAACCTGAAAGCGGCGGCGCAGGGCAGGGCGCTGGCCAGGAATACCGGCTTTGAGGTGGAGGTCTGAGCCATGCGACTGTTAGAGTTTCAGGCCAAAAGGCTCCTGGCCGAGCGGGGGATCCCCGTTCCCGAGAGCCGGTTGCTGCGCTCTCCATCCGATGTGCCCGGGATCCCGTTGCCCGCTGTCCTCAAGGCCCAGGTACCCGTTGGTGGCCGCGGCAAGGCCGGCGGCATTCGGATGGCCGCAGACCAGGCTGAGGCCACGGCCATCGCAAAAGATCTGATCGGCTCTGAGATCAGGGGCTACCCTGTTCGAGCCATCCTGGCCGAAGCAAGGACCGCCATCAAGCGGGAGATCTACCTGGCCGTGCTCCTGGACAAACGGGCCAACAAGCCCATGGTCATGGCCAGTGCGGCTGGTGGCATCGAAATCGAACAGGTGGCTGAGCAGGCTCCGGGACAGATTGTGGTCCGGCACATTGACCCCTTCATCGGGCTGCAGAACTACACGATCCGTTACCTGGCCCAGGCCCTGGGGCTTGATGACGTCGGGGGCTTTGGAGCCCTGCTTGGTAGGATGTATTCTCTTCTCTGCTCCCTTGATGCCACCCTCGTCGAGATCAACCCCCTGGCCGAGACTGCAAGCGGCCTGATGGCGCTGGACGCCAAGATGGTGCTGGACGACAAGGCGGCCTTCCGCCACGCGGACCTGTTCGCCTCGCTTTCGGCAGAGCAGGAGCAACTGGTCGGTGCAGAGACGGCCGCGGCCCCTGCTGGGGCGGAACAACTGGCGGCCGAACGGGGGGTCACCTACGTACCGCTGGACGGCGACATAGCCATGATCGCCGACGGAGCCGGGACAGGCATGCTGACTGTGGATCTGATCCAGGACGCCGGGGGGCGCGCGGCCAATTTCTGTGAGCTGGGCGGGCATTCCAATGCCCAGGTCATGTGCCAGGGCATGGAAGTGGTGCTGGCCAACCCCAGGGCGAAGGCCCTATTGATCATCGCTCATCGGAGGCATGACGCGCATGGACGAAATGGCCGACGGCGTCGTCCAGTACCTGGAGCACAACGAGTTGCATCTGCCTGTCGTCGTCCGGATGTATGGTACCCAGGCAGAGGTCGGCAGGGAAACCCTCCGGGCGGTGGGTATAGACGCCTTTGAAAATCTCCCGGACGCGGTTGAGCGGGTTGTAGCGTTGGCGAGGGAGCATTAACCATGGCCATACTCATCGATGGGAATACCCGGGTGCTGATCCAGGGAATCACGGGCGCAGTCGGCTCCTTCCAAACCCGCATCATGCAGGAATATGGCACGCAGGTAGTAGCCGGCGTGACGCCGGGCAAGGGGGGCAGGCAGGTGCACAGCATCCCCGTCTATGACTATTGTGCCGATGCGGTTGCCCACCACGAGATCGATGCTGCCTTTGGCTTTGTCCCAGCTCGGTTCGCCAAGGACGCCGCGTTGGAGGTCATCGACGCCGGGATCCCACTCCTGGTGCTGACGGCCGAGGGGGTTCCGGACCACGATATGCTGACCATCATCCATTATGCGGCTGCCAAGGGCACGACGGTCGTGGGGCCCGACACCCCGGGCTTGGTCTCACCGGGAAAATGCAAGCTGGGCGTTCACCCCAACGGGGTGCTGCTGGAAGGCCATGTGGGCGTACTGTCCAAGAGTGGGGCACTATCCTACGAAGTCTGCAAGACGCTTACAGAAAACGGTATTGGCCAATCGACAGTGGCTGGCATCGGGGGTGGGCCGTTCTGGGGCCTGTCGCAGGAATCGGTCCTCCGCATGTTTCAGGAGGATCCGGAGACCAAGGCTATCGTCCTTTTGGGTGAGGTCGGTGGGACGATGGAGCAGGAGGCAGCGGCCTTTATCAAGGCGAACATGGACAAGCCGGTGGTGGCCCTGATCGTAGGCCGTGCAGCCCCGGAAGGGGCGCAGATGGGACACGCCGGGGCGATCATTGAAGGGAAAGAGGGGACTGCGGCCAGCAAGATAAAAGCCCTGGCAGATGCCGGGGTCCGGATCGCCTACCGGCCCTCAGAAATCCCCCTGAGAATCAGAGAACTTGGAGTGCTATGATTGTGAAGATCCACATTGACGAAAGAGTGTGCAAGGGTTGTGACCTGTGTATAAATTACTGTCCGCGAAACGTGTTGAGAATGTCCGACAGGCGCAATCAGAAGGGCTATTCGGTGGTTGAGGTCTATGACCTCGATGACTGTGTAGGCTGCAAGCTGTGCGAGATCGGATGTCCCGACCTGGCCATCTACGTACAGTTGGACAAATAGCATCCCATGGCCCTCGTGAGAGATGGCTGTGGGAAAAAGTTTTATGGACCTTGAGGTCAACGGATGATCATCGATTTTCACACGCACTTTGGCGAGGGACAGGGTCCCATCGAGAACCTGGTAGCCGGCATGGACGAGCAGGGCATCGACATGGCTGCCGTTACCGCCGTCGTCACGCCCGGCGGCGACAATGGCCGGGCAGCAAATGCCCTGGTGTACGAGGCGGTCCGGACCCATCCCTCCCGGCTCGTAGGGCTAGCCTGTGTGGTGCCCTATCTGACCGATGCAGCCGAAATGCTAGAGTACTATGTGGAAGCTTATGGCTTCCGCGGCCTCAAACTGCATCCCTCGATGCAAGAGTTCTATCCATCGGACCAGCGGATCTACCCCGTGATTGAGAAGACCGTCGAACTCGACCTGCCGGTGCTGATCCACACCGGTGCGGTCCCGATTCCAGGCACCCGCTCCCGCTTTGATGATCCCCTGGAGGTGGACGATCTGGCCCTGGTTTACCCTGAAGCCAAGCTCGTGATCGCCCACGGTGATCCTTTTGGCTCAGCGCCGGCCATCGCCGGCAAGCATGCCAACGTCTACATGGATACGACTACGACCTTTGCCCGGTTTGCGCGCTTGATCCCTGGCCTGGGCGAGGATACGCTCAAGTTCATGGGCCTGGTCAGTGGCGAGTCGGGAGCATCCAAGGTTATCTTTGGCTCAGACGCCAATCCGCTCAAGACCTTTCGATTCAAAGAGAATTTGGCTCCACTCCTGGACCTGGATATCCCGGATGGGGAAAAGGCGCTCATCCTGGGGGGGAATGCGGCTCGTCTGCTTAAACTCACATAGTACCTGTCATGACCGCTCTAACCCTCGTCTCGAGGGCGAGTTGCGCCCCCGAGTACGGAGCCCGGTTGAATCGGGGGCTTGGTGCGTTTTTGGGTGGGTTCAGTAATCGAAGGGACCATGAAATGAAACTAGCAGAGACCGTAGCAGTCGTAACTGGCGCCGGCCGCGGGATCGGCCGCAGCATTGCGCTCACCTATGCCCGCGAGGGTGCTGAACTGGCGATCGCTTCCAGAACGCCCGACGAGCTGGAGACCCTTGCCCAGGAGATCCGCGCGCTAGGCCGTCGTGTTTTGGTTCAGACTGCCGACGTCTCCCGACAGGAGGACGTGCTGCGCTTGGTTGACCGTACCCTGGCCGAATTCGGCCGAGTGGATGTTTTGGTGAACAACGCCGGTACCATCATCATGCCCGGAGATCTGTTGGGAACCACCGTGGAGGCCTGGGACACGATGATGGCCGTCAACGTACGCAGCGTTTTTCTCTGCTGCAAAGCCGTCCTGCCGGGCATGATCGAGCAGGGCTCGGGCAAGATCATCAACATCTCTTCGGTGGCAGGGCTCCGCGGGTTGCCCAACCGAGAAGCCTACTGCGCATCCAAATACGCGGTCACGGGCTTTACCGCATCTCTGGCCCTGGACATGAAGACCCACGGGATCGCCGTCAATGCCATCTGTCCTGGTCTGGTCGACACCGCGTTGACTGCTGTCTCCCGTCAGGGGGTTGACAAGGCGGGTTGGATGCAACCTGAGGATATCGCCGACGTTGCCTTGTTCTTGGCTTCGGATGACGCGCGGGCGATGACCGGGGCGATGGTCGAGGTGGGCGGCTGGGTGGGCTGAGGGGAGAGGGTATAGGGATGTATGACTGTCTGATCAAGAATGTGCAGATCCTCGACGGTACTGGTGCAGAGCCGGTACCCGGTGACATAGCCGTCAGAGCCGGCAGGATCGCGGCCATGGTGACTGGCGCTGGACATGGCCTGCCCGTCGATGCCTCAGCAAAGCGTACCGTCGACGGTGCTGGTCTGGCGGCCACACCGGGCTTTATCGACATGCACAGCCACACCGACCTGGAATTCTTTCGGGACCAGGCGCCCGACGCCAAGGTCCGCCAGGGGGTCACCACCGAGCTGCTTGCCCAGGACGGGCTCGGTGTAGCCCCCATCAGCGACGAGAACGTCGAGCTGATGTCAGAGCTTACGGCTGGGTTGCTGGGCAAGCTGCCCCTCGATCGCTGGACATGGCGGTCCTTTGAAGACTATCTTCAGGCCCTCGACCGGCGCGGCCTGCCCAACAACGCTGCCATGCTGGCCCCCCATGGGCCGCTGCGCATCATGGCCATGGGCATGGACAACCGTCCCGCGACGCCCGCGGAACTGGCCACCATGTGCGCCCTGACCAGGGAGGCCATGGATTGTGGTGCATTTGGCCTGTCCACGGGCCTCATCTATCCGCCCTGCAGCTACGGGCCCACCGAGGAGCTGGTGGCCCTGAACCGGGAGGCGGCCGCCCGGGATGGTATCTTTGTCGTGCACCAGCGGGACGAGGGCTACCGGATCGAGCAGGCCTTTGACGAGGTCACCCGCATTGCCCGCGAATCCGGCGTGCACCTCCACGTGTCCCACCTGCAGGCCTACGGCCAGATTAACTGGCCGAAGATGGACGTCATTCTTGAGAAGGCCGATGCCTTCCTGGCCGAGGGCGGCCGGGTGACCTGGGACCGGTATCCCTACCTGGCCGGCTGTACCGTGCTGACGGCTGTCCTGCCCCAGTGGACCTTTGCCGAGGGCACCAAGGCCCTGGCCCAGAACCTGATGGATCCCCAGTTCCGAGCCCGTATCCGCGAGGACTTTCAGCAGGGGCTCGACGTCTGGAACAACCGCTCCATCTCGGTGGGCTGGTCCAAGATCGTCGTGTCGGCGGTCAATAGCGAGAAGAACCGCTGGATGGAGGGCAGGGACGTCGCCGACCTGGCCCAGACCTGTGACAAGGACCCCCTCGATTTCGTCTGTGACCTGCTGGCCGAGGAGAATCTGGCCGTGACCATGATCAGTCACTATGGCTCGGAGCATGTGCTGGACAAGGTCCTCGGGCACCCCCAGGCGACGGTGGGCTCCGATGGCATCTATGGCGGTCGACCCCATCCCCGGCTGTACGGCGCCTATCCGCGCTATCTCAAAGAGTTCGTGCGCGTAAGAAAGATCTTTGACCTGCCGGAGGCGATCCGCAAGATCACCGCTTTCCCTGCCGCGATCCTGGGGCTGAAGGATAGGGGGATACTGCGGGAGGGCGCCTGGGCCGACATCGTGCTGCTTGACCCCGAGCAGGTGGCGGACAAGGCGACCTACGACGAACCGGAGCAGGTTCCCGAGGGCATCCCCTATGTTCTCGTCAACGGTGAACTGGTCGTGGACCAGGGGATATTCACGGGCAAGCTGCCGGGCCGGGCGCTTCGAAAATCATAGGCTTGGCCAATTCTTCTGTCATGGCTCATAGCCCCGCCTCGGGGGCAGTAGTCCCCGGGGCAAAGACCTGAAAATCTGTTGCGAAAAAGGACATGAATGTGAAAGACAACTGTCACAACCCCATTGGCCAGGTCCTTGGTACATCCCCTGTACAGATGCAGGCCGGTAGTACCGCCCTGCTGGTGGTCGACATGCAGTACTTTGACGCTGACCGTGATGAGGGCGAGGGCCGCACGGCCAAAGAACTGGGTGTAGAACGGTACTTTGAGGAATATTTCTCCCAGATTGACGCGGTCATTCCGCGCATCCAGCAGCTCTTGACCCTCTTTCGCCACAAAGAGATGGAGGTCATCCACATCCGTGTCTCGGAACTGACTGGGGACTCGCGGGACGTGGGGCGCAAGCAGTTGGTGCGTGGCTTTGTCGTGCCAGCGGGCAGCCGTGAGGCTGATTTTCTGGACGACCTGCAGCCCAAGGGCGATGAGTTGATCGTGAACAAGTCCTCCTCTGGCGTGTTCCCCGTTACCAACCTTGATCGCTTGCTGCGCAATATGGGCATCACGACCCTGATCTTTACCGGCACTTCGACCAATGGCTGTGTCGAGAGCGCCGTGCGGGACGCCGTGGATCTGGGCTATGACGTTGTGGTCGTATCGGACGCCTGTGCGGCGGGCACCATCGAGACCCACGAACTAGCTATCTGCTATCTGGAGGGCGCGCTGACGCACATCCTCTCCACAGACCAGATCGTGGACTTGATCGATCCGCTGGAGGCTGTTGGCCCCGAGGTGAAGAGCGGCCTGGAGCGGGTCAAACCCTATCTCCCCAAGCCCCCGGACGACACAGACTCTGCCGACAAAGATCCCTATGATGCCATCCTCCCGCCTGCTCTTCAACTCCCCCTGGCGCAGAGCAACACGGCATTGGTCTTGGTCGATGGACAGCGATTCACCTGTGACCCATCTCTCGGGCTGGGAGCCCTGGCCGCCGCTGGAGGTCAAGAGGAGTTGTTGTCCGAGTACTATGGGCGCGTTCAGAGTGCCCTGGCGGGTATGGGGAAATTGCTGCAGGCCTGTCGCGCCCAAGGTGTCCCGGTGATCCACGTTCGCACGGCCGGAAGACTGCCCGACGGCCGAGATCTCAGCCGCAAGGTACGGGCCCAGGGTTTCGCCTTTGGGCCAGACAGCCCCGAGGCCGAGTTTATGCCCGGACTGGCGCCACGAGCAGGCGAGATCATCCTCGACAAGTCTGCCTCGGGTATCTTTACCGGCACCGGCCTGGACGAGCTTTTGCGCAACCTGGCCCTCGAGAACCTCATTCTGGCCGGCATCTCGTACGACGGCGCTGTCGAGGGTTCCATCCGCAGTACCAGCGACCGTGGCTATGGTTTGGTCGTGGTGCCCGATGCCTGCGCGACCCATCACGCTGGGCTGCAAGAGTTTCTGTGGAGAGTAGAGAGTGGGGTCATCCAGGTCAAGTCAGTCGAGCAGATCGTTGCCCAGATCAAATCATTATAACTGAGGAGTGAGGTTCTCACATGGATCGAGAAGCCATACACCGCCATATCGACGAACATCTGGACCAGCACGTCGCCCACATCCAAGAGTGGGTCAGGCAGCCCAGCGTCAGTTGGGACAATATCGGCACCCGCGAGGCCGCCGAGCTGGTGGCCCAGTCGTACAGCGACCTGGGCTGCCAGGAAGTAGAGGTCATCGAGGGACGTTTCCACCCTGGCGTCTGGGCCCATTATGACGCCGGGGCACCCTTGACGGTCCATAACTACTGCATGATCGACACCCGGACCGTGCAGCCGGGTACCTGGAGCTACGATCCCTGGGGGGCGGAACTGGTACCCATCGGACCTTACCCCAAGGTGCTCGTCGGCCGTGGTGCTATGGGCGCCAAGGGCCCCTACGTAGCCTGGTTGAACGCTCTAGCTTCCATCATTGCTGTAGAGGGTGGCCTGCCCATGAATATCATGTTCCTGGCCGAGGGCGAGGAGATTATGGGCAGTCCCACCTATGCCGATTTTGTGGCGCGCTATGCCGGCCGCTTGCAGAACGTGGATGCCAGCTTCTGTCCCTCCTGTAGCCAGGCAGGCAACGGTACTGTCTCGATGGGCCTGGGGCTCAAGGGCATGGTCGTCATCGAATTGACGGCCAGCGGGCAGTCCTGGGGGCGGGGACCGGTCAAGACTGTGCACAGCTCCGCGGCGTCGCTGGTGGATTGCCCTCCCTTCCGCCTGGCGCAGGCCCTGTCTTCCCTGACCGATGCGGATGGGTTGGGCTGCACCGTCGCAGGGCTGGAGGAACTCTGGAACTATCGCAAACCCCTGACGGGGGAAGAGCGAGAGTTGCTGGAGACGCTAGCTGCCCGGGCTTCTGGCCGCGACTGGCGTGATGTCCTACCTCTCGGCGGTGTCGGCAATGTGAGCCACGTCGTGGGCGGTCTGGAGGGCATGGACCCCCTCGTCAACCTGCTCTATGGGCCGACCTTCAACATCGCCGGCCTACGCAGTGGGTTCCTGGGACCAGAGACGACCACCATTCCCTATATCACCCCGGCCACGGCCACAGCCACGCTGGATATGCGCTGGGTGGTGGATCTGACGGCTGAGGAGATCATTGGCTTTATACGACAGCACCTGGACGAACGAGGTTTCGCCGATATCGAGATCGACGTCTACGCTGCCTTTAGCCACTCCCAAACCTCCGTCTCCGATCCGGGCGTGCAGGCCACGCTTCAGACGCTAGCGTCCTGGAACGTGGCGGCCGAGATCTGGCCCATGCAGCCGGGCGGCGGCCCCTGGACCGTGGTTCCCAACACTTTCAATGTACCCTGTGTCCGGGGCGGCGTCATCGGCGGTGGAGGCCGGGGCGATGCCGACGAGTATATGATCATCGAAGGGGACGGCCAAGTCGCCGGTCTGGCCGACGTCGAAAAGTACCTGGTCGACCTCGTGTACAACTATGCCGCAGGCAGTTGTAGGGGGAAAGGGCCTATGAAACCAAGGGTACCCTTCAAGATGCTCTCGCATGCCAACCCGGCCTTTCCGTTGGCGGCGGGGAACGCGGCCCTGTTGCTGCTGGACGCCCAGCGCTTTACCACAATGCGCGACCAGGGGTTGGGCCTGTTTGCCGGTGAGCAGGGCATCCTGCGCGAGTTTGAGGAATACTATGCCCAGACAGATGCCGCCCTTCGCAACATGGTGTCGCTGCTGACTGGTTGTCGCCGGCATGGGCTGCGGGTGATCTATTCCGTCCTCTGTGCTCAGGAGCCCGACCGCAGCGACCTGTCACGGCAGCTCCGCCTGAGTGGCTTGCCGATCCCGGTTGCCTCGCCGTGGGAGGAGATCCGCCCCGAAGTGGCTCCGACGTCCGGCGATCTGGTGCTATCCAGAGGGACCTACAGCCCCTTCGCGGCGGGGCCGGTGCTTCTGAACACGCTGCACGAGGCTGGCGTCGACACCATCATCCTGGCTGGCATGCTGGCCAACACGACGGTGGCCCTCGCCGCCCGGGAGGCTGCCGACCGTGACCTGGGAGTGATCCTCGCCTGGGATGCGTCGGCCAGCGAAACACTGGGCTGGCACGAGATCATCAAGACCGGCCTGGTGGGTCCCCTGGTACGCATGCGGACCACGCAGCAGGTCATCGAGATGCTGGAGGGGGTGCGCACATGAAAACCGGTTCGCCTGTGGTTCGAACGGTGCGCGGCGATATTGCTCCAGAGGAACTGGGGGTAACGGCTCCCCACGAGCATCTCTACTGTGATCAGCGCCTCTGCCGCTCCGAGCTCGATTTCCCCGGTACCTATGCCAAGATGGTTCTGTTGAACGTGGATACCATCGTCGCCGAGCTGGTCGATTTTCACGCCGCCGGCGGCCGGGCCATCGCCGAGATGACGACCAGCGGCTGGGGGCGGGACGTGGTGGTTCTGAAAGATATCTCGGAGCGTGCGGATATTCACGTTGTCGCCATCTCGGGCTTTTACGTCGAAGACTGCCACCCGCCCTACGTGGCTGATACCAGCATCGATGATCTGGCGGAACTATTGGTGCAAGAGTTGACCTGCGGCGCGGACGGTACGACCATCCGCACCGGCCTGCTCAAGTCGGGCGTCAGCCGGCCGGTGATCGAGGGGCCTGAGCTCAAGTGTGCCCGCGCCGTCGCCCTTGCCCAAAAGCGAACCGGTGTGTCCATCACCACCCACACCAGCGGCTCGACGCGCTTTGAGATCGAGGGCGGCAACATTGGTATGCAGCACCTCGATCTCTTTGAGGCGGAAGGGGTGGACCCGGCCGGGTGATCATTGGCCATACCGACGAGAACGCCGACATCCGCCAACTGGTGGCCCTGGCCCGGCGGGGGGCCTACGTCCAGTTCGACGTCATCGGCAAGATCCACTGGATGCTCGACGAGACCCGGGTCGACCTGCTGTGCGAGATGGTCGACAGGGGATATCAGGACCACCTAATGCTATCCTCCGATCGCTGCCGCGAGATGGAACTCAAGGTCGGAGGCGGGCCGGGCTACGATCACGTGCTGCGGGATTTTGTGCCCAGGCTGCGTCAAGGCGGGCTTTGACGATGCGCTTGCTACACCGCATCCTGGTTGAGAATCCGGCCCGGGCGTTGTCGTTTGAACCTCAGGAATGAGGAAACCATAAAAAAGGAGTCAGATCATGAAAAAAGAGACGATGCTAGGAAAGCCGGGCGCACCCTATGCCAAGGCGGTCAAGGCCGGCGGGTTCCTGTTCGTGTCAGGCAACGTTGCCGTGAATCCAGAGACCGGCCAGGTGCCCGAGGGCGGCATCGAGCCGCAGACCCGCCAGGTACTGGACAACCTCAAGGCCACTGTCGAGAGCTCTGGCTTGTCCTTTGACGACGTCGTCAAGGTCAACATCTACCTGGTGGACGTCCAGGATTTCGGCGGCATGAACGAGGTCTACAAGGAGTACTTTCCCGATTCCACCGACTCGCACCACGGTGGGCATCAACGAGTTGGCACGCAAGGATTTCCTGATCGAAATCGACCTGATGGCCGTCCTCTAGAGCGTGCAGGCCGTCCGGCTGACGAATCGGCCTGGAAGGGACACAGGCACATGCCAAACAATCAAACCAAGGTTCTGCATTTCGCTGCCCCTGGAACCGGAACTGGTCAACCAGATCCGGGGCGTGGATCCCCGGGTTGAGGTCCTCTTTGATCCCGAGTCTGCTGGGCCGGCCGCACTATGCAACGCATTACAACGCGCCCATCGAGCGTACCCCGAGCGCAGGAGGCGCGCTGGCAGGAGTTGCTGGCTCAAGCCGAAGTGATGTTCGGCTTTGACTATACCCACCTCGATGATCTCCTGCGATCTCGCGCCGCAACTCAAATGGGTTCAGGGTTCGAGCACTGGCATCGGCCAGGCGTGGTCAAGTTTGGTTGGGACCAGAGCGATATTGTCTTTACCACCGCCGGTGGGGTCCATTCCCGCCCTCTGGCCGAATTCTGCCTGATGGCCATGCTCATGTTTGTCAAGGATGCCTTCCGGATGGCGGCTGAACAGGAACGCAAGCACTGGGAGCGCTACGCCGGGACCGAACTGCGGGGCAAGACGCTGGCGGTGATCAGCCTGGGCAAGGGCGGGCAAGAGGTGGCGCGGCTGGCCCGTTGTCTGGGGATGCGCGTGATCGGCACCAAGCGGTACCATCGAAGGGCTAGAGCCTACATCCCTTGGGGTTGAGCGCCTCTATCCCTGGACAGATCTCGCAGCCAATGCTGGCCAGGGCCGATTTCGTGGTGCTGTTCCTGCCCCATACGCCAGAGACCGAGGGCTTGATCGGGGCAGAGGAACTGGCGGCCATGAAGCCAGGCGCGGTGTTGATCAACGTGGCCCGGGGCACTATCTGGGACGAGCCGCCGTTGTGCGCGCCCTGCAATCAGGGCACTTAGGGGGCTTGGCTTCCGACGTCTTTGCCGTGGAACCACTGCCCGGCGAACAGCCCGTTGTGGGATATGCCCAACGTGCTCATCTGTCCGCACTCTGCCAGTGCCGCAGATAGTGAGAAAGCCAAACTCACAGATCTATTCTGCGACAACCTTCACCGTTATCTGGCCGGAGAACCTCTGCGCAATGTGTTGGATCCAGTCTTACTCTATTGAGCCAATAACCCTACTTTCAGCGAGGAGCATACGTTATGACTGAAGAACTGAAATTCGCCAACGACCTTCTTGATTTCATCCATACCAGCCCCAGTCCATTCCACGTCGTGGCCACCATCAAGGACGCACTCCAGGCAAACGGCTTCGACGAGCTAGAATTGACAGAGAGGTGGAAAATCACCAAGGGCGGCAAGTACTTTCTGACCAGGAATGATTCGGCCGTTATCGCCTTTGTCGTGGGGCAGGGCGCCGTCGAGAAAGAGGGATTCCGGCTGGTAGGCGCTCACACCGATGCGCCATCCTTCAGGATCAAACCATCGCCCGAGCTGGTCAAGGCCAATACCTACCTCATGCTGAATACAGAGTCCTATGGCGGTCCTATCCTCAACACCTGGCTGGATAGACCCCTGACTCTGGCCGGCCGGGTGGCGCTTACAGGCGACGATCCCCTGCATCCTGAAATCAGACTTGTCAGCTTTGACCAGCCCCTGCTGATCATCCCCAACCAGTCTCTACACATGAACCGCAAGGTCAACGAGGGGATCGAGTTGAACAAGCAGACGGACATGCTGCCCCTGGTGGCCTGCGTGAATGCCGAGTTCGAAAAAGGTGCCTTCCTGGCCGGACTGCTGGCCGAGAAACTGGGCATTGAGGCCGGCAGTATTGTCGATTTTGACCTGTTCCTGAACGAGTATGGTAGGGGCAGCATTGTTGGTCTGAACGACGACTTTATCTCCAGCTCCAGGCTGGATGACCTGGCCATGGTCCATGCCGGATTGCACGCCCTGCTCAATGCCGGCACTGCCCAGGCCACCAACGTTCTGGTCTGCTACGACAACGAGGAGGTTGGCAGCAGGACCAAACAGGGAGCGGCTTCTCCCTTGCTGAGCACGCTGCTCGAACGGATCGCCTATGGGCTGGCCGGGGATCGAGAGGGCTTCTTCCAATCCATCTACCAGTCATTCCTCATATCGGCCGACATGGGACATGGGGTTCATCCCGGTGCTGTGGACAAACACGATCCTGTCAACCGGCCGGTCTTGAACGGCGGCCCCATGGTCAAGGTCTCGGCCAATCAGAATTTCACCACCGACAGCGACTCGGCTGCCGTCTTTGAGACCCTGTGCCGGGGAGTGGACGTTCCGGTCCAGCGCTTTGTCAGCCGTTCCGATCTCGTGGGCGGTTCGACCATCGGCCCCATCTCGGCTACTCAATTGGACATGCGTTCCCTGGATGTGGGCAATCCCGCGATGGCCATGCACTCTATCAGGGAGCTGGGTGGTGTTCTGGATCAATACTATATGTACAAGGCTTTCAAAGCCTTTTTTGAAGCCTAGGCAAAGACGGGCATTGTGACAAGACTGACCATTGTCGTAGGTCCTGGAGGCCAAAATGACCAAAGAGATCACGATTCTGTCGCGGTACGAAATTGATGACGAAACCCGAAAACGGCTAGAGGCCATCCATCCAGACCTGTGCGTGCATCAGACGCTGACCCTGGACGACATGGCGCCCTGGATCGAGGATGCAGACATCATTCTACATGGACGCTTCACCGATGAACTGCTGGCTCGGGCAAAGAAACTGAGTTGGTATCAGTCCCTGAGCGCGGGCGTGGAGAACCTGCTCACGCCGGACTTTGTAAACAGTGATGTCGTCCTCACCAATGCCAGTGGCAATCACCCCATCTCGGTCTCTGAACACGCCTTTGCGCTGCTGTTGGCCGTGACCCGCAGGATCATCGACTCCTACGGGGAGAACAACCTGTTGGACACGTGGGAGCGGCAGACCTGTGAGGAATTGTATGGCAAGACCATGGGCGTCCTGGGCATGGGCAACGTCGGCAGGGAGATCGCCCGCAAAGGGGCAGCCTTTGGTATGAGAGTCCGCGGCTATGACACCCGCCCGGCTTTTGTGCCCTACCTGAACGAGATGTATCTCAGCGACCAGATCGAGGAATTCTTCATCAGGTCTGGATGTCCTGGTCGTGGCTGCCGCGCTTACCGATGGGACCAGGGGTATGGTAGATGGCCATCTCATCTCGCTGATGAACGAGGGCAGTTACCTGGTTAACATCGCGCGCGGTCCCCTCGTCGACGAAGAGGCGCTCATCGAAGCGCTGAAGGAGGGCCCGCTTGCCGGAGCCGGCCTTGACGTCTTTGACCAGGAACCGCTGCCCGTGGATAGCGAACTGCGCAGATTGCCCAACGTCGCGCTGACCCCCCACCTGGGCGGGCAGAGCCCCAGATACAGGGAACGGGTTCTCTTGGTTTTCGTCGAAAACTTTCGGCGCTGGGTCAAGGGAGGAACGCTCATCAACGTCGTGGACAAGCGTACGGGATTCTAACCGGCGCTTGATCCGGCCATCTTTGCCCGGACGATTTGACAGCGTGCTGGAATCGTTGTACAATAGACTTTGTATCCTATAGGATATATATGGGGCCGCTCTATCATTGTAACGGCACTCTATCGCGATGACTCCACAGCGACTTTTGCCCTGGGATGGGATTGTCCCATTCAGGTCGGTGTAGCTATCAGCTTTCAAGGTGTGTTTGGCGATTCGGTTCCGAGGTTTTTGATGATGGGAGGTAAGCCTATCGAGCATTTTGAAGTTTGCTGTCCGCGCAGAGTCCAAATTTACGAAAGGTAGGAGGAGTACAGATGAAACGTTTAGGTCTATTGCTTACGCTCATGATTGTGGTGTCACTGCTGCTCGCAGCCTGTGGCGCTACGCCGGAGCCCCAGGTGGTCGAAGTCGAAAAGATTGTCACCCAGATCGTCGAGCAGACGGTCAAGGAGACGGTCATTGTCGAGGGGACGGCCCAGGTTGTCGAAAAGGTCGTCACCGAGGTGGTCGAGGTAGAGGTAGAGGTGACCGCTGTCCCAGTGGTAGAGGAACAAGAGCCCGTGGTCATTCTGCAGGGCGCTGAGGTCATCACCCTGGACCCGCACATCGGCCAGTCCATCCCCGATGACAATGTTCACAAGCACCTCTTCCAGACGCTGACGCGGTTCAACGCCAATGTCGAACTGGAGCCCTACATGGCCGAGTCGTGGGAAGCCGTCGACGACGTCACGTGGGAGTTCAAGATCAAGGAGGGCTACACCTTCCACAATGGCGAGCCGGTGAATGCCGAGGCCTTCAAGTTCGCCCTGGATCGTGGTCAGGAGATGTTCGAGACAGGCGTGGGCCGCACCAGCTACGAGTATGGCCTTCTGGACCTGGCGGAGGTCATTGCGGTTGACGAGTACACCTTGCACATCGTCACCACGGCCCCCAACCCGCTCATCCCCGAGCATGTGGCGCACGTCCAGACCGCGGCTCAGCCGCCCCAGTACATCACCGAAGTTGGAGGCGATGAGTTTGGGCGCACGGGCATTGGCAGTGGCCCGTACATGATCACCAACTATGTCCCCGAAGAAGTCGATCGAGATGGAGGTCTATCCAGACTATGCCGGCGAGAAGCCTTCCATCCAGAAGATCATCTGGCGCGCCGTGCCCGAAGCCTCGACGCGCATCAACGAACTAAAGGCCGGTAACGCGGATATCATCACCAACGTACCGCCGGATCTGGCGCTGAGCGTCGACAAGGCACCGGGCGCCCACATGGCCCCGGTCGATGGCATGCGCCGCATGTTCTTTGGCCTGGACCAAAAAGAGACCGATCACCCGGCGTTGAAGGATGTGCGGGTCCGCCAGGCCATCAACTATGCCTTCGACTGCGAGTCCATGATGACCAGCCTGCTGGCCGGCGCGGGCGAGTGCTCAGCCCACATCATCAACGCGCCCAACGGCAGCCCCAACGTCGAGGCCTACCCCTACGATCCGGAGAAGGCCGCTGCTCTTCTGGACGAAGCCGGCTGGACCATGGGCAGCGATGGCGTCCGCGAGAAGGACGGTGAGAAGCTGGCGCTCGAGATGGAGTGCCCCAACGGCCGCTATATCAAGGACAAGGATATGTGCCTGGTTCTGGCCTCCGACCTGGCGAAAGTTGGCATCGACGTTACGGTCAACGTGCTTGACTGGTCCGTGTTCATCGACCATGCTTCCAGCCAGGGTGCTGGCTTCCCCGACATGCATCTGATCGGCTCCGGCCCCGGCTTTAACTGCCGCTCGGACCTGGGCTACATCGAAGCCAACACTGGCTCCAACCGCTCGCAGTACGCCAATGAAGAGATCACCGCCCTCTTTGCGGAACTGGATGCCACCTTCGATCCGGACGAGCGCCTGGCGCTCTGCCATCAGATCGAAGAGATTGCCGTCGAGGATGCGGCCGTGGTCCAGATCTACATGCAGACCGACTTTTACGCGGCATCGGACCGGATGGACTGGGAGCCCAGAGCAGACGAACGTATTCTGATGATGGACGCTTCCCTGAGATAGTCTTTGTGGGGCCTGGGCGCCTGCCCAGGCCCCTTGCCTTCTTTCCCTCTTGAAAGCACCGAGGAAGGATCTGGATGCAATACACAATTCGGCGGCTACTTCAAACGTTCATTGTGATCCTTGGGGTGAGTTTTATCTCCTTTGGGCTGATGTTCCTGACCGGGGACCCAACGGAGGTATGGCTCGGCGAGAGTGCGGACTTTATGACCGCAGAGCAGATCGACGAGTTCCGCCAACTCAAGGGCTTTGACCAGCCCTGGTATATCCAGTACTTTATTTTCGCCAAGAATGCTGTCCGCGGGGATTTTGGCGACTCGTATCGCTACAGCGAGCCTGCCTTTGACGTTGTCATGCGCCGCTTTCCGGCCACAGTTCAGCTGGCACTTATCGCTCTGGCAGTTTCGGTCATTCTCGGCGTCCCCATTGGCGTGCTCTCGGCCACCCGCCCCAACACCGGGGCGGACTATATTTCCACGCTCGCAGCCTTGATCGGACAGTCGGTCCCCAGTTTTTTTCTGGGCATCATGCTGATGCTCATATTTGGCGTCTGGCTGAGGGTGTTGCCTATCTCGGGGAAGGGGGACTGGCGGAATCTGATTCTGCCAGCATTCACCCTGGCTGCCTTCTCGCTGGCCCGCAACATGCGCCTGACTCGCGCATCCCTGCTGGAGGTCATTCAGCAGGACTATGTGCGGACCGCACGGGCCAAGGGCCTGTCTGAGAGAAAGGTCATCTATCTTCATGCCCTGCGAAACGCGCTTCTGCCCTTGGTGACGATGGTGGGTCTTCAGCTAGGCTTTCTGCTGGCCGGTTCTGTCATCGTCGAGAGCATCTTTGCCTGGCCCGGTGTGGGCCGGCTGATCATTGATGCCATCTACAACAAGGACTTTGCCATTGTTCAAGCTGGTGTGACGGTGCTGGCCATCGCTTTTACGCTTGTCAATCTTGGGGTGGACCTCCTCTACTCCTGGATAGATCCTCGCGTCCGATACAACTAGAGGGACAGAGGAGCCTGAATGTCTGATAGAAACGATGCGTCAGGGGCAGCAGAGGTGTCGCCGGCGCGCCCCGCTTCTCTTACCGATGGCGGCACAATTCCGGAACGCCCCCGTTTTGGGGCGCTGCGCAGTCTCGCCCGTCGAAAGCTCGCTCTGGTTGGTGCGATTATCGTCCTGGTCGCAGTCCTGGTTGCCGTGCTGGCGCCGGTCCTGACGCCACTCGACCCCGCCCAGATCGACATCATCAGCCGGCTCAAGCCACCTCTATGGCGCGCGCCCGATGGCACATTGCACCTCCTGGGCACTGATACGCTGGGCCGTGATGTTTTTGCCCGGTTGTGCTACGGCGCCCGGGTTTCGCTGGTTGTCGGTTTGAGCGCGGTACTGTTGGCGGGTACACTGGGTGTTTTCCTGGGCCTGATCTCCGGCTATATGGGCGGTCTTCTGGACGACGTGATCATGCGTATCGGCGATATCCAGCTAGCCTTCCCCTTCATTCTGCTGGCCATCAGCGTCTTGGCCGTCCTGGGGCCGGGTGTGGACAAGCTTATCATCGTGCTGGGGATTACCGGCTGGGTGACCTATGGTCGCCTGGCCCGGAGCCAGGTCATATACTTGCGGGAGATGGAATTCGTAGATGCGGCCCGCGCCGTGGGTGTTCGCCAAGGGCGGATCATGGGACGTCACGTGCTCCCCAATCTGTGGGGTGTGGTGATTGTCATCGCCAGCTTTTCTGTGGCAAGTACCATCATTGCTGAAGCCTCGCTCAGTTTTCTGGGCTTGGGTGTGCCCCCTGATGTTCCAACCTGGGGGGGAATGCTGTCGGAAAACCGCGAGTATCTGGAGATCGCTCCCTGGCTGGTTATCTTTCCCGGTCTGGCCATTTCTTTGACTGTGCTTGGGATCAATGTGCTGGGTGATTGGATACGGGACTATTTGGATCCGCGCATGAAGAACGTGGTATAGCCAGCACGCTGGGCGCCTGTTACCGACTCGTAAGAGGGAGCCTGCGATAGATCCTGACGCCACCTTTTCCAAAAAGCCGGTTTTGTAGCCATCGACGATGTGGTCTAACGAACGGTCCTCACTTCTCTGTCCATAGAAAATAGGCCATGTGCGGAACTGGCCGCCAAGAAAACCCAAGAGGGAACGTATGGATTCTCTGGCCTTGCTGATTCACGAGATGCTTTCGGGGGAGAGCGCTACAGAAACCACGGCTGCCATCACGCGCTTTTACCGTACCCCGGGCTCATCCGGGTACCACGCCGCGACCAACCTGGCCCTGCAGAAGCTGCGCGAGTGCGGGTTCGATGACTTGGAGGTGACAACCTATCCCATCGATGGCGAGACCGTGCTGCTGGATGGCGCTACCCCCTTGGCCTGGGAACCCCACGCTGCACAAGTCAGTGTGCTCGCCCCGACCCAGGAAAAGCTGGTCAGCTTTGATGAGGCGCCCACCTGCCTGACCGTCTGGTCGCAGCCCACGCCCGCTGGAGGCATGGCGGCTGAGGTTGTGGATGTCGGCTTGGGCTTGTCGGAGGCAGATTGGCGGGACAAAGATCTCGAGGGCAAGGTTGCCTTTATCAGCCATACCAACCGGCGGGAGGCTTGGAAATACGCGGCGGAAGAGGCGCTGCGGCGCGGAGCAAAAGGCGTACTGACCGACTATTTTCTCTACCCTCTGGCGCCCTACCGGACGCGCTGGCAGGTGCCTGATGCGGCTCAGTTCCTGCGTCTGCCAAACAGCCAGGGCAAATATGATGCCTGGGGCTGCTCCCTAACTCTGCATGCCGGACAACGCCTGAGAGAGTTGCTCAAGCTCGGGCCGGTCACCGTACACGCCGATATCCGCTGTCGTTCGTTCAAGGGCCATGGGCGGAATGTGATAGCCACCATCCCGGGCCGGGAGCTGCCAGAAGAATCGGTGATCCTGATGGCCCACACAACCGGTACCCAACCTGGCGCCAACTGTGCGGCTGGGGTGGCGCTACTAGTTGAGATCGCCCGCGTCCTGCAGTGCCTCATCCGGGAGGGCAAGGTGCGCCCGCCACGCCGCAGCATCAAGTTCTTTGTCGTCGCTGAAGGCTTGGGCACTGAAGCCTATTTCGCCGAGCACCCGGAGGAACTGCCTGGCATCAAGGCCGCCATCTGCCTGGATAGCGTCGGCAACCACCAGGAGATACTCAAGTCGACGCTCATCTTCTCCCGGCACCCCGACTCGTCGCCCTCGTTCATCAACGATTACTTTGAAGGGCTGATGGACCGCGCGCCGAAGGACGCCAATGGATCGGCCGGCAGGACGAGGGCATGTCAGGGGTCGTGTTTACCTCCGAGCCCTACACGCCCTGGAGCGACAACAACCGTTTCGCCTCCTTTGGCATCCCCAGCCCGCTGATCATGTCGACGCCCAGCATCTACTTTCATACCCAGTTCCTGACCGCGGACAAGATGGATCCCCAGGTATTCCGTCGCGCTGGCGTGCCCACCGCGCTGGCCCTGTACGAGATTGCCGATGCGGGCTTGCCAGAGGCGATGGCCATTGCCGATGAGGTACTGGCGCGCAGCCAGTTCCGGCTCCGGAGAATAAGCAGCCGCGCCGTACAGCAGATCTTGAAGGCGGCCCATGCGCCGGTTGGTGGTAGCCTGGCTGAGGGAATAGCCAGCCGCGCTTTCCGGGAACTGGATTATTTCCAAAGCCGGGACGCCCGGGCCATCGCCTCCACGTTGGATCTGGTTCCGGGCCAGCCGCCCGCGGAAGCGGAGGAGCAGATCGCGGCCTGCATCGACGCGTTGCGACAAGAGGCTGAGCAGGCATCGTCACGCATTGAGAAGGCCCTGTCCAGGGCCGGGATCTCTCTGGATGCCAAAGCTGGAAGCCCCCAGCCTGGGAGCGATCTGGGCCGCCGTTCTGCTGGCCAGGCGGCAGCCCTGGCAGCCATCCCCCACAAGAGGGTACCCGGATTCACGCCCGGGCTGGCCATCTTTACCTACCCGGAGCAAGCCGAGATCTCGGCCCCGATGGAGACCCAGGATCCGGTCTATACCTTCTATGCATTGCGCGTGATGAACGACGAAGTGTGGAACATGATCGATGGCCGGCGCAACATCGCAGAGATTGCCGAGGCCGTCTGCATGGAGTTTGGCTTTGAACTGGATCCGGCCCTATTCCTGCCCCTTATCGAGGGCCTGGTGAGGGTGGATCTGGTCACCTTGGAGACCCCGGGAGATTGAGCTTTATGAATGACATTTATGCCTGGATCGATGCCCATCAGGACGAAATGGTCGAAGAACTGCAGCGCTTGCTCCGGCAGCCCAGCATCTCCGCCCAGAGA
The DNA here is from genome assembly GCA_963700285.1 of uncultured Chloroflexia bacterium. Lineage (GTDB taxonomy): Bacteria > Chloroflexota > Anaerolineae > JAAYZQ01 > JAAYZQ01 > CAWANP01. The sequence continues at coordinate 320,665 of CAVOXA010000010.1, read as the reverse complement.
ATTGGCCTGGAAGAGTGCGCTGTCATGGTGCAGGACATGATGCTTGAGGCGGGTATTTCTGATGTCCAGATCTACCCGACACCCGGCGGGCCGGAAGTAGTCTATGGCCGCGTGCCCGGCGAACAGAGTAAGACAATGCTGTGCTATGCTCACTATGACGTCCAGCCGCCGGGGCCGGAGGAACTGTGGTCCAGCCCGCCTTTTGCCGCCGAGATTGAGGACGGCGTAGTAATTGCCCGCGGCGCTACCGACAACAAGAGTGGTCTGCTGGCCTTTGTTCGGGCGGCCCAGGCTTTTCTGGAGGTCCGGGGCCGGCTGCCTGTCAGCCTAAAGTTCATCTTTGAAGGCGAGGAGGAGGTGGGCAGCCCGCACCTCAGCGACTGGCTGGCCAGCACGGTCCTCGCCCCCAATGGCCAGACCATGACCGCCGCCGAGCTGGTGCAGGCCGACGCCATGCACTGCCTCGACGGAGGCGTTGATTCCGGCACAGGGCGACCCCGGGTGTCGTTGGGCAACAAGGCCATCCTCTACGCCGAACTGCGCTGCCAGGGCGCGGCCAGCGAGATACACTCCGGCGACTCGGCCTGGGTTGTCAATCCTGCCTGGCGCCTGGTCAAGGCCCTGGATACGCTGGTCGACCACGAGGGGCGCGTGATCATTCCTGGCTGGTACGATGACTGGGACGAACCCACCGAGGAGGACATTGCCTGGCTGGAGAGGGCGCTGGCTGATTTTGACGTGGATCAGAAAATGGCCGTCCTGGGCGTCTCTTCCCTGCCGCCCGGCAAATCGCCCCTGGATCTGCTCGTGGAACGATCCTTTGGCGCGACCTGCACCATCTGTGGCCTGGAGGCTGGCTATACCGGCCCTGGCGCCAAGACGGCCGTCCCGCCTTCGGCCGTGTGCAAGCTCGACTTTCGTTGCCCGCCTTACCTGGATCCCTTGGTACAGTTGGAAAAACTCAAGGCCCACCTGGCAGCGGGTGGTTTTGACGATGTCGAGGTCCACGTGATCACGGCCCGCCGTCATCCGTGGCGCACGCCGATGAATGCCGCCATCGCCCGGGCAATCATCCGTGCTGCTGAGCGTGTCTTTGGCCAGGTTCCGTTCGTGCAAGGCGTGACAGCCGAAGGTACCATCATCAGTCACGTACCGATGCCGACCGTGCTCACCGGTTTTGGGCCCATCAAAGCCAACCTGCACGCGCCGGACGAAAACATTGCCATTTTCGACTATATCCGCGGCTGCAAGTATGCGGCGACCATCATGGAAGAGTATGGGCGAGAGTCCGAGTAGGAATCTGAGAGGGAGGGATTGGATATGAGCGATGTCGCGCATTGTGGCAACGACTGGAACGCGAGATCGCGCATAGGGTGGACGAGTTCCCCGGCGTGGCCGGCGTCTGTGTCAAGGACTTGAGCCGCGGTGGCGGCTTTTCTATCCGCGGCGACGAAGAGTTTCCCACAGCCTCCACCATCAAGATCCACGTCCTGACCCAGCTCCTGCTCCGCGCCGAGCGGGGAGAGATTGACCTGGACGAGGTGCTACGCCTGACGCCGGATCTGGACGTCCCCGGCAGCGGTGTGCTTACCTACCTGGAGGGCGAGGTCGAGCTAAGCTGGCTGAACATAGCCATCCTGATGATCATCGTCTCGGACAATACGGCCACGAACCTGTGCATCGACCTGGCTGGCATGGAGGCGACCAATGCCCTGATTCGGGAAATGGGACTGGCGCGCACCACCCTGCGGCGCAAAATGCAGGATCAGGACGCGGTGGCCCGCAATCTGGAGAACACGGCCACCCCGGCCGACCTCGTGGAGATGTTGGATCTGCTGTACCGGGGAGAGCCCAGCCCGGGCGTGGCGGAACGCTGTCTGTCCATCCTAAAGAAGCAAAAGGGCGCTCCGCTCTTCAACCGTGCTCTTCCGGCGACGGTGCCGCTGGCTAACAAACCCGGCGGTATGGAACGCGTGCGCTGCGACGCCGGGATCGTCTACCTGCCACGACGGCCCTACGCCCTGGCCGTCATGACAAAGTTTGCGCTGTGCGAGCCACCGGAGCAGGAGCGGTTTGTCATCGACACTGCGCGAGCTATCCATGAGACGATGTCCGTCTTGGATAGCACCAGCGACTATGGCCAGGGAATTCAGCGCTGATCCGGTCGCCCGTACAACTATACCTGGGAAGTGGCGCTGAAGCGGTGCCATGAGCCTAGCCTGTCACGAACAGTCATAGGAAAAGGGGGATGCATGATCGTCATCAATCCACGTGCTACCAGCCTATCTGCGGAGTTGATCGAACGCTACAGGTCGATAGAGCCGGCTACGGTCGGCCATATGTTGGAGTTTGGTTTCTGTGATCCGGGTCTCCAGCCGCTCTGGAGACCCTGCAGCGTCGTAGGGCCGGCCTTTACCGTCCGTACCACTGCCCTGGACAGCGCCGTTGTGCACGTAGCCATCGACATGGCCGAGCCAGGCGACGTGATCTTGATCGATCGCAACGGCGACGGCAAACACGCCTGTTGGGGGGGTATGACCTCCCTGGCCGCCAAGATACGGGGGATCGCTGGCACGATCGTGGATGGCTGCGCTACCGACTTTCTCGAGATCCAGGAGTTTGCCTTTCCCGTCTATGCCAGGTCTATCACCGCCTTGACGACCAAGGGGCTGGCTGAGAGTGGAGAGATCAACACACAGGTCCAGATTGGCGGGGTTGCGGTGAATCCCGGGGACCTGGTTGTTGCAGATTCCGATGGGATCCTGATCATGTCTCCGGAAGCCGCCGCGGAGTTGGTTGACCAGGCCGAGGTGCGCCAGAAACGGGGCGCCTGGGCGCAGAACGAGCTATTGAAGGGCGCCAAGATCTCGGAGATGAGCGGATCCGCAGAAAAAGTTCGGGCCCGGCTGGCATAGGCGACTGCGGTGCCTCTGGACCCGATCAGGAGCATGTCCAGGAAGGGAGGAGGATCATGACCGAATCTACTGTCTCGTTGCGCGGTGTATTCACACCCATTGTGACTTCTTTTGACGATGCTGGCAACGTTGCCCACGACAAGATGGAATCCAACCTCGACAAGTGGAACCAGACAGGACTCTGTGGCTACGTGGTGCTGGGTTCCAACGGCGAATGGGTCTACCTCAACGAGGAAGAAAGGCTGGACGTGCTGCGGACGGCCCGCCAGGCAATCCCCCACCACCGGCTGATGATCGCCGGCACGGCCAGCGAGTCGACGGTCCACACACTCCGGCTGACCGAGAAAGCGGCCGAAATTGGCGCCGATGCAGCCATTGTGGTAAACCCCAACTACTACAAGGGCCAGATGACCGTGCCTGTGCTGACCAGGTACTATTGCGACGTCGCCGACAGTTCTTCCATCCCCATCCTTATCTACAACCTGCCGCCCGCGACCGGCATGGATCTGGCGGCGGACCTGTTGATCGAACTGTCGTACCATCCCAACATCATTGGCGTAAAGGATACAGGCGGCAACATGCCCAAGATGGGCGAGACCATCCGCCGGGCCGATCCTTCCTTCCAGGTGCTGTCCGGTTCGGCCAATTTTTTCTATCCATCGCTGGCCATCGGCGTCACGGGGGGCATTCTCGCCCTGGCCAACATGGCGCCTGACGAATCGGTCGCCTTGTTTGACCTCTTTAACGCCGGCGACATCGAAAAGGGGCGCGACCTCCACCTGCGGATGCTGCCGGTCAACCTGGCCATCACCAGTCGTTTCGGTGTTAGTGGCCTCAAGGCGGCCCTGGACATGGTCGGCTATTATGGCGGACCGCCGCGCTTGCCCCTCCTGCCCTTGGACGAGGCCCACCGCCAGGAACTCCAGGGGATACTCAACGAGGCAGACCTGCTGTAAGCATCAGGGCGCTCGGCCCTGGCTGCCGGGCGATTCTGCCAAAGGTAGACGAAAGGCATACACCAATGATCACACTGCTACGAGGTGGCTGGGTCGCAGTCTGGGATGGAGATGGGGCACCTTTTCCGCGGCATCGTATCGTCGAGAGGGGGGAGGTTGCCTTCGAAGGGAATCGGATCCTGTACGCCGGACCGCGCTTTGAGGGCCAAGCCGATGCCATGCTCGAAAATCTCGAGTGGTTCATCTGCCCCGGCTTCATCAACCTGCACGGCCACGTCGGCGTCGAGCTCATGGCGTCCGTGGTTGATGTCTCCCGCGCCGGCCGGTTCGCGCCCAGCCAAGAGTTCGCAGAGATGGCTCCCCTCTTCATGTGGCCGACATTGACCCTGGAAGAGCAAAGGATGAGCGCCGAGTTCTCCCTGGTGCAAATGTTGCGCACCGGCACGACGACGGTTGTCGATGCGCATGGCTACGGTCCCATCTGGTGGCTGGGCAATCCCCCCACCGACGAGGCATTCCTGGCCGAGGTAGTGGGCCGTATCGGCAGCCGGGCCTACCTGGCGCTCGGTTTTCGCTCGGCCCGAGGCTATCAGAAAGCGGATGGTTCTCGTGATTGGCATTGGGATGAAGAGATGGGGATGGAGCTCCTGCAGGCAGCGCTGCGCTTTGCCGAGGAGCACCACAAGACCCATGACGAACGCGTACAAGTCATCCTTTGCCCCCACGCCGTGGACAACAACAGCCCGGCATTGCTGGCAGTGGCCCTGAGGGAAGCGCGGGCCAGGGATCTACGTATCGAGATCCATACCGCCCAATATCTGGGCGAGGTGGATCTGGTCCGGCGTCTCTATGGAGACACTCCGGTGGGCCACCTGTACAACATTGGTTTCCTCGGACCGGATATCATCCTGGGGCACTGTATTTTCATCAGCGGCCACCCGGCGGTGGGCGGCGACCCAGATCGGGACCTGAAGCTGATCGCGGATGCCGGTTCCTCGGTAGCGCACTCGCCCTTGCCCTTTGCCCGTGGGGGGATAGCGATGCACTCCCTGCCGCGCTATCTGGACCACGGCATCAACGTTGGGCTCGGCTGTGACATCTGGCCGGTGGACATTATCGAGGAGATGCGACTGGCCTGGTTCCTGGGTAAGCATACCAACAGGACGGCAGATCGGCCAACTTGCCTGGAGGTCTTTACCGCGGCGACGGTTGGCAGCGCGGACGCCATGGGCCGCGCTGACCTCGGCCGATTGGCGCCAGGCGCGAGCGCCGACATTGTCTGTGTCGATATGTCGGGGTATCACTATGGCCCCGTCCTGGACCCGATACGTTCACTGGTTGCCTTTGGCAAGGGCCAGGACGTGGACACGATCTTTGTGCATGGTCGCCCCGTTGTCAAAGGGGGGCGTGTGCTGAATGCAGACGAGGATGCGCTGCGTGCCGCGGCGCCCAGCATCCTGTGCAAGCTTGCCCAAGCTGCTTCGGAGCGGGATCCCCTGCACCGTACCATCGAGTCGATCCTGGGACTTGAGGCATAGCCTTCCTCCTTTTCCTTTGAGATTCTGTCAAGAGACCTTTCGAGGCAGGGGGAGGCAAGTTGGTCGCAAAAGCAAAAGCCCCGATTACCAAGGTGTGTGGAGGCTGGGTTGCTGTCTGGGACAGCGCCGGCGAACCGCTGCGGCATCGTATTGGTTTTCTGGGCCCTGACATCATCCTGGGGCACTGTGTCTATACCAGCGGGCACCCGGATGTGGGTGGGGATCCCGACCGGGATCTGAGCCTCATCGCCGATGCCGGGTCCTCCGTGGCCCATTCCCCCCGCTTGTTCTTCAGCGGGGGTGAGGCGCTGCACAGCCTGCCCCGTTACCTGGACCACGGTGTGAACGTGGGCATCGGCTGCGACATCTGGCCCTCGGACATCATCGAGGAGATGCGGCTGGCCTGGTTCATGGGCAAACAGACGGCCCGGACCGCTGAACGGCCCACCTGCCAGGAGGTCTTTGCTGCGGCGACAGTGGGCAGCGCGGATGCCCTCGGACGCCAGGATCCTGGCCGGCTGGCAGCCGGCGCGCAGGCTGATCTCGTCTGCGTCGACCTTTCTCACTGTCACTATGGCCCTGTGCTGGATCTGGTGCGCTCCCTGGTTCTATTTGGCAGAGGCCAGGATGTGGATACCGTCTTTGTCGCCGGCCAACAGGTCGTCGAGGACGGTCGCGTCCTCAATGCCAATGAGGACGAGTTGCGGGCTGCGGCGCCTGGCATCCACCGCAGTTTGGCCAAAGCGGTTGCCCAGCGTGATCCGCTGGGCCGGACACCAGAAGCAGTGCTTGACTTGAGGAACCCCACGGGAGGAATGGACAATGTCTGATCTAGAGAAAATATTCGGCCCGGCGACTTCGGCCAATGTCAGCGATGTGTTGGGTTCGCTGGGCGTCATGCATCCCGGCATCAAACCAGCGGTTCCAGGTTTCCGGATGCTTGGCCGGGCTTTCACCGTCAAGGCCTACCCGGGAAGCATCATCACCGTGCACAAGGCCCTGGTTGAAGCCTTTCCTGGCGACCTGATCGTGGTCGATGGCGAGGGCGACGTCGGCTCTGGTGCGCTCCTGGGTGAGATTATGGCCCTGGAGTGCAGGACCAGGGGCTTTGCCGGCATCGTGATTGACGGTGCGGTCCGCGATGTGGAGGGCTTGCGCGAAGTGGGCTTTCCCGTATTCGCCCGGGGGGTGACTCCCCGCGTTGGGACCAACCGGCGGCTGGGCCGAACCCAGGTACCGGTGAGCTGCGGCGGAATCGTCGTTCATCCGGGCGACATCATCCTCGGAGACGACAACGGGGTGGTGGTTGTTCCCCAAGAAGAGGAAGCGGGCCTGGCTGCCGCCTTGGAGGTGTTGTTGGCCAAGGAACATAAGCTCGTGAAGGGCATCAAGCAAGGGATCTTTTTGGTCGAGACGCTGGACTTTCAGGGTACTTTCAAGGCATGAGGTTGGAGACCTGTGGGAGGATGGGCTGAGTTATACCAGCAATTCGAAAAAGGGGGGATTGAAATGGAATACCGCCAACTAGGAAATTCGGGCGTGCGTGTATCGGTGATTGGTATAGGAACCAACCGTTTCGGCTCTGAAATGCTGCCCCAGAAGGAGGTCACCAGACATCATCGACGCCGCCATCGACCATCGGCATCAACCACATTGATACCTCCAATAGCTACCAGAAAGGGCGCTCGGAGGAGACGCTGGGTGTGGCGCTGAAGGGGCGATGGGACAAGTTTGTCCTGGCCAGCAAGTTCTGGTTCCCCACCGGGGAGGGTACCAACGATCGCGGCGCCTCGCGCTATCACATCATGAATGCTGTTGAGAACAGCCTGCGGCGCCTGCAGAGCGACCACATCGATCTGTACTATGTCCACCGCTGGGACGACCACACGCCCATCGAAGAGACCTTGCGGACGCTGGATGACCTGATCCGCATGGGCAAGATCCGCTACGTGGGCGTCTCTGACTTTGCCTCGTGGCAACTGGCCCACGCCAACCTGCTGACAGAAGTCCGTGGCTGGACGCCCATCGTCGTCATCCAGTCGGAGTACAGCATGCTGGAACGGCGGGCCGAACGGGAGGTGCTGCCCTACTGCCGGGCCCACAACGTGGGCTTTGTGCCCTATTTCCCGCTGGCGGGCGGCTTTCTCACCGGCAAGTACGAGCGGGGCGAGCCAGCCCCACCCGGATCCCGGGGCGCGGTCAGCGACTATGTGCAAAAGTACATGACCGACGCCAACTATGACCGCATCGAAAAACTGGAAGCTGGTCCGCCGACCATGGTCGTGGTCTGAACGAGCTGGCCCAGGCCTGGCTGATGGCCCAGCCCAGCGGTCTGTTCGGTCATCTCTGGCGCGACCAAGCTGGACCATGTGCTGAGCAACGTCAAAGCAGCCGATTGGACCTGTCTGCGGACGAGGTCGCAGAAGTCGACGCCATCATGGCTGGGGGCTGAGTCTACATATCCGGACCTCGGAGCTTTGAGTTGTGTACGGGTTCTCGGCGTTCTGGGCGCATCCGGCCGAGCGTACCGGCTGGCCTGAAAAGCCTCCGAGGTCTTGCTAATACGCTTGGCGTGGACTGTGGTCCACGCCCGGTCGTCTACGGGACTGGGAGAGCATGAACGCACAATCTGACTTGGAGACCACGGATCTGATCCCACCTATGCACACCCTTGGAGCCGCCTTTCCGGCTGCCGGAAGCCTGGTACCGGCAGAATATGACGCGCCTCCAGGCCACCCTGTCGGAGAACGGCCTGGATGGCATCATCCTGGAGGATGTCTGGAACATCATCTATTTCTCCGGGCTCTTTCACTCCAAGACCGAGCGGCCCTTCTGGCTCTTTGTCCCGGCAAAGGGTGAGCCTGTCATCTACCACCCGGCCCTGGATCGCGACCTGGTCGATACCTGGTGGATCCAGGACGCCGAATGGTACTTTGACTATCCCCATCATGGAGCTTACGACACCTTTGTCTGCGAGCCGGGTCCGCCCCAGGACCTGCTGCAGTGGATGCTGGGCAGTCTGGGTAACCGGGGCTTTGGCCACGGCCACCCTGGGCATCGAATCGGAAGTGGGCCCCAGCGTCGCTGCCCGGATGCAGGCCGCTCTGCCCCAGGCCACCTTCAGGATCGTCGGTGACCTCTGCCTCAAGATGCGCCAGATCAAGGACGCCGAAGAGCTGGCCCTGACCCAGAAGGCGCTCGATCTCCAGGACCACATGCTCGAATACGCCCGGGCCTTTATCCTGGAATATGGCACCAGCGTCACCGACTATGACGTCCAGGTCGAGACCAAGCGCTACATCACCGACCTGCTGATGGGCTGGCTCAAGCCTGATGGCCGGCCCCACAACGCCGTTGGCATCGACATCTTTTTGGTCTGTCGTGCCGGTGCCAGTACCGCCTATCCTCATCCCAACCAGTTCTACTATCACCAGATCGAGCACGGCGATGCCATCCAGCTTGCTGGCTGGGTGCACCTGGGCGGTTACGTGGGCGAATGCTACCGGGCGGTGCAACTTGCGCCCATGAACGACCTGCAGAAAAAGACCTGGGAAGTACATACCCAGATGACCGAGCTTCAGGCCGAACTGTGCCGGGCAGGCCTGGCCTGCAACGAGATTGCCAGCCAGTGTCCTCAAGCTGCCCAGGGATGCCGGCCTGGAGGAATTCGTCTATCACCGCCCGGCCCATGGCATCGGCATGGAGGGTCATCAGGCCCCCTGCCTGGCCCTGGGTGATGAGACGGTGCTGCAAGAAGGCATGCTCATGAGCAATGAGCCAGGGCTTTACAATCCCCAGGGCGGCTGGGGCTACAATCACTCCAATACCATCCTGGTTGGAAAGGAGCGGGGCATTGTTCTGAACAATACTCCCCTGACCAAGGATTGGTGCTGGCTCACTCTGTAGACCTGAAGCAGCCTAGCATACACCGACACCGCGCGAAGGACTCTGGAGAGGAATCGAAATGAGCGAGTCACGATTTGAAATGGACTTTGACCGCTACTATGACGCCGCGCAGACAGAGGCTGCGCTAAAGGGGCTGGCCGAAGCCTATCCCGAACTGGCCACCCTGCATAACATCGGTGCCAGCCTGCAGGGGCGCGGGCTGTGGCTCATCGAGATCACCAACAAGGCCACCGGTGAGCCCGGTGACAAGCCTGGCTACTATATCGACGGCGTGACCCATCCCGAGGAGATCTCGGGTGCCGTGGTCAGCCTGTACACTGCCTGGTACCTGGTGACCAACTATGGGCAGGACGAGATGGTCACCCGCCTGCTGGACTGGCAGACCTTTTACATCCTGCCCGTGGTCAATCCCGACGGCATGGAGATTGCCCTGAAGGGTATCTACCACGAGTGGATTGGCAATGGCCGCTATATGCCCGGCGAAGACCAGTTTGGGCCCGGCCTGCACTATGCCGACGTGAACGGCGATGGCTTTGTCAGCGACATGCGCATCCGCGACGAAAAGGGCGAGTGGAAAGCCTCCGAAAAAGACCCCCGCATCCTGGTCCACCGTGAGCTGTGGGAGCATGGCGGCGAGTACTACCGGCTGCTTCCTGAGGGCGAAATCGAGGATTTCGACGGCGCCGATGCCACTGTCCCCCGGCCCCAGGATGGCAACCTGAACCGTAACTATCCCTACGCCTGGGGACCCGAGAACGAGCAGTATGGCGCTGGCGAGTATCCTCTCGCCGAGCCGGAGATTCATGGCTGTTACCCGCTTTGTCCTGGATCATCCCAACATCAACGGCGCGGTGAACTATCACACCAACGCGGGCGTCATCCTGCTGCCCTTTGAGGTCCCGCCGGGCGGCACACCCTACGAGGACACGGTTGTCTTGCGGCGGATCGGTGAAATGGGCGCCGAAACCACCGGCTACGGTCTGCTCGCTGACGAGAACGACTTTAACATCCCCAACGTTCCCCGCAGGCTGGGCACATCGGGCGGCTTTTTGTACGTGCAGCGGGGCATCATTGGCATCGTCACCGAACTGTGGGACGTGTATGCCGCAGCCGGTATCGAAAAGGACTGGTTCTTCCCCATCCGGCCCCTCAACGAGGAGGAGAACCTCAAGTTGCTCAAGTGGAGCGACGAGCAGCTCGAGGGCGAGGGTTTTATGGACTGGACGCCCTTTGAGCACCCGCAATTGGGGCCCGTGGAGTTGGGCGGCTGGAAGCGGCTGTTCATGTTCCGTAACCCGCCCGCCCACCACCTGCCCGAACTGTGTCACAAGAACATGCTGTTCACCCTGCAGCACGCGCTGATATCGCCTCGGCTGAATATCAGCGATGTGAAAGCCACAAGAGTGGCTGATGAGCTGTTCAAGATCGAGGCCATCGTTGAGAACCTGGGCTACCTGCCTACCTACGTCACCCGGCGGGCCATCGACGCCAAGGTGGTCACACCTGTGATCGCCGAACTCGCCCTGGGTGATAGGGTTGGAGCTGGTCGCCGGCAAGCCGCAGCAGGATCTGGATCACCTGTCGGGCCGGTCAGAGCGAGGCATGAAGTACTCCCGCTTTATCGACTGGCACAAGGCCTCGAAAAAGGCAGAGTGGGTGGTCCGGGTCGAGGGCGGCGGCCCGGCAGAGGTGACGGTCAAGGCCCTGAGCCAGCGCGCGGGCCAGGATGCTCACACGGTGGCGTTGGGATAGAGTCGGATGGAGGATTAGAACATGGCCATCATTCGAGTGCAACACATCGGCCTCGCGGTCCGCGACATGCACTGCGGCCTGCGAGCGATTCGACAAGCTCTTTGGGCTCAAATGCCAGGACTTTCGCGACGACCAGGGCAAGGGCATGCAGTACGATTCGCGCATGCTGCTGGGCAATGACTGCTGGCTGCACATGGTCCAGAACTGGAATCCCGAGGTCGCGCGTCTACCAGTTCCTGGAGAGAGCATGGCGAGGGCCTGGAGCACATCGCCCTGGAGAGCGATGACATCGAAGCCGATGTGCAGCGCGTGCGTGATGTCGGGTGTACCCTCTATCAGGACAAGATCTTTGACGCGCGCCGATGGTTTTGAGGCCTTCGTCTACCCTGAATACAACGCCGGGCATCACGGTTGAGCTGATCCAGCCACATGCTACCAGTTGGAACTATCCGCAGGAGACTGGCCCGGTAAGCGCCAAGATGGGCCTCATCCGGCTGCAGCACATTGGCGTGGCGGTCAAAAACTCAAGGGGCCACCTGCCAGCTCTTTGAGAAGCTGTTTGGGCTGGGCTGCAGAGACTTTCGCGACGATCAGGGCAAAGGCATGCAGTACGACGCCCGCATTCTGCTGGGCAACGAGTGCTGGCTGCACGTGGTCCAGAACTGGAACCCCGAGTCCCGTGTGTCCAAGTTCCTGGCGGACCAGGGCGAGGGCCTGGAGCATCATTGCCCTGCAGACCACGAGTATCGAAGCCGATGTACAGCATCTGCGCGACATCGGCGTGCCTGTCTTCCAGGACAAGATCTTTGACGCCAACGATGGCTATGAATCGTTTGTCTATGGCCAGTACAACGCCGGTGCGACAGTGGAGCTGATCCAGCCCCACGCGACCAGTTGGGATTATCCAGAGGACTAGTTCGATCTTGGCGACGGCGCAAGCGTTTGCACCTTCGCCAGGATTCTTGGAAAGGCACGAGCGCACTGTGAACAGAAAGCGCGTAGACCTGATAATCGAAGGGGGCGTGGTCGTGACCATGGACCCCCAGCATCGCGTCATCGCGATGGCGCAGTGGCTGTAGCAGGGCAATGCCATCGCTGCCGTCGGTTCCATCGCAGGATGTGCGCCGGGACTTTGAGGCCGATAGCATCCTGGATGCCAGGTACAAAGCTGTCATGCCCGGCCTGGTGGACACTTATGGCCATGCCGGCCACGGTATGATCAAAGCCATCCGCCATCCCGAGCTGGGTTGGCCGACCAACGACCTCTACTTCCACGCTGCCGACGAGGAGTGGTGGTCTGCTGAGGGGTTGCTGTCTGCCGTGGAGCGGCTCAGGTTCGGCGTGACCTGCGGCCTGACCGTCGTCGGTGCGACGCCGGCCCGTATGGATAGCCCGATCTTTGCCATGCGCCAGGCCGAGGCCGTCGAGTCGGTGGGCATCCGCGGGGTGCTGGGCGTAGGCCCACCAGATCCCTTTGTGTCCCACCTGCCAGAACCCTGGTAGGGGACGCTGTGGAACGGTGGCCAGCCTGTGCCGGCGCCGATTTACCTACGAGCAGGCCCTGCAAAACTCGGTCTCGTTCATCGAGGCCTGGCATGGCGCTGCGGATGGTCGTGTCCAGGCGGCGCTGCACGTATCCCTACCTCTTTGGTCGGCACGCGACCCATCCCAAATTCCCTTTTACCTACACCGATGAGCATCTGCCCGTGATCATCGAAAAGGCGGATGAGATCAGGGACCTGGCAGACCGCTACGAAGTCCTGCTCCACTCCCACGCCTTCAGGGACTCGATCACCTTTGGGCTGGAGCGTTTTGGACCAGAGCGCGTTCGCCGGTTGCTGGGGCCGGACGTCGTGCTGGCCCACTGCAACGGCCTGGGCCGAGGATGAGGTTCGGCCGCTTGGGGAAGAAGGTGTCAACGTTGCCCTGGTGCCCTTTACAGCCGAGAATATCGTCCATGGCGTCTGTCCTGCGGTCGAGTTGCTGCAGGCCGGGGCCAACGTCACCATCTCCACTGATGGGACGGCGCCCTACTGTTCCTACGATCTCTTCAAAGAGATCTCGCGGGCCATGTGGGCCCAGTGGACAGCGGTTTGGCGACTTTCGGTTGATCCCCGCGGGGAAGGCGCTGCGCATGGTGACCATTGACGCCGCCCGTGCGCTTGGGCCTCGACGACCAGGTTGGTTCGCTGGAGATGGGCAAGCGGGCGGATATCATCCTGGTGGACATGAACCGGCCCCACCTGGTGCCTGACTCGATGGTGCCGCGCCTGCTGGCTTTCTATGCCAACGGCAACGATGTGGACACGGTCCTGGTCGACGGCAAGATGTTGATGCAGGGCCGAAAAATCCTATCGGTGGACGAGGCTTCGGTCCTGGAAGGGGCGCGCGAAGCTGCAGCCCGGGCCTTTGCCCGCTTTGACGTCAGCCCCTATTTGGAGACTGACGAGAGTTTTTGGTTGGGATGGCGACATTAGGTGGACAGGATGGAGATGCCATGCTAGCGATCCGTGTTGGAACCCTGATCGACGGCCACGGTGGCGAGCCCCTGAGCGACGCCGTGGTGCTCGTCGATGGCGACAAGATCAGCCAGGTCAGCTCGGCCCAAGAGGTCGAGATTCCACCCGGCGCCGAGGTACTGGATGCGGGCGACAAGACGCTCCTGCCGGGTCTCGTCGATGCCCACGTACACATTCACACGCCGGGGGGGCCGAGCGCCAACTATGCCCTCGCCGAGGCACGCGAGTTCGAGGGTACAATTGCCCTGCGAGCCTACAGCTATGGCCTGCAATCTTTGCGTATGGGCTTTACGTCTCTGCGGAGCATGGCTTCACCCGGTCTACGTCGACGTTGCCCTGCGCAACGCCATCGACGAGGGTACCGTACAGGGTCCTCGTCTGCGAGTGGCGGGTCAGGGGCTGAGCCGCACCGGTGGGCACATGGACAAGCCCTATTGGTCACCGGCGGTGACGATTGCCGGCCGTACAGGGGTCTGCGACGGACCCTGGGAGTGCCGCAAAGCGGCCCGGACCCAGATCAAGTGGGGGGTGGACCTTATCAAGATCAATGCCTGCGGGGGCAGCGGCCATGACCTGGATGCGCCCTGGATCCAGGAGATGACCTACGAAGAGATGGCGGCCATCTGTGAGGAGGCCCGCTGGTGCAACAAGCGCGTAGCGGCCCACACCTCCGGGGGGCCTGGACTCACCGATGCCATTCGGGCGGGAGTCGAGTTCGGTGGAACACGCCCACTGGCTCACGGAGGAGCAGGTGGATATGATGGCCGAGCGTGACGTCTTTCTGGTGCCTACCCTGCTGGTCAATACGCTCAGCGTCGAGGGGGCGGATGAGGAGCCCCTTCCGGAGGACGTTTACGCCTGGCTGCTCCGGGCTCAGGAGGACAAGCTGGGTTCCATGGAACGTGCCCGCAAGGCGGGGGTCAAGATCGCCGCTGGTACCGACGCCGGGTTCCTGGTCTATCACGGCCAAAACGCCCGCGAGCTGGAGGAATTTGTCAAGCTCGGTTTCACGCCCATGGAGGCGATTGTCGCCGCTACCAAGGTAGGGGCAGAGTGCCTCGACATGGGCCAGAAGGTAGGTACCATCGAGCCCGGCAAGTATGCAGACCTCGTCATCCTGGACGGTGATCCGCTGGTCGACATCCGTACCCTTCAAGAGGAGGCCAGGATCGTCCAGGTCTTCAAGGGCGGGGTGGCAGTCAAGTAGCACTCATATTGTGTGCGTTGCAACCAACAGACAGGGTGACTGTTTGCCCTGGTGAGAAAGGATCCAAGATGGAGACCTATAAACTAAGCCAAGGGTTTCATGCCGACCGGCGCCAGGAGTTGTTCAAGCGAATCAACGCCGCCGGTTTGGACCTGTTGATGGTCTTTGACGCGACGACCATTGCCTACCTGACCGGCTTTTTCCATATGAGCACGGAGAGGCCCATCGGCATAGGATTTCTGCCCGATGGACAGGTTTTTGCCATCACCACAGAACTAGAGATCGACCAGTTGCACGCCAAGTCCCCGTGGCTGGAGGACGTGGACACCTACTTTGACTATCCGGAGGGCGATTGGGACTGGGTTGCGCAGAGGTTGGCGGACCGGGGCTTTTCCGGTAAGCGTGTGGGCGTCGATATGGCCAACCTGGTGATGTCCGATGCCGTCGAGGGCTACGAGGCCCTCCGGGCAGGTCTGGGAGACGGGGTGCAGCAATGCCCACCGGTTGTTGGTTGAGCTGCGGCTGATCAAACAGCCGGAGGAAATCGCCCTCATGCGGCTGGGCAGCCGCTATTGTGACTACCTGGTCGGCGTTGGCTTCTCGCTGCTTCGCGAGGGGGTCTCCGAGTACGAGGTGCACCGCCAGGCTGAGGAGGCCGTCATCCAAAAGATGCTGGCCGAACTGCCCGAGATCATTGACTTTAACGGCTACGCCCGAGGGCTTGGTATTTGGGCGCACTTTATTTGGCGGCTCCAGCTCCTTGCCTCATGGTCCCAAGGGGACCGCCCGCCTCGAGCCGGACTCGGTAGTCATGATCACCTACGGTACCGCTGTCTGCAACTATATCGGGGAGACGGAGCGCTCTGGGTTCTTTGGGCGGCGCCGCCCCATCGACGAGACCCGGTTCCAGGTCATGCTGGAAGCTCAAACGGTGGGCATGGAGGCCGTCAAGCCTGGCGTCCGCTGCTGCGACGTGTGGGACGCCGTGGTGGGTGTGACCAGGAAGCATGGCATGGAGGGCGCGCTGCGCCACCACGCCGGCCACGGCAAAGGGATCGAAACCCACGAGCACCCCTATCTGGATCCCGGCGACCAGACCGTGCTGGAGCCCGGCATGATGTTCAGTTGCGAGCCCGGCCTCTATTTCCCGGGTGATGCCGGCTTCCGCCACTCTGATACCATCCTGGTCACGGAGGACGGCCATGAGCGCCTGACCCACTATCCCAGGGACATGGAATCGCTGACTGTGACGGTTTAGCCAAGTCCTCATGGGGGTCCGGGCTTCCGAGGCAAGCTCGATGTGAAGAAAGGCAGAGCAACGATGGACAAAGCGGGCAGATCGGCTTCAGACCTGGTCGTGCCGTATGGCGATCTCCGGCTGCAGTATGCATCCATCAAAGAGGAGCTTGACGCCGCCATCCAGCGTGTGTTGGACAGCGGTGAATTCGAGCGGGGCGAGGAACTGGGCTCTTTTGAGGCAGCATTCGCCCGTGCCTGTGGAGCACGGCATGCCATCGGTGTAGGCTCGGGATACGCGGCCCTCTTCCTGGCGCTCAAGGCCGGCGGCCTGGGACCGGGTGACGAGGTGATTACGGCGGCGAACACAGATGTGGCTTCGGCCTCGGCCATTAGCCATACGGGGGCAACACCGGTTTTCGTCGATATCGATGCGCGGACTTTTAACATCGATCCCACCCTGATAGAGGCCAAAATCACAGCTCGGACCCGGGCTATCATGCCTATCCATCTCTATGGCCTGCCGGCCGACATGGAGCCCATCCTCGATATTGCGGGGAGGCACGACCTGCTGGTGGTCGAGGACGCGGCACTGGCCTTTGGCGCCCGCTACCGTGGCCGGCTGGCTGGCAGTATGGGCCACCTGGGTTGCTTCAGTTTCGCACCCCACAAGATCCTCGGCGCCTACGGAGATGGGGGCATGGTGGTCACCGACGACCCCGAGCTGGCCGACAGGGTCCGATTGTGGGGCAGCTATGGTGAGCGGCGGCGCTTTGAGCAGGTTGGACCGGTCACATTGCTCCAGCCCCTGGAACATGAGGTAGAAGGCTATCACAACCACCTGGATACCCTCCAGGCTGCGGTCCTGCACACCAAGCTGCGCCACGTCGAGGGTTGGATCGCGCGCCGGCGTGAGGTGGCCGCCACATACAGCGAGCTACTGGCTGGAGCGAATGTGCGGACGCCCTATGCTCCCGAGGGATACGAGCACGTCTATCGCAACTATGTGATTCGTGTTGGGAGCCGTGATGAGGTCCGGATACGTCTGGCCAAAGAGGGCATCCATACCAACGTGCTCTATACGCCTCCGGTGCACCTGCAGTCGATCTACCGCGAGCAGGGATACAGGGAAGGAGATCTGCCTGTGACCGAGCAAGTCGCAAAGGAACTGTTGTGCCTGCCCATGTTCCCCGAGTTGACTGCGGACCAGATCAAATATGTGGTTCATAACCTGTTAGCGACATCGTGATGAACGACGATACGGCGTCCTCCACCATCGCCGCAAAGGTGGAGCCCGTGACGGAGGTCCAAGTGATTCAAACCAATAGAGACCATCTGGTAGAAATGGCCGTACTGGGAGAGATTCTCCGCCAAAGCTGGGACCGGGCTATCGACCGGACAACTCTGGCCGTTCCACTATCCCCATCGGCATGGCCGGGATTGCCTACAACGTGCGCGTTGGCGATCCAGCCTTTGGCTGGGAAGCCGACCATCTAGAGCCGGGGGTGTCGATCCACAACCCGGACGAGCAGCAAGACTATGCCATGCACTATTTGACCTGTGTGGGCAACCAGGCTGTCGTCGTCTCTGGTGAAGCGGCGGGAGCCACTGGCATGGTTTCAGGAGAGCATGCCCGCTTGCTCATCGATTTTGAGCCCGAACACCTGGACTATATGTGTGTCGGCGACAGGATTCTCATCAAAACCTACGGCCTCGGGTTGGAGTTGCTTGACTACCCCCACATCAGCGTGCGAAAGTGCAGCCCGCAGTTGATCGAGTCCCTGCCCCTGGAACCCACGGGTGATGGCAAGCTGAGCGTGCCGGTGACGCACATGTTCCCGCCCCAGATCATGGGTTCGGGCATGGAGCTGTTCCCAGAGTTCGTGGACCAGGATATGGCCACCGAGGATCGGGCCCTGATGCGCGAGCTTGGACTGACGGATCTGCGCCTCGGTGACTTGGTAGCGATCCAGGATCAAGATCACACCTACGGGCGCGGCTATCAAGAGGGGGCTGTTGTCATCGGCTTGATCAACCATGGCGATTGTTTCATGACGGGGCACGGTCCCGGGGTCATGACGCTGCTATCCTGCCCGACCCCGCATATCGTACCCCGTATTGACTCGGACGCAAATATCGCCAACTATCTGAACTTTGGTCGATGGGCATAGAGGAGAGCATCAAATGATAACCACAAACAAAAAAAGGTTGGTCCGGATCTCGGTCATGGGTCAGGTTGACGCGCCGCGATTCCCCTCTGTTCCCTGGAACCCCCACTTTATCTCGCGCGAAGGTAAGCCTTCGCTGCTGCCGCTAAACGGTGGCATTGTGTACAATGTGCGCAGTGGTGACCCGGCGCTCGGTTGGGCCGCGGAACTGATCGAGCCCGGGGTGAGTATTCGAGCCCAGGACGCCGCCGCCCACAGGGCGCTCAAGGTCTACGCCTCCGTTGGCAATGAAGCTGTGGTCATGTCTGGCCGGGCCAAAGGGGCCAAGGGCACCGTTACCGGCAAGAGCGGGCGCTTTATGGACCACGTCATCATTGACTTTCCGCCCGAGGCGCTGGACGACCTTGCTGTTGGAGATCCCATCGTGGTCAAAGCATTTGGCCGCGGCGCGGCCATCGAGGGCTTTGCCGGTATCGAGGTGAAGAACATAGATCCTGCTCTCCTGGAAATGATCGGCATCACCGAGTCGGGTGGCCAGCTCCAGGTACCGGTTGTGGCCACCCTCCCGGCTGAGCTTATGGGTGCTGGCACTGGGCTGGATAGTGACGGTGGCTGTCTTCAAATCCAGACCGGCTCGCCCGGTGTGGTGGAGAAATATGCTCTGCAGGATCTCAGGCTGGGCGACATCATTGCCGTGGAAGACTATGAGTGTCTCTATGCTCCGGGCTACTGGCGGGGTGCCATGAGCGTCGGCATCGTTGGACATGGCGACAGCGTACGTACCGGCTTTGGCCCAGGGATGACAATGTTCATGACGGGTTCCGGCAGCGAGATCCTGCCCGTCCATGCCCCTCAGGCCAATGTGGCCCGTTTGATGGGCCTGGGCGCCTATCGCTGAGTCTCAATGCCTGCTACCGCATCGGGTGTGGTAGCCAGTGACTGGAAGGGATGTGTGTTCCATGGAGAAAACAGGTGCCGATCCGGGCCCGATGGCGGCTGCCCTTGCCAGACGGGCCAGAGACTGGAGTGTGACGCCGCCGCCGCAGGCGCAGCCCGGGCAATCCGGCTTTGCTGGGATCCTCGATTTGAGTACGGACTATGGGCCTGGCCTGCTCCCCCAGAACGTGATCCAGGCGGTGGTGCTCTCGCTCGACGAAGGTGAGACGCACTATACCACCCGGTCTGGCCTGCCAGCATTGGCCCAGGCTGTGGCCCGTAAGCTGGAAAGTGAGCAAGGCTTCACAGTCGACCCCGCCACCGAGGTGGTCATCTCCTGCGGGGGACGAGAGGGGGTCTTTATCGCCCTTCAGGTGCTGGCGCAGCCGGAGACTGAGGTTCTTGTCCCTGCTCTGCGCCCGGCTTGGGTCGATGAAGCCATCCGCCTGGCTGGGGGAGACGTCGTCCCAGTTCCCCTTCTGGCGGATGATGGCTTTGTGATGACGGCAGATCGTATTCGCCAAGCTCTTGGGCCCAAGAGCCGTGTCCTGCTGCTGAGAGATCCTGCTGATCCTACAGGTGCGATTATCCCGGCGGATGAGATGGCCCGTGTCGCCGAGCTGGTCCAGGAGCGTCATCTAACCGTCATCGCTGACGAATCGTTGGACGAATCCTTGAACGGCGACGTACGCCACACGAGTATCGTCTCTTTCCCTGAAGCGGCCCAGCGAACGGTCGTTGTGGGCAGTTTTTCGAGGCTCCATGCTCTGGCTGGCTGGCGGGTGGGCTACTTTGCAGGTGCCCGGTCACTGGTGGCGCCGGTGCGCAACCTGAGGCAGGCCATGACCATCTGCACCAGTGCCATGTCCCAGTATGCAGCGCTAGAGGCCGTCACCGGCTCGCAGGACTGGCTGCTGCACAGAAGGGCCGAGCTGGATGCCAAGAGGCGGTACGTGCTTGCAGCTTTGGATGGCATGAGATTGCCCCATAGCCAGCCGGTCGCCACGCCATACCTGTTTGTGGATGTACGCGGTACCGGCCGCTCTTCAGAGGATTTTGCTGCCTGGCTGCTTGGCCAGGCGGGCGTCATGACGATGCCTGGCAGCCGCTTCGGTTCGCAGGGAGGTGGCCATGTCCGGCTCTCCCTGTGGCCCACCTTCTCAGAACTGGAGCAGGCGATGCGCCGCATGCGACAGGCGCTGGGACATGGGATTGGGGGTGGGCAATGAGCGGCCAGAAAAAAGTGTCCGACAGCGGTACGCAGCTACGCTACAAGATGATGGAGATGGCCGCCGCCATGGACGACGTGATCACCTTGGGCCGGGGCGACCCTGATCTCGACACACCGCGGCACATCGTCCAGGCAGCCCAGGATGCCCTGCGTTGGGGCCTGGCGCTGGAAGTTCCTCCGCCCCAGGGTCTGCTCGAACTCAGGCAGGCCATCGCCGGCAAGCTGCGCCGCGATAACAATATCCTGGTCGATCCTGAAACAGAGGTTCAGGTTACGACGGGCGGCCAGGAAGCATTGTTCTTCCTCATACAGGCGCTGGTGAACCCTGGCGACGAGATCTTGATGCCCGACCCCAGGTACACCTCCTACGATGGGGCCATCAACCTGGCCGGCGGAAAGATAGTGTCCGTGCCGACCTACGAAGAGGATGATTTTGACCTGCGTCCTGAGGAGGTGGAAGCGCGCATCACGCCCAACAGCAAAGCGCTTCTTCTGGTGACGCCCAGCAACCCCACCTCTGGTGTGATCTCTCCTGAGCATATCCGGCGGCTGGCCGAGATCGCTCAGGAGCGCAACCTCATCGTTATCTCTGACGAGATCTATGATCGCTACCTGTATGATGATGCGGTCCATCTAAGCATCGCCTCACTACCCGGTATGAAGGAGCGGGCCATCACCCTCAACGCCGTATCCAAGGCCTATGCTATGACCGGCTGGCGCATAGGGTACGTCGCCGCTCCTGCGCCGCTTGTCGATGCCATGCGAGGCTTCAAGAGCACGGCCAGCCGCGCAACATCGGTGGTCTCGCAGTGGGCGGCCACTGCAGCCTTGAACGGCCCCCAGGACTGCGTCGAGGAGTACAGGCGCATCTACGACGAGCGGCGCTGCGTCCTCATGGCGGGGCTTGACGGGATGGGCTTTGTTTACGGCCGGCCCAAGGGCGCCTTCTATGTCTTTCCCAATGCCTCCAGTACGGGCATGCCGGCCGAGGAATTGTCCTACCACTTCCTCAGAGATGGACGCGTGCTGGTCTTTCCCGGTAACTCCTTTGGCGACCTATGGGGCCAGCACTTGCGCATATCCTTCCTTACGTCCAAAGAACGGCTCCAGGAAGCTGCGGCCCGGATGACGCGCGTTTTGGACGGACGCGCGCGCAGTTAGTTCAAGCGCTAACCCGCACCCATGCGCGGGCGTATTCGCCGAAATCGTGGTAACGTTATTATCAAGTGCTAGGAGGTCAAGTATGACAGAACCCTTAGAGATCGGAACAGTATCGGTCATGCCCGGAGAAGCCAAACGCGGCGGGATCCCCATTGGGCCTGACATGTATGGGCGCGAGCGGGAATTGCCCATCATCGTCTACCGGGGCATGGAGGATGGTCCCCGCCTCTGGATCAGTGGTGCGACCCATGGCGACGAGCCCGAAGGCCCCTACTCGATCATGCTTACCCTGCCCCAGCTCGATCCCAAACAGATGGTGGGTACCCTGGTAGCTGTACCCGTGATGAACATCGAGGCCTTTATGCGCGGCGACCGCGGCGATCCGCGTGACACGTTCACTTATGACATGAATCGCATCTACCCCGGTAGCCCTGATGGCTATGCTACCGACCGTGTCGCCTGGGCGCACTGGGAAGCGGTCAAAGACACCTGTGACCTGCATATTGCCATCCATTCGGGTGGCGACCATTCCTTCCTGGATACGACCATCTTTGCTGCCGAGACGCCCCGGTGCCTGGAACTGGCCGGCGCGATGGGACCCGACTGGGATCTGGTCAACACCAGCGGCGTGGGGCGGGGCAGCCCCTCCTCGATGCTGGCCCAAGAAGGCCACGGGGCCATCACCGTGGAGTTGGGCGGCTGGTGCAAGATGCTGACCACCGACTTTCACGACGTTGGCCGTCGGCTCTCCGATGCCTATCTCAACGTAATGCGCCACTATGGCATGATCGCTGGCCAGGCCCAGTATCCGGAGACATGGCAGCGGGGCCACCAGATCGCCCTGCTGGCCAATGAGAGCGGCCTGTGGATAGGCGAGGATGTCCGGCTGCGCGTACCCATGGAAAAGGGGACCCTGTTGGGCCACATCTATAATCTGTACGGCGATGAGATCGAGGTCGTGCGGGCGCCCGAGGACGGTATGGTTTTTGGCCTGCGCTTCCGCCCCATGGTCCTCACCGGGGACTGGCTCTGTTTCTATGCCGTCGTCGACGAAGTACGGGACAATTTGGTTCCCCGGGTGGACCAGACCTGACAGGTTTGATCCACTGCGCCATCCTATACCATCTGGGCGCAGAGCTTCAAAGCTGGAAGAGATACCTGTCAGGGCTTTGACAATGAGCAGAAGGAGGGACAAGATTCGTGATTCTTGAGTTACTTTACGTGGGCTTTGTCGTGGAGGATGTCGACCGTACGCGGCACGCATTCCGGGATCTATTGGGCCTGTCTGGGGAGCGCATGGACCCCGATCCCTTCCTGGGGATGGACAAGGGAGCACGTATCGCCTTTCCCAATGGCTGCTGGCTCTACGCCATGGAGAGCTGGCAGCCAGGGTCGGCGCTGTCCAGCTTTTTGAACAAAAGAGGGCCGGGCCTCGAACGAGTTGCCTTTTTGACGGACGACGTTGAGGCTGAATTTGAGCGGGTTCGGCAGGCGGGCGTGGATCTCGCGGATGGGGCCCTGATCGATACGCCTCTGGGGCGCCGCTTTGCCGTGCCTGGCGACTATCTCCATGGCGTCACAGTGGAGTTGCTCCAGCCGGCTCCCGGAATCTGGGAGCCGGCTGTCCCGACTAGTGACTCGGGGGTATTGGGCCTGCAGCACATCGGCGTAGCCGTCCGCGACCTGGAAGCAGCGGCCACTGGCTTTGAGCGCCTGTTTGATCTGCGCGCCCGCGCGCTGCGCACCGACCAGCACGATGGCGAGCAGAAGGACGTCATGATCGAGCCCGGGAACGACCGCCTCTGGCTGCACATGACCGAGAGCTGGGGGGAAAACGCCCGCGTTCGCCAGTTCCTGGATGAAAAAGGCGAAGGCCTAGAGCACCTTTGCATCGAGGTAGCCGATATTCGGGATGCCGTCGTTCGCGTCACGGGTCAGGGAGTCCCCATCTTTGAGCACAAGATCTTTACCAACCGCCCCGATGGCTTTGAGGCTTTCATCTACCCCGAGTACTCGACCGGTGTCACCATCGAGTTGATCGAACCCTATCCCACCAGCAGAGGATACCGGCCGCGCAAATGACCACACTTGTGACTGGGGCCACTGGCTTTGCCTGCGCTCACGTCGTCTATGCCCTTGCCGAGGCGGGCGAGGCGGTTATTGCCCTGGACCTGTTCCCGGCAAGCCCAGCATACCGCCAGTTTTTGGGCGGGCTGCAGGACAGGGTCCGGTTCGTCACGGCTGACGTGTTGGACACCGCCGCTGTGCTGGAGATGGCCGAGAGGTACGAGGTGCGGCGCCTTGTCCATGGGGCCGCCATTACACCGACTGCTGAGATGGAACGCGCCAACCCGCAGCGTATTGTAAACGTGAACCTGATGGGTACTGTCAGCCTGCTGGATGTCGCACGAACCGTGTCGGCTGACCGCTTTGTGCTCATGAGTTCATCCGGGGTCTATGCGCCTGTAGAGAACAGGGACACCATCGTGACTGAACGGAGCCCTGTCAAGGCCCAGGGTTTGTACGTCATCTGCAAACTCGCAAGCGAGCAGATCCTGAAACGGTACAAGAGCCTCTTTGGTCTGTCGACCGTGAGTGGCAGGATGTCCTCGATCTATGGCCCCATGGAACGGGCTACCGCAACGCGGACCCGCCCTTCTGTGATCTATACCCTGGTACGCGCCTGCCTGGACCGGCAGCCCGTCCAGGCCAGGGGAGAGGCCAATAGGCGCTGTTATGCCCACGCGGCGGACGCGGGTGTGATCTGGCGGCATCTCGCTCTGGCAGCCGAACTCGAGCACAATGTCTATAATGTATCCTCTGGAGCGGCCTACTCCCTGGGCGAGGTGTTGGAAACCCTGCACGGCCTGGAGCCAGATTTCGTTTTCGGCCATCGGCTGCCAGGCCAGATGGCGGCCGTAGAGGTCGCCCATGAGGGCGACCGCAGTGTATTGGACATCGGCAGGGCCACGGCTGAGTTTGGCTTTGTACCCAGGTATGACCTGCGGGCAGGGTTGTCCAGCTATCTCGCCTGGGCCAGAGCGCATCCAACGTTACTTGAGCCCGGTACCTAAGGAGAAAAGCGTGATCAGGATAGTCCTGGTAGGCGTCGGCGTCAGAGGCAGGCAATGGGCCCGGGTCATCCGCGAAGAAGCGGATGCGGAGACTGTCGCCTACGTCGACCGCCGTTTTCCAGACCTCAACACGGAGGGCCTTTTTGACCCTCAGGGGGTTCCCTGTTTCACCAGCCTGCCTGTCGCTCTTGACGCGACAGCGCCAGATGCCATGGTGTTGGCCACGCCGCCAGAGGTCCACCACGAACAGATCATGCTGGCTTTTCGCCGGGGCATGCACGTGCTCGCCGAGAAACCGCTGGCCGAGGACCTGGCCGAGGCGCTTGACCTCGTCGGTGAGGCGGAGAGGCGTGGCCTGCAGTTGATGGTAGGCATGAATTTTCGCTACCTGCCTGCTCACCAGGCGATCAAGCGCGCGATCCGCCAGCGACTGTTGGGCGAACCCTCCTTTGCCCAGTTCACCTACCTTCGCCATCGTGACGGCAGGCGGGCCGATCTGAATGACCATTGCCTGACCCAGGAGCAGCCCATGCTGCTCGAGCAATCGATCCACCACCTGGATCTGATGCGCTACTGCTACGATCGTGAGGTGGTCTGGGTCCAGGCTGATACCTGGAACCCGCCCTGGAGTGTCTACCAGGATGACAGCAACGTCTCGGCCCTGCTCTGTTTTGAGGGCGGCTTGCGTGTCAACTACCTGGGCACCTGGACCGCGGCCTGGAACGAGTTCAACTTCCGCTGGCGTACCGATTGCTCGGGCGGCGTCCTGATCCAGAAGGCCCAGTTCGATGACCTTTATGTAGTCAGGTTTTCGCCAGAGTTGGCAATGACCGGGGAACGATTCAAGCACGAAGCGGAGCCCCTGCTGTCCGTCAAACTCGAGCCGGTCGAGCACTTTGTTGACGATACCCGGGGCCTGCTGGCCGAGTTCGTCGAGGCGTTGCTGTCAGGTCGGTCCGTGGAGACCAGTGGGAAAGACCATCTCAAGACACTTGCCCTGACCCGGGCTTGCATCGAGGCTGCCCGAACCGGCCAGCGCCTACAGATGCGTGCCTTCTATCAGGAGCACGGCATTCCGCAGGTATGGCTGTAGGCTGATGACCTGCGTGGGATAGAAAGGATAGCTCTTGTGACCAAGCTTGATTCGAGACTCCAGGCAGCGTTCGACTGGATCGACGCCCACCGTGATGAGGCGATGGCCGATCTCCAGCGACTGGTACAGCAGCCCAGCGTCAGCGCCCAGAAGATAGGGCTTGAGGAGTGCGCTGGCTTGGTGGTAGAGATCATGCACGCCGACGGATTGGATGGCAAGGCGCATCCCCTTCCGGGCGGGCCTCCCTGTGTCTTTGGCCATGTGCCCAGCAGTCTTTCGCCCAAGATTTTGCTGGCCTATGCCCACTATGACGTTCAGCCGCCCGAACCGCTGGATGCTTGGACCTATCCGCCCTACAGTGCCCAGTTGGCCGATGGCCGCCTGTGGGGCAGGGGGGCGACGGACAACAAATCGGGCGTACTGGCCTTTGTCAAGGCGGCAAAAGCCTGGTGCCAGACCCTGGGCGAGCCGCCCGTGGGCGTCAAGTTTATCACCGAGGGGGAAGAGGAGATCGGATCGCCCCACCTGGGACCCTATATCGAGGCCAACCCCGAGTTGGTGCAGGCCGATGCCATGCACTGCCTCGACGGTGGCGTGGATACCAGCGAACTAGTACCCCGGGTGGGCTTGGGCCTCAAAAGCGTGATGTTCATCGAGCTTATCGCCCGGGGAGCCAACGCCGACATCCACAGCAAGAACGCTCCATTGCTGCCTCAGCCGGCCTGGGATCTGGTCCGCGCCCTCAACAGCCTGGTGGATGGAAACAGGCGCATTCTTGTCGATGGTTGGTACGACGAGGTCATCGAACTGGGCGAGGAAGAGATCGAGCTGCTAGAGGCCAATGCTGCCCGCCTGGACCTGGACAAGATGAAAGAGGGCTGGGGCATTGACCAGTTTGCTCTGGGCCGCGAGGGAGTAGAGGCCCTCATGGCCAAGTCCGTACGAGCCGACCTGCAACATTGCCGGGCTGACCAGCGGCTACCAGGGTGAAGGCGGCAAGACCATCGTGCCCAACGAGGCCCGGGCCAAGCTGGACCTGCGCCTACCCCCTCATATCGACCCCGACAAAGCGGTCGAGAGGCTGCGCAAGCACCTGGTCGATCGCGGCTTTGGCGACATTGAGCTGATCTTCCTGACCGGTACGCCCGAGCCACCCTTCAAAATCAGCGTCAAGGAGGACATCAGCCAGGCGATCATACAGGCCGCCGAACTGGTGTTTGGCAACGCGCCGGTGGTCAGCGGCGTCAGCGCCGAGGGCACCATCCTCAAGCACGTGTGGATGCCCACTGTGCTCACCGGCTTTGCCCAACCCGACTGCAATCTGCACGCGCCCAACGAGAGCGTTGATCTGGAGCACTATATCAAAGGGATCAAGTACGCGGCCGCTATCATGTGGTACTATGGCCAACAATAAGGGAGGATAACCATGCAGGACATCTATGATTGGATCGAAGAGCATCGCGACGAAGAGGTCGCGGAGCTTCAAGAATTGCTCCGTCAACCGAGCATCAGCGCCCAGAACATCGGGCTGGACGAATGCGCGGAGCTGCTGAAGCGGCAGATGCTGGACAACGGCATTGACCAATGTCCGCCGCATTCCGGTTCCTGGCGGGCCGGACCTGGTGTACGCCACCGAAAAAGCCGGCGGATCCCAACGCCAGTACGCTGCTGTGCTACGGCCACTATGACGTCCAGCCGCCAGAGCCCCTGGAGAAATGGATCGAGCCGCCCTTTGAGGCCAACATCCGCGACGGCGTGATCTATGCCCGGGGCGCTACGGACGACAAGTCGGGCGTGCTGGCCCTGGTCCGGGCCAGCGCGGGCCTTCAAAGAGGTCCGTGGCGCTCTGCCGGTGAACCTGGTCTACCTCTTTGAGGGCGAAGAGGAGATGGGCAGCCCCCACCTCGAAGAATGGGTGCTGAACAATCAGGACCTGTGCCAGTGCGACGCCAGCATTGGGCTGGATGGCGGCGTGCATCGCACCTCCTACAAGCCCGAGATCCACCTGGGCATCAAGGCCATCCTGGTCGTCGAACTGCGGGTCAAGACCCACGAGATCGACTTTTGGAGCGGGCGGGCCCAGTTGATGCAGGCCAAAAGCGCGCCCTGGCGGCTGGTACACTGTCTCGAACAGCATGTTCGACGCCGAATGGCCGCATCCTCATCGAAGGCTGGTACGACGACCTGCTGCCCCCTGATGAGGATGATATGTACTACCTGCGCGAGGAACTGAGCCCACTTTGACCGTGAAGATACTGCGCCGCCAGTTTGGCCTGACCCGCGACTTTCCCTTCGACGATGACCTGGAGTTGTTGAAGGCCATCCACTATGGCGCATCGTGCAATATCAATGGCCTGGTGGCCGGCTACACGGGCGAGGGCAGCAAGACCATCGTGCCCACCCAGGCTTCGGCCAAGCTCGACTTTCGCTGCCCGCCCAACCTGGAGCCGCTGGATCAGCTCAAGAAGCTGGAAGCGCACCTGGAAAAGCACGGCTTTGACGACGTCGAGATCGTCGTGCGCGCGGCGCGTCCCAATCCGTACAAGACGCCCGTACGCGAGGCCATCAGCCAGGCCATCATCCACGCCGCCGAGCGCGTCTGGGGCGAGCCGCCGATGGTCGCCGGTGTCAGCACCCAGGGCATCATCATGATCCACATTCCGCACCCGGCGGTGCTGAGTGGTTTTGGCGCTCCCGACAACAACCTGCACGCGCCCAATGAGAACATGCCCGTCGACCGCTACATGCAGGGCATCAAGTTCGCGGCGACGATCTTCCAGGAGTTTGCGGACCGCACGTCTTGAGTACGACGCCAAGGCTTCTCACCTGGCCGGGCCCCGCAACGCGGGCAAATCGGGTCACTGAGGGATCTGGAATTGGGAGGGATGCATGATTGAATTTGATGTCTACTATGATTATGTGTGACCGTACGTTTATCGGGCCACGGAGTGGCTCCTGAGTGTTGACGAGGCGTTGCCGGGTGAACTCGATATCCACTGGTGTTTCTTCTCGCTGCACCAGGTGAATCATGAGAATGGGGATACCTGGAAGGTCTGGGAACAGCCTCTGAGCGGCGAGGATTGGGAAGAGTCGAGCTATGCCATGGCTCTTCGCGCTTTCTGGGCTGCTGAGGCGGCGCGGCGCCAGGGCGAAGAGGCTTTCCGACGCTTTCATCTAGCCTTGCTGCGCGAAAGACATCAGCGGGGCCAAAAGCTGGGCGAGCCCGAGATGCTGCGCGCGGTAGCAGCGCAGGTCGGCCTCGATATGGCCGCCTTTGAGCAGGCGCTCGTCGATCCAACCTGTCTGCATCGCCTGGCCAAAGACCATTCGCGGGCCGAAGGGCTGGACGTGTTTGGTGCGCCTACCTTTGTTTTTCCGGGCGCGGATCCCGTCTACTTGAAGCTGACACGTCTGCTGACCCCGGAGGAATCGCTGGGTTTCTGGAAAGAATTCCACAGCACAGCAGCCCACAGACCCTATGTGTTGGAGATCAAAAGACCGCACTGATTGCTGGCGACAGAACAGTGCTCGAATCTGACCGGCATCCGGGTTGGCCTGGGACGCGGCAGATTAAGGGAGGGTGACTATGGCTCCGAGCGTCGTTGACGACGATCAAGGGAGTGCCCCAACGGCGGGGCGTGGTTGGGTTGGTAGGACAGCCGACGCCGTAGCGGGTAACAGATCGATATTCAGTTATGGGCTGCTCGTCATGACCATGACGCACATGCTCACGCACGTGTTTACCCGCATCCACACGACGCTATTCCCTGTCCTTCAGGTCGAATTCAGCCTATCGCTCCAGCAACTGGGCCTCATCGCTGCCATTCCTGCTCTCTGCCAGGCGCTCCTGTCTATCCCTACGGGTTTGCTGTCTGATAGGTTCGGTTCCAGGCTGATGATCGTAGTTGCTCTCGCTATCGCCACCGCGGGTGCTCTTCTGGCCAGTCAGGCCCTCACCCCTGTCGTGTTGATCGTCGCTGTCAGCCTCGTGTACATCAACACTACGGTGTACCACCCCGCAGCCTATAGTTTTGTCACCAGGCTTTTCGAACCCAGGGCCAGGCTCAAGGCGTTGGGCTTTCACGGAGCCGGTGGGACTTTGGGCGTGGCCCTTGGCCCCCTTTCAATCACCATCTTGATGGGGGTCTTTGCCTTCGGTTGGCGGCAGGTGTACCTGTTTTGGGCCTTGCCCCTTCTACTGGGTATCGTATCTGTGCTGTTCCTCCGATCCGCGCCAAAAGATGACGTGGGGGTAGTCACCGCCGCTGGTACACCCAAGGCTGGGTTCTCTTCGCTGCTCACGCCCAGCATGATCATGTTCCTGATTTACATTGCCGTAAAGTCGATGGCCACCTCGATGAGCCAGTCTTTCATGGCCCTGTACATGGTCGACGACAGGGCGTTCTCTGGACCTACGGCCAGTACGCTCATCGGGCTCAACACGCTGGTGGGGATCGCCGGCGCCGTGTTGGGTGGCTTTTTTGCCGTACGGTACGGAGAGAAGAGGTGGCTTCTCTTCATCCTGTCGCTGTCCTACGTGTGCTATGCCTTGGCTTTCCTCATTCCCAACAATGTGGGCTTTGTTGTTCTGTACCTGACCTATGGCTTCTTGACTTTTCTGGGTATGGCGGCCACTGCCGCGATCATGGCCAAGCTGTCGCCTGGAAAACAACGGGGGCTGGCCTTTGCTCTGTTCTTCCTGCCCGGCAGCCTCGTAGGGGCCGTGGCGCCTCTCGCCGCGGCGTCCATTGGCGACGCCTTCGGGCTGGTCGTTATCTTTTACGCTGCCACATTCCTTTTCTTCCTGAGCTTGGGTGTGCTGCAATTCGGTGTTAGACTCAGGCCGTCAGCCGCCTGAACATCTGGATCGCACAACCAGACCTCGGAGGTCTGAGGCCTGGAACCCTGCAACGGGTCGAGTTTTCATGGAGGGTAGATCATGACATTGCGCGTAGGAATCATTGGCGCGGGCCAGGTGGGCGAGCGCCACGCAATTGCCTTTGCGGCGACGGAGGGAGCCACCATCGCCGGCACAGCCGATATCGTCGTAGAACGGGCCGGGGCGCTGGCGGATCGCTTTGGTGGAGTTGCCGTCGCCGATTGGCGGCGCCTGATGGACCTTGACCTGGATATCCTCGTGGTGGGGCTCCCGCACAATATGCATGTGGAACCCACAGAGGCCGCCACCGAGCAGGGCGTCCACGTGCTGATGGAAAAGCCCATCGCCACTACCATCGACGATGGCCGGCGCATCGTCGAGTTATGCCAGGCAGCAGGTGTCAAACTGACCATGAGCTTTGTTCACCGCTTTCGCGACGAGGCCCAGTTCGCAAAGCAGTGGCTGGACGAGGGCCGCGTGGGCCTCCCCCAGGTGGTTCGCAGCGTGATGAATGCCCCGCGCAAACCGGAGCTGCCCGCCTGGGTGGCCCAGAAAGAGGCTGCCGGCGGCGGGGTGATGATGTACACCGCCATCCACGCCATAGATCGCCTGCGCTGGCTGGTGGGCAGTGAGGTCACCTCCGTCACGGCCCAGGTTCGTCGCTGGGATCCGGACTCTGAGGTAGAGGATGGAGCCGTAGCCCTGCTGACCTTTGCCAGCGGCGCCGTAGCCACATCCACAGCCAACGCGCCCGCCTACTGGGCCCAACCGTCTGTGTGGGAGACCGAGATCTTTGGCACCGAGGGGATGCTGCGCGTCACCCGCGAAGCGGTGGAGGTGAGCAGCAACAGCCTGCAGACCCGGCTGGAAACTCAGACCTCTGCTAGCCGGCTAGGCCAGCACTATAACTTTTGCCGGCAGGCGGAGGAGTTTGTCGCGGCCATTCAGGAGGACCGCGAACCGGCCATAACTGCCAACGACGGCCTAAAGTCCTTGGAGGTCGTTCTGGCTATCTACCGTTCAGCCGAAACAGAAGAGACCATCACCCTGCCATAGAAAACAGCCTTGCGAAGGCGCGAACCACGTTCGTTGAGCCTTCGCAAGGCTGGATGCAAAGCCAGGGCTCCGCAGCTCTAGAAAGCCTCGTCGGCGAGGACCAGGGCCCGCGCCATGGCCTGGACGCCCAGGGCGATATCCTCCATGTCCGTCCATTCTGCAGGATTGTGGCTGATGCCGTTGCGGCTCGGAACAAAAATCATGCCGATGGGCGCGATGGTGCCGATCTGTGTGGCATCGTGGCCGGCGCCGCTGGGCAGTACGAGCGCCCGTGGGTCCGTCTGGCGGCAGGCCTGCGTGGTGATTTCGATCAGCCTGGGATCGGCCTGCACCGGTGTGGCATCCGTCAGCGGGCTCATCCTGATAGAGATCCCCCGTTCCTGAGCAACCTCTTGCGCTTTCTGGTGCAATCGCTCGTCAATGCGGTCAATGATCTGAGGATCGATGCTCCGCATCTCTACGATCAGTTCTGCCTGCCCGGGTACAACGTTGGCCATGTTGGGACTGATCTGTATATAGCCAATCGTCCCCACCGAGTTCGCCTCTGAGCGGAATACCAGCTCGGACTCGATGACAAAGCGTGACGCAGCCACCAGCGCATCGCGGCGAAGCTCCATGGGCGTAGTGCCCGCGTGGTTGGATTCGCCATCGATGGTCACGGTAAAGCGCCGGATGCCGGCGATGCCGGTCACGGAAGCCAGGGGGATCCCCGCCTGATCCAGGACTGGCCCCTGCTCGATGTGCATTTCCAGATAGGCCGCGATGTCGCCGCGATGTCGCACTTTACCGGGAACCTCCTCCGGGCGCCCCCCTAGTTCGGCGAGCGCCTCGGACAGTGGGCGTCCTTGCTCATTCGTCTTGGCCAAGAGTTCTGGAGACAGGGCGCCAACCATCCCCCGACTGCCCACGGTGGACACGCCAAAGTCGGTGGGCTCCTCGGCCAGAAAATCTACGACCTCCAGCGGGTGTCGCAGGCGGATGCCTAGCTCATTGAGGCAGCGGACGATCTCTAGCCCCCCGACAATTCCGATGACACCGTCAAAGCGCCCGCCCCCGGCCACAGTGTCGGTGTGGGAACCGATCATCAGAGGTGGCAGGTCCTCGTGGCCTGCCTGCCTGCCCACCAGGTTGCCGGCCGCGTCCAGGGTTACGCTCAGCCCTGCTGCCTCCATCTCTTTTCGAAGCCACTGCCTGCCCCTCTGGAAGAGTTCGGTAAAGGGCCGGCGGGTATAAGGCTGCTCCGGGTTGGTAATGGCCGCCAAGGTTTCGATGTCGGCTGCCAGTCGTTCGGCATTTGGAATCTCGCGGAAAGAATCTGCTTGCATTCTGCTCCTGCTCCCAACAAAAGCCTAGATCTCGGAGGTTGCGAATCTTCGATTCAATGAAACCTCCCAGGTCTTGGCGCTAGAGGTCTATGCAATACCCGGGCTGTGCTTTCCCGGCACAAAATTTCCTGTCCCCGGCTCTGCCAATACCTGCTCGCCGTCAAAAACAACCTGGCCGCGCAGGATGGTCTTGCTCACCTTTCCCGTCATCGACCAGCCGTGATAGGGGCTCCAGCCGGCCGAAGAGAGCTGGTCCGCGTCATCTAGCACCCATTCGGCATTGGGATCGATGATTGTGAGATCCGCATCTGCCCCGACGCGGATCTGCCCTTTGCGGGGTGCGAGGCCAAAGATCTCCGCCGGCTTCTGTGACAAGAGCCGGACCATATCGTGGATGGTCAGCCGCCCTTTGGCCACTCCCTCGCTGTAGATCATGGGGACGATGGTCTGTACGCCAGGCGCGCCTGAGGCGTTGTCAAAGATGTTGGGATGCGTCTTGTATTCAGCCAGCCAGGGCGCGTGATCGGACGTAAGCATATCTACCTGGCCCGAGGCGCATAGCGCCCACAGTTTTTCGTGCTCCGCCGCGGGACGCAGCGGGGGATTGATCTTGCCTTTCGCTTTTAGGCGGGCCATATCCTCCTCGGCCAGTGTCAAATAGTGCGTGCAGGTCTCGGCAGTGACCTTCGTACCCTGCTGCCGGTACCAATCCACGAGTTCAAAGATGCGGGCAAAGCTGGCGTGGTAGATATGGAGGCGGACTCCGGTCGCATGGGCAAGCTCCAATGCCTTGACCACGGCGCTGGATTCGACGATTTCGGGCCGGCTTCTGCAGTGCGCTGCTGGGTCAGAACCGTCGACCCGAGCCTGCTTGGTGGTCCATTGAACCAGTTCGTCATTCTCCGCGTGCAGCCCAATGGGCAGCCCTGTTTCGCGGATCAGTTCAAAGGCCCTGAACAGCTCATAATCAGGGATCCGGGGAAAGCGATCTGGGTCCGTCTCAAAGAGGGATGCCTTGATGCCGCAGGCGCCCGCCTCGGCCATCAGCGGAATCTGATCCAGGCCCCCCGTCTTTTTGATCGTTGCCAGCAGGGCCACATCGATAAGGCTCTCTGCCTCCAGGCGCTGCCGTTTGTCCAGGAATTGGTCCCGGGACATGACCGGCCGGCCCAGGTCGTAGGGCATCTCGATGATGGTGGTAACGCCGCCGGCGGCCGCGGCCCTGGTGGCATCGGTAAAGCCTTCGTTGGGTGTGCTGAAGCAGTGTACGTGGCCGTCGATCATGCCCGGCAGGACATACTGGCCTGGTACCCGAACGGCATCCTGATGGGGTGGGTCCACCGCTTCGTCAAAGATGCCTGCGATCCTTCCATCGAGGATGCCGATGATGCCATCCTTGATGGTTCCTTCCGGGAGAACGACGTCTCCCTGTACGATGAGATCTAGCGTCTTCAAGGTTCCCTCCGATCTTCTCGGACCTCAAAGTTGCGAATGATTCGATTCACTGAAAAACCTCCGAGGTCCTGCTCTCGCTACTTGAACTCCTTGGGCGTTGGTGGCGCGTACAACCCGACCCGGCTATGGGTCAGCCCCAGGTGTACCAGGGATTCGGCTACCTTCAAGGACACCTTGAGCGGGTCCAGGACAGGGATGCCAAGCTCCTTCTCCAGGTCGTCGCTGTAGCCCGCCATGGCTGCGCAGCCCATGATGATCACTTCGGCGCCATCCTCCTCCACCATGCGGCGTGCCAGTGCGAGTCCGGCTGTCTTTGTCCCCTCCGGATCAGCAGCCAGCTCGGCTACCGACAGTTCGAGGGGGCGGACCGCGGCCAGGCGCTCCAGCAGGCCGTAGCGGCGGATGTGACGTACCTTCATCGCCACCCGAGGGCGTTTCTCGGTCATGATGCCAAACTTTTCACCCAGCAGCAGGGCGATGGACAGCGTTGCTTCCTCCAGCCCCAGGACCGGGATCGACGAGATCTCCCTGGCTGCTTCAACGCCAACTTCGCAGAAACAAGCTAGAATGATGGCGTCATAGTCTTCCTCGCTAGCCTGCCTGACAAGGTCGATAGTTGGCGCAATGGCAAAGGCCTCATCGTACGACGACTCGATGGTGATCGGACCATGCTGGGGGCAGACGACCGTGACCTGGCAGTCGTGACCCTTGGCCTCTTCCGCTACCGCCCGGATCTTGTCGGTCATCTGCTCCGAAGTATTGGGATTGATGATCAGGATTTTCATCAATGGGTCTCCGTTTTCCCTTCGGGCAGTCTGTCGCGCGCTACTTGCTGGCGCGCCAGACTCGCCCGCCGTTGAGCGTCCAAGATGTGGTCAGTAAGGTACGCTTCTCCGCGTTCCAGGTCTTTTTTCCGAATGGTTTCCAGAATGCGCTGATGTAGTTCTTTGGGCTGCTCAGGTTGGTGATAGAACGTCCGGCTGGTCAAGCCGATCAGGATCCGTGCCTGGGTACTCGTGCTCTGCCAGGCGGCGTATAGCCGGCTGTGATCGGCCATGCGACAGATGTACCCGTGGAAGGAGAGGTCCAGCTCAACGATCCGCTCGGCGTCTGTCTGCTCCAGTACCGCCTCGCCCAGCTCATCCACGATGCGCTGCATCTCGGCCAGATCCTGCTCGGAGGCGCGCCTCACCGCCCGGCGCAATGCCTCGGTCTCCAGCAACAGGCGAAGGCTATAGATCTCTTGGACATCCTTGTCCGTGAACTTGATGACGGAATAGCCCCTGCGGGGGACGTGAACGACGACACCTTCCCGTTCCAGGCCGGCCAGCGCCTCGCGCACGGGCGCCCGGCTGACATTGAGCTGCTCGGCGATGGCCGACTCGACCAGGCGTTCGCCAGGCTCAAAGTCGCCGCCCAGGATGGCATTGCGGACGAGGCGCTCGATATGCTCGCGTAGATTTAGTACCTTGAGGGGTTGCAACGGAAGCAACTCTGACATCTGTGCTTGGACCTCTGTTGTGTGAGAGATGCTGGCAGGCAGGCTCTCCATGCCAGCGTTCATCGGCGCCATATCGTCGATTGTCGACAGAAGCGATGGTCTGGACAGTGTAGCACGTGTTCTACCGTCTGTCAAACTGATCCATTTCCCGAGGATGGGGCCATGGCTGGACGCGTCTCAGAAGTCATCAGGGTAGGCCGCATAGCTGTACAGCAAGTCGACAAAGGACTTTGCCAATTCCACCAGACCACCGACCTTGTCATTCCCCTTTACTACCAGAAATTCATTGTCTCCGGCATGGCCACTGTGCCCCATGCCGGTTGAGATTAGGGGCTTGAGTTCCAACAGACGGCTGAAATGCCCAGTGGGTCCACCTGACCCCGCGCGTGGCCAAATGACCGGCTCGACATCCCATGCCCGGAACACACGCAGCGCTGCCTGGGTGACCTCATCCTGCATCGTGAGTGTGTGGGCGCTGGGCGTGGACTCTAGTACCTTCATTCCGATATCGCTATAGCCATGTCGGTCCAGGTGGTCTCGAATCTGCTGCAATAGGATTACTGGGTCCATGTTTGCCGGGAGCCGGGCGTCGATATTGCAAAAGCCTGCGTGGGGCAGCGTCCAGAACTTGGTCCCGGGCCCGGTGTAGCCAGCCCGTAGTCCACTGATGTTCATCGTCGGTTCGAAGCACATGTTCACAAAAACATCCCGCCCGGAGACATCGCCGCTGAGGTGCCGTACCGACCCGCAGCCGACGGCGGCTGCTTCCCGGCCCCGGTAGCGCTCGGCCAGTTCGTCAATCAGAATCTGCTCCTCGGCCGTGGGCTCGAGCAGGCCGTCGTAGAAACCCTCGACCAGGCTCCGGTTGATGGTGGGGTCGTAGAAGGTGGCCAGGGCCTGCACGAGCCGCCATACTGGAGCGTCGACGACCGGCTGGCGCGAGGAGTGCAGCGGGCCGCCGATGGGCCCTCGTCCCCATCGGTCACCGGAGCATTCCAGCTCGATGTGAATGCAGCCCTTGTTGCCCAGGTAAACGGTCACCTCCCCTGTAGCTGTCTGGCAGGCAGTAGGGCTAAGAAAGGTATCGGCCTGGGCCAGGTAGTCGCGGTAGCGGTCGATAAGCATGGGGATGTGGGGACTCCCTAACCACTCCTCACCCTCACAGACGAACATCAAGTTGACGGGCAGATTGCCTTCCACTGCTTCGATGGCTGACAGCGCGTTCAGGAAGGTTACTAACCCGCCTTTCTGACTTGGACCCGGCCCGTATACCACGGCTTCAAAGGGTGCGAGTTCAGCCACGACAGTCTCATAGGGAGGATAGTCCCAATGGCTGCCCAGCACGTTGGTGTCATAAAAGCCATAGACCGCCACGGTCTTTGGCGCCCCGGCGTCATAGTAGGCCCATACGGCCGGAAGGCCGGACGTCTCCACAAGTTCTGCCTCCCGGCAGCCGAGTTTCTGAAAGTAGCCCAACAACAGATCCGCACACGCGCGGACGCCTTCCTCGCCTTCCTGACTGACGCTTGGTTGGGCCAGGAAATCCCGCAGTCGTTCCAGGTGTTGGTCCGCCTGCTCCTCAATGAACCGATGAACTTTATTTCGTCTCGTCATTTTCCTCATCTCCTATGATGACAACAGACTTTGCCTCTGCAACCATAGATGTAACGAACTCAGGGCTGTACCGAATACAGGATATCAAGCATCTGATCTAGATCCTCATCACTCATCTCCTGATGAATGGGCAGGTGCAGGCCGTGGCGCGCCATTCTGCGCATATTGGGAAGCTTGGATCTACCCCGGAACCGTCCAACGAGGTGGGGAATGTCCTCGAGGAAGGGCCACCTGCCGGCCCAGAAGCCGGCACGTCGAAGGCGGGTGATGGCCTGCTCTACCTGTGCTGCCGTCAGTTCTCCAGCGAACAGATTCACCTTGTAGTAGGCTGGTTCAATGTTCGCTGCCACTGTCGGAATGTCTCCCCATGGCCGCTGGCGGATTCGGGCCCTGAGATACTCCGCTTGTCGATCGCGGATCTCCTTGATCTCAGGCCATCTGCGCAGTAGCGCAAGCCCCAAATGGGCGCGCACAGCTCCCACCGCGAAAAACTCCTCGTTGAATGGATGCGTGAGGGGTAGGGCCGGACGAAGACGGTTGTACAGCCAGAGCCCGGCGTGTCCGGCTGGCGGTCGCCAGGATTTTGGTTTTGCCGCAACCGGCTGTTTGGGCGGGTTTCCCTTTCTGGCGCTGCGACGCATGGTCGTCATCGCCTCCATCGTCCGCTCAATGTACTCGTATTCCCCTTTCGGGTCTGCTGAAAGCTGATCTTTCCATTGCGCCTTCAAGCACCTGAAACATTCCAGCTCTCCGGGATCCGAGCAGACTAGCATTCCGCCGTTTGCCAGCGTCATGGGTTTGCCGGTATTGAAGGAAAAGATGGAAAAGCTGCCCTGGCTTCCAGCCGGGGTGCCCCCGACTGAGGCGCCCAGGCAGTGCGCGCAGTCTTCGATGAGGGCGATGTCCTGCTGCTCCAATTCCTCCTTGATACCGCGCAGGTCCACGGGGATGCCATACAGGTGAGGGACGATCACGGCCCGAACCTTGGGAGACAGCGTTTGAAGAACAAGATCCAAGTCGATCTCGCCGCCGGGCAGCCTGATGTCGACCAGGATGGGAACAGCGCGGCAGCGCAACACCGCATCGGCCACGCGGGAGCAGTTGAAGGCGGAAAGGAGCACCTGGTCCCCCGACCCAACTCCTACCAGCTTGAGCCCTTGGTAGATCGCCTCTCGCCCACTGACCAGGAAAGCGGCGTCCAGGCCCCCGACGTAATCCGCAAATGCCCCTTCAAAGGCGGCGATGGGGTCGGAGGATGGGACTAGAGCCGATTCCAATGCAATTTTGGCGTCGGACAGGCCCCAAAACTCCTGGACATCAAAGGCGATACCCACCAGATCTCGACCTCCAGGTGTTACATTCCATTGGCCCTTCAAAGACGGTGTCTTGAAACCGTCAGTTCTTTACTGATGCTGAGGGAAGACAGCACCTGGAAAGAAGGACATCCACGTGCTGTCTTCCCTTTCAGTGGGACACCTCTTCGGCCCTGTCGACCTTGGACAGAGCCATAGGTTTGAATCCCTGTGACGGCAGAGTCACTCAGC
This sequence comes from uncultured Chloroflexia bacterium, assembly GCA_963700285.1. Taxonomy (GTDB): domain Bacteria; phylum Chloroflexota; class Anaerolineae; order JAAYZQ01; family JAAYZQ01; genus CAWANP01. The sequence goes on along the minus strand of CAVOXA010000010.1, from coordinate 281,599 downwards.
CTGCTCTCAGTAGATCACGATAGGGGTTCGTGGTAGGCGGCTTTCGACGGTGCTCAGGGCATGCTTCAGCGCCAAGGCGCGTACTGAAATATGTGGCGAACGGAAAGCGCCTACTGCGAGCAGGTACTGCAGCCTGCCGATCGTGGCATCAGAGCGCTGCCATCAAGTCGATCTCGATCAGGAAATCCCTGCGGGCCAATTCGTGGATGCCTACTGTCGTGCGGGTTGGCGGTTCGGCGCCAAAGAACTCTTTATAGACCGCGTTCATCTCGCCAAAATCCCGAACGTTCACAAGGTAGATATTGACTTTGACGACGTCTTCCAGGGATGAGCCTTGCTCTTCCAGGATTCCTTTAAGGTTCTCCAGGATGAGGCGGGTTTGGGCTCCGATACCATCTGGCGCCTTTCCCGTCGCTGGATCGACCGCGACGTTGCCCGAGACGAACAGAAAACCATTGGCCTTCACTGCCTTGGCATATGGCGCACCCGGGCTCCCCAAGATAGTTTCTTTTTTCATGACAACCTCCTTTGTGGTATGGAATCGATGCTGAGAAATGTTCTTCGGTCCCTGGCCTAGCATCCAGGGATCGGTGATAGAACGACCTTGCCTTTTGCATGCGCCGGCACATCCACCGCCGATTCGAGCCGCTTGTCAACCACAAGCTGCCCGTTCAGGACAACTGCAGCAACCTGGTCAAGAACCTTGACGTCAGCCAGTGGATCCCCGTCGACATAGACCAGGTCGGCCAGCATGCCAGGTTTCACTGTGCCGACTTTGTCCTCCATACCGATTGACCTTGCGGCTATACTTGTCGCCGACATGATCACGTCCATCGGCGACAGGCCGGCCCGGTGCAGCAGCTCGAGCCCAATGGCATAGTCACCAAACTTTGAGATCGAGTCGGTGCCGGCGGCGATGGGGATACCCATCTCGTGAAAGCGGCCGATGAACTCCAGCTTGGAGTTGGTCTTGTAGAGACCGGCCTCGAGCTGCCGGTGCTCCAAAGCGGTCAGGGTGCCCTCCGCTTGCTTCTGCTGAAGCTGCTCGATCCGGCTCCAGCCTGTCTGGATGGTTGGGCTTACAAAGAGCCCTTTTTCCAAGATCGTGTCGGCTGCTGCCTGGCCCCAAGTCCTGCTGCCGTCCGGATGCATAAAGTTAAAGTGTTCGATCTCGTCAACGCCAGCCTCAGCAGCTCTGACCACCGAGTCGGCGGAGATGCAGTGGGCTGCTGTCCGGAGGCCGAATTGGTGGGCCTCGTCTACGATGGCCTTTAGCTCCTCCACGGAATAGGAAGCTCGTGTGCTATCCGTACCGACGGTTCCCCCACCACTGGCCATGATCTTGATGAAATCAGCGCCCTGTTTGACCAGTTGGCGAACGGCCCGGCGAACTGCGTCAGTCCCGTCCGCTTCCTGGCCGCACCACCAGAAATGCCCGCCGGTGATGGTCACAGGACGGCCGGAGACGAGTATCCGTGGTGTGAGGTATAGACCGGCTTCAGCAGCCTCTTTGATTGCAAAACCCACGTCACGGACGGCGCCGGCATCACGCAGCGTCGTCACACCCGCCCGAAGGTGAATGTAGGCATTGCGCGGGCCGCGCAACGCCATCAGGGAATCGCTATCGTTGTGCCAGACGTCCTTGTAGCTGCGGCCGGCTTCTCCGAACATCAGGTGCACATGGACATCGATGAAACCCGGCAGCGCAGTCTTGCCGGGGTTGGCATACACCACAGCGTCCGCCGGTCGCTCTTTGGTCCCGGCAGAGGCGACGTCTCGAATTACGCCCTGTTCGTCGACAAAAATCTCAACGTTCTGCTGGGGTGCAGCGCCGCTGCCGTCGATCAGCACATCCGCTTCATAGATCCGCATTGCTTGTCCTCCACGTCTTTCTTCTGATGTCTTGCTGTCACGTATGACCCTGATCGAACACCTTGTTTGCCCACGCAACTGCCAGAGTCCGTACTGCTCAGCGGATTGCGTGAGGGTCCATAGCATCACGAAGGCCATCACCGATAAAGTTGACGCAAAGCACCGTGATCAGGATCAGGAAACCTGGGAAGAAGGCGATCCACGGGGCCTCGCGCAGGTAGCCTTGGGCGCGACTGAGCATGTTGCCCCAGGTGGCTGTGGGCGGTTGAACGCCAAGTCCCAAGAAACTGAGTGCTGCTTCCATCATGATCGCCTGACCAACCATGAGTGTTGCCGAAACCACAATCACTGCCACCACATTCGGCAGGAGATGCTGCAGCAGAATCCTCTTCGGGGGCACGCCGATCGATCCAGCAGCGAGCACGAAATCCTGTTCCTTGAGCGAAAGGATCTCAGCCCGGACAAGCCGGGCTGTGCCCATCCAGGCCAACGCGCCGATGGTGAATGTGGTAATGGTGAGGCTCGGGCCGAGAATCCGGCCCAGAACGATAAGGATGAAAAGCGTAGGGATGCTCATCAATGCCTCTGTGAAGCGCATGAGGACATTGTCGACCAGACCAACATTGTACCCGGCAATCGCTCCAACCAAGACTCCTGTCGTCACCGCGAGCAGTGCAGCAAGGATGCCAATGCGAAGAGAGATCTGGCCCCCATAGATGCATCGGAGGAGCAGATCGCGCCCGACTGCGTCCGTCCCAAATGGATGTTCCAGGCTAGGGGCCTGCAACTTTACATCCAGATTAACTTCGTTGGCAGCGTCCTCCGGGATGAACAGGGGCACCGTGAAGCAGATCACAATCAGAGCCAGCAGAACCATTGCACTGACGGTGGCCAGTCTGTGCCGGCGAAACCGTCGCCATACCAGGCGGGTGATCGATTCCTCGGGCCTCACCAGGGTCGCGGTTGCGACCCGGCCATTCCCATCTTGCCCACTCTTTGGCTGATCGCCAGCTGGGGATCTGGTGGCTGAAGGCTGGATAACTGGGTGGCTATCTGCTGAAGTCATAGCGGCGGGATCCTCTCCGGTCATGAGTACCTGATCCTTGGATCGACCACAGCATAGAGTACGTCCGTCACCACGGCGGAAAAAACGGTCAGAATGGACACAAACATCAGCATAGCCATCAGAATTGGGATATCAACTCTTGATGCTGCAGTCCAGAACAGTCGACCCATCCCTGGCCAGGCGAATATGGATTCGATCACGATTGTACCGGATAGTAGATTGGGTATGTTGAGCCCGATCAGTGTCAGCAGGGGCAGGAGCGCGTTCTTTAAGACGTGGCGTACCATCACCAAGCTTTCCCTCATACCTTTTGATCGCGCAGTCCGAACATAGTCAAGGCTCAGTTCCTCGAGGATCGACGAGCGAACGTATCGAACGTAACGCGCGGTCATGCTGAAGGATAGCGCAAAAGCGGGCAGAATCACGTGCCATGCAACCTGCGGTACTGTCTTTCCGACCCGATGGTCGAACATCCCACCCACGGGCATGTAGGGCAGTCCTGCAGCCTTGGGCTGGATCGCAAAGGCGGTGATAAGTAGGAGGCCCAGCCAAAAGTCCGGCATAGCAATGCCGACGAAACTGACCAAAGTGATCCCATGGTCAAGCAGTGAATACTGGCGGACGGCTGTGACGATGCCCAATATGACCGCCGCGATGAGGGTCGCGGTGTAGGATACTGTGACCAAGAGCAGCGTATTCGGCAGCGTTTCGATCACCATGTCGAAAACAAGTTTCTTGGTGTAGAAGGAGCGACCCCAATCACCGACGACCAAGTTCCTCAGCCAGTTCAAGTACTGGATAGGAACGGGTTGGTCCAGGCCATATTTGGCGCGCAAGCGGGCGATATCTTCCCCGGAAAGGGAGGCATCGACCGTATAGGCAGCCAACGGATCACCGGTCGCGCTGATGATCATGAAACCAAAAAGCGATATGATAAGGATGATTGGTATCGTCTGCAGCAGTCTACGTACGACGTAGGCAGTCATCCTGAACGAACCTCCGAGATTCTCGAAATGGCAGCCGGAAACGCTCCATTCCGCAATGAGCACTGTTGCTACCGTGCCGAGGCAATGCGGGACAATCCAACCTTCCCCCCAGAGTTCCTCCCTGTCTCGAGCTTTAGCCTACGGGGACCCCCAGCCCTCACAAACTAGGGGTCCCCGGACATTCTAGGACTGCTATCTCAAGCTCCTACCATTCCAGTTCCTCGATGTTGCCGACAAAGGCGACATAGGGGCGGTTTTCCAAGTGCTGTAGCTCGGCATCCGCAGCGAGGTCAGTGAGTGTTCTGAATAGATGGATCGTGTAGGCATCGTCGTGAATGAGTTGCTGGGCCTGCCAGAGAAGCTCTCTTCGCTTTGCAGGATCAAACTCCGTTTGCTGGGCCAGGAGCAATTCGTCTACTTCAGGGTTGCAGTAGCGCATCCACTGCGCTCCGCCTGGGTTCTCTTCAGAGGCGATCTGGCTGCATAGGAATCGCTGGGATGCCTCGGGCTCGGGTGTCCTGATGGAATCAGCCCAGCCGGCCATCTCGTAATCGCCATGAGACCAACCACCACCCTGGTCCCACGTAGTGAACAAGATCGCGGACTGCCGGTTTTCGATCTGCATGTCGACGCCAATGTCCTTGAACATCTGCTGGACGACGAGTTGTACGTTCTCCCGCTGTTGGCTCTCGGTGGTTGTGGTATGGACAAAGCTCATGGGCGTACCGTCTGCGATGTCACCATATCCCACATTGTGTGCTTCTCGTATGCCATCGCCGTCTTCATCCCTCCAGCCCACCTCATCCAGCAACTGGGCAGCCAGCTCTGGATCGTACTCATAGTCCACAAGCTCGGTGTTGACGTAGGGATTGCCGTTCCACTCGCTAGGGTAGGGGATCATCGCCGGAACTTCCAGTACTTCGTTGATGATTTTCTGCTTGTCCACGGCATGTTGGAGTGCGAGGCGGACATTGTGATTCTGGAAGATAGGCACGCCAGGGTTCATGTGATAACGCTCTGAGCCCATGCCGCCGCCTATGGGGGGATACATCGCAATCATGCCCTGTTCCTCAAGTTCCATGAGGTGAGGCATGTACGTTGATGGCGTAGACCTGAGAATATCGACTTCTCCAGCTTCGAGCGCAGCGACCAGCGCCTCGTCACTGGGGATGATGCGCCAGATCAGACGGTCGATATTGGGCCGGCCCCGCCAATAGCCATCAAAAGCTTCGTATTCGATGTATTCACCTGGCCTCCATTCGATGACTTTGTAGGGACCAATGCCCACTGGTTGCCGCATGGCCTCAGATTCATCCAGCCCAGGGGAGTTCTCTTCGATGACGTGTCTGGGGAATACATAGTCAAAGAGGATAGGCCACGACGCATAGGGCTCCGCAAAGTTGATCGTCAGCGTATAGTCGTCTGGTGTGTCAATCGACTCGATCTTGTCGTATCCGGTGCGGGTAATAGGTGTGTTGCCCGGATCCATAATGGCCTCCCAGGTAGCCTTAAAGGCGTCGGCTGTTAAGGGGGTGCCATCGTGGAAGGTCAGGCCCTCTCGGAGCTTGTACGTGACACTGTTGCCGGAAATCCCACCATTGTCAGCCGAAGGGACCTCGGTCGCCGCCTCGGGTACCCAGTTGCCGTTCTCGTCGAGCCAAAGCAGCCCTCGCTGGGCCAGCTTGGAAGCGAGCAGTGAGTTTCCTCCCTGAGTATACATCAGATTGAGAAACTCGAGCGATTGGGGGTCACCGACGATCACAAAGGTTTCCTCTTCCTCTTTGGGAGTGGCGGTGATCACCTTCTCGACCTCTTTTTCCACGATCTCGGTCACCACCTTCTCTACCACCTGGGCGGTGCCTTCCACGATGACGGTCTCCTTGACCGTCTGTTCGACGATGACAGTCTCTTTGATGACCTGTGGCTCCGCACCACCACAGGCAGCCACCAATGAAACGATCACGACCAGACAGAGTACAATACTGAGCTGTTTCATTTTCCTTTCCTCCTCGTCAATGGTGAATGGTGGATCTGTTTCGATCTGTGCTAATGGAAGACGATCAAGTGCCCAGTCGCATCACCTCCTTAGAACCTTGGGTTGCCTGCTTTGGCATCGCTACCCTCTGGGCGCGGTCGTGGTTTGTCCGAAAAAGTCACCTCCTTTTCTTTGTACTTTGACCAGTCCCTAGCTGCCACCGGGATGCCGCAGTCTGCTGATTCCCCTCCGGTATGTTCAGGTATCACTTGATCTGATCTCCTCCAAAGCACCAATCGTTCGCACCATCCCAGCCTCCAGGTGTGCGTTGAGAGATGCGTGGGCCAGCTCAGGATCGCGGGTTCGCAGTGCTTCCAACAGCGCAAAATGCTCACTGACGATTAAAAGTACCGTCCTTGCGGGTGCAATGGATTCGGCCAAGGATCGGATGCGAACGGACCGGTCACTGACCAATTGTGCCAGGCGAGCAAAGAGTTTGTTCCCGTTTGAGCCCAAGATCATCCCGTGTATTGCCAGGTCCGATGCCAGATGAGAGTCAAACCGAGAGCGTTCCGCATCCTGGCGGGCACGATTCAATGTCCTTTCCATCTCATCGAGTTCCCCTTCGGGCAATACTGGCGTGGCCCTCCTGATGGCCCAACCCTCGAGCACGATACGCATCTCATACACTTCATGTACGTCGGAGATTTCGATCTCGGTAACCCTGGGGTGCCCGTATGGGCGCATCCGTACGAGGCCGTCATGCTGTAGCATAGCCAGGGCTTCGCGCACTGGTGTGTGGCTAACGCCAAGCTCACTGGCCAGCCGGTCGATGACGATGGGTTGGCCAGGTTGCAGGCCGTTGGTCAGGATGAGGCCCTTGACCTGGGCTTGAACCTGCTCTCGCAGAGGCCCTCTCTGAATCCTCTCCACCCCGGCCAGCGCAGATTCTCTAGTGCTCATTCAACCCATTCTCCCTGTCTCACTCCTGCATGGGTAACCCACCCCCTCCGTGCGGGTGGATGGACTCGAGCCTCTCGAACAGATCGGATTGGGCCAGTCAATGGATCCTCAACTCAGAAAGATCCATAAGAAATAGCCTGCTGTCTATAGTATATAGGATATGGCCTGGTTTGTCAAGCCCCAATTCGGCAAACCAACGATTCGGCAATCGTCCCTACTCGGCGCGGGAGTACGCTTGCAGTTTCATAACACTTGTGCTAAAATAGCTGCGCTCATACGTTCGGGGGTCGTCTAATGGCAGGACAAGGGTCTTTGGAACCCTATATCGAGGTTCGAATCCTCGCCCCCGAGTCTGCCGGGCCCTTAGCTCAGCGGCAGAGCGACCGGCTCATAACCGGTTGGTCGCAGGTTCGAATCCTGCAGGGCCCACTGGTTGAGCTAGGTGATGGCTTGCCCCCTGTCGAGGTGGAGGGAAAGAAGAGCGGACCATGAACCACGTGTTGGTCCTGAACGCAACCTACGAGCCGCTGAACGTGGTTTCAGTGCGCCGCGCTGTGCTTCTTCTTCTCAAGGAGAAGGCGGAGATTGTGGAGGCGGCCGAGGCTTGGCTGCGCTCGGAACAGCTTGCCTTGCCCGTGCCTCTCGTCATTCGCCTCGTCTACTATGTGCGCATCCCGCGACGAATTTCCTTACCTGTCTCTCGCCGGACCGTCATGGCCCGCGACCACTATACCTGTCAGTACTGCGGCGCCCAGCCAGGCAAGGCCCAGTCTGACCATCGATCACGTGCTGCCTCGTTCTCGGGGGGGCGAGACCCGCTGGGAGAACGTGGCTACTGCCTGTGGGCCATGCAACCGCCGCAAAGGCAACCGCACGCCTGACGAAGCGGGGATGCCGCTGCGCTGCCAGCCGCGCCGGCCCCGCTACCTGGCCTTCACGCTGCTGGAGGGGGCTAGCGCACCCGAAGTGTGGAACAAGTACATGTACTTCTGATCGTTTTGCCAACGCCTTACCAAGTCGGACTCCAGGCCTGGAGTCCGACTTGGTTTGTTACCGGTTCTTGTACGGAGGCATGATCTTGAACTTGGATACAGTGCTCCAGGGCCTGGCCATCACCGTTATAGGCATGGGACTTGTGTTCCTGGCCTTGGGGTTGATCGTGCTGGCCATCTTACTGATGGGGCGTCTTTTTCGCCCTCGATCCACTTTCAAAGACAAAGCGCCTGAGCCCGGGGACGAGTCGGAAGAACGGGCCGTGGTGGCCGCCGTGGTGGCCGCCATCGTCAGGGCCGGGGCTCAGAACGAAAGCCACGCTGCCGGCGCCTGGGATGTGGCCCACAGGCCAGACACGACCAGCCCCTGGCAGGCATCCCATCGCGCCCAAGCGCTGGACCGTCGGCCATAGAAGACGCCCCGCACTTGGTGAAAGTGCCTCAACCGGGGCCGTGAGTAGCTCGCACAGCAATGGACAGATGTCCCTGGGCCCACGGCGCCTGACCATGACCCAGCGATGGACCAGCAATCTGGAGGAAGGGAGAACAACTCTGTGAGAAGGTTTCGCGTCGCTATTGGCGCCAAGTCCTACAACGTAGAGGTGGGTGACCCCAAGGAATCGCCCTTGACGGTCATTGTCGATGGAGAGGCTTTCAGCGTCGACCTGCAAGCGGTAGAAGAGGCCAGCGTCCCTTCAGCCCTTTCTGACCAGGCTTCGGTCTCCAGTGCCGAGGCCGGATCATTCCAGGTGACGGCCCCAATGCCTGGCACGATCCTCGACATCGCCGTCCAGATCGGCGACCAGGTGCAGCCGGGCCAGGTCCTTTGTGCTCTGGAAGCGATGAAGATGAAGAGTCCCATTCGCTCCCTCCATGCCGGCATCGTACGCCAGGTCCAGGTCCACGACGGGCAGACCGTCGACTATGGCGACCTCTTGTTTGTTGTGGAATAGGAGGCCAGGTCCATGGATTGGGCGACCGTTTTTGATGTGCTGACCGCAGGGCTGGGCACACTGTTCAGCGAGCCGGGCCGCCTGGTAATGATGGCTGTGGGCGGGGTGTTGATTTACCTGGCCATTGCCAAAGAATACGAGCCGGTGTTGTTGCTGCCCATCGGATTCTCCTGCATCCTGGCCAACATCCCGCTGACCGGCATGGGCATTGGCGAGCACGACGGCCTTCTCGACATCCTCTACAGGGCAGGGATCCTCACCGAGCTGTTCCCCCTGCTGATCTTTGTCGGCGTGGGAGCCATGACCGATTTTGGGCCCTTGCTAGAGAATCCAAAGATGGCCTTTCTGGGCGCCGCCGGCCAGTTCGGCATCTTTGGCACTTTGCTGCTGGCCACGCTCCTTGGATTTGACATAAACGAAGCAGCTTCCATTGGAATTATCGGCTCGGCCGATGGCCCGACCAGCATCTATGTGGCCGGAAAACTGGCGCCCCACTTGTTGGGCCCCATCGCCGTGGCGGCCTATTCCTACATGTCGCTGGTGCCTGTCATCCAGCCACCCGTCATGCGCGCGCTGACCACCAAAGAACAGCGACGCATCCGGATGCCCTACACTTCACAGCCGGTGTCCAGGCTGACGCGCGTCCTCTTTCCCATCGTTGTGACCCTGATAGCCGGGGCGCTTGTACCCCTGGCCGTGCCCCTCATCGGCATGTTGATGTTTGGCAATCTGCTGCGTGAGGCGCTGGTCGTCGAGCGCCTCAGCAAGGCTGCCCAGAACGAGCTGGCCAACGTGGTCACCATCTTTCTCGGATTGGCCATCGGCGCTACGATGACGGCCGAGCAATTCCTCAACTGGAGGACGATTGGCATCCTGGCCATGGGCGTCGTGGCCTTTGTTCTGGACACGGCTGGAGGTGTGCTCTTTGGCCAGCTCATGCGCATCTTTAGCGGCAACAAGTTCAACCCCCTCATTGGCGCCGCAGGCATCAGCGCCTTCCCCATGTCGGCCCGTGTGGTGCACCGCGTCGCGCTGGAGGAAGACCCTTCCAATTTTCTGCTGATGCACGCCATGGGGGCCAACACGGCGGGCCAGATCGGTTCGGTCATGGCCGGCGGCGTGGTTCTCGCCCTGCTGGCCGGCAGCGGCTAGCCGCTCGTCATGCGGGGCCCTGCTTGCCGGGAAGGGTACGAGAGAGACTCTCCCTCAGGGCGACCAGGTGCAGAACTCGTCACTGGCGGGATTGTTGGTGATGTTGGTCCACTGGTTGGAAGCCAGATCTACGACAAAGATCTCCTTGTTGCCGGAACGGTCGCTATAGAGTACCATGCGCTTGCCATCTGGTGACCAGTCGGCCAGACCTTCGACGCTCTTGGGAGCGCGCGAGACGTTGGTCTGGTTCGACCCGTCGGCGTTCATGACATAGATCTCCTGATCCCCATCCCGCGCCGTATTGAACGCGATCTTGGTGCCGTCGGGCGACCACATCGCATATCGGTCCCGTTTGGGGTTCTTGCTCAGGTTCACCGGCCCGGTGCCGTCGCTGTTCATCACCCAGACGTCCAGGTTCCCACTCCGCTTGGACGTGAAGGCGATCTTTTTGCCGTCGGGTGACCAGGCGGGGTACACTTCGTCCTCGGGGCTGCGGCTCAGATTGGCCAGCCCGGAGCCGTCGGCGTTCATCACCCAGATGTCCCAATTGCCGCTGCGGTCGCTCTCAAAGGCGATGCGCCCCCCGTCCGGCGACCAGGTTGGCCATCCATCCTTGCCCTCCTTGTCCGTCAGGCATCGCACATTGCCCCCGCCCACACCGGAAACAGGATCAAAATCCATCACGCAGATCGAGCCAGGCCCCATGTCCCACCGTCCGGCCAAGGTATCCCGGAAGGAGACGAAGGCAATGCGCCGGCCATCTGGCGACCAGACCGGGGCGACATCGTCGGCCCAGGAATGGCTCAAGTTGCTCACGCGCGAGCCGTCGGTCGCCATGACGAACACTTCATAGTCGCCCAATTCCCCCCGCTCGGTCTCAAAAGTGATCCACTGCGTCCGCGGCGCGGCCGTGGGCGGCGCTGTGGGCGGCACCGTCGCCGGTACAGGGGTAGCGGTTGGTGGTCCCAGGGTGGGCGTGGCGGAGGGCGCCTCCGTGGCTGCCTCGGCCGGGGGGGCGCTGGTTGCGGTATCACCGGGAAGCGCGGTAGGGCTTGGCATTGCGCTTGGCGTCGAACTGGGCGTGACCGTGGGCGTTGGCAGAGCGGGTAGGGTCAAGGTCGCGATGGGGACCAGTGGGGTAAAGGTCGCTCGCATCGTGGGCCCCGCCGTCGGGCTGGCCGGGTCCCCATGGACCAACCGGGCAGCGCCAGGAACGTTCTGCACCAGTAACACACCTGCCACGACGGCGACGCACAGGCAAGCCGCTACAAGTGCAACTGCAATGAGGATCCATCGTTTCCGATCCATACCCTACAATTCCTTTTCCAGACCGTGTACCCTGCTCGGTCGCATACAGGCCTCATGGCGCAGGGCCAGGTTCATCATGCGCGTTTTCAGCGCGCTCCTGGAGCGCCAAGAACTATCGCTCAAACCGCCGAATAGCTAGCCATTATACCACGGCCCGGATAGGTCAGCAATCCTCCTGCTAGCATCGACCAGGGTTGTTGCACAGTCGCGCTCGGCATCCTCCCGCAGGATTCTGGCATGTAGTGCACCACCAGATCCTAGCAGAATCACCCAGTAGCAGGGCAGCAGTCAGCGCAATCCTGCGGGAGGATCGCCCGGTCAAGGTACTCTGCAACAACCCTCAAGCATTGACGGGGCCATGGCAGATGGCTGGAGACAGTACTGTACCGGTCCGAATCCCTATCTCAGGGATGCTGTGGCTCGCCGGGAGTGGATTCCCGCCTTCGCTGGAATGACACATCTGCGGCGTCTCTACCTGCCGGTCCAGGCGTCACGCCGCCCCTCCCAACCGGCGCTTGCTTCCTGGACCCAGATACGGTATAATGGCGGCATCTCAGCGAGTTTTCTACCATTCGAGAACAGGAGACGTGCCGGCAGCCATGGATCTTGTCCCCAAACTCGAGGTTGAAGTGGCCGTGGCCAAGGTCAGCAAATACGCCGTCAGCGAGAGCGGCGACAGTGTGGAACTGATCGAGCGGCCCCACGGCGGTCTGTCGCTGGTTGTCGTTGACGGCCAGCGCAGCGGCAAATCCGCCAAGGCCATCAGCAACATCGTCGCGCGAAAAGCAGTGTCCCTTCTGGCTGACGGGGTTCGAGATGGAGCCGCAGCCCGCGCCGCGCACGACTATTTGCGCACGCTGCGCGGTGGGCAGGTATCGGCCACCCTCAACATCCTCTCCCTGGACCTGGTGACCCGAACTATCGTCGTCTCGCGCAACAGCCACTGCCCGGTACTGCTCGCCCATGGCGCGGAGGGCGAGGTGCGCGTGCTGGACGAGCCCAGCAAGGCCATCGGCATCCATGCCCGGACCCGGCCCGTCATTGACGAACTGCCCATCGTGCCCGATCTGGACGTCGTCGTGTTTACCGATGGCGTGCTGTCGGCCGGAATCCGCTACATGGAACGCCTCGACGTGGTAGATTTCGTACGCTGCCAGTTGCAGGGCCGCCCCGCCGTCGGCCATGCCCGCTCTCTGGCCGACGCGTTGCTGGCCCGCGCCGTCGAGCTGGATCGCGGCCGTCCCGGGGACGACGTGACGGTCGTCGTCGTTTCGGTTGTGGCCCGCCGGCAGCCCGACGATGTGCGTCGCCTGTCGGTGCGCTTGCCTATCTGAGCTGGCAGCCATGGACTTGGACCTGCGGCCCACCTGAACGGAAGGGGCGCCCGCGGACCAAAACTCAACAGGCCGGCAGGCCTGCTTGAGTCAATTCGCAGGTTGGGGGACCATGCGTATCAAAGTGGTGGGGCCTTGCGCTTCCGGCAAGAGCGTGCTGGTAGCCAAGCTGCGGGCCGTGGGCTGCGATGCCCACTCGGCTGCTCAGGACCATTCCTACGTGCCCGACATGTGGCAGCGGCTCAACCCGCCAGACGTGCTCGTCTACCTGGATGTCACCCTGGCCGAGGCCTGGAAGCGAGGCCGGTCGGGCGTTGGCTGGGACCAGGACTACCTGGACGAGGAACATCATCGGCTGCGCCACGCTCGCGCCCACTGCGATCTCTACCTGCCTACCGATGGGCTGACCCAGGAACAGGTGCTCCAGGAGGTACTGGCTTTTCTGGAGCATTTTGAGTGACTGCTGATATCTGAGAATCCCCTTTGAGTCGATTCTCAGTCCTCCACCGGCACCGGTACCGTATTGACGACCTCCATCACGACCTCCTCCGGCCGCCGGCCCCTGAGGCGCGTCTGGGGACTGATGATGATGCGGTGGGTCAGGACCGCTGGTGCCAATTGCTTGACGTCGTCGGGGATCACAAACTCGCGGCCCCGGATAGCGGCCAGCGCCTGCGACGTCCTGTACAGGGCCATCGTACCCCGCGGACTCACGCCCAGCTCCACCCCGTCGTGCTCCCGCGTAGCCCGAACTACCTTGACGATATACTCCCGCACCGAATCTTCGACCCGCACGGTCCGTATGTATTGCTGCATGGCCAGTAGCTCTTCCGCCTGGAGCACCGGCTCCAGCGCCTCCAGTGGGTCCTGCCGCTCATAGCGCAGCAGGATCTCGTTTTCATCTTCCTCGTTGGGGTAGCCCAGGGCGATCCGGAGCAAGAACCGGTCCACCTGTGCCTCCGGCAGGGGAAAGGTTCCCTCCAGCTCGATGGGGTTCTGAGTGGCCAGTACCAGGAAGGGGCGGGGCAGTCTCATCGTTTCCACGTCTACTGTCACCTGCTGTTCCTGCATGGCCTCTAGCAGGGAACTCTGGGTCCGGGGAGTGGCCCGGTTGATCTCGTCGGCCAGCACCACCTGGGCCATGATAGGCCCTGGCCGGAACTCGAACTCCTGTTCCTTCTGATTGAAATAGAGAATGCCCGTCACGTCGCCAGGCAACAGGTCGGGTGTGAACTGGATCCGCCTAAAGCTGCAGCCCAGGCTGCGGGCAATGGCCTTGGCCAGCGTCGTTTTCCCGATGCCCGGAACGTCCTCCAGCAAGATGTGTCCTTCGCACAGCAGCGCCACCAGGCATAGCTCGATGACGTCTTCCTTGCCCACGATCACCTGCATCACGTTTTCGGTGATCTTTTGCACGCTCGCTCGTATATCCATGTTGGCTCCTTGTCACCTGATCCTGCACGCCAACCGCCCAAAGACCGGCGCGGTTCATCCAGGCCGCTCCCAGTATACCATCATTTGGACCTCAACCGAAATCAGCGCCGGGACGGCGCCCTCGCTTCTTACCACGGTTCTCTACCACCGGGACGGAGAACACAGGGTGAGACAGATGTTACGCTTTTCTCAGCATCCTCCGTGGCAGCACCGGCAGGGCTGTTGCGTTATCTCTTGACATGCACTGCCTGCCAGGACTGTCATTGCGAGGCGCGCTGTTTGCGCCGTGGCAATCCCCAGGGCACAAGTGGAGATCGCTTTCCCTCGGCAGGCTCGGTACAGGCGCTGACGCTACTAATGACACCGATCCTGTCACTGCGAGGCCCGCCGTTTGGGCCGAGGCACCGCCACGAGGCCTCGCGGTGACAGTCTCCACTTGTGTAGTTGGGGATTGCTTTCGCTCCGGCAAAAAGCGCCTCCGCTCGCAATGACGAGGTCAGGTGTCATTCCTATTAGAGTGGCGCCCTGTGCCATGGAGCACTCGCGATGACGACTTTGCAGCAGCCCTAGCAGCGCCGGGGACGGCCCTTGCAGCCTGGCCGGCTTTGGGGTATAATGTTGGCACTGGATCGAAGCTAGCGATATGTGGATGCTGCCATGTAAAGCCCGCAGGCGTGAGGATTCCTGCCGGTGACGAAGGGAGGTAGCGATGGCCGAATTGCAGCCCATTGGTACCGTGATCCACTACTGGACCCGCCTGGGCGTCGCGGGCGTGGAACTGACCGCTACCCTCAAGATGGACGATCGCGTCCACTTTCTGGGCACCACCACCGACTTTGAACAGTGTGTCACCTCCATGCAACTCAACAAACGCTTCATCAACGAGGGCTTTGCCGGACAGCAGGTAGGCATCCTCGTTGCCGACCGCGCGCGTGCCGGCGACACCGTCTACCGCGTCCAGGAGTAACCTGACTCACACAACCCGAGATCCACTCACCGCCGCCCAGGGCCAAAGCCTCGCGCGCGGCCATTCGTCCCTGTCCAGATCTCTCTATCGGCCAGCCCGAGCCTTGCCATGCCCTCCCCGGGCCGCCCGCCCTGAGCGAAGCCGAAGGCCCTCAGTTCTCCACGCTTCACTCCCCCCTCTCCAACTTGTCCTCCGGCCCGCTAAACGGTTATAATAACGGCCACGAACTTTTGGAACCCAACAACACAACGGAGGAAACCCAATGATGCAGACCCATATTACCATCGATGACCTGTACAACATCGTGAGTCTCTCTGACCCCCGTTTCAGCCCCGACGGCCAGTGGCTGGCCTACGTCCGTACCGAGATGGATCGCAAGATCAACGGCTACAAGAGCGCCATCTGGACCATGCCTGCCCGCGGCGAGGGGAAACGGGGCCGGCCTTTCACCAGTGGTGACAAGCGCGACAGCTCCCCGCGCTGGTCCCCCGATGGCCGCTGGCTGGCCTTTGTCTCTGACCGCGGCGACGACAAGACCAAGCCCCAGATCTATCTCATGCCCACCGATGGCGGCGAGGCCCGCCGCCTGACGGCCATGGAGAACGGTGCTGGCGAGCCGCAATGGTCCCCGGACGGCAAGCGACTGGCCTTCACCTCGCGGCTGAACGCTACAGAGATGGCGCAGGAACTCGCGGCCGCGGACGAGCCCGAGACGGCGCCCGATCCCGACGAGATCAAGCGCCGCGCTGAGGAGAAGGCAAAGGCGGAGGCAGCAAAGACCGACCCCCGCGTCATCGACCGCTTTGTCTACCGCGCCGGCACCAGTTACTACGACGACCGTACCGCCCACCTTTACGTCCTGGACCTGGATGTCGAGACAGGCGAGGTGGTGGGCCGGCCCCAGCGCCTGACCCAGGACGAGCGCAACTATGCCGATCCCCACTGGCTGCCCGATGGCAGCGCCCTGCTGGCTACCGTCGACCGCCGGCCGGGTGAGGACGACTTTTTCTCCTACCCTGACCTCGTTCGTGTCCCACTGGATGGCGGTCAGCCCCAGTTCCTCACCGGGCCCGAGACCGCCGACCACAATCCCCGGCCCTCGCCCGACGGGCGGTGGATCGCCTACAACAGCCTGCCCGGCGACGTGTGGTCCATTGCCAACGCCGAAATCAAGCTGATCCCCGCCTCGGGCGGCGAGCCCCGGGTGCTCACGGCTGAACTGGATGCCCACGCCCAGGAGCTCTGCTGGAGCCCTGATGGTGCATCCATCTATTTCCTGGTCGGCGAGAAGGGCCGCGTCGACCTGCGCCGCCTGTCCCTGGACGGAGGCTCTATCGAGACCGTCTCTGGCGGCGAGCGCGAGATCGAGGCCTACGCGCTATCTCCCGATGGCAGCCAGGTGGGTTTTGTGGCCAGTACCGACCGCGCGCCCTACGACCTCTATGTCGCCGACCTTGAGGGCTCTGAGCGTCCCCTGACCCAGGCCAACGGCGGCTGGCTGGCCGGGAGAACCCTGGGCGATGTCGAGGACCTCTGGTTCGAGGGCCCCGACGGTATGCCCATTCACGGCTGGATCGTCAAGCCCCCTGACTTTGACCCGGGGCAGAAATATCCGCTGGTCCTGTCCATACATGGTGGCCCGCACGCCATGTGGAGCCGCCACGGAGCCTCCATGTGGCATGAGTGGCAGGTCCTGGCCGCGGCCGGCTATGTCGTTTTTGCCTCCAATCCCCGCGGCTCCGACGGCTATGGCCGCGATTTTCGGGCCGCGGCCCTCAACCGCTGGGGCGAGGCCGATCTGCCCGACCTGCTGGCCGGCCTGGAGCTGGTACTGGCCAAAGGCTACGTCGACGCCGAGCGCCTGGTCGTCACCGGCGGCTCTTACGGCGGCTTTATGACCGCCTGGATCGTGGGCCACGACGACCGCTTCAAGGCCGCGGTCTCCCAGCGCGGAGTCTATGACCTCATCAGCTTTTACAGCACCACCGACATCCCGCGCTTTGCCGAGCGCGAGTTCGGCTGCCCACCGTGGGAGGATCCCGAGCTGATGTGGAAGTACTCGCCTTTGGCCTACGTCGAGAACGTGCATACGCCGCTCCTGCTCCTCCATTCCGAGAACGACTACCGCGCGCCCATCCCTGCCGCCGAGGGCCTGTTTGTCGCCCTGCGCCGGCTCGGGCGCGAGGTCGAACTGGTGCGCTATCCCCGCGAAGGCCACGAGCTTTCCCGCAGCGGCGAGCCCAAGCACCGGGTAGACCGCTTGGAGCGCATAGTCGCCTGGTTTGACAAGTATGTGAAGTGAAAGCTTGAACCGCAAAGACGCAGCCGACTGGAAGGGAGTCGGTGAACGCGAAGGAAAACAAAAAAACATCTTTGGTTTTCTTTGCGTCTTTGCGGTGAGCTTGTTGATATAGGAGGAATCGAGTAACATTCATGTCCGAAACAGCCAGAATGTGGATGGAAGTTACCTTCAACGTCGTCTATCTCATCGTCGTCTGGGGTCTCGTCATCGTCATGGCCCACCACGAGTCCGCCGTCGCCCCCGGCGACCGGCGCGTCGCCCGCCTTATCCGCTGGGCCTTTACCTTCCTGGCCCTGGGCGATACCGGCCACGTCGGTTTTCGCGTCCTGGCCTTTGCCCAGGGCGACCTGCAAGCCACCGTCTCCATCTTTGGCCGGGAGTTCGGGCTCGTCGGCCTGGGCGCCCTTTCTACCGCCATCACGGTCACTGTTTTCTACGTACTCATGCTCGAGGTCTGGCGCATCCGCTTTGACAAAAAGTACGGCCCTTTCGAGTACCTGCTCCTGGCCGCCGCCGTCCTGCGCCTGCTCATCATGATCCCTGCCGCCAACCAGTGGAACAACACCGTGCCGCCCCAGCCCTGGTCCCTCTATCGCAACCTGCCCCTGACCATCCTGGGCCTGGGCATCGCCTATCTCATCCTGCGCGACGCCCGCCGCGCCGGCGACCGGCCCTTTATCTGGATCGGCATCAGCATCCTGGTCTCCTACGCCATGTACATCCCCGTCATTCTCTTTGTCCAGCAGGTGCCTACCATCGGCATGCTCATGATCCCCAAGACCTTGGCCTACGTCGCCATCGGCTTCATCGCCTATTTCAGCCTTTACCGCCAGCCGGCGGTCGTAGAGGAAGCCGTCCCGGCCGGCTAGCCACAACAGCTTGAACCGCCAACGTACCAGGCGCGTCGCAAAGGACGCAAAGAATGCCTGTCTGATTCTCTTGGTCTCCTTTGCGCCTTGGCGGTGAGGGTATGCCTGCTTGACCTCTCAGACCACAAGGTGTATAATTGTATTGAGTAATCAATCAATCAATTAATCGATTAGGAGGCCAGCATGGACCGAGTGGTCAGTGCCACTGAAGCGCGCATTCATTTTGGCGAGCTAATGCGCGAGGCCGTGGAGACCGGTGAGCCGGTCATCGTCGAGCGTGGAGGAAAATCCACCGTCGTTGTCCTCTCTGTGGAAAGGTACGAGCGCTTGCTCCAAGGCCAACCACGGGAGGATTGGAAGGAATTGGTCAGCCAGGCCCGGGCGCAGATCGAGGCCGACCTGGGCGGGCGTGCCCTGCCGCCGCCCGAAGAGATCCTGAGCGGGATGCGGGAGGAACGGGATGAGTACCTCGTGGCTCTGCGTTGACGCCAACCTGGTCATCCGTCTGGTCGCTGACCCGGCGGACGAGACTGTCCACCAATGCTGGGAGCAGTGGGCCGCCGGAGGGCGGAATCTGGCCGCCCCCAGCCTGCTCTATTACGAAGTGGCCAATGCCCTGTACCGCTACCAGGCGCTGGGCCTAATGGGCGCCCCGTCGGTGCGAATGGCCCTCAAAGCCGCCCTGGCCCTGCCGCTCCATCTGTACGGTGAACCCGAGTTGCATCGCCGTGCCCTCGATCTGGCTGAACGCTTCTCCCTGCCGGCTGCCTGCGACGCTCACTATGTGGCCCTGGCCGAGTGGCTGGGCGGCGAGTTCTGGACCGCCGACCGGCGCCTGGCTCATGCTGTGCGGCACGAACTGCCCTGGGTGCATCTGGTGGGTTGAGAGGACGCGAAAAGGAATCACTGGGCCGGCTGGCGACCGCTTCACCTTCCTGGAAGCTGGTAGTTTCCAGGAAAGTGGAAACCTGTGGGGCTCGATCCCAGGTCCCAGATGGACAAAAGTGCAGGCAGATCTCGAAAAGTACAGCAGATCGCCTGGTGGAGTGTGAGCACGACAATGAGCAGAACTTGTAAAGAGCGCATCCTCGATTACCTCTGGTCTATTTCGCCCGACTATGCGACCAACGGCCAGATCCGGGAGGCCACCGGTATCGGCTCCCACCAGCAGGTCTATCTGCTTACCCAGAAGCTGATGTACTCCCATCTCATCCGTGGCGAGCAGCGGGGGCGACAGTGGACCTTCTGGGCCGACGAATCGCCCGCCGTCCAACTGGCCTCACCGGGGCGGGCCTCGTACCGCGATCTGGCTGCCGGGGTTGAGGGGCAGGTCAGCCCCTGGGCCTTTGAGGATCTGGCGCGGGCTGTGATGAGTCAGCACTTTGGCATTCCGCTGGCGCCCGGACAGTTGCCTGGCGTGCCCAAGGAATGGGACATGGTGTCCCCCAAGGGCGACATCGCCGGCGATGCCAAGTACTTTACCCTGGTCCACGGCCAGCGGCTGCCGCCGGCCAAGTTCTCGGTCATCTCCGAACAGGTCTGGTTGCTAGAAAAGACCGGCGCGTCGACCAAGTTTCTGGTCTTTGGCAACGACCGGCAGGTGCCGGAGCTGTGGCTGCGGCGGTATGGCGGCCTGCTGTCGGGCGTTGAATTCTACTTCCTGGCCGATTGGGGTGGCCTGGAGCGGTTGAGCACGGGCACGTCTGACTGAGATCTGAAAGATGGAACCCGGAAAGGAGCGGAACCGGTGGGTTTCATACCCTTATCTGCAAAGAGCAACCCGAGCGTGCATATCTGGCCACGATCAGCTACGGCTTTGACCGGGATCACGATATGGCCGGCCCCCCAAGGGAGTGGGTTGCCCGGAACGCCCCCTGCCCTTGCGGCAGTGGCAAGAAATACAAGCGCTGCTGCATGTGGAAAGACCTGCGGGACTCGTAGGAGGTATCACCCCTCCACCCGGCCTCGTTTCAGATAACTGCCCACCGCGTAGCTGCCAAAGCATGCGGGCCGGCCGCGGGCTGCCATCGCCCGGAGCCGGCGACCGCTTCACCTACCTGGAAGCTGCCGGCTTCCAGGTAGGTTGAAGCCTGCGGGCCTTGATCTCGGATCGCAGATGGATAAAAGTGCAGATAGATCTCGTTAAGTAACGACGGTTTTATCCACCCCAGATGGTTTCTTTCGCACTCGCTTTCGGGAGTAGTACCAGGCCTTCAGCTAGGCGTAGGGCCACGAACCTCGGCTTCCCTACTCTGCGCCGCCCGAACCATATCCTTGCGTTCGCTCGTGCGGTAATACAGTAGACACTTCTCAAAGTCCCGAAAACTGGACAAGGTGCTCAACTTTGCCTTTTGAGTACTCAAGTGCTATAATCTTTTCACCGGATCACGGATTGGGGCTGG
Source organism: uncultured Chloroflexia bacterium (assembly GCA_963700285.1). Lineage (GTDB taxonomy): Bacteria > Chloroflexota > Anaerolineae > JAAYZQ01 > JAAYZQ01 > CAWANP01. Next base: position 261,024 of record CAVOXA010000010.1, on the reverse strand, counting down.
AATCCTGGAAAAGCCGTTGCGGTCTACTTGTGTTGGCGGATATGTACACTAGAGACCCCATGCCCCTCCGACTACATTGGCAGCAACTGATGGGACGCAGTGAGGTTGCCGTGCCTATCGGCCATGTGTAGTAGCCATTCCAGCAAAGATACGACACGCTGACTCAAATGCAGGGATTGGATGAATTTGCCGCCGACGACGAGTACCGCCCCCGGGTAGAGATCATCCGCCCCGGCGACGTCAAGGTGCGCGTTTCGTCCCTGACGTTGGGCGACCTGCGCTATCTGCTGCCCGATCTATCGGAGCGGATGCACTATGTGCTGGGCCGGGCCTACAACCTCGTCGGGCGCAAGTACGGCCCCAAGTGGACGCTGGCCCAGTTCAGGCTGGCTGTGCGCGAAGTCGAAGGCCAAATGAGCGGCAAGGACGAGCAGAGCATCGAAGAACAAGCTGCAGAACTGGCCCAGGGCGAGGACTATGGCACGGCCAATGCCGTCATCTGGCGCATCAATTCACGTTTGGAAGGCTCCAGCATCTTTGACAACCTCCAAAGCCTGCCCCTGGACCGGCTCTTCCGACCGGGCCAGTGCACCGTCTTGCAGCTCAACGAGGTCGATCAGCGAGAGCAGCAGGTCGTGGTGGCCACGCTGCTGCGACGGCTGCTTCACGCCCGGATGCAAACGGAGAAGCGCCTGGCCGCCGAGGGTGAGGAGACCTACCTCCCCTACCCGGCCTTTGTGCTTGTCGAAGAGGCCCACAACTTTGCCCCGGCCGCGGCGGATCAGGTCAGCTCGCAGGTGCTCAAGACCGTCCTGTCCGAGGGGCGCAAGTTCGGCGTGGCGGTGGGTCTCATCAGCCAGCGCCCCGGCAAGCTGGACGCCGATGTGCTCTCCCAGTGCATGACCCAATTCATCCTGCGCATTGTCAACCCGGTTGACCAGGCCCGCGTGGCCGAGAGTGTCGAGAGTGTGGGCCGTGATCTACTAAAAGAACTGCCGGCGCTGTCCAAGGGCCAGGCCATCGTCGCTGGGGCGGCAGTCAATACCCCGGTGCTGTGCCGGATTCGCCAGCGCATCACCGAGCATGGCGCTGAGGATGTCGACGCCCCCGCTCATTGGCTGGAATGGTTTACCCAGGATCGGGCCAGTCAGCGCAAGCGAGATCAGTCCCTGCCCGCCGAACCCGAAACCCGCGGCCGGAGCAAGCTCTTCAAGACGTAGCGATAGCGAGTGTCATGAATTAGTATGGCCTCCAAGCTGCGACGAAGATGCTCCCAGCCTCCTGGAAGGTGAACGAGGAGGACCATGCCCACCACCATAATAGGCATCGACTGCGCCACACAGCCCAAGAATGTAGGGCTGGCCCTGGGCCACGATCGTGAAGGTACAACCTGCATCGAGAAAGTCATCATAGGCTCCACGGTCAGCTCCCTCGTCGACACCGTCGCCGCCAGGGCCTCCCCCGACGCTCCCACCTTGCTCGCTCTGGATGCTCCCCTGGGCTGGCCCGCCGGCCTGGGACAGAACCTTCAGCCTCATCAGGCCGGCGCCCCCATCCACCTCGATGCCAACAGCATGTTCCGCCGCCTGACCGACAAGGCTGTCAAGCAGTCAACCGGCAAACTGCCCCTCGACGTCGGCGCCGACCGCATCGCCCGTACCGCCCTCGCCGCGCTGGGCCTGCTCCAGGATCTGCGCGAGGCTACCAGCCAGCCCATTCCCCTCGCCTGGCAGCCTCCACTGGATGCCGGCATCCATGTCCTTGAAGTCTACCCTGGTGCCACATTAGCCACCTACGGCATCGACGCCCGGGGCTACAAAAAGAGAGATGGACGCGCCCCTCGTCTAGCGCTCCTGGAGTTCCTCGGCAAACACCTCAGCTTACTTCCCGACTGCACCCTGATGGAGGACAACGACGACGCGCTGGATGCCGCCCTCTGTGTGCTGGCTGGACTCGACTTTCTCCGCGGGCGGGCGATAAAGCCCGACGACCTTCAGATGGCCACAAAAGAAGGCTGGATCTGGGTCAGGAGGCCGGAATGACCAAAAAACCAGAATCGGGCCGAGGCGAGGTGCTCATCGCTATCATGAACAACGAGCGCGACTTTGGTATTTTGCGAGATCAGCTCTGGTATCGGATCCCTGTCGACAAGGTACCTAGACGCTGGCCGCCCAGGTGGTTGGCCTTTTGGCAGACCAAGGTCTTTGGTGATGAACGTTGGGCCGTCAGATACTATGGTCTCGTTCGCGACATACGTGTTCGCAGGCGAAAGGAGCTGTTTCCGAATGAAGTAGTCAATTCCAAGTCGGAACGAGAGTACTACCAGCTCCGGCTCCATAGTCTGGACCTGCTTCCCCGCCCCATACGCGGCAAACGTGGGCATCGCATTGTTTTTGTCCCCACCACTCAGCGAAAGTTCTTCCAGGCTAGAGACATCAATGATATCTTTGACGACAGCCCGCTCGAGGACCGCGTATGGGCCGAGTTCAAAAGCCTGCGTATTCGAGCTGAGCGCCAGTGGAATGTCGTCCTTCAAGATGGTTGGTACCGCTTGGACTTTGCCATCTTCTGTGAGCGTGGCAAGATTGACGTTGAGACTGATGGAGTACACTACCACACTGATCCGGTCCGTTGGGCCAAAGACCGGAGTCGAGATCGCAAGCTCCAGTTGGACGGTTGGGAAGTGCTGCGTTACCCAGGCCAAGAAGTCCGTGAGTCGTTCGTCAAGTACTGTATGCCGGAGATCACACAGATGATCAATCAGTTAGGCGGGCCAGAGGGTAAGGAGATGGTATCGCGCACCTTGCACGATATACCCGGCGGCCAGGCTCAACAGTTGACCCTCTTTGAGGACAGGACAGATTGCGATCTCGACTAAGAAGTCGCGTATCCCAATCCAGCCAGCCAGCATCTGCCCCCAGAACTCGGCCCTGGACTACCGGGCGAAGATCCGCCAATCCCGCTCATCCGCTGTACCAGCCTTCCATCTGGCCGTGCCTCTGTGGTGAGCATCTGAACGAATTCTGAACACAAACACTTGACAAAATAGAACATTTGTGCTATACTACCCTTAGAATCAACCAAAAGCAGCCCCCATGCCCTGGACACCCTGTCAGTTCCCGAGCTATCGCAACTGGGCTGTGCGCCGCACAGCGACCAACCAGGTGCAGTCTGGATGCCCGGAACAGCCATATGACTACAGCCGAATGGGAGACAAGTAGACAAGTAGACAGGGGTGACATCCCCCTCTTTTGTCTACCATTCGACCTTTTGGGCCAGGAGGAGATGGATAGTAGACAAAATAATAGTCTGTCTCCTTGTCTACTTTGTCTACTGTCTACCCTTTTTATGTTTAATCCTGGCGCGGTGTGTGCGGCCAACCTGGGCGAGAGGTGCGGGCCAACTCGGGTCCCTGCCCTCTTTTTCTATATCAGCCTTCTGGTGTATACTGGTTCTATCTCAAGCTTGTAGAGGGTTCCATGACAGACACCAACCTGATTGTCACCATTGCCGGGGAGTTGGGCCTGGCCCGCGCCCAGGTGGCCGCCTCCGTGGCCCTGTTCGACGAGGGCAATACCATCCCCTTTGTGGCCCGCTACCGCAAAGAGATGACCGGCGGGCTTGGACGAGGAGCAACTGCGCCAGGTGGAGGCGCGCATGGGCTACCTGCGCCGGCTGGTGGAGCGCAAGGAAGCGGTGCTCAAGAGCATCGAGGAGCAGGAAAAGCTGACGCCCGAACTGGCCGCCGCCATCGAGGCGGCGACGACGCTGCAGGCCGTCGAAGACCTGTACCTGCCCTACAAGCCCAAACGCCGCACGCGGGCTACCGTCGCCCGGGAGCGAGGCCTGGAGCCCCTGGCCGATCTGCTCCTGGCCCAAAAGGATCCCCGCTTGCCCGAGGTGATGGCCGGCGACTTTTTGTCCGAGGAGGTGCCCGACGAGGCCGCGGCGCTGGCCGGCGCCCGCGACATCGTGGCCGAGCGGCTGACGGAGGATGCGGCCGTGCGCGGCGAGGCGCGCCGGCTGGCGCTGGAGGGCGCCATCGTGGTGTGCACGGTGGCCGGCGAGGAGGCTGAGGTGGACCCCGGTGGCAAGTACCGGGTTTATCACGATCTGCGCCTGCCCCTGGGTGGGGTCCAGCCCCACCAATGGCTGGCCATCAACCGAGGCGAGGCCGAAGGGGCCCTGAAGGTACGCATCGCTCTGCCCGACGACGACATTGTGGATCTGATGGAGGTCAGTTTCCTGAGCCGGTCGCCGAACCCGTCGCGCGCGCAGGTGCGCGAGGCCATCGCCGACGGCTACAAGCGTCTGCTGGCACCGGGCCTGGAGCGGGACCTGCGCGCCAGCCGCACCGAGGAGGCCGACGCCCACGCCATCCAGATCTTTTCGGCCAATCTGCGCAGCTTGCTGCTGCAGCCACCCCTGCGGGGCCGGGTGGTGATGGGCATCGACCCCGGCTACCGCACCGGCTGCAAGGTGGCCGTGGTGGACCCCACGGGCAAGGTGTTGGGCACCCACACCATCTATCCCCACCCACCCCAGAAGCGCTGGGACGAGGCCAAGGCGCTGCTGGAGGCGGCCATCGATGCCTCTGGCGTCGAGGTGCTGGCCATCGGCAACGGCACGGCCAGCCGCGAGTCGGAGCAGTTGGCGGCCGAAATACTCCAGGAGCGCGCCGGCCTGCAGTACGCCATCGTGGATGAAGCGGGGGCCTCGGTCTATTCCGCCTCCAAGCTGGCCCGCCAGGAGCTGCCCGGCATGGACGTTTCGCTGCGTGGGGCGGTGAGCATCGCCCGGCGTTTGCAGGATCCCCTGGCCGAGCTGGTCAAGATCGACCCGCGCTCCATCGGCGTCGGCCTCTACCAGCACGACGTGGATCAGAAGCAGATGGCCGGGGCGCTGGACGCCGTGGTCGAGTCGGTGGTAAACTATGTGGGCGTGGACGCCAACACCGCCTCGCCGGCTCTATTGGGCCACGTGGCCGGGCTCAGCCCCAAGGTAGCGGCCAACGTGGTGGCCCACCGCGACGAGCAGGGCCCTTTCAAAAAGCGGTCCGATATCAAAAAGGTCACGGGTTTGGGCCCCAAGGCCTACCAGCAGGCGGCCGGCTTTCTGCGCGTTCCCGAGTCCGCCAACTCGCTGGACAATACGCCCATCCACCCCGAGTCGTACCCGGTAGTCAACAAACTGCTGGAGCTGGCAGGCACCCGCCTGAAGGCGCGGGACATGGTAGCTCGGGTACGGGCGGTTCGTGACGAGTTTGGGTTGGCTGGCCTGGCCAATCTGCTGGACGTTGGCCAACCAACCCTGGCCGATATCCTGGATGGGCTGAGCCGTCCGGGCCGCGATCCCCGCGACGACCTGCCACCGCCGCTGCTGCGCCAGGACGTGCTCAAGATGGAGGATCTGCGGGAGGGCATGCGCTTGCGGGGTACGGTGCGCAATGTGGTGGATTTTGGCGCCTTTGTGGATATCGGTGTCAAGCAGGATGGCCTGGTCCACGTGTCCAAGATGGCCGACCACTATGTCCGTAACCCTCTGGACGTGGTGAGCGTCGGCGACGTCGTCGATGTGACCGTCGTCAGTATCGACCTCGATCGGGGGCGGATCGGGCTGAGCATGCGGGATTGAATCACCGACACTTACCGACACTTGATGGGGTTCCCGGACCTGTTCGGGGAAAGCCTCTGAGGACTTTTGAGCGGAGGCGCGATTCGCAGCCAGATCCCTATGGACCTGCCTTGTTTTCAGAGGTGGCGACCTGCTCCTCGCGTGTGGCGAGCCATTCCTCGCGGGTCAGGGCCATGTCGTAGAACAGTACCTGGTACGAGGTGCCCTGGTGCTGGAAAAAGTGACGCAGGTGGCGGTAGCGTGGATCTTTGCGGACGGTGCGGTAGCTCTTGTGGTTGGCGGGCCGGTAGTGGTGGCCTATCCGCTGAAAGCCCAGGGCACGGTAGGCACGAACCGCCCGCAGGTTGGTGGCGGCCACGTCCAGGACCATCCGGGCGAAGCCCAGCTCCTCAAAGTAGTAGTCCAGGAAAAGACGCATCGCCTCGCTGCCGTAGCCCTGGCTGACAAAATCGGCGCCCAGGGTGATCCCCAGCCGGGACGACCGCCGCCCGTCGATCTCGCGCAGCGTCAGGCTGCCAATGACCCGGCCCGCCTCATCCTCGACAGCATAGAGGCGCCGGCCGGCATCCTGGTTTCGCCAGTTGAACCACTGGACCTGATCGGCCTTGCTGTTGCGGGGAAAGTCAAAGGGTTGGTACAAGGGGTCGGCAAAGGGACGCCATCTGATCATCGCGTCTATGTCTTTTTGCCCCATGGGCCGGATGGTAACCCGAGAGCCCTGTAGTCTCACGTCGTACCGCCGTCAGCTTTCAGCATTCAGCCAGATGCTGCCATGAGCCGCAAGCTGACAAGTTGAGTGTTGTTGGCCAATTGCCTGCTATCATACCATTTTCCTGGTGAATGGTCAAAGGTTGTGCCCCAAGTAACTACCTTTCGGTCTATCGAGAGCCTCCCGCAGGCTCCATCAAGTCGCAGCCTGCGGGAGGATCGTCCTGGCAAAGGGGACGGTAGTAACTTCTTTCCGTTCTGGGTGTTGTCATATGGTGGAATTCGTAGCCAGATCGTAGCCAGAAAGGCAGCCATGTCGAAAACGACTGTCATCTTGAATCCGGCTGCCGGCCGAGGGTCCGGCGCCCTCCTTGCGACGCGGATCACCGGCTGGCTGGAAAGTAGTGGCCTTGATCTTGAACTGCTTACTACGGACGCTCCCGGCCATGCCAGGTCCCTGGCCCGCGAAGCCGCTGCCCGGGGCCGGGAGGTGGTCATTGCCGTGGGCGGCGACGGCACGGCCAACGAGGCCATCAACGGCCTGATGCAGGCCAACGCCGGCCCGGATGGCACGGCCCTGGGCATAATCCCCATCGGTACCGGAAACGATTTTGCTTTTGGCGCCGGCCTTTCCCTGGACCCGCGGGAGGCCTGCCAGGTTGTGGCTCGGTGCGGTACCCGCCTGGTAGATGTGGGCCGCATCAAGGCCGACGACGAGGAGCCCCTCTATTTTGGCAACGGCACCGGTGTTGGCTTTGATGCTGTAGCCAACATCGAAAGCCGCAAGATCAAGCGGCTCCGTGGTTACCTCCTGTACCTTGTGGCGGTCGTCAGGACACTGGCCTACTACTACTACGCACCCGAGACCCTAATCCAGATTGACGACGACGAACTCGTCCAGCTCAGCCTGATGGTCTCTGTGATGAACGGGCGGAGGATGGGGGGCGGATTCTACATGACCCCCGAGGCCCGGATGGACGATGGCCTGCTGGATCTGTGTATTGCCAGCAAAGTGGATCGGGCCAAGATGGTGTCCTGGCTGCCCCGGTTCATGCGTGGCACCCACGTCACTGACCCGGCAATCACAATGACCCAGGGCCGGAAGGTGACGATTGTCAGCGACTCGCCCTGGGCGGCGCAAGCGGATGGCGAAATCTATGGCGTCGGAGCCCGCCGCTTCGAGATCGAGTTGTTCCCCCAGTGCCTGCGCCTGATCTGTTGAGTGCTGCCCCATACAGGTTCTCGGCGCAGAGCCAGAGTTCATGGAAGTTGTTCTGCCTTTTGATGTCCTTTAATGTCCTCTGTGTTCTCCGTGCCTCCGCGGTTAACCCATGATTCTCTCAGGAGCCTTGGATCCAGCACATGAGGGGTGAGTCCGACAGCGAGCGTTGGGACCGAAAGTATGCGGCGGGGGAAGGTCCGGCTCATTTCGAGCCCAAGCCCTTTCTAACCCGGCATCACCTCCTGCTGGCAGGGGGACGGGCTCTGGACGTGGCCTGCGGCTTTGGCGGCAACGCCCTCTATCTGGCTTCTCTTGGCTACCGGGTTGATGCCGTGGATGCAAGTGGCTTTGCCCTGGGCAAGGCCAGGGTCGAGGCGGTGCGGCGCGGGCTGCCGATCAACCTTGTCCAGGCTGATCTATCCCGCTGGCGGGTCCCCCCCGCGCGCTATGACCTGATCGTCGTGTTCTTTTACCTGAACCGTGCCCTCATGCCCGCCCTGGCCGCCGGATTGCGCCCCGGCGGGCTTTTGTTCCAGGCCAATCGCAACCAGCGATTCCTGGCCGCGCGGCCAGACTTTGACTCGGACTATTTGCTGCAACCGGGCGAGTTGGGCCGGTTGGCCCGCGCCGCCGGGCTGGAGATCGTGTACGACACGGACGGCGCGCCAGAGGATGGGGCCGAGGACGACCATAACTCGCGGCTGATCGCGCGGCAGCCTGGGCCTCCGCAGTGGCTTCGGTGAAAATGGGTTTCCCCCTCTCTCACTCTATACATCCTAACGTTCTGGCACGTGGATGCCTTGGGAACGGATCCGTTCCCAGCATTCGCGGATCTGCTGCAGCGCTTCCCGGTTATCGGGTAGCTGCCCATAGTGGGCGCTGACATAGGCATCGGTAATCAGGGCGACGTCCGTTTCCCGGCCCGGAAATGCCTCCCGCAACGTCTCCCGGTATTCGTAGGGGGTCTGAGACCCCAGGCGGGGATAGCCGCCCTTGCTGGCCAGGCGCACCAGGTTGGCATAGATGCGGCGGATGGTGATGGCTGACAAGAGCTGGGGGCCCAGGCCAAACTGGTCCACCAGTCCAGCCAATTGGCTCAACCGGTCCCGGCCGGCCTGGAACATGGCCCGCAGGCTGTTGGCCAGCACGCTGGCCGACATGATCGATTCCCTCGATTCATTCGCGGCCTGGTCCCGATCCTTGATCAGCTTCCGCCAGGTGAGCACGACGACGACCAGGATGATCACAATGATGATGGCTGTGAGGCACGATGCTTGCACGGCTCCCATGGTGCGCTGCATGGCCTCGGGATCAACCTCGGCAGTCTCGGTAATCGGCGGCGACAGATTGCCAAAGGCTGCCGCCATATTCTGGAGGGCTGCCTGGAGCGCGTCCCAATTTATCGGGATCAGGGTGAGGATGAATTCAACCACCTTGAAGAAGATGTACCCCAGGCCGACGATCAGGACCTGGAATACAACCAGAAGCGGCAGCAACCAGCGCAGTACCACCTCCAGGGTACCCCCGTAAAAGAGGATGGATACGCCGATGCCCACGGCGATCAACATGCCGACCGAAGCGATGGTCGCACCGATCCAAAAGCCGTTGAAACGCACGCGGGTGCTGTTGGGCGCCCGGCTGACCTCCTCGACGCGGGCCAGCGCTACCGCCAGCAGCGCAAAGAAAAAGTAGAGGATGATAAAGCCCAACAGGTCTGCAGGAGTGAGCAGGCTGATGGCCAGGGTGACGCCGATCAGGACGATCACCCCGGAGCGAAAACTAAAGCCCACGCTCGTGGCCGAGAGGCTTCGGCGGGCCAGGTGGATGCCCCTGGCCCACAGGTAGGTGAGCGTGAGCATGGCAATGAATTCGAGGGGGACGCCCGAGGTCAGAGTCGTAAAGCTGCGAATTGGTTGCAGGAACCAATCGATACCGCTCAGCCCTGCATCAGCATAGACGTGAAAGCGCAGCATCAGGACAATGCTCACCAGCAGGACTCCGACGAACGTCCCTTGCAGGCGCCGCAGCGATAGGCCGGCTCTCATCACCAGGCGGTAGACGTAAAAGAAGCCCAGCAGCAGTGCCAGCATTGCCAGCCATAGAGAGTAGGGTGGATGGGGGCTCCTGGACTGGACCGCAAGGAGGAACACCGGCGCCGCCCAGCAGATTTCTGCGGCGGCCAGGGCGACATAGATCACCTCTCGCCGGCTATTGGTAGCGGTGAATTCCGAGCGGAGGACCGCGGCCAGCCTATTGCTCACCGGCAGCTCCTGTGAAGCGAATCGGGGGTGCGAATTCGGATAAACCTGCCGTAGCCCACTCCTCTTCTTCGTCTAGAAATGTGACGTCGAAGGGCAGCTCGCTGGCGGGCAGGTGATGGATCACGATCCCGGGTGGTAGAGCGAGGGGATCGGGGGCCTGTTCGGCAAGGGAGACAAGTGCCAACCGGCGGCCGACCTCGTGCAGGCGGAGGAGGGTCGCCAGCAAATGATCGGTGATAACGCCGGTGACGACGACCAGCGTGGCGCCCCACGGCAGGCGAGCGCTCTCGGTCAATAGCAACGATTCAATGGACACGGTGGCAAAGTTGGTCACTGCCGCCAGCGCCTCCAGCACCCGGGCCAGTTGGTCCGGGCGGCGGCTGGGCAGTACCTTGATCGCCTGGTCCGAGTGGGGGATGGAGCCGTTGGCCACCAAGCCCACAAGGTACCGCTGCTCGACGCCATAGCTGGCAATGGAAGCTGCTACACTGATGGCTTGCTCCAGGAGCTTGGGTAGAACCCCGTGCCAGTGCTTGGCCAGAGTAGCCACGTTGAGAAAGACCACCAAGTTGTGGCTGGTACTTGGTTCGTAGACCTTGACCTGCAGGTCCTGCCGCCGGGCGGTGGCCTTCCAGTGGACGTGGCGAAAACCGTCTTCGGGTTGGTAGTCACGGATGCCCACGGCCCGGCTGGGATCCTCAAAAATACGCCAGCTCGCTTTGGTCTCGCCAAAAGGCTCTTTGGGCGGGAAGCCGAGGACGTCCAGGGGCAGGACCTGGGGATAGACGATCAACCAGTCGAGGTGTTCCTGGGTCCGCTGTTGGCGAAAGAGACCGAGCATGTCGCCCGACGTCAGGTGGACCGGGCCCATGGGGTAAAAGCCGCGCCGCGTGCAGCGGATCTGATAGTGGCGGTTCACCCGCTCGAACCAGCGGATCGCCAGCGCCGTGCGAAAAAAGCCCATTTGGCCGGTTTGAGAAGGAATGAGTCTGCCTTCTTCCAGCGGCAGGGCCATAGACCATTGGTCCTGGACGACAAGCCAGCCCAAGGGCAGCAGTTTCTGGTTGGCTATCCGCAGGGTTAGCTCTCTCACCTCGCCGGGAAAGGCTCTCTGCTCGTCCAGGATCCGTTCGTATTCGACTCCGTCCAGACTGTGACGGTTCCACCACCAGGCAATGGGTACGACGGTTAGCAACAGGGCCGAGATGACCAGCAGGGCTCGCGCGTCAAAGATAAAGGCGAAGGGTATTAAGATGAGGGCCAAATAGATCCATGCCTTGTTGAACATGGTAGGCAGTATACCATGCGCAGAGCAAAACATGAAACGCGAGGGGGGGAGCGGAGGACCTATTCTACTTCTTGCGATTGCTCCTCTGCGCGCCTCTTGGTGATGCTGCGGCGCACATCGCGCATCCCTTCATCCAAATAGGGGTAGGCAAAGAGGACCGAGCCCACGCCAAAGATCGCGCCGGTAACGGTGCGCAGGATCCAATCGCTATCGTGCAAGCCGACGAGCTGCAGCACTCCGTCGATGCCCATGGGCACCAGGAAGAGGAGGTAGTAGCGGAATGGCATTTTCCATCCTCGCCACCGGCGCCGGATCAGGCCATAGCCGAGTCCGGCCAGGAAGATGGAGCCATAGATGGCCACGTCTCGCTGGCAAAAAGCCGTCTTCCAGCCCACCGTCTCGTTGCCGATGTCACGGGAAAAGGGGTTGATCACCACCCCGGCATCTGCCAGTTCTTCGGCCGAGTAGACGTGCTCGGGTCCGCCCAGAAAATAGGAGCGCTCTGGGAGCTGGTGGCATAGCGGCCGGTAGACGATGTAAATGATTTTGGCCGGAGTGGTCAAACCGGCGTCCATCAGGACAGGTGCCAGCAGCGGCAGGCCGGCGTAGAGGCCCCAGAACAGATTGGCCAGAAGCAACCAGTGCTTGGCCAGTTTGAATACCGCATTGTCCACAAAGAAGGTCAGGTTCCGTCCTTGAGCGGGCGTTGTGGTTGTCGTCAAATCATGCTCCTGCTCTGGTACCGCCGCTGTTTATTCACTGGGCAGCAGCTTGCTCAAGTGCTTTTCCAACTGAGCCGCGCTCAGGATTCCTGTGTGCCGTACCTGGATCACGCCATTCCTGTCTATGAGCAGGGATGTGGGCAATCCCAACACGCGGTATTCGCTCATCACCTGACCTTGCTCATCCAACAACACCGGGTAGGTCATGCCCATTTCCTCAACAAAGGGCTCAATCGCTCGAGGGGCCTCCTGTTCATTCAGCCCCAGTATCACAAAGCCTTCATCCTTGTGGGTCTGGTATGCCTCTTCAAATTCCGGTATTTCGGCCCGGCAGGGTGCGCACCAGGTAGCCCAGAAATTGACCAATACGACGTCACCCTGAAAGTCACCGAGGGAGACCTCGCTGCCGTCCAGGGATTTGAGCCGAAAGTCGCGGGCTTGGTTTCCCGTGTTGATGCCAATGGGCGCGGACGATCCGGACCCTGCGCCAGGACCAGCACAGGCGCCTAGGCCCAGCACCAGGATCATCAATATGCCAACAAGAGCTTTCCAGTGTTTCACTTGGTCCTCAATGTGTCTCGCGACATGGCGTGTCTGCGACATGGCGTGTCTGCGACATGGCGTGTCTACGACACGATCTAGAATTCGAATTCAAGAATATTGCCATACTGGGCCAGGAAGGTCAGGCTGTCGGTAAAGATCAGGATCCCCATCAGGACCAGCAGCACGCCGCTGACGATGGACACGACGCCCAGATAGCGGTTCATCTTGCGCAGTTGCTGTGATAGTGGACCAAAGGCCAGACCCACTATCAGAAACGGGATGCCCAGTCCCAGCGAGTAGGCGACGAGCAGCAGGATGCCCTGCCCGACCGTCTGGAGCTGGCTGGCCACGATGAGGATGCCGGCCAGTATCGGCCCGACGCAGGGCGTCCAGCCCGCGGCAAAGACGACGCCAAAGAGCAGTGAGCGAAGATACCCAGTCTGGCCGCTCTGGTTGATCTCGAGTTTTTTCTCCGAGTAAAAGAGGTCAGCGCGGTTGAAAAAGATAGCGATCAGGGAGATCAGCACGCTGGCCACCAGGTTGGGGACCAGGGTATCAAAACTGGCCAAAAAGTTGAGGATGCCGGCCCCAACGGCCAGGATGATCTGGCGCGACATGCTCCAGCCGGCCCCGGCGAGGACGATGAGGCCCATCATCAGGCTCTCCTGCAACCAGACAAGGGTGTACTCGCCCAAGTCCGGGCGCCCCGAGGCCACCATTCCCGAAGCGAAGACAAAGGTGACCAGGGCCACAACCAGGGCGGAGACTATCCACCGCTGCTTGCTCCAGCCCGTGCCCATCAGCCTCATGCCGAAAACGACCAGCAAAACGCCGCCCACCCGTTGCAGCAGTAGCGAAAAGTCAAGCAAAAGGCGGCCAAAGAACGTGGCCGAAGCGCCCAACAGCACAAAGACCAGCATGAAGCCCAGGACAAAGACCAGAGAATGGCCAAAGATTCGGAGGGTTTCCCCTCGTGCCTGCCTAGTTTCACCGGCCATGACCGTTGTGCCGCCCAGGTATCCGATATAAGCCGGTACCAGCGGCAGCACGCACGGCGATACAAAAGAAAGCAGCCCGCCCAGGAAGGCGATGCCCAGGGTCAGATTTTGCGAGTCCATTTTGTCTGCAGTCTTCTCTGGTCCGTGGTTATGGAACACCGCCCTTGGCTAGATACCTGTGCAAAGGGTTCAACGCCGCCCCCAAGTGAACAAACCGGTGGAGCCGAACCGCTACCACTCTTGATCGGCTTGCGGCTCATCTTCGACCAGCACGCGCAGGCTCTGCATCTCTGAGTCGATCTTGCGCTGGCGCCAGACCATGCTAAAAACCAAGCCAAAGGAGATTGCCCACAAAACCGTATAGGCTGCTACGAGAAAGGTCATCATGTCCTCCTAGTCCAAGATTCTCTGTTTCAACTGTTCCAGGTTGTCCCGCGACTGCTCCAGGCGGATCCGGTGCCACATCAGGGTCACGTACCAGACCGTGAAGGTAATCAGACTGAAAAAGAAAGCAAACATCATATTGGGACCCAGCCCGCCGTCTTCGCTGCCGAACATCAGGGGGTGCTGGGTGCGCCACATGCGGATGGCGATGAAATTGATGGGGACCGAGATAAAGGCTACGATGCCATACACGGCGGCGAAACGCGCCCGCCTGGAGGGATCCTCTACCGCACTGCGCAGCATCAGATAGCCCACGTAGACCAGGAACTGGATGAGGGAGATTGTCAGTCGCTCGTCCCAGACCCACCACACGCCCCAGGCGGGCTTGGCCCAGATCGAACCGCTGACCAGCACGCCCAGCATGAACACGGTGCCAATCTCGGCGGACGACAGGGCAACAATATCCCATTTTCGTTTCCCGCGTGCGCAGGTAGCCGATGCCGCCGACAAAGGTCACGAAAAAGGCCAAAAAGCCAACCCAGGCCGTGGCAATGTGGAAATAGATGATGCGCTGGGCATAGCGCCCCGTCTCACTGCTCAGGTTCGCATCTGGCGCGCGAACCAGCGCCAGGTAGATCGCCACCATCACCAGTACGGCGCTAAGGGCCGTCAAAGCCAGGAGCCATGTGTCTTTTTTCTGTCTCATCTCCTCATCCTACACTCCCTTAGATGCAGATCTGGCTCGATAGTTGCAATGGCTTGTTACCATGGACCTTACTCTTTGACCACATAGTCAAAGGTCATAAACGCTACCGCCGGAAACAAGACAGCAAAGGCTGCCAAGAGTTGCAGCCAGCGGGCAATGTCACCCATTGTTTGACCGTCCAGGATCCCCGCTGTGGCCTTGACGGCGGCAATGAGCACCGGTGTGGCCACGGGCAACAAGAGGATGGGCAGCAGTACTTCCCGAGATCGCGTCTGGGCCGTCATGGCCGATAGAATGGTCCCCACACTCGCAAAGCCCACCGTGCCCAGCACAATGATGAGCACCAGGCGCAGGTCGAAAAGGTTCACGCCAAAGAAGGCAGTGAATACCGGCAGCATCAAGGCTTCGACCACGAGCATGAACAGTATCGTGGAGAGCATCTTTCCAAAGTAAATGGCCGAGTGATCGACGGGCGCCAGCAGCAGGCCCTCCAGGCATCCTCGGTCCTTTTCCATGACAAAGGCCCGGTTCAGGCCCAGCACCCCGGAGAAAGTAAAGGCTACCCACAATGCCCCGGGCGCCACCTGCCGCACTCTTTCGCCGCTCACCCTCAGTTCGAAGGCAAAGTTAAAGATGACGATGACCAGCACAGCAAAGACAAACATGGCGCTGAACATCTCCTTGGTGCGGAGTTCAGCGACGATGTCTTTCCAGACGATGGCGGTGACTTTGCGTAGGTAGCTCATAGTTGGAGTTTCAGGCCGCTGATTACCGGGCAAGGGCATTGAGCCCTAAGCTATGCTTGCCCCGCCTCGCCTGGTGTGGGTCGCGTATCACGTCTCACTTTTGATGGCTGGCGGGTCACATCTCGATAGATCTCTTTCATGCCTGCCAGATCGAGACCGGCCCGCGTTCCTTCCCATGCGACTCTGCCCTGGTTGAGGATAGCGGCACGGTTGCACATCTCCAGACCCTGTTCCAGATTGTGGGTGGTCAGGATGACGGTTCGGTTCGAGGCGGCCAGCTCCTGCAGCACCGACCGCAGCATGTCGGCGGCCTGTAGGTCCAGGCCCGTGTAAGGCTCGTCCAGGAGCATGATCTCCGGGTCGTGCAGGATGGCCCGAGCGATGGCCAGCCGCTGAACCATGCCCCGGGAGAATGTCCGCACCGGGTCACGCCGCCGGGCGGTCAGTCCGACCTGCTCCAGTACGGCATCGATCCTGGCTGCCGCGGACTCTTTGCCTGCCCGGGGCAGGTCATACATGCGGGCAAAAAAGTTTAGGTTCTCATCCGGCGTCAAGTCGCCGTAGAGCAGCGGATTGTGGGAGATCAGGCCGATATGGCGGCGCAACGATGTGGCTGCCTTGTTCAGATCCTCACCCCGGACACGGACCGCGCCTCCCGTGGGCAGCATCAGCGAAGCGACAATGCGGATCAGCGTGGTTTTGCCGGCGCCGTTGGGACCAAAGAGCGCCAAAAACTCACCTTCGGCCAGGCTCAGGTCCACGCCTCGCAGCGCTACCTGATGGCCAAAGGCCTTGGTCACTTTATTCACCTCGATCACCGGCGCGGATGTTTTGGTCATGATTGGAGCGATTTGATGGCCATGTAGAGTTCAGACCGCTGGCGCGCATAACTTGCCTCGTCCACTCGTCCTGCCTCAAAGGCATCCTCGAGATCGGCCAGCTTGACCAGCAGTTGCCGGGTCTCTGGACGCGCGGATAGGTTGGCATCGGACCTGGGTGTGGCGGGTAGCTTCTTTCTGGTCGCGCCATAGACGATGGCGCCAGCCACTACCAGGGCCACCAGGCCAAAGCCGAGCCAGCGCAAAAGTTCTTGGTTGCCCCTTGTGGATGTGCCCGCCGTGCTCTGGCTCCCGGTTGGAGGCACAGCCTCCGCGCCCGGGCCGGCGGCAGGGGACTCGCCTGGAACCTCCACTGGCACAAACTCCATGGCCAGGGGAGCATTGGCGGGTAGATCATCGATGGCATAGAGGTCGTAGGGCCGTCCCTGGAACGACTGAGGGCCCTGCATCTCCAGTTGCTCGCTGTTGAGTTGCAAGCCCGGTTGGGCGGCAAGCAGGTTCAGGTGGGCCAATGGGTAGGCAAAGGTCCGCTCCAGGGGGATCGTGTCGCCCATTACCAGGAGGTGATAGGAGAAAAAGACCATGGATGTTTCCTGGCCCGGCAGCACCGGTTGGGTATCCAGGATGCCATCCTCGACCTCGATGAAACGCTCGGCCGAGTCCTCCTGTTCAAAGGCGATTCCCATCGCATTCTCGGGCAGAGGGACTTTGACGGTGGTCCGCGAACCGCCTTCCCCGGGCTGTCCAACGTAGGTCCGATCCCCAGAATTGCCAAAGAGGTGGATCTCGGATATGCGCAGCACTTCGCCAAAGGACTCGGCGATAAAGTGGACCGAGTTCAGGTCCACGGCGCTGTCGTCGTCGGTGGTTTCAAAGACGGTGATGGTCGTCGCCAGCGTCGTCTCTTCGCCGTCAAAGCGGAATGGCTCTGCGCTGCGGTAGGGCACGCCGAGGTACTCGACCTCTGGCCAGTACTCCAGGCCGGCGCTGGTATCGAGTTCGTCGAACCGGAATCGTCCGCCATCGCCGGTCATGGTTTCAAAGGTATGCGCCTCGGTTCCACCCTGAGACACGTGCAGCGTGACGGCGACCCCTGCGCCTACTTCCGGGCCGCCTGCCGTTCCATTTACGACCAGGCCTTCAAGGGCGCCTGCGTCCTGGGCCTGGGTTGCGGTTGATAGTGTGAGGACGAGCAGCAACCCCAGAAAAATGGGGGCCAGCCTCCGGTCAAGATGCAGCATCAGACAGCCTCCCCAGATCCATGCGGTGGCCGCATTTGGCACAGAATTGATCCTCTTTGTGGATGCTCGCACCACATGAGGGGCATGCAGGTCCTGCTGGGACAACCTTCTCTGCGGCCAAATCATGGCCGCAGCGCACGCAGAAACGGTCCCCTGCCTGGTAGGCCTGGCCGCAGGCCGGGCAGGAATGGTCCCCCTGTGACCGTGTCCGCCGGAGCTTGTCCACCGCGCGATCGATGTCCCCATCGGTCACGGCTGGAGACTGGTTCGGTTTTCCACGCCCCGTCAGGCTTTCCAGCAGCGGGTAAGCAATGATCGCAGCTGCGACGAGCGCAAGGAGAAAGAAAACGACGATGCCCATTCCTACCTCCCTCGCTTGCGGGGAGGCCAACCCGCGATCAAAGTACCAAGGATCAAGACCATGCCCCCGATCCACAACCAGATTACCAGGGGGTTGATAAGCACCTGGAAAGCGGCGAGCCCATCAGCTTCCAGACTGGCCAGGACGACGTATAGGTCTTCTTTCAGATTGGAGCGCAACGCGACTTCGGTCACTGCACCTTGGACGTTGCTGTGCAGGTTGCGCTGGGGTCTGATCGTCGCCACTTTACGATCCCCCCGGTAGACCTCAAGGACCGCCTCGTTGAGAGATTTGTTGCCGTCCTCTTCGACCTGCTGGAAGGTATAGTCTTCGTAGGTCAGCGTGTAGCCGCTCACGTCCACGGCTTCACCTGTGGCCAGGGCAACCTGTACCTCGCTCTGATATGCCTGGGAGCCGGTGATGCCGATGACGATGAGCAGAATCGAAAAGTGGATGATCTGCCCCCCGTACCGCCGCCGATTGTTGGCGACCGCTTGCACCGTCGCTTTCAGCACATTTTCGTTCGCGGTCCGCATGCGGGCCACGATGCCTTTGGCTAGCTGGAGCACGATGGTTGTGGCTACAAAGGCTGTAACAGCGAAGGATACCACGGCCCACAGCTCGCGCACGCCGAATACCATCAACAACACCGCGGTAACAAGAGCTACGATCACCTGGACCCATAGGCTCTTGAGCAATTGTTGGCCGCTGATCTTGCGCCAGTCGATGAGGGGGCAAATGCCAATGAGCAGCACCAAAAGTAGGCCCAGCGGGCCCATGAACTGGTTATAGTTGTCGGGCCCCAGGCTGGAGGCCATCCCGCGCAAAGCTTCGGTGAAGGTGGGCCATAGGGTGCCCAGCAACACCGCCGCCGCCGATCCCAGGAGCAGTAGGATGGTAATCAAGAAAATGAACTCCCGGGACAAGAGATCGCCCAACTGCCCTTCTCCCTCCAGCTCTCTTCTGCGGGCCAGCATCAGCCCGATGGTCGCGGCCAAAACCAGCAACATGTAGCCTAGATAGTAGTAGCCGATGGGCGACTCGGCAAAGGCGTGCACGGATTGAATCAGCCCCGAGCGGGTGACAAAGGTAGCAAAGATGGTCAGCACAAAAGTGAGGGTCGCCAAAAAGACATTCCAGGCGCGAAACATATCGCGACGATCCTGGATGATGGCCGCGTGGACAAAGGCTGTCCCTACGAGAAAGGGGATCAGGGACGAGTTTTCCACCGGGTCCCAGCCCCAGTAACCCCCCCAGCCCAGCTCCAGGTACGCCCACCAGGCCCCAACCAGGATGCCGATGCCCAAGGATGCCCACGCGGCCAGGGACCAGCGTCTGGTGCCCCGCAGCCAACCAGCATCCAGCCGGCCGGTGACCAGGGCCGCAAAGGCATAGGCCGCGGGGATGGTCCACAGGGCATAGGCGGCAAAGATGATGGGGGGATGGATGATCATCCAAAAGTTCTGGAGCAGTGGGTTGAGGCTGGTGCCCTCGACCGGCACTGAGGGCAAGAGCTCGTAGGGGTTGGTGAGCATGATGAGCAAGAAGGCGAAAAACGCCTGGGTGAAGGCCAGTGCGGCCATGGCCCATGGGCGCAACTCACGGTCCCACGTCGGCTTGCGCCATACCACCATGCCGGTAAAGATGGCCAGCATCCACAACCATAGTAGTTGCGATCCCTCCAGCCCAGCCCAGAATGCTGCCAGCACGTAGGCCGGCTTGAGATAGGTGGCCACGTGTTCGTAGACGTAGCGAACCTCAAATTCGTGGCTGAAAAGCAGGATGAGCAGAAGGACTGCGGACAGCGTCGATAGGCCGGCCGTGACCAACAGCGCATAGCGCGCACTGGAAACAAGTTCTGGACGGCGTTTCCAGGCGCCAAGCACCGCGGCAACCGTCGCCCACGCGGCCGCGGCAAGGGTCAATAATAGTACACCGTAACCAATATCTGCGAGAACCAATAGCGTTCGCCCCCTCCGAGTTTCTAGTCCAGCTGCCTATTCCTTCTCCTCATACTTGGAGGGGCATTTCATCAGCAACTCTTCAGCCTCAAAGGCCCCGGCTGCAGGATCATACTTGCCAACGGCTACCGCCTCCACGGCATCCACCAGCATGTCGGGTTGGGGACCGTGGTAAGATACGGGCAGCGTGCCTGTCTCATCCTCAATGGCGAAAGTCAGGTGCAGGTCGCGGGTGCTCCACTCGACCGAATTGGCGACGATGGCGCCGGTCACGCGCGAATCGCGTGCCTGATCCGGGCCCAGGGCTTTGACCTCGGCAATGGTCAGATAGTCGCTGGTGGAACCGGAGAAGCTGGTGGCGATCAGGATGCCGAT
Organism: uncultured Chloroflexia bacterium; assembly: GCA_963700285.1. GTDB lineage: Bacteria > Chloroflexota > Anaerolineae > JAAYZQ01 > JAAYZQ01 > CAWANP01. Next base: position 241,035 of record CAVOXA010000010.1, on the reverse strand, counting down.
GACGACCACGACGACAACGCCACCGATGATGAATTTCATAGTCGAAGACATAGTTACCTCCTCACTCGAAAGATACCCATGAACAAATAAGCTTACCCTCTGCGTACCTCAGCGCCGCACTTGTGACAGAACTCGGCATCATGCCGCACTTGTGTACCACACTGGTAGCAGAATGGCGTCTCTTCCAGGGCGGACAAGGAGAGCCGCTGCGGCGGGGGTGGAGAACCCTGCCCACTACCTCGTCTCTTGTGTCGTTCGGGTGGTGGTACCGTCTCTGGGGTGGACAGAGTCCGCCGGCCCAGCCAGAACGCGCCTGCCCCGACTCCGACGAGGGCCACAAAGGCCACCAGGAAGATCAGAACGGTCGTGTTGTCGCTGCCTCCTGTTGCTGGCGGTGCAGCAGCGACCGGCGTTGGAGCCTGGACAAAGCCCGAGGCTGTCAGTTCGTCATCACCCTTCTGATAGACAAGGGTCCACTCCTCAGTGCCGCCCTCTGCCACTGGACCTTTGCGGACCAGGTGATAGGTCAAGCCGTCGCCCTCTGGGCCCACAGAGTCAGCAGGAGGATCCAGCGTGAACGCCTCTGCCGTAGGGGGTACCTGAAACTCCAGATTCAGCGCCGTGGTAGGATAGTCTGCCGTATGGGAATAGGTGTATTCGCGCACCCCTGTCGAGTCCATCCGCAGATCATCATAGTATTCAAGCTGAAAGCCCAGCGTGGGCAATTCAAAAGACACCACCAGTTGATCGTCCTCGATGCGGGTTGTATGCTGCTGGTTGAACCGCTGCCCTGCCTCGTCTACGTAGGCGACAGCCGTAGGCTGGCCAACGCTGGCTGGAATACGGATCTCCACCGGAACCGGCAAGGCGGTATCAGGCGCGAACAGACCCCGGTAGATCACAAGTACTTCGGGCCGGTCATATTCTGGCCAGAGGGCAACCTGGAGGTCCGCCAGCGTGGGCGTATCTCCCGAAGCCGGTTGTGTGTCCTGGGCCAGGCCAGGCATGGTCAGGACCGTAAGGCAGAAAGCCAATGTTAACAAGAGTTTTTTCATGTTCCTGCGCCGTTGTGGTTTCAGCCCAGGCCCCCACAGTACCACCACCGGTACAGCCTGTGTTTGCAACTCTGGAGGCCTGAGATATTTGTCGCTAAGGGCCGAGAATCGAGTCGATCACGGCTTTGAACTCGTCAAAGCTGGGTGATCCCTCTTGCCCCTGGCCATTGTTGAATAGAAAGATAGGTGCGCCTGGCACGCCATAGAGCGCACCGACCACGCTTCCGGCCTGCGCCCGCAGCTTGGCCCCTGCTGATTCCAGGCAAGCCTCGAACCCGGCCGAGTCCACATCCAGCGCTTTGGCATAGTCAGCAAAGTGAGAGCCTGGATCGCTGGCTGTGGTCCATGCCTCCTGATCGGCCAAGATCTTGTCATGCATCTCCCAACCCTTGTCCTGCTGGCCTGCGCACTCGGCGGCGATGGCTGCCAGGGTACCAGGGCTGTCCTCTCCCTCTGTCCAGGGATGCAGGACATAGACCAACTGGCCGCTGTCGATGTACTCTTCCACCAACTGTGGCAATACCTCTGTGGCGTGTTCTGCCGACTCGGGGCTGGCATAGTCCACAAAGGCCACGGTGATGGCCCCCGCCGTTTGCGGGTTTCCTCGCATGTGCCAGTCGGGACCGCTGGGCACAATCTCGGGTGGGGGACCGCCTGCGGCCGCATAGTCGATGATGCGGCCTAGCGCCTCAATGGGCAGGCCGCCACGGATGGGCATGTCATTGATAAAAAAGTAGGGGGTGGCGTTCACACCCAGCGATTCGCCGGTCAGCAGGTCCCCCTGGACTACGATTGCTCCCTCGCCGGAAGCCAGGCACTCGTCAAAGGCATCGGTATCCAATTCCAATTCTGTGGCATAGGTGCTGAATTGCTGGGCCGGATCGGCTGCCTGTGACCACTCTGCCTGGGTGGCAAAAAGGTGCTCGTTCATCTCCCAATACTTTCCCTGCTGGCCGGCGCATATGGCCGCCTCCGACGCTTTTTGCGCGACAGGGTGGATGGAAGTCAATGGAAACTCGCGGTATACGTAACGAGCTTTGCCGGTATCGACATACTGTTCGATAAGGTCTGGGATCACCTCACGGGCGATCGATGAACAGGCCGGTCACTGGTAGTCCGAGAATTCGGTGACTACCACCGGCGCGTCCGCCCGTCCCATGCTGCGATAGCTGTCAGAGTCCACCTCCAGGCTGGGAGCTTCACCTCCCGCCAGAAAATAGTCGATCTGCTGCTGGAATGCGGAGAAGGGCTGGGCTCCCGACATGGCCGCGCCATTGACTCGGAAGGCCGGTGTGCCGGTGATACCCAGGGCAGCGCCCTCCTGGTAGTCAGCGATCACCTTGTCGGCATAATTGCCCTCGTCCAGACAGGCATCAAACTGGGCCTGGTCCAAATCCAGGCCGTTCGCCATCCCTTTGAAGACATCTTCTGCATCTGGACTGCCGGACCATTGGTCCTGGCCATCAAAGAGTACGTCATGCATCTCCCAGAATGCCCCTTGCTCACCGGCGCACTCGGCTGCTTCGGCGGCCTTTGCAGCCTGGGGATGGATGGAGAATAGCGGAAAATTGCGGAATACGTAGCGGACATCACCGCTGCCGATGTAGGACTCTAGTATCTGTGGGAACGTCTCACGGACGTAACTGGCACAGAACGGTCACTGAAAGTCCGAGTACTCGACAATGGTGATGGGCGCGTCCGGCGAGCCCAGTACATGCCAGTCACCCTCATCGACGGGCAGCTCTGCGGCAGATGCCGAGCTTTCGGCGGGTTCCGCTGTCGGATCCTCCGCAGCGGCTGCTTTGGGGGTTTCACCAACCCCAGCAGCCTCTGACTGCTCGGCGGTGGCCTGTTCGCCCAACGTTGGCACATCTTCCTGCGGCCCGCAGGCTGCTGTCAACAATGCGACGACCACCAGTACGATCAACCAGCCATACTTCAATCTCATACCCATACCTTTCGATTCTGGATTTTTGATTCTCGATTGGAGAATACTATTTCATCTACAATCCAACATCTGGAATCTCAAATTAGCTTCACCCTGCGCAGTCGCAGAGAGTTGGTAACGACGAAAATGCTGCTAAAGGCCATCGCCGCGGCAGCCAGAACAGGGTGCAGGTGAATTCCCAGCGATGGATAAAAGACCCCTGCCGCCAGCGGAATCAGGATCACGTTGTAAAACAAGGCCCAGAATAGGTTCTGCTTGATGGTTCGCATGGTCGCCCGGCTGAGGGCAATGGCCCGCGGCACCCCGCGCAGGTCGCCGCTCATGAGCGTCACATCGGCGGCGGCCATGGCGACGTCCGTGCCGGTGCCGATGGCAATGCCTACGTCCGCCTGGGCCAGGGCTGGGGCATCGTTGATGCCATCGCCGACCATGCCGATTGTGGCATCCGTGTCCGCTTGCAGGGCTTTCACCTGATCCACCTTCTCACCGGGCAGCACCTGGGCGACCACACGGCTGATGCCTGCCCCTTCTCGTCCGCCAAGGGCAAGCCCTTCGACGTTGCTCGGGACAAGCTGTCGGACAATGGCCTCGGCTGTGCGCTGGTTGTCGCCGGTGATCATGACCACTTCTAGACCCAGGGCTTGCATCTGCCGGATCGCCTCGGCGGAGCCCTCTTTGATGGTATCGGCCACAGCGATGATGCCCACCGCATCGCCGTCCACGGCCACGAGCATCGCCGTCTTGGCCTCAGCCTCCAACCGCGCCAAGGGTGCCACTAGCCTGTTGAGTGCCACGCGGCGTTCTTCCAACAGCCTCGGCGAGCCCACCAGCACCTGCCGGCCCTCCACGGTCGCTATGATACCCTGACCTACCACCGCCTCAAACCCGTTTGGTTCGGCCAGTTCCAGGCCCTCTTCCACCGCGCCCCGGACGATTGCCTGGCCCAGGGGGTGCTCGGAACCCCTCTCCGCAGACGCTGCCAAGCGGAGCAAGGAGGAACCGGTCAATGAGCCAATGGCCAGATCTTTGCCGTTTATCGGCACCACATCGGTCATGGATGGCTCACCCTTGGTGATCGTGCCGGTCTTGTCCAGGACAACCGTCGTGAGTTCGTGGGCTCGCTCCAGGGCCTCGCTGTTCTTGAACAAGATGCCGTGCTCTGCACCCTTGCCGGTGCCGACCATGATGGCCGTGGGCGTGGCCAGACCCAGGGCGCAGGGGCAGGCAATGACCAGCACAGAAACCATAAAGATCATGCTCTGGGTGAAACCCACGTCGCCGATAAAGAACCAGGCCAGGAAAGTGAGCGCGGCGATGAGGATGACTGCTGGTACAAAGACCGCCGAGACGCGATCGGTCAGCCTTTGGATGGGTGCTTTGGACCCCTGGGCCTCTTCGACAAGGCGGATGATCTGGGCCAATGCTGTCTGAGCGCCCACGCGGGTGGCCTCAAATCTGAGCAATCCCTGCTTGTTGATCGTCCCGCCCACGACCTCATCACCCGGTCCCTTGTCCACAGGCAAGCTCTCGCCGGTGAGCATCGACTCATCGACCGCTGAACGGCCATCGATGACGACGCCATCCACCGGCAGCCGCTCGCCGGGGCGTACCACCACCACATCGGCCAGTGCCACGGACTCGATGGGGATTTCTACTTCAGAGCCGTCTCGAAGCACGTGCGCTGTCTTGGGGCGCAACCCCATGAGCTTTTTGATGGCCTCGGAGGTGCGGCCCTTGGCCCGAGCCTCGAGCACCTTGCCCAGCTTGATGAGGGTGATGATCATGGCCGACGTCTCGAAATAGACGTGGCCACCCAGGCCGGGGAACAGCAACACGGCCAGACTGTAAAAGTACGCGGCCGATGAGCCCATGGCCACCAATACGTCCATGTTGGCTGACCCGGACCGCAAGCTCTTGTAGGCGCCTACGTAATAGTCACCGCCGACGTAGAACTGGACGGGCGTGGCCAGGACCAGGAAGAGCCAGTTGACCCATGGCGCGTAGGCCCACGCGCCCAGGAGGCCAAAATCGCGCCCCATGCTCAGCAAAAAGAGCGGCAAGGTGAAGGCTGCGCCCACCCAGAACTTTCGGGTCTGGTCGCGGATCTCGGCCTCGCGGGCGGCGCGCTCTACGTCTTCGGCCGCCTCGCCCTCCCCTGTGATGATCACATCGTAACCCACGTCCCGGATCGCCTGCTGGATGGCCGCCAGACTGATGGCGCCGGGCAGGTATTCCACGCTGGCCCGCTCGCTGGCCAGGTTGACGTTGGCCGACACGACCCCATCGAGGCGGTTCAGTGTTCTCTCTACCGTCATGGAGCAATTCGCGCAGGTCATACCCGTTATGGGTAGTTCTGCCTTGGCCGTCGCCACATCATACCCGATGTCGCGGATGAGGGCAAGAAATTGGCCCTCACCGACGACCGAGGGATCATAGGTGACTGATGCTCTCTCGGTGGCCAGGTTTACTGTGGCCGTTTCAACGCCGTCCAAGCGCTTCAGGTTGCGCTCTACGTTCAGCGAGCAGTTGGCGCAGGTCATGCCCGTGACGGGCAGGGTTACTTGTTTGGTCGACATGGCCTCGGGATGGTGATAGATCGGTTATTGGTACTCTGATAAGTTGGGTAGTTGCGGGCAAGTGTGCTGGTGCGGTGGTTCCCGGCCCCCGGATCTACCTCTTTCCAGTTCGTCCGCTAGTCTGCCGGATATCCGGCCTCGGCCAGCGTCGACTTGAGGGTGGTCAGCGCCTCGTCGCTCGCGACCTGGAACGTGGCGGTTTTGGCTTCCACATCACCGCTCAGGAACTCGGCGCCATCCACAAAGCCGGCCTCGCGCTTAACCGTCATCACGCAGTGGTTGCAGCTAATATTGGGAATACTCAAGGTAATCGTCTTCATCTGGACCTCCTCAGTCACGTTGCGTGTTACGTGCACCATGAGGTGGCAATCACGCAACACGAAACTGGAAAAATGTCTTTACAACTTGCCTGTCGTCTCAAATACATTCATGATCTCGGTGATGACCCTCTCCCTTTCCGCCGGGTCATCGCTGCGGAGGGCCGTGGTCACGCAGGTCTGGAGGTGGCGCTCTAGGATCAAGCTATTGACCTTTTCCAGTGCCCGCTGTACGGCCAAGTTCTGGTTGATGATGTCGATGCAATAGGCATCCTCGTCTATCATACGCTGGATACCGCGCGCATGCCCCTCGATACTCTTCAACCGGTTGATAATTGCCTGTTTGTACTCCTCGGCCATTTCCCGCACTCCCTCAAGATACCCCACCCCCTAGGGGGTGGGGTGGGGCGCAGTGTACCATAGTGGACCGATCTTGTCAAGTTTGTTCTCTTCTTGGCTGAGCAAACAACTCTGGGACGGCGAGGCATGTCCCCCCCGCCAGCCCGCACTCGGCTGATCTTAACCGGCCAGCCCCAGCCCGTCTGTAGGCTGACTCACAGCGTCCCTTCGGGCATGCTTGACCCTCTAGCAGGTTGCTGTCTGGCAAAGAGTCGCTTTCCAACTGGTCTCCTGCACGAGGCACACGTTGCACTCGCGCGGGGAGCCTGCGGGAGCAGTGGGCGATCCTCCCGCAGGTTCGGCCTGACTTCTGCCCCGTTACTGGCTGATTCTGCCATGCGGCTGGGTACCAGAACATGGCCAGACCTGCGGGAGGATCTCGAGCGCGACTTTGCAACAGCCATAGCGGGCGAAGCCCTGGTCGTTGCCTGCCGGGGCGATCGCGGGTATAATGGCGGTTATGAGAACGGTTGTCGGGGGACCATGGCGATTGAATCGACGACGCTGGATCCAGGCAGGGCGGATGCTTCTGTTGGGGCTGGTGGTGCTCCTGGCGGGGGCGCCGATCTACCCGCTTGTCGCCCTGGGGCCGCAGCAAAGGGTGCACAGCGTCGATCCCAAGATGGGCATCCACACGCGGCTGACCGATGAGGTTGAGCCGTGGAAGATCAAGCGCACGCTGGAGATGGTGCGCGAGATGGGCGCTACCTGGACCGTCGAGTACTTTCCCTGGGCCTACTATGAGCCCTCGCCGGGCAGCTACGACTGGACCCACGCTGACCTGGTGGTGGATCATGCCCGCCGCCAGGGTCTAACGGTGATTGCCCGCCTGGGTTTCGTGCCTGAGTGGGCCCGTCCAGATCCCGAGGAGAAAGCGACGACCTTTACCTATCTGGATGAAGAAGGATACGATGCCTTTGGCGACTATGTCCAGGCCTTTGTCGAGCACTTTCAGGGGCGCGTGGACCACATTGTCATCTGGAACGAGCCCAACATCAGCCTGGAATGGGGCTACCGCCCGGTGGATCCGGAGAGCTATGCGGCCATGCTGCGCGCCGTATACCCGCGCGCCAAAGCGGCTGATCCAGACATCGTGGTCCTGGGCGGCGCGCTGGCTCCTACCCTGGCGCCAGTGGGCGATCCGGAGGGTATGAACGATCTGGAATACCTGCGCCGGATGCTGGACGCCGGCGCGGGCGAGGTGATGGACGGGCTGGCGGTCCACGCCTACGGCTGGCGCCTGTCCCCTGAGGCACCGGCCGATCCGGCCGTGATCAACTGGAATCGTACGGAGCTGCTCCGCCAGCTCTTGGTCGAGGCCGGATACGCCGAGATGCCCGTCTATATCACCGAGGGCGGCTGGAACGATCATCCTCGCTGGACCAAGGCGGTGGGCCCGTCGCAGCGGGCAGCCTACACGCAGCGCGCTTACCAGAAGGCGTCCGAAGAGTGGCCTTGGGTCGAGGCCGTGGTGCTGTGGGCCTTTCGCTACCCTCGTCCGGCCAATACCTACCAGGACTATTTCACTTTTGTCACGACCGATTTTACACCCAAGCCGATCTATTTCGCTGCACAGCGTTATTCCAGAGGAGAGGGACCGTGAGGCGGCAAGGCGGGTGGTTTACACGATTCCACAGGTCTCTCAGAGATCTTGGAAACTTGTCGAAGGGTTGGCTGGCCGCCGGTGTGCTGGCTGCTATCGTCTTGATCGTGGCTGGGTCGTGGCTTCTGCTGCGGAGGCTGCCCGAGGCCATCGATCCGGTGTGGGTGCGGATCCAGGAGACGGGAGTGCTGCTCGTGTGCACGGATCCCAGTTGGCCGCCCTTTGAATCCATCGACTTGGAGACAGGGCGGCTAAAAGGATTTGATATAGATCTGGCCAGGCTCCTGGCCAGCCGGCTGGTGACGGATGATAGGCAGGATGGCTTGCAGGCCAAGCTTGTCACCGTGGGCTTTGACAGTTTGTACGATGCGCTGTTGAGCGGGCGCTGCGACGTCGTGCTTTCCGCGCTGCCCTACGAGCCGATGCGGACCGAGGATGTGACCTATTCCCTGGCCTACTTTAATGGGGGCATGGTCATCGTCCTCCCGGAAGAGACCCTCGATATCACCGAGGTAGAGGACCTGGCGGGCCGGGTAGTGGGCGTCGAATGGGGCTTTGTAGCCGAGGGTGACAGCCGCCAGCGACTGTTCCTCCAGGGCCTGGGCCTGCGCCGCTACGAGACTGCAGAGGAAGCGCTCCGCGCGCTGCAGTCGGCCGAGGTGGAAGCCGCTCGTGGTGGACCGTATCTCGGCGCTGACCTACCTGCGTGACTGCGAGGGCCTGCGCATCGCCGGCGAGCCCATCGCCGACCTGGACTATGTCATCCCCCTGCGCCCGGAAGACTTTCGGTTGATCGAGGAGGTCAACCGGGTGCTGCTGGAGATGCGCGAGGATGGGACACTGGAGGAACTTCAGAGGGTGTGGTTTTGACCACGATAGCCGAAACATGGGGGCGTACGATGAAAAACGGGCAAGCTTGTCCAAAATGCCAGGCTCAGGAGATCCTTCACGTTCCGGGCAAAAGCCAGCAAACCGGTTATGATGACGGCCCGAATATTCGCGAGAAGAAAATTGGGCCCGGGCGCATCTATGTCGAAGCCTGGGTAGCCTTGCCAGAAGAACTGGAGAAGGTCAGAAAGCGTTTTGGTTGAGTAAAAGGCGGGGGGACAGCCCCCTCAGCCGAACGAGCGGGTGGATCTTGTCTACCAAACTTTGGCCGCTCCATAGCGATTCAACAAAAAGCCCCCCTGGCTCGGGACACCAGGGGGGCGCGTTCGGATGGAGCTAGCCTGCGGTAGCCATCGCTTCTGCGTCGGCCTCCGGTACGGCTTCCTGCTGTAGGAAGCGTTCGATGTCGGCGGCAGCACGCTTCCCGGCGCCCATGGCCGAGATGACCGTGGCCGCGCCGGTGACAATGTCGCCGCCGGCCCAGACACGATCCTTGGTCGTTTTGCCCGAATCCTCGTCGGCCACGACGGTACCCCAGCGGGTACGCTCCAGACCGCCCGCGTCGGTAAAGACCAGGGGGTTGGGCCGGGTGCCGAGGGCCATGACCACCATATCCACGTCCATATCGAATTCAGAGCCCTCAATGGGCAGTGGGCGGCGGCGTCCGCTGGCGTCGGGTTCGCCCAGTTGCATGCGGATGCAACGCATGCCGCGTACCCAGCCCTTGTCATCGCCATGGATCTCGATCGGGTTGGTCAGGAAATCAAAGATGATGCCCTCTTCTTCGGCGTGGTGAACCTCTTCGGCACGGGCGGGAACCTCTTCGGCCGAGCGCCGGTAGACGATGTGGACCGCCTCGGCGCCCAGGCGTAGGGCGCAGCGCGCGCTGTCCATGGCCACGTTGCCGGCCCCGATGACGGCCACCTTGCGGCCGACTTTGGCCGGTGTGTCCCACTCGGGGAAGAGATAGGCTTTCATCAGGTTGACGCGGGTCAGGAACTCGTTGGCTGAATAGACGCCGTTATAGTTCTCGCCAGGGATGTGCATAAACATGGGCAAGCCAGCGCCGGTGCCCAAAAAGACCGCGTCGTAGCCCTGCTCACCCAGGAGTTCATCCAAGGTATAGGTCTTGCCGACAACGGTGTCCAGTTGGACCTCAACGCCCAGGCTCCGGACGTAATCTACCTCAGCGTGGACCACCCGTTTGGGCAGGCGGAATTCGGGGATGCCATAGATCAACACGCCCCCGGGAGCATGCAGTGACTCAAAGATGGTCACCTTGTGGCCGAAACGTGCCAGATCACCGGCGCAGGTCAACCCTGCCGGCCCGCAGCCGATGACGGCCACCTTTTTGCCGCTGGGGGGCGGCACTTGGGGCGGCGGCGCGGGATGGGCCAGGTCCCAGTCGGCCACGTACCGTTCCAGCCGGCCGATGGCCACCGGTTCGTATTTTTTGCCCATCACGCACAGGGCTTCGCACTGGGTCTCCTGGGGGCAGACCCGGCCGCAGATGGCCGGCAAGTTGTTGTCGCCCTTGAGGGCCTGCACCGCGCCCGGCATGTCGCCTTCCTTCAGGCGTTCGATAAAAGCTGGGATGTCGACCTCGACCGGGCAACCCTGGACGCACTTGGGTCGTTGGCACTGCAGGCAGCGAAACGCTTCCAGCAGGGCTGGTTCTTCAGGGTAGCCCGTGGCCACCTCCTCAAAGTTCTTTGCTCGAACCTGGGCTTCCTGGACGGGCATTCCTTGCCGCGGCAGTTTCATCCGCTCGTGCTTGGGCATCGCCTTGATCTGCTCTGACATCATTGTCTCCTTGCTAGCCACCACACTGGCAGTCGTGCTGCCACTTTTCCACAGCCTGCTTCTCCTGGTCCAGGTAGATGCGCTGTCGGGCCAGAAGTTGGTCCCAGTCGACCTGGTGACCGTCGAACTCGGGGCCGTCGACACACACAAAGCGGGTCTGGCCGCCAACCTCTACACGGCAGGCGCCGCACATGCCGGTACCATCAACCATGATCGAATTCAGGCTGACCGTGGTGGGCACGCCAAAGGGCTGGGTGGTGAGGGCGCAGAACTTCATCATGATGGCCGGGCCGATGGCCCAAATGTGCTCGACGGGCCGGCCTGCATCCAGCATCTCTTTCATGGGAATGGTGACCAGGGACTTGCGCCCGTAGGATCCGTCATCCGTGCAGACGATCAACTCGTCGCTGACGGCGCGCATCTTGTCCTCCCAGAAGAGCAGATCCTTGTTGCGGGCGCCAATGATGGACAAGACGGTGTTGCCAGCTTCTTTGAGGTCACGGGCGATGGGGTAAATGGGGGCGATCCCGACGCCACCGCCGACGCACAGCACGGTGCCCAAGTCTTCGACCTCGCTGGGCAGCCCCAGAGGCCCGGTAAAGCTGGCAAAGTGATCGCCGGTCTGCATGGCGCCCATTTGCATGGTTGTCTTGCCCACTTCTTGCACGACGAGGGTGATGGTTCCTCGCTCACGATCATAGTCGGCGATCGTCAGCGGAACCCGCTCACCCTCCTCATCGATACGTACAATGACAAACTGGCCAGCCCGGGCCTTGTGGGCTACGATGGGGGCCCGGACTTCGAACAGCTTGGTGACAGGAGCCAGATCCTCTTTGGCCACGATTTCGTACACGCCGATGCCTCCTTGCATTCTCGCGCTACAGATTCTTAGCTACTGGTCGGTGCCAGGTTAGGAAAGTCGCTGGTGGCGGATGCCCTAGCCCGCTCCGCGCAGGGAAGAAATGCCGCGCAACACCCCCATGATGGCGATGATGATCTTGATGGCATCACTGGCTTGCACGGACCTGGCTGCGACTGCCAGGGATTCTTCTTCACCGGACTCGTCCAGGCCACGGCCGAAAAGAAAGCCCCCCAGTGCGCCCAATGCGGCGCCGAGGATAGCTCCGACGAGGATACTTTGCTGTTTGGAATTCATATACTCTTCCTCCTAGAAAGGACTGCTCTCGTCATGCCGTTCACCTGCGCAGCTTTGGCCTCTACGCTGATAATGGGGCCAGCGACCTTATGGCTGATCTCCTCCGTCTTGAAGGCGAGGAACCGGGTCTTTTCCTGGGCAATGGGCAGGTATTGCACGGCCAACTGTCGCAGCCGGGTCATACCTCTGATCATAAAATAAAAGAGCACCGCAAAGGGTAGTACGGAAACCAGGCCGAGGAAGATCAGCCACAGCAGGGAAATGTCTCGCATTGTAGCCAAGCCCATCGTTGTACCCTCCCATCTTGTCAGTGCGGCCTGAGTATACCATACCCTCCCGCAGGTTCAAAATTGGAAACCTCCCGCAGGTAGGTACGTCCGGCTCCGGACAGCCGGACGTACCTGCGGGAGGTCGGTGGACGAGGCGCCCCGCCCGGCATGTCGGAGCGGGCCTACTGGGCCAGGCGGGGCTATTCTCTATTCGGCCGTCCCCCACACCGCTGGGGTGTGGGGAGGTGGCCAGGGACAGGCCGCATCGTCTTCTCCATCGGACTGCAGCGTAGCAGCTGCAGCCCGCGGGCACCGGCCCCGGGTCCGTGAACCAGAGGCTGTTTCTGACCCATGCTGGTGGAGGCGTGGCGCAACAGCAGCGAAAACCCCTGTTGTTGTTCCTGTTGTTCGGGTTGTTCCTGTTGCGGTAGGCGCAACGCGCCCTCCGGCCTGGCCCCAAGGTGAACCTCCCGCAGGTTCGGAAACCTGCGGGAGGTTTCTATCCACAGGATCGCATCCAACCTCCCAAGAGTCTTCCCACCTCGGCTGCAAGGCGCGAAACGTGCTCGTATTGGCCGATGGACAGCAGCTTGAGGTCGCGGCACAGCCGCAGATAGGTTCGCAGCCGGATGAGGCCCTTGTCGACCTCGGCAAGGTGGGGCAAAGGATCATTGGCCATGCCCGCGTCAACCAGCATCTCATAGATGTGAAATAGCTCCTTCTGCACCTGGCGGGCCAGCACCCCGCGCTGGCTCTTGGGAAAGGCCAGGGTGCGAGGAATGAGCCAGGCCATAAGATCGTAGTGCTTGACAAAGATGGGTGATTGTTTCATCGTGGCCCATCCAAACCTCCCGCAGGTTTCCGAACCTGCGGGAGGTTGTGGCGAGAGAGTAGGCTGCGCCGCAATCCCCAGGTGTCGCCGTGGGAGGTGTGGGCCACCCAGCCGCGGACGGAGGCATCGAGCTGCTCTCGGTCGATCTCGCCTGTGGCGTAGCAGTCTAGCAGAGCTCGGAAGCGGCGCTGGAAGCGTACGCCGTTGCAGCGCCTGAGCCGGCGGTGACCAGGATAGATCTTGAAACCCAGAAAGGGGATGCCGTTCTTGACCGGGTAGACGACGGTCCTGTGGGGATGGATTTTGAGACGTAGCGTGGCCATAAAGCCCTCAATCTCTCGGCGCCAGCGGTGCAGCGTAGGCTTGTCGCCGGCAAAGAGCAGGAAATCGTCGCAGTAGCGCAGGTAGGCAGGGCTCTGGCGCTGGCAGTGCAGGGTCTGCTTGACAAAGCGGTCCAGTTCGTGGAGGTAGACGTTGGCCCAGAACTGGGAGGTCTGGTTGCCGATGGGCAGGCCCCGGGGCCGTGTCGCAGCCAGTAGGTCGTCGCCGGGGAACCACTGCATTTCGTAGCTCTTGCTGTGTATGCCGGTGCCGCTGGCAAGGATCCGGTCGATGAGCTTCAGGGTGGAACGGCAGGCGATGTGGCGGGCCAGAAGGTCACGCAGGATGGCGTGGTCCACCGAGGGAAAGAACTGGACGACGTCGCATTGCAGGACGTAGGGATAGCGCCGGGCAAAGTGGGTACAGCGGTCCAGGGCCGCGTGGGTGCCCTTGCCGGCGCGGCAGGCGTACGAGTCGTGGACGAACCTGGCTTCCCAGATCGGCTCGATGACATTGCACAGAGCGTGGTGCACCACCCGGTCGCGGAAAGGGGCGGCGCTGATGCGGCGCGGCTTGCCTTCATAGATGGTAAAGTGGCGGTAGCCGCCGGGCCTGTAGGTTCCAGAGAGGAGGTCGTCCTGCAGATCGAGGAGCTCCAGGTCCAGGTTACACTCGAAGGCGGCGACGTTGGGCTTGTGGCGCTTGCCGCGACGCGCTTTGCGGAAGGCGATTTCCAGGTTTTCAAAGGCGCAGATGCGCGGGTAGAGATTCTTGTAGGTCTTCATGGGCATCTCCAACCTCCCGCAGGTTCAGAAACCTGCGGGAGGTTCGGCTGGGCGATCGGGTGGGGGGCACGCCCCCCACACCCCCCGCAGCAGGCCAGCGATCAGAATCCAGCACGTCAGAACCTCAGGATCCAGAACCGGGGGATGGAGAAGACGTGGCGCAACAGCAGCGAAAACCCCTGATGTTGTACCCAGTCGAGCGGGTAGTCCCCGTTGCGGCAGGCGCAACGCGCCCGAGATTTGTCATTATACCAGGAACCGCCGCGTACGATGCGTCCAATGTCATCACCGCCTGCCAGGTCCTCGCGTCCGTCGTCGGGATCGTAGGGGTAGGCAGGGCCCCAACGGGTGCTGCACCACTCCCAGACGTTGCCAGCCATATCGGCCGCGTCGCAGGGGCTATCGCCCCGGGGCGAAAACTGCCCAACTGGCGTCGTCTGGCCCGCCCCCGCTTCCTCGGTGTTGCAACGATCTGGATCCCAGGTATCACCCCAGGGGTAGGCCCGGCTGCGGCCGGCCTCGAGGTCCCAGCGGGCGGCCTTTTCCCACTCGGCCTCGCTGGGCAGGCGCTTGCCGGCCCAGCGGGCGTAGGCCAGGGCCTCGTACCAGGAGACGCCCACCACCGGCTGGTCGTTGGCATTCCACTTGGGCTCTTCCCAGTATACTGGCTGCCTGCGGGGCTCACCACCGAATGCCTGATGCTCCACATAGGCCCCGTCCTTCCAGTGCCTGGCTTCAATGGCCTCGGCCCAGTAGGCGGCGCTGGCATAGCCCCCGGCCTCGATGAAACGCTGGTACTGGGCGTTGGTCACAGGGGTACGGTCGATATAGTAGGCGGGCAGGTAGAGGCGGTGTTGGGGTTTCTCGTTGTCGCCGGCCTGACGGTCGTCCTCCGTGCTGCCCATTAGGAATTCGCCGGCGGGAACCGGGACCAGGCCCAGGTCGGCGGCGCGACCCAAGACCAGCAGGGCCTCCAGGGCTGCGTGGCGGGCTGGGTCATGCGGGTCGCCGGCATAGATCTGCAGCAGGCCGGCGATGGTCTGCTCGTCGCTGGCCCCGAGGCGGCCCAGGGCGCGGGCGGCCTCGGCCCGGGCGGCGGGGTCAGGGTCGGCCAGACCCGCCCGCAGGATGGCGACCGTGCTGGCGTCTGCCCCGGCAATCCAGCCCAGGGCGGCAGAAGCCACGCGCCGCTCGACCGTCTCCCCGCCGCTGGCCAGGGCGGCCATGCGGCGGCTGACCTCAGCCCGCAGCTCGGCGTTCGCCCCCTCCGGCAGCAGGCGGGCGGCCAGCAGGGCGTCGCCGGGCTGCTGGCTCTCCAGCAGGGTGGACACGTGGCCGGGCAGCTCGGCGGC
The DNA here is from genome assembly GCA_963700285.1 of uncultured Chloroflexia bacterium. GTDB lineage: Bacteria > Chloroflexota > Anaerolineae > JAAYZQ01 > JAAYZQ01 > CAWANP01. Next base: position 225,731 of record CAVOXA010000010.1, on the reverse strand, counting down.
GGCAAAGGACTGCAGGGAGGCGACGACCTCGCCGCTTTCCTCGGCGGTGAGCGCTTCCTGATCGCCAGCCTCAACCTCGCGCAGGAGGCCCACCAGGCCGCGGGCCGCCTCGCGGCAGACCTCGTCGTCGGTAACACGGGCGCCCTCGGCCAGGCAGCGCGCCGCCTGGAGCCAGGCGTCGGGGCCATCGTCCCCGGTCCGCTGCAAGACGCGCCGCAGCAGCGGTGCGGCGTCGTCGGCCAGGCCGCAGTAGAGCAGGATCACCTCCTGCCAGCGGGGGTCGGGCAGGCGCTCGCCCAGGAGCGCGGCCCCCGCCTGCGCCCCCAGCCGGTCCACCCCCTCGGCGGCAAAATACTCCTGGAGGGTCAGGTGCGAAAAGCCATAGCGCTCGATGGCGCGTTCCTGGACAAGGCCGCTGGTGCGGACCACCTCGTCCAGCAGGTCAGCCGGATTCATGCCCTCGGGCAGGCGGAGGCCAGCGGCAAAGACGTCGAGCCAGGCCAACAGCGTCTCCCGGTCGATGAGGCCCTGCTCCTCCCGGCGGTAGAGATCCAGGGCCAGATCACGCAGCATGCGCCACTTGTCGGTCTCGCCGAAACGGCCGCGGTGTGTGCCGCGCATCACGTTCCAGCGCGTGATGCGGGTTCGGATACAGTGGCGGTAGAGTTCGGCGCGCAGGTCGGGCAGGTTGCGCTCCCGCTCATAGTGGTAGACGATGAGCAACAACAGCAGCGGGTTGCGGGCCAGCTCCTTGAAGCGCCGGTTGCTGTCCAGGACGGCCAGCAGTTCGCCGGCCAGGGGGCGCAGGTCCCCATCTCGGAACCAGTTGTGGGCAAAGCGCTCGATGGCCGGGTCGTCAAAGTCCATGACCATGGTCCGGGTAAAGCCGGCGAGTTGGGGCCCGTGCTCGTAGCTGTAGGTGCGGCAGGAGACGACGATGATGTTGCGCGGGCCACTGTCGCGTTCCGGATCGCGGGCGTGCCGGTCGGCAAAGTCCTTTACCAGCGACACCACCTCTTGGTGGTGGGCCTCACTCTCCACTTCGTCCAGGCCGTCCAGCAGGATCAGGCAGCGCCCATCCGCCAGGCGGCGCTCGATGAACGGCCTGGCGTTGGGGAAACTGCGCCGGGCGAACTCGGCGGGCAGCGCGTCCTCCAGTCGCTCAGCACCCACCAGGTTCCGCAGCTCGACAAAGATGGGCGTGTAGTCAGGCAGCCGCTTCCGCTGGGCGCACATGAAGGCCAGGTGGTGCAGGTAAGTGGTCTTGCCTGCGCCCGGCTCACCCAGGACCACCAGCCGCTGGAAGCGGCGCACCGCATCCCAGGGCTCGACGGCACGCTGGCGCTGCCGGCGGCGGCGGTCCTCGTCCCACTGGAAGCGGTCCTCGAAGGTCGTGCTTCCCCCAGGCTGGGTCTCTTCCGTGAGCTGTACCGGCACGTAGACCTGGTCCAAGCGTACGTCCCGGTCCACGATGTTGGACGAGGCCAGGGTCTGGAGAGCGGCTGACAGCGTCTCCCGGTAGCGTTTCTCGTAGCGCAGGCTCAAGAGGGGAGCGCTGGCAAAGCGGTCAAAGAGAAAGTGAAAAAGGCGGCTGGCCCAGCCGGCCAGCGTCTCGGCGATCTGCCGCAAGAATACGCCGACCAGAATACCGGCGACGACGGCCGCGATAAAGCCCAGGAGGATCTCTGCCCTATTCTTCACCCATACCTGCTGGAGCAGGTTCCCCTGGGGTGCGGGCGATGGGACTGGCGTGGGCTGGATGACCATAATGGCCGGAGGCGGGGTTGGCTCTGGCGGCGCTGTGGATTGGGCCAGGGCAGGGACGGCCAGCAGGCTGAAGAATAGAGCCAGGAGGAGCAATCGGGTTTGGTTTCTCATAGTCTGTGCCTCGTGCTGCCCAACCTCCCGCAGGTTTCCGAAACCTGCGGGAGGTTGAGGGCTAGTCCCAGAGATACTTTTCGACAAGGTCGCGGGCCTGTAGCTCTCCGGCATAATCGGCCACGAACTGCTGGTATGACCCGGGTGTCGGGAATCGATCGTGGATGAAAGCCTCGTCCTTTAGCGTCCCGGCCCGCTGGCCGAGCCATTCCAGGTAGTTGGAGTAGGCCCAGTCCTCCAATCGTGGCACAAGACCTGCCTTCAATGGGTTGAGGTGGATATAGCGACAGAGGTGGACCAGGTACTCCTCACGGTCGACCCAGATGTGCTTGAAGCGTCCCTCGAATAGCGTTCCTTTGCGCCCCTGCTGCCGGTTCACGGCTTGCACGTAGGCATTAAAGAGCACGTTGATGAACCTGGAGAGCGGGACATCGGTCTCCTGGCGGAGGAGAAAGTGGTAGTGGTTGGGCATGAGGCAATAGGCGATCACGGCGGCGCCATACTTTTCCTGGTAGCGTTTGACGAGGCGCAAGCAGTGCTCATAGTTGCCGGGGTTGAAAAAGAGCAGGGCTCCGTCCACGGCCCGATTGTAGACGTGGTAGTAGTGGTCTGGGGCGAATACGTCACCACGGTAGGGCATGGTTGGCCTCCTTGGACAGATGAACCTCCCGCAGGTTCGGAAACCTGCGGGAGGTTGCGCTCACAGTGCCGGTTCTGCAAGGCGGATGATCTTGGGTTCGGTTTCTTTCCAGCTCATTTGCGACAGCCCCATCTTGCGCCGCAGGCGATCGGGGTCCATGCGGGCCTGGTAGTCGCGGACGGCGCAGGTCCAGCGCAGCATCTCGAAGGACAGGCCGCCGCCCAGGCCGGCCTGCTTGCCGACGTCGGTCAGCACATATTCCAGGTTCCGGGCTGTGCAGGGAAAAAGGTACTCCTGGGGCTCGTAGGCCTTGCGGTATTCGGCCAGCGTACTGGGCCAGCCCGAGGGTAGGCGCAGGCGTCTTTCTTTGTACTGCATGCGCGGTTTTTCGTAGCGGATTTGGACCGCTGGCCCGGCGACGTTGGCTGCGTCAATGTGGATCAGCTTGATGTCCATGCATTCCTGCTTTTTGATGCCGGTATGCAGCAGCAGGGTGACCAGCAGGTGGGGCCGGGGATCGGGCTTTTCGGCAGTTGTGTCGCCGGCCCTCATGCTCTGGGTGAGGGCCAGTACCTCCTCCACCTGCTGGTCGTAGAGGATGCGGGGCAGTGGGGTCTGGACCGGTTTGTGAACCAGGGCAGCGGCAGGATCGGCCGGTATGACCTCCAGGCGAGCCAGCCAGGCAAAGAACACCTTGAGCGTGGTCAGCCGCCGGGCGTACGATTTGGGACTGCAGGGCTTGCCCCGTTCGTGCTGTAGCCAGTGGAGGTAGGCCAGCAGGTTTTTGGTGCTGATCTGGCCGACAGCAAGATCCTGTTTCAGATAGCGGCCAAGGATGCGCAGGTCGCCCAGGAAAGATTTGATGGTGTTATCGGCATAGTCCTGCTGGACCATGTGGTTGCGGAAGCGCTCCATGGCCGTGCTGAGGGGTGAATCGGCGCTCAGATCGGATCGCTGGGTTACCGTTTGGGGCTCGTTGCCCGGAAAGAGCGGCAGTTGTTCGATGGACATGGGCTTTTCCTCCTTCACTTCGCATAGCACGCAGCGGTTATTGTAAGCCTAGTTGTCATTTTTGTCAACCCTCCCGCCGAAACTCCCGCAGGTTTGTCGTGACAGAGCTTGCCCTGTGGCAACCAGGGTTTCACGACCAGGGCAAGCTACTCGGTGGAGAACCTGCGGGAGGTTGAGCGTGCGGCCGAACCTCCCGCAGGTTTGTCGTTGTAGAGCCCGCCCTGTGGTTATCCAGGTTTCACGACGAGGGCAAGTCACACCATGGATAACCTGCGGGAGGTTACCTTAAGCATTCTTAAGCAACCCTTGAACTTGGGTTAAAGACGCAGTATCCTCCTCTATGATATGCTGTGCCCAGTACCATCAACCCACTTGGTTGAAATCGCATAGAGGAGAGGTTACTATGGATATCGCAAACATTCGGCAACTCAATGCACAGGTGGAAAGGGAGGCGCTCTTTCTGCACGACCTCCTGGCCGAGGTCAACACTGTGATGGTGGGCCAGGAATCGATGGTCGAGCGGGTACTGATCGCGCTGCTGGCCGACGGCCACATCCTGCTGGAAGGCGTGCCTGGCCTGGCCAAGACGCTGTCTGATCAAGACCATGGCCCAGGCCATCCAGGCCGATTTTTCCCGCATCCAGTTCACGCCCGACCTGCTGCCCGCCGACCTGGTGGGGACCCAGATGTACAACATGAAGACGGGCGAGTTCGCCGTCCACCAGGGCCCGCTGTTCGCCAACTTTGTCCTGGCCGACGAGATCAACCGCGCGCCGGCCAAAGTGCAGAGCGCGTTGCTGGAGGCGATGCAGGAGCGGCAGATCACCATCGGCAACACCACCTACCAGATGGACGACCTGTTCCTGGTACTGGCCACGCAGAACCCCATCGAGCAGGAAGGCACCTATCCCCTGCCGGAAGCACAGGTGGATCGCTTTATGCTCAAGGTAATCGTTGGCTATCCCAAGCCCAACGAGGAGCGCCTGATCATTGACCGCATGACGGGTGAGCCGCTGCCGCCAGTCAGGCCGGTTGTCAGCCCAGACCAGATCCTGCGAGCCAGAGAGATGGTACGGCAGGTCTATGTGGACGACAAGATCAAGAACTATGTCCTCAACCTGGTGCTGACCACCCGCAACCCGGGCAACAATGGCCTGTCGGATCTGCGGCCCTTTATCGCCTTTGGGGCTTCGCCGCGGGCTGGCATCAACCTGATCCTCGCAGCCAGGGCACAGGCCTTCATCAAAGGCCGCGGCTTTGTGACACCCGATGACGTCAAAGAGGTTGCTCCTGACGTGCTGCGCCACCGTGTGATTGTCAGCTACGAGGCCGAGGCAGAGAATGTGGCCAGCGCCGACATTGTACAGCGGATCCTGGACTATACCGAAGTACCGTAGCGTGATGCGTGATGCGTGCAACGTGGCCCGTGCCGATGAGGGCACGCGCGCATAGCACGCAACACGCAACACGTACCACGCAGTACGTACCACGCAACACGCCGTACGCATCAAGGCAATTGGAGTATGTGAACTATGCTAACAACCGAACTGATGAGCAAAATCCGTCACATCGAGATCCGAACGCGACGGCTGGTCAATGACAGTTTCGCCGGTGAGTATCACTCTGTCTTTAAGGGAAGGGGCATGGAATTTGACGAAGTACGGCCCTACCAGCCCGGCGACGAGGTACGGACCATCGATTGGAACGTTACCGCCCGGATGGGACAGCCCTTTGTCAAAGAGTATGTCGAGGAACGTGAGCTGACCGTCATGTTGGTGGTTGATGCCAGCGGATCGGGCGACTTTGCCTCGCAAGGCGTGTTCAAGCGAGAGTTGGCAGCCGAGCTGGCATCGGTGCTGTCCTTCTCGGCCACGAACAACAAGGACAAAGTCGGGCTGTTGATCTTTACCGACAGGGTGGAACTGTATATCCCGCCGCGCAAGGGGCGCAGCCACGTGCTGCGCCTGATCCGCGAGCTGCTGGCCTTTGAGCCAGAGGGCAATGGTACCGACATCAAGCTGGCGCTGGACAGCATCAACCAGATACTCAAACGCCGGAGCATCATCTTTCTGGTTTCGGACTTTATGGATGACCCAGACCGCTATAGCAAGCCCCTTTTCATGACAAACCGCAGGCACGACCTGATCGCCGTTGACCTGCATGACCCGCATGGAGTCCGAGATCGCCGACGTGGGTCATGCTGGCCCTGGAGGATGCCGAATCAGGCGAGCTGGTGTGGCTGGACACGAGTGACCCAGCCTGGCGGCAGCGATTTTGCCCGGCGTACTGGGCAGTTCGAGGCTGTCAAGCAAAAGACCCTGGCAAACGCGGGCGTCGACCGCGTCAAGATCCAGACCGACCAGGACTATGCCAAGGCGCTGACCATCTTTTTTCAGAAGCGCAACAAGCGGATTAGGCATTAGGGAACTCGCGAACCTGGGCTCTGGCAGTCCGAGGGCTCGCGGCCCCACTTGCCCAGTCCCTGATCCGTGAACCGTAGAAAGGAATGATTCGAATGGTTAGAATAGACGTAAGACGGCTAGCCTTCTGGTTCCTCCTCTTCACCCTCACGCTCATGGTCGTCACGCAGGCCCAAGCTGACGACGGGGTGCAGGCGACACTGACGCCTGACAGGGGCGAGCTGGCCGTGGGCGACCCCGTCCAGTTGACGCTGGAGGTGAAGCATCCGGCGGGCTACCAGGTCATCATCCCCAAACTGGAGCAGATGTGGGGCGAGTTTGAGGTACGGAGCCAATCCCAGGCCGCCACTGTAGCCAACGACGATGGTACGGAAACGACACAGCCAGATCATCGAGGTCACCCTGTTCAACCTGGGCGATTTCCAGACGCCCGAACTGCCGCTGACCATCAGCGACGGCGCCGGGCAGGTGACCGAAGAGGTGGTCCCGTCCGCCCGGCTGACCGTGAACCCGACGCTGGCCGAGGATGATACGGAGCTAAGGGACATCAAGCCACAAGCGGGGCTGGCCGTACCGCCGGTATGGCCCTGGATCGCAGGCGGACTGCTCGTAGCAGCAGCCGCAGCCGTGGGGGGCTGGTGGGCCTACCGCCGCTGGCAGGGCAAGCCCTTTGGCCTGGCCCCTGCCGTAGACAATCGCCCGCCCTGGCAGGTGGCCTACGACGAGTTGGCACGCATAGAAGGGCTGGGCCTGCTGGAACAGGGACGCGCCAAGGAGTACTATACCCTGGTAACCGATTGTCTGCGGACCTATCTGGCGGATCAGTTCCATCTGCGTGTTCTTGATCGGACCACGACCGAGCTGAAGCCCATTCTGCGGCAGTCGGACCTTGCCCCGGATCACACCCGGCGCTTTCTGGACCTGTTTATGGACAGCTGACCTGGTCAAGTTTGCCAAGTTCATTCCGGACGTGGAAACGGCCAGCCAGGCGACGGTCGAGGCTCGCTCGCTGGTAGACTTGACCAGGCCCAGGCCAGAGCTTGAGGCTGCGACTGAGGAGCAGCCTCCGGCCGCTCCTGTGCCAACACGCCGGCTCAGCTACCAATCTGGGAATAGGAGTTAGACTCATGATCTTTCGTTTCGAATCACCATGGCTTCTCAGTCTGTTGCTGCTTGCTACCTGTCTTGGCAGCCTGGCCTCTGCTGGCCAGAAAGTGGTCGCGGCCTTCGGGCCTGCGCTACGCCGACGTCAAGCTGGCGGCCAAGCCTACTCGTTCGTGGCGCATTGCCCTGCGCCCCACTCTGACCGCGCTGCGGATCCTGGCCATGGCCTTGATCGTCATCGCCGTCGCCCGGCCGCAGACGGGGCAGGCCCGCGAGATCATCAAGGGCGAGGGCGTAGACATTGCCCTGGCACTGGACATCTCGGGCAGCATGGCCTCGCTCGACTTTGAGCCGCAGAACCGGCTGGAGGCGGCCAAGGATGTCATCGCCGACTTTGTGCAGGGACGTCCCTACGACGCCATCGGCCTGGTGGTCTTTGCCAGCGACGCCTTTAGCCAGAGCCCGCCCACGACCGACCACAACGTGCTGATCCGGCTGCTGGATCGCAGCAAGCTGGCCACCGACCTGGGCATCGACGATGGCACAGCCATCGGCATGGGGCTGGCCAACGCTGGCAACATGCTCAAGGACTCGGATGCCAAGAGCAAAGTCGTCATCCTGCTGACCGATGGCGTCAACAACGCCGGCGAGATCGATCCCTTGACGGCGGCGCAAGCGGCCGAGGTGTTGGGGATCAAGGTCTATACCATCGGCATGGGACGGCCTGGACAGGTACCGGTCCCCATAGTAGACGCTTTTGGCCGGCAGCAGATCACTTATCAGGAAAGCCAGTTAGACGAGGCCACGCTGCAAGAGATTGCCGCTGCCACCGGCGGTCGCTACTTCCGGGCGGAGGATACAGCGGGACTGAAAGCAGATCTATGACGAGATCGACAGCCTGGAGAAATCTCAGATAGAGGTAGAACGTTTTACCCGCTACCAGGAACTGATGGGCTGGCTGCTTTTGCCTGCCCTGGGGCTCGTCGTGAGCGAGGCGTTCCTGCGGAAAACGCTGTTTAGGAAACTGCCGTAGGTACGTGGCACGTGGTGCGTGTGACGCCCAACATGTCCACAGGTCACGGACCACGAATCACGCAACACGATGCTCTGAGCAAGACGGAAAAGGATGGGTAACTATGACTTTCGCACAACCGGTTTTCTTGTACGGATTGTTGACACTACTGCCGCTGATGGGTCTCTTTCTGGTGTGGGCGGCCCGGCGGCGCAAGAGGGATCTCGGCCGGCTGGGAGATCCGGCGCTGGTGCAGCGCCTGAGCAACACGGTCAACTGGCGCGGCCGCCGCTGGCGGGATGGCCTGTGGCTCGTCGTCCTGGCATTGCTGCTCATCTCGCTGGCCCGGCCGCATGTGGGGCACGGTGATCCAGGAGGTCGAGCAGGAGGGCATCGAGGTGATGGTTGCCCTGGACGTGTCCAAGAGCATGTTGGCCCAAGACATCAAGCCCGACCGCCTGAGCCGGGCCAAGATGGAGATTGCCGACCTGATGACGCGGCTGGGCGGCGACGAGATCGGCCTGGTCCTCTTTTCGGGAGCCAGCTTTGTCCAGTTCCCGCTGACCTCCGACTATGGCACGGCCCTGACCTTCCTGGACAACGCCCGGCCGGAGGTGATTTCGAGGCCCGGTACCGCCATCGGTGACGCCATCCGCACGGCCATGGCCGGCTTTGACATGTCGCGGACCAGCCAGAAGGTGATCGTGTTGATCACCGATGGCGAGGATCACGGCGGCGATGCGCTGGCCATGGCAGAAGCGGCAGCCGAACAGGGCATCATGCTCTACGCCATTGGTTTTGGATCGCCGCAGGGCGAGCCGATCCCAGAATACGACGCCCGGGGTCAGATCATTGGCTACAAGCAGGACCAGCAGGGCGAAGTGGTTCTCTCCAAGCTCGACGAGGCCACACTGCAGCAGATTGCCGAGGTCGGCGGGGGCCGGTACTTTCGGGCCAGCGCGGATGGCAGTGAGCTGGCTGCGTTTGTTGAAGAACTGAACATGCTACAAAAGGCCGAGCTGTCCAGCCAACTTGAAATCCTGGGGATCGAACGATTCCAGCCATTCCTGCTGGCGGCGCTGGCTCTCATGATCGCCATCGAGTTGATCCCGGATCGCATCGTGGCCAAGGTAGCTCAGAAGGCGCGCGGCCATGCACGAGCGATGGTCGGCGGCCAGCGGTCAATAGAAGGGGAGGGATAAAGATGAAGAAGCTGATTGTACTCGCGCCGACTCTGTTGCTGCTGGTGCTGGCCCTGGCCAGTTGCGGTCAGTCGGCTGAGAGGCTGAACAACGACGGCAACGAAGCGTTTGCGAATCAGGATTACACAGGTTCTCTGGTGGCCTATCAGCAGGCCGCGGGGGAATCGCCCGAACTGGCTGAGCCACACTACAACGCGGCCAACAGCCACTACCGGCTGGAGGACTATGAGCAGGCTCAACAGGAGATCGAACAGGCCCTACTGGGCGAAGAAAGCCAGCCTGATCTGGACCAAAACAGCCTGTACAACCTGGGCAACACTTTCTTCCAGACCGAGCAGTACGAGATGGCCATCGAGGTCTACAAAGAGGCGTTGCGTCTGAAGCCTGACGATCTGGAAGCCAAGCAGAACCTGGAACTGGCGTTGCGGAAACTGCAGGAACAGCAACAAGAGCAACAGGATCAGCAAGACCAGGAACAACAGGATCAAGAGAACCAGGATCAGCAAGATCAGCAGAACCAGGATCAGCAGGACCAGCAGAACCAGGATCAGCAAGATCAGCAGAACCAGGATCAGCAGGACCAGCAGAACCAGGATCAGCAGGACCAGCAGAACCAGGATCAGCAGCAGACCAGCAACAGGATGGTCAGCCGCAGGATCAGGAGCAGAAGGAACAGGCCGGCAACCAGCCTCAGCAGGTCGCTGGCTTGAGCAAAGAGCAAGCCCGACAGCTACTCGAGGCTGCAGCCCAGGGCACAGAGAGTCTGGAGGAGTCCCTGCAGCAGATGCTGGTCTTCCCCGGCGCGCCGCCCCTGGAGGATTGGTAGGGAGGACGCGAATCGTGATGTGTGAGACGCAAAACTGGAATCACGCATCACGATTCACGATTGAGGAGCAAGGCAGACCATGAAATCCAGAACAAAGTACCTAATACCTGTTATCTTGGCCCTTCTCTTTCTGTCATTCGTGGGAATCAGTGCCGCACAGGACCAGGAGACCATTGTCGCCCAGGTGGATCGCACATCATTGTCCACGGACGAGATGCTGACGCTAACGGTGACGGTCAATGCTGCAGCGATGAACGCGCCGGCCCCGTCGCTGCCGAACCTGCAGGGGTTCAACGTAATCGGTACGAGCACCTCCTCGCAGATAAGCATGATCAATGGGGCTGTCAGCAGCCGTTTGAGCCATCTCTATCGTCTGCAGCCCTATGAGGCAGGCGACCTGGTCATCGAGCCGATCCAGGTGACGATGAACGGCCAGACCTTTAGCACGGAGCCGATCGTCGTGCGCGTTGTGCAGGGAACGGGCGCGCCCGGGACGGGCGCACCTGCATCTGGCCAACCCGTGCAGCCCCAGAGCCAATCGTCACCGCCGCCCGTCCAGCCCGCGCCACCGGCAGCGGAGCTGCGGGGACAGGACTTGTTCATCGAAGCGGAGGTGGACAACCCCAGGCCCTACGTCGGAGAGCAAGTGGTCTATACCTTTCGTTTCTACCGGGCAGTGAACCTGGCTGGACAACCCCAGTACGAGGCCCCATCGTTCCAGGGTTTTTGGAGCGAGCATGAGACGGAACAGTCCGACTACAGGGTCCAGGCTTCAGGTCGCGTCTACCAGGTGGCAGAGGTGCGTACCATTCTCTTTCCGTCCGTCGTCGGTCCGGTGACCGTCGAGCCGGCCAGTCTCACGGTGCCGGGCAGCCTGTTCCGCCGGGGCTCGACGCTGCAGACCCAGCCGATTGCGCTGGACGTTCAGCCCTTGCCGCCTACAGCCCCAGAGGGTTTCAATGGCGCGGTGGGGCAGTTCACCTTGACAGGAACGGTGGATGCTACAGAGAGCAAGGTGAACGAGCCCTTGACCTGGCAGGTCACACTCAGCGGCCGGGGCAACCTCAACGCGATGCCAGATCCTGTCTGGCCAGAGATGCCCGGCTGGCGGGAATTTGAGTCTGAATCGACGGTCCACACCCAGGTGCGCGACGGCGAGGCTGTGGGCAGTCGCGTCTACAAGCGGTTGCTGGTACCCAGCGTCGAGGGTGAATCCACGATCCCCGCGTTGGCCTATACCTACTTTGATCCTGCCGCTGGCACATACCAGACGATCAGTACGGAGCCGATTTCTGTCTCTATTGCAGCCGGCGAGGCGCAGCCGGACGCGGCGGTGGGTTCGTCGCTGCCGGTGACTGGGGCCAAAGAGGACGTGGCCCAGGCGGCCACGGACATCCGGCACCTGAAACCGGTGCCGTCTGGATTCGCTTCAGCAGAACAACCGGTGACCCGGTCGGGGCTGTATTGGGCAGCGTGGGCCTTCCCGGTGTTTGGTGTCCTGGGGTACTGGGTCTGGCAGAGGAGGCAGCGATATTGGGAGAACAATCTGGGCCTGGCCCGTAGTTCCCAGGCTCGCAGGAAAGCCAAGAAAGCCCTGGCCCTAGCGCGCAAGCAGAAAGGGGACGCCTATAGTGCCGCGGGCCAGATCTTGACTACCTATCTGGCGGACAAGCTGGACCGGCCGGTGGTGGGCCTGACGCATCAAGCTCTGGCCGAAACCCTGGCAGCCAAGGGCGTCGCGTCCGAGCTGATCGAGCGCGTCGAAGTTGTTCTGGTCAGCAGCGAGCTAGGTCGATTTGCGCCCGGCGCCGATAGCCCGGACCATGCAGCCAGCTTGTTGAAAGAAGTCGACCTGTTGATCGATACCCTGGAGAAGGTACTGTAGGGCGTGCTACGGGTTTCGTGTTCCGTGGAATCCGCTTGGGTCCGCGCTGTACGCTGAGGAGGCGAGAGATGAAACGAGTTGTTCTGATTGCTTTGATCAGTCTGATCATGATCGGCCTGTTTGCCGCGAACCAAACGCTGCTGTTGGCCAAGTCGTCCCCGGCCAGCATTGGCTCCGCACAGGCAGCGGCCGAAACGATGAGCACGGCGAGCCAGCTTTACGACATGGGCCAGTATGACCAGGCAGCACAGGCCTACCAGCAGTTGGTGGACCAGGGCTTTGCCGACAGCGCCCTGTTCTACAATCTGGGCAATGCCTACTTTAAGCAGGGAGACTATGGCCGGGCCATTGTCAACTACCGGCGTGCCCAACAGCTTGCGCCGAGGGACGCCGATATCAAGGCGAACCTGGGGCTGGCTCGTGCTCAGGCGGTGGACGAGTTCGAAGCCGCCGAAAACAGCGGCGTTCTGAGTTTCGTGGGCCAATCGGTGAAGAGCTGGTTCAGCCTCAATGAAGTTGCCATGGCAGCCCTGGGTGCCTGGATCCTCTTTGTACTGATGGCCATTGTGATCAGCACCGCCAGGGCTGGCAGCGCCTGGCGAAAAAGCCTGCAGGTTGGCCTTGTTCCCGTGGTACTTGCTTTGGTAGTAGCCGTTCTGGCGCTGGGGAGCTATCTGTACGTGGATAACAACCAAGCGGAGGGCGTGATCGTAGCTACCGAGGTGGATGTCGTCAGCGGGCCCGGCACGCAATACGTGACCGAGTTCACGCTCCATGATGGCACCGAGGTGCGAGTCGTCGAGGCCCAGGGAAGCTGGGTACGTTTGGCTCTGTCTGGGGGCGACCTGGAGGGCTGGGTACCAGCCGCCGCGATAGAGCCCATAGAAGGCTAGCAAAGGATTTTTTAAAGCTCCGGCGGCTCAGATCGCAAAGGCCGGGGGCATGCCCCCGGCCTTTGTCTATCACAGTACTTTTGTTTATAGAAACTCTAGCAGCACAGCATACACGCCAAAACCCGCGCCAAAGCTGCACATCAGGGCCAGGTCGCCAGGCTGGGGCGAGCGACTGCGCAACACTTCCTCCAGCACAAACATCACCGTTGCGGAGGACATGTTTCCATAGTTGTACAATACACTACGAGAGGGCGCCAGTTCGTCGGCTGGGAGGTCAAGGGCCTGCTCGAAAGCATCGAGTACCTTTTCCCCACCGGGGTGCACGATCCAGTGCCGGATATCTTGGTAGCCCGTCCCATTCTGCGACAAGAGCTGGTCGATCACTTCCTTGCCGTGCCGGGCTCCAAGGACGGGGACCCTCATGCTGAGCACGTTGCGCAGCTTCGAGTTCTCAGTTCGATAGTGCAAGTGCTGTCGATCCTGGGGGAACAGGCCAGCGGCGAAGCGCTTGAGGCGCATACCACCGTTCCCGGGCCGGTTGGTTAGCACGGCGGCACCCGCTCCGTCGCCAAATATCGCGTTTGATACGAGGATGTCAGGCGCTTCGTCAAAGTAGACGGTTGCGCTACAGATCTCGACAGCAATGACCAGGGCATTACTGTTGGGGTGGACCTGCAGAAAGTTGTAGGCCGTCTCCAGGTTGGGCACTGCGCCGCCGCAGCCCATGCCCTGCAGGTCAAAGGGGTGAACGTCCGCTCTGAGCGGCAATGCCTCGGCCACGTAGCTAGTCAGACCGGGGCATAGGTAGCCGGTGCAGGTGTTCACCACCAAGATATCGATGTCGTCAGGCGTCAGGCCAGCCCCGGTCAGCGCTTTGTTCGCAGCCTCAACGGCCACCTGTACGCCGAACTTTTTGTATCGAGCGATCAGCTCGTCCTGGGAGTCCTGAAGCACATCTGTTGGTGTGTCCATGGCAAAGTGGCGGAAACCGATAGACTCGTTTTCCACCGAGATCCTTCGCAACAACGACCTGGCGTCGTCGGAGAGAGGGACAAGTTCAACATAGACGTCAAAACTCTCCTGTTGTGAGGCACGCAAGGGAGGATTGGCCGTGCCCGTTGCTACGATGCGTACGTCTAACATCCTGTGGTACTCCTGGTTGCTGATTGACGTACAGCCTATCATCGTTGGCCGGTTCCGTCTGTAAGCAAAATACCGTGCTCTCGGGAAACGCGCGCGGCCCGGGATGCAGGGCCGGGTCGCTCGAGGGAGGCTTGCCTTCGGTACGGAACCGGTTAGGTAGGAATGTCCATCTTGTTCACGACAAGAAGAAAGCGGTAGAAAAAGCGACGCTCAAGGCGAAAATCATGGACGCCGCCTTCTTTTAGCAGTTTTCGAAGCTCCTCGAGCCGGAACCCCCGCTTGACCGATAACCGTGCGTCGTGTCGGAACACGGGCGATGTCACCAGCGTGAACAGCCAGGTGGCCAGATAGGCCAGCGGGGCGCGTACTAGATCGTTGACCACCACTTTGTGTTGGCACATGGCCAGAAAATGCCATAGCAGGGGACCAACCTCCTCGTCCGGGAAGTGGTGGACGAACTGGGAGGCGTGGACATAGTCATACTCTGCGCCCTTGTACTGCAGGACATCGCGGCAAAAGAACTCGATCTCGGGGTAGGCCTGGCACTTCTGGCGGCCAAGCTCGACAGCCGCGGGATGCTTGTCCACAGCATCGATCCGGAGTTGGAAGCCGCTGCGACGGGCCCACTTGGCGAGGGCCAGGGCCACATCTCCCACGCCGCATCCCGCGTCGAGGATATGGTAGGTTTGCTGGCGGTCCCAGGTTCGGCTCTCCTGTCGGAAGAAGGACAGTGCTGGGCGGATCCCGCCAAACAGGCGATTCACCGGCACCAAGAAACGAAAGGTATCAGCTACCTGCTGGCGGCCAAAATCGGGCCCGTCCATCCATTCGGGACCTGACACACGGTGATCTAGCATGGTTCTGGTCCGAGTGCTGCATCTGGGCCAAGTTTTGGCCGGCGGAAAATTGGAGAAAACCGTATCACCCCAAGGCCAGGGCCAGCCTATCCCTGAGCGTAAAATCGTTGTAGCGGTTGGCGCCGGTGACGATGCCCATGAGCTTCTGAAACAGCTTTTCGTCCTTACTCAGGCGGCGGATCGCCCGATCGGCCAGCAGGCTGGAGCGTGACACCTCCAACATGAGCTGGGTGAGCTTGGCTACATCCTCAATGGTTCGTGCCCGCTCCATCGCATACTGGCCCAGGACATCATGGCCAAAATCCCCGGTTTCAAAGGCCCGTTTTACGACCGGCACGGCCGCCTGCACGCCCTTGAGCGCCAGGGTCATCCCTTCGCCGGTGATGGGGTCGATGAACCCGGCGCTGTCGCCCACCAGCAGTAGGCCAGGCAGGTAGACCGGCTCGACTGTGAATCCCAGTGGTCCCCGGGCCCCCACCGGGGGTACGACCTCGCTCTGTCGGATCCTGGGGCCGAGCGCCGAATCCGCCTTCAAGAACTGGTGGTAGGCGCTGGCTAGATCACCCCGGAAGGCGCGCATTGCCTTCTTTTCCAGCAGAATCGCCACTAGTGCCAGGTCACCGCCCAGCGGGGCAAGATAAACCTCGTACTCCCCTTGGTACAGGACCTCGATGTAGGGACGCAGGTCCTGGACTCCATGAAGGTGCCCCGATATTCCCCAGCGCTGACGGCGTCGAACTGCCCTGGTGATGCCATACCGGTTGTGAAACTGGGAGCGCATACCGTCGGCGGCCAGCGTCAGCGGCGCCTGCAGTGTCTCGCGGCCCCCCATCCGATCCACCGGATGGCCGACAATGCCCTGGATCGAGCCTCCATCGTGGAGGGCTTCCAACATCGCAAAGCCCTCCCGGACGGTGACGTTGGACAAGGACTTTGCAGCCTGAACGAGTAGATGATCCAGTTCGTAGCGACGGACCACGACGCTGTAGGCGCGCTCGCCCGACACCGGGGGAAAATCGGCCTGAGCCCACACACCGGCCTGGCTGCGGAACCTGAGGCCCCGGACTTGAGGGCCGGCCTGCTCGAGGACGGCAGGCAGCACCCCCAGAGCGCCGAGGATCCTCACCCCCTCGGGCATGATCCCTTCACCGCACGTTTTGTGGCGGGGGAACACGGCCCGGTCCACCAGCAGAACGCGATAGCCCTCCCGGCCCAGCAGGATGGCGCTGGAGGCCCCGGCAACGCCGGCGCCGACGACAATGACGTCGTAATCCCAGTGGGGCATAGCTCTAAAGCCCCAGGAAGAATACGTAAAGGAGAAAAACCAGGAACCCGCCGGTCATCAGATAGCCCAGGCGCATCATCCACAGGTAGTTGGTCCGTACCTGGCTGTCGTCGTACCGCCGCCACCAGATACCGATATAGACCGCCAGCCCGACCGGGCCAACAAACGCCAGCAGGGCCTCAAAGGGGCCAAAGGTACGCCAGGCGAGATAGCCCAGCAAACCAGCCGCCGCCAGCATGCAGGTGATGGCCAGGGGGAAGCATCTTTCTCCTGCATAGACGGCAAATGAGACCACTCCCTGCTTCCGGTCCTGTTCCCGTTGGTAGATCTGCGTCAGCGGGTAAAAGCCGGTGATGATCAGCGCCGCAGCCAGCATGGCCAGGATCCCCTCCGCGGTGAACAAGGTCTGCCAGTTCTCCTGGGCGTAGAGCCAACCCGCAGCCGTGCCACCCATGCCCTGGAAAACGCTCACCGCCAGCAGGCTGGTCCAGGGCTTTGCTTTGAGGCGGGTGGCTGGATGGGAGTAGGCGTTGCCTACGGCCCCCATGATCAGGGCCAGGACAAAGAGGGGACGGCTGATGAAGAAGAGCAGCCCCAGCCCGAGAACTTGTAGCGCCACAGCAAAGACCAAGAGGTCATGGGTAGCCTGAGGCGGCTCCCACAGCCCGCCGACAGGGCCTTCATCCTGGTCATAGTAGGAGTTTAGGGCTGTGGCTCCGCCGTAGAACATTACGTGAAAGATGAAAAAGACGAGCCAGAACTCGGGCGTGATCAGGCCGGGCGCTCTTGCGCCTGCCGAAAGCAGAAAGCCCCACAGGAACAGGGGGGCCAGGAGGATCTGCCACTGCAACCTCAGGTGGAGCAAGAGGTCTTTGACTGGCATCCGTCCCGATGTGGCTGAAGCGGTCACGGCCTCATTATTCCCTGTGGGCTATTGCTGCGTCGCGTCCTGGAGGAAGGCAACGACCCCTGCTAGCTGCTCGTCAGTCAGGGGCAGTCCCGGCATGGCGCCACCGCCTGTGACAATCCATTCCTTCAGGTTCGCCTCGCTGACAGGATTGCCGTTGGGTAGCTGCTGCCGGTCAAAGAGGCCGGCCAGGCCTGGCCCCACCTTGGTCTCTGTGTTCAGATTGTGACAAACGGCGCAGGTCTGCTCGAATACTTGGCTGCCCGCTGTTACCAGGTCGTTGGCGCCGGCAGTGCCTCCTTCGGGGGCAGGGCCGGCCGTCGCCTCCGCGCTGGCGGCAGGTTGGGTCGGCGGTGCAGGCGGCATCGTAGCGGGAGCCAGGGTCGGGATCGGCGTTGGCGGCACATCCGGTTGGTAGGCACAGCCAAGAGCGAACAAGGCGATTACCATCAGGGCCATGGTCAGAAGGGTAAAACGTTTCACCATCGGTTCCTTTCCACCGGTCATGGTTGGAGCGTACGCACAAAGTTGATCACATCCCAGTATTGACGCTCGTTCATGTTTTCGCGCAGGGGCGGCATACCGCCAATCCCCTGGGTAATGACCCCGTACAACAGGCTGTCGGGATACTGCTTGAATCGCTCTGCGGACAGGTCGGCTGGCCGGCGAGCATCGGGCTTCCAGTAGTCTACGATGGGCCCGTCACCCCGGCCCTTGGGCCCGTGACACAGGGCACAATGCGTGCCAAAGAGGAGCGCCCCACGCTGCAGGGATACCTCGTCGGACGGGACAGGGTTCACCATGGTGGCCGGTTCATTGAGGTAGGCAGGTCGCTCAATGGACACCGCTCCCTCTGCCGCGTACCGGCGCGGCGGCTCCTGGTAGCCAACCGAAGGCTGATCCTCCATAAAGCTGACGAAATCCACATAGATGATCTCGTAGGTCAGCATGAGCAGCAGGGCTCCAACTGCCAGTAGGATCAGAAGGGGGATGAGCCAACGCCAGATCCTGGGCCGCTCCTTTTCG
This sequence comes from uncultured Chloroflexia bacterium, assembly GCA_963700285.1. Taxonomy (GTDB): domain Bacteria; phylum Chloroflexota; class Anaerolineae; order JAAYZQ01; family JAAYZQ01; genus CAWANP01. The sequence continues at coordinate 207,642 of CAVOXA010000010.1, read as the reverse complement.
GCGTGTGCGCTCATAGACTCCTCCGTTCCGGATCCTGGATGACCTCGCCCCCGTGTGCCTCGAGGATGGCGACGACGTTGGCCTTTCTGTCCGCAGGCGAGTGGACCAGCAGGTTGATCCGGCCGTTGGTCAGATCGGGATCGTAGTGCTGGGGCTTGCTGTCTGGGAAGCGGTTCAGCGCCAGGAAGCCGCCAAAGGTGCCTATGATCAGGGCGAGCATGATGAACTCGTACAGGAGCAGGGCCGTAGGCGGCAGGGGCACGATGGGCTGCCCACCCACGCGGATGATATACAGAAAGGGCGTGATGACCGTGAAAAAGATGCCCACCCCCAAACCCACCAGGGCTGCCACGAGGCTGATGACGGTCAGCTTGCTCTTGGCGTGGGGTCGCCCCAGGATTTCGGCCGAGTAGGGTAAGCTGGAACGCACGGTCACATCTCCGTCCGGGATGCCCAACGACCGAAGCTCTTGGAGGGCAGCGGTCGTGGGGTCGATCTCCAAGAATGAGCTCATGACAATGGCTGGTTCCAGCGGCTGTGGTTGTTCCGCCATGGCTTAACTCCTATTCTTCCAGCTCGGTAACCGTCTTGAGCGTGGTCGCGCCCACGCGCTTCAGGCCGTGGGCTATCTGGCCCTCGCGCACTTCCCAGATCGGGATCAAGGGTATCAGGCGCGACAGTAGCGCGTACAAGAGGAGAAAGGCGGCCAGCGAGCCGGTCACGATCGAGATCTCTACCACCGATGGCGAGTAATCGCCCCAGTTGAAGGGGAGGTGGTTGCGCTGTAGGAAGCCGGTGACGATGATGTAGCGCTCCAAATACATGCCGATATTGATGCCGAGGGTGATCAACAGGAGCGCGATAGGCGAGTTGCGCACCCTTTTGTTCCAGAGCGTCAGGCAGGGCACGACGATGTTGAAGAAGAGCATGGTGTACCAGAAGGGAGCCATCGCGCCCTGGGTCAGGAGCTCAGTGAGCGCGTGTCCCGCGGCATCGCCGCCGTACCATTCCATGAGAAAGTCGGCAAAGAAAAAGTAGGTCCAGATGAAGGAAAAGATCAGCACCAGCCTGGCCAAGCCGTCGAGGTGCTCGCGGCGGATAAAATACTGGAGCTTCATGCTGGAACGGGCGATGATCAGCACCGTGATGGCTGCCGACAGCCCCGAGAACACGGCGCCGACGATAAAGTAGGGCGCAAAGATCGAGCTGCGCCAGCCAATCGCCTTGGTCATGGCCAAGTCCCAGGAGACGATGGTGTGCACCGAGAACATGACGGGGATGATGGCGATGGAAAAGATCTTGATGGCGGTGTGCAGATTCTGCCACTGGCGCTCGGTGCCCGTCCAGCCCAGGGACAGCGCCCGGTAGAGCCGGTAGCGCCAGCCCTTCAAATGGTCGCGAGCCATGGCCAGGTCTGGGATCAGCGGCAGGAAGAGATAGAGCGTGCTGCCCACCAGGTAGGTCGCAATGGCCATCTCGTCCCAAAGGAAGGGGGAGTGGTAGTTGGGCCACAAACCGCGCTGGTTGGGATAGGGCGCGATCCAATAGGCGACCCAAACCCGGCCCACATGGATGCCCAGAAACGACGCGGCCACGAGGAGGGAGGTGCTGGTCATCATCTCCGCAGCGCGCGTGATCGGCAGGCGGTATTCGGCATTAAAGACTCGCAGGATGGCCGATATGAAGGTGCCGGCGTGGCTGATGCCGATCCAAAAGATAAAGCTGGCGATAAACATACCCCAAAAGTTTGGGCGGCTCAGTCCGGTTACGCCCATCCCGGTCAGGATCATGTACAGCCAGGCGCCCAGAAAGCCGCCCAGAGCCAGGAAGGCGAGGATACCCACTACGATCCAATATTCCCGGCCGGTGCGCTGCATCGCCTCCAAGACGATGCGGTTCATTTCCCCTTGCGGCCGGGGGTCATACATCAGCGAGCTGCTGTAGTCGACTTCCTCGTGCGTCTGCGCGGAGGGGGCGCTGCTCCCCGCCCAGTCCTTGACACTATCCGTAAGGGACATAGGACTCGCCTCGTTTCAGGTAACGGATGGAGGGCTTGGTACCCAGTTCCTCGAGCAGGGCAAAGCCCCGGGGGCTTTGGTACAACTGCGCTACCTCGCTCTCTGGATCTTCCAGGTCCCCGAAAACCAGTGCGCCGGTAGGGCAGGTTTGCGCGCAGGCCGGGATGACCTTGGACGTGTCCAGAGGCAGGCCCTGGTTCTTGTACCACTCCCTGGCCCGCCGGATGCGCTGGATGCAGAAACTGCATTTCTCCATGATGCCGCGCCGGCGGACCGTAACGTCAGGATTGAGCTGCTCGTTCAACGGCTCCGGGAAGTAGGGATCGAACCAGTTAAAGGTCCGGACCTTGTAGGGGCAGTTGACGCCGCAATAGCGGATGCCGGCGCAGCGGTTGTAGACCTGCACGTTGATCTGGTTGTTGGTATCGTGGTAGGTGGCATACATGGGGCAGACTGGCTCGCAGGGTGCTTTCTGGCACTGCTGGCACAGGAGGGGCATAAACTCGGCTCGCGGGTGTTCTTCACCCCCGTGCCAGTGGCGTTCAATGCGGATCCAGTGCATGCCCCGGCTGCGGACCACCTCTTCCTCACCTACCGCGGGTACATTGTTCTCGGCGTGGCAGGCCACAACGCAGGCCTGGCACGCCGTGCAGAGGTCCAGGTCAATGACCATACCCCAATGGTAGTTGTCTGTCATAGAACTCGGCTCCCCCCAAAATCAGATTCTACCTTGCTCCAATGTTCTGCTGGTACGTAACGCGCCTAGTGCTCTTCCAGCATATAGTCAACGCCGGCCGGACTTTCCAGGCGGGCCAGTGTTTTCTGCTCCCCGGTGGGCTCAATGCGCACCCGCGTCGCCGCCCAGGCCAGGGTTCCAGTTGCTGGGTCGGCCTCGGGACTCAGGAGCCGGATCGGATTGGTACCCTTGCCCGCTGCAAAGCGGCCATAGTCCGTGTGCCCCCGGCCGATGGGCATGGCCACCACCTCCTCGTCAGCGATGCCGGGGTAGACGTAGACGATGGCTTCTACTTCGCCGGCCGGGGAGATGACCCGTACGATGTCATCCGCCTCTACACCCAGCGCCTCGGCCGTGTGGGGATGGAGCTCGATCCAGGTTTGCCAGGCGACGGTCGTCATCGGATCCGGCATCTCCTGCAACCACGACTTGTTGGCCCCCCGCCCGTCCAGCAGGGCGATGGACGGGTAGGGATAGAGCATGTAGGGATACTGATCTGCATCTGCTCCGGGGCCTGGTGCGGCCACGCTCGATGGCCCGGAGAATCCACCGCTGGCTGCTGGCGCCTGCGTTTCTTCCGATTCGGACCAGTAGCCACCGCGCTGGCGCCATTCGGCCCAGAAGACGTCGGGAGACACCGACCCATCGTTCAGCGTCTCGACCGTTTCCCGTACAAAGTCGACTTCGTTGGGCCAGGGCAGTGCCTGAGCTACCCTACCGCCCAGTTCCCTCGCCAGCGCTAGGAACACATCGACCGTAGCCTGCGTGCTGTACAGAGGGCGCATAATCGGTTGCTGGCTGCTGACGATGGTCCGGCTCGAAACTGCCGGCGCATAGTAACCCCAGCCCTCCAAGCTGGTGTGATCGGGCAGGATCAGGTCAGCCTGGACGGCCGTCTCGTCTACGGTTGGACTGAAGGAGACGACAAGGGCGACCTTTGCCAGGGCCTCGGAGAAACCCAGCCCAGGTGGCAGCGCGAACATGGGGTTCGTGCCGTGGACCAGCAGCACCTGCACGCGACCGGCGGCCATGTCGTCGGTGAGGGCACCGACGTCAGCGTAGGTCGAAAGAGGCGCAGGCGTGAAGGCTTCGCCCGCCGGAGCGGGGGGAGGTAGACGCCGCCGGGCTGCCCCAGTTGGCCGGTGAGCTGGTTCAGGGCTTGTACGGCAGCCAGGGCTGGACCGCCGTTCAAATGACCGGCTACGGCCCCACCTGGGATGGCCACCACGCTGCCCACGTCAGCAAACAGCCGGGCCAGTCTCTCCAACGTCTCGACAGGTACGCCGCTAGCCGCCGCGACCTCCCCAACATCCACTCCAGCGTAGAGTTGGGGGTCTGGCGGTGAACCGGCCAATCCCTCCTCGACGAGGATTTTGCCCAGCCCCAGGGCCACCAAACCTTCTGTGCCCGGTCGGACCGGGATCCACTCGTCGGCGACGGCGGCTGTGCTGGACAGGCGAGGCTCGAACTGCACCAGGTAGCCCCGCTTGCCTACAAGCCCACGGCGCATCCGGGCATAGGCCTGGCCGTAATGAACGGGAGAGAGCCAGGTTTCGAGGAAGCTGGCCCCGAAGGAAAATACCGCGTTGGCGTTTGCCACGTCGAACAGGGGGACGGCAGCCGCCCCAAACAGCGCCTCGCTGCTCTTGACCAGGGCTTGCTGGCCCCACAGATCATCCGCCAGCGTATAGGCCACCGGCGACCGACCTCCCATGGCCTCCATGAAGCGCCTGACGACGACCCATAGATGGGTAGACAGGTTGCCACCCAGGAAGGCGACCGAGGCCGGATCCACGCTGCCTAGACGATCGGAAAGCATCGACAGTGCTTCGGGCCAGTACAATGGTTCGAACTGCCTCGAGCCGCGCTGCGGCTGTTGCACAGCGTTTCGCAGACGGTCGGGATCCCACGTCTCCTGAAGCGCGGCCTGCCCCCGGGCGCACAGTTTGCCCTGATTCAGAGGATGCAAGGGGTTGCCCTCGACTTTTCGCGCACGCCCGCCGCTCAGCCGCACCAAGGTACCACATCCGGCCGAACACTGCCGGCAGGTACTGGCGTACCACAAGTTCTCGCCTGGCAGCCCCTCCTCAGGAGGCATCACGTACGATTCCAAATACTCGGTGCGCTGCATGGTGGGGGTGCAGCCGCTTACGACGGTGGCGGCTGCTGCCATGGCGCTTACCTTGAGAAAATTACGTCGGGTCAGTTGGTTTGACATCGGTGGCCTCTTTGCTCCCCCATCGGACGCCGTCGGTCCGCAATCGTGCTTGTCTCTGGCGGGGTCTGTCCGCCCCTACTGGTGGCACGTGACACAGGCCATCAGGCGTTCGCGCCGGGCAGGATCCTCGTGGCGGTGGCACTGCTTCAGACAGAAGCCCATGTTGATGCGGAAGGCCTGCACGGTGACGGTCATTTGGCCCACGTCGCCGTGGCATCTTTCGCAATTCTTGCCGGCTGAGATGTGGGGCATGTGGGAAAAGTAGACAAAATCAGGCAGGTCAACGACTTTGCGCCAGATCAGGGGCTCGCGCGATTCCCAGATCTGCATCAATTGGTCGACCTGGACCTGGCCCGCTTCACTCGTGACCTGGATGTTTTCGTGACAGCCTACGCACTTGCGTACGGAGGGAATGCCAGCCACCGTGCCGAGGTAGCCACCTGGGTGGCAGAAGAGGCATTGGGCACCGGCAGAGACATGCTTCTGGTGGTTAAATTGGATCGCTTCGGCGGGGGTCTCTTCAGCCGTGGCCTGGCTCTGCACGACCATGGCAGCGACAGCCACCAGGGCCAAAGGCAGAAGGATAAGGAGTGCCCGGCGCAGTCCCTTGCGTCGGGCTTTTGTTCTACCTGTCATAGGGAGCTCCATTCACCGTCTATGAGATCTCGATGACCAGCGTCGGCCAAGGAGTTGCCAGCACAATATGCCGGCCGCCGCATCCTTTCAGATCAGGAAAGGTTATTCATACACCATTTGCAGTTCGAGTTCGCCCTGTACATCGTCCCCAAGGAGCAGGCCGCCCAATTCTGTCAGTGCGTTCCAGTAGACGCCATAGTCCTTACGGTTCAGGACGATGCTGGCGTGAAAGGCCCAACGTCGCCCATCCTGAGTGCCTGGCATCTCTCCCTTGTTGACGACGTCGAATACTACGGGACGGGTCGTCTCCTTGATGGTCAGATCACCAAAAACCTGAAACCGATCCCCTTCAAAGGGCCCAACGCGCGTGCTGCGGAAGCTCATCTGCGGGAAGCGCTTTGCGTCGAAATAGGCCGACGAACGCAGGTTACTGTCGCGCGGCCCAATGCCGGTTCGAATGCTGGCGACATCGATGGTCCCCTCGACCGAGGATGCCTGTGGGTCCGCCTCGTCCATATTGAGGCTTCCCTCAAAGGACTCGAAGCGGCCTCTCTGTCTGGTGATCATGAGGTGCTTGATCGTGAACTCGACTTTTGATGTGGTAGGATCAACTTTCCAAGCCATGGGTTAGTTCCTTTCTTTCATTCTATTATAGTCCAAGATTTCTCTTAAGTCAAACAGCACGACTGGATCCGAGCACTGTTGCGATCGTGCCGGATCGCATCAACTTATCAAGTAGTCTTCGAGCGACCCGGTCGCATGCCAACCACTAGATCTTTGTATTTATTATAATCCATATCTATGTTTTCGTCAAATATGCAGGAGCAATTGATCGGCTTTGGCCCGGGTCATTGGGTGTAGCGACGCGGAAACCTTCTGCGGTCGTGCCGGGACGCGGCAGAATCTCATCGGCCATCTTTTTGCACCATCCCTGCCGGTGCCGCAAACCTACCGATGATCGTGGTTACGCTCACGATGTTCTGCCTGGGCCGATCCCCTTGATCTAACGGCTAATTTCCAGATTGCGTGCCATGGGCTGGTAGACCATTACCCTTGTACAGAGCAATCTGTGGTGGTCTGGCATCAACTTCCAAAAAATGCAGCTCTGTAGTACAATAGCGAGGTATCAAGGAGAAGCGGGCGGAACCTATGACCAAACACATCCTGCTGGTAGATGACGATGCCCTGATGCGGCGCAGTCTGGCCTATAATCTGGAACAGGCCGGCTATCGGGCCAGCACGGCAGCCGACGCGGAAAATGCCCTGAGGCTGGCCCGCCGCGACGCGCCTGATCTGATCCTTCTGGATATCGGCCTGCCGGGCATGGACGGCCTGGATGCCTTGCGCAACTTTCGGCAAGAAGCCAATACGCCCATCATCTTTGTGACCGCCCGGCGGCGCGAGCTGGACCAGGCATTGGGGCTGGAGCTGGGCGCGGATGATTATGTGACCAAGCCCTTCGACGTGAACGTGCTGTTGGCCCGCATCAAGGCTGTCCTGCGGCGCTCCGAGCGCGGAGAAGCGTCAGCTCCCGCCGCCAACCGGATCGAGGTCGGAGACCTCGTCATCGAGTCCGCGGCGCATGTGGTCACGTTGGCCGGCAAGAAGCTGGAGCTGGCTCCACGCGAGTTCTCGCTGCTCCATGCGCTGGCCCTCAGCGCCGGCGACGTCGTATCGGTGGATGATCTGCTGGCACAGGTCTGGGGCGCAGAATATGTAGGCGAACCTCAGGTCGTCTATGTTCACATCCGCTGGCTGCGAGAAAAGATCGAGAGCGAGCCCAAATACCCGCAGCGTATCATCACGGTACGCGGCGTGGGTTACAAGCTGGTACCGCAGCCGGCCAGCGCAGAGGTCTGAGCACGATGCGTACCCTCCGTGGCCGCCTCATCCTGAGCCACATTCTGCCCCTGTTGTTGGTGATTCCTTTGGTGGCTGCGGCCTTGATCTATATCCTGGAGACACAGAGCCAACTGACCAGCCTGGCCGATGAGATGGTGGCGCAGGGTGCAACGACGGCCAACATGGCCAGCGGCCAGCCCGTGATCTGGGCGGACAGTGCCGAAGCCCAGCGCTTTGTGACGCTGTACAGCATCCGTTCGCAGTCCCAGGTGATGCTCTATGACGCGAATGGGAACCTGCTGGCGGCCAGCAAAGCTGGCAGCGGTGGGCAGTTGAGCCAAACACCGGACCTGGCGGATGTGTACGCTGCCTTGGCTGGCGAGCGGGAGGTACACGTCAACTATAGCACGAGCCTGCAGGCCGAGATCGTGCAAGTCCTCGTTCCGGTGGTGGGGCCCAATCAGGAGGTCATGGGCGCTGTGCATATGACCCAGGGCTTGTCTCAGCTCCACGAACGATTTACCGGTCTGCGCCGTCTGATCTTGGGCACCTTGCTTGTAGGTCTCGTGTTGGGTGTAATCCTTGGTCTGGTCCTTGCCCTGAGCCTGGGGCGCTCGCTGCGGAGGGTGACGGATGGCATCTATGGCGTGGCCAGTGGGAGCCACTGGAAGACGCTTCCAGAGCAGGATCCAGAAGAGATCCGCATGCTATTGCGGGCTTTTAACACCCTGATTGAACAGCTCAAACTGTTGGAGGAATCCCGGCGCCATCTGCTGGCGAACCTGGTGCACGAACTGGGACGGCCCCTGGGGGCGGTACAGTCAGCGCTCCACGCCCTGTTGGGCGGGGCCGACGAGGAGCCAGCGCTACGTCGCGAGCTGCTAGAAGGCATGGATGACCAGGTACAACGGCTGCGCCCCCTGGTGGATAGCTTGGCTGACCTGCACGGGCAGGTTTTGGGAAGCCTGGAGTTGAACCGCGAGTCCGTGTCCCTCAGCGCCTGGCTGCCACGTGCCGTGATCCCCTGGCGGCAGGCCGCCCACGACAAAGGCCTGTATTGGGAGATAGACATCCCCGACTCGCTACCTCCGGTCGAGATCGACCCTGACCGTCTGGCCCAGGCGTTGGGCAACCTGCTGAGCAACGCCATCAAGTACACGTCTGAAGGAACCATTTCTATAGAAGCCGAGGCCAAGCCAGAAAAAGTCGCCATCAACGTCGTGGATTCCGGTATCGGCATTGCACCCTCTGAGCAGGAGCGTATTTTCGAGCCCTTCTACCGCAGCCAGCGTGACAAACGTTTTCCCCAGGGCATGGGCCTGGGTCTGAGCATTGCCCGGGACCTGGTCGTGGCTCATGGCGGGACGCTCACGGTGGAGAGCGCGCCCGGTGAGGGCAGTCGCTTTGTTATCCTGCTTCCCCAGTCCTCTTCCCTCCATTCCGGCGTGTCAGAAGCCAGGGCTTTGCGTTTTGGTCTTGATGAATAGCCTTTGTACGAAAAGATCCTCCCGCAGGCCTTCGCGCAGCGGTAAGATCTGTCAAGCCCGGCTTAAGGTCATCATAAGGTTGCCACAAAGGTGGCTTAAAGACGGTTGCCGCCCCATTGTGCTATTCTGTGGTGGCAGAGTTGGACCGAAATTGAAATCACTGCCTTTCATTCGCGCCAGTGGTGGCGGTCGCAGCCGCCAATCGCCGGGGCGAATGTCGTCAAGGCTTTTCTGGGAGGACCACCAGTCCTCTCGAGCATATTGTGTTTGGAAAGGGATGGTACGATGAAACGAGCGCTCATCATTGTAATCATTGCTGTCGTTGTCTTGATGCTTACTACCACAGCCTTTGGAGCAGGGATTATCCTGGGACAGACAGGGCTGGGCGCCAAAGCGGCAAGCGCAGCCCCTGCAACCGCGTCTGGGATAGAGGGCGAGGTCGACTTTGACACCTTCTGGCAGGCGTGGCAGATCGTCCAGGAAGAATTCGTCGACCGCGAGGCGCTGGAAGAGACGGACCTTGAATATGGGGCCATCCGGGGTATGCTCCAGGCCCTGGGAGACGAAGGACACACGACCTTTATGACGCCGGAGGAATTGACCCGGCAGCGTACAGACATCTCGGGCAAGTTTCAGGGGATTGGCGCCTATGTAGGCATGGAAAACGGTTTGCCCATCATCGTCTCTCCCTTTGAGGGCTCGCCTGCAGAGGAGGCCGGTATTTTGGCCGGCGATATCATCATGGAAGTGGACGGTGAGGACGTCACAACTTGGACCATCAACGACATCGTAGAGGTTATCCGCGGCGAAGCTGGGACCGAGGTGGTCCTGACGGTCCTGCGCCCCGAGGTAAATGAGAGCCCAGAGATCACCATCGTCCGTGGCGAGATCACCATTCCGGCGGCTACCTGGGCCATGATCCCCGGTACAGAGGTCGCCATGGTACGCTTGAGCCAGTTCAACGCCAACGCCAGCAAGCAGATCGTCAATGCCATCCGCGAGGCGGAAGCCACCGGCGCAACCAGCCTTGTCGTAGATCTGCGCAACAACCCCGGCGGGCTCCTGGAACAGGTTATCAAGGTGACCAGCGAGTTCGTGGAGGGCGGCAATGTGCTCCAGCAGGAGGATGCCCACGGCAACCGCACGCCCTATCCTGACAAGCGGGGTGGTGTGGCGCTGGACATCCCCATGGTTCTCCTGGTCAACGAGGGTTCGGCTAGTTCGTCAGAGATCTTTGCCGGGGCCATCCAGGACCATGAGCGGGGTTTGGTGGTAGGCGAGACCACATTCGGAACCGGAACCGTGCTGGAGCCCTTTGTCCTGGAAGATGGATCGGCTCTGATGCTCGGTACCAGCCAGTGGCTGACGGCCGATGGTCGCCTGATCCGCAAGCAGGGCATCGAGCCGGACATCACTGTTGACCTGCCCATGACGGCAGATCTCCTCTATCCCAGGGATCTGGAGGATCTGACGGTGACGGAGTTGCTGGAGGGCGAGGATACGCAGCTTTTGAAGGCCCTCGAGTTGCTGGATGCGCTGCCTGAGGAATAAGCCAACATTGTTTCGGGCCAGAAACACAACAGCCCCTTCAACGGAAGGGGCTGTTCTTTAGGTACGGGCTTGCTCTGTTGTTTGATGCTTTGCCATGATGTAGAAAAGCGTTATAAGGCTGTGGGCAGCAACCCAGCCCTCTATCTGGCCCATCTCGGCGAGAGCGAGGATCTGTACTGACCTATCATAGAACGGCTCTCGCCGCTGCAGCACGTCGAGGATCACATTGAGGTCGATCAGTGCCTTGACGTCAGCCGCCATATTTCCCTTCCAAGTACTCGTGGTACTCTTCTACTGAAGCTTCGAGAGGCAAGATGCCCGTGAGACGGCGGACAATTGGCGCATCGGCCAGGAGAATATCCCGAGTGCCCAACCTGCGCAGGTATTCCGACACCAGACGGGTAAGGGTCGTGTTGTTCTCCCTGGCGTAGCGCTTGGCATCATCGAGTAGATCCCGTGGAACACGCACAGTTAGCTTGGTTTTCTCCATGTGAGCCCTTCTGCCGTACAGTATAGCATAGATCCGTACGGCTATCAAGCTCTATCTTGTGATGCAAGTCACAATCGACAGCATCAGTGTGGTATGGCTACTCTACTCACACTGATTCAGCTGTAGACTCCATACTCTTTCGTAAAGTCCAACCAAACCTTGACAAGATAAGGATCCGCATCGTCCAGAACTGTATTCGAGGACATGATAAAGCCGCCGTCCTTGCCCACAACATCGATGAGCTTTTGGGCATAGGCCTTGACCTCGTCCACTGGTCCCGTGTGAAGCAGAGAGATGGGCATGTTTCCGGCAATGCACATCGTCTTGCCCAAGATCTCTTTGGCTCGGAACATGTCGGATTGATCAAAGAGGCCGATGACCTTGCCTTTGGGAAACTCGGTGAAATACTCCATCCGGGTGTCGAAACAGCCCTGGAAATGGATAACGGGCGTCAATCCTGCATCAGTCAGTGCCAAGACCACGTCTTTGAAGCCGGGCCAGTAGAAGGTCTTAAAGTGCTCGAGGCTCATTAATCCATCGGCCCCGCGGTTGATGGCCATAAAAACCCGTGGGTTACCGCTCATCTGTGCCAGAGCCAGGGCCGTATCGATGGTGATGGGCAACAGCTTCTCGTTCAGGGCGAGCAGCTTGTCGGGCTGGCGATACATATCGAGCATCATCCCCCGCGAGCCGCGGATGATGCCCACCAAATCGAGAGGAGCAAGGGTTCCCGAACCCGCTAGCACAGGGAAACCCAGGGACGCGAGTTCCTGATCCAGTTTGGCTTCGCCCACGGCCCAGTCAGCCGCCGCCCGGCCCGCAACGGCCAGAGCTTCCAGAGCACTGGCCACAGCCGGCATGGTCACGGCCGAGGCCAGTCCGGTAGTCACATAGCCCATCAGCATCCAACTCAAGGGCGGCAGGCTACCAAACCCCTGCAGGGCGCCATAGATGCGGGGCAAATAAGTACGGATGGTATAGTCGGAAGGATCCGCCAGCAGTGTTTCGACCTCATCGGCCTGTACCCAGTCGGCATCGATGTATTGAAATGGGGAGTCAGGCGGGATGCCATGCCCGGGCCACTTGATCTGTTTCATCTCAAGGGCCTCAAGGGCAGCGCCCGCGGTTTTGACAGGGCTGCCGGCGTTAAAGTATATGTCGGGTGCCAGGTCGAGTGTTAGCTGCTTGCAGGCAGAAAAGTAGCGGTCGCTATCATGGTGGGCCTCTTGAAGTGGCATGCCAACATAACGGCATGGAAGATAGCCGGAGAAAAGGAAAAAGGGAACGCGATCCGGAACCTGCAGGCGAACCGCCGCTTCCACTCGCTGCGCTCTTTTTTGGTAAAGATCGGTGGGTGTTGTCTCCATTGTTGCTTCTCTCCTCCGTATATCCAGTGTGCTAGGCTACTGATAGTAGGCCGATACGGGCAGGCGCGCTTCTCGAAACCGGCTGTTGGCATACTCCAGAGCCTCGGCGACGACCTGGCCTTCGCCCCAGGACAGCAGTGTTCCCTCTTCGACGATAATCCGGCCATCCACAATCACGGTCTTGACGTCGCTGGCGGCGCTAGCGCAATAGACCAGGTTGTTGATGAGATTGTTGATGGGCTGCATGTGCGTGCCGCTTAGGTCCACAAGTATGAGATCCGCCTTCTTCCCGACCTCTAGGGAACCAATGTCGCCGGCCATACCCAATGACACTGCCCCTCCCATGGTAGCCATTTCCAGAGCCTGGTAGGCGGGCAGGACGGACGGATCCATGGTAGAGATCTTTTGCAGGAAGGCGCCGGCCCGCATCGCCTCAAAGATATCCATGTTGTCATTGACCGCACAGGTGTCGGTGGCCAATGATACGGGCACTCCCGCTTCCAGCATTTTCACGATCGGTGCGACCCCCAGTGCCAGCTTCATGTGGCATTCGGGGCTATAAGATACCGAGGCGCCGCTGTCTTTGAGAATCTGGATATCGTTGTCGGAAAGCCATATGCAGTGAGCGCCCAATACGTCGGGGCCCAAGAACCCGATGTCGCGCAAGTATTCGACGGGGGTTTTGTTATGCAGTTGGTGGATATTGTCCCAGCCGAACTGGCTCTCGGCAACGTGGATGTGGATGCCAACATGGTTCTCATCCGCCAGCGACCGGATCTCGCCGAGGAGACCAGTACTGGCCGAGTTCTCGCAAGCTGGGCCGTAGCGAAATGTGACACGGCCGCCGTCAGACTCGCTGCAGCGTCTGATTAGCCTGTCAGCCAGGTCCATGGTGGCATCGATGGGCAAGAGCATCCCCGGACTGCCCCACTGGTCGACGTCGGTCAAGTACAATGTGTGGACAACCCGCAAGCCGGCTTGTTCGTATACATCGACGATTTGGGGTGCTGTGGCCCATTCCATGTTGAGAATGGTCGTAATCCCCGATAGCAGTGCTTCCGTGCAGCCCAAGCGCGTCGCCTGCCGCTGGAGTTCATAGCTGCCGTCCAAATAGTCCTGAATGGCGAGGCTGATGAGAGGAGAAGATATCTGAGCGATCCATTCCACAAAGGGCAGGTCGTCCCGCGCGCCTTTCAGGAAATTTTGTAGGAAATGATGGTGGGTATCAATCAGGCCCGGCAGTACCGCTTTCTCACCAGCGTTGATCGTCTTCAGGCCAACATAGCGGCCCAGGATCTCATCCTCTGGTCCAATGGCCACGATGCGCCCGCTGTCGATGGCCACAGCGCCGTCGTACAGAATGGTCTTGGCCGGGTCCATAGTGACCACCGTACCATGCTGAACAAGAAGGTCGACCGCAGTGGGAGCGGTTCGCTGGCTCCTCATAGTGCTATCCTCTGGTCAGATCCGGGACCAATCTCGGTCTTGATCTGCGTTCCCCGCGAACCTCTGGCGTAACTGACAACCATCACTACGCCAGCCGTCTACGAGGGGCGATACGCCCTTCCTCAGTACCCATCTCCTCCAGGAACTTGACAAATCTCGTGTGCAGATCCCTGGCGATTGTTTCGTTTTCACGATAGCAGTTCTCCTGCTGTTCGGGATCTGATGCCGTATGGTACAGTTCCACTGGAGCACCTTCAACGGCAAAATGCAGGGCCCACTCACCATCGGTGATGGTACTCGGCAATGGTTCCACGACTCCTCGTTGCAGGTCGTCCACGACCCGAATCGTCTGCCCGGGGATGTACAAGGGCCAGGAAGTGACAACCAAATCGTGGACACCTTCCAGGTCACCATGGATCAGCGGTACCAGCGAGGCACTCTGGACGCTCTCGGGTACCTCTATCCCTACCAGATCCAGGATCGTCGGCATCAAGTCCGGCGAGGAGACCAGGGCGTCCAGGCGACCGGGTTCTCTCTGTGGAAGGGAAATGAGGAGTGGCACTCGTGTCACCTCATCAAAGAGAGGGGAACGGTACCACCGCCCTGGGGCAAAGGTGTCCGTGTTGAAACCATGTTCGTCTCTCTGCATGGCTTTGCCAAACAGTCCGTGTTCCCCAAAATAGTGCCCATGGTCCGAGGTAAAGATGATGGCCGTGTCCTCCAGCAGCCCCAGAGACTCGAGTCGTTCCAGGAGCCGGCCGACCGAGCGGTCGACCATGGTGATTTCGCCACAATAGGCGGCGTGTGCTCTCATGACATCCTGTTCGGTGAGCCCTGCCTCCTGCCAGTCCCAGTAACAGGGCCAGTGGGCGGGCTTGCCATCGTAGCCGTCGTACAGCGCCGCATAGTAGTCCGGTGGGTCCCAAGGCTCGTGAGGATCCCAAGCATCCACCAACAGGAAGAATCGCTCCTTGTAGTGCCTTTCCAGCCATTGTTCGGCGCGAGCCATCGTGGCCGGGGCAAAATAGTCCGCTTCATGACGGCGGTCCTGGATCGCGTCTTCCCACGTCGGCGACATGTAGTTCTGTCCTCGAACAAAGTCAAAGTCTCGCAAAACCACGATCATAGCCGTAGCCGTTTCTCATGTAGAAAGGTGTATCGACGATGCCCATGGTGCTGTAGCCCGCCGCACTCAGTACTTGGGGCAGGGTGATCTCGCTCTGGGGAAGAGGTTGCCATCCCAGGTAGGTAAAGTTGTACTTGCCGGTCAACACGTCGGCGCGATGGGGTACGGTGGGAAATGAAGCTGCATAGGCTTGGTCAAAGACGATGGACTGCTCGGCGAGCCGGTCGAGATGCGGCGTATGGATCCAGGGATTGCCATAGCAGCCCAAATGGTCTCGACGAAAAGTGTCCGAGATAATCATGACAATATTCATGGGTCCACTCCTTCCTTCCTGAACAGACTGGAATGGGTACAATGGCTGGAGCGCTAGCGCTATATCTGGAGTTTCTGGTGCGGGTGGCGCCAAGTCCCTCCACGCTTCGGATTCTTGTTGCCCAACCGCCAAATCACTGTGTGAATTGGTCCGCAACCAGTGTACGATTCCCGCCCTAAGGCGCTAGGCTGGCACCCGGTTGCCGGAATAGAGAGTCTCCTCGGAATCGCCGTCGAAAATATGGAGGCTCTCGTCATGGAAAGTAAGCCATACCTGCTGCTCAGCTTCGAACTCCGAGTCTGCCGGTACAAAAGCCCTGACCATCTCGTCACCGACCATGGCGTTGAGCAATATCTCTCTCCCCAGCTGTTCCATTACGTAGACTTTGCCTTGTATGGCACCCGGGGATGGCGTTGGCTCTGCAGTCAGGTCCTCGGGCCTCACTCCGAGGATCCGTTCGTTGGAGCCCTGTGTGGTCGCAGCTTGGACCACATTGGGATCAAGCTTGCGTTCCATGAGGTCACTGATCAAGGCATTTTGGGCCGTGTCCAATCGGCAGTCGATAAAGTTCATTGGGGGGCTGCCAATAAAGCCGGCCACGAACTTGTTCTGCGGGTAGCGATAGACGTCTTCGGGTTTTCCGACCTGCTGTATGCAGCCATCGTTCATCACAATCAGTTTGTCGGCCAGAGTCATGGCCTCCGCCTGGTCGTGGGTGACATAGATGGTGGTGACGCCGAGCTGCTGCTGCAAGTGCCTGAGTTCGGCCCTCATGATCACCCGCAGTTTGGCATCCAGGTTGGAGAGGGGTTCGTCCATCAGAAAAACGGCAGGTTCACGAACGATTGCCCGCCCGAGGGCAACCCTTTGCATCTGCCCACCTGACAGCTCCCGTGGCTTTCTCTCAAGCAGCTTCTCGATCTGAAGGATTCTGGCTGTGTTGTGTACGCGAGTACTTGATCTCATCCTTGGGGGTCTTTGTAGCCTGCAACGGGAAAGCGATGTTCTTATAGACGGACATATGAGGATAGAGCGCGTAGCTCTGAAACACCATGGCCAGATCGCGCTCCCAGGCGGGAGCGCCGTCGACGTTCTCTTCACCGATGTAGATCGAGCCGCTTGAGGGCTCCTCCAGCCCCGCGATTGAGCGGAGCAGGGTCGTTTTGCCGCAGCCGGACGGCCCAACCAGCACTGTGAGTTGGCCATCCTCAAATGTGCAGCTAACCTCGTCTAGTGCCTTGACTTGACCGAACAGCTTGCACATATACTCAACGCGGACTTCAGCCATAAAGAATCCCTTTCATCTTGTTGCTTGACACCGGCCGGTGCCCTTTCAACACGGGTTGTACGGCGCCATTGAGCCTTTCCCCTGCGCTATCAGACTGGGAATTGTGCGCTCTCCACAGGGCCTCAATACTTGACCGAACCCGCTGTCAAACCTTGAATTACCCAGCGCTGGAAGATGAGTGCAACAAAAACCATCAGGCCCACCGACACGATGATCGCCGCTGAGATCCAGGTCCACTGGTAGCGATACTCGAAAGACAGATTCAGAATCGCCACCGGCACCGTCTGTACCTCGGCGATGCCCATACTCACGACGCTGGCCAGCATAAACTCACCCCACGAGCCGAGAAAGGCAAAGACGCCCGCCGAGAACAGCCCTGGTGCCGAAAGTGGCAGGATCACCTTCCAAAAGATCTGGAAGGGTTTGTAGCCATCAACTTTGGCCGCATCCTCCAGCTCCCATGGCAGCGTGGAGAAATAGACGGCCAGCAACCAGGTGGCCAGCGGGATATTGTAGGCAATGTTGGGCAGGATCATCGCTGGCAGGGTCTTGAGCAAACCGAGAGATCTCATGAGGACAAAGGTAGGTGCGATGACCATGACCGCTGGCAGCAACCCGCCAACCCACAGAAGCATCAGGGATTGGATCTTCCACCGGAAGCGCAAGCGCGCAATGGCATAGGCTGCCAATGCTGAAACCAGCAGAGCGCAGATGGCGACTGTGGATGCGACAATCAGGCTGTTTCGAATGGGAGTGAGAAAGCCAAGGGTTGATGCCACCCCTACCTCCTCCGCGCCCGTTATGGAGCTTTGCTCTGAATCGTCCGCTCTGACCGGGTTGGGATATTCCCAGAATGACCTCGTAGGATTGCAGAGTTGGCTTGGATGGCCAGAGTTCCGGCGGAATCAGGTATTCGGCCCCCATCGGTTTCAGAGAAGTTGACAGCACCCAGAACAGGGGCCCCAGGCAAAAGGCAACAACAGCGAATGGTGACCACGAGCTCCCACACCCGGCCGAATAGCCGTCGGCGTTGATATCGATTGGCTGTGCTCATTCCTTGAACCTCAGGTTTCCCCGTACCCTACTCACATAGATGATGGCCACGGCAAGAACGATGGCAAATATGACCATGGCATACGAAGACCCTACACCAAACCTGGAGTAGGTAAAGTAGTACTTGTAGGCAAAGGTACTAAGTGTATCTGTCGTCGTGCCAGGTCCGCCGCCAGTCATTCCATAGGAAAGCTCGAACATGCGCAGCGCCAGCAGAGTCCGAAACAGGACGGTGACCAAGATGGTTGGCAGAAGCATGGGCAAGGTCACCCGCCGGAAGCGAAACCAGGTCCGGGCTCCATCCACCTTGGCGGCATCGTAGACATCCTTTGGGATGGATGCCAAACCCCCCAGCAGGAGAATGCCCATGATGGATGCGTTCTTCCACACCGAGGCGATGATGATGCTGTGAATGGCCAAGGTCGGGTCGGTGAGAAAAGGAGGGAGGTTCTCGACCAGACCACTGCTGGTCAAAAGATAGGCAAATACACCGGCATCGGCATGGAACAGCCATTTCCACAGCATTGCCGAAACGATGGGGGGGATGGCCCATGGTACCACCATCACTGCCCTCAAGATACCGCGAAGCCTGGGGTGGACTGAAAAGGTCGCGATGGCCATGCCCAATCCCAGGCAAAGCTCAAGGGCAACCGTCATGACTGTAAAGTATAGAGTAAACAGAAACGAAGATCGAAATGCCTCGCTCCTGAATACGGCAGCATAGTTCTGCAGCCCGACAAAGGTGTCATTCAGCCAGTCTACGGTCCGGTGCAGTTTGAAAAAGCTATAAAAGCAGTTTGAAGAAGGGGATAATAAAGAAAGAGTGCCACAAATACAAAGGCTGGTAGAATAAATAGTAGCAGCTAGAGCTGGCTCTCGCAGCCTGATCTTCATCGACAGGTCACCTCATGTGAGTCTTGCAGCTCTCGGCTGCAGTGATCGCTATCTGCGAACCTAGAGGGTGCCGCGCCGCTCAGGAAACCGACAGGTTGGCGGCGCGGCACCCATAGGTAGGTACCGCCATCATGCGGTCGTGGTGAGACTAGGGCATGCTTATGGCGTCGATGGCAGCGCAGGCATTGTCAAGTGCTTCTTGGGGTGTGCTCAGGCCTGAGAGAGCCGAATGGATCTCGGCCTGCAGGATATCAGACACCTCACCAAAGTTCTCGCTGGGCATAGGCGCCAGAGCGGTCAAGGCGATCTCTTCGACGAGAGGCAGGTACGGGTTGGCCTCAAGAACGTCGGGATCGGTGTATACATCGCCGTGACCCTGGATCGGTCCCCAAGCCAGGTTAAAGTTCTTCATGGTGTCAAAGCTTCCCCATTCCTCCAGGACGCCCAGGGCCTCCTCAGGATTGTCGCTGAACTTGCTGATGGAGAATGCCCAGAACTCGGTATAGCCAGAGTGCTTGCCACCAGGCTGGGCCGGGTTCGGGATAAAGCCCCACATATCCACCACCTTGGAACTATCAGGGTTGTTGATCCAGAAGAGAAGGTCCTGCCGCCCGCTGAAAAAGATGGTCTCGCCACTCGCGAAGCGCACGTTGGCGTCCTCTTCCTTCCATGACAGTGCTTCCTCCGGGCTATAGCCCTCTTCAAAGAGCATGGTCATGAACTCGAGGGCCGCAACAGCCTCTGGCGAATTCATGGCGCAGGTTCCGTCCTCGTTCAGGTATGTGCCGCCAAAGCCATAAAGATACTCGGACCAGCGGTTGACCAGGACAACGTTCCTCATCGCCGGCCAGTCCCAGCAACCCAGCTCGGGCTGGTCCGCCTGAATCGTGTCGCAGGCAGCGATGATGTCATCGTAGGTCTCGGGCGGTTCGATGCCATACTCATCCAACAGATCGGAGCGATAGTACAGACCGCCGATGCCGCCCCACGAGGGGCCGATGCCCAGCAGCTTGCCGTCGTAGGTGAATACATCAAGGTAGGCGGGATCGTACTTGGCCAAAAGCTCCGGATCCACCACCTCCTTGAGGTCCACCAGCCAGTCGGCGGCACCAAACTCGGCTATCCAGTAGCCTGCGGTGTACAAGATGTCCACCGTCTGATCTTCAGCGATGAAATAGGTGGTGAGATTGTCGTGCCACTTGTTGGCATCCAGAGGCTGCATGATCAACTGGATGTCCATACCAGGGTAGGCTTCCTGTGGCCCTGGCCTTCATGTCCTCCAAGGGAGCAGGGGCTGCGCCGAAGGACAGGTTGAAGTACTGGTGACCGGCAAAGGAGATCTGCTCGGGAGCCTTGCCCTCGACCTCTACGACGACAGTCTCGATGACGGGAACCTCGACTTCGACCTCGACGGTTTCCACAACCGTCTCGACAACCGTCTTTTCGACCTCAACTTCGACGGTTTCCACAACTGTCTCGATAACCGTCTTTTCGACCTCTACGGTCTGCACGACCGTCTGGGGCTCGGGTGTTGGGCCACATGCAGCCAAGAGTAACACCAGAACCATGATCAGGAACAAGCTTTTCTTAGCCGTCATTACTTATCCTCCTTGAAAAATCTAACTTCTCTGCTGAACGACAGAAACGTGACGGTAGTCCTACACTTTTTGAGTACTCGCGCCTCCTTTCATGTACAAGCATCGCCTGGCTCAGGGTCAGGCGTGCCAGACATTGCTGTTCCCTGTGGTCAAAGTACATCAAATCTCACTCGACCGTCTGGTGGATCAAGTGCAACGAATACTGGTAGCGATCCGCGCGACTGACGATCTCAAAGGCTTCCACAGGAATCGGCTGCTTTCTACTTGAGTAGTTTACGCCTTCGCGTACCAATAGAGGGTCGCCTTCCTCTATGCCCAACAGTTGCGCATAATGGCTATCGGCCACAGTCGCTCGAACTGAGGCGTTGCCTTCGGTGATGTGTACCCCCTTGTTGGCAAGCAACGACCACAACGAGCTGTGCCCGCCGAGTTCGAGTGGGGTCAAATAGACATCCCGAGGCAGATGTAGGTAGGAAATGCTTAGTGAGATGACCTCATCGTCGGCAAGCCTCAATCGTTCGACAATCCAGACCGGTTCTCCCTTGTCCAACTGGAGGGCAGAGGCGATGGACT
This sequence comes from uncultured Chloroflexia bacterium, assembly GCA_963700285.1. Classification (GTDB taxonomy): domain Bacteria; phylum Chloroflexota; class Anaerolineae; order JAAYZQ01; family JAAYZQ01; genus CAWANP01. Next base: position 187,006 of record CAVOXA010000010.1, on the reverse strand, counting down.
TGTCGGCTGGACAATGCTGGAGATTGAGTAGCTTGGATCCGGGGGCGTGACCCTGGGATCGCATTTCCTCAGAGAAGCTCAGGAGGTGTCCCATCTCACGCCGAATCCGGGTGCGGCTTACGAACGTACCCTTGCCCTGGTATCGTTGGACGTAGCCCCGAGTCTCTAACTCGCCAATCGCGCGTCGAACGGTGATGCGGCTCACGCCATAGTGCTCGCACAGTTCTCGTTCAGCGGGGATCATCTCGCCTGACTGGAGGTCTCCTTGTGTAATCTGGCCGAGGAGATCCTCCTCAATGTGGCGATAGAGTGGGATGCCGGCTGTGCGATTGTCTAGAGCGCGATCCAGAATGTCGGATACCATCGTCACGACCTCACCATACAAGTACCAGGCGTCTGAGCTTTGACACCGAAATGGATATAACAAGAGCTAGGAAAGATTATATCATAGTTTCAGGGCGTTGTCAAGTACCCCCTTGACAGCAGGGCGCTTGCAGCGTCTAAGACTAAACCCAAGAGGACCCAGTTTGGCTGCACATGATCCCGGGTAGGCAGCGAATTAGGACCCATTGGGGCAGAACCGTGCCGAGAAAGGGTTTGGTACGGGTTCAGTTGGACGACAGTGTTTGCACCAGAATGGACACTTCATGGGTAGGCGTCTCACGTTGGGGACATGAGCAAAGGGGAAAATACGCCTGAAAGGAGCTTGAGCCTCTGCAAAAGGCCGAAGAACAGGGCTGGCCCCTGCCCATAATGGACCCTGCCTACCATCACGGAACTGGAGACCCAGCAGAGCAGCTCTCAGCGGATTGCAAATCAACTGATTTCTGGAAATAACAAATCTATTCCATCTGTTTCGATTGGACCAAAACACTGAGCCAAGCGGGACGAGGGCGGCAAGGCCCGCTGACCCAACTTGGCAAGTTGTCCCCAATCTGTGACGGTTACTTCATGGGGCTTGACAAAGCGGCTGAGATATGATATGATGTCTTTGACTAGATATTATATCATTTACTCGCCGCCGATTGAGATTGAGTTTGATAGGAAAGCCCCATGCCGCTGGCAAGCCATGTCTTTCGAGACCCTAAAGGCCCACTGCCTAACGCAGACTTGGATTTGGTTCACGATGGCACGATGCAGATCCTGAGCCAGGTGGGTGTCGTCTTTGCCAGCGACCAAGCGCTCGGCATTCTCGAGCGAGGTGGCTGCCAGGTTGACAGCGCCAGCGGTCGGGTGTACTTTCCTGAACCCCTGGTCCAAGAATGCATTGAGCAGTGTCCCTCCCAATTCACCATCCGAGCCAGAAATCGCGACTATGATCTGGAGGTCGGTGGAGATCGGCTGTATTTCCAGTCACATCCTGGCTTGCATCTTTTGGATCTCGAATCAAACGTCCGGCGAGAGGCTACCTTTGAGGATGTTGGTCCCCTGGTGCGGTTGGTAGACGCAATGGACGAGATCCACCTGGCCATTGTGCCGACAACCACCATCTCAAACTTGCCTCTGCCGATTATGATCGAGATGGGTCACAGCCGAGCAGATGCGCAACACGCAAAAGGTCACGGCAGGCGGTGTCTTTGGTGGATGTGTTCCTTGGGTGATCGAGATGGCCGAGGTCACCAATCAGCAGGTCTACGGCCAGATCAACTCGATCTCACCGCTGACCTATCCCGAGGATCAGATCGAGGGCGGCCTGGCCTATGTCCGAGCCGGTCACCCCGTCTGCATCCTTGCCCGGTCCCACCCTTGGGGCCAACAGCCCGGTGACTCTGGCCGGCACCCTGGTGCTGCAAAACGCCGAGCATCTGGCTGCGGTGGTCCTGCTGCAACTGTTTCAGCCCGGTGCGCCTGTCACCTTGGCCAGCTATCCCCACTTGATGGACGTGCGGGACGCCGGATTGTGCATAGGTACAGTCGAAATCGGCCTTTTGGGCGCAGCCCTGGCCCAGATTGGCAGGCGCTATGGGATTCCTTCTCACCCCGAGTTTCCAATCACCGACTCCAAGTGTCTGGATGAGCAGTCTGCTCTGGAAAAGGCTATGACTGTAGTGATGCTGGCCGAGGCCGGTTCGAACCTGATCTCCAATGGTGGTGCCCTGGAGACCGAAAAGATGTGGTCTCCGGTTCAATTGGTGATCGACAACGAGATCAATGGCATGGTCGGGCGTATTCTGGAAGGCATCCCGGTGACGGAAGAGACCCTGGCCCTGGATGTCATCAGAGAGATTGGTCATGCAGGCAACTACCTGGACAGTATGCACACCTTGAGTCTTTGGCGCCAGGAGCAATTCCTGCCGCGCCTGGCCGACCGGCAGGGCTATGACGCGTGGGCTGCCAGCGGGTCCAGGGATATGGCGGACCGCGCTCGAGACGCGTGCCCGCGATCTGCTGCAGACCTACCAGGTGCCACCGCTGCCAGAGGAGCAGGAGCGGGAACTGAGGCGGATTGTGCAGGCTGCAGAAAGCAGCCAAGCTGAACTAAGACGCTAGCGGCGCTCATGTCGTTGCAAGTGAAATCACAATCCTAGTTGAGGGAGGAAGATGAGCAAACAAGAGGATGTGTTGGTATTGCGCGAGGCATTGCTGTCAGATGAAGCAGCTACGAAGAGGTCGAAGAGATTACAGAACGCCTGGTCGCTGAAGGGGCAGACGTCATGGCAGCCATTGACGTCGCGACTGAAGCCATGGATGAGATTGGTGCCCAATTCGCAGCCTTTGAGATCTTTTTGCCCGATCTGATGATCGCGGGCGAAAAGATGAAGCGCTGCATGGCCATACTGCAGCCCCACCTCCAGGCCACGGGCGAGCAAAGAGTCCGGCGGTCGCGTCGTGCTCGGCACGGTGTCAGGCGACCTGCACGACATCGGCAAGAACCTGGTCGCCACGATGCTGACCGTCGGCGGATTCGAAGTGACCGACCTGGGGGTCAATGTCTCTCCGCTGGAATTCATCAAGGCAGCCAAAGAGCAGCGGGCGGATATCTTGGCCCTTTCCAGCCTGATGACAGCATCGCTGCCCTATCAAAAAGAGGTGATCGACCTCCTCTCAGAGATGGGGCAGAGAGAAAAGTACTATATCATCGTGGGTGGCGGCCCGGTCACTCCCGAATTTGCCAGCCGAGATTGGTGCCGATGGATGGGCCGAGAATGCGGCGCAGGCCGCGGGACTCTGCAAGCAACTGATCGAGTCGGGTAAGGCTGCCAGCCAGCGAGACGATCGTTGCCTGAGCAGCTCCTGGGTTCGACACGCCTCTGACACATACAGAAGTAAGGAGGATGAGCAATGGCTCTTGATCGCGATAGGCTAATGCAAGTATTGGACAGGGCGCACACGGGACCGGTGTGCGAGGCGTTTGAGTGGGATACCCGAGTCATCCCCCAGACCATAGCCAAAACCTGAAAAAGTACGACTTGGTCAAGACATGTGATCCAGCGAACCCCGTCAATCAGGACGACGATCTGGCGGATCGTTTTTTTCAGGCCGGCATGGACACGGCTGTCGAGGTTGGAATGCTGTGCACCGATACGCAGCGGCGAATCACCTTCAGCCGCGAGGAAATCGATGCGGCGTTGGAAGCAGCGCCCTCACAGTTCACCCTTGGCGAGGGCGAACAAGCGGCTGTGTTCAAATACCGCGGTGTTGAGGATCCGACAGAGACTATCTGGGTCTGTCCTCTTAGCATTGCCATGACTGAGGATCTGTTCCTGCCGGTTCTGGAGGGCATTGCCCGGATCCCTGAGGTTGACTGCATCGAGGGCCCTTCGGTGGAAACCCTGTGGGGCAGTACCATCCGTGCTGGGTCACCCTACGAGATGCTGGTTGGCAAGTAGCAGGCCGAGGCCACCCATGAAGCTCTGCGCCGGACCGGGCGCGAGGGCATGGGCTTGTATTGCACGGGAACATCCCCCACCCACTATGGCGTTCTAGGCGGCTATGGCATCCCCGGTGGCTACAAACCAGAGAGGGACATTGTCCTGGTCCTGTCCCCAGTCGAGATCAAGACCTCCTACGAGAACCTACACAAGCTAGCCCAGGCCTACAACTGCGATGGGATGGTCTATGGCGGGTCGTGGTCGATGATTGGTGGTTATGCCGGCGGACCCGAAGGGGCCACGGTCTCTTGCATCGCCTGCACCATATTGCTCTACACTGCCTATCAGGCCATCAATGGCGCCTCTTTCCCCTATGACATGAGGTACATGGGCAACACGGGACGCGATGCTCAGTGGGCGCTGGGCGTGGTTTTCCAGGCCCTCAGCCGCAACAGTCATCTTTGCGTCAATTCGGTCCTCAACCAGACTGCCGGGCCGGCGACCGAAATGCTACTCTACGAGTCGGCGGTGGGCATGATGAACCTGGCTGTCTCGGGAGCGACCTCGTGTACCGGAACGCGGTCGGCGGGTGGCAAGTATACGAACTACCTGTCGCCCCTCGAAATCAAGTTCGCGGGTGAGGTATTCAAAAATTGTGCCGGCATGAGCCGGGCCCAGGCCAACGATATCGCCAACAAGCTGCTGCCCCTGTACGAGGCGCAACTGGGTCAGGCTCCCAAGGGCCAGAGCTTTGCCGAGTGCTACGACGTAGAGACGCTGACGCCCACCGACGAGTGGCAGCGAATCTACGATCGGGTGAAGGAACAAGTCATAAAGCTGGGCATGCCACTCAAGTGAGATGGTCGATAGTCCAATGAGTTGAGGCAACTGCCATCTGCTTGTGGTTCTCTTTTACTGGTACGAGCTGATCGTTCAAGGCGGCAATCGGAAGGGGAACCGCAAGTGGGTGGTGGCTATGTTCAGTTTGAGGTGGGTGAGGAGCAGATCATGTCGAACGTAATACTTGGAGGTCTGAAGCAGGCAGTGTTGGAATATGACGCTGCAGGGGCCGCAGATTGGGCTCAAAGAGCAGTCGACGAGGGAATTGATCCTCTTCAAGCCTTGGATATCCTCACCGAGGCCATCCGCGAGGTTGGCAACGGGTTTGGCAAAGGCGAACTGTGGCTGCCGGATCTGGTTGGCTCTTCAGAGGCCATGTTGGCGGCAACGCCCATCATCGAGTCCGAGATCACCAGGCAGGGAGCTGAGCGGGTAAGCCTTGGTACTGTGGTCATCGGCACCGTCTTTGGCGATTTGCACAATATTGGCAAGGCCATGGTCTCAACCCTGCTGACCGCGGAGGGCTTTCGCGTGCATGATCTGGGCATCAATGTAACCGGGGACGAGTTCATGGCGGCCATCGAAGAATATGATGCGGACATTCTGGCCATGTCTGCCCTGATGACCACCACAATGTCGGAGCAGAGACGGGTGATCGAGCAGATGCAGGAGTCTGGTCTCCGGGACCAAGTCAGGGTAATGGTCGGCGGCGGCGGCGTCACCCAAGAGTTCGCTGATCTGATCGGCGCCGACGGCTATGACGCCACTGCGCCAGGGGCCGTCAGGGCTGGCTAGGGAACTGATGGGGCTGGGGAGGAGCTGATGCACAAACCGGGATATTGTCTCGACATCCGCCCCCTGGAGTTACTCACTGAGGAGGAGGTGGCCGAGATTCATTCTGCCACATTGAGGGTCCTCGGGGAAACTGGTGTGCGTATCGAGAGTGAATGGGCACTGAGTTTTCTGGAAGGCCATGGCTGCCCTGCTGCCCGGGACGAGATGCGGGTCCGGTTTCCAGCCGGACTGGTCGAGGAGTGCCTGGACAAAGTGCCCAGTACCTTCTCGGCAAAAGCAAGGGACGAACGGCACAATCTTGAGTTCGGCGGCAACGCGTTGCATTTTAGTCACGGCTCGGGCATGCACACCATCGAGCTGGATACCTTTGAACCGAGACCACCTACACGGGCAGAGTATGCAGACGCCATCAAGGTCCTTGATTTCCTGCCCGGCGTGAGTTGCTTGGGCTGCTATCCTTATTTCGGATTTGAGGACGTTTCGCCTGTGATGGCCATACCCGAAGGCGTGGCCCTCAAGATGCGACATTCGACCAAACACCAGACAACTTGCTACTCCAAAGGCAGTGAGGTGTTCAATATCCAGATGGCCCAAGCCCTGGGTGTGGAGATTTCGGGAGTCGTAACTTCGTCTGCCCCTCTTTCCTGGGATGGAGACGCCGTCACAACCGCGCGGCGTATGATCGAAGCAGGTTTTCCCGTCGTGACCGTTGATGGCTGCATCATGGGCGGAACTGGCCCGGCGACAGTTCCGGGCTCGATAGTGGTCAGCAACGCCGAGCACCTGGCTATGGTGGTCATTGCTCAACTGCTCAACCCCGGCCAACGGATGCTGGTCGGCCATTTCTCCGTACCGATGAACATGGCGACAGGTTCGCCCGCATTTGGGGGCATAGGTGGCTCGATCAGCAACGCTATCTTTAACCAGATGTGGCGCCACTATGGCGTGCCCTGTGGCAACGGTTCGCCCTCCTATGTGGCCGCCAAGACCATTGACTACCAGGCTGGTTACGAGAAGGCCCTGGCCGGGTTGATCTCTGCCCTGTCGGGCGCGAACCACCTGTTGCTCCATTTTTCCGTTTCGGCCGAGATATCGGCTCATCCCATCCAGGCCATCCTGGATGACGATATCGCTGGCATGATTGGCCACCTCATCTCTGGCGAGACTATCACCGACGAGACCATAGCGGTGGATGTCATCAACGAGGTTGGACCCATACCCGGACACTTTCTCAACACGGCTCACACGCGAGCCTGGTGGAAGCTTGGTCAATTCATGCCCAAAGCCGCAGACCGCTTGACCTATCCGGACTGGGTTGCCCAGGGAAAAAAGACAGCCCTCGATTATGCTCAAGAACGATTGGATGAGATTCTGTCTACCTATGAGCCAGAGCCTCTGACGTCAGCTCAAGAAGACGACATTGAACGCATTCTGGCCGACGCGCGCTCATACTACCAGAAACAAGACTTGCTTTAGAAACTGCATTGACTGGATGTGCGCCATGGCACGAACCGAAAAGCCCGAGAATACAATCCTGGCGATTGATGTGGGTACCTCTTCGCTGAAGGCTGTGCTCTATTCGCCTGATGGCCGAGTCAAGGGGACTAGCTCTCAACGGTACTCCTATCAAACGCCGAATCCGGGCTGGGCTGAGCAGGATCCCGAGGACTGGTGGCAGGCTCTGCGAGATGCCCTGGCAGACCTGACCGGGCAGGGTTTTGCGCTGGACCAGACTGAGGCTGTGTCCTTCACAGGTCAAATGCATACGGCCGTGCTGCTGGACGACCAGGCAAAGGTACTCCCTCCGACCATCCTCTGGCTAGACCGGCGGGCAGCCAGCGAGACGGAGGAGCTGATGGCCACGCTCCAGTTGCCGCCTTTTCAACTCAACAGTACCTATACACTTCCCAAGCTGTTGTGGCTCCGTCGCCACATGCCTGAGGTGCTGGCCAAGACGCGGACGATCCTATGGCCTAAGGACTACCTCCGCTTCCGGATGACGGGCGAGCTGTGCACAGACTTGACAGAGCCTGGTGGGGCGGTACTATTGGACTGGGAGACGAGAGCGTGGGCGGCTGAGCGGCTCCAGATCGTAGGCCTGGACCCCGGCGTGCTGCCGCCAATTCGCGCCTCAGATGCCGGCGGCGGATCAATCCTGCCTGCGGTAGCCGAGATGTTGGGGCTGAGCCCGGCCATCCGGGTTGTGGTAGGTATGGGGGATGTTGCCGCCTTATTTGGGGCAGCGCCACCCAGACCGGGGCGCGTGACCTGCTCGATGGGCAGTTCTTCCATGGTTTTCGCACCGCTGGCTGAACAGGATCAGGTCCGGGATCCAGCCCAAAGGCTGTACATATATCCCTTCGGACCATATCCGATGCTTGGCGGCGTGTCGTCTAGCTCTGGCAGCTGCCTGGTCTGGGCCTACGAAAACCTTGCCAGAGGCAAAGAACAGTCCAAGTCGTTTGAAGAGTGGGTAGCGGATGCCCTTGAGATCGAGCCTGGCGCGGATGGAGTATGTTTCATTCCCTATCTGGCCGGTGAACGCAGCCCTTATTGGAGCGATGAGATACGGGGCGGGTTCTACGGGTTGCGGTTAGCGCACGACCAGCGCCACCTGGGGCGAGCCGTCATGGAGGGCGTGGCCTACAGCCTACGCCACCTCCTGGATCTCTACCAGGAACTGGGTGTACCAATCGACCAAATTGCTCTTGCCGGTGGTGGCTCGGCCACCCAGGGTTGGCCCCAGATTGTGGCCGATGTCTGCCAACGCGATGTCCTGATCTATGCCGGCAAAGAAACCGTAACGCGAGTGCTGTATGCTCTGTGCCAAGCGCACCTGGGGCGCGAGAGACTGGAAGTGAGCCTGTTGCAGACATTCGATGAACCTGCTATAATCCACTGCCGCAGCGAGTTCGGCCCTGTCTATGAAGGCGGATATCAGCATTACAGGGCATTCGCACAATTCGCCTTGGAGGAAACCGACATGGTGTCCTGAAGACGCAGATCTGAGCTTGTGGCGTTGGTCAATGATGCTGACTATGGAGGAGTAAACATGACAGGAAAGAGTAGAAGACTGAGAAGGATATTCACAGGGCCTTTTGGGCGCTGTTTGATGGTCCCCCTAGATCACGGCCCATGGTTGGGTCCTGTCAAGGGGATAGACTGCCCCCAGGGCATCGTCGAGCAGGTGTTGGCCGGTGGCGCAAATGCTCTACTGGTGAGCCCGGGGATTACCCGTACCGTACAGCCCATCATGGGAACAGAGGTCGCCATCGTGCTCAGAGTCAGTATCAGTCTTGGGCTGGCCCCAGAAGCCATGCAAGAGACTCCCGTGGCTACGGTGGAGACGGCCCTCCGGCTCGATGCGGATGCAGTCGCCGTTTCGATCTTTTTTGGACGAGGTCACGAGGTTGAGACCATGCGGTTTCTGGGACAGCTTACCGAGCAATCGAACCGCTACGGAATCCCTGTGCTTGCAGAAATGATGCCGTCCATGGATGCTGCCTATGATCCTACCCAGGTGGCACACGCAGCGCGCATAGGCTACGAAATGGGCGCGGACATTGTCAAGACCAACTATTGCGGCGAGATCGAGACCTTCAAGCACGTTGTTCGATCGTCGCCTGTACCAATTGTGGTCGCTGGCGGCCCCAAGAATGAGAGAGGCGCTGAAGACCCTCTGCAGATGGTGCGCGAGATTGTGGAAGCTGGAGCGGCAGGCGTAGCTATTGGGCGCCGGGTCTGGCAGTCCGAGGATCCAGAATTGACGGTGCGCCAGATACACCAAGTTCTGTTCGGAGATCAGTAGCCCTACGCATGACGATGGCCGCAAGGCTTGACAGGCAATGGGCCGGGCTGCTTTTCCGGCAGAGAGTGGGTCCTGTCAGGAAAACTCGAGGATCGCGATAGGATGGAGTATGGACAAGAAACAGATCATAGCCAGGCTGGCCGAGATTGTGGGCCCAGAATATGTGTCAGACGAGCCTTTCATCCTCCTGTCGTATACCCAGGATTTCGGAGCTGAGGCGCCTCGGTGGCCCGCCATCGTGGTCAAACCGGGAACCTTGGTTGAAATCGCCGCAATCCTGAGATTGGCCAACGAGTTTAACGTTCCGGTTTCGCCCCGGGGTGGGGGATCTGCCCAGGAGGGTGGCTGCCAGTCGGAGGGTGGCATCATCCTGGAGACGCTGCGGCTGGACAAGATACTGGACATCAACGACGATGCCGGAACCGTTACGGTCGAATGCGGAGTCACCTTTGTACGGCTAATGACCATACTCGAGGAGCGAGGCTGGAAGATTGGCATTGCGCCATCGGGTGCCATGGCCGGTACTGTAGGCGCTCACATTTCGCGCCCCGGTGTTGGCTGGGGGAATGTCAAGTATGTGACCCAGGGCCAGCAGGTACTCGGGCTCAAGGCTGTTCTACCCACGGGCGAGGTTGTCGAAACTGGGACAGCGGCAAACCCGGCAGCCAGCAGTTTCTTCCGTTATGCGTTGGGTCCCGATCTGGCGGGGCTGTTCATCGGGGCAGAGGGGGCCATGGGCATCGTCACCGAGATCACCTTGCGAATTTACCCCTGGCCCGAAAAGATCTATTTGGAGCGCTATGTTGGAACAGACTTGGGCGATGGCATCAACATCTTTCGTGAGATCGCCCATCACAACCTGGTCTGCTACATATCGGTTCCGGTGATCAAGCCCGAAATGTTTTTCTTTGACGTCAACGTTGAAGGGGATGAGCCAGAGGTAGTACACCGTGTGAAGAGAATTCGAAAGTTGGTGTCTGCCTATTCAAGCGTTCGCTACGAAGGCCCGGAAGCACCTCAGAAATTCTGGGACTATCGATGGTTCAACACGGGCGAAGAATTCAAAGACGGCATTGCCGGCGCGGTGAACTATTTCCTACCATTTGGCCAGCTGGCAGAGGCGACTCTTGTGATGCGAGAGATCATGGACCGGCGCGGCATCCGGTTGTATGCCCAGCAGATGTTCCCCGAGCCCACAGGAGCAGAGCACGTGAGCTTGATGTTCCATCACCCCGACGACAAAGAAGAATATGTGAAGATCCAGGGTGCAATGGAGGAGATGATGGACAAGGGCTTGGAGATGGGCGGAGCGCCCTATTCCAAGGGGCGGCAGTGGGGACCTCATTTGCAGAAACATCTGGGCGCAACTGGCTATTGGCGGTTGCTTAAGGCGATCAAGCAGATGGTTGACCCCAATCATATTATGAACCCAGACGTCGTTGGTCTCTAGTAGGAGCGAGTTCATGTTGGAGGAGCAAAAGCGTCATCTGTACGATTGTTCACGGTGCGGTTTCTGTCGCGTGTGGGGCTGGGAGGGCGTGGAGCACGTTTGCCCCACCTATCCCTTCTCACCCGGCTGGGAGACGCAGTTTGCCAGGGGGCGGGTTCGAATGGCGCGTGCGACCCTCGAGGACGAGATCGAGATTACGGAATCCTTCCTCGACCATGCCTATGCTTGCACCTTGTGCGGAAGCTGTGAAGCACACTGCCCTGTTGGATTGCCCTTGAATGAGATATTCCACGCTTGGCGGGTAGACCTGGCCGAAAAGGGACACGCGCTGCCAGCCCACAAGCGAGTGGTGTCTCTGACCAAGCAGCATCTGAACCCATATGGTCCCAAGTGGGACGATGAGGACTCTGCCCCAAAAGCCAAGAAAGAAAAGGTATCGGTGCTCTTTTACCCCGGGTGTACCACAAACCGCATGTCAGAAGAGACCGTCGTAGCGGTGGTTGAAATTCTGGAAAAGCTCGGCCTGGACTTTGCCATGTTTGAGGATGACACCTGCTGCGGCTTTCCATTGTACGAACTGGGGCAGATCGACGCCGCCAAAGAGGTCGCCGCCATCACGTTGGAACGTATTCAGGTCCAGAGCCCGGAGGTTTTGTTGACAACCTGCCCGGCTTGCTTCAAGAGCTTCAAATTCCTGCTGCCGGACGAAATGGACTTGGAGACAGGGTTCGACGTGCAGCACATCAGCGAGTTTCTGCGACCCCTGGTGGAGGGCAGGCTGTCGGAGATGCCCGAACTGGTCACCTGGCACGATCCCTGCGTGCTGGGTCGCCACCTCGACATGTACGACGAGCCACGAGATCTGCTCAATGCAATCCCAGGGCTTGACTTGGTCGAGATGCCTGCCAACCGTAATCACGCCCAATGTTGTGGAGCCGGTGGCGGCGTGTACTTTACCTGCCAGGGTCTGGCCAATGAGGCCGTTGTCGACCGGTTGGAGCAGGCCATCGAGACTGGGGCCAAACAGATTATCACCTCGTGCCCAAATTGTTACGTTCGATTCCGCCAAATGAGCCGCTCGAAACGTATGAAAATCAAGGCCAAGTCTCTGTCCCAGATCGTTAACGAGGCGCTCGACTGAGGAGCAGTGAGATGAACCCAATGAAGGTCGACCTGCTCATCCGCGACGGCGTGGTCATTACCATGGATAGGGACCGTACCATTCTCTACGATGGCGCGGTGGCCATCAAGAATGGCAGGATCGTGGACATCGGCGCGACAGAGACCTTGGTTGCCCAGTACTCTGCCGGCCAAGTCATCGATGCTCACCATCGCGCTGTTCTACCTGGGCTCATCGATACGCACCACCACTTTCTACAGAATTTTCTAAAGGGAACGCCGGACGATCTCGAGCTGGTAGACTGGATTGAGAATGTGTCGAGTCCGCGCATCGTGATGGCTGTCCAGGGCTATCTCGCCGGTGACTTTGGTTTGCAGATCCAGTCCTCTCGGCTGGGCTGTGTTGACGCGCTGCGGTCAGGTATCACCTGTCTGCTGAACATGGAGTGGGCTACACCTCCAGAGACGATCGATGTCTTTGAGGAAATGGGCTTGCGTGTGGTACAAACGCTGACCTTGACCGATGTGGATCAATGGAGCAAAGAAGGCATGCTGCTCCCCGAACATATCGCCCTGGACCTTGCGGACCAGTTGATCCAGCACTGCCAGCACCAGAAGGATGGCCTGGTTACCTTTCGCTACGGATTGGCCTGCCCCAATTCCTGTGGCGGCGAGTTGATGCAAAAGGTACGCGCCCTGGCCACTCAGAATGAGGTAGGCATTCACATCCATGTCGCCGAGACCAAATTTGAGTGGGAAAACATCCACAACCTCTGTGGAACAACTCCGACTCGCTACCTGTTCGATATCGGGCTGCTGGGACCGGACGTATTGGGCGCTCACTGCATCTGGCTGTCAGATGATGATATCCAGTTGTTGAAGGACACGGGCACATCGGTGGCCCACAATCCTGAATGCAACATGAAGGTCGCTGACGGGGTAGCGCCTATCACCAAGATGTTGGATGCCGGCGTGGTGGTCTCTTTGGGAACCGATAGCTGTGCTGTCAACGACAACATGGACATGTTCGAGGCAATGCGCACGGCGGCTTTCCTGCAAAAGGTAAGCGTAATGGACGCTGCTGCTCTCAGTGCCTATCAGGTGTTGGAAATGGCTACCATGGGCGGGGCTCGGGCCCTGGGAATGGAGAACGAGATCGGCTCGTTGGAGACTGGAAAAAAGGCCGACGTCATACTGGTGGATCTGACCGCTACCCACATGCGGCCGATCAACAACATTGTGAACAACCTTGTCTACTGTGCCAGTGCATCCAGCGACGTAGAGACCGTGATCGTTGACGGCCAGGTGCTCGTGCACGAACGCAAGCTGCTTCGCTTTGATGAGGAAGAGATTGTTTCAGAGGCTGAGGCGTACGCAATCAAACGGTTTGCCGACGCTGGGTTGGAAGTATCACCCTACTATTCTTTGTCGTGATGCGAGCGCTCGGGCAAAACCAAAGGAGATGATGGACCAATGAAGACGAAAAACGCGTTGATTCAGGAGAACGGCCAGTTTGTGTTCAAGGAAAGCGAGATTCCTCAGCCAGGAAGCGATGAGGTGGTGGTCAAGGTTGCTGCCTGTGGCATTTGCGGAACGGATCTCAATCTCTACAATGGTAGAAAGCCCTCGGGCTGGAAGATCAAGTTCCCTTTTCAGATGGGACACGAGCTTTCGGGGACCATCCATGCAATTGGGGACGAGGTGCCTGACAAACCCAGTTTGGGTGTTGGAGCCAGGGTGGTGCCTGATGGCAGGTTGCCCTGTGGCTATTGCCGTTACTGCCGCCGCGGGCACGAGAACCTGTGCGTGGATGCCGGCTATATTGCCGGCGGCTTTGGGCAATACGCAGTCTATCCTTACAAGAACTTGGTTCCGGTGCCCGATAACGTGGACATCATCGAGGCGGCCTTTGCAGAACCGTTGGCTTGCTGCATCAATGGCAACAACAAGCTAATCGATATTCCTATGGGCGGCTTTGGTGTTGTCATTGGCTCCGGTCCTATTGGTCTCATCCACGTGCAGCTCCTAAAGAGCCGCGGCATGCAGGTCATTGCCATCGACTTGAAACCAAAGAGGCTCAGTGTTGCCGGAGACCTTGGGGCAAACCACATTCTTCACGCAGACAAACCGCATGAGGTAGACACGGACCTGATAGACAAAGTGAAAGAGATTACCGGGGGGTTTGGTGCTGACGTCGTGGTGAGTGCGGCGGGTCTCGATCCTACCGTGCTGGAAGAGGCGTTCCAAATGTCGGCCAAGCAGGGCCAGGTCCTGTATTTTGCAGCAACACTCAGCGACCCCGTCACCTTGAATCTGGATGTGATTCACTATAAGGAGCTTCGGTTTGTTGGTACGCATGATTCAACTCGTGCCGACTATGAAAAGGCGGTGGCGCTGATGCAATCGGGCAATGTCCGGCTGGATACCATTATCTCCCACCACTACTCATTGGATGATATTCAAAAGGCTTTTGGCTTTGCCAACGAGAGAATAGGGCTCAAAGTCATGGTGGTCAATGAAGATCTGTAGCCGCCCACTGGAGAATGAGAGACTATGAAGATTAACGACGTTCTCATTCAGGACACTTTTGCGGAGGCGTGGGACTTGGAAGTGGTCCGGCTCGTCCTGACGGCAATCTCTGAAGACGTGGCCTTGGGCGGCGCGCACCAGTTCGTCGGTGCCGCTGGTTCGAGTGAACTGGGATCACGGATCAATGCCGGAATAGAGCGGATGGCGCATCCCGCGGAAACACCCGACGGCCGGCCGGGGGTGATTGTTTCCTGTACGATGACGCCCGAGGCCCGGCAGGCCTTTAGCGAGGAGCTTTCTCTGCGCATTGTACTGGGCACCCTCATACCGACCCTGGCCATCTATGATTTCATGGTAGAGGATGCGGAGGCGACCGAGAAAGTGGACCTGTATGCCCTCACCTCGGAGCGGTGGCAAGGCTATGACACGGAACGAGATCTGGGTGAGCGCCGTCTGAGCGTCGTCCCGACGATGACCGGCGAATTCACCTATGAAAAGTCGGTCCACCTTTCGACCCGTGGCACAGATGGGCATATCGTGTGCTTTGCCAAATCTGAGGCGTCTTCTGTACTGGCGGTCAAGGCTGCCAAGGATGCCATCGCTGCCGTGGACGGGGTAGCGCCCATGGGCTATGGTTTGGAGCAGGTCTTTCGCGAGCTGGACTATGTGCCCGCGCTGCGGGACAGGATCGAAGACAGCCAAGTCCCCGATGGGGTTGAGTCGATCCTCAACCTGTTGATGTTCGGTTCCACGCCAGTCCTGATGCAGCGTGCCATGAAAGTAGCAATCAATGCAGCTGCTCAGGTCCCAGGCGTCGTACAGATCGGAGCCATGAACTTTGGTGGGTCCTTTGGCAAACACTCCTACCACCTGCACGAGCTGCTAAGCTAGAAAAACCTGGGGGCTTGCCCGGCAAGCCACAAACGACAAGGGAGGAACATATGCGCTATCGCAAGCTAGGTAAAGCAGGATTTGAGGTCTCCGAGATCGGCTACGGAGCATGGGGCATTGGCCTCGATTGGTGGAAAGGCAGCACCGACGAGGACGCCCTCAACTCAATGAATCTGGCCCTGGATTTGGGCGTGAATTTCATCGACACGGCGATGGGTTATGGCAATGGTCACAGCGAACGGTTGATTGGGCAGGTACTAAAGGGTCGGCCTGAAGAGGTATACGTGGCAACCAAGGTCCGCCCGATGAACTACAATTTCGGACCCAAGTCAGGCGATTCTTTTGCCGATGCATACACCAAAGCGTGGATTATCGAAAACAGCGAGCAAAGCCTCAAGAACCTGGGCCGGGAGCAATTGGATGTACAGATGCTCCATGTATGGATGGACGAGTGGGCCGATTGTGACGAATGGAAAGAGGCCGCCGTTCAGTTGCAAGAACAAGGCAAAGTCCGCAGCTTTGGCCTTTCACTGGTCTTTCCCTTGGAGGACTCCCATATCCCGCAAAAGGCCATCGAGACTGGCCTGATCGACGTGTGCCAGGTCGTCTACAATATCTACCAGCAAGAGCCCCAGGATCTGCTCTTCCCTCTGGCTCAGAAGCATGATGTTGGCATTGTTGTCCGCTGCCCGCTGGACGAGGGTGCGTTAACGGGCAAACTCACCCTGGATACGACCTTTCCCGAGGATGACTGGCGGAACAACTACTTTGGCGGCGATCGACTGGCGCAGGCAATTGAGCATGCCGAGGCACTCGACTGGCTGGTCGGTGACGACGTTGAAACACTGGCCGAAGGGGCACTACGCTTCTGCTTGAGCGATCCGGCTGTATCGTCAGTTCTTGCTGGGATGCGGCGGATCGAGCACGTCAAGGCCAATACCCAGGCATCAGACAAGGGCAGTTTGCCGCCTGAGGTCGTTGAGCGACTTGCCGGTCACGCCTGGCCTCATAACTGTTGGGAGTAGCAGTGGGAGACAAATCCACCTAAACTGGGTATTGTAGTTGCGGGCTTGGAGTCACCGATCTCGCGCTGACCCTGTTTGGCCTCAGACTGGAGGCAACCAGTCTGAGGTGTTATTCATCGACCGTGAGCCGCCACTTGTGCAGCCTTCCGGTTAATAGGGAGATCAAAGTATGGGAGATTTCGAGTACGTACGTGCGCATAGCCTGCGTGAGGCCGTGGATTATCTCGGCGAGCCCGGCCTGAGAAGCCGCATTCTGGCTGGAGGCACCGACTTGGTCAACCAATTCCGTAGCGGCGAGAGCTCCTGTGACAGAGTGGTGGACGTGGGACACGTTCCGGAGCTTCGGGCCATCCAAGTTGATGGCGAGGTGCGTATCGGCGCAGCGGTAACCCACGCCGAGGTCGCAGCCCACCCAGGATTGCAGGAAAGGGCGCCTCTCCTGGTCCAGGCTTGTCGCCAAATCGGCAGCCCCCAGATCCGCAACATTGCCACCGTAGGCGGAAACGTCGTCAATGCAGCGGCCTGCGCCGACACGCTGCCAGCGTTGGTCTGCATGGGCGCCAGTGCTGTCGTGGTCAGCGGTTCAGGTGAGAACCTGGTTCCCGTGGCCGATCTAGTCACCGGTGTGAACCGAACTGGGCTTTCCAGCGACAGCTTGGTCGAAGCGTTCGTTTTCGATGTAGCGCCGGCAGGGAGCCGATCGGCCTTTCAGCGCATCGGCCGCCGCCGGGCAATGTCGATCGCCCGGCTTTCGGTAGCGGCCATGGGCATGCTGGATAACAAAAACCAGGTTGTCCTGATTCGGCTGGTGCCCGGAGCAGCCTTTGCCCGGTTCCAGCGAGCAACCGCCGTCGAAGAGATGCTCTGGGGCCAACGACCTTCCGCACAACGGATACAGGCGGCGGGGCAGCGCATGGCTGAGCTATTCATGGCAGAATCAGGAGGGCGCTGGTCGGCGCCATACAAGGAACGGGCCATCGCGGCGCTCACCGTGCGCGCATTGAATGAGGTACTGCAAGCATGAAGATAAGTTTCACGTTGAACGGCAACCCGGTGGAAGTGGAGGCGCCAGCCAGTATCAGCTTGCTTCAACTCCTGAGAGAATACTTGGGCCTGACCGGCCCCAAACCAGGCTGTGAGGTGGGCGAATGTGGTGCCTGCGCGGTGCTACTGGACGGCCAAGTCGTAAACTCGTGCCAGCTTCTGGCGCCCCAGGTCGGCGACCGAGCCGTGACGACCATCGAGGGGATTCGTGGCGCCGATGGTGGACCGAATGACCTACAACTGGCCTTTCAGGAATTCGGTGCTGTGCAGTGCGGCTATTGTACGCCGGGCATGATTATGGCCGCCGAGGCGTTTTTGGCGCAGAACAAGCATCCCACCCGTGAGGAGATACGGGATGGGATTTCTGGCACCCTGTGCCGGTGCACTGGCTATCAACAGATTGTCGACGCCGTGGAGACAACCGCAGCCCGGCGGCGGGCCGGTGGCAGGAGGGAAGTATGACGACGCTCAAGTACGTAGGCCGGCCCGCTGATGGTGTCGATGGTCTGGAAAAGATGATGGGCACAATCCGGTATGTGGGTGATATTCAGCTGCCCGACATGCTCCATACAAAGGTGCTGCGCAGCCCGGTGCCTCATGCCAAAATCGTGCGTTTGGATGTCGAACCAGCCCTGCAAGTGCCAGGCGTGGTAGCTGTCATTACCTCGGACGACTTTGTGGAGCACAGTCTGTGGGGCTGGCCCATCAAGGACCAGTATGTACTGGCCTACCAGAAGGTGCTCTATGTGGGCAATGCGATTGCCGCAGTCGCCGCGGAGACGGCGGCCGCGGCCCGGGCCGGGGTCGATGCCATCGAGTTGGAGCTGGAAGAGCTGCCCGGCGTCTTTGATCCGGAACAGGCCCTGGCACCGGACGCGCCCCAGGTCCCGCTCGTTCCTGTTTCTGAACAGGGCAACTTTTGCGCGAAGCATATCGTCCGCTATGGGGATCCGGAACCCATACTGGAGCAAAGCCCTGTGCTGTACGAAGAAACTTTCCGTACCGGCCGTCAAGAGCACGCATACCTGGAACCTGAGGCAGCGTTGGCCATTCCCCATCCTGATGGCAGTGTCACCATACGGTATAATGGGCAGAGCCCCTTTATCAACCACACGCATATGTGCACTGTGTTGGGACTGCCTTCTGAAAAAGTGCGCATCATCACGCCCCAGGTTGGCGGCTCTTTTGGCGGGAAGGATGATGTTGGCTACCAAACATCGGGGCAGGTAGCGGCGCTGGCTCTCAAGTCAGGGCGACCGGTCAGGCTGGTGCTGGGTCGAGAGGAATCGATGATGGCCTCGTACAAGCGCGAGCCGATGTCGATCCAGTTTCGCATCGGCGCCGATCAAGATGGCAACTTGCAGGCAGCAAAAGTCGACATGCTGGCCGACAGTGGCTGCTACAGCTCTATGACAACATTGGCCATGCTCAGGGCATCTTTGCATGCCGCTGGTGCTTACCGGTACCAGGCGGTTCACGTCGATACAACCACGGTCTATACCAACAACGGCTTCTGTGGCGCTTTTCGTGGGTTTGGCAACACAGATGCCGCCGCCGCGGTGGAACAGGCTATGGATGACCTGGCCCACAGATTGGACCGCGATCCCATTGATTTTCGACTGCAAAACTGTGTCCGGCAAGGCGACCGCTTTATGTCGGGCAACGTCGTCGACCATGAGGTCAAGCTGGCCGAATGCCTCGAGTGGGTGCGGGACAAGTCTGACTGGAAACGCAAGCGCAGGGAGTTTCCATTGTTGAGAGGCGAGGTGCGAAAGGGCATTGGAGTCGCTTGCTACATGCATGGCAGCAGTTTGGGCGGTGAAGGTGCAGATTATGCCAACACAACGCTGCGAATTGGGGACGATTGCCGCGTCACCTTGACCTCGGGCTTGACCGACTATGGTCAAGGTAGTCGTACTGTCTTTGCCTTGATCGCGGCCGAAACTCTGGGTGTGGAACCGGCTCGCATCCGCGTTCTGAGGCCAGACACCGATACGGCCATCGAATCAGGACCCACAGTTGCCTCGCGAGCTTCCATGTTGGGCGGCAACGCTGCTCGGGTTGCAGCCGAAAAGTTGGACAGGCTGTTGCGCTATGCCGCCGCTGATGCCCTCGATTGTACTCCAGCTCAAGTGACTCGCCATGGCGAGCTGTACGTCAATCCTGACGAAGATGAACTGCCCTTTGAGCAAGTCGTGGACAGGGCGCGTCAGATGGGGCTGACCTTGTCAGTGCAGGGCAAATGGAGCATGCCTCACATCGAGTGGCATGAAGAGACCGGCACCGGTACCCCTTACTACTGCTATACTTTTGGAGCGCATGTGGTCGAAGTTGAAGTTGATCTGCCTATCGGACAGGTTACGGTGTCCAAAGTCTGGGCAGCCCACGACGGCGGCACGATTATCTATCCTCAGGGTGCCTATGGTCAGATGTACGGAGGTATCGCCCAGGGAATGGGCTATGGTTTGCTGGAGGAGATGAACTACCAAGACGGCTATCCCCAGTCACTGAACTATGACACCTACCTGATCCCGACGGCGTTAGACGTGCCAGAGATCGAGGCAACGTTCATCGAGACCAATTTTCCGGAGGGGCCATATGGAGCCAAGAACTTGGCCGAGCCAGTTCTTGTTGGGACGGCTCCAGCCCTGGCCAACGCGGTATTTCACGCGACCGGCATCCGCCATCACCAGCTTCCTCTCACGCTTGAGCGGGTTTTGCTGGGCCATGACTTGCAGCCGGGCAAAGGCGAGACTGCGTGCCATAGGGCGCTGGGCCTGTAGGGTTGCGATCGACGGCAACAATCTAGAGACCTAAAGATTTCGGGATGGGCTAGGAAGATTGGTGCAATTGGGGGCAACCAACAGACTCCGTATGTCACGGTCCTGATTGATCCGCCTCCCCGGGCAAGAATCCGCGCAGGCAATCCAGCGCGTCCTGGAACATCTGCAGTGTAGTGGCATCGTCAGCAACTTGCACAAAGTAGTGCGATAGGCCCTCGTAGGTGTAGAGTTCGTGGGGCAGCCCCCAGTGCTCCAGCTCCTCAGCAAACTGCACGCTCTGGGAGAGGGGCACCAGTTCATCGGCCGTGCCGTGGAGCAAGCAGGCGGGCGGCAGGCCCTCCAGATGATAGGCAATGCTGTACTTGAAGTACTGTTCCGGCGAGCGGTCTGGAAGGCCCAGAGCCATGTGCAGTTGACCGAAAGGTGGACGGGTCTGGGCCGCACCCGTCTCCAGATCGTGGTGGAAGGCGAAACCATCGGCCATGCCGCCGAGCACCAAGGCTACGTCTACCTGATCCGTCAAGCCCAGCAGGCGATAGGCGTGCAGCGAAGTAAAGCTGGCGGCGACCAGGGCCAGGCGCTCCGGATCGGCGCGAGAAGGCAGCTGCCCCTGGCGCAGGTATTCCACGGCCGTCAGCAGGTCGGCCGCATCCTCATCGAGGTCGATGCCGCGCAGCGGATAGCAGGCCAGGACACTGAATCCCTCGGCGGCAAAGGGAACAGGGATGATCTCCCAACTGAGCACAGGCCCCGGTAAGACCAGCAACATGACCGGGAATGATCCGCCCTCCTCCAATGGTTCATAGAGGTAGCAGTCGTTCACCCACAAGCCAGCTCGTTCGAAGCTAAAGCGGGTCCGCTGCGCTGAACTGGGGATGGGAGCTTGTACGGTTATGGTTGTTGTGGGACTGACGACCAGCGAACTGTCCACACGAATCTCCGGCGGGTGCGCGGGGGCCAAAACAAGATCGTAGCCATCGGTGGCTTTGCCTGGCTGGACGGTCACGCCGTGCTTGTAGCAGAGTCCGGCCAGGCAGGTCTGGTTGAGTGCATCGTCATAACCGCGTTTGCCAGCGACCGGTACGTAGCGGCCCGGCGATACACCGTCGATACGGTACTGGCCATCCGGGCCAGTATCGGCCGAATAGCTGCGGCCCAGCGGCGAGGAGACAAGCACCACGGCGCCAGGAACCGGCTCACCGCCTGCATCGCGGACCCGGCCGGCGATGGCGCCGGCCGGTTTTCCGGTGCGGTCCCACGGCCCGCCGATTGCTTTGACGACCTTGTAGCTGGCAATGTTGCGCAGGGCAGTTATCTGGGGATCTGCACTGTAACCAAACCAGAATAGGCCCAGAAGCAAGAGTCCGGCCAGGAGCAACAGTGACCAGCGAAGGCCCTTGCCCATATGCGGCCCGGCTTACCAGCGGTCTCGGGTGTCTTGCCCCTCAGCGCCCGAGGGTTGGGGCGCTTGCCTCCCCCCAGCCAGGGGCACACCCAGCAGCAGCGTCGCCAATACAAAGCCAGCCAGGAACCCGGCCAGGATGACTACGAGCGGGGTGCCGCTGTGCTTGATAGCAATGCCGACATAGGCCCAGACGATCACCAGGACGTAGGCAATATCGCCCCGGGTGAGGCTGACTGCTGAAGCGATGAGCGCTGCCGCGACCAGCATGATGGCTGCCCATGCCTCCGGGCTCAGGAGCCAACCGTTCCAACCCAAATAGTCCAGCAGGGATGTCGCGTTGGCGATGGTTGCCACCGTGATCCAGCCCAAGTAGATGCTAAAGGGTACGCGAAGGAGCCAGGTTTCGGTGGTTGGAACGCGCGTGCGGCCGGTGCCCAGGCGCAGGTAGATGGCGATGAGCAGCAGCAACAGCGCTACCATGGCCACCAATGTGAGGGCAAAGTATTCATAGTGCCAGAGAAAAAGCCAGGTGATGTTGGCGATGCAGCTCAGAACGTAGAGCCAGCCCGTGCTGCGCTGCCTCGGATTCTCCCGCTGGGAGGGCAGCAATTGGTAGAGCGAATAGGCGATGAGAGCCAGGTAGATCAGGCCCCAGATGGCGAAAACGTATCCCGCCGGCACGAAATAAACGTCGAAACGGTCCGAGATCTGGCCCGTGGTCTGGTTGTTGAGGGGCAGGGTACTGGCCAGACCGTTGGTCACAAGGACGCCAATGGTGGATAGTAGAACGAGTACCTGTCGTAGAATGTCTTTCATCTGCAAAGTCTCCTTTCTCTATGCGGCCGCCTCAGCGATAAGGCAGGGGTCTTGATTGCTACCATTATACTGCAAAAACCGGTAGTTGACAACAGGACACGATCTCACGATTGAGACCTTGACAGTCTCCCTATCCTGTGCTATATCCGTATGTGGTTGTGCAAAAAGATCTGCGCCTGCGGGCAATATGCGTATCACCTGTGTCGTCCTTTCCTTTTCCTAACCTGCAAGCCACAACGGAGGTTTGGTAGGAGCGCTTATGGTCAATGAGCAGATTCCCATGTCGGTTGAAGAACTAGAGACGATGGCCGCCACGATCCGCTGTGACATCATCAACATGATCCACGAGGCAAATGCCGGACATCCGGGCGGCTCGCTGTCGGCCGCGGACATTGTCACTGCTCTTTATTTTCGGCTGATGAACGTCGATCCCGGGAACCCGGACTGGCCGGATCGGGACCGCTTTATCCTGTCCAAGGGTCACGCTTGCCCGGTATGGTATGCTGCGCTGGCCGAGCGGGGCTTCTATGACAAGGCGCATCTCAAGACCTTGCGCAAGCTGAACAGCATTCTGCAGGGGCATGCCGACATGCGCAAGACGCCGGGGGTGGACATGACGGTGGGCTCGCTGGGCCAGGGCTTTTCGGCCGGCATCGGCATGGCGCTGAGCGGCAAGCTGCGTAAAAAGGGCTACCACGTCTGGGTCATGGTTGGCGACGGTGAATCGCAGGAGGGGGCGATCTGGGAGGCCGCCATGTCCGGCGCCAAGTGGAAGCTGGATAATCTGACCGTTATCGTCGACAAGAACGGGCTGCAGAATGACACTTTTGTCGATGATGTGATGCCCGTAGACCCCCTGCCAGACAAGTGGAGGGCATTTAGCTGGAACGTGATCGAGATCGACGGACACGATATGTCCCAAGTGGTGGAGGCCCTGGAGAAGGCCAAGACGATCAAGGGTATCCCCACAGCCATCATCGCCCATACGGTCAAGGGCAAGGGCGTATCCTTCATGGAGAACCAGCCCAAGTGGCATGGCGCAGCGCCCTGTGACGAAGAAGCTGTACAGGCACTGCAAGAGATTCGGGGAGGGACAGAATGATGGACGCTACTGCATCGCCTTACCACCATGTCCGCCCGGAGATTGTCGAGAGACTGCCTTTGGACGATCCCTTTGCAGGCGTGGAGAGGCAGCCGACCCGCTATGCCTACGCCGAGGTCATCCTGGAAGTCGGGGAACAGAACAAGGATGTGGTTCTGCTCGACGCCGACGTGGCTAAATCGATCAAGACCTGGCGCTTTGGTGCAAAGTACCCGGAAAGATGGTTCAATTTTGGTGTGGCCGAGCAGAACATGATGGCCGCGGCTGCGGGGATGGCCACAACCGGCCTGATTCCCTTTGTTTCAACCTACGCCGTTTTCGCCAGCCTGCGGGCCCTGGACCAGATTCGCAACAGCATTCACTATCCGCGCCTGAATGTCAAGATCGCCGCCAGCCACGGTGGGATCACGCCCGGGCCCGATGGTGTGACTCACCAGGGGCAGGAGGATCTGTCCATCCTGCGATCCATCGCCAACTCGACCGTCATCGTGCCCTCGGACTCGGTCACGACCAAGATGGCCATCTGGGCCATGGTGGATTGGGAGGGGCCGGTCTATATCAGCTTCACCCGCGATCCGGTTCCGGTGCTGTATACGGAAGATTATCCCTACGAGATCGGCAAAGCGGTGGTGATCCGGGATGGTACAGACGTCACCATCGTCGCCCTGCGCGATCTGGTGGCCCATGCCTTGGTTGCTGCCGAGCGTCTGGCTGGCGAGGGGCTGAGTGTGCGTGTCATCGACTGCCACACGCTGAAGCCGCTGGATGAGGGCACCATCCTTCAGGCGGCTCGTGAGACGGGCGCCATCGTCACCGCCGAGAACAATGTCATCTTTGGTGGGTTGGGCAGTGCGGTGGCCGAAGTCCTGGTAGAAAACCTGCCGATCCCGATGGAGCGTATTGGGGTCCGCGATACCTTTGCCGAGTCGGGGCCCTATTTGGAGGTCATAGACAAATATGGTCTGACGGCGCCGCACATCGCCGAGGCTGTGCGCAAGGTGGTTGCTCGCAAAGGGCGATGGTGAGAAGGGGTTCGCAAAGGCACTCGAGAGTAGGCGGGCCCATTGTCCTGGTCCCAGCCTGTTTCAGTGACGCCGGACCGTTGATGTATGAGACGCTGAGCGAACGTCCGGGGCCGACGAGGTGGTGGGTGGTGGCCGCTCATTGACCCGTCGCGCATTCTCCGTTATAATACCAAAGCGGCCTGTCAATGATTCCCTTCAAGCTAGCCCATGGCCGGAATTTGCGTCGTGCGGGGTGGTTTCAATGCCTGTGCTGCAATTCTACTTCCTGGGCACGCTGGACATCCGCTATGGCGACCAGCCATTGCCCAAGCCGCCCACGCTCAAGTCCCGATCCCTGCTAGCCTACCTGGTCTGCCATCGCCACCAGCCCCAGCCACGCGCGCGGCTGGCAGGCTTTTTCTGGGGAGACCGTCCGGAGCATAAAGCTCGCCACTCCCTGGCCAATTCCCTATGGCACATTCGCCGCTGCCTTCCTGACGAGGAGGCCATCCTGGGCGATTCTCACACCGTCCAGTTTGATCCTCAAGTCAACCTCTGGCTCGACGTGGCCGAATTCGAGTCACAGATCGCTTACAACGATACCCATCGCCTCGCGTCGGGCGTGACGCTCTACCGCAGCGATTTTCTGGATGGCCTGTACGACGACTGGATCCTCAATGAGCGCTACCGCCTCGAGTACCTGTATGCCGATGCGCTGGCGCGGTTGATGGTCTCTCAAGAGGCGAGCGGTGAGCAAGGTGGAGCGCTGTCCACAGCCCTGCGGCTGCTGCAGCGTGACCCCCTGCGGGAAGACGCGCACCGTCTGGCCATGCGTGTCTATTACTGGTTGGGGCAGCGAAACGCAGCGCTGGAGCAGTACCACCGGTGCTTTGAGGTGGTACAGGCAGAGTTGGGTACGAAACCGATGGTCGAGACCATCGATCTCTACCGCGCCATCCTTGAGGGACGTACCGTCTTGGGGCGCTCTACAGGGGCAGCCTCGGGTGTGGGGGGAAGGGGCATCCACCCCCCACCTTATGGTCGCAACCCCCTCGATGCCATCGCGCCCAGCAGGCTGGTAGGCAGGGAATGCGAGACTGAGCTTCTGCAGTCCTGCTGGCAACGGGCTGAATCTGGGCGAGGAAGCCTGGTGTTCATCTGTGGCGAAGCAGGCGTGGGCAAGACCCGTCTGACCGAAGAGCTAGCCCAGCAACTGCGCTGGCGGGGCGGCCGAGTGTTGTGGGGACGTTGCTACGAATTCGAACGCCTGCTGCCCTACCAGCCCATCTCTGAGGCGCTGCATACGCTTCTGCCCAACCTAACGCCAGCGGAACTGGCAGGTTTGGCGCCACGGATCGTCGCCGGGGTGGCGCGCCTGGTACCCGAGATACTGGAGCAAACTACCCGCTTGGAGGTACCAGATACGGCAGACTCTACCCATGAACAGGCATATCTCTTTGAGGGTGTGACCGGTCTTCTCAGCCACTTGGCTTCGCCCCAGGCGCTTCTCCTGGTCGTCGAGGATCTGCATTGGGCCAGCGAGTCTACGCTACAACTGCTTCACTACCTGGCCCGCCAGCTTGCAGACCAGAAGATCGTGCTGGTCGTCACTCTGCGCCCGGAAGCGGTGGGACGGCGACATCCGCTGCACGCTCTCCAGAGAAGGCTGAGTCAGGAAGGGCGGACCCTGTTGTTACGCCTGCCCCGGCTGGCGCTCGAGGCTGTAGAGACGATGGTAGTTGAGATGTCGGGAGCGGGTGAAGCCGTCGTTCCTCTGGCCAGGCGACTGTTCCGAGAGACGGAGGGCAACCCATTCTTTCTGATGGAGATTGTCAAAACCCTCTTTGAGGCAGGCTTTGTCCGTCTAGAGAAAGGGCGTTGGAGAGGCAACTTTGCCCAGGTCAGCGAGGAAGCACTGCCGCTGCCCACCAGCCTCAGTGAAGCCATCGAGGCCCGGGTCGATAGCCTGGATGACGGTGCGCGTGAGGTGTTGTGCCTCGCAGCGATCTTGGGTCGTGAGTTGGATTTCGACCTGCTCAATGAAGTTTGGGGGCGGGGTACGGAGGCGACTCTGGAGGCATTGGACGTTCTGCTGCGGCGGCGACTGCTCGATGAGGGCAGGGGCGCCATGACGCGGGACTATGCCTTCACCCACCACAAGATCCAGGAGGTCGTCTATGCTGGGATTCCGCGTCGGCGCCGGCAGCACGCCCACGGACGGGCCGGCGCGGCAATGGAGCGCCTCTACGGCACTACTCAGACGGAGGCGTTGGCCGGCGAGCTGGCCTACCACTTTGAGCAAGGTCGGGAGTTGGACCGGGCACTGGCGCAGAAGGCGGTCGCCTACCTGCTGCAGGCAGGGGACCGGGCGCGAGGGCTGTACGCCCACCGGGAAGCCATCGACTACTACCGGCGGGCGCTGGTACTGCTCCAGGAACAGGAGGACGATGGACGGGCTGCTCGGACGTTGATGAGTTTGGGCCTTACCCATCACAATGCCTTTGATTTTCGCAAAGCGCGTGAGGTCTACGAAGAAGGTTTTGCCCTGTGGCAGCGGGCGGCGTCGATGGCGCGGGTCATCCCGCTCACCCCAGCGCCCCATGCCCTTAGGACGCATTGGACAGACGCGGCGACGCGCCTGGATCCGGCATTTGCCGATGCGCAGGGCTCCATTGAGCTGGTCCAGCAACTCTTTAGCGGGCTGGTGACGCTGAGCCCAGAGATGGACGTCTTGCCTGATGTGGCCCGGACCTGGAAAGTCCTTGACGGGGGCTGTAGATACATCTTCAATCTCCGGGACGACGTGCGATGGAGCGATGGCGTCCCGGTGACCGCGCGCGATTTTGAATACGCCTGGAAGCGCGCCTTGGACCCGGCCACCGGGTCGACGGTGGCCAACCTGCTTTATGACGTGAAAGGAGCCCAACCCTTCCATCGCGGTGAGGCTTCCGATCCAGATCGGGTGGGGGTACGGGCTCTCGATAACAGCACCCTGGAAGTAGAGTTGGAGGGGCCAACGGGCTACTTTCTCTACCTGTTGGCCAACCCTGTCACCCTGCCTGTACCCCGGCATGTCGTGGAGAGGCTGGGCAAAGCCTGGACCGAGGAGGGGAATACTGTCACCAATGGACCCTTCCGACTGGAGTCCTGGCATCCAGGCGAGAGGATCATCCTCTCGCGGCATCCAGCATATCATGGCCGCTTTGGGGGCAATGTACAGCGGGTGGAACTGACCCTGTTGCTCGAGATGGAGACGTCTGCCGCACTGGAGAGGTATGAGGCTGACCAACTGGACATCCTGAACCTTGCCCGTCTTTCTCCAGCGGAGATGGACGCCGCACGCCGGGCCCATCCCAGGGAATATGTCCGGGTACCAAGGCTCAGCACGAGCTATGTCGGCTTTGACGTGAGGCGACCGCCTTTCGATGACGTGCGGGTGCGCCGAGCCTTCGCCCTGGCCACAGAAAAGGAGACCCTGGCCGACGTGATCCTGAGGGGTTACGATCTGCCCGCCACGGGTGGATTCGTGCCGCCGGGAATGCCAGGCCACTCGTTTGGGATCGGTCTGCCGTACCGTCCCGACCGGGCGGGTGACCTCTTGGCTGAGGCTGGCTTTCCTGGAGGTCGTGGCTTCCCCGCTGTTGAGGCCATGGGATTGCCCGGCCTTCTTCCCCATCTCCAGTACCTGCAGGCGCGATGGAAGGAGCTCCTGGGCGTAGAGCTCTCCTGGCAAGTCGTAGAAGGGGAGACCTGGTGGGGCTGGATGCTCGGCGACCCGCCACAAATGCTCGCCGCGGGGTGGCTCGCCGATTACCCCGATCCCGACAGTTTTTTGAGGACGAGTACGATTCCTTGGTGCATTGGGTGGGGGGACAGAAGCTGCGAGAGGCTGATAGAAGCGGCTAGGCGGGTCACGGACCAACCGGAGAGAATGAGGCTCTATGGGCAAGCGGAAAAGAATCTGATAGAGGAGGTGAGGATCTTGCCCCTCACCTACGTGTCGATCCACCGCCTGGTCAAACCGTGGGTGAGCAGGTATTCAATATCGACCATGGCTACGCCGCCCTGGAAGGATGTCGTCATCGAACCGCATTAGCGTGCGGCCCTACCTGTGTTGCCTCCTACCTGCTCGTTGGAGGCAGCAAGCCCCCACCTTTCTGAGGAAGGTGGGGCTTTTTGATGGAAATTTGATGCTTTCTTGACTGCCTCGTGGTATGCTACCTATTGAGAACAAGATCCAGCCAATAGAGGCAGGGCGCATTCGTGGCGGTCACAGGAACCTGGTAGTTCCAGATCGCTGCCGTTTTCACTGGATGAACAACAGACCGCCATTCTGCAGAATCAGGAGGTCAAAATGAAAACAGGTCTGATGGCAACAATTGTGCTTGTGTTCGCATTCCTCGTCATGCCCGGAACGCTCCAGGCCCAGGAGGACTTTCAGCCCGGTGACAGCATCGGCGGGATGGTCTTGAGGGCTGGTGGCTCGGATGGCCCGCCGATCTGGGCTTTCTGCTCTCCTGCCTTTGTCAACCCTGGAGTCACGACGACGGAGTGCAGCGTCCCACCCCTTCCGGAGCTGGCCATCGGGCACGGCTGGTTTTCGGCCGACGAGGATCTCCGTGACTCAAACTGGGAGGCAATGACCTGGAGCCTGTATCTCGACGGTCAGTTGGTGGATCTGGAGGCATTCGGTACCTACGATGGTGATCTGCCTCAAACGGGCCTGCCCGGTCACGGTACGGACGAAGAGGTGATCACCAAGCTCCGCAGTTGGGACGTCGTACTCGTCGGCCCAACGGCTGGCGCGCATACGCTGCGCAGCCTGCTGGACGTCAGCGAGCAAATCGA
Organism: uncultured Chloroflexia bacterium; assembly: GCA_963700285.1. GTDB lineage: Bacteria > Chloroflexota > Anaerolineae > JAAYZQ01 > JAAYZQ01 > CAWANP01. The sequence goes on along the minus strand of CAVOXA010000010.1, from coordinate 157,735 downwards.
CGACGGCTTTCATGTCACGCCTGCCGGAACGTACGAGCTTGTCGTGAACTTTGAGGTCGCAGCGGCGCCGCCCACGGTGCCAGAGACAGGCGGGACCGCGCTGGAGGGGCTGCTGCCGCTTTGGATTGGGCTGGCTGGTTTGTGTGTGCTGGCCCTAACCATCTTGCTACGGCAGGTTTCTACCCAGGCTCCGTGACAGCACAGCCTCGTGTAGAAGGATGACAGGGTCGGGAACCACGTTCCCGACCCTCTACCCGTGAAAGGGCTGGATCTGGCTCGACATGGAAGCGCCCCTTTCTGTCGTACCGGCCAGTACCTTTGTCGTGCGCTTCTGGTGGGAATGGTCCGTCGCCGGACCGCGTTGGCGTGGCCAGATTGACCATGTGCAGAGCGGCAAGAGCGCCATGTTCCTCGACCTGCAAGAGATGTTGGATTTTCTGCTGAGCTTTGGCGTCATGACGGACGACCGGAACCAAACCGGGCAGCAGCCCGAGTCAGTACTGGTCCCCTTTCTCTCCGCCCATCCGAGTGTACCGACGATCCCGATCCAAATCTCATCAGAGAGCGCGTCAGTGGATGTCGCAGGTTCTCGCTTTGTCGAACAGTTGTGAGTGTGCTACAATGCGCGCACTGGCGGCATGATGATATATATCGAACTCATTCGTTTTCTCCTGCCCCTGGTCCTGATGACAGTGGTGCAGGAGTTGGGCACGCAGGTACTGAACGGCGGCATGGCCCGTTTGCCAAGAGCGACAGAGACCCTGGCCAGTTTTGGCCTGGCCTGGTTCCTGGTGAGCTTTTTGACGACGACCATGCTGCAGACCAGGCAACTGGGCCTGGTGCTGGTCGACGGCCGGCAGGCCTTCAAACGGGTACATTGGTTTGTCCTGCTCTTCGGGCTGCTGCTGGGGGCCATCCTGGCCAGCCTGGTGCTGACACCGTTGGGGAATTGGGTGATCGAGGACCTGCACGGTGTCAGCCGGAGCCTGGGCGCTGCAGCTCGGACGGTGATCCTCTGGCTGATTCCCCTCCCCTTGCTCAGGGGGTTGGCCTGGTACCATTCAGGATTGCTGCTCCGCATCCGCCGGACCGGTGTGGTCAGCCTGGCCATGCTTGTCAGCATGGGTGCCAGTACGCTGGCTGTGTTCGCCCTGCTGCCAACCGCCTTTGTACAGACCGATCCAATCCGCTTGCCCATTTTGGTTATCTATGCCGGCGCGCTCGCCGAGCTGGCTGTTGTCATTTGGGGAAACTGGCGTAATGCAGATCACTTGCTGCGGGAGCCAGGGTCTGACCTTTCGTTTTCCTACATCATCCGCTTTTTCTGGCCCCTGGCTCTGATCATGGCCATCCAGGGCTTGAGCCGGCCGCTCATCAACCTCTTTGTGGCCAGAGAACCGGGCGGGACCGAGGCGCTGGCTGTGTTGACCATCACCTATGCCCTGGGCCTCCTGCCCTACGGCTGGCTGAATGAGATCCGGAACCTGCCGGCTGCATTCCAGGACAGGGAAAACAGTCTGGCACACATCCGCCGCTTTGCGCTCGGGTGCGGGCTGCTGTCCTTTGGCGTCATGATTCTGCTATTCTGGACACCCGTCCGGGATTTTATCCTGAGCACGCTGCTCGGCGTCGATGCCAGATTGGCGGCAGCCGCGGCGATGCCGCTGGTGGTCTTTACCTTCTTCCCCCTGGTGGTGATGGCCCGCGCCTACCTGCATGGCATCGGGCTGTTCGAGCGCCGTACCCAGGCCATGGCGCCCAGCGCACCCGCTCGCGTCGTGGCCGTGTTGGTCGCACTGCTCCTCCTGCCGCTCCTGGGAGTCTATGGTGCGACGCGGGGTGTAGCGGCCTTGTTATTCGGATTCATGGTCGAGACGATGGTCGTGTGGTGGGGCCTTCGTGGCCGGGCCCAGTGGGGCCTCAGAAAGGTACTGGAATCATGACGACACCGGGCGATCCCCTTGCCCTGGCGCATTGGCGCCGGACCGTAGCCGAGATGTACGCTTCCGTGCGGAAGGCGCCGCCAGCCGGGCAGGCGAGCGCCTGGGAAGCATTCCGGGCGGCGAGGAACGATCTATTCAAGTCGCACCCCTCCTGCGCCTACAACGAGCAGTGGGTTTGCCCCCTGGCGCCGGTAGAGACCTGGTTGCCCTTTTCCGTGGAGGCTGGGGAAAAGGCGTTCGAGGTTTGAACGGCCCACCAATCCCAGGCCCGCTGGATCGTCTTCATGTTCCGCTCCCTTTTCGGATGGCCCCTTGCCCACGAGTTGGATCATGCCGATCCTCTTCAACGAAACCATGACAGGCTAGATCTGTCCAATCTGGGGCGCGTGGCTGTTTGTGGATCTGCCAGGCTGGTGCTATAATCCCCACTCGCGGGACGGGCGCGCAGGCCAGCTCCATCACAGGCCGGTTCAATTGCCCATTGGCCGGAGTCGATATGAAGGCTTTTTCACAACGCTACGAAGCTGCCCTGACCCTGGCGGCCCAGGCCCATCGCCATCAAGATCGCAAGGCGGGGGACGTACCCTATATCGTGCACCCGGTACACGTGTCCACCATTCTGCTGCGCCATGGTTTTGCAGAGGAGGTGGTTGTCGCCGGGCTACTGCATGATGTCGTCGAGGATCAGGACATTTCCCTGGCCCGCATTGAGGCTGTTTTTGGCCCCAGCGTCGCCGAGCTCGTCGCCGCTGTCACCGAGCGAAAGCTGGAGGCTGGTGTGGAGCGCCCCTGGGAGGATCGAAAGCGGGAGGTGCTGGCCCAGGTCCGTGCGGCCAGCCCTGACGCGGTGGCCGTCAAGGCCGCAGATGCCCTGCACAGCGCCAGATCCCTGGCCCGGGATCTGGGTCTATACGGACCCTCGCTCTGGAGCCATTTCTCGCGCGGGCCAGGGCCTTCCCTCTGGTACTACCTGAGCGTTGGCGCCCTGGTTCGAGAGCGGTTGGGCCAGCACCCGCTGGCCGATGAACTGGCTGAGGCCATCCAGGATCTGGAACGAGTGATAGCCGAGATGGGCGACCAGCCACATGCTTGACTTGGTCAAGCTCGTGGGCATTCTGGCCATCATCATCTTTTTGCTCCGGTTCGGCTGGAACGTTGGCCTGGTCCTCTTCCTGGCTTCGCTGGCGACCGGCCTGCTCTTTGGGCGCCCTCTCAGCGACCTGGCCCTGGATGCCCTGGGGGCGGCTGTGGATCCCCTCACCTTGCGCCTGGTGGCCATCGTGCTGCTGATCACCTACCTGGGTCTGATCCTGGGCCGCACGCTGCAAATGGAGGGACTCATCCGCTCCCTCAGCGACCTCTTTGTGGACCGGCGCTGGCTGCTGGCTATCTTGCCCATGCTCATCGGCTTACTGCCGATGATAGGCGGGGCAATGTTTTCCGCGCCGATGGTGGAAGAAGCCAGCCAGGGCCTGAACCTCAGCCAGGAGCGGAAAACCTTTGTCAACTACTGGTTCCGCCACTCCCTGGAGACCATCTTCCCGCTCTATCCCTCGCTGGTCCTGGCCGCCGGCCTGATGGGGGCCTCGCCCCAGACCTTGACCATGACCCAGTGGCCCCTTTTTCTGGCCACGTTGGCCGGCGGCATCCTGTTTGGCCTGGTCGGGATCAGTCGGGCCAAGGCCGCAGCCGATGAGGGAGGAACCGATCGCAGGGAGTCGCTCCTGTTGTTGGCCAAGAGCATCTGGCCCATTGTCATGGTGTTGGGGCTGTCCATTGTGCTGGGCCTGGACCTGATCCTGTCGCTGGTGCTGACCATTGCTGCCCTGATCGCCGCCTACCGCCTGGGGCCGCGCGTGCTGTGGGACCTGGCGCGGGCCATGCCCCTGGGCACGGTGCCCATCATCGTGGGGACGATGGTCTTTCGCCGCGTCCTGGAGAGCAGCGGCGCGGTGGAGGCGGTCTCGGCGGGCTTTGCCGAACTGGGCATCCCTGTCTACGTAATCGTCTTCACGGTTCCCCTGGTGGCCGGGTTGCTGACGGGGCTGGCCCTGCCCGCCTTTGCCATCGGCTTTCCCATTGTCCTGCCCCTGTGCGGACCCGACGTGGTGGCCAGCGGTTGTGGCCTGCTGGCCTACGCCGGCGGCTACGTGGGCCTGCTGCTGTCCCCCGTTCACCTCTGCTTGGCGCTGACCCGGGTCTACTTTCGGGCCACCTGGGGCGGTATCTACCGGCGCATGGTACCGGCCGCGCTGCTGATCGTGGTGACGGCGGTTGCCGTAGTACTCGTCAGATCAGGTTAGCGAGCAGGCGAGCTCCATGAGCTGCCAGGGCTGTCGCATTCTCCCTTGACATGCACTGCCAGTCAGATCTGTCATTGCGAGAGTTCCATGGCACAGGTCGCTACTCTATCCGGAATGATACCGCCACTGTGTCATTGCGACGAGTGTAGCGAGAGCCTGTCCTGAGCGCAGCGACAGGAAAGCAATCTCCACCTGGATGGCTTGTGTACCTGCCGCTCATATGCTATAATCCCCCATACCATTTGGTCTGCTCGACCTTGGGGCCGCCCAGGCCCAGTGTATCCGGTCAGTTGAGCACGACGAGAGTCAGATGAGAATCATTGTACCCCTGATGGAATAGAAATTGCCTGACACGCAGGGTAATCAGACTGCGGTGGTGATCTCAGCTGTTGGCGCTGCAACTCCAACAACTGACAAATAATCAAGGAGGAGGTTTCATTATGCTAGGTTGTGGTTGTCTCTTGGCGATGGGTGCGGCGTTCGCGCCGCGGCTGGTATTGGCTTTCATGTGGATCGTTGGCGATCGGGTGAACGCCGCCTTTGACACGTTCATCGTGCCGCTGCTCGGTCTCATCTTTTTGCCCTACACGACGATCATGTACGTCCTGGCCTGGAGTCCCGGGCTCGGGGTGGCCGGCTGGGACTGGATGTGGGTTTTCCTGGGCGTCGTGCTTGACATCATGAAGTGGGGCCAGATTGTCAACAAGCGCAAAGAGGTACCGGGTTACCCGGCAGGCGCCGAGGCCGCTATGCGGGCCTCCACTGGCGTCCACCCATCCGAGGCCAGCCAACTGTCCGCTTCGGAGACCGAGGCAGAGCTGGTAAAGCTCGAGGATCAGCGGGACAAGGGGATCATCACCCCCGAGGAGTATCTGGCCAAGAAGCAGGAGCTTGAGGGATAGCAGCGGATCTCTTGGCTGCACGAAGCCAGAGCAAGTCATAGCCTGCTCACCGTGGATCACAATCCAGCGCCATTGACGCCGTCTGGGCTTGCGGACTCGGCAAGCCCAGACGGCTAATCGGCGTATTTTGGCGGCGCATCAGGCAGGTGACACGGAGCACCGGTTCGTACCCCTGAGAAGCGAGCATCCTCAGTTTGATTGTGGGCGCCATGTCCCTGAGCCCTGACCTTGCCCCGGCCAACGCCATTGCCGTGGACTTGACCGTGGGCGCCTTCCGCAGGATGGGCCAGGCTCTTTAGACGCTGGCGGTGGAAGCTGGTCGCTGGGCGCGAAGGCTGAGGACACGAGGGCGTGAGTGTCGCTGCTCGTAGTTTTTTTGCGTCGATTGGGTGGTACCGGCCGGTTCGCCAACCTGCGGGAGGCCGAGCAACAGGAGGTATAAGCCACGGTGAAACTACTGGTAGCGGATGTTCTGGAACTGGCCAAGCGGGCCCGGGAGCGGGGAGAACGGCTGGATCTGCAGGAGCGCGACCTGTCAGATCTGGGGCTGTACAGGGCTGACCTGAGTGGCGCGGATCTGAGCGGGGCGGACCTGACCAAGACCAACGTGGCAGGCGGGGATCTGTCAGGGGTGGATCTGTCAGCGGCCACGCTGGAGGAGGCCGAACTGTCCAATGCCTGCCTGAAAGGGGCTACTTTAAGGGGGGCGAATCTGGCTGAGGCCAACCTGAGCCAGGCCGACCTGAGCGAGGCCGACTTGGGCGATGCCCACCTCGTGGGGGCCAACTTGTACCATGCCGATCTGAATGGGGCCGATCTGCAGGGCGCGCGCTATGACGAGTACACGAGATGGTCGGTCACCTTTGACCCGGAGGCAGCAGGTGCGGTCTTGGTGGTAAGTACCTGATCCCCAGTACTCGGTCGAAACCCACGTGGAAACCCCACAAGTACCGGCATTCGGACCCTCTGGTGCATCCTCGTCGACGCCGTGCGGCGCCCCAACCGTCTGTTACGCCTTGTCTGCCAGTACCCAGTGCGAGTTGCCTGCCCTGGGCCAGCGGCTGTTTTCTGTTTGCCTGAATAGGTGCTATAATAGCGGCGCCAGGCTTTGTCCAAAAAGCCCTAGATCCTCGGGGAGGCGATCTCTGCCGTGAAACTGAGCTCTGAAGCAGTGGAACACGTGGCCCAACTGGCCCAGTTGGCTTTGAGCGACCAGGAGAAAGAACTGTTTCGCGAGCAGCTGTCCTCTATCCTGGCCTATGCCGAGCGCCTGCAGCAACTGGATACCGCGGCCATTCCCCCCACGGCCACCGTTCTGCCCCTGGAAAACGTCATGCGCGATGACGAGGTCGCAGCCCTCGCTGCCGCTGGCCGACGTGCTGGCCAACGCCCCGAGCGTGGAGGAGGACTGCTTCCGGGTGCCGGTGGTGCTGGAGGCGGACGGATGACCGATCTGGCGCAACTGACCATCTCCGCAGGCTCAGGCTCTGTTGCGCCAGGGCGAGTTCTCGTCCGTCGAGCTGACTCAGGCGCAGTCTGGACCGCATTCTGGCCCTGGACAACGAGGTCAAGGCCTATCTGACCCTTGCTCCCGAGCTGGCCCTGGAACAGGCCGCCGAGGCAGACCGGCGCCGGGCGGCCGGCGAGGACCACCCGCTGCTGGGCATCCCCCTGGCCATCAAGGACGTCATCTGCGTCGAGGGCCTGCCCACTACCTGCGGCTCGCGCATCCTGGAGAACTATGTGCCGCCCTTTAGCGCCACCGTCGTTGAGAAACTGCGGGCCGCCGGGGCGGTGATCCTGGGCAAGACCAACACCGACGAGTTCGCCATGGGCTCGTCCACCGAGAACTCGGCCTATTTTCCCACGCACAATCCCTGGGATCTGAGCCGCGTGCCGGGCGGCTCCAGCGGCGGCAGCGCGGCCGCGGTGGCGGCGGGCCTGGCCTTTGGCGCCCTGGGCTCCGATACGGGCGGCAGCGTGCGCCAGCCGGCGGCCCTGTGCGGCGTCGTCGGCATCAAGCCCACCTACGGCCGGGTCAGCCGCTGGGGGCTGGTGGCCTTTGCCTCGTCGCTGGACCAGATCGGCGCCTTTGCCCGCAGCGTGGCCGACGCTGGCTGTCCTGCTGGGCGGCCATCGCCGGCTACGATCCCCGCGATTCGACCTCGGTGGACGCGCCGGTGCCGGACTATGCCGCCGCGCTTGACAGGCGATGTGCGGGGCCTGCGCATCGGCGTGCCCCAGAGAGTACTTTGTCGAGGGGATGCAGCCGGAGGTAGAGGCGGCGGTGCGGGCGGCCATCGCCACCCTGGCCGATCTGGGCGCCGAGATCGTCGATGTGTCGCTGCCCCACACCGACTATGCCCTGCCGGTCTACTATCTCATCGCCCCGGCCGAGGCATCGGCCAACCTGGCCCGCTACGATGGGCATGCGCTACGGCCTGTCGATGGACGGCGAGGACCTTTGGGACAGCTACCGCCAGACGCGGGGCCAGGGTTTTGGCCCGGAGGTCAAGCGGCGCATCATGCTGGGCACCTATGCCCTGTCGGCGGGCTACTATGACGCCTACTATCTCAAGGCACAGCAAGGTGCGGACGCTCATCCGCCGCGATTTTGACCAGGCGTTGGAGCAGTGCGACGTGCTGGTGGCGCCCACCACGCCGACCACGGCCTTCAAGATCGGCGAAAAGGTGGACGATCCGTTGCAGATGTACCTGCAGGACATCTTTACCCTGGCGCTGTCGCTGGCCGGGCTGCCTGGTCTGTCGCTGCCCTGCGGCTTTGACGCGGAGGGCCTGCCCATCGGCCTGCAGATCATGGGTGGGGCCTTTGACGAGGCGGCGGTCCTGCGCGTGGCCCACGCCTACGAACAGGCGACCGAGTGGCACAAGCAGAGGCCGGGCCAACTGGCATAGTTGGCAATCATCACAGGAGATACAGGAAAACATGAAAGTCATCATTCCCCTGGCGGGGTTCGGCAAGCGGATGCGGCCCCACACCTGGTCCAAACCCAAGCCGCTGGTCAACGTGGCCGGCAAGCCGGTGCTGGGCCACATCCTGGACAAGCTGGCTGACCTGGACGTAGAGGTCGACGAGCTGATCTTTATCGTCGGCTGGCTCGGCGAGCAGATCCAGGAGTACTATGAGGCCAGCGATTATCCCTATCCGGCCCGCTACGTGGAACAGAAAGAACTCCTGGGCCAAGCCCATGCCATCTGGCTGGCCCGAGAGTACCTGGACGGGCCCGTGCTGATCATCTTTGTGGACACATCTTTGAGGCGGATCTGAGCGGGTTGGAGACTTCAGGGCTGGATGGCATGCTCTACGTCAAGGAGGTGGAGGATCCCCGCCGTTTTGGGGTGACTGTGCTCGGGGATGACGGGCTGGTGTCAGGCCTGGTGGAAAAGCCCGATACCTTTGAGAACCGACTGGCCATTGTCGGCGTCTATTATATCCGCGATGGAGCCTGGCTGACTGCGGGCCATCGAAGAGCTGATGGAGCGCGACATGCAGACCAAGGGCGAATTCTACCTGGCCGATGCTTTCACGGTAATGATCGAGCAGGGCGCGAGCTTTGGCGTGCGAGAGGTGTCGGTGTGGGAGGACTGCGGCACGCCCCAGGATGTGCTCAAGACCAACCGCTATCTCCTGGAGCACGGCCGGGACAATGGCGGCGAGGTTGCGTCACCGGACTCGGTGATCATCCCGCCGGTGTATATTGCCCCCTCAGCCCGGGTGGAGCATTCGATCGTTGGCCCCTACGTCACGATTGCCGAGAACAGCCGTGGTCCTGCGCTCCATCGTCCGCGACTCGATCATCGACGAGGGAGCCTATATCGACGACACGATGCTGGATCGTTCCCTGATCGGCAAAGATGCCGTGGTGCGAGGCCGCTACCGGGTGCTGAACGTGGGCGATTCGGCCCGGCTGGACTTTGCCCAGGGCCGTGGCTGACCAGGAAGCCGCTCGGGTCGAATGCTATTCCGGCCATACCTATGCCCAGGAACCGAGGGCCGTGCTGTGGCAGGGGCAGCGCTATCCGGTGACTCGTATCGAGAGCCGCTGGCGGACGCCGGATGGCCCGGCCTTTTGCGTCCGGACGGAGACAGGCCAGCGCTTTGAGCTGCTCTACCACGAGGCCGCAGGATGGCTGGTCGATCCGAGCGCTGCCCGAGACTGAACTTACTGGCCAAAACCAGGCCAAGATACTCCCCTTCCGCCGCGCGCGGTGCGCCCAGGCGGCGCGCAAACGACCGACGAGGAGGTCCAGTACTAGGATGAGAGACTTTGTAGCCAGCAAGATCAAGGCGGTGCCACCCTCGGGCATCCGTCGCTTCTTTGACATCGCCGCGACGATGGACGACGTCATCTCGCTGGGCATCGGCGAGCCTGATTTTGCCACGCCGCCCGGCCATCGTCCAGCGCCGGCATCGCCTCCCTGAATGCGGGGGAGACGCACTATACCTCCAACTCGGGCATCCTGGAACTGCGCGTCGCCCTGGCCGAGCACCTGGAGCGGCTCTACGGCGTGCGCTACGACCCCGAGACCGAGCTGCTCATCACCGTCGGCGTCTCGGAGGCGCTGCTACCTGGCCCTGGCGGCCACGCTGGACCCTGGCGACGAGGTGATCGTGCCCGAGCCCTGTTTTGTGTCCTACAATCCGGAGGTGATCTTTGCCGGTGGCGTGCCGGTCAACGTCGGCACCAGCGTGGAGAATGACTTTCAGCTGCTGGCCTCGCAGGTGGAAGAGGCTGATCACCGGCAAGACCAAGGCCCTGCTGCTGGGCTATCCCAACAACCCCACCGGCGCGGTGATGAGCCGCGAGCGCCTGCTGGAGATCGCCCGGCTGGCCGAAAAGCACGACCTGCTGGTCATCTCGGACGAGATCTATGACCGGCTGGTCTACGGCGTGGAGCATACCTGCTTTGCCGCGCTGCCCGGCATGCGGCAGCGGACGATCCTGCTGGGCGGCTTTTCCAAGGCCTACGCCATGACCGGCTGGCGCATCGGCTATGCGGCGGCCCCGGCCGAGATCCTGGGCGCCATGCGCAAGGTGCACCAGTACACCATCATGTCGGCGCCGACGATGGCCCAGTTCGCCGCGCTGGAGGCGCTGCAGACACGGCGAGGAGGCGGTGCAAGAGATGCGCGCCCGCTACGACCGCCGCCGGCGCCTCATCGTGGACGGCCTGAACAGCATCGGCCTGACCTGCTTTGAGCCGAGGGGCGCCTTCTACGCCTTTCCCTCCATCGCGGTCACCGGCATGAGCGACGAGGAATTCTCCGAGCGACTGCTCATGGAGGAAAAGGTCGCCTGCGTGCCCGGCAGCGCCTTTGGCGCCTGCGGCGCGGGACACGTGCGCTGTTCCTACGCCACCGCCTACGACCAGATCGAAGCAGGCGCTGGAGCGGATGGCGCGCTTTGCCCAACGGCACGGATAGAGCATGGGCGAATCGGGCAGACAGCGGAGAGGGGGAGCTTGGCATGAACCAGGTCTATGAATCGCAGCATCCACTGGTACGGCACAAGCTGACGCGTCCTGCGCCAGACGGACACCGGCGTGCGTCGCTTTCGGGAGCTGGTCTGGGAGCTGACCACGCTCCTGGCCTACGAGGCGCTGGCCGACCTGGCGCTGGCCGAGACTGTCGGTCACCACGCCGCTGGACGAGGCGGCGGGCCACGTTCTCGACCGAGCGGGTGGCCCTGGTGCCGGTCCTGCGCGCGGGCCTGGGCATGGTGGACCCCATCTGGAACCTGATCCCCGACGCCCAGGTGGGACACATTGGCCTCTACCGCGACGAAGAGACGCTACAGCCGGTCGAGTACTACAGCAAGCTGCCGCCAGCCAACCAGGTGGACGTCTGCCTGCTGCTGGATCCGATGCTGGCCACCGGCGGTTCGGCGGTGGCCGCCTGCAACATCCTCAAGCGTTGGGGCATGCAGCGCATCAAGTACGTGGGCCTCATCGCCGCGCCGGAGGGGATCGCCCGGCTGCACAGCGCCCACCCCGATGTCGACATCCACATCGCCGCCGCCGACTGCTGCCTGAACGACAAGGGCTACATCGTGCCGGGCCTGGGCGATGCCGGCGACCGGCTCTTTGGCACCAAGGTGGACGAGGCCGCCCGCATCCCCGAACCGGCGGAGGAAGCGTGAGCGAAGCACGCGGATCGCCCCTCGTGGGACGACTATTTCATGCAGATCACCTTTCAGGTCGCCAAGCGGAGCACCTGCCCACGCGCCGCCGTGGGTGCGGTCATCGTCCGCGACAAGCGCATCCTGACCACCGGCTACAACGGCTCGCCGGCCGGCCTGCCCCACTGCACCGAGGTCGGCTGCCTGATGGTCAACGACCACTGCGTGCGCACCCTGCACGCCGAGCAGAACGCCATCATCCAGGGCGCGCTGCACGGCGTGGATGTGTCCGACAGCACCATCTATGTCACCCACCAGCCCTGCCTGGATCTGCGCCAAGATGATCATCAATGCCGGGATCGAGCGGGTCGTCTATGCCGGCCACTATCCCGACGAGATCGCCTGCGCGTTCCTTGAGGAAGCGGGGATCGAGTTGTGCAAGTATGAGCGGAGCGAGATGTCCTGAAGGATAAGGCCATTCGGTGGGATCGAGAGATTTTCCAATCGTGAATCTGTCAAAGCCGCTGCGCAGCGTCCTATTTGTACCAGGCAACAAACCCCGCATGTTGGAGAAGGCGCGGACGCTGCCGGCCGATGCCGTCATCCTTGACCTGGAGGATGCGGTACCCCCTGGCGAGAAGGCGGCGGCGCGAGCCATGGTGCGGCGGGCCCTGGAATCTGGACCCTACGGCCCGCGGGTGATCCTGCGGGTCAATGCGCTCTCCACGGGGCTGGTCGAGGCCGATCTGGAGGGAGCCTTTGCCCTGGGGGTAGACGCTGTCTGCCTGCCCAAGGCGGACACGCCCGCCGACGTGGACCTGCTGGGCTCGATGCTGGCCGCGTTGGAGCAGGCGCGTGGCCTGCCGGTTGGGGCGGTGGGGATCCTGCTGATGGTCGAAACCGCGTTGGGGGTGCTCAATGCCTACGGGATGGCTGTGGCCGGGGCGGAGCATGGCGGCCGCCGGGTGCGGGCTCTGTGCCTGGGTGGGGAAGACCTGGCCTGGGACCTGGGGGCCGTGCGTACCAGAGATGGCGCCGAGATCGCCTACGCCTGGGCTCACCTGGTGCTTGCTGCCCGGGCTGCAGGCGCCGCGGCCATCGATACCGTCTATACGGACCTCACCGACCCGGAGGGCCTGCTGGCTGAGGCCCGCCAGGCGCGGCAACTGGGCTACAGCGGCAAGCTGCTCATCCACCCCGCCCAGATCGAGCCGGTGCACCAGGCCTTTGCTCCCAGCGAGGAGGAGGTTGCCCATGCCCGGCGCGTGCTGGAGGCCTTTGAAGCGGCCGAGACCAGGGGAGAGGGAGTCATCGCCCTGGATGGACAGATGATCGATGCCCCGGTCGTCGCCCGGGCGCGCAAAGTACTCGGACTGATTGACGGCATGTGATGCCTGGCAGAGGAGCCAGAGTCCATACGAGCCTGGGTATAAGTGTTTTTGGACTACCCCGGACGATTGACAGCAACTGCTTTCCAGCGCATAATATGCTTGGCTTTCGAGTCCGCGCCTGGTGTCTGTATGGTGCCCAGACATACTGTCAGTGGAGTTCATGATGAGTATTGATTCTGTAACACTGCAAGTCAGCGTCCAGCGCTTGTTTCCTGACTTGGATCCGGAAGAAGCATTGGCAGAGCTTTTGCTCGAACGAGCGCGCAAGAATCTGATCAAGTATCGAACAATGTCACGCCAGTTTGAGGCCAAGCATAACCAGGACTTTGTGACTTTCCAACAGAGGATCCTGGGCTCTGAACCAGCCTTCGAGATGGAACAAGACTACTTTGACTGGGAAATGTCCGTGACTGGCATTGAGGACATGGCGGAGGAGGTCGAACGTCTTGAGCATCTCAGAAATGCCTCATGAACGTCTGTCCGAGTTCTTGGATGAGATTGAGTCCATTCTGACAGAAATGGACTTGCCGTAATCAGTCTGATGCCAAAGCCTCGCGGCCTATGACCAATACCCCCCAGGAACCCCGCTGGACGATCTTGTCTTCCTGATTCAGAATCTCTACCTTTAGGGTCACCAGCCCGCCACCGATGCGGCGCATCTTTTTGGTTTCGGTGACGGTTGCTCGCACGCGGACGGTGTCGCCAAAGAATACGGGCAGGCTGAACTTCCAGGAGTCGATCTCGCGAAAGGCGAGGGCCGTCTCTTCCAGGATGCCCAGGCGCATGGCCAGGCCGCTGGCGACGGACAGCACGAGCAGCCCGTGGGCCACCCGCTGGCCGAAGGGGTGGTCGGCGGCGTACTCGGCGTCGGTATGCATGGCGTTCCAGTCGCCGCTCATGGCGGCAAAGCCGACCACGTCCGCCTCGGTGATGGTCCGCCCGGGGCTGATGATTGATTGGCCTACCTCGAATTCCTCAAAATAGAGGCCGGTGCGGGCTTGAAGGGTCTTTTCTGACATTGTGTTTGCTCCTTGTGATCTTGAGATGAAGGACCAAGGAAGAAGGACAGGCTGCAGGGTTCCATCGGTCTTTCGTCAATCGGTTTGGCTCATCCTAATGCTCAATGAGAGGACCATAGGTCTCTGGGCGGCGGTCTCGCAGGAAGGGCATGTCGCGGCGGGCCTGCTCGACGAGGTCGAGATCCAGGTCCACCAGAAGCAGGGACACGTCGTTCTCGGGCGCGCGGGCCAGAACCCGGCCAAAGGGGTCGACGGCGAAACTCCCGCCAAAGAAACTCAGCGTGTCGTCGACGCCGGCGCGATTGGCCACGGCGATGAACAGCCCGTTGGCAACGGCCGCCGCCTGCATCTCAATCTCCCATACGGCACGGTACTCGGCCTCCAGGCTGGCCGTGGCGGTGGGCACGACGATGAGTTCGGCGCCGCCCAGGCACAGGGCCCGCATGCCCTCGGGAAAGTGCCGGTCGTAACAGATGGCCACGCCAAGGCGCAGCGGCCCCGTGCTGGCCGACCCCACGTCGAAAACCGGGTAGCCGCTGTTGCCCGGCCAGTAGTAATAGCGCTCGTTGTAGCCGGGCCCCTCCAGGATGTGACTCATGCGCTGCTTGCCCACATAGTTGCCATCGGCGTCAAAAACGGGCGAGCAGTCATAGTAGCGCCCCGGCGCCGCTCGCTCAAAAAGGTTGATCACGGTCGCCAGGCCGAGTTTGGCCGCTTGCTCCTGGAACCGGCCGGTGAACGGGCCCGGCACCGGCACGCCCCAATCAAAGAAGCGCTGTTGGGCGCGGTACTGGGGGAAAAAGGGGTCGACGCTCATCTCGGGGAAGACAATGAGCTGCGCCCCGGCCGATGCTGCGTCGGCCATCATGCGCAATGCCCTGACCACATTGTCGTCGCGCTCAGGCGCGACGGCGACTTGGGCCAATGCGATCCGTAAGTTTCGAGCCATAGATCACGCTCCTCCTCGACTTATCCTCCCGCGGGTTTGTACTACCTGGCAATTGAGACCGGGGCAGCCAGCCACCACGATCGATCAGAACACACCGGGTCACAACCCGCGGGAGGATGGTGGCTATTCTTCCTCGGCAAAAGTGGCGCAGCAGGGGCACTCGGCCCCGTGCCAGCCAACCAGGAGATCCTCAATCCCGATGGAGCGCCCATCCCGTGCTTGCCAGCTATCGGTCTCCAGCCAGGTGACAAAGCGTTCATCGGCCAGGGAAAGCTGGCAGGTGTCGCCCGCCGCGCGCACCAACGCCGAGAGGGTATCGGCGCAAGGGGGGCACAGGCGCTCCATGCGGCCCCGGCCCATCACCAGGCGAAAGCGGTTCTCGGCGGGGCTGCCGCACTTGAGGCAGAGTGCTGTCACTCACGCACCCTTTCCAGCTCAAAGACTACAGGGTTGAAGGCGTCTGGACAGGCGTGGGTCGCCACGTCCAGGTCGTCCACCCAGGGAAAGTTGGCGCCATAGCGCAGGGCGAACACCTTGGGCAGGAAGCTGTAAAGCGCGTGGATGCAGACCTGGCCCTGTATCGTCTGTCCCTCAAAGACGACGGTGTCGCCTACCTGGTGTCCGGCGACACAGTGCCCTTCCTGCTTGATCACCCGGGCAATGATCTTGTAGCCATCCTCTCCGTATGGCAGTTTGTCAGTCATGAGTTGTCCTTTCCCTTTGTGCTGCTTGGTCGATTGATCCAGGCTACAGGTTCTCGCCTGGACCGTTCCGGGGTGCCAGTGTAATGGGCTCGAGCAGCCCATATTGTACCCCAGTTGGCCGGTTTTTGGAAATCGAGAGACGGCCTGATTTTGCTCAGGGCTGCGCCTTGGGCTATAATCGAGACATCAGCGCCTTCCAGGATGACGGGACCACCGGTCTCTTGGCAGATCCTGCTTTCGGTGGGATGTGCAGCATCGATCGCCCGTAGATCTTTGACGGCACCCCAGACTCCAGGCGAGGGTTTTTGGGGTGGTGAGGCTTCGATGAATCTAGAGGATGTACTCGACCAGATCGAGCACGATGCGCAGTTGGCGCGGCGGATCACCCGTTGGCAGCGGCTGGCGCCCCGTCGGGCGCGCTATGCTGATTTCCCGGCCGGGATCGATACGCGCCTGGTGACGGCGCTCCGCCAGTGCGGCATTGAGCACCTGTATACCCACCAGGCCAAGGCGGTGGGGGCCGCATTGCGCGGCAAGAACGTGGTTGTTGTCACTCCCACTGCCAGCGGCAAAACGCTGTGCTACAACCTGCCGGTACTGGACAAACTGCTGGCCGATACTTCGGCGCGGGCGCTCTACCTGTTCCCCACCAAGGCCCTGGCTCAGGATCAGTTGGCCGAGCTGGGCGGATTGAAGGGTGCGCTGGAGCGCCTTCCCGCGATGCCTCCCTCTAGCAGCGGGCCAGCCAGGCAGCAACCCGGCGCCCGGCTTGAGGTACATACCTACGATGGTGACACGCCCCAGGGAGCTCGGCCGCGCATCCGGAAAACAGCCGGGATCGTGATCAGCAATCCCGACATGCTGCACACTGGCATTCTGCCTCACCACACCCGCTGGGCGGGCTTTTTCCAGGGGTTGCGGTTCGTAGTCTTGGACGAGATCCACACCTACCGGGGTGTTTTCGGCAGCCACGTGGCCAATGTCCTCCGCCGGCTCAAGCGCGTCTGCGCTTTCTACGGCAGCTCACCCCAGATCATCTGTGCCTCGGCAACCATCGCCAACCCCCTGGAGCTGGCGGAGCGCCTGACCGAGGATCGCTTTGTTCTGGTGGGTCAAGAGGAGGATGGTTCGCCCCAGGGTGGGAAGCACTTTTTGTTCTACAACCCGCCGATTGTGGACCGCGAACTGGGCATCCGCCGCAGCGCGGTGAGCGATACCCGGCTCCTGGCCGAACGATTTCTAGAGGCTGGGATCCAGACCATCATTTTTGCCCGCGCCCGTCTGACTACTGAGGTGCTGCTCACCTACCTCCGGGACTCGGCTGCTCGCGATGGGCTGGACCCCAAGAAGGTCCAGGGCTACCGGGGCGGCTACCTGCCGTCGGAGCGGCGCGAGATTGAGCGGGGGCTGCGCGAGCGCCTGGTGTTGGGCGTGGTGGCCACCAATGCCCTGGAACTGGGTATCAATATCGGTCACCTGGACGCCTGCCTCATGACCGGCTACCCGGGTACCATCGCCAGTACCTGGCAGCAGGCGGGGCGGGCGGGCCGCCGTTCCGAGACCTCCGCTGCCGTGCTGGTAGCTGGCGGATCACCCTTGGATCAGTACATTGTTACCCACCCCGACTATTTTTTCGGGCGGTCGCCGGAGCAGGCGCTGCTCAATCCCGACAACTTGGCCATCGCCGTCAACCACGTGCGCTGCGCTGCCTTTGAGTTGCCCTTTGCCCAGGACGAGGCCTTTGGTCGCTTTCCCCATACCCAGGAGGTACTGGCTTTCCTGGAGGAGGAGGGGCTTTTGCGCCACAGCGGGGGGCAATGGCACTGGGCCGACCAGAGCTATCCTGCCGAAGCCATAAGCCTGCGCGCGGCCGAGATGGACAACTTTGTGGTCGTGGACACCTCGCAGGAAGGGGGCATCGGTGGGGAGCATGGTCGCGCGATTGGTGTGGTCGACCGGCAGAGCGTGCCGTTGCTGATCCACGAGGGAGCGATCTATATCCACGGTGGCGAGTCCTACCAGGTGAGAAAACTGGACTGGGAGGGACGCCGTGCCGAGGTAGAACCGGTCGAGGCCGGATACTATACCCAAGCCAGCCTGTCGGTCAATGTACAGGTCATGGATGTGAACGAGCAGATGGCGGGTACAGTAGCGCTCAAGTCCCACGGTCAGGTGCTGCTGACGTCCAAGGCAACGTCCTACAAGAAGGTGCGGCTGTACACCCACGAGATCCTGGGTTGGGGTGAGATCCATCCCGAGAGCATTCCCGAACAGGAGATGGAAACGACGGCCTATTGGTTCAACATCATGCCAGAGCTATCGGCCCAACTGGAACAGGAGGGGCTGCTCAACATGGGGCGGGACGATCGGGGGCCCAATTGGGAGCGACAACGAAACCAGGCCCGGGCGCGGGATGGTCACGTCTGCCGTCACTGTGGGGCGGCAGAGCGCCCCAACCGGGCCCACGATGTGCACCATATCCAACCCTTCCGTACTTTTGGTTACATGCGGGATCAGAACGATCGCTACCTGGAGGCCAACCGGCTGGAGAATTTGGTGACCCTCTGCCGTTCCTGCCACCGCCGGGTGGAGGTGGACCGCATGGTGCGAGGTACGCTGAGTGGTTTGTCCCATCTGGTCCGCCACCTGGCGCCGCTGTACCTGATGAGCGCCCCCCGGGACATTGGCGTGGTGAGTGAGGTCAAATCGTCGTACACCAAACAGCCCACCATCACCATCTATGACAATGCGCCGGGCGGGTTGGGCTTTAGCGAGGCGCTGTACCAGCTTCACGGGACGCTGCTGCTGGCAGCCCGCGATTTGGTCCGTGCCTGTCGCTGCCAGCGAGGCTGCCCTTCGTGCGTCGGGCCAGTGGCCGAGGTTGGGGAGGATACAAAGAGCAACTGCTTGCGCTTGCTCGATCTCTTGCTAGAGCCAGACCATCTTGGGGTGACTCTGTAGGGTTGGGCCAGGGCGACTGGCGCCGCTCAAGGGGGGCAGGCAATACAAATGGACCGAGGGACGAGCAGGCACGATCGTCCCTTCGGGCCACAACTGGTTTCCCCAATTCGGGAAACTGTATCCAGCAGGTCCTTGGTCGGGCACCCTTTTGTCAGAAACCCATCCGCCCCCGCGGTCAAAGCGTCGGCGCGGTACCCATCACTCATGGACAGGGCGATGACCTTGATGTCCGGCCACCTGCTTTTGAGCAAGCGTATCGCCTCCAGGCCATCCATCACGGGCATCCGGACATCCATCAGCACCACGTCGGGCTGAAGGTCCTCCGTGAGCTGTAGGGCCTCAAGGCCGTCGGCCGCCTCATATACAGCTTCAACGGCCGGCCAGCTCGCCATCAGCGCTCGCAGGCCATTTCGGGAGGGAGGACGATCATCGGCAATCAGCACTCGGATGCGCCGCTGCATGGGCCCCTTTCCTTCCAGGTGATCGTCGCTTCAGGTCGAGAGGTGATTGGCAGAGTGAGACACAGGGGTTGAGGGTACGTTGCTGTAGTGGTCCTCCAAGCCTTGTCCCCAGGCGATCAGGCGATAGCCCAACCAGGCCAGAACGCCGCGGCAGAAGCGACGGCGGGGCGCGCGCCCAGCCATTGCGACGCTTGCCAGGCGACTGGCCTCGGCATCTTTGAGCTCTCCCGCGACATGCAGGTTCATCGTTCGCCCCGCAAGATAGAAATCGTCGAGTGACATCGAGCATCCTCCTTTGTTCTGGTCAGATTCTAGCAGGTCTATCGACCATTGCCGGTGGCTTGATGCTACCAGTGTATCAGAAAACAATCTCGCTGTCATCAGTTTGACGTGGGTTTCCTGTGGGCAAAGGGTCTATGGTCCCGCTCAACGTTGGGTGTAGGCGACATACAGCATGTGTCGAAGGTTCCAGCCTCTCTCGCTCCACCGCCGTTGCCTGTCACCCAGGAACAGGTTTGCCACTTGGGCCGACTTGAGGTAGAATGGATCACCAACGGGAGCTTATCAAAGGGTGCGAGGGGTATCGATGACGCCCAATTTTGTCCGGCTGACTCAGCTCGACGACCAACACTTTATCACGGCTTGTCGCCATGGCCTTGTCCACCTGACCTGGGGGCGCGTTACTGTGCGCCTTGGCAGAGACGAATTCAGGCGCCTGGCCAGTCTACTGGAGGAAGCCGTGACTGCGCTGCCCCCCATCTCCCTCTGCGATCAAGATCTGCGCGTCACCAGCCGGTTGGATGAGGATTGCGAGCTTCAGATGGGCTCGCTGGTTCTGCTCTTGTCGCCGGTTCGTTGTGCCGAGCTTGCCCATGCCGCGCAGGAAGCCACAAGCCGCCTGGACCGGATCCTGGCCTCCGGGGTATGGGATAAGGACGAGCCTGAAGAAGACAGGCCAGGCATTCTTGAGCAGTTCCGGCAGATCCGCTTCTCGCGCAACTGAACGCATACCTTCTCATGGATTGGCGACAAAGGCTGCCCGACCGCAAAGATCTCTTGGTCCTGCTCCTGCTGTTCTTTCTGCCGGTCATCTCCTTCTTTGAATTGTTCCTGCTGGACAAGACGCTCTACTACAGGGACGTGGTCATGATCCACTACCCGCTGGGCGTCTTGAAGGGGCGTCTGCTGGGCGTAGGTCAGTTGCCTCTATGGAACCCTTTTATCGAGTTTGGGTTCCCCCAACTGGCGGATCAAGACGTGATCGCGCTCAATCCACTGAACCTGCTGTTCCTTCTTCCTCTGTCACCGCATCTCTCTCTGAGCTGGTTCGTCGTTGCCCATTTTGTCGTGGCGGGTGTCGCCAGCTATGTGATGGCCCGCGGGCTGCGGATCAGCAGGGTCGGTGCCCTCATCATGGCGCTTGCCTTTTCTCTGAGCGGATACATGATGGCCCAACTGACCAATTTGCCCATCATGACGGGCAGCGTATGGCTGCCCTTGGTCTTTTTTCTTTTTGTCAAGACGCTTGAGACCAGGAGCCTGTCGTATGCCATCCTTTGCGGTGGGGCCATCGCCCTCCAGGTTTTCGCGTCCCATCCGCAGGTTGTCTTTTATACCCTGCTCGCTCTGGGAGCCTATGGCGCCTTCTGGCTGTATGGTCTGTGGCGGGATGCCGAAACCACCCCCCTGGCCAAGAGAAAAGGGACAGCCATCCTTCTGTCTCTGATGGCCCTGGCCGTTGCCGCCGGGCTCTTGTTGGCCGCCGTCCAGATTGCTCCAACCTGGGAACTGAAGGCGCTTTCGCTCCGGGCCACAGGTTTGAGCCATGGCATGATGACCGTGTTCTCCCTTCCTCCCTACCACCCGCTGACCTTTCTCTTCCCAGGCATCCATGGCAATCCGGTTATCGGTTTCAAAGGGGAAGGGCTCTTTGAAGAGTTGCACGGCTACGTCGGCATTTTGCCCCTGATGCTGGTTCCCTGGGCCTGGCTCAAGCGGAAGTACGACAGGAACGTGACCTTCTTTGCCCTGCTGGCGGGGTTTTCCCTCCTGCTTGCCCTGGGGCGTTACACCCCCCTGTACGGTTTGTTGGTCCATGTGCCCGGCTTTAACTTTTTTCGGGTGCCGGCTCGATGGTTGCTCACCGTTACCTTTTCCCTGTCTGTCCTGGCCGGCTATGGCTATGATGCCCTGGTAGGGGACCGCGCTGGCCTGGAATCCAGCCGGTTCTCCTCTTTTTGGCGAATACTGGGCTGGCTGAACCTGGCCTTTTCCCTGATGCTGCTGACGGGAGTGGCCTTTGGCCAACAAGTGGCCCAGCGTCTCGAAACCCTGGGGACTGGGTTGGTTCCCGAACAGTGGCTGGGGCGGATCTTGATATTGGTCCGCGGGCTCATCCGGCTCCCGCTGATTCAGCTCTCGGACAACCCGGGTATGACGCTGGCGTCCCTGAACCCTGTACTGCTTTTTGTATTCTTTAGCAATGCAGGTTTCCTGCTCATCTGCCTTTGGAACAAGAGGCGGATCAAGGCGCCCGCCTTTCAGATCCTGCTGGTTGGTTTGATTGTGGTAGACCTTTTACTGGCAGGAGGAACTGCCATCAATCCGGTGCGCGAGGGCTCGTACTATGCACGGCAGACCGGGTCCACAGGCTTCCTGCAACAGAATCTGGGCCTATACCGGGTGTTCTCTCTTGGCCGCGAGGACATGGTGGAGTACCTCCTGGAGGATATGGCCACTGCCTACGGTCTCTATAGCGCTCAAGGCCATGTCTCTCAATTGGCCCTGCGGCGATACGAGGTATTCCTCGAAGCCCTGGGCGAAAGTGAGACGCTGCGCAATCTGGCTGGGGTCAAGTATGCGCTCGTGGAAAAGGGAACCGAACTCCCGGGCTATACCAGCGCCTACACCGGTGGGGGTCATGAGGTCTATGAGAACAAATCGGTCCTGCCCAGAGCCTTTGTCGTCTACGAGGTGGAAGTCATTCCCTTAGAGCAGGCGGTACTGAGCCGCTTGCTGAGTGAGGGCTTTGATCCAGGCCGTAGTGTCATTCTGGAGGAGGAACCCCTCCCAGTGCAGGACCAGGGTGATCGGCTCGCCGCAAAAGCAGAGAGCCCTGGGTCGGTCCCAAGTACGGGAGATGTTTATTTGCCACTCGTCAGCCGCAATTGGCCACCCTCACCCAACATTGCATTGTACTCGCCACACAAGGTTGTGATCGAGACCGAGCTTCAGGCGGATGGGTTCCTGGTGCTAACCGACACTTTCTATCCCGGCTGGCAGGTGTTTGTAGATGGGCGAGAGGACCGGATCTACCAGGCTGACTATTTGTTCAGAGCTGTCCCTCTGCGGCAGGGGAAACACACCGTCGAGTTCAGATACAGCCCGCCATCCTTCCGCACCGGCCTGGCGGTTAGTATGCTTGCTGGGGTCCTCCTCATCGCGATCGCTCTGTCCAGTTCCCTGATTCGCAGACGGAGAGGGCGGGGGATCTTGTTAGAGGATGTGTAATATGTCGAAAAGAACGATAGCGGTTACCTGCAACTTGGACTGCACCGGCGGGTGCCCGTTGCTGGCCCACACCGAAGATGGCCACATCACGGGAATCACGAACAACCCCCTGGCCGGGCCATCCATGCATGGCTGTGAAAAGGGGCGTCAGATGGCCAGGGCCGTGTATGCCCCTGATCGGGTCAAGAGACCGCTGCTCAGAACCGGGCCCAGGGGTTCGGGCGAGTTTCAGGAAATCTCCTGGCCCCACGCCCTGGACTATGTAGCCGAGCGGCTGTCCGGCATCAAAGCCAGGTACGGGAACGAGGCGCTACTCCGCCTGGGAGGAACTGGTTCCATCCGGGGCGCGTTGCACAATACCAAGATGCTTACCCTGCGCTTCCTGAACATGTTTGGCGGCCATACCGAGACCGTAGGTAGCTACAGCATGGGGGCAGCCAGCTTTGCTGTCCCATATGCCCTGGGGAGTTCGCCGGCAGGTATTGACGTGGCTACCCTGCGTTTTTCCAGCTTGATTGTCCTGTGGGGCGCGAACATTGCCGATACCCGCATGGGCTGCGCCACAGAGGCCCACATCCGAGAGGCCAAGTCCAGAGGGGTCGAGGTGATCGTGATCGATCCCCGCCGGTCGAGGACAGTAAAGACGTTGGGCACCCAATGGATCCCTGTCCTGCCTGGGATGGACACAGTCCTGATGATGGCAGTACTGTACGTGTTGCTCAAAGAAGACCTGGTAGATCGGGCCTTTCTGAGAAAGTACAGCTTAGGCTTTGACGAGTTGGAGCAGCACGTTCTGGGCAATGCGGGCGTGGAGGCCAGAACACCACAATGGGCGGAGGCAATCTGTGGCACGCCCGCCGACACAATCGTGCGATTCGCACGGCAGTACGGCCGTACCCACCCGACCGCCCTCATCCCGGGATTGTCCATTCAACGAACTCTCGGCGGGGAGGAAGCAAGCCGCATGGCCATTGCCCTGCAGGTTGCCACGGGTAACCTCGGCAGCCCGGGCGGGTCTTCGGGATCCCCGCTCTGGAACAAGCTGCCAGGCCCCCGCGTGGGTAGGATTGGGGTTCCCTCTAATCCGGTCCTGGGCACCGTGCCGCAATACTGCTGGCCTGATGTTGTCCTCGAAGGTCAGCGCGGCGGCTACCCCGCTGACATCAAGGCGATCTATAACGTCGGCGGCAACTGGCTGATACAGGGCAGCGATATCGAGAAGAACAAGCGGGCTTTTGCCCAGGTAGAGTTTTCCGTTTGCCATGACTTTGTCCTTACGCCGACAGCGCGCCATTGCGACTTGGTCCTGCCTACTACAACCTTTTTGGAGAGGGACGACATCGTCTTTGCCGATGGCGGCAACTATGTGCTATTCTCCAATCAGGCAGTTTCTCCCATGCCCGAAGCCAAGAACGATTATGATATCTTTTGTGAATTGGCAGAGAGACTGGGCTTTCTATCCGACTTTTCCGAAGGCAACAGCACTGAGGAATGGCTCGAGGGTTTTGTCGCGGACTCGGACGTGCCTGACTATGAGGAGTTCAAGCGTTCTGGCATCTATCAGGGCTCCGATCAGTTCAGGGTAGGGCTCTCTGATTTCGTGGCCGATCCCCAGAGCCAGCCATTGAGTACGCCATCGGGCCTGGTGGAGATATCCTCGACAGCCTACTATGCTGAGACCGGATATTCCTCCTTTCCCAAGCCTAGAGAGTTCAGAACGACCGGCAGCCACCCACTGCGGCTGATCACCCCACACCCGAGATATCGCGTTCATTCCCAGTATGACAACATCCCCTGGTTTAGAGAGCAGGAGAAGCAGGCGTTGTGGATACACCCCGACGACGCAGCAAGAAGGGGCATAGAAAATGGCGTGCAGGTCATTGTTTCCAGCCCTGAGGGCAGGATGCGCATTGAAGCCAGGGTGACCGAGGACATCATGCCAGGTGTGGTCTGTCTGTTGGAGGGCGTGTGGCCCTCCTTTGAACCGGATGGCACCGAAACGGCCGGGGCACCCAATGTCCTGACCAGTACGGAGCCCACGCTACCCAGCTACAGCTCGCGTACCCACTCTGTTCTGGTTCAGGTCACGCAGGCGCGTTTCTAAAACAATGGCGAGGGCTTTGTTCCTCGCTGACTATTCCCAAGGATGCGTGTATGTCGACAAGAACGCTACCGGTTTCGTGCAACCTAGACTGCGGTGGTGGGTGCCCGTTGTTGGCCCACATCAAGAACGGCCGCGTTGCGAGAATTACCAACAACCCCTTGGCCAAACCGACGATGTATGGCTGCGAAAAGGGACGCCAGATGAAGAGGGCCCTATACGCCCCCGATCGGATCAAGAGACCGCTGCTCAGAAGTGGGGCCAAGGGTTCGGGCGAATTCCAGGAAATCTCCTGGCCACAGGCTCTCGACTATGTGGCTGAGCGGCTGTCCGGCATCAAGGCCAGGTATGGCAACGAGGCGATACTCTACCTGGGAGGGAGTGGTTCTTGCAGGGGTGCGCTGCACAACACCGGCGGCCTGACAAAACGGTTTCTGGCAATGTTTGGTGGTTTTACCTGGACGACCGGCAACTATAGTACGGGCGCGGCCAGCTTTGCTGTTCCCTATGTTCTGGGGAGGGCGCCGGCAGGCATTGACCCGGCTACCCTGCAATTCTCCAACCTGATTGTCCTGTGGGGCGCGAATATCGCCGACACCCGCATGGGCTGCGACACAGAGGCCCACATCCGCGAGGCTAGATCGAGAGGGATCGAGGTGATCGTCATCGATCCCCGCCGGTCAAGGACGGCAATGACGCTGGGTACGCAATGGATCCCGGTTCTTCCCGGGACGGACACGGCCCTGATGATGGCCGTGCTGTATGTACTGCTTGAAGAGGGCTTGGTAGACCGGGCCTTTCTGCGAAAGTACAGTACCGGGTTTGATGAGCTTGAGCAGTACATTCTCGGCCATGCAGATGGAGAGGCCAGGACGCCTCGATGGGCGGAGGGAGTGTGTGGCACACCCACCGAGATGATCGTACAGTTCGCGCGCCGGTATGGGCGTACCCGCCCGACCGCCCTCATTCCAGGTTGGTCCATTCAACGGACCATCGGTGGGGAGGAAGCAAGCCGTATGGCGATAGCCATGCAGGTTGCCACAGGCAATCTGGGCATCCTGGGCGGTTCGTCGGGTTCTCCCCTCTGGAATGTGCAGCCATCTGCTCGCGCGGGAAAGATTGGCTGGCCCTCTAATCCGGTCCAGGCCTCCGTGCCGCAGTATTGTTGGCCCGATGCCATCCTGGAAGGGAAACGGGGCGGCTATCCTGTCGACATCAAGGCTATCTATAATGTCGGCGGCAATTTTGTCGTGCAGGGCAGCGACATCAAAAAGAACATGCGGGCCTTTACCCAAGTCGATTTTTCCGTCTGCCATGATTTTGTGCTTACGCCGACAGCGCGTCATTGCGATCTGGTTCTGCCCACCACAACCTTCTTGGAAAGAGACGATATCGTCTTTCCCGATAGCGGCAACTATTTGCTGTTTTCCAATCAAGCGGTTCCACCCATGCCCGAAGCCAAGAACGACTATGACATCTTTTGTGAGTTAGCGGAGAGGCTGGGCTTTCTAGCCGGGTTCTCTGAGGGCAAGAGCGCTGAGGAGTGGCTCAGCGGTTTTATCACAGACTCGGAAGTGGCGGACTATGAGGCCTTCAAGCGTACTGGCATCTATTTGGGCGCCGATCAGTTGCGGGTGGGTCTCTCTGATTTTGTCGCCGATCCACAGGAGCATCCGCTGAGTACGCCATCGGGCCGGGTGGAGATAGCCTCAGCGGCCTATGCTGAGACGGGATATGCCCCGATCCCCAAGCTCAGGACGTTTCCAACGACTGAAAGCCACCCATTGAGGCTGATTACGCCGCACCCGAAATACCGCGTCCACTCCCAGTATCATAATATCGCCTGGTTCAGGGAGCAAGAGAAGCAGGCGCTGTGGATGCACCCCGATGACGCAGCGGAAAGGGGTATAGAGAACGGCGCAAAGGTCATCGTTTCCAGCCCCCAGGGCAAGATGCGTATCGGAGCCAGGGTGACCGAGGACATCATGCCGGGCGTGGTCTGCCTTCTGGAAGGTGTGTGGCCTTTGCTTGAACCGGACGGTACCGACACTGCTGGTGCGGCCAATGTCCTGACCAGCACGGAGCCCACGCTGCCCAGCCGCAACTCGCGTACCCACTCGGTATTGGTTGAGGTCACGCGATTTCTAGCGTAACCTTTTTGCTGCTTCTGCGTTAGTTGTACGAGAGGCAGTTTTGGAGTCTATCCGGTGCTCTGTTACCCGAGGTTGTATGAGCACCATAGAGCCAAGTGACGCCCTTGACGAGCGTGGTTGGAGCATATGGAAAGGAGGTGCAACGCTCCCCCCGAGGGGTTTCAAGTTGGTGTTCGAGATTCTAGATCTGGTGTCAGGCTGACGTCGCTTTGAGGTGCCATGATTGCTCCTCACCCATTACACTTTTGCAGAAAAGGAGAACTTTCAACGATGAAAACCAAGCGTGCGCTGTATCTGGCGATCATTATCGGTTTGCTGGCTTCCATGGGTGCCATCCCCGTACTGGCCGAAGAGGGTGACACTCGATGTGGGTCCACCGTGCCCGGCTGACCTATACCGGGCGCTCTTCTGGTGGCCCGGACATGATGATCGCGTACATCCACATCCGTGATGCCGATCTTGACATGGTCGAAGGCGCAATCGTTAGCGCCGATGGACACTGCCCGATGGGACTTGTTGAACGTCGATGACCTAGAAGCGGAAACGAACGTCCAGGGCATCGCCGAATTCGGAATCTTTGAAGGTGCAGGCGACTATGACGATCTGCGTCACCGATGTCACCAAGGCCGGCTGGGAATATGACCCCGATCTAAACAGGGACGACCTTGTGCGATATACTGGCTGCCGCCGTACCCATACCCCTACCCTACACCAAACCTTAGGCACAGACAGCAAAGCTGCCCTGGCCGCCGGAGCCAAGTTCCGGAACGATCAGCAAATAACGAAAGGGGATGGCCCTCCAGGGCCATCCCCTTTCGAGATGGTAGGAATAGCACAGCATCCCTTGGATATTCCCAGGAATCATGGTGCCCTGGATTGTGGGCTAGAGGCCGTAGCTGGAGCCCGAGTTGCCCTGGCGTCATTGAGGATCACCTAGCTGCCCGCCAGGAGAGTATGCTTGGCGGGCTGATCTTGTCTGCGTTGATTGCTCTGCTGCTGTCAGGATAACTTGCACTAGCTGTGTGAGTACTGGCAGCCTCCGAGAGAGCGGAGATCTGGTGATCAGGGTCCAAATAGAGCGGTAGATGCTTGCCTATGCCGGCACGCTATGCTATACTAGCGGTGGAATTCATAGAAGGCGAACTGCTCGCTGCACAGGGAGTGGCTGATGTTGGTGCGAGATTGTATGACCCGAGACCCCGTTACCGTGCGGCCAGGGAGTGACCCGCTGGCGGGGATAATGCTGCTCAGGTCGGGCCGGTTCCGGCATCTGCCGGTGGTGGATGACGATGGACGGCTGGCTGGGATCGTGGGCCGCGATGACCTGGAACTCTTTCTGTCCAAGGCTGGGTCGCCTGGCGTGGCCAAGCGCCAGCACCGCGTCGACCAAGTCATGGTCCGTGAGGTGATCACCGTGCCGCCCGACTGCCCTCTGGAGGAGGCGGCGATGAGAATGGTGGCCCACAAGATCGGCAGCCTACCCGTGGTACAGGCAGAGCGACTGGTGGGCATCATCACCGAGACGGACATCTTTGAACAGTTTGCGGCGGCGCTGGGCGGCGGCAGCGACTCGCTGCGGTTGACCGTCCAGGTGGCCGATACCCCCGGCCAGCTAGCGGAGTTAGCAGGGCGGATCGCCGGGGTGCAGGGCAACATCTGTTCCGTGGTGGCCTACGACCCCGGACAGCCCGGGAGGATAAACATTACGCTGCGGGTGGAGGGCATCGATAGGGAGACGGTGCTGGGCGCCCTCTCAGGTTGGGTCGAGTTGGAGGTGCTGCACGCCTGGGGCTGCGAGGGAGAAGGGGGAGGGGCTACATGAGCAGAGGCCGCACCCTATCCTGGGGCGCGACCTCTGTTATCTCGGACAAGGTCAAAGTCTGGCAACCATCGCCTACTCCATCAAGCCAGCCTCTTCAAGCCGGTCATGGATCTCGTTAAAGTCGTCGGCCTGCTCGCGAGTGATGGTCCCCGCCTCGACCAGGGCATCCAGCAGTGCATCGCGCATCTGTTCCATGCCGCCCAGGCGCTGCGTTTCGCCCGTGGCGGTCAGGCCATCCATGGCGCTGTGGACCTGGTCAAAGACCTCGGCTTGCTCCGGGCTGATCACACCCTGTTCCACACCTCGGTCCAGCATTTCGGTCCGAGCCGCCTGTTCTACCACCGGGTCAAACGCAGCGCCGCCTGCCGCGTGCCGGGGCTGTACCTGGCCCTGGCCCAGGGCTCGCATGTAGTTGATCAGGTCCCAACGGGCCTCCTCATCCAGGGAATCCTTCCAGGCCGGCATCGCAGAGTTAAAGGGCTCCCCCACGCCTCCTTCACTGATCCGCCAGAACAGCAGGTCGTCGCCCAGCATCTGGCTGGTGTGGGCGACCGGCGCCGGGGCCGGATCAAGGCTCGTCCCGGCCGGGCCGTCGCCCATGCCGCCGTCACCGTGGCAACTGGCGCACAGGGTGGAATATTGCTCGGCGCCGCGGTCCAGTGACGCCTCGTCATTTTCTACGGGATTGGAGAGTCCGGCATAGGGCTCCGCGACTGCGATGTGATGGCGGCCCATCATGCCGCTGCCCGGCCCCATTCCCGCGCTTTGGCCCATCTGCTGCATTGCCTCCACGACAGTGGCTGCGGGATTCGCGGCAGGAGCGTCTTCGCTGCCCGCTGCCCCGCCTCCACAGGCAGCCAGGACCAAGGCTGCCAGGATCAAGACTATCCACAATAGGTTACGATTCAAAATTCGCTCCTCTACCCAATCCATTTCGTACCGGGGATTATTCTACCACAGATGGCATCGCATGGCGAAACAGGGAGCGTTGCCGGGAGATGCAGGGCGGAGCAACTCGTGGTCCGAGTCTGCCGCCGTTGCAGGATTGGGAGTTCTGTGGCATACTTGTGCGAGGAGACAGATCACAAGTCCAGCGAAAGGCTTGACGCCAGGAGGCTCCGTGGAACCGAGATCCCATTCTACAGGCAAAGAGGACGTCCCAGCCGCCATCACGATGGAAGCCACCTCCCAAGCGCCGCTGCACCCATGGCTTTGGCATCCATACCTGATCGTCTTTGTCTCGAGCGGGTGCACCATGATCTTGGAGCTGGTTGCTGGCCGGATCGTGGCGCCCTACGTTGGCGTGTCGCTCTATACCTGGACCAGCATCATTGGGGTGGTGCTAGCCGGGATCAGCCTGGGGAATTACCTGGGGGGGAGGCTGGGAGACCGATGGGCTTCTTTGCAGATGCTGGGCAGCATCTTTGTGTTGGCCGGCCTGTCCTCCTTTGGCATCTTGGCGGTGGATGTGCTGGGAAAGCTGACGCCGGGCGACTGGCCGATCATCATCCAGATCCTGATCTTGGTTGCGGCGTTGTTCTTTGTCCCCAGCTTGATCCTGGGGACTGTTTCGCCTGTTGTGGCCAAGCTGGCCGTGCACGACTTGAGCAAAACGGGTAGGACGGTGGGCAGCATCTATGCTGCCAGTACTGTGGGCAGCATCGTGGGGACCTTTGCCACCGGCTTTTTGTTGATCTCATGGTTGGGTACCCATGCTATCGTTTGGGGTGTGGCGGTGGTCCTGCTCGTGCTGGGCCTGTTGTTTCTGGTGGGCCGCCGCCCCCTGTGGTTGCTGTTGGCCGCCTTGATTCTGGCTGGCGGCACGGTAGTGGCTGCCAATCTGGAGTGGTTGCACGCCCCCTGTACGCGCGAGACCAACTACTTTTGCATCAAGGTCCACGAACAGGAGCGGGATGGCCAGCCTGTCCGTGTCCTGACACTGGATCGGCTGGTCCATAGTTATACTTCGCTGGATGATCCAACAAAGTTGGTCTATGGCTACGAACAGATGTATGCCGAGGCCACCGCCTACCGGGCCAGTCAGGATGACCACATGCGAGCGCTCTTTATCGGAGGCGGAGGGTATACTTTTCCCAAGTATATGGAGGCCACTTATCCAGGCAGCGACGTCCACGTCATCGAAATTGATCCCGGGGTCACCGAGGTGGCGTACGATTACCTGGGACTGGAGCGCGACACGGAGGTCGTGAGCTACAACGAGGATGCTCGCCTCTACCTGGAGCGGGAGCCGGTGACCGTGTATGACCTGATTATGGGCGATGCCTTCAATGACTTTTCGGTGCCCTACCACTTGACTACCAAGGAGTTCAACGACCGGGTCCGGGCATGGCTGGCGGACGATGGCTTGTACGTAGTCAATATCGTCGACGGCCCCCGAGGGCGTTTCCTGCGTGCCTATGTCCGCACCTTGCAACAGACCTTCCGTCACGTCTACCTGGCGCCCGCCATCGAGGCCTGGCGCCGAACGACGCGCAGCACCTTTGTGATTATTGCCAGTGATGTGCCTCTGGACCGGGCTGCCCTTCCGGCGTTTGACGCGGGCGACGGCGTTACGCTCCTGGCGAATCAGGTGCTCAACGCTGATGAGCTCGAAGCCCTGCTGGCCGAAGGTCTTGCGGTGACGCTCACAGACCGGTACGCGCCGGTGGACCAGATGCTGGCTCCCGTGTTTCGTGAGGAAGTACCGAGGTGATGGCGCAAAAAGCCCATGCTTCAGGTATCTGAAGGGCCCCGGGGTGGCCTCCCTCTACAGGTAGAGGATCTCCGAGGCGCTAGGGGGATCCGGGCCCCGTGGATCCTTGCCGGGCTGGGTCTGGCGGTCGAAGTGTGCTTCGCTGGCATGGTCACCCAGGGGAACCTACGGCAGCGGACGGTGCCCTTTCTGGGGCTGTATGCGGCTGCTTTTGTGTTCTACGGGCTGGCCGTCTGGTGGTCGCTGCGACAGCCGGAGCGGCGGAGGGCGCTCTTTCTCATCTGGGGCCTGGGGCTGGTCTTTCGTACCACGTTGTTGTTCACCATGCCCACGCTGTCCGACGATATCTGGCGCTACATCTGGGATGGCCGGCTGGCCAACGCCGGCATAAGCCCCTACGCGCTGCCGGTGAATTCTCCGCTGCTCGATGCCCTTGATTCGCCCCAACGGACCCTAGTAAACAATAACTGGATGGCCTCGCCGTACTTGCCGGCAGCCCAGGCGCTTTTCGCCGCCGTGTACCGCCTGGTCCCCGGCAGTGCCCTGGCTTTCCAGGTCACTGCCGTACTCCTGGACCTGCTGACGGGTGCGTTGGTGATGGATCTGCTGCGCCGGCTCGGGCTGCCAGGCACGCGGGTGCTCATCTACCTGTGGAACCCTCTGGTCGTCGTAGAGTTCGCCCATGGCGCCCATGTCGTGGATGCGCTGATGATCTGCCTGATGATGGCCGCGCTGTGGGCTCTCGTCGTGCCGGCCACAGGGGACCGCCGGCCCTTTGTATCCGCGCACTCGCGCCTGCTATCGGTGGTGGCGCTGGCTGCGGCGACGCTGACAAAAGTTCTGCCGGCACTGCTGCTGCCGGTGGTAGGCCGGCGTTGGGGTTGGCGCTATGTGCTGGTTTACGGTGGGCTGGTCGTGGCGATCAGCGCTGCTTTTGCCCTGGGCGGAGGATGGGGCCTGCTGGGCCCGCTGGATGGTACAGGGCTATTTGGTGCAATCCGCATTTATAGCACCTATTGGAACTATAATGGCGGGCTGTATCATTGGCTGGAGGTGGCGATCTCTGGCTACCCAACGCCAGGGGCCGTACCGCTGGAGGCTGTCGGGCCTGGGCCGATCCGGACTGCGAAGCTGCTCTCGCTGGGCATGCTGGGTTTGGTGCTGGCGGGCGTCTGGCGCTGGAGCCGCCGCTGTGATGGCAATTTGGCCCTCCTGAGACTGGCTATTGTCCCCCTGGCTGCCTATCTGCTCCTGGCGACGACGGTCCATCCCTGGTACGTGACCTTGCTCATCCCTCTGTTGCCTTTTCTCACTCCCACGCGCTCGGAAGACAGCAGAATCAGCCGCTTTCTCCTGCCGGGCATCTATTTTTCCGCCGTTGTGGCCCTGTCCTACCTGACCTACCAGGACCCGGCCAACCCGCGCGAGTATGACGCGGTTCGACTTGTGGAATACGTACCCTTGTACCTGGTGCTCATCTGGGCTGCTTGGCCAGCCATCGGCGCAATTGGTGGGTCTGGTGGAGATTAATGGCGGCCACATAGCCAAAGCCGCCGGCGTACAGGAGCAACCAGGGCACAAAGGTCCAACGGATGTTGGGCATGGCAAACATCAGCAGGACCATGATGGCCAGCGCCGCCTCACCCAGGACCAGCCAGTCTCCCCTCAGGGCATAGGCGCTGCCGACCCAGGCATCCGCTGACTGCTGCAGGTCAAACTTGGGCGTGCGCTGGAAGCTTCGGGTGATTCCCAGCGCCCCCCGTAGCACGGCCCCCGTATTGCTCAGGCTCAAGCCCATGCCCAACATGACCAATAGGGGCAGGAATCGTAGGCGACGGCGTGATTCTGTGCCACCACCGGTCTGGGCCACAATGTATAACAGGGGAGGACCCGCAGCGGTGACCATCAGCCAGGGGATGCCCAGCACAACCCAACTGCGGGAGAAGCTCATGGGGAAGGTGAGCAAGATGATCGACAGCATGAGGGGGTGGACCAGGTACCCGGTCAAGTGCAGAACGCCCTCCAACTTGACATGCCGGGGCTGGCCGGAACGGAGCAGGGGGCCTATGAGCTTTCTTGCTGTCTCGATGCTGCCCTGGGCCCAGCGGGCCTGCTGCCGTTTGAAGGCGCTGATCTGGGCCGGTAACTCTGCGGGAACGACGACCTCTGGTAGATAGGCGATCCGCCAGCCGCGCAATTGGGCGCGGTAGCTGAGATCCAGGTCCTCGGTGAGCGTATCTCCCTGCCAGCCGCCGGCATCCTCAATACAGGCCCGCCGCCAAGCGCCAGCCGTACCGTTAAAGTTGAGAAACAGCCCGGCCTGGCCCCGCGCCGCCTGTTGGACGACAAAATGCCCATCGACGCCCAGGGCCTGGGTCTGGGTAAAAGCCGAATAGTCGCGGTTGACGTGGCCCCAACGGGTCTGGACGCAGCCTACGGCAGGATCGGCAAAGTGGGGCACCACCCGCCGCAAAAAGTCGCTTGCCGGCATAAAGTCGGCGTCAAAGATGGCGATCAGTTCGCCCCTGGCCCGGTCCATGCCAGCCGCTAGCGCCCCCGCCTTGAAGCCCGACCGATCCTGCCGTACAACATGGACGATGTCAATGCCCTGGTTTCGGAGACCTTTGACGACGCGGGCCGCCAGTTCACGGGTGGCATCGGTGGAATCGTCCAGTACCTGGATCTCCAGCCGGTGGCGCGGATAGTCCAGGGCCGCCACGGTGGTCAGCAGCCGCTCGGCGGTGTGCAGTTCATTGTAAATGGGGAGTTGAACTGTGACCAGGGGCCAGTCTGCTGGCGCCGGGGGCTCTGGCACAGGATCGTTGCGGTGCCGCAGGTAGATCCCGGTCAATATCAGGTTGTTCAGGCCGTACAGGCCGAGCAGGATTGCACAGACCGCGTAAAGAATCTCAATGATAGGCATCTTGTTACTTTCGTATCACGATCTGCCACACGCCATCGCCCAGGTCCTGGCGGTTTACGACGGTGTGTCCCTGGCCCTCAGCCCAGCGCGGCAGGCTTTCCAGGGCCTGCATGCAATTGTGGGGGCTGCGCAGCAGCCAATAGCCGGCCAGGAGTACCACAGGTATTATGATGAGCCAGGGGTTGGGCAGGCCCAGGGGCATAGACAAGGTCGGGCCCTGTCCATCCGGCCGGGACATAATACTGGGCGTTTGCAGAAACGTCCGTACCGGGGCCAGGAAGCCAACCTCAGTCAGGGCGGCAGTGACGGCAAGACCGGCGACAGCTACCATGGAGACAGATCGTGAGCTGCGAAACCTTTGCCCATCAAGGGAACTCGGCTAAGTGAAGACGAGCCACAGGGACTTGGTGGGCAACCGGCGGCGCAGCCAGGCATCGACGCCCAGCACGCGCCCTGCGGCCGCAACCACGAACAGCCCGTGCCACATGGCCATCATGATGTAGGACCAGGGCCATTCGCCCGGAACCTCCAGCAGTCCGATCCCCAGGTTGAGGGACATGAGAAGGCCCAGGGCGCCTGCCAGGCGCGTCCACGTGCCCGTCACCAGCAGCAGCCCCACGCCTAGCTCGCTCAAAAAGACCAGCCAGGCGAACAGGGAAAAGTTGGGAATCACGATCGACTCGACAAAAGCGCCATAGAAACCAAAGGCCGGGTACTGGGCCTCCAATAGCAGCCAGTCAAATAACCCCCGTCCCGATGCGGGGGCAAAGTCCGGTGGTAGCTTCCAGCGCAGCGTCCCCAACCACAGCACTCCGATGAGCACGCGGCTCAGGGCGATGGGCCATAGCGGCGCCTGGCGGCTGAGCGCCTCGCGCATGGTCTTGGTCAACGTAACCCCCCTCCTAGATCTAATAACGTGATCCCACCGTCAAAGAAAATCCTGGATGTGCAGCAGGTTTGCCATCCTGGACGCCGTCCAGGATGCGTACTGTTCTCGGCTTCCTCCAGAAGCCCGCGGCTCAGCCTCAAGTGATGGCCTGTGGCAGCCCGTGCTTGGCGCGCAGCAACTGGTCGAGTTGCAGTTGGATACAGTCCACAGCCGTGGCCAGGGGAAAGATCCTGTTACTCACCTGCATGTCACAGCTACTGGGCGAGGCCAGCGGATGCCAGAAGACGCCATCCGCAGTGACGGTAACCTCGGGCATCAAGTTGTCGACGGTTACCTCCGTCCCTTCCCGGGCAAAGCCCCGGTGGGCCAGCGGCCGGATAACGTGATCCTTTTCGGGGATACCCAGGGAACGACGGAGTGCGTACAATTCCGCCAGGTAGTCGCTATTGGCCGGCGTCTCGGTCGTAGACAGACGCAGGTGCAGTCCGCGCACCTGCAGGCGCTGGATGCCCTCCATGGTCTTGGCCCAGGTACCCGCGCCGCGATAGACGTCGTGGTGCTCGGGCCGGGCGCCATCCAGGCTTACCTGAACCGTCAGCCTGTCGCTGGCGATGGCTGCCAGTCGTTCCAAGCGACT
Source organism: uncultured Chloroflexia bacterium (assembly GCA_963700285.1). Taxonomy (GTDB): domain Bacteria; phylum Chloroflexota; class Anaerolineae; order JAAYZQ01; family JAAYZQ01; genus CAWANP01. The sequence goes on along the minus strand of CAVOXA010000010.1, from coordinate 122,214 downwards.
GCCGTGCAGCAGCATGGCATTTGTCAGGACGGTTGTCTGAGCCCGGGCTGAGGCGTAGGCCAGCATATCATAGATATCGTCCAGGATGAAGGGCTCGCCGCCGGTAAAGAGCAGGTGGCCAAAGCCCAGCGCAATGGCCTCGTCCACGAGCCGCTGTACGGTCTCCAGGTCCAGTCCTCTACGCGCAGCACGCGGGCTGGACTCGGCCACGCAATAGGTACAACTCAGGTTGCAATCATAGTTGGTATAAACCCACAGTTTCCAAACGAACGGTGTCCCTTCGCCGGTCGGGCTGCCAGCAGTGTCTGTTGCGGGTCCTGCAAGCGTTCTGGAAAGAACCATTTACGTCTCCTATGTACCAGGGTGGGGCAGCGTTACAGGGCTACCCAAGTGGTGGTGCTAGCTGAGAGCTAGGTACAGTTTGGCCAGCCATCGGCCGCGGGCGGCGCTGGCAGCCTGACGGGGTCTTAGCAGTGCATCCAGCCCAAAGATGCGGCCGGGAGTAATACCAAGCAGGACGAGCGACAGCAGGACCATCAGGTGGTAGCTCCATTCCCACTCGTTGAGATGGGTCGCGGGATCCCAGGCGCCGGCCAGACCCAGCATCAGTTGGAGCGACAGCAAGAGTGCAACGAGCGCGCCCCCACGACTGAGAAGACCCAGGAAGAGCGTGGCCGCGACGAAGGCTTCGGCAAGAAAGATCGCCCAGCCGAAGGCGCCAAAGGTTGGTTGCACGACATGGCTGACAAAGACTCCATTGAGCTTGACCAGTGGATCCAGGCCAATGGAGAAAAGGGTACCGCCATCAGAGCTGGGAATCACAAAGAAAGTCCGTTCGCGGTCAGCATAGACAGATTCAAGACCGACCCAGTCACACAGGCCACTCTTGCGGATCAGCGCGCCATCGGGTCCCTCGCTGGAAAAGTCGAATTCAGAGCCACAGCCGAACTGGGGGGGAAGCTTCCAAAAGAGCTGCGAGAAGAAAAGAAAGGCCAGGCCCAGGCGAGCGATCACCAACGCGATCCGGCGCAGGGGCTCCTCCCAGGCGAAGGGTCTGATGGGTACGGATTCTGCAGATTCTCCCATTTCGTATCTCCTCTCCTTGATGAGCATGCCGGCAAACATCAGGTCTGCGGCCCCATACAGTAGTTTGGACGCCCCGGAGCATAGGTTCCTTACCCCACCCTCGACGATTCTCTGCAAATTACTGCAAGTCTATCCCAAGAGATAGGTTGGGATTACGAGATGGTTCTGCTGTGCTACCTGTGACTGTACCCGGATCGTGCGCGGTCCCATCTGTTGAATTGTAGCATACAAATACTGGCGGTTGCTGTAGGTTTTCTCACCCTGTGCGGAGATCTAGCAATAGCTGGGGTCCCTCACCCACCCAGATGGGGTGTCCGCTGGAATTGACCAACAGCGCATTCTCCCCTATACTGGTATCCGAGTTTAGATCAAGGAGCGGTATAGGACGATGAAAGAATCACGGACCGATCGGACCATTCTCATCGGGGCGCTTTGTACTGGCCTGGCTTTGATGATTGGGCTTGGGCTGGGCTTTTTGTTTAGTCGAGGCATCAAGGCGCCGTGCCGATCCGATGCGGCCCTGGTCAGCCTGGGAGCAGAGTCCCAGGAAGTCTATGTCGTCCTGGTGGCGGCTTCCTACAGTTCTGACCACGATCTGGAGAGGGCCCAGGCACGATTGGCGCGGCTGGACGCGTCAGATATCGATCAACAGCTTGCGATCTTGATTGACCGCTACATCACTGAGGGGCGCGACGAGGCGGATATTCGTGCACTCGCCGTGCTGGGCCAGGCACTGGGTGTGGAAAGCCCACAATCGTTGGCCTATTTGGCTACGCCGACTCTGCCCCCCACCGGTACGGCTCTGCCCCAACCGAGCTCGACGCCTACAGACGTACCGGCGCCAACGGCTGTGCCATCGGCCACACCCGAGCCGACAACCAAAGAGCCGACGACCAAAGAGCCGACGACCATCCCACCCACGCCAACGGTCACAGCGACGCTTTCACCTGCGCCGACGATGGCACCCTCAGACACGCCTGCCCTGCCGACGGCAACCGCTGTGCCGTCGGACACGCCGAGGCCCCAACCGACCAATACCGTGGAACCCGAGCCAACGCCGACTGCGCAGCCATCGCCGACGGCAGCCGTGAAATGGACCTATACGGCCCAGTTGGTTGGTCCTGGACAGGAAGGTCAAACCTGCAGCGACGGTCTCAAACTGATCCGCGTTACCGTTCTGGATGCGGCGGGGAACCAGATCCCGGGTGTCTGGGTGCACGAGCGATATACGGGTCTGTACCAGGTATCAGGCCACAAAGGAGATGATCCGTTCTGGGGGCCCGGTGAGGTCGAGTTCAGCGGGATGGATGGGGGACAGCTTTGCATCGCCAGTGGCGAGGGAGGGGCGTGTGAGACCGACTTGACCCGCAATCTGCCCACCCACGACCCGCCTCCCCTTGAAGATCTGTGGGCGGCAGGTTATTGTGCATGCTGCGAGACTGATATTACCAGGGAGCGATGCCAGGAACTCTATGACAAGGGCGAGTGCGTGAGCATCTCCCACTATGCCTGGCGTGTCGAGTTCAGGCGGTCGTGGTAATATCGCGGGAACGAATCCTCTAATAGGCTGGCAACAAGCGCCGGCGAATCAGTCCGGGTCGTCTGGGCCAAAGCTAAGGCCGCATGCGGGGCAGTGCATCATCTGAGGCTCCAGGTCGGCGCCACATTGGGGGCAACACAACTCCAGTTCTGTGCCGCACCTGGGGCAGTTTGTGTCGTTCTCCCCTACTCCGGCGCCACAAGCTGGACAGAGGGATTGGCCGCAAGCAGGACACTCTGGGGACCCCAAACCTACGCTGGCTTTGCAGGCAGGGCAGGGCCGGGCGGCATGGCAGCCGCAGTGGGGACAATCGAGTTCCTCGTCCTTTAACAGTAGATAGCACTCGGGGCAGACGCGTTGGTTACACCCGGGACAGGCTCCCATCTCGCTGCCGAACTTGACCATGCAGGCCGGACACTTGAGCAAGACTAGCCCAGGCTCCGAGGCAAAAATAGTTGCCAGCGTGCGCCTTTCCAGCGCGAAGGCTTGGCCACAATCGGGACATGCCTCGGCTCCATCAAGGATGCGTACATCGCAGGCGGGGCAGCGCAGTACAAAAAGGACGCCGCACTCGGGGCAGCGCTTGGCCCCGCTGGCAACCGGAAAGTCACAGCCAGGACAGGGAAAGCTCAGCGCCAGGCCGCAGTTCGGGCAGGTATCGTCGTCCTCGAGGCCCTCGTCCTCGAGGCCCTCGTCTTCGAGGCCCTCGTCCTCAAACGTATCATCTTCGAGGGAATGCCCGCATCCCGGACAATAGACCTGGCCGCAGGCTGAGCAGATGCCATCGTTGAGATAGACGCCGGTGCCGCAGGCCGGGCAGCGGGTGGTGTCGGGGCCCTCAAGGACCGGGTCAGGCTTCAGGAGGATGAGGTCGATGCCGCCCTCAGTCATCCTCCTCCTCCTCCTCCTCGTCCACGAAGTTATAGCCGCAGTGGGAACAGATCACTGCGTTGGCCGGGAGATCCTCACCACAGTCTGGACAGGAAAACGCGAACTCGGCGCCGCATTCTGGGCAGACCTCGTCGTCCTCTTCCAGCGGGCTTCCGCAATCGGGACACAAATCCACGCCGCAGGCGGGGCACTCTTTGTCCTCTTTTTCTATGGGCTCACCGCAATTCGCACAGAAAGCCGCTCGCTCCCCCTCCGGATTGGACTCACCCCCATGTTCCGCGTCTTCCTCCTCATCTTCAAAGCCCTCATCCATCTCTGCACCGCAGTGGGGACAGATGAAGGCGTCCGCGGGAACCTCCTCGTCACACTCGGGGCAATAGTAGCCAAATTCAGCCCCGCACTGGGGGCAGACTGTATCGCCTTCATCCATGACTGCGCCGCATTCGGGGCACTTTTTGTCCTCGTTATCTATGGACTCACCGCAGTTCGTACCGTTAGCTGCTCGCTCTCCCTCCGGCTCGGATTCACCCTCATTTTCAAAGCCCTCATCCATCTCTGCGCCGCAGTGGGGACAGACGCAGGCGTCGGCGGGAACCTCCTCGTCACACTCGGGACAATAGTAGCCAAATTCAGCCCCGCACTGGGGGCAGACCATGTCGCCTTCATCCATGGCTGCGCCGCATTCGGGGCAGAGGCTTTCCTCGTTCAGGTCCAACTCGCTTGTCAATTCTTCTGCCATGGTGTCGTCCTTGTGTTCAGAACCTTCCGCCACGATGAGCGAAGGAAAAGGGCTGCCCCCGCAAGGGGCAGCCCTGCTTGGGTCGTTTCTTTTGCACAAACCTACTCAGGCTTCACACCGGCATAGATAGCGCCGCCGATGGCGCCGAGAATGGCGGCCAGTATCAAACCTCCCAGGCAGCAAGCGCCGCCATAGAACAGCCCTGCGGTTGGTCCCGTGAATATGGAAGGGTCAATGCCTGCCATTTCCATCTGTTGGAGCGATTCTGCCGGAAGCTGGGAGAGAATGGCCGAGGTATCCAGGAGGCTCATCTGGATCGTGGTCAGGATCATGTTCACGAACCCGCCGATCACTGCAGCCAGGACAGCCGCGGCTGCTCCTTGACCGGCGGCTACCCCAGCATCGCGCACTGGGGGTAGCCAATGGGCAACCACAGCGCCGATGCCGCCATAAACCAACAGGCCCACGAAACAGGTGACAAGCCCGACGCAGGGGATCAACCCCAATACGTTCAGCGCGACGAGCACAGCCGCGCCGATCAGTCCCGCTTTAAGCCATGGTGACATGTTTGACTCCTTTTACTCTCTGTGCAGTAGGCCAAGGAAGCAACCCTTCTAACCTGCGCAGACCAATGGACGCCGGCGATCATCCTCTGCCGCACGGTCGCTGGTGTTGCCCTGGATTGTACCGCAAGATTTTGGAAAGCGCAAACTATATGCGGAGGAGAAAGGCTGTGTCGTAACGGCGTCTATCCTCCACATGGTCATTCCAGACGGTTGAGACGCCTGCCCCTCATCGTCACGTCTGTAACGACCTCTCCGACCTTGCAGAAACTGCCCATCTCTGGTAAACTAGAAAGGGCCTCGAGATCGAGGACACCGCATGAGGAGAATCCATGGCCGCTCAGGCGCTCTATCTCAAGTACCGTCCGCAGACGTTCGACGAAGTGGCTGGCCAGGAGCCGATCACCCGGACGCTGCGCAATGCGCTGCGCCAGGGCAAGATCCGCCACGCCTACCTTTTTACTGGGCCCAGGGGAACCGGCAAGACGACCACTGCCCGCCTGCTGGCCAAGGCGGTGAACTGCCATGCCTCTGAAGGGGAAAGACCCTGCAATGTCTGCTCCATCTGTGTGGCCATCAATGACGGGCGTTTGCTGGACCTGATCGAGATCGACGCCGCCAGCAACCGGGGCATCGACGAGATCCGGGATATTCGGGAGAAGGTCGGCTTTCGGCCTAACGAGGGCCGATTCAAGATCTATGTTCTCGATGAGGCACATATGCTCACTGAGCCGGCCTTCAATGCCCTGCTCAAGACGCTGGAGGAGCCGCCACCGCACGTGATCTTTGCTCTGGTCACCACCGATCCCCACAAAATTCCGGCTACGATTTCCTCACGCTGCCAGCGTTTCGACTTTAAGCGTATCCCCTTGCAGACCATCGTGGACCGACTGGCCTACATTGCCGAACGGGAGGGGATTGCCGTCGAGCCCGAGGCGCTGGAACTCATTGCCTATCAGGGCACTGGCGCCATGCGGGATGCCATCAGCCTGCTGGATCAATTGACCAGCTATGGGGATCAGATTACGCTGGACCAGGTGCAGATGGTCCTGGGAACCGTCGCGGGCGAGGCGGCCAGCCAATTGGTTACTGATCTGGCCGATGGCAACGTGGCCGGAGGCCTGGATCGCATCAATCGTACGGTGGGTGGTGGCGCAGATCCGCGCCAGTTCGGCCGGGAAGTGGTGGAATACCTGCGTGGTGTGTTGCTGGTCAACCAGGGTGCGGGCACGCGCTTGCTCAATGCGACGGCAGAGCAGTCCACCAGAATGGAAGAGCTGGCCCAACGGATGCCGACGGGGCAGTTGCTGCAGGCCATCCGCCTCTTTAACGGTGCAGTGACCGACGTCAAGGGTGGTCTGCAGATGATCCCTCAATTGCCACTGGAACTTGCTCTGGTCGAGAGCATTATGGGAACTGCTGGGCCAGAGGCTTCGAGTCAGACCACTGGTAGGCAGGAACCAGCTCCTTCGACGCCCCCTGCCCCACCGTCCACTGTACCCAAGGCGGAAGGCCATCGTGTGGCAGAATCTTCAGTTCCTGTTCTCACGCCAACTCCGGCACCGCACGTGCCGGTCAAGAGCACTACAGATGTTGAGCCCGTTGTAGAGGCTCAGACCAGCTCCGGACAGTTGACCCTGGAGATGGTAGAGCGGGTCTGGGAGCAGATACTTGTCGCCGTGCGGCAGCGCAATCCCACCGCGGAAGGCGCCTTGCGCTCTGGTTGCACACCGGTTGAAGTGACGGGCAGTCAGGTCGTCGTGACTTTTCCCTATCCCTTCCTGCGGGATAAGCTCGGAGATCCCCAACGGAAGGTAGAGGTCCAGGATGCGCTTAGCGAGGTAGTGGGCCGCAGTTGTCACGTGAAGCTGGTACTGGCCTCGGACTATCTACCCAATCCTCAGGAAGCCCCTGGCCCCTCCGCGCCAGCCTCAGATACGGCCTCCCCGCAACCTGCGTTGGATGCCGAGGACCTGGGCCAGATCACGCGCTGGGCCGAGAAACTTGGTGGGCAGACAAAGGTTGTTGAAGAGCCGTAGAAAAACTAGCCATCAGAGCTCAGCAATCAACGGTATAGCCTCCAGAAGCTGACGGTTGATGGCAGGAAATAGGAGGAAGACAAATGGCAAAAGGTAAAGGGCGACGTATTCGGGGCCAGCAGCCGGGTGGCCGGCCGGACATGCGCCAGCAGCTTATGAGGCTGCAGGAAGAGATGGTCCAGACACAGGATGCGTTGGGCGCTGAGACAGTTACCGTAACGGCGGGTGGCGGAGTTGTTGCAGTGGTCATCAACGGGCACCAGCGGGTGGAGTCGATCACCATCGATCCCGAAGCCGTGGATCCCGAAGACGTGGAGATGCTGCAGGATCTGATGGTTGCTGCGGTCAATGAAGCCATCGAGCAGTCACAGTCGCTGGCTGCCGAGCGCTTGGGTGCGCTGACCGGTGGATTGGGTGGGCTGGGTGGGCTGGGCAGCCTGGGTGGCTTGCTGGGCTAGCCGATCGCTGGCCCAAGGAGTGCAAATCTATGTCTGCGGCAATACCTGAACCGATAAGCCGGCTGATAGAAGCCTTTGCCCAGTTGCCAGGTATTGGTCCTAAATCTGCATCACGGCTGACTTTTTACCTGCTCCGTCGCCCGGCGGAACAGGCCGAACTCCTGGCCGCTGCGCTGGTTGACCTGAAGAAGAAGACCACTTTCTGTCGTGTGTGCTTTAATATCACAGTGGAGAATCCCTGCCGCATCTGTCAGGACCAAGGGCGCGATCGTTCGATCATCTGTGTGGTGGAAGAGCCGCTCGATGTGCTGGCCATCGACCGCACTGGCGAGTACCGGGGGCTGTACCACGTTCTCCACGGCGCCATCTCGCCGGTGGAGGGCATCGGTCCTGATGAACTGCGGATCAACGAACTCGTTGCCCGCCTGAGTAACGAACCGGTACAGGAGGTCTTGTTAGCGACCAATCCCAATCTTGAAGGGGAGGCGACTGCCATGTACCTGGCGCGCGTGCTTGAACCTCTGGGGGCGCGGCTTACCCGGCTGGCGCGAGGGCTGCCCGTAGGCGGCGATCTGGAATATGCCGATGCCGTGACTCTCGGCCGGGCCCTTGAGGGCCGGCGCGAGATGTAGACAGAGAGAACCGATCTATGACAACCGGCTACGTATACGATCCTATCTACCTGGAACACGACCTGCGTGGTCACCCGGAGAACCAGCAGCGGCTCACGACCATCCTGAGGGTGTTAGAAGAAAATGGCATGCTGGACCGGCTGGTACCTGTTCCCGCGGCGCCCATCGCTCCCGAGCGGCTGGAGCGGGTACACTCGGGTCGCTACGTAGACCAGGTGCAGCGTGTGGCCCGACAAGGTGGTGGTCATCTGGATGCGGACACCTACGTGCGACCGGCCTCCTACGATGCGGCGCTGATGGCTGCTGGTGGCTTGGTGGAGGCGACAAAGGCCGTGCTCGATGGCCAGCTTGCCAACGCCTTTGCCCTGGTTCGCCCTCCTGGGCACCATGCCCTCCGTGATAGGGGAATGGGCTTTTGTCTGTTCAACAACGTGGCCATTGCCGCTCGCTATGCGCTGGCCGAGCGCGGCCTGGACCGGGTGCTCATCGTGGATTTCGATGTCCACCACGGCAACGGTACCCAGGATGCGTTCGAGCGTGATCCGGCCGTGATGTTCATCTCAACGCACCAATATCCTTACTACCCCGGCACAGGAAATCTGCGCGAGATAGGACGCGGCGACGGCGCAGGCGGCATCGTCAACGTGCCCCTGGGTGGCGGTGTCGGGGACGAGGGCTTTGCGCAGATCTTTCGGGAAGTGGTGGGCCCGGCCGCCTGGCGATTCCAACCCCAGCTCATTCTCGTCTCGGCTGGCTACGATGCCCACTGGGATGATCCCCTGGCCTATATGTATCTTTCTGTTGCTGGATATGCGGCCATCGCCCGGGCCCTGGTGGAGCTTGCCGAAGAGTTGTGCGAAGGGCGGCTGGTTTGGACCCTGGAAGGGGGTTATCACCTGGAGGCGCTGGCCTACTCGGTCCTGAACACCTTTGCTGTGCTTCTGGGCGACGCTGGCTGGCAACTGGCGGACCCTTTGGGTCCATCGCCATTCAACGAACGGCCTGTGGACGACGTCATCGCGCAGGTCAAGGAGGTTCATCGACTGAGGGGTTAAGGCAAAGATTTGTCATTCTCAACGGGTATCCTTCGGGCTAGTGGACAGGATGCCCGTTGTGCGTTATAATGCAAGGTGTCGTTCTGTTTGCAGATATCCGGACCGAGGTGCCAGCTATGTCTACGATTCTGTCCTCATCGCGCCGAAAAAAGATCACCACGCACACTTTGCTACAGAAGAAAGGGCGTGGCGAGGTCATTACCATGCTGACCGCCTATGACTATCCTACAGCCCTGGCCACAGATCAGGCTGGTATTGATTCGATCCTGGTCGGAGATTCGTTGGGGATGGTGGTACTGGGCTATGAGAACACGTTGCCAGTTACGATGTCGGATATGTTGCACCACTGTCGCGCGGTAGCACGGGGGGCGCGTTACGCCTTGTTGGTCGGCGATATGCCCTTCATGTCCTATCAGGTTTCGGTGGAGCAGGCCGTGCTCAATGCAGGGCGCTTTCTGCAGGAAGCTGGCATGGATGCCGTCAAGTTGGAAGGAGGGCGGAGCGCGCGGATGCCATCCGCGCCATCGTCGCTGCCGGGATCCCGGTCATGGGTCACCTGGGCCTCACCCCCCAAAGCGTGCAGCAATTGGGTGGCTTCCGCTCCCAGGGGCGTACGGCACTGGCTGCCCGCCGCCTGTTGGATGACGCGCTGTTGCTGCAAGAGGCCGGCTGTTTCAGCTTGGTGCTCGAGTCTATCCCTGCCCGACTGGCCACTGTTGTATCCCAGCGGTTAGAGATCCCCACCATTGGCATTGGGGCTGGGTTGGGGTGCGATGGCCAGGTACTGGTTACCCACGACTTGCTTGGTTTCTTTGATCGTTTCACGCCAAAATTCGTCAAAAAGTACGCAGATCTTTATGCAGAGATGGCGCGCGCCCTTGCCGCCTTCCGAGAGGATGTCGAAGGGAGGGTCTTCCCTGGGCCCGAGCATACCGTGGACATGCCGGACGGCGAGTGGGATGCGTTTCTAGAGGAGATGGAGGGATCTGATCCATGATGGCCTCTCCCCCTCCATCATACCCGGTGAGCAGATGACAGCTTCTGTTCTCATTGTTGGGACAGGGGCGCTGGCTTGCCTTTTTGCGGCACGGCTGGCAGAAACAGGCGTGGGGGTAACGCTCCTGGGTACCTGGCCAGAGGGTCTGGATGCGTTGCGCTCCCAGGGCGTTCGCCTGGTCGAATCTGATGGTTCCGACTACGCGTATTCCGTACAGGTCACTGCTGATCCGGCCGATTGCCTCGCATCTCGCCTTGCCCTGGTATTGGTCAAGTCCTGGCAGACAGAGCGCGCTGCCCGGCAACTGGCTGCCTGCTTGTCGCCGGAAGGTCTGGCGTTGACCCTGCAAAATGGGTTGGGCAACCGCGAGAGACTTGTAGAGTTCCTGGGGGCGCCGCGTGTGGCCCTGGGTGTGACCACGTATGGGGCTACGCTTGTGGGACCAGGACAGGTGCGCCCTGGTGGGATCGGGACCGTCTCGCTTGGCGTACACCCTCGGCTGGCGCCTTTGGCGAAACTACTGGAAGAGGCTGGCTTTGCGGTGGAACTCGTACCAGACGTTGACCGGCTGCTGTGGAGCAAGCTGGTCATCAACGCTGCGATCAATCCACTCACCGCCCTGCTGCGTGTACCCAATGGCGAGCTGCTGCTCCGCCCCGATGCCAGGACACTACTGGCCTCCGCCGCTGGTGAGGCCGCAGCCGTTGCTTCCGCGTGCGGCCAGAGATTGAGTTACTCGGATCCCGTCGCTGCCGCAGAGGCAGTAGCTAGTCAGACCACCCGCAATACCTCTTCTATGCTTCAGGACGTGCTGCGTGGCGCCCCCACCGAGATCGATGCCATCTGCGGGGCCATTGTCGCCGCGGGCAAAGCCTGTGGCGTTCCTGTCCCGGTGAATCGAGCGCTGTGGTTGTTGGTCAAGGCCCTCGCGCATCCGGAGCGTTGAACGTGCAAACCGCCATCACCCTTTTCGAGGTGCGCAGCGCTCGGGCAACCCTTGCCGAACCGGTGGGCCTGGTCCCCACCATGGGCTCTCTGCACGAAGGTCACCTGTCGCTGGTACGGCGTGCTCGGGCCGAATGTGCCAGCGTAGCGGTCAGCATCTTTGTGAACCCTTCTCAGTTCGGGCCCGACGAAGACCTGTCCTCCTATCCCCGCGACCTGGCCCGGGATCTATACCTGCTGAAAGCGGAAAACATAGACCTGGTCTGGATGCCTAGCCCCGAAGTGATGTACCCGAGCGGTTTTCAAACGTGGGTCACAGTGGAGGAGGTGGCGCGGCTGCTGGAGGGTGCAATGCGTCCTGGCCATTTCCGAGGCGTGGCGACAGTGGTGGCCAAGTTGTTCAACGCTGTCCGACCCCAGAGCGCCTACTTTGGTCAGAAGGATGCCCAGCAGGTTGCGGTCGTACGGCAGATGGCGCGCGATCTGGATTTCCCATTGGACGTCATCGTGTGTCCCATCGTGCGTGATCTGGATGGCCTGGCGCTGTCCAGCCGAAACGCCTTTTTGGATTCCAAGCAGCGCGAAGCGGCGCCTGTGCTGTACCGTGCACTGGTGGCAGCCGGGACAGCCTTTGAGTCTGGGGAACGGAGCGCCGAAAGATTGCGAAAGATCGTGGCCGAAACCATCGCAGACGAGCCCAGGGTTCGCCTGCAGTACGTTTCCTGCGCCCATCCTGACACGCTCCAGGAGCTGGAAACCATCACTGGCAACGCATTGTTGTCCCTGGCTGCATTCGTTGGCCAGACCCGCCTGATAGACAATCTGGTCCTTGAAGGTGCCCAATGACGAGATTGCACCTTTGTCTCTTTTGGGTTTATCGAGTATAATGCGGGCGGCTTGCAACCGTGCAGCGGCACCCGCAGCTTGTCGAGGGGCGAGTCCAAACGGCTCATGTAACTGTGACCTTATTTGTGGGCAACCACCGGAGTAGTTGAGAGGCGCGTGTGAGTATCAAATCTGATCGGTGGATCCGGTGTATGGCCCTGGAACAGGGCATGATTGAACCCTTTGAGCCGGCACAGGTAGGGGGAACCGTCATCTCTTATGGCCTGTCGTCCTATGGCTATGACGTCCGCCTGGCGGATGAGTTCAAAGTACTGGTTGCTGGCGGGGCGGGCCAGGGTCTGGTAGACCCCAAGGCAATGTCTGCCGCTGCTTTTGTCGATACGCGCACCAACGTGTTTGAGCTGGCACCCCAGAGCTTTGTCCTGGGCCGGACGATTGAGTATTTCCGTATCCCATCGAATGTCTTGACCCTGTGCACGGGCAAGAGCAGTTATGCTCGCTGTGGTGTCATGGTCAACGTTACCCCCTTTGAGCCTGGCTGGGAGGGCAACGCAACCCTGTGTATCGCTAACGTTGGGTCCAGGCCGGTACGCCTGTATGCTTGCGAGGGGATCGCTCAGGTACTTTTTTTCGAAAGTGACGAGGCCTGTGAGATATCCTATGCCGACAAGCAGGGGAAATACCAGGCTCAGCAGGACATAACACCTGCACGACTGGGATGAAAACCGTGGCAGAACCCCAAGAACTCGAGGTCATCAGCGTTGCCGACCACGCTGGCCGTTTGACAGAACCGTTCACCATGATCGACCTGGCGTCGATCGATGACCTGGTCTTGAGCGTGTTTCTGTGCGCGGGAACGCTGCCCCGCCATCGCCACCTGGACCAGGATGAACTCTTTTTGGTTTACAGCGGTACCATCAGCCTCGAGAGCGACTGGGGAACCACGATCCTGCGGCCTGGTGATTTGGCCGTGGCGCCCAAAGGAGTGGGGCACCGCTCTTCGTCCCTTTTGCATTCACAAGTCCTCCTCCTCCAGCCGCGGCTGATGGTCAATCGTCGCAATGGCGATCGTCGGATTTTTTCCCTGAAGGAAGGGAGGAACCTGGAGAAGGTCAGCGTGCCGGCCATGGGGCGCCAAATCGTCGTTCCTTTCAGGCCAGTGGTCTTGGCTAATCTGGACACCTTTTCCGTCCACCTGGCTTTCTACGAGGGGACCGGACCCTGGCAGCAGACAGACCTTCAAGATAGCCTGGTCTTCTGCCAGGATGGGAAGCTGATTCTGGAGACGGAACACGGGCAGTACGACCTCGAGAGCGGGGAACTGGCCGTCGTACCCAAGGGGCTTGCATTCCGGCTGTCCAGTGATGTCCGTTCCCTGGTCCTGGGGTTACAGCGTCACAAACAGCCCGGGCTGCCACTGCCTGATTGATTTTGGGGGATTGGAATGGAGCCATCTATCATTGTCCACGGAGGAGCCTGGGATATTCCACAAGATCTGCACAAGGCTCACCAGGACGGTACCCGGCTAGCCGCCGAGGCTGGCTGGGAGGTATTGATCCGAGGTGGATCGGCCTTGGACGCTGTTGAGGCGGCCATCGTGGTCATGGAGGATGACGAGACCTTTGACGCTGGGCGGGGCTCGTTCCTCAACGCTGACGGCCAGGTAGAGCTTGACGCAGGGTTTATGGATGGTACTGATCTGCAAGTCGGCGCCGTAGCTGGCGTGCAGTTCATCGGCAATCCCATCCGGCTGGCGCGAACCGTGATGGAAAAGAGCGAGCATGTGTTCTTGATCGGACAGGGCGCCCAGCGCTTTGCCCACAAGATGGGTTTCCCCACCTGTGACCTGACCGACCTGGCCGTGCCCCGCGAGTTTGAACGGTGGCAGCGACTGCTGTTCGACCATACTTATTCAGCGCGGCAGGCCTTTTCCCGTCCTGCGGACACGGTGGGCTGCGTGGCCCTGGACATGGATGGGCATGTTGCGGCCGGCACTTCGACCGGAGGAACGCCCAACAAGATGCCTGGCCGGGTAGGGGACGTGCCGATGGTGGGTTGTGGCTTCTACGCCGACGATGAGTTGGGCGGCGCCTCCAGTACCGGCTGGGGTGAGGCCATCGCCAAGGTCCTTCTGGCCCGGCTGGCCCTGCATCACTTGCAGGAGCTGGGCGACCCGCATGCCGCTGCCAGGACTGCTATCCTGAGGCTGGCCAGCAGGGTAAACGGCGTGGGGGGTATCATCCTGCTGACACCCGACGGGCAGCCTGGCTGGCACTATAACACACCGTACATGGCCCGCGCCCATCAGAGAATGGGTATGGACGCGCCAGCGGTGGCCATTTAGGGCAAACCAAGATCATATGGGCGTTGGTAACAGCTAGAAAGGCAAACATGGATAGCATTCCCCAGTACGCGCCTCCTGGATTCCACCTTCTGGTCAAACCTACGGGGGCCGTGTGCAATCTTGATTGTCAATACTGTTTCTTTCTATCCAAGGAGATGCTTTACCCCGGCAGCCGCTTCCGCATGGCGGACGAGTTGCTGGAGACCTACATCAAACAGTTGCTCGAATCGCACCGTGTACCAGAGGTCACTGTGGCCTGGCAGGGCGGGGAGCCAACGCTGATGGGCCGGGAGTTCTTCAAGCGATCGGTGGCCCTTGTAGAGCAGTACAAGAAACCAGGGCAGAGCGTCAGCTATTCCATGCAGACCAACGGTACCCTACTGGACGATGAATGGGGTGCCTTTCTTAAGGAGCATAACTTTCTCGTTGGCCTCAGTGTGGATGGGCCTCGAGCGCTGCACAATGCTTACCGGGTCAACAAGGGCGGGAAGGGCAGCTTTGATCAGGTGATGCGCGGCTGGGAGATCCTTCGCAAGCACGAGGTGGATTTCAATATTCTGTGCACGGTGCATGCGGCCAACGCTGACTACCCCGTAGAGGTCTATCGTTTTTTCCGGGATGAGTTGCAGGCCGAGTTTGTCCAGTTCATACCCATCATCGAACGGGCAACAGCGGACATGCTACCGCAGGCCAACCAGGGGTGGAGTGAGAGGCCGGGGGGCGATCGTCCCCTTTACACGCAGGACGGCTTCATGGTCACCCACCGCTCGGTCAAGCCCAAGCAGTACGGCAGCTTTATGATCGGTATCTTTGAAGAATGGGTGCGACGGGACGTGGCCAAGGTCTATGTTCAGATCTTTGACGTCACGCTTGGCAGCCACGTGGGGCAGCACTCTCTGTGTATCTTTGCACCCACCTGTGGCAATGCCATGGCCCTGGAGCACAACGGCGACCTCTATTCCTGCGATCACTTTGTGGAACCGGATTACCTGCTTGGCAATATCCAGGAAACGCACATGATCGATCTGGTGGCCTCAGACCAGCAGCGGAAATTCGGGGCGGACAAGCGAGACACGCTGCCCAAGTATTGCCTTGAATGTGATGTGCGCTTTGCATGTCACGGGGGCTGTCCGCGCAACCGGTTTATCAAGACACCGGATGGCGAACCGGGGCTGAATTACCTGTGTGCTGGCTACAAGTTGTTCTTTCACCACGTCGATCAGCCGATGCGCATCATGACCGGCCTGCTGCGGGAGAATCGGGCACCATCAGAGATCATGCAGTGGTACAGATCCCGGGATCTTGAGCGGGCACAGGCATTTTCTGACGCAAAGCCCAACGATCCTTGCCCTTGTGGGAGCGGCAGAAAGTTCAAGCAATGTCACGGGCGACGGGGGACAGTATCGAAAACTGACTAGCTCTGCCCTGGCATGGCTTTTTCCTGCTGTCGTAGCAGCCGCATTCCATTGAGGGTGACGATGAGCGATGCGCCCACGTCAGCAAAGACAGCCATCCACAGCGTCGCCGTTCCAGATAGGGCCAGGGCGAAAAAGACGGCCTTGATGCCCAGCGATAGGGCGATATTCTGCAGGATGATGGCCCGCGCTCGCCGGCTAAGTCTGACGGCAAAGGGTAGCTTGCCCAAATCGTCGGCCATGAGGGCCACGTCAGCAGTCTCCAGCGCGGTGTCGGTGCCAGCGGCGCCCATGGCGATACCCACCGTCGCTCGCGCCAGGGCGGGAGCATCGTTGACACCATCACCCACCATGGCTACGGCCCCATACTCTTCCAACAGAGCCTCGATGGCTGCCACCTTTTGCTCGGGCAACAACTCAGCTTGCACATCGTCTACCCCCGCGGCTGCGGCGACGGCTTGTGCCGTGGCCTGGTTGTCGCCGGTCAGCATAACCGTGTGCTCGATGCCCACTCTGGCCAGGGCGGCCATCACCTCTGGCACCCCTGGACGCATCGTATCGGCCACAGCAATATAGCCGCGCACGCCACAGCAGTCGTCACGGACGACCATCGCCGTCTGGCCAGCGTCCTGGGCGGCATGGACAGCATCGCACAGAGGGCCCTCAACCAGATCCGGATCGCTCTCGTGGATGAAGGTATGAGTGCCGACTGTGATGCTGTGGCCATTCACCCGGCCCCGTACGCCACGCCCGGTCAGGGCCTCCACCTCCTCCGCTGCTGGCAAGGCATGGGCCAGGCCCTGCTCCTCGGCTGTCTGCACTACAGCCCGGGCCAACGGGTGCTCCGAGCGGCGCTCGACGGCCGCCGCGTCGGCCAGCATGCGCCTGCAATCGGGGCACTCTGTCCAGACCAATCCTGCCTGGTGATCCAGACAGCGGACATCCACCACCTGCGTCTGGCCGGCGGTCAGGGTACCGGTCTTGTCGAAGGCCATCACCTTTAGTGAGCCCAGAGCTTCCAGATGGGTGCCGCCTTTGATCAACACGCCGGAGCGAGCTGCGCTGGCGATAGCGCTCACGATGGTGACCGGCGTAGAAATGACCAGGGCACAGGGACAGGCGATCACCAGCAGCACCAGGGCCCGGTAGAACCACTCACCAAACAGGGCAGCAAAGGTACCCGTACCTGTTAGCCAGCCGAATAACGGCGGCACTATCGCTACACTGGCCGCCACCGCGATCACCGCCGGCGTGTATACCCGGGCAAAGCGGTCGACGAAACGCTGCGAGGGGGCTTTCTGGGCTTGGGCCTCCTCCACCATCTTGATAATGCGGGCGATGGTCGTGTCAGCAGCCAGGTGGGTCACGCGCACGGTCAGCGCTCCCTGGCCGTTGACCGTGCCGGCATAGACTTCCTGACCTGTCCCCTTTTCCACCGGTACACTCTCGCCGGTGATTGGGGCCTGGTTCACAGCCGACGAGCCCGTCAGTACCACCCCGTCCATTGGAATCTGCTCGCCGGGCCGTACCAAAATTCGATCACCGACGACCAGATCATCGACCGGTACCTCTTCCTCCTGATCCCCGTGGATCAGGGTAGCCCGGCGGGGTGAGAGTTCCATCAGGCTCCGGATGGCATTCCGGGCACGGTCCATCGTATAGCCTTCCAGGGAGTTGCCCAGGGAGAACAGGAACATGGCCACCGCGCCCTCGGCCCACTCGCCGACGAAAATCGCACCTACTGCGGCGATGGTCATCAATGCGTTCATGTCGAGGGAGTGAGCCGTCCGCAGCGCGGCCCATCCGGACCGGGCAATATAGAAGCCACCTACGAGAATCGCTGCCACGTACGTGCCGGCTACAATCGCCTCAGGCGCTCCCAGCAAGCCCAGGATCACGCCTGCGGCAATCAGCAGCGCAGAGCCCACGGTCGTCAGATCGCGGCGCCTGCGCCACAGCCGCTCTCGCCAGCCCTCAACACTGCTGGTCCCGCCGGGATATCGGGTATCCTGCGACCGGAGTGAGTAGCCCATGCTTTCCGCAGCCTGGTGGACAGCCGAGTCGATTTCCATGCCATCGTCGGCTGTGAGGCGCAGCCGGGCCAGGGTAAAGTCCACGGTCACTTGGGCCACGCCAGATGTGCGTCTGAGCGCCTCTTCCAGATTCAGAGCGCAGTCAGCACAGTCCATACCCTCGACCTGATAAACCATTTCACGGGAGGGCGCAGGTGCCTGAAGGTCGTAGCCCAGGGCGCGGATACGGGATACGATGGCTGGGCGTTCTGTCCACTCGGCATCGTACTCGACAGCCAGGGTAGACGCGGCAAAGTTGGCAGAGGCCCACAACACGCCATCCAGGCGCCCAACGCCACCTTCCAGCGTCCGCGCGCAATCGGCGCAGTCCATCCCCCTGATGGACAAGATCTCGTGACGATAGCGCCAGTCCAAATGGGCGCCTTCCTCGACAGCAATGGCCCGCACAATATCCGGGCTGATCAGGCCTGGATCGTAGTGAATGCAAAAGCTGGGGGTCTCGCCTTCCTGGTCCAGGTGTACCCGTTCTACGCCTCCGTAGGCTCGGACACTTTCTTCCCATCTATGCCAGCAGGACTCACAGGCGTTACCCTGGGGTAGCAGCCAGGAGATTTCGATCCTGATCTTGTCGCTCAATGTAGTACTCCCATGTCCCATTCTGGCACCCAACCCGCTTCTGGATGGAATGGAGAGGCTCAGCCATGTACCACGTGGTCCAGGCCGCGCTGGAAAAGGTCAGCCACGTGGTCGTCGTCCAGCGTGTAAAAAACCTGCCGGCCTTCGCGCCGCCAGCGAACCAGCCTTAGGTCGCGCAGGCTTCGGAGTTGATGCGATACGGCTGACTGGCTCATATTCAGAGCCACCGCCACATCGCAGACACACAATTCAGCGCCTGCCAGCAGCGAGACGATCCGCACTCGGGTCGGATCGCTCAGAGCCTTGAATGTTTCGGCCAGGCGGATAGCGGTCGCGTCTTCCACCAGATGCTCAAGGGCCGCTTGAACGCGTTCGCCGTGAGCATAGGTGTCGGCACAGTGATTGTCGTTCATGGTATCAATAGTATATATGAATACATGCTCATACATTCAATATTATCACAAGCTGGCCAGCCTGTCAAGTCGAGTTCTGCCCGGGTCATCTGATCGCTCGAAATCTTGGTATTTTCACAAAAAAAGACCGCCACAAGGGTGACGGTCTGGTGGTGGTGCTGGTGTGGGATCAAGCGGAAAAGAGCATTTCGAAATTTCCATCGAATCCCTGAAGAAAGGCGTGCACATCCAGTAGATCGTCGGTCGAGATCGGTGGCCATTCATGCGATGCTTCGATCTCAGCCGGGGTCAGATCGGTCGTAGTTTCTGACTCTGCATCTAGTCGCATATAGACAACAACGTGGCACAATTCATCACAGTGGCGGCATCGGGTACTCAGTACCCATACTTCTTCCCATCGGTGCACAAGAGCAAAGTCCTCGGGGTCGTAGAGGCGACCGCAATCCACGCAACGAAGTTGGGTGACCAACTGGATGACCAACCGACGTTTTTCGTCCTCGTCCAGTGGTATCTCGGGCTCACTCCAATCCTGTTCCATTGGTCTAGCTCTCTTCCAGGGCTTCGTCCTCGCGCCTGATGATCACCGTAACCTTTGCCTCAGCTTCAGCGGCCAGCCGAATTGTGACAGCATGGGTACCCAGGTCCTTTAGTGGTTCATCCAGTTCGATCTTGCGCCGGTCCACTTCCTGGCCGACTTTTTCTGAAAGCGAATCGGCGATATTCACATTGGTAATTGAACCGTACAGACGGCCTGTCTCACCAGCACGAGCCTCGAAGGTTACGGTCATTCCATCCAGCCTGGCAGCCAGGGCCTGGGCCTCGGTGAGGGCCTGGGCTTCGCGGCGTATCTCTGCCTTTTTCTGATTCTCCGCCTGCCTGACAGCTCCTGGCGTCGCAAGAACTGCCAGTTCGCGTGGGAAAAGATAGTTGCGGGCATAGCCGTCGGCGACCCTCTTGACTTCACCTGCCTGTCCCAATCGATCTACGTCCTGCAACAACAACACATTCATGTTCGGATCTCCTCGTCTATATGATCAACGCTCTGTGGCCTGAGCAGATAGACCATGTGTGCCTCGCACCAAGCGAGACTGTCAGAATGATGTCTCTCTCTGGCAGGCCACGCCATGCCCGGGGATTATACCTTAAAAGATAGCAGACGGCAAACGTTGCGCCACAACAGACAAGGAACGCTCGCCAATGCGGCAGAGCGTTCCCATGCTGGGTGTGACCCTGTTGTGAGATCAGGCCGGTGCGCCAGAAGACCTATGGGGCTTTCGTTTTGTTCCGAGCTTGTAGCGCAGCTTGCTCACAGCCCGCCGGATGTATGGAAAGCGTAGTACCAACAAGATGGCCACAACGATGCCATAGCGTACAGGGTCGCGGATATCTTTTACCAGCCACAGGTAGTGCACAACTGCCAGGATGCCCGCCACGTAGACGAGGCGGTGCAGTTGTTTCCATTTCTTGCCCAATCGTCTCTGCCAGCTTCTGGTCGAGGTCAGCGCCAAGAGCAGCAGGATCAGGCCAGAGGTGAATCCAGCCAGCACGTAGCGCTGGTCAAAGATTGCCTGGATTATCAAGGGTAGATCCAGGCCGTAGTCCAGCCACACAAAGGTCAAGAAGTGCAGGCCGACGTACAGAAAGGCATACATGCCCAAGGCTCGCCGGACGCGCAGTACTTGCCGGAAACCAAAAACAGTATTGATGGGTGTACAGGCCAGGGTGAGCACGACCAGGATTATGGCCGCCCTGCCGGTACGGGTGGTAATCTCCCTCACGGGATCAACGAGGAACCCGCCCTGTGCATAGTCCCAGAGGATGAAGGTCAGTGGCAGCAACGCCCCGGCGTGGACCAGGATCTGAAGCCAGTGTCTTCTGAGCCAGTCTGAGCGTAACATGCGCGTTCGCATCGGGCCTAGTAGTACCATTCCTTCTTGTCCAGGGGCTCATAGAGATGGGCAACCTCTTCAGCATAGCCGTTGAAGTAGAGTGTCTTCATGCGTCCCCCCTGACCGATCCGGCGCTCGGTGGCCTGGGACCAACGCGGGTGGGACACCTCGGGATTGACGTTGGCATAGAACCCATATTCGCGGGGTGAAGCAGCCATCCACAGGGAAACGGGCATCTCTTCCACCAGGTCGATCTTGACGATGGACTTGATGCTCTTGAACCCGTATTTCCAAGGTACAACCAGACGCACCGGCGCCCCGCTCTGGGGGAGCAAGGAATTGCCATAGAGGCCCGTGGAAAGGATGGCCAGGTCGTTCATGGCCTCGTCCAACGCGCAGCCCTTCGATATACGGCCACTCGTAGATGGCGCTCTTTTGACCAGGCATTTGTTCGGGATCGTAGAGGGTTTCAAAGCGGACATACTTGGCCTCTGACATGGGCTCTACCTCGTTGAGAAGCTTGGCCAGAGGAAAGCCTACCCAAGGGATGACCATAGACCAGGCTTCGACGCAGCGCATGCGATAGATCCGTTCCTCCTGGTTGAATCCAAGCAGATCGTCAATGTCAAAGGTCCTGGGCTTGCGGACCAAGCCTCCAACCTCTACCTCCCAGGGCGAAGTCTTGAACTCGCGCGCCAGCGTGGCTACCCTTTCTTTGCTGGTTGAGAACTCGTAGAAATTGTTATAGTTTGTGACTGCATCAAAGGATGTCAGCTCTTGGCCCAGTTCGTCAGCGCTGGCGCTCAGTGGTGGAAACACCGCCGTGGTAGGGGCGGTTGTAGTCATTGGGCCGGAAGTTGGGCCGGCTGTCAGGCTGGCCGTTGGACTGGCCGTTGGGTCAATCTTGACGATGGTCGTCGCGGTCGCCTGAGGCTCGGTTGTCCCACATGCCGCAAGAACTACCGAGCCGGCGACCAGGGCACCTACACCCTTGATGAACCTCCGCCGGGATATATAGACGTGTTCCGGTGTGATCTCTGATGGTTTGATCTTGACCATGTTGTTTTCTCCCTACTCAATCCAAAGTCCTGCTATTTCATCAGTCAGGATAGCCTATGGATATAAAGAATATGCTACCCAAATCTTACGGAATGATTACGGTCTGTCTGTGTTTGCAGTTGTGGCGCGCCATGCGATGCCCCTGAACCCCAGTGCGAAGGGCTGCGGCGGACTGCAAAGAGCTTCAGGATGATGGCAGGGTGAAAGAGAAACGGGCACCCTGTTGGTCCACCAGGCTTTCGACGCTGATCTGACCGCCGTGTGCCTCGACAATCCCCTTGGCGATAGCCAGGCCAAGACCTGTGCCGCCTGTAGACCGGCTGCGTGATTTTTCACCGCGATAGAAGCGCTCAAAGATGTGGGGCAGATCGTCGGAACTGATCCCTTCGCCCGTGTCCGATATCTCGACCAGCACGCTGTCCTCCACCTTGGTGGTATCTTCCACCCTGGTGGCGCGCACCAGCACCATACCCCCCCGTGGTGTGTGCCGCAGGGCGTTCCCCAGTAGGTTGGCCAGTACCCGACCGATCTTTTGGGCGTCTATCAGCACCGGATCCACTCCTGGGTCTGCGTGTCCCTCCAATGTCACTTCCTGGCGTGCAGCCAGCTCAGAGAAGCTCTCCATCGTGTCAGAGATCAGGTCAGAGATCGAGTTCAGCGAGCGGTCCAGACGCAGGCCACCGGCCTCCAACTGGGCCAACTCAAAGAGATCGTCGATCAGAAGTGACAAGGATCGGATTTCTCGCTGGGCTGTGTGCAGATAACGGTCTACTGTATCCGGATCTTCCACGACGCCATCGGCCAGTGCCTCCACAATGGCCTGGATGGAGGCCAGAGGAGTACGCAGGTCGTGACCAGCCCAGGCTATGAGGTTGCGGCGCAGACTATCCAGCTCCTGTTGTCTGTCAGCGGTTTCTTCGAGCCGCGCCGCCATTTCGTTAAAGGTACGGGCCAGGCTGGCCATCTCGTCGTTACCCGTCACCGGGACGCGCACGCGCAGTTGTCCCTGAGCCAGTTCCTTGGCTGCAAGGTTCAGTGTCACGATACGATCGGTGAGGGCTGCCGAGAGAAAGTAACCCACGGATATCGCGATTCCTCCGGAAAAGAGGAGAAGCACCGTGGCCAGGAGCAAGTCATGCCGGCTGGCAAACATTAGCCGCGCCGTCACCCAGACGTTCAAGAAAGTGAGGGCGCTGGCCAGAGCATAACTGCCCAGCAGGACCCAACTGATATGCGGCGAGCGGTTGATCCAGCCCAGGCGATAGGCACCGTAGCCCACGGCCATAGAGATGATGGCCGTGATGGCCAGAAACAGGGTCATGAGACCGAGGTCGGCCTTGGGTGGGCGCATCAGCAGGAAAAAGAAAGCCAAGGCCAGGGCCAGGCTCAAAGCCACGGCGCCCAGGAATCGCAAGTGTCGCCTTGGCGAAGGCTGGTGTTCTTCCCTTATCTCCATGACCGCCTCATGGTTCGAACCTGTATCCCACCCCCCACACCGTTCGGATATGCTCGGGGTTTCCAGGATCTGCTTCAATCTTTTCCCGCAGGCGGCGCACATGTACCGTCACGGTACTTGGGTCGATAAACTCTGACAGCCCCCACACCAGGTCTAGCAATTGGTCGCGGGTGAATACCTGCCGGGGGTGGCAGGCCAACGTCCAGAGCAAGTCGAATTCCTTGGCAGTGAGCTGCTTTTCTTCGCTTCCCACCTCCACCAGCCGGGTTTGGGGATCGATCCTCAGGCCGCCGTAGACCAGCGGCCCGCCGGCACTGCCTGGTGTTGACGACTGGGTCCTGCGCAGTACAGCCCTCACCCGACTGACCAGTTCCTGGGGGCTGAAGGGTTTGACAACATAGTCGTCGGCGCCCATCTCCAGCCCGGCGATGCGATCCTGTTCCTCGCGGCGCGCTGTCAGCATAATGATGGGGGTATCCCCTCGTTCTCGCAACCAGCGGGTGATCTTGAGCCCATCCACCTCCGGCAGCATCAGGTCCAATACCACCAGATCGGGTATCTGGCTGGACAGCACGGTCAGCGCTTCCCGCCCATCGCCAACAATGGTCACCTGGTAGCCGGCCCGCCGTAGATATAGGCTCAATACCTCGCGGATGCTGGGTTCATCCTCCACAACTAGAATCCTCGCTTCGCTCACCGGAAACACTCCTACATGCTAGCACTGTATGTCATGCGAGTACAAGTATAAGCGATAGACTCGTATTTTGGATGTAAAATTCTTACATTGTGACCGAAGTTCTGATGGGGGCTGAGTGCCCGGACTGTGGAGGAGGTGATACCAGAATAGAACCAAGATGCCCAAGATTTGGTCCTGGCTTTTGGAAAACCAGCCTTGCAGGTTCAGAGGAAAAAAGGACCACCGAATACCTGACCGAGCCTGGCGGGCGAACGCGGTTGAGCTGGCAAAGGCTTTTGGGATGGTCTTGTTGTACCAGCGCTGGTACAGAGGCTCTCGGGCTAGTTCGTTTCTTCCTGCTCTTCCAGCCAGGCTGTGGTGCCAATCTCGGCGCGGCGGCAAAGGGCCTGGTACCGTCGCGCCACGTCCAGCGGTGGGGCATGGCCTAGGAATAGCTGGCAGGGGAAATCCAGACACAGGCCACAGTGAGCCAACCCCCGCTCCACGATGCAACACTGAAAAACAGGACACTCACCGTTGGATGTTTCGCCTAATTGATAGCCGCAGCCACAGCAAGTGCCCTCGCGCAAACGGTCACACGTGCCACAATAGTGGCCGCATACGGCGGCCTCCCGTCGTTTTGTGCAACACCGATCGTCCATACCTCGTACTCCAGCTTCCCCAGGCTAGACCTGCAGTGCAATTATACCAGATCTGGTCTACAACATCAAACGATTGTCGGTCCGGCGAACCTCAGTTGACCATCTCCCCTGTCTCTGCTATACTAGCGCGTAACCATTTGCGCCAGTCGGTGTTTTTATTGTGCGAGACCGGCAGGCGCCTGAGAGGCTATCCTGGTGGATAATCTGGCAGACGAAATCGCCCTGGTCGAAGAGGCGAAAACCGATCCGGACGCTTTCGGTCTTTTGTACGAGCGGTATGTCGATAAAATCTATAGCTATGTCTTTTACCGTACCGGGAACCACCACGACGCTGAGGATCTGACAGCCAAGGTTTTTCATCAAGCCCTGAATCACATTCCTCGCTACGCACAGCGGGGAGCACCCTTTTCGGCTTGGTTGTATCGGATCGCTCACAACCTGGTGGCAAATTGGCACCGTGACCACAGCAGGCGGCAGGTCGTCTCGCTGGATGGGTTGGCCATGGTGGGATCTCAGGGAGACGATGGCCCCTTCCAGCAGGTAGCCTTGGGCGAGCGGCGCGACGCACTTTTGGCTGCGATTCATCGCCTTCCACCTGATCGGCAGCAACTGCTGATCCTCAAGTTCGTGGAGCACATGCCCAACGCCCAGATCGGTCAGACGATGGGTCGCAGCGAGGGGGCGATCAAGTCGCTCTACCATCGTACATTGGTTGCTCTGCGCCAGGACTTGGCCAGCCAAGTATCCTGACCTATGAGCCAGGAGCAGTGGCTGAAAAAGAATGCATATGTTCAAGCGTGCGACTGAGTCAATCTGGAAACTGCCATCCAGATTCCTCCAGAAACACGACTAGTGGAACACCGATCAAAATCTGGGTCGCGGCGAGCGTGCTCCAGGAAGGTGAGCTGCCGGACGTGAGTCGAAAGGTCTGCGCACTGGGCTGGATGATCTAGCCTTTCTGGGCCGCGATGGGTGAACATCCCGACAAGGACGCCTTGGGGGGAGGGCATGATGAACAGGCGTGAGACAAGAGAAATTCTGGCGGCGCAAGCCGACGAATTGGTTGGGCTGCGTACGCACCAGACGTCCAGGCTCACCCGAAACGACCAGGTACAGTCCCTGCTGGATCTGGCCGAGCAACTTCAGGGCATCCTGGTGCCGGTGGAACCCAACACGAATTACCGCCGGCGTCTTCACGGGGAGCTACTCCTTGAGGCCCAGTTGCGGGGAGTGGAGCCTGGACCCAACATGTTTCAGCAACACCGCAAGGGTATTCTCATTGGGGCGGCGGCTGTTGGTTCGGTAGCCTCGGTTGTGGGTGTGGTTGTCGCTTTTGTTTGGCGCCTTCGGCATGGACGGGCCGCCCACACTGCCACTGGCTGACGAATCAGAGTTTGGGTTGGCCTTCTCGTACCAGCAGAAGGCCTTTTTTCGGGGCTATTCTTTGGTATTTTGGGGAACTGCACCAAGCCATTTTCTCTTGTCATCGGGGAGATCTAGGTAGTCATGACCAACTATGCGCGGATAACCGGCTGGGGCAAGTATGTTCCAGAGCGGGTACTCACCAATCAAGATCTTGAAAAGATGGTGGATACCAGCGATGAGTGGATCCGCACCCGTACCGGCATTCGGGAGCGCCATATTGCCGGTCCTGATGAGACTTGTTGTTCCATGTCCTTGGCCTCTGCCAGGCAGGCGCTGGCCGTGGCCAAGTTGTCTCCCTCCGACGTAGAACTGATCATTGTCGCTACATCGACACCCGACTATCTCGTGCCTGCGGTGGCCAGCATGATCCAAGATCAGTTGGGAGCCAGCGGCGCGCCAGCTTTCAGCCTGCAGGCTGGCTGCACTGGGTGGGTATATGCGTTGGTTACCGCCAGCCAGTTCATCCAGACTGGCGCATACCACAATGCTCTGGTCATTGGCACGGAGCACCTGTCCTTTGGTATTGATTGGAGGGATCGAACGACCTGCGTCCTGTTTGGCGATGGCTCGGGGGCTGTGGTGATAGAGGCCAGCGAACAGCCCACCGGTCTCCTATCCTTTGATCTGGGCTCTGATGGCTCCGACTATGACGCCCTCATCTACCCCGGTGGCGGAGGTGTCAATCCGACCAGCCACGAGACTGTCGAACAGCGGCTTCATTACTTGCGCATGGACGGCCAACGGGTCTTCAAGTTTGCATCGCGTGTTCTGGCCGACTCAACGCGCAAAGTGATTATGGACAGCGGGCTGACCCCGGATGATATCGATCTGATTATCCCCCACCAAGCCAATGACCGCATCATTGAGCTGGCACGGCGCAGGCTCCGCGTCCCACCGGAAAAGATGATGGTCAATATCGACCACTATGGCAATACCTCGGCGGCCTCTATCCCCTTGGCGTTGGTTGATGCTGTTGAAGAGGGACGGCTCCAAGCGGGCGATCACGTTGTTTTTGTGGGCTTTGGTGCCGGGCTTACCTGGGCTGCCGCGGCCTTCCATTGGGAGCCGCAGGAACCGGTGGCTATTCCAGTCGCTGACTGGCCTGTAGCTGAGCGCCTGTCCAAGCCTGTGGCTAAGGCCCGTACTGCGCTATGGAGCGCCCGCGTCAGTCTGGCCACCAAGGTCGAACCTCTGCTTCTGCCCTTCTATGGTCTTGCCGCTGGCTATAAGAAGCGGCCAAAGAAGTAGTGGCTTTGCTTGCCGGAGGGTTCCTGGCGGAAGCAAAGGGGCATCTGTCAGGAACTCTCCGCTTGAAATAGAACTTGCTGGCCTGGCTCGCCCGCCATGCCAAAGGCCCTCTCCAAACTTTGGAGAGGGCCTTGTCAATCTGGTTCTCGGTCTGGATACCTATTCTACATATATCTCGACCCGTTCTCCATCCTCGATGTCTTCCACTTCGATGAGCTTGCCCTGTGCGCCGCTCTTGACCTGCTCCACGATGTCGTGAACGTCCATGCCCTGTAGCTCTGGCGCAAAGCGGGCGCCCAGCCGGGCGGCAACTTCAACCAGGCCCATGGGCAGATTGACATTGACCTTGTTCCGGCCCGTTTCCAGATCGGTGACCCGGACGCGGATCCAGCGGGACCGGCTGGGTCCGGTCATGCTCTGGGTAGGCTCTCTTTTCTGTTCTGTCTCCAAGGCTGCCAGAAGCTTGGCCCCCTCATCTGCCGAGATGATTCTTTCCGCCACCATGTTCAGGATCTGCATGCGATCTTCTGTTGTCGTCATTGGAATCTCCCTTCATTCCGGTGCTAAAGTGTCTACCACGAATCTCTGTTTTCTACCATCTAGCCGCATATACCCTCCATCCGGGCCGTGAAAGACAGGTGTCACCACGGCCCGAGTTTCTCATGGGCCGTGGCTGGCATCCACTTTCACCTTCCGATCAATCCTGGTTCTGCCTAGTTTCATCCCGCTGCTCCGTCCAGGACGGGCTCACTATCCTGGATCTCGGGTTCCTGCAGCACCAGGAGCCCTACGATGCCCCCGGACAGCGTGATCAAACCGGAGACAAAGTAGATTAGCCGCAACTCGATGATCTCTCCGGCTGCTGCTGCAGTAGCCATGGAAACCAATCCAGCAGCCGTGGTTACGGCGTTGAGCGCACTGCCCACCCTGCCACGTTTCAGATCGGGTACGGCTAGCTGCATCATGGTCATCAGGGATGACTGGGCTGGCACTAGGGCCACGCCGATCAAAAAGCTGTAGACCAGCAGCAGAAGCGGCATGTGGAGCAGTCGTTGTCCCATGCTCATGTCAGCCATCGCTGTTTCTATCTGCAGACCCGGGATCAGGTTCACCAGTGAGAAAGGCGGAGCCAGACCCACCAGAGCGATCATGCCCCCGATAAAGACGATGCTCCATCCCGCCAGATCCTTTTTTCTGAATCGCCCAGCCACAAAGCCCAAGGTAATTCCGCCGAGGGCCATACCCAGGCCCTGAGCGGCATCTACCGCCCCCAGTCCCTCGGCCCCGAGGCCAAAGGTCCGGCGCATAAAAGGCACCCAGATAACGTGGATGGCCCCGATGCCCAGTTGCACCACCCCCAGGCAGAGTAACACGCCGACCATTGTCCGGTTGCCGAACAGGTAGGCGACACCCTCCCGCATTTCGGCCCATAGGGTGGTGATCTGCCCGCTCGCCGCTTGCCGGCCTGCAGTGGTACGCGGGACTTTCATCGTCAAGATGGCTGCTGCCGAGACAAAGTAGGTCGCCGAGTCCACCAGGAAGGCTACCTGCGCCCCCCATAACCCGATGGAGAAGCCTGCCAGTGCGGGGCCGATCAGAAAACCCGCGGTTTGCACGATCTGCATCAGGCTGTTGGCCGCCAGCAGGTCATTTCTGTCGGTGACGATGAGAGGCAGTACGGCGTTCTGTGATGGAAAGAAGAAGCGGCTGACACAGGACATCAGAAAGCCGATGACATAGTAGATCCATACCTGGTCTGGTGTCTGAACCGCCATGCAAGCGAGTACCAGTACCCCGCGCAACAGGTCGGAGATGACCATCGTCCTCTTGCGGTCCCAGCGATCCACAAAGACCCCAGCTACCGGCCCCAGCAGCAACATGGGCAGCGCGCTGGCGATGACCGACAGACCCACCTGCAGCGCGGAGCCAGTGAGCTGTTCCACCATGATGGGAATGGCCAGGAAGTAAAAGTAGTCGCCGATGAACGAGATGGTTTGTCCAAGCCACAGGGCTACAAAGTTCCGATTGAGAAACAACCGCCTGTAGCGGACTCTGCCATCCTGCATAGTCTATCCTCTGCGATCAAAGTCTTTTCTAAGAGTCAAGAGTGTTCGCTGCTCTTCGAAGCCGCTGTCGTAGAGTGCGGTCAGTGCATCTGTGTGCTCCGCAAGGACCGTGACCCGAACCGGTCTGGATGGCACGGCGGAAAGCATGTACAGTGCCCGGCTCACGAGCGTATACTCCAACTGGCTGCGGTGTTCCGGGTGGACCAGCAATTCCAGGAGGTGGGTGCCCCCCCGAAGGGAGGCGGTCACTGTCATCATAGCCACAAGGTGTTCCTCTTTCAGTGCCACCAGTCGATATACTCGCCGGCCTTGGGCCAGGTCTGCCACCTGCTGTCCCAAGCGCGCCCACCAGCCTGGCTGGTAGCTGCTAGCCCGCAGAGGCCTGATCCAGGATTGTGGTGAGGGGGTCACCAGCCGGGCCAGTTCGTATACGGCTCGCCCGTGGGAGGGCCGCCAGGCCTGAAGGCGGTAGCCAGGAGCGGCCACAGGGTTGACTGGCTCGATGGTCGCGAGCTGGAGGTCGGTTTCTCCAGTCACCTCCTGGAAGCCCAAGTCGGTGTACAACCGGAGGGCGCGGGGATTGTCCTGATATACCTGGATCACGACTCCCTCGGCCCCGCTAGTCTGCGCCTCGACAACGGCTGCCTCTGTCAGGCGCCGTCCTAGGCCCTGGCCGCGGTAGGCTTTTTGAACCGCCACGTTGCAAACGATCCTGCGCTGGTGACTCCCGGGAGTTCGATTTAGGCTGACATTGCCTACGATCTGTGTCCCCCTGCCGCTTGGGGTTGGTTCTTCCCATACAAAACCGTTGAAGGTATCCTGGAAAGCCGGATCGGCCTGCGACCACCACCAGACCAGAGGGGTCAGGCGCGCCATCCAGCGCATTTCGCGGATGGCGGCCCGGCCCCGCTCATCTATCTCGTGGGCAAAGGCTTCTTCGATGAGATCGGCAATGGCTCCCAGATCCCGGGTGGGGTCCATTGGGCGCAGGCTGCCCTGGACTTGAGGCACTGTGCCTGTTGTTGCGGTAACGACCATCTCTGTTACACTCACTGGTTTCAGGTGAGCCCATTATAGCACAGTCGCGAAAAAGCAACATCTTGAATACTGGCTGCTGTTAAGGTACGTTTTTCCCTGCTGCCCAAGGAGCAAGCGTATTGTGGTGCCTGCGACAGGGGCGAGCCGCGAGAAGATTGGCATCACAACGGCCGGGCCTTTTCCGCTGTGAGGTGTTTTGCACCGCCTAGTCTCCGGCCGCGGCGATCTCCGTGGGGGCTGTGACCAGCGCTCCTTCAGCAACAGAAGGGGCCAACTGCTGCCGTTGTGCGGCATACCCCCTGTGGTTCTCTTCGATGTTGGCGATGGCGGGCACAAAGAATCCTGCCAGGGCCAGGGCGGCGCACAGCACGCCGGCGGCCAGGTACCAGATCTGAAGGCCAATCCAATCGCTGACCGGTCCGGCGATGGCCAGGCTTAAGGGCGAGGTGAGCAACAGCAAGCTGCCCATGGTGGTGAACACCCTGCCTTGCATGGCGGGCTCAACAGTACCCTGGAGGATGGCCATGATGGGTCCATCGATCAGCGGAATCATCAAGCCTACCACAAAGACGCTGCCAAGGGCCACCCAGAACAAACCTGCCGGCGTGAGTCCCAGCACGAAAAAGCCCAGACCCAGGATGGTTCCACCCATCAGTGTAGTATAGATCCTTCGCCGGAATCCCCCCCACACACTCAAGGCCAAACCGCCCAAGACGATGCCCGCACCAGCGATGGCTTCGAGCAGGCTCAACTGGGCTGCATCGCCGCCAAAATGCGCGCTGACCAAGAGCGGCAGCAGGGAGAAGGCCGGAGTGAGCGCGATCTTTAGGATCATGACCATGACAATCAGGGCTATCAGCCCTGGCCAGGCGCCAATATAACGCAGGCCAGCGCGTACATCGGCCCAGACCGACGGCTTGTCCCCGGCCTCAGGCATGATGTCATCTCGCCTGGGCTGGGGAATGCGGACCAGAAGCAGAGGGACGATGGCCAGCAGGGCCGTACCTACATCGACCAACATGACTCCGTAGAGCGGCATGACCACCATGAGCAGCGCTCCCAAGGGGGGGGCCACAATGTTCAGCGCGCCGTTCATGGTCTGGTTCATGCCTGCCACGCGCGTCAGGTGCTTCTTGGGTACCATCAGCGAAGTTGAAGCCTGCATGGCAGGCCAGTGAAAACTGCTGCCTACAGCACGGATAAACATGATGGTGTAGACGTGCCACACCTGCATCGCCCCGATCCAAAACAGATAGGCCAGCCACAGCGAGGCCAGGGCCACGAGGGCATCAGCCGCCATCATGACCACCCGCCGGTTCCAGCGATCCACGTACGCGCCAGCGAAGGGCCCCAGGATCACTTCTGGGACAATGGCCACCATGGTGGCCGTGGCCAAAACGGTGGCTGAACCGGTCAGTTCGGTCAGCCACCAGACCAGCGCAAACTGGACAACTTTGCTGCCGACCAGGGAAAATGCCTGGCCGGTCCAGATGGCGAAAAAGGGAGCTTGCCACGTGCCCTGAAGTCTGCGATTCTCCATGTTTTGCACTCTCTGCTCTCGCTTGGTAGTGGTATCTAGCTCGTTGCCAGCGGGTATCTACCTCAGCGCGTCCAAGAGCATTTCGGCTTCTTCGGGGTTGATCTGGCCCTGCTCCACCATCCTGAGGATGCTCAGTCGTTCGTCGTCCAGATCGGATTCGGGCTCACCCGCTTCGTAGGCTGTTTCGACTGGCAGATCTTGGGCTTTCGCTGCTGGTTCCCCTTGCCGTTCGCTGTGTCCCCTGCGCTCTTGCCGCTCTCGCCGGTGTGCTTCTTTCTCGGCTTTGCGTTCTACCTTTTCCTGCTGCTGGGCCGCCTTGCCGACCATGCGGTCCATATCTCGTTGCATACGGTCCATGGCCAGTTCCACTGCTCGCTCGGCCTGGTGGCCGACGCGGTCCCAGTCCACGTCCTCCAGCTTGACGCGCAACCGTGACATGGCTGCTTCCATCTCCTGGCCTACCTGGCGTCCGATGGCTTCCAGGTCGATGGCTTGCAGGCCCTCTTCTACCTGCCTGGAGATCTCTTCACCGAGATCGGCGCCGATTCCTGGCTGTCCACTGCCGAGTTGGACATTGCCCTTGGCCTCGACGACTATTTCTGAACCGCCCTCGCCTAGGGTTCCAGATAGCGTGGTTCCCTCACGTTGTACCCCGGCCAGAGCCGTTGGTGTGTGCAGGTTGCCCTTGGCCTTCAGCGTCACGTGGGCGCTGGCGTCCTCGTTCAGGCGCAGTATGGCGTTACCGTCGGCCTGAAAGTGATAGGTACAGCCGGCGCCCAGTGTACCGTTCCAGACCAGGTTGCCGCCGACCCTGCCAACCTTGGCTCCACCGCAGAGATCCTTGACGACAAGGTTTCCCGCAACCTGGTCAAGGGTTAGCGTACCGCCGACGCCTCGCAAGAGTGCGTTGCCGCCTATCTTGTCAGCGTTCAGGGAGCCGCCGAGATCCCGGACCTGCAGATTACCGCCAGTACGCGACACGCGGATCTGATCCGATGCTTTCACCTGCATGTTTCCGCGAACATTCTGTATGTCGATGGCCTGTACCAACTTCAGATGCGCGTCCCCGTACACGGTACCCACTACACGCAGTGAATCCATCTCATCCGCCCTCAGGTTCCCATAGACCTCGGCCAGGGTTGCCCTGGCGACGGCCTGCATCCTCAGGTTGCCGCGTACTTGTTCGGCGTTGAGTTCCGCCAGCCCTTTGGCCCCAAAGTTTCCTGCCACCTGGCGAACGGACACCAGGACCGAAGAGGGTACCCGTATCTCGCAGTTCATCCGGGCTGAGATAACCGGCCCAGTTGCTGTTTCCTCGACCCTCAAGTCCTCCTCGTGACCATCGCCAGACCGGAACAAGATATCGGCCCGGTCCTCGCCAGCCAGTACCAGATTTCCAGCCATTTCATCCAGCGTCAGAAGGCTGCCTTGTGTTGCCTGAATCCGTATCTCGAACATTCTTTTCCTCCTGTCAGCCCTTGAGTAGCTCCACTGCTTGTTCCGACGTAATCTGGCCCGAAGCCAGTTGTTCAAGGATCCTTTTTCGTTCCTCGACAGAGACCGGCTCTGGTTCCACGCGGACTTCGTAGCCCAGGGCCTGGATCACCTCGGTCAGGCGCGCTCGGGCAGTGGGATAAGATATGCCCAACTCATCTTGCAGACGAGTCAGCTTGCCCTCACTGCGGATGAAGGTCTCTACGAAGGCCAGTTGCGTGGGTGATAGCTGGTAAAAGCGGCCCAGGCTGAACTGTCCCTCCAGGGCCGAATCACAACTCCGGCAATGGAGCCGGGCCACGGATAGTGTGTCACCGCAGACTGGACATTTGCCTATTACTGGATACATTTTCCTACCTCCTCTAAGAGTGACTCCTGGTTGCTGATTGTGGGCGCACTTGGTCCCTCATGGCCGGGTGCGGCCTTACTGGTACGAGTGTTGTGGAGCGCTGTATTGCTCTAACCATCTGCCCAACACCACCAGTTGATGTCCCATACGGCGCAACAGCCGGTGACCATGGTGGGGCAGGCTCTTTTCTTTCGATGCTACTTGGTGCAGTAGGGTGCTGGATTGGGCCTGGCGCCGGGCTGTCTGTACGCGCAACGCTGTTAGCCTTTCGACTGTAAGTGGGTCTGTGTAATACATTGGATATCCTCCTATCAGAAGTCTGCTAGAGATGCCACACTTAGGTCAAGAATCTTCGAATGAACCTTCAATATTCTAACATAGAACTTGAATTTTGTCAAGTCCCAAATTGATATTCTTATATTAAAATTTCAAGATCTTTAGTTCTGGAGTATATTCCTTATTCCGTGCGTACGCCTTTTGTCGTAGGTCCCCTCCTCAATTCGCCTTACGGCTCCGGGGCTGTGTGTGGAGAACCTCCGTATGGATGCGGCCCTTTCTTCGTAGGGAGAATCAATGTTTTGCCCGATGACAAGGCTGCCTCCGCCTGGTATACTGCAACAAACATTGTCTCTCCTTTATAAGAGCGTTCGGGGGCAGGCCGCCAGCTGAGCGCTCTTCTCCTTTCTGGACCGAATTCTCGTTGGGAAATCTGAATGGCTGCCGGGCGGTGTGTCTGTGGCCTCTCCGCCGGATGTCTATGCGAGGGAATCGCTATCTGCATCAAAGAGGAGACGATCCCAAACCGCAAGGGGTTGGGCAAGGGCTGACGCCTGGGAGAGGAGCGCTTTGCCGTTGGTGGACGCCGGCGGCCAGCTAGCTGCGAGCTGCTTGCTCCAAGCGCCTCGGGGGAGCGATCCACCAGATAAGGTTGGCGGTGAGTGCCCAGGCCAGTACGGCCAGGAACACAACCAGCAGGATGCTGAGGATTCGGTCTACAACTCGCTCCCGGGGCATCAATTCTTCCTTGACAACATGGAACGCAGTTGTGAGAGCTACGATCAGGCGCTCACTTGCCCAGAATGGTGAGCAGAATGACCACTGGCCAGGACGGGGATCTGGAGTAATAGATCCATTGTCCGCTTCAGATGCTCAGCAAGTACAGGACCAGCACGCAAGAAGCTACGATCATGGTTGCCACGATGGCGGCAGCCAGCCAGGTTACGGTTCGCAGAAGCTGCTGGCTGGCCGTTCGAGCTTCTTGCTGTGCTCTCTGAGCGCTTTCTTGGTTGTCCATGTTTGGTGTCTTGGCCGAGCCTGAATCAAGACTGGGCCAGGCGCAGGGCCCCACTGGGTTCGCGCCTGGCCCAGTCTGGGTTGGTTCCTGATTCAGGCTAACTCCTGCGCTTCGCGATGCTGATATAGTACAGCAGTTGCAGGATAGAGGTGATGGCCGCGGCCAGATAGGTCAGCGCCGCGGCGGTGAGTACCGCCTTGGACCCTTGGGCGTCGGCGTCGGTACGCATCAAACCGGCTTCTTGAAGCAGCCTCGTTCCGCGGCGGCTGGCGTCGATCTCCACCGGCAGTGTCAGGATCGAGAAGAGGACCATGAGCGCGAAAAAGATGATGCCCAGCCATAGCATACCCGTCATGTTGAACCACAGGCCCAACAGGATGGCAATGTAGGACAGCGTGGGGCTGAACTGCAGGGCCGGCAGCAGAAAACCACGGACCTTGATCAGGGCCGAGCCGGTCTGGTATTGCTGGACGTGACCCAGTTCGTGGGCCGTTATGGCCATGGATGCCACTGAGGGCTGGGTCGACACCGGGTCCGACAGGCGTACGACGTTGTTGCCCGGGTCAAAGTGATCCGTCATGCTACCCCTGACGCGCTCGATGGGGACTGCTTTCAGGGATGTGTGGCCATAGAGTTGGTTGGCCACCTGGGGGCCCACTAGCCCCGAGCTGTTCTTGATCTTGCTCCACTTGGAGAACGTAGAGCGCAGATAGAGTTGCACGCCGATCGAAATCAGAATGGTGGGTATGAACACGTACCAGAAATAAACGGGGTCAATATAGAACATGGTTTGGCTCCTCCAAATCAATATCTCAGGTACCGGCTGGTCCTATCCCCAGCCCTCCACATAGTCATCCTTGATGAAGGTATAGGCCGAGCTGGTGCGAAACTGGACTACGGCGCCTGCCACTGCCAGTACCACTGTGACAAGGCCCCAGAACCAGGAACCCTCGAAAATGGGCTTCAGAAAACCTCCCCCAGCCTTCAGGTCGGCCGGGGTGATCTGGCCAAACAGGACCATCACTCCCACCACGATCAGCGCGGCACCCGCGATGGCCGTAAAGACAATGATCACCAGCTTCTGGATGTTTAGCAGCAGCGTGAGTCCGGCAGCGACGATGGCGCTGACGACGATGACGATGGTGGTGATCAGCCCCGGGTCAAAGCCCAGCGCGCCCATGATGGCCGAGGCCAGCATGCCGCCAAAGGCTGCGGCGATGAGAACCACCCCCGCCATGTAGAAAAAGTAGGATAGGATGGCCCCGACGATGCCCACCACGACGCCCACGACGAGTGCCGTTGTAGTGCCCAGGAACCCTCCGCCCAGCAGCATGGAGATGCCCATGGCGCCGATCCAGAACCCGGCGAAAAAGCCCCAGACGGGCAGCATGACCAGGAAGAAGCGGTAGCCGACGAAGCAGAACGCAATGCCCAGCAGGCCGGCTAGAACAGCGATAGCTAGCGTTGAAACCATATTCTAACTCTCCTTTCGGTTTAGGCGATGGCGGACGACGGATGGCCAACCGGCCAGCCCCTCGTCGGGCGTCCATCGTCCAGAATCTACACCTCCACCCCAAAGGCGGCTTCGTCTTCCTCCATCAGATGGTTCGATCCTCGAGGCTCAATGGCCCCTCGAGTCTACACAGCTCAATCAACGGCCGGCGCAGGTGCAGGCGCAAGCGCATCATCCGCGAGTGCCTGTTCACCATCACCCGCCGGTTGCCCGTCAGTGCCCGGCTGAAGCTGTCCCAGCCAGTGCTTGAACTGGCGGTGGACCGCCGCCGCGCCTACCAGTTCGCCGCCATCGAGCTCCCATTCCGATGGGTACAGCAGGAAAGGCTGGGTTTGGTAGCCTCCCAGGCCGCCATGGCTGCCGATGAGCTCCTCAAAGGCAGCGACCTCGTTGGTCTCGACGTCGTAGAAGCTGTTCACCAGGATGTCTGGCGCGTCGGGGAAGCCGTCCGTGCGGCGCAGGTGCTCCGCCGCATTGGGGCCAAAGCTTGCCAGCGGATCCTCGCCCTCGATGCGATCCTCATCCAGATAGGACCAGCCCTGGGCGCCGATGACTACCGGCCCGTGCTCGCGGGAATGGACCATGACGAAACCAACTCCCTCGTGCTGCGCCAGCCCATCCAGCAGGCCTGGAAAGTAGTCTTCCAATTCCTCCAGCGTGATCCGTTCGTCGAGCGCGGCGCCATATACCAGGCCCAGGTTGCCTGAAGCCAGTACCACGATCCGGTCTGTGTCCTCTTCCGTACCCTCGACCTCATCACCCTCGCCCCGGTCCGTTCCAGCCTCCGGTCCCAGGGCCGCCTCGCCATCCACCGTGCGGCTTTTCAGCGCTCGGCCCAGGGGCTCGCTCACCGCCTTCTGCTGGCTCTGCATGGCCTCTGTCAGAAAGACGTTGACGTATTTCCAGTCCTCGTGCACGTCGGCTGCCCCTTCGACGCGGTACTCTTTGAGCAAGTCCTGCACCAACTCCTCGAGTGTCATGTGATAGCGCTGTTTGAAGGTGGCCCCTCCGCTCTGCCCGTGGTCAGCCAGGACGACGAGGTGGTAGGGACGGGGCGCCTGTTGGGCGGCGCTCTCCAGCCGGCCGAACTGCTGGTCCATCTTGTAGAGGATATCAAAGGCGTCCTCCGACTCGACGCCCGAGTGGTGGGCAACCTCGTCGTAGCCGACAAAGGTGGCATAGGCCGAGGGCACACCAGCGAACATGTCGCCGATCAGGGTCTCAATATTCAGCTCGCGCATGATCACGGTGGTAAAGGCCCGCATTAGGGGATACACGCCGCCGCGTTTGTCCTTGCCCAGGATAGGTTGGACCTCGTGGCGCCGGTCCTGCCAGAACCGCCACTTTTCCAGGACAACGTCCCAAATGGTCAGGAGTAGGGTTCGAGCCACGCTGTAAGGGTTGACAAAGAAGGCATAGAAATCGAGGGTGTGAAAGCGCGACAGGTCCTTGATGGTGCTGGCCGTGTTCATGACGTTGGGAGCATCGCCGGAGAACAGGTTACCCCGGCTGGCGCCGTCGTCCGCCAGAAGGCCGTTGCCGTCCGAGTGCTCCTTCTCCAGCCGGGCAACGTCGTCCGGGCTGCTGGAGGAGACGATCCGCTTATTCTGGCGGTCCCACCAGCGAAAGGCGGGGATGTTCTCGTTGCTGCCGTGGAGGATGCCGGCCTGGCTGGCCGAGGTCTGGGAGGATAGGTCGGTCTCCCAGCCCACCAGCCGGTGGCTGCCCTCCTCGATCCAGCGGGCCAAGGTGGGCGCGTGACCGCTGGCCAAGGCCCGCTCCAGCACCGGCTTGGACATGCCATCGATCTCCAGGAAGAACAGGCCCGGAACGTCAGTTTCTTCCGGTTTGGCGATCCGCTTGGCCCGCCGCCGCACCATGTTGCGGTTCCAGGAGTTGTCGTCGTCGATGGTCAGCAGGGTGCTGGCGATGATGTTGATGGCCGTCAGGCCCAGGGAGACCAGGATGGCCGTCCCCAGGCTGTCCACGTTGAAGCCAGGCAGGATCAGGCCCGCCAGTAGGATGATGATGCCGTTGAGCACCAGGGCCAGCAGACCCAGGGTCAAGACGGCAAAGGGCAGCAGAACGTAGCTCAAGAGCGGCCACAGGAAAGCGTTCAGCAGGCCGATGACGGCCGAGGCGACAAAGGCAGCCCTCAGGTCGTCCACGTGCAGGCCACGCAGAAGAAATGTGAGGACGACCAAGGCCAGGGCCTGGATTACCCAGATGGCTAGAATGCGGATGATAGGGTGTCTTGCTCGCGATTCCCGGTGTTTTTTCACGGTTGCATCCTTCCTGTTTGCACAGTGCTGGCGCCCTCACAGAACTGGGGCGCCAGTGGGTTTGTGTTCCGACCTGCGTGTGTGGCTGCCTATCCCCCACCGCCCACCAGATTGATAAGGAGCTGCGCTACGTAGGGACCTAGGCCCAATATCGTTGATGCCAATACGGTGGGCGCGGTCAGAACCAAAACGATCCACAGCACGATCCATAGCCAACTAGGCGCGCTGTCAGCGGGCTGCAGGTTGACCTCGGCTATGTCAGAGAACTCTTCATCGGTATAGATCACGTAGGTACCGGCGATCTTGTCGTGCCAGCCCTGTCGCTTCCGATCGAAAGCCGCCCACAGGAAACCAATGGACAGCAAGATCGCGTTCAGGATGTAGCCCAGATAGCGCAGCACGGCCTTGCCCCCAGAGGGCGGTTGGCCATCAGCGCCGACGATCTTGATGCCGAGCGCCATCTTGCCCACGGTCTGGCCCGATTTGGTCCAGCCGATCAGATAGTAGGCGACGGAGAAGATCAGCCCACTAATAATGATCAGCCTGTCAAGTGGCGCCGGCCCATCTGCGGTATACATGGTGAGCAGCGTGCCTACGAGACCCACGGCGACGCCCAGCATCATGCCCAGGAACCAAACAAAGGCCATGTCGATCACGAACGCTGCCGCCCTGAGTCCGAACCCGACGACTTTTACTGTCTTGATTTCTGTACCATCCGTATGATCTGTCATTGTTACCACTTCCTCCTTTGGTTTGTTCAGCCCCGTCCAGCGGGGACAAGAACCGATTACCATATCTGATCTGCTTCTTGGGCCCTGCCTGGCGCCTGCCCTGTGACAAAGGCCTCAACCGCCTGCTCCAGGTTGAAGAACATGCGCTCATGACGCAGCGTCGCTCCCAGCGCGGACCGCTCTATGATGCGAAATGGCTCCGGATTCAAGGCCGCGAGCCAGAGTGTGATTCCGGCCTCCGCCAGACCTGAACAGGCGCTAGTGCATGCTGCCGTCCGTGGCTTGCTGCATCTTTTCCATCAGGCTATCCAGGTTAAAAGACGCCGGTTTCTGGCGCGGCGGAAATTCCGCAAAGGACTGGATCTGCTCCGCGGTCAATCCCTGGGCGGCATAGATGGCGGGAATGTGATCGAGCACCCACCGGGCGACGCGGTCGATGTTGGGCGTCTCGTAGCCCATCGCGCCCCGGTTGTTGTGGCTGATATTGTACCAGCCGATATCGTCTCCCCACAGAATCAGGATATTGGGTTTCCCGTTAGGCATTATCCCACCTCCCTTGGGTTGTTAGGGATGGCGTCTTTACGCCGACCCCGAGTGAATGCGGCTAATAGGCGATTGACCACAGGCGATGGACGGTCGACAAAGATCTGGACGTTGGTCATTCTTCTGTCGTCATCCTTGCTCCGCGGAATTCGTACGCACTGGCGGGCGCAGGCGCTGGGCACCTCTCCCACGGCGCTTCTGACCACGCTCCGGCGCTCTCCAGCCGTGGCATTGAGCAAACTCGAGTTCGCTGCGGCAGGGGCAGGGATCGCTGTGTCTGGCTCTAGCCAGAGATCTTTTCCATTCACCCTCCTTCTCAGTCATGACGGGCATCACATCTGAGGCCGGGCGACCCATGCGCATCAGTGTAGCCATCATCTGTATGGGCTCATTGGCCCGGTGAAAGAACGCCTTCCAACCGGCGCACAGGTGGTTGAGGCCTGGTTCTCCATCGGGCGTGGTCATGAACCGGTTCTTGGGACACTCGCCGTGGCAGGCAAAAAGTACCTCGCACTCGCGGCAATAGCGCGGTAGACTGTCACGTTTGTCCAGGCCGAACTGGCGCTGCCTCCCCGAGGAAACCATCTCCAGCATGTGGGTGTCTATGATGTTGCCCAACAAGTAGTCGGGCTCGACAAAGTGGTCGCAAGCATACAGGTCGCCGTTGTGCTCCAAGGCCAGGCCCAGGCCGCAGGTTTCCTCGAAAACACACATGCCCGAGGTGGGCATTCGCAGCCAGTTGCGCACGGCGGCCTCAAAGGTCTGGACGTAGACCCGGCCCACGTCATGGCGCACCCACTCGTCAAAGATCTGGATCAGAAATCGTCCCCATTGCTCAGCTCTCACTGAGCGCCCGGAGATGCGGGTACCCCTCTGGTAGATCGTGTGGCCCAAGTCATCGACGCGCTCCACCACCGGGATCAACTGGATCCACGTCGTCTGGGCCTGATCGCGCAGAAAGCGATAGACCTCCAGTGGATAGTCGGCGTTGGTCCGGTTGACGGCCACCAGGATGTTGTACTGGACGCCGTGTTTTTGCAGCAGCCGCAGCCCGCGCATTACCCGGTCGAAGGTCGGGCCGCCTCCTTTGTCCATGCGGTAAGTGTCGTGCAGGTGGGGCGGCCCGTCAATACTGATACCGATGAGGTAATCGTTCTCTTTGAAGAACGCGCACCATTCATCATCCAGCAGCGTGCCATTCGTCTGCATGGTGTTTTCGAAAACCATGCCTGGCCGAGCGTATTGTTCCTGGAGTTTTATCGCTCTTTGATAGAACTCCAGCCCCATCAAGGTCGGCTCCCCACCCTGCCAGGCGACCGTCACCTGCTGCGTCCGGTGGGACTCAATGAGCTGCCGGATGTAGGCCTCCAGCACCTTGTCGCTCATGCGCAACTTGCTGTCTGGATATAGCAGTTCTTTGTCCAGGAAGAAGCAGTAGGCGCAGGCCAGGTTGCAGGCCGCGCCTGTCGGCTTGGCCAGCACATGGATGCGAGGTGGCGATGGAATCTGTGTCATGTCGTCATCTGTCCGGCGCAAAACGCATCAGATAGACTTGCCGGTAGCGGTCGAACAGCGTCACGATCAGCGTCAAGAGGAGTACAAAGAACAGCGCACTTCCAAAGTTGATGGCCCCACCCAGGTTGGGCAGGAGCAGGGCAAATACCAGGAACAGGCCCGCGTTGACCAGTCCCATCACGATGAAATGCCGCAGTGCGGGTACCCGACCATACCCGTGTCGGGCCAGCCAGTGGCCCAGCGCGGTGTTGATCGTGACGATGACCGCCACGCCGATGGCGAGCTGAAGGCTACTGGCCTGCACGTCGGGCAGCACCTGGGCAAAGATGAGACTCACCAGCGACACCAGGGCGATCTTTTCAAAGAGTGCGGCGTCCACGATGCTGCGCGCCTCCTCGGCCAATGCGTTGCGTGCTTGCCTTTCGCTGAATGCCGGCTGGTGTGCGTCGGCAGAGAACTCCAGCTCGCGGTCAGCGGGCGGCAGGCGGCGGACAAGCCACCGCGACAGGACAACGGCCAAGGCTGCTACGACGATGGCCACCGGAATCATCCAGAGGTTGGCGGCCAGGATCTCGCTCCACGGCGTGTCCAGCGAAGCGCCAAGTATATTCTCCTTGATAAAGTCGGTCGTGTCAAGCTGGGCAATGTGGATCCAATATTCCTGTGGCAGCTTGAGAACGATCCAGATCAAGACCGCGGCGCCGATCACGAGCCGCTTTGTCATTTGCCTTGGAGCCCAGCGCAGGCGGTAGGTCTCGTAAAAGATGAAAAAGTACTCAAAGGTGTTGGGAAAGATCAGCAGCAACGGCCGCAGTTGGGTCAGCTCAAAGAGTGCCACACCAGCCAGGCGCCAGTAGAACAGGAAGCGGCTGACCTGAAAAGCGAAACGGTTGGACCAGTTGCGCAGTGTTGAAATGTAGGCGATGGTCAGGTAGTAAATATCCAGTGCCTTGTCATAGCCCTGGTATCCGTCCAGGGGCAGGTCCGTGAACTGCTGAAAGATGGTCTGGTCGACGGCGTCGATGACCAGCGCGGCCAGGATCCCGGGCAGCGGGTAGCGTGGGATCAGGAGCGGCACCAGAAAGCGGGCTGCCACGATGAGCCAGAATACGACCAGGTCAAAAGTCTCGGTCATGCAGACATTTTACCACGAATCCGCTACCTGCTCAAGAACTCAGGCTCGATCATAGGAAGTAGCTTCACCAGACGGTGTGACCCCCTCGGGGCAATGGACGGATCCAGTCAGATAGTCTGTCAGAACGGCACGAACTGGTTCGCTGAGACTAAATCTGGCCGCCAAACCGTCGCCCCAGCCACTCCAGTGGTCTCAGCCACCACAGAAGAACCGCTGCGGATGCCCAAGCCAGGACCGCCAAGCCCACAACCGCATAGTCCCTGGCCTGCTGAAGCGGCCTGAGACCGACGAGATCATCCGCCAGCGGGATCCAGGCAGCGAAAATGACGAGTGCCATCAACACCAGGACCATCGCCGTGGGGCGCCAGTCACCACTTCGTTCGCTGTTGCCCATGCCCACCAGCAAGAGACCCCGGAGGGGAGGGCGGAGCAGAATGACCAGCACCAGGCCCGAGATGGCTAGCGTGTACGTGACCGTCAGTTGGGCGTAGGCCACATCACCTGTCGTGAGCAGGAAGAGGCGATAGACTGACGCCGTCGCGGCACTGATCGTCACGGCCGAGGGAATCACAAACCTGGCCAGCAGCCAGCCGAGATGGGCCCGCGGTACCACCCCGGCCGGCGCCCACAGTACCAGCGCCAGCGAAGGGAGGATGACGGAGGCGATGGTGATCAGAGTGCCCTGTTTCGACTGGTTGGGGAACCCATGGTCCAGTCCCCAGATGGCCAGGATGAGCAATAGCAGGTAGCCAACCTGGTTCAGGTAGAGTTTGAGGACGTCGAGCAGGCTGTTGGCAATACGTTGTCCCCTGTCAAGAACGCGCAACAAGGCATGTGACGAATCCTCGAGCAGGATGATGTCGGCCACGCTCAGCGCTGCCGGACTGCTGCTCTTCCGCGTGATGGAGAGTTGGGCTTGCCGCATGGCAGGCAAGTCGTTCACCCCATCACCGAACACGGCGACCGCCTCGCCCTGTTCGCGCAGGGCGTTGACCACCTGCCACTCCTGTTGGGGCGTGACCCGGCCAAAGACGGTATTTTCGATGGCCGCTCGCCCGAATTGCGCTCGGTCCAGTCAGGCTTTCTCGTACCCCCCGGCGAACCAGCCGCCTGGGCCGGGGCCGTATCCAGGCTGCTGGACGATCTTCCTCTGGCGGTGACCATGGGCTGCCAGGGTCGCAGGCGCGTGGAAACCGACTTTTCCAGAACTCGGATGATGGGCCGCATCGAGGCCCTATGCGAAAAGGCAGGCTGATCAGCCTGCCTTTTTGCTCGTTCTCGCTTGGGCAATTTGGGGCTATTGGACCTGTACCCTCTCATACACCTCAACGGCATTGCCATCTAGGTCTTCGACCGCAAAACCGACGATATAGTCGCCCGGTGCCGCGTCCAGGTCCTCCCAGGTAAACATTTGGTCGCCAAAGGTCAGGGTGCCCCCTTCTTGCGTGGCCACCTTGGTCACCTTGCCGTTTTGGTCCAGATCCATCCACTTTTCCAGGATGGTGAAAGTGTCCCCGGTCTGTGGGAGAATCTCACGGGGAGCGCCCGTCCCGCCCTCGCCGGTAAAGCCAAAGACCTGGCGAAGCTGGCCATCGCTAAAGTAGAGGCGGGCGTAGCGGGATTCCCCGTCGACATAGGTATAGGTGCCGTCCACGGTATAGACGGCATCCTTAA
Organism: uncultured Chloroflexia bacterium; assembly: GCA_963700285.1. GTDB lineage: Bacteria > Chloroflexota > Anaerolineae > JAAYZQ01 > JAAYZQ01 > CAWANP01. The sequence goes on along the minus strand of CAVOXA010000010.1, from coordinate 77,993 downwards.
AGGAGGCGCCATAGCTCTGCGGTGTGAACAGCGCTACTACAGAGTCCACGCCGTCATTGATGGCAAACACGATGGGCTCCCATTCGAACTCCATGGTGAATTCGCCGTCATCGGGCCAGACCGGGTAGTATACACCGTCGATCTCGCGGGTGTCGGCGCTCTCCAGGTAGTCCCTATCAGCGACAAAGATAGCGTTCGAGGCCTGGTCGTAAAAGCCAACAAAGAGCCGGACGTAGCCAATGTTTTCACCGCTGATGTCGGTACTCAGGAGAACCGGCTGGCCAGGGGCAGCCACATCACCGGAGAGGCTGATGGGCGAGGCCTTGATTTGGCCAGCCCCCGGCGCGGTGACAGTCGCGCCCCGATCAGGGACAGCCACGGTGCCGGTCGCCCGCTCAAAGGTCCGGCCGGTATAGTGGTAGGCCAGGAAATCGTCCCACAACGACTCGCTGGCAAAGCGGTCCGCGACGACGGTATAGGATTGGGGCCCTGTGACGGGCGAGCGATATAGCTGGGAATTGGGAAAGTAGATAGAGACACCAGTGGCGCCGGCCTTCTTGGGGCCATGCTTCTCAGCAAGGACTGTATTCTCTAATGAGGCCAAGACCTGGTCGGCCGCTTGCGCTATACCGCTGTCGCCGCTTTCCCTCTTGAGCAACTGGGCAAAACTGCCCAGGTCTATGTAGGAGGGTGGGATCTCCCGGCCGAATACGCTGGTGAAGGACTGGGCGTACGTGCGGGCACGGGCCACAGCCTGCTGATTCGCCTGCTGCAGGCTGAAGGATAGACTGTTCACGCTGTCCATCAACTGCGGTATGGCTGCCAGGTCGACGGCTGTCAGCGTACTGCTCTGCTCCATTTGCCGTGCTACCTGCGCGGCTGTCGGAGCGCCAAAAAGCCCGCCCAAGGGCGAGCCCTGCTTGAGCAGGTCAGCCCGGGCCTGATCGTCCACGATGCGCTGGTCGTCCTGGATGTAGCTTTCGACGATCAGCCGGCTCAGTTCTGCGCCGTCCATGTCGGGATTTCGCCCGAGTTCCTCCAGGAATCCCGTGTAGGCCCAACCCAGGGCGGGCTCTGTCTCCTCCGAGGCTACAGCATAGCGGGCGTGGGGCGCCAGCGCGTCAAAGACTTCCAGTTGGCCCATCAAACAAGCGTCCAGGCCGATCATCTCGAACTGCTCGATGCCGGTCTGGTCCCGGATCTCTCCCAGGGCCTCATCCAACTCCATCAAGAATAGCTCATCGCCGACCGCGGACGAAAGGGGGATGCTGCGGTCTGCCGTGCCGCCCGGGGCAGGATCGCTCCAACCGCCCGGCCAGCCCATGCCGTGGTCGGACAGAATCAGGACGTGTTTGTCAGCGGGAAAGGTATCGACGGCCCAGGTGACAAAGTCAACCAGTGTCTGACCGTCGGACATATTTGCTTCGCCCAGATCCGCCACTTGCTGGGAGTTTACTCGCTGTAGGTCATTGTCCTGCGTGATGTAGAAACGTTTGGTAGAGGACCAATCACCGTCGCCGCGGTATCCGGCCCGATAGCGATCGAGCTGGGTCACGAGGTGCACGCGGTCGCTGGAGCCAACTCGCTCGGCCTCGTTCAGGTCTACATAGATGTCCTCCTCCAGGATCTTGTCGTCAGCATCCTGGTAGAACATTACCAGCCAGGACTGCCCTTCCGTGGTAGTTGACGGAGGGTTGAAGGGCTCAGGAGGTGTCGTAGGTGATTGGGGTACGGTGGGCATCGGGGTCGATGTGGGTCTCTCCGGGAGCGTTGAAGCCGATGAAGAAGATTCTGTGGCTGGCGGATTGTAGGCTGCCTGCTCCGAGTCCCCTCCCCCTGAGAGCAAGACGTAGCCCGCCAGGCAGATGCACAGAATGACCGCCAGGCCGATCAACATCACCGGCGACATGCGCCCGCGGCCGAGGGACAGTCCGCCTGAGGGCCGCGGCCCTGTGGGCCTCTGGCTGCTGCTCGTTCCAGTGGGTCTTTGGGGCGGAGGCGCGTTCTTGCCCTCGTCGCTCGATCGTCTCCGGCTGGGCGCCTCCGCTCTTTTCCGGCCTTCGGTTCCCGAAGACGTGGTACGCCGCCGGCGCTGGACCCGCACTGTTTCTTTCTGTTCCCCGTTGTCACTCATAGGTTCACCTCAATGCAAAACGTCTAGAGTCAAGGTTCATGCTGGCAGCGACGCGGTCGCGTCCCGACAGAGACTGAATTTGAGTAGGAAGTGGGCATCAGCATCTGGTCCGCTCCCTTCTCATGGACGGCATGCAACCAGCCTGGTACCACGATACCATACGAGTCTTACGCAGCACATTACAGCTTTGGGTATCTCCCTGGAAATTGCACCGCCGGCAGGCGAAGGTTTGCTTGAGTTTCTGCTTCTGCTCGGTGTCGTCCATGGGTGCGCCGATACAGTATAATGCAGGTGGGCACGGCTGTCAATGGCGGCGAGCCAGTCGTATCAGGCAGTGGAAGTTGTGGAAAAAGCGCCAGAAAAAGCCCATCACAACCACAAGCCATGGCTGGCACAGCCCGATGCTGATCCGCTTTGGAGGACCATGTCGGCCCCACTATCCCGACTGAAAGTGAATCCGTAGCTCACGCCATCTCATGTCATGGGGTTGCCAGTGGCGGAAGCTCCCTCAGGTATGTCTCATCGACCTGGCACCAGACCCAGTCCTCACCTGGTTCCAGGGACTGGATGATGGGGTGTCCTGTCGTTTTCCAGTGCTTGCGGGCATGGCGATTTGGCGACGAGTTACAGCAGCCTATGTGCCCGCAGGTCAGGCACATGCGCAGGTGAACCCATGTGCCGCCGATCTTGAGACAGTCCTCACAGCCCTGTACATTGTCCTGTATGGCGACGAGTCTTATCTGGTCCGCATGGCTACATTGCTTGTCCGTACTCATGGTGTCTCTCCTTTGACGTGGCACTAGCCGGGTCGTTTCTTGGAGTGCATCGTCTATGATGTTCTGCCCTGCTAGCACATTCTGTTTTAACTTAATCATATCATGTAAATTCGATAAAGTCAAGTGGGATTGAAGGCCATGAGCCTGAGGGGATCGAGAAAGACGGTTCCAGATATCACAAGCGTCTATCGTCAGATTTTCTGACGATAGACGCAAGGTACTGGCAGCTCTGTATACTCACAAGTTGCGGCGTCGTACAACGGCTGGAACAGAGTTTGGTACGGGCCAGCGAGCGGTTGAGGCTACAAACTCTGGTCTACCATTCGCCAGCATATTCTGTGCGATATGGTTTCAAGTGGTCCGTCGTGTAGAGCCAGTGCAGCTCGATGATCTGGCGGGTGTGCAGGAGATCGTGGGCCACCCAGGACGCAAAAACGTCGCCAGCCCTAATTGGCCCCCAGGGAGCTTGGTAGGTCAGTTCCCAATTGGGTCCGGCAAGCTGGCGGAGCCAGGCCAGGGATGCTTCTCGGGCAGAGAGGAATCCATCCAGCGATGCTCCCAGGCCCCGTTCGTTGTACCTGCGTTCTGTTACCCAGCCTCCGGGATCAATCCCTGGCCAGGGCTCACCCGGACGATGGAGTGTGTAGTCGATGCGGACGCGGAAATCCTCCCGCTCTTCATCCCACAAATGATTGATCACTTCAAGGATCGACCAGCTGTCTGGATCTGGCCGCCAGCGGGCCTGTTGGTCCGAGACATTCTGCACCATCGCGCTGATCCTGGCTGCACTGCCGGCCATCTGTGATGTCAGACGTTCAATATCCATCTGTCACTCCTCACTTCAATCTGGTGGCACACCCAACCAAAACGTGCCAGGGGTTCATAAACTGCCAGGGTTCAATCGCCTTGTTCCCACAGCACTTCTGGATAGACGCCACGGTGGATCAACGCCCGTACCTCGTGTCTTACCCAGGCCATGTCCTGCTGGTAGGTGACCCCGAACCACTTGTCGCCGGACGGCAGAACCCTGACCCTGGCCTTGCCTTCTTGGACAAGCTGTCCGACAACTTGGGGAAGAAAGAACTCGGCCTTCTGGATGTCCTGCGAGTTCTCGCGGACAAACGGCGGGAAATGGGCCTCCAGCTCAGAAAAGAGGCTGGGGGTGAACCCCCAGCAGTTCATGGAGACATCGCTGTTCAGGGGTATCTCGATCCAATCTCCGCTGCCGTCCGCATATCTGGCCGTCTCGCCAAACCTCTCTATCCGGGTCCGCTCGTGGACCTCGACGAGATAGCCAGCCTCGTCCACGGTGCATACGCCACGTGCGACGTGGCCGTACTCTGTCAATGTGTTCTCCAACAGATAGCCGACCATGCAGTAATCGGGCATTGCAGCCGGATCTTGTGCCTTCCCAAGATGGTAGCTCAGGGCCCGATAGGCGGAGCGACCGTAGAAATCGTCGGCATTGATCACGGCAAAGGGGGTCTTGACTGCGTCGCGGCACGTCCACGTCGCGTGCGCGGTGCCCCACGGTTTCTGTCTTCCAGGCGGAACCTGGAACCCATGCGGCAGATCCTCCAGTCTCTGGATTACATAGGTGGTTTCACATTGTTCTTCGATGGTCCGGCCCACCCGGTCCCGGAACGCCTTCTCTATGGCGGCCGATATGACAAAGACAACCCGGCCAAACCCTGCCCTCAAGGCGTCGTAGATCGAGTAGTCGAGGATGATCTCGCCGCTGGGGCCGATGGGATCGATCTGCTTCAAGCCACCATAGCGGCTACCGATACCGGCTGCCAGGACGACGAGTGTAGGTTTGAGCATGGTACCTCTCTCGTGGACAATCCCGCTGGGCCTGTCACAAATGGATACCCCGGCGAGATCTCTTTGTTCGACTTCCATCTGGTGTCTCTATATGATTTCCGCCAGCATGGCTGCCATGTCCGGATGTATATGTGTGTGCATGTCGATGGCCGGTCGTTGATGTGTATTGGCCATTATGTTGGTTCTTCCTCGGACAAGGTTGTCTCTACAGAGTAATGTGCCATTGGAAGGAACTTGACTGGTCAAGGCCATGTCAGAACAGGCTCAAACCGGAGGCAATGGCTGCAACCCCAGTCAGGATGAGTACGCCCAGGGTGATCTGCTGGAATCGGACCTGGTTGACGCGCCGCGCCAACCACACACCTGCCAACGTTCCGAGCGCTACAGCTGGCAGTAACCCCACCCAGTGCACCAAGACCTCCTCGGTAATCAGCCCTCCGATGAGCAGGGACAGCACCCCCACCAGCCCGACACAGGTGAAGTACAGGACGAGATTGGCCCGGAAAGACTGCTTGGGCATCTCTTGGTTCGAGAAGAACAGGATCACCGGTGGTCCCGGAATCCCGGTACTGCCACCCAAGGCGCCGCCTGCCAGCCCCACCGGTACCGAGGCCAGCTTCTCGTTGCGCACCGACCACCGCCAGCCGGCCAGCATGGCCAGAGCAGATACCACCACCACCGCGCCCACCAGAGTACGCAGTGTCTGAGGGGCCAGGATCAAGAGCAGATAGGTGCCCAGGGGAACGCCCATGATGCCCGCCAGGAGCAACGGCCACATCCGTTTCAGGTTGATCCACATCCTGGCTTCTATCAGTACTGAAATCTGAAGTACCGCTGAAAGCAATTGGACAAGGGGCACCACGACCTTGGGCGGCATCAGGATCATCAAGATAGGTACGGCAACGATCGCAAACCCGAAACCGGTGAGACCCGCGACGAGGCTGGCCATAAGAACAGTAATGAAGGTGAGAATGAACATATATGTGGATACCTTGGCCAGTACCTGTCTGTTCTGTGGTTTGGTGCCCTGTGTATTACCGAGGCAAAGTGTAGCACATCCGGCCTGGATATGCAAGACCACTCAACGATGAGCGTCTCCGCCAAACCTCGGGGCGGATCGGGGGAAATGCTGCGGGTCACGCTCAGGTGGCAACCAGGCTACCTGCGACAGGGCACTCCTACAGCCTGCGCAAGCGTGGATCAACGATCTCGCGGAGCCGATCCCCGGCCAGGTTGAAGACAAGTACCGCGGCAAAAATGATCGTACCCGTGGCAATCACAAACCATGGCGCTTGGTAGAGATAGGCATGAGCGTGCTGGAGCATGTTGCCCCAGGACGCTGTTGGGGGTTGGATGCCCAGTCCCAGGTAGCTGAGGCCCGATTCGATGAGAATGTCCCGTCCAGACTGGTCCGTGCCAAGCCAGTAGCGTCCGGAGGGAGGTTGGAGCGCATCCTTGGGATGCTGTTCGTAAGGGGAATAGGGCGCCAGAATCTCTGGAATGAAGATTGTCAGTACAAAAAAGAGCAGGACTGCAAGTACGATGGTAAAAGACCAGTCCCGCCGCAGAAAGCTCAGCCACTTCATGGGAGTCGCACTCGTCAGGCTCTGTACTGTTCGCGGATACGAGGATTTAGAAAAGCATAGCCAATGTCGACAGAAAAGTTAATCATGGTATAGGCAACGGCGATGAGCACGATGGCCGCCTGGACCAGGTTATAGTCGCGATTATAGACGCCCTGTAGGGTCAGCCAGCCTATCCCGGACCAGCCAAAGATCTGTTCCACCAGGACCACTCCCCCCAGCAGAGCGCCAACCTCGATGCCCATCACCGTCAGCAGTGGGATGAATGCATTCCGCAGGGCATGGCGGGAGAGTACAAGCCGTTCGCGCAGCCCCTTGGCCCGGGCGGTTCGGATATAGTCCTCGTTGAGGACCTCTATCATGTCCGCCCGTAGAAAACGGGTGAAAGTGGCCGTCAGGTAGAAGGAGAGTGTCACGGCTGGCATCAGTACCCGTCTCCGGCTCTCTACCGGATCTTTGAAAAAGGGCACATAGCCCGCTGGTGGCAGCCAGTTCAGTTGCACCGAAAAGACCAGGATCAACGTCAAGCCAAGCCAAATAGCCGGCACCGCCACACCGGCTACGGCAAAGGCCATGATGGCCCGATCCAGGGTCGTTCCCTGCTTGAGGGCAGCGGTGATCCCCAACGGTATGGATAGCACGAGGGAGATCAAAAAGGCGACGAATGCGAGCATGATCAAAGAGCTTTGGGTATCCTGGGCACCGCGGTCTGTAGTTTTTCAGCAATGCCATCGTACTTGACAAAGATCAGAAGGTATGTTATCTATATACATAGGTACCGAGATAACGAAACGACTTTGTCAAGTAGGCCATATCCAGGGAAAGCGGAATGCGAGGTGAACGAAGGTGTCGGAAGCAAAACATACATCGGCTGCGGAGCAACCCAGACTGCGCGTAGAGCGAGTCCAAACAGGGGTTCGCATAGAGAAGAGGATGTTGAAGGTGCTCAAGGCATTGGCCGAGTATTTCGATCTGTCGCTGGGTGATCTGTTGGAGGGAATTGTCCTGCATGCCTTTGAGGGCAAACCCGCATTTGATGCGGAGGCCCAGGAGCGTATTGCGGCACTGAAGGCGGTCTACGACATGGACTATGATGCCAGCGCCAGCCACCGTCTGTTCGAGCAGGACGGCTAGGGCGGAGACTGTTTGCCTACTCTGGCCTGCCACAAAGACCTAAATTCACGGTCAGAGTTGACTACCGCTAGTGGGAAGGTCTTTGATCTATCTCGTGTTTCTGTTCCACAGTTCGGGAACTTTGAAGCTGAGGAAGGGCTGTTCTGTGACTGCGAAGGTTTCGTCACGTGGGATGACTACATTCACCATTATCTGGCTTGGGCAAGCCGTCTCATTGGTTGGGTCGGGGCTCACCAGTTTTGCCTTGGGCGTCTGGACGTTCCAGCGTACGGGCTCAGCTACACAGTTTGCCCTGATAGGGTTGTGCGCCGTCCTGCCCCGGGTGGCCCTGTCACCTCTGGCCGGCGTGGTCGTTGACCGGTGGGATCGCCGCTGGGTCATGATCGCTGGCGATGCCGGTGCCGGCCTTAGCACGTTGATGATCGTCCTTCTGATCTTTTCGGGACGGCTAGAAACCTGGCACATCTACTTGCTGACAGCTACTAGCGCGGCCTTTGGCACCGTTCAGTGGCCTGCCTTCATGGCGGTCACGTCCCTCCTGGTACCCAAGGAACATCTGGGCCGGGCCAATGGGCTGGCGCAGTTCGGGCAGGCGGCTTCAGAGATTCTGGCCCCGGCACTGGCGGGAGTTCTTGTTGGTACGATCCAGTTGCAGGGTGTGATCCTGATCGATGTAGCTACCTTTGTCTTTGCCGTGGCCACCTTGCTGCTCGTCCGACTCCCCAGACCCGAGGCTGCCCCGGACAACACGCCAAAGCAGGAATCGCTATGGCACAACCTTACTTTTGGCTGGGAGTATATCAGCACTCGACCCGGCCTGATGGGCCTACTGGCATTCCTTGCGGTCGTCAATTTCCTTTGGGGTATGGTCGCGGCCCTGATTGCGCCCATGATCCTCAGTTGGACGTCGAGCGATGTCCTGGGTTACATCATCTCCATCGCAGGGATCGGCATGCTCGCAGGCAGTCTGGTGATGAGTGTCTGGGGAGGGCCCCAACGTCGCATCCGGGGCGTGCTCTATGGTGAACTTTTGAGTGGTCTATGTTTCGTTCTCATTGGTCTCAGACCATCCTTCTGGCCGGTCTCCCTTGGCGTCTTTGGCGCCCACCTATCCATCGCCATCGTGTACGGCTCGAACCAGTCCATCTGGCAGACCAAGGTCGAGCCCGATGTCCAGGGGCGAGTCTTTGCGGCCCAACAGATGGTCGCCAGAGCCGCGGCGCCGTTGGCCTATCTCCTGGCGGGGCCCCTGGCTGATAGGGTATTCAATCCTTTGCTGACAGCCAACGGGCCTTTGGCCAATAATGTGGGGCAGATCCTGAGCTCCGGACCCGGACGCGGCATCGGCTTGATCTTTGTCATCATGGGGCTGGCCAAAGTGGCGGTCACACTGGCCGCTCGCGCGAACTCGCATGTGCGCGATATCGAAGATGAACTGCCGGATGCAACCCTGTTGTTGCCAGAGCGTTTGGCTCTTACAGATGCATAGCTGGCAGTCGCCAAACTCGATCCGCAGGGCGGGCTGAGCGGATGTGGTGCCAAACTGCTCGATGCTACCGGCTACAGCCGCCGGCTTTAGCCGGTAACAATGGACGATTGGTTACATCTCCCCGTCTGCTTTCTGCAATGTCGCTGCCTGGCTAGCCAGTTCGCCGGCCCGCTCCAGGTCGTTAGGGATGGCGTCCCCCTGGGCCAGCAGCCAGGTGACGTTGTGGGGACGGGCCGCCTCCAATAACGCCTGCCACTCGCCCTGGTTGGCCACCGGCTTGCCATCACGGGTCCGCCAACCGTGCGCCTGCCAGCCTTTGACCCACTGCGATGCCCCTTGAATCAGGTACTTGGCGTCGGAATAGAGGGCCACCCGGCAGGGGCGGTTCAACGCCAATAGTGCCCCAGTCGCGCCGCGGATTAGCATTGCGTTGGCCGTCGTGGAGGGTTCCTGGCCGGTGAGGGTCCTGGCGTGCTCGCCGGTGCGCAGTACAGCACCCCAGCCACCAGGGCCCTGTGCGCCGCGACAGGATGCTTTAACATAGATCTCGACACTGGCTCGGTTCTCGGTGCCAGGCTGATGGACGCTTTGTGCGCCAGGACCTCGCTGGAGCGCCTTCAGTGCCTCGCTGGCCAGCCGGTCAGCCCGTTCGTTGAGGGGATGGCCGGCATGCCCCTTGAGCCAGTGCCAGGACACATCGTGCGCTTGGGTCAGGTGGTGCAGCAGGCGCCACAGGTCTTGGTTCTTGACTGGTTCGCTGTTGTTGGTACGCCAGCCGCGGCCTACCCAGCCATCGATCCATTCCGTGATGCCCTGGCGCAAGTACTGCGAATCGGTGTAGATCTGCACCTGGCAGTGACCCAGCATCCCCTGGAGCAGCGCCAGGGCCGCGGCTGCCGCCTGGATCTCCATGCGATTGTTTGTGGTAGCAGGATCGTTGCCGCTGAGCACCCATTCGCGATCGTGCCAGTGGATGATCGCCCCCCAACCACCCGGGCCGGGGTTGGGGTCACAGCCACCATCGGTGTAGACAACCACCTTGAGAGATGGGTCGTCCCTCAAGGGTTCGGAAGCCAGTTGGGGTTGGTCCATGCCAGATTTCCTCGCTGGCAGCCATTATACCACGGCTCCAGTGGTGCATCAAAGATGGAGGCGATGCGAGCAAGAACACCGACTCCTGTTTCCTCCCCGGCTCAGCGTGCGCTTGTCGATCTCGTCTTTTTGATGCATAATGGGGTGGCCAGGTAGGAGAGAGGCAGGGGGCCCAACAGACATATCGTACAGCGTTACGCGCCTCCGGCGGTGTTGACCAGATGGCAACCACGACTGAAAAACCCTATTCTCAAGCGAGGCAAACCCCATGACCGAAATCGACTGCAGAATATCTGATTTGGATACGCCTGTACTCTGGGTGGACTTGGACGTCCTGGAGAGTAATATCGCCTATTTGGCAGGTTACTTTCAGGCGGCGGGAGTGTCTTGGCGCCCTCACACCAAGGGCATTAAGGTGCCAGCCATCGCTCACCAGGCGATAGCCGCCAGCGCCATCGGCGTCACCTGCGCAAAGCTGGCCGAAGCGGAGGTGATGGCTGCTGCCGGCATCACCGATATTCTCATTGCCAACCAGATTGTGGGCCCGACGAAGGCGGCCCGCCTGGCCAACCTCCGCCGCCATGCTGACGTGAAAGTGGCCGTCGACAACCCATCCAACGTCGCCGAGCTGGGTGCCGCGGCCAGGGCCAAGGGTGTGGAGATAGGTGTTTTGGTGGAGGTGGAGGTCGGCATGCATCGCGCCGGCGTCGCCCCTGGCCTGCCGGCCCTGGAACTGTCCCGCCTCGTGTACGACACCCCAGGCCTGCGGTACGAGGGGCTCATGGCCTGGGAGGGTCATGCTCGGGGCGAACCTACACTGGAGGGGCGCAAGCCCGTGATCGAGGAGGCCGTCGGGCTGCTCGTGGACAGCGCCGAGCGCTGCCGGGCGGCCGGCTTGCCGGTGAATATCGTCAGCGCCGGCGGGACCGGTACCTTTTACGTTACCGCCTTCCAACCAGGTATCACCGAGATCCAGGCCGGGGGCGCCATCTTTGGCGATGTGGCCAGCCAGCGCTGGGGGGTGGAAACGAAACCTGCCTTGTTCGTCCGTACCCTGGTTACCAGCCGGCCGGTTCCCGAACGTATCATCGTGGACGCTGGTTTCAAGACGCTGCCCACCTGGCATGCCACCCCGCAAGCTGTGGGCCTTACCGGCGTTGAGTCTACTTCCATGTCGGCCGAGCATGGCACGCTCGTGCTGGCAGCGCCCAATTCAGAGATAAAAGTTGGCGACACCCTGGATTTCGTCGTAGGTTATGGAGATGTGACTGTCTGCCTGCACGACCAGTTGGTTGGCATACGGGATGGCATCGTGGAAGTCGTATGGCCCATTCAGGGCCGGGGCAAGGTCCGCTAGAACCTCGTGAAAGCTGTGAGCCTTCACAAGGCTGGCCAGCGTGAGAGTCTTCTATACCGATCAATTCCAATTTCCGCTGCCCCAAGGGCACCGCTTTCCCAGCCAAAAGTATGGCCTGCTGCGGGAAGCTGTCGTCGCTGCGCGCCTGGTCTCGGCGGACGACCTCATCGTGCCTGAGGAGGCCACTGACGAGCAGATCCTGCTTGCCCACGATGCGGACTATTTGGCGCGGGTGGAGGCGGGGGATCTCACACCCAAGGAGATCCGGCGTATCGGCCTGCCCTGGTCGCCAGAGTTGGTGGTAAGGGCGCGACGGTCAGCCGGCGGGACCATTGCGGCCTGCCGGGCGGCTCTCTCTGACGGCATCGCCGTCAGCCTGTCCGGCGGCACTCACCACGCTTTCCGCGATCGCGGCCAGGGATACTGCCTCTTTAACGACGCCGTTATCGCTGCCCGTACCATGCAGGTTGAGAGCCGCGTTGAACAGATCGTGGTCCTGGATTGTGACGTCCATCAGGGGAACGGTACGGCATCGATTGTCACCGGCGACCCCACCATCTTTTCTTTTTCCATCCACAACGAGAATAACTTTCCGCTGTTCAAGGAGCAGAGCGATCTGGACATTGGGCTGGATGACGGTACCGGGGATGCGGCGTACCTGCAAGCCCTGGTGCCCGGGGTGCGGTGCGCCCTGGGCCAAGCCTTTACCTACTCCTCCGGTTCGAACGCTCAAGGCCGACGGCTGGCCATCTATCTGGCCGGCGCCGATCCCCATGAAGGCGATCTTTTGGGGCGATTGGCCTTGACCAAGGCTGGTCTGGCGGAACGAGATCGTTTGGTGCTCTCGATGTGCCGCCATGCCGCCCTGCCAGTTGCCATCGTGATGGCCGGTGGCTACGGCCGCAGGGTACAGGACACGGTAGAGGTCCACCTGCAGACGGTGCGGATCGCTGCGGAGATGGCCGGGCTTATATCAGCGGGACCGGCAGCATCAATGCCCATAAGCCCGATCTTGGAGAGGTACTAAGACGATGAACTCACCCAAAGCCCTCTTGGGGCCCATGCGCCTGCCTTTTCTTGTGCTGCCGCTGGCCTGCGTACTGCTGGGCGTGGGTACAGCCGTCTGGACCCGGGGCCAGCTTGACCCCGTTCACGTTGTCCTGGCCTTCGTTGGCGCAACTGCCGCCCACGTTAGTGTCAACGCCCTGAATGAATACTTTGATTTCCGCAGTGGTTTGGACCTCCAGACTCAGCGCACTCCCTTCAGTGGTGGAAGTGGCACCCTAGCCGCCAGGCCCGAGATGGCGCGTTCGGCATTGACCATTGGCCTAGTCGCGCTGACGGTCACGGTCCTGATCGGCCTCTTTTTTCTGGCCGTCTGGGGCTGGTCTATCCTGCCTCTGGGGATCCTTGGCGTGCTCGTCATCGTTGCCTATACGCCCTGGGTTACCCATTCACCGCTTCTGTGTCTTATGGCGCCAGGTCTTGGCTTTGGGTTGTTGATGGTCATGGGTACTGATTTTGTCCTCACTGGCGAATACACCTGGACGGCTTTGGTTGCGTCACTGGTGCCCACTTTCCTGGTCAGCGACCTGCTGCTACTGAATCAGTTCCCCGACGTGGAGGCAGACGAGTGCGTGGGCCGGCGGCATTATCCTATCGTCCTGGGCAGAAAGAAGAGTAGTCTCATCTACGGCTTGTTTCTCTCCCTGACCTACCTCACCATCGTCGCTGGTGTTCTGTCGGCGCTGCTGCCTGTTGCCAGTCTCCTGGGTCTCCTCACCATCTTGGTCGCAGTTCCCACGGCGCTGGGGGTATACCGCTATGCCGACGATGTGGGGAAACTGATACCTTACCTGGGCTACAACGTCCTCCTGACCGTTGCCACACCGGTGCTGGTAGCCATCGGCCTGCTGATTGCAGGCTAACGGACCTCGGAAGTTGTGAGCCCTTTGGCTCGGCGGAAAGCTCCGAGGAATAGAATTGATGCCGTGATTTCATCGGAATCGCTGTCTCAGTGGTTCCAAAAGCATACTATCATGAAGTCAAATCCTTTCCCAATGAATGCCGAAAAGGTGCACGAGCATAGCTCGCAAAAGACAGGCTTTTCGAAATAGCAGGCCAGATATGAGCCGGACGAGTGATACCAAACAACTGAACAGAGGCAGGCACAGTTTGCCAGCGGCCAATCAACGGGCACTGTTATCCCTATCCTGGTATTCGAGCGTACCGAAGGCAGGGGCTCACCAAACTTTATCCAGGGTTTCAGCGCCACGGAACGGGGGCGGTCCAGGCTTTTGGTCGAGGGTCTGGATAACCTCAAGGAGAAGGTCGGCCGACCCCCGTTCCGCCTGGCGCACTGCCCATGGCAACGGCTCAGTTGTAGGGTTTACGCGAACGGACGTTGGCCCGCGACGCGAAAGCTGTCGTAGTTGTCTACATCTGGGCACCTCGCTTGAGCACCAAGGTCCGCGAATGCTGATCGCGCTGCATGGCCCACAGGATGCCCATAGCCCTGCGGGCGGTGGCCACGCGAGCGACACCGGCATGCTTGGTACGGTTGAGTTCTTTGAAGTACTCGTTCAAGACAGGCTGATGCCGAATCAAAGAGATGATGGCTGTCATCAAGTCTCGGCGCAAATAGACGTCGCCGGTCTTGACAACCCGCTTGCCCTTGCCTTTGTGCCGGCGAGTGCCCGAATCGTTGCGGCCACTTACCAGGCCAGAGCGGCGAAAGACCTGGGCCGCATAGGTGTAATGGCTGGGAGCACCGATAGCGGCCGCCAAGTTGGCTACCTGGGTCATACTGAGACCCCTGACTTTGGTCCAGACCCAGTAGGGCGTCTGCTGCAACAAGGCGTGCAACCGATCCTCCAGTTCGGTGATGTGCCGTTCCACTTCCTCCAGCAAAGCCAGATCATGAGTCAGGAGCTCGGAGCGGATGGCGATCACTTCGGGATCAGGCAGCAACACTTTCTGGGCATAGATGATGATTTTAGCGGCTGTCTTGGGACCCATAGAAGAGCCTTGCTCGTGGAAAGCACTTCTCAGGTCCTTGGGCGCCATCGCGGCCAACTTGCCCGGGTCAGGACAGATACGGATCAGGTGCTGCAGAGTCTGGCACGACCAGAAATCGGTGACAAACAGCGGCTGGTAGCGATCCCTGGCCACTTTGCCCTTGATCACCAAGCCAGGGAAGATACGATCCAGGTGCCCGATGATCTGATTCTTCAACGCAGTCCGCATCTTGACCTTGCTGTGTCGTACCCGAGACAGATGCTGCATTTCCAGATAGATGCCACTGACTGGCTGGAAAGGCGTGCCCTCGCCGCGGCGCAGCAGGTCGCCAATAGCCGCAGTATCGATCTCGTCATCCTTCTCTCGATGCATCATCTGCTGGTCCCGGTTCCTGCTGACAGCGAAGCTGTTGATCAGCGTCACGGGCTGAGGTCTGTTGTTCAGATGTCGGGCCAGACTCTCAAAGTAATGCCCGGTCGGCTCCATGCCGACCAAGACAATCTTGGCATTCGTCTGAGTCACCGCCCTGTCGATGGCCTGGCACAGACAATCAAACCCGGTCTGGAAAATGTCAATCTCGAACGTCGACATCACAATCTCGCCCAAGGCATTGTGGATCATCACTACGTGAAAGTACTTGTGGATGTCCAGGGAGACGCACAGGATCTGCTCCAAGGGTATGCCTCGAATCTTGTTGGCAAAGGCTTGTCCTCGCTCACCCCGCAGGTGAGTACGTTTCTTTCGGCTCATAGCTGGTACCTCCAAATGGGTGTCCCCGCTGCTAAGGCCGGAACGGGACAGACACCCTGTGCGTCTCCCGCTTTATTCAACGGGCTCCGGCCTCGCCACATGGTGGGGCGGAGATACCTTATCACAAATGGTGGTGGTGTCAACCACCCACAAAATCTATAATACCAGGAGAGATCTAGATGTCCAGTGAAGCAACCCAGATGCCAAAGCAGACGCAGAACCAGTTTCTGCAGGGCCTGAAGGGCAGAGAAGTCCTGATCGCTTTCCTGGATGGGAAAGCGGTTCAAGGCGTACTCAAGGCCTACGATCAATACACCCTGTTTCTAAAGCGAGAAGATGGTCTGGAGGTCGCTGTCTTTAAGCACGCCGTCAAGTACGTTCACGCTGCAACAAAGAAATAGTGAGACGTAGGCAACCCCTGTTGACAGGGGAACCGAAATCGGGTATACTTTCCATGCGGCCGGTTCGGAACCGACCGCCCCGAGTGTGCGGGAGTAACGCAGTGGTAGCGTATCTGCCTTCCAAGCAGACTGTCGCGGGTTCGAATCCCGTCTCCCGCTCTAGCTTGGGCAACGGCCCCGGCCATGTACGTGTGGCCGGGGCCTCCCTACTTGGATCACAGAGGATATAGAGAACCTTGATCCCACTTCAGCTCCGCGTCCGCAACTTTATGTGCTATCGTGACAATGTGCCGCCCCTGGTTTTTGACGGCATCCACCTGGCCTGTCTGACGGGAGCCAATGGCCATGGCAAGTCAGCCTTGCTGGATGCCATGACCTGGGTCCTGTGGGGCAAGGCCCGCGCCAAGCGTGACGACGAGCTAATCCATCTCGGCGAGTCGGAGATGGAGGTCGAGTTCATCTTTGGCCTGGGTGGGTTGGTCTACCGCGTACTGCGCAAGCGCGACAGCGCCAAGCGAGGCCGTACCCTTTTGGATCTGCAGGTTCAGCACGATGGCCAGTTTGGTACCATCGCCGAGCCTACGATTCGTGCTACGCAGGCGACCATCGACCGCCTACTCCGCATGGACTATGAGACCTTTACCAATTCGGCCTTTTTGCTACAGGGCAAGGCCGACGCTTTTACTACCCGGACGCCAGTCGAGCGGAAGCGAGTGCTGGGCGATATCCTAGGTTTGAGTCTGTATGACGAGTACGAACAGCGGGCCAAGGACAGGGCCAAGGAAAAGGACCGCCAGGTGGCGGAGTTGGACGGACTGCTCCGGGATGTAGATCGGGAACTGGCTCGCCAGCCCGAGTACAAGGTTGAACTGGCTCGGGCCATGGAACTCGTAGCCGGCTTGAGTGCATCGGTCAAGGAGGCAGAGACCCTACTGCGGGAAATCCGTCACGAACAGCAGTCACTCGAATCCCAGCAGGCTCGCCTGCAAGACCTGGAGCGGCGGATGTCCCGCGCCGAGCAGGAAGTGGGCGAGATTGAGGCGCAGATCTCTGAGCGGCAGCGACGCATTGGCGCAAACGAAAGACTGCTCGCTGAACGACGGCAGGTTGAGGAGGGCTACGCTGCTTTGGTCAAGGCCCGCCATGCCGAGGGTACATGGAATGAAAGGCTGGCTCGGTACACGCGACTCCGAACCCGGCAGCACGAGATGGAGCGCGTGGTGGATGCAGCCCGCCACCAACTCGATCTGAAGGTGGGGCGCCTGGCCGAGCGGGCTCAGGAATTGGATGGCCGGGCCGCGCAACTGCCGCTCCACGAGCGCCGGCTTGCTGAGGTTCGCGAGCGACTGGACCTTCTGGCGGGGCAGGGAGCGCAGCGCGACGGGGCCCGAACTCAGAGTCAGGCCCTGGCCGAGGAAGCTGCGGGCCTGCAAGTGCACAACCAGCAGTTTCGCCGCGAGATCGATGAACTAGAAGAAAGAATGAAACTGCTGGAACGGGAGACAGGCGAAGCGCAATGCCCCGTATGTGGCCAGGCTTTGTCCGATGATCACCGAGACCAGGTGCTGTCTCAGATCAAAGGCGAGGGCAGAGCGCTGGCTGACAGTTACCGGGCGAATTCTGCCCGGGGCCGGGAGATCGAGCGCGAACAGCAAAGGCTGCAAGCGGAGATAGGCCGGCTAGAGCATGAACTCTCAGGGCAGACTGCGGTGCAGCGACAGGAGGCCCAACTGGAGCAGGCTCTCAAGGAGGCTCAGGCAGCTTCAACCGGCCTGGACTCAGTAGGCGCAGAGTTATCCGCGCTACAGGCCCGCCTGCAGGCGGGTGACTATGCCGTCGATGAGCAGACCCAACTCGCCCGGCTGTCCGTTGAACTGGAGCGCTTGGGCTACGACCGCATTGCCCACGAGGCAGCCAAGGCCAAGGCTGCCGAATTGGGCGACTTTGAGGAACTGTACCGGCAGCTCCAGGCCGCCCAAGAGCGAGTGGACGAGGATCGTGCCGCGTTGCAGGATCTCCTGACCCGGCAGAGCCGCTGGCAGAAATCTCTGGCCGATGACCGGCAGCAGCGGGAGTCACTGGCCAGCGATGTGGCTCGTTTGCCGGGTGTGTTGGTTGAGGTTGAGGCTCGAGCACGAGGAGTCGATGAACTCCAGGCCCAGTCATCCAGGGCCCGCCTTGCCCTGGGTGCGGCCCAGCAGAAACTGGACCATTGCCACTATCTGGCCGAGGAACGGTCGCGGCACGAGGCCAGCCGCAAGCAGCGGGCCGAGGAAAAGGCTGTCTATGACGAATTGCGCCTGGCATTTGGCAAGAAAGGCATCCAGGCCATGATCATCGAAGCAGCCATCCCCGAGATCGAGTTTGAGGCCAACAACTTGCTATCGCGCATGACCGAGGGCCGGATGCACGTCCGCTTTGAGACCCAGCGCGAAACGCTCAAGGGCGATACTGTCGAGACGCTGGACATCAACATTGCCGACGATCTGGGAACCCGGCCCTACGAGCTGTTTTCGGGAGGAGAAGCTTTTCGCGTCAACTTTGCCATCCGCATCGCCTTGAGCAAGCTGTTGGCCCGGCGCGCTGGCGCCCAGCTTCAACTGTTGGTCATTGACGAGGGTTTTGGTACCCAGGATGCTGAGGGGCGGGGCCGCCTCGTTGAAGCTATCAATTCCATCCAGGATGATTTCGCCCGCATCCTGGTGATCACCCACATCGAAGAACTAAAGGACGCCTTTCCGGTCCGCATCGAGGTGGTCAAGACAGAGCAGGGCTCGCAGATCAGCTTACAATAGGCAGATTGCACCATCTTCGGCCCGATTAGAACATTTGCGCGCATAGCAAAGAAAGGGTATAATAGGGTCGAGGCGTAGGAAAAGCGATGACAAAGAGGAGTAAAACAAAGAAACCAGGCAGCGGACTGGAGCTGGGCGGCATCTTGCGTCCCGAGGTTTTTGGCATCCTCCTGCTGTTGGTGGCTCTTCTGACCTTACTGAGCCTCATTCCCGTCGAGCGCGGAGCAGCGATGGATCTATGGATCGGTTTCCTGCGGTCGGGGGTTGGCTGGGGCGTATGGTTGATGCCGGTCTGGTTCGCTGCGGCAGGCCTTTGGTTGACCTTTCTGGGATTCGATCGAAAATTGAACATCGAGCCAGGGAAACCATGGGGCGTACTGTTCTTTTTTGTGTTCGGACTGGCCTTGTTGCACCTGATTGTTGGTGGAGACGATCCCCGGTCTATAGCCGCTGAAGGCGGTGGTGGCGGTTACGTGGGCTATGGGTTGAGTGGGCTGCTGGTGTCGGGATTTGGCACGCCGGCGGCGGTACTCGTGCTGGTGATGTTGTTGATCATCTGTCTGATCATTGTGCTGGGCAAGTCGCTCGGCGAGATGTGGTTGGCTGTGATTGACGCGGTCCGGCGGGTACCGGACCAGGCACGGTTGCCGCGCATCGAGCTGCCGCATCGCGGGAAAGATCCACTACTGCAGGGCCAGCCTTTGCGCGAACTGCCATCCACTGAAGCAGAGGCTGGGCTGACACCCATGCGTCCATCTGGCAGTGTCTTTCCACGTATCATTGGTGGCGAGCGGACGTGGCATCTGCCAGCGATGGACGAAATACTGGAAAAATCCGAAGAGCAAGAGTTGAGCCAGACCGAGATCCGCGAGCGGGTGCGGATCATTGAGGATACGCTGTCCAGTTTCGCTGTACCGGCCAAGGTAGTCGAGGTAAACCAGGGGCCGACCGTAACCCAGTTCGGCGTGGAGCCCGGTTACATCGAAAGGCGAAACAGCAACGGCCGGGTCACCCGGTCCAAGATCAAGGTTAGCAAGATCTCTGGCCTGTCCAATGACCTTGCGCTGGCGCTAGCCGCTTCGCCCATTCGAATTGAGGCGCCGGTGCCCGGCCGCTCCATCGTTGGCATCGAGGTCCCCAACTCCGAGATCGCCTTGGTGGCCTTGCGTACTGTGCTGGAGAGCGATCCCTTCCGCAAGATCAAAGGACCCCTGCCCATTGCCCTTGGCCAGGATGTCGCGGGCAATCCCATCGCCACTGATCTGGCGACGCTGCCTCACTTGCTCATCGCCGGTGCCACCGGTTCGGGCAAGAGCGTGTGCGTGAACTCGATCATTGCCTCGTTGCTCTGTACCCGTACCCCTGATGATGTCCAGTTCATCATGGTTGATCCCAAGATGGTAGAGCTAACGACCTACAACAGCATTCCCCACCTACGAGCGCCGGTGGTCATCGAGCTGGAACGGGTGGTCGGGGTGCTGAACTGGGCCACGCGCGAGATGGACGATCGGTACAAGCAGTTCAACCAGGCAAGGGCCAGGAACATTGATGTCTATAACCAACAGCTGATCGCCAAGGGAAAAAAGCCGTTGCCCTATATCGTGGTGGTCATCGATGAACTGGCCGATCTGATGATGGTCGCGCCCGATGAGGTAGAGCGTGCCATCTGTCGCCTCGCCCAGATGGCGCGGGCCACGGGTATCCACCTGGTCATCGCTACCCAACGGCCCAGCGTGGATGTCGTCACCGGACTTATCAAGGCCAACTTTCCGGCGCGCATCAGTTTTGCCGTGACCAGCCAGGTTGATTCGCGTGTGATCATTGATAGCGCAGGGGCGGACAAGCTGCTGGGCCGGGGCGATATGCTGTTTATGGCCCCCGATTCCAGCAAGTTGGTTCGCCTCCAGGGCTGTTTTGTGTCGGACAAGGAATTAGCGGCGTTGGTGCGTTACTGGAAGGGAGTGCGTTTGGCTCAAGAGCCGGTCCTGCCCGAGGAGGTGGTCCAACGAAAGATGTGGCAGGAGATAGAAGACTCCGAGGCGCAGGCCGCAAACCAGGATGAACTGTTGCCCAGGGCGATCACCATCGTTCAGGAGCACCAGCGCGCTTCGGTCTCGATGCTTCAGCGCCAACTACGCATCGGCTATTCGCGAGCCGCCAGGCTAATCGAAACGATGGAAGAACAGGGCATCATTGGTCCTGCCCCGGGCGGCAGCGGCACCCGTGAGGTGATTCAAACCAGTCCGGCACAGCAGCCCAGTGAGCAGCCAGCAGGTGGTCTCCCGCCACTGTAATGTGGTGCCCTTGGGTAGGACGGGATTCAGGTCCCGCCTCTTGCCGGGTAGAGTACTTGGCTTGCAAGGTATCAGCCCTTGGGGCTCCCTCCGTTAAGAAAGTCGCCACTGTTTCATCAGTGTGCAAAGAGCTTGCCAATGTGGGCGAGATGGGGTATAATGCGAGCCGGTGGGTTGGAATTCATCCAGGCCCAAACGAGACAAGGAGGTAGCCCATCGACCAGACTTTCCTCGTGTCCATAATCAGTTGTTCATACCTACTAGAAGAGTGTTACATAGTTCCAACCAAAGGAGGAAAACGATGAAAAAGTGGATGTTTGCTACCATGGTAGCGCTGCTGGTCCTATCCCTGGCGCTGGCTGGCTGTGGAGCCACACCGGAGCCCAAGCCGGAACCTACCGAGGCAGCGGCCGCGCCCACCGAGGCACCGGCCCCCGAACCCACCGAGGCCCCTGCTGCTGAGCCGGAAGAAGAAGGCGGCCTGAAGGTAGGCATGGTGTCGGACGTGGGCGGCATCGACGATGCCAGCTTTAACGAGAACACCTGGCATGGGCTGGAGATGGCCCAGGAAGAGTTGGGCGTGCAGTCCCAGTTCATCGAGAGCCAGGCCCAGGCGGACTATGAGAAGAACATCACCGAGTTTGCCGAGCAGGGCTACGACCTGATCTTCACGGTGGGTTTCCTGCTGGGCGACGCCACGGCCAAGATGGCGGAAGTGTATCCCGACACCAACATGGCCATCATCGACTTTGCCTACGACCCGCCGATCCCGAACGTAGCGGGCATTGTGTTCAACGTGGACGAGGCGGCTTTCCCCATCGGGTTACCTGGCGGCGGGCTGGGCGGTCCTGCAGGATCCGGACGATCCGCAGGTGGGCTGGATCGGCGGCATGCAGATTCCGCCGGTGGAGCAGTTCATCGTGGCCTACGAGGCCGGGGTGGACTACTACAACCAGCAGAAGGGCACGGACGTGCAGGTCAAGGGCGTCTACGTGGGCGACTTTGAGGCGCCGGACGAGGGCAAGATCCAGGGCAACTCGCTGATCGACGAGGGTGTGGACGTGATCTTTGGCGTGGGCGGCAAGACGGGCAATGGTGGTCTGGCCGCGGCCAAGGAGCGTGGCAAGTGGGGCGTCGGCGTGGACGTGGACCAGTACTTTACGCTGCCCAACGAGAAGGACATCCTGATCACGCTCGTGCATGAAGCGGCTGGACAATGCTGTGTTTACGCGTGACCGAGGCGCTGATCAAGGGCGAGTTCCCCGGTGGCTCGCTGTACATCGGCACGCTGGAGAATGGCGGCGTGGGTCTGGCGCCCTACCACGACTTTGAGGGACGAGATACCCGCCGAGCTGAAGGCCGAAGTCGAGGCGATCCAGGAGGGCATCATCGCCGGCGAGATCTGGACCGGCTGGGGCGAGCCGCCAGAAGGTGCAGAGGCGACCCGGCGAGGGCCTCAAGGTCGGCATGGTGTCGGACGTGGGCGGCATCGACGATGCCAGCTTTAACGAGAACACCTGGGATGGGCTGGAGCGGGCCCAGGAAGAGCTGGGCGTGCAGTCCCAGTTCATCGAGAGCCAGGCCCAGGCGGACTATGAGAAGAACATCACCGAGTTTGCCGAGCAGGGCTACGACCTGATCTTCACGGTGGGTTTCCTGCTGGGCGACGCCACGGCCAAGATGGCGGAGGTGTATCCCGACACCAACATGGCCATCATCGACTTTGCCTACGACCCGCCGATCCCGAACGTAGCGGGCATCGTGTTTAACGTAGACGAGGCGGCGTTCCCCATCGGGTTACCTGGCGGCAGGCTGGGCGGTCGCTGCAGGATCCGGACGATCCGCAGGTGGGCTGGATCGGCGGCATGCAGATTCCGCCGGTGGAGCAGTTCATCGTGGCCTACGAGGCCGGGGTGGAGTACTACAACGCAGGAGAAGGGCACGGACGTGCAGGTCAAGGGCGTCTACGTGGGCGACTTTGAGGCGCCGGACGAGGGCAAGATCCAGGGCAACTCGCTGATCGACGAGGGTGTGGACGTGATCTTTGGCGTGGGCGGCAAGACGGGCAATGGTGGTCTGGCCGCGGCCAAGGAGCGTGGCAAGTGGGGCGTCGGCGTGGACGTGGACCAGTACTTTACGCTGCCCAACGAGAAGGACATCCTGATCACGCTCGTGTCATGAAGCGGCTGGACAATGCTGTGTTTACGGTGACTGAGGCCAAGACCAAGGGCGAGTTCCCCGGTGGCTCGCTGTACATCGGTACACTGGCGAATGGCGGCGTGGGTCTGGCGCCCTTCCACGACTTTGAGGGAGAGATACCCGCCGAGCTGAGCGGCCGAAGTCGAGGCGATCGTAGAGGGCATCATGGCTGGCGATCTTTCGACCGGCTGGCCGCCGTCGGAATAGCCGAACAACTACGATCCTTGCGAGATCAGGCGCTCGTTCGCCTGCTTGTGCAAGGAGTCTTTCGAAACAGATCTGAGAACGGTGCAAGGACCGTAGGTGCGCCAGTGGTCCCGGCACCGTTCGCAGAGGAACAACGGATTGGCAGGATTTTCGGATCTCAGGCGTGACGCGCCGCGATCCGCCAGTCCTGCCAATCCGTTTTGGTAGAAGGGAGCGACGATGGTCCCCATTCTGGAGGCACGCAATGTAACCAAGCGCTTCCCTGGGGTGCTGGCCAATGACCGCGTTAGCTTCTCGCTGCAGCAGCGCGAGATTTTGGCCTTCTTGGGCGAGAACGGCGCCGGCAAGAGCACCTTGATGAACATGATCTATGGTCTCTATTCCCAGGATGAGGGTGAGATCGAGATCCGGGGCGCTCCAGTTGAGATCAAGGATCCCAACGATGCAATCGAATTGGGCATCGGCATGGTCCACCAGCACTTTCAACTGGTCCCTGTCTTTACCGTGGCCGAGAACATTGTGATGGGCACCGAGCCGACGCGCTTCTCCTTTTCCTGGAAGTCGTTGGTGCTGGCGAGCGGGGTCACAGCCCTGCTCTTTTCTGTGGGTAGCCTCTTTGCGTTTAACAACGTGGGACAGTGGCTCCTAGCCGCCCTCGCAGGTGCGGGAGCTGTGGCGGCCCTCTATGGCCTCGCAGTCGCGCTTGGGCACCTCAGCCGGTTTCGGTTCCGTGTATATTCTCCTATCGTTGCTGTGGTCAGCTTTGCACTCTTTGCTGGCCTGGCCTTCGCCATGGACGGACGCCAGTGGATCCCGGCGCTCGTTTTCCTGGCCATCCTCTTTTCCGCCGCTTCCTATCCACCGGTGCGCGAGATTACGACATCTTTGGACAGACGCGTGGCGTCGCAGCGCATCCGCGACCTGTCGGAGCAATATGGTTTGGCCGTGGACCCCGACGCGCTGGTTGAGGACCTGCCGGTGGGCGTGCAGCAGCGTGTGGAGATCATCAAGACGCTCTACCGCGAGGCCGAGATCCTGATCCTCGATGAGCCAACTGCAGTGCTTACCCCCCAGGAGACAGAGGAGTTGTTCGAGATCATGCATGGCCTGGTGGATCAGGGCAAGTCGATCATCTTTATCACTCACAAGCTCAAAGAAGTCATGACCATTGCCGACCGCGTCATTGTCCTGCGCAATGGCCGGGTGGTGGGCGAGACGACGCCGGCCGAGTCTTCGGAAGAAGATCTGGCCGAGATGATGGTCGGGCGCGAGGTGACCTTGATCGTGGACAAGGGGCCGGCTTCTCCCGCCGATGTGGTACTGGAGGTGACAGGGCTCGCGGCTGATGACTCCAGAGGCCAGAGGATCCTGCGCGGCGTGGACCTGTTTGTCAGGGCCGGCGAGGTGTTGGGCATAGCCGGTGTCCAGGGCAATGGCCAGACAGAATTGGTCGAGGTCCTTACGGGGCTCCACCCGGCCATTGATGGGTCGGCCCGCATCATGGGCCAGGACGTGACCAATGCCATGCCTCGTACCATCACCGAGTTGGGCGTGGCTCACATCCCCGAAGACCGCCAGCGAGACGGCCTGGTACTGGGCTTTCCCATCTACGACAACCTGATCTTGAATACCTACTATCAACTACCCTTTGCCAAAGGGCCGCAGATCCAGTTCGATACAGTTTACGACTATGCCGGCAAGGTGTCAGCGGAGTTTGACGTTCGGACACCCAGCATCACCCTTCCAGCCCAAAACCTCTCGGGCGGCAACCAGCAAAAGGTCATCGTCGCCCGCGAGTTCTCCAGGCCCATCAAGCTGCTCATCGCTGCCCAGCCGACGCGAGGCCTGGATGTTGGCTCAATCGAGTATATCCATCGCAGGCTCATTGAAAAACGTGATGAGGGGGTCGCCGTGCTGCTGGTCTCTGTCGAACTGGACGAGATCATGGCCCTGTCGGACCGGATTGCAGTGATGTACGAGGGCAAGATCGTAGGTACCATGGACGCTGAGGACGTCACCCGCGAAGAGCTGGGCCTGCTCATGGCCGGCGCCTCCCTCGAGGGGGAGCCGCGAAACGCGACAAAAGGGGGCATACCCGGCGAGATCGCTGGGACGACGCAACACGCCGAAGAAGGAGGTGACTCTGTTGGCTGAAGAACAAACTCCTCCTCGGTGGGGAAGCGACCCACCGGTCGAAGTTGGAACGCGGCGAGGGTTTGCTGGCCTGCCCCTGTGGGTGCGGCTGGCAATTGTGGCGCTGCTGGCGACCATTGCTATTCTCCTGAGCAAGTGGCTTATCTTGCTTCTATTGATCGCCTTGGGGCTGTGGCCCATCACGCTCTTGATCGCTCTCGGTGTGCTGGCCATCGTGTCCATCGGACGTGGCGGCTGGCCTTGGATGAAGCAATGGCTGGCCACCCGGCTGCGAGGTTTGGTCATTCCGGCGCTATCGGTGTTCACGGCCCTGCTTATTGGCGGTATCGTGCTCATCCTCACCGACCAGGAAGTGTACCAGACCATGCAGGCCGAGGGGCTTCTGGTGGCCATTCAGGTAGGACTGAGCAATCTGGCTGAGGCTTACAAGGCACTGTACGAGGGTGCGCTGGGCAACCCCCGGCAGATCCTTGGGGCCCTGGGTGAGACCTTGAGCGGAGAAGGGCTCAAGCCTCTTCTGCGTGCCCTGCGTGGGCCCAGCGACAGCCTAGTCCAATCGGTGCCCTATATCTTTGCTGGCCTGGCTGTGGCCCTGGGCTTTCGCGCTGGTCTCTTTAACATCGGCGCTGAGGGGCAGATTGGTATCGGCTGGATGGTTGCTGTCTTTGTCGGTTATTCCCTCACCGGTCTTCCGGCGGGACTTCACCTGCCTCTAACAGTCATCATTGGGGCTGCCGCTGCAGGACTATGGGGCTCCATCGCCGGCTTTCTAAAGGCGCGAACTGGTGCTCATGAGGTAATCACCACCATCATGCTCAACTATGTGGTGTATCGGCTTAGTGAGTGGCTCCTTTGCGGACCCTTGGAGAAGACCCAGGGTACCTGCAGGACCCAAGAGATCCTTCCGAGCGCCTACCTGCCCCGCTTTCTAGACCATCCGGTTACGCTCCATTGGGGTTTTGTCCTGGCTCTCCTGGTGGCAGCGCTTACCGGCTGGTTCCTCTTTCGAACGGTCTGGGGCTTTGGCTTGCGGACCGTGGGCGCCAATCCCGATGCGGCACGCTACGCGGGCATGAAGGTAGGCCGGACCTTTGTCATTGCCATGTTCTTGAGCGGCTGTCTGGCCGGCCTGGCCGGCGTAGTCCAGGGTCTGGGCATTACCCACAACATCGCCCTTGGCTTCCAAGCAGGTTATGGTTTTGACGCCATCGCCCTGGCACTCTTGGGCAAGAGCCATCCCGCAGGTGTTGTGGGCGCCAGCCTGCTCTTCGGCATGCTGCGCTCTGGGGCAGCCCGCATGCAGTCTGTCGCCGGGGTTCCAACGGAGATCGTGCAGATCATCCAGGCCCTGGTCATCATCTTTATTGCGGCGCCAGAAATCATCCGCATGCTCTACCGTCTCCGCAAGCCCAAGGAGGAAGAGGTAGAGGAACCGGTCTTCTCGCGTGGATGGGGAGCGTAGGGGAGGGCAGACATGACAGTTCAAGCACAAAGCATTGATGCACCCAGAACGCTTGGCATGAGTCGACGCGACCTGATGGGCATTCTGTTGCTCGTGGTTCTGGGCGCGTTCTTTCTCTTTCTCGGAGGCTACAGCGCCCAGGCGGGTGACCAATCGGTCTTTACTGACGAGGTGCTGGGCACACTCTTGGCCCTGCCATCACGGGCTACGCTGTACATGATCGGCGCCTTTTGTTTTTTTGTGGCTGGCATGCGACTCTTTCGCAGCCTGACTTCTCTGTGGGCCGTGGCTGCCTGGTTGGTGGCCCTGGTGGCTGCTTTTGGCTTTCTGGTATGGGCCACCAGCGGCACAAGCATGAACCTGCCAGGCATGCTCAACGCCACCCTGACGGCGGCGACACCATTGACCCTGGGCGCCATGGCCGGCATCTTTTGCGAGCGTTCGGGCATCATCAACATTGCCATCGAAGGCATGATGCTCTCCGGCGCTTTCGCTGCCGTAGCCTTTGCCAGCATCTTTGATAGCCTGTGGCTGGGCCTGCTGGCCGCCAGCCTGACCGGCGGGCTGATGGCCTTGCTCCACGCCGTGCTGTCGATCCGGTTCAAAGTGGACCAGATTATCTCTGGTACGGTGATCAACATCTTGGCCGCCGGAGGCACGCGCTTCCTGAACCTCCGCATCCTGGAGCCGGCCGGACTGAGTAATCCCGGCTCCTTTCAGCTAATAGCCATCCCCGTATTGTCCGAGATACCCATCATTGGCCCGATTCTGTTCGTCAACCAGCCTACGGTCTACATCATGCTCATCCTGCTGGTGGCGGTCAACTACCTGATCTTTTTCACCCCCTGGGGCCTGCGGATGCGGGCCTGCGGCGAGCATCCCAGCTCTGCCGACACGGTCGGCGTCCACGTCAATCGCACGCGCTACATCAGCGTCATTGTCGGTGGCCTGATCGCCGGAATCGGCGGGGCCTACTTTTCGCTGGGCATTGTGGGGACCTTTGAGGACGGAATGACCCGGGGACAGGGTTTTGTGGCCCTGGCGGCCATGATCTTTGGCAACTGGAACCCATTTGGCGCCTTCCTGGCCGCCCTACTCTTTGGCTTTGCCAACGCGCTGCAGGTCAAGATGCAGATCATCAGGCCTCTGCTGCCCTTTATCAACGAATCGATCCCGCCCGAGTTCCTGCAGATGGCACCCTACATCCTGACCATCATCGTTGTAGCAGGAGTCGTGGGTCGCTCCAGACCACCGGCGGCCGAGGGAAAGCCGTACGAGAAACAGTGATTTAGGTCAAGGCTGAGGTTGAGCGAGGAGATCTTGGCAAAGTCCAAGGACTTGCGAATCCATCTGGAGGAATGTTACGGGCGGCCCGAGGACTCGGACCTGAGCCCATGGCAGCGTGTGGAAACAGCCCTGGCTCACCGCCAGCCGGACAGGGTTCCCTTTGACTTCTGGGCGGTGCCTGAAGTCTGGGACAAACTACGCACGGGCTTGGGTGCTAACGATGAGGAGGAGATCCTGCGCTTGTTGGGGATCGACTGCCGCATGGTCAGGACGGGCTATGTGGGCACCAAGGCTCGCAACCTGCCCGATGGCACCTACATCGACGCCTGGGGTACCCATCGCCGCTCTGTGACCAACGAGTTCAGCACCTATGACGAGTACGCGGGGCATCCTCTGGCCGAAGCCGAGACCGCTGGAGACGTTTTGAGCTGGGATTGGGCCAGCCCTGATGACTGGGATGTGTCGTCGGTGCGGGAGCAATGCGAGCAGTTGACCGGCGACCTGCGCTACCACCTGCGTTATGAGGTCGGTGGCGTCTTTGAGTGGTCGTGGGCATTGCGCGGCTTTGAGCGCTTTCTCCTGGACCTGGTGGACAAGCCTGAAGTGGCCTGCGCCATCATGGACCGATTTACCGACGTCTATATTGAAAACACCGTGCGCGTCATCGAGGCCGCGGGTGGACTGCTGGATATGGTCTACACCTATGATGACGTGGGCATTCAGAATTCCCCCCTCATGTCGATGCGGATGTGGCGCAAGTACATCCTGCCCCGACACCAGCGCCTGAATGCGGCCATCCGGGCGGCCAGGTACCCGGTCAAGATCATGTACCATTCCTGCGGGGCGATCTACCCATTCATCGCTGCCTTTGTGGACGAGATGGGCATCGATGTGTTGAACCCGCTGCAGCCACGCGCGGCGGGCATGGACATGGCCCGCATCAAGGCCGAGTTTGGTGACAGGCTGGCCTTCCATGGTGCCATCGACATCCAGCACACCCTGCCCCACGGCACGCCGGCTGAGGTAGAGGCTGAAGTTCGAGATCGATGCCAGGTGCTGGGTGCAGGGGGCGGATACATCTGTACGTCGGCCCACTATCTCCAGGCCGACACCCCGCTGGAGAACATCGTGGCCATGTACACGGCACCCCGGGAGTTGGACCCGGCATGAGAACTGGGGCCACCAACTGAATGATGGACAAAAAAACAGCGCCTGGCTCGCACTGGCGCCGTTTCTCTCTGATATCTGCTTTGGTACGGGAAGCAGGTCACTCTGCCGCTGAGATCCGGACAAAGGCAACTTCTCCAGCCGCCACGGTCACCGGCTGGACGTAGGACTTTGCCCCGATCTGAGCTTTGACCAGGTAGTCGCCCGCAGGTACGTAGCCCAAGGCAAAGTTCTCGCCGATCTGGTCATCGACGCCAAGGGGAGTCCCTGGCGCCTTGGGATCCTGGCCGGCATAGGTCAAGGTTTGCCGCCACCACTTGCTAGGCTCGGCAGCACGGAAGAAGGTCACGGGTGTTTCGGAGACCGGTTGTTCCTGCGCATCGACCACCAGGCCGGCGATGATTCCCTGTCCGTCCTCGGGCTGGAGCCAAAGGATGGGGTTGCGGCTGTCCGCATATTCGTTTTCGCCATAGCGTACCTCTAGGTGGAGGTGGCTGCCGATGGCCACGCCAGTCATGCCGACTAGGCCTACGACGTCGCCAGGTTCCAGGTGATCGCCCGCTTTGACCAAGACTTCCGACTGGTGCCCGTAGATCAGATAGACAGGCTGATCCTGGTATCTTTGATCCAGTTCCTGGACCACAAGGTTGCCATAGAAGTCAGGTTTGACGCCAAAGACGGTCTCCAGGTCGTTGCCAGCGATGATGACGCGCCCTGCCGCTGCGGCCAGTATCGGCGTACCGGTGGGGTTCATATAGTCCACGCCATGGTGCCGGTAGTAGCGTCCTTCTATGGTGGCGCCGTAGGGAAAGTAGGTTCCGGGGTACCGGTCGCCCGTACTGTCCAGAGGAATGGGAGATGACAGCCACAGGTGAGAAGCGGCTGCCGCAGGCGGCGGAGTAATGCCGGTAGGTGTCAGAGTCGGAGTTTCAGTTGGGGCCGGTGTGAGGGTTGCGGTGGCTGTGGGGCGCTGTGTAGCTGTGGACGTCAGCGCCTGTGTCACCGTAGGACGCTGTGTGGGCGTGGCCGTCGGTACCGGACTTTTGGTTGGGGCTGCAACCACAACGACGATCGGGGCTGGCGTATGGGTCGGTGTGCCCAGCACCGGGTGGCTGGAGGAGATGGGAGCGCTGCTTATGAATAGTACGGTGACCAACCCCAGGATCAGGACCAGAGCACCCAAGCTCTCCAAAGTCATTGCACGGCTCCCCTGCTGGCGACCTGCACCTTGCCTCTCTGACATAGTCTATCCCAGCCCCGTCTTCTCAGTCCAAGGCCTATAGTGCCAAAAGGCTGGCGCTATAGGCCTCGTTGCGAGACGGGATCAAATCCCAGCGGATATTACGGCGCCCAGGAGATCCGTTCAGTCGTCCAGTCATACTCACCGCCACCGTACCCGCCGCCCAGAGTCAAAGAGCTTGCGCTGGTTGCTGCCATTGGCGTTCATCACCCAGATGGCCCATGCTCCGCCCCGGTTGGAGACGAATGCGATCGATTTACCATCGGGCGACCAGGTGGGCAAGCCATCTTGGGCAGGATTCTGGGTCAGCCGTATGGGCGCTGCGCCGCCGTTCATATCGAGGGCGTACACCTCCCAGTTCCCATCGCGATCAGACATATAGGCCACGCGGGTTCCAAAGCCCGAGGGTGCTGTGTCCCTCTCGTGGTTGGTCAAGCGGTGATAGTCGCCGCCGCCGGCTCCTACCCAATACAGTCCACAGTTGCCACCTCCCCCAGCTGAGTCACAACCCTGGTAGACGATGCGCCCATCGGCCATCCAGAAGGGGAACTTGCCCTCGACCTGCAGGTTTCCGAGGGGGATCCAGTTTTGCTGCACACCGAACATGTCGTGCACAATGCCCAGCCGGACTCTTCCATCCCCCCAGGAACCGGAGGAATAGGCGACAATGGCGCCGTCAGGCGACCAGGTGGGATAACTGTCCTCCGCATAGTTGCTGACTCCGGACCTTTCGCCTCCCGAAGGATTCATGGTCACCAGGTGCTCGAAATTCGACGCCCCATCGCCGTTGACGGCCAGCAAGTTGCCATCTTGCCGGAACTGGGGTTGGCGGAATCCTTCACCAAGCATGTTGCGACCACTGCCGTCAATGCGGCTGACATTGAGTTCATACTTGTGGTTGTACGGGTTCCACACAGTAAAGGCGATCTTTCCAGATAGATCTGCTGGCTTTGCCGTCGGGACAGAGGTCGGCTTGGGTGTGGTCGTGGGCCCGCTCTTGGTTGGTGTAGGTGTTGGGCTGTTGGTGGGTGTAGGCGTAGGCGTAGACGTGCTCGCGGTAGTCGTTGGGCTGGCTGTGGCGGTGCCGGGGGTAGAGATGGCGGTCGCTCTGGTTGTAGCAGAGACACTGGGTGTTCGCACAATGATAGGCGTCCACGTCGGCGTGGGCTGATTGGATCCCACTGCGGCCGTTGTACCTGGGCCTGGGATCACCAGAACCTGGCCAGGACGAATCAAGGCCGCATTGGTGATGCCATTGGCGTCGCTCAGGGCTGTCGCGCTCACTCCAAATCGTGTCGCGATTTCGGACAGCGTATCCCCTGCTTTTACTGTGTAGGTCTGGGCGCTGGCGGGCGCTGCCGTACCAGCCGCAGGAATTGCGAGGACCTGCCCCGGACGGATCAATGCCGCATTGGTGATGCCATTGGCCTGGGCCAGCGCCGCGGCGCTCACCCCAAATTGTGTCGCAATCTCGGAGAGAGTGTCCCCTACCTTGATGGTATAGGTTTGGGCGCTTTGCGTCGTAGGAGTCGCTAGAGCAGATACCGCCGTCGGTGCAGCAGACGTGGGCGCCCTGCTGAGGGTCGTTGGAGACGAGACAGCGGGCTGAGAAGTAGGCGTCGACGGTGGGCGTGTCCAAGTTGCTGTGGGAACCGCGGTATTGGTGGGGACGGGGGTGTCGGTCGGGATGGGTGTCGCACTTGAAATGGGCGTGATCGATGGGGTCGGAGTGCGGCTGGCAGTGGGTGTAAAGGTAGGTGTGTATGTGGGCGTTGCCGGCCGCGGGGTATAGGTTTCTACCATGCTCACAACCGGGACATCCGTGGGCACGAGCTCGGTATCCCCCATGTTGCGCAGGAGGAATACCCAGCTGGCGATGCCCCCACCGATGAGGCAGCTAACAAAAATGAGGCCTACGGCCGCGATGGTCAGCAGCCGAGCAGCAAGGGGTTGGGTACCCCTTGGCTCTGGCGGTAGAGACTCGGGTACTGCGGCTGGGACTGAAACCGCTTTTGGTGGCTCATCAACTTCTTCCACTCTCTGGGGTTCTGCCTCTGCCCTGGCTGTTTCTTCGGCCTCAGTTTCCGGACTGGCATCAACCTCAATCACCGCTTGATCCTCGGGGGGCTCGGAGAATACCCACTGCTGGCCGTCGTATAAAAGCCAACGACCGCTCCGGCCACTGAGCATCCAACGGCGGCCAGTATCGTCTACCACCCGCAACTCTGCGGTCTGTGATAGAAAGCCCTCTTCAGAGAGTTCACCCTGGACGAGTTTCTTTTCCAGTTGGTGGTACTTTTGTTCTGCCTCAGCAAAACGCATGCACTATGACCTCACATACCGTCATTGAGCGGGCAAAATAGTAGTACAACGCTCAGTCAGTCACCGTCCCATTCCTAACCAGGAAAGGGTGGCAATCGCACAACGGCGGATTATAGCATAGAACCCACGGCCATCCAAACACAAACAATGGGCAGTGACCGTGCAGTTCGCCTGCCTGGCGTAGGGCTATGGACTAGTCCCAGACCGTCTCGACAACGGCAAAGTAAGGCTTGAGTTCAGATTTCATCTTGTCGTCGGTGATGAGCGAGTTGAGCAGCCGCCAGTCGGTACTGTCCAGCTTTTGCTTTGGTGGGCGATGCCGGCGTAGCTGCTTGATGGATTGTTGGAGAAGAGCCTTGGCCAGTTCTTTATCATCGCGCATGGCCCAGGCAATGCCAGCGAGTGTCAGCAGCCGTGGTGTTGGCAGCTTTGCCAGAAGCTCCTGAAGTCCTCGCAGTGCTGGCTCGGGATCGCCGAGTCGCAAGACTGATTCTACCCAACAGTCATGCCCACGTTCGAAAGAACCTGGATCCAGCTCTGCAACTGCCTGCCACTCGTCGCGAGCCTTGGTGTTGTTGCCGGTTAGCTGGGCGATGAGCCCCCGCTGAAAACCGCTTTGCAGTGGGTTCTCATCCTGGTCGATGTATTGTTGCGCCTCGCTGTAGCGACCGGCGTCGGCGAGCATGGTGTACAGTTCGCGGATTGTGGATCTCTTTTCCAGGTCCCAGTTTACTGCTTCTTCCCAGGCAGCAACTGCATTGTCGAGGCTTCCCATCTCCTTGTACAATAAGAAGCGCTGGAAATATACGTCGGCCAGCTCCCAGGGATTATCCCTGCTACTGACGTCCAAAGCGCGGTCGAGTGCCGCCTGACTTTCCGAGAACCGGCCCTCAATGCGCGCCTCATTGCCAAGGGCGATCCAGCCCCCGGGGTTGCCGGCGTCTTCCTCGGCCAGGGTCTGCAGTTCGGCCAAGCCCGGGTCGACATCTCCTTTGGCAACGCGCATGACTGCCAGGTCTCGCCGCCACTCCTCGGCCATGTGAGGATGGCTTGTAGTCAGTTGGTTCTTGGTCTCGTAGGCTTCAGCATAGCGGCCCTCTGCACGGAGCAGCTCGGTGAGTTCGAGGCCAGCCCGCAGATGCATTTCGCCCAGATCAGGGCGCCGGCCCAGGATCCTCTCATTCAGGCGACCCAGTCTGCTGACCAGACGGCGGTAGAGACTGATAGCGGCGTCTGTGTCGCCAGCGCGCTGCGCCATCTGCGCCTGGCTGTATAGGCCTTCGTAGCTATCGCGCAGCGGAGGACGGGAGAGGGTCATTCTGTGGCCTCCGCATCAGCCAATGCGGTTTTCTTGGAGCCTTTACGTATGTGGTGGTAAATATAGTAGATGAATGCAGCGATGATGACGATGGCGATGGGGATGTCAAAGGGGCGCATGAGGGCCCGTAGCTCCTCCCAGTGCTCGCCAAAGTAGAAACCGCCCATGGCCAGCAGCCCGCACCAGATGAATGAACCGACGAAGGAATAGACCGTAAAGCGGGGAAAGTTCATGCGCACCACCCCGGCGGGAAAGGAGATAAAGGTCCGCACGATGGGCAATAGCCGCGAGATAAAGGCTGCCCAGTCGCCCCAGCGAGCAAACCATCGATCTGCCTTCTCCAGATCCTCTTCGTGGACAAGGATATACTTTCCGTAGCGTTCCACCAACGGTCGGCCACCCCACGCACCCAGCCAATAGGAGATCACGGAGCCAATGGTGCACCCCACGGCGCCCCAGAACCCACCAAGCAGAAAGGCTTGCAGCGATGTCCCCTCTCGCGCTTGCACCAGCATCCAGCCAGCGAGGGGCATGGTCACCTCACTGGGAATGGGGATGTTGGCGCTCTCGAGGGCCATAATGACCACTACACCAAACCAGCCAATCGTCTGGATCAAGTTGGTCAAGAATTCAACCAACTGATGCTCTAACATCTCCAAGGTTCTACCCCCTGTTTGAAACGGCGGCTCGCCCAGAGGGGCGGCCGCCCAAAATGGTGCTGCCAGAAAGACGTCCAATTATAGCATCAGCCCAGGGGGTTTGCAAGTTGGCAGTCCAAGCCGGTGATGTTGACATCTAGCACCGAATGGAATACAATAGGCGAAACAGGGTGCCAGTCCCAAAGAGGGGGTACATGACACATGGGTAAGACCTTTGCAGAAAAGATCCTGGCCCTGAAGGCCGGTCTGGATGAAGTTGTACCGGGACAGATAGTGACCGTACGACCTGACAAGCTCCTTACTCACGACAATACCTCGGCCATTGCCAAGACACTCCGCAAGATGGGCGTGGACCGGGTGGCGGATCCTGGTATGAACGTGATCATCCTCGATCACGTGACTCCTGCAGCCAACGAGACCTATGCTCAAAGCCACAAAGAGACCCGCGAGTTTGTGCAGGAACAGGGCATCGCGGCCTTTTACGACATCGGTGAGGGAATCTGCCACCAGGTTCTGCCAGAGCATGGGCATGCCCTGCCCGGCATGCTCATCGTGGGCAGTGATTCGCATACGCCCAGCCATGGGGCACTGGGAGCCTTTGCGGCCGGTATCGGGCGTACGGAGGCCGCGGCGGTTATGGCCACGGGTGAGATTTGGCTGCGTGTGCCCGAAAGCTTGCGCATTGTTGTCGAGGGCGACCTGCCTGAAAGGACGTCGGCCAAGGACCTGATCCTGTACATCATTGGCGACATTGGCGCCAGTGGTGCCGACTATATGTCTGTAGAGTTCGCCGGGCCGACCATCGAGGCGATGAGTGTGGGCAGCCGCCAGGTACTGTGCAACATGGCTGCTGAAATGGGCGCCAAGAATGGCTACGTAGCCCCCGATGCCACGACCCGGGCCTGGTTGGCAGGGCGCACGGCTGAGGCATATCTGGAGATCCTTCCTGATCCGGATGCGATTTATGCTCGGGAGCTGTACTATGATGCGAGCAAGCTCGAACCGCAGGTAGCCAAGCCCCACCGAGTGGACAATACGGTTCCAGTCTCGGAGGCTGCGGGTACCCGGATCGACCAGGCCATTATTGGCACGTGTACCAACGGCCGTCTGGAGGACCTGCAGGCAGCAGCTGACATTCTTCGCGGCCGGCAGATCGCGCCGAGCGTGCGTTTATTGGTCCTGCCAGCGTCCCGTGAGGTGCTGTTGTCGGCCATCGACGCAGGTGTTATCCGTGACTTACTGGCTGCAGGAGCTACACTGCTCAACCCTGGCTGCGGGCCATGCCTGGGCGCGCACGAAGGCTGCATGGCGCCTGGCGAGCGATCGATTTCGACGGCGAACCGGAACTTTAGGGGGCGTATGGGTAGCCGCGATGCAGAGATTTACCTGGGCAGCCCGGCCACGGCTGCTGCCTCTGCGCTGACCGGTGTGATCAGCGACCCCCGCGGGCTATAGCTGGGTCAGGTTTCTTTTCTGGAGAGGGAGAGGCCGCGTGACTGATGCCAATCGCTGTGCCTGGACTCGCCCGCACTGGACAAGGGCTGTTGCCCCCCTGCTGCTAACTCTGGTTGTCGCGGCTGTACTGCTGGGATGTAGTGGGCCAGATCCGACCACGCAGATTGTAGTTGTGACAGCTACTTTCACCCCTGAACCCGTGATCGTGGTCGTGACGGCCACCTTCACCCCTTTGCCTGAGGTTGTACCCAGCGATACGCCTCCGCCGACAGAGATCCTCCCTCAAGCCACGGCTACGCCAATTGCGACGGAGACTCCGCCTGAGGCTACAGTAACGCCAACTGAGGCTGCGGCAGCGCCAACGGTGCTTCAGCCCACAGATACACCGGCAGCAGAAGCGACCTCTTCCGGGAAAAAGACCAAGAAAACGCCCTCGGTAGAGGTCACGGCGACGGAATTGGCGACCACCCAGCCCGTGGAGCCTTCGGCCACCTCTGTTGCGCCCGAGCCCAAGCAGACGGACAACCCGCCCGAGAATACGCCAACCGCTGAGCCGGTGTCCGAGCCGACATCTTTCAGATCCTACTATGTGGTTTACACCGCCTTCAAGGGGCCAGACCTCCAGGACTATAGCTTGTGGGGCATGAATGGGGACGGCAGCGACATCGTGAAGGTAGAAGGGGCAGGCCGGGCCAGTGAGCCGGCGATTTCTCCCGACGGTGTCAAGTTGGCTTTCTATCATTGGACTGATGGGCTCCACATCTGGGATTCGGACAAAGAGACATTGACGCGGATCGTGGACAACTCAGAGTCCTCCTTTCCGACATGGTCCCCGGACGGCAAGCAGTTGGCCTATACGGATCTGTACGGCCAGCCCCAGGTCTATCTGGTGAATCAGGACGGCTCGGACAATCACCCACTGACGCCTGGTCTGCGGCCCAACTGGAGCCTAAAGGGCGGTTTCATTGCCTATGATTCGTGTGAGAACAACAGGTGCGGCATTTTCCGCATCAACCCGGATGGTGGCGGGAAGCGGCAGCTCACCGAAGATGGGGGTGGTGGCGCGGCTGTCTCGCCGGACGGGACCAGGATCGCCTATTGGAGCAAGGGCGATGGCGATTTTGAGGTCTATACCATCCATGCCAATGGTTCGGGGAAACGCCAGCTCACCAAGAACCAAGGCAACGACGCACTGCCGGCCTGGTCGCCGGATGGCAAGATCATCTACTACCTGAGCGACCAGAATGGCACGAGTTGGGCGGTGATGGCCATGAGTGCCGATGGCTCTAACCAGCGCAAGATCGTGGGAACCAGTGCCGGCAATGACCCGGTACGGGGGTGGCAATACCAGCGGATTGCCGTCACCTGGAACGAGTAGATCGGGAATAGGTAGGAAGGACTGGCGGGCGCAACGGCCTTGCCTTGAGCCTTTTTGCCCCTTCACAACCCTTTTAACGCAGGAGGAAGCACTTGGAGACTCGAATCACGGGCCGCGTGTGGAAGTATGGCGACGATGTCAACACCGACGTCATTTTTCCGGGCAAGTATACCTATAGCATCTCCGATCGCATGGAGATGGCCGAGCACGCCCTGGAGGATCTGGATCCTGATTTCGTTCAGAATGTCCGGCAGGGCGACGTCATCGTTGCGGGGAAGAACTGGGGTTGTGGCAGCTCGCGCGAGCAGGCGGTCATCTGCTTGAAGGAGGCAGGTGTGGGCGCCATTGTGGCTCGATCCTTCGCCCGTATCTACTTCCGGAACTGCATCAACGAGGGCCTGCCCATCGTTACCTGTGATGCGGTGGACACCCTCGAGACGGGGGACACGGTCACCATCGACTTTGATACGGGCGTGGTCACAACCCCCAGCGCCGAATACAGCTTCCCGCCGCTGGCTCCATCGGTGATGGAGATCCTGGATACAGGCGGATTGGTTCCCCACGTCAAGAGAAAACTGGGGATCAAATAGCAGGATGCGCAGCCGGGGCTGGCTCTCCGAGCTTGGCCAGGGACTGGTAGTGCTCTCGGTCGGGGCCGTCGGTGCGCTGGCCGGCCAGGCCCTCGGACTGACTGCGGGCATCATTGCCGGAGCGCTGGTAGCCAGCGGCATCTATCGTTTGCTAGGTGGCGAACCCGGATCCTGGCGGGGGAGATTCGGAAGGGCTGGGCGCCTGCTGCTGGGCACGGTCATCGGAGCGGCTTTTGGCCCTGACCTCTTGGCTCCTCTTCAGGCTGCTCTCCTGCCCATGCTCGGGCTCATCGCAGTGATTCTGGCTGTCGGATCGCTCCTCGGGTGGGCGCTGGCCCGCTATACCAGCCTGGATTGGGCAACCGCAATCATGAGTGCGATGCCAGGGGGGCTGCCAGCGATGGCAGCCCTGTCCGAGGACGTGAGTGCTGACTCGACGGTGGTCTCTGCTATCCATTTTTCGCGACTTACGACCATTCTGTTGGTTATCCCACTCGTGATACCATTGTTGACGGGGCTCTCTGCAGGGGCGTCCTTGGCTCCGGCGGTGGAAGAACCAGCGGGCTTGGCGTCGTCATTGGCTGCCCTCGCCTTGGGTGTGTTTGGCGGCCTGCTCGCGCTCAAGCTTGGCATTCCAACCGGCGACATGGTGGGGCCCATCTTGGTCGTGGGTGGTGCTAATCTGGTGGGCGCTGATCTCGGCCCTCTGCCCACAGCGTTTCGGCATGCGGCCATGTTGTTCATCGGAACCTCAGTGGGCTGCCAGGTATCAAAGGCTAGCCTGCGCAAGCTGCGCCAGGTTTTGGTGCCGGCAGCCGCCATGATTGCGGTGCTGATCGGTGTGGGCCTGCTACTGGGTTGGGGGTTGTCAGAACTCACACCCCTCGATCCGGTCACCGCGCTACTATGTGGCGTGCCCGGGGGAGCCAGTACCATGCCCGTCATCGCCCATGACCTGGGTGGTGACATCCGGCTGGTGGCAGCCCTGCAGTTGACGCGACAATTGGTGATGCTGGTCATTATACCGCCAGCTATCGGCTACTTGGTACGTTCCAGGCGCCAGCGGCACTTGGTTGCTCCCAAGCCCTAGGAATTGTACCCAGTCAGGTACTCGTACGCTAGAAAAGATCAGGAAAACATCAAGGAGGACTGAGCAATGGCAAAGTACAGGATTGCGCTGATGCCTGGTGATGGTATTGGCAACGAGGTGATGGATGCGGCCCAGATTGTGCTGGACAAGCATCGGCCTCGAGGCCGAGTATGTCCACGGCGATATCGGCTGGGAGTTCTGGTGCGCGGAGGGTGATCCGCTGCCGCAGCGCACACTGGACATGATGAAGGAGACCGACTGCGCCT
Organism: uncultured Chloroflexia bacterium; assembly: GCA_963700285.1. Classification (GTDB taxonomy): domain Bacteria; phylum Chloroflexota; class Anaerolineae; order JAAYZQ01; family JAAYZQ01; genus CAWANP01. The sequence goes on along the minus strand of CAVOXA010000010.1, from coordinate 38,552 downwards.
TGTTTGGTGCCATCACGTCCAAGGGCAAGGACGTGGCAGACAAGGAGCTGGCCCCGGAACTGCAGGGCAAGGGCTATAGCTATCGCAGCCCGATCGTGCGCATGCGACAGCTGCTGGATCTGTACGTCTGCCTGCGCCCCTGCAAGGCCTATCCGGGCAACCCGCTGAACTACAAGGACGGCATCGACCTGGTGGTCTTTCGCGAGAACACCGAGGGCATGTATGTCGGCGTCGAGTATGCCCAGGTGCCGGAAGCGTTCTATGCGGTCAAAGGCATGGAAAAGATCCCGCGTGATGCAGCCATCTCCTTCCGGGCCATCACGCCGGGCGGGTCGGAGCGGATCGTGCGGGCGGCGTTCGAGTATGCGCGGCAGCACAACCGCAAGAAGGTGACGGCGGTCCACAAGGCCAATGTCCTGCGCCAGACCGATGGCGTGTTCATGGATGCGGCGCGCAAGGTGGCGGCCGAGTATCCCGAGCATCGACTTTGACAACGCCAACATCGACGCCATGGGCATGTGGCTGCTCAAGAACCCCTTCAACTACGATGTGATCGTCACCACCAACCTGTTTGGCGACATCATCTCGGACCTGTGCGCCCAGATGGTGGGCGGGCTGGGCTTTGGCTGCAGTGGCAACATCGGCAAGGACTATGCGGTCTTTGAGCCGACCCACGGCTCGGCGCCCAAGTACGCCGGCCAGTACAAGGTCAATCCCATCGCCACGATCCTGGCGGCCAAGATGATGCTCGACTGGTTGGGCGAAGGCGAAAAAGCGGCCCAGGTTGAAGGGGCCGTGGCGGCAGTCATTGCCGAGGGGAAGGTCCGTACCTACGACATGGGTGGTGACAGCGGTACCCTGGATATGGCGCGCGCCATCGCCGGCAAGCTGTAGAAAGGGCCAAGACTAGCCAACAAGGCGGCTGGGGAAATCCATGGCCCACGTTTGAAAAAGGTGCCAGGTACCACACCATGCCTGGCACTTTTCATCCAGCGGCAAGACCAACAATAGGTTGGGTGTTCTGTCGTGATACGTACCACGCAATACGTACTACCATTCCCAGTCTCATGAGCAGGGGGACGACTATGGACTTTGGTTGGAGCGAGGAACAACGGCTTTGGCGGCAGACGGTGCGCGACTTTGCCCAAAGGGAGATCGCCCCACGGGTGCGCGAGATTGACACGGAGGAGCGTATCCCACGCGAGATCATCAAAGGCATGGCTCGCCTGGGCCTGCTGGCTCCAGTCTGTTCTGAAGAGTACGGTGGCGCGGACATGGACTGGACCCTGGCCGCCATCGCCGCCGAGGAGCTGGGACGGGCCGACATCAGTTTGGCAGTGCCGGTACTCTACCTGGTGGAAGCGGCCTGGGGCTTTATCCTGGACCAGTATGGCACGCCGGAACTCAAGGCCCAAACCCTGCCCAAGGTAGTGGCTGGCGAAGCCTTCCTGGGCATTGCTACCACCGAGCCTGGGGGTGGGTCTGACATTCTGGGGACCTGCCGGACCAAGGCGGTACAGCAGGGGGACGCTTGGGTCCTCAACGGGGAAAAGATGTACATCAGCGGCGTGCGCGAATCGCTGGAAATGGGCGGCGTCCACCTGCTGCTGGCTCGTACGGACCCAGACCCTGGTGCCGAGCACAGGGCCTTTACCTTTTTCGCCCTGCCCTTGAAAGGCACACCGGGCATCACCCCCACCTATTTCAAGGATATGGGGCGGATGGGCATCTCCACTGGAGGCTTTGCCCTGGAGGATGTGGGCTTGCCTGATGCCCACCGGGTGGGCGACGTGAACCGTGGCTTTTACCAGGCCATGGAGGGCTTTTCGGCGGCACGCGTGCTCATTGGAGCTACCTGTGTGGGCGCCTCCGAGGCGGTGATGGAGATGGGCATGGAGCACGTCAAGGAGCGACAGGCTTTTGGCCGCCCCCTGGCTGCATACGAGGGTATTTCTTTCCCCCTGGCCGATCACTATGCCAACCTGGAGAGCACGCGTCTGTTGGTCTACAAGGCGGCGTGGACGATGGACCAAAAGTACGGGCCAGGGACCAAGACCCACTACGACATCGCCCTGGCCGCGGCTCTGGCCAAGCTCCGCGCGCCCCAGGTGGGCTTTTCCATCATGAACGAGGTGGCCGACTGGTTTGGGGCCATGGCCTACACCAAAGAGTGTCCCGTCGAGATGGGCATCCGCGGCATCCGCTCCTATTCCATCGGCGCCGAGGGAACGATGAATATCATGCGCCTGGTCATTGCCCGCGAGTTGCTGGGCGCCGAGTTCTTGCCCTACCGGCACTAGGGGCCAGAGACTGGATACCAGGGACCAGGGATTCGTCGTTGCGAGCGTGATGTCCAGACCACGCACCACGAAACACGCAACACGTAGCCCGTACTACGAAGCACACGATAGAGAGGTGTAGCGTGCAGGTTTTCATCGCTGGTATCATGCAGGGCTCACGGCTGGACCGCTACATTGACACCCAAGACTACCGCCGGATCATTGCCGAGGCGATCCTGGCCCATCACCCGGATTGGGTGATCGTGGATCCCAATGAACTCCACCCCAACGGCGTGGACTATGACGATGACACCTCCAAGGCCACGCTGTTGGAGTTGGCCGACCTGGCGGGCCAAGCCGACGTGGTGGTGGCCTTTGCGCCCAAGGCCAGCATGGGCACGGCCATCGAGATGTGGGAGGGATTCCGGGCAGGTAAGCCGCTGGTCACCATCTCGCCCATGGCGGCCAACTGGGTGGTCCGCCACTTGTCCGACGTGGTACTGCCCGACCTGGACAGCTTTCGAGCCTGGTTAGCGGAGGGCGGCCTGGCGCGGTTTTTGGACTGAGACTGCCAGCCTGGTACTGGGTGTATTGCAGATATCTGGATAACATAAGGCCCGGCGCATGTCATTCTGAACGAAGCGCAGCGGAGTGAAGAATCTCACCTGTACGCAGCCGAGATTCTTCGCCTCACTCAGAATGACGGCGTCTCTGCACAAGTCACCCGAAAGGTTGCAATATACCTCCTGGCGCTGTCCAACAGCCTAGGGTTTGACAACCAGCCGATCCTGGGCTAGAATATCAACCATGAAGCTATCAGCAGTTCAAGCATGAGGCAATTACTTCTTGCTGACCGCTGTAGGCCAAGAGCTGATAGCTTGTTCGCCCCCATAGCTCAGAGGACAGAGCAGCGGCCTTCTAAGCCGTCGGTCGCAGGTTCAAATCCTGCTGGGGGTGCTTTTCTTTTGGGTCGGTGCTTGTGCCCATGCTGGTCAGGGACAAGACCGGAGATTGTCCCCCTATTCCTGGTTTGCTGGCGGATTTGCACGGTACACTCGAACGATGCAGGGCGAGAGAAGATCCTTGACAGAAAGGTCTTGGTAAAGCTATGGAAGACAACCCTCAGCCTCGCCTAATTTCACTTGGTGGTGGAACATCAAGCTATTTGCCTGTACTGGAGGGACCTCCAGACAGCCTGGCCCTGCACTCGGGTGTGGTCACGCTTGCCCCAGGCAGTTCGGTGGGCATGCACAGCACCAAGGGTTGGGAAGAATTGATCACGGTCCTGGAAGGGCAGGGTGAGCTACAGATCGATGGGCACGATCCGTTGCCCATCGAGCCCGGGGTCGCTGCCTACTGTCCCCCGCAGTCGGATCACGATGTGGTAAACACGGGCTCAGGTACACTGCGCTACATCTTTGTCGTGACCAAGGTGATGAGCTGATCTGCCTTGCGAAGCCAGGGTACCTCGAGCGCCGGGCCGGAGAGATGCCATGAAGCCAGAGAGTGCTGAACTATGCATCCGCGTTGTTGGTATCTGTGGCAGTCTAAGAGAAGCCAGCTACACGCGTCTGGCGCTTCGAGTTGCCCTGCAGGGTGCGGAAGAGGTGGGAGCCCAGACTCATCTGGTCGATCTGCGTGACTACGATCTCACCTTCTGTGATGGACGCAGGGATGAGAATGGCTATCCGGCTGGCGTGCTCCAGATGCGCCAGGACGTGGCTGAGGCGCACGGCATCCTTCTGGGGACGCCAGTCTACCATGCCAGCTTGAGCGGCGTGTTAAAGAACGCATTGGACCTCATGGGCTTTCGAGAATTTGAGGGCAAGATGATCGGTCTCGTCGGAGTCTCCGGTGGACGGACGGGGGCCGCGCATGCGCTCAACACCCTGCGAACCATTGGCCGGGCGCTCCATGCCTGGGTGATCCCCGAGGAGGTCTCGATCTCCGAGGCATGGAAGGCCTTTGATGCCGCCGGGCGCCCAAAGGATCCTGAACTAGAGCAGCGCCTGAAGGATCTGGGGCGGCAAGTGACTCGGTTTGCCCTTTTGCATTCCTCCGATCAGGTGCGAGAATTCCTCAGGATGTGGGAAAGTGCGCCAGCAAACCCTGGCGCGTCGGGTCAATAGCTGAACAGTGCTGGTGGCCAAGGGCGAACAGCGGCCATCTGGCTTGCCTGTATGTTGACTGAGGCGCCCTCTCCCCCAGAAAAGATGGCGTGGTGGCCTGTCGGGTATGGGTCTTTCTGACAGTGACTGTCGAGTGGTTGTCCTCAAGATGGCCCGTGAGTGTCAAGCTACAGCCAGTTTTCTGAAGTAGAGTGAGACCTGGAGAGGCGCCGAAACGGGTTTCGGGTTGGTTCTCTGTCGCGACGCGCACGGGAATCTGGCCGGTTCAGCGCCGTTGTGTCTTTCAAGGAGGTATTTGCATGCATACCCGACTATCAGTGATTCTCATCCTGCTCCTGCTGTCGCTTTCGCTCGTGGCCTGCGATGCTGGTGGTTCGTCAGACAGTTCTGACACGACCGACGTCGCGCCAACCGTCGATGAAGTCAACGTTGTTTCAGCTACGGGTGAGGTACGCCCGGCCCGGTGGGCGAACCTGAGCTTCCCCATGGGGGGCACGGTGACCACCATGTATGCGGAGGAAGGTCAAGATGTAAGGGCCGGGGATTTGCTTGCCGAGCTTGACGCCATCCAGTTGGAAAGGGCGGTCGCCGAAGCGGAAGCGGCCCTTTTTTCCGCAGAGGCCAACCTGGCCCAAGTCAAGGCGGACGCCCACCCGCAGGACGTGGCGTCGGCGCAACAGGCCGTAGCCGCTGCTCAGTCCAATGAGGCGGTCGCTCAGGCGCAGGTCGAGGCCGCTGAAGCGGGGCTGGGCCAGGCCCATTCGGCGGTGGCCGCCGCTCAGGATGCAGTAGCGGTTGCCCAGGCACAGGTGACCATTGCCGAGGCTGGCATCAAGATCGCAGAGGCTGAACTGCTGCGTTCCCAGGCTGGCGCCCGTTCGGAGGAACTGGCCAGCGCCCGCGCCGGTCTGGAGCAGGCCCGCGCAGCTGTCCGTCTGGCCCAGGCGCAGTACGACCACACCGACAGGTCCAGCGACTCGCCCCAGGCGCTAGCCCTGGAGCAGGCGACCCTCGATCTGGAGCGGGTGCAGGCAGAGTACGATCGGCTGGCCGCTGGACCTCGCCAAACGGACCTGGCGCCGGCACGAGCTGCTATAGAGAACGCCCGAGCCCAAAAGGCATTGAGTCAAGTCCAGGTAACCCAGGCCGAGACGCAGGTGGCCCAAGCCGAGAGCCAAGTTGTGCAGGCTGATGCAGCCGTGAGCCAGGCTCAGGCGGGGTTGGAGGCCGCAAAAGCCCAGACTGCCCAGGCCCAGGCGGCGCTGGACCGGCTGCTGGCTGGCCCCACGGCTGAGCAGGTGGCTGTGGCCGAGGCTGCTGTGGCTCAGGGACGCGAAACGGTGGCCACGGCCCAGGCTATGCTCGACTGGGCCAGGCTGACCGTACCCTTTGATGGAACCGTGGGCCTGGTGTATGTCCGCGAGGGGGAGGAGGTGCTCCCGGGCCAGACCGTGATGGTGTTGGGTGACCTGGCCGATCTGCGGGTGGAGACGACGGACCTGGACGAGATCGACGTAGCTGTGGTTCAGCCCGGCCAGCCCGTCGACCTGACCTTTGATGCCTTACCTGAGAAAGTCTTGCCCGGCCGCGTCGCTCGAATCGCATCCATGGCCACACCGGGCCAGGGCGCCACCACGTACACCGTGATCATCGAATTCGAGGAAACCGATCCGGCCCTGCGCTGGGGCATGACGGCATTTGTGGATATTGAGACGGAATAAGCTGCCGAGTTGGTCAGATGAGTCTGAAGGCCCTGTGGGGCCGACCTGTTGGTTCTCTTGGCTACCTGATGCCTCTTCGGAGTGATTTATGATCTGGAAGAATCTCTTCCGCCGCAAAGGACGTACGCTGCTGACGCTCTTTGGCATAGCCATCGGTGTCGCTGCCATCATCGCCCTGGGGGCCATGGCGGCTGGGATGCGCGCGGGTTACGACGCCATGGCCACGGGCAGCGATGCCGACCTGGTGCTCACCCAGGAAAGCGCCATGGACATAACCATGGGTGGACTGGAGGAATCGGTCGGCGAGCAACTGCTGGGCTGGCCTGAGGTCGTAGAGGTCGACGGCGCGCTGGTAGGCAACGTCCAGGCAGAGGATTCGCCCTATTTCTACATCTATGGCTACGACCCCGAGGGGTTCGCCATCGCCCACTTTCGCATCGTTGAGGGCCAGGCCCTGGACGAAGCCCGGCGGGTGCGGGGCAAGCCCATCCTGCTGGGCCGGTCGGCGGCTGACAGCATGGAAAAGGGGGTCGGCGATACCCTGCGCATCACCGGGGGGGCTTTTCGCATCGTCGGCATCTATGAAACCGGCTCCGCCTTTGAGGATGGTGGGGCAGTCATGTCGCTGGACGAGGCTCAGTCGCTGCTGCTGCAGCCGCGACGTGTTTCGATGTACTACCTCCGGCTGCGGAGCCCCGAGGAAGAAGCGCGATTGCGAACCAGGGCCGATCGTTACCTCGACGACGTGACCCTGTCCACTACGTCGGAATTTGCCGACCGGCAGGAGATGGTCGCATATATGGAGGGCTTTGCCTGGGGGATTTCAGGCCTGGCCATCCTCATCGGTGGGTTGGTAATGACCAACACCCTGTTCATGTCCGTCTTTGAGCGCACGCGGGAGATCGGCCTGCTGCGGGCGCTCGGCTGGCGCCGGGGACAGGTGCTGCGCCTCATTCTGGGCGAATCTTTGGTTCTCGCCCTGTTGGGTGGCCTGGTCGGCATTGTACTGGGAGTCGGGCTGGTCAGCCTGATCAGCGGCGGGGGCGGGCTTGGCTTCTTGAGCATGGCCGGCACCCACTTTACGCCCGACCTCTTTGTCCGGGCCCTAATCGTCGTGGCTGTCCTCGGGTTGGTGGGCGGGGCCTACCCGGCCTGGTGGGCCAGCCGCCTGCTGCCGCTGGAGGCGTTGAACTATGAAGGTGGCGGCGGCTCGGACCCTCCTCGGTTCCTGCCGGGCGGACTGACGCTGCGCAATCTCTGGCGGCGGCGGACGCGTACCCTCTTGACCGTGCTTGGAATTGGCGTTGGCATCGCAGCCATCGTCGCTCTGAGGGGGCTGATGGCCGGCATGGCGCAGGGATATACGGACATGGCCATGGGCAGCGAGATCGACCTGATGGCCCTGGAGGCGGATGTCTCCGACATGGGCTACAGCACGATCGACGAGCGGGTGGGTGCGCGACTGGCCGGGCTGCCTGAGGTAGCTGGGGTTGCTGGCACAGGCTTTGCTTTTTCGAGTACAGAAGAGATGGCCTTTTTCATCCTGTGGGGCTACAACCCCCGCGAATTTGCCATCAAGCACTTCAAGATCGTGGAAGGGGAACCACTGGCCACCAACCGGCAGATACTCCTGGGCCGCCAGGCAGCCGAAACACTGGGCATGGAGGTGGGGGACACGGTTCACGTGTTGGATAGCGCATTCCGGGTCGTAGGCATCTTTGAGACAGGCGTGGCCTGGGAGGAGGTTGGGGGAGTTATCACCCTCCGCGACGCCCAGAGGCTTGCTGGCAGACCGCATCAGGTCACGATGTACGGCATTAAACTCCGCGATCCTGGCAAGGCGGAGGAGGTGAGAGCCTACCTGGACGCCAATTTCCCCGAGATCGACGTGTCTCTCACCTCCGAGTTCGCCGAGAACATACCCGACCTCCAAGCATCGCAGGATATGATGGGTCAGATCGCGTTCTTGGCCGTTTTCATTGGCGGCGTGGGGATGTTGAATACCATGCTGATGAGCGTGCTGGAGCGGACACGCGAGATCGGCGTGCTGCGAGCCTTGGGCTGGCGGAGGCGGCAGGTTGTAGGCATGACCCTGCGCGAAGCACTGGTCCTGGGACTGCTCGGCGGTATCGCGGGCATCCTTCTGGGCTTGGGCTTTGCCTGGGCAATTAACCAGATCCCAATGATTAAGGGGATGCTGGACCCGACCTACACGCCTGACTTGTTCTTGCTGGCTCTAGCTGTGGCCTTGGTGACAGGTGTGCTGGGTGGGCTCTACCCCGCCTGGCGGGCGACGCGCATGCATCCGGTTGAGGCGCTGCGGTACGAGTAAAGCCATTGGCTGAATGATTGCAGAGGACTTGTATGACAGAGATGCACCTAGTAGAAACACGTGAACTGACCAAAATCTACGGCGACGGCGACCAGGTGCGAGCCCTGGATGGTGTGGACCTTGTCATCCCCCAGGGCGAGATGGTGGCTGTCATGGGGCCCTCGGGCAGCGGCAAGAGCACGCTGTTGAATATGCTTGGCGGGTTGGACCGGCCTACTAGTGGCCAGGTGTTGATCGCTGACCAAGATCTGGCCACCGTGCGTAACCTGGACAAGTTCCGGGCGCAGACCGTGGGTTTTGTCTTTCAGTTGCACAATCTGTTGCCCACGCTCACAGCCCAGGAGAATGTGGAAGTGCCCATGCGTGGGCAGCCCATCGGCCGGCGGGCGCGGCGCGAGCGGGCAAAAGAGCTACTGAAACTGGTCGGGCTGGCCGACCGCATGAAGCACCTGCCGTCACAACTGTCTGGCGGGCAGCGACAGCGGGTGGCCATTGCCCGCTCTCTGGCCAACGAACCACAACTCATACTGGCTGACGAGCCGACCGGCAACCTGGACAGCGCCTCTGGAACGGAGATTATGGAACTGCTGGCTGAATTGAACAAGAGCCAGGGGACGACCATCATCGTCGTGACCCACGACCGGCGGGTAGCGCGGGCCACGGATCGCATCCTGACCATGCGCGATGGGCGGATTCGGGACGACCACACGGTGGCTGACCCGCTCACGGAGGATCTGAGAGAGTTGGGACGCTCGCGCCTGGGACAACGGCTGATGAATGGCAGTGTCGAGGAGCTGGGCCCGCTGAGCGAGGCCTTGGTGCGAGATGGCCAGCTTACACCAGAGGCAGAGGGCTTTGTGGAGGTACTGCGCGAACTGGTCTAGGTTCGCAAAAGAACCAGGCAAAGAAGCCTATTCTGTTTCGCCGTCAAAGAACATGCCCAATTGCTGCTGGTCGTTGACCACTGCCAACTTCCGTATCTGTAGCTCGGCAGTGTCCAGAGAGTGGCCGCAGCGCCGCGCCAGGGCCATACCCCACTCGTAGAGGGCGATGGCCTCCTCCAGGGTCAGATCCCCCTCTTCAAGACGCTGAACAGTCTCTTCCAGCTCGCCGAACGCTTTCTCAAAGGAGAGGTCTTCTACCGAAGTGGTGCTCTCTGCTTTGCTGGTCATGTTTCGCTCCTCGTCACGGCCTCGAATTCCCCGTCCTGCACGCGGATCGCCAATGCGTCCCCACAGGTCACCTGGTCCCTGTTTCGTACAACCGTACCCGTATCCAGCAGCCGGACGACCGCATAGCCTCGCTCCAGAGTAGAAAGCGGGCTTAGACTTCCCAGTCGTGCCTGGAGCCCAGCCAACCTGGAGTGGCGCAGCGTCAGGGTACTTGTCAAGGCGCGGTTGGCACGATGTGTGAGATCGTCTACTTGCTGGCGATAGGCGCCCAATCGAGTCTGGGGGGAAAGACGCTGCAATTCCCTCTGCCGCTGATCCAGTGCCTGCCGCGCCTGGTCCAATCTTTGTCCCATGGCCCCTTCCAGCCGGGTCGCCCTGGCCAGGATCATCTGCCGGAGCTCTACCTGATCGGGGACTGCCAGTTCCGCAGCGACGGAGGGTGTGGGCGCGCGCAGGTCGGCCACAAAATCGGCGATGGTAAAGTCGGTCTCGTGGCCTACACCGCTGACCACCGGGTGGCGACAGGCAGCGATAGCCCTTGCCACGCGTTCGTCGTTGAAGGCCCATAGATCCTCCAGAGATCCTCCGCCACGGACAAGCAGGATCACGTCTATGTCATCCCGGCAGTCCAATACCTGAAGCGCGGCGACAATCTGGGTTGGGGCCTGATCGCCCTGGACCACCGTGGGAACCAACAGTACCTGCACAAGCGGATAGCGACGGCGCAGCACGTTGAGGACATCCTGCAGGGCGGCTGCCTGCGACGAGGTAACGATGCCCAGCACCTGGGGAAACCCGGGCAGAGGGTGTTTATGCTTGTCGTCGAATAGCCCTTCTTCCTTGAGCTGGTCACGCAGCTGCTCATAGTGGGAGTACAGATCACCCCGGCCGGCGGGGCGCAACTGGTCCACGTAGAGTTGGTAACTGCCTCGGACAGCGTAAACAGAGATATACCCATGGGCCAATACCGCGTCGCCCTGCTCGGGCTTCCAGGTCAAGCGCCCCGCCGCCGAGCGCCACATCACACAACTGAGTGCCGCGTCTGCGTCCTTGAGGGTGAAATAGAGATGCCCCGAGGGATATTGCCTGTGATTCGATATCTCGCCGCTCAGCCAGATATCTTGCAGCAGATCGTCCGATTCAAGCAGTTCTGTGATGTGCCGGGTCAGCCCGGACACCGACCAAGTCTGTGTACTGGAGAATCCGTATTGGATCTGGGTCATTCTTCGTCCGTTGTCTGTCCATTGTCCTGCGTCTCTGTGACGCTTCGGACGATGGCTTCTGCCACGGCTTCGGCGGCGTAGGCGCCAATCAGATTCACATCGCCTCGCTTCTGACCGCTGGCCAGGGCAAAAAAAGTATCGCCGTCCAGCATCGTGTGTGCCGGTCGCACAGTTCTTGCCAACCCATTGTGGGCCATCTGGGCCACCTTGTTCGCTTCCTCTTTGGTCAGGCGAGCGTTCGTGGCCACCACCCCGATGACGCTCTGACCCCGAGCAGCGAAACGTAATACGGTCTTGCCCATCATGCCTTTCATTGTCGATAGCGTGTCCGCGAACCCCTCACCCTTCAGCGCCCTCGCCCCAGCAAGGATATCTCCGCTCCGAGGATCGATGACATCACCAAAGGCATTCACCGCCACGATGGCTCCCACGACGAGCCCACCGCCCAGGTCTATGCTGGCTGTACCGATGCCTGCCTTTGTCGAGCGTGCCACCCCAAAGATGGCGCCTACCTTGCAGCCGGTCCCAACGCCGACACTTCCCTCAGCCACCTGGCCCTCGGCCGCCGCCTCGCAGGCGGCGTAGCCCATCGCTGCGTCGGGCCGGACGTCGGCGCGGCCAAGGCTCAGGTCAAAGATGACGGCAGCCGGGACGATAGGCACTTTGGCCACGCCGGTGTCGTAGCCAATCTCCCGTTCCTCCAACCAGCGGACCACGCCTCCGGCAGCATCCAGGCCGAAAGCACTGCCCCCGCTCAGCAGCACGGCGTGGACTCGCTGGACCATGTGCATGGGCCGCAGCAGGTCCGTCTCTCGGGTGCCGGGCGCCCCGCCCCGCTGGTCCACCCCACCCACGGCCCCTTGTGGCGGGCATAGGACCACTGTGCAGCCGGTCATCGCCTCTGCGTTGGTGGTATGTCCAACGCGGATGCCGGGAACATCGGTGATGGCGTTGTGCCAGATCTTGGCCATAAAAGTCTCCGTGACGCATGCTGCATCAACTGTGATGTGGGTTTCGCATCATCTATTGTCGAGCACTCAAGCCATCTGGATGCCGCTATCTTGCAGATACTGTGTCACGTCCTGAAAATCTGACATGCCTTCATCGATAAAGGCTTTGCAGATGAAATATCCGCTGTACATCGGCGTTCGGCCTGCATCAGTCAGGATCGAATGCTTGTACCGAAGTATCTGCTCGCGCAGTTCATGGGTCATTCTACCTTTGAAGCGCTGCATGTCTACCATCTTTGCTTTAATGACCGCTTCGGCAATGAACCAGATGTCGATCTTCCAGGGGCGTCCCCAGTCGCCATAGTCGACCCGGGGCTTCAAATACAGACCACCAGGCAGATCTGGGGTTCTAGATTTCTCAAAAACAACCTGGTAGACCGATTCAGCGTTGGCAAACCGTCTCCCGACTTTGAAAACCTCTGCGATGGATGTTTGGGACAGGTAGACGTCTATGTCTGGGTACATCATCAGGTCGAGGAAGTAACTCCCGGTGAACACGACACGTCCATAAGGACTCAAGATATCGTACAGCCCGACCTTTTTCAGAACAACGTCGGCTTCCTGTCGCAATCTGGAGGCTCGTTTGATCGGGTCAGTACTGGAAAGGCTCATGGTACCAACGGGTTCCCACTGAGCAAAATCACTACCTGCTCCAGGATCCGCTCTGCGACTCGCTCCTTGGACAAGAGCGGCATCTCCTCCTCCGTGCCGTCGGCGCGGAGGAGTGTGACCTGATTCGATGCTGCGCCCATGGCCTGCCGGGCGTCGTTGGCCACGATGAGGTCCAAGTGTTTCCGTTTGAGCTTGTCCCGCGCGTTTTCCAGAAGATTTTCCGTCTCGGCGGCAAAGCCGACGATGACCTGATCCTCTCGGCGTACCTCGGTGACCTGGGCCAGGATGTCAGGAGTCCGGGCCAGGTCCAGACGAAGGTTCTCCTCGCCCTTTTTGAGCTTTTGGGCGGCTGCAGAGACGGGGTGATAATCGGCGACGGCAGCGGCCATCAACAGCACGTCAAGGTCGTCCATGGTTTCCAGTACGGCATCACGCATCTGCCTGGCGGTCTCGACTGGAACCAACACCGCGCCAAAGGGAGCTTTCTGCCCGACTGTGCTGACCAGCGTTACCTGGGCACCCACATCTCGCGCAGCCCGGGCCAGGGCGTAGCCCATCTGACCCGAGGAGCGGTTGCCCAGGAAGCGGATAGGGTCCAGCGGCTCTCGCGTACCCCCGGCAGTGACCACCACCCGTCGCCCGGCCAGCGCGCCCTGCCGGCCCAGAACCCAGCGGGCTGCATCCAAAATCTCTTCTGGCTCAGCCATGCGTCCTATGCCGCTGGCTCCCGAGGCCAGCCGCCCTTCCCCCGGCCCGACGAGGGTCACGTCGCGTAGCCTTTGCAGCCGGTCCACGTTTTCCTGGGTCAGGGGGTTGCTCCACATGTGGCTTTCCATGGCGGGGGCCAGCAAGATGGGCGCCTCGGTGGCCAGGGCGGTGGTGGTCAGCATATTGTCGGCCAGTCCAGCGGCCAGCTTGGCGATAGTGTTGGCTGTGGCCGGGGCGACGATCAACAGCTCAGCACGCCTGGCCAGGCTGACGTGGCCGATCTCCGTCTCTGCCAGCAGACTAAACATTTCGGTGACGACCGGCCGGTGGGTGAGGGCCTGGAAGGTCAAGGGCGTGACAAACTCGCGGGCGGCATCGGTGAGGATCACGTCCACCTCCGCCCCCGCCTTGACCAGGTGGCTGCACAGTGCCGCCGCCTTGTAGGCCGCAATCCCGCCAGTGACGCCCAGAACGATCGATTTGCCTTTGAGGTTCATGGTAATTGCTGAAGGAAACAGGGGATGCGGAAACCGGGGACTGGAGCAGGCCGGATTCCCCAATCCTCTATCCCAGATTCATCTCCCAGATAAGGCGAAGACCCTCCAGGGTCAGCCAGGGATCCACGGCATCGATCACATCTGTCTCGGCGGCGATGAGCGGGGCCAGTCCACCGGTGGCGATGACTTTCATGTCCGGCCCCAATTCGGCGCGGAAGCGAGCGACGATGCCTTCCACCAGGCCGACGTAGCCAAAGAGCAGGCCTGACTGCATCGACTGGACGGTATTCTTGCCGATGACGGCCGGTGGGCGGACCAGATCGATGCGGGGCAGCTTGGCCGTCCGTTGGAACAGCGCTTCGGCGGCAATGCCAATGCCCGGCGCGATGGCGCCACCCAGATAGTCGCCCTCGGCCGAGAGGGCATCAAAAGTGGTCGCGGTGCCAAAGTCTACCACGCAGGCCGGCGCGCCGTAACGGTGGTAGGCGGCCACGGCATTGACCACCCGATCGGCGCCTACTTCGGCCGGGTTGTCGTAGCGGATATGCACCCCTGCCTCAGCCGAGTCACCGACCACGAGAGCAGACTGGCCAAAGTAGCGCTGGGACAGTTTCTCAAAGATGCCTGTCAGCGGGGGCACCACGCTGGCGACGATCACGCCTTCAACGGATGCTGGATCCTGGTCCGATCGCTCAAAAAGACTAAGGATCAGCATGGCGTACTCGTCGGCCATTTTCCGGTGGTCGGTGGCGATGCGCCAGTGGGTCACCAGTTCTCTGTCCTGGTACAGGCCCATGACTATGTTGGTGTTGCCGATGTCTATGCAAAAAAGCGCCAAAGGTCCTCCATACGAGGGGGGCTGGCAGTTTTGTTGGCTCGCTGCCAGATCACAGATGCGTGGCCGGGCTTTTGCTTTAGGGTCCGGGAATGTTCAGCCCGCCCGTCAGCATGGGGAGCAACCAGGTGAGCAGGATCCAGATCACGAGTACGATGCCGATGATGATCCACATGCGGCGCATCGCCGACTGCGGATCTCTTTTTCGTTTCGGTTCCTCGGGTTTGGGCAGTGCTTGATCGCAGCGCCAGCAGATGTCACGTTCCTCTGGGTTATACACACCGCAGTTGGGACAATCCATCCAGGTCTCCACAGTTCTTTGAATGCATTATATACGAAACCTGCCCAAGTGTCTACCTGGGCGCTTGTCTGGTAAAAGGTGCGGAAAGACCTGGTAGAGTCTCCAAACTCTACCAGGTCTTTCCCGCACGCTCGTCAGAGTCCGGCCTGGCCCTAATCTCCCAGCCAGCGCAGAATCGGCTGGCGCGCCGCTCGGACCTCGTCCAGGCGGCGGACGGGCGCTGTGTGGGGCGCCTCGTGCAGCACGTCGGGGTCGGTCAGCGCCTCGTCGCGGATGGCGCGCAGCGCCGCGGCAAAGGCGTCCAGCGTCTCTTTGCTCTCGGTCTCGGTCGGCTCGATCATCAGCGCCTCGGGCACGATGAGGGGAAAGTAGTTGGTCGGCGGGTGGAAGCCATAGTCGATGAGCCGCTTGGCGATGTCCAGGGCGTGGACGTCGGGCGCTTCGGGGATGATGCCCTGGGCCACGAACTCGTGCATGTGGGTCCGGTCGTGGGAGATGGGAAACACGTCCTGCACCTGGCTCTTGAGGTAGTTGGCGTTGAGCACGGCCATCTCGCTGGCCTCGCGCAGGCCCGCGCCCCCAGCATGCGGATGTAGGTGTAGGCCCGCACCAGCACGCCAAAGTTGCCGTAGAAGGCCTTCACCCGGCCGATGCTCTTCTCGGGCATGACCAGGTGGAAGCAGATCGCCTCTGCGTCGCCGGCCTGTTCGGCCGCTTCGTCCCAGTCCTTGCCGCAGCCACAGTCGCACTCAGCCTCCCTGCAGTGGCACAGCTCGACGATGGGGCCGGGCAGGAAGGGCACCAGCTTCTCGGCGACGCCCACCGGGCCAGCGCCAGGCCCACCACCGCCGTGGGGCGTGGAGAAGGTCTTGTGCAGGTTAAAGTGCATCACGTCAAAGCCCAGTTCGCCCGGCTTGGCGATGCCCATGATGGCGTTCAAGTTGGCGCCGTCGCCATAGATCAGCCCGCCACAGCCATGGATCAGGTCCATGATCTCGGGCAACTGCTCCTCAAAGAGGCCCAGCGTATTGGGGTTGGTCAGCATCAGGCCGCAGACCGTCTCGTCGCAGACGGAGCGTAGGGCCTCCAGGTCGACGTTGCCCCGCTCATCCGAGGGCACCTCGATCACCTCCAGGCCGCTCATGCTGGTCGTGGCCGGGTTGGTGCCGTGGGCGCTGTCGGGCACGATGATCTTGGTGCGCTGTGGTTCGCCCCGGTCGACGTGGTAGGCGCGCATGATCAGCACGCCGGTCAGCTCGCCGTGGGCGCCTGCCGAGGGCTGCAGGGTCACGCCGGCAAAGCCGCCAATCTCCTTCAGCATCTCCTGCAGCTCGTACATGAGCAACAGGTTGCCCTGGACAGTGTGGGGGTCCTGGTAGGGATGGGTCTGGGCAAAGCCGGGCAGGCGGGCGGCAGCCTCGTTCACCTTGGGATTGTACTTCATGGTGCACGAGCCCAGCGGATAGAAGCCAATGTCGATGGCCCAGTTGAGCTGGCTGAGGCGCACATAGTGGCGCACCAGGTCCAGCTCGCTGACCTCGGGCAGGTCCACGCTCTCGCGGAGCATGGCCGCCGGGGGCAGCTCGGCCTCGGGCACGTCCAGGGCCGGCAGGGTGGTGGCCGTGCGGCCGGGCTTGCTCAGTTCGTAGATGAGCGGCTCTGCGCCAGAGCAGCGCACGCCAAAATCTGCTTTCATCAGCCCACCTCCTTTGCCGCCTCGGCCAGGGCTTCGACCAGGGCGTCGATCTCCTCGCGGCTGATCACCTCGGTCACGCAGAGCAGCATGTGGTTCTCCAGATGCGGGTAGTCGCGGCCCAGATCGTAGCCGCCGATGATGCCCCATTCGTTCCAGCAGATAGTCGTTGACGTCCTTGACCGGTGCCGGGACAGCGGACGACGAACTCCTTGAAGAAGGGCTTGTCCCCGACAACCTGGTAGCCATCCAGCGTCGCGATGCGAGCGGCGGCATAGTGGGCCTTGTGGTAGCACAGCTCGGCCAGCTTGCGCAGGCCCGTCGGGCCCAGAGCGGCCAGGTGGACGGCCGTGGCCAGGGCGCAGAGGGCCTGGTTGGTGCAGATATTGGAGGTGGCTCGCTCGCGGCGGATGTGCTGCTCGCGGGTGGAGAGGGTCAGCACAAAGCCGCGCTTGCCCTCGGCATCCACGGTCTGGCCCACCAGCCGCCCGGCCGACTTGCGCACGTACTTTTGGCGGCAGGCAAAGATGCCCAGGTACGGTCCGCCAAAGTTCAGGCCGTTGCCCAGTGCCTGGCCTTCGCCGACGACGATGTCGGCCCCATAGTCGCCCGGCGGCTTGAGCAGGCCCAGGCTGATGGGGTCGGTGACGACGATCAGCAGCGCCTTGACCGCGTGGACCTTGTCGGCCAGGCCCTCCAGATCCTCGATCTGCCCGAAAAAGTTGGGGCTCTGGACGATCAGGCAGGCGGTGTCTTGGTCCAAGCAGACCGACCACATCCCCTATCGTGGTGCCGCTCTCCTGCCCTTTGGACGCCGAAGGGGTGTCGTCGCCGACAACCTTGACACCCATGCCCTGGGTATAGGTGCGGACCACGGCCCGGTACTCGGGGTGGACCGCCGGGGAGAGGATTACCTTCTTCCTGCGCCCGCGGTGCACGTTGAGGGCCATGATCACGGCTTCGGCGGTAGATGTCGCGCCGTCATAGTGCGAGGCGTTGGCCACCTCCATGCCGGTCAGGGCGCAGACCATGCTCTGGTATTCAAAGATGCTCTGCAGCGTGCCCTGGCTGATCTCAGGCTGGTAGGGGGTGTAGGCCGTATAGAACTCGGAGCGGCTGATGACATGGTCCACGATGCGGGGGACATAGTGGTTGTAGGCGCCGGCGCCCAAAAAACTGGAAAAGTGACCGGTGTCCAGGTTCTCCTCGCTCATGGCCTGGAGGTCGGCCATGATCTCCATCTCGGACAGCGGTTCGGGCAGTTTCAGCTCGGGGAAACGATAGGCTTGCTGGCACGTCGTGGAACAGGTCATCCACCTGTTCCACGCCGATGGCGGCCAGCATTTCCGCCCGATCCGCGTCCGTGTGCGGAAGGTAGCTCATGGACAACTCCTTGAGATCACCAACCAACCAATCGGCGGCTTCCCGGTTCAAGAGCGCCGAGATGGCTGGCCTGGTGGATTAATGGGTTGGCTATTCGTCCAGTCCGTCGACGTATGCCTGTGTATGCCTCAGCATCCATCAGGTCGTCCAGTTCAGCTCAGGTCGGCGATGGCGATACGCACGAACCAGGCTTCGCCAAAGGGATCCTGGTTGACCAGCTCTGGAGAATCTTCCAGTGCTTCGTTGATCTCCAGAATCTCGCCGCCGACGGGCATGTACACGTCCGAGGCAGCCTTGACCGACTCGACGACGGCAAGCACATCGCCCGGTTCAAAGCTATCGCCCACCTCGGGCAGTTCCACATAGACGACGTCTGACAGTTGGTCCTGGGCATAGTCGCTGATGCCAATCACGCCCTCGTTCGCCTTCTACGCGGACCCATTCGTGCTCTTTATGGTACTTGCAGCCCGGATCGACTTTCATGTTCCTCCTTGAACCTCCTTTTCTCTTGGTTACAGCAGCGATTTGCCCCCCGTCAGGTTCTTGGCTGACTTGAATATTGTAGCATCAAATGGCAGGGCTGACAAGCCACACCATGGCCTTTCACAGAACGCAGCACTCGCGGATCTGGCGGACGGCCAGACCCAGTTCGGCGGCCTGTTGCCGGGCCGGGCGTGAGGGACTGACGATCACATTGACCCCTGCCTGTACGGCCAGAGGGTCGAGTTCGTCGCGATAGTAGCCTTTGGGCCGCATGCAGCCCAGGTAGAGGGGGACGTCGGGAAAGCGTAGACGCGCTTCGGCCAGGAGTTCGGCCACCGCACCCGGCGGCGGCGGCTGGCGGTCGGCGTAGCGGGTGCCCGGTGTGGGGATAAAGACGAGGATCACCAGCCCATCGAGGCCCAGCTCCTGTAAGCGTTCAAAGGCGGGCATTTCGTGGCCCATCGCCCCGCCACGCAGACCGATGGTAACGTGGGGCAGGGTCGGGCGATGCCGTCGCAGCAGGCGGTAGGTTTCGACATAATCGTCCACGGTTCGGTCGATGCCATAGACCTCGTGGATGGTTGCATCATCACCCACAAAATCAAAGGAAACCACATCCACCAGGGGAGCAATGGCTTCCATCTCGGGCTCGGAGACAAAGCCTACGTGCCAGTTCATCGTCCGGCCCTGGCGCCAGGCCCGGACATGGTCCACATGGGTCAACACCGGCACCCGGCCTTGAGGGTCACAGCCCCCCGAGATGAGGCAGCTAGTCGAGCCGTCTGGTTCAGACGCCCAGATAGGCCGCATGCCGCCCAGATAGTGGCCGCCGCAATGGGCGCAATCCAGGGCGCACTGCTCGCCGGTCAGGCTGAGAACGGCAGTATCCAAAGGGTAGGACCAGGTGATTTCGTCGGCAAATCTGGCCTGACGTATGGCCCAGGCCCGGGCCAGTTTGCCCTCCAAGTCGTTCATGTTCAGAGTATAGCAGAGATGCCACTGGGATGCAAGGCCTGTTCAGGGTTCTGTGCGCCGCCGGCGCAACGCTGTCTTGATGCGTTGCCAGAGTGGTTTGACCGCTTCGGCATCCTCTTTTTCCACCGGCTGGGGGCTGTATCGGGCCAGGATGAAGGCGTCGGTCAGGCCCGTCAGATCGGGCTCCAGATCGGGAACCCGCTCGTTGAGGCTGGACTGATACTCGTACGGAGTCTGCCCAGGGGAGCGAGGTTGGCCTGTCTGGGTTGCCCGTCTCGCGGTAGACAGGTAGTAGTAGCGGACCAGTTCCTGTGGGGACAGTCGTCGCAAGGAGAAATAGCGGGATAGGATTGAGCGTGTGGGTGGTTCTCCATCCGGGCTGGCCCGCCGCCGGGTTAGTCTGTCCTGAAAACCCTGGCCCAGGTTCCGCCACCAGGTCCGCAGGCTCCGCAGCCAGGCCAGAAGGCGGCCCCGCCAGGTGTCTTCTGCACCGTCTGGGGTGTCCAGCAGGCCAAGTCGATCCCGGACAAAGCGTATGAGGGCATATCCCACGATGGCGAAGATCAAGGTCCAGAAGAAAGCAGAAACCAGGACTTCGAGCCATGGAGGAGAAGCCGAAGAAGAGGCTGAGGGTGCGGGGGGTGGCATCAACTCCGGTGGGGTAGCGGGCTGGGCCGGCTGTTCAACGTCCGGGAATAGGAGGGACAGCAGTAGGCCCAGCAGATAGGGTATCAAGGTGATGATGGCCATAACGGCCTGGGCGATGAGGCCCAGGATGTAGAGCAGGGTCAAGAGCGGCCCCATTGTATATTCGGTAGGCAGCATCCTGGCCGCCAGCGCAACGCCGATGAGAAAGATCACGGTCCAGAGTAGCCACCGGCGACTGATGCCGCGCTGGACGGGGATCCCTTGTATCTGCCACCCTGCGAGCGTTACGCTAAATCGAGCTTGGCTCAGCAGAGCCACTCCCAGAGCAAAGTAGAGCAGGGTGGGAAGTACGGAAGCCGGGGCTATGGGCAACAGGACGTAGATTAAGGCCGATGCGACCAGGAGCATGATGCCGCCCCACAGAAACACTTCGCCCAGCCCGCTGAGCGCCTCCTGGCGATGGCGGATCGGCGGTGGCTGCGTCAGCCACAGATAGTATTCTGTGGAGGTCTTGTCTGGTGGGGCGGGAGCGAGCTTCCTCGTCAGCGTCGAGTTCGCTCACCTGGCGGGCGACCATGAGGGCTCCTGCCCACAAGGGAAGAAGAACCAACGCGGTGAGAAAGTCAACGGGAGTCCCAAAGCGCCCGGGATCGGAAGTCCATGCCTGGGCATCGGCCCAGAGCCGATCCACACCCAGTGGGACATAATTGACCAGCTTCAGAAGCAGGAGCAGAACCAACAACTCTGCGGCCCGAGATGCGAGGTACTCCCAGCCGCTGATGCGCCGTCTCCTTAAGGCGCGTTCTGACAGGATCCCCTCCAGCCCGGCAAAAAAGCAGAATACCAAAAAGTAGGTGCCATCCCAGCCCGGTAGCAGCCATTCCAGGACTGTGACAAGGGGGGCCGCCAGGCAGGTCATCATAGCTGCGATCAGGGTTGGACGCAGCAAGTTCTCCACCCACCAATTGCCGGATCTCCGGTCTACCATCAACAGTACCCTATCCATGTGCCTGGGGACGAGGAGACCATCCCGCAGGCTCTCCATTGGCGGATGGGCTCCTGAGAGCCGCCACGTCTCCAGGTGAGCACCAAAAGTGAGGATAGAACCCGTGGAAAGATGGGATTCATCGCCATATATCTAGATCCTGCTCGGACCATAGGCGGTAGGTATGGACTCCGATCTGGCTTGCCCGCCGGGTAGTGAGCTTGAAGTCGTGGTCCTGGCAGGTCAGGGCCAGGATGATAACCAGGCCCCGGCGGCGGAGTGCCAGGAGGGTGTCCAGCAGTCCGTCGACCTCCCGGGCGGTGACAATGACTACGGTACTGCCCCAGGGTAGGCCCAAACTCTTGCGTGTCAAGAGATCGAGAAAGGGCAGGGCCTTGCCCTCCGGGGCAACTTCAACACGGGCCAGCAGGTCGAGCACGTGCATCAGGTGCGCGCTGCCCTTGCGCAGGGGCAGGAAGGATCCGGCAAGGGGGTCCTCAGCCAAAGGATCATAGCCGTTGGTGAGCAGTCCAACTGCCTGTCGCTTCTCAACGAGGTGGACGGCTATTGACGCAGCAGTGATGATGCCCAATTCGGTAGCATGATGGCGCTCAGGTTGGTGATAGTCGCCGGCGTCGAGATTGAGAAAGGTCGCGGTTTCCAGGGCGATGGCTGGTTCGTAGCGCCGAACCTGTAGGGCCCTTATCCGGGCGCTGGACTTCCAGTCCATGCGGCGAAACGAATCGCCAGGTTGATAGTCGCGTACTCCCTGGATGCGGGTAGGATCCTCAAAGATGCGCTCTCGGCTAGGCAGGGTGCCAAAGGGCGATTGCGAGGGAAAGCCCAGATCGTGCAGCGCGATGATCTTGGGATAGACAATGACAGACTCGCTGTCCTTGTATCTGTGTTCGTAGGTGGTTGTTCCCAGCAGATCGCCGCCCTGCACGACCAAGGGGCCGATCTGATAGTAGCCTCTGCGCCGGCCGTTCAGGGTGTAGGTCAAGTTCAGTTGCTCGCGGGGCAGGATGGAGATGACGCGACGGAAATGGCCACCTGGCGCCAGTTCTGCGGGCAGGTTCTCGCTGAGGCGTAGCCAGAGTACCGGCAGCCACCCCCGATTGTGTACCTTTACCTGAACAGTGAAGGGCTGCTCAAAGAAGATCCGGTGATCGTGCTGTCGTTGGACGGTCACGGCTGCCAGAGACCATCGGGCCCACATCCGGCCCAGAACATAGATACCCACGAGGGTGTAGAGGAGGTAGAAGAAAAAATCTACCTTGGTGAAAAAGGCAACGGCGACCAGGACAACGAGGAATGGCAGGATCCCACGCATTTCCTCTCCTCCTGGCGCCCCGGCCGGTGCTTATTCCAGGCTCGGGCTTGCAGCAGCTAGATCCGCAGGGTCGCCGATGTCCAGTGGCGTCGCTTGCAGCAAATGGCCTAGGACGCGATCTGCCGAGTGCCCCCGCAGGGCGCTTTCGGGGCGGACGATGAGGCGGTGAACCAGCGTTGGCGCCGCCAGGGTCTTGACGTCGTCGGGTAGGACGAAATCGCGCCCGCGGAGGGCGGCAAGGGCCTGGGCTGTCTTGAACAAGGCCAGGCTGCCCCGGGGGCTGGCTCCCAGCGCAAGGTCGGCATGGCCGCGCGTGGCGTGGACGAGACGCACGATATAGTCCCGAACGGTGTCGTCGACGTACACTTCCCATACCACACGCTGGAGTTCCTGCAGCCGAGCGCCATCCACGACTTGGTTGATGCTGGCGATGGGGTGCTCCCGCTGCAGGTTAAGGAGAATCTGGCTTTCGTCTTCCGGTGAGGGATAGCCCAACGACAGTTTGAGTAGGAAGCGGTCTAGCTGAGCTTCAGGAAGGGGGAAAGTGCCCTCGTACTCGATGGGGTTTTGGGTGGCCAAAACCAGGAATGGTTGGTTGAGGGGGTGGGTCACGCCGTCGACGGTGACCTGTCCCTCTCCCATGGCCTCCAGCAGGGCGCTTTGGGTGCGGGGAGTTGCTCGATTTACCTCGTCGGCCAGCAGGATGTGGACAAAGGCCGGGCCGGGCCGGAACTCGAACTCGCTGTTCCGCTGGTTAAAGATCGAGACGCCAGTGATGTCGTTGGGCAACAGGTCTGGGGTGCATTGCAGGCGCTTGAAAGACAGGCCGAGTGATGCAGCCACGGCGCGTGCCAGCATTGTCTTGCCTGTGCCGGGTACATCCTCGATGAGCACGTGGCCCTCGCACAGCAGGGCAACCATGACCATCTCGATGGCCTCCCGCTTGCCAACGATAACACGTTCGACGTTGTCAATCAGGGTCTGGGCGAATTCCTGGACCTCTTGAGGGTTCATGGGCTCTCTCCGGGCCAACTGACGGGCACCTGTAATGCAGAGTATAAGCTCTGAGGCCATTCTACCGTACATCCAGTGGGCTGTCAATCCTTGCATCGGGGAACTGGCAAGCTGGGGTTTCGGGATTGGCAAATTGGACGTCGCTTCGAGACTTGACGAGAAGTGCATCCCGCTCTATACTATCGAGCATAGAGTTGGTGGAACGTAGGCGAAAGAGCTGCAAAGATGCGAGGTAGTCTTGGAAAAGGGCATTGAGGAGCAGGATAAGATAATGCATCAACCATGGTTCAAGTGGGCCGTCCTGGCTGGGGGGCTCGGCGTTGCCCTATGTCTGGTGGTCACTGTGGGGCTTGGTCTGTTGCTCGCCCAAGGGAGCAAGCAGCCGGCCCAGTCGAAAGAAGGGTATACCGTCCAGGTGGCGGTCGTCTATGTCCAGGACCGCGACTTGGAAAAAGCCCGGGCGGCGCTGGATGAGCTGGATGTGCCCAATACCCGTCAATGGCTGGCAGGCCTGATCGACCGTTACCTGTCCGAGGGGCGGAGCCCGGCAGAGATCATGGCTCTGGTGGAACTTGCCCATGGCTTGGGCGTCAACAGCCCGCAGGTGGTGGCCTACGTGGCTTCCCTGACCCCGGCGCCTACTGACACGCTGGTTCCTACGCCCACACCCTATCCCACGGATACCCCGCCTCCGTCTCCATCGGCTACACCCATCCCGCCGACAGAAACGCCCACTGTGGTAACGGCGGTGCCCCTCCCGTCGGCAACACCCCAACTCCAACCTACGGAGACCGCCGTACTGCCCACGGTCACGCCCAGCCCCTCTGCGGTGCCAGCGAACACGCCGATTCCCCCCACGCCGCGGCCAGCGGCTACACCAACACCAAGCGTGCTTTTTGAGGATCACTTTGAAGCTGGTGCAGGCAAGTGGACGCCGTATCTGAACCTGGGCCGGCTAGCGGAGGGTCAGTGGTACTGGGACGCGCAGACTGGCTACGGGGGTAACGGTGGCTACGCTTTTCACCACTCGGCTCATGGTACCAGCAAAAAGAACGCGGAGGACGCCATCACCATGGTCCTGGCCCCGGGCGCCGAGGCGTGGACCGACTACCGGGTCCGGCTCAGGTTCAACGCCCATAGTGGCAAAAAGGTTGGTCTCTGGTTTCGGGGAAACTTTGAGGAGTCGCGGAACAAGGGCCAGTGGTTTGAGGGCTACTACTGCCAGGCACTCATCCGCGACGACGACAAGGACAGGGTACAGTTCTTCACGATGCGGACTTATGACGAGCCCGGTAGTCCTCCCCCAGAAAAGGACGAGTACTACTACCACTTTACCAATCCCCACGAGCTGGCAAAGGTCTCCTTGAACCAGGACCTGAAGCACGATCAGTGGTACGAAATGGTGGTGGAGGTCAAGGGGCCGCACATCAAATGCTATGTGGGTGACGAACTGGCAGTGGACTATACTGACACGGTAGGCTCGATATTCCTGAAAGGAACTATCGGAATAGCTCTCTATGGCAGTGAGGAGAGCGAAGGCGTGATGTCCTTCGATGATGTAATTGTTGAGCCTTTGAACTGAGCGTAACCACGGGCTTGGACATTTTTGCGAAATTTGGTGGACAAACAGGAGAGCCAAGGGTGGCCCCTGTACCCTTGGCTCTCAATCAAAAGGAGGAGAAGAGATACCAAAAACTAGCATGACCCATGATGACCTCCAGACGGATGGTCCTACCCATGTGTAGTTCCTGGCCCTGAGGTTGCTCGCCCGCCATGGGCCATGCCCCTTTTGGTGAAAACATCATACCACAAAGCTGCAGGTCGTGCTGGATGGACGCTTGACGACTACCCTACGGCTGATAGACGTACTCGCTACACAGACGGTTCGTGGCTGTGGAAGGCCATTCTATGTGTTGCGGTTAACTTTTTATTAATACATCGAGATTCCTCCAGTTGCATTGGCAACATGGTCGCTCCAAGTCACAGATCGGCCAGCAGATCCCCGTGGTTCAAGGGGAACCAGGTGGCCGTGGCCCCGGAGGCGGCCCTGGTGGAGGCGGTGGCGGTGGCGGTGGTCCCGGCGGTGGCGGAAACGGCGGCCCTGGTGGCGGTGGAGGCGGTGGTAGTGGCCCTGGTGGTGGCGGCGGTGGTGGGAACGGGCTCAGGCTAATATTCTTGTAGTCCATTGCAGTTTCTCTCCTTTGTGTTCGTCCTATCAGCCTACCGGAATCCTTTGCCCCGGCTTGGCCCCTTCTTCGTTTCAGATGCCGTCCCAGCGCTGCGGCGAGCTATCAGCCCCAGATATTGCCGTTTTACACCTCCCTGACTCCGGTTCTGCTTCGGATTCCCGAGGGGGTCTCGGCGCCAGGTTGCCCTGATCGTCCGAGATGTCTCTGGAGCACCCCAGGCCAGGGGATAACAGAAACAGAGCGCTCTCTTAGGGGAGCTTGAAGGTCGCCACATTATTGTCCGGGTTCGATTCAGGATAGGCATCGTCTGCGTCCATGGGGTTAACAGTAAAAGTGAGGGTGCCGCCCGGGTTCCAGAGATAGCCTACACGGATGGCTGCGATGCCCAGACCATCGCCCTGGACCAGGGGGATGGCGTCTGTGATCTGCCGACCGGCCTCGTTTTCGACACGGATGGGCACCATGGCCGCGTCGCGCGTTCCCAGATTATGCACGGTGACGAGGACGATCCACGCCTCGGGCGTCTCGATGTCGACCGTGGTAATGGAGAAATCATAATCGTCCAGGCCGCTGCCCGGCGGGACTCGCATCCCAGGCGCCAGACCCGCGGTGACCGACACCTGGTTGTTCGTATAGTTATCTTCCAGCAGACTGCTTGCCCAATCCTCGGGATTGATCTGGACAGTCAGCGATTCCCCCTGCTGGAAGGGGTGGTCAATGTCCACAAATACCTCGGCAGTCCCACCGCAGGGTGGAATCGTCGGCGTGTAAGCGATACCGGTCAGTCGATCGCCGGTGACGACCACGGGCAGGTTATAGAGAGCGCGGTTTCCAGGATTGTGTACCCGTACTAGAACACGCTGCTGATCCGGTTCAGGCAGCACGTCAGCAGGCGTGATCTCTGCGTCTACTCGACCCGGGCAAAGATCGCTAGAGTAGGTGTCAAAGGGATCCACCATCAGCGTCATTAGGGCAAAGTTGTCGTTGCTTTCGGCCTCGGGTTGGAGCGAAGCGGGGGATTGCCATGCCTCGGGCAAGCGATTCACCTGTACCCAGAGTTGGTGCGCGCCTCCGGCAAAGTTCCAGCTAACAGGCAGCTCCACCGGTAGGGAGCTGCTGGCAGGTACAGTCACGGTCATGATCTGCAGAAAGGAGGTATAGCCCAGCTCTTCCTGATCGGCAGAAATGTGGACTACCAAGGGCACACCGGCTGCCGGGACCTCGCCATGGTTGTGAATGACGGTCGTGATGGTGAACGGGAACCCCGCTCGCAGAGGTAGCGGTTCAACAAATAGTTCTTGCCCGTCCAGCCTGAGGTCGACGAGAGGGACAGGCGGCGTGGCGGTCTCGAGCGGGGGCAGCCGGGTGAGAAACGCGGCTTCGGTGGCTTCAACGGGTGCTGGGGTCGCAGTCTCTTCCTCGCCGCTACCCTTGCTGGGCCCGCAGGCGATTATCGTGAGGAGCAACAGCATCAGAATGGGCAGGCATCGAGCCGATGAGACGACGCGATACCCGGCACGTTCCCGGGCTCGCCAGTTTTTTTTTGCAGGTCCCGGGGACGGCCGTACAGTGTGCGGGCGGGCCATTTCTCTCAGGGTGTGCAAAGGCAGGCCAGGACGTAGGGTGTGCTTGATCACTGGCTGGAGGCAACCACGGGGCTGAACACAGTGACACGAAAAGTGTAGGTGCCTGGCAAGCCAAATATCTGGGCAGGCGAAAGCTGATACTGGTCCTGGCTTGCTTTGGCCAATAGCTCGGGTGTCACTTGGGTGACGGATAGACCGCGCGCCGGCAGAGGACCTTGCATGAACAAGGCAAAACGATATTGCCCCGTCGGCCCGCTGATCTCCAAATCGCAGCGGATGTTGTCGATGTCCTGCAGGAGGCTGCTTTCGATAGGAACCGTCACCGTGAATCGATCGCCGGGGACCATGTTGTGCGGTTCGAAAGTGATGCTACTCTGATCCACCGACAGGGCTGGTCGGCTTGCAGGAGAGCGAGCTGCTCGCTGCCCGCCCATCAACGGAACAGGAAGGAGTTCTGCCAGGAGAAGCAGTCCAAGCACGAGCAGGGCTGCAGCCAGTGCTCCCGCCATCACCCGGGCGATCGGCCAGACTCTGAACCGCCAAGCTTGCTGCTGGAGGCTAGTTTCGACCGCCTGGATCATCCCCCGGCTGGCATCGGGCGCCAACTGAAATTGGTGCACTGAGGCGGTCAGTACTTGCTGCATGCGCCGTTCAAATGCAAGCTGTTGGCGCAATAACTCGGCGCAGTGTGGGCAGGAGGAGAGATGCTTTTCAAGTCGCTGGCGTTCGCGCCGGCTGAGCTGATCTCCCAGAAAGTCGTCAATGAGATAGCTGGCAGAACCACAGGTCATGGCGCCACCTGGTTTGACACGATCTTCTGTCCTCTTGTTTCCTCTGGTTCGGCCAGGAGTGCCTTCAAGCGCCGGCGGGCGGTGTGCAGACGCGAACGCACGGTACCCGAGGGGATACGCAGCGTATGAGCGATCTCCTCGTTAGAAAAACCGGCATAGTAGCGCAGGATCACGACCAGCCGGTGCTTGTCGCCCAAGCTGTTGATGGCTGCCAAGATCTCGCTGCGCTGTTCGTATTGCATCACCAAACGGTCTGGTTGGGTTTCCGGCTCTGTTGTGATCTGCGGCGCAGGGTTAGGCCAGGGCAAGACCCGGTACCATTTGCGCCGCATCCGCGACCGGCAGCGATTGACGGCGATGCGGTACAACCAGGCTTCAAAACTGATACCCTCACGGATTTCATACCGTGGCAGGGCCTGGAAGGCGCGGACAAAGGTCTCCTGTGTCATGTCTTCCGCGTCTTGTTCGTTGCGCATGACCAGATAGCAGAGGCGGTACACATAGTTTTGATGGCGCCGCATCAGGGCTCCGATGCTATCCTCGTCCCCCTTTTGATAACGGAGGATCAAAGATTCCGTCTCGACGCTGATCTGCTCGGCCCTCGCCAATGATTCCACCTTGACTAACGCTCTCTTGTTCCCAATTGTTCACATACCTTCGCTCAGGCAGCCAGGAGTGTCGGTCCTCCATCGAAGCTGGGCGACAAGCCCGGCGTCCACCTGAGCAACGCTCTGCGGCCCAGGACTGTCTGCCAGGACTGTCGTTCCTCGACCTGGGACTACCATCTTTTGACGGTATCCGCAGTCAGAAGGAGGCGATGGCGGCTTCCAGATCGGGGTAGACCTCGAGGAATCGCGTAAAGCCGACCATGTCCAGCACGCGCGCTACACGGGGCTGAGGATTGAGCAGTTTCAGATGCTGCTGGAGACCAGAGTCCCTGTGCCGGTCAATCGCACGGATTGCTCCCCAACCTTCTTCTGATTCTGTCAATTCCTCTCCGCGCAACAGCGAGGCGACTGTCTGCAGGGCTACGAGTCCAGAACTGCTCATGTAGGACGTGTCGCTCAGATCCAGGAGCAGGTCACGGGCTCCAGCATCATAGGCTTCTTGTGCCTTGGTGATCAGATCCTGATAGTTCGAGGCATCCAGATCCCCATGTGTTTCAAGTACCGTGACCGGTACCGAAGCGCCTTGGACCTGGGTTACCGTAATCTCCATAACTCACCTCTCTCTCCTGTTTCGC
Source organism: uncultured Chloroflexia bacterium (assembly GCA_963700285.1). Classification (GTDB taxonomy): domain Bacteria; phylum Chloroflexota; class Anaerolineae; order JAAYZQ01; family JAAYZQ01; genus CAWANP01. Next base: position 9,410 of record CAVOXA010000010.1, on the reverse strand, counting down.
TTCACCATCGTCAACGTATTGCCTTGCTCCGCATCAAAGTCAAAGAGAACGTCATCCATCACCTGGTGCATGAGGAACAGGCCGAGCCCACCAAGCTGTCGTTGTTCCAGAGGGGTTGCCACATTCGGCTCGGGGACCTTTTGGAACTCAAATGGTTCGCCCCAGTCGCGCACGGTCACACGTACACCGCCCTCGTCGGGCTCGACGGTTACCTCCATCGCCCCTCCCCGGCCGGCATACGCATGCTGGATTACATTGGTACAGGCTTCATCCACGGCCAGTTGCAGATCGTAGATCGTCCGCTCGTCTAGCTCCAGTTCGCGTCCAGAACGGGATACGAATTCGCGGACCGTCGTCAACTGGGCAAGATCAGCATCTAGACTCAACGTTGCCATTAGGCGGCTCCAAATCCCCTATTGCCGCCAAGGATACCACAAAGGGTTCTGCCTGTCAACGCCCGGCGGGCCTTGTTGTAGGGCTGTAGCAAAGTCGTCATCGTGAGCGTCAGAGAAGCGATCTCCACCTTTGCCCTGGGGATTGCCACGGCGCAAACGGCGCGCCTCGCAATCACAGATCTGGCCGGCAGTGTATTTCAAGGGACAATGTAACAGCCCTGGGCTTTGTTGGGGGTTCACCACAACCAGATACCGCAGGTTTCTACCAGATCGGACACCCACAATTGGTTGCTGACTTCAAGATCTAGTTCCAGACCAATGCAGAGAAAACCAGTCAGGCATTGACCTCTGGTAGCTTCATTGTTTGCCCAGGATCCAGCGGCTATACAAGCTCTCCATGTCCTCGCCTGAAACCGACTTGACCACGCTCAGAAACGCATCGGGTGTGGCAACCTGCCACCTGTAACGATCCAGATACTCTTGGAGGACCGCCTGGTAGGTGGCATCACCGAGCCTTTGGTGGACGGCATCAAAAAAGAGTGCGGCCTTGCCGTAGACGATGACCTCGTATTCAGGGCCAAAGGCCGATGATGGCTGGTTTACCACGGCGTCGTAACCCTCCTCCACAGCGGCCTGGTAGGGCACCAACCAGCGCTGGTTGATGAGGGTATTTGCCCGTGCTTGGCCATAGACGTCCCGGTAGTAGGTGGCGGTTGAGTACTCGGCCAGCCCTTCATCCAGCCATGGCGTATTGACCTGATCGCTGCCAACCTGGGCGTACCACCACTGATGGGCAACCTCGTGGGCTAACCGGCTCTCCAACTCCTCCCGGCGATCGCGGTACAAGTCTATGCCGATCAGGTTCATACCCGGATACTCCATGCCGTAAAAGCGCAGCGGCGCTTCGACCACGATCATCTCACCAAAGGGATAGGGGCCGAAGGCGTCGCCATAGACTCGCAAGGCCGCAGCGGCGGTGTGCATGGCGCTCTGGCCTGCTGCTTCATCACCTGGCAGGTAGTAGGAACGTACGGTGGCGCCGGAAGCCGTCGTCTCGGCTGAGAGATAGTCGGCGCTGGCCAACCAGGCGAACTCGCGCAGTGGCCCGCCGACAATGTGGTAGACGCGCTGGCCAGCCTCGTTCGCTTCTTCGCTGATCACAGAGCCGGTGGAGACGAGCGTCATGGATGGTGGCAGGGTCAAGGTGACGTCATAGAACGCCGCCTCGGCAAAGACTGCATCGCCCTGCGGTGACGCGAGTTCTTCGTGCCAAGCTGAGTCGCTGTCGGTGATCTCTGCTGTATCGTCGTGGACGGCCAGCAAGGGGTAAGCATCGGGCAAGTTCCATATGCCATCGCTTTCGCCAAACAGGACGTAGCCTCTGGGTTGCGGCGGAATGTCGATGTCAAAGGTGAGGCTAATAGAGGTACTGGCCTGTGGTGGAAGGGGTGTGGCCAGGGGTATGACCAGCGAGGTATCAGCTGCACGGAGCGACGTCATCGTGCGCTGACCATCTACCCAGACAGGACCGATGCGCATCTCGCCGCCATACTGGGGTAGATTGGGGTAAAGGCGAAAGACCATCTCTTCCAGATCGCTGCTAGTCTGGTTGGGGATCGTTGTTTGCTGGCGGCCCACCAGCCTCTTGTCAGCGAGGTCCAACTCCAGGACTAGTTGGTATTCAGGAATGGGGCCGAGCCCCTCCATGCCTGCGCGGGCTATCCCCGGACCTGGCCCATCGGTTGCCACGTGCTCCTGCCTGTCCGTGGCTGGCTTGCCACCACAGGCAGCCAGCCCCATGACCGAGGCGAGGCCAATGACGAGCCCCAGCCAGAACATGCGCCTTGTGGCCACCTACCACTCAGCCTTGTCCTGCAGTGGAGACAGGGTCTCCACGATTTGGGCGTGAGCCCGGCCGTTGCTGGCGATGAGACCCGTACATTCGATCACGTCGCACTTGTTGTAAACCAGTGCATCGCCACAAAGGTTGGTCAGCACGCCGCCAGCTTCCAGAAGCAGGGCGTGGGGCGCGCAAAGGTCCCACTCTTTGGAGATAGTCGTGGCCAGGTAGAGGTCGCAGGCAGCCCTGGCCACGAGGCCTACCTTCAGGCCCACGCTGCCCACGCGCTCTGCCCTGGCAATGCCGAGTGCCTGCCGGGCAACGTCGACAAAGGGCGAATAGTGGGACCGGCTGGCTACCAGGCACATTCGGGCTGGGTCAGACTGGGTGGATACGTGCAGACGCGTGCTTTGGCCATCGTGAACCTGGAAAGCGCCCTGGCCTCGAACGGCGTGGAACAACCTCCCTTTGGCTGGTTGGTAGACCACACCCAGCACGGGCTCGCCGGCCAGCGCGAGGGCGATCTGCACCGCAAATTCACCCGTCTCGTTGATGAATTCGGTGGTACCGTCAAGGGGGTCCACGATCCAGACGCGCTCCCTGTCCAGCCGCGACCGGTCGTCCTCCGATTCTTCGGTAAGCAGGCCGTCGTCGGGAAAGGCCGCGCGCAGGCCGTCAGCGATGAGGCAGTCGGCAGCCCTGTCGGCGGCGGTGACAGGCTCGTCTCCCGCCTTGAGGTCCACGGGCAGACCTGTTTGGTAGTAGCCCATGATCTTCGCCCCGGCTTCACGGGCCAGACGTAGGGCAACCTCGAGTTCGCGTTGGAAGGCTTCGGTACTCAGTTCAGATTCTCCCCGGTTCCTCTTTCTGTCGTTCGATTATTTAGATTGTATCACCGGCCGGGGGCTTTGTCAAACAGAGTTGGCTTTACCCAGATCTCGTTGAAGGCGCAGATCGACCATCGCCGCCCGGGGCTGGAGGCGCCTCACCTCCCCGGCCACGACCTCTACGGCCTGCTCAATCTCCTCAGCTGTGGTACCGCGTCCCACCGAGAAGCGAACGGTGCCCATGGCCCATTCTACAGGCACGGCCATGGCCTCCAGGACGGCTGAAACCTCCACCTCATCGGCGTGGCAGGCGGCTCCGGCGGAAGCGGCGACCCGGTCATTCACCTGCGAAAGCAGGGTATTGGCTTCGATGCCGCGGAAACTGAGGCTGAGGGTGTTGGGCAGGCGCAGCTCCGGGTGCCCGTTGAGCCTGACCGAGTCTTTGCCCAACTCGCGGACCAGGCCATCATAAAGTAGGTCGCGCATAGCTTGGAAATGCTGCCTGTTCTGCTCCAGGTCGCGACCGGCCACCTCACAGGCCTGGCCGAGGCCGACAATCTCGAGGACATTCTCGGTGCCGGGCCGGCGGCCTCCCTCGTGGCCCGCCCCGTGGAGCAGTTGGGCCAGTTCGATGCCAGCCCGGACATAGAGGGCGCCGATGCCCTTGGGCGCATAGGCCTTGTGCCCAGCCACGGAGAGTAGATCCACGCCCAGATCGTCGACTTTCACCGGGATCTTGCCCACCGATTGGGCCGCATCGGTGTGCATCAGCGCGCCGTGGCGGTGGGCGATGGCGGCCAGTTCGGCGATCGGCTGCAGGGTACCGACCTCGTTGTTGGCATGCATGACGGTCACCAGGAGGGTATCCGGCCTGATGGTCTGTTCCAGGGCGGCGGGATCGACCAGGCCGTATTCGTCCACCGGCAGCACCGTGAGTTCAAAACCTTGGCTCACCAGCCAGTGGCCCACCTCGATAACCGCTGGATGTTCCACAGCCGAGGTAATGATGTGGTTGCCCTGGCTGCGACCGGCCAGGGCAGCACCCTTTATGGCGTGATTGTTGCTCTCCGTGCCGCCACTGGTAAAGATCACTTCACCGGGCTCGCAACCGAGTAGGTCTGCAACCTGGACCCGGGCGGTGCTCACAGCTCGTGCGGTGGTCGTGCCGTAGGCGTGGCTGCTGGAAGGGTTTCCGAAATGTTCATAGAGATAGGGCGCCATCGTATCTGCAACCTCGCGGGCGATGGGCGTGGTGGCGTTATAGTCAAGATAGATCGGATTCATAAAGGCTTCTCTCTTTCTAGCGGCAGATCAGAATCGGCCACTGGCTGGAGCGCAGGATCTTGTCCACGGTGCTGCCCAGAACGACCTCGACCACCGGGCTGTGGCCGTAACCACCCATCAGGATCAGGTCGTTTTTATGCTCTTCTGCTGTCTCCAGGATTCTTCCGGCCACCGGTCCCTGGGCCTGGACAAAGGTGGCCGACACCCCGCGCGCTTCCAGGTAGACCTGCGCCCGGTCCTGCGCCGAGGATGCGACGAAATTGTCCTCCAGGACGGTGACGACAATCAGAGGGGCCTGCCAGCGGCTGGCCAGGTAGGCGGCAACAAAGAGGGCTTCTTCGGCCTTTGGGCTGCCGTCGTAGGCCAGCAGGGGGCGGCTCAACGGAGAAACCATCATGGGCACGGCCAGCACGGGACTGGCGCAACGCCGGATCAGGGTGCGAAAGCCCGAACTCAGCTTGGCCAAAGGCTGAGGTTCAGGTGGGTGGGCAAGACCCACGACGACCAGGTCTGCCCACCGGGCGCGTTCGCATATCTTGCGGGCCACCTTGCCCGCTTCGATGCCCAGCCGTCCCGAGACCCCGGCATCCGTACAGAGGCGATCGAATTTGGCCTGCACAGCGATCGTTGCATCATCTTCCATCCTGGCCTTGTCAGGCACAACGTGCAGGCCGCGAAGACGTGCTCCTTCACGGTGGGCGATCTCCAGGGCCTGGTTGAGGGCAAACCAGCCTCCCTCCTCGCCGCTGACCGGAACCAGAATGTTGGCAAAAAGACAATCGTTGCGACGGTCGCCCAATCGTTCTTCTCGCCACCTTCCCGGCGCCGGTCCAGATTCCAGTTCGTCGGGAGTCACATGGTCAATGAGTTTGCCACCCACGCGGGCCACCACGCGTTCCCGCCGGGCGCTGAACTGTACGGCCAGGTCATCGGCAGCTTCTTCGGTCTCAATCTCCCAGCCCAGAGATTCCTCCAGTTCAGCACGGTGCTCCAGGAGCCAGAGATAGAGGTCGGTTTCGGTCCGTCCGGCAAAGTCGCGAAGCATGCCCCGGCGCCGGATCACTTTGACCACCGGTAGATAAACCTCTTCGTACCAGTGGGCCACTGCTTCCCGGTAGGGTACCTCGCGTTGCTGGTCAAGTCCCATGAAGTAGTGGTGAACCTGGATGTGGCCCAGGAGTCTGTGGTAGCGCCAGGCGACCGTCAGGCTCAGATCAGCCCCAGGCCGGATTTCGTCCAGGTGGGTATGCTCAAGGAAGTCTGCGTATTGGGCCTTGAGGATCAGGTCTTTGGGCTGGACGTCGGGCGACAGGGGCACGCGGGTTAGGATCTCGGTTACATAGGCCTGGATGTGGTTTTGTTCGAGCTCCCTGGCTACCGAGACACGATGATTGCCGTCCCGGACAAAATAGGCATCGCCGATTTTATAGACTTCGATGGGGGGCAGCCCGCTGAGCTTCCCAGTAGCCACCTGGACCCGTGCCCAGCGCGCTTCATCGCTGTCCTGGCGCGGCAGGAAGCTGCGCGTGAAATCGACATAGCGGCCCACGCTGCCAACGATGGCGTCAAGGGGAATTTCTTGCAGGCCCAGAGACCGGCCCGCTTTGCCCTTGAGTTTGCCCCGTACTTCTTCAAAGGATAGAAGGTCGACCGACCGTCCCCGTAGGTAGGCCATGACCTGTTCGATGGCAGCGCGACGGCGCGCCTTTCGAAAGTCTGATATGGCCTGAAAATAGCTCATGGCTTAGAAGTCAGAGATCCTGATCTGAACCAGTGTATTGGTCGTTCGGCACAAGTGCCGCGGCGTGGAGGGCGGCGCCCAGGGCGCCCACGGCCTGGGGCTGGTCGGGGACGGTGATGGGCACAGCCAGGGCTTGGGCGAAAAGTTGCCGGAGACAGGGGTTGTAGGCCACGCCGCCGGCAAAGACAAAGCGTTCCTGGACGCCGACGCGGCGGACCATGCCGCCCACGCGGTCGACGATAGCCTGGTGGAGGCCGAGGGCCACGCGATGGCTGTCGGCACCGCGGGCGATGAGGGAGACGACCTCCGATTCGGCAAAGACGGTGCACATACTTGAAATGCCAATGGTTTTGCCGTTGGCCGACAGGGCGTGAGCGCCAAACTCGTCGACCCCCATGCCCAGCGTACGGGCCATATTCTCCAGAAACCGGCCCGTTCCGGCAGCGCAGCGATCATTCATCTCGAAGCGGAGCACGCGGCCATCCGGGCCCAGCCGGATGACCTTGCTGTCCTGGCCGCCGATGTCCAGTACGGTGCCCGCGTCGGGGTACAGGTGGTGTGCGCCCAGGCCGTAGGCTTTGATCTCGGATATGACGGCGTCCGCCAAGCCCTGTTCCTCGGCCAGGTGGCGGCCGTAGCCGGTGGCTGCCAGGCGGCTGTAGCCGTGCCCGTGCCCACCGTTTCCACTGGGCAGCAGCGCCCGGGCATTGCCCAGGGGATCGGTACCGGTGTCGATGACCTCGGCGCGGGTGATCCGGGTGCCATCCCACTCGACGAGGACGATGGTCCGCGAGCCGATGTCGAGGCCTGCCGCGTGCATTGGGGCTAGCCCACCGGTTCCACGAGCAGGTAGAGGCTCAGTTGGGGGAAGACGAGGCGGTATGCCTGTCCCCCGACCAGGATGGTGCTCTCACCCTGGCTGACGTGGGTGACCCGGCCCGCTGCGTCGTAGACCTGGGCAAAACCGTCCAAGAGCCAGATCATGCGGTCCTGGGGCAGGGCTTGGGGCGAATCGCTCAACGAGCCATAGCCAGCGGCGATTCGCGCCCGGCAGCCCGCCATGCGAGCCAGGTCCAGGCATACGTCGGCGCTGTCGCCGGATAGTACGCGCCCGGCCGCCATCTTGCGTACCTTTGTCTTGAGCCGTTCTACGTCCGTAACCCCTTGTGGCAAAACTCCCTCCTGCGTTGCTGTTGTTTGTCGCTGGCGCTCCCCACCAGTTTGTCTCAGCACCTGAATTGTACTGCAAAAGGAGGCGTAAGACAAGCAAGTAGGGACATAGGGACAGAGGGCAGGACCTACGCTGTGCCGGTGCATCTTTTGGAAGGGAAGACAGGTTTCACCACCAAGACGCCAAAAAAACAAGAACGCAAAGGTTCTTTGGGCCAAGGCCGAGGGCATCCTGGCTGGACAAGCAGAAATCGGAAAAGATCTTGACCTTGGCTTTTCTTTGCGTCTTTGCGTTGAATTTCTGGTCTTTCTGATCTAGCCGCGAGGGCTGCATGGTCCAAGTGGTACAAGGACTTCACCCCCATGGCCGCCGGCACCAACGCCACCACCATCCTCTACGGCACAGCCTGGACCTCCGACACCCTGCTGGCCAGGACCATCCAGCACCTCCAGCAACAGCAAACACGCGACGGAATCCGCCGCGTGTTCCAGTACGACGCCGGCCAGGTCGCCGCGTACGTACCTGCCTACGGCAGACTACGACGGCGCCATCGTCCATGGTCATGACGACCTATTGATTATTGCTGCCCTTTGCACAGTTCTAGACCAACAGGACTGGCCCAGTACCGGCACCGCCGAGATCATTCGCCGAGGTGACCCCCTGGAGGAGATAGACCAAGCCACCTGGTAGCCGAACCATCATGCTGTCAAGAGAAAAAGCCCCGAGTACATGCTCGAGGCCTTGATCTAAGAGCAAGCTCTTCGCGAAAACCGTGAAGCACTGTAGCCCAGCGGTTTGACGTAACGGGGTTCAAGGGAGACGCCTTTTCGATAGTCGTCGCGATTGCGCTATTCGAGACGCCGGCTGCTGCCAGCCGGTCTTCATCTCGCTACGAACTCTTGGGTTTCGGTTTTGGGAACTTGCCGCCGATGGCCCAATCGCCTTTCTTAACTTCTTCAATGGTGACCCAAGTCAAGTCGCGCATACCCTCACCCTCGACTTCGACCATCGCCTCAGTGACCTTTTGGATCATGTCGACCTTCTGCTCGTCGGAGAACACTCCCTCAATTACCTTGATTGTGGTGAATGGCATCGTAATTTTCCTTCCTTTTTCTGGTTTTTGCAACTGAAACAAAACTAAATAATTATATCATAGATAATATCATGAGTCAATGCCTATGGCATTAAAAGTACGTGAGAGACCCGGATGAGCTCGAAGGTTGGCGAGATATCCATGGACTGGTGAGTTTGCCCAGAATCCTCTCCTGGCCCGGGAGAACAGCGCCTCCGCCAGACTATCCACCGCCGCCGGCGCCAAGCTCGCAAAGACGATCCCTGCCCCTACGACGACTGGGGCTGGTGGATCGAGCAGCGCCTCAGCCGCCTCGAGCGCCAGATCAGATGGCTCATCGGCCTCGCCGCCGAAGTTGTCCGCGTAGCTCTGGCAGCCTGGGGCCTGGCGCCCAGCCCCTCGCTCCCCCGAGCCTGCCCTGAGCGAAGTCGAAGGGACGGCGCCATCGCCCACGGACACGACGATCTCCTCATCTCCGCTGCCCTCTGCTCTATCCTCGACCAGCAGGACTGGCCTGGCACCGGCACCGCTGAGATCATCCAACGCGCCGACCCACTGAATGAGATCGACCAAGGCGGCTGGTAGCCCACCAGAGGCTGGAAGATGCAAAAGGGGCGCGCTGATGCCCGCCCCAGGTATGCGAAGCCTTAGGCCCTTGACGGGGGCGCCAGTGGGCAGCCGGACATCTACCTCGGTGCGACAGTTCTCGGGGGATCGTGTTGACGATCATGCCGCCCTGGATGGTACAGCTACCTCTCATATCGGATACGCCCCGGCCATAGATCTTGCCGCCAGCTACGATGCCGCTCAAGGGATCGTACTGCCAGCGATCAGAGTCTCCGCCAGGATAGGTATCCAGATGCCCGTTGTAGGTCAACCATCTTCCGGGGCCCGAGCCCTGGAGGCGGCAGACGATGAGGATGCCGAGGTTAGCGTGCATAGGCGGAAGGTGTATCCCAGGGACTGTGAGGAATGCGAAAGTGCCCCCAACGCCAAGGTAGATCCAATCGAGAGTCTCAGAGGTCTTTTCGGGACTGCAAGCCAGCATTCTGGGGCGGATTTGTTGACTAGGGCTCGCTG
>CAVOXA010000009.1:0-358630 GCA_963700285.1 uncultured Chloroflexia bacterium | reverse complement strand
CGCCGGTGAGGCGGACGCAATCCTGAATTGGATCGCGGCCCAACCCTGGTGTGACGGCAACATCGGCATGATCGGCTCCTCCATGGTGGCCATGGCTCAATACGCCGCGGCCAGTACCTGCAATCCCCACCTGAAGGCCATTCTGCCCTGCGCCAGTAGCTTTGACATGTACAGCAGTGTCATCTATCCGGGTGGGGTGTACTGTACCGGTTTTGCCAGTGTGCTTTCTGGGTCCACGGGCATCCTGGAAAAGATGATCGTACCTGTAGACAGCGATGCCGGTGGCGCGCAGCTCGCAGAAATCCTTGAGGAACGCGGTGAGCGGACGCTGAGCAACGTGACCGCCAGGAGCTTCAAACAGGTTCCCTATCGCGACAGCGCCAGTCCGCACCCCAGAGGCGGTAAGCTCTGGGAAGATCAGGGCCTGTACAATCTCCTGGACCAGATCAACCGCTCGGGGGTCGCTGTCTACAACTCGGTAGGCTGGTTCGATCTTTTCTCCCGCGATGGATTGCTATGGCACAGAAATCTGACCGTGCCGCATCGTCTCCACATCCGCCCGCTCTTCCACAACAAGATGGGCAAGTTTCAACGGGACCTCGACTTTGCTGCTGAGGTGCATCGCTGGTTCGACTACTGGCTCAAGGGCATCGACAACGGCATCATGGATGAGCCGCCCATCCACTACTATGTCATGGGTTCGAAGGATAGCAGCGTCTGGCGAACGTCTGAGCAGTGGCCGCTGCCCGACCAGCAGGTCCGGCGCTTCTATCTGGCTGAGGGAAGAACCGGCAGCGTGGCTTCTGCAAACGACGGGGGCCTGTACCTCCAGCCACCCGGTGAACCAGAGACTTTTGATGCCTATACCGTCGACTATTCAACGACCAGTGGCGCCCACGCCAGATGGTCTGCGGTCCTGAAGGACGGCGGGTATCCCGCACTGCGTGCCAACGACGACAAAGGGCTGACCTATACGACGCCTCCCCTCGACGGTGACATCGTGGTCACGGGTCACCCCGTCGTGCACCTCTGGATCGCCGCGGATGTCCCTGACCTGGACGTTTTCGCTTACCTCGAAGAGGTCCCGCCTGATGGCAGGGCATGGTACATCACCGAAGGCAATCTGAGGGCATCGCACCGGCGGCTCAACGAGCCATCCTTTGACAACATGGGGCTGCCCTACCACCGCAGCTACGAGGAAGATGTGACCCTGATCCCTGCTGGAGAGTCGGTGGAGCTTGTATTTGACCTCTTGCCGACCTCCAAGCTGTTTCGAAAAGGCAATCGCATCCGGCTGACCATCACCTGCGCTGACGCGGACAACTTTGAGACGCCGGCCCTTAACCCGCCGCCCGGGATTCGTGTGCTTCGTGGTGCCAGCCATGCCTCCTTCATTGAGCTTCCCATCGCCCCAGCAGGTTAGGCTGCTGGCGGGGGATGGCGAAAAGGCTCAGCCTGGCAAAAGCAATCAAAGTGTATTCGGGGTCTGTGAGGACTTTCCTGGAGGTGGCTACGTCTTTGCCCCTGGCGGCCAGCGGCTGTACGCGAAACAGGACTGGCGGCCGAGTGCAACGCACCTGGAGTTAGTCTGCATGGGAGACGGATCGCCCTTGACCAGAGTAGGACAATCATGAAGGCCGAGATACAGACAAAACGCTTGCGGTTGGTGGCCCTGACGCTGGCTCAACTGGACCTGTGTCTCGAGGACCCTGGGCGGTTAGGGCGGGAACTGGGGGTCTCCATCTCTCCTCGTCTCGTGGACGCCCCGGCTCGGCGGGCTACTGGATTCAAGACCAAAACAATGTCCGAATCAGGAACAGAGTCGCATCCCTGGTACACGTTCTGGTTGGTAGTGATCGCTGCCGAGCGCTACGGTGCAGGCCTCGCTGGCTTCAAGGGTGAACCAGACGAATGCGGTGAGGTGGAGATCGGCTATGGCATCGATCTCGCCTACCGCAACCGGGGCTACACGACTGAGGCGGTGAAGGCCCTTATTGCCTGGGCTTTCCAAGATCCCGCCTGCCGGTTGGTCTTGGCCGATACACTGAAGGACAATATCGCCTCCAACCGCGTGCTGATCAAGGCTGGCATGAAGATCTACTACGAAACGGACGAGGGCCTGTGTTGGAAGATCGAAGGAGGACCCAACACTTGACTTGGCCGGTGACATGGATCATGGCCTGCGCCCTTGGACCGGTGGGCCCATTGCCCATGCTGACGCCACATCCCCAGTACCCCCACCTGCCATCTCTCCCGCGTGTGCTTGCTTTGGCCTAGTTTCTGGGGTATAATTCGCCAGTTCATGGCCGGAGTCGCTGGCGTATTGTAGTCACTACCACTGTCTTTTGTTCCGAATGTGATACAATGATCGCTCAAGAGGGGGCCCAGCCCCCGGTATTTTTGTTGAAGGCACAGATAACCAGATGCTTACCGGTCGGACAATCAAGATCTTTCTTTTGGCCCTGATAATCACAGGCATGGTCATTGGCGCCTATGGCCTGGGTGTTGGAACAGCGTGGCTTTTGCTGCACGACAAGACGGCCGATGCTGAGGAGGCATCGGAGTTTGGTGTTTTCTGGGAGGCATGGCACCTGGTCGAGGGTCGTTTCTTTGGCGACCTACCCAACATGCAGCGTGTTGCCTGGGGAGCTATCCGGGGAGCACTGACTACCCTTGAGGATCCGCATACTACCTTTCTTGAGCCTCAGCCCCGCCAGCGGGAGAAAGAAGACCTGAGCGGCCGGTTTGGAGGTATCGGTGCGTACGTCTCCAAGGCCGAAGACGGTAGCATCATCCTGGATCCCATGCCTGATCTTCCTGCCGACCAGGCAGGCGTACAGGAGGGCGATGCCGTGATCAAGGTGGACGACACCGAGATTACAGCCGAGATGACCGTAGACGAGGTGGTGATCTTGGTCCGAGGTGAGATCGGTTCGGCTGTCCGCCTGACATTGCGACGTGAGGGAGAGGCTGAGCCGGTTGAGGTCGAGGTTACCCGTCAGGAGATTCCCACACCCTCCGTTGAATGGCGTATGCTCGAAGAAGCCGAGGGTGTTGGCTATGTGCGTATTGGCATCTTTAGCGGGCGGACCGATACCGAGCTTGAGGATGCCCTTGAGGAATTGCAGGACCAGGGCATGACCCATCTGGTTCTCGATCTGCGGGGCAATGGCGGCGGTCTGTTGGACGCGGCCATCGACGTGACCAGCGAATTCCTGCGTGACGGTGTGGTCGCTTATCAGGTCGAGAAGGCAGCAGATGACGAGCCATTTCAGGTCAAGATGGGCGCAAAATTCGCAAGTGCACCCATGGTCCTCCTCGTAGATGGTGGCTCGGCCAGCGCATCCGAGATTGTGGCTGGTGCCTTGCAGGACCGCGGTCGCGCTGTTCTGATTGGGCAGAAGACCTATGGGAAGGGATCGGTGCAATCGGTGCACGATCTGAGCGATGGCTCGTCCGTGCATATCACCTATGCCAAGTGGATCACCCCCAATCGCCGGCAGATCGACGGCGAAGGACTCATGCCCGATCTGGATGTGCCCATCACCGATGACGACAGAAGTCAGGGACATGATCCACAGCTTGAGCGCGCTATCGAGCACTTGACGACCGGGCAGTAACAGATTTTGTCCAGAATGGATGCTAGATGGAAAGCTGCATGTCTCGCGCGAGCCCTCGTGCCCGGGGGTAGAGCTGGTCCCCAGGACCGGCCGGTGAGTCGGTCTGCAGCATAGACGAGACGGAGAGACAGTATGTCCAAGTCCACGAGTTGCAACATCATTGTATTGGTCGCGTTGGTCGCCCTTGTTGTGGGTGCCCTGGGTTTTGCCGCGGGATTCCTTACCCACACGGTCATGCTCGCTGCAGAACCCGAGGAGACGTTGGTGCTGGAAGTGGATACGATGCCTGGGGACGAGCCCTTCACGTCCTCAGAAGCGTCGCCTGTGGACAGCAGCGAGAGTGCTCCCGGTGCTGAGGAGGATGAGGCTTTCCAGTTGTTTTGGGAGGCGTGGCGTCTGATAGAGCGCGACTACTATGGCGCCATCCCTAATGATGATGAGATGACCTATGGTGCCATCCGTGGCGCCGTCAATACTCTGGGGGACCCATTTACAGCGTTCATCAGTCCCGAAATCGCGGAAATCAACCGTGAGGATGATACGGGCTCCTTTCAAGGAATAGGCGCCTATGTGACGATGCGCGACGGCCGGCTGATGATCGTGAATACCTTCAGGGATCATCCTGCAGAAAAGGCTGGCGTGCGCCGGGGCGATATTGTGCTCCAGGTAGATGACATAGTCATAGAGAATATGAGTGTCTATGAAGCCATCGCCCTCATCCGGGGGGAGGCCGGCACGCCGGTCGTGCTGACCATCGTGCGGGAAGGTCAAGAGGAGTTTGAGGTAGAGATCATCCGTGCTCAGATCGACATCCCGGTGGTGGAATCAGAGATGCGGGAAGATGGCATCGCCTATGTAAGCCTTTTCGACTTTAGCTCTGACGCCACTGCCAAGTTGGAGGCAGCGATTGAGGATCTGCTTGAGCAGGACCCCAAGGGCCTGATCCTCGATCTGCGGGGGAATCCCGGAGGCTGGCTGAATGAGGCGGTGGAGACTTCGGGCTTGTTCCTGAGCAAGGACGCGCTGGTGCTGATTGAGCGTTTCAAAGATGGCACAGAGCAGACTTACGAGGCGCCGAACCGGCCGGCTGCTCCCGACATCCCCATGGTCGTGCTTGTGGATGGCGGCTCTGCCAGTGCATCAGAGATCGTGGCTGGGGCCCTACAGGATCACAAGCGAGCAGTGCTCATTGGTGAGAAGACCTTTGGTAAGGGCTCGGTGCAGTGGCCTCACGAACTGAGTAATGGCGCTGAAATGCGCGTGACGGTAGCCCGCTGGTTCACGCCCAATGACCGCGCCATCCACGGCGAGGGACTAGAGCCGGATATTGAGGTTGAAATAACCGAGGAGGACTTTGAGGCCGAATTGGATCCGCAGTTGGACCGGGCGGTAGAGTATCTCCTGACAGGAGATTAAGTCTACGTAGGTCGGGATTTCTTCCCTGACTTTGGTGAGAAGAACTATGAGTATCAAGGTTATTGCCACCAACCGCAAAGCGCGTCACGAGTACCATTTTCATGATACCTTCGAGGCAGGGTTGGTGCTGCAAGGTACCGAGATCAAGTCGATCCGGGCCGGGCGCGTGAGCCTGCAGGAGGGCTACGTGTCGTTCGAAGGGGGTGAGGCGTGGTTGGTTGATGTCCACATCGCTACCTACGACCAGGCCAGCCAGCAGAACCACGAACCCAGGCGCAGGCGCAAGCTGCTCCTGCACCGGCGCGAGATCGATCGCCTGCGGGGCAGGGTTCAGGAGAAGGGCTACACCGTGGTGCCTTCCAGGTTGTACCTGAAGGATGGTCGGGCCAAGATAGAGATTGCGCTGGTCCGGGGTAAAAGGCAGTACGACAAGCGCCAGACGATTGCCAATCGCGACGCGCAGCGCCAGGTGGATCGGGCCGTCAAGGAACGCTATCGGTGACGGAGGAATCGGCCCAGGTCAACTTGGAGCCGTTTGTCGCAGGTGGAATACGCCTCTATTCGCTGCATCAGGTGAACGGCCTGCCAGTTCCAGAAAAGGAGGCCATCTACCGCCACCTGCTACTCTCTTCGCTCCTGGTGACGTATGGTATCGATCTCGACACGCTGTGCGATGCCCAGGGAAACCGGCTGGTCACCTTCACCTGCCCAGAAGGTAGCCACATGGTGGAAGTAGATATCCGGCCCGAGGTTGGTTTTCCTGACCCCTTGCTCTACCTGGAACTCAACGACACACCCCTGAATCAGATCGAAGTAGCCCTTTTCATGGTGAATGACCCCAAGGCCGAACGTTTTGAGACGGATCGTGATTGGCGGGGACAGCGTACCAAATTTGGTACCTTCCGGCGCAACCTGCCTGCGGAAGTACGGGCGATGGAAGCAGGGCTGGCTCCGGGTCAGGTGCGGCAGGGTCTGCGTCTAAGCCGCACCCTGATTCCCATGTTTGAGCAGTTTGTGAGCCGGTTGGGCCACGACTACTATCTGATGGAGCCCTTGACCTACCATACCGCCATCCTCTTTGAGCGGTTGGGGTGCAGCTATGTACAGGGCAAGCGCAAGATGGAATGGATCCACCGGGGCTTCCAGCCGGGCGCGCTGCTGTGCGAGGCGCTCGACGGATCGACGCCCTTCCGCCAGCCCGACGCCTGGCGTACGATACGGGGGCGAAGCTGGGCCATCCACGATGGCATCTTGGGAGAGCCATGGCATGGGATCAAAATGTACAAACGCGTGGGAAAGCATGCCGGGGTGGATACCTTCCCTGGTGGAGTTTACTAGGAAACCTGGGCTGCGCTCCCTTTCTCAGCTCGGAGACCAGACCCATTCCACGTAGGGCGGGATTCTATCAGGGCCTTATAGAGAAGCCTGAAGGCTGGCCCCCTTCCAGCTTTCGTTTCTGGGTGGAACAGGGCTGCTACGAGCTTGGATGGGACTACGCTCAACCCGAGTACGTCAAGGATATGGATCTTGAGTAAACGACAGGTACTGAAGGCAAGGCACGGGCATGACAGGAGGGAGTCTATTTCTGTCTCCATATGGGCACAGCCGCTTTTCCTGATGCTTGCGCTCTCCTTGGCCCTGGCTGGCTGCGGTTCCGCCTTGATACCGCCGTCCGACGTCGCTCAAGAAACTCTGGCTACAGAAACCGTGAAGCCGGGCAGGGATACCCGGCCTACAGTGCTTTCAGAACCAACAATAACGGAGCCTGCAAAGCCAACCCATACTCCAAAACCAACCGCAACGCTTACCTCAGCCCTTATGCCCACCGACACGCCCACACCCAGACCCACCGACACGCCCACACCTAGACCCTCTGCCACGCCGACGCCAACAACTACGCCGACCCTGGCCCCCGTACCTGTTGGGAACCTGATCGCCTTCGAGTCCTACCGTGACGGCAACAGCGAGATCTATCTGCTTGACGCAGAGCGTGGAGGACTCTTGAACCTGACCCGCAACGCCGCTGACGACCGTGCCCCTGCCTGGCGTCCCGATGGAGGCGCCGTCGCTTTCGAATCCCACCGCGACGGAAACTGGGAGATCTATGTCCTTGCTCTATCGGATGGCTCTATCACCCGTCTGACCGATGACCTGGCCTATGATGGTGCGCCGTCTTGGAGTCCTGACGGTGCTAAAGTTGTGTTTGAGAGCTATCGGGATGGAAATCTAGAGATCTACACAGTGGCAGGCACGGGAGGCGTACCGCACCGCCTGACAGAGCATCCGGATGGTGACTATGGCCCGGCCTGGAGCCCAGATGGACAATCCATCGCCTTCACCAGTTGGCGGGATGGAAACAAAGAGATCTATCTCGTCCCGGCGGAAGGCGGCGAAGCCACCAATCTGACCCAGCACCCCGCCGACGATGAGGATCCGGCCTGGATGCCTGGTTCAACCGCAGACAGGGACGTGCTGGCTTTTGTCTCCTGGCGCGATGTGGATGCTGAGACTGGCAATCGTAATGCCGAGATCTATGAGGTGTTCTTGGCGGATGGCGCGACAAAGCGCCTCACCGATAACCCCTGGCCCGATCTTGATCCGGCCTGGGATGCCAGCGGGCGGCTGCTCTGGGCGGCTTACGATCCAGGCGCGCCCTTTGAGACCTACGACCCCTATCGCCCCGGCGACTATCACCTCTATTGGATGGCCGCAGATGGTCCCGAGCGCCTGACCGGGTCAGACGCGGATGATCGTCGGCCAGTACCCGCGCCGCTGCAGGGATTCCCGCTGGAGGGGCTGGCTGCGCATCTGCCCCCAGAACCTCCCCCACTGCCGGCGGAACCTACCTTGGTGCCGGGTGAGCTGGCCCAGGTGGTACAGGTGCCCAGCATCATGGCCAGCTTTTCCCAGGAGCCTGTCCGCGTCAGTGAACTGGTTTCGCCCTCGCTGCTGGCCTGGCAAGAGGATATCCTCGAGAGCAGCGGCTGGGACCTGCTGCACATGACCTTGGGCGCGTGGCGTTCCATCAGCCAGTTGCGGAACAAAGAGATGTATGCCTGGGACTATGGCTATCTTAGCTGGCACAAAGCAGGCCGCGCGCTGGACTTGCCCCTGGAATACAAGGTTGATGGCGTAGATCAGATGCTGCGATCCCGCGAGGATTTGGGCGAGAACGTTTACTGGCGCATGTACCTGCGTTCGGCCAGGCAGGACGGTACCCAGGGGGAGCCGCTCAAGGAGAATCCGTGGTTATACTGGTGGCACATCGTTCCCGACTCGGAACCTGATGCCTATGAAGCTGGCGGCAAGCGGCTGCCCATCCCGTCCGGGTACTTTGCGGATATCACAGCCAGCGGCAAGCGCCATGGCTGGGAGCGGATCGCGGCCTATGCCATTGAGGATGACTATCACTGGCACGTTGATAGCAACGGCACCGAGTACTGGCACTATGAACGGACCGATGGCTTGACCTGGTGGGACGCGATGAGCCAGCTTTACCCCCTGGAGACAATGGAGGAGAACGTCGGCTGGCAGGTTGGGCTCGGCCGTGCCCAGAGCGAGGCCATGATGGAAAGCAAGGGGGTACCTGCTCCTTGAATGAGCCATCGCAGGAACGCGAGCAGAACAGGCGCACACAGAGGGCCCCAGCCTATCTTATGGGTTGGGGCCCTTTGGTTTGTGCCGGTTCCAGAAGCAGTGAATATCCAGGGTATGAAGGTGATGAGGAAAGCTCCTTGGCTAGGGCACTTCAGTCAGCCCCCGCGCCTCAGCCCGCTGCCCCATCCAATCCCGGAAATCAGCCGGCGGCGGTGGGATCTCGCCTTCGGGCCGGCGTGCCAGCCTCAGCGCATCGGTGGGGCAGACCGGGACGCATAGCCCGCAGCCCACGCAGCGCCCAACGTCCACCAGGCACGTGTTCCCGGGCAGGTCCATCGCCCCGAACTGGCAGCGCTCCAGGCAGTCACCGCAAGCAGCACACAGTTCGGCGTCCACGACGGCCATGAAATCTGAACTGGCCACAGCGCTTGGAACGCTAAACTCAGAGATGCTCCGTAGCACGCCGCAACAACAGGTACAGCAGTTACAGATATAGTGGTTCCCATCCTGATAGTTGCCCGGCGAATGGACCAACCCCGCATCCTCGGCCTCACCGAGGATTCTCAAAGCTTCCTCCTTGGTGATGGCCCGCGTGGTCTCGTTGCCGGCAAAGATCCCCTCAACTGGCGCAAAGACCAAGCAGTTCTCTACCGGACGGTCGCAGCCCTTGCCGACCAGCTTTTGCTGGACGCGGCAGATGCAATCCCGCACACCCCACGACTTGGCTCTTTCCAACAGCTCTGTCGCCCGTTCGTAGGGATAGATCTCGATATTTGCCGGGATGGCTTCCTCCACAGGCACGACGCGGTGGATGGGCGGGGAATACTTGGCGATGAAACCCTGCGCCTCCATAAAGTACTCTTCAAAGAGCTCGGCCATCTCCTTGTCGAGGCGGGGCAATTGCTCCTCATAGATGCCCACGGCAAAGGGCATCAACCCAAAGGTCAGTTGCCGGTCCCTGCGCCCGACCAGAATCTGGCCTTTGCGCACCATCGCCTTTAAGGTTCGACGGACAACCTTTGGATCCTCGCCGGCGCGGGCTGCAATCTCGTCGGCTGGCTCTTTCTTGAGATGCATCATGGAGGCCAAGGCCGCTTCCTCCGGGCTAAAGATCTTGGCCAGAAGCCGCAACTCCACACCACTTTCAGTTGCCGGAAAGCCATTGGGAATGGCGTCCAGCGTCTCGGCTAGCCTTCGGTACACATCTTCAGTCATGGTTCGCGCTCCTTGGTTACAGTATGATCATCTTTTGTACGTCTCTCAGTTTCGACCACTGCGAGGCTCGTTGCTCTCAAGCATATGGGCGGCGATCTCTTTGAGCAGCTTGGCAGCGGCCATGGCTGTGATGCCCACCGGGTCGCGACTGGGGTTGAACTCGACGATGTCTGCGCCTACGATAGGGACTTGCAGGCTCTGAATGAGTCCGATTACCTCCCGAGTAGACAGCCCGCCCGGTTCGTGGTGTGATACTCCTGGGGCAAAGGCCGGGTCAAGGGCATCCATGTCCAGTGATAGGTAAATTGGCTCCTGGAACGCTGCCTGGAATCCAGACCGCCAGCGCTGCATGTCGATGACCTCGACCCCAAAGCGTTCGGCCTGGATCCGCTGGTGTGGATTCATGGTCCGGATGCCCACCTGGACCAGCCGGGCCGCAAGCTTTTCCTCCATGATCCGGGCAAAGGGGCAGGCGTTGGAATGGCGGTTGCCCTCATACTCGTCGTACAGGTCGGCGTGGGCATCGAGGTGCAGGATGTTCAGCCCCGGGTAACGTCTGGCATAGGCTCTCACGATGGGATAGGTGACGGCGTGGTCGCCGCCCAGCGACAGGGCGTAGGCTCCCCGCTCGACCAAATCCGAAATCGCGGACTCGATCTGCTCCATGGCCATCGTGCCGCTTTCGAGCGCCAGATCACCCAGATCTTTCAATCGGGCTTCCGAGCCCAGGTCTACCCCGTTCTCGGCACAATAGTTTGAGGAGCCTGCATGCAGCACCTCGCGTATGCGACGCGGCGCCAGGGCGGGCCCGCGCATGAAGGACGAATTCTCGTCGGATGGGACGCCCAGGATGGCAACTGTCCCTGGCTCAACCGAGTCAACTGTTTCGAGCAGTAGGCTCATGGTCAATGCTCCCATGTTGCTTGCTGGTGTGCAGCGGTTCCTCGGATCGCGGGTTTCGCACCCAATGCCATTCTAGTCCCGGTAGATCTCTATCACGTCACGCAGCATGGCTGATGCGGTGGGTACTGGTGTTTCCTCGATGATGGCCGCTGCAATGACGCCGCTGATGTCCGTATAGTAGACAATGCCCATCTGCTTGGCCTGAAGCTGGGCCATCGGATGGTTGGTATCCAGCCAGGTGGGCTGGACGCTGAAGCGGTAGACGTCACCGTCCTGCTCGGCGGTGGCCAGTCAGCTTGACCCTTTTCCCTTCGGCAGCAGCCTGCGCCAGCATCTCCGCCGTAACGTGCGTGATGCCCTCCACGGTTACTTGGTCCAGCATGGCCGGATAGCCCAGCACGCTGTGAGAAAGGATAACCAGCTTGTTGGCGGCGTCCCAACCTTCGACATCCAGGCTGGGATCGGCTTCGGCGTGGCCGGCTGCCTGCGCATCAGCCAGAGCCTCATCATAGCTCAGCCTGTCGTCGGCCATACGCGTCAGGATGTAGTTGGTCGTAAGGTTCAGAATACCCTCCAGCCGGTAGATATCTGCGACAGCCAAGTCGCGCTGGCCCAGGTTCACAGCCGGCAGGCCGCCCGCCACCGTGGCATCGTAGCGGAGCTGCACGCCATGATCCCTGGCCAGGGCCAGCAGGTGGGGAAAGGCCAGCACCAAGGGCGTCTTGTTGGCCGTGACGACGTGCATCCCCCGGAACAATGCGGTCTCTACACAGCTCAAGCCCGGCTGGCCGGTCTCCATGCTGGCTGGAGAAGCATCCAGGAGCAGATTCGCCTCCGCAGTCCGCACCATCTCCAGTCCGGGAATCCCGGCTTGGCCCCAAGGCGCATAGTCGGCCACCCCCAGACCCTGGGCCTTGAGATCCACGATCACCTGAGGGTCAAGTCCACTCGGACATTGGGCAATGCCCGAGGTGTCGGCTGCGCCTGTGACGACGAGGGTCAATCCGAGCTGGTGCTCCAGCTTGTCTCTTTTTTGGATGAGCAGTTCCAGAAAACGGCGGCCCACGTTGCCCACGCCCATGAGCAGCAGATTTGCCTGTTGTGCCATATTGATCGAGGTTCCTTTCTGTCCCGGTCGACAAGAAGCCGGATCAGCATTGCGCGTGCTATGGCCTTTCTGGCGATTCACCCCGAGCCTGCAGCCTTGTTGCGAACAGCGCGCTGGGGATCTCCAGAACAGGCTGCCCGCATTATACTCGAAAAGCTGGCCACCAGCAAGCGAGTTGCTCAGACCGAATCACGGAGATCAGATCCGTGGCTGACAAGCAGCCGGCTTGGCGCTCCAAAGGCTTGATGGTATAATCCACAAGCTGCTGGTACGAGCAATCAAAAGACCGTGGAGAATGAAAGGAATGCCAAGGGCAATGGTGGATCCAAGCCTGCCTCTGATCGACCTGCATCGCCATCTGGATGGCAGTGTGCGCCTGGAGACCATCCTGGACTTGGGGCACAGGCACAATATTCCCCTGCCTGCCCGGGACGTGGAAGGACTGCGGCCCCACGTACAGGTATTGGCGGATGGGCCTGCAGAAACGGCGATGCCGGGCGTCATGGCTTTCATCGCCAAGTTCAAATGGATGACCGCAGTGCTGGTGGACCTGAATGCCTGCCGGCGAGTGGCCTACGAAAGCGTGGAGGATGCGCGCGGCGAGGGCATTGACTACATTGAACTACGGTTCAGCCCCTGGTTCATGGCTGAGACCCACGACTTGGATCCCTCCGGCGTGGTGGAAGCGGTTCTTGATGGCGCGCAAGCAGGGGCGCGCGACTTTGGCATCAAAGTAAACATGATCGGCATTATCAGCCGCACTTACGGGCCATCGTGCGCCTGGCAGGAATTAGATGCCCTGCTCCAGTATCGCGACGGGCTGGTTGCCCTGGACCTGGCTGGTGACGAGGCGAACTGGCCGGGGGACCTTTTCGTGGATCACTTTGCACGAGCGCGGGATGTGGACTGGCGGATCACGGTCCATGCTGGCGAGTCCGCCGGTCCAGAAAGCATCTGGCAGGCCCTCCGTGAACTGGGGGCCATGCGTGTTGGCCATGCCGTTTCGGCCATCCAAGATCCTGCTCTGCTGGAATACATGGCCGAGCATGCGATTGGAGTCGAATCAAGTCTGACGAGCAACGTGCAAACGAGCACGGTACCAGACTATGCCAGCCACCCGATCCGGCGTTTCATGGACAACGGTTTGCTGGTGACCCTGAATACAGATGACCCGGGCATCAGTGCCATAGACTTGCGCCACGAATACGAGATTGCTGCGCCCGCCGCGGGTCTCACACCGGAACAAATACACCAGGCCCAGCGCAACACGCTGACGGCTGCCTTTCTGTCGGACGAGGAGAGAGAGCTCTTGCTGGTCTCAAGTGTGCGTTCCCGACCTCAGGCCGCGCTCCCGAAGGTTTGACTACCGCCTTATGCGTAGGCCGCTACACCGATCACGCCAGGACCGGTGTGTGTTCCAATGACAGGGCCGAGGCTGCTCACGGTGGGCGTAGCGCATGTCCAGCGGGTCGCCAGTTCTTGGCCCAATTCCTCCGCTTCGCCCTCCACCAGAGCGTTCATGACGCCAACCTTAGCTTCGGAGCAACTCTCTGCCAGATGGTCCTCGACCAGCTCGATCATGCGCGCTACCGCCTTGCGCTTGGACCGTACCTGCTCCATGGGTTCGATGGCGCCAGCCTGCAGGCTCAAGATCGGTTTGACTTTTAGCACAGTGCCCAGTAATGCTCGGGCATTGCCAATACGCCCACCCTTGGCCAGATACTCTAGCGTATCCACAACAAAGAGCAACCACATCTTTTCCCTGATTTCCTCAATCTGCCCCGTGATCTCTTGCAGGCTGTCGCCTGCAGCAACCGCTTCGATCGCCGCTCTGACCATCAGTTCCAGTCCAACCGATGTAGACAGAGAGTCGATGACGCTGATATCAGCGTCGGGCAGCATCTCTTTGGCGGCCATCGCCGAGTTCCAAGTGCCGCTGAGCTTGCTCGAAATCGTCACGGTCAGGATCTCGTGTCCGGCGTCGGCCAACTCTTTGAATACCTCGTGGAATTCGCCCGCGGATGGTTGGGAGGTGGTAGGTAGTTCCGGCGATGCTTTCAGGCGGGCATAGAATTCCTCGTCGGAAAGATCAACGCCCTCCCGAAAAGCTTCGTTTCCAAAGTGCACGTACAGGGGCACGACACGGATGTCGTGCTGGCGGACGGTGGCCTCGGGCAAATAGGCGGTCGAGTCGGTCACAATTTTGATCATAGTCCTCGCTTCTCCTTGGGGTTCAAAGTTGCCTAATCCAATGCTTCCAGCGCTTCTTCTAGAAACTGAGCCAGGGCTGAGCGGGCTTCCTCGCTCAGCCTCGACAAGCTGGTTTGATAGTGGTATGCTTGATCCAACAGGCGCTGGGTAATGGAGGCGCTTGACTCATCGTCGGCTGACAAAGTCGCGCCTACGCTGAGTCCGGCCAGCATTTCCAGGCCGCCTTTGTCACTGGCTCCGAAGGCAGCCAGGGCGCGAAAGGGGTTGATCTCGCTACTTCGCGACCTGGCCCGTTCCATGTTCAGCAATAGGGCACCGACCATCTGGGTGCAGAATGTCAAGGGGGCTTTGGCCTCGGGCAAGTGTGTCACGAGGTCGTTGAGCGCCTCCCGGTAGCTGGCCTCTCTTGCCTCCTGGAGCTTCTTCAAGACCCAGGCCCGAGCATTCCGCCATTCTTCGTCCAGACGGTCGTAGTCCGGTCCAAAGTTGCCGAAAGCGGCTGCTTCGTGGGTGGGCGCAAAGACCACCATCGAGCGGCCTGGCCCTGAATGCCCGGCAGCCAGTGCGTAGCTGGATGTCGCAAACCCCTTTTTCTCCAGAACCTTCAGCATGTCGTAGGCTGAGAACCGGTTGACGCCCAGGCGCGCGGCCACGTCTGAGTAGTGAACGGGGCTTCTGTGTTCCCGGTAAAGCTCCAGGAGCTTGTCCAAGAAGGCGCTCTGACGAGGCGTCAATGACTGGCGTGTCAGCTTTGATATGCGTCCCACATCTCTCTCCGTCGGTAGGTACCATGCATGAGGCCACGCATGATCCCCAAAAAACCAAAAAGCAATGCCCTATTCTACATCTATCGAGCTCATTTGTCAACTGGACTGGAAATCGCTGAATGAGCAATAGGCGGAAGAACGATGTCGCCCGGTTTCAATGCCCTGGGCAGCTCGTCCGGCCGCGCTACCCTACTCGTCGCCCGTCGTCTGGTCCGGCTTCTGGTCAGAAGCCTTCATCTCAACGACAAGCCCCCCGGTGGCTGCGGCCAACAGATTGTAGACCAGGCCAACCAGGGCGATGATGATAGCCAAAACCGCGCCGCTGACCAAAGCCAGGCCCAGGACAGCCAAGAGCAAGACTGGCGCCGATGCCGTGCCCAGGACCTGAAGGACCTCCATCACCTGCTCCAGGCCCAGGATGGCTACCAGGTCGAGGCTAGCAATCTCCGTGCCCAAAACAGAGATAGTGATCTCTTCCCAGCCCTCCAGCCAGCGGCGTGCCATACTTGCCAGTCCAAGGCCGAGCAGTCCACACAGAAAGCTGGGCAAGAGTGCCGCTACCGCGCCCAACAGGCATCCAAACTTGCCTAGCGAGGCCAGGTCAATGCGGCGAATGGCTACCTTCACTTGATCCTCCCTGGATACCCGTTTGGGGATGGCGTGTCGCAGTCACACGCAGTGCGTCGACGAGGCGAAAGGGATCTGTCGTCACGATGCTCTGGCCAAACAGTTCCATGGCCGCGACGTCTGCCGTCTTGCTTTGCAGGCTGCCCCGATCCACGATGCGCGCGACACAGGGAAATCCGTCCCAGCTTTCCGGCGTGGCCGCGAGCGGGGGCTGGTACAGCGCCACGTTAAAGCTCTGCACACCCAGCCGTCCTATCATTGTGCTAAGTACCACGGCGATGGCCGACTTGAGTCCATCGTCCAGGTAATCGGAGACAATGAGTGTCTCCTTCTCCTTCAGGGGTGTCAGTGAGGGAAGAATGGTAGCCGTGCCGTGCTCGATGGCCAGATCTAGGGACCGGTGCACAGCGACTAGATCGTCAAAATAGCTCGTAGCATGAGACAACTGGTAGCGTTGGGCCGCCTGCCGCCAAGCCTCGACCTTGGCATAGTGCATGCCCTGGCCCAGGATCATCTGGGCATGGCCGTGGAGGATGGATGCGCCGGCTTTCCACAGGCAGTTCCATAGAAAGAAAGGGTAGCAAGCTTCTGGGTCAGCCGCGTGTGCCCTCTGGGCCCACTGCTGGGCTGTATCGATGTAATCCGCCACCTGCTCGGGTGTGAAGCGCAGCGGGTGATGTTCGTCAAAGACGATGACGCCGTGCCAGCCATCATACTTGGCCACGTTTGAGGCTGTGAGGGCATGTTGCCCCCTGATGCGGCCAAAGGTGTCGGCCGGTGTACCTTCTTCCGGATGGCAGAACGAGCCGCCCCTACTGTTCTGGATGATCTCTTCCAGCTCTTCGCTGCCCGACGGGGCTTCGATGGGCCTCCTGGACCGCAACTCATTGAATAGGGCCCCCTCCAGCGTGACCAGGTTGGTGACTTTTATGATCCGCTGCCGGCGGACAGCATCGACAGACCCGAACTGCTTATCGATCCAGGGCTGCATCGCTTCTGGCGGTGCGGTGTGGCCCAAGGTGTCACTCACATGAAAGATGCGCTCGAGTCGCGCCCGGTCCTCGGCCGACAAGCTGGCTATCTGATTAGGCAAGGAAACGATACTCAGGACGGGGCTCATGGAACGTGTATCTTTCGGCTAGGTCGCTAGCTAGACTGTTCCTTCTGTGACTTGGGCTAGTGCGGCTCAAACAGGTCTTGGAATCGGAACGTAGCATTGAAGACAATGCTGACTTCCCTGATGCGGATGAACCGGTAGTGCGTAAGGATCACCATGACTAGCGCCAAATAGAGCAAGAACAAGGCCCCAAAGGTCAATATGAGGGGCAATGCGTCACGAGATAGTCTCTGAATCAAACCGTTCAAAGGCTGGATCAGTTCAATGATGAACGACGCATATATTCCTGCAAGTATCACCATGAGGCTGAAGATCAAGGAATAGAACATGCCCGTAAGAAAGCGGCTTAGAGCTTCAGCTGTATAGATTTCGTTGGCAGACCTTTCACATCTGGAATTGATCATGCTCTTGCAAAAATTGAAGAATGCTAGCTTCTGTACTCGATTGTCCATCCCTTCTGCCTGGGGCTCCCAGAGCTTTCCATAGAACTCATTCAGTGCCTGAATTTCTGGTGCGCTCTTTCCCAGAGGAAAAGTATGAGTAGCTCCAAGCCACTTGATATAGGGAAACTCTTCATCGACACAATCCCCAGACTTTGCGGCCCTTCTCCTCCAAGGGCAGTTGCGAAGCCACCAACGAGCACACGTGTCAACTATATCAGTTTTGAACAAACGTATGATCGTACCTGCCAAGTAGCTGAGGAAGAACAAGACGGCCAAGATCACCCAGTTCTCAGCTGACCCTCCAAAAAAGTCGTCTGCTATGTTGCGGCCGAGCAAGGCATAGATTACAGCCACGGTGTTCAAGATGAGGAACAAACCTGGGATGAATATCTCAAAAATGCCCCGCGCTGTACCAATAGCTGTAATGTCCATTCTCCTCCTCCGTTGACGCCAACCCACCTTGACCTACAACTGGGTCATGATTGTGCCTGGTAGGTTTCCAAGTCGGGCCGCGGAATACGGCTGGCCATGGCCCGGCGGTACAGTTCGATGTACTTGTGCGCGGACCGTTCCCAAGAGAAATCGGTACGCATGCCCTGCAATTGGAGCTGGCGCCAGACAGTCGGATGTTTGAAGGTTTCAGCGGCGCGCACAATGGCCGCAAAGAGCATCCAGCGGTCGTAAGCCTCAAAGACGAACCCGTTGCCCTGTCCGGTGACAGGGTCGGCCTCCCGTACAGTATCTGCCAGGCCTCCGGCTGCCCGCACGATGGGCACACTGCCGTAATGCATAGCGATCATCTGGCTCGTGCCGCAAGGCTCGACGCGGCTGGGCATGAGGTACATGTCGCTGCCGGCATAGATGCGGCTGGCCAGTGGTGTATTAAAGGTCAGAAAGGTGGCTGCCTGCTGCGGATACGCCTCAACCATGCGGCTAAATAGGTTGTGGTAGTGCTGCTCTCCGGTGCCCATGAGCACGAATTGGACCCCCAGGTCGAGGATATGGTCGATGGCCTCGCCCAGGATGTCAATGCCTTTCGAGTCGGTCAAGCGCGAGATGATGCCAATGAGCGGTACCTCGGGTTCCTCAGGCAGCCCGGCTTCTCGCTGCAGGGCGAGTTTGTTCTCTACTCTCCGGTCCAAGGTGGCAACATCATATTGGGTCTCAATATGGGGGTCCGTCGACGGATCGCTGGTGCCATAGTCGATACCATTGAGGATTCCAAACAAACGGTCTCTGCGATCGCGCAACAACGGGTCCAGTTGTTCACCATACTCGGGCGTCAAGATCTCCCGGGCATAGGTCTCGCTGACGGTGCTCACCAGGTCGGCGGCATAGATGCCTCGCCACATCATGTCCACCACCTCGTTGAGGTCGGCCATCTCTGGATGATACAGGAAGCCCCATTCCTCAACCCCGGCGATCTCTAATACGCGGTAGCCAAAAATCCCCTGATAGGCCAGATTGTGGATGGTATACACCGTCGCCGTATCGGCAAAGAAGGGATCGTTTCTATAGATCGTACCCAGCCAATTGGGCACAATGGCTGTGTGCCAGTCGTGGCAGTGTATTACGTCGGGCTGCCAGTCTAGCTGCCTGAGCGCCTCCAGCGTGGCCCGGCAGAAAAAGATAAAGCGCTCGGCGTCGTCAGGATACATGTACAGGCCTTCCCGGTCAAAGTACTCGGCATTCTCTACCATATAGACCGGGATGTCAGGGTCGAGGCTGGCCTGCAAGATACTGGCCTGCTTGGCGGTGTGTTTCATGGCTACTTCAAAGGGTGCAACTGCCTCTTGGAGCTGGAACCTGCCCGTCTCGATGCGGCCATAGTGGGGCATGGCTACCCGAATGTCATGGCCCAGAGACCGGATGGCCTTGGGTAGGGCGCCGGCCACATCGGCCAATCCGCCGGTCTTGGCAAAGGGCACTACTTCAGCAGCTAGCAGCAGGATTTTCAGTGGGCCGTTTTCACTCAACGTTGAGGATCACTCCAATCTAGAAAGGGTTCAATGCGGCTGTGAGTTTAGCACATCTTCTGGCATTTGGCAAGCCGCTGGGCCCACCGCCTGTTTGCTGTTCGCCGGCACTCCCATTCGCTATTGCGCGTCCAACTCTTCCCGTACGGTACGGTACAGTTCAGCCGCCCTCAGTTCAGCCAGGCAATAGCATGGCCCTTCCAAGGCCTGCGCCAAGTGGTTGGCCAGCCCCCGGTCGTAGGCCTCATGTTCCATGTTGATGACCACCGAGTGGATGCCATCTTTGTGGATCAGGTCGGCAATCTTGTGTGCTTCTTCCTGGGGGGGCGTCTCGGTTAGCGATACATTGCCTGCGCCATCGGTCAGTAGGATCATCAGCGGCATGGCTTCGCGGTGGAGGCGTAGTTCCCGGCGAAAAGCCCGGTAGGCCAGCATCAGTCCGGCTGACAAGGGAGTCTTGCCGCCGACCGGCAGGTGATGGAGTGCCCTTTGGGCCAGTTCCACGCTGGACGTGAAGGGCAGTACCAGCCGGGCCTCCTCCTTCTGAAAAACGATCAGCCCGACCATATCCCGCTTCTGATAGGCATCTACCAGCAGGGACATGATCGCCCCCTTGGTGGCTTCCATCCGTTGAGCGCCGGCCATGCTCCAACTGGCATCGACAACAAAAAGGATCAGGTTGGATGCCCGGCGGACACGAACTTTTTTCTGCACATCTTCGGGTAGAATGGTCAGGCGCTCGCTGGGCCGTGGCTCTGGCTGGCATGGAGCCAGAAGAGGGATCGAATCTGTCTTCTGCTCAGCTCTTCGTTCGACCTGCTGGAGGGCCGCTTGCCGGATTGTGGCATCCAGGGCAATGTCCGTGAGGTCGCCGTTGGCGGGCCGGGCCTGGGTATAGCGACCACGCTTACGGCTGGTACGCGTGGTGGACCGTTTGCCAGCGCCTCGGCGGGTCAGTCTATCCATGGGCGATTCCACGCGCCTGGTTCGGAATACGTCGCCGATGGGCGGCACCATCTCTGCGCTCTGGCCATCGCCCGTGCCCAAAGGATCGGCGACGTGGCCTTTCAAGGGCGCGCCCGCGCCATCTGTATCTACCTCGCTAGGCTGGGGGGGCTGGTCACCAGTTACGTCTTTTTTTTTCCGGCAGAAGGCTCGGTCATGGAGCTACCGGGTGCTCTGGATTCCTGTTGCTCCCGGCGAGCTTCCTCCAGCCGGTTCGAAAGCTCATCCAGCCGGTTCTCGGTATCCTGGAAGGGCTGGCGCTTGAGGCGATGGGCCAGGGCCAGTTCGGCCGCGGCCAGGATGTCCAGCATCGTGACGGCTGCTTCCTCGGGCTGCCTGCCATTGCGGGCCAGCCGGTAGGCAGCGTGGGCCAGGGCAGCTTTGAGAATGACAATGTCAGCCCGGTGACCGTCCACCTCAAAACTGGTGGTCAGCTCGGCGATGGTATAGAGGTCTTGGGACTCGTAGGTCACCGTGGGCAGCACCACCCTGGCGCGGGCGATGTCCTGGGACAGTTGTTCCTCGTAGGGCTCCCACTCGGCGCGAAAGCCCTCTGGATCGCTCTCAAACTGGACGGTGCGTTCCAGGATTTCCACACGGGACTGATGGGCGCCGATTCCCTTGATTTCAACGCACAAAGCAAAGCGGTCCAAGAGTTGGGGGCGCAACTCTCCCTCTTCAGGGTTCATCGTGCCCACCAGGATAAAGCGCGACGGATGGCTAAAAGAGATCCCCTCTCGCTCGATCATATTGCGGCCCATGGCTGCCGAATCGAGGAGGAGGTCCACGACGTGGTCGTCCAGCAGATTTACTTCGTCCACGTACAGCAGGCTCCGATTCGCTGCAGCCAGGACGCCTGGCTCAAATTTCTTTTTGCCGGTTTTGATGGCCGCCTCAATGTCCAGCGTACCGACCACACGGTCCTCGGTAGCGCTCACGGGCAGATCCACGAAACGCGTCCGGCGCTTGCTGAACGCCAGGCTCTCGCCACTGGCGACCCGCTCGCGACAATTGTCGCAGAGCCGCTCGGGTCGATGGGGATCGCAGTTGAAGGGGCAGTCAGCGACGACGTCGATCTCTGGCAGCAAGGCCGCCAAAGCGCGGGCAGCGGTAGACTTGGCGGTACCGCGTTCTCCCCGGATCAGTACGCCGCCGATCTTGGGGCTGATCGCATTGAGGATCAGCGCCGTTTTCATTGATTCCTGGCCGACGAGGGCTGTGAAGGGAAAGATTACCTGCATGGATTTTTGCCTAGAACCTCGCGTTGGGCTGGTAAGATAGTGAACACATGAATGAATGGCAAAGGAGAATCCATAAAGCCACTCCTCCTTTATCATTCGTCACTGCCCCAGACCATCGATCTACTTTACTGCCTGGGCACAACCGCCTTCGTGTTCCTAGAAGGCTTTGAACCGATCTTTCTTGGCGCCGCAAACTGGGCACTTTTCGGACGGCTCACCAATGTGGGTAAACCCGCACACGGGACAGATATAGACCTCTGGGATGTCAATGTCTTTGCCTGCCTCGGCGGCTACCTTGGCAGCACCGTACATGTTCGCATGGATCTTTTCCGCCTCAATTGCGTAGGTCATGCTCCGCTTGGCGCCCTTCTCTTCCTGCAACTCGGCCACGGGCAGATAGGCCGCGTACATTTCTTCGACCTCAAAGGTCTCACCATCGATGGCTGACTGCAGGTTGGCCACGGTGTCGCCAATCCCACCCAGTTCCTTCAAGTGGTTGGTGGCATGGACCTGCTCAGCATAGGCGATGGCCTCAAAGAGCCGGGCGATATTGGGTTTGCCTTCCTTTTCCGCCTTCGCTGAAAAGGCCAGGTACTTGATGTGGGCCTGGCTCTCACCGGCCAAGGCTGCCTTCAGATTCTCGTTCGTCATTGCCTTCATTGGTCACTCTCCCTCATTGGAATAAACTGGTATGTCTTCTGCGACTGTTCCAAGAGCCGGTCATTCAACTACTGGTTCGTTGCCCAATGCCTGTTGTACCTGCTCCATCAAGAGCGGTGCGGAAAAGGGTTTCTGCAAGAAACCCGCCACCGGTGGTCCCTGTTGAAGCATCCGGAAGTCAGGCGGTTCGGCGCACATCACGACGACAGGCGCCGGTCTGCCAGCGAGGAGCACCTGAATAGCGCTCAACAGGGCAATTGGATCCATGCCCGGTGCATCCAGATCGACGAGGATCAGATCGGGCTGGGACTGGCCGATCATCTGCAGTGCATGCTGCCCGCTGACCGCCTCATGTACTGTGAGTCCCATGGCCTCAAGGTTGGCCCGGATCAACTTGCGAATGCGCCAGTTGCACTCCACTGCCAATACACGCTGCTCATCCATACCCCCATCTTATCGTAGTTGTTGTTAGAGGCGCGTAAGAGGCTGGTGAATGGCCGTTAGAATCCTGTTAGAATCGATTGCTGTGCATTCAAGCGCACACTCTTGGTGAGCCTGCCATGGATGGACTGCCTGATATGGCGTTCCACAATTGGCAATGTCTGGGTCAGATCGAAACTGGACCAATCGTATCATATCTGTGCATACAAGTCAAACACCTGGGTTCCATGTGCCAGCCCCTGTCAGAAGCTGTCAGATCGGGTCCTCAATGGGCTGGTAGAACATATACCCGGCGCCTGGCTGTGTCAGGAGATACCGGGGCGTGGATGGATCGGGCTCGAGTTTTTGGCGCAGATAGCGCATATAGACCCGTAGATACTCGGTTTCGTCGCCATATTCCGGTCCCCATACGGCGCGCAGCAGTTCCCGGTGGATGATCACGCGGTTGGGATTGGAAGTCAAGTAGACCAGCAGGCGATATTCGGTAGGGGTCAGCTTCACCGCCTGGCCGTCCACTGTGACGCGGTGCTGGGCAAAGTCGATCTCGATGGGGCCTGCCTTGAACCCGTGCCGGGTGATGACCTCCTCGGGCCACTTGCTGCGGCGGAGTACGGCCTGAACCCGCATCAGCAGCTCGGTGACATCAAACGGTTTGGTCAGATAGTCGTCAGCGCCTACTTCAAAGCCGTGGACCAAGTCTACCTGGGCGCTGCGAGCAGTGAGCATGATGATAGGCACGCTGGAAAACTCGCGGATACGGCCGCAGACAGCATAACCGTCCATCTTTGGCAGCATGATGTCCAGTATCACCAGGTCGGGCAGCTCGTTCTCGACGCTACGGACAGCTTCTTCGCCGTCGGTGGCGGTCAGCACCCGGTAGTTCGACGATTCCAGGTTGGCTTTGATCAGTCTAAGGACGTGAGGCTCATCATCTACGGCTAGGATGGTTGCCCTTCTAGGCACGGTCGTGCTCCTCCATGGGGTAGCGTGAAACAGAAGATACTGCCAATGCCAGGCTGGCTTCTGGCCCAGATACGCCCACGATGGGCCTCTACGATGGCCCTGCAAATAGACAAGCCCAGACCACTTCCGCCCACCTTTCTCGTTGAGGCGCTATCCACCTGATAGAATCGGTCAAAGATGTGCTCCATGTGGTCGGGTTCGATGCCCAGGCCCTGGTCCGTAACACAGATTTCCAGGTTCTCCTCTGACACACGTATGGCAATGCCGATGCCCCCCCCCTTCGGTGAGTACTTGACCGCATTGTCCACCAGGTTTCGCAGTACCTGCCGGATACGGCGCGGATCAGCCATCACCAGTGGCAGCACACGGCGGCGTGACCGCCTGCAATTGGTGATCGTGCGTCATGACCTGGAACGCGGCCACGGTTTCCTCGACGATAGGCCTCAAATCGGTGGGCTCTGGTTCCACGCGAAGAGTTCCAGCCTCAATACGTGACATATCGAGCAGATTGCCGATCAGCTCAGACAGGCGGTCGCTTTCCTCGTCAATGATTGACAGAAACTCGCGTCGACTCTTCTCGTCCCACTGTACGTCCTCGCGCAGGAGGGTGGTGGCAAAGCCTTTGATGCTGGCCAGCGGGGTGCGTAGTTCATGGCTCACCGTGGAGAGCAGTTGTGACTTCATTTCGTCCAGCTCTCTCTCTCGGGTGATATCGCGTAGCAAAATGCCCGGACCCAGGTTTGCCCCGCCAGAATCATAGATGGGGAAAGGGCGCGCCTGCAGAGTATGTGATTGGGGCGCGGCCAGCACCAACTCCACGGCAGGAGTATTCGGAGGATGTTCTGCCGCATTCTCGAGCAATCTACGGACCTGTTCCCAGCCTGCGACTTGGTCGGTGATCCGCTGTTCCACCGCCTCGAGGGTCCGGCCTCCCAGTGTACCCACGGACAGGCCAAGCATCTCTTCAGCACGGGGATTGGCATACGTGATCCTGCCCCGCCGGTCGACCAGGATCAATCCATCCAGCAGACTGTTCATCACCCTGTTCAGAGTGGCCCGGCGCTGCTCGGCATCTTCGATCAGTTGGGCATTTGCGATGGCGATCCCGATCTGATTGCCAATGGCAGTCAGTAGCTCTTTGTCTTCGGTCGTGAACTGGCGCGTAGTACGGCTCTGCACGTTCAGCAGCCCCAATACCTCGCCGCGGGCCAGGAGCGGAAGGCAGAGGAGAGAGCGGAAACCCTCTCGCAGGCAAGCTGGACGGCTGCGGGCTGGATGGGCTGCAATATCGACGGCCACAACCAGTTCCTGCGAGTCGACGGATAGGCCGCATAGACACTCGCCGGGACCGAGGATGGCCTCATCGGCGACGAATGCCTCCGACAGGCCCTGCTGGGCATGTAGGGCCAACTCGCCGGTCTCGCCATCAAAGAGAAAGATCTCGCCGGCGTCCACGCCGACCACGCCCAGGGTGGTCTCCAGCGCACCGCTCAGGATCTCGTCCAGATCCTGCGTGCAGTTCACCTGGGCGGCAATATAGGTCAGCGCGGCCAATTCGGCGCTTCGAGCGCGATCGGGCAAGGGATCGTTCCTCCATCTTCTGCGGCCAAGATCTTGCCATGGCAGTCCTGCCACGGCAGTCCTGCCGCGGCAATCCTGCCGCGGTAATCCTGCCGCTTAGTATAGCATGTCTGAAACCAGAAAGCAAAACCAGGGTCGTTTTTGCGCCACTATGAGATCTGCTGAACCAGCGTGACAACTGGTTGCAGCCTGGGGGTAGTAATGGTACAATGGATCACCGTCGCTGCCATCATGCTAAGGAGCTGTGACCATGACCACACCTATGCGCCGGCAGTATCTGCGCATCAAGAAACAATACCCCGATACCATTGTCTTCTTCCGATTGGGCGATTTCTACGAGACCTTTGATGACGACGCCAAGCTCGTCGCCCAGGTGTGCGACATTGTCCTGACCTCGCGCCCGGTGGGCAAGGACCAGCGCGTACCGCTGGCGGGAGTACCCTACCACTCGGTCGACGGCTACATCGCCAAGCTGATCCAGGCTGGACACAAGGTGGCCATGGTGGAGCAGATCGGCGAGGTCCCGGCCAGGGGGTTGGTGGATCGGGAAGTTGTACGCGTCGTCACCCCGGGCACGGTAGTGGATCCGGCCCTTCTCGACGACCGGCGTGACAATTATCTGTCCGCTTTGGTCGTGGACGGAAACCGGGCCGGACTGGCCTATACCGATATCACGACGGGCGAGTTCGCAGCGACGCAGTTTGTCGGGAGCGACATTGTCCACTTGGCCGCCGAAGAAATCGTCCGGCTGCAGCCGGCAGAAATTGTTACCACCAATCAGGAGTTTGTGAGAGAAGGGCAAAGCTACGGTTCGCCACTGGCCGACCTGGTGATCACCGAGTATGAGCGCTGGCCATTCGAGCTTGAAACCGCTCGCCAGGCCCTGCTGGACCATTTTGAGGTGGGGAGCCTGGACGGTTTTGGGATGGCAGGGCTGCCCTTGGCGGTACGGGCAGCCGGCGGACTACTCCACTACCTGGCCGAGACGCAGCGGTCAAAGTTGGGTCAGTTGTCCACTCTGCATGCCTATTCGACAGAACGGTTCATGACGCTGGATGTGGCGACCCGGCGGAACCTAGAGCTGACCGAAACGCTGCGCCAGGGTGCGGTACAGGGCTCGCTGCTGGGCGTGCTCGATGCTACTGTGACCAGCATGGGCGGGCGGTTGCTGCGTCGTTGGCTCAGCCAGCCTCTCCTGGACCTGGACCGCTTGAGCCAGCGCCTGGACACGGTTGAGGCTTTCTACCACGACACGCCGGCACGTACCCGGGTGCGTGCCATGCTCAAAGATGTCTCTGACCTGGAGCGTCTGGCGGGTCGTGCGGTACAGGGCATTGCCCGGCCCCGTGACCTGTTGGGCATCTGCCATAGCCTGGAGACATTGCCCGGGCTCCAGGACTCGGTGGCCCAGATGGATTCCGAGGATTCATTCCTGAGGTCCTTGGTGGACCTCGACCGCTGCCAGGATGTTGTTCCGCTCATCAGCCAGGCGATCGTCGACGATCCCCCGACCACGCTGAATGTAGGAGGCGTCATCCGGCCAGGCTTTTCTGCCGAATTAGATAACATCCTTGCCGCGTCGCGGGATGCCAAGGTCTGGGTTGCTGATCTGGAAAAGACGGAACGGGCACGGACCGGCATCAAGAACCTGAAGGTCGGCTACAACAAGGTCTTTGGCTACTATTTGGAGGTGACCAAGGCCAATACCGGTCGTGTCCCCGAGGAATACATTCGCAAGCAGACTTTGGTCAATGCTGAGCGTTACATCACACCCGAACTGAAAGAGTATGAAGCACTGATCCTCAACGCCCAGGATCGCATTGTGGATCTAGAGGTGCGGATCTACAGCCAGGTGTTGGAACAAGTTGCTGCGGCTGGGGGCCGGATGCGAGCGGTAGCTCAAGCCTTGGCTGCCCTGGATCTGTACGCGGCCCTTGCCGAGGTGGCACTAATGAACCGCTATGTCCGGCCGCAGCTCCTGGAGAGCGAGGATCTGCACATTGTCGCTGGCCGGCATCCCGTAGTGGAGGCCATTCAGCGGGAAGAGCCCTTTGTGCCCAACGATGTCCATTTCTCCCCGGAAGAGGCGATCCTCATCATCACCGGTCCCAACATGGCCGGCAAATCCACCTTCCTGCGCCAAGTTGCCTTGATTGTCCTGATGGCCCAGATTGGTTCCTTCGTGCCGGCGGATGAAGCGCGCATTGGATTGGTGGATCGCATTTTTACCCGGATCGGTGCCCGGGACGAGATCAGCGCTGGACAGTCCACCTTCATGGTCGAGATGGTCGAAACCGCCAACCTGCTAAACCACGCCACCAGTCGCAGTCTGTTGGTCCTGGACGAAGTAGGGCGGGGCACCAGCACCTATGATGGCATCTCCATTGCTTGGGCTGTGGTCGAGCACATCCACAACCACCCCCGTCTGCACTGCAGGACACTTTTTGCCACCCACTATCACGAATTGACACAACTGTCTGAATTGTTGCCTCACATCCGCAACTATAACGTGGCCGTGGCCGAGGAGAAGGGAAGGGCGGTCTTTTTGCGTCGCGTCGTACCAGGCGGCGCCGACCGGAGCTATGGTATCCACGTGGCTCAATTGGCTGGCTTGCCGAAACCGGTCATCCACCGCGCGCAGGAGATCTTGGAGGAACTGGAACAGGTGGCTCGCGTGCCCGGTTCAGCACGACCAACGATTACGGTACGCCAGTTGCCTCTGTTTGCTACAGGAAACCCGCTTCTCAGAGAACTCGAGGATCTGGATGTGAGCGCCATGACGCCACTAGACGCCATCAGCAAGTTGTACGAGCTGCAGAAAAGAGTCAAGAACGACTAGATTTTCTGTCTGCCGTTGGGACAGACGTACAGGCAGAGCCCGCAGACCGACACCCCCTTGATCTCCTCCATTTTGTCAAAGTACTGACTGCACTTGTGGGCCGCAAAGCGTACCTCCCGTGGCTCCCCCATGCGGTAGGGTTCACCGGTATACGCCTGGGCTGGGCAGATATCCACGCACTCCCGGCACGTGCCGCAGCGCTGCTCCATGGGCCCGCCAGTCGGCTCCACGGGTGCGTCGGTGAGTACCGTGGCCCAGCGCACCCGCGGTCCCACCTGCGGTGTGATCAGCATGCAGCTCCTGCCGATCCAGCCCAAGCCCGCCAGATGGGCCGCCATTTTGTGGGAAAAAGCGGCGCATAGTCGTTCGCTGTCCACCGACTGCGAGGCCGGCACCGGCAGCGCCCTATAGCCCGCGCGCTGGATCAAGCTGGCCAGCGGCGAAGCAACGTGGTCCAGGCGCTGGTTCACCAGGTCGTAGGCATGGTGCCTATAGAGCATGGCCACAGCCCGATCTTTGTGCTGTGGCAACTGGTCCACGATGGGGTGCAATAGCCCAATCCCCATAGAGATGGCGCGCGGGTATTCCGCGATAGCCGGCCCACCCTGCTTTAGAATCGCATCGTGGGCCAAGGCCAGGTCAGCCACACCATAAAAGTCCACACCCATTGTCTCAGCCAACGTCCTCAATCTGCCTTCCAGTTTCATGTGTCCTGTTGCCTCCCTGGGGATTCCCCACTCGCTCGCTGTGGGTCAAGCTTTCGAGCTTTGCCCATGGTATGCCTGATCTGAGAATCCTGCAAGTTCGCCGTCTCTGGTTGCCCAATCAGCCAACTCAGTGTTCTTCAAAACCCAGACTTTTGATGCCAAAGCCCTGGACTGGATTTTTTGCATTAAGTAAAGAAATGTGGTATCATGCGGTACGGGATTCGTTGTGAGAGCCTTCACAAAACCGGCCAATTTCGAACAAGGAGATGGGGATGTCAGAAGCCAAGCCAGTACCTGACATTGTCGTGGGGCGCTTGCCCATCTATTTGCGGGCCTTGAACCACCTGCTGGATGAGGGGCAACAGATCACGGCTTCCAAGCAGTTGGCGCGACGGTTGGGAATCAGCTCAGCTCAGATTCGCAAGGATCTTTCTCACTTTGGCGAGTTTGGCAAGCAGGGCATGGGCTACGATGTTGCTCACCTGCGCGACCAGCTAAGAAAGATCCTGAAAGTGGATCGCGAGTGGGAGATGGCCCTCGTCGGTGCTGGCGATCTGGGCCATGCAATTGTCCATTATGGCGGTTTTGAGGGCCGTGGATTTACCATATCTTGCGTGTTTGACAACAACCCCCAAAAGATCGGTCGCCGTCTGGGCCACTTGGATATCTGTGACGTGGCCGAACTCCCGGAAAAGGTCCAGGAGCTGGGGATCAGAACTGCCATCGTCGCCGTCCCGACCGGTGTAGCCCAGGCTGTCGTCGACGATCTGGTAGAGGCCGGCATCAAGGCCATTCTGAACTATGCGCCGATCACTGTGACAGTGCCAGCCGGTATAAGGGTACAGTATTTCGACCCCGTAATCCACTTGCAGCACATGACGTACTATCTATAGCAGAGGGCCGGCAGGATCGATGCATGGGTACCCGCAGGCCTCAGGTACAAGAAAAGACGCATGGCCCTGCTTGGGCGCCATACGTCTTTTGGTTCCCTCGCCTCTTCTGTCTAGTATGTGGGCAGACTCCGCTTGATGACCTCGTAATCCTCCAGCGCTTTTCCTGCTCCCAGCGCCACGCAGGCCATGGGATTGTCGGCCACGTAGCAGGGGACGCCCGTCTCTTTTGTCAGCATCCGATCAAAGCCTCGCAGCAAGGACCCGCCACCGGTCATGACGATTCCCCGGTCGATCACGTCGGATGCCAACTCTGGCGGAGTCTTTTCCAGCACCGACTTGACCACACCCACGATGGTTGCCAGGGATTCGGCGATGGCCTCGGTTACTTCGCCAGAGGTGATGCGGATAGTCTTGGGCAGTCCAGTGACCTGATCCCGGCCTCTAAGCTCCATGCTCAGCTCTTCTTCTAGCGGAAGGGCGCTGCCGATCTTGATCTTGACCTCTTCTGCCGTCTTCTCGCCGATCATCAGGTTGTACTTCCTCTTTACATAACTGATAATTGTATCGTCAATCCGGTTGCCCCCTACCCGGGCCGAGGCGAACTGGACGATACCATTCATCGAGATGACGGCGGCCTCGCTGGTACCACCACCGACGTCCAGTACCAAGTTGCCTGTAGGCGTGTTTACGGGCATGCCCGCACCCAGCGCAGCCGCCAGGGGTTCAGGGATCAGGTAGGCTTCGCGCCCGCCTGCCTGGATGGCAGCGTCATGGACCGCCCGGCTTTCGACGCTCGTGACGCCTACCGGCACGCTGATGGCGATCAACGGCTTGAACATCCGAACCCGTCCCGCCACTTTCTGGATAAAGTAGCGCAGCATGGCTTCCGTGACCACATAGTCAGCGATGACGCCATCGCGCAATGGGCGTGCGACTTCGATGGTATCCGGCGTCCGGCCCAGCATATCGCGGGCGTCGCTGCCCACCGCCACGATCTTGTTGTCGTTGAGGGCAATGGCCACGACAGAGGGCTCTTGGAGGATGATCCCCTTGCCCTTTACCCAGACCAGGACATTGACGGTCCCCAGGTCTACACCGATATGCTTGCTCAGCATTTGTTGTTGTCCATCCGATCCCGATAGATTATCATCATTGACTAGTTTGATCCCGGTGGCTGGCCAGGACCTGAACCCCTGCCACCATAGCGTCGCTTCCGCCTGGCCACCTTCAGCCGGATCATCGACCTGCGCAGCATAGCTTCGGCGCGGGCCAGATCCACATCTTCGCGCTGCTTCTGGGCCATGACAGCCTCGGCACGCAGGCGCGCGGCCTCAGCCCGCTCCTCGTCAATCTCTTCCGCTCTTTCAGCCGAGTCCGCCAGGATAGTAACGTGGTCCGGCCCGACCTCCATAAACCCACCGCCGATCGCGACGAATTCTTCTTCCTTCCCTGCCCGGTGGATGATCAGTTC
The DNA here is from genome assembly GCA_963700285.1 of uncultured Chloroflexia bacterium. Lineage (GTDB taxonomy): Bacteria > Chloroflexota > Anaerolineae > JAAYZQ01 > JAAYZQ01 > CAWANP01. The sequence continues at coordinate 327,829 of CAVOXA010000009.1, read as the reverse complement.
TCCATAGGTCAGGGCCGTCATCAAAGGAGCGTGGTGGGGTAGGATGCCCAATTGCCCGTCAATGCCTGGGGCCACGACCATGTCCACGTCGTCGTCAAGGACAGTACGTTCGGCGGTCACAACTTCGCAACGTATCTGCGCCATTTAGCTCCTCAGCTTCTCGGCGGCCTCTACCACCTCGTCGATCCCACCTGCCATACGGAACGCTTGCTCTGGCAGATCGTCGTACTTGCCGTCCAGGATCTCCCTGAAGCCGCGAACCGTCTCTTGGATGGGCACATAACGACCTGGCTGTCCGGTGAACTGTTCGGCTACGAACATCGGCTGGCTCAAGAACTGCTGTATCCTCCGCGCGCGGGCTACCACCAGCTTGTCCTCGTCCGACAGTTCGTCAATACCCAGAATGGCAATGATATCCTGCAGGTCCCGGTAGCGCTGTAGTACGCGCTGTACTTCGCGGGCCACGTTGTAATGCTCATCGCCTACGATGCGCGGATCGAGGATGCGAGAAGTAGAGCCCAGGGGATCCACGGCGGGGTAGATGCCCATCTCAACGATCCTGCGCTCCAGGGCGATGGTCGCATCCAGGTGGGCAAAAGTTGCCACAGGCGCCGGGTCAGTGTAATCGTCGGCCGGCACATAGACCGCCTGCATCGAGGTGATAGAGCCCTTCCGCGTACTCACGATCCGCTCCTGCAGCTCACCCATCTCCGTGCCCAGGGTAGGCTGGTAGCCGACCGCGCTGGGCATCCGCCCCAGCAGGGCCGATACCTCCGAGCCTGACATGACAAAGCGAAAGATGTTGTCGATAAAGAGCAGCACGTCGAGGCCTTCGTCGCGAAAGTATTCTGCCATGGTGAGTCCGGTGAGGCCCACCCGCAGCCGCACGCCTGGAGGCTCATTCATCTGGCCAAAGACCATGGCCACGCTGTCGATGACGCCCGAGTCGCGCATCTCGTGCCACAGGTCATTGCCCTCTCGAGAGCGCTCGCCCACTCCCGAAAAGACCGAGTAGCCCTTGTGTACGGTGGCAAAGGTCCGGATCAGTTCTTGGATGATGACCGTTTTGCCCACACCAGCGCCGCCAAAGACACCGGTTTTACCCCCTCGGGTAAAGGGGGCGATGAGGTCGATCACCTTCACGCCCGTTTCCAAGAACTCCGGCTTGGTGACCTGTTCCTCAAAAGAGGGTGCCGGGCGGTGGATAGGATAGTATTCGTCGGCATCCACAGGCCCCGCGTTATCAATGGGCTCGCCGAGGACGTTAAAGATACGACCCAGCGTAGCGGTTCCCACCGGCACTGTGATCGGTCCTCCCGTGGAGATCGCCTCCATGCCGCGGCGCAAGCCATCGGTAGCATCCATGGCCACACTGCGCACCCAATTATTCCCCAGGTGTTGCTGCACCTCGACCACCAGCCTGCCACCGTTTCGGGGGATCTCTACAGCATCATAGATCTCGGGCAATTCCCCGGCCGGAAACTCGATATCGACAACGGGGCCCATCACCTGAGCAACCTGGCCCTTGCTCCCCTTCGCCATTAGTCCTCCTAACACTTTGTGCCCTGCCCCCAGCGAGGCACAGTGCAATATTGATTCCTGCTAGCTTTCTTCCCCAAGCCTTGGCTGCCCTTGTCGTTCTCTCTTCCATTGCGCCTATGACTTGGACAGAGCCTCCGCGCCGCCAACGATATCCAGCATCTCCTTGGTGATTGCTTCCTGGCGGGCGCGGTTGAAGGTCAGCGTCAGGTCCGCCAGCAGATCGTTGGCATTTTCCGTCGCGTTGCGCATGGCCACCATCCGCGCACTGTGCTCACTGGCAAAGGCTTCCAAAATGGCCTGATAGATCTGCAGTTCCGTAAAGCGTGGCAGCACCGTGTCCAGGATGGCCCGCGGATTGGGTTCGTAAATGTACTCCACCGTGGCCTCTTTTGCTTCTCCTCCCCGGTGCTCTGAAATCGGCGTCACCCCCAGGTCCAGGGGCCGGATGGGCAGCAGCTGCCAAATAGCCGGACGCTGGACCAGGGTATTGATGAAATCGGTGTGGGCCAGGTAAACGGCATCAAACTGGCCGTCGATGAACCCTTCCATGGCGGTGCGAGCGATGGGTGTCACGTCCAGCAGCCTGGGTGTAGGTGGCAGATCGGAATACTCTGCGACGATCGTCTGCCTCAGGCGCCACATGGTGTCGCGGCCGCGCGTACCGACCGTGATCAGCTCTACCGGATACGGCACCTCCTGGATGAAGCGCAGCGCCATCTGGATCATGCCGTGATTGTAGCTGCCGCACAACCCCTTGTCAGAGGTGATAAGCACCATGGCCACGGTCTTGATCTCATCTCGAACGTCCAGCAGGGGATGGGTTGTCTCATCCACACCCCGCTGTGCGGCCAGATTGCTCAACACATGCCAGGCTTTTTCGCTGTATGATCGCGTGGCCAGCACCTGCTCTTGGGCGCGCCGCATCTTGGATGCGGCCACCATCTGCATGGCCCGCGTTACCTGGGATATGTTCTTGACGCTGCGGATGCGTCGCCGGATCTCTCTCGTGCTGGGCAACGGCTACTCCTTGGGTAAACAAGTCATCCTGAGTGCTAGCGAAGGATCTCTTCTGCGGCCACCGAGATTCCTTTTGTGCTCCTTCGCCGACTCAGGACGTGCTCTGGGCATGTCTCACTCCGCTGTGCTCCGGTCAGAATAACAGGCTCGCGGTATCCGCTCAAACCTCCGTTGCGGCGCTGAAGCGCCTACTACGAACGATTCGTTGCTTTGGTCAAGCTCTTGCTGCGGCGCTGAAGCGCCTACTACGAACGATTCGTTGCTTTGGTCAAGCTCTTGCTGCGGCGCTGAAGCGCCTACTACGAACGATTCGTTGCTTTGGTCAAGCTCTTGCTGCGGCGCTGAAGCGCCTACTACGAACGATTCGTTGCTTTGGTCAAGCTCTTGCTGCGGCGCTGAAGCGCCTACTACGAACGGTTCGTTGCTTTGGTCAAGCTCTTGCTGCGGCGCTGAAGCGCCTACTATGAACGGTTCGTTGCTTTGGTCAAGCTCTTGCTGCGGCGCTGAAGCGCCTACTACTAACGGTTCGTTGCTTTGGTCAAGCTCTTGCTGCGGCGCTGAAGCGCCTACTACGAACGGTTCGTTGCTTTGGTCAAGCCCATGCTACAACGTTACTGACCATCAGGCTTGGGTTCGAGAATCAGCGACCACTTTTCGCTGGGCTGGCTGATGTCGATACCCAAAGGCTTGCCATTCTCATCTTCGCCAGTCTTGCGCACGACCCGAACCCACCAATAGACTACCGCATCACCCTGTACCTCGGGCGGATGGAAAGGCGCCAGCGCTGCCTTTTCCCACAGGTATTCGTTGTCCTTTACAAAGACGTAATCCCCGTAGGGCTCCATGCCCTCTGTCGTGGGTGGCCGATCGAATTCCACACGGTAGTATTCGTCCTCCGCCAGCCCGTCCACCGGAGTCCACGCCAGCAGCACCCGGCTCCTCCATGAGACGCGTCCCTCTGAAGGAGGATCCAGCGGCACCGGTGCTGGGTACTTGATGTCCTCCGGCGAAGGCGTATCCGTGGCGGTCGGCGGCGCTGTCGGTGACTGCGGCGCTGTCGGTGACAGCCGCGCGGTAGGTGACGGCGCCGTTGTTGTTGGCGGTGGCTCGGCAGTCGTGCCGCTGCTAGCCGCCGTAGCGCTAGCCGTCGACTTGGCAGTTGCCGTCGACTTGGCGGTTGCTGCCGGCTTGGCGGTTGCGTGCGTGGCCAGCGTCGGCGTCGCGACTATGATCCACGGCGTCTGGGTCGGCTGTACCTGCGCCACACTCCCTGCCGCCTGTGTGGCGGTCACGATGACGATCCATGGCGTCTGGGTCGGAGGCGCCTCGGTTGGCTCCGAAGTTGGGGCGCAGGCGGTCAGGATCCCCGCCAACAGCACCGTCAAGGCCAGGGCGATCGCGACAAACCTTCGCTCGCCAACCCCCTGTTGGTACACCTGCAACCTCCTCGCTCGCGGGGCCAGATGGCTTCTAGATATCTTCATGGCTAGTATGCGACCGTAGCTTTGAAATCCCGGATGGCCTGCCCCAATGCCTCCCGGGTATCGTCGTCCATCTTTGCCCCTGTGGCGATGGTCTGTACCAGGTCGGGGTGGCTGTCTTTTAAGTAGCGCGCCAGCCCATCGTCAAAATCCTCGACCTTTCGCAGCTCCACGTCGTCCAGGTAGCCGTTGGTCACGGCGAAAAAGACAATGATCTGGTCAACCAGGGGCACGGGCTTGTATTGTCCCTGCTTGAGGACCTCCTGGACGCGCAGTCCCTGCTCCAACTGGCGGCGCGTCGCCTCGTCCAGGTCCGAGCCGAACTGGGCAAAGGCGGCCAGCTCCCGGAAGGCGGCCATGTCCATTCGCATCCTGCCTGCCACCTGTCGCATGGCTCCAGCCTGGGCCGCGCCACCCACACGCGAAACCGACAGACCGGCGTTCACCGCGGGACGGATGCCTGCGTAAAACAGGTCGCTCTCCAGATAGATCTGCCCGTCGGTGATCGAAATGACGTTGGTCGGAATATAGGCCGACACGTCGCCCGCCTGTGTTTCGATGATAGGCAGGGCTGTCATCGATCCGCCTCCGTTATCTGCATTCAGCTTGGCCGCTCGTTCCAACAGCCGCGAGTGCAGGTAGAACACGTCGCCGGGATATGCCTCGCGGCCCGGCGGCCGGCGCAGCAGCAGCGATACCTGCCGGTAGGCCCAGGCGTGCTTCGACAGATCGTCGTAGATGATCAGGACGTCCTTGCCCTGCTCCATGAACTCTTCGCCCATGGCGCAGCCGGCGTACGGGGCGATGTATTGCAGGGTGGCCGGTTCCGAAGCGGAGGCCGCGACCACGATGCTGTGCTCCATCGCGCCATATTCTTCCAGGGTGGCAACCACCTGGGCGACCTGGGCCAGCTTCTGGCCGATGGCGACATAGATGCAGATCAGGTTCTTGCCCTTTTGGTTGATGATCGTGTCCACCGCCAGGGCCGTCTTGCCGGTCTGCCGGTCGCCGATGATCAGCTCGCGCTGTCCACGGCCAATGGGGATCATCGAGTCGATGGCCTTGATGCCGGTCTGTACCGGGGTGTCCACGCTCTGCCGGACCACCACGTTGGGCGCGATACGCTCGATGGGGCGGTAGGTATTGGAAGGGACAGGGCCCTTGCCGTCGATGGGTTCGCCCAGGGCGTTCACCACCCGGCCCATCATGCCTTCCCCGACCGGCACGGAGACGATGCGACCGGTGCCCCGCACCATGTCGCCCTCCTCGATGCCGGTGTAGTCGCCCATAATAATGATGCCCACATTGTCGGCTTCCAGGTTGAGCACGAGGCCCATCACGCTCTCGGCCCGGCCGGGCTTGGGCGGGAACTCGACCAGCTCCATGGACATCACCCCGGCCAGGCCATCAGCGCGGGCGATGCCATCTCCTACCTCCATGACCGAGCCCACGTCCACGGCTTGCAGTGGGGCTTCAAAGTCCTCGATCTGTTTCTTGAGTAACGCAGTGATGTCAGTGGCTTGTAGGGCCATATACGTCTCCTAAGAGCTGAGCGTGAAACGTGATTCGTGATTCGGGCAGCGCGCCGGATCAGGTCCCAAGTACCTGTCTGAGCACAGGGATCACAATTCACGCATCACGGCCACGCATCAGGTTCTACCTGTTCTGTCACGCTGCCAGGCTGGTTCGCAGGGCTTCAAGTTTCCCGGCGACGGTGCCGTCGATCACCTGGTCGCCCACGCGCAGATACACACCGCCAATCAGCGCCGGATCCACGTCGAACTGGAATTCCAGGCCGGCGCCAAATCGCTCTGCCAGCTTGGCCCGCATGGCTTCTTCCTCGTCTCTGGTCAGCGGAACGGCACTGGTCACCCGGGCGATGCGGCGCTCGGGCTGGCGGTGTGCCAACCGGCCAAACTCGACCAGGATGGCATCCAGTTGATCGAGCTGCCCTGCCTCGAGCAGAGTGCCTACGAACTTGCGCACATCCCCACTCAACCGGCTGGGTAGGGACTGGTCCAGCCCGTCCAGTTTATCCCGCGTCGGGACATTGGCATCGGCCAGGCTGGCGCGCAGGGCGCCGTCCCGCTTGAGCGCGCCCTGAAGGGCGGTCAACTGGCCGGACCAGGTCTCCAGCGCCAGGTCATAGATCGCTGCAGCATATTCCTGTGGTCGGGCTTGTACACTCACTTGAGTCCCTCAGTCTGCTCTAAAAAGCCAGCGATGAGCTTGCGCTGGGTCTGTTCGTCCAGCGCCTCGCCGATCACCTTTTCCGAGATGGTCAGTGAAAGCTCTGCAACCTGCTGGCGCAGGTCGGCCATGGCCAGATCCCGCTCGCGCGCGATCTCTTCTTTCGCCTTTTCGATCTGCTCCTGAGACTCTTGGCGGGCCTTTTCCAGGATGTCCTGGCGGGCCTTCTCGCTCATCTGCGTAGCCTGGGCAATGATCTCTTGCCCCTCTTTGCGCGCTTGTGCCATTTGCTGCTCGAACTCTTGCTCTATCTCCGCGGCTCGCCTGGAAGCGGCTTCCGCATCATCCAGCCCCTTCTTGATGCGAGCCGATCGCTCGTCCAGCATGCGCAGGATGGGCTTGTAGGCCACGAAATAGAGGAGCACCGCCAGCAGCGTGAAGTTAAAAACCTGGGAAACCAACATGCCCAGATTGATGCCTAGTGCTTCCAAGCGTCAACCTCCTTCGATTTTGGTCCCTCAGAGACCCTTCGCTAGGTCCATCGCTGTCGTTCAGGATAGACTCTGGCCTCACATGTCTCAGGCCCAAAGATCAGAAATGCTGCTAGACGAACTTGACGATGAGGGCTACGACCAGGGCATAAATGCCGATGGCTTCGGTGAAGGCAAGGCTCAAGATCAAAGGAACAAAGATCTCATCGCTGGCTTCGGGGTTCCGTCCCAGCGCCTCCATCGCCTTGGAGCCGATCATACCCAGGCCGATACCGGGGCCAAGGGCACCCAGGCCGATGGCAATAGCTGCTGCTAGGGAACTTGCGCTCTGGGGATCCATTTGTGACTTTCCTCCTTGAACTGTGTGTGTCTGCCGGGTATGGAAACCCGGCCTACTACTACTGCTGCGTGTGTCTGCTGGCTCCGACATCCTTCGGCGGAACTCAGGATGACTCGACTCTGTGCCGGGTATGGAAACCTGGCCTACCGCTTGTCCCGTCCAAAGCCCCAATAGGGAGGCGCCGCCGCTAGTGTGCCGGCGCCAATTCATCTTCCAGATGCTCCTCGCCATGGTGGCTCTGGGCTACTACAAAGAAGGCGACGGTCAGCATCATAAAGACGAGGGCCTGGACAAAGCCAACAAAAATCTCCAGTCCGTAGAACGGCAGGGAAATCAGATAGGGGACGAGGAAGGCCATGACGGCCAGCAGAACCTCGCCGGCGAAAATATTGCCAAAGAGACGAAAGGAAAAAGAGACAATCTTGCCGATCTCGCTGATGATCTCGACGACGCCGATAAAGATGTCGATGAAGCCCATGAAAAAGGCGCCGATGCGACCGCCGCAGCCCAGGCCCGGTTTGGTAAAGGCCTTGACGATGCCGCCGATGGCTATGAATTTGCCAAAATAGCCGATGCCCAGGGCCTTGACACCAAAAAACTGGGTCAGGACGACGGCAATGACGGCCAGGGCCAGGGTCACGTTCAAGTCGGTGGTCGCCGCACGGAACATGGGGGCCAGGATATAGCCCGTCTCCACGTCACCGCCCCCTTCGCCGTGTCCCGCGGCCTCGGCTTCCCCCATGCCTTCTGCGGTTCGGACCCAGAGGCCCAGGGTCTTGGACTCATTGAGCCACTGGACCGACTGGCCTTCTTTGCCCTCGTGGGCGTGGTGCAAGGGGCCCCAACTGCCAAAGAGGGGTGTCAGCCCCAACCAGTTGGAGACGATGATAAAGAGAAAGAGGGTCATGACAATGGGAAAGAACCGCCGCGCCCACTTTTTCTCCGCCGCGCCCTCCACCAGCCCGTAAAAGAACTCGGTCAAGATCTCCAAGAAGCCCTGCCAGCGGCCGGGAACCTCGGTCATATTGCGGCAGATGAGCCAGCCGGCGACGATGAGCACGATCATGGTCAGCCAGGAGGAGAGCATGGTGTTGGTGATGGTGATCCCACCCACGTGCAGGACCGCTTCGGCGGGGATGGAGATGTCGGCCAGGGTGACGCTGGGGATGGGCAGGATGATCAGCATCACGGCCACGGCAATGACAATGGCCGCGCCAATCAGGAATTTGCGTGATCGAAGCATAGACACTACGCTATTGCCTCCTTCGGCTAGGTTCCTCGAGGACTCGGGATAAACTCAGGGCGAGTCCTTTCCTTCGCCTTCGCTCTGGACAAGCTCGTTGGTTTCTGCTTGCTGCTCCCACCCGGCCTCTGGACCAGAGATGGTTGGGCTATCCTCCAGCAGCGCTGCTTCCTTTACAGCGTCGTAGGCCGCGGTCGTCTTGCCAAAGGTACGGATGGTCATGCGCGCGACCCCGATTGTGGCCGCTGATATGCCCAGGATAGCCCCGATCAGGATAAAAAGCGGGGCGGTTCCCAGTTTCTTGTCAAGCCAGACGCCGGCCAGCAGGGGAATCAGGAGTGAGAACAGCATGGTCCAGCTCATGTTCATGGCCAGACCCAATGCTTGCCGTTTTTTCACCTGCATCCGGCTCCTTGTGCGGGCTTTGCTGACCTCCGACTGTACGCCGTCGGACTGAATGTCGGCTTGCTGGGTGCCCGCGGAATTATAGCAAAAGTGGTCCTATATGGCAAATATCAACGTGAGTGGATCCAGGCCCTAAGGGTTTTCCCTCGGACCTCCGGCCCGCACCCTTGCTGGCATTCTCGCCAAGTGGGTGCGATTCCGGCACCGCCGTAAACGGGCGGTGCCGGGCAGACTTCCGTTGATTTCAGTCCCTAGCACACCGGCTCTTCCAGGTACGTTCCAGCCAGCGCCTAGCACCGGCTCTTCCAGGCCGGTGCTCTTCCATGCCGGTGCGATACATTTACCTCGTCAGCCCCGCCACCGTCTCCGCATCCAGCTTTTGCACCAACGCGGACACCAGCGTCAGTGCCTGGTCATAGTCCTCGCGGCAGATCATGGCATTGTGGCTGTGGATGTGCCGCGTCGGCACGCCAATGACCACCGTCGGCACGCCCGCGTTGTGCAGGTGCATGGGGCCGCCGTCCGTCGCCCCGCCGGACATGGCCGAGAACTGGAGCGGGATCTCGAGTTCCTCGGCGGTGGCGATGACCAGGTCGCGCAGCTTCAGGTTGGGGATCATGCTCCTGTCATAGACCAGCATCGTCGGCCCGCCGCCCATCTTGACCGCCGACTCTTCTGGTTTGATGCCCGGTACGTCGCCGGCAATGTCCACCTCCAGCACGATGCCGACGTCGGGGTCGATGGCGAAAGCCGATGTCCTGGCCCCGCGCAGCCCCACCTCCTCCTGGACGGTGCCCACGGCATAGACCGTGTTGGGATGGCCGTCCGCCGCCGCCTGCCGCAGCGCCTGCATGGCCAGCGCGCAGCCCAGGCGGTTGTCAAATGCCTTGCACAGATAAAAGCTGGGGTTGGCCATGACCACAAAATCACTGACGGGAATGATCGGGTCGCCGGGTCGCACACCAAACTCGCGGACCTCTTCCTCCGACCGGGCGCCGACGTCGATGTACATGTCCGTTTTCTCGACCAGCTTTTTCGCCTCATCCCCGCTCAGCAGGTGCGGCGGCTTGGCCCCCAGCACGCCCAGGACGTCGCCCTTGGAAGTCTTGATGCGCACCCGGTGGCCCAGCAGGACCTGGTCCCACCAGCCGCCCAGCGGCAGGAACTTGACAAAGCCCTCCTTGCTGATGTGGCGGACCATAAAGCCGATCTCATCCATGTGGCCGGCCAGCATCACCCGAGGCGCGTCTTCGCCGGCGCCGGCGTGCGATCCGATAAAGCTGCCCATCTTGTCCTGCTGGATGACGGCGACGTCCTCCAGGTACTCGCGCATGATGGCCCGGATGTCGCTCTCGTAGCCGGGCACGCCGTCGGCCTCGGTGATGGCTTTTAGCAGTTCTGCAGTCTCATCCATGGTTTTGCCTCCTGCGATGGAGTGTATAGGCTGGATACAGCGCGTATGATACCCTACTTCTGGGCAGGTGTCCAGTCTGGGGTTAGACGGCGTGCCGCTTCACACCACAGATGTGGGCACCATAGTCGCTCTCATCGGGTCCGTGACCCGATTCTTCACGCTGAAAGGAGCAGAAATCGCCAGGTCACGGACCTACCTTGAGCAGGGAAAAGCCAATGTCTGTTTCGTGAAGGGTCACTAGCGACCGGCGGCCAGCAACGGCTCCAGATGATCCTCAAGATGATGCTCACAAGAGCCCACGAGCACGGCGTGGAGGGGGTACCCGCCCAGCCAGGGGTATCGCTCCGGGTCCATCAGGTCCTCTTCCGGAACGGTCTCGGCCAGTTCCAGGAACCGGAGAAACCCTTCCTGCCAGTCTCGGTACACGCTCGGCCAGGGCCGCGCGCAGTTGGCCTCATAGACCCAGGCATTGATCCGGTCCACCTCCTCCTCCGCCTCTGGTTCCATCTCCCCGGGCCACAGCGAAAATTCGGGTTCCCGGTTGAGCAGGGCGGCCTCCAGGCGGGCAATGGAAAGCTGCTGCCAGGCCCACAGGTGGGCGATCACGTCTTGGGTAGACCAGGTGGAGGGAGCGAGAGGGGCCGTGATCTGCTCCTCACTTATGCCGGCCAGGAGCTGCTGCCAGCGGTCGAACACGTCTCTCAGCTTCGCGATGATCTCCATCTTCTCGTTCATGGTGCTTCTCCTATCTGGGCTCATTATTCAGGTGCAACGCACTTGTAGAGTTCGTTGCACCTGATTCTCCGCAATCCGCGCCTCGACCAGCTTCCGAACGAGATCCGCCGGCAGGGGGGCGTCCGCCTGAAAGCGGATCGTGCCCTTGCCGGTGGAATAGCCTTTCAGATCGGCCTGGAAGGCCTCGACCGTAGTGGAACTCATGAGGATAGAGGGCGCAATGTTTGGCCGTCGCGCCATAGCCCACCAGCATTCTGCCTTCAAACCGGAAGGCGGGCAGGCCGTAGCTGATGCGCTCCTCGGCCCCGGGTACCACATCGCGGATCGTCTTTCGCAGCTCTTCAAGCGCCGCTCGCTTGTCCTCTGGCAGGCCTGCCAGGTACTCGTCGACCGGCTGCGTTTTATTGGCCATGGCCTTGCTCCTTTCGAGATGGGTGGTTGCTCGTGCGGAGCCGCGAACCCCTTGCCGGTGCTATCCCTTCTGCTCTACCCTTCCATCATGGTACCGGGCAAATCGGCCCCGCGGTGCGGGATGCACGGCCTGCCCAATTTCCCGGAAGCCGTGCCCCGGCGAAGGGATGGGAGCCCGTGGATCCGGCGAACTGGGTCAGACTCCAGCGCTTGACAAGCGTCCGGGAAGTCGATTGCAGCCTCCGCCATGCTGGCGACCCTATTGTATCGCAGGTGAGAGAGAAGGTCAACCCGATTCCCCAGCCGTAGCAGGGCCATCGCATCCAAATCCTGTCATTGCGAGTTTTTCCATGGCGGGTGCCGCCACTCAGAGTGAGATGACACCAGATCTCGTCATCGCGAGGAGGCCACAGGCCGGCAGTTTGCCCTGAGGCCGCCGAAGGGAAGCGATCCCCAACTGCTCAGTAGAGACTGCTTCGTCGCTACACCGCCCAGCACCGGCTGTTCCAGGCCGGTACGATCTCCATCGATTTCACTGCCCAGCACCGGCGCTTCCAGGCGATGCCTCCAGAGCAGCCAGCCGCGCCGCCAGGTCGGCGAGCTCTGCCCGCAGCCCGTCGTTCTCCGCCCGGAGCGCCCCAAGCTGCGTCGCCTGCTCTTGCGACAATTGGTACAGCCCCTGGATCGCGGCCAGCGCCACGCCATCGGCATCCTGCATATTGATCGCCGTCTCGCTCTCGCCGTAGCCAAAAGCCGCAAAATCCTGGGCCACCAGGCCGATGTGGCGGATGGCGGGGCTCTGGCTCTTGAGGTTGTACTCCTGCACGGGCAGCGAGGCCAGCGTCTCCAGCAGGGCCTGGCCGTCGGCCGGGGTCAAGTTCTCCTTGACGGCCCGGTCGCTGATGCCGTTCCAGGAGTTGCCCCCGGCGCTGACGTACACGCCGCTGCTGAGGGCGGAGTTGGTGTAGAAATAGACGCCGCCGCTGGCGCGTGCTAGCCAGCGATTGTTGTTGTTGCAGGAGATTTCGCCACCGGTATAGTCGCCCCACACGAAGCAGCCGCCGTTGGTCGCCACGGCTTGATAGCCGGCGGCGAAGCTATAGTTCCCCAAGGCCCGGTTGCCGGTGCCGCCTGGCACCATGGCGCCATGGCCCTTGGCCCAGTTGTTGAGCCCCCCGCCGACGGTGGAGATGTCGCCGATGGCATAGTTTTGTTCGCCCCCGCCCACGGTGGCATTCATCCCGTTGGCGCTGTTGTCGTGGCCCCCGGCCACCACTGCATAGGTGGCGCTGGCGTCGTTATCCCAGCCCCCGCCCACGGTGGCACCTTCGCCCCAGGCGAAATTGCTGTAGCCCCCGCCCACCGTCGCATAGTCCTGGTTGTGTGGATTCCCATCGTCGGCTCCGGCCCGGTTGCCTCCGCCGCCTCCCACCGTGCCGTACTCGTCGGTCACGCGGTTGTTGGTCGTCTGCGGGCTGGCAGGGTCCGTGGGACCGCCGCCACCGATGGTCGCGAAGGCTGCCGCAGCGCTGTTCCACCGGCCGCCGCCCACGACAGCACCCTGTTCGCTGGCGGTGTTGCTCTCCCCCCGCCCACGGCGGCCCGGGGGCCGCTGGCGGTGTTGTGGCCTCCCCCGGCCACGGTGGCATCCAGGTGGCTGGCGGTGTTCGTGCTGCCGCCACCCACCGTGGTGTACTCGTTGCTGGCGGCGTTGTCATAGCCCCCGCCCACCGTGGCGTATTGGGCGCCGGCGGTGTTGCTCCAGCCCCCACCCACCGTGGCCGACCTGCCGTTGGCCGTGTTGTCCTGCCCGCCGCCGGCGGTGGCATAGGGCCCGATGGCCTCGTTGCTCGATCCCCCCGCCACGGTGGAGCGCTCGCCGTTGGCGTGGTTCTGCTCCCCGCCGCCCACCGTGCCGTACGCGCCGATCACCTGGTTGGCAGACCCCCCGGCGACCGTCGCCGACTCCTTGCCGGCATAGTTGCCTATCCCACCGCCGACGGTCGCAAAGCGCGCACTCTCCACGGTGCCGCTGTCGTCCCCGGCGCGGTTGTTGGCCCCACCGGCCACCGTCCCCCAGCCGTCCGTCACCCGGTTGGCATTGCCGCCGCCTCCCCCGCCGCCGATGGTTGCGCCGGCTGCACCGCTCGTCACGGCATTGCCGCTGTAGCCGCCCATCAGATTGGGGCTGGACCCCGGTTCCAGTCGCAGCGCCCGGGCGCCGTTGACCTTCAGCTCCAGCGCCTTGTTGTCGGTCGTGCCCAGGAACTGGGCGCCGGGGTTCGTCCCGGCGTTGCCCGCCAGCGTCCAATCGCTGCCCCCGCCGCCCCCATCGTCGTTGCCACAGGCCCAGGCGGAACCGTTCCACTCGGCGATCTGCCCGTTGGCGCAGCCCTACGGCAGCCGGTAGGCCGCGGCCAGGCCGAATGCCGTACCGCTCAGGGCCAGCCCCGTCCCGGCGCTGTAGGTCGTGTCATTGTCCGCCCCGTCGGCAAAGCCGGCCGGCATCCCCGTCAGCCCCGCCCACGCCGCGCCCCCCGCCCACAACGCATAGGGCGCCGCCGTCAGCGGCTGCCGCGGGCTCAGCGCCGTGTAGCCGCCCTTGCCCGCCGGGCAACGCACCTCGATGGCCAGCCAGCGGGCGGCGCCCGGGAAGGCGCCCGCCCCAAAGTCGAGCTGCACGGTAAAGGTTCCCTCCTCCAGGCCCACGTTGGTCGTGGTCTGCGCCGCGCCGATCTGCGCGCCGCCACCGGGCGCATCCCACAGGCCGAACCTCAGGTCGCAGACGCCGCTGTAGGGGGTGCCATCGCTCTTGAGTTTCCCCTGGTAGGTGAAACCTGTGCTGAGCGGAGCCGAAGTACCTGTGCTGAGCGGAGCTGTCCCCGGCCCGGCCTCCTGGGCGTAGCTCCCGCCGGCCGCCAGGCCGGCCAGGACCGCCAATCACCAGCAAAATGGTCGCCAGTGCCTTTGTTCTTCATTGCCCCCCTCCTCCGCAAATACAAAGACCTGACAGGTTTTCGAAACCTGTCAGGTCTCAGCCACAAACGACAATCTCGCCGCCCCCAGCCTGCATGCTGGACCCGGCGGCGCCCATCGCGCTGTACACCCCCCTTGCCTGGCGAGCGGCTCACCCTCTACCTCGCACAAAAAGCGGCACGCGACGGAGCGTGCCCGGCCATCCCTGCCGCTAGTGTAGCACACAGTGGCGGCGCAAGCAAAGCGAGCTTGCCCATGGCAGAAGGTTGTGGCCAAGTCCGCAGAATTCCGGCCTTCCGCCCGGTCAACCCGCCGCCCATCGCCCCGTCCCCCCAGGGCTGTTGCCAGGGCAACCTCCCGCAGGTTCGGCCTCTTCAGGTACCCGCACACGGGTGAATCCGGCCCGGTTCTGCCGGTATCTCGGCCGCGGACAAGCCTGCGGGAGGTTCGTCTCCGGCCTTGCAGCAGCCCTATCGTCCCCCTGCTTGATCTTCTCAATGACGACCCGCCTCCGGTGACGCATCTCCCAGCCCTCGACTTCCATCATCTCTGCCCTCTGTTCCCTTCAGAACACGTCCCCAATGCTGGTTCTGAATCAAAATCGCTCTCGATTCGATTTGCAGGGCCATCGCCGCCAAGCCCCGTCATTGCGAGGGAACCGAAGCAATCTCCCCTTGTGGGTGCGATTCCGGCACCGCCGTAAACGGGCGGTGCTGGGCAGACTTCTGTCGATCTCAGTGCCCAGCACCGGCTCTTCCAGGTGCAGGATGCACGGGACGGTCGTCCGGCTTTCCAAAGCGTCCTGTTTATGGTATAATTTCTGCGCGCGGCAAACGCATTTTCTGAGACAATTCATGCCGGGGCGGCAACGGCCCCCACCTCTCAAACGCCAGTTCCACCCGCCTGCCGCCAGCCCCCGATGGGGCCGTCTGAACCCGGCGGGTTTTTCTGTGCACGATTCTAGGGACAAATGGTAGGGAATGAGAGATGACCGTACCCCCAGCAGTGGCTGACCTGGTCAACCGATTCCAACGCAACCGCGACGTCTACACCCGCCCCGACTACAAAGAAGCCCAGGTCCGCGTCGAGTTCATCGACCCCTTCTTCGAGGCCCTGGGCTGGGACGTGCGCAACGTCAAGGGCTACGCCGAGCAGTACAAGGACGTCGTCCACGAGGACGCCATCACGGTCGGCGGTGCGCGCCGCGCGCCCGACTATTGCTTCCGCGTCGGCGGCACCCGCAAGTTCTTTGTCGAGGCCAAGAAGCCCTCCGTCTCGGTCCACGGCGACATCGGCCCGGCCTACCAACTCCGCCGCTACGCCTGGAGCGCCAAGCTGCCCCTGAGCATCCTGACCGACTTTGAGGAGTTTGCCGTCTACGACTGCCGCATCCGGCCCAGGCCGGCCGACAAGGCCGGGCGTGGCCCGCATCCTGTACCTGACCTTCGACCAGTACCTGGCCCGCTTCGACGAGGTGTACGGCGTCTTCGCCCGCGAGTCGGTGCTGCAGGGCTCCTTCGACCGCTACGTGCGAGGACACCAAGCGGCAAGCGCGGCACCAGCGAGGTCGACGCCGAGTTCCTGAAAGAGATCGAGGGCTGGCGCGACGCCCTGGCCCGCAACCTGGCCCTGCGCAACCCGGCGCTGACGGTCGCACGAGCTGAACTTTGCCGTGCAGCGCACCATCGACCGCATCATCTTTCTGCGGATGGCCGAGGACCGGGGCATCGAGGAGTACGGGCGGCTGCTGGCCCTGACCAACGGGCCGCAGATCTACGCCCGGATGGCGGCGACCTGTACCGCCAGGCCGACGAAAAGTACAACTCGGGCCTCTTTGACTTTCAGGCCGACACCCTGACCCGGACCCTGACCATCGACGACAGGGTGCTCAAGCCGATCCTGGCCGGCCTGTACTACCCCGAGTGCCCCTACGAGTTCTCGGTGCTGCCGGCCGAGGTCCTGGGCCAGGTCTACGAGCAGTTCCTGGGCAAGGTGATCCGCCTGACGCCCGCCCACCGGGCCGTGGTCGAGGAGAAGCCGGAGGTCAAAAAGGCGGGCGGCGTCTACTACACGCCGGCCTACATCGTGGACTATATCGTCCAGCAGACCGTGGGCAAGCTGGTGGAGGGCAAATCGCCGCGGCAGTTGCGGGGGACGCGGGGCAAGCCGCCGCTGCGGGTGCTGGACCCGGCCTGCGGGTCGGGCTCGTTCCTGCTGGGCGCCTACCAGTTCCTGCTGGACCACTACCGGCGCTGGTACGAGGAGCAACGACCCGGAGAAGCACGCGCCGGGCAAGGAGCCGGCCGGTCTACCAGGGGCCGGGCGGGCGACTGGCGGCTGACGACGGCGGAGAAGAAGCGCATCCTGCTGGACCACATCTACGGGGTGGACATCGACCGGCAGGCGGTGGAGGTGACCAAGCTGAGCCTGCTGCTGAAGGTGCTGGAGGGCGAGACGGAGGAGACGCTGGGCCAGCAGCTCAGCTTCTGGCGCGAGCGGGCGCTGCCCGACCTGGGCGACAACATCAAGTGCGGGAACTCGCCTGATCGGGCTGGGACTATTTCGAGGGGCAGCTTGTGCCGGACGAGGAGGAGGTGCGGCGGATCAATCCGTTCGATTGGGAGGCCGAGTTCCCGGAAGCGATGGCGGCTGGGGGATTTGATGCGGTCATCGGCAATCCGCCCTATGGAGCGCTCTTTGCTGCGGCAGACAAGAAGTACTTGCGCTCTGCCTATCACTCTATGGTCGGCAAGTTTGACTCCTATGGCTTCTTTGTCGAGATGGGATTACGCCTCTTGCGAGAAAAAGGACTGCTAGGATACATCATACCTCACACGTGGTTGACGATCATTGAGGCAGAGTCGTTAAGGAGACTGATCCTCGACAGTACAAAACTATCGCAAATAGCCAGACTCAGTAGATCCAATTCTGTATCGATAGCGTGCTAGCCTGTGTGGAAATTGTCAGGCTTGCCCAAACCTTGTAAGATTGTAAGCACCACACCGACAATCCAAGGAGGGCAAGCCCATGAAGGATGATACACTGAAATTGACTGATCAGCAAGTACTTGAACAGGCGCGTGTTGGCCTTCAGAAGCATTTGGCCCTGGAGGCAAAAGGCTTCAAGTGCTCCACGGAGGATCTGTTGAATGTGCTGTTGGCCGTTGGTGCCACGGGGAATACCATCGAGTCGGTTTGCGCTGACCTGATTGGTACCCCACACCCGGAGACCATTCGCCAGTACTTGAATGAGCAACTGACCGTGGAAGGCTTGCCTGATCTGGAGCGCAGCTTGAATGCTGCCCTGGCAGCCCAAAGCCCACTGCGCGTCTGGCGTCAGTCTCGCGATATTGCCATTGACCTGCATGACCGATCGTACTACGGTAAAACCTCGCAAGAAGAAGGCCTTTGGGTTCGGGGCAAAGCCAAGAATGGCACGACGCGGTTCTACCGTGTCGCTACGGCCTACGTCATCCTGCGAGGACTGCGCGTAACCTTGGCTCTTCGTTTCTTCTTGCCGGATGATGACATAGTCACGGTGCTGGATATCTTGCTGCGTCAGCTTGAAAAGATAGAAATCCGTGTGAAACGATTGCTTTTGGACAAAGGGTTCGCCAGCATTGCGGGCATGGAATATCTGACCGAGCGTCAGATACCAGCTCTGATTGCCTGCCCCATCCGTGGGCGGACGGGCGGTACACGCGCCTTGTGTCGTGGGAACAAGAGCTATAGCACAACGCACACCTTCCAGAGCCAGAACAAGAAACCCTTCACCGCTCAGATGGTAGTCTGCCGGGTGTTCACCACGGCCCAGCGTACAGGGCGGATGAAGCGCCGTGCCGATTGGCTGATCTTCATCTCGATCAATCTGGACCTGTCGCCCCGCCAAGCGCGTCGACTGTACCGCAAACGGTTCGGCATTGAAACCGGTTATAGATGCGCCAACCAAGTACGGGGCTGGACCACATCCAAGAACGCTGCCTATCGATTCGTGCTCATCGGACTGAGCTTCTTTCTGCTGAACGTGTGGCTGCACTTGCGTTGGCATTACACCCAGCTTCCGCGCCGTGGCTGCCGCTTGTTAGACACCAAGCGATTCCAATTGAATCGGTTTTCCAAGTTTGTTACCCGTGCATTGGAGCAACACTATGGTTGCGTTCATGAAATCATCGCACCAGCCGCGCCTCGGCCCTAATAATTTGGATCTACTGAGTCTGGCTGATATGGGCCATTGCTTGCCTGGCCTACTGGACGTTGCCCAAGGCAACGGATGCGAGTGACTTGTCAGCCTCTCAGATGCCAACTCTTGCAGGTGTGGTCGCTCATGAGCAGGGCAATGGGTCAGCCTTCCCCTGGCATTCGAAGCATCGATGGCGCAAGTGGGCTTGGCGGCGGTACTGTGCTCTGCGTCGCGCCCATCGCCGCGCCAAGTGGATAGCCCATTTAGCCCGGCTGGCTCTGGCCGGGGCCCTGACTCTGGCTAGTGGATCTCGTGACTCGAAGTCAGTTACGGCGGCATCTGGGTGCATTGCCAGTGCTGTACGCCTTGCTGGACACGTTGCAGGTGCGGGACATCATCAACCGCTACTGTCCCACGAGGGCCAAGGTCGACCATGGTGTGGTAGCCCTGGTCTTGGTCCTTAACCGGTTGACGATACCGCTGCCCCTGTATCAGGTCGCCGATTGGCTGGCCCGGACGGTGCTGGTCTACACGCTGGGCATCCCAGCGACCAAGTTCAACGATGACCGGCTGGCCCGGACACTGGTTGCTATCTGTCCTCACTGTCAAGAGATCTGGCAAGAGGTGGTTGATCGTGCCCTGGTCCAGGCAAAGATCGACCTGTCTCTTGTCTTCTATGACCTGACGGCTTTCGTGGTCCACGGTACCTACGCTCGCAGTCAGCACGTAGACTCTGGCTTCGCCAACAACATACCGATGAATAAACGCAAGTTCAAGATGGGGCTGAACGTGACCGCTGACGACAACATCCCCGCGCACTATGACCTGTGGTCGGGACGGACGACCGACCTGGCTACAGTCGAAGAGAACATGCAAAGGCTGCAACGGCTTCTGAAGCGACAGACATCGATGAGCAGAAACAGGTTGGGCTCCGTTGGTGGGTCGATAGCGCTGCCCTCCACCAAATAATGGAGCGTGATGGCCGCTACTTGCTGGTCACCAACGACTACTCACTGACCCCGCAGAAGATGCTGGCACTCTATCACCAGAAGGATGGGGTCGAGAAGCAGATCCAAGTCTCCAAGGGCCACTTGCGCGTGTCACCCATCTACTTGCACAAAGACGAACGCATCGAGGCCATGTTGCTCATCAACATGCTGGCCTTGTTGACCTACAGTCTGCTGGAACGGCAGGCACGCCAGGGTGGATTGCAGATGACCACCCGGCGCATCATCGTCAAACTCCAAACCTTGGATGTCGTGGAAACCGTCTGTTGGGACCACAGCCGTTGTCTGCGACTGGTCCCTTTGGATGAGGAGCTGACAGAGCTCTCGCAGGTTTTGGCCCAGGTCCTGGTGGAACTCCGGTTCCCGCACTGGACAGCTCTACAGCCTTCTGCAGGGCATGATCAGGCATGGGCTCTGCCACCGCCCCACAAACAGCAAAGCGCTGCTTGAGCCTGGGCCACTGGGGAGGGGGAGCTGCGTCCAGAAAGGCAAAGAACGCCAAACTGCACCCTCAACTGGTCCACCACTGACCACCTCACGGTGGCAGCCCTGAGCTGCTACCCCCTTTCATTGCCATCATACCTTGTGGTAAGACGAACTTTACTCTCTATGCGGTTGGAAAGGTGTGAAATGTAGGCTTAGGGTCTAGGTTTCAGCCTACAGCGGCTTGCGGTAGGTCGTGTGGCGCTTGACCGTCCGGAAACCCAGGCTCTCGTAGAGCGTCCCGGCGCTGTTGGGGTTCTCGGCGTCGACGCCCAGGGCCGCCTCTTGCAGGCCCAGCTCGCTCAGGAGCCGCAGGCTGCGGGCGAGCAACGCCCGGGCCAGGCCGCGGCGGCGCCAGGGGCGGCGCACGCAGATGTTTTCGGTATAGCCCCGCTGGCGGTGGTACGCCCGGTTCTCGGCGCGGTCGACGTAGTTCAGGACCACGCCGGCCACCTGGTCCCCGTCCCAGGCCACCTGCCACAGGTCGGGCCTGAAGGTCGGCGCCCCCTGCCACTCCACGAACCGCTCGGCCTGCGACGCCGTCTGGCCCCAGTGGTCATAGAAGGCATCTTGCGCGGCGTCCCGGACCTGGAGGAGCTGGTCGGGTCGCACCGGCCGGACCTCCAGGCCGTCAGGCAGCGGCAGATCGGGGACCTCCTCCAGATGGGGACGGACCATGTCCAGGTGATGGCGCGCGGCGGCATAGCCCTCACTGGCCAGCAGCGAGCACCAGTGGGCCTCAGTCTCGGCAGCCCAGACGTCGAAACAACACTTCTCAATCTCCGCGCCGCGGCGCGGAGACTGAGAAGATGCGATCTCTCGCAGGCGGCGCTCGTTGTGGCGCAGCATGCTGCGGCGGATGCCCCGCCCTCGCCAGGCGGGAAGCAGGTGGGCAAAGTGTGCGTACAGCCGTTGACCAGCCACTTCCCGCTCCCACCACACCCGGCCGTAGCCAATCACCCGCCCCCTCAGCGCCACAAAGAGCATGTCCTGGTAGGGGTCGCTGTTGATCAGGTAGCGGTAGGTACGGGCCACGTCGTCGACCGTGTCCACCCGTTCCAGGCCGTCAGCCTCTTTGGAACTTTCCAGCACGGCAACCATGGCCGGGTAGTCGACATGGCCGCGGAAGCCGCGGAAGGTGAGGCCTGGGATGGCCGGTGCGTCGGGTATGGGGATGACCAGATGGGCTGGCCATCCTGTTTTCGGGACCGGTGGCGGTCCCGTCTGTTTTTTGGTTCTTTCCAGTGTTAGCATCGTACCTTCTCCTACTTGACTTCTGTGGAGCCAAGACCTGACAGGTTTGCGCCATTTCGGAAGCAGCACACGCTTGTTCCAAACTCGGGTGGCAGAGGTCCCGCCACGAAGGTCAGAAACCTGTCAGGTCTGGTAATCTCAGGCGGGCATTGGCCCGAGCGCCCGTTCAAGCTCGGCCAGAAGCCGGGACTGATCGGCCTCTTCATCCATGGGGTCGACCCGTGCCACGTAGCGTTCCCAGAACCCCTCCAGGATGGCCGCTGGATCGCAGACCACCCCCTGCTGTTGAAAGTACTCGCAGGTACGCTGGATGTCGCGCTGCAGGATGGTACCGGCGTTGTCGTTGGTGTGCAGGTTCACGACCTGCGGAAAGTCGATGAGCGTGATCGCCGCCGCCGAATCCTCGGGCCTCCAGTACAGGATGTTGTAGGCCGAGAGATCGCCGTGGATCAGGTCGTGTTGCAGCATCAGGTCCACGTTGCGCAGTACTTCACGGAAAAGCGCTTCAGCCTCCCCAGGCTCCAGCTGAATGGTGTTCAGCGTAGGCGCGGCCATGACCTCATCGCCGTGATAGCTCATCAGGATGGCGTTTTCGCTGGAGGCCACGGGCCGCGGCACCGCGCCGCCGGCCTCGTGCAGCCGTTCCATGGCCGTGAACTCGTACATCAGCCACGACGTATGCGCCGCTTGCAGGCCAAAATCCGTCTTGTGCCGGATGGCGCGCTCGATATAGCCCGAATCCCGGCCTGCCGGCCCGCCGCCCGCCAACAGGATCTCGCGTCCCTGGCGGTACATCTTGTCGTTGCGCAGGTTGCGAAACATGCGCGGCCGGTACACCTTGGCCGCCAGCAGGTCCAGGCCCGTGGCCGGGTGGGCCTGGCAGCAGTAGACGCTGGCCTCCTTGCCCCCCTTGACCAGGGCCAGCACGTCTGTGATAAGCCCCTCGTTGTAAAAAGTATACAGCGAGTTCAGCAACCAGCCCGCCTCGTAGCGCGAGGGCCGGTAGGTCGTCTGGAAGCCCAGATCCACGTCGTCCAGGTCATCGGTCAGTTCGGCGAGGATCTCTTCCCGGGATCTATTGAGCATCTGCCTGATCCTGGGCTTGCGTCGTCGCCCTGCTTTTGAGCCCACCCAGAGTGGATCGAAGAGCTCTTCATACGCTTCGTACTTTTCCATCGTTGCATCGTCTTGCGTCACCGTTGGTTCTCTCCTGTCATTCCCACATGCTTCTAGCGGGAATCCACCTCACAAGTTCATGATCATGTGAATGTCCTCGGGCTCCAGTGCGTATAGCTCTGGATGAGGCTTGTCGACAAGCCGGAAGCCCTGGCTCCGGTAAAAGCCCACCGCCGACCGGGAAGGCGTGGCCGAGATGTACAGTTCTGTCGCCCCGTCCTGCCTGGCCTGGCGGATGGCCTCCGACGTGAGCCGGGTAGCAATCCCCCTGCGGCGATAGCCATGGCTCACGTGCAGGACCGCCAACTGGGCCGTGGACCCCGCCAGTTCCGGGCGGTAGATGGCCAGCCCCACCAACAGCTCCCCATCAAAAGCTCCGAACATCGTCCCGCCCTGCTCCAAAAGAGGCTTCCAGGCCTTCACCTTGGCCTGTACGCTGTGCTCCGACTCGCCCTCGGCGTACCAGCGGGGCACTGGCCAGTCCACGCCCTCCGATTCGAGCCGTCCGTCCCGGAAAAAGTAGCCCAGCGTCACCTGCTCAGAGCGGTCGATCTCGGCGACTCGATCTATCGCTGAAGGTTTCATTTCTTTGATCTCAATCATAAAACTCCTCCTTTCATGGGCCTCCTACGGTTTGGGCCTTGTATGGGCCAGGAAAGCGCGCTGAAGCGCGCACTACGAACGGTCCTGCCTCTTCCCGGGTCCTGCGCATGGCTTTCGTGGGCCTCCTACGGTTTCGGGCCGGGCCATCAGCGCGCCGGCGTTCCCATTTGCTCTTTGCCATCGTCATCGCCCCGCTCACTCCTCGCGCATGGCCTTGCGGTAGAATATCCGCGTTCTGCGGACCTGGAAGCCCACCCGCTCGTAGAGGCGTACCGCGCCGGTTGGATTCTCCGCATCGGCGTCCAGGAAAGCCATGTCCATGCCAGCCTGCTTTAGGCCGTGGAGGCACTGCACCAGAAGCGCCGTACCGAGACCACGGCCGCGGTGAGAACGAAGCACACCCAGGGTGTCGATGAGGCCCTCCTGGCGGCCGGTCCGGCCGATATGATCGGGGCTGATTTCGTTGAGGCCCAGGCCCACGATCCGGCCGGTCTCCTCTTCCTCGGCCAGGAACCAAAGCTCTGGCCGGAGATTGGGCCCGGCGACCCAGTGTTGAAACTCCTCCAGGCTGGCTTCGGCGTGGTTCCAGTGGTCACGGAAAGCCAGGCTGTCGACCCGCCAGACTTCCTCGACGTCGCGCTGGGGGTCAAAGGCCCGCAGCCGGACACCCGCAGGCAGCTCTACCGGCGGCAGGTCGCCGTCCAGGGAACGTTCCAGGTCCAGCCAGTAGCGCACCGGTTCCAGGCCGAACGCTTCGAACAGGGCCCGCCGGCCATGCTCGCCATCGCCGGTGTAGGCGAAAAAGTTCACGCGGCCCGCCCCGAGTTGGGGCAGATAGTCCGTGGCCCGGTGGTAGGCGCGTTCCAGAAGCCGCCGGCCCAGGCCGCGACGCCGCCAGCCGGGATGGACCACGCCCCAGTTGTAGATAGAGTGGTCGACGCGCCCATCACCCGGGCGCAGGAACATATCGGACCAGCCAACCAGGCGGTCGCCATCCCAGGCCAGGAAACAATCGGTCTCCGGGTGCCGGTTCGGGAAGCCCAGCCGGTGCTCCATCTCGGCCAGGGTCACGCCCCTCTCCTGCTTGTCCACGGCGTCCGATTCGTTGATCAGGTCCACCAGGGGTTCCAAATCCCCCGGGTGATAGTTGCGAATGATGATCTCCTCAGTCATGTACGCTTCTCCTCAAAAGCACGCGATGCATCTCGGTGGGAATACCCATCAAGTTCAGCTTTCATTCCCGCTCACAGTCCCATCAGGTCTCCGGCTTACTTTCTGCCCCACACCACCCAGTTGGCGCGGCTCAACTGTTCGGCGTGGATGCTCAGACCCGCCTCGCGAAACATCGGCTGCAGCGTCTCCAGATAGGCAAAGTACTCCTCCTCCAATTCCTCGGGCCAGCGGGCCAGTGCCGCCTTCAAGTCCGCCCGGCCATGAAAGATCACATCGCCGATGGCCAGCCGCCCGCCCTTGTGCAGCACGCGGGCCATCTCCCGCACGGCCGCCGGCTTGTGGTACTCGGGCAGGTGATGGAAGGCCTGCGTGCTGCCTACGGCGTCAAAGGTTCCATCACGATAGGGGATCTGCAGGAAGGGCTCATCGACAACGCGAAAGCGCACGTCCCCCCAGTTCCCCTCACACGCTTTGCGGCGCGCCTCGTCGACCATTCCCGCTGTGGGATCCAGCCCGATGACCCGGCAGCCCCGGTTCAGGGCGAAACGCCGGGCCAGCTCACCGGTTCCGGTGCCAATGTCCAGCACCAGGTCATCAGCCCTGACCTGGCATCGAACCACAACCAGGTCGAGCAGGTCGTTGTAACGCTCGTAGTAGATGCATGCCTCGGCGGCTGTCCAGCGGTCATAGCCGCCCGGCTCCGACCAGATCCACTTGTTCTGTCGCTCATCCATCGCCATCTCCTGCCTTCCGCTGGCGCCCAGTTGGCTGTCGAGCGCTATCATAGCCGGTCGTCGTCTGCCTCGCCTTCGCCGCCGTCAAGTCGATGACGCCCATCTTTTTGAGCGCCGCCGCCCGGCGCTGTTCGTCGTCCAACCGCTGAAAGAAGGTACGCGCCAGGATGGCGGCCAGGAGATAGAGCCCACTGGTGATGACAAAGATCGGCTTGAAGCCGATGTTGGGATTCTCCTGCATGTAGCCGCTCAAGAAGGGCCCTATGGTCCAGCCCAGGCTCCAGCTCATGCCCATGAGACCGCTGATGGTGGCTCGCTCCCGGGCCGTCACCTGCTCCATGGCAAAGGAGTCGTACAGCGGCCCACCCATCATCATCAGCGCGGCCCGCATCCAGAAGGCAAAGGCTGCCACTGAGAGAACCGGCACAAAACCGATGGTCAGCAGAAACGGGATCGACAGCATCTGGGTGATGACCAAGGCCCGGATGCGCCCCCAGCGATCGGCCAGCATCGGCGCCGCCAGCGTTGCGACCCCCGTGACCACCGACGAGACGGCAAACAATGTGCCCAGCACCCGGTCGGTGATGGGAAAGGTCTCCTTGAAAAAGAGGTTCATGTACGGGATCAAGATCGCGGCTCCCATAGAGATCGCAATGTTTGGTACAAAGATATGCAGCGCCATCCGCCGGTTGCTCAGATTGCGCCAGGGCCACACGGAACGGACGCGGTCGGACTCGGGCCGGGGCTGTTCCTTGATCATCAACAGCGGGACCAGGGACAGGGCCCACAGCGCGGCAGTAACGGCCAGCGTCGCCCCGTAGGCCACCGAACTCTCGACGTCAACGCCCAGCCGCAGGCCAAAGAAGGTAGGCAGGTAGCCACCCACCAGGGTGCCAAAGAAGCCAACCAACGTCGTCAGGCCAAAATGGGCGCTAAAGAGCGAAGTACGCTCTTCCTCCCGCGAGTTCTCCATCATGAAGGGCGAAGCCGTGACAGCCCACAGCGACATCGAAACGCCAAAGGTGACCATCGAGAGACGCAGCCAGTTGGGATCCGGCGCCAGCACGATGCCGACCGTGGCCAGCGCCCGCCCAAAATTGGCCAGCAGCAGAGCCCGTTTGCGGCCGATATAGTCGACCATGACGCCGGCCGGGACCGCGGCAAAGAGCGCGATCAAGTTGGGCAGCGCCTGCAACTGCCCCAGAAAGCTCCGCGGATACCCCAGGCTGTCGACGTGCAAGTTAAAGATGAGCATATAGATGGAGAAGCTCAAGCCGATGATGAGCTCGCTCAGCAAATAGAAACGTGCATTCGGGCTAAACTGCCCCAGCCGCTTCAGGTAGCGGCCGACCTCTTCCATCGTCCTTTCTCCCTTCTCCACACATCGGTGTGCTTTCCCCTCCACGCCAGAACCCGTTCGCAGTAGACACCTCAGTGCCTTTTTCCTGGCATTCTTGCGCACATCAGGGCGCTGAAGCACCCACTACGAACTTTGGCGACGATCCATCTAGTATAGACCCTGGCTTCCGGTAGCGCAACGGCCAGGTGGAGTATTTGACCATTGGCCATCTGGCCAATCCTCCAACGCGGATCCGGGTTCACTGCTCCTCCCATGCAGCCCTGGCCCTTCGAAGGGCAGAAAGAACCCATACCCGGTCCGGTGGCGGTGCCCACACAAGCAGGGTACTGGGGCCACAGAAAGCAAGAGCCGTGGGGTTGGTTCCCACGGCTCTTGGACAGCGTACGTCCAGGGAAATAAAAAAGGCCGTGGGGGTTGCAGTGCCCCCACGGCCCGTAGTAAACAATAACTAAGGGCATTTGGGCGCACTACGACAGCGGCGACCAGCATCGCCGACAGCAGGAACGGTATGCTGTGCAATCGAGTCGTAGAACATCCAACGGCCTCCCTTCATAAGATGGTATTCGGCAGTGACCATCGGTCACCGTCCAAGATTCTAGATCAATTTGGCGGAAATGTCAAACCGTAGCCACCGCCTTGCACGACTTGAAACTGGAGCAGGATCACCAGGCCGATGAGGGCCACGACAGCATACTCGATGAGCACGCGACGCGTCAGCCGTTCCTGGAGTTGCTGGTTGGCCAGGCCCGTTGCCACGTAGAAACCCAGCAGCAGGATCAGGCCGCCGGTGATGCCCTGAATGCGCCAGTAATTCATGGCCCAGATGATCTCGCCCGTGATCAGTCCGGCGATTATGGCATAGAGCGACGTACGGCCAAAGCTTCGCCGCGCACTGCGCAAGAGCTCTAGTGCCAGCAGTGTGCTGATCAACGTAACCTGCGTGGCCGAGACAAGGCTGCGGGCCTTGGCCGAATAGATCAGGATGAACGCCACCAATGCCAACAGGTAGGCCCAGGCATTCAGGCTCAGCCTGGCTGCCAGATAGCGCCGGTCGGTGGTGTCCACGGTATAGTACTCGGCGCTGATGACCAAGATCAAGATGAGGCCGGTCACCATCATGCCGGCCATCCGGTAGAGCAGCGTTGGCGCCTGGGGCAGCAAGACCACAGCCAACAACACAGTTAGCGCCGGCAAGGTCCAGGTGACAAAGCTGAAGCGGGCCTCTATCTGGCGCGCCCTAGGATGGGAGCGCACAATGACATCGGTTCCACTGCAGACGATGCCAACCAGAAGTGCGGACATTAACACCGTTTGGGAGATACTGACGGTCAGCGGAGAGCCCAATACGGTCAGGTCCCGCATCCAGCTCGGGAGCTGTAGGAATACGTCCAAGATAAGACCCAGCACAACCAGCGTGGCTACGACGCTGGCTCGTTCACGATAGAACATTCGTCTCCATCTCCTGTCGGGCAATTCTACACCTCCGACCTGCATTTGTCAACCTGGTCTGGACTGGTGATTGCCTACGTCTCACCGCAAAGGCGCAAAGAGTACAAAGGAAGACTGAAAACCTTGTCAGCTTGGCGGGCTTGGTGCCCTGGTGGTGAAGGAAATCGGCTAACAACAGTATCATGAACTTGTGGACAACAACCCATGGTTCAGACTTGACGATTAGAACATTTGTGCATATAATAGACGTGAGGAGATGGATGAATGGGCTTGATGCAAAAGATCGAAACCTTGGGTGAAGCGGCGCAGTATGATCTATGTACGGCCAGTGGCGCCCCGGCGGGCAAACTCGAAGCATCGAAAAGGTCGATGCTGCCAGATCGCGACCTGAATCGCTGGATCTATCCGACAAAGATGCAGGGCGGGAAGCGGCTGCGCGTGCTCAAGGTCCTGATGACCAACGTCTGCAACAAGAACTGCTACTACTGCGGCCTGCGCGCTAGCCGTGACGTACCGCGTACCCAGTTCACGCCGGACGAGCTGGCGCGGGCTTTTGATCGATTGGAGCGGGCCAACCTGGTAGATGGCATGTTTCTCAGCTCGGGGGTGTGCGCCAGCGCCGACGACACGATGGGTCGCATGATCGACTGTGTGGAACTGCTGCGTAACCGCTACCAGTTCTCGGGTTATGTTCACCTCAAGATCCTGCCCGGCGCCTCCGAAAGCCACATCGAGCGAGCGCTACAACTGGCCCAGCGGGTATCGATCAATCTGGAGGCACCGAATCCCGAGCGGCTGGAGGCCATCGCACCCCGAAAGGCGTTCTTTGAGGAACTGACCCGGCCGATGGGGATTATCAAGAAGCTGATGGACGCCAGCGGCGGCCGTCTGGCACCATCGGGCCAGACTACCCAGTTCGTGGTCGGGGCCGCCGGAGAGGCGGACCGCGAGATCCTGTTCACCATGGATCACTTGTACAGGGATCTGGACCTGCGACGGGCTTACTACAGCCGCTTCAACCCCATTCCGGGTACGGCCCTGGACGGCCGCGAACCCACGCCCGCCTGGCGGGAACACCGCCTGTACCAGGCCGACTGGCTTTTGCGATTCTATGGCTTTCGCTATGAGGACCTGGTCTTTGATCAGGAGGGCAACCTGCCGCGCAAGGCCGATCCCAAGATGCTGTACGCCTGCAACCATCCCGAGCTGTTCCCCATTGAGGTGAACCGCGCCTCCCAGAGGGAACTGCTGCGCGTACCGGGACTGGGCCCCACGTCGGTGGGGCGGCTCCTGGAATGGCGTCGGCAGGGAACCCTGCGGGAACTGGACGATCTGGGCAAGGCCGGCGCCGTGGCAGAGCGGGCCGCGCCCTATGTTCTGCTGGCTGGCAAGCGTCCCCCGCACCAACTGGCGTTGTGGGACGACTGGGATTCCCTGCCAGACGGCAGTCGCTAGCGTCCATTGGCTCCATTCCACGCCCACCTTTGACACCTGCGCTGCCCTCTAGTACAATACCAGCTACACCACGCGCAGGAGTAAAAGCATGCAATTGGACGCCCTCACTACCGTCGGGTCACTCCGGGAAGCAGTCGCGGCTTTTGTCGACGCCCGTGAGTGGCAGCCTTTTCATTCTCCAAAGAACTTGAGCATGTCCATCGCCATTGAAGCGGCGGAGTTGATGGAGCATTTCCAATGGCTGACGACTGAGGAGGCACGGGATGCCGTCCAGGAGCCAGGCGAGCAGGCGGCAGTGGCCGATGAGCTGGCTGATATTGTGATCTATTGCCTGAGCCTGAGCAATGCGCTGGACATGGAGGTGAGCGGGGCGGTGCTGGAGAAACTGGAGACGAACGAGCACCGGTATCCTGCCGAGGAGTTTCGGGGGCGGTTCCGGCGGCCGGAGCGGGAAAGGGGTGGGGAAACACTGGCTTGAATCGCACTATACATGGGGTTCTGGAATGTGAGGAGTGGGTAGAATAGTCTATGAAGCAAATCAAGAGGGTAGCCATCTTGGGCGCGGGGGCGATGGGCGCCTTTTTTGCCGCCAGATTTCACGACACCCCCGGATTCTCGACGGCCGTGATCGCTCGGGGGCGCCGTCAGGAACGGCTGAAGCGTGATGGTTTGGTTGTCAACGGCAAAGCCTACGCCATTCCGGTTGTCCATCCTGACCAGGCCACAGCGCCCGCCGATCTCATCATCGTGGCACTGAAACATCACCACCTCCTGGAGGCAGTTTCTGATCTGAAGAACCTCGTCGGGGATGAGACCGCCATCATTTCGGTGATGAACGGACTCGATAGCGAGGAGATCATTGGGGCTGCCTATGGGATGGACAAGGTGCTGTATGCCATCTCGGTGGGCATTGATGCTGTGCGCGAGGGGAACCAGATCACCTATACCAAGCCCGGCATGCACTATTTCGGGGAGGCGACCAACACCCAGGTCAGTCCACGGGTAGAAGCCGTACAGGATGCCTTCAGGCGCGCCAGAATCCCCCATGAAACGCCCCATGACATGCTGCGCATGCTGTGGTGGAAGTTCATGGTCAACGTCGGCGCAAACCAGGCATCGGCGGTGATGCGGGCCCCGTATGGCGTGTTCCAATCATCGCCACAGGCCCGGGCATTGATGGAAGCCTTGATGCGGGAGGTGATCCAGTTGGCCCGGGTCGCCGGGGTCAACTTGGTAGCCAAGGACATCGAAGACTGGAACACCGTTCTTGACACCCTGTCTCCACAGGGAAAAACGTCCATGTTACAGGACGTGGAGGCTGGGCGCAAGACAGAGGTGGAGATCTTTGGTGGCAAGGTCGTCGAATTGGGAGAGACATACGGCATTCCTACACCTGTGAACCTGACGGTACTGCGCATCATCCAGGTTCTGGAACAGAATCAACTGGCCCTGAGCCAGAGTTCATGATATAGTGTGAACCGATCTGCGGCCGATGAGCGCGGGTATGACACCGACAGCTGGGTCGTAAGAAGAATACATTGGCGTCAACTGAACCAGTACAAGAAAGGGGAACGAAATGAAACAGTTTTGTTTGACTACTTCCATGGGCAAGCGGCTGATCGGCAAAGCAATGGTCCATCACCCCGACCTGCAGGCTGCTCTTGACACAGGAACCCTGGTCATCATTGCCGGCACGACGAACGGCTACGTGGCTGAAGAGATCCTCAAATCACTGGGACAGGCTGAAGGGTTCTCCCGGGTAGGTTTTCGCCGGGGTATGACGACCGCACCGGGCGCCAAGGCACCCAAAGCCGATTTCCCTGGTGATGTGGTGATACGCGACGGCCAGTGGCAGAAGGGTAAGACTATTTTCGACGTCGAGGACGACCTCAAGGCTGGCGACGTTGTTCTAAAGGGGGCAAACGCCTTCGACCAGCACGGCTGGGCTGCGGTACAGATCGGCCACCCCAAGGCGGGCACGATCCATGCAGCCATGTCAGCCATGATCGGCCGGAGGGTACGGCTGCTGGTGCCCGTGGGGTTGGAGAAACGTGTGCTGGATGACGTAAAGTGTCTGGCCGATTGGTGCAATGCGCCTGGGGCAGAGGGCCCGCGACTGTACCCTGTATCAGGTCAGATTTTCACAGAGGTAGATGCCATCAAGCTGATAACGGGAGCTGAGGCGCGATTGATCGCTTCCGGAGGGATCTATGGTGCGGAAGGCGCGGCCTGGATTGGCATCGACGGGACGGCAGACCAGATCGAAGCAGCAGCCGATTTGATCAAATCCATCGCCGATGAGCCGCCTTGCGAGGCGTAGGCGAACCTTTTGTCACGGCTCTGCGAGTCCTTTGACGAGTGAGTAGCAAAAACCCAAGCGGGGACCGGGGATCAGAGGGCAGGATGCCTGTCGCAAGATGGTACTGCTACCTGCTTTTCATGACAGCCGTTATGACCTATCTCCTGATCACCGCCGGCGGCATCGTCTGTGTCACCGGGGGAAGCGTGGGATGTCCCGACTGGCCAGGGTGTTACGGCCAGCTGGTTCCACCCATGCGGATGGATTCCATCATCGAGTACTCGCACCGTGTCGTGGCTGCCTTGACGTCGCTGCTCATCGTCGCCGCAGCGGCCGTGGGCCTGTGGCAGTACCGCTCGATCCGGTGGGTGAGCCGCCCGCTGGCACTGGCTATCGCTTTTTTCGTCGCAGTGACCATCTTTGGCGCCCTCGTAGTCCTGCAGGGACTATCGCCCGGGCTGGCGGCCGTTGACCTTGGCTCGGCGCTGATAGTGCTGGCCCTTGTGCCGACGGCGACCGTGGTGGCCTTTGCCCGGCACGCGGATCCCACCCTGCCCGACAGGCTGCTGTTCCACAGCGCTTTTGCCAAGTTGGCCTCGTGGACGCTCGTCGCTGTATTCGTTGTTCTGGTGAGTGGGGTCCTCGTCGCAAAGAACGGTTCGCTTGTCAGGTGTTTGGGCTGGCCCCTGTATGGCGGACAAGCGGTACCTGACGATGTGCACGGCTGGCTCCGGGCGGCGCGTCTCCTACTCGCTACTGCAGCGGGCATACTGCTCATCGCGGTGATCGTACAGGCCTGGCGCCTGCAGCCCAAGAACGGCGCAGTCCGCCGCGCCGCGACGGCGCTGGGCATTCTATTCCTGGCGGAGATTCTGGTCGGGGTGCTCATGTCGGTGCAGGGCTATAGTATCCTGCTGCTTGTCATATACGTGGCATTGGCGGCGGCGCTGTGGGCCGTACTCGTCGTGCTAAGCGTGTTGGCCGGGCTCTTGTCACCTGGGCCCTTGGAGGCGCGCTGCGGGGCCGTGTAGCGGTGACCCAGAATAGAAGCTCTATCTTCAGGGAGAAGGCGATGATAAGAGGTATCCATGCCATGTTCTATTCCTCCGAGGCGGAGAAACTCTGCGCCTTTCTGCGCGACAAGCTAGGACTCCAGTCCTTCGATATCGGCGGTGGGTGGCTGATCTTTGATCTCCCAGGGGCCAAAGTTGGATGTCACCCGGTTGACCTGGAAAAGGGCCGCGGCTTTGGCATACAGCACGTTTCGTTCTATTGTGACAACATCGAAAGTACGGTGGCTGAGTTGTCGGCCAGGGGGGTCGAGTTCACCGGACCCATCGCCGAAACTGAGTGGGGATTTACTTCTTCTTTCAAGGCCCCAGGGGACCTGGAGATTGTGCTTTACGAGCCAGGCTACGCCCGGCCATCCTGAGGAGGAGAACCATGTCATCCATCACCCTGGCAGAGAAGGCAGATGATTACCTGCGCAGATTGTGTGTGGAGGTCCCCAGCAGGTCTGTAGGCAGTCCGGGTAACCGGGCCTCAACAGAGTTTTTCGCCCGGACCGTGGCCTCCTTCGGGTTTGGCACAGAGTACCGGGCGTTCGACTGCATCGACTGGAGCCATGGAAAGGTCCATCTCGAAGCTGACGGCGAGCCTTTTGAGGCTTGTGTCAGCCCCTACTCCCTGGGATGCCAGGCCAAGGCCCCCCTGGCTGTGACATCCACTGTTGAGGAACTGGCCGCCAGCAAAGTATCGGAAAAGATCTTGATGCTCCGAGGGGAGATAGCCGCAGAGCAGTTGATGCCCAAGAATTTTACTTTCTACAACCCCGACCACCACAAGCGGATCATTGGCCTGCTCGAGAACAGGGCCCCCAGGGCCATCATCGCCGCTACCTCTCGAGACCCGCAGATGGCGGGCGGGGTATACCCGTTTCCCCTCATCGAGGACGGCGATTTCGACATCCCCTCAGTCTATATGACGGAGGAGGATGGAGCAAGATTGGCCCGCCATGCGGGTCGAAAAGTTACCCTTGACTTTCAGGCAGAGCGGCTGCCCGCCAAGGGCTGCAACGTCGTCGCTCGTAAGGGGAAAGATTCCGGCCGCAGGGTGGTGGTATGCGCCCATATTGATGCCAAGAAGGGCACTCCCGGTGCCCTGGACAATGCCACGGGGGTGGTGGTTCTCCTCCTGCTCGCTGAGCTGCTGCAGGACCATTCTGGGAAGCTTGGCCTGGAGATCGTTGCCCTGAACGGCGAGGACTATTACTCTGCCCCGGGAGAGATGCAGTTTCTCAAAGACAACGAAGGCAGGTTCGACGAAATCATCCTGGCCATCAACATGGACGGAGCGGGTTATCACCAGGGGCATACAGCCTACTCTCTGTACGGCTGCCCCGCAGAGATTGCCGGTGCCATACGCAGGGTATTTTCCGCCCAGGAAGGCATGATCGAAGGCGAGCCATGGTATCAAAGCGACCACGCGATATTTGTTCAGCAGCAGAGACCCGCCCTGGCCATCACCTCGGACCGGTTCGACGAGCTGTGGGCCTACGTGGCGCACACGGCCCGAGACAAGCCAGAGATTGTGGCTACCGGCAAGCTGGTCGACATCGCGCAGGTCCTTCGGGATCTTTTGCTGGATTTGGATGGGGTTCTGTCATAGGGAAGGTTAAGTACGCCTCGGTTCATACCAGTGTTTGTAACTAAAAGTCGCCGATTCTCATGTCCGTACCAGTGCCGCTGACCCCAGAAACCCTGATGCGGGGCTTGCGCATCCTGTCGGAGCGCGACCCGGATCTGAACCGGATCTTGGAGGATCTGGGTTCACCCCCCATGTGGGCGCGGGAGCCCGGGTTCCCCACACTCGTGCACATTATCCTGCAACAGCAGGTATCGCTCGCATCCGCGCAAGCGGCCTACGACCGTCTGCTTACCGCGGCATCGCCGCTTACCCCGGCCCGGTTTCTCGAACTGGATGACGACCGCCTTAAATCCATCGGTTTCAGCCGCCACAAAACCGCCTACGGTCGCAGTCTGGCACACGCCCTGGGCGATGGCCGTCTTGACTTGGGCGCGTTGGAGACGATGGACGACATGGCAGCGCGGTCAGCGCTGACCCAACTCAAAGGTATCGGGCCGTGGACGGCGGATACTTACCTGCTGATGGCGCTGCGTCGGCCGGACATCTGGCCCAGTGGGGATCTCGCCCTGGCCATTGCGGTGCAGCGGATCAAAGGGTTGGCCGCACGCCCCACCCCGAACGAACTCGAAAACAATTGTGGAACAGTACAGAGTTCAGATCCGGGTTCAAGGTAGGATCGGCAGTCGCTGGGTAAACTGGTTCGAGGGGATGCCGGTGACCGTAGGTGAGGAGAGCACAGAATTGGAAGGGGGCAAAGTAAGTGAATGACGTGGTCAAGTCCTTTGCCGAGCTGACTGCAGAACAACAGCCGCAAGCCGGGGGCAAGGGTGGCGCGCTGGCCAGGCTGTACCAAGCCAACTTTCCGGTGCCGGAGGGTTTTGTCATTCTGCCCAGCGCCTTTGTCGATGACGAGATAAGCGCTGAAGCCTGGTTGCAGGTTCAGGTGCAGCTCAGCCATCTACGGGGAGCCGTGGGCAAGACGGACGCACGGCACCCCATGACCTTTGCGGTGCGCTCCTCTGCGATGAGCGAAGACTCGGCCCAGGCTTCCTTTGCTGGTGAGTTTGAGACGGTACTCAACGTGCACAGCGGCGAGGAAATCTACGAGGCCATCCACACAGTGTATCACTCGCGACACGGTGAGCGGGTTCAGGCCTATAGCAAAGCCAAAGGCCTGGATTCGGAACACAGGGTTGCCGTCATCGTCCAGCAGTTGGTGCGCGCAGAGAGTTCTGGCGTATTGTTCACCGCCAATCCGGTCACCGGCCAGCGCGATCAGGCCATGATCAGCGCGGCATGGGGCCTGGGTGAGGCCATTGTGGGTGGCCTGGTGACACCGGACACACTCGTCGTGGACAAAGCCACGGGTCGCGTGCTTTCGCGCGAAACGAGCGACAAACAGGTAATGACAGTCCGCGTGGCCAGCGGTACGCAAGAAAAGGTTGTCCCTGGGGCGTTGCGCAAGGCTCCCGTACTCTCTGATTCGGAAGCCGCCGAACTGGTTCGTCTGGGTACGCAAATCGAAGAGTTCTTGGGCCTGCCCATGGACATCGAGTGGGTCGTACCGGAGAGGAGAGACGCCGCATCTGCAGAGGGCAAAGGCGCCCAGACGCAGCCATCCTTCGCCATCGTCCAGGCCCGGCCCATCACAGCCCTACCCGAGCCTGAACCGCCCATCCCGACCGAGTGGAAGTTGCCCCAGGGCAGCTATGTTGCGATGCGCAACAACATCGTCGAACTGATGGCCGATCCGCTGACTCCCCTCTTTGGCACACTGGGCCGGGCCGCGGTCAATGCCAGCCTGGGCGGGCTGCTGGCCGATTTTCTAGGCAAGCCGGATCTCGTGCCAGACGAACTGATCATCAGCGTCAACAAGTACGCCTATTACAATGGCTCGTGGACACCCGGCCAGATTGGCCGGATAGTCCTGGGCAGCATTGGAATTATGAAGCGCATGTTCACGGGCGCGGTGGAACGGTGGGTCGACGTAGGACGCCCTCGCTACCTGGCCACTGTCGAGCGCTGGCAGGGCACTGGCTGGTGCGAGATGTCGACCACCGAACTCGTGGGCGCAGCGCGCGAGCTGATGGAAACAGCGGTCGACGCCTACGGGGCGCTGGTGTCTGGCGTCATCCCGGCCGCCTGGATCAGCGAGGGATTGTTCACCCTGGCCTACAATACAGTGCTCAAACGCCGAGACGATCCAGCGGCGCCGGTTTATCTGATGGGTTTTGACAGTCTGCCCATCCAGGCGGAAAAATCGCTGTACGACCTGGCCAACTGGGCCCGCACGCCTTCTGGATTGTCCAGCTACCTGAAGAACACGCCGACATCCGAACTCGCCCTCCAGATCAAGTCGTCCGCTTTGCAGCCGCCACCGGGCGTGGAGGCAGACGATTGGTCCGAATGGCAAGGTCGCTTCCAGGAACATCTGCAGCGCTACGGCCACACCATCTACAACCTGGACTTTGCCAATCCGGTGCCCGCGGACGACCCGGCACCACTGCTGGATACGTGCAAGTGGCTCCTCAGCGGCCAGGGGACTGACCCCCACGCTCGCCAGCAGGCCGCGGTTGACCGGCGCGAGCAGGCGAAACGGGCCATGCTGAATAGGCTGAAGGGGCTGCGCCTGAAGCTGTTTCAAGGCACACTTGGGCCGGCCCAACGCTATGCCCCGCTGCGCGAAGATGGACTGGCCGATGTCGGGCTGGGCTATCCCTTGCTGCGGCAGATACTGCGCGAAGTGGGCCGCCGCTTCGCCAAGGGAGGCATCATCGAGGTACCCGACGATGTCTTTTGGCTGGATCAGGACCAGGTTGAGGAAGCCGCAGCGAGGATTGATCGGGGTGAGACTCAAAGCTTTCTGGCGGCCGCTATCCCCATGCGCAAGGCAGTCTGGCGCGCTGCAAGGCGCGCAACGCCGCCGCAGATGTTACCCGAACTCAGGATCCTGGGTAGAAAGATGGGGGATATCAAGTCATCGAGGACCAGCAAGCGCCATAAAGATAGCCTCAAAGGCGTTGCCGCCAGCCCGGGCCGGGCAACCGCTCCAGCCTGTGTTGTGCATGGTCCAGAGGATTTTGCGCAGTTCAGGGCCGGGGATGTCCTTGTGGCCCCACTCACCACCCCAGCCTGGACCCCACTGTTTGCCCGCGCCGCGGCTATCGTCACCGATATTGGCGGTCCCCTCAGTCACGGATCGATTGTGGCCCGGGAGTACGGCATTCCCGCTGTCTTGGGCACAGGGGCGGCAACCAAGCATATCCAAAGCGGCGACATGATCACGGTGGATGGCGGCGAAGGGAAAGTGTATCTAGAACAGCGTGGCCCCCAGGTCATTGCTAGCTCTGCGCCAGACTGAGGTATGGATGCACTTGGTTTCAGAGTGTATCAGGTTGCATGCCCGCAGCAGAGACCCAATTTAACAGAGGATCAGGAACGTGGTATACTCCCCGCAGCAGGCCAGCTGAGGAGAGGTATAGACAATCCGTGTCGTGGAACAAGCATTGGACCAGTGAACACATGCCCGATCAAAGCGGCAGGATCGCCGCCGTCACCGGCGCCAACAGCGGCATCGGCTACGAGACGGTCCGCGCGCTGGCCCATGGTGGGGCGACGGTCATCATGGCCTGCCGCAGCAGGCAGAAGGGCACGGAAGCCGCCGAACGGATTCGGGCTGAGAATCCCCGCGGCAGTGTCGAAATGATGCGGCTTGACCTGGCCGATTTGGCCTCGGTACGCCGCTTTGCCGGGGCTTACCGGGCAGGCCACAGTCGCCTGGACCTCTTGATCAACAACGCGGGGGTGATGAGACCGCCCCAGCGCCAGGAAACAGTGGAGGGTTTTGAGCTGCAGTTCGGCACCAACCACCTGGGCCACTTTGCACTGAGCGGATTGCTGCTGGACCTGATCGTGCGTACTGCTGGCTCGCGGGTAGTCGTACTGAGCAGCCTAGCCCATCGCGCAGGGAGTATCCACTTTGATGACCTGCAGGGCAAGGCTTCCTACAATGCGACGGCGGCCTATGCGCAGAGCAAGCTGGCCAACCTGCTGTTTGCCTACGAGCTACAGAGGCGTCTCGAGGGCGCCCGCGTCATCGTCGCGGCTGCCCACCCCGGCTGGGCGGGCACAAACCTTCAGAGAAACTATGCGTTGATACGCTGGCTGAACCCGTTGCTAGCCCAACGCCCCGAGAAGGGCGCGCTGCCAACGCTGTACGCAGCCACCGCCCCAGATGTACAGGGCGGTGACTTTGTCGGTCCCCGTGGTTTCATGGAGCTGGGCGGAGGGCCGGCCAAGGTTCGCTCGAGCAACCAGTCCCACGATCAGGTAGTCGCGGAGCGATTGTGGGCCGTGTCCGAGGAATTGACCGGTGTTGTGTACGCAGACGTGGCTGCATAGGGGGTCAACACGGATCGAGATTTCCGTAGAATCGGAACAAATACGGGCAATCGAGGGAACAAGGTTTGACCAACTGACCTGTGTCAGTCCTCTTCCCAACGGATATCCATCCCCTGGCGGTCACCCAAAGCCTCGCGCAGCAAGGTGAGCAGGGCCGAATTGGCACCGTTTTCTTCAAACCACACGAGCGTGGCGCGATCAATGTAGTAGTCTTGATCCTCAGAGTCCTCTTCTTCAAGCTGATCAATCAAAAACTGCAGATCTGGAGCCGTAATGCTACCGATCAGAGTATCCGATTCTTTGTCGTATAGCTGTATCATGCTCACCCTCCTAACAGGCTTCTGTATCCTGCAGGTACGCGCGGTCTGCTAATTATAGGGTAAGAACCCCGAGGCGTCAACTCGCTTCAATAGGCAGAGCAGGGTTGTTGCAAAGCTCCTGGACTGGGCGATCCTCCCGCAGGATTGCACCGGCTACTGCCCTGCTACTGGTTGATTCTGCCAGGATGTGGTGGCCCACTATATGCCAGAATCCTCCGGGAGGATCTCGAGCACGCTCTCCAGTGTCTCGATGAAGCGGGCGTCCTGTTCAGGCGTACCGACCGTCACCCTGAGCCAATCACAGAGATCGTAGCCGTCGCAGGGGCGAATGATCACGCCTTGCTTCAGGAGTTCCTGCTGGATGTCGAGGGCATGGGGACCGATATGAAACAACACAAAGTTGGTGTGGCTCTCAACATAGGAGAGACCCAGCCGTTCAAACTGCTCGTACAACCACAGCCGGGATGCATGGTTGGCCTGCACAGTTCTCTGCAGGAATTCCTGGTCCTGCAGGGCCGCGATCCCTGCTACCTGAGCAAGCTGGTTCACCGGAAAGGAGTCCTTGACCTGGTTCATGGGGGCCAGTACGCTGGGCATGGCAACACCATAGCCCAGCCGGATACCGGCCAAGCCATAGACCTTGGAAAAGGTCCGCAGCAGGATAACATTCTCGCGGCCCTCGCGGATGTAGGCTATCGTCTCCGGGTATTCATCGGAATCGACCAGTTCGTAGTAAGCTTCGTCAAAGGCCACCAGCACGTGATCCGGAACCCGCTCCATGAAGGCTTCAACCTGGTTGGCGGTGACGATGGTGCCGGTCGGATTGTTGGGGTTGCAGACAAAAACCAGCGTGGTTCTTTCTGTGATAGCGTCCGCCATGGCCTCCAGGTCCAACCTGTGGTTCTTGAGGGGGATCTTGGTGAGCTGGGCCCGCATGATGTGGGTGAAGCGCTCGTGATTTGGAAAGGAGGACTTGCTGGCAATGACCTGGCTTCTCTCATCCAGATAGGCCATACAGATCTGGGTGATGACACCATCGGCGCCGTTGCCGACGACAAGCTGTTTTGGATCCACCTGGAGGGCTGTTGCCAGGGCGTGGCGGAGTGCATGGCATCCGGAGTCAGGGTATTGGTTGAGCCGGGGCAGCGCCTGGCGGATCGCTTCGAGGGCCTTGGGCGAGGAGCCAAAGGGGTTTTCATTGGATGCCAGCTTGATGACATCCTTGAGGCCATACTGGCGCTGAACATCCTCTATGGGTGTACCGGGTACGTAGGGTCGCAAGTTCTTCAATCCTGGTTGGGGTTTGACCTTGGATGCCATAGTCACTTGCTCCTGTTGATGATTCGTACGTCTCCCACCACAATCCCTTCGGGGAAGACAAAGACCGGGTTGAGATCGACCTCACTGATATCCGGGTAGCGGAAGGGTAGTTGAGAGA
This sequence comes from uncultured Chloroflexia bacterium, assembly GCA_963700285.1. Taxonomy (GTDB): domain Bacteria; phylum Chloroflexota; class Anaerolineae; order JAAYZQ01; family JAAYZQ01; genus CAWANP01. Next base: position 287,607 of record CAVOXA010000009.1, on the reverse strand, counting down.
ATTCGGCCAGTACGCCGGCCAGGGCACCCAAGTCGCAGGGAAGCTTGCCGCGCGTACCCTGAAGCAGGGGCAACGACTTGAGCTCTCTGATCATGTCTCCGGCCTCCTGAGTATCCACCGGCGCCACCCGCAACGCGATATCCTGCCAGACTTCGGTATAGACGCCGCCCAGGCCACAGGCCACTACCGGGCCGAACTGGGGGTCCCTTGAAAGGCCCAGCAGGACTTCCTGCGCCCCCTGGAGCATGGGGTAGATGACAACGCCGCGAAAATCCTTGCCGGCGGCCGCGTCGCGCAGTCGGGAGAACGCAGCTTCCGCCGCGGCGCCATCCTGGACATGCAAGACCACCCCACCCACGTCGGATTTGTGCAGGATATCAGGCGAAACGACCTTCATCACCACCGGGTAACCGATCTCGCGGCATCCCTGGAGAGCACCTTCCGCCGTGGCTGCAAAGCAATAGTCCGGGACGGGGAACCCATTGGCCTTCAGCCAGTCCATCGCCTCGTGTTCCAACATCTGCACCGAGCCAGGAAGGAGTCCGGGGATCTGTTGTTCGGGGTCAGGGCTTGGCGGTTGCCGCCAAGCCTTCTGCCGGGCCTGGTGACGGGCCATGTGACCAAGCGCGCTCACCGCCCGCTCTCCAGTGGCAAAACTGGGAATCCCCCGCGATTCCAGGTAGGGCAGCGCATCCTTGACGATCTGGGCAGGCAAAAAGGCCGCCGCGACCGGCTTCCCGCTCCCTTTGGCCGCGTCGCAGACGCCACGCGCCAGCGACACCGAGTCAAGGTAGGCCGGGGCGATATTCAGGGCCAGCGCGGCGTCATATTCTTCGAGCAGGGCCAATAGCGCCCGGCGATAGCCGTCTTCGGTGCCCTCGACGGTCAGGTCCACCGGATTCTTGAAGGCGCAGTGGGGGGGCAGGAACTCGGCAAGCCGAGCTTGGCCCATCGAACTCGGTTCGGCCACGTCCAGCCCAATCTCCTCCGCCCAATCCGCCGCCATCACCCCCGGACCGCCAGAATTGGTCACAATAACAACCCGGTCGCCATCCAGCGGCGGCAGAACGCTGAAGGCCTTGCAAGCGTCAAACAGCTCCTCCACTGTTTGCACACGGATGGCCCCACACTGCTGCAGCGCCGCATCGTACACCGCATCCGCACCAGCCATCGAGCCGGTATGGGACAGGGTCGCCCGCTGCCCCGATTCGGTCCGGCCGGATTTGATAACCAGCAGGGGCTTGTGCCGGGTACAGTACTGGGCTGCCTCCATGAACGCTCGACCGTCGCTGACGCTCTCGATGTACAGCGCCACCACGTCCGTGTCCGGATCGCCGGCCAGGTAGCGCAACAACTCGACTTCGCGCAGGTCCGCCCCGTTGCCATAGCTCACAAACTTGGAGATGCCCAGTCCGAATTCCTTGGCCCAGGCCAATACCACACCACCCACGGCACCGCTCTGGGCGATAAGCGATACACTTCCCAGCAGGCGGCAGGGTCTCCAGTGTGGGGGTCAGCTTGTGAAGCGTGTTGACAATGCCAGCGCAGTTGGGGCCTACGAAGCGGATGTCGTACTGCCGTGCCACACGCGCCACCTCCGCCTCTCCGGCGTGATTGCCTACCTCGGAGAAGCCGGCCGTGATAATGACGGCCGCCTTGATCCCCGCCCGACCACAATCCTCCAGCACAGCCGGCACGGTACTTGTAGGAGAGACGATCACCGCCAGGTCCACGGGCGGGCCGATCTGTATCATGGATGCAAAGCCTGGCACGGCAGCCTGGTCCTGGTCTGCGGGTAGCCCTTTGCCCGTCGGGTTCACCGCGTACACGGCCCGATAGCCACCGTCCTGCAACTGGCGGATGAGCTGGTAGCCCAGTTTTCCCAGGGACGTAGATCCGATGACGGCCACCCCGCGCGGGTAGAACAGACTCTGCAGGCCCATCTAAGCCTCTAGCCCGGCCCGGAATGCCAGCCGGTTGGCTTCCACGCCGCGTTTCCAGCGGGAGACGACCAGTTCCTCCACCGCGGCGGGGTCCAGCACATTTCCCAGGCGTGTCAAGCCCAGGGCAGCGCCCAACACGTACACATTGGCCGGGACGGGCCTTCCATCGAGCACCGGTACGCCCGCCGGGTCAAGGTAGTGAAGGACTGATCTCCGCGGCCGCTGCCTGTTCCTCGACGGCCTCCAGGCCAGGATAGGGCGCCTTGTCCAGCATGACGGCTGTGGGCTGCCACACGTGCCCAAAGAGCAGCAAATTCGCCGCCGGGCCTGACAAAGCGCACCGCCCGCAGCGATTCTGAAAGCTCCATGGCAATGGCCAGGTCCGCGCCCTTCTCGGGGATCTGCGGTCCCACCATCGCGCGGCCCAACCGCACCTGAGCCTTGACAAAACCGCCGCGCTGGGCCATCCCTTTGGTCGGATAAAAGTTGGCTGGAATCCCCGAGCCCAGCGCCGCTTCCGTGATGACGTCACCGATGGTCAGGACACCCTGGCCGCCTACCCCAACCAGATACAGGTCGAATTTCATGGCGCTGGCTCTTTCACGATGGCGTCCAAGTTACATACCTCCGCACACAGCCCGCAGCCGTCGCACAGGCTGGGATCGATCACGATGGTATCTTCGACCGATATCAATAGCCGGACAGCCGGTCTGGATGATGCACAGCTTGCACAGGTTGCACTTTTCGGCATCGACCTGGACAAGGCCGGCCTGGTCGCCGTGCCGGACGGACTGGATAGCGCACTCCTGCCGGGCCAGTATCACCTTGACCCTGGGCAGGGTCAGGGCCTCCTGGATCGCCGCTGCGGAGCCAGCCAGGTCAAAGGGGTCGATCTCAAAAAAGTGCTCAACGCCCAGCGCCGGGATGATCCTGGCGATATCCACCTGTTGCCCGCCAGACTGGAATGCACCGGCCGTACCGGGGTTGACCTGCATACCGGTCATGGCCGTCCAGCCGTTGTCCATGATGATGAGGGTCAGTGGAACCTGGTGTTGCACAGCGTTGATCAGCCCCGGGATGCCGCCATGGAAGAAGGTAGAATCGCCGATGGTGGCAATGACCGGGGTCTCGACGCCGCCGTGGACATAGCCCTGGGCCAGGCTGATGCTGGCCCCCATCGAGACCTCGTTCCAGACCGTGTCAAAGGGCGGGTTCATACCCAGGATGGTGCAGCCGATGTCGCCGGTCACCATCACCTCGTCCTTTTTGAACCGCAGTCTTCTCAAGGCCCGGTTGATGGCCAGGTAGGTTCCGCGGTGCGGGCATCCGGCGCAGACGGTGATGGGCCGGGCGGCGGCCAGGGTCTCCGCCTCTATGCTTCCCTGGAACAGGCCTGGCGGGATCGAGAGATCCAGCGCCTCCGCCAGCCCCTCCACTACCTGCTTGAGGCCGTATTCGCCCAGTCGGCTGAGTGGCCCATCCAGCTTGCCCACGACACGCCCTTCAAAGCCAGCCCGCTGGGCTTCCATGATCACACCCTGCTCCAGGTACGGCTCTAGCTCCTCCAGTACCAGGATGACGCCACAGTGGGCCAGAAGCTCTTGCACCTGACGAGCCGGGAACGGGTGGCTGGCCCGGACCTCTAGTACCGAGACAGCCTCGCGGTCAGAACCATACTCGGCCGTAACCTCAAAACCCTCTTCCAGGTAGGAGTTGACCACCCCAGCGGCCACGACGCCCAACCCACCAGCATTTTCCGCGAGGCGCAGCCGGTTGATGCCCATCTGCTCGATGATTGCCGCCGACTTTGCCAGGCGTGCTATCAGGTCGCGGTGCTGGTTCAGGCAGATGAGCGAACCAGCCTTGGTGTACTTGGCGATGTCGCGCTCAAGAATCGGCTCGCGAAGGGCGGGAGGCAGGGGCTCCTCCACGGTCACGGACGCGTATGAGTTGGCCAGCGCCGTCACCAAGCGGACAAAGACCGGGGTGCCGGTCTGCTCGGAGAGATCAAAGGCCACCGGGACCAACTCGTAGGCCTCTGCCACCGTGGCCGGTTCTAGGATGGGCAGGTCGCTCATAAGCGCGAAACCGCGCGTATCCTGCTCGCACATACCCGCGCTCACGCCAGGATCGTCGGCTACATAGATTACCAGACCGCCATTGACGCCGGAATAGGCGATGGAGATCAGTGAGTCGTAGGCCACGTTGACCCCCGACATCTTCATGGTACACATTGCCCGCTGGCCGGCCCAAGCCGCCCCGGCGGCAATCTCAAAGGCTACCTTTTCGTTGGTACTCCACTCCACGTGGCGGTCCGGCAAGTCCATCTTGAGCAGGCTGGTCAATGGCTCCGGTAGATGGCGTGCCGGGGTAGCCTGTCACGACCTTCACCCCGGCGCGCAGCGCGCCCATGGCCAACGCTTCGCTTCCGGTGAGTATCTTTGGTTCCAAGTGTTCCTCCAGTTACCGAGATCCTTCGCTGCACTCAGGATGACGGGTATGCGAAACAGCCGTGATTCGAGTCAGACGGTCAGTGGTTCGATTTGGGCTGGCTGTACCGGCAGGAAATGGGCACCGCCGGGTTTCGCTACCACCTGCCCCTGCCAGAGGACGGGCTGCCCGCGCTGGAAGGACATCTCTGGCCAACCCAGAACCGTACGTCCCTCGTACAAGGTATAGCCAGCCTTCGAGTGCTGGTTCTCTGAGCGAATGGTGAACTCGTGGTTGGGATCCAAAACCACCAAGTCGGCGTCCGAGCCGATGGCCAGAGTACCCTTGCGCGGGTAGAGACCAAAGATGCGGGCCGGGTTTTCGCACAGCACTTGAACCAGCCGGACCAGGCTGATCCGGCCCCGATTCACGCCGCCATCGTATACCAGCGGCAGGAGCGTTTCCATCTGCGGCGAGCCAAAACCCTGCTCCAGGAAATCGCCGTTCACATCTTTGGCCTTGGCCGCGTGATCCGAAGAGACTGCTTGCAGCGTGCCATCCCTCAGGCCGGCCCATATCGCGTCACGGTCAGCGGCCGATCGGATGGGCGGCCCGATCTTGGCCAGCGCCCCACGCTCCTCGATGATCTCTTGGGTAAGGGTCAGGTATTGAGGACAGGTCTCGGCAAAGACCTTGCGTCCGGCAGCCTGCTCGCGGCGGATAAGGTCAACCGTCCGCGCCGAGGTTACGTGAGCGATGTACAGCGGGCAATCTACAAGCTCTGCCAGGCGGATCGAGCGGAAAGCAGCTTCCTCCTCCAGTGCGGCAGGCCGGGAAGCATTAAAGTAACGGGCCGATGCCCCCGGGCCCTTCAGGTATTTGTCTTCCAGGTAATCGATGGCGCCGCCGTTCTCAGCATGGACCATGGCCATGCCACCCTGTTCTGCCAGGATATCCATGGCCTTGATCAACTGGTAGTCATCGGTGTACCAGCCCTGCTTGAGGTAGGTCAGGAAGAACTTGAACGAGCGGACGCCCAGATCCATCACTTTTGGGATCTCGGGCACTTGACGGGGAGCCTCAAACATGCCACCATGAAGGCCAAAGTCCAGCCGGGAGTTGGCCAACCCGTCCGCCCTCATCTCCTCGACCTTGTCCAGCAAGCTTTCTCCGGTACGAGCGTAGGCAAAATGGATCACGGTCGTGGTTCCGCCATAAGCGGCCAGGGCAGAACAGTGCTCCACGCTGTCGAGATAGACAGGGTGCACGTGCACATCGATAGCGCCTGGCAGGATGTACTTGCCACTGGCGTCAATGACCTCCCTGGCTGCCTCTTGAGGCAGATCCCGGCCGATGGCTGCCAGTTTTTCTCCCCAGACCCCCACGTCGGCCAGCTGCATGCCCTGGCCAGTGACCACCGTACCGCCGGCGAACAATAGATCGTACTTTATCTCCACCACTACTTCTCCTTACTGAGGGTCGGATGGGACTTCTGCGCTGGGTTCGCCCCGTTTTTTGTGCCAGAGCTGGCCGGACTGGGCCTGATCGATAGCCGCCAACACCCGCTCGGGCGTCAGCGGCAGCTCGTAGACACGGGCTCCAACCGCGTCGGCGACAGCGTTTGCCACAGCCGCTGCGGCTGGTGTCAGGGCTGGTTCACCGATCCCTTTCGAACCAAACGGCCCTTTGCCGGTACCCGATTCCAGGATGATGGCCTGGCTGGGCACAAAGTCTACGGCAGTGGGGAGGAGATACTCGGCCAGCGATGGCGTAACAACCCGCCCCTCTTTCATGCGGTATCCTTCCAACATGGCGTAGCCCAGGCCCTGGTGTGCACCGCCGACGATCTGGCCCTCGCAGGCATCGGGGTTGATGGCCCGGCCCACGTCGTGGCAGCCGATGCTCTTGAGGATATCCACCTGGCCGGTCTCCATATCCACGGCCACCTCCACGGCATGGGCGCCGAAGGTGAAATCAGGCCAGATCCGCCCCTGGCCGGTCTCGGGGTCCAGCGGGCCGGTAAAGGGAGCATTGAATTGGGCTAGATTGGACAGCTCCAGCCCCTCGGCGGCACAGATCGCCGCCAGTTCGCTAAGCGGCATCGACTGGTCCGGATCGCCCTTGACGAACACCCGCCCATCGGCCAGGTCCAGATCCTCGATTTCCTCCTCAAAATGCCTCTGTGCCCGCTCCAGCAGTACCTGCCGGACGGCGTTGGCCGCCATGCTCACCGCGTTGCCGGACATGTAGAGTTGCCGGGTAGCTGTGGAGGTACCGGCCAGCGGTGTCACGGCCGAGTCGGTACTGTATACGGTGATGTCGTGCAGCGACACGCCCAGGATCTCGGCCGTGATCTGGGCCAGGGTGTTGATCTGTCCCGCACCCAGGTCCGGCACACCGCTGCGGATCACGGCCGTGCCATCCAGTTCCAGACCTACCCAGGCGCGGCTGGTATCGTGCATCCAGGTTATGCGGCCATACGACTGAAAATAGGACGCAAAGCCCCAGCCCGTCTTGACCGGGCCGTGGTTGGGCGTCTTTTCCCCCAGGGCTGCCAGCGCGCGGCTTGCCGTCTCTTCCAGCCAAGCCGCGCTGTCAATGACCTGTCCGGTGGCGATGGGATCGCCCGTGTGCAGGTAGTTGATCTTGCGCAACTCCAGAGGGTCCATGTTCAGCGCCTCGGCGATGGCGTCCATCTGACCCTCATAGGCAAAGCAGGCCTGCGGACCGCCAAAGCCACGGAAGGCGCTGGCGAATGTCTGATTCGTGGCAGCCGCATAGCCATCGACCTTGAGGTGAGGAATGCGGTACGGGCCGCTGGACATGGCCGTAGCGTAGAGCAGGACGTAGGGGCTGAGGTAGGGATAGGCGCCCGAATCAGCCACCAGCTTGATCTCAGCCGCCGTTAGCCGGCCATTGCGCTGCACGCCGGTACGATGGGTGATGGTGAAGGGATGGCGTTTGGAATGGCCGATCAAGGACTCCTCACGGGTGTAGGCCAGGCGGACTGGTTGGCCGGTCTTTTGAGCAAGAAGCGCCAAAAAGATCTCTACCGTGATATCCTCCTTGCCACCAAAGCCGCCACCCAGCAGCGTTCCGCGCACACGGATCTTATTCTGGGGTACCCCCAAAGCGCGAGCGATGCTGCGGAAATGCTCCACCACCTGGGTACAGACCCGGATGTTAATCACACCCTGCCCATCCACCCAGGCCAGGCCCGCTTCAGGCTCGATGTAGGCATGGTCCTGGAAGGGGACCCGGAAGGTGTTCTCTACGATCAAGTCGGCCGCCGCCATGCCCTTGTCCACATCCCCCCGGCGGATCTTCCACCTGGCGACCAGGTTATCCGGCTCGTAGATCACGGGGGCGCCGGGCTCGAGTGCTTTGTGAGGGTCAAACACACCGGGCAGGGGCTCATACTCGACCTCGATCAGTCTCAGCGCTTGCTCGGCAATCTCGACGGTCTCGGCCGCCACCAGAGCGATGGGTTCACCCATAAAACGGACGATCTCGGCCGCCAGCACCTGAGCGTCGGAGCCGGCCCGTCGCTGCTGCCCGGTCTGGCCCGGCAGATCGGTGGTGAGTTTTCCGGCGTTTTCCATATCGGCGGCTGTGAGCACGCAGGCCACACCCGGCAACTCAGCAGCCCGGCTTACATCCAGGTACACGATCCGGGCATGCGGCTCGGTGCTGCGGAGAACCTTGGCGTGGAGCATGTTGGGCATGGAATAATCACCGGCATAGGTGGTGTGACCCACCGCCTTGCCCATGGCATCTATCCGGCGCAAAGGTTTGCCCACCTGGCGGAGTTCCGGCAGATTGACGGGCGGGAGTGGCTTGGCCCTGTATCGTGCCTCCATCATGCACCTCCCTTCTCGTACCGAGCCGTGTCTGACCGGATCTCGGCTGCGGCAACCCTGACCGCCTCAAAGATCTGCCCATAGCCGGTACAGCGACAGAGATTGCCTGAGAGCGCCTCGCGGATCTCCTCCTCACTTGGATCTGGCTCTCGATCCAGCAATGCCTTGGCAGAGACGATCATGCCAGGCGTGCAATAACCGCACTGGACCGCGCCGTGGTCGGCGAAGGCTTTCTGCAATGGGTGGGGGGCATCCATCGTCCCCAGCCCAGCGTTGGTCACGATCTCTACACCGTCGGCCTGCCAAGCCAGCACCAGGCAACTGTTGACTGCAGCGCCATCCAGGAGCACGGCGCAGGCCCCGCATTCACCTTTTTCGCAGCCGTTCTTCACATCGGTGTAGCCAAGCTCGCGCAAGGCCCGCAGCAAGGTAATGTGAGGCTCGAGGGCGACGTGGTGCGTCCGGCCGTTTACGTTGAGTGCTACCAGTTTCGGTGTCATTGCATCACTCCTGCCCCAGCTCCGCCGCCTCTGTGAGCAAGCGTCGGGTCAATACGCCGGCCATGCGCCGGCGATAGGAGGCCGTCCCGCGCACGTCGTCGATGGGCTCTGTCGACTCTGCCGCCAATCGGGCGGCAACTTCGATGACATTGTCTGTCAGGGCTTTGCCTGCCAGCACGTCTTCAGCTTGGTAAGCACGGACGGGCTTGGCGGCCAACGCCCCCATCGCAATCCTGGCCAGAGAGACGTGCCCGGCGCTGTTGGCTTGAACCAGCACCGCCACACTCAGCACTGAACAAGCGCTCCCTTTGCGCAATGCCAGTTTGTGGAAAGCGCCCGCACTACACGCCGTGGGGATCGGCCAGCGGAGGGAGACGATCAACTCGTCGGGCTGCCGCATGGTCTGGTTGACGCCCACCATGAACTGGTCCAACGGGATCCAGCGGCTCCCGGATGCGCTGACCAGGTCCACCTCCGCATCCAGAACCAGCAGGGGCGGGACCATATCGGCTGCCGGGGAAGCGTCCGCGATGTTGCCCGCTACGGTAGCCCGGTTGCGGATCAGCGGGTTGGCAAAGACCCGGGAGGCCTGGTGCAGAGGTCGGGCGTGTTCGGCTATGAGTGTGGAGTCCAGCAATTCGGCGGCCGTGGTGCCGCCGCCGATAACCACGTGTCCATTTTCCAGGCGGATGCCACGCAACTCTGCCAACCGGGTCACATCCATTAGCGTCTTGCCCCGGTGCTGTCCATCGCGCATGGCCATGACTACATTGGTGCCGCCGGCGATGGGCAGCACGTCATCCACTCCGGCCAGCACGCCAAGCGCCTCGTCCAACGTCGCCGGCTGCAGCGAACTGTACACTGGTAGCATTGAACCCTCCAATATCCTAATCCTGGCGCCCAATATCCGGTAGCGCGCCATGCGGTTGTTGTACGCTGCTCAGAACAGCGCGGACAATGCTGGCGAAACCGGTACACCGGCAACGATTGCCGCGCAGGTAATCGCGTACGTCGTCCTCGTCCGGTACCGGGATATCATCCAACAGCGTCTTGGACATCATCAGGATACCGGGCGTGCAGTAGCCGCACTGGAAAGCCTGGTGATCGAGGAAAGCCTCCTGCAGAGGGTGCAAGGCCCCATCGGCGGCCTGGAGGCCTTCGACCGTCACCACCTCGGCTCCATCGGCCGCCAGCGCCAGCGTGAGACAGGCAAGGGCCGGCCGGCCGTTGAGCAACACGGTACACGCGCCGCACTCGCCAATGCCGCAGCCATACTTGGGACCGGTGAATTCCAAGTCTTCTCGCAATACGTTGAGCAGCAGGTCATTGGGGGTCACCCAGGCATGATGTTGTTCGCCGTTCACCCGCAGCGTCAGCGGCATCTGTTCGCCCGCCGCGGCCTGCAGCCCGGGCCGTCCTGAGCGCAGGGTTTTGGCCACACCCACCGGCGTACTGGCCAGCGCCCCGTCCACTGCTGGGCCTTTCCTCGGCTGCACGATCCCAGGCCGCCATCAGAAGATCATACGTGACCGCCCTGGTCACCTCGCGGCGGTACCAAGCCGTGGAGCGCACGTCGTCAATGGGCGTGATCTCGCCCATGGCGACTTTGCCGGCGGCCAGTGCCAGATCCGGGCTGAAGGCTTTGCCATGCAGGAAAGCCTCTGTTTCGACCGCCCGGATGACCGTAGGGGCCACAGAACCAAAGGCTACTCTGCAGTCCTTGATCCTAGTCGCCGTCACGGACGACGACAGCCGCGGCATTCACCTTGGCCAGATCGGCGGCCACGCGTGCAAGCTTGATGAAAGCGCTGCCCGTTCCCTGCTCTGGTTTGGGCAGCAATACGTGAGACAGCACCTCGCCGGCCCGCAGAGCGGTCCTGCCTGGGCCCAGCAAGAATTGGGACAGCGGAAGAGTGCGCTCCCCTCCTTGGCTGGCCAGCACCAGTCGCGCGTCCAAGGCCATCAGCGCAGGCACGGCGTCGGAGGCAGGTGAGCCGTTGCACACGTTCCCGCCAAGGGTACCCATCATCTGGATCTGCATCGAGCCAAAGGCAGCGCAGGCTTCGGCCAGTGCCTGGTAGCCGGATTGTACCACTGGCAAACTGTGAGTCTCACGAATCGTCGCAAGCGCACCGATACAAAGCTGGTCGTCGCGCCAGGCAGCGCCCCTCAAGCCATGCACGTGGTTGATATTGACCACTACTTCTGGCGCGGCCCGCTCCTGCTTCATCTGCACCAGCAGATAGGAGCCGCCGGCCAGCAGTTGGGCACGATCGCCGTGCGTGGCCAGCAGGGCAAACGCCTCAGCCAGCGAGGCCGGCTCGAAATAGTCAAACTCGTTCAGGAGGATGTGGGTGTTCGTCATGGGATAGGCTTGGCTTTCCTGGCACATGGCTAAGCCTCCTCACCTTTCAGCGCCCGCAGGATCTTTTCCGGCGTGATGGGTAGCTCGTAGAAACGGATTCCCAGGGCGTTGGTGATGGCGTTGGCGTAGGCGGCCGCCACCGGGTTGGCCGCCGCCTCCCCGATCCCCTTGGCGCCATGGGGACCAGTCGGCTCGTAGGTATCGGCAAAATGGATGGTCAGGCCGTCCACGTGGGGTGTCTCGCCGATGGCCGCTGTCTTGGCATCGATCCAGTAGCCGCCGCCGGCCACCTGGCCAGCCGCGTTCCACTCGTTGCTCTCGTATAGAGCATAGCCCACGCCCTTGCTGAGGCCACCTTCCAGTTGACCGGCAGCCATCACCGGGTTGACCACCGTGCCGCAGTCGCTGCCCATCACTGCCCGCAGGGTCCGTACCTGTCCGGTCCAGGTATCGACCTCAACTTCCACAAAGACCGTGACATAGGCCGGCGGGCAGTTGGTCGGCCGGTAGCTGACCACCGAGGCGATGGTCTTCCAGCTCTGTTCCCAGCAGCGGGTGGCGAGTTCCTGCAACGTCATGCACCGTTCGGGCATGGAGGGGGCATAGATCACGCTCTGCCCCAGACCCTCGTCCAGACGCAGCGCCAGCGCTTCGGGCATGACGTTGAGGTAGCGGGCAGCGGTATCCAGCAATTCCTGGTGCACCTCTTTGGCCGCCTTGACCGCCGCCCCACCGCCAGCATACACGCCGCGCGTGGCGTGGGTTACACAGTCATAGACGGTTGAGCAGGTCTCCGCCGGGGCCATGTTCACCTTGTCCAGGGGCACGCACAACTCCTCCGCCACCAGCTTGGCGATGGCCTCCAGCGTGCCACCGCCGTGGTCCATCAACGCCGTGATGACGTCGACGGAGCCGTCGATGTTCACCTTGACCATGGCGCCCGAAAAGTCAATCACGTCGCCCGGTTGTGGCGCGCCAGCGCTGGAGGTGTGGAAGCCGCGGGCCAGGCCGATGCCCCGCCTGCGGCGAGCGGTTTGGGTCCCTGGCTGGGGCCGGACATCCCAGCCGATGGCTTCCGCGCCCTGCTGCAGAAGTTCGGGCACGCCATCGCTCTGTACGATGGAGCGAACCAGCGGCCCCTGCCCCCAGAAACTGTCACCCAGGCCGACATAGTTCTTCAAGCGCAGTGTCAGCGGATCCATGCCCAGCTTGTCCGCCAGCTCGTCCATCAGCGATTCTGCGGCAAAGGTGACCTGGGGGTTGCCAAAGCCCTGCATGGCGCAGGAGATGGCCTTGTTGGTGTAAACGGCTGTGCCCTTGTAGCATACGTTGGGCAGCTTGTACAGGGAGACCAGCCAGCCGACACTGACCCCCAGGAAAGAGTAGGCCTGGATATTGTGAGCGCCGATGTCGGCCACCAGCTCCATCTCGGCGCCGGTCAGCGTACCATCGCTCTTGGCCGCCAGCTTGAGGTGGATGTGAGAGGCGTAGCGCGTGTGGTCGTGGACATCCTCTTCGCGCGTGAGCGTGAGCCTGACCGGCCGGCCGGCCTTGAGCGCCAGGGCCGCACAGATGGGGATCGGTGGGTTCATCTGAATGCTGGAGCCAAAAGTGCCACCCACTGGAACCTTCTTGACATTGATCTTGCTCAGAGGGATATCGAAAATCTCGCCCAGCAGAATGCGCACGTTGTGGATCGACTGGGTCGTGGGCCAGACGGTAAGACCGCCATCCGGCTCTGGCCGGCAGACACAGGACTTGGGCTCCATCTGAGCGTGGTAGATCTTTTGCGTGCTGAAACGACCCTCCACGACGACGTCCGCCTCGGCAAAGGCATTGTCCGCATCGCCCTCTTTCACGTCGCGTTGGCAGGCAATGTTGTTCTCGATCCTGATTTCGTCGGGCCCCCAGTCGATGGTATCATAGATCGACGCTGCGCCTGGCGCCATGGCTTCAAAGGGGTCGGTGACGACGGGCAGCACCTCGTACTCGACCCGGATGGCACGCATCGCTTTTTCGGCCAAGGCTTCGGTCTCGGCTGCCACAGCGGCCACGGCCTCGCCCATGCGCCGGACTTTGTCCGCCAGTACATAGTGGTCTTTGTGTAATACTGAGGGAATGGTGATGATGCGCTCGTTGTAGCGCTTGTGGGGAATATCGTCCCAGGTGATGACCACAGCTCCCATCGCCTCGGGCAGCGCTGGCATCGATGCTTTTGATGCGGGCATGGGCGTAGGGGCTGGACAAGATCCGACCCTGGAGCATACGCGGCAGCCTGATATCTGGCGTATATTTCTCCTGGCCGGTGACCCGCGCTACGCCGTCCTTGCGCCTCGCTGCCTTGCCCAGGATGTTAAATCTATGCTTGTCCATGTACGCACTCCAAAAAGCTGATCATCCTTGCAGCTCTACACCTTGCCCAGCACCAGGGCGATCAGGGCCATGCGAATACAGACGCCATTCTTTGCCTGGCGGAAATAGGCTGCGCCGGGCAGGCTGTCCACGTCAGTCGTGATCTCGTCCACCCGCGGCAGGGGATGCAGCACCGTCACACCTGGGTTCACGCGCTCGACGATCTCACGGGTCAGGATATAGCTGCCACTGAGCTTCTCGTACTCGGCCGGGTCCGCAAAGCGCTCCTTCTGAATGCGGGTCATGTAGAACACGTCCGCCTCGGCCAGGGCTGGCTCGAGCTCCATCGTCTCTTCCACCAGGATGCCCTGTTCCCGAAGGCTGGCGGTGATGCCGGCTGGCATTCCGAGTGCCTGGGGCGCTACAAAGATCATCTTGCAGTCATAGTGCTTGTAGAGCTCGACCCCGGCGTGCACCGTACGGCCGTTCTTCAGGTCGCCACACAGCACGATGGTCCTGCCGTCGACCCCGCCGCATTCCGACTCGATGGTAAACAGGTCCAACAGGGCCTGGGTGGGATGCTGGCCTGCACCGTCGCCGCCATTGAGTACCACCGCCTCGGCAACTGCGGCCGCCCGCCGGGCGGAACCAATCTCGGGGTGGCGCATGGCAATGATGTCGACGTACTGGTCAACGGTTCGGATCGTATCTTCCAGCGATTCGCCTTTGGCTGTGGAAGAGACTCCGGCCGAGGCAAAACCCACCACAGCACCGCCCAGCCGGTGCATCGCGGTCTCGAAGGACAGCCGGGTGCGGGTGCTGGGCTCAAAAAAGAGCGAGCCCATCACATAGCCGTCCATGAGCTTTGACGGCTGTCCCTCTTCAAGTTGCTGCCGGAAATCAGCAGCCACCTCCATGATCCGCACCAGATCGTTTCGGGTGAACTGCGCACCGTCGAGAATGTCCATTCCGACAAGATCAGCCATATCTGTCCCTCCATCTGTTCTGCTTGTACCAGATCTGGGATCTGGTGTTTTTTGTCTGTACCCCAGCTATCTCATACACACAAACCACCGAGATCAGGACGCGTCAGGGGCTGGTCGCACGCCAAGTTGTTCCGAAACCTGCTGACAAGCTTCCCGGCAGAGGGCAACGTACTGCCGCGCCAGATCCTCGGTATAGCGCTGGATCGGTCCGGCAATTCCGATGGCGCCAACCATAGCGCCCCCACCGTCAAAGATGGGCGTAGCAATGCCCCAAGCGCCCGGGTCCGTTTCTTCCAGGCTCTGGGCGTACCCCAGATCGCGGATCCTCGCCAGCTCGGCCTGCAGATCCTCCAGATCTGTGATGGTGTTGGTGCATAGCCTGGGCAGGCCCCGATCTCGGATGGCAGCCTGGACCTCGGCCTCAGGAAGGTAGGCTGTGAGGATTTTGGAGGATGCGCCGGCGTGGAGGGGTCGCCGCGTCCCAACCTCTAAGGCCAGCCGGACGGAGTGGCGAGCATCGATCACTTCGGTACAGACCGCCTCTTGTCCAGAGTAAACCGTCAACACGACCATTTCTCCCGTGGCGGCGGCGATCTCGCTCATCAGTGGCCGGGCCAGATGATTCAGGCCGATGGTCTTTTCCGCCAACTCGCCCCAGCCCAATAGCCTGTAGCCGGGGCGCCAGAGCCTGTCATCGGGGTTCCTACGCAGGATGTCGTGGGTCTCAAGACTTACCAGGAAGCGGTGAAGCGTGCTTTTTGGCAACTGCAGGTGGGCGCTGAGCTCCGCCAGGGACCATCCCGGCTGCTCTGCCGAAAAGCTATCCAGTATTCTCACCAATCTATCAACGGCTGCCACCGACGAGGCATTGAGCACGGTAGCACTCCCAGGACAGAATCAGGACATGGCGCCACAAGAATCTGGGCGAAAATCGTTCCGGATAGTGGAATTGTATTCCACTAATCGAAATGATACACCAGTCTGCCCGATGTTGTCAAGATGACTCTCCCTCTGGTTCAGCGTTTTAACGTTCCAACGCCCTTGAGACTTGAACTGTGCCCGGGAATGTGCTATAACATCCAGAGGGAAGCCGTGGCAGGATCATCTCTAGCCTGAAGGAGGATGACTGTGTCCAATTCGGAAATCTGCTTCATGACCGCCCGGGACTTGGTTCAAGCCATTAGTAAGAGGGAGTTGTCCGCGCGCGAGGTCATGGTTGCGCACCTCGAGCAGATCGAGCGCTACAACCCTGAGGTTAATGCCATCGTGACACTGCTGCCAGAGCACGCCATAGAATCAGCAGATCGAGCGGACCAGGCTGTGGCGCTTGGCGAGCCCCTGGGACCGCTGCATGGCCTGCCTATCGCGCACAAGGATCTCATCCCCACAAAAGGGATCCGGACGACCTTCGGATCACCCATCTTTGCCGATTTTGTCCCGGAGGAAGATGCCCTCATCGTCGAACGCCTCAGGGCGGCCGGGGCGCTGACCATCGGCAAGACCAACACGCCCGAGTTTGGCGCGGGGTCCCAGACCTACAACGAGGTCTTTGGCGTTACCAGAAACCCCTACGACCTGTCCAAGACCTGTGGTGGCAGCAGCGGCGGGGCAGCAGTGGCCCTGGCCTGCGGCCTGATCCCCATCGCCGACGGCAGCGACATGGGCGGCTCCCTGCGCAACCCGGCCAACTATTGCAATGTGGTCGGCTTCCGACCGTCTCCCGGCCGCGTACCCTCGTGGCCAAGCCTGGCTGCTTGGACAACGTTGGGCGTGCAAGGGCCGATGGCCCGTACCGTGGGCGACGCGGCCCTCCTGATCAGCGCCATGGCCGGACCCGATCCACGCTCCCCGATCTCCATCGCTGAATCAGGTGAGGGGTTCCGGCGACCGCTGGATCGCGATTTCCACGGTGTTCAGATTGCGTGGAGCCCAGACTTCGGAGGGCTGCCCGTCGACCCACGGGTCACAGCCGTGCTGGAGGACCAGCGCGGGGTTTTCGATGAACTGGGCTGCCGGGTCGACCGAACCCAGCCTGATTTCGCCGGAGCAGACAAAGCCTTCAAAGTCCTCCGAGCCTGGCAGTTTGAGCTGTCCTATGGAGATCTGTTGGACAGCCACCCTGGGCAGATAAAGGACACCATTGTCT
Organism: uncultured Chloroflexia bacterium; assembly: GCA_963700285.1. Taxonomy (GTDB): domain Bacteria; phylum Chloroflexota; class Anaerolineae; order JAAYZQ01; family JAAYZQ01; genus CAWANP01. Next base: position 271,025 of record CAVOXA010000009.1, on the reverse strand, counting down.
GGAACATCGAGGAGGGGAAAAAACTGACGGGCCCCCAGATCGGCCGTGCGGAGCGCAAGCACACGGAACTATACCAGCGCACCCGGCAGTTCATGGAAGAGTACGAGTTCATGGTCTTCCCCGTGAGCCAGGTACCGCCCTTTGACGTCACCCAACCTTACGTGACTGAGGTCAACGGCGTTGAAATGGCGACTTATATCGACTGGATGAAGTCCTGCTACTATATCAGCGTCTTGGGGTTGCCCGCCATCTCGGTACCCTGTGGCTTCACGGAAGGGGGTCTTCCGGTGGGTCTGCAGATCGTGGGCCGGCACCACGATGACTGGGGCGTGCTCCAGCTAGCCCACGCCTTTGAGCAGGCGACAGGCTTCTGGAAGACCAGGCCGCCGATCGTGCGCCCTGATCGGGTTCAGGAGCAGTGATAAAGAACAGGTCCTAATAAGACAACCTGTTTCGCAGTGGGCGCTCTTGGGGGTGCCTTTGACTATGCTCAGGAGATGCTTCAGCGCCGTAGAAGCGCGCTGAAGCGCGCACTACAAACTGGGCCCGCCCTAGTTCAGGACCAACTGCGATCGAATGGGTCGCCAGGGAAGCCCTAGATGCTGAGTTCTGTCCAGGCCAGCACAAGGTCGTCCAGCGCGGCATAAACCTGCGCGGCGTCTGCGTCGCTGGCCAGTAGGTCCAAGACCTGGCGGAACAGGGGCTGCAGTTGAGCGCGAACCCTGTCCGCATCAGCAGAAACAACGGGCTGTTTGTCCCATTCGTAGATGATATTCAGCGTGATCGTCCGCAACACAAAAAGGGCCGTGGGCCACCTGGTCACAAGGGATGGTTCCCGGTACAGGTCGACCACGTCGCGCAGGTTGTTCACATAGAAGCCTTCGTCTACGAGTGCCCGAGCGCGCTGGATCAGATGCAGTTCCGTATCACTTGCCATCTTGTTCCTCCCTCCTCCTGGATCAGCCCCGACCAGAAGGCCTGACTCCCACGTTCCGCAGGTTTTGCCATGCCGTACCAGATCAAAACACTGATCAGCCCCGGTGAAAGAGCACACAAGCACCAGCACAAAAGGGGTAAAAAGCGATTCTATCGCAAAAGCGCCTAGGAGTCAATTCTAGAGGGAAGCGCTCCAGCAATTCTCAACGAAGGGAGATAGCGTATGTATGGTGGGGGAATGGCTTGGTCGTGATCGCGCGAGATCGGAGGGGCCAGATGGCAAAGCGAGTAAAGTTCCAACAACAGATTTAGAATTGCTGGCGGAAGGTCAGGCGCTGATGGACGCCAAAGCGTGTATCCGCCAACTGTGCGAAGGTAGCGTCACAAGCAAATCAAAACCCAGCAGAAGGACAGGAGTCAAGTACCCCTCAGCAGATCGGCCAGGATCAGGACGCGCCGCCTGCTTTGTCCAGCGGCTCGTTGTTGTTGCCGCACTTGGGGCTCTGGATACAGCTCGGACAGCCCATCCTCGCAGGGGCAGTCGCGGACCGCCTCGTAGGTCGCGCGCCACAGCTCCGCCAGCAGGTCGAATCCCTTCTCGGCGATGCCCACGCCGCCCGGAAAGGCGTCGTAGATGAAGACCAGCGCCGTGCCGGTGTCGGGATGGTGCGGCGTCGACAGCCCGCCGATGTCCCAGCGGTCGCACATGGCAAACAGCGGCAGCAGGCCGATGGCCGCGTGCTCCACGGCGTGCAGCCCGCCGGCCGGATCGAGTCCGCCGCCGCTGCACCTGGGCCAGGATGTCCGGCGGCACCTCCCACCACAGGGCCACCGTGTCAAAGGTCTGGGCCGGCAGGTCCAGATCCTCCACGCCCAGCACCTCCTCGCGGAACTGCTGCACCCGCCGGTAGCCGATCACCTGCTGCGTGACCCGCACCTCGCCCAGGTGCGCCGTCGCCGCGCCGACCTGCTTGTGGGCCACCGAACGCAGGATGCGCACGTCGTTGATCTCGCGGGGCTGGGTGTAGTAGTTCACCTGCACCGGCTCGAGGATGGCGTGCCCGGCGTCCAGGTCCAGCTCGCGCACCAGGAACGACTCGCCCTGGTGGAGATAGATGGCGCCGGGGTGGACGCGGTACAGGGCCGATGGTGCCCTCGATCTCTTCCAGCAGGCGGTAGTCTGCGGCGGCGTTGAGCAGCGCCACCCGCGAGCCGGCCAGGGCCCGCAGCGAGACCTTCTGGGCCGGATAGGCGCCGGGCCGGGGGTACCAGCGGTCCGACCCTCGCCCCGACGGTACTCCAGCTCGCCCGCTTTCTTCCAGGGCGATCATGGCCGGCACGAACCCGGCGCCGAAGAGCGCCTCGTCGTCGCCCTGGGCCAGGCCAGGGGGCAGCGGCGGCTTGGGCGTGGGTGCTGCCGCTGGCTGGGCTGCGGCCGGGGGCTGTTCGCCGGCGACGGCCCGGCAGCGCCCGGCGCGGTGCGCGAGCGGGCAGCGGAGGGCGTCGCATAGGTCTGCCCTCCTCCTCCGAGCCCCGCGACAGCGGGAATCTCGTGGGCGGCGCAGGGCAGGTGCTGCTCCAGGATGTAGGGATTGGAGGGGTCGATGAGCGCGTGCTCGTGGGGCCGGCCAAACAGGTCCCGGGGATGGCGCATGAAGTACTGGTCCAGCGGGTTGTCCAGGGCGATGAGCACCGACAGGGCGCGGCGCGTGCCCCGTCCCGGCCCGCCCGGCCTGCTGCCACAGGCTGGCGATGGTGCCCGGATAGCCGACCAGCACCGAGGCGTCCAGGTCGCCGATGTCGATGCCCAGCTCCAGGGCCGAGGTGGCGGTCACGCCCAGCAGGTCGCCGCCGGGGCGCAGGCCGCGCTCGATCTCGCGGCGCTGCTCGGGGCGGTAGCCGGCGCGGTAGGCGCGCACCCGGTCGCGCCAGAGCCTGGAGCGTCGTCCTCCAGGATGCGGCGGGCGTAGAGCAGGATCAGCTCGGCCACGCGGCGGGCGCGGGTAAAGGTGATGGTGCGGATGCCGGCCTGCACCAGTCGGGCAAAGAGGCGCGCCGCCTCGATGTTGGCGCTGCGCCGCGGCGGTCTGGGCCTGGTCCACAAAGGGCGGATTCCAGAGGACAAAGTCGCGGGCGCCGCGGGGCGCGCCGTCGTCGTCCACGACCACCGGCTCGACGCCGGTCAGGCGGCTGCAGGTGCTCGCCGGGGTTGGCGATGGTGGCCGAGCAGGCGATGATCTGGGGCGCCGCGCCGTAGCGGGCGCAGACCCGCCACAGCCGCCGCAGCACGCAGCCCACGTGGGAGCCAAACACGCCCCGGTAGACGTGGGCCTCGTCGAGGACGACGAAGCGCAGGTTGGCGAAAAAGTCGGCCCACAGGGTGTGGTTGGGCAGGATGCCCAGGTGGAGCATGTCGGGGTTGGTGAGCAGGATGCTGCGCCTCGCGGCGCAGGCGGGCGCGGGCGCCCTGGGGTGTGTCGCCGTCGTAGGTGCCAAAGCGCTTGCTGCCCGCAGGCCGCTCGCCCTGGGCCAGTTCGCGCAGGCCGCGGAGTTGGTCCTGGGCCAGGGCCTTGGTGGGAAAGAGGTACAGGGCCCGGGCCCGGGAGTCGGCGAGGAGGGCCTCCAGGACCGGGAGGTTGTAGGCCAGGGTCTTGCCGCTGGCCGTGCCGGTGGACAGGATGACGTGCTGGCCCGGCGCGGACGGCGTTGATGGCCTGGGCCTGGTGGCGTATAGAGCTGCTCGGCGCCGATGCCGCGCAGGGCCGCCTCCAGGGCCGGCGGCAGGGGCCGGTCCAGCTTGCCGTAGCGCGCCCGGCGGGCGGGCAGCCGCTCGACGTGGACGACCTGGTCCCGGTAGCCGGGCAGGTTCTTGATCTGCTTGAGAAAGGTGGCTGTGTCCATCGGGGACCATTGTACCACAGAAGGCGTTTCCGCTCAAATGTTCTATTGAGCAGTAGCTCTGTTGCGCGACCCAGCCGTGCGTGCGCCGGCCGTTGATGCAGCAGCCCAGAAAGGGTCATAGACTTGGCGGTCAGACTCGGGCCACCAGCCACCATGCCTTGAACCCGGCGGTTGACGCCAGGCCAGATCTTGTGCTATAATGGCGCCCGAGATCGCTGGCGGAAGGAGGAGGCCAACAATGACTACAGTTAGGGAAATGTTGCGGAACAAGGGCCACGAGGTCTGGTCAATTGGGTGCGATGTTCCAGTTTACGATGCGCTCCAATTGATGGCAGATAAGAACATCGGGGCGGTGCTGGTCATGGATGGGGACCGTCTGGGGGGCATCTTGTCGGAGCGGGACTATGCTCGCAAGGTCACCCTCCAGGGCAAGTCGGCTAAAGATACCTGGGTTGGGGAGATCATGACTGAAAGGGTGGTCTATGTGAGCCCCGAGCAGAGCACCGAGGAGTGCATGGCCCTGATGACCGATAAGCGCGTGCGCCATCTTCCCGTGCTGGAAGATGATCAGGTGGTCGGCGTGATCTCTATCGGGGATGTGGTCAAGGCCATCATATCCCATCAAGAGTTCATGATCGAGCAGTTGGAGCGATATATCACGGGGACCCATTACCATCTGCGGCCGTTTTCCAACTCGGTCTGACCAAAAGTGTGCCAGTGCGGCATTCTGCAGGCCATCCCTTCCCATAATAGCTCGTGAAAGCATGGGGGTCGTACCCCGGGCACAATGCCCATTCGTGTAGCTGCGCTTGAAGGGCTGTTGTTGGAAGGTAGAAACCCGACCACAAGCGGATGGGAGCTTCCAGCCAAGGTGGGCGTGAGCCCATGGTACCCTGTGGTCTATGCAAGAGCCTCCAACTGTACGGCTGCTACCTTGCGATAGACCTCCTCCGGCCGTCTAATCTTGCCTGTCACCGTAAGTAGCGACTCTACCGCGATCCCGAACAGGCGCTCGTTCTCCTCAAGGTAGGGCACCATCAAGTTCCAGTCGGCCTCAGTCATGGGTGTGAAGGCTCCTCCATTGAGTTGGTCCTCAACCACCATGTGGTAGGGATCTCGGAGATAAATGGCCCCGCCCGAAGCCAGTGAAAAGAGGTTCCCGCCAGGATAGGGCGTCCGCTGGGCTACCATCTGTCCGTGGGCGTCAAAGGCCATGCCATTGAGGACGACAAAGCCGCCGCCGTTGAGCGGGTCTGCCAGCCATGAATGACTCGGCCAGATAGTCGAGGCAGGTACCATTGATCACCACCCGGGGACAGCCGGCAGCGTTGATCAGCGGCCGGCCGGCTGCATTGCCCAGCACGTAGGCCTCCCCACCCTTGGCTCCGTACATGAAGGTCTGTCCCACGTCCCCATGGATCACCAGCTTGCCGACCTTGAGGATCTGGCCGACCTGATCCTGGGCGCTGCCATGGACGTGGACCTCGGCTCCCTGCAGACCGGAGCCCAAGTAGTCGCCACTGGAACCATAGACGTCGATGCGTACCCCTTCGCTTCCCGGACCCAGCCCGCAGCCGCAAAAACGTCCGCCCCGCCAATTGTAGGTGACCAGGCGCCGCCAGCCCAAACTGGCTGCTGTGACGATGAGTCTGGCCGCCGAATCATCCCCCTCGGGCGGGTAGCGGGAGGCATCTAGTACCAATACCGTCTCGGCATCACGCGGCCCGCGTAGCGTGACCCGTGTCTCCCAGTTCACACGTCGCAGAGGGCTTGTACCACTGGCCGCCAGCAATGGCACGGTGTCAAAGATGGACCTGAGGGTACGGTCCACCATAGCCAGGATCGAGGCCCGTCGCTTTGCACCGGGATCGTACTGACCGATCCCGTAGCCGGGTGAGCAGGCCCACGACAAATCCCCAGGTCTCACCGTTCAGTGGTGCCGCAGTGGTGGACGCCAGCGCTACCATTCGCTCGCAGAACCAGGTCAATTGACCATAGTCCCATGCCTGGATCTCCAGGCACAGCCAATGCCAGGCGGCGGCAATTCCCTCGGGGCCAGCCACGACCCAACTGGAGGGCTCCTGGCCGCCCGTCAAGAATTGTGCCCCCGCGGTCCAAGTCAGAACGGGAGGGTACAGCGTCGCGGTACTGGGATTGTTGTGGATCTGGTCCAGCGGTGTCGTGACCTCCTCCCCGAACTTGTCGGTCACAATCAATTCTCGTCCGCGCCCATTCTGAGCGGCCTGACGCGGGGCAGTCTGCCTGACAGTGAACAGAAAGGCGCCGCCGTCGGTGTGGCTTCCGCCTCGCGCATTCCAGTAGCGATCGGCCACGGGACAGATCCGCTCATCCTCGGCGGCCAGGCTCTCCAGGGCGGCGTCGATGGCCTGCTTTTCAGAGGCGATGAGACCGATCTGGACCTTGCCTTCGTGGAGGGCAAAGACCTGAGGCCGCAGCATGGAGGTGTCGGTGATGCCCAGCAACTGCCACTGCTGGTCGTCGGGCTGGCTGCGGGCGATGATAAAGAACCAAGGCCCATCGGGCGAGGCGTGCAGGTGCGTTGCCTGAACCGCCTGGTAGAGGCGTTGCTTCTCTGGGGGCAGCAGTTCAAAGTCGCGCTCTGTGGTGGGCGCCAGCGCCTCGATGGTGGCTTCCAGCGGGTAGCCGTAGACGCGGTCCAGCAGGTCAAAGAGCAGCACGCTGACCTCGGTATCGGTCAGGAACAGCGGGGCGATGTTTCGCTGTCGCAGGTAGGTCGCCAACGGCGTGATAGTTGGCAAAGTCGCCGTTGTGTACCAGTGCCTCGTTCAGGCCGATGAACGGGTGTGCGCCGCCCGGATGCCAGACCCGTCCCTTGGTGGGGTAGCGCTGGTGGGCGATCCAGACGTGGGCCTTCAGGTCCTCCAGCAGGTAGTAGGCTGCCGCCTGCTCGGCATAGCCGACGATCTTGAAGACCAGCAGGTCCCGCCCGTGGGAGAGGACAAAGGCCCGCTGTTCGCCCAGGCTGGCGTAGAAGCGTTGGTTGAGCTGGAAGCTGTTGCGGTAGACGAACTCGTCCTCGACCTGTCGGGCCGCCAGAGCCTCCAGGTCATGCTCGTCGGCGAAAGCGATCCAGTGCGCCGGGCTTGGCCCGGACAAAGTAGCGCCACACATCCGGAGGCCTGACCTCCAGCCCCGGCACATCGCGGTGGTCGTCCAGCGTGGGTACGGCGTAGGCCTGCAGTACATCACAGGTCTGGCAGGATGGCGCTTTGCTCGACCTCGGCGCGAGCATCGAGGATCCAGGTAGGCAACCTGGAGCAGCGTGGCATGCCTGGAGCGTCTCCGGTGAGACGCGCATCTGTGCAGGGGACAGCCCGGCGGCAGCGATGCCGCCCCCTTTGCCGTTGCCCCGGTTGTGCATCTGTCGTGCAGGGGCCATCAGGTGCCGGCCTGCCACCGGCACCGAGGCGGCCAGCCCAACAACGCCACAGCCTCCTTCTTGCAGTGGCTTTGTGTATGGGCGGCGCAGGACGCCCATACACCAGGCTCCGGCGCGAAGCAATGATGCGATCGGCGATTGTGAGTGGGTTCATGGTTTCAGCTCCGAGTCAGCGTTTTCCTATACATGATGCCAGGCGTGTTGCGTCATGCAATCTCAGATTCCTATGCAAGATAGACCAGCAGATCGGTCCTTCCCCGCAGGTCGCGTGTGCTCGGCAACCCAAGCCTCTGTAGGATATCTGCGATCTGTGATGCGCCACGATGTGTATAGATTGGCGATCCGGTGCCCGCCTTCCATGGGATCTACCTGCTTGGCCAGTTCGGGATCGGTGGTGGTGATGCCAAAGGGGCAGCCGTTCTCTCGCTCGCAGGTGCCCAGGCGGACGCAGCCCAGGGCGAATGAGATCCGCGGTACCGATGACGCAGCCGTCAGCGCCCAGGGCGATGGCCTTGGCGATGTCATAGGCCGTGCGTACACCGCCAGAAGCCATGAGCACAATCTCGTCGCGGATGCCCTCTTCTTCGAGAAAGCGGTGTACCTTGGGGATGGCGTACTCCAGGGGCATGGCGATGTTCTTTTTGGCAATCTCCGGCGCGGCTCCAGTCCCTCCGTAGGCGCCGTCCAGATGGACGATGTGCGCCCCGGCATAGTAGCTGCCGACGGCCACCATGTCCACGTCGGTGGGGGTGGATACCTTGACCGAGATCAGAGCAAGGGGATTGATGGTCTTGATCCAGTCCACGTGTTTCTTGTGGTCCTCCACGGAATAGACGCTGTGGAAGGGGAAGGGCGAAAAGAGGCTGGTGCCCACTACCGCTTCGCGCATGGGCAGCCACGGCCGGGGTGACTTTGCTGCCCAGCAGGTGGCCGCCCAGGCCGGGCTTGGCGCCCTGGGCGTACTTGAACTCGACGATGCGCGCCCGCTGGATCGTTTCCTCGCGCACGCCAAACAAGCCGGTGGCCACCTGGGTGATGATGTGATCGGCGTAGGGAATCAGCTCGTCGGGATAGCCGCCCTCGCCGGTGCAGGTAAATGAATCCCAGTACTTTGCCGCCCAGGCGCGGGCGAGCATGGTCTGCACGCTGACTGAGCCAAAGGACATCCCCGCGCCGTACCAGGGATGGGGGATCTGGATGCGGGGGCGGGTGGCATCGCGACGGTTCAGGTCAAGGGCGAGAGAAGGAAACTGCTGGCCAGGCAGTCCGGCAACTCGGGCTTCGGGCTTGAGGCTCCGGTCGCTTTCCAGTTCGAAAGGAAAGCGGAGGCGGTCAAAGCCGCCGCCGGAGCGGCCCACGTGGCACTCTAGCCCTGCGACCGGTGGCCGTCCGGTACGTCCCTGCTCCGCAGTGCTCAAGATGAGGGGCGTCGGCCAGCGCAGGTCGCCTTCCAACTCGCCATCGCCTGGTTCAGGGGGCGCCGCCTCTGGGTGCCCGGCGATTGTGTGTCCAAAAAGGCTGCGGAATTCCTCCTCTTCCCCATTCTGGAAAATGGTCCGGCCCAACTCACCCCGCAAACGGCGGACCTCGCGCATGCCCATGGCGCCCAGTACCTCCAGAAGCTGGTCGCGCCAGGCAGCCATCAGATTCACGATGCGTTGGGTACCGAACTCGACGTTGGTTTCTGCGTCCTCGACCGGGCAAGGACGCCGAACATCGGCCCACAACGCACAGCCCAGCGCGACCTGCAGGGCAAAGTCCACGGCCACAGCGTCGGCGCCACAGACCAGTGCCTTGGGCACGTGCTCAGCGGCAGCGATGCCACCGCCCACGACCAGCGTTACCTGGTCGCGCAGGCCTGCTTCCACCAGCTCTTGGTGGACGTCCTGCAGCGCATCGGACAGAAAGCGCGGAGCGTCACCTCTCTGCTCATAGCCGCCCTCGTCGGCGCAGAGGTGGACCACCCCAACACCGCCGGCAGCCAAGTCCTCCACCTGTGCCGGGCTTTCGGGACCCAGAGCCAGCCGCACGGCGACCACTGTCGCTGGATAGTCTGCCCGGATCTGGCGCGCCAATGCCAGTACCGCATCCATATTCTCATCAAACTCGGCGTCGATCTCGATCATTCGCGCCGCCCGCAGCCGCTCTGCCCTGGGATCGTCATCGAGGGTAAGCAGGGGCACGATGGCCTCGGCATAGCCCTGGAGCCCGTCGATCCATTCTTCGGTCCGGACCAGGGCCAGTGTCCCCAACTGAGCAGCTGCGCGGACCACGGCCAACTGGGCGCCGTCTCCCGGTAGCGGCACCGGAAGCGGGTCAAATATTGTGGGGATGGGGATCTCGACCTGCGGTGGAATCTGCGAGACCAGTTGACCCGTCGCGTCGAAGCAAAGGCCGGCCGGCCGCTGTCCGAGGACCACTGTCGTGGAGATATACTCGCGCCCGTGGATCCCGTCGCGGGTAGGGCGGACGATCTCGGACATGTCAAGCCAGATGCCGTCGAATCCGGGGCCGGAAAAAGCACCCCCGTAGCCCGCGCCGGAGATGGGAATACGACCCGTCTCGGCTTGATACCAAGTCTGGCTGATAACCTCGGCCGTCCAGTGTGGATCGCCCCCGCGGCGACCTTGCTCAAAGGGGGCATGGCCATACTTGACGTAATCGTCGCCTTCGCCCAGCCGGAACTTGGCTGGGTAGGTGAAGTCTGGTGGAGCTGGCTTGGTGTGAATATGATAGCGCCCGGTCATCAACTCTCTCCTGGATCGTGGCTGAAAAAATAAAGCCCTTGGCGCTGAACCAGGCTGGTTCAGCACCAAGGGCTTCACGGCCCCAATGCTTTGCTTGTTCTTGTGAACCACGCCATGGCGCGGCTCACCGTTCTGGCAAGACTATATCACAGGATCGGGGTAATGTCAAATCGCCCGCAGCAATACCTCTGCTACCTGGCGCATGGTCTGGCGCTGGCGGCGGGCGCGGTGCTGGATCTCCAGGAATGCCTGGCGCTCGGTCAGCCCGTCGCGATCCATGAGAATCTGTTTGGCTTGAGCCACGGTGGCGCGTGCTGTCAGGGCCTCCTGACGACTGGCAGCTTCCAGCCGTAGGGCCTGCCACTCGGCAAAGCGGGCCACAGCCAGTTCGATGACGGGGGCCAACTCTTCTTCGCGAATGGGTTTGACCAGGTAAGCCTGTACCGTTTCGGTCTCTGCTGCTTTCTGGACCAGATCGCGCTCGCTGTAGGCGGTCAGCATCACGACCGGCAAGGGGCAGCGCTGGGCAATGGCTGCTGCCACGTTCAGACCATCCATGCCTGGCATCTTGATGTCCAGAATGGCCAAGCTGGGGCAGGTTTGGCAGGCAAGCCGCAGAGCGTCTTGGCCGTCGACTGCGGCACCCACAACCTCGTGCCCCATATCTCGGAGCATGGCTCGCAGCCCCATGCGGATGAGGGCTTCGTCATCGGCAATCAATACGCGCATTTTCGCTCCAAGTGTTTGTGATGGTGGGATTGTTCAAGGATTCACCCCAGTGGGTAAAAGGGCTCGGCCGGAGACCTTCGCCCGTCAAGGAGGAGACCTTTGCCCATCAGGGAGGAGACCTTCGCCCATCAGCGTGAGGATTCCTCTCCCAGGGGCAGAGTCACGCGGGCAACGGTGCCATTGTCCTCACCTAATGCCCAATCGCCATGTAGGTCTTCGCGAACCAGTGTTTCGACGATCTCTAATCCCAGGTGACTGGACAGGCTGCCGGATAGGCCCATACCATTGTCCCGGACCTCAACGACCAGGTCTTTGCCTGAATGCTGCAGAGAAACGGAAACCTGACCCTGAGAGCGGCCAACAAAGGCGTGCTCCAAGGCATTCTGAACCAGCTCGTTCACGACCAGGGCCAGCGAGGTAGCGGCCTGAGAGGGAAGGGCGGCGTCGTCACCCTCGACAGAAAAATGGATCTCCAGGCCGGGCCGGCGCATGTTCTGGACCACCGCCTGGCCCACGCGCATCAGTACTTCCTTGACGTCTACCAGCCGAAAGCCGCGATGAGAGAGTACCTCGTGAACGGCAGCGATGCTCAGGATACGGTTGATGCTCTCGTTCAGCACTTCTCGCGCCGAAATAGGTCGCTCAGCGCTCATCTGCAGGCGGAGCAGCATGGCCACGTTCTGCAGGTTGTTCTTGATGCGGTGGTGCATCTCGCGGACGATGGCCGCGTTGGTCACCAGGCGCGCGTTTTCAATGGCCAGCGCGGTCTGGTTGGCCAGCGTGGAAAAGAGCGAGATGTCCTCGCTGGAAAAGCGGTGGGGCGCGGTCGTATAGCAGTTCATGACGCCGATCACCCGGTCGCGGACGGAAAGAGGGACACAGAGTAGCGAACACAGCCCTTCTTGCCGGGCGATGTCGGAATGGCGGTAGCGGGGTTCCTGGCGGACGTCGAGGACAGCCACTGGCTGTCCTTCTTTGGCCACTTGTCCCACGACCCCCTCGCCGACGTGCAGGGGCGGCTTGTCGCGGTAGGCGATGCTCCAGGGTTGAGTCGCCCGCAGGATCAGTTCGCCGCTGGCTTCATCTAGCAACATCAGCGAGCAGAGACGCGCCTTCATGACGCGAGCGGCCATTTCGACGACAACTTCCAGCATCTCGTCCAGGTAGCGGGGGGAGGTGATCGTCTCGCTCACCTCGGCCAGGGCGGAGAGTTCACCGATCTGACGCTGCATGCCCTCGTAGAGCATTGCCTTCTCTAGCGCCCCGGCGGCCAGGTCAGCAATGAGGCCGAGCAGTTCCACCTCGTCGGAGGAGAATTCGTGATATTCTCGCGTCTGGACGTTCATGGAGCCTATCACGCGCTCCTGGTTTACCAGTGGCACAGCCAGCAAGGACTGGAAGCGAGTTTCTTCCGTCTCGGGAAGGTATTGGAAACGCGGATCCTGGGCTGCGTCGGCCACAGCAACCGGCTGGCCGGTCTGTGCCGCCCACCCCGTTAGGCCCTCGCCCAGCCGCAGGTAGACCCTGCCAACCGCACTGGCCGCGAGTCCGGTGGTGGCCTTGAGCACCAGGATCTCACCGCTCGCTTCGCCTTTATCACTCAGCAGGTAGATGGAGCAAGAGTCCATGCCCATGACATCGGCTGTGCGGCGGGTGATCAGGGTCAGCGTAGTTTCCAGTTCCCAGGCGGTGTTGATGGCGCGGCCTATTTCACGCAACGCCGCGAGCTGAGCTGTCTTTTGCTCTAATTGCCCTTCGATGTTGAGCATGTCACTTCTCGCAGAACGTTCTTTTCGAATTCCCCTGGATATGCACGGGAGCAATTCTAGCACTCTTTGTCGGGCTGGTCAATTGCGTCGTGGGACTCCAGCACTGTGGTTGTCCTTATGTTCAACCCGGAATGGCAATGTGCGCGATCGTTGGTTCTGTGGTACACTGCATCAGTTTACCTGACAACAGAAGGGAAGCGATATTTGAGCGAGAAGCCTGGACGTACCAAGAACCAGAAACGTAACCGGATCCTGTCCTGGGTGATCAACCTGTCCGGTGTGCTGGTCTTTGGCTTGATCCTGTACCTGGGGGGGATTGAGGCCTGGCAAGTGATTGTTCGGGCGGACTGGCGCTACGTGTTCGCCGCCTTTGTGGTTACACTTCTATGGAATCTGGTAGCCACCTATCGTTGGTCCCTCATTGCCAACCAGGTGATCGACTTTTCTGAGCCCTGCCCGTTCCGCTACTACTTTACCTATCAGATGATCGGCATGCTAACGGGCCAGGTGCTGCCCATCACGGTGGGCATGCTGGGCGGGCGTCCCGTGGCCCTCAGCCTCTCGCGCAGCGTCTCGCTGCGTCAATCGGCCCTGTCCGTGTTCGTGGACAAACTCTTTGACCTGATTCTGGCCCTGCTGCTGGTCTTGCCGGTGGCCCTTTTCCTGGCAAATGGGATCAGCCTGACTGTAGCCTTTGTCCTCATGGCCAGTACTGTGATCGTCGGGGCAATAGTGATTGGCCTGCGGTATGGTGCGACCCTACGCCTGGTGGGCCGGACCGGCTCTCGCCTGGCCCATCCCCTGGCCCGGGTGCCGATCATCGGCCCCAGATTCGCCCATAGGTTGCCCCAGCAACTGGATCAGGTGACCAACAGAAGGATCCTGCCCAATCGAGTGGCCATTCAGGCCTTCCTCCTGACCATCCTGCTGTATGGCCTGCTCTCCGCGCGGCTGATCTTTATCGCCAATGCCCTGAAGCTTGACATCCCCTGGTATTTGCTGGCCATGGGGGTGAGTGTGACCCAACTGGCCCTGATCTTTTCCGTTACGCCTGGCTCCCTGGGGTTCCTGGAAGGGGGCTGGGCGGCTGTTTTGGGCCTGGCTGGTCTTTCGCTGGACCAGTTTACCATCTTTGTCATTGGCCGGCGGGCCTTTGTGCTGGTCTTTACCCTGATCGACACACTGTTGGCTTTTGTCTGGATCCGCGAGAGTCCGGCGCGCCTCTTCCGAGCCGTTCTCGCAGCCTCCCGGGACGGAACCGGGAAAGAAGATCAGAAGGGCAGTCCAAACCTGGCTGTCAAATAGTCTCGGAACAGAACGATGGCGGTAATCTCCAGGATGGCCATGGCGGCCCCCACCGTGAGGGGAACCAGGGCCTGTCGAAAGGTCAGGGCATAGCCCTCACGCCCCAATATCACGGCGGCCAGCATGGAGTTGATGAGTACCAGCAGCATCAAGACCCCCAGACTGCTGAGGATGGCCAAGGGGTAAAGCAAGAAACCGATCTCTGCCTGGATGACCAGAACCAGCAGGGCGACCACGGGTAGGATGGCCATCAACTCCCAGATGCTCCTGATCACCCGTTCATCGGTCGGCTCCCGCCACAGCGTAAAATTGTATATTGGAAAGACAAAGATGATGAGCGCCAGGCCGTTGAGCAGGCCGGTGGTCAACCGCAGCCAGTTCTGCGGCTCGTAGAGGTTCGGTCCGCCTGGAAAGAGCGTCATGTAGGAGTTCAAGCCATCAAAACCCCATAAGCCAATGAAAAGGATCAGGACAAACAGGACTGAGGCAGGCGCCATGCGGGAGGCACGCCCGCGTCGCAGGAGAAGCATGACTGCCAACCCCAGGGTGGCGCCAAGAAAGGTTCCGGTGCAGCGCGCGCAGAGGGGCAGTGGGCGCCCGGCCAGGACAAAGGACCGCTCCGGGATCTGATGGCAGACTGCATAGCCCACCCGGTCCGCTTTGCCCAGCAGCGAGGCAGGGGAAAGAACGATGGCCAACAGGATGACCATGACCGCCAGGACTACGACTACCACCGTTAGCTTGGGCCAGCGCGGTGCGGGTTGCTGCAGATCCTTGGGTTTTGATTCCACCAGGGGTTCCCTTTCCAGTTGCCAGACTCCTGCTCCTCCAACCGGGCGGGAGGCCCCGTATTATACACCCGTAGTCCAGATTTGACCAACCTGACATTTTTGCTGAGCGGAAAAGCGTGGTACAATGCCGCGAATGCCTGGCAAATAGTGGAAGAGAACTAGAATGGGAGATGCGATGCCAATCTTGACCGACGTACCGGTTTCTGTAGCCGCTGAAGAGATCGTCGAATCACGGGGCCAACGGCAGATCCGGCCAGAATTGCTCCAGGATGCCGAGGAGGCCATTGCCCTGGGACAGACACTGTGGGAGCCGAGGGCCGTGTACGAATGGTATGATGTGGATGCAGTCGATGGACAGAGTGTGACGGTCTCGTACCCTGATCAGGCTGGACAAGGCGCCACGCTCCGCATCGGCTCCAAGGCTAGCCTTATGAAGGGTGCCCAGCGAGTTCTAGTGACTGTGGCGACCATTGGCCCGGCCTTGGGGCAGCGAGTCCACGAGCTTCACAATGAGCGCCAGACCCTGAAGGCGTACATGCTGGACAATGCTGGTGTAGTAGCGCTGGGCGCTGTCGGCGAAGCGATCCGCTGTCTGGCCGAGGAGACGGCTGCGGACATGGGCTGGGGCGTGAGTCCTTCTCTGAGCCCTGGGTCACTGGTGGGCTGGTCACTGCGGGGCCAGCGGGAACTGTGCGGCCTGCTACCCCTGGAGTCCATTGGCGTAGAACTCAACTCCCATTGCGTTCTGGAACCCCACAAGTCAGCCTCGGGCATCATTGGGCTGGGACCAGAGTATGAAACGAACAAGGTGGGGTCGGCCTGCAAATACTGTGCCCTACAAAAGACCTGCTGGCGGCGACGGGAGGATCCTTCATGACCATTGCACTAGGCATCGACACAGGAGGCACGTATACTGACGCCGTGCTGATTGATCACAACAGCGGCCAGGTCCTCTGCTCGGCCAAGGCCCTGACGACGCGGCGGGACCTGTCCATCGGCATCGGTGAGGCGGTCGACGCAGTTTTTGCGCGCCCTGGGGCGCCTCCGCCAGGGGACGTGGGCCTGGCGGCCCTGTCCACCACGCTGGCGACCAACGCCATCGTGGAGGGGCAGGGCAGTCCTGTGTGCCTGATCCTCATCGGTTACGATCCCGATCTGATCCAGCAGTACGGCTTTGAGCAGGATCTGGTCACCGACGACGTAGTCTATATCCAGGGCGGACACGACATCCACGGCGATGAAGCCGCGCCCCTGGACGAGGACACCTTGCTCCAGGCCGTCCTGGCCCGTCGGGAGCGGGTTGAAGCTTTTGCCGTGTCGGGCTATTTCGCCGTGCGAAATCCGGCCCACGAGCTGCGGGCCCGGGAGCTGATCGAAGGGCGGACTGGGTTGCCCGTTACCTGCGGCCACGACCTGACCACCCGTCTGAACTCTGTGCGACGGGCTACGACCGTGGCCCTCAATGCCCGGCTCGTGCCCTTGCTGCGGGAGCTGATCGATACGCTGCGCCAGGCCCTATCGGAGCGATCGGTTGCGGCGCCATTGATGGTTGTCAAGGGCGACGGTTCCCTGGTGCGCGCCGAGTGGGCCATGCAGCGGCCCATCGAGACCATTCTGTCGGGACCGGCAGCCAGCGCGGTAGGCGCCTGGCAACTGGCCCAGCATGCCAATGGCGATCTCCAGGATGGCCGGTTGTGGGCGATAGACGTGGGGGGAACGACCACGGACATCGCTGGGCTGCGGGAGGGCCGGCCCCAGGTGAATCCCGAGGGCGCCCAAGTGGGACGCTGGCGGACGATGGTTGAGGCCGTGGATGTCTACACCGAGGGGTTGGGCGGCGATAGCCATGTGCGGGTGACGCCCGACCGACGTCTTGTCATCGGTCCGCGCCGGGTGGTGCCACTCAGCTTGCTGGCCAGCCAGTATCCCGAGGTGGTCAGTGAGCTTCGCAGCCAGGCCACGGTGCCTCCGCGCGACGATGTCGCGGTTCAGTTCCTGCTGGCGCGCCGGCACCCTACACGGTCGTTGGACGACGACGAAGCCGCCATCCTGAAACGGCTGGCCCGGGGGCCTGCATCTCTGCCGGCGCTTGTGCAAGAGTCCCGCTATGGCGCTCTGGTACTGCGCCGCATTGAGCGCCTGGTTACCGAGCGACTGGTGCAGCAGGCTGGTTTCACGCCCACGGATGCCCTGCATGCCTTGGGCCGCCTCGATCTGTGGGATGCCGAGGCGGCAAGGCTGGGCGCCCGGGTACTGGCGGCTCATGGCCGCCGTGCTCCGGATGACTTTTGCCGCGATGTGGTGGAAGGCGTGTCACGGCGGGCTGCGACGGCCCTGGTGAGCAAGGTACTGAGCGATGAGTGCCGTCTCCCGGATTGGGATCAAGAGCCCACGGCGGCAGCGCTCCTGGAGCGGGCGCTGGACGATGGGCACGGGAGCGACCTGGGCTTTTCCCTGACGTTGCGCCAGCCCATCGTGGCCATCGGCGCACCGGTGGAAGCCTACATGCCTCGGGTCGCTGAACGGCTAAACACGGATCTGATCATTCCGCCCTACGCCGAAGTGGCCAACGCCGTCGGTGCCGTGGCCGGTGGCGTCGTGCAGCGCCAGCGCGTGCTCATTGCGCCCATGGAGGATGGCGAGCTGCTGCGCCTTCACCTGCCGGAGGGGATCCATGATTTCTATGACCTGGATGAGGCGATAGCCTTCGCCCAGGAACAGATGGTACCCTGGATCGAGGCGTTGGCCCGGAAGGTGGGTGCCGCCCAGGTGGAAGTGCAGATGACCAGGGAAGACCGGGACGTACTGGTTAAAGCCGGGTGGGGAGACCAGCTCTACCTGGGCACCGAGCTGGTCTTTACCGCTGCCGGACGACCCAGCCCGGCCATCTCTGACAACTAGGCCCCAACCCCGACAATCGTCTGGTTCGTGATGCGCGCTTATGCTTGTTGACAACCTAAATCGGTAGTGGGGTCCGAGCTGAATAGGCGGTTCCCATAGGCTCGTCATTCTGAGCCGGAGCGTAGTGGAGGCGAAGAATCTCCACCTACTCAAGTGGAATCACCTGAAAAGGGAAGAAGAGATTCTTCGCTGCGCTCAGAATGACGAGGTCACGGAATGACCCGACCAAGTTGTCAAAGTTCATCAGCGCGTCGGTTGGGCGAGGTCCTCGACCGAGCCCCAGCGGAGACCGAGAGGAGAGACAGGAGCATGAAAAAGTTCATTGCCGTGGCCGGCAACGTGGGGGTGGGCAAGTCCACGCTGACGGGCAAGCTGAGCGAGTACCTCTGCTGGGAACCCTTCTACGAAGCGGTGGACGACAATCCCTACCTGGCCGATTTCTACAAGGATATGTGTACCTGGAGCTTTCACTCCCAGGTCTATTTTCTGTCGCGACGATTGGGCCATCACCGCCAGATCATCGACCGGCCCGGTACGGTCGTCCAGGACCGCACCGTATACGAGGATGCCGAGATCTTTGCCCGAAACTTGCATCTGCAAGGACATATGAGTGAACGAGACTGGGCAAGCTACTGGGACCTATACCAGACGGTCATCACCATCCTGCCCCCACCCGACCTGGTCATCTATCTGCAGGCTTCGGTGCCTGTGCTGCAGGAGCGGATCCGGCAGCGGGGGCGCGACTATGAGCAACAGATTGCCCCGGAGTACCTTACCCAGCTTAACGAGCTATACGATGCCTGGGTGGATGGCTTTTCGCTGTGCCCTGTCCTGACGATCCCGACGGACGATCTCAATTTCGTGGCCGTGAACTTGCACCTGGAGCTGATCGCCAGCCGGGTGCTGGAAAAGCTACACGGCAAAGAGGTCGTCGTCTTTGACTGAGCCTACGATACGTCAGGTACCATCTTGACCAACACCCGCCTTTGGCGAGGACCGTCGAACTCGGCCAGATACACCCCTTGCCAGCTCCCGAGTACCAGCCTGCCCCCCTCGATCAGCAGCGTCTCGCTGGCCCCCACCAGCGTGGACATGAGGTGCGCCGGCGAGTTTCCCTCGCCGTGATGGTAGGGCACATCAGGGACCATCGCCACCAAAGCGCGCAATAGGTCGCCCCTGACATCACGGTCCCAGTTCTCGTTGAGCGTTACCCCCGCCGTCGTATGGGGCACAAAGATGTGGCAGACCCCTTGCTGTACGCCGGTCTCAGCCAGGGCGCGCTGCACTTCAGCCGTGATATCCTGGAGCTCGCTCTGGGTCCGGGTACGAATGTCCAGTTGTACGGTCATGGTCTGCCTCCTCCATTCCAGACAGAGACGAGCGCGCTATGGCTCGACTTCGCTGGTAGTGTCAATGCGCAGGTCCATCAAGGTCAAACCCAGAATGCGCGGGTCGCGTCTGTTTGGCGACCTGGCGTCGGGCAGGTGGAATCTGATTTCGTTCAGGCCGTTTGGGTCAAGAAGCGCCCCATCGAACGGGATCGTGCGCCTGCTGGGCGCCGTCACAGGTCCCGGGAAGACGAGATTACCGATGCCAACCCCGTTGAGGTAGACGCTCGCCCTCTGCACACCCAGCGACCCGGCCGAGATCTCGAGCAAATATGGCTGATCCTCAAGATCCACCTCTCCGAGCTCAAAGACGATGCCAGCTTCCGTACATTCGGACCAGCGAGTACCATTCCTCGCCTCTGACCAGCCAACAAAGATGGCATTCTCTCGTGCAAAAGAGATGGCAGGGAGCAAGACCTGGTGCGAGTGGGGGACAAGCCACTCGTCCGGAACCTGGCTCACGGCCTCCGTCGACATGACTGGTGTGGGAGGGATGATGTCGATGCCGCTGGCATAGGTGATCGTGTCGCCCGGTTTGTAGGTTGCCAGGTCAAAGGCGCCGCGTTCGAGCGCGTGGGACAAAAGTTCGCGATTTCGAGCGCAAATGGCTGGGTAGGTAGCCGTGAACTGTGGATATCGCCAATCGAGTACGTAGGCAGAATAGGCCACGTTGGGATCCAGTCCCGTACCATTCCAGCGCTGTGTACTGGGATTATAGAGGCCCTGATAGCTGTTGATGAATACCGCGGCCAGTCCAAGGAGGATGTAGCTGGCCACAACGGCTTTCTGCACGCGCAGGCTGTACTTCCGGGAGACGGCGCGCCACAGGAGGGCTGTGAACAGAACCAGGGCCGGGATCACCTCCGTCAGGATCCTGGGCCCGTAGGAATGTCCCCCCCACCAGATAGTGGACCTCGAGACAACGACAATGTGCAGGCCAAACCAGGTAGCGCCGAACCAGAACAAGGGATCCCGGCGCAGGCTCCAGAAGGATGCCAAAACACCGGCCAGCAGCAGGGCGGAAAAAGGACTGTAGATCAAAATGCCCCTCGAAGGGCTGAGGAAATGCCCGTAAAGGGCCACCCAGAGCGGGCCCCTATCTACCTGCAGCCTGCCCACCGAGTAATAGTCGGGGAAGGGTTGCCCGTACTCCAGCCAGGAGAATGCCAGGAAGCCGACCAGCAGAACAAGGGCCACGGCTGCGGCCTTGGCAAAGACCCGGCGGTGTCTGAGCAGCAGAAAGACGAGGGTAACCAAGATAAAAGTCAAGGTAGAAGGTCGGGAGAAAAAGGCGCAGAAGAGTAGCCCGCCGAGAAGGGTAGGATTGGTCTGTTCTGGTTCTCCCGTTTCGAGGTAGATAAGCTGCAGGAGGGCCAGCGCGATAAAGAGCACGGCATAGTCAATGTTCCAGAGTGCTGTCCCCATGGTGCTGATGAGCGCACTCCCGAACGTGGAGACCGCTGCTATCACCAGGCTGGCCCCAGGGCTGACAAATCGCCGGCAGATCTTGTAGAGGATGACAAATACCAGGGAGCACAGGCCAGCAGCGATCAGGTTCTGTACCCAATCGTTCTGGTTAGGCTCAGCCATATCCTTTCCATACAGATTCGCCAGCCACACAAAGGGGATCGAATAGACGGAGGGACCGAGGGGCCAGTAGTAGTAGTTGTGTCCATTTTCAGCTTTTGCGGTAAATCCCGGCCGCTCCAGGATTGGCGAGTCCATGTAGGCATCGAGTCTGATTGTGTGTTGCTGCAATATGGCTTGGGATACCAGGAGGCTGGGTAGAGGATCCGATCTCGAGTAGGAAACCCGTGCAAAGTAGGTGATCACAAAGACCAGGAGCGCGCAGCCTATGACCAGGAGAACAAAGAATCGCTGCCGGGACAAAGGACCAGGTGACCCAGCTTCTCCAGAATCCACGAGGCGCTGGTGCAGTCGGGCAAAGGCGTTCAAGGCGCTCTCCACAAACCTCGAACCGCTGCGACGACCTGCTCCGGGTCTCTGCCGATGACCAGATGGTGCCACCCTGCCACGTCCACGATCTGCTCGATGCTGACCAAGTTTCGGCGCCAGACCTGCCACGTATCGTAGAACAAGCTATTTTCCATGATGCTGGTTTCTACGGCTTGCCTGGAGGCTGGCGATAGCTGGGTGTCGCTGCCGCTGCCGCGGGTCAGCAGGCAGAGATCCATGGCGGCAGGGGTAGCCGCTTCCTCGCAGACCAGCGCTGGGTCAAGCTGGCGCAGGTCAAAACTGTACTTTGTCTCACCACGAACCATTTCCGGCGCCAGCAGAGCTTCTACTTCTGGAAAAGCGGGCACCATATCCCGGCGCAGCTTGATCCGGCCCACCGGAAAGCCCAGCAACTGCGGCCTGTCACCGCCCGGCGTCAGAAAGATCATACTGTCCGACAGCAACGGGTAGCCGGCCAGGGCCAGACGTAGTGCGGTCGTCGATTTTCCGCTGTTGTGGGTAGCCATCAAGAGCACAGCCCGCCCCTGATGATAGAGACAGCATGCATGCAGCATCGCGTAGCCGCTGGCGATGAAAAAGTTGGTGATAATCGTGTTGAGCAGACAGCGGCCGACGAGGTCGGGCCGCTGGGCCAGTTGGGGGGTCAGAACTGCCACCGCTTCGCCTCGGGCCAGGTCTACATGGCAGTGTCCCCAGGCACCCAATTGCATTGCGAGCCATTGCTCGTTGCCTGTATACTGTATGTAGTCGATTAGATCGTCGGGTGCGGCGCCAGGACTCTGGGGGGCAGCGTGAACCACGATCTGGATAGAAAAGTCTGGCAGCCCTGCCTGGCGCGCCCTGGAGTACTGGGGAAGGCAGGTTTCAATAGCGGCCAATACCGGCTCATCATTGCTGCGCAGTACAACGGTCCGGTCGAACAGCATTACCTTCCGGACAAAACGGGCCCGGTTCTGCCGTCGCGACCAGAAATCCTCCAGGTGATCCTTGTGGCTGTCGTAAAGTGTGTCAATATCCATGTTTCAAGACTTGCCTTCGCTTGGTGTCCGGATCAGGTGCGGGCGCAGCACAAACAGGTAGATCAGCAGGCCGCCCAAGGCCAGTACCCAGCCACTTGATACAAAGATGGCCGTTGCCTGGCGGACGTTCTCCTGGAAACTTGCCAGCAGAAGGTGTTGCGCTACGGCCATCGCTGCCAACAGGCTCACATAAGGTAGCGGCCGCGTCGCCAGGTAGAGGTTCATCCAGATGGAGGCCAGTCCATAGCCCAGCATGCCCACCCCCATCCATCCTAGCAAGGGGGCGGCAGTGCCGTATGCCTGGCCGAAAGCGGCGGTCATGATGGTTGGGCCGAAGGAGACATAAAGTCCGGTGAGCGCGAGAGTGGATGCGCAGATCACGGCACTCGCCTTCCACAAGATCGAGTCTGGCAGTTGCCCATTGCTCACCCGGGTCACTACCCGTGGGTACATGACCACCAAAACCGCGCCAGGCAACAAAGCCATGACCCTACGCAACAGGACGGCGGAAGCATAGGCTCCGGCTATCTCACCCGAGTAACTGCGGTTCACCCAGATCAGATCGCTGTTCATCATGCTCATATAAGCCGCAAAGGCGACGAAGGCGGCGGCGGATAGTCGAAAGACGTCGCGCCAGAGTTGCTTCTGTGGCGGGGCACCCGGCCGCCAGACCGCCATGCCCAGGAAGAGCAGCCCCCCCAACAAGGCCAGGGCGCCGCCGATGGGGAAAGCCGCGATGGCAGCCAGGGCGCCACCGCCCAGACTGATCAGGATCACGCCTGTCACAAGACGGCCCACGGCGTGGATGGAGCGCGTCGAGCCAAAGGCCACGAAGCGCTGTGCTCCTTGAAGCATGCCGCCCACCACGGGTCGCAGTAGAGCCAGCAAGATCATGGTCGCCCCCAAGCCCACCGCAGCGCTTGGCACGTTCAGCCACTGACCCACCGGATGCCGTCCCAGCCAGACCAAACCCGCCAAGAGCAGGCCCAGAATAGCACTGAAGCGAAAAAAGCGCTGGAAGATGACCCGGCTCGGTGGACCGCCGGCAGTGGCTGCGCCATCGTCCCCTATTTCCGATTCGGCCACAAAGCGGGCCATCACCGGCTGCGTCACGCCAAAAGCTGTGACCAGGATGAGAAAGACCGCATTGATGGTCTGCACGAC
Organism: uncultured Chloroflexia bacterium; assembly: GCA_963700285.1. Lineage (GTDB taxonomy): Bacteria > Chloroflexota > Anaerolineae > JAAYZQ01 > JAAYZQ01 > CAWANP01. Next base: position 247,977 of record CAVOXA010000009.1, on the reverse strand, counting down.
AGCAAACTGTCCTGGCAGGAGCGCCCTGCTCAGAAAGACGTGAAATCCATAGTCCACGATGTTGGTGAACGAGTCTACACCAAAGAGAAAGGCTGTCTGCCGGGCTGCAGGCGAGACAAGCCTCCAGGCACCAAGAATGCTGCCCTTGAGCGCTGCCACGATGGTTGCTGGCTCTCCTAGTCGCTGCCGGCCAAAGGATCGCCTGATGGCACGTCAGCCGCTGGAGCGCTCTGGGCCAGGGATTTGCGGCGCCGGTTCCGTCTCCAACTGTAGTAGGCGGTGTCTACACCAAGGCGGGCGTATTGCTCTGTAGCCCGGGCCACGTGGCCAGCCGCGTGTGCCCACGATGCTCCTCCGTAGCGGCGTTCCAGGAAATCCGAACCAGGCACAAAGTAGGCTGCCGTATCCAGTGCGCGAATGGGGCGCAGGATGAAGGACTCGTCGGTCATCAACATAAAATCCCAGAAGCGGCTGCGATCCTGCCCTTGGTGCGTCGCCACTTGATAGTCGATCAGCCGTTTCATCATCCGGGCCGTTAAACCCTTGGGCGCGCGTATCGGCAGCTCGTCCACCACAAAGCCGGGCACGGCGGCCTCCAGATGGTCGCGGCAGATGCGGAGCACCGAACCCAGGATCGTGGTTGCCCCCGATGCTTGGGCCAGCGCTATCAGGAAGGGCCAGTCGATCTCATCGTCGTACCTCTTGACGGCCTCGGCGACATCCACAAAGTACATCAGCATGCCGTCGGCCAGGATGATGCGGCGTAGATCGGGCCGATCCACTGCGCTGGGCAGGTAAACGGCGTGTTTGACCAGGTGCGCGGCCAGGCTCAGCAGCAGATCAGGGGGGGCCAGGTCCCGCACAGAACCTCCCAGCAGCTCGCCCGGGGTGGTTCTGTCCATCAGCGCTTCGTAGTCGATGGTCAGCAGCGTGTAGGGATGATCCAGGGCCCAATGGGCCTCGAACCAGATCTTGGTGTCCTTCGAGCACCTCTGCTGGTGGAGGTGATGGCGCCCATAGTAGGCGTCGTCCATGAGATGGGGCCAATAGCGACCCAGCCCCATTTCCTCCAGCACAGCCACGCAGGCGTCCACTTGATCCTTGCGGACCAGGAGATCAACGTCACCGCCCGGCCGTATGGACGGATCGCCGTAGATCTTGATCGAGACGGAGAGCCCCTTGAGGACCACGGTTTCGACGCCCCGCTGTCCCGCAAGGGATAAGTAGCGTCGCAGCCCCCGCCCCAGGATTTCGGCATTCTCTGTATAGCGGTCGATGTCCTCGCGGAGCAGCGCCATTGCCCCGGCTGGCAGGTCATCCAGCAGGCCGGTTCCAGCGAGTACCCTATGGAGGAGGATTTGCATCCGATTCCAGCGACTCATCTCGATGAGTCGCTGCCAATCAAGCTGGGCAGTACACGCAGGCATCGACGGGGCACGCCACTGGCGAGCACAGTTCCAGAGAAAGTCCTCTTCAGGGGTCAAATGACAGGTGGCTGCGGGCTTGGACATTTTGTTCAGGGCCTCTCCATTCTTCTCCAATGGTAGCGTATCAAGTTCGGCGGAACAACCACAAGATCGCTTGTCATGTCCGCCAGTGAGGACATGACAGATCGGATGGGCAAAAATGATTTTCCCACCGGCTTGCATACAGCATCATTCCAACGGTCTCGTGGTCATGTTAGCATGGACTGGCTATGTGCGCAACCCTGGCTCCAGGACCTCTTCGGCGGTATAGCCAATGAGTGCCAGGCTGAGGACCGTCAAGGTGATCATCACACCGGCGGGCAGCACCCACCAACGCCAGGCATCGGTGAGGAACGCACCGCTGGCCCGGGCAAAATAGAGCATGGTTCCCCAGCTCTTGGCCGACGGATCGCCCAGACCCAGAAAACTGAGACTGGCCTCGGCCAGGATGGCGGCGCTGGCGACCAGGAGCAACTGCACCAGAGCGATGAACCGCACGCCAGGCCAGACGTGAATCATCAAGATCCTCCGGCTCGTACAGCCTATGGCTTGGGCCGCCTCGATGTAGGGTTCAGTGAGCAGGGACAGCACGCGGGATCGGATCAGGCGTGCGGGTCCGGCCCAGGATACAAAGGCCAGGATCAGGATCACGTTGCCCTGGCTGGGTCCCACGTAGGCGCTGAGCAGAATGACCAGCGGCAAGAAGGGCAGGACGAGGGTGAGGTCGGTCAGGCGCATCAGTAGGGCGCTTGGCACTCCCGATGTGTAGCCGGCAACCAGCCCCACTATCGTCCCCGTAACTACGGCCAGAAATCCTACGATGATGCCGATGGCGAGGGAGGCGCGGGTGCCCCAGATCAGCTCGCTCAACAGATCCTGGCCAATGTCGTTCGTACCCAATAGAAACTGGCCGTTGGGCCTCTGCAAGGGGCGTCCTACCGTTTCTGCCGGATCATAGGGCGCCACCAGGCCGGGAACGACCGCGAGCAGGATCAACCCTGTGAGTGTCGCAAAACCGAGAATGCCAGCGTAACTGGACAACCGGCGCGGGATCCGCTGCTCGATCTGGGACGGAGAGGTTGGCCGGCGAGGCAAGAGCGACCAACCCCTCCTTTCATTACCATCGCTCATGCGCGACCCCCTCTCAAGCGGGGGTCCAAGCGTGTGTATAGCCAATCGGTGATCAAATTGATGATCAGCACGCCCAAGGTAAAGACCAGGAACCCGCCCTGGAGCAAGGGATAGTCCCGGCTCTTGACAGCCTCAAACATCATGTTGCCCATGCCCCGGTAGTTAAAGACCGTTTCAATGAGCAGCACGCCGCCCAGCAATTGCCCAAAGTCCAGCGCAAAAGCTGTGAGCACGGGCAGCAGGGCGTTGCGCATGGCGTGGCGATACAGGACTGTCCTTTCGGGCAGGCCCTTGGCCCGCGCGGTACGTACATAGGTACCGCTGAGCACGCTCAGCAGCGAGGAGCGCATGATGGCAAAGGCCGTCGGGATATAGGCCAGCATGAGGACCGTGATGGGCAGCACCGCGTGCCACAGTACATCGGCCACAGCCACCCAACCGGTAGGGCGCGGGAATGAATAGGAATCCCCGGCGGGAAAGATGCGCAGGCTGATGGCAAAGATAGGGATCAGCATCATGGCCAGCCAAAAACTGGGCATCGCGCGCAGGGTGAAAAGACCGGTCAGCAAACCCAGGTCGCTGGCCCGGCCCCGCTGCCAGGCAGCCCACGCGCCCAGGGCGGAACCGATGACGAGGGCTAAGGTGAGACTGACCGACACCAAAAAGAAGGTCCAGACAAAGCGCTCGGCCAGGACCTGAAGCACCGTCTTACCGCCGCTGTAGCGATAGGACTGGCCCAAGTCGCCCCGAGCCAGCCGGCCCAGGTAGCGTAGGTACTGCTCGCCCAGCGGTCTGTCCAGCCCATGGACGTCGCGCAGCTTGGCGATCTGCTCGGCGTTCATCTGGCGGACGGCGTTGCCAGCTATGAGCGCTAGCGGATCCCCAGGCATCAGGCGCGGCAGGAAGAAATTTAGGGTAATGGCCAGGAAAAAAGTGATGGCGTATACAATTGGCCGGCGAAAGGGGTTCCTCATCACAGGATCAATCTCAGTCTGTCGCTGCGTTGTCGGCAGCTTGGTTAGAGCCTACCACAGAGGTCGGATAACCGCTCATGCAGCACACCAAACATCGATTCCCAGTAGACCTGGGGCGCGGACCCGGTGGGGTATGGCTTGGCTGCCACTCTGTGGGCCACTGGAATCAGAGATAGGGCCCACAATGCGTCGGCGTGACTCTGAACAGCCTGCCGCTCCTCGAAAGGCGGACATGCCCCCTCCAGCGCCTGGCGCTGCGCCCAGTAGTTGCCTAGCACCTTGCCCCGATCGAGGTACTGAGCGCTACGAAACGGCTGCAGGAACATAAAAGCCAGGTCGAGCTCGGCCAGCCCCCAGCCAGCCATCTCCCAGTCGAGAAGTGTTGCTTTGCCCCCTGGGTCAAGCGGCAGCGCGACGTTCGGTGGATAGACGTCGTTGTGCAGCAGGGTCGGCGCATGGCGAGCAAAATGCGCGAGATCGGCCAGCGTTCGCTCGATCAGTTTCTCTATCCGTGGCACAGGCGCCCACATCCCCTGGACGGCGATTTCATAGACCATGCCCGCCAGTGTCTCGGGCTCCCAATCTCTTTCGTGGAGCGCCATGCGCCACATCCAGTCTCGCTCATTCTCTGGTGGCAGGCAGCGCTGGCCGTTCACGTGCAGCCGGGCGTAGGCCTTGACCATGTACTCCGCTTCGTCTGGCTTCCAGTGGTGGGTCGGCGGCGGGAAGCGGTGGCTCGCCGAAATGTCCTCCATCACGATCAGGCGGCGCTGGCTCCTCGGTTCGATACCAACATGATACACGTCCGGGGATTCTACATCCAGACAAGGCAACAGTTTGGTGTAGAAGCCAGCTTCCCGATCCGGGCCGTGGGGATCGCCGGACCAGACCGGTGCGATCGACTTGACGATCACCGACCGCACACCCGGGTGGCCCTGTGGATAGGACAGGGCCACCCGGTGGACGGTACTCGGGCTTGCGCTGGTCTTGATCAGGCAGTCCTCAAACCCACTTATCTGTGGATCGATGACCTCTCTCAACGAGCGCAGCGTCAGGCTCGACACGTAGGCTGCAAACCAGGCGCGCCTATTCTGCCGCGTCGTCCGGCAAGAAGGACCACAGGGTCATGATCCCTGTCCCCTTCATATACTGCCAGCCATCATAGTCGGCAGGACGATAGGCAAAATTGCCTCCGGGGGACATGATCGGGATAAAGACCAGCGTCTCGGCAAACTGCTCCTGGATAGCCTTCGCCAGCTCCTCCTGCCGGGCCGGGTCGGGGTTGGTCACATACTCGGCAAAAAGCTCGTCCAGCGTGGGGTCGCAGGTTCCCGTCAAGTTTGCCCAGCCAATCTCTTCGAGATTGCAGTTGGTCAGGAAACGCAGGAACCCGCGCTGGATCTGGGGGGCAGAAGACCAGCCCCAGATTCCGAGGCCATACTCGGGGTCGGGCACGGCCACAAAGCTGGGCCAGATGTAGGTCACCGCGGTGTCAATGTCCATGCAGCGCTGCTCTGATTGGATGCCGACGTCCTTCAGCATGTCAACGATCAGCTCAGTGGATCGCACTTCTACGGTGTTGTTGATATCGCAAAGGACCTCGTAGCTGGCCGGCCCACCATTGACCTCCCGAATGCCGTCGCCATCAGAGTCCACGAGACCCGCTTCGTCCAGCAAAGCCTTCGCCGCCTCCGGGTTGTACTCACCAGGAATGTTTATGGCCCAGGGCAGGTCCGGGTGGTAGTAGCTCACGGGCAGTAGGATGCCCTGTCCCAGCAACACGGTATCCACCAGCTTCTGGGCATCGATGGCCAGGGCTATGGCCTGCCGTGCTTTTGGATTGTCGAATGGGGGCCGGGAGCCGTTGGCATAGAACACATAGTTGAAGAAATCGGATCCTTGGGCTAGGTCGATGCCTTCTGTCCCGGCAAGCTCCTCCACCAGCGACGGGGGGACTGAGGACAGGACAGCGGACGCATCACCAGCCTTAAGCTGGTTGAACTGCTGGGTGCGGTCCTTTACGATCTTGGCGATCAGGTTTTGTACCAGTGGTTCCCCGCGGTAATAGTCGGGGTTCGCTTCGAAGGTGTATGACTCACCGGGAACGATCTCCAGCAGTCTGTAAGGCCCCGTGCCGATCTTGCCCTGGAACTGGCTCAGTTCCCCGCTGACCGGTTCCTGATCCTTCCAGACGTGTTCGGGCATGATATAGTACTGGGCCAGAGCCTCGTCGAGGAAGAATGGACTTGGCTCCTGCAGGCTGATGGTCACCCCATGCTCACCGTTGGCCTGGATGGTGTCCATCACCTCCAGGGCTGGGGCCCGGCCGGCTGCCTTGAGCCAGTTGTAGGTAAAGACCACGTCATCCGCCGTAAAGGGCTCGCCATCGTGCCACTTGACGTCCTCGCGCAAGGTGATACTCCCAGGTCAGCCCATCGTCGCTCTGATTCGGCCTCCGTGGCCAGGGCGGGCACTGAGATCAGGTCCGTTGAGCGGACGAACAGTTGATCATATACCCAGCCGCCCATATAATAGCCAATGAAGGTGTTAAAGTTGGCTGGTGTGATCGGCCCTTCATCGTTGTCGATCAATACGACCAGGGTCTCCGTAGTGCCACCCCCAGGCCCACAGGCGCTGACCACCAGGGCCAACAGCAGTAAGGTACCGGCAAGGGCAAGTACCAGGCGTCTGTCGCTCAGTATCTTGTTCATCTCGGCAACTCCTTCCTTGAATTGGGGTGAATCGCTCACCCAAGATTGTTCCGGCATTCACGATTATAGCACATCGGGCATTCGCTGTCCAGTCGTCTCTTGAGGAAATAGAGAGGATGATTCGTTCCTGGGTGTCCCAAGTAAAGGCCTATTCGTCTGGCCGGTCAAGGATAGGCACGCGCATTGTGTGGCTGGTTAGCCTGCTGCAGCAGCGTCCACATGAAACTTTCAAAAGTCCTTCACAGCTTCTTCACGATTCTCGGTCATAATGGGGCCAGAAATTGCGGGAACAAGACGACTACTTGAGGGAGAACCCGAGGTGAAATGATGAAGAATCCCAAACCCATTAGAATGTCGATGCAAACACGACAGAACTGGCTCATCGATCTCGCCGTATTAATAGGCGGTATCGTGGCTGCCCTGACGGGAGTCTACTTTCTTTTCTTGCCTTCGGGCGGCTACCAGGGCGGGCGCAATGCGACCTATGGCCTCACCATCCTGTTCGGCCGCCACACCTGGAGTGACCTGCACCTGTGGGGTGGCCTGCTGATGATCGTGGCAATCGTCGTCCATTTCGCCATCCACTGGCAGTGGGTCAAGAGGATGAGCGGGCGTATGGTGAGCGGCATGCGGCCACAGGGCCCCAAGCTTTCCAAGGGAGCCAAAGTGAATGTCGCCATCAACCTCGTGATTGCCATTAGCTTTCTGCTCTGCGCCCTGTCGGGCATCTACTTTGTCTTTGGCCCTTCCGGTGGTTTTGAGGGCGGGCGCAATCCAAACTGGGATCCAGGCTTTCTCTTCAGCCGGACTACCTGGGACCTGATCCACACCTGGAGCGGAGTAGTCGTGATCGTAGCAGCGGTGCTTCACTTTGCCATCCACTGGCGCTGGGTCAAGAATGTGACCGCCCGGTTTTTCCTCTCGCTGCTGCCCCAGCCGCAGACTGGACCGTCGCAAGTGCCAGGCAAGGCTGTTCTGGCCAGTAGTGATCAAGTATAGGGCGGAACGAAATTCGTACTTCAAAGACAATCACGTGAAGGTACACTTGGAAACGTTGGGACTCGAAACAAAGAGAACAGACTGACTGAAAGGATGAACGAGATGATTAAGAAAATCGTGTTGGGAACGCTGTTGGTGGGGTTGATTGGGGTCCTGGTGGCGGGAGGTATAATTCGCACACTGGACAAGACAGAGAATGTGGCCGAGGCACAGGGCCGGGGCTACGGTCAGGGCCGGGTCGAGGTAGGAGACTTGGCAGGCGAGGCAGTGGCAGGCGGTCAGGGCTATGGCCGGGGCCGGAGCGCAGGGGTCGATACCCAGGGGTATAGCGGCGGTGGCTATGGGCAGGGCGCTGGTGTTGCCGAGCGGCAGTATCCCAACTTTGAAGCTCCCTCGGGTGAGCAGATTGCCTACGAAGGGACCGTGGTACAGGCTCCAGCAACCGGAGTAGATCTGGTCGTCAAGACGGATGGTGGCGAGGAGATTGTAGTAGGCACGGGGCCGGGCTACATGGAGGCCCAGGGGTTCACGCTTGCGGCCGGCGACCGGGTGCAGGTGGCGGGCTACTGGGAGGACGATGAACTGAAGGCGACCCAGGTGACGAGGCTGGCTGATGGCCAGACCATCAGCCTCCGTGACGACGATGGCCGGCCGGCCTGGTCGGGTAGCGGCCAGCGTGCTGCCGAGCAGCAGGCGCTTGCGAGTCAAGGTGGGCGTGGTCAGGGTGGACGCGGCCAGGGCGGCTCTGGTGGGCTGGGCCAGGCAGAGGTATCTGGCGATGGAAGTGGCACCGGCCAGGCCCAGGTTGACGGCTGGCTGGAGGTCCAGGGCAGCGTTTCCAGTGTAGCGAGCGACGCTCTGGTCGTGCAGGCTGTGGATGGGCAAGAGATCGTCATAGATGGCCGCGCCTGGCGCTTCGTCCAGGAACAGGGTTTCCAGGTCCAGGTTGGTGACAACCTGACACTAACCGGCTTCTATGAGGGCGAAGACCTCGAGATCGGTCAGATCGACAACGCCAGCACCGGCCAGAGTGTGCTCATCCGTGAGGAGAACGGCCGGCCCCTGTGGGCTGGCGGGGGACGGCGGGGCGGCTAGCGAAAAGCAAGTCGATCAGGTACAAAGCGGGAAGGAGCTTGGCTCCTTCCCGCTTTTCATTGCGAGTTCTGCTGTTACGATCCCAGCGAACCCCCGCAGAACTCCTCCAGGCCTTCGAGGCCCAACCTAGCCCGACATAGCGGCGCCGCGACAGGCATTCCCTTCACCTGGAGCGACTTGCATGCCTAGTTCCGCACGACGAGCGGCAGGTAGAGGTACCAACGCTGTGACGGCTCGGAGCCGTGCGGACCCCCACCCGAAGGCTGAGAAGCGTGGCAGACGGTGCAGGTGTCCAGCGTGCCCGCGTGCCCCTGCCAGGCGATGAACTTGATGGCGTCATTCGGTTCGGCGCTGGGGGCGATGGCATGCGTGCTGTCGTGACAACCCTCGCAATAGACGCCGCCGTGCTCCTTGGACATCCGGTACAGGGGCTGGTCCTGCTGGTAGGCGCTGCCGTGGCAGGCTGCGTTGTCGCAGCGCGGTTCGTTGAGCCAGGGATTGGGGTTCTTGGAGACGGCATCCATGCCGCCGTGGCAGTCCATGCAATCCATGTCATATTGGTCCGACATGACGCCGCGCAGGCACTCGGTCTGGGGGCCTGGATGGCAGTTGTAGCAGCCCGCCAGCGTGTCGGGGACCTTGCCCTCGTGCTTGTCGTGGATGGCCTTCGACAGGTTCGGGACGCCCGGCGCACCGGGGGCTTGCAGCGCGTTCGAGGCGTGGCATTCGGCGCAGAGAACGGGCCGCCGGTTCATCAATGCTCCCTGGTGACCGGTTGGGTACTTGTCCATGTTCTCTTCATCGTGCTGGGACAGGATGTTCTGCTCCACTACCCCTGTGGCGAAATCCTCATTGCCAGGGCCATTGTCATAGTGACAGTTGTCGCAGTGCATCTCTGTCGAGACTGGCGCGACGGTCACGGTACGGGCCAGTTCCTGGCCGGTGCTGGCGTCACGGGCGATGACCGTCGCCAACTGGTAGGGGTAGGGAGTTGAGGGGGCACTGTCCCGGTACTCTGTCAACGGGATTCCTTCAGCCACAAAGTGATCTCCGCGCAGCTCCATCTCACCTGCCAAGCCAGTACCGGTCAAGCCTACGTTTGCCGGCAAGGGCTGGGGCAGATTGAAGAGCAGTTCAGCGTTTTGGCCGCTCCGGTAGGGGCTCTGGTCCCAGAAGTCGGACTTGCCAACCGAGTAGGTGTTGTCGGGAAACTCAAACGTCACCTTGATGCCGCTGCTGACGATCTGGGGCGGGTTCCCCACCCGGACAACCTGCGCCCAAAGGGTATTCCAGGGAGGCAGGACGCCGATGTCCTGAAAGTCAGGGTTGTAACAGTGCATGCCCAGATCGTTCCAAGTTAGAACGACATAATTGCCAGCAGCCGGAGAGCCGGTTTCAAGACCGGGCCCCGTCGCACCCAGTTCGGGCGCGGCGGCAGCCGGTTCGGTCCAGGCGCTGAGTGCGACGATGCTGGCACAGAGGCCAGCCAGGAACAAGACGCTGATTATCAGCCATTTCGACCTAACAACATCCATAGTTGCTACCTCCTCCTTGAACGTTCTGTAAGGGGGCCTGTCGTAGGCCCAAGATCAACCGCGTGCGCTTGTTCTAAGCTTATTCCGCCGGATGCATCCGCAAGATGGCTGCCCCATTATTTTACCACATTTCTCACTGGGTGTAAAAGTGTCCAACGCCGTCCTTGTCAGCTACGGCGGGGCGAGGTCGCCGGTAGACAGGAACAACTCTTCCACCGGGTAGGTATCGGCGAGTTCCCGCAGCAACTGCAGGCTCTCTTGGGCTTCAGCCTCGTCAACCACACTGATGGCAAAGCCGGTGTGGACGTACACGTAATCGCCGACCGAGGCATCAGGGGTGAGCCCCACGCTGATGGTGCGGCTCACCCCCCCGATCTCCACTTGTGCTTCAAAGCCGTCAATAGACCTGATCTGTGCTGGAATGGCCAGGCACATCTATCTTGCTCCCGGTACTTGTTTCATACGATCTGGATCCTTGTCAGCTCGCGACCATCTAGATCGACGATGTGCACGGCGCAGGCCATGCAGGGATCGAAGGAATGGATGGTGCGCAGCACCTCGACCGGCTTTTCCGGATCGGCCACCGGCGTGCCGATGAGCGCCTTCTCCCAGGGGCCGCGCTGGCCGAGGGCGTCGCGGGGCGAGCCGTTCCAGGTGCTGGGCACGACGCACTGGTAGTTGGCGATCGTCCCGTTCTCGATGCGCACCCAGTGGCCCAGCGCACCGCGCGGCGCTTCGGTGATGCCCCAGCCCATGGCCTGGGCCGGCCAGGTGCTGGGATCCCACTTGCGCCCCGTTGTGGATGGCCAGGTTTCCGCTGTTCATGTTGGTTTCCAGTTCGCTGATCCAGCCCTGCAGCTTTTCGGCGATGACCAGCGTTTCGATGCCCCGCGCCGCTACCCGGCCCAGCGTCGAGAAGAGGGCCTCAGGTCCAACGCCCAGCTGGTCGAGCACCTGAGTCGAACGAGCTCTCGCACGCGGCTGTGGCCGGCGGCATAGGCCACCACCATGCGCGCCAGCGGTCCGACCTCCATGGGCTGGCCGTTGTAGCGCGGCGCCTTGAGCCAGGAGTACTTGCCGTCCGTATCGAGTTGGTCGAAGGGTGGCTGCGGCCCGGTATAGTTCCAGTCCGTCTCTCCATCCCACGGATGCTTGGCCAGCGCCGTCTCCCTCCGCATAGTTGTACCAGGAGTGGGTGACATATTCCCGGATCTGGTTGTGGTCCAGGGCTTCTGGCGGTGCTGCCGAGGTCCTTGTTCCAGACGACGCCCTGTGGCAGCCACAGGGCAGCCGGATTGCCGCTAGTGTCGGCGGGAAAGTCGCCATAGGCCAGATAGTTGCCCACTCCCTCGCCCAGGTCCGGCCCATTCCGTATAGTAGGAGGCGATCAGCAGCAGGTCGGGGAGATAGACCTTCTGCACAAACTCCAGAGCCTGGGCGGCCAGATGCTTCAGCTGGGCGATCCGCTCCGGATTGATGCCATGCTGGCTGTTCGGGTCGACCGGAATGGCCATGCCGCCCACCAGGTAGGTCTGCGGATGGGGGTTCTTGCCGCCCAGAATGGCATGCATCTTGATGATCTCGCGCTGCCAGTCCAGCGCCTCCAGGTAGTGGGCCACGGCCAGGAGATTGGCCTCGGGCGGCAGCTTGTAGCGCGGGATGGCCCCAGTAGGCGTTGGCGAAAAGGCCCAGTTGGCCGCTGTCCACAAAGGTCTGCAGGCGATCCCGCACCCCCTGAAAGTAGGCCGGGCTGGAGTTGGGCCAGTCCGAGATGGACCGGGCCAGGTGGCTGGTGGCCGCCGGATCGGCGGACAGGGCGCTGACGATGTCCACCCAGTCCAGGGCGTGGAGATGGTAAAAGTGAATCACGTGGTCCTGGACGAACTGGGCGCCTTCAAGCAGGTTGCGCAGGATGCGGGCATTGTCGGGAATGGTGATGCCCAGGGCGTTTTCAACTGCTCGCACGGAGCAGATGGCGTGAACCGTCGTTCAGACGCCGCAGATGCGCTGGGCAAAGACCCAGGCATCCCGGGGATCCCGCCCCGGCAGCAGCAGCTCGATGCCCCGGAACATCATGCCCGCGCTCCAGGCGTCGGTGACCTGGCCGTTCTCGATCTGGACCTCGAGGCGCAGGTGTCCCTCGATCCGCGTGATGGGATCGATGGCAATCCTCTGTGAGGCCGGCGGCACGCCTCTCCCCGAGGTATCATGGCCCTGTATGAGCGGCAGATGAAGCTTATTCGCCCCATTGGGCGTTGGATCGGACATACCGGTTTCTCCTTCCGTATGTTTGGTTCTCGTGGGGGAAGCTTCCCTGGTTTGGATCCTGTCCACCCTGCCACGAGGTAGCGTTCAGTTCCAGCCGCTTGACGCTAGTCATCATGCTCATCGTCGTTCAGCGGCACGTAGAAGGGTGTCATCCGATCCCAGAAGCCCGCTTCGGCGCAGCCCACGACAGCCGTGCCCGGCCTCGATGGGCCAGCAGGTACCGTCATTCCATTTGACTGAGGGGCAATTGTGGTGGGTTTCCGGTCCTTTGCAGCCCATCTTGAACAGACACCAGCCTTGCTGGTGTCCCTGGTCGCCCCAGGCCGAGCACGAACCGTTCGTGCTCATAGTGGTCGTGCCGTTCGCACTCGTCGTGGATCTCCTCGCCATAGGCAAAGTGGGGCCGCCCCGAACTGTCGGTCTGCGGCCACTCGTTGAAGGTCAGATAAGTGGATGATCGTCGCCGTGATGTTGACGACATTGGCCGGGCAGCCGGGCAGGTTGATGAGCGGGCTGCAGCCCGGGCACGGCATCCCTGACGCCAACCGCCCCGGTGGGGTTGGGCGGCGGCGGCGGCCAGGCCGCCATCCCAGGCACAGGTGCCCACGGCGAGGGTTGCCAGGGCGTTGTTGCATACCTCCTGGGCGATGCTGAGCGCCGTCCGGCCGCGGATCATGCAGTGGATGCCGCCGGCGGCGGTGGGGATCGAACCCTCCACGACGCAGAGGTACTGGCCTGGAAAGTTGGCTCATCGTGTCCTGCAGCGATTTCTCGCTCATGGCACCGGCCGGTGCCATGAGTGTCTCGTGATAGTCCAGGGAAAGAATGTCCAGCAGCAGCTCGTCCACCCCCGGCTGGCTGGCCCGCAGGAACGATTCGGTGTCGCCGGTGCAGTCCTGGAACTCGAGCCAGACCACGGGCGGGCGTGGTGCTGTCATCAGGGCCTTGGCAACGCGGCCGGTATAGTGGGCCGGCAGGGCCAGCGTGGCCGTCATCAGTCCGCAGAACTTGAGAAACTGCCTGCGGCTGACGTGGTTATGGGCAAGACGCCCCTCAAAGCTGGTCGCGCGAAGATCCATTGGTCACCTCTCCACTTGCAGTTTGTGCTACTGTCGCCTGTCAGGTTCTGCTATCCAGGCGCAAGACTTCCGGGTTTGAACCCTGAGGATCCGGTCAGGCTGCCTAATCGTCAGGCGGTATGGCTAGCTCACCCTGACCTGCTTTGCCAGCCTCTGGCGCCTCGTCCGACTCTGGTGCGTGGGTCGGTTCCGCTTCGTCCTCATGCTCTGGAGTATGCTCGGGCTCTGGCGCATCGGTTGCTTTCGGTTTGTGTTCGGGCTCCGGAGTATGCTCGGGCTCTGGCACATCGGTTGGTTTCGGTTTGTGTTCGGACTCCGGAGTATGCTCGGGCTCTGGCGCATCGGTTGGCTTCGGTTTGTGTTCGGGCTCCGGAGTATCCTCGGGCTCTGGCGCGTCGGTCGGGTCCGGTTCGCCTCCGGGTTCTAGAGTATCCTCGGGCTCTGGTGCTTCGGTGGGTTCCGCTTCGTCCCCGGGCTCCGGTGTGCCCTTAGCTTCTGGTGTCTCGACCGGTTCTGACGTCGCCTCGGACTCACTGGTTTCGCCTGCTTCGGGAGTCTCGTCCGGCCCTTCCGTCTCCTTTGGCTCTGGGGAGCTCCTTGGCTCAGGCGTCTCGATTGGCTCAGCAGTTTCTGTTGGTTGTGGTGTGTCGCTCGGTTGCGGCGTGTCGGTTGGCTCTGGTGTCTCAGACGGAACCACCGTTTCTGTTGCCGTTGCCGATGGTGTCTGGCTGGGCTCCTGAGTTATGCCTGGCTCCACGTGCAACCAGGTGGCCAGCAGGCTACCGTTGCCGGGCAGGCTGCCCCGCACCCGGACCAGGGCCCCCCGCTGAGGCTGCCCCAAGATCTCGGTCGAGTCCTGCAAAGTGACTGATAGGCCGCCCACCACCCAGATGTCTCCCTCCATGCGCTGGAGCACTCCCTGGAATTCGACGGACGCCTGCTGGCCACCCTTGAGCACCGCCTGCACATCCAGTCGTCTTTGGGCTTCAAACTGTACCTCCAGTCCTTGCTGCCTCGCCTCATCGAAGGTGAGCGCCACTTGTAACCTTTGGCTGGCCAGTTTCAGTGGGTAAAGAGTTCCACCCGGCAGACTTTCTGCTGAGGCCCTGACAGTCACTCCGCCAGCCACAACCAGCACGATGACCAGCAGTGCGGCGGCTGTCAGGCTCCAACCTGGCGCCGGGCCCCAGAGTCTTCCTGGGACAAGCCCAATTGCCATCCGTTTGATGGCACGGACGAACCGATCGGTCGCGCCTTCCCGCTCGCGCCTCCTGGCCAGCGCGGTCAGCATCTGCTCCTGCCCCGCGGCGCGTGCTGCAGAGGACGAAGCCGGGATGATCACCCCGCCTACCTGCGTCACCAACTGCAGCAAGGGCCGCAGCTTGTGGGCATCCTCTGGGTACTGTGCCAGACAACTCTCGATGTCCATCCCACCGCGCAGATTGACCAGACATTGGTCCAGTGCGGTATCAAGGTCATGCTTCATAACAGCGTTCTTTCGTGACGGCTCGGCGCAATGCTCCTAGCGCCCGGTGTTGCAACGACTTTACGGCCCCTTCGGTCTTGCCCAGCAGGCGGGCAACCTGGCCATTATCCAGGTCTTCCATGAACTTGAGCAGTATCACCTGGCGTTGTTCCTCGGTCAGATGCCGGAGAGCGGCTGCCAGACAGTCGGCCTCGAGCTTCCGTTCCACGTCTCTGGTGAGATCTGCCTCGTCACCCATGTGGAACTCAGATGCTTCGTTCAGCGGCATGAGGGCCGCCTTTCCCTGCCGGCGTTGCATGTCAGTGATCAGATTGCGGGCGATGGTGTACAGCCAGGCCAGCAGTGGCCGCCCACGTACTCTGAATGTGTCCAGCTTGTCCACCATGCGTACAAAGACCTCGCTTGTGAGATCCTGAGCCAGGTGTACATCGCCTACCCGGTAGTAGCAGTAGCGATAGACAGCATCATAATGACGATTGTACAGCACAGTGCAGGCCTCGGCGTCGCCCTGCTGAGCTGACTGGATCAGAGCCTTCTCGTCCGCAGGCATGGAAGCAATGGTTATCAACTAATCACTCTAACGGAATTCTGCCCAGACGGATACGGGTATCCTCACAGTTTCTATATTCAAAAGAGTGTAGTATAGGAATTGGCAGGTGTCAACTCCCTCGAGGCCACGAGAACCGTGCGCTTGCCCCACGCTTCATTGACCTTCCTGCCCATGGTCTATCACAGATCCATGCTGCCAAATAGGCATGCGAGGGCTGCTGGGCCTTCACAGTTTATGCATTTCTTTTTCACAACTTCTTCACAGTCTGCCATTACACTGGCCAAGTTCGGGGGAACAACACGTGGCAAGGGGGGATCCATCATGGCAACTGCCAGCAGGAAGGTCCAGTGGCCTCGCACCCAACTGCTTCGCCGCATGACCCAGGTGGGCTTTGGGCTTTTTATCATTGTCAGCAGTATCCGCCACAATGTCATCACGACAGAGCATTTGGCTTCTATCGACGCCTACTGCCCCTTTGGCGGTTTTGAGACGCTGTGGCGTTGGCTGAGCAGCGGAGGGCTCTTTGTCCAAAAGACCCACCAGTCCAACCTGGTCCTGCTGCTGGGCTTGATCGCCGGTGTGATCCTGGCCGGAGGTGCCTTTTGCGGCTGGATCTGCCCTTTTGGCGCCTTCCAGGACCTGCTCAACTGGATCCGAAAGAAGCTGCACCTGCCCGAGATCAAGGTCCCGGCCCGGCTAGATCGCGTTTTGACCTACGGTCGCTACCTGACCCTGGCCCTCATCCTCTATGCCACCGTCTCCACCGTCAGACTGTGGTTCGCGGACTATGACCCCTACCGTACGATCTTTGGCTTGGGTTGGATCTTTGAGTTCAACCTGGCCGAGCACTGGCCGGCCTACGCCGTGGCCCTTGTTGTCACGGCCGGTGCTGTTTTGATCGAGCGCTCCTGGTGCCGCTACCTCTGCCCTCTGGGTGGAGCCATCAGCATCATGGGCAACCTGAGCCTGCTGCGCATCCGGCGCGAGGAAAGCCAGTGCCTGGGCTGCGGCGTGTGCAATTTGAAGTGCCCGGTCAAGATCGACGTGGCCCAGGCCGATCTGGCAGTCTCGGCCGACTGTATCGGCTGCCTGGAGTGTGTGGACGTCTGTCCCCGGCACGGAGCCCTAAGTGTCACGCTGGGGCCCGCCCTACCGGGAGCACTGAAGCCCAGCAAGAAGGAGCGTGTAGTATGAAGTCCATCAAGGTGAACAAGTACCTGATGCCGGTTTTGGTTGTACTCACTCTTCTGGGCAGCGTATGGATCGCCAAGGCTGCCGGTGTCTGGCAGACCAGCGGCCGGGGCGAAGTCATGCTGGACGAAAGCGGCCAGGCCGATCCGGCTGGCATCAAGGGTTGGATGACGCTGGCTACCGTCTCCGAAACCTATGACATCCCGCTGGACGTCCTCTATACAATGATCGGCGCCGATGAGACAGTGCCTCCTGAAACAGAGCTGAAAGAGCTGGAGAAATTGGTGCCGGGCACGGAAGTGTGGGCCCTCAGGATTGCTGTGGCTGCCTACCTCGGTGGAACGTGGATTCCTGGTGATGCTCAACAGGCTCCTGAGGCAGTGGAAGAGCCTGAGTCGGCGCCGTCTCGGGCTCCTCTCAAGCCGACTCCGATTCCAGCTGAGCCCGCTGCTGCGCCAGCCGTGCCCACTGCGGTACCTGCACAGCAGCCTGTGACCCCTGAGGCCGGCGATGACCATGTGCCCCAGGGATCTGGTGCGGGCGGCGATCAGGGGCAGGGCTTGGGCGATGGTGCCGGGTCGGGAGTACTGCCGCCCGAGGACGGCAGCCCACTCCCCGGCTCCCAGATCAAAGGCCGGATGACCCTGCAGGAGGTCGTCGACCTGTGCCAGGTGCCGCTGGAGGTTCTGATCGCCGAATTGGGGTTGCCCGAGGAAGTGGATACCCACTTGCGGATGCGCGATCTGGCCGGTCAATTGGGCATCGAGGTTTCCACAGTCCGCGAAATCGTGGAGCGCTACCAGGCGGAGCAGTAGTTGCGCGGTAGGTGAGCACAGGTTCGTAGTAGGCGCTTCAGCGCCAGCCCGGGTCTATGGCCCACATGGCTGGCGCTCTTTCTTGCGTCGAATGGGACTACTGGTGATCGCCGACGATCCGGCCGTCGAGGATGTTTACCTTGCGACTCGCATATTCTGCAGCCTGCAGGTCGTGGGTGACCATGATCACGGTTTGGCCCGCACTGTTTAGATCCCGCAACAGGTCCAGGACCTGTGTGCCGGTAGCCTGGTCCAGGTTGCCGGTCGGCTCATCGGCCAGGAGAAGCGGCGGCTGGTTGACGATGGCTCGCGCCACCGCGACCCGGCCCTGTTCCCCGCCCGAAAGCTGGCTGGGAAGCCGGTCCTCTTTGCCTTGCAGCCCCACCCGCTCCATTGCCTCGCGGGCGCGCGCCAGTTTTTCCTGCTTGGGCAAGCGGGCGATGGCCAAAGCCAGCAGCACGTTCTCCTGGGCAGTGAGGTAGGGCAAGAGCTGGAGCTGCTGGAAGACAAATCCTACATATTCCTGGCGAAAATCAGCCTGGCGTTCAAGCGGGAGGCCATAGACGTCGATTCCGTCGACCTGTACCCGGCCCCGTGTCGGTGGATTCATCGCCCCAAGGACGGTGAGCAGCGTGCTCTTGCCCGAACCCGAAGGTCCCATGACGGCCACGAACTGGCCTTCGTCGACGTGGAAAGTCACGTCCCGCAGGGCATGGACGGGCACGCTGCCGCCATTGTAGGTCTTGGTCAGGTTCTGAAGTTCGATCATGCCCCATACCCTCCCTACAAGGACCGCAGCGCGGTAGTTGGATCCAACCGTGAGGCGCTGATGGCAGGGTACAGGCTGGCCAGAAGGCCGACGAGCAGTGCTCCGCCGACTGCGCCCAAGGCCAGCCAAGGATTCCACTGCACAGCGGAAGTCAGGCTGGCCAAGCGTGGTGACAATACGATGGCTGCGGCCATGCCCACCAACCAGCCCACGATGCCCCCTGCCAGGCTGACCAAGGCAGCCTCGCCGAGTACAATATTCATCACGTGCTGCCGGCGGAATCCCAGCGCCCGAAACAGACCGATCTCCTGTCGCCGCTCGGCCACGGCACCCAGCATGGTGGTCAGTACCACCAATCCACCGATGGCGACCACGACCGCTGACACGGCCAGGGCAAAGCGGCTCAACTGCCCTACCGTCTCCATACGAAGCGTCACGGCCTGCCTGAGGGCAGTTACGCGCGCCTGAGGTAGCACGCCGCCGATCTGCTCGACCATATCCTCTACCGGGCACTCGGTACAGAGAGCGGCCACCTCCACCAGGCTCACGCTCTGGGGTTTGTCCATGACTTGCTGGGCAGCACCCAAGTCAATGAAGAGGATGTCGTCATCCTGGGATCCGTTCTCGGCCAGGATACCTGTCACTCGAAAGGTATGGCCGTCTATGTTGACGTCATCGCCAGCGCCCAGATCCAGGGTGCGAGCCAGGCGCAGTCCGGCCAGAGCCTCGTCCTGGGAGTTTGGCTCAGCGCCCTCCATGTCCCACCACTGCTTGAGTCGCAGTTCGTCGTCAAATCTCACGCCGGCCACCAGCACCGTTTGGCCGCCGATGGGCATGGCCCCCAGAAGCTTGGGCGCGACGACGCTGATATTGCGCGCGTTCTTGATGGTCTGGATGCGGTCCAGATCAGCTTCGGTCAGTTCGCCGACGTCGTAGGCTGCTGAGGCGACGGCAACGCCGCCGTAGGACAAGGAGAGATCATTGGCCTTGGGTACGATCAGAATGTTAGCCCCGTACTCGTCCAGCTTGGTGGCGACATCAGCCTGCATCGTCGTCGTGATGGCCATCAGGGCTACGACGGTCGCCACCCCGATGGACATGCCGGCAACGAGCAAAAGTTTGCGTCCCTTGCGGCGACGCAGGTTGCGTAGGGTTACATCTCTCAACCGCATCGTTGGCACCCCCTAAAAGTAGCCCATGCCGGCCAGAATATCCGCTTCCTGGATGATCAGTGTATCCCCCTCCACAGTTCGGGTCAAAGGAGAGGGATTGCAGCCGCCCTGTAGCACATTGATCTGGTCGGCGGGGAATCGGCGCCCGCAGTTGTTGCAGATCATTTCGTCGCCATCTTGGGTGTAGCCCTTCTTGGCTGCAAAGCACACATCGCAGGCATTGTACGCCGCTCGAACGGTGCCGTCCTGGCTCTTGAGGACAAAGAACTCGATGGAGTTGCCTTCGTGCATATAGGTGTAATAGTGGGCTTCATAGTCGTCAAAGGTGGAGAGCGGGAGCCGTACCTGGCCATTCTCGGCCACGGCCAGGGGATACGGATCGTGGCCCTGTGTCGCGGCGCTGACCAGCAGGCCCTGGCTGCCCGTCCGATTGCTGGTCAAAGTATTGGAAGGAGAGCCGGCGGCAGGTTCGGCGGCCGTTGGGGACGAGCCTGCCAGCAAGAGAGCGATCCCGCCAATAATAGCCAGGACCACAACCAGGCCGGCGATCAGGACCACCGGCGAGGCCCCGCCTGACTTTGCCTCCGGCTCAGCGAAACGAGCACGCTTGGCGCTGCGGGATGCCTTTGACTTGGTACCTTTCGATTCGGTCATCGTTGCCTCCATGTAGATGGGATACCAGGCAGAGTATAGCAGGCCCGTGCAGGAGACAACAGCGCCGAACGGCGCGTTCTCACCCCGCCATCTGGCGGGGTCAGGTCGCCCTTGCAGAGTAGTAGGTGGCATGTTTGGCGCTTACTCGATTTTGGGTGACGCCCGGAAGTGCGTGTCGTTGGTGAATTGACAAAGGTCTGACTTCAGACTATAATGAACTTAGAGAGTGCACTGCGTGCGAGGCCATAGCTCCAACCCGCACTGAGGGCTTATAGGGGAGGTTCTAGAAGGAAACTCACAGGAGGTCTAGAAGTATGAAAGGATTGTTTAGATTTTTGGCAAGTCCGGCTGGACGCATCACGCGCATCGTGGTGGGCCTGGCTCTGGTCCTGATCGGGCCATTGGTCGTCCAGGGCACGGTGGGCTGGATCCTGGCCATCATCGGCCTCGTGCCTCTGCTTGCCG
Source organism: uncultured Chloroflexia bacterium (assembly GCA_963700285.1). Classification (GTDB taxonomy): domain Bacteria; phylum Chloroflexota; class Anaerolineae; order JAAYZQ01; family JAAYZQ01; genus CAWANP01. The sequence goes on along the minus strand of CAVOXA010000009.1, from coordinate 227,617 downwards.
GTATCTTTGACCGGTGTGTCTTTGCTCCGCTCTTTGGGCTGCCATTTGTCGGGGCACCTCTACGCAAGGCATTGCAGGATGGGGGTGAATAAGCCGGACAGCAAGCAGACGAAAGGTGTAGCATAACGGTACAAGAAGGATAGATCTTTACTCGCGCGGGGGGATCATCCTGGAGTGCGGGTGGGAAGGCTGGCGATCAGCTCTGTACCGCCATTCAGCTCGGAGCGGATTGTCAACTGGCCGCCGTAGAGCAGCGCCCGTTCCTGAATGCCCATCAAGCCAAAGTGTCCCCGGCGGGCCAGGGCATCGGGCAGGTCGGGGGCCTCGAACCCCCGGCCGTCATCCCGAACCGCTAGAACCAGTTGACTGTCCTCAAAGCGCACCTCGACCCAGGCTTCGCTTGCCCTGGCGTGCTGGATCACGTTGTTGAGCGCTTCCTGGACGATGCGATAGGCGGCCAATTCCAGGTCGGGCATCAGGCGGCGTATCGCGCCGGCCGTGACAAAATGCAGGGTGACGGCTTCCCTCTGGTCTGCCTCCCGCGTCAGCATCTCCAAAGCCGGGATAAAGCCCAGGTCCTCCAGGTAGATGGGCCGCAGGTTGCGGCTGAAACGACGCACGGCCTCGATTGTCTCCGTGAGCATGGTTCGCATGGAGGCTAGCCGCTCAGCGGCACGATCCGGATCTTTGGTCAGAAGCCTCTGGGCCATCTCCACCTGCTGGTTCAAGGCGATGAGGGACTGCGCAGTGTCGTCGTGCAGTTCGCGCGCCAGCCGCTTCCGTTCCTCCTCCTGGCCTTCGGTCATGGCGGCGATATAGTCGTGCATCCCGTGCTGGTAGCTCTGGATGCGGCCGGCCATCTGGTCCAGGGTCCGGCGCAGATCCTCGATCTCCTCTACGCCGCCTACGGGCGAGCCTGTAGCCTCGAAATCTCCCCAGGCGACACGTTCCGCCTGCTGGCCCAGGGCTTGCAGCGGCCGGACGATGGACCGCAGGCCATAGTAGAGCGCCAGAACCGAAACGATGGCCGCCAGCACGGCCACCAGGGGCACAAACTGGGAGTAGCGGAGTACCGGACCGACCACCTCCTGCCAGGGTTCTTCGATGAGTACCCGCCAGCCAAGACCACCATAGTCCACCGGCGCATAGGCCAGGGTCATCCGCTCGCCATCCGGTCCGTGGCACAGGGTAGCGCCCGGGCTGTTATCCTGGAGTGCTACTTTGAGGCCGCTGTGGCCCAGCAAAGCTGGAACGGGCCTTGTCCGCCGGGGTACTGGCCAGAATCTGCCCCGAACCATCCACCAGGTAGACGGCGCCTCGTTCCCCCACCCGTACCTGGCTCAACAAGCTCTCCAGCTCCAGGCCGTCTAGCGCCACCACGGCGGCCAATACGCCATAGGTCGTTCCCGCCTCGTCTTGGATCGGCAGGCCCATCAGCACCACGGACTCTCCCAGGGCTGTCTCAAAGGGAGGCGTGATGGCGATGTCCTGCTGGGCCATTGCGGTGCGGGCCAATGCAGGCAGTGGTTCGTCCTGCGTCCACGGGGGCGGGGAGGACACGCTGGCAATCAGATCGCCGCTCTCGTCCACCAGGACGGCGGAATCCGCAAACAGCCCATCCAGGTCTCCGGCCTCGGCCAGCAAGCTTTCGACAGTCGCGTAATCCTGGTGGTGGAAAGGCTGCTCTGCCGCCAGCCTGGCCAGTGCCTCTGTCCGGATCTGCAGAAGGTCCGTGGCCTGGGAAGCGCTGACTGCCGCCAGCGCCTGGTCCCTTTCCTGCACCAGTCGGCGCATGGACTGCTCGTGGCTGTAGACGCCGGTAAAGGCCACGCCGATGAGTACCAGCGTCAGGGGCAAGACCGTCCACAGCACGATCTGGAAGGTCAGCCCGCGCAGCCTGAGGGGCAACCTTCTCGACCGGCCAGCCTGCCCCGCGTTCCCCTCAGTCCCGTCGCGGCTCATTCGATGGTGATCCAGCCCTGCTTCAGCGCCTCGGTCACCGCTTCCGTCCGGCTGCCGGCGTTGAGCTTGCCATAGATGTTGGCCAGGTGGCCCTGCACCGTCCGGTCGCTGATGCCTAACGCCTGCCCGATGGCCTTGTTGGTCAGGCCCCTGGCTGCTAGGCGCAAAACTTCTACCTCGCGCTCGGTGAGCGCTTCAACTGCGGCCTGGGCGCCCAAGGGCCGGCCAGAAGTCAACTGCTGGATCACTTTCTGGGCCACGGCTGGATCCAGGGCGGATTCTCCCCGGTACACGGCCCGGACGGCATGGACCAGCTCTCTCGAGTCCGCGGTCTTGAGCATGTAGCCGCTGGCCCCAGCTTGAAGGAGGGCAAAGATGTAGGGGTCGTCATCGTAGGCGGTGAGAACCAGTACCCGAACATCCGGGTGTTTTGCCTTGATGTGCCGCGTGGCGTCGATACCGGTCATTACCGGCATTTGGATATCCAGTACGGCCACGTCGGGCCGGTGCTCGGCAACCAGGGACACGGCCTCGGCCCCATCGGCGGCCTCGGCTACGACCTGGATATCATCCTCGGCCTCGAGGAATTCGCGGATGCCTTTGCGAACGACAGCATGGTCGTCGGCCAGGACAACGCGGATCGGCTGGACGTCGGTCACGGCTCCCTCCGGAAGACTCGCTGGATCTTTGATTTCCCATGTCTCTCATCTTACCACAGATCTCCTCGCGGCGTCAATGTGCGTTCGAATCTATGGGCCATTTCGCCCATGGTGAGGCCGCCGTGATATGCGCTGTTTAGCCTGGAGGAGAGGGGGCAAAGTGCGCTTGCACCAAGGGGGTCCTCCGAGTATACTGGAGGCACAGAGGTGAGTCATGGAGTACCTGATTGCATCCGACCTTCCGTTCGACGAGATCGAGGCGCAGATCGTTGAGGCCCTGGAGCGACAGGGATGGATGGTGCAGCGTACCTTCAGCCTGCGTTCAGTGGTTGGGGCAGATAGGAGGGACAGGGGCACGCTGACCTTACCCGATCACAGCGGAGCCACCGGCGCGAAACCAGGCTATAGTGTTCTAATGCTCTATGCAGCCGGTGCTCTGCGGCGACCATTGGGGCTCATCACGTTGTACGAGCGGGGGGATCGGACAGTAGTCAAACCGGTACTTGCACCGGCACGCAGCCAGGAGCCCTCGTCTGCGGACGCCCAGGAGGCGTCCGCCCCAGCAGGGTCTGATGCGCATGCCGTACTGGTCGCCGCGCTGGTCCGCGGTGGCCTGAGATTTTCCATAGACGTTGCCAATGGAGAGTTTTCAAGACGCCCTGATCCAGTTTGAGGAGGCTGGCGTCCGGCTTTCGGGTCGAGTACCCGCGTGATGGCGAGTTTGAGAGCGACCTTCTGGTCCGCGACCCCACCGGCAATGGCGTGGAATTGCAGTTCGAGACGTTGTCAGTTCATATACCAAACAGAGGAGTATCACGATGAAACAGAAGAATCTATGGCCGCTGGTTGGGTTCCTGGCCGTTCTGGCCTTACTGGTGACCGCTTGTGGTCCGGCAGCCCCCGAAGCCGAGGGCAATGCAGCCAGCGGAGAATTCCCCAAGAACGAGGACGGCTATGCTGACATCGACGTGGAGCAATTGGCCGGGATGCTGGAGGACAAGGATTTTACCCTGGTCAACGTGCACATTCCGTACGAGGGCGAGATCGAGCAGACAGATCTCTTTATCCCCTTCGATCAGATTGCCGGCTATCAGGATCAACTGCCCGATAAAGATGCACCGATCGTGCTCTACTGCCGCAGTGGTAACATGAGTACCACGGCAGCGCGAGAGCTGGCAGCCTTGGGCTACACCAACGTGCTGGAGGTAGATGGTGGGTTCAATGCCTGGAAGGCGGCCGGGTATGAACTACTGGATGAGCAGCGGTAGCTCAATTAACGACTACCCTCAGCTACATGGCTGGGGTACAGGCGATGCACGAGGCCGGTGTGTTCGACGTGGTCTTGGTCGACGAGCAGCCCCACTATTGTATCAACGACATGACCACCGGTATGCCGGTCCATCGGTTTGCCCACATGGATCCCAAAGATCTGAAGATACAGCTAGAGCAGAACCTCGCACCGTCGCGAAGCCTCTCCTGCTGACCGACGGGCTGTTCCCGACCCTCGGCCGGATCGCGCCGGTTCCCGAATACATACGGATCCTGGAAGCCTATGCCGGCACAGTATGGCTCGATGAGGCTCACTCGGTGGGGATCCTGGGACCCCACGGCAGGGGAACCTACGATCACTATGGTCTCGTCGGCGAGCGGCTGCTCTTCGGGGGAACCCTGTCCAAGGCATTCGGCGGTTTTGGCGGCGTAATTCCGGGGCCGAAGGGGTTCATCGACCGGGTACGGAGCGGGCCTGTCATGATCGCAGCCAGTGCGCCGCCGTCGCCAGTGGCGGCGGCCACCTTGGCCGGGGTTGAGCAGGTGCGGTCACATCTAGAGTTTCGGGAGCGGATCTGGGCCAACGCTCGGCAGCTCAAGCAAGGAATCCGGGGACTCGGCTTCGAAGTGGAGGACACCGACGTACCGATCGCCGCTTTCGCCCTCGAAGGCGCCAAGGAAATGCAGCGGGTGCATCAAGAGCCGATGGAACGCGGCATCGCCATCCAGTACACCCGCTACTCGGGCGCTGGTGCCGACGGTGTGCTAAGGACGGTCGTCTTTTCGACCCACACCGAGGGAACGTAGCGGCCTCAATCGGCCGGCCTTGGCCCGGCAGCGTCTGATAGACCTCAATCCCAAATCCCAAGACCCCAGCCCTGTACGTTGACACCGCTTCTCAAAGCTGATACAATGATAAGCGGGCAGGCACACACCCCCGGCCCTTGGAGCAGGGCAAGGAAAAAACGCTATCTTGATCTCCCAGGAGGGTCAGCATGGCGACCCGGAATGACGGACGAACAGAATGCGCCGACCGCGTGGTGGACCCGACAACCCTGCGCCAGCGAGCGGAGGAAAAAGCCAGGACAACCGGGGATCAGGACCTGGAGGCGCTTTCGCTTGAGGAGGCCCGGCGCCTAATCCACGAGCTGCGCGTGCATCAGATCGAGCTGGAGATCCAGAACGAAGAGCTGCGGCGGGCGCAGGAAGAACTGGAGCTCATCATCGACAGCGTGCCAGCCTATATCGCCTACGCGGATGCGGACTTGAACATCCTGCACGCCAACCACGCCATGGCAGCATGGTGGGGGTATTCCAAGGAGCAGGTCGTGGGCAAGGCACTATGAGGAAGTCGCCCCTCCCGCGGGGTATGAGCGCAACGCCCCTTACCTTCGGCAGGCTGTTGCCAGCCGGCAGACCTTGACGCACGAGCTCCAGCAGGAAAGTCCAACGGGGCAGCGCCTTTTCGCACGGGTGACCTCTGTTCCGCACATGGACGAACAGGGGGACATGCAGGGCCTTGTGGTGCTGATCCTGGACATCACTGCGCAAAGGCAGGCCGAGCAAGAGCTTCGCACCCGGCAACAACAACTGGACCTCATCATCGACAACGTCCCGGCCTATGTCGTCTACACGGATGCGGACTGGACCATCCTGCACGCCAACCGCGCCTACGCAGGATTTTGGGGGCGTTCCAAGAAGGAAATCGTCGGCAAGAAGGTGAAGGAGGTCACCAGCCCCAGAGCATATCCGGAAGTCGCACGCTACCTACAGCAAGTCACAGCCAGCCAGCAGGCCGTGTCGTGGGAGGGTGAGATCGTAGGCGCTGATGGGCGGACCTATGTCCTGTGGCGCAACTATGTTCCGCACCTGGACGAGCAGGGCAACGTGGCGGGCTGTGTGGCGCTGATCCTGGACGTCACCGAGCAAAGACGAGCCGAGGAGGCGTTGCGGGCAAGCGAGGAGCGGTACAGGCTCCTCGTCGAGAACATGCGCGAGGGCCTGGCCGTCGTGGACGAGGATGGGCAGTTGACATACGTGAACGACTCCCTGTGTGCAATGGTGGGCTGGGCGCGCGACGAGTTGTTGGGCCAAGCGTCGGTCAAGATCTTCCCTGCTGAGGACCAGGAGCAGCACCTGGGCTGGCTCGCCCGGCGCAGAGCAGGTTTTTCCGACACGTACGAGACGGTTTTCCGGCGCCGAGACAGCGGCACAGTCCCCGTGCTCATTTCCGCCAGCCCGATCCTGGATCCCCAGGGCAACTACCGGGGCAGCCTTGCCGTGTGCACCGATATCACCGAGCGGATAGAGGCCGAGGAGACGCTGCGGCGGCGCGTCGAGGAGCTGACCGTGCTGAACCGTATCGCCCATACCATGACCGCCGCAACCGAACTGCCAGCTACCCTGGCGCAAGTCAGCAAGATCATAGCCGGCCTGTTTGCCGCTCATTGTGTGCACATCCTCTGGCGGGAAGGCGAGGAGGCGGGATTCTATTTCCATATCCGGTGTGAGCCCGGTTCCGGGCAGTCCGGCCCCACCCGGTTGGACGTCTCTGTGGACGATCTGGCCGTTATCGGCGAGGTGCTGCGCGAAGCCAGACCGCAGGTCGTCGCGGATGTTCGATCCTTGCCGCAGTCGGACCTGGAGCGCGAGTTGCTGATACACCGGCAGGTCCAGTCTATCATGTTCATCCCGCTTGTGATCCGTGGAACGGCCGTAGGCCTGCTGTGGGTCGCACAGCGACCAGCCGGGGCACCTGTTCACGGCGGACGAGGTGCGCCTGGCCGAAACCATTGCCGTCGACCTGGCTGCCGCCATCGAAAGCACCCGCTTGTCCCGGCAGGCACAGGCAGCGGCCGCTGCCAAAGTACGTAGCCGCCTGGCGCGGGACCTGCACGACGCGGCGACTCAAACCATCTATGCCGCCACGCTGATCGCTGAGGCCCTGCCGGAGACATGGGCGCACAATCCGGCGGAAGGCCAGCGCAACCTGGTCAAGCTTCGCCAGTTGGTGCGCGGCGCCCTGGCCGAAATGCGTACCTTGCTCTTCGAGCTGCGGCCCTGGACCTTGGAGACCACTGACCTAAGCAGACTCCTGGAGTACCTGGGGGATACCCTGACCGGCCGGACCCGCATTTCTGTGGAATGGGACATCCACGGAGAGCACGAGCTGTCCGCGGACACTACTGTGGCCCTGTATCGAATTGCCCAGGAGGCGTTCAACAACATTGCGAAGCACGCCAGGTCCAAGCGGGTGCGCGTGACCTTGCGGCCAGAGGTGGAACAGGGTATACTGTCCATCGAGGACGATGGCCGCGGTTTTGATCCCGCCTCGGTTGGTGGCGACAAGATGGGCCTGCAGATCATGCGCGAGCGTGCGCTGGCCATCGGCGCAAAGCTGACCATCGACAGCGCGCCGGGGCGCGGAACGACAGTCGCCGTGGCCTGGCCGGTAGACGAAGGACAAACGACCAAAGACGAAAGGCAGATGAACTGACACTTTGATCCTTCGTCCATCGTCGTCATTCGTCATCTTAAAGAGGATCCATGATGAGTGAACCAACTCCCATTCGCGTCATGATCGTGGATGATCACCTGATGGTCCGGGATGGGCTGAGGGTGTTTCTGTCGAATTATGATGACCTTGAAGTGGTCGCCGAGGCAGAGGACGGCGCCCAAGCCATCGAACTGTGTGCCGAGGCCCGGCCGGACGTGGTCCTGATGGATCTGCTTATGCCCACGCTGGATGGCCCAACAGCCACAGCACGCATGCGTGAGGCCCACCCTCAGGTCCAGGTGATCGCCCTAACCAGCTTCGTCGAGGAAGACCTGATCCGGCGGGCCATTCAAGCCGGGGCGGTCAGCTATATGCTCAAGGACGTCAATCCCGGCAAGCTGGCCGAGGCCATCCGGGCGGCGCATCGGGGGCAGCCGACCATCGACTCGGCCGCCGCCAGGGTCCTTGCTGCGGCAGCCCGGCAGTCGCTCCCCCTGGGTACGGACCTGACCCCCCGTGAGCGAGAGATCCTCACGCTGCTGGTCGCCGGCAAGACCAACAAAGGGATCGGCGAAGCGCTAACCTTGAGCCATCTCACCGTCCGGATGCACGTTAGCAGCATCCTCTCCAAGCTGGGGGTAAAAAACCGCACCGAAGCTGCCACCCTGGCTTTGCAGCACAAGCTAGTTCCCAGGGACGATTGACGAAGGTCGATAGACGATAACCGCCCAAGGTTGGTCCGGTCATCCATCGTCCTTCGTCGTTTGTCCATCCTCCATCCTCGTTCTTCCCATCCCCAGACGCCCATACCTGTACATATGTACTTGTCCTGCCCGGACAGGTGTCCGCATCAAAGATATGACGGGTATCCAGGTCAAGATATGAGCAATGACCGTTGTCTCGGCCGGTCATTGCCCGTACACTGGGGTTAGAGGATTGTCGGTCCTGGTCCAAGAGGGCACCGCGCGGCCTTGCGCGTTCGGCCACAACCGGTGACAACCTCAGTATACTCCAGATCTGGGGATTGGGTCTGAGAAGAAAGGTGCCCCGCATGCAAGTAGTTTTGGCCGCTCAACACCGCGATCTACAGCTGGCACTGCAGTTGTACCTTGACGCTGAGCCCGGCCTGTTCGTGGTCGGCACGGTAACCGAAGCGGCAAGCCTGCGGGCGCTGCTGCGGACCGCGTACCCGGATCTGGTCCTCCTCGATTGGGATCTACCGGGCTACGCCCCCATCCCTCTGCTGGCCGAGATCAAGCGCCCCAGGCCCTCGCCCCAAGTCATCGTGCTTGGCCGCGACGAAGGCGCCCGGCAAGAGGCCCTGGCTGCCGGCGCCGATGCCTTTGTCGTGTCCGGCGACACGCCGAGCGACCTGATGGCTGCCATCCGGCAGAGCCGTGCGCGGCACGCTGCAGCCTGCGGTCAGGTTCCCGGTGCATTGAAAGAAGAATAGGTGCGAAGCGGAATCGGTAGATAGGAAATAGACATGGGACAAGGGAGACGAGAAGAACGGAGGGACGGTCGGTAACTCGGGCGACCGGGGGGGCGGGGGCAACCGCTATCAGATGCGCCAGAAGGTGAAGCATCGGCGATGATTCCTGGATCGAGAACGAGGGCGGCCCCGTGGAGGAGATGGGATTATGTCAGAAGACTTCAGTTTAAGATCAAGAGCTTATTGGCAGCGTCTGTGCTGGGGCCTACTGGTTGGCTTGCTCAGTGCGATAGGGGCGTTCATCTTCCTCGGCCTTATGAACCTGGGCCAAAGTCTAATCTCGCCCGGCATCACAGACTGGACTCCCTTTTCCGGACCTTGGGTGATGGTTGTCATCATGACGGTGGCCGGGTTTCTGGTAGGTTTAATCCATCACTTTACATCAGCCAGCGAACTGGATGTATTTACTGCGGTGGATGAAGGGTATATGGACCCAAAGCCGGTACCAGCATCACTGCTGGCATCACTGGTATCGCTAATCGGTGGTTTCAGCCTTGGCCCCGAAGTGCCCTCCGGTATGCTGGCCGCAGGCCTGGGATCCTGGATCTCCAAGCGGCGCAAGATGGATGCCGAAGGCACCCGAATTAATGTCCTTAGTAGTGTTTCGGGCGCCTACGCCGGCCTGTTTTCATCACCGTTTGCGATGCTGCTGATGCTGCTGGAATCGAACCACATCCAATCTCCAGCCTACGTTGGAGTTCTGTTGATCACCGGACTGGCGGCGGCGATGGGGTTTGGCCTCTTTTACTTTCTTGGTGGAGACACCTTCTCACCGTTACTGGGCCTTTTGTCGCCACCTGCCTACGATCTGAAGCTGTGGCACCTGGGAGTGGGTATTGTGTTGGGCATCCTCGCTGTTCCTGTGAGCCTACTCTTTCCGGTATTGAACAAGATTCTCGGCCGCCTGGTGGCGCCGCTCAACCGTCAACCGATCATACGCGGTACGCTGGGAGGGTTTCTGCTGGGCTTGCTGGCCGTCGCCCTGCCCATTACGATTGGTCTGGGCACCAATGGAATGGTTGACGTATACCAACAGGCGTCAGAAATCGGGGTAGCCCTCCTTCTTGTGTTTGCTCTGGCCAAGTTGCTGGCCTTGAGCGGGGCACTGTCCTTCGGTTTCATCGGCGGCCCGATCTTCCCGCTCCTGTTTGTCGGCTCAGCCCTGGGGGCAGCCATCAACCTTCTCTTTCCCCAACTTCCGCCGGGTTTGACCTTCGGCTGCATGATAGTGGCAGTGCCCGCTGCCATTGTGCCTATTCCGCTGGCGCTGGTGGTAATCGGCATAATCGTTATCGGCATGTCGCCAACCAACGCCCTGCCAGTCATCCTGGCGGCATTGGTCGCTCGCGCCATCGTTCAAGGCCTGTTTGGAAGCAAAGAAAAAAGGGCGTCAGCAGGGAAAGCAGGGCAACAAGCTGCTGCACCTGAGCACGGGGGTTGAACCGGGTATTTGCTTCCTTACACACACCAGAACCTCGAAAACTTGTGTGACCGGAGATCTATCAAGTATGGAAAGGAGAAATCCAATGTCTTATGGTCCAATCGACTTGATCGCGCTCGAGTTCCAGACCGACCAACTCAAAGGTGAGATCATCGGTGAGTTGCTCGAGCTGGTTCAAAACAAGATCGTACGGGTGGTCGATCTTGTGATCATCCAGAAGGATCAGGGTGGGCATCACAAGGCGCTCGAAATGGAGGAGATTGATCCCGGTCTTTTGACTATCTTTGATCCGCTGGAAGTGGAAATCAGTGGCATCGTCCAGGTTGAAGATATCGCCATGATCGCCGAGGAAATGGAGAACAATACCACCGCGGCGGTGCTGCTGATCGAAAACCTGTGGGCGATCAAGTTCGCAGAAGCTGTCGTCCGTGCCAGTGGCCGGCTGGTAATGCACGAACGGATCCCCTTCGAGGTCATCAATGAAACGCTGGAGATCTTTGCCGAGGCCGAGTCATCCGGGGGTTGAGACCCTAACCTAAAAACGATCAGGAGGTTACTATGCCCAGAGCCAGAAGAATGATGAGAAGAAGGCGTGTAGCTCGAGTTGCCGTTGGAACGGCGGTCATGGCGGGCACCGCCGGCGCGGTGCACCACCACCAGGATAAAAAGTGGGCGCAGCAAGACGCCGAAGAACAGCCAATGCAGGAAGAAGAGTACTACGAGGACGAGGCTGAGCAGGACACTGCCCCGGTTGAGCAAGCTCCTGCGCCAGATCTGACGGCCCAGCTTCAGCAGCTCGCCGAGCTACACGAGTCAGGCGAACTGAGCGACAAAGAGTTTGCCGCTGCCAAGCAAAAACTCCTGGCCAACTGAGCCTTCGGGGATCTGGCTGCCTGCAAGCGATGCGGCCCTTCAGGATGCTTTCGCCGAATCCGGCATCGGCACCAATGCCTTTAGCGGCGTTCGGTCTTCAAAGCACACCGATTAGTAAGTGAGGAGCAAACCATGATAACAATTCCTGCACAGAAAAAAGCAGAGCGCAGTCTAAATTTCATGGCTGGCATCCTGCCGATTGATCGATCGCGGATCTCCATTGATATTATTGCCGGCATCACTCTGGCCGCTCTGGCGATACCGGAGGTGATGGGTTATACCAAGATCGCTGGCATGCCCGTGGTCACCGGTCTCTACACCATCTTGATCCCGACAGCCTTATTTGCGCTCTTTGGCTCATCAAGACACCTGGTTGTAGGTGCAGATTCGGCTACAGCAGCCATCATGGCCGCCGGCTTGGCCGGGCTGGCTACTGCCGCATCGCCGGAGTATGTCGCCTACGCTGGAATACTGGCGCTTATGGCAGCAGGTCTTCTGATCCTTGCCCGCCTGATCAAGCTGGGGTTCTTGGCCGATTTTCTTTCCCGCACGGTGTTGATCGGCTTCCTGACCGGCGTTGGCATCCAGGTGGCGGTTGGACAGATATCGGGAATGTTGGGCATCCCTGGCGGCGGGGCTGGTCCGGTACAAAACCTCATCACCGACTTCCAGCAGCTTGGCCAGACCAACCCTTATACGCTGGCCGTATCGATCGCAGTGCTGGGGATCATCGTGGGCGCCAGGAGGATCAATAAAAAGATCCCCGGCCCCTTGATAGCCGTCGTCGGCGCCATCGTGGTGAGCTACCTGTTGAATCTTTCATCCTATGGTGTCGCCGTGCTGGGTACTGTCCCCGGTGGCCTGCCGAAAATCGGCCTTCCCTCGGGTGCAACCTTGAACCCGAGCACCATCTCTTTGCTCCTTGGGACTGCTTTCTCGATGTTCATCGTCATCCTGGCGCAGAGTGCAGCCACCTCACGGGCGTATGCCACCCGCTATAGCGAGAAGTTTAGTGAGAACGTTGATCTGGTAGGGCTGGGTCTGGCCAATATCGGTGCGGGGTTCAGCGGCACGTTCGTAGTGAACGGCAGCCCGACCAAGACTCAGATGGTCGACAGCGCAGGTGGGCGCAGCCAGCTGGCTACGCTAACCACCTCCGTCATCGTCGTAATCGTATTGCTCTTCTTGACCAAACCCCTGGCTTACATGCCGGAAGCAGTGCTCTCCTCGGTCGTTTTCCTGATCGGGATTGAGCTGGTCGACACCTTGGGGATGCGCAAGATCTATGCCCAGCGCCCGGTTGAATTCTGGGTCGCATTGATCACGGCCCTGGTAGTGATCTTTGTCGGCGTCGAGCAGGGTATCCTGCTGGCCATCGTGCTCTCTATACTGATCCATACCCGGCATGGATACAAGCCCAAGAACGCCGTGCTGACAGTCGATCCTTCCGGAACACAGCACTTGGCTCCGGTCAGCAGCCATGCCCAGGTTATCCCAGGCCTGATGATCTATCGCTTCCAACATAGCATGTACTATGCCAACGCAGAACACTTCTCGGAGGAGGTGCTCGAGCTGGTGGACAGCGCACAGCCACCCCTATCCTGGTTCTGCCTTGATGCGACTGCTGTGGATGAGATCGACTTTTCAGCGGCCGCTACACTGCGAGAGACCTACAAGACGTTGCAGGAGAAGGGCATCCGGCTGGTTCTTGCCGAGATCACAGAAGACGTCCGCGGCGAGCTGGACCAGTCTGAGGTAACCGACCTGGTTGGGCAAGATGCCTACTTTGAGACGCTCAGCGACGTAGAAGCTGCCTATCGCGCAGCGATCGCAGACAATCAATCATAGCCCGGCCACATTGGGGTGGGTGTGGATGCGGCGCATCCCACCCCAATCAGGAGTCTACAGCAATGGTACAAGAGCCGGAGGCAGTATCCTCCAGGACCAACCTAGGGCCTAGTCCTTTGGGCTCGCCAACAGGGATGGGCGCCGTTCGCCATGAAACGCGTGCTGAGCGGATAGCGACTGGAAAGGCGGCACGTTCGAAAGTTCCCTGCGCTGACCACGCTGCCTGGTATCCACCGGCGAATCGACCGGATCCCATCGACCTGCTGGAAGCGCAAGCGGCAACGCGCCTACCGAACTTGGTGCCAATACGGTACGGTCGCATGCTAGCCTCACCCTTTGCTTTCTACCGTGGCGCAGCAGCGATCATGGCTTCTGACCTGGCGACGATGCCGAATACGGGGCTGCATGTACAACTGTGCGGCGACGCGCACGTGGCAAACTTTGGCGGGTTCGCCTCGCCGGAACGGGAGCTGATTCTTGATATCAGCGACTTTGATGAGACGCTGCCCGGACCCTGGGAATGGGACTTGAAGCGCCTGGCAGCCAGCCTCGAGATTGCCGGCCGTGAAAGCGGTTTCAAGGCCAAGACGCGTCGCAGACTGGTGCTGGCGACTGTGGGCGAATACCACCGCGCCATGCGCGAATTCGCCGAGATGGGTAATCTCGACCTGTGGTACCTGTACCTAACCCCAGAGGCGATTCAGGCACGCTGGGGAACGTCGGCAAAGCCCAAGGTCATGAAGACGCTGAATGCAGACTTTGCTCACGCTTCCCACCGGGACAATCTGCGCGCCTTTGAGAAACTCACCACCCGGGTCAATGGCCAACTGCGTATTGCTGCGAATCCACCGTTGGTCGTGCCGGTTGAAGACCTCCTGCCAGATGCGGAGCAGGATGAGTTTGAGGAGACAATGCGCGGGCTCATCCGCGACTACCGGTCAAGCCTGCAACCGGACCACCGTCGCCTGCTGGACAGCTTCCATTACGTTCATATTTCCCGCAAGGTCGTCGGCGTTGGCAGCGTTGGGACCCTCACTTGGATCTTGCTCCTGTTGGGGCGCGATGACCGCGATCCCCTTTTCCTTCAGGTCAAGGAAGCCCAGGCCTCGGTGTTGGAGCCCTACCTGACCAAGTCCGTCTATGCAGAACATGGCCAGCGTGTGATCGAGGGGCAACGGCTGATGCAGGCATCGAGCGATATATTCCTGGGCTGGGAACGGACGCCAGCCGGGCTCGATGGCAAGCCCCACGATTTTTACATCCGGCAGCTATGGGACTGGAAAATCTCAGTGGATGTCGAGCTCATGAAGCCTGACGAGATGATGGTTTTCGGGAAAATGTGCGGCTGGACGCTGGCCCGCGCCCACGCCCGCACTGGCGACCGCTTCGCCATAGGCGCTTACCTGGGGAAGCGTGATGCCATCGATATGGCACTGGCCGAGTTTGCAGTTGCCTACGCGGACCAGAATGAGCGCGATTACCAGGCGCTTGTTGCTGCCGTGGAGAATCATAGGGTCAATGCTGAGACAGGCATATGAATCGCGAGGAGAGACAGTGACCACGGAAACAAAGTCTAAACGTTCAGGTTTCGTTCCGAATATCATCTCAGGGTTGGCCACCGGTCTGTTCAGCATTCCGGAAGGTATGGCCTACGCCCAGCTGGCCGGGGCAAATCCGATCTACGGCATGTATTCTGGCATCGTCGCCACGATCGTGGCCTCGCTCAGCACCGGCACAATCCTGAGTGCTGATTGTCGGCACTGTGATTGTCAATGTGTTCAGTATCCAGACAGAGTTGGTGAGCAGCATCGCCACAATTCCCAACGGACTGCCCACGTTCATGCTGCCGAACTTTAGCCTGATACCACAGCTCGCCCTGGGTGCTGTATCGGTAGCGCTGGTGGCATTGGCCCAAGGGGCGGGCATCAGTACAGCAGTGCCCAACCCGGATGGGAGCAAAGCCAGCCAATCGCGCGACTTTTTAGGGGAGGGTTTGGGCAACCTGGCGGGTAGCTTCTTCCAGTCGATGGGTACAGGCGGATCACTCTCCCGCACAGGTATCAGCGTCGGAGCAGGTGCCAACAGTCGCTGGGGGGGGTGTCTTTGCCGGCCTGTGGTTGGGCCTGATCCTGCTTCTGTTTGGCAGTTCCGCCGAAAAAGTGCCACTGGCCGTCATCGGTGGGATGCTGGTGGTGATCGGTATCGAACTGATTGTGGCACGCGTCCCCAGCGCACGGCTAGTGATACGCACCGGCGCGTGGGGGCCGATCGTGGCACTTGCCCTGACCTTGATCTCAGCTTTGTTCATTCCGTTGCAGTACACGATATTTCTCGGTGCACTGCTGTCGTTGCTATTGTATGTCGGCGCTTCGGCACGCAGTTTCACATTACGGCAAGCTGTGCGGCTGGAGGATGGCGGCTGGGAGATGCGCGAGGCGCCGGAAGCGCTGGCACCCAACCAGGCCACAGTCTTGGTAGTGCAAGGTCTGGATTTCTTTGCAGAAGTCCCCGCGCTGGCGGACCTAATGCCGCCCACGGCCGGAATATCCAGGGCCGTGGTTGTCCTCATCGTGCGTGACGTGCAGCATGTCACCAGCACCATGATCAAGTGGCTGGAACGCTATTCGCAAGACCTCAGGGCGGGCGGCAGTGTTTTGATGCTGGCAGATGTCAACCCGGCGGTGCTGGATGCGTTGAAGAAGAGCGGTGCGCTGGACACACTCGGAGCCGAAAACGTTTTCCCGGCGACCGCGCGGGTGCTTGCGGCCGAGAATGTGGCCTGGGAGGCTGCCCAGAAATGGTTGCAGCAGCGGCCCGCTGCGGACTAAGGTATCGGAGCCCAATCCGAGGAGGTGTAACCCGTGGAACCAACCGAAGCGCCGCCACCCATCAAGCACGTGGAGAAGGAGCTCGCTATCTATCGCCCGATCCGCAGCCTCTTTTTGATAGACGTGCTGCGCGATCCTGACTCCTGGCCGGTGTTGACCTGGGCGCTGATTACGCTGCTGTTGGGGACCCTGGTCTATCACTGGCTGGAAGGCTGGAACTATCTCGACTCGCTCTACTTCTGCGTCATCAGCCTGGCCACCATTGGCTACGGCGACTTTGTGCCCAAAACAGAGTTCGGTCGAGCGTTCACGATTGTCTATGTGATCAATGGCATCGTCATCCTGCTGGCCGTGTTCGACCGAATCCGCATCGTGCGAACGCGGCGCATGGAAGGCAGCGCCGACCGCGCCACAGAAGCTAGATAGTAAGGAATTCGTGATGACACTCAATTGCCTGCCTCCTGCAACAAACCCATCTCGCCGTAAGGCGGGGCCAAGGCATGGAGATGGATGATGAATACAATGTCCCGATCAGCAATACTGCTGGCATATCTCGCGGTCATGCTGCTGGGTGCCGCCTGCAAGCAAGCGGCACCCTCCACCCCGGCCGATTCGATCCAGGGCATCGACTGGCAATGGACAAGTTTGACCAATCAATCGACAAAAGAGACAACTACCGTGCCCAACCCAGAGAACTATACCATTACGTTCAACGCCGACGGCACGCTCAATGGCAAAGCCGACTGCAACACCTTCACCGGTACCTACTCACAAGAAAACGGCTTGACCATTAGGCTGGGCGCCTCGACGATGGTGTTCTGCGGTGAGGCGTCGCTGGACCAACAGTATGTGGCCCTGCTGGGAAGCGTGGCAGCGGGCGGGCCAGATGGTGCTGGCGGCCTGGCCCTGGAGACGCCAGGCGGTGAGCAGCGCATGATGTTTGAGAACGGAGGTACAGCATCTCAATGATTGTTTGTGTCGGTTCAAGCGAGGTCGTAGAGCGTTCGGGGATTCGTGGGAAAGTTGGAGATGCGCGCCAATGATAGAGTCCTCGCAGTCGGTTCTTACGAGAAATGAAAAAGACAAAATTCGAAAGGAGACTGGAAATGAGCAAGAAAAATGATATTGTCATCATCGCCGCCTACCCGGTAGCCGAGCTGGCCACCAAGGACTTTGACCAGCTCGTGCAGTTGGTCAAGGACAAAAAGATCAAAAGCGATGGCATGATCCTGGTTGCGAGGGACAAAGAAGGCAATTTGAGCGTTAATGAGACCGGCGACCACCTCGGTCGCAAGGGTGCGGGCTGGGGCGGCGGCGTCGGCCTGCTGGTGGGCCTCTTTGCCCCGCCACTGCTGGCCTCGGTCGCCGTAGGCGCCGCGGCTGGCGCCATGATCGGCAAGTTTGCCAAGAACAAGGTCACGAAGAACATCGAGAGCGGGCTCGGCGACAAGCTTAAGCCAGGCACGGCTGCCATTCTGGCCATCGTGGAGGAAGACGACCGCCTGGCGGCCGAGCAGGCGATGGCGGACTCGCCCGCCAAGTCCGTTGCGGTCATCGACAAGAAAGGTAAGGAAGGTCTCAGGGACGCCCTGGATGAGGCCCGGGGCAAGTTCAGTCCCGACCGCACCGTCCTGCCCATCCCCGACCGCAAGTTCGGCGGGGCGATTGCCCGCACCATGGACGAAGCCGTTGCGGACTATAGCTTTATCCCGGGCCCGAAGGCGCCCGAAGACGCTCCCAATGTGCTTCTCGTTCTCATTGATGATGCCGGGTTTGGCGGTCCGGAATGTTTCGGCGGCGAGCTTCGAACACCAACTTTGGAGCGGGTGCAAGAGATGGGCCTGACCTACAACGCCTTCCACGTGACGGCCGTGTGCTCTCCTACCCGGGCGGCTATGCTGACCGGGCGCAACCATCACCGTGTGGGCATGGGCGGCATCGCCGAGTTTCCAGGGCCGTTCCCCGGCTACACCGGTACGCGGCCGCGCACTTGCACCGCGCTCCCCCGCATCTTGAAGGAGAACGGCTACATCACCGGCGGTTTCGGCAAGTGGCACATGACGCCGGGCCACGAAATGGGCCCTGCCGGCCCCTTTGAACACTGGCCGCAAGCCTGGGGCTTTGACCACTGGTGGGGGTTCCTGACCGGCGCGGCTGGCCAGTATGACCCGATTATCACCCAAGATAACTCGGTTCTCGGCGTTCCGCAAGGCGAGGACGGGCAACTCTACTACTTTCCGGATGACATTACCGATAAGAGCATCGAATGGCTCCATGGCGTCCGCGCTCACAACGCCCACAAGCCGTGGTTCGTCTATTACTCCACCGGCGCTACCCATGCGCCGCATCATGTCGCGAGGAAATGGGCTGACAAATACAAGGGCCAGTTTGACGACGGCTGGGACAAGTACCGGGAAAGAACCCTCGAACGCCAGAAGAAACTGGGCGTTGTCCCGCCGGATACCGAGCTTGCGCCTCGGCCCGATCCGTACCCGGCCTGGGACACACTCAGCAATGCAGAAAAGAATCTATACGCGCGCCAGATGGAAGTCTTTGCAGGGTTCTCCGAGAACGCAGACTGGAACGTCGGCCGGCTGATCGACGAAATCGAGGCGATGGGTGAACTGGACAACACCCTGATTGTCTACATCTGGGGTGACAATGGCGCCAGCATGGAGGGCACGACCACCGGTTCCTTCAATGAAACGACCTTCTTCAACGGTATCGTGCTGAATGCCGAAGAGCAGTTGGCGCTGATCGAGAAATGGGGCGGCATCGAAGAGCTTGGTGGCGAGTACACGGCGCCTCACTTTGCCGCGGCCTGGGCGCACGCCAACAACACACCCTTCCAATGGGGCAAGCAGATGGCCAGCCACCTGGGCGGTACGCGCGATCCGATGGTCATTGCCTGGCCAGGCCACATCAAGCCCGACAGTCAGGTTCGCGGTCAGTTCACACACTGCATTGACGTCGCTCCAACCATTCTGGAAGCGATCGGGATCCCTGAGCCGAAGGTGGTCGACGGCATTGAGCAGGAACCGATGGACGGCACCAGCTTTGCCTACACCTTTGACGATGCCGAAGCGGCTGAACGCCACACGGTTCAATACTTTGAGATGTACGGCAGCCGCGCCATCTACAAGGACGGTTGGTGGGCCTGCGCCCGGCTCGACAAGCTGCCGTGGGACTTCTCGCCCGACACGCTCAACCGGTTCAGGCCGGGCAGCGGGTATGATCCAGACCAGGATCCGTGGGAACTCTACTACCTGCCAGACGACTTTAGCCAGGCCAAAGATTTGGCGGCAGAAAAGCCGGAGAAACTGGCCGAACTCAAGGAACTCTTCTGGCAGGAAGCAGAGCGCAACCGGGCACTGCCGTTGCTCGGTGGCCTCTGTGTGTTCTTTGGCATCTTGCCACCGATGGAGATGACCAGGCGCTACAGCTTCGCCGGTGATGTCCAGAATGTATCAACTACGGTGATCCCCCGCATCTACGGACGCTCCTACGCCATCGAGGCCGAACTGGAAGTGCCGGAAGGCGGCGCCGAGGGTGTGTTGTGCGCCTTCGCCGACTTTATCGGTGGGTTCTCGCTGTGGGTTGATGAGAAAGGCCACCTCATCCACACCTACCAGTTCCTCGGTGTCGATACCTACAAGCAGGTCTCGACCGAACCGATCCCGACCGGCGACGTGACCGTAAAGATGCTGTTCGAGATCGACGAGCCAAAACCGGGGGCCGGCGGCACAGTAACCTTGTGGGCCAATGATAAGCAGATCGGCGAGGGCAAGATGCCCCACTCAGTGGCCATGCTCTTCACGACGTATGCCGGCATGGATATGGGCCGTGACAACGGCGGTGTGGTTGACCTCGATTACGAGGACAAGGCGCCCTACGCCTTCACCGGCAACTTGAAGCAGGTTGTCTTTGACCTCAAACCGGCGCACATGGAGACGGAGCAGATGCTGCACCACCATGCTGCAGTAAATAGCATCGCGTCCGGTGTCGCTGGCTGAGTTTACATTCGACCGGGTTTCCGCCGCCAGTGGCTAGAACCGGCGGCGGAAGCCCTGCCGAGGGGCGAAGCTGGGAGATCGTCGTCTATCGGGCGAATCGGAAGCCGTCGATCGGGCTGGTTCCCAAGCGCTGAAGGAGACAGTCGATGAAGCGAAAGCTCCAAGAGCAAGGCCTGCCTATTCAGATGGAAATTGAATTCCAGGATGTTTGCCACTCTCACCTTCATCAGTATGAAGGCGGGAATCCAGGGAATAAACCAACATGAATTTTATTCGTACGCGCTCTGCCTCGCTCACCATGGTTGTGTTCATCTTGCTGATCACCTTGTTGCTGCAGGCAGGAGTTTCCTATGGCTCGATGTTTGGCAAACTAGAACAGTTTATACCGGGCTTCCGACATCCTCTGATCGCAAGCGCCTGGCTGGTGCTCCGGTTTACCCTGATGCTGCTGATTTTCATCCTTTGGTTCTTGAACAAAAAGCGCCCATTGTTCAAATTGATCATCTATTTCAATGGCTTGCTGACAATTGGATTGCTCATGAATTTGACAGCACTGGGAGATGTGCTGCTGGGAATTTCGGCGGAGGCGATCAAGACACTCCTGGTCGGCATCGTGTTTATGTTGATAACCAATATCCTGGTTTTTTCGATCTGGTATTGGATCATCGATCCTCCGGGAGTCGAAGAGAGCCCGCGGGATGATCAGCCTTGGGATTTCTTGTTTGCGCAGCGGGCAGGACCTTTGCCTCACTACGACTCCTGGGCACCCAGGTATACCGATTACATTTACCTGGCCTTTACAACCAGCTTTGCTTTCAGTCCCACCGATACCCTGCCGTTGACCCGGCGAGCGAAGCTGTTGATGCTGCTGCAATCCACGATCTCGATCATCACCTTGACCGCCCTTGCCGGCGGAGCGCTCAATATCTTGATATCATAGCGGGGACAAACTAGGATGAATCCAAAGTCACCCTTGGTCCAATCGTGTATAACAACGCCGCGCGCAGATGCGATCGCCGGGATCGTTTTTTCAGTACTACTCATCACCAGCGTGCCACTATGCATCCAAAAAGGAGGAGGGAAGAAATGTAAATTGTGATTGCGAACGGATGTCAATTGTGTCAAAACAAAACCAACATAGGAGGGAACGAAATGTCAAAGAAAAGCGAACTGGAAGAGCAGGGGTTGGCCGACTTCGAGGAAGGCCTGGACACGCTGGAAGCAGCGTCGGACGAGGCGGATGTCGGTAAGGAGATGCTGGCGGCCGGGGCCAGCGACGTCACGCGCGGCGTGGACGCCATGGTCGTCGCCGACCGCGTGGCCAGCCTGAGCAAGATTGTCAGCGCTGCCGGCATCACGGACGTCGATGAGGGTCTGGCAATGCTAGAGTCAGCGGACGATGTCGACTTGATGAGCTCCATGGTTGGCCTGATGAGCGAAGAAGACCTGGAGCACGGTCTGCAGATCGCCCGTATCGCGGGCGAGATGTGGGCCGTCAGCGATGTCGTTGACCTGCTGGAGATGCCCATCCTGGCCGGCTTTTTGGAAAGCCGGGGCGAGATGCTCCAGGTCACTGCCGTGGACGTGATGCTCCAGGCCGTCGGCACGCGAGCGCTGTCGCTGGCGCTGAGCGAGGAGGCGGCCAAGCTGTCCGATCTCGGCACGGAAGAGGCCGCGGAGGGTCTGGCGCGTTTGGCTGCCTCGGCCGGCCTGGCTTTAAGGAGCAGGGAGTTGGCAGCAGCCGGAGCCGAGCTGACGGAGATAGGGTTGGCCGAAGCAGAGGTAGGGCTGGAACTTGGCGAAGAGGCTCGGGAGGTCGCAGCGGAAGGCGTTGCCGAGATTGCCGAGGGGGCGGCTGAGCTGGGCGCTGCCGATGTAGAAGAGGACTAGACCTGCCGGGACTGACCGGACCAACCTGGGAGAGGAGGTGATAATATGCCAGCCCCACGCAGGACGGTAAGACGTGCTTCGCGCCGCACCAGCCGGCGCACCAGTCGACGCCGGTAGGTACGAAACGACCCACCAGTGACCTGCCCCGCATCGAGCGCCCTGATATCCCTGTTTTCAAGACGACAAATACAGGTGGTCACGGTGTCGGGGTCTCGAATGCGGGGGATTCGTCCGGGTTGCGGCGACCCAGACGTGTACACCAAATCAGAATCGCAGAAGGTCTGCAACAGGAGCGCAAAGAAGCCATCGGCTTCCCGGAGCCGATGTGCGCGAGCGTCGCTCCGGTGGACAATAATCAAGCAGTAAAGGAGAATACGATGTTCTTAGGATGTGGATGTCTTTTGGCAATGGGCGCGGCTTTCGCTCCGCGTGTGGTGCTGATCCTGGCCTGGATCTTTGGCTCCAGGTGGAATGCCGTCTGGGGGGGCAATTGGTTCTGGCCACTGCTGGGCATCATCTTATTGCCCTACACCACCATCATGTACCTGCTGGTCTGGAGTCCTGCCGGCATCGTCGGCTGGGACTGGATGTGGCTCGGCATGGGCGTGCTGCTCGATATCATGAAGTGGGCCCAGATCGCCAACAACAGGCGTGGCGTGCCAGGCTACCAGGAGAGCTATCCCTAGCGCTTGATGCCGGACCAGACTCAAAAACCACCATGGTGCGGCAGTGAACCAGCTCGAGTCAATGCTGGGACGAGGGCAGCACCGATACCGTACTTGTCGCATCCGGTGACAGCGTTGTCGGTGTTGCTCTCGTTTCCAACGTTTGTCGGCTGGTAAACGGGGGGCAACGCTTGATCCACAGGCAAGGCCCAACTTCTTTGAAAGGAGGCAGCATGAACAATCTACCAAGCCGATTGGTCATTTATCTGGTAGCTCTGGCCAGCATCTTTTTGATTTTGGGCGGGATCCGCAGCTCTGCCTACATCATTAACCCGATCCTGCTGGCTGCCGTCATCACCATCACGGTTCTGCCGGTCCCCAGCAGGCTGACGAAGCGCGGTATCCCCGGTTGGCTGGCGCTGGTGCTGAGCATCCTGATGGTCGTCGTCCTCTTGGGGTTGGTCATCGCGACGGTTTTCTTCTCCGTCACCAAACTGTCCACCGAACTGCCGACCTATCTGGCAGGCGCTTCGCAGCAAGCCAGCTCGGACCTTTCTACGACAACGGATTCTGAGCCGAGTATACAGATCGACCAGGTGACCACCTCCCTAGGTCCGCTCGCGGAGAGCGTGCTGGCAGGTGTGCTCGACCTATTGGTTCAATTCGGGCTGGCCCTGGTGATCTTCTTTTTCATGATCAGCGCCGCCCTTGCATTGCCTACACCCTCCCGATTGGGACTGGATCCGAATGCGCCGAACATCGGGCGAGTGACTGCTCTCACCGACGATGTGCGCAAATACATGACCATCCTGACTGGGATCAACCTATTGGTGGGCCTGGGTGATATGATTCTCCTCGCGATCATGGGAGTCGACTACGCTCTTCTGTGGGGGCTGCTGGCCTGGTTCATGGGCTACATTCCCTCCATCGGCTTCTGGATTGCCTTGATCCCGCCCGTCCTCATGGCGTACGCTCAGTACGGTCCCCAAACTGCACTGGTTGTTCTGGTCGCCTACGTCCTCATTAATGGGGGGGTACAGAACTTTGTCCAACCAAAGCTCATGGGCCAGAGGCTAAAGATCTCGCCAGTGGTTGTGTTCGTCGGGCTGTTCATCTGGGGATACCTGTTAGGTGGGATCGGCGCCATCCTGGCCGTGCCGATGACCCTGCTGGTGCTGATCATTATGGAGAATTTCGAAGGCACACGCACTCTGGCGATCTTGATGCGTTACACAGGTGAGGAGAAGAAAGAAGAAAGGAATGAGGCGGCGAGAGATGTCAAGGGCTTGTGGGGAAGAGTGAGGGGGTCTTTCGGCTCCAATCGCGAGTCCGAGGGCATTGTTCCCAAGTCGGACGACGATGCTGAGTGAGCCATACGATGCTGCCAACCTGGGTGCTGGGTTGTTCCAGGGCTTCCCAACCGGCTCCAGCCTCCCCTAATCGGCCGCCAACGACCGCAGCGGAGCAAAGACCCCAGTTGCCCTGTTTGTGAGCGCGGTCTCGACAACGAAAATGGCGAACATGATCAAACCCGAAAAGAAGCACCTGACTACAGACTTGACGGCAGGTCTGACCTTTGCCCTGGTGAATATCCCCCAGGCAATGGGTCACGCTTTGCTGGCGATTTCTGCTGTTTCGATCGGCTTCTGGATTGCTTTGACCCCGCCCGTTCTTATGGCGTCCGCCTAGCACGGTCTGCAAACCGCGCTGGGCGTCCTGATCGCCTATGTCCTCATCAGTGCAATCTGGTTCCGTCCACCTGGTGCGCCGTTTACTCCCGATCTTGGATCAAGGGCAGGTAAAGGCGTTGACCGATATGCGGGAGCAGCGCCAGCGCAAAGTCCTGGCTGGTCACGCTGTCGGGCAGGATAGCCACGCCCGCAGCGATGGCAGGTCGGTAGCCATCAGCAGACGCCGTCACCGTATAGGTCCCGGCGGGCAGGGTGCGGGCATAATAACCAGTGCCATCCGTGGCGGTCCAAATGGTCCCGCCCGTATCGCTGCGCATGCTGACAGTTGCCCCGGCGACGGGCGCGCCCTCTACCTGCAGCTGCCCGTTGCTGACAGTGACATGCCCACCCAGGTAACCAACACCCTCGTCGAGCAGGCAGCCGCTGGTATGGACAAAGGTCGCCAAAGATGCCTTGACGATTTCGGCCATATAGGTCAGGTTCAAAGCCGAAAGCTTGTCATCGACAGTGTGATAGTTGGGATTAAAGTCATCATAGTCCTCGATGGCCAGGATGGCCGCATAGCCCTCGTCCCAGAACGAGCGATTGTCGCTATGATTGCCCAACCAGTTGTCGACCAGCACGTCTGGCACGAGGTCCAACTCATAAAGGTCTACCACGCCAGCAAAGTCATTGGCCAATTCAACCGAACCGGGCACCAGGCTTCGGGCGTACAGATCTACCACCGGCGAATCATCCGAGTCGTGGGCGATCATGTCCACGTTGAGAGCGCCGCGGATGTCGAGGCCCTGGTCACTGGCCCATTCTGCCCAGGCGGCGCTGCCGCGCATGCCCTGCTCCTCGCCGGTCCACAGGGCAAATTTCAGGGTGCAGCCAAAGTCATACTCGCTCAAGATGTCAGCCGCCATCAGAACGCCCGTCGAGCCGCTGGCATTGTCGTCGGCCCCCGGTGCAGCCGTACCTGCAGGCAGGCTGTCCAGGTGAGCGCTGAGGATATAGATCTGCTCCGGATTGGTCAAACCCTCTTTGGTGGCGATGACATTGGGGTAGGTGTCGCCCTCCCATTGATGGTACGCTACCTCAAGCCCCAATGCAGCCAGGTGTTCATAGGCGAACTGGGTGGCCTTCTGAATAGGCACACCGCTGTGGGTGTACCGCGTGGCAATGGTATAGGCTTCGCCGCCAATATCGACGGCTGCTTCGCCGGTCAGCCACTCTTCGTATTGGCGCAAAGTTGCCACATCCACCTGGGAGATCATCGCTTCGATCTGCGGATCCGGCTGGAGCGCATCGGCCAAACCAAACCCAGGTACAGGGTTTGAAGCGACTGATGCCAGACCTTCCCCCGGCAGGGCTGACGGTGAAGCGGTTACAGGCGCCAGGCCGGTCACAAGCAGGGCAATGGCTGCCAGGAGGGCCAGCGCTGGCAGTCTATGTTTGGTGCTGGTCATTCTGTCCACGCCTGATTGTGCCCCTTGAGAGTAGAATGGCAGCCAGTGTAACACGGGTAGACGGCACTGGCAAATGCCGGTCCGCCACCGTCCACAAGGCATACAAGTATGCAGTGGGATCAACGCGCCTCCTCCACCTTGAGCAGATCGCCAGGGCTTCCGTTGGGCCTTGGGCTCGCAACCCCGAAGGCGTGAGACCGGCAAGAACCACATCCACGGTCCCTGGAATCCCAGACGGTATGTCCGGACCGCAGTTGACAGTCCCAAGCGGATATGATATGCTGGTCACAGACCACTCGATGCGAGAGGGTATGAAAACCGATTGGATCCCTCTGAGCTTTGTTATCATCGGCCTTGTCGTCGCCTCCGCGCTGCTGGGCAGTGTTGGGATCGAGGCTGCAGCCCTCCCGGCTGGAGCGAAACTGCGCGACGCAGCGGAGTCCCGTGGCGTCCTCATCGAGGCGCTGCACTATGACGGTTACGAGTCACAGGAACCGGACGAGGCCGTCCGGCTGATGAACGTCTCCGACAAACCTGTCGACATCGGCGGCTGGAGCGTGACCGACCTGGAGTCCTCGGTTGAGATCCCGGATGGCACCAACCTGGCACCCGGCCAGGCCATCTGGTGTACCAGGGAAGCAGCCGCCTTTCGCCGTCACTTTGGCACCAACGCCGACCTTGAACTCGGCTCCACCGACCCCACCGTTCCGCAGATGAGCGGCTCATGGCCTCGCTTTGCCAACACCGGCGATGAGTGCCTGCTGCTGGACGACAAGGGCGAAACCGTGGATGCCCTGGTTTATCGGGGAGGGGATGCATCCACCGGTGGCTGGAGCGGCCCGGCCCTCGAACCCTGGACACCCAGCAGTACCTTTGCCGCGGAGGGACAGATCCTCTACCGTAAGCGCGATCAAGCCACTGGCCTGCCCATACCTGACACCGGCAGCCTTGCCGACTGGGCCCAGGACCCCGACGACCACGTGGACGGCCGCCGGGTCCGCTATCCTGGTTGGGATCTCGACTCCTTTTTCTTTACCGGGCGTTTGACCGAGACAGCTACGCTGACTGTAGCCATCGCCCCCGACCACCTCTTTGACACCATCGCCAGCTTTTTGTCAGGCGCCCAGGAGAGCATCCAGATTGCGAGCTACTCTCTTCGCAGCAAGGAGTTGGCCAGTGTGCTGCTGGATCGCCTTGACAGGGGCGTGCGCATCACGCTGCTGTTGGAGGGGGCGCCTGCCTTTGGGGGAGTGACGGATCAGGAAAAGTGGATTGTCCGGCAGTTGCACGACAGTGGCGCCCAGGTCCTGTTCATGGTCAATGACAGTGTCAATCGGATCCACGATCGCTACAAAAATCAGCATGCAAAACTGATGATCGTGGACGGCACGTACGGTCCTCATCGGGTCTGAGAACCTCAGCTATCCCAGCATGCCGGCCGACGGCAAGGGGAACGGTACGGCGGGGCGGCGGGGAGTCTATCTGATCACCGATGCTCCCGGTGTGGCAGCCCGCGCCCGGGCCATCTTTGATGCCGACGCCGACCCGGCCCGGCACCTGGACATCGCGGGCTGCGACACAGGCTCCCGGCCTCTGTACGCCGCCGGCCGGCTTCGAGCCGGATCCGACGCCCGACTGGATGACCTACACGGTTCAGTTTCCCACCCCGCAGACGTGGCAGGGGACCTTTGCCTTTGAGGTGATCCAATCTCCAGAAAACAGCCTACGGACCCGGGACGGCTTGTTGGGGCTACTGGGCCGGGCTGGGCCAGGGGATACGATCCTGGTGGAACAGCTCACCGAAAGGCTCAATTGGGGGTCCAGTCAGAGCACGCCCGAGAGCGATCCCAACCCTCGCCTGGTCGCTTACCTGGACGCTGCCCGTCGGGGGGCGGTTGTTCGCATCCTCCTGGATGCGCACCTGGATGAGGGTGACGACAACGCTGCGACGGTGGGCTACCTGCAAGCTACAGCTCGGACCGAGAACCTGGATCTGGCAGCCCGGCTGGCCAACCCTACCTTCCTGGGGCTGCACAACAAGATGGTCCTGGCCCACATCGGCGGGCGAGGCTACGTGCACGTTGGCAGCATCAACGGAAATGAGGCGTCCTTCAAGATCAATCGTGAGATCGCCCTCCAGGTGCAATCCGACCGGCGCCTACGAGTATTTGCAGGGTGTGTTTGAATACGATTGGCGCATCGCCACACCCCCTGCTTATCTACCCCTTTTGGCCAGCCAGCACGAGGTACCCCGTCCAGCCGGCCATCTGCTCGTCAGCGAGGTATACTATGGCGCGGCTCCCGTGCAAGAATGGGTCGAGATCTATAACCCCACCAACCGGTCAATTGACCTCTCGGCTTACAAAGTCGGGGACGCCGTCCATAGCGATGACTATGAGGGCACGTACCAATTTCCATCCGGCGCTTCCATCCAGCCCGACCAGGTGCTGGTCGTGGCCGTGACCACCGCCGGGTTTCAGAAGGATTTTGTGGGTCGCAAGCCAGACTATGAGATCCTGGATACAGACCCGCAGGTACCTGACATGCTAAACTATCCCACCAGGGGCGAGGGGGACTGGGGCCTGAACAACGGCGGCGACGAAGTATTGATCCTGGACGGGAAGGACCGGGCTGTGGACGTCCTGGTCTATGGCCTGGGCTCCTTTCCAGGGGTGGTGCCCCATCCAGGCGTGGCCTACGGCCACTCGCTGGAGCGCGTCCCCGCCTGGCTGGACACCGATGACTGCAGCAGCGACTTTCGGGATTGGCCCTATCCCAGTCCGGGCTATCTGCCAACCCATCAATGTGGGCAATGATGACGAACGCTGACTCGCAAGCTGAGAGCACAAAACGACGCGCTTCGCTGATCTCCGTAGCGGTGGTCCTGGGGCTCATCATTCTGAAAGTAGCTGTGGGCCTCGCCACCGGAAGCTTGGGCATCCTGGCCCAGGTCGCTGATTCGGTTCTGGACCTGGTGGCTGCGATCGTGGCCTTGTTTGCCGTGCGCGCTGCCTCCCAGCCGCCCGATGCCAGGCACCCCTACGGCCATGGAAAAGTTGAGAATCTGGCCGGACTTGTCGAGTCACTGCTGCTGCTACTCACCAGCGCCTGGATCATCTACGAAGCGATCCAGCGGCTCCTTGCCCCTCCAGTGGCCATCCAGTCCGGACTGTGGGGCATCGCCGTGATGGTACTCTCCATCGTTGCCAGCCTCTGGCTCTCGACCTACCTGATGGGGGTAGCCCGGCGCTATCGCAGCCAGTCGCTGGAGGGAAACGCCCTCAACTTTCGTGCTGACGTACTCAGTTCTTCGGTCGTGCTGTTGGGGCTCGGGCTCGCCTGGCTTGGAACTCGTCTTGGACCCGAATGGACATGGCTGATGAAAGCCGATGCCTTGGCAGCGATAGTCGTCGCCCTTTTCGTCCTGCGGGTTAGCCTTGGCCTGGGCTGGCGCGCTGTCAGCGAGCTGCTCGATGCCGCGCCTAGGGGCCTCTCCGACCAGATCGCCTCCGAGGCAAAAGCAATGCCAGGGGTGCGCGACGTCAGCACAGTCCGCGTCCGCCCGGCAGGATCTGCCACCTTTGTAGACCTGACGATCAAGGTCGAGCGCAGCGCTTCCCTGGAAGAAGCCCACCAGGTCGCCACGGCAGTGGAAAAGCGTATCGGCGCCTTGATAGATGAGGGCGACGTGGTGGTCCACGTAGACCCGGTGCGGCAGGCCGGCGAGAGCCTGCCCCAGGCCGTGCGTGCCATTGCCGCCCAACAGGGTCTGCGCGTGCACAACGTCCATGCCCACGAGGGACAGGGCCGGACCTTTGTGGATCTGCATGTCGAGGTGCCGCCGGATCTGACGTTGGTTGACGCGCACGAGCAGGTCGCTCGCCTGGAAGGGGTAATCCGGGAAGAGCTACCCCACGTCGATGACATTCACAGCCACATTGAGCCCATAGCCGTCCCGGTAGGGCCGGCTGCCCTGGAGCCCGAAGAGGATAAGCGGCTGCGGGCCGAGATCTTGGCGATATTGGAAGAGCTTCCAGGCTTACGCGGCTGGCACAACCTCTACCTGCGGCCCAGCCCCGACGGATACGACGTCGTGGTGCACTGTCTGGCCAGGCCTGACCTCCCGGTCCAGGAAGCCCACCGCCTTTCCGACCAGGCGGAGAAACGCCTTCACGCCCAGGTACCCGGCATCGCCCAGGTTCTCGTTCACATGGAGCCCGAGGAGGAACTTGCTCGCTAGACTCCGCCCTTTTCCGGAAACCGCCAGATGCACATGTCAAAACGGGCGCCCAAGGGGCGCCCGTTTTAGCACGAGTCTTGGAGCAGTCCCGATCAGGCGACTAGCCTTCGTCAGCGTCCTTGCGCCCGCTTGACCGGGCCCTCTTCCTGACAAACCACACGACTACCCCGATCACCAACGCCACCAGGACCAGCCAGGGCAGGATGGCGATGACAAAGAAGATCAGGAACTCGCCAAAGCCCTGCAGACCGGCCAGAAGCGCTTGCACTGCCCTGCGGACGGTCTCGGCAGGCCGCCAGCCGTCATCGACCGGCTGCCTCAGGATGTTGGGCTCCAGCTCTATCCAGATGCTGCTCAGTTGGGCCGATTGGGACAGGTACTTCATCCGCCCCTTGATCGACTCGATCTCGGCTTCGCGCTGGGTCAGTTGCTGCTCCGCTTCCAGCAGATCCTTGGTCGATCGGGACTCTTCCATGATCTGTAGCAATCGCTGCCTGGCTGCTTCCAGGCTCTCCAGGCGCGCCTCCAGATCGACATATTCCTCGGTGACATCCTGGGCTGACTCGTTCCTGTTGGTGACCTCCACGGCCATATCGGCCAGCCAGTCCATCGTCTGGCCAAAGCTGGTCGCCGGGACGCGAATACTCATTGTGATGTGGGGCTGAGCCCCTCCGGTACCACCATACTCGTCGCCAGAGACGATGAAAGCCCCTTGGGCGGCCATCTCGGCCACCAGGCCCTCAATGGCTGCCCGGGCCGCGCGCGTATCCTCCACGACCATGGTCACCCGGCCTGTGCGGATGATCAGGCGCTCGGTCACGGGTGCAGAATCCCCTGAGGACTTCTCAAACAGATCCGGTGCCGCGGTACCCTGCGGCATAACCGGCGCATTGTAGGCGGACTCTTCCGACTCTACCACCACCTCCCTGACAACCATCTGGTCCAGTGCCGGCTCGGGTGCGGAAGAAGCACCTCCACATCCCAGGAGGAAGAGGAGAAGCATTACTCCCACGACGAGACCCGTGACAATCCGGCTGCGGCCAACCTTTGCTCTCTTTTTCATTTCTCCCTGCTCCTTTTTTGTCTGTGATGGCGATTCACCCGCCGGGATAGCAGACCTGCGGACCAGCGGGTGGATGGCAATCTGGTACTAGGACGCTATCCCCGTCTGCATTGTTCCAGAAAACCGGACTGGATCACGTACGATACAAGGTATCACGTGCGATACAAGGTATCGTTTGAGATGGCAGGCATCGCCTTCCCATGATCTTTTGCCCCTGCCAGCTATCTGTGGTACACTTTTCCCGATCGCATCTCCACGGGGCGTTCATAGGGAATCCATGGCACGTGAAATCAGTTTATCTATCAGGGCACACGGGCGTACCTTGGTCGGGATTCTGCTCCTGGCCGGAGTGCTGACCGTCTACATCTTGACCCTGAACCCTGGCGTCCTGGGCGGCGACATCGGTGAGTTGCAGTTCGTGTCGCACATTCTCGGCCTGGCCCACCCCACGGGCACGCCCTTTTACATTCTCCTGGGCAAATTGTGGAGCCTGCTGCCCCTCGGACCCAGCGTGGCCTGGCGGATGAACCTGCTATCAGCCCTCGCTGCCAGCCTAGCCGTGTTCCTAGTATACCAGATTGCCTATTGGAACACAAGGCGCGTGATACCAGCACTGTCGGCGGCCTTGTTCTTTGCCTTTGGCCCTGTATTCTGGGAACAGGCCACGATGGCCGACAAGTATGCCTTCAACGCGCTTCTGGTAGCCCTGGTACTCCACCTGACCCTACGCTGGGGAACGACGCGCTCGCCAGCAACACTGAACCTGCTCGCTTTGGTTTACGGCCTGAGCCTGACGCACCACCGCACCATGGTGCTCTTTGCGCCGGCACTGCTGGGCTATATCTGGTGGATCGAAGGGAGCACGCTATGGCGCGACTGGCGCCGCCTGCTGAGACTGGCCGCGCTTTTCACCGCCCCCCTGCTCTTCTACCTCTATCTCCCTTGGGCGGAGTCACGCAACCTGCCCCCTGGGACCTGGCACCCACGGACGCTGGAGGACTGGTACCACTATCTCATGGATACCGGCCAGATCGGCTATCTCTACGTCGACCCGGCCGACCTGGGCGAGCGGCTTCTCTTCTATACCCGCACCCTGCAGCGCGATTTCACCTGGATCGGCGTTCTGCTGGGGCTGGGAGGATTGGCCTGGCAGTTCTGCCGCCGGCCGGCCGACGCAATCTTTTTGCTGGTAGTTTTTTCCCTGCAGGCTTTCTTGGCCGCCAACCACCACCTGCCCCGCCAATGGACCTTTTTTATCCCATCTTTCATGATCTATGCGCTGTGGATCGGAGAAGCGTTGGGCGCAGTATGGATCGGCTTTGAGCGGCTGCGCATCAAATGGGGAAAACTCGGCACCGTACTGACCGTCGGGCTGGCCTTGACCATGATCCTCCTGCCACTGGTCCCAGTCCGCCAACGGTACCAGTCATTTCGCGACATCCATTACGGCCAGGGTACGCTCGACGTATGGCGGCAGGCCCTCAAGGTGGGACGGATGGGGGAGCGAATCGGCAGTGCCATAGCACTCGTCGACCAGGATGCCGTCATCGTCGCCGATTGGGAGCAGGCAACCCCGCTGTGGTACTACCAGCAGGTCGAGGGCCTGCGCCCTGACGTGGACATTGTCTATCCCGTCGAGCGTCTGGACGAGGCGGCGGCCAGCGGCCGGCCCTTGTACATCAGCCGCAACCAACCCAGTTTGGCTGATCGCTGGAGCCCATCCTCCACCGGTCCACTGATCGCGCTCAACCCCGAACCCGTCCGCAAACCGCCTGCGGGCATCATTCCCCTCGGCATCCACCTGGACGACGCCTTCGAGCTTGTGGGCTTTGTCTACGGTGATACTGATTTCTACCCGGCGACGGTGGTACCGGTGACCTTGTTCTGGCGGGCACTCCAGGATCCCCCATACGACTATGCCGTCTCGCTGCGCCTGATCGACGAGGCGGGGCAGGAGGTTTTCCAAATAGACAGCCAGCACCCGGTGTTGGGTACTTTTCCCACCTCCCAGTGGGCAGCCGGCGAGGTGGTGGGCGACTATTACGAGATCCAACTGCCCGGCGAACTGGCGCCCGGTATCTATCGCTGGGGCGTGATCCTCTATCGTTTGCTGCCAGAAGGCGGCTGGGAGAGCCTAAAGGTGGCAGACACTGGAAGTGAAATAGCGATAGGCGCAGAGTTCGAGGTGCGCGAGCGATGACGGGCACTCGACAGGTTGATCGGCCAGTTCCCAGGCCAGGCCTGCGCAGCGCCCTTTTTGTGGTGCTGCTCATCGCCCTGTCTCTGGGCGGCTCACTGCTCCTGTACCACGAAGCTGTGGGGCTGCCCCTCTTTTTCGATGACATGGTCCACCTGCGCTGGCTGGAGTGGCACTCCCTACCGGAAGTATGGACAACGGCCGAAGGGCTGGGCTACTACCGCCCGCTGACCATGAGCATCTGGAAGGTCGAGCAACTGCTGCTGGGCGACCACAATCCGCAGAGGCTCCATCTCCTCAGCCTGCTGCTGCACGGTCTGAACGCCGCGCTGGCAGGTTATGTCGGCTGGCGCGCTTTTTGGGGCCGGGGGCGCCAGGCTTATGCCCTGCTCACGGCACTGCTCTTCTTGACCTTTCCCTTCAGCTACCAGGCCGTACCCTCCACCAGCTCCCTGTCCAAACCACTCATCGCCACCCTGGTATTGGCCAGCGCGCTGCTCTATTGGGAAGGCCGCCGCCGGAACGCAAGGTGGCTGATTTTCCTGTCGTTGCTGGCCGGCTTTTTGGCGCCCTTTGCCTACGAGAGCGGCGTGATGGTGCCCCTAGCCATCTTGAGCGTCGAAGCCTATGCCTACCTGCGGCGCGAGTTCGGACACTTCTCTTGGCTTCCTCTGCTTTACGTGCTCCTGGTATGGGGTATCGCCCTGCCCTTGGTCATCCTGGCCGAACCTGAGACCGGAGCATCCCTGGGCCTGCCAGGCCTTCACTCGCTGTGGCAGAACGGCATCTACTTTCTGGAGGCGCTGCTCTTCCCCATCAGTCCCATCGTCACTCCGCTGGCGCGAGCCTCGGCAGTAGACCAGTACCTGCTGCTGACCGCCGTGGTCCTGCTGGGGTTCACCGCGCTCATGGCCTTCTACTGGTGGGTGAAGCAGATCAAACTCTTCCTGTACGCCCTGTCCTGGTTCGTCGTCGGCCTGCTGCCGCTGTGGATAGCGCTCGATTTCGCCTACGTCATCACCAGCCCGCGCCTCCTCTACCTGGGCGCGGTGGGCGCGGCCCTGCTCTGGGCGGGCGTGCCGGTCCTGTTGTGGACCCGCCTGCCCAGCCACTGGTGGGCCAAGGCCCTGGCCCTGGCTGGAGCGCTGGCCATGCTGGCCTTCAACACCGTTTACGTTCGCGACAAGATGGCGCTGGCCACCACAGTTGCCCCCCCGCTGTGGCAAGCAGCCCAGGCCATCGATGGTTATGACGAGGACGACACGCTGCTCTACCTCAATGTGCCGGCCTGGATCGCGCCCAAGCAGGCCACCTACCGCGTCGGCACCGAAGGACTAACCTTTATCCCCGAATACGTGCGTCCCCAGGACTTTGTATATGTGAACAGTGGCAAGGAGCCAGAGATCCAGGCGGCGATGTTTGACCCTGCCAAACAGGACTGGCCCGACTATATCGGCTACGCCGGCGAGGGATTGGATTGGGATGTGCTGGCTGACGCCATCCGGTGGGTTGATGGCGTCTACCTGACAACCTACGCGCCCGGCGACCTGCGCTTTGTCGCGGCTGGTGCCCTGGAGGACACCGGCTCACAGGAACAGGGCTACACGCCGCTGGCCCATTTCGACGACAAGATCTGGCTGTCGGACGTTCAGACCGCCACCGCCCAGGATGAGCTCGTGCTGACCCTGTGGTGGTACAGCCCCCAGACCCCAACAGGGGATCCGACCGTCTTTCTACACGTCTACGATGGGGCAGGACAACTGGTCGCCCAGGGCGACGGCTACCCCGTCGCAGGCCTCTTTCCCCCCCGGTACTGGCGGCCAGGAGACCTGATACGCGACATACGCCGCGTGGAACTTCCCGAGGACCTGGCACCGGGGCACTATGTCGTCGTCGCTGGCTGGTACGACCCTGCCGGAGGCCAGCGGCTGCCGGCCTTCGACAGTCAGGGCCAGCCACTCCCCAACGACGCGGTCCAGATCTATCAGTTCGGCGAGTGAGTACCCTGATCGCCTAGCTGGTCATTCCTACAGCAACCAGGCGCACCGCTCCTCGCTGATGCGCCTAGCGGAGACGGGGCCACTCACCCCCGTCGCCAATGAACCTCGGGGCGGCTGCGGTTCCGCCAGCGCCAGGCCAGTCCCACCGGGTAGCCGATCATCTTGGCCACGTCGCCCACGACGCGGATGACCGGTACCAGGAACATCGCCTTTAGCCGGCCCCAGACACCAAAAGATTCCAGCATCGGCCACAGCCGGCGGTAGGGAGTGGCGGTATAGGCCACCGCGCCGCCCAGCAGGACCAACCACCACCAGGGCAAGTGGAACAGGGCCAGCAGCACCAGTGCGGGGCCGGCCGCGAGGTAGATCGCATAGCGGATGGCATGCCGCTTGCGCCACAGGTCGGCCTTGCCATCACCGCGCGCGTACTGGTAATACTGCTTGAAAAAGGCCCGCAGGCTACCCCGGGGACGGAAATGGACCGTCGCCTCCGGCGCGAAGGGAAAAGGCCCGTAGAGGTCGCGCAGGCGAAAGTCAAAGATCAGGTCCTCGCAATAGTCCAGCCACTCGGGATAGCCACCCACCCGTTTCCAGGCATCTTTGCGAAAAGCCACGGACCGGCTGGAGGGCAAAAAGGTCTCCGGATCGATGTCGCGCAGGTTGGGCAGGACTGTGGCGCCCATCGCCGCTTCGAAGGGGCTCTGAGGATCGGCCACGAACCAACCGCCGACCACGGACACGGCTGGCTCCTCTAGTTCCTCCCCAAAGGGCGCTACCAAGGCTTCCAACCAGCCCGATTCCAGCCGCACCCCCGCGTCGGTCGTGGCCATCACTTCACCGCTGGCAGCGGCAATGGCCGCGTTGCGCCCTGCCGAGATGTTGGCGCCGGGCGCCTCCAGCACGTACAAAGGCAGTCGCCCCACCCCGGCCCAATCCTCCAGGACAGTCAGCGTACCATCTGTTGATCCGCCATCGGCGATGACTACCTCGTCCGGCAGGCGACTCTGCGCCGCCAATGAGCCGAGAAGTCGCTCTATGGCCAACCCCTCGTTCAACACCGTTGCGATTACCGATACCTTCACATCCTGCTCCCTGGCCCATCCGGCTTCAGAGGATCGAATTCTCTCCGGGGCCCTCTGGAGCCCCTCCAAATACAGCCCTGCTCAAAGCAACCCGCCCCATCTGGCACCAGTGCTGCACGGTTGCCCGATGGGTCCCGACGTGGTATAATGCCCCCCATCGCGACCGATCATGCCCCGCTGTCAATGCAACCTTGCGGGGCTCTGACACAGGTGACGAACAATGAAGTGGCGAGACTGGCAACTGCTAATGATACTGGCACTGCTTTTCTACCTTGCGGTGACCGTCACCCTTGGTTTGATGCGCAGTCCATCCAAGACCACAAAGGATACGCCTGCGCCCAGCCAGACACTGCGGCCCACCTTTGAGAACACAGCCACGGCTACCGTCACGAGTACTGCTCCTCCCACCGCCACGCCTTCTGCCACCAACACACCGATCCCTCCGGCCACGAGGACGCCCACCGTCCCGCCGTCACCCACCACCGCCCCTACCCCAACCATGTCGCCTGAGCCGTCGGCCACGCCCACGGTGGGCGCCGTCACCCACCTAGTTCAGAAGGGCGAGAACCTCATCGGCATCGCTGAGCGCTATGGTACAACGGTTCAAGCCATCGTCAGGGCCAACGGCCTCGCCAATCCAGACGTGATCTATATCGGTCAGGAGCTGATCATCCCTTTGCCGGCCCAATCACTGCCTTCGCCCACGCCCTAGGAGCAGCCATCATCAAGACACCGGCTACGGCTCCACGCGAAACATTTCCGACAAATATGGTTGCGCCGCCGGGCCTTCGGGCGGCAGCCCTTGCACCTGCAAGCGATACTGCCCTGGCGCCGTATCGCCAGGCAGCGCCAGGTTAAACTGGCCGCGCCACACGTCCCCCGCCTGCCAGAGCCTGGTGGGATAACCGCCAACTGGGTCCGCCACGACTCCCACCAATTCCTGCCCGCCTGAATCCACCACCAGGATTTCAACCTGCCAGTCGCCGGCAGGTACCTCGTCCGCCCGCCAGTACAGGTTCACGTGTAACATGTCACTCGGCCGGAGTGCAGCATCGGGCTGATGGGCAAAACCCAGCCGGTGGGCATCATAGCCCAGCAATAGCAAGGAGCCCTTGCCCGCCCCAGCATCATGCTGCATGTTCAGCGCGGCGGCAGGCGCCGGCGCCGGGGGCCGCTCGACGGTCAGCGGCTCCAACCAGACCAGCGTCTCCTCTTCATCCGTGACGAGACGCTGGCCCGTTTCAAGATCATACATCCCCACCTCAACACGATACACTCCGGGCGGGGTGGCGGGATGGATGGCCACGCCGTGGTTGTCGGCGACCACCTCTCCCGGCGCCCAAAGCGTGGTCAGCCGCGCCCCACCTCCGGGTTCAGCATCCCGCTGGCCAACGATCTGGTCCCCGCTATCCAAGACATGAAGAAAGACCTTGTAGCGCGCCTGAGGCGTCCGCTCAGTCCGCCAGTAGAGCCCGAACTGGGCGATCTCTCCCGCAGCCAGGTGCTCGCTCTGGAGGCCATAACCCAGCAAGGCAATCTCGTCCCCGTTGTCTGGATTGGTCAGTGGAATGTCCAAGACCTGTTCGGGTCCTGGCGCTGTCTGCTCGGGTAGGGCATAAACAGCCAGACGCACGTTACCGTACCACGAATCCATGGCCTTGTAGGCTCCTTCGTCCAGCCAGCCCTCAACAAAGCGGTCCGGATCGCTCTCATCGGTTGCCCAGAACAGCGCGAACACGCGCCCACCGGGCTGGGCCATTGCGGCCAGCGCCGGACCGGTGACTGCCGGATCCAGGGGGCGGTTCTCGGGCAGGGGATAGACCGGCAGCTCGCCCTGGTAGTAGTAGCTGAAAACCTCCTGCTGGCCCGGTGCGTTCAGCACAATCGCATCTCCGGGACGGCCCACAGCCTCCACGTAGGAGGCGATGCCCCGGTAATCATCCCGGGCGTAGGCTGGGTCGGTATAATAGTTGCGCAGCGCGACCACGCTGGCAGCCACAATGCAAGCGGCAGCCAGTACCTGCACCAGGCGAAGGGCGATGAAGGCCGTCCGCGATCCAAGATGGCGATGGATCGAAGCCTCGCCTGGAGCGCTGGTGAGTCCTCCGGCCATGAGCAGACTGGCTGGGGGCGCCGTCACCAGGAGGAATTTCAGATAGGCATCGCGAGTAAGGACCAGCGCGACCATCAGCGCTACCGGCAGGCTGACCCACAGGAACAGCAGAGCGGCGCTCCACCGGTTGTGCGGCGAAGGTCTTCCCAGCCAGCCCAGGGCCAGGAAGAGCACGCCAGCAACAGCGGCAATTCCAGCAACCAACAGGGGAAGGGCCACCTGTACGGTCTCAATCGTTGGCCCCAGAACCTGCCAGCGCCATGTATTGGCCAGAACGGTTGGCAAGGGGGAGGCTGAGATGCCAGCCCTTGTCAGATTGGGCCAGGACGTCACCTGCTGGAGCGCGGTGGGCAGCCAGGGCAGATAGAGCAAGAGCACGCCCACCTGCGACAGCGCCCATCGCGCCGCCCGCGGCCCGACCGGGGTCGATCGCCTGCTCAGGACCAACCACAGCCCATAGGCCAGATTCAGGATAAGGACGACAAAGGCGAAGGAGTAGTGGGTATAGAGACCCGCCGCCTCAAGGACAACCAAGAAGAGAAAGGTAAGCCACGACTCCCCTTCCACCAAGCACACAAGGGCCAGCACCGCGCCAGTGGCCAGCACCGCCAGCAGCATGTACATGCGCGCTTCCTGCGAATAGTAAACCTGGAACGGGTCGATGGCCGCCAAAAAGGCCGCAGCCAGCCCGGCCCAACGCCCCATCAGCGCCCGCCCCAGAACATAGGTCAGCAGGACCAGGACAACCCCCAACAACACTGACAGGGAACGCACGGCCACCTCGCTGATGCCAACCAGCCGCAGCCAGCCGCTCAGCAGCCAGTAGTAGAGGGGCGGGTGGATATCGAGGGCCGCGTCCCGGGCGATGGTGGCCAGGTCTCGTTGGGCCAGGGCCACGCTGGTGCCCTCGTCATTCCACAGGCTCTGCGCATCCAGCCCATAGAGACGCAGGCCCAGAGCCAGGAGCAAGATGAGCAGAAGCAACAGAATTAGGAGCCAACTCTTTCCGCCGCTCATGTTTCGCTCAGCGAATCGCCCGGCTGCGCTCATACCAGCGGCGACGCCGGACTGCCGCGCCGAGGATCAGAACTACGACGAGGATTCCAGCCAGGATCACGCCGCCGGCGACCAGCCACGGCCCATAACCCAAACGATCCCGGACCGTCAGGCTGTCCACCGACAGTCCTACCTGAAGCGGCCCGGATGGTGACGTCGTGACGGCCGCTTGCCAGACCTTGGGCCAGCGGTACTTGCCGGCCGGCGTCGATGCCCATCTTTTGCTCAGCGCCACCGTCGATTGTATAGACGATCGCTCCGCGGACATCCGGCCCGGCTTTAAGGGCACAGATCGGTGCCGTCAAAGGCGAATCTCAAGATCGCCTGTGAGGAATCAGGCGTCGCCAGGTCGGAGCCCAGCTCAGCGTCGGGATGGAGTCGCGGCGTCCACTCCCCCTCGTACTCCAGCGCCCAGTGGTCCTCCTGGTGCACGCCGGGATACAGGACCCGCGCCTCGTCGCTGGTGCATATAATCCTTCAGCGCGTCGTAGACCGGCATCGGCGTAAAGTCGGGCTCCACCAGGCGGAAATAGTACATGGCCTGGTCCGTGCTCGGCGTCGGTGGCCCGCTTGAAGAACCAGACGTTGACCACGCCCAGCCAGGGCCACTCCTGCTGGGCGCGCTGGTAGGCCAGCACCGCGTAGCGGGCCTGCTGCTCGGGCGTGACGAGGCCGAACTGCTTGTTCGGGCAAATCGGGCGGCGGCGCGTTCCAGTTCATCTCGGTGATCCAGATCGGCTTGTCCGCGTCGCCATTGTGGACCATGATCTCGCGCAGGTAGAGGGGCCGCGAGAAGTTGAGCACCCGCGGCCGCATCCGCCGGTCGGTGGGGCCGGACCACAGGCCGTAGCCCTGCATGGCCAGCACGTCGAAGTAGTCGCCCGCCCCGGCGTCGTACATCCGCTGCAAAAAGATGAAGTCGTTCAGGTCGCGGGGCCCGAGGGGGATGGTCTGGGCCAGCGCGCCGGAGATGACGACACACTCGGGGCAGGCCGCCTTGACCCGCGTATAGCCCACCTTGAGCAGCTCGGTGTACTCCTCAGGGCTG
The DNA here is from genome assembly GCA_963700285.1 of uncultured Chloroflexia bacterium. Lineage (GTDB taxonomy): Bacteria > Chloroflexota > Anaerolineae > JAAYZQ01 > JAAYZQ01 > CAWANP01. The sequence continues at coordinate 187,240 of CAVOXA010000009.1, read as the reverse complement.
ACCGGCCGCTCGCCCCACTCGGGATAGATGTTGGGCTCGTTCCAGATCTGGTAGTAGCGGATGCGACCCTGGTAGCGGCGCACCACCGCCTCGACAAAGTCGCCATAGTCGTCCAGGTTGTCGGGCGGGGCAAAGGCGCCCGCGGCGTCGCCCTCGGCGCGGCTCCAGGCCGGCGGGTTGCTCAGCCGGGCAATGATCTCCAGGCCGTACTGCTCGGCCAGGTCGACGATCTGGTCGTATTTGTCCCAGGCGGAGCGGTACGGCTCGTGGCGGCGGTCCTCGAAATCGCCCTTGCCGTGGATCTCGATGTCCTCCCAGGGGAACTCCTGGCGGATCCAGTGAAAGCCGGCATCGGCGATCATCTGCACGGCCTGCTCCCGCTTCTCCGGCTCGACCTCCTGCTCCAGAAAGATGTTCACGCCGAAGGGATTGACGCCGGCGTTGGCCACCGGCACAAGATCGGCGGTCTCGGGTCGGGGGCGGGTGATATTGCCCAGCCACTCCAGGCCGCCCCGCACCTGGCCGGCTAGCGATTCTTCGCCGGTCACGTTGAACAGAAAGCTCCGACCAGAGCGGGTGAGTCAGCACCAGACCCCCGGCCATGACCACGAGGGCCAGGATCAGGCCCAAGCCACAGCCGAGCCACCGGGTCCCTGACCGGCTAACCGTCATCGCCCTCTCCACTGCTCTGTCCCACGGTCCGAGAGCCCCCCGGCGCTACAGCCCGTCTTCATGGCGAGGCCAGGGTTCAGCCTGGATTCCATCGCCTACCACGTCCGCTGGAAAGTGACATCGTAGCTATAGTGAATCTGTCCCAGGGCCTGGCAGGAGGGTATATCGGCGCAGATACCTCCACGGATCAAGTCATCCCAGACCCCTTGCCCTTGTAGCACAGTCAACGGGTGAGTTATCTCGCTCGTGTAAGTCTTGCCACTGGTATCTCCCACCACCTTGAAGTTGTAGACGGCATAGAGCATCTCGAACTCGGCCTTGCCAGGACCCTTGGAACCGGTTACTGGCTGGAAGTGAGCTTGGCCGTTCTCGTCGTCAAGAAGGATGTTATCGAGTGGGCTACCGCTGGCATCAATCACGGTGAAGTAGATGTTGTGAAATCCAGACTTTGTCAAGCTCCCGTCCTCTTTGGCCACGATCTCCCTGATCTGGAAATCAACCTTGGGCTTGGGCGTATTCGTGGGTGGAGCAGGGGTACTGGTCGCCGCCGGCTGGGGAGTGTCTGGCGGAGGCGCTGGCGTATCCGTCGGAGGCACGGCCGTATCGGTCGGCAGAGGCACATCGGTTGGCGGCAGCGCCGTATCAGTGGGCATAGGTGTATCTGTGGGCAAAGGTATATCGGTCGGAACCGGCGTATCGGTGGGTGGCGGCAGGGTATCAGTCGGCAGGGGCGTTTCAGTGGCCGGTGGAGAAGCGGTGGGCGTCAGGGTCGCCGTCAAGATTGGACGCACCGTCTTGGTGGGCGTGGCTGTGATTCTCGCCGCCCCGATGGGCCCCAACGAGCAGCCCATCAGCACCAGGGCCAAAACGACGATCAGACCAGCTAGTAAAAAAACTCGGTCTCTCATACAGAAGCTGTCCTCCAAAGTTAGATGAATGTCCCAGGCCGAGGGAGCTCACGACAACTGCAGCACGGCCGCGCCCTGGATCTCGCTCCTCTTCAGACGCTGTAGCACCTCATTGGCCTCATCCAGCCCGATACAGTTCCACATCCGTATGGATCGGGATCTCGGCCGCCAGATCGCAGCAGCTCCTGGGCATCCTGCCGGGTGGCGTTGGCCACGCTGCGGACGGTACGCTCACCATAGAGTGTCGCATACGGACATCTCGGGAATGGGGCTCATGTGGATGGCATTGATGGCCAGCGTGCCGCCCTTGCGCAGTACCCGCAGCGCCTCCGGCACCAGCCAGCCAGCCGGGGCAAAGGTGATGGCGCTATCCAGTTCTTCAGGCGGGGTATCCTGGGCCTGGCCCACCCAGACCGCGCCCAAGTCCAGGGCATGGCGCTGGTGCTCCTCGCTACGGGTGAAGACATAGACCTCGCACCCCCAGTGGCGGGCCACCTGGATCGTCACGTGGGCCGAGGCGCCAAAGCCATAGAGTCCCAGGCGGCCACCCGGCTGGATCTCGCACAGCCGCAGCGAGCGGTAGCCGATGATGCCCGCGCACAGGAGCGGCGCTGCCTGCGCATCCGGGAAGCCATCCGGGATGGCGTAGGCAAAGCCCGCCGGCACAACCATATACTCGGCAAAACCACCGTCGGCGTGCTGCCCCGTAAAGCGCGCATTGTCGCACAGATTCTCCAGGCCGCGCTGGCAGTAATCGCAGGCGCCGCAGGTCGAATAGAGCCAGGGCACCCCAACCCGGTCGCCAAGGGAATAACGGCTCGCGCCCTCACCCAGGGCATCCACTTCCGCCGACGATCTGGTGGCCGGGCACCACAGGCAGCCGGGGCAGCGGGATCTCGCCCTCCACGAGGTGCAGATCCGTGTGGCACACGCCGCAGGCCCGCACGCGCAGGCGCACCTGGCCGGCAGCAGGCTCTGGCCTGGGCAGATCTGCCCAGGCTAGCGGGTTCTCTTCGGCTGGTTTTGGCTCCCGCAGGATCATTGCCTTCACGCGCACCACCTCGCAAAAAGCCCTGCACGGTCAGCAGGTTGCCGCCATTCTACCCCACTTTGGGTGGGCTGTCAACGGATTGCGCAGTACAGGCCAGGGTAGTTGCACCTGGAATCGTAGTTCTCGTCTTGAGGGCGGTCGAGGCAGGGAAATGATCCAAAAGCTGCGCTCCGCAAGCCACAGCGCCCCAGAGAGCCTCTTGGCCGAATGTCGCGGTGAGCCGCCCCACTCGCCCGCAAGCTTGACGAAATCTGCCATCTGACATAGAATATAGACTCGGTAATTGGATTCAGGCCAGACAAGGAACGCACTGTGTTTGAGAACCTGTCGGACAAACTACAGGGCGTATTCAGCAAGCTCTCCAACCGGGGCAAGCTGAGCGAGGCGGACGTTGATGCCGCCCTGCGCGAGGTCCGGCTGGCGCTGCTGGAAGCCGACGTCAACTTTAAGGTCGTCAAGGACTTTATCAAGCGCGTCCGCGAGCGGGCCGTCGGCGTCGAGGTGATGAAGAGCCTGACGCCGGCCCAGCAGGTGATCAAGATCGTCCACGAAGAGCTGATCGCCACGCTGGGCGAGCCGGCGCGCCTGGATCTGTCGGGGCCGTCGCCGCACGTGATCATGCTGGTGGGCTTGCAGGGCTCGGGCAAGACGACGACGGCGGCCAAGCTGGCCCTGAACCTGCGCAAGAGCGGGCAGCGGCCGCTGCTGGTGGCGGCTGACACCTACCGGCCGGCGGCCATCAAGCAGCTCGAGGTGCTGGGCAAGCAGCTCGACATCCCGGTCCACAGCGAGGGGACCAAGGTCCCGCCGCCCAAGATCTGCGCCAACGCCGTCAAGCGCGCCCGCGAGGCGGCCTACAGCGTCGTGCTGCTGGACACCGCCGGCCGGCTGCACATCGACGACGACATGATGCGCGAGCTGGAGCAGGTCAAGGCCCAGACCAAGCCCCAGGAGGTGCTGCTGGTGGTCGATGCCATGACCGGCCAGGATGCCGTGCGCGTGGCCGACGAGTTTAACAAGCGGGTGGGCATCACCGGCCTGATCCTGACCAAGGTGGACGGCGATGCCCGTGGCGGCGCGGCCATCTCGGTCCGCTCGGTGACGGGCGTGCCCATCAAGTTCCTGGGCGTGGGCGAAAAGACCGATGCCCTGGAAGTCTTTCACCCCGACCGGCTGGCCAGCCGCATCCTGGGCATGGGCGACGTGCTGACCGCCATCGAAAAGGCCCAAGAGGTCATGGACCAGGAACAGGCCCTGCAAGATGGGCCAGAAGCTGGTCAAGGGCGAGTTCGACCTGGAGGATTTCCGGGATCAGCTCCAGCAGCTCAAAAAGATGGGACCGATCAGCCAGTTGCTGGACATGATTCCCGGGCATGTCGCAGATGACCCAGGACATTGCGCCCGAGGTCACCGACCAGCAGATGAAGATGATCGAGGCGATCATCAACTCGATGACGCCCGAGGAGCGCCACAACCCGCGCATCATCAACGCCAGCCGCAAGCGGCGCATCGCCCGCGGCTCCGGCACGACGGTGATGGAGGTCAACGATCTGCTGTCCCAGTTCCGCCAGATGCAGCGCATGATGAAGCAACTTGCCGGCGGTGGCAAACGCGGTCGCGGCGGGATGCGAGGCTTGATGTCCATGCTTGGGATGGGCTGGACAGGTTGGCGCCGGAACACAGCTTGACTGCAGTACACAACAGCGCGAGCCCGGACCAAGACGACGTCAATTGCTCTCAGGCGACCCGAGGACCTAGTCCACAAACGCGTTATCAGGACTAGCCAGACTTGAAGGAGGTGTCTAGAGAGACATGGTAAAAATCAGACTGCGCCGAGTAGGCGCCAAGAAGCAGCCGCACTATCGCGTCGTGGTGGCCGATTCCCGGATCGCCGCGCGATGGCAAGTTCCTCGAGACGATTGGCCACTACAATCCGCGCACCGAGCCGCCGACCGTGGAGATCGACGCCGAGCGGGCGCTCTACTGGCTGAGCGTTGGCGCTCAGCCGAGCGAAGCGGTCAAGCGCATGCTGGACAAGATGGGTATCTCGGCGAGAGCCGAAGCCATCAAGCGTGGCGAGGCGCCGCCGGAAGTAGAGCCTGAGACTGAGGCGGTTGAGGACTTGATAGAAGTAGTTGAGGTTGAAGAGGAAGCCGAAGTCGTCGAAGTTGAGGTTGAGGAGGAGGTCGAAGAGGCAGTGATCGAGGCCGAGGAGGAAGCCGAGGCTGAAGAGGAAGCTGTTGAGGCCGCCGGAGAAGAGGATGACGAGGAAGAGGACGACGAGGACGAACTCGAGGAAGATCTGCTCGACGAGTGACGACGAGGTGGACGACCAAGAGGATGATTGAGGAAGCAGAGGTACTAGAAGCCGAAGACGACGGAGGACTTGGAAGAGGACTGAGGACGATGACGTCGAAGAGGACGAGCCGACGAGGACGACGAATAGGACGTATCGTCACTTCACAAACACACTAGAAAGAGAGGCAGAACATGAACATGAAAGAACTGATCGAGTACATGGCCAAGGCCCTGGTAGACGATCCAGACCAGGTCCAGGTTGAAGAGATCGAAGGCACCAGCGCAACCATCTACGAGTTGCGCGTGGCGCCCGAAGACATGGGACGTGTCATCGGCAAGCAGGGACGTGTGGCCAATGCCATGCGGACGCTGCTTGCGCGCAGCGGCTGCCCGTCAGGGTCGGCGGGTGACCCTGGAGATCGTCTAGTGCGCCGTGCCGCACAGCGGCCATCGATCAGAATACGAGCGGGGCTCAGGGGGGCAGGAACGTCCTCCTGAGCCCCGTTACTTGGCGGTGGGCCAGATCGTCGGCGCCCACGGCCTGCGCGGTGAACTCAAGGTTCAACTCCTGACCGATGATCCCCACCGCTTTGGACAGCTGGAGCGGGTATTCCTCGGTCTGGAGGATGAGGAGCCTTCACCCGTGGCCTGTGACCAGGCTATCGCCTGCACAAGGGGCGGGCATTGCTGCAGCTTGAGGGCTGCGAGGATCGAGCCACTGCTGAGGCTCTGCGCGGGCTACCTGGTTCAGGTCCCTTTCGACGAAGCGATCCCGCTGGAGGAAGGCGAGTACTTTGAATATCAGATCCTGGGGCTTGAAGTATGGACCGCGTCTGGCGAGCTGCCTGGGCAGCGTAGACGAGATCATCTACACCGGTGCCAACGAAGTGTACGTTGTTCGTGGCGCCGGACCAGACCCCCGAGAGGTTCTGATTCCAGCCATCGACGAACGTGGTACTAGAGGTCGATCTGGAGGTCGGCCGGCTGGTCGTTGAACTGCCTGAAGGACTGATCTGAGCAAGCAGGCCTCAAGTATAGCTTTCAGCCTTCTGCCGGACATCCCCCGTCTGGCAGTGCCCCCAGAGGATCGAGTTCTCTGCATGGCCCTGGCTCTCTGGCGCCAACCATCAGACTTTGACAAATCCCCCTGTCTGGTGTATCCTAAACTTGCTTCCCATCCTGACAGAGGGCTCTCTTCTTGGAGGTTCAGGATCCTTGGCAGCCGCTGCAAGTACCGGCCATTGACAACACTACAGGAGACACAGGCTCGTGTCGGAACAGGATGTTCGCTATTGGATTGGCTTCAACAAAGTATCGGGCATTGGTGCAGCTCGGCTGCGGGCCCTGCTTGACTATTTTGGCGACCTGGAGACTGCCTGGCAGGCACCAGCCCACGACCTGCGACAGGCAGGCCTCGACCGGCGCTCCCTGAGCAACCTGCTCAAGATGCGGGACAAACTGGACCTGGATGCCGAGGTGGCCCGGTTGGCACAGGCCGGGGTCCACGTCCTTACCTGGGATGATCCCGACTATCCTCCCAATCTCCGCCAGGTATTCAATGCGCCGCCCGTTCTCTATGTGCGGGGCCGGATCGAGAAGAGGGACGAATGGGCTGTGGCCGTTGTCGGCACGCGCCGGGCCTCGGTCTATGGCAAGGAGGCTGCGCGGATGATGGCCAGCGGCCTGGCCCAGGCCGGCGTGACGGTAGTCAGCGGCATGGCCCGCGGGCATCGACACCGTCGCCCACCGGGCCTGCCTGGACGCAGGCGGGCGGACCATCGCCGTCTTGGGCTGCGGTGTGGACGTGGTCTATCCCCGCGAAAACGGCCGCCTGGCCGCCGAGATCGTGGAGCGGGGAGCGCTGGTGAGCGAGTATGCCCTGGGTACCCAGCCCGAGGCCAGCAACTTTCCGCCTCGCAACCGCATCATCAGCGGCCTGACCCTGGGCACCGTCGTCGTCGAGGCGGATCTGGGCAGTGGAGCGCTCATCACCGCTGATTTTGCCGCCGAGCAGGGCCGCGAGGTGTTTGCCGTTCCGGGCAACATCTTCGACCGGGGCAGCCGGGGAACCAACCAGCTCATCCAGCAAGGAGCCAAGATGGTGTGCAACGTGGCCGATGTGCTGGAGGAACTGAACCTGACCATGGTCAGCGAGCAGGCCCAGGTACGGGCCGTGATTCCCGAAAACGAAACTGAGGCGCTTTTGCTGGACAGCTGTCCGCCGAGCCGGTGCACGTGGACGAACTGCGCCGCGCCGTCCAACTGCCCATTGCCCAGGTGTCCAGCACCCTGGCCCTGATGGAACTCAAGGGCATGGTACGCCAGGTGGGCGGCATGAACTACGTCATGGCCAGCGAAGGCGGCATCGACTATGTCATCGAATAGCCATCTCCGGTTCATTCAGTGGGGCTCTGATGTCTGAGCAACCTCTGCAAGCCTATTGTACCAAGTGCAGGCAGAAACAGGATATAGACTCGCCGAGGGCGGTCTTTCTGGGCGACAGTAGTCGCCCGGCCATGCAAGGCATCTGCCAGGAATGTGGTACCAAGGTCACGCGGTTCGGTCGCACGTCCGCGCATGACGGTCTGGACCCAGCCGCGCATACGCTCCCCTCAAAGGCCAGCGAACAGCGCCGGGCCTCCGGCCTCAAAATGGTCATCGTCGAATCACCGGCCAAGGCTCGGACCGTCGGTCGTTTCCTGGGCCGGGGCTACTCTGTGACGTCGTCAGTGGGCCACATCCGCGACCTGCCAGCCAATCGGATGGGCGTGGATATCGAGCATGATTTTGAGCCACGCTATGTAATCCCCGCCAAAAAAAAGGACGTGGTGAAAGAGCTCCGAGCCAAAGCCAAGCAGGCATCAGAAGTATACCTGGCCACCGACCCCGACCGCGAGGGCGAGGCCATCGCCTGGCACCTGCGGGCGGCCCTTGACCGCCAGTTGGGCAGCATCCCCGTCCACCGGGTAGAGTTCCACGAAATCACCAATGAAGCCATCGACCACGCCTTTGCCCATCCCCGCGAGATCGACCAGCCGCGGGTCGATGCCCAGCAAGCACGGCGCATCCTCGACCGCGTGGTGGGCTACACCCTCAGCCCGCTCCTGCGGGACAAGATGGGCCGGAAGGGTCTGTCGGCGGGCCGAGTACAGTCAGTCGCCCTGCGGTTGGTCTGCGAGCGAGAGCGGGAGATCCAGGCTTTTGTACCGGTGGAGTACTGGACCATTGAGGCCGAGCTGTGCAAAGAGCAAGCGAGCCGCCAATACTCAGGGGAAGCAGATGGCGGAGCAGGCCAGCCGGCGGGCAGCAGCCAGCAAGATCATTGTTTCACCGCGCGATTGCTCAAGATCCGGGATCTAGGACCCTGACCTGAAAACCGAGTCCGACGCCCAGCAAGTGCTTGACGATCTGGAGGGCGCAGACTATATCGTAGACAAGGTCACCCGCCGGGAGCGTCGCCACAAGCCGGCTCCCCCCTTCATGACCAGTACCCTTCAACAGGAAGCCAGCCGAAAACTGCGTTACACAGCCGCCGGACGATGGGCTTGGCCCAGGCCCTGTACGAGGGCAAGGAGATCGGCGACGGCGAGCGGGTGGGGCTGATCACCTATATGCGCACCGACTCGGTCAACGTCGCCGAGTCGGCCCAGGCCGAAGCCCGGGAACTCATCCTGGAACGCTATGGCCAGGAGTATCTTCCACCCCACCCACCCCAGTACAAAACACGGGCCAAGAGTGCCCAGGAAGCGCACGAGGCGATCCGTCCGACCAGCGTCCGGCGGGACCCAGCCTCCCTCAAAGACCACCTGACGCGTGATGAATTGCGCCTGTACCCGTTGATCTGGCAGCGATTCGTTGCCAGCCAGATGGCCCCGGCCATCCTGGACCAGACATCCGTAGACATCCTCGCCGGCAGGGCCGGTGAGGAAAAACCCTACCTGTTTCGCGCCACGGGCTCGGTAATCAAGTTCCCTGGCTTTCTGCAGGTCTACGAGGAAAGCCGCGAAGAAGAGGGCAAGGACGAGGGCGAGGGCGTGAGGCTTCCGCCTCTGGAGAAAGGGGAGATGCTGGAACTGATCCGGCTGCTGCCCAAGCAGCACTTTCACCCAGCCACCGCCCCGCTACACTGACGCCTCACTCATCCGCGCTCTGGAGGACTATGGCATTGGCCGGCCCAGTACCTACGCGTCTATCTTGACAACCCTGCTACAGCGCAACTATGTCGAGCGCGAGGATCGAAAACTGATCCCCACCGAACTGGGGTTTATCGTCAACGATCTCCTGGTCGAGTTCTTCTCCGACATCGTGAACGTAGACTTTACGGCCGAGATGGAAGAAAAGCTGGATCAGATTGCCATCGGTGAGCAAGAATGGATGCCTATGCTCCACGAGTTCTACGAGCCGTTTGCGCAGACAATGGAAGTGGCCACCGCAAAGATGCCTCGCGTCGAGATCAAACCTGAACCCACCGGCGAGCTGTGCCCAAAATGTGGTGAGCCCCTGGTGATAAGGCACGGTCGATATGGCAAATTCATCGGCTGCAGTGGCTGGCCGGAATGTCGCTACACGGGACCGATCCCTCTGCCCGGTGTGACCTGTCCCGAATGTGGTGGAGCCGTCGTCGAGAAACGGACTCGAAGCAGACGGCGGTTCTACGGATGCGCGACCTACCCGGCATGCGAGTGGGCTACCTGGAAGAAGCCCATAGGCTCCAAGGATTCTGAGGGGACTCGGGAGGCTAAAGAGTCCCCTGGGCTGCCTTCACCCCGCTCTGCCCCTACAACAAACAATACACCATGAAGCTGGACTGGCCTCTGTCCAATTAACTGATTCTGTAAGGCAAGGGAGAAAAACATGCGACTTGGCAGACTGCGCAATACGCTCATCGAACAGAACGTCGATGCCATTCTTATCAGCCAACCAGACAATCGCCGCTATCTATCAGGATTCACCGGCTCGGCGGGGATCTTGCTTATTTCACCCGACCGGGCTGTGCTGGCCACCGATTTTCGCTATTACGAGCAGGTGAGTCACCAAGCTCCCGATTTTCAGCTGGCCAAAATCACCACCAAGCCCTCCGACTTGCTGCCGGAACTGTTGGCTAGCGTTGGCGTGGAGCGGCTGGGCTTTGAGAGCCAACACCTGACTGTGGATCAACTGCACGAATGGAGCCAGGCCACCGGGGGCATCGAGTGGGTACCTCTGAAAGGGACAGTTGAAAAGCTCCGTGCTGTCAAAGATGAGGGCGAGCTTGAGGCGTTGCGTCGCTCGACGGCCCTGACCGATGCTGCCTTTGCCTACCTGCTGGACGTGATCAAACCTGGGATGACGGAGCGAGAGGCGGCCTGGCAGATCGAAGCCTACATGCGCACCCACGGGGCCAGTAGGATGGCCTTTGCACCTATTGTCGCTGCCGGTCCCAGCGGCGCCATGCCTCATGCTCGTCCAGGCGATCATGAAATCCAACCTGGAGAGCCCATCGTCATCGACATTGGCTGCGTAGTGGATGGCTACTGCTCCGACATGACACGGACCATCTGCCTCGGCCAGCCTAGCAAAAAGTATCTGGAAGTGTGGAACATAGTCCAGCAGGCCCAGCAGGCGGCCGAAGAGGGAATCCATGCCGGAGTGAGCGGTGCGGAGGCCCACGCCCTGGCCGGAGACATCATCGAGGCAGCGGGATATGGCGACTACTTTGGGCATGGGCTGGGCCATGGTGTGGGCTTGGTGATCCACGAGGATCCGAGAGCATCGCGCCTTTCGGACGGCACGCTTGAGGCAGGCATGATCTTGACCATCGAGCCGGGCATCTATTTGCCGGGTGAGTTCGGCGTACGCATTGAGGATCTCGCCCTAATCCGCGCTGACGGGGTAGAAATCTTGACCCAGACTACCAAATCGCCCGTGATCGCTTGAGAGAGACAGGAGGTAACTCCCTGAATTTGCCAAAAAAGAAGAGGTGTGATAAAATAGGCTAGTTGACTAGAAAGAGCGTTGATGTAGGTAGACTACTGCTAAATCGTCCTGCTAGGCAGAGACAGATTGGCTTCTCATGTGATCCTGGGCCGCTGATTATGCCCGTACCTGGATCTGCAAGCCAGCTTCCAGGCTACACGGGGCCCCACAGCGTCCGGTGTGGACACTGGGATTCTGAAGTCATAGCAACACGAGGACAAGGAGGAGCAGAATGGATTCGAGCGCTCGTACCTACCTGATCACAGGCATCATCGTTGGCCTCATACTGGGTCTGTTGTTGGGAATGGCACTATTCTGGGGGCTCTTTCCGGTAGAATGGGAGGATGCCGATACCTACCACCTGGCGCCTCCCGCAAAAGCAAAGTATATGGCCTTGGTTGCCGACTCTTTCAGACTGGACAGGGACTCAGCCCAGGCAGATGCATACCTGTCGGGCTGGACGCTAGAAGAGAAACAGGCAGCGATTGCTGATTCCGTGGCAGCGTACGAGCTTGCGGGGCAGTACGAAGAAGCGCTGGCTGTTCAAGACCTGGCCATGGCCTTGGGCCTTCCTGAGAGCGCTGAGGTCGACCCCATCATGCCGGAGCCCATCGAGCCCCCGGGACCCAGCTTCTGGGATCGGCTCCGCGTACCCTGCTTGGTTTTCGTCCTCGTCCTACTGGCCCTAGTACTCGCAGTTCTTGCTGTGCGGGCGCTCTTGAAGCGCCCGACACCTGCTCGAAAAGCACCAGCAGCGGCATCTCCACCACTGGCTTACGCCCCTATCCAGCAGACCGTGGGTAGTGGCGTGCGGTTGGGCACTTTTAGTACCACGTATGAACACGGCAAGGATACTTACGACGAGTCATTCAGCATCGAGGCGCGCACGGGTGAGTTCCTGGGCGAGTGTGGCATGGGCATCTCGGAGACCGTCCACAATGGCGAACCTGACAAAGTCATGGCCTTTGAGGTCTGGCTGTTTGACAAAAGTGATATTCGCACGGTCACCAAGGTCCTGATGAGCGAGCACGCTTTCGAAGACGAAGCCCTGAGAGCCAAGCTGGCCCCAAAGGGAGAGGCGGTCCTTGCCAAATTTGGCCACCCGATCCTGTTGGAAACAAGTGGTTTGCAAGTCCAAGTAAACGTAACCTATCTGGAATATGGTGAGGGCGCCCCGCCACCCAAAAGCTATTTCGAGAAACTCGTGGTTGATCTTGTGGCAATGGCCAGTCCAGCGGACGCCAACACGACTGCGGCGTGATGGCCTTGATGTAGACGGCGCCGGTCCATCCAGGCGGGTGAGATATGCGGCAGGATGCTATGAGCTTGAGAACGACGGTGGAGCAGTTGGCGGTAGCGGAGGGCCGCAGGTATGGACAGGCCCATGGGGCCCTGGCAGTCGAGCCTACTTCCCGGTTCTCTCGAGGCCGGGGGCGGGGCAGCCTGTACATCCTGGTAGAAGTCTCAGGTTCACTACGGGACCAAGATCTCGTCGCGGACCGGCTGGCGGAGTTGATCCGCGACATCTACTATGAGCAACGAGGAAGCATCACAGCAGCCCTTCGAGAGGCGATACGCAACGTCAACAACATGCTGGCCGACGAGAACAGACAATCCATGCCAGACCAACAATGGACGGCAGGCCTGTCATGTGCTGTTCTGCGCAATCAAGACCTCTTTGTCGCCCAAGCAGGGCCAGCGGCTCTCTATGTGGGCCACGAGCGGCAGGTTGTCCGCTTCCCCGACATCTCACCCTGGCTGGATAACATCCCGTCGGAGGATGCAGACGCAGCCCCCCTCGGAAAACGCCGCGATGTACATGTGGACCTGTTCCATACCCAGGTCTCCGAAAACGATACCATTCTCCTGGTGGATAGCAGGCTGGCGAGCCGCCTTTCCCCTCAGGCCTGGCCGCGTATCATGACCAGGCCCTCTGTTGCAGAAGTACTGCTTGAGCTGTCAGGTGAAGCTCAAGGCAGCGAGCTATCGGCCATGGCGGTAAGATTGGGCGACGGCGAAACAGATCAGAGCACAACCCAGGCCACTATGCTGGCTGAGGCGCCAGAGATAGGGGTTCCAGCACCTGTCCCCGCGCAAGCCAGCCCACCCATGGACCAGGTCGCAGCCCCTCCCCTCGCGCCAGCGGACACACGGCCAGACAAGGCTGCAATCCGACCGGCGCGCCCAACCGGCAGGCCACTTCCCCCTCCGCTGCCTACGGATCAGAGACAGGTTCCCGGTTGGGGAGAACAGTTTGGACTTGGCGAGCGAGCACAATCGGTTGGATTGGCGCTGGCAGCCATTTGGGCGGCGCTGCTGGTTTTCCTGAAAAGTTTGGTGCCCAGCCAGGTCAAGCCGCGGACCGCGTCCACGGAACCGGCACCTGCCGCCAAACCGCCTGTTCAACGGGCTGAAAAGCGGACAAAGACCGCGCCCGCGGGCCGTACTCGGAGCCTTGTTGTCCAGCGGCTGCTCGTCGGGATTGCCGTCGCTATCCCCCTTATCGTCGCCGGCTTGGTCATATGGACGGTGATCCAGCGAGGCGAAGCCCAACAATCAGAGGTAGACACGCTGTGGCTGAGCGCCAATACCAGTTGGCGCCAGGCTCAGGAGCTCAGTGAACCAACCGCCCTTCGCGATCGCCTGGCCGAGGCAGACCAGTACCTTAACCAATTGCTTGAGGAGCAACCTGGCCATGCTGAGGCATTGGATCTGCGGAGAAGGATCAAGGCGCGGCTGGAGGAGAGCAGTCAGGTTCGGCTCGTACCTTGGGAAGGTGAATTGATGACCTACGCGCCGGGCGCCAAACTGAATCGCGTCGTGGTGCAGGGAGTGCACGTATTTGTGATGGACCGCAAGACCAACCAGGTACACCATCACCAGCTCGATGAGTTCCAGCAGTCTTTGCTGCCCGCATCCGACTCGCTACTTGTCCAGAAGGGGGACCGGGTCAAAGATCTCCTCGTGGCTGACTTGCTGGACATGGCCTGGATGCCTGCGGGCAACGGTCGCCAAAAAGCAGGGCTCCTGATCCTCGAGAGTGGTGGGAACCTACTAGAGTACGACCCGGTTTCCGACGAACTGGTCCCCCTACAAGTCGCTTCCGAGTCCTGGAAGTTCCCACAGTTGGTCGGCAGCCACTCTGGCCGCTTTTACCTACTGGACTCAGTAGCAAATCACATCTGGCGATATCTGCCTAGCGCGGATGGCTATACTTCCCACCCTGACGAATGGTTGGAAACAGAGGTCGATCTTGCGGGGGTCCGAGACATGGCCATCGGCGACGATATCCTTCTCCTCTACGCCGACGGCGCCATACAAAAGCTATCGGGGGGCAAGCCCGTCGCGTTTGATATCTCCGATTGGGATACCCCACCCCAAGGCGCAACGGCCATCTTTGCCCGGCCACCTAACGACACGCAGTGGGTCTATGTCGCCGACCCAGGCAACAACCGTATCGTACAAGCCAGCAAGGATGGACAATTCAAGCGCCAGTTCCGGCTAGCAGAAACGCAGGGGGAAGGGGCCAACGACGCCCTTGCGAGCGTGACCAGCCTCTTTGTTGACGAAATTGGCGGGCGAGCCTTTTTCCTGAGCGACAACAGTCTCCACATGATCATCCTGCCCTCTGACTAGCACGCTGCGATTGCCGGAGCACCCAAAGCGGCGGGCGTATGGCGGACAGCCATACGCCCGCCGCTTTCTAGCCCAGATGCATTCTGAACCCGCTCTTGGCATGCTGGCGAGGCGACTCCAGAATCCTGTGGCGTAGGAACAACCTACGTTCCGACCATTGACTGCAAGTAAGCCTCGATGAAGGACTGAATGTCGCCGTCCAGGACCGCGCTGCTGTTGCCAGTTTCAAAGCCCGTACGCAGGTCTTTGATCATGTGATAGGGATGCAGCACGTAGGAACGAATCTGATTCCCCCAGCCAGCCGAAATGTGATCGCCCTTCAAACGAGATTGCTCATCAGCAAGCTTTTCCTGCTCCATCTCGTAGAGCTTGCCACGCAAGATCTTGAGCGCTACATCCCGGTTCTGCGCCTGGGATCGCTCGTTCTGGCAGGCCACCACGATCCCGGTGGGCTGGTGTGTGATGCGTACTGCCGTAGAGTTCTTTTGCACGTGCTGTCCCCCGGCTCCCGACGCCTTGAACACGTCGACTTTGAGATCGTCCGCTCTGATCTCGATCTCAATGTCGCTGGAGATTTCGGGCATCACCTCAACGAGAGCGAACGAGGTATGACGCCGGTGGGCTTCGTCAAAGGGCGAAAGCCGAACCAAACGGTGAACGCCACGCTCAGCCGAGAGATAGCCGAAAGCATACGGGCCACTGATGCTAATCGTCACACTCTTGAAACCCGCCTCCCCTCCCCGCAAAGAGTCCAGGATCTCGGTCTTGTACCCCTGTCGCTCGGCCCATCGCAGGTACATGCGCATCAACATCTCGGCAAAGTCCTGGGCATCGGTACCACCTGCACCAGCATGGATCGCAAGGATTGCTGGATCGCGGTCGTGAGGGCCTGACAGCAGAAGCTCAAACTCCAGGCGGTCCAGTTCCGCTTCGACACTGCTAGATTCAGCCTCGATCCCGGTGATCAGCGACTGGTCCTCATCCAGTTCAGCCAGATCCAACAGCTCCAGCGCCTCTGTGACCCGACCGTGCAGCGTCTGCCATCGATCTATTTCGCTTTTAAGGCTCGTAAGGTCCTGCATCGCCACCTGCGCGACGCTGGGATTGTCCCAGAACTCTGGTGCGGCGGCATCTCGTTCCAGTTTCTCAACGTGGCGTTCTTTGTCGGTCAGGTCAAAGACGCACCTGTATTTCTTTGATGCGTTCATCCAACGTCGTTCAGCCGGCTTCTCAACTCTTCCATTTTGCTACCTCCAATCAGACCAGCAGGTTACCTCACAGAACAACAACCTTACCGTCTCAGCCATAGAGCGCGACTTTTTCCGTTGCTGAGGCGAATCTACTGGATCTCGCTCAGTACCTTTATTCGAACAGCCCCTCGACAAAGCCCTCAGCGTCAAACTCGGCCAGGTCGTCGATGGTCTCGCCAGTGCCAATGAAACGCACAGGAAGTCCCAACTCGTGGGCAACGGCAAATACCACACCACCTTTGGCCGTACCGTCCAGCTTGGCCACGATAACTCCGGTAACGTCCGCAGTCTCTTTGAAATGCCGCGCCTGTGACAGGGCATTCTGTCCTGTTGTGGCATCCAAAACCATCAGCGTCTCGTGGGGAGCCTGGTGGACACGCTTGGCCGCCACGCCCCGCACCTTTCGTAGTTCTTCCATCAGGTTGTATTTGGTGTGCAGCCGTCCAGCGGTATCAACGATGAGCAGATCGGCCTTGCGGCTCTGGCTGGCACGGATCGCATCATAGACCACCGCACCCGGGTCAGCACCCGGTTGGTGGGCAATCACAGGAACGCCAGCCCGATCACCCCAGATCTTGAGTTGGTCGATAGCTGCCGCCCGGAAGGTATCAGCCGCGGCCAACAGGACATTCCGCCCCCGATCCTTATAGTACTTGGCCAGCTTGGCGATGGTCGTGGTCTTGCCCGACCCATTGACCCCGACGATCAGCACCAGGGTCAGCAACCGCGGTTCATCAATCGTCATCGGCTCTGGATCGCCCAATAGGCCCAGCAACTCTGCCTTCAGCAGGTCTTGCAAAGCCTGCGTGTTGCGGGCCTTGCCCCGGGCAACCTGCTCCCGCAACCGATCTATCACCTCGATGGTGGTATTCACCCCCACGTCAGCCTGGACCAGGAGAGCTTCCAGGTCATCCCATGTCTCTTCGGTGATCTGGCCCCCAGCCAGCAGGCCCGTGATCTGTCCAAAGAAGCCGCGCCTCGTTTTGGTCAGGCTATCCCTGATTGTTTTTGATCGCCTAAACACCTGCGCTTCTCTCCTCCAAAGATTCAGCCATGCATTATACTTGAAGTCGGGCCGAACGCCAAGAATGGGTACTCCTGGTACCACAGCACCGGTTCCCGGTTCACAGTCTCGGCTTCAAGCACATTCTTGACCTGGCGCGGCAAGTTGTCCTGGCCAAAAAGGGGTGGTATAATGGCCCCCATGAGATTGCTGGGTGACAAACCATTTCACACAGTTTTGCTCCTTACTGAAAAGCCAGCCCAGTGGGCCGCCTGGCGGATCGCACCAATCCCTATGGTTTTCGCGATCATTGCTGGCGTGCTCTGGGCCAAGATGGCCAGCGACCCGGCTTTGGGATGGGCCGTGTTCCTGATCCTGCTGGCCTTTGCCCTGGCTGATTGGGCGCTTTTGGATTGCCTTCCTCGCTTTGGACTATCCTACGGCCCGGTCCAGCCCCCCTGGTTGGGCCTTGTCCTGGGGCGTTGGATGTTGACCCTTTTGCTTGTCCCCTTCGCCGGCCACTGGCCACATCAGACCATCGCTGGGCTGCTCTTCCTTCAGGTCCTGGTTTGGGTGCTGGCGGCCTATGGCACGCTGATAGAGCCTTTTCGACTGCAGGTGACCCACATAGAATCTCGCAGTGCCAAACTGGCCAACCCAGGCCAGCCACTGCGCATCGTCCAGCTATCGGACCTGCACATTGAACGTCTCAGCCGGCGAGAGCGCGCCCTCCCGGCCATCGTCGCCGGACTGTCCCCAGATCTCATCGTCCTCACCGGCGACTTTTTGAGCACAACCTACAACGACGACCCCCAAGCCCTGGCTGATCTCGGGAAGCTGCTGAAGCAGTTCTACGCGCCAGGTGGCATCTATGCTGTGTGGGGTACAGCTGAGGTCGACCTCCCCCCAATGCTGCGTCCGGTGCTGGCCGGCCTGGGTATCACCATTCTGGAAGATCAGGGCATCGACTTAACGGTCAATGGCCATCAGATGTGGGTAATGGGCATCTACCCCACACGACAGCCTGAGGCCGAGGGTGCGATTCTACGCGCCCTCTTGGACAGTGCGCCTCAGGGCGCCTACACACTGCTCCTCTACCACGTACCCGACCTGATGCCCCAGGCTGCCTCGCTGGGTGTGGATCTTTTCCTGGCAGGCCACACCCATGGCGGACAGTGGCGCCTGCCTGGTTTCGGCGCAATCCTGACCAGCTCCCGGTATTGGAAACGCTACGAGGCGGGGCCTTTTCGCGAGGGCGACACAGAACTTTACGTGAGTCGTGGCCTGGGTATGGAGGGCTTTGGTACACCTCGGGCTCGCTTTTTCTGCCCGCCGGAGATCGTAGCCATCACGATCTCTGGAACAGGCACAGTGTAGGCAGGTACAGAATGGCTACCACCTGGACACCTCTCATTGCCCTGGTCGCTACCCTTCTACCTCTTCTCCTGGCTAAGCGCTTGATTACGCGCAATCTGCAGGAGCTAAGCATACGCTGGGTGGGCGACCCCGACGTGGCCCTGGTCCTCTACTTTGTCATCGTCCTGCCCGGCGTCGTGGTCCACGAGCTGAGCCATTGGTTGATGGCCAAGATCCTGGGCGTGCGCGTCGGCAAGCTGTCCATCGGCCCGGTACGCAAGGCGCGGAGCCGGCGCGTGACCCTGGGCTCGGTACGGGTGGCGGCCGTAGACCCCCTGCGTGCCAGCCTCATTGGGCTGGCTCCACTGCTGGGTGGGACAGCCATCATTCTCCTGATCGGCATGCTGGTGCTGGATGTCGGAAACCTGGCCCAGACGGTAGCCGAGCAGCGGGTGGGAAGGGATTGTGGCCGCGCTGGAACAAGCCGTGCGGGTGCCCGACTTCTGGCTGTGGCTTTATCTCATCTTTGCCATTTCCAACGCGATGCTTCCCAGCGAGTCTGACATGGCCGCCGTACGTCCCGTGCTGATATTCCTTGGGATTGCAGCTACCATTCTGCTAATCGTCGGCGGCGTGCCCACCATCCCCGAGGATATCGTGCAGGTCGTGAATGCCATTGCCGGCTATCTCGCCACCGCCTTTGCACTGACACTGGCTGCCGATGCAGTCTTTATGATCGTCATCCTGCTGCTGCTGTGGCCGACAAGGCGTCTCCAGGGAGATTGGGTGGTTCGTTGATCTCTGCCCGGCCCTGCCGCAAGTTGCCCCCCTGCCGCCCGGCGATACAGGCTCTACCTTCCTCCAACACCTGAACAATCGTGAACAGCCGTCTTCAAGGTAAGATTCCATGCACGAACTCTGTCTAAAGGTGTAGAAGCGGACAAGCCCATCAAGAGGTTGCTCACGAAGGGAGGTTTCAACGACAGTGAGAATAGGAACGCGCGCCAGCACACTGGCGTTCAGTATGGTCGCGCTGCTTCTGCTGGCAGCTTGCGGAAGCGCGGTATCTGACGAACAGGCAGCCGTACAACGGACCGCCGCGAGCGCGACAGCGACAGATCCACCATCGCCAACCAAGACCAGCAGACCCACCGATACGGCGGAGCCAATAGGCACGAATCCGGACCCAACAGCGACGAGCGCTGAGCCAACGGCAACGCGTTCCGAGCCGGCGGAAGCCCAGGTCGAACCGACGGCGACTCTAGCAGGGGATGAACTCGGCTATAAGATCGTCACCCTGCTGCCGCCTGATGCCATCCCCTCCATCGACGACCCCAAGTTCTATGGCACCCAGGAGGCTGACAAAGAATACGGTCCCGAGGAATTGGTCTTGGGCGTCGAGCTGGACGACGAGGCCCGGGCCTACTCTGTTGGCCTGCTGTCGGCACACGAGATTGTCAACGACACGCTGGCAGGACGCCCCATCTCGGTCACATGGTGACCACTCTGCTTCACGGGAATCGTGTATTCCCGAGAGATTGATGGCCAGGAGGTTACTTTTGGCGTCAGCGGCAAACTGATCATGAATGTGCTGGTCATGTATGACCGGCAGACCGAGTCGCTGTGGAGCCAACTGCTGGGCGAAGCGGTAGAGGGCGAACTCAAAGGCACCAAACTGGAGTTCTTTCCCTCGGCCATAACAACGTGGGGTGAATGGAAGACCCGTTACCCCGACACAGTGGCCCTGGTGAAGGGCTACACCGGGAGCAGGGATCCCTACGGCTCCTACTATCAATCGGGCCAGGCCGGCGTCATCGGTGAGACGTACCAGGACAACCGCCTGCCGACCAAGCAGTTCGTCGTGGGCGTCGCGCTGGAGGATGAGGCCGTAGCCTACCCCTTTAGCGTGCTGAGCCTCGAGCCAGTGGTCAATGACGAGATTGGCGATACGCCAGTGCTGGTCGTGTTTGGCGAGGACCAGTTGTCCACTGCCGTCTTTGACCGCCAAGTGGGGGACCAAACCCTCACCTTCTCACTCAGCGACCCGGCGAGACTGACCCTGACCGATGCCGAGACGGGAAGCACCTGGCAGGGCCTGACCGGAATGGCAACCGGTGGCCCGCTGGCTGGCGAGCGCCTGACCCGGCTCAAAAGCACCAATTCTTTCTGGTTCGGCTGGAAGGACTTTTATCCTGACACGAGGGTGTACGGAATAGACGGGTGACCTACATCGATGGGCAAAGCCGCGGCGGTACGTCACAGGCCGGGCAGGATGAAAGCTGTGGCTCCAGCCGTTGGCTTTTTGCGCCATCGATGCCAAACCTCGACCACCAGATCTCAACCATCAGTTTGCATAGACCCCGAGATTGGCTCGATACGCATGATGACATTGCCTGCCGGATCGGGACAGATGACGTGGCTGTCCGCCTTCAGCCAGTCCCCATCCTCCAGAGGACGCTGTTTGGCCGGCAAAAGCGGCAGGGCCGCCTGCAAGGCATAGAGACAAAAGTGGCGGCCCGCGGGAAGGTAGAGCCGGCCGCTGCGCAGGACAAAATAGTCCCCCGGGCTCATCCCCGAGGTACACTTGCCTTTGACCTCCTCCACAACAACGCGCAGATCGTGGAGCCCGCCTGACTCGTTCACCGAAATCTGGCCCAAGCTGACACCCTGAGCGGCGCCCGGTTGCTCAGCACCCGTACGCCCTTCCTTCAACTTGCCTGTCCGTTCGATCTTCAAGATCACACGTCCGTTCGGGTCCGGGCACTGGGCATGGTGTACGCGCCACATCCAGTCCCGATCTCTTTCTTCAGCGATCTCTCGCTCCTTGGGCGTGATGAGCGGTATGAGACTCTGCAAGGCATAGAGACAGATGTAGCCGCCCTCGGGAATCCTGATGCTTCCGTCGCACACGGTAAAATGGTCTCCCGGTGCCATTGGTGGCTCGGCAGTGCATGTCCCCAGAACTTTGGTCACGCTTACCTTCAGTTCGTACATGAAAAGGATCTCCAGATTGTCTCTCTCGCCCGCCTTCACGTCGGGCGCGCTTTCCCGGCTGGAAACCGCCAGCGCGGCCGTTCTCCTGCCCCGCGCGCTTTTGACAGCGCTGCAGGGGTCAGCCGCTTCCCGGTGCCAACAGCCCCAGCTCCCTTAGTTTCTCTTCAGCCGGCAGGCCAGTGTCCAAGTCCCAGCCCCGGGCTTGGTAGTACTCGTCCAACATGGGGGCCAATTCCAGGATCGACCCGGTACTGGGACCACTTCCCTCAGGCAGCGGCTCCGACAGAAATCGGCCGGGCAGCGTGTCGTCTTTGCGGGTGATGCCTTCGCGGGCGATGAAAAGCCGCTCCAGATTCACAATGCGCTCGCCGATCTGCCGTACTCTCCTCGCCGCTCATGTCCCAGCCGGTGGCCGCCTGCAGCAGCTCGGCCGTGCCATCCCAATCCAGGACTTCCATGTTGTTGTAGGTATTCTTGCACACCCCGGTGGCGTCCGAAATGGCAGCCATCTCTTCAAAGTGCTTGACCACCAGACCCTTGCCCTTGTACTCCAGGCGGAAGGCCGTCTCTGGGATGCCATAGCGGCGGATACCCTCTTCCGGATCGTTGGAGAACTCGAACCAGGGCTCCGAGCGCAGGTGGTCGGCCCCCCGGCTGGACACGGCATTGCCCAGACCATAGGCCTTGATGCTCCGCACGTCTGCCTGGAACAGCTCCAGACCCTTGCCATGCAGGGCAAACGCGTCTGAGCCCCGTCCCAGACGCTCCGCCGCTTTTTTCACGCCATCGGCCAGCAGGTCGCCGAACCCTTCGCGGTGGGCCACCTTGTGGATCAGGGCCAGGATCGTCTCACCATTGCCCCAGCCAAGGTCCAGTCCATCCGCCTCCTGGCGGGACAACAGCCCGCGCTGATGGCACTCCATCGCCCAGGAGATCACCTCGCTGAGCGTAATGGCATCCAGGCCGTAGCGGTTGGCCAGGTCCACGCATTTCAGAGCCAGCGCCAGATCGTCATTGCCAACCCGCGCCGTAAAGCCGGCCAGGGGCTCGAACTCTGGTCCCTCCAAGCGCAGGCCGGGGAAGCGCGGATCGTCGATACGCAAGAAACGGCTGCAGGGGATGGTACAGGCAAAGCAGGCTTTGCTCTTGACCTTGTACAGTTCCTCAATCGCCTCGCCGCTCACCGCGTCGGCTTCCTCGAAGCGGCCGCGCTGGAAATGGCGAGTGGGCAGGCCGCCGATGCTGTCCAGAGCGCGAACGAGCTTGGTCGTGCCGAGCCGGCAGCGGACCTCGTACTCGGGATGGTTGTAGATGAGTGCATCCAGCCGCTCGATGATTGCGCCAAAACGAGCCATGTCGGCCACCGGAAAGGACCTGGTTCCACGCACAGCCACTGCCTTGAGATTCTTGGACGCCATCACCGTACCCATGCCCGTGCGGGCCGCCGCGCGGTTCAGGTTCGCAAAAATGCCGGCAAAGCGCACACCATTCTCCGCCGCCTGGCCGATGGTCGCTACCTGGACATCGGGATCGCCAAGTTCCTCGCTGGATGGCTTCCGTTGCCTCCCACACGTCCTTGCCCCACAGCGCCCTCGCGTCCCGCAGCTCAACAGCATCGTCCCTGAGCCAGAGGTAGACCGGATGTTGCGCGCGGCCCGTGATGATCAATTGGTCATAGCCGGCAAACTTGAGTTCCGGGCCCCAGAAGCCCCCTGCATTCGAGTCGCCCAGGATTCCCGGTCTGGGGAGACATGGCGCTGACGTTAAACCGGGCGCCCCCCGGGAAGGTCGTACCAACCAGAGGCCCTGCGCCAAAGACCAGCATATTCTCCGGCGAAAGCCCATCGGTGTGGGCTGGCAGCTCATCCCAGAGGCGCTTCACGTTCAACCCCCGGCCGCCCAGGTAGGCGCGAGCCAGCCCTTCCTCGGTAGGATGGCGCTCGACGGTACCGTCGGTCAGGTTGATGCGCAGGATTGTGCCGCCATAGCTGTACATGGGCGCCCTTCTACCCCTCACTCCCGCCGTCAAAGTACTGAATGGTCAGCTTCTGCCGCTTTGCCTGCGGCCCCGACTCCACGGAGACATACACGATCGCGCCAGTTGCACAGCGTTTCACGCAGGCAGGATCGCCCTGGCACAGGTCGCAGATCAGCGGCACTCCGGTCTCCGGGTGCAGGCTGGCTGCGCCAAAGGGGCAAGCATCCACGCAGGCCGAACAGCCGATACAGTCGTCGGGATGTATGAGGATAGCACTGGTCATCTCGTCCCGGACCAGGGCCCCCGTAGGACAGGCCCCGGCACAGGGCGCCCGCAGGCACTGGCGGCAAACATGAGGATGGTCCAGGCCCAGGGGCTCTATCTTGGTCACCCGGATGCGAGCCAGCGCTGTGCCGAAACGCCCCTCGTGCTGGGCCACGCAGGCCACTTCACAGGCCCGGCAGCCACTGCAAAGATCTTTACGAACCAGAATGCGGTGGATTATCTGTGCCATGATGGCGAGCCCTCCCACACAGTGCTGGACACGCCGCACGCAAATCGAACCACAATCCTCACCTCAGACCCCAGGGCAAAAGGTCATACTATTCGGATACTGTCAGCGTGGGTGTAACCGTTGCCGTCAGCGTGGGCGTCTCGGTCGGCAGCGCGGGACCAATGATCGGCGCGGTCATTTCCAGGGTTGGCGCGGATTCGGGAGTCAACGTTGGCGGGAGAGCGGTTGGGGCAGATGGCTCCGTCGGGGGTGGCCAAGGGCTCAGCATCAAGGTAGGGACCGGGGTCGGGGAGGAAGCAGGTCCCGACGGCAGGGCGACAATCACCAGGCTAAATACCATGCTGCCCGCGATGATGAAGCTCATGAACAACAGGATCTTCTGGCTCGTACTTCTGTTCTGCCTCTTTCGCTTACTCACAAGGGACAACCTCCAAATAAACTGGCCGCGATTATACCACAGATCGTCGCTGCCAGCCCAACGGTCCGGCCCGTGTTGTCGCGAATACAACGCCAGAAACCAGAGCCAAAAGCGCAACCGGTCTGGAACAAGCGTCATTCGCTGACCCGCATCCGGGCAGCCACAGCAGAGGGAATGTCAATCACACGCTCTCGTGACCAACACCTTCCTGGATCTGCCTGATCTCCAATGGGGACAGACCAGTCCAGCCGTAGACATCCAGATCGACGCGCCCCTGCTCGTCAAGAACCACACCCTCGCCCTCCAGCAGCGCCCGTTGCAGCGTGGCCCCATGCCGGTCGGCGCCCAGGCTGACCTTGCCCCGGGAATTGATGACCCTCTGCCAGGGCACATCCTTCTCCTCAGGCAGGGAGTGGAGCGCCCAACCGACGGTTCGGGCCGCGCGCGGCTGGCCCAGCAGGCGGGCGATCTGTCCGTAAGTGGCCACCTTTCCCCGCGGGATGCGCTGCGCCACCTGGTATATCTGTTCGAAAAAAGAGAGCTTCATGCCTGCCGGCCGATGGTCGTTGTGCTGCGAGCGATAGGCTCCAAGCGGAGCGACACGACACCACTGCGTCTTTGAGGATTCCTGGACCCGGCTACCGAAGGCGGGCCAGCTCAGCGGCTAGGCCAATCTCGTCCAGCTTGAGGCGCTCCGCGCTGTTGCGCCACTTGCCCTCAATGAGTCCCTCATTTGCTGATCGCTTGCTGACTGTCAGACGCAGAGGAATCCCTATCAAGTCAGCATCGTTAAACTTGACCCCTGCACTGGCATTCCTGTCATCATAGAGTATAGAGAAACCCTCATCTCTGAGCCGGTCATAGAGCGCTGCTGCTTGGGCAGCCACTGCTTCTGTGCGCTCATCCAGAGCGACCATGTGCACGTCATAGGGGGAGCACGGAGCGGGCCAGATGATTCCATAGTCGTCGTGGTTGACTTCGATGATGGATGCCAGCACTCGTTCCAGGTCCAACCGCCAGCTCCCCATCCAGAGGGGTTGGCCCCGGCCTTCCACATCCAAGTACTCGGCTTCCGGGTTGCAGGGTATTGGGGACACGCAGTGGGCCAGGGCAAAAGCCGTTCCAACCTCAAGAGGACCACCGCACCGCGGGCAAGGGTCGCCCGACTCTATCAGCGCCACGTCCGCCCACTCGCCAGGAAGAAAATCCCGGGGAACATTGACGTTCCGAATGTGATAGTCTGGCCGGTTGGCGCCACTCACATAGTTCTTGCCAGAACGCACAGACGGATCAGCCACAACCCGCAGGCGGGAACTATCCAGGCCGATAGGCGAGGCATAGCCACCCACAGCCCCCACCGCCTCCAATTCATCTTCCATGCTGGAATAGTACCAATCAGTCCCCAGGACGCGCGCCAGCTTGGCCTCGTCCACAGACCGGTCGCCACGGATGACGATGCAGGTGACCTGGCCCTCGACCGAATAGAACACCATCTTGAGTGTCTGGGCGGGCGAAATAGTCAAAAAGTCTGCCAGGCTGGCAATGGTATTGCACCCAGGCGTCTCGATCTCCTCAGTCGGCAATTCCGGCTCGTCGACTATCTCGGGCCAGTCCGTGGTCGCCCAACTCCGTTCGGCCGCATAGCCGCAGGCAACACAGCCTGCCAGGTTCTCGTCTCCGGCGGGATGCTCAAAGTATGCCCGCTGCTCCCCGTCGCCGCCTTGGGCCCACGTCGTCTGCAGATCGCAGGCGGCCAGGAACGCATCGATGGCAGCCGCAATGTCCGCTTGGATGGCCAGTTCTTCATCCCCAAGCGCAAAGATCTCGACCGTACGGCGTTCGCTGGCGCCGAACAGGCCAGCCCGCGACCCGGACTCAGCCATAGTGTGTGTCCCAGACTGGTAGAGCACCTGGGGCAACTGGCGATAGGAGTCGATTTCCCGGCCCGCAAGCGCGACCAAAGACACCGTAGATTCCACATTCGACAATGTGGGCAGGCTGACCTGTTCGCCGTTCAGACCCTGGAGTTCACGCCCAAGCAACGATTGCAAGCGATTCAAGACACGATAGCCCAAGGGCAGATAGGCAAACAAGCCAGAGTCCACGGCCCGCACGTAGCCAGCCCGTACCAGAAGTTGGTGGCTGGGCAGGTGGGCGTCAGATGGTGGTTGGCGCAGAGTTTTGCCAAATAACACGGAAAGGCGCATGAGTGTCTCCTCGGGATCAGGTCATCTTGACCACAAACCAGTCGGTACGAAACTTGTTCGAGTCCAGCCTCCGAACGGACCCTATCCGCGTGGGCCGAGCCAGGCCAAGAAGGCGCCCGGAAACCATTTCACACAAGAAGCCGGCCCAAGCTAGCTACCACCGTGGCCAAGGATGGAACAGTCAGTACCCAGGACACCCTAATACCCCCCCGCCACGGTTGTACCAGGAAAACGAAGGGGAGAACACAGTAGCTCTCCCCTCAGCCCAGTCCTGACCTACTGACCACACCAAGTATAGCATGCTGCCCAAGAGTTGTCAAACGCTTCCAAGTCGCAACGTCGGCGAGTCCAGCCTTTCGCGGCAAATGCCCGTTGACAACCGGAACGGGATATGCTATAGTCAGAGCCAGCCACCGCCCGCGCATCAGCCAGCCCTGGGAGGAGCGATGTCAGACGCACTGCAGATCCTCAAATTCAGCTTGAAGGATTTCTGGGACGAATTCATGCTACTGGTAGTACTGAACTTTGTGTGGAGCCTGGCCGTCCTTCTCCCGATTGCACCACTCTTCATTCTGAGGGAGGTGGATGTACTTTGGGCACTGGCCCTGAGCTTTCTGCTGCTCCTGCCCTTGCCCATCGTTTCAGGAGCGCTCGGTTTCATCACGAACCAAATCAGCCGGGGCAAGTCCGTTGGCTGGAGCGCGTTTTTCGTTGGGATCCGGCGCTACTGGGCGAAAAGCCTAATCGTGGCCCTGATGAACCTCGTCGTATGGCTCCTTATCGTAGCGAACATCCAATTCTATGGTCTGGCTCTGCAAGGTACCTGGACCAACTTTGCCGTGAGCCTGTGGATTATCGTAGGCATCTTCTGGTTGCTGGTTCAGGTATTCTGGTTCCCCATGATCCTTGAACTTGAGAGCGAAAAGATACTGCTTGCCCTACGCAACGCCCTGGCGATGACCATCATCACCCCGGGTTTCTCATTGACCTTGGCAGTGCTGCTTTCCGTGATCATCGCCCTGTGCTTTGTCCTTACCATACCAGTCCTGCTGTTCATGGCCTCCTTCATCCTTTTGATCTGCAACCATGCCACGCGTAGCCGGTTGGCCCTCGCTCGAAAAGAAACCTACGAGGCCGGAATGGATCTGGACCAAAAAACAAAGCCTCAGGAGGGATCCTGAGACTCTGTTCGGAATACGCTGGTGCCCCCGAGAGGATTTGAACCTCCACGCCCTTGCGAGCACAGGTCCTCAACCTGCCGCGTATGCCAGTTCCGCCACGGGGGCTAGCAGGCACTATTATACTCGCATTTCCCCGCCTTGTCAATTCGCTGAAAAACGTACGCAAACAGGGAAAAGCACACGACCTATGCCTCACACCGGCAGCGTATGCCCTGGCCTAGCCCTTCGGGCCAGCAGCGCCCGCCAGATATGCAGGCAGCCACCGTCGCCTCACCGGCACGTAGCCGGTTCGGCAGGTGTGGCTCGCGGATAAGGGGGCGGCAAAGGGAAATGAAATCTGCATCGCCCGAAGCCAGCACATCATCCATTACCTTCCGGCTTCGGAGTCCTCCTACAAGCATCACGGGTAGATCTGTGGCCGCTTTGGCGCGTCGCGCCAGAGGTCGGAAATAGGCTTCTGGGATTTTCGTCCCGACTCCCATCTGGACGTTGAAACGGCCCGGACCATCGTAGGCGCCGCTCACCTCCACGCCGTCCAGCCCGAAATCGTCCAGGCGGGCAACGATGCGGGCACCGTCTTCTGGGGTCAATCCATCCGGCACCTGGTCTATGTTGTCCATCATGCCCAGCTTGATGAATATTGGATAATCGGCGCCCACCTGGCCCCGCACGGCCTCGCACACGGCGCCCAAAAAAGCTAGCCGCCGCTCGAAATCGCCCCCCCAGACGTCGGTACGGTGGTTAGTATGCGGCGACAGAAACTCGCTGATCAAGTAGCCGTGCGCAGCGTGGACCTGTACGGCATCTATCCCGGCCAGCTCGGCACGCCGGGCAGCCTGCCCAAAGGCATCGATGGTCTCCACGATCTCAGCCTGTGTCATCTCGCGGGGTGTGGATCCGGAATGCATCGGCACAGCCGAGGGAGCTATCGTTTCCGGTACAACATGCTCAGTGGACTGGCGCCCACCATGCTGGATCTGAATGGCAATCGCGCCCCCCTCGGCATGTACGGCATCAGCCAGCGTTTTCAGACCGGGGATCAATTCATCGCAGTGCACGCCAAGCATCTCGGGATGCGCCTTGCCTGATGGGGACACGTAGGCATGGCCCGTGATTATCAGCCCTACTCCGCCCCGCGCCAGATCGCGGTAGAGCGCGGCCAAAGCGGGGGTAGCCCGCCCTACAGGCTCTGTCGCCAGTTGTTCTGCTGTAGCCGAACGTACCAGCCGGTTTCTCAGTTCCAGGCTCCCAAGCCTGGCGGGAGAAAAGAGGATTTCTGTTTGCTGGGTCATCATCGACTCACTCCATTGGTATTCTCGCGATCATTCGGAGGCAGCCTACCCACTGCCGATTGGGGCATCCGTGACCCGCATGCAACTACTGGGCAGCAGGCGCGTCGCCTCTCCTGAATTCTACCTCAGGACAACGATTTTGGCCAATTCCGGCTGGCAGGCATCGATCTGGACAGTCGCTGTGCAGGCAAAGGCCTACAAGTACCCTCGCCCCTCGTTCTCTCAAGCCTGTTTGCGGACGGAGGGCATCAGTAGGTGCAGACCCAGCACATACAGCAGGCCAAGGGCGCTGGAGAGAGCGATGATCAGTGGCAGGCCGGTACGTTCGGCCAGCCCACCGATCAGCATGCCCGTCAGCTTGGGTACGCCGATGATCAGCATGCCATACAGACTCATCACGCGCCCTCTCACCCTGTCTGGGACACCCATCTGTACCAGTGTAGTTGATTCGGCATATAGTACGGACTGGATCAAGCCCACACACAGCAGAATGAGGCACGCTACGGGCATGCTGCGAGAGGCTGAGAATGCTATCATAGAGAGAGGCAAAAGAAGGCTGGACACGAGCACCGCATGGCCCCGCTGTCCTTGGTGGATCTTGGTCACCACGAAGGTACTGAGCACCGCGCCCACAGCCCCCGCAGCCAGGAGCAAGCCCAGGCCCATAGCGTCGGTCTGGGTAACCTCCGTTGCAAAGGCCGGCATCATCAAGGAGATTGCCAGCGGCAGCCCCCCAACAGTGACCATCAAGCTGATGGTACCCACAAGAGTCGGTTGCCGGTACAGGCTGATGACGCCTTCAGAGAGCGCCGATCCGAGTGAGGCAGGCACAGCATCAGCCCGCACGTCCTTGACCCGAATCATGGCCAGGGCGACAACGGGCGCCAGAAACGTGGCCGCGTTGAGGAGCATGGTACCCCCTGCCCCGATCGTCGTGATGAGTACACCCGCGGCGGCCTGGCCAAGCACACGTGAGAGCTGAAAAACAGCCGAGTTGAGAGCCACTGCATTGGGCAGATCAGCCTCGGCGACAAGCTCTGGCAGAAATGCCTGGCGGGCGGGCTGGTCAATGGCATAGAAGGCGCCCATCACAAAGTCCAGGATGATGATGCTCCAGACGCTGATATTGTCCGTGGCAACCAACAAACCAAAGACCGCGGCCTGGGCCAAGAGACCGATCTGGGTAACCATGATCAGCTTCCGTCGGGGGACGCGGTCGGCCAGCGCGCCGCCCAGGAACGCAATGGGTACCACGGGCAGCAGGCCAACCACGCCTAACACACCGAGCCAAAGTGTTGAGCCGGTGAGTTGGTAGATGAGCCAGCTTTCGGCGACCACCTGCAGAAAGGTGCCCATAGTCGACACGCTCTGCCCGATCCAGAAGAGACGAAAGTTGCGTGAGCGGAGCGCCGGTGCCATCGGCACCCAGTTTCGGGAAGCCGGATCTGCCGGGGGTGGGGTTTCGATCCTACGCACCACGCCTCAGGCTCCAGCCCAGCACAAAGCCCAACACGAGGCCGACTCCCATGCCACCGACGAACAGCAAGAGGCTCGTCACCCAACCCCCTAGCGGTTCCGTGCCTCCCGCCTGGCTTGCCGGCGCCTCGGCTGGCATGGCTGGAGATGCTGCGATTTCGGCTGGGTGCACCTCAGCCTGGCTGGTTGGTGAGGGCTCCATGGTCGGGGTAACTGCCGGCGTAGGCGACGGGGGCAGCGTCGTTGCGGTTTCCGTCGGGACAGCCACAGTTGGCGTAACAGTGGGAACCGCAGATGGTACAGCGGTAGCTTGCGCCGTAGCAGGAACTTCCGGCAGATCCCCGCGAACCAAAGTCACAAACTCCTGCAAGATTTCCAGCGTCCGGGGCATGGACCAGACGGCGATCCCATCGATATCGCCGGCCACCGTCTCGATTGCAGCGTACATCTCCTCCGCGGTGCCTCGCGTCGCTCCCACCTGAACGTAGACCTGGATATCCTCATTGGCTTTGTGCGCCACGTCAGCCATGCCCAGCACCCAAGCGGCAAAGGTCTGCGGATCGTGCTGCAGGCGCTGGCCTTGGAGCATCACGGCATCCACGTGAGGCGCCACCTGGCCGAGATAGAGTTCCGCGTATTGGCGGTCCGGCGTGAACATGAACTTCATATCGCGGGCATGGACCGCCTCAGCAAACTCTTGGACGATGGTCGCCAGGTCCTGCTGCTCATCCTCCGGCGTGAACTCCCAGTGCTCGGGATTGTACATGATCCACTCCACCGGCTCGGCCAAGCTCTCGAGCTGCAATTCCGCTTCACTCCACGAGCGAAAGGCCAACATCTTTTCTCCTACCTCGGTTTGGGAAAGCAGAAAGTGGCGATCCGGCAGAACGGATGCGGAATCGCCAGGACGGGCCATCTCGTTAAAGTAGGCTGCGACCTCTGGTGCGTGCACCGGGAAACTGATGGGCAGTTGAGACAAGTCTGGCTGCTGCGCCGCCACGCCACCAGGCGACAAAGCGGCAGGCAATGAGACAACAAGCAACGCCACGACCAGAATAGCCTTCCGGGCCATACACCGCACAGTGCTGCTGGCACGAGGGCGCCGAGTTTGTCTTTGGTTGATTCGTAGGTTCATCTTCACTCCTTTGTAAGGGCAGCGGTTAGAAGCTCGGTCCCAGTCTTGTCATTGACACAGCGATTTCCATTTACTTGCCTCTCAGTACCAGGGGGACAAAAGCCCTGTGCGGAGCCGGTGTGTGGGCCAGCACTTGCAGCAACTCGTGCTCGCCATCAACGCGATCCATGGTTACATCCCAGACGGCAACGCCCCCCATACCTTTGGCCAGAGCATACTCGCGTTTGAGACCAATGGACTGAGGATCATCATAGCTCCACACTCCTGGGCCGTCGTCCAGGGTGAGATAGGGCACCTGGGCCGCGCTGTCCCAGTGGCGGGTATATCCAGCACCGATCAGTGGCTTGATGTCTTGGTAGTTCGCCTTGGACACCACTGGGTTATCGGGAAGGGGTTGGTAGAGGCCCTCGCTGTCGAACTCAAGCCCAAAGGACGCGATACCCATGTAGAGCTTGGACCAGGGCACGCCTCGGGCCTCCGCCCAGTAGCTCAGACTCTGGTCCACACAGCGAGAATCACTGGCAACCGGCACTGGATACAGCGGGGCATTGTGCCCAGACTCGGATCCCCAAGCGCCATAGTAGCCAAAGGTCATCACCACAAAATGGCTCACCAGGGGGGCAATGGCCTCAGCATCGACCCACTCACCTCGCTTTTCGTTGGAAGTCACTGCAATGCTCAGTTCAAGATCCCGGCCTGTGGCATCAAGGCCGGCTCTCAACTCGGCCATCAGGACGCTCAGGTTCTGCCGGTCAGCAGACGTCTGCGGGAATTCCCAGTCGATGTTTACACCATCATAGCCGTGCTCCATCACGAAGGCAACCAGGTTCCGGACAAAGGATGTCCTATCACTCGGCTCCGCGACCATGGCAGCGAAGGCGCCATAGTCCTTCGCGCCGCCAACAACCAGAATAATGCGTTTCTCTGCGAGGTGGGCCTGCTTGACCAACGTAGGCATCATAAAGCCATTCGGGACATCCAACATGCCGTGGGTACCTGGATGGACAGAGAAGTGGTCGATTTGGTCCAAATACTTGAATGGGATCTCGTCCACCGGCAAGGAGGCTGCTCGCCAGAAAGGATAGGCTGCCGCAATCCGGTAGATGGCCTCACCGTTTTTTCGCGGGGGCGTAGTCGCCTTGCCTTGGCCGGACTGGGCACCTGGCGCCTCAGCGCAGGAAAAGCCGGTCACGGCCTGACCAAGAAGGCAGGTAGCCACCAAGAACAACACAGCGCGGCCGAATGACAAGCTCATCTAATCACGTCCCCCAGAGGAAGCCAGGCCACGGATCCGCTCAGGATTGAGCCTCTTCGGAGTCTAGACGGCGTCATGATCGGCGATGGAAACGTACCAGGTTTCAGGGCAGGTGAGCGCCTCCAGCGGAGGGTCATCACTGTGACTCCGGACAAACAGATTGAAAGGCTGGGGTGCAACAGGTTCCGGAACGCTCAGGAACCCCGCGTCGCGCATGAGTGTATACTCGTGCGTATGCGGCAGTACCAGCCCCCCGGCTAAGGGCATCTGTGCTTCCCTAAACTGCCGCAGAGCCTCGTGTAGCAAATGCCGTCCTGCCCAGGTTCCTTGCTCCCCGGGCAGGACCAGGAAATCAGCAATGATCCCAGACATGGTCCCCCGGGCATCTGCCTGGCGCAGCACGATGTAACCCAGAACCCCATCACCCTGCCGCGCCGATAGGATCTGGTACTCTCGCGTTGGGATATCGAGAAAGCGCCACGTCAGGAATGCCCGGTCACGAACCAGCATGAGATCGTACTTGGTCTGCACCTGACGCCAAAAGCGGTCGTAGCCTTCGTCAAGTACGAGGTCTTCCGAAATATGCAGAGGTGGGTCGACATGAGGGGGGCCTGGCTCACGCCAGATGACGCGACCTGCGAAGCCCCAACCCAGGGAGCTTGCCCAAACGAGAAGCTGGTTCTTGACCCTCGCCTCGGCCAGCGCGCGCATGTTCAGAGGACGCACAAGCAGCGGCACCTGGGAAACATGGTGATAGTTCTCTGAACGGACCAGTTGCGGCATGGATTTGGGATTCGGAAATAGGGTGGTGAAGCAGTAGCCAGCCCGTCGTATGTCCTCTCTTGTCTGCCTGGTGAACGCGGTGTGGATCCCCTGGCGCTGGTACTCGGGGGCAACAAGAAAGTTAAAGCCCAGGAGAGCCTTGATCTCATTTCCCTTCCAAATGGCCTGAACGCCAACCATTGTAGCGGCGCTGACTACCCGGCCGGTCCCCTTTTCTCTGACGACCCATTGGCCGACGTCTGGAGGACAGGCCAGTCTCAGCCAGTCAAAGTAATCTCCATCCGCAAGATCGGTTTCACCGTACTCGTCCCGGACAAGATCCAGGACTCCGACCTTGTCGTCCTCCTGATATGTACCGATCTCCCAAGCCCGTTCGGCGTACTCAGGGCTGACCTGGTCAACAAGGTCAGGGCTGGATTGTTCTGTCATGCGATCTCCTCTGCGAGCTGCGGATTCAGTTCGATGGCTGGACTATGACCGTGATCTCATCATAGGGCCTGACATCTTCATCCGACCTGACCACGTCGAGCCGGAGCTGATATTCACCTGGTGAGAGTCCAATGGTATCCCACGTAGCCAACAGTCCACTCTCGATCCGTTCAGCCCCGGTACCAATTGATGACCACTCTTCCGAACCCACGGCCCGGAATACTAACTTGTAGGACTGGACCATCCTACCCTTGGCTGTACCGACTATTTTCACCTTTCCAGATACCCGATCGCCAGTCGCTGGCTGCTCGATAGAAACCAGTTTCAGATTGTCGATGTGCTTCTGTGCCTCGCTGGTGTCCGTACTCGGGCGTGCTGCATACAGATATCTCTGCCACCATTCCAGCGCGCGCGGGCCATCTCGGCCCTCCTCGTTAGCCAGAGCCAGATCCTGGTACAGCTCAGCATAGGTGGGATCCATCTCGGCTGCCTTCTCCAGATGCTGTATGGCCCGCTCGATGTCCTCCTCCAGGGTCAGGTAGCCCAACCCCAAGAGTGTCTGGGCCCATACGGTCTCCAATTGATCTCCATTGGCTATCTTGGCCAACTCGGCCTCCAGGCGGCTCCTGTCCACACTGTAGGGCACGCGCTTTATGTCCATATAGCACCACATCCAACGGTTGTAGGCTGCATGCCGGCGGGGATCGAGTTGGATGGCCGACAGAAAGGCATCTGCCGCTTCACCGATCTGTTCCTTCTCCTGCAGCAAGCGACCCAGGGCTACATAGCCAGCGGCCAGAGTGGGATCGACTTTCACAGCCTGGCGTGCATACTGGATGGCCTTGTCTGCCTTCTTTTGCTCCTCTGCGAGACTGGCCAGGCGCAGCAAGGCTTCAGCCTGCTGTAGGTCCAAGCGCTGCGCCTGCTCGTAGGCCTCCTGGGCTGCCTCCCACTTTTCCCTGGCCATCTGCGCGTCGCCCTGGCCCAGCCACGGCTCGGGAGCATTAGGATTCATCTTGGCTGCCTGCTGGAACGCAGAAAGGGCATCGGCATACGATTCCATGGCTAGATACACATTGCCCAGCGAAAGCCAGAGCGACCACTCCAGGGGAAACCGCCGAATGCCCTCCTGGTATGCGGCTACAGCCTCGGCATAGTTTTCTTCTACCACATAGAATCGCGCCAGGGCCACGTGTCCATCCATTCGCGTGGCATCCAGTCTGATGGCTTCCCGGTAGCTACTTTCAGCCGCCGCTGGATCGCCAAGCGCATGATGGACGTTGCCTTGAGCAACATGGACAGCAGGATCGCACGGGGCGATCTCCTCAGCCAGGGAGACATTGGGCCCGGCTTCGAGGGGGCGCCCCTCGGCCAGATAGAGATCCGCCAGGGAAAGATATGCTTCCGGCCTGTCCGGTTCCAATCGAGCCGCCTCGAGCAGGGCTTCAGCCACGAGGTCTGGCTGGCACTTGGCAGAAGCTGAAGAGCTACGGCAGATCCCGGCCATCGCACGCTGGACAGTACCACGACTCGGTCCTGGGCCATCAATCTGCTCGAGCACGGCCAAGGCATCCGCCGTGCTGCCCGTACGGCGTTGGGCAAGGTCGGCCAGACCAATATAAGGCGCAGTCGCTCCAGGAGCCAACTCCGCCGCTTGACGGTAGGCCGCTTCGGCCTCATCCCAGTTATTCTGCCTGGAACGCGCCGCGGCCAGGCCCAACAATGGGGCGGATGAAGCCGGTTCGACCTTCTGGGCAGCATCAAACTGCCACCAAGCTTCATGTAGTTGGCCCTGGTCGAGGGCCAGTTCTGCGAGGCCCAGGTGAGACGCCGCCGTGCCAGGTACCAGCGAAAGAACCAGCCTGTATGCCTCTTTTGCCCCTGCGACATCACCCAGCGACCGGTACAAACTGCCCAGGGCAACCAGTGCTTCGACAGAGCCAGGCTCGATCTGGCGCGCCATCTCCAAGTCGCGCACCGCGTCATCGGGCCGTCCCAGCACGCGGTACAGAGCGGCCCTGGCCACATAAGTCCTGGCGCTGGCCGAGAGCTGAACCGCTTGATCCAAGAGATCAAGGGCTCCATCCACCTCCCCCCGCTGCAGGAGCAGGTCACTGAGATCCATCAATAGCCGGCCCGAAGTAGGTACAACCGCCAGCCCACTCTGCAGCGTCCTTCGGGCGTCCTGCCATCGAGCCTGGCTGCGATACACAGATGCCAAACCACTGTAGGCGTCTTCCGACCTGGGAGCCAATTCAGTCGCCCGGGAATAGGCATCAATGCTCTGCTCCGTTCGTCCCATGGCCCGGTAGGCATTGCCCAGGGCCAGGAGTGCGCGCGCCTCGCCACCGGCAGCGGCCACGGCGCCGGAAGCCGCGGCCTGTTCATACTCAGTCAGCGCCTCTTCGACACGTCCGCGGCTCAGGTAAAACCCCCCCAGGGCCAGATGCCCCTGGCTTGCATCTGCTGCATACTCATCAGGCTGCTGGATCACCGCGTCACGATAGGTCTCTTCGGCTCGATCGAACTCGGCCTGGGACCGGTAGTAGGCGCCCAGGGCTTGCCGGAGCAGGGCGTCCTCGCCCAACGCTTCGATGCCTTCTTCGAGGATCTCCCGGGCCAGCCTGGGCTCACCACGACGCAGATAGAGGTCAGACATGGCAACATACAGGGGCGTCGGGCGGGACACCTGGAGCAGAGCGCTCTCAAGCAGAGAGAGCGCGTGCTCCGGTCGCCCTCGTGCGGACCAAAGCCGGCCCAGGGCCACGTAATAAGCTCCTTGTTCAGGATTGAGTGAAACCGCATCATCGTAGGCAACAATGGCTTTTTCCAACTTGCCCTGCGCCTCGTAGACGGCCGCCAATTCGGCTGGAATGCTGTCGTTAAAGGGATCTAGATGGGCAGCCTGCAGCAGCGCCGGCTCGGCGTCGGCATACCTTCCCAGGATCCGCTGGATGCGGCCCTGGCGAAGAAGCAGCTCGCTGTCCCCAGGCCGGTTTCCGATAGCTTTCTGGGCTATTCTCAGAGCTTCCAGGTTTTCGCCCTGGCTGAGCAATAGATCTATCAGGTTCAGATAAGCCGCCCGCTCACCTGGGCGCAGGTCATTGGCTTGCCGGTACCAGTTCGCCGCCGCTTCGTTGTTGCCCTGCAGCTGCTCTAGCTGGCCCATCGCGACGTAGGCCTCGGGCAGGCCCGGCGCCTGGATCATGGCCAGCTTTAAGGCTTCCCGGGCCTGAGCCCACCGTTGCAGGTCCTCCTGGACGCGCGCCTCATAGAGGTGACCCAGATGGCTACCAGGAGCTGTCAGCCTGACCATTTCTACAATCTCCAACGCCTGTTCGCTCCGCCAAGGCATTGACGGGCTCGAACTCGAAGGCGATGGTTCGCGGTATGCCTCCAGCAGGGCGCCATAAGCCGGCAGGTACATGGGCTCAACGGCAATAGCCTGCTTAAGCGCCGCCGTCCCCCTGTCCCAGCCGGCAGAGTACCCAGTTCCAGCCCCTTCGTCGCCACCGTCATTCACCGCTGCCAGCAGTGTATTGCCCAGAGCATTCCAGGTCCGGCCCTGTGCTGGCTCGAGTTCGGTGGCCTGCTCCAATGCCGCCACCCAAGCCGAGGATGGGTTCTCAATCTCCAATTCTCCCGACTGCTGGTCAAGCTGCATTTGTAGCCGGCCCTTTTGGATCCAGGCCCCCACGTCCCTGGGATCGCGGATAGTGGCCTCATTCAGTAGCGCCATGGCCACTGACTCCTGCCCCTGAGCCTGGTATGCAGCTGCCAACGCCTGGTATCCCGCCCCTGTGGGCTCCGCCGCATCCTGAGCCTGCAGGTAGAGCAGATCGGCCTCCTCGACGCGCCCCATGAGACGCAGTTGGCTAGCATAGCCAGTCAGCGCCGCCATCGAGTCCGGGTTTTCTTCCACGGCAAGGTGCAGCGTTTCTAAGGCTTTGTCACTCTGTGCCATGGACTGGTAGAACTCGGCCAATGCCAGGCGAACGCGCAGCATTGACTGAGAGGCGCCAGAAGGAGATCCCCGGCTGTCGCTTGCGGCGTCATCAAGGAGCATATCCAGAGCCAGGAGCAATGTCTGCTCCACCTTGTCAGGCTGATTCTGTTCTCTATACAGACCAGCCAATTGGAGCAAAGGGGCTGCAACAGTCCCAGACGCGGTGCTGGCTTTATTCACCTCGACAGCCCTTTTGAGGCTCTCCTCAGCTTGCCCGAATTCACCCAGGGCTCGCTGGACTCCAGCCAGCCCGGCATAGATCGCAGTCTGAGCCAGGTCAGCGCCCCGAGGTTCCTGCCAGGGCCCGCTCATCTGCACGGCTTGCCGATAAGCATCCAGGGCCTCGGCGTGGCGGGCCCGGCGCGCCAGTAAGGCCCCCAGCCGAAGGTAGGTTTCCGGATTGCTGCGATCAATCTCCATGGCTTTGTTGAGCAAGACCTCAGCTTCATCGGCGCGCGCCCGCAGAATGTAGAGGCTGGCCAGCCCCAGGTAGGCTTCGGTGTCACCCGGTACCATGGCCATGGCCTGGCGGTAGCTCTGCTCGGCCATGTCCCAGTGATAGCGATCCAGCCAGGCACGTGCGAG
The DNA here is from genome assembly GCA_963700285.1 of uncultured Chloroflexia bacterium. Lineage (GTDB taxonomy): Bacteria > Chloroflexota > Anaerolineae > JAAYZQ01 > JAAYZQ01 > CAWANP01. The sequence goes on along the minus strand of CAVOXA010000009.1, from coordinate 148,858 downwards.
GGCAAGGTTCGCGGGCGAGCTGCCGGGATGAGCCTGCGCAGTGGCCTGGTAGATGGCCAGTGCTTGCTCGCTGTCCTCTTGCTCATCAAGGGCACCGGCCAGCGATAGCTGCGCCTCAGCAGCCCCTGGGGAAATCTCTGTGGCACGCAGGATCTCGGCCAGCGCCCTTCTCTGGTCCCCTTGCTCAGAGTAGCCCCGTGCCAGAGCCAAGCGCGCACCTGACCACCAGCCATCCAGGTCCACAGCCTGCGCAAAGGCCGCCATCGCTTTCTCCAGTTGCCGCCCGTCAAGATAGGCGTCACCCAAACCCACGTAATATTGGGCCAGCAGGGAGGGGACCCACCTGTCACGCTCCCCTGCCTGGATCCGCTGCTTGTACAGAGAGATGGCCTCCTCGGTCTGGCCCGAGTCTTGATAGAGACTGGCCAGCGCCCGAACACCAGCCACACTCTCTTCTGCCTCCAGCGCCTGGTGATAGGCCACCATGGCTCTGGCAGTGACTGGGCTCGTGGAATCATCGCCGGTGAAGAAATCCCCGTCGGAACCAAATTCGATCTGTTCCTGGGGCGACTGGCTGTAGTAGCTGCCCAAGGCCAGCCAAGCTCTGGAGGTTTGAGCAAGATTGGACCCATCCAGCGCGATCTGCAGAGCCTGCTCGGACAGTTCTGAGGCCCCGGACGAATCACCGCGGTCACTCGTCAGACTGGCCAGGTGTAAATAGGCGTCGACTTGTGCTGGATCTTCCTGAATTGCCGTGCGATAGGCTTCCTCTGCCGCAGAAGCCCGGTTGCGTCGTCGCAGAGCATCACCCAAGGTCACCCAACTCCAGGCCTGTTCTGGAGCGGCCGTCACAGCCGCTCGATAGTAATTCATGGCGGTGTCTACCTGGCCAAGGTCTTCATACAGCGCCGCCAATCGCGAATAGGATAGGGAGCGGATGCGCCCAGTCGGCTGTGGTCCGCTGCTGCTGCCTGGCGCCACCGCGGCGCTTCCCAAATCGAACCAACCCAGGGCACGTTGGTAAGTGGTGATGGCCATATCGACGTCGCCCATGCGCCGGAACTGGTCCGCCAGAGAGATAGCCAAGATCGCCTGCTCGGGATTGAACGCTACCGCCGACTGCATGAGGGCCAGCGTTTCATCGGGAGGAGTTGCCTGCTGCCTGTGCTGGTCGCTAAGAGAGGTGTACGCTGCCGCCTCTGTGGGATCCAGCCGCAGTGCGTACCGGTATGCCTCCATGGCTAGCCTGGGCTCGTACTGGGCGCGATACAGATTCCCGAGCAAGATGTAAGCCGCGGCGCTATGGGGTTGCAGGCTCAGCACCCGCTCTATTTCCTCACGCACCCTGTCAAAACGATATGCGTCGCTGTCCGGAGCGTCTACGCTGGCATCCAACAGGGTCTGAGCCAGAACAAGGCGGGTAGAACGCGTATCTTGTGCCAGCTGCTCCTGCAACCCAATGATGGATTGGAACAAGGCAACAGCCTCATCGACTCTCCCTTCGTCCGCTCGCAGGCGGGCCAGGGCCGAGAGAATGCGCAGATGTGCGTCGGGCTTGACCCAGAGAGGATACCTCTGGCGCAGTGCAAGGAGCAACGCTTCAGCCCTATCAAACTGCGCCGCGTTCCGGTGCATGTCTGCCAGCGCAAGTTGGGTCTGTTCGCCAGGTCTCTCCACTGCAGCCTGTTCATAGAGGGCTAGCGCCAGGCCATCATCTGCCCTTTGCTGCCAGATGCTGCCCAGCAGCATGAGGCGCTGGGCTTCGTCTGCCAGACCCAATGGTTCTACTGCAGCCCTGAACTGCTCTTGCGCGCATTCACTTTGCCTGGCGCTCAGGCAAGCGTCGCCCAGGGCCATGTGGTATGCAAAGCTTGAGGGATCTCCTCGCTGAGCCAGATCGAACTCCTCGATGCTCCCTTCCAGCTGTCCCATGTCTGCGTAGACCTGCCCCATGCGGTAATGCAATGCAGGAGCCTCCCTGCCATCTGCCGTGGAGCCAGTTTCCGCCTGGGCCAATGCCTGCCGGAGAGTCAGGAGAGCGCGGTCAAATTGGCCATTGACGCGATAAATATCGGCCTGTCCCAGCAGGGCCAGCATGCCGGACCCGCTGTCGCCTGCGGTACTGGCTGCGCCAGGACTTACATCTTGATCAAGTGCGTTTTGGTAGTGGGTTGACGCCGCCTCCCAGCGGCGCTCGAGAAAAGCAGCGTTTCCCAGCACACTCTCGGTGACACTGGGACGCTGATGCACAGCGTACAGGCTATAGCCCTCATCGGCTACCAACCACTCGAACCACTGCGGCGAGAGTCGCAGTTGCGTCTCCAGGCTTGTACCGACAGGCACTACGACATAGCGAACGTCATACCGCTCCAGTATTTCGATGTGTAGGGGTGTTAGCAGAGCTGTGTTGAGGAACTCGTATTGGTCGATGTGACGCTGCAGCGCCAGGTCCTGCTGATCTGCGGGAAACATCTCGGCCGTTCCAAGAATGCGATGGGCCACCACGTCTGCATTGCCAGCGAACGCTGGAATCGTCACGCTGAGGTTGCTGTCAGCCAAGACCATGACCGGGCCATCCCGGGCAGTCTCTCGTCGTAGACGAGCCAGGATTTTGTCTGGGGTAGCATAGACCAAAGGGGCTGCCCCTCGTGCCTGTATTTCTTCGATATTTGTCGCAACATTCTGCCGCAAAAACAGGGCAGCAAGAACGACAAAGCCCAGAGAACCAATGGCCACCAATGCGGCTCTGACCGGCTTGAGCCTGGGCCAGCGGGTCAGAGGCCAGACGAAGGCAGCCAACAACCTGTCGAACACCAGGGCAATGATGAGCGCATAGGGCAGCAGCCAGACAAACCGCCACAGGATCCAGGGCATGACCAGCGAGCCAAGGATGGGCGTCAGGATTGGGTTGAATAGGACAAACAGCACGGCCAAAGAGGTACTCAAGCAGAACTGGACGCCAGGGTCGGAACGTAGCCGCCACAAGAGGAATGGCAGAAGGAGCAAAGCAAGCAGATAGGGAGGCTCCAGGATCAGGGTCGGATCCGAAATGTAACGCTCCAGGTCGAACACGATGATGCGTTGTCGACGCATGTTGACTGCAAAGCGCCAGATCAGAAAGGGATTGGTGGAAGTGTTGACCTGTTCCGCGTCCAGGTAGGCCAGATCGGGGAGGGGGCCGTACACATCCAGGCCTGGTATCTGGTATGAGGGTATGATAGAGTGAAAGCGGGAGGAGAGGGCCGAGGGCAGAATGGGCATCAGCCTCTCCTCAATGGACCAGCCCTGAAAGCTGGAGGGGTACGTGGGAGCCATGGCCTCTCCGCTGCGCGCCTCGAAGAGCTGGATCAGCGGCATGATCATCACAATCACCGTCAGGAGGGCAAGCCCACCGACACGGATCCACGCCTCGCGCCGTCGTAGATTGACGAGGAGGTGCAGACCACCAAAGGCGCTTAGGGCCAGAGCTAGCATGGCGGCGATGAGTGCGTGAATGCTGGATACCGCAAAGGCGGCCAGGGCAGCCGCCAGCCACGTGGCGCGCGCGATCCACGTATCCCGACGCCCCGTACCTACATAGCGGATCGCCAGAGCAGCAACCACCGGCAGCATGGTGACTGTGACGGTGAACTTGTCGGCGTTGGTTCGCTCAAAGAAAAAGATGCTCACATGATCCACACGGACAAAGGGCGCGGCCAGGTATACGAGCATCTGGATGGAGGCCGTTAGGAATCCCACGCGCCGGCTGCCGCGTCCGGCTGCCTTGCCCAGCATGTAGGACGCCAGAATTGCCCACAATGCCAGCATTGACCGTGAGGCGGTACCCAGCAATTCTATGTGGTCCGCTCGAGAGAAATAGGCCCACAAGTGAAAGACAGGCAGCAACTGGTTCATCCCCATACGGATGGTGCCCATGCTCCTGCCAGTACCCAGGATCGGTTCGGTGGCGTTCAGTGGGCGGCCCGTCAGTGCGTCGGCGGTAAAGGTAGCGACGCCATAAGCATCCCCATCCATCTTGTACAAGGAGAGTGTGGGAAACACATAGACAAAGGCCGCAGCCAGCAGCAGGAGCATGGCAACGTCGGACCAGCGCCACGGCGGACTGATGGAACGACGGGAATCGTTGCGTAGCAGCAGCCTATGGATGAACCACAGCGCGATCAGGCAGCCTACCGTCAGCGTCCAGCCCACTGCCAGGTCTTCGATCACCAGATGTCCCAGCATCGCTACCAGGCCCGGTGCCACCATCACAACCACCCCCAGAGGCATGGCCATCGCCAGCCGCTCGAGCAGGTCCAGGTCAAGGCGCCAGGTGACAATCTCACCCAGGATATAGCCGGGGGCAATCACGACCGCGAGGAAGGTGAGCCAGCTCGCTGCTTGCAGGGGCAGATGGGCTGGTAGGCCGAGGCCCACAGCCAGAAAGGCCGCTATCAGACTGAGCACGATAAACAAGCCTGCCAGGCTGGCGCCCCAGCCTGGAACAACCGTGCCAGGCTGCACGTCCATGGCGAGGCCCATCGCTCGCCGTTCCACGTTAGCCAAGCTGTCCCCCTGGACTCGATCGAACTGCCCTACGGTATCTCACGCGGGCACAAAGTCAAGCAACCGCCCCAGCGGTACAAAGGCAAAGTCCTGAAACATCTGGTCTAGCTTCTTCATCAGGCCTCGCCGGCCATAGTAGTGGGTCACCCGCTCGCGCAATGTCACTTTGTCGAAGCGCTGCCCTACGTCCAACTCCCAGGGATGCATGTACATGATCGCTGGTTGACCCTGATGGTTGAGCTGGTGGATCCCCGCACGGATGATGGCATAGGGCAGGGCTCGAACGTAAAAGCCCCCCCCGATTGGCCAGTTAACGCCCAGCCAGCGGGCAGTGGACACCGGGAACTCCACCAGACGAGAGCTAGCATTGCCATTCCGGGTAGCCCCGGCTGCGCCGGCGGTTGCCAGCCGGCAGGGAAATCGGGGAGCCTCGGGATAACCATAGAGCGTATTGCGCGTGGGAAAGAAACTGCTGTCGTAGGTGAACCCCTTGTCTGCCAGCACCTCCAGCGCCCAGAGCGCATGCCGGTTTATGGAAAAGTAGGGTGCGCGGTGCCCCAAAATCGGCTGGCTTACCAGGGGTTCCAATGCCTCAAACGCCCGTTCCAGCTGCAGCGAGAATTGCTCAGGTGTGAGGCGGTGAACCATGTCGTGCCAGTAGCCGTGCACACCGATCTCGTGACCCGCAGCGTCGATGCGGCGGATCAACGCTGGATACTGGTCCGCTACGTGGCCCAGGACAAAAAAAGTAGCATGGACACCATATCGCTCCAGCAGGGCGAGCAAACGTTCCGTATTGCCTTCCAGACGCGCCTCGTAGTCCGCCCATTTTTCTGGGTAGGGGTTCGTGCTGGTGAGGCCCTGGAACCAGTCCTCCAAATCGACAGTGAAGCCATTATGAATCATCGCGGTTCGCGACCTCTATCCAACATAGCCCAGGCCGCGCAATCGATCGGCAATGAGTTCCTTGTCCTCATCTGTCAGGTACTCGGCCACAGCAACGGATGCTGGAAAGGTGGACTCGGGTGCTGGAGGACCTCCAGTGGGCCACTGGCCAGCGTACTCTGAGTTGAGAGCTTGCGTCAATACCTGGCCATCCATATCATCAGGCGCCGCTTCGCCCAGAATACGCAGGATAGTAGGTGCCAGGTCAATGATTTGGGCATCTCTGAGATGTGCGCCTGCGGAAGCTGCCGCTCCCCAAAGCAGCACCATCCCGTTGAGCCGGTGGGTCCCAGAAATACCGCGTTCCACGCTCTCAATGATCTCGTTGGAACCAAACTCGTACTCACCGAATCCAAAATACTCCAATCGCGTCGGGATAAAGACAATGTCAGCAGCCATCTCGACATTTTGACCCCAGTAGACCTCCTCACGTCGATAGACTACTTCCACGACCCGCTCGCCCGTCTGTGGATCCCGCAGTTGGCGTAGATGGTCCATGATCTCACTGCGTATGGCCTCATACTGCCTCCCAGGCTCCACGCAGCCTTGCGGCTCACGTCCCCGGACATTGAGGCAGATCTGGCCGACATTGCCCAGCGAGTATGCCGCCGTATGCTGCCAATCCACATCATCGAAGGAGAGAAACAGTTTTCTCAGAAGCCCTTGGCCCCTGCCGCGCACTACCTCGCGCTTGAATGCCCCCATGCCCAAGCGCATAAGCAGATTGTAAACCCCCATAGGTGTAAGCCCCAGGCCAAATAAACCAGACTTGACGGATGCCCAAGGGCTGCCCTTGATCTGAAGCCACCCCTCATGGCGCAGCCAATTGTTGAGATGTATGAACTTGTGAAAGGGCCCAAAGCCATGATCGGACATGATGACCAACGTGGTGCTGTCGTCCAGACTGGCGACGATCCGGTCCAAAACCCGATCCACATACTGAAAGTAGCGCAGAATGGCATCGCCATACTTCTCTCGCTTGCCCGGTTGGTGCTGTGGATGATCGGCACTCATGTATTTCCACATGGCATGCTGGACCGTGTCGGTACCATTGAGAACCAGCATCAAAAAATCCCAATCTTCCCCGGCGCGCAGGTAGTCCAGCACGCGCAGGCGGGTTTCGGTCGTACGGTACAGGTTGTCCAGAAAGGCATCCACTCCGCTGTCCGAATAGGCTTGGCCAGGATCGGGATACAGCAGATACTCGCCGACTTTATCCTCGATCTCCTCCAAGAGATCAGGCGGGTAGGTGATGGTCACTCGGGTGGAAGGGGCAGGCAAGCCAGAGATCATTGCTCCGTTCACCCTCGTGGGCGGGAATGTCATGGGTACATTTATAACACAGACCCGCCGTCCTGCATTGCTCAGGAGCGACCAGAGAGTTGGCTCATGGCAGCGCGCAGCTGTCACCGGGGAAACGCCGTAGCTATCGTCACAGCGGTAGATCCAGTCGTAGAGGCCATGCTTCCCGGGGTTCTTGCCGGTCATAAAGGATGTCCAGGCAGGGGCGGTCATGGGGGGAATCGTACTGTGCAACGAGCCATAGGCTCCCTGCGCCATGAGGCGCTGAAAGGTCGGTAGATGGCGTGCTTGGGCCCAGGGCTCGATCAGGTCAAACGTGGCCCCATCCAACCCGATGACCATGACCTTGCTACCTGGCAAGCTCAAAGACCTCCTCCTCCAGGTTGGGAAGCCCCTCACCATCGGGTTGCCCTTCCATTCGAGAGGCTGCAGGCGGAATCACGGGCTCACCCTCAAGGGATGCCTCAAGCTGGCGAATTCGCCACTCCAGGAGTGCTACTTCTTGGGTCAGGCACTTGTTATCTTGCCACAGGGTGCTAAGGGAAAGGCTGTGCTCCAGCAGAAGAAGAAGGGTAAACAGGATACCGGCTGCAAATAGCATCGATCCAGGAGACCGGACGCCTAGAAACTGCGTCAGGTACTCTACCAAGCCTGTCCACATGGCCAGGACCAGCACGACAAGGCCGGTGAACAGCCATAGCAGCGAGTACCCGGTACGCAGCCGCCGGCGACGAACCAATTCCATGATGAGAACCAGTGCCAGGACGATAATGACAACGCCAATCACTTGGGTTCTAGGCGACATGGAGTTCCTCCTCCGGGATCTTTTCGGGCTCCATTGGCCTCCATTCAACCTCTAAAGGTTTCCCGTTTGGCAAGCTCCTTACGGCAGCGATTGAGGCTGCCAGCATTACCCGAAAGACGTAGTAAACCGCTTTCCAGGCACTGATAGAACTCACGCCACCAGTGCGCGGATAGATTTCCACCGGCAATTCCTTCAGCCGAAAGCCTGCGCGGTGCAGGACGACCATGGACTCGACCTCCGGGTAATCCTGGGGATGGTTCCGGGCGAGGTAGCACATGGCCTGGCGATTGAAGCAGCGCAGCCCACAGGTCGGATCCGAGATCTGTTGGCCAATGAGGAGCGACACCAGCCAGGCAAAGACCTTGATACCCACAGCCCGAACCGGAGTTGTCTGATGCCGCCACTTGGGCGTCCGTGCCCCCAGCCTCTCAGCGGAGCCAGCATCGAGGAAGCGGGAACCGATCAACACGTCAGCTTCACCTCGCCTGACGGCCTCCAGCAGGCGAAGGGCGTCTTGTGGATCGTGCTGCCCATCCGCGTCCACCCGCAGGGCATAAGAATAGCCCAGATCCTCGGCATACCGCAGTGCCACCTCTAGCGCCGCGCCAACACCCAAGTTGCGTGGTAATCGAAGCAACTCGGCGCCAGATTCTTGAACCCGGAGGCTTGTGTCATCCGATGAGCCATCATCCACGACGAGAACGTCCGCCAGAGGGATGTGTTTGTTTACGCCCTCCACAACCCTTCGTATTGATTCCTCTTCGTTGTAGGCGGGGATGACAACCAAGACCTTCCCCATCTCCCAGGCATTAGCCGTACCCCTTTGATGCCCCCCCATGTTCTTTCCTCCCTGGGCTGTCTGCATTGGGCTGGCAGCAATCCAGCGCCTCCTCAGACATCCGTGACCACAGCACCAGCTAGCTTGTCTGTGCGGCTTCATTATACCAGACATATGGCTAAAATGTCAAGCAATCAACTAGAATATAGAAGAAGTTGGTAGTGTTGGCATAAAACCTGCGTGATGGGCAATACAAGAACTTGGTCAGGCAGCCTGTCAGTCACACTCAATTTGGTGGGCGGTGGGTCCTGTGGTATCATCATTGTCCTGACATACTTTGCAAGATCTAAGCTGCTGATTGTCTCAAAGGAGAGAGAGGCTGACGTGAGAAGCAAGCAAATCATCGACAAGACAGAAGTCGTGACCGACGGTGGGATCGTAACCGCCATGCACCCACTGGCCGCGGAGGCAGGGGCAGAGATCCTTTGCCAGGGTGGCAACGCTGCTGATGCAGCTGTCGCAACTGCGTTTGCCATCGGCGTCGTCGAACCATTCATGAGCGGCTTGGGCGGCCTGGCCTACATCGTGGTCCATCATGCAGGCACTGGCCGGACGGCAGCCTTCGACGGCAGCGCTGTACTCCCTCAGGCGGCCCGCGAGGACATGTTTGAGCTGGTGGAACCGCCAGCAAGGGGCTCAGGCGTCTATGATTGGCGAGCGACCAAAGATGAAGCCGCGGAGAGCGGCTACCGTACGCCCGCAGTGCCTGGAGCCGTAGCCGCCTATACCCGGTTGCTGGACGAATTTGGCACCATGTCCCTGCATCAGGTGATGGCCCCGGCCATCCGTTTGGCCTCCGACGGTTTCCTGCTAGACTGGTACGTCTTTGCCAACTCTGCTTCGGCAATGGGCCGCCTGCGACGATTCCCCGAAACAATGTCGGTCTTCTATCGCCCTGATGGCACACCTTTTCGCCCGGCGAATCACGACGACAACCGTACCCCCGACCGGCTGCGCCAATCTGACCTGGCCAACACGCTGCGGCGCATCGCCGAGCAGGGGCCGGATGGTTTCTACAAAGGCGAGATCGCCAGGGCCATCGCCGGTCACATCCAGGCCCACGGCGGAATTCTCAGCGAGCAGGATCTGGCAGGTTATCGCCTCCACGTTAGAGATCCCCTGTGGGTGGACTATCGGGACAAACAGGTGGCCATGGTCCCCGAAAACACCGGAGGTCCCACCGTGGCCGAGGCGCTGAACATCCTGGAAGGCTTTGATCTGGCTTCGCTGGGACTCAACAGTGCAGCCTCCCTCCACGTGGTGGCCGAAACCCTTCGCATGGCTTTCGCCGATCGCTTCACCCATCTGGGCGACACAGCGGCTGCAGCGATCCCGCTGGAAGGCCTGCAGTCCAAGGCCTACGCAGCCGTGCGCCGCAGCCAGATTAAAATGGAGCGCGGACCGCTGCGCCAGCCTATCGGAGATCCCTGGGCCCACCAGCCGGGAGGGCGGCCTGCCAACCCGGCGATGCCTGAGAATCGCCAGCCCCCCGAAGGACACACAACCCACTTGAGCGTCATTGACCGCCATCGCAACATGGTCGCGCTAACAGCCACATTGGGCCAGTTGTTCGGGTCAGGCGTGGTCGTACCCGGTACCGGCGTCCTGCTCAACAATGGCACGATGTGGTTTGACCCTGAGCCGGGGAATGTGAACTCCATCGGACCCGGAAAACGTTCTATGAGCGCTGCCACGCCAGCGCTGGTTTTTGATGAGCAGGGGCCACTCATGGCCTTGGGGGCGCCTGGTGGCCGCAAGGTCATCAGCGCTGTGCTGCAAGTCATGCTCAATGTGCTCGACCACGGCCTGGGCATGCAGGCCGCCATCAGCGCCCCACGCATCCACGTCGAAACAGGCCCGCTCCACGCTGACGTGCGTCTGCCTGCCGATGTGATCCAGGCACTGCGCCATGTCGGGCACGAAGTCGTACTGAGAGAAGAGACCTTTCTCAGCTCTTACTTTGCCCGGCCCAATGGAATACTCGTCGATCGCGAGAATGGCACCTTGCGCAGCGGCGTTGAACCGTACAAGATGAGTACCGCGGTAGGGATTTGAGAGGCGGTCAGCCTGTCAACTGCCCATCAGCCAACTTCCGAGTGATCTCAAAGGAGAGCAAAGATGGCATTTGGTCGTTATTATGAGGATTTTTTCCCCGGGGAGACCATTAAACACTATCCTGGCCGTACCATCACGCAGGCCGACGACATGCTATTTTGCATGCTGACCATGAACCACAACCCGCTTCACATCGACGCCAATTTTGCCGCCCATACCCAACACGGCCGCCCACTGGTAGTGGGCACCCTGATCTTCAGCCTGGTCGTGGGCATGACCGTGCCGGATATCTCGGGACACGCCATCGCCAACCTGGAATACACCCAAGTCAAGCACCACGCCCCCACGTTTCATGGAGACACGGTCTACGCTCAGACAACGATCTTGAAGGTACGCGAGTCACGGAGCAAACCAGATCGCGGCATCGTTTGGGTCAACACGGAAGCGTTTAACCAGCGGGCAGAGAGGATTCTGTCTTTCCAGCGCGCGGTGCTGGTACCCAAGCGCCAAGCCGGCCCCGCGGCTGCGGGTCCTTTCCCTCCCGCAGATGAGCCACAGCCAGCAGGAGTCCCATCATGAAGGATCTCTTGAGCGGCTACCGCGTGCTGGCCGTATCCCAGTTTGGGGCAGGACCTTTTGGCACGCTGCACCTCGCGGATCTGGGCGCGGAGGTGATCAAAATAGAGAACCCCAGGGCTGGAGGCGATGTGGCCCGCACGGTCCCCCCCTACACGATACCCGGTGACAGCCTCTATTTCCAGTCCCTGAATCGTAACAAACTCAGCATGACCCTGGATCTAAAGCACCCTGACGGGCAGCGGGTATTCCGCGACCTGGTACAGGTGTCGGACGCCGTTTTTTCCAACCTGCGCGGCGACCAGCCGGAGGCATTGGGTCTGACCTATGAGCAGCTCAAGGCTACAAATCCCCGGATCGTCTGCTGTTCGTTGAGCGGCTTTGGGACCACCGGGCCCCGTCGTTCCGAGCCGGCCTACGACTACCTAATCCAGGGCATGGCCGGTTGGATGAGTCTGACCGGCGACCCTGGCACGATGCCTGCCAAGAGCGGTCTCTCTATGGTTGACTTTTCCGCCGGAGCCGTGGCCATGGTTGGGCTTCTGGCGGGATTGCTCGACGCCCAAAGAACCGGCCAGGGCTGCGACGTGGACGTCAGCTTGCTCGACTCGGCCATCAGCATGCTGAACTATGTCGCCATCTGGACCCTCAACCGCGAATACCATCCGGTGAGGCTGGCGGACTCGGCCCATGCTTCGCTCGTTCCCGCCCAAGTATTCCAGACTCAGGATGGCTATCTGGTAGTCCTGTGCTTCAAAGAGAAGTTCTGGCGGGCGCTGACCACAGCGCTGGAGGCACCCGAACTGGCTGCCGACCCTCGTTTTGCCTCCTTTGCAAGCAGGTATGAGCACCGAGATGCTCTGATCTCCGACCTGAAAGGGCGTTTCGCCGAGCGCACCACCAATGAGTGGTTGGCGCGCATGAGCGGCCAGGTCCCTTGCGCGCCAGTAAACAGTGTAGAAGAAGCCCTGCAGGAGAGACAGATCCTGGAACGTGACATGCTCGTTGAGGTGGAGCATCCTGATTTTGGAACCCTCAAGCAGGTGCGCACGGCCATAAAAGTCCAGGGAGCTGCCCAACACAAGCGCCCCGCACCTGCACTGGGAGCCGATACTACAGCCATCCTCAAATCGGTTCTTCGATATTCAGATGAACAGATCGCGCTGCTTCATTCGAACGGCGCGGTCTGACCGACAGACCTTCGCCAACTACCCTTTTCCCAGAAAACCTGGTATAATCCTGCGGCTGTCGCGGCGGCCGCAACGCAGGGTCAAGGCTACCGGTTGACCATCCAGATCCCTGGACCGGAGGAAACGGTTTATGGAAGACGTTCAAGCGATCGCTCAGAAGGTTATCGACAACGTAGAACAAGTTATCATCGGCAAGCGCCTGGCCGTGCAGCTCACCGTCATTGCCTTGCTGTGCGAGGGGCACCTGCTTATTGAGGACGTCCCCGGTACGGGCAAGACGATGCTGGCCAAATCGGTCGCCCGTTCGCTAGGCTGCGAGTTCCGGAGGATCCAGTTCACGCCCGACATGCTGCCCAGCGACGTGACCGGCGTCTCGGTGTTCAACCAAAAGACCCTGGAGTTCGAGTTCCGTCCAGGCCCGGTGATGGCCCAGATTGTGCTTACTGATGAGATCAACCGCGCCACTCCCAAGACCCAGTCGGCCCTTCTGGAGGCGATGGAAGAACGGCAGATCACAGTAGATGGCGTGACCTATCCCATGGAACAGCCGTTCCTGGTTTTGGCCACCCAGAACCCTATCGAGTACGAGGGCACATTCCCTTTGCCCGAGGCCCAACTCGACCGTTTCATGATGCGCATTGGATTGGGCTATCCCAGCGCTGGCGATGAGATCACCGTCTTGGTCCGCCAACAGCACTCCCACCCCGTTGATCAGGTCGAGCAGGTAGTCTCCTCAGATGAATTGGTCACGGCCCAAAAGCGCGTCAAGGAAGTGTATATCGACGATCTGGTCAAGGAATATATTGTTGGGCTGGTAAGAGCCACGCGCAAGCACCCCGACGTTTATCTGGGCGCCAGTCCGCGGGGCAGCTTGGCCCTGTACAAGACAGGCCAAGCCCGAGCCGCTATCTTGGGCCGCGAGTATGTCATTCCAGACGATGTCAAAGCCCTGGCGCCGGAGACCCTGGCTCACCGGCTGATTATCAGCCCTTCGGCCCGTATCAAGAATGTAGATCCCCGGGCCGTGATCCAGGAGATTTTGGACAGCATTCCCGTACCAGGCGCGCGAGTGCAGGCAAGGTAGCATTCTGCAGACGAACGCGCCTGCGAACCCACACCTGGAAGAATGGCAGGATACGCAGGCAGCGGAGCAAGAACGAAAGATAACAACAATGTACCATGCCAAGTACGCATTGTATATTGAACTCTCTTTTACGGAGACCACTTGATGCCCCAAGCAGACTTGGTACTGTTGCACGCTCCCAGCGTGTACGACTTTCGAAAAGAATCGATACTGTATGGACCGGTGAGCGACCTGGTGCCCAGTACGCCGGTCTTTGAGATGTACCCCATTGGCTTGACCACGATCGCCGAGTACCTGGAGCGTCACGGGATACAGGTCCGCATCGTCAACCTGGCCGTCCGCATGCTGAACAGTGACCGCTTTGATCCGGAAAAGTTTCTAAAAAAGCTGCGGCCAACGGCATTTGGCATCGATCTGCACTGGATGCCCCACGCCCACGGGGCGATCGAGGTGGCGCGATTATGCAAGAAACTCCACCCAGATATCCCGGTCATCTTTGGCGGCTTTTCCTCAACCTACTATCACAAAGACCTGATCCGCCGGCCAGAGGTGGATTTTGTCGTGCGGGGTGACTCGACCGAGGAACCCATGCTGCAACTAATGCAGCACCTGACTGGCCACCCCGACGCTCTACCATTGGAAGAAATCCCCAATCTGACCTGGTGCCAGCCGGACGGCACTAGTCAGATCAATGAGCTGACCTACAGCCCAACTTCCCTGGACCACGTGTTGATCGACTATAGCTACGTGGTCAAAGCTGTGGCGCGCTATCGCGATCTGGCGAGTTTTGTTCCTTTCAAGGGCTGGTTGGGCTATCCGATTACCGCCGCCCTCAGCGTACGAGGTTGCAGCCACAACTGCCGCACATGCGGTGGCTCGGCGACCACGTTTTCGGCGCTGCATAACCGCCGCCGCCCTGCATACCGCGATCCCGAAGCGCTGGCCCAAGACATCCGCAACATCGCCCGCTTTAGCAGGGGCCCGGTATTCATTCTGGGTGACATCCGCCAGCCCGGGGAAGAATATGCTGACCGATTCCTGCGAGCCATCCAAGGCTATCAGGGGCCGGTCATCGTCGAACTCTTTGGCGCCGCCGACCGCGACTTTATCCAGCGTTTGGCGGCGGCCATGCCCAATTGGACGCTAGAGATCTCCCTGGAGAGCCATAGCGAAGAGGTACGGGCCGCCTTTGGCCGGTCCTACAAGAATGCCCCCATCGAAGATACCATGCGCTACGCACTGGAAGCCGGTGTACAGCGCCTCGACGTCTTTTTCATGGTCGGCCTGCCCAAACAGGACTATCAGTCTGTTATGGACACCGTGGACTATTGCGAGTACCTGATGAGTGAGCTGGACACAGGGCCAACCCGCCGCCTCATCCCCTTCATCTCACCCCTGGCCCCCTTCCTGGATCCAGGCAGTCCTGTCTTCGAAAACCCGGAAAGATACGGCTATCGATTCTTTGCCCGTACGTTGGAGGAACACCGTCAGGCGCTGGTACAGCCCAGTTGGAAGTACGTTCTCAACTATGAGACGGAATGGATGAACCGGGATCAGATCGTTGACAGCACTTATGAAGCGGGGCTGAGGCTGAATCGCCTGAAGGCCCACTATGGCTTGGTGGACCCCACCCAAGCAGAGCAAACAGAAACACGCATCTTGAAAGCGCGGCGCCTCATAGCTCAAGTGGACGACATTGTGAGTATCCAAGACGCCGAGCGCCGGGCAAAGCTTCTGCGTGCCATCAAACCCCAGGTCGATGACGCCAATTTGTCCACGGTTTGCGACAAAGCCGAGCTCAACGTCCCCCTTCGTGGTCTAAAGCTAAACCTGCTGAGCGCAGCCGGGTTCTTTGTTGGACAGATGATAAGGCGCATACGGCCCCGGGCCCAAAGAGACATGGTGATCAATTGAGCACGCCGGACCTTCCCGAATTCCTTGTCATAGGCCACATCTGTCAGGACCGTATGCCCGACGGCGGCCTGAGCCTCGGTGGCTCGGTTTCCTACGCAGCCACAACAGCGCTCAGGATGGGCTGCCGCGTGGGCGTCGTCACCAGTACTGGCCCAGACCTGGATCTGGATCAGGCACTACCAAACGTCCAGTCGGTCCGCCGCGATTCTCCCGTCACCACAGAGTTTGAGAACATCTATCACGACGGAGAGCGAACGCAATACATTCACCAGCGAGCCGACGTGATCAGGTGCTGCGACATTCCTCTCCCGTGGCGCTCAGCACCTATGGTCTACTTGGGTTCGATTGATCGAGAGATCGAACCGGAAGTATTTTTCTGCTTCTCCGATGAATCCCTGATCTGTCTGATGCCTCAGGGCTTTTTCCGCCGCTGGGACGAAACAGGACTGATCTCCTTCACCGAGTGGTCTCCACCCGAGGCATTGCTCCGGCGGATCAATGTGCTGGTTCTCAGCGAAATGGATGTGCCTGACCCAGATGCTCTAGTTCGGGAATGGAGGCACTTGGTTGAGATCCTCGTGATCACCCGCGCCGAGCGCGGCGCCACTGTCTACCAAGGGAACGAGCATTGTCACTACCCGGCCCGGCCCGCTCTGGAGGCAGACCTTACTGGCGCTGGCGATGTGTTCGCCGCAGCCTTCCTTTTCTGCCTGGCCGAGACGGGCGATCCATGTCAAGCAGCTGGATTTGCCAACGTCGCGGCATCCTATTCGATTGAGGGGCGAGGCGTGACAGCCATTCCATTCCGGCAGCAGGTGGAAGCATATCTCAAGAGCGAGGAGGCGCTGCCACCCTCCCATCCCTGATCAATTTCTTGGCCGCAGAACGCGTGCCAACAATCGCTGCCTGCCGTTCAGATTGCACACAGGTTCCATCCCCGCCGCAGCTAGACTATCCAGGCCAGCACACACACCAACATCTAGGGCTCACTTTCAGGTGCACTACTACATATGGTATTGCCTTCTGCCACCCCTGGGCAGGCTCCTGTCAGAGGTGATGGGACTCGGCACGGAGCAAGTTTGACGTGTCCAGCCCTCCGTTTGGGCTTTATGAAAAGTTATGGTAGAATGTAACTGTTGCGTGAGTTCATCTTGGAAGGTCACCGATAGACTTGACATGCCTGCGGCAAACGCATTGAGGGGATCTGTCAGTTCTATCCTGCGCAGACACCTGTCATATCATAAACGAGCCAGGAAAACTGGCAAAAGTGCCGGTGGTCCTGCTTCGTACCAAGAGCCGAGACTGCTGGATGATATGGGATGCGTACGTAGCCTGCACTATCGGACCGAAGGGGGAAATGAATGAGAGAGCAAATCAAAGAGTTCCTGGAATTCCTGACCGTGGACAAGGGCTATTCTGAGAATACTCTGGCTGCTTATCGCAATGACTTGTCACAGTTCTGCACTTATGTTGAGCCCCGCGCCTCTGGCTGGGACCAGGTGGATCAGGACACAATCTTGGACTATGTCATGTTCATGAAGGGCGAGCAAGAATATGCTTCATCCACTGTCGCCCGCAAGGTAGCTGCGATCAAGTCGTTTTTCCATTACCTGGCCGACCGTGGGAAGATCCAGGACGACCCAACCGCAACCCTTGACTCGCCCAAGGTCCGCAAGCGCCTGCCCAAAGCCATCTCACAAGAGGACATGGAGCGGTTGCTGAAAGAGGCGGCTCGGGAAGACACGCCCAAGGCCCTACGGGACCGGGCTTTGCTGGAAGTACTGTACGCCACCGGACTGCGCGTCACCGAACTGGTCTCGCTCAACGTTGAGGACGCCAATCTGGCATCCGAAACCGTCCGAGTGGTGCACCCCAAGGACAATCGAGATCGGCTTGTTCCAGTACACCACCGCGCGCTCGAGCCCTTGAGAAACTATCTGGAACGGGGACGGGTGCAGTTGCTCCGGGACCCAGAAGAGCACGCGCTCTTTCTCAACCACCGTGGGCAGCGGCTGACCCGCCAGGGCCTGTGGTTGATCGTCAAACACTATGTGCGTGAAGTAGGCATTCAGGAAGATGTGACGCCCCACACTTTGCGCCACACCTTTGCCACCCACCTTCTCGACCAAAGGGCAGATCTGGAATACGTGCAAGAACTGCTGGGGCATGCCAACATTTCCACCACTCAGGTGTACGTCCAGGTCAGTGGGGAAGAGACGACTGGAGAGAGCGCAACGTAGGCAGTCGCTCTCTGCCAACATCGCAGATGCTAGCTGGGCGGATCGGCAGCGAACGTTTTCCAACGCATCACCAAGCCTAGACACACCTGGCAGGCTGGGCCGACCGCCAAAACCCCGTGAAGCAGAGACCGTAACGGACCAAGGTTCCCGTGCCGGCCGGCGCAGCCCAATTGGCAGAGTTACGATGGAAGGGGCCGCCTCGTCAACGTGAATCGTACTTGGAGGGCCGGCTGAAAATAGCCGCTGCCCCTTCTGCAGGATATTTGAGCATCGCGCACCCGAGGATTGGTGATGGCACACTATTACACGCGTGAGGAATACGAAGCAGCCGCTGAATACATTGCGGGCCAGACACGCCACCGCCCACGGGTGGGTATGATCCTGGGCTCAGGGCTGAGTCCCCTGGCCCAAGCAGTGGAAGACGCCGATTCATTGCCTTTCGAGTCGATTCCAGGCTTTCCAAAACCAACGGTAGAGGGTCACGCCGGAAAGCTGGTTTTGGGACGATTGGGAGAATCCACCGTCATGATCATGCAGGGCCGCGTACACTTTTATGAAGGCTACCCCATACAACAGGTAGTCTTCCCTGTACGCGTGATGCAGGTCTTGGGCATACAGGCCTTGATCGTGACGAACGCTGCGGGAGGACTTGACCCAGCCTTTGACGCCGGTGACTTGATGCTCATCAGCGACCACATCAATTTGATCGGCATGGCCGGCGCCAATCCCCTTTTCGGGCCGAACGATCCGACGCTTGGACCGCGCTTCCCTGACATGTCCCAGGCCTACGATCGCGAACTGCGTCGCATTGCCCGCGAGGTCGCCCAAGAACGAGAAATCCCATTACGTGAAGGGGTCTACGTCTCGCTTTCGGGGCCATCCTTTGAGACTCCAGCCGATATTCGCTTCTTGCGGCTGATAGGCGCCGATGCGGTGGGCATGTCTACCGTGCCAGAGGTGATTGTAGCGCGCCATGGAGGAATTAGGGTGTTGGGCATATCCGGCATCAGCAACATCGCTCTGGCCGAGCCCACCGCTGACCAGGTCACAAGCCATGAAGAGGTCCTGGCTACTGGACAGCAGATCGTCCCACGATTGATTTCGCTGATCCTCGGTGTACTGGACCGTATGGCAAAGGCATGACACAACTGCATCCCCGCAGCAAATCTCAAATCCCATTCTCAGCCACTGCCAATTATCGCTGGCGAGGTTGCCGGAATTGGGCTTCTGTGGTAAAGTGCCGCGCAAGCGGAATCTTGCCCAGCGTGGAGTGATACATGGAACAGGTCCTGCAGCTGATTGTCGAATATCAGTGGTGGATCTATGGACTCTTTGGACTTATCTTGCTCTTCTACTTGCGGCGTGCGATCCTTGCACGCCGCGAGAGTGTCCGTTCGATATTCAAATTGGAGCAGGAACAAGCCCGCGGGCGCTACGGCCGTAGCGTGCTGCTGGCAGCTCTTGTACTGGTCATGATGGGAGCTGTATTCGGCGCAACCAACTACCTGCGACCCAAAATGGAAGAGCCCCAACAGCCAATGCCAACGGCGACTGCAGGCCTGCTCGCCGCGCCGACTTTGACATCCACAGCAGCGCCTGCCACCATAACGCCCACGGCTACGGCCACCCTGGTTCGCCCCACCCGCCCTGTCATGCCATCTGATACGCCTGAAGCGGTCGCTACAGACGCGCCAGCAGTTGCTCCTCCAGCATGCCCCAACCCCAACGTGCGCATCACCGCACCCGGTCTCAACCAGGTAGTGCAGGGCAACGTGCCCATTCGAGGCATAGCCGGCGGAGCTAGCTTCCAATACTACAAGGTCGAAGTCGGCCCGGGATCCAATCCCAGGGATCAAGAATGGAACGTCGTCGGACAGTTGCACCGCAACGCAGTGGCAGGCGGCGTGCTGGAGACCTTTAACAGTGGAGCATACGCTCCAGGTACCTATACCCTCCGACTGGTGGTAGTCGACCAAACGGGCAATTACCCAGAGCCCTGCCGGGTGACGATCACCGTCCAGCGCTAAGCGCGGCTTGGACGCTCGTGAGTCAAGCCTCTACCCAACCTTCGACAACTGAGCAGGGAGATATTGCTCAGGCGGCAGGCATCATCGCCATAGGCAATATCGCCAGCCGGGTGCTTGGTCTGGCCCGGGAGCAGATCATCGCCTACTATTTTGGGGCGAGTGGCCTGGTCAGCGCCTTTGGCATTGCGGCCATCGTCCCCAAGATGATATACGAGATGCTCATTGGGGGCATGCTCAGCGCAGCACTGGTTCCTGTCTTTAGCCAAGTGGAAGAATTGGAGGGACGCGCTGCCCTGTGGGCGCTGTTCAGTCGCCTGGCGAGTTTGGCCGCCCTGGTGCTGGCCGCGATCGTAATGCTGCTGGAGGTCTTTGCCCCGCAGGTAGCCTGGCTGCTCGGTGGCGGCTTTGAGCCCGAACTGCAGGCTGCGCTGGCAACCATGCTCCGCATCATCGCCCCGGCCATGCTCTTCTTTGGCCTGTCAGGGGTGGTGACCGGCCTTCTCTACACCCTCAAGCGCTTCACCTATCCCGCCTTTGGCGCAGCGGTCTTTAACCTGGGCGTCATCGTTGCCGTCCCCTTGTTGTCCGGCCGACTAGATGCTTTCAGTCTGGCCGTAGGCGTTGTTCTGGGCTCGGTGCTGCAGCTCCTCATTCAGATCCCTGACCTGCGCGACGTGCGCTTTCAGTTTCGCATCGACCTCGCCAATCCTGCCCTGCGACGTATTCTGCGCCTCTATTTGCCCATAGCATTCGGCCTGCTTGTCAGCAACATACAGATCGCCATTGACCGGCGGCTGGCCTCATCCACCGGGGAAAGCAGCATCGCGTGGATGGACCGGGCGACAACGCTGGTTCAAATGCCCCATGGCTTGGTGGCCGTAGCCATCTCATTGGCCGTGCTGCCCACTCTGTCAAGATTGAGTACTCAAAGTGATTGGAGTGGATTCCGCCAAACCTTGGGCATGGGGTTGCGGCTGGTTTTGGTGCTCGTCGTGCCGGCCACGCTGGGCCTTTTGGTACTGGCCCAGCCCATCGTAGCCTTGTTGTTCCAGCACGGCAAGTTCACTGCCCACGACACCTACTGGACGGCATGGGCACTCCGCTTGTACCTGGCGGGACTCGTCTTTGCGGCCATAGACTGGCCGTTGAATTACGCCTTCTTTGCCCGGCAAGATACCCTCACGCCAGCCTTGGTCGGCATATTCAGCGTAGGCGTCTATCTGGTTGTGGCCCTGACGCTGATCGGTCCTCTGGGTTTTCTAGGCCTTGTCCTCGCCGACTCGGCCAAGCACTTTGGTCATGTCACGGTGATGCTGATCCTGACCCAACGCCAGGTCAAGGGCCTGGCCGGCCAGCACCTGGGCAGGACCTTGGTGAAATCTCTGCTAGCCAGTGGCGTGATGGTGGGCTTTATGGCACTTGCGCTGGCCGGCATAACCCGGCTGGTGGGCGCAAGTGGGCTCGAACCCACCGGTGGGATTGTCGCCGGCCTGGTCACAGTCGGTGTCGTAGGAGTAGTCGGGTTCCTTGCCTACCTGGTACTGATCAACTTGCTCGGTGTGCACGAGGCCCAGCTCATACGCGACTTGGTCCGGCGGAGATTGGCACGATCAAACCTTGACTAGCCGCCAGTATTGGCTATAATGGGCCCTGATGGGGTAGACCTGCGAACCACCAGGCCCACCCAAGAACCGAATCCATTTGCAGAGGTTAGAATTCAGTATGGCAAAGAAATCGCGTCGAGCCCGTCGTCAGGCTTCTACTGTAGCCCAACCAGTACGTGTCTCCCGGCCGGCACGCCCCCAAACTGAGGGCCCTGCCAAGGAGATCAACTTCTCGGAAGAGTATCACTACGTCCTCGAGGACCTTCGGCGCATTGCCCTCATTGCCGTGGCACTCCTGGTGCTTCTGATCGTATTGGTCTTTATCATCGGTTAGGTATCTATCCACAGACTCGCTCCGTCCCCCAGCTCCCAACGGGATCCAGAGCATCCTCGGATAGAGTGTAGGTTCTTCGGCTACGGGCCCTGTTTGCCTGGTTTGGTTGAAGACATGGCGACAATTGGGTGGGAATTTATCGTGTTTTTAACGTTCGAGGACTTGACAATCGCCGGATCCTCTGATACAATAGATTTATCATCGTACCTTAAACACTATGTGGCCAGCGGAGAGAATACGCTGCGGTAATGATCAGCAGGTCGTTAGGCTGAGATCTGCTGGTTCCATTGTGCCTCCTCATTCAGTTCCTAATTTGACAGGGTTTCGCGAGTATGATAGAATCGCGCCTCGTTGCTGGCAGCGATTCTTGGTCGTGCGGGTGGCAGTAACGGGCCTTGACAAGTCGGCAGAGGACAGGCGGGCCGCTGGACACAGTGTGGTCCGCGTTTGACAGGCTTTCGCGAGTGTGATAGAATCGCGCCTTGTTGCTGGCAGCAGTTTCTGGCTGTGCGGGTGGCAACGGACTTTGACAAGCCAGCGGGGAGACAGACGGTTCGCCGGACACGGTAGAGCCAGCATTTGACAGTCGAATGCGAATGTGGTATAGTTTGTCTTCGCGTGAGATGGACTTTAACAACTGAAGAGTGATAGGAAGGTGCGCGACAACTTTGGGCCCCAAACATAGTTTGGGCTTAAAACTTTGAGAGTGAATTTACGGAGAGTTTGATCCTGGCTCAGGATTAACGCTGGCGGCGTGCCTAACACATGCAAGTCGAACGAGAACCCTTGGATTCGTCTGAGGGGGAAAGTGGCGAACGGGTGAGTAACACGTAGGTGACCTGCCCCGAAGAGGGGAATAACCACTGGAAACGGTGGCTAATACTCCATGTGATCTATCGTTCAGTCGGTAGATTAAAGTTCCGGCGCTTCGGGAGGGGCCTGCGGCCCATCAGGTAGTTGGTAGGGTAATGGCCTACCAAGCCGATGACGGGTAGGGGGCGTGAGAGCGTGATCCCCCACACTGGCACTGAGATACGGGCCAGACTCCTACGGGAGGCAGCAGTGAGGAATATTGCCCAATGGACGCAAGTCTGAGGCAGCAACGCCGCGTGGGCGACGAAGGCCTTCGGGTTGTAAAGCCCTTTTCTGGGGGACGAGAGAGGACGGTACCTCAGGAATAAGTCACGGCTAACTACGTGCCAGCAGCCGCGGTAATACGTAGGTGGCTAGCGTTATCCGGATTCACTGGGCGTAAAGCGCGTGCAGGCGGTTCCGTAAGTCGGACGTGAAAGCTCCTGGCTTAACTGGGAGAGGTCGTTCGATACTGCGGGACTTGAGGTTGGGAGAGGGACGTGGAATTCCCGGTGTAGTGGTGGAATGCGTAGAGATCGGGAGGAACACCAGTGGCGAAGGCGACGTCCTGGCCCATACCTGACGCTGAGACGCGAAAGCGTGGGGAGCGAACGGGATTAGATACCCCGGTAGTCCACGCTGTAAACGATGGATACTAGGTGTTGGTGGCTATCGTCATCAGTGCCGTAGCTAACGCGTTAAGTATCCCGCCTGGGAACTACGGCCGCAAGGCTAAAACTCAAAGGAATTGACGGGGGCCCGCACAAGCAGCGGAGCGTGTGGTTTAATTCGAGGCAACACGAAGAACCTTACCTGGGTTTGACATGTACGTAGTAGTGAAGCGAAAGCGGAATCGATCCTTCGGGAAGCGTACACAGGTGCTGCATGGCTGTCGTCAGCTCGTGCCGTGAGGTGTTCGGTTAAGTCCGGTAACGAGCGCAACCCTCGCTGTTAGTTACATGTGTCTAACGGGACTGCCGGTTTAATGCCGGAGGAAGGTGGGGATGACGTCAAGTCAGCATGGCCTTTATGTCCAGGGCTACACACACGCTACAATGGCCGGTACAATGGGTTGCCAAGCCGCGAGGTGGAGCTAATCCCCCAAAGCCGGTCTCAGTTCGGATTGTAGGCTGCAACTCGCCTGCATGAAGTTGGAGTTGCTAGTAACCGCGCGTCAGCTATAGTGCGGTGAATGCGTTCCCGGGCCTTGTACACACCGCCCGTCACGTCATGGGAGCTGGTAACACCTGAAGCCGGTGGGCTAACCGTAAGGAGGCAACTGTCGAAGGTGGGACTGGTGACTGGGACGAAGTCGTAACAAGGTAGCCGTAGCGGAAGCTGCGGCTGGATCACCTCCTTTCTAGGGAGATTTGACTGCTCGGCCGACAGGTCGAGCGTCTACCTCCATCGGTTGTACCCAAAGTAAAGCCGTCTTCCTATCACTTTTCAGTTGTTAAGGTCGCTTACCATCATGGGCCATTAGCTCAGTCGGCTAGAGCATTCCTCTGATAAGGGAAAGGTCTCTGGTTCAAGTCCAGAATGGCCCACCAGAGCAGTTGCGCAGCATGATCCGCTGGAGATCGGGTCGACTGAAGATAGAAAACGTTGGAGACGTAATCGAATACCGGTAACAGTAGGACATATGACGAGGCGAGGAGCCTGGCATATGCCGGGCTCTTTTTGCGCCCAACGTGAGGCCCAGGTAGAATCGCTGATTCGCCTCTGACCGCTGGAGGATGAGTGGAGACCCAGTCTCCAGCGGCTAGCAGCGAATCGCTAGGATAGAAAAGGTCTGGCACCTTAAAAACTGAACAGGATGTAAAGCGTATCAACGCAAATTCACGTGAATTAAGCTACTAAGGGCACACGGTGGATGCCTTGGCGCCAAGAGCCGAAGAAGGGCGTGGAGAGCTGCGAAAAGCTCCGGGGAGCTGCCTCAAGCGTTAGATCCGGAGATACCCGAATGGGGAAACCCACCCAGGGGAATGCCTGGGTACCGCTGGCTGAATAAAATAGGCCAGATGGAGGGAACCGGGGGAACTGAAACATCTTAGTACCCCGAGGAAAAGAGATCATTCCCTGAGTAGTGGCGAGCGAAAGGGGATTAGCCCAAACCTGCGTAACTAAGTGGTCCAGTGCCTATGTTACGTAGGGGTTGTAAGGCCCAGTTGGGTGAGCTGGTAAGCCCAAGGAGTTACAAATCTGGTCTGTAGCCGAACTGTCTGGGAAGGCAGAGCATAGAGGGTGAGACTCCCGTAGGCGAAACGGATCCAGACTCCTACTGGAGACCTTGAGTACCACCGGGCACGCTAATCCGGTGGGAAACAGGGAGGCCCACCTCCCAAGGCTAAACACTCTTGGCGACCGATAGTGAACAAGTACCGTGAGGGAAAGGTGAAAAGAACCCTTGTTAAGGGAGTGAAAAGAACCTGAAACCGTGTGCTTACAAACAGTCGAAGGACTATACCAGGACCGTGACTTGCCTTCGGGCAAGCCGCTGGTAGGTCTGACGGCGTGCCTTTTGGAGCATGAGCCGGCGAGTTACTCTTTGTGGCGAGGTTAAGGGAGGTACACCCGGAGCCGTAGCGAAAGCGAGTCTGAATAGGGCGAATTTGTCGCAGGGAGTAGACACGAAACCAGGTGAGCTATCCATGGCCAGGCTGAAGCGAAGCTAACCCTTCGTGGAGGGCCGAACCCACCAATGTTGCAAAATTGGGGGATGAGTTGTGGATAGAGGTGAAATGCCAAACGAACTTGGAGATAGCTTGTTCTCCCCGAAATAGCTTTAGGGCTAGCGTCATACGTTTAGTACCGGAGGTAGAGCACTGGATCGGCTAGGGGGCTTCACAGCTTACCAAACCGAACCAAACTCCGAATGCCGGTACTCAAGAGTGTGGCAGTTGGACTATGGGAGATGAGTTTCATAGTCAAGAGGGAAACAGCCCGGACCGCCAGTTAAGGTCCTCAAGTCTAGGCTAAGTGGGAAAGGATGTGGGATTACTGGGACAGCCAGGAGGTTGGCTTAGAAGCAGCCACCCTTTAAAGAGTGCGTAACAGCTCACTGGTCTAGTGATCCTGCGCCGAAAATGTAACGGGGCTCAAGCCTAGCACCGAAACTGCGGGTTTATAGATATCTTTGGATATCTGTAAGCGGTAGGGGAGCGTTCTGCCTGCGGAGAAGCCAGACCGGAAGGACTGGTGGAGCGGACAGAAGTGAGAATGCCGGCATGAGTAGCGTAAATCATGTGAGAAACATGGTCCCCGTAAGTCTAAGGTTTCCGACGGAAGGTTAATCCGCGTCGGGTTAGTCGGGCCTAAGCCGAGGCCGAAAGGCGTAGGCGATGGACATCCGGTTAATATTCCGGAACCGCGTGGGGTTGTTTGAGCGATGGGGTGACGCAGAAGGGTAGGCCAGCCGGGCGATGGTTATCTCGGTGCCAAGCCTGTAGGGAGATGATGGCGATAGGTAAATCCGTTGCCTGATCCTGAGAGGTGATGGCGGTGCCCATAGGGCCGCAAGTGAGCTTGAGCCCATGCTGCCTAGAAAAGCCTCTAGTTAGACCCGCGCGCCCGTACCGCAAACCGACACTGGTAGACGGGTAGAGTATACCAAGGGGATCGGGAGAACCCTCGTTAAGGAACTCGGCAAAATAGCTCCGTAACTTCGGGATAAGGAGCACCCCAGTAGGGTGAAGCGATAACGTTGAGCCCGAAGGGGTCGCAGAGAAATGGCCCTATCGACTGTTTAACAAAAACACAGGTCTCTGCTAAAGCGAAAGCTGATGTATAGGGGCTGACGCCTGCCCAGTGCCGGAAGGTTAAAGGGAAGGGTTAGATGCTTCGGTCGAAGCTCTGAACTGAAGCCCCGGTGAACGGCGGCCGTAACTATAACGGTCCTAAGGTAGCGAAATTCCTTGTCGGGTAAGTTCCGACCCGCACGAATGGCGTAACGAGTGGGGCACTGTCTCAACGAGGGACCCGGCGAAATTGAAGTACGTGTGAAGATGCGCGTTACCCGCAGCAGGACAAAAAGACCCCGTGGAGCTTTACTGTAGCTTGGTATTGAGTTAGGGTTTAGCTTGTGTAGGATAGCTGGGAGACTTGGAAGCTGGGGCGCTAGCCTCGGTGGAGTCGTCCTTGAAATACCAGCCTGGTTAAATCTTGGCCCTAACCTGTGTCCGTGATCCGGCACAGGAACAGTGCCAGGTAGGCAGTTTGACTGGGGCAGTCGCCTCCCAAAAGGTAACGGAGGCGCCCAAAGGTTCCCTCAGGCTGAATGGAAACCAGCCGAAGAGTGTAAAGGCATAAGGGAGCTTGACTGCGAGACCTACAAGTCGAGCAGAGTCGAAAGACGGGCTTAGTGATCCCACGGTTCCGAGTGGAAGGGCCGTGGCTTAACGGATAAAAGCTACCCCGGGGATAACAGGCTAGTCACGCCCAAGAGTCCATATCGACGGCGTGGCTCGGCACCTCGATGTCGGCTCGTCGCATCCTGGGGCTGGAGTAGGTCCCAAGGGTTGGGCTGTTCGCCCATTAAAGCGGCACGCGAGCTGGGTTCAGACCGTCGTGAGACAGGTCGGTCTCTATCCGCTGTGGGCGTAGGGGATTTGAGGGGAGCTGCCCCTAGTACGAGAGGACCGGGGTGGACAGACCTCTGGTGTGCCAGTTGTCGTGCCAACGGCATCGCTGGGTAGCCAAGTCTGGCAGTGATAACCGCTGAAAGCATCTAAGTGGGAAGCACGCCTCAAGATTAGATCCCCCATCCCTTCGTGGGAGTAAGGCCGCAGGTAGACTACCTGCTGGATAGGCGGCAGGTGTAAGCACAGCAATGTGTTCAGCTTAGCCGTACTAATGGCCGAGGGCTTAATTCGCTAGCGTGAATCGGCGTCTATGCCGAGCATCCTGTTCAGTTTTGAAGGTGTCAGATCGTGTGCAACGAACTCAGTCCTTCGTTGCCGTCAACAATAGCATAAAAGGTTCTTCTGGTGACTTGAGCGGAGGGGAAACACCCTGCTCCATACCGAACCAGGCAGTTAAGCCCTCCAGCGCCGATGGTACTTGGGACGAAGGTCCCTGGGAGAGTAGGTCGTTGCCAGAAGAACCTTTTTGTATTTGTTGCGTATAGAGGATGACAATCAGGGGTATGGGCGATTGCCCAAACGGGCCCAGAATAGATTCCCATCCTACAAGGAGGAAGCGGCAATGACTGAAGAGAAAAAGTCAGACAGCGGACTGTTGGAGGAATTCCACGCCTTGGGCCAGCAACTGAGTACAGCGGTAAAGGCCATGTGGGAGAGCGAAGACAGCCGCAAGCTACGGCAAGAGATTGGTGCTGGAGTCATGGAGCTGGGCCAGCAGGTCAACGCAGCAATCTCTACAGCCCAGGAAAGCGAAACAGCCAAGCAGTTCAGTGGCCAGGTCAAAGAGGCCGTAGACCGCGCTCGTGAGAGTGATCTGGCCGATGAGTTTGAGCGTGGATTGGTCACCGGCCTCAGTGAATTGAACAAAGGCATTTCAAGGTTCCTCGCCTCCATAGAATCCAAGGCACCGGCTGCGAAAGATCCAGAGGCGGATCCCGAACCCGAAGCATGACCCGTGCTGAAAGGCCCGAGCCCCCAACTGTATCCAAAGCAAGTGATTGCTTTGCCGCCATCCAACCTGGGCTGCAGGGCGAGGTCAAGCTCATTGTTGCGTCGGAGCACACCGCTCAGCACCTGGGAAGTGGCGCAGTAGAAGTGCTGGCCACGCCGCAGATGGTCCTCCTGATGGAGCAAGCGAGTGTGGCCGCGGTGGATCACCTTCTACCGGAGGGATACCGCACTGTCGGCGCCAGTCTGGACATTCGACATCTGGCCCCAACAGCCTTGGGTTGGCAGGTTATCGCTACTTCCGAGTTGGTGGAGGTTCAGGGGAGGAGATTGAGCTTCCGCGTCAGAGTGTACGAGGGACCACCCAATAGCTCCGAAGGCGCGCGTGAACTCGTGGGGGACGGCGTGCACCAGAGAGCGATAATCAACGTGCAGAGTTTTAGCGAACGGGTAGCCAGTAAAGCAAACTAGTCCTCAGGCAACCGGATCGTTTCGGGCCCAGTGACGTACAAGCGTCCACTGGGCCGTTTCTATGTCCTGACACAGTTCCCAGGTTTCGGGGCCAGCCGTCTGGACCAGGTGGCAGTGCACGGCACGGTCCCCCAGGGTTGTCGCGCCTTCTCGGCCCCACGATTCGATTTGCAGCCGCCTTCCCCCCCAAACAAATTCCAGCGGACGGCTCTCCCCTGCCCGGCAAGGCGTGACTTCCACGCTGACTGCCTCATTCACAAACTGGGCCTTCATTTCCCTGGTCCCCGCAAGTAATCAAGGAGTAGTCCCAGGACTGCGTCAACCGATTTCTCCTTGTTGGCCAAACGCTCATCAACAAAGCCGTCACTTGACCAAACGTGCTGCTCGCATCGTTCCATATCACCCGCCGACAGAGCCACATAGACCAAGCCTACAGGCTTTTCCGCTGTGCCCCCACCAGGCCCGGCTATGCCTGTGGTGGCGAGGGCCACGTCAGCCCCCATCCGCGCTCGGGCGCCCCGGGCCATCTCCAGTACCGTCTCCTCACTGACGGCGCCATGGGCCAAGAGAGTCTCGGGCCGCACATCCAGGCATGCTTCTTTCATTTCATTCGCATACGCAACAAGCCCCCCCACATAGTAGGCCGAACTACCCGGCACGTTCGTGATGCGGTGAGCCAGCAGACCGCCCGTACACGATTCAGCCGTGGCAAGGGTCAAGCCCAATGCAGCCAGCAGAGCCCCAACCTCTCGTTCAGTTTCCATGGCTTTCCCTGTTGATCAGCCTTGATTCTCCGTCCACAAAACTGCAGCCGGCTTGGCGGTCGCTACAGTGGCCGGAGGGCGACCAGTTCTTCACCCTGATCCACATCCCTGTCCACTGGCCCGTGGACTACCTCCACCACACCTGCCAAGGGAGCCTTCAGTTCCATCTGCATCTTCATGGACTCAACTTCAGCCACCACCTGCCCCGTCTCAACCTGGTCTCCAATCGCGACGGGCAACGAGATCAAACGTCCCGGCAGTGGCGCGCTGATCGTCAAGCAGGCCCCGTCACCATCTGGACAACTGTCACGCCGGGTTCCCAGCTGCGGTCGCTGCAACTGGACCTCGACCGGATAGAGCTGGCCCTGTACCTCTACCAGGTACTCTTCTCGCTTCTTTTCGACAAAGAGCACATAGCCGGCGTCGTCCAGCGCCAGGGAATAGACCGGCAATCCCCCAACCTGTTCCAATTCTACGTTAAGCGGGCGGCCGTTAACCCACACCAAGCGGTCGTGATCAACTTCGACATCAAAAGACTGCCCACCAACTGTAACAGAGTACTTCATGCCCTTCCCTGTAGGCGATCCAGGTGAGCGAGTATTCGCCAGTTGCCCGCAGCGTCTTGTACACCGTTATGCCGATTGGACCTTTCCAAGTATCTCCCATACTCTACCAGTGCCGCTGCCAGCACGGCCGCCAGCATTGCCCCGTCATCCAAACTGTCCTTTACCTGTACCTGCTCTGCCCTCATCGACGTTTTCATCATATTCGAACGTATCACTTACCACCCTCCAGTTTACGGTAGGTTCAAAGCGGAATATTGCTGTGTTTCTTCATCGGTAGCGAAGCGCGCTTGCCACTCAATGTCTTGAGCGCGGCGATCAGCCGGGGCCGCGTCTCCCGCGGGACAATGACCGCATCCAGGTAACCCCGCGCCGCTGCGACGTAGGGATTGGCAAACTGCCTCCGGTAGTCGGCGATCAGTTCGGACCGCAGAAGCGCTGGATCGTCGGCTCTCCGCAAGCTCTTTCCGATGAAGGATATTGACTGCACCCTCGGGCCCCATGACCGCGATCTCGGCGCCGGGCCAGGCCAGGTTCACGTCGCCGCGCAGGTGCTTTGAACTCATCACAATATAGGCCCCGCCGTAGGCCTTGCGAGTGACCACCGCCAGCTTGGGCACCGTCGCCTCGGCGTAGGCGAAAATCATCTTGGCCCCGTGGCGGATGATGCCGCCGTGCTCCTGCGCCACGCCGGGCAAGAAACCGGGCGTATCGGTCAGCGTCACCAGCGGGACGTTAAAACAGTCGCAGAAGCGGATAAAACGCGCCCCCTTGTCGCTGGCGTCGATGTCCAGCACCCCGGCCAGCGTCTCGGGCTGCTGGGCGACAATACCCACCGGGTACCCACCCAGCCGGGCAAAGCCCACCAGCAGGTTGGGCGCGAATCCGGCATGCACCTCCATGAAATCGCCATCGTCCACCACCGCCTGGATCACCCGTCGCATGTCGTAGGCCCGATCGGGTGCCTCCGGCACCAGCATCGTCCAGTTCAGGCGCCAGGCGGTCGGGCGGATCGGAGGGCTCGCGCCAGGGTGGATCGTCG
Source organism: uncultured Chloroflexia bacterium (assembly GCA_963700285.1). Lineage (GTDB taxonomy): Bacteria > Chloroflexota > Anaerolineae > JAAYZQ01 > JAAYZQ01 > CAWANP01. The sequence continues at coordinate 118,119 of CAVOXA010000009.1, read as the reverse complement.
GCGTTGTTGCCCGGCAGAAAGCCCAGCAGCCGCCGCACCTCGTGCCAGGGTCGGCTCCTCGTCCTCACAGACAAAGTGGGCCACGCCGCTCTTTTGACCGTGGACCTCCGCGCCACCCAACGCCTCAAAGCTGACCTCCTCGCGGGTCACTGCCCGCACCACATCCGGCCCGGTGATGAACATGTGGCTGTTTGCCTGCACCATGAAGGTAAAATCGGTGATGGCCGGGCTATAGACCGCGCCCCCGGCGCACGGTCCCAGGATGACCGAAATCTGGGGGATGACGCCTGAAGCGATGGTATTGCGGATAAAAAATCTCGCCATAGGCTGCCAGGGCGTCGACGCCCTCCTGGATGCGCGCCCCGCCCGAGTCGTTCAGGCCGATCAGGGGCGCGCCATTGGCCAGGGCCAGGTCCATCACCTTGCAGATTTTGCGCCCGTGGGCCGCGCCCACCGAGCCGCCCAACACGGTGAAATCCTGGGCAAAGACATAGACGGCTCGGCCATCGATCGCCCCCAGCCGGTGACCACGCTGTCGCCCAGGGCGTCGTCTTGGTTCTCGCGGACAAAGGCATCGATCTCCTGGAAGGTACCGGGGTCGAGCAGGATTTCCAGCCGCTCGCGGGCCGTGTACTTGCCCTTGGCGTGCTGCTGCTCGATGCGCGCCAGTCCACCCCCCAGCCGCGCCTGCGCCTCCAGATCCCGTAACCGTTCGATCGCTGCTCTACTCATTCTCGGTCTTTTTGTCCTGTTCGTTGGAAAGAAGACAGGATGATCACCGCTTCCGTTTCCGTCCCGGTCGTACAGGATCTGGAACAGCCGGGCATCCACCCGCCGCCACAGCCGCCGCCACGAGGAGCGCATCTTCGCCCAGCGGTAGCGCAGCCGTCGCCAGAATGTCATCCGCCGCGAGGGCGCCGGCACCGGCAGCGGCAAGCTCCAGCGGATGGCCGACGCCGCCCAGGTCAGCCCCGCGCCAAAGCCGACGCAGACGATCACGTCGTCCCGGTTGACCAGACCCTGCTCGATGGCCTCGCACAGGGCGATGGGGATCGAAGCCGACGAGGTATTGCCATAGCGCGCCAGGTTGGAGAACATCGCTCTCCGGGGACGCCCAGGCCCTTGGCCGCCGCTTGGAGGATGCGGTCGTTGGCCTGGTGGGGTACGAACAGGGCCACGTCCTCAACCGTCCAGACCGGCCTGCGTCGAGCACCTGTCGCGAGGCTTCGGGCATGATGCGCGTGGCAAAACGAAAGACCTGCCGGCCCTGCATCTGGATGTAATGCTGCCGCGCAGCCACCGTCTCGATCGTGGCGGGCTGGGCGCTGCCACCGGCCGGCAGCATCAGCAGGTCGCCGCCCGAGCCATCGGCGCCCAGCACCGACGACAAGAATTCCGCCCGGCGCCTCGCTGGCCTGGAGCACCACGGCCCCGGCCCCATCGCCAAACAGAACACAGGTGTTCCGGTCGGTCCAGTCGGTGATGCGCGACAGTGTCTCGGCGCCGACGACCAGGGCTCGATCGTAGGTCCCGGCCGCCAGCAGAGTCAGCGGCCACGCTCAGGCCATAGACAAAGCCGGAGCAACCCGCCGACAGGTCAAAGGCAGCAGCCTTGTCAGCCCCCAGCGCATCCTGCAGCAGGCAAGCCGTGGACGGAAAAGGGTAGTCGGGGGTGACCGTGGCGACGATGATCAGGTCCAGGTGAGCAGGATCCAGATCGGCCACCTCCAGGGCAGCCTGGGCGGCCTGAAGGCTCAGCGTGAACGTCGTCTCGCCCTCGCCGGCGATGCGCCGCTCAGCCATGCCGGTCCGCTGGCGGATCCACTCGTCCGAGGTATCCACCATCGTCGCCAGCTCGTCGATTGGTCAGCACGCGGTCAGGGACGGCCTTGCCCCAACCGACGATGTGGGCGTGGCGGTGGCTTGAATTCTGTTGAGAAGCCAAAATTCGCCTAGCCTTCCCACTTGGAAAAGATAAGCGTGGCGTTATGTCCACCAAACCCAAAAGAATTGGACAGGATGGTCCGGGGGTTGATCTCCCGCGCCTCGTTGGGCACATAGTCCAGGTCGCACTCTGGGTCGGGCGTCTCATAGTTGATCGTCGGATGGACCACACCCGTCTGCAGCATTCTTACGCAGGCGATGGCCTCCACCGCACCGGCGGCGCCCATCAGGTGGCCGATCATCGACTTGGTGGAGCTGACAGCCAGTTTGTAGGCGTGCTCGCCAAAAGCGGTGTGGATGGCCCGGGTCTCGATTGGGTCGTTGAGTGGCGTGCTGGTGCCGTGGGCGTTGATATAGTCGATCTCCTCGGGCCGAGGCCCGCATCGTGCAGGGCAGCGCGCATCGACAGGGCAGCGCCGGTACCATTCTCGTCGGGAGCGGTGATGTGGAAGGCATCGCAGCTGGAACCGTAGCCGACCAACTCGGCATGGATGTGCGCACCGCGCTTTTGGGCGTGTTCCAGGCTCTCCAGGACCAGTACGCCTGCCCCCTCGCCCATCACAGAAACCATCACGGTTGGCATCAAAAGGGCGACTGGCCCGTTCCGGCTCATCGTTGCGCCGCGACACCGCGCCCATATTGCTCAAAGCCGCCAGCGTCAGTGGGTGCATCACCGATTCGCCGCCACCACAGATCATCACCTCGGCAGCGCCTCGCCGGATATGCTCAGCGCTCTCGCCAATGGCATTGTTGCCGGTTGCGCAGGCCGAAGCCACTGACATGGCAATGCCATGCAATCCATACTGGATGGCAATCTGGCCCGCCCCGGCATTGGGCATCATCATCGGCACCATCAGAGCGCTGACCCGCTTGGGACCCCGCTCTTGCATCACATCCATGTTTTCAATGAGCGTGCCGATTCCACCGATGCCCGTGCCGACAATGACGCCCACGTCCCAGTTTTCGCCGTTTTGGTCAAAAGCCAGGCCCGAATCGGTAATGGCCTCATCGGCTGCAACCATCACCAATTGGGTGAATCGATCCGTTCGATTGATCAGCCTGCGGTCAAGATGGGCCAATGGGTCAAAGCCTTTCACCTCCGCAGCGATCTGGACAGCCTGATCGGAGGCATCATAGGCAGTAATAGGTGCTCCACCCGAACGCCCAGCGACGAGGCCCTCCCAAAAAGTGGGCACATCGTTGCCAATAGGGGTCACGGCACCCAAACCCGTGATCACAACTCGTTTGCGCATAATTCCACCTCACCGTAAACCTATCCATGCGTCTTGGCACTACCATACGTCTCGGTATTATTCCCTCGAATCCATGTTCATAGAACACCCGGCAGAGAGAAAAGATGCGCTAGGAAGCAGCGTAACTTCTATCCGCAGGTCGTGTTCTATTCCAAGGACAGCCGACGGGAGAATGGATGATCTGGACATCGTTGTGTGACCTGTTGGGCATCGAACACCCCATCCTGCAGGGCGGTATGGCCTGGGCGGCATCAGCAGAGTTGGCCGCAGCCGTCTCCAACGCCGGCGGGCTGGGCGTTGTGGGTGCAGGCGATTCCCCCATCGACATTGTCCGCCGCGAGTTGCGGCACGTACGCTCACTGGCCGATCGGCCCTTTGGAGCCAACGTCCCACTCTTCGCAGCCGGGGTGGAGGAAATCCTCCAGGTATTTATCGACGAGGGCGTGTCAGTAGTCACCGTTGGAGGCGGAAACGCAGGGCCCTACCTGCCGCCACTGCAGCGAGCGGGCATTCGCGTTATCCCGGTCGTTGCCTCGGTTGCCCTCGCCCGGAGGATGTCGCGCCTGGGAGTGGATGCGCTCATCGCCGAGGGAATGGAGTCGGGCGGCCATGTCGGTGACGTTGCGACAATGACCTTGGTCTCCCAGGTAGTGGATGCCGTAGACCTGCCCGTCATCGCTGCTGGCGGGATCGCCGACGGGCGGGGGTTGGCGGCGGCCCTGGCTCTGGGAGCGGCGGGCATCCAGATGGGCACGCGATTCATCTGTACCACCGAATGCCCGGTCCATGCGAACTATAAGCAGCGGATCGTCAGAGCACACGATCGAGCCACTGTAGTCACCGGAGTCAGCTTTGGCCATCCCGTACGCTCCATCGGCGGTCAATTCATCCGCCAGTTTGAGGATTTGGAGCGGTGCGGGGTCTCTCAGGAAGAGTTTATGACCTTCCTTCATCCTCGGTCTTTCGCCGGCGACATGCAATTTGGAGGACACGATGCCGTATAACTGCGTGGTATTGGTCAAACAGGTACCCGACACAGCCAATATCACAGGCAAAGCGATGAAAGACGATGGCACGGTCAACCGTGCCGCCTTGCCCGCCATCCTCAACCCAGAGGATCTAAATGCCCTGGAGATGGCCCTTCAGGTGAAGGACCGCTACGGCGGTCATGTCACGGTCGTGACCATGGGACCACCGCGCGCCGCTGCCGTCTTGCGCGAGGCGCTATATCGTGGCGCAGACCAGGTGATCCTGCTCACGGATCGCAAGACGGCGGGCTCAGATACGCTGGCCACCTCCTACGTCCTCAAGTGCGCCGTCGAACGCATCGGCGACCGATTGGGTGGCTACGACCTCCTATTCTGCGGACGGCAGGCCATAGATGGCGACACCGCTCAGGTCGGTCCTCAGGTGGCGGAAAAGCTGGATCTGCCACAGATAACTTATGCAGAATCCATCGAGTCCTTGCAAGATCAAAAGATCGTCGTGCAGAGAGCCTTCCCTCTGGGTATCGAAGTCGTCGAATGCAGCTTGCCCTGTCTGCTGACGGTGGTTAGCACGGCAAACCAGCCCCGCCCCCCCTCGGTCCGGCGCATGATTACCCACAAGCTTGCCGCCACACCGCTTGAATACTCTGCGCTCCTCCAGACGTGGCCAGAGTTTGGGACAGAAGAGGCGCTGGACCAGTACCTTGGCGAACGCGACCTTAGAATCACGGTGTGGAATGGCGCCGATGTAGGTGCTGATTACAGCAGAGTCGGATTGGATGGTTCTCCGACAAAGGTGCTCAAGGTCAATTATGTTGTCCTGGAAGGTGACGGGAGCAAGGAATTTGAGGCTAGCCAAGCCGGCCTCTCTGAATTGGTTCATGAACTGGTTCAGGACTATATCTTGTGAGGCAGGATGCAGCGATGACAGTGACGCGAGACATCTGGGTCTTTATCGAACAGGAAGAGGGCAAGGTTGCACCCGTCAGCCTGGAGCTGCTGGGAAAGGCACGCGAGCTGGCCGAGGAGCTTGATGGCAAGGTCACGGCCCTTCTGCTGGGCCACGAAATCGCCGAACTGCCACAGCAGGCCATTCACTATGGTGCGGACCGCGTGCTCGTCGCCGATCACCCTGAACTGGCCACGTATCGCACCATGCCATATGCCCGGGTCGCTACAGGCCTGGTAGAGGAGCAGCAACCCTACATCATCCTGTTGGGTGCCACGCCCATCGGGCGTGACCTGGCCCCGCGGATCGCCAGCGCCACCGGAGCCGGTCTGACAGCCGACTGCACCGATCTCGAGATCGGTGACTTTGAGCGTAGGGGCGAGATCTACAAGGATCTTTTGTACCAGATTCGACCGGCCTTTGGTGGCAACATCATCGCCACCATCGTCAACCCCGAGATGCATCCTCAGATGGCCACCGTGCGTGAAGGTGTGATGAAGCTGAACGATCCTGACAAGAAGCGCCAGGGCGTGATCGAAAAAATCACGCCCCACTTTGCAGAGCGTGATCTGGCACTGCGGGTGCTCAAGCGAGAGATCCGGCTTCCCAGCGTTGATCTCAAGAATGCGGCGGTCATTGTCGCCGGGGGCATGGGGGTTGGCAGCAAGGAGAACTTTGCCCTTATCTTTGAGCTTGCCAGCGTGCTTGGCGGGGAGGTAGCAGCTTCCCGTGCAGCCGTGGACGCCGGCTTTGTCTCTCAGGAACACCAAGTTGGGCAAACTGGTGTCACTGTGCGCCCTCGATTGTACATTGCCTGTGGCATTTCTGGAGCCGTACAGCATCGCGCTGGCATGGATCAAGCCAGCAAGATCATTGCCATCAACACCGACCCCAATGCTCCAATTTTCGAAATCGCTGACTATCGGATTGTGGGCGATCTAAGAATTGTCATCCCCCAGATGATCCGCGTTTATCGCGAGGACAGAGTGCAGGAAAAAACTGAATGACAGACAACTTTTTCAGCGACAATCTCGATCTGCAGTATCACCTGGATTCAATGCACCTGGAGGAAATCGTTGAGGTTCTTGAAGACGGGTACCGCTACCATACCGACTACCCGGGTGCACCCCGTAATTATGCGGATGCAAAGGACAACTACAGGTTGATCCTGGAAGTACTGGGCGATATCTGCGCCAATCAGATCGCTCCACGGGCAGCCGAAGCAGATGAAGAGGGCGTGCACATTGAAGACGGGCACGTAGTCTACTCCGCAGCCATCCGGGATGGACTCAGTCTCTTGCGCCAGGCAGAGCTGATGGGCGCGATGCTGCCTTGGGAATATGGAGGGCTGAACCTGCCGGAGAGCGTTTTCCAGATGATGATCGAGATTCTGGGACGGGCAGATGCGGCGTTGATGTCGATCTTTGGCCTGCAAGAAGTCTCGGCCATCATTGCCGAATATGGCGACGACGAGATGAAGGACCGGATTCTGCCCCGATTCGGCCGGGGTGAGGTGACTGGGGCGATGGTCCTTACCGAACCAGACGCCGGGTCAGATTTAGGCGCAGTCCAGACGCGTGCCACGCTGGACGAGCAGACAGGCGAGTGGCGGCTCAATGGTGTCAAGCGCTTCATCACCAACGGCAACGCCGACGTTCTGTTGGTCCTGGCCCGTTCCGAGCAAGGTTCCACCGACGCTCGTGGTCTCAGCTTGTTTGAGGTGGAAGCCGATGAGACGGTACACATCCGCCGCACCGAGAACAAAATGGGCCTCCATGGCTCCCCTACCTGCGAGATTCAGTTCTGCGACACACCGGCGCGCTTGGTGGGCAAGCGCCGGTACGGCCTGATTCGATATACCTGGGCGCTGATGAACGGAGCCCGGCTTGGGGTATCAGCCCAGGCGGTCGGCATCGCTGAGGCCGCCTATCGCGAGGCATACCAGTACGCTCAGAAGCGCATCCAGTTTGGCCAGTCAATTGATGACTTTCCGGCTGTCTATCGCATGCTCCTATCGATGCGGGCCGAGATCCAGGCAACACGGGCGTTGGTCCTTGAGGCTGGTCATTGGGTTGATCGAAAAAACACGTACGAGCGCCTCAAAGCGCGAGGCAAACTCAGCAAAGAGCAACACCTGCTGCTCAAGGAGGCCGATCGTCTGGCAGCGGTGCTTACGCCTCTGGCCAAGTACCACTCCACAGAAATGGGCAACCGGGTCTGCTACCAGGCCATGCAGGTTCATGGCGGCACCGGCTACATGCAAGAGTTCAACGTAGAGCGTCACTTCCGCGACGTCCGCGTTACCAGCATCTACGAGGGCACGAGCCAGCTTCAGATCGTGGCCGCCACCGGGGGGCTGCTAGGCCATTCGCTGGATAGATTGTTGAAGGAATGGGCAGACCAGGACTATGGGCCGGAGCTGGCAGGGCTGAAGGACCAGGTTGAAGAAGCCACCGAGTTGCTCAGCCGCTCCATCGATCACATGAAAGAACAGGATAATCGCGCTCTGGTCGACTACTATGCGGCCGATCTGGCCGACATGGCCATCTATGTACTTACCTCGTGGCTGACCCTGCAGCAGGCGCGTTCATCCGATCGAAAGCGAGGGCTGGCCCGGATCTACATAGCCGAGACGCTGCCCAAGTTCCGCGGCAGGATGGCAATGCTACAGGCCAGTGATCCGGCTCCTATTGAGGCAAAGGACCTCATCCTGGAAGATCCCTACTGAGCACGGAGGCAAGATCTTGAGCGAAAAGACTCTTTCGGGTTGGGCGTTGATCTTGGGTGCTTCAAGCGGGTTTGGCGCGGCTTGCAGTCGCGCCTTGTCAGCAGCGGGCATGGACATCATTGGCATTCACCTGGACACCAAGGCAACGCTGTCACGTGCCAAGGCCGTGCTGGCTGATGTAGAGGCCAACCAGCAGCAGGCCCTCTTTTTCAACGTCAACGCCGCCGATGAAAAGCGACGGCGGAAGACTCTTGACCAGGTCCGTGCTGAAATTGGTGAAGGCCAGGTAAAACTCCTCCTGCACACCCTGGCCTTTGGTTCTCTTCGGCCCTTTATCGCGGAAAACGCTGACGAAAGCCTGAGCAAAGTCCAGATGGAGATGACCTTGGACGTGATGGCCCACAGCCTGGTTTACTGGACCCAGGATCTTGTCTGGCGGAATCAGTTCGCCGATGATGCCCGTATCTATGCCATGACCAGCGCCGGCAGCCACCGCGTCTTTCCTTCCTACGGCGCTGTCAGCGCGGCCAAGGCATCTCTGGAGAGCCACGTGCGGCAGCTCGCGATGGAGCTTGCCCCGCGCAACATCAAGTGCAATGCCATCCAGGCCGGCATTACCGATACCCCGGCTCTACGCCAGATTCCCGGCCACGAGACCGCCATCGAGATTGCGATGACGTGCCATCCCTATGGCCGGATGACCGTCCCCGAGGATGTTGCCCAGGCACTGGTGACCCTGGCGCAGCCCGGCACTGCTTGGATGACAGGTCATATCCTTCCTGTCGACGGCGGAGAAGACATTGTCGCGCTGGCGCTCTGCGGCTAAGCAAATGTGCAGGCATCCGGCGCGAGGCGGGTATCTGCATGTATCGCCCAGGATTTGCCAAACCAGAAGCCAGCTCAACGGCCTCTATCTACTATCACTAGCTTACAGCGCCTCGTTTCCAACGGCGCTCTTTCCCAAGACCGCCGGTACTCAAAGGCAACCTCGGTCTCACCCACGCGTAGAGCCTTGAACTGGAATACCTCTCGCCCGCCGCAACCCACGGCTTTTCCCTCTGACTCAAAGGCCGACATCCCCAACTCGAGGTAGCTGGGATCCACGCTGGCCTGCCATTCGTAGCCGGTTGTAGGGTTGCCCGCCAGGGCAATGGCAAATTGCTCTTTTGCCCCAACCTGGATTGGCCCCGCAGGATTATCAAATCGTTGCACGGATTCCTCCTGGTCTTCTTGCCCCGCTACCCTCCTTTGCTCTGGAAAACACGTGCGAGGCGCGCTACGAGGTTGCACCCACCGCCGGGCGCGGGCTCAGGGTCTGGCTCGGGTTCCGGATCCGTACCTGGCGGTACAACCTCCTCAACACCATACATGGCGAACTCGGTATCCATCCCACTTTCCCCATAGCCAATCTTGAACCAGCCCGCATCACCCCAGTCGGTGCCCCAACTGTTTTTGCAGATCCACGCCTGCTCCGCCTCCGAGTAGCCAACGACGCAGACGGCGTGGTAGCCAGCCAGATCGCCCGTAGCATGACGGTACACACCACCGGTATAGCTAAAGAAATCCCTATAGACTGACAGGCAGCCGATGACAGGGCCCCTATTGGCCAGCCACTCCTTTCGCGACCCCAGGTCAGCCAGTTCCTGCCAGCTTGCTACCTTGACCGCTCGTCCATGCCAGTCACTGCACGCCTCCGAGCAAGGCAGGTTAAAATCCTGGTAGGGGAAACAATCCTCATCTGGCACACCACTGCTCTTGGCATAGTTCAGTGCATAGCTGGGCCACCAGCCTTTGTCGCAGCAGTCACCACAGCCACAGAAAAAGAGGTGGGCCTCTGACAGGTCTGGCTGCAGCGCTGCGTCGTTTTGGTGACGCTTGAGCATTGCTTCCATCACGCCCACAGTCCCAAAGGCCACGCACGATCCGCAGCCTCGCTGATCGCGGACCGGTGTGGTCCAGTCGGATCCCTCTACGTCGCGCCAGTCCCAGGCCGGAGGGAATTGTGCCGCACGCTCGGCTGGTGCTTCCAGCAGGGAGGCAAGGCGTTCCATTTCCCGAGGCTCCAGGCGCAGACCCAAACGCCGCTCTTGCTCCTCGGGCGGCAGTGCCGTCAGTGAGGTGGGTCCGGCTCGCCAGGTATGCCCTTTGCCTTCAATGGTCCGTTGAAGAACTGCAAGGTCGTCTTGTGACATGACAAGCTCCTTTCTGGGATACAGCCACGGCGCCAGGAATCGGTCAGCATGAAGCTACCTGACCTTCCTACCGCCTGGCGGCTGCCGCCAGTAACAGCGTCATTCTCTGATCTAGAAGGATTCTAGCACATTTGCCACGAGATGTCCAATGACTATGTCAAATTACGCAATAGAATGTTGCTCATGTGTCTCCACATAGCCCTCGCCTCCGCGGCACGCCCAGCAAAGATTTGAGCCTGTGGCTTTTGGACACGGCCATCGTTTTCGGGTATAATTCCCCTACTGTGCTGGTCCCACGTGGTTGGGCATGGTTTGCGCTCAGAATGAGCGGCCGGCACGCACAACTCACGCTGAAGTGGGAGGCCTGAGAATGCCACACGTGTATGCAGGTAAACTGGTTCGAGTTGATCTGAGCAGCGGTGTTTGTCGCGTTGAGTCGATTGATGACGCCGACGTACGCCGCTTTCTTTTGGGCAGCGGCTTGGCAGCCAAGATCTTTTTCGAGGAGATGGATCCCGGCCTTGATCCGCTGGATCCTGCGAGTCCGCTTCTGGCCTTCAACGGCCTGTTGAGCGGTACTTTTGCACCGACCGGATGTCGAAGCTCCTGGTGCGGGCGGTCGCCCCTGACCGGCATCTGGAACGAGGCCAATATGGGCGGCCACTGGGGCGCGGAACTGCGCTTCTCCGGTTTTGACGGGCTGATTGTCACAGGTCGTGCGGCAGAGCCTGTCTACCTTTGGATCCATGACGGTGAGGTAGAGATCCGCAGTGCCGCCCATCTCTGGGGGTTGGATCATTTTGAGACCTTTGAGAGACTCCGCGCCGAGACCGACGCCAAGGCCCAACTCTCTTGCATTGGTCCCGCCGGAGAAAAGCTTGTGCGATTCGCCAATGTCATGCAAGGTGGGCAGGAGCATGCCCGAACCGCCGGCCGGGGCGGAATGGGGGCTCTGTTGGGTTCCAAGAACCTCAAAGCCATTGTCGTTCGTGGCAAAGATCGCCCCGAGTATCCTGACATGAATGCCTTTCGTACCCTTGTCAAGGAGATGAATGGCTTCATCCAGGAGAACTCTCTGGGAATGACCCAGCTCGGCACAGCAGGTGGTGTGCCAGCCACAGAACTCACCGGAGACCTACCCCTCAAGAACTGGACGCTGGGCAACTGGAAGGACGAGGCAGCGCGTATTTCAGGGCAGCACATGGCCGAGACGATCTTTGAGCGGCACACCCGTTGCTTCTCTTGCCCTATCGGCTGTGGCAAGACGGCCAAGATCGAGGATGGCCCCTATGCTGGCGTTCACGGCCACTGGCCTGAATATGAAACCCTGGCAGGCTTTGGCGGCAACTGCCAGTGCGACGACGTACAGGCCATCGCCTACATGAACGACCTCTGCAACCGCTACGGGATGGACACTATCAGTACTTCCTCATCCATAGCCTTTGCCATGGAAGCCTACGAAAAGGGGATGATCACACAAGAAGAGACTGGCGGTCTGGATCTCACCTGGGGCAATGCCGAGGCAATGGCTGAGGCCATCCACGCCATCGCCCGGCGCGAGGGCATCGGCCTTCTGTTGGCCGATGGTGTGCGGACTGCGGCTGCGCGTATCGGACCAGAGACTGAAGCTTTCGCCATCCACGTCAAGGGGATGGAAGTACCCTACCACGACCCGCGCGCCTTTGTGAGCATGTCTGCCAACTATGCGACAGCCTCCCGCGGCGCCTGCCACCTGGAGTCACTTTCCTACTGGCTAGGCTACGGCGCCCGTTTTGATGGCTGGTATAATCCTGAGGAATATGATCCCCATGATAGCACCGGCAAGGGGGTCGTGACCGCCGACTTTCAGAATTATATGGCTGTCTACAATCCGCTGGGTCTCTGCAAGTTCATTGCCAAGGGCAAGTGCGAACCCCGGCACCTGGCTGCACTGGTGAACACCGCCATGGGCTGGGACTGGGATGCTGAGGATATCCTACAGGCAGGCGAGCGGTTGTTCAATCTCAAGCGACTCGTCAATCTGAGGTTGGGCATCACTGCAGCCGACGACACCCTGCCCCAGCGATTTCTGAACGAGCCCCGGCCCTCAGGTGGTGCGGAAGGCGTGCTGCCCAACCTGGACCTGATTCTTGGGGATTACTACCGTGCTCGGAGCTGGACACCCGAAGGTATTCCAACTCCGGAACGCCTGGAAATCCTGGGACTGGAGAGTCAAGCATAGTTCGAGGAGCGCCAGATCTATGAACAGTAGAAAACTCCAGGTCGTCAAGGTCCAGGGAGAAGCCCTTGAACGCGGGCGCCAGTACGGCGCATGCGTTGCTCATTCCATTCGGCAGAACATCGAGGACTATTTGCGTCTGCTCGCCTTTCACAGTGGTCTGGGGCGAGCGGCGGCCTTGCAAGCCTCCGAGGCATTTGGTCCGGTTATCGAAACCCACGCCCCCGACCTGTGGCAGGAGATGAAAGGTATAGCAGAAGGCGCCGGCTGTGACCTGACAGAGGTACTTCTCATCAACGCGCGCTCAGAGCTGATGTTGGCGGCATCAGAGTGCACGGCCCTGATCGCGGCGCCCGAAGCTACCAGCCAGGGCCGCGTACTGCTAGGTCAGAACTGGGACTGGTACACCGCCGTGGAAGCAGAGCCTATCCTGCTCCACATTTGCCAGCCCGATGGGCTGGAGATCCTGACCCTCACCGAAGCCGGACAGCTCGGCAAGATTGGGCTGAACAGCGCTGGCTTGGGGGTTGGTCTCAACTTTCTGGAGCACACCAACGAGGGTATGGGGCTCCCCATACACGTGATTCTGCGCCAGATGTTGAGCTGCGAAGCATTGGGCGATGCGATCCACGCCGCCCTCAGCGTGCCAAGGGGCGGGGCGGCCAACATCCCACTCGCCCACGCAGAGGGCGAGATCCTGGATCTGGAACTCACCGCCACCGACGCCGACTTTGTCTACGGCGACGCTGGGTGGCTCGTCCACGCCAATCACTTTGAATCCGTGCGGCTTCGCCAGGGGGACGCTGGGATCCGTACTTCAAGAAGCACCGTTGCCAGAGCGGCCCGAGCGCGGCGCTTGCTGGCCGCAGCCCGGGAGGGCATCTCCCAGGAGACCATGCGCGCCATTCTCACCGACCACGCCCACGGGGCCTATGCCATCTGCCGCCACGCCGACCACAGTGAACCACCTTTGCAGCAGACAGCCACCCGGGCTTCGGTGATCATGGACCTCGCAGCGCGTACACTCTATCTCACTTTGGGCCAACCCTGTGCCAGGGAGTACGAGCCCTTCACACTCCAGAGCTGACAACCCATCCCTGCATCGGCTGGCCTAGGAGTCGAAACTGGCGACTGCATCGTTCACGGCCGGGTAGGCGTCCACAATGCGCAGCAATCCAGAAATCTCCAAGGTTCTCGTCACACCAGGCCGAACAGCGGCCAGGCGGAGATCGCCCCCTCGCACGCGACTCTCACGGAGCAGGTACAGGATCCCGCGCAGCCCCGCGCTGCTCATGAAATCCACCTGGTCCAAGTCCAGAACAAACTGATTCTGCCCACGGTCTACCTGTACGCCCAGAAAACCAGAGAACTCCTCAGCCGTCAGCGCATCGATGCTGCCTGCGACAGAGATGACAAGCACCTGTTCGACCCGTCTCGCTGAAATCTCCATAACACAGCCTCCCAGGCTATCCTTTCCGGGCCGATGGAAAGCGCTTGACAAACTCCAGGTGATTGCCATCCTCTGCAGTTCGGTAGCCGATCTCATCCATGGTCTGATAGATGAAGAATAAGCCAAAGCCGCCCGAGAATCCATCTTCCAGGCTGGCCTCGATGTCGGGCTCTGGAGGCTCGCTGGGCTCGAAGGGGTGTCCGAAATCAGTAATGTGTACGACGACCCGCCTGGGCTCAAGTCTCAGGATCAGGATGATCGAGCCCGGATTCATACCCTCGTAGCCATGGGTAATAATGTTGGTGCAAGCCTCATCAATTGCTAGCTTTAGGTCGTAGCACACATCTTGATCGACGTCTGGATGCCGCGCGCACGCATTGTCAATGAAAGCACGGAACAGGGCCAGTGATTCCATCTCCGCTGCTCGCGTAATCTGGTATTGATTCTTCACTCGGTACCCCTTTCATTGGCATGATGTCTCGACTGCATACAACTGGCGGCGGCCGCGAACCAGGTTCTCAAACAGGCGAGTCTTGGCCGTGGGAAAGCTTCGAGCATACAGTCCATGTATGCCAAAGACCGTGACCCGCTCAGCCTAGTACACGGCATCGGGAAAGGTCTCAACCCCCGCGTGGCGCCCTACCTGCTTGACCATGCGCAGACCATCCCACGTTGCGCCTACGACCTCCAATATACCATCATGTATGGCCCAGGCCCGGCCGCGGACACTCTTCCACTGCTCGGGCTGGCGAAAGGGAGTGCTTCCATCCAGGGCCTGGTACAACTGGCCTCCGGGTTGAAACGCTGTCTGAATCTCGTCCATCAGCTTGTGGCCGCGCACATAGGCAAAGCCACGCCGCTCAAATACCCAGGCTGATGCGTAGGTGAGCGGATCCAAAAAATAAGCGCTGTGGCCACAGGTTGCCAAGAATGCTTCCAACTGCTGCAGGATCAGTGTGGAAGCACCCAAGCCATTCCGCACCTGAGCGGGTGCGAGTCCGGCCTCTAGGGCCATCTCCTCCGCAGGCAAGTTGCGATTCACGGTACCAAATAGGGTAGGCCTGCCATCCTCGCCATAGTCGGTGCGAAAGTAGGGGCCATATGGGTCACTGAGCTGGAGAAAATTCAGATTGATGCCATTGAGAGAAGTATCTTGAAGCTCAAGGTTCAGGAACTCGTGGCCAACGCCCTCCGCAGCCTGCATCGAGATCCTGACCAGGCCCGAGCCCGGCTCGGCTCTGAGCACGACATGTTCGTTGCCATCCGATCCTTGCCATGTAATAGGATTGATTCCAAATCTCGCGAGCAGACTGGGAGGCAGCAGGCCGCGGTAGGCCCGCCGTCTCGCATTCTCGGGAAGGCCATTGATCTGCCTCAGCGCGATAGGCACGCCAGCACTCTGTACTAGCCACTCTCCGGATAGCTTCCCGAGGTCGGATTGAACCTTGTCGGGTTCCTTTTTCACACGCAGATAGCGAAACATGGAAACCCCATCCCGCTCCCTGGCCACACCCGAGCGGGGGCGAGGCAGCCCCCAACCAGGCCGAGCGCCTCAAAAGGCGTGTGTGCTCGGAGGCAAGTTGCTATCTCACACGCCCGCCGCACGCAATTGATCCTCGTCCATCCCAAAATGGTGACCAATTTCATGGAGCACTGTCTTTCGCACACACTCCCGTATCTGGGCTGGCGTGCGGCAGACCTGCTCGATGGCTTGCCGATAGATCACAATCTTGTCGGGCACAATTTCACCGTAGGTAAAGCCGCGCCGGGTTTTGGGCACGCCCACGTATAGTCCAAACAGAAGGTCGCCAGGGTCCAGCCCTGCCTGGGCCAACTGCTCAGGGGTTGGCCGCTCACCCACAACGACTACCACGTTGTCAAGCCATGTCGCTATCTCGTCGGGCAGACTATCCAGGGCCTCAGCCACCAACATCTCAAACTGATCGCGACTGGAACTCATGGCACAAAGACCCCAGATCTAACAAAAGTGGCCTGACAGCCCCGTTCATCATACAAGCAAAAAGATGGGACATCCTCAATATAGATGGTCATAGACAAGATCCAGACACCCTCAAGGGGGCATTCATTCGCCTTCCAGGAAGCAGAGGATCCCCTTCACAAGGGCCTGCGCCACTTGCGAACTGTGTTCCGTCAGCAACTCTCTGTCAGCTCCCATAAAACCCAACTCTATGATGGCTCCCGGCGTCTGGGGGTCGATCTCCTTGAAGGCATGATACTCGGTCATATCGAAAGTGATGCTATTCTTGTGAAAAGGAAGGCCGGTCCCCTGTCCATACTCCCTGGTCAAGCAAGCGACCAGACGGTCATCTTCCTCCGGGATCGCGCTCGAGGCCACCCGGGCCACCTTGAAACCAGAAACATCCAACACGCTGCAGGAATCTGCATGGATCGACACGAATGCATCCGCCTCGTAGCCATCGAGCCTCTCTGAGAATTCGGGCAGAAGCTCGGCACGATAGCCCTCATCCTGCAGGATAGATACAACCTGGGACCCGACATCCAGGTTGATGCGTACCTCCTTCAGCCCGTCAGGACAGACCGCTCCTACATCGTTCTGCCAATGACCGGCTACGATCCCGATCTTGGCACTGGGAAGCGTGAGGTCCGGTGATGGTGAGGGTAATGGTGAAGGTGAAGGTACGGGTGTCTCGGTAGGACTAGGGGTGCTGGTTGGGCGCAAGGTACGGGTCGGACCAACCGCAATGCGGTCGGCTGTCGCCGGAACAGTAGCTGCCTCTGAATCGATGTTGGTATCAGACGCCAACCACAGCACGTAGGCAATGCCCAGCACAAAGGCAACAACAAAGAGCCCGATTGTGCCTATCCTTTTGCCGATCAAGTCTCCCTCACCTGAGAGTATACAGGGGCAATCTTACCCCCAATTGTCCATTTCGTCAAGCCCGGGAGAATTGCCACAAATTCCGGCATTGGTTGGAGTCCGAGTACGTTTCCGTGACTTTGGGATCCTTGCATCTCGGCCCCAGCCCGCTTTTGGGGAAAACCGCGGAGGCCTGGACCTGCTGTGGGCAATTCTGGACACGATCGGATTGCCCCAAGTCTTGACCTATGCTATAATTGCTAGACTGCAGTCACCCGATTCATTGCGCACACTTGACGCTTCTGGGCGCTAGAGCCACCATCGCGAGTCCTGGTTGCGGTCTACCAAGAGTCGCACAAACTTTGGCGAAAGGATCCGGAACCTACATGCTGGACATCCTCAATAACGTTCGTCAGAACCACGCGCTAGAGCATGCCACCATGCATGTGCTCAGCCAGCGCCACCCGTACGTGCGCTTGTTGGGACGTAGCGCGTTATCGGGTTTTGTCATCATTGGCGCTGTGAGCACTGAAGAGATTGCTGGCGCAGTCAGCGAAGCCCTGGTCCGCCTGCAGCAGGGCGAGGTCCACTTGGCAGTCCATCCGCGCTGTGGAACCAATCTGGCCGTCACCGGCATCTTTGCCGGCGTCGCTGCCTTCGGTGCGACCTTGGGCCGCCCTCGCAGCAAACTGGACCGCCTTCCGATTGCTCTGACCGCAGCCACCCTGGCCGCCATTGTGGCCCAGCCAGTCGCTCAGAGCATCCAGGAGCACATTACCACCACGCCAGAAATTGATGGCCTGTACATCGCTAACATTAAACGTCAGGAACGGGGAAAGCTCACCACCCACAAGGTCACGACAGGACGGGAATGACCGGTGTACTATATCTTTCACGGTGAGGATGAATTCGGCCGGGCCGAGGCCGTGGCCCAGTTGCGGGAAAAGCTGGCCGAGCGTGATCCGGCCATGGCCGATCTCAACACCAATATCCTGGATGGCCGCAAGATTACCGCGGGCGAACTCCGCCATGCCTGTGACACCATCCCCTTCATGGCTGACAGGCGACTGGTGATTGTCTACGGGCTCCTAGGCCGGCTAGCGAGCGGCCGCCGGGCAAAGAAAGGCGCAGAGCCCGATTCTGATGAGGAGCCAGCCTGGAAGCGTGAGTTTTTGTCGGAACTCTGCGACTATCTGCCAACCCTGCCTCCAACGACGCGTCTCATCTTTGTAGAAACCAGGGTACTGCCGGCAAGCAACCCCATCCTCAAACTGGCCAAAGCCACGGGAGAGCCCAATGGGGCTTTTGTCAAGGCTTTTGCGCTGCCAAAGGATGGCGACCTGCCCAACTGGATCCGTCGTCGGACCTGGGACAAGCAGGGGGAAATCAGCCATGAGGCTGTCGTCATGTTGGCTGCGCTAGTGGGGGGCGACCTTCGGCTCCTCGATCAGGAGATCGAAAAGCTTCTGCTCTACACCGACGGGAAGCAGATTACTGCCACTGACGTCAAGACACTAGTAAGCCGTGCGCGCGAGGCCAGCATCTTTGACCTCGTGGATTCGATAGGTCTTTGCCAGACCGACCGTGCGCTGCTCCTACTCCACCGCATGCTGGATGATCTGGCAGCCCCCCTCTACCTGCTGTCCATGATAGCCCGCCAGATACGAATCCTAATGCAGATCAGCGAACTGCAAGGTCAGGGGCTCAACGAAAGGGAGATTGCCACCCGGCTCAAGCTCCATCCCTTCGTGACGAAAAAAGGGCTCGCTCAGATCCAGAACTTTGATAAGGCACAACTGCAAGAAGCACATCGGCGCCTAGTTGAAGCCGACTGGTCCATCAAGACAGGAAAAACGGAGGATGTCCTGGCTTTGGATCTGCTCGTCGTAGACCTGTCGCGCAGCCGCTCCTGACAAAGACAGGCTAGCTGGTACCTTGTCTCGTCTTACGCTCCATATTCCCGGAGCTCTCCCCCAGCCAATAGTGATGCATCAGGATATTTGGCGCCGAAACCAGGCGGATCTTGTCCTGGGGCTCCACTGAACCACACATCACATAGGGCTTCTTCTCTGCCTGAGAAAGCACTACCTGTGAATGAACGTAGCAGGTGTTCGGCCATCGGCCATGTTTCTCAAGGTAGCGCTGCGCTGCTCGCTCCACCTTGTCTTCCAGCCTCCGCCGGGGGTCATCATCGTACCACAGCAATCCAATCTCCATTTTCACGGCTGCCCTCCAATCCCCATGCCTCTTCTATCGCCACGCCGGGGCATAGCGTCGCACCACAAAAGCCCGCGCTGGTGCCAGCATAGCCCGCCGTAGGTGCCAAGTACCCGTAAGAAGATCCTGGTACAACTCAAAAACCCCCTCTCCACACTGTACCTGGAAATAGCGACGCTGCATGCGGCCTCCCCTTCTCCGCCGCGACACCGTCCAACAGCGATCCACGCTGTCTACCTCATGATAACGCCCGCGCCAACGGAAAAGCTGCGGCAAAAAGTGGTACCGCAGTCCCTGCATCTCAACTGATTCCTCGTAGAGCTTCCAACTCACCATTCACCTCCAAACCTCGCTGATTGTGCTGCGCCAGTGAACCTAGTACCTTAGATCGTCCAGCAATAGACCATCCCCGCCCACCACCTGAAACTGTCGATCCACCGAGGGGCCCGGCATCGGTGACGGCCAATACCCCGCCTGCGGTACCTGTGGCAGCCCATGAGTTCCGCCACCCCCTTGCACGACCACCACCGGCGGATAGTTGCCCTGCCTCACTCGCTGCACGTCATCCACTCGCTTTTGCTCCTTCCGGGTCAGTACCACCAGCAAAAGCAACGAGGTGGGGATACCCGCTGCTACACCACATACAACGCCAACAACCACCGCCATCGCTTCAGAACTCATCTGCTTGCCAACAACCACGGCCAGCGTCGCGGCAAATACGGTACCCAGTACAATGGCTACCTGCCTGACGCCAGTGCCGAACCTACCCGAGTCCTTCCCACGGTCATCCCAATCCATTGCCTATTACCTCCACCTCTGACTGTCCACTTCCCGCGCATACCCCGAACTCATAGGCTGGATCTCACACCTGTTCCCGGCGCCGGGGAGGGCCGCCCCAAAGGCCACACTTGCCGACCGCATCGCGTCAACCAAGGATTGGTCGTATCCGTCTGCCATCGCCTCTCCGCGCAAGGAGCCACACCCTTTCGCAGCCCTGTTACTGCTTGCTTTGTTGCTGCAAAACCTCAAGTCCGTCACCCTGTAGCCCTCCATCATTCACTACTTGACGCGTCTCAGGTGCCCGCTCAATCTCTGGGCGCGCTGGCGCAAGCCATCTGTGCCCGTCGCTGCAGGCAATCGCAGCATCTCACCTGGATGCGGCCCTGCATTCAGACCTGGCCGCGAACCCTTCTCCAGGTTCACCACCAGTTCTCGCACCTGCCCCTCATCGATGTACGCTGCTTGCATCCGTGTCACCTGTCCCTTGGCCACGACCACAAAATCCCCCTGGCCCATCAACCGCTCCGCACCTGTCCCGGCCAGTCCCGTCGCTACCTTGGCATCCTCAGGGCTCGCCACGCTGCCCACCAGCCGCACTGGAAAGTTGCTCTTGACCAGGCTGCCAATGGCCGAGGCTGCTGGCTTTTGGGTGCAGGCCACTACATGCAGCCCCGCCTCACGGCCACGTTGGGTCAGCCGCGTCACTGCGCCCTCCACTGCCCGGCCGCCCACCTGAATCAGGTCCGCCAGCTCGTCCAGCACGATCACGACCCTCGGCTCCGAGCGACCTTCCAGGTCCCGCTGCTCCATCTCCGCCACCAGACGGTCCAGCACCACCACCGCCTCGTCCACCCGCGTCACAACCGGTCCCAGCATATGCGGCAGTCCTGCGAAAGGCATCAGACCCCTTCCCTTGGGGTCCACCAGCACAAACTGTAGCTGTCGCTGGCTGTTGTATGCCGCCAGCGAGGCAATCATCGCCCGCGCCAGCGCCGTCTTGCCCGAGCCGGTGGTGCCGGCCAGCAGCACATGGGCGACGTTGGGGCTGGGAAGGCAGAGCAGCATGGGTACCCCGTCTCCATCCAGCCCGAGCACTGCTGTCACCGGGGGCACCGTACTGGGCCTTCCCGCCCTGGGCCTGTGCGCTGCCAAGCGACTACACACGTCCCACAACCTCACCACCTGCCCATCGCTGCGAGGTACCTCCACCTGTACCCGGCCGTCCTCACGGTATACTCTGCAGGAAGTCGCCCCCAGGCTGAGGGCCAGTTCCTCGGCCAGGCTGGCCACCTGCCTGACCCTGACCCCGAGGGGTGTGCTCAAGTCGTAGCGTACCATCCTCGGTGTGACCTTGCCGCCGGTGACCCGTCCCGGAACCTTGTGGCTGGCCAGCACCAGTTCGATGCGGTCCGCCTGGTAATGCAAGATCTGCTTCATCAGCGTATCTCCCTCCTGGCCTAGCCCGCGGCCGCTGCTGCACGGCGACCTGGGAAGGGTACCACCTTACCTGCCACTGCTGCCCGGCGTTTCCGAGGGGCTGGATTTGCAGCGGCGGCATTGACGGGCCGGCGCAGCGTACATCCGGCACACGACCGGGGGCCATGTATAGGAATCACCTGGGTTGCACAGGCAGCCTGCTCGAAAAGGATCTCCGGGGGATCGTCGTTCCATACCTCGGTGCGCCCATTGAACCGCACGACAAGGGGGCTGGGCGAGGTCTTCTCCAGTGAGAAGCTCAGGTACATACAGTTGACAGCTCGAACTGGGCAGTCGTAGCAGATCTCAGGGGACACGGCATTGTCCCCTGCCACGATCTTGGCGCAGATGATCCGGCCGTCCTTGGACACCGTGCGATGATCGCAGGGACTCGTACCGGGAACCAACTGCTCGGATTTGCGCACAGCCGACAACTTCCGAATCATGATACTCCTCCCAGGCTACAACTGCCGGATGACCGCGACCACCCGGCCCTGCACGCGAACGTCCTTGGCATCCGCATAGATCGGCGACATGGAAAGATGGGCAGGCTGCAATCGCACCTGCTCCCCTTCCGGATACGCTCGCTTCAGCGTGGCTTCGTTCCGATCCCGCAAATGGATGACGGCCATCTTGCCGCGGGTGGGCTCTTGCCGCCTCTCCACGATGAGCAGATCCCCATCAGCTACCAGGTCTTCAACCATAAAGTCGCCCTGCACCTGGAGGGCATAGAGGTCTTTGCGAGGATCCGCAAGTTCGGAGGTAATCTCGAGCCCTTGTCCCGCTCCATCCGCCAGTTCAAGGGGCTGTCCCGCGGCAATGGCGCCCTCCACTTTGACTTCGAACGTGTCTGCCGCAGATCCAGTCAATCGCAGCCCACGAGGGGTATAGGGCCATCGCTCGATGAATCCACCCTCCTCCAGACTCCGAAGATGGTAGTCAACGTGGGATTTGCTGCTGAGCCCGATGGCTACCTTTATCTCCTCAAAGGTCGGTGGATAGCGATTCTCACGCACATAGGATTTCACAAACTCCAGAACCTGTAAACTCTTTGGCCGCTTGCCCATCCTCTAGCCCCCCCCTTTCCAGAATAATAGAACGCATGTTCTATTATATCAGAACATGCGTTCTACGTCAAGTCACAACCGGGTTAAGTCCGGGTATTTTAACCTACTGTTCTAGTATCGAGGCGTCGCGTCACTCGACTTGGTCAGGTACAATCCTCCACATGCCCCTTCAGGTCGAATGGTTCAGAGGCCGCCCACTGCAGGGGCAGGCAGCTCAATGCAACTGCCGGATGACGCACAGCACTTTGCCCATGATTTCTACGTCCTGGGCCGGGTAGAACATTGCTTGCATCGTGGGGTTGGCCGGCTGGAGCCGGACCTTGTCGCCCTCCAGGTAGAAACGCTTGAGGGTCGTTTCTTCCTGGCTGCGCACCCAGACAGCAGCCAGCTCCCCGTTCTCTACCCTCTCCTGATGTCGCATTAGTACGATATCACCATCATTAATGAGGGCATCGATCATCGAATCACCCTGAACCTCCAGGGCATAGGTGTTGTTTGGATCCTTCACGATGTCCCGGGTCAGCTCGACAGTGGTATCATAGCCAAATGGAGAGAAATCAGAGTCTGGCACTGGTATGGGCGAGCCCGCGGCGATGCGCCCCAACATCGGCACGTGGATCACCTCGGCCATTCGAGCAGCCAGGTCTTCAACCATGCGGATCCCGCGCGAGATATCGCGATCGCGCTCGATATAGCCTTTGCGCTCCAGGGCATCTAGGTTGTACTTGACCACCGAGGTCGACGAGATTCCCACCACCTCCCCGATCTGGCGGATGCTGGGCGGAAACTGGTTCTCAAAGATAAACTCCCGGATGAACTCCAGCATTCGTTTCTGACGGTCGGATAGTTCCTTGGCCATGGTTCGGTCTCCTTTCATCTGTCGGACCGGTGCCGTCAGTGCTCTGGTCGCAGATCCGGATGCAGTCACACAGATATCGACGAGATTCCCGGTCAGCACCACGGTTTGACGGCGCGATTAGCTCATTTGTTCGGGATAATTATACCAGAACATTCGTTCGCTGTCAAGTCCGAAAATAGATGTGGTTCACGATAATCTGACGCATTCGTCGGCCGGCCAAACTTGAGCCTTTGCCACAGCCGTGCTACAATAGCTGGAGACAGAAATCAGGCGGAGCAAGACCAATGAGGGTTATTGTCACAGGTGGAGCCGGCTTTATCGGCTCCCATGTTGTCGATGCCTATATCAATGCCGGTCACCAGGTAACTGTGGTAGATGATCTCAGCACCGGCAAGCGCGAGCGGATCAATCCAGCCGCCGAGCTTGTAGAAATGAGCATCAACGACCCGGAGCTGGCTGACCTTTTTCTGACCGGGCGACCAGACGTGGTAAACCACCACGCGGCCAACGCCAGTGTATCGGTTTCGGTCCGCCGCCCTGTCTTTGACGCCGCCCAGAACATTCTCGGCACTGTCAACCTTCTGGAGGCAGCTCGCCAGGCGCAGGTTCGCAAGTTCATTTATATCTCCTCAGGTGGGGCCATGTACGGTGACCCGGAGTACCTGCCAGAGGACGAAGAACATCCGGCCAAGCCGGTCTCGCCCTACGCCCTGAGCAAGCACACTGGAGAGCGCTATGTGCAGGTCTATGGACTCGAGCATGGTCTTCAATGGATCAGCCTCCGTTATGCCAACATCTATGGCCCGCGCCAGGACCCCTTTGGCGAGGCTGGCGTAGTGGCTATCTTTTGCCAGAGTTTCCTTGATGGCGCGACGCCCACGATCCACTGGGATGGCGAGCAGACGCGGGACTTTTGTTATGTGGGCGATTGCGCCCGCGCCAATGTATTGGCCCTGGAAGCCGGAGCAGGCCACGCCTACAACATCGGGACCGGAATCGGTACCAGTGTCAACACACTCTACGGCACGCTCCTGGAGGTCAGTGGCCGTTCAGTGACACCACAGCATGGGCCGCGCCGGCCGGGCGATGTGCGCCATTCCTATCTGAACTGTGACAAGGCCAAGCGCGACTTGAACTGGCGGGCAGAGGTCAGCTTGCGTGAGGGCCTGGCCCAGACGTGGAGGTATTACCTCAATCCGCAATGAAGTACCTGAGCCTGTCCGCCCGCGTGTCCGAGATCTCGGCCATCGAGTCCGGTGCTGTCACCCGGTTCTACAGCCTTCTTAGCCGGCTGCCCTTGATGCGCTCCGCCCATCGCCGCTTTGTCGCAGGCGCCCTCGCTCTGGGCGTTTCGCAAGGCACTTGCCTCGACCTGGGTACCGGTCCAGGCAGCGTGGCTCTGGCCATAGCGCGGAAGAGTCCGGCTCTGCGGATAGTCGGCCTGGATCTGGCAGCCCGCATGGTCGAGCTGGCCAGAGACCGGGCTCTCCGGTCAAGGCTAGACGGGCGGGGGCTCTGGCCCCAGGCCGATGGGCATTGCCTGCCCTTTGCCAGCGGGAGTTTCGACCTTGTCGTCAGCGCATTTGCGCTGCACCATTGGGTCGATCCTGTACGCATTCTGGACGAGATCGCCCGCGTGCTGGCGCCGGGCGGCCGCTATTATATTGCTGACCTTTGCCGCGAGGCGACCCTGGCCCAGCGCCTCTTTGCCTACGGCAGCATACCCTTTGTGAGCCTGCCCCTTGGCAGCTATTGGGGCTACGGCGGTTACTATGAGTCGCTGCGAGCCGGCTATACCCGCGCCGAAGCGCGGGAGTTGCTAGAGAAATCGGTGCTGCCAGCGGGCAGGATAGGGGCCGACTTGACCAGGTGGATGCCAACCGTGGTCATCGTCTCGAATGGGGCAGCCTGATCTGGCGCCTTTCCTCGCCCTTCCGGTTGTTGGGCGACAGGTTTCGGAAGCCCAAGTCCGCGGCAGTCACCGCATCTAAGCGTTGTTGGCGATGGAGGATGAATCATGAGCCAGCCAGATTATGACGTCATCATCGTCGGGGCGGGTCCAGCCGGGATCTTTGCCGCGCTGGAACTGACCCAGACACCGGGCGCCCGGGTGCTAATGCTCGACAAGGGACCGTCCCTGGACCAGCGCCACTGTCCGTCGCGCGAAAAGGGACGCTGCATGCAGTGCGCCACCTGTGCCCTGATGACTGGTTGGGGCGGCTCCGGCGCCTTTAGCGACGGGAAACTGACCCTTACGACCCAAGTTGGAGGTCTGCTGGCCGACATTCGAGGCGAGGACGAGGCCAGGAAGTTGGTGGAGCAGGTAGACGCCCTGTGGGTTCACTTTGGCGCCGACGGCGAGCCCTACAGTGGCGACCTGGACCAGATCGAAAAAGTGGCCCGCCAAGCCTCGCTGGCCGGACTCCGACTGCAGCACTACCCCATCCGGCACCTTGGCACTGAACGGAGCGGGGACATCCTGGGCGCCATGCACCTGGAGTTGGTTGGCCGGGGAGTTGAGGTCCGTACCCGGACCAATGTGGTCCACATCCTGACCAGAGATGGAGCCGTCTCCGGCGTGGAGACGGCCAGAGGAGAGACGCTGACCGCCCCCCACGTCATCGTCGCCCCAGGGCGCGAGGGAGCCGACTGGCTGACGCAGCTCGCCCGCGACCTCAAGCTCGGGCTGAGCATCAACCCGGTGGACATTGGCGTGCGCGTTGAACTGCCGGCCCATATCATGCAGCCCTTGACCGACCTGCTCTACGAACCCAAGTTTCTCTATTTCTCGAGCTCCTTCGACGACCGGGTACGGACCTTTTGCGTCTGCCCCTATGGCGAGGTCGTCACCGAGTGGGCCGGCGACGTCATGACGGTGAACGGCCACTCCTACGCCCACCAGCGGTCAGAGAACACCAACTTTGCCCTGCTGGTCAGCAAGAGCTTTACCGAGCCTTTCAAGGAGCCCATTGCCTACGGCAAGCACATCGCCCGCCTGGCCAACCTGCTCTCCGGCGGGATCATGGTCCAGCGTCTGGGAGATCTGCGCGCAGGCCGGCGCACCACCAACCAGCGCCTGGAAAGGTGCATCACCCGGCCCACGTTGAAAGAGGCGACCCCGGGCGACCTGAACCTTGTACTGCCACACCGCTACGTGGTCAACCTCCTGGAGATGCTCGACGCCCTGGACAAGGTGGCGCCCGGCGTCGCCTCGCGCCATACGCTGCTCTACGGCGTGGAAGCCAAATTCTATTCGTCACGCCTCGAGCTGACCCCTGACCTGGAGACAGAAGTGCGCAATCTCTTTGCCGCGGGCGATGGGGCAGGCGTGACGCGCGGGCTGGTACAGGCATCCGCCTCGGGGCTGGTCGCCGCCCGCGAGATCCTGCGGCGATTGTAAGATTGGCCGGCTGCAGCCCTTGGCCCGGCCACTAACCATCAGGATGGAGATATGCCTTTTCGATTCCAGCGACAGAACATACCAGACGTTGTGCTCATCCAGCCGGAGGCGCACCCGGACAACCGCGGTTTCTTTGTGGAACTGTACAAGACCTCCGAGTTTGCGGCCAATGGCATCACCCCGGCGTTTGTTCAGGACAACTACTCCCACTCGCACCGAGGGGTACTTCGAGGGCTGCATTACCAGCAGCCCCCCAAGGCTCAGGGCAAGCTAGTCATGGCACTGAAGGGCGAGATCTACGACGCGGCCGTAGACATCCGCAAGGACTCTCCAACCTTTGGCCAATGGGTCGGCCTGGTGCTCTCTGCCAAAAACTTCCAAATGCTCTACGTACCGGCCGGCTTTGCCCACGGCTTTTGCGTGCTCAGCGAGGAAGCCAGTGTCCTATACAAGGTGACTGCGGACTATGCGCCAGAGCTTGATCGGGGCATTGTGTGGAATGATCCCGACATTGGGATCCATTGGCCCATCGCCGAGCCTATCCTGTCTCCGAAAGATGCTAAACTGCCGTCTCTTGCAGAAGCCGTCAACGCGCCTGGGAACGGCTGAACCATGTACTACCATCTGTGGACCATCGGCTGCCAGATGAACTTTTCGGACTCTCGCCAGGCTGCAGAAGAACTGGAGGCGCTGGGCTACAGTGAAACCAGCCAGCCCCAAGACGCCGACCTGATCCTGCTCAACACCTGCGTCGTCCGCCAGAGCGCCGAGGACAAGGTGGTGGGCCGGCTCACCTCTCTCCAGGGCCTCAAGCGGCGCCGGCCGGAACTCCGCCTGGCGCTGATGGGTTGTTATGTTCATGAGATCGCGGCCCTACAGGACCGCTACCCCTTTGTGGATGCATTCATCAAGCCATCCGACATCTCCGCGGTTTTGGAGCTGGCCAGGGAACAGGTAGCAGCCAGCCCGCGGCCCGACGCCGGCTGCCGGGGTTCGGCCGCCGGGTCCCAGGTAGCAGAACCCGACCCGCAGATCCCGGATGCCAGCCTACCGGTCGCCGCGGGAGTCCCCATCAGCCAGGGCTGTGACCACCTGTGCACCTACTGTATCGTCCGGCTGCGGCGAGGACCTGAGGTGAGCCGTCCCGTGGGCGAGATCTTGGCCGAGGTACAGGGCCTGGCTCTGCGAGGTGTCAAAGAGGTTACCCTGCTAGGGCAGAACGTGGATTCCTACGGCCACGACCTGCCCGCCCTGGCTCTTCCCGCTCTGAACCCTGCCCCCGGCCAGAAGGGGGGCGATGGGACAAGCCGGCCCCCAGACCTGGCCGACCTGCTGGAGGCGATCCACGGGGTGGAGGGGCTGGAGCGCATCCGCTTCCTGACCTCCCACCCGGCGGACATGACCGACCGCCTTATCGAGGCCGTTGCCCGGTTGCCCAAGGTATGCGAGCACATCGAGCTTCCCCTCCAGTCGGGGGACGATACTGTGCTGCGGCGCATGAGCCGGGGCTACACCGTCGAGCAGTACCGGTTTCTGGTGGGCCAGATCCGCCGGACCCTGTCCGTCAAGGCCGCAGCGCCTGGCTCGACGGGCGTGCCGGGGCTGGGCCTGGCCACGGACGCCATCGTCGGTTTCCCGGGCGAGACCGGGGCCCAGTTCGAGGCAACCTACCGGCTGCTGGAGGAACTATGCTTCGACATGGTCCACGTCGCCGCCTACTCTCCCCGGCCGGGCACGCCCGCTGAACGGCTGCCCGACGACGTCCCATCCGCGGAGAAGAAGCGCCGCCGCAAGGCCATCGATGATCTTCAGAAGCGGATCGTGGCCGAAATCAATGCCCGGCTGCTGGACCAGACTGTGGAGGTGCTGGTCGAAGGACGGCACAAGGGCAAGTGGCGGGGCCGGACCCGGACCAACAAGCTGGTGTTTTTTGACGTTGACGATGTGGATTGGACCGGACGGTTGGCCCATGTGCGCATCACGCACACCGGTCCGTGGTCGATGCAAGGATCTGTATTGTAGGGTCTCTTGCTGTTCTCCTGTTCGGCAAGGTCTCCCGACCGCAGCCGGGGGGGCTCGGCCGGGAGACCTTCGGCCATCACGGGTGATTGAGAGCATATGGATCTATCCTCTCTGGGTAAAGGCATCGTCGTCGTGGGACTGGTCCTGGTTCTGGCCGGCGGGCTCCTGTGGCTGCTGGGCAAGACCAGTCTGCCGCTGGGCCAACTGCCTGGCGATCTGCGTTTCGAGGGACGGGCCGTGTCCTGCTATGCGCCCCTGGCGACGATGATCCTGTTGAGCATCCTACTGACCATCGTGCTGAACGTCGTCATCCGCCTGTTGAACCGATGAGAGGCTTGGGCATGAGGACCGACGACTTTTTCTACGAACTGCCCCCAGACCGCATCGCGCAGACCCCCATCGAGCCCCGCGACGCTTCACGGCTGATGGTCGTCCACCGCGGCACGGGCCGGATCGAGCACCGCGTCTTTCGCGACATCGGCGAGTACCTGGCGCCAGGCGACCTGCTGGTCCTCAACCAGACCCGTGTCATCCCGGCCAGGCTCTTTGGGCGCAAGGCCGGGACTGGCGGCGCCGTCGAGCTGCTCCTCCTGACCCAACGCGACGAGCACACCTGGGAAGCCCTGGCCCGGGGCAAGAAGCTGAGACCAGGGACACGCATCGAGCTGCACGCGGCCGGCGATGCCGGGGAACCGGGGCAAGGCGCCGGGCATTCATCGTCAGGCTTTTCGGCGGAAATCGTGGCCAAGACAGCATCCGGGGGACGGTTGGTGTATTTTGAGCAGCCGGTCCAGGCCGTACTCGACGAGTTGGGCGTGGTGCCGCTGCCGCCCTACATCCACGAGCCGCTGGCCGACTCGGAACGCTACCAGACCGTCTATGGCCGGACAGAGGGCTCGGTGGCTTCGTCCACGGCCGGACTGCATTTCACCCCCGAGCTGTTGGTGGACCTGCGGCGGATGGGCGTGGAGATGGCCTATGTCACGCTCCACATTGGCCTGGACACCTTCCGCCCGGTCAAGGAGGAGCGGGTGGAGGACCACCAGATCCACACCGAGTGGTACGAGTTGACCGCGCCCGTGGCCAACCAGGTCAACCAGGCCCGTCTGGAGGGTCGGCGCGTGGTGGCCGTGGGCACGACGGCGGTCCGGGCGCTGGAATCGGCCGCGACAGGCGGGGCCGCCCCCGGCCCAACCGGCTGCGCGCCCGAGGGAGGGGTATGCGCCTGGCGGACGGTCCAGGCAACCAGCGGGGCCACCGACCTGTTCGTCTACCCGGGCTAC
Source organism: uncultured Chloroflexia bacterium (assembly GCA_963700285.1). Classification (GTDB taxonomy): domain Bacteria; phylum Chloroflexota; class Anaerolineae; order JAAYZQ01; family JAAYZQ01; genus CAWANP01. The sequence continues at coordinate 88,456 of CAVOXA010000009.1, read as the reverse complement.
CCCTTCCGCGTCGTGGAGGCCATGATCACGAATTTCCACCTGCCCCGCAGCACGCTGCTGATGCTGGTCTCGGCCTTTGCCGGGCGGGGCCTGATCATGGCCGCCTACCAGGCGGCCATCGACGAGGGATACCGCTTTTTCTCCTTTGGGGATGCGATGTTCCTGGTGTAAAGCGGCACCGGTTGAATCGCAACCGGCAGCTTTCGAGGAACAGTGGGGCGAAGCAGGCCAACCTGCGGTCAAGTACGAAGCAAGCCTCAGCGGGGAGTGCTCCCTGCTGAGGCTTTGGTGCTGGATTGCGCTCGCAGATCTCTGAGATCTTTTTCTCTCGTACCGTCAGTTGTTGCCCTTCGTCCGGCGGCAGCCGGTGCTAGAAGGTATCAGGGAAATCTGGAAAGTCTTCCGAAAGTGGCACGTGGCCGCGCGCATTTGCGCCTTTCTCCGAGATGATCGGACAAAGAACGACGACGCCGGGCCTGTCAATCGTGACGAGGCCCGCTGCCTGGGCGTCCAGGATGTCTTGGACATCGTCAAAGAGAGCCTCTGGATAGCTGCCAGAGACATAGGGTGAAGCCACGATGTCGGCGAGCGTTACGCCCCCGGCAGTATGGACGACGTTGACGTTCCAATGCGGCGAATAGCCAGACTCACCCGGTACAAACTTCACGACCTGCGCCTGGTATAGCCGATTCCCGCCGATCAGGTAGATTTCATTTTTGCCGCGCTCTGTGACGCCTTCTTCTACCCCCTGGTCGATATAGTAGATCTCCTCACCCTCGTACCAGCCATTCGCCGTCGGCCGCCCAGCAGATACGCTGGAAACAACGAGCAAGCCGAGAGCCAAAACCACCACCAGGACTGTGCTTCTTTTGAGCATTTTCCACCTCCGTTTAGTTTTTGCCGCATATTTCTTGTGATTCCTGCATCCCACCGACCTGATTCCACCCTTCAGCGTAGCCTGACAAGGCCTGCGAGCGCGTCGGGGCTAGCAGCCTGAGGATACCTTCGCTCGTCAATGGTTGGCTGGAATGCGAGTACCCCCAGGCAAGTCTACGCTTCTAGTGATGACCTAGCTCTCTTCATTGGACCCCCCTTCCCTGGACACAGGATATCCTCCCAGGGTTGCGAAAGTGTTTCAATACCATTACGGATTGGTGAACAACCCTCACCGACCAGACCCAGAGTTTCGTCGCTTCTAGACGGCCCTGACCCATAATAATGACAGGCCCGCATCACGATTGACGGAGCACTGGATTGAGGGCTACCTTGGGTTGTCCGTTGTCAATCGTGAGGGGCACGAAGGGGCATCAACGGGGACACAAAAGAAACCTGTCACGTCGGGAATGCCAAGGACTTGAGCGGCTGGTAGTCCCGCTTCCCAGGCGACAGGTTCATAAAGACGCACAACGGTTGAGCAATCGGTTGTCGATAGAGCAGATACCCAAACCCAAACTACCTCGAGCAGGCGTCCGGGGGACGATGCTGGCTCTGAGGCTGGGCCCGGTAGGGATTGTGCACCAGAAACGAATCAGCCCGCGCTCACCGTCTCCTGGTGCATGCGGCAGTATTCGGAACCAGGCAGGGCATAGTTCTTGCACTGATTTCCGGCCTTGGTCAGCGCCCCGCAGCGCTTCGCTGCCGCTTCCTTCTCCTCGGCGGCTGGTTCAGGCGTCGCTGCCACCTCGGATGCCTGTTCCTCCAGCATGGTATCCACGGTCGCCAGCGCGCCGTCGAGCATCGCCATCATCTCTTTGATCGTCGTCATCCTTTTCCCCCCACGAGCCGTGGCCATCAGCTCGTCAAATTCTGTGTGAAACTCGGCGACAATGGTCTCCGGATCGGGCACCAGGCCCTCGTCGGAGATGACGCCCAGCCAGACCCGGTCCGCGTAGCTCAGGATGCTGACGCCCAGGCCTAGGCGGCCCGACTGCGGCACCCAGAACATCAACGCTTCAAGGGGCGCGCCGGCCAGATAGAGCTGCTCTTTCGGCCCGATGACGTTGGTCATCACGGCCGTGCCCTTGGTCTCAAAGATGTCCACGACCAGATCCTGGAGGCTGGCAGGAGCCCCCCCGATCACGTTCAAAATGCCATAGGTGACAGGCGGCTCCAGCGAGCCCTTGAGCTCATCCATGCGCCGCTTGAGTTCGTGCAGGCGGGCGGCGGGATCCTGGATGCCAATGGGCAGCGCCAGAAAGACCAGGCCAAACTTGTTGCCCAGCTCCTCCTCGGTCCCGGGTCGACGCAGGTTGACGGGTACGATGGCCCGGAAATCGAGCCCATCCACCGCCTCGCCCCGACCCAGCAGGTAACGCCGCAGACCCCCGGCCATAGCCGTCAGCAGCACGTCGTTGACGGTGCCCTCCAGTTCCTTGCCCACTGCTTTGACGTCCTGAAGCGCCAGCGGCGCCGACCAGGCGGCTCGCTTGGGAATGCCCAACGCGCCCTTGAACGCCGTCTTTGGATCCGGCCAGCGCAGGAGCAGCCTGCCAAAGGCGGTCGCGCCCCCAACCCCCATCCGCACCGGCGCAAGGGCCCGGGAAGGGCTGGCCCGCAGCTCGCGGCCCTCGTCCAGCAGCCGGCCGGATAACCGGCCGGCAGCCGCATAGGTCCTTCGAAGCGGACGCCAAGGCCGCCCGCGGTGGTCTGGAGCCGCCGGCCGGGGCTCCAGAACGGGCCAGGGCGCATCGGGATTGGGCTCGGTCAGCGACAGCAGCACATGGACCAGCGCCAGCCCGTCGGCGATGCTGTGATGCAAGCGGCAGATGACCGCGCTGCCATTCCCGTAGCGCTCCACCAGGTGCAGCTGCCACGGGGGCCTGGTCATCTCCAATTGGGTACTGGCCAGCAGGCTGGCCGTCTCCTGGAGCGCGGCCTGGTCGCCCGGCGGCGGGAGAGAAGCTCGCCGGAGGTGATAGCCGATGTCGAAATCGGGGTCGTCGACCCACCGGTACCGGCCTCCAGGCAGCCAGGAGCGGACGATCCGCTGCCGGAAGCGGTCAAAGCGCAGCAGGTCGCGTTCCAGGGTCGCCCTCAAACGCGCATAGTCCAGCGGCGCGCCCAGGACGATGACGCCCGTGATCATCATCAGGTTGGTGGGGTCTTCCATACGCAGCCAGGCTGTGTCTATGTTGGAGAGCGGGTGTTTGGGCATCTTGGTCTCGCGTTTCACGGCGCTGAAGCGCCTACTACGAACGGGTCGTGCTGCCGGGCCGATTGATCCCTCGTCTTACGGCGCTGAAGCGCCTACTACGAACGGGTCGTGCTACCGGGCCGATTGATCCCTCGTTTCACGGCGCTGAAGCGCCTACTCCGAACGGGTCGTGCTGCTGGGCGGTTGGACTGCCGGGTCACGGACCCGGCAGGCGCGATTACTCGGGTAGCAGGCCGTGATCGCGCAGGACCTGGGGATAGATTTTTTGTCCCGCGCGAAAGAGATCGGCCAAAGCCACGAGCTTTAGGACGGGACCACGCGTTTCCACCTGCCCGCCGGTCACTGCCTTTGACAGGCCCAACTCGCCCAGCAGGACCTTGTGCAGCGTGTTGGCCTCTAACTTGAGATCCAGCGTCGGCCGCAGGTGGTTGGGGCCGTAGGTGACCTGAACCGGCCGCTTTCGCCCGTTCAGGGTAAACTCGCTCCCGGGATCGGTCGTCGCCAGGCGGATGACCAGGTGCGACTTGGCAATGCCGTCCGAGGCGCTGGGGACCTGCTCTTGCACGCGGGTCAGAAGGTCCTTGGCGACGGCGTAGAGCTGGTCGCTGTCTTTGAAGGTAGGCATGGCTATGGTTCCCTGCAGGCCAGAAAGAGATCGAGCGGTCTAGAAGAAGACCGACCGGCGCTGGGCCAAGCGCTCGTGGACCATGTCCTGGACGACGTTGCGCACGTGATCGGTCAGTTGTGAGACCAGCACAAGGTTGGTCGACGCGTCGGGACCATAGGACTCTATCGGGATGGGCTCGCCGAAATCAATGTACCACTTGGTGGGCAGCGGCCAAAAGCCCAACAGACCCAGCCAGGGGAAGGTCGTCGTAATGGGCAGGTAGGGGATGCTGGAGGTCGAGGAGCCGATGGGCAGCTTGGCCAGCGAGATACTGGTCTCTTCGGCCCCCACCACCGACACGGGGATGATGGGCGCCCCGGTGTTCAGGGCCATGCGGATGAACCCGCCCCGGCCAAAGCGGGCCAGGTTGTAGCGGTCCTTGAAGGGCTTGCCCGCGCCCTGGTAGCCCTCGGGGAATACGGCCACCACCTCATCCTGCTCCAGCAGCCTGATGCCATTCTCCTCGGTGGCCAGGGTCTGCCCCAGCCTGGTCGCCCAAGCCGACAGGTAGGGCAGGGTGGGAACCACCGTGCCGTACAGGGTGCGCACCAGCCTCTGGGCCGGATGCTCGGTCAGCACGGCCGTGGCGACCATCATGCCGTCCCAGGGCAACTGGCCCGAGTGGTTGGCCACCAGCAGCGCCCGCCCCTGCACCGGTATGTTGTCCAGGCCGCTGCTGTCCACGCGCCAGTAGATCTTGTACAGGAAGTTGAAAAAGGGCAGCACCGCCTCGAGGAACTCCCAATCCAGCCCCCATTCGTCGACGTCATACTCACCGGTGGCGCGGCGCTTGATCACGTCCGCATTGTAGGCCACTGTGTGGTTGATCATGTACCAGGCGCCCTTGACCAGCTCCATGTCCAGCAAGTCCTTGCTCAGGGCGTCGCGCAGCTTGTCCAGGGCGTCCAGTTGGGCGTCCACCGGCAGCCTGCTCAACAGTTCCTCGATGACCGCCACAAAGCGCTTCGCTGAAAAAGGCGGGGGTTGGTAGTCGGGCGAGGCGGCCTGCACCCGCTCCGTCAGCTCGTCCAGTTCGGCGATCAACTGGTCGCGCACCTGGTCATCGGCGATCTCCCGTTGGGATCGCTGTTGGGCGAGGTCTCCGACCGGCGCCCCCTCTTGTTGGGCCAGGTCTCCGACCGGCGCCCCTTTGGCATGGACCCGGCAATAATCCGAACCGTCCAGCGCGTAATTCTTGCACGGCTCGCCCGTCTGGGTCAGGGCCTGGCATCGGGCTCGCGTCTCCTCGTTACTCATCCTGGCCTCCCTGCTCGACATGGCTCCCAGCCCCAACCTCTGGATCCGGGCTCGCTGCGCCCGCACCCTCCTCACCGCTCACAGCCCCCACGGTCTCTCCGACCGACGTGCCCTCCCGCCATTCCCTGCCCCGTTCCCGGTACTCGATGATGGCCCGCAGCCGCTCCTCACTCTGGGCCAGCACCGCCGACTTGGGCAGAACCTGGCGCAGGCGCCGCTGCTCGGCAAACTCCAGCAGCGCCTCCTCGGCCGTATAACGGGGCGCGAAATCCAACTCGTCCCGCATCTTTGTCAGGTCGGCGACGCAGGGATAGCGGAGATAATCGGGGTCCAGCGGCAGGTGGCGGCCAAAGCCCAGGCTCCGGCGGCCCGGCAGCCCCTGGCTCCAGTAGGCAAAGGGATGGAAGACAGCCCGGCGCGGCTTGCCGGCCAGGCCGCGGACCTTGTTCAGGGGAAGGACGTCCTCGGCAGCGACGTTAAAGACGCCCGGCACGTCATGGAGCACCGCGTGGACCAGGGCATCCACCACGTCATCCTCGTGGATGAGCTGCATCAGCGGGTCAAAGCCCAGCAGGCTGGGCGCCCAGCGGTCTGTCAGGTAGCGGATCAGCGGCGTGTCGGCCGTAGGCCCGATGATGTTGGCAAAGCGGAGAACGGTAAGCGCCATCTCGGGCCGCTCGCGGCAGAACCCATTGCAGAAAGCCTCGATCTGGACCAGATCCCGGATGGCTCCAATACGCTTGCTGCCGCGGTGGGGATGGTCCTCGGTCAAGAAGGCTGAATTGGAGGGCCGGGCGCCATAGACGGCCGTGCTGCTCTTGAGGACCACTTTGGACACCCCCGCCTCGGCACAGGCCCCCAGCAGCTTGGTGGTGCCCATCACGTTGAGGTCAAAGGCCGCCTCGTTGGGCTGGAGGGTGTCCACGAAGGCCAGGTGGCAGACAGCCTCTACCTCCTCGCTCTGCAGCAGGTCCACCAACGCCGGGTTGCGGACGTCGATCTGCAAAAAGTCCAGGCCCTGGACCGCCTGCTCCGGACGGCTGGCATCCAAACCGATGACGTGGAAATCGGTCTCTGTGACCAGCCGGTCGGCCACCTGCGCGCCCCAATAGCCGGCCACGCCGGTCACCAGCACGGTCTTGCTCTTGGCCATACGGGTCCCTCCTCCTTGGATACATGGTTGATAGGGAAAGAAGCAGCCAAGAACCATTATACCAGGTTTTGACCTTCCGTCAAGAAAGGCCCGCTGTTGGCGGTGCATACAAGTCGGTGGAAGTTTGAGTTGGGACGGACCCTATGTGAGCGAAGGAAGAAGGGTGACTGCCCGCATGGTTCTGGCAGGCCTCCACTAACGATCCTGTCATGCCCGCATGGTTCTGGCGGGCATCCACTCTGCGAAGGTGACGGTTGCCAGTCGCGTGGATTCCCGCCCCCCCCCGACTCCTCGGGGGCAAGCATCGCGGGAATGACAGGTCAGCTTGGTGGCATTTCCACCGAAATTGATACACTACCTCCCCCGCCCCCGCCTGGTCAAACGGCGCCGGAAACAGCACCAGCAGTCCCCACGCCTCCCGCAGCTTATCCTCCAACTGCCCCACGCTCAACCCGATCGCCGCCTCCACGTCCAGGTCCGGGTCGTCCGGGTCCCGCAGCACCCTCAGCCGCTGCCGCTCATGCCCCAGCCGCGAAAGATAATCCCCCACCGCGCAATCATCATTCAGCCCCAGGTAATTCCCCGCCACCCGCAGCGCCAGCGGCAGGCACCCGCACGCCTTCGCGATCTCCCCCGCCTCCCCCTCGCTCAACCGCGGCGCCAGCCCCCGCAGCAGCGCCCGCGCATCCCCATCCCGCATCCGCCGCAGGTCCAGCCGCTTCGCCCCCGGCAGCGCAAACCGCCGCCGCGACGTCACCAGCACCGCGCACGACCCATCCCCCGGCAGCAGCGGCCGCACCTGCTCCGCCCCTGCCGCATTATCCAGGATCACCACCGCATCCTTCTCATGCAGCGTCCCCCGCCACAGGCCCGTCAGTTCCCCCACGTCCCGCGTCCGCTGTGGGTCCGGCCCCAGCACCGCGCTCACCAGCGCATTCAGCGCCGCCCCCGCCGCCATCGGCGGCACCCGCGTCCCCAGCAGGTCAATATACAGCTGCGCGTCCCCGAAACCGCCCCTCCCCGGCCAGCCCGTGCGCCACGTGCACCGCCAGCGCCGTCTTCCCAATCCCCCCCATCCCAGACGTAATGTTGATCGCCCCCTCGACGAGGAGCTGCTCCCGCACCGCCGCCACCTCCGCCTCCCGCCCCGTAAAATCCCCCAGGTCCGGCGGCAGGTTGAAGGGGGTGGTGATGATGGGGGCAGCGCTGGTCTGGTAGACGATCTGATCGCCTTCAATAATATCCCCGCCTGCCTGCCGGATCTCGCTGTCCCGGATATCCCCCCCGGCCATCACGCTTTGACCTGCCGGTGCCGTAGTAGACGCGCCTTCCGCTGTCCGGGCGATTTCCCGCAGAAAGTCCAGCAGTTTGACATAGTGCAGGAACGCCGCCCACCCCCCGTAGGTGGCCAGGACGGTGCCAATGGCGCCCAAGGTCGGTTCCGGGCGGAACAAGCCAACAGCCGTCAGGACAATCAGAAAGAGCGTCGGCGGGATAAGCTCCGCAGCTATAAAGATGATCCAGCGTTTGGTGGACATGCTGATTCCCTCCCGGTCGCCCCAGACCCCAAGGGCTTTCCGCCGGACCAAAGATCCGCACCCTTGGGGTCTAATTGCTGGTCGCAGTCACCCCAGATCCTAAGCCCATTGGTCACAAGTTAGGGATCTGATGAATCTGTCAAGTCGAGCAGCTCAAGTGGAGACGGTCGATGTTTCCGTTTGCGTTCGACAACCCCGAGCAACTTTGCATTGTCGGCCAGGTAGACGACGGGGTCGTCCGTTTCGCCCCGATGGTACGCTTGGGCGAAATAATAGATGCTCCGGTAGACCATCTCCATAGAAATCGCTGCGAACGGCTTGTTCAGATGTTCGGCGATAGCGTCCGTCAAGTCGACCAAAACAGCATACAACAACCAGGTGGCCCACAACTCAAGCTCGACACCGTTCTGCGAGCCAACCCAGAAGTATGCCAGACCCAGCAACCGCTTGACGATGTTGTACGCATCTTCGATTCGCCAGCGCTGCCAGTAAAGTGCCACCACGTAGGGCGCCGGCAAACGCTCCGTATCCAATTCATTGGTCAGGTAGCGGTACCACTTGCCCTGGTACAAAACCTGGATGAGGCGAACCAACTTCCGGTCGTCGCCCTTGCCAATCCAAACCAGGATTTCGTGGACTTGGGCAGTCCGCTGCAGATAACGTTCGACCTCATAGGCCAGGTTACTCTTGGCTCGTGTCACGAAAGTGATGCCTGCCGTCGTCAGTAAAGCGTAGACACTGAAGTTGGTGTAGCCCAGGTCGAAGAGAAGCAAACTGCCGACCTGGAGCAGCTCCAGAATGCGCGGCCAAAACCGCTGATCATGGGCTTGGGCATCCTCTTCGTACCAGATGTGACGCGGCAGCCGCGAACACAGGTCCAGCAACGCCGTCATGCGCCCGGCCAACGGATTCGTTTCCGCATCCCTCAGCAAGCCGACATTGCGCAGCAAGGCGTCCAGCGTGGACCCATCCTGAATGATGACTTTGGTGTAGCGCTCCTGCGCCCAGGCAATCTCCGCGGGCAAAGGCCGTTGTCGGCTTTTCCAGCGCGTCTCCATCAGTGGCAGAACCGCCAGGAGAACTCGCAGAAACAGGATAGATGGAAAAGTGCGGAACCGTTCCGACAAGGCTTGTTGGCTGACTTTGCGCGGTTCGGCCCACAGCAAGCCCTCTGTAATCATCATCTTGGTCAGCTCTGTGACCGAACCGATGTGGCGCCACACCATGCTCAACACGAGGGCAACCATGACCGGCAGGGTCAAGGTTCGTTCACGCAGCCCAAGATCTTGAAAGTGAGCGACCTGAGCCAGTGTGGCCGGATGAATGATCTCGTTCAGCCGACTGGCGATCTGCTCGTCGGGTGGTGCGACATCCGGCCGCTTGCTGCGGTCTCGCTGGATCGCCCGTGTGTGGCGCACGGAACTTGTCTTTTTCGGCGCTTTGGTTGGTTTGCTTGTGTCACTCATGCACCCATTTTGCGCCGAAACATGCGTTACGTCAAACGAGAGAGGCTGAATCACCATTTTGACATACCGCCTGGTAGACTTGACAGTCTACCCAAGAGCTTAACTTGTGACCAATGGGCTTAGGGTCTATCTAGGTCGCCGGTGGCTGGAGCGGTTGCTGGAGATTGATCGATTGACGGATGAGCCGGCGAGGATGGGGGAATGGCGGGACGCTCAGGTGCACAAGACACGGGTGTGTGCAGTAGCCGAAGTCTAGTTCCCAAGCTGCTCATGCTGCAGCCGTCTCATACGTCAGGTCAAAGACGGTATCCAGGAGCCAGCGACGGAAGGACTCGTTGTCGCTGAACTGCTTGTACAGCTCCGTGTCATCCTTGATCACGCCGATCATGACCCGGGCCAGTGCTTTGTCGTGTTCGATGCGTGCGTTCTGCGCGGTCGGAGTGCTGCCTGGCGTTCTGGTAGGCCGTGTCGGCCGCGACCTGCGCTGGGATCTCCTCGGTGATCAGCCGGTGGACGCGGTCGGTGTCGGCCCAGGGGATGTTGCCAAACTGGTCGTTGAAGGCCTTGAGGATGTTGCTCAAGAGGTCCAGCTCGGGCTCGGCCGTGAAGCCCCCGCCGCTGGTGGGCACCGGCTCGATCTCAGCGTCCTTGTCCGCCAGCGCGATCTCCATCGCCGCCTGCTTTTCGACGCGGTAGCTGTCCATGTCGATGGTCTCGAGGATGCCCCGGGAGAGGTCCTCCTCCACGGGCGCGGGCAGCTTGGGCACCAGGAAGGTCAAAAAGATGGACAGCTTTTCCCACTCGGCGTTGGTGTAGGGCAGGATCGACGCCAAAAAGTTGTAGGTGCGCGTGAAGGCCTTGGCCTTGCCCTTGAAGCCCACCTGGCCATCCTCGTCCAGCTCCTTGTAGTCGGCCACGCAGGCGTCGAGGATCGGGTCCAGCCGGTCGCGGTCGGCCCCGCCGAGGTACAGCTCCACCAGCGCATCGACCTGCTCCTCGGCTGTAGACCTGGTAGCCGTCGAGGTCGGCCTTCAGGTCGTGCAGCTTGTTGGGGTCGGTCTCCTCGCTGAGGATGGTGGTCCGGTAATAGTCGGCGAAGGCGGCCTGGATGGTGTCGGCGTCGTTCATAAAGTCGAGCACAAAGACGTCGTGCTTCTGCGGGTGGGCGCGGTTCAGGCGCGAGAGGGTCTGCACCGCCTTGATGCCCGACAGGATCTTGTCCACGTACATGGTGTGCAGCAGCGGCTCGTCGTAGCCGGTCTGGAACTTTTCGGCGCACACCAGAAAGCGGTAGGGATCTTCCTGGATCTTGTCGGCGATCTGGCTGCTGGGAAAGCCGTTGAGCGACGCCTCGGTGACCTTGGCGCCGCCGTACTCGTGCTCCCCGGAAAAGGCGACGATGGCCTGGTAGGGGCTCTTGCGCTCCTCCAGATAGTCGCGGATGGCAAAATAGTACTGGATGGCGCGCTGGATGCCGCTGGTGACGACCATGGCCCGCGCCTGGCCGCCGATCTTGCGCAGGGCGAGCACCTGGTCGTGAAAGTGATCGACCATGATCTCGGCCTTGAGGCGGATGGCGTGGTCGTGCGACTCGACGTAGCGGCGCAGCTTTTTCTGCGCCTTCCGGGTATCGAATTCGGGGTCGGCCTCCACCGTCTTGACCAGCTTGTAGTAGCTGGCGACCGGCGTGTAGCTGCTCAGCACGTCGAGGATAAAGCCCTCCTGGATGGCCTGCTTCATGGTGTAGCTGTGGAAGGGCCGGTGCTTGACCTGCTCGCCCTCCGGGTACGCCTCGCCAAAAATCTCCAGCGTCTTGTTCTTGGGCGTGGCGGTGAAGGCAAAGTAGCTGGCGTTGGGCAGCATCTTGCGCGACTCCATGATGCGGTTGATGATGTCCTCGAAGGTCTCTTCCTCGGCCGCCTCGCCCGCCTCGGAGAGGGCCATGCTCATGGCCGCCGCCGTGCGCCCGCCCTGGCTGGAGTGGGCCTCGTCGATGATGATGGCAAAGCGCCGCCCGCGGTGCTCGCTGCCGATCTCGTCCAGGATAAAGGGGAACTTTTGCACCGTGCTGATGATGATCTTTTTGCCGCTCTCGATAAAGCGGCGCAGGTCGCCCGAGCGCTCGGCGTGGCCGACGGTGGCCGACACCTGGGCGTACTGCTTGATGGTGTCGCGGATCTGCTTGTCGAGGATGCGCCGGTCGGTGACGACGATGATCGAGTCAAAGACCTGTCCCCGAGCGCCATCGGGGCCAGTCATCCCGCTGCGCAGGACGATGAGCTGGTGGGCCAGCCAGGCGATCGAGTTCGACTTGCCGCTGCCCGCCGAGTGCTGGATCAGGTAGCGCTGGCCCGCCCCGTGCTGCGCCGCATCGGCCAGCAGCCGCCGCACCACGTCGAGCTGGTGGTAGCGGGGAAAGATCTGCTCCCTTCTCTTCTTGCCCGTCTTTTCGTCCTTCTTTTCGACGATCTGGGCATAGTTTTCCAGGATGTCGGTCAGGCCCTGCAGGGGTGAGGATCCGCTTCCACAGGTAGTCGGTCTTGAGCCCGTCGGGGATTGGGTGGGTTCCCCGCGCCGTCGTTCCAGCCCTGGTCGAAGGGCAGGAACCAGGAGGCCTTGCCCTTGAGGTGGGTGCACATGCGCACCTCCTGGTCGTCCACGGCAAAATGCACCACGCAGCGGCCGAACTGGAAGAGCAGTTCCCGCGGGATCCCGGTCGCGGCGGTACTGCTCCACGGCGTCCTCCACCGTCTGCTTGGTCAGGTTGTTCTTCAGCTCAAAGGTGGCGATGGGCAGGCCGTTGATGAACAGGCCCAGGTCCAGGGCGCGCCGCGTCTCGTCGCGGCTGTAGCGCAGTTGGCGGGTGACGCTGAAGCGGTTGGCGGCAAAGCGCTCGGCGGCCTTGACGTTGCCCGGCGAGGGCGTGCCGTAGAACAGGTCGAGCGAGTGCTGTCCGTGCTTGACGCCGTTGCGCAGCACGTCGATGATGCCCCGCCGGGCGACCTCGCCCTGCAGCCGGGCCAGGAACTGGCGGCGCGTAGGGCTGTCGCTGGTCCAGATCCAGCGCCTCGGCGGTTTGGGGCTGCGTCGCGCGCAGGAAGGCGGCCAGTTGCGCCAGGTCCACGGCGTACTCGCGGTCATAGTCGTTCGGGTCGCCGGCGATCCAGCCTGTCGCCGCCATAGGCGATGCCCGTCTCCCGAGTCCCGGACGCGGGCAGCGGCTGGCTGCCATCGCCTGTCATGGCGGCGACGATGAGGGCTTCCAGTCCCTTTTCACTTGTATCGGTGGTCACGGCCTATCTCCACAGTTTGTGTGGCACAAATCGCATTTCGTGCCACACAACGGGGTTTGTGTGGCATAGGTGCCACACAAAATCCTTTGTGCCCCACAAATCGCGTTTCATGAAACACAAACACCTTCTCGACATCACATGATTGTCTCGGGTCACAGCAGGGGCTCTCCCCGCCACGCGGGTATGTCGATGCCATCGACAGGTTTTCTGAACGTGTCGATGTTTCGCGCGAAACATCGACATATCACTTCAGAGTATGCCTGCACAAACTGCCTGTCAGCCGCTCAACAACTCAACAAGCGCCCGTGCGCTGCAGGTTTGTGTGGCGCCCATGCAACACAAAGGGATTTGTGTTGCATAAATCGCATTTCGTGCAACACAAACTACATTGTGTGGCATACATGCAACACAAATCTATTCCTCCACAATCTGGAAGCAGCTCAGAAAAGACCATGATCGCCCCGCGCCGGCCGCGTTTCGGGCGCAACTCGTGTACAATATCTCCCTCTCTGAGCCGCTTCAAGATCCTCAATGCCGTGTCTCTCGGGATGCCCGATCTACTGCACAAAGTCAGCCGTCTGAAAGATAGGCCGGTCGAACAGGGCATCGATGGCCTGGATCGCATACTGGGACCGGGTGATACGTGGTACATCCACCTTCATGCGTTCATAGAGCGCCATGATCTTCTGGGTCTTGAGCAAGTTGGTGCCTGCCTGCTCCACGAGGGCCGTCAGGAAAAAGGCCACCCAGCCGTTCCAGTCGTTCTCCTGCGAGATGGCTTGCAGCCGCTGGTAGTAGAGGTCGCGGTGCTCTTCCAGGTAGGCGCTGACGTAGAACATGGGGTCCGCCAGCAGTTCTTTCTCAAAGAGAAAGATGGGCACCAGCATTCGCCCCAGCCGGCCATTGCCATCCAGGAAAGGATGGATCAGCTCGAACTGGGCCTTGGCGACCGCCAACTGGACGAGCGGGTCCTTTTCCTCGGCTGTGGAGATACCTCTCCCAGTTGTCCATAGCGGGCTCCACCTGTTCCCAGGCGGGGGCACGTAGGTGGCCTGCTCGATGGGCTCTCTCTGGGGAGCGATATAGACCTGGGCCCGCCGGAACTGTCCCGGGGACTTGTCGCGGCCGCGCACGCTGTCCAGCAATGTCGCGTGGAGCTGCTTGAGCAGATTCAGGGAAAAGGGCCGCGTCTCCAGGTCGCTGACGGCTTGGCCCATGGCCCGGCGGTAGTTGAGGATCTCGTGAATGTCCGTCCTGCGGGACGGATCGAGCGGCTCTTGTTCGCCGGCCTCAAACTCCAGCACCTCGCCCAGCGTGGCCTGCGTACCCTCGATCCGCGAAGAGAGTACAGCTTCGCGCGTCGTCAGGGGCGATAGGAGCACCGCCGGATTGACGATGCTCTGCAGCATGCCGTCGTAGCGGGCCAGGGCGGCGTTGGCCCGGCCGATCAGCGTAACGTGGGCCGCCCAGTCGATGCAGTCCAGGGGCAGTCGCTGCGGTTCGTATGGTTTCACAGGTCCTCTCCCTCTACCTTCTCACACAGGTGCTCGTCGCTTTCCCCCTCCGCCTCGAGATCGTCCCAGCCCTCCAGTTCTTCGGCCTCGTAGGGCAGGCTGGCCGCCGCCTGGCGCACGTCGAGCTTGCCCGTCACCACGTCGGCGATGAGGCGGGTGCGGTATTCGCGGATGAGGTCGATTTCTCGGTTGGGCACGTTCGAATGGCGTGATCGATAGCTTGGTCAATGCCTGGAACTGCGCAGATTGCAGCCTGTTCCTCTTGCGGTCGGAAGCGGGACGACAATCCTGATCGTTCAGCTTCGATGCAGATTGTGCACAATGATGTCGCCGCGACCGAAAGCGGACTTCTGCTGGACTGCCAATAACCAGAGTCAGCACATGAACTCACGTATAGCCGCTTCGCCTTCGCCCAATCGCAGGATATTGATGTCTCCATGCATACATGGACGTCGATCTGCGTACAATGTTGCCATTGCCGATGTCGTTGAGCGTTTCACCAGACGCGGTGAAGAGCAGGTCTCCCGTCGAATCCTCTGCGCATTTGCAGCAACCCCAGGTGAAGTACACCTACTCACTGTGCCGTCTCAACGCCATACCGGGTCGTAGATATCACCGTAAGGAATCGCGGGAACTCCCGTCTCCGTGATTCTGCTTTGGCAATCCCACGCCCTATAGAACTTCCCAAGGTTTCGAGCTTTCGCATTTCCCAATGCTCAGGTATCTCCCCCAGCCACTCCACGCCCGAGGGCTTGAGGCGCACGTTGGGGTCGAGGCCGCGGGTCACGGCGCGCTGGATGATGGCCTGCTTCTGCTCCTCCAGCAGCGCGATCAGCTTCCGCTTGGCGCGGATGTAGCGCCGGATGCGCCGGTCGATGTAGTCGAGGAAGCGGGCGATGGCGGCTTGTTCAGGGAGGGTCGCGATGTGCGATCCAGAAAGCGGAATCTGACAGCTGCAGCCGGGAGAGCCATACGCCCTTGGATCTCGTCTGCAATTCCCATTTGTAGGCAGCAGACCGCAGCAGATGCTCAAAGAACCGCCACTGCGACCTGAACGGAGATTTCGGTCTGTAAACGCCGTAAGCAGAACTCACGAGACCATGATGTTCGGAAAAGCCGAGTCCCAGCATCCATGCCCAAAGACTGTTGATTCCTAGATCACCAGGCCAGCACAGCTTGTGCCCAACATAGGACTCAGCCTTGAACATGGTGACTTTCTTTTGACTACGCGGACAGCTCCGTCTGCGGAAGAGCCAGTCAGAATCTCTGCGTCGCCCGTCGTGGGCCTGCACATCACCACCGCAAAGACATTCTTGCCACGAAGGGTCCTCCAGCCGTTGGGTACCCACTTCAGCCAGTGTACGCCGGAGTCTTGGTAGGCAGGGTAGGCTCTGAGCGTTAGGCAAGCAGGCTCGGATAGGAGGTTACCGCAGATTTTCCGATCCCCTGAATAGTCTCACCTGAGCCAGCAAACAGCACATCGCCATATTCAATAGGCGCATAGTCAGCGGCTCGATCGATCGACACACAGGCCTTTGCTTTCTTGATGAAGTACTGATGGCGTGCTGTAGAGATCCCCATATCTCACACACGGCATACCCTCAATCGCCTCGTCCTCTTTGGTACCGCCTCTACCCTTTGAGAGGGTGCCAATTCGGCCAAGTTGCGCTACCTCCCAGTGCTCCGGCACCTCATCCAGCCATGGCACGCCGGAGTCCTGGTAGGCGGGGTATGGCTTCATCTGATGGATCATGCTATGCTATCCCCGTCATTCCCGCGCACGCGGGAATCCAGGCGGTTTCTCACACATCTTCCTGCACAGCCAGATGTCCGCATCAAGCCCGCGACCACGCTCAAGCGCCAAGCTCCGGCCATAGATCGTGCCACTGGGGGTTGTCCTTTTCGATCAGCTCGATCTTCCATGCGCGGTTCCATTTCTTCAGCCGTTTCTCGCGGACAATGGCCTCGGTCATGTCTGTGTGTATTTCGTAGTAGACCAGGGTATGGATGCCGTATTTCTTCGTAAAGCCCTCGTGCACGTCATTCTTGTGTTGCCAAACGCGCTTCACCAAGTCGCTGGTAACGCCGATGTAGAGTGTGCCATTGCGTTTGCTGGCCAAGATGTAGACGGCAGGTTGTTTCTTCTTCACCGGTTCCTTAGGTGTGCCTGGATTGCGCGTTCCGCTGTTCCCGAGAATCAGTCGTTCGGGGATGACGTGTTGGGTGGTTGTATGTTCTCCATTCCAGACCTGTCTGGATTCTCGCATCACCGCTTTCGCGGGAACTGACGTGTTGGGTATATGTGCCACTCAGCCTCAAAGAACGAATGTGTTCATCGTCCCAAATCCAACCGCGTTGGAAATCGGGTAACTGAATTTTGCCTTTGATGATTTCGACAAGAATCTCGCCCAGGCCCATCTTGGTCGAGTCAAAATTAGACATCCTTGGTCACTCCCTGTGAATCGTAGGCTGCCCTGGAGGGGCAAATTTGATATCCACCAGAATGTACTCCAACAATCCATCCGTCTCTTTCTCCAGGGCCAGGATATCAGCGCGGATCTCCTCCAGGCTGCGCATCGGCGGTGGCTGGTCGAGGTAGTGGGCCATCAGTTTCCACCCCGTGTCGCGGCGTGTCGCGTTTGTCGCGTTCATGTTGCATTTTCCCGCTGGGATCGCCACTGTCGCATATGTCGCATTAATGTCGCGTTTTCCTCTTCAGTACATAGCAAGCGCCGCGCCCAGCGCCCGCCATCTCCAGCACCCCCTTGTTGACCAGGTCCTGCAGATCGCGTAGCCCTGTCTGTCTGGTCAACCCGGTCGCCTCGCGGTAGGCTCGGTTCGTGACCCGACCGAAGCGCAGGACCAGGGCCACCGCCTCACGCTGCCGGGGAGCCAGCCCCAGGCTGTCCATCTCGGCCTCGGCCAGCCAGTGACGCCAGAGGGTGACGACAAAGTGATCGCCCCGCTACTCAAAACGTGGCTCGGGAAGCTGAACGCTGCTGATGAACAGCATCTCTGTCATCAGGCCGGCCCCTCCAGGTCGAGAATGGACGCCAGCAGCCCGTCCGTCTCCTGCTCCAGCGCCAGGATATCGGCGCGGATCTCCTCCAGGCTGCGCATCGGCGGCGGTTGGTAGAAGTAGCGCGTGAACGAGATCTCGTAGCCGATCTTGGCCCCCTCCTCGTCGATCCAGGCGTCGGGCACGTGGGGCAGCACCTCGCGCCGGATAAAGGCCTCGATGCCGCCCGGCTCCAGCAGCGGTACCTGCTCGGTGTCGCGCAGATCGCTGTCTGGCTCGTACTCCACCACGCTGGGATCTTGCCCCCACCTGGGCGGTGTAGCGGCCGCGCAGCGGGTCGGCCTGGATGGCGGCCTGGCTGCCGCCCTTGCCCGGCTCTGTACACCTTCTTGACGACGGGCGCCGCGTCGTCGTGGCGCTCGGCCAGATCCCGCTGCAGGAGCCTCTGGCGCTTGGCGGTGAGCTTGACCACAGGCCACAGAGCCTCGTGGTCCAACTGCTGGAGAAACAGGTTGTAGTCGTCGTGCGGTCCCGGACCCAGGTGCGCGGCCGCGCGGTCGATCAGATCGGCCAGTTCCTCCTCCTTGGCCTCGGCGCAGGCCTGGCGAAAGGCGGCCCGCTTCTCCTCCGACAGGTCCACCCGCAGGCGCAGTGGGCGCTCGACCGTCACCTTCCAGTAGCCAAAGGCGCCGTTGGGCAGGATCTTGGACTGCTCGCCCTCCTCGAAGGCCAGGAAGGTCTCGCAGATGTGCTCGATGTCCGCCTCCGACAGCTCGCAGTTCTTCTGGCCCAGGTTCTTGCGCAGCGGCTGGTACCAGCCCGTGGCGTCGATGAGCTGCACCTTGCCCCGGCGGTGGGCCGGCTTGCGGTTGGTGAGCACCCAGATGTAGGTGGCGATGCCGGTGTTGTAGAACATGTTCAGCGGCAGGGCGACGATGGCCTCCAGCCAGTCGTTCTCGAGGATCCAGCGCCGGATGTTGCTCTCGCCCTGGCCGGCGTCGCCGGTGAAGAGCGACGAGCCGTTGTGTACCTCGGCGATGCGGCTGCCCTGCTCGGTGTCCTGCTTCATCTTGCTCAGCATGTTGACCAGGAAGAGCAACTGCCCGTCGCTGGAACGCGTGACCAGCGAGTATTCCGCGTCGCCGGCGTGGTTGATGACGAAACGGGCGTCCACCATGCCGCTCTTGCCGCCCATGCGCTCCAGGTCGCTCTTCCAGCTCTTGCCGTAGGGCGGGTTGGAGAGCATAAAGTCGAACTCGCGGGCCGGGAAGGCGTCGTTGGACAGAGTCGAGTATTCCGGCCCGCCCACGATGTTGTCGGCCGCCTCGCCCTCGCCCTTGAGCAGCAGGTCGGCCTTGCAGATGGCATAGGTCTCGGCGTTGATCTCCTGGCCAAAGAGGTGGGTGGAAACCTGCTTGCCGTGCTCCTGGGCCAGCTGCAGCAGCGTCTCCTCGGCCACGGTCAGCATGCCGCCCGTGCCGCAGGCGCCATCGTACAGCAGGTAGGTGCCCGATTCGATCTGGCCGGCGACGGGCAGGAAGATGAGCCTGGCCATCAGCCGCACGGCGTCCCGCGGCGTCCAGTGCTCGCCAGCCTCCTCGTTGTTCTCCTCGTTGAAGCGGCGAACCAGCTCCTCAAAGATGGTGCCCATGGCGTGGTTGTCCAGGCCCGGCAGCTTGACCGAGCCGTCGCCGTTCAGCACCGGCTCGGGGCCGAGGTTGATGGCCGGGTCCAGGAGCTTTTCGATCAAGGTGCCCAGGGCGTCGGCCCTGGACAGGCGGGGGATCTGGTTGCGGAACTCGAAATTCTCCAGGATCTCCTGCACGTTGGGCGAAAAACCGTCGAGGTAGGCCTCAAAGTCGGCCCGGAGCTGCTGCTGGCTGGCCCGGGCCCGCAGGTCGCGCAGCGTGAACTTGGAGGTATTGTAGAATGCCTGTTCGGCGGCCTGGCGCAGAGCGCCGTCCTGGTTGGTGATGCCTGTCCGGTCGAGCCAGGTTTTGGTATCGAGCACGGCGTTCTTCCTGGGCTCAAGCACGGCGTCGAGGCGGCGCAGCACGGTCATGGGCAGGATGACATCGCGGTACTTGCCCCGGACATAGAGGTCGCGCAGCACGTCGTCGGCGATGCCCCAGATAAAGTTGGCGATCCAGTTCAGGTCGGCTTGTTCCATGGAATTCCCCAATGCTCCAATCGACATGAGTGCCGGTGCTGCGAAGGGCTTGTCATCTATTGTGGACGGGACCATTGTACCATGATTGGTGCAGGATGTGAAATGGGCATGCCGGCGAGTTGGTTGACCCGATCGCGCCCATGGGGTATATGAGCAGACCTGACAGGTTTTTTGGCCATCGTGGCGCGATCTGTGCCACCCCAGGATGCCACAAATGCTAGATGCTGCCCCCCTGGGGCAAACCTGTCAGGTCTTGGGCCAGTCCCTCCGCTGGCCGGGCGGTTCTCACCTCAGGCGGCAGGCGCTCCACTTGCCGGCGGTCGAGCGCGATCAGGGTGGTGCCAACCTGCTGGGCCACGACGGCATACACCGCGTCCGCCCCGCGCAGCCGCCATCGCGTCACCAACCCTGCGGAGCGTTCCGCCACAGCGCCGTCCGGCGGTACCAGGGTCTGGTTGGGCCAGTCGCGTACCAGGGCTGCCAGCGCCAGTGCTTTGCCGGCATCATCGAATCTCAGCGAGACGGCAGCAGCCCCGGCAGCAGCGTCGGGCAATAGAGCGGGCTCGCGCGCTCGTGAAACAGCCGCAGCAGCGCCTGGCCGGCGATTGACTGGGGCTCGTGGGGGTTCAGGGCGCTGATGTGGACGCTGGCGTCGAGGGTGTACATGGTTAGCCCCCTAGCGCCGGACCGCGTCGATATTTTCTTTACGCTGGTGGCAGGGTTGTTGTCTGCGATCTGCTGAGCAGCTATCGCGACAACACTACCTATTCTGCAGGTGGTTCCCCCTTGAGCACGGCTACGTAAGGTAGGTTGCGATACTTCTCATCCAGATCCAGGCCGTAGCCCAGCACAAACTCATCCGGGATGTCAAAGCCGACATAATCAAGGGGTATCTCTACCACGCGGCGGCTGGGCTTGTTCAGGATGGTGCAAACGCGCAGGCTGGCCGGATTCCTTGCCCATAGGGTACGCAGCAAGTAGGTCATAGTCCGGCCGCTGTCGACAATATCCTCGACAATGAGCACGTCCCGGCCCTCAATACTGGCGGCCAGATCCATGAGGATGCGTACAACGCCTGTGCTTTCCCTTTTTCCCACCCCATAACTGGAAATAGCCAGAAAATCGATCTCGTGTGGAATGGTGATCTGGCGCATCAAGTCGACCAGGAAAGAAACGCCGCCCTTCAGGACGCAGATTAGTACCAAGTCCTTTCCTTGATAGTCAGTGGAGATGGTCCGCCCAAGCTCCCTGACCCGGCCCTGCAGCGTCTCTTTGTCCACCAGGATTCTGCCCACTAGCTCCTCGGACATGGCTTATTCTCGTCGCCTCCTCCCCCTGAGATGGCAGCAGTATAGCACAGCGGGCTGGCCAGAGCAAATCACCCCTTGTTTGTCCTCTGCCTCCGTGGGTAGCTTTGCACGACGGCTGCCGGAACCCCAGGCCTCGGAGGTCTTTTCAGCGACTCCGAGGCGATCCTTGTCCCCAGAATCCCTGGAGGGGCGAACCTGAGCCGCTCCAGCAAGACACCTCCGAGGCCTGGGCTAGAGGTGAGCAATCACCAAGGAGAATAGGTTGACAACCGCCTGGGATCCTGCTATAGTTGCAGCCCATGGATGAACGGCGGGATGGCTTGGAGATGACGGGGCTTGAGGGCAGCAGCAGCGATTGTCTGAGCCAGGTGGCTGGCCGGCAGCAGCTTGCCCGCGTACTGTCCGCGGCAGGAATTGCTTCGCGGTCCCGGTGCTCTGGGATGGTACGGGGCGGGCGTGTCGCCGTGAATGGCAGGCTGATCACCGACCCCGAGGATCGCGCCGACCCTTTTCGCGATCGCATCACGCTCGACCGGAAACCACTGCCTCTGACCCATAGCTGTCGCTACGTGCTGTTGAACAAACCATACGGCGTGCTTTGTGCCTTTACCGATCCAGAGGGGCGCCAGACGCTGTCCGATTATGTGGATGTGTCGGGCATTTATGCTGCGGGCCGCCTCGATTGGGACAGTGAGGGACTGTTGCTGCTGACCAACGATGGCTGGCTTATTCATCGTCTGGGCCATCCCAGCTACCGGCATCCCAAGACCTACCTGGCCCAGGTAGAACGCGTACCCGACGCCTCGGCTCTGGCTGAATTGCGCCGTGGCGTGATGGTGAAGGGCCGGCGCACAGCCCCGGCCCAGGTGGCATTGCTGCCTGCGGATCCCGAGTTACCCCTTCGGGCCAAACCTATCCGCTACCGGAAGACGGTACCCACGGCCTGGTTGCGCCTGGTGCTGAGCGAGGGGCGCAAGCGCCAAGTACGGCGCATGACCGCCGCTGTAGATCATCCGACCCTCAGGCTCGTCCGCGTGAGCATCGGACCGCTAGAGCTGGGTGACCTGCAGCCAGGAGCGTACCGGGACCTCTCGCCCACAGATCTGGATGCCTTGTACGACGCGCTTCACGCGCCTGCTCGCCGCCCCATGGGATAACCCCAACCTGCTCTGGTTCTGAACTTGTTTGCGCCGGGCCAATGGACTTTGACAACTTGATCAGGCAATAGCGTGAGCGGGTCATCCTCCGACAACGCTCAAGACATGTTCTGAGCGCAGCGAAGAATATCTTCCGCTTCTTTCAGGTGGTTTCGCTCTCGTAGGTGGAGATTCTTCGCCTCCGCTGCGCTCCGGCTCAGAATGACGTGTTTCTGGGAGCTTGGGCAGCTGCCTGTTCAGCCAAGTTCAATCACCGGTCAAAGTTGTCAACAAGTACCAGCCTGGCGCAGGTATCGGCAAATCCTGGAATGTAGTTCGGGCAGGCCACATGGCCCATGTCCTCTTGTCAATGTCCGATACGGCGCATGCCTAGGCCCCGCGGGGCGGGGTACGCGGTTCTTTTCGTTGTAGAATTCCGGGTACGCGGAGCTACTGCTAGCGGATTGCCGGACCGGACTGGGACGCGCCCTGCCCGGCGGCGCAGAAAATGAGCCACACCGGGCGCCCATCCTCACCTGAGAGGAGATAACTGCAGCCCTGACCCAGGTCGTGGCTTTCCAGGGGATACTCGCCTTCGATGATATAGACAGGGGGGACCGATGTGGGTGTTGGCGGCAGGGGTGTAGGGGTAGGCGGCGCGGGCGTGGGTGTTGGCGGTATGCTGGTGGGTGGTGGGGCGGGTGCGGCAGCCTGCACTCCGAAATCTGCTCCTTTGTAGCGGTCGGCCCATTCCCGCGTCAGGTCCATGTACAGTCCCCCAAAAGCCTGGCTGGGCTCGATGTAGGACCCTTCCGGCCATTCGTTGAAGGAATTGATGACCACCCACTGTGGCTTGCTGGCGATGGCCGCCTGCCAGGCTTGTTTATAGTACTCGCCGCCATCCCGGGAACGGGCAAAGCCGTTCCCCGGCCGGACCTTGCGGTCGTCGTAGCCGGGCATGACCGTGGCCACCCAAAGTTTGGCCGTGCCATTCTGGCGGTTGTGGGTACGCACCCGGTCGCCCCACTTGGGCAGTATCTGGGCCGGCGGGATGCGGTTGGGCCAGATGATGCTGTACAGGTGGTGCCCATCAAATACCGACTGGTATTTCAGATCCGTGCCCTCGGCGATCCAGATGGCCTTGCGCTCCGGATCGGCCTGGTCCCGCAGGCTCTGCCAGGTGCTGACTGGCAGCCGGGAGACGTTGTAGAAAAAGACCACCGGCCGGCCCTGGTACTTTAGATAGGCTGGCTGCGACGCGTGGACGGTGTGCAGGTGGCGCAGGTTGTCGGCAAAGCTGCTCACCCCACCCATGAACGGAGAGTTGATGTCGAAATCGACCGTGAGGCGAAAGCCCTTCTGGCCGGCGACATCCAGCAGGGCCTTGAGGTTCTTTTCCGTGCGGTTGCCCTTGCCCCACCAGTTCACGACAAAGGCATCGATCCCAGCCCCCTGGGCCTGCTCGATCTGGCGGGCCATGGCGCCGGTATCGTCCGAGTTGTAGAGGGTCTGGGGCAGGTCGGGAACTTTGCCGCCCTTCCAGGTGTTGCCGTCGAACCAGGGGTAGTAGAAGGCGAGGACCAGCCGTTCGCCCTCGGCTTGTGCCGCTGGGGGGTGCTCAAGGCCCGGCAGAAGCAAAGCGCCTAGCAAGGCAATTGTGAGGAGCAGCAGACCCAATCGAGAGATCATTGTCGCCATTCGCGCCAAGTATTCTAGCAAGACACAGGAATACCAGCCCCCATGTCCAGTTCTACTGCCGCGTATTATACCCAACAAGCCGGTTCAGGGCAAAAAAGGACGCTATCGCGGGGGTTGGGCTCAGCCTGCCCGGTCACAGACCCGACTTGAGCCAAGGGATGCAAACCAATACCCGGCTGCCACCCGGACCGTGGTTCCGGCAGGACAAGTATGCCACTTGTCCTGCCTTCGTCCACTAGGGCACTGAAACCACGGTCGTGACGTTCATGTCATTACTTTGGCGCATGGATTTCCGGCGCGCTCCGAGCAATGATAGCAGAGCACCAGTGTGTTGCTCTGTGCTAGATCCTACTGCCAGCACTGGCGGCCGCCCTATGCACCTGACCACCACGGCTCTGCTTGTGTTTGTGGTTGCTTTGTGCATTGCGCGACGGATTCGAACTCTTCCCCCGCCCTTGGCTCTCCGGTGCGGAACTGCCATAGTTGAACCCCGGCAATCGCCGCCGTTCGATCCGTTTCCCCAGCACCTTCTCGATCTCGCGCACCATCGGCTCGTCGCCCTGGGCCATGAAGGTAAAGGCCTCGCCGGTCTTGTGGGCGCGGCCGGTGCGCCCGATGCGGTGCGTGTAGGCATCCACGGTGTCGGGCATGTCAAAGTTGATCACGTGCGAGATGTCGGAAACGTCGATGCCGCGCGCCGCAATGTCGGTGGCGACGAGAATGTCGTACTTGCCGTTCCGAAAGCCGTCGATCGCCTGCTGGCGCTGGTTCTGCGACATGTTGCCCTGCAGCGCCGCGACGCGATACTTGCGTTTTTCCAGGTCGCGGGCCAGGTTGCGGGCGCGGTACTTGGTGCGGGTAAAGATCAGCACGCGGCCCGTAGCCGTCTGCTCCAGCGTGGCCAGCAGCAGCTCTTTCTTGAGGTTCTGCGACACGGGATAGAGCGCGTGGGAAACGGTCTTGGCCGGGGCGATCACGCCGATCTGCACGGTGACCGGGTCCTTGAGAATGCTGTCGGCCAGCTCGCGGATCTCCTCGGGCATGGTGGCCGAGAAAAAGAGCGTCTGGCGTCTGCGCCGGCACGAGCTTCAGAATGCGGCGAATGTCGGGCAGGAAGCCCATGTCGCACATGCGGTCGGCTTCGTCCAGGACCAGCACCTCGACGTGCGACAGGTCGATGCTGCGGTCGCCGGCCAGATCGAGCAGGCGGCCCGGGCAGGCGACGACGATCTCGGCGCCGCGCCGCAGGGCCTCGACCTGGCGATTCTTGCTGACGCCGCCATAGACGGTGACGCTGCGCACCTGCGTTTTCCGGCCCAGATCGACGCTCGCCTGGTGGATCTGTTCGGCCAGTTCGCGCGTGGGCGCCACGATGAGGGCGCGCACCCGGCGCCGGGGGCCTTGGGTCAGCCGCTGCAGAATGGGCAGCACAAAGGCCGCGGTCTTGCCGGTGCCGGTCTGGGCTATGCCCAAAACGTCGCGCCCTTGCAGCACGACGGGGATCGCCTGCTGCTGAATCGGGGTGGGCGTGGTGTACCCAGCCGCCTTGATGCCCGCGTCGATGCGCGGGTCAAAAGAAAATTGTTCGAAATTCAAGTTCAGTACTCCTTGACTGCATTGAGCCAAGTCGCACTCTTGACTCTCTGATAGATTCAGGTTTATCACCTGTGAGTCGGTCCAGACTGGCACAAAGAAACACCGCTCCGATTGCGTGAATCGGAGCGGTGAACGATGCCAAACCGATTAACTTGACCAGCGTTAGAGATTATACCCGGGAGCGGTATTTTTGTCAAATCCGGTGCCTGTGCTGCCCTGGCGCGGCTTGTGGCGCTTCAGACGACTTTGACAGGTGGCCCATATGCCTTTATAATGTCCGAGTCAGAAAGGGGGCTTTCGGGAACAATCCAAGCCAGGGAGACTGGGCAGCGGCTTCACGGCACGGTGATCCTCATCGAGCGGGTGATACTAGACATAAGGTTTCGATGGGTCAGGCGAAGTACGCTGCTACAGTCGAGAAAGGACCAATCCATGATACAGGCAATTAAAGCAGGGCTTCTTGTTGACGGCCGCGGCGGCGCTGCCATCGAGGATGCTGTCGTTCTGGTCGAAGGCAGGAGGATCAAGGCCGTGGGACCGGCAGCGGAGGTCAGCATCCCCGGTGGAGCAGAGACCCTGGATGCATCTGGCAAGACGGTGATGCCCGGTCTGATCGATACCCACGTACACATCATGTCCACCTCAGCATCGCTGGAACAGCGGCTGTTCACGCCCAAGGCCGTCTCCTACTTTGAGGCGGCCCAGAACCTTGAGCGGACGCTGCGGGCCGGATTCACCACGGTCCGGGATGCGGGCGGGGCCGATGCCGGCATGCGCCAGGCCATTGAGATGGGGCTCGTTACCGGCCCCCGGCTCGTCGTCTCGGGCATGATTGGGCAAACCGGCGGCCTGATGGAACTGTACTTCCCCTCTGGGGCGCAGATCCTGAACGAGGATGCCTGGCGTGTCTGCGATGGGGTCGAAGAGGTGCGCAAGACGATGCGCAAGGTGCTGCGCGAGGGGGCTGACTTTGTCAAGGTCTTTGCCACGGGAGGCGTCGTCGCACCCCAGGGTTCACCCTTTGTCGCGGAATGGTCTCCAGCAGAGCTGGATGTGATCGTCGATGAAGCTGGCCGGTGGGGCGCAGGCGTGATGGCCCATGCCGAAGGCAACGCCGGGATCAAGAGCGCCCTGCGCGCGGGAGTCACATCTATCGAGCATGGAAACGTGCTGGATGCAGAAGCCATTGATCTGTTCCTGGAAACAGGGATCTATTTGGTGCCCACCTTGCACATTGTCAAGATCCTGGACGATAGGCGAGACACGGCAGGTCTCAGCGAATCGTCCAAGCGCAAGGAAGAACGGCTGGCGGAAGAGGGGGCGGGCAGCTACCGCCGGGCCTGCGAGGCCGGTGTCAGGGTGGCGCTGGGCACCGACGCCTTCATCGCCGACATGCATGGTACGAATGCCGTTGAGCTGCAATTGATGATGGAGGAAGGCGGTCTTTCAGCCCTGGAGGCCATCGTCGCCGGAACCAAGAACGCTGCCGCGTGCTGTCTCCTGGGCGAGCAGGTGGGCACGCTGGAGGCCGGCAAACTGGCCGACATCCTGGTCGTTGATGGCAACCCGCTTGATGACATCACGGTGCTGCAGGATAGCGAGCGGATCACGGTCTACAAAGAGGGCTCGCTGGTGATCTAGCGCCGGCTGCGCAAGCGCTGCGGCCAGTTCCTGCTCAGACCTGCTCTTCTGCCCGTCCCTCCTCGTAGGCCGCCCGCTGCTCGGGGAAATACCCCGGGATGGGTACGTCCCACCAGCCGGGCGCCAGCCCGCCTGAGGTACCCATCTCTGTGTCGACCATCACTTCCACCACGGCCGGCCGTTCCGCCGCCAGCGCCTCCTCCAGCGCCGGGGCCACCTCGTCGGGACGCGAGATGCGGACCGCGTGGGCGCCAAAGGCCCGGGCCGCGTCGGCCAGGTGCGGGCCCACCGGTTGCCCGTCCTGTTCGAACATGGTCGCATAGTCGGTCCCCGGGCCAAAGGCGATGCGCTGCAGGTCGCGGATGGCCTGCCAGCCGGTGTTGTTCACCACCACGGCCACGGCCGGGATGTTGTACTGCACCGCCGTGGCCAACTCCTGGAAGGTCATCAGGAAATCGCCGTCGCCGACCATGGCCACCACAGGCGCGTCGGGCGCCGCCAGCTTGGCCCCCAGGGCCGCCGGGTAAGACCAGCCCATGGTGCTGAATCCACCCGCCGAGAGGTAGGTCCTCGGCCGGGTAAAGGCCATCTCCTGGAAGACCTGGGCCTGGATATTGCCCGCTGAGGTCGTCACGATGCTCTCCGGCGGCAGGACCTTGCGGACCTCGGTTATGACCCGCCCCATTGTGACCGGCGACCGGTCCGATTCGCGCAGCTCCCGGTTTGCGGCCCACCATTTGCTCACCCTGGTGGCGATTTCTTGGGTGTAGGGCGCATGCCGCCAATTGCGGGCCGGCGCCAGCGCCCTCGTGGCGGCTACCAAGCCGGACAGGACCGCTTTGGCGTCGCCCACGACGCCCACGTCTACCGGATAATTCTTGCCGATCTCAAAGGGGTCGATGTCTACGTGCAGCAGCTTGGTGGGCGGGATGCTGAAGGCCTGGCCAGGGCGGTAGGAACAGGCCGCCTTGTCGGCAAAGCGCACGCCCACGGCCAGCAGCACGTCGGCATGGGTCGTCATGTGGTTGCCGCTGGTAGTGGCGTTGGTGCCCATGGGCCAGGCATAGAGGGGATGGTCCTCGGGAAAGGCGCCCTTGCCCATCATGGTGCTCACCACGCAAGCGCCCAGGTGCTCGGCCAGTTGGGCCAGTTCCTCTTCCGCCCCCGACAGGATCACGCCGCCGCCGGCCACGATCACCGGCCGCTGGGCGTTGGCCAGCAGCTTCGCCGCTTGCCGTATGTCTGCCGGATCGCCTGCCTGCCGGCCGTGGGCCCGCCGCGCCGGCGAATCAAGCATCTCCTGCAGTACCTCGACCGTCTGGGCCTGGACGTCCATCGGTAGGTCGATCAGGACCGGGCCGGGGCGGCCAGTATGCATGGCGTTGAACGCCTGGCTCACGGCCCGGGGCAACTGCCCGGCATCGTCGATCCGCCAACTCCGCTTGACGGCCGGCTCCAACATGCGGGGCATACCCGACCAGCGCTGCCGGTCCAGCTCCTGCAGCACGCCCACCCCGCGCATGTAGGTGTGCGTCTCCCCGATTAAGAGCAGCAGCGGGATCGAGTCCACGTAAGCCGTAGCCAGCCCCAGGGCTGTGTTGGAGGCGCCGGCGCCAATGGAGGTAAAGACCGCCAGCGGTTCGCCCTTGACGCGGTAGTAGCCGTCGGCCATGTGCACCGCCGCTTGCTCGTGGCGGGGCATGATCACGCGGATGCGGTCCTGGGTGCGGCGCAGGGCGTCCACCAGGGCCAGGTTGCCGTGCCCGCCAATGCCGATGGCATAGGGAACCTTTTCGCGGGCGAGGATGTCGGTGATGATTTCTGAGCCGGTGAGTAGCATTGTTGGCAGCCTCCGCTTTACGGTTTTACGGCCTGGCCGGTGCGCGCCGACGTTTGCGCTGCCAGGGCAAAGCGCAGCACCTCGCGTCCCTCTTCCCCTGTCAGGCTTGGGGGCTCTCCCTTGAAATAGGCGTCGATAAAATGCCGGGTCGAGTTGATAAAGCTCTGCTCCCAGCCAACCGGCATGTCGGAATAGGTAAAGGTCTGCCGGTCGCGGTACAGCACCACGGGCGGCACGTCCAGCATCCTGCCGTGCCCGCGCGTGATCCAGATGACGCCCTTGGTCCCCGTGATCTCGATGCGGTCGTCCTGAGCATAGTGGGCCGTGTCCAGCACGAGTTCCGGCGAGTAGACGGCCTCCAGCGAGCCGAATCGGTTGCCGGGGAACTTCCACGAAATGATGGCCGGTGCGTCCAGGGTCAAGCCCGGCATGATCTCGGTCTCTCCGATCCAGGCGTGGACCTCCTCGGCGGGGCCCATAAAGTACCAGGCCAGCGAGAACTTGTGGTGCCCATCGTCAAAGACCAGTGGACCGCCCCCGCACTGCTCGGGCGCAAACCGCCACGCCCAGGCCGCGAGGGGCACCTCCCACTGACCGGGGCTGGTCCCGGAATTGCTCTTGATGCGGATGGTGAGCGGGTCGCCGATTTCGCCCGCTTCGATCAGGGCCTTGGCCCGCTGTACCGGTGGGTAGAAGATAAAGTTCTCAAACACCTTGAAAATGACGCCAGCGTTCCCGGCCGCCGCAATCATCTCGTCCGCCTCGGCAACGGTCAGAGCCATTGGCTTCTGCAGGGAGATGTGCTTGCCTGCAGCCGCGGCATCCAGCGTAGCCTGGTAGTGCAGGTGGTGGGGCAGCAGGATCTCTACCAGATCCACATCCGGCAGGGCCAGCAGGTCATGGTAATCGCCCAAAACCCGGTCCTCAGAAACACCCCAGGCCTGTCCCCGTTGCCGGGCAAGTTCGGAATCGACGTCGCACACGGCCACGATGCGCGCCCGGTCGTTGGCCAGGTACTCCAGGGCATGCAGATCCGAGATGCGGCCGGTGCCAATCATGCCTACTCGCAGTTCGTCCATGGTGCCTCCAATCCGGTGTATGGGCTACCTATTGTACAACTGACCGGCTGTGAAGGCAAGGCCATAGCGCTCAATCGAAAACTGGGATGCTTTGCGTGGTTATGACGTTCACCTTGCGCCTGTCTGCTAAACTGCCGGCACTTACCCATGATCTACTGCCGGAAAACGCGTCTGCTGCACGTTTAGGTGAGTAGTATCAGCCAAAATCTTGGAAGGAGGCAACCCATGAGCGAGGTACAGAGGATCGACCGGTCCACCTCGAAAGGGAAGGGGCAGGTGGGAGGGCGTCTGGGCTCCCAGGCGCCGATGTGGCGGCTGCTGGTAGTCTGTCTGGTTGTTCTTATAGGAGCCGTGCTTGTGACGGCTTGCAACGAGACCACAGCACCCGACAGTGAACTGGGCAATGGTTACGGGCCTTATGGCATAGCCCACATGGCGGCCAGCACCCTGGGCAATGGCTACGGGCCCTATGGCATTGTCCATCTGGCAGCCAGCGCAGCCGACAGTGCTGGCGAGCCAGGCAATGGTTTCGGACCCTATGGCGTTGGCCATCTCCTGGTCGCCGAATCGGGCTCCGATGGCGAAATGCCCAACGGCGCCGGGTCCTATGGCCTGTTCAGGCTTGCGGCCGGCAAGTCCAACGCTCAGGAAAAGGTTGATACGAACTGGCGATTCGCCGGAGCGTATGGCGCCCTGAGATTGGCTGCCAGCGAGCCAGGGCCAGGCACTGCCAACTATGGCAATCTCCCGGTGCTCAAGGCAACTGGCGACCCTGCGTGGAGTGCTTCAGCGAAACCCGCGGGGGCGGGGCTTGACGTGCTTGACGAAAACCGCCCAGGCATCAGCGCCTGGTTCGAAGCCGGCCGGTACCTGGTCCGCTCGGATGCCCAGCGATTCGCCAGCATGTATCGCTCCAAGGCCGGGAGTGTTTCCTGCTCGGAGCTGAGGCATGACCCCAGGGTTGCTACCTCGTCCGCTGCTGCGGCCGAGTACTATGAATTCCGGTGCTCACCCAGGAGCGCCGCTCTCCTGATTGGCGGAGGCGGGCCGCACCGGCATTAGGCTGCCTCGCCGGCAAGATATGGCGTATGGCAAAGGCAGATCATCCTCCCCCAATCGCGAGACCCCCAGAGGTTTCAATCCTCTGAGGGTCTCTTTTCTTTGGGTTTCTCGATCTAGTGGCGGCTCGGCACCCCCCACCTCACGGTACTACCTCAATCCCCTCGCCCTCAACCACCTCGCCCACGCGCCAGACCGCCTGTCCGGCCTCCTGGCACAGGGCCTCCAGCCGGTCGGCCTCGGCCGGCGGCAGGGCGATGAGCAGCCCGCCGCTGGTCTCGGGCGTGAAGAGCAGCATCTGCATCTCCTCCTCCAGCCCGTTGAAGGTGACGTGCTGCCTCGTAGGTCCGCTGGTTGTTGCAGGCCCCTCCGGGGAAGAGCCACAGGTCGGCATAGTCCTTGGCGCCGGGCAGGAAGGGCAGTTGCTCAAAGTGAAAGCGAAAGCGCACCTCGCTCTGGCTGCCGCCATCTCGTAGCCGTGGCCCAGCAGGGCAAAGCCGGTGATGTCGGTCATGGCGTGAAAGTCGACCTGCTGGGCCAGCTCTGCCGCCCTGCGGTTGAGCTGCAGCATGGACTCGGATCGCCGCCTCCAGGTGGGCCGGATCGGCTGCGTCGCCCTTGGCGGCGGTGGTGATGATGCCCACGCCCAGCGGCTTGGTCAGCAGGAGCTGGTCGCCTGGCCGCGCGCCACCCTTCTTGCCCACCCGGCTGGGATGGACGGTGCCCATCACCGCCAGGCCGAACTTGGGCTCGTCGTCGTCGATGGTGTGTCCGCCGGCGATCACGCCGCCGGCCTCGGCCACCTTTTCGGCCGCGCCGCGCAGGATCTCGCTGATGGTCGCCGCGGGCAGCTTGGGCGGAAAGGCGGCGATGCTCAGGGCCAGGACCACCTGCCCGCCCATGGCATAGACGTCGCTCATGGCATTGGCCGCGGCGACCGCGCCATAGGTATAGGGATCGTCCACCACCGGCGTGAAAAAGTCGGTGGTAAAGATGAGGGCCTAGCTCGTCGCTGATCTGGTACACCGCCGCATCGTCGGGCGAAGTCAGCCCCACCAACAGGTTGGGGATAGTCTGCTTCGCTGGAAAGGTCTCTCGCAGTGGGCGCAGCACCTGCGCCAGGTCGTCAGGCGACCGCTTGGACGCTCAGCCAGCAGCCGAGGTCAGCGCGGTCAGCCGTACGTTGTTCCAGTCAATCGTCATTTCGTATCCTCATTACACTAGAATCTCTGCTCGCCAGTACAGGCACTCTTTGCCGGACTGAGTAATGCCCACTTGTTTGCGGGAAGCCTTCGTGCGCCCTGAGTCGCACAGGGCTCGGTCGACCTTCGCCCAGTGAGCTAGATCCCATGGATGCCGTTGATGGGCACCCGTTCTCATCCAGGACTGCCGCTACCCGCCCCGCCTCTGCCCGGTCAAAGCGCAGGGCCATGCCACAATCGGAGCTGAGCTGGCGCGGCGTGGGGATCATCTTGATCTTGAAGCCCGCCTGCAGCAGCACCTTCTCGGCGCGGATGGCGTGGGCTGTGGAGTGGAAGAGAACGACGCTGTACTCGGCCATGCTACAGGTTCACCACCTTGCCCGCGCCCAGCATCGTCTCGGCGATGTCGTACATGTTGGAGACCTGTCCCGCCGCCAGCTTGTCCGTCAGCTCAAAGTAGCCCAGGCAGGTGCCGCAGACCAGCATCTCGATCCCCTCTGCCTCCAGAGCGCACAGATCGTCCAGCACGGGCGAGCCCTCGCAGGCCAGCTTGACGCCGGTGTTGAAAAAGATGATCGTCTGCGGCAGGGGCTCCACCTCGCCCAGGGTGTGGAAAAAGCCCCGGATCAGGATGTTGCCCAGCTCCGCCTCGCCCCGGCCCATGATGTCGGACGATACCACCAGGACCAGGGGTCCGCTGGCCGGCCTCGGCCTTGCCCACGGCAGGTGGCTCGTGCTGAGGCTCAGCGGCCCTGGCCTCTTCCCTTGGCCAGCTCGATGCGGATACTCGTCGCCCTCGGGGATCACGTTTACCTGCCAGCCGGCCTTCTCGGCCATGCGCGAGACGTTGGTCACCGAGCCGTGTCATTGTCCACCAGGGTCACGCACCTGGTCCGCCTGCTGCATCGCCTTGCGGGTCTGGATCACCGGTTGGGGGCAGGCCAGCCCCCGGGCGTCTACGGTTGTTGTCATGTCGTCACCTCGTCGACGTCTCATGGGCATTAGCTACCGAGTCTTGCTGGCACGCAGCAAAGCCGGCACTCGCACCGCAGGTTGCCGCGGACTCATCATACCTCGAATCTCATGCCAGAGGGTCAACTCTCTAGCATAACAGTCGGGAATAGAAAGAGCCCTCCCCGATGGGGGAGGGCCTGGACAGGTAGGGCGGGTGGGATTCGAACCCACACGGGGTATTACCCCAGCGGATTTTAAGTCCGCAGCGTCTGCCATTCCGCCACCGCCCCATGACCGATAACAAACGGCTGATAGCGTCACACGCTACCAGCCCGTTTGCCCAGAGGCGACGACGGGATTTGAACCCGTGATGGCGGTTTTGCAGACCGCTGCCTTTCCACTTGGCTACGTCGCCGTGCCATACGGCCGATTGAAGACAGAGCGGGCGATGGGATTCGAACCCACGACTTTCTCCTTGGCAAGGAGATGCTCTACCACTGAGCCACGCCCGCATACTGCTATGACAGTTCGATTCGAATGCCGCAGCCCAGACTTGAACTGGGGACCCTTTGATTTTCAGTCAAATGCTCTACCAACTGAGCTACCGCGGCAATCGCAGTCTGTATTGTAGCCCAACTCGGCCCGCTTGTCAAACTCCACCCCGGCGAAAGAGTATAGCGCAGAACTGTGGGGAACAGTCATGCGGCCGAGGGCAGGGTGTCCTTCCAGGCTTGCTCAAAGCGACCACTGTGTAACTCACTCAATCCAGCCAGCATGGCTTGTCCATTCGACCGCTCCCAACCCCGTCCAGGACGTTTCATCCGGTGGTGGACCACGGTATTGATACCGCTTTCCACTGTACCGCTCCCAATAGGATAGCTTTCTGCCCGAAACTCATCGTAGCGCATACGCATCCGATTTCCTTCAAAGTATCCTGGCGCCTGACGCACCTCGTCAGGCCACCGCTTTTGATCCAAGCCTAGTTCCTCCAGCGCTGCTTCCACCTTCGTGATCTCCCCTGCCCACAGTCATAGTCCTTCAGCATATTGGTGCCGGGCCATCCGCTCTTGGGGACTCTCCCCTCTTTGTGCCGGGGCGTTGGCTCGTTCGGCAACTTCTTCACGCTGCTCTTCCACCCTTCGCCCCCAGCCCTCTGTGATGCGGCGTAGACTATCGGACGACATCGAGCTGCCTACCGCATCCACGTACGCCTCCGCTGCCAGATCGAACGATTTGGCCATCATTCCTTAGCGTCTCCCCTTTACACCCTGGGCAGACGTAGTAGGCTCGCATCAGCGTTGTCTCACCTTCCAAGCCTGATATCCCCCATCGCCGGTGTCCCTTGAATTCCATGGCCTGTCCACATGCTGAACATGTCGGCGTTTCCTGTTGATAGCCTGTGTCCCGACCATTGATCAACATGGCCAATCCCTCCCCCATCAACTCGCGCCGGAGACCACAAGCCTCTGCCTCAATCTCACCAAAGCTAGCCTCAGGATGCTGATCATACCAGTCTTCCAAGACACCATACATGTGGGCTGCCTTCTCCAGAAAAGCGGCTTCGCGCTGAGCACGCGACATCTGACGATACGTGGCTTCTGCCTCCTCATTGAAGTGGATACGCTCAGACCAGTATACTCGATGGATCGCTGATCGACCAAGACCGACCGGCATAACGGCAACTCAGTCCTCCCACACTTTTGCGCTATACTCAGCAGATCGAGGGATGACGACCAGCCCACAGTCACCACCCGCACGGATGGCTTTGAAGCTGACAGGTTGTGGTTCAACACGCACCAACCCTGGCACTCAGCGCTGCCTCGAAGGCAGCAGCCAGAGAAAAGGCAAACCCAGCAGTGGGAGCACGGCGCTGACGGCAAAAGCTGTACGCATTCCCCAAGAGTCGCCCATCATTCCCAGCAAAAGGACGGCGCCCGAACGAAGGAGGAAGGACATTGACATGTAGACGCCATTGGCCAGGGCGCGATTCTCAGGAAAGCTCTCCTGCACCAGCGCCATGATGACCGGAATGACGGACAGGGCAGTAAAACCGAGCAGAAGCAATAGTGGAAACCGCAGCCAGCCACTGGTAGCCAGAAAGATGAACATAAGGATAGGCGTACTCACCAGCGAGACAACCAGTACCACACGGCGGCCGACCCGGTCACTGAGCGAACCCCCAAGCAATGCCCCGGCGACACCGGCTGCCTCCAGGACGGCAAGAGATATGCCCGCGAACCACAGGGTGGATCCTTCGCTGTGAAGAAAGATGGGAAGATAGGTGGTCAATGCCGAAACCATAAAAGCGCGTACGACGATTATGCCCGCCAGTGGTAGCAAGAACGGCCACATATTTCGCAATGCCTCCTGCCAGTGCAGGCCCGACTCTGAATCAGTCGGGAGCCCTGACAGGTCCCTGAGCCCGACCCAAAGAAGGGCCGAGGCCACCAAACCGCCTATCATCAGCCAGGGCATTCCCTCCAGCGTCAGAAACTGCACCGCCGTGACAATGATGATTGGTCCCAACGTTCGGCCCAACTCGCCGCCGACCATCCAGAATCCCATGCCCTGCCCGAGGCTGCTGCCCGAGAGACGGCCAGTCATCACCGGGCCCACGGCGTGCAGCGCCGCAGACATGATACCTGCTAGCAGCAGGAGCAGAACGAGAACACCATAAGTTGGAGCCACGCCCAGAAGGCTCATCGTTGCGCCGGCCACGGCAGGTGCCAGAATGACCGCATAGCGCAAGCCCACACGATCTGCCAGGTGCCCAATGAAGGGCTGGGTCAGCGATGGCAGTTGCAAAAAGACAGTCAACATCCCAGCCCCAGTATTGGTCAGCGACATAGTCTCGATGAAGATCGGCAGAAGTGGAGGGAGGAACGCAGAGTAGGTATCATGTACCGCGTGGGAGGCAGACATGGCCGTCACGCGGTCCGTTTGGAATCGTGCGGCGTCAACCGGCTTAGTTCCAACTACTACCTCAGTGGTCATGGTGCCTTCCCTGAGTTCAAAATTGGCTGTCCGGGCAGGAAGGCCCGGACAGGCCCGAAAGTATACCACAGTTGAGTACGGCTCGCCAAATTGACAGGAGGTAGGGTTTGCCGTATGATTTGGTGGAAGGGAGCAAGTCAATGGCATCGGCACGAGATGCAGCACCGGTCCAACTAATAACGAGTCTCCTCGCTGGGGAGCCAGGCCTGATCTCAGACGCCAAAGCAGCGCTGGTCCGCGTTTTTGGACCCACCGAGATTGAAAGCGAGCTGTTTGCCTTTGACCATACCGATTACTATGCGCATGAGTTTGGGCCGAACCTGCAGCGGCAGATCTGTGCCTTTGCGCAGCTCATCGATCCCTCACAGTTGCCAGACATCAAGCTAAGAACCAATGAACTGGAGTGGCTGATGGCGAAGGAAGGTAGGCGTCGGGTGAACATCGATCCCGGCTACGTCTCTCTGGGCAAACTCGTGCTCGCTTCAACCAAAAACCACGCCCACCGAATCTACCTGGGCCAGGGCATCTATGGCGAAGTGACGCTGACCTACCAGCGAGGTCGCTTCCGCCCCTGGCCCTGGACCTATCCGGACTATGCCAGCAGCCGATACTGTGCTCTATTTGACGAGATTCGCGGTAACTACAAGCTACAGCTAAGAGAGCAGGAGTGACAGCGGGGTATCAGGTGGAGGCCAGTGCATCCCTATTCCAGGATGAGTTGAACTTCTGAGACCAGGCTGTCATAGTTCCAGCCCGATGCATAGACAGTGAGACCCGTGATCTGAGCCGGGCGGTTGTCTCCCAAAAGCTCCAAGAGGTTGCCGGACTCGTACGGGTACCATACCCCCCTGGGGATCTTTTCCCCTGTTGGCTGGCCCCAGGGATCCGGAGCGATGGGATAGCCCTGCGGGTTCTGATAGTAGAACCCGTGGGTCCAGAACTTGTCGCTGCCCCAACGGTCCTTGTAGTCCAAACGAACAATAATAGGGAACTCGGAACTAAGCAGGCCACCCCCGGACAGGCTCTGGAAATCAAGCAAGACGTCCATCGATACCGTCAGACGGTCAAAATCGCGCACGTCTTGATCCAATCTCTGCTGGATGGCCACTTCGCTATGGGTACCATCATCCGGTTCACGCCGTACCAAGCGTATAGCTCGCCTACCGCCATCTTCAACATCTTGAATCGCTGGTGGCTTTACGGTTGACGAGAAAACCACGGTACTCGTGACCCAATGCGTCTCGAGCGGCAGCTGAAAGCTTCCATTTTGAATCAGGTTCTGTGCAGCGGGCAAGGGGTCCGCCGGAACACCATCCAAGTTCACCCAAGTACGCTCGCCCTGGCGGAGTACCTCCGCAGGTGCATCCTGGCCCACCGTTGCCTGCCCCCGAAGTACCGTTAACTGTGTACCCTCATTGGCAACCTCAATCCGGTAGCTTCCTTCCTCCAAAGCCACATCGGCATGTGGAGTGACCACTTGGAAATCGGTTGGACGCTCCATAGGCAGGGCTACACCCACGCGTACGATCCCCCCGGTCATGTTCAACGTGATCTGGTTGGGCTTGCTGCTCAGACCAAACTGAGGGGCGTGAGCCTGCTCCAGCTTGACCTTGGCCTCTCGATAAAGCGTCACATGGCTGCGATCAAACAGGTCCAGGGTCGCCCACGACGTGTCGTCGGTAATCACCTCGTCGCCTGGAGATAGCATTGCCGAGTCGGTGACGCCGATGGGGTCGGCCCCGTTGGCCTTGTCAACTAGGACTGTACCCTCGATCACCTGCAGAAGCGTATCCTGATCTTCGGTAGAATTGAGTAGATAGGACCGGATACCTAGCGGGATGCCAACGGCCAGCAGGCAAAAGAATATGAAGGCTATCGACAAAACCGTCCAGGCGACCCGGTCGGGGTTCTTACGCATTCAGCAGCGTACCTCAAATCGATCGAATTCGCCGGTTGGGGCGATCCAGTGCGTGTCTACTTGGGTCACAAAAGCCGTCTGTGGCCCCACATGCAGAAACGATAGCAACTCCTGCACAGCAGGCTTTGGTCCTTCGGCAACAACCTGCACGGTACCATCGCGCTCGTTGCGGACATAGCCAGTCAGCCCCAGCTCTGCGGCACGGCGCTGCGTATAGTAGCGGTAACTGACACCCTGCACGCGCCCATGAACCACGGCCTGCAAACGCGTGAGGACTGGTGAGCTTTCTGTCATGTCCCAAGATTATATCATGCCTTGGCGCAGATGCAAAAACCACTGGCGAGACCAACCTACACTCTCCTCACTTGCACTGTTCACAAAATAGATAATCTATGCTATAATGCCAGGCCCAATTCACCGGGGTCTGGCTTAGAAAGAGCAACATATCACCAACAAGGGCTTGGCAAGCCAACAGGCAGAGCTCAGAAAGCCGCTCAGCCGCTCCGTTCAGGGGCTTGTCAGACCGGCAGCAGAGGAGAAAGCGAATGGCCGAACAGGCTTTCATCAAGGACATTGCGGACCACGTCGGCGAGACCGTCACCGTCAAGGGTTGGCTCTATGCCAAGACTGGCAAGGGCCGGCTCCAGTTCTTACAGGTACGCGACGGTACCGGGATCATACAATGCGTGGTCTTTAAAAAGGAGGTCACGCCCGAGGTATTTGAGACGGCACGACAGCTGACCCAGGAATCGTCCCTGATCGTCACCGGCGCCGTCCGCGCCGACGAACGCGCCCCGGGTCATTCCCGGCGGCATCGAGATGGATGTCAGCGACCTACAGATTGTCCAGGTTGTTACGGACGAGTATCCCATCACCCCCAAGGAACATGGGGTCGATTTTCTGATGCAGAACCGCCACCTGTGGATCCGCTCCTCGCGGCAGTGGGCGACGCTGCGCGTGCGGGCGACGATCATCAAGGCCATCCGCGACTGGCTGGACGATCACGGCTTCATCCTGATGGACACGCCCATCCTGACCCCAGCAGCCTGTGAGGGGACGACGACGCTCTTTGAGACCGACTACCACGGTACACCTGCCTACCTGAGCCAGAGCGGCCAGCTCTACAACGAGGCCAACATCATGGCCTTTGGCCGGGTCTATTGCTTTGGACCGACCTTTCGCGCCGAAAAGTCCAAGACCCGGCGGCACATCCAGGAATTCTGGATGGTAGAGCCGGAGGCGGCCTACGTGGACATGTGGGAGAACATGGAGATCCAGGAGCAGTTTGTCAGCTACATCGTCCAGACCACCCTGCGAGAGCGGCGCAAGGAGCTGGAGCTGCTGGGGCGCGATCTGAGCCGGCTGGAGAAGATCGAGCCGCCCTTCCCGCGCATCCACTACGACGAGGCGGTGGAGATGATCAACAAGGCCGCGGAGGCCGGCGAACGCGTCCCGCCCCAGGACGAACTGGTGCCGGCCATTGCCTGGGGGGATGATTTTGGCGCACCGCACGAGACCTACGTGGCCGAGCAGTTCGAGAAGCCGGTCTTTGTCCACCACTATCCCCACCCAGGTCAAGGCCTTCTACATGGCCCAGGAGCCGGACCGGCCGGAAACCTGTCGCTCGTCAGACCTGCTGGCGCCCGAAGGGCTATGGCGAGATCATCGGTGGTGGCGAGCGGTCCGGGGACCTGGCCTTCCTGGAGGCAGCAGATCGAGCACCACGACCTGCCTCGCGATGCCTACGAATGGTACCTGGACCTGCGACGCTTCGGATCCGTACCGCACAGCGGCTTTGGCCTGGGCATCGAGCGCACGGTGATGTGGATCTGCGGGCTGGACCACATCCGCGAGACGATCCCCTTCCCGCGGCTGCTGGGGCGCATGTATCCATAGGCTTTTCAGGCAACAGGCTCGCAGATCAGTAGTTCGTTTTCGGTGGAAATCGCGCTGAGGGCAGGTCGCCCGGCGATACGAGGAATCGGCTGCCCGATTCCTCGTTCTCCTTTTTGGAGCGCAGTTGCAAGCCTTCCAGGCAGGACGATTACATGGGCAGCCAGAAGAAACCCAGGGCCAAGATGACAAAGATCGTCAGCAACATGGCCCCTTCGAACCAGTTCGATTCACCATCCAGGGATACCAGGCCCGCGATCAGGGCCGCCGCCATGAGGGCGATCAACTCGAATTGGTTAAAGACCAGCGTCAGCGGATTGCCCATCAACAGGCTGATAAAGACCAGCAGAGGAGCGACAAACAGGGCAATCTGCAGGCTGGAGCCTACCGAGATGGCCAGGCTCAACTCCATCTTGTTCTTGGCGGCTACTTGTACCGCGACCAAATGTTCGGCCACATTGCCGATCAGGGGAATCAGAATGATCCCCAGGAAGAACTCGCTGATGCCGATTTGTACCACCACGTGCTCGACGGAGCCCACCAGCAACTCGCTCATCCAGACGATGGCGCCCGTGGCCAGCAACAGCACGAACACGCCTCGGGCCACCGACCACTGAGGCGCCTCTTGCTCGACCACTGCCTGCTGGTCGTCCTCGCAGGGTCTGGGCTTTGCCCTCGCGAAACTGGTAGATCAGGGCCAAGGCATAGAGCCCGATCATCACCCCCGCCACCCCCAAGCTGAGGTAC
Organism: uncultured Chloroflexia bacterium; assembly: GCA_963700285.1. Taxonomy (GTDB): domain Bacteria; phylum Chloroflexota; class Anaerolineae; order JAAYZQ01; family JAAYZQ01; genus CAWANP01. The sequence continues at coordinate 48,158 of CAVOXA010000009.1, read as the reverse complement.
TCGACCGCGTCGTGGTTCACCGCCTCGATGCTGTGGCTAAAGATCGAGGGAATGACCAGCGCGGCCACGGCCAGCATCAGCATGGTGGCATTCATCCCAGCGTGGCTCCGGTCAAACTTTTGGGTGCCGTGCTTCAGACCGCCCACGAGCATGCTCAGGCCCAGTACCAGCAGGATGTTGCCCATGATCGAGCCGGTCAGCGAGGCTCGTACCAGTTCGAGCATCTGCTCGTTGATGGCCGGGTTCAGCAATCCCTCGCGGATGGCCATGATGGTGATGATCAACTCCGCCGCGTTGCCCAGCGTGGCATTGAGCAATCCACCCAGGCGAGGGCCCGTGTGGACGGCCAGCGCCTCGGTGGCCGTGCCCATCAGCCCCGCCAGGGGGATCATGGCCAGGCCGGCCGCAGCAAAGACAATCAGCGGGTTCCAACCGGCGAATTCAGCTACGACAGCCAGGACAACAAAGACCAGTAGGATATTCAGATACTTCATTATCCCGCTGCCTCTCTCTCCTCATCCTCGCCGGTCTCGCCAGTCCCTACTATCACTGGAACAGACAGGACAAAGGGTTCCTGAACCGGGCCCCAGCCTCCGGCCTCGCCACCGGTCATTTGCCAGACGTGGTACATGCGATGGAAAGCCGTAAAGAGTGAGGTCACCGCCAGGATGACCAGGGTAATGAGCATCTGATCGAGGATCATGCCGATGATCATGACCACCACGCGAGGGATGCGGGTCATGAAACCGACCTTGCACTCTACACCCACAGTCTCAGACCGGGACCGGGTATAGCTGACCATGAGCGAACCGATGGTCGCCAGCATGATCAGTGGGATCTCGTAGGGATAGTCGAACTGCCCTCCCGCGTAGGCATAGTAGATGGCCAATGCCAGGAAGACGATCGACTCCTCGAAGCGATCGATGGTCGAATCCAGGAAAGCGCCAAAGCGGCTGCCCTTGCCCGTTACGCGAGCCAGCGTTCCATCCACCGCATCCCAGACTGCGGCAAAGATGTAGGCCACGCCCGCCCAGCGGATCTCGCCCAGGGCAGCCAGGACCGCGACCCCGGTCGTCAGAACCATGCCAAAATAGGTAGCCATGTTCGGTGTGACATGCCACTTGTCGAGCCGGTTGGCAACAGCCACGAGCAGGGGGCGGCTGTACTCGCGGGCCTTGCGATCAATGATGGACATGGGTTCTCCTCCCTTTCGTGCTACTCACCCGAGATTGCAGGAGCGGCGAGCGTAGAGCTCAAGAATGCGGGCTGCTGTCATCGTCTGGCCAGATGCGGTGGATCACCAGCCACTGCTCCGGGTGCTGGGCGATATGCCGCTCCATGGCTGCCACGACCAGTTTCATGCCAGCCTTCACATCGGCTTCCCTGTCCCCTGTACGCTGCAAATCGAGGGCTGGTTCTATCGTAACCAGGAATGAATTGTCAGGCAGACGGATGGCAAAAGCCGGGATGAGCGCTGCACCGGTCCGCAGGGCGACCTGGACCGGTCCGTCGGGCAGGTGCGTCGGTGCTCCAAAAAAGTCGACCTCTATGGAGGAATCGGCCACATCCCTGTCGGCGGCCAGGCCAATGACCCCTCCGCTCTTTAGCGCTCGAAATAGGCCAATCATGGGCTCGTCGGTGGGTATCAGCCTGATGCCGTGGCTCGTACGCAAGCGGAGGGTGTACTGAAAGAGACGCTCCGGCTCAATGCGCTGGACCGGCGCCACCGCCTGGATCCCACGCAGGTTGGCAAACTGCATCACCAGGTCCACGTTGCCGAGATGGGCGGAGAAAATGATCGCGCCCTTGCCTAATTCCAGGGCTTCTTCGAGGTTCTCCCAACCCTCCAACAGCAAGAGATCCCCGATCTGCTGGCTAGTGAGGCGATCGAGGCGGAAGAGGTCATAGTGCCCCTTGAGAATGCTGGCGCAGGTCTGGCGAACCAGCGATTGTATTTGGGCATCGTCAACGCCGGGACCTAGAACGTGTCGAATGTTGTCTTCAATAGAGAGCCTGAGTTGGGGAGAGAAACGATAGAAGAGCCAGCTTGCCCTATCGGCCAACCAGTAGCCAACCCTCCCTGGCAAACGCCCTACCAGCGCTCCGAGGATACGATAGACGGCAAAAGTCAGAAACCCACGCACCAAGCCTTTCCCCTCATCCAGAAAACCGCGTGCATCTTACCCCAAAAGGTCTGGCCTGTCAAGCTTGCCAAAGGATCCGTTCTATGCTAAAGTAACGGCGATCTATACCGACCGTGGTTGGGGCGGATATGGGGAAGACGTGGTAGAGGGACCGCCCGGGGCTAAAGCCCAGGGCTACGCAGCGACGCTGGTTGAAACCGGCTGAAATGTAGGATACTCGGGTTCAGGCCTCATATTCGTACTGTTACGAATTCATCCAGCAATGCCCAGAAACGAAACCCGTTCGTAGTAGGCGCTTCAGTGCCGTTCTGGTTCAAGAATTCGACTCGCGGCCCAGATAGCGCGTTGAAACGCGCACTGCGAACGGGCCCCGCCCTGGCTCAGGACCGTCCGTAGATGCTACATTCGTACTTTTCGCGGATTAACGTAGCCTTGACCAAAAGCGAGACCCGTTTGTAGTAGGCGCTTCAGCGCCGTGGACTGAATGGAAACCCAGGGCGGTCTGCCCTTAGGGTGATTTTTTCCGAGAACGGTACACTGCCGAAGGGAAGAAAGGGGCGGAGGGGATGAGGCTGGCCATTTCCCATTCGTGGGACCTGCCGCTGGATGAGGCCAAGGCGCTACAGGCTGAACTGGCGGAGAAGGTTGTGACGGAAACGACCTTTGCGCCCGCTTCGGTACGAATGGTGGCCGGGGTGGATGTCAGCATTCGGGGTAAGATGGCCTACGCGGCGGTGGTCACTTTGAGTTTTCCGGAGCTGGAACCGGTAGGCTATGCCTTGGCCGAGGCGCCGGTCACCTTTCCCTATGTGCCCGGCCTGCTGGCCTTTCGAGAGGGGCCCAGCGTGCTGGCGGCCCTGGACCAACTCAGGATCTGGCCTGACCTCTTCATCTTTGATGCGCAAGGCCTGGCCCATCCGCGGCGCATGGGTTTGGCGGCCCATATGGGCGTCATCCTGGATTGGCCCAGCGTCGGCTGCGCCAAATCGCGCCTCGTGGGCACCTACGAGGCGCCGGGCGAAAATGCGGGCGATTGGGCGCCACTGGTGGACGAAAACCAAAGGATTGGCGCCGTGGTCCGGAGCCGGGCAAGGGTCAAACCCCTGTTCGTCTCCATCGGCCATCGGGTAGACCTGTCGACGGCCATCGATTTTGTCCTGCGCTGCGGCCGAGGCTATCGCCTGCCAGAGACGACGCGCTGTGCGCACAAGGTGGCCGGTGGTGCGCCGATCGAGGTTGGTGTAGGACCCACACCTTCGTCGTAAAGGATGCGGGGGGCCGGGAGATAGACGCGGCCTGCCCCTACTCCACCTGGGAGTCAAGCATGGACTGTGACGGCAAAATCGAACGTGCGGTGGAGCTTGTCCGCCAGGCACGCCACATGGTGGCCTTTACCGGCGCGGGCCACAGCACCCACTCGGGCATCCCCGACTTTCGCAGCCCGGGTTCAGGAGTGTGGGAAAAGGACAATCCCATGGCGGTGGCCTCCATCTGGGCCTTTCAGGTACAGCCGGAGAACTTTTACCGGTGGATCCGGCCCCTGGTTGACGTCATGCTCGATGCCAGCCCCAACCCAGCCCACACCGCCCTGGCGGATCTGGAGGCGGTGGGAACCCTAAAGACCGTCATCACCCAGAATATCGACAGCTTGCACCAGCGGGCGGGATCAGAGAGGGTGTTGGAACTCCACGGGCACCTGAGAGAAGCGACCTGCGTCCGCTGCTACCAGGTTGTGGCCGTGGACGCCGGCATGCAGCAGCTCGTCCGGGAGGGCCGGGTACCGCGCTGCGACTGCGGCGGCGTGCTGAAACCCAACATCATTCTCTTTGGCGAGCAACTGCCCATCCGCGTGCTCAACGAGGCCATGCAAGAAGCCCGCGACTGCGATCTGATCCTGGTCGCCGGTTCGTCGCTCGAGCGTGCCTCCCGCGTCCGATATTCCCTATTCTGGCCGTGGGCTGCGGGGCCAAGGCCATCATTGTCAACCTCCAGCCCACCGCCTTTGACCAATGGGCCGACGTGGCCATCCACGGCGACGTTGTGGAGGTCCTGCCCCGTATTGTTGAGGCGATCCAGGCACCATAGAAGGGGATCCCCACGCCCTGACAAAGAGCGCCTCCGCGCGCAGCGGCGGAGTGGAGAAAGACGAGCAACCACACTTGACCCAAAGGAGTGCATGATGGATCTGGACGCAATCCGCGAGCTGTTTCCCGTAACCCAGCGTTGTACCTATCTCAATCACGCCGCGGTGGGCGCCCTACCCCGGCCCGTGACCGAGGCCATGACCGGCTATATTCTGGCTCGATCGCAGTTCGGCAGCCGGGCGGCACTTGATTTTGATGATCGCGTGGAGCGGATCCGGGAACTGGCCGCACGGTTCATCGGCGCCGGGCGCGATGAGATAACCTTTACCGGGAGCGTCTCCCACGGGCTGAACATCGTGGCCGCCGGCCTGGATTGGCAGCCGGGCGACAACCTGATCTGCGCCGAAACCGAGTTCCCGGCCAACATCTACCCCTGGACCAACCTGCGACGGCGCGGCGTCGAGGTCCGCTTTGTCCCGGCTTGCGACAACCGCATCCTGGTGGAGGACGTAGCCGAACGGATGGACATCCGGACGCGGCTGGTGGCCATCAGTTTCGTCGAGTTCGGCACCGGCTACCGCAACGACCTGGAGGCCCTGGCCGAACTCTGCCACGAGCGGGGGGCGCTGCTTTCGGTGGACGGCATCCAGGGGCTGGGCGCGCTGCAGCTCGACGTGGCGCGGACGGGGGTCGATTTTCTGGCCACCCAGGCCGCGAAATGGATGCTGGGCCCCATCGGCGCGGGCTTTCTCTACGTCCGCCAGGAGCACCTGCCCCGGCTGGACCCGGTCATGACCGGCTGGCGGGCCGTGGTGGACCGGGACGACTATTATCGCTACGACTCTCCCCAACGCACCAGCGGCGAGCGCTTTGAGCCGGGCTCGCTCAACAGCGTGGGGCTCCTGGGCATGGAGGCCGCGCTGGATCTGCTGCTGTCGGTGGGTATGGAGAACATCGAAGCGCGCGTCCTGGCCCTGGGTGATTTCCTCATCGCCGGGCTGCAGGAGCAGGGCTGTACTATCACAACGCCCATAAACGACGTGCGCCGCCGGTCCGGCATCGTCTGTTTTCGCCATCCGGCCGTCGATTCGGCGGCGCTGGCCGAGCAACTTGAAGGTGCGGGGGTCATTGTCTCCGTGCGCGGTGATGTGATCCGGGTGTCGCCTCACTTTTATAATACGGAGGGTGAGGTGGGACGGTTGCTGGATGCGCTGCCGGGTTGAGGGAGCGGAGAGGGGGTGAGGGGGTGCTGGACGACTGTCTGGTGAGCGTGTTGTCAGAGGGAGTCCCGAACTTGTTCGGGGGAGTTATCGGGCGTGGTAGAAACCCGAACAAGTTCTGGACTCCCTTACACTATCTGGCGCTCAGGTGTAGCGGTGGACCTCAAAGCGGAGCATTTCGACGGGCTCGTTGGGGTCGGTGATGCCGGCCTTGTGCTCGCGGGTCCATTGGACCTGCTTTTCGACAGTGTCGATCCCGGCCAGGTCGGGGAGCAGCAGGCCGCGTTTCCAGGGATGGGAGGCAGACTGGACGATGAGGCCGTAGCGCACCGGGTCCAGATCGGCCAGGCTGGTTACGGCCTCCGGCTGGCCGAGCACGTCGACCTTGATGCTCAGGTCCGCCAGTTCATCGCGTCGAATGGGCGAAAAACGAGGGTCGCGGGCGGCCGCGGCCACGGCGTTGCGGATCACCTCTTCGGCCAGATTGTCACAGGTGGGCTCGATGGTGCCGATACAGCCGCGCAGCCGGCCGTGCAGGTGGATGGTCACAAAGGCGCCGGCCCGCTGTTGCATCTCGGGCGGCGTCTCCCGCGGGGGTTTGATCTGGCGCCCGTTCCTTACATAGACCTCGATGGTGCGGCGGGCCAGTTCTACCAGGGGATGCGACTCAGCCATGGGCTCCTCTTCCTGCCGCTAGCCTGCACTCCCGTTCCGTATCCCGGAATCCTATACCTCAGGGGACGAAGCGTTTGTCCCCCAACTTCAGCCCACGATCTGGCCCAGCAGCCTCGGCTCGCCCCACACGGCCCAGGCCCACTGGTGATTGCCCAGCCCATCGGTGACGAACTGGATGCGGGCCATATCGCCGGGCAGGGCGGGCATCTCGACCTGGTACGAGCGCCAGATACGGTCATGCTGGGTGTCGCTCCAGATGCGCCAGTCGTTGACAAAGATACGAAAGGCGACGACGTTGCCCTCGGCCAGTTCCGAACCGTCGCGGATGCCGGTCGCGAATCGTAGGCGCAGCCCCTGGACGTTGGCAGGCACGGGCACCTGGTACTCCACGATGGCCGAACCCCGCACCGGGGGATGCTGCCACAGGGCCATGCGCGAATCGCCGCCACAGACCGCTTCGCCTACCCGGACCTCCATGCCTGCCGGATCGTACTCGGAGGACACGGCGGTGGGGCGAAAGTGTTCCACGAGATCGAAATGCCAGGGCTTGCCGCCTATCTGGCTGGGAGTTGGGCCCTGCTTCCACTTTAGGTAGTCGATATAGCGGGCCAGCTCGGCCAGGCTGGCCGGCTCGAGCGAATCCAACTGGTTGACGATCTCTTCCAAAGCTGGCATCCTGATCTCCTTGGGCTGGCAAACTGCGTTGACCTGACTACATTGTTATGATAGCACACAATAGTTTGGGTGGCAAGTGGGGCTCTTGTTTGCCGTGGGGTGGTTGGGGCGGGTGTGCGGGTGGTGGTGGATTGGGTGGCGTGTAGCGCTCATTGGTTACCAGTCGCCAGCAACCAGACCCTCAAGGTACGGACCGAAGGTCAGGCGGAAAACCCTTGGGGCCCAGTTGCCAACGGCCTCTAACGCCAAGCCCTTAGCCTACATAACCACGGAGACACGGAGGATACCGAGTCTTTTCAGGCTTTTCTCCGTGCCCTCCGCGTCTCCGCGGTTCACTGGGGATAGGACAGCGGATCGGCAGGATTTGGCGGATTAGGGGCGACGGATCTGTTGAAGCCTGGGCATCTGTTGGCCTGTTGCCGGCGACTGGGGGCATTGTGGTTGTGGGGGGATGGTGAAGGGGATGACGGGGAGAAGGGGTGAGGGGGAGAGGGGGAGAGCTTGGCCCATCAGGTGGGCCCGGTGCTGCCAGTCAGGGCCTGCTCGATGGCCGCCACCTGGCCGCGTAGGTCGGGGGCCGGTGGCTTGCAGGGTATTGGAGTCACCGCTTCGCGCATAGTTTGCGTAATCGGACTGGGCGAGGCCTGACAGGCCTCGCCCAGTGATACTCTGCCGATCGTCGCCTCGCGACCGGCGGCGAAGGGCCGGCGCTAGTTCTTCCACACCGCCGGCAGGTACAGCCGGTGCGGTTCCAGGTTCAGGGCCCTGCGGGCCCGGTTGTCCATGGCAGTATCCTCGTCGGGGTGCTGGTGGACCACGACCCAGATGTCGCGCTGGCCTCGCAGGCCGGATGTATCCCAACGGACACTGGTTGTGCTGCTCTGTCCGGCCAGGATCATGGGGATCATTCGCCCGCCAATATACCGGCCGCCGGCCGCCGGGTCGCCGTCCCAGAACTCGACGGCGACGTGGGTGAAGGTGTCGCCGCTGGCGCGGATGGTGGCCGAGATCTGGACCGCCTCGCCGGCGGCCGGCAGCTCGGGATCGAAGGTGATGCTGTCGGGGGAGATGGACAAGCTCGCAGGCGAAGTTGCGTCGCCGGGCGGTACCACCGGCAGCCGCGCATAGGCCTTGTTGTTGTCCTCGTGCACCTCCTGTATGGTGCCCTTGGGGTCGATCACGCAAAAGATGTCCAGCGTCTGACCGGCGTAGCCGGTGGTGTCAAAGTGCAGCACCGCTTCGTCGGATAACATGGGGCTGAGGTCAACGGTCTCGTTGCCGATCACCTGTCCCCCTTTGTCCGGGTCGCCGGCATAGAAGCGTACGGGCACGTTGTCGACCCCCACCAGGCTGTAGTTGCGCACCTTGGCGGTGATGGTCACCTGGTCTCCGGCCGTGGGCGAGAGGGGGTCGAGGTCGATCTCTCTGCTCACCAGCACCCACTCTGGCCCCTCCTCGCCGTCCTTCCAGGGCAGGTTAAAGGCTGGATCAGGATCGACGCCGTATTCCTTCTGCCACCAGGTGGGAGGCTGGGGTTTGACGGTCGCTCCTGGCAGCACGGCATAGTCCAGCACCAGGCGGCCATCCGGCTTGGCCCAGTAGAGGATAGGGCGCACCTCATAGGCGTACTGCTGTTCGATTTCGTCAAGGTAGAGGTGGATGGAGGTGCTGGTCTCAAAGCTGGCCTTGTTCACCGTCACTTCGCCCGCGCCGTACTTGCCTTTTTGCTGCAGGGTTACTCCTTTGATCGTCGCTTTCAGCGACTCTTGGAGGTCCATCTCGTTGCTTATCTTGGTCTGGCTCTCTTTGATATCATCCCACTTGACCCACATCTGGTAGGGATTGGCACCGAGCATGAATGCGGCGCCGGACTTTATCGATGTTTTGACGTCGGTGGGAACCTGATTCGAATAGGACATGGCGTTGCCAAACTCGTGGTTGGGCCGGTAGCCAGAGGTCACGGCCTTGCCGGAGATAAAGGCTGTGGTGGCGACCTCACAGTCCTTTACACATTCGGGGATGACCTGCATGGGGAAGACGACCAGGATGTGGCCATTCTGGTGGCCGGCGTCTGGGGCGTAGACCGGGTACTCCCAGACGTGCAGGCCTTGGGCGATACGGATGACGGCGTCGTCGTGGTCGGCCTCAACGTCGTATCCGAATTCGATGGACTTGTACCTGCTGCTTTCCTCCTCAAAGCTGCCGCTGTAGGAAGCTTCCATGCTGGCCGAGACGAACTTGAAGTCGCGCTTGACTTCGATGGAAACGGCCCAGTCGGCGTGGGTCTCCAGGCTCATCGTGGTGCTGGTCTTTTGCTCATTCTCGTACTTGGCATAGGTGCAGGGTGGGCCGACGGGGGGATGGCATCGATCGGTGACGTTGACGTCGACGGTATCGCCGCCTACCGTGTCTCTGTGTTTGGGCGGGGCGTTGATGGTGGCGAGGTTCTGCAAGGTCTTTTCAAGGGGCCAGTACTTGCCCTGACCGACGTAGACGTTGTTGCCGTCGTAGCCGCCAATGGCCATGGCCACATGGCCGTTGCTGGATGCGGTCGTGTATACATGCTCCCCGGTCTTGGTGAGGCCTTCCTGCTTGACATAGTCGAGCTGGGGGCCGACAGAAAAGATCCCCACCGCGATGTCGCTGGTCGTCGCAGGGGTCCTCTTTTCCTGAGCAGCCACGATCTCGTCGACCGCGTCGCGGTTCATGTCGCCCACGGACAGTGAGAGCTCGCCATGGGTATATAGCCAGTCGGAAAGCAACCTCTGCCTGGGGAGCAGTTTTGTGATCTGGTGGGTGTCGGTGGTCACGTCGGCAGCGTAGACCTGCACGTAGCACCGGCCATAATAGGTGGTGTCGGGGCCCATGGGGTAGGCAAGGGCGATCTCGTCAAAGCCGTCGAGGTTAAAGTCGCCAGCGCCCACGCCAACCACGCTGCTGCGGGTGACAGGCGTGAAGGGTTGGTTGGTGCTGCCTTTGAGGGTGAGCGTCCGGAGGTCTTTGCTCACCTCGTAGACCTTGAGTTGGGTCCCTTCAACAGAATTCACGAGATTGAAGGCGACCACGATCTCGTCGACGCCGTTGCCGCTGATATCACCCGTGGCGACGGAGATCTGGCCCGGCCACGTCCCCTGGTTCCCCAGCTTGGCCTTGGCCACCAGATTGCCGTTTCCGTCCACGTCGTAGACCTTGACGGTCAGCTCGGTATAGCCATCAAAGGCAATGGCTATCTCATCCTTGCCATCGCCGTCAAAATCGCCGGTGGCCATATCGAGGAACTTGGCCCCATAGAGGTATTCATCACTGATCTTGCCTTTGGGTATGAGCGTCCAGCCAGCGCCTGTATCGTAGACCTTGAGATACAGACGCGGTCCATAGGCCTCCCAGGCCATGACGACCTCGTCGAGGCCATCGGCGTCAAAGTCGCCGGTGGCCAGGCGGATCTGGGCCCCATACTGGTAGATTCCTTCGGTGTACTCGCCTGCGACCTTTTCCCCGGTGTCAAAGGGCTCGATCCAGTCGATCTTGAGATCGGCGTCCATATGCTGAAGCATCATGAATATATGGTTCTGGGCGCTTTGGTACGCGGCCACGGTCTGGATCCATCCGGGTTTGGCGCCCAGATGGCCGGCGGCCATGTCCATGTTGCCCGCCAGGTCTATCCTCGTGACCGTGCGCCTGTCTTTGGCGATGGGAGCCTCGAGCTTGGCGTTGACGTCGTAGGTTTTGGCCGTGAGGTTCCAGTCCGACTCATTTTGCCAGAGCAAGGCGATCTTGTCCCAGTCGAATTCTCTGCGGCCATTGGCCAGGGGGTCGGTGATGTGGCCATCGGCCAGCTTTAGGCCCAGGTTGTCCCATTTGGCCGGCCGGCGGGGAACATGGGGTTGGAACGACGAGGCAGCGCTCTCCTCAGGTTGCGGCGGGACAGGTTCCTGGGCCAGACTTGCCGCCGTGTTGATGGCTACGAGCAGCATCCCCAACAGCAAAAGTTGGACTGCAATTCCTGCGAACCGTGACCGTTTCATGTTTTCTCCTCCCTTGATAATTGGGCAGGACACGCCGCCTGCGCACTCGGATCGCGGGTTGGGCTTGTGGGGGTATCTATTCGAAGACTGCCGTGGTTGAGCTGTAGCAAGCGGGGAATCCAGACGCAGGCGAGGGGCAGTAATCATGCCAGCCAGGAGACTTTTGGTCCACGGTCTCCCTTCCCTTCCTGTGGAATCCTGCCGTTGCCTGCTCACCCACTCTGGTGGTTCCAGGAGCAACGGGTTATTCGATTTGCCTCGGGCTTGTCAAGGCTATTATAGACTGGCAGGACCCAAGAGTCAAACTCGCGTCGTGTTCCCTGCAGGACTGCTGCAAAGCCCTTTGACCAGGTCAACCTCCCGCAGGTTTTCGCTTCTTCAGGCGCCTGCGCACGGGTGAACCCAGGCCACTTCCGCTGGTATCTGCTCAGCGGACAAACCTGTGGGAGGTTTGTCTCCGACAATGCAACAGCCGTAGTGTTCCCTGGCAGTGCAGGCCGAAAACAATGCACTACCGGTAGAGAATTGGCCAGAGGCTTTGGGGATCGGAAAGCGGATCGGCAGGATTTACTGATCAGAGGCGACCGATCCGTTGAAGCCTGCCCATCCGTTGTACCCTTGCTGCCGATACCAACAACTTGATAGCTCAGTCTTGCTGGGCGGTATCCGGGTGAGGGTTGGTGCCGCTCGAGGCCTGGCCTGATTGGCCGGGAGGGAGGCCCTGGTCGAGCAGGGCCTGGATGGCGTCCAGTCGCGCGTTCACCGCGGCCAGCTCGGCCTGGATGCCGGCCAGATCCGGGCTCCCGGTTTCGTCCGGGCCCCCGGTTTCGTCCGGGTCTCCGCCATCATCAGAGGCCCTGGGCAAGAAGAGGTTGGCCAGGAAACTGGCCAGCACGCCAAAGATGCCAACGCCCACCGTCATCAGCGCTGCGGCCGCGAACCGGCCCCCGGTTGTGATGGGAAAGTAATCGCCATAGCCGATGGTGGCCATGGTTACGAGCGACCACCAGAGGGCGTCCTGTCCCGAGCGGATGTTGGCCCCTGGTACCTCGCTCTCGAACTCGAGCACGGCAACGGTCGCCGTCGTCATGACCACGAGGGCCAGCAGCACGGTGATCAGGGCAGCAGCCTGGGCCCGGTTCTGATCCAGGTCCTCGCCCACCTGGCTCAGCCGCCGTATACGCAGGGTGTGCCAAATCTGGACCGTGCGTCGCAGGCGCGCCAAACGGAGGGGAAGGATCAGCGGCACGCTGCCCAGAAAGTCCAGCCAGCCCCACTTCAGGTAGGCCCGTTTGCTGGGTGCGCGGCGCAGGCAGCCGAAAGCGTCGACCAGGAAGATGAGGCTGATGGGCACATCGAGCCAGAGCAGGGTCTGTTTGGTTGCATCTGTGAGCGGCAGCAGGTAGTAGGCGGTCACCATCGACAGAGACAACACGGTGAGCGCCAGGATAAAAAGCTCACGGATGCCGTTGTCCTTGTCGCGTTGAGGGAGCGCTTTGGTCTTGATTCGAGCCATGTGGTTCGCTGTCTCCAGTCCTTTGTCCTGGCCTATTCCTCGCTCGACTTGGTGTCCTGCCTGCCCGTAGCCGCCTCCCAGCTCGCTTCTTCCTCTAGGGTCTCTTTGCCGATCTTGACCGACCAGGCGCGCAGGCCGACAAAGAGCCCCAGGGCGGCGATGGGCAGGGCGATGCCGGCGCCGTACTCCAGCAGGCGTTCCGTCTCCCCGACAAAGACGGCGCCCATAAAGTTGACGGCCAGAACGACGACGGTCACACCGATGAGGTTCGTTTCCAGCTCTTCCGTGCTTTCGATCCTGAGCCATCTGGGGAAATTGATCTCCTTGATAAAGAGCTGGTAGAGGCCGGCGGCCGTGATAAAGAGCACCGTGCCCACCAGGAATAGGTGCACGAACTCGACCACCTCAAAGATGACCTCGCCTCTATCCATCGCCTCGCTTTGGCCTGAAACGACTTCCAGTGCGGAAATCGTGAGCTCTATCAACTGTCGAAACAGGCCAATGCCGCCCAGAACGAAAAAGAGGGCAGCGGCAACGAGTAGGCCGAGGACGGGTAGGATGATCAGATAGCGGGTGCTTGCCAAAATTCGGGCCATGGGTTAGATCCTTTCAGTGTCAAAGCGGCCTCTCCGTTCGGAACCGCAATTGTACTTGCTTCTCGAGCAAAAGTCAAAGCCGCTCATGGAAAAAGTGCCTACTGCACGATGAGCGGCCAAGCCTGCCAGGATCTTGGTGTTATTTCAGACCACGGCGGTGAGCATATTGGTCGCTGGCATCGGGTCCGTGACCCGATGCCAGGCGCTGAAACGAGCAGAAATCGCTAGATCACGGATGCTTCGACTGAGCTCAGCGCAGGCCTGGCTGGAGCAGGGAAAGACCCATGTCTATCTTGTGAAGGGTCTTTAGGAGGATCACCGGCCTCGTCCTTGAAGGTCAGTTTGGCCCGATTGACGAGCTCATCGCCGGGCTGGGCGGGACCCACCAGCGTGCAGCGGATGACGACCTCAAAGCCCTCGCCCGGCGCCAGGTTTCCGTATTCGACGACGACCCTGTTACCGTCCGTACGGACATCGCTGGCCTGCGGATCGACACTCACGCTGTCAATGCGGAAGGCGGGGTCAATCTCGTCCGTGATTGTCACGTCGCGCCACTCGGCCTGATTCGACTCGTCGGGGTTGAGGACGACGACGCTGAATCTGACCTGCTGGCCAACGGCCATGGTCTTTTCGCTGGCCTTCTTTAACTACCTCCGGGGGGCGCAGGGTAGGCGGCCCACCGGCGGTGGGCACAACCAGCGCCAGCATGACCATCAGCGCCATCCCTGTGAGCACCTACAACCTATGTTTCTGGATCTGGCCTCTATTCCCTTGCAGCATGATCTCCTTCTTTCCATTGTGGATGAACCGGATCGGCCCAGCGGGTACTGTCCAACCGGCCGCGGGGTTAGGGGAGCGAATGGGCATATTCGCCAAATACCTCACCCAGCGGCGTGAGTTCCTCGCCCCCGGGCTGTAGTAGATTGCCGGTGGGATAACGCAGGTCCCACAGGCTGTACCAGCACCAGCGCTGCACCAGCCGGTCGCCGTCAGCCGGGTAGCCCAGGGCTGGATCTGTTGCTGTGCGCAAAAACTCAAAGGTATCCAGCATAAACCCTTCGACCTTGTCGGGCGGGAAGCCATAGTCAGCCGGCATCAAGATGCCGTATTCGGTGATAAGCAGGGGTTTGTCCCGCTGGCCTCGTTCCGCCATCCAGCGCCGAAAGTCAACGATCTGCTGCCGGAAGATACCGAGGTCGGCGTGATCGGAAATCTCGCGTAACCGGCCCGAGTCATCGGCCAGGCCAGGCGGAATGCCTACACCCCAGCTATCCCTCTGCTCGCGAAGGACAAAGTTGTGCACATTCCAGAAGTCCACCGGCATGGGCTCACCATAGCGGTTCCTGTGTTCCTGCAGGATCCGGTCCAGGTAGCGCAGCCGGAGCGGCGTCGGTTGCGAGACGCCACCAATGGCTACCTGGCATGTAGGATCGCGCTCCTTGAGCAGCGCATACAGGTCGTGGTAGAGCTGCGCGTAAAGTTCCGGAGGGATATTATCCTGCCACTCGACGTCTGGCTCATTGCCGATGAGCCACAGCGCGCCGGGCATGGCGTCCACAGCAGCCAGCAGGTGTTCGCCGCTGGGGCTGGGCTGCCCGCCTTTTAGCCGGATCATGGGCACATATTCCACCGCTTCCAAGCGAACCGCTGCCGAGCGGACTGCTTCCGGCGAGGCCCGCCAGTCGAGATACCAACCAGCGCCCAATCGCCCGGCCAGGTCCTGGTCCAGATACTGACCCCCGCAGAGACCGAGTCGCTCCCGCTGGCTGTACAGCCCGTCCTCTGGGGGCGGCGGCATGGCTGAAGAGCGAGTCAATGACGAAACAGTTGCCTCAGGCTGAATGGTTTGCGTTGGCGGTGGGGGCAGGATCGGCTCGGTTGCCGTGGGCGGCGGAACCAGAGCTGGCTGAGCCGAGTCAGTTTGGGGGGCGGAACCGCTGCCCAGACCAAGCCTGACTGGCCCCGACAGCGCCAGGCCTGCCCCAACAATCAGCAGGACCAGCGCCACGACCAAGGACCAGCAGGCGAATCCCTTCCGGCTCACGGGAGCGTATTGGATGGCTGGCTCACTCCGCCGGGCCTCCCCTGTCCGCCAAAGGGTGATCGGCACCCCCAGGGCCAGGATCTTTCTCAGACCGCTCCAATACACGGCCGCCGAGGTCCGCAGACACCAACTGCTCGCGCTGGTTCAGGCCTTCCAGAACGCGCATCACGATCCAGGAGATGATCAAGCTGCAGGCCGACGAGGATCAGCATGGCGCTGGCCAGGAGGTAGAGCCACAGGCGGCTCACGGGCCAGCCCGACAGGCCAAAGCCCAGGCTGGCGGCGCCCAGCAACAGGCCGCCCAGCGAGCGCCAGCAGCCCCAGCGAGCCGAAATGGCGGTCCAGGGGTGGGTCAAAGATGGGGCGGCCCCAGGGGCCGTTGCCAAAGAGGCCCTGGCGGACGGGCTCCCGGTGAAACAGGGAGACCAGATAGTTAAAGGTCGCGCCCAGGGCAAAGATGCTGACCCCGGCCACGGAGAGCACCTGGGCGGCGAACAGGGAAAAAACACCCCATGCACCCAATTCGGTGATGCCCTGCAACCGGGCCAGCAGCAGCCCCAGGCCGATCAGGGCGGCCAGCGCCAGGCAGGCCAGGCCAACGGCGCCCAGGATGCGCACCGGGTTGTAGTTGAGGGCCGTCCAAACGATGGACTGCAGGAAGCGGGTGCCATCTCCGACGATGGTCAGCTTGGAGCGCCCGACACGCTCGGCATAGGGGATGGGCACCTCGACCATCTTGAGCTGCTCGTGGACGGCCCGGGTACTCATCACCGGCGTAAAATTCAGCCCGTCGGGCAGGGGATAGAGGCTGGGCAGGACGTCGCGGCGGATGATGCGCATGCCGCTGGCGCTGTCGGAGATGCGGCGGTTGCCGATGAGGCTGACGAGGGTGGCGAAAAACAGGTTGCCCACACGCCGGCTGGTGGGCATTTCGCTCTCGCTGCCGGACATGCGCGAGCCGATGACCAGATCCGCATTCTGCTTGTGGGCCGCCTCCAGCAGGGCGGGAAAGTCCTCGGGCGGGTAGGTGCCATCGGCATCCAGGAAACCAAGCCAGGTCCCGCGGGCCTGGGCAAAGCCGGTCTTGAGGGCCGCACCATAGCCGTGGTTGGTGCGGTGCTGTACCAGGCGCACCTCGGGATAAGCACCCGCGATCTCGGCCGTCCGGTCGCGGGAACCGTCGTCGACGACAATCAATTCCATGGCAGCGCCCGCCGATTGCAGCGAGGGGGCTATGGTCAGCACCCGATCGATGATGCTCGCGATGCCGTCCTCTTCGTTGTAGGCAGGGATGACAACGGTCAGTATTTCCATATCAACTCCAGGCAGGCTCCGCCGGTCTGGCAACCGGATCGTTGCCAGACGTCGTAGGTCCTATCTCTTTGGGCGCGCCTGGCTGAAAGGTGTGGGCAATCAGCCGGCTTGGTTCCCACGCGTACGCCAGATCTTTGCCGTCAAAATGACCCCAAGCTTGGCCTGCCGTCCCGCGGACGGCTAGACAGGGCTGTTCCGATCCAGACTTCCACACACCTGTCCTGCTTTGGGCCTCCCCCCATTGGCGGCCGGAAATGCTCACTAGAGTCGTTCTGCGCAGGTCCTGGGGTTCGGCGCTGCAGCGTAGTATCATGAGGCAGCTTTACAGCATACATACCGCTAGACTTGCCAGTCAGATCGCCTTCAGCCTACTCGGCACTGCTTGTGTTGGAAGCGTTTCTTGCGCCCTGTCAGTCACATCCATTATAGATGCAACAGGGATTTTTGTCAATCCGTGGAGTTTTTTCCTAACCGGTCCAGCCAGAGCGCCAGCACGTCCGAGCAGGTCGTGTCCAGCCGTAGCCTTGAATAGGGAATTCAGCTTTGCTCAGTCAGGTTCGCGTGTGTGAGACATCAAAAAAGCCCCAGCTTGCCGCCGAGGCTTTGGCTGCCCTTCCCATCCTGCAGTGCATTCAGGGAAGACCCAAGGTCAGACCGCCTGTTGCTTGGCCTGGTTCAAGGATTTCATCAAGCGGGATTTCCGCCGAGCTGCGTTGTTCTTGTGGACAATGCCTTTTTGGGCTGCCTTATCCAGGGCGCTCAGGGCCTGGTAAGCGGCGACCTCCGCCTCCTCCAGCCTGCCGGCGGCGATCAGGGTACGGGTCCTTTTCACATAGGTCCTTGCCTTCGAACGATGGACCTGGTTGATCTTCCGCCGTCGCTCAGAACTGCGGGTACGTTTGATAGCGGACTGTGTGTTAGCCAAGGTTGTCTTGCCCCTTTCATACGAAACTACAGGCCAGGTGCAGGCCTCACTTGCCCGGCATTATAGCCCATCCAACTGCAAAAGTCAAACAGCAACAGTATCTAGGCAGCAGTTCTCAATCCTACGCAGAGACCTGAAAGGTTTGCGTCGGCTCTGGCCAGACTGGGCGAGGGGAGGGCGGTCCCGTTTGGTTGGCGATGGTTGCTATGGTATAATGGCAACCATCTCGGCGCACCGAGGCGATGATATGCCCCAAAAGGTTCGGAAGCTGGCTACGGCCAAGGATCTGACGCGGCTCATGACGCGCTACTATGCCACGCGCAAGCTAGTGGGCAAAGTGCGGCCCCTGGCCTGGGTCACCAGCGGCGCGCCGGTCGAGATCCTCATCGCCATGGGCGTGGCGACGGTTTACCCTGAGAACTATGGGGCGCTGGTCGGGGCCCAGCGGGCGGCCGTGCCCCTGGCCCGGGTGGCCGAGGAGGCGGGCTACAGCCCGGATCTCTGTTCCTACGCACGCTGTCACATCGGCTCGGTGCTCGATCCCGGAAACGCGCCCCAGGGCGGCTTGCCGAAACCAGACCTGCTGGTGGCCTGCAGCAACATCTGCGGTACGGTCATCAAGTGGTACCAGGCCCTCGCTCAGGAACTGGGCGTGCCACTTTTCCTCCTGGATGCCCCCTACCAGCATCAGCCTGGCCTGCCGGAGCACGCCCATCAGTATGTGGCCGCCCAACTGGAGGAGATGATCGCCTGGGTGACGCTGCACACCGGCCGCGGGCTTGATGGTAAGAAACTCCTCCAGGCATTGGACTATTCCAACCAGGCGGTGACGCTCTGGCGCGAGATACGCGAACTGTGCCAGGCACGACCTTCGCCCCTGAACGCGCCCGATCTGTTTTTGACCATGGCGCCCATCGTCGTCCTGCGAGGCACCAAGGATGCGGTGGCCTTTTACCGCAAGCTCAAGGCGGAAGTTGAAGAACGCGTGGCAAAGGGCGAAGGGGCGCTCCTGGAGGAGCGCTACCGCCTTCTGTGGGACAATATCGCCATATGGTATCGGCTGTTCCGCCTATTCAACCTCTTTTCCAGCGCGGGAGCCTGCTTTGTGGTTGACACCTATACCAACGCCTGGTCCGTGTCGGTGGGCGTGGACGAGCCGATCCTGGGACTGGCCCGTACCTACAGCACAGTGTACATCAACCAGAGCCTGCAGGTCCGTGCGGAGCTGATGGCGCAGATGGTACAACGATTCTCGGTGGACGGGATGGTGTTTCACTCCAATCGCTCTTGCAAGCCCTATTCCCTGGGACAGTACGATCTGCTGGACAGGGTCGGTGATAGAACGGGAGTGCCGGGGCTCGTGCTCGAAGCCGACATGTGTGATACGCGCCTGTACGCCGAGGAGCCGATCAGAAACCGCATCCAGGCTTTCCTGGATCTCCTGGAAGCCCGTTGAACGGCCAAGTCGCTGCGCTGCTGAGCGCCTTTGCCTGGGCAGTTGCCAGCGTGTTGCTCACCGTGGGCGCCAAACGGCTCCCCGTCCTGCCCTTGAACCTGGTACGCTGCACCATCGCCACCATCGCCTTCTGGGCCCTGTTGCCCTTCTTTGGCGGCTTTCAGGCGCTGGCGGCGATCTCTCCGTGGGCCTGGATGTGGCTGTTCGTGTCAGTCTTGGCCTTGCTCGTCGTGGGCGACACCCTCTATTTTCGGGGCATGGACCTGGCGGGCGTATCGTGGGCCATGCCGGCATCCAGCATCCACCCCCTGTGGGCGGTGCTGCTGGCCTGGGCCTTTGTAGGCGAGCCTTTGACCTGGACGCTGGCCGTGGGGGCCGTGCTGGTCGTGGTGGGCATCGTCCTGGTGAGCAGGCCGGCTCCTCAGCAAGCGGCTAGCGATCCAGCAGAGTCCCTGCAAAGTACCGGACCGGCAACCGAGGTCCTTCAGACGACCGCTGAAATCTCGCCGGAAGCAGATGCGGGCAGGAAGGCACGAAAGACTGGATTGCTTATGGCCCTGGCGGCATCGCTGCTCTGGGGAGCGGGCCAGGTGGCGCTCAAACCAGCGACCGAAGGTTTGGATCCGGTGGTGGCCAACAGCGCCCGGCAGCCGATGGCGGCGCTGATTCTTCTGGGACTCGCGCTGTACCGCGGGCAGTGGCGCGATCTCTATGGGCTGCGCAGGAAAACGTGGTTGATCATCCTGGTGGCCAGCCTGTTGAGCACGGTGATCGGCACCTGGCTGTTCATCTATGCCATCCAGACGATCGGCGCAGGACCCAACGCGGTCATTGCCGCCGCTGCACCAATGATGGCCCTGCCCTTCTCTATGCTATGGCTCCAGGAGAAGCCGACCCGCTGGACGGTTCTGGGGACCTTGGTGACGGCAGCAGGCCTTGCTTTTGTGGTCTGAGATGGCGCGAACCGGGCTCGCAAAACACGCACAGGGATGAAAGGCGACACCAAAGAGTATGAAGCCAGAGGGAGCAAGGCAAGATAGGGTACCTGCCGGGCAGGCCGTACGCCAAGCGCTTGAGACCTATGGCCGCATCCTGGTCTATGTGCGACCCTATTGGCAGTATCTGGTTCTGGGGGGTGCCGCCTTGGTGCTCTCTAGCTTTCTCAGCCTTGCTGTTCCCTGGGTGATTAAGAATCTGATAGACACTGCTGCGGTAGCCGAGCAGGTCGCCCAGCTCAACCGCTTTGCGCTGGTTCTGGCTGGTATTTTCGTTCTGCGCACGGGCCTGGGCTTTGTCCAGATCTACTTGCTTGCCTGGGTGGGCGAACAGGTGGTGGCCAACCTTCGCCGGCAGACTTTTGACCACCTGCTGTCCTTGTCCCTTGGTTTCTTTGCCGGTCAGCGGGTTGGCGAACTCATGTCCCGGCTGAGCAGCGACGTACAGGTCATCCGGGCGGCTGTCACCAACGACCTCGTCATGCTGCTGCAACAGATTGTGACAGCTGCCGGTGTGGTACTGATCGTGTCGCTGATCGATTGGCGGCTGACGGCGCTGATGGCGGTGGCCATACCAGGCATGGTCCTGGTCACACGACTGATGGGCAGACGCATGCGCAGGGCGGCACGCCGGGTACAGGATACGCTGGCCGACGCCTCTGCCGTGGTGGAGGAGACGCTGGGCGGCATCCGCATCGTTCAATCCTTCGCCCGGGAAGCCTACGAAAGCGAGCGCTTTGGGCAGAGGGTGGACTCGATCTTTGAGACGGCCATGTACCGCACTCGCATTTACGCGACACTGGGACCACTTGTCTCCCTATTCTCATACGGGGGCTTGGCTCTGGTTCTGTGGTTTGGCGCGAGACAGGTGCTACAGGGATGGATGACCCTGGGCGATCTCGTCGCCTTTCTGCTGTACGCGGTCATGCTCATGGGGCCGATGAGCAGCTTTGCCGGCCTCTACAGCAAGGTCCAGGAAGCACTGGGCTCCACCGAACGTATCTTTGAGCTGCTTGACACCCGTCCGGAGGTCGTCGAATTGCCCGATGCGCTGGCCCTGCCCCCCATCTCTGGTCACATCGCCTTCAACGACGTCAGCTTTGAATATGATCCGCGCCAGCCGGTCCTGCGTCACATCACGCTGGAGGCCAAACCCGGAGAGGTTATCGCTCTCGTAGGCCCCAGTGGCGCAGGCAAAACGACCCTGGTCAATCTGATCCCACGCTTCTACGATCCCAGCAGCGGGGGCATCGCCATCGACGGGCATGACCTGCGCCAAGTCACGCTCCATTCACTTCGTGACCAGATCGGCATTGTTCCCCAGGAAACCTTGCTCTTCAGCGGCACCATCGCCACAAACATCCGCTATGGAAAGCTGGACGCCAGCCAAGACGAACTCGAGGCCGCCGCGCGAGCGGCCAATGCCCATGATTTCATCGTCAACGAGCTGCCCGACGGCTACAAGACCCAGGTCGGTGAGCGGGGCATCAAGCTTTCTGGGGGGCAAAGGCAGCGGATCGCCATCGCGCGGGCCATTCTCAAGGATCCTCGCATCCTGATCTTGGACGAAGCCACCTCGTCCCTGGATACCGAGTCAGAACAGTTGGTGCAGGAAGCACTGGACCGCCTGATGCGACCCCCGGCCAGAGGGTCGGACCAGGTTACACACGGACGTACGACGGTTGTCATCGCCCACCGCTTGTCAACGATCACCAACGCAGACCGCATCGTCGTTCTTCGGGAGGGACAGGTAGCCGAGGTAGGTACACACCAAGAATTGTTGGCCCGAAAGGACAGCCTCTACAGCTACTACTATGCCCTTCAATTCCAGTGGGACAGAACCAGCCCACCACTGCCCTCAGAGGGGAAACCGATTGGGGTTCGCTTCCAGGAGACGGGGTGGGCGGATGAACCAATATCGTTCTTTTCACCTACGGATCTTTCCACCGCATTGGGGAACGATCGTGGCGATCCAGAGGAGGTTCTGTGAGCATTCCGCTGGAGGGCTCTATTCTCTCGGTGCTCCTATGCGTCTCAGGTACCAAGAACGGTGGACAGGACAATGCCCTGGCCTTTGGCGTGGATCGTTGACCTGTTTGACAGCATCGCTGCCTGGTTCTTCCGGCGCAAGTATGGCGCCGCGGCCCGCCAGTTGGGCCGCGATCCACTCGAAACCGATGGGCGGCGTGGGTTCGTCGTCCTTGAAATCGATGGCCTAGCCTATGAATACTTGCAGAGGGGGATACGGCATGGCTACATGCCCTATCTCTCTCGCTTGATCACGCAACACAAGTTGGAACTTGCCCCGTGGCATTGTGGACTGCCCAGCACAACGCCCGCCTCTCAGGCAGGCATCATGTATGGCAACAATTGGGATATCCCTGGTTTTCGCTGGTACGACAAGCAGGCGCAGAACTCGATCAACTGCAAACTGCCTGGCCAGGTACAGGCGATTCAGGAGCGGATATCGAAGGGGCGGGATGGCCTCCTTCGCGGCGGGTCGAGCTACACCAACATGTTCGACGGCGACGCCCGGCTGGCTCTCTTTACATTGTCGGCCCTGGGCCGACAGCGTGTTTTCGAGAATGTGCGTGGCCTCGGATTCCTGATTCTCTTTGCGATCGGGCCCGTACGCACTGCCAAAGTGATTGGCCTGTCGCTGTGGACGTGGGCCATCTATGTCATCAAACGCTTTGCCGCGTTTCTGAGCCCAGGATCTGGGGATCCTTACTTTTACTTTCTGGGCCCTCTTCTGGAGATCTTTAACAACGTCATCTTCCGAGAGGTGACAACCTTTAGCGTGATGGTGGATGTTTACCGGGGCATGCCGGCCATCTATGCGGCCTACACCGGCTATGACGAGATCGCCCATCACTTTGGCGCCGACAGCCGCGAAGCATTCCGGGCATTGCGAGGGATAGACCGGCAGATCCGGCAGATCGATCGGATGCGGCAGATCTATGTACAGCGGGAGTACGACCTGTACATTCTATCTGACCATGGTATGAGCGTATCCAAGCCTTTCCAGGGGATCCACGGACAGACACTGGAGCAGTTTATCGCCAAACACACGGGCCAGAACGTACCGAGGGAGAAAGAGAGCGAGGGACAGCCTGAGGCGCGAGCCTACTTTCTTCTGGACGAGCTGCGAGCACTCGAAGCTCGTCCCCAGCAACCGGTATCAGCCCAGATGTTGCGGGTCACTCGAGCAGGGCTGGAGAAGCGTCTGCTGGCCAAAGCCAAAGAGGCTGGATGGGATCTGGACCGGCGCAGCGACATCGTCGTGCAGAGTTCCGGATCTCTTTCTCACGTCTACTTTAACGTTGCTCGCCGGCGCCTCAACCTGAGTGAGGTAGCGCTCCTCTATCCAGGGCTCCTACAAGCACTGGCCTGGCACGGTGGAATCGGTCTAGTGGCCGGCCGGGAGCAACAGTCCACTGTGATCATTGGCAGGCAGGGCACCATATGGGTCGGAGCAGACGGCCAGCGGCTGAAGGGAGAGAATCCTCTACGCAACTTTCCCGACCCAGATTGGACGGCAGCGCAGGTGGGCCGGGTGGCGCGCTTTCCACATTCGGGCGACCTGCTTCTGCTGGGCGCATGGGATGGCGAAAGGGTGATATCTTTTGAGGAACAACTAGCCTCGCACGGCGGGCTGGGTGGTCCGCAGAACTGGCCGTTTTTCGCCTGCTCGCCCGGGGCCAGGCTGGAAGCGACAGGGATCGAAGGCGCCGAAGAACTGTACGCGCGGCTGGCCCGGGCGCAATAGCACGACAATCCTCCCGCAGGTTCGGATTGGCTCTCACCCCACTACCGACTGAATTAGCGATAATCAAATAGTACCCCGCAACATGGCAGAAACCTGTGGGAGAATCCCGAACGCGACGTTGCAGCAGCCCCGGTATCCTCGGGGTA
Organism: uncultured Chloroflexia bacterium; assembly: GCA_963700285.1. Taxonomy (GTDB): domain Bacteria; phylum Chloroflexota; class Anaerolineae; order JAAYZQ01; family JAAYZQ01; genus CAWANP01. The sequence goes on along the minus strand of CAVOXA010000009.1, from coordinate 24,574 downwards.
CCTGCTTGCCAGTTGGCCCTGACTTGGGGTATAATAGGCGGAGCTGGGACGCTATTGGATGCGGACCACCAGTCGTGCCTGCTTCCACAGCCCTTCCAGGTCGTAGTAGGCGCGTAGTTCGGGGTCAAGGACGTGGACAACCACGGAGCCATAGTCCAAGAGCACCCAGCCCGAGTCGGGTTTGCCTTCGACGTGCAGCCGGCGAGCGCCAATGGCCTTGGCCTGTTTCTCCACCTCGTCGAGGATGGCCTTGAACTGGGGCGTGCTCTCGGCACTGCACAGGACGAAATAGTCGGCCAGCAGAGACACGTCCTGCATGTCCAGCAGGACGATGTCAGAGCCAAGCCGTTCGGCGATAGCATCCACAATCGTACGGGCAAGTTTGATTGGTTCCAGGATTCAACCTCCGTTTTCTAAAAGTCGAGGGCCGATCTTCCGAGTTCGAACCTCTAGCCATCGATCAGCCCGAGCCGGGCTAGCTTCTGGTCCATCTGTTGCCAGTGGGTACCGCGCCAGTAGACCCGCCGGCAAGCGGGGCAGCGCCTGAAAATCTTGGTGAGTCTGGACCACATAGGCTGGCACTTGGGCCTCTGCCACGCGGGATCCAGGGATTCCAAAGCCTCGTTACAGACCGGGCAGCGAGAGAAAGACCGGTTAGGCGCCAATTCGAGATCGGACAGTACCTGGCGGATCTGCTCATCCAGATCCTCGCTGCCAACCAATAGGAGACGCACACCGCGCCGCCGAGCCAGTTCCCGGTCACGAGTCAGCAAGATCCGGTCCTCGGCGCGGGCCAGGCGTACCAACTGATGGTCATCCAGGGCTGGGTCAAAGACCGTATCGTAGCCCAGGATACGCAACCATTTGGCCAAGGTGCCAAGCATCGCATCAACGACAAATGAACAATCCACAATTCCTAGTACTCAACGCACAATTCGCGATTCTCGCCCTGTTACTGCCCGCAGGATTGATCCTGATCGCCGGCGGCGGGCTGGCCGGTCGCCGGCCGGCGAAATCGGCCGTAGCCGGACTGGGTGCTCTGGCCCTGGCAGCCATCGGCTACTGGGCCTGCGGCTTTGCCTTTCACCTGGGCGGCGTCGGCCTGATCAGCGAGCTTCCCGGCCTGGAAGGCCTGGTCTGGGAATGGGCGTCCCCTCTGAATCTGGAATGGGGCGCCCTTGGCCTGCGCGGCTTTTTGCTCCTGGGCGAGGCGGCAACGGAAACAGCCATGGCCCTGTACCTGGCCTACCTGCCGGCGCTGGCCGTGGCCGTAATCCTGCCCCTGCTGTCGCTCCGCGAGCGTATGCCCGGTTGGATGGCTGGCCTGGGCGCGTTTCTGGTCGCAGCCCTGGTCTATCCTATGGCCGCCAACTGGTTCTCCGGCGGCGGCTGGCTGATGCACATCGGCCAGACGCTGGGCCTGGGCCACGGCTACGTGGATCTGACCGGCCTCAGCACGGCAGCCGTTGTCGGCGGACTGGCAGCCCTGTTGGGCATCCTGTTCTTTGGCCGTCGCATCCCCCCTCTGCCTGATGGCGAGCTACCGGCCTTGCCACCGGTTCACCTGCCCGTGCTGGCCGTCCTGGGCGCTGTGTTGGTCGTCGTCGGCGGAATGGCGCTCAGTGGCGCGAACCCCATCCACATTGCGGCCAGCGCAATCACACCCCGTGTGGCCGTGAACCTGGTGCTGGCGGCTGCCGGCGGCGCCTTTCTGCCCTGCCTCTACACCTGGTTCACCACCGGCGCCGCCGACTCGCTGATGGCAGCTCGGGGCGCTGCCGCCGGCGTGCTGAGCGTCGCGGCGGCCATGGCCTTTGTACCCCCCTGGGCCGCCCTGGCCCTGGCCGCCGGCAGGACTCCTGGTGCCTCTGGTCACCTTCCTGGTCCAGCATGTCCTGCGCATCGACGATCCCACCGGGGCAGTCCCGGTCGGTCTGTTGGGTGGCCTGTTGGGCATTCTGGTGCCCGGCGTATTCGGCGATGGTCTCGCAGGCCAGGGCTGGAACGGCATCGGCGCTGATGCCTACCTGGGTGTCACCGGCCAGGGTGTGACCGGGTTTTTCCCTGCCCCCGGTCTGGCGCCTGACTGGCCGGGTCAGATCAATGCCCAACTCGTCGGCCTGGCCAGCATCGCCCTGCTGACACTAGGCCTCGTGGGTGTCCTATTCCTAGTTTTGAAGGTGCTCCTGCTCCTGTGGCACGGATCCCACCACCCGAGGAGACGGACGAACTGAAAAACTAGTCCAATCAGGAATCCTGAACCGGCGGCAGCTCGCCAGTATCCCTGAGCGTATCAAAGATCCAGCCCACACTCTGCTGGGTGTGGATGCGCCAGATGGCCTGAGCCAGGATGCGCGCCGAGGTCACGATCTCGATCCCATCCCCCGCCGACTCCCATGCGGTGGCCGTCGTATCGGACAGAACAAGGCTTTTGAGGGAAGAACCCTGTAGTCGCTCCAGAGCCCCCGGTGTAAAGTCGGCGTGGACCGCAGCCGCGTGCACCTCGGTTGCCCCTCGCTCTAGCAGGCGATCCACCACCTGCAGCAGGGTCCCACCAGACTGGATCATGTCGTCGTAGATGATGGCCGGCCGACCCGCCACATCGCCCACCATGTCGATGACCGTTGGCTCCCCCCTGGCTGTGCGCCGCTTGAAGGCGATGGCCATCTCGTCGCGGGCGATGACCGACCCCAGGCTGGCCTTGAGGTGGTCTCGGAACTCGGTGGCTCGGGCCACGCCACCGGCATCGGGCGACACGACCACCGCATCCTCCCAATCCGGCTTCTTTCGGAAATGGGAGCCCATCAGCAAGGCCATGCGCATGTGGTCCACCGGGATGTCAAAGAAACCCTCGATGGCCGGCGTGTGCAGGTCTACGGTCAGCAGACGGTCGGCGCCGGCCGTCGTGATCAGATTGGCCACCAGCTTGGCCGTGATCGGCTCGTGGCCTCTCTTTTTCTTTTCCTGCTTGGCATAGGCCATGTAGGGCACCACGGCGGTGATCCGCCCGGCCGAGGCCCGCCGCGCTGCGTCGATCATGACCAGCAGTTCCATCAGATTGTCGTTGATCGACTGGTAGGTGCAGATCCCACTGCTGCCATTCTGCGGCGCTGCCCGTGAGAGACAGGGCCGCTGCAGAGGGCTGCTGTGCGTCTGGCAGATCGGCTGGATGATAAAGACATCAGTGCCGCGCACCACACAGTCCAGATCCACCTGGACCTCGCCGTCGTCGAAGCGGTCTACTCGGGCATCCTCCAGCGGCTGCCCCAACTCCTCGGCGATCGTCTGGGCCAGGATCGGGTTGGCGTTGCCGGCGATCAGCCTCAGTTCGCCGAATTGTCTCTTCTGATTAGCCATCTCCTGTCTCCTCCTGTTGGCCCTGGACGGCCAGGCTCAGAGCCAGTTCAACCGCCTGGGCCGGTGTGTCAGCCGGCACCACCGCCGGTACCGACCGCCCCTGCTGGCCCAATTCCCACGTACCAAGCCCAACCACGGGCCGACCCATCTTGAGCGCCAGGCCGATCTCGGACAGCGTGCCATAACCGCCGCTGACGGCAATGACGGCGTCGGCGGTGCGGACGACGATGGCATTGCGCGCCTCACCCAGGCCGGTGACGATGGGGATATCCACATAGGGATTGGCCTCGCGGCGGTCGGTCCCGGGAAGAATGCCCACCGTGGTCCCACCCCCAGCCTTGGCGCCCTGGCAGGCCGCTTCCATCACCCCGCCCCGGCCACCGCAGACCAGCACGGCTCCTCGGCGAGCAAGCTCCTGGCCTACCTCCCTGGCCTGGGCTGCGACGTGCTCGTCACAGCTTGCGGAACCAATCACCGCCACGAACATCCTTCGCCCTCAGCTCCCTACCAGGGTCGCCTCGGCCAGCGTCGTATAGACCGCGCCACTGGGCTGCAGGTCGCTCTTGATGTAGGACACGCCGCTGACCGCCATCTCGCCGACGTCGCCGATGCGGGCTGCTAACGACGACCGCGCCAAGCTCGCGCACCTCGGACTTGGAGGCGTGACGCTGCACCCGGCCCAGCGTCAGGTGCGGGTGGAAGGGTCGCGTCTCGGTGGGGAAACCCAGGGGCGCCACCTGGGCCTCAACGGCATCGCGCAGACGCATCAAGGCGCCTGTCGGATCCTGCAGCCCGACCCAGACCACCCGCGGCTGCCGGGTATTGGGAAAACAGCCCAGGCCACTGACCGCAAAGCGAAAAGGGCTGACCTGGGCGGCGGCCTGCGCAAGCGCATCCTTGACTGCCCCCACCTTCTCAGTGGGCGTATCGCCCAGAAACTTGAGCGTCAGGTGGATGCCTCGGGCTGCACCCAGCGGACGCTGCGCGGCGCCACCTGCTCGCGCAGACCCTCCTGCACCCGCTGCAGCTCGGCTTTCAGTTCCTGGTCCAATTCGATGGCGATGAAGGTTCGCAGGATTGGCATCCATCGACCTTTCTCTGCACTCGCCCAACAAGAGCCAGTGACACAGGACGTGCCTCTGATTCTATGTCGAACGCTCCCCAAGCTTGAGCACCCGCCAGGCATTGCCGCCCAGCATGCGCCGCAGGGTGGCGGTGGGCATCCGCGCGGCCTGCATCCGCCCGATGAAACGCGCCGGCGTGATCAGGGGATAGTCGGTGGCAAAAAGCACCTTGCCGGGCGCCCAGCGGGCCGCCAGTGAAAAGATGTCATCCTCGTACAGGTAGAGGGAGGCGGCCGTGTCATAGTAGACGTTGCACATGACCTCGCGGATCTCGGGCATCAGCTCGTAAAAGATTGCCCCCCCACCCCAATGGGCGCAGACCAGCGTGGCCTCGGGAAAGAGGCGGGCAAAACGGATCACCTCATCGGGCGTCACCGTGCCCTTGCCGGGGTAGAGATGCCCCACCGGTTCGCTGCAATGGGTCAGCAAGACCATGTCGTGGTCCATCGCGGCCTCGACGATGGGGGCCATGGCCTTCTCGTCATCCAGGCGATAGCCCTGGCCGTCGGGCATCAGCTCGCCGAGGCCACGGAGCCCACCCGCGGCGCAGCGCTCGATCTCGCGCACCGCCTCGGCGCCGGCAGCCGGATTGACGATGCCAAAGCCAATGAGGCGATCGGGGTAGCGGGCCACCGATTCCATGACATAGTCATTGTCCCGGCGGCAGAGGTCCATGTCCCGCCAGCCAAAACCAAAGACGACCGCCTGGTCCACAGCAGCCCGGTCCATGGCCGCGATCAGATCCTCGGCCGAGCTCAGGCGGGCTTGGGGATTGGCATACAGGTCGCGGAACCAGGCATCGCGAACCAGGTACTCGTCCCGCCGGGCGATGATCTCTGGTGCCGTGATGTGCGTGTGAAAGTCGATGATCAACCAGGAGCCTCCATCCGCTGCACCTCAGATTGGGATTATAGCACAGGCAGGAGGAAAGGGAAAAAAGATCGCTTGCCTTCTCAAAGGCCGTAGCAAGGTTCGACCATCTAGACCTTGTAGCAGGCCACAAAATGGTCGCTGCCCTTTTCCTCCAGGGGCGGATGATCGTTGTCCTCGCACTCTTTGTCGGCCAGTGGACAGCGAGGGAAGAAACGGCAGCGCGGCGGTGGGTCGATGGGCTTGGCGATGCCACCCTTGATCTCGATCACGTCCCGGCTCAAGCGCGGATCGGGGACAGGCACGGCAGAAATGAGCGCCCGCGAATAGGGGTGGAGAGGATTGGCCAGCAGCTCCTCCGATTCGGCCAGTTCCACGATCTTGCCGGTGTACATCACGGCGATGCGCTGGCACATGTAGCGCGCCACGGCCAGGTCGTGGGTGATGTACAGATAACTGACGCCCATCCGATGGGCCAGATCGGCCATCAACTCCATGACGCCGATGCGGATCGACACATCCAGCATCGAGGTCGGCTCGTCGGCCACGACAAACTGCGGCTCCACGACCAGGGCCCGGGCGATGGCCACCCGCTGCCGCTGCCCGCCCGACAGCTCGTGGGGAAAGCGAAACATAAAGGTGGCGGGCGGCACCAGGCCAACCACGGACAGCATCTCGAGCCACCCGACTCCTCTCGCTCGGCGACGGTGCCCATGCCCTGCACCTTCAGCGGTTCGGCAACGGTGTCAAAGATCGTCCGGCGGGGGTTCAGCGATTCGTAGGGGTCCTGGAAGATCATCTGCACTCGGCGGCGAAAGACGCTTCAGCGCGCGGCCCTCGAAGAGCGGCCAGATCGGTATAGCTCTCCGTTCCTGGCTCGCGCAGGTAGATGTGCCCTTCCGTCGGCTCGTAGAGCTTGACGATCAGCTTGCCGGTCGTCGTCTTGCCACAGCCCGACTCGCCCACCAGACCCAGACTGCCGCCCGTGGGGATCTCAAAGTTGACGCCATCCACGGCGTGGACGAAATGCGTGGGCTTGCGGAACATGCCGGCACTGACGGGAAACTGTCTCTGCAGATCCTCGACCTTGACAATCCTGCCGTTGCCGTTTGGAGGGCTCTGTACCGAGCCAGGGTCTGGAGACAGACCATTGTCCATCGAGATAGCCCTGTCAGCCATCAGTCCACCTCCACGGGGTTCCAGCAGGCAGCCAGGTGTCCCCCGCCATAGCTACGAAGGACCGGCTGTTCCTCAGCGCAGACGTCCAGGGCCCGAGAGCAGCGGGGGTGGAAACGGCAGCCCGAGGGCGGATGCAGCAGGTCAGGTGGTTCGCCGGGCAGGGTCTTGAGCACTTTCTTCGCCCCTTGATGCTGGGAAAGGAGCTGATCAAGGCATAGGTATAGGGGTGCAGGGGCCGCTCAAAGATGTCCACACTGTCGGCCAGTTCGGCCAGGTGCCCCGCATACATCACCCCGATACGGTCGCTCACCTCGGCGATGACGGCAATGTCGTGGGAAATGTAGATCATGGCCATGTCCAGCCGTCGCTGGATCTCTTCCAGCTTGCGCAGCACGCGGTCCTGGACGATGACGTCCAGGGCCGTGGTCGGCTCGTCAGCGATGATGATATCGGGATTGCAGGACAGGGCCATGGCGATGACCGCCCGTTGGCGCATGCCACCGCTGAACTCGTGGGGATAGCGATCCACAAATGAGGGCTCGAGGCCCACCAGATCGAAGAGCTCTGCCACCCGCTCGCGGGCCTCGGTAACGGTGATGGCCTCCCAGTGCGTCTGCATCGCCTCGACGATCTGGTCGCCCACGCGATAGACCGGATTCAGCGAGTTCATGGCCGCCTGAAAGACCATCGAGATGCGGTTCCAGCGATAGCGGCGCATCTCCTCTTCGGGCAAGGCAACCAGGTCCACGCTGTCAAAATAGACGCGGCCCCCCTTGATGCTGGGCGTTGTCAGGCAACAGCCTGAGCAGACAGATGGCGATCGATGTCTTGCCGCAACCAGATTCACCGACCAGGCCCAGAGATCGGCCATGTTCCAGCGAAAATGAAACGCCATCGACCGCCCCAATATCGCCGGCGCGGACCCTGTAGTGCATGACCAGGTCCTCAACCGACAGAAGCGGTCTGGGTTTGTCCGAGCGCCCTTCCGTCAGGGTGGTATCCGAGATGTGGCTGCCATATCTATCAGGCATAGGCAAAGGCTCCTTCTTTACCGCTCCCGCAGTCTGGGATTTACGACCTCATCCAGGGCGCGCCCCACGAGGTAGAAAGCCGAGCACAGAAGGCGTGATAGCCGCACCAGACGGCATCAGCAGCCACCAGTAGCGGGTGCCCGACAGCAGGTACCCCTGGCTCTGGGCGATGTTGATCATCGAGCCCCCAACTCATGTTGACGTCCATCAGGCCAAAGAAGGACAGCACCGCCTCGAAAAAGATGGCCGTCGTGACGGTGAACATCATGTACAGAAAAGACAGGGGCATGAGGTTGGGGACCAGGTGGGTAAAGATGATGTGCCAGTTGCTGCCTCCGGCGACCTTGGCGCCGCCTCGATGAAGGGCTTGACCTTGACCGTCAGGGCCTGCGACTTGATGATCAGAGTCGTGCCGCCAAAACCGGACAGGATGCCGATGATGATGGCCAGGTGGATCAGCTCCAGGTTGATCAGCGCCCCCATCAGAATCAGGACGGGGATAAGGGGCATGATAATGAGCAGGTCGGCGACGCGCATGAAAGACGGTGTCGATCGAGTCCGCCAAAGTAGGCCGCCACCGCGCCGACCGTTGTGGCAATGATCACCGTCACCAGTGCGGCCACGATGCCCAGCATGAACTCTGCACTGGTGCTGTACATGAGCTGGCTCAGCACATCGCGGCCCAGCGGATCGGTCCCCAGCAGATGCTCCGGCCGATGGCGGGGCTGGCTGCTCCAGGATGGTAATCGTATCACCGACTTCAGGATCGAGGTGGAAATAGTCCAGTTGGGCGATGCTCACTTGAACCTCGGTAGCCGGGTCGGTGACCTCCTCGACCACCGTCTTTTCCACGAGGATCTCGTCGTAACCGATCACCGGATCGTAGATCTTTGGATCCCACACGGTCTTCATCAAGATCGGGTGTGCGATGGCCAACAATGCAAAAAAGACAATGATACCCAGGCCGAGCAAGCCGATCTTGTTCTCCGCGAACAAAGACCAGTTCTCCCTTCAGGCTCTTCCAGGTCAACCTGAGACGGATGCGCCACAGGGACTCTTTTCGCTCGCTATCCAGAAGCTCAGTCGCTTCACTCATCATTTTCCTCGCATCGGGCTCTGTCTGTGCCCTTGGCCCGTCACAAAAAGAGGCATTCACCCTTCCCGGCGCCTATCCAGGCATCTGGCTCTTTGGCCTGTCTAGCCCTGGACTCTCATCCTGGGGTCCAGAAAAACGTACAGGATGTCCACGATCAGGTGGGCGAAGAGGGCGATTACGGCGACAAAGGTCAGAGACCCAACGGCCAAAGGGATATCCTCCGTGAGTGCTGCAGTCAGCAGGGTCTGCCCCATCCCCGGCCAGGAAAAGATGGTTTCGGTGATGATGCCACCACTGATGACAAAGGCCAGGCTGAGGATCAAACTGGTCACCACGGGCAGCAGGGCATTGCGCGCTGCATGCTTATCACGGACAACCTTCTCGGTCAAGCCCTTGGCGCGGGCCGTCAGAATATAGTCCTCGCGCAAGCGTCTCCAGCATCGAGTTTCGGGTTAGCAGCATCGTCCCCGCAAAGGCGACGAGGGTCAACGTCAACACTGGCAGAACCAGATGATGGGCAATGTCCAGCCCATAGACTCCGATAGGAGAGAGCGCCCAAATGGCAACTGGTGGCCAGGACCAGCAATGCAGTACCCGCCAACCGGATCTCGCGTCTCCAGGGTGATACCTTGCGGGTGAAGATAAAGAGCGCGCCCAGCAATACAGCAAACAGCACGGCAGTCAGCAGCATACGGTGGAACACATAGTTGGCACTGACAGGGAGCACCCGTCCACTTCTGGGGAGTCAAGAACCCGCCCACGGGAACCAGGCCAAACTTGAAAGCAAAGATCCAGATCATGATCAGGCCAAACCAGGGCGTGAAGACAGTATAGAGCATCACCCCGCCAACCGTGGCGCCATACTCAAAGAGGCCGCCGCGTCGCCAGGCCAGGATCTTGCCCATGAGAAAGCCGGTCAGGAAGGACAACAGCGTGGCAGTGGTGAACAGGAGGATAGTGCGCGGCGCCCGCTCCTTAATGATGTCCATTACCTCGCGGGGATAGTGGACGTAGGAAACACCCAGATCGCCTTTGAGAAAGTTCAGCACGTAGTTCGAATACCGCTCGCCGATGGGTTTGTCCAGCCCGAGACGCTGGATGATGATCTGCTTGGCCTCAGGAGGAATATCCGGGTTGCCAACGAACTGATTGGAGATATCCCCAGGCATGGCTTCCAGCAGGAAAAAGAGCAGGGATTGGAAAACAAGCAGCAGCAGCACAATCTGCAAAAGACGGTTCAGGATATAGCGAAACATCTTCGTCCAGACCCCTTCCTTGACGACGGCCCTTCGAAACCCAGTACAGACCCTTCGAGATTCAGACTAGCCTCTCGACGCCGCTTCTCCCCGGTTGGATCAAGGGCTTACGGGCTCTAGATGGGCAGCAACAAGCAGGCTTGGACACCCCGCCTGGTCACGCGCAGCAGCAATGGATGGCGGCCCCGCCAACTATGATTTAGGAACTGACGCTGTCCAACTCCAGAACCACACAGTCCAGGGACAAGACACTGCAAATGGCTGACAAAGAGGGCGGGGCAGATCCCGCTCGCGGAAAAGTCCCGGCCCGCAAGACGGAGGCCCCGCCCTCTTATCGTGCAGTCGATTTCGTGCAGGGTGCGAGATCGGCAGCGATGGACACGCTCTCGCACCCGTCAGATACAGAATGCTATTTTGACATCACCGCGTCAGGCAGACCGTTCAGATTCTGGAGACCGTCCAGCGCCTCGGTGAAGGGATAACTCACGCGAGCTTTGGCAAAGAACTCCAGGATGGGCGCGGTGAAGAGCGTCACGTAGGGCACATCTTCGGCCAGCTTGTTGTCCATAGCATGCACACGTACTCGCGGGCGTCCTCCAGGGTCTGGGCCGACAGGAAGTCGGCGGCCCATTTGGTCAAACTCTTCGTCGCAGTAGCCTGGGGTATTGTTGCCACCCTCTTTGGCGTCGTTGGCGCAGGCAAAGAAGGACTCGTGGAAGTCAGGCAGCGCCGGATTACCCAGGCTCCAACCCAGGATGTACCAGTCGAATTCGATCTCGCCCGTCTCTGGGTCCGGCTCGAAGACCAGGGGGATGATGGTGTTAAAGCCGGTGGGGTTGGCCTTGACCGGGATGCCCAGTTCGCTGGCACCACTGGGCGATCCAGATGGCGGCTGTGGCCCGCATGGGGTCATAGCCGGCGCTGGGGGCCAGCAACTCGATCTCCTCCAGTTCCTTGCCGTCGGGACCCTTGAGCGTCGTCCCGGGCTCGACCGCGCCGTCGTCCTCATCCCATTCAGGCTCGGTGTCCCAGCTAAAGCCGCCGGCCTTGAGCAGTTCCTTGGCCTTTTCGACGCGCTCCTGTCGCGTCAGCCCCTTGCCGATCTGAGGGCGCGTCGGGATTGTACCAGAAGGTGTTGCCCTCGGGCACCATGCCATAGACCGGGATGGCGGTGTTCTGCAGCACGTTGCCGGTGATGTACTCCTTGTCGATGAGCGTGGCCACTGCCTGGCGGAATTCCTTGCTGTCGTTGGGCGACTTGCGCATGTTAAAGGCCAGGTAGCGGCAGCCGTTGGAGGGGTTCTGGAAGGCGTCCAGGTCGGGGTTGCCGACGACCTGGTCGCGCAGACCGCGCTGCAGGCCCAGCGAGTTGAGCAGGAAATCCACCTCGCCGCTGGCCAGGGCCAGCACGGCGGCGTCCTGCGTACCATAGATGTTGTAAATGACATTCGGAACGTGGGGGCCGATCTGGTACTCGAGCTTGACGTCGCCACTGCAATCGCCATAGACGCAGAACTCGTAATTGTCGTTGCCTTCCTTGTAAGCCCCGTTCTCGTAAAAGGTCACGGTACGATCGTTAAAGAAGCCGTCCTCTCCGAGCAGTAATCTCGGCAAAGGCCCCTGGCTCCCACTTGGCGTAGGTGAATTCTCCCGTGGTCGGCATCTCAGAGCCATCCACGGCGTACAGGCAGGTGGCCGGATCCTCGGACCCGCGGCACTCCTCGACCGCAGCCTCCCAGAAGTGCTTGGGCATCCAGGGGGCAAAACCGACGCCGCCCACCTGGGACACATTCAGGCCGGGTTGCTGGCTGTAGTAGATCTTGACCGTGTGGTCATCGACGGCCTCAAAGCGATCGATGTAGTCACCCTCGAAGCTACTGAGCCAGTTGCCACCTAGACCAAAGTCCAGAACCGTCTCCCCGGTGAAGATGAAATCGTTCACCGTCACCTCGGTCACCGTCGCTCCAGGTTACACCGGGGTGGATCTCGATGGTCTGAACCCAGAAATCACCCTCCTGCACGATCGTCTTGGGGCAGATCGGTGGCCATCCGCGGCACAAAGAGAATATCCGGGTAGGCCAGGTACCAGAAGGTCGGCATGTTGCCTGCGGTAAAATAGTACGCGTTCCACACCGAAGAATCGGGATCCATGTAGGCCCAATAGTTGGTTGTGGTCAGGTCCTCAAAGATGCCCATGCGGTAGGTCTGAGGCTCTGCCGCGGGGACCGCCGTCGCCTCTTCGGGAACGGCCGTCACCTCGACCTCGACGACCTGCGTCTCGACGATGGTGACCTTTTCGCCCTCTTTCTCGACGATCTTGGTCACCTCGACCTGCTGGGTGACAACCTTCTCTACGACCTTCTCGACCTCAACGGTCTGGACGACAACCTCTGGCTCCGGGGCACAGGCAGCCAGAACCAACGCGGCGACCATCACCAGCACGACAAGAAACGCCAGCTTTTTGTTGCCAAACATTTGCTCCTCCTTCTTTTTGTTTTGGTGCTACAGAATCTGGGCTAGTCACAAAGGCCAGTCAAACTCTATGGTCCCGCCACATCACCTCCTTTTCGATTTAACCCACAGCGGCAGCCTGACAAGCGAAAAACTGGCCACAATCTTATGGACGAAGCAACACCATCATACCATATGCCATGTTCAGTGTCAAGGAAACTGGAATCAGCATTCAGGGTCAGGGCGATGCATCGAAGTTGGCGCAATGCCTGCCAAGTTTCCATAAACTTGACGATTTGCTCCAGACTGTGTAAAAACTCACTTGTTTCTCGTGCGGTGAGATCAGATGCAATTGCCTTGAACTCGCCTCCAGGATCGGCAAGCTGCTTCCCGATAGGAGCCTACCGGGCAACACGGGGATTCAGCAGGTCATTCAACCCATCGCCCAGCAGGTTCCAGCCAACGCCAAATAGCACCAGAGCCAGGGTGACAGGCAGGAATACCCACCAGTAGGTCAGCGGGTTCCCATTGGAGCCGATGACATAGTCGCGGCTCGTCACCAGGAGGGTCCCCCACTCGGTACTCTGCCCCAGGCCCACGAAGGTAAAGGCGGTGGCCACAATAACCATGGCGCCCACGTCTCGAGCAGCGAGTACCACCACGGAAGAGAGCGCGTTGGGCAGCAGGTGCCGCCCGACAATGCGACCCTTTGGTACCCCCACGGATACGGCCGCCTGCACGAATTCCGTCTGCTTCAGTTGCACGATATTGACGCTGGTTAGCCGGGCGTAGGGCATCCAGGAAAAGAGGATGAGGGTAACCAGCACGGGATCCACGTTCAGGTCAAGTAGAGATTGCTGCAGCGGGGTGGGCTCTACCCATACCGCAGCGGGCATCATCACCTGGCGGAACAACAGCACAGCCGCGATGGCCGGGAAAGCAAGAAAAGCATCGGTAATGCGCATGAGCAAGCCATTGATCGCCCCCCCAAAGTAACCGCTGACCGCGCCAATGAGGATACCGATGCAGGCCGTGCTCATGGCGACGGTTAGCCCGAAGCGCAGCGCGGAGCGCGTGCCCCAGACCAGGGTGTGGTAGACATCCAGTTGCCCGGGCACGGTGCCCAGGGGGGACCCGGCGTTGGGCGGGCGGGGGACCAGGTCATAGGACTTGCCGACGACGCGAAAGGGACTGGGATCTTGCGGATCATCGGCCGGGGACAGCCATGGCGCCAGAATGGCGGCGAGGACAAAAACAGCGACGATGACAGAGGCCAGCAGGTTTTGCCAGGACGAAAAAAAGCGCGCCACCGCACTCAAGCTCCGTTGCTATCCACACGCAGCCGTGGATCGGCGATGACCTGGACGACGTCCAGGAGGAACATGATGGCCAGCACGGCAAGCACGCTGTATACGGCAAAGCCCGCGGCCAGGGACACGTCCGGCTCCCACATGGCGTAGGTGATGAGTTTGGAGATACCAGGCCAGTCAAAGACCACCTCGACGACATAGACGCCCGTGATGAGCGAAGCCGCCGCCAGCGCGGTGCTGGTCAGCCCGGGAACCAGCACGTTGGGCACCGCGTGTCCCCACAGGACCTGTCGTTCAGACAGACCGCGCGCACGGGCGGCGGTGATGTAGCCCTGGTTCACCTCCTCAAGGACAGAGGCCCGGGTGACGCGACCCAGCGTCGCCCAGTGAAAGAGGCTCAGGGTGAGGACAGGCAGCACCAGGTGGCGGGCAGCATCAGCGCTGATATCGGGCCGGCCGTTGAGGAACCCGTCCACGGTGACCAGGCCGGTGAAGCGATGGAAGGACGGGTCCCTGACCGCCACGCTCTGGTCGATGCTGAGATAGCCTGGCAGAAACCAGTGCAGCCCCACGTAAAAGATAGAGAGAAACACCAGCCCCAGGATAAAGGGTGGGATGGAGGTGGCCACGAAGGCAACCAGGCGGAAGCTCTGATCCGTAGCCCGGCCTCGTCGCCAGCCGGCGACAGCCCCCGCGATCAGACCCAGAGGAATAAAGAGCAAAAGAGAGTAGAGGGTCAGTTCGACGGTGGCCGGCGTTCGCGCCAGTAGTGTTTGCAGAACGTCGGCGCGCAGCACGGGGCTCCAGCCCCACTCGCCCCGAAAGAGGCGGGAGGCCCAGCGGAAATACTGGACGGGATAGGGATCATCCAGCCCATGCTCTCGGATGGTATTCTCGATAAAGCGTCTCTCGATATCGGGGGGCATAAAGGGGCGCGTTCGCTCGCCCATGTACAACCGGGCCCGGGCTTCGATGGGCGCCATGAGGATGATACCATAGATGATGGCCGTCACCACCACCAGGGTGAGCATGACCACCACCAGGCGTCGCAAGAGAAAGGCGATCAACGATGCCATGTTTGTTTCTCCATTGAAGCAGACACAGGTATCGTACAACGATAGAACGTAGCTTGCCGGTCAAACGTTCACTCGCGGCAAGACGTGAACCGCGGAGGCACAGAGAACGCAGAGAAACCCAACCCAAGATGTCAGAGACAGACCATAAGAAACTCTGCGTCCTCCGCGTCTCTGCGGTGAATCTCAGCCTCTAGCAGGGCGAATCCTTGTCCCCCTGCTGGGCCTGGTTGCCCAGGACGCGGGAACGCTGGTAGGCGGCCCAGATGGCCCGCGACAGAACGGTTCGCAGCCCACCCTTTTCTAGTTGATAGAGGGCCTCGGCCGAGGTGCCGCCGGGCGACGTGACCTGGTTGCGCAACGTGGCCAGGTGCCTGGCCGACTTGCGGGCATACTCGACGCTGCCCCGCATCGTCTCGATCACCAGCCGCTCCGAAATGTGGCGCGAAAAGCCCAGGTGCACACCGGCATCGACCATGGCCTCCATCAGCAAAAAGACATAGGCCGGGCCGGTGCCGCTGAGGGCGGTGGCCATGTCCAAATAGTCCTCGTCGTCGACATAGACCTCTTCGCCCAGGGCCTGCAGGAGGGTCAGCGCCTGGCCCCGCTGGCTCTCGGTGGTGGCTTTGGTGGCAGTCCAGACCGAAATGCCCATGCCGATCTGGGCCGGCGTATTGGGCATGACGCGCACCACGGCCGGCGCATCCAGCATCCTGGTTATGGTATCCATCCGTGCCCCGGCGACGATGGACAGCACCAGCGCATCCCGATCTACTTGCCCGGCCAGCTCCTCCAGCACATGGCACAGGACCTGGGGCTTGACCGAGAGGACGACCACATCCGCGCCGGAGGCGGCCTCCACGTTGTCGGTGGTTACGCGGACGGCATAGCGGTCAAAAAGCACCTGTCCCCTTTCGGCCCGGGGACCACTGGCCACAATCTGTTCGGAAGCGACCATGCCCTGGCGAAGCAGGCCCCGGATCATGGCCTCGCCCATGGAGCCGCTGCCGATAAAGGCAACCTTGCTTTCCTTCAACATGAGTTCTCGATCTCCATCTCCTGGATTGCCCGCGCGGCCTCGTCGGCCGCCAGCGGGCGTGGATAGTTGTACAATGGACCGCCGGGCTGCTCGTTGTAAAAGGGCCGGTTGCAGTCGGGGCAGCCCGAGGTCTGGAAGGCTTCGCCCCTGGCCGGCGGCGGCGCGCCCAAACAAACCAGCGCTCCCCCTGCATCAAAGCCCATGTCCTCGATGCGGACCCGGTCGTGGACAATGAGCCAGCGGGCAGCCTGCATACGACGGTAGACGGCCATGGGCGGCGGCGGCCGGCCGGCAAGCTGCGCGCCGTGTACCGGCGTAAAGGCAAAAAGACCAACGGTCACGCCCTGGTCGTGGGCCCACTGCACGCGCTCCACCAGCTCGCGCTCGGTCTCACCCAGGCCGACGATGAGGTGCACAGCGGCGCGGCCGGGGAAAGCGCGGGCGGTTCCCTCGATGAGGGCCAGGCTACGCGCCCAATTGCCGCCCTTGACCTGGCGGAAAACGCGCTGGCAGGCGGCGTCCAGGCCAAAGCCGATGTGATCCGCGCCGGCCTCCACGAGGCTGCGCACCTGGTCCAAGTCCTCAGGCAGGATGGCCACGTCAAAAGGCAAGCCGTTCGCGGCCTTGACGGCACGCAGGACGGCCAGCGACTGGGCAAAGGCATCGGGCGTGACCGTGACCTGCAGGCAGGCACGGCGGAACTCGCCCCGGGCCGCGGCGGCGGCAAGCCGCTCCACCACGGCATCCAGGTCATACTCGGGCCAGGTGACGCGCGAGAGGTTCAGGGCGCTGGACCTCACTCTCGCGGGCCTGAGCGCAAAAGGCGCAGTTCATCAGGCAGCGGCCGCCCAGCATCAGGTAGGCGGTGGTCGGCGCGACGGCCATGGGGATATCGGTCAGTCCGAGCACGGCGGCGGTGCCGATGGAGACCTGGACACGGGCGGGATTCAGTTGGCTTGCCTCCGTTTCGTTGGCCTGTGGCATGGGACGCCGGATCGCGGACCATTATAGCCCAGGGGGGAGAGAAGTCAATCCGCCGCGTTTTGGTGTATTTCCTGGTTTCACCACAGCCACAGAGAAAGACAGGGCAACCCTCGAGGGTTGCCCTGTCTTTCTCTGTGTAGCCGCGGCTACTGGTTCCGCTGAACCGCAGGCAAGAAAATGGATGCCGAACGGCGCCAGATGCGGACCCGGACCTCGGGGCAGACCCCATCGTTCAGCATGCGCGCGAACCGCACGCTATTGGGCCGGAGCTGCTGCATGGCCGCTCCGTGCCAGAACGTGATCGCATTCCGGTTGCCGCCGGCATAAAGCTGGTGGATGCCCAGCGCCGGGAACCGGCACTCGCCCCGCACCAGGAGCATATCGGGGCTCCAGCTCAGGCCGTGGTTAAAGGTGAAGGCCGAACCGGGCGCCACCGCCTGCCAGCCACCCAGGGCCACCAAGCTGTCATAGTCGGGCGCATCCGCCTCGACGACGATGACGCGCACCTCGTCGATGAAAAGGTCAGCGGCATGGCGCTTGACCTTGACCGTGTTGTCCGTCAGCTCGAACCAGTGGGCGCCGCGCGGATTAAGCGGAGTGACATCCAGACCCCCATAGCCCAGGTGATGGATGCCGATATTGCCCACTCCCAGATCCCGGAACCACAATCCCACGGTCAGGTTCGTGTTGGTTACGCCCAGGTTGTGGGGGATGGTCAGTTCCTGCCCCAGGTTGATGGGAATCCAGCTGCTGTCATACTGCGCCCCGGTGGCAGCCGGGACCCAGACGCGGACGCGGACCTTGTCCACGAAGGGATCGTTGGCAGCGCGGCAGACCTCGATGCTGTTGGTTGTCAGCCGCTGCCAGTGGGCGCCCTCCTGGCTTCCGGCGTTGTCCAGCCCGCCATAGCCACGACGGTGGATGCCCAACCCACCAATGGCTTCGTCCAGGAACAGGACCTCGACCGCATAGTCGTCCGGATTGCCGCCCAGGTTGTGATTGATGACCTGACAGGTCGCCTGGGCCTGGGGGATCCAGCCGCTGTCAAAGTAGGTGGCGGCCACGGCCTCCGGCTGCTCCAGCGGGCCCGCGGCCAGCACGGGAGCCAGCAGCAGGAATACGGCCAGGCTGGCCAGGATTGTGCGCCCCTTGTTCTTTCTCACTTTGCTGCTCCTTTTTGCCGTCGTCAGGGACGACGATGCACGGAGGACGACAGACGGTGGAAGCTGGATTGAGGACCTGGTGAAGTGGAGGCTGGTCGCTGTGGCCGTATAGGTGATACAGGTACCGGGCTCCATTATAGCACAGCTCTGATGATCCGTCAAGAAAATTGGCCGCAGGGTGCGGGGCAATCGCATCTAAACCCGTCATTGCGAGCGAAGGCGCTTCTGCCGAAGCGAAGCAATCTCACCCCTACAGCCGGAGATCGCTTTCCTGTCGCTGCGCTCAGGATGGCCGCTTGATCCTCCCGACGAGTACCACGGGTTCCGAAATCCAGGGGTGGCCCGGCGGGCGAGTAGCTGGTTGGCAAGAGGCAAGATGTAGAGCGGCCAATCGGCAGACCAGGCAAAAGCACGCACCAGCATGGACGAGCGGCCCACTGTCTCACTGTATCACTGTCCCGGTGTGTGCCCCCGGCGTGCCGTTGCTGGCAGCAAGGTGATTCGCCCAAGCTCGGCACAGGTAGGTATGCGCGGGTCTGGGGCCGATATGACATCGAATCGGCAGGCTTAAACAAATCTGCGGAGCGGGCACCGGTATTCGACTGCAGCGAGATGGATAGTAGATCTACGACAGAGGAGCCAAACGTTAGGGCAGGAAGGACTCCAACCAGAGGGAGTCGGGGCAGAGTGAACCGTATCTTTCTATGGGCGCTTGCGGTGTTCCCAGTAGACAGCAAGCCTATGGGGTGCTACTGGGGTGGACAACCAGAGATCGCGCCTTGGGGCCCAGGATCCGGGATCTCCGGGACCGGCGAACAAGAGGTGATCAGGCCAACTTGCTCCTTGACCCAAGTCCGGCTATAATACAGGACAGTCAGCACCCAGGCAGAGAACATCCCTGGTGCAGTAGTCTTTCAGAACAGCCAATCCTCTTCTCCTGACGACCATGGCAGTACAGTGGAGTTACCACCAATGACGGGTCAGTTGCCACCGAATTACATAGCCTGGGATCTCCCAAAACTCCGCGGGCAGTGCCCACTCACGGGTGCGGAATGGTCACCTCTGCTAGCCCCTGCGCCAATTGGTTGGTGAAATGCCAGATACCAAGCTAGCCAGCGTCCCTGAACAAGGCCAGATCGTCACGCGTGCGGCAGCGGCGCTACGTCGTCACCGACGTCCTGCCCAGCACGCTGCCTCCCTCCCCTCTGGCCAGCCGAGACGGCCCCCAGCACCTGGTCACCCTCACCTCCATCGAGGATGACGCGCTGGGCGAGAGCCTGCAGGTCATCTGGGAGCTGGAGCCGGGCGCCCAGGTCAGCGAGAAGGTCGAGCTGCCTGAGCCGACCGGCTTCGACCCGCCCGAGCGGCTGGATGCCTTTCTCGACGCCGTGCGCTGGGGCGCGATCGCCTCGGCCGACGTGCGCGCCCTGCAGGCGCCCTTTCGCAGCGGCATCGAGATCGAGGACTACCAGCTCGATCCCGCTGGTGCGGGCCGTGCAGATGCCGCGGGTCAACCTGCTGATCGCCGACGACGTGGGCCTGGGCAAGACCATCGAGGCCGGCCTGGTCGTCCAGGAGCTGATCGTGCGCCACCGGGCGCGCACGCGTGCTGGTCGTCTGCCCGGCCGGCCTGCAGATCCAGTGGCGGGACCAGATGCGCGACAAGTTCGGCCTGGAGTTCCGCATCGTCGACAGCGAGCTGATGAGGCAGCTGCGCCGCACGCCGGGGCATCCACGTCAACCCCTGGACGCACTTTCCCCGGCTGATCACCTCCATCGACTTCCTCAAGCGCGAGCGGCCCATGCGCCTCTTCCGCGAGGTCCTGCCCGCCGAGGCGAGTCCACCTATCCCCGCGCGCTTCGACATCCTGATCGTCGACGAGGCCCACAACGTCGCGCCCGTCCGGCACGCGGCCGCTACGCCATCGACTCGCTGCGCACCCAGGCCATCCGCACCATCGCGCCGCACTTCGAGCACAAGCTCTTCCTGACCGCCACGCCGCACAACGGCTACCAGGAGAGCTTCACCGCCCTGCTGGAGCTGCTCGACAACCAGCGCTTTGCCCGCGGCGTGCTGCCCGACCGCGCGCCAGCTGGAGGCGGTGATGGTGCGCCGGCTCAAGTCGGAGCTGGTGGACTGGGACGGCAAGCCCCGGTTCCCCCAGCGCCAGCTGGACGCCATCGAGGTCGACTACACCGACGAGGAGAAGCAGGTCCACGCCTGGCTGCAACGAGTACACGCGCCTGCGCCAGGAGCAGACGCACGCGGACGACGACGGAACGCGTTCGCCACCGAGTTCGTCCTCAAGCTGCTCAAGAAGCGGCTCTTCTCCTCGCCGGCGGCCTTTGCCGCCACGCTGGACCAGCACATCGGAGACGCTAGCCGGCGGCACGCAGGAGGCAAAGCGGCGCAGCCGAGCCCGACGATGGGCATCCTGCGCCGCGCAGATCGCCCAGATCGACGAGGAGTACGCCGACGACGAGGAGTACGAGGAGGCGACCGGCGGGGCGGTGGACACGGCCACGCCGGCTCTTCAGCGAGCTCGACGCCCGCGAGAGCGCTGGCTGCTGGACCAGATGCAGCGCCTGGGCCGACAAGGCCGCGGCCCAGCGCGACTGCAAGACCGAGGCGCTGATCGACTGGCTGCGCGAGCATCGTCAAGCCGGACGGCGAGTGGTCCGACGAGCGGGTCATCATCTTCACCGAGTACCGCGCCACGCAGAACTGGCTGCACGAGATCCTGGTCGCCGAGGGGCTGGCCACCGGCGAGCGGCTGCTGACGCTCTACGGCGGCATGGACAGCGACGAGCGCGAGCGCATCAAGGCCGCCTTCCAGGCCAGCCCCGAGCAGAGCCCGGTGCGCATCCTGCTGGCCACCGACGCCGCCTCCGAAGGCATCGACCTGCAGAACCACTGCCACCGCCTGGTCCACTTCGAGATCCCCTGGAACCCCAACCGCCTGGAGCAGCGCAACGGCCGCATCGACCGCCACGGCCAGCGGCACGATCCCGCTGATCTACCACTTTGTCGGCCAGGGGCTACCAGCAGAGGCGGCTCGAGCCGCGACGCCGTGCCGCCCAGCGACCTGGAGGCCGACCTGGAATTCCTGATGCGCGCGGCCGAAAAGGTGGAGCAGATCCGCGAGGACCTGGGCAAGGTCGGGCCGGTCATCGCCGCAGCAGGTCGAGGAGGCGATGCTGGGCAAGCGCACCCGGCTGGACACGGCCACTGGCCGAGGCGGAGGCCGGCGCCGTGCGCAGGATGCTCCAGTTCGAGCGCGACCTGCGCAGCAGATCGAGCGGCACTACGAGCAGCTGCAGGAGACGCGCCAGACGCTGCACCTGACGCCGGAGAACATCCAGGCGGTGGTCGAGATCGCCCTGGAGCTGGCCGGGCAGCCGCCTCTGCGGCCAGTCGACCGGCAGGTGGACGGAATCCGTCAGCGCGGCAGCGCCTTTCCACCTGCCGCCGCTGACGGGGCAGCTGGGCGGCCTGCGCCGAAGGGCTGGCCCATCCGCACACCGGCGAGATCCGCCCGATCGTCTTTGACCACGAGCTGGCCAAGGGGCGCGACGACGTGGTGCTGGCCCACCTCAACCACCGCCTGGTGCAGATGTCCCTGCGCCTGCTGCGCGCCGAGGTCTGGGCGCCCGAGGGGCAGCAAGGGCCTGCACCGGGTGACGGCGCGGCGGGTGCCCAACCACGTCCTGGACACCCCGGCCGTGATCGCCCACGCCCGCCTGGTGGTCATCGGCGGCGACAGCCACCGCCTGCACGAGGAGATCATCGCCGGCGGGAGGCACCATCCGCCAGGGCCGCTTCCGCCGCATGAACGTGGGCCAGGTGAAGGATGCCCTGCAGGCCGCTGAGAGCACCCCGGTTCTGCAGAGACCGGACAGCGGCTTGCAGGCGCTGTGGCCCTCGCTGCGGCCTCCCTGGAGCCGGCGCTGGAGGCCCGGATGAGCGACCGCACGGCGGGCCTTGAGCGGCTGCTCGAGGAGCGGGCGAGCAAAGAGATGGGGGACATCGAGGCGGTGCTGAACGAACTGGCCGCGGCCATCGAGCGGGAGCTGGACGAGCCGGAGTACCGGCAGTTGGAGCTGTGGACCTCCGAGGAGCGCGGCCAGCTCACCCGCAACACGGAGGCCTTGCGCCGGCGCCTGGACCAGATTCCGGGTGAGATCGACGCTGAGAAAGAGGCCATCCGCGACCGCTTTGCCGACCCGCAGCCGCGCCTGTTCCCGGTGGCGGTGACGTTCCTGGTACCGGAGCGGCTTGACTCAGGTAGAGGCTTCACGCCAAGCCGCAAAGCACGCAAAGGCATTCTCGGTTTCTACTCTTTGCGACTTGGCGTCTTTGCAGAACAGGGAAATCGAAGCAAATGGCATAGAGGCTCACGCCAAGCCGCAAAGCACGCAAAGGCATTCTCGGTTCCTACTCTTTGCGACTTGGCGTCTTGGCGAGAGAACAGGGAAATCGAAGCAGAATGGCACAGAGGCTCACGCGCAAGCCGCAAAGCACGCAAAGGCATCTCTCGCCTTCTACCTTCGTCGCTGCGATCGTACTGCCTCATTGAGGTCAAGATCGACAGAGAATGAGATTGCCAGGCAAAGTCGTTGACGCCGCGTGTCACATCCCATAAGCTGGCTGCTGTCATCCGAGTTGCTACTGCTGGAGTCCGTCTTACGTCCTGGCATCGTTCTGGAGCGAGCTTCTGCGAACGACGGCTCTCCGCGGCTGGGAATTGCTTCGCTAACTGCCCGAATCCCGGTCACTTACGAATCCGTCAGCATCTGATGTCGCCTTTCGCGCTGACCTGATTCGTCGAGGACAAAGTTATCGTCTGAACTCAAGTCCGTCGAGCAGGTTCACGCCTGTGCATAAGAAGCAGTTGCTCGCCTATCTGCGCCGGGCCGACATGCGCCTGGGGTTGCTATACATCAACTTCGGAGCGCCGCACTAACTCAAGGAAGGCATCACTCGCATCGTCAACGGAGCCTGATCGCAGAATGCAGCGAAAAGTCTCTGACGCAAAGCCGCGAAGAACGCAAAGAGGACCCGGACTTTTGATCTCGTTTGCGTCTTGGCAGGTCTGCGTGAGCCAGGATCTGAGTCCTGTCCATCGCCCGCCACCACGCCGAATGGCTCTCCCTGCTCGAAATCTCCGGCCCGTTCCTGTCGCATGCCGGTGCTGCTGGACGTCTTCCCGCAGGGGCTGGACGCCGACGACCCCGAGCAGGCCGGCGAGCTGCGCGCCGCCTACGAGGAATGGGCCGACAACCAGGGCGGCCTGCAGCCCGACCCGGCCATCCACACCGCCTGGGTGCGCTACGTGCTGCGAACACGCGCTGGAGCTGCCCGACGAGGTCGCTGGCCGAGGGGCAGGCCATCCCCGACGGGCTCAAGGCCGACCTTCCCCGAGCACGGCGAGACGCTGCGCCCCGATTTCGATCGCTGCGTCAGATCCCGGACGAGCGGGACGCCCGCGCCTGCTGATCCAGATCTACCCGCCCGGCCAGGACCTGGAGAAGCCCCTGCCGGACCGCCGCTGGAAGGCCAGCCCGGCCACGCGCATGATGGAGCTGCTGCACGCCACCGGACGTGCGCGCTGGGGCTGGTGACCAACGGCGAGCAGTGGATGCTGGTCGATGCCCCGCGCGGCGAGACCACCGGCTTCATCTCCTGGTACGCCGACCTGTGGCTGGAGGAGCCGCTCACCCTGCGCGCCTTCCGCAGCCTGCTGGGCGTCCAGCGCTTCTTCGGCGTGCCCGACGACCAGACGCTGGAGGCGCTGCTGGCGGCCAGCGCCGAGGACCAGCAGGAGGTCACCGACCAGCTGGGCTACCAGGTGCGCCAGGCGGTCGAGGTCCTGGTGCAGGCCATCGACCGGGCCGACCAGGACCGCGGCCGGACGCTGCTGGCCGGACGTCGACGAGGCCGCGCTCTACGAAGCCGCCCTGACGGTGATGATGCGCCTGGTCTTCCTGCTCTCCGCCGAGGAGCGCGGCCTGCTGCCTGCTGGGCGACCCGCTCTACGACGAGAACTACGCCGTCTCCACCCTGCGCGCCCAGCTGCGCGAGATGGCCGACCAGCAGGGCGAGGAGGTGCTGGAGCGCCGCTACGATGCCTGGTGCCGCCTGCTGGCCACCTTCCGGGCCGTGTACGGCGGCATCCAGCACGACCGGACCTGCGCCTGCCCGCCTACGGCGGCAGCCTGTTCGACCCCGACCGCTTCCCCTTCCTGGAAGGGCGCGCCGCCGGGCACCCACTGGCGCGACGACGCCGGCCGAGCCCGCTGCCGATCAACAACCGCACCGTGCTGCACCTGCTGGAAGCGCTGCAGATGCTGCAGGTCAAGGTGCCCGGCGGCGGCCCGGCCGAGGCGCGCCGCCTCAGCTTCCGCGCCCTGGACATCGAGCAGATCGGCCATGTCTACGAGGGCCTGCTCGACCACATCGCCGTGCGCGCCGAGGAGCCGGTGCTGGGCCTGGCCGGCACCAAGGACAAGGAGCCGGAGATCCCCCTGCCGGAGCTGGAAGCGCAGCGGGCCCAGGGCGAGGCGGCCCTGGTCGCCTTCCTGCGCGAGCAGACCGGGCGCTCGCCCGGCGCGATCCAGAACGGGCTGGGCGCGCAGCTCAT
>CAVOXA010000008.1:0-13005 GCA_963700285.1 uncultured Chloroflexia bacterium | reverse complement strand
GGCTGGATTGGGATAGGCCGTAGGATCAGCGGACGGGCAGAAATCGGGCAATCAGACAGTGGACTCTGACAGACGGTATCTCATGTCGCTGCTCTGTGTCCTCGCCATGTGACGGCCGACGCGCTGCCAGTTGGCCGCCTGGGCATGAATGCCCCGGCTACGAAGCAACGCCGGCTCAAGCCGGCTGGGAAATATGCGACTTCTTAGTCGAGGTCGTGGTCTGTCCTGTCCTCAAAGAGGGTCAACTGTTGGGCCAGGCCACCGGGCGTGTCATGAAAGGTGCGCGATACCAGACCCTCCTCGCTCAAGCCGTCCAGGCGCTCGATCATCCTGGTCACTTTGGGGACACAATATTCGGTCAGGGATTCGCGGATCTGGTGGCCGTTGAAACGCAACACGTACCAGCCAGCCGACGCCAGGGCATTGTCGCGGCGATTGTCCTCCGGGATGCGCTCGGGGTCGGCGTGCCAGGTGTCCCCGTCGGTTTCGACGTCAATGCGGCCATCTCTGCAGAACAGGGCAAAGTCCAAAAAGTACCAGGCTTTGCTGACCTTGAGCGCCCACTGTCGCTCGGCCGCGATCTTTTGGCGCTTGAGCTGGGCCCAGAGGCGATCTTCCAGGGGGCTGTCGTCGTAGAGGTCGTTGATCCCGACCGCCTGGTCGAACTTGGCCCAGGTAATGGGGATAAAGACGAATAGTCTTTTCCTATGCTTCATCAAGCCATTTCTGCACCCGCTCAGACAGATCATCCAGCAGGGTCAGCAAGCGATCGTCGATGATCCATCGTGCACCTCCCTGATCGACGTAGCAGGCGGAAGGCGGTCTAGGCGGCTGGGATATGCTCTGTCGCCGATACCACGACATCCTCCACCACGCGTCGTACGCTCTGCATTTTCAGGTGGCGTCGCCGATGGTCGGTCAAGAACTCCCCCAATTGGTATCGCCACCCCCGAAGTGTAGTCAGGGCCTGGCCTTCATGGGTCTTGGCCAATAGCTTGCGCAACAGATGAGCTTCTGGACGATAATGGATGGTTGTCCATTGTCTTTTGATACTTGTCTGACGCTGGATCCGGCCCCAGAAGTAGGAGAACGATTCCCGGTCTGGCTTTGCTAGCCGCTGTTCGACCAGAGCAAGTCGCTGGCGCAGAAAGGCATGCGCGGCCAGCACATCGGGATCGGGCAGGCCGGCCGTATCCTCCAACGACTCGTCCCGCAGCCAAAAGATGTCCAGGCTGACCTTGTCTCAGGCCATCAGCTCTTCGTAGCCAAAGGCTCGCCACCCTGTCACCTCTCGGAATCAGTTGTCTGCTCTCGCCAGGGTCCACCAGGCGGCCAGATCTGGTCAAGGAGCCGGTTTTCTGCAAGCGCCAGCAGGAGCGGCCAGATTAGGGCAGCGATGCTGCCGATCGCTTCGCCCAGCGCCGGCGGCGCGACGTCCCGGGGGTGGCGGCGGACAAAGGCCGACCACTGCGTCTGCTTGCCGGGCAGCGCCGCAAAGGCGCCCGTCAGGGCGACTGGGTCTACTGGAAGCGCCGTACCGCGCCGCTGGAAGGTCTCGCGGACCGCCCGGGACAGAAGCGGTCCCTCGAAAGCAAAGTGGGTGGCCAGCCACCAGACGTCGTAGAAATCCTTCATGCGACTGTTGATCTCGCCCAGGTAAACCATGGCCTGGAATTTCTCGGCGATGGCGCTCTCGCGGCTGTAGCCCTGGACCTCGGGCCCGGGCAACGCCAGCAGTCCGGGCAAGCGCACCGGGACCGGACCGGGCACCAACGCGTCGCCAAAGCCCACGTCGACCTGGAAGCGGATGCGCGCATTGCCCAGTGTGGCCAAAACGTGGACCCGCACGCCCCGGTATTCGGCCGCCTCAGAGACCGATTCCCCCGCCAGCGATTCCGCGTGGAAGCACAGGCCGTCGTCCTCCGGCACCGGCGTGCCGCAGAATCTCGCGGACAACCCGGACCACCGACTCCACGTCGCTGGCCCCGTGGCCCAGCAGGTCCACCTCCCGCGTGGGCCGGGCCAGCGGGCCGTGCCAGGCATGGAACATCAGGGCTCCCTTGAGCACAAAGCGCTCAGCGTTGGGCGAGCGGCCCAGACGGTAGAGAAAACGCTCCAGAACAAAATAATGCAACAGTTCGTCAAAGGGCCGACCCTCGCTGCGCGCCCGGTTGAGCAAGCGCTGGTGGACTGAAGCGGCTACATTGCGCGTCATAGCAGCGACTCCAGATAGGGGCGCATGACCTCGTCGACGCGGCAGATGCGGGCGTAGTGCAGCAGCGCCTCAGCCCGCAGGTCGCCGCGCTCGACATAGGCGCGCAGCACCTCCAGGGCGATGTCCAGTCCCAGCTTGCGGCGGTACTTGAAGGCGTCGGCCAGGCTCTTTTCCGGACTGTAAATGCGCACACGCGTCCCTTCCAGCTCGTGTACCTCTACACCCTCGCTCCAGGCTGGGCCGGAGAACCTAAAGACGCGCAGGGGGGGATGGTCGAGACGGGGTCGCCACGTCTGGCCCGGGAGGGCAATGTCGACGGTGTGCGGGACCTGGGTCGTCAGCCCATGGAAGGCCAGGGCCGAGACCAGACAGATAATGGCCCGGGGTATCCGGCAGGCTACAATCACCAGGTCAGGATGGGAGAGAGGCGGCAGGTCAGCCAGGCGGTACAGGCCCCGACTGAGCCGCTGCAGGGCTCCCCGGTCGCGCAGGGCGTAGAGCGTACGGGGATGGATGCCCAGCTCCAGGGATTCGGTAGTTGTCAGGATGCCACCCTGGTCGCGAAAGAGGGCCAGGGCCATTTCCTTGGCTTCCGGCGTTTCCATTCTTCCGTCCTGGATAAAGACCTCTCTATTTGTCAATATCTATCTAGTATTTTATCCACCCTGCCTCCATTGTCAAGCTCAGCATATGGCTTGGCGACGTCCTTTGATTCACAATGGCAACTCGTCAAGCTCATCCCAAGCGGGCTTGGGGCGTGCCCCGACTGCATGATGTCGCCCTTGGGGGACACCATGTCCCATTCCTTGGGCACGCCAGGCAACTGTCCGGGCGCCAGCGGAATGCCAAAGTGCTGACTCATCACACCCCGCGCCAGATCCTCAAAGGCCCAGGGGCTGACCTGCCCCTCAACCCCGGCAGCCAGATCGCGGTACGAGGCTCGCCCCGGTGAGGCCAGTTGGACGGCGGGCGATTCGTCGGCCCAGAAGGTCCACTGTCGCCCCCGCTGCTCGCCACAGATGAGATGGGAGTACATCAGCTTCTGGGTAAGCAGATAGACCTACTGGTGGGAGCCGATACCGGTGGCCTCCCGGATCTGGCCGTTGGTCGCATAGTCGGGCGAAATAGACCAGAGGTAATCGAGGATGCGCTCTCTACAAGTTCTGCTCATTGTCGTGCTCACACTCCACCAGGCGATCTGCTGTACTTTTCGAGATCTGCCTGCACTTTTGTCCATCTGGGACCTGGGATCGAGCCCCACAGGTTTCCACTTTCCTGGAAACTACCAGCTTCCAGGAAGGTGAAGCGGTCGCCAGCCGGCCCAGTGATTCCTTTTCGCGTCCTCTCAACCCACCAGATGCACCCAGGGCAGTTCGTGCCGCACAGCATGAGCCAGGCGCCGGTCGGCGGTCCAGAACTCGCCGCCCAGCCACTCGGCCAGGGCCACATAGTGAGCGTCGCAGGCAGCCGGCAGGGAGAAGCGTTCAGCCAGATCGAGGGCACGGGGATGCAACTCGGGTTCACCGTACAGATGAAGCGGCAGGGCCAGGGCGGCTTTGAGGGCCATTCGCACCGACGGGGCGCCCATTAGGCCCAGCGCCTGGTAGCGGTACAGGGCATTGGCCACTTCGTAATAGAGCAGGCTGGGGGCGGCCAGATTCCGCCCTCCGGCGGCCCACTGCTCCCAGCATTGGTGGACAGTCTCGTCCGCCGGGTCAGCGACCAGACGGATGACCAGGGTGGCGTCAACGCAGAGCCACGAGGTACTCATCCCGTTCCTCCCGCATCCCGCTCAGGATCTCTTCGGGCGGCGGCAGGGCACGCCCGCCCAGGTCGGCCTCGATCTGCGCCCGGGCCTGGCTGACCAATTCCTTCCAATCCTCCCGTGGTTGGCCTTGGAGCAAGCGCTCGTACCTTTCCACAGAGAGGACAACGACGGTGGATTTTCCTCCACGCTCGACGATGACCGGCTCACCGGTCTCCACGGCCTCGCGCATTAGCTCGCCAAAATGAATGCGCGCTTCAGTGGCACTGACCACTCGGTCCATGCTGGCCTCCTAATCGATTAATTGATTGATTGATTACTCAATACAATTATACACCTTGTGGTCTGAGAGGTCAAGCAGGCATACCCTCACCGCCAAGGCGCAAAGGAGACCAAGAGAATCAGACAGGCATTCTTTGCGTCCTTTGCGACGCGCCTGGTACGTTGGCGGTTCAAGCTGTTGTGGCTAGCCGGCCGGGACGGCTTCCTCTACGACCGCCGGCTGGCGGTAAAGGCTGAAATAGGCGATGAAGCCGATGGCGACGTAGGCCAAGGTCTTGGGGATCATGAGCATGCCGATGGTAGGCACCTGCTGGACAAAGAGAATGACGGGGATGTACATGGCGTAGGAGACCAGGATGCTGATGCCGATCCAGATAAAGGGCCGGTCGCCGGCGCGGCGGGCGTCGCGCAGGATGAGGACAGGCGATGCCCAGGCCCAATATCGTCAGGGGCAGGTTGCGATACAGGGACCAGGGCTGGGGCGGCACGGTGTTGTTCCACTGGTTGGCGGCAGGGATCATGATGAGCAGGCGCAGGACGGCGGCGGCCAGGAGCAGGTACTCGAAAGGGCCGTACTTTTTGTCAAAGCGGATGCGCCAGACCTCGAGCATGAGTACGTAGAAAACAGTGACCGTGATGGCGGTAGAAAGGGCGCCCAGGCCGACGAGCCCGAACTCCCGGCCAAAGATGGAGACGGTGGCTTGCAGGTCGCCCTGGGCAAAGGCCAGGACGCGAAAACCGACGTGGCCGGTATCGCCCAGGGCCAGGAAGGTAAAGGCCCAGCGGATAAGGCGGGCGACGCGCCGGTCGCCGGGGGCGACGGCGGACTCGTGGTGGGCCATGACGATGACGAGACCCCAGACGACGATGAGATAGACGACGTTGAAGGTAACTTCCATCCACATTCTGGCTGTTTCGGACATGAATGTTACTCGATCCTCCTATATCAACAAGCTCACCGCAAAGACGCAAAGAAAACCAAAGATGTTTTTTTGTTTTCCTTCGCGTTCACCGACTCCCTTCCAGTCGGCTGCGTCTTTGCGGTTCAAGCTTTCACTTCACATACTTGTCAAACCAGGCGACTATGCGCTCCAAGCGGTCTACCCGGTGCTTGGGCTCGCCGCTGCGGGAAAGCTCGTGGCCTTCGCGGGGATAGCGCACCAGTTCGACCTCGCGCCCGAGCCGGCGCAGGGCGACAAACAGGCCCTCGGCGGCAGGGATGGGCGCGCGGTAGTCGTTCTCGGAATGGAGGAGCAGGAGCGGCGTATGCACGTTCTCGACGTAGGCCAAAGGCGAGTACTTCCACATCAGCTCGGGATCCTCCCACGGTGGGCAGCCGAACTCGCGCTCGGCAAAGCGCGGGATGTCGGTGGTGCTGTAAAAGCTGATGAGGTCATAGACTCCGCGCTGGGAGACCGCGGCCTTGAAGCGGTCGTCGTGGCCCACGATCCAGGCGGTCATAAAGCCGCCGTAAGAGCCGCCGGTGACGACCAGGCGCTCAGCGTCGACGTAGCCTTTGGCCAGTACCAGCTCCAGGCCGGCCAGCAGGTCGGGCAGATTGGCCTCGCCCCAGCGGTTGAGGGCCGCGGCCCGAAAATCGCGGCCATAGCCGTCGGAGCCGCGGGGATTGGAGGCAAAAACGACATAGCCGGCCGCGGCCAGGACCTGCCACTCATGCCACATGGAGGCTCCGTGGCGGCTCCACATGGCGTGCGGGCCACCATGTATGGACAGGACCAGCGGATATTTCTGCCCCGGGTCAAAGTCAGGGGGCTTGACGATCCAGCCGTGAATGGGCATACCGTCGGGGCCCTCGAACCAGAGGTCCTCGACATCGCCCAGGGTTCTCCCGGCCAGCCAGCCGCCGTTGGCCTGGGTCAGGGGACGCTCAGAGCCCTCAAGGTCGGCGACATAGAGGTCGTAGGGCGCGCGGTCGGTACTGGCCACAAAACCCACCTGGCTGGCATCGGGAGATAGCGCGTAGGCCTCGATCTCGCGCTCGCCGCCAGAGACGGTCTCGATAGAGCCTCCGTCCAGGGACAGGCGGCGCAGGTCGACGCGGCCCTTCTCGCCGACCAGGAAATAGATGGATGCACCATCAGGGCTCCAGCAGAGTTCCTGGGCGTGGGCATCCAGTTCAGCCGTGAGCACCCGGGGCTCGCCGCCCGAGGCGGGGATCAGCTTGATTTCGGCGTTGGCAATGGACCACACGTCGCCGGGCAGGCTATTGTAGGCGATCCACCGCCCGTCGGGCGAGGGCCGGGGATTGTGGTCGGCGGTCTCGGGCCCGGTGAGGAACTGGGGCTGACCGCCATCCAGTGGGACACGAACGAGGTCAGGGTAGGAGAAAAAGTCGTCCTCACCCGGCCGGCGGTCGACGGTAGCCAGCAGAGCGCTGCCATCGGGCAACCAGTGGGGATCGGCATAGTTGCGCTCATCCTGGGTCAGGCGCTGGGGCCGGCCCACCACCTCGCCTGTCTCGACATCCAGGTCCAGGACGTAAAGGTGGGCGGTACGGTCGTCGTAGTAACTGGTGCCGGCGCGGTAGACAAAGCGGTCGATGACGCGGGGGTCGGTCTTTGCTGCCTCCGCCTTTGCCTTCTCCTCAGCGCGGCGCTTGATCTCGTCGGGATCGGGCGCCGTCTCGGGCTCGTCCGCGGCCGAGAGTTCCTGCGCCATCTCTGTAGCGTTCAGCCGCGAGGTGAAGGCCAGTCGCTTGCCGTCCGGGGACCATTGCGGCTCGCCAGCACCGTTCTCCATGGCCGTCAGGCGGCGGGCCTCGCCGCCATCGGTGGGCATGAGATAGATCTGGGGCTTGGTCTTGTCGTCGCCGCGGTCAGAGACAAAGGCCAGCCAGCGGCCATCGGGTGACCAGCGCGGGGAGCTGTCGCGCTTGTCACCACTGGTGAAAGGCCGGCCCCGTTTCCCCTCGCCGCGGGCAGGCATGGTCCAGATGGCGCTCTTGTAGCCGTTGACCTTGCGATCCATCTCGGTACGGACGTAGGCCAGCCACTGGCCGTCGGGGCTGAAACGGGGGTCAGAGAGACTCACGATGTTGTATAGGTCATCGATGGTAATATGGGTCTGCATCATTGGGTTTCCTCCGTTGTGATGGGTTCCAAAAGTTCGTGGCCGTTATTATAACCGTTTAGCGGGCCGGAGGACAAGTTGGAGAGGGGGGAGTGAAGCGTGGAGAACTGAGGGCCTTCGGCTTCGCTCAGGGCGGGCGGCCCGGGGAGGGCATGGCAAGGCTCGGGCTGGCCGATAGAGAGATCTGGACAGGGACGAATGGCCGCGCGCGAGGCTTTGGCCCTGGGCGGCGGTGAGTGGATCTCGGGTTGTGTGAGTCAGGTTACTCCTGGACGCGGTAGACGGTGTCGCCGGCACGCGCGCGGTCGGCAACGAGGATGCCTACCTGCTGTCCGGCAAAGCCCTCGTTGATGAAGCGTTTGTTGAGTTGCATGGAGGTGACACACTGTTCAAAGTCGGTGGTGGTGCCCAGAAAGTGGACGCGATCGTCCATCTTGAGGGTAGCGGTCAGTTCCACGCCCGCGACGCCCAGGCGGGTCCAGTAGTGGATCACGGTACCAATGGGCTGCAATTCGGCCATCGCTACCTCCCTTCGTCACCGGCAGGAATCCTCACGCCTGCGGGCTTTACATGGCAGCATCCACATATCGCTAGCTTCGATCGAGTGCCAACATTATACCCCAAAGCCGGCCAGGCTGCAAGGGCCGTCCCCGGCGCTGCTAGGGCTGCTGCAAAGTCGTCATCGCGAGGTTCCATGGCACAGGCGCCACTCTAATAGGAATGACACCTGACCTCGTCATTGCGAGCGGAGGCGCTTTTTGCCGGAGCGAAAGCAATCCCCAACTACACAAGTGGAGACTGTCACCGCGAGGCCTCGTGGCGGTGCCTCGGCCCAAACGGCGGGCCTCGCAGTGACAGGATTGTGTCATGTACGTCAGCGCCTGTACCGAGCCTGCCGAGGGAAAGCGATCTCCACTTGTGCCCTGGGGATTGCCACGGCGCAAACAGCGCGCCTCGCAATGACAGTCCTGGCAGGCAGTGCATGTCAAGGGACAACGCAACAGCCCTGTCGGCGCTGCCACGGAGGATGCTGAGAAAAGCGTAACATCTGTCTCACCCTGTGTTCTCCGTCCCGGTTGTAAAGAACCGCGGTAAGAAGCGAGGGCGCCGTCCCGGCGCTGATTTCGGTTGAGGTCCAAATGATGGTATACTGGGAGCGGCCTGGATGAACCGCGCCGGTCTTTGGGCGGTTGGCGTGCAGGATCAGGTGACAAGGAGCCAACATGGATATACGAGCGAGCGTGCAAAAGATCACCGAAAACGTGATGCAGGTGATCGTGGGCAAGGAAGACGTCATCGAGCTATGCCTGGTGGCGCTGCTGTGCGAAGGACACATCTTGCTGGAGGACGTTCCGGGCATCGGCAAGACAACGCTGGCCCGGGCCATAGCCCGCAGCCTGGCCTGTACGTTTAGGCGGATCCAGTTCACACCCGACCTGTTGCCAGCCGACGTGACGGGCATCCACTATTTCAATCAGAAGAGAACGGAGTTCGAATTCCGGCCCGGACCCATATGTTCCAGATCGTCCTGGCCGACGAGATCAACCGTGCCACCCCCCGCACGCAGTGCTCCCTGCTAGAGGCGATGCAGGAAAGACAGGTGACCGTAGACGTCGAGACGATGACACCCTCCCCCGCCCCTTTCTGGTACTGGCCACTCAGAACCCCATCGAGTTGGAGGCGGCCTTCCCCTGCCGGAGGCACAAGTGGACCGATTCCTGATGCGGATCGCCCTGGGCTACCCCGACGAGGAGGAGGAAAACGAAGTCCCGCTGCGCTATGAGCGCCGGGACCCCCTGGAGGCGCTGGAGCCGGTGGTCGAGGCGGAGAGCTACTCGACATGCAGCGGTACGTACGAGACCGTACGCGTCGAAGAATCGGTACGCGAGTATATCGTCAACGACGGCCGGGCACGCGCACGCACGACGAGGTGGAGCTAGGCGTGAGCCCGCGGGCGACGATGGCGCTCTACCACACGTCGCAGGCGCTGGCCGCTATCCGGGGCCGCGAATTCGTGATCCCCGCGACGTCAAGCAACTGGCACCACGTCCTGACCCACCGCCTGATCATAAGTCCCCAGACGCGCCTCAGGGGCCGGCGGCCGGAGGAGGTCGTGATGGAGGTCGTCAACACGGTACCGGTGCCGGTGGAGGACTGAGCATCGACTCAAAGGGGATTCTCAGATATCAGCAGTCACTCAAAATGCTCCAGAAAAGCCAGTACCTCCTGGAGCACCTGTTCCTGGGTCAGCCCATCGGTAGGCAGGTAGAAATCGCAGTGGGCGCGAGCGTGGCGCAGCCGATGATGTTCCTCGTCCAGGTAGTCCTGGTCCCAGCCAACGCCCGACCGGCCTCGCTTCCAGGCCTCGGCCAGGGTGACATCCAGATAGATGAGGACATCCGGTGGGTCGAGCCGCCGCCACATGTCGGGCACGTAGGAATGGTCCTGAGCAGCCGAGTGGGCATCGCAGCCCACGGCCCGCAGCTCGGCTACCAGCACGCTCTTGCCGGAAGCGCAAGGCCCCACCACTTTGATACGCATGGTCCCCCAACCTGCGAATTGACTCAAGCAGGCCTGCCGGCCTGTTGAGTTTTGGTCCGCGGGCGCCCCTTCCGTTCAGGTGGGCCGCAGGTCCAAGTCCATGGCTGCCAGCTCAGATAGGCAAGCGCACCGACAGGCGACGCACATCGTCGGGCTGCCGGCGGGCCACAACCGAAACGACGACGACCGTCACGTCGTCCCCGGGACGGCCGCGATCCAGCTCGACGGCGCGGGCCAGCAACGCGTCGGCCAGAGAGCGGGCATGGCCGACGGCGGGGCGGCCCTGCAACTGGCAGCGTACGAAATCTACCACGTCGAGGCGTTCCATGTAGCGGATTCCGGCCGACAGCACGCCATCGGTAAACACGACGACGTCCAGATCGGGCACGATGGGCAGTTCGTCAATGACGGGCCGGGTCCGGGCATGGATGCCGATGGCCTTGCTGGGCTCGTCCAGCACGCGCACCTCGCCCTCCGCGCCATGGGCGAGCAGTACCCGGGCAGTGGCTGTTGCGCGAGACGACGATAGTTCGGGTCACCAGGTCCAGGGAGAGGATGTTGAGGGTGGCCGATACCTGCCCACCGCGCAGCGTGCGCAAATAGTCGTGCGCGGCGCGGGCTGCGGCTCCATCTCGAACCCCGTCAGCCAGAAGGGACACTGCTTTTCGCGCGACGATGTTGCCGACTGGCCTTGGCGGATTTGCCGCTGCGCTGGCCGTCAACGACAACCAGCGACAGACCGCCGT
Organism: uncultured Chloroflexia bacterium; assembly: GCA_963700285.1. Lineage (GTDB taxonomy): Bacteria > Chloroflexota > Anaerolineae > JAAYZQ01 > JAAYZQ01 > CAWANP01. The sequence goes on along the minus strand of CAVOXA010000008.1, from coordinate 2,366 downwards.
GGGGCCGCTCGATCAGTTCCACACTGTCGCCGCTCTCGCTGACGGCGTATTTGCTGACCTTGGCCACGGCCACTTCAACCTCGAGTTTGGGGACAAGATCCATGGCTGCCGGCACGCTCTCCTGTTCTCGAATGGTAGAAAACTCGCTGAGATGCCGCCATTATACCGTACCTGGGTCCAGGAAGCAAGCGCCGGTTCGGGAGGGCCGGCGTGACGCCTGGACCGGCAGGTAGAGACGCCGCAGATGTGTCATTCCAGCGAAGGCGGGAATCCACTCCCTGCGAGCCACAGCATCCCTGAGATAGGGATTCGGACCGGTACAGTACTGTCTCCAGCCATCTGCCATGGCCCCGTCAATGCTTGAGGGTTGTTGCAGAGTACCTTGACCGGGCGATCCTCCCGCAGGATTGCGCTGACTGCTGCCCTGCTACTGGGTGATTCTGCTAGGATCTGGTGGTGCACTACATGCCAGAATCCTGCGGGAGGATGCCGAGCGCGACTGTGCAACAACCCTGGTGGATGCTAGCAGGAGGATTGCTGACCTATCCGGGCCGTGGTATAATGGCTAGCTATTCGGCGGTTTGAGCGATGGTTCTTGGCGCTCCAGGAGCGCGCTGAAAACGCGCATGATGAACCTGGCCCTGCGCCATGAGGCCTGTATGCGACCGAGCAGGGTACACGGTCTGGAAAAGGAATTGTAGGGTATCGATCGGAAACGATGGATCCTCATTGCAGTTGCACTTGTAGCGGCTTGCCTGTGCGTCGCCGTCGTGGCAGGTGTGTTACTGGTGCAGAACGTTCCTGGCGCTGCCCGGTTGGTCCATGGGGACCCGGCCAGCCCGACGGCGGGGCCCACGATGCGAGCGACCTTTACCCCACTGGTCCCCATCGCGACCTTGACCCTACCCGCTCTGCCAACGCCCACGGTCACGCCCAGTTCGACGCCAAGCGCAATGCCAAGCCCTACCGCGCTTCCCGGTGATACCGCAACCAGCGCCCCCCCGGCCGAGGCAGCCAGGCGGCGCCCTCCGCCACGCCCACCCTGGGACCACCAACCGCTACCCCTGTACCGGCGACGGTGCCGCCCACGTGCCGCCAACAGCCACGCCGCGGCCGGAGTGGATTGCCTTTGAGAGCGATCGCGGCGAGAATGGGCGACTATGAAATTTTTGTCATGACGCCCACAGGCGCGAGGCTGACCAACCTGACCAACTCCTGGGCCGACGACTTGGCTCCGGTCTGGTCGCCTGATGGGCGGCGCGTGGCCTTTGTCTCGCTGCGAGATACGGTGGCGGGCAAATGGGGACTCGGGCCGAGTTCGATCTACGTCATGGATTTTGATCCGACCAGCGGCACGCGGGTCGGTGAGCCCTTTGCCGTGACAGACAAAAACACCAACGACGGCTGGCCCACCTGGTCGCCCGACGGGCAGCGCATTGCCTTTCAGAGCGACCGGAGTGGCAATTGGGACATCTGGGCCGTCAACCTCGACGGCTCCGGGCTGACCAACCTGACGAACCACCCATCGGATGACCGCTACCCGGCCTGGTCGCCGGACGGCAACCAGATGGCCTTCACGTCGAACCGCACCGGCGATTCTGAGGTTTGGCTGATGAACATCGACGGCTCGGGGGCGGCCAACCTGACCAAGACGCCGGGGCAGGATCGTTATACGATGTGGTCGCCCGATGGTAGCCAGATGACTTTTTCCACCAACCGCGACGGGGATCAGGAAATCTATGTCATGAACGCCGACGGATCGAACCAGCGGAACGTCACCAACTCGCCAGACAGCACCGAGGGGCTGGCCGACTGGTCGCCGAACGGCAAGCGCCTGGTGCTCTACAGTTCCAAGCCGGGCAACAAAGACCTCTTCATCCTGAACCTGGCTACAGGCCAATGGAAGAATATCACCCAGAACCCGTCCAGTGACGAGTTCTGCACCTGGTCGCCCTGAGGGAGAGTCTCTCTCGTACCCTTCCCGGCAAGCAGGGCCCCGCATGACGAGCGGCTAGCCGCTGCCGGCCAGCAGGGCGAGAACCACGCCGCCGGCCATGACCGAACCGATCTGGCCCGCCGTGTTGGCCCCCATGGCGTGCATCAGCAGAAAATTGGAAGGGTCTTCCTCCAGCGCGACGCGGTGCACCACACGGGCCGACATGGGGAAGGCGCTGATGCCTGCGGCGCCAATGAGGGGGTTGAACTTGTTGCCGCTAAAGATGCGCATGAGCTGGCCAAAGAGCACACCCCCAGCCGTGTCCAGAACAAAGGCCACGACGCCCATGGCCAGGATGCCAATCGTCCTCCAGTTGAGGAACTGCTCGGCCGTCATCGTAGCGCCGATGGCCAATCCGAGAAAGATGGTG
>CAVOXA010000007.1:0-162740 GCA_963700285.1 uncultured Chloroflexia bacterium | reverse complement strand
CGGTCATCGACCTGCTGCGCCTGGTTGGAGGCGCCGCCATCCTTCTTGTCCTCGATGCCCGTTTGGCCCTGCTCGTGCTCTTGCCCGTGCCCATCCTGGCCATATCGCTTCGCTGGTACAATACCCGCATTCGTCCCGTCTACCGCCGCGTGCGCGCCCGCCTGGGTGACATCAATGCCCGGCTCCAGGACAGCCTGTCAGGAATCCGCGTCGTCCAGGCCTTTGCCCAGGAGGAGCGCGGAGCTGGCGCGCTTTACCGGCGAAAGCGAGCGCTACTATGAGGCACGCATCGAGGGCATGCGCTACTGGACCACCTTTTTCCCGGCCATGAACTTTGTGTCCCTCATCGGTACCGTCATCGTGCTGGGCGCCGGGGCCGTGATGGTCGTGAACGGGTCGCTCACGCTGGGCACGCTGGTGGCCTTTTTGTCCTACATCACCGCCTTTTACGAACCCATCAACCGCCTGACCCAGGTGGACAACATCTTTCAGGAAGCCATCGCCGCCGGCGACCGCATCTTTGAGCTGCTGGACGAGACGGCCGACATCCAGGATGCGCCTGACGCGGTGGAACTGCCGCCCATCCAGGGCGAGGTGGCTTTCTCTGGCGTGGACTTTCGTTATGCCACCGGCGAAGGAGTGCTGCACAACGTGAGCTTCCATATGGCCCCCGGCGAAGTCGTGGCCCTGGTCGGCCCCAGTGGCGCGGGAAAGACCAGCATCGCCAACCTGCTCTGTCGCTTCTACGACCCGCTCCAGGGCCAGGTGGCCGTGGAGGGCCATGACGTGCGTCAGGTGAAACTGGCCTCGCTGCGCAGCCAGGTCGCCGTGGTTCTCCAGGATACCTTCCTGTTCAATGCCACCGTCCGCGAAAACCTGCAATATGGCAAGCCGGACGCCACCGACGAGGAGCTGATTGCCGCCAGTCAGGCGGCCTACGCTCATGATTTCATCCTGGAGCTGCCCGAGGGCTATGACACCGACATTGGTGAGCGAGGCGTCAAGCTCAGCGGCGGCCAGAAACAGCGTCTGGCCCTGGCCCGGGCCATTCTCACCAATCCGCGCATCCTGATCCTGGACGAAGCGACCTCCTCGGTGGATGCCGAGGCCGAGTACCTGATCCAGCAGGCCCTGGAGTCTGTGCTGCAGGGACGAACGGCCCTGGTCATCGCCCACCGCCTGAGCACCGTCCGCAACGCTGACAAGATCATCGCCCTGGACGAAGGGCGGATCATCGAGGTTGGCGACCACAACGAGCTGATGGGCCAGGACGGCCTCTACAGCCAGCTCTACCGCCGCCAGCTCGAGCTGGCACAGGAGGCGGAACTGGCGACGCCCCAGGTGTAGAAATCCGCAGGCCGATTTACACCAAGCGTAGAAGAAAGGGAAGAATCATGACCGACAACCAACGGATCCTGGCTTACCTTCGCGACCATCAGCACGAGATGGCCGCATCGCTGGCGCAGATCGTCGAGACAGAATCACCTACCCTCGACAAGGCGGCCCTGGACCGGCTCAGTGCCTTTCTGGCCGAACAGTTGCAGGACCTGGGCGGCCAGGTACAGATCCTCTCCCAGGATCGGGCCGGCAACCACGTCAAGGCCCGCTGGGGCCATGGTCCAGGTGGCGCCCTGCTGATCTGTCACATGGACACCGTCTGGGACGTGGGAACCGTGGCCGAGCGGCCCATCCGCGTGGAGGACGGCAAGCTTTATGGCCCTGGGGCCTTTGATATGAAGGGCGGCATAACCAACAGCCTGTGGGCCATCCGCGCCCTGCGCGATTTGGACCTGCCAGCCGGCCAACCGGTAACCATTTTGCTCACCTCTGACGAGGAAATCGGCAGCATTACCTCGCGCCCCATCATCGAGGCCGAAGCGCTTCAGCACGACGTCGTTTTCTGCCTGGAACCAGCTCAAACCACGCAGGGGGCGCTAAAAACCTGGCGCAAAGGGGTGGGCATGTACGGGATCTCTGTGACCGGCCGTTCGGCCCACGCCGGAGCCGACCACGCCAAGGGCGTCAACGCCATCGAGGAACTGGCCCACCAGATCCTGGCCATCCAGGCGCTCACCAACTATGAGGCCGGTACCACCGTCAGCGTCGGCGTGGTCAGAGGGGGCACGCGCAGCAACGTCATCCCCGCGCAGGCTTCGGCCGAGATAGACATGCGCGTCACGAGCGTCGAAGAGGCGACTCGCCTTGAGGTCGAGATGCGGGGGCTGCGGCCACACCTCGAAGGCACCACCTTGGAAGTCACCGGCGGCATGAACCGCCCGCCGATGGTCCGGACGTCAGAGATCGTGGCCCTGTTCACCCAGGCCGAGGCTTTTGCGGAGGAGATGGGCTTTGAGATCACGGAATCGGGAACTGGCGGTGGCTCTGACGGGAACTTTACCGCAGCCCTGGGCGTACCCACGCTGGACGGCATGGGACCCGTCGGCGATGGCGCTCATGCACTGCACGAGTACGTGTATCTGCATTCCCTGCCCGAGCGGGCCGCGCTCCTGGCGGCCATGATCCGGTCGCCAGAGGCGTATCTTCCAGCCATCCGTGGGCTCAAGTAGCGCGTTGAAACACGCACTACGAACGGGACCTGACCGAGGCGAGAACCGTTCGTAGTAGGCGCTTCAGCGCCGTTCCGGGTAGAGGCTTCGACCTGCAGCTCAGGTAGCGCGTTGAAACGCGCACTACGAACGGGACCTGACCGAGGCGAGAACCGTTCGTAGTAGGCGCTTCAGCGCCGTTCCAGGTAGAGGCTCGACCTACGGCTCAGGTAGCGCGTTGAAACGCGCACTACGAACGGGACCTGACCGAGGCGAGAACCGTTCGTAGTAGGCGCTTCAGCGCCATTCCAGGTAGAGGCTCGACCTGCGGCTCAGGTAGCGCGTTGAAACGCGCACTACGAACGGGACCTGACCGAGGCGAGAACCGTTCGTAGTAGGCGCTTCAGCGCCGTTCCGGGTAGAGGCTCGACCTACGGCTCAGGTAGCGCGTTGAAACACGCACTACGAACGGGACCTGACCGAGGCGAGAACCGTTCGTAGTAGGCGCTTCAGCGCCGTTCCAGGTAGAGGCTCGACCTGCGGCTCAGGTAGCGCGTTGAAACGCGCACTACGAGCAGGACCTGACCGAGGCGAGAACCGTTCGTAGTAGGCGCTTCAGCGCCGTTCCAGGTAGAGGCTCGACCTGCAGCTCAGGTAGCGCGTTGAAACGCGCACTACGAACGGGACCTGACCGAGGCGAGAACCGTTCGTAGTAGGCGCTTCAGCGCCGTTCCAGGTAGAGGCTCGACCTACGGCTCAGGTAGCGCGTTGAAACGCGCACTACGAACGGGACCTGACCGAGGCGAGAACCGTTCGTAGTAGGCGCTTCAGCGCCGTTCCAGGTAGAGGCTCGACCTGCGGCTCAGGTAGCGCGTTGAAACGCGCACTACGAACGGGACCTGACCGAGGCGAGAACCGTTCGTAGTAGGCGCTTCAGCGCCGTTCCAGGTAGAGGCTCGACCTACGGCTCAGGTAGCGCGTTGAAACGCGCACTACGAGCAGGACCTGACCGAGGCGAGAACCGTTCGTAGTAGGCGCTTCAGCGCCGTTCCAGGTAGAGGCTCGACCTGCGGCTCAGGTAGCGCGTTGAAACGCGCACTACGAACGGGACCTGACCGAGGCGAGAACCGTTCGTAGTAGGCGCTTCAGCGCCGTTCCAGGTAGAGGCTCGACCTACGGCTCAGGTAGCGCGTTGAAACACGCACTACGAACGGGACCTGACCGAGGCGAGAACCGTTCGTAGTAGGCGCTTCAGCGCCGTTCCGGGTAGAGGCTCGACCTACGGCTCAGGTAGCGCGTTGAAACACGCACTACGAACGGGACCTGACCGAGGCGAGAACCGTTCGTAGTAGGCGCTTCAGCGCCGTTCCAGGTAGAGGCTCGACCTGCGGCTCAGGAAGCGCGTTGAAACGCGCACTACGAACGGGACCTGACCGAGGCGAGAACCGTTCGTAGTAGGCGCTTCAGCGCCGTTCCGGGTAGAGGCTCGACCTGCAGCTCAGGTAGCGCGTTGAAACGCGCACTACGAGCAGGACCTGACCGAGGCGAGAACCGTTCGTAGTAGGCGCTTCAGCGCCGTTCCAGGTAGAGGCTCGACCTGCGGCTCAGGTAGCGCGTTGAAACGCGCACTACGAGCAGGACCTGACCGAGGCGAGAACCGTTCGTAGTAGGCGCTTCAGCGCCGTTCCAGGTAGAGGCTCGACCTGCGGCTCAGGTAGCGCGTTGAAACACGCACTACGAACGGGACCTGACCGAGGCGAGAACCGTTCGTAGTAGGCGCTTCAGCGCCGTTCCGGGTAGAGGCTCGACCTACGGCTCAGGTAGCGCGTTGAAACGCGCACTACGAACGGGACCTGACCGAGGCGAGAACCGTTCGTAGTAGGCGCTTCAGCGCCGTTCCAGGTAGAGGCTCGACCTACGGCTCAGGTAGCGCGTTGAAACGCGCACTACGAACGGGACCTGACCGAGGCGAGAACCGTTCGTAGTAGGCGCTTCAGCGCCGTTCCAGGTAGAGGCTCGACCTGCGGCTCAGGTAGCGCGTTGAAACGCGCACTACGAGCAGGACCTGACCGAGGCGAGAACCGTTCGTAGTAGGCGCTTCAGCGCCGTTCCAGGTAGAGGCTCGACCTGCGGCTCAGGTAGCGCGTTGAAACACGCACTACGAGCAGGACCTGACCGAGGCGAGAACCGTTCGTAGTAGGCGCTTCAGCGCCGTTCCAGGTAGAGGCTCGACCTACGGCTCAGGTAGCGCGTTGAAACGCGCACTACGAACGGGACCTGACCGAGGCGAGAACCGTTCGTAGTAGGCGCTTCAGCGCCGTTCCAGGTAGAGGCTCGACCTACGGCTCAGGTAGCGCGTTGAAACGCGCACTACGAGCAGGACCTGACCGAGGCGAGAACCGTTCGTAGTAGGCGCTTCAGCGCCGTTCCGGGTAGAGGCTCGACCTGCAGCTCAAGTAGCGCGTTGAAACGCGCACTACGAGCAGGACCTGACCTGGCTCAAGCTGCGCCCCTGGGCGAGAACCGCTTTGGGGCCGGGGACTCGAGGGCCATCCGCAAATGGGCGACAACGGACATAAAAGGCCTGAAGCGCCGACTTGACAGGACGGCGATCCTTTGGTATACTGGTCAGCGTGTTCCACTGGCCCACACGAATTCGGAAATCTGGGTACTATGCAAGACTTGGCTACGTTAGGTCGCTCCCAGGACCCATGATGGCTTTTCCCTAGTACAAACTGTGATTGCAGGTGGCATAGAGAGGAGGTGAACCATTTCTTTGAGGCAAGCTGTTGTTGGCTGGTTCGGTTCGATTACACGGTCGTTTGAGACACCCCAAAGGAGGAAGAAGCAATGTCTGAGAAGCGCGTATTGAGCCTATTCTTGATCCTGGTCCTGGTGGCCGGCATGTTGGCCGCCTGTGGCGGGGCCACAGAGCCGGAAGCGCCTGCCCCAGAACCCACGAAAGCAGAAGCAGCAGCGCCAACCGAGGCGCCCGCGGCGACCGAAGCACCCGCACCAACCGATCCCCCGCCGACGGAGGCCCCCATGCCCGGCGCCGACATGCAGGGCGGCACCCTGGTCCTGGGCTTTTACCAGGAGCCGGAACTGCTGAACTCGCTCATCCGCACCCAGACGGTAGCAAGCTGGGCCGGAGACTTTTTCGAGAGCGGGCTCGTAGTGGCTGGGCCCGACGGCCAGTACCGTGCCGAGCTGGCCAAAGAAGTGCCCAGCGTGCAGAACGGCCTCGTCTCAGAGGACGGCTTGACCGTCAAGTACGAGCTGAAAGAGGGCATCCTCTGGGAGGATGGCGACCCCTTTGATTGCCAGGACGTGGTATTTGGCTGGGAATCGGTCACGCACCCCGAGAGTGGCGCGGTGAGCACCACTGGCTATGAGGTCATGGAATCAGTCACCTGCGAAGACAACGACATGACGGTCGTGGTCAAGTACTCCGAGTTCTATGCGCCCTACCTGATGATGTTCGACGACGACATACTTCCCAGCCACCTCGGCCTGGACCCGGCCAAGATGCAGGAATGGGAGCTCAATCGCCAGCCGCTGAGCCTGGGGCCCTACAAGCTGCAGGAATGGATCTCGGGGGACAGCATGACCCTGGTTCGCAACGAGAACTACTGGTTGTGGGAGACGGAGGGCAAACCCTACGTCGACACGATCATCATGCGCTGGATCGAGAGCCGCGAGGTGGGCAAGCAGCTCATCCAGACCGGCGAACTCGACTTTGTATGGGACCTGATCGAGGCGGACATCCCGGAGGCTGAGACGTGGGAGGGCGTAAAGGTCAGCATGCCGCCCAGCACCGGAACGGAGCGACTCCTACTCAACCTGGTCGATCCGGAACTGGACGCCCCCTGCGCCGAGTGGCTGATGGAGAACCCCTCCCCGCACTGGGCTCTGGGGGATCCAAAAGTTCGGGAGGCCATCGAACTGGGCATCGACAAGCAAACCATCGTCGACAAGCTGCTTTTCGGCCTGGCGACGGTCGGTACCACAGAGATGAACCTGGGCTGGGGCGCACCCGATATCCCGGAGAGCGAGTTCAACCCGGAGAAGGCCATGGCCCTGCTGGAGGAAGCGGGCTGGACCGACAGCGATGGCGATGGCGTCCGCGAGTGCAATGGCTGCGCCACCGCCGACGATGGAACGGTTCTGAAGCTCAAGCTCCAGACCACGTCGGGCAACTCCCTGCGCGAGCAGGCCGAGCAGGTGATCTTGGAGATGATGGCCGACATCGGCATCGAGATGTTCATCGAGAACGTGCCCAGTGCGGAGCTGTTCGGCAGCTTCTCCAGCGGCGCCTTCCGCAAGCACGGTCAGTTTGACATCCTGATGTACACGACCTCGTATGGTACCGATCCACACAGCCAGATGGACGGTTACTATGCTTCCTACAACTCTCCCTGTGAAGACAACGCGGGCGGGGGCTTTAACTATTCTCGCTGGATCAGCGAGGAGTTTGATGCGCAAATGGCCATCGCCGGTTCCAGCCCTGACCTGACAGTCCGCAAGGAGGCCTACCAGAAAGGGTCTGAGCTGATTGCCGAGGGGCGCCCGCATATCTACCTCTATGACCGCGCGGATATCGACCTGATGCGCGATCACTTTATGGGCTACGAAGCCAATGTCTGGACCTCTACCGGCTCCTGGAACGCCGAAGAGTGGTATATCGAAAAGTAACTCCACAAGCTGACTAGATGATTGGCGGGCTGCCCATGGGCAGCCCGCCAATCTCCGTTTCATTCTGGTGACAAGCAGACACTTTCGGAGGGGAACCGGGAGAATCTGAGCCAGAGCGTCTCTGGACTGTGAAGGGAGCGTGCATGACTCGGTACATCATTCGCCGGCTTCTGCAGGCCGTGCCGACCCTGTTTTTCATCAGCATCATCGTCTACGGGCTGATCATGATCAGCCCGGTCGATCCTTTGGCCATCTATGAGGACAACCCGAACCTCACCCCCGAGGACATGGCCATGCTGGAATACCGACTGGGGCTCCGGCAGCCGGCCTTTCTGAATTTTCGGGGGAGTTCGGGCGTCGTCAACGAGTATACCGTCCTTTACAACAAGCCGCCGGGGTTGGAAGCAGGAGGGACGGAGCCCAAGGAGACGGGCCAGGTCGGCGCCGGTACCCGGGTGGCGGTAGTGGATGAAGAAAAGAACGATACGGGCGTCTATGTCAAGATACTGGACGTCCCATCGCGCGTCACAGGTTGGACCTATCGCTCGAACTTGCGTATCAAGGTCAACCCCTTAGACAGCCGCTACTTCAAGTGGCTTTTTGCCCTGCTGCAGGGAGACTTCGGTCGCTCCAACGTCGAACGCCGTCCTGCCCTGGAGATGATGCTGGAGCGCATCCCGGCCACCCTCCAACTAATGAGCTTGGCCTTCATTGGTTCCCTGTTGGTCGGCATACCCCTGGGCATCATCACCGCCCTGAAGCAGTACTCAACGACGGACCACGTCTTTACCATCCTGGCCTACGCAGGCCGGTCGATCCCCATCTTTTGGTTCGGCCTCATCCTGATCATCGTCTTTCACTCGACGCTCACCTGGCCTGATTTTGCCCCGGAGGCCCTGGCCGGCAAGCCCCTCTTCCCGGGCGGCGGCATGTACGATGTGCGCCTCAAGCAAGAACTGGGCTATGTCCCCTTGTGGGACCGCATCTGGCATCTGATACTGCCGGTAACCATGTTGGCCGTCTTTGGGGCGGCCCAGTACATGCGCTACACGCGCTCCAGCATGCTGGAGGTGATCCATCAGGACTATATCCGCACGGCCCGCGCCAAGGGTCTCGCGGAACGGGCCGTCATCTGGAGCCACGCCATCAAAAACGCGGCCATCCCCATCGTGACCATCATGGCCCTCGAACTACCCATCCTGTTTGCCGGAGCGCTCTTCACCGAGACCATTTTTAGCTGGCCGGGGATGGGCAAGCTGTACTTCCGTTCGGCCCAGCGTGTCGACTATGCGGTCATGATGGGCTACCTGATGATCACGGCCATGCTCATCATCGCCTTTAACATCGTCGCCGACATTCTCTATGCCTTTCTCGATCCCCGCATCCGCTTCGATTGAGATGCTCATACCGGCGACTGAAGGTCTGGAAGGATAGTCTATGTCAGAAGCAGAGAATACAAGGACCATAGCTGATCTATCGATGGGGCCAGCCTATCGGCAAGAGCAGACCATGACCCAGATGGTCTGGCGCTCTTTCCGGCGCCACAAGCCGGCCATGGTCGGCGCCACCATCCTTCTCATCTTGGTCCTGGCCGCCATCCTCGCGCCCGTCATTTCGCCCTGGGACCCGGAAAAGACCGATCTGGATTCCAGGCTGGAGCCGCCCTCGCTTACGCACTTTATGGGTACCGACGAGCTGGGGCGCGACCTGTTGACCCGCATTCTCTACGGCGGCCGGGTTTCCCTGAGCATCGGCATCCTGGCCATGGGGCTGGCCGTGACGGTCGGGGCCATCATCGGCGGCGTCGGCGGCTTTTACGGGGGTTGGATCGACAACCTGGCGATGCGTTTCACCGACATGATGCTCTCTTTTCCCCAACTCTTTGTCCTGATCATCCTGGCCCTGGCCCTACGCGACATTCCCATCCCGGCTCTGAAGGGTACAGCCTTTGCCAGCGTGTTGACCATCGTGCTGGTCATCGCCGTGCTGGCCTGGATGCAGGTAGCCCGCCTGGTACGGGCTTCCTTCCTGTCGCTCAAGGAAAAAGAGTTCACCGAGGCATCGCGCTGCGTGGGCGCCTCCAACGGGCGCATCATGAGCCGCCACCTGCTGCCCAACGCCCTGAGTCCTATCATCGTGGCCGCCACCTTCCGCGTTGCGACCTCTATCATCACCGAGTCGGGCCTGAGCTACCTGGGCTTTGGCGTCCAGCCGCCCACGCCGACCTGGGGCAACATGCTCAAAAACGCCCAGGATCAGATGACCCGTGCCCCATGGACGGCCATCTTTCCCGGACTGATGATCTTTGTCACCGTCATCGCCATCAACTTTATCGGCGATGGACTGCGGGATGCCTTGGATCCGTACAAGGCAGAGGGCTAGTGCAGAGTTAGCGCCAGAAGCAAGCACGTGGTCGACAACGCTGTCGCTGCGAGTGGGTCGCGATGTGGTCATCAAGCGTACCGCGATCCCGCTGTTACGAGGGCAGGCCACCTGGCTTGCCCTTTTCGTTGAGATTCCAGACAACCGCCCTAGGCGGACCACATGGTCCAGCACAAGCCAGGCTGGCAAGCTCAGCGTGGACCCGATCCCCAAAGTGCGGGGACACAGTCCACGCGATCCCACGCAGGAGGAATACAGTGGAGAACCAAGCTTTCATCCTACCAGAAATGACCTGGCCCGAGGCCAGGGAAGCGCTGTCGCAGGCCAAGGTGGCCCTGGTGCCCGTCGGATCCTTTGAACAACACGGACCAAACGGCACCTTTGAGGTCGACACCGGACGGGCCTACGCCTTCGGCAAGCTGCTGGCGGCCCGGACTTACCCAGACACCATCCTGGCGCCGGCCATCAATCTGGGAGTATCGTACCACCACATGAACTTTCCCGGGACCATCACCCTGCGGCCCGAGACCTTTATGGCCGCCGTCTACGACGTGGTCTGGAGCCTCCACCAGCATGGGCTGGAGAGGTTCCTGATCCTGAATGGGCACGGCGGCAACAGTGCCTCGCTGGGTGTCAGCATCGTCAAGCTGCGACAAGAACTGGGGGTCAAGGTTGCCTGGACCAGCTTTACCTCTCTGGGCCGCGACGTCATAAAAGAGCGGGTGCTGTCGGATCCCGCTGGACATGCCTGCGAAGGTGAGATCTCGCAGGCGCTGTTTCTGGCGCCGCACACGGTACGCCGCGAGGCGCTGGCGCCCGGAAAATTCAAGGGCTATCCGTACCGGAACCTGGGCCAGGGCTACAGCCTGGCCTACGCCTACCGCTTTGACGAGATCACGGCCAACGGCGCACTGGGAGACGCGACCCAGGCCAGCGAAGAGTTGGGACGGGCCATCATCGAGGCAGCGCTGGTCAAGGCCGTCGAGTTTCTAGAAGACTTTATGGAGGAATAGGAAAAGACCATGAGCAACGTAGACCAATTGAGACAAAGAGTCATCGCCGAAATAGACGCCCGGCGCGAGGAGTTGATCCAGTTGGCTGACACCATCCATGCCAAGCCCGAGATCGCCTTCGAAGAGTACGAGTCTGCGGCGCTGTTGAGCCGCACGCTCGAGGAAAACGGGTTTGCCGTCGAGCGTGCGGTAGCCGGCCTCGACACAGCCTTTGTAGCCACCATGGAAGGGCAGGGAGGTGGGCCCACGGTGGCCTTTTTGGCCGAGTACGACGCGCTGCCCGGCCTGGGCCATGCATGTGGACATAACCTCATCGGCGCGGCCGCCGTCGGAGCCGGACTGGCGGTCCAGGCGGTCCTGCCCGATTTGGCTGGCACGCTGAAGGTCATCGGCACCCCGGCAGAGGAGGGGGGCGGAGGCAAAGGGACCATGGTTGACCGGGGAGTCTTTGCCGGGGTCGATGCGGCGATGATGTTCCATCCCTCCTACCACAACATGACGCGCCGGCGCTCGCTGGCCAGCTACAAGATCTTTATCGAGTTCTACGGCAAGCCAGCCCACGCCGGCGCCAGGCCGGACGAGGGCATCAATGCCCTGGAAGCGCTGATCCTGACCTACAACGGCATCAACGCCCTGCGCCAGCACGTGCGCGACGACGCCCGCATCCACGGCGTCATCACCCACGGCGGCGACGCGCCCAACATCGTGCCAAAATACGCGGCCGCCAGGTTCTACGTGCGGGCTGCGGATACCCCCTATTGCACCGAGGTGTTCGAGAAGGTGCGGGCCTGCGCCCAGGGCGCGGCGCTGGCCACCGGCGCCCGCCTGAGCTTTACCGAATACGCGCCTCGCTACGATGCCATGATGCCCAGCCCCGTGCTGGCCTCCATCATCGAGGCCAACATGGCCGCCCTGGGCATCGAGGTCGAAGCCCCGGAACCCAACGAACGGATGGGCTCCACCGACATGGGGAACGTGAGCCAGGTGGTCCCGGCGGTCCATCCCTACATCGCCATAGGGCCCGAGGAGATCGGCGGGCACACGGCCGAGTTTGAGGTGGCTTCTGGCTCGCCGGCAGGTCATGAGGGAATGATCAAAGCGGCCAAGATGCTGGCCATGACGGGCATCGATCTGCTGGCCGATCCAGCCAAGGTGAGCGAGGCCAAGCGCGCCTTCGAAGCGCAGAAAGCCGAGCAGGGATGAACATGAGTGACATGCAGGAACTGAAGGCAGGCGCTATCGCAGAGGTAGAAAACAGGCGGGCTGAGTTGATCCGCCTCTCCGACGCCATCCATGCTACGCCAGAACTGGGTTTTGAGGAGTACGAGTCAGCGGCGATGCTGACCAGGGTGTTGGAGGAAAACGGATTTGCTGTCGAGCGGGGCGTGGCCGGGCTGGAGACAGCTTTTGTTGGCACCCAGGTTGGCGCAGGGGGGGGACCTGTTATCGCCATCCTGGCCGAGTATGATGCCCTACGGGGTCTGGGACACGCCTGCGGGCACAACATCATCGCTGCCGCAGCGGTGGGGGCAGGCCTGGCCCTCCAGCCGCTGCTCCCTGCCCTGGCCGGGACGATCCAGGTGATCGGCACACCCGCGGAAGAGGGTGGTGGCGGCAAGGCAATCATGGTCGACGCGGGTGTCTTTGAGCATGTAGACGCAGCCATGATGATCCATCCTTCGAACGTCAACATGCTGGGGCGCACGGCGCTGACCGCCTATCCCCTGGGCATCGAGTTCTACGGCAAGGCGGCTCATGCAGCCGCTGCGCCGGACGTGGGCATCAATGCTCTGGACGCGATGTTGCTTACGTTCAGCGGCATCAACGCCCTGCGCCAGCATGTGCGGGACGACGTACGCATCCATGGCATCATCCGCCACGGCGGCGACGCGGCCAACATCGTACCCGACTATACCTCGGCCGAGTTCATCGTTCGCGCGGCCGACACGCCCTACGCCGCGGAGGTTGTGGAGAAGGTGAGGGCCTGCGCCGAGGGCGCCGCGCTGGCCACCGGCGCCCGCATGGAGTTCAAACAGACCGGGCCACGCTACGACGCCAGGCTGCCCAACCCCAAGATGGTCGCGCTCTTTAAGGAAAACCTGGAAGCGCTGGGCCTGGAAGTCCAGGTCGCCACCGGCGGCGAGCGCATGGGCTCGTCGGACATTGGCAACGTCAGCCAGGTCCTGCCCACCATCCACCCCTACATCTCTATTGGGCCGGATGACCTGCCAGGACACACCAACGAGTTCCGCGAAGCATCGGCCTCCGAGGCCGGCCACGCTGGCCTCATCGCCGCGGCCAAGGCGCTGGCCATGACCGCGCTCGATCTGCTGGCCGATCCGGACAACCTGGACGAAGCCAAGAGAGCCTTTGCCGAGCAGAAAGGCAATGGGGTAGACTGAGTAGGATGGAATGACACCTGACCTCGTCATTGCGAGCGGAGGCGCTTTTTGCCGGAGCGAAGCAATCCCCAACTACACAAGTGGAGACTGTCACTGCGAGGCCTCGTGGCGGTGCCTCGGCCCAAACGGCGGGCCTCGCAGTGACAGGTCGGTGTCATTAGTAGGCGCGCTGTTTGCGCCGTGGCAATCCCCAGGGCACAAGTGGAGATCGCTTTCCCTCGGCAGGCCCTTCGCGGACTCAGGACATGCGCGGGACAGGCGCTGACGCTCGCGATGACGACTTGGCAACAGCCGTAGCAAGCTCACGAGGGGGCTTGACACAGCCCCCAGATCGTGGTACAATGCCCGAAAGATACTTGTGACAATGTCAGTTGTGCTAAGCAAAATAGTCAAAGGGGAAGCGGGCCGGTTCCCTTCCGTGGGGCCTGGGAGCGTCGGCCCGATGCTCCCCCTACTATACCGTCCAGAGCGCACCTGAGCCGCTGGTAGATCAGGCCCAGCAGTGCCACGCGATAGGCGCTGTCTGGCTTTATCTGTAGCAGGCTGAGCCTTCAATGCGCAACACTGCCGCCGTACAGCCCGGGCGTAGAGCCATGGCCGGGCACGAACAGCCCATCGGGTGAAAGACAAAGAGCATTATGTCAAATCAAAACTCCATCCTTTCCGTAACCGAGGCAGTCGATGGCTTTCGCCGGGACCTTGGCATCCGGCGTTCGAGCCACACGGTGGAGGCCTACAGCACGTCCCTGCGCCATTTTGAAGCGTTCTGTGCCGAGACGCAAGAGCCCCCCGACCAGATGCCGGTCACCGCCATCACGCCTGACATGGCCCTGTCTTTCGTGCGCTGGCTCCAGGACGAAAACCCGGTCAGCTCGGCCACGCTGGACAACTATTTGACGGCCCTCATGCGCTTCTACCGCTGGCTCCTGCTGGAGGGCAAGGCCAGCTTTGAGATCGCGGACTATGCCCGGCTGCAGGAGCGCCTGAGTGACGTCCGCGGCCGCCGGACCCCACGCCCCCTGCCCCACGTGCCGGCTGAGGACGCGGTGCAGGCGCTGGTGCAGGCCGCCTACGCGGTGCCGCCCCCTGACGAGCCCAATTCGTCCCAGGGTAAGCGCGCCCTGCTCCGCCGCTTGCGGAACATCGCCCTGGTGGAGACGCTGCGCTGTACCGGTGCGCGCGTCGGTGAAGTTGTCGGCTTGCGCCGCGGGAACTTGGACTATGAGCGACAGGCTGCCATCGCCACGGGCAAGGGACGCAAGCAGCGCCTGGTCTACTTTGATGACCGGGCATGGGGGGCACTCACCCACTATCTCAAGGCCCGGACGGATGGTGTCTCTGGCCGGGCACTGGCCTCACTGCCGCTCTTTGCCCGCCACGACCGGGGGGCGGGCAGCAGAATCCTCCCCATCTCTACCAACACCGCCCGGACAGCAATCAACGAGTTATGTAACCTCGCCGGCGTCGATGAGTCCATCACCCCTCACCTCCTGCGTCATCGCTTCGCCACCAGGGTCCTTACGGCGACCCACGATCTGGCCGCCACCCAGGACCTGTTGGGGCACGCATCCCCAACCACGACGCGCATCTATGCCCGGCTGACGGACGAGGATACGGCCCAAGCCCACCGGGAGGCCCGGGAAAGCGGCAAGCTATAAGTACATCGTACCCCGCATGCCGACGAACCCGTCGTATAGGTGCTGACAAGCTCCAGACGAGGGGACCCGCATTCCGACAGGATCCGCTTCTTTGTGTCGTTCATTTGACTACATTTTGTAGTCAATCCTGATCCTCTGGTCTGGGGAATGCATCTATGCGCTGACACGAGACCGGGTACGGAAGGTTCATAGTAGGCGCTTCAGCGCCGGTGACCTGAAGACAGGGAGTACGCCAAAGCACGCACTATAACAAATGACAGAGTTATCGGGTGGCTTGGCTAGACGGGTTTGATGACACGGGGTTCGCGTATGCCCATGAGCGCCAAGATCGACACCAAAAAGAGCGTGCCATAGATGGCGAACAAGAGCACGTAGCCCATCTCGTCGGCGATGGGGCCGCCGATGTAGGCGCCAATGGCGCCGGCTCCAGCCCCGGCCAGGTTGGACAGGCCCAGATAGCGGCCCGCCTGCTCCCGGGGCACGATTTCGGTGCCCAGCGCCCAGTTGGCGGAATAGAACAGGCCGAGGCCCGCGCCCACCAGCGCGGCGCCAACATAGAGTACGGCCACCTCCGGGATCGCCAACAGGATGAATGTGCCCAGGGCGCCCAGAACACAGCCAGCAGCAATCAGCAGCTTTTTGCCCACGCGGTCTGCCAGCCAGCCCGAGGGCAAGGCCGTAAGCAGAACAAAGACACCAACGATCATGACCGCCGTCGCGGCCGGGCCCGCCGCCTTCGTGCCCTGCATGCCTACAAAACGTTCCTGGAGAAAAAAGATGACAAAGCCTGCCAGGTTGAAAGCCGGGACCAGGAAGGCCAGGCGGTTGACCACCCACCAGGTAAAGGAGGGATGCTTGCCGGCTTCCGAACCAATGCCTATTCGGATGCTGGCCGCTACTCCCAGCGCAATGGCCACGGTCATGGCCAAAAAGCCAGCAAAGCCGACCAGGGCCTGGCCCATGTTCGAGGAGAGGCCCAGGGAGGCGCGCATCGCGGCCTTGGTGACCGCACCCATGACCAGGATGATCAGCGTAAAGACGCCAACCATCGCCACCAGCCGCAGGAAAGGTTTCCAGTCGATGGGAAAGGGAACCTGCACCAGGGGTTTCTCTCGCGCCAGCATGGTGACCAGCATGCAGGCGATCAGGATCACCATGACCGCGGTCAGCGCCGCCCACAGGCTGCCCGCGCTGACCAAGCTGCCAACGACAAAGGACACAAAGATCAGGGGAAAGGGGACCTCCAGCAGTGCCTTGACGCCCGACGCTGTGCCCCGCTTCTCCTCAGGCACCAGGTCTGGGATCAAGCCCTGGGTTGCGGCATGAGCGGTATCAGAGGCGACCATGGACAGGATGTACAGGCCAAAGAGTACCCAGTAGCCCGACATGCCCGACAAGCCTGCGGCAAATCCGATTAGCGTCAGGACAACC
This sequence comes from uncultured Chloroflexia bacterium, assembly GCA_963700285.1. Taxonomy (GTDB): domain Bacteria; phylum Chloroflexota; class Anaerolineae; order JAAYZQ01; family JAAYZQ01; genus CAWANP01. The sequence goes on along the minus strand of CAVOXA010000007.1, from coordinate 146,613 downwards.
AATTGGCCCAGTGTGCCGCCGGCAATGAATGGCCGCCGCCTGCCCCAGCGGCTCGTACTGCGGTCGGAGAGCATGCCCATCAGGGCCTGTACCAGAAGGGCGGCCATCAACGCCCACAGGCGCATCTGGCCCAGGTAGGCGCCTTTGGCCGCATCACCGACGAATTGCTGCACCAACAGGGGAACGACAAGCGCGGTCACGACCTGCGAGCGTGTGGTCAGCGCGAACCAGTAGATGTTGATGGTGACATAGTCGTACCAGCGCATATCCTGTTTCACGCAGAGTTCTCCCTGGGCGCCAACACCTGGCTACAACCGGTCCGCAATATCGCCTGGCCCACCATCATACCATAGCATGGGGACGGAGCCAAATGGCCTGCGGCTGGCATGGTGGCAGCACCCAGTCGCCGGGAGCTGGTAAGGGCGGGGGAACCAAGGATAAACAGGCGCACGATCAGACAGAGCACGAAAACGTCACGTGGAGCGGTCGCCGAGCCGCTTCCACACCTGCTCAGAAATCATGACGGCAACGACTTCTCCGCGGGCGCAGACCTCGCCCCGTACCGACAGGTCTGTGGTGATGCGTACCTTGCGGCCCTTGATCTCCTGAACCCGGGCCCGCAGTTCCAGGGGGCCCTCGATGGGCGTAGGCTTTAAATAGTCGACGTGCAGCGAACCGGTTACAAAGCGCAGGTGCGGTTCTGTGCCCATGCTCCGCCCCTCAGCTCGATAGACTGCGGCCGCTGCGGTTCCGGTGGAATGACAATCGATGAGGGAGGCGATCAATCCGCCGTAGACATAGCCGGGGATTGCCGTATGGTAGGGCTTGGGTACAAAGGTGCAGACAGCCTCCTCCCCTTCCCAGTAGCTCTTGATCTGCAGGCCCTGCTCGTTCAGCCGCCCGCAGCCGTAGCAGGTGGCGACTTCATCGGGATAGCCATCCTGAAATGCCTCTTCTTTCATCCCTTCCCCTCTCTCGGACCGCTGTCATCTCCAGCGATCCAGCTTCTGTCCGGACAGCTAGGGCTGGCGCAGCGCCCCTTCTGAGACCAGCTCGTACAGAATGGCGTTGCCGCGCTTCCCCACCCGGGCGATGGCCCCCATCTCACAAAGGCAATAGGCGGTCTGCTGTGCCAGGCGGCGGCTCTGGTGGAGGCTGGTGGCGAGATCCAGGGTTGTGAATTCTTCCGGAAGTTCTGGAGGCAATAGGGCAGCCAGGTCCCGCGGATCTCTAAAGCAGCGGCGACCCACGACCCGCAGCAGTTGCCGCTCGTGGGTGACCCAGCCCCGCCGGCGCCACGCGCGGCCCGGCACGTGGCAGCGGTACTCTTCCTCCTGGATGAGCAGCACCTCTAGCGTAAAATTGGGATCCGCCATCAGAGCCGGAAAGCTGACCAGTTGGCCAAAGAGGTGATGGAAATCGCCGCGTTTCGGTGATTTGCGGCGGCTCAAGCTGCTGCAGCCATCGTCAGCCAGCTTCACGATCCACTTTTCCCGGGCGATGGGATAAACCAGCCGCACTCGATGGCGCGCGATCAGGTCGATGAGCTTGCGTTTGAGGCTGCCAAGGCGCCCGGTCTGGATCTCAATAAGCAGATCCTGGCGCACGATGTCGATGACATAGCCGTCAACCTTGACCTCGATCTCGTCTCCAGGTTGGGCATACCATTCTTTCAAGGCCGCGTGAAGGGGTTTCTCATTGAGCAACCCGATCTGGGGTTGGTCAGGCCCCCGCGTTGTGCCGTCCTGGCCTGCCATCTCAGAGTAGGCGCGCCAGCAGGACCGGGTCTGGTCTACGAGCGCTCCTTCCGTACAGACAGGTCTCAGACGAGAGGAAGAGCACTCGCCCCATACTCCCTTCCGATCGCACAGATCTGGTCGTAGGTCTGCCTCAGCACAGGAACGCCAAGTCGCTGGCATTCCGCCTCGTGCTCAAACTCTTTCTGGCCGGCAAAGTAGACGCGCTCCTGGCCATCGGCAGGAGGACAGGCCCTCAGCCCCGCAAGCAAACGATCCATGTCCTGCCGAAAAGCCTGCGGATCCCGAAATCTATCAATGCGAATAGCCCCGAAAAAGTGTCCCACCCGGGCCGAAGAGGTCTCCGTATCCGCCAGATCCGGCCCGGTCGGAGCGCCACAGAGCACGCCACAGAGAATGTCAACCATGATGGCCAGGCCGTAGCCCTTGTAACCGCTGAATTCCTCGCCCTCGCCGCCCAGGGGCAAAATGCCGCCACCCAGTCGGTGGAACATGTCGTCCAGCAGGCTGGGGGCATCGGAGGCTGTGTGGCCCGTCTTGTCGACGGCCCAGCCCTGGGGCAGCGCCTTGCCCAGCTTTTCATAGACCTCGATCTTGCCCCGGGTTACCACCGTCGTCGACATGTCCAGAACAAAGGCGCGCTCCTGGCCGGCGGGCGCAGCGAAAGCCAGGGGGTTCGTCCCAAACATGACCTGGCGGCCGAAGGTAGGCACACCCAGAGCCGCCGTATTGGTCATGGCGAAACCCAGCATGTCCGCGTCCAGAGCCATCATGGCATAGTAGCCCGCGATCCCAAAATGGTTCGAGTCCCGAACGCAGCCAAAAGCGGCTCCGTTGGTCCTGGCTTTTTCGATGACGGCAGCCATCGCCCTGACGCTTACCGGGGCGCCCATAGCGCCGTGGGCGTGGATGACCAGCGAGGAAGGTGTATCGACCAGTACCTCGACCGGCGTGTCTGGCAGCATGAGTCCCGTGGTCAGGCCATTCACATAGCGCCATAGGCGGCCAACGCCATGGGAAGGGATGCCCCGCACATCGGCCGCCACCAACACGGCCGCCGCCGCACTCGCATCATCCGCCGAAAGCCCCAGCCTCTCAAACACCTGCCGGCACAGGGACTCGAGATCCCCGATCCGCACGCGCACCCGTTCTGCTGCCACCAGCTCCTCCTCCCTGACCGTCAACTCAGAACCTTCGTTCCGACCTTCTTTCCAACGGCGATCCCGGGCTACCCCACCAAAGCCAGCCACGGGCGCTCCGGCTTCCGGTCCACAGCGCGCCCAGGTCTCGCAAGATTATGTGAAGTTGGACGCCACGGGCTCAAACCCCACTATAGGCCGAAAAGCCGCCATCGACCGGGATCACCGCGCCGTGCACAAAGCTGGCCCCTTCCGACAGTAGCCAAAGCAGCGTGCCCAGCAGGTCCTGCGGGTCGCCAAAGCGCCCCATGGGCGTGTGAGCCACGATGGCCTCGCCTCGATCCGTATAGGCGCCAGTTTCCTGATCGGTCAATAGGAACCGGTTCTGGTCGGTCAGGAAAAAGCCCGGCGCGATGGCGTTGACGCGGATCCTTTCCGAGCAGTCTTGCGACATGTATACCGCCAGCCACTGGGTAAAGTTGCTCACTGCGGCTTTGGCCGCACAGTAGGCGACGGACCGGGTCAGCGGGCGGAAGGCCGACATGGACGAAATGTTGATGATGCAGCCGGTGCCCTGCTCAGCCATGAACCGGCCAAATACCTGGCTACATAGAACGGTCCCCAGACAGTTGAGGTCAAAGACCCAGCGCAATGCGTCAGCCGGCAGGTCAAAGAAGGACAGCTCTCCACTGGTGGTTGCTTCTTTCTTTGCCCCACCCGCGCCGTTGATGAGGATATCCACGCGGCCGTAGGTATCCAAGACCACCTGAGCGGCGGCTTCGATGCTGGGCCGGTCCATGACATCGACCTGGACCCCGATGGCTTGCCCGCCTGCCGCCACAATGTCATCGGCTACGGCCTGCGCCGCGTCCTGCCGAACATCCAGTAGGGCAACTTGGGCGCCAAGCTGGCCCAGCGTCCTGCCCATCGTTCCGCAGAGTATGCCGCCACCGCCAGTGATGGCGGCCACCCTGCCCGACAGATCATAGGGGTTCTGCCAATCCATAGTCCCTCCGCAGTACCTTCACAGATGGCTAGTAGTACAGCCGCCGCTTCATCGTCGCCAGGTGGGCAAAGCTCTCCTCAATATACCGCACTGTGCCCTGGACCGCAGCCTCAAACGCCCGCTCGCCCTTCTCCGCAGAAGCCAGGCTGGGACTGCCCCACACACCGCCGGGGCACAGGCTCCGAAAAGCGACAAAGTCCATGTACTCCTTGTTCACCTCGGGCAAGTGGTCGATGGCACCATGCTTCACAGTCTCGGGAGCCAGGTGCAGCATGACCGAGGTCGCCAACTCGCCCGCATGAACGTCCACCTCTGCCGATTCCAGGATCTCTTTCAGCTCGCCGCCAGCAGCAGTGAAGGGCTGGACCCAGATGGCGTCCAGATCGGGATGATCATAGTTCAACTGGCGCACCGCAGTCTTGACGATATAGTTCTCTCGGGGGATGACCGTGGTCTCGTTGGCACCGCCCAGGCCGTTGATGACCGCAACCTTGCGGATATCCTGGCTCAACAGAGACTCAACCAGGTCAGTAACCACCTGCATCAGGGTCTGCCATTCCAGGGCGATGGTGCCGGCGGTTCCCCGGTGCAGCCCACTGCTGCCTAGCGGCATGGCCGGCAACAGGTAGACCCTACCTTGAAGGCTCTCAGCCACGCGGCGCGCTACCGCATCCAGGATAAAGGTTGTCGAGCCGATGGGCAGATGGTCACCACATTGCTCTGTCGAGCCGATGGGCAGCACGGCGATCTCGGGGCTGGCGTCTCTGACCTCAAACGTGGTATTCCGGTAGTCCAATAGCATCTCAGGCCTCCTGCTCCCGGCCGCGCAGGGCCGATACTGTGGCAAATGCCTCTCGTGCCCATTCCGTAATGTTTCGCACGTTTCTGGCCGAAGCCTCTGCTCCCTTTTCTGCCGTCCCGTAGGAGGGATAGCCCCAGACGCCCCACTCACTGATAAAACCCACATAGGCATAGTCCAGGAACTCTCTTCCAACTGGAGGAAGGTAATCAATGCGTTTCTCTTTTACGAGTTCGGGGTTGATGTGCAGGTGGTGGGCGGTCTCTCTTTCACCCGCATGAATGCCGACTCCCTTGTCCCAAATCTGCGTGTCGCCCGGGCGGGGCGGCCAGAACAGGGGTGGCATCAGAACAATCAGGTCCGGGTAGCTCAGGTTGAGCTGGCGGATCTGCGCCTCCAGGACAAAATTGCCGCCGTGGCCATTGATGACCAGTACCTGGCGAAAGCCCTGGGCGTACAAGGACAGGACCGTGTCATGAAGGACTGCGGCCAGGGTCTCGGGCCTCAGCCAAACGGTTCCAGCCATCGGCCCATGGCACTCGCTCATGCTGAAGGGCAGAGGCGGGACCAGGAAGGCATCCAACTCTTCGGCGACCCTCCGCGTCATGGCCGTGATCCCGAGCCAGTCGGTACCCAGCGGCAGGTGAATGGAGTGCTGCTCGATGGCTCCAACGCCAAACACCGCGATCTCGGGTTGGTTCTCTTGGATTTCCTTGGATGTATTGGTTGCATCCAGCATGTTTCCTCCTTGTTTGTTGCAGCGATTCAGGCGCCGGCAAGGACGTAGCCATCCACCCGGCATCGTGGGCGGATTGGACACCGGGCAGGAACCACTAGTTTCTGAGTCTGGGGTCCAGCGCGTCCCTCATGCCATCGCCTACGAAATTGATGCAAATGACCGTGACGGAGATGAGGATCCCCGGATAGATAGCCATCATGGGATTGACGCGGAAGAACCGTTGGGCATTCTGCAGCATGTTGCCCCACGAAGCGGTGGGCGGCTGTATGCCGTAACCCAGGTAGCTGAGTGCGGACTCGGCCAGAATGGCCGTGGCCACCATCAACGTCGCGGCCACAATGACGACGGCTGCGACGTTGGGCAGGATGTGCCTGCGAATAATTCGCAAGTCTGACACGCCGATAAGGCGGGCGGCCATGACGAACTCGCGCTCCTTTAGAGACAGAAACTCGGCCCGGATGACCCGCGCCACGCCGGTCCAGGATAGGAGGCCGAGAATGAGGACGACAAAGAGCAAGTCGGTTTTGAGAAACGCGCCCAGAACCATGGCCATGGGAATCAGCGGGATCGAGAGCAGCACGTTGATGCCGCCCGAGACCAGGCTGTCGGTGCGGCCGCCATAGTAACCGGCGATGGAACCGGCGATGCTTCCCAGCAGCACGGCCAGCAGCGATACGGCAAAGCCGACGCTCAGTGAGACGCGGGAGGCATAGATCAGTCGGCTGAGCACATCGCGGCCCACGTCGTCGGTGCCCAGGGGATGCTCTTTGGTAGGCGGCGCCGAAAAGTCATAGCTGATCTCGTCGGGATCAAAGGGCACCACCAGGGGCGCAGCGACGGCAATGACGATCATGGCTACCAGAACCACCAGGCCAATGACCGCCAGCAGGTTGCGCCGAAAGTAGTGCCAGGCAGATGGCCTGCGCCTGGGCAGGGGCTCGTCCAGGCGAGCCACCACGTCTGTCTCTTTAGCTGACAAGTTGTATCACTCCAACCGGATGCGTGGATCTACAACGCCATAGCCGACGTCGGCGGCGAGGTTGCCCACAATGACCAAGATCGACATCAGCATGAAGGATGCCATCAGTACCGGGTAATCTCGGCCGGCCAGCGACTCGGCCAGCAGGCGTCCCATGCCCGGCCAGGCAAAGACCACTTCGGTGATCATCGCCCCACCGATAAGCCGGCCTGCCTGCAGTCCCACGAGCGTAATGAGCGGCAGCAGGGCATTCTTGAGCGCGTGGCGATTGGTCACCACCCGTTCCTTCAGCCCCTTTGCCCTGGCCGTGCGGATATAGTCCTGGCTGACCACCTCTAGCATGCTGGAGCGTACGTAGCGGCTCCAGCCCGCGATGTACAGGGTGGCCAGTACGGCAGCCGGCGGTAGCAGGTGGTGCAGCCGGTCCCAGGGCTGAAAGCCGTCGAGCCCAATGGTCATCATGCCGCCCGTCGGTATGATGCGCGTCTTGACCGAGAGGAGCAAAAGCACCACCATGCCCAGCCAGAAAGTGGGGATAGAGACCCCCAGCATGGCCAGCCCGTTTGTGAGATACTGCACGCCACGATTCCGGTTCAGCGCAGAAAAGATGCCAAAGGGAATTGAAAAGACCAGGGCAATGATCAGCGAGGCGGCCACCAATTGGATGCTGGCCCAGAGGCGCTCGCCCAGCACATCCTTTACGTCGCGACCGAACTTGTAGGACATGCCCCAATCTCCCGTGACCATGCCAGACAGCCACTTGGCATACTGCACGGGCAGTGGATCGTTCAGGCCCAGCCGTTCCTCGATACGATCCAACGCCGCTTGATCTACGTTGGGGCTGCTGGCATAGATGGCCATAGGCCCGCCAGGAGCCAGGTGAATGATGGCAAAGATGACCACCGAGACTGCCAACAGAGTCGGGACCGCCTGCAGCAGTCTGCGAATTAGGAATCTACCCATACCGAGTTCGCCTTTGGCCGGCCAGGGCGCATCACCCTGACATCTATACTGATGGGCTGATTTACGCCTCCGGCGGCAGTGTACAGTGCCGTGCGAGTCGCAGCCAACCGGAGAGAGTCAGAGTACGCTGGCACGCTGCACCTGTGCCAGCGTACTCTCGATATGTGATTGAACTAGTCCTCAGCGTACCATTCCGCGATGTTCCACAGCTCGTCTGTGGCCGGGGCCGGCTTGTAGCCCTTCAGACGCTCATTGACTGCCGTGGTGTTGGCTCGCCAGGCGAGAAAGATCTGTGGTACTTCCTCGGCGATGATCGCCTGCGCCTCTTTCAGATACTCGGCCCGCTTCTCCTGATCCGCCGTCTGCTGGCTGGCCAGGATCAGCTCGTCTACCTTGGGATTGCTATAGCCAACATAGTTTGCCTTGTTGTTGTACGTGTCGCGGTCCAGGTAGAGGCCGCCGATGTCCGGATCGGCATAGCGGCCAATGTAGGAGTAGCCGGTCTCAAAGTTGTTGTTGGGAAGCATGTCGCCGAATAGCGTCCCCACGTCCACCAGATTTATCTCGGCATCAATGCCTAGCTGCTTCCACTGGGCGTGTATGAGTGACAGAAGCTGTACCCGGATCTGCTCTCCGGCGATGTTGGCCGTCTCAAAGCTCAGGGGCGTGCCGTCTTCAACACCCTCAACCCCATGCGCCTCTCGGACACCGTCGCCATCCTCGTCCTTCCAGCCAACCTCGTCCAGCAGGGCCGCAGCCGCCTCGGGATCGTGGCGGAAGATGGCGATATCGGGGTTGTAGGCCTCGAGCTGAGGGCTGATCACCCCGTCTGCCGGTTGGCTCATGTTGCGGAAAATGCCCCGGGCAATGATCTCCTTGTCAAAGCCCATGGCCAGCGCCTGGCGGGTGCGCACGTCCTGGAAGAGTGGGTGGTTGTTGTTGACCCACAGCAGCCAGGGAGTGACCGACTGGACCGTGATCCGGTCCACGTCCGGCATGCTATCCAGCAGCTCTGCCAGGTCGTCCTGTACCCGGAACTGGACGTCCACCTCGCCCGTCTCGGTCATGTTGAGCAGCGTATTGGCATCGGGCACGATGCGGTAGACAACCTCATCCAGATAGGGCAGCCCCTCGACAAAGTAGTTGGGGTTCTTGACCAGGGTGATGTGATCGCCAGCCACCCACTCCTTGAACATGAAGGGGCCCGTGCCTACCGGTGCCCTGAACCATTCCGCGGCGTTGAACTCCTCCGCGGTCAGCCCGCCCAGGATGTGCTCGGGCAGGATGGAGGCTCGCGAGAGACGCCAGAGGAACGGAGCATCGACCTCTGAAAAGGTGATGACAACCGTATGGTCGTCGGGCGTCTCGACAGACTCGATGCTGTCCCAACCCACCCGCGAGGTCACGTCGGTGCCTTCCAGCACCATCATGTCGTAGGTGAACTTGACATCCGCTGACGTAAAGGGCTCCCCGTCGTGCCACGTGACGTCGTCTCGCAGCTTCAGCGTCCAGGTCAGGCTATCCTCCGATAGGCCACCGTTCGCGACCGTGGGTATCTCTTCCAGCAGGATCGGATAGTATTCGCTGTTGTCGTCGAGCCCGACGAGCGGATGGTTCATCGCTCCGCCGACTTCGTGAGCCACCGACAGGCCACTGATGGGCTGCCAGAAACGGTCTGGCTCCTGGCGGTGAGCGACCACGACCCGACCACCAGACTTGGGGCCGCTCGGCAGCGGTGTCGCCGTGACAACCTTCTCGACCTCTTTTTCGACTTCGACGACTTCGGTGACGACCTTTTCGACCTCTTTCTCGACCTCGACCACCTCGGTGACGACCTTCTCGACCTCTTTTTCGACCACGACCGTCTCTTTGACGACCTTTTCGACCTCGACCACCGCGGGTTCCGGGGCGGCGCCGCAGGCGCCCAGCAACAGGGCAACCACGACCAACAGACTGAGTACGACGGCAAGACGCTTCATTTTATTCCTCCTTCTTGAATGGCTACGAAATAGACACAGTTCAGAAACACCACTAGACATTGCGCCGCGCGTCACCTCCCTTCTCAACTGACACAGCCACCCGGCCTCGCGTAGCGAGGATCAGCGATGCACGACCGCCATCTCTTCTCCGATCCCTTATGTCATGCACCTCCTCTCACGCTCTCGGACTCTTGCGTGCGATAGACGTGGAAAACCACAGGGTTGTCCGCATTCGGGCAATTGTACTTGACGCTGTCGCCTTCCCATTCCATCGGCCCTGGGCTGGCGCCATATCTGAGCGGCCAGACCCAGAGGCTCAACGCCTGCCAGGCCAGGGGACAGAAATCCTCCGGAACGCTGCCATCATAGTCCCACCGCTGGCCGGGCGAATAGCCCCGGTCGCAGCCTGGGCCCCGCGACAGCTCTTCGACCTCGATTCTGAGCTTCCACACGGACGGCTCTGCCCCTATAGTCCTCTGCCCCGCGCCGGGCCCATCCTCGAGACGGCGGATCTTCCACAAGATCTGATGCCGGGAATCCGGACAGACGACGACCAACTCGTCCCCGCTGGCCCGGCCCAGGGACCGGTTGCTCTTGGCGTAGCGCTGCGCCCAGATGAGCGGTGCAAAGGCATTCCAGGCAAAGGGGCACATGCCCTCCGGAAAATGGCGCCCATCCCAGAGCGTTCTAAAGCCGGGGGCATAGTTCCAGCCACAGCCCGGTTCGCCCAGGACGTCAATCACCTCCAGTTCCAGGTCCCAAGGCCCAATGCTCGTACCGTCCATGCGCCTACACCCTTTACCTTTCCTCTTTCTCGCGCTCGCTCCGGGCTGGTCCGTGGCCAGCCCGTGGCCTCAGCCGCCGGCCAGATCCACCCGGCGTCCTTCTTCCGCCGACACATAGGCGGCGTACATGACTTCGGTCACCGCCCGGCCCAGCCGGGCGCCCGACAGGGGCTCCCGGTCATGGGCCACAGCCTCTACGAAATCGCGTACCTCTTGCGGGTAGCCCAGCAGCCATTCCTCGTCGATGCTGGGGTAGCTCCAGCCTGCCTTCGTACCCACCTTTTCCATGATGTACGCGTCGGCGAACACCTGGTCGTTGGGGGCAAAGGCCTTGACCATGCCGCTGTGCCCCATGTCGCAGTCGATGCGGGCGTTGGACAAAAAGACCTGCAGCGTGTCCTCCATACCGCCCAGGACAATGTCCGAAGCCTGGATCAAAGCTCGGGAGCCGTCGCTGAAAGTCATGATCAGGGTACACCAGTTCTCTACGTCCTGCCAGTCGTCCACGAGCCACCGCTCGGCTTCAGCCTGCAGGGCGGGCAACTTGCTCAGATCGCTGGCCTCCGCCGTCACAGAGGCGACCGTGATCGGCCGGCCGTGACGGCGCAACCCCTCCTGCTCCTTGAGATAGATGGCGGTACCGATGGGATGCGGCGCCAGCCGGACCATGGCCCCGCCGCCGGCCAGCTTCCAGGTTTTGGCATAGCTGGCGTGGGAACCGCTGTGGGCCTCCTGGGCCCGTACCTCCAGGATGGTACCGCCGCTGGCTTCGGCCAGGCGCAGGGCCTTTTGGACGGCCGGGCAGTACAGCCAGTTCTCGGCGTACATCAGTTTTACGCCGTGGCTCTTGGCCGCCTCGATCATCCGATCGGCGCTGTGGAGAGCCTCCTCCAGCATCAGGGCCTTGGGCGTCGCTCCCACCGGTTCGGCAGCTCCCGGCCCGCCAAAGTAGCCGGTCAGCGGCTTCTCACAGACAATGTGCTTCCCCGCCTGAGCTGCTTCGATGGTAAAGGACTCGTGCAGGTAGTTGGGCACCGCCAGGACGACCAGATTTATGTCATCTCTTTCCAGGATGCGGCGGTGGTCGTCGTACGCGTCTGCCACCGCGTAACGCTGCGCCAGCTCCTCGGCCTGGCCCAGGGGTACAGCGGCAACCGCGGCGATTTCGACGTCCAGATCCGTGATGCGGCGCAGCGCACGGGCGTGGATGTTGCCCACAAAACCTGCGCCAATTAAACCAACTCGAACCTTTTCCGGCATGCTCTCTCCCTAAGGTAGCCTCTGGGACTCAAAATACAGGGCGTGGGTCGGACACAGGGCCACACAGATGCCGCAGCCGTAACACTTGGCCGGGTCCACGACCGCCTTGCCATCGACCAGCGTCACCGCAAAGCAGTGCCCCGGCTTCACACAGCCACCGCAACCGCTGCAGCGATCCAGGTCAACCAGTGGCGCGCCGATGATGGTCTCCAGTTCAGCTGCCGGCCGCAGGTTGGTCAGGGCCCGCCCGACGATCTCGGCGTAGGAGCCATAGCCCTGCTTCTGTCGAAATGATTCCATCCCTTCAACGATCTTGGTTACCACGTCCCACCCGCGCCACATGATCTCAGTGCAAGCCGTCACCAATTCTGCTCCCCACATCATGAACTGGATGCCATGCTCCCAGGTCTGCAGCCCTCCGCCGCCGATGAGCGGGGCCTGGATGCGGCGGGCCGTCTGGGCCACAGCAGCATAGCCCATGAGCCGCGAAGCGGGGCCGCCAAGGCTGCCCATGCTTGCCCCCTGCAACAGAGGATAGATGCGATCGGGCTGGTAGACGTCCACCGGCGGCAGCGAGAGCTGGGCTCCGGCCAGGCAGACCGCGTCCGCCCCACCTGCTTCACAGGCAGCCGCGACAGCCGTGATGTCGGTCACGTTGGGCGTCAGTTTGCACACCACGGGGATGCCCACTGCTTCTTTGAGCGCCCTGGCGATGCTGCCCGCTGCCTCAGGATCCTGGCCAGCAATGGCGCCCCCCTCCTCCCCCTTTTCGCCACCGCTGCTTGCAGCCAGTTGCTTGGCCGTCAGGGTGATGTTGGGACAGATCAGGTTGGCTTCAATGAGGTCGGCGCCAGCATTCTCCATGGCCTTGGCCAGGGTGGCCCAGCCTTCGAGGTCTTTGGCGTCATGCGTGATGTTGGAAAAGAGTACCAGCGAGGTTTGCTTCTTGGCCTCTTCAATGAGTCTCTGCGCCTCATCCATGTCCAAGCGACGATCGTGGCACACAATGCTGCCGACCTTGGGATCGTTGTACATCCGCAGCTTCCCGTAGAAGGGTTGCTTGATAAAGGTCAGCTTGGTGCTCGCCGCCGCCGCGCCAGCCCTGTCGGCGGCCCTGAGAACCTCCAGATTGGAGGTCAATGGGCTCGAAGCCACCACAAAGGGGTTCTTGAACTTGACCCCAGCAAACTCGATCATCACAGATCTCCTGTTTCCACCCGGCGTCCTCTGTAACCCAGTTGCCGGGAAATACCCTGGGCGGTCATCCGCACGGCCGGGCCCAGCTCCTCAGCCCGCTCCAGCGTCAAACGAAAGGCCGGACCTGAGACACTGAGAGCAGCCACCGGCTGGCCCTCGTGGTTCAGGATCGCTGCGCCCACGCAGCGGATACCCTCTTCATTCTCCAGGTCGTCGATGGCATAGCCCTGCCGCCGGACCTTGTCCAACTCCCGGTGCAGAGCTGGCACCGTCGGTGATGGTATTGGCCGGTCAGAGCAGGCAGGCCGTGTTGCTCGATGATGCTCGCTACGGCCGATTCGGGCAGGAAGGCGAGCATCGCCTTTCCCACCGAGGTGCAATGTACGAAACCCTGGCGGCCGATGGACGAGTGCATGCGCACCGCCTGTGAGCATTCCAACTTGTCGATATAAGCCACCCGGCCGTGCTCCAGGGCCACCAGGTGTACCACCTCGTTGGCATGGTCCCTGAGTTCCCGCAGAAAGGGCGCCGCCTGCTGCCTGCAGTTCGATAGAGTCCAGCAAGCTGCTGGCGAGTTCCACGATCTTGAAGCCCAGCCGGTACTTTTCCGGGTTCTCCAGATCCTGCGTTACATAGCCGCCCAAACTCAGCGTGGTCAACAAGCGATAGGCCGTGCTGCGCGGCATCTCCAGCCGGCGGCCCAGTTCGCTGGCAGCCAGGGGCGTCCGTGCCCTGCCCAGGCAGTCCAGAATATCCATCGCTTTCTTGACCGTCAGGGTCAAACCCTGAGCTTGCTCAGTCACCTACCCAACGCTCCGATCTGATAGCGGATGATCTGAAGCCTAGGCGCCCGAGTCGCCTCGCGCCCGCTTGATCCAGCCAATGACCTCGGCCGTCTTTGTGGCAATGGCCGCATAGTCCCCGCTGGCCACCAGGTCCTTGGCGATGAGTTTCGAGCCAATGCCCACACAAGAGACACCAGCCTGGAACCAGGCAGTGATGCTCTCCTCCGTGGCGTCCACGCCGCCCGTGGGCATCATACGTGTCCAGGGACAGGGCCCCAACACCGCCTTGACAAAGGCCGGCCCACCGACCTGGGCGCCAGGGAATACCTTGCAGATCTCCACGCCCAGTTCTTCTGCGGCCGAGATCTCGGATGCACTGCCGCAGCCGGGGCTGTAGGCTACTTTGCGCCGGTTGCAGACCTTGGCCACGTCGGCGTTCAGGACCGGTCCCACGACGAAATTGGCGCCCGAGGAGATATAGAGCGCCGCCGTGCCGGGATCCAGAACCGAGCCCACGCCCAGGATGATGTCCGGGCCCTCTTTTGCAAAGTGCCGGACCAGATCCGAGAACACCTGGTAGGCTAGGTCACCGCGGTTGGTGAATTCGACTACTCGAGCGCCACCAGCCGCGCAAGCGGCCACAATGCGCTTGGCCACCTCCACGTCCTGGTGGTAGAAAACCGGCACCAGGCCAATGTCCAGCATCGTGTTGAGTACCTCAAGCCTGGAGAATCGAGCCATCAGAATCCCTCCCTGGTAGAACTAGCGTGACACCCGTCCGGACAGGTCGCCGCCCATGAGTTTTTCGACTTCCGGTACAGTGACCAGGTTAAAGTCGCCAAAAACCGTATGCTTGAGCGCCGAGGCCGCAACGGCAAAGTCGAGGGCCAGCTGTCGGTCCTGGCCAAAGGTCCTCAGGCCATAGATCAGCCCTCCGGCAAAGGCATCGCCACCCCCGACCCGATCTACCATGTGGGTAATGTCATAGCGGGCGGCGGTGTAGAACCGCTCGCAGTCCCACAGAACACCTGACCAGGTATTGTGGCTGGCCGAAAGCGAGCCGCGCAGCGTGATGGCCACCACCTTCAGGTTGGGGAACTGTACCGTCAGTTCTTTGCAGACGAATCCATACGCGCCCGCCTCAATAACCCCCGCAGTCACGTCCGTATCCGCCGCACGGATCCCAAAAGCCTTTTCCGCGTCCTCCTCATTGCCGACGGCCACATCAACGTACCTCACCAGCTCGGGCATCACCTCGGCCGCGGTCTTGCCCCACCGCCAGAGCTTGGAGCGGTAGTTGAGATCGCAGGACACCGTCAAGCCCATCTCCTTGGCGGTTCGCACGCCCTCCAGGCATAGTTCCGCCAGGCTCTCCGAGATGGCAGGCGTGATCCCGGTCCAGTGGAACCAGTCCGCGTCGGAAAACACCGACCGCCAATCGATCATGCCGGGCCGCGCCGCGGCAATCGCCGAGTCGGCGCGGTCATAGACCACCTTGCTGCCGCGCTGCACCGCACCCATCTCCAGAAAATAGATGCCCAAGCGATGGCCGCCGAAGACGATCTTGTCGGTGCCGACGCCATACTGGCGCAGATACTGGATGCAGGCCCGGCCCAGGTCATTGTCCGGCAGCCGCGTCACATAGTCCACGGGCAGACCATAGTTCGCCAGCGAGACAGCCACGTTGGCCTCGCCGCCGCCATAAACAACGTCGAAGGAATGGGCCTGGGAGAAGCGCTGAAAGCCAGGCGGCGAGAGACGCATCATGATCTCGCCAAAAGTTACGACCTTTTTCAACGTGTGCCTACCTCCCCATCGAGTGCGACAAGGGTTTTTCAGTCAGTCGGAATGGATTGCGCTACAGGAGCGACGCAGAATCCTGGTCTACGTAGAGAAACGCCCGCGGATGCTGGCGCAAGATCGTCGCCGGACAGTCGGTGCTCACCGGCGATGTGAGCGTGTCCTTCACAGCCTGGGCCTTTGTAGGACCAGGAACCATGGCATAGATCCACCGCGCTTGTGTCAGCGCCGGGATGGTCAGCGTAAGGGCGTGGGTCGGCACGCTGTCGAAATCGGGGAAGCAGCCATCGTGGACCTGCTGCATGCGGCAAGCATAGTCCAGGAGGACGACCTTGACCTGTTCCGGATCGTTGAAATCCGCGACCGGCGGATCGTTAAAGGCCAGATGCCCGTTCTCTCCGATGCCGGCACAGACAATGTCGACGGGGTTGGCCTGCAGGAGCTGCGAGTAGCGCTGGCACTCTGCCTGCGGGTCATCAGCCAGCCCGTCCAAAAAGTGGACGGCACCGGGCTTGACCGCGTCGTACAGATTCGCCTGGAGAAAGGTGCCAAATCCTTGTTCTGAGCCGGCCCCCAGGCCCAGGTACTCGTCCATGTGAAAGGCAATGACCTCATCCCACCGGATGCCGTCGAGGTTGGCCAGCGTGGCCAGAAACTCGTTCTGAGATGGCGCAGACGCAAAAACCACCGCCACAGAACCTTTGGTGGCGATGGTTTCTTTCATACGGCCCGCAACAGCATGGGCAGCAGCCGCGCCCAACTGGCCCCGGTCAGCATAGATCTCGACCTCAAGGCGGTCAACCTGCAGCGTCTGTTCGGGCATTGGTGAAATGGCCATAGTCTCTTTCCCTCCACGTCGAGGTGAGCCAGGAATCCGTCATACACGCACCCGCCGCCAGTGCGCGGCGAACGTGTTGCTGAAGGTGTCCCAATATTTGGACACCCTGTTTACTTGGTGGCCATTGTACCATCTCTTGCCACGCCTGTCAAGTCTCGGTTGAGGAGCCTTCCGTACGATCTCGGTGAAAATGCTGCCTTTCTGGCCCGCATTCCCGCATGCTCTTAGCGGGAATCCAAGCCACCAGCAACCGTCACCGCCGTAGAGTGGATGCCCGCTACAACCATGCGGGCATGACAGGGTCGTTGGTTGCACACAAGGACGATGCGGGCAATCACCATTCGTCCCTAGCTGACATAGGATCCGTCCCAACTGAAACCCCCGCCATAATATATGCGTCATCTTGAGTAGCCTCCCGCAGGCATCCGCACTGTAGCGTGTACCTTCGGGAGGTTGGTCTCGGCAAAGGCCTAGACCTCATAGACAGCGTCCAGTGCTCTGCTACGCGAGATGTGCGAGAGGATATCGGTGCTATCCAGATACTGATCCACCTTGCCCACGCCAAAGGGCAGGGACTTGACCGCCTCGTCCTCGATCGCTGCCCAGATCGACCGGGCGATGCTGTCGCCCTGGATGACCATAAAGGGCCGGGAGTGGAATCGCGACAGGCTGGCAGGCACAGGCTTGGTGATGCCCAGATCGTTGTGCATGCCGGCCATGGTTTCGCAGGCAGCGCTGAGGGCCTGCGCCCGTTCCTCCCAGTCTGTGGCAGCGAGCGAGCGTTCGAAAACCGGCGTCAGCCTCCCGGCGCAGCTCAGGCGGGCAAAGGCCGTGCCGAACCATTTGGGATAGGGGGCATACTGCTTCTCCATCAACAAAGCAAGGCGCATCAGATCGCGCACCAGTCGCGCGGCAATGACGGCCGAACCGGCCTCATCCCCCACGAGGCCAGCCCTGCCCACAAAGGGCTCCTCCTGGCCAATGCGCTGCCACTGAGCCGATAGCAGGTACAGCCACACATCGTGCGGATAGTAGGCCAGTTTGCGCTGCATCGGCAACAACAGGTCCAGATCGTCGCAAAAGACCGCCCCCTCAGCCAGGGTACGCAGCTTCTGCTCGGGGATCAGCAGCCAGTCCCACAGCGTCGGTTCCTGCTCCAACTCGGTGCCAATGGTACGCCGCAGGAAGGCCGGCAGCGTAGTGATCTGCACCTGATGTCTGATCGGGTGTCGGCCGGCTGCAACAGGGACCAGGCTGCCCGGGTCGCCGGGCGCCTCTTCAAAGTGGGTAGGATAGCCGCAAAAGTCGAAAGGCAGCTCATTGGCCAGGGTTGCCCACAGCTTGTCCGCGACCCGGGCACAGTCCTCTACGCCAAGAAAGATGCCCAGACGCGGCCCCCAGTTATGGTCGGCAGACATTGGGTCATCAAAGCCCAGCACCTCCGACCCGGAGTCGAGCAAGCCGGCAGAATGTTCGAGACCGGGGTGGTAGGTCTCCAGGATCGGGGCCACGGCCTCGACGTAGTACAGGCGGGCCAGTTCCCGGCCGGGCATGAACGCTCTTACTTTCCCGAGCGCAGCATCCACTTTTCGGGCCGCTCCAGCGCCTCAAAGCCGCCATAGCGCCGGTAGAGTTCGTGGGCGTCGGTCGTGGCCAGGATAAACAGGCCCAGGTCCCGAAGCGCTGGGTGGGCCACCACACACTCGATCAGCCACTTGCCCAGACCCTGGCCACGGTAGGCCTCAAAAACAAAGACGTCGCACAGCCAGGCAAAAGTAGCATAGTCGGTCACGACGCGGGCAAAGCCAGCCTGCTCAGTGCCCGCATAGATGCCAAAACAGAGGGAATGCTCGATGGATCGTTCCACCACGGCCCGAGGCCGTCCCAGGCACCAATAGGCGGTGTTGCAGAGATAGTCATGCACCGAGTCGACGTCGATCCGTGTTGGGTCCGTACTGATGGTATACCTGCCCTGCTTGTACTCGACTGTGTCCATGGTCATGCCTCGATAGATAGTGTCCGCTGGCTAGCCTGGGTTATTGTAGGACCAATCCCAGCACCAGTAGGCAAGTCCCCGCCATTCTCCCCAGCGCTCAAAGGCCTCCTCGACCTGAGCCCGGCCAACGCTCTCTCCGCCGTACCACTCGTGGGACACCATCTTGAAGGCCCATGAATCCACGGGAATGAGATCATAGCGCCCCAGGATCATCAGCAGGTTGGCCGCGGCGTAATCCCCCACGCCCTTGATGGCCAACAGTTGCTGGCAAAGCTCTGCGGTGGGGATGTCTGCGGCCTTGAGCGATTCCAGGTCCAGGATCCCGGCAGCCACGTCGCGGGCCAGCCGCAGCACGTAGGGCGCCCGGTAACCCAGCCCCGCCTCGCCGCGCAGGGTCGCCTCGTCCGTATCCGCCAGTTGCTCCGGCGTGGGAAAGGCCCGGCGGTCTGGCTCAGCGGGCAGAGGCGAGCCAAAGCGCCCGACTAGCTTTTCGGTCATGCGGATGGTGCCGCTCCAGGCAGTGTTGGTGGTTAGGATGGTCTTGACTGTGTCCTCAAAGAGCGTCGGAGATCGGAGGATGCGGCCCTGGGCGCGTGCTTCCACCTGCGCCAGTTTGGGCTCCTGGCGGGCCTGGGCATAAAAGGGGCTCAGGTCCTGCTCCAGGCCCAGCATCCAACCTACCTTGCTGGCGACCTCGCGCTGGTCCAATGCCGTCAAATCGCCATCGACCACTACACTGGCGCCGCCCGCCGCCTCCTGGACGAGGATCTCGACCACGCAACCAGAGTCCAGCCGCTCCACACGGTTCAGACAGCTCAGAGCATCGTCCGTGCCATTGGGCGCCAACCGGATCCAACCGTGCGACCCCAGTACGGACGATAGCATGAATGGCTGCTGAGCAAGCAAGGTCAAGTGCATGATGGATCTCCTTGGGCGCACAATACCTGGGCCAGCGAGCCCGAGCCACTGGTGCCCCTGTGGCATGGTGGCCCCGGCGCTAAACGAGCGAGACGAGTATACCATTGTCAGTAAGAAAAGGCAACACCAGGCCGCTGCCTCAGGACGCAAGCCATATCCTGGAGATTGACAAGGCCGACCTCTTCAGGCACAATGGACTGCGCCAGGTGACCGCGACTGTACCTGGCAGCGACACGGCATCGAAGGAGCGAGGATCCGGTGTTCCGTCATTCTGAATGGAGCGCAGCGGAATGAAGAATCTTGGCGGGTGAACAGACAACAGGGATAGGGCGTTGTAGCGGTTGAGGAGTCGGTCAATGAGAAAACTGCTGTACATTCTACTGGCTGTTGTCGTCGTCGCGATTGCTGTCTGGTTTGCGTCGCAGCTCCTGCCCCGGCAAGCGGATTCCCCTGCCGGCGTTGCGGACCAGCCCACTGCCCAGGCAAAGGCCCCTAGCCCATCACCACCAGCGCCAACCTCGCCCCCTCAGCCCACTGTGGAAATGGCCAGATCCTCCCCGACGCCGGCTCCCGCACCGGAATCAAAGCCAACAGAGGCCCAAGCCACACCCACCACCGCCGTCGAAGGCTCCGCTCCCACGGCCAGCCCGATGCCAGAGTCTGACCCCTTTGACCTCATATCTCAGGACAGCCTCTTTGGCTACCTGGAGGACCTGACTGCCATTCAGCCCTATTCCGGCTGGCGGAACTCGGCCAGCGAGGGCGAGGCTGAAGCCCAGGATTATGTCACGCAGACACTTGGGAGCCACGAGTATCTGCGCGAGCTGGGGCTAGAGTTCGAGCGCCAGGATTTTCACGTCTTTCTGGGCACCGAACTCTGGGACACCCGTCTCCATCTGACCGTTGACGGGCAGGAGACGGAGGTGCCAGCCGACGGCCTGCGCGGGCCGCGCGATGACGTTACGCAGGCGCTGCGCTTTGATTCCGACGGCGCGCTCAACGATTCGGCCCGCGACCCTGTAGTGGTTGAGGGTCCCACGCTATTGGTCCGCTCCGCCGACGAGGTCAATGCCCTGAAGCGGAAGGACGTGGAGGGCAAGGTGGTGTTCCTGGACTATGCGGCCGTCGACCGCATCGTGCAGGGCAGTACCCAGCAGGGGGTACAGGTCGCCTGGGAGCTGCTGGAAAAAGAGCCCGCGGGCCTGGTGCTGGTCACGACCTTCTCCAACCGGGTGGGGCAAAGCCATGGCGCCTTTGCCGGCGACCTGAGCGCCCTCAACTGGGTGGGCACGGCCACGGCGCCGCCCACCCTCTACGTCCGCCTGGAGGATCTGAGCCCTGCTGGGATTGAGGATTGGCAGGATCTGGAGGGCGTAGAGTCAGCTCGCCTGACCTGGGACGCGGATGTCTTTTCGCCGGCGACCTCCAGCAACCTCATCGCCCGCATCCCCGGTGCAGATCCGTCACGGGCCATGATCTTGGGCGCCCACATTGACAGCCCCAACTCGCCCGGGGCCATGGACGATGGCAGCGGCTCGGTGATCCTGATGGAGGTGGCCCGCGTGCTCGATGAGTCGCAGACCGCCCCGCCCACCGACCTGTACCTGGTCTGGTTTGGCAGCGAGGAGCTGGGGCTCTATGGCGCCTCCCACTTTGTGGCCACCCACCAGGAGCTGCTCGACCGGACGCAGGCCATGTTGCAGACCGACATGCTGAGCCATCCCCTGGACGGCATCCCCGCCGAGATCACCCTGGTTACCTGGTCCTACGGCCGGCTGGGCGACGGCCGGCTCCTGTGGCCCGACTATCTGGCCGAGGCTTCGGCCGGCCACGGTGTCCAGACGGTGGCGGAGGACCTCTTTACCACCTACTCGGACAACAGCGTGTTTGGCGCCTACAATGTTCCCCACGCCGACCTGATCTACGTGGACGAAGAGGCCATGGAAGCCACGGGCAGCCTCCACTACGCGGCGCACATCCACGACCCCTACGATACGGTGGAATTGGCCCGCGAGGTGGGGGACGTCCTGGAGGAGATGGCGCGCGTGGCGCTGGCCGCAGCGCTGGAGGTCCCGGCCGGCACGGCCGACCTGCGCGTCCCACCCGAAGCGGAACACCGCGCGCTCTTTGTCGCCAGCCACACCGAAGCGGTGCACATGACGCCCGCCTGGTTCACCGACCTGGGCATGGCGCTGGCCATGGAAGGCTTTGACGTGGACCTGATCCCCTATGGCCAGCCTGTGACTGGGGCGGACCTGGCAGGGACCGACCTGGTCATCGCCCTCCCGGTCGTAGACTATCCCAGCCTGGACACCAACCTCAACCTGTACGACGAAGCCTGGACGACGGAAGAGGTGGATGCACTGGAAGGCTACGTGGCGGATGGCGGATTGCTGGTCCTGACCAACAGCGGCCACCGTCTCAAGTATGGGGCCAGGGTCGAGGATGCCAACGAGGACGTGATGGACGCCAATGCTCTGGCATCGCGCTTTGGCCTGACATACCAGGGCCGGGGGCTGGATGGCATCCGGGCCAAGACCGAGGGGCAGCATCCCCTTGTGTCAGACGTAGCCACGCTTTCCCTGTTGGAGAACAACAGTCTGCGCTTCGATCCCATCGATGACGTGGACGGGACTGTGCTGGCCCGTGTGGGCGACGAGCCAGCCGTGGTTCTGGTCGACCATGGGGACGCCGGGGGCCAGGTCCTGGCCCTCGCCGACCTGGGCATACTCGCCTCCGGCTGGGATGGCCCCGACAACCTGCCCTTCTGGCAGAATCTCGCCCGCTACGCCGCCGAGTAGGCACTCCAGTTACAAATCGCCATCGGGATCCTCCCGCAGGCTTGTGGCACGGGGTACTATGCCAAGCCCTGGCAGAAGCGGTCTGCAGCGAGGCCGATACCAGTGCGAGCCTGCGGGAGGATGGCCCTTTCCAGGCACTCTAGCAGGAATGCAAGACCCTACCCCTCACCGATCCGGTTTTCTGGCCCGGATGATGAGCGTAAAGGGCAGCTTGCGCATGATTTCGTACTCCTTGCTCCTGGTATCATAGGAGTTCAAGTAAGGCAGGCGGGCCAGTTCTTCGGCCGAGGCCCCCGCCACATCCTCCGTGGCCTGCTCCACCATCCGCTCCAGATGAAAGCCACTGTCGATCACACAGTTGACAATCTGCGCCAGCGGCCGCAGGTGTCCTCGCATCGGCACCGATGTGCCGTCCTCGAATTCCCAGTCCCACTCCTCCAGATCGGGCCAGGCGGCATAGTCTCCTACCTCGGCTGCGTCGGCGTCGCCGGCCAGGTGCCAGCCCACAGCCTGGAACCAGGGATGGCTCTGGCAAAAGACAAACAGCCCGCCCGGTTTGAGGACGCGCCACGCTTCGCTGCAGGCCTTGCCCAGGTCTGCCACATAGTCAAAGGCATAGGACGAGAGTACGAGGTCAAAGCTGCCATCCTGAAAATCGCTCAGATCCTCGGCGATCCCGATGGCGAATTGTACTGACAGGCCCTGCTCCTGGGCCAGGCGCCGGGCGTGGGCCAACTGAAAGCTTGAAGGGTCAATCCCAACACAGCTTGCGCCCCAGCGGGTTAGCACCAGGCTGTTCTGCCCGCCGCCACAGCCGACCTCAAGGATCCGCAAGCCGGCCACCTCCCCCAGCAGCCCAAGCTCCCGCTCGCCCGCGGCCAGCGGGCCATAGTGCACATCGTTGAGCGAGATCCGCCTCTCAGCCTGATAGCTATTTGCTATGGCATTCCAACCGCGCCGGTTCCGCTCGATGGTCTCCGATTCGTGCATGGTCCTTGATTCCCCCCACCCGTTCGTTTTTGACAGATCGGTGATGCCTACCTATAATCAGCCGTCACCGGAAAGGACAAGAGTCTATGACAAAGCACAACCGCCGCAGCATGGCCATCCTCTTTATCACGCTGGTCGTGATCATGCTGGGCTTTGGGATGATCATCCCGCTCATCCCCTTCTACATCGACAGCTTTGGCGCCAGCGGCAGCGAACTGGGCCTTCTGATGGCGACCTTTGCCGCGATGCAGTTCCTTTTTGCACCCCTCTGGGGACAGCTCTCAGACCGGCATGGGCGCAAAGGGGTGCTGATGATCGGCATCCTGGGCTATGCCGTTTCCCAACTGCTCTTTGGCCTGTCTACCGAGTTGTGGATGCTCTTCGCCTCCCGCGCCCTGGCGGGCATCCTGTCCGCCGCCACGCTGCCCACGGCCATGGCCTACATCGGCGACAGTACCTCCGACGAGGATCGGGGCGGCGGCATGGGCATGCTCGGCGCTGCCATGGGCGTAGGCATGGTTCTGGGCCCCGGACTGGGCGGCTGGCTGGCCACGCAGTCGCTATCGCTGCCTTTCTTTATCGCGGCCGGGCTCTCCGCCCTGATGCTGCCCTTTGTCTGGCTGGCCCTGCCCGAGTCGCTGCCAAAAGAGGCGCGCACGCAGGGCGGCAAGGGCTTGCAGGGACCGCAGTTTGGCGAGATGTGGAAAGCGCTCTTTGGGCCCATTGGCTTTCTACTCATCCTCGCCTTCCTGGTTTCCTACGGGCTCGCCAACTTTGAGGCAGTCTTTGGCCTGTACGCGCTGCAGCGCTACGATTATGGCCCGGCGCGCGTGGGTACCATTCTGACCGTCATCGGCCTGGCCTCGGCGCTGGTCCAGGGTGGGCTGACCGGCCCGCTTACCAAGCGCTGGGGCGAGGTGGCCATCATCCGCGCCTCTCTGCTGGGCAGCGCCATCGGCTTTGTCCTCATGCTGCAAGCTGAGACCTACGTCGCCGTCCTGCTGACCGTGAGCTTTTTCATCATCAGCAACGCCCTGCTCCGGCCCGCGGTCTCGGCCCTGATCTCCCAGCGGGCCAGCGGCGGCCAGGGCGTGGCCATGGGCCTGAACAACTCCTTCATGAGCCTGGGAAGGATGGTCGGGCCGTCCTGGGCAGGCTTTGTCTTTGACAGCAATATCAGCTACCCCTATTGGAGTGGCTCCTTCATCATGCTCATCGGCTTTTTCCTGAGCCTGGGCTGGCTCAAAGGAGAAAGCCCCGTCCCGGAGCAGCCAGCGACTGAGACAAAGCCCTTGGTGTAGGCAAGCGATTGCTCTCGGATCACCGCATCCTCACCCCAACAGCTCCAAACTGTGTGAAAGCTCTCTCAACAGTTCCAGGCAGGCCACAGTCTGGCGGTCCCTGCGCGCAGGTGCTGGACTGTGGTCCAGCACAAGCCAGACTGTGTGAAAGCTCTCTCAACAGCTCCAGGTGGACCACAGTCCACCGCTCCTGCTGTCGGCCCAGCCTGGTCCGAGATCACGGAGCAAGCAACCCGGGCTCAACCCATCCAGTATAGCAACGGGACGTGGTTTTGGCAAGCAAACCAGACTCCCTGCCAAGCGGGCCACAGCCTGCCACTCTACAACTATCTCATGACCCTCTTTTGTGGTACAATGGCCTTGAGGTTTCACCATGGTCCAACGTCTATCTTCCAGCCTGGGCTTCTCTACCAAAGAGGAGGCGGCCGCCGCCCTGCCCTTCCTCCTCGTTCTGTATGCGGTGCTGGGGGCGACCTACCTGGTGGTCGTCGTCTCTGCCGGATCGATGCGGGATCCGCTACAGCTTGCCCTGTTCACGGCGCTCATGGCCATGCACGCGGTCCTGCATGGGCTCAGCCCGCGCCTGAGAATGCACGCGGCGAAGGACCAGGGCTGGTCATGGCTGGCCGCCTACCTGGCCGTGCAGGGCCTGCTGCTCCTGGGCATGAGCGCGCTGATCCAGAGCCAGGGCCTGATCGTTGGCCTCTACATCGCCCTGGTCGGAGAAGCAGTGGCCATCGTCTGGCCCAATACCCGCGCTGCGGTCCTGGCTGTCCTGGCCTGTCTCGGCCTGTTCGCCTTGAACGGTATCCTGATGTGGGACATCGGGTTCTTGGTTGGCTATTTGCCCGTGGTCGCCCTGATGGTGGCCTTTGCCTTCCTCTGCGTACTGCTCTACGCTCGCCAGATCCAAGCTCGTGAGAGCGTGCGCCTTTTGGACCAGGAGCTTGATCTTGCCCGCCAGCGCTTGCGGTCCCACGCCGCCCTGGTACAGGACCTGTCTGTCGCTCAGGAAAAGCAGCGCGCGGCCCTTGAACTGCACGATGAATTGGTCCAACATCTGGCCGAACTGGCGCGACAGTTGGAGGCTTCCGGCCGCGAACTGGAAGAGGGCCAACCGGAACCAGAGAAGTTGCTGACTGAGCTGCAGCAGGCTTTGGAGCAGGCCCGGGTGGCCCAGGAGATCGCGGACCACGCCAGCCAGGCCCTACGCGCGACGACGCTGGAACCGGGCAGCTTCATCGAGGCCCTGATCGGGAAGGTTGATGATTTTACTGGTTCTGCCGGGATCCAGGCATCCCTCGAGGTGGATGACTTGGCGGTAGAGGTACCGCCAGCAATGGCCGAGGGGATTCTGCGCGTCGTCGAGGAAAGCCTGAGCAATGTGGCCCGCCATGCGCAGGCAGACCTGGTGCACGTGCAGGTACTTACGGCCGGGGAAGAACTGAAGGTCGTAGTAGAAGACGATGGCGTCGGATTCGACGTGGCAGAGAGCATGCGCCGGCCAGAGTGCTACGGCCTGGCCGGCATGCAGGAAAGAGCCAGGCGGATGGACGGGCACCTGCGGCTGGAGAGCATCCCGGGCAGCGGCACAAGGATGGTCTTGACTCTCTATCGTAGGGACTGAACCATCCAAAGGACGCCTCTCGCCCTAGTACCTGTCCAACATGGTTATGATGCGTGTCATTGCGAGGAGCGAAGCGACGAAGCAATCCCCACTTGCGCCAAGCTGTCGATTTCTCACGATTTCATAGGGATTGCTTCGCTGCGCTCGCAATGACAAGTATGTCATTTTCACCCTGAAAAAGTACTAGCCCCCCAACCCCTCAAAGCGCTCCGCGCCAAAGCAAGCAAGGTCCACCGAGTTCGCCCGGCCATCTACGATCCATTCAGCCAGCGCCATGCCCGCCGCTGGCGAGTGCATGACGCCGTGGCCACCCCATCCGCAGTCGTTGTAGAACCCCCGCAGTTGGGGCGCCGGCCCCAGGATGGGATCTTCATCCGGTGTCATGGGACGTAGGCCCGCCCAAGCGCTCTGGACGGTTGCGGTCTCCAGCGGTGGAGCGCGGTGCAGCGCGTGATCGATCACCTCGTCGAGGAAAGACCAGTCCACCTTGGGATCCTCCTCGTCGCTCTCCACCGATCCCATGCCCATGAGTAAACCCGGCCCCTCGCGACGCATGTACCAGGCCGCGTCATGGTCATAGGTGAACGGGATGGGGCCGGAATAGGCGGAAACAGGGCCCGTGAAAAAGATGTGGCGCTTCAGGTTGGTGATGGGCAGGTCCAGCCCGGCCCAGGCAGCGACCTGGCGGGCCCGAAAGCCGGCTGCATTGACCACGCAAGGCGTTGCGACGGCGCCCGCCGTCGTCTCCACCCCCACCACCCGCTGCCCCTGGGTCAGCAGTCCGGTCGCCCGAATCCCTTCGACAAGCTCCACGCCCAAGCGGCGGGCCTGAGCCGCATAGGCCATCATCATCGAGTGAGCATCGATGGCGCCTGCCCCGGCATTGTACACAGCCGTGTCGATGTCCGCCAGGTTCAGGCCCGGTGTCAGGCCGAGGATTTCCGCGTCGTCCACCAGACGGCTGGCGATGCCCATACCCTGCAGGAGGGTGCTGCGATCTCGCAGCTTTGGGCCGGACTGTGGGCCAGCCAGCAACAGGCAACCGATCGGCTCGAAGCCAGGGCTTGCCTCCAGCTCGTCCTCAAAACGCCCCAGTGCGGCAAAGGACCAGCGCGTGAGGGGCAGCGACTGCTCCGACTGGAAAGTGTAGCCGATGATGGTCGCCGAACGCCCCGACGAGCCGCTGCCCAGGGTGTTCATCTCCAGGAGGCATACGTCGGTAAGACCCTTGATAGCCAGATGATAGGCCAGGCTCAGCCCCTGGATACCTCCACCAATGATGACAACGTCAGCAGTACGTTTCATGCTCGGACCTCGGGCCAGGATGGGGCACATTTTACCACAACTTGGCCCCAGCCACCACCCCCAAACATGGACGGTCTAGGCGCCCGCCATCTCCTGACCAAGGGCCCGCTGCAGGGCCAGATGCTGGAGGGCCACGACGGTCTTGGCGTCCTGTATCTCCCCACGGGCAACCATGGCCATGGCCTCTAGCAGGGGCAGGACAACGACCTGCGTATCTTCCCCCTCCGACGCGGACCCACCTCCAGGACCCACGGGCGAACCGCCTTTGACCTCAGCCAGGAAAATATGGATACGCTCCGAGGTACCGCCCGGGCTGGCATAGATGGTGGCGATTGGCTGCAAACTCCCCTGAAGCCCGTAGCCCGCCTCCTCCAGCAACTCCCGATGAGCCACCTCGCGTACCGTCCGGCCGCTGTCCTGCATGCCGGCGACGATCTCCAGCAGCCATGCCCTCTGGGCTCCAGCCCCAGTTCGCGCCTCAGGCTCGAGGCCGGCATAGACCGGGTAGCGAAACTGGCGCACCAGGACCACTGCCTCTGCCTTTGGGTCGAAGAGCAGTACCCCCACTGAGTCACCACGCTCAAAGTTGATACGCTGCACCTGTGCGCTCATCTCTCCGTCAAAGCGCCGGTAGCGGAGCGTGGCGAGCACAATGCAAAAGAGGCCGCCGAACCGATAATCCTCCCTTTCATCGAGGACCTCGACCCACGGCCTACGCCCAGCGGGTTGGGGTAACTGAGAGCCCATCGAGATCTCCTTTGCTGGGCGGCCTGGCACCCACCGTCCACCGAGAGGTCCTGCCCTACGCGAACCTCCCGGCGGTCGGTGAAGAAAACAACGCTCGTACTATGAGCCCAGTGGCGCAAAAACCTGGTGCCCATAGAGCTCCGGCGGGCACTCGAGCTGCGGCCTCTGCTCATACTTGTTCAGGTTTGCCCCTGTTTGGGTGATGAGTTCATCATAGGTGAGAATGCCGTTGGCCTCTTTGATGGCCTTGGCCAGCCCCCAGGTAAAGGCGCCGCGGTACTCACCATCGATATATGCATCCGCCGCGGTCTGGCGGTCCTCACAAGCGGCCAGCAGGACGTCCCTGCCCGCCGGCACGATGGCATAGCGGTTCTCCCGGAACCTTCGCCTCAGCAGCGCCAGGTACTCTTGCATCTTTTCAGCCCATTGTTCGGGCGGGATATCCTTGAGCATCTGCGCCAACTGGGCAGCGGCCCAGGCATCAGCCTCGGCGTCCCGCGTGGCTACCTTGCTTTCGATCTCTATCAGGACCTCTTCGGGCGGCGTTACATAGCGCGGCAAAAAGTCCACCTGAGCGTCAATGATGCCCTTCTGGATCGTACCGCTGTGACAGCAGTCCGCGAGGAAGGTAAAGGCCACGTCCTCCGGGACGTCCTCAAAGATCTCTCTCAGGTCATCGTCCCGAAAAGGATCACCCCAGTCGTGGTCATAGGTCACAATGACCTCATCCTGGCACTCCCATTCGTCGTCGCCCTGGTCAGCCACCTGGGTGCCATGGCTGGAAAAGTGAAAGACCCGGACGTCCTGTCCGCCGCCGGCATAGTCACTCAGAAGCCAGGCAAGTCCGTCGCGTATGCCTTGGGAAGACGCATCCTTGTCGTGCAGCAGTCTGATATCGTCATCCTGGAACCCAGCATAGTCTCTGAGAACCCCCTGCATCTCGTAGGTGTCGTTGATGCATCCGCGCAGGCCACTAACGGTCGCAAAGTCGTTGATCCCAACAATTAACGCCTTCTTGGACATGATGTGCTCTCCTTATTCTGTAGTTGCTCCTAACGCTGTGTCTTCTGGCAGCGTCCCAGACGGGACGCTCACGGACAGCTCTGCTGACACCAGATCTACACCACCTCCTTCCGTGGATAACAACCAGGTCGGGCCCGGAAAGGCAACGCCATTTGATTCTCCTCTGCTGGGCGTCACGCGTGGCCCGCGCAGCTCTGGCCCCAGTCCTTCAGGCAAGCTCCAGAACCATCGAGTGTTCACCCGGCGCCATCTCGAACAATCGGTATCCATACTCGCCAGGATCGCGTTCGACGACAAGACGTCGCGTGGCATCCGTGGCATTGGTGGCCAAGATCTCGATACATCGTCCCTGTGCTCGGGCCGCTTCCACGATCCAGTGGAGCGTATCGAGGTCCGGATTGTCGTGCTTGCCGTTGGCCGAGACCACGTACTGGTCGGCCGTCACAGTCTGGAAGAACGCGGGCGTGACGTTGCGTTTGCTCCCGTGGTGGGGGACCTTGAGGACATCCACATGAAAGCTCCCCCCAGGCTCGAGTAAGCCGGCTTTCTCCAAGCCCTCGAGCAAATGATCTCCACGCCCATCGCCGGTGAGCAGCAGCCTCTTGCCGTCGGCTTCGGCCAGCAGCATGATACTGCTCAGGTTCGGGATGCTGCTGTCAGCGGCCAGGGCGGCTCGCTCGGCCTCGGCTGGGTCCCGCGACAGGACAGGCTTGTCGTACTTTTCCAGCCACTCCTGCCACTCTGTTCTCAGCCGGTCCAGATTGTCTGAGGTAGGGCCGACTACCTGCAGGCTCAGATTTCCGAGCACAACAGCGTCGGGGACATCGTCGACCGAAACAAGGTATTTTGGGGCAAAGCGGGGGTTGACCTGGATCTCCAGGGCGCTGGCCTCCCTGGTAAGCTCATCCCCCTGGCGGATGCTGCGGCCGGCCACGGCAGTGCGGCTCATGATATCGCGAGAGGCGCCTGCCCGCTCGGTGAGAGACCGGAAGCGTTGCTCAACGTCAGCGCCCGCCGTTTGGCTGAAGGTGTTGTGCCACATCTCGTCAATGGCAATGGTCTCCTTGTCGCCTTCCATGCGCTGCTCCTGTAGCTCAGCCGTCAGATCCAGCAGGCCATTCACGTGGTCATCATCCACGTGGCTCAGGATGACCAGATCTAGCTTGTGACCGGCCTCGCGTATCTCGCCAAGCACGAACCGGAGGTGATCAGCATAGATCTGGTTTGGTCCACCGTCGATCAGGATGTACCTGGGACTCGAATCTGTACCATATTCCAGAACCAGGCAGTCGCCTTGCTCAGCCTGAACGATGCGTAGCTTCAACATGATTTCGATTCCTCTCCACGTTCAACGCGCCGCAGGGGCCGGCGGCGGCGCGTGTCGCGACACTGCCACTGGGATAGCGCCAAGCCCGTACCCTATCGATCGAACGGGTCTCATGTCGGTTGGTGGTCCATGTCGACTGCGAGCAGCACCGCTCCCAAGGCCTGGAACCAGCCAAGGTCAGCAGTCGCGAGAACAGAGCGCGGCCCGTGCGCCGGTGCTTGAGCCACACCTGTCAGTGGGGGTTAGGTCTCGACCGGCTACATTATACCAGAAGCAGGGGCACAAGTCAATACCCCGATTTTCTTCACTAGGGCCATAGCAAAGTCGTCATCGCGAGCGTCAGCGCCTGTCCCGAGCATGTCCTGAGTCCGCGAAGGGCCTGCCGAGGGAACGCGATCTCCACCTTTGCCCTGGGGATTGCCACGGCGCAAACGGCGCGCCTCGCAAGGACAGATCTGGCCGATAGTGTATGTCAAGGTACTCTGCACCAGCCCTGTTTCTCCACTGCCCCGCAACAGTCCCACAGGAGCTTTGCCTTCAGCGGCTATTGCGGGTATAATGGGTTATCGAGGAAGGAGGCGGGGTTCTCATGCAGATTTCGAAGGTTGAGGTCGTGCCCGTTGAATTGCAATTGAGATTGCCCTACCGGACGGCCACCCACCAGACAGAGATCACCAGCATCGACTGCATCTTTGTGCGCATCGAGACACGGGAAGGACGGGTGGCCTGGGGCTGTGCAGCCTTTGACGCCACCCTGACGGGCGAAACCCTGGAGCAGGTCATCCAGGTCTGTCAGGCCTGTGCCGACCGCTCTCTGGACCTGAATCCCCTGAATACGGAATACGCCCTGGCCGAATTGATTCCTCTGACCGAGGGCACGCCCTCAGCTCGCTGCGCCTTTGACATCGCCTTCTACGATCTCCTTGGCCTGGCGGCCGGCTTGCCCCTCCACCGGCTCCTGGGCGGCTACCGCCATCGCATCCAGACCTCCATCACCCTCAGCATGGCGCCGGAAAAAGAGACGGTGGAACTGGCCCTTGACCGCTCTCGGCAGGGCTTCCGCATTCTGAAACTGAAAGGCGGCCTCGAGCCAGAAGAAGATGTCCGCCGGGTGCAGGCCGTTCACGCCGCACTGCCCGGTCTGGCCCTGCGCCTGGATGCGGAGCAGGGCTACACGGTCCAGCAGGCGCTGAATGTGGCCCGGGCCCTTGAGGGCAAGTTGGAAATGCTGGAGCAGCCCACGCCCGCTGCTGATCTTGGCGCTCTGAAGGAAGTGACCCAGCACAGCCCGGTTCCCATTCTCGCTGACGAAAGCCTGCGAGGACCGCGTTCAGCGCTGGCGCTGGCCAGCCAGCGGGCTGCGACTGGCGTGAGCATCAAGCTTGCCACCTGTGGGGGCTTGCATTGTGCCCGTCAGGTAGACAGCATCGCCCGCGCGGCCCAGATGGCCACCATGGTGGGTTGCATCCACGAGCCTGCGCTGCTCATCGCCGCCGGTTTGGGACTGGCCCTGAGCAGCCCCAACGTCCGTTATGGCGACCTGGACGGCCACTTTGATCTGGTAAACGACCCCACCCGGGCGGGCTTCCTATTCGAGGACGGTTGGCTCATCGCTCGAGATGTGCCTGGGCTGGGCTGTACCGTTGATTTCTAATGTGAATTGGAGATTCTGAACCAGGACTGACTCAAAAGAGCTGGCGCTGGAGCACAGTCCGGCGCATGTGAAACCCAACACAGCACAATAGGAGAGGTACACCATGGAGAAACAGATTATCGCTACGGACAAAGCACCCGGGGCCGTTGGCCCCTATTCCCAGGCCGTGCGGGTAGGCGACCTTGTGTACACCGCCGGGCAGTTGGGCCTCGTACCCGGCAGCAAGGACTTTGCCGGCCCGGATATTGAGAGCCAGACTCGGCAGGCGCTGCAGAACCTCAAGGCGGTTCTCGAAGCGGGCGGCTCCTGCCTGGAGCACGTCATCAAAACGACGGTCTTTTTGCAGGACATGGGCGAGTTCGCCCAGATGAACGGCGTCTATGCCGAGTTCTTTGCCGGCAAACCGCCGGCGCGCTCTGCCGTGCAGGCAGCCGCGCTGCCCCTCGGCGGCCGCGTTGAGATTGAGGCCGTCGCAGCCGTCTGTCAGGGGGATTGCGACTGCCATCAGGACTGCTGCTGAGAATCAACGGGGGACGTCACCGCGCTAACCTGTCATTCCCGCGTACTTTTGGCGGGAATCCACGCCAACAGCAACCGTCACCTCCGCAGAGAGGATGCCCGCTGGAACCATGCGGGCATGACAGGATCGTTACTCCGCGAGGACTCTGTAGTGTCGCTCTGACAGAGCCCGCAGTTGCTCTGCTGCCTGTTCCGCCGTCAGGTCGCGCTGAGCCTCGGCCAGCATCTCATAGCCCACGAGGAACTTGCGCACAGTGGCGGAACGCAGCAGGGGCGGGTAGAAATGCGCGTGAAGCTGCCAGTGGTCCCCGCTGCCACCGTCAAAGGGCGCCCCGTGCCAGCCCATCGAGTAGGGAAACGAGATCTCGAACAGGTTGTCATACCTGATGAGCAAGCACCTGAGGATGGCTGCCAGTGCGTCCCGCTCCTCACCGCTCAGGTCCGGCAGCCGCAGCACGTGCCGGCGCGGCACAAGCAGGGTCTCAAAGGGCCAGACGGCCCAAAAGGGGACGACAGCCAGCCAGTGTGCATTCTCTACGACCGCGCGCTCCCCAGACTCGTTCTCCAGCGCAAGATAATCCAGCAAAAGCGGGTTGCCATGCTCCTCTAGGTAGCGGCGCTGGTGTTCATCCTCTTTGGCCGGCTCGTTGGGCAGAACGCTTCCCGCCCAAACCTGGCCGTGGGGGTGGGGGTTGGACGCGCCCATCATCGCCCCCTTGTTCTCGAATACTTGTACCCAACGGTACGACAGCCCAAGCTCGGAGACCTGATCGGCCCACACATTCACCACCCGGCGAATGTCCTCCTCCGCCATCTCTGGCAGCGTCAGGTCGTGGCGCGGCGAGAAACAGACCACGCGGCAGGTGCCCTGCTCGCTCTCCTGACGAAGCAGCGACTGAGCATCCTGAGCCAAGGGCGTGTCAGGCAGCAAGGCCGCAAAATCGTTGGTGAAAACGTAGGTAGTCTCATACTGGGGGTTATGCGCTCCCCCCGCCCGTTCATTGCCTGGGCACAGGTAGCAGCCTGGATCGTAGGCCGGCCGCTCATCAGGCGGCGGTTTCTCCACCTGCCCCAACCAGGGGCGCTGGGTGCGTTGGGGTGACACCAGGACCCAATCGCCCGTGAGCGGGTTCTGGCGGCG
Organism: uncultured Chloroflexia bacterium; assembly: GCA_963700285.1. GTDB lineage: Bacteria > Chloroflexota > Anaerolineae > JAAYZQ01 > JAAYZQ01 > CAWANP01. The sequence goes on along the minus strand of CAVOXA010000007.1, from coordinate 113,238 downwards.
GTGTGGATGTTCCGTCGGATCGAAAATCATGCTCAATCTCTCCATCTGCGTCACAAGCCCGGTACCTCTCGTTCAGGAAGCATGACTGCGCTAGCGCCAACGCTCAAGCAGGGCGCCTACATCAACCAGCGAGCCACGGTAGTCGGGTTCCGGCGTGGTAGGAGCCAGCTCGGTGCGGGATCCTGGTACCAGAAAGGTCCGGCAGCCAAGGTGCGCCGCCACCATGTCCATGTCCTCGTCGCCAACGACCAGGGCCGAACCGGCAGGACAGTCCAAAGCCTCCAAGATCTGCTGCAAAGTAGAGGAGACTGGGCTTGGCGGCCCGGCAGTTCTCATAGCTCGTCACCAACTGGTAGGGAAAACCTGCCACGCCGGCCCACTCCATCCTCTGCTCAACGGCCGTCGCGGGAAAGAGTGGGTTGGTGGCCACAACGACGTCGCAGCCAAGGTCAAATGCCTGTTGCACCACCCCTGGGGCTTCCGGCTTGCGCCGTGTGTACTTTTTCAGAAGCGGAAAGTCAACCGCATAGAATTCCAGCAGGGTGGACTCCATCTCCTCCCGGGCCACTCCCACCAGGGAATAGAATACCCTGGCAAAGACCTCCTCGTTCGTCGCCTGGCCATCATTGGCCAGCATGGCATCCGTGGCCCTCATGAGGCAGTCCATGAATTCGTCCGGTGGGATCAGATGGGCAACCCGCGCCGATAGCTTATGGAAATAGTGCGGCAGGAATTCGTGCATGTCATTGTCCAAGAGTGTGCCATCCAGGTCAAAGAGAATGGCGCGGATCTGATCATCCATAGGCTTCTCGGCTCGCTCCCTGTTGTTTTCTGCTGTGACTGGTGGCTCCAGGCATTGGGAACCACAGTATCCGGCGAGATTATAACACACAGTCGCCCTTCCTACCCTATCGCAGGTCGGCTTTGGCTGAGCAAATGAGCAAGAGCAAAGCCCCGTCTCGTCCCGCTTTGGCTTTTATCCCTACGGTGGTATAATCAGGAGCATGTCCCCAGAGACTCTGAACCTTCATGAAGGAGAACCCTTATGACAACTTCACTCACTGTAGGAACCGCCACCGCTGTACCTGGCACCATCCAGTACGGACGTTGGGACGCGCTCAGCCACCCCACCGGCCATGTCGAGTTTCTGCCCGTCATCATCGCCCAGGGGCGGGAGGAAGGACCCTGCATCTGGCTGACGGCAGGCATCCACGGTCCGGAGCAAGCCGGCCCGGCCGTGATCTACCGGCTCATCAGCCAGGAACTGGTCGACAAGCTGCGGGGCACCATCGTCGCCATTCCAGCGCTCAATCCCGCAGGCCTGCGCACCATGGAGCGCCGGCCCTACCACGTCGACGATGACCCCAACCGGCTGTGGCCCGACGGCAGGCCCGAGAAGCCCCTCGATCCCGACAAGGCTTCCCCTTCCTCTCTCGAACGAGCCTACGCGCGCCTGTTCGTCGTGATCGCCGCCAGCGCGGACTATTTGATCGACTACCATAATTCGTCCACGGGCTCTATCTCCTTTGCCATCCGCGACCGCGTTCTCTATCGCGACGACCAGGACGCTGACCGCAACGAGACAGAGGCCAAGCGGCTGGCAGCGAAACTGGAGGACATGCTGCGCGCCTACGGGCACACCACGGTCAACGAGTTTTCCGTCGACAAGTATATCGACCAGAAGCTCCACCGGTCCACCTCGGCGGCCGCACTGCTACTGGCCAAGATCCCGGCTTTCACCGTGGAACTGGGGACCGGCCACATGCCTGATTGGGCCATCGTCTCCGCGGCGGGCGCTGGCACGCGCAACGTGCTGCGCTGGGCCGGCATGCTGGCTGGCGAGGGGGAAAGGATCGAGGGCATCAAAGTAGTCGATCCCGGTTTCCCGGTGCGGCGTTTCAGGGCGCCCCTGGTCAAGGAGGCGTGCGTGGCCCTGCACCTGGTGGAAGGGGGCGACCTGCTGGCCATCGGCGATCCGGTGGCCGAGCTACTCGATATCTGGGGCCGGCCGCTGGAGGGTGGCCTCCTGCGCTCCGAGCACGACGGTGTCGTCCTGGGTCGCAGTCACGGCATCTACTACTACCCGGGCAACGCCCTGTTCAGCCTGGCCGTCCGCGATGACGCGTCGCTCGTCGGCCCCTATCCCGAGGATTATTACAAGGACTAGAAGGCGCGCTCGTCACAGGTTTGCCAGGGACAACTGGCGCGAGGGAATCCCAAACATTCGGCTGAGCGCATTCGAAGCCTTGTTCGGTGGCTCGATTCTTTCGCGTCAGGTGCCCTCATAGATTAGCCGCCCGCCCACAATCGTCATGTCTATGGGTATCTGCCACAGGCGCTGCAGCGGGGCGGTTGTCGGGTCCTCGCTCCACACCGCCAGATCGGCCAGCTTTCCCACCTCGATGGAGCCCTTGACCCCTTCCTCGTGGGCCGCATAGGCCGAGCCCATGGTGTGCGCTCGCAGCGCTTCCTGGATGGTCAGCGCCTGGTCAGGCTCATGCCGTTGGTTGGAGGCCGTAACGCGGGTCACCGCGCCATAGAGCGTAATCTGGGGCGTGGTCCAGGGCGTGGTCGGCGCGTCAGAGCCAAGGGCCACCGGAACGCCGGCATCCAGCCACTCGCGCGTGACGATCGCCCTTCGTGACCGCTCCTCCCCATAGAGAGGCGTGTAGGCATCCCCTCCCAGGCGCAGAAACTGGGGCTGGGTGCTGACGACCACACCCAGGTCAGCCATCCGCTGCGTCGCCTGCGGCGTGCTCAAGATGCAGTGCTCGATGCGATGGCGGGGATCGGGACGGGGGTTGGCATTCATGGCCTCTTCGTAGGCATCAAGCGTCAGATCCACCGCGGCATCCCCGGCGCAATGAACGCAGATCTGCAAGCCCGTGTCATGCAAACTGCGGACGGCTTGTTTGAAACTCTGAGGGTCCCAGGTCGGCGTATCCCAGCGCACGCCGGCGTGGGGCTCGTGGCAGTAGGCCATCTTGGCCTGGCCGTCAAGCAGGAACTTGAAACCGGCAAAGCGCATCAAATCGTCCCCACCGGCGTAGGGTATCTCGTGCAGCGCGCGATCGAGATCCTGAGGCCATTCCAGCGTATAGTAGACTGCACCACGTAGGGACATGTCACCCCACCGGCCAGCCTCCAGGTAGGTCGCAACAGTGTCCGTGCCACGCACGTTGTTGTCCTGGAAGCTGGTGACCCCACCGGCGGCAAAGAGCGGTTGCGATGAGACGATATTCTCCCGCACCATCTCCTGGGTGTAGCGGGGGATCACCCGGCGCAGGACGTCCATAGCCCGGTGATTGTAGAAAACCCCCGTCGGCTCGCCGCCAGTATCGCGCTCGATGACGCCCCCCACCGGGTTGGGCGTGGCCGCGGTAACATCCGCCATCTGGAGCGCAAGGCTGTTGGCCGAGCCATAGTGACCGCCCTGCTGAATGATCCAGACCGGGTGGTCGGGGGAAACCGGATCCAGGTCCTGGCGGCTGGGCAGCCGCCCTTCGTTCACCACCATAAAGTAACCCTGTACCCACTCGCCTTCAGGTGTCTGGGCTACGATTTCGGCCAGCCTGGCCCGTAGGTCGTCGAGCGACCTGACCTCTGGGGGCAGAAAAGGCGTATAGTAGCCGTGCATCAGGCCCGTCACCTGCAGGTGATTGTGGGCGTCGATCAGACCCGGGGTGACCGCCCGGCCAGCCAGGTCTATCTTCTGGGTCAGCGGCCCAGCGAGGGCCAAGACCTCCTCGTCACCACCCACGGCCACGATCCGCCCGTCCCGGAGGGCCACAGCCCCGAGGATCGAGTCCTGGGGGTCTACGGTGAGGATCTTGCCCGCATGCAGCACCAAATCGGCTTCTTGATCGGGCAGGAAGGCTGCAGTTTCAATGGGAATCGGCACTGGTGTGGAAACCGGTGGGGAAGGCGTGGGAGCGCTGGTTGCAGTGGCCTGCGTCTGGGCAACCGGGGTGGCCTCACGCGCCACCTGGCCGCAGGCCAGGGTAGCTCCGGCCAAAGACCCTAGTCCAATACCTGCGGCCTTGAGGAACTCGCGACGGCTCACACTTCTGGACGTATCTGCCCGGTTAGCCAGTGGGTCCTCCTCCCGGGAGTGCCTCGATACTCGCCCTCCCCGCCCAACATCTCACTGCACCTATGCTGCCTCGACATGCCTTGTCGCGCAGGGTCATTCTATCACGATGCACATCCCCAGTCAAGCGGATGGAGCCTGGGCCTTCAGGGCTACCTCATGTGGCGGCTGATCCCTCAAACTCGCCCACAGCCCCTGTCTCGGGGCATCTGGCACAGTCCAATGTGCGGATCCCTGCCTATTTCAGGCGCATCGCCCTCGAGACGAGGGCTAGGAGCACCACCTGTCATTGGTATGTTGGAATCTGGTCTGGGCCTCCCGCCGCGATTGGCGCATAGAAGATAGGTCCAGTCTCAGGGACTGGACCCATCTCACTGCGTGCCACTCGATCTAGTGCCTTAGCAGGATGCTGCTAGATGATAGGCACCTGGCACTGCCTTGGGAGCCGGGTCTCCTAGCACTGCTCACACGTCTCACCCAAGGCAAAGGTGGCTTCTTCCGCCTCGGACCACTCACCCGGGTCCACGTACCAGGCGGTTCCGTACCTCTCTTGGCCGGACAGAGCCGTGCTGGTCAGGGCGACGGGATCCTGCGTCGCCTCGGACCACTCACTCGGGTCCACGTACCAGGCGGTTTCGTACCTCTCTCGGCCGGACAGAGCCTTGCTGGCCAGGGCGACCGATGCCTCCGTCGTCTCGTACCACTCGCCCGGGTCTATGAACCAGGCGGTATCATATCCCTCGTCGTCGCTGGACAGAGCCTTGCCGGTCAGGGCGACGGAATCCTGCGTCGCCTCGAACCACTCACCCGGGTCCACGTACCAGGCGGTTCCGTACCCCTCGTCGTGCTGGCGTGTGACATCGGCATCAGCCGCTGCAGGAAAGGCCAGCGCCACCGCAGACAGAGCGATTACAGACAGCAGAAACATCTGGCGAACTCTGGACTGATCTTGGCCTCTGATTCTGGATCGATGGACTCTGTTTCTCGTGTTCACAATCTTCCTCCTTACCTGTATTTGTGGAAGAGTCAGTCTCTCCCGATCTGTTTGTTGGTGGCAGTATAACAGACGGGCGTAACAAGAGAGTAATGGAACCGCAAAATGAGCGAAATACATGAACAAAATCAAAACATCATGGGCGCCCTGCTGTAGCGGAGCTTGACGCGCCAGCGCCAAAGAGGTACAATGTCCCCACAGCATCACGCAGGGCACAGGGGAGTCGTTTGGATGAGGGCCGGCGTGGGTGCTGAAGAAGCAGGGAGGACCTGTGGCACGCCTATCGATCCGACTCCTGGGCCCCTTTGAAGTCATCCTGGATGGAGAAACCGTCACCGGCTTCGCCACCGACAAGGTACGTGCCTTGCTGGCCTACCTGGTCATGAACCCCGACCGACCCCACCGCCGCGAGACGCTGGCCGGACTCCTTTGGCCCGAGTACCCGGAGCGCTCTGCCCGGGCCAGCCTGCGCAACGCCCTGGGCATTCTCCGCCGGGCCATCGGCGACCATGCTGCCTCACCCCGCCACCTGCTCACCACTCGCCAAAGCATCCATCTCAACGGTGACAGCGATTGCTGGGTTGACGCGCATGACGTCTCTTCCGCGGTGCCAGCCACGAGAGCCCCAATCGCCGCACTGGAACGTGCAGTGGATCTCTACAGGGGTCCCTTTTTGGAGGGCTTCTCCACGCCCGACAGCCCGGCCTTTGAGGAATGGCTGCTGCTCACCCGAGAACAGTACGTCCGCTACGTCGGAGAGGTCCTGCAGGAACTCGCCCATCGACACCAGGTTCGCGGGGCATACCAACAAGGGCTGCCCTATGCCTGGCGTTATGTTGAACTAGATCCCTGGCGCGAAGATGCGCAGAGGTTGCTCATCCGCTTGCTGGCCCTGGACGGCCAACGTACCGCCGCCCTGGCGCAGTATGAAGCCTGCCGCCAGGTTCTGGCTAACGAGCTGGATGTGGAACCCGAGCCTGAAACGACGCGCCTCTACAAGCAGATCCGCGATGGCGAGCTCGACGAGCCGGGCCTGGTGCCAGTACCAACGCAGGCACCTGAAGCGGTCCCGCAGCTCCCGGCCTTCTTGATCGATGCGGGAGAGCAAGCGCCGCCCCCACTCTTTGTCGCCCGCGAGCAGGAGTTGGCCTGGCTGGAGGAAAAGCTGGAGGCCGCGCTGGCCGGCCAGAGCAACGTCGTCTTTGTCACCGGCGGGCCAGGCCGGGGCAAGACCGCCCTGCTGGACGAATTCGCCCGGCGAGCCATGGAAGCCCATCCCGATCTACTGGTCGCCTCTGGCTCCTGCAACGCCTACTCGGGCGTGGGCGACCCCTACCTGCCCTTTCGCGAAGTACTGGCCATGCTCACCGGCGACGTGGAAGCGGCCTATGCAGCCGGAGCCATCTCCCGCGATCACGCCCAGCGACTCTGGACTGCCCTGCCACTGACCTGCCAGGCCCTGGTGGACCACGGCCCCCACCTGGCCCCCGCCCTGATCCCCTGTCTTGCCCTCCTGGACAGAGCAGCGCTAGCTGCGCCAGACGGAGCTCCCTGGCTCCAGCAGTTGAGCGACCGAATCGACTGCAGCCAGACCGCCGCCGAGGTTCTTGAAGAGACCGACCTCTTCCAGCAGGTCACCAACCTGCTGCGCGCCCTGGCCAGGGACCAGCCCCTGCTGCTGGCGCTGGACGACCTGCAGTGGGTCGATGCTGCCTCGGCCGCCCTGCTCTTCCACCTGGGACGACGCATCGCAGGCAGCCGCATCCTCATCGCCGGCGCCTACCGGCCCGAAGAGGTCGTCCCCCGCCCGGCCAGCCCCCGCGACCCCCGCACCATGCCCCACCTACTGCAGCAAGTGTTGGCCGAGTTGCAGCGCCAATACGGCGACCTCTTGCTGGACCTTGCCGCGGTCCAGGAACCGGAAGACCGCCGTTTCGTCGATAGCCTGTTGGATGCCGAGCCCAATCGCCTCGGCGAGGGTTTTCGAATCAGCCCTTCTTGCCCATACACACGGCCACCCCCTTTTCACCGTCGAGCTGCTGCGGGCCATGCAGGAACGCGGGGACCTGGTCCAGGACGAGGACAGAGCCTGGGTCGAGGCCCCTGCCCTCGATTGGACCTCGCTGCCGCCCCGGGTGGAGGGCATCATCAAAGCCCGCATCGGGCGGCTCGACAGAGATTTGCAGAACTTTCTTCGTGTGGCCAGCGTCGAGGGCGAGACCTTTACGGCCCAGGTCGTGGCCCGGGTTGCAGGGGCTGAGCGACAGGCAGGCATTGCAGTTACTGTCCCGGGACTTGGAGGCACACCACCGCCTGGTGCGCGAGCACTCGGTCTCCTGTGAGGGCAGCCGCTGGCTGGCGCGCTATCGCTTCAGCCACGCCCTTTTTCAGCAGTATCTGTACAGCAGCCTCGGTACGGGCGAACGGGCGCAGTTGCACAGCGAGGTTGCCGCGGTTCTGGAAGAACTGCACCAAGGCCGGCTCGAGGAGCTCGCCGTCCTGCTAGCGCACCACTATGCTGAGGCCCACAACCATGACCACGCGAAAAAGTACTTCACTCTGGCCGGCGACGTAGCGCTGGCTGCCTACGCCAGCCGGCAGGCTGAGAGTCACTACCAGCGGGCGCTGGACTTGGAACCCTCAGTCCCAGAGGAAGCGGCTCTCCTCTCCAAGCTGGGTGAAACGCTGGCCCGCCAAAATCGCTTTCAGGAGGCGATAGCCATCTGGCGTGACGGGCTCGAACGCTACCAGGCGCTGGAGGACACGGATGCCATCGCCCGCCTGTACGCCCGCTCGGGTTGGGCTGCTTCCCAGGCAAATGACTCGGCAGAGTACCTGAGGCTCTGCCTCCAAGGTTTGGCTCGCGCCGGTGAGGCACCCGACGGACCTGGCCTCGCCCTTCTGCTACACGAGACAGCAATCGCCTACTCTGATCACGCTTTGCGCAAAGAGGGCAAGCCTTTTGCCCAACGAGCCCTGGAAATGGCCGAGCGGCTGGGTGACGTAGAGCTTCTGGTCCATGCTCTGACAACCTGGGGCATCTTTGCTACTTCAGGCGAGGACGCCACGGCGGTGACAGCCAGGGCTGTGGCGTTGGCCGAGGAGAATGGGCTGCTAGTCGCTGGCCAACGAGCCCACACATACCTAGCTTTTCGCTCTAGGTTCCAGCAGGACGACCCCCATGCTGAGCAGGAACACTTCCGGCGGGGCGCAGAGCTGGCAAGGCAGGCTGGGCTCGTCGCGTCAGAGAGCGCCATACTCGCCCTTCTGGCATCAGCCTTGCTCCAGTCCGGTGAATTCGAAAAGGCAGCGGAGACCCTTGGCAGAGCCCATTTGCTGTTGAAGGACCTCAACGAGCCCACCAAAGCCGCCGCAGCAATTCAACTGGCTGAGATCCGCTACCTGGGGCATATTGGGCATTGGGCGGCCTGTGCTCAACAGGCTCGGGCACTGCGGACCTCGATGCGTGAGCGAGGTGCAGAGAGGGATCGGGCCCTAGCAGCAGCTTGGTTGGGCTGGGCGATCTTGGAATCCCTCATCTGGGAGTCTAGCCTTCACGCAGACGACTGGGTCGAAGCTGAGGCGGCCCTGGCCGAAGCCACCGAGGTGTTTGATCGTTCATTGTCGAACGCAATCGCGATCGTGACTCGGGCTGTGTGGGGTACCTTGTACCTTCTACAGGGCAGGTTGGCCGATTCCAGGCGCCTGCTGGCCGAGGCCAACAAGAAGGCTGAGGCGGTGCCCGTGCCTGCCCACATTGAAAGCGACCGGCTGCGTTTTGCAGCGCAGGTAGCTGCTGCAGCAGGGGATTGGGCCGCAGCGATGGATTTCTTCAGGGCGTCCAGCGAGGTCCTGGTCCGCTCAGGTGGGCGTTGGTGGCGGGCTCGCGGGCTCCTGGACTGGGCCGAGGCCCACGCCACCCGCGGCCAGCCCGGCGACCGGCAGCGGGCCGCAGAGCTGCTCCGCGAGGCGAGGAAGCCTTCCAGGACATGGGCGTGCCGCGCTACGCGGCCATTGCCCGGGAACGTCTGCAAGAACTAGAAACGATGGACGCCTCGGTCGAACATAAAGGCCACGACGAAGCGCATCATTCTGAGTGAACCATGGCGCAGGGCACCACTCCAAGTGGCAGTATCTCGGCCTTCGGGACGCCATCACCCAGTGTTCCATGGCGCGGGGCGCCACTCTATGTGTCAGAAACCCGCTCCTCGGGAAGCCGTCATCCTTCACTCCGCTGCGCTCCGGTCAGACTGACAGGATTTGAGAGCGCAGAGGGCGAAACGGGTGCCGGTACCAGACAATCTTAACCAAGAATTAATGGCAGGGCTATTGACGCTGGAACCTGGATATGATACTATGGAGCTAAGGATGATTGATTTCCAGCGTACCCAACACAGGAGGAAAAATGTCCAACAAAATCATGTGGTTTGAATCGGCCTCGACCAACGTCCCCGCCTCGGCCAAGTTCTACGGGGACCTGTTCGGCTGGCCTATCGTGACCGACGAAAAAATGAACTACACCATGACCGCCTTTGAGCAGGGCGAGGTGGGCATGGGCTTTACTGACACGAACGATGAACGAGCAAATGCCGAACCCGGCAGCATCCTGGTTTATGTCGATGTAGCGGACATCGACGCGACCATCGCGCGGGCAAAGGAACTGGGTGCTCCCATCTTTCTGGACAAGATGGAGATCCCGACCGTCGGTTGGATGGCGGTCTTTGGCGATCCCGGCGGCAACCGGATCGGTGTCATGCAGGCAGTACCACAGGAATAGGACTGCACACAGCTCGGCCGCAACAACGACCAGACCCGTCAGGCCTTGAAGACCTGACGGGTCTTTTTCTGCTCATACGCAAAACCACCATGTCACGCCAGCACAGCCAGGAAACGCTCGATGTCGTAGGTGGCGGCCTGGGTGGCGGGCGAGAGGCGGGGCAAGACCAGGTCGAAGGCGTGTTCTGTGTGGGGAAACTCGACCAGGACACAGGGCACACCGGCGCTGCAGAGGTCGTGATGCAGACGGCGCACACCGGGCGCCAATTGAAAAATGTCGTCGCTACCTTGAAGCAGGAGCGTGGGCGGGCAGTCCGGCCCAACGTGACCGCTGGGCGACAGCAACCGGTAGGCATCTGGGACCTCGTCCGGCGCGCCGCCCAGAATAGCGGGTAACAGATCCCGCGTGTGCAGCTCAAAATCAATGTCCCCGGCGTGAAGCTGGAAGATGCGGTCCAGCGCAGCCTCAGCGGTTTCCTCCACCCAGCCCGACGCCTGGCGGACGCCGTTCAGATCGCTGTATAGCGCGGCCAAGTCGGTGGGCGGGTAAAAAGCAATCACACCCCGAACCGAGGTATCGGCGCCGTCGACAGGCGGTGGCAGATCGGGATGGGCGGCGGTATAGGCTGCCATCAAGGCCAGGTGCCCACCTGCCGAGCCACCCATGAGCACGACGCGTTCGGGATCGACACCATAGTCCGCGCCGCGGCCCTTCATCCATAGCACCGCCTGCTTGACCTCGGAGACCATCTCAGGGATCCCGGCCCGGGGCCAGAGGGTATAGGCGATGTCCAATGCTACGTGGCCCTGCCCCGCCAGGCGCCGGAAGAAGGGGCGCGTCCACTCGTCCTTGTCGCCGATGCGCCAGCCACCGCCGTGGACGTAGATCAGGCCCAGGCCGGTGCGCGGCGTGCCGACAGCGGGCTGCCACAGGTCGGCCAACAAGTCGTCGCCGGTCTCGGGGTTCTGGCCGTAGGGCACGTCAAACTGAAAGATCGTGGGCTCCGGCCGCGGGGCGCACAGCGAGATACGCCGGTGGGCAAGACGCTGCCGCCAGGCAACAGGCACCCGATCCTGCCAGCCGGGACCAAAGGCTGCGGCAAAGTTGCCACGGGCCCCGGCCACGTCCTTAACGTGGCGGCCGGCCAGGCCTACGCCCAGCAGCCCGGCGGCGACCAGCTTGGGATCGCGACGCGAGATTCCCACCAGAGCGCCCAAAGCAGACGTGATGCCCAGGCTGGGCGTCAAAGCGCCGCCCAGCAGCTTGGGCAGCCAGGAGAACAGGGCCCGAGCCGTACCCGGGGGGCGGATGAGAGCCGCGAAACTCAGGAGGGCAGATGCGAATGTGAGAATCGTCACGATTGCTTTCATGCCGCCCATTGTACCAGAAGCGGGGAGAAACCGCAAGATGGGAATAGGCAAGGTATGAGGATTCGGTTCCTCGGGGCCACTTGTCTCTATCCCGCGGCCATTCTGTCTACTGGAGTTGGATCTAGACTTCCGAAGTTTCGGAAACCTTCGGAAGTCTAGATAGCAGCGACCATTATATGAACATCTTGCGCACGATCTGGCATAGTTTCTCTCTGGCCTCGACGACTGCACGGCGGGAGCTTTCCACCTGCTGGCGATCCGCGCGCAACAGATCCCAGGCTTCCTTGATGGAGCGGGCGACGGCGGCTGGCGCCTGGTCCCCGTCGTGGGCGGAGGCCTCTACGCTGTGCCGGGGCTCCAGCGCCCGGCGGACCTGTTCCCCGGCCAAGCCGGCCGGCGCTGCCCCTTCTCGGGCCAATACCTCGCCCATGAAGACGCGGTCGATCTGCATTAGGACCACCAGCAGCGACCGGGCGTCGGCTTTGGCAAGGATCCCCGTAGGGCATCTTTGACCGTGGATCTAGAACCCGGAGCCAGGCCAGCGAAAGACAAGCACGGCAACTAGTATCGCAGCATTGATGAGGATGCCATACAGGCCCTGATCACTCAGCTTTTTCAGCTTTCCATTCCAGAAGAGGATTATGATCAGGGAAGAGAATAGGGCGGAAGCCACGACGATTGGGCGCCACCAGGCCAGGCCCAGCACCCCCCCCGATTCCCAGCCCACCAACCACGAACCCGGCGGCTGCCAGTACGTAGCAAATGCCCGCCAGCCACCTTGTTGCCTGGCTGCCGAGAAGCTTGGAGAACGCCCACGAGCCGTCAGGCCAAACCATCCCGGGTCGAAGCTCAAAGAGCCTCAAACTTTGTCCAACGTACACCAGGTAAACGAGGCCATGCAGCACGATGAACAGGCCAATAATCAGTTTGAGCAAGGAATTCTCCTCTCTGGGTCTCCTGGCCAGCGCTCCTCAGTCCCGGCGCATCGTCCCTTCCCGTCAGGCAAACACTGCGGTCTGGGTTCGGTCCGCCTAGCAGAGCTTGCTCAGGATATTACTCCTGCACGCCTTTCAAGGTACCGAAGCTCTCCATCCGAGATTGGTATTATACCACAAGCCGGATCTCGCTTAATCTCGAGTCCTCTTTCGGAGGAACATCACTTCTCCCTTGCGAGAAGTGCGTGTGGTGCCAGAATGGCACCACGTCCGCGGCCGGCAGTTCGGTTGGAGATAGGGTTTGACAATCACCCGAATGAGTCATCCGCGGCTCTTGTCTGCCAGCCGAGATAGTGCTATACTGGCAAGCAGTTGATACTTGTGCAAGGAGGGAACAATGATTGGCGTCCAGGACGGTCCTCGAACAGCGCTTTTTCACCCCCTGACTTTTCAGGGCAACGTAGCCTTATCTGACCTGGCTGGCGCAGGGCTGTCGCCCGAGATGGCGGCCGCCCTGGAACACGCGCCGGCTGGCGAGTGCACCGGTTGGGGCATTCCATTCCAGGTGGAGGACGTGATTGTCCTGAAGGAGCGGCCCATCGCCATCGAGTTGCCGCCGGTGACGGCGCAGTGGCTGGTCTTTATGCACACCTCAGATCTGCGACCGTTTGAGCCCGGTCCCGATGGCTTCTTCTCGCCGATGCGCGGCCAGGGGCAGCTGGGCGAGCACGCGGCCGACTATGTCGTGCTCTACGAGGATGGCACGGAGGAGCGGGCGCCGATCCGGCGCCGCCTCCAGATCGGCGCCTTTCAGCGGCGCTGGGGCGAGAACTCCTTCGAGGCGGTCGCCCACAACAAGCCCTTCCCGGTGCGGGCGTCGCACGAGCAGGCAAGCGCCGACTGGGGGCGGAGCCAGACGCGCGCTATGCCGGCGGACGCGAGGGCCGTGGGTGAACTGGCTCTGGGCCTGGGAGAATCCGCACCCGGAGAAGGCCATCGTCGGCGTCCGCTTCGAGCCGGTGTCGGGCGCGGTGATCGTGTCTGGCATCTCGGCGGGCGACGCGTCGGCGCAGCCCCTGCGCTGGCGCCGCGCCGCAAGGCCTGTCTGACGCTGCCGCGCGGGGAGGCCTTCCAGCCCGAGCTGGACGAGCACGGGCTGCTGCAGCAGATCCAGCTCGACATGGGCCAGGTCATCTCGGCGACGCCGCGCCTGGTCTATCCCAACGACGCGTGGGCTGACGACCTACAACAACCAGATCCCGGAGACCGTCTGAGAGCGAGGTGCTGATCGAGTACACGGCCCACCCGGATGCCTGTTTCCATCTGCCCGGCGGGCAGCGTAGTGCCGGTGGCCCAGGTCGAGGGCGCGCAACCAGGAGCACGCCTCTGCAGTCCGGTGCCGCCGGCCACGCAGCGGGTCACGCTGCGGAGTCGTCGAGCAGGGCAGCGGCAAGCCGGTGCCGGTCAAGCTGCACGTCCACGGCGAGTGGGGCGAGTACCTGGCGCCGGTGGACCGCCACCGCATCCTCAACCCGGCCTGGTTCGAGGACTACAGCGTCGACTTTTGCACCACCTGGGCGATACGCATCAGCCTGCACCTACATCCCGGGCGAGACGACGCATCGACCTGCCGCTGGGCAAGGTGTACGTCGAGGTCTCCAAGGGCTTCGAGATCCGGCCCGTGCGCAAGGTGGTCGAGGTGACGCCGGACACGCGAGGAGATCGTGATCGAGATCGAGAAGGTGCTGCCCTGGCGCGAGCGGGGCTGGGTCACCGCCGACACCCACGTCCACTTTCTCTCGCCGATGTCGGCGCTGCTGGAAGGCGCGGCGGAGGGCGTGAACGTGGTCAACCTGCTGGCCAGCCAGTGGGGCGAGCTGATGACCAACGTGGGCGATTTCGACGGCCAGCACCACCTGGGGCTCGCGGGAAGCGGGCGGCGACGGCGAATACCTGGTGCGCGTGGGCACCGAGAACCGGCAGCACGTGCTGGGGCACATCTCGCTGCTGGGCTACAGCGGCAGGATCATCGCGCCGATGACGACCGGCGGCCCGGACGAGTCGGCCCTGGGCGACCCCATCGAGATCCTGCTGACCGAGTGGGCCCGGCAGTGCAAGAAGCAGGGCGGCGCTGGTGGTCCTGCCCCACTTTCCCAACCCGCGCGCCGAGCACGCGGCCAGCATCGTCAGCGGCGACATCGATGCCGTCGAGATGACGTCCTGGGGCAACCTGTACGGCGGCATCGACCCCTACTCGCTCTCGGACTGGTATCGCTACCTGAACTGCGGCTACCTGGTGGCGGCGGTGGGCGGCACGGACAAGATGTCGGCCAGCACGGCGGTGGGCACGGTGCGCACCTATGCCCGCATCGCGCCCGGCGAGCCCTTCACCTACGAGGCCTGGATGGAGGCCGTGCGCCGGGCAGAGACCTTTGTGACCTATGGCCCGCTGCTCGAGTTCGCCGTGGATGGGCAGCCGATGGGCAGCCGCATCGAGATGTCGGCCAGCGGGCGGCACGGTGGACGTGACCTGGCAGGTCGCCAGCGTCACCGTGCCCATGTCGCGCGTCGAGCTGGTCGTCAATGGCGAGATCCGGGAGAGCGTGGCCGTGTCGCCGGAGCAGGCCAGCGGGCAGCTGGTCGGTCAAGGTGGACAAGAGCTCGCTGGCTGGCGCTGCTGGTGCGCGGGCACTACGCCGACAAGCCGGAGATCATCGCCGCGCACTCGTCGCCGGTGATGGTCGACGTCGCAGGGCTCGCCGATGCTGGCGGCGGCCGATGCGGTCACCATCCTGGAGCAGATCGAGGGCGCGCTGGCCTACCTGGACACGGTCGGGCACGCGGGCCGAGGACGCGGCCTACAAGCGGATGCGCCTGGTGCTGACGTCGGCCCATCGCAGCCTGCACAACCGGATGCACCAGCAGGGACACTACCACGAGCACACGCCACTGGAGGACCACGCGGAGCACCACTAGCGGCGAACAAGAACCGTTCCAAATGGGCTGCTTGCTAAAGGCCACGGCTACGTTCGAGGGCGGGGCATCCTGGTTGGTACGGATCCGTGGGTAGAGCTGCCTTGAGCTACGGACAGCTCGACCGAGCCCCTCACAAGGAGCCTGCCAATGAAGGAACAGAATGCGCCCACAGAAAAAACACCAGACCAGAGAGCCGCCGGGCGCGCGCAGGGTGGATGGGGCTTCTGGGCCCTGTGGGTACCGGCCCTTGCCGCCGTAGGGGCGCTGAGCTACCTCGTGGGCGCATTCGCACCCCTGGCCGAATTCACACTGCCACCAGCGGCGATGGTGCTATTCGGACTGCTGGCTGGGGGAGTGCAGGGCTTTGCCTTGCGGCAACGGGTTCCCCCTGCCCGTAGATGGATTCGTGGCAAGCTGCCTGGCAGGTCTACTTGCCGCGTGCGTGAGCATCCTGCCAACGTCGTTGGCTGAAATGCCAGCCGGCCTGCTTGCGGGTTGGGCCTACGCCTGGGCCGTCTACGGAGCCGTGTTGGGTGTGCTGCTCCAGCGGGTCGTTCCAGGCCGCTGGTGGATGCTTGCGAGCCTTGCCGGCTGGGCCACGGCCGGGCTTGTCAGTGGGGCAATGGGCTGGGCCTTGGACGTATTCCAGGTTACCGCCACAGACCCAATGCTTTCCCCTCTCCCGGCAACGTCTCGGACCTGGTCCATGGCAGGCTTGGCTCTGATGGGTGCTGTCTGCGGGGCCACAGGCGGAACCATCACGGGCGCCGCGTTGATCGTGCAGTCGCGAGTCCGCGTTCTGCCGCCTGACAGTGTGGCGGCGCAGGCGCCATACAGCAGGCGGGTGATGATTGCGGGCGGCATTAGTGGGCTGATCGCCGCCGTACTGTGCACCTATTTGGCTCCCTTGATTCTCACGGTGTTCGCAGAGGGTTCTCTGGACTCTCTGGACCTGACGATCTATGCCCTTACCGCCATATACGCTACTCCGGTGTGCATCCCCACCATCGCGCTGGTTTCCATTCCGATGGGCGTTGGCTGCGGCTACGTGGGTCTCGAGATAGGACGAGTCCTGCGGAAGGCCAGACCCGAGGCCCTGGATCTGGTTGGGCGCTGCTGTTGGGGGAGTCCTGGGGTATTTTCTCGGCTTGCTGGTGGCAGTCACCATCGGGTATCTGTAGCACCGGTTCTGGTACACCAGGGTCGCTCAAGAGGAGGAGAGAGAATGAAAAAGTGTCTGATTCTAACGCTCGTTCTGTGCGTTCTCGCCGCTTGCGGTGGCGAACCATCCCCAACCCCTGACCTGGTGGCAACCCAGATCGCTGTCGAGATCGCGGCTCACGCCACCATGACAGCCTTGGTTCCAACCGCGACCAGTACGCCAGAGCCTGCCGCGACAGCAACAGCGACAGAACCTCCTGCGCCTACGTCTGTGCCAAGCCATACACCCTCGCCCGGGCCAACGGTAACCCCACCACCCATCATCGAGGCGGAAGAATATGCCGTCTATTCGGCCCTGATCGAGCAGAATCCCATCGGGTATAATCTGGGCTCCACCCTCGTCATTCGGGATCAGACTACAGTGTTGGACGCCGAGCAGTTCAAGCGCACGCTGGAACATGACCCTGCGCTGCCGGGAGCGCTGGCGGACAGCTACCGGTCGCGAAACGCGGCGTCGTACACGCTGAGTCCGAACCTGGACCTGGAGCAGGACTATGTCCTGATGTCCCAGGAAGAGTATGACGAGGTTCTTTCCTCGTGGGGGCGGGACTTGGGCCGAGTTCGAAATCGAGTATCCCGAGTCTGGTGGCGTGGTGCACCTTTCGCGCGTCGGCTTTGGTGCGGACGGGGACAAGGCCCTGGTGCTCATGGGGTTTCGCTGCGGCGACCTGTGCGGGGCCGGCGGGCTCTACCTCTTGGTCAAGGAGGAGGACGGCTGGAAGGTCCAGCAGGAGCTGATGGTGTGGATGTCCTAGTCCGCCTGTCGATCCTGGGGATGCAGGCGCCGGGGTTCCAGGCATGGCTGGCCCTCTCCCGGTGAATCTGGCTGAATAGTTGACCATTTTACTTAATTGATGCATAATGGGTTTTCCGCCATCTCGTCCAGCGCAACGCCATCAACTTCTTCGCCCAAAAATCCGCCAGCGGGGTGGTCCTGGACGGCCAGTCGGTCGAGGTGATGCGGGCCTGGTTGGGTGAGCTGGACAACGGCCTGGCGTCTGGTCCGGCGAACCTGCCGGCCATGAACACCGGCGCCCCACTGGCACAGGCAGATGGGCGTGCCAACCTCGTCAAGAAACCACTGGAGTTGGCCGCCGAAGCGCTTGGGCAGGGGCAGGCCATTCCGGAAGAGGCGCAAACGCTGATGGCCAAGCCGGTCGTCCCCTACTGGGTGTACCGGCTCGTGGGTGGGATGAGCTGGAGACAGCAGGCCAAGCGCTGGGGCACGTAAAAGTCGCTGAGACAAGAGCCCTATGCGACGGACGGCCAAGAACACAGGTCATAGAAAGCTGGCGCCGGCCTTCGGTGGCGAGGGCCGTACTCGCAGTACCTGTGCCACTGCTCGCGGACCAGTGCGAGCAGGGAGAAGCAGGTTCCGAGTCCGTGGCAAAGGACGCGGCCCTCGTGGCTCTCGCGAAAGAAGCGCGCTGAAGCGCGCACACAAACCGAGCCCTCGCTTGCAGCGCTCAGAGGTTTGTAGTAGGCGCTTCAGCGCCGTTTAGGCGCGCTGAAGCGCGCACTACAAACCTGAGCCGTCATTTCAGCACAAATCAATATTCCGGCCTGGCAGCGCTCAGAGGTTTGTAGTAGGCGCTTCAGCGCCGTTTAGGCGCGCTGAAGCGCGCACTACAAACCGGAGCCGTCACTTCAGCACAAATCAATATTTCGGCCTGGCAGCGCTCAGAGGTTTGTAGTAGGCGCTTCAGCGCCGTTTAGGCGCGCTGAAGCGCGCACTACAAACCTGAGCCGTCACTTCAGCACAAATCAATATTCCGGCCTGGCAGCGCTCAGAGGTTTGTAGTAGGCGCTTCAGCGCCGTTCAGGCGCGCTGAAGCGCGCACTACAAACCTGAGCCGTCACTTCAGCACAAATCAATATTTCGGTCTGGCAGCGCTCAGAGGTTTGTAGTAGGCGCTTCAGCGCCGTTTAGGCGCGCTGAAGCGCGCACTACAAACCGGAGCCGTCATTTCAGCACAAATCAATATTTCGGTCTGGCAGCGCTCAGAGGTTTGTAGTAGGCGCTTCAGCGCCGTTTAGGCGCGCTGAAGCGCGCACTACGAACCGGAGCCCTTGCTCCTGGCTGCCAGCAGCCGACCCACCTCGTCGCGGCTCTGGCACGCGTGGCACTGGCCGCAGGGCCGGAAGAGATCTCCGTCGCGCACCGGTTTGCGGCAGGACCAGGTCAGTTCGGCCAGCTCCCGCGGGATCGACTCGTAGATCTCGATCTTTTTCAGGCGAGCCAGGGGCCAGAGCCAGACCGGTTTGAAGCGCTTGTTGATGTAGCAAGCATTGAACACCGCCGACCCCTCCAGGATCTCGGGCCGGTTGGGCGCGATGTGACCGGTGTAGACAATGTCTACGACGCTGGCCAGCGCCGTGTGGACGCGCGCCGCCATAAAGAGCACGAGGGTCAGATCAAAGCCGCCCCCCTTGCCCAGCGGAAACTCGCTCCTGGAGCTAGAGTAGGAAAAGGGCCGGTAGCGCTGCCGGAGGTAGGCCAAGACCTGCTCCACAGCCTCGTTCTCCACCTGCCGCCGGTTCTCGAAATTCTGGATCTCGATGTGGTGGACGTGCAGCTGCTGGTCAGTCTCGGAGAGGACGTTGGCCAGCAGCGCGACGCTGTCCAGGCCGCCGGAGAGCATCAACAGGGCGGAATGCCTGCGCTGCTTGGTGGTGGGCAGCGCCCTGCGGATCTCGCGTTTGAGGGCGTTGGCTACAGCCGGGCTGCCCTGCTTTGAGATGAAAGGCATTCAGCCGTCTCCCGCCTTCCCCAGACTCTCCGCGTTCTTCGATGGTTCGGGCAGAACGACTAGGGGCCTTCGCCCGCCAGCGCTAGTACTGCTTGATACAGATCAGGACCAATACGGAAGCCCTGGTTAACGACATCTTCTACAAGGGGTACCACAGTCCCAATCAGACCAGTCTGCTTGGCGCGCAACAGGATGCCCAACGTACCAATTACCTTCACTCCCACGCTCTCAGCCAATTGGCGAGCCCGAAGATCGTCTAGCCCTGCCGGGAACCCGCCTCGAGCTTGTGCGTAGGCAATGACAGCACGTTCACCCGTCCCCAGACGGTTGCTTGGCAGATCATCGACCATAGCTCGAGATACCGAAACCGGTGTGACCCAGCTCAGGCTGCGCGGGTCAAACGTATCGGGCCGCAGCACTCTGCCCATGTCCAATTCTAGCAAGACAGCTTCTGGAACACAAATCGTGGAAAACAGCGCGGGGAGCAACCCACTTTGCCCGATGCGGCCCAAGTACAAAAGCACTGTGGTGTCACATATGATAGACCTTTCAGGCACCGTCCAACTCCCGGCGCAGATCGTCGCCGGTGATCTGAGACACCGGGATATCATACTCGGCACACAGGTCAAGGAACATGACGCGTGGCAAACCGGCCATTTCTGCAGCCGCTCCAGACGAAAGCTTGCCGACGCGAAACAGCATCAGCGCCGAGTACAATCGCAAGTCGCGGGCCAACTCCTCCGGCGTGCGATTGAGCATCTGCCTAATTTGGCCTGGGAGGTGTATGGTCAAAGCCTCATCCATAGGATCACCTGCTTTCCTGAATACTGGAACGCGGAAACCTCGAACATGGGGATTATAGCACACTTGGGCCCGGCGAGCAAGACACCCATTCATGAATCTGCGATGTAGCTAGCTCTTGCGGCCGGATAGGGGACCCCACTCACAGTCCTCTCTGCCCCGGTTCAAGATAGCTCTATTTCCGCCACCGACTCAACCACCCACGTAGGGCGGTAGGGGTAGCGCTCAATATCCTCGCGGCGGGTCACGCCGGTCAGGACCAGGATCGTGCGCATGCCGCTCTCTACCCCGGCGACGATGTCGGTCTCCATGCGGTCACCGATCATGGCCGAGTCTTCAGAGTGGACGTCCAGGTAGTTCAGCGCCGAGCGCATCATCAGCGGGTTGGGCTTGCCCACGAAAAAGGGCGCCTTGCCGCTGGCTTTTTCGATCAGGGCGGCCATGGCCCCGCATCCGGGTACGGTGCCGGACTCGGTGGGGCCGCTGACGTCGGGGTTGGTGGCGATGAACTGCGCGCCGTCCTCGATGAGGCGCACCGCCTTGGTAATGACCTCATAGTTGTAGGTCTCGGTCTCGCCCAGGACGACATAGTCGGGTTCGGTGTCAGTGATGACATAGCCGATCTCGTGGACGGCCTGGGTCAGGCCGCTCTCGCCAATGACAAAGGCCGTGCCCCTGGGCCTCTGGCTGTGCAGAAAACTGGCCGTGGCCATGGCCGAGGTAAAGAGGCGCTCGGGTGGGATCTCCAGGCCGATGTTGCGCAGGCGGTGGGCCAGATCCCGGGGCGTGTAGAGGGGGTTGTTGGTCAGGACCAGGTAAGGCTTGCCCAACTCCTCCAGGCGATGAAGGAAGCGATCGGCTCCTGGAATGAGCTGCTTGCCCTTGACGAGTACACCGTCCATGTCGGTGATAAAGTTCTTGACCGTGTGCATATGGTGCCTTTCCGCCCGGGTTGGGGCAGGTTGGAGTCCGTGATGATGCTCGCTCTAGACCTCAGGGGGACGAAACCGTCGGTTTGTTGAAAATTCCCGAGGTCTGATCTATATGAGCATTATACAGGAAAAGCGGTTTCCCGTCAGGTTTTGGGAGGCGTGGCACGTGACCCGACTGCAAAGGCACAACGAAGGCCAAGGAGGATCAAGTGGCCCAAGATCCTAGCGTCTTGGCGGTGAAAGCTTGAGCACGCAACAAGCAGATCACAAAAACCTGCCCTGATTGAGACCCATTACTCGCTGGTGGAAACAGGCAGCCCTTCCAGGCGCATGATCGTCAGCGCGTTGGTCGTCGGGCAGGGGCCGGGGCGCAGGGTGTAGTCAAAGGCCATGCGGCCATCAGCGACGTGGTCGCGGAAGTGATAGTTGACCACCTGCGGTACCTCAGCGGCGAGTTCGGTGAGGGCCAGGTCGTGGGTGGCGATGAGTCCCACGCCGCGTTTGCCGGCCAGGGCGCGGATGTAGGCCCGGCTGCCGGCCAGGCGCTCGCGGTTGTTGGTGCCGCGAAAGATCTCGTCGATGCAGAAAAAGAGGGGCAGGGCGCCCTGGCGGTCCAGTTCGGCCAACAGCGCCTTCAAGCGCCGGACCTCGGCGTAGAAATAAGAGATGCCGTCGACCACCGAGTCGGCCACCTCCAGGCAGGTAAAGAGGCGGAAGAGGTCCACCTCGAGGCGTTGGGCGCACACCGGCCCGCCGGCGTAGGCCAGCGCCAGGTTCAGGCCCACGGTCTTGAGAAAGACGCTCTTGCCGGCCATGTTCGACCCGGTGACGATGGCCACCTGGCCCAGGCCGGGCACGGCAAGGTCGTTGCATACCCGTTCCATCCTGGGGATCAAGGGGTGGCCCAAAGCCTGCGCCTGAAAGACAGTGGGCTGCTCCCGGCCATCGTTCTCCAGGATCCTGGGGAAGGCGTATCCCGGATTCAGATAGGCGAAATTGGCCAGCGAGCCCAGCGCCTCCAGCTTGAACCAGACCTCCATCCAGGCCGGGGCGTGCGCGGCCAGGCCGGCCTTGGTCCGAGTCAAACGCCAGGCAAAGTAGGCGTCCCAGGGCAGCACGGCATTCACGGCAAACCAGAGGAGAGGGTTGCCGCGGATGCCCATGGCGGCCACGACGTGCGTGATGCGGGCCAGGTAGCGGGAAGGGCGGTGGGCCGGGTCGAGAAAAGGAGCGCACAACGCCTTCAGGCGCGGCGTACCGTGGTAGCCGAAAGACTCGAGCTGTTGAAAAACGGCGCGCAACTGGCGCAGGGCATCGCCCAGGGCCAGCGCCTCGTCCCAGGCGGCAGCCGTGTTCCGCGATCGGACCAGCATCAAGCCCAGGTAAAGCACCAGCGAGAACTGCCACCAGGGCGGCAGCATCCCCAGGCGGTTGCCCACGAAAAGCAGGGCATTCAAAGCCGCCAGCCCGGCCAGAAGAAGCAACCAGCGGCCCTGCGCAGCTTGGACGGTGCCCTTGGCCAGCCAGTCCAGCAAGGAATCCGCATCCCAGGTCTTGCTACCGCCAGCAGCCGCCATGGCGTTCAGCGTTAACTTGTCACGGAACAGGCTGCGAGAGGCCAGCTCGCGCACCAGCGGCTGGCGGCGGGCGACGGCCTCCCCGTCAGGAACCAGCGCGGCAAGCCAGTCCCTCAGACGCTGGCTGCCCTCGGCAGACACGGCTGTGTCCAGCAAGCGCAACAACGAACGGCGGCCCACGATGTCCAGGTCCGCCTCAAAGGGGTGGTCGGGCCTGGGCCGCTGGCGGAATCCGGCCGGCATCTGGTCCCAATCGAGGTCTGCCCGGGCCAGGTGTGCCGACTGGACCTGGATCCAGGCCCGGTGACGCCGGATCGCTGCCTCCAACCTGCGGTGGGCATAGACCGCCAGGCCAAAGAGGACCAGCCCGGCGGCGAGGCAGATGGCGGCGGCCTGCCAACCAGCCAGGTAGAATGCCAGACCAGTGGCCAACAGAGTCAGGAGGAAGGCGACGATCCGCAGCCAGGAGTAGCGGTAGCTGACGCTGCGGAGGCGGTCCAGACGCAGCTCGACGCGGTCGATCTGGCGCCGTAGGGAGTGCAGGCGGGTCGCTTTGGCAATCATTGCAGGCTGCGGCGTGATGTTGGATGCTGTTTCCATGGGCTGTCGAGCTCGCGGTCAGACGTTTCATTCTCGGCAGCATTGTATCACACCCAGTCCTCGGCTGCAACTTGGGCTCGGGCAGGGCTTTCGAAGCAGAACTCAAGCCCGCTATCAACAAGTTTTTCGGCCTCGAGCTCCGCGGCTGAGCCATCTCATGGGATAATGGGACATCTCACCCTCAGGTACTGGGCCAGTTGCCGTTTGCCGAAGGTGATGCTCCCCTACAGGTCAGGCAGCAATCCCGGTTCATACATATCGCTGGCTCCCTCCATGCGCCCGATGACTATTGCAGGATGACCGACCCCTTGTCAGTCTGGGTTGGCAGTCGCTCTCGCAACATGACGGTGAACGTCGTGCCCTCTCCCACCTGGCTCTGAACGCTGATCTGCCCCATGTGCATCTTGACAATGCCATAGATGATCGCCAGCCCCAGCCCGGTCCCTTTGCCGATGGGTTTGGTCGTGAAGAAAGGCGTAAAGAGCTTTTTCATGTTCCCTTCAGAGATCCCTACACCGGTGTCCTGCACCTGGATGGTCACGAACCCAGCTGCCGACCCCTTCCGCGTGCGCAGGATCAGCCGGCCACCAGCGGGCATCGCCTCGGCAGCGTTGCTCATCAAGTTCAGGAAAACCTGGCGAAGCTGGAGAGGATCGGCCTGGATGAGCGGCAGATCGGGCTCCAGATCGACCACCATTTCGATCTGCTGGTAGAGATCCTTGTGGCGCATTTCCTCGGCCATTTCCCGCAGCAAGTCGTTGAGATCGGTCTCCTGAGCCAACACCTCATTCTGCCGGGAGAAATTCAGCAGATCGTTGACAATGGCCTTGCAGCGAGTAGCTTCCCGGACGATCATCTTCAAGTCCTCGCGCTGTTGTCCATTGTCTGCCGGCGTCTCTTTGAGAAGGATGTCGGCGTAGAGCAGCACCGTGCCCAGGGGATTGTTGATTTCGTGGGCCACGCCGGCGGCCAGTTGCCCCACCGAGGCAAGTTTCTCTTTTTGAACCAGGCGTTCCTGGGTGACCTGCAGCCTCTCGACCATGGTGTTGAACGACCTGGCCAGCACGCCCATTTCTCCTCGCCCGTTGGCTGGTACCCGCACTGTCCAATCGCCCTGGGTCACCGTTTCGGTCGCTATGGCCAGGTCCGTCAGGGGACGGGAGATAGACCAGGCCAGCGGAATGGCAACAAGCATGGCCAGGAGAACCGTGGTCCCGGCGATGAGAAGAACCTGATCCCGGAACGAGTCCACCAATCTTTGGAAGGAAGCCTTCTTGGCGCCCACATATAGGCTGCCAACCACTTGCCCCTGATGGTCCAAGAGCGGCTCATAGCGAGTGATGTACCACTGGTCGACCACAAAGGCTGGCCCTGTGAATCCTGAGCCGTCCACCAGCACCTGGTCAAAGACCTCCTGCGAGACGCGCGTGCCGATGGCCCGTTTGCCGGCCTCGTTCAGCACGTTGGTGGAGACGCGCAGGTCACCGAAAAAAATGGTCACCGTATCCACGCCGGCGACCTCCTGGATGCGATCCACCAGGGTAAAGTCGTTGTTGAACAGATACGCTGTCAGCACGGCCCCAGCGACCGTTCCATCCTCGCCTTGGATCGGGTGGACGGCCGTCAGCGCCAGACCGGCGGTGCCCTCACGGGGATCGAACGGTTCAGGTGCGGCTAGGGGCGTATCCATCAGGTCGACGCGCGCCTGCCCATCCAGCTGGACCTGCGCCAGGAACTCGGCCGGGATGAGTTCGGTCGCCGCTTCCCCCACGCCAGACGAGAGCACGTCCTGGACAATCGGCAGGTCTCCCCATCCGCCCTTGGTGAAAACCGGTGACAGATCGCCATTGGTGCGCAGAGTACGGCCTGCTACCATGTTGCCTTGGGTGTCCAGGACGGCGAGAAGGTAGGTTCCACCGACAGTCGGCACCGTGATTTTGTGGATGGTCTGCTCATCGATGATCTGAGTGGCCTCAGGCTGGCCCTGCGAGGCGGCCAGCAAGTGCTGGATCACACGCTCGTCTCGCGCCATCCGCATGCTGATGGCAGCCGTCTCGTCCAACTTGAGCTGGTAGAAGGCCTCGGCCAGGTCCATGTCCCGGCCGACGCGCTTATCCTGAGCCTCCAACAGGTAATCGTTGATGACCTTGTAGGTGCCCAAGGTCGCAACGGTGACGGTGATGGCTGCTGTCAAGGCAAAGCCAGCGACAAGGACACGCAGCAGCCATCGGCCGCTTAGACGTGCCAGAACCTTGTGCATGCTACTGTCTCCAGCAGTCATCTGGCCAGACCGGCGCTCTATCGCACCACAAGCACCGGCCGGTCCAGCTCGACCACGATCCTGTGGGCCAAATCATCAAGCAGAATGCGCTGCCAGCCTTCCCCACGATAGGCACCGATAACCACCAGATCATAGTCCTCACCCTGCACCTCTTCCAGGATTTCCTCCACGACCAAACCGTGGCGCACCTTGGCACGGGCACGAAGGCCCAAGTGCTCCAATGCCTGGATGTCCCGTTCGAGTAGTCCGCCTTCGGGCGCCCACTCCTCGAGTAGTTCATCGACGCTGCTGCGCAACTGCTTGCCTTTGACCCCCGGGCCGGCGCTCATCTGGGACATCACGTGCAGAACAACGATCTCCTCGACGCCAACAAGCAGACAAACCAGGAGTTCTGCGAAACGGCAGAGGACCGAAGGGCCCGCGCCGCCTGCCTCGATTGTGGCCGGAGAAAGCAAAGTCGACGTAAGGCCAACCGAAGGATCCTGGCTGCCACTGTCGCAGAGCAGGATGCGCCGGATGGGTCCGACCTTGCCCTTGGCCACGATAACCGGGCACGGCGCATGCTCCACAACACGGACTGCCGTCGAACCAAAGAGAAAACGCGCCACCAGATTTCTGGTCTGCCCCTGGCCGAGGATGACCAGGTCATAGTTGCCTGCCTCAGCCTCGCGGACGATCTCTGTTGCCGGATGCCCAATCCGGACCCTGGTCTGCACTTCCTCGGGCTGGG
This sequence comes from uncultured Chloroflexia bacterium, assembly GCA_963700285.1. Taxonomy (GTDB): domain Bacteria; phylum Chloroflexota; class Anaerolineae; order JAAYZQ01; family JAAYZQ01; genus CAWANP01. Next base: position 87,204 of record CAVOXA010000007.1, on the reverse strand, counting down.
GCCGTACGATCTCGCAGGCTCGGGCCAGGATCGTGTCTACCGGGGCTTGGGACCGATCCGCCTCTTGCTTGATCACAGTCAGAATGGTCAGCGGCTCATGGCCTTGCCGCGCAATCTGCGCGGCGAGGCGCAGCGCCGCCTCCGTGTGCCACGAACCATTAACAGCTACCAAGATAGGCATGGCCGGGTCCTCCTAGACCAACATCAGGGCGATGGGCACGATAAAGATGATAGCCAGGAACAGGGCTAGATTGCGGTTGCGGGCGGTCACCCAGGCTACAAGGCTCAGCATCCCCCTTTGGTAGCGGAAGTAGACGGAGGCGAGTATGACCATGGAGACACCTGCGATACTGAGCATCCCGACCAGGACGATGGTAAAGGCGGTCGGATTGTTGAGCAAAACGGCCGCAAACAGCGTATCGATGAAGGTGGTGATGTTGGCTCCCATGATGTAGGGGATCACGTTCTCGCGCCGCACAAAGCCCCGGGCACTCAGGGGGACCAGGATGGCCAGGGACAGAGTGACCGACATGGAGATCATTGTGATCAGCGCTCCCAGGAGGAACATCACCCACGGCCGGTACACCAGGCGCGACATCCAGCCCAGTTGGCTCTCCTTCAGTGTCATCTGGGGCAGACACTTGTCAAACAGACTAAAGCTGAACCAGACAATGCCCAGCCCGACCAGAAAGACGCCCCAGCTAGGCAATAGCGCGACCACCACGCCTGCCACTGGTTGCACCAACCGATCAACCAGCGAGTTGAGAAGTGCACCGGAACGCAGTTGAAGCCCGTCGAACGTCCCCATTCGGAGGAAGACAGCGCCAAGCAGCAGACTCGGCAGATAGGTCGTTGCCGTGACCACCAAGGATAGCAGCCCCATGCTCAAGCTCGTGCCTCGGTCCCGGCCGCGCAGCACGTACAGGAAGCCGATCAAGAGCACGATAAAGCTTGCTCCCAGCCGGCTGCCTGTGATCATGGCAAAGGTACCCAACTTGTCCACTACGCCTGCGTCAAAGAAGGTCAAGGCCGCAGCGGCGACCGGCGAGCCGCTCATGATCGCGTAGGCAAACAGCCAGCCGAAACCAAGGGCGTTGGCCGCGCTGTTGACGTCCAGCAGCGTGTTCACCAGCGGCGTAACCGCGCGCGAACCATCTTTCATCAGCGTGATGGCCAGCATAAACAAGTACAGGCTGGAGAGAAACAGCCCGATCTTGTCTGCGCGAACCCGTGCCCACCAGGCGCGCCTGACGGTGGTTGGCCTGACTACCTCGGCTCGTACCAGGGGAACAGCGTGCGTTCCTGGCGGCGGGCCCGAAGCCGTCGTATTCGGATTGTGCATCTCTGGCATCAGAGCTCTCCTGTACCCAACGCCCTGGGCATCGGCTCCAGATTGAGATGTGGCCCAATCACTCTCTTCCACAAGCCCTCCACCACCTCGTTGTAGGCCTTTGGCCAGCCACCCAGGTCCTCCACTGTAAAGGGCTGCGTTATTTTCGGAAACTCCCGAGCTTCCAGATCCGCCGGTCGAAGGTGATAGCGTCTCAATGCTGACTGGCCGGCCTCGCTCAGGAGATAGTCCAGAAATGCCTGGGCTACCGGCCGTTCGCTGGGCGTCACGTTGTCGTCCACAACCACGGCGACGTGCTGGGCGACGATGGTGCGCGGAGGCACCACGACCTCTAGCGCCGCGCCCCGCTCCCTGGCCAGAAGGGCATCGTTCTCGTAGGTCACGAAAGCGTCGCCGGCCCCCAATTCGAACAGGGTCATCGTCGCCCGGGCAGACTCACCCAGCAGCCGGACGTTGCGCCAGATGGCCTGGAGTTGCGCCTCGGCTGCTGCCTGGTCTCCTGCCTTTGGCAAGGCACTGCCATACTCTGCCAGAACGGCCCACTGGCCGGCACCAGAGGTGCTGGGGTCAGCGTGGAGCAGAAACAAGCCGGGCTGGGCCAGATCGGAGAACCCCGCGATCGCGTGTGGGTTGCCTGCACGCGTGACGAGCACCATGGGCGTGTGGCCGAACACAACCGGCTGGTTGTTCACCCACACGCGCCGGCCGATCTTGAGATGCATCACATCCTGGGCATTGCTGAACAAGGCCACGTCTGCTGGCGCTCCCAGGTTGATCTGCCCCGCCAGCGTCCCCGACGGGCCGAACATACCCTCGATAGTCAGGTCCTGTCCCGTCTCGGCCTTCCACAGCTTTTCAAAGTCGGGAAAGATACGCTGCGTCATCAACTCTTCCTGCGTGCTGAAGGCATATACCCTCAATTGCGCCCTTGCGGGCGAGTTGGCCATGATGATCCGCCCGTAGATGACTGTCACAACCAGCAATGCCAAGCCCAGGGCTCTGGCCGCCCGGCAGCGCCAATCCCCATCCCTAATACACCGCATGACCAAGTGCCTCATACCACACCTCCTAATACCCTCACCAGAACCCTCTGTTGCATCCGACAGTTTGGCATTCTTGCCTCACGCGTCAACCGACGTCGCCCGCCAGATAAGCCTGGGTGCGCTCATCCCTTGGGGCGTGAAATACCTGCGTACCAGGTCCGGATTCCACCAGCTCCCCCATCCAGAGAAAGATCACGTGGTCGGCCAGGCGGCGCGCTTGCTGCAGCGAGTGTGTGACCACGACAATCGTCATCTGCTCCTTGAGGGTCACGAGCTGCTCTTCGATCCGTTGCGCCGAGATCGGGTCCAGGGCGGATGTTGGCTCGTCGCATAGCAGCACCTCCGGCTCCACGGCCAAAGCACGCGCCAGGCACAGGCGCTGCTGCTGCCCGGTGGACAGTCCCGAGGCGGGTGCGCGCAGCCGGTCCTTCACTTCCTCCCACAATCCAGCCGCCTGCAGGTAGTGTTTCACGATCCGGTCCAGGTTGCGGCCGTTTCCTTTGTCCAAGTGTCCCTGCAGGCCGCGGATGCGCCGCCCATAGGCCACGTTGTCATAGATGGACATCGGCAGGGGAAAGGGCTTGGGGGCCAGCATGCCAATCCGGGTGCGAACCTCGGTTAGGTCAACGCCACGGCCATAAATGGCCATGCCATCCAGCCAAACCTGACCCGTCACCCGGGTCCCGTCGGCCTCCTCCAGGAGCCGGTTGAGACTCCGGAGAAGCGTTGTCTTGCCACAACCCGAGGGACCAAAAATGGCCGTGATCTGCCGGGCCGGAATGCCGACGGTGATGTCTTTCAGAGCTTGCTCGCTTCCGTACCAGGCGTTCAGGTCTTCAATCCGAATCTGGGGCTCCGACACGCTTCGCACCTCCTACCGGACCACATGCTTGGTTAGCCGCCCGGCCAGCCGCCGCGAGATCAGGCTGAGTCCCAGGACGATACAGGTCAGTACCAGTGCAGAGGCGTAGGCCCGCTCCTGTACGGCTGGAAAGGGAGTGCCGAGCTGGAAAAAGACGGCCAACGGCAGCGAGGCAGCCGGGCTCGAAGAGAGAGTCGGGCAGGCGGTCGGTGTAGCCGGCCGTGAACATGACCGCCGCCGCGTCACCGATGCCCCGGCCAAAGGCCAGCAAGATCGCCGTGAGCAATGCCGGCGCCGTCTGCCGTATCACCACCTTGGTCGCCGTCTCCAGCCGGTTGGCGCCCAGGGCATAGGAGGCTTCTTTCAGCGCAGGTGGAACCATGGCGATGGCCTCGTCCATGCCCCTGACCATGATGGGTAATTCCAATAGGGCGAGGGTGATGATGCCCCCCAGCAGCGAAGCCCGCATTCCCAGCCCAAGCATGATGATGAAGCCAAAAGCTCCATAGACAATACTGGGTACCCCCCACAGGACATCCAGAGCCAGACGGGCTAGCTCGGCACTACGGGAGTGGGCCGCGTAGACCTGCAAGTAAATGGCAATGGGCAAGCCGGTGAGCAAGGCCAGGACCGTCGCCCCACCGGCCAGGTAGATAGAGCCAACAATGGCGTTGAGGATACCGCCCTCTTTGCCCAGATAGTACCCCCCTTTGGGGGTCTGGGTCAGCATAGCCAGGTTCAGGGCGGGTAGACCTCGCCAGACCACGGTGGCCAGGATGAGGATCAGGCTGCCCATCACGGCGACGGCCGAACCGATCATCAGCACTTTGAAGAAACCTTCCTCTATCTTTCTGCGGGAGAAAGCCTTTGCTTTTCGGCTCTTCATCTCTCTTGTCCAGTTTGCACGAACCGCACAAGCACCAGCCGCGAGGCGGTGTTAAAGACCAACACGATCAACAACAAGATCAAGGCCCCACCCAGCAGCGCTGCATCATAGAGGGGGATGGACATCATCTCCCCATAGTTGTTGGCGATCAGGGCGGTCAAGGGGTAGGCCGCATCAAAGAGGGAGTGAGGCATCTGGGGTACGTTGCCCACGACCATCAACACGGCCATTGTTTCGCCAAAGGCTCGGGAAAAGCCCAGGACTACGGCCGCCATCACGCCGGGCCAGGCCCGCCGCAGCACCACCTTTATGATCGTCTGCCAGCGGGTCGCGCCCAAGGCCCACGATGCCTCACGAAACCCCTGGGGTACGGCCCTGATCACCTCGTCGCCCACGGCGATGATAATGGGCAAGATCATCACGGCCAGTACCAGCCCCGCCGCCAGCACGCCATAGCCGGTGGGGTTGTCGGTGCGGAACAGACCGAGAACACCCAGCCACCGATTCAGGGTGGGGGCGACGGTATGTTCCACAAAGGGCACAATGGTCAGCATCCCCCAGACGCCAAAGACCACGGATGGTATGCCTGCCAGCAGGTCAATGAACGGCTTGACCAGCGTGCGGAACCGCGCTGGGGCGTATTCGGCCAGGTAGATGGCGACCAGCAGGGCAGGGGGGACAGCGATGGCCATGGCCACGCCCGTTACCCAGAGGGTGCCCATGATGAAGGGCAAAAAGCCAAATTCCCCCCTCAGCGGGTGCCAGTCCGTGGACAACAACAACTCCCCCAGCGGTTTGGCCAGCAGGATCGGCCGGGCGCGCATAAAGAGCGCCACGGCCAGAAGGGGCACCATCAGCATGGTCGCCAGCGTCAGCAAACCCATCAACCGCGCCGACAGTCGATCCTTCCTCCGCCGAGCGTGCCTGTGGGAGACAACCTGGCTCGAAGCCTGTGGCCGGTATTGAACCAGGGACGTCAGAATCTCATTCATGCTGTGCATCGCTCTCACTTTGTGGGCCTCGGCACCGATTCAGTCCAGCTTTTCCAGCTCTGCCTGCAATCTGTCCTGGGGCAGGGTGATGTACCCTGCCTCGGCTACATAATCCTGCCCATCGGTGAGGACCCAGGTGATGAAGGCTTTGACCAGTCCTTCCGGTTTGCCCTGACTGACCAGGTTGAGGTCGCGCGCTGGCGGCGAGGGATAATCCCCCACAGCGACGCCCTTCACCGCCTGGTCTTTGGTATCAAAAACCTCTTTCGCTTCGGCCGAGCCGTTGCCGTCAACATCGATCGGCGCGACCCCTGCGCCAGCCACCGGGATTCCTGTCTCGGCGTCGAAGGCATAGTTCAGGTTGTTGAAGCCAATTCCCAGAGGATCTTTGATCACCGCGCCCAGGAGACCGGGGTCGCCGTAAACAGCAATGCCCAGGAGATCCTCCTGTGCCTTGCCCAAGTAATCGGCCCAGGTGTCTGCTGCCCCGCAGGCATCTGAGCGGGTAAAGACGTGGATGGGGTCTGTCACCTCTGGCCTGTCTATCACCTGCCCCCAGGTTGTGATCTCGCCTGTGATAAAGATGCCGATCAAGATCTCTTGGCTCAACCCTTTGCCGTACAACTCCTCCCGTACGGGATTCTCTGCATTGATCGTGGGAAATACGGCGTCTTTGGTGACCGACACCCAGAAGGCGCCCTTTGCGACCTCTTCGGGGTGGATTTCGCGGGAAACCATCCCAATGTCCACTGCGTTTGCCAGGACATCGGCCATTCCCTTGCCTGCCCCGCCGGCCGAGATGTCAAAGCGAACGTCAGGGTGCAGCTTCTGAAACTCTTCGCCCCATCGAACCATCAGAGGGTAGAGCGCCCAGGCGCCGGAAACAGTGATGGTGCCCTGTAGTCCACCCTCTGACGAGGCCATTGACTCACCGGTGGATCCACCGCAGCCGGCAGCAAGTATCACCAAGCCAACGGTCAGCAGGGTGAGCAGGACTTTTTTGATTCTGCTTTGCATCTGCATGGTTATCTCCCCATTGTCAAGTGACAGAAGGGCCGCAGACACTGCTCTGCGGCTCCCTTTTAGACGACAGTGCTGGCGCGGAAGTCATGTCGGGTCGGACTTCCCCGCCTTGTCTGGTTCCGCAAAGAGCACGGGCCGGTCGACCTGGCTCAGCAGTGAGCAGATTGGGTCTCCCTTCAGTTGGCGCAACCACCATTTGCGGGGCCTGGCGGCCATAATGATCAGATCGTGGTCGCCCTCAACCACCTGTCGACAGATCTGCTGGTCGGGTGCTCCCTGGCGCAAGCGCAAGGTGCCGTCGACTTGGCACTCTGCCAAACGCCGGGCTACTTGGTGCATTTGCCTTCCCAGAATCGTGTTGCTGGTCAGGAAGGCAGCCATACCCTGTTCCCGGCGGGCAGGTCCGTGCACCATGATCGGCACCGGTGGTATCACCGCCAGCACGGTGACAGCAGCGGTGCTTGGGCTGGCCAGGCGCAAGGCCCAATCCACCGCCCCGTTGTCTGCGCTTTCACCACAGATGACCAGGAGGATGCGTTCGAGCGGCCAGCGCGGCCGCTGAGCTACCAGGATGCCAAAAGGAACAGCGCTCTGCAGTATCGGCAAATCACCGTCCTCAGTCGATCGGGAGAGCAAACACCGGAGCAGAGGATGACAATACTCCCCCAAAATGACCAGGTCGGAGTTGGCGCGACCCCCTTCCTTGGCCAGTGCGTTCACCTCTCCTGCCGTACTCATGCGGCCCAGGTGCGCACCCAGCAAGACCCCAAGAGCCTGGGCATAGTCCCACAGCTCGCCAGGAAGGGGATCAGGAAAAGCACAGACTTCTAGTCTTGGACGACGACAAGCTTCATCCCCCCAGATTTCGGCGAGTCGCGCCTCAATACTCAACGGTGATCCCTTGACCACACACAACCTGGGTCCCAACGCGGCAACCACCGCCTCACGCGCCCTGTCATCATCCGGGTCGGCCATGACGACTGTGACACGTCCATTATCCTCCGCCAACGGCAGGGCATGGCAACTCCAGGCCAGATCAAGCGGAAGACGCCGTGCCAGCTCTCGGTCCGCAGTCAATTCTTCAAGCGTCAGGTATGCAGTTTTGCGCTGACTGGTTCCACCCAAACGTGCTACCTCCCCAGGCTATGCCAGGATCATAGCCTGAGGGCGTTCCAAACGCCGTGATAAGTCTGTGATAAAGCTGTGACAAATGGTGAATCAGCCGGATAGGCAGAGGGGAGTCAGTACACGTTACGAAGTTGGCGGGGGCTAAAGGGCTTGGTGATGTAATCGTCGGCGCCCAGTTTCAGGCCGTGCACAATGTCGTCTTCCTCGCCGCGCACAGTGAGCAGAATGATGGGCGTGTCCGCCTGCTTCCGGATGCGGCGGCAGACGGCAAAGCCGTCGAGCCGGGGCATGTTGACATCCAGCACGATCAGGTCGGGCTGTTCCTCGACCCAGCGCTCCACGGCCGCCGCCGTCAGCAGCACCACCGCGACAGAGCTCAGGATCATCTGTACCGACAGACTTCGCAAGCCTGGAACCCCACGTTTCACGGCAGCCCTCTCTGGATCTAGGTAGCTACAGTATGCTCCTAGCAGTGCTGGAAGGCAAGGGGCGGGACCGTGCGGTCCAAGATCGTTCGCAGTGTTTCGGTGAAAGAGTCAATCCCTTCTTTCTGGTCCTTTATGTCATGCTAAAGGAGGTCGATGAGGGCTGGGCGCTCATCGCCCTGGTCCTGGGGCTCACAGGGCTGGCTTGCCTCGTCCCCTCCAGACCGATCCCCGAGATGTTCGCTCTCAGCGACCGGTGGGCGGCCGCGACCACGGAGGCCGAGAGAGCCAGCTACCAGGCGGCTGGAGAGGCCGTGCTGACCCACTTTCATGGGATGGCCTACCATGCCCACTATCTCCTCGGTTCTGCCTCGCTGCTAATCAGCTCGTTCCTCATGCTGCGCAGCGCTACGTTCAGCAGGGCCACGGCCTATGTCGGCATCGTGACCAACATCGTCGTCTTTGGTCTCTACGTACCCGGGATCGGCGTCTACCTCTCCCTACTGTCCGTCCTGGGCTACTTGATCTGGTACATCCTGATCGCCCGTAAGCTTTTCCGGATGGGCTGGCGCGGCCCGCAGAAGGAGCGCCCCTAGATGCCACAGCCAGCCGGTCGAGCTGGTGATCCCAATGGCCCAGATCCAGCCTGGCGACTGCTCTACTTCATCGGCAGTGCGGCGGCTCTAATCGCCGTCGTGGTCTTTCGAAGGTACGATGGCCAGGGCCCAGCGAAAGGAAAAGATGGAGGAGCCCCAGATCGACAAGAGCCGGGATCCCAGGGCCCAGGTCCTGGAACAGATCCAGGAGGCCCTCACCGTACTGGACGCCAAGAGCAGCCCCGCCGAAAAAGCCGGGTTCTGCGAATGGCTGCTGCAGGTTGCCCAGGCCACAGCCGAGGCCGGCCGCGAAGGCGGCTTCCTGGGCATCGGCTCGGTGCGGGTCAGCGAGCAGGAAGAAGCCGCGCTGGAAGAGCTGAAGCAGGCATTCGGCCTGGCGTAGGCGGATCCGGCGCCGGGCAAAGTCCAATTGTCTGACCGGTTCAGACGCCGTTTGACAAAACAGGATTTCGGGTGCATGATATCCCCATCACCGGGCTTCTACGACAGCCAGAATCCGGGATCGTCCAACCTGCCGCGGTTGCAGTGCTGGCCCTGTCCAGTGTTGCAGCCCCGGTGGAGGGGCTGGCATCGTTTGCTCTGCTCAACAGACGCACGCAGCCGTGCTTGCTGAAAGCGAGGTGCATGATATGGGAGTATTTGCCAGAATGAGCGGCCTGAACAGACTGGCTGAGCGCTATCCTGCGACCTACGAGCCCAGCGGGGTTCGCCAGACCAAACAAACGGCCAAGATCGGAGTTGTGCAGTACCGCAGGTGCGTGACCGTGACGATCAGCCCAGAGGGGTTGTACCTCTGGGTGCGTCCACCGCTGGGTAGGGCAGGGAAGCTGCTAATCCCCTGGGATGAGATCAGAGAGGTTCAGGAAGCCAGGCTCTATTGGCTGCAGGGGGTGCGCATGACGGTAGGCGACCCCCAGGTGGGGGAAATCACGATCTACAGGAAGCTGTTTGAACGGATGAGGGAATATGTCCAGCACCGGCCTGGAAGAGCCGGTGCTGGACACTGAAATCGACAGAGACTTGCCCAACACCGCCTGTTCAGGGATCTGCCCAGCACCGCCTGTTCACGGCGGTGCAAGCCTGCCTGCTGGCTGCCACTGCCAGCCGCTCCCCTCTTTGTGGACCTGGCCCAGTCCCGGAAATGGAAAGTGGGGGGCAAAGACCAGGGCTCCCTCAGCGGCAGCCCAGTCCAAAAGCCGCCGCTTGCTGGCCAGGGCCTGCTCCGGCCTCAAGTCAAACACAGAGTACAGGTCCGGGTACTCCAGAAAGACAGGATGGGCCGCGCTATCTGCAATGTGCAGCAGGCGCGCGCCCCCGGAAGTGATGCGAACCGCCACATGGTCAGACTTGTGCCCCACGGCTGGGACCAGCCGGAAGCCCGGCAGAAAGTCCGACTCGGCGTCCACCACATCCAACCGATCCTCGATCGCCGCGTAGGTGCCCCGGACGAACGCCACCCGGTCCTCGGGCCAGTCAGCGGACGCGCCGGAGGATGCCCAGTACTCCCAGGCCCCCTGCCATAGTACGTAACGCGCATTGAAAAAGACCGGCTCGCCCCCTTTGTCCAGGGTGCCGCCGATGTGATCGCCATCGGCGTGGGTGATGACCAACCGGTCGACATCGCCCGGGCCTACGCCCATCGAGCCCAGGTTCGCCAACAGCCTCCCCTGGGCATAGTCAACACGGTCCCCCAGACCGGCGTCAAAAAGGACATTGTGCTGGCCGATCCTGACGAGCAGGCAGTTGTAGTCGCTGGTTCCTTCGCCCGCCGGGACCTCCGCGGGCACCTCCTCTTGGGGATTGGCGATCACTTCGCGCACCTCCCGCTCGCGGGAGAAATCGCGGATCACCGCGCACGCCAGATCGCCAAGGCTGAACGGATAGACTTCCTTCTCCATGGGGTCGTGTACTCCTTTCGTCCTGGCACTTCGCCAAAGCAGCGGTGAGGCATTCCACGAGGTCTCTTGGTTACCCCAGGGGTCCATGCACAGCGGAGGCGCTTCTGCATGGCAAACGGACGCTGGGAATGCCCCGCCCTTACGACGTCAATAGACTCCAACCATCTTGCGGCCGGGAGCAGTATACCATCATACCGCCCAGCGGACAAGCTGAGCGTGCTGCCCCATTCCCCTGGCCGGGAGAGACTTGTGGGCAGTCATCGAAGAGGGACACAAAGAACGCAGAGGTTAGGGCGAAGAATACTTTATGTCGAGTTATGCCCTGCCCGCGGGAAACATTGCCAGTCCGGCCGCACCTCAGCGGCCCACGGCTGAACCGCCAGTTCCGCCAGTACCGCCTCCACAGCCTGGGGGATGGCCCCCGTCACGGCGGGGGTACAGGTCTCGCCAAAGGTCAGCACATCCTCGACCTCAATGGCAAGGAGGATCAGGTTTTCCTCGCCGGGCAGCGCCATGCCCAGCCGCCGGCCCAGGTCCAGGGCGGCCGGCAGCGACAGGTCGTGGCTGGAGCCGGAGTGCAGGGAGGCTCGCAGGTCGCCGGGGCCCAGCCGGTAGAGGGCGCCTGGCTGCCCGCCGCGCGTCTGGATTGCATCCACCACGATGGCCCGGTCGTAGCCGGCCAGCAAATCCAGGAGCCGCAGGCCACCCAGGCTCGCCTCGGCAAAGGTCGCGCCGTCCGCCGGCGCGCAGCGGGCGGCCGCAGCCCGCACCACGTGGATGCCGGCGCCGTCATCCGTCAGGATTGGATTTCCCAGGCCGAGGACCAGCTTCTTCATGGGGAACTCACCTATCTGGGGGATCGGGAGATCTGGATCTCCCAATCCCCCGTCACCCTACTTGCCCAGATGCTGACATAGCACCTCGACCACGCACCCCTCCGCGTCGCACACCCGCACCTCCAGCGGCATCTGGCCCGGCAGCGTGTGGGTGGCGCAACCGAAACAGGGGTCGTAGGCGCGGAAGGCCATCTCCACCCGGTTCAGCATGCCCTCGGTCAGGACCTGGCCCTTGTGGATAAAGGCCTCGGCCGCTTTCTTGATCGAGATGGAGATGGGCGCATAGTTGTTGGTCGTGCCGACAATGAGGTTGCATTTCTGGACAATGCCCCGCTCGTCGGTGACAAAGTGGTGCGTCAGCGTGCCGCGCGGCGCTTCGACGATGCCCACGCCCTCGGTCGGTATGGCGGTGGGGATGTTGCGCACGTGCGGGTCGGTGATGCCAGGATCGGTGGCCAGTTCGACCAGGCGCTCGGCGGCGTAGAGCAGCTCGATGAGGCGCGCCCAGTGGGTGGCCAGCGTGCCGTGGACCGGCTTGCCGCCCATCGTCGTGTAGAACTCTTCGTAGGCCGCCTGGGCTTCGGGCGTGGCCATGCCATCGGCGGCATTGAGCCGCGACAGGGGCGTCGCCTGGTAGACCCCGCTGTCCTTGCCGGTGACAAACCCCTTCCAGCCTACCTGCTTGAGGTAGGGGAACTTGAGATAGGTCCAAGGCTCGACGTGCTCGGCGACGACCTCCAGGTACTCCTCTGGGCCATACTTGACCAGTTCTTTGCCCTCAGGGTCCACGACGCGCACCTTCCCATCGTAAAAGTTGACCTTGTTGTCCCCGTCCACCAGACCCATATAATACATCGGCGTCGTGTAAGCGTCGGACAGGATCAGGTCCAGATAGGCCTTGTTGCCCAGCACCACATCCCTGAAGAGTTGGAGGCTGAACAGTCCAAAGCCCACCAAATCGTGGCCCCAGCTCTCGATCCCGGCCCGCTCCTCCTCGTTGATCGATTTGCTCACCCCGCCGGGCAGCGCGCCCACAGGATGGATAGTCTTGCCGCCCAACAGACCGATGATGTCCATGGCCTTTCCGCGGCTCTCGATAACCTGCTTGCCGACGTCCACGCCGACCTTGTGGATCAAGCCCAGGATGTTGCGCTCGGCAGGTGGGGCGTCTGGCCCCAGCACAAAATCGGGCGCGGCCAAGATGTAAAAGTGGACGGTGTGGTCGGCCACGTAGAAGGCCGAGTAAAGCAGCTCGCGCAGCTTTTTGCCCGCCGGCGGCACCTCGACGTGGTAGACGGCGTCGCAAGCCTTGGCCGAGGCCATGTGGTGCGCCTCGGGGCAGACGCCACAGATGCGCGGTGTGATACGCGGCATCTCTTCTACTGGCCGGCCCTCGGCGAATTTCTCAAAGCCGCGAAGCTCGGGGATGATCAGGTAGGCGTTGGCCACGTTGCCTTCCTCGTCGAGAAAGATGTCGATCTTGCCGTGCCCCTCCAGGCGGGTGATCGGGTCAATGCTAATCTTTTGCATAGTATCCTCCTGCGGGTAGGTAGATTCGTGATCCGAGATTCATCCAGCCGGTTCTCCAGATCTACGAATCCACAAGCTTTGCACGGTGGAGCAGCGATGCCGGCAGCCCAAAGCGGTAAAACGTCCCCACCGGGTCCACAATCTGCCCCACGATGCGGGCTGCTTCCTCCTCCGTGTCGGCGGCCACCACCGAAGACACAGCCGAGAGCAATGCCGCGCCCTGGTCAACGATGTTTGGCGGCGGGCCGTAGCAACCCCGGCAGGGCATGTTTACCGTGGGACAGAGCGCCCCGCAGCCGCCCCGCGTTGCCGGCCCGGCGCAGATGATGCCCTGGTCAAGCAAGCAGCGCTCCGGGTCGGGAATGATCTCGTGGGGCCGGTAGAAGCGGGTGATGCGCTTCTCCTCGCGGACGTGTTTGCACTCGTCGCAAACCGTCTTTTCAGTGGCGCCCACCACGCTGCCCTTGGGCGGCAGGTTGCCCCCCAGGATCGCCTCGAGTACGGCCCAGATCTGCGGCGCTTGCGGTGGGCAGCCGGGCACATAGTAATCCACCTCTGTCACCTGGTCCAGCGTCTTGACCGTAGTAAACAACTTGGGGATGTGCACCTCGCCCTCGGGCATCCGGTAGCTCGTCTGCGGCAAAATGCCCTGCGGGTTCTCGGTCGAGGGTGTCTCCAGGTAGACTCGCGCCAAGATCGACTGCCGGTCAAAGAGATTGGCCAGCCCGGGAATGCAACCCTCGTGGGCGCAGGAGCCAAAGGCGACCAAAACCTTGGCTTTCTCCCGGAGCAGGTGTGCCATCTCTTCGTTCTCGGTGCTGCGGATGGAGCCATTGAACAGGCAGACGTCCATCTGCCCCTCGACCATGGCCCTGACGTCCTTGTATTTGAAATCCATGGCGCACGGCCAGAACAGGATATCGGCCGCTGCGTCCAGATCCAGGATCTTTTCCCGGAGCTCGACGATGGCGATGTCGCAACCGCCACACGAGGCTGCCCAGTAGAGACCCAGCTTCAGCTTTCCGTTGGTGGTCATGGCTAGTCCTCCTTGCTCGCCAGCTCGTGCTGCCAATTCAGCGGCCCCAAGGCGCGCACCTGCGCGGTGAAATCACGCACCAGCCCGGCCCACTTGGGCGCCTCCGCCCCCGAGATCCAGCCCCAGTGAAAGCGGCCGGGCTCGATGCCAGACTGCGCCAGCAACGCCTCGACCAGCGGCATGCGGCGGAAGGTCTTGTAGTTGCCGTCGGTGTAGTGACAGTCGCCCGGCGGATGGCAGCCCGAGACGATGACGCCGTCGGCCCCCTCGGCAAAGGCCTTCAGGATAAAAGCGGGCTCGATCCGGCCAGAGCACATCACCCGGATAATGTCCACGTTCAGCGGCTGCTGCATGCGGGCTACGCCCGCCCCATCGGAGGCCGCGTACGTGCACCAGTTGCATAGGAACCCGACGATTCTTGGTTCGAAGCCGTTGTCGATCATATCGTCACTCCTTGTCCTACCCGGAACAGCCCCTCGATCTGGGCCAGGATCTGGGCACCCGTAAAGTGCTGGGCAGTGATAGCCCCAGCCGGGCAGGCAGCGGCACAGGTGCCACAGCCCTTGCACAGTGCCTCATTCACCTCGGCCACGCCGGTACCGTTTCGAGAGATGTACGAAATGGCCTTGTAGGGACACAGATCCAGGCAGGTCTTGCAGCCTGAGCATAGGTTCTCGTCGACCCAGGCGGTCGTCGGGGCAATGGTCACCTCGCCAGCGGACATCAGGGCCAGGGCCTCCGCGGCCGCGGCATTGGCGTGAGCCACCGTGTCGGGTATATCGCGCGGGGCCTGACAAGCACCGGCCAGGAACACACCATCGGTGTTGGTGTGGAAGGGCCGCAGCTTGGGGTGGGCCTCCATGAAAAAGCCATCGGGGCTGCGGCTGATGCCAAAGGTCTGGGCCACGTCGGCGGTATCGGCCTGGGGTACGATGCCCGCACCCAGGATGACCATGTCCACAGTGGCCGATACAGGCTGCCCCAGGTTGGTGTCCTCGGCTTTGACGGTCAGCCGGCCATCCTTCTCGACCATGACCTCCGTGCCCCGGCCTCGAACAAAGATCACGCCCTCCTCCTGGATGCGCTCGTAGAACTCTTCGTAGCCCTTGCCAAAAGTACGCATGTCCATGTAGAACTCGAATACCTCGGCGTCGGTCTTGTCACGCACCAGGTGGGCCTGTTTCAAGGCGTACATACAGCATACACGCGAGCAGTACTCGTTGCTGTTTCCGGCGGCCGCGCCGGCCTTGTCGCGGCTGCCCACGCAGTGGATGATGGCCACCCGCTCCGGCCGCTTGCCGTCGGCGGTCAGGATCTCGCCGCCCGTCGGCCCGGCCGAGTTGGACATCCGCTCAAACTCGATGCCGCTGATGACATTGGGCGAGCGACCGTAGGCATACTGGTCGAGTTTGCCGGGATCAAAGTTAGCAAAGCCGGTGGCCAGAATGATGGCGCCCACCTCCAGATCCAGGAACTCGTCTTCCACGTCAAAATTGATGGCCTCCACCTCGCAGAGCGTCTGGCACACCCCACAGCCATCGACCATACCCAGATCCCTCGTGCGGAAGTGGATGCAGGCATCGGTGTCGATGACCGGCACCCGTGGTACCGCCTGCAGCGATGGCACGTGGATGGCCGAGGTTGGCCCCAGCGGCAGCGCCTCGTAGATGGCTGCCGCCTCGTCCAGGATGCGGATTGCGCCGGTCGGACAGACCAGGGCGCACGCCCCACAGCCGATGCAGGCGTCGCTCGTCTCCAGGAATGGCGGGCCAATGACGCGGCTGATGCCTCGCTCCGAAAAGTTGATGGCCCCTGCACCCACCAGCTCGTTGCAGACCCGCACGCACAGGCCGCACAGGATGCAGTCCTCGTCCGGGTCCTCGGTCTTGAAGCGGGATTTCTCGATGCCATACTCGCGGGCCAGGTCCTGGATCACCGGCACATTGGGACAGCGGGCTAGCATCAGCTCCAGGATCATGCGCCTTGTCGCCCGTACGGCCTCGGACTTGGTCAGCACCTCAATCCCCTCGCGCACGGGATAGGTACAGGCCGTTTCCAACGATGAGCGCCGGCCCCAGCGGATCTCGACCGTGCACAGGCGGCAGGCGCCATAGGGCTCCAGGGCGGGATGGTAGCACAGCGTCGGGATCTTGACGCCTGCCCGCCGGGCGACCTCCAGGATAGTCTGCCCTTCGTCAGCTTTGAAAGGTTGGCCGTCTATCGTCAAGTTGATCATGTTCTTTCCTCCGCATCAGTGCACCAGCACCGCATCCGACGGGCAGACTTCGCGGCAGACTCCACAGCGGATGCACTTGGCATCGTCGATAACGTGGATCTGCTTTAGCTCGCCGGAGATCGCTTCCTGCGGGCACTTCTGGGCGCAGATCGTGCAGCCCTTGCACAGGTCAGGGTCGATGGCAAAGGTGATCAGCGCCCGGCAGACACCGGCCGGGCACCGCTGCTCGCGAATGTGGGCATCGTACTCATCCCGGAAGTAGCGGATGGTAGACAGGACCGGGTTGGGCGCCGACTTGCCCAGTCCGCACAGCGAGGTCTGCTGCACGACCGCACCCAACTCCTCCAACAGCTCGACGTCCCCTTCCTGTCCCTCACCCTTGGTGATGGCGGTCAGGATCTCGAGCATCTGTTTGATGCCCTCGCGGCAGGCCGTGCACTTGCCGCACGACTCCTCCTTGAGAAAATCCACAAAGTACCGGGCCACATCGACCATGCAATTGCGCTCGTCCATGACGATCATGCCGCCGGAACCCATCATCGAACCGGCGTCGGCCAACCGCTCAAAGTCCACCGGCAGATCCAGCAGGCCGGCCGGAAGGCAGCCGCCCGATGGCCCGCCGGTTTGCACCGCTTTGAACGCCCGATCCTTGAGGAGGCCGCCGCCGACGTCATAGATGATCTCGCGCAGCGGCGTGCCCATCGGCACCTCGATGAGGCCGGTGTTTTTGATCTTACCCACCAGCGAAAAGACCTTGGTGCCCTTGCTGCGGGCGGTGCCATAGCTCGCGTACCAGTCGGAGCCGCGGTCAATGATCGCCGGCACGTTGGCCCAGGTCTCGACGTTGTTCAACGCCGTGGGCTGGTCCCACAGGCCCTTGTGGGTGGCGTGGACGTGCTTGGGGCGCGGCTCGCCGACGCGGCCTTCCACCGAGGCCATCAGCGCGCTCGACTCGCCGCAGACAAAGGCCCCTGCCCCGCGCACGATTTTGACGGAAAAGGCAAAACCAGAGCCCAGGATGTTTTCGCCCAGAAGGCCACGCTCCTGCGCCTTCTCGATGGCCAGGCGCAGGCGTTGGACAGCCATCGGGTACTCGTTGCGGACATAGATATAACCTTCCTGAGCACCCACCGCGTAGGCGCCGATGAGCATCCCCTCGATGACACTGTGGGGGTTTCCCTCCATGATGCTGCGATCCATGAAAGCGCCGGGGTCGCCCTCGTCGCCGTTGGCGATGATGTACTTGATCTCGCCGGGGGCCTTGCGGGTGAACTCCCACTTCAGTCCGGTGACGAACCCGGCCCCGCCCCGCCCCCTGAGGCCGGAATCCCTGACCTCGGCGACGACCTGCTGTGGCGTCATCTCCTGCAGGGCCTTGCGCAGCGCCTGGTAGCCGCCCACAGCCACATAATCATCGATCGACTCAGGGTCGATATGCCCGTTGTGGCGCAGCACCAGCCGCGTCTGCTTGCTGTAAAAGTCCACGTCCTTGTAGTAGGGCACCGGCTTTTTGGTCACCGGGTCGCGGTACAGCAGCCGTTTCACCAGGTCGCCGTTCTCCAGCGACTTGGCGATGTCGGGCACATCCTTGGGCTGCACTTTGAGGTAGAGGATGCCATCTGGCTCCACCGTGACGATGGGGCCACGCTCGCACAAGCCATGACAGCCAGTACGTTTAACCTGGCACGGCAGATCCAACCGGGCCACCTCCGCCTCCAGCATCATCCGCAGCTGCCCGGAGCGGTGCGACTCGCAACCGGTCCCCTGACAGACAGTTATGGTCCTTGTTTCGCTCATGACCCTTCCCTCCCGTCGCCCCCATCCGTCAACTCGGCCACGAGCGCGTGCGCCTTGTCGGGCGACATCTCGCCGTGCGTTTCCTCGTTGACGACCACCACCGGGCCGAGGGCGCAGGCGCCCAAGCACATGACCACTTCCAGAGAGAACCTGCGGTCGCGTGACGTCTCGCCAGCCCTGATGCCCAGATCGCGCTCGAACTGCTCCAGGATCTGGACCGCGCCGCGTACGTGGCAAGCTGTGCCCATGCACACCCTGATGGTATAGTCGCCCTTGGGCTCCAGGCTAAAGGCCCGGAAGAAGGTCGCCATCTGGTAGACCTCGCCCAGCGTGACGCCCAGCCGGTTGGCCGTCTGGATGATAGCCTCGCGGGGCAGGTACTTGTATTCAGCTTGCACGTCCTGCAGGATGGCCAGGGTACAGGTCCGGTCGGCCTCATAGTTGTCGATGATCTCGTCCACACGCTGCGCGTTCATCGCTCGCCTGGCCTCCTCTCCCCAAAGCGCAACGCACCTTTCTCAATCTGCTTGAACTGCGGGATGCGCCGCGTCAGGCACTCGGTCCAGCACACGCCGCAGCCGGTGCACTTGCTCTCGTCCACGTAGCGGGCCTTCTTGCGGACCCGCACCTTGAAATTGCCCACGTAGCCGGAAACCTCCTCCACCTCACTCCAGGTCAAGAGCTCAATGTTGGGATGCCGACCGGCATCCATCATCTTGGGGCCCAGAATTCAGGTGGCACAGTCCAGGGTGGGGAAGGTTTTGTCCAGTTGGGCCATGTAGCCGCCGATGGCCGGCTCTCGCTCCACCAAGTAGACGTGGTAGCCAGCGTTGGCGATGGTCAGCGCGGCCTGAATGCCGGCAATGCCGCCCCCGACCACCAGCGTTTTGTCGGCGACCGGCACGCGCCGGGCCTGGAGCGGCTGCTGCAGAGCCACGCGGGCCACTGCGGCACTGACCAGGCGCTTGGCCTTGGCCGTGGCCTTGGCTGTGTCCTTGCTGATCCAGGCAACGTGCTCGCGAATGTTGGCCATCTCAAAGAAGTAGGGGTTCAGACCCGCTTCCTCCAGCACACCCTGAAACGTGAGTTCGTGCATCCGCGGTGTGCACGAGGCCACGACCACGCGGTTGATGCCCAACTCCTGGATGTCCTGTCTGATCATCTTTTGTCCTGGCTCGGCACAGGTGTATTTGCTGTCTCGGGCAACCGCCACGTGGGGCAACCCACTGGCAAAGCGGGCCACGTCGGCCACGTCCACCACGCTGGCGATATTCACTCCACACTGGCAGATGTAGACTCCGATCTTGATGTCATCCATGCTCAAACCTCCGTCAGCTTGAGGGGCACGATGTTGTGCTTTAGCCCCAACTCCTGCTCCGGCAAGCCAAAGGCCAGCCCCAAGAGCTGGGTCAGGTACACGACCGGCATGTTTAGCGGCTGGTCGAGCTGTTTCGACACCTGCCCCTGGTACGACTCCAGGTTCATCTGGCACAGGGGACAGACGGTGACAATACAGTCCGCCCCTTCCACGGCGCGGAACAGGTCACTCACCAGCTTGAGCCCTACCTCGCGTTTGGTGGTCGATAGGGTGCCCCCACAGCAAGCCGCTTTCAGGGGGTTGGGGTGAACCTGCACGCCCATGGCGGCCAGCACCCTGTCCATCGTCTCGGGGAAATAGGGGACGTCGAAGGGGCTGTAGGGACGGACCGTCTGGCAGCCATAGTAGGGCGCCGCGCGCAGTCCCTGCAGCGGCCTCCTCACCCGCGCGGCGATGGCCTCCGGGCCTACATCGTTGGCGATGACGTCCAGCAGGTGACGCACATGCATCCTGCCGGCGTAGGTCAGACCATCCACCTCCAGCGCCTGGTTGATGGTGCCCAGCATGGCTGCGTTCGCCCTGGCCGTCTCCTCCACCTTGCGCAAATTGACATAGCAGGCGCTGCAACTGGCTACAAGCTGACCGTTGCCGTTCATCTGTTCGGCCAGAGCCAGGTTGCGAGCAGGCAGCACCAAGGCGAGCAGGTGGCTCCTGATCTCGGCGGCGCTGGCTCCACAGCAGTTCCAATCCTCAAGTTCTAACAGCTCCACTCCCAGCTCGCGCATCACCAGCCGGGCGGAGAGGTCATACTCCTTGGCCGTGCTCTCCAGGGAGCAGCCGGGAAAGTAGGCGTATTCCTTCATCGCTCACCCTCCAATTCCTCGACCCGGGCGAACAGCCGGTCCAGCTTGCCCGGGCCGGCGACCTTGGGCAGGCTGAGGGGCACCTTGCTGTGACGGAGCATGGCCAGCGCCAATGGCACGTACTCGACGGCCAGAAACGGGTTCGTGGTCAGAAAGTAGCGGACCATGATCTCCACTTCGTTGGTGCGCCCGTAGCGCCGCACCGTTTCCATGAAGGCCCGGTAGAAGTAGCGGCTCTCCTTATAGCCCCGGATGCCCTCCCGCTCCGCCATTCGCTTCAGAGTGCCGATGGTCTCGGTCAGAGGCAGATCGCGGGGACAGCGCAGCGTACAGGAGTAGCAGGTGCTGCACAGCCACAACGTCTTGCTGTTGAGCACCTCGTCTTTCATGCCCAGCCGGGCCATGTGCCAGATCTGTCTGGGCGTATAGTCCATGGCGTAGGCGCTGGCGCAGGTGGCCGTGCACGAGCCACACTGCATGCATGTACGTAGGGTCTCCCCTGCCGGGCTCAGCGTAGCCACAAAGTCGCGCTCGAGTGCCGGCCCGGTCAGATCAACTCGGTCATGGTTCATCGTCATCGCCTCCCAGCCGCAGTGAATATGTTTCCCTCTGGCCCACAACTATCCCAGACATCTGCTGATCTTTTGCAGCAGTTCATCGGGCCGGACCGGTTTCGAGATCCAGGCATCCATGTGGACATAGCCATCCGTGGGAAAGACCGCGGCATACTCTGTTTCCGCGATAGAGGACACCATGATGACAGGTAGATCCTTCAGTTCTTCATCGGCTTGCATGTCCTCGCTGACACCCAGCCCATCCAGCACGGTGCTCATCATGATATCCAGCAACACCAGGTCCGGCTTTCGCCGCCGCATGGCAGCCATAGCTTGCGCTCCGTTGGCCGCGGTCACAGGTTCGTAGCCGGCGGCAGTCAGAATGCGGGTGGTGATCGCCAGAAAGTCCGGATCGTCGTCGACAACCAGGATTCTTCCCTTTCCTTCCTCCTTCACCGATTCTCGAAGGGCCAGCACTTGCTGGATCTTTGACAGCAACTCCTCTGGCTTGAAGGGCTTTTCCACAAACGCTTGCACCGGCATGTAGGTCTCATCCGGGCCGAGCTTTACCGGCATGTCCAGCACCTTCTTCACCCCAGACAGGATGATCACCGGCGTATCTTTCAGCTCGGGGTCCTGGGCAAGCTGCCGCGAGACTGCCACACCGTCTGGCCCCGGCGGTCCCGCGAACAGGATGTCCATGACGATCAGATCCGGCCGCGTCTCCCTGGCCAGCGCCAACCCATCTTTGGGCCGGTAGGCGCAGTAGACCTGGTAGCCGACACTTTCCAACAGAGTCTTGACCCCAGCCACCAACTGGGCGTCGTCGTCAATTACCAGAATCTGTCTCTTTTCGCTCATCGATCCACCTCTCTCACGTTTGTGCCTCGTCCTGCTTTGGCAGGGTGAAACTGAATTGCACCCACTGTCCCATCTGAGAATCTACCCAAATCGTGCCTCCATGCTTTTCCACGATGTCCCGGCAAATGTACAAGCCCAGGCCGGTGCCCCGCTTGCCTTCGTATTCGGGATTGAACAACCGGCTGAACTTTCGGAAGAGCAGCGGGATCTGGTCCTGTGGAATACCGGCACTGTCGTTCCGCACGCTGAACATCAGGGTGCTGTCACCGTCTTGCGACTCGAGCAGGATTGTCCCCGCTTCCAGGCCATACTTGACAGCGTTTGACAACAGATTACAGTAGACGATCTTGAGCAGGCTGGCGTCGGCATACACCACCCTGCCCTCTGGAATGTGATTCTCTACCCTCATCTGCCGCCTTTGCAGTTCGCCTTCCAGCTCTTCCAGTACCGGCCGGATCACGCGGGTTTGCAGGGGAAAGTAGGTCTTGGCTACGGCAAGTTCCCCTTTCTCCAGACGGGACAGGTCCAGGTAGTTGCGGATCATGTCCTGGAAATCTTCCAGGTTGCGAGCTACCGACTCCAGGCTTTTCTTCTGTCCGGGCGTGATCTCTCCCAGGTAGCCGTCCTTGACGGTGTAGAGGCTGATCACGGCTGAGGCCAGTGGGTTCTTGAGTTCATGGGCCACGAAACCCAGCATCTCCATGTAGTTGCGGTTAGTGGCCCACAGTTCGTTGTTTAGAGCCTCCAGGTCGTGCTGTCTGCACTGCATCGCTTGCAGTACAGAACGGGAGATCAGGAGGACACCTGCTGCGCTTCCCAGGATGACTCCGAGGGACAGGATGACGACCTCGCCCGAAGCCCTCTTACCCAGATAATTGCAGCCAATGGCGGCTATTGGGGCAGCGAGCAGGGCAAGGAGGGCGATCAGGCCCAGGCGAAGCTTTGTCTGCAGTTTCATGCTATTCTTCAGGCTCCACCGTAATTCCACCCTAGTTCGCCCTGGATGGTCAGGCGCCGCTCGATGAAAGGTTCATCTGGCGCGCAATCTCCACGTTGGACGTCTGTGATCACAGACCTTGTGACGAATCTGTATCAGCCTTGTGACAGAAGGCACACAACAACTGGCTCACTTGTGTCTAGTTTTCTTGGCGCGCACCATGAGGATCGGAATGGTGCCGGCGCGAAAGACTCGGTCGGCTACACTGCCCAGAGTCCAACGTACCAGCCCCGTCCGGCCGTGCGTGCATAGGGCGATCAGGTCTACGGAGTGGGTGTTGGCATAGGAAAGGATGGATTCCGCCACCAGACCCGTGCCTATGGCCACAGACACCCGAATATCCTGCTCTCTGAGGCGGTTGGCAACCTTGTTCAGGTAAGCCACGGCCATTCTATCCGCAGCCTGAGAGGCAAACTCAAAGAGAAAGGCAACTGACACATGAAAGAGGGTCATCTCGCAGCCCAAGGCCCGAGCAACCGTCGTAGCCTGGGGCAGAGCCTGCTCAGCCAGGGCCGAACCATCCAGCGGCACCAGGATGCCGCGGCACGGCTTGGGCTTCAGATCGTGCGGGGCCGTCGCTTGAGCGCGCACGAGGAGTACCGGCACGCTGGCCGCTTGCATGACTCGCTCGGCCACGCTGCCGTGTGTCCACAATTCCAGCCCGCTGTATCCATGGGAGGCCATGACGATCAGGTGGAAGTCTTTCTCGTCGACATAGTCGACGATGGCATCCGCCGCGAGACCACGCTGGACGATGTGGTCGGCCCTCGCACCGGTTTTTTGCAGCAGCAAATGGGCAGTCGCCTGCAAGTACTCATCGGCTTCGGTTTCGAGGTGCCTCATCAGCACGTCAGAGTCCAGCCCTGCTTTGTCCAGAAGTTCCTGAGTATCAGATGAAACCGATACGGCGCGGAACAGCACGAGATCCGCCAGCAGGCTCCTACTCAACGTCACAGCGCAGGAGAGCGCCTGCTCGGCTAGAGCCGAACCATCCAGCGGAACCAGAATTCGAGCTGTCATGTCTTCCCTCGTTCCGACGCCGTAGTCGGGCTACCCTCTATCACGATGAGCCCAGCCTCGGGATAAGCCGCCGTCAATCCCCTCAGCTCTCCGATCTTGACGGCGATGACTTCTATGTCCTAGGCGCAACATGCGGTCATGCTTGCCCGACGGGATTCGACAAGAGCCCAGCAGCCGATCACACACCCGCATTAGCTGCGACAGGCATTGCGAATCCGTGTCAGCCCTGCTGACTATCGCGCTTTACCCACAGCTTACTGGCAAAAGATAACAGGCACTGTGACCGGGCTGTTACAAAGCTGTGACAAAAAGCACAAAAAGACCGGCTGAGGATGATCACGCGACATGCGACTGCGCTGAGACATCGAGCCCAGCAATTGACAAGAGGCGCCTGGTGGTGCTATAGTGGGTTTGCCTATGCCCTGAAGCACCAAACAAGGACCGTCAAGGAGGACAGCATGAGCAAAGACAAGTACACCGGACCTGTCTGCGCCATCTGCGGCGTGCGCGCCTGCAGCGCAGAGCCAGGCGAGAAGCAGCACCCAGACTTCTGCCCCGTGCCGCACGAGGAAGAGTTGCTGGCCGGGGTTGAGCAGGTCTATCTCCAGGATGAGAAGGTCAGGAAATTGGCAGTCGAGTCTGCCCGTACCGAAGCCGCCGGCTACTGCGAGAGTACCCGCGTCGAGGAGATCATGGATTTTGCCCGGCGCATCGGTGCCACCAGGCTGGGCATCGCCCATTGCGTGGGACTCATGCGTGAAGCCCGCGCGGCACGCGAGATTTTTATGGCTGGGGGTTTTGAGGTTTACACCGCCTGCTGTAAGGTCGGCACGATCCCCAAAGAAGCCATCGGCCTAAAGGATGAGGACAAGATCCGCCCGGGGCAGTTTGAGGGCCTGTGCAGCCCCGTGGGCCAGGCGGCGCTGCTGGACAAGGCCGGCTGCCAGCTCAACGTCGTCATCGGCCTCTGCGTGGGCCACGACAGCCTGTTCTTCATGCACTCCAAGGCGCCGGTGACAGTCCTGGTCGCCAAGGACCGGGTCCTGGGCCACAATCCCGTCGCCGCCTTGTACACCAGCCACTCCTACTACAGCCGTCTCACGGACTGAGCACCAGACCTGGAAACAAGACTGGTCCAGCGCGAGCGAGTGATGATTGCCCTTCGTCTGCTCTCCACTCGGCCTGCTTGGCGTCCGCTATCGCTCTGGCCGTCTTGTAGGCCCCCGGCTTCCTGGGGAAAGACCTCCTTGAGCCGCTCCATGCGCCAGGCCGGGCCCTCGTATTCCTCCGGCTTTCCTTAGCCCAACTCGGAGAAAGATAGCCTGGACGGGCCAAACCGACAGAGCACGCGGATGTCCTCGACTCCGGCCCAGCCGGCACGCGGCCTCGCCCACCGTCAGGCCCAGCTCCGCCAGGATCGGCCCCCGAGAGCTGCTCGTGCCGGGCCCGTCAGGCCCTCGACGGCCAGCTTGGTTCCTGCCAGATCCGCAAGCTCGAGCGTCCCTCGTCAGCCCCCGCGTTGCCCACGTAGCGGTCGCTGGTCCGTGACGTCCCCCGGGCAGTGGTACTGCCCAGAATGCCGTCACTTCGTGCCCAAGGGCCGCGTCTGGTTCTTTGAGTGGCGCTAGTTGCAGGCGCCTCGAGGTGCTGCCCACGTTGGCGCCTGCTTTGTGCTCCTTCTCCCCCTCTCTCTCCCAGGGCCGTGGCTGTCTCGGTTCTTCGCTCCAGGTCGGCTGGTTGATGCCGCGGCCAGCTCGCCCAGCTGCGCAGTTCCGCCCCGAGTTGCGTCTGGCTGTTTGGCGGTTGTGGCTCAGGCTACCCTGTCAGCTGCCTGCCCTCGTGCCGTCGCTCTCGTGCCCAGCGTCAGGGCAATCGTGTTGTTCCAGATAACGCTGGCTTCAGGTTGGCGTGTCCAGGGTCGGGCGCCGGTCAGGTTAGCGTTGTCAAGGTCGGCGCCGCGCAGGTCGGCCCACTCCAGGTTGGCGTTGGTCAGGTTGGCGTTGGTCAGGTGGGCGCCGCGCAGGTCGGCGCCGAGCAGGTCGGCGCCGGTCAGGTTGGCGCCGGTCAGGTCGGCGTACCTCAGGTTGGCGCCGGTCAGGTTGGCGCCGGTCAGGTCGGCGTACCCCAGGTTGGCGCCGGTCAGGTTGGCGCCGGTCAGGATGGCGTTGGTCAGGTCGGCGCCGCCAGTATGGCCCCGTACAGCCTGGCGAAGGACAGGTCGGCGCCGGTCAGGATGGCGTAATGCAGGTCGGCGCCGAGCAGGTCGGCGTACTCCAGGTTGGCGTTGGTCAGGTTGGCAGACCTCAGGTCGGCGCCGGTCAGGTTGGCGCCGGTCAGGACGGCGTTGCTCAGGTTGGCCACCATCAGTTGGGTGAGAACAAGGTCAGCGCTGGTCAGGTCGGCGTAGGTCAGGTTGGCAAACCTCAGGTCGGCGTTGCGCAGATAGGCGTGGGACAGGTTGGCGCCTTCTAGGTTGGCCCACATCAGCTCGGCCTGCCTCAGGTTGGCCCAGGTCAGATTGGCGTTGGTCAGGTCGGCGCCGCCAAGTATGGCCCCGTACAGCCTGGCGAAGGACAGGTCGGCGCCGGTCAGGTCGGCGCCGGTCAGGTCGGCGCGGGTCAGGTTGGCACCGCTAAGGTTGGCGCCGGTCAGGTCGGCGTCGGTCAGGTCGGCGTCGATCAGGTGGGCCCCGCGCAGCTTGACGCCTTCCAGGTTGGCACCTTGTAGATCAATATCGCCCAGCCAACACCCTTCACGACCTTGCACTTCGAGCAGGCTCACCCAGGGCTGGCTGTTCCATTCCATCCTGTCCTGCGCTGACCGGACCTTCTCACACACCGGACTGGCGTCTTGGGCAGCGACAGGCACCGCTGCCAGGACCATGAGCAGACTTAGTACCAGAATCAGGGATGCTCTCTTCATGACTTCCACCTCTCACCATTGGGATGTGGCACATACGTGCCCTAGATCAGAAATGACCATCAGGGGATTTCTGGCAAACGCACTACCTCGATGCCCTGGGGCTCTTTCGCCTGGCTACTCAGCGCTGGCATATGGCCTTTGTTGTACCCCTCAACGAACGCAACAAGCCCAACCTGCCCTATGCCGGTCCCTTGCGGCTCGAAAAAGGTATCCCCATCTGCCCGGCCGGCTTGTCCATGAAGCGCTGGAGCTTCTGCCCCGACCGCTTGCGTCTCAAATGGCGCTGCCCCTTGGCCGCCGCCAAGAAAGCCCCGGACATCACCTCTTGTCCTCACTTCGCCAAGGACTGTTCTGACTCTGCCTACGGCCGCGTCCTCTACACCTATCCCAAGGAGAACTATCGCCTCCATACTCTCATCCCCGAGAAGCGTCCTCTGGAACCTCCACAAAGACGCCCGCTCCTGTGCCGAACGCTCCGTCAAACGCAAGAAGAACGATTTCCATCTCCTTGGGGGATTGTCCCTCGGCGATGACCTCTCACCTTGACACCGCCTCACCCATTGGGCCATTACAAAGTGCCCCATGCACTCCCTGTCGCTGTACGTCCACCTGCAGTATCACGAGGATGGACGGCCTGTCAAGGGCGCAAGCCGATTCAGTTCGCCCATTGGCCAGAATCGGCGCGGCGGCCGACCGTAGGAACGAGGTTATTGCTGGATGGTTCATGTGCACAGTGTCCACGAACGACCCCTCGCAGTGCCGTTCTGGGCGATGCTGCAGTTGCTTGGCAAGGGTGTTGGCAGTCGCTTGGCCACGATCCTAATAGCGTCCTCTGGAACCTCCACAAAGACGCCCGCTCCTGTGCCGAACGCTCCGTCAAACGCAAGAAGAACGATTTCCATCTCCTTGGGGGATTGTCCCTCGGCGATGACCTCTCACCTTGACACCGCCTCACCCATTGGGCCATTACAAAGTGCCCCATGCACTCCCTGTCGCTGTACGTCCACCTGCAGTACTCACGAGGATGGACGGCCTGTCAAGGGCGCAAGCCGATTCAGTTCGCCCATTGGCCAGAATCGGCGCGGCGGCTGACCGTAGGAACGAGGTTATTGCTGGATGGTTCATGTGCACAGTGTCCACGAACGACCCCTCGCAGTACCGTTCTGGGCGATGGTTGCAGTTGCTTGGCAAGGGTGTTGGCAGTCGCTTGGCCACGATGTGGTGACTTGCAGGCTGGCCTCGAACTCGGCACGGGCACTGACGGCAGACAGGGAACCTTGATTTCCAACCAGTTTGCGGTTATAATGGTTAAAGATGAGAAGGGCCCAGTGATGCAGGGTCAACCCAGCCAGTGATCAGACCGACGCGACCGGTCTGCTTTCAGGATACCCTCTTAGAAACAAGCCGTTCGCGCCAACCTGCCTGGGCGGGTGAGCCGGCGGCTTTTGGCTTTCTCGATCCGCGATGGCCAGTTCCATTCCTAGCCTGAAGGATGGAGGCATACGATGAGCACAGGCTATGAACGCAAGGACAGCTGCAGTCAGGTCCAGGCCGCAATCCCAGAGGCACCCTACAATCCCGTCCGCAGCAATGGCAGCACGAGTCGGGTTCACAGCGAAGCAATAGCAGAAGATGAGCCGCGTAGGCTGCCGCCAGGACTTGGCGACGTTGCTCGTAGACCATTTCTGCCAGGCCGTAGTGCACCGCCGCCGGGGTCATCAGCCCCAAGCCACTGTGATGGTGTTCGTGATTGTACCAGTGGAAGAACCTCCGTGCCCAACCTCGTGCTTCTTCCTGCCCGTCGAATCGCTCGGGATACTCGGGTCGGTACTTCATCGTCTTGAACTGCGATTCCGAGTAGGGGTTATCTGTCGGCGTGTAGGGCCGAGAGTGGCTCTTGGCCACCCCCAGGTCGATCAGCAACTGGGCCACCGTCTTCGACCGCATCGCGCTCCCTCGGTCGGAGTGCAGCACCAGTTGATCCCTCGGGATCCCCTGCTTGGCGCACGTCTCAGCGATCAGCTGCTCAGCCAGCCTGGCCAATTCCCGCTCGGCGATCATCCAGCCCGGAACGAAGCGGCTGAACACATCCAGAATCACGTAGAGATAGTAGTGGACGCCTTTGGGCCCTCTCAATTGGGTGATATCCCAGCTCCAAAGCTGATTTGGCCCTGTTGCACGCAGTTCCGGCTTGACAGAGACTGGATGGCGACGCTGATTCCGTCGCTCGTGCACCTCGTCGTGCTCTTCCAGGATGCGATACATCGTTCGCCAATGGCACAGATACTCGCCTTCGTCCAACAAGGTGGCATACACCTCTCGCGGTGCGCAGTCCCAGAACCGCTCGCTGTTGAGCACGGCACGCACCTCCGCCTTCTCCGCCGCGCCCAAGGCCCGCGGCGGCGTCGGTCGCGGCGAGGAGGCTGGCTTGGGCTTCCGAGCTCGGTACAGGCTGCTCCGTCGGAACTCCCAAGCGCGACAAGCCTCCGACACGCCCACCGTTTCCCCCAGCTCTTCCGCCATGCCGATCATCACTTCCCGTTGCTCTCGTTCTCCTCGGGACTCAGCCCAAGTAGCTGCGAGAGTTTTTTTTGGACCTCGATGATTGTTTCCGCCTGGTCCAGGCGCGTCTGCAGCCGCTCGTTCTCCCGCTGCAGCCTGGCCACTTCCCTGGCCAGTGCCGCATCTGTCGCCGGCTTCGGCCCTCGCTGCTGCGGACCCAGCGCCGTCAACTGGCCCCGGTCTCGGGCCTGGCGCCACCGGCTCAGGTACGAGCGAGTATATCCCCTCACGCCGCAGCAAGGCACCGATCTCGCCCGGCTCAGTGCAGGCGTCGGCTTCCTCCACGATGCGCAGCTTCTCCTCGGCCGTGAACCGCCGTCGCTCGGCCATCGGCACCACTTCCGGATCCGGCATCTCTGTTCGCTCATCTCCGTTTCGAGACATCACTCACTCTCCTCTGCTCGTTCCATTATACCCTAAACTCTTGAGAGGAGTTGTCTCACTCACATTAGCACATACGGGGCGGTCCGCACGGTCTGCGGCGAATATCTGAGCGCCATGCACCAGGTCATCCGCCAGGAGGAGGGAAAGGACAAGCCCCTTTACGTGTCGGAAGTGGGATGGAATAGCCGGATCGATCCCGGCGAGGTGCAGCGCCGTGAGGAGTTCCAGGCCAGCAGCCTGCAGGTCGGATTGGAGACGATCTACAAGGATCCGTTGGTTGGCTTGGTGTTCTGGTTCTGCACCCAAGATTTCTCGGTCACCGGAGGGGATTGGTTCTATGGCCTGTACCGGCCTGGGGACCCGACCCTCACGGCTCGGAAACCAGCCTTCGACGCCTTCAAAGCATTCTGCGAGCGCCTGGACGGAGAGGAACCGCCACAATACACCAATCAGCAGATCATCAACGCCTTCTACTACGCAGCCATTGACTTGGGACTGACCAAACGCTGGGGTTTGATGGCCAAGGCCGGGCTTCGTCTGTCGGATCTGGCGGCTGACCGGCAGGGCGCATACGCAGGCAAGCCAATCAGCCAACTCCCAGGCCTGACAATCACTGAAAAGGCAGCGGTTCAGGCGCGACTCGACGAGCAATCACCCCAGGTACCGTTTGCCCTCTTGACTGGGGACGCTGCCACTGTAAGGTTGGCTGTCGATGACGAAAGGGACGCCGATCTGCGCCTGGATATGGTTTTGGGCGTGCAGGAGCAGGTCCTGCAGGAGTTGAGAAAGAACAACGAGCTGCTGGGACTCACGCTGAGGCAGCTAGCGGGGTCCCGCAGCACTGGGACAGACTTTGACTAGGCCCTACATACTGTCAGGGTGGCTCAAGCGCAAGCGAGCCTGCCAGAGTCACTTTTCCCCGTTCGTGGCCTCGGTTCTGCACCGATTGCCTCCCACGCCAGCGTCTTGTACCTTCCCACAAACTCTGCTATAATAGCCCCAGGCACAGTTGTCTGACCTGAGGAGGGGGAGCATGGTCGCCAAAGACAGGTGGGTCGTCGTTATCTTGGCCACCGTTCTGGTGCTGATCCTGAACGGCGGCGCTGGCCAGGCCCTGGCCCCCGCTCCCGTCGCTGGCACCACCACCTACCCCCCCGCAGCCGCCGCACCTGGCTGGGTCCCCCCGATTAGCCCCGACGTCCGGGTTTCAGCCGAGAGTGCCGAGGCCGAGCGGCCCGACGCGGCCTACAACACCCAGTACGACGAGTACCTGGTCGTCTGGAGCGGCGCCAAGAGCATCTGGGGCAGGCGGGTGACAGGCCGCGGTGAGCCGGTGGGCGGCATATTCCAGATCGCGCCCAGCGCCACCTACGGCGTCAGCCCGCCCAAGATCGCCTATGACTCCCGGCGCAACCGCTATCTGGTCCTGTGGGGCAGGCTCAGCGGCACCGTCTTTGACCTATACGGACGCTTCATCCAGTGGGATGGCCCGAACCCAGCGCTGGCCGCCTTTGCCATCGACGCCACCAAGCCGGCTGCCACCTCGGTCCATGCCCTGGCCTACGGCTACACCGCCGATGAGTACCTGGTCGTCTGGGCCACAGAAAGCGCCCAGCCCCCGCGCACCGTGATCGCCGGGCGCAGGGTGGAAGCCGACGGCAGCGGCTTTGCCGCCGGCGCCTTTGTGGTCACCGCCCACAACACCGACTTCCGGCAGAACCCCGACGTCGCCTATAACCTGCACCGCAACGAGTACCTGGTCACCTGCGATGACAAGCCCAAGGTGAACGACAACGTCTACGGCGTGCGCCTGGCCGGCAGCGGCGCCAAGCTAGGCGGGGGCGAGTTCCCCATCGCCAACTGGCCTGACGAGGAAGCGGAAGCCTCCGTGGCGGCCTGCCATACGTCAGACCAGTACCTGGTGGCCTGGCACTCGATCCAGGGCTTGAAGGACGGCCTCTATGCGCGGTTCGTCGATGGCGACGGGAACCCGGGCCAGGTGAAGGAGCTCGTGCACTATGATTGGTGGGCCGGCTACCGCCCTCTCGATGTGGCCTGTGGTGTGACCAACTTGCCCTTGGAGGACCCCCACTACTTGGTCTCTTGGTCCAAGGAGCCACTCTTCCACAGCGCGGCTCACGCTCGCGAGGTCATGCCCAATGGCGCCACGAGCGACGCGGTCGAGATCGCAACCTCGTCCCAAGCGGTCGCAGTGGCCGGCGGGGCCATCAACCACCTGGTGGCCTTTGAGTCCGGTCCTGCACAAGTCCACGCCCGCATCGTGGGCAACACCCGGCCCCGGGCCCTTTTCGGCGTCACGCCTTCAGACGGGCCCAGCACCACGCTGTTCCAATTCGACGCCTCAGCCAGCAGCGATGCGACCGACGCGCCTGCGCAGCTACAGGTCCGCTGGGACTGGCAGAACGACGGCACGTGGGACACGACGTGGAGCCACGACCGCACCGCCGGCCATCGCTTTGCCCTGGCCTCGTGGCAGGGCCTGAGCATCTTTCTGGTCCGCTTGCAGGTGACGGATGGGCATGGGGCCTCGGACGAGACAACCGGGCAGGTGACGGTCCGCAACGCCCCACCCAGCGCAGCCTTCTCCGTCGACCCTTCCGGCGGGGACACCAACACCCCTTTCCACTTTAATGCCGCAAGCAGCAGCGATCCGGAAGGCGGCGCCCTGGAGGTCCGCTGGGACTGGCAGGATGACGGCACATACGACACGGCCTGGAGTGCTGAGGCCGCGGCCACCCACGCCTTTGCCGCGCCTGGTACCTACACGGTCCGGTTGCAGGTCCAGGACAGCTTTGAGCAAATGGCGGAGGCGACCCGGCAGGTCACGGTGGAGCCGGCCAGCGCCAACACGCCACCCGTCGCCTCCTTCACCGTGATGCCGCCCAGCGGCGACACCAGCACCATCTTTGCCTTTGATGCCTCTGGCTCCACCGACGCCGAGGACGGGACACCCGCCGAGGTGCGCTGGGACTGGGACGACGACGGCATCTTTGAAGTCAGCTGGTCGACGGCCACAACCGCCAGCAACACTTTCGCCACCGCCGGTACCTACACGGTGCGCTTAGAGGTGCGCGACAGCGGCGGGCTGACCGCCACCGCAGCGCAGGCCGTGCCGGTGAGCCAGCAAGTGCCCCAACACCGGGCCTACCTGCCGCTCCTGTCACGTAGCTCCCCATAACCACGAACCCACAAGCTCCATCCGGTTCCACGCACAAGGAGGTAACGATGCACAAGATCCAGAGACTGGCCCCTCTGAGTATCCTGCTCTTGCTGCTCCTGGCACTGGTCGCCTGCCAGAGCTACAACCAAACCGGCAGCAGCACGTCCAGCCACCGGGATATGAACGGCGGTCAGGAGCAGGCCGGCGCCAGGAAGGCGAACGGGACGGCGACCCGGCAGCTCGAGGACCTGCCCAATCCAGGCGGCTGGCTGGACGCCGACGTGACCTTGTCGGTGGAGAAGGGCGGCTTCAAGATCGAGCTGCTGGGCGAGGACGGCGAGGTAACGCTCACGCTGGAGGCGCGCGACGGCGAGGCGGTCAGCGGCAGCGGGTCCATGGCCGTCGACAGCTCTGGCGAAGCCAGCTATCGCGTCACAGCCGTCGAGGCGGAGAACGCCGAATACACGATCGTGTACGTGTACCGCTAGCCCAGGAGTCTTCTACCTAGCCCTTTCAGCACGTTCCACGCAGGAACCGTGTTCATGTACTCTTTGTAGCCTTCTCCGAATTTCTCGAAGTTGAACTCATCCTCCTTCTTGGAGGCCACCCAGGAACAACCGAAGGCGGCTATGCCCAGCGCCGCAGGCAGAAGCAGTTGTATCTGCAGTACCAGTCCAACACTCCAAAGGGCCACTCCCAGATAGAGGGGATGCCGGATCACGCCAAAGAGACCACCGTCGATGAGAACGGTGGTGCGCTCGAAAAAGCCCTCAGGCTTGCCACTGCGCGCAAGCGCAAGGATTGAGAGCAGAACCAAGACAGAACTGGCCCAGTAGAGCACGGTTCCAGCTACCTGCAGAGCTTGCAGCAGCGGTCTATCGTCGCGAGGCGGGTACCACCCGAAGAGGCCGAAGAGCAGCAATGTCAGACAGATGCCTATGCCAGAGCCGGCGTAGATTTCGTAGATCCTGTCCTTTGGAATTGAGCCAGTCACCCAATACAGGATGAAGCCAAACCAGATCCCTGCACAGATGATGGGCGCCCACATGAGTGGCCCCACCTCACCTTCTCAGCTTCTTCTTCGACCTGCAAGCAGCCGGATGATTCCTGCCAGGAGATTGACCCTGGGCACCCTCTGCATGTAGCGCTCGTACGATTCACCGTACTTGGCGATGAGGAGCTGCTCTTCCTGCACTGTGAACCCATAGACGAGGGCTGCGCCCAGGAGGCCTATGCCCGCGAGTATCCAATTTGGATTGAACAGAAAGACGACGAGGTACATCAGTATCCAGCCCAGGTACAGGGGATGCCGGACGACAGCATAGATGCCGGTTTCCACAAGTGCTTCCGTGTTGACAAAGCTTTGGTCTGGCGGCACCCGGCCCTTTCTACGCAACGTGAGAATGGGTAAAAAGATCAAGGCCATGGCGACGAGCCAGGTAGCCATGGCAACATAGTCGAGACCTTTGAGGGCAAAGGTCTTGTCCAGGATCCACATCAGTGCGAATTGGACGAGGAGCAGTACTCCAGCAATATAGTGCATGCGATTCCCTCCACTTGATACCTGATTTCGGCAATCTCAGTACATGAAACCCGAGTGGGCGAGTTAAATAGCCAGCACAACCCCCGGAAGCCTCAAGTCACTCGTCTATCTCAACCGGCTGCCATTGCCACCCCTCGCCCTGCCTGATGATATGCCCTAGGCTCGGAAAAGGTGGAAAATGCTGTCCCATTACCCATGCCTGTTCATCCGCAGCGTAGTCAAAGATGCGACGTTTGCTGGCAGCCGCTTTCTCAGGCAGAACGTCATAGATCGGCAGCCAGTTTGGATGTTCCAGGTGAAGGGGATGCAGCACAGAATCGCCGATATACAGAAGCTCTTCGTCACCGGAGGAAAACGACACGACCATATGTCCCGGTGTATGCCCAGGCACAGCAAGCACATGTATGCCAGGCAGGGTGTCAGATTCATCGGTAACGAAACTCACCCGGTCTTGCACCGGTTCGAGGTGCTTCCGCGCAAATGTCACAAATGCCTCATTGGCTTTCTCTGACGCCGTTTCTGAAAACCAGAACTGCCATTCCTCTCTCCAGATGAAATACTGAGCGTTGGCATACACAGGATTTCCTGACTCGTCGAGCATCCCATCGATATGATCTGGATGCGCGTGCGTGATAAAGACCGAATCAATGGAAGCAGGCTCAATCTCTGCGGCTTCCATGTTTTGAAGCAGTTTGCCCGTGGTTTCAAATAGAGACCCCGCACCCACGTCGACGAGCACCTGGTGTTCCCCAGTGTTGACAAACGAATAAGTGTACGGCGTCCAGATATGATCGGTCGGCAGGTTGCGTTGGCGCAGAAGCTCCTCAATTTCCGCCATGGGAACGTTGGCAAAAAAGTCTTTCAGTGGATAGCGATGACCGCCGTCACTGATGGATACGCATTCGAACTCCCCGACTTGGAAACGATAGCAACTCTCAATCTTCATGACTGACCTCCCAGTGTCATGTAGCTTGAGGGCCAGAGAAGTTTGCGACACGAGCAGAATGGGCCCCAGCACCAGCCTCAGAGGAGCCATGGCCCCATGGTCTAGTTATGTCACCTGCAGCCGCTCCGGCGTGTAGCGCAACCTGCAACCCCTACAAAGGCCCTCAGCCAACAACGCAGCCAAAGCCTATCTGCATCACCTCCTTGCCCTTTCAGCAAACAGAAAGCCGAAAGCCAACCCCTGGCCCATGCCAGGTTGCCTTCGGCAGCTTACTAGCGATTCCAGTGATTTCCGCCGCTACAGGGAAGCAGCAGTGTTGTGGCGTGGATGTTTACGCGTCCATTATATCAGACAA
Source organism: uncultured Chloroflexia bacterium (assembly GCA_963700285.1). GTDB lineage: Bacteria > Chloroflexota > Anaerolineae > JAAYZQ01 > JAAYZQ01 > CAWANP01. The sequence goes on along the minus strand of CAVOXA010000007.1, from coordinate 52,038 downwards.
AGTGCGCCGCGTCAACCCCTACGCATGCACCCGGGTCTCTTTCGGTCGCAGCCGCCTGGGGCAAGTCTTGTGCTACCGCCAGAAACGCCAAAAGCCCGGCCTTCATCGCTGAAGGCCGGGTGTCTCGGTAGTCTGATCGTCAGGGCTGCAGGTGCCCTATGCAGGTGCCTGTGGGGTAGGGACCGCTGTTCGTCCCGTCAGGGCAAATCGTGTACCGCCAGATTACGCCGGTCAGGGTGGCGTTGGTCAGGGTGGCGCCGGTCAGGTTGGCGCTGTCCAGGTTGGCGCCGGTCAGGTTGGCGCCGGTCAGGTTGGCGCTGGTCAGGTTGGCGCAGATCAGGTTGGCGCTGGTCAGGTTGGCGCCGGTCAGGTCGGCGCCGGTCAGGTCGGCGTCGGTCAGGATGGCGTAATGCAGGTCGGCGCCGAGCAGGTCGGCGTACTCCAGGTTGGCGTTGGTCAGGTTGGCAGACCTCAGGTCGGCGCCGGTCAGGTTGGCGCCGGTCAGGTCGGCGAGCCTGAGCCAGGCGCCGACCAGGTAGGCGTTGGTCAGGTCGGCGTTGGTCAGGGTGGCCTTGTACAGCCAGGCGCCTCCCAGGACCGCGTTGGTCAGGGTGGCGTTGGTCAGGATGGCCGACTGAAGGCCGGCGAACTTTAGGTTGGCGTCGGTCAGGTCGGCGCCGGTCAGGTCGGCGCCTTCCAGGTTGGCTTGCAACAGGCTGGCGTGGGACAGGTTCGCGCCTTCCAGGTTGGCGCCTCCCAGGTTGGCGGCGAGTAGGGTGGCGTAGGACAGGTCAGCCCCGCCAAGTTTGGCCCCGGACAGGTTGGCGCGGGTCAGGCTGGCGCCGCTCAAGTTGGCGCCGGTCAGGTCGGCACCGGTCAGGGTGACTTTGTGCAGGCTGGCAAAGCTCAGGTCGGCGCCGGTCAGGTCGGCGCCGGTCAGGTCGGCTTCGCGCAGGTTGGCCCCCTTCAGGCGGGCGCCTTCCAGGTTGGCACCTTTTAGGTCAAAATCGCCCAGCCAGCACCACATGCGACCTTGCACTTCGAGCAGACTCACCCAGGGCCGGCTGTTCCATTCCATCTTTTCCTGCGCCGACCGCACCTTCTCACACGGCGGAGTGGCGTCCCGGGCAGTGACGGGCGCCGCTGCCAGGACCATAAACAGAACTACCACCACGATCAGGGATGATCTCTTCATGACTCGTTCCTCTCATCAGTGAGATGTGGCACATACGCGAGCTAGATCAGAAACGACCATACCATCAGGGGATTTCTAGCAAACACACCACCTCCTTTCTCGTCCACAGACGCAAGGAGGCCGTTGCCTTCCTTGCACGGCGGGGCAGCGTTGTCAAAGGCAGCGCATCTACGACTATCCTGCATATTGTACAGCCTCTTTTGTGTTCTGTCAAGTCCTCAGATTGACTGATTAAGGTTGTTACCGAACGGCATTCGTTGACTCACTAGTAAATGTTCCCGTGTTGAGGATGCGGGGGATTCCCCTGGAATCCCTGAGGAAAAGGCAGAGCCTTTTCCCGTGGTACGCCCGGGCGCCCCAACCTGCTGCATGGCCGCCCGCAGCAGGTTCCGGCCTGCCCCATCCACCGGGCAGTACTCGCGTACCTGGGCAGGGCCAACGCTTGCAAGCCAAGCGCGCCGGCATTGGCCAGCATACCGCTGCCGTCGCCAAAGCGCTGGCGCTGGCGACACCGGGCAGCCTCTACCCGCGTCTGGATGGCGGCCGAGGGTTCACCCAGCCGGTCGTCGGACAGCTTTTTGTCCGGCTTCCGAGCCGGCTTCCACGCGGGGAACCTCGATATGGATGTCGATGCGGTCCAGTAGGGGGTCAGAGCTTGCCCTGAGCGGAGTCGAAGGGATGCGTCTCTGGTAACGGCTGATCATGCTGTTGGTACAGGTCCACTTGCGGACGGGGCCTCCACACCAGTCACGGGGCCAAGAGGCAATGCGGCTTGACTCCTTCTGGCTCCGCGCGGACTGGGGTCCTGCGCCAGCCACTCCTCTAGCCAGTCGCCCCACCCGCCATGCGCTTGGCTGTCTTGAAAGCGCCCGGCATGACATTGTTCACACCACCCCCGCTCTCTGACTGAGCGCCCACGAACCACAGGCCCTCGACCGGCGTCTCGTGCGGCACCCGCCACGCGTCCAGCACCGGCTTGATGCCGCCAAAGGCGTGGTGGTCCAGGTGTGTCCGCCTCCGCCAATCCTCGGGGGTCAGGATCTCGCAGGTCTGGATATGCTCCCTCAGGCCCGGGATCTGTTCGGCGGCATAGTCGATCAGCTTGTCGGCGTACTCTTCCTTGCGCTCTTCCCAACCACCTTCCTGGAGCGTATCGGGGCAGATGGTGTAGATGGTCATGGCCTGATGCCCCGGCGGCGCCATGTCGGGCGAATGCAGGGAAGGAATATGGACCACAAATCCATCCCTGCCCTCGTGGTAGAGGCCAGACTTGTTTTCAGCCAGCGCCCGGTCCAGCTCATAAGTACCATAGTAGTAGGTGCAGACGCCGTGGACATAGGGCGAGGGGTCAAAATCGACGCCCAGGTGCACCATAAAGACCGAGTCCATCAGCGGCACGGCCCGCACTTGATCGGCGAAGTCGTGCGGTAGGTGCTCCTCGCCGACCAGGCCAAAAAAGGTCTCCCTGGCCCCGCCAGAGGCGACGACGGCATCCGCCGGGACACGCGTTCCCGCCGCATCCTCGACCCCGGTCACGCGCCCGCCCTCCACCAGGATCCGGGTGATCTCGTGTCCTGTCAAGATCGCGCCGCCGTGGGACTCGATCTTGCCCACCAGCGCATCGACCAGCGTCCCCATGCCGCCCAGAATGCTATAGTGGTAAAGTTGCACCGTGTCCTTGGCCAGCTCGGCGGGCATGCGCTTGTCAAAGGACGCCTCGGGGTTCACGGCAAAGACGCCCAGGCCTGGGAACTCGGTGGTCGGCGTGAAAAAGTCGGCCAAGATCGAGGTAAAGACCAGCTTGAGCTTCTCCGATTGAAAGTAGGAATCCATCAACTGCTGGGCGTTCCAGCCCTGCTTTTTGAGCAGCGGCAGCGCCTTCAGGTAGAGCCTCAGTTTCCAGTACTGGGCGCTCAGGCCACTGGTCGCTTCCATGCGCCGGGCCAGGGTCATCACGCTGGTGAAACGCAGATAGTCGGCCCAGTAGCGGTCCAGTCCCCCGGCTTCCTGGGGAAAGACCTCCTTGAGCCGCTCCATGCGCCAGGCCGGGCCCTCGTACTCCTCCGGCTTTTCCAGCTCAAAATCGGGAAAGACATAGCCGCGGTCCTCGACGCGCACCGGCACGCGGCCGGTCAGGCCCAGCTCCGCCAGGATGGCGCCCAGGGGCTCGTCCGGGCCCAGGCCCTCGATGACCAGTTGCCCCAGATCCCAACGGTAGCCCCCGCGTTCGTAGGGCGCCGTGACGCCTCCCGGGCGGTGATACTGCTCGAATACCGTCACCTCCTGCCCGGCCTGGGCCAGGGCTGCGCCGGCCGTCAGCCCCGATAGACCAGAACCTATGACAACAACCTTCATCTCGTGCCTCCCCCTACGGTGATCCCATGGTGGGGCTGCAGCTTCCGCATCCTGCTATTGCTGAGCACCGCCTCAGGCCAACTCCCCCAGCAGCCCCTTGGCTTCCTTCAGGTCAAGCGTATCAAACCCCTCGGTGAACCAATCATAGATTTCCGCCAGCAGCTGCCGGGCGTCTTCACGCCTGCCCTGGCTCTGCCACAGACGGCTGAGGCTCACTGCAGCCCGCAGTTCCAGAGACCTGGCGCTTTGCTGCCGGGCCACCTCGATGGCCTGCTGAAAGGCGGCTTCAGCCCTGGCCGGATGGCCCAACTCCAGCAGGAACTCCCCCTTGAGCCGGCGTATCTCCGCCTCGTAGTAACGCTCGCCGGTCTCTTCCACCCAAGCCAGCGCCTCAGCGAGCAGGTCAAGACCCTCGTCAAGCCGCCCCCTCTTCGCAGCGGCCTCGGCCAGCCAGGTCAGGAAATGCGGCCTGTGAAACTCGGAACCGGTGGCCTGCCAGGCAGCCACACCCCCGCGGATCTCTGCCTCTCCTTCCTCCGCTGCTCCCTGAGCTACCAGGGCCCAGCCGCGCAGACCCATGGCGCCAGCCTGGTAGAACACAAGTTGCCGTGGTCGTGCGACCTCACTCGCGGCCTCGGCCCACTCCTTTGTCCCCCGGGCATCCCGGCACGACGAACGGAGCCAGCCAGCCATCGATAGGGCGAGGGCCAGAGTAAGGGGGTGGTCCAGGGCCTGAGCCAAGCCCACGGCCTCGTGGCTTCGCTCCAGGGACCGGTCAGCATGGCCCAACAACCAGAGTGCCCAGGCCAGGTAGGAAAGGTACAGCACTCCCAGGTCCTGGCCGTAGATGAAGCCCAATGAGAGGTGCACCTCAGGGTCGTAGCAGGCAACCGTCGCCTCCAGGTGGGCGCTTGCCGGTTCAAGGTCGCCGAGATAGAAGCGCGAGATCCCCAGTGCGCCCCTGGGAAATGGGAAGTGTGGCAGTCCCCCTGCACGTTCGCCCGCGTCAGCCATCTGCTGGGCAATGTGGAGTGCCTTCTGGTGCTCAGCGCGGGCGAGGTAGTACTGATAGATTGGCCTCCGTGCCCCCCACAACTCCGGTGGATCGCCCATCTGCTGCGACAGTTCCAAGGCACGGCCCCAGGCACGGCCCACCTCCGGCACGCCATAACCCCTGGTGGCAATCAATGGCGCGCCCAGCCCGCTCTGCAGGGCAAACTCCAACTGGGTGCGCTCCGGGGTATGCGGCAGGGACTCGAGCAGCGCCAACCCGCGGCTGAAATGGGCAATGGCCTCCTCGTTAGCGAACTGCCGCACGTCCCTCTGGGCCGCTCGCAGCAGATAGCCCACCGCCTTCTCCGCATCACTTGCCAGCTCCCAGTGGTAGGCCAGCAGACCAAGCTGCTCCTCCACGCGGTCAGGATAGAGCCGCTCCAGCCCCTGAGCCACCTGCCGGTGGAAGACGCGCCGCTGCTTCCGCAACAGCCCGTTGTAGGCCGCCTCCCGCGTCAACTCATGCTTAAAGATGTACTCCAGCTCCGGCAGCCGCGCCCGCTCCCGGATCATCTCCTCCCGCTGCAGGCTCAGCAGCTGTGCGTCTAGCCCACGTTCCTCCGTCAGAATCGCCTGCAACAGCCTAAACGCAAAGATGCGTCCAATGACTGAGGCCATCTGCAGCACCCGCTTTGCACCCTCCTGCAAGCGGTCGATGCGAGCCAAGAGCACACCCTGCAAGGTATCGGGGATGGCGATCTCCTCCACCTCACCAGCTACCCGCCAGCCCCCCATCGCCTTATCCTGCACGATGCTGGCCTCATCCAGCAACGTGCGGACGATCTCCTCCACGTAGAAGGGATTGCCTTCGGCACGAGCGAGGATGCGCTGGGTCAGCTCCTCGGGCAGACCGCCAACGCCCAGCAGGTTGTCGACCAGCGTTTGGCCATCGGTGGAAGTGAGCGGATCAAGCAACAGATCGGTGTAGCGCTCAGCATACTGCTCCACAGCTACCTGCCTGAGCCGCCATGAGCGGTGCTCCCTGTGCGGCCGGAAGACGGCAATGATCAGGAGCGGTGCGCCCTCCATCACGGCAAACAGGTGCTCGAGCAGCGCCAGCGATGTGGTGTCGGACCAGTGCAGGTCCTCGAGCACCAGGACCAACGGCCGCTGCTCAGCCGCGCAAGCGATGGCCATCTGCACCGCCATGAAGGTCTGCGCCCTCAGCTCCTGGCCCTGCAACCTGGCAAGGACTTGCTGGTGTTCGTCCTCAAGCGGCAATGACATCATCTGTGCCAGATAGGGATAGACCTCGTGGAACCGCCCGGCGCAGACGGAGCGAACGAATTCCTTCAGCGCGCTGACAACAGACGCCGGCGCTTCGTCCGCCGTTGTACCCATGATACTGCGCAATGCACCCAGCCACGGAAGGTAGGCGATGGACGTGCCGTAGGAAAGACAACGACCCTCGACCCATCGCAGGTCCACCCGGCCTGACCAAGGCTCTGACAGCTTGGCCGGCCCTTGCTTGCGCAACTCGGCCAACAACCGCGACTTGCCGATGCCGGCCTCCCCCACGACGGTTACAATGCCGCCCTCCCCGGCACTCAGCCGCTCCAGGGCCCCCCGCAATGCGGCGAGTTCTGCCTCTCGCCCTACCAGTGGCGACTCCAGCCCCTCGATGCCCCGTATCTTGGAGGGGACTTGTCGGGCGGCAAGTACACGGAACACGGGAACCGGCTCCTGCCAACCCTTGGCCTGGATGGGCCCAAGCGGCACCGTCTCAAACAGCGGCGCGACGAACTTTAGCGTCGCCTCGCTGATGAGCACCGTGCCTGGCTCCGCCGCAGCCTCCAGCCGTGCTGTCAGGTTTGGCGCCTCCCCCATTGCCGTGTACTCCATCCGCAGGTCGGTGCCCACCTCGCCGACGACCACCAATCCGGTGTGGATGCCCACCCGCACGTCAAAGCCCCTGATACCGCGCTCTTTTTCCAGGCGCGCTCCGTATGCCCTGGCCCCCTGCGACGATCTCCAATCCTGCCCGGCAGGCCCGCTCGGGATCATCCTCGTGGGCGATGGGCGCGCCGAAAAAGGCCATGATGGCGTCGCCTTCCAGCCGCGCCACCGTGCCCTCGTAGCGGGCGATGGGTTCGATGAGCACATCAAAGGCCCCACCCATGATCTCCAACCACTCCTCTGGGTCCAGGTCTCGGGACAGGGCACTGGAGCCCTTGACGTCGGACATGAGGATGGTCACCATCCTGCGCTCACCCACCATCTCGCCGCCCGCGGCCAGCAACCGGTCGGCGTAGGCCTTGGGAGCCAATCGCCGGAGCGCCTCCGCAGCAGCGGCCTCAGGCCCCACCAAGGTGTCAGATTTCAAAGCGCCCCGGCGCGCACCGCATCCGTCACAGAACTGCGCCTCTGGCTGCAGCTCCCGGCCGCAGAGGGGACAGACTGGCGCGAGGGGTGAGCCACACTGCAGACAATAGGTAGCGTCGTCTCGATTGTCGGCACTGCAGTTTGGGCAGAACATACTGGCCACCTCCTCTTCTGGCATGGCGACCCTATTGGCACTGTTCTAGCGCGGTGGTTGGACCAAGGCGTCCTCTGTTGGCGATGAGCCTGCCATAACCTGCGCCACCCGGCGTCATCACCAACCCGCACCGCAAAGCGATGGCGCCGTCTTTGGACTGGCAGTGCCTCCACCCGTGACCGCCAGCGCGCTCATTGAGGAGGGATCGGCGGCCGGACTGGCTTCCGTAACCAGCGCTCCTGAGCCTGACGCAGCCCGGCACAGGCTGTCATCTGTACCTATCGCTCATGCGACAAGCATAACTCAATTCGGCTCTAAATGCAACATGTTCAGGTACGATACTACGGCTGTTGCATTGTCGGAGACAAACCTCCCGCAGGTTTGTCCGCTGAGCAGATACCAGCGGAAGTGGCCTGGGTTCACCCGTGCGCAGGCGCCTGAAGAGGCGAAAACCTGCGGGAGGTTGACCTGGCCAAGAGGCTTTGCCTCAGCCCTGGGTACGATACGCTGCAAGGCTCGATTTCAGGGTGTGCCTGGCTCTTGCGCAACCGGGCCCAGCTACAGATCCGTCTCTGGCGCCTCGCGCCGTCTGAACCAAACAGGCTCCCACCTGATGGTGGGAGCCCATCTCGCCTCAGTTCTGACGTCGGCAAAGAACGCTGCCGGTTGGCCGCGGCCCGCAACGAGCCTTCTGGCTCCCTAGCCCTGGCTAGCTCGCGCGTCGTACCCTGGCCTCTACCCTGATTCCGCGCTTGGCCAATTCCTCCACGAACAGCACAGGCGGCACGGCAACCTCCACCGGCGCCGCGCCTCGGGGGGTCTGCCCCCGGGCCATCATGCCGGCCACGATGGCTCCATCCCAGCCCGTCGTCCGCTCCATGGCCGTAAAGCCGGTCTCGTCATCGTAAGAGTCCGTCAAGTCCAGGATCGCCTCCGCGGGCCGCCCATCCTTGGTTCCCGTGGCCTGGATGCGGATGACCACCACGTCCTTGTCCTCCGGGAAAGTAACCATCGGCTCAAAGAGTTTGTGGAACAGGTCCCTGGGCGCCACCCTCTGGTTCCCCACCTGCACCGGCTCGGTATCCCACAGGCCCAGATCGTAGAAGGCCCGCAGTTGGGCAAAGTGCCCCGGGTAACGAACCGTCTTGTTCTGGATCGTCTTGAGCTTACCCTCAAAGGTCCAGGGCATGGTCGACACGCCGCCGCCTGTGGTAAAAGCCTCCAGGCGCCCCACCGGTGCTGGAAACTCGATCTCTTCCAGCTCGTCCATCGTCGGTACCAGGGTTGGCTTGCCGTCCCGCAAAAAAATGGGCGGCTCAGCATACTCGTTGGTCAACCCGGCGACGTTGAAGGTGAGCAGGTAGTCAAAAGGCGGCCGTGGGTCCTGCGGCAGGCCACCATCCCACATGAACACCTCCTCCGCCTCGTCCAGCAGGCCCATGGCATAGACCATCAGCGTCGTGCCCATGCCCGGCACCTGGCCGCAGTCGGGCACAATGCTGATGCCGGCAGCCCCGGCCTGGGGAGACAGCTTGAGTTGCTCGCGGACCAGATCGGTGTTGCCGCCCAGGTCGCACATACTCGCCCCAGCCTCTATGGCGGCCCGGGTGATCTCCAGATTCAAGTAGTAGGGCACCGCGCTGAGAAAGGCGTCGATGCCGGTCAGGGCCGCCACCAGGGCAGGAGAATTTGTTACGTCCAGTTGAATCCCGACGGCCTTGTCTGTCTCCAGGAGCCGGTTGACTCGGGCCGCTGCATCCCGGGCCAGTGCCAGCGATTGGTCGGCCAGCACGACACTGTCAGCCTCGCCAAACCGGATCATGTCGTAGGCGCAGGCGGTCCCCTGCCGGCCCGCACCCAATACTGCATACTTGAAGCCCATTTTACCCTCCATTTCGAACCACCAGGCGCATGCTACGCCAGAATAGGCTCCTGGTGCTGCGGCTCAGAGGCCGTCATCCTGAGTGTTCCATGGCGCAGGGCGCCACTCCAAATGGAGTGACACCCCCTTGACCAGGTCATTGCGAGTGACACCCCCTTGACCAGGTCATTGCGAGTGACACCCCCTTGACCAGGTCATTGCGAGGAGGCCGTAGGCCGACGAAGCAATCCCCACTTGCGACAGAGTCGGGGACTGCCACCGCGAGGCCTCGTGGCGGTGCTTCGGCCCAAACGACGGGCCTCGCAGTGACAGGACCGGTGTCATTAGTAGCACCAGCGAAGGATCTCGGTTGAGCCGACGCAGATCTCCTTTGTCCCTCGGGATAGGCATTCGCCTTGGCTGCGTCGCGGCTACTCAAGAATCTGGGCCGTCCGCGCCTCGGCCCGCGCTATCCCGGCCATCAGCGCCTTCAAGTGCAGCCAATCTTCCGGCGACACATCACCGCCCGGCCGCCGGGGCACGCCCACATCGACGCCACGAGCGCGGACGGCAGCCTTGATGGTGCCCGTGGGATTATAGTTTCCGGCCAGTACGTCTACCACCGGCAAGATCTGCCCGTGGTAGATGCGGCGAGCCAGGGGCAGATCCCCCCGGTCCACAGCCGCCATCAACTGTTGCGCCGACCTGGGCACCGCGTTCATGACACCCGTGATCCAGATCCTGCAGCCCAGGGCCAGCGATTCCAGCGCCGTATTGGGCGTCCCGCAGATCACCGAAAGCCGGTCGCCGAGGGCGCGTTGCAGGCCGTGCACCCGCCTGGTGTCGCCCGAACTCTCCTTGATGTAGCGGATGTTGTCGATCTCGACGAGGCGGGCGACCAGCGGCGGCGTGAAATCTACGCCGGTCAGCGACGGGTAGTTGAACAGGATGATGGGCAGCGCCGTGACGGCTGCGACGTCGGCATAGAAGGCCCAGACGTCGTCATGCGAGCGCCCGGCGTAAAGCTCGGGCAGAACAGGCGCGACCATGACCGCCGCCGCGCCCATCCCCTCGGCGATACGAACCAGGTAGCTGGACTCGCGCGTCGTCGCCGAGATAATGGCTGGAAGAACTGGCGCGCGGCCATCGACCAGCTCAAAGACCGCGGCCCACACCGCCACGGTCTCTTCTGCCGACAGCAAGGGGCCCTCACCCGTCAGCGCCGTGGGCATCAGGGCGTCAGCCCCCTGCTCCAGCACCCAGGCGATGAGCTGGCCCATGGCCTGCGCATCAAACTCTTCAGCCTCAAAGGGCGTCACCAACGGGACGATGGTACCGGTCAGTTCCACGAATCCTCCAGTGAGCGTTTACCGCGGAGACGCGGAGAACACAGAGTGAAACATTATGTCTATGTTTTCTCTGCGAACTCTGCCTCTCCGCGGTGATTTTTCCTAGATACCCATCAAACGTTTGGCTTCGGGCACAGAGGACGCCGCGTCCTCGGCAAAGCCGTCGGCCCCGATCTGGTCCGCCCAACCCCGCGTTACGGGTGAGCCGCCGACCATCACCTTCACCTGGTCGCGCAGTCCCGCCTCGGCCAGGTGCTCGATCACCTCTCGCTGGTGCAGCATGGTCGTCGTCAGCAGGGCCGACAGGGCCACGATGTCGGCATTGTATTCGCGGGCCTTGGCCACGAACTCGGAGGACTCGATGTCGATCCCCAGGTCATAGACCTCAAAGCCGTTGGCCGAAAGCATCGTACCCACCAGCGATTTGCCGATCTCGTGGATGTCGCTCTTGACCGTGCCCAGGACCACGCGGCCCAGCACCGCCCGCTCCTGGCCCGCCGCCTTCAGCGCCGGCTCCAGGACAGCCAGGGCGGCCTTCATGGCCTCGCCGCCCAGAATCAGATCAGGCAAAAAGTACTCGCCGGTCGAGAACAGCTCACCGACCTCATCCATGCCAACCGTGTAGCCCAGGTTGATACAGGCCAGCGCGTCGACGCCCTGGTCCAACGCCTGCCGGGCCAGGGCCTCCGCCTCTTCGTCGTCTCCCTCAATGACCGCCTGGGCCATTGCCTTGTACAGTTCTTCAGACATGGTTGTCTCCTTTGATGCACGTGACATGTAGCAGCAAGACGTAGCACGTAACACGTGTTGCGTGTTGCGTATTGCTGGAGCTTGGGCTAGGTTAGCGCACCGTGCGCGCTGGCAGCTTGTCCAGCCCCGCTTCTCTGGCGTGGCGGCTGGCAATCGACTCCAGATCGCGAACGATGTCATCGGGCAGCGGCAGCAGCTCGTAGGCCGCGATCAGGTCCTGAACGCGACGGTGGGCGCGGGCGTTGATGTCCAGCGCTCCCTTGTCGAACCAGGTCTGCCGGAAGTCGCGGTCGATGACCTCGGTGGGGATATAGTCCTCTTTGCGAAAGTACCGGCGGGTGTGCTTGCTCTTGAGAAAATTGCCGGCGTGGCCGATCTCGCGCATCACGTCCAGCGCCAGCGGATCGGCCGTGTCGTCCACACCGCGCACCAGCCGCTTGGCCATGCCTACAATCTCGGCGTCGATGACCAGCTTCTCCAGGCTGAAGCAGCTCTCAAAGTCCATCATGCCCGGCCCGGACATCATATTGACACCGGCCAGCGCGCCCAGAATGGCGCCCGAGGCCGTCTCCAGCCCGGTCTGGGCGTCCACGATCTTGGTGTCGGCCATGCCCAGGTAGGCGTGCGTTGGCAGGCCGCCGCCGGGCTTGATGTTCTTGCCAATCTGGGTATAGGTGCAGTCCAGCATCATGGTGGCCATGGCGCCCATGGGCGTGGTGCCGGTGCGCATGTCAAAGGAAGCCGGTGAGCCGCCCCAGACGATGGGGCTGCCAGCCTTGGCCAACTGGTGGATGGTGATACCGCTCAGGCACTCGGCGGCGTGCTGTACGGCCGAGCCAATGACGGTTTGCGGGCCGGTGGCGCCGGTCAGAGGCATGGAGACCAGCTCGGCAGGCACGCCCGCGCGGGCGCAGTCGATGAGGTTGGCGCAGGTGATGTCACTCCACAGCAGTGGTGGCGAGGGGCAGACGTCAAAGACCGCCCGCGGCTTTTCGGCCAAGGCCTCCGCGCTGCCTGATACGGCGATGAGCAGCTCGTGCATGATGGCAAAGCTCTCGATGGCAAAGGTACCGGTCACGATCGGCTTGCTGCCGTAGAGCAGGACCAGGTACAGGCGGTACCAATCGGCCATGTTCTGGGGCACGTCGCCGCAGACGATGCTGGTGGCCAGGGCGTCGATCTGGGGCAGCGTGTCGGCCAGGCGCACGAAATTCTCGAGGTCGGCCGTCACGGGCACACGCGACTCTTTGGCGTCATAGTCGGCGATCTCGATGGCCGCCGATCCGGGATCGTAGTGAATATCGTCGCCGCCATAGTGGACGAGCGGCTCCCCGTAAAAGTCGTAGAGATGGAAAGAACTGGGTGCCGTCGCGACGCATCGCTCGGCCAGGTCACGGGGGATCTGGGCCACACGCGACTCCATATCCACGGTAGCGCCGGCCTCGGCCAGCAATTTCAGCGCTTCGTCATAGTGGACGCGTACCCCAGGATCCCACAGCAATTCGTAGGCCTCGTCAATGGCACGCCCCACGCCTTCCGGCGACAGGAATTCCAGTTTCGGTCTGATCATGGGTCATCCTCCTCAAAGGTTACAGTTTCACGTTGGAACGTTTCAACGTTGGAACGTCAGTCTCAAAGTGGGTTTGGTACAAGCAAGGAACGTCAAGGGCAGCGGCAGACTGCCACCATTAGCGAGGTGTATGGAGTCAGAGACCAGCTTCAAGGAGCGGACGCGGGCATAGGGTCCACATCGCTCAACCTCCCACAATCAGTCTGAGGCCCAAAGGGCCCCGACATCATATCACGCCCCTGCTCATTTGTCAACGCTGGCAGATCTGGGTATCAACAAAGACCTGACAGGTTTGCGTCAGATCGGCAGCATCATGCGTATGCGTCGTCCTTGGGCGGCGCAAATCCTGCAACTATTGCCAAGAAACCTGTCAGGTCTGGTCTCGCTTCCATGGGTGAGGGTTCTACTGTGCCACTGTGCCACTGTCCCGGCGTGTGCCCTCGGGGTAGCGTTTCCCCCAAAAAAGGGAAAGGGAGCTTGCGACGACGGATGGGTCCGAATCTTATGACGGCTTTCGGCATGGATCCATCTCGACAGGCACACCCAAGTACAGAGATCGATCCCGTTGCTGCCGATCCAAAAGACCTCGGAGGTTGAAGAAAACCTCCGAGGTCTAGCTACGAATCAGTATCCGTCAGGTTTGCAGCCGCCCCTGTCACCTTGCTGGCGTGATGCGTACCTCGTCTACGTGGCGGGTAGCGGTTGTCCCTGCCGCCCCGTTCCAGACCCCGACTTTGGGGCTCAGTTTGGCGGTCTTGAGCGCGGCAGCGTCCTGGGGAAGATGCGTGCCGATGAGGACACCGTCCACATAGAAACTCAGTCGGGCGGTATCAGGATCTGTCTCGATCCGGACGGTATACCAGGTATCGAATTGGGTGGGTACCACGGGAGACCGGTATTCTCTGGCGTCACCCGTGCCATCGTAGGTGGACACGTCGCAGACGATCGAGGGCGCCACGCTGTCCGCAGCGGCCAGCGTGCACTGCGTCCACCAACCCTGGCCGCTGCCCAGGCCGGCTACGGTCTGGATCTTGACCGAGGCATAGCCCCCGACCTGTCCTGAGTCGAACTTGAGTTCCGCTTCGAACTCCTGAACCTCGCTCAGGCTGCGCTGCTGGGGTTGTTTCAAGTACATTTCAGCGCCCGTATTGGCAGGCGCTGTATCGCCCTCAAAGGCCAGGGTACCCGCCCACTGCCGGATCCCATAGGCTGGATGCCCGGCCCGGTCCCACAGATTGGGGTTGAAGGAAATGTCGTACCTGGGGTTCTCAAAATCGTCGTACAACTGCGGATCGAAGCGCTTCGCTACCAAGGGCAGGTAGAGACCATAGATCTGGCCGGCTACCGGCGTGTTGGTGAAGGCCGTATTGCTCGACGGATCGCTATCCGGCTCGGCCATGGTGATCTCGGCCTCGTTCTTGATTGTGTACGGACCGGGCAGCGAAGCGATCGGCACTGTACCGGCGAATTGGATCTCGCCACCCTCCCCGGAACTCAGGTCAGCGATCTCCCAGGCAAAGGGAGTGCCAGGTCTCTGGCCAAGGACGTTGGGACTGGAATACACCACCGTGGCGCCCACCAGCTCGGCGGGAACCACGTCGGTCAGCACGACGCCGTGAGCCATGGACGGACCGGCATTGCTGAAGGTCAGGGTATAGGTCAATACCTGGCCCTGCTCGACCAGGCCCGCCGGCTCGACGGCCTTGTCAAGCTGAAGATCCGCGTCCAGGGCATTGATCTGGAGGGCCGGGTCGCCAAAGAGGGTAAAGGTGTCCAACAGATCGGGGCTCTGGCCAGAGGCGGCAAGCTGGAGCTTGCCGGCCATCACCGCCTCGCCCAGGATGCGGCTCCCCCCCTGGAAGACTGCTTTGTAAAAGCCGCGGTTCAATTGGTCGTGCCCCGTCGCCACGCCGAGGCCGGTCGGGGACCAACTGGCGACCGCGCCCTTGCCTGCCGCGCGCACAATGACCTCGGCCAGCGCGTCGTCCTTGGGCGGCAGAGGGCGGTGGTGGTAACCCTCGTAGCAGGTCATGCCGAGCATGATCGGCAGTTTCTCGCCATTGGTCAGCGAGGGGACTTCCGTGGACCTGAACAGGGGTTCGCCGGCCCAATTGGTGATGGAAGCGTGCCCAATATAGTTCACCAGCAGCTTGCCGTCGCTGATGCGGGAGCGGATGGCCGTGTTGGTCTCGCCGACCGTGGCATGCGTTACCTTGTAATAGACCTTTTGGGGCAAGTAGGGGCTCGGCAGGCAGCAGGCGATCAGATCGTCCGAGAGTTTGTCGAATTTCCCGCCAAGGTCCTCATTGTCCGCCACCAAGAGTACCTCCTGGCGCCAATCCCCAGGGGGCGAATTCTGCTCATAGTTCAGGATCTTGTTTACGACCACGGTCGTCTCGGCGGCCGAGTTCACCGCCAGGCGGCCCAACATCATGTCTGGAACCTGATCCCCTCCCGTGAAAGACACATAACGGTTGTCCGCCGTCGTCTCAGTTATCCACGGATCCACCGGCGCCAGGTAGGGAGGCATATAGCTGGGCAGCCCGTGCCCGCCGTTATTCTTGGGGTCATAGTGCCCATCACCCACCAGTAGCGCGTAGGATGGAGCGGGAGTTTTCCAGGTGCTGTAGGCATACTTGAGAAAGGCTTGGATGGCCTGCGCCCCGGCCATGCCATAGCCAAATTCGTCGTAGACGTCCTGTACCTCCACCTGGACCACGCGCAGCCCCTGCGCTGCCCGGTGGGCAGCCAGCGGCGCGACCGCCGCAGCAAAGTCCGGATGGGTGACCACAATATAGTCCGCCCCGTTGGCCGCGGATTGCAGGTGGGATGGCGTATCCTGCTCGATCCGTACCACAGACCGGTAGTTGGCCGGCGCCAGCACCCTGTAGTCCTTCAGACCCAACACCGCATCGGAAAAGGTGAAGGCATAGCCCGGCCCGGAGGCGGCGGTGCTCCCGCCGGAGATGGTCTTGACCGAGGTGGGGTCCGTCACGTCAAAGGCGACAATGTCAGAAGTCGTAAAGCCCTCCAGCACATAGTCCAGGGTACCCGTCACGTCGTAGGCAAAGGACAGGGCATCGCCGGCGACTGTAAATGTGCTGGTGTACACTAGGTCCGCCTCATCAATGTACACCAGATCGTATCCCACACCCAAGTCGTTGGGGGCCTGAACGGCTATCGTATTTGGCCCGGATACCAACAACGACTGCTTGACTTTGGGCGTCGAGATGCGCCAGGCCGTGCCGTCCCAGGTGGCATCCTCCACAGGTGTACCATTTACAAAGATCTTTGTGTGGTGATCTGGCGTGATGGGGCTTTTCAGGGAGCCAAACATCGCCAGGGTCAGCGTTGCCGTGTACGGCCCGGCGGTCACAGGTTCCGCCAGCGGAAACGTGTGCGACCACTGCGGCTTGGAAGGGGGGTAAAGGTAGTCCCAGACGAACCGGTCCAGGTTCTCATCGCCGATGAGGCTGGTGATATAGTACTTGTCTGTCTCCAGATGGACGTGGTCGACAAAGGTGGCCGGTGTCGTTCCTCCTGCCGGAGTCCCATCCCGATCGCCCATCGCTTTGGTCGAGCCCTGGCCGTGGGTCAGCCAGTACACATTGTACCGCGTGTACTTGGATGCTACCGCCTCCCCGTAAAAGAGCAGATAATCGCCTGAATCAAAGCTGCCGTCGCCACCCAACTCGACGTGAATCGCCACCTCCTGGCCCTGGTGGTACATGCGGAAGGTCCCCGGATCGGGGTCTCCAGCCAATACACCGGCCGCCTGTAGCTCTCCATGCGTTAGCCTGTAGAACCCCTCCTTCTCCACATAGACGCGGTATCCAGGCTCCGGAGGCGTCCACGGCGCGACGTCAGGAACCGCTGGCTCTTGCCCTCGGCGCCACGCCCGGGCTTGATCGTAGTTCAACAACCCGCCTTCGAACAGCGATTCAAAAACCGGGGACTCGGCCGCAACTACAGCCCCAGGGCGCCCAACGGCGCCAGCCCCCTCGAAGCGCACCCGTACCTCAAGATTCTCATAGACCGTCAGCACGCCAGTCGTGGGTTCGTACTGCACTGGATAGGCGGCGATGCCCACCACGCGCTGGCCCCGTACCTGGGCATCACTCACGACCTCGGCCAGCGCTCCCGGGTAGGAGCCACCCGCGCCATAAACCGCCGCATCCATTTCAAGATCCCGGGCCGGCCGTGGGAGGGCCAGCTCTCCATTTCCGAGGGCTTCCCAGTCCATCCCGGCCGTGATGGTTGCCACCGGCGCCACGGGCGCCGAGAGCTCGAACCTGTACGCCGTGCCCGGCTCTATCTCTACCCGCACCTGGGTGCCAGGGGGCGCCCCGATGGCGCCCAGCACATAGGGCAGCTCCGGCGCACCCGGGCTCCCACTGGTCGCCCAGCCCGTGATCCGCGGCTGCACGTACGCTTGGCCATCGATGGAGAGTGGCTCAAGATCCAACAGATCTGGGGGCAGAGAGACGCGGAATACCACCTCCGCCTCAGATGCAGAAACCAGACGCAGTCCATCCCCCTCTTGCGTCTGGACAGCGCTCGGCGCCTCGGCGGCCAGGGCGACAGTGAGCATCAGCAGCATGGCGCCCAGCACCAGTGCGGTCACCAGCAATCCAGTTCTTCCAAACCACCGCGCATTTCGTCCCATGTGCCTATCTCCCATCACGACTTGCCCCGAGCTTGCCCGAATACGGAGTTCCTCAATGATTATACCACCATCCCATTACAACCTGAATTTCGGTTTTTCTCCGTTAGCTGCATTACAGCAGATGATCCGGAGGCACGTCGCCGTAGCGGACCGGCAGGGCGTGCTTGATGTGCCTGGAACGGCAACCTCGGGATCTTGCGACCGATGAACAGAGACCAGCCCACCCATTGCGAACTGGGGGACTGGTCTCAGCACAGCCGCGACATGGCACTGGCAGATCTAGTGAGCAGTCCTCTGGATCACCGGAAGAAAGATAGACGCCCCATCCCAGAGCGGATGGATCGCCAGCGCTGGATCGCCCAAGAATATGAAGGTGTCCACCAGGTCCTGGTTCTTGCCGGTCGCCCACAGACGCACCTTGCCGGCCGTAGCGGCCTGACCTGCGACTCTACTGCCGGCCTTGAAGACCGTATCAAAGAAGCCGCTGTCGAGCTCCGCCTGCCCTGTCGACAGGTTGACGCCCGCCGGCGACCAACTGGCCACGGCCCCCTTCCCGTCAGCGCGAACGATGCCTTCGCCCATGGAGCCCTGGGAGGAGGGGACCGGCTGGTGGAAGTAGCCATCGTAGCGCGTCATCGGCAGCATGATGGGCAGGCGGTTTCCGTTGGCCAGGGACGGGATGTCACTCGACCTGAACAGCGACTCGTCCGCCCACCGGAACGTCAGCGCGTGGCCGTTATAGTGTACGATCAACTGTCCGGCGCTGATGGCCGAAAGGATGGCGGCCCTGGCCCCAGCGGGTGTGGGATGGGTCACCGTATAGTAGACTTTCGGCGACCCATAACTGCCCGGCAGGCAGCAAGCGATCAGATCGTCCGACATCTTGGGGTAGTTGGCGCCCGCCTCAGGATCGTCAGCCACAAAGAGCACGCGGTTGTTCCAGCTTCCGGGCGCGGGCGCCTTCTCATAGTCCAGGGTCTTGTTAACGACGACGGTGGCCTCCGCGGCCGAATTCACCGCCATCCGACCCAGCATCATATCCGGGATTTCGTCCCCGGCGGTGAAGGACACATAGCGGTTGTCCGCCGCCGTCTCGTTGATATAGGGATCCACAGGCGCCAGGTAGGGCGGGATATAGCTCGCCAGCCCATGGCCCCCATAGTCCTTTGGATCGTAATGCCCGTCGCCCACCAGCAGCACGTACTCGGGGGCAGGATCGACCCATCTGTCGTAGGCATAGGTCAGGAACGCGCGCAGGGCCTGCGCGCTAGGCAGGCCATAGCCGAACTCGTCGTAGGCGTCCTGCACATCCACCTGCACGACCCGCAGCCCCTGCCCGGCCCGGTAGGCCGCCAGAGGCGCCACCGCGGCGGCGAAATCCCGGTGCGTTACCAGGACATAGTCCGCGCCATTGGCTGCCGACTGCAGATTGGAGGCTGTGTCGCGCTCGATCTTGGCCGCCGGCAGGAACGCGGTGCTGGCCAGAGCCAGATAGCGGGTGGGAGCGGCGATCTGATCCGTGAAGGCAAGGGAGAAACTCGGGCCCGAGGGAGTCACGCTGCCGTTAAGGATGCGTGCCACCGAGGCCGGGTCGGTTACGTCAAAGACCGCCACGCCGGACTGGCTAAAGGCGTCGATGCCGAACTGCCACTTGCCAGGATTGGCCTGGTTGAAGGCCAGCGAGTCGGCACCAGCCACAAAAGTGTTGGCAAAGGCTAGGTCCAGCCAGTCCACGTACACCAGGTCCTCGGCCCTGGGAGCTCGTAGCTCCACGTTGTTGCTGCCCGCGTTGAGCAGGGTCTGGCTCAGATTGCCAATGATGATCTCGTGCTGGCCGATGCCGTTCCACGATTCGTCCTTCACCTCACCACCGTTGAGATAGACCTGCACGCGGTGAGGATCGGAGGCGTTGTCCGGCAGATCGCCGCCATGAACCAGGATCTTGAGCGTTGCCTTCTCTGACCCATGGGCCGGGGCCGTCAGCGAAAGGCTGGTCGCCCAACTGTTCCGCTCCGGCGGATACAAATAGTCCCACACGAACCGTTCCAGGTTTTCATCACCCACCAGACTCGTGACATAGTACTGGTTTTGCTCCAGATGGAGCAGGTCATCAAAAGTCGCGGGCGCCGTCCCTCCCGATGGCGACCCATCGCGGCTGCCCATCGGCTTGGTTGTACCCTGACCGTGGGTCAGCCAGTACACGTTGTAGCGGCTGTACTTGGACGCGATAGCTTGCCCGTAAAAGAGTATATAGTCCCCCGCGCCAAAGTTCCCGTCACCGCCCAGCTCGACGTGGATGGCCACCTCCTGGCCCATGTTGTACATGCGGAATGTCCCCGGATCGGGGTTGCCGGCCAGCACACCGGCCGCCTGCAGCTCGCCATAGGACAGCCTGTAAATCCCTTCTTCTTCCACGTACACCCGGAAGCCTGGGTCCGGCGGCATCCAGGGCACGGCTTCGGGACCCGCCGCCTCTGTGGCGCTGGCCCAGTTCCGCGCTGCCTCATAGTTCAGCAACTCGCTCTCGAACAGCGCCTCGTGCGCGGGGCCCTGGGCCCCGCCGGGGCGTCCTGCCGCAGCAGCCCCCTCGAAGCGCACCTGCACCTCCAGGTTCTCATAGACCGTCAGCCCACCCGTGGCAGGCTCGTACTGAACCGGATAGAGCGCGATGCCAACGACCCGTTGTCCGCGCACCCAGCCGTCGCTCACCACCTCGGCCAGGGTTCCGGGGTAGGATCCGCCAGCCCCATAGACCGCCGGATCGGCCACCCGCTCGCTCTTCAGTGAGGGGAGGAACGGGCTTCCTGCGACCAGTGCCTCGCCGTCCCAGCGCGCTTCCAGCGTGGGCACGGGCAGCACCCGGCCAGGCAGCGTCCTTGAAGTTGCCGCGCCTGGTAAGGCTTGGACGCGCACCTCCGCACCGGGCGGCGCGCCGATGGCCGTCACCAGCCTCGGCAGCTCCGGCGCTCCGGCCTGCTGGGTCGCGCCCCAGCCTGCCAGCGAGATGGCCGCGAACGTCTCCCCATCCACGGCGACCGGCTCCACTGCCAGGCGATCCGTGGGAACCTGCAGCAACCAACTCAGCCCAGACTCACTGGAAGAAAGCAGATCGACGGCGCCTGCCCGGCCCGGCTGGGCCAAGCTGCCCGCCCCCGCCGCTGAAGGGAGGGACACCACGATCAGGACGATGATCAGGCACCAGCCCGCCATTCTGAACCTTCCACGCTTTTCCATAGCTACCCCCTATCTCCTGATGTCTTGAACACACCTTGACCTGCACATCATCCGCAGCGCCTGGCAAGTACGGCCGAACAGCAACCTACTGCGAGCTCCTATCGACTCACGAAAGGCAGAAGGAGGCGATACTCAGCCAAAACTGCCTCAGCCGGCCCATGCCGCGTCCGGCCTCCGGTCTGATCGATGATCTCCAGCCAGTACAGATGCTCACCAGCGGGCAGGGGGCCATCCAGCCATTCATAGGCTGCTCCCATCGCCGTGCCAGGCGCCCTGCTGGGAATGAGGCCATCATTAAGCTGGACGGTACCCCGCGCGTCCTGCCGGAACAGATCGAAGCCCAGTACGCCAGCTTCGCTGGCCGTCCGCCAGCGCAGCATCACCGCTTGGCCCCCCTTCGCGATCGCCTCAAAAGAGGCCAGTTCCACCGAGGTGGGCGCCTGCGTGAGCTGGAGCGCTGGGTCCCCAAACAGGAGGTAGGTATCCAGGAGGTCCAGGTGGGTGCCGCCGTCCGCCAGCCGCTGTAGGCCCGCCATCGTTGCCTCGCCGATGGTGCGCTTGCCGTCTTTGAACAGCGCGTCAAAAAAGCCCCGGTTCAGCTCGTCGTGTCCCTGCGCCACGCCCAGGCCTGTTCCCGACCAGCTTGCCACGGCGCCTTTTCCCTCGATACGGACGATGGACTCTGCCAGGGAGGACGAATACAGGCCGTGGTAGTACCCGTCATAGCAGGTCATGGGCAGCATGACGGGCAGTTTTCCCCCGTTGCCCAGGGACCCGAGGTCTCCGACGCCGAAAAGCGACTCGCCAGCCCAGGTCGTCACCGAGGAATGGCCGACATAATTGACGATGAACTGTCCGCTGGTGATGTTGGCTAGGATGTCCGCCTTGGCTCCACCTGAAGTCGGGTGCGTATCCAGGTAGTAGACCCTCTCGTACTGGTAGGAGGCCGGAAGGCAGCAGTTGATAATGTCGTCCGAGTAATCTGTGAACGCGATCCCCGGATCGTCGTTGTCTGCAACAAAGAGCACGCTCTCTTTCCAGTCCCCAGGTTCTGGCGCCAGCTCATAGTCGATGATCTTGTTCACGACGACGTTGGCCTGGTGCTCCGTGTCCACCGCCAGGCGCCCCAGCATCATGTCCGGGAGCGGGTAGGTTCCCGTATCTGTAAAGGCCACGTAACGGTTGTCGGCCGCCGTCTCCACGATCCAGGGATCCACCGGCGCGAGGTAGGGCGGGATGAAGCTGACGCTACCGCGCTTCTCATGGTCCTTGGGATCGGCCGATCCATCGCCAAAGAGGACCACGTAGACTGGCCTCGGCTGCCAGTTGTAAAAGGTGTATTCCAGAAAATCGTGGATGGGGTAGGCGCCCTCTATGCCGTAACCAAACTGATCGTAGACGTCCTGGACGTCCACCTGGAAAGCCACCAAACCCTGGGCTGCCCGGTGGGCTGTCAGCCGGGCCGCCGCCCCCGAAAATAGCGAGTGCGTCACGACGACCCAGTCCGCACCCGTCACCGCGCCCAAGTCAGACGGTGTATCCAGCTCGATACCCGCCGGCGACCTGAAGGCGGCCGGCGTCAGAACGATATAGTCGGTCGCCGCGCCCGCCGCCACCTCGTCGACGAAGGAATATGCGGCCGGATTGGCGGCGATCTGGCCACCACCCGTAATGCGCGCCACCGAACTTGGATCCGTTATGTCAAAAACAATCGCATCGTCCGTCGTGAAACCTTCGATGGCATAGGTCCAAATGCCCGGGGTGTCATAGTGGAAACGAAGCTGATCGTCCACCGCGGTAAAGCTGTTCACAAACTCGAGCGTCGCCCAGTCGATGTAGACCAGATCATAGCTTTCGCCCTGGTCATTGGGACTGGAGACCACGAGAGTATTGACCTCCGGGCTGGTTTTCAGGATAGATTGATCAAGCGGCTCGCTCATCACGTACCACTCGATCCCATCCCACACCACGTTCTCGAGTTCAACCCCGTTCAGGGTCACGACGGTGTGATGCGGGTCGGCATAACTGTCACGGATATTCCCACCAAACATAGCCACCGTGAGCATGGCCGTCCCGGTCGCGGGACCGGCCAGCGAAAAGGAGTGCGACCATTGGGGTATGGAGGGTGCATAGACATAGCTCCACACAAAGCGTTCCAGGTCCTGGTCGCCATCCAGAATGGTGACATAGTAGTGGTTCTCTTCGCGGTGAAGGACATCATTGTGGCCAACAGGCGAGGTTCCTCCAGCGGGATCCGGCGTTCCATCGCGGTCCGGCATCCGCCGCTCGTCACCGGCCACGGTTGGCGCATAGGTCAGCCAGTAGACGTTGTAGGGCGTATATTTCGAGTCAGCAGCTTCCCCATAAAAAAGCACATAGTCGTCCACGCCAAACTGCCCGTCGCCTTCACCTTCCACATGGATGGCTACCTCCTGGCCCTTGTTGTAGAGCCGGAAGGTCCGCGGATCGGGGTTGGTGTCGAGTACGCCGGCACCGGACAGGTCGCCATAGGTCAGCTTGTAGATGCCGGCATGCTCGACCGACACCCGGTAGCCCGGGTCAGGCGGCAGCCATGGGGCGGCAAGCGTCCCGGCGGGCGCTGCGGTCCCCTGGACCCAGGCCTCCGCTGCCAGTTCGTTCAACACTCCACGCCCCAGGCGGCCCGCATCGTCCGCGGACCCTGGCTGGGCAGCAAATCCCTCTGCGTCTCCGCCAGTCCCGCCCTCGAAGGCGATCTGGATCTCCAGATCCTCATAAACCACGAGCAACACCGAGTCTGGCTGGTACTGGACCGGATAAGCCGCTACGCCAATCACGCGCTGGCCATTCACTGTGCGGTCGCTCACGATCGCGGCCAGGGGACCGGGATAAGCCTGGTCCGAACCATATATCTCGGGATCGGGCTGGTTTTCGAACCCAAGTGTTGGCAGCCCTTGAGACAGGACCCCAGGCGCAGGTTCACTCCACTCAGGACTGAGCGCCGGCACCGCCGCCACGGGAGCGGGCAGGGCCAACAAGGCGGGCGCGCCCGGGCCAACGCTCAGCGTAACCTCAGCGCCGTGCGGTACGCCCAGCGTGGCCACCACCATGGGCAGAGCAGGCGCTCCAGCCCGCCCGGTCGTGCTCCAGCCAGGGATCGACACCTTGGACATCTCCTGGCCACCTGACGATACGGCCTCAACCTGCAGCCGGTCTCGGGGTACCCTGACCTCGAACGTGGCTCCAACCTCCGTCGCGGACAGCAGCCTGACCGCATTGTCTACAATTGCTCTCTCAGAAGCAACAGCATGGCCCGGCGACGCGGGCCAGATCATCGCAACAGCTACCAACACAAAGAAGACTCTACCAAGCCAACGGATCTTGAGTGCCATACCCAATGGTCTACCTACCTCTTTCCAACAGAATGTCCTGCAACAAGGATCAGCATCTGCTCTGCGTGGACCACAGTCCAGCACAAGCCAGACTGTGCGAAAACTCACTCACTAGCTCTAGGCGGACCACTGTCCGCCGATCCGTGCGCGCTTGGGCTGGACTGTGTCCCCGAAGTGCGGGGATCGGGTCCAGCACAAGCCAGACTGTGCGAAAACTCACTCACTAGCTCTAGGCGGACCACAGTCCGCCGATCCGTGCGCGCTTGGGCTGGACTGTGTCCCCGAAGTGCGGGGATCGGGTCCAGCACAAGCCAGACTGTGCGAAAACTCACTCACTAGCTCTAGGCGGACCACAGTCCGCCGATCCGTGCGCGCTTGGGCTGGACTGTGTCCCCGAAGTGCGGGGATCGGGTCCAGCACAAGCCAGACTGTGCGAAAACTCACTCACTAGCTCTAGGCGGACCACAGTCCGCCGATCCGTGCGCGCTTGGGCTGGACTGTGTCCCCAAAGTGCGAGGATCGGGTCCAGCACAAGCCAGACTGTGCGAAAACTCACTCACTTGCTCTAGGCGGACCACAGTCCGCCAATCTGCGCGCTTGGGCTGGACTGTGTCCCCGAAGTGCGGGGATCGGGCCCAGCACAAGCGCTTTCGCACAGTCTCGAGCCTGTTTCGGCCCATCTGCTCTGCGGCTAGGTACGCCCCACTGTGACCTGGCGCGAGCAGCCTGCGGAATCCGCAACAAAAGAGCGAGGCTTCCGAGCCTCGCCCGCAGCGTCGCGATTACCTGGGCAGCAGCAGTTGGCGCAAAAGAGCGCCAAAGGTGGGCCGTTTGCCCAGCGCCCGGCGCAGATAGGGGGAGGCCAGCCACAGCCAGGCGTAAAGCCTGGCCCGCAAGAGGTTCAGCCCCCGATCCAATCGAAGCAGCCGCCCATCCATGGCCTCGATAGCGACAACCCGGCCCAACACCCGCTCCGGCGGCACCAACGGATCGGCGCTGGCGCAGGCATCGCCCTTGGTCAACAACAGCACCCCTCCCGCCGTCTGGACGCGCTTGAGCAAACGATGGACCACGGCCCGGTCCGCGCCACTGCGGTAAAAGAGGATGTCGCCCAACCGGGTTCCGCCCGCCGGCGCGGGCGCGACCCTGATGGTTTGGCCATCCTGGATCACGGGTTGCATGCTCGTGCCTGCGGCGCGGAACCGCAACTCGGCGCCCTGCTTCAGGACCAGGTCGCCAAGCTGCGCCAGGTCCTGTGCGGAACAGTGTATCATCGGACTCTGAACACTAGGCCAGGCCCCTCACATAGTCGACAATGCCGGGTTCGGGCAGGAAACCCAGGTCGTAGCAGGGCACCGCCGAGGCAATCTCAGCGCAGGAGGACAGGAGGCTGGCCATGGCCGTCCGATCCCAGAGCGGAAGAAAGGAGCGCGTCAGGAGCAGTGTGGCCGCTTCCGAGGTGGATCTGGGCTGGGCCTGGTTGGAGGTCGATTGGGAGAGGAAAAAGACCTTGCTGATGGGGAATGCGCCGGGTGATACCCGCTGGTAGTCGCCGTGCCAGGGAGTGCCATACATCCAGAAGCGCCCGTCGCGAGGCCTGACGACAATGCGATCGTCGTTGAGAATCGTTGCACCCTCGGCCCACAGGCGGGCCATCGTCGTCTTGCCGTGGCCGCTGTTCCCAACGAACAGATAGCCCTTCGCGCCATCGACGACGCCGGCCGCGTGGGCCAGGATGCCATCCCGCCGCGCCAGGATCCAGATGAGCAGCAACTCGGCCAGCGGGTACATCAGGGACTTCCAGGCGCAAGGCGGGACGACCGGCCACGCTGCCGGTCAGCAGCTCCCGCGCCAGATATAGATCAACATCTTTCAGATCATCAGAAATCAGAGCCTCGCAGTAGGTCGCCCTCCCGTTGCCAGCCGATGGCACACTGAGTAGGTAGTGATCGCCCTCACGGTGTAGAGACCAGGCATCCCCGGTATCGAAGATAGGCGATAACTCACTACGGGCACCACGAACCACCGCATCACGGAGGCGCAACCTGACGGCAACATCAGGTGCCAAACCTGATTCCATGAAGGGCAGGTACAGATCCTGAATTTCGACGGAAACTTGCCCTTGCAGAGCAAAAGCAAAGCCGCCAACCGAGAAGACGCTAATGCTGTCCAATTCGACCAGGCAGCACTAGCTACCGATCTCTTCGAGGCAGACTCCGATAACGCAGTCGGGAGGGTTCGCGGCGCCCCCGGTAGCGGTCTTGCAAACACCGAGTACGGCCTCTTCGACCCTCAGCTCCACACGTTCGATCCTTGGCTTCTCGTACGCTTTGCGTTCGGCCTTCTCCATACATGTCCTCCTATGTCAGAACTTGGTCACGACAGCTCGCCAGAATGCTGCCCCTGCTGGCCCAAGCCGAGAACGACCGCCCGGTGGTCCGCCACCTGGCACAGGTACTCTACCGGGCTCTCCGGATTGCCGTTCTCCAAATCCGACCACACCGGACACCAGCCGCAGATGACTCGCTTGTCACAGGTCACACACGCGAAGCTGCGAGTAATCTTTCGATCTCTCAGACGGGGATATGATCGAACCAACCTTCCGCAAACGAGCCCGACAGCAGATCGTATCCTGGGAAGGCAGGGGATGACATGAGACACATGCCCAATTCCCCGTAGGGGTTGATACTGAATGAGATGGCGCCCGCGCCACAATGAAACAGATCCCCATTGACCGGCGCAGCAGGCCGGTCATACGCCAGATCTCGAAAACTTTCGACTCGCTCCTCATCCAGCAGGTCGAGCTCGACGATCTCTCGAGGCGACAGCCTCTGCGTAAAGTCGTACGCTCCGCCGTCCTTGCGCGGCGTGAGCAGTGGGTCGAACTGAAACTTGAGCCCGCGCTCCTTGGCAAAGGCCCTCACGCCCCCCACGTCGCCGCTGCTAGCGGCCATGGGAATCGTCCTCAAGTTGGGCTTGATCCCCCGCGCCATGAGCCTGTCGATGCCGTCCATACACTTGTCGTAGGAACCCGGCGCCCGGCTCACGCGTTCGTAGGTCTCCCGCGTTATGCCATACACCGTTATGGCCACGGCGAGCGGGTAATAGTCAGCC
This sequence comes from uncultured Chloroflexia bacterium, assembly GCA_963700285.1. Lineage (GTDB taxonomy): Bacteria > Chloroflexota > Anaerolineae > JAAYZQ01 > JAAYZQ01 > CAWANP01. The sequence goes on along the minus strand of CAVOXA010000007.1, from coordinate 25,044 downwards.
AGAAGGCCAGCCACGTCCTCCGTGATCGCGGTGCCATTGGTCATCAGAGAGACAAGAAGACCCTTTTCCTTGGCATGGACCCAGATCTCTGCAAAGTCGCGATGGAGGAGCGGCTCACCGCCCGTAATGCTCAGGTACAGGCACCCGGCTTCGGAAATTTCGTCCAGGATGGCCTTCACCTGCGAGCCGCTCAGCTCCCTGGACCTCGCGCTGCGGTCGCCCGCCGGGAGGTTGCAGTAGCAGTGCACACAGTTGTTGTTGCAGCGGTAGGTAAGCTCCAGCGTGCCGCTGAGCGGGATCCTATTCTCGTAGGCTTGCTTGCGGATCCTACCGGCAAGTTCGCCAAACGGGAGATCAGGCACGTGCGGACAGTCCACCTAGACAACCTCTCTGACTACGCCAGCCTCGACCAGTTGGTCGACGAACTCGAGCAGGTCCAATTCCAACTCTTGCGGCGACACGTCATACTCTGCGGCCAGTAGCTCCTTGATCTCGGCCAGCGAGCGGTCGCCATCCATCAGCTCCCAGATACGCGATCCCAATGCGTTCAGGGTAAAGATGCTCTCCAGGTCGGCCGACCGGCTGCGAATAGGGACCAGGATCGACTCACCGGCTATCTCCCGGTGGACGACCGACGGGTCTTTTTCGAGTTGAACTGCTAAAGAATCGACCATTCTCGATTGAACTCCAATAGTGGGATGTGTTCTCCCCCACGCTTGGTTATTATACCACAAACCCACATCTGCGCAAATCGCAGTACGGCCACCATCCCCAGTCCATCCCTTTTGGATCCAGACCTGACAGGTTTTCCTCGTGTCCAGCAGGTACGGGTCCTGGGCCAGACTGTGGATCTTCCCAGTCCTGCGCATGGAGGACAAACCTGTCAGATCTACGCGGTTGGACTTGCTCCTTTCGTCCAAGCCGGTTATAATCCCCCCATGGTTGAGCAAAGCACCACCTGGGCTTCCCTATGCCATCTGCTGGCCGCTGGCCAGCGGCCCGAGGCCCCTGCCCTACCCGGACCCGGATCCTGGACCAGCATCGTCGAGCTGGCACAACGGGATGGCGTCGCACCCCAGTTGTACGCCGCCCTCCAACAGAAGAACCTGGCCGCTCCACCCGAGATCCAGGAGCAACTCCGGCAGGCCTACTATGGCGCCGCCAGGCTCAATACCCTCCAGTTCCAGGAGCTGGATCGCGTCCTGGGCCGCCTGGCCGAGGCTGGTATTCCCACACTGGCGCTCAAAGGCGCAGCCCTGGCCAGCACAGTCTATGAAGGCATCGCCCCCCGGCCCATGGTCGATCTCGACATCCTGGTGCCCCGCGACCAGGTTCCACAGGTTCCCGAGGCCCTGGCGCCCCTTGGGCTACCAGGCCCAGCCTGGACCACCCGGCCACTCTTTTGCCTACGAGGCGCGCTACAGCGGCGAGATCAACCTCCACCGCGACCTCGCCGGTGGGCAACCTGATGCTGGACCTGCACTGGCATCTGACGACCCACAAGTGGCTGCACCACGCCACGCGCATCGACATGGAGGCCCTGTGGCAGGCCGCCTTGCCGCTCCGCTTGAGCGACGGCCGGGACCACCCTGGCAATTGTGCCCCGAGGACGGCCTGCTGCACCTCTGCCTGCACTGGGGCTTTGGCCATGGCTATGCCCATTTGTTAAACCTGACCGACATCGACCGCACCGTCGCCGCCTATCCCGGCCTCAACTGGGATCGACTCCTGGAGAGGGCCTCGGCCTTCCAGGTACGCGTCCCGGTCTATTTCGGCCTGTCCTTCAGCCGCGAACTGCTGGGCACGCCCATCCCCGACCGGGTGTTGGCAGATCTACAACCTGGCGCCCTGCGCCGGCGCTGGGTCCGCCGCCTGGTAGCGCCCCAGTGGGCGCGCCCCGTCCGCGACGCCCAACAGTACGGCCAAGTCCGCGGTTCCATGCGCGCCCTCCCGTGCCCAACAGTACGGACAGTCCCTACCAGCTCCATCTGGCGCTCATCGACGGGCCGGCCGGATGGCTGCGCTTTGGGCGCTTTATCCTGCTGCCCGGCGACGAGTGGCTCAGCTACCGCTATGCCCTGGCTGCCCCCGGCGCTGTCCGGCTGGCGCGGTTCTGGCACCCCTTCCGCGTACTGACCACCGAACTGGGTGCGCGTTTCCGACGCCGCTAGACTCCTCCAACAAGGTGCAATTTCCTTGACAAGTTGAGGTAGAAGGTGGTAGGAACGAGACAGGTTTGGTAGAAACAAATAGACACCCACAGCCCAGTGTATCATGAGCTGGCGCCCTGTCCATCCCCCCCGAGGTGGAAATTGGGCCTGAACATCATCAGCCCTGCGCCCTAGACCTGGGACGCCTCCTGCAGGCCATATGGGCTGCGTGGGAAAGCCCACGCCGGGAGAACATTCCGGCGTGGGCATCTGTCTTGGTCGCACGCTGGCCGCTAAGGCTAGTGGTTCTTGAAGAGCAGCGGCAGATAGCCACGGTAGGGCACCACCACGGCCGGGCCGTAGGGCGTTGCCCCATCGCGCAGATCTATGCCCTCCAGCCAGTAGTAGTACTTGACCCCAGGCTGCGCCGTTTCGTCGTCATACTTGTAGTCCGCACCCGTCGGGCTGCCCGGCATGGCGCTGGGCACCAAGTCGTCATTGAGTTTGGTCCGCGTGCCCTCTTCAGACGTAGCGCGATAGACGTAAAAGCCCTTGACATCCAGTTCGCTGACCGTGGCCCACCGGACCACGATCTCATCGCCTTCCCACGCCGCCGTAAAGGTCCCGACGATGACGCCTTCGACCCCCGTTGGCGCGCCGCCAAACCCATAGTCGTAGGAGGCGGGCGCAGTACCATCCGCTGCGGAGGATACATCCGTCATACCTTGCGTCGGCTGAGCGCTGGTACCAGCAGGGTTGTTCGAGTCGTTGAACTGGTTGCCTAAAGCTGGTGGGGATAGTGGGGATGGAAAGGTGAAGGCCGCCAGAGCTGGCTGAGCAATGTTGATACTTATCTGGTAGCTTGGCTCCGGGGCGGTGCTGGTGTCGCCGTTATAGTCCTCATCCAGCAGCAGGTTGGGGAAGCTATAGTAACCGCTGGCATCGGTTTTGGTGGTCACAGTGACGGTGGCGCCACCGGGGTAGGTGATTTGCAGCTTGACCTCGACGTTGGGGATGCCTTTTGCGCCGTCATTCTGGATGCCATCGCCGTTGACGTCATTCCAGACCCAGTTGCCCAGGGCGCCCGGGTCCACATAGTAGCCAAAGTCGGCCCAGTTGACCAGCCTCTGGCCAGGCCCCACACTGGTGGTGTAGGGATCCACCTGGCTGTTGTTGTCGGTATTGGCCGTGCCCAACGAGTGCCAGAAGCCGTTCAGCACGTTGCCGTCATCGACCACGTCCACGGTGTAGGTGCCATCCGGGAGACCCGTGAACTGGAAGAAGCCATTGTTGTCGGTGTAGGTGTAGCCGACGATGTCACCACCGCTGTCGTAGAGCGCCACCTTGACGTTGGCAAAGCGGCCCGGTTCCGCGCCCTCCAGAAGGCCATCGGCATCCCGATCATTCCATAGGGTACCCTCGATGGTGTTCGGGTCGCTAGTGTCACGGTAGCCAAAGTCCTGGTCCAGGTCGATACCATCGGGATCAGCGCCCAGGTTGACCGTCGATTTGCTATCGCCAGGACTGGCCGTATCGGGATCGACGGTGTTGGTCAGCCCGGCGCCGCCATTGGGCAGGGTCGTGGTATCGACCCAGACCTGGTAGGTGCCCGAAGGCTCCAGGTCGCCAAAGTAGTAGTTGCCATTCTCGTCGGTATGAGTCGTGCGCAGGAGGGTGGTACCGGTCGAGTCGTAGAGCCAGACCCGCACACCCTCCAATCCCTCGCCGGCATTGGGCGTGTTGTCCCCGTTCCGGTCCAGGAATATCGTGTCGCCGATGAGACCCTCGCCCGTATCGTGTCCGGGCGGGGCGTAGCCAAAGTCCTGGTCCAACCGCTGCCGGTTTCCGGCGCTGTCGGCCAGCGCCGTGGCGCTGATCCCCAGCCCGGTCTCCTGCCCGGCAGCCGGTGACGTACCGTCTTTGTCATAGGTCGGGGCCTGCTCGCCAAGTACGTTGTCGGTGTCATTGACCCAGACCAGGTAGTCGGCATCGCCGTCTCCATCGTCCAGGGGCAGGCCGGTAAAGGAATAGGCGCCGTTCTCGTCGGTGACGTCGGTAGCGATAATCGGCTCACCAGCATCCCACTGACCATTGCCGTTGGAGTCCTTGATGAGGGCCACAGTCACATTGGGAATGCCATACTCGGAATCGTCGTCCCCTGGGCTGGCACCATTGCCATTGGGGCCAACACCGTCGGCATCGGCATCCAGCCAGACGATGTCGCCGATGGTGCCGCTGTTGCCCGAGGGCTGGTAGCCAAAGTCTGCATTGAGGTAAACATCACCCGGCCCCAATACGACCGGATCGGTCGTCTTGTTGTCGACCGTGTCGTCGGGGTCGCCGGTCTGGCCATAGCCGGATGGCGCCTGGCCGGAAGTGACCGCCGCATCGCCAGGGCTTGGCAGCGTCGCGCCGCCGACGATGACGACTGTATAGATACCTGGCGGCAGTTCGTCAAAGATATACATGCCAGCGTCATCCGTGGTCGTGGTACCATAGACCTTGTCGATCACGCCGTCGCCGTCCGAGTCATAGTTCAGCACCACGCCAACGCCGCCCAGTCCGGGCTCGCCCGGATCCTGGTCGCCCTGGCCGTCGGCGTCGATCCAGACCCGGTCGCCGATGGCGCCCTTGGGTTCATTCTGATTCCCAGGGTCGTTGGTCTCGCCAGGCGTCGCCCAGTTGTAGCCAAAGTCGGCCGTCATGTGCTCGTCGCCGGCGGCTACGGTCACGCTGGTCTGGTGATCGGGGTTGGTCGTTCCGCTATCCTCGTCGTAGGTCGGGTGCAGGCCAGCAGGACCCGCGCCATCTGGATCGGGCAGCGTGGTCGTGTCGATGCGGACGGTATAGGTTCCGGGCGCAAGTCCGGTAAAGACGTAGCCGCCGTCGGCGTCGGTCCAGGTTGTGGCCACTACGGCGTTCTGGTTGTCCAGCAGCTCCACCTTGACGTTGGGAATGCCGGCCTCGCCAGCATCCTGGTCGCCGTCGCCATCCTCGTCGAACCAGACATAGTCGCCGATGGCGGCCGGGTCGGTAACGTTGACCGTCTCCTCGTCAGGCGGGCTGTCGATGTAGGTTGTGCCGCCATCGGGTGTGCCGCTGGCAAAGGCCACGTTGGTGGTCTGGTGGTAGATGTTGGTGCTGCAGGTGTACTGCCAGCTCTCGCCGGGGTCCAAGAAGCCGAGGTTGGCCGTGTCGCCGACGTTATAGCCACCGCTCAGTGTCGGCACCGCCGGCGAGCACTTGTTGTCGGTCACCGAGACGTCGCTCAGCGGCTGGCCGGTGCTTCGCACAAGGTAGGTATAGGTGACCGAGCCGCCCCGGGGTACCAGGGTCTTGTCCACCGACTTTTCGAGGGTAATGTCCCCCGCCAGGGGTAGGACAACGGTACCCAGGTCCAGGGCCTCAGCGTCGTTGCCGCCTGAGCGGGGCGGATCCTGGCCATAGGCCACGGCCAGGTCAACGCCGTTGCAGGTGACGATGCGGGCGCCGGTCATGTCATAGTCGTCCTCGCCCGAGATGACGTCGCCCGGGTCGTCGACGAGGCCGTAGGAAGTCAGCGCCGTGGCGCTGAAGGAATAGTCCGCACCTGCACCGCCAGGGCAGTTGATGTCGCCACCGTCAAAGGCGACATACACCGTCGTGTTCTGCACGGGCGTAACCCAGATCACGCTGCGGCTTGCGGCGGCGCCGCCGTTGATGTCAGGGTCCTGGCAGAGCCCCGGCGAGATGGGGTCACCCGTGCAGCCAGGCGCCCAGCCGACCAGATACTGAGAGGTGAGCTGGTCCGCCGGGATCAAGGGATAGCCCCAGTCGAAGAGGCGCCCTTCGGTACCACTCGTGTCCTTGGTGCAGTCGATGATCTGAAAGGGCAGGAAATCTTGACCACCGGTAGTGTATAGATGGAGACCACGTCCAGCCAAGTTGGTCGCAGATCCTGGCCATTCATCGGCGTCGTTAGCGGCCACGTTGAAAGTGGTAGTGGCAGCGCCTGGTCGGTCGACGCTGATCGTGATCTGGCTGCCATTGGGGTTGTAGGCCCAAACCTCAGTACAGCCCGAGCCAGAGCTCGCAGGAGCAGTGCCCACGCTGGCATAATAGCTCGAGTCCCACTGGTCACGAGGCGCCAGGTGGTACCAACGCTGCTCAAAGGTATCACCCTGGTCGGCGGCCACGAGGTGCACCTGCACCGGATGGTTGGTCGTAACCGTGGCCCCCTCCTGGATGCCGCGCCGGTAGTAGTTAGCGCCCTCGGCCAAGGTCTGGGTATCGTCGACGGAGCCGTTGGCATCGCTATCGATCTGGACCGTTGTGCCGGCCTCCTTGGCCATGATCCAGAGGTACACGTACTCGAAGGCGCTGGTATTGGCGTCGGGCGTGTCCTCGCCCACCGGAGCCACGAAGGAGGTGCCCCACAGGTCGATCTCTTCCATCTCGGTGGCGCCGGCCATCACCGAGCCGGGCACGTGGGGAGTGCCCACGCGGGTCAGAGCCACCGGGAAGGTAGCGCCGATCTTGTCGCCGCCGTCATAGTACACTCGGCTCGCGCTTCGGGTATGGGCCTCACCCCACGTGATCTCCACATCGTCGATCTCCCACCCCTGATTGGAACCAAGGCTGCTGGCCTGCCGGAACCTAATCCCCATAGAGGTACCCTTGAAGCCGGTGAGGTTGACGGCGTAGGGCTCCTCAAGGGGATGGTTATCGGCATCGATGGTTTTCACCCTTGTATATCCAGCGCCGCTGGTGGCCCATACTTCCATAACGTCGCTCTGCGAAGAGAAGAGTGGATTTATCGTGAAATGAAGGATTGCCCTATCCGCGGTAGCAGGAACAGACGCGACGCGGCTGATGTAATCCCCACCCTCCGCGTTCATAAACCGCAGCTTGCCGCCGGTGACCTGGATGTCGCCACTGGTCGCGCCGCCAGTATCGCCGCTTTCCACCCAGCTGGTCGTCCACGATGTGGAGCCGTCGCTGTTGTTGTAGGCGCTCGTGGAGAATTGGTCCAGGTACTGGCCATTGGGGGTCGCGCCGTCGGTGAGGGGCATGTGTACTTTGTTGTCGAGGGTGATCACGTCCCCAGCATTGAACTGGTCATCGGCGGCAGTAGCACAGGGATTGGCCACATTGTCGATGGCCGGGGGACAGCCGTTGGACAGGATGCCGTCGCCCCAGATCTGGGTACCGTCGGGGTTGGTGGTGCTGTTGTAGAGGCTGGTGGGATTGCCCATGGAGGCGTTGGCCTCGTAGCCGTCCTCCCACTGGTCATAGTAGACCAGCGTGCCCGTGGAACCGATGGTGATGGAGGCAATGGTCCGCACCGGGCTTGCCGGATCAGGCCAGGCACCGTCCTCCGCCGGCTGGTCGATATCCTCCAGCATCGTCAGCAGATCATTGTCCCGCATGGGCACATAGTAGATCTGGTTGGGCGCCGGGTTGGCGCTGTAGCCCACCCCGGGCAGCAGCAGGACCAGGGAAAGCAGCAGGACCAGGGCCATGGCTGCCTTGAATACCCAGCTGGACAGGCTCCGCGGTGGGGCGTACCTTTTGAGCGTCCTATTCACCGTTTGCATTTGATTCCTCCTCCTGACTTGCCTTATTCGCGACCTAAGAAAGACCTGTGGGCTACAGTGATGTCTCGATGAGATAGCAGCAAGCACCCTTGGGGCCATGGTCTATGCCATCCCCCCACAATCAGTGGCAACCTTGTTTTCCGCAACTGATCAACGCATACTGCGCTGACTTCCAACCCGCCCGTCTGGTCGGACAGGTGACGCAGGGACTATTTCCTTCTCGAATTATACCACAAGTTTGTTACAAGAGCAATTACGGCTTCTCCATCCTCCCTGTTTGCCTCAGTCGACCTCAGGGCACCCAGAACCCTGGTGAATCCGCCAGACTCAACACCCATTGCGTGGGGCAGAGCTCGCGGCAAGGTTCGGCCCCCTCTATTTCCCGACCAGCAGCAGGTCGTCGATCAGCACCTCGGTCGTCTCGTCGTGATAGCTCTTTCTGCCGTTATAGCCGCCCAGGACGAGCCTATGCTCGCCCGCCGGCCAGGTCCCAAGGCTGGCAGCAAAGTGCTGCCAGCCGGTGCTCTCGGGTCCTCCGCCATTGCCGTTGCCGGCCATCTGGGCCACGTACTCTGTGGGCGTGAGGCCGTACAGCGCGCCGTCCAGGGACACCAGTACCTCGCTCAACTCGTCGGCCTCGTAATAGGCTGACTGGGTCAATTTGTACCACAGGGACAGCGTCAGCTCTGAGGGCGCAGCCAAATTAAAGCTTCGCTGCCAGCCGCCCGACATCCCGTCGATGATGGCCTGGTCCTTGCCTCCCAGCGTCACTTGCAGCGCACCGCCCGTGCGGCCTCCCGAGGCGACCTGTTCGCCATCAGCATACCCAGGCCGGTTCGTGAAGCGGAAGACATCGTCCTCGTAGGCAAAGCCTCCTGAACCGGCGTCAAAGTCTTCGGCAAGGAGCGGCGTTGACGGGTCGCTGACCGCGATGCGCACATCATCTACGGCCGCCTCGACCAGACTGGCTCTCTGCTCATCGGCGGCTTCTACGAGCAGGTAGATCGTTTCACCGGCAAAGTCGTTCAATGGAGCATTGAACCCAGCCCAGGCAGCATCGACGTTGCGGCTGGCGCCCGGCAGATCGAATACGGTCGTAGTGGAGCCGACCACCCGCACCCGCATATAGTCGGCGGGCGATGCGTTCTGTGAATGGGCCAGATAGTAGTAGAGCGAGAGGCCAAGATCCTGGCCCGTGGGCAGTGTGATGTCGGGCGAACGGATCGAGGTCACCCCACGATCCAGGTCGTACTTGCCGGCGTCTGTGCCCGCCAGCGCAGCCGTGACCAGATCGTAGCGGCCGCTGACCGGAATCGCGAGTTGCTTGGGTCCATCCAGTTCCGTCGCCTGCGGGACAGCGCGTTCCCAGGCACCGGGGCCCGCCGAGTCGGTCCCATCGGGATCCACCACCCAGCCCTGGTCGGTCTCAAAGTCGTCAAAGTAAAGCTCTGTCGCGGGGTAGACAGTGATTGACACCGTGGCCGGAGTAGAATCGGCGCCACCCCCGGTCACCCTAAAGTCAAAGCTGTCCGGGCCGGAATAGCTCGCGCCAGGCACGTAGGTCAGGCTGGGCACATCGCCCGAAAGCGACCCTTGGCCAGGGTCGGAAAGCAGCTCGTAGCTGACGGGCCCACCGTCCGGATCAGAGCCACTCAGCCTGATGCTGACCGGCGAACCCGCCGGTGTGCTGGCCGACCTCGAGAAAGCAACCGGCGGGTCGTCGACGGGAGTGACGGTGATGTCCACAGTCGCGGGGGCTGAAGGAACGCTGCCATCGCCGACGTGAAAGGTAAAAGCGTCTGCTCCATGATAGTTGGCATCGGGCGAATAGGTGAGATTGGGCGCCGTGCCGCTCAGCGCGCCGTGGCTGGGGTTGGTGTCGATGTGGAAGGTCAACGGGTTGTTGTCCGGGTCGGAACCGGTAAGGGTGATGCCCACCGGCGTGTCCTCGGGCGTGGTAACCGACTGCGGGTAGGCCATCGGTGGAAGGTTGGGCCCGACCAAGCGCGCACCGGCCAGCTCGGCCACGACGCCCACCGTGGCTTGTACCGCGTTGAAGCCTAGACGAAAATCGTCCTCCGAGTAGTTGGCATAGAGATCGTTGGCCGTGTGATAGTAAGGGTTGATCCACTCACCGTAGGTCGACCTTCTGCGGTTCTCGCGCACGCTGACCGAAGGACAGTAGTTGTGAAACGGGGTGTCGTCGGTGTTGGTACTATAGTTGCCGACGTTGGCCGGATAGTCGGGCGAGTAGTCGCGGTTGGACAGACGCCAGGCGTAGGCCAGGTCCTGCGACTGAGCTTGGTATGTGGTTCCGCCTCGATACTCGACATCCAGGTCGGCGTAGGGGCTCTGGGCGGGAGAGGGCGAGCCTACGCCATGGTCATAGAGTACCATGTCGTGGGCAATGTGGCCCAGCCAGGTAGGCTCGCCGGCGGCGCCAAAGCGATCAGCGCGGTAGGCGGTACTGCCGTTCAGTCCGCTCTCCTCGTTGCCCCACCACAGGAAGCGTATTGAGATGTCAGACTCGACATCGGAAGCGGCAAAGACGCGGGCGGCCTCCAGCACCAGGGCGCTGCCCGATCCGTCGTCGTCGGCAGCCCCGCCCCCTCCCCGGCCGTCCAGGTGAGCGGAGACCATGTACATCTGGTCCGCATGGACCGCACCGGTCTTGGTGACATACAAGTTGGAGCGCTGCGTGCCATCGTAGGTGTAGTAGTGGCGCTCGACGGTGTAGCCCATGGCCTGCAACTCCCCCTCCAGCCAGGCCTGGGCGTTGTCAAAGCTGGTCAGGGTGCAGCCGGTCATCTGGCAGCGATCGCCATAGCCGGACAGCGTCTGGATGTAGGACTTGAACTGGTTGATGTCCAGGCGTCCCACGATGCTCTGCGGGCCACTGGTTGCCGGCGCAGGGTTGTCGCTGGTGATCAATACCTCATCAATGAGGACCTCGGTTTGCTCGTCAGACTGGTTCTTCCTGTTGTTAAAGCCACCGAGGATCAGCGTATGGTCGCCGGGTGACAGGCTGCCCAGGTAGATCTCGTATTGTTGCCAGCGAGTGGTCATGGACAAGCTGGTATTGGTCCCGCCGACGTGGTCCACGTAGGTCTTGGCGCCTTGACCAAGCAGAGCGCCATCCAGTGAGGCCAGCGTGCGGCTGTACTCGTCCCATTCGTAGGAGGACGACTGGGACAGTTGGTAGCGGAACGACAGGACGGCGCCCTCAGCCTGTCCCCCGAGGTTAAAGGTTCGCACCCAGCCACCGGACATGTCATTGACCGTATTGCTGTTGATACCACCCAGGATCACCTGCAGCCCACCGCTGCCACCGTAGCCGCCCGAGGGAACGTGCGAACCCGCGGCGTAGCCGGGCTGGCTGGTGCCAAAGGCGTCATCCTGGTAGGCAAAGTCATCGGTACCGGCGTCGAACTTGGCGTCCAGGATCACTGCGCCGGGCGCGGCCAGGGCGGCGCTGGTCAGGGTGTCCACCGGCAACACCATAGCTACCAGCAGCATGGATAACAGCACCAACCGGATTGTTGCCTTTCCTCCATCATTCATTTCGCCTTCTCCCTCTGCTCCGCTGTCACCTGTCCAACCATGACCCACCTCAACTCGCCATAGCCATAGTAGACTCGCACCCAGTCTGCGTGCGGCTGCCAGTCTGCACACCGGCTACTCAAAGACGATGTAGGCCACCTGCTCCGTGGAGTGCTTGCGCTCCGAATCGTTCATCTGATCCTCATCGAAAACCAGGCTCAGGCTGGCAGTCGAGACGGAGCTGGCTCCGTACAGCACAGGCCAGCCGCCGTTGCCGCCGTCCATGGCCGCGGCGCTGACAATAGCGCTGCCGGCCGACGACAGCCCGCTGATCCCATAGTTGTAGGGCGGGGAGTTGTCCATGCCCATCACAGTATCAGCACCCAACCCGGCTACATAGCTCCTGGTACCTGTCGTACCACTCCCAGCCTCGATGACAACGTAGCCAATGACCTCGTCGGCCCGGGTCGCATCGGCATCCTCGCCCACGTGCTTGCCGACGAACAGAGCACTGCTCGAGGGCGGAGCACCGCGACTGGAGCCGCGCGCCCAGAAGACCGACCAGTCGGGGTCGTTGTAGGTCATGACCTGGCCAAGGACGACCGGTTGGGAGTAGGCATTGGCGTAGCTCCGGCTCTCCCCCACCCAGCTGTTGTTCTGATCGGTCCGGGTCGAGGTGAACTTGACGGCCTCCATCTTGACGCCGTGATCGACCTCATTGTAGACCCCTTCCTCGACGACGGCATAGTGTACCGTCACGCCGCTGATGGAGCCTGACGCCGCAGCCGGGTCCACGCGGACTTGGAAGCTGCTGCCAGAGGCGTTCTGAACGCGCACAACACCGGCAGGGCTGCCCTTATCATAGTTTGCGCTGGCCACGACGACCATCGAGTTGTAGCTCTGGGCCAAGGTCACCGTCGTCCAGCCTCCGCTGCCCACGCCGCTCACCGTTCCTGCCTCCAGATTGGGCCCTCCCGTCAGCGCAGGGTTGATGGTCACGCTCACGGTAGCCGTGTCGCAGGCGCCATCATCATCGCAGACCTGGTACACGAACGAATCGCCACCTGAGAAGCCACCGACAGGGGTGTAGGTCACTTCCCCCGTCGTGGGGTTCACCCCCGTGTACCCGTTCGCCGGCCAGCTTGTAACCATGACGCTCCCCGGTTGTAGTGTGCCGTCGAGATCCGTGTCGTTGAGCAGTACGTCGACCACCACCGCCGTGTCCTCAGGTGTGATCCCACTGTCATCATTGGCTACCGGCGGGTCGTTGTGCTTGCTGACCGTGACGCTGACCGTGGCTGAAGCACAGGCACCGTCGTCGTCGCAGGCTTCATAGACGAACGAGTCGCCGCCGGAGGTGCCCGTGTTCGGCGTGTAGGTGATCTGCCCAGTGGTGCCGTCTACACTGGTCCCGCCCTGCGTGGGCGGCGCGGCAACCTGCACGCTACCCGGCACCAGCGCGCCATCCACATCCCAGTCGTTGGCCAGCACATCCACAACCACCGCCGTATCTTCGTCCGTCGCCGCCCCATCGTCCATTGCCAGAGGTGGATCGTTCACATCATTGACCATCACCGTCACCGTCGCTGTGTCGCAGGCGCCTCCGTCGTCGCACACCTGGTAGACAAAGCTGTCGCCCCCGTTGTAATCGGCATTCGGCGTGTAGGTGATCGCTCCGGTGCCACCGTTCACGCTGGTCGAGCCGTTCCCGGGCCCGCTGGTCACAGTCGTACTGCCCGGCAACAGAGTGCCATCACTATCCGTGTCGTTGGCCAGCACGTCGATCACCACCGCCGTGTCCTCGTCGGTCACAGCGCTATCGTCGGCCGCCTCCGGCGGGCTGTTGGCTGACACAATCCGTGCCCCGGACAACTCTGCTACCGCGCCCACCGTCATCTGCACCGCGTTGAACCCCAGCTTGAAATCCAGCTCCGAGTAGTTACTGTACACGTCCCCTGATGTGTGATAGTACGGGTGCACGCCCGATATCTCGTTCAACCGCCGGTTCTCTCTCACGCTGATCGACGGACAGTAGTTGTGGTACGGCGTATCATCCGTGTTCGTACTATAGTTGTTCACTTCCGCCGGATAGTCCGCCGAATACTTGCCCGCCGCTCCTGCCACGTAATCCGCCAACTGGTGGGACGCGGCCTCGTAGCTTGTCCCCGCTCGATACTCCACATCCAGGTCCGCGTTCGGATTCTGCTCCGACTGCGCCGGTACTCCGTGGTCGTACAGCACCATGTCGTGCGTGATGTTCCCCAGCCACTCCGGCTCCGGGTACTGCCCCGACCCCGCCGGATTCTCTATCCCCTGCAGCCCTACCCGGTCGTCTCGATACTGCGTACTCCCATGCAGCCCCGTCTCCTCGTTCCCCCAAAACAAGAACCGGATCGACACATCCGTCTCCACGTCACCCATCGCAAACACCCGCGCCGCTTCCATCAACAGCGAGCAGCCCGATCCGTTGTCGTCCGCTGCCCCGCCTCCTCCTCGCCCATCCAGGTGGCAGGCTACCATGTACATCTGGTCCGGCCGCACCGTCCCTACCTTTGTCACGTACGTGCTCGCTCGCGTCGAGCCATTGTAGCTGTAGTAGTGTCGTTCTACGTTGTAGCCCAGCCCGGCCAACTGCCCTTCCAGCCAGTTCTGCGCATTGTTGTAGCTCGTCAGCGAGCACCCCGTCATCTGACACCGGTCCCCAAAACTCGCCAGATCCGCGATGTTCGACTTGAACAGGCTCAGGCTCAATCGGTCTACGATCGCCTGCGCCGCTCCTGGCGCGCTGACGTTGATTACCACCACATCCGCGTCTGTTTCGCCATCATTGTCCCTCACCGTCAACGTGATGTTGTGCGTGCCTACCGCTAGAACTACGGTCGGGTTTTCCCCGCTGGCAATGGGTCCGCCGCCCTCGCTCCACTCGTAACTTACTATCGTCCCATCCCCATCATAGCTGTCCGTCCCATCCAGCGTCACGCTCTCCGACCCGTTTCCGTCGCCGTCCGTCACCGACTGGTCCGGTCCCGCGTCCGCCACTGGAGGCATGCTGCCCGTCGTCACCACCACGTCGTCGACCAGTACCTCCGTCCACTCGTTGTTGTACGTCTTCTTGTTGTTGTATCCACCCAAGATCAACGTGTGGTTGCCGGACCCCAGCGGCGCGCTGAACTGGAACTGCTGCCAGCCCGTCGTCTCTGTGCTGCCACCGTTACCATTGCCCGACATCTGCGCCACACTGTCGCCACCCTGGCCGTACAGCGTGCCGTCCAGGCTCACCAGCACTTGCCCGTACTCGTCGCTCTCATACTCCGACGACATCCTCAGATTGTACCGGAACGACACCGTCACCGTCGCCGCCGAGCCCAGGCTGAAACCCTGCACCCAGCCACCCGACATGTTGCTAATGACATTGCTGTCGATGGCCCCCAGATACACCCGCAGCCCTCCGCCGCTGTAGCCCCCGGAGCCTTCATACGACCCGCTGGCATAGCCCGGTTGCCCCGTGCCCCGGAACGCATCGTCCTGGTAGCTGAATCCATCCGCACCCGTGTCAAATCCGGCCGAAATCAGCGTACCCGTCTGGGCCGAGACACTAACAAGAAGGGAACTCGTCAACAATGACACGATCACCAGGACATAGAGAGCCCTGCGACCCCTGGAACGAACACCGTAGTCCATCGTATCTCCTCTCCAGACTGCGCTCATCTGCTTCCGGCGTCACCAAGAGAGGGTGACGCCGGAAGCAGATGAGCATACCTTCAGACCCATACGGTCAAGTCACGAGCCATGGCCACATCCACCTGCCTGGCCTGGTCTGAGCCTCCGGCCGCGATACCTTGGCAAGGTATCGCGGCCGGAGGCGGTCCTGTCACACGTGCTCAGCGAACGGCAACCACCACGTCGTCCACCAGCACTTCGGTCCATTCGTCGGCGTAGGTCTTTTTGTTGTTGTAACCACCAATGACCAGGCTGTGGTCGCCTGCGCCCAGGTCCGCCGAGAAGGAGAACTGCTGCCAGCCCGTTGACCCTGCGGCGCCACCGTTGCCGTTGCCGGCCAGGTGGGCCACATAGTCGTTTGCACCTGTACCGTGCAGCGTACCATCGACGCTCACCAGCGCTTCACCAAACTCGTCGCTCTCATACTCACCGGATATCGTCAGGTTGTAGCGGAATGAGATGGTCACCGTCGCGGGCGAGGCCAGGTTGAAGGACTCCTGCCAGGCGCCGGACATGCCCACGATGTCGTCGCCATTGATGGCGCCCAGGTAGACGCGCAGGCTGCCGCTGTCCCAGGAACCGCTGGCATAGGCCGGCGCGTTTGTCCCGCGGAAGGCGTCGTCCGCGTAGGCAAAGCCCTCCGCGTCGCCGTCAAAGGTCGCCTCCAGGATGTTCGTAGGCGGCGGACCGGCCATGATCGACACGTCGTCGATACCCGCCTCCACGATGCTGCCGTTGGATGCATCGGCCGCCTCGACCAGGAGGTATACCGTCTGGCCGGCAAAGCTGTTCAGGCTGACGCTGGTGCTGGCCCAGGCAGCGTCATCGTCGATGGCCGCGCCCAGTTCCTCAAAGACCGTAGCGGTACTCGCTCCGACGACCTTGACCCGCAGGAAGTCATCGGCCGACGAGTTGCTGGTATGGGCCATGTAGTAGAAGAAAGACAGCGTCAGATCCTGCCCCGCGGGTAGCATGATGGCCGGAGAACGCATCGAGGTCACACCACCATCCACGTCGTATGTTCCCACGCCGCTGCCCGCCAGCGCGCCTGTCACCAGGTCGTAGGAGCCGCTGACGGTGTTGCCCAGCTGCTTGGCGCCATTATAGTCGGTGCCCTCGGGATTGGCCCGCTGCCACATGCCGGTCGTGGCCGTGTCGGAGCCGGCAGCATCTTCGACCCAGCCCTTGTCGGTCTCAAAGTCGTCCTCAAAGACCGTGGAGGGCCCGGCAGATGTGACGGTGATGTCAACAGTGGCCGGTGACGAGTCTACCGTGCCATCGTGGGCCACAAAGGTAAAGCTGTCAGCCCCTGTGAAGCCAGCATCCGGGGTGTAGGTCACATCAGGCGCCGAACCACTCAGACTCCCCTGGGAAGGCCCAGCGACGACACGGAAGGTGAGGTCGTCCCCCTCCACATCGGACGCGGTCAGCGTGACGGCCACTGGAGTACCCTCAGCGGTGGCTAGCGCCTGCCCATCGGCCGCCGGAGCATCATTCACGCAAGTCACATCGACGCCGACGGTCGCGCTGCCGCTGCCACCATTGCCGTCCGATGCCGTGTAGCCAAAGCTGTCCGGGCCGCAGTAGTTGGTGCCCGGTGTGTAGCTCACCGTGTCGTTCGCATTGAGCACAGCCGTACCATGGGCCGGCTGCGTCACCGAGTCTACCGAGAGCAGATCTCCATCGGCGTCGGTGTCGTTGGCCAGCACCGCGATGCCGCTGACGGCCCCGTCCTCCATCACATCGACGCCGTCATCGGCAACCACTGGCGCATCGTTCACCGCATTGACGGTGATGCTCACCGTGGCCTCTGTCGAGTCGACGTTGCCGTCGTTTACCTTGAAAGTGAAGCTGTCGGGCCCGTGATAGTCTGCTGCCGGAGTGTAGGTCCGCACGGCTCCAGTGCCACTCAGTGTTCCCTGGCTGGGATCCAGAGTCACCGCGTAGGATAGCGGATCCCCATCTACATCTGCCCCACCCAGCGTGATCTGCATCGCTACATCCTCGTCGGTCGCCACTGCCTGCCCGCTCGCCACCGGCGCGTCATTCACGGCTGTCACCGTGATACTTACAACGGCCGGCGCCGAGTCAAGCTGCCCGTCATTGACCTTGAACGTAAAGCTATCCGCTCCGTTCCAGTCTGCGTCCGGCGTGTAGCTTAGGCCCGGCGCTGTCCCGCTCAAAGTACCATGGGCCGGACCGCTGTCTACAGAGTATGTTAGCGAATCATCATCGGGATCAGAGCCGGTCAGAGTGATCCCCACCGCCGTGTCCTCAGCCGTCGTCACCAACTGCGCTTCCGCCACCGGCGCCTCGTTGTACTCGGTCACCGTGATGTCTACCACCACCACCGCAGAGTCCACCATCCCATCGTTCACCTTGAACGTGAAGCTGTCCAACCCCACATACCCGCCATCCGGTGTGTAGGTCACATTCGGCGCATCGCCGTTCAGCGTACCTTCCGCCGGTGGGCTCACAATATAGAAGTACAAGGGGTCAGCATCCGCGTCCCGCCCGGTGAGGACAATACCCACAGGAATATCCTCTACCGTGCTTATCGACTGCGAGTCCGCCTCGGGTATATCGTTCACCGAATTGACCGCGATGTCGATCGTCGCCTCCGCCGAATAGTCGGATCCATCCCAAACCCTGAAGGTAAAGCTATCTGGCCCATAGTAGTTCCCGTCAGGCCTATAGATCAGAGCTGGCAGGCCGCCTGTCTCCAGGGTGCCTTGGCCCGTCACCGTCACCACCTCGAAGGTCAGCGCATCCCCCTCAAGGTCCCAACCGCCCAGCGTGAAGGCCAGCGGCACATCTTCATCGGTCACCACCGACTGGGGATTCGCCACCGGCGCATCGTTCACCGCGTCTACCGTGATCTGCACCACGGCCGCCGCCGAGACAAGCTCGCCATCGCTCACCTGGAACGTGAAACTGTCTGCTCCATTGTAGTCAGCCGCCGGCGTGTAGGTCCACTCCGCACCACTGCCTGCCAGCGTCCCCTGGCTCGGATCACTCGCCACGCCATAGGTCAGCGCATCCCCGTCCACATCCGTACCGGTCAGGGTGATCAGTACAGCAGCATCCTCATTGACGGCTACTGACTGCCCAAACGCCACCGGCGCGTCGTTTACCCCCGTTACGGTGATACTCACGGTTGCCGGCGCCGAATTGGCCTGACCGTCGTTGGCTACAAAGGTAAAGCTGTCCCCTCCAACATAGTCCTGCTCCGGTGTATAGGTCAGGTTCGGTGCACTACCGCTCATCATCCCATGGCTCGGCCCGCCCGTCACTACAAAGGACAGCGGCTGACCTTCTGGATCCGACCCCGTCAGCATAATGCCAACGGCTGTCTCCTCGGCTGTGGTCACTGACTGTGCATCCGCTACCGGCGCTTCGTTCGCTGACACAATCCGTGCCCCGGACAACTCTGCTACCGCGCCCACCGTCATCTGCACCGCGTTGAACCCCAGCTTGAAATCCAGCTCCGAGTAGTTACTGTACACGTCCCCTGATGTGTGATAGTACGGGTGCACGCCCGATATCTCGTTCAACCGCCGGTTCTCTCTCACGCTGATCGACGGACAGTAGTTGTGGTACGGCGTATCATCCGTGTTCGTACTATAGTTGTTCACTTCCGCCGGATAGTCCGCCGAATACTTGCCCGCCGCTCCTGCCACGTAATCCGCCAACTGGTGGGACGCGGCCTCGTAGCTTGTCCCCGCTCGATACTCCACATCCAGGTCCGCGTTCGGATTCTGCTCCGACTGCGCCGGTACTCCGTGGTCGTACAGCACCATGTCGTGCGTGATGTTCCCCAGCCACTCCGGCTCCGGGTACTGCCCCGACCCCGCCGGATTCTCTATCCCCTGCAGCCCTACCCGGTCGTCTCGATACTGCGTACTCCCATGCAGCCCCGTCTCCTCGTTCCCCCAAAACAAGAACCGGATCGACACATCCGTCTCCACGTCACCCATCGCAAACACCCGCGCCGCTTCCATCAACAGCGAGCAGCCCGATCCGTTGTCGTCCGCTGCCCCGCCTCCTCCTCGCCCATCCAGGTGGCAGGCTACCATGTACATCTGGTCCGGCCGCACCGTCCCTACCTTTGTCACGTACGTGCTCGCTCGCGTCGAGCCATTGTAGCTGTAGTAGTGTCGTTCTACGTTGTAGCCCAGCCCGGCCAACTGCCCTTCCAGCCAGTTCTGCGCATTGTTGTAGCTCGTCAGCGAGCACCCCGTCATCTGACACCGGTCCCCAAAACTCGCCAGATCCGCGATGTTCGACTTGAACAGGCTCAGGCTTAATCGGTCTACGATCGCCTGCGCCGCTCCTGGCGCGCTGACGTTGATTACCACCACATCCGCGTCTGTTTCGCCATCATTGTCCCTCACCGTCAACGTGATGTTGTGCGTGCCTACCGCTAGAACTACGGTCGGGTTTTCCCCGCTGGCAATGGGTCCGCCGCCCTCGCTCCACTCGTAACTTACTATCGTCCCATCCCCATCATAGCTGTCCGTCCCATCCAGCGTCACGCTCTCCGACCCGTTTCCGTCGCCATCCGTCACCGACTGGTCCGGGCCCGCGTCCGCCACCGGCGGCATGCTGCCCGTCGTCACCACCACGTCGTCCACCAGCACTTCCGTCCACTCGTTGTTGTACGTCTTCTTGTTGTTATAGCCGCCCAGCACCAGCGTGTGGCTCCCGGCTGCCAGCGGCGCGCTGAACTGGAACTGCTGCCAGCCCGTCGTCTCTGTGCTGCCACCGTTACCATTGCCCGACATCTGCGCCACGCTGTCGCCGCCCTGGCCGTACAGCACACCGTCCAGGCTCACCAGCACCTGCCCGTACTCGTCGCTCTCATACTCCGACGACATCCTCAGATTGTACCGGAACGACACCGTCACCGTCGCCGCCGAGCCCAGGCTGAAACCCTGCACCCAGCCACCCGACATGTTCCTAATGACATTGCTGTCGATGGCCCCCAGATACACCCGCAGCCCTCCGCCGCTGTAGCCCCCGGAGCCTTCATACGACCCGCTGGCATAGCCCGGTTGCCCCGTGCCCCGGAACGCATCGTCCTGGTAGCTGAATCCATCCGCACCCGTGTCAAATCCGGCCGAAATCAGCGTACCCGTCTGGGCAGCCGCAACGCCTGGTACTACAAGCAGTGAACTCAGTACTAGCACCACACTCAGTATCAGATTGAGAACCAACCCAGCCTTTGTCTTTTCTGCTCTGCTTCTTTGCATGATTCATCTCCCCCCATTAGAATATCTAGAATATCTGTGCGCGCTTGCTTGAACCCGGATTCCCAGCCTCGGGAACATGGTGAAATGGGCGCGTGCCCCGCTTCCCCGCACTCACGAGTCATAAGATTATGTAGACTTTAGGATACCACGAACCCTGTTGTACAACTCAATTGGACAGAAAGGAAATGTTAGATGATCGATCCTGGTCTCGCGGTCAGCTTCGAACGGCCGGTCCGAGATGATAAGCAGCGGTACCAGCCCCACGATAGCCGACAATGCGGCTCGAGCAAGCATGACCACCGGCTCGCTGGCCGGTGAACTGGTCGCCACTACCAGAAGGTCGATGCTGGCTTCCAGCCCCGATGAGGGTACCCATACGGGTGACTCGCTCCCCAGGCCTACGACCTCGATCTTGCTTGGATTGGTCAGGTTCAGTTCAATGGCCCTGGACAATTTCGCATCATCGCTGACCACCAAGATCTTTTTGCCGGCAAGATCGTCGCCTAGATCTCTCATTCTCCTTCTCCGTCCCCCACAGTGTTCCTCTTGGGATTATAGGCTGCTCGCCTTCCATCCTCCTTTCTGCAGCTCGCCCCGAGTTTCCAAAGACCTTCCAATCGCAACAAGAGCCGAGCACGAGCGTGCTCGGCTCTTGTCAAAGCAGGCAGCAGCCGTTTACTTTGCTCCAGAGGCAAAGACATACCCGATCCCGGGCCGGGTCTGGATGTATTGGGGGTTCTTGGCGTCAGATTCCAGCTTCTGCCGCAGTCGGTGGATGGCCTGCCACACCAGGTGGGTATCCCCTTCGTAGCCAGGCCCCCACACCTCCTGCAGCAGATAGCCGGGCGTCAGGATCCGCCCCGCCCCACTCACCAGCTCCCGAAGGAGCCGGTACTCTGTAGAAGTCAGGTGTACCTCCTGGCCCCGGACAAAGACCCGCTGCTGGCTAAAATCCACGACCAGGTCTCCTGCCTCAAAGCCTGGCGCTGGGCTTGGACGCCCGGACAGCTCAACCCGCCGCAGGATCGAGCGTACCCGGGCCAAAAGCTCGTCCGCGCTGAAGGGCTTGGTGACATAGTCGTCGGCGCCCACATCCAGGCCCTTCACTTTGTCGGCGTCCTCGGCCAGAGCCGTAAGCATGATGATGGGCACGGCCGAGAACTCGCGAACCCTCTGGCAGACCTGGTAACCATCCATATCCGGCATGCGGATATCCAGGACCATCAGATCTGGTTCACGCTGGGCAACCAGATCGATGGCGGCCTGCCCATCGTGGGCCGTCAGAACCTGGTAGCCACTGGCTTCGAGATTGATCTGGATGGCCCGCACGTAGCGAACTTCGTCATCCGCGACCAGGATGCAACCACTGTGCTGCTTCTTACTGCAGCGCTCGCTCATAACAGCTCACTCCAGTCCGGCCCTTCCTCTGCCCCTCCCGCCATCGGGACGAGGGGCAAGGTAAAGGTTATGGTGCTGCCCTCGTCCAGAGTGCTCTCGGCCCATATCTGCCCACCGTGCATCTCCACAATCCCTCGACATACAGCCAGCCCCAACCCTGCTCCCCTTGCCCGTTGGGTAACCTTGTTTTCTACCCGGTAGAAACGCTCGAAAACCCGATCCAGCTCCTCAACTGGCATGCCGATTCCCTTGTCCATGACTTGGACAAAGCTCTCCCCACCGTGACACCGGCCCTGGATCTTGATGGGGCCGCCCTCTGGCGAGTATTTCTGGGCGTTGTCGAGGAGATTGCGCAGTACCTGTTCCACCCGCCTGGCATCGGCAGTGATCAGAAGTGGCTCGTCGGGAATATCCAGCACGAAGGCGTTCTCCGGATACTGCACTGCCGTCGCCTCGACCACCTGCCTCATGAGCTGGCCCAGATCCACCTCCCGGTATTCCAGGCGCAGCGCCTGGCCTTCCATCCGGCTCAGGTCCAGCAGGTTGTCCACGATTCCTTCCAGCTTGTCGGCCTCATCCTCGATATTGGCCAGCAGTTCCCGCTGCGTTGCCCGATCAAAGTCGACGTCCTCTCGCAAGAGCGTGCTGGCCAGGATCTTGATCAGTCCCAGCGGCGTCCGCAGCTCGTGGGAGACGTTGGAAACCAGCTCCGTGCGCAGCCGGTTCAGCTCCCGGAGCAGCTCGATCTCGGACCGCTCGCGGGTGAGCCGGTAGTTCTCGACCGCCACACCAGCCTGGTGGCCGATAGACGTCAGAAGCTCCACCGCCCCGGCGGTTGGCTCCTGCTGGCCCGGGACAGTAACTCCCAACACCCCCAGGACACTGTCCCTGGATTTGATCGGGACGCAGACACAGGCGTGCTCGGTATGCTGACCTTCGAACAGGCCGCCCAGGTGGGGGTCCTCGTGGGCCTGAGTCACGACCGCCGGGCAGCCTGTCTCCGCCACCCGCATGATCACGCAATCGCCGATGTCTACGGATTGGAGGGATTGCTGGTGTTCCTGGGGTATGCCTCGCTGGGCCGCCAGCAGCAATGTCACCGGTTCCCTGCCGGGTTCAAGCAGGTAGATCCAGCCAACATGTAGACCCATGAGATCCAGAACTGTATCCAGCAGGTTCCCCAGCATCTCCTGCTGATCCAGCGCCTCATTGACGACGGAGGCCAGGGTGTTCAGCGCCGTCAGCTCCCGGTTGCGGTCCCGCAACGCAGCTTCGGTACGCTTCTGTTCCGTGATGTCGGCAAAAACCGCGAGCACGCCCGTGAAACGACCCTCGTCAAACAGGGGCCTGGCGCTGACAATGACAGGCAGGCATGCGCCTTCCCTCGTCTGCAACTTGATCTCATACCTGCTGGCAACGCCATCCGGCCGGCTGGCTGTTTCCACCTCGGCCCGCTGCCGCGATTCCGGGGCCACGACGTCCAATGCTGGCCGGCCCAGCAGATCCTCGGCGGCATAGCCCAGCAGTTCCGAGGTCTTGGGATTGGTAAAAGTGATCCGTCCCTTCTCATCCTCCAGGAGAACGCCCTCATCCATGCCGCAGACGATGTTCTCGTTGAAGCGCCGGAGCCTATCCACCTCACGGTAGGCCCTGGAATTCTCGATGGCCGCTGCGGCCGAAGCGGCGAGCGGTTCCAGCAGCACCAGGTCCCCTTCGTCGAAGCGATGAGCCTCCCGGTCTGCCAGTTGCAGCACGCCGATGACAGAACCCTTGACCTTGAGAGGCACCGTGAGCACTGAACGCCTCTCCGCCCCAATCTGCCGGTCGACCCCCTTGAAATGGCGGTCATCCAACCTCGTATCGCTCACGACCAGGCTCTCGCCGTGGCGCAGCACCCAGCTCGCCAGCCCCTCACCGCGGGGCAGCCGCCAGCCACAGAGGGTGTCACGCTCCGAGTCCATGGCCTGCCGGCATACGAGGTCTCCCGCTTTCCTATCGACCAACCATACCGAGGCGGAATGCACCCCGAACAGATGGCCGGTCTCTTGTAGCAGAGAACGCAGCACCTCGTCCAAGTCCAGGGTGGAACTCAGCGCCTGGCCCGCAAGATTCAGCATCTGCAACTGGCTGCTCCGCCGCTGCAGGGCCTCTTCCACCTGTCGCCGCTGGGCCCGGGCGCGCAGGGCGGCGATGCCGTAGGCCAGATTGACCGCCAACTCGGTCAGCAGCGCTACCTCTTCCTCATCAAAGGCATCCGGTTCGCCCGCATAGATGGTCAGCGCGCCAAAGGGCGCACCATCCATCAGCAGGGGCAGCGCGATGGAAGAGGAATAACCTCGCCGGATCGCCTCGGCCCGCCACAGCACATAAGTAGTCTCCGAGTGCATATCCGTAACGATGGCCGGTCTGCAAGTACGAATGGCCGTTCCGGTAGGTCCGCGGCCCTGCTCGATGTCATCCCAGGTGATGTCCACCGCCTCGAGGTAGCCCTCCTCAAAACCGGCCTGAGCCACCGGCCGCACGTGCCTCTTCTCGTCCTGCTCGGCGTAGCCAACCCAGGCCAGGCGATAGCCACCGGCATCGACCGCGATGCGGCAGATGGCGTGCAGCAGCTCGGTTTCGTCCCTGGCCTGTGACAGCGCCAGGTTGCAGTCGCTCAGGGTCTTGAGCGCACGGTTTGCCCGGCGAAGGGCCCGTTTGGGTGAGCTTTCCCCTTTGGCCATGGTACCTCTATTCCCGCGCCTCTCACTGGCGGGCGGGCACTCTCATCATTATGTCAAAAACAACTCTGACAGGAAACAATTCAACGCGATTTATCCGCTTCTGTACGAAATCCATTATAACATACCGCCAGCTTATTTGCCATCCTCTTGAGGGCGGATATCGGGGTGTAGGTCCATGGACCGTGTGACCTAGCCTTCTGGCACCATGGACGGCTGCCCTTTCTTCACAGGAACAGCCACATCCGACCCTCCAGTGATCGCCTACTCGTGAAACCTCGACCCTGTCTCCAAGGATACCACAGCCAGATTACGGACTAGATTACAATTGGGGAAAAGAAAACCGCTCCAGTATCAACTACGGACAATACTGGAGCGGTTGCGAGATTGATGTCTTTGAGTCTATTCGCCGGCCTCAGACACCTCACTGGAGAGACTCCACAAACCTGGGTCAATCACAAAGGTGAGCACCCCCCCACTTACCGGCCCATAGGTTTCCGCCTGGCCATGGATGTCCACGGCCTCCAGCCAGTAATCATAGACCACACCCGGTTCGATGCCTCCGTCCACAAACTCGTAGACCGCCCCCACCGGGCTGCCCGGCGGCATCCGGGTGGGGATCAGCGCACCGTTCAGCTGGATCCGGACGCCATCCTCCGCTTCGGCCCTGTACAGGTTGAAGCCCAGG
>CAVOXA010000006.1:0-206252 GCA_963700285.1 uncultured Chloroflexia bacterium | reverse complement strand
GACCACAGGAATCTCGGACGATAAGCTCTGGTTCCAGAACCAGCCGGGGACAAGGCTCGCAAAGCTCCTCTCTCAATCATCGCCAGGAGCAACTCCACGGCTTTGCTGCCAAGTTCCGCCATCGGCTGGCGGATAGTGGTCAGTGCCGGCCGGGCGTAGGCCGCAGCCCCCATGTCATCAAAGCCGACGATGGATAGATCCGCTGGTACTGCCCAGCCCATGTCATAGGCCCCACCTAGCACACCAATGGCCATCGTGTCGTCCATCGCAAAGATCGCTGTCGGGGGCGTGGGTAGCGAGAGAAGACGCCTAGTTGCCCTGTACCCGCCCTCGTAGCTGTTCTCGGTCGGTTGGATATAGTCTTCCAGCACCCCATGGACACTAACCTCCATAAACTCGCGATAGGCTTCCAGGCGCTCCCACAGATCGCCCAATCGCCCCACATCCATGCAGGCGATCCGTTGGTGGCCCAGCCGGGCCAAATGATCAAGGGCCAGACGGGCTCCCTTGCGATTGTCGATATCTACGGATGGCGTACTACGTACCAGGTGCCGGTGGCCCCGCGACACAGACACTAGGGGGTGATCGCGGCCCATCCTATCCAGGAAACTGTGATCCTCGGCTGATTCGCGAAGGTCACCGCAGAGCAGTAGACCGTCACAGTGCCTGGGATCGAGCATCCTGTCCCTGAGAGCTAGTGCATTCTCGGGCTCGCGTCTGGCATTACCCAGTACCAGGTCGTAGCCTTTCTCTTTGGCCACGTTGCTGATCACGTCAATGAGTTCGGCGAAAAAGGGATCGTTGATCTCGCGCGTGATGATACCAATGAGCCCGGTACTCCTTCCACTCAACGAACGCGCGCCAGGGTGGGGCCGATATCCCATCTCCTCGGCGGCCCTCAGCACGCGTTGGCGGGTTTCATCGCTGATGGGAATTTGAGTGTCCTTGCTGTTCAGTACACGTGAGACTGTGCTCTGAGACACTCCTGCCTGCTCAGCCACGTCGCGGATTGTGATGGTTCTGCCGTTCAATGCCTTTTCCCTCTACCAGGATGCTCATTCACGGATCTACTACTCTTCAGAAGCTCACCCTGGTATCAAGGTTACCTGAAAGCAAGCGCTTATCAGCAACCGTTATCGTGCAAATGCTTTACTGCAAGCCTTTGCACTAATTATACAGGATTGGTGATGGTTTGTCAAGTGAGGATCTGGCGCAATGAGAATATTACCATAATGGATCCGCCTGCTCTCGTCTGGTCCGCGACCAGACGCTCTTTGCTTGGGGCGACGCCTGTGCCGCAGGTCACGGACCTGCGCCGAGCAAAGAAGGCGACCTGCGGCGAGCGAAAAGGGCGACCGGCCCAGTGTTGGCGCCGCCCGGTCGTCTACATAGATGCCGTAGCGGCCGTTGTTGTGCACCTTGTTCTGGAGCGCCTTGCCCCCCGAGTGGCCAAAGTAAGCGAGCTCGGCGTCCCGGTTCTGCTACACCCGTCTCCTCACCCCAAACGCCGCCGGTGAAGCGGCAGTCCTGGAAGCTCACTTCCCCCTTTGTGACGGCTACCACGTCGGCGGGGGCATCCCCCCTCGTGGCGAAACTTGATGCCACGTCCAACGAACGGGCCGTCGCCCTCAAAGCGCAGTACCCAATCAGGAACGCCGGATACGATCTCGGTCTGGTCGCGGCCCGCTCCCTCGAGAATTAGGGCGCCCCCGACGATGAGGGCGCGTTCCAGACGAAAAGTGCCCGGACCCAGGGTGATGGTGGCGCCGGGCTCAGATTGCACCAGCGCTTCCTCCAGGCTGGGCAGATCACCGCTGCCGTCAGCTTCCAGGCGAAGGTTCGATAGGTCGATGGTGGGCGGTGGTTCGGTAGCGGCGCCGGTTGGCGGCGAAGGGGTGACGACGAGCACCGGCTACGGCGGAGGCGCCTGGGCCGTGAGTGTCGCCGCAACGCCAGCGGCTATTGAGGTCGCTTGCGTATCCGCTGCCGGCGCCGGGCCCCCGCAGCCGGCCAGGACCAGGGGCAAAATGAGAAACAGGAGGCAGCGTGCTCTTGGTTTTATCGCCAGGACTCTTCTGAGGTGTTCTCAGAAAGCCGGGGGCGACCGCCGGACTCGAGTTCTAACTGCGGCTCCGGTTCGGCTACTAACACCTCGACACCCCGCTCCTCCAGGGCGGCCCGATACTCCGGGTCCAGGCCGCTATCGGTGACGACTTTGTCCAATACATCAACTGGGGCCACCAGATAGGCCGTGGTATGGCCGAATTTGGTGTGATCGGAAAGCAGGATCACTTCTCTGGCAATCTCGGCCATCAGCTTTTTGACTTCTACTTGAGCCAGATGGCGGTTGGACATGCCATCCGCCATCGTGATGCCGGAAGTCCCCAGGAAGGTCTTGTGCGGGCGAAACTGCCGCAAGGTCCCCAGGGCAACCGGCCCGCCCATGACGACGTCACCCCGCTGAGGCCGGCCCTCGCTATCGCGGGAGATGTCGAGGTAAAGTCCGCCGGTGGCAATGACCGCCACGTCGGGGCTGCCGTACAGCTCGTGGGCTACGCGTTCCGAATTGGTGACGACGGTGAGAGCGCGGTGGCTTCTGAGCGCTCTGGCAAACCAAGCCGCCGTTGAGCCCGAATCGACAGCGATGGTATCGCCGTTCGAGACCAGCGCGGCCGCGGCCCTGGCGATGGCCTGTTTTTCGGCGACCATCCGCTGGACGCGCACGTCAAAGGGGATTTCGGGGAAAGGTAGGGCGCGGGCCACCGCGCCGCCGCGCACCCGTCTCAGCAGCCCCTGTCGTTCCAGCTTGTCGAGGTCGCGACGGATCGTGGCCTCAGAAGTGCCCAGCATCTCGCTCAGCTCAACGATGGAGGCTGTTCGCCGCTGGTGGACGAGGTCTACAATACGCTCTAGCCTTTTAACAGCCAGCATGTGGTCTCTCCAGCTTGCTCCCGGCTCGCACCGGGATGCGGTGTTCTCTGAAGGAGGAATCGATATTCTGTCAACACCGAACAAAAGCCAGTGCACCAGGTCTGGATCGCGGATGAATTGCCCGCCTATTATACCACACCTGCGCAGATTTGTCAAGACTTGAAATGATTTTTTCGAAAGCGATTTCAGATCCGGGCTATTCGTGCGCAGACTTGGCGAAATTTGCAAAGATCTTTCCGATCGTGCTTTCAGATTTGAGGCGGTTGGCCGGCTGTGTTATACTCAGCGCCGGGACCAACTCGTTGTCTGAGGTTGTGTACGCATGGCGCTACAATGGAGTCCAAGCCAACCGCGGGGCAGGCTGACGCTGGCCGCCTTTCTCTCTCTGATCTCCTTTGCCGCGTCCATCAACCTGTTTTTCGCGGCCATCGTCAGGATCGGCAACGAGATGAACGTCCGGCCCGAGCTGCTGGCTTCTGTCTCTTCGGCCTACTTTGCCGCCTTTTTCTGCGTCTCGATCCTGGCCGGCTATCTGGCGGACCGGTACGACACCAGGACCGTGCTGATGGCGGGTTGCGTCGCACTGCTTGCCGGCGCTCTGCTCATTGGTTTCAGCTCCCGGCCGGCGGCGCTCATTCCGGCGGTGGTGGCCATGGGGCTGGGCGGCGGCATTCTGGAGGGGATGTCTTCGGCACTGCTGGTCCAGCTCTATCCAGACCAGGAGCGGCATGCCGTCAACCTGTCGCAGGCCGCGTACTGTCTGGGGGCCATCGTGGGCCCCCTGCTGATGGGTTTCTTGCTGCCGCGGGGTGTGGACTGGCGGGTCTTTTTTCTGGGGGTGGTGGTGCTGGCTGCTGCGAATCTGGCACTGTATGCCATCAGCCGCTTCGAGGCCACGGGACAGGACCAGGGCTTCAGCCCCAGGGAGGCCGCAACCGCCTTGAGGCAGTGGTCCGTGGCTCAGCTCTGCCTCGTCCTTTTCCTCTATGTGCTCGCCGAGTCGGCCCTGGTCGGCTTTTTGAATATCTATCTCTTTCAGTTCAGCTCGGCGCCCGAACCGATAGCCATCCAGTCCATCGCCTTCTTTTGGGCGGCGATGCTGGTGGGGCGGCTGCTTTGCGGGCTGCTGCCCGGCCGCTGGTCGGACCGCGGGCTGATCTTTCTCACCATGGCCCTGGGTGCGGCGGCGGTCGCCCTCTCTTTGCTGGCTGGCGACTGGCGCTACGCGCTTCTTTGTTTTGTGGCGGCGGCCTTTTTGATGGGGGGGGCCTGGCCCACGACGGTCGCTCTGACCGGCGCGCGCCACCGCCGGCGCGCAAGCACCGTGGTGGGCGTCACGGTGGCCATTGGCGCTTTGGGCTGTGTGGTTGCGCCGCCGGTCATGGGCGCCCTGTTCCAGTTTGCCGATCCGGGGCTGGTCATGGCCCTGCCGGCCATCCCCCTGCTGCTTGGCGGGCTCTTGGCCTTGCCCGTGCCGCGGGCAGGCGACGTCGAGGACCTGTCTCTCTCCGACTGATCTACAGGCCGCAGGATTGCGGCGGAGCGATCATGCTTCGCTCTGCATCCTCTGCAAAGCGGCCAGCGTGCGCTGCCTGCCCGCCTCCAGATGTTCGATCAGGCGTTCATGGGCCAGTTCGGGGTCACGAGAACGCAGCGCCCCCACCAGCGCAGCGTGTTCGTCAATGATCTGCAGCACTTCTGGGGCAGAGGCGATGGCTTCCACCAGGGAGCGGGCGCGGATCGATTGGTCGCTGACCAACTGGGCCAGGCGCTCGTAGAGGCTGTTACCGGCCGCCCGCAGGATCATCTCGTGCAGGTCCATATCGCTTTGTAGGTGGGCGTCAAAGCGCGACTGCTGCGCCTCCTGACGGGCCGCATCCAGTTTGCGGTCCATCTCGTCCAGGGCTTCGTCTGTCAGCGCCAGCGCCGCCCTCTTGATGCCCCAGCCCTCCAGCAGGACTCGCATGTCCCATGCCTCGCGCACGTACCTGGCATCCACCTGGGCCACTCGTGGGTTCTCGTAGGGCCTCATGGTTACCCAGCCATCGTGCCCCAGCATGGCCAGAGCCTCGCGCACCGGGGTATGGCTGACTCCCAGCTCGCTGGCCAGGTGGTCGATGACGACGGGCTGGCCGGGACGCAGTTTGTTGGCCAGAATGAGATTCTTGATCTGGACCCGAACCTGCTCTCGCAGCGGGCCTCTGGGGATTCTCTGGATGCCGGCTAGTTGGGATGTGTTGTTGTTGGTCATGGTGCCTCTTCTATTCGTTGTCTGTTTTGAAGCGGTAAGGGTTGCTCCCTGGCGCTGCTCGCGCCTGGAGGGAGCATGGAGCACAGTATAGCATCTTTTGACAATTACGACAAGTGCAGTTCAGGGCGGGAGTAGGGCTGTTGCAAAGTCGTCATCGCGAGCGTCAGCGCCTGTCCCGAGCATGTCCCGAGTCCGCGAAGGATCTACCGAGGGAAAGCGGTCTCCTCGGGCGCCGGTGGAGATTGCTTCGCCGCAAAAGGCGCGGCTTAATGACACCGATCCTGTCACTGCGAGGCCCGCCGTTTGGGCCGAGGCACCGCCACGAGACCTCGCAGTGACAGTCTCCACTTGTGTAGTTGGGGATTGCTTCACTCCGGCAAAAAGCGCCTCCGCTCGCAATGACGAGGTCAGGTGTCATTCCATTTAGAGTGGCGCCCCGCGCCATGGAACACTCGCAATGACAGTGCTACTAATGACACCGATCCTGTCACTGCGAGGCCCGCCGTTTGGGCCGAGGCACCGCCACGAGACCTCGCAGTGACAGTCTCCACTTGTGTAGTTGGGGATTGCTTCACTCCGGCAAAAAGCGCCTCCGCTCGCAATGACGAGCGTCAGGTGTCATTCCATTTAGAGTGCCGCCCCGCGCCATGGAACACTCGCAATGACAGTGCTCGCAATGACAGTGCTCGCAATGACAGTGTTCGCAGTGACAGTGCTGGTATCATTAGAGACGCGCTGGGAGGATACTAATGACACCAGCGCATCTTCTGTCACTGCGAGGCCCGCCGTTTGGGCCGAGGCACCGCCAGACGACCTCGCAGTGACAGTCTCCACTTGTGTAGTTGGGGATTGCTTCACTCCGGCAAAAAGCGCCTCCGCTCGCAATGACGAGGTCAGGTGTCATTCCATTTAGAGTGGCGCCCCGCGCCATGGAACACTCGCAATGACAGTGCTCGCAATGACAGTGCTCGCAATGACAGTGTTCGCAGTGACAGTGCTGGTATCAGCGCCAAAACGCGCTCGCAATGACAGTGCTGGTATCATTAGAGAGCGCGCCGGGAGGATCGAGCACGCCCAGGCGGCCATGGGTGCTCACTGGGCCTGGGCGTGCGGTTGTGTGTGGACTTGGGACGCTGTGCGCAGGGGCTAGCCGCGCTCCTTGGCGATCTGGCCGCCCTTTATCACGACTTTGACCCGGTCGAGATCCTGCAGGATGGTGATGTCGTCCAGGGGATCGCCGTCGACGATCAGGATATCGGCAAGTTTGCCCGCTTCTACCGTACCCACCAGGTCTCCCATGTCGAGATGATCGGCCGCCACGCTGGTGGCGGACAGGATCGCCTCCATGGGCGTCAGGCCGCCCCTGGCCAGCATTTCCAGCTCCCCGGCATTCTCTCCATGGGCGACTCGGAATCCGGCGTCGGTGCCGACGGCGATCTTGGCTCCGGCCCTGTGTACCCGCTCCAGGCTGCGCCACTTGGCCTCCATGCCCCGGTTCAGATAGTTCCAGGAGTGATCCGAAACACCCAATGCCTCCTGGCCCATGCCCAGCGCGCTGGTCATGACCACAAAGGTGGGCACATAGTAGGTGCCGTGCTCGGCCATCAGGTCAGCCTGCTCCTCCGTGATCCAGTGGGCGTGTTCCAGCGAGTCGACGCCGGCCAGGATCGCATCGGTGATGCCCTGCCCGCCGGCCGCGTGGGCAAAGACGCGCAGGTAGGCCTTGTGCGCTTCATCGCAGACGGCCTCCATCTCTTCGAAGGTCATTTCCTGGTAATAGGGTTCGTCAGGGTTGTGCCGGTCCTTGTGCGAGCTGCTGCAGATATTGATCTTGATGCAGTCTGCCCCCATCTTGATCTGGTGCCGCGCCGCCTGGCGGAAGGCCCAGGGCGAGTCGGCCACCCCGGTGCGGCCGGCGATGGAAACTTCCGGGCGGTAGCGAGTGCCGTCCATGTGCCCACCGGTGATGCACAGGCCCTGGCCGCAGGCCCGCATGCGCGGGCCCGTCACCAGCCCCTCGTTGATGGCATCGCGCAGGGCGATGCCCACATAGCCCGGGCGAACTCATGTCGGCGATGGTCGTAAAGCCCGCCGCCAGGTCCTGCTTGGCGTGGACGTAGCTTCTCAGCGTGGTCGTCTCGATCAGCTCCGTCACCCCTGCCAGCCTCGAGGCAGCGGGGTTCACCTTTCCGCCGCTGGTTCGGACGTGCACGTGGCCGTCGATCATGCCTGGCATGACCGTCTTGTCCGAGGCGTCCAGGACCTGGCATCGGGCGGAATGGGAACGGCCGCCCGGTCTCGCCCACCTGGATGATCTTTTCGCCATCCACCAGGACCACCGCGTTCTCCAACGGCGCATTGCCGGTTCCATCGATCAACTTGCCTGCTTTGATAGCGATCATGGTACCTTGCCTCTGCCACGTGGTCTTCTGCGTCGGCCTGCGCTGTCCGGGCCTGATGCCGCGCTGGGCGACGACCTTGCCGCCTTTCATGACGGTCTTGATGCGATTCAGGTCCTGCAGGATGCGGACGTCCTGCAGCGGGTCGCCGTCGACGACCACCAGATCGGCGATACTTGCCCGCTTCTATCGTGCCCACCAGGTCGGCCATGTCGAGGTGGTCGGCGCCCACGCTGGTGGCGGCCAGGATGGCCTCCATCGGCGTCATGCCACCTTCCACAAATGCCTCCAGCTCGCGGGCGTTCTCTCCATGACAGACCACAAACCCGGCATCGGTTCCCAGCGCTATCTTGGCGCCGGCCTTGTGCACGCGTCTCCAGGCTCTTGTACTTGACGTCGATGGCCTTTTCCAGGTAGCCTCGCTCGCCCGTGATCCCCTGGGCCTGCCTCAGTCTCCAGGCCTCGGATGACCACGGTGAAGGTCGGCACATAGTAACGTGCCGTGCTCGGCCATCAGGTCGGCCTGCTCCGTCCGTGATCCAGTGCGCGTGCTCCAGCGAATCCACGCCGGCCAGAATGCCATCGGTGATCCCCTGCCCGCCGGAACTGTGGCAAAAGACGCGCAGGTAGGCCTTGTGCGCTTCCTCGCACACGGCCTCCATCTCTTCGAAGGTCATCTCCTGCCAGAACGGTTGCCTCAGGCGTGTGTCGGTTGGCGTGGGCGCCGCTGCAGATGTTGATCTTGATGCAGTCGGCGCCCATCTTGATCTGGTGCCGCGTGCCTGGCGGAATGCCCAGGGCGAATCGGCCACACCGGTGCGGCCAGCGATCGTACCTCCGGGCGCCAGCGGGTACCATCCATGTGCCCGCCCGTGATGCACAGTCCCTGCCCGCAGGCCCGCATGCGCGGACCCATCGACCAGCCCGTCGTTGATCGCATCGCGCAGCGCAATGCCCACCAGCTCCGCGAACTCATGTCGGCGATGGTGGTAAAGCCCGCCGCCAGGTCCTGCTTTGGCATAGACGTAGCTCTTCAGGGTGGTGGTCTCGGTCAACTCGGTGACCTGAGACAGCTGGCTGGTTGCCCGGTCGATGACCCCGCCCTGGCCCTGGACGTGGACATGGCCATCGATCATGCCGGGCAGCACAACCTTGGTTGAAGCGTCAATGACCTCGGCATCAGGCGGGATCGCCACGGCTGCCGCCGGGCCTACCTGAATGATCTTTTCCCCGTCGACCAGGATCACCGCGTCTGACAGCGGCGTGGTTCCGGTTCCATCGATCAACGTGCCTGCTTTGATAGCGATCATGCTCTTTCTCCCTTTGGGTTTGTTGGGCTCAGCTCGGACGCTGGCCACCGAACGCGCATCTATCGCTGACACGCTGCCCCGCCAGCCACACCGCGCGCACATCTCGTAGCGCATGG
The DNA here is from genome assembly GCA_963700285.1 of uncultured Chloroflexia bacterium. Taxonomy (GTDB): domain Bacteria; phylum Chloroflexota; class Anaerolineae; order JAAYZQ01; family JAAYZQ01; genus CAWANP01. The sequence continues at coordinate 197,245 of CAVOXA010000006.1, read as the reverse complement.
ATATCATCTACTGGATTGCCGCCCACCACCAACAGATCGGCCAGCTTGTCCGGGTCAAGACTGCCAACGCTGTCCTGCCAGCCCAGGGCCGTCGGCGGCGGTGCTGGTAGCGGACACCAGCGCCTCAGAGGTGCTCATGCCCGCGGCTACCATGGCCTCCAGTTCCAGGTAATTCGTCACCGAATGCCGTGTATCCCCAGCCCGAGTCCGAGCCACAGACCAGCGGCACGCCCAGACTGGTACAGTCGGCCGAAATTGGCCGCGACCCGTGCATAGCGCGCCCGCCAGGTTGCCAGCGCCTCCTCCTGCGCGCCGGCAGGCAGTTGTCCGATGACCTGCGCGTCGCCCCGATTGCGGTTGGTCTGCAAGGTGGGATTGACATAAGCGCCATGATCCAGGAGGCGGCGTGCCAATCGCTCGTCAAAGTCGTTCCGGCCATCGGGCGTCTGAAAGTGGCCGTGCAGGATCCCGTCAAAGCCTGCCTCCATCGCCCATCAGTAGCCTGGATCGCTCCAGAATGGCCAAAGACCTTGCGGTTGCGCGCGTGCGCCTCGCTGCGCAATGGCGCCGCAACTCGGGCAGGGAATAGGCTGGCCGGCGGCGTGTCGGTGCCGGGTGTGCCGCCGCCCGTGCCCATGACCTTGATCAGATCGGCGCCTTCCTTGCAGAGCTGGCGTATCGCCTCGCGCACGCCGTCGTCGCCATCCGTTTCGCCTCCCAGCCGCCAGCCGTGGCCGCCGGTGATGGTCAGAGGACGGCCGCTGAGGTAAGAGGCGTGGGCCATTCACAATTCCCTGCTGCAATAGCTTCTCGCAGCCGGAAGGTGATCGAGGCCTTTGCCGCCCATATCGCCAACCGTGGTAAAGCCAGCCTGCAGGCACAACCAGGCGTTGCGGGCGGCGGTCAGCAGCAAGATCTCGTCAGGGATGCTCGACGTACTTCCAGGATGCGGTCCCGTCGCCGGGCAGGACCAGATGGGTGTGGGCGTCGATCGAGCCCTGGCAGGAGCGTGCAGCCCTCAAAATGCTGCCGACGAGCGAGTCATCGGAGCCGAACTGCTGGCGCAACGCCGTCGCGCGGCCCGGCCGCCGTCGATCCGGTCCGCGGCCACGACGACGCCGCCTTCCTTCCGGACATTGAGCTCTGCCGTCAAACAGAATAGCTGGCGCTGATCAGAAGCGCGGTAGTGGTTCTGTGCGGCCACCTGGCTGCCTCCTTCCTCTCTTCGGTGAGTTGTACCAGTACTGCCTTCTGCGCCGCGCGTTACTTGCCCTTCATCCACGGATCAAACGCATCCCGCAGCCCGTCGCCCAGCAGGTTGATCGAGATCACGACGGCCATGATGGCCAGGCCGGGGAAAGCGGCCAGCCACCAGGCGTGCGGATGAAGGACCGCGACTCGGACAGCATCAGACCCCACTCGGGTGTGGGCGGCTTGGCGCCCATGCCCAGAAAGTTCAGGCTGGCGCTGGCCAGGATGGCCGTGGCGATGCCGAGGGTGGCATAGACCAGGATCGGGGCCATGATGTTGGGGATGATGTGACCGCGGATGATGGACTGATCCTTACAGCCGATAGAGCGGGCGCCAGCACGTAGTCGTTTTCCTTGGCGCCCAGCACGCCGCCGCGGATCAGACGGGTGAAGGCGGGTATGGAGGAGATGCCGATGGCGATCATCAGGTTCGTGGCGCTGATCCCGAGCATAGCCACGATGGCCATGGCCAGCAGGATGCCTGGGAAAGCCATCATGACGTCGACCACGCGGCCGATGCAACTCATCGATCCAGCCGCCAAAGTAGCCGGCCGCAGAGCCCAGCAAGCACGCCCGACGCCCAGGCCGATCGCCACGCTGAGCAGCCTACCATGAGCGAGAGCCGCCCGCCGTACATGATGCGGGTGAGTTGATCGCGGCCGAATTGGTCCGTGCCAAAGAGATGGCGCAGCGTAAGGGCCTTGCAGCGCATCCGGCGGGTTTAGCTTGGCGGGATCGTAAGGTGCTGATCAACGGCGCCAGGATCGACCAGCATGCGCGATCATTACCAGCACCACGAGGCCTACCATCGGAACCGGGCTTGCGCGCAGGCTGCGCATAGCCAGGGCGATTCATGACTCTTGCCTGTGTTCCGGGTCCTGACCCTGGATTGCCTGGCGATCAGTAGCACCTGAAGTTTTGGCAACCATCGGCCAATCTGTTCCTTTCACTGCCTAGCGCTTTGCCCGATGCGTAGCGGATGCGCGGATCGAGCCAGGCGTAGGACATGATCCACCAGGAAATTCGCGACCACATAGATGATCGCGGTAAACAGCATAACCCCCTGGATCAACGGAAAGTCCTTCTCGCACGACGGCCGACACAGCCAGCTTGCCGATGCCTGGCCGGGCGAAAACTGTCTCGATGACGACCGCGCCGGCCAGCATGCTGCCAAACTGCAGACCGACGATGGTCACCGTGGGGATCAGCGCGTTCCTCAGCGCGTGGCGCGTGATCACCGTTCGCTCGCCCAGCCCCTTGGCGCGGGCAGTCCGCACGTAGTCCTCGTGGATCGTCTCGACCAGGCTGGAGCGCACCAGCCGGGCGATGGTTGCCGAGGAGCGGAATCCCAGCGCAACAGCCGGCAGGATCAGCGACTTGAGCTGACATGGGCGGCCCGACCGCCGGCAGAAGCCTCAGTTGCAGGGAGAAGACGAGCAGGAGCATGATGCCGAACCAGAAATTGGGCATCGAAATGCTGGCCACAGCCAGCGTCATGGTCGCGCTGTCGATCCAGCCGCCCTGGTTTACTGCGGCAATGATGCCCAGTACGAGGCCGAGCACCATCGACACGGCCCAGGCCGAACACGGCCAGCACGAATGGTGTAGGGCAGGTTCTGCCAGGATCATGTCGGTGACGGCGCCTGGGTGCGAAACGATTTGCCGAGGTCGCCCTGCAGTGCCCTCCAGACAAAGCTGCCGTACTGGACGTACAGGGGCCGATCGAGACCCAGCGCGTGCCGCATGTTGTCGTACTGTTCCGGGGTGATGTCCGTGTTCGAAGTGGGCGCCTGCTGTCCAGCATGCTCGGTGAGCATCATCAAAACCGGATCCCCGGGCAGAAAGTGGAGCATCAGGAAGACCGCCAGGCTGACCCCAAAGAGCGTCGGGACGGCCAGAATCCCCCGGCGCAGAATGTATCTCGTCATCTCGCACCTCACTGATTGCCTTGATAGCCGAGCCCATTGGGTGGGGGACGCACCCCCACCCAATGAGTTCCAGGCACTGCTATTCTCTTTTCCAGCCAGACTTCATGCATCAACGGCGTCGCACCCACGTGAGAGCACGTGGTAGCCCTTCAGTGTAGGGCTTGAACACCCTGTAGCGCAACTGGTCGTAGATGGGGATGTGCGGCGCCAGCTCGACGATCTTCTTGCTGGAACTCTTGGTAGATCTCTTTCCGTTTCTCCGGATCTACCTCTTCGTCCCCCGCTTCGATGAGGGCGTCGATTTCGGGATCGGAGAGTTTCCAGCGGTTGAAGAGGCCACCCGTCGTGATCGAATCGGTGTGGAAGAGGCGCGCTGCCGGAACCGGGATCGAACGCGCTCCAGCCCAGGCGGGCCATCTCATAGTCGTTGTCGGCGTAGACCTTTGGCCGATGACTCGTAGGCCATCGCCTTCACCTCGTCGTCGATGCCGATCTCTTTTAACGCAGCCTGAACAAACTCGGCCGGTTTTACGCTGCAGTAGCCGGTGGATGTGACGTGGCGGATCCGCAGCGGCGTGCCGTCCTCGATGCCCTCGATGCCGTGGGCCTCGCGGATGCCGTCGCCGTCTTCGTCTCGCCAGCCGCGTCTTCCAGGAGTCTGCTTGGCCGCCTCGGGATCGTAGTTGTCAGTAGTCCTCCACGCCCTCCCAGTAGGCCCAGGAGCCGCTCACCAAAGGGTCCCGCCGTATGCCCGTGGAAAGGAGCCAAAGAAGAGCAGATCGATCATGGTCTGCGTGTCCACGGCCATGATCATGCCTCGCGCACGACCTGTCTGATTGGTGGGCGGCACGCGCCATGTTGATGTTCAGCACCTGCGGCAGACCGCCGACCGGGTGAGCCTTGACGACGAATGCCGGATCGGCGATCAGGCGCTGGTACTCTTCCATGCGGCAGCTCGTCCATGATCTGGATCTCGCCCGTCTCCAGCGCGATGAGGCGCGTGCCTTGCATCCATGATCGACTTGAAGGTGAGGGTGTCGAGGTAGGCCGGTCCCTGATGGTTGGCAAACTCCGGCGCCCAGTTGTAGTCCGGGTTGCGTTCAAACACCACCGTCCCCGCGTCCAGGCCACTCGCGGATGCGGAACGGCCCGGTGGCCTTGACATTGATGCCGGCCTGGTCGCCGTATTCCTCCCAGGCGGTTGGCGAAGTGGGCCGCATGTTGGACAGCGTGTCCATGAAGAGCGGCGTCTTTCTTGGTAAGAACGATCTTGACCGTGTAGTCGTCTATCACCTCGGCATGGTCATAGTTGGCCAGGGCAGCCGCCTGCAGCGACGCGGCGTCGGGGTCGACGATCCGATCCAGGTTGGCCTTGATCGTTTCGGCGTTCATGGGCGTGCCGTCGTGATACACGACGTCATCGCGCAGATGGAGCGTGAATTCGTCCCAGTTGTCCGAGATCTCCCAGCTCTTGGCCAGGCCCGGACGAAAGTCGTTGGCCTCGTACTGCCAGATCAAGGGGTCGGTGAGCATGATCTGACAGAATGCCGGTGGTATAGGACGCGTGGATATCGGGGTCGAGTTGCAGCAGTCGAGGTTTCGGTGATCGCAGATCCCCAGACCACGTCCCCGCCCGGCTTGCCGCAGTTCATGGGCAGCAACTATGAGCCCTTTCCCCTCAGGACCGTGGCTGGCCACCAGGAACAAATCCTGGGTTTTGTCATCCCCATCGATCCGTTTTACCGGCAATTCCTGGACCAGGCCGCGGAGAACGATGAATACGCTTGGTCCATAAAGGGCAGGTACAAGATCCTGCTGCCTTTCAAGGAGAAAGCGATTTGGTTGGATCTGTCAAGTCGGTGGAACGGTTCCTAGCTCGCGAGGGTCTGATTGCGACCGCCAATGCCCTATTTTGTGGCATCATCCTGGCTGGCTTTGCGATTGCCGCCGATAGGCTGCTCTTTGAATATGCCCCCCTACCGTTGAGCCCGACCTGGTCCTACGTGGCGGCCCTGCTGTGCGGCTTTGCCCTGGCAGTGATCCTGGATGGGCTCAAGTGGATTCTCTATGCCGTCGGGCTGGCCGCCCTGGTCGCGATGATGATTGTTAGCGGCGTTTTGCTGTCCGCCGCACCCGAGATCCTGAGCCTCGGTTTAGATTTCGCCTTCCTCTATGCTTTTCAGCAGTCCTTCCCTAGATTCATAATCTTTTGCGTCATGGCCGGCGTGGGGGCGATGGCCGCCGTCGAGACGAAAAGGTACCTTGCCCGACGCTGACAACTCCAACTACTGGCCAGACCTGACAGGGTGTCCGAAGGATGTGCGGCATCCACCCTGCCAGGTCTTTTCTGTGCTCTGAAAACCCCACGGCCACTATGCGATTTTCGGATCTAAAACTTGACATTCCTACGAAATTCGTATATAATGCCGTGCAATCTACACCACGCGGTGTTCTTGGACATGTCAGGATTGTCAACGCCAGTGTTCCTAACACGCCATGTTCCTGAACACGCTTTGTTCCTGAACGCGTCATGTTTCCGAATTGGCTGTGCCCCAGGCAAGACTGGAGGCGGGTACGGATGAAGCAACTGGATGACACCGACCGGGCCATTGTCGGCCACCTGCAGTACGATGGGCGGATGCCCTATACCGAGATCGCGGCCGAGTTGGGCCTCACGGAAGGCGCGGTACGCCGCCGCGTCAAGCGTATGACCGACGCGGGAGTGCTCCAGATCGTCGGTGTGGTGGAGCCCCAGCTTCTGGAATGGAATTCGGCGGGCATGATCGGGGTCACGGTCCAGGCCGGGCAGGTTGCAGGCCGCGGCTGATGCCATTGCCCAGTTCCCCGAAGTCACCTACCTGTTCATGGCCTCCGGCGGTTTTGACCTGTTTGTCGAGGTCTATTGCCGCGACAGGGATCATTTTGTTACCTTTCTCAGCGACAGATTGCAGCGGGTCCCCGGCGTGGAGCGGACCGAGACCTTTATGATCCTAAAGATGTACAAGCTGTCGTACCGCTGGGGCGAGGCGGAAGCGCCCAGGCCAGCGCCCCTTGAGCCTGTGACGGCAGAGGCTGTGCCAGCGAGTGCAGGGCGAGCCCGATAGGTTCTGAACTGAAGGCCTGGGGTCGAAGGTCCGTGCAGGAGCCGGCAAGGACTGGACCATCAAGGATGGAAACGATGCCCGGACGCTATCTTTCTGAATCAGTTGCAGAACGGATCCACGTCAAGACTGTGGAGATCTTGGCTGAAGTGGGCTTTTGCGTGCCCGAGGCCGAGGCCCTGGCCCGCCTGGAGGCAGCGGGTTTCCAGGTCGATTGGGACGCGCAGATGGTGCGCGCCAGCCCGGAACTGGTGTGGGAAGCGCTGCGAACCCTCCCGCGCCGCATGCGCCTGTATGACCGGGCAGGCGGTACACCGGCGACCTTCTATGAGAGGCCCAGCTTTATGGGCGCCGGGACCCCGGTCAACGTCCTTGATCTGGAGACGGGCCGGCGGCGGCCGGCCACCCGGCAGGACGTCCGCGACCTGGTGACGCCTGCAGGATGCGTTGCCCCAGGTGGACATTGTCCGGCCGACCGTCACCGCCACCGACCAGGGGGAATGCTCCGACCTGGTCGAGATCGCAGAACTGCTGCGCGGCACCGGCAAGCCGGTGGTCCACCGCACCCTGTCGCCCGACCGGGTGGACGCTGCCTTTGAGATGCTGGCCGCCGTGGCCGGTGGCGAGGACGCCTTTCGTGCCCGTCCCAACTTTGCCACCGCTCTACTGCCCCATCAGCCCTGGCTACTTTACCCCAGAGAACGTGCGCTGCATGATGCGCTGGGCCGGCCCACGGCGTGCCCATCACCCTGCTGAGCATGGCCATGGGCGGCGCCTCGGCCCCGGCCACGCTCCTGGGCGAGCTGGTCGTCATCAACGCCGACATCCTGGCCTGGATCGTCGTCCTCCAGATCCTGTATCCGGGGCTGCCCCTGCTCTATGGCAGCGTTTCGGCGGTACTGGACATGCGCACCGGGATGCTGCCGCTCGGCGCGCCGGAGACGAGGCATGATCAACGCCGGTGCGGCGCTGATGGGGCGCTATTATGGCATGCCATCCATGTGCGGCGGGCTCTCCTCCGACGCCAAGGAGCTGGACGCCCAGGCTGGTTTTGAGAAGGCGGTCACGGCCGTGCCCCTGCTGCTGGAGGGTGCGGACATCATCTATGGCGTGGGCACGACCGACGCCGGGGCGTCCATCTCGTACACGCAGATGGTACTGGACAATGAGTTTATCGCCGGGCTGCGGCGCATGATGGAGGGCATCACCGCTGCACGGACGTGGATGAGGAGGTGGCGCTGATCAAGGCCAACACGCCACGCGGTGACTTTCTTCGGACCAAACACACGCGCCGCACCTTTCGCCAGCACTGGCTGCCAGATATCCTCAACCGCGAAGCCTATGACGCCTGGCTGGCCAGAGGTGAGACCATCGAGGATGTCTGCCGGCGAACGGGCCCAGGACCTGCTGGCCCAGCACAGCCCGCCGCCGCTGCCTGCTGGCGTCGAGGCCGAGCTGGAGCGCATCGTGCGCCGCTACCTGGGACCCGAGTTCCACTTTGAGCCGCTCTAGACACACTGGGGTTGACTTCCAAAGTTTTCCGAAACTTCGGACGTCTGGATGAGGGGAGGAAGAATATGCCAGACATCAAGCCCATCCGGCCCAACCGCCGTTGTGAGGTATTGAGCGCGGGGCAGGTGAGCGAGATCAAGGCCGCCACGCTGCACGTGCTGGAGCACGTGGGCGTACACTTTCCATCGCAGCGTGCACTGAGCGTCTTTGCCGAGCACGGCGCCCGGGTGGACTGGGAGACCGAGGTTGTGCGCTTGACGCCGGACCTGGTCGTCGAGGCCATGAGCCACGCCCCGCGCACCTACACCCTCGCCGGGCAGATCGGCTGGGACCGGCCTGCTGCTCGACGGGACGGCCACCTACTTTGGCACCGATGGCTGCGGGACGCGGACCCTCGATTTCAGACACGGGACGAGGAGCGGCGGTCGTGCAAGGAGGACGTGGCCATGATGGCGCGGGTGGCCGACTATTTGTCCTCCGTCTCTTTCTACTGGCCGATGGTCAGCGCCCAGGACTATGGCCGCCTGGCCCCATTGCACGAGCTGGACGCCAGCTTTAACAATACCGTCAAGCACGTGCAGACAGAGACGGTGATGGGCGGCGAGCCGGCCCGGTACGCGGTCCGCATGGCGGAGGTGATCGCCGGAGATCGGGAGAGGATGAGGGCCAATCCGCCCATGTCGGTGCTGATCTGTACCATCGCGCCGCTGGGCCAGGACCCGGAGGGCATCGAGGCCGGCATGGTCTACGCCGAGGCGGGCATTCCCGTGGGCTTTATGGCCATGCCCAACATGGGGGCCACCGCGCCGGCCGCGCCCGGTGGGGCGTTGGTCGTGGGCAGCGCCGAGGTGGTCAGCGCTCTGGTGCTGATGCAGTTGGTGGCACCCGGGGCCAGCGTTTTCTATTCCCTGCTGGGCTCGGTGATGGATCCCCGTACCGCCGACTATATCGTCAGTATCCCCGAAAAGTTCCTGTGCAACGCGGCGGCGGTCCAGATCGCCCATGACTGGGGTGTGCCCATCCTGGCCGGGGCCTTTGGCATGGACGGCGACCAACCCGGACACGTGGCGCATGGGCCGCGATCACGTCTATACGGCCCTGATGGTGCCGCTGGCCGGCGCCGATATCGCTACCGGCGGCGGCATGCTGCGCGGCTTCAACACTGCTGGCCCCAGAGCAGATCATCTATGACGACGAGATCTACCACATCAACCGGATCCTGGCCGAGGGTCTGGACACGAGGGCAGATGCGCTGGCCCTGGACGTCATCGCAGCCGTGGGACCCAGGGGTCACTACCTGGCCCAGGAGCACAGCCGGCAGCACCTGCGGGATATCTGGATCCCCGAGCTTTCACATCCGCGGCCGCCGCTGGACGGCAGCCGCCTGCCCGAGATCCGGCAGCGAGCGAGAATGGAGCTTGGCCGGATACTGGCCGAGCACGAACCTGAGCCGTTGGAGGCTGCGCAGCGGGCTGAGTTGCAGGCCATCATAGCTGCGGCTGAGGTACAGTTTGGATAGACCTGGGGAAGACCTGCTCTTGGGTCTCTGTCATTGCGAGGCGCGCTGTTTGCGCCGTGGCAATCGCCAGGGCAGAATTGGGGGAGTTGCGTACTAGTGCGTTCTGTGGCATAATGCGCCAGCGAGGCGCTTGGCGTTTTTCGCACAGGCCGCGGCTTACCCCGAAATTCGGTACATCCAGAATAACCTGAAGGAGGCACCAATGTCGGAGGAGATCTATGGCAGGTTGGCACAGGCAGTAGTCGATGGCGAGCCTGAGGACGCGGAGGAGGCGGCCAGGGAAGCGCTGGAGCAGGGCCTCGATCCCCTGGCCTGCATCAACGAGGGGCTCAGCCCGGGCATTGACCGCGTGGGCGAGCTTTTCGCCACGGGCGAGTACTTTTTGCCCGACCTGATCATGGGCGGTGATGCCATGAAGGCGGCGCTGACCATCCTGGAGCCGGCCCTGGCCGCTGGCCAGGAGCGCGAGATCCTGGGCCGGGTGGTGCTGGGCACGGTGGAGGGCGACCTGCACGAGATCGGCAAGACGTTGGTGGGCACCATGCTCACGGCCAACGGGTTTCAGGTCACCGATATCGGCGTGGACAAGACGGCGGCCGAGTTCATCGACGCGGTAAGAGAGGCGGGCGCGACCCTGATCGGCGCTTCGGCGCTGCTGACGACGACCATGCTGCAGCAGCAAAAGATCATCGATGCGCTGGAAGAAGCTGGCCTGCGCGACCAGGTCAAGGTTTTGATCGGCGGCGCACCGGTGACCGAAACCTGGGCCGAACAGATTGGGGCCGATGGTTATGCGGAGGACGCCATCTCAGCGGTGGCCGAGGCCAAGAGGTTGGCCAGCCTTTAGCCGAGCGAGCTGAAAGGGGGTGGTCAGAAGCCTGTCAAGACGGCTCTCCACACGGTTTCCATGCGGGCGAACGTTGAAGGAAGGCGAAATTTGTCTCACCGAAGAAAGGGAGGAAGAGAATGATGGAAAAGCGAACGATCAAGCTGTTGGCGCTGGCATTGGTGTGCGCGGTCCTTGTGGCCGGCTTGCTGAGTTGTGGGGCCACCCAGGAGCCGGCGCCGCCTGCCCAGGCCGAGCCGACCATGGCGGCTGAGGCTGAACCGACCATGGCGCCCGAGCCTGAGGAGTCTGAAGCTGAGGAAACGAGCGTCGTCATCCTCTCCATGGAGGATCCGCCCAGCTTTAACCACTTTTTGACCGATACCGGCTACGAGAACCTCGTGGCCGAGATGACCCTGCTGGCCATGGCTGACATCGGCCCGAACAGCGAGATCTTTCCCGAGTTGGCCGCAGAGCTGCCCACCATCGAAAACGGTGGTGTGGTCATCGACGAGGATGCGTGGACTATGGACGTCACCTGGACGATGCGGGACGACGTCTTTTGGTCGGATGGCGAGCCGGTTACGGCCGACGACGTGATCTTTACCTGGGACGCCCTCGCCGATCCCGAGACCGGCATGTGGGTGCCGGGTATGGACTATACGGACAGTATTGAAAAGATAGACGACTATACCTTTGTGGTCCACTATAACGGCGTTTACCCCGATTACCTGGAGCAGCTCGGCGGATTCTATGGCGCCATCTGGCCCGAGCACTATTGCACCGGGGATGGGGGCATCGGCTCGTGGGACTGCAACCGGGATCCGCTGAGCAGTGGTCCCTACCTTCTCGAAGAGTGGGACTCTGGCGATCACCTGACCTTTGTCCGCAATCCCAACTACTATGAAGAAGGCAAACCCAGCATCGACAAGGTCTTTGTCCAGATTGTACCCGAGGCGACGGTCCGCCAGGAGATGATGTTGGGCGGCGATGGCGACGTGGATTTCTGGATCATAGAGACCGTTATGAACGCCTACAACGAGACGGATGCCGTGGAGGTCAGTAGGGCCGAGTTTGGCCGCTGGCTGGTGCGTATGTGGCCCAACCTGGCGGCCAGGGGCTCTATCGATGCGGAGGCCGATCCGCACCCCATCTTTAGTGACCTGCGCGTCCGCCAGGCCATGCGCATGGCCGTCAACGCCGACGAGATCCTGGCGGGGGTCTGGGGCGACACAGGTATGATGACCGTGCAGTGGACCGAGTTCTACCGCGAGCCCTATACGTGCGACGTCCCCAAGCCGGAATACGACCTCGAAGGCGCCAAGGCGCTGCTGGAGGAGGCCGGCTGGACCGACACCGACGGGGACGGCATTCGTGAGTGCCACGGCTGCACCACCGGCGCGCCCGAGGGCTATGAGATGGTGACCGAGTTCCTGGTCTACTCGGAATGGGGTGAGACGCTGGAGCTGGCCCACCAGCTCATCGCCGAGGATCTGAATGATCTCGGCATGGGCACCGAGCTGGGCATGGTCGAGGGCAGCCAGCTATGGGGCACCTACGACGACGGGGGTATCGAGCAGAACGGTAACTTTGACCTTGACCTGTGGGACGACGGCTACGCCGGCAACCAGCTCACCGATTTCCTGTGGGTCTACTACCACACCGACGCCATGGAACCAGACATGGGCTGGAACGTAACCCGCTGGTCGAACGAGGACTTTGATGCCTTGCTGGACGAGACCTATACGCTGGACGAAGAGTACCGGAAAGAGGTCTTTTGCCAGATCGCCGAGATCCTGGATAAAGACCTGTCCAATATCCCGCTGTTTGTCTCCATCGAAGCTGCGGGCTATAACCCGCGGATCAAGGGCATTGTCGACAATGCCAATGATATGATCACCTGGAACATCGCGGACTGGGAGATCGCAGAATAACCGCCTGTGAATCGCCGGCAACCAGACTTCCAAAGTCGTGAACCTGAGGTTCGTCCCTGGCTTTGGAAGTCTGTCCTGCCACCGGAGGTTCAACAGAAAGCCGAAGCCGCGAGGATCCTGCGGCCTGCGGAAAAGGAATCGGGCCCGTGAGCCTGGCGGCCCGAGGAGGATGCTCATGCAGGATTTGATCTATCTACCGGCGACGGAACTACTGCGGCTGTTTCGCGCGCGCCAGTTGTCGCCCGTCGAGCTGATGGTAGCGGTGATTGAGCGGGCCGAAGCTGTCGAGCCCAAGATCAATGCCTTCGCCGAGCGGCTGTTCGATGAGGCGCTGGAGCAGGCCCGCGCCGCGGAGGCCCGCTATGCCGGGAGCGGCGCGCCTCCCCGGGCGCTGGAAGGCCTGCCCGTCGCGATCAAGGAGGAACATCCCATCGCCGGGCATACCGCGACTGAGGGCTCGCTGCTGTACAAGGACAACGTGGCCGAAATCACGCACCCCATCGTCGAACGGATCGTCGCTGCTGGCGGCATCGTCCATGCCCGCACGACCACGCCCGAGTTCTGCTGCGCCGGCTTTACCCACACCAGGCTGTGGGGCGTGACCCGCAATCCGTGGAACCTGGAATACTCTCCCGGAGGGTCTTCGGGGGGCTCGGGGGCCGCACTGGCGGCCGGAACGGCGGTCCTGGCCACCGGCTCGGACATCGGCGGCTCGATCCGCATCCCGGCATCCTTCAGTGGGGTGGTGGGTTTCAAGCCGCCCTACGGCCGGGTGCCGGCCCTGCCGCCCTTTAACCTGGACCACTATTGCCACGACGGGCCGCTGGCTCGAACGGTAGCCGACTGCGCACTGCTGCAGAATGTGATCGCAGGGCCTCATCCCCTGGACGTGGTCTCGCTGCGCCCGGCGGTGCGGATCCCGCAGGAGCTGGGTGGCATTGACGGGAGCAAGATAGCGCTGTCCATCCACCTGGGCGACTATGCCATTGGGGCGGAGGTCGAGTCCAATACCCGGGCCGCAGCCGAGGCGCTTTGCGAGGCGGGCGCCGTGGTCGAGGAGGTCGAGTTTTCCTGGAAGCGCGCGGACATCTCCCGGGCGAGCTGGGCCCACTATGGCGCCATCTTTGCGGCCGCGAGTGGGGACAGCTCGGGTGAACACACGGATCTGCTCATGCCCTATACCCGGGCCTTTATCGACGGCGCTGAGGCGGCCAGTCGCGAGATCAGCTTCCTGGAGGGCCTGGAGATCGAGGGCCGGCTTTATGCCGAGCTGGGTCAGATCCTGGAACGCTACGACGCCCTGATCTGCCCGACAGCGGGAATCCCGGCGCTGCTGGCCGGTGACGACTATGTGGAGACCAAGGTCATGGTCGACGGTGTGGTGCTGGATGACTACTTTGATACGATTCTGACCATTCCCTTTAACATAGCCAGCCGCTGTCCGGTGCTGGCCGTGCCCTCGGGGCTGGCCAGTGGTGGGCTGCCGACCGGGGTGCAGATCGTGGGACCCACCTATGACGATGAGCGTGTGTTCCGGGTGGCCGCGGCGTTGGAGCGCGTCCGTCCCTGGTTCGGCGATCCGACCTGGCGCCCGTCGTTGTGACAAGACCAGACCTGACAGATTTTCCGAAACCGGTCGTCGGAGATGGTACGATACCTGGAAGGGGCCGGCGTCTGTTGGGTCGGAACTGCCAGGAGCAAGACTGTGTCAAAACTTGCCAAACAGCTCCAGGCGGACCACAGTCCGCCGGTCTGTGCGCGCAGGTGCTGGGCTGTGTCCCCAAAGTGCGGGGATCGGGTCCAGCACGAGCTCTTTCGCACGATCTCGAGCGAGGGAGGCAAGGACTGGTGAGAATGCCTGCTGCACTGAAGGTTTTCGAGGAGGGTGGGCAACGTGGGCCGCTACATAGCTAGACGCTTGCTTCAAGCCATTCCAATGTTGCTGCTGCTGAGTGTGGGGCTGTTCGTGTTGGTCAGCGTTGCCCCGGGAGATCCGGTGGCGGCAATGAGCGGGCAGCGTCCCAGGCCTCAGGTGCGCGAGAGACTCAGGCGCCAGCTTGGCCTGGACCAATCCCTTCCCGTCCAGTACGTGGTCTGGCTCATCGGCAACGACTGGATGAAGATCGACGCCGATGGCGATGGGATCACCGAGAGCCGCGGCGAGCGCAAGGGCATCCTGCGGGGTGATTTTGGCTTCTCCTACAAGACGCGCAAGCCGGTGCTAGACGAGATCCTGGACCGCCTGGGCAACACCGTCTACTTGATGAGCATCACCCTGGTCATCGTTTTTATCATTGCCATCCCTATCGGCGTCCTCTCCGCCGTCAAACAGTACTCCCTATTTGACATCACCGTAACCACCCTGTCTTTCATGGGCCAAGCGATCCCCGAATTCTGGCTGGGCATGATCCTGATCATCGTTTTCTATTCCCTGCTCAACAACCCTGTCACCGGCGAACCGCTGCTGCCCGCCGGGGGCATGAAAACGCTGGGGGCTGGCTTTTCCATCCGGGACCGGCTCAAGTACCTGATCCTGCCCGTGACGATGGGCGCCGTGGGCTGGGTAGCCTGGTATTCGCGCTTCTTGCGAGCCGGCATGCTGGACGTGATCCACCAGGACTATATCCGCACGGCGCGGGCCAAGGGCTTTTCGGAAAGGGCGGTGATGTTCAGGCACGCGCTCAAGAATGCCCTGATCCCCTTGGTGACCATCTTTGCCCTGGACATCCCCTATATCTTTGCCGGCTCGCTGTACGTCGAACTGATGTTCTCCTGGCCGGGGATGGGCCGCCTCTACTACCAGGCCGCGACGGGGCGGGACTATCCCTTGTTGATGGCTATTCTGATCATTGCCTCCGTTTTCACCGTCTCGGCCAACCTGTTGGCCGACATTGCCTACGGGCTCTTGGACCCGCGGGTCCGCTACAGTTAGTCAGGGGCCAATCATGACCGACACCAGCAGAACCAAAAGTTGCCCAGTGGGAAGACATTGCGCGGGAGCACGAGACCATGACCAGCCTGGTCTGGCGCCGCTTCCGGCGCCATCCCGGCGCCATCGCCGGCATGATCATTCTGGGACTCATCCTGCTGGCTGTTCTCCTGGCTCCCTTGTCACCCTATAGCCCCGTGGCGTCCAACATGTCGGAGACGCTGCAGCCACCCTCCCTGCAGCATCCCTTTGGTACCGATCAATTGGGCCGCGACCTGCTGACCCGCTGCCTCTATGGTGGGCGGGTCTCCCTGACGGTTGGCTTTCTGGTGGTGATGATCACCATGGTCATTGGCATCCCCATTGGGGTCGGTGGCAGGCTATTTTGGGGGCTGGATCGACAATGTGCTGATGCGCATCACCGATGCCATGCTGGCCCTGCCGTCGCTCCTGGTGCTTATCCTGCTCAGCGCGATCCTGCGCGAGGTCGAGGTGCCCTTGTTCGAAAACAACAACGTGCTGACCATTGCCCTGGTCATCGGCATCCTCTCCTGGATGTCGGTCGCGCGCCTGGTACGGGCCACCTACCTGACGATCCGCGAGAAGGAGTTTGTGACCGCGGCCAACTGTGTGGGGGCGGGCAACCTGCGCATCATGAGCCGCCACATCCTGCCCATGGCCATTGGTCCCATCATCGTCGAGGCCACGCTGGAGATGGGATACGCCATCATGGAGGAGGCGGGCCTCTCTTTTCTGGGTTTTGGCATCCAGCCTCCCACGCCGAGTTGGGGCAACCTGCTTAGCAACGCGCTGGAGCACATGCTCAAGCACCCGTGGCTGGCCATTTTCCCGGGACTGATGATTTTTCTGACCATCATCTCCATCAACTATATCGGCGATGGGCTCCGCGACGCCTTTGACCCCTACAAGGTCCTGGAGGGGGCCGGAGAGCCCAGGACCACTTGAGCATTAGAACAAGACCTCGGAGGTTTTCAACGGACCGAACGGTTCGTTGCCTCCAATGCCTGATACCGGAAAGGGAAGAATACCCATGACCACCGAACGACCCGCAATCGAGCCTATCCGTTCCGCTTTTCGCGTCCAGTACCTGAGCGATCCGCAACTGGACCGACATGCAGGAGGCCACGCTCCAGATCCTGGAGACGGTGGGCGTCAAGTTCCCTTCGGAAAAGGCGCTGGCCATCTTTGCCGACCACGGCGCCCAGGTGGACCAGCAGAGCCAGATCGTCAGGATTCCCAGGGACCTGGTGTTCAAGGCCATGTCCACCGTGCCCCGCTATTTTGACGTGGGAGCCCGCGATCCGGCCTGCGATTTTCACCTTGCAAGAGGGCGTCACCTACTTTACCACCGACGGCTGTGGCGTGGAGACCATCGACGCCGAGACGCGCCAGCTCCGCCCCTCGTGCAAGGCGGACGTGGGCCATATGGCCCGCGTGGCTGACTATTTGTCGTCCATGGCCTTCTACTGGCCCATGGTCAGCGCCCAGGACTATGGCGAGACCGCGCCGCTCCACGAACTGGACGCCTCGTGGAACAATACCGTCAAGCACGTCCAGAGCTGAGACGCTGATGGGTGAGGCGCCCGCCCGCTACGCCGTCGAGATGGCGACGGTGATGGCCGGCAGCCGCGAGGAGCTGCGCCGGCGCCCCCTCTTTTCGCTGGTGCTGTGTACCATCGCCCCGCTGGTTCAGGACAAGGAGGGCATCGAGGGCGCGCTGGTCCTGGCCGAGGCTGGCATCCCGGTCGGTATTCCTGGCCATGCCCACGTTGGGCACCACCGCCCCGGCCACCCTGGCCGGGGCGCTGGCCGTGGCCGACGCCGAGATCATCAGCGGTACCGTGCTGCTGCAACTGGCCAGCCCCGGCGCGCCGGTGTCCCACTCGGTCATGCACGCCTGGGCCGACCCGCGCACCGGCGAGTATGTGCCCTATCCCCTGGATGCCCGCTGCCGCTATGCGTCGGTGACCATGGCCCACCACTGGGGCATGTCCTCCTTTGGCGGCGCCTTTGGCACCGAAAGCCCCGTGCCGGGCACCTGGCAGGCGGCCGCCGATGTGGCGCTGGACCCGCTCCTGATCGGGCTGGCCGGGGCCGAGTGGGTGACCGGCATGGGGCTGAACCGGACCTTTACTCTGCTCTACCCCGAGGCCATCATCCTGGACGACGACCTATACCACCGGGCGCGGTACGCGCTGTCGGCCATGGAGGTCAGTCCCGAGACCCTGGCCCTGGACGCCATCGCGGCCGTGGGGCCTGGCGGCCATTTCCTGCGCCAGAAGCACACCCGCAAGCACATGCGCACGGCCATGGTGCCGGCCATCACCCACAACCGGGACGACGGCCGGCAACTACCGCGATCCGCTGGATGTGGCCCGCGAGAAGGTGGCCTGGATCCTGGAGAACTACCGGCCGGAGCCGCTGGAAGAAGCCAAGCGGGCCGAGCTGACCAGGATCCTCGCCGCCGCCGATGGCGAATTGGAGAGAGGCTAAGGCCTAGGGAAGGGCCAGGACCTGCAACTCAACCTTAACCTTTCGCCGCTCGAGCCAGGTCCGCGACCTGGCAATTTGTGAACAAGAGGACGCATGTCACTGACGCTTGAGCCTGCGCTTGCGCAGGATGATATCGAGAGATCCACGAACAGAGCCTGGACCTGCTGGAGCGGGTGGGGATCGATTTCAAGACGCCGCGGGCGCTGGACGTGCTCGAGGAGGCCGGCTGCCCGGTGGACTATGAGCGTACCTGGGCCAGCCTGCCGCGGGACCTGGTCGAGTGGGCCCTGGAGCAGGCGCCGCGCGTCGTGCGGCTCTGCGCCCGCGACCCGGCCCGCGACGTGGTGCTGGACGGCCGCCGCTCGCACCACACCTGCGACAGCCAGGGCACCGAGGCCATCGACCTGGAGAGCGGCGAGCGGCGCGATTCTGACGGCCGAGGATCTGCGGCGCGGCCTGCTCTTTGCCGATGCCCTGGACCAGATCGAGATCGTCAACGTGATGGTCGGCCGCTACGCGACGTGCCCGCCCACCTGCGTACCATCCAGCACTTTGCCCTGGCCTTTTCCCAGACCAGCAAGCACGTCCGCACCGGCGTATTGCACGCCGGCGAAGTGCCCTTTCTGGTCGAGATGGTCAAGGCCGTCACCGCGGCGGACGAGTTTCGCCCCATCTTTTCGGTGGTCGACTGCACCATCTCGCCGCTGATGCACGATGGGCCGATGACCGAAGCCTGCATCGAGCTGGCCCGGCTGGGCGTGCCGATCATGGTCTATCCCATGCCGCTGGCGGGCGGCACCTCGCCGGTGACGCTGGCCGGCACGATCCTGCTGCACAACGTCGAGTTCCTCAGCGGGCTGGTCCTGTATCAGGTGGTCAATCCCGGCACGCCCATCATCTATGGCACCGGCGCCTCGCAGTTGGACATGCAGACCGGCCGCTTTGGGGGCAGCGCCGACGGGCACGGCATGAGGCTGGCGCTGTGTGATCTGGCCCGCTTCTACCATCTGCCGGTCAATCTGTGGGGCCTGTCGACCGCAGTCGGAGAGCCTGGACGCGCTGTATGGCTACGAAGCCACGGTGCAGGGCCTGCTGGCCCGGCTGGCGGGCGCCGACGAAATCTATAGCATGGGCCTGCTGGGCAGCGCCCAGATCCTTTCCCTGGACAAGATGGTGCTGGACAACCATCTGGCCCGCCAGATCGACCTGATGGTCCGGCCCATCCTGGTGGACGAGGAGCACCTGCAGGCGGATCTGATCGAGCGGGTGGGCATCGGCGGGCACTACCTGGGGCAGCGGGAGACGCGTGCCTTCACCCGGCAAGAGTATGTGCCCGTCTGGCCGGCCGTACACGACTCACTGCTGGAAACCGTCCACCAAGAGGCCCTGGACATCCTGCACAACCACCAGCCGCCCGCCCTGCCCGCCGGAGCCGCTGCCAAGGTCGCATCCATCGTCGCCGCCGCGGATCGAGCGCTAATGCACTAGCCTTCCGAAGCTTTCCGAAACTTCGGAAGTCTGGCCTGGAGAACGAGGCCGTACCATGACATCACCAGTCGAAGACGGATTCCACATGCCCGCCGAGTGGGAAGAGCACGAAGGGACGTGGCTCCAATGGCCCCACGACGATACCTTTCCCGACCACCAGATGCGCATCGAGCATTTCTGGCTGGCCATGGCCATGCCGCTGCACCAGCACGAGGTGCTGCACATTGCCGTCCAGGACGAGCGCCGGGCCGAGCACGTCCAGCACCTCCTGGCCTACTATGGCTTTGACCTTGGCAACATTGACCTGCAGCTCATCCCCACCGACGACGTCTGGGCCAGGGACAACGGTCCCATCTTTGTGGTGGATGGCCAGGGCAACCTGGCCGTCACGGGCTGGAACTTTAACGGGTGGGGCCAGCGCTATCCCTACAAGGTGGACCGGATGGTCCCGGCCAGGATCTCGGAACTGCTGGGGGTCCCATTCTACCAGGCGCCCATCACGCTGGAGGGCGGTGGCATCGAGGTCAACGGCCAGGGGACGCTCATCGCCACGCGCAGCTCCATCCTCAACGACAACCGGAATCGGGGGGTAGGCCAGGACGAGGTCGAAGCGGCGATGAAGGCCTATCTGGGATTGCAGCAGATCATCTGGCTCACGGGCGCGGGACGTGAGTACTGCGACTATATCGGGGATGATACCGACCTGCACGTCGACGGTGACACGCGTTTTGTGGGCGACGCCACGGTGCTGCATAGTTGGACGCCAGACAGGGCCAACCCGGCCTTTTCCTACCTGGAGCGCCACCGCCACGAGCTTGAAGCCGCGACGACGGAATCGGGCAAATCGCTCACGGTGATTCCGCTGCCCATCCCGGACAAGATGCTGTACTCGACCGAGGACCCAGCTACGAGGCCACCTTTTTTGTCCAAACTTGCGGTGGCGGTCTATGCCAACTATTACGTGGCCAACGGGGTAGTCCTGGTGCCGGTCTATGGCGATGCCAACGATGCGGTGGCAAAGGGCATCATCGCCGAGCACTACCCGGGCCGGGAGATCGTTAGTATCCCTGTGCAGGTGGTGGCCGAACTGGGGGGCATGATGCACTGTGTCACCCAGCAGCAACCCGCGGTTCGATAGCCGCACGCCTTGGGCTCGGTCAGGAGACCTTTGTCCATTATCGCGAGCAAGGAGCCAGGAGATCTATGCATAGCATTACGCCTGATATCATACCTTTTCCCACGACCCTCAAGCAAGAGTTCCTGACACCGGCGCAGCTTGCGACGCTCAAGGGCGGCACGCTGCAGTTGCTGGACGAGGTGGGGGTCCACTTTCCGTCACGCAGGGCCCTGGCCATCTTTGCCGATCACGGGGCAAGGGTGGACCACGGGACCCAGATTGTGCGTTTGCCGCCGGACCTGGTACTCAGGGCCATGTCCGCGGCCCCCCGCTCTTTCACGCTGGGCGGGCGGGAAGAGCGCCTGGACCTGGTCCTGGATGGCGCGCGCTCATACCTCTGCACGGACGGGACCGGCGTGCACGTGGTGGACCTGGAGACCCGCCAGATGCGCCCCTCGCGTAAGGAGGACGTGGCCATGATGGCCCGAGTTTCCGACGCGCTGCCGCTCATTGGCTTCTTTTGGCCGCCGGTCAGCGCCCAGGACTATGGCCTCACGGCGCCGCTGCACCAATGCCATGCCGGGTTGACGAACACCCTCAAGCATGTGCGTGGCGGGATGACGGTCTACCCCGAGCTGGCACCCTACGTGGTCGATATGGCCACCACCGTGGCAGGGGGGGCGGCAGAACTGCGGCGACGCTCTCCCATCTGCGCCAACTTTTGTACCATCGCGCCCCTGGCCCAGGACGGGCACAGCATCGACACGGCGCTGGTCTATGCCGAGGCTGGCATCCCAATGAGCTTTATGGCCATGACCACCATGGGCTCCACGGCCCCGGCGACAGTATTGGGCGCCCTGGTTCAGGGCGACGCGGAGGTGGTCAGCGGCATGGTTCTGATCCAACTGGCCTTCCCCGGTGCGCCGGTCTTTCATTCGGTCCTCGTTTCGCTGATGGACCCGCGGACGGGCGGCTATATCAGCCATGGCCCGGCACCCGTGTCGAAAATGGCCGTAGAAATGGCCCACGCCTGGGGGGTGCCCAGCCTGGGCGGAAGCAGCGTGTCCAGCGACGCGGATCACGTCGGCTGGGAGTCGGGCGTGGATGCCGGTTTTGGCTCGGCCCTGACTTCGGCCTACGGCGGCGAGGTCTGTGGTTACCTCGGTCTGGTGGGCGGCTCGATGATACTCTATCCGGAACAACTGATCCTGGAGCACGAGGTCTGCCTGCATGCCTACGAGGTGCTGCATGCCTTCGAGTTCGACGAGGCGGACATGGCCCTGGACGTAATCGCCGACGTGGGACCGGGCAGCCATTTTCTGAGGCAGCGCCATACCCGCCAGCACATCCGCGACTTTCGCCTGTCCCGCATCCTGCGCCAGCGGGCGGCGGACAACGCGGTACGCGACCCGCGTGAGGTGGCCCTGGAGGAGTTCAAGCGCATCTATGATACGCACCGGCCCCAGCCACTGCCGGATCCGGTTCTGGCCGAGCTCGATCGTTTGCTCGCCGCCGCCGAACGTCAAGCCCGAGGGATCGCAAGCTGAGCGCCAACACCCCGACCTCGGAGGTTTCGGAAGACCTCCGGGCTGGAGTGAGAGGAGTTTGTCATGGTGAAAGAGGTAAAACTTGGCCTGGTTCAGATGAGCTGCGGCGACGACGTCGCCGAGAACGATGACAAAGCAATAGGGCATGTCCGGCAGGCGGCGGCCCAGGGGGCCAACATCATCTGCCTGCAGGAGCTGTTCAAGTCCAGGTATTTTCCACAGGTCGAAGACCACACGCGCTTCGGCCTGGCCGAAGAGCTGGACGCGAGCAAAGGAACCATGCGCGATCTGGGGCTCCTGGCGGCGGAGCTTGGGGTGGTTCTGGTGGCCGGTCTGTTCGAGAAGCGGGCGATGGGTCTTGTACCACAATGTTGCCGCCGTCTTTGACGCCGATGGCAGCTATCTCGGCAAGTACCGCAAGATGCACATCCCCGATGATCCGGGATACTATGAAAAGTTCTATTTTACGCCCGGCGACCTGGGGTTTCGGGTATTCCGGACCAAGTTTGCCGCTATCGGCGTTCTGATCTGTTGGGATCAGTGGTTTCCCGAATCGGCCCGGCTCCTGGCCCTGGCCGGCGCTGAGCTGATCTTGGTGCCAACGGCCATCGGTCACAAGCTGCCAGAGGACGTGGCGATGCGCGATTCCGGCTACAGCCACGCCTGGCAGACGGTCCAGTTCGGACACGCGGTGGCCAATGCCTGCTTCTATGCGGCTGTCAACCGCGTTGGTGTGGAACAGAGCCCCAATGGTGTGGACGGCATCAACTTCTGGGGACAGAGCTTTGTGGCCGATCCCTTTGGCCGGGTGGTGGCCCAGGCCGCGCCAGATCAGGAGGAAGTGCTTGTCTGCCAGATCGACCTGGACCAGGTCAGCGAAATGAGAAATGGTTGGTCCTTCCCCTTCCGTGACAGAAGGGTGGACGCCTATGGAGGGCTGGCAAGGCTGTATTTGGATTGAGGGGGGGACTTCCGAAGTCTCAGAAGACTTTGGAAGTCCAGGAAGCCTAGATCGCGGATCTCGTTGGGGAGGGTTCATGAAGATAGTTGTCATAACGGGCAGCACGCGTGGCATTGGCCGGGGGTTGGCTGCTTCGTTTTTGGCCAATGGCTGCGCGGTGATGGTCAGTGGGCGCGTTCGGGAGAGCGTCGACGAGGTCGCAGGCGAACTGGCGGAACTGCACGGGGCCTCCCGCGTGTCCGGCCAGCCCTGCGACGTGACCGTCTTTGCCCAGGTGCAGGCGCTGTGGGACGCGGCGGTGGCGCGCTTTGGCCGGGTCGATATCTGGATCAACAACGCCGGTATCAGCCAGCCGCAAATGGACTTCTGGAACCACACACCCGGAGCGACAGAGGCTGTGGTTGATACCAACTTGGTGGGGACCATGTACGGCTGCCAGGTGGCCCTGCGAGGGATGAGGGGCCAGGGCTCTGGCGCCGTGTACAACATGGAGGGGCTGGGGAGCGATGGGCGTTGGGTCGAGGGCTTGACGCTCTATGCCACGACCAAGTACGCGCTCCGCTACCTGGACGAGTCGCTGGCCAAGGAGGTGGAGGGCAGCGGCTTGATTGTCGGCGCCATCGCGCCGGGCATGCTCATCACCGGTCTTATCACCGACCAGTACCGGGATCGCCAGGAGGACTGGGAGGACGCCAAAAAAATCTTTAGCATCTTGGCCGACCGGGTCGAGACGGTCGCGCCCTGGCTGGTCGAGCAGGTGCTGGCCAACGACAAGAACGGGGCGCGCATCGCCTGGCTGAGCCGTTCCAAGATTATGGGCCGCTTTCTGACCGCCCGCTTTCGACAGCGTGACCTGTTCGGCGAAGGGAGCCAAGATTCCCTGCTCCGGCCTGGTCCATGACCAGGCCGAACCGCGACCAGCGACCAGCCGGGCCTGAGTCCGGGGCTACACCTGTTCAAGGACCGGCAGGTCACGGACCTGCCGGGAGCAGATGTGGAGAGGGTGCCCAAGCTCAAAAAAGAGGTAGCGTATGAATAGCCAAACGCAGCAGTTACAGCCTATCAAACCCGCCTACCGCCTTCGCATTCTCGGCGATGAGCAACTGCTCCAGCTCAAGGCGGCGACCCTGGAGATCCTGGAGGAGGTCGGTGTTCATTGTCCCTCCGAGAAGGCGCTGGCCATCTATGCCGAGCATGGCGCGCTGGTAGATTTTGAGCGCCGCGCGGTCAAGCTGCCGCCGGCTGTTGTCCTGGAAGCGATGTCGCGCGCGCCGCGCTTTTACACCATGGGCGCGCGGGATGGGGCCTTTGATCTCAACCTCGACGGAACGGCCATGTACTGTGCCACCGACGGCTGCGGCACCGAGACGGTAGATTTTCACACGCGAGAGCGGCGCCACAGCGTCAAGGAGGACGTGGGCAAGATGGCGCGTGTCTCCGACTATCTCAGCTCGATCGGCTTTTATTGGCCCATGGTGACCGCCCACGACCATCCGGCCACGGCGCCCTTGCACGAGCTGGAGGCATCCTTTGCCAATACGGTCAAGCACGTCCAGTCCGAGACGGTGATGGACGAAGGAATGGCGCGCTATGCCCTCGAGATGGCCCAGGTAGTGGCCGGGGATGGGGGCATTCTCCACGACCGGCCGCCCCTGTCCCTGCTGGTGTGCTGCATCGCGCCTCTGGCTCTGGACAAGGGCGGCATGGAGGCGGCCCTGGTCTTTGCCGGGGCGGGGCTGCCGGTTGGCTTCATGTCTATGGCCAATACCGGGTCGACGGCGCCGGCAACCATCGGTGGGACGGTGGTCCTGGCCGACGCCGAGATCGTGGCGGCCCTGGTTCTTGTCCAGATGGCCCACCCCGGCGCGGCGGTCTTTCACTCCCTGATGCCGGGCATCATGCACCCTCGCACGGGCGGCTACCTCGGCCAGGTGTGGGAGGCCGAGCTGCCCTACCCGGTGGGCGTCGAGCTGGCCCACATGTGGGGCGTGCCCACCCTGGCCGGCATCTATGGCCCCGACGCCGAGGCCCCCGGCTGGGAGTCAGCCAAGGCCAGCGCCTCCAACCTGTTGATGTGCGCGCTATGTGGGGCCGAGACCGGCAGCGGCATGGGCTTGCTGGAGGGTTGCACGGTACTGTACCCGGAGGCGCTGCTGCTGGACACCGACATCTATCACCAGATCCGCATCAATGCCGCGGGACTGGATACCAGTCGCGAGGCGCTGGCCCTGGACGTGATCAAGGAGATCGGGCCGCGAGGGCACTTTCTTGGGCACCGGCACACGCGCCGCAACCTGCGCCAGCGCCAGTTCTCAGACATCACGCGGCAACCCGCGCCAGGGGGCGGCATCCGGGATCCCATTCAGGTGGCCAGAGAAAAGGCGGACTGGATCCTGGAGAACCATCATCCGCAGCCGCTGGAGGAGGAGCAGACAGCGGAACTGGCGCGCATCCTCGCGGCAGCGGAGGGAGAGTTTGCGTAGCGGCAGGCAAGATGCTCTCTGACGGAACCCATCGGCGATTGGGTAGGACGGACCGGCCGGAGCAGCGTGGCCAACCTGATCCGGCCAAAGAGGGGAGCTGAGAATGATTACTGAGACTGCACCTTTGCAGCCCATCAGACCGGCCTTCCACCTTCGTATTCTGACCGACGAGCAGTTGTCCGACTTCAAGTCGGCGACGCTCGAGATCCTGGAGGAGGTGGGCGTTCACTGCCCTTCGGACAAGGCACGCAAGATCTATTCCGAGCACGGGGCCATGGTGGACGAGGCCAGCCAGATCGTTCGCATTCCACCCGAGGTCGTGGTGGAGGCCATGTCCCACGCGCCGCGCTACTATACCATGGGCGCGCGCTCTCCGGCCTTTGACCTGGTGCTGGATGGCACGGCGATGTACATGGCGACCGACGGCTGTGGGCTGACGACCATCGACTTGCAGACCGGCCAGCGTCGCAAGTCGGTCAAGGAGGACGTGGCCAGGACGGCGCGCCTGGCGGACTATATGTCGTCGATAGCCTTCTACTGGCCCATGGTCAGCGCTACGGACCATCCGCGTACCGCGCCCTTGCACGAGATCGACGCCTCTTTCAACAACACCATCAAGCACGTCCAGTCCGAGACGGTCATGGGCGACAGAATGGGGCGCTATGCCGTCGAGATGGCCAGGGTCATCGCCGGTGACGAGGCGACCATGGTCCAGCGACCGCCATTGTCGCTGCTGGTATGCACCATCGCGCCCCTGGTTCTGGACGATGGGGGCATGGAGTCGGCCCTGGTCTTTGCCGAGGCAGGGCTGCCCGTGGGTTTCATGTCCATGGCCGCCACCGCCCTGACAGCGCCGGCCACCATCGCCGGCACCATGGTCATCGGCGACGCCGAGATCGTGGCCGCCATGGTCCTCATTCAGATGGCCTATCCCGGCGCGCCGACCTACCACTCGTTGATGCCGGGCATCATGCATCCCCGTACCGGCGACTTTGTGGGCTCGGCCCGGCAGGCCGACATCTTTTTCTCGGGCGGCGTAGAACTGGCCCACATGTGGGGCGTGCCCACGCTGGCCGGCGCCGGCACCGAGGCGGCGACCTCGGGTTGGGAGTCGGCGCATGGCATCGCCTCCAGCATGCTCCTGTGCGCGCTCTGTGGGGCAGAGACCGCCAGCGGCCTGGGCCTGCGGGAGGTCTGTACGCTGCTCACGCCGGAGGCATTGGTCCTGGATTCCGAGATCTACCACACCGTACGCGCGGAGGTGGCCGCCCTCGACACCAGCCGGGAGGCGATGGCCCTGGACGTCATCAAGGCCGTGGGGCCTCGGGGGCACTTTTTGTTCCAGGAGCACACCCGCCAAAAGTTCCGCGAGCTGGAGTGGTCGGAGCTGAGCGGCCAGCCCAAGGAGGGCGGGGGCTTTCGCGACCCCATCGAGGTCGCCCGGGAGAAGACCGATTGGATCCTGGCGAACCATCAGCCCGAGCCGCTGCCGGACGAACAGAGGGCGGAGCTGGCCCGCATCCTGCGAGCGGCGGACAGGGAGTTCGAATAGAGGAGCAAACATGCAGACGCTGGTACAGGTGCTTTCAGAGGAGGAGCGCGACCAGATCCACGAGCATAGCCTGGACATTCTGGCCAAGACCGGGGTGCGGGTTGACACGGCCCAGGGGCGGCGCTACCTCGAGAACGCCGGGGCAGAGGTGGACGAGGGCAGCCGCATTGTCCGCTTTCCACGACGGCTGGTGGAAGAGTCGCTGCGGCTGGCACCACAAGAGTTCTCGCTGGGCGCCCGGCGGCCGGGTTGGGACCTGCTCATGAATGGCGGCGACTGCACGCTGCTCATGGACGGCGAGGCGATGTTTGTCCTGGACCGGAACACGGGCGAGCGCCGCCTGGGGACGGTGCAGGACTGGCTGGAGGCAACCCGGCTCATCGACGCCGTGGACGAGGTCGGCCTGTATTGGGCCATGCTGGAGGCCAGCGACCGCGGCGAGACGATGGCCGACTATGTCGGCTACCTGCGGGCCCTTTTCGGCAACTTTTCCAAACACGTACAGGACGGTATTTCCAGCCCCGAGCAAGCGCCCTGGCTCCTGGAAGTTCTGCAGGTCATCTTTGGCGACAGGCAGGCGCTGCGCGAAAAGCACCCCCTGTCCTTCCTACTCTGCCCCCAGTCGCCGCTGGTCATCGAGGGACCGTATACGGATGCCTACCTGTCGCTCCTGGGCTGGGACATCCCCCTGGCGGTCATGCCCATGCCGCTCATGGGGGCCACGGCCCCCGGCAGCCTGATCGCCACCGCGGTGGTGGGCAACTGCGAGGTGCTGGCCATGCTCTGCCTGCTACAGGCGGCGGCGCCGGGGACGCCCTTGATCTATGCCCCGGCCCTGGCCGTCATCGACCCTCGCTCCGGCCGCTACGGCGCCGGCGCCATCGAGCACGCGCTGCTGGGGGCGGCGGTGACCGAGATGGGCCGCTATTATGGCCTGCCCGTGGAGGCCTCGGGCATGGGCACCGACCACCACGTGCCCGGCATCCAAACCGCCTACGAGCGCGCTGCAGGCGGCATGCTGCCGGCCCTTTCCTGGCCCGACATCCTGGTCGGCCCCGGACTGCTGGGCGGGTCGATGATCCTCTGCCTGGAGCAGTTGCTCATCGACGCCGAGGTCTTTTGCATGTTCAAGCGGGCACGGCAGGGCATCGACGTCAAAGATGGCCTGTGGCTGGATGAGGTGATCCAGCGCATCGGCCCCGGCGGTGGCTTTCTGGACGACCGTTCCACGGTGGCCGGCATCCGCGGCGGCGAGTGGTACTTGCCCCAGATCGGCCTGCACGATACCTTTGAAGCCTGGGAGGCCAGCGGCCGGCCCCATCTCCTGGAGGAGATGCGCCAGAAGGTCGACGAGATCCTGGCGACCCACGAGCCCCTGCCCCTGGGCCAGGACGCGGAGCGCGAGCTGGACCGCATCCAGCAGCGGGCGGGCGAGGAGGCTTAGGCCGTGGAGCATGTCCACGACTGCATTGTCGTAGGCGCGGGCCCGGCCGGCTCGGCGGCCGCGCTGCAGATGGCGCGGGACGGGCTGGACGTCGTGCTGTTGGAGCGGGGGCGTGTGCCCGGCGAAAAGAATGTGATGAGCGGCGTGCTGCCCACCTTCAGGCTGGCCTCCTTGGTCCCCGACTACCGCCGGCGGGCGCCCCTGGAGCGCTGCATCACCGGCGGCTACGAGCTGTATGTCCTCGGCGAGAACGAGCTGCTGCGGCTGCCATCGCTACGCGACTTTAGCCGGGGTGACCAGCTTGATCCGCCCTTTACCGTCTTTCGCTCCAAATTCGATGCCTGGTTCGCCGCCGAGGCGGAAGCGGCCGGCGCGGAGATGTTCACCGAGACCCTGGTCGAGGATCTGATCTGGGAGGAGGGCCGCGTGGCCGGCGTCCATACCCAACGCGGCGACCTGCGGGCGCGGGTGGTCGTGGGGGCGGACGGCGTGAACTCTACCGTGGCCGAAAAGGCCGGGCTGGGCCGGGAGGCTGAGCCAGACAACGTCTCGCTCATCGTGCGCGAGATACTGGACCTGCCTGCTGAGCGCATCGAGGAGCGCTTTGCCCTGCGCCCGGGCGAGGGGGTCCTGTGCCTCTTTTACGGGACGGCGTCCGGTGCGTTGGAGAGCAGTGGCATGTATTATTCGGAGCTGTACACCAACCAGGATTCTCTCTCCTTTACGGTAGAGATCCAGTTGGACTCGCTGCAGGCCTCGGGTGTGCCGGTCTATGACGTGCTGGCAGAGCGCGAGCACCACCCCTACATTTCGCGGCTGCTGGAGGGGACGACCCTGCGCGAGTACCAGGCGCACCTGATCCCCTACGGCGGTGTTGGGAATCTGGACAGGCTGTTTGGCGATGGTGTGTTGCTGGCCGGTGACGCCGGTTGGTTCACGACGGTGGATGGAGTTGGCTCCTGGCCGGCGATGGCCAGCGGTGTGGCCGCGGCCCGGGCCGTGAAACGTGCCTGCGAGGAGGGAGACAGCAGCAAGCCGGTTCTGGCCGTCTATCAGGACTATTTGGCAGAAGAGGGTTTGGCCGACACGCAGCGCGAGGCGCGGGAGGATTGGAGCGAGCGCGGCCGCAGTCCGGACTTCCTGTCGCGGAACCCCAAGGGCATCGTCCGCCTGGCCAAGCGTTACTATGAGGGCTGGCTGCCCGAACGGCAGACCTATGATCGCTCGCTCCTGAGCGAAGCATACCATGAGTTGGTCAGGCCAGCGGATCCCTGGTACCTGCGCTGGCCGCTGGGGCTGGCTGCCTGGGTCGACAACCGCCGCTGGCAGCGCAGGCAGGCACGCAAGCGCGGCGCAGGAGGGGACTAGCAATGGAAAACCAACTGGACCTGAAACTGGCAACGCTGGCCTTCAATGCCGATCCGGAGCCACATATCGTCCTTCAGGCCGAACTCTGCACCCAGTGTGCCGTGCGGCCCTGCATCGTGTCGTGCCCTGCCCGGCTCTTTATCTGGGAGGGGGGCCAGATGGTCTTTAACTGCGAAGGCTGCCTGGAGTGCGGCACGTGCAAAGTCGTCTGCGACCGGGAGGCCATCACCTGGCGCTATCCACGCGGTGGCTACGGCGTCCGCTACCGCTGGGGCTAACACCAGTCTGACCTCGCGGGTTTTCAACGGACCGAAGGTTCGTTGCCTCCGAGGTCTGGAGACGGTTTAGAGCCAGGCTAGAGCGAGTCTGGATATACTGACGTCTGGGGAGGAACCATGTTCCAAAGCGATCTTGCAATACGCAACGCCAACATCATCACCATGAACCCGGACCAGCCCCGGGCCGATGCCCTGGTCGTGCGCGGAGGGCGAATTGCTGCACTGGGAGCCTGGGAAGACGTGGCGCCCGCTGCCCGGGATCTGGCCGTGCTGGATCTGGCGGGCAAGACGGTGCTGCCCGGCCTGATCGACACCCACGCCCATTTCCTGTGGACAGCCCTGAGCCTGGCGGCGCTGGACGCCAGCGGCGCCGACGACCACGAGGCGCTGCAGGACATCGTTCGCCAGGCGGCGGCCGTGGCCGCGCCGGGGGATCTGATCTTTGGCATGGGCTACAGCGAGTACGCCCTGGACACCGCGACGCACGGCCCCATCATCGAGGCGCTGGACGCGGCGGCCCCGGAGAATCCGGTCTACCTGACCGGTATCACCGGCCACAGTTCGGCCGTCAACAGCCTTGCCCTGGAGTCGCTGGCGTTGGCCGAGGGCACACCGGGTGTGATGGCCGATGCGAATGGCAAGCCCCTTGGCCTGCTGGCGGATGCGGCCAATACCCGGGCAATGGACCACTTTGGGAAACTGTTTGGCGCCGATGAAAGGGCCGGCGAGCTGGTCGCCGGCGCCATCGAGAAAGCCCATTCAGTCGGCATCACCACGCTACACGCGCTGGAAGGTGGCTCCATCAGCGACAATGCCGCCGTGGAGCGGCTTCTGGAGGCCATTCCCGAGCTTCCCCTGCGCTTTGTGCTCTACTTTCAGATCCTCGACGTGGATCGCGTGCTGGGCCTGGACCTGCCCCGCATTGGTGGTTGTATCCTCCTGGATGGCGACGTGGGCCCTCATACCGCGGCCCTGTCCGAGCCCTACGTGGACCAGCCTGGTAGCTGCGGCACGCTCTATTACAGCCAGGAGCAGATCGACGCCTTTGTGCTCAAGGCGCACAAGGCCGGCCTGCAGGTGGCCATGCACGCCGTCGGCGATGCCGCGGTGGAGCAGGCCCTGGATGCCTATGAGGCGGCCCTGACCGATTCACCCCGCGAGGACCACCGCCATCGCATCGAGCACTGCGAGGTGATCCGCGAGGAGCAGATCCAACGCGCCCAGCGCCTGGGCGTGGCGCTGGCCATCCAGCCGCCCTTTAACTATTACTGGCCCCACGACGAGTATGTCCCGACCCTGGGTGAGGAGCGGGCCTCGAAGGCCGACCCCGTGCGCAGCCTGTTGCGCCCGGGCCTATTGCTGGCCGGTGGCTCCGACAGCACGGTCACGCCTTTGGGGCCCATGATCGGGGTGCACGCGGCGGTCAACCATTCCAATCCCGCGGAGCGGATCGGCGTCCAGGATGCCCTGGCGCTGTACACCATCAACGCGGCGCGCATCGCCTTTGAGGAAGCGGAAAAGGGTTCGCTGGAACCGGGCAAGTTGGGAGATCTGGTCGTCCTGGCCAGAGACCCCTTTGCCGTCGAGCCGGACCGCATCGTAGAGATTCCCGTCGAGATGACGGTCATCGGAGGCAAGGTTGTCTACAAACTGTCTAGTTGATCTGGCCGGGGCCAGGTCCTCAGGGCCGGGGGCGTAACATGAAAGTCTCTACGCAGCCGGTGAGGCCGCTGGGCGTACCAGCGGTTACGGAGCATCTGCAGCGCAACTTTTGGCTGGGCGTCGTCAGCGGCATTGGCTACAACCTCTACGTCGTCTTTCTCAGCACCGAGTTGGTGATGACCTGGTTCTTGACCGAGCTGACCGACTCGAACCTGCTCATCAGCTTGCTGATACCCATTGAGATGGGGAGCTGGTACTTTTTGCAGCTTTTGCTGTCGGGCTATGTGGAACGCAAGCCGCTCACCATGCCGCTCTACCGGATCACAGGGGGGATCCGGGTCGTGGCCCTTGGCCTGCTGGCCGTATCGGCTTTCACCATCACCGATCCACGCGTGCTGATCGTAGCCTTTCTGTTGTTCTTTAGCATCAATGCCCTGATGGGCGGCGTTGCGGCCCTGCCTTTTATGAACATCGTGGCCAAGACGATACCGCCTGGGCGGCGAGGCCAGTATTTTGGCTGGCGCCGCTTCGCCGGTGGCCTGTTTGGGATTGGGGCTGGCTTTGTGGTCAGGGCCATCCTGTCTGCGGACTCGGGACTGAGCTTCCCTGACAACTATGGCTGGCTCATCGTCCTGGGGACCGCGGTCACGACCATGCAGGTCATCTCCTTTGGCCTGGTTGTCGAGCCGGCGGAGGCAGTGGATACCCGGGGGGTCGCGCTCAGGGAGCAGGTCCGGCGTGCGGTCAAGCTCCCTTTCCGGGACGGCAATTTTGGCCGCTATCTGGGAACGCGGGTGGCCATCGTCGTGGCGGCGCTGGCCCTGCCCTTCTATGCGGTCTATGCCCGGCGGGTGCTGGATGCGCCAGAGAACATGGTCGGCACCTACCTGCTGGGCATGACGCTGGCCGGCGTGCTGTCGAACCTGGTCTTTGCCCGGATCAGCGACCGCCATGGCAACCGGCTTGTCATGCGCCTGGCCGCCCTGACGGCCATGCTGACACCGGCCGCGGCCCTGTTGGTGGCCTTTGCTCCCGGCCTGGGTCCGGCCAGGCCCATGGCCTTTGGCCTGGTCTTTATCCTGCAGGGGATACAGGTCAGCGCCCGGGTCATCGGTGGGACCAACTACTTGCTGGAGCAGACGGCGTCCATCGAGCGCGTCCTGTACATCGGGGTGGCCCATGGCGTGTTGGGCATGGTCTTTTTCATGTCGCCTGTCGGAGCGGCCATCGTGGACAACCTGGGTTTTGTGGCGCTGTTCCTCGTGGCCCTGGCGGCAGGACTGGTGTCTATTGCGCTGTCGCTGACCCTGGAAGAACCCAGGCATCGGCTCGCGGCCAGAGAGGCCGGGGCCGCCAGTACCTAAGCAGGCGACGATGCCTGCTCGTCACCAGGAGACAATCTCACCTGCTCGCTGCCGCACCGCGACCGGCAGTCAGGTTGCGACTCTGTCGCAGTACGCCAGGTCACGGACCTGGCCAGGGCGGGGGAGAATTTACGGACCTGGCTAGAGCGGGGGTGACTTTTGAACCCGGCGAGACCAAAAACTTGTCAAGGAGGCATTTTATCAATGTCAAAACCCAAAGTCTTGATCGTGAAGGGGAGTCCCAGAGAGATTGGCAACAGCGCGATGCTGGCCGGCCAGGTAGCCGCGGGCGCCGAGTCAGCCGGCGCGCAGGTCGAGAGCTACTACCTGCATGGGATGGACATCAGGCCCTGTGACGCCTGCGAAGTCTGCCGCGGATCGTCGGATGCTCGATGTGTCATCGAGGATGACATGCAGCTCCTCTATCCCATCATCCGTGACGCCGACGGCATCGTCTATGCCAGCCCCATCTACTGGTTCACGATCACGGCCCAGCTCAAGGCCTTCATGGATCGCTGCTACGCGTTGGGAGGGGATACGGTCAAAGAGCATGGCCTGGCGGGCAAGAAGGTCGGCGTGATTCTGACCTACGGCGGCGACGATCCTTTTGATTCGGGGGCCATCAATGCCATACGCATGTTCCAGGACACCTTCAACTATATCCCGGCAGAGATCGTGGGCATGGTCTACGGCTACGCCTCCGGCGAAGGCGCGGTTGCGGAAAACAGGGATCTGATGGCCAAGGCCTACGAGCTTGGCCGGAAGCTGGCGGCCGGGGCCTAGCTGGTTGAAGGGATGGACCTCGGGGGTTTTCGACGAACCGATTGGTTCGCAACCTCCGGGGTCTAGGGGACGAGCTTCAAGGGAGGGTATGTGGAGACCATACGGGTTGCCGTCGCGCAGACGCACTGGCCGGGTGACCGGACGGCGATGATGGATACCTATCGCGACCTGGTGGGCCAGGCGGCCGGCCGCGGCGCTGAGCTGGTTTGCCTCCAAGAATTCACCCTCTCGCCCTATTTTGCCAGCGCCATGGATGACGCGGGCTTTACCTGGGCGGAACCCCTGCGCGGTGGGCCATCGGACAGGTTCCTGGGTGCGCTGGCCAGGGACCACGAGCTGTGGCTGGTGGGCAGCATCTTTGAGAAAGCGGCGGATGGCTGCTATTACGACACGGCCACACTCCATGATTCCCGGGGGGCGCTGGCGGGTTCCAGCCGCAAGGTGCATATCCCAGACGGCGAGGGATACCGTGAAACCTACTACTTTTCTGGGGCCGGCGAGTACCCGGTCCACGACCTGGGCAAGGTCAAGCTCTCGGCGCCCACCTGCTACGACCAATGGTTCCCCGAGGTGTCGAGGATCTGCGCCCTGAACGGCGCCGAGTTTATTTTCTATCCCACGGCCATCGGTTCCGAGCCGGGCCAGCCAGAGATGGACTCGATGGAAGCCTGGCGGACAGCCATGTGCGGGCAGGCCGTCACCAGCCAGGTCTACGTCGCGGCCGCCAACCGAACTGGCGAGGAGGCCGTGACGTTTTATGGCAGCAGTTTCATCTGCAATCCCATGGGCAAGATCCTGGCTCAAGCCAGCCGGGACCAGACCGAAGTCATTGTGGCTGACCTCGATGCGGACCTCTTGCATCGCTGGCGGAGTACATTCGGGTTTTACCGGCGCAGGCGACCCGACACCTACGGGCGCCTTGTCAGGCCGGTCTCAGATGTTGACATTCCGTGACCTCGGATCTAGACTTCCAAAGCCTTCCGAGACTTTGCAAGCCCGAGAGTAAGACAAGCTGACGCACGCAATGAAAACTGGACCAAGACTAGGGAGGAAAACATGACGTACAGTATGGAAAAGAACAATGCTTTTCAAAAGCGCGCCGAAAAGGTGATGCCCTTTGGCGTAACCTCGAACTTTCGCTACTATGGCGAAGGGAAGAATATCGGGGTGGCCCGTGCCCAGGGGACCTACATCTGGGATTTCGACGGCAACCGCTACATCGACTACCGGCTGGGCTATGGTCCGGTCATCCTGGGGCACGGCCACCCGACCGTCGTCGAGCGTGTGGCCGAGGCGATCAACAGCGGCACGGTCTTTGCCCTCACGCACGAGCTGGAGGTCAAGGTCGCCGAGCGGATCGTGGCCATGTGCCCCGGCGTGGACATGGTACGCTATGCCAACTCGGGCACCGAGGCGACCATGCACGCCCTGCGCATCGCCCGTAGCCACACGGGCCGGGAAAAGATCATCAAATTCGAGGGCCAGTACCACGGCATGTACGACTATATGCTCTTTTCCACCGCCTCCTCGCCGGTCTCGGCCATGGGCAACAGCCGCAGCCCGATCCCGGTGACAATGACCTCAGGCATTCCCAGGGTCATCCAGGAGCTGGTGATCTCGCTGCCCTACAACGACCTTGAGACGCTGGAGCGCACGGTCAGGCAGGCGTGGGGCGACGTGGCGGCCATCATCGTCGAGCCGATCATGGGCAACCTGGGCGGCATCATGCCCCAGCCGGGCTGGCTGGAGCTGATCCGCGAGCTCTGCGACGAGTATGGCATCGTCATGATCATCGACGAAGTCAAGACCGGCTTCCGGGTCGCGCCCGGCGGCGCGCAGGAGTTGTTTGGCATCCAGGGCGACCTGGTCCACCTACGCCAAGGCCATGGGCAACGGCTACCCCATCGCCGCCATTGGCGGCAAGAAGGAGGTCATGGCCAGCGTCGGGCCGGGCCGCACCGCGCACGGCGGCACCTACTGCGGCAACGTCGTGGGCACCGCCGCGGCTGACGCCACCCTGGAGATCATTGCCGAGGTAGGGGTACTGGATACGGTCAAGGCCCGGGGCGAGGCGCTGATGACGGGCATCCACGGCATCCTGACCGACCAGGACATCCCCCACAGTATGCTGGGCGTCCCAGCGATGTTTGGCATCTCCTTCGGCGAGGAAGAGCCGATCGACTTTCGTTCCTGGCAGCGCGTCGACTCCGAGCTGTACGATAAAGTCGTCGCCGGAATGGTGGTCCGGGGAGCGATGCCTGAGCCCGACGGTGAGGAGCCCTGGTTCCTGTGCGCCGCGCTGTCGGAACAGGATGTGGCCGACACATTGACCTACTTTGAGGAATCGGTCAAGGAAGCCAAGGGCTAGTCCGGTCTATTGGTCCAAGTGTCGCTGGCTCTCTGTTGCTCGCTGCTGGTCCGTGACCAGCGGCATGAGCACCGACGTGAGCCGGAGCCGCCAGGTCACGGACGCTTCGACTGAGTCTCAGCGACAGGCCTGGCGGGAGTGGAGTGAAAAGACCTGAGCAGATTTGCCAACGGATGCGCCGCGCGCAAGTTCCGCCCTGTCAGGTGTCGACATCAAAACCAAGAATCATGGAGGGCAATCGTGAAAGTACTATCTTTGGGCGGCGCGGGCGCCGTCTGCCAGCATGCCACCCGCGACCTGGCCCAGTTCTCGGACTTTGACGAGATTGTCATCGGCGACTATGACGTCGCCGCTGCGGAAAAGCTGGCCGCCGAAATCGGCGATCCACGTCTGCGGGTGGTCCAGGTGAACGCGGAGGACCACGATGAGCTGGTGAGGACCTTTTCCAACTATGACGTCATCCTCAACGGCCTGCCGTGGAAGTATGATCTGGCCGTGACCAGGGCCTGCGTTGAGGTCGGCGTGAACGGGCTCGACGTCTCCACCGAGGAGGATCAGTGGAGCTATCACGCCGCAGCGGTGGACAAGGACATGGTGTTCATCCCGGGTATGGGCGCCACGCCGGGCATTACCAATGCCATGGCCCGGCGCGGGGCAGACCAACTGGATGAGGTGGACGAGATCAAGATCTACTTTGCCGCCTTTCGCTGCCCAGCCCCGTCCCCCGGGCTGCTCGTCACCTTCCTGTGGGAGTTCCACCCCGAGCTGGACGACCGGCTCTACTACGAGGATGGCGTCTACCACCGGGTGGGGCCCTTTGAGGGCGTGCAAAAGATGACCTTTCCTGGCCCCATTGGCGAGCAGGAGGTGTGCTACATCCCCCATCCCGAGGTGCGCACCATGCCCAAGAGCCTGGGCGCCCGCGCGGTATCGGTGCGCGGCTGCTTCCCGCCCCACGCCATGCGGCTGGCCAAGTCGATGCTGGAATCGGGCCTCTACAGCGAGCAGCCGATTACAGTCAAGGGCATAGAGACCACGGCCTTTGAGATGATGTACGAGGTTCTGTTGGCGCTCCCTGACAGCAAAGAGACGCCGCTCTGGGCCTACGGCCTCGTGGTGGAGGTCATGGGCAAGGTGGATGGGCGCGATCGCAAGTACACCTACTGGAACCGCCACCCGGGCATGGACGAGTGGGGCGGCAAGGCGGCCTACTACAAGAACATTGCCATTCCGCTCAGCATCGGCGTCCAGATGATCACCCGCGGCGACGTCCAGGTGCGGGGCGTCGTCCCGCCAGAGACGGCCATCGATCCCGAGATCTTTTTTCGGGAACTGGCCCGGCGCGGGATCCAGATCCATGAGAAGGTAGAAGAATTGTAGGCGAAACCCGAGACCTCGGAGGTCTCTGTTGCAGGCGCTTTGCTTGCACCGGTTGGAGCCTGCGCATCGTCGCGGTCCTGACCTCGAAACCACACCTCCGAGGTCTGGATTGCGCGAAGGGGGGACAAATGACAGAGGCGACTGCACCAGTCGCTCATGACCACCACGACGTGTGGAGCGGGCTGGCCAGCGAGGATCCGGGCGCTGAGGTCGGCGTGCTGGGCATCCCATTCGATGGGGCAGCCCAGCACCGTCTTGGCGCGGCTCAAGCTCCTGCAAAGCTGCGCGAATTGACGCTGCAGCTCGCGCCCAGCGCCGAAGAAGGAGAACCACTGCGGGTACGGGTGCGGGACTATGGCGACGTGCCGTCCGACCTGGCCTGGCCCCGGGACCTGCCGATGGTCGAAGAGCGAGCCGTGGAGGCGCTGCAGCACCCCCTTGCCCTGTTCCTGGGCGGGGATCACTCGGTGACCATCCCGCTGATGCGGGCCTTTGACCGGGTTGTCGATGGACCCTTTGGCATCCTGCATTTTGACGCTCACTTTGACCTGTGGGATACTTATGATGGGAATCCTTGGTCCCACGCTTGTTCGGAGCGGCGAGCCTTGGAACTTGCCGGGTCAGATCCCTGGCGCATGGTCTTTGTCGGGGTGCGCTGCTTCTGCCCGGAGGACCGCGAGTCGATGGCCGCGTACCCGGGCATGACCTACCATACCGCCCGCCAGTGCTACCTCCGGGGCATCGAAGCCATTGCCAAAGAGGTAGTGGCGCGGCTGCGGGGTGTTCCGGCTGTCTATGTGACGCTGGACATCGATGGTCTGGATCCAGCCTACGCGCCCGGAACCGGCACCCCTGAAGGCGGCGGCCCCAGCACGAGGGATCTGCTGGAGCTGATGCGCATCGTCACCCAGGAGCTGCCGGTGCGGGCCATGGACGTCGTAGAGATATCGCCACCCCTGGATCAATCGGACGCCACCTCGTTTGCGGCGCTGAAGGTGATCTATGAGGTGTGGGGTGTGTTGCAGGACAAAGTGATGTGAAATAGCACTAGACAGATGAGACAAGGAGGAAACAACTCATGAAGATCGTCGTGCTGGGTGGTGCGGGCCTGATGGGACGCATCGCCGTCAAGGACCTGGCCGCCAGTGATGGCGTCGAGCAGGTGATCATCGCCGACCGCGATACCGGGCTGGCAAACAAGGTGGTGGCGTTGCTGCCCGTGGGACGGGGCAAAGTGTCGGTCAAGGAAGTTGACGTAACTGACCGGGATGGACTGGTCGCGGTGCTGCGTGGCGCGGACGCCGTGCTCAACGCCGTGCACTACTATTTCAACCTGGAGGTGATGCAAGCGTGCCTGGAGGCCGGGACGCACTATACGGACATGGGCGGCCTCTTTTTCAACACCCGCAAGCAGTTGGCCTTGCACGACGACTTTGCTGCGGCGGGGCTGACGGCGGTGCTGGGCATGGGCAGCGCGCCGGGCGTGCCCAACGTCCACTCCCGCTATGCCGCCGACCGCCTGGATACGGTGGATTCTATCCGCATCTACGATGGTATCCTGCCTCCGCCGGGCGATGATATTCGCTTTGGTTATGCCATCCCGACCATCATCGACGAGCTGATCATGCCGCCCATGGTCTTTCGCGGCGGCGAATTTGTAGAGGAGGAGCCCCTCTCCGGCGAAGAGGACTACTGGTTTACGCCTCCGGTTGGCCTGCTCCGCTGCCACCTCTCGCTGCATTCGGAAGTGGCCACCCTGCCGATTTCTTTTGCTGACAAGGGGCTGCGCGAGTGCTTTTTCAAGATCAACTACTGGGGCATGAGCCCCGATGCCTTTGCCAAGGTCCGGCTGCTGGCCGATCTGGGTTTTGCCAGTTCGGAACCCGTCCAACTGCGGGGTGCGCCGGTCTACCCGCGCGAGCTGCTGGTGGAACTCATGGCCGACTATGTTCCGCCGCTGGATGCTTTCCTGCAGGAAGCTGTGGATCCTACTCGGTGGACCAAAGAAATCGTCACAGAGATAGCCGGTACAAAGGATGGGCAAGAGGTGACCTACCGGCTGGGCACGCTGACGCCGGTTGGCTCGCTGCCTACGGGCGTGGGTCCGTCCATCGTGGCCCAATGGCTGGCAGCCGGCCGCGTACCAGGCCCTGGCGTCTTCCCGCCGGAGATGTCCGTAGACCCCAATGCCTTCTTTGCCGAGCTGGAGGCGCGAGGCATCGCGACCCAGGTCTCGGTGACCAGGAAAGTGTGACCTGGCTGGCAGGCGGCAGCAAGTGGTCTTGACAAATGAAGGAGCGATCCTCCCGCGGGTTTGCCGTGGAAACTGCGTGGCTATGGGCAGATCCCGCACAATTTTGTGCCAAGCCGAATGCACGCAACCCGCGGGAGGATCTTACTGAGTTAGAAGAGAGCTACAAATGGACAACGCAGAGATTATTTGTATGAACCGGGAATACACGTTTTTTGCCTGGGCGAGCCAGGGGGCGGTGAACCCCATTCCCATTGACCGGGCGGAGGGCGTCTATCTCTGGGATGCCGATGGCAAGCGCTACCTGGACTTTTCGGCCCAGTTGATGAACGTCAACATCGGCCACGGCAATGCCAGGGTGGTGGAAGCCATCAAGGCGCAGGCCGACAAACTGACCTACGTGGCGCCGTCCTTCGCCACGCAACCTCGGGGCGAGCTGGGCATGATGCTGGCCGAGATCGCGCCCGGTGACCTGAACAAGACCTTTTTCACGCTGGGCGGGGCGGAGGCCACAGAAAACGCCATCAAGATCGCCCGCCTGGCTACCGGCCGCAACAAGATCATCACCCGCTATCGCTCCTACCACGGCGCGACCTACGGGGCCATGAGTGCCAGCGGTGACCCGCGCCGCCTGCCCATCGAACCGGGCATCCCCGGCATCGTGCGTGTCTTTGACCCCCACTGCTACCGCTGCGTCTTTGGCCAGGAGCCAGAGACCTGCGCCCGCGAGTGCATCAGCCACATCGAGCAGGTGGTACAGTTTGAAGGACCAGAGAACGTGGCCGCCATCCTGGCCGAGGGAGTGACCGGCACCAACGGCATCATCGTGCCGCCCGACGACTATTGGCCTCGCCTGCGCGATCTCTGCGACCGCTATGGCATCCTGCTCATCGCCGACGAGGTGATGAGCGGCTTTGGGCGGACCGGCCAGTGGTTCGCCGTTGACAACTGGGGCGTCGTGCCCGACATCATCACCACGGCCAAGGGCATCACCTCGGGCTATCTGCCGCTGGGGGCCGTCATCGTCTCGGACAAGATCGCCCGGTACTTTGAGGACCAGGTCTTCTGGGGTGGGCTGACCTACAGTGGCCACCCCATGTCCTGCGCGGCAGGCATTGCTGCGCTCCAGGTCTACCAGGAAGACAATCTGCTGGAGAATGCGCGGCGGATGGGCGCGGTGATGGCTGAGGGGCTGGCCGACCTCAAGGCACGGCATCCCAGTGTCGGCGATGTGCGGGGCATCGGGCTCTTTTGGATCCTGGAGCTGGTCAAGGACCGGGAGACGCGCGAACCGCTGGCCCCCTGGAACGCCAAGTCCTCTGAGCTCGGCCCCATGCCCGAGGTCGCGCGCTATCTTTGCGAAAAGGGGCTCTACACCTTTGTCAAGTGGAACTGGATCTTTGCCGTGCCGCCCCTGTGCATCGATGCTGATCAGATTGCCGAAGGTTTGGCCGTGATCGATGGCGCCCTGGACATCGCGGACGCCAGCTTGCAGATCTGACGGGTTTCTGGCCTGGGTTGCGAGAATTGCGCTGCCCGAAGGTGACATAAATGCACCATGCTGCCGATCGGACACGGCTGTTTCACATCTGCCCTGTCAGGTCTTCAGCGTAAGAGGAGACGACATGCCGGTACCAGAATCGATTCTCTATCTGACGGAATCGGACGTGCAGCAGACCCTCACCATGGCCGAAACGGTGGATCTGGCCGAGATCGGGATCCGCGCCGACGCCGCGGGCCGGGTGGCTGGGGACAAATTCTATATGGACGTCGCCCCGGCCGGTTTCGTCAAGCCCTTTTCCGGCTATATGCAGGGCGAAGAACTGGCCTTTGTCAAGACCTTTAGCTACTTTCCTGGCAACCCTGAACGCTTTGGAACCCTGACCACCTCCTCCATGGTGCTACTCTTTGACGCGGAGACCGGACTGCCGGCCTGCATCATGGAGGGCGGCTATGTGACCGCCCTCAAGACGGGCGCCTCCAGCGCGGTGACGGCGGCCTATCTGGCGCTGCCGGGGGCCGAGGTGGTCACCATCTTTGGCGCTGGGAACGCTGGGCCGGATGCATCTGCGCGCCCTTTGCCACCGCTTTGATCTGCGCCAGGCCTACATCATCGACATCCTTCCCGCTGCCGCGGTGGCCTATGCTGAGGAGCTGGC
Organism: uncultured Chloroflexia bacterium; assembly: GCA_963700285.1. Taxonomy (GTDB): domain Bacteria; phylum Chloroflexota; class Anaerolineae; order JAAYZQ01; family JAAYZQ01; genus CAWANP01. The sequence goes on along the minus strand of CAVOXA010000006.1, from coordinate 155,527 downwards.
TCCGGAGGTGGGCATTCCGGTGACTGCTGTGCCGCTGGCGGAACGCGAGCGGGCTGTTCGCGCTTCGGACATTGTCTTTACCGTGACCACCGGCGACCAGCCCCTGGTTGAGCGGGATTGGCTCAAGCCCGGCGCCTTTGTCGGTCGCATGGGCTCCTACCAGGAGATCGCCCTGGAGGTGCTCACGGAAGCGGACAAGGTCGTCGTGGACAACTGGCGCTACGTCCGGCCCCGCATACCGGAATTGGGCATGCTCGACGAACTGGGGCTGTTTGGCCCCGAGGACGTGTATGCCCAGTGGCCCGACATCGTTGCCGGGCGAAAGGCGGGCCGCGAGTCGGCGGAAGAGGTGATCGTCTACCTGGCCTTGGGCATCTGGGGCGAATATGCGGCCATCCTGCCCGAGATCTACCGCCGGGCGTTGTCGCTGGACCTGGGGCTGCGACTGCCCCGAACCTAGTACCTATTCAAGGCGGAAATGACAGATCTGTCATTGCGAGCGCAGCGAAGCAATCTCCACGTACTCGTAAGAAACCGACTGCCTGGCACAAGGGGGGATTGCTTCATCGCTCCGCTCCGACCAAGGAGCCGATAGTTCGTCATTCTGAACGAAGTGAAGAATCTCGGCTATGCATAAAAGAGATCCTTCGCTGGCGCTCAGGATGACGGCCTCCCGAGGAACGAGGTTCTGAGACATAGAGTGGTGCCCCGCGCCATGGATAAACTCGCAACGACATGCACGGGGTCCATTTGCTCTATCTAGTCCTAATTCTATTCTCTACCGGTCACGGTGCTCAATACCTTGCCGGTCACGGTTAATAGGCCATCCGCCAGGAGTGGCAGGGCCAGGATGGGCAGCAGCCTGGGCACGCAGGCTCCGCAAGTCGTTCACTGGCCCGTGAGGGCGCAGCTCTGGCCGGCCTGGCTCAAGAGCACGGCGAACAGGGCTAGTCGTCGTCCCCAGGGTGAACGAATGGAGCCTGTTGCTCAGCTTGCGCAGCTTCTCGCTCAGTTTACGTAACATGTTATACCTCCTGATGGGCCAGGTTCTCTGCGCTTGTTTAGCTGGCCTGGACTGGCTCTGACGCGGCTTGACTAGCGGTACCACGGTTCCGGCGGAAGGCGATGGCATTACGGCTGCAGACCTTGCTGCAGTCCATGCAGACGTTGCATGCGTGGGAATTGATCTGCATCCTGTCCTCTTTTACCGAGATGGCCCAGGTGGGGCAAGTCGAGACACAGGTCTTGCAGCCGCGGCACTGGTTCTGCTGGATCTGAACCGAGTGGCCCAGGCGCAGCCAGCGGCCCAGCGAATGGGTCAGACCCTGAAGCGCGCCGGCGGGACACAGAAGGTTACACCAGCCGCGCCCGCCTTTGGTAAACAGTCCCAGGACAACGAACCACAGCACAAAGCTGATGACCATGAAAGAGGCCCAGTAGGTGATCCCCGTAAAGTCGCCGAACACGGCGCTGATGATGTTCTGGGTGTGGGTAAAGTTGCAGAACGAGCAGCAGACGTTGCCGCCGATGAACGAGGCGACCATCATGCCCACCGTAAAGCCGTAGCGGATCGGAACCGGGTTGACCTTGCCCCCCAGGTCCATCTGAAAGCGCGGGGGAACCAGCCGGCTCAGGTATTCTGTCATCCCGCCGGCCGGGCACATCCAGCCACAGAACACCGGTCCAACAAATAGGGCGATTCCGGGCAGGACCAGGATGGCCACCAAGTAGGCCGGTTGCTGGATCATGGTCCCGTACATCCAGGGTTGGGCCAGCCATTGGATTGGCATGCGCAGACAGATGCGGTGCGCATCCGGCAGCAGGGGGCTGCCTGACAGCCACAGGACGAGACGCGTGAACAGGGCAAAGGGCGCATACAGCAATACGATCCCCAGCAGAAAGAAGAGAAAGCGATGGAACCAATGGCGGCGCAGCGTTCGGTAGGTGGTGGGATACACGGACATGGCGCTTCTCCTGGGTTTCAGTTGGCTTTCGAGTTGACGATCACGATCGGCAGTTCGGTCAGCAGGTCGTCGGTCTCGGCGTCATAGACGTCGAGCTGCCCCTCGCAGATAGTTGCCTGGTCCCGTTGTTTCGTGGGGATGGTAAAGAACCAGTCCATGTTAAAGCTCTGCCCGGGATCGATGAACCGGGTAGTCATCTTGGCCTCGGGGTCCCAATCCCGCTCAAAGGTCACCCATTTCAGGTCCCAGCCGCACATGTCCATGTCCAGCCGGATCTGGTAGGGTTGGGTGCCCACGTTCCTCACCCAGTGGCTGGAAATGCTCAGATAGTTGGGCTGCAAGGTGCGCTTCAACAACCCTTGCCGCCCGGCATCGATCACGACGGCGCCCTCCTCGCCGTAGACCAGCACCCCCCGGCGGCATAATCATTCCACTCGGGATCGCGATCTCGTGCCCAGGGCCCGCCCAGATCGCAGCACGACATCGTTTCCGCCCGGCCATCGGAGGGAAAGTTGACCGAAAAGTGTACCAGCTCGGACGTGACAAAGAGCGATTGGGCCCACAGGCCAAAGCCGACGGCAAAGGCCAGGCCCAGCAGAGCCAGTGCCCATTTGGTTGTCTCTTCTCATGTGCCTGCCTCCTCGCCAACGATCGGATCGGTTTCGGTGTAATCGTCACCCTCGCCGCGCAAGTAGACCACCCCGACCAGGCAGGTGGCCACTGTAAGCACACCGGCAAACAGTAGGGTGGGTTTCATGAGCATGCTGCAGATCATGTCGTCGCTGGCGCAGACCCCGATCAGGTAGGTGGGCAGCAGGATCGCGGCCAGGCCCAGAGCCATGCCGACCAGCAAAAGGGCACGTAGCGTCTGCCTGCGGCGACTGAGCAACACCAGAATGCCCACGATCGCCAGTGGCAGTGCCACCGCGACCTCAGCCTGCCGCGTCCAATGGCAACGCATGGGCACGAGATTGCCATTCGGCATCTTCATGGCGCTGCCCTGGGCCAGACAGTCGGTGAACTGGGGCACAATGCCGATAACCAGGGCCAGGGCGATCAGAATGACTCCTATGACTTTCATACGCAATCGGCTTCCTTTCCTTAGGGGTTCCTGATTGCCCTGGCTAGAGGGCACCGCTGGCGCTCACCTGCGCGTCCGCCCGGTTAAGCTCACCGCCGGACCGTTTGCGGTATGTGTGCGTGACACACCTGGCAGGTACAGCCGATAGCCGTCCGCGCCCGTCCCTACCAGCGCAAAAGCTGCGTCGCCGCGGGCGATCTGGTAGTTGAAGCCATCACCCTCAAGCCTTCGAAAATACTGCCCATCCCCCCCGGTGGCTGCCGCGAGCCCCCAGTCGGGCGCGCCGGGCTGATAGGCTTCGATCTGGATCCAATACTTGGTCCCTGCGGCGGCCTGGAAGGGAGCTGGCAGGGCATACCGGTAGTCGTAGGTCTGCACGCCGCCCAGCACCTCAACCGGCGCCTCGTTGGCGTTGCCGCCTACTTTGTAGTGGACCAGGGGAGGCTGGGAGATGTCCGGTTGGATGCCGGACGGGATGGAAGCGTAAATTGAGACCGTGAAATCGGCCACCGGGCCACCAGAGCCGAGCCGGACAGGGTCATAGCCGCCGCGCCACTGCACTTCGCTGATAGCGTGAGTCGAGCCGAGTGTGAATCCATCCCAGGCCCATTGGTCGCTGGCGCTGCCGTCGGGGTCGCGCAGGGAAGATTGCAGCAGCCCCCCGGATGGGCTGGGCGCCTGGCTGTAGAGGATGACGAGCGGCGGCGCGGAGACAGCGTTGCGGTTTGCATGAATCGACTGCTCAGTCCCTGCGCCGGCAGTCACCCCTCCACAGAGGAGGGAGGTCGTGACTACCAGGATCCAGATCCGAAGTGATCTCATGTGATTCCCTGTGCCCCTGCCGTGGTCGTACCTACGATCCGGCCCTCGGCCATTTCGATCGCAGCGCATCCCCGGCGAGATGAGCTGGCGCGTGTGCGTGACAAGCACAACCGTCAGCCCCAGGCTGGCGTGAAGATCACGAAACAAGCCCATGATCTCCATCTCTGTCTTCTCATCCAGATTGCTGGTGGGCTCATCGGCCAGCAACAACTGGGGTTGGTTGATGAGCGATCGAGCGATGACCACGCGCTGCTGCTGGCCCGCCGACAGTTGGCGCGGATAGGCGGTCAGCTTATCGGACAGGCCGACCTTGTGCAGCATGGCTTCGGCCCGCTCGCGCGCATCCGGCCCGTGCTCCGTCCGACCCAAAGATGGTAGGCAAGATCACGTTTTCGTACACCGTCAGCGTCGGCAGCAGGCTTGGAAACTGAAAGACGAACCCAATCTTTCGACTCCGCAAGCGTGACTGCTGCTTGTCGCGTCAGTTTCCACAGCTCGACGCCGTCGAGCGTCACCCGGCCCGACGTCGGCCGGGTCAACCCGGCGGCCAGGTTGAGGAGCGTGGTCTTGCCCGATCCCGAGCGACCGACGATGGCGGCAAACTCGCCCGATCCGATCTCCAGGCTTACCCCGCGCACCGCGGTGACGGAACTCCCTTTTCCCAGGTCGTAGACCTTGGTTACGTCTTCCAGCTTGATCATGGCCGCTACTCCCGCATGGCGATGGCCGGATCCTGCCGGCTGATCTTGATGGCCGGCAGCAGGGCGGCCAGGAAAACGCTGAACATGGCCAACAGCAGCCCAATCCCGATCTGAAGCGCCAGCGAACCCGGCGACGGCAAGAGGAAGGGCACGCCCAGCGAGACCATGATCAACCTTCTGAAGAGGTAGATCGCCAGCACCGCCAAAAAGACCCCAACCGACGCGCCACAGAGAGCCAGCAGGCTGGCCTCGACCAGCAACGACTCGGCGACAAAGCGGCGCGTGGCGCCCGAGCGCCCGCAACACCCCGAGTTCGCGGCGGCGCTCGTTGGCGGCCATCAGGTAGATCATGCCGATCAGCACGACGGCCAGCGGCCAGATCAATGCCATCACGATCACCACCGTGTTGAGCAAGCTCTTCAACTGCGTGCGCGATGACTGGAACAGACTGGCGCTCTGGATGGGATAGACCCCTGGCACGGTCCGGTAGATCTCCACCGCGATCGGCTCGGTATCCGCGCCTGGTTTCGTCTTGAGCAGAACAGCCGAGACCTGATCCGGCGGGATGACCAGAGGCTCCTCCGCCTCGGTCTCGGAGACGCGGGCCATGTCGCGCGCCGTATCCAGGGTGAAAAAGAGGCTCTGATCCAGCCCGGTGCCGGTCGGCTCGAGGTTGCCCTTGAGCCTCACCAGGTCGCCGTACACCAGGATGCCATCCTCGCCCTTCCGTGGCAAAGATATAGTCGCCGCCGATCACCTCGCCGAGCCCCAACCCGGCGGAGAGTGCCTTTCCTCCAGCCAGGGCCGCACCGTAAAGTCGGTCTGGGGATCGTAGGCGACCATGAACATCTCAGAGACCGAACAGCACGAGGCGTCCACCAACGTGGCAAGGTAGATCTGCGGGGAGACGGCCTCGACGCCGGGGATGGCCGCCAGTTTCTCCACATTCTCCGCCGGCATCCAGAACTGCGACCGGGACGCCCATCAGCAGCGCGCCTTCCATCTCGGTCTGGGCGCCCTCCGGCACCACGACGATATCGGCGCCCAACCGGTCTGCCGCCAGCTCCAGGCTGGTGGCTGTCCCGCGCAGGAGAAGCGTCGCGAACAACGCAAAGGCAGCCACCACCAGGGCGCAGAGCGCCACGACCCAACTGCGCAGCCCGTTGCCGGCAATGTTCCTCCAGGCAAGCCGCAGCAGGCTCATGCGGCAGCCGGGGCGGCCGGGAGCTCATGCTCCCGCGCAATGACAAACAGGGCGATGCTGGCCGCAATTGCCAGGATGCCCGACGCGAGCAGGATCGGCCGCATCATCAGGTTGCAGACCATCATGGGATTCCCGCACGTCCCGATCAGCGCGGTCGGCAACAGGATGGCCGTCGCTCCGGCCGCCACGCCGACAATGGCCGCAAAGCGCGTCGTTTCCTTGCGCCGGCTGCGCAGCGCCCAGATGCCTGCCAGGGCCAGGGGGATGGCCGCCGCGACTTCGGCGATGCCCGCCCAGTGGCACTTCATGGATACACTCCTCCCGTCAGCGGTCGTCAGCATCTTACCCTGCGACTCGCAATCGGTGAAAACCGGCGCGATGGCCATAACCAACGCCAGGACGATCATGACGACACCCAGAACCGTTTTCATCTTTTCCTCCAGGAAAGAAGCTTGCTGTAACCGGAAGTCATTCCTGCACCGTCATCACACCCTCGTACCAGTCATGCGGGCAGCTGAACCGGTAATCGCCCGGCTCCGTGCGGCGTGAATTCGATCACCTCTGCGTCCCCCGGCGAGGTGAGGATCAGGGGTATCTCTGTCCTGCGAGTCCCAGTAGATGAGCAGGATGTTGCCACCAGGGACATAGCCCAGTTGCCGGAAGGTCAGGCGGACCGGGACACCGGCCTTGACGGCGAAATGGCCCGGCGTATAGCCGCTGCGCGAGACGACCAGGACGATCTCCTGGACGCCCTCTGCATTCACGGGGATCTCCTCGACCGGTGGCAGCTCCTCCACCAGCGCGGCGATCTCCTCCGGCGATTTCGTGACCTCAGGGACAGGCGCGTCAGCTTCAAGGCCCGGCCCCAGCATCTCGAAGGCCGCGTCGCCTTGAGCCGTCCAGTAATTATAGCCCTGACCTGGGATTCTGCGGAAATACTGGAGGTCGCCACTGGTGCCTTTGGCCAGCCCCCAGTCCGGCGCGCCGGATTGGAGCGCCTCGATCTGGATCCAGTACTGCGTCCAGGCGTCGGCCTCGAAGGGGGCCGGCAGGACAAACTGGTAATCATAGGTCTGCACGCCGCCCAGCACGTCGGCCGGCGTCTCGCCGGCGTTGCCCTCCACCTCATAGTGCACCAGAGGGGGCTTGGTGATGTCCGGTTCGATGCCGGACGGGATGGAAGCATAGATCTCTACCGTGAAATCGCGCACCGGACCGCCGGAGTCGCGTCTGTCAGGGTCGTAGCCTCCTTGCCAGCGCAACTCGGTGATGGTCCGAGCCCTATCGAAGGCGAAACTGTCCCAGGTCCACTGGTCGGTTTCGCTGCCGTCCGGGTCGCGCAAGGAAGAATGAAGGAATCCACCATCGGGGCTGGGCGGCTGGCTGTAGACGACGATTGTTGTCAGTTCAGAGGCACCGGAGTCGGTCGACGCCGCTGCGTCCGTGAAAGTCGGACTTGCAGTCGCGTCGGCAGCGACCTTTGTGGACGCCGCTGCGTCTGTAGGAGTCGCGGTCGCGGCGGTGCCTGCGGACGCTGTAGCGTCCGGCGCCGGGGTAACAGCGACTGGCACAGACGGAGACGTGAGGAGCGGCGCCTGCACTGTCGAGTCCGCGCAGCCGCACGAGATGCCGGACGTAAACAGCAATAGAGCCGCTATTCGCAGGATTCTGGAGAGCATCATGCCTCCTGGGCCCAAGAATGGAGGGGATTTGTGTGTCCTCTCCGAAACAGATCGCTGACTAGGCTGAATTTCATTATACCTCACATTAGAGATCAGAGTCAACTCACGCAACCATGAGCCAAGAACCTGTCAGGTCTGCCCATATCGCGACTCAATCAGAGACGCCTCCCTGGGTCTTTGCACCCGTAGGATCTTGAACTCTGTGGGCGTCCGTCCACAGTGCAGTAGCAGGGATTCTGTTCTCAAAAGCGAGTGATCCTTCGTGGCTCTATCCCGGGGGCAGCGGCGCCGAGCGAATGACAGTGAGTGGCATGCATGTCTGAAACATGCAGCGGGGGAGGGATGGCTCCCTCCCCCGCTGCGACTGTGGAGCTTAATCTATGGTGATGGAGGGCGGCGTGGAGGTCACCCATGCAGATGCACCGGAGCCGTTGACCGCCTGTATCCTAAAGTAGTACACGCCGTTCGACAGCTTGCCGGGCGTCCTGTACCTCGTGTCGTTGGCAGGCACATTGTAGGGCACCACGTTGACCGTGAAGCCGGCATCGTTGGCTCGCTGGATGACAAAGCCGGTCTCATCGTTGGCGTTGTCGGTCCAGCGGATCCAGACACGGCGATTCGAGCGTTGGGCGGTCACGTTCGACGGGGCGGCCGGGCCGCCCGGGGGCGCCGGTACCACCGCGTTCGCCACGTTCGACCAGCCGGACTGACCCCCCAGGTTCACGGCCGCTACGCGGTAGTTGTAGCTACCGCCAGCCGCTACGGAGGTGTCGGTGTAGGTGGTGACATTCGCACCGACCGAGGTCAGGACGGAGAAGCCGACCCCGCTATCCCGTTCGATGACAAAGCTATCCTCGTTGTTGGCGTTATCGGTCCAGTTGAGCAGGACCTGGGGTCCAGCCTGAACCGTTGTCCCCAGGCCGCTCGGGTCGGCCGGCACAGGCGGGGCACCCGTCACGACCACGTTCGCCGGTCCAGCATAGTTCGAAGAGCCGACCACGTTCACGGCCGCCACCTGGTAGTCGTAGGTATTGCCGACCACAACGGTCGTGTCGGTGTAGGTGGTGACATTCGCACCGAGAGTGGCCAGGGTGCCGAAGGCGCCCCCGTTGTCAGACCGTTGGATGACAAAGCTATCCTCGTTGGTGGCGTTATCGGTCCAATCCAGCAGGACCTGGGGTCCGGCCTGAAGCGTTGCGGTCAGGGTGCTCGGGTCCGCCGGCACCAAGACATCCGCGGTCGCATCGTTCGACCAGGCAGACTGGCCCGCCGAGCTCACGGCCGCCACGTGGTAGGTATAGGTGTTGCCGGGCGCCACGGTCAGGTCGGTGAAGGTGGTGATGTTCGGACCGACTGAGGCAAGGAAGAAGAAGCCGCCCCCGTTGTCATCCCGGTGGATGAGGAAGCTGGTCTCGTTGGTGGAGTTGTCGGTCCAATCCAGCCGGACTTTGGGTCCAGCCTGAATCGCTGCCACCAGGCCGCTCGGGCCCGTCGAAACCGGGTTAACGGCCACGGACGCCGTGTTCGAGTAGGCGGACTGGCCCCCGCATTCACGGCCGCCACCCGGTAGCTATAGGTGTTGCCGGGCACCACGGTCAGGTCGGTGTAGGTGGTGGTATTCGCACCGACTGAGGCCAGGACGGAGAACGCGCCCGCGCCGACCGCCCGTTGGATGACAAAGCTGGTCTCGTTGTTGGCGTTATCGGTCCAATCCAGCCGGACCTGGGGGCCAGTCTGAACCGCGCCGTCAGGTTGGTCGGAGCCGCCGGAACGGCTGGCAGTCACACCTCCAGGCATCCCAACGATGTTGGAGCCTACACTCGTCGCCGTCAAGTTCTTGTAGCCGGGCACGCCTGTAAAGCCGACCGTGTTGATGGCGAATACCTGATAGAAGTAGACGTCGGTCGGCTGTTTTGGCGCTCGTATCTGTGTATGTCGTTGACGTCGGCGCCCACTGTGGCCAAAGGCATCACGTCCAGGGACCGTCCGCACGTTTGCAGATAGCCCTCTCCGGACCGTCAAAGCCGGTCTCGTGTATCGAATTGTCCGTCCAAGTCAGCCGATTCCCGTTGGTAGCCTTTACCGTCATTCACCCACATCCCCGCCAGGTCGGTCACCGCGGGCGGCGGCTCGGCCACCATCTGGGGCCGCATCATGTCCATCTCTTCGTGGCTGAGGATGTGGCAGTGCCAGACGTACTCCCAGCCAAAGTTCGTCATCTGGTTCGATGATGGGCAGCGGTCGGGTTGGCGTTCGCATCCGTGCTGTTGAACGCCACGGTCGAGCCCTCCGGCATCGCCGGGTTGAGCGGCCGGACGCTGTTGGGCAGGTCCCAAGGCAGCACCGGCCTGACCGGCCGCAGGGCCACGATGGTGTCCTCCAGCGGGCTGATGCGCACCGTGTCCTTCCAGCCGAGCTCGTTGGCGTCGGGCGGGCGGATGATCCCGTCCCAGCCGACCCGGTTGATCAGCTGCACGTCGTACAGGTGGAAGTGGATGGGGTGCGTGTCCACGCCGTTGTGCGTGATCTTCCAGATCTGCGTCCCGTCGTTGGCCGTCGGAGATCGGCGGACCTTGTACGGTCGGGTCGTCGGGATCCAGCGCCATCGGCAGATTGGTCGCGTCGATCAGCTCGCTGGCCGGGTTCGAGTACGGGTACAGGATCAGGTTCTGCGCGACCCCGGCTGCCCGTCAGCGGCACCTCGAGGCCCAGGTTGCCGCTCATGCGGCCGTACTCGCGGTCGAAGGCCTCGCCCATCTCGTCCTGGATCGCCTTGGGCTGGAACGGGAAGTCGATCATCTGCTGCGCCGGACAGCGTCTTGAAGGTCATCGAAAAGTCGGTGATCCGCGCGAACCCATCCGGATTGCCGGCCGCTGATCGAAGGTGGTGCCATAGGCCGAGTTGTAGGCGGCCTGCCCGACGATGATCGGGTGCTGCCCCGACTCGAAGACGCCCGAGCCATCGGGTTGGTGGGCGAAGGCTGCCTCGAGCGGTGGCCAGGTCGAAGGCAGGGGCTGGGTGCCGCGTCTCACCTTGATCTGCATGACGGTCCGGGTGTTCGGGCCGTAGCCGGGCAGCGTCGGAGGCGCGCCGCCCGTGTCCGTCAGGTCGGCGTTGCCGGTGTAGTAGTCGTAGCGCGGGTCGCGCGCCGGGAAGGCCGCCGGGGCGTCGTTGTACAGGATCAGCGTCTGGCCGGCGTACTGCGGAAAAGTCGACGATCACGTCCGCCCGCTCGGCCGGGCCGAGCAGCAGCGAGTGCTGGTCCACGTTGCCGGCGTTGAACACGGTCGGGTCGGTCGACCCAGGTGGTCGGCTGGGCTGGGATGACCACCGGAGCCGGCAGGAAGCCGCCCTCGGTGCCGATCTGGATCCAGCTCGGGCCCTCGGTGCCGGCCAATGGGGTCGGGAAGACGCCGGTGCGGGTCGTCCAGCGCTGCCGCCACCTCGGCGGGATTCAGGGCGACCTCGGTGCAGGCCACCCCGGTGACTCTCGGCGCCGGAGTGGTTGGTGCCATCGCACAGGATGCCGTTGGCGTCGACGGCCTGATAGAAGCTGAGGTTGAAGAAGCGGTCGTTGGCCGCGTTCAGGATGCGGAGGCGGTACGCCTTCGGGCTCCAGCGTGATCGTCGGGTAGGCGGTGCCGTTGACGACCGGCGTGTCGTTGAAGGCCTCCATGCCCATGGAGTTGAAGGGCGTGCCGGGCATCATCTGCGGCTCGCACCATCGCGTGGTCAGGGTCGCAGCTCGGGTCATAGTACGGGTTGGCGAGCGGCCCGGTAGAGGATGTTCTGGGTAGGCGGCCAGAACCACGGCCCGTAGGCCCAGCGGCCGAACTGGTTGACGCCCGAAGCGTCGCCCGGGTTCTGCGCCGGCGAGTAGACGTGCGGCAGCCACAGGTTGCCCTCGCCGCCCCAGCGGCTATAGTCCCAGGTCGAGTCCTGACACGGCGAGCTGCTCGGCGCTCGGCACAAAGGTCTTGTCCTGGACGACCAGCGGGATCGTGTCGGCAGGGCCGGGGATGAGCCCCGCGGTCGACCAGCGCCTGCTCGGTGTCGTCGGTGATGACGTAGGGCGCGGCCTCGCCGGCATAGACGTTCAGGCGGGTGATGCCCCAGGCGTGGTCGTGGTAGAACATCAGCCGGGCGCTCTGCTGGTTGGTGTAGTAGTAGGTCTGCGCGCCGTCGCCCGGATCGTTCGTGGCGCCGGCCACGCGCAGGTCGTGCTGCCCGCGCAACTGGCAATCGTATCGCCGCTGCGCGTCGAACCACATATCGGGCACGTAGGCCACGCTGACGCCCTTGTTCTCCCCGGCCGCGGCATCGGGGTACGGCCTCTCGCCGCCGGGGTGATCCACTGGTGCGGCGTGCCGTCGCTGATCCAGGGCGAGATGCCGCCGTGCAGGTGCAGGGTGGCGCGGTTCTCGGTGAAGCAGCCGACCGGCTTTAGGCTGGTGGCGGGATCGATCTGGCCGCACATGGGATCCCTGGCCGGCCGTGTCCTCGATCATGCCGCCCAACGTCAGGCCCCATGCCCGAGCCCATGACCGTCACGTCGGTCGGGATGAACAGGTTGCCGTCCAGGCCCGTGGGCAGCAGGTTGCGGAACAGGATGCGCACGGGCCGGTCCTTGGTGGCGACGATCGTCGGCCCCAGGTAGTGGGGCGCGGTCACGCCGCTGTAGCCCGTGGGCACCGATGTCCCGTCCAGCATCTCGTTGGACAGCTGGAACGGTTCCCGCGCGCGCAGGCGCTCGTCGAGAGCTGCACGTAGCCGCGCAGCAGCGTTCCCCGTCGCCCGGCAGGTCGCGAGTGCATCTGCTCCCGGTACTGGACGACCGCGATCTCGTAGTAATCCGAGCCGGGGTAGGTGGTCGTGTCGGGGACGGCGACCGGGATGTACTGGCCGAGGTTGTTTGGGGCATTGAGGCCCGGCAGCCCGTCCACGAACTTGCGGATGCCGCCGGAGACGGCATCAACCACGCAGGATTCGCCTGCCGGGCAGTCCGTATAGGCGCTACAGGCCGTAGCGGTAGTCACGGAGCAGTGCCCGGTGACCGCCGGCAGCGGACTATTGGCATAGTTGGGGTGGCTGAAGTAGCGGGGCGTCTCGCCCGGCAGGGCGGGTGCCGCTGCCAACATCGCTTCAAGCGTGAAGCCACCGGCCGCGGCGCGCTCGGCCGCGGCCTGCCGGTCAGCAGGCGTGATCCGCTTCTCCTTCTTTTCCTTCTCCTTTTTCATCTTTTGTTTGTACCATTGTTTGATTTCCTTCTTGCTGCCAGATGCCTGGCCTGGCTCTTGCCCGAGCGCGGGCACGCTGCCACTCAGCACCAGGGAAGTGAGCATCAAGACGACGAGTAATCGGTCGAGCAACTTGCGCGTGAGCATGGCATCTCTCCTTTTTTCCTTCTCTTCTCTTGAAAGGATCCATCATCGTACAGCCGCGTACAGATTCGCTGGCCTCTTTGCCGGCCAGGTCAGATTCGCCTCCAACTGATCTCAAGTGAAGGCGTGGGAAATCTCCCCCGGTCCATGCCCGTTCGGACCTGTGGGACTTTGCTGCGCTCATTGAACTGGCCGCCGCCTGGCTTGTGACTGACAGAGGCAGGGGCCGCCCCCTGCGGGACCATATCCAGAAGGGGGGCCGAAGCGCGAGCGGCGGCGCGGATGGCCCTGGCAACCTGGTCTATTGGGGCGCTCTTGAGTACGTAGCTGGCTGCGCCCGCTTTCATTACTGCCTCCAGGAATTCCTCGTCGCCAAAACTTGTCAAGGCCACGAGCTGGATCTGCGGATGGCTCTGGCGAAGGATCCGGATGGCGGTGATGCCGTCCATCTTGGGCATGACCAGGTCCATCAGCACGACGTCCGTCTCGATCCTGTCACACAATTCGATCGCTTCCTGTCCATTCGTTGCCGTACCCACCAGGTCAAGGTCATCGAAAGCCTCGATGAGGATGCTCAGTCCATTGCGAACCATCTCGTGGTCGTCGACGATCATCACCCGAATGCGCGGATCCACCATCTTCCCCTCTTTCCTCCGCCCAATGCTTCGGGCAGGGGTCTTGAGACCGGCTCTCTCCATCAGAATTGGGGCCTGGACCGCGCATTCTCTCCCCACCTGGATCGCGTTGCAGCACCTGGCAGAGCAGCACCGGTCTCTGGGCGTCATCCGATCTCAGCATTCGCGTGAGTAGCGCATTACGCCATCCTCAGAATACAACAAAAACCCCTCGGGTGCATCGGGCACCCGAGGGGTTTTTCGTCCGCCAGTAGATGGATTTTGGACTCGGTCAATGGGAGGAGGCCGCGCTCCTCCCATTGACTAGCTTGTGCTCCCGGGCGAAGGCGGCGGCTTCCATGCGGTTGGAGACTTCCAGTTTGGACAAGATGTTGCTGACGTGGGTCTTGACCGTGGACAGTTCGACCGTCAGCCGCGCGGGCGATATCAGGATTGCTCAGGCCCTCTGCCATCAGGGCCAGTACCTCGCGCTCGCGATCGGTCAGGTCATGTCCTGGCTGATGTGGCTGGCTGGTGGCGCTGACCGAGGATCTGCAGCGCTTCGGGGGCGAGACTGGGCCGGCCCCGGCGCGCGTTGCGGATCGCCTCCGCGAGTTCGTCGATCGAAGCAGTCTTGAGCAGGTACCCCAGCGCGCCCGCCTGCAGGGCGCCCTGTACCAGGTCGCGGTCGCTGAAAGCTGGTGAGGGCAATGACCTGGATATCCGGGTGAGGCCTGGCGGATGGCGCGCGTGGCGGCGACGCCATCCATCCTGGGCATCAACAGGTCCATGAGGATCACGTGCGGTTGGACCTCTGCGCAGAGGTCGGACCGCTTCGGCACCGTCCGAGGCTTCGCCAACCAGAACCAGGTCGTCAAAGGTGTCGATAAAGACGGCCAATCCGCTGCGTACCATGTCGTGGTCATCCACGATCATCACCCGCGTGGGAGTTTGGTTGTGACATCGATCTCTTCCTTCTCCTTCAGGGCGTCTCGGTCCAGACGACCACGATCTCGGTGCCGTCGCCCGGCCGGCTCGAGACCTCCAGTTCGCGCCGATTGCCTCTGGCTCGCTCGCGCAGGATATTGAGCCCCATGCACGCGGAGGAGACGCTAGTCGGGATCAAAGCCCTGTCCATCGTCCCGGACGCGCAGTTCGACCCGGTCCGGCTCGCATCTGGAGATGAATCGTCGACCTCTGCGGCGCTTGGCGTGTTTGGCCACGTTGTTCAATGCTTCCTGGGCAATGCGGTACAGGGCAACCTGGACCTCTGCCGGCAGGCGCCGCTGGCCTGACAGCGTCAGAGATACGACGGTCTGCGAGTCCGGCCGGAGAAGGCATCGACGGCTTGTTGCAGCAGCTCGCTCAGTTTCACATCGACCAGGCGCGTTCGGCCGCAGCTCTAGCAGCAAGGTGCGCATCTCGGCCAGCGCCCCAGAGGTCAAGTGGTGCAATTGCGGCAGACGCCTGCGCACGCTTTCCGGATCCCGATCCCAAAGGCGGGGCAACGCTTCGGCGATGATATTGGCCGAAAAGAGAGTCTGGCTGACCGCGTCGTGCAGGTCGCGAGCCAGACGCTGTCGTTCCTCTACCGCGGCCAGGGCTGCGCGTTCGCTCGTACAACTGGGCATTCTCAATGCCGACGGCCGCCTGGTTGGCCAGGGCCAGCAGCAACCCGGTCTGCTGCCACGAATAGGACTGCGGCTGGGACGAATAGAGGATCAATAACCCCACCACCTTCTGTCGAAGCCGAAGCGGGACGGCCATTCCACAGCAAGCCCAATCGGACATGGGGAGCAAGCAGGCTATCGTCCGTCCGGCCGCGAATATCGGAGATCAGGACCGGCCCCTGATCGGCAACGATCCGTCTGCGCCACGGCCTGACTCTGCCAGTGGGATGAGCTCCGTGCCTCGCGTTCCCTATGCTGCCGATCCCGCGATGAGCCAGAGCAACCAGCTCCTCGCTCTCCAGCTCATAGATGATGGCGCAATCGTACGCAGCAACGTCATCGAGCCCGTCGAGGATCATGTCCAGCAGCGGACCCAGCTCCAGAGTCAGGGTCATGCTGCTGCGCAATCTGCAGCAGCGTCGAAAGCTGGCGGGTGCGTTCTTCTACGCGCTGTTCCAGCAGTTGGACGGCCTGGACCTGCTCAGTGATCTCCTCCGCGATCCCGGCCACTCGATAGGTCCGGCCGTGCTCGTCCTGGACAGGGAAGGCGCGAACCCGCACCCAGACGAGCGAGCCGTCAGGCCGCACGAGCCGAAGCTGCCCATCTGTTCTTCCCACCTGCCCATCTCCAGGATTGACGCCATGCGCTGGCGGTCCTCCGGATGCACCGGCATCGAGAAAAGCGGTGGGCTGCTCGTAGGCCAGCCTGTCGCGCCTGGGCCCACAGATCCTCGTAGGCGGGACTGATGTACAAGAATCGATTGTCGGCCAAGTCGGTGATCCAGAAGACGTGGCTGATGTGCTCCGCAAGCTGGCGAAAGCGCTCCTCGCTTCTCCGCAGATCCGCCTCCACCTGCTGGCGCTCGGTAATCTCGGCCCGCAGCACCTGGTTGAGCTGCAGCAACTCGGCTGTTCGTTCTGTCGACGCGCAGTTCCAGTTCGTCGCGCGCCTGCTCCAGATCTACTTCGGCTCTCTTCAGGCCGGTGATATCCGCTGTGGCGACGATGACCCGCCAGTCATCAAAGGGCAGCGGGGCGGCGCTGACGCTGGTCCAGATCTGCTCGCCATCCTCCTTCACCATGCCGATCTCTACGTTGCGGACAGGCCGCTGCTCACGAACGGCCCGAATGCTGGGAAAGTCGCCGGGCTGCATCTCCCTACCATCAGCCTGGAGGTAGGTACGCATCTCATACGCGCCGTTCGTCACCTCATCGTGAGAAAGCCGCAGGATTTCCGCCAGGGCCGGGTTCGCGAGTTTGATGTTGCGGGTATGATCCAGGACGGAGAGCCCGATGGGCAGGATCTCGAACAGCGCGCGCAGTTTCGCCTCGCTATCGCGCAGCGCCTGCTCGGTCCTCTTGCGCTCGGTAATGTCCCGGGCGCTGAGCGTCAGGCCGACGACTTGGTCTGTGTCAGGGAGTATCCGGCGAGCTACGTGTGACTCGTAGTGGAGGTCACCATCATCGGGGGAAGGATAGACTGTTTCATAGCGGGCCGGGACTCCGGTCCGCAGCACCTCTTCCAGAATGGCTTTGATTTCAGACTGCCTGAACTCATCTACCAAGGTGTAAAGGGGTTTGCCGACGAGTTCGTCGATCGTTAAACCCGGCGAAGCATAGTTTGCGAATCGGACGGTTAGGTCTGTGTCCAGCATCAGAATGTGGTCGGGTGAGGTCTGGGTCAGTGAGCGCCAGCGTGATTCTGATTCGCGCAAAGCCAACTCGGCTTCCTTGCGCTCGGTGATGTCCAGGGTGTACTCGATCATCTTGGTTACTTTGCCTTCCGAGTCGGCAATGGGAAAGGCATGGATCTCGACGTACTGGTGGTGGCCATCCTTTTCGAAATGCACATGTTCGACTACCGTGGACTCTTTCGTGTTCAGGAGCTCCTGGAGAGGGCAGGGATAATTATCAGTCTCGCACGGCCGGCTGCGTCCGTGCAGCAGGGCAAAACAGGTAGCTTTCCCCTGCAATTGGTCTGCGCGGGCTGCATTGTTGGCCACTTCTACGGTATAGTCCGCAACGTTGATGACGTAGAAGGGGTGCGCCAAGGAATCCAGTACGGTCTGCAGAAATTGATTCTGTTGGCTGATCTGCTGCAGGGTGCGCATTCGTTCCAAGTTTGCCTGCACGGCCTCGGTCATGTCCGGCAGCTCTTGGTTCTTTTGCTGCAATACCTCTCCTGCCGCCTGGAGTCCCTCTACGCTGACTGCAAAGGCCTCCAACATCTCTCCCGCCAGCGCCCGCTCGGACGCTGGCAAGTCGCCAACACGCTGCGACAGCCAATCCAATCGCTCGCGAGCGGCATTCACCTCAACATCGAAGCGATCGTCACTCATTCTGGATGGGCCTCCAACCGTGAAATCGTGGCATGGAGCCTATCATAGGTCGATTGCCGTTCTTGACAGATTGTCCCACTCCTGTACCTGCCCCATTGATGTGTAGGGGTCGGCATATCCCACTCTGGCATTCTACTGCCTAAAGGTATAAGCCAGGTAACAGAACGGTTAATAATCGGTTAAAGATTCCGGCCGAGATTGGACTAGCCCACGATTGTCTCAACTGTACCATGACGCTACGGAAGGTGTCAATCTTTGAGAATTCCTGTTTCTGTCATCACAGCTCCAGAGGTGGTCTTTTGGGAAGCTTGGTGGTATACTAGCGGCATCACTGTACTTGCATGGAGGCGTGTCAATGGCGAACGCGCGGGATTTGGTGGCCGCGAGGGCCGGAGCGCTGATCGAGAGAGGCTATCACTGATCGGAGGCGGTCTTGCTCGCCGTGGGCGAGCACACGTGGGACGATTGGGATCCCAGGGTTCTGAGGCTGTCCACCGGGCTCGGCGGCGGCATAGGGGGTACCCGGGAGGAGGTCTGCGGGGCCTTGAGCGGCGGCGTGCTGGCCATCGGCGGGCTGCTGGGCCGCCAGGACCCCGACGCCAATGACGACGATGCCTATGCGCTCTGCAAAGAGTTCAGGACGCGTTTTCTGGCCGAGATGGGCAACACCCAGTGTGCCCCGCTGCGGGCGGCCATCGAAGCTCCTGGCGGCCCGGGCACCTGCGCCCCTTTGGTCGCCAACGCGGCGGGCATCCTGATGGATGTCCTCGATGGGGCCAGTTTATGAACAGGCCCAGACTTCCAAAGTCTTGCTAGACTTCGGAAGTCTAGTGCACACGTCTACCCCTTGACGATGGAGGTACCCGTGCTGCGAAGCGGGCGCTGGTACCAGCGTATTGTGGTGTTCTTTTGTTTGGCTGTCCTGGCGACGGCCTGCTCGCCGCCGGACGCTACGCCCACCCAACCACCTGCCCCGGAGGGCACCCCGGCCTGGCCTGACTTGTGGGCGCGGTTGCAGGAACAGAGGCCCTACCCCTATACCACCCCCTTGCCTCCCCATCGGGAGACCGTTTTGGACGGTACCTACGGCAAATTGGACCCTCGAGAGGGAGTCCGGCCGTTTTGCCGGCGCTGCATGCCCTACCCGGCCGAGGGTGGTTTGTGGTTGCTGCGCCTGGACGCTGGCATCTACCGGATATTCTCCACGCGTTCGCTGAGCGGCTGGCGGTCCCTGGGCTCCTTTGCTGTTTCCGGGGACCGGCTCCATCTGTTTAACGACCCGCATTGTATGGAGGTTACCGGCAGCTACAGGTGGACGCTGGATGGGGGAGGGCTCTCACTGGAGGTCATTGAGGATGAGTGCGCAGATGGCTTTCGAGCGACTACCTTCACCAACTACCCCTGGCTTGTGCAGGAAGGGCCCTAGGTTCGTAGTCGGCGCTTCAGCGCCGTGGTTTGAGTCTTGGGGCAGGGCAGAGAAAGCGCGCTGAAGCGCGCACTATGAACGGTTGGCCGCATGGGTAGCCCCGGTTCGTAGCCGGCGCTTCAGCGCCGTGGTTTGAGTCTTGGGGCAGGGCAGAGAAAGGCGCGCTGAAGCGCGCACTACGAACGGTTGGCCGCATGGGTAGCCCCGGTTCGTAGCCGGCGCTTCAGCGCCGTGGTTTGAGTCTTGGGGCAGGGCAGAGAAAGCGCGCTGAAGCGCGCACTACGAACGGTTGGCCGCTTGGGTAGCCCCGGTTGGTAGCCGGCGCTTCAGCGCCGTGGTTTGAGTCTTGGGGCAGGGCAGAGAAAGCGCGCTGAAGCGCGCACTACGAACAGGAGGCCGCTTGGGTAGCCCCGGTTCGTAGCCGGCGCTTCAGCGCCGTGGTTTGAGTCTTGGGGCTGGGCAGAGAAGGCGCGCTGAAGCGCGCACTACGAACGGTTGGCCGCTTGGGTAGCCCCGGTTCGTAGTCGGCGCTTCAGCGCCGTGGTTTGAGTCTTGGGGCTGGGCAGAGAAGGCGCGCTGAAGCGCGCACTACGAACGGTAGGCCGCTTGGGTAGCCCCGGTTCGTAGTCGGCGCTTCAGCGCCGTGGTTTGAGTCTTGGGGCAGGGCAGAGAAAGCGCGCTGAAGCGCGCACTACGAACGGTTGGCCGCTTGGGTAGCCCCGGTTCGTAGTCGGCGCTTCAGCGCCGTGGTTTGAGTCTTGGGGCAGGGCAGAGAAAGCGCGCTGAAGCGCGCACTACGAACAGGAGGCCGCTTGGGTAGCCCCGGTTCGTAGTCGGCGCTTCAGCGCCGTGGTTTGAGTCTTGGGGCAGGGCAGAGAAGGCGCGCTGAAGCGCGCACTACGAACGGTTGGCCGCTTGGGTAGCCCCGGTTCGTAGTCGGCGCTTCAGCGCCGTGGTTTGAGTCTTGGGGCAGGGCAGAGAAAGCGCGCTGAAGCGCGCACTACGAACGGGAGGCCGCTTGGGTAGCCCCGGTTGGTAGTCGGCGCTTCAGCGCCGTGGTTTGAGTCTTGGGGCTGGGCAGAGAAAGCGCGCTGAAGCGCGCACTACGAACAGGAGGCTGCTTGGGTAGCCCCGGTTCGTAGCCGGCGCTTCAGCGCCGTGGTTTGAGTCTTGGGGCAGGGCAGAGAAAGCGCGCTGAAGCGCGCACTACGAACAGGAGGCCGCTTGGGTAGCCCCGGTTGGTAGTCGGCGCTTCAGCGCCGTGGTTTGAGTCCTGGGGCAGGGCAGAGAAGGCGCGCTGAAGCGCGCACTACGAACAGGTAGGCTGCTTGGGTAGCCCCGGTTGGTAGTCGGCGCTTCAGCGCCGTGGTTTGAGTCTTGGGGCAGGGCAGAGAAGGCGCGCTGAAGCGCGCACTACGAACGGTTGGCTGCTTGGGTAGCCCCGGTTGGTAGTCGGCGCTTCAGCGCCGTGGTTTGAGTCTTGGGGCTGGGCAGAGAAGGCGCGCTGAAGCGCGCACTACGAACAGGAGGTTGCTTGGGTAGCCCCGGTTGGTAGTCGGCGCTTCAGCGCCGTGGTTTGAGTCTTGGGGCAGGGCAGAGAAAGCGCGCTGAAGCGCGCACTATGAACGGTTGGCTGCAAAGGAGAGAGGCGGCTCCAAGAGCCGCCTCCTGTTCTGTCGTGTTGTCCTGGCTGGCTGCCCCCAGTCCTATTCTCCGCCCAGGTAGGCCTTGCGCACCATTTCGTTCTCCTGCAGCGCCTCGGCCGTGTCGTGCAGGACGATCTCTCCAGTTTGCATGACATAACCCCGGCTGTGCTACCGAGAAAGCCATCAGCGCGTTCTGCTCGACGAGCAGGATGGTGGTGCCCTGTTCGTTGATCTCGCGTACGGTGTCGAAAATCGCCTCGACCAGGATCGGCGCCAGCCCCATAGAGGGTTCGTCCAGGAGGAGCAGGCGCGGATTGGCCATTATGGCCCGGCCGATGGACAGCATCTGCTGCTCGCCGCCAGACAGGGTACCGGACACCTGTTTGTGCCGCTCCTTCAGCCGGGGAAAGAGCGTAAAGACCCGCTCCATACTGGCCTTCACGCCGTCCTTATCCTTCCTGGCAAAGGCGCCCATCTCCAGATTCTCGGTCACCGTCAGCCGGCTAAAGACCCGGCGACCCTCTGGGGACTGGGACACGCCGCGCAGGACGATTTCGTGGGCGCGCAGCTCGTTGATGGCCTCGCCCTCCAGGTAGATGCTGCCTTGCCGCGGGCGCAGGATGCCGCAAATGGTATTCAGCGTGGTACTCTTGCCGGCGCCGTTGGCGCCGATGAGGGTCACAATCTCGCCTTCGTCGACCTGGATCGAGATGCCCTTTAGGGCGTGGATGGCGCCATAATAGGTGTGGATGTCGTTGACTTCGAGCAGTGCCATATTAGTCCGCAGCCCCCCTTCCCAGATAGGCTTCGATCACCCTCGGGTTGCTTTGGATCTCGGCCGGTGTTCCTTCGGCGATCTTTTCACCATAGTCCAGGACCGTCACCTGCTCCGAGATACTCATGACCACGCGCATATCATGCTCGATCAGCAGGATGGTGATGCCCAGCTCGTCGCGCAAATGGCGGATAAAGCCAATGACCTCCACTGTCTCCGAGGGGTTCATGCCCGCCGTCGGCTCGTCCAGCAAGAGCAGCTTGGGCTTTCCGGCCAGGGCCCGGCCGATCTCCAGCCGGCGTTGGGCGCCGTAGGGCAGGTTCTTGGCCAGGAGGTCGCCCTGGCCCCGGAGGCCAACAAATCGAGCACCTTGTCGGCTTCCTGTACCGCCTCGGCCTCCTCTTTTCGAGTACGCCGTGTACCAAAGATGGCGCCCAGCCACCCGGCCTTGAGCTGTGGTTCCATGCCCACCAGGATGTTCTCCATGGCCGTCATGTTGGAAAAGAGGCGGATGTTCTGGTAGGTGCGGGCAATGCCGGTGCGCGTGATCTGGTCCGGCGACCGGCCCGTTGATCACGTGGTCGTTGAAAGTGATGGTCCCCTCGTCATTGCTGGTAGAAACCGGTGACGCAGTTGAAAAAGGTCGTCTTTCCCGCACCGTTGGGGCCGATGATGCTGGCAATCGTACCCTCGTTCAGTTCGTACGTCGAACTGGCTGACCGCCGTCAAGCCGCCGAAGCGCTTTGTGACACTTTGGGCATCCAGGATGATCGAGTTTGGAGTCTCAGCCATTTGTCATACCCTCACGATGGGATGTTGCTGGGTCTGAACATCAGCGTCCGGCAGCCGGATAGCTATGCCAGGTCCCTCGAGTGCTCCTCGTGGGCGTGAAGCTCGCGCTTGCGGATCGGGCGAGGGCCAGAGTCCTTCCGGGCGGACGAGCATCATGACGATGAGCAGCGCGCCATAGATCATGAGCCGGTACTCGGCGAACTCGCGCAGTAGTTCGGGCATGCCCACCAGCACCAGGGCGCCTACGACCACGCCGGGCAGGCTGCCCATGCCGCCGACGATGATGAGACAGAGCACGTTGATGGAGACCAGCAGGTTGAAGCTGTGGGGAAAGATGGAGCTCAAGCGGGTGGCAAAGATGGCGCCCGACAGCCCGGAAAAGGCGGCGCCAATAGCAAAGGCCAGCAGCTTGGTGTTGACCAGCTTGATGCCCACCGCCTCGGCCACGTCCTCGTCCTCGCGCATGGCCATCCATTGGCGGCCGAGCCGCGCGTCGCGCAGGCGCCACGACACAAAGGCGGCCAGCAGACAGCCAGCGACAATGAGATAGTAGAACTCTGCTAGGTCCCACCAGTTCAAATCCCCAGATGCTTGGGTTTGGGGATCAGCAGGATGCCCTGGGCGCCGCCGAGCACGGGTTTGGCCACGTCGGACAGAACCAGGATACGGATGATCTCGCCAAAGCCCAGCGTCACGATGGCCAGATAATCACCGCGCATCCGCAATACAGGGACACCCAGGAGGAGGCCGGCCACTGCTGCCGCGCCGACGCAGAGAGGCAGCGCCACCCAAAAGGACATGCCGCCGATGCCCAGGGCGCTGTCGGAGGTGAGCACGCCCATGGTATAGGCGCCGATGGCGAAAAAGGCCACGTAGCCCAGGTCCAGCAGGCCGGCAAAACCGACCACGATGTTCAGACCCAGGCCCATGAGGACATAGAGGCCCACCTGGTCGACCACTTCGGCCAGATAGGGGTCCATAAAGATCGGCAGGGCCAGCATTAGGATGACACCGCCAACGAGGGCGATGGTTCGGGCCCGCTTCTGCTGAACAGGGGTGCGTGTGCTGACTCGTTTCTGTCTTTTGGCACTGCGCGCATCCCACCAGATCACAAAGACGATGGTCAGGACAAAGAGGACGATTGCGGACCAAAGCTTGAGTGCCTTGCCGCTGAAAAAGAGGTTGGCAAAGCCAACACCAACGAGCTTGCGCATGACGCGGATGACGATCTCGGAGAACATGCCCACGGCAAAGACCATCAGCAGGGCAATCAGGACCGGGCGGCGGATGCGGCCGGGCATGATCTCTATCGCCGCGCCTGCCATGCCCACCAGACCCATCAACACGGCCAGTACCAGAGAGCCGGCGGCAAGGCCCAGGTCGAAGGTCAGCATCTCAATGAGAGCCGGGGAAATGTTGACCAGCCCCAGCTCGCGGAGGTTCACCTGGCTGGCCAGGATGATCAGGCCGATGAGGGGGATGGCGGAGATCAGCCCGGCGATGAGACCACCGGCAACCAGTTGCCACTTGCGACCGCCTTCATTGGCCTGGGCCGAGAGGTAGCCGGCACCGGCCGGTGCTGCAAAGAGCAGCACGTAGCCCAGGCTCAGCACGTTGGTGATCAGATCCCGGGTGCCAAAGGCCTCGACCATGCCGATGGCGCTGAGGCTCAGGGCGATGATGCCGGAGATGAGGCCGAAGCGGATGGGATGACCCCAGTCGAAACGAGTGGATTCAAACATGGCTCCTCCTCCTCACGCTTTCTTCTCGGTCAGACGCTCGCCCAGGATGCCCTGCGGCCGGAAGATGAGCACCAGGACCAGCATGAGGAAGGCGATGACGTCCCGGAGCTGGTAGACTGGCCGGGATGCCCAGGCCCTGTAGTACGAGCCGCGGGCCCACCGACTCAAAGATGCCCAGGAGCAGGCCGCCCAGGGCCGCCCCAGGTACGCTGCCGATGCCGCCCAGAACGGCGGCGGTGAAGGCCTTGATCCCGGGGATAAAACCCATGAAAAAGTGCGTCTGGCGAAAGAGCAGGCCGTATAGGACTCCGGCTGCCCCGGCCATGGCCGCGCCTACGGCAAAGGTGATGGTGATCACCCGATCGACGTCGATGCCCATCAGGGCGGCGACGTCCTTGTCCTCGGCGACAGCCCGCATGGACTTGCCTGTCTTGGTACGGTACACAAAGTAATTGAGGCCGAGCAGCAAGATGGCTGCGGCGCCGATGACGACGATCTGTTTCTTGAGGATCTCGATGCCAAAGAACCTGGACCAGACCCGGTCAGGGGCTCGATCTCGGGGAAAGGCCACGATCTGACCGCCATACAGGCCCCGGAAAAAGTACTGCCAGAAGAAAGATGCGCCGATGGCCGTGATCAGGGGGATGAGGCGGGGCGCCTTGCGCAGCGGCCGGTAGGCGATACGCTCCGTCAGGAGGGCGACGCCAACCGAGATGACCGCCGCCACCAGACCGCAGATGATGCAGTCCCGGGACGGGATACGCGTCCAGAAAGCCGGATTCGCTCAGGGGGATGGCCACAAAGATGGTCGCCGTCATGGCTCCCGACATAAAGAACTCGCCATGGGCAAAGTTGATCATGAACAGGACGCCGTAGACCAGGGTGTAGCCCAGGGCGATCAGGGCGTAGAGGCTGCCCTGTGAGATGCCGTCCACCAGATAACCCAGGAACTCGTTCAGGGATAGGGGGTTTTCCTTGTCTGAGGATGGTGGCTGCCGCGCCCCAGATCATGGCGATGATGATGACGGCCCTAAAGACCCACAGAACGAGCGCCTATCCAGTCGATGTCCCTCAAGCGTTGCTCGCATAGCATTCTCCAGGCTGGGGTTTCGGACGATGGGCCCGGGGCGTACGCCCCGGGCCTATTCCGTTTGTGTTGATCCGCGAGACGTCTGGGTCTAACAGTTGTTTAGCGAGACGCCTGCGTCACAGTTACCGCAAGGCGCTAGGGCCAAATCCTCACAAACTCGGCGTTCTCGACCTGGCTAACCGCGATCTTGGGGTCTGCGCAGTCGCCGTTCTCATCACAGGTGATGGTGCCGGTGATGCCTTCCATCCCTGAGGTGGCAAAGAGGGCGTCGCGCAGAGCCTGCCGCGGGATATGGATCGTGCCATTGTCCTCGACCACGGCGACCTTTTCGATGGCATCAAGGATCATGTTGGTGGCATCAAAGGCGTGGGCGTGGAAGGGGGCCGTGGGCGCGGTGCCATAGTTCTCCTGGTACGTGGCCAGAAAGTCCTGGTACAGCGCGTTGGAGAAGCTCAGGTCCGGGCCGGAGACGTACATGCCCTCGGACGGCCTCTCCAGCGGCCTCCAGGAAGGAGGGCGACTGGATGCCGTCGGCACCGGAGAGAATGGCGTTCTTCCAGGCCGGCAACTTCACGGGCCTGGGTGGTGATGGCTGCACCCTCGGCGATAAAGATGGGGTAGTAGATGAACTCGGGCGGGCCGGCCTCGGCCACGCTCTTGAGCGCGGGGCGCATGTCGGTGTCGCCCTTGCCGACGGCCTCAAAGGCTACGATCTCGCCGCCCATCTCTTTGAACGAGTCGGCGAACACGGTGGCCAGGCCCTCGGTGTAGGGGTCGCCGTCGTGGATGGCGGCGGCTTTGGTTACACCCAATTCCTCCAGGGCGAACTTGGCCATGGCCGCACCCTGCACGGTATCGTTGTGGGCCGTGCGCAGGTACCCTGCCTGGTGCTGTGCCGGATCGGTCAGGGCTGGGGATGTGTTGGATGGTGAGATCATCACCATGCCAGCGTCAGAGATGATCTTGGCGGCAGGCACGCCGGCGCCGGAGCAGCTTGTGCCGATCATGCCCACGATGGTGGGGTCGGAAACGATCTTTTGCGCCGAGGTCTGCCCACCCTCTGCGCTGCAGAGGTCGTCCTCGTGCTGGAATTCGACCGTATGGCCGAGCAACCTCGCCGCGGAATTCGCCGGCGATGTCGACGCCATGCTGGGAGTCCATGCCCAGTTCGGTATTGGGCCCGCTAATGACCAGCGAGCTGGCGATGCGGATCGGCTCGTCCTTGGCGTAGGTGACACAGCCCAAGGGATCGGTGCACTCGTACTTTGATCCGCCGATGTCGCAGGCTGCCAGCACTGTGCTCAGCAGCAGCAGAACGGTAAGGATGGCAAATGTCCTTTTCATCTTTGAGTCTCCTCCCTCAATTTTGTTTGTATTCTGCGATCTTGGAACATACCGTCGAAAGGCCAAGTTTATAGGCATACCTCCTTCTGAATCTACATGAACAAGCCTGGATCAGAGTCTTACCACTGACTATTCTGAACACGGATCTGATTGTTCTGGACAGCGAACAGTCTTGGATTATACAAGAGAGCGCGCAATTTGTCAAATTGCCAAAATTGACCTTGACGCATTCCTAAACGTGGCCAGACCGGACAGGTTCTGCCAGATTTCGCTCTGCGCGCATGTCCCGATAGACAGAGTAGCCTCCCGACTGTACAATCGCAGAGAACCTGTCACGCATCTTGTCGGTCGGGATCGCTCTGCTCGGCCTGTTTTACCTCATTCTCCACCAGGACGCGCCGCAGGATCTTGCCCACCATCGTCTTGGGCAGGTCATCGCGGAACTCGACAAATTTGGGCACTTTGTAGTAAGCCAGATTCTCGCGGCAGTAGGCAATGATCTCGTCCTCAGTGGCGCTTTCCCCGGGCTTGAGCACGATGTAGGCCTTAACGCGTTCGCCCTGCTCCGCGGCGACCGGAACGCCAGCCACGGCTGCCTCCAGGACCTTGGGGTGCTCGTAGAGCACGTCCTCGACCTCGCGGGGATAGATGTTAAAGCCTCCCGAGCCAAGGATCATGTCCTTCTTGCGATCGACGATCTGAAAGAATCCGTCGGTGTCCATGCGGGCGATATCGCCCGTGTGCAGCCAGCCATCCAGCAGCGAGTTGGCGGTCTCGGTGGGCATGCCCCAGTAGCCCTTCATCACTTGCGGGCCACGGATGCACAATTCCCCGATCTCGCCGGCTTCAAGTTCCTGTGTCCCGGTGTCCAGGTCCATGATGGCCGCCTCTGTGTCAGGGAACGGTAAGCCGATCCAACTGCCCGCCTTGCGCTTGCCATAGATGGGGTTGCAGTGGGTGACGGGAGTCGCCTCGCTCAGGCCATAGCCCTCGACCAGCTTGGCGCCCGTGAGCCGTTCGAAGGCTTCCTGCACTTCGGGAGGCAGCCCGGCGGCGCCGCTGAGACAGGCCCGGATGGAGGATACATCGTACTTGCTCACATCTGGATGGTTGGTAACCGCCACGTACATGGCCGGAACACCGGGATAGAGGGTGGGTTTGTGCTTGTTGATCGATTTGAGGACGTGGTCCATCACCCGCGGATTCGGGATCAAGATCATGCTGCCGCCCAGATAGATGGTATGGTTCATGCACACGGTCATGGCATAGCTGTGGTAGAGGGGTAGGGCGGTCATCATGACCTCTTGTCCCTCCTTGGAGTCGAACATCCACCACCGGGCCTGGATGGCGTTGGCCACCAGGTTGCGGTGGGTGAGCTGGGCCCCCTTGGAAACACCCGTCGTACCACCGGTGTACATCAGGACGCCGGTGTCGTCCGGGTTAATCTCCACCGGTTCTGGTTGGGCCGGTGCCTGGGCCAGCAGATCCTGGAACCAGTAGGTCGCAGGGTCGCCCGAGATGTCCTGGTAGTGGCCCTCCTTCTTTTCCTTGGCGACCCCAAACAAGAACTTGAGCGCCCCGGGAAAGTACTCCTTGATGTTGGCGACCACGACGTGCTCCAACTGGGTGTCGGCCCGCACCTGCTTGACCAGGGGATAGGTCAGGCTCAGGGTGACGGCCACCTTGGCCCCCGAATCGACGAGCTGGTGCCGGATCTCGCGGGCCACGTACTGGGGGTTGCAGGGCACCACGATGCCGCCGGTCATGAGCGTGGCATAGTAGGCGATGATGAACTGGGGGCAGTTGGGCAGGTGAACGGCCACCCTGTCGCCCTTGCCGACGCCCAGCGCTTGCAGGGCCGCCGCAAACTGCTGGGTCAGAGCCAGGAGTTGGGCGTAGGAGAGGGCGGTATCCATCAACGCGTTGCCGAGAGGTTCCACGACGGCGCCGAAAATCGTTGCCGTCTTGTCCGGGTGTTTGGCGGCCGTATCGAGCAGGAACTGCTGGAGGGGCACGTCCGGGTAATTGATGGTGGCCGGCACGCCAGTATCGTACTCTTTTAACCAGGGCTTTTTCATCGCTCTCCTCCTCCGGTGAATACCTGGTTCGCCCGCAACGTGGCGGATGCACGTGCTGCGCGGCTGCCCACGCACCAGTATACAGGAGTGTTTTCTTTTTGTCAAGTGAGTCTGGGGAATGCTTGACGTAACCCCCAGGAAATACCTGTCAACGCACAGGTGCTTGGTCCAGCCCGTGGCCAGGGTTTCGCCGCTTTCCGCGCGGCTCACGCTGTAGCTCGGGCTTTGGTCGTCTAGCCTTCCCTCTCCACGGCCGCGTACCGCCGAATCGCGCGCCCCAGCCTCTTGATTCCTTCTTCTATCATCTCTGGCCTGGCGTTGGAGAAATTGAGACGCATGCAGCAATGCCCGTCGGCGCCGCCTGGATAGAAAGCGTAGCCAGGGACAAAGGCGACCTTCTCCTCAATGGCAAACTTGAGCAGTTCCTGCGTGTTCATATAGTCCGGCAGTCGCGCCCAAAGAAACAGGCCGCCTTGCGGGCGCGTCCATCTGGCTTCGGGTGGAAGATGCTCCTCCATGCATTGCAGCATCAGGTCCCGGCGCTCCCGGTAAAGCTTGCGTATCGTGCGCACGTGGGCCCGCAACAGGCCCCGCTGGCAGATATCATAGACCAGGTACTGGATCAGACTGCTGGTATGAAGGTCCATACCCTGCTTGGCGTGGATCAACTTGGTCATGGCCCGCTCGGGCGCCACAATCCAACCCAATCGCAAGCCTGGCGCCAGGGTCTTGGAGAAGGTACTCATATAGATGGTATTCTCTTTGTGCAGCGCATAGATGGGCGTGACATCCTGGCCCTCATAACGCAGCTCGCCGTAAGGGTCGTCCTCGACGATAAAAGCGCCATACTCGGCGGCCAATTCTACCAGACGTAGGCGCCGCTCCAGGGGCATGGTGGTTCCTGCCGGGTTGTGGAAATTCGGCATGACATAGATGAACTTGGCCCCCGGGTTGTCCCTCAAGGTCTCTTCGAGCTTGTCCATGCGCATGCCATGGTCATCCAGCGGGACCGTAGCGTAGCGCGGCCCATAGGCGTCCCAGGCCTGGATGGCGCCCAAATAGGTGGGGCGGCCGGTAACGATCGTGCCTCCCACCTCGATGAAGGCTCGGCCCAGCAGATCCAGTGCCTGCTGCGAGCCATTTGTAAACAGGATGTTACCCTGTACCGCTGGAATCTCGTACTTGGCCATGGCCTCGATGAGATAGTCCTTCAAGGGAGGGTAGCCCTCGGTGGGCCCATATTGAAGGGCTTGGTGCGCATGGTGAGCCAGGACCCATTCGCAGGCGTCGCGAAAGTCCCGGACGGGAAACGCCTCGGGGGCGGGCAAGCCACCGGCGAAGGAGATGACGTCGGGCATCATCGTAACCTTCAGCAGCTCGCGGATGGCAGAACTCTTCATCCGGGTTGCCCGTGTCGAGAGTACTTTTTGCCAGTCTGTGGTCCACTGGCCATCGAACCTGCTCTGATCGACCATCTGAAAACCTCCTTGTTTCCTGGTGTGCTGACCACACAAAAGAACAGGGCCTGATCCGATGCCTCCAGATCAAGCCCTATAGCGCTCCCCTCCGGACCAAGCCGGAGGCTGGCAAACTCGGTGAACAACGCTCCCATCTCCTCCACTCGCCGCAGGGCATAGTCCGCCGTTTCGTCAGGGGGCGACTGGCCATCCAGGACCAGAACCGTTGTCATGCCCAGGGCTTTGGCCGGTTGCAGGTTGCGCATGTTGTCCTCGACGAGCATGCACTCTTCTGGCCGGACCTCCAGTAGCTCGCAGATGCGCCGGTAGGCGGATGGCTGGGGCTTGCTCTCATAGTCCATGTCCCGGACGTCAATGATGCGGGAAAAATGATGGCGTACCCCCAGCACGTCCAGGACCCGTTCGGCGTGCTCGCGCGACGCATTGGTAAAGATTACCTTGTCCTGGTCGATGGTGGACAGCATGGCGTCGAGTTCCGCATTGGGTTTCAGGTGCTCGTGGATGGGGATGTCGTGGACATGGTACAAAAAGTCGTCGGGATCGATCTGGTGGTTGAGCTGCAGCCCACGCATCGATGTACCATACTCCAAAAAGTATCTGCGCCGCAGGGCCTCAGCCTCCGCCTCGGGCAGATTGAGCCGGGTCATGGTGAAGCTCAGGATCCTCTTCCGTATCTCGCCCATGATGCCTGCTTCAGGCGGGTAGAGGGTATCATCCAGGTCAAAGAGAATGGTGCGGATCATCCGCTTGAAGCCTCTCCTGCGCTTGCCTCTTCCAGAATCTCGCGCAGGACCTCTGTGTCCAGATTCCGCCCGGAAAGCACGGCGGCCACCTGTCCTCCCGGCGCCTGGAATTGGCCACTAAGCAGGGGCGCCACCGCGATGGCGCCTGCGCCCTCGACGACCATTTGCTCCTGGGCCACGAGCCAGGCCACCGCCCGGCGCACATCAGCCTCGGGGACGACGAGGATCTCGTCGATGAGGTCGCCGGCAAGCTCAAAGGGAACCCGGCCAAAGCCGCCGGCCAGGCCGTCGCAGATGGTGGGCCCGGCGTCGTAAGTCTCGTAGGCTCTTCCGTCGCGCAAGGACAGGTAGGCGGCCGGGGAAGCTTCGGGCTGCACGCCCACGACGCGGAT
Source organism: uncultured Chloroflexia bacterium (assembly GCA_963700285.1). Classification (GTDB taxonomy): domain Bacteria; phylum Chloroflexota; class Anaerolineae; order JAAYZQ01; family JAAYZQ01; genus CAWANP01. Next base: position 124,562 of record CAVOXA010000006.1, on the reverse strand, counting down.
CTTGGGATTCACGGCCTTGGCGACCACGGCCACCCCGGCGATCAGGCCTCCACCCCCAACGGGCACCAGGATGGCATCCACGTCGGGCAGATCCTGGATCAGCTCCAGGCCGGCTGTGCCCTGACCCGCAATGACCACGGGATCATCGTAGGCAGAGAGATAGAGTGCGCCTTGCTCTTGCGCGTAGGCATCGGCGATGGCATGGCAGGTGTCATAGTCGGCTCCGGCGCGGCGCAGGTCGCAGTCGAAAGTCCTTAGGCGATTGACCTTGCTCTCCGGAGCGGTTTCGGGGACAAAGACCGTCGCCGGAGGAAGGCCCAGCAACTGGCAGGCGTAGGCCACGCCCAGGCCATGGTTCCCGGCCGAAGCGGTGACTACGCCGCGGGCCAGGTCCTGGGGGAACAAGGAAGCCAGCTTGTAGAGCGCCCCGCGTTCCTTGAACGAGCCGGTGCGCTGCCAGCATTCCAGCTTGAGGTGTACGTCGGTGCCGGACAGGCTGCTCAGCGCAGCCGAGGGCAGCAGCGGCGTTCGCCATAGATAGGGCTGTATCAACTTTTGGGCGGCCAGCACGCTGGCCATGGTGAGTGGAGTCATTCCGGACTCTACTTCCTTGTTCCTTGTGGGTAGGATTGCTGCCATTCCTCGCCTGGCTGCGACCCAATCATAGCACAGCAGGGGGACCTTGGCAAGGACGGCCAGGTTCGTAGTAGGCGCTGTGGTGTGATAGCCGATCAATGGCTACCGCTGGGGGACCTTGGCAAGGACGGCCAGGTTCGTAGTAGGCGCTTTAGCGCCAGAGAGCGCCAAGTGCGCACTACAAACGGAAATGCCCCAGCGCCTCCAGCATGGCCGGGATCACCTCCCGGGCATCGCCCACCACGGCCAGGTTGGCCTTTTGCATGATGGGCGCCTTCTCGTCGGTGTTGATGGCCACGACGAACCTTGTCCCCTGCAGGCCAAAGGTATGGTAGACGTCGCCCGACAGGCCACAGGCTACGTAGAGGTCGGGGGCAATGGAGGCGCCCCCCACACCCACAATCTGCTCTTCAGCAATCCATCCCTCGTCAAAGGCCCCCCGGGAGCCGGCGACGGCGCCGCCCAGCGCCTCGGCCAGTTGCTGCACCAGGGCAAAGCCGCCGGCATCGCCCATGCCCCGCCCCGCGGCGACGACGACGTTGGCTTTGGAAAGAGGCGTCGGCGGCAGGTCGAACGGCTCGTCCAGGCAGAGCCAGGTCAGACTTCCGGTGAGTGTTTCCGCAAAGGTCTCCGCACCGACGTCCACCCGCTGCACATCGCCGGAACGGTACGGGTCCGGATAGGGCGGGGGAAAGGCGCCGGGCTGCAAGGTGGCCATCTGGGGCCTGGCTTGGGGGCAGGCGACCGTGTGGTACATCTCGCCTCCCAGAACGGGAAAGGTGCCCAGCAGCAGCCGCTCGGACATGTCCATCTCCAGTTTCGTGCAGTGGCTCATCAGGCCGGTACTCAGTTGCTGGGCCAACCTGGGCGCCAGGTCGCTGCCCATCTCTGTGGCGGGCAGCAGCAGGATCTCGGGGCGATGCTCCTCCACCAGGATGGCCACTACCTGCGCAAAGGTACCTGGCTGGTACTGGGCCAGCTCCGGCCAGTCGACGACGAGCACCCTGTCCGCGCCGTTGTGAACAAGCGGCTCGCCCAGGGCTTCCACGCCATCGCCCAGGAGCAGCCCAAAGACATAGACGCCGATCTGGTCGGCCAATTCGCGCGCCTGGCCCATGGCTTCCAGTGCGGCGGGATGGAGGGCTCCCCCCTCTACGTCGGCCAGGACCCAGATATGGCGATGGCCCTCGGCCAGAACCTGGATCTCTGCGACGGGTTCCTCATCCGTCCAGTCGTCGAGATAGCTAAAGTCCATGATCTGCTCCTTGGAAGAGCCGCTGCAAGCGCAAGGCCATGACGACTTCCTGCGCCATGGCTGCGGGCTCGCCACGGTACTGTTCCCCGGTGTCCAACGGTGGGGGGTAGCTCTCGCCGCGGGCGACCAGCAGCGGCTCCAGGTCCGCGTCGTCCATGCCCAGATCGCGGGCATCCCAGATAGCAACGTCCCATTCGCGGTAGGCGTTCATGATGCGGGCGCCATGGGCATAGCGAGCGGGAAACGCCTCCGGCGCCACCGTGACCACGGCCGGCAGTGGGCTTCTCACCGAGGCGAAACGACCACGCCAGCGTCTGATGGCCTGGATCTCGCTTTCCACGACCTGCAGGCCATAGACATCCGTCACCTGGCTGTAGCCCAGCGCTGCGGCCAGCCGCGGACCGAGCTGGCCTGAACCTGTGTCGCCCGATGCGCGGCCAGCAACGATCAGGTCTGCGCCGCCCAGCCCTTGTATGGCCGCGGTCAGGATGCGCGCTGTGGCTGAACTGTCCGCCTCCCGGAAAGCCTCGTCGGTTATGCGGTAGGCAGCGTCACAGCCCAGGGCCAGGGCCTCGCGCAGGGCATCATCGATCCGAGCCGGGCCCAGGCTGAGGGCCAGGACTTGAATTCCCCCCATCTGCTTGTCCTTGATGCGCAGCGCCGCTTCTATCGCCGCGCTGCTGCCTGAGCCGATGATATAGTCCTCACGGTTGATGAAGATGCGTTCCTTGTCGCGGCGGATGGTGATCCCGCCGAGATCGAGGGTCTGTTTGATGGGAACGACGATTCTCATATGCCCGCCCTCCTTCGAACTCGCGCTGGTTATGTAGGGATGCGCAGGCCTTCTGGCCGGAACAGATTGGCGGCAATCACGATCCGCTGGATCTCGTTGGTGCCCTCATAGATCTCGGTAATGCGCTGGTCGCGCCAGGCAAGCTCGATCCAGTGATCGCGGCTGTAGCCAAGCGCGCCGTGGATCTGCAGGGCGCTGTCAATGGCCCGGTGTGAGACCTCGGATCCAAAGAGCTTGCAGGCCGCCGCTTCCAGGACATGCGGCTGGCCCGTGTCGATCAACCAGGCGGTACGGTAGACGAGCGAGCGCAGGGCCTCGATCTCGGCGGCCATGTCGGCGATCATAAAGTGCACCGACTGTCTGGTGGCCACGGGCGCCCCAAACTGCTCACGCGCCATTGCCCACTGGATGCTGGCCTCCAGGGCGGCCTGGGCGCCTCCCAGGGCAGCCGCTCCCAGACTCGCGCGCCCGATATCCAATGACTTCATAAAGGTCAGGAACCCGGCGCCAAACTGGCCCAGCACATTGCCCGCCGGCACCCGCACGTCCTGCAGGACGCACTCGGCGGTCGAGCTGCCCCGGATGCCCATCTTGTTCTCCAGACTGCCGATGCTGTACCCCGGCGCATCGCAGTCGACGATAAAGGCGGTGATCCCGCCGTAGGCGCCCAGCGCCGGGTCGGTGACGGCCATGATGACGATGACGCTGGCAATGTCGCCGTTGGTGATGAATACCTTGGCCCCGTTGAGGACAAAGTGGTCGCCATCGCGCACGGCTGTAGTCTTGATGGCCGCCGCATCGGAGCCGGCCTCCGCTTCGGTGAGTCCAAAAGCGCCGATGGCCGTGCCCTGGGCCATCGGTACCAGGTAGCGCTGTTTCTGTTCTTCGGTACCGTCCAGGTAGATGGCCATGGCGGCGATGCCGATGTGGGCGCCGATGACGGTCGCTGTGCTGCTGCAGGCGCGGCCCAGTTCCTCGGCCAGGATGCAGTAGCCGATCTCGCCTCCGCCCATGCCGCCGTATTCCTGGGGAAAGGGTACGCCCATCAGGCCCAGGCTGGCGGCCTTGGCGATGGTTTCGTGGGGTACGCGGTGCTCGCGGTCGATTGTCTTGGCCAGGGGCTTGACCTCGTTCTCCGCAAAGCGGCGCACCATGCGGCGGAAAAGCTCGTACTCTTTCGGGAATGAGAAATCCATGGTCCCGGCTCCTTCTGAATCTGCCTGCTGGCTTGCTCTAGGGCTTGATCTCTAGCCCCTCGGCTCGGTACAGGTCGCGGGCAATGAGGAACTGCTGGATCTGGCTGGAGCCTTCTACGATCTCCAGGGCGCGGCAGTCGCGGTAGTAGCGTTCGATGGCATACTCTTTCATGTAGCCGTAGCCGCCGTGAACCTGGAGCATCCTGTCGGTGATGGCGCGGGCGGTTCGAGAGCCAAACAGTTTGGCGATGGACGCCTGGACCGAGAAAGCCTGTCCCGACTGGGCCAGCCAGGCGGTGTGAGCCACCAGGCAGCGCAGGGCCTCGATCTGGACCTTGGCATCGGCGACATAGTTCTGGATCGCTTGCTTCTGGGCAATGGGTACACCGAATTGCACGTGCTCCAGGGAGAACTGCACGGCTTCCTCCAGGGCGCGTTCCGAGGCGCCCAGCGCCAGGGCCGCCATGCCCAGCCGGCTCAGGTCCAGCGCCTGGCAGGCGATGGTCAGGCCCTGTCCCTCCTCGCCCAGGCGATTGGCAGCCGGCACCCGCACGGCGTCCAGGTACAGGGTGTTGCAGGATACGCCCCGCAAGCCCAGCGTTTTCTCTCGATAGCCGATTTTCAGGCCGGGCATGCCCGCTTCGAGCAGAAAGGCAGTCGCGCCGCCCTCGGCCCGGGCGATGAGCAGGATGAGGCCGGCATGGGCGCCATTGCAGACCCAGATCTTGGTCCCGTCCAGCGAATAGTCGCCGTTCTGCCGGCTGGCTGTGGCCTGAATAGCCAAAGCGTCCGAACCCGCTCCCGGCTCGGTCAGGGCAAAGGCGCCCAGCATTGTGCCAAAGGCCAGCGCCTCCAGGTAGTAGTCTTTCTGGCTCTCGCTGCCATGTTCCAGAAGCGGCTTTACCACCAGGCTGTTGTGTACGCTGAGGATCATGGCCGTGGATAGGTCCGCCCGGGCCAGCTCTTCCAGCATGAGCATATAGGTGTAGACGTCGAGGCCCGCACCGTCCAGCTCTTCAGGGACAAGGGCCGCCCAGAATCCCTGATCGACGGCCTTGTCTAGGAGGTCGAGGGGCGGCTCCTCGCTCTGGTCGATCTGCTCGCCCTGGGGCCGGATCTCCTTGGTACAAAAATCGACAAACATCTTGCGGAACATCTGTTGGTCTTCGTTCAAGGTAAAATCCACGGGTCCCTCCTTGCGCTGGAGCCCTCGCCCTGACTCCGCTTCCTCGGTGCTCGCAGCCAGCCCGTGGCCGGCGGCAACAAGCCTGCAAGTCCCCTACCTGTGCCCGTTACTTGTCCTGAAACTGGGGCCGGCGCTTTTCCAGGAACGCGGCCAGGCCCTCGTACATGTCCTCGGTATCCGTCAGGCCGGCAAAAAGCTCTGCCTCCCGCTCCAGCCCCTCGTCCAGTGTCATCTCCAGCCCTTCATTCACAGCCTGGAGGATGGTGGCCATGGCCACGCCGCCCCACATGGACAGAGCCTTGGCCCAGCGCTTGGCCTCCCGGAGCACGGTACCAACCGGAACCACCTTGTTCACCAGGCCGATACGATAGGCTTCCTGGGCCTTGATATTGCCGCCGCCGAGCAGGATCTCCAGGGCCCTGCCCTTGCCCACCAGGCGGGGCAGCCTCTGCGTTCCCCCAAAGCCGGGCATGATGCCCAGCTTGATCTCCGGCTGGCCAAATTGCACGCTGTCCTCTGCCAGCCGGAGATGGCAGGCCATGGCCAGTTCGTTCAGGCCGCCCAGGCAAAAGCGGCCGTTGATGGCAGCGATCACGGGCTTGGGCGCCTTTTCGATCCTTGAGAAGAACACCTGCCCCTCGCGCACGATTTCGTAGGCCTGATCGTAGGCCTTGAGCTCGACAATCTCGTTGATGTCGGCGCCGGCGCCAAAAAACTGACCCGCCCCGGTGATAATGATCACCTTGACCTGGGCCTCCTCCATCGCTGTGGAAAACAGGGCCGACAGTTCTTCTACGGTCTGACGGTCCAGGGCATTGGCCGGCGGGTGATCGATGGTAATGATCCCGGTACGCCCCTCGATGTTCCATTTGACGTTCTGGTAGTCGCTCACGCTTCTCTCCTTTTCAGACGCACCACGCAACACGCACCACGTACCACGAGTTGCGCGCTGCGATACACGTACCACGACCTACACACTATACTCCTTGAACCCCAGCCCGGTCTTTTTCCCCAGATGCCCGGCGCGCACCTTCTGGATCAGGATGTCGACGGGGTGGAAGCGCGAACCCAGCTCCGCCTCCAGCTCCTCCAACTTTTCCAGAACGGCATCCAGGCCCAGCTCGTCCATGTACTCCAGCGGGCCCATGCGCACGAGTTCGCCGTCTTGAGCCACCTGCATGCCAAGCCCGGCGATGCAAGCCATGTCGATGTCGTTGACGTTGGCGATCTCTTCCTCCACACAGAGGGCTGCTTCGTTGAGAAAGGGCATGATCAGGCGCTCCGGGCTGTAGGCGGAACCGGTCTCGACCTCGCCGGTGTCCTGCATGCGTTGGACGATCTCCTCCAGAGGCTCAGCGTCGGGACTGGAGTAGACATAAAAGCCTGCGCCCGATTTTTCACCAAGACGGCCCGCTGTCAACAACTCGCGGAAGAGCTTGGCCGGCGCGACCCGATCCCCGTATTGGGAATAAAGGTATTCGCCAACGTGGGTGCAGACGTCGATGCCCAGCATGTCCATCAGGAAAAAGGGGCCCATGGGCCAGCCAAAGCCGCCGCGCCCCATGGCTTCGTCCACCTCCTGGGCGCTGGCCGCGCCCTGTTCCACGGTGAGGGCCGCCTCGTTCAGGTAGGGCATTAGCAGGCGGTTCACAAGGAATCCTGGGCATTCTTGGACGATGACGGGGATCTTGCGCAGTTCCTGGGCAAACTGCTCTACCGTGTCCAGGGTGTCCTGGTCCGTATCGGCCCCGGGGATGATCTCTACGAGTTTCATGACGTGGGCCGGGTTGAAAAAGTGCATGCCGATCATCCGCTGTGGGCGGCCGGTGGCCGCGCCGATTTCGGTGATGGACAGGGCCGAGGTGTTGGAGGCAAAGATGGTGTCCGGCGGACAGATTCCGTCTAGCTCTCGGAACACCCGCTGTTTGATCTCCATCACCTCGGGAACGGCCTCGATGACAATGTCCACGTCGGCAAAGTCATCGTAATCCAGCGTATACTCGACGAGGTCCAGCTTTTCCTGGACCTGGCCGGCGGTCATTTTGCCCTTGTCGACACGGCTCTGGTAGATGCCCTCGACGTGCTTGCGGGCCACGTCGAGCTGGCCCTGGTCAATATCCTTGATCACCACAGGCAGCCCGGCGTAGGTGACCACCTGGCCGATCCCACCGCCCATAGCCCCGGCGCCGACCACGCCTACCTTGAAAATCCACATGCTGTCCTCCCTATCTGCTTTCTAGTAGGTGAGCCTGAACAAAGTACGCAACACGCAACACGTCCCACTTGGCTCCCAAGGGATCAGATATTCAGCGTACAACCCAAACGCCACGTCGAGTCCCGTCTACCACGTTGGCAGGGCGATGGCCGCCTCGGTATTGTCCAGCCGGGCGAAATAAAGCCACGTGTCGGGGTAGCGGACAAACGCGGCCGCGTTTGCCTGGCAAAGTGTGTCTCCGATAACAAAGTCGCCGCTCTCCGGCTCGATGGCCACGATACCTTCCTTGCCCTCTATTTCGCCCTGAAGCTCATCCAGGCGCGCCCGGGCCTTGGCTTCAAAGGCGGCTCGCACCTGCTTGTCCTGCCACATTGCAACGTCTGCCATCCCCCACCCCCTATGTCCGCTCGACGATGATGGTACCGCCCATGCCGCCGCCCACGCAGGCTGCAATCAGGCCCAGGGCCACGTCCCGCTTGATCATCTCGTTGAGCAGGGTGACCATGATCCGCGCGCCGGTGCAGCCCACCGGGTGCCCCAGGGCGATGGCGCCGCCGTTGACGTTCACCTTGTTCCAATCCCACCCCTGGCTCTCCAGTTCCATGCCCACCGCAATGGCCTGGGCGGCAAATGCCTCGTTCAGTTCGATGAGGTCGATGTCCTCCAGTTTGAGGCCGGCCTTCTGCAGCGCCTTGGGTACCGAGACCGCCGGTCCCAGGCCCATGATCTCTGGCGGAAGGGCGGCATAGGCATAGCTTCGGATGCTGGCCAGTGGTTCCAGCCCCAACGCCTCGGCCCGGCCGGCGGTCATGACGACGACTGCCGCAGCCCCATCGCTGATGGGGCAGGCGTTAGCCGGCGTCACCGAGCCGCCTTTCTTAAAGACGGTGGGATACAAGGCGGCCTTGCGCTCATTGAGCGTGGGGTTGATGCACTCGTCCTGGACAATGTCCTCGTAGGCGACTTCCTGGCCGGCTACCTTTTTGCTCACCCGTACCGGTACAATCTCGTCGCGAAAACGACCCATGCGCGTCGCGCGGAATGCCTTCTTGTGGCTCATGACGGCGAACTTGTCCTGCTCCTGCTGGCTGATGTTGTACATCATGGCCAGGTTCTCCGCCGTGGCGCCCATCATCAGGCCGCAGACCGGATCGGTCAGCCCTTCCCACAGGGTGTCGACAAAAGTGTCGTGGCGCAGCTTGAGCCCCCAGCGGGCCCCACGCACGACGTAGGGCGAGGTGCTCATGCTTTCGACGCCGCCGCAGAGGAAAGCCTGGCCGTCGCCGGCCTGGATGGCCTGGCAGGCGGAGGTGATGGCCACCATGCCTGACACGCAGTTGCGCTGTACGGTGTAGCCGGGCACGTGTACCGGAATGCCGGCCAGCAAGCCCGCCACCCGGCCAATGTTGGGCGCGTCGCTCTGCTGGCCGATGCAGCCCAGGATCACGTCGTCCAGGATGTTGGCGTCGATGCCAACGCGGTTGACCACTTCTCGAAATACAAGGCTGGCCAGGTGTTGTGCTGTGAGTGTGCGAAAGGCTCCCCCATGGCTGCCGATGGGCGTCCGCACGCCTCCGACGATGACAACTTTTTCCATGTACCCTCCTCCTTGCTGAGATTATCCTGACGGCGCCCCAAGGTCCGCCTTGAGCCCCGTGACCACCAGGTCCAGGGTGGCCAGAAACATGGTTTCCAGATCGGTCTTGAGCAGCTGCCGGCGCAAGGGGTGGGCCATGAGGACCAAGACGCCGTTCAGGGCGGCCCAAGTGGAACCGGCAGCCTGCCATGGATCGGCCGTGCGGAAGGTCCCGGACAGCGACCCGGCCTCGATGGTCTGCGCCACCAATTCGAGCCCCAGCAGGCTCTGATCCAGCACCTGCTGGTACAGCTTGGCGGAGATCGATTCTTCGAATCGTCCCCGATCAAAGGCCATGATAAGCCGGAAGTAGTTGGGATGTGACTGGCAGAACCTCAGATAGGCGACGGCCATGGACCGCAGGGCGGGCTCGGGCGGCAGGGGAGGCTGGCGCTCGCGGGCGGCCTCCATGTCGTTCAGGAGCAGGTCCAGGCCCTCCAAAAGCAAATGAGCAAGGATCTCCTCCTTGCTCACAAAATACAGGTAGATGGTGCCTTTGCTGACCTGGGCCCGGGCCGCCACGTCGTCCACGGTAGGATCGTGAAACCCGCGCTCAAAGAACTCGAGCCGGGCGGCTTGAAGGATCTCCCGGCGGCGCCGAGCTTTGTCACGGGCTCGTCGCTCCGCTGTGCTCACGCCTCCACTCCCTCCTTCGCTCAGGTACCGAACTACCGGTCAGTAACTGACTGAGGGTCATTATACCATGAATGCCACGCCGTGTCAAGAGTTTTTGTGCTCGCCGACGCCGTCCCGCAACTTGTCGTTCCCGCGCAGGCGGGAATCCACCGGCTTGGCGAGAATGGATTCCCGCCTGCGCGGGCATGACAGGCCAACGCCGTCCCGCAACTTGTCGTTCCCGCGTAGGCGGCTATCCAGGGCTGCTGTGGAACGGGCAGTGGTCCAATCTGACAGGCTTGGCGCTCTGTGATAAAATGATGCGGGGCCGCATGGCCGAACAACGCAAGAGGGGATCACAATGGCGGAAGCTGGCAGAGCACCGGCGGGCTGGATCGGCCTGCACCTTGTGTCAACCGAATACACGGTGGAACCGGGGGGCAGTACGACCCTGGCACCCATTGTGGCCAACAATGGCCCGGCTGATGACGCCTACAACCTCTCGGTGGTGGGTGTGCCTGAGGGCTGGGTCTCAACCCCTTCCCCTTTCGTGGTCGTTCCGGCCGGGGAGCAGAGGGAGGCTTCCCTCACCATCCAGCCGCCGCGCCACTTTGCGAGCAAGGCTGGCCGGCGGAGCATCACGATCCGTGCGCAGAGCCAGTCTGCCGCTCCCGGCCAGGCGGCGACGGCGGACTGTGTCCTGACCGTGGGAGTCTTTTGCGAGTTCGGAACGCGTTTGTACCCGGACTGGCAGGCTGCAGGACAGCCGTTTCGGGTGACGGTGCAGAACCGTGGGAATATGCAGGATGTTTTTGCGTTGACCTGCCAGAGTCTGAATCACGAACTCGATTTTGAGCAGCCGCAGCCGCCGACGTTGTCCTTGGCCCCTGGGCAGGAAGCCGCGGCCCAGTTCCGGGCCTGGCCTCGCCAGCGCCCATACCTTGGCGGCGAGCGTAGCTACCCCCTGCTGCTGCGGGTTCAGTCCCTGACCAGGCAGCGCAAGGACCTGCGCGGCGAGGTCACCGCCAGGGCGCTGCTGCCGAGTTGGCTGCTGCTGGGGCTGTTGCTTTTTCTGGTGGCCTGCGCCTGCATGGTGCTCGCGCTGATCCTCACCCAAGGGCTCTGATCGCCCCCGAACGACTTCCGAATTCTCGGAAGAATTCCGAAGTCTGGTTCTAGGTCACCCCTCTCAGCCTGACTTCCACCGAAACCGCTACGCCGCAAGGCATACCAGCTACTTGACAACGGCACAAGATCGTGGTACAATACTGATTGACCAGTCAGTCAGTTTGGATCCAATCACGGAGGGACGTCTATGACTGAATCCATGACCAAACGCGAGCAACAGCGGGAAGAGCGCCGCAAGCAGATTCTGGATGCCGCCCTCGCCGTGTTCGGCGAGAAGGGCTTTTACGCGTCCAACGTGTCCGATGTCGCGGCCCAGGCCGGAGTCAGCCAGGGAACCATCTACTGGTACTTTGAGAGCAAGGAAGAGCTTATCTCGGCGGCCATCCTGTCCTTTGTGGAGGAATTGGCAGAGAGCGCGCTGGCCGTTACCGAGCTGGGCGAAACTGCCACGGACAAACTGCGGGCCCTGGCCGCCAGCATGGAGGACCTGGCCGAGTCTGGATCTCGCCTCTTTACCATGTTCCTCGAATTCTGGGCATCGAGCCCCCGTCGCGAGGAAGCCGCTGCGCTGTGGATGGATCTGCTCGCCGAGTACAAGGACCTTTTTGTCGGCCTGGTTGAAGATGGCATCCGGTCTGGTGAGTTTCGCCAGGTCGACGCGGAGGGTGTGGTGTGGGCCATCATGGCCGCCTACGACGGCTTGGCCGCCTATGCCATGTTAAAGCCAGACCTGGACGTGGTCCGGGCCAGCCAGGCATTTACCGATGCGCTGCTGCAGGGACTCTTGGCCCAATCCGGGGCCAGAGCATAAGATAGACATAGGAGGAGAACGATGCTGATCATCCTGCTGGTGACCTTGGTGCTGGGCGTTCTGGGCGGTTGGCTGGTGCCCATGCTCTTCAAGAGCAAGCGCCCCTATGGACTCGTGGGCGACATCCTGGTCTGCACGGTCGTCACGGTTGTAGTGTCGTTTCTGACCTGGAACTATCTCATGCCGGCGCTTGGCTTCGAGGACGGCTGGATCAAGGTGCTCGGCTCTACCCTCGATCCCTTTGCGCTGGGTCTGATCAGCCTGTGGGTGATGCGCAAGATCAAGTCCTAAGGATGCCATGAATCTGCTTCGAACCTGGGCTGTGATCCGCAAAGAGGCGCGCCACATCATGCGTGACCGGGGTACCTTGATCCTGGTGGCCATTTCGCCGGTGCTGCTGCTTCTCATCATGGCCTACACGTTCACGGTGGATATCAAGAACGTGGCCGTCGCGGTCATGGACCGGGACGGAACCATCCTCTCCCGGCGCTATCTGGCTGGGCTGGGCGGCACCGGCGACGTGTTGCTCAAGTATGTGGCCGATGACTATGACGACCTGGAACACTGGCTGATGACCAGCGAGGCCAAGGCGGCCATCGTCATCCCGCCCGGCTTTGGGGCCGACCTGAATGCCGGACGCGAAGCCAGCTTGCAGGTTCTGGTTGAAGGCACGGAGCCGCTCACGGCCAACACGGCCCTGCAGCACATCGGCGGATACACGCAGCAGTTCGCCCTGGAGATCGTCAGCGAGGCGGCGGCAAAGGCAGGGCTGCCCGTCGACGAGGCTTTGCTCACACCCGTGGACCTGCGGCTGCGCACCTGGTACAACCCGACGCTCAAGGCTGTCATTGGCTTCTTGCCGGCGTTGATCGCCATGGTCATGGCCATGCCGGCGGTCACGACCACCATGGCGCTCACCAAGGAGAAAGAGCACGGCACCATGGAGCAGTTGATCGCCACGCCTATCCGTCGTACCGAGCTGCTGGTGGGCAAGCTGCTGCCCTATATGCTCAGCGGAACGCTGGCCATTGTCCTATGCGTCATCGTGGCCGTGTATTGGTTTAGCTCCCCCTTTAAGGGGAGTTTTGCCCTGTACATGGTGCTGGCCGTCGTCTTTTTACTGGCGTCGCTGGCCATCGCCCTGGTCCTGTCGGTCTTTGTCAAAACCCAGCAGGCGGCGCAACTGGGCGCCTTTCTGATCTTCTTTTTTCCGGGTTTCTTTTTGTCGGGCATCTTTTACCCGCTGGCGAGCATGCAACCGCTGATGAAGATGGAAGCCTATATGGTACCGACCACGCACTTTGTGATGATCGGCCGGGGCTTGATGCTCAAGGGCCAGGGCATCGATGCCCTCTGGCCCTTTGCCCTGGCCTTGCTGGTCATGGGCCTTCTCTTTATGGGGCTGGCGATCCTGCTCTTTAAGAAAAAGATCACCTGACCATGCTAACGCGCATTTGGACCCTGTCAGTCAAAGAGCTGATCCATCTGTGGCGGGACAAGCTGATCCTGTTGTTCGTGCTGTTGGGGCCCATATCCGAGTTGACCCTGGTGGCCTGGGCTACTTCGGGCGACATCGAGCATATCCCGGCAGCCGTCGTGGACCGCGACCTTTCGGCCTCCAGCCGGGAGCTGGTTCAAGCGTTGGAGAACACAGAGACCATTGACGCCGATTTCTACGTCCAGAGGGAGGAAGAGGCGCGGGCCTTGGTCGACGGTGGGGCGGCCCTGGTGGCCATCTTGATCCCGCCAGACTTTGAAGAGCGGCTGCGCAGCGCCGACAAACCGGCCCAGATCCAGGTCCTCCTGGATGGCGCCGACCCCAGCGCCGCGCGGGCCGTGCAAATGAGCGCCGAGGGGGCCATCGCCACCTATTCTCAGAACATCGCGCTGGAGCGCCTGGGGCCGATGGCAGCGGGAGCGGGAGAGGTCATCGGCCTGGACGTCCGCGTCTGGTTCAATGAGGAACTCAAGACCTCCCTCTATGAAGTACCGTCGGAATTGGGCTTCATGCTGGCCGGCGTGGCGCTGATGCTGGCTTCCCTGGGCATCGCCCGCGAGCGGGAGCTGGGCACACTGGAGCAGCTTATGGTCACGCCACTGCGCAGCCTGGAACTGATCCTGGGCAAGGCGCTGCCGGTTTTGATGCTGTCCTACCTGAACTTTCTGGTCATGCTGGCCATGGTCGTCTTTGTCTTCAAGATACCGATGCGCGGCTCGTGGTCCTTGTTGCTGCTCATTGCCTTTTTCTACCTGCTCATCGAGATGGTATGGGGGCTGATGATTTCTGCCGTGTCCAGAACCCAGGTCCAGGCGCTGATGCTGGCCTTTTCCCTGATCATGGTCGAGATGATCTTTTCCGGCTATGCGTTTCCCGTGGAGAACATGCCCCCGCTCCTGCGGGGCGCCGCCAACTTTGTGCCCATCAAGCACTGGCTGTTGATCTTGCGCGGTATCCTGCTCAAGGGGGCAGGGGTGGAGGTTTTTTGGAGGGAACTGCTCAGCCTGGCCGCCTTGGGCTTTGTGATTATGGTGATCACGGTCCTTTTTCTTCGGAGACGCCTCGAATAGGAGGCTGCTCGATTGTACATTAAGAATCAGCTTCTGCTGCATGCGCTGTTGCATTGTCCTTGACATCCGGCCTGATGTGTGGTACAATAATGAATGTTCATTCAATATTGAACGAGCATTCATAAAGCGCCGGAGGACAATTCCTATGAGCAATCCAGCGGAGGATCAGTCGTTGTCGCGGCGGGACCGGCAAAAGCGCGAGCGTGAGGCCCGGATCCTCGACGCAGCAGCCGCGGTTTTTGCCCAGAAGGGCTTTCACCAGGCCACCATCCGCGATATCGCCGAGCTGGCCGACGTGGCCGATGGCACCATCTATAACTATTTCGACAACAAGCTCCATCTGCTCGTGGTCATCATGTCCCGCATCGCCGAGCTAGAGCGGTTGCCTGGCGAGTTGATGCAATCTCTGCATGGTGACGTCAAAACGTTCTTTGCCGCTGCGCTCCGGGAGCGCATGGGTCGTATGCAGGAAGGGCAGGAAATGCTTCAGGCGGTCCTGCCGGAGGTTTTCGTCAACGCCGAGCTGCGCCAGCAGTTCTACCAGCAGTACGTTTCGCGCATTTCGTCGCTCCTGGAACCCTATTTTCAGGCGCAGATCGACCTGGGGCACATCCGGCCGGTCGATGTGCCTTTGACGGTACGTGTCGTGCAGGCGATGATTATCGGTTTGCTCTTCCTGCGCATCCTCGACGACGAGCCGCTCCGGTCGAGGTGGCACGAGGTGCCCGAGGTCCAGGCAACACTGCTGTTTGACGGCCTGCGGCCCGGAAGTGGGGAATAGACCATGATCGTCCGGACGCTGTCCGTCATGCGCAAAGAATTTTTGCACATCGTGCGCGACAAGCGCACCCTGGCCGTGATGCTTCTGATGCCCATCATCCAACTGCTTCTGATGGGTTATGCCGCCACCACGGACATCGCCCAGCTTCGTACGGCGGTCCTGGATCAGGACAAATCGGCGGCAAGCCGCGATCTCATCGAGGCCTACAAGGCTTCACAGTACTTTGATGTGATCGCTGACGCCGGGTCACAGCGCGAACTGGCCTACCTGGTGGACGCTGGCAAGGTGCGGGCTGGCGTGATCATCCCTGCGGGCTATGGTGAGAAGCTGGCGGCCGGGGGCCAGAGCCAGATTGCTTTTGTGATTGATGGCTCGGATCCCAGTGTGGCCAGCACCGTGTTTTCCGCCTCGCAGGCGGTGGGGCAGGCCTACTCGATGGAGGTGCTGGAGCGAACCACGGGCATCGAGCCAGACTCGATGCCCGGCGTACAGGTCCGGCCCAGGGTCTGGTACAACCCGGAGATGAAGAGTGCGAATTTCATGATCCCGGGTATCATTGGCATGATCCTCTATTTCCTGACAGCACTCTTTACGGCGCAGGCTATCGTCCGCGAACGGGAGAATGGCACCATCGAGCAACTGATCGTGACGCCCATTCGTTCGCTGGAACTGATCATAGGCAAGGTCGTGCCCTATGCTGTGGTCTCATTTATCGGTGTTCTGGAGGTACTGGCTCTGGGGGTCTATTGGTTCGGGGTGCCGATACGCGGCAGCCTGGGGCTATTACTGGGTCTGTCAGCTCTTTTTTTGCTGACGTCCTTGGGCATTGGCATCTTTATTTCGACGGTGGCCAACACGCAGCAGGAGGCGATGCTGTTGACCTGGCTCACGATGCTTCCGGCCATCTTCCTGGCAGGCTTTTTCTTTCCCATTGAGGCCATGCCTGGTTGGCTGCAGGTCTTTGCCTACGTGGTACCACTGCGCTACATGTTGGTCGTTATCCGGGGTATATTTCTCAAAGGAGTCGGACTCGAGATCTTGTATCCCCAGGTGGTAGCCATGATGGTTTTTGGGGTAGCGATCTTGCTCCTGTCGGCGGCTCGGTTTCGCAAGCGGTTAGGTTAGGAGATTCATTCCTGAGATGTCCTACGTGTACATGAGAGTCCTAGAGACGGCTCCGTACCGGTACGACCGGGGGATGCGGCTGCTGACGGCCGGTAGGCTGGAGCGGGTATACAGCGACATAGCAGCCCGCCTAGATCCAGGTGACCGGGTGCTGGACGTGGGCTGCGGCACGGGCTCTCTGGCCCTCCGATTGGCCAGGCAGGGATGCCAGGTCACTGGCATCGACGTCTCGCCGGCGATGCTGGCCCAGGCGAGCCGGCGCGTGCGGGAAGCGGGCCTGGCGGACCTTGTGTCCCTGCGAGAGATGGGCGCTGTCGATCTGGATACTGCCTTTGCCGATGGCAGTTTCGACGCTGTCGTCAGCTCTCTGGTCTTCAGTGAACTCTCAGGGGACGAGATTGGCTACACGCTGGCCCAGTGCCGTCGCATCCTGCGACCCGGCGGGTGCCTCATGATTGCGGACGAGGTGTTGCCCGATTCATTTCCAGGACGCGTGGGGAGCTTTCTTTTGCGCCTGCCCTTTGCGGCCCTGGCCTTTGTGCTGACACAGAATACGACGCGCCAGGTCTCGGGCCTGGCGGTGAGACTGGCAGGATCTGGCTTTCAAATCACGGACCGCAGGCAGTATCTGGGTGGGACGCTGACCTTGGTTGTTGCCGTCCCCGCCCAACCCGCCGGCGCCATCGAGGCAGGGCGGGCGCACGACCGGGGCGGTCCAGAAGGGAGCCGTCAAAGTGATAGTAACTGATGCTGTCAAAACGATCATTCAGACCATGTTCCGCTTCTTCCCGTTTTCGACCGAGACCGGGCTGCGCGTCATTGGCCGGCCGGGACCGGGCTCGCCCGTCTTGCTCACCTGCAATTTTGAGCTGACGGTCATCCGTGTCACACGGGCGCTCAAGGGGCTGGACTGCTATCTGTTGGTTGCGCCCAGCAAGGGCATCAACGTCTGGTGCGCCTCCGGTGGGGGCATGCTCAATGCCCATTCGGTCACGTCAGTCCTAAAGACCAGCGGCATCGCCGAGAAGGTGGAGCACAGGACCCTGGTCTTGCCCCAGTTTTCGGCGCCGGGCATTGACGTGGTGCGCGTGGAGGAGGAGACCGGCTGGCGGTGCCGCTTTGGGCCGGCCTACGCTCGGGATATCCCCGACTATGTGGCAGCCGGGTATCAGAAAACGGAGGCCATGCGCCAGGCCAGGTACCCCCTGGGCGCTAGGTTGGAGATGGCGGTCATGTGGGCCACGCCCATGTCCATCGTGGCCGCTATCCCGCTGGCCATTTTTGCTCTGGGCTCGCTGCCCGGCGTTCTGGCCGTGATATGGGGTTTTACGCTCCTCGTTTTTGTCTTCTACGAACCGGTGATGCACCTGGTGCCGGGAGCGGTGGGCCTGGTCAAGACGTTGCTGCTGGGCCTTGTTGGCGTTGCCGGCGTCACGGCCTACGGGCTGTTGCTTGGCAACTGGACGCCGGCAAGTATCGTGGGCTGGAGCCTGACCATTCTGGCCGTGGCTTTGATCCTGGGTTTTGACCTCGACGGATCTAGCCCGCTGTACGCCGGTTCCACCGTAGCCTTCTGGGGCCGCAAGTGGCCCTGGGTGCTCAAGATCTGGGCCAAGTTCGGCTACGATCTGGACGAGCATTTTGCCTTGCAGGTGGATCGTTCGGCTTGCAGAGGCTGTCTGACCTGTGTGGAGGTCTGTCCCAAGGCGGTTTTTGAGTTGTACCATCTGGACGGCCGCCAGAAGGCATGGGTGGCGGATCCGGAAGCTTGTGAGCAGTGCACGGCCTGCGTGAAACAGTGCCCGGAAGGCGCGATCCTGGCGTCGCCGCCCATCCGGATATTCGCTTCCGCAGAGATCGAGGCACCTTGAGGGCTGTGGGCCGATAGCCGAATGGAGAACCTGTCAGTGGAACCAGAAATGGCGATAGACGACCCGGTCATCGAGATGGACAATCTGAGCCGGCGCTTCAAGAGCGTCACGGCGGTGGATGGGTTAAGCCTGGCAGTGAGGCGGGGCGAGATCTTTGGCCTGGTCGGGCCTGATGGCGCCGGAAAAACGACCACCATCCGCATGTTGTGCGCCATCATGGATCCCACGGGGGGCTGGGCCAAGGTGGCCGGCTTTGATACAGTCTCCGAACCGGAGCAGATCAAGCGCCGCATTGGATACATGGCCCAACGCTTCAACCTCTACGGCGATCTGTCGGTGACAGAGAACCTGGACTTTTTCGCCGATGTCTTTCAGGTACGGGGCCGCGAGCGCCGGGAGCGCAAGGAACGCTTGCTGCGCTTTGCAGATCTTACCGAGTTCCGAAAGAGAAGGGCGGCACATCTGTCCGGTGGTATGCAGAAAAAGCTGGCCCTGGCCTGCACACTCATTCACGAGCCAGAGGTGATCTTTCTGGACGAGCCGACCACCGGCGTGGACCCGGTGAGCCGCCGGGAATTCTGGGACATTCTGTCGGACCTGCACCTGCAGGGCATCACCATCTTTGTCAGTACGCCCTACATGGATGAGGCGGAGCGCTGCTCGCGCGTGGGCCTGATGTACGAGGGCAGGATCATTGTCTGCGACACACCGGCCCAGATCAAGAGTCTGGTACCTGGCGAATTGATGGAGCTACGAACTCTGGATCTGCGCCGGGCTGAGGAAGCGGTCAGTCAGCTAGATGGCGTGCTGGAGGTCCAGACCTACGGCGATCTGCTCCACGTCTTTGTGGACAGCGCGGCCGAATGCCGGGAGCCATTGCTTGGCGCGCTCCAGGCGGAGGGCATCGGGGTCATCGGCATTCGCCAGACCAGGCCCCGGATGGAGGAGGCATTCATTTCGCTGGTACGCAAAGAGATGGATGCGCCCGATCTGGCACCTGTGCTTGCCCCCAACGGTGGGCAGCCAGAGGAGCCACAGGAATAGGTGCTTGTACCTGGTTAGAACGGACGGCGCCCGGCAATGGGCGCCAGGATCGATGCACAATGGCACAGAACGATAATGGACAAGCAAGGGCCAACGATCACGCCGTGCAGGCCGTCGAACTGACAAAAGAGTTCGGCGACTTTGTCGCTGTGGACCGCGTCAGCTTTACCATCGAGCGGGGCGCCATCTTTGGTTTCCTGGGCCCCAACGGTGCGGGCAAGACGACGACGATCCGGATGCTCCTGGGCCTGCTAAAGCCGACAACGGGCGGGGCGACAGTGCTGGGCTATGACATCGTGAGGCAGGTCAGCGAGGTGAAAAAGCGCATCGGCTACATGTCACAGCGCTTTAGCCTGTATGACGACCTGACTGTGGACGAGAACCTGAACTTCTATGGGCGGACCTACGGCCTGGGGCGCAGGCAACTTCGGGTTCGCAAGCAGTTTGTGCTAGAGATGGCCGGCCTCGAAGGGCGCGGGCGGGAGCTGGCGCGAAACCTGTCAGGAGGATGGAAGCAGCGCCTGGCCCTGGGCTCAGCCATCATTCACGAGCCGGAGATGCTCTTTCTGGATGAGCCAACCGCCGGCGTGGACCCGATCTCCCGCCGCGCCTTTTGGGACCTGCTGTACGAACTGGCCGGAGAAGGTACGACCATCATGGTCACGACACACTATATGGACGAGGCCGAACACTGCCAGAATCTGGCTTTTATCCAGCATGGCCGCATTGTGGCTCAAGGCTCGCCCGCAGAGATCAAGGAGACCAGGATGCGGGGGCAGGTGCTAGAGATCGACTGCAGCGACCCCGCCCTGGCCCTTCCGGTGCTGCGGGACATGGGCGTCTTTGAAGAAGTGGCGCTGTATGGCGCGCTGATCCACGCTGTCGCCCCTGACGTGGTGCCGCTTATGCCCAAGATCGAGGGCTTGCTGGCCCGGGCAGGAGTAGGTGTGCGAACGATGGATGCGATTGTGCCGTCGCTGGAGGACGTCTTTATCTCCAGTGTCCGAGCGCCAAAAGATGAGGGGTAACTCTCTTGTGTAGGGGTAGCTCATGAAACGTGCGATTGTGATAGCGGTTGTCTGTGTCGTAGTGGCGGCTGCAGTGGCGGCAGGTTGGTGGTACGCCAACGAAAACCCCACGCTACTGCTCCAGGCTCGAGAAGTATTGGACGGCGCAGTTCAAGAGCTGGGTTTGGAGCCTGAAGTAGAGCCGCCAGGTATTGTCGCCTCGGGTTTCGTGGAGGCCGACGAGGCTTCGGTGACGACCGAGCTAGCAGGGCGCATCGTGGCCCTCTATGCCGGCGAAGGCGATGAGGTTACCGCGGGCGCCACGCTGGTGGAGCTGGATGACGCGTTGCTCCAGGCCCAGATTGAGATGGCCCAGGCGGATCTGGGTGTGAAGGCGGCAACCCTGGCCCAGGTGAAAGCTGGCGTGCGCCAGGAGACGCTGGCCCACGCCCGGGCACAGTTGGAACAGGCCCGGGCTGCCCAGCAGGCCGCCCTCGTGGCCTGGGAGGATGCCCAACGCTTGCGAGACAATCCCCAGGAACTGGATCTGGCCATTACGGCGGCACGGGCTCGCGTCGCGAGCCTGAACCTGCGCACCAAGCAGGTGGAGGCGCTGGCCAATTCGGCCCAGGCTGGCCGTGACCTGGCCGATCAGGCCGCTCGCATGGTGGAGGATTTTGAGCCGTTCAATATTCCCGTAGGCGGCTCTGAGTATCGCGTCAAGCTGCCGGCCGACGTCAGGCTGAAGACTGAACAGCAGCAGGCCATCTCAACCTACGACTCTTGGGTGGCCTGGACCGGGCTGGACCAGGCCAAGGCGGCCCAAAAGGGCGCCGCGCAGTACCTGGCTGAACTGCAGCGACAGCGAGCCAACCCGGTGGCCCTGCAAGCCGCCGCAAATGCCGCCGAGTCCTGGTACGAGATAGCCACCTCGGGAGTTCGATTGGCCGAGACCCAGGTTGAAGGTTTGGAGATTGGGGCCACGCCGGAGCAGATCGCCGCCGTTGGTGCACAGGTCGAGGTGGCGCGCGCCGCGCTGGACCTGCTGGAGGTGCAGGTGGAAAAGCTGGTGCTGCCAGCACCCATCTCCGGCCTGGTGCTGGAGATGCCTGCCCACGTCGGGGAACTCGCTGTCCCCGGGGCGCCTCTGGCGACCCTGGCCGACCTGGAAAACATGACGCTGACCATCTTTGTGCCAGAGGACGAGGTAGGCCTGGTACAGATTGGGCAGACGGTCTCGGTCACCGTGGATGCCTACCCGGACCGTACCTTTCCGGGTACGGTTGGCTTTATCGCCAGCCAGGCCGAGTTTACGCCCAAGAACGTGCAGACCCGTGAGGAGCGGGTGAACATGGTTTTTGCCGTAAAGGTGAAACTGCCAAACGACGACCACGCGCTCAAGCCGGGTATGCCAGCCGATGCCGTGATCCTGACAGAGCAGTGAGCAGGGGAAAAACATGAAACGTGGGCTCATTATCATTTCGATACTCATTGTAGTGGCAGCCTTAGCCGGGGGCTGGTGGTGGGTGCAGAATGCGCCGGAGCAGGCTACGCAGTTCCTGATCGACGGCGGTTTGCAGGCCAGCCGGGCCGAGGCATTCGTGGCCTCCATCGGTGGGCAGGCTGTGGCAGCGGAAGACGAGGCCCTCATCGCCTCAGGCAGCATCGAGGGGGACGAGGTAGCCGTTGTCTCTGAGTTTGGCGGCAGGATCGTGCGCCTGGATGCCGAGGAAGGCGACGCGGTCGAACAGCATGAGGTGCTTGTCGAATTGGACACCAGCTCGCTCCAGGCTCAGTTGGCCCAGGCTGGGGCGGCGGTAGCAGTGGCCCAGGCCAACCTGGCCAATGTCCAGGCTGGCGTCCATCCCGCGCAGATCCTGGCAGCCGAGGCGATGCTGCTCCAGGCTGAGGCCGAACGGGACGCCGCCCGCTCGGCGGTTCTGGACGCCCGGACCTTGCTCGATAACCCCCAGGAGATCCAGTCCCAGATCGTGGAGGCCAGGGCCGCTGTGGATCTGGCCGAGACTCAGATCGAACAGGCCCGGGCGGAGATCGCCAGGGCGGAGGCCATGAGATACCCCTACCACGGCCAGGGCTCGATGGAGGAAAAAGGGCTGTACCGCGTCTATGATTTTCAGGTACAGGCAGCGCAGGCGGGGCTGGAGGTGGCCCAGGCCGACAAGACCGGCGCCGAAAAGACGCTGGCGGCGCTCAGGGCGCTGAGGAATGAGCCCTTGGCCATCGCCAGCCTGGTAGATCAGGCCGAGGCCAACGCCCAGGTCGCCGAGTCGGGGGTAGAGGTGGCAGAGGCTCGAGTGGCCGAGCTGAAAGCCGGCCCCGCGCCGGAGGACGTGGCCGTGGCAGAGGCCCTGGTGGTTCAGGCCCAGGCGGGCGTCTCAGCACTGGAGGCCCAGCTCGCCAAAATGATCCTGCGCGCGCCGATAGACGGGCTGATCACAAGCCGTTCCGCCCATGCGGCCGAGGTCGCTCTGCCCGGGGCGACGCTGCTGACCGTGGCCAACCTGGACCCGGTCCACCTGACGATCTATGTGCCCGAGGATGAGTTGGGACGGGTGTTCCTGGGGCAGGCGGTGGAGGTGAGCGTCGACTCTTTTCCCGGCCAGGTGTTCACCGGAACCGTTTCGCACATTGCCCAACAGGCCGAATTCACTCCAAAGAACGTGCAGACGGAAAAAGAGCGAGTGAACATGGTATTCGCGGTAAAGGTACAATTGCCAAACTCGGACTACCTGCTCAAGCCAGGCATGCCGGCCGACGCGATCCTGGGCCCGCGGCCATAGACGCGCCTTGGTTCGTAGTGCGCGCTTCAGCGCGCTTCGACGGTGCCAAAAGCGTTGCCCTATGAACCTGTAGCAGCGCCTTCGTTCGTAGTGCGCGCTTCAGCGCGCTTCGACGGTGCCAAAAGCGTTGCCCTATGAACCTGTAGCAGCGCCTTGGTTCGTAGTGCGCGCTTCAGCGCGCTTCGACGGTGCCAAAAGCGTTACCCTATGAACCTGTAGCAGCGCCTTCGTTCGTAGTGCGCGCTTCAGCGCGCTTCGACGGCGCCAAAAGCGTTGCCCTATGAACCTGTAGCAGCGCCTTCGTTCGTAGTGCGCGCTTCAGCGCGCTTCGACGGCGCCAAAAGCGTTGCCCTATGAACCTGTAGCAGCGCCTTCGTTCGTAGTGCGCGCTTCAGCGCGCTTCGACGGTGCCAAAAGCGTTGCCCTATGAACCTGTAGCAGCGCCTTCGTCGAGGGTAGTCCCAGAGTCTTCCGTTGCGTCCGCATCTGGGATTTCTGCATCAGACAGCAGCGCACCGGCCTCGGCGGCGTAGGATTCCGGTACCATCACCCGCACTTCACCCAGACCATCGATGGTCAGGCCAAAGAGCTTGCCGGCGCTGTCATATTCCAGCAGCGCCGGGATATCCATGACCTCCAGCTTGGCCTTAAAGATCTGGGCGACATCCATGCCGTAGCATTTTTGAACACAAACCAGTTTGGGTTCTTCTGTCACAGAGAATCCTCCGTCAGAATACGAGCGAGGCAACCCAGCCCATGACCTGGCCCACCGCCTGGGCTACCATCAAGCCTACACCGATGACGACGCCGGCCAGCAGGCCGGCGATGGCCAGGTTTCCCTTTCCGAGCTCTTCCACCTCATCGATGCCTCTGGTGAGTGCGGAAAACAAATAGAGCCCAACTGTCAGCGTGATGACGGCCAGGATCATGCCAACCACCAATTGCAGAGCCTGGGCCAGCAGGACGCGGAAAAAAAAGTCCCGGCCCACATCCCAAACGGAAGCACCGACGACAATGGCCGGTCGCAGGACGATGGCCACCGAGATCAGCATGGCCCCCAGGACGAGGCCCACCGCCGCATTCCCCTGGCGCAGGGCCTCCCACTCATCGAGGTCCCGGGTGAACAGTTGGAACAGGAAAAAAGTCAGGTAGGCGGAGATGGCGCTCAAGATGAGCGCTATCGCCAGTTGAGACAGGCTGACGAGTAATTGACCCAAGGTTGCCTCCCATAGCAGCCGCCGCTGCTAACGGTCGCTGCCAGCGACCGTTTCTATGTTGGCCACAGTATACCACAAGGCGCTCTGGAAAGCAATGAACTGCCGCGCGCGCACAGCCAGTTGTCAATGCCTGTGAAACCTGGTATAATAGCACTCGTTTGCGAATGGGCCATGCCGGAAGGCGGCCCTCAGAAGGAGAGCCCCGTGATCCAACGCAGAACACAGACTGCAGCCTACTGGGAAGACGAATACGAGTTCGGCGCCAATGACGTGGGCCGGATACATGATCAGATCCTGGATCTGGGGCGGCCGGTTTCCTCAGAAGAGTTGGCCCGTCTGGAAATTGAGCGCCTCTGCCGCCAGGAGGAAGAGAGCATCCGGGCCGGGCTGAGCGAAGGCCAGCTGTATCGACCTAGGGAAGAATACCAGGAGGGCGAGGAGCTGATCTTTCCCGCGCTTGACTTTGCCCGGGGAACCGTAAAAGGTTCCCGTCCAGGCCGCAACCCTGAATATGGTGATTTCACTGTGATACAAGTGGAATTACACGAGGATGCTGGCGGGAGCGTGGAGACCCGCGAATTCGCATCTGGGCTCATAGGCCCGCATGCCCTGGACCAGGTGGCTGGCAAAGAGGACTTGCTGGCAGCGGGCGAGCTTCAGGGACTGGCCGAGCTGTATGATGCCTATGGGGACATTGTCAAAGATGAAATGGCAGAAGTTCTGACGGCGCACAAAGAGTTTGTGCTGTACAAGGAGGACTGGTTCCTCCGAGAGCTGCTGGCATCCATTCAGACCGGACACCTGCACATTGCCGAGGCTTTGATCGAAGTGCAAGGCAGGCCGATGCAGCCGGCCGAGTTCCTCACCGACCTGGGCCTGCCTGCCGAGATTCCTGAGGTCGTGCAGATCCTCTCGCTGAATTACGCCCTGGAAGGCGACGAACGTTTTGATAACATCGGCGATAGCGGCCGGGACATCTGGTATCTGCGGCGCCTCATTCCCCATCCTGTCGTGGAGCCGCCTGCAAGGCTGGCTCTGAGCAGGGTCGCTTACAATCGCAATGATATCTCGCCCGAACTCCTGGAGATTGAACAGGATATCGACGATGAGGGTAGCGGCAGGGAGGTGTGGGGCGAAGGGCGGCGGATCTACCACACGACCATTGCCTTGACATATCCCCATCGACGCTGTGGCACCTTGCCTTTGACCCTCCGGACCCGGGCACTTTTCCCGCAGGCGACCCGCCACCATACTCCCATTGTGCTCTTGGATGGCCAGACTGGAGCCAAGATGCAGGGCTGGATCGTCCATGCGGCATCCTTTGTCTACGGGCTCGAAAAGTGGTATTCAGACAACAAGCTTCCAGTGGGCGCCCGCATCAAGCTCGAACGGACCCGGGATCCCCGGGTCATCACCGTGGACTATGAGCGGCAGCGGTTGCAGCCCACATGGATCCCACTGGTCAGGGCAGAGGGCAACGCGATTCTGTTCCAGATGCGCAAGCTGCCCATCTCCTGCGACTTTGACGAGCGACTGGCCATCGCCGAGGACAACCCGGTTGCCATCGACAAGATCTGGTCCGAGACCAGGGCCCGGGGCGACAGCCCGTTGGAGATCATGACCCAAATCATGCCCTCGCTCATCAAGCTCAGCCCCCAGGGTACGGTACACGCCAAGACCATCTACAGTGCTGTGAATGTGCTCAAGCGCGTAGCGCCCGGTCCCGTTTTTGCGCTTTTGTCCAAGCGGGCAGAGTTCGTTTCAATGGGCGGCGGCTACTGGACCTTCGACCCGGCATTGATACCCTAATATTGACGAGACGAGAACGAATGTGAGAGTCACCTATGGCCAAGTGGGTAAGACCGACCGTTGATACCAAGTTCCATATTGATTTTGATTGGTGGGAAGAGACTGAGCGCAACTTTCGCGTTCACTTGCTAACGCATCTCTGCGAAGAGTGTCAGGACCGCTACAAAAGCTATCAGTCGGCCGAGCTTGTAGACTGGATCGATGCTGAGACGGCCGAAGTCACCCGTGTAGATGGACTGTGGCATTCGCTGCGGACCTGCTGCAGCAAGAAGCCGGAATACATAACCGAGTCGACGCCCTTGTCGACCGCTGTGTTTCGCACATTTCTGGCCAATGGCAACGAGCCACTGTCGTCCAAGGATCTCGAAACCCGGTTGGGAAAGCCGGCAGCGACGATCCTGCGGACCATTGGCGGTTTACGCATATACGACGGCATCAAGCCGGTGCAGGCTGACAAGGGCTAGCCAACTAGACCGTGAGCAGGTCTGAGGAAACAACGCGCCGAGCAAGGACGACCGGGAAGGCTCCGGTCGGGCGACCGGGAGGGATCCGGTCGTTTTTTCTTGGCTAGGGGGCCAGGGCGCCGGTTAGGACAAGACAGACGGCCAGCCAGGTTAGGACGATAAGCAGGACCAAGGCTGCCGTCACAACCTTCTTCTGCCAGGAGAAACGCCTGAACGCGTCAATCAGCGCTTTCATGGGACTCTTGCCGCTGGAGCATGCGCCATCTCTCCGCTGAGCGCCCGGGATCTGGTGGGCGCGGGGTCAGAGCCTGTATGCGGAATGGTCATGTCACAGCCTCTAGAACCCCCGAGTCATCCAGAGCTGGCAACTGTTCCAGGCTGGCCAGCCCGAATTGCTGGAGGAACTCGAAACTCGTGCCATAGATGATCGGCCTGCCCGCCTGGTCCAACCGCCCCAGTTCCTCGATGAGTCCCCGGTTGATCAGGGTCCGTATCACGCTATCGGCATTCACGCCCCGGATCGCTTCGACCTGCGCCCGTGTGACCGGCTGCCGGTAGGCGACGATGGCCAGGGTCTCCAGTGCGGCAGGGGACAACCTGCCGTCAAGCTCCAGGCCCAGATAGCGGCGTATGATCTCTGTGGACTCGGGTGCAGTGACCATCTGGACCCGGCCCCTGGTGAACTGCAGGCGGATTCCGCGCTGCTGCTCATACTCTTGGGCCAGCTCTGTCAGGGCAGCCTGCACCTCTTCCACACCCACGTCCAAGATCGTGGCGAGCTTGTGCGGTTGCACCGGTTCGTCGGCCACAAAAAGCAGGCTTTCAACCATGGCTTTGACGGGCAAAGAGGACAGCTTGGGAGGGACGCTGTCCATGTCGCCTTGCCTGGTCGCAAGCTGGCCGCCAGGCTGATCAAGCCCGCGGGCCGCGTTTGTACTCAAGTTTTGGCCTGCATCGTGCTGGGCGCTTGTTTCACCTTCCATTGCGCAAGATTCGCTCGTCTCCAGATATTGTGTTACAATCGGACGTACAGATCCCAATCGCTGGTCGCTGGCCCAACAGTCCGAGTGTCACGCTGTCAAAATCGCGACTGAGGCCGGCATGAGAGTTCCCGGGAGGTCAGATCGAGATGCAAAAGCGGCCCCTAGTGGTTCGCCTGATGGTACCCATGCTGGTGTTACTGAGCCTGGCCTGTGGTCCGTGTGACCTATTGTCCAAGACTGCGCCAACGCCGCCACATCCTATCGTTGTGTCGACCGAGTCCGCTGGGCAACTCGAGTCCCGCCTTGGCCAGAATCTGCGTGGGGCACGCGGGCAGGAATTCATCCTGCGCGTGACCGATGCCGAAGTCACTTCCTTGCTGGCCGCAAAGCTGGCCGAGTACGATGAGCCTCCTGTCAGCGAGCCTCAAGTTTGGTTCACGAAAGGCAAGATCTATGGGTCAGGCCGCGTAGTCAATGTCCTACCCATCGAGTCTGATTTTTTCGTGGTTGCCTCGGCACGCGTCGAGGACGGCAGGGTCATCGTCGAGATCGAGGAGGTTACAGCCGGCGCTGTTCCCATTCCTGCCGGTGCTCTGGAAACGCTGTCGCAGAGTATCAGCCAGACTGTCGACGAACTCCAACTGGGCGTCGATGTCACTGCGCTGGAGATCCTGGAAGGTGAGGCCATCGTCCAGGGGACGCGCCAATAGCCGCGATACCCTGACACACAACCTCGGGAGCCGAGTGAGAGCCCAGTGCCCCTCACAGCCCCCGAGGTCCCAGGTGGCCGCGCTCTACTCTTTGGGGTAGGGCGCGTGTTTGATCTTGACCTCAACCTTGCCCAGCTTGAGCCCCATGCGGTCCTCAACAACCTCCCGAGTGACCTGAAGCACCTCTTCCGTCTTCATGGGGACATCGACATCGGGCGATGTCTCCAGAACCAACTCCACATCCACCCCGCGAGACCGGCCGGTAATACGGGGCGAGACCTTGATGACGTCAGGCAACTGGTCGAGGTTGTAGGCCAGGCGCTGGCCGATGGACTCGACCGAGATACTCGCATCTCCACCGGCAACCTGCTGGACGCGGATGGTTTTCTTTTTTGGCTTCCGCAGCTCCAACCACAGGAGGAGGAGACACAAGAGCACAAGCGCGCCGCCAATCACGACCCGGCCGCTGGCAAAGAGCGGCCAGTATTTCGGGGTCTGCCACAGGTCGATCCAGCTTCCCATTCCGTCGAAAGCCATGCTTCCCAGATCGACAGTTTGCTTCGGCGCGATGACGATGATGGCTGCCAGAAGAATGATGGCCAGCAGCAGCAGAACAATAAGTAGTCGATTGATTACGTTCACGGGACAACCTCCTTGTGATTTGCTCCTTCGTTTCAGAACACTTTGATTCAAGTGGTTCCAGTTGCCAGCTATGACATCATGCCGAGATTTGCTCGCTAACTGGCCGGGTAGAGCCGACAATTCTATTATACCTCAGTTATCTTTTTTCGTCCAGTACGGCTCGCACTGGTTGCAGCCGCCAGGGCAACGGCCGCGGCCAGCCAGGCGATCCAGGCCAGAATCGCTATACCCACTCCCAGCCGGACGCTGGCTGGCCTGTAGTGGAAGCCAACCTGGTGATCTCCAGCCTCCAGAGGAACCGCGCGGAAATAGAGGTTGGCGCGCCGGATGGGCGCAGGCTGGCCATCCACGGTGGCCGCCCAACCCGGGTAGAAGGTGTCGGTCAGTACCAGGTAGCCGGGAGCCTCCAGGTGCGCCTTGAGCTGGATCTCCTCGGGTTCATAGGAAAGTATATCGATCTCAGCCTCTGGCTGTCCCGTGGCAGCCACCAGGGCCTCGCCGCCGGCCAGGACCACCTCCTTGGACGGCTCAAAGGCCGGGTCGCGCAGGATCGCCAGGGCTGCCTCGTCATCCTCAACCACTCGGGCGCGGTAGACGACAAAAGCCCGGGGCAGCGCGCCCAGGTGTTCGTAGACCTTGACGTCTCCGGAGTGGGCCAGCCGGTAGGCGGGATCCACAGACAGGCTGCGGCTGGTGCCGCTGCCCTCGTCTACGAGGCTGATGCCCCGCAGATGTACCCGCTGGCCGGGCAGGAGCGATTCCACCGAGATGGCGACCGGCTGGAGGGGCTCGCCCAGCTCAAACATGCTTGCATAGTCGTTTCCCTGGGCATTGTCCCGCCAGGGGTGGCCGATGCGAGCCTGCCGGTGGCTTACTGGCTGGGCCGTGTACCGCCCTTCCGACGTGTGTTCTCCTGCGCGCACGGTAAGAACGACCTGGCTGCCCAGTGTGTCGGTGACGATAACCCTGGCCACCGGCGTTCCATCGGGCAGATCCGCGGATTCGGAGAGATAGGAAACGATGCCCAGGTGGGTGCTTTCGAAGGCGGGCAAATCGGTCAGAGTGACCTGGCCCAGGGGCACTGTGTTCTGCAGATCATAGAACACGTCATCGATCCACACGTCTTGGGTCTTGTCGGTGATGACGTATGCCACGTTGAGCAGGGACAGCAATCGGGCCGGCGGTATGGCCCGCAGCTGCTGGCGCAGCCGCCCGTCGGGCCAGATCTCATCTTCCGGCAGGAAAAGCCGTTCCAGGTTGAGGTACCGCCCGATGGGCAGCAGCCCGCCATCGTAGCCATCCACGCTGGACAGCCGGTAGCGCAGCGGCAGGTTGAAGGCGAGCACCTCTTTCATTTTGGTGGCCACGATGAGGTCATAGACCGCTTCTTCGGGCAGCTCTGAGCTGTACATGGCCTGCAGGTCTGCCTGATCGCCCGGGTCGTAGCCAATGTCCGACAGGCTCAGAAAGCGGAACGGCTCTGCCGGGGTCGCCGCCTGTCTGGCCAGCAGATGGGCTGGCGCAGTCCTCAGCGAGTCAAAGGCCGCCGGGGCCGTGGGCTGGTTGTAGGCCAGGGTCCTCCCTGCCAGAAACAGCTCGAGAACCACCAGCAGGGCGATGGCCGCTTGCCACGCGCCGGGCCCGGCCTTGGCCCCCTGGGCGGCCGTGCCCTGGTCGGGATCAGGGGCTTGTTTTCCGCGGCCAGCCAACCTGCCAATCGCTTCCAGCCCCACGCCGGCCAGACCTGCTGCACTGAAGCCGTAGAGCAGCAGCCAGCGGGCCGGGGCGCGAAAAAGGTCAAAACCGGGTACGATCTTGTACAGCAGGTAGTAGACGGGATTGTAGGCGCCAAAGGCCAGAAAAATGCCCAGCAGGCCCAGCACCAGCAGGGCCCGGCTCTGGGCCAGGGTGCCTCCCTGGCTGGTTGCGGGCGCCTTTTGCTTCAGCACTGCCCATGCGCCGGCGCCCGCCAGCGCCAGGCCGGCCAGCCCCACGTAGGCCACGAACTCGCTGAACGGTGGCTCCCACAGAAAAGGGGGCAGAAAGGCTTTGAACACCAATGACGGTTTCAGGGAGAAGGATGCGGCTTCGTTGTAGGGCAATCCGCCGCTGCGGACCGACAGCCTCGACAGCTCCAGCGTGGGCAGCAGTTGCCCGGCGGCCAGGGCCGCACCCCCCACGACCATGAGAGCCAGGGCGCCGATGCCCCACAGCGCTCCGCGCCAGCGCGAGCCGGAGGGGCCCCACCAGCCCCTGAGGAGGGCGTAAACCGCCGCCCCAAAGAATACGATATAGGCCGCCTGCGTATGGCCGGCCAGCAGCGCCAGCCCGGCCACAGCCCCACCGCCCAGCAGGGCCAGCCACCTGCGCGACCCCTGGCCCATGGCGCCCTCCAGGCAGAGCAACAGCCAGGGCAGCCAGGCCGAAGCGTTGAGCTGGTTCAGGTGTTCTACCTGGGCTCCGAGAAAGCCGCCCAGGGCAAAGATGGCGCCCCCCACAAAGGCCGCCAGGGGGCGCAGCCGCAGGGCCAGCCGGGCAAAGAGATAGGTCCCTGCTCCCGCCAGCCAGAGGTGGAGGACGATGCTCCAGGAGACCTGCTTGGGGGTCGACAGCCAGACCAGCGGCCAGTGCAAGGGATAAAGGACCGCCGCCTGTGAATTGGCCAGCAGGGGCGCGCCCATGAACAGGTAGGGGTTCCACAGGGGCAGGCGCCCGGCGCGCAGCGCCTCGCTGGCAAAATCCCGGTAGGGATAGAAATAGGAAAAAACATCCAGGCCTGCCAGCACCCGGTTGGTGAGGGCGATCTTCCAAAAGAAAACGAGGGTCAGCGCGGCCAGGGCGGCCAGGGCCAGCAGATCCGGCCAGCCCAGCGGCGTACCGGCGGCCTCCTGCGCTCCGGCACCCACATCGGCCGGGACCTCTCTGCCTTCAGGCTGGAGATCCCTCGTCATAGATCTGCTCATCCCGTTCACCGAACGAGGGTCCTTCGAATTCTTCATCCGCCCCACTCCAGGCGATAGAGCCAGCCTGTGTCTCGATCTCGGGTGTAGAACAAGGGCGTCTCCAGTTCTTCAATGGCCGTCAGCCGGTGGCGGCCGCGGTCCTGGTCGATGAACTCGGCCATCAGATCACCGTCGTCCAGCAGGTAGACGGGGCGGCCGCTGTCCTGCATCGCGCGTAGAAAGATGGCCCACTCCTCGCCGGTCCAGCTATCGTAGGGCCGGATGGCGTCCCTGCCAGTATACAACATGATCGCCCCCGCGTTAAGCGAGGCGCCGATGACGGCATTGGGCGGCGTCAGCTCGGCCAGCCGGTCAAAGGCGGCGCGCTGCTCGGCTCGCATATAGCCAAAAGAGGCCCAGCCTGGCCGCCAGGCATTGTCCACCATGGCCCAACGGGCCATCGCCAGGCTGAGGACCACCCAGGCAATGGCCGCTGCTGGCAGCATCGCCCGGCCCAGCCGCGCCCGCTGCGCCGGGCCGGGCAGCAGGCCCCGCGCCCAGCGCGCCAGCGCCACGGCCCCGTAGGCGACCGCCAAGTTCACCAGGGGAAAGAGCGATATCAGATCCCGGAGGCGCAGAGATCGGTAGGTCAGGTGGACCACAAGCACGGCCAAAAAGGCGCTGCCCAGGACAATGGCCTCGCGCCGCCGGTCGCGGACAAGCCTGTAGCCGCCATACACGGCCAGGGGAAAGAGATAACCCCATTCCCCGGCGACCAGCGCGTCGCGCAGCATCTGCCAGGCCACGGGCCCGATATGCTGCAGGGCCATCAGCGGCAGCTCCGTGGTCTCGGTGGCCAGCGGCCCGCCAAAATTGCGCCAGCGATAGACAATGTCAGGCAGGGCGGCCACAAGGGCCGCGCCGGAAAAGAGCAGCAGCGAGCGCAGCGCCGTGGATAGGCGTGAGGACCTCGACCGGTTGGGCTCTGTGGCCCACGTGCCGAGCAGTGCGGCCAGGATCACGGGCAGGATCAGGACGAGCTGGGTATGGCGGGTCCAGTAGGCCCAGGCGAAACAGAGGCCTGACAGCAGGAAGGACCAGGCGCTGCGCCTCTGCTCCTGGAGCTGGTGCATGCCCCGCAGGGCAAAGCCCAGGGTCAGAACCGTGAAAAGCTGGGCCGAGGCGTCGGCCATGGGTACCAGCAGTCGATCCACGTGCTCGGTTGAGGTCGCCGTGAGGGCCACGGCCAGCGCACCCACGAGATAGCGGGACGAACGGGCTTTACCCCGCAGCGTCTCCTGAACCAGCGCCCAGGTGGCGCCCAGGGCCAGCAGGGCGACGATGGGCGTGGTGACATACAGGCCCGTCTCGCCCAGGAGCCGGTAGCCCAGGGCCAGCAGGACCGAGGCGCCGGTGGCCCACACACTGGGGCTGTCGCCCAGTTCGTTGCGGGGAATGTGATAGCCCACCGGCTGCAGGGGAGCCCAGGCGATGCCCAGGGGCATCACCTCCTCAAAGAGCGAGAGGCGGTGGAGGAAGGTTCCGCGTTCGGCCAGATCGACCCCCATCTGGGCGTAGGCATAGGGGTCGCTGGCCGTGGCGCCGTGGGTCCGCTTGCCCAGGTAGACGACCCCAGCCCAGGCCAGGCTGGCCGCCAGCAAGGCGACCGCCGCGCCGCGCCAGAGGATCGCCCGGTTGGCAAAGGCGGCGGCCAGAACTCCGAGGTGACATAACAGAACGTAGGCGACGGAGGCCAATACCACGGCGTCGGCGTAGAATAGGGAGGTCATCGGATTGGGAAAAGCCAGTCCCTGCCAGCCAATGACGGTGATGCCGGCCTGGCGGTACAGCAGCCATAGGGCCACGGCGGCATAGGCGCCGAACAGGGGGGTGAGGGCCATGAGGCGCGGGCGCTGCCTGTGGAGCAGGAGCGGCGCCTGCGGTGCCAGGAGGAGCAGCAGCACCAGGGGCGCGGTCCACAGCGGCCAGCGATAGCGCGCTCCGAGCACAAAGGCGACGCCGGCCAGGTGTACGGCCAGCCCCAGGAGGAGCCAGAGTGTCTGCGGCCACATGGTCTGCCGCGCCGCGGTCTGCCGCGCCGTGGTCTGCCGCGCCGTGGTCTGCCTGCCGCGCCGCGGCACCGGCGTAGTTGGGGGCTTGGCGCCGGGGGGACAGGGCCAGGACGCGGAGCTGGTCCTCCAGCCAGGCTGGCACCTTCAACTTCCGGCAGCCGTAGGCCAGCGTCCCGGCGACGGCCAGCGCGGCCAGGGTGTAGGGCCAGATGCGGGCTGACCAGCCGGGCCAGCCCAGGGCGCGTCCCGCCACCGCGCCCAGGCCCGCGAGACAAATCCACAGCTCGAACCAGGCCCAGGCGCGCAACGCCAGGGAGGGCTGCCGCCGGCCGGGCTCCAGCAGAACCCACAGCGCCGAGGCCAGGCCGGCGCCAAAGAGCAGGCCCAAGGCCAAGTACAGCACCCATAGGCCGCCCATGGGACCTGGCTCCGTCACGACCAGGTATTCCGGACTGGCCAGCCGCTTTAGCGCCTCGATACCCAAGCTACAATCCCCAATCTCCCATTCAAGGTCCTTCCAGGCGGTACAGTCGAAACGATACGCTGCCGTCGCGCCGGGTGGTCTCTAGCACCGGCGCCAGGTTGATGCCCGCAGAGGCCAGGGCGGCCTGCGCCGGGACGCCGTCGCGCCAGCTCGGAAAGGCGATATACCTGGGCTCGCGGCGATAGATGGTCGCGTCGCGGGCCAGATCCTCCAGATCAGGATACCAATGCTGGCGCAGGGGCGCGCCGTTCAGGTAGAACCGGTAGTGATAGCCCAGCCAATAGTGGTAGAGGACCGAACCGGGCGGCGCTTCGCTGCGCATATAGGCTGCTACCGCATCGATGCCGTCGTAGGCGCCGTGGTCGCCGCCCAGGGGCAGCTCGCTCTGGGTTGCCAGCCACACCGGCCGGGCCAGCATCAGGACCAGGGCCAGGCCGATTCCGGCGGCGTAGGCCCGGCGCCAGGTGGCCCCGTCGAGGGCATCGCCCAGCGCGACGATGGCCCGCGCCGCCAGCAAGGCCGCCAGCGGAACCAGGCCCAGCAGGTAGCGGTCCCAGACCTGGAAGCCGACCAGCCAGTGGAACAGCAAGAAGGTGACAACAAAGACCAACATCACCAGATCTACCGCACGTGGCCGCGAAATACGCGCGGTGACCAGGCTGCCGCCGATCCACAGGGCCAGGATCCCGGCCAGCAGTGCGCTGAACCAGGGCGAGCCCCAGAAAGCGACGGCCAGGGCCAGCCAACCGGCCGCGCGCTCGCCCAGGGCCGCGGCCTGGGCCGGACCCAGGCCCCCGTAGCTGAGCAAGCTCTGTTCCAGGAACCCGGGCCGCTGCTCCCGCGCCAGATCCCACCAGATCGCCCCGGCCGCGACGATGGCAAAGCCCAGCACAAAGCGCAGCCAGGGAAGCCCCCGCGCAGACTTTGGAAGTCTTGATCTGGACGAAAGCCAACCCACCGCTACCACCAAAGGCAGGAAAAAGAGCCCCTGCTGCTTGGCGGCCGCGGCCAGGGCCGCCAGAACCCCTGCCGCGCCCAGATGCCCTTTGGCCGCGGCCAGCAGCGCCGCCAGCACCAGGGCCGCCATCAGCGGATCGGTAAAGGCGGTCGAGGCAAAGAGGATGTCAAAGGGCGACAGGGCCAGCAGCAGCGCCGCCAGCAGGCCAACCCGCACGTCGCCATAGATCTCGCGCGCCAGGGCGTAGAGCAGAGCGATTCCGGTCAGGCTGGCCAGCAGGCTGGGCAGGCGGGCGGCCGTCTCTGTGGGACCAAGCAGCCAGGCGCTGAGCCCCAGCGTGTAGGGATAGAGCGGCGGCTTGTCCACCGGCTCCAGATCGAGCATGGGATCCGCGCCGGAGGCGATCTGCAGCCCCCAGTAGGCATAGAGCGCCTCGTCCTCCAGGAACCGGTTCTGGCCCCAGGGCGCCAGCCGCAGGGCCAGGCCCAAGAGGAGGATGGGGATCATGAGGTAGACGCAGGGCTGCCTCCGCACGCGCTCAGACCACGCCCCAGATTGGTCCAATCTGGATCCGTCACTGCTGCGGTGCACTGTAGGGCTTGCATTGTCTGGCATCGCCGAGCCTGTATACGATCTGCGTGGCCGTTGCCCGCCCCAGCCCAGTCTAGCGCTGAGCAGGGGGCGGGCCTGGCCTATACGCCCGGTCCTCCAACCTCTGCAGGTTCCGAACCTGCGGGAGGTTGAGGGTCAATCCACAAACCGGTACTTGATCAGCGTCCAGAAGGCCAGGGGCGCGTCGCGCCAGGTGATCTTTTTGCCCTCGTGGTACTCGCGGCCATAGTAAGAGATGGGCACCTCAAAAATCCGGTGGCCGCGCTTGAGTACTTTGGCCGTGACCTCGGGCTCGAATTCGAAGCGGCGGGAGCGCAAGGGGATATCCTTGATGACGTCAGCGCGGAAACATTTGTAGCAGGTCTCCATGTCGCTGAGAATGGTGTTGTACAGGATGTTTGTCGTCAGGGTCAGGAACTTGTTGCCCATCATGTGCCAGAAAAGCATGGCCTTGCGCGGGCCCAGAAAGCGGCTGCCATAGACGACGGCCACGCGTCCCTCGACGATGGGCCGGACGAGCGCGGGATAGTCGCGAGGATCGTACTCCAGGTCGGCGTCCTGGATCAGCAGCATGTCGCCCGACGCCGCTTCGATGCCCGTCCGCACAGCCGCACCCTTACCCCGGTTCTGCTCGTGGTAGAACACCCGCAAGTCGCCCTGCTCGGCCTCATTCGCCAGGACGGCGCGGGTACCATCGGTGGAGCCGTCATCGATGACCAGGATCTCCTTGTCGATGCCGGCAAGGTCTACGGCCCGGACCTGGCCCAGGATCTCGCGGAGCGTGTCCTGTTCGTTATATACGGGCATGATGATTGATAGCTGCATTCTGTCCCCCTGGCGTTCCCGGATCCGGGTCATTATAGCCCAATCGGAAGCCAGGGGCAAAAAAGGGGGGCAAGGGTTTGCACCAGGAGGCTAATCCAAGATCCTGTCATGTCCGCATGGTTCTAGCGGGAATGACAGCCTAGCTTTGTGGCATTACCACCGAAATTGATGCGTTACCAGGGTGCTTTTCTGGTTGCCGTCTGGCGCGAGGCGTGGTAGAATGTGGCCCATGTTGGTCATTGGGCAAGGCGCATTGTGATTTACGTCGACGTGTCCGCGGCGGTGCACGGCAAGGCGGGCATCGGCCGCTATGCGGGCAGCCTGGCTTGCGCCCTGGTTGAACATCGGCCCGGGCGCGTGGCTGTTTTCTACAACCGCGGGCGGGAGACGGCGCTTCCGGCGGCGTTGGAAGAGGCGCCGGCCCGGACGATCCGGGCCGGATACAAGCCCTGGCGCATGGCGGTCTGGCTGGGCCAGCTCTCCGGCCTGGGCTTTAACCGGCTGATCCCCGATGCCGAGCTCTTTCACGCCACCGAGCATCTCCTACCCCCCTTGGGCGACCTGCCCACGGTACTCACCGTCCACGACATGATCTTTAAGCGCTTTCCCCAGCATCAGAAGCGCCTCAACTTCTGGTATCTGAACGCCACCATGCCCCTCTACTGCCGGCGGGCCGATGCCATCATCACCGTTTCCCAGGCCAGCAAGCGTGACATCGTGGCCGACTATGGGCTGGACCCGGCCAAGATCACGGTCGTCTACGAGGCGGCCTCACCCGAGTTCCGGCCGGCTGCCCAGAGCGCCGTGGAGCAGGTACGCAGCCGCTACAGCTTGCCAGAGCGGTTCCTGATCCACGTCGGCACCATCGAGCCGCGAAAGAACCTTTCGCGGCTGGCAGAGGCGCTGAAGGCCCTGCGCGATGCTGGCCTGAACATCCCTCTTGTCATCGTAGGCAGCAAGGGTTGGCTGTACGATGATTTCTTCCGGCGCCTTGAAGGGCTGGAGATGGGCGATGCGTTTCACTTTCCCGGCTTTGTGCCCGACGACGACCTGGCGGTGATGTACGGCGCGGCGACGGCCACGGTCATGCCCTCTGTCTACGAGGGCTTTGGGCTGCCGGTGTTGGAGTCGATGGCCTGTGGGACGCCTGTGCTTGCTTCCAATCGGGCTAGTCTGCCAGAGATGGGCGGTGAGGCCGCCCGCTATTTTGACCCCTATGACGTGTCCGCCATGGCCGCCAGTATCCGCGACGTGTGGGCTGACGCCGGGCTGCGGGCCGAGATGGCAAGGGCTGGTCTCGAGCAGGCGGCCCGCTTCTCGTGGTCTCGGGCCGCGGCCGAGACTCTGGCCGTCTATGATAGAGTTATCGATGCCAAAGGAGATTCTTGATGCAGACATGGACAGGCCGCCTAGCGCGGCTTCACCACTATATGGTCGCCCATGCCGTGTATGCCAGTGTGCTGGTCTCAGCCTTGGCCGCCGCGCTCCTGGCCGGGCGCATGTACCGCAGCCAGTCCGCCACCTTTGTCTTTATGACGTGGAACCTCTTTCTAGCCTGGATCCCGTACTGGAGCAGCCTGTGGGCCGATAGGCTAAACGAAAGTCACCCTCGCCAGTGGCCGCGCTTGATTGTGCCAGGGCTTCTCTGGCTGGCCTTCTTTCCCAATGCGCCCTACATCTTGACCGACATCTGGCATCTTCAGGAGCGGCCGCCCATCCCACTGTGGTACGACAGCAGTCTGTTGGTGGTCTTTGCCCTGGCAGGATTGTTCCTCGCCGTGTTCTCTCTGCGCACGATGCAGCGGCTGGTCCAGATCTATGGCGGCCCCCTGACAGCCTGGCTCTTTGTCCTGCTGGCGGTGGGCCTGGCCGGGGTAGGTGTTTATCTGGGGCGTTTCCTACGCTGGAACAGTTGGGATCTCGTTCTTCGTCCCCATGCGGTCCTGACTGACATTATCGTGAGGGTGGCCAATCCTCTGGAACACCCGCGGGCTCTGGTCGTCACCGTCCTTTCAGCCGCCATTCTTCTCGTCTCCTACCTGGCCCTGACCTCCAGGGATCAGCACAGAACGGCCTGACAGAAAGCGCCGGCCCGCCGGCCACTTCGCATAGTCAGTACAACAAAAGATCACGGAAAACAACAGCTTCTTTGACAAAGCTTAGGCTATGCGAAGAATCCGCTCAATCCTGAGATCTGTTGTTATATGCGTGGTCAGCCCTGGCCCGGCACAAGCGGTGGCGTGATACCACTCGGCACTGGTTTTTCCGGAATGAGATTTTGACAGCCAAAGGCGATTGTGCTACACTCTGCGCACAATCGGACTTGTTACAGTCTTTTTCAGACTATAGCGCCGAGAGGGAAGCGACAACGGCGTCAGCGGAACTCAGGCACTGACAGAGGAAGGCCAGAGGCTGGCGACCAGGTACCAGCTCGGGTGTTCCTCTGTCTTTTTCTACACAGTCATTTTTGCGACCGCAGCGGGTTCCTGCGGCCCGGTACATAGCCGGCTATGACAGCCATGGACAAGAGGAGTAAACAAGGCGGTTTTACAATGAAGATCCTGGTTCTAAACTGCGGCAGTTCGTCGGTCAAGTACCAACTCTTTGACCTGGAGGGTAGGGAGGAGACGGTGCTTGCCAGTGGTCTCGTTGAGGAGGTCGGGCTGGGCAGTCCTTGCATGACCCACAGGCGGCCCGGTCATGAGAAATGGGTCAGGTCAGCGCTGCCCGTACAGGACCACAAGGACGCTATCCAGGTGGTGCTGCACACGTTGGTGGACCCCGACCAGGGGGTGCTGACCAGAGGCACAGACCTGGACGCCGTCGGCCATCGGGTGGTCCATGGCGGCGAGCAGTTTGCCGAATCGGTCCTGATCTCAGACGAGGTGATGAAAGCTCTCTATGCCAACGTCCCCTTGGCGCCGCTGCACAATCCGCCCAACATCCAGGGCATCGAGGCGATTCGCAGCCTGCTGCCCGATCTGCCCCAGGTGGCCGTCTTTGACACGGCCTTCCATCAAACGATGGAGCCTCCCGCCTACCTCTATGCCCTGCCTTACCGCTTTTACAGAGAATATGGCATCCGTCGCTATGGGTTCCACGGCACGTCGCACAAGTACGTGGCCCAGCGAGCGGCCGAGTACCTGGGCCGGCCTCTGGCGGAGCTCAAGATCTTGACCTGTCACCTGGGCAACGGGGCCAGCATCACGGCAGTGGAGCGCGGGCAGTCAATCATGACCAGCATGGGCTTCACACCGCTGGAGGGCCTGGTCATGGGTACGCGCTGTGGCGACCTCGATCCGGCCATTGTCCCTTTCTTGATGGATGAAGAAGGCCTGGACGCGGCGGGCATCAACCGCCTGCTGAACAAGGAGAGCGGTGTGCTGGGATTGTCAGAACTGTCCAGCGACATGCGCGTCTTTGAGGAGGCCATCCACGCCGGCCCGCAGCACCCCAACTATGAGCGCTCGTTGCTCGTACTGAAACACTATACCTTCCGCATCAAACGCTACATTGGCGCCTATGCCGCGGCGATGGGCGGATTGGACTGTGTTGTATTCACCGGCGGCGTGGGCGAAAACTTTTGCGAGGTATGCGAGTGGTCGTGCCAGGGCCTGGAATTCTTGGGCATAGAGGGCGTCCGGGCGCGCAGGGCGGCGGGCGAGATGGTCGAGGCATCGGCGCCGGAATCCAGGGTCAGGGTGCTGATCGTACCCACCAACGAAGAGCTGGCCATTGCCCGCGATACGTACGGCCTGGTGTCCGGAGAGGCGCGCTGAAGCGCGCACTACGAACAGGCCCTCGGCTGTGGCCGGCACTTTTGCAGTTTTGCAGACGAACGCGAAAGTACCTGGGAGCGCGAACCGTTCGTAGTAGGCGCTTCAGCGCCTGGCCAGCGATTCTGCTGGTGCGGTCCGAAGCAGACGAACGCGCAAGTACCTGGGAGCGCGAACCGTTCGTAGTAGGCGCTTCAGCGCCTGGCCAGCGATTCTGCTGGTGCGGTCCGAAGCAGACGAACGCGCAAGTACCTGGGAGCGCGAACCGTTCGTAGTAGGCGCTTCAGCGCCTGGCCAGCGATTCTGCTGGTGCGGTCCGAAAGTGTCTACGGTAGGCAGCGGTCTCGTCCAATACCCGCTCCAGACGGGCCCGGGCAATCGGTACAGACTCCTGCAAGCTACCCAGGTCCCCCGTTCTGGCTGGGCCCAGCCGCCAGGCATCCTCGCCCCTGCCCACGATAGCCACCTTTCCCTGGGCGGCCAGCAGCTCCAGGCCCGCCTGCACTGCGCTGACCCTCTGCGCCGTGGCCCCCGCCGCGCGTTGCAGATCCATCTCCCCACCAAGCCTAGCCAGCGAATAGTTGACCAGCCCGCCCAGCCTCTCCAGGAATAGCGGTACCTCGTCCAGGTGCGGATCACGGGCAAAGAGGATGATCTCCTGCGGCCTGGCGCGTTCCAGCGCGACACGCAATACGCCGGGCCCCGGCGGCGCAGTCCAGATGGCCAGCCGCGGCCCGGGCTCCAGCTCGTGGCGTCTCCGAGAGTCGATGCCGGCCGTACTTTGACCCCCGGCTCGCACCGGGGGCAGGTCCTCAGCCCATACCTGGAGATCGCCCTCGGCTGCCAACTCGCGCAGCAGCCCTAGCGGGTCTGTGGCGTCGCGGTGGTCGCGCACGGGGATGGTGGCCCTCACCTCAACGGGGGCCGTTTCCAGCTCGCGGGCAGCCAACCATTCGACCTGAACCTCGGCCGCGCCGCGATAATCGTTGGCCCGAAGCGTGAGCGCCAGGTCGAAACGGCCCTGCGGCAGTGGCCAGTCCACACCCTGCCACCAAAAGACCGTCTGCGTACGGTCGTGCGAGTCCTGCACCGTGACGCGGCGGTGCTCGTCTCTGCGCCCGATGGTGGCCTGGCTCAGCACTTCCAGGTCGCGCGCGACCAGGTTCAGGGGCGGGTTGCCCGCGCCAAAGGGCGCCAGGCGGTTGATCTCGGCCACCAGCTCCAGGGACAGGTCGGGCAATTCGACGTAGGCGTCGATGAGGAGCGCCGGTTCGGAGACCCCTTCCATGCGCGCCCCGACAGCCCGCGAAAGCGCGGTGCGAAACTCGGGGATCCGGTCCGCCCCCAGGCTGCACCCTGCCGCCCCGGCGTGGCCGCCATAGCTCAGCAGCAGATCCTGGCAGTCGGTGATGGCCGCGATGAGGTCCAAACCGGGAATGGAGCGCCCCGAGCCCCGGGCGATTTCCCCAGGCGGTTCGGAAAAGAGGACAGCGGGCTTGCCAAAGCGCTCGGCCAGCCGTCCGGCCACGATACCAATGATGCCACCGGGCCAGGCAGGGTGGCTGAGCACCAGGGCCTGGTAGTCGTTCAACAGCCGCGGCTCACGCTCGATCTGGGCCAGAGCGGCATCGGTCACCTGCTTGGTCAGCCACTGCCGCTGGGCATTCAGGCCCTCCACTTCGGTGGCCAGCAGCCGGGCGCGGAGCAGATCTTTTGTGGTCAGCAGTTCCACGCCGAGCGAGGCGTCGGCCAGGCGGCCCAGCGCGTTGAGGCGCGGACCCAGCACAAAGCCGACATGTTCCTCGGTGATCCCCTCGGCTCGAAGGCCGGCGGCCTCGTAGATGGCCTGCAGCCCGGGCCGCTGCGTCTGCCGCAGTGCCTCGATGCCGCGCTGGACCAGGTAGCGGGTGTCGCCCGTAAGCGTCGCCACGTCGGCCACGGTTCCCAGGGCGACCAAGTCTAGCCCCCGCTCGGCTGTCTCCGTGTCCAGGACCCTGGCCACCTGGTAGGCCACGCCCACGCCGGGAAGCGTACCCAAAGGGTGGCCGGGCGGCAGGCGGTGGGGGTTGACGACGGCCAGGGCCGCGGGCAGCGATTCGCCGGGCACGTGATGGTCGGTGACAATCACCTCGCCCCCCAGCCGGCGGGCATGGACGATGGCATCGTGGGCCGTGACGCCCGTATCGCAGGTCAGGATCAGGCGGGCGCCCTCCTCGATCAGCCGCTCCAGGCCCTCGCTGTGCAGGCCGTGCCCCTCCTGACGGGTCGGCACGCGGTAGACGGCATCCGCGCCCAGGGCCAGCAGCGTCTCCCACAACAGGGCCGTCGCCGTCTGGCCGTCGGCGTCAAAGTCGCCCCAGATGGCGATGCGGTCGCCCTTGCGGGCAGCCTCCCGCAAGTGCCCGACGGCTAGGGCCAGATCGGGCAGGTCGGCAGGATCGGCGGGCGTGTAGAAGGCCGGGTCGAGGAAGGCCCGGGCTGCCTCAGGGGTGAGGAGGCCGCGACGGGCCAGCGTCTCGGCCACCAGCGGAATTCCGCCTACGGCGTCACGCAGGCTTTCAGGCACGTCGACGGTTGGGGGATCGAGCCACCGAGTCCGGAGTTGGTCTACCATGTTGGGCTGAAGGGCATAGAGACACCTCAGGTCAGATCATAGGCCCTCAAGAAATCCTCTCTACCGATCCCGGCCCGCGTGCAAATCGCCCGCAGTGTTGCTCCTTTTATCCGTCGATGGTTGGGCATCGTGAGAGGAGTTTCTGTTCCGTCCGGGTTCTCACGTCTCATGGCGATGTGGTTGCCTTCACGAACCACTTGGAAGCCCAGGCTTTCGAATGCTCTGACAACCCGATGCTTGGGGGCATCAACGGGAAACCTGGACATCAGGCCGCAGTTCCTGCATACGCCACCCCGGCCTCTGCCACAAATGCCTCCAAGACAGGTGGATCAACCTGGAGTATCTCTGGCCCAAATGTTTCGATGTGGAACTTGATCGCAGATTTCACGTCAGCCAGGGCTTCTTCGTACGTATCACCCTCGCCCACGACAACGCCCATGATCCCGAGGGGATAGGCTATGTAGCCATCAGCGTGCTTTTCCACGATGATCTTAAAATTCTTGTGCATATGGGCTACCTCCTGGACGAGCCTGTACCAGCATGTGCGGGACGGTCCGCGCTACCGTATACGACGCAGGCCATCTAGCCTATGCCTGATTATACCACCGGCCCACATCAGTGTCAACACATTCCCAGGAGGTATGCAGGGCAATCGCATCTTAATTGAGGCACCTGAAAAGGCGTGATAATCACTGAACTTGCCACCTGTCATCGCGAGAAGCGAGCGCCTCTTGCGAGCGACAGCCTGTCCTGAGCAAAGCGACAGGAAAGCGATCTCTACGTTTTCAAGGGAAGATTGCTTCGGTTCCCTCGCAATGACAGGATTTAGATGCGATTGCCCTGAGGAGGTGTGGATACAGCCACTATACGCCAAAGTGGCATCAAAACTCAATTTCGGCGATCTGTTCCAGGTCGATCTCTACCTCGTCCGGCTCCAGATCGTCGGCCAGATCCTCCAGAAAGCCAGGCACCACGCCGCGGTCGCAGAGGGAGCGGTAGTTGCAAAAGCGGCAGG
Organism: uncultured Chloroflexia bacterium; assembly: GCA_963700285.1. Taxonomy (GTDB): domain Bacteria; phylum Chloroflexota; class Anaerolineae; order JAAYZQ01; family JAAYZQ01; genus CAWANP01. The sequence continues at coordinate 80,771 of CAVOXA010000006.1, read as the reverse complement.
AGCGATCATCCAGCGTCAGGGGCCAGGGTTCCTCGTCGCGGGCCTCGATCCCCTGGACGAGCCCGGCCAGGTACTGGCCATCGGCCCCGTGCTGGGCGGCGTCGTAGAGGAAGCGCTGGCACTCGCCGCCGGCCTCGGCGAACCAGTAGACCATCTCCACCTTCTCCGGGTCCGGGTTGCGCCCCTCGTTGAAGGCTGCCCCCGCCTCGACGGCCAGGTAGCGATAGACGCGGGTCTGGAGCCGCCGGGCCAGGGTGGCGCGCTCGGCACTCTGGCCACCGTCTTCCAGTCGACGATCAGAAAGCGCTGGCCCGGCTCGACGGCCAGCAGGTCCAGCTTGGCGACGAGCCGGTAGTTGCCCAGCGGGGCGGTGAGGACCACTTCCGAGCGGCGCAGTGCCTCGGGCAGATCCGCCGGCGGGTTGGCCAGGAAGGTCTGCCACCACTGGAGCAGGACCGGGTCGTCCATGGTCGCCTCCAGCTCCTGGGGGTCGAGGCCCAGGGTGTACTGGTGGGCCAGCAGGTGAAAATCGCGGCCGCGGTCCCGGTGCCGCTCCGCCTCCTCCGGCGGCTCGACGATGAGCGCCGGCCAGGGCTGCATCAGCACGTGGCGCAGTTGGAAGCGGCGCGGACAGTCGACATAATCTTGCAGCTTTGCCTGGCTGAACTGGAACGTAGCGGGCAGTGACATCCTCGGCTCCTATTCGCTCTCCGGGTCCTGGCCCGTCGCCTCGCGCCAGTATTGATGGAGGGCGACAAAGGGCGCCGACGGCTGGCGCTTTACCCGGCCGCGCCCCGTGTTCCAGGTGACGATCAGATCCCGCCTGGCCCGGGTGATGCCCACGTAAAGCAGGCGCAGCCGCTCGGCCACATAGCCCAGGCGGGCCTCCCGGGTGGCTTCACCCTCAACGTACCTAGTACCACCCGTGGGAGCTTCGTGCCAGTACCTCCAGTTGGGCCAGGGCCTCCGCCTCCAGGTTCAGGCTGTCGCGCACGAACCAGCGCTCGGCGATGTAGGTGTCGTGGGACTGGCCCGAGGGAAAGTCATAGTTGTTGACCGACAGTCAGGTAGACGCGGTCCCACTCCAGCCCCTTGGCCTTGTGCATGGTCGCCACGGTGACCTTGCCTGTGGGCGGCTCAAAGCCGGTGTCCTCGCTGGAAAAGCCCAGGAAGCGCCGCTCGTTGCGGGCGATGACGGCCAGTTCCTCCACCAACTCGGCCAGGCGGTAGGTGGGGTGCGCCGCGGCGACGTCGCGCAGCAGCACGGCCAGCTTGTGGGCCAGGGCCAGCTCCGCCGGTTCCGGAACAGGTCGTTGGCCAGGGTGAGGATGAGTTGGTCGATGGGCAGCATGGCGGCGCGGTGCCAGCGCCGGGCCACCTCGCGGAAACCGACCAGCAGGGCGCAGCTCCTCGCCCGGCAGCTCGGCGCACTCGAGCGGCGCCAGCCAGTCGTGGTCGGCCCGGGGCCAGAGGTAGGCCTCGACGGCCGGGCAGCCGCGGATCCGCTTGGCTGCCGGCTTCGATCAGGGCCTTGGCCTCGGGGTCATCCCGGTCGTCGCGGCGCCAGACCTGGAAGGCGACCGACAGCTTGCGGGCCGAGGTCGGGTCGGCCAGGCAGCGCAGCAGGTTGCCCAGGGCGCCGGCCGTCTGGCGGGTGATGCTGGTCGAGCGCAGCAGTTCGACGTAGGGGATGTCCCGCTGCTTGAGCAGGCTCGATCAACTCAAAGCCGCGCTCGTTGCGGGGGCCAGTACGGCCACGTTGGCATCGGGATGGTCGGGCAGCCAGCGTGCCAGCGAGTCGGCCACGGCCTGCAAGTTCCTGCTCGGGGGTGAACTCCCGGTCGGCCAGGTGTACGGCAGCCGGCTCGGCGGGCGGGTTGGGCTGGGGGTCGCCGGGGCCGGTGGGCTCGATGTGCTGGCGGCAGAAAGGCGCCGCGGGCCGCGGGCGTGGGATGCTCGGCCACGGTCCAATCCACCAGGTAGTTGGCCAGCTCGATGATGGCCGGCTGGGAGCGCCCCGATTCGGGCAGGGTGACGGCCTGCACGCCGGCTTCTTCCAGAAAGTTGCGCAGGAAGCGGGGATTGGCGTTGGTAAAGGTGTCATAGATGGCCTGGTTGGGGTCGCCGACGCGGACCCAGTTGCCGCCCTCGCCCGACCAGCAGGCGCAGGATCTTTTCCTGCAGCTCGCTGGAATCCTGGGCCTCGTCCTCCAGCACGTAGGGCCAGCGCTGCCGCAGGCGCGCCAAGTAGTCCTCGTCGCGGCGCAGGGCTTCCAGGGCCAGGCGGATCAGGTCGTCAAAGTCGACGACGCCGCGGTAGGCCAGGCTGCGCTGGTAGTCGGCATAGATCTCGGCGCCCATGCGGGCCAGGGGCAGGGCGGGCAGGCCCACCGGCTCGCGGCGACTGCTCGTCGCGCAGGCGCAAGCGCTCCAGCAGCACCTCGGGCGCGAGCTGCAGATCCTTGGCCCGCTTGATAAAGGCCGCGGCCACGCTGCGGACCAGGGAGGGCCAGCGGGCTGCGCTTGACCCACTCGGCGCGGTTCGCCTTCCAGGTCGCAGGGCGAGATAGGCCTCGGCGGCGTCGGGATGGGCGCGGAGCCAGGCTTCGCACGGCGTCCTCGCGCACGGCGTCGGCCTCGCGCTCGTCGATGATGCCAAAATCCTCGGACAGGCCCACCAGGCCGGGCCGCTCGCGGACGATGTCGTGGGCCAGGCCGTGCAGGGTGCGCACCCGGTAGCCAAAGTTGGGCAGCAGCCCGCGCTGCCTGGATCGAGCTCGTTGATGCGCTGCTTAAAATTGTCCACCGCCGAGTTGACCAGGGTGACGACCAGGACCTCCTGGTCGTCGCCCACGGCTGTCGGCGACGAGTTGGGCGGCCAGCTCGGCCAGGGTGTGGGTCTTGCCGCTGCCCGGCACGGCCGAGATGCCCATCTTGCCGCCGGTATAGGCCAGGACCTCTTGCTGGCCGGGGCGGGGCCGGAAGTCGGTCACTGGCCGGCCTCCCTCTGGCTGCTGCCGCAGCAGGCGCTGCACGGCCTGCAGCAGCGGGCCCTGCTGCTCGTAGCCCCGCTCGTTCAGCTCGCTGTAGGCCAGGTAGACGCGCTGGCGGCAGCGACGGGTCAGGCCCAGGACCAGGCGGCCCAGGGCCTCGTCGCGGACGCGGACCTCGTCCTCGTCGGCCCAGACCTCGTCCTCGGGTCCCAGTCGCGGCGCAGGACGTAGGGATGGGTCAGGGGTTGGTAGATGCGCTCGAACCAGGCCCGGCTGCCGGCGTCGAGCCAGAACTGGACCGTGACCGGCTGGTTCATCATCAGGAAGGTGTAGGCCGGCACCAGCAGCACGGCATCCTCGGAGGCTGGATCCTCCAGCTCGACACGTACTGGGCGGCCACGACGCCGCGCTCGACCAGGTCGACGTACTCCAGGCCCAGGTTGAATCGCCTGCGCCTGCGCGCCTTCGGGCCCTCTCTCTGGGCGAGAGGCGAGCAGCCCTGGCGGAATTTCTGCATCGATTCGATGAGGTTGGCGGCCGACGGCCCCGGCGTCGAAATCGCGGTGGAAGCCAAAGCCGGGCTGCGACAGGATCTCACCAAACAGCCGGCTCAGAAAGTGGTCCAGGCCGTTCTGCCTCGTCAGCTTGCTCTCGACGTAACCCTGGAGCCATTGCCACAACTCGTCGTAACGTCCGCCCAACAGGTAGCTGATCCGCTCCTGCATCTCGGGCACGATCTGGTGAAAAGGGCGTCAAGGTCCGGCTGGCCGTCGCGGATCCGGTAGACGATGTCGGTCAGCAGGCGGGCGCGCACCGGGTCCAGGTCGGTCGATGGACAGCAGCGAAGGCGTGGGCCACGTCGGCGGCGGGCGGCGGGCGACGCCAGGCGGGATGGGCCAGCTTGGCCAGGGTCAGCAGGCAGCGGGCCGCCGGCTCCTCGCGCAAGTTGGCGCGAGGGGCGGTGGGTGCGGACGGGGATGTCGTAGCCGGGTCAGCTTTTCGGTCAGAGAGAAACGCAGGGCGTCGCTGAGAAAAGGGGCCAGGATGGCAATCTCGCCCGGCGGCATGCCCTCCTCCATGCACCAGGCGCGAGACTTGCTCGGCCACCCAGTCGAGCATCTGGGGGTGGAAGCGGCAGCGACGTGGGTGAAAGCGATCAGGGCCTGCCGCGCCTCCGGGCCGGGGTCCTTGACCGCATCCGCGCCCTTCCGATGGCGCTGGCGCGACGGCAGGGCCGGGCGCCTCGCCGGCCGAGTACCAGGGCGTCGGCCAAGCCCTGGCCCAGCGCCGCCACCTCGGCGTGGTGACGTGCGATTTGGGCAGCACGACGCTGCTCGCGGCAGACGCGTGCCCAGGGCCAGGGCGCCCTGTCGGGTCGGCGCCGAGAAAGACGCGGTAGCCGCCGTCGGTGTCGTGGACGACCAGCGCCGACTCGCACAGCGGCAGCCAGACCCGCAGCAGGTCGTGGGCGGCGGGGATATCCTCCTCGGTGTTGTCGACGATCAGGTGGCGGTAGCCGCCCAGCAGGTAGCGGCGGAACTGGGGCAGGGGCAGCAGGTGCTGCCAAAAGACCTCGATCTGGAGCGACCAGTCGAGCAGGTTCTCTTCCAGGCAGGTGCGGCGGAAGGCGAGGGCCACGGCCTGGACCTGGTCGTAGATGCGCAGCCGGGCCGATTCGCCGCTCCAGGCGCTCTTGAGCCGCGCGGCAATCTCGTCCGGCGGAAAACCGACGGCGGCGGCCTTGTTCAGGTTGTCGATGATCTGGCTCACCAGCCGGGCGCGGGGGATGGTGATGCCGTCAAAGGCGCCGCCGGCTGACAAAGGGCTCGACGATGCGATCCATGTAGTACTGGGCCGTCTCCAGGGTCAGGAAGCGGGGCGGGTGGTCGGGCTGGGCAAAGCCGGCCGGTTCCGGCCACCAGGGGCCAGAACAGTTCGAGGGTGCGCCGGGCCAGGCCGCCCACGGTCGCCACGTCCACCTGTGCCGCCGGCCGGAGCGTCCGGCGCTGGCCAGGGCCTCGTAGTAGGGCGTGGCCAGCGTGCGCTGCGGGACCAGGATCAGGATCTGCTCGGCCGGGATGCCCTGGGCCAGCAGGTAGCGCAGGCGCTGCACGGCCAGCGTCGTCTTGCCGGCGCCGGGCGGGCCGGAGAGAAAGATGGTGTGGTTGCCGGTGAAGGGCGCAGACACAATCTCAGCGGCCATCGCTCACCCCGTCGGGCCACCAGCGGCGGATAATCTCGCCCGATGAGCCGTACCAGGCAGAGCCGTATTTCTGCGAGTGGAAAACCTGGGGCAGAGTCACGACCTTCAGCCCCAGCCAGGCCGGCGCTAACCAGCGGTACCGTACCGTCCCCCCAGGTATCCCCCTGCCCGCAGAAAAAGGCGTAGGAGCGGTAGGCCCGGCGCTCCCGCCACGTTCCCGATGGATCTCCGAGAACACTCCGGCCGGCAACCGTGTGATAGCGCACGCGATCGGCATAGGGCACGCCTGGCGCCAGCTCATTGGCCGCCTCTGCCAGGTACCAGCCAGTTCTGTGCCCCCCGGAATCAGAGTGGGGGCTGCCCAGCGTCACAATCATAGAGACCTGCTCCACTCCCCGGTAGACCCTGTTCCAGACCGGCATGTCGCTCAGGTAGAGCCGGGCGATCAGGCCTCCGGCGCTATGGCCGATCAGGATGTAGCGGCGCGCCTGGTGCCGGCGGTGGGCCCAGGCCACGGTCTGGTCGAGCCTTTGAAGAATGATCGTAGCCTGCTTGGCCCGTTCTGCGCGCCACCAGTGCCAGGGCATGAGGGGTACGGCGACAGCGGGCAGCCCCGTCAGGGCCTCTAGCTCACGGGCCATTTTCAGATAGGCCGTCCAGATGGAATTGTATCCACCGATGATAACGATGGCTTGTTTCATGGGCTGAATGCCAGATGGTTGGGAGCCAAGGCCAGAGCCGCTAGCCCATGCTGTGCGGGTTGTGCTGGGCGCCGCTACTGGACTTTTTGCGCAGGGCGTTCATCTGCTGGCGTGCTGGCAACATGGGCGTATTGCGGTGACAGAGAAAGATGGTGGGCAGGTTTCCCTGGGGCCCATCGTAGCTGCGGCAGATCTCGGGGATCGGCTGATCCAACTGGTCCGCGGCGAGAAACCAGACCTCGTGGACTGCCCACCAGCGGCGGATACCGGTACGCGTCCACTCCTCGCGGTCAAAGTGCAGGGCGCGCAGGCGCCACTTGGCTTCTTGCTGCCGGACCCGGTCGTAGGCCACGACCATGGCCTGGTCTGTCAGGCGATCGCGTTCCTGGGGCGGCCGTTCGCCAGGGAGTTCAATGGCCAGGTAGTCGTCGTACTCGATGATAGGTGTGCGTGCCTTTTTACTTTTCTTCATAGTTGGCTACAATATAACTCAAAACAACAGGCGTGTCAAGATCATCGTAGCCGACCTCTACGGCTGTTGCAAAGCCGTCATCGCGAGTGTCAGCGAAGCGATCCCCACCTGTAAAAGTCATCGCGAGCGTCAGCGACGCGATCCCCACCTGTAGAAGAGTGAGATTGCTTCACTTCAGCAGAAGCGCCTTCGCCGTCAGTGACGGGTTTAGATACAATCGCCCTGCCAGAGGTTGTTCGTGCACTTGACATCTGATGTATAGTGGTGGTAAACTGAGCTAGTGGTCCGAGGTCGTGGCCGGGCAAGCTGCAACTCTGGCCCCAACGAGTACGATGCCTGAGTCCCAGTGGAAACCTTGGGAGACCACAGCGAACCGTGACTGTAGCAGACAAGGAGCAATGCCCATGACGATAACCAACAACATGACCTTCAAGATCGCAGGAGCGGCCGGCCAGGGTGTCGAATCGAGCGGGGCTGGCTTTGCCCAGGCGCTGGCCAGGGGCGGCCTGCACCTCTTTGGCCTCCAGGACTATATGTCGCGCATCCGGGGCGGGTCTGAACTTTTTCCAGATCCGCGTCCACGCAGAAGCCCCTCTACACCCACGAAGACGCGGTCCACATCCTTCTGCCCCTGAACGAAGAGGCGCTGGAAGCCTACCAGGATGAGGTGGTTAAGGGTGGCGGCATCATCTACGACGCAGACCTCAAGGTGGATCGGCGGCCGCATCGCCGAGCGGCGGGCGCAAGGCCATGCCGGTGCCCCTGGTCGAGATCGCCAAGGAGCACGGCGAGCGGGTGATGGCCAACACGGCGGCGCTGGGGGCGGCTGCCGGCGTGGTCGAGCTATTCGTACGAGCGGCTGGCCGACGTCATCCGCCAGAACTTTCAAGCGCAAGGGCGGCGAGGTCGTGGCCGCCAACCTGCGCGTGGCCCGGGCCGCCTACCTGCTATGCCCAGGAGCACTATGCCGCCGGTTTTGAGTGGAAGCTGCAACGAGGTGCCAGATGCGCCGCAGCGGATGGTGATGGCCGGCAACCAGGCCTTTGCCCTGGGCGCGCTGGCCGGCGGCTGCCGCTTCATCTCGGCCTATCCCATGACGCCGGCGACGTCGATCATCGAGTGGATGGCCAAGCACGAGCACGAGTTCGGCGTGGTGACCAAACACGCCGAGGACGAGATCGCCGCCGTGTGCATGGCCATCGGCGCCAACTTTGTCGGCGCCCGGGCCATGACGGCCACCTCGGGCGGCGGCTTTTCGCTGATGGTCGAAGCGCTGGGCCTGGCCGGGCATGTGCGAGGTGCCCCTGGTCGTGGTCGAGGCGCAGCGCGGCGGGCCCTCCACCGGCCTGCCGACCCGCACCGAGCAGAGCGACCTGCTCTTTGTGCTCAACGCCTCCCACGGCGAGTTTCCCGCGGCTGGTGCTGGCGCCCGGCACCATCGAAGAGTGCTTCGAGTGCGGCTGGCGGGCCTTTAACCTGGCCGAAACGTACCAGACCCCGGTCATTGTCCTGTACCGACCAGCTCCTGGCCGGCTCGCTGCGCACCATCGAGGTCGACGCCATCGACTTTGACAGAGTCGAGATCGACCGGGGCAAGCTGCTGAGCCAAGAGAGATCTGGACGCGCTGGACCGAGCCGTACAAGCGCCATCTCGTTTGCCGACGACGGCATCTCGCCGCGGGCGGTGCCCGGCCATCCCAAGGCGGTCTATGCCACGGCCAGCGACGAGCACGACGAGTTCGGCCACATCACCGAGGACATGGACAACCGCAGCAGGATGATGCAGAAGCGGATGCAGAAGCTGGAGACGGCCCGCCGGGACATCGAAGCCGCCCACGCGCTACGGCCCCGACGAGGCGCCCATCGTCCTGGTCGGCTGGGGATCGACCTACGGCGTACTGCGCGAGGTCGTCGACCGGCTGGACGGGCAGGCGCGGCTGGTCCATTTCCGCGACCTGTGGCCCTTCCCGGCCGAGGCCGCGGCGGAGGCGCTCCGTGGCGGCAAGCTCGTCGTCGGTCGAGAACAACTATACGGGCCAGTTCAAGCGCCTGCTCCAGAGCGAGACCTGCATCCAGGTCGACCAGACCATTCTGCGCTACGACGGGCGGCCTTTTCCCCTGAGGATGTACTGGCCGGCCTGAAGGAGGTGCGATAACATGGCAGCTACAGCAAAGGACTATGCAAGCCCCGTAAAGCCGACCTGGTGCCCTGGCTGCGGCGACTTTGGCATTCTGAGCGCGGTCAAGCAGGGGCTGGTTCAGGCCGGCCTGGCGCCCCACGAGGTGCTCATCGTCAGCGGCATCGGCTGCGGCAGCAAGCTGCCCGACTATGCCCACGTCAACGGCTTCATGACGCTGCACGGCCGGCCGGTGCCGGTCGCCACCGGCGCCAAGCTGGCCAATCACGGCCTGAAGGTGATCACCATCCACGGTGACGGCGACTCGATGGGCCTGGGCATGGGCCACTTTATCCACACGGCCCGGCGCAACCTGGACATCGTGGACCTCATCCAGAACAACCAGATCTATGGCTTGACCAAGGGCCAATACTCGCCCACCAGCGATCCCGGTTTTATCACCAGCACCTCGCCCGACGGGTCAGTCGAGATGGCGGCCAATCCCGCTGGCGCTGGCGCTGGCCGCCGGCGGCGACCTTCGTCGCCCGGGGTTTTGCCGGCGACGTCAAGGGCCTGGCCGGCCTGATCGCCCAGGCGGTCCAGCACAAGGGCTATGCGCTGGTGGACATCCTCCAGCCCTGCGTGACCTTTAACCGGAAGAACACCTACGACTGGTACCGCGAGCGGGTGTACAAGCTGGAGGAGACGGATCATGATCCCAGCGACCGCGTGGCAGCCTTCCAAAAGGCGCTGGAGTGGGGCGACCGCATACCGACTGGGTATCATCTACCGGACAGAGCTTCCCACCTACGAGGAACAGGTACCGGGACTGGAGGAGGGTCCCGTCGCCACCCGCAAGTTGACAAAAGCTCTCCGAGGCTGAGGTCGCCAGCCTGCGGGCCGAGTTTTTGTAGCCGCTGCAGCGCCACTCCAATCCCTGGTCCAATTTGGACCTGGCCGGGTTTTGTTGTACAATAGCCGCACGCTGTCCGAGACTTGTATCATATGAGAAAGAGGAGGTATCGCCATGCCGTACGTAATCACAGAGTTGTGCATTCGCGATGGTGCCTGTGCAGAGGTCTGCCCGGTGGAGTGCATCGTCGCCGGCCCAGAGGATCATGAGGAGTGGGGGATCGGCCTATTGGATCGACCCCGACACCTGCATCGACTGCGGGGCCTGCGCGCCGGAATGCCCGACCGACGCCATCTTCCCAGACGACGAGGTCCCCGACGAGTATGCCGGGGCGATCGACAAGAACCGAAGCGTTCTACACAGAGGGCCCCGGCTACGACGCGGCCTGAGTCCTGTCAAGCGGTGCAAAGAGGGCTGGCTCTCGACGAGAGCCAGCCCTCTTTGTTGTTTCTGCCCTCCTACAGCGCTTCACTGGACTCTATCCCCTCCGGGTAAAAGATCTCTTCGCCGCCTTCTATCTGGCGCTACGCCGGGAAGGTCCAGCGGGTTGTCGCGGCCTGGCTGGATGTTGCCATGGGTAGAGTAGCCCACCGTAGACCAGTAGCCATAGACCTCATCCTCCACAAAATCGATGCTGGTAATGGCCTTGGCGCTCTTGTAGCCGTAGCGAAAGGGTACCATCAGCCGCAGCGGCGCGCCATAGATGTCGGGCAGGATTTCATCGTTCATGTGATGGACAAAGACGACGCGCTCTTGCAGCAGGGCTTCGATCCTCATCGACTCATAGTAGCCATCGGCGCAGCGGAAATGGACCCAGGCCGCCCTGGGATCGGGGTCTGCCAGCTCCATCAGGGTGCTAAGATGAAAGCCCTCCCATTTCGCCGGCGCAGACCAGCATTCCACGCATTTCATGCGCGACACCTGCGAGATGGCGGGCAGGGCCAGCACGTTCGATAGGGATAGCCTCTGCGGGTGGCGGACCAGCCCATCCACCGAAAGCGTCCAGCGCGCCGGATCCGGAGCCTCAAACCTTCTGTAGTAGCGGACATAGAACTTGCCGACGTTCTTGCTGGAAAGGATGGTTGGCGCCGGCGTGGCAGACGGCGTTGGGGATCCCAGGTCGGGCGTAGGGGCCGGTGGGTTGGCGCGCGGCACCGTGGCCTGAGACTGCGGTCCGGCCTCGCGCCCGGGCCCGCAGTTGCCAAGCAACGAGGCCGCGGTCCCACCCAACAGCAACCTGGCAAATTGGCGGCGGCTCAGTTCTCTCAAAGCGATATCTCCTCGTTCCACCATGGGATCAGCCCTCAGTCGACGCCTGAGGGTCGACATCAGGCCACAATTTCCGGCAGGGTTTCGTAACGACCAAATGGCGGCATGATGCAGGCCCCCGCGAACCGCTGGCGGGCGATCTCTAGCACCACCCGAGCGCCGGCCACGCCTTCAGACAGTGGATCGGCTGCCCGCTCCAGGCGCTCCCGGATGCCCTCCGGGACGGAGATGCCGGCCACCTTGTGGTGCAGGAACGACGCGTGGCGCGCCGTGCGCAGCGGTAGAATGCCCAGGAGGACGGGGATGCCGATGTGGCGGGTGGCCTGGTACAGGGCTTCAGCTCCCGCCTCATCAAAGACCGGCTGGGTGACGACAAACTGGGCGCCCGCCCTGGCTTTCTGTTCCAGGCGCTGGACCTCTTGGGCGAGCCGCCCCTCCTCGGGCCGCGGATCCAACGCCACACCGGTGAAATGGCCGGCCTCGCGGGCCATGCGCACCAGGTCCAAGACTCCCAGGTCGCGTACGGACGTCGTCCTGACATCGGTCCCCAAGGCGACATAATCTCCCGTAGTGACCAGCACCGACCGGATACCCAGCGCCAGCGCCCCCCACAGCAGGCCCTGCAGGCTCAGGCGATTGTGGTCGCGGGTGCTACAGTGCAGGGTCGCCGGTTTTCCGGTTCGCGCCTGCAACAGAGCGCTCAGGGCCAGGGCGCTCATGTGGGGCCGGGCCACCGGGTTCGTAGCCACACTAAAGCCCAGGAAAGGCAGGTGAGCCACGTTTTCCAGTGCCGCCAGCAGGCTCTCAGCGTCGGGACCGGTGGGCGGCAGTACCTCCACCGTGATGGCAAAACCACCCGCCGCCAGTACCGCCGGCAGATCTTTTCCGGCGGGTACCGGGGGCAGCCCGTCTTGCTGCCAGCTAGGCAGCGTCATTGGCGTTCAGGGCCTCCAGCACCTCCTGGCTGTGGTTTTTGGGCCTCACGTTGGCAAAGACCTTGAAGATCACCCCCTCCTCGTTGATGACATAGGTGGAGCGGATAATGCCCATGTAGGTCCGGCCGTAATTCGTTTTTTCGCCCCAGGCGCCATAGATCTCGGCCACCTTGTGCTCCGGATCACTGAGCAGTGGGAAGGGCAGCTCATATTTCAGCTTGAATTTGTCGTGAGCCTTGACCTTGTCCGGGCTCACGCCCAGGACGGTCGCGCCGGCGGCCAGGATCTCTGAATAGTCGTCGCGAAAGTTGCAGGCCTCGGTGGTACAACCCGGCGTATCATCCTTGGGATAGAAGTACAGAACCACCTTCTGGCCGCGATAGTCGGACAAGCTGACCTCTCCGCCACCGTCCGCGGCCAGCGTAAAATCGGGTGCAAGGGTACCTTCTGCTAGCATCGCTTCAATCCTCCTCGTTCCAGAATGTAATCCTCAACAGGACTGGCAGTCCTCTGTCAGGGCTTGCCAGCCGAGATCCAGTCCCAAACAGTAGATTTTCCTCCTGCAAGCCTCTTGCATAGGACTGCCAGTCCTTCCGTTCCAGAGTGCGATCCTCACATGTTGCTCTCAGCGCTAGTATACATCAGCAGACCCGTTCTTGGCAAGTAGATCGTCAACTAGATGGCGTATGCGTTTCGGTGGGCATACCCGCACGATTCTCGCGGACATCCACTCTGCGACGGTGACGGTTGCCGGTGGCGTGGATTCCCGCCCAAGGCATGCGGGAATGACAGGTCAGCCAAGAGCTTGTGCCGTGCAGAAACAGAGAGCACATGCCCCAGGGTCTCGCGCACAAGGAGCAGCAGTCGGGCCATGGGTAGGCCAAAGGAGAGTACTGGCACAGCGCAAAAGAAAATTTGCCACGGTACTGGCCTCCATGTATCATGGGTCTGGGGGCTGTCGCAGCCCAATTGACCATGCTATTGAACAGGTTGGCTTCTGCCCAGGAGGAACACACCCTGCCATGTTGGTACAAGAGAGATTCATCCCACTGGACCCCGATTTCGAACGGCTTCGCCGCGTACTGATGCTGGAGGGCGAGCCCGACCGAGTACCCAACGCCGAGCTGCACGTGGACTGGCAGGTCAAACAGGCATTCCTGGGCCGGCCCATCCAGACCATCCAGGACGACGTGGATTTCTGGCACCGGGCCGGCTACGACTATGTGCACCTGCGGGCCAACTATGAGTACCGCATGGTAGGCGACGGGCACCGCGACGAGGATCACATCTACGGCGGCGACATGCAGGTCACCACCTGGGCCGGCGACGAGACGAGCCTGATCAGCGGTTGGGACGACTACCCGCGCTATCCCTGGCCCGATCCCGAGACCATCGATTTTACCAACCTGGCGGCTTGCGCCCGCATCCTGCCCTCCGGCATGAAAATCATCTCTGGGGTCGGCGGCATCTTTACCCGGGTATGGCGCATCATGGGCTTTGAGACTTTTTGCTTCGCCCTGGTGGACCAACCCGACCTGGTCGCCGAACTCTTCCGCAGAGTGGGCGAGACCCAGCTCGCAGTCTTTCGGCGCATTGTCGAGATGGACGACATCGGCGCCATGTGGTACGGCGACGACCTGGCCTACTATTCGGGCACGATGGTCAGCCCCAAGGTGCTGCGGCAGTACCTCTTTCCCTACATGGAAGAGATGGGCGCCATCTGCCGGACCAGGGACCTGCCCTTTATCCTGCATTCTGACGGCAACCTGTGGGAGATCCTGCCCGATCTGCTGGCCTGCGGCCTGAACGCCCTGCACCCCGTGGAGCCCAAGGCCATGGACAGCGGCGAGCTAAAAGCCCGCGCCGGCGACCGGCTCTGCCTGCTGGGCAACGTCGAGATCGGAGAGACGCTGACCCTGGGCAGCCCAGCCGACGTCGAAGCCGAGGTACGGGAGCGCATCCGGACGCTAGCGCCCGGCGGCGGGTACGCGGTGGGCTCCAGCAACACCGTGGCCCACTATGTACCCCTGGAGAATTTCGAGGCCATGGTACGCGCAACACGCAAGTACGGGCGCTATCCGATATCGGCAGACCAGCCGGCCCGGCTCCGCGCTGGTCCGTGACCAGCGCTCTGCTGTCGAAAGCCGGCGAATCCGTGATTCGCCGGGAGCATCAAAAGGGCTCTACACTCGAGAGGGCTCTACATCCAAGGGTGCCCTGTGCGGAGGGATCCTACACGGACGGAGAAAGATGAAGCTATGAAGATCCAGTATGCCATCAGCCTGTGGAATTTCAGTCACTATGCCCAGGTCGCCAGCTTGGAGCAAGAACTGGCGCAGATCCGCGATCTGGGCTATGCCGTCGAGCTGTGGAGCCGGTGGCCGGGCAGGCAGAGCCTCTATGCCAGGTCGGAACGAGCCGGCCTCAAGGCCGCCCTGGCCGGGATGCCGGTTAGCCTGCACACCGGCCTTGCCTACACCTTGGCCGAGCAGCAGGTGCAGATCGATGCCGCCCGCGACCTGGGCGCCAGCGTTCTGGTGGTACATCCCGACGAGTTTTTCGCCGGCGGCGAGGAGGGACGTCTCGACGTCGCGCTCTGCCGGGACGTGGTGGCCTATGCGGCCGAGCGCGGGGTGCGCATCGCGCTGGAAAACGGGCAATTGGCCTTCCTGGAGCAGGCCATCTCGAAAGTGGAGGGCCTCAAGTTCTGCCTGGACATCGGGCACGTCTACTTCACAGACAAAGGCCTGAGCGCTTTTCTGAGCGCGCTCAAGCCTCACCTCATCCACGTGCACCTGCAGGACATCCTGCCCCTGGCCGAACAGGAGCTGCCCCACCCGGGCCGAGACCACTATGTTCCGGGGACAGGCGGCATCCCAGAAGAGGATTGGGAGCTGCTGGCCGCCACGCTACAAGAGATCGACTTTGACGGCACAGCCGTCTTTGAGATCCGGCCCCGCAATCCCTACCAGACGGCCTACCTGGGATCGCAGTTCATCGGGCGTTTCCTGCCCCAAAGCGCCAGAATTTGAAAGGCAGGCACGGGTTGGCGACTCCGGGCCGACCAGTGCCAAGCAGTCGGTTTCTCACAAGCATGTGGAGATTGCCACGCTGCGCTCGCCATGACAGATACGTCATTTCTAACTTGAACAGGTCCTAGCAGGTCCTAGTCACTCGATACGTAGGTTGTCTGCTTGGGGAGCTGCGGGATGAGCCAGGACAGGAACGAGTCCTGGCTGCGGCTCTGCAGCGTCAGGTTCCCCGGGCCGGTCAGCTCGACCACCAGGCCCTCACCGCTGAACAGGGTGCTCTTCCAGCCGGCCACCTTCTTTACCTTGAACTTTAGATGGTCATCAAAGGTGACCAGGTGCCCCGTATCGACCACGTAGCTCTGGCCTTCGGCCAGCTCCACGGCGTGTATGGCCCCATAGCTGGAGACGATCAGCGTGCCGCTGCCGCTGATCCTGAGCATGATCAAGCCCTCGCTGCCGAAAAAGGACTTGGCCCCGCCCCACTTGGTGTCCACCGTGATCCCTTCCGACGAGGCGAGATAGGAGCCTGACTGCACCATCAGCGTTTCGCCGTGCATCTCGATGACCGAGACATCGCCGGGCAAGGGAGGCGCCAGGGCAAGAGAATCCCCCTGCTTGACGCCGGTGAAGGTGTTCAGAAAAAAGCTCTCGCCGCCAAACATCTTGCGAGTGAGCGATTTCAAGAGGCCGCCCGTGGCCCCTGTTTCCATCTTGAGGCTGGGCGCCATGCCCACCATCGCCCCGCCCTCCACCTGGATCGCCTCACTGGGTTCAAGCGTGACCATGGCCAGCGCGTAGGCTGGACCATAACGAACCTCGACTTGCATGTCTTTTACCTCCTGTTGTCACTCGATCCTACTCTGCTTGGTCATCCGTGCGCTGCGCCCCACCCCGAGCAAAACAGGCGCGAACGCTCACTGGATTGTACCACAAATGCGGTAACGTATCAATTTCGGTGGAAAGGTCACCAAGCTGACCTGTCATTTCCGCACATGTTTGCCCCCGAGCAGCCGGGGGGGGGCGGGCATCGACGCCACCGGCAACCGTCACCTCCGCAGAGTGGATGTCCGCGAGAATCGTGCGGGTATGACAGGATCGGGTGGAAACTCTGCCTGCCCTTCCCGCATCCATTTGGCTTGGCAAAGGAAATATGGTATGATTGACGGGCGTCGTCGTTCCAGATACAGTCCCGCAGCCAGCGGCACGTGAGGAAGACAAGCCATGAACGAACCCGTCGAGGCAGACAAGCTATTTGATCCCAACGGCCCCGATCCCGCTACCAGCGCACGGGCGCCAGTACGCACCGAGCCAGAGATGATGGGCGTGGGCACGCTGATGCGCCTGGCGGTGGGCGGCGTTTCCCTGGCGTTGAATGCAATCCAGTCAGCCACAGAACCGCCGGACCGGTCCGGTCCGGCGCCTCGAGACCAGTCCGGGGTCGAGGCCAGCCCCACTCCTGACGACCGGCCGGAGCAAGTCGACCCCGCCTTGCGCCACATCTTTATCGGGGCAGTTTTTGAGGCCGGGGACCGGGTTGACCGGCGGCTGTCCTCGGCACTGGGCAGAGCCAGGCGACTCGCCTCGCCGCCCACGAACTGGGCCCGGAAGAGCCGGCTCCTGTCCCCCGCCCGCAGGAGCTACAACAGGCTGGCGGCCCGCAGTGCGGCCAGGCTGGAACGCTGGCAGGCGCGGGGAGTGTCTGAGGAGCTGCAGGGCCGGGCGCTACTGGGCACGGCTGTGAATCATAGCGTGGACACGACTCTGGACTACGTCGTAGACAGCCCGCAGGTGCAGGGCCTGGTGGATGAGCTGGTAGCCGCCGAAAGCCTGGCCCTGAGCCAGAGGGTTTTTATCGAAGTGCGGGGACGAGCGGTCAGCGCCGATCTTTACGTCGCGCATCTGATCCACTCTGTACTGAGACACCCCGCGCCAGAGATCCCGCCGCCGCCGCGCAGGATCGTTTTCTCGGGAGACACAGTACCACCGGCACACCTGAGGGGGCGAACCGCCGGTTTCGTGACCCGGCTGGCGGCGCTCATCACCGATATTGTCATCATTAGCATCCTTGTCCGGGCCGCAGGCTGGCTCCTGGACGATGTGCGGCTGGCCACAGGCTTGCAGATCTATGTGCCCGGGCTCACGGATGCTGTGGGGGCTGCATCTCCCATAGAACTGACGGCGATCGGGGGTCTGCTCATCAGCGCTGCCTACCTGCTCTTTTTCTGGACCATGGGCGGGCAGACCTCGGGCAAAGCCCTCCTGGGCCTGCGCATCGTGACCCGGTCGGGAGGGCGCCTGTCGTTCTGGCGATCCCTGGTCAGACTCTTTGGCTACTGGTTGTCCTCGCTGCTCTTTGGCGCTGGCTTCCTGTGGGCCGGCGTCGACAACCACCGCGAGGCGCTGCACGACAAGCTTGCCGGAACCTCGGTCATCTATACCTGGGACGCGTTGCCGGACGATGATTCTCTCGCAAGCAGGAAGCGAGGATCTGATGAGCTTTGAGGCAATCCACAGGTGAGCAGGACTGCCAGTCCTAATTCGCAGGCAGCGGTTCCCCCGCCTCCAGGGCGCGGGCCAGCAGTTCCTGAAATTCATCGTGGAAGGCATCAACGATGGCCTCCGGGTCAGGCACCAAGCCCGCGTCGGTGAAAACCCCCACCCGAAGTTGGCCCACGTAGCTGAGGATGCTGATGCCCACGCCGATGCTGCCCGTCGGAGGAACCCAGGCCATCAAGCCGTCTAGCGGCACCCCGGACAGGTACAACGGTTCCTGCGGCCCCTTTACGTTAGAGATCACGGCGCTGGCCCTGGTGCCATAGATACCGACCAGCCTCTTGGCCAGGCGGGCGGGGGCCACACCCAGGGCATTGAGCAGCACGTAGAAGAGCGGCGCCTCCGAAGACGCCTTGCGGCCCTTCATGCGCAGCTCCACTTCGCGCAGCCGACAGGCTGGCTCGGCATTCCACACCGGCAGCGTCAGAAAGACCGCGCCCATGCGATTGCCCATCTCCCCTTCCTGGCCCGCCGGGCGCAGGTTGACGGGGACTACAGCCCGCAGGGTGATGTCGTCCACAGGCTCGCTGTGCGCCTGGAGGTAGCGTCGCAGCGCTCCGGTAATAACGGTGATCACGACGTCGTTGACCGTGCCGCCCAGCCTGCGGCGGATCAGCTGGATATCCTCCAGCGGGACGCCGTCCGACCACGCTGTCCGCTTGGTCTCGCCCAGTTCTCCGTGCAGGACCGTGTCGGGATCCGGTTCCAACAACAGGAACCGGCCGAGGTCCAGTGCGCCGTCGACTCCCAAACGGCCCATGTCCAAAAGCTGCTGGGGCTGGCCGAGCTTTGCCAGGCCATCCTGTGCAGACTGCCGCTGGGCGTCGCGCAGTTCACGCGGTGGCCGGCTCAGCCACATCCTCCTCCCTGCAGACTCTGGACGAAGCATCGCGGGCTGCAGCGATGGCCAGCCAGGCTCTGGCTCCAGGTCCGTCATGGTCAGGATCATGTGCAGGACGGCCATACCGTCACCGATGCAATGATGCAGCCGAAAGACGATGGCACTGCAATCGGCCGAAATCTCTATGAGGTGCATCTGCCAGGGAGACCTTGTCAGGTCCAACTGCGTGCTGGCCAAAAGACTGACCGTATCCTGCAGCGCACGCTTGTCCCCGGGAGGGGGCAAGCTGGCCCGCTGCAGATGGTAGCCCAGATCCAGGTCCGGGTCGTCCTCCCAATATGGGTTTCTCACGCCCATGGGGTGCCAGACCACCCGCTGCCGGAACTGCCTTAGGTTCAGGAGACGGGTCTCGATGGTGGCCTTGAGCCGGTCCAAATCGACCGCGCCACGCAGGGTCACGACGCCCGTGATGGTCATGGGGTTGCGAGCATCCTCAAGTTGAAAAACTGCGGTGTCAAGATTGGATAGGTAGTGCTTTGTCAACGGCTTGATCACTCCTCGTATCATCTCGTGCCTGCTCAGGCAGACGGCTCTCCTGCCTCCAGCGCCCGCGCCAGCAGCAGGTCAAACTCGCTGTGGAACGCGGCCAGCAGCGTCTCTGGCTCGGCCACCAGGCCCTGGTCGGCCAGGACGCCAATCCGCACCTGCCCGGCATAGCTGAGGATGCTGACACCCAGGCCAATCGGGCCCGTCTGCGGCACCCAAGCCAGGAAACCCTCCAGGGGGGATCCGGCCAGATAGCGCTGCTCCTGGGGTCCCCTGACATTCGTCATCACGGCGGTCGCCCGCGTTCCCAGGGTCTTGACCAGCGTAGTAGCCACGCCTGCCGGAAAACGGCCCAGCAGGTTGAGCAGCACAAAGAGGACCGCACCTTCCAGCGAGTTCTTGCGCTCATTCATGCGCCCCTCGATCTCGCGCAGGCGGGCAACCGGATCGGCGATGCCCACAGGCAGCGCCAGGAACACCGCGCCCATGCGGTTGCCCAGATCCGACTCAGACCCCTTGGGCCTGAGATCCATGGGCACGGCCACCCGCAGGTCGAGGCAATCGGGCGCCAGGCCGTGGTCCTGCAGGTAGCGGCTCAGCGCGCCCGCGGTCACCGTCAGGAGCACGTCGTTCACAGTCCCGCCAATCCTGCTGCGGATGGCCTTGATGTCATCCAGGGCTATCCCGTCCGACCAGGCCGCCCGCTTGAGGTCGCCCAGCTCGCCCCGCAGGGGAGTCTCGGGATCGGGCCCCGACACCAGGAACTTGCCCAGGTCAACCGTGGCCTCACCGCTCAGCCGGAGCAGGTCCTCCAGGCGCGAAGGATCCAAAAGGCCGGAAAAGCGGCCCCGCTTCAGGGTGTCCCGCGTGGCCTGGCTCAGCCTGCGCCGCTCGCGCGCCGCCCGCAGGCGAGAGGCAAGGCTTTCGCGTGTGGCGGCGTAAGGATTCTCAGGCTCAATGACAGGCCAGGCTACATCTGGCGACGAGTCGGTCAGCGACAGGACCACGTGCATCAGGGCCGTACCGTCCACGAGGCAGTGATGGAAGCGGCCCACAAGGGCACAGCACGCCTCGTAATTCTCCAGCATGTGCAACTGCCAGGGCGGCCGGGAGAGGTCCAGCGGCGTACTGGCCAGCAGACTGACCACCTCCTGCAGCACAGCCTGATCCCCCGGCGGCGGCAGCGCCGCTCGCTGGAGGTGGTAGCAAAGGTCGAAATCGGGATCATCGGCCCAGTAGGGACGGCCCAGGCCCCCCGTGGGTACGATCGCCCTCTGCCGGAAACGATGCATGGTCAGCAGCCGCGTCACGATGGTCGCCTGCAGCCGTTCAAACGCGATGGGCGACTTGAACATAAAGACGCAGGTGATCATCATCGGGTTGGTCGGATCCTCAACCTTCAGGAGCGCGGTATCAATCTTGGACAGGTATTCTTTGGCCATTGTGTCCTCAGGATTCACCACAGAGACACGGAGAACGGAGGTAAGTCTAGTCCTCCAGGGTATGCGCTTGAAAGAACTTCCACATCTCCTCGGTAGCGTCGATGTCGCGGCTGGTCTTGCCCACGCCGGGGATCGGAAAACCGCCGGGCCAGGCGTGCCCGCCCTCCTCGATGGTATAGAAAGTCACGTCCGCACCGGCATCGCAGCCGGTATAGCGAATGCCACGCGCGTCCCCCTGTTGGGGAATGGTACCAGGCGTCAGATCGCAGCCATTGTTCTCGGCCCAGTAGACCACCCAGTCCTCAGCGCCAACAAAGGCCGGGGGGGCATGGGTTACTTCTGCCGCCATGCGCAGCAGCCAGCCTCCCATCTCCCCGCCTTCATAGGGGACGATGGGATCCGCCGTTCCGTGGAAAACGATGGCCGGCATGGGACGGGACGGATCACAGCCATCTGTGGCGACGACCGCGGCTGCCACCGCACCCATGGCCGCAAAGGTGTCTGCGGCTGTGCACCCCAGGTCCACCGTCATCCCACCGCCATTGGAGAAACCGTTGACATAAATTCTGGATTCATCCACGTTGGCGACGGAAGCCACATCGGCCAGCATGTCGTAGTAGAACTGCACATCATCGATGCCAAAAGTACCCCAGGTTTTTCCTGCGTACCAACGCTGGGGGAACCCGGTACCCTGCGGATAGACCACCAAAAAGCCCTCCTCGGCGGCAAGCTTGTGCCATTTGGTGATCAGCGCGTGGCTGTTGGGATTCGACATAAAACCGTGGAAGCTGAACACCAGGGGTAGCGGCTGGCCAGGGTCATATTGCGGGGGCGCATAGAGGTAGTAGCAGCGATCCCGTCCACCTGAGGCGATGACTCGGGCCGACCAGCCCGGCTCGGCCGGTCCTTCTACGGGTCGCTGGCACCGCAGGGAAGGACCGGTCGCCCAGTAGAAACCGGCGACGGCGGCGCACAGCAGCACCGCGACGACCACAACGATGATCAGAAGAATCTGGGCGGGTCTCGAAACCATCACCTGTCCTCCACGTCATTGCCCCCGGCGAGGGCCATCCCAGACTCCCACTACCTGCCCCGGACGAACCAGCGGTCCATCCTCTTGAGCAGAGAGATGTCGCCAGCCGGCTTTATCTTGCGCGAGGTAAAGGCCTTCATGCTGCTCATTTGGCCCGTCGCCAGTTGGACGTACTCGCCGGCGTCCATGGTCATCGTCGCGTTGGCCTTGGGCGCGACGCCCTCGGTCACCGTGCAGGTCCGGTCCTTGATGGTCACGAACCAATCGCCACCGCCCTCGCCGGTAATGTGAAACTGGACAACAGCGTTGGCCCGGCCGGCGCGTTCCGGGCGGAAATCCTCCGGCATCTGCTCAATCATCTGCCTGGCTGTCTGGTCTGCCACCGTGCAATCTCCTTGTCACAATGCGATTTGGCCCCCCACCGCAGGGCAGGAGCTTCAGAGCGCCTCTCAACCATGCTTCTGCCAACTCTATCTTACCACATCGTGACGTTCCTGGCAACGCTGCAGGCCGACTCCACAACTCGATTGGCAACCAGCAATCGCGCCTCCAGGAAGCCTGTCTTGGCACTCCCTGGCCTATGGGGCACCGCTTGGTCAAGACCAGCACAGATCCCAGGGGGACTGTCTTTGAATATCAACTCTCTTGATTTGCATCACCTTGGAATTCATGGTATAATACTTTCTGAAGTTCGATATTCAAAGCACCTGTTTGGACTGGTCCGCGTAGGTTGGGCCATCGCGGTGGTACATTCTGATCCTTCGTGGAGGCGGCATGGACGACCTGGACAAACAGATCCTGCAAGCCCTACAAGCGGACGGCCGGGTTCCCTTCACCCAGGTCGCCAGGCAGGCCGGCGTTTCAGAAACGACAATACGCGCCCGGTACCAAAGGCTGGTCCAGCAGGGAATCCTTCGCGTCGCCGGCATCATCGACCCCTATGCCCTGGAGTTTGAGGCCACGGCGCTCGTCGCCATCCTGGTGGCGCCGGGCATGGCCGATAGCATCGCCAGAACCATTGGCGGCCTGCCCGAAGTGAGCCGCCTGGTCCGGACGCTGGGCACCTATGACCTTGTCCTCGAAGTCTTTTGCCGGGATATGTCGCATCTGACAGAGGTTGTCACCGACGAGATACGCCGGATTCCGGGAGTCCGGACCACAGAGACTTTGATGATCGCAGAAAGCTACAAGACTCCCTGTGATTGGTCCCCATTTGAAGAAGGGATGAGATGACCAAAGTCCGCTATGACGAGCTGACCTGGCCCGAGATACGGGAAGCGCTGAACCACCAGCCTGTCGTGCTGCTGCCCTTTGGCGCGGTCGAAGATCACGGACCCCACCTGCCCCTCAATACGGACAACATCATTGTCGAAGCCATCTGCCTCGAGGTCGCCCGGCGGACCCCTGGCGAGAGCTTGATGATGCCCCCAGTCACCTACGGGCTGGACGAGCATCACATGGATTTTCCCGGCACTGTGTCCATCGGCGCCCAGAACCTCATCTCCTACCTGGCCGACGTAGCCCTGAGCGTCGCCCGACACGGCTTTACCCATATCCTGATCGTCAATGGCCATGGCTCCAATGCTCCCATCGCCGACCTGGCTGCCCGACGTGTGGTATTGGAAAGAGGCATCGTCTGCGGCGCCATGAGTCCAAACGCTGCCATCGATCCTTCCCTGGCTGAGCCCACGCTGTCTGAAATGCGGCGATCGGCGCCGGGCGGCATTGCCCACGCAGGCGAGTACGAGACGGCCATGATGCTCTACCTGCGCCCTGACCTGGTCCAGATGGACAAGGCGGTACAGGAAATGGGCCAGTTGCAGTTCGAATTCTTCAACTGGGACCGCCCCGAGCCCAGCATCCTATCGTGGCAGGATTGGTGGTCGCGCATGAGCGAGAGCGGCATCTGCGGTGACCCAACGGTCGCCACGGCCGAATTTGGCCGTGCCCTTTATGAGACAACTGTACAAAACTTTTGTCCGGTTTCTGCGTGGCTTCCGGGAGATTCCGATCCGCCCACGCCGCGATGCCCACCTGCCGGCACAGAAGCAGTGAATAGCAGGCGAAAGGAGGCGACGATCTATCTACCTTTTTGATGGACTCTGCTGGGCAAAGCACTGTTGGATAACAGTGGCGGACGCTTCTCCGCTGGAGAAGGCCGCCAGACAGAGGCCCGCAGCGACGGGCAGGCAGGTCCCTGGCATTCAGGGCCGCATAGGATCAGGGCAGCCGGCACAATCGAACGCGCGATAGGCCGGCCTCCTGGAAAGACGGACGATAGGGGGAGAATCATGAAAAGAAAACTGTGGCAGCTCTCAACACTGTTGGTAGTCTTGGCCATGCTAGGGCTGGCCGGCTGCGGAGCCACGCCCGAGCCCGCCAAACCCGCTGAACCTACCATGGCCACCGAGGCCACGATGGCACCAGAGTCCACGGAAGCCCCGGCCGCCGAGGCTACGATGGCCCCGGAGCCCACGGAGGCCCCAGCAGCCGGGACAGAGGAACCGGTTACGCTGCGCGTGGCCGACACCTACATCTGGGACACGGCCAATCCGGCCATCGGCTGGTACGGCTATGACCTCCGCTACCTGCTGTACGACACGCTGGTGGAGGAACGCAGGCATCAGCGACTTTGTGCCCGGTCTGGCCGAGAGCTGGGAGGTATCGGACGACGGCCTGGTCTGGACCTTCAAGATCCGCGAGGGCGTCACCTTCCACGACGGCACGCCCCTGACCGCCGAGGATGTCGCCTGGAGCCTGCAACTGGACCATCGAGAACGAGATCGAGACCTTTAGCTTCTACCTGGTCAACTTTGAGGAGATCGTCGCCCTGGACGACACCACGCTGCAGGTCACCCTGTCCGATCCGGTGGGCAACATGGAATATCTGCTGATCTACGTCTGGATCCTGCCCCGGAGCGTCTGGGAGGGCATGACCTACGACGAGATCCTGGAGTTCGAGGACCTGTCGGCTGCCATCGGCACCGGCCCCTACAAGCTCGTGGACTGGGTCGAGGGTGAGTACCTGATCCTGGAGGCCAACGAGGACTACTGGCGCGGGGCGCCGGCCATCGACCGCATCGTCTGGCAGGAGTATGCCACCGAGGATGCGGCAGTCCAGGCGCTGCTGGCCGGTGAGGTAGACGTCATCGCCGCCGACACGATCCCCGCGCACGGCGATCCAGACACTTGAAGGGACAGAGAACATCGAAGTTGCGATCATGGAGTCCACGGACATCGACGAGCTGATCATCAACTCCCACGAGGATGGCAGCCAGCCGGCCAGCCTGAACGATCCAGCGGTACGCCTGGCCATTGCCTACGCCATCGACAAGCAGCAGATCGTCAACGTCGCCTACCTGGGCTACGCCGAGCCGGCCAGCGTCGATCATCCCCACCTCGCATGGGCGACTGGCACAACAGCGATGTGCAGGACATCCCCTTCGACCCGGCCGAGGGCAACCGCATCCTGGAGGAGGCCGGCTATCGTGGACAGCGACGGCGATGGTATCCGCGAGGACGCGGACGGCAACCCGCTGGAATACCGCCTGTACGCCACGGACGACGCCACCAAGGTCCGCATCCTGGAGATCATCTCCGATGGCCTGGCCCAGATCGGCATCTCGGCCCCGCCACCCCCATGGACGAGGACAGCCTGATCGCCCTCTATCCCGCCTTTGACTTTGACCTGATCTACTGGGGCTGGGGGCTGGACCCCGACCCCGACTTTGCCATGCTGATCTTTACCTGCGACCAGCGGGAGGAGGGTGGCTGGAACGACAGCGGCTACTGCAACGAGGAGTTCGAAGAGATGTACCTCCAGCAGGGCGTCACCGTCGATCAGGAGGCGCGCCGCGAGCTGATCTGGGAAATGCAGAAAAAGCTCTTTGACGAGCGCCCCTACATCGTCCTGACCTACTACAAGACTGTCCAGGCCTATCGCCAGTGACCGGTTCACCGGCTTTGGCCTGGAGAGCTGGGGACATCCTGTGGAAGGCAGCCCTCCTGCAAGCCAGACCGGTCGAATAGCATCTGCCCCGCCTGTGGGACAGGACTCGGGGAGGGGGAAGGGCCATCCGGCTTCAATCCCCCTCCCAGGGAACTTGACACCGCGGGGTCTACCCGGTGTGGCAGGGCCTGGCTGGCCTTACTCTCAATACTTGCCGGATCACCTGGACCCACAACGGCCTGCGGGCAGGACAGGTCCGCTCGTTGGCGGGCAGTCTGCCCGGCAAGGACTGAGGTATCATGGAACGAAGTAATTTCATCCTCCGCAAGCTGTGGCTTTGCGCTGTTCACCCTCGCCGGCGTCGTGGTCTTCAACTTTCTCCTGTTCCGCATCCTGCCCGGCGACCCGGTCAAGCTGATCATCCACAGCCCGCGCATGACACGCGAGGCTCAGGACCGGATCCGGGCCAGTTTTGGCCTCGACAAGCCGGTCTGGTTCGATGCGGAGCGCCTGCGGGAGGGGGATCTCCTGGGCGCATTTGATACCCAGTTCACCGCCTACCTGCGCAACCTGCTGCGCGGCGACCTGGGCATCTCCTTCGCCAGCCGTCGGGACGTGGCCGAGATACTGAAAGAGCGGGTGTGGCGCACAGTGGTGCTGGTGATGGGCGGCGACATGATCGCCATTGTCGCTGGGGATGGCCCTGGGCCTGATCGCTGCCTGGCGCCGGGGCACGCGCCTGGACGCGAGCATCCTGCTGTGGGCGCTGTTCAGTTGGGCCTTGCCCACCTTTTTCCTGGGCATCATCCTGCTTGATCCTGGCCCGGGGCTACCTGCCGGTGGGCGGCATGGTCACACCGGGCCTGAAGCCGGAGGACGGGCTGACATACTGGCTGGACGTGGGCAAACACCTGATCCTGCCGACCATCACCATGGCCATCGTCTTTACCGGCGAGTACATCCTGATCATGCGCAGCGGCGTGATGGAGGTGCTTGTCCGAGGACTATATCCTGACGGCCAAGGCCAAGGGGTTGAGCACGCTACCGCACCTTGCGCGACCACGCCCTCAAGAACGCCATGCTGCCCATGGTGACCATGATCGCCCTCACCTTTGGCTACACCGTGGGCGGGGCGATCCAGGTGGAGACGGTCTTTTCCTGGCCGGGCATCGGCCGCTTGATGTACGAGGCGGTACAGAAAAGCGCGACTATCCCGTACTTCAGGGCAGCTTTCTGCTGCTGGCCGTCAGCGTCATCGTGGCCAACCTGCTGGCCGACATCCTGTACTCGGTGCTGGACCCGCGCGTGAAGCCGGATTAGCGCCCACGCCCAGAATCGCTAGTTGGAAGCGAGATCCTATGAAATTCGTCAGACAGTACATCAGCAATCCGATGGGAGTCATTGGCGCCGCCATGCTCCTGCTCGTGGTGCTGGTGGCCGTCTTTGCCCCATGGCTGGCTCCCTACAACCCCGGGAGCGGGTGCAGGTCGACACCGGAGGACATCCTGGCCCCGCCTGATGCCCAGCACTGGCTGGGCCGCGACGACGCCGGCAAGGACGTGCTGAGCCTGCTCATCTATGGCGCGCGGGTGTCGCTGGTCGTCGGCTTCACGGCCTCATTCATGTCGATGATCATCGGCACCACGGTCGGCCTGATGGCCGGCTACCACGGCGGGCGCATCGGCAACACCTTGATGCGCTTTGTCGATTTCTTGATGGTCATCCCCGACCTGCCGCTGATGCTGGTCATCATCGCCGTGATGGGACGTGGCCTGCTCAACATCATCCTGGTCATCGGCCTGCTGGGCTGGACCTACACGGCCCGCCTGGTGCGCTCGCAGGTGCTTTCGGTCAAGGAGCGCCAGTTTGTGCTGCGCGGCCCGCTCTTTGGGCGCCAGTGACTCCGCGGCATCATCCTGCGCCACATCCTGCCCATGGTGCTGCCCCTCATCATTGCCCAGGCGGTGCTGGATATCTCGGTCGCCATCCTGGCCGAGTCGTCGCTGGCCTTTCTGGGCCTGGGCGACCCGACGCTGATCAGTTGGGGCTCGATGCTCAACTTTGCCTTCGAGCGGGCGATCAGCCGCCAGGCCTGGTGGTTTATCCTGCCGCCGGGCTTTGCCATCGTCTGGGTCAGCCTGTCCCTGATCCTCATCGGCAACACGCTGGACCAGATCGTCAATCCCCGCCTGCGCACGCCATCACCTCTTTGATCCGCGGCGCATGGTGGCGCTGGTGGCCGGGGGAGCTGTCCTGCCCAAGGCCCAGACAGCGGCCGGGGAACAGGGGTCCGGTGATCCGAGCATGAACCTTCTGGATGTCGGAGACCTGTCCGTCGACTACCTGACGGAGGATGGCACCGCGCTGCATGCCGTCGAGGGGGTGAGCTTTCGCCCTGGAGCAGGGGCGCTCCCTGGGCATCGTGGGCGAAAGCGGCTGCGGCAAGACCACGGTCATGATGAGCCTCCTGCGTCTCCTGCCGGAGGAAGGCCGCATCGTCGGTGGCGCAGGTGCTTCTTCGACGGGCAGGACCTGCTGCAGCTCAGCGAGGCCGAGATGCGCCAGGTGCGCTGGCCGAGTATGTCCATGGTCTTCCAGGGGGCGATGAACGCCCTCAACCCGGTGCGCACCATCGAGAGCCAGATCGTCGAGGCGCTGCAGATCCACGCATCAGCTGCGATACGGCCGCCGCGCGCGCCAGCGGGCCGGCGAACTGCTGGAGCTGGTGGGCATTCCGGCCGACGCGAGGCAAGCAGTACCCCCACCAGTACAGCGGCGGCATGCGCCAGCGGGCCGTGATCGCCATGGCCCTGGCCTGCGCCCCCAGCGTCCTCATCGCCGACGAGCCGACCACCGCCCTGGACGTGATGATCCAGGCCCAGATCCTGGAACTGCTGGAGCGCCTTGCAGCGCGAGCTGAACCTGTCGCTCGTCGTCGTCACCCACGACCTGGGGCATGGTGGCCGAGATCTGCGACGACGTGCTGGTGATGTACGGCGGGCATGGTGGCCGAGTACGCCAGCAGCGACGTGATCTTTAACAATCCGCAGCACCCCTACACACAGCGCCTGCTGGAGGCATTTCCCGACGTGGAGGAGCCTGGCTCGACGCTGGCCTCCATCCCGGGCAACCCACCGCGCCTGGATGACCTGCCGCCTGGGTGCCGCTTTGAGCCGCGCTGCCACTGCGAGAGATTGCGCAGGCGACTCTGCGATGCCGCCACAGGCCGCCGCTACCTGGTCGATGCGCAGGCATGCGCCGCCCGGTCACATCGCCGGCAAGCGCTGTGCACAGGTTGTCAGGCTGCGAGCCGTGCCCGATGCAGTGGATCAGCCGCAGACGCGCAACCCATCCTCCAGGTCCAGGATCTGCACAAGTACTTTCCCGCTATCCCGGAGCTGCTGGGCGGTGCTGACCCGCAAGCCGCGCCGCTTACGTCCGCGCCGTGGATGGCGTCAGCTTTGCCGTGGCCAGGGGCGAGATCCTGGCCCTGGTGGGCGAGTCCGGTTCGGGCAAGACGACCGTGGGCATGAACGTCCTGGGCCTGCAGACACCCACGCAGGGGCACGATTCTGTTTGAGGGGCTACGACGTGGCCGCCGAGTGGGCCGCTGGAGCCGGCAGGGCCACTCGCTGACCAGCCAGCCAGAGGGGGCGACCGAGGGGCAGAGCGCTGATCGAGGCCAGGGTCTGGCCGGCATGAGCCGACGCCGGCGCATCATGCTCTTGCGCGAGCGGGCGCAGATGATCTTCCAGGACCCCTACGAATCCCTCAATCCCCGCCAGACGATCTTCGACATCGTGGCCGAGCCGCTGCAAGATCCACGCCTGGCTCCTCCGCGGCGAAGAACAGAGAGCACGCGGGTTCGGGCCGCCCTGGAGACCTGCGGTCTGGCTCCCGCCGACCACTTCTGGGGCCGCTACCCTGCCGAACTCTCCGGCGGGCAGCGCCAGCGAGTCGTGATCGCCGGGGCGCTGGTCCTGGAACCCGATCTGCTGGTGGCCGACGAGCCGGTCTCGATGCTGGACGTCTCCATCCGGGCCGAGATCCTCAGCCTGCTGCACGCCCTGCGCGACGAGCGCGACATCACCATCCTGTACACCACCCACGACCTGGCCACCGCCGGTTACTTTACCGACCGCATGGCCGTCATGTACCTGGGCCGCATCGTCGAGTTGGGCCCCACGACGGCAGGTGCTCGCGCGAGCCGCGCCACCCCTACACCCGGGCGCTCATCTCGGTGGTGCCGGTGCCCAACCCCCGCCGCCGGCGCAAGCGGACGATCCTGCAGGGCGAGATCCCCAACCCCATCGACATACCTCCTGGCTGCCGCTTCCACCCTCGCTGCCCCGACGCCGTTCCCGAGTGCCAGGAGACCGACCCGCAACTGCGTCCGGTCGTTGCTGGCCACGAGGTAGCCTGTATCCTGGTTTGAGCGCCCCCCGCGCGATTGGAAGGGCGAATTATCCGAGCAAACTCTCAATGGCCAGAGAGGAGAAACCATGAATTCAGAACGATCGCTGGAAGCATTGCTCGAGCTGCCCGAGCTCGAATTCGCCTTGGTCTCGCGAGATGGCACGTGGGCGGCCTGGACCTGGTACCGGACAGGCCCCGCGGCCGACGTCTACGCCGCACCCACCGACGGCTCCGGGCCGCCGGTTCGCCTGACAGAGACGGCCCACGATACCATCCTCGTCTCCTGGACGCCGGACAGCCGCAGTCGTGCTGGTCTCCCAGGACCGGGACGGCGACGAACGCGCCCAGCTCTTCCGCGTGGACCTGGACCAGCCGGGTGTCCTGCATCCCCTGACCGAGCCATCGCCCGGCTATTTCCTGCGGGGAGGGCAACTGCACCCCAACGGTCGCTGGCTGATCTATGGCGCCAACTTGGGACGATGCAGCTGGCCGGGAGATCGAGCCGACCTGGCTCTACCGCCACGACCTGGAGACCGGCGAGCGGGTCCCTCTGGCCCGGCCGCAGCGAGGCTGCTACTACGAGCCCTGGCTGAACGAGCTGGGTACTCACATCCTCTACGAGCGCAACGACCTGCATCCGGCCGGGCGCCAGGTCTGGCTGGTCGATATCGAGGGCCGGGAGGATCGCGAGATCGTGCACGCCGGGACCGACAAGAAAGGTCCACGCCTCCTGGTTCCCCGATGGCCAACGGGCGCTGGTCCTGGCCGAAACCGAGACGCACCGCCGAGTGGGCGTCTGGGAGATGAATAGCGACACCCTGCGCTGGTTGATAGATGATCCGGACCGCAACATCGGGGCTGCCTTTGTTCCGCACGGCAGCAACGATGCGGTTATCATCGAATACAAAGAAGCACAGACGCGCGCCTCCCTTCTGGATGTGGCTACCGGCGTCAGGAGATGCCCCTGCCTCTCATCCCGGGCAGCCTCATCCCCCTTGCGCCCGCTGGAGATGGCGAGTGGATCGGCAGGTACTACAGCTCGCAGCAGCCCGCCGACCTGGTCCGCTTCTCCCTGGCAGATCCCCATCCCGAAGCCTTTGCCAGCCTGACCCGCGTCTGGGAGCGCACGCGCTCTGGCACAGAAGATCTGATCCCCGCGGAGGATTTCTACTGGCGTTCGGTGGACGGCCTGGAGATCCAGGGCTGGCTCTACCGGGCGCGGGGAGAGGTCAAGGGGACCATCGTCCACGTCCATGGCGGGCCCACCTGGCACAGCGAGGACTGGATCGATCGCCCAGATCCAGTACCTGGCCTCTCGCGGTTTTCACGTGCTGGAGCCCAACTATCGGGGCAGCACCGGCTTTGGCCTGAGCTACCGCGAGGCCATCAAGGAGGAAGGCTGGGGCGGTCGCGAGCAGGAGGACATTCGCACCGGGATCGAAGCGCTGATCGCCGCCGGGATCGCCGAGCCGGGCAAGGTCGGCATCACAGGCACCTCCTACGGCGGCTACTCCTCGTGGTGGGCCATCACCCACTTTCCGCCCGAGATCGTCGCTGCCTCGGCGCCCATCTGCGGCATGACCGACCTGGTGGTGGATTGGGAGACGACGCGCCCCGACCTGCGACCCTACAGCGAAGAGATGATGGGCGGCTCGCCGGAAGAAGTGCCGGAACGTTACCGAGGAGCGCTCGCCACTCTACTCTGTGGAGGAGATCAAGGGGCGGCTGCTGATCGTCCAGGGCATGCAGGATCCCAACGTCACGCCGGAAAACGTCCGCGTGGTGCGGGAAGCGCTGGATGCAGGCAGGCATCGAGTACGAGCTACTGGCCTTTGAGGACGAAGGCCACGGCATTCACAAGCCCAAGAACCACCGGATCCTGTACCCGCGCCTGGCCGAGTTCTTTGAGGCTGCCTTTGCCGCCGGAACATGGGGCCGGCGCACTGCAGCCAGAGCTATGGCGTAAAGGTCCGGTAGTAGTCGCAGCCCGATAGGTTGGCTCGGAGTGCACGGCCATCCAGCACCGTGTCGAAGCGCAGCCGTTCGGGCGAGCGCTCGTCGGCGCCGACGCGAAACAGGCCGTCGCCCAGCGGCACCAGCAGCTCTTCCTCCCCGGAGGGGTGGATGAACCACAGCTTGCCCTTGCGCACCACGACACGAAAGTTGCCGTACCAGGGATTGTGGCTGCGGTAGTGGCCTGGGTAGGCGCTCCACGCCGGAGGCGAATCGAAGGTCCTCGGGCCGGCATACCCTTCACCTGCGTACCAGTCAGGTCCGTGAAAGGCTTCCACCACCTGGCCCTCTTCCCGTCCAAAGTGCAGCAGAAAAAGTGACCAGTCGGCATGGGGTACGTAAAAGCAGTCGACGCGCCGCCGCTCCAGGACGAGCTGCGCGTCGCCGGCTTGCATCACCAACTGCCCGTCCTGGGCCGCCAGGGTGAATGTCGCGCTCTGCGACCTGTAGGTGCCTGCATACTCGGCGGCAAGCTCGATTCCTGTTGGCTCCGGGGCATCCGGCAGCGGAGGTAGGGGCCCGTCGCGGTACGCCGCGCGCATCTGCTTCAGGGCAAAACCTGCGATCTCGCCGGGCTCCCCCGGCCCGTTAATCAGTACCACGACGCCCAGCCCGTCATCCAGGTCAGCCAAGATGTAGGCACAGTAGCCCACCATCCCGCCCCCGTGGCCGATGAGTGTATGGCCTTCCCGTTCCCCAACGTCGAGGCCATAGCCATAGTAGGCGCCAAAAGCCACCTCCTCCTCTGGCATCTCGATGGCAGGCCGGGTCATCAGCTCAAAGCTCTCTGGGGAGAGGATGCGCCCTCGCGGTCCCTGGCCTCGATTGATCAGCATGCGAAGGTAGGCTGCCAGGTCGGCAGCCGTGGCGGCGATGCTGCCGTCCGCGGTGGCGGTCTCCAACCAGGTAGCGGGAACCAGAGGATGGCTAGAGTGTGCGGGCCGGTCGTCGTAGAGACGCGCGTAGCCCACGGCCAAGCGCTTGCGCGTATCGTGCGTGATGACGGGTTCCGTCGCCGCCATTCCCAGTGGGTCAAGGATCCGCTCCTGGATCATAGCCTGACAGTCGCGGCCAGAGACCTCCTCCAGTACCAATCCCAGTGCCTTGTACCCCACGTTGGAGTAGTGGTAGTGGGTCCCGGGCGGGCTTGAAGCTCTGCTCTCGCGCAGCGACCAGACTTCGTAACGCGCGTCGGTGCTAAAGTCAGTCCCCCTGATGATGCCGGCTGAGTGGCACAACAGGTGGTGGAGCGTGATCGGTTCGGTAATCGGACGGAACGTAGAACCAGGGCAGGTACTGCGCCACCGCCGCGTGCAGATCGAGTTGCCCAGCCTCGACCATTTGCAGCATGGCGATGGCCGTGAACGACTTGCTGATGGAGCCGATCTCAAACAGAGTGTCCGGCGTGACCGGCGTCTGGGCAGCGACGTCGGCAAAGCCATAGGTAGCGAGGTGGAGCAGACCCTCGCGGTCCGTGGCAGCCAGTGCCAGGCCGGGGGAGCGGTCGGCCTGCATTCGCCGCTGGACAAAGAGATCGAGCCGCGTGAAAGCTTCTTGAAGGGCGGTCATGGGCTATCCCTCCTAGTTGATTGGGCTGATGATCACCACCGGTCCCCGGCATCCGCTCAGGCACCACAGCATGGCCAAGAGCCGGCTGCGGGGGACGGGCTGTACCCAACTGTGGGTCAGGTATTGCCACAAGCTGCGCAACCGGCTCTGGAGGGAAAGGGCAGGCCGATGTCTTTTCCGGCAGACTGCCACGGTGGACACGCTTGGCTGCTGCGGGGGGCTGGTCAGCCAACCCGCCTGACTGTCGGGCATCCGACCAAACAAGGCAAGGACCAGTAGGCTGAGGACCACCAGGATGTGCAAAGATTGAAGTTGTGCAAACGACCGCTTCGTGGCATGCTTCATTTGGACTGACTCGCAGATTCGGTACAAGGTGTTCCAGCAAATACAGTGTACCACACAGGGCAGGCTGTGAGTGACGCCCCTACTGATGACACCGATCCTGTCTCTGCGAGGGGTGTCAGCGACAGCCTGTCCCGAGTCTTTCGAGGGAAAGCGATCTCTGCCGGCTCAGAGGAAGACTGCCACCGCGAGGACTCGTGGCGGGCATGGCGGTGCTTCGCTGACGCTCGCAGTGACAGGTGGACCTTCTGTGTCTGCCTATGGACGCTCGATAGGGATAAAGAACTCAAACTCCGCACTCGGGTCCTGGTTGTCAAACTCCTCGTCATAGCACTCGAACTCGAAGCCGGGCGCGCGCTGGTAGCCGGAGGCGGGCAGCCAGGTGTTGTAGGCATAGTCGTAGGCCTGGGGCATGGTTGGCAGCGTGCAGGTAAAGGCGGCATAGGTAGCCGCGGGTACCTCCCAGCCAACCATGCCTTCGGGAACGTCCTCCGCGCGCTCGACTCCAAAGCCGGCCACATAGTCGAACTCGCCCGTCTCCGGAGCAAAGCTGGTGGTCAGGCCATAGGCCGCGCCTGGTTCGGCCAGGTGCCGGATCTCGCACACCCGCGAGCCCAGGGTGGCCCAGAGCTGGGGGATGTCGTGCTTTTCGATGTGGGCGCGAATGCTGATGCCGACGACGGTAAACGCTTCTTTGCTGACAATCTTGGGTTCCATTCTGTTCTCCATTCTGTTCATGCTGGTCCTGGGAGATGGATGGCGAAAGCGCAGAGGTCATCTCCCTGGAGCACCGATTCCACTATGTCGATCCTGACCGGTTCACCCAGGATGCCCTCCCAAAGCTGGTGGTACCAGCCTGCGCCGCAGTGGCAATAGGTGCCTGACACGGTCTCACCACTCCGTATCAGGTCCCTCATCAGGCTGCAGTGGCAGTACCACGAACGCTTTTCGAGTTTATCCGTGGCCTTTGCGTAGGCTTTGGGGTGGACCGGGTCTTTGGTGACATATACGACGTTCCCGCGGCGAACTGGCTGTTCGTACCAGGACAGATCCCCCAGGGTGCGGTCGGCGCGCATGATCTGGAGAAGCTCGTCGATATCGCCCGACTTCTGGTATTCGGCCCGCAGGGTCTGGATGCGGTGCGGTGGGAAACGGTCAGCGCAGTTGTTCATGATCTCCCGGCGCGCCCCTTCGTCGTCGATGGCCGCGTCCAGCCGCTCCATCGCCGCGCGGAACCACTCTGCATTCTCTTGGACGCTGCGGGCAGCGTATTCTTGGCCACCTTGCATGACCTGCCGCCGAACCGCTTTGCCACCGTGGTGTTTCAGACCTTCGCCGAGCATCTCCAGGCGAAAGAAGGCCAGGGGAAATTGCAGCTCGGTGACCTGGTCCGCCGCGCCCGAACCGGACTGCTGCCGATCCTCGAGGTATACCTCTCGCCTCGGACTCGGGTCAAGGATGGCCCCATACTGCCGGAGGTAGACAAAGAGCTCCTGCCAGGCGGCGTCGACCTCCTACGGTGTCGCGCTGCCCACGCGGTCCGGCGCAAACGACGCTCAGCACCCGGCCGCCCGGTAGCGTCCGGCTGCTGACATCCCCAGCCTCCATGGCCTCGCGCACCGGACAGCAGATCTCGAGATCGTCGTCCTTCTCCCACCCCCTCATCAAAGTAGTGGTGAAGCAGGATGGGCGGGCCGTCTATGGCTGGACCGGTCTGCTGGACCAGCCTTTCGAGGTAGCCAGGAACCTGCTCATAGGTGCCACGGAACCGGATGGAGGCGACGAGCAGATCATCCAGGTGTTTGGACCTGATCTCAGTTGGCGATCTTGTCACGAGTTCCCTCCCTGCCTGTACCCTGGAGATTGCCACGGCGCAAACAGCGCGCCTCGCAATGACAGATCTGGCCGGCAGTGCATGTCAAGGGGCGATGCAACAGTCCTGGGCCTACTGCTAGGGGCAGCTATCTGCCTAGAAGGGGTAGCCCCGGGCCCCCTGGCAGCCCTTCAGGGCCGAGATCTCACCCGTATGGGCGCTGATGTGCCACACGACAAAGATCTCTAGCATGGGCCCAAGCTGGAGCTCTCCCAAGGGCGTCTCGACAACGCGTTCCAGGTCCTCTGGCGCCAGGGTGCCCAGCCAGGCCTGGGCCGCATCCGATACAGCCCGGGCATAGTCGTGCATGGCCGCCAGGTCAACGCGGACAGGGTGTACCGAGGCCGCGTGGTCGCCTTCCTGAGCAGGCTCTTGCCAGACGACTACCTTCTCCTCCCAGCCCCCGGTCTGGACGATGGGCGGCTGGCCCAGCCCCCAACCATGCACGACGTGGTCGGCGCCGGACATCGTGTGCCAGTAGAGCGTGCCGATGGACAGCGCTGTGCCTGGGGGCTGCCAGTCGGCCTGTTCCTGGGTCAGGTCGGCCGTGACCCCATCCAGGATGTCAAGGGCGTTCTTGAGCGCGTGCTGCAACAGTTCTACGGTATTCATGTTGACCCCTCCTTTGATTCAGGCTTGGATTCGTTCGAAAGCACAAATCAGGGCCGCGGCAAATGACTGGGGCGACGTTGGCTCCCTATCTTGGCAGCAGCCCCCGTGATGGTACAGATGCCTCTCAAGTTGCTTGAACCTCCAGAAAAAAGTCGACGCGCTCAAATACCCGGCCGTTGATCTTGGGCTCGATGGCGTGCCGGCCAGGGTAGTACCGGCGCGTCGTCACCGGGGCAAAGCTGTGCCGCTTTTCGATGCGCACAACTTCACCAGGCCGCAGCGTTCTCTTGCTCAGCTTAAAGACCTTTGGCGTCAGGCTCCCGTTGGCGCGCATATGATAAACGACGTAATCGATCACAAGGTTCTGCGGCCGGTCGCTCAACGACTCGATGTCGAAGGAGAAGGTGAGCTTGCCGCCGATAGAGACCGCCTCTGGCTGGGCGGCGAGGTTGCGCACGGCGATGGCCGGTTCGCTGGAGTAGCCCAACAGCTCCAGCGCCTGGGGATCCCCTTGCTTGACCAGGGTGCGCAGGGCGTAGCTGGTGAGCCAGTCGATCTCGGGTTGGTCGCCGGAGCAATCCTGCCAGCGGCGCAGCGTATCGAGGACGACACCGGGGTTGTCCTTGGCGATGTCGTTGAGATTGTTGGCCACGCTGCGGCGTACCGACTCGGACTCGTCGTCCTTGAGCAGCTCCAGGATGGGCAGGATGGGCGATGGATCGGCCTGCAGGGCGGGCAGGCCGATGCCCCATGGCAGGCGCGGGCGGCTGCCCTCGCTGGCCAGGCGGCGCACGTCGGCGTTCTCGTGCCGTGCCCAGGCCAGCATCTGGGCCATGGTCCGTTCGGGGTAGCGGGCGATAAAGGGGCGAACGGCAAACTCGGCGGACATGCGCTGGGTAAAGGCCTCCAGGGCGGGCATGGACGCCTCCCAATCGTCCAGGCCGTAGACCTCGACATAATCTGGAAAGACCATCAGGATGAACCAATCTTCGGTGACGTGGGGCAGCGCCCCACGCAAGACGTCCAGGGCCGGACGATAGTCCAGGGCCAGGAGGTCGTGGAGCACGGTGGTGATGTGGCGCGTGCGCTGTTTCAGCTCCAGGTCCTTCCAGGGTTCGTCAAAGACCCGCGCCAGGAAGGTTTCAGACTCAAATGACGGTACCTGGGTTCCAACCGCGGCGGCCAAACCAGCCACGGATTCCTCGTTGAACAGATCTTTGAGCTTCACGATGGGATGCTCCCTTCGCCGTACTGCTACACGGGTTGGCTAACCGGGCTCGGCGCCTCTGCCCCTCTCTGCTCGTGCTGGACCACAGTCCAGCACACCTGGCAGCCAGGCGCGGACTGTGGTCCGCACGGAGCCCAGAGCAACTGTCCCTGTGTCATTAGTAGCCACGGATTCCTCGTTGAACAGATCTTTGAGCTTCACGATGGGATGCTCCCTTCGCCGTACTGCTACACGGGTTGGCTAACCGGGCTCGGCGCCTCTGCCCCTCTCTGCTCGTGCTGGACCACAGTCCAGCACACCTGGCAGCCAGGCGCGGACTGTGGTCCGCACGGAGCCCAGAGCAACTGTCCCTGTGTCATTAGTAGGCCCGTTGTATGAGCCAAAGCAATCTCCCTCTACGTGATCGGGGACTGCCACCGCGAGGACTCGCGGCGGTGCTTCGCTGGCGCTCGCAGTGACAAAGTTGCAGAAGCCGTTTCCTTCTGGCTGCCTCAGCTTCCGGCCAGCGCCATTTCCTGGCTGATGGCACCTGTTTCCTCCACGGTGGCCTCTAGCGCATACAGCGCACGCTGCAAGAACTGGCCGGTGTAGCTCTCCGGGACCTGGGCCACTTGCTCCGGTGTGCCCTGGGCAATGACCTGGCCGCCGCCGTCGCCGCCTTCGGGGCCGAGGTCGATGATCCAGTCGGCGGTCTTGATGACATCCAGGTTGTGCTCGATGACGATGACGGTGTTTCCGGCGTCGGTCAGCCGGTGCAGAACGTCCAGCAGCTTCTGGATGTCGGCAAAGTGCAGGCCGGTGGTCGGCTCGTCCAGGACGTAAAGGGTGTCGCCGGTGGAGGCGCGGGACAGCTCCTTGGCCAGCTTGACGCGCTGCGCCTCGCCGCCCGATAGGGTGGTGGCGCTCTGGCCCAGCTTGATATAGCCCAGGCCCACGTCGGCCAGCGTCTGGAGCCGGCGCTGGATCTTGGGGATGTTTGCAAAGTGTTCCAGCGCCTCGCCTACGTCCATGACCAAAGTCTCGGCGATGTTCCTGTCCTTGTAGCGGATCTGGAGCGTTTCCCGGTTAAAGCGGGAGCCCTTGCAGACGTCGCAGGTGACCCACACGTCGGGCAGAAAGTGCATCTCGATCCGTTTCTGGCCGTGCCCCTGACAGGCTTCGCAGCGGCCGCCCTTGACGTTAAAGCTAAAGCGCCCGGGTTTGTAGCCGCGGGCCTTGGCCTCGGGAACCTGGGCGAACAGGTCCCGGATGTCGGCAAAGACGCCAACGTAGGTGGCCGGGTTGGAGCGGGGCGTACGGCCAATGGGCTCCTGGGTGATGTTGATGACCTTGTCGACGCTGGATGCCTCTAGGCCCTCCAGCCCATCACAGTCGCCGGGCGCTTTCTGGCTGCCGTGCAGTGCCCGGGCCAGGGCCGGGTGCAGGGTCTGGCTGATGAGCGAGCTTTTGCCGCTGCCGCTGACGCCCGTGACGCAGGTAAAGACGCCCACCGGAAAGCGCACATTCAGGTTGCGCAGGTTGTTCTGCCGGGCGCCGACCACCGACAGCCACTGATCACCCACGGGGCGCCGGCCGTTGGGCGACAGGACCTCGATCTCGCCCGACAGGTACCGGCCGGTCAACGACCGGCTTTCGCGCATGATCTGCTGCGGTGTGCCCTCGGCCACCACCCAGCCGCCCAGCACCCCGGCCCCGGGCCCAAGATCCACGATCCAATCGGCGGTAAGCATGGCCTCAACGTCGTGCTCTACGACCAGTACGGTGTTGCCCATGTCGCGCAACTGTTCCAGCGTGTCCAGCAAGCGCCGGTTGTCACGCTGGTGCAGGCCGATGCTGGGTTCATCCAGGATGTAGAGCACCCCCACCAGGCCACAGCCGATCTGGCTGGCCAGGCGGATGCGCTGCCCTTCGCCGCCGGACAGCGTCGGCGCCGGGCGGTCCAGGGTCAAATAGTGGAGCCCTACATTGAGCATGAATTGAAGCCGTTCGCGGACCTCTTTGAGGACCTCCTCGGCGATGGTGAACTGTTCGGCGGTGAGGGGAGAATGGAGGGTGGAGGCTGGAGGCTGAAGCAGCTCGTGTTGCGTGTTGCGTGTTGCGTGTTGCGTGTCGGGCGCGCTGTTCTCGGGGCAGCCGGGGCGGCGCGGGAGCTCCTTTGGGGATTGGTTGGCTGCTGGCCACAGGCTATCGACCCAGGCCAGCGCGTCGCAGACCGACATGCCGGTCACTTCGTGGATGCTCCGGCCGGCCAGGGTGGTGGCCAGGGCTTCGGGCCGCAGGCGCCTGCCGCCGCAAGCAGGGCAGATCTGCTGGCTCATGAACTGCATGTACCAGCGGCGCATGCCTTCCGACCTCGTCTGGAGGTAGCGGCGGCGGACGGCGTTGACCACGCCCTCGTTCTGCCACTCGCCTTCCCACTTGCCCCGGTCGCTCTCCGATTTGACATTGACCGTGACCCCGCCGTAGAGGATCGCCCGCTGGCACTCCTCCGACAGATCCCGCCAGCGCGTGTCCAGGTCGTGGCCAAAGCTCTCCACGATCTGGCTGACTGCCTGGTAGGTCCAGCTCTGCCGCTTCTTGCCCAGCTCGCCGTATGCGGTGAGGCCGCCCTCGTGCAGGGTCCGGTCGGGAACGACGAACAGGTCGGGGTCAAACTCGACCTTGGTACCCAGGCCGTTGCACTCGGTACACATGCCCAACGGTGAGTTAAAGCTGAACAACTGGGGCGTTAGTTCCGGGAAGCTGATGCCACAGGCGGGGCAGGCGTTCTGTTCAGAGAAGGTGAGGGTCTCCCCGTCCTCGATATCCACAAAGAGCAAGCCACCGGCTAACCGCAGCGCGGTTTCCACCGAGTCGGTCAGGCGCGCGAAATAGTCCGTGTCCCCTGAGTCTGTGCTCGCCGCGTCCTGGGGCGCGGGCTCGGCCTCCGGTACCACCAACCGGTCGACGACGATCTCTAGGTCATGCTTCTTTGTCTTGGCCAGGCTGATGCGATCTGTGAGTTCCACAGGCACGCCGTCGATACGGGCACGGGCGTAGCCGTCGGTGCGGGCCCGCTGCAGCACCTCCTCGTGGGTCCCCTTGCGGCCGCGGACCACGGGGGCCAGCACCTGAAAGCGGGCGCCGGCGGGCAGTTGGCTGATGCGATCGACGATCTGCTGGGCCGACTGGCCCTGGACCTGGCGCCCGCAGCCGGGGCAGTGGGGCGTACCCGCGCGGGCATAGAGGACGCGCAGGTAGTCATAGATCTCGGTGACGGTGCCCACCGTGGAACGCGGGTTCTTGGAGACCGCCTTCTGCTCGATGGCGATGGCCGGGCTGAGGCCGCCGATGAAATCGACCTTGGGTTTCTCCATCTGGCCCAAAAACTGCCGGGCGTAGGAGGAGAGCGATTCGACATAACGGCGCTGGCCCTCGGCGTAGAGGGTGTCGAAGGCCAGGCTGCTCTTGCCGCTGCCCGAGACGCCGGTGATGACGATGAGCTTGTGGCGGGGCAGGGTGACGTCGATGTTCTTCAGATTGTGCTGTTGCGCACCCCGGATGACGAGTTGGTCCTGGTACATAGGGTCCTTTCGATCGGTTGTATGTACTGGCGGGGACTGGTGGCTGGGTTGCTGGATACAGGACTCTGCCACGAATTTCACGAATTAGACGATTTGTGCTGGCACTGGCGGCTGACCTGCATGACCCCCTATCATTCTAGCGCAGGTTGTTGTCAGATCCTGTCATAAAGAACTCGAAAATTTGTTCTAATCATGACGCCTGATAACGGAACCCTTGCGAGCCTCGCCGGTGAGGTTCAACGCGAGGATTGTAATTGGATTCTACCACATGGCGCCTGGCAGGCCAAACGGGCGGGGGTGAGGGCCTTTCGAAGCAGAACTGAAGCCCGCTATTCAACCCCAAGGTTTTCGCCCGAGTCCCCTGGTCAGCCCACCGGGGCCGCCCTTTTCCGCCAGACACAAGCGGGATGCCGAGACAGTCTGGTGCGACTCATGGCAGCGCACGAGGGTTTAGTCCACGCCGTCGTGCGGAAGCAGGTCTTGGGCGACCGGCCATTTGCCGCGGCCTTGCAGGCGGGTCGCATTGGCCTGTGGCACGCCATCCTGGGTGCCACTCAGTGTGGAATGACGCCCGACCTCGTCGTTGCGAGGAGGCCGTAGGCCGACGAAGCAACCCCCTGCTGCTCAAGTGGAGACTGCCACCGCGAGGCCTCGTGGCGGTGCTTCGGCCCAAACAGCGGGCCTCGCAGTGACAGGATCGGTGTCATTGGTAGCGTCCGCGAAGGATCTCGGCTGGGCACAGGCTCGATCTCCCTCCCAATTTGACTTCAAGTTATTGATATGATATAATTTACTGAATGAATCATCCGCTATTGGGCAGATCCGCGACAAGGGTGACGATTGAACATCTTGATACCCTCTTGATACAAGGAGCCAAACATGCAACTGGGCACGTTTTCCATCAGTCTAGCCGTGGAGGACATCCATGCCTCCAAAGCCTTCTATGAGAAGCTTGGCTTCCAGGTCTTTGGCGGAGACATCGACCAGAACTGGCTGATCATGAAGAACGGCGATACCGTCATCGGGCTGTTCCAAGGTATGTTCGACAAGAACATCATGACTTTTAATCCCGGCTGGGACAGCAACGCCAAGGAGCTTGATACCTTCACCGACGTGCGCGAGCTTCAGCGCCGCCTGAAAGAACAGGGGATCACCTTTGTGAGCGAGGCCGATGAAGGCACAACCGGTCCCGCCAGTCTCATCGTAGAGGATCCTGACGGCAATCCCATCCTCTTCGACCAACACGTCTGAGGCTAGACCCACCTATCAATTCATTGATGCAGCCGGAAGTCAGCCCTCCAGCGCGCGGTTACCACGGCATGGCCTACGACCCCCAAAATGACCACGTACTTCTATGGGGCGGCTACACTCCCGGTGAGTTGGACTTGCGCGTGTGGGCCTACGACTATCACGCCAATTCGTGGCAAGCACTAGCGCCGTCACAGAGCCCTGGCAAGCGCGCCCACTTCCCAATGGCCTATGCACCCTCGGTGGACAAGGCTATCTTGTTCGGCGGCGAATTGACCAGCAAAACAGCCGATGAAATCAGTGATGAGATCTGGGTCTTTGATCCTGCGACCGACGACTGGCAGACTGTGAGCAGACCGTAAACCGCAAGGGATAGGAGAACCTGCCAGCATCGCTCAGGTTCTTCTCCGGCATGCGCTCCCGGGCAGCAACATCAGTCGCGGTCCGCTCCCTTGACATAGGTGTCAAGGAAGCGGATGGAGCGCGCCATGGCCCTGCTGAAATTCGCAGAGATGTTGTGGTTGTCGCCCTCGTAGGTAAACAGCTCTACGGGTTTCCCCACTGCCTGAATCTGGGCGTCCAACATCACGGAATACTCCACGGGGACCGAGGTATCGGCGGTGCCATGGTGGAGTTGGATTGGGCCCGACAAATCGCCCAGGTAGCTGTTGGGCGAGATTGCGGCGTAGAACGCTGGATTCTCCTCGGGAGGGCCGTACGTTTCCAGCATCTCCGGCAGCCAGCGCCACCGCTGACTGTCGGCATCGAGCGTCGGCAGAGGGTTGCCGTCCCCGGCGCCTGAGCCCCACCTGCGCTCGAATAGCTCTGCATACGAGGCCACCGTCCCGGCCCAGACTACACCGGCCTTGATGTCGGAAGTGGTGACCATCGTCCGCAAGGTGATCCCGCCGCCCATGGAGTGGCCCCACATGCCGACCCGGAGCGGATCGGCATCAGGGTAGTCCTTGAGAGCCTCGACCGCGTTCAGCACGTCGACCGTATAGTCCGCGGTCGCATAACCGTTTGCAGGCCTCTCCCTCGGAATTGCCATGCCCCCGATAGTCCGAGCGAAAGACGATGTAGCCGCTGCGCGCAATCGACGTCGACATAAGCCACATAACGCTCGGTCGTGCTGTACTGTTGAGGCGGGATGTAGCCGTGATTGAACAGGATTACCGGCCAGCCGCTTTGCGGCCTTGCCCCCCGTGGCACGGTCAGAAGGGCATAAATGCGGTTGCCCTCCGATAGATACGAAGCGATATAGCGGTCATAGTTCGCTCCCGGCGCCAGGGTCTCTTCGATGCTGATCGCGCTGCCCGGGTAGGTCTGCTGGCGCATGTACTCGATAGACAGCGGGTGCAGCGGCGTAGGGGTAGGACTGGCTGTGAGCGTGCGCGTAGGCGTCGGAGTAGGAGTAGCGGTATACGTCGACGTCGGAGTAGGCGCGGGAGAGGGGGAGCTGGTCGGGACGCGGGTTGCGGTTGGTGTTGATGAGGGAACGACTGGTGGGGAGGATGTGGGCGACGGCCGGCCGGCTGGCGCGTCTGCTGCTGAGACGGTTGGGTCCGGCTCTCGGCTGACCGGGGTAGATGCCGGTGCCGGCTCACCCTCGCGGGTGGCGAAACCAGAAGTAGACACCCCAACCGCCTGCCCACCACTGCAGGCAGCCAAGCTGAGCAGCAAAAGGTTCATGAGCACCCATCTGAGCATACTTGCGGTCTCCTCGCCTGGCCATTGCGCCGGTTTGTCCGCCAATTCCACAACTTGGCTCTCCAAACAGTATACCGGTAGCGCAGGCACACTCGCTGTGAAGTGCATTACACTCGGCCGGCAACCTGCGTTTGCCACCAAGCCAAAGATGGGATATAGTCTGGGTAATTAGCGGGTCCGCGCCAGGCAGGCGAATCGCTCGGTCTCGCGTGGCCTGGCAACTTTGCGCGGATCAGAGATCTATGGACACCAGGAGGCACTTGCCATGCAACCAATTCAGTCCGAAGAGTTCACAAAGGCCCTACTTGCGCTGCTAGTTGGCTCTCAACCAGATGGATGTACAGACTGCTGATTTCGCCGCCCTCCCTACCATAGGTGTGGGACTCTGGGGTTCGGTTCACGACCTGGGAGATGGCACCGTCGGCAAACTCACTAGGCGCAGATGCGCTGGTATCGGCGATGGTCGAAAAAAGATCCAGCGGGAAATAGCAGTACTCCAGGCCCTTCAGACCTGTCCAATTGACGCAGGTCTGTCTACTCCGATCCCTGTTACCGCCGGAGAGCGTGACCATCCCGACACCCCGCTGTGGCTACAAGTAACGAAGGTGGGCGGACAGGTTAGGAGAGTCGCTGAGATCGAGCGGTTGCCGGCGCAGGAATCTCGAGCCGTTGCTGCCGCACTAGGTCGGGCTGCGGTAAGCATCCACCGGCTTTTGTCGTCGGTCGCATTGGAGTGCGTTGTACCCGACACAGTGGAGCGCTTCGACGATCTAGCCCAAGAGCTTCACGGCGACTTCGAGGCAGAGGACTACCTATCGCATCTGCGGCAGGTTCATCGCTCCCTTGGGTTGAACTCACCATCGCTGATTCATGGTGACTTGAACATCTCCAATCTGCTATTCGAAGGATACTCTGTGATTTCCATCGTGGACTTTGCGGAAACAAGACGTGGCTTCTACGAGGAAGACCTTGCGTCTATCATCACGGAGCTTCCGGCTCTTCGATCTCCGCTGGTCGATGCGTACCGGTCGCTCTCCAGAAGCGACATCGATGAGAAAAGACTGGATTTCGCGCTCGCGATGGAATGTCTGGCTACTTTCGTCATTTCCGGGCGGCTTGGCTTGACCTCCGAGAGCGCAGCCGCTCGCCGGCGCCTGAATACATACCTGAGCCTAGTTGGGCAGCACGAAG
Organism: uncultured Chloroflexia bacterium; assembly: GCA_963700285.1. Classification (GTDB taxonomy): domain Bacteria; phylum Chloroflexota; class Anaerolineae; order JAAYZQ01; family JAAYZQ01; genus CAWANP01. The sequence goes on along the minus strand of CAVOXA010000006.1, from coordinate 36,007 downwards.
ATAAGCGCGTCGAATCTACATAAAGATCGGCGGCACTCTTCTACAGCAGCCCCAGGTCTCTGGATCGCGCCACCGCTTGTGTGCGACTGCGCACACCCAGTTTGCCATAGATGTTGTTGCTGTGGCGCTTGACCGTGCCGGGAGCGATGAACAGCCGGCCGGCAATCTCCCGGTTCGAAAGTCCGGCGGCGATCAGGTGGAGTACCTCCATCTCTCGTTCGCTCAGCGGCTCGATCAGCGATTGGTTCTCCATGGCCTGTCGCCGGGATGGGTCCGGCGTCCTGGCCATCTCGGCTGCCAGGCGGGCGTGATGTCTGGCGAATGGCTCCATCTCGTGGACCTGGAACCAACTCCCCGCCTTCTCATGCAACGCAACCTGCTCCTGCACAGTCAGCCCCAGCCGCAATGCCTCCGAAAAAAGGACGTGGTACCGGTACCACTCACGCCGGTGGTCGAGGGCGACAAGAAAGAGGTTGGCCGCCTCGAGTTGCTCCAGCATGGCTTGCGAGTCATCCCGGCCGGTGAGGGCGTCGCACAGAGGGGCACAGAGCCGGGTCAGGATAGAGGTCTGCCGCAAGAAATGGCGCACCGCTGCTGGCTGGCGCTCCAGTACCTCAGCCAGAAGGTAATCGACGATATAGCGGTCATCCCCGGAAAAATCGGCCACGAACTCTTCGATGCTGCCCGTCTGGCGCAGCGCAAGCCCAGCAAGTTGCAGGCCCGTGATCCACCCTTCGGCGCGCGACGTCAGCGTGGCGACCAGGGCTTGGGATAGGCCCAGATTCATCGTCTGGTTGAGGAACACCTCCGCTTCCTCTACGGTGAAGCGCAGGGCGCGCTCGCGGATCTCTGTAACCTGCTCGCGTGCCCGCATACGGGCGAGTGGCAGGGGCGGATCCTCGCGTGTGGCGACCACGACGTGAAGATTGCGTGGCTGGTTTTCCAGGACAAAGGCGATCAGGTCATGCACAGAGAAACTGCGGATCAGGTGATAGTCGTCGATGACGAGCAGCAGGTTTCTTTCGGTTGCGGCCAGGCCATTGATGAGGGACACCAGCAGCTCCCGGGGAGATGGAGAGAACGTAGATGGTAGAGGCGCCCCCACGAGCTGATCATCCACCTGGCCGAGACTCGCCACCAGGTAGCGCAAAAAGTGCGCGACGTCGTTATCCCCTTCATCTACCGATAGCCAGGCAACCCGCCTATCTGTCGCATCGATCCACTCCCTGATCAGCGTCGTCTTGCCAAAGCCTGCTGGCGCGGAAAGCAGCGTCAGGCGGTGCCCGAGGCGCAGGCCGTCCTCAAGCCGGGCAGCCAGAAGCGGCCGCTCGACCGCGTCGGGCCTGAGCGGGGGGACCTGCAGTCTGGTGGATAACAAGCGATCGATGGTCATTGCGCTAGCAAACCGGAAACCCCAGTCTCAATCCGCGGAAGGACCGTCGCGCTCTGTTGTCTCCTCTTCCCCAGCCGCGAAGAGGAGTTCGCCTCCGGCGAGACGGTCTTTGGTGCCCTGCGCACGGCGCCGCAGCAGATACAGGGCGTATACCAGGCCGCCTGCGGCAAAGAAGCAGGTGACGGCCAGAGCCAGCGCGGTTGGCAACAAGCCCGACACGGGGATAAAGACCAAGAAGCTGATGGCTGCAGCAGGCCAGGCTACAAAGCTGATCCAGCGCCAGGCTGGCTGATCGCTCCAGAGCCAGAAAGCATGGGCCAGGCCGCCGATCAGGGCCATGAGCAGGGCCAGGGCAAGGGACGGGTTGATGATCGGCGCCACAAAGACGGTGGCCGCGATCAAGCCGCCCAGCAGGGTCAGATAGATCAGCCCCAAAAGGATGTTGATGGCCAGGTCGTACCGCCTGCTCTGGCGGGCCAGTTCGAGCTGGGTGTCAGCATCGAGGACCTGGACAGCGATCAGCGGTATGGCCAGATCCTGAAGCCTGGCGAGCAAGCCGTACAGCGCGGCATGGTCGACTGCCCTCCCTCGAAGTGTGGACTCGCCTTCGGAAGCAGAGAGTGCCAGATCGTCGAACCATGCCGCCCACTGCTCGCCATACAGGCGCCCCTTGACCCGGATCTCGTAGAGAAAAGGCGGCTTGTCGAATCCGGGGCCGCTTTCTGTTTCATGGTTGTTCGCCATCGACCTGTCTCCGGACAGAGTTTGTACCCAGGGCGCGACATCCAATCTGGGTTGCACACCGGTCAACTGCACGCCGGCCCATTATCGCACAAGTTCTGGAAACTGTCATGTGCCAAAAGATACATTTGTCGATACTCGACCTGGGGTTGCGCTCCAGAGACCCTGGCGCACAGGGGAAAGCACAGCGCAGCCAAACGCGCCGGTGTCACGCTGGTCAGCAGCCAGCGCGCCACCTGTCAATCACCGTCGCAAGCTCTTCGGCCACGAGACTGGCGCCGGCGCTGTTCAGATGAACGCCGTCCAGGGTCAGGCGTAGCCCTCGCCCGGCTGCTGCGGCGTCGACCAGCCTGTCAGTCCGGAGGGTCAAGACATCCAGCGGGACACGTATGGGATTCCTGGAAACGCGCTCCCAACCAGGCCTCGTCGGCAGCTCCCGGGCAAAGACCGCCTGAAGATCCAGGAATTCGGCCTTTGCGCATTCGGCTGTGATCTCTTTGATCAAGCCCGCCAGGTCCCGCAGCCGCTGATTACAGGGGTTGTCCAGATCCTCTCCTTTGAGGGCAGGCGGTGCTACGATCACGCGCCCGGCTTTGGCGCACAAAACAGTCAGAGTGGCCCGGAAACTGGCCTCGAACTCGTCTCTGTCCCTGGCCCGGGGCTGCATCAGCAGCGTGTGGAAGGCACGATACAGCCAACGGTCTGTCTGGGGCACATCGTTCACCCCGATCCACAGGAAGATCATGTCCAGGGGTTTGTCAAACCGCATGGCCGAGACTCTGCGATGCAGGCTGACGACTGTGTCATTGCCCTTGCCATAGTTGAGCAGCGTATCCTCGGGAAATCGCTTGCGCAAGATGGCAACGTAGGAGCTACCCGGCACCCCTGACGTCAGGCTGTCACCAAAGAAGGCAATCCTCATCGGATCATCTCAACCTTTGCACCTGGCCCCCATATCGATACCCGATCTTAGCGCAGAGCTACCGGGGTGTCAAGCGTGCAGACTCCCGGCTACCAATGTACCCCCCAATGTACCTCTGGGTACATGACACTACACCCCGTTGTCCGGTATCCTTCCGCCAACCCTACCTGAAAGAAAGGATGCCACCATGTTCTCTGCGGAGCTCATCGCTGGTGAACTGCCAGCAAACGAACCAACGAAAAATGGCCAACCTAACTCACGGCCCTCCATCCCACAGGCCACAAGCCTGGCGCCATGGGAGAAAGCCTCCGTCGGGAAAAGGGTCCGCTCAGGAAAAGCTCTATATACAATGGGGCGCTCGCTCATGTCCGCTTGCACCCGCCTCATGCTCGACCTGGACATGCGGTGGCACGCGCCCATGCCAGAGGGTCCCAAGATCCTGGCAGCCAACCACCCCACGACCACCGACCCGCTCTACCTCCTCACCCTGCTGTCAGAGCCGGTGAGCTTTTTGATTACGGCTGACCTCTTTGACGTTCCCGTGGTAGGCAGCTACCTGCGTGCGGCAGGGCACCTGCCCGCTGTCCGGGGCAGCAGTGGCGCGACGGTCGATACCCTGGTCCGCCGGGTGGAGGCCGGGCGCAGCGTGGCCATCTTTCCCGAGGGTGCCCTCAGCCCGCTGGCCGGCGGCTTGCACCCGCCCCACAGCGGCGTGGGCCGGGTAGCCCTGCGTACCGGCGCGCCCGTGATCCCCATCGGCATTGGCCTGCGGCGCGATCGCATCCGCTTAACCGGAGTGGAATTGGGCGGCGACAAGGCGATTGCCTACTTTTACACCACTGGCCCCTATGCCATCACCGTGGGCCTGCCCCTGCACTTTGCCGGCGATGTCGAGGATCACGAACAGGTGCGCGCTGTTGCAGGCCGGATCATGCATCATGTCCAGGCCCTGGCTCAGGAGAGCGGTCGCCGCATTGGGTCGACGCAGATGGCTGCGGCAAGCGCCCTGTCCGGCCCGACCTGGGCCCGTAGCGTCGCTGGCGCACCACCGTCCGGCAAGACTCTGCCATGAACGAAGAGACTCCCGGCAAATCCGTCAAGTGGGTCGTGACCGCAACGGCCATCGTCCTGCCCCTGGCCATCCTACTATGGCTCAATCAGGAAGCCGTAGGGGAGGTCATCGATCTTGTCCGCCACCGTGAGGCCGTCACCGCCTATCTTGATACACTTGGCGCCATTGGACCGCTGGTACTGATGGGACTGATCGGTCTGCAAGTCTTGATTCCTTCGCTGCCGGCGGAGCCGCCGATGATAGCCAGCGCGTACGCCTACGGCTTCACCGCCGGCTTCCTGATGAGTTGGGCGATTTCTGTGGCTGTGAGCCAGGCCGTCTTCTACCTGGCGCGCTATGCTGGGCGCCCGCTGGTCGAGCGTTTGGTCCCTGCCCATCTGCTGGACAAGTGGACGGGGACCGCTGGGGAAAAAGGTACCATCTTCTTCCTGCTGGCCTTTGTGATTCCGCCGGTTCCCAGCGACATCCTGATCTACGTGGCAGGGTTGAGTGAGATTGAAGGCCGCCGCTTCTTCGTGGCCAACTTTTTCGGCCGGATGCCGATGATCGTCCTGCTGACCCTGGCCGGCGCCTACGGCCTCAGCATCACGCCGGCCATGATCGTGGGGCTGGCTGCTGTTGGCATCCTCCTACTGGTACCTTGGTTGTACTATGTGCGAAAGGGGGAAAACAGGGCAAGCCTCGGGTTTCGGTAGTTGGTGCGCGGCAAGGGCGGTGACCGCCAGCGAGTCGCCGGCGTGCAGGCGGACATGAGCTCGACTGTCCTAGACCATAACAACAGCAGGACCGGTGGCTGATGGGCACCTCTTCCCGTTTGACAGATAGAGTTTTTCGTTGCATGATGGCTGTTGCGTCGAAAGCTTGCCGCGAAAGACATGCAGGGCCCATGAAATGAAGCCGTACAGCGACCTAACCAATGCGGGAAAACTGCGCCGGCTGCGCAATCTGGCCATTGCTGCCCTGGCCCAATACGATCTCGACAGCCCAAAGCTTGCGATTCATGGCTTTGAGACCAATCTCCTGTACCGCGTAACCACGGCTTCAGGCGAAAGATTCATGCTGCGTTTGGCAATTCCTGGCTGGCGTACCTTGGAGGACCTCCAGGCAGAGGCGTCATGGCTCGAGGCACTTGGGCGCGAGACGTCCCTCTCCGTACCCCGCATCGTGCCGGCCCAGTCGGGCGAGTCCGTGCTGCTTATCTGCGTGCCCGGAGTGCCCGACACTTGGAACGCGTTCCTAATGAGCTGGGTTCCGGGCCGGCTGTTGCGACACTACCTTTCGGAGCGCAACCTGGAAAAGATGGGAGCCCTCTTCGCCACGCTTCACCACCACGGAGGTTCCTGGCATCCTCCGGCAGGATTCACGACCAGGCGCTTCGAGCACTGGTTGTCGAGAGGAGAGGAGAATCTGATCATTGAAGGCGCAGGGCCAGCGGAACCCGAGGCTGTAGCTGCGCTGTCCGCCCACGCGCGCGACCTGTTGAAACGGATGCACCTGCATGTGGAGTCAGCCTACACGGCCATCAACCGCTCTGACTTGCGTGTCATCCACTGCGACCTGTGGCACGACAACATCAAGCTCTACCGCGGCCTGCTGCACCCGCTCGATTTTGAGGACACAGTATGGGGCTTTCGCGCCCACGATATCGCCATGGCCATGCTCGACCTGCTCGAGGATACGGGCGAAGCGCGGTACGCCGTACTGCTGGAAGCGTTCCGGCGGGGCTACCAGGCTCACATGGCCTGGCCCGCCGACCCTATCGAACCTTTCCAGATCGGCCGGCTGCTCTGGAAAATCAACTGGGTGGCGCGGCGCCAGCCGCAGCGGTTGGCGGGAATGGTAGAACGCCATATCCCGCTCTTGCAGCACTACGAGCGGACCGGACAAGTCCTCCGCCCTGCCTCGGGATAGTCGCAGCGAACCCCGGGCAGGGATTGCAGTGCACAACCAATCTGGCTTCGTAGGCGAGGCCAATGCCCAGAGCCTCCTTACGCTCGCGCACGGATACGAAGTGGAGCTGCCCATCCAGGCTGTGCCGGACCTGGTCGGGCTGCTGGTCACGAGCAATATTGCGGTGTACCAGGTGGTCCGGTACGCCAGGACCGATGGTATTTGGCGCGACTGAGGCACTGGCCGGGAACAGATTGGTCAGAGGTCCAGCACGATTCCAATCAAGGGGAGAGAGGAATAGGCAATGATTGATCAACATACACCGGAGACTGCTCGCGATCTGGGATTGATGAGCGGTTTCCCGCTAATGCCGGATCGGCTTGTCACCCACGAGAGACAGCTCTATGGCCCGTATAATCGCTGGAGCTTTCAACACGAACTCCAGTTGAACCGGACCGCCGATGTATGGCGCGGAAGTGGGCCGGTCGTGGAGCTCGACTACGCCCCTTTCGACATCGAGCAGATCACCTATCATAACCGGACAGGCACGCAGTTCACCTTCCGTGACATGGTCGAGATGAGCTATGGCGACGGCATCGTCGTACTGCATCGGGGCAAGGTCATCTACGAAGCCTACCTCAATGGCATGCAGGCACACTCTCTACATGCGTGGGCCTCAGGTAGCAAGTCGGTGACCGGCGTGCTTGCCGCGATGTTGGCACACGAAGAGGTATTGGAGCTCGATGCCCTTGTGGTTCGCTATCTGCCCGAGCTGAAGGACAGCGGTTTTGCCGATGCGACCATCCGCCAGGTGATGGATATGACTACCGCGGTCTGGTTTGGCGATGACGATGTGGACCCGGTATCAGAGAATCTGACCTATGCCATGGCGCTAGGCTGGAGAGAAAGGCCTGCAGGCTATTCGGGTCCGGCATCCGTGTACGAATTCCTGCCGACCATGAAAAAAGTGGGGGAGCACGGCGTGCGTTTTGCCTACCTCACGCCGAATACAGACGTGCTTGCATGGATCATGAAGCGCCTGCTGAACCAGTCGCTGGCCGAGATCATGCACCAGCGCATCTGGTCGAAATTGGGTGCTGAGCGGGATGCCTTTTGGATCGTGGATCCGGCGTCCGCCGAAACGTCCGGCTCCGGTCTGCTCAGTACCTTGCGCGACAAGGCCCGGTTTGGACAGATGCTGTTGCAGCAAGGTTCCTTCAATGGGCAACAGATTGTCCCAGCCGCAGTCGTCGTTGATATTGAACGGGGCGGGGATCGGGAGGCCTTTGCGCGCGGGCCGGCAGCCAGTCCAATGAATCAGGGGTATTCCTACCATCACCAGTGGTGGATGACGCACAACAAACACGGTGCTTACCACAGTCTGGGTTATGGCGGGCAAATGCTCTACATCGCCCCTGCAGCCGAGCTCGTCATCGCCAAATCTAGCTCGTATCCCACGCCAACACCGGCAGGAAACGAGTTCTACGCTATGATGGCCGCTTTCCCGGCGCTCGCAGATGTGCTGGCAAGTTGATCTGTGAGTCAGTGTATCACGGCGTGACAATGCGTCTGCCTCATTGCCTAGGACCGCGCGGATCTCGTCGGGCGTCCAGACGAAAGACTTGACCTCCTCGCCCTCGCTGTCGGCGTGATGCGTAGAATAGAATCCTCCCGCCGGATCGAGCATTTCCCGCAGAATGTAATCGAGGATCACTTCAGTGACGGTTCGAAGGAAATCGTTGCCGGCGACCTGCCAGGCATGGAGGTAAACGCGGGCCAGTTGGGCTTTGTCGTAGAGCATCTTCTCCAAGTGGTGTACGCCATGGACAAACCGCTGCAGATGGGCTTGCTGCTGACGGCCCGTCCGGTGCCTGGTTCTGCTTTCGTGACCTGCAGCCCCAGCAGGAAATCAAGTCTGGCCGGGCAAGGTGCCCAATCTCTTCTGTACCAACTCGGCATAACGCGGGATGCCCATTTCTTGAAACATGGCATGTGACTCCTGCAGCAAGGATCGTGCCTGGCCGAAATCGGCTGCTTCCCCACGAGTTGCGTATGCCCCGGTCCGATCGACCAGAGTGCGGGCCCGATCCCATTGCATGCCAAACTGGGCATAGGTATCAACCAGCGGCTCGAACGCACCCAAGGCTTCTGTCCAACGCTCTTCGACTGCCGCTAGCCTTGCTTCCGCCCAGAGCACTGCTGCCTCGGTGGGCGGGAAAGGCCAATCCCTTGCGACAGCCTGCGCCTCAGACAGCAGGTCGCGGGCCTGTCCGAGCTGGTGCTGGCCCATATGCACCATGGCAAGGTAGGAACGAGCCAGCACCTTCTGGTCCGTGTCTCCCATTGCCTGACCGATCTCCCTTTGTATTTCCGAGGCAGAGAATGCCACAACTGAGTAAGGTTAGTCAGCGCCGCTTCCTATGGGATCAGTTCATCCATTCAGATTCCGGAGTATGTCGTCCACGGATTCCGAACCGAGGCGACCACCAGTTGCGGTGCCCCGGAAAAACTGGACGTCATGCCATCGGTACGAATGGATGGTATGGTCCAGAACAGGTGGACGGCATCCGTCGGAATCGATGGTCGGCATGGCCCGGATTATGCACAGGGGTTCTGGGTGGAGGCGGCAACGTTGCCCTCCATGGCCAGGTGGTTGAGAAAGGCCTGGAGTTCCGGGGTGCCCATCTCGGCCGGGTGGCGGCTATCGTGGAAGTAGATGTAGCGTTTGAAGCAGTTGTTGTCGGCTTCCTCGGCGCCGATAGAGCGGTGTTTGCACTGTCCAGCGACAGTTCGGGAGGTGGATGGCTTCACTTCACCAGGCCCTCCTGGGCTCTGCTCGAGATAGGCATGGTGGGCGTGGTTCCTCCACGACACAATTTATATTATTGACGTAATCTTAACTTGACAAATCATCCTTTCCGGTGTATGATGTATTGGTGAGCTCAACCGCATCGATCCAGTTCTGTCACCAAGATACAAGGCACTAAGGCCAGGTTTCCTCACAAGACAGCTCCGTCAAGGCTATGCTCTTCCCGTTCTGTACAGGCCTCAGAATATGTGGGCCGAGAGCGTCGGACTGCCTCGCGCCAGGCGAACCTGGCGTCCAGGCTGTGATGAGTTGCATTGGCTCTTCTTGGAATGCCATGGTGTTCGCCCTGTCCGAGCGCGCCACTCTACTTGCGTTCGCCGCACTGGTGTTGGTTGGGGGCACCAATGCCGTCACCATACGGTTCAGCAACCTTGAACTCCCTGCCTTCTGGGGCGCCGGGAGCAGGTACGCCATGGGCCGTCTTCATCTACCTTGTCGTTTTCGGCTCGGTACTGATGTTCATCCTGTATCTCAAGGTCAGCAGCTAGCAGCACGGGTAGTTTTAGAAAGCCCAACTGTGTATTTGGAGGAATAACCAATGTCTGAACATGTGGAAACTGTTATCGTCGGTGGCGGGCAAGCGGGGTTGGCTGTCAGCTACCATTTGAGTCAGCAGGGTCGAGCACACACGATCCTTGAACAGGCGTCGCAGCCTGCAGAGGCATGGCGTAATCACCGCTGGGACTCGTTCACCCTGGTTACCCCGAACTGGACGGTTCGGATGCCGGGCGCCGAGTACCAAGGGGACGATCCAGATGGATTCATGCCCCGGGAAGATGTCGTCGCCTACTTGGAAGACTATATAGAACGCTTCAGCTTGCCAATCCGATACGGTGTCCGGGTGAGCTCGGTAGAAAAGAACGGGGCTGGCTACCTGGTGCACACCAATGAGGCGGTAATCAAGACATCCAACGTGGTGATCGCCACAGGCCTTTTCCAGAAACCCAGGATTCCAGCCCTCAGCGCCAACCTGCCAGTGGAGATCCAGCAACTCCACTCCAGCGAGTATCGCAATCCTGAGGCGCTGCTGGCCGGCGCAGTGCTCGTCGTCGGCTCAGCCCAATCGGGAGGCCAGATTGCCGAAGAGCTCTATCAGAGTGGGCGCCAGGTATACCTCTGCATGAGCGGCGCCGGACGGGGACCACGTCGCTACCGGGGCCACGACATCGTCTGGTGGATGGACAGGGCCGGGCTCACTAGTGTAACGGTGGATAAGCTTCCCTCCCCGAGAGATAGATTCGCCTCGAACCCCCTTGTGTCAGGCAAGGACGGCGGCCGCACCCTCAACCCGCACCAATTCGCACGGGATGGCGTGGTGCTGTTGGGCCGCATTCAGGGCGCCCAGGAGGGCAAGATCATGTTGGCCCCCGACCTGAAGGAAAGCCTGGCCAAGTCGGACAAGTTTCAGGCCGACTTGCTCAAGAAGATTGATGACTACATTGAGAAGACGGGGCTTGACGCGCCCCAAGAAACGCTGCCTGAACTACGAGACGGGTACGATGCCGAGGCGATTACAGAACTTGATGTCCAGTCCGCCGGCATTACCAGCGTGATCTGGGCTACGGGCTACACGTTCGACTTTGGCCTGGTCCAGTTGCCGGTCCTTGGCGCTGACGGGTATCCGATTCAAAAGCGCGGCGTCACCGGCTTTCCGGGGCTGTACTTCGTTGGCTTGCCCTGGCTGTACACTGCCCAGTCCGGCGTCTTTTCCGGTGTTGGAGACGACGCGGCCCATATTGTGGCAGACATCGCGGGAAAAAGGTAGGCATCTATCATGCTAGGAGCCCAAGAACAGCAAGGTAGGGAGGAAGAAGTGTCTGACCTCATAGTCTTTGTCACGACCTTTCGGATCGAGAATGGTGCCCTCGAAAAGTTCAAAGATGCGTCTCGAAAGTCAACGGATTTCCTTGAGGCCAACGGTCCTCAGCTCATGGCGGAGGTTTTCATCGATGACAACGAGATGCGTGCACATGGCGTCCAGGTTCATCGAGACTCGGAATCAATCCTGTCTCATTGGCAACTCTCCGACCCGTACATGCGTGATGTGATGCAGTACATCACCACCACGCGTGTCGATATCTACGGTGAGCCAAACGAGGCCGTCATTGAGGGTATGCGGCGGCTCTCCTCCAAGGGAGCGGTCCTTACCGTAACACCTCGATTCGTCGGCTTTAGCCGATTTCCGGGCATTGGCTAGGCTCGCTTACCGCCTAACGATAAGGATTATGCGGCGTTCCGCCGCCGCATAGTCCTTATCGTTAGGCGGCTCATAAGGTTGTCGCCGGATATCTCCAGCAGCATGGATACCAAAGGAGTCAAATTTGGACACATCCAAAACAAACAACGAACCGGTCTTTCTCAAGCGCGTGGCTCTAGGAGGAATCGCACTTATCTTGGCTGGGTTGGCTTTGATCCCACAGGGCATCCTAAGCCGCAACGTGCCAACTGCGCCGGAAAGGAACTTGGAGTTTGCCATCGGGGCAAACTCGTTCGAGTATCGGCTTGGAATAATGTTGGCGGGAATCTCGCTCGCGCTCTTCGTTCTGGGCGTCTTTGCCCTGTACGCTTATCTCTCCAGGTCCAGCCACGAAAAGCTCGCCTTTGCAGGGATGGCAATCACGGTTGGGTTCCTTGTGTTGTTCCTGCCGATAACTGGCTTCGCAGCGTTCGTCGTCCCCGCGATTGGCCGCCTTGTCGAACAGGGAAAGCCCGAGATGATCGCTGTGATGGATCAGACCTTCCTGGAGCCATTTCTGCCCATCCAATTCCTTTCCGGAATCTTGTGGAATATCGGCAACATAGTCATTGGTCTTGCGATATGGCGCTCCAAGATCTTGTGGAAGTGGAGTGGATTCCTCTTCATGGTCTATGGTGTGGTCGGCATCCCGGCATTCTTAGATGCAAAAGCGTTTCAACTCGTGTCGCCAGCTCTGGGAGGGCTGGCACAAATCACGGCTGGGGTCTCACTCCGTCGATCCGCTTCAACTTCTTCCTAATGAGCCAGGAGTTCTAGTCACCCCAATCCTAGTCGGCTCGAGCTTGGTGACCGCTCAAGGAGAAATCGACCGCGCTCAGAAGCGGCTGGTAAACAGGGCCCATGATCAGCCTAGGTCTTTGTCTTTGGGCCTCTGCAGGCTAGATGCTGGGAACCATAGGAGAATTGTCGGGCCAGGCTCCCGTTGATTGGCTAGAGCGGGCCAACCACTCGCTGGAGCGGACCCGGCCAGGGCGGCGCGAGAATGAGCAGGTGTCTTGGCCGGGCCGTTCAGCTCAAGGCCGTTAGCCCGCTTCTTACATGTTGATACGAGATCGGCTATTATATAAGCTCATCTCATTATGTGCAGAACCTTCAACTTGCCCCTGTGGAAATCAACCGTTTATTTATAGAGAGGAGAGTTTTCAATGATAACTTTTGAAACAACCGAATTCATCAGTCGCCCACCTCAGGATGTCTTTGCATTTCTAGCAGATCCAGCCAACTATGCAAAATACCAAGCGAATACCATATCTGCAGAATGGACATCTCCTGGTACACCTGGCGTTGGTTCCACTTTTGAAGTGCTTTCTAGAACTCCTGGTGGCACAACTGAAGTCATGATGAAGGTCACGCGATGGGAGCCGTCCAACCAGCACGGTGTACAGTCCATGAAAATCCCTTTTCCATTCAAAAAGGCTAATGGAGTAACGACGCTTGTCCCAAAAGACAATGGTACGCAGTTGACTTTTCATGGTGAGTATGTAGCCATAGGCATATTTCGGTGGGCTGAGGGTTTTCTTGGCAAGCGAATCAAAGCGCAGGATGCGAGCAGTATCCGCAATATGAAGCAATTGCTGGAAGCCGGTACGTAAGCGCATCCTGTGCCACAACAAAACCGAAAACCTAATGGGCAAAAAGCGGGCTAACACAGCGTGCACCCGACAAGTGGGAGTCTGCGCGTTTTTTAGCCTTTTTCGTGGCTTCAGGTTTTTTTCCCGCTCCCAATCCGTATCCACACCCGCCCACTTGCGGGTAACGCCAACCGCTAGGCACACCAAGAGCGAGCATGAGCCGGTGTGTCCCCGGCCTGATTATTCGATCCATTCCAGATGTTCTGCGGCCTGATTGGCTGATCCTTTAGGCAAGGCGTCCCGATTCTTCGTCACTTGCTTCCGGGTGGTTGGCAAGTGCAGTTGTTCCGTCACCCTGTTTCCAGTAGCGACTGTAGGGCCCCTCGATCAGTGACCGGTGCCTGGCAAGCAAAGCCACGGCACACGTAGGCTGCAGCATGCCCATCCATCAGGCCTCGGTCGTGCAGGAGCGGGACAGCAGGCGACTGCGCGTCCGGTGCTTCCAGGTCGTCGCCCTGGAAGCGTCGATAGCCATTGCGAACGACGCTTAGCAAGGCCTGGGTGTCGGCGGAGTCCGGATCGCCGACGATGGCTATCTCTCGCGGCTCTGACAGGGCATATGCCAACGCCTGGAGCCACTGGCCGAAACCCAGTGGATACTGGCTCATCAAGGTTTCGCGCTCATCACTCTCATACCGACTTGAGAGCCTTGAGCTAGAGCCAGATTGCAGGTTTCGATAGCGACTTGCCTGTCGGGCTACCTCAAGCAGCGCGTCGGGCGAATGGCGATGTGTCAGAACCTGCTGTTCTCCAGATGACACATGGGAACGGATGGGGGAGTCCTTCGAGGGGAAAGGTTAACGGGCAGGCCTGTCCTTCACTGGGTCACTTCAGCAACTCAATGAACTCATCGCGGGTCAAGCCAGCACTCTTGATAATCCGTAGTGTTAACCCTCGACCGAGATCTCGGCTATGCCAGGGCACGACCACACGGGAGCCATCGCTAGCGCGCCACAGAACAACATGGCTGCCCGTCTGGTGGTCAATCTCAAAGCCGACGTGCTCGAGAGCCCGGACAAGCTGGCGAGGACTCACCGTAGGCAAACGGGGCATCAGGCAAGCTCCAAAACCACACTCAAGCGCCCAACGTACTGCTCCACTGCAGGCTCTTCAGGAATCGGGTCTCCGTGCTTGAGCAGACTGGCGCAGTAGGCGCGGATCGCATCGGCGGCCATACTGCGGGCTTCGTCCATAGTGCCTCCTTCGGTATAACAACCCGGCAGGGCAGGCACAGAGACCAGGTATTCGCCCTCAGGCTGGCGCTCGATGATGACGGTGAAAAGGTACTCTCTCATAGTTCCCACCTCTAAACCAATTGTCGCAGCACAACCATTATAGCATGGTACCCGCCGACGACGCAAGTGTGGTCCGAGTCGAAAGCATGAGGCACAGAGTCCAGTATGCTGCCTGTTAACACCCGGTTATCAAGGATCCAGCCGCGCCCGCAGTGCCTCTGGCTCCGTAACCGGCGCCTGGCACGTCAAGTCGCGGCAGACGTAGGCCGTGGCCTGCCCATCCAACTGGCCACGATCCTGAAGGGGCGGAACAGCAGGGAGTTGTGCGTCCAGTGCTCCCAGGGCCACCACCTGGAAGGGCCGGTAGCCGTCGCGAACGACATTCAGCAAGGCCTGCGTATCAGCAGAGCTGGGATCACCAACAATGGCGATCTCTCGCGGTTTCGCAAAGGCATAGGCCAGCGCCTCGAGCCACTGGCCAAAGCCCAGCGGATACTGGGCCGTCATGGATTCCATCTGCGCCAGTGCCTGGTGGGCGATAACCAAATAACGGAGCTCATTCGTGAAGCCCGCCAGTTTCAGTAAGGCAGTGACCGCCATCGCATTTCCCGAGGGCGTGGCGTTGTCCTGGAGGTCGTACGGTCGGGTGATGAGGGTTTCGTGGGCGAGGTCAACTCCATTTTCACCCCACGGCGCTTTCTCTCGCCGCTTCTCGCAGCCGTTCCAAGTCGCGCAGCGGCGGTAGGCCGAAGAGGCTCTTGTACTCCCGATTGAAGTGTGTCGAGGCCATTGATTTGTTCTACCAGCACCGGGTTGACCCGGATGTGCCCATCGAGGACGTGGCCGGCACCGTCAAGGACTTGATTCAAGCCGGCAAGGTCAAGCACTTGGGGCTTTCGGAAGCTCCTGCGGACATCATCCGCCGCGCCCACACCGTGCAGCCCGTCACCGCCGTGCAAAGCGAATACTCGATCTGGTGGCGCGCCATCGAAGAGAATGACGTGCTGGCGACCTGCGAGGACCTGGGCATCGGTCTGGTGCCTTACAGCCCCCTGGGACGGGGCTACCTGACCGGCAAGATTGACGAGAACACAACTTTCGCCGATAATGACATCCGCAGCCACAATCCTCGCTTCACACCGGAGGCGATCCGCGCCAACCGAGCTATAGTTGACCTGCTTGAACGAATTGGGGCACAGCATAACGCCACCCCAGCCCAGATCGCCCTGGCCTGGGTGCTGGCGCAAAAGCCCTGGATCGTGCCCATTCCGGGCTCGCGGCGGTTGGCGCATCTTGAAGACAACCTCGGTGCGCTCGATGTTGAATTGTCGGCAGATGATCTCAGTGACATTGACGATGCCATGTCACGGATTACGGTGGTCGGCAACCGGTATTAGAGAAAAATGCAGCGTTGTCTCATATGAGGGATTGGCCACAAGAGACCTGAAATATCAGGTTGAAAGACGGCCAATCCCTTGCGGCTGTCCGGTTTCGAATACCGTCCGGAAAGAAAGGAACGAACATGGAAATCAAGAGAAATGGCTCCCAGCCTTCCGGAAAGGGGCCGATCGAGTATTTTACCGGCAACGTGCGTGTTGATCCGTTGTTCGATACGCCCGCTCCGGCCCGCGTGTATGGGGCCAGTGTCACTTTTGAACCCGGTGCCCGCACCGCCTGGCACACCCATGCTCTGGGCCAGACCCTGATTGTGACCGCCGGTTGTGGTCGCGTACAACGCTGGGGCGGCCCCATTGAAGAAATCGGACCAGGCGACGTGGTTTGGTTTGAGCCGGGGGAGAAGCACTGGCATGGGGCCGCTCCCACCACCGCGCTGACCCATATTGCCATTATCGAAAGAGCCGAAGGCCAGGGTGTCGAGTGGCTGGAAAAAGTCAGTGACGAGCAATATTTGATAGGGGGAGACACTGAAACGTAGTGGTAAAATAAGGAAGCCATGAAATTGAGGCGTAAAAGATGCAATTCTGGTCGTGGTTGGTTACAAAGAAGTGTTTCAACTTTTAGCGGTAGCTTGATGTTGTTGGCTCTTATAGTATTCCTTTCAAGTTGCACGCAGGAGGGTACGGTTGGAGCAGGTAGGACTATAACTGAATCGGAATACTTGGAAGGGACCGGTGAAATAGACGACGCAAGTCGTACACAGGAGGACACGATTGACGCAAGTAGGCCTATGACCGAACCGGAATATCCAGAAGAAACCGGTGAACTATACCACCATCTAACAACCAGTCACTTTATCCGCGATGTTGTCAATCATCCGGCGCTTGAGGATTTTGGTAACTCTGTGCTACCACGGGATGACAATACCGCTTATTATGACACGCGGCTAAATAATGTTGCTTCACTCTTGCCGTATCACAGCCATGTGGAGCCTGCAATTGTCGTGGGTGCAATCAACCACATGATAGACCAAGTGAGCGATGGCAAAACAATATTCTACGATTTCTATACCGACGAGCAAAAGCAACAAGGATCCCACCAAAGAGGCTACCGGCCTCTTTTTCTTCCGGGGAAAGCCGGAGCTCCGTTTGCCATCGTATGTCCTGGAGGAGGTTTCTCCTACGTTGGTTCCCTTCATGAAGGATTTCCACTTGCTTTAGAAATAAGCCAAAATGGGTATAACGCTTTTGTCATACGCTACCGCATTGGCAGTGAGCAACGGGCTACCGAAGACCTGGCGGCGGCGATAGCTTATATCTTCCGTAATGCGGAAACACTTGAAGTCAGCACTCAAGACTATTCGTTATGGGGCGGCTCTGCCGGGGCCAGGATGGTGGGTGATATTGCCTTAAACGGCGTATCCGCTTATGGCGGCGGCAATCTCCCGAAACCGGCGACAGCCGTCATAGCCTATACCGGACAATCAACCTACTCAAGTGACTTCTCTCCGGCTTTCATTACCGTCGCCGCTAACGATGGCATAGCCAACGTCAATACAGTGGAAAGGCGTGTTGAGAATCTAAAAAACGCCGGAGTGGATGTTGACTATCGCCGGTACGAAAGTGCAGGGCATGGATTTGGACTTGGCACAGGAACCGATGCGGAAGGATGGGTGGACTTGGCTGTTCAATTCTGGCAAAGACATATAACGGGTGCTTCACAAAATGAGATACCCCGGCACATTTATCTCTGGGAAGAAGATGATGTTCCAACTACCACCGAGTATACGGAAAACAATGCCGGGTATTTTGATCCGCCTGATTTTCGTCCCAATATGGTGTACTTTCCCGCCAAACAAGGAGTTGCAGTCAAAGGGGCGGTGCTGATATGCGCCGGGGGCGCTTTTCAATTTCGCGGCAATGAGAATGAAGGGACACCTGTCGCGGAACATCTGAACGCGCTTGAGTATCAGAGTTTTGTGGTGAACTATCGGCTGAGGCCGTATACCATGCAGGAAGGCGCTTTGGACCTGGCCCGGGCGGTGAGGTATGTCCGCAGTCATGCAGCGGATTTAGGCATTGAAGAGAATGATATAGCGGTTGTAGGCTTCTCAGCCGGCGGTATCCTGGCGGGTGAGTTGGTACTGAATTTTGACGGGACTATCAATGGAACCGCCATTGACCCCGACTATATGCCGGACGCATTGGATAGGATTTCTGCCGATGTCAGTGCGGTCGGAATGATCTATTCCTTTTATGGAAGACTGAGCGTTGCATCTACAGATGTTGAAAAGTTCAAGGCCGCGGATTTGCCACCCACATATTTCTTATATGGCACAAGAGATCCGTTTGTACGTCAGTTTGAGGCGTGTGTCAGCGCCCTGCAACAGGCCGGTGTGCCGGTTGAATCCCATGTGCTGGAAGGTTGGCCTCATGGTTTTGGCGCCGGAGATGGTCAGTGGATACTTGATTTTGACAAGTGGCTGAGCGAGATCCTTAATCATCAGTGTGCATCGTCAAAAAGGAGTGAATTATGCAAAACGTGAACCTGGAGCAAGAAGTCATCAATCTCTCTAAAGAGAAATGGCGCTGGATGGCAGAGCGCAAGGTAGACACCCTTGACGCTCTCTTCCATGACAAGGCAATGTTCGTCCACATGGGAGGATCCTGGGGGAAAGTACGAGAACTCGATATCATCAAAAGCGGAGGCATTTACTACAAACAAGCGGATATCCATGAAGTGTCGGTGGCTATCATTGGCACGACGGCCATCCTTTTGAACAGAATCAAGCTGTTGGCCGTGGTTGGCGGCCATGAGGTCACCAATCCTTTTGAGGTTACAGAAGTATATGTGCAGCAAGATGGTAGCTGGAAGTTAGCGTCGCTCTCGTTCACTAGGCTACTTGACCAAGAGCAAAACCATTAACCACAGAAACGTGAGGAGAAGATGATGCAACCCGTTTCTTACCAGAACGAAAGGGTGGTCGGCAGGGGCATCAAACAGAGCGGCGTTGCAAGAGAAAAACTGTTTATCACGACAAAACTTTGGATTCAGAGCAATGGCAATGAGGGCACACGAAAAGCCTTTGAAAAATCTCTGAAGCGCTTCCAACTGGATTACATCGAACTGTATTTGATTCATCAACCATCTGGCGACGTGTATGGTGAATGGCGGGCGATGGAAGAGCTGTATCAACAAGGCAAGATCAGAGCGATCGGGGTTGCTAACTTCCATCCTGATCGAATCATGGACTTGATGGTTCATAACCAAATAACGCCTGCGGTAAATCAGATTGAGGTCAATCCTTCGGAATCTGCAGAGTGCTGGAGCATCGTCTTCGCCAGCTCCTGAACCGCAAAGAAGCACTGGGCATCAAAAGTAGTCTGGTACAACTCCAGCAGCCCCTCGATGAGGTAGCCATAGTCCTCCAGGTAGCCATTGAGCTTGGCTTCGCCCTGTTTCCACGTCCGCAGCAGACGACCATTCTCCTGTCTCAGCTCACGAAACTGCACGGATCTCGTCGGGTGTCCAGACAAAGAACTTGCCCTCTTCGCCCTCGCTGTCGGCATCCTGGGTGGAGTAGAACCCCCCAGCCGGGTCGGTCATCTCGCGCATCACATAGTCCAGAATCTCCTCGGTGATGGTGCGGAAGAACTCGGTGCCCGTGACCTGCCAGGCGTGGAGATAGACGCGAGCCAACTGGCTATTATCGTAGAGCATTCGCTCAAAGTGGGGTGCACAATCCAATGCGCCTGGATTTCCGCTGACGGCCCGGCTTGTGTTGACATCTGCCCGCGAGAGTAAGAGAAAGGCGCTCGTGGCCAGATTCTGGGCCAAGACGTCGACATCATCCTTGACAGAAAGGGGTTTTGGTTGCATAATACCTCATCGTCGGACTTGCACTGTGACCAGATCACTCACCAAGACTACCATATCATACGCAGGACTCGACATAAGTCAACCTTTCGGGTGTGTTATGCCGAACCTATTCGGTCTAGGAACCAAGAAAGATAGGCCGAAATAGTCCGGTCTATTCAATTGTCAGCCGGGCTGGCGGTTGAGAAAAGAGCGTGCTTGTCGGCGAGCACGCTTTGATGTATAATGGAGCCAAGTCGAAGGTCTCTGCCCGGTCAGTGGGCGTGGCGGCTCGGTGGGTGGTTGGATAGGAGTTGGCGTGGATGAACCAAACATCCCGTGCGCTGGCTTGGAGTCAACATGCAGTTTGAGTGGGATCCCAAAAAGGCAAGAGCAAACCTGCGCAAGCACGGGGTGTCTTTTGACGAAGCCGCTACAGTGTTTTTGGATGATCTATCCCTGACTGGTGATGATCCAGATCATTCTGTGAGTGAGGAACGGCTTGTCACGTTTGGCGTCTCCAGTGCTGGGCGTTTGCTTGTCATCGCTCATACCGAACGGAGTGATCGGACTCGGATCATCAGCGCCAGACCGGCTACCCGGTCAGAAAGGAAGCTCTATGAAGAAGGTTGACGTGGTTTCCGATGAACTTCGTCCCGAGTATCGTCGTGAGGACTTTGGCCCGATGGTGCGCGGAAAGTATGCAGCACGGGTGAGAGAGTCCTCCAATATTGTAGTGCTCGACCCTGATATTGCTGAAGCATTTCCCAATGCTCAAGCTGTCAATCAGGCTTTGCGAGGTCTGCTTGAACTCGCCAAGACTAGCGTTTCGCACTGACGTCGAGCACATGAAGATCGTGCAGACTGGATAGTCTCTGAAAAGTCACCCCGGCTAACCCCCGTTGCAGCCGACCGGGAAAGCCCGGCCAAATCCTGACGGGGATGAAAGTCTCAGCGGGCTTTCCCGGCGGCTGAACTTTTCCGTTAGGCGCAGTGGCGGGTGCACAATGGTGTTCTCCGAAATATCGATAGACCGTCTTACAGACTACGCCAGCCTGTTCCCGGGTCGGCAGTTGGCATTGCTGAGGCAGTCAGTCTCTGCGGGAAACACCTTTGCCCGGCTATGGGTCACCAGCGGGGTCGGTACAGCAGATACGGCGGTTTTGTGGGAATTTGGCAACAAAGGTCTCTATGTCGGTGGGGATTGCTCCTCCAATTGCTCACGAGATGCTCTGCGCTCCCTTGTACGTGAGGAACTCGCGGCTGTTGCCCATGCAGCTGGGCTGAAATTCTGCAGCGTCCGCGCTGTGTCACCTGATGTGGCAGCTGCCGTGAACGACGCTTTTGCAGATAGTATCACTGCGAGCTGCAGGAAGCTGTTTCATGAACATCCTCTTGTCGTGCGGACTATTGCAGGTGGGCTGGCGCCCGACGTGGAGTTTGTGAATATTGACCGAAGGCTGCTCGATGCCGGAACGGTGAATAGTGAACAAGTCGCAGAAGAGGTGCGATGGATGTGGCCCTCAATCGATCGCTTCTCGGCGCAAGGATGGGGAGTCGCTGCGGCAGTCCGTGGCGAGTTGGTCTGCTGGTGCACTTCAGAATTCGTCGGGCCATTGCAGTGCGGCATTGGAATCGAGACGACAGCCGCGTACCAGAACAAGGGCATCGGGACCGCCACAGCCGCCCGCTTCATTGACGAGGCCTTCAGACGCGGCAGGAATCCTTGCTGGGAGTGCGATTCCGAAAACAAAGCCTCCATTCGTATTGCGCAGAAGCTCGGCTTCGCTGTGACAGAATCGACGGACTGGTACCTCGGACGTTGGGAATAGCACCACATGGCACTGCGCCTAACAAGCGCGTGCAGTCCGACGCCGCTCCGCGCCCGGTAACCGCGCCAAAATTGGTTATGTGTCGTGGCATTGTCCTGCAGGTCGCGGAGCCGGGTGATAAGGGTCTCGTGGTCGTCGCTGGTATCAAAGAACCCACCGCCAGGTGCCTGGAAGTGGGCGATCATCGTATCTGCCAGTTCCTGGGCTGCCACGAACCATTGGGGATCGAAGGTGGTCTGGTATAGCTCTAGGAGCCCTTCGCTGAGGTAGGCATAGTCCTCCAAGTAACCGTTTAGGCGAGCGTCGCCATCCTTCCATGAGTGGAACAATCGTCCGTTCTCCCTGCTCAGTTCGCGCTGGAGGAAGTCGGCATTACGCTCGGCCACCTGGCGGTAGTCGTCGCGATCCAGCACCCGCGCCGCCTCGGCAAATGCGGCCAGCATCAGCCCATTCCACGAGGTGAGGACCTTTTCATCTCGGCCAGGGTGGATGCCTTTCTCGCGGACCTCGAACAGCTTACGGCGGGGGGCCTCCGCCAGGGTGGGGCGTTGGTCCATGTCACCGACGAATTAGAGGATGTTCTTGCCCTCGAAATTCCCACGGCGGGTGACACCATAGGCGTCCATGAAGGCATCTGCTTGATCGCCGAGCACATCGCGGATTTCATCCCGCGTCCAGACAAAGAACTTGCCCTCCATTCCTTCGCTGTCGGCGTCCTAAGTGGAATAGAACCCCCCGGCTAGATCGAGCATCTCGCGCACCACGTAGTCCAGGATCTCTTCGGCGATGGTTCGAAAGAACTCGTTGCCAGTTACCTGCCAGGCGTGGAGGTAAACGCGGGCCAACTGTGAATTGTCATAAAGCATCTTCTCAAAGTGGGTGGCAGCACAGTCCAATACGTCTGGTTTGGTGCTGGCAGCCCGCTTGGCGCTCTGAGCGCGGGCCTTATTGCGCCCAATGGCAAGGTATGCCGCGGTTTGACAGGCAGGGCAAGAAGCGCTACAATAGCTGTACGAGGGAGTTGAGCAGTTGCTACCGTGAGGTGGGGGTGAGAAGTGAAGTTTCAAGTTGTGCTTGAGCCGAGCGATGAGGGTGGTTACACGGTCTATGTACCTGCACTGCCGGGCTGTATCAGCGAAGGCGATACAGCTGATGAGGCCATGCGGAACATCCGGGAGGCTATTGAGCTGTATCTCGAACCGGTCGAGGACGACTTTGTGGCGGGAGAGCACTCACTGGTGAGGGAGTTGGCTCTGTGAAAGTGCCAAGCCTGCCTTACCACCAGATCATCCGTGCTCTGCAACGGGACGGATGGACCGTGGTTCGACAGCGAGGCAGTCACATTCGACTTCAGAAGCGCGTTGGCGATGAACTGCTGAAGGTCACTGTCCCAGCACACCGACCGGTGAAGCGGTCGACTCTGTCCCACATTCTGAAGCAGGCGCGGTTGGATGTCGACAAGTTCCTGGAGCTTCTATGACTTGAACTCACGGTGCGCAGGTTCTGAATTGGGCAAGAACCCGAAGGGTCACAGCAGGCCTTCGGGTTCTTGATTTATGGAAAGCGGGCGAGTCTTACTCCAATTGCGCCCGAAGCCCCTCCGTCTCCGTCACCGGCGTCTGGCAGGCGAAATTGCGACAGACATAGGCTGCCGGCTTGCCGTTCACTAGTCCCCGTTCCTGTAGGAGCGGGACAGTGGGCAGCAGTGTGGTAGGTATCCCCAACGCCACAACCTGGAAGGGCCGGTAGCCATCGCGAACGACATTCAGCAAGGCTTGGGTGTCAGGAGAGTCGGGATCACCGACAATGGCAATCTCGCGCGGCTTCGAAAGGGCGTACGCCAGCGCCTGAAGCCATTGGCCAAAGCCCAGCGGGTACTGAGCCATCATCGGCTGAATTTGCGCAAGTGCCTGGTGCGCAATGTCGACATAGCGCAAATCGTTGGTGAAGCCGGCCAGCTTGAGCAGGGCGGTGACTGCCATGGCGTTGCCCGATGGCGTGGCGTTGTCCTGTAGGTCACGAGGGCGAGTGATAAGCGTCTCGTGGTCGTCGCTGGTATCGTAGAGTGTCCCCTGCAGATCTGCAAAGCGCTCGAGCATCGCCTCCGCCAACGACCAGGATGTGGGTCATCTCATGCCGGTGGTGGGAAATTCGGCAGACATAGGATTCCTTTCGATGGTGGTCTCAGGCCGTTCCGGGGCCACGGTAGCGGAGCAGCCGGCCGATGCGATCGTAGGATAGGGCATAGTGCACGACGACAACGCTGGCCAGGATCAGGGCCAGCACGGGGCTGCCGGCGTCGCACAAAGCCCAGCTGGCCAGGGCAAAGAGGGACAGCTCGAGGAGCAATCGCAGGGCGCCGGGCACGGGCACCGGCGCGTCCCCGGAGCGAGTGCGGTCGCCGGGCACGGCAAAGATGCCCCAGGCGGCAGCGGCGAGGAGGGGCAGGCCGAGGCCCAGGACAAACTGCAGGATGCCCGTGTGTTCCTTAAAGCCCCAGTAGCCGATGGCGACCAGGGCGGCGATCTCGAGCACGAAACGAACGGCCAGGTTGAGCGGATGCAGGGACATGCTCAGGCGCTGTCCAGCCCCTGCTCCTGGTGCCAGCGCAAGGGCTTGGTCGGCTCGCGGATCACCAGGCCTTTGGCCTCCAGGTCGAGCTGGACCGTCTTGGCCCACCAGCCTGCTGTTGCGCCACCGGGATAGAGGTCCTGTGAGAGGTGGGGAACCACCGCCTCACGGATCTCGGCCTGCGTTAGACCGGGCTGTGCCCAGGGCAGAACCTGGAGCATGGCCTGTCTCATAGCGTGGTACTTGGCGGCGTTCACGCGAGACGTCTTTCCCGTAACGTTGACGTTCTCGACGATAACCGTGTCATCACTTGCCGACATAGGAACCTCCTCTGATAAGAGACCTGGCGGGTCTTGGATCCGAACAGATGCACGATGGGCCAGTCGTCAAGCTGCCGCAACGGAGCATGCCTGTTGGATGCAGGTAGGCCCGCCACGTCTGCCGCTAACCCTGTAGCTGTGCCAACAGCGCCTGCGGCTCGGTTACCGGCGCCTGACACGTAAAATCACGGCACACGTAGGCTGCGGCTTGCCCGTTCACCAGTCCTCGATCTTGCAGGAGCGGGACAGCCAGGGAGTCGGTATTGGGCTTTGCCAAGGCTATCACCTGAAAGGGAAGGTAGCCATCGCGCACGACGCTCAGAAGAGCCTGTGTCTCAGCAGAGCCAGGATCACCGACAATGGCGATCTCTCGCGGCTTGGAAAGGGCATAGCTGAGCGCCTGGAGCCACTGGCCAAAGCCCAACGGGTACTGGCTCATCATCGGCTGCATCTGAGCCAGTGCCTGGTGGGCTACATCGACATAACGTAGATCATTGGTGAAGCCGGCCATTTTCAGCAGGACGGTGACGGCCATCGCATTGCCTGAAGGCGTGGCGTTGTCCTGCAGATCGCGAGGCCGGGTGATCAGGGTCTCGTGGTCATCGCTGGTATCGTAAAACGCACCTTCAGGTGATTGGAAGTGAGCGATCATGGTCTCGGCCAGCTCTTGGGCTGCCAAAAACCATCGGGGATCGAAGGTGGTCTGGTACAGCTCCAGCAGGCCCTCGATGAGGTAGCTATAGTCCTCCAGGTAGCCGTTGAGCTTGGCCTCGCCTGCTCCTTCGGCATGCTCAGGACGACGTTTCCACGTCCGCAGCAGACGACCATTCCCCTGTCTCAGCTCACGGAGGAGGAAATCAGCGTTGCGCTCAGCGACCAGGCAGTAGTCATCGCGATCCAGAGCCCGCGCCGCCTCGGCAAAAGCGGCCAGCATAAGACCGTTCCACGACGTCAGGACCTTCTCGTCGCGTCCTGGGCGCACGCGCTTTTCTCGCGCCTCGAACAGCGCGCGGCGGGCCTCGGTCAGGGTAGCTCGTTGGTTCATGTCACCCACAAACTCGAGGATGTTCTTGCCCTCAAAGTTGCCGTGGCGTGTCACACCGTAGGCAGCCATGAAATCCTCTGCCTCATCTGCCCAGAACCTCCCGGATCTCATCCGGCGTCCAGACGAAAAACTTGCCCTCTTCGCCCTCGCTGTCGGCATCTTGCGTGGAATAGAAGCCTCCGGCAGGATCGGTCATTTCCCGAATGACATAATCGAGGATTTCCTCAGTAATGGTCCGGAAGAACTCGTCGCCGGTGACCTGCCAGGCGTGTAGGTACACGCGGGCCAAGTGGGAATTGTCATAAAGCATCTTCTCAAAATGGGAGGCACTGCCCAATACGTCTGGGTTCCCGCTGACTGCACGGCTTACGCTAACACCTACGCGAGATTTGTTTCCTGTGGATGTGGCATCCCCTTTGACAGCTCATCTGCGCCATGATATACTTGCACCGTGAGGCCATCGTCACGCAACACGAAGGATGTTCATGCAACCGTATCCGATCTTGCAGACAAAACTGTATATTCCGCCCATCCGGCCCGAGCTGGTCTCGCGCCCGCGGCTGATCGAGCGACTGAACGCAGGGCTCCCTGCGGGCCGCAAGTTGACACTCATCTCCGCCCCGGCTGGCTTTGGCAAAACCACGCTGGTCAGCGAATGGGTCGCCGGTTGCGACGAACGACCGGCCGCCTGGCTGTCGCTGGACGAAGGGGATAACGACCCCACACGCTTTCTGGCTTACCTCGTCGCTGCTTTGCAGACGATTGCGGCGGAGTATTGGAGAAGGGGTGTTGGGTGTGCTCCAATCCCCTCAGCCACCGCCAACCGAATCGATTCTGACGGCCCTGCTCAATGAAATCACCACCATCCCGGACAATTTCGTCCTCGTCCTTGACGACTACCACGTGATTGATGCCAAACCGGTTGACAATGCCCTCACCTTTCTGCTCGAGCACCTGCCGCCACAGATGCACCTGGTCATCGCCACCCGTGAGGATCCACATCTACCCCTGGCCCGGTTGCGCGCCCGGGGCCAATTGACCGAACTGCGCGTCGCCGACTTGCGTTTTACCCCCGCCGAAGCCGCTGAATTTCTCAACCAGGTGATGGGCCTGAACCTCTCGGCGGAAGACATCGCCGCACTGGAAACCCGCACCGAAGGCTGGATTGCCGGCCTGCAATTAGCCGCGATTTCGATGCAGGGACATGAAGACGCCACCAGCTTTATCAAATCTTTCACCGGCAGCCACCATTTCGTGCTGGACTATCTGGTTGAAGAAGTCCTGCAACAGCAGTCCGAAAGCGTCCAGACTTTTTTGCTGCGCACATCGATCCTCGACCGCCTGTGCGGCCCCCTTTGTGATGCCGTTCTGCTCGACCCATCTGCTTCCGGGCAGGAAACCCTGGAATATCTCGAACATGCCAACCTGTTCATCGTCCCTCTGGACAACGAGCGGCGTTGGTACCGCTATCACCATCTCTTTGCCGATTTGCTGCGGCAGCGGCTGCAGCAAAGCGCATCTTCAGGGAATGAAGAGGGAGGCGTGGCCGAATACCACATCCGTGCCAGCCATGGTATGAAGACAATGGCCTGGAGCTTGAAGCTTTTCACCATGCGGCTGCCGCCAATGATGTTGAGCGCGCCGAGCGCCTGATTGAAGGAAAGGGGATGCCCCTGCACTTTCGCGGCGCGGTGGCTCCTGTGCTGAACTGGCTGGAGTCGCTGCCAACGACGGTACTGGATGCCAATCCCTCGTTGTGGACGACGTATGCCTCAGTGTTACTGGTTTCTGGCCAACAGACTGCTGCTGAACAGAAACTACAAGCTGCCGAAGCAGCCCTGAAAGGCGCCGGGCATGTCCCGAGCGAAGTCGAGGGCCCTGTCGACAAGACCCGGGATACTATAGGGCGTATTGCCGCCATACGGGCCACGTTGGCTCTCAATCAGTACCAGGTGGAAACCAGCATTGCCCTGTCGCACCGCGCCCTGGAGTATCTGCACCCCGACAACCTGTCTTTCCGCACTTTCACCATCTGGAAGCTGGGGTATGCCTACCATCTCCAGGGAGACCGTGCCGCAGCCAGCCGGGCCTATACCGAAGCCATCTCCATCAGTCAGGCGTCTGGGAATATCATCACCACCATAGCGGCTACAATCGGCCTGGGCAGCCTACAGGAATCAGAAAACCAGCTCCATCTGGCAGCTCAGACCTACCGGCGCGTCCTGCAACTGTTTGGTGATCAGCCGCTGCCGATTGCCAGCGATGCGCATCTTGGTCTGGCCCGCATATGCTACGAATGGAACGACCTGGATGCCGCCCAACAACACGGGCAGCAGAGCGTCCAACTGGCGCGGCAGTCAGAAAACGCTGACAGATTCGTTGTCTGTGAGGTGTTTCTCGCCCGCCTGAAACTGGCCCGGGGAGATGTGGCCGGCGCGGCCGCGATGTTAGCGGAGACCGAGCAGTCCGTGCGCCAGCATAACTTTGTGCATCGGATACCTGAGGTTGCTGCCGCACAAGTGCTTGTCCTGCTTCGACAGGGCGATCTGGCGGCAGCCGCTCATCTGGCTCAGACGCACGAACTCCCCATCAGCCAGGCCCGGGTACACCTGGCCCAGGGAGACCCGTCCGCAGCGCTGGCGGTGCTGGAGCCATTGCGCCAGCAGATGGAAGCCAAGGGTTGGGCGGATGAACGGCTCAAGGTGATGGTTCTACAGGCGGTCGCTCTACCGTGCGCATGGCGAAAAGGACAAGGCTGTGCAACTGCTGGGTGAGGCGCTGGCGCTGGCCGAGCCGGGCGGCTTCATCCGTCTCTTTGTGGACGAAGGGCTGCCGATGGCTCAGCTGTTGTCCGAAGCAGCCGCTCGCGGGATGATGCCGGACTATACCGGCAAGTTGCTGGCTGTCTTTGAAGCGGAGGAGCAGCCTGGCCTGGCTGGCCTGCGGCCAGCCCAGGGAAGAGCGAAGACAAATCCTGCCCCCTGCCTCACCTGCCCAGCCCCTTGATCGAGCCATTGAGCCAACGCGAGTTAGAAGTACTACAACTCATTGCCCAGGGACTCTCGAATCGTGAGATTGGCGAGCGGCTTTTCCTCGCCCTGGACACGGTCAAAGGGCACAACCGCAGAATCTTTGACAAACTGCAAGTTCAAAGCCGCACCGAAGCTGTCGCGCGTGCCCGCGAGTTGGGTCTGTTGTAGCCAATACCGAGATTCCTCAGCATTCATCCCCTCAGCAGCTAAAAACAACACCACCAATCAACACCAAAGTGTCTATACGGCAACACCGTGTTGGCGATATACTGCTTGTACATTGAGCAAGTGGTACAGACGGTTATGACGCGACCACAGAAGGTACAGGGTAATGTCAAACAAACGCGATCCAAAAACTGATCCAAGTCAACCCATGGTCTATCAGATCAGGATCAAGGGCCATCTGGGTTCTCAGTGGACAGACTGGTTTGAGGGCCTGACCATCACGCTGGAAGACAACGGCGATACGCTTTTAACCGGCCCGGTGGTCGACCAGGCCGCGTTGCATGGCTTGCTAAAAAAGTGCGTGACTTGGGAATGACATTGATTTCAATACAAACTATCAATAAAATGAATGAAGGAGATAAATGATGAAGAATTTACAAAAGATGGGCGGCATTGCCGCACTGTACGCGGGAGCAGCATACGTGGTGGGTATGTTGGGTTTTGGCCTCATAGTGGGCTGGCCGGACGACCCTGTCCAGCAGATGGCTGTACTCATGGACAACCAGGTCAGCCTGCACATACTGTACCTAATCGTCTATCAGGTATGGGCCATCGTTTCTGGTTGTCCTGGCGCTGGCGCTCTACGAGCGGTTGAAGGCCGGCTCGCCGGCAATGATGCAGACAGCGACCGTCATCGGGATGATCTGGGCCACCGTGGTCATTGCCAGCGGCATGATCTGGAATATCGGCATGGACACTGTCGTCGATCTCTATGGCCAAGACCCGGCTCAAGCTACGACGGTCTGGTTGGCGATTGAATCTGTGTGTAATGGAATAGGCGGCGGGAATGAGATTCTGGGCGGCCTATGGATTCTACTGATAAGTTGGGCAGCTTTGCGGGCAGGAGGGCTTCCCAAGGCACTGAACTACCTTGGCCTGGTGATCGGTGTGGCGGGCATCCTCTCGGCTTTGCCGGGGCTCGGCGAGGTAGGGATGATTTTTGGGCTGGTTCAGATCGTGTGGTTCGTATGGCTGGGGATCGTATGTTGCGCCGTAGCCCCAGCGCGGCGGCCTAAAGAGCCGAATCTGTCCACAGAAACCTGTGCGAACTCATGCCTAAAGCGAGTCGGAGTATTGGAGAGGGTACTCACCCCTCCAATACTCCGATTTCAAGAATAATCTCGGAGGAAACGCATGAAAGCAATCGTATACACAAGATTTGGCCCGCCAGATGTTCTTCAGCTCCAAGAGGTGGCAAAGCCCACGCCCAAAGACAATGAAGTGCTGATAAAAATATATGCGACAACCGTCGTAAAAGAAGACCCAGACATGAGAGCTTCCCCGGGTTTCAACGGTTTTCGGAAACCCAGAAACCCGATACTGGGGCAAGAGCTGGCCGGGGAGGTTGAAGCCATAGGCAGAGATGTGACCCGATTCAAGCCAGGCGACCAAGTATTTGGCATCGGCGCGTTTGGCGCGTATGCAGAATACAAATGTATGCCTGAAGACGGGGCGCTGGCCCTGAAGCCGGCCAATATGAGCTATGAGGAAGCGGCCAGCGTTCCGAATGGGGCATTAACCGCACTGCCTTTCCTTCGAGATAAGGGCAATATCCAGAGTGAACAAACCGTGCTGATTTATGGCGCTTCTGGATCGGTTGGCGCTGCTGCGGTACAACTGGCCAAGTACTATGGAGCAGAGGTGACTGGGGTATGCAGCACCACGAATTTGGAATGGGTCAAGTCTTTGGGAGCCGATCAGGTGATTGATTACACCCAAGAGGATTTTACCGAAAACGGCAAGACGTATAACATCATTTTTGACACGGTAGGCAAGTGTTCGTTTTCAGGGTGCAAAGGCTCACTGACGGAAAGTGGAGTGTATCTAACCACGGTCCCCATGCCGAGGACAATGCTTCAAGTGTTATGGACATCTATAGCAGGTGGCAAGAAGGCCAAGTTCGCGGCCACGGGTCTGAGGTCGGCAGAAAAAAAGACGAAAGACCTGCTCTTCCTCAAAGAGTTGATTGAGGCGGGAAAGATAAAAGCGGTCATCGATAGGCGCTATCCGCTGGAACAGATGGCCGAGGCTCACCGGTATGTCGAAGAAGGGCACAAAAAGGGAAATGTCGTCATCACTGTGGAGCATAATAACAAAACAAATCAGGAGGAATACTCATGAAAGCGATCGTTCAGAACGAATACGGCTCACCGGATGTCCTCGAACTCAAGGAAATCGACAAGCCGGTGGTCACGGATGACAGAGTGCTGGTACGCGTTCACGCGGCTGCCGTCCACGCAGGGGACTATTTCGCCATGAGGGGCATGCCGGTCGCCGTGCGTTTGGTTATCGGGCTGCTCAAGCCAAGGAAGAATTATGTTCCGGGACGTGATGTGGCAGGGCACGTTGAGGCGGTCGGCAAGAACGTGACGGGGTTACAACCAGGTGACGAGGTATTCGGTGTGTGCAACGGCGCCTGCGCCGAGTATGCATGTGCCGGAGAAGACAAGTTCGTGCTGAAGCCGGCCAACCTCACGTTTGAGCAAGCCGCGGCCATACCTACCTCGGCGGTCGCTGCCCTCCGCGGCCTTTGCGATGCGGGAAAGCTACAGCCAGGTCAGAAAGTCTTGATCAACGGTGCGTCGGGAGGCGTGGGGACCTTTGCCGTGCAGATCGCCAAGTCCTTCGGAGCGGAAGTGACCGGCGTCTGCAGCACGAGGAACGTGGACCTGGTTCGATCTATCGGCGCAGACCATGTCATGGACTACACCCAAGAGGACTTTACGTCAAGTGGACAGCGCTACGATCTCATCCTCGACAATGTGGGGAACCATTCGTTTGCAGACTGCAGACGCGCGCTCACCCCCCAGGGAACTCTCTTACCTAACACCGGCCATGCTGGCATGGGCTACGTGGTCAAGGCGTTCGTATTGTCAGCGTTCGTGCGCCAGCAAGGAGCGCCCGTTTGTTGCGATACCGAACCATCAGGACCTGGTTGTTCTGAAGGAGCTCGTTGAATCTGGAAAGGTCACACCGGTCATCGACAGAACGTACCCGCTGAGCGAGACCCCTGAGGCCTTTCGGTACCTGGAAGAAGGTCACGCCCGAGGAAAAGTGGTGATCACTCTGGAAACCAAGACCTGAACCTGACAAAGCGTGCTGCCGAAACATCGCCTTTTCTTGTGAGTATGGAGGCCCAGATGAAAGCAATTGTATGCACAAGATACGGATCACCGGACGTTCTACAGCTCAAAGAGGTAGCAAGGCCCATTCCCAAGGAGGATGAAGCACTCGTCAAAGTTCATGCGACATCCCTGAATGCAGCCGACTTGGAAACCCTGAGAGGTATGTTCGTGATCCGCATCGCGGCGCCACAAGACCGATGCACAAGATACTCGGAACTGACGTAGCGGGGCGGGTTGAAGCGGTCGGCAGAAACGTCAAGCGCTTTCAGCCAGGTGATGAGATATGGGGGGACTTGTCCTTTCCGCTTGGTAGTGGCACTTTTGCCGAGTATGTATGTATTCCTGAAGAAGCACTCAGGCTGAAACCGGCCAGTATGACCTTCGAGCAAGCAGCAGCCGTACCAACAGCAGCGGTTGTCGCCTTGCAGAAGCTTCGCTATAAAGGACCGATTCAGCCAGGACATAAGGTTTTGATCAATGGTGCGGGTGGTGGTGTGGGTACGTTTGCGGTTCAGCTTGCCAAATACTTTGGGGCTGAGGTGACTGGTGTGGACAGCACGGAGAAATTGGACATGCTGCGCTCGATTGGTGCAGACCAGGTCATTGATTACACGCAAGAAGACTTTACCAAGAGTGGGCAGCGTTATGACCTGATTCTTGATGTTGTGGCACTATCGTTCGATGTTTGCTTACATGCGTGCTTTGAGTCCCAAGGGAGTTTTCGTCCCTGTGGGAGGTTCCACGGCTGCAATCTTCCAGGCCGTGTTTCTGGGACCATTGATTTCAATGATCGGGAGTAAGAAAATCGGTATCGGGATGTGGAAACCAAACAACAGTGAAGATTTGGCTCTCTTGACCGAGCTTTTTGAAGCCGGCAAAGTAGTGCCTGTTATCGATAGATGTTACCCGTTAAGTGAGGTCCCTGAAGCTCTGCGGTATCTTGAAGCAGGACACGTCAAAGGAAAAGTAATCATAACTGTGGAACAGACCAGCAAGACCTAACAAAGTGTTGGAGGAATACGTATGAGAGCAATTCTACGCCAGAGTCAAGCGCGACAGACGAGCAAAATGACGCAAATGCGTACTTTCCAGGTCGAATCCATTTCCTTTCAGGTCTCCGAACATCTCTTCAATCCACATACGGCGGCGATACGCCCGCAGCGTATCCTGCTCGGTAGCCAGGTTGGTGGCCAAGAGCCAAGGCAATTCCTCGCCCTTTTTCCAGTGTGCCAACAAGTTGACTGGGCAGGCATGCTTGGCCGTCAAGAGAGCCGAGCCCAACCAAATACTCTGCCCAGGATTCTGGATCAAATCCCCAAAGCGCTGCCATGTACGGCTAGTGGCGAGTTTGACTTGATGGTTAGCCTTTTGCCGCAGCGCGTAGTCCCAGCGCCACTTTCCCAGCTGGCGGATGACGGGTACAGCGCCGAATTCACTGTCTCCAGCCAGAAAAACGGGCACATTACAGGGATCAACCTTCGTACATAGGCCGGCAGGGCCAATTGTTTGCGTGCACTGCTGTCCCTGCACTGAGAGCAATTCGGTGAATCCTACAGATTCGTCCCAGGTCCCGTGTCAGCCCTCCTTACCCTTTTCCTGCATCTGGTCATAAGCAAGGCACCGTGCTCGCGGTACTGGCGCGAGATTTGTTTCCTGTGGATGTGGCATCCCCTTTGACAGCTCATCTGCGACATGATATACTTGCACCGTGAGGCCATCGTCACGCAACACGAAGGATGTTCATGCAACCGTATCCGATCTTGCAGACAAAACTGTATATTCCGCCCATCCGGCCCGAGCTGGTCTCGCGCCCGCGGCTGATCGAGCGACTGAACGCAGGGCTGCGACCGCAAGTTGACACTTGTCTCCGCCCCGGCCGGCTTTGGCAAAACCACGCTGGTCAGCGAATGGGTCGCCGGTTGCGAGCGACTCGAACCAAAGGTTCGCGCCGCCTGGCTGTCGCTGGACAAAGGGGATAACGACCCCACCCGCTTTCTGGCTTACCTCGTCGCTGCTTTGCAGACGATTGCGGCGAGTATTGGGGAAGGGGTGTTGGGTGTGCTCCAATCCCCTCAGCCACCGCCAACCGAATCGATTCTGACGGCCCTGCTCAATGAAATCACCACCATCCCGGACAATTTCGTCCTCGTCCTCGACGACTACCACGTCATTGATGCCAAACCGGTCGACGTGTCAACGTCGCGTCGACGACGTGCCCTCACCTTTCTGCTCGAGCACCTGCCGCCACAGATGCACCTGGTCATCGCCACCCGTGAGGATCCCAATCTACCCCTGGCCCGGTTGCGCGCCCGGGGCCAATTGACCGAACTGCGCGTCGCCGACTTGCGTTTTACCCCCTCCGAAGCCGCCGAATTTCTCAACCAGGTGATGGGCCTGAACCTCTCGGCAGAAGACATCGCCGCACTGGAAACCCGCACCGAAGGCTGGATTGCCGGCCTGCAATTAGCGCGCGACATCTCAATGCAGGGACATAAAGACGCCACCAGCTTTATCCAATCTTTCACCGGCAGCCACCATTTCGTGCTGGACTATCTGGTTGAAGAAGTCCTGCAACAGCCAGTCCGAAAGCATTCAGACTTTTCTGCTGCGCACTTCCATCCTCGAGCGCCTGTGCGGTTCTCTTTGTGATGCTGTTTTGGCTGAATCCTCTACTTCAGGGCAGGAAACCCTGGAATATCTGGAACACGCCAACCTGTTCATCGTCCCCCTGGACAACGAGCGGCGTTGGTACCGCTATCACCATCTCTTTGCTGATTTGCTGCGGCAGCGACTGCACCAGAACATCGCATCTCCACAGAGGATGCGAAAAGTCGCGTGAATGAATTGCACATCCGTGCCAGCCAGTGGTATGAAGAGAATGGCCTGGAGATCGAAGCGTTTCACCATGCAGCTGCCGCCAATGATATTGAGCGCGCCGAGCGCCTGATTGAAGGAGAGGGGATTCCCCTGCACTTTCGTGGCGCGGTGGCCTCTATCCTGGACTGGCTGGAGTCGCTGCCGACGACAGTACTGGATGCCAGGCCTTCGTTGTGGGTGATGTATGCCAGGTTGTCGATGGTTACCGGCCAAA
This sequence comes from uncultured Chloroflexia bacterium, assembly GCA_963700285.1. GTDB lineage: Bacteria > Chloroflexota > Anaerolineae > JAAYZQ01 > JAAYZQ01 > CAWANP01. Next base: position 1,503 of record CAVOXA010000006.1, on the reverse strand, counting down.
CGACCGGCGTCGAAGAGAAACTACAAGCTGCTGAAGCAGCCCTGCAAGGCGCCGAGCCGGACGACAAGACCCGCGACCTGATTGGACAAATTGCCGCCGTCCGGGCCATGTTGGCCTGTCACTCAGTACCAGGTAGAAACCATCATTGCCCAGTCGCGCCGCGCCCTGGAGTATCTGCACCCCGACAACCTGCCTTTCCGCACTACCGCTGCCTGGAACACTGGGCTTTGCCTGCCTTCTCCAGGGTGACCGTGCCGCGCCGGGCAGGCCTATACCGAAGCCTATCGATCAGCCAGGCGTCCGGGAATACCATTCCACATAGTGGCGACCATCGGCCTGGGCCAGATACAGGAATCGGCAAACCAGCTCCATCTGGCGGCCGAGACCTACCGGCGTGTCCTGCAACTTGGCGGTGATCCGCCGCTGCCCGTTCGCCTGCGAAGCGTATCTTGGCCTGGCCCGAATATTCTACGAATGGAACGATCTGGATGCCGCCGAACAGCACGGGCAACAGAGCCTCCAACTGGCGCGGCAGTATGATGGAGATATTGACCGGTTCATTGTCTGCTGAGGTGTTTCTCGCCCGCCTGAAACTTGCCCGGGGAGATGTGCGCCGGCGCGACGCCATCTTGGCGCAGGCCGATCAGACCGCACGCCAGCATAACTTCGTGCTGCGGATGCCCGAGATCGCTGCCGCCCAGGTGCTTGACGTTGCTTCACCAGGGCGACCTGGCGGCGGCCGCTGCAACTGGCCCAGACGCACGAGCTCCCCCTCAGCCAGGCCCGCGTACTCTCTGGCCCAGGGCGACCCCACCGCAGCGCTGGCGGTGCTGGAGCCATTGCGCCAGGAGGTGGAAGCCAAGGGATGGCCGGATGAACGGCTCAAGGTGATGGTGCTCCAGGCGGTCGCCCTCCAGGCGACATGGCGAGAAGGACGAGGCTGTACAGCTGCTGGGTGACGCGCTGGCGCTGGCCGAGCCGGCGGCCTCATCCGTATCTTTGTCGACGAGGGGTCCCGATGGCGCAACTCGTTGTCCGACGCCGCGGCGCGCAGGGGATCATGCCGGCTTATACCGCCAAGTTGCTGGCCATCTTTGAAGCAGAGAGAACTTGGCATAGCCAAACCACCATCCGATCCAGGAAACAGCGAAGGCGAACTCATCGCCCCCTGCCACCGGCCCAGCCCCTGATCGAGCCCTTAGCCACCGTGAACTGGAAGTCCTCCGACTCATCGCCCAGGCTCTCCAATCGCGAGATCAGCGAGCGACTCTTCCTCGCCCTGAGCACCGTCAAAGGGCACAATCGCGTATATCTTCGACAAACTGCAGGTCCAACGGCGCACCGAAGCCGTCGCGCGCGCCCGCGAGTTGGGCCTGCTGTAGCCTAAACGTCAGTTTGCGCGCAAATGAATTTGCGTACGAACCTGGGTTCAAGAACTGCCCGCAAGCGGTCCATAAGGCCAGAGCTCTAGACCCCCTACCCCCTCAGTAGCCCCAAAACAAT
>CAVOXA010000005.1:0-283332 GCA_963700285.1 uncultured Chloroflexia bacterium | reverse complement strand
TTATCGATCTCACTCACCGTCTCCCAGGCCAGGACCAACCTGTCGCCAGCAGACGTCGCCGTGAAGGAGGAAAGGGAAACCGACGTTGGTCTGACCGCGTAGGTATCCTCGCAACCACAGGCGCAGGTCACCGTGAGTTCCACATTGTGGCCGCCGCCGCTGGCGTAGGTATGGACTGGATTCTGCTCCGTGGACGAGTTCCCGTCACCAAAACTCCAGAGCCAGGTGCTTATGGCGCAGCCCCCACCGGTTGCGCAACCACCGGCGACGCCAGGAACTGAGAGATCGGTGAACTCGTACGTCTTCCATTCGGTCTCTTCCCAACTGAAGGAAGCGACCGGATCGGGCGGCTGGACACAAACGGTGGGATCGGGAAAAGGCTCCTGCGCTGCATTGCCCAGGTGGTCGGTATAGTCCATCACCGCCGCGTTGTTGACGGCCAAGTCCTGACCCGCGTTGGCCGTGGGGGCGGTGACCTCGTAGGTCAGCGTCACCGTCTCCTCGCCCAGCAGATCCAGATCCCAGGCGACCGTCTGGCCGCTGACACTGGCCGTGCCGGCCGAAGCGTTCAGGCTGGTGGGATCGACCTGAAAGCCACTGCCCATGGGATCGGACACGGCAAGGGCGGTGGCTGCCGGCGAGACCTGACCGGCGATCTTTTCATAGATAGCGGCGAGGGCGGTGGGGTTGGCGGTCGAATAGAAAAAGTCAGACCCGGAGGCCACGGCCCGCATGGTATCCTCCCCCAATTGCCTGACCCCAGCCTCGGTACAGCCATAGTCAGAGTCGTTGATGTTCTCCAAAAAGATGCTAAAGACCGAATAACCCGCCGTCTTGGCCAATCCAGCTTGCGCGACGGCGTCCTGGGTACAACAAGTGCTCGCGCAGGGATAGGTACCGCAGTTAGAGCAAGAGGACTGGGACCGGTTGGCGACGCCGTCCGAAATCACGACAATGACCTTTTCTACGCCGCTGCGGCCATTGTCAGCCAGCTCCTGTCGGGCCAGGTTGACGCCCGCTCCAATATTCGTGCGCCCGAAAGAGTCGACGCTCAAGCCGTTGATGGCGGTGGTAACGGTTCCATGGCTCGAGGTCAATGCCTGGTTCTCAGTGGCAGAAGACTCGTAGGAAACGAGCCCGACTTTGTCACCGGCCTGCAGTTTGGCGACAAGACCCTTGGCCGCCTCCTTGACAGAGGTGAAGGGCTGGATGCCCCACACACCTCCCGCGGTCTGACAGGCCGCCTGGGTTCCGTAGCCGGGCAGCGTACAGCCATTGCCGCCATCGTTCATCGACCCGGAGCGGTCGATGACCAGCATCACGTCGGCGTTCGTCAGGGGGGGGCGGGTGCCGGTCAGGGTCAGCGTGACCTCGTACCGGCGACAGCCGCCCAGGTAGGTGGCCGTCTTGGACACAGCAACATAGGGTCCTCCTGGGCCGTTCCGGTAGACGCGAGGCACAAGAAGAAAGAGACTGCCCGAAATCAGAACCAACCTCATCAGCACACGTAGGGACCTGGCCATTGGTCGGCACCTCCAGTCAATCAGCACGGCTCGTCGCCCCGGTCAGGAGCAAGGACGCCTCGGTCACGCGCTGACTAAGCACCGGCGGTGGGTTCCCCGCCTGCTTTTGCGTATGGAATTCGTGGCCGCCGTACCGCAGACCAACGAACAGCCGACAGGGAGGCCTCCGCCGTCAGAGAATCACCGAGAGAGGACCGAAGACAAACCTCCCCTGCTCCATTGTACCTAGCCAAGGTATACGCCAGGTAACGAACTGGTTAAAAATGGGTAACAAAACTGGCCCAGGCCCTCGGCTCCTTGGCAATACGGAACCTCTCAGGCACGCGGGGGCAGGCACGGCAGGGAATGACAAGAGAACCGCCCCGGTCCCTGTCGAGGCCAGGACCGGGGCGGTCGACAGACAAGCGGCTATCAGCCTCTATTCGCCGGCCTCAGACGCGTCATTGGGCTGAGTCTCCACAGGCCCGGGTCAATCACCATGGTCAGCAGCCCCGCGCTGACCGGGCCGTAGGTCTCCGCCTGGCCGTGGATATCCACAGCCTCGAGCCAGTAGTCATAGACCACGCCCAGTTCGATGGCTTCGTCCACAAACTCGTAGGCTGCACCCACTGGACTGCCTGGCGGCATCTGGCTGGGGATCAGCGCCTCGTTCAGTTTGATCCGGACGCCATCCTCCGACTCAGCCCGGTACAGGTTGAAGCCCAGGTTATCAATCTCGCTGGCCGTCTCCCACTCGACAAGAACCGACCGCCCGGCCTGGCTGGCCGTGAAAGAAACCGCCGTCGCCACCGTAGGTGCCTCGTCCGATAATCCTCCACCTCGCCGTTGCCACCCGGTCCCGTGGGATCGTCGACGCCACTGATGGCTGTCGGCCCCATCGTAGCAGCCAGTCGCCCGGTGTCCTCGCTCAGGCGGAAACGGCTGTAGATCGTGGTCCCGACCGGAGCCAGTCCTCCCGGTCCCCCCTCGCTGCGGCACCGGAAAGCATATCGTGTTCCAGGTAGCCTTGGTCAGCTTGTGAGCGGTGATGATCCGATCGCCAGAGTCCCAGCCGTTGGCGTCAAAGTCCATCCAGGCATCCAGAACGCCGCCCCGGCGCGGATCCCTTGTGTCAGTCAGGTAGACCTCCACGCAGGACTCCCCTCCTGGATCGAGCCTTGCCGGCAACCTAACGCCGTCTTCGTCGTCCTGCCCACCCAGCCCGCTTGGCGGGCAGGTGTCATCACCGTCGGCGTCGGGACTGGGATTTCCGTTGCCCTCCCCATCGGCCGAGGCGCCCAGGAAAAAGTCTGGGAGGACAAAGTGATAGGCCCCCGACTTGCCCAGCGTGGTGCCATAGAGGTCCGGCAGGTCGCCGAACTCTACCGGGACATCGTTGACCACCAGCTCATAGTCCTCGACCTCGCCGTCGGGCGCGCGGCCAACGTGCGTGTACCCGCCCGTCGCGCTGTCGGTGGTACTACAGCGGAAACGAGAGTAGGTGACCAACCAACCCGATCCTGAGGGCACGGAGAAAGAGGGGTAATGGGTGTGCCCGCCGCCAGAGGGAGATCCATCAGGATCTGGTCGCCAGCCTGCGTCCATGCCCCATCCCCTCCAAAGTCAAGCCAGGCATTTACAAAGCAGTCCAGGGCCGAAACCTCCACATCCACCGTCCCCGTCTGGCCCCACAGCACCGGCGCGGCACAGAAGCACACGCCGTCTTCGTCGTCCCCTTCGTCATTGTAGTCATCGCCCTGAGCATGGGCCTCGGGCTGGCCGTCGGGGTCCTTGTCGACGGTGGGGCCCAGCATCGGGCCGCCACCCTCCAGAGGCAGGACGTGGTAGGCGCCCGAATTGGCCAGCAAGGTGGGATAGGCCGGGTCTGGCGCATCGCCAAAGTCGGCCACGGGGATGGGCACGTCATTATAGTCTTTGGGCGGCGAGTTGTGGGCGCTGAGGATGTCGACGCCGTACTGTCCGCCGCAGGCACTGACGTCGATGCTCATCTCGTAGACGATGGCCCACTCCCAGCCCTGGTCGGGGTGGAGTGGGTCGACCCAGTACCAGCCATCGCCAGCGCTGTAGCCGTCGCCCACCAGGACGGTACCGTCCATGTTGCTGCGATCTGCCGGCCCATCAGGCGATTTCCAGTCGTCGCTGCTGGTCCGCGCCCCACCCAGCGTGACATCCCAAGCCGAGGTGTTCATGTTCCACATCCCCGTACTGGCCGTAGCCATGAGCCCGGGTGGCGGCGTCCCCCCACCGCCACTGTCATCGGCGGGCGTCGACAGCCAGTCGGCTTCGGAGGGATCCTCGTCACCATCACTGTCGTACAGGTAGCCTTGCTGCCAGGTAGCGACGGTGCCGCCGCACCAAAAGCTAAGGCCAACATTGTCTGACTTGATCAGCTTCTTGGCACTGTGCTCCTGAGTCCACCCCGAACTGTACACATAGGCTTGGTCAGGCCTGCCGTTTTTGCTGTCGCCAAAGACGTTGTCGTTGACCTTGGGCGCGACCTCAACGGCCAGGTATAGCACCTGGCTCGCCGCGTCATAGTGCTGGTACAGGGTTCCACGGTCGTCCAGCGCCGTGGCCACGATCGTATAGTTGGCCCTGTCGTTGTTCCCGTAAAAGCGGCCGTCCACCTGCGGCGTGGCCGATGGGGCACCGACCGCCACCGCCGGGGCCATCGCGACCAGAGCCAACAGTACCAGAATTGCGAGAATCCTCTGCGTCTTCATTACTCCTCCTCCTTTGCAATTCCCCATCGAACGCGAAACATCGGATTTCTCTATGGGTCCAGCGTCTCTTCGAATCGATCAATCTCGGCGATAGAAGGGTAAACTGCCAGGCACGCCAGCGATCGAGAGCCCACAGCGCCCGCACACATTATACTGGATAAAGGTAAACGCCTGGTAACAGTTAGGTTAAAAAAAAGTTAATAAGGATCAGCCGAGGGAATGCGATCCCCACCTTTGCCCTGGGGATTGCCACGGCGCAAACGGCGCGCCTCGCAATGACAGATCGGGCCGGCAGTGTATGCCAAGGGACACAGCAACAGCCCTGCGGGATCAGAGTGTCCATCTCGGTGGAAATCGTGCGGATTACCAACCGCCCGACCATGGTCCCGTGCTGAGAACTGGCATGGTCAGGTTACGAACCTGCGCCCTATGCAATGGAAGCGTTACCGCCGAGGGCACACGCCGGGATAGTGAGACAGTGGGACAGCCTCCAGAGGGTCTGTACACCGCCGCCGCACTGCCACCTCAGCCATCTTTCCTGCTTTGCGCGCAGGCACGTGGCGTGCTATAATGGCCCCAAACCCAGAACCAAGGAGCCTCCAATGCTGAAACGAGCACAGGATCTGCACGACTTGAGCCGGTACGTCAGTTATCCACCAGCACCCTGAGTCTCGCCTCACGGTGTTTCCGTCATTGTTATTATACTACAATCTGAATCCCCTGTCAAGGCACGTCCCGCATTCTGGACAATATCAGTCACGACTGCATCAAATCAGATCCCAAGGCGCCTGACGGATTCCGAGCATGATGCCAGAGTGCAGCCGGCTGCTGCGGTTAGCGCCTTTGGCTCAGGGTAAGTTCAACCCAAATGTGATTGCCCTGGGCTGGCTACTCCAGCCCCTTGCTCCAGCGCTCGGAACGTGCTATAATGCCTCCATCATGTGAAACGAGCACAGGATCTGCAAGATACCTTGAGCGCGGTACGTCAGGACATCCACCAGCACCCCGAACTCTCTTTCCAGGAATACCGCACCGCCCAACTGGTTGCCGACCGGCTGGCTGAACTGGGCATCGCCGCACGCACCGGTGTGGGCAAGACCGGCGTCATCGGCGACCTGGGCCAGGAGGGCCCGCGCGTGGCCCTGCGGGCCGACATGGACGCCCTGCCCATGCAGGAGGCGAATGACGTCCCCTACGCCTCCCAGGTGCCCGGTGTGATGCACTCCTGCGGCCACGACACCCACGTCGCCTGCCTGCTGGGGGCCGCCCAGCTCCTGGCCGAAGAGGCCGCCGCCGGCCGCCTGCCCGGCCAGGTACGCTTCCTGTTCCAGCCCTCCGAGGAGGACCAGGACGAAGAAGGCCAGAGCGGCGCCATGCGCATGATGGAAGAGGGAGCCATGGAGGGTGTGGACGCAGTAATGGGCCTGCACGTCTGGTCCGAAATGCCGGTGGGCCAGATCCAGACCCGCGTGGGACCAGCCAGCGCTGCTGTGGATGCCTTTACGCTGGTGGTAAAGGGTGATGAAGCCCATGGCGCCTATCCCCACCAGGGTTTCGACGCGATTGTAATCAGCGCCCAGGTCATCAACGCCCTGCAGACCGTGATCTCCCGCCGCCTGGAGCCGACACAGGGCCGCGTCATCACCATCGGTACCATTGAGGGCGGGACCAAGGACAACATCATCACGGGCAGGGTGACCATGACCGGCAGCATCCGCACCTTTGAGCCTGAGCTGCGGGAAACCCTCTTTGTCGAGATGGAACGCGCCTGCGGCGTGGCCCGCGCCCTGGGCGGAGACTTTGAGCTGACCATCCACCCCGGCTTCATCGCCATCGTCAACGACCCGGCCATGACCGAGCTGGTACGGCAGGTGGGCGTCGATCTCCTGGGCGAGGAGAACGTGGGGGACGCGGCGCTGGAGATGGGCGCCGAGGATTTCAGCTACTTTGCCCGCGAGGCGCCAGGCTGCTTCTTTACCCTGGGCGGCCTGGTGGCTGAGGGCCCGGCCCGTATGCACCACCATCCGCGCTTTGACGTGGATGAGCGCTGCCTGCCGGTGGGCGCCGCCGTGCTGGCCGAGAGCGCGCTGCGCTATTTGAGGCAGGAGAGCGGGATGTAGCCTGCCTGGTGGAAAAGGTCAAGTGCAGTGCGATGATGGCGTTCCGTGGTGCGTGTTTCGTGTTGCGTGATGCGTCCGTGTTCCGTCGTCCATCGTCCGTCGTCAACCAAAAAGAGGCTGAGAATCCATGATCCCGAAAATCGCGTCCTTTGACGACATGGTCGCCGCCGCCCGGCGGGCCGGCCCCGTCCGGGTTGCCGTGGCCGCGGCCCACGACCTGGAGGTGCTCAAGGCCGTGGACCAGGCCCAACGGGAGGGAATGATCCAGGTGAGCCTGGTGGGCGATGCGCCGGCCATCGAAGCGCTGGCGGCCCAGGCCGGAGCGGACCTCAGCCAGGCGGCCATCTACCATGAACCGGAACGTCTCAACGCCGCCCGACACGCGGTGCGCCTGGCTCGGGAGGGGCAGGCCAGCGTCGTCGTCAAGGGACAGGTCAAGACCTCCGAGCTGCTGGGCGCCGCCCTGGACCGCCACCATGGGCTTCGCGGGCGCGGGCTGCTGTCGCATGTGGCCCTCTTTGAACTCCCGGGCATGGACCGCCTCATCTACCTCAGCGACTCCGGGGTCATGGTCTATCCCGACGTCTACCAGAAGCTGGAGATCATCAACAACGTGGTCGCGGTGGCGCACCTCTTTGGCGTCGCCGAACCCAAGGTCGCCATCCTGGCCGCCAGCGAGACCGTCCATCCCAAGATCCCGGCCAGCATCGACGCCTTGGCCCTCTCCAAAATGGCCGAGCAGGGCTGGGTCGAGGGCGCCGTCGTCGATGGCCCCCTGGGCCTGGAACTGGCCATCTCTCCGGAGGCCGCGCAACTGGAGGAAAGCAGCTCACCCATCGGCGGCCTGGCCGACGTCCTCATTGTGCCCAACGTCGAGGCGGGCAATATCGTGGCCAAGGGTCTCCAGTACTTTGCCGGCGCCCGGATGGCCGGCCTGGTCGTCGGCGCCAGAGTCCCCATTCTCATCTCCTCCCGCGCTGACAGCGCCGAGACCCGCTACCTGTCGCTGGCCATGGCGGCTGCTGGTGGGAGCTGATTCACCGCGGAGGCGCATAGAACACAACAACGAATTGGGAAAGGAACGAATCGACGGTGACCCGAAACGAATTTGGAAAAGAACGAATCGATAGTAGCCAGGGCGGAGGCCAGAAGCATGGCCAGATTGATTCATCCTGAACTCAGCTACCAGGTGAGAGGTGTGCTCCTGGACGTCTACAATACCCTGGGCCCGATGCTCACGGAGGAATACTACCAGGATGCCATCGCGCTAGGGCTCAGGGACCGTGGGATCGCCTGTCAGTTGGAGAAGTCCTTTGAAGTCTTTTACGAGGGCGAACGGGTCGGGCTCTACTACGTCGATGCTTGGGTCGAGGGCGGCAAGATCTTGCTTGAGCTGAAAGTTGCACCCAGCATCGAACCTCTGCACAAGGCACAAGCCATATCCTATCTAAAAGTCAGCAATGCAGACCTGGCCATAGTCGCCAATTATGGAGGCCCGTCTCTCGAGGACCAGCGATTGCCCAATTTTCTGAAGGTCAGTCCGACAGAATTCACCTGGGAGCCCAGAGCCGCTAGTCCAGGACTGCTTCACGCGGACCTGGTCAACGCTGTCCTGCGTGCCTGTCATCGCGTTCATTTCATCCTGGGGCCAGGCTTCCTGCACCAGGTCTATCGCCGAGCGGCCCTGATCGAGTTGCGCCGTAGCGGCCTGGACTACGACTATATCAGGAGACTACCCGTAGAATACAAAGGCAATCTTCTGGGTTACCAAGACGTACGGCTGATTCTCGTGGAAGGCAAAGTGTTGCTTGCCGCGTTTGCACTTCAGCAGGCTACCGACACACTGGCGGAAAAACTGCGAGCGCACCTGCATGCGATGAATCTACAGCTATGCATGTTGGCCAATTTCCACGGCACAAGATTGGCCACGACCACAGTCCGGATCAAGTAGACAGAGATCCCAGACGCCTCTGGGCCAGCCGTTGGCCCCCTTTTCGCCAGCCCCCCTTTCGTTTTTTCTCAATTCGTTGTAGTGCCATTCCACAGTTGTTGCAGGACACCTCTGCGTCGGCAGTAGGTCCCCTTTGCTCCAGCTCCCCTTTCGTTTTTTTCTCAATTCGTTGTAGTGCCATTCCACAGTTGTTGCAAGACACCTCTGGGCCGGCTGTTGGCCCCCTGTTCGCCAGCCCCCCTTTCGTTTTTTTCCCAATTCGTTGTAGTGGCATTCTGCGCGCGATTGACCCGCTCCCAGACTTGTGCTACAATGGGCCGGTTCCACTAACCGAGAGAAAAAGGGGGAGACCATGAACGCAGAAAGTACTGATGCCAACGTCTACTATCCGCCATCGGAACTCGCCGCTTTGTCCTACGTCCCCGACTATGAGGCCGTCTATGCTCAGGCGGAGGCGGATCCCGCCGCCTTCTGGGCCGATCGGGCCGAGGAGCTGGACTGGTACCAGAAATGGGACCAGGTCCTGGACGACAGTCAGGCGCCCTTCTTCAAGTGGTTCGTCGGAGCCAAGACCAACATCGTCCACAATGCCCTGGACCGCCACGTCCTAGACCTGGCGGCGCAACAAACTGGCCATCATCTGGGAGGGCGAGGATGGCTCGGTGCGAACCTATAGCTACGGCCAGCTATTCCGCAAGGTCAACCGCTTTGCCAGCGTCCTGCAGCAACATGGGCGTCGTCAAGGGCGACCGGGTGACCATCTATATGGGCCGCGTCCCAGAACTGGTCATCGCCATGCTGGCCTGCGCCAAGATCGGCGCCCCCCACAGCGTCGTCTATGGCGGCTTTAGCGTCGAGGCGCTGCATGCCCGCATCGAAGATGCCCAGAGCCGGGTCCTCATCACCTGTGACGGAGCCTACCTGCGTGGCCAGATCGTCGAGCTGAAAAAGATCGCCGACGAGGCGCTGCAGCGGGCGCCCAGCACGACAACCGTCATCACGGTGCGCCGCACGGGCCACGATGTGCAAATGATGGCCGGCCGGGACTTTCTGGTATCACGAACTGATGGGCCTGCCTTTTGCCGAGCCTACCACGCCGACCGAGGTCATGGACGCCGAGGACATGCTCTTTCTGCTCTACACCTCAGGCACCACCGGCACACCCAAGGGCGTGGTCCACACCCACGGCGGCTACCAGGTGGGCATCAGCGCCACCCTCAAGTGGGTATTCGACATCAAGGAGGAGGACACCTGGTGGTGCGCGGCCGACCCCGGCTGGATCACGGGCCACAGCTACATCGTCTACGCTCCGCTGATCCTGGGCGCGACGAGCGTGATCTATGAGGGCGCGCCCACCTACCCCCACCCCGGCCGCTGGTGGGAGATCGTCGAGAAATGGGGGGTCTCGATCCTCTACACCGCGCCGACCGCCATCCGCGGCCTGATGCGCTTTGGCCGTGCCTGGCCGGACCGCTACAACCTCTCCAGCCTTCGATCTGCTGGGCTACCGTGGGCGAGCCCATCAACCCGGCCGCCTGGGAATGGTACCACGACGTCATTGGTGGCGGGACGCTGCCCCATCATGGACACCTGGTGGCAGACCGAAACCGGCAACTTTCATGATCACGCCCTTGCCCAGCCTGCCGCTCAAGCCCGGCTCGGCCACCCGTCCCTTCCCCGGCATCGACGTCGACGTCGTAGACGAGCAGGGACAACCGGTGCCGGCAGGCGAAGAGGGCTACCTGGTCGTCAAGAAACCCTGGCCGGGGATGCTGCGCACCGTCTACCAGGATCCCGACCGTTACAAGGAACAGTACTGGAGCATCTTTGGCGATATGTACCTGACCGGTGACTCAGCCAAAAAGGACGAGGACGGCTACATCTGGGTCATCGGCCGCATCGACGACGTCATCAAGGTCAGCGGCTACCGGCTGGGCACCGCCGAGGTCGAGAGCGCCCTGGTCAGCCACCCCTCCGTGGCCGAGGCGGCCGTGATCGCCATTCCCGACGAGTTGCGGGGCAATATCATCTATGCCTACTGCATCCTGCGCAGCGGCTACGAGCCCTCTGATCTGCTGGGCGACGCGCTGCGCGAGCATGTCGGCCACGAGATGGGCCCCATCGCCAAACCATCCCGTATCGAGTTCATGGACAGCCTGCCCAAGACCCGCAGCGGCAAGATCATGCGCCGGCTCCTTCGCGCCCGGGCCATGGGCTTGCCAGAAGGGGACGTCTCCACGCTGGAAGAATAGGAGCCAGGTCAGCCCCACAAAACAAAGGCCCCCAGATCCTGGTTGGATCCGGGGGCCTCTAGTTTTACCCTCTATCCGCCACCCACAGGGGGAAAGATACCCAACTCGTCGCCGTCGGCCAGGACATGGTCCCGCTCGCGGACCAGGTTGTTGACAAACACGATCTTGACCTCATTCTCCGGCAGCGCCATCTCCTGGAATAGGCGGCCCACCGTGGCCCCTTCCTCCAGTTCCACGGGCAGCGCCTCCCCCAACCCGAGATCGGGTCGCAGCCGGCGCAGCGTGGCGTAGAGCCTTACCTGTACCGTAATCATAGACATTGGCCATCCGGCAGAGCTGTTGCATTGTCCTTTGACATGCACTGCCGGTCAGATCGGTCATTGCGAGGCGCGCTTTTTGTGCCGCGGCAATCCCCAGGGCACAGGTGGGGATCGCTTTCCCTCGGCAGGCTCGGGACAGGCGCTGGCGCTCGCGATGACGACTTTGCAGCAGCCATACCCTCCGGCCAGCCTTCATCCGGCCCCCTGCCGGAGGGCTCTGCAAGTTCCGGCTAGTCGGCCCAAACGGCGTCCAACGCCTCGTCGGCCACGTCCCAGTGGACATTGTGAGGCGGCAGCGTCTCCAACTGCATGAACTCGGGCATACGGTCGTCGACCGCTGAGAAGCCCGCCGCCTTGTTAAAGGCCCGCTCCTTGGCCAGGACTTCCTTGCCGTAGCGGCCCACGTCGTCCATCGTCCAGTTGGTGCCCAGGACGCCGTTGCACTCCTCAACCACGCCCTCAAAGCCGCTGGCGATGTCCAGAATGGCAAAGGCAATGAACAGGCAGTGACCGCAGCTATCGATGAAGGCCGTCGCGTCCAGGAAGCCGCGGGCCAACGCCGCCTTGTCCTTGTCAAACTGGTCCACCTTGCCCGCCACGCCCAGGATCTCGGGGGCGATGGTGTAGCCCTGGGTATGGTCTGCGCCCATGGTGCCCGTAGCATAGACCATGCCGATGCCCTTCACCGCGCGGGGCTCGTAGGCCGGCATCGACTGGCCCTTGACCACCGGCGCCCGGGTGACGCCCAGGACCTTGGCCGTCGTGGCCGTACCCGCGCCCAGGATGCGGCCCACCGGCGAGCCCTTGCCGATCTCCTTCATCAGCGCGATGGCTCCCTCACCATCACCAAACTCGCACAGGCCACCCTCCATGGCCACGGCCAGGGTACAGCCGGCCTCGATGGTATCCAGGCCGTAGGCGTTGCACATCTTGATCAACTCACCGGTCACATCCAGGTCGTCGATGCCGCAGTTGGCGCCCAGGGACCAGATCGACTCGTACTCCTGACAGGAGACCATCTCCGAGCCGTCCGCGTTGTGCCAGGTGTTGGAGCACTGGATGACGCAGCCCGGGCTGCAGGCATGGTTGTACAGTTCCTTGCCGGTGCGCTCCTTGTTGCCCTCAAAGATGGCCTCGCCGGCGATCTTGGGCGCGCCGGCAAAGCGTCCGTCCCGGAAGTTATTGGTGGGCAGGCCGCCGGCCTCGTTCATGATGTTGATGAGCACCGCCGTGCCATAGGTGTTCAGGCCGCCCTTGGGCTTGGTGATGTCGTGTTCCATCAGGGCATCGGTCAGCGCCTTGCGGCCCTTGTTGAACTGCTTCTTGTCGGCCAACTCGACCCCGGGCGCGCCCTTTTGATCGAGGACGACGAACTTTAGGCCCTTGCTGCCCATCACGGCACCCACGCCGCCGCGACCCGCATAACGCGCCGGCCGGCCCTCCTGGTCCTCAAAGACGACGCCCGAGTTGCCGTACAGGAACTCGCCCGACACGCCGACCCCAGCGATGCCGATCTTTTTGCCGAATCGTTCAAAGAGTTCGGGAAAGACCTCGTACAGGTCCCTGCCCGTGTACTCGTCGGCGGGCATGAACTCGACGTTGGGGGCGTCCGCATGCTCATCCCAGGTCACGTGGGCCAGCCACCAGCCATCTTCCGCAGGCTTGCCCTCTACGACCAGAGCCCGCAGACCCATCCTGGCCATACCCTGGCCAAAACTGGTGCCGGCATTGGCCTCCTTGATGCCGCCGGTGAGCGGCGACTTGCAGCCCACCGAGATGCGGGCGCTCGTCGGCGCCGCGGTACCCGTCACGATGCCCGGCGAAAGGACCAACTTGTTTTTGGGCCCCAGCGGGTGGCAGGTCGGATCCACCTCGTCGTGGACGATGGTCGACGTCAGGCCTCGCCCGGCCAGCTCGGCGTACGCTGCCGGCAGTTCCTCCAGACCCCAGGAGCGGTCCGCCATGTTGAAACGCATGATCTTTGCCATTCTGAAACCTCCTTCGGCTCAAATCTGTTTGATAAGACACTGAACCCTTGGGTGATGATTGATTCGTGCTGCACGATACGTATTGCGTGTCTCAGCTGCGGCACCGCCGCAGCGCGGCCGCGGCTACTCCTCGACCTTGGTGTAGGCGTGGTGGATGCCCCGGTCGCCCCGCTGGCGAAAATCGTCTGCCAGGTCATCTGTCTGGCTGGCGCCGAAACGGTATTGGAAGGGCCACATGCTCCGCCGGTGCGAAATGCCCACCCGGTCTCCATCCTGAAGGACGATGCCGCGGTCCGAGTCGAGGCCCGGCAGGGCGGCCAGGCTGCCATTGATAAAGGTGATGCCCTTTTCCTCGTCCGGCAACTCCAGGCGATCCAGCAGATCCTGCACAGTGCTGCCAGCCGGGAACTCCAGATGGAGATCGGCATAGGCGCCCTTGTTCTGTTCGCCACCGTACTTGGCCACCGGCCCATACAACCAGACTTCAACTTGAATCATATCCATGTATTGGTTCGAAGCCAGACTCGTTCCCGGGCTTCACCTCCTCTGCTAAATAAAAAGAGAGGCCGTCACGCAATCGTGACGAACCTCCTTTGCACAATGGCGGGCAAGGGGATTGCTCCCCTCACCGTATCGCTCATGCGTCCCCCTGGGAGCGCGATGAGTCGGAGGAACAGCCGTGTTCGACTAGCGGTTGTGTTGTAGGTAAATTCTAGCACAGATGGGACGGTTTGTCCAGTCCGACCCCGTCGAGATACGCTGCCGGGGAACCTCCCGCAGGTTTCCGTCTCCGAGCGGAGTACCCACTCACGGCTGAACGAGTTTGCCACAGGCCACAATCCAACGTGAACCTGCGGGAGGTTAGCATCGCCGCCTCGCACCCATCAAGGCAGCTCGGGCAGTTCCACCGGATCCTCTCGGGGCTGGCAGACACCGCAGAACAGGGCGTCCGCCACCACCAAGGCCTTGTACTGCCCTTCATCGTTGTGGTACAGCGCTTCGATGTGGGGCATGCCCTGCGCGTGCTCCTTGCATACCCCACGGCCACAGAACCGGCAGGTGCCGTGGGCCGGGCGATCGCAGTGCCAACAGTTCATGGTGCCTCCTGCCCAAGTCGTCGTTGATGTGCAGGGCTATTATAGACCGGAATCCGAATGGCGACAAACGAGCCCGGTGTTCGCGTCGGCCTGGTCAGTTGGACAAGTTGCCAACTTGTCCTACAGAGCCGTGCGCTGCAGGCCCATCATGCGCCGGCTTGCATCCTGTTCCAGCACGCGGCTGGTGTACAGGTGGTCGGCCACTAACTTGTCAAAATCATCCTTGTGCAGCGCCAGGACCTGCACCGGGGTCAAGGCCCTGACCGTGGCGGTACGCGGCACCTTAAGCAGCAGGGCGATCTCGCCCACGTATTCGCCGGGCCCGCGCTCATTCACGACCCGTTCAGGCCCCGTCGGCTCCCCATCCCCATTTCCCGCCCGGCTCACCGACACCTGTACCCGGCCCGACTCGATGACGTAAAAGGTCTCCCCCATCTCCCCCTGGCGGATGATGGCCGCGCCCGGTTCATAACGCTCCTGCTGGAGCTGGGCGGCGATGCGCTGGATCTGCTGCGCGTCCAACTCGGAAAAGAGCGGCATCCGGCGCAGCAGTTGCGCGTGGGTGATGGAACGATCCAGCTTTTCGCGGAGGTCAAAGCAATCCCTGACCAGGTCATAGAAGTCCTCCCTGCTCAGGGACAGCAGGTCCGTGGGCACAGCAGCCCGGCAGGTGGCGTTGCGCGGTGCGTCCTGAAGCAGCGCCAGTTCGCCGAAATAGTCGCCCCGGTCCAGGTGATCGACCACATCGGTCACACCCCTTTCATCGCGCACGCTCACCTCCACGTGCCCCCGCTCGACGATGTAAAAGCGCTGGCCAGGTTCCCCCTGGCGGATGATGATTTTGCCGGCTGCATGGTGTTCAGGTTGAAGGCGCGAGCAGACCAGGTCCAGCTCCGCCTCGTCCATGGTGGCCAGTAGCGGCATGCGCCGCAGCAGCGCCAGATAGTCTCGTGAGGTAGCCTCAAACTGCCGGTCCAGGGCACCGGCCCGGGCCACGTCCGGAAACAGGTACTGGATCCCAATCTCGCGCTCTTCCCAGGGCAGGCCGTCGTAGGCCTGCTGCAACATGCGCCTGGTCAGCTTCTCACCCACCTCTCCGGCCACCAGATCCAGCAGCAGATTGAGGGCCGCGGCATAGGTCTGCCCGGCCTCCATGAGGCTGGAGTCCTCCGGCAGAGCATCCTCTACCCGTCCCCTGACCAGGCTCACCCGCCAGCCAGCGACCAGCGCATAGTTGTTGAAGCGTTCTGACACGGTCCGGCCGGCTCGATCTCCCGCAAGATGACCGAGCTGGGTCAGGATCGCGGAGGTCATCCAGGCAAAGGATCGTCGCAGCCGGCGCCTGTCGCTCAGATCCAGGCTTGCCTGCGGCCGTTCGGGCAGCAAAGCGGTGTAGCGGTAGGCCAGATGCTGGAGCAGCAGCCCGCCCGCCAAGAGCAGGTAGGCCAGGAGAGGGGGTAGTCCGAACAGGCTGGCCGCCCCCAGCCCGGCCAGGGCCGCGGCCAGCAGTGCCCAGGCGGCCCCAAAGCTTGTCCGCCAGAAGGAGAAAAGCGTAGGCAGTAGCAGGGTGAGAACCAGCAGGGGGACCAGGGAACTGCTGAGCGGCAGCATCGCATCCGCCGGAGGCATACCTGCTCCTGCTCGCGACACGGACAGCAAGAGTACCAGCCCGTAGGAAGCCAGGATGCCCAGGACCATCAGGAGCTTTTCCACGGGGCGAAGGTCTTTGAGGTTGGTATCAGAGAAGAGCAGCAAGCCGGCCAGGAGCAGCGCGAGGAAGGCCGCCTGTCCCAGGACGATGGGCGACAGCCGGACAAGCTCCGGCCCGAGCGGCAAGGTGGTCGCCAGCCATTCTGTTCCCAAGAGACCGATTTCGAGTACCAGCAGGGCCAGCGCCGAGGCTCCAAGCAGCCAATATGTTGCTGCCAGGCGGGAGCCGCCATAGTCCAACCCATTTCTCCAGGCAAAGTAGACGGCCATGGTCAGGGCCGCGGCGCCAATGGCCGGGGCCAGGATGGGCTGGCCCAAGATCCCGGGCGTCAGTACCAGAACTGCAGCAAGCAACAGCAGGATGGCCGCCACCAGCCAGGTGTTGGCCAGCAGTCCCCGCCGCACGGCCCAGGCCAGGGCGCCACGGGCCATACTGATAAAGGCAAGTCCCATGGACAGGACAAAGGCCAGGCTCAGTAGCGCGGTGCCCAGAGCGATGACCATCTTGCCCAATCCGCCGCCCTGCGTCCACAGGTCGCGCAACGCCCCCATCAGCCGCTCCTGCCAAAAGTAGGCGCCCATATAGATGGCATAGGCCGTCCAGACCGCGGTGAGAGCGCCATAGACCGTAAAGATCTTTTCCTCGCGGGAGAACGAGGCCAGGCCGGCACGTACGGCACTCAGGGCCTCGGAGGTTTTGGCCGTCCGGGACGCCGTGCCCGATACCGCAACCTTGCCCGTCGCGCGCACTTGCTCAGTACCCACAGAAACCTCCGAGGTCTGAACTGGGCGCATGGCCTTGATCTTCCCCCACAACCCGCCCCGGATAAAAGCCAGGGACCTCCGCCGCAGCATGGGGATCTCGAGTGCATCCATGAGCAGGTAGTAGCCATCCAGCTCCAGGAGGGGGTTGAGGTTCAGAAAGACAGTGAAATAGGAAAGGATGGCGAACTGGAAGAGCAGGGGGTTGAGGGCGAAATCGGGCCGGACAACCAGGACAACGCTTGCCAGGCCGGCCAGGATCAGGTTAGAATAGGGACCTGCCCAGGTGACGGCCAGACGCGCCCGTTTGCCCTCCAGCCAGATGTCGGTGGTATCCACGAAAAAGGCGGGCATGCCAAAGTAGATCATAAACCCGCCGCGCCGTACCTCGCGGCCATAGTGCTTGACCGTCAGCGCGTGGGCCATCTCGTGGACGAGGACCGAAACCAGGTTGGCGAAGATCAGCCCGATGACGCCCAGGACGAGGGAGCCGCCGATCATCACCAGGCCATAGTCGCCGGTTCCCAGGGCCTGGACAAAGGCGTACAGCCCCGCCAGGACAACCGCCAGAAAGAGGATCTGAGCCGGCCAGGTGCAGGCCAGCCTGCCGCCCCAACGGTGCACGACGCCCACAAAGCCATCGAGCCCGCTGATGGAGAACTGCTTTTCCAGGAAGGCCTGCCAGACCAAGCCGAAGCGATAGCCCGGGCGGCGCATCGCCAGCCGGGCGCGCAGCCGCTGATAGACATCCACAGGCCGCTGGCTGAGCATCGAGCTGGCCCTCAGCCCGGCTACCAGCTCCGTAGCCCGGCCAAAGGCGAAGGCGTGGTATTCGTGAAAGTAGGCCACCACGAGGGCCTTGACCGTCTGCTCCCCGTCCATCCGCTGCCAGAGGAAATGGTCCCGCTCGCCCAGGCGAAAATAGGTCTTGGTCTCCGGGTTCTTGAGGACATAGTAAGTCCCCTCGCGCCCCTTCAGTTTGCTGGACACCACGCCGGCCGCCGCCTGGGGCCGGTACCGGGTCAGGTCTAGCTGGGCCTTGAGCCAGGTCCACACGCCGGGGCGGTCCTCGTCAGGCTGCATGGCGGCCTCGTCCAGCTCATCCCAAACTGTCGCGCTTTCCATGCCCGGCTCCCTCATGTTGTACGTGTTGCGTGGTACGTGTTACGTGGTGCGTGTTGCGTATTACGTGCTGCGTACCACGCAACACGTACCACGGATCTCGTCCTATGCCTCTCTTCCGACCGTCACGGCCACGTAGCGTTCGGGATCGAGGTAGGCTCGCGCCACGCGCACCACGTCGTCGTGGCTGACCGCGTTGATGCGGGCCACGGCTTCTCGCAGCGTCTCTACGCGGTACAATAGGCCCTCCAACCCAAGGATGCCCGCCAGGGCAAGGTTGGTCTCAAAGCGCCGGGCCAGCGTGCCGGCATAGTTGCCCTTGGCCCTGGCCAGCTCCTCGGCGCTCACGCCATCGCACCGCAGCGCGTCCCACTCGGCCAGGATAGCCGCAAGGGCCTGCTCCACCTTCTCCGGGGCGCAGGCGGTCTGGACCAGAAAGAACCCGGCGTCCTCATAGTTGGCCGTCGCCGTGCCGGCGCTGTACACCAGTTGCCGCTCCTCACGCAGCCGTTGGTAGAGACGGCCGCTGCCGCCCATGCCCAGCACGCGCTCGATGACCTTCAGCGCGCTGCGATCCGGGTGTTTCATACCGACCGTGGGCACGCCGGCCAGCAGGTGGGTCTGGTGCATGTCCTTGGCCAGGTGGGCGGTCCGTGTCCCGGAAAGCGGTGGCTCCGCCACGGGCAACGGCGGCTGCTCGGGTCCGGCGGGAAGCGCCCCAAAACTGCTGGTCGCCAGTTCCTGTGCTCTGTCGTGGTCGATGTCGCCACAGATGACCAGCAGCATGTTGCCGCCCACGTAACGCTGGCGGTGAAAGGCGCGCAGCGTGTCATGATCCATGGCCTGCAGTCCCGCCAGGTCACCCAGGACGGTATGGCGCAGGGGGTGCGTTTCCCACAATGTCTGGGTGAAAAAGTCGAACAGGATCGACTGGCGGTCGCCCGCGCGCTGGATCTCTTGCAGGACGACCAGCTTTTCTTTCCAAAAGTCGCCCTCATCCAGGCGCGGCGTGGCCAGCACCCCGGCCACGATCTCCACGGCCAGGGGCAGGTCCCCGGGCAGGGTCACGGCCGACACGTCGACGCACTCTTTGGTCGTGCCCGCCTGGAGCGCGCCGCCCAGCGCCTCGATGGCGGCAA
Source organism: uncultured Chloroflexia bacterium (assembly GCA_963700285.1). Taxonomy (GTDB): domain Bacteria; phylum Chloroflexota; class Anaerolineae; order JAAYZQ01; family JAAYZQ01; genus CAWANP01. Next base: position 264,625 of record CAVOXA010000005.1, on the reverse strand, counting down.
AGACCTCGCGCTGGCCGCGGCTGGCCGTGCCCTTGAAGAGCAGGTGCTCCAGCATGTGGGCCTGGCCCACCTGGGCGCAGGGCGCATCCTCGTAGTCGTAGCGGCTGCCGGCGCGCACGTAGGCCCGCAGGGCCACCGTGGGGGAACCGGGCCGGGCAGCCGTAATCAGCCGCAGCCCGTTGGGCAGGCGGACCTGCTCACAGCGATGGTTCAGTTCGGTCATAGAGGTTCTCCGGATTTCTCAAATCCGCGCCTCGGCCTCCGAGGTTTTTGCCGGGTGAGCAGGCACGGCGCTGGCTGCAATGGCTTGGGCCGAGCGGTGCAAAGCCCATGCTGAGTGAAACCTCGGAGGTCTACTGTGGACCGGTTGCTCCCCATTCGACCCCACGAGTCTGTTTTCTTCCTTGCTCCCGTTGCGCAGAACGCGGATCAAGCCGTCCGCATCTGGCGGACGGCTCGACACCGGGTTGGGTAGTTCAGAAACTAGCTCTTCGTTTTTGCCGTCGCCTGCGTCTTTGAGCAGAGACAGCAGATACTACTTCTGGTAGATGGGCTTCGTGGGCGTCGTGGGTTTCCCGGGATTCTTGAGGTCCATGCTCACGGTCGACTTGGAGATGCGCTCGTCCAGCGCGCCAGCCATGGAGCCCATGGTCTCGGCGTCGATGGAACTGAGCATCAGCCTTTCCTCCTCGCTCAGATCGTAGGCCATCAGCGCCTGGTCGGGGTCCGCGAACAGGGCGTCGCGGAACTCATCGTCCAACATTGCCTTCCCAAAAACGGCCTCTACTGCTTCCTTGGACATCGTACTTTCTCCTTTCTCTTTTTTTGGAGGGTACTGTACCCTCCCCTATCTTGCCCCCATTGTACACGGTGGCCCACTTCCTGTCTATGAAATGGCCCACACTCCAGGTGTGAGTTGGACCACACCTTGGCTATGAAGTAGCTCACACCCATCAGTAACGGATCTGGGCCTCCAGCCCGCGCCGGTCCAGGATGGCAATGCTACCGTCGTCCATGGCGATCAATCCCCGGGCACGGAAGGCATTCAGTGCTTTGTTCACGCTCTCGCGGCTGGCCGCTACCCAACTGGCCAGCTCGGTCTGGGTCAGATTCAAGTCGATCTCGTCGCAGGCCTGCGTGCCGCTGCGCTCAGCCAGATCCAGGAGGCGCATGGCCACCCGGCCCGAAACGTCCAGGAAGGCCAAGTCCCCGGCGTATCCGGCCGTGTGCCGCAGACGGCCGCTCAGGATGCGCAGCAGGTTTTTGGCCAGGCGCGGGCTGGTATCGAGGAGGGCTTCCAGATCTTTTTGGTTCAAGGCCAACACGGTCGTCGCTTCCAGGCAAACTGCGCCTGCCGAGCGGGGCTGGCTGTCCAGCAGCGCCATCTCGCCAAAGATCTCTCCCGGCCCATAGACGTCGATAGAGATTTCTTGGCCCATGTCGCTCAGGGCAAAGATGCGCACCCAGCCCGATTCAATGAGGTACATGATCTTGCCGGGGCTGCCCTGGTGAAAGATATAGACGCCCCGGGCAAAGGCGCGCCAGACCAGCACGCTGGCCACGGTCTCCAGTTCCTCTGCAGTGAGGCCAGAGAACAGATCTATCCCGCGCAGCGTTTCCACAACAGACATCAGATCCCCCTCAGTGCGAGTGACAGCTTGCGCAGGACTCGCCCACTTCTCAATGCTCCTGCCGGACTGTGATGCGGCACAAGATCACCCACTTCTCCGCGCTTCTGCCGAACCACAATCCGGCGCGAGCTCACCCAGTTCTCCGCGCTTCTGCCCGACCACAGTCCGGCGCCAGCTCACCCGCTTCTCCGCGCTTCTGCCCGACCACAGTCCGGCAGCACGAACTCACCCGCTTCTCCACGCTTCTGCCGGACCACAGTCCGGCAGCACGAACTCACCCACTTCCCCGCGCTTCTGCCCGACCACAGTCCGGCAGCACGAACTCACCCACTTCCCCGCGCTTCTGCCCGACCACAGTCCGGCAGCACGAACTCACCCACTTCCCCGCGCTTCTGCCCGACCACAGTCCGGCAGCACGAACTCACCCACTTCCCCGCGCTTCTGCCGGACCACAGTCCGGCAGTTGGGCCACGCCCCTCTCAGTGCTCCTGCCCGACCGCGATCCATCTCTCCGCAAGATGTGCTGGACTGTGGTCCAGCACGAGCAATTGAAGGACGCTGATCACCGCCTTGCTGGACCTCAGCACAGCACGAGCTCACCCGCTTCTCCGCGCTTCTGCCGGACCACAGTCCGGCAGCACGAACTCACCCGCTTCTCCGCGCTTCTGCCGGACCACAGTCCGGCAGTTGGGCCACGCCCCTCTCAGTGCTCCTGCCCGACCGCGATCCATCTCTCCGCAAGATGTGCTGGACTGTGGTCCAGCACGAGCAATTGAAGGACGCTGATCACCGCCTTGCTGGACCTCAGCACAGCACGAGCTCACCCACTTCCCCGCGCTTCTGCCGGACCACAGTCCGGCAGCACGAACTCACCCACTTCCCCGCGCTTCTGCCGGACCACAGTCCGGCAGTTGGGCCACGCCCCTCTCAGTGCTCCTGCCCGACCCGCGATCCATCTCTCCGCAAGGACTGTGCTGGACTGTGGTCCAGCACGAGCAGTTGAAGGACGCTTCCGCACTGATCCGCCTTGACCATCGACAGCACAGCACCCACTTCCCGCGCTTCGCCGACCACAGTCCGCCAGCACGACTCACCCACTTCCCCGCGCTTCTGCCGGACCACAGTCCGGCACGAACTCCTTCTCGCTTGCTGGACCACAGCCGGCAGTTGGGCCACGCCCCTCTCAGTGCTCCTGCCCGACCGCGATCCATCTCTCCGCAAGATGTGCTGGACTGTGGTCCAGCACGAGCAATTGAAGGACGCTGATCACCGCCTTGCTGGACCTCAGCACAGCACGAGCTCACCCGCTTCTCCGCGCTTCTGCCGGACCACAGTCCGGCAGCACGAACTCACCCGCTTCTCCACGCTTCTGCCGGACCACAGTCCGGCAGTTGGGCCACGCCCCTCTCAGTGCTCCTGCCCGACCGCGATCCATCTCTCCGCAAGATGTGCTGGACTGTGGTCCAGCACGAGCAATTGAAGGACGCTGATCACCGCCTTGCTGGACCTCAGCACAGCACGAGCTCACCCGCTTCTCCGCGCTTCTGCCGGACCACAGTCCGGCAGTTGGGCTGGCACAGTCACCGACTGTAACCTCGCCTAGGCGCTGGCTCCTGCCGCCTGCGGTTGCGGGTCGGGGCGGCGCAGGTCGCGCATTGCCTGCTGGTCCAGGGTCGACACCCGGGGCGTGTCGATCATGTTCATGCGGATCATGCGCTCGGTCATCTTGGACACAAAGACACGGTTCAGCGCCGGGTAGCCCGCCATCTCACGCAGCGTCTTCGCTGGTACCTGCAACAGGTTGGCGTCTTCCTCGATCACGACGTTGGCCGTGCGAGGCACATTGGTCAGAGCCGCGATCTCGCCAAAGAAATCGCCGGCCCGCAGCACCTCCAGCACCCGCTCCCGGCCATCCTCCTCGCGCCCGACCACGGCCTTACCCTCCAGGATCAGGTAGGCAGCGTCGCTGATTTCGCCGTGGCGCAGGACCAAGGTCCCGGCCGGCGCCTCGAGGTAGGTCATGTTCTTGAGCAGGCCCTTCCGCTCCTCCTCGCTCAGCTCGGCAAAGGCCGGCGTCCGGGCGGCGTAGCGGTTCAGGTCTGCCAGCACCGCTGCCCGGCCCACCTCCAGCCCCGGCGCGGCCGGCACACTGCGCAACAGGCTCACCGCCCGCCGCCACTGCGCCGCCGGCTGCCGCAGCCCGGGCAGCACGGCCGACAGCACCCCACCGAACAGCATGAGGATGGCAGAGGCGAGCATCATCCAGCGCACATCCACAAAATCCGCCAGTCCGGCCAGGCCCATGCCTACCAGGAACAAGATATCCCGCGTAACAAACTGAGCGCTAGCCACACGGCCCCGTACCTCACGCTCCGTGTAGCGCTGTAGGATCAGCCTGCGGCTGATGGCCGACGGCGCGTTCATAAAGCCCGAGAGCGCTATCAGCACAAAGGCCACCGGGATGGACGTGGCACCGGCGTAAAAGACCCCCACGACGCCCATGACCAGCCAGCTCAAAGCCAGCCACTGGCCCTCGCGCAGGCGGTCGGCCAGGCCTGCCATCAACAGGCTGCCAGCCACAAAGGCCACGGATGTGAGGCCTTCCTGGATGCCATATTCGAACTCTGTGGCCCCCAGCGCTTCCGTGGCAAAGGGTAGGAGCAGCGAGTTCCACAGGCCAAAGGCAACAAAGATCGGCACCGTGGCAATCAACAGCGAGCGGAGAATGGACGAGTCGACCAGGTACTGGAGGCCGGCCTTGAGATTGCGCATGCACGACCTTGACGTTGGTCTTCTCATCGACGGCAAAGGACGGCACGCGCATGGCCAGGATGCAGACCGCGGAGACGAGAAAGGTCGCGGCATCCAGGTAGAAGGCCCACTCAATCGAGGCCAGGCGAGGCGATCAAACCCGCACCGGCAAAGCCAACGGCCGTCGAGCCAAAGGAGCTGATGGCCAGCATCGAGTTGGCCGCGCCCAGCTCCTCTTCCGAAGCCACGTCGGGCAGCATGCTCTCCTCCGCCGGGGCAAAAAACTGCCCCACGGCGCTGGTGAGCATGATCAGCACGTACAACCAGACAATGCTGTAGGGCACCAGGAAAGGGATGAGCAGGACCAGGAGGGCGCGCAGCACGTCCGAGGCGATCATGATCCGCCGCCTATCGTAGCGGTCGACAAAGACGCCGGCGATGAGGCCCACGACCAAAGTGGGAACGACGGTGGCCATCAGCATCAGGCCGACGCTCAAGCGCCGAGCCGGTCAGGCGGTAGACCAGGATCGACGCCGCCAGCGAGGTCAGCGCGTTGCCGATGGTGGAGACGAGCTGGCCGCTCCACAACAGGGTAAAATTCCGATTGCGAAAAACCGCAAAGGCCGAGACCTTTGTGCCTTCAGCGACTTCCGCCATGGACTCCTCCTCCTTCCGTGGCCTGGTCAGAGTCTGGCCAAACGTTCCTTCGTGAACTCGATGTTCTTCCGCTTCCCCTCGTCGCGCAGGCATCGGGCGGCCGCGGTAAAGTAGCGGTGATCCTCCAGCAGCGCTAGCTGGGCACGCAGCCAGGCCTCATTGCTGAACAATGTCCCCAGGGCCGCCAACTCAGCCCGCAGCGCCTGGTTGCGGACTGGATAGTCCTCACGCCCCAGGACGTCGAGATCGGCGTCGACCAGGATCTCTTCCAGGAGCGTCCGCGGCGACTGGGGCCACCTGGTGGCCGCAATCATCCCCTGGATGATCGCGATCTGCGCTGGAGACAAACCAAAAGAGGGCAACGCGCTGGCCACAATCTCGGCGCTGTGAACCTCGTGCCCCTGCGAGTGAACCGTGAACCCAATGTCATGGTAGGCGGCTGCAACTTCCAGCAGAGGGGCATCCTGCTCGCTGACGCCGTTCCGTGCTGCCAGTCGCCGGGCGGCTGGCAGCACGTCCTGCTCGGTGTGGTACAGATCGTGATAGCTTAGCTCTGGCGGCAGTTCCTGTCTCAGCCGGGCCAATGCATGTCCTATGGCGCCTGCATAGTCCGGCTCGGGGCCGGCGCCCTCCCGCCCCTCAACCACCGCTGGATGGCCCGCTGCTCGCCCTGAGATCACGTCACCCATCAGCTAGCCCTCCGGCCCTAGCTTGTCCCGGCCCGAGGGGCCTGAAGCCCATTCCTTGAAGATCGGTAGCAGCCACATCCGCTGTGCCTCCACGGGGTCCGGGTTCAGGTCCAGGGCATGGGGCGAGCTGTCGTCCCACACGACCCAAGTTGTGATCTCTTGCGGACCCGCCTGGGCCATCAGGGCATCGTGCATTTGATACAGGCGCCGGGGCAGTTCCTCCGCGCTGCGGCCAGGACCCACGGCCTGCCTCTGCGCTTTGGTGAGGGGGGCAAAAACCAGAGATGTCTACAGACAGAGCAACACCAGCACCCCGCTCCGACGCGCGCCGGTGCAGCGGAATACCTTTGGCGGTGTACTCGACGAAGGCGCTTCTTCCCATGATGCTCGCCTTGTGACCGTTCGTCGTCACAGAACCAGTAAAAGTGACTTCTTCAATTCCGTGAACCCGGGCGGGCCGCCACGGGCTGGGAGATACGTCAAAAAGGTCTTGTGGAATTTCTGTCCCTCATAGTGTACAACAGATCTGGTTTTCTGTCAAGAGCATTTGGAGTTCGGGAGTTCGTTCTCTTCGCAGGGTTGTTGCCAAGTCGTACTCGAGATCCTCCCGCAGGATTCTGGCAAGTAGTGGACCACCAGATCCTGGCAGAATCAACCAGCAGCAGAGGTGCAGCCAGTGCAATCCTGCGGGAGGATGGCCCAGTCGACATCCACCAGCGCCCCTGTCATGCCCGCATGGTTCTGGCGGGCATCCATGGCGCCAGTGACTGTAACCTGCTACATGGAGCCCCGCCAAAAGTCCTTCGACTGCGCTCAGGACAGGCGTGCGGGAATTACAGGCGGCGGAGGCGGTCCCCCGGATCGCCGAAGCGACCCCAAGGGCCAGCAACCACTGCCACCCATGGGGTCGCTTCCGAAGACATCACTACACCGGATCGCAACCTTTCAGCAGAGAGCTCAGAGGCCCGCTAGTGAACGCCCTGCACCGCTTGCACAGCACCCCGGTACTGGCCTACTGCACCGACATAGTCTCCGCCGGCCAGCAGGCCGTCCCCGGCTGCCACCAGGCCCCAGGCCGCCTCGACCTCGCGCTTCTCATTGCGCTTGTCGGCGACAGCCTCCGCACCAGAGATGGCTTCCACGGCCACCGATTTGGCCGTCATGGCCAGCATTGCCTTCTGAGCGCTCAGGTCCAGATCGCCCTCCGGATCGGCTGCCTCGGCCGCCTCCAGCGCCTGCACCGCCTGCTGGATCTTTTCCACGGCGGCCACCAGGTTCCCCTTGGCCAGCATGTCCAGCGCGCCATTCGACCCTTTCCCACGCTTGTTGCCAACGAGCTTGTCGATGGCGTCCTGGACAGTGACGGCGACACCCGGATCGAGCCCCGGCTCTTCCAGCAGTGCACGGAGCCCCGCGACCTGGCTGCCAAGCGCAGCTTCAGGAGCGATCACCTGGATGACCGCCGTCGCCTGGCCTAGGCCCATATCGTCGTCGGTGACCGACAGGGTCAGCGTATAGTCGCCGGCTGCTTCGTAGGCGTGGCTGGCGCTCGCCGCTCCCGTCACGTCGCCCAGCTCGTCATCGTCCCCGTCGCCCCAGTCCACCCGCGCCGTATGCGTATCCTGGCTGCCCACGTCGCCGTAGCTGCCCTGAACCTCGATGGGCAGGCCTGCCAGGACAGTGTCGCCCTCTACGATGCCGCGGCCGGTCTGACCCGTGATTGAATCGATGCTCACCACAGGCGCCACGTTGTTCACCGTCACGATGGCCGAACCAGATCCCTCGCCCAGATCGTCGTCGGCGACCGTCAAGCCGATGGCATAGTCGTCCGACGGCGTCCCGCTGGGGTCGTCGTCCAGGTACTGGTACTGCTCGCTAAAGCTGGCCGTCCCAGCCGGGTAGCCGTACTCCTGCGGCTCGCCCTCGCCCCAGTCGATGACCAGGATGAAGCTGTCCCCGCCGCCCGGATCGCTGATGCTGCCGCTAACAGTAGCATGGCCGTTCTCGTCTGTCACGGAGCCGGTGGCCTCCACGCTCGGCGCCACGTTGGTCACCTCAACCAACGTCGAACCGGTCGTCTGGCCGCCGTCGCCATCGTCGACGCGCACGTTCACCTGATAGCTCCCATTGTCCTGGAAGCTGCAGGCCGACGTGTCGCCGGGCTGGGGGCCGATCTCGTAGGCCAGGTCGTTGTCGCAGTCGTACTCGAAGCTCAGCGGATCGCTGGCACCTGCTGGATCGCTGGCCTTGACGTCGATCGTCGCGCTGCTGCCCTCGGTGACGGGCCCATCGTTGATCACCTGCTCAATGGCTGGCGGCAAGTTGTTCACCACCAGCGCAAAGGTCGCGGTGCCCTCGCCGCCGTCAGTATCGGTAGCCGTGATGGTGACGTCCTGGCTCTCGTCGGGGCCGTCGCTGGTCGTGTAGGACCAGTTCCACGTCCCGTCGCCATTGTCGGCCACCGTGCCGATGGATGCGGTCAGCGTCCACGTGTCGGCTCCGGGGTCAGAGACGGTACCCGGATTGGTCGCCGCGGTTTCGCCCTCGTCCGCGGTCGACCGTGACGCTGTCCACCGTCAAGGTGGCGCAGGGTTGACGACCTCTACGTCCGTCGAATCGGTGGCATAGTCCGCCGTCGCCGGTCGCCGACCCGTCACGTGTCACCTGGCACCTCCGATTTGCCGTAGCTACAAAGCTTGCCTTCGTCGCTGACCTGAGTGCCAGTTTCGTAGGTTGATCGTCGTTGTCGCATCGTCGAAGCTCGTAGCTCAGCGTATCATCCGATACAGTCCAGGCATCGTCACTGCGTCGACGTCCGGTGATCGGTCGCGCTTGCCCGTCCAGGGCGATGGCCGAGCCTGTCTGGCCGCTGTCGACCAGATCTGCGTCGGGCACGGGTGGCGAGCCACTCCGTCACGACGACCTCGTGCGGTGTACTCGCTGTAGCCGTCGTCCTTGTCGATGATGCGGGCGCGCACCGAATGTGCTGCCGTCGCTGGCAAAGACTGCAGATCGTGGAACCGTTCAGAGGCGATGCTGTTGTCGTATGTAGCACGAGTCCAGGCTGCCGCCGTCGCAGGCATAGGCATAGTGGAAGCCGGCCTGGCTGTCGATCCTGGACGCATCGCTCTGGTTTGCCTGATTGCTGAAGGAGACGGTCGCCGCAACACCCTGGTCTACAGGGCCGGTGTTGCTGAGGTACGCGGTCAGAGGTAAGTTCTGCACGCTAATCTCGATCTGTGTCTCAACCGTACAGGGATCATGTTGAATCACGGTATCGGTACATGCGACCGTGACCTGTCGCTGCCCATCGTCCGTGTAGCCAGTTGTCATAGATCATGCCCCTCATCCCTGCCACGGCGCCAGGCGGGCCAAAGGGCCATTCTGTGACTGTGGCTGGCGCTCTTTCTTCTTGGCCGGGCAGGGACGCGGGTTGTCGGAGCCCGTAGGTTGGTAGCAGCTCTGCTGTATGGAGGTACAGCGCATGCGGGAAGCCGCATGGAGGAGCATGCCGTCCGGTTGGCCATGTCGGCCTCCTCGCCACCGCAACCAGCGCTGAGTGTCGGCCTCGACGGTCTTGTAATCGGCAAACGTGTAGCGGGCCAGGAGAGAACGCAACTGCTGGGAGTGAAGGGATTGGCGCAGCCAGATCAAGGCTTTCGGTATGCAGTTGGCGCGCCCGCTCGCCGCTGACGCTCAACGCAGCGCCGATCGCAGAATAGAAGACTTGGGACTTCCCAGTTAATTCACAGCGAGCCAAGACGACGACGCGCAATCGCTCTGGCAGCCGGGCAAGGAGATCCCAGAAGGCGGAGCGGATGGCAGCTGCTTCCCAGGCTTGGGCTGGATCTGTCGTTCCCGCCGCCGAAGAAGAGGCTTCGTCGAGGTCAAGATGTTCCATGGCTCGACAAGGGGCACGCTCGGCAAGCTTGACCTCTCGCCAGACCTGGTGCATAATGGAGGTCCAGGCGTAGGTGGAAAAGGCCGTTCTCTGCTCGGGATCAAAGCCCAGGATGGCGTGCCACAGGCCAATGCGACCCGCCTGCAAGGCCTCGGCAAATGGCAGGTCGCCCAAGACCTGCTTCCGCACGACGGCACGGACTAAACCCTCGTACGCTGCCATGAGTCGCGCCAGACTGTCTCGGCATCCCGCTTGTGTCTGGCGGTAAAGGGCGGCCCCGGTGGGCTGACCAGGGGACTCGGGCGAAAACCTTTGGGTTGATAGTGGGCTTCAGTTCTGCTTCGAAAGCCCTAGGATTCCTCGAACTTGCCTATAGTCGGGAACTGGTTTATAATCCCACTGTCCAGGTAGTGGCCTTCTCGGCTGCCGGGAGCTTGGCATTCATGTTGAGGAAAAGCCAGAGTGTGCCTCAGGCCTGGTCCTTTCGGCAGCAGAGGGATAATCTGGCCAGAGGACTGGGCGAGTTGGTGAATGCTGAGACCGAAAGGAGGTGGGATAGACCATAACAGTTCAGCCCCAAATGGTACAAGTCAGCGCATAGGGTCAACATGCCCCAAGAAAGGAGAGAGTTATGAGTCGCTTCCGAGTATTACCATTGGTATCGCTCCTGTTGGTTCTTGCCTTGGCGGTGGCCGCTTGCGGGCCAGCGTCAGCCCCCGCAGAGCCCACCGCTGCGCCCACGACTGCGCCCACTGAGGAGGTCGCGGCGCCCGCTACCGAGGTCGCAGCCCCAGAGCCGACCGAGGTGCCAGCCACAGAAGAGGAGACGAGCCTCGTGCTGGTCGATGGCACCGAGCCCGCCGGGCTCTACCCACCGACTTCCACCGGCCCACCGGGCCATCTCGATTACCTGCTCTATGACCCGCTGGTGGGCCATGACGAGAAAATGGTCCCCGATCCAGAGCGAGGTCTGGCGACTTCGTGGGAGATCGGCGACGATCAGGTAACCTGGACCTTCAACCTGCGCGAGGGCGTCACCTTCCACGACGGCACCCCCTTTGATGCCAACGCCGTCAAGACCACACTGGAGTACATCCTAGACCCCGATGTAGGCGCCAATCGACGCTCAGCCTACACGGTCATCAAGGAGATCAACGTCGTCGATCCGCTGACGGTGCAGATCGTGACCGACGGGCCGTTCCCCGACCTCCCATTCCTGCTCATGGACCGTTCCGCCTTCATTGTCAGCCCCACCGCCCTGGAGGAGATGGGTTTTGAGGATTTCGCGCGACAACCAGTGGGCACCGGTCCCTTTAGGTTTGTGGAATGGGTGCCGAACGATCACATCACCTACGAGGCCAACCCTGACTACTGGCGGGGGGCGCTGGAGCTGGACACAGTGATCTACCGGCCAGTGCCTGAGGCAGCGGTTCGTACGGCCATGCTGCAGACCGGGGAAGCGGACCTGGCCGCGAACGTCTCGCCAGAGGACCTGCAGAGTCTGGAGGGCGACCCCAACATAAACGTTGTGAAGAATGACTCACTGAGCCAGGTTACCTCTGAGATGCGCCAGACAAAGCCGCCCTTTGACAGCAAAGAGGTGCGGCAGGCCATGAACTATGCCGTGGACAAGGTTTCGATCATCAACGAGATCATGCGGGGAGTCGGTCGTGTCGCGGACTCGTCCGGCCCACCGGGGGTCTGGGGCTCAGTGGAGCTGGAACCCTACGCCTACAATCCTGAGAAAGCCAAGCAGCTCCTGGCGGACGCTGGCTATCCGGACGGCTTTGAGGGGGATCTTTTCTACGTCAGCGGTCGCTGGGCCGGTGATGAACAGGTGACGCAGGCGCTGCAAGCCTACTGGCAGGCCCTCGGTATCACTATCAACCTCCACAAGGTGGATCAGGCGGGCCTGGTCGAGAATCTCAAAAAGCACCCGGACGACATGGCTGGTTGGACCACGCAGCAGATCCGGACCAGTTCGTATCTGGACTATCACCTGTACCGCCTCTTCAACTGCGAAGCAGCCATCATGGAAGCGGCTCAGCGCTCCGGCTACTGCAATCCAGAGGTTGACGAGCTCTTGGCCCAGGGCCGTACCTCCTTCGATCTGGATGAACGGGCCAAGTTCTATGCCGATGCTCAAGAACTCATCTGGGATGATGCTCCCTTTGTATGGGTTTTCGTCCAACAGAACGTCATGGCTGCCAACAAGGATGTTTCCGGCTATACGCTCCTGCCCACCGGGAACGTAGTCATCTACGGAGCCACCAAGTAGCGCATCGGGAATGGGGGCTGGCGCGCCTGCCCAGCCCCCATTTTGTCCCGGTCTCTGGGAGTGCGGAGGCGGGGGAAGTGTAAGAGGCTTTTTGCCCGGGCCGGAGGCACGTTGTGACGAGATATCTCATACGCCGGTTGTTGCAAATCATCCCGGTGATGCTGGCCGTGTCGCTCGTTGTTTTCGCCCTGTTGCAGATCGCACCCGGCGACGCGGCCTCCACGCTAGCTGGAGAAGATGCTACGCAAGAGGACATTGAGAACATCAAAGCCAAGTTCGGACTGGACAAACCCCTCTACGTTCAATACGGCATTTGGCTCGGCCGGGTTCTGCGGGGCGACCTAGGCCGCTCTATCGTCACCCGGCGTCCTGTGAGCGAGGAGATCCTCAGCCGGGTGGCACTGACGGCCGAGCTGGCATTGGCCGCCATGCTCATCGCTACGCTCTTGGGGCTGGTGATCGGCATCATCTCCGCCAAGCGGCAATATTCGCTGCTTGACCACGCCACGATGATTCTCTCGCTCCTGGGCGTTTCCACCCCCATCTTCTGGTTGGGTTTGATGCTCATCTTTTTCTTTTCCGTGCGTCTGCGCTGGTTTCCTACAGGAGGAGCCGGTAGTCTGAAGGCACTGGTGTTGCCGGCGCTGGCCCTGGGCGCGGCCTCGGCGGCCATCATTGCCCGCATGACCCGCTCCAGCCTGCTCGAGGTCATCCGGCAGGACTATATGCGGACGGCGCAAGCCAAGGGGCTGAATGAGCGGGTGATACTCCTGCGTCATGCCCTGAAGAACGCACTGATTCCCATTATCACCGTCATCGGCCTGCGATTCGGCTACCTTCTCGGCGGTGCAGTCGTCACCGAGACCGTCTTCACCCGGCAGGGTCTGGGCAGACTCTTGGTCGACGGCATCAAAGCGCGCGATTTTCCGGTGGTCCAGGGCACCATCATGGTCCTTGCAGTGTCCTTTGTACTGGTCAATCTGCTTGTCGATCTGGGTTACGCCTACCTGGATCCCGGATCCGCTATGACTGACCGAGCGCGCATGGAGGCGAGCCACGCATCGGATCTAACCTCGAATAGCAATGGCTTTGGCCCTGCAGCCAGAAGCGAGTCCTACCTGCGGATGGTTGCCCGCCAGTTTTTGCACCATCGGGCAGCCGTTGTGGGGATGGTCGTCATCGTCCTCTTTTTCCTGACGGCACTGCTGGCCCCCTACCTCGCGCCTTACGATCCAGCCGCCATTGACCTGGCAAACCGGCTTCAGGGTCCATCAGCCGCTCACTGGCTGGGCACAGACGAACTGGGCCGCGACGTGTTCTCGCGCATCATCATCGGCGCCCGCATCACGCTGATGATCACCATGGGGGCTGTGGGCCTGGCCCTGTTCACCGGTACAGCCCTTGGCTTGCTGGCTGGTTTCTATGGCGGGCCTACAGACACGCTGATTTCGAGGTTCGTCGACGTTCTGATGGCTATGCCCGGTTTTCTGCTGGCAATTGGCATTATCGCCGCCCTGGGAGTCGGAACCCTGAACGTCATCATCGCTGTGGGCATCGCTTCTATCCCGGACTTTGCCCGCATTGCACGCAGTTCTACGCTGTCGATCAGAGGCCAGGATTACATCCTCTCTGCCAGGTCCTTGGGCGCGGCCAATCTCCGCATCGTTTCCCGCCATATCGGCCCTAATATCGTGCCGCCGCTCATCGTGGCCGCTACCATGCGCCTGGCAACGGCTATCCTCAGCGCGGCCAGCCTCAGTTTTCTGGGCCTGGGCCCCCAGCCTCCGACTCCAGAGTGGGGCGCGATGCTTTCCACTGCCCGCGACTTTTTCACCAGCGCTCCTTTGCTGATCGTCTTCCCTGGTTTGGCCATTCTATTGGTCACCCTGAGTTTCAACCTGATGGGGGATGGCCTGCGGGACGCGCTGGATCCACATCTCAGGCGTTGAGCAATGCTGGCGAGGGACGTGTTGGCCTAGCGGCCGGACGGTCCACGCTTTCAAAGGGAGATTGACCCAGTTTGACCCATGGTCACATCGATACGATCTCGTGGCCCATGGGCGTTACCTATCTGAGAACAAATGGAGGTAAAAGTAGATGGAGCAAGTACGTACGGCAGAAATGTCATGGCGGCAGGTGGATGCAGCGATAGGCCGGGGAGCGGCGGCCATTTTCCCGTTGGGCTCCACCGAGGAGCATGGCCCCCACGCTGCGACGGGCGACTATTTGATCGCTGAAGAAGTAGCGGTACGAACCGCCCGTCAAAGCGGCGACGTGGTGGTTCCCTGCCTACCCTTTGGCTATTCCGAGTATTTTCGCAAGTTTCCCGGCACCGTTACCCTGCAGAGTGAGACCCTCTTTCACGTTGTGCAGGACGTACTCAACTGCCTGATGGACCAGGGCTTTGAGCATATCGTACTCCTCAACGGACACAAAGGCAACGAACCCACGCTGGGCCACCTGATTCGAAAGCTCCGCCGTGACCGGGGCCTCCTGGTTCCCATTGTCTCGCCTCTCGGCATGGGCTTGACGCAGGAATTGACCAAGGAGCTATATGGCGAGGCCAAGATGGGGCATGGAGGCGAACCGATGGGCTCCCTCTGGACGTACCTGTTTCCCGGCACGGTAGATCTGGATCTGGCAGAAAATTGTGGCACGGCGGACTTTTTCGGCCGTGAGCCCAGCGGGCTGTCGGGCATCAGATTTGAGGGCTGCGAAGTGCGCTTTGCCGTCGACATGGACGACATCACGCCTCCCTCTCGGCAGCCTCTCCGATCCACTGCTGGCATCGGCCGAGCGTGGCGAGCGGATCGTCAACCAGGCGATCGATCGCCTGGTACGTTTCATGGAATGGTTCAAAGGCATAGCATCCCTCGGGTCGAAGCGAGATAAGCCGGCTGTCGCCACAACAACTATTGCCGATCAAGGGAGGCTCCATCATGGCCTATGGCTACCGAGTATTCAATCAGATCGACAGGCCGCCGCCGGCACTGGTGGCGCGGCTCATCGAGATCATCACACCCTCTGCGACCGACGTCATGGGCAAAGCGGGTACGCCTGATCTGGCAGACGTCATGCAGAATGCTGGCGTGGTGGATCAGGGCATCCGGCCCGTCTACCAGCCCATGTCATGTTTCGCAGGTCCTGCGGTCACGGTCAGCATACCCACCAATAGCTTTTTCGTGAGCAAGATCGCCATGGACCTGACCGAACCGGGAGATGTCCTGGTCATGACCGCGCGGGGCAGCACCGACCACGCGTTGTTGGGTGGCAACATATGCAAGGGTCTCAAGCAGCGCGGTCTGGCGGGTCTCATCGTGGATGGCGCCGTACGGGATGCCGAACAAATGCAAGAGATCGGTCTGCCCGTTCACGCTCGCGGTCTGACCACCGGTTTTAACTTTGGCCCCAAAGGGCAAGGAGAGGTCAACGTGCCCATCGCATTCGGGCAGTGCGTTATCTTTCCGGGTGACATCATCGTCGGCGACGAGCAGGGGATCGTAGTGGTTCCACCCACCCACGCCGAGGATATCCTGATCCGTGTTGCTGATCTTATCGAGAGCCACGCACGCATCCAGCCGATCCTGGAACGGGGCGAGGTGACCAACATTGCGGCTATCCGCAAAGAGCTAGAAGAGAGCAGGTACGAGTTCCTGGACAAGCCCTGGACACGGTGAACCCGGCGCCGCGCTCCGCGTGGTGCCGATGGTGGGCTCTGGCTACCATCGGCACCACTTCCCGCGACACCTCATGCGGCTAGGCCGCCAGATCCGCCTGCTGTGTACCGGGCACCTGGCGGTTGAAAAGGTTTCGAACGTGCCACGGGTGGCGCAGCAAGTACTTTGTTATGGGCGGCGGCTGTGGCGGCTCGGGCGTTCAGTCTCTGGGCCGAGGCCGGCCACTCGAAGGGCAAGTGAACGACGCCGCCCGGCTGCTTCATTCCTGCCAGCGCCTGCAAGGTGGCACGCAGAACGGCCGCCTGGCCCTCGCCGTCGCCCGGCTGTCCCAACTGGTAACCCAGCGGCCGCTCGATGGCCGCCAGCCGCGGCACGCCCACGGAGGCCGTCAGGTCAGGGATGCTCGACAGAGTGATGGTACTGATGCCTGCTGCTTCGATTTCTCTCTGTACCAGTCCAACGGACCAGCAGCAGACCGGTCAAACCGGGACCAGTACGGCGGCGTCTACCCCATCCTGCCTCATGTGACGGATCATGGCCGGCGCGCTCTCCTCCAGAAGGACCTGGGGCTGCAGGACGTAGCCCATGATAGAATAGTGATGGGCAGAAGAACACCCGATCTCGCCGCTCTCCTCCAGCTCCAGCAATCGCTGCAGAGGAAAGAAGGTGTTCAGATCTTCCTCCGCGAGGCGGGCATCGACGTGCATGTGATACAGCCTGACGTCGCTCTCCGTCACCGTGCGCGGCAGGACGCGGTAGGAGGGATCGCCCCACCAGGGGTCCCGCCTCTCCCCCTCCTGGTCGAAGGGTTGGTCGGTTTTGAGGGCCAGCCCCGCCGAGGTGATCAGCGCCACCCTGCTCTCCTCCAGTGGTTTTGCCAGTGGTGTCCACGGGATATCCCGCGGGATTCCCCGTTGGAATTCCCGCGGGGTCTCGAGTTTGATCCACTTCTGAACAAGTCGCTTGGTCAGATGGTCCAGGAAACGGTACGAGTCTACTTGTTGGTTCAACATGCTTTCCTCCTCTTCCTCATTATCCCTGCGCCAGAGCCGCGCAGCGTTTGTCCCAACCGGTCTTTTCTCTGAAACAGTAGGGCAGTTTCCCGCTCGCGGCGTGATGGGCTGTGCATTCGTGACAACGCCCGTGCCGTGGACAGCGCTTTGAAGAACAAGGGCAGTGGGTCCGCGCCACCAACAGAAGCGGTTGGCCCAAACCCCGGATTTTGCCCAGCACGCCATGCAACGCCGCTTGATCTTGCACATACCCGGTCAGCAGTGTTTCTCCGCCAGGTCGGGACGTCATCACAAAGCCTTCGAACCAATCGGCCCACTTGTCATCCAGGTTGCCGTTGACGCGGATGTGATAGAGTTCCCCCTTGTCGAGCACTCGATTGTCAGCCATACAGTCTCCTCCTTTTCCGCAGTTGATCGCCACAGTGCAATCCACTTACGGGCAGCCATCTTGAGCGTCTCGGGCAACTCTTCACGCTGCGAGGCGTGTATGCTGGCGGCTGCCCTCCGTAAATCAAGTCCATTATAGGGTTGATGCGTGGCGGTGTCATGCCCCAAATGGGGAATCCCGCGGGGGATGTTATGTGGAAGAAAAGGGGTAGCCAGGGGGCGCCGCAGCGCGACCGGGAGTCAGAGCAGACCCAGTTCTCGCCCGCGCGCTACAGCCTGCGTACGGTTGTGCACGGAGAGCTTGCCATAGATGTTCTTCAGGTGCTGTTTGACGGTGCTGGGAGCAATGACCAGCTTGCCGGCAATCTCCTTGTTCGAGAGGCCCACGGCCAGCAAGCACAGGACCTCTATCTCGCGGAGGGTGAGGGCGTCTACCAGGCCATCAGCGGGCGAGGGCGCCTGGGATACCGCCCCGGCCATCGAGCTTTGCCGTACCGCGCCCTCCAGCCGGAATGCATCCAGCAGACTGCGAAACTGGCCTCCGGCGAGGGTCCCTGCCGCCGAGCTCTGCGTGGCGTGCTTTCTCAGCAGTTCATACAGCGGCCACCCCCAGGTCAAGGAACACGCGCAGGTATCCCTCGGGCCTTGCCAGGGAGAGGGCCTGATCCAGAGCCGTGGCGGCTTGGTTGGGCTGGCCCAGAGATTCCAGGGCCACGGCCTGCAGCGCCAGGATTTCAATCAGGCGGCCGTTGCGCCCACCCGCCTTGGCCAGCACCGCCTGTCGCTCCAGCAGGCGCTGCGTACCGGCGCTGTGGCCCTGTGCCAGTCGCAGCCGCGCCAGCGCGATCTGTTCCAGCTCCGAGCTGCCGCCGCACTCTTGGGCCCAGCTACTTGCTGCTTCCAGATCGCCCACGGCCAGCCACTGTACGACCCGCGCAGTCCTGAACTCGATCCTCGACGCCAGCCGGACGCAATGGTTCTGCATGGTGTGTTCGGCGTTGCGAAGGGCCTCCAGAGCGCCCTCTGCATCACCCTGCGCCTGGAGGATGCGCATCAGCGCAACGTAGCTGGACACCCAGATGCTGCCTACACCGAAACGCCGGCTGTACTCGATGGCGGTCAGTGCATGTTCGCGTGCTGCGGCGAGCTGGTTCCGCTCGCGCAGCAGATCGGCCAGGCCAGACTCGTACGGACAGCGCACCCGCGTATCGAGGCCTTTGCGCTGTACCATCCATGCTAGCGCTTTCGCGTACAGCCGCTCCGCCTGGTAAAGTCGCCCCTGGATCTTGTTGATCTCGGCCAGGTCGCACAGTGCCGGTACGGCAATCAGCAACCGGCCCGTCTTTTCGCCGGCGCTCAGCATCTTTTGCGACGCCTGGCTGGCGCCGTCCATGTCATCGCCGGCAAAGTAGGCGTCTGACAGGGCGTAGGTGGCCATGCCCCTTGCGTTCATGTGCCCATCCGGCAAGATTCTTTCGGTTAGGAGCGCCATCTCGATGGCCCGCGGCGCATCGCCGCGCAGATTGGCGACAAAAGCGCGAATGGCCGCGATGTGGCCCAGAAGCTCAGAGGCACTGGGGGCGCCGGGTTCGATCCGCTGTTCCACGGCATCGAGCAGAGGCTCAACCTGCTCAATCGAGGCCGCTTAGCGCCAAGGTGTTGGCCCGATAGATATCGATCCACGGACGACCACGCACGATCGACTCTGGCAGTTTCTCGATCCAGCTCAGCAGGACCGGCGCCTCACTGCGCGAGAGCATGGTAGCGATATTTTGTTCAATCATCGCTGCTGCTGATTCGAAATCCTGGGCAGCCATGGCATGGATCATGGCCTCTTCCAGGGAGCCCTCGTCCCGGTGCCACTGGCTGGCGCGGCGGTGTAGCGCTCGAATCTGTTCGGCCGATCTGCGCTGCTTGAGTGTGGTTTGCAGCGAATCAGCAAAAAGATGGTGATAGCGATACCACTGCCGTTCTTCGTCCAGCGGCATCACGAACAGATTGCGTCGTTCGAGCTGTGCCAGGATGGCCTGGCCGTCACGCACGGTGCTATCCGACGGTGTCCCTGCCGCACCGGAACCATCCACCCGTCCGCCCGGCGATGCGGAGGGGCCCCATCGCACCGCGTCAGACAGACCACCACATACGCGCTCAAGAATAGAAGTCTCGATGAGAAAGTCCTGGACGGCCGGTGTCTGCTGGTTGAGAACCTCCTCCATCAGATAGTCCAAAATGAAGCGGTTGGTGCCGCTGAAAGCATCGATGAACGCGGTCTGGTCACCAGCCCGCCGGTGGCTTTGCATCGAGATGGCCGCCATCTGCAGGCCCGCGATCCAGCCTTCGGTGCGCGCTTCGAGCGCAGAGACCTCCCTGTCTCTCAGGTCCAGGTCCATTACACTGTTGAGAAACTGGGCGATTTCGCCTTCCGTGAAGCGTAGATCGGGGTCCCGGATCTCGGTGATCTGGCCCCGGCCCCGCAACCGGGCGAGCGGGAGGGGGGATCCACGCGGGTGACTAGGATAAGGTGCATCTCGGGCGGCTGATGCTCGACCAGGAACCCGACTGCCTGGTGGACCCATTCGTTCTGGATGAGATGGTAGTCGTCGAGCACGAGGAAAAAGGGGGTAGGGCCGGATGCCACGTCATTGATCAGCTCGGCGACCAGGTCATCAGGTTGGTGGGGTACGGGCGCCTCCAACTGGCTTAGCGCCCTGCGGCCGATTTCAGCGTCACAAACTTGCAGCGCCGCAACGAGATAGCGAAAGAACCGTCGTGGGTCGCTGTCGTTGGCATCCAACGAGAGCCACGTCGCCGGCCGGTCCTGTTGGTGCAGCCACTCACTGACCAGCGTGGTCTTGCCCGAGCCAGCTTTGGCCGACACCAGCGTTAAGGGATGCTGCAGGCGTTGCGCTTCCGCCAAGCGCCACATCAGGCGCGGCCGGAGTACAAGGTTTGGCCGCTGTGGCGGAATACTGAATTTCGTTCTCAGGAGGGGCATGCTCATTTCCCCATGGTTTTTGGTATCCACACGGGATCCTAGCGGGCGATAGGGTACCTGGGATGGGGAGATTATACCACGCCTCTGCCACAATGGCAATGAGCGCTGCAATGGCGCGGGGTGATCGCGCTTGACGGGACTCAGGGCCTCATGGTGCCGAACCCTTGCTTCGGGGGTGTTCTGGCCGGTGAGACGCCAGCCCAGTTGTCCCCCAGCGGTTCCTGCCGGTTACCGAGTGGCTGTAGCCGCAGCGGGCCTGCCAGGCGCGCCGAGCCTTCCCCCGGCTGGCTGAGGTGGACCCAGGATAGAGATCCCGGAGGTGGGGATGGCCCTCAGCCAGGAGCTACTCTGCGGCCAGGCATCGGTGCGGGCCCAGTACTCCAGGAAGAAGCTCACCAAGCCTGGGTTCAGGTCAAATGTTGCTTTGGCACGGCAACCTTGGCAGCGTCCCGACCTCTCTGCCAGGCAGACCGCTGAATGGCTGGCGAAAGAAATGGTCTCTCCGCACTCCGGACAGCGCCACGAGAGTTGCCCCATTTTATCCCCGGATACTCGCATCATGATCCCCTCCTCCTGACTCCCTGTTCTGATCTCGTTGAATGAAGACCTGGCTGACTAGCCTCAATCTACCCGACAGCATAACATGGTGCCCTCTTTCTATTGATAAACGCCGCTCGCTCCTGCTTTTCCGGCTCCACAGCAGCAGACCAGGGTGGTACAAACGTGGCAGGAACGTCGCAAAGGGCCCGGGACATTGAGGAATCTATCCAGTTGCGGTATCGTGTTCGAAAGTGCTGGTCCTCTCCGGCGAGCATGTTCGCCGCTTTTCGCCCAGACTCGCCCATGCCAGCAGCGGGGTACCTGGCGCACAGGTCCGTGGATGGAGCTGCCACAACCCAAGCCCGTGCGCTGCCGAGAACGCGATCAAGCTGCTCTCAAGGAGTCACCGGATGATTGAGCAGAATCTGTCCCCAATGGAGATTCCTGACCAGAGTCCTGGCGGGAGGCGTGCATGGGTTTGCCTTGCGACGGCAGGCTTCCCCCAGCCCAGTGGACTGGTTGACTTTTCGCGCGTTGGCTTCTGTGCGAACGAGAACGAGGCTCTAGTGCTGATGGGGTTTCGCTGCGGCGACCTATGTGGGGCAGGCCGGGCTCTACGTCCTGGCCATGGGGGAGGCTAGCTGGAAAATCGAGGAGACACGGATGGGGCGGATGTCCTGGGCTGCCTGTGGTGCCCAGGGATCCCGGTACCGGAGTCAGCGTTGATCCTTCTCGGGGTACACGATCGATGTCCTGGGAAGCAAAAGGCCCGGTGATCTTTTCCCCAGTCTTGTGAGCAAAGGCCCCGTCGCTCCAGACCTATTGCAGCAAGTGGATCATCTTTCAAAGTGAGAATCTCAGGCAAGTGGGGTTTGCACCAGGTCCTGTGACGTGCTACAATGTCAGCCGGTGACTGCGGCGATGACCTCGATCTCTATCTGGAAACCAAAGTGCAGATCGCGGGTTGGTACAATGGCCCTGGCGGGACGATGCGCGCCAAAGAATTCGGCGTATACTTTGTTGACTCGATCCCACAGACTGATGTCCGAGATATAGACCGTGGCCTTGATGACCTGACCTAAATCACTGTCCGCAGCTTTCAGGATCGCGGCTACGTTCTTCAGGGCCTGGCTGGTCTGCTCTTCGATGGAACCAATGTGTTTCTCTCCAGTCTCTGGATCTACGGGTAGTTGTCCCGAGACATAGACGAGGCCATTGTGTACGATGGCCTGCGCATAGTGTCCGGCGGGCAGCGGAGCTTCTGGGCTTTGGATGGCCTTCATGGTACGTGTCACCGCCTTTCTGAATCGGTAGCTGGGATTGTATCACAATCCTGCTCCATGGGCAAGACCAGGTTTTCGCTGCCTGGCATCACACACAGCAAAGGGAAGGAACGTGCATATGTCTGATCAGTACCGGGTGGATGGACAGGTCGCCGTCGTTACCGGCGCCGCCCAGGGCATCGGCCAGGGCATCGCGCTGGTCCTGGCGGAAGCGGGCGCCAAGATCGTCATCGGAGACATTCAGGACGCCGCGGGCACCGTGCAAGAGATCCTGGCCGCTGGCGGCGCTGCTGTGAGCATGCTGATGGACACCAGCATCCCCGCTGACGGCGAGGCACTGGTGAACCTGGCGCTGGCCGAGTACGGCCGCCTGGATATTCTGGTGAACAATGCGGCCATCGACGCCCCGGACGGCAACGCCTGGGACCTGCCCCATGCGGAGTGGGAGCGGACGATTGCCGTCAACTTGAGCGGTGTCTTTTACTGCAGCCGGGCGGCGCTGGTTCCGATGCTGGAGGCCGGCAGCGGCAGCATCGTCAACATCAGCTCGTCGGCGGCGCACCATGGCAGCAAGGGGATGTCCCCGGCATACAACGCCGCCAAGGCCGGCGTCCTGGGCCTTACCGTGGCCTTTGCCGAGCAGGTGACCGAGCGGGGTGTGCGGGTCAACGCCATCCTGCCTTCGCTGGTCGAGTCGAGGGACTTTGGCTGGACGCCCGAGATCCGCGAGGAGCGAACCCGGCCCTACCCGCTGGGCCTCGGTACGCCGCGGGACGTCGGCCAGGGTGTGCTTTATCTGGTGAGCCCCGCGGCCCGCTGGGTGTCGGGCACCAGCCTGCACCTCAATGGCGGGATCCAACAGGGATCTTCTGTGATCTAGGCCCTGTGAACGCTATGAACAAGATCATCCTTGTATTGGCGGAAACTTTTCCGTGAACGACCATTGCAACAGGGTAGCGCGATTGCGGCCTGCCAAGGCGCAGCCTCCTTGCCTACCTTGCTGGCGAGCCTTGTCACGGTTGGGGCTGGTCCTGCTTCTGATCCTGATCCTGGGTGGCTTGCCACATAGCACAACGACGACCCTCGCCCAGGGCCAGGTTTACCCAAAGAATGTGATCGTCTTGATTGGCGATGGCATGGGCTTTGAGCAGGTGCGAGCCGCTGGCATGTACCTCAATGGGGAGGAGGGAACACTGTCCTTCGAGCAGATGCCGTATCAGGCTGAAATGACCACCTACGCTTCCGGCGGCTCAGTGACCGACTCGGCTGCGGCGGCCACCGCCATGGCCACAGGCGTCAAGGTCAATAATGGCGTCATCAGCCTGGCCATCCCCGGCGACGGCAGCGCATTAGGGACCACGCTCGAATTCTACAGATCCCAGGGCAAGAACGTGGGCCTGGTCACTACCACCTACATGACCCACGCCACGCCCGCGGCCTTTGGCGCCCACGACACGAGCCGCAACAACCTCTCTCCGATCGCCGGCGATTATTTGAACCAGACGCGGCCCAACGTGCTCTTTGGCGGGGGGGGCAACGGCATGTCCCAGGCGTCAGCGGCCGCGGCCGGATACACCGTCGTCGTTGACCGGGCTGAGATGCAAGCCCTTGACGCCGACCAGGTGACGATGGTATCCGGCCAATTCGGGGCCTCCCATCTGCCCTACGAGTATGACGGCAGCTATACGGCCCTGCCTCACCTGACCGAAATGACCTCCACCGCTCTGGACATCCTCGATGCAGATCTAGACGGCTTGTTTCTGATGGTCGAAGGCGGGCGCATTGACCACGCTGGCCATGAAAACAACCTCGAGCGCAACATTCTGGAGACTATTGAATTCGCCGATGCTGTGCAGATTGTGATGAACTGGGCCGCGGGGCGCTCTGACACATTGGTCATCGTCACCGCCGACCACGAGACCGGCGGTCTGACGGTGGTCCAGAACAACGGCAAGGACAACTTTCCCACGGTGACGTGGTCCACTACCGGGCATACAGGCGTCAATGTACCGATCTATGCCTCAGGATTCAACGCTGACCGGATCTCCGGCGTGATGGATAACACGGACATCCACGTCCTGTCTACTTTAACCGGCGCCGGGCAGGCGCCCGATGGTCTGGCGGCTGCAGCCTCTTCACAGACTGAGATCGACCTGACCTGGCAGGACAACTCGCCGGACGAGACCGCCTTCTACATCGAGCGCTCGCCCGATGGCAGCACGGGTTGGACCGAGATCGCCACCGTGGCCGCGGACACGACCACCTACCAGGACAGCGGGCTGGACTGCGGCTTCGCCTACCACTACCGCGTCCGAGCCTACTGGTCTGGCGACAGCCAATACTCCGACTACTCTAACGTGGCCCAGGACACGACCCCGCTCTGTGAGACAGTCCGAACGCTGGCGCCAGGCTGGAACGCGGCATCCTGGCGGGTGGAGCCGCCCGACCCCTCTGTGGCAGCCGTCCTGGCCTCGATCGATGGTCTCTACTGCCGCGTCCTGAGCCAGACAGGCGTCCACGACTGCAACCTGGACCCCGTCTACCAGACCCTCAACGAACTGCCCGGCGCGGCGAGCTATTACCTGCGCCTCGAGGGTGGGATTGAAGCGGGGCTTCAAGTCCAGGGCTTTGCCATCCCCGTCGACACGCCGCTGCCCCTGGCAGCGGATTGGAACTGGATCAGCTTCCTGCCCGATACGACCCTGCCCATCGGTACCGCCCTGGCCAGCATCGACGGTCAGTACGATCTGGTCCACAGCCTGGACCAGACCTACATCCCCGGAGACCCGGTGTACAGCACCCTGACTCACATGGAGCCCGGCCAGGGCTACCTGCTCCATGCCACCCAGGCGACCAGCCTGGTCTATCCCAGTGACGCGGGCCTGGCACAGGCCCCCGGCTCTCGCGACGACCTCGCCCCGCTTCACGCGTGGGGCGCCTGCAGCCACCCGGCGCCCACGCCTACCTTCACCCTGGTCTATGGCATGCTGGCAGTCGGCGACAACCCGGCTCCCCCCGGAACCGTGGTTGAGGTACTGACGCCCCGCGGCGAGGTGGCCGGCTGTACTATGCTCCGCCACGAGGGCCAGTATGGCGTTATGCACGTCTTTGGCGAGGACGCCGAGGATCCGCCCATCCCCGGTTTCCGGGAGGGCGAGCGGCTGGCTTTCCGGGTGAATGGGGTGGCAGCGACGGCATCGACGGAACTAGTCTGGGCCCATGACCCGACACCGTACAAGGTGGATCTGGCAGTGGAGGGCGCGCAGTCTGAGATCTATTTGCCATTGATCGTCGCGGAGGAATAGACCGCAACCAAGACGTGACAGGTTCTATCGACCAACGCCTGCCCAACGCAACTCTGCTCAAGGCAGAGACCTTCCTTCGCTGGTCGAGCCGAGGGATTTTGGCCGGACACCCGAGATCCGCGACGAGCGAACCCGGCCCTACCCGCTGGCCCTCGGTACGCCGCAAGACGTCGGCCAAGGCGAGCTCTACCTGGTGAGCCCCGCCGCCCGCGTGCCCGCCTGCACAGTCGCTGTCGTGGAGGTCGCTCCCCCGATTCGCAACCGTCGGAAGCCGGCCGGCCAGGTTTGGGCCATCCAGCGAGATACGGATTTCGTAGGCCTGGTTGGTTTCAACCTTGCAAGGACTGAGGGGCGCGCCAGGAGTTAGCTCCGAGCCGCAGGACAGCATGTTGCGCTGTTCGACGCCGCCAAAGTAGTACTGTCCATCGCTGCTGGTCTGTGCCTCGCCCACCTTGGTTTTCCCTGCCCACAGTTGCACGGTTGCCTTGTCCAAACCCGCCTCTCCTGGGTCCTGGATGCCGTCCCAGTCGGCATCGTCCCAGAGCCGGTTGTCGATCTCAATGGGGGACGGGCTCGCACAGCGCCTCCAGGTCGCCCAGCCCGTTGGCCTTGCGGAAGGTGCCTTGATCGTCACGCGAGTCGTAGACACCGTAGCCACGCAGCGGTGTGCCCAGGAGATTGTCGTGCCAGATGATGCCTCCCACATCGTAGCTCGTGTGGCCAAAGCATATGCTGAGGTCGATCTGTGTGGCGGCCAGCGGCTCCGTCCCGAACTGGGCCAGCGCCCCCATGGAGTATTCATCCTCGAACTCGTTGCCGGGACCCAGGGTTTCGTTGTCACCTTCACCCCAGTAAAGCTCGCTGCCTGGGTCATCGCCCCGGCCTGGCCCCCGCGGGGCGCCCTTGGCCTGGCGCGAGCCACAGATCCCATTGTGTTCCATGATGTAGGTCCCGCTGCCCTCATCCCAACTGGCGCACTTGATGTCGCCGTTGCCATCGCCCAGGAAGTAGCCCCAATCGGACGAACTTCCCCACTGGTCACCAAAGCGGTCGCGGAAGCCCAGGGTCAGATCGTTGCCAAAGAACTCGATGTCGGCCATCATCTGCTATTCGAGGATGGGGCTGGACGCACCGGTACCTGTATCCAGCGTCCAAACATAGGTGTGCAGGGCTTGCGGGTCGCTATTGTCTGTCCCGGACACTGGTGCCGCTGTGTTTGCCCTCAGGTCCCGATATGGCCCAGGCCGGCAGCGTCGTGAATTCCAGCCGTACCGTTGTCGTGCCGCAGGTGTGCTGCAGGGTGTAGGTGCCGTCCGCTTCGCTCGTGGTCGATCCGCAGGGCTCGCCCTGCTCCCGAGCGTCTCGCACGCCGTCGCCGTTGAGGTCGCGAAAGACAACGCCGGAGACAGGGCGCCACTCTAAATGGAATGACACCTGACCTCGTCATTGCGAGCGGAGGCGCTTTTTGCCGGATCGAAGAAATCCCCAACTACACAAGTGGAGACTGTCACCGCGAGGCCTCGTGGCGGTGCCTCGGCCCAAACGGCGGGCCTCGCAGTGACAGGATCGGTGTCATTAGTAGGCGCGCTGTTTGCGCCGTGGCAATCCCCAGGGCACAAGTGGAGATCGTTTTCCCTCGACAGGCCCTTCGCGGACTCAGGACATGCTCGGGACAGGCGCTGACGCTCGCGATGACGACTTTGCAACAGCCGTAACGGTTCCCAGTATGCAAGATGCGCGATCGAACCATTCATGGTATAATGATAGCCGCTGTTCTGATCCAAGCAGAGAAAGGACGCACATAGGCGCCACTGGCTTGAACTGTCACTCTACGGGGTACCCAATTGTACAGTCGCAGGTCCTAGGAGAGCGACAACTTGGCCGCGCCGTCGGCCCGTGAAGCGCCTGGATCATGGCGCGCACCGCCAAGCGGTGCTGGTCTCTGCCCTGGCCGGCTTTAGCAAGAAGATATGGGTGCTCTTCAGACTGAAGTCGTGTTGCCGACTGCCGGCCTGATCGGCGCCAACGCCTGCCTGACTGAGGGCCTGGTTCGGGTGTGAAAGAATGCTCCGTCTGAGCAAGAAAACACGAAGGGAGAGTGAAGCATGCCTGGAATCGTATGCGCCGTCCGAGGCGGACCGGCCAGCCAACCGACGATTGAAAAAGCCATCGCCCTGGCTCTGGAGACCGGCCTGCCACTCTGCTTCCTGTACGTCGTGAACCTGGATTTTCTGTCCCAGACGCCCACCAGCCGGGTGCACACCATCTCGCAGGAGATGCACCAGATGGGCGAGTTCATGCTGCTGATGGCCCAGGAGACGGCTGCCCGGGAAGGCATCGCCGCCAAGGGGGTGGTTCGCCACGGCAACGTCCGCGAGGAACTCATCGGCCTGTGCCACGAACTCGGCACCGACTACCTGGTGCTCGGCAGGCCCAAGGTCGAACAGGAGGATACAGTCTTTACCCATGAACTGCTCCACGAGTTCGTCGCGCACACTGAGGAACAGACCGGAGCCAGCGTGGTCTTTCCCGAAGGAGGCGTCCAGTGAAGGGCCAATCCCGATCTTGGTGGCTGGTCGCCTTCTTGCTGGGCAGCAGTCTGCTGTTGTCGGTGTTTGGACGGGGCAGCCAGGCTGAAGAACCACTGCCGGCGCTGCTCACTGGGGTAATCCTCGACCGCCAAGGCCAGCCGGTGCGGGAGGCTGGGGTTACGCTCCAGACCGGGCACGCCGGCGCCGGGGAGGGGCAGGTCGAGAGCCAACTGCTTGCGGAGGCCATCACTCAGCCCGACGGCCGCTACGCCCTGATCCTAC
The DNA here is from genome assembly GCA_963700285.1 of uncultured Chloroflexia bacterium. Taxonomy (GTDB): domain Bacteria; phylum Chloroflexota; class Anaerolineae; order JAAYZQ01; family JAAYZQ01; genus CAWANP01. The sequence goes on along the minus strand of CAVOXA010000005.1, from coordinate 236,705 downwards.
CCGAGACCTTTCCTGATGACCTGGCGGTGCGTATCGTACGCCCCCACTTTTCCGAAGCTAGCATCGACCTGAGCGCCGGAGCGGTCGAGGCGCTACGAGCCGGGACGTCAGTGGTGCTACCCGACACGACGCTGCTGCGGCGCATCACTCCGGCTTTTTGGATTGCCACCGCAGTATTTGTGGGCGTTCTTGCGCTCATTGCCACCGGCAAACTGCACAACACACTGTCAGCCTTGCTCGGCGCCAGTGTGATCTTTGCCGTGAGTTATCTAGGTCCCCTCCTCATGGATGACCTCTTTATCTTTGGGTTCCAGGGGGCGCTGCGCTACGTCGACTGGAACGTGGTCTTTCTCATCATGGGCATGATGATCGTCATCGCCGTTGTAGAACGGACCGGCATCTTCCAGTGGCTGGCTTACCAGGCCTACCGGCTCTCGCGGGGAAAGCTGTGGCTGCTGCTGCCCATCCTGATGGTCGTCACCGGCGTAGCCTCGGCCTTCCTGGACAATGTGACAACCATGCTGTTGATGACACCCATCACCGTCCAGATCGCCCTGGCGGTGGGCATCACCCCTCTGGCCCTGCTGATCCCCGAGGTGATGGCTTCCAATGTGGTGGGCATCAGTACCCTGGTAGGCACGCCGACCAACATTCTGATCGGCTCCTACGCCAAGATCTCGTTCAACGACTTTTTGGTCAACCTGACGCCGGGCGTTTTGCTGGCGCTGCTGGGGCTGGTTATCTACAGCGAACTGGTGTACCGCAAAGAGTTCAAGGCCAGTGGCGGGCACGGCCTCTCACCTGTACTGCTCAAGGCCCTGGCCGAGCGGGGGCGCATCACCGAGCCGGATCACCTGAAAAAGGCTGGAGTGGTGGGGGCGGGCATGATCGTCCTCTTTGTCACGGGTGAGCATATCCACCTTCTGCCGGCGGTGACGGCGCTCATTGGCGCCACCGCGCTCCTGGTCTGGATCCGGCCTGACATCGAGGAGATGATCGAAGCCGTAGACTGGACGACGTTGGTGTTCTTTATCACCCTGTTTATCTGCGTCGGCGCCATCCAGGAGGTGGGCCTCATCAGCTTCATCGCCGACCTTCTCGCGCGGCTGGTGGGCGACAACCTGCTCCTGGCCATATTGGTCGTCACCTGGTTCAGCGCCATACTGTCGATGGTCATCGCCAACATCCCCTTCACCGCCGCCATGCTACCTGTCATCGGCTACCTGACGGCCACCATCCCTGGGGCAGGGAGCAAGGTTCTATTCTACTGTCTGTCTGTCGGCTCGGCCATGGGGGGCAACGGCTCGCTCATCGGCGCCTCGGCCAACATGGTCACTGCCGGCATTGCCGAACGGTCGGGAAATCCCATTACCTACGCCTACTTTTTCAAAAAAGGCTTCCCAGCACTCCTTATTACAGTGAGCCTAGCCACGATATGGCTGCTGCTGCACTTTCTGGTGCTCTAGCAGCAGGAGGGAGAAACCTATGTCAGAGAAGGTGGAACACATCGTCTGTGCCGTCCGAGGCAGCCCCCAGAGCCGGGCGACAGTTACTCGCGCCATCGAACTGGCGCTGGAGAACGATGCGCGGCTGACATTTCTCTACGTGGCAGACGCCGAGTTCCAGGCCCAGGCGGCCATAGGCAGCCCGCTCAGTGTGATCTATCAGGAACTGACCCAGATGGCCGAGTTCAGCATGCTCATCCTGTGCGACCGTGCAGAGCGGCGCGGTGTGAAGCAGGTGGGCTTTCTGATCCGTGAAGGGAACGTCCGTAAGCAGCTCCTTGAGTTTGTCGCCGAGACGCGGGCCGACGCGTTCATCATGGGTTGGCCGATGCGCGGCCCCGGCCGGCCCTTGTTCACACCCGATGAGTTCGAGTCCTTTGCGGCCGAACTGGAGGAGGTGGCCCATCCTCGCCTGGTGCGGGTTCCGCCGCCCGAGCAGTAGCCAGACTGGGCGGCCCCGCCCGCTCCCGGGGTGTGACTCTGAACCACAGACCGCCCTCATGGAGAAGGGCAGCGCCGCCGAGCCCGGCGCAGGTTCGCCATCGAGATCGCGCTGCCGGATCCCCGGGCGTTTGTGTGATTGACGTACAATCGGATCGAATGCCAGCGGAGTTGAAGAGTAACAAGCATCATGTCAATCGAGATTGCCACCGTCCTGGCCATTCTGGCCGCGGCCATCGTCATGTTTGTCACGGAGCGGATCCGGGTCGACGTGGTAGCCCTCATGGTGCTGGTCAGCCTGACTCTGACCGGCCTGGTCACCCCTGCGGAGGCCCTGTCCGGCTTTGCCAACATGGCCGTGGTTACGGTCTGGGCGGTGCTCATCCTCAGCGCCGGGCTGGCTCGTACTGGTGTGGCTGGTCTGATCGGGCGCCCGGTGTTGCGCCTGGCCGGCGGGAGCGAGGCGCGGCTTATCGCCACGATCATGCTCACGGTGGGCGTGCTGTCGGGCTTTATGAACGACATTGGCGTGGCGGCGCTGATGCTGCCGGTGGTCGTCGACATCGCCCGACGTACGGGCCGTCCACCTTCTCGCTTGCTGATGCCCCTGGCCTTTGCCGCGCTCCTGGGCGGCTTGAATACCCTCATTGGCACGCCGCCCAATATCCTGGTCAGCGAGGCCCTGCGCCTAGTATGGGTTGGAGCCTTTCCACATGTTCGACTACACGCCGACCGGTATCGTCGTTATGCTGGCTGGTATCGCCTTCATGGTCCTGGTAGGACGGCACCTGCTGCCGTCCCGGGACATCAAGGATCTGTCGGAGAACGATCGGGCAGCTCCCGGTGAGTTCTTTGGCCTCCACGAGCGGTTGTTCGTCGTCCGCCTGCCTGCCGATTCGGCCCTGGCCGGAAGACCACTGGCTCAAAGCCGCCTGGGCGCGGCCCTGGGCTTGAACGTTTTGGCCATCCTGCGTCCCGACCAGAACCGCTTGGCCCCCGACGCGGCCACCATCCTGCTCCCCGGCGACCGTCTGCTGGTCGAAGGCCGGCTCGACCGCCTCACCGAGCTGCGCGGGCAGCGCGCCCTGGTTGTGGAAGAGGACCACGTGGCCGTCGAGCGGCTGCGTTCGGCCGAGATCGACCTGGCCGAGGTCGCGCTCTCTCCCCAGGCATCGCTGCCGGGCCTGACGCTGGAGCAGATCGAGTTTCGCCGCCGCTTTGGCGTGGCCGTGCTGGCCATCCGGCGGGGGGGCGGTGTGGTGCGGACCAATCTGGAAAAGCTGCCGCTACAACGCGACGACGTTTTACTGGTCCAGGGGACCCGAGAGCAACTCGACGCACTACAGGTCGAGTCGGAATTCCTTGTCTCAGGTGCCGAGACGGCGCAGCAATACCGCCTCGAAGAGCGGCTGGTCGCCATGCGGGTGCCCGAGGGTTCGATCCTGGCGGACAAGACGCTGGTCGAAAGCCGCCTGGGCGACGCCTTTGGGCTGGGGGTAATGGGTATCGTCCGCCAGGGCACCACCCACCTCATGCCTGACGCGGAAGAGATACTGGTCGCCGGCGACCTGTTGCTGGTCAAGGGCCGGCCCGATGACCTGTTGACCCTGGAAGGCTTGCAAGGCCTGGAGATCGATGAGGAACCGCCGCCGGATCTGGACGAGATGCAGTCGGAACACGTCGGCCTGGTGGAGGTGGTGCTCTCGCCCCGGACCACGTTGGCCGGCAGGACGCTGCGCCAGATCCACTTCCGCGACAAGTACGGTCTGAGCGTGCTAGCCATCTGGCGCGAGGGCCGGGCCTACCGCTCGGAACTGCGCGACATGGCTTTGCGCTTTGGCGATGCGCTGCTCCTCTACGGCCCCCGCGAGCGACTGCGAGTGCTGGGCCTCGAGCCTGACTTTTTGGTACTAACCGAAGCGGCCCAGGAAGCGCCGCGCTTGAACAAGGCGCCTATCGGCATCCTGATCATGGCCGTTGTGCTGATTCCGGTCATCTTTGATTGGGTGCCCATCGCCATCTCCGCTGTGGCCGGCGTAGTGCTCATGGTACTCACCCGCTGCCTCACGATGGAGGAAGCCTACCGGTCTATCGAGTGGAAGGCCGTCTTTTTGATCGCCGGGATGCTGCCTCTGGGCATCGCCATGGAGCAAACCGGCGCGGCAAACTTTCTGGCCGAGGGTATGGTCGGACTGGTGGGCCCATCGGGTCCGCTGGCGGTGCTGGCCGGGCTGTTCATCCTGGCTGCCCTGGCCTCCCAGGTGATGCCCAACCCGGCCGTGGCCGTTCTGCTGGCCCCGATTGCGCTCAACACCGCCAACGATCTGGGGATATCGCCCTACCCGTTGATGATGGCCGTAGCAGTTTCGGCCTCTGCGGCCTTCCTCAGCCCCGTCGGCCACTCGGCCAATGTATTGGTCATGGGCCCCGGTGGCTATCGGTTCTCCGACTATACCAAAGTGGGCATACCGCTGACCCTCGTGGTGCTGCTGATTGTCGTGCTGGTCGTGCCCTTCTTCTGGCCATTCTGAGGAATTGACCGGATGCAACGCATCCTGGTCCTGTCCAGGCCAAGTGCGATTGCACCTCAGAGCCAAGCAGGTGGCGCCGAGTTCAGTCTGTTGGGAGGCATGATATGGCATTCGAAGGAGTGACCAGGGACCTGATCCAGCGACTTGCTGATCGTGGGATTGACGCTGTTGTGCGTGGTTGTCGTACACCTGGCCGCGAAACGCATCCTGAGTATGGGTAAGGTCCGTGCAGAACATCCGAGAGGCTCGACGACAGCAACTGGTCACCCTGGTCCTCGTCGTCCGCTGGGTGCTGGATATCGCGTTGGTTACTGCAGCAATCCTGATGCTCTTGAGCACCATTGGCATAGACATTACACCCTTTCTGGCCGGCCTCGGCGTGGCCGGTCTGGCTGTTTCCCTTGCGGCCCAAACTCTGATCAAAGACCTGATCGGCGGCCTGTTGCTGATCATCGAAAACCAGTATACCCTCGGCGAAACCATCCAGGTGGGAAATGTGTCGGGCACGGTGGAGCAAATCACCCTGCGCACGACCTACGTGCGGGCCGCCAACGGCGATCTGTGTATCGTGCCCAATGGCGAGATCAGGGTCCTGATCAACCAGACCCGTTCTCCTTCTGGCACAGATCTTGGCTGACAATGGGAAGCCGTGAGGAGGTAAGATTGGCAGTACTGGAGCGACTCTTCAAAGCAGTGGGCAAAGCTCGGCATGTGCTGATCCTGCCTCACAACAACCCCGATCCCGATGCCGTCGCCAGCGCCGTCGCCCTCGGGCACTTGCTGATGGAGGCTCTGGACGTTGAGAGTACCCTTGCCTACCTGGGCATCGTCGGCCGGGCAGAGAACCGGGCACTGCTGCGCTATCTCGGCCAACCACTGCGGCCCCTGACGGAGGCCGACCTGGCCGGCAATGTGTCCATCGCTCTGGTGGACACCCAACCCGGCGCCGGAAACAATGCCTTGCCGGACGGATCTGAGGTGACCATCGTCATCGACCACCACACCTGGCGAGAGCCCACGGCCTCGGCAGCCTACGTTGATGTCCGGCTCGAGGCAGGTGCCACTTCGACCATCCTCACCGAATACCTCCAGGAGGCCGGTCTCGAACCTGAACCGGCACTGGCCACAGCTCTCTTCTATGGCATCAAGACCGATACCCTGGGGCTGAGTCGTGGCGCAGGTCCGGCCGATGCGGCGGCCTACTTCTATCTCCAGCCACGCACTGACGCCCAGGCATTGGTCGAGATCGAGTACGCGCAGGTCCCGGCCGGCTACTTCAAGAGCTTTGATGCCACCCTGCAGGCAGCGCGCCTTTACGACGGCGTCGTAATCGCCTACATCGGTTCAATGGACTATCCAGACCTGACTGCCGAGATGGCTCGCCTTCTGATGCGCTTGGAGCGGTCCCAATGGATAGTTTGCATGGGCGTATACCAGGGTATCCTGATCCTGTCGGTGCGAACGCAAAGCCCTGCCGACAGGGCCGAGGAACTTGTGCAGGCCATCGTAGGCAATGACGGCACGGCTGGCGGGCATGGACCGAGCGCTGGCGGACAGGTGCCTCTGAAAGGTAGGGATCCGGAGCAGGTTGCCCACCTGCTCCGGCAGCGAGCGCTCTACGTTCTGCAAGTTCCACCAGAGGTGACGGGTGAACAACTCATCTGACGCTTCCCACGCGGTTTCGGGAGAGGCGCCTGCCATCGGGTCGAAGGCTCCCTGAAGCCAGAGAGGGACATCTGGACAGCAATCGAGATGCCAGGAGCGCGGGCCCATGACACAGGGAGTATTGGAGAGACTGTACGAGACCGCCAGGGGAGCAGGCAGGCTCGTGATCCTGCCACACAACGACCCCGACCCCGATGCTATCGCCAGCGCCTTTGCCCTGCGCCATCTGTTGACCGAGCAGTTGGGGATGGATAGTACCATCGCCTACCAGGGCATGGTCGGCCGGGCCGAGAACAAGGCACTAGTTCGTTACCTGGACCATCCACTTGAGCCTCTCGTTGAGGCGGACCTGCAAGGATCACCCAGCCTGGCCCTGGTCGACGCCCAGCCAGGAGCCGGCAACCTCACCTTACCTCCCCGGACCAGGATTGTCATCGTTATCGACCACCATGCCAGGCACAAAGAGACAGCGCAAGCCCGCTTTGCCGACGTCCGCCCCGCCCTGGGTGCGACTTCGAGCATCCTCACCCAGTACCTGCAAGCGACAGGTGTGGAACCGCCCACGTCACTGGCCACAGCCCTGTTTTACGGCATCAAGAGTATCACAATGGGACTGAGCCGCAATACCAGTCCGGCCGACGCGGCAGCCTATGCCTACCTTCAGCCCCGAATTGACGTCACAGCCCTGGCCAGTATCGAACACGCCCAGGTTCCGGTTGGCTACTTCAGGAGCTTTGATGCTACCCTGCGAGCAGCACGCATGTACGACGGCCTCATCATTGCCTACGTCGCCATTCTGCGCTATCCTGATCTGGCCGCGGAACTCGCCGACGTCCTATTGCGGCTGGAGAATGCCCAGTGGGTAATCTGTGCTGGCGTGTACCAAGGGGCTCTGATCCTGTCGGTGCGCACCAGAGGCCAGGAGCATACAGCCGAGAAACTGGTGCAGGCCATCGTGGCGGGAGAGGGCAGCGCTGGTGGGCATGGTACAATGGCCGGCGGACAGATCCCCCTAGCCGGCAGAGATGCTGAGCAAGAGGTGGCTCTGCTCAGCCAGCGCGCGTTGCAGCATCTGGGGATACCGTCAAAGGGTACCGGGAAGCCGCTTATCTGAACTGCGGGCAGGAAGCGAACACTTGGCTGCCGACCGAACTCCGGACCGGGGCCGGCGGGCCCAGCACCCAGCAGCCGCCAGGCTGCCAGCGATCCGGATTATGTCGAATCCTTCGAGCCGCGCGACATACCGGGTCACCCTGGGCTATCGTCTGGAACCCCCGCACGTCGCCGGCGGCATCGCTATTGTGAGATCCGGTCACTCACGCCGAAAAAAACCTCGCGTTGGAGACGTTAAACATGTTCCGCTGGCACCTAAACCCAGCCCATGGTATAATGCTTCCCGGTGAGTTGAGAAAGGCTTGCAACTGCCGTTGCGAGCAAATGGGTAACTCTGGTGGGGAGAGGCTCCCGTTGGGCCTGGCAGGTATGCCGCCACTACGTGCACAGGCAGATCCCTGTTGGCAACTGCTGGACTGCCTTCCATCCAGCCAGCACGCTGGATAGGAGGGACGAGGCCTCACAAAGAACTGGATCAGTCAGGAGGAGTAAGAACATGGTTATCCTTGATAAACTCCCACTTTGGGCAGTCTACTTGATTACAGTGGGCATCGTTCTTGTGGCCGCCGAAATAGGCTTTCGCATCGGCATGTGGCTTCAGCGCCGGGATCCCGACTCGAAAGGCAGCCCGGTGACGGGTACGGTGGTCGGTGGTTTGCTCGGTCTGATGGCGTTCCTCCTTGCCTTTTCCATCGGCATTGTCATCAATCAGCACAACGGGCGCAAGACCATGGTCGTCACCGAGGCCAACGCGGTCGGAACAGCCTATCTGCGGGCCGACTTTCTCGGCGAGCCCGATGGGACCACGTCGCGCAATCTCTTGCAAGAGTATGTGCAAGTCCGACTTGCAGCTGCAGCCGACGAGGCGCAGTTGGAGTCCGGCTTGATTCGCTCCGAAGAGATCCACGGCCAACTGTGGTCCATCGTGGAGGAGCATGTCAGCCAGGGGCAGGACTCGGCCATCATGGCTCTGTACGCTGACTCGATCAATGAAGTGATCGATGTTCATTCGGAACGCCTGTTTGCCGCCAACCTTCGCCTGCCAAGGCTGCTGGGAATGGTGCTGTATGCAGCAACGGTGCTGAGCTTTCTTCTGGTGGGTATTTCCAATAGTGGAGACGGCAAAAGGGATTTCATTGCCATCTTGCTCTTTGGGCTGGCGCTGGTCGCGGTTTTGATGATCATCGTCGATCTCGACCGGCCCCAAAAGGGTATCCTCACCGTCAGCCAGGCAGCGATGGAGGATCTGCTCCGAAGCATGACAACACAGACGCCCTGAGCATTGGAGTACCACAACTTCCCAGAGACCAGGCCATCGCCGGAGATGCAGCCGCGGGACCGACGAGACGCACAACGGAGGCGGAATATGGTAGGCGCATGGTCGTTCTGGCGGTTGGGGGGCGCTGCCTATGGCGCCGGCAAGGTGAGCCAGAATGCGGATGTGATGGAGACATGAAGCTGGAATCAATCCGCGACTTCGTCGCGGACTTGTCCAAGATCTGGAGCGCCAAGAGGCCCGCTCGATTGGCTGCCGCTCTGGCCTACTATGCAATGTTCTCGCTCGCGCCCATGCTCTATGTGGCCATCACCGTGGCGGGTACCTTTATCAATGAAGCAGCCATCGTAGATAGACTGGTGGCCCAGGTTGCCGATAACCTGGGCCCAGAAATGGTCCAACTGATCCAGGACATGGTTGCCGGCGCTGCTCTGAATACCTCGGGGGGCTCGCCATTGGCCAGTTTGATCAGTGCCGGGGCGCTGCTGTACGGGGCTACGGGCTTGTTTTCCCAGTTGCAATATGCGCTCAACACGATCTGGGACGTTCCACCCGCTACCTACGCCGGAACGATTGCTGCTATCAAGAACCGCCTGTTGGCCTTTGTGATGGTACTAGGTCTTGCCCTCCTACTCATCCTCGCAACCTTTGCCAGTGTCCTCGTTTCTATCTTTGGTTCGTGGTTGGATTGGGCCGGGTCCGCGCCCATCGCCACTCAGGTCGCTTTTGTAGGGTTGCTGACCGTGGCCCTTGTCCTGATCTACAAGGTCGTACCGGATGAGCGAGATCGCCTGGCGCGACGTCTGGGCAGGCGCGGCAGTCACGGCATTGCTCCTTGCGGCCGGCAGATGGGCGATAGGCTTCTATCTAAAACACAGCGGGGTAGCGACCGCCTTTCAGGCGGCCGGCGCACTGGCGATGCTACTCATCGCCATCTATTACCTGGCCCAGATCTTTTTGTTTGGCGCGGTCTTGACCAGGGTCTATGCCTCGCATTTTGGTTCAAAACGCGAGGGGTAACCCGGGGCAACCGCCTGGCGGTCATTCCCAAGAGATGGGGGCCTGATGTTCGCCAATCAACAAAATTCAACAGCGAATCACGCACCTTCCGACAATATCCAAATCCAGCTTGACAAGTTTCGCTAGCCATGATATACTCTTCTGACACGAACCAACAATGAAGCGGTAGGGTTCGTCAGTGCCACCTCACAGCGGCGAGCGAAACTGTGACCACCTTTGAACGGCGGCAACAGATACTGCGGCTCCTGCGGGACCAGTCGGGCATCAAGGTCACCGAACTGGCCCAACGCCTGGACGTCTCCGAGGGCACGATCCGCAACGACCTACGCGCGCTGGAAAAAGCGGGACAGCTCACCCGCGTCCGGGGCGGGGCCGTGCTGAGGGATGGACACCGCTTCATCAGTCCCTCCTTTTCGGCCCGTGCCCAGGTAAACGCCCAGGCCAAGCAGCGCATCGCCCGCTGGGCGGCCGACATGGTCGAAGACGGCGATTCGGTCCTCCTCGACTCCAGTACCACCGTCTTTCACATTGCCTCCTTTTTGCAGGACCGGTCCAACCTGACCGTCGTCACCAACGGCATCGAAGTCGCCTTTGCCCTGTCCCAGAATCCCAGCCACACCATCATCCTCATCGGCGGCATCCTGCGCCCCGAACGGGCGCTGATCGTCGGGCACCTGGGCGAGAGGATCCTCGAGAACCTGCACATCAAGACCGCCTTTGTCTCCTGCTCGGGCTTTTCGGTCGAGACCGGCTTGACCCAGGTCGACATCCAGGAGGCCCAGCTCAAGAGCAGGATGATCGAGTCGGCCGAGCGGGTGGTGGCCCTCATCGACTCGACCAAGTTCGGCAAGGTGGACCTGACACCCTTTGCCAGCGTGGACCAGGTTTCCCACATCCTCACCGACAGCGATCTTGAGCCCCGCTACATCGAGGAGCTGCGCCAGACCTGCGCGATCCTCACCGTATGCGGCGAGAACACGACATCGTCCTACACACCCTGCAGCGAAGAAATGCCCCGCTACAAGATCGGCTTCGCCAACCTGGGCGAGAGCATGCCCTTTCCCGTCGACGTCCGCCGCGGCCTGGAACAGGCGGCCCAGGACGTCAGCAACGTCGACCTCATCCTGGCCGACAACCAGCTGAGCGGCGAGGTCGCCCTGCGCGTGGCCGACCGTCTCATCGCCGAGGGCGTGGATCTGGTCATCGAGTACCAGATCGACGAGAAGGTGGGCGGCCTGATCATGGACAAGTTCAACCGAGGCGGACATCCCCGTCATCGCCGTGGACATTCCCATGGTCGGTGCCACCTATTTTGGGGTGGACCACTACCGCGCCGGGCACATGGCCGGGCGTGGCCCTGGGGCGCTGGATTGTCGGAGCACTGGGACGGCACCTTCGACCATCTGATCGTCCTGGAGGAACGCACGACCCGGCGCGCTGCCTGCGGCCCGCATCCAGGGCCAGCTTGACGGCCTGCAGGAGCATCATCGGCGAGGTACCAGGCCAAGAGGATCATCCGTCTGGACAGCGGCAACACCAGCGAGATCAGCCAGGCCAACATGCGGGAAGCCCTGGCAGCGCCTGCCCAATGAACACCGGCTGGCGGTGATCTCTTTCAACGACGACGCCGCCATCGGCGCCATCAGCGCCGCACGCGAGGCTGGACGCGAAGCAGATGTCGTCATCGTGGGCCAGGGGGCAGACCGCATCGTGCGCAAAGAGATCCGCCAGCCCGGGTCGCGCCTCATCGGCTCCGCCGCCTACTGGCCCGAGCGGTACGGCAAGAGACTGATTGACGTTGCCCAGAAGATCCTGCGGGGGGAACCGGTGCCGCCAGCCGTCTACAGCGAGCACATCTTGATCACCAAAGACAACATAGACGAGTACTATCCAAACTCGGGCAGCGGCTCCTGACCAGCAGCCTGGAGTTTCTCGTTTGCTTGTACCACCAGCGATGACAGAGGCAGGATAGATGGAACCAATTCTGGAAACAAAGCACATCTCCAAACGCTTTGACATGACCCAGGCCCTGGATGATGTGTCGCTGGCCCTCTACCCTGGCGAGGTTCACGCCCTGGTGGGCGAAAACGGGGCGGGCAAATCGACGCTGATCAAGATCATGACCGGCATCTACCGGCCGGATCAGGGCGAGATCCTGCTGGATGGCCAGCCCGTACAGATCCACAACTCGCAAGAAGCCCAGGCCCTGGGCATCGCCGCCATCTACCAGGAGCCGATGGTCTTCCCCGACCTGAACGTGGCCGAGAACATCTTTATCAGCCACCGCGATCGTGGGCCGATTGTGCGCTGGGGCAAGATGTACAGGGATGCCGAGGACATTCTGGCCAAGCTGGACGTCAAGCTGGATGTGCGCATGCCGGCGCGGGGCCTGACGCTGGCCGCCCAGCAGGCGGTCGAGATCGCCAAGGCCATCTCCCTCGACGTCCGTGTGCTGATCATGGACGAGCCGACGGCGTCGCTCTCGGCCCACGAGGTGGACCAACTGTTCAGCATCGTGCGCTCGCTGCGCGACCAGGGCGTAGCCATCCTGTTCATCGGCCACCGCCTGGAAGAGGTGTTCGAGATCTCGGACCGGGTCACGGTGCTGCGCGACGGCAAGTGGATCTCGTCCACGCCGCGGGAAGAGGTCACCTCCGAACAGGTCATCCGCGACATGGTGGGCCGCGAGGTCGACGACTTTTTCGCCAAGGAGCGAAGCAGAGCGCGGCGAACTGCTGATGTCGGTGCGCGGCCTGAGCAAGGAGAGCGCCTTCCACGGACATCAGCTTTGACGTTTACCAGGGCGAGGTGCTGGGTTTTGCCGGGCTGATCGGCTCGCGCCGCACCGACGTGGGCCTGGCCCTGTTTGGCATCGAGCCGGCCGATGCGGGCGAGATCGTCTTCGAGGGGAAGGAACAGGCAGATCAAGTCGCCTGACCAGGCGCTGCGAGCTGGGCATCGCCTACGTCACCGGAGGACCGGCGCCAGCTCGGGCTGATCATGCCCATGTCGATCATCTACCAACATCTCGCTGCCCACGCTGCGCCGCTACCTGAACGCGGCTGGGCCTGGTCAAGCAGCGCAAGGAGATTGCCACGGCCGAGGACTTTCGAGAAACGGCTCTCCATCCGCACCCCTTCCGTCAAGGTCGAGGTGGACAAGCTCTCCGGCGGCAACCAGCAGAAAGTGATGCTGAGCAAATGGCTCAACGCCCAGCCCAAGCTGCTCATCCTGGATGAACCGACGCGCGGCATCGACGTGGGCGCCAAGGCCGAGGTCCATCACATGATCAACGACCTGGCAGCCGAGGGCTTGGGCATCATCCTCATCTCGTCCGACCTGCCCGAGGTGCTGGCCATGAGCGACCGCATCCTGGTCATGCGCGAAGGCCGGCAGATGGGCATCTTCGACCGGCAAGAGGCCACACAGGAGAAGATCATGACCGCAGCCATGGGGCAGAGCGCCCTCGGGACGAGGGCCAGGCCACCATGGAGGCCCAGCCATGAGTACACTGAGACGCCGCTTTCAGCCCGAACAGATCCGGGAGTTGGTCACCCTGCTGCTCATCGTCCTCGTGCTGCTCTTCTTTGGCACGCAGATCGACAACTATTTCAACCCCCGCTTCTTCAACCGCATTTCCACCAGCGTGGCCATCATCGCCGTCGTGGCCGTGGGCCAGACGCTGGTCTTTCTGACCCGCAACATCGACCTATCCGTCGGCTCCATCGTCGGCTTTACCGCCTACTTTGTGGGCCAGCAACTGGCCGGCAACAACGACATGGCGCCCGGTGCTGGCGGTGCTGATGGCCATCGGCATCGGCGCGCTCATGGGCGCGGTCAATGGCCTGCTGGTGGCCTATGGCCGGGTCCCATCGATCATCGTCACCCTGGGCACGCTGGCCATCTACCGCACGCTCCTGGTCGAGTTTTCGGATGCCCAGACCGTTCTGACCTCCAACCTGCCCGAGTGGCTGCTCGAACCTGCCCCGGGCCAACATCTTTAGCATCGGCGAACTGGATCTGCGGCTCATGGTCGGCGTGATGATCGTCGTCGTGATCGCTGTTCCAACTGATGCTCAAGTACCTGCCCTATGGGCGGCGGCTGTACGCCATCGGCTCCAACCCGGATGCCGCCCGCAATCGCCGGTTTTCCCTCGCAGCGCATCGTCTTCCTCGCCTTTGTGCTCTGCGGCGCGCTGGCCGGGCTGGCCGGGTTCATGTTCCTGGCCCGCTTTGGCAACATCACCGTAGTGGCCGGGCTGGGCATCGAACTGGCATCGGTGGCCGCCGTCGTGGTCGGTGGCGTCAGCAATGCTGGCGGGATCGGCACAGCCGTCGGCGCCCTGCTGGGCGCTATCCTGATCGACCTGCTGGACAACAGCCTGATCCGCTGGCTGGAGATCAGCGAATTCTGGCGCGACGCCCTGCTGGGCCTGCTGATCCTGCTGGCCGTCGCCGCCGACACGGTGATCATGAACCGGTTGCGCAACCTCTGGGCGCGGCGCAGCGAGCTGCAGATGAATCAGACGGCAGTGAACTCGAGACTCCGGAAGGAGGCAGCCATGTCGCCTAATCAAGGATTCCTGTCTGGACTCTGGGAGCGGCTCAAGAGCTGGGAAGGCTTTCTGCTCGTCCTTTTGCTGATCATCATCGCCATCAACAGCGTCCAGGCGCCCGCCTATCTCAGCATCGGCAACCAGATCAATCTGTTCCAGCTGTCCATTGAGAAGATCATCGTCGCCCTGGTCATGACCTTTATCATCATCAACGCCGAGATCGACCTGTCGGTGGCCTCGATGATGGGCCTTGTCGGCCTGCGCGCTGGGCTGGTTTCACGAGCAGGGCGTGCCGATTCAGACGGGCCTTCTGCTGAGCCTGGCCGATCGGCGTGCTGGGCGGCGCCTTCAACGGCTTCTGGATCGCCGTCGTCGGCCTGCCCTCCCTGGTGGTGACCCTGGCGACGCTGATCATGTACCGCGGTCTGGCCCGCGTCCTGCTGGAAGACCGCTCCATCGGCGATTTCCCGGACTGGTTCGATGCCCTGGGCCAGCAGCCGCTCATCGGTCCCTTCCCGCTGGCCATGATCCTCTTTTTCGTGCTTTGTCATCGTCGCCGTCGTGATCCTGCAATACTCCGGTTTTGGCCGCTACGTCTATGTCATCGGCAACAGCACGGATGTTGCCCGCTATTCGGGCGTCAAGGTGCGCCGGGTCAAGATGATCCTGTTCATCGCCTCGGGCACCGTCGCGGCCCTGGCCGGCCTGCTCTTTGCCGCCCGGCTGGGCGCCGTCCGCGGCGACCTGGCCACTGGGCTTTGAGCTGGACATCATCACCATGGTGCTGCTGGGTGGCGTCAGCATCTTCGGCGGCTCCGGCTCGATCTGTGGCGTGCTGCTGTCCATCCTGATCGTCCTCAACCTGCGCAACGGCATGTCGCTGGCCAACCTCACCGGCCACATCCAGACCGGCGTCATCGGCGTTCTGCTGATCCTCTCGGTGCTGGTCCCCAACCTTGTCGGCACTGCCCGGGAGGCACTGAACCGCCGCCGACACATGGCGCAGCCGCAGGAGGCGGCTGCCCAGAGACCTAACCTTGGTGCGAGCGCGCTCTCGCGTTGGACGCGCTGGCTTGGAACTATGAAGAAAGGAGGCGCCATCAGGAAACCTGTACGCGTACAAGAAGTGAATCTGTTTGCTCGACCGAAAATAGTCCTAGACAAGAAAGAGGAGGTAAGAAGGATGAAGACACAAGACTTGGCGTATCATCACGCTGCTCGTGGTTGTGGCCATGGTGATGGCTGCCTGTGGGCCCACGCCTGCGCCAACGACAGCGCCCGAACCGACTGCGGAACCAGCCGCAGCCGAACCAACCAAGGCCCCGGCTGAGGAAGCCGACCGAAGCCCCGGAGTCAAAGCCCGAAGGCGGGCCGGTAGATGCCACCCCAGGCGAGACGGTCAATATGGTGCTGCTGCCCAAGTTCCTGGGCATCCTGGTCTTTGACCAGGCCAACGACGGCGCCATGGAAGCCCACGCCGAGCTGGGGAACGCAGGCGAACTGCAGTTCCTGGGGCCCACGCCGGAGAACAGCGTGGCCGGCCAGATCGAGATCGTCACCACCGCCGCCACCCAGGGCATGGACGCCATCATGATCTCCAACAACGCCGGAGACCAGATCGCGCCCGCCGCCCAGGCTGCCCGCGACGCCGGCATGACCGTCGTCACCTGGGACTCGCCCATCCCCTCGGCCGAGGGCGAGCAGGTCTTTGTCGCCCAGGTGGACTTTGACGAGACCGGCACGGTCATGGCCGACATGGCCCTGAGCATCCTGGGCGACGACGGCGGCAAGTTCGCCGTCCTCTCCGCCTCGCCCGATGCCGCCAACCAGAACGCCTGGATCGCCGCCCTGGAAGAGGTCCTGGAGACCGACGACAAGTACGCCAGCCTGGAGCTGCTGGACATCGTCTATGGCAACGACCAGTCGGAGGACAGCTACAACCAGGCCCTGGCCCTGGTCGACAAGTACCCCGACATGGAACTGATCATGGCCCCCACCACCGTCGGCATCGCCGCCGCGGCCAAGGCCATGCAGGACGAGGGGCTGTGCGACACGGTCAAGGTCAGCGGTCTGGGCCTGCCGGCCGAGATGGTATCCTACACCCTCAACGGCTGCGCGCCCGAGTTCGCCCTGTGGAGCTTTGTCGACCTCGGCTACCTGACCTACTATGTCAGCTACCTGCTGGCCACCGGCGCCATCGAAGGCGAGGAAGGCGAGAGCTTTCAACGCCGGCCGCATGGGCACCTACACCATCGAGAAGGACCCCACCCGCGACGCCGGTCTGCGCGTCCTGATGGGACCCTTCAAGGTCTATGACGAGGACAACGTCGAGGCCGAGGCTGGACCGCAGGCTGAGGCCGGCGAAGGCGCCGGTGATGGCCGAGGCCGGGCCAAGAAGTCAACATGGTGCTCCTGCCCAAGTTCCTGGGCATCCTGGTCTTTGACCAGGCCAACGACGGCGCCATGG
Source organism: uncultured Chloroflexia bacterium (assembly GCA_963700285.1). GTDB lineage: Bacteria > Chloroflexota > Anaerolineae > JAAYZQ01 > JAAYZQ01 > CAWANP01. The sequence goes on along the minus strand of CAVOXA010000005.1, from coordinate 220,131 downwards.
AAGCCCACGCCGAGCTGGGGAACCCGGCGAGCTGCAGTTCCTGGGGCCGACGCCCGAGAACAGCGTGGCCGGCCAGATCGAAATCGTCACCACCGCCGCCACCCAGGGCCATGGACGCCATCATGATCTCCAACAACGCCGGAGACCAGATCGCGCCCGCCGCCCAGGCAGCCCGCGACGCGGGCATGACCGTCGTCACCTGGGACTCGCCCATCCCCTCGGCCGAAGGCGAGCAGGTCTTTGTCGCCCAGGTGGACTTTGACGAGACCGGCACGGTCATGGCCGACATGGCCCTGAGCATCCTGGGCGACGACGGCGGCAAGTTCGCCGTGCTCTCCGCCTCGCCCGATGCCGCCAACCAGAACGCCTGGATCGCCGCCCTGGAAGAGGTCCTGGAGACCGATGACACCTACGCCAACCTGGAGCTGCTGGACATCGTCTACGGCAACGACCAGTCGGAGGACAGCTACAACCAGGCCCTGGCCCTGGTCGACAAGTACCCCGACATGGAGCTGATCATGGCCCCCACCACCGTCGGCATCGCCGCCGCGGCCAAGGCCATGCAGGACGAGGGCTCTGTGCGACGACGGTCAAGGTCAGCGGTCTGGGCCTGCCCGCCGAGATGGTCTCCTACACCCTCAACGGCTGTGCGCCGAGTTCGCCCTGTGGAGCTTTGTCGACCTCGGCTACCTGACCTACTATGTCAGCTACCTGCTGGCCACCGGCGCCATCGAAGGCAGCGGTCGGCGAGCGCTTTGAGGCCGGTCGCATGGGCACCTACACCATCGAGAAGGACCCCACCCGCGACGCCGGTCTGCGCGTCCTGATGGGACCCTTCAAGGTCTACGACGCAAGACAACGTCGAGGCCGAGGCCGGACCGCAGGAGCTGAGGCAGAGGGCGCGCCGGTCGTGGCTGAGCCGGGACAGGAAGCTGAACATGGTGCTGCTGCCCAAGTTCCTGGGCATCCTGGTCTTTGACCAGGCCAACAACGGCGCCAAGGAAGCCCACGCCGAGCTGGAGAACACCGGCGAGCTGCAGTTCCTGGGGCCCACGCCGGAGAACAGCGTCGCCGGCCAGATCGAAATCGTCACCACCGCCGCCACCCAGGGCCATGGACGCCATCATGATCTCCAACAACGCCGGAGACCAGATCGCGCCCGCCGCCCAGGCAGCCCGCGACGCGGGCATGACCGTCGTCACCTGGGACTCGCCCATCCCCTCGGCCGAAGGCGAGCAGGTCTTTGTCGCCCAGGTGGACTTTGACGAGACCGGCACGGTCATGGCCGACATGGCCCTGAGCATCCTCGGCGACGACGGCGGCAAGTTCGCCGTGCTCTCCGCGTCGCCCGACGCCGCCAACCAGAACGCCTGGATCGCCGCCCTGGAAGAGGTCCTGGCAGACCGATGCCGACCTACGCCAACCTGGAACTGCTGGACATCGTCTATGGCAACGACCAGTCAGAGGACAGCTACAACCAGGCCCTGGCCCTCGTCGACAAGTACCCCGACATGGAACTGATCATGGCCCCGACCACGGTCGGCATCGCCGCCGCGGCCAAGGCCATGCAGGACGAGGGCCTGTGCGACACGGTCAAGGTCAGCGGTCTGGGCCTGCCGGCCGAGATGGTGTCCTACACCCTCAACGGCTGTGCGCCCGAGTTCGCCCTGTGGAGCTTTGTCGACCTCGGCTACCTGACCTACTATGTCACCTACCTGCTGGCGACGGGCGCCATCGAAGGCAGCGGTCGGCGAGCGCTTTGAGGCCGGCCGCATGGGCACCTACACCATCGAGAAGGACCCCACCCGCGACGTGGGTCTGCGCGTCCTGATGGGACCGTTTACCGTCTACGACGCGGACAACGTCGAAGCAGCGGCCCAAGTAGCCCGACCGACCTGACAGGTCTGCCACGAACCGAGGGTTCGCGACCTGTCAGGTCTGGTTATCAGACACCAAGGTTCAGGGTACGAGCGCGGAAGCTTGTACCTGACCATCACCACAGTCGTCTCACCAACCATGCAAGATCGAGGAGCGACCATGCGCCTGAAAGACAAGGTAGCCATCGTCACCGGGGCGACGCGCGGCATCGGCCGGGCCATCGCCGTACGCTTTGGCCAAGAGGGCGCTCGCGTCGCCGTCGTCGGCCGGGACGAAGAGATGGGCCGCGAGACGGTGCGCCTCATCGAGCGCAGCCGGGGGCCAGGCCATCGTTTGTGCCCACCGACGTCTCCGACAGCGCCAGGTGCAGACCATGGTGGATGCGGTGGTGGAGCGCTGGGGCCGCATCGACATCCTGGTCAACAACGCCGCCATCTGCCCCTTTCGAAGACTTTTTGGAGATGAGCGAAGCGCTGTGGGACCAGGTGCTGGATGTCAATCTGAAGGGCTACTTTCTCTGCTCCCAGGCCGTGGCGCGGGTGATGGTCGAGCAAGGGCATCAAGGGGCGCATCATCGCCGTCAGCTCCATCTCGGCCGAGTTTGGCGGCAGCCAACAGGCCCACTACTGCGCATCCAAGGCCGGCATCAATCTCCTGGTCAAATCGATGGCCATCTCGCTGGGACCGCATGGCATCACCTGCAACGCCGTCCTGCCCGGCACCGTCGAGACCGACATCAACCGCGAGGCCCTGTCCGACCCGGAGGTCCGTGACTACTGGCTGAAACGAGGTCCGATTGGCGGCCTGGGCCAACCCGAGGACATTGCCGGGCCGGTACTCTTTTTCGCCAGCGACGACTCGGCCTGGTGCACGGGGTCGATGCTGGTCGTGGACGGCGGCACGTCGGTGAATCTGCAGTAGGCACGTGTTGCATATTGCGTGTTCGTGTTGGTGCAGAACACGAAACACGCAACACGCCACGCAGCAGGAGGCAAGATGGCAACCTACAGCATCAAGGCGATCAAGTACTGCGAACAGTCCGTGCCCGGCCCGCAGATGTTTTTCATGTCGCGCTGGGGTGAGTGGATGACCGCCGATTTTTTTCTGTTCGTCCTGCGCCGCGACGACGGCAAGGTGATCCTGGTCGACACCGGCGTGCGCGACGTCGACGAGATCCAGCCGCTGGTCGTGGCCGGCGTAGGGCGACCGGGGACGCTTCCGCATGGACATGGAGACGCAGAATATTCCCTTGCTCCTGCGACAAGAGGGCATCGACCCGGCTGACGTAGAACACTGTCCTTATCACTCATCTTCACTACGATCACTGCTCCAACGCCAAGCTCTTTCCCAACGCCAAGTTCGTCGTGTCGCGCACCGGCTGGCACCTGACGCTCGACCCGCCCCACCCAGCCCTGACGCCCGACATCCTCTTCCCGCGCGACGTGCTGGCCTACTTTGCCAGCGAGGCCCGCGACCGGCTGATCCTGGTGGATGATGAGGCGTCCGAGATCATGCCCGGCATCGGCGCCTTCTACGTCGGCGGCCACACCATGTGCAGCCAGGCCTTCACCGTCCAGACCAAAGAGGGCCTGGCCGTCTTTCCCGGCGACACCATCTTCTACTACGAGAACCTGGAAAAGAACCACCCCATCGGCCTGGCCGTGGACATCGTCGAGTGCTACGAGGCCATGGAGCGCGTCCGCGCTACGCCGACATCTTTGTGCCGCCGCACGACCCGTTGTTGCTGAAAAAGTATCCCGACGGCGTGATCGTCGGCGATTGATAGGTAGGCTGGTTATGGAGATCATCCCGAATGTACACCAGATTCCCGGTATCCGAGGGGCCAATGTCTATCTGCTGCTAGACCGCGAATTGACCCTGGTCGATGCAGGCATGCCAGGCCAATGCGATTTGATTCTGGGCTATATCGAGAGTTTGGGCCTGTCTGCGGAGGACCTGGCCCGCATTGTGATCACCCACAACCACCTGGACCACGTGGGCAGCCTGGCCGATCTCAGGCAGCACACACCAGCTCAGGTAATCGCCCACCACGCCGAAGCACCCTTCATCTCTGGGGAAGAAACCCAGCCTTCACCACCGGGCGCGCTGATGCGCCTGCTAGAGCGGCTGCCACTGATGCCCCGGGCCGAGGCTGCGCCAGTGGATATTGTGGTCCAGGATGGCGATCACCTGGATCTGCTGGGCGGCGCTACGGTCGTCCACGTGCCCGGTCACACGCCGGGGTCCACCGCCCTGCACCTGCCCTCGGAGGGCGTGCTCATCTGCGGCGACGCCATCGACCATCGTCGAGGCAAGCTGGGGCCGCCGCCGAAGGCATTCACCCTGGATATGGACCAGGCGCTGGACTCTGTGCGCCGCATGGCCGAGCTGGATTTTGATCTGCTCTGTCCCGGTCACGGCGTACCTCTCGCCGGCGGTGCAGACAAAGAGGTACGGGCCCTGGTACAAAGCTGGGCCTGACCTGGCAGGTTTGCCGACACTGAAGGGCACCTTTGCCCAGCACAATACGTTTTTTGAGGGTTAGAATGCCGAAACTGGAATCCGCTCACATTGACAATTGTACTGTATACAATCTTCCTGGCCGCGACTGGTTCTATATGCTGGGGCCGCAGAACTGCCAGACCCAAAACCTGACCTTTGGCCTGGCCGACTTTCCCGGCGGCACGCTGGCCTCGCCCCACACCCACGACACCCAGGAAGAGATCCTGTACGTCATCTCTGGCGAGGGCGCCATCATCGCCGGCGACCAGGAGGTGGCCATGATCCCCGGCGCGGCCGTCTTTATCCCGCCGGGCCTGCCCCACCAGATCCGCGCCGATGGCGAGCAGACCCTGAGGGTTGTGACCCTGTTTTCGCCGCCCGTAGTCCCGGGTGCCTACGATCCCGGCAAGGCGTAGGGAATGACGGGGAGGATACGTTGAACCATGAATTGGCAGGACGGACTGCATTCATCACGGGCGCCGGCAGAGGCATTGGCCTGGCTATCGCCGAGGCGTTGGCCACCGATGGGGCCGGGGTAGCCCTGATAGACATAGACCCCGCAGTCCTGCAAGCAGCAGCCCGCTCCATCGGCGACCAAGCCCTGGCCGTAACGGCCGACGTCAGGCGTTTGGAGGACGTACAGCGTGCCGTGGAGTTGACGGTCGAGCATTTCGGGGGTCTGGATATCCTGGTCAACAACGCTGGGATCTGTGCTCTGACGGGGATCGCCGACATCACAGAGGACGAGTGGGACCGCATGCTCGACATCAACCTGAGAGGGGCTTTTTTCTGCTGCCAGGCTGCCCTGCCCTATCTGCGCCAGAGCGTCCAGGGGGGCCGGATCGTGAACATGGCCTCCGTAGCCGGCCAGTCGGGAGGGGTCACCGTTGGGGTCCACTATTCCGCTTCCAAGGCGGGCCTGATCGGCCTCAGCAAGTCGCTGGCCCAGATGCTGGCCGCCGACGGGGTGACCGTGAATTGTGTGGCGCCCGGCACCATCGCCAGCGACATGACAGTGGGCTGGTCAGAAGAGATCCAGGCCGAACTCATCCAAGCCATCGACCTGGGGCGGTATGGGCAACCGGAGGAGGTCGCTGCGGCAGTCCGCTACCTGGTCTCCGACGGGGCGGCCTTTGTCACCGGGGCCACCCTCGACATCAACGGCGGGCTCTACTACCGATGAATCTACAATCCGCTGGTACCTTGTCTGGGCTCAGCCGGGACAGGCTGGCAGGCCTGTACCATCGCATGTGGCTGATCCGCTACTTTGACCAGAATGCCATGGCCCTCTACCGGCAGGACATGATCCGGGGGACCACCCACGCCTACATCGGCGAGGAGGCCATCGCCGTGGGCGCCTGCGCCGCCCTCAAGCGAGATGATTATATCACCAGCACCCATCGCGGCCACGGGCACTGCCTGGCCAAGGGCGGCGATCCGAAGCGGATGATGGCCGAGCTGCTGGGCCGCACCACGGGCTACTGCAAGGGCAAAGGCGGCTCGATGCACATCGCCGACCTGGACCTAGGCATCCTGGGCGCCAACGGTATCGTTGGCGGTGGGATGGGCATCGCCACCGGCGCGGCCTTTTCCGCCGATCTGCGCGGCTCTGGCCAGATCGCCGTCTGTTTCTTTGGCGATGGGGCCAGCAACCAGGGGCTCTTGATGGAGGTGGCCAACATGGCCGCGCTGTGGAAGCTGCCGGTTATCTACCTCTGCGAGGAGAACAAGTACGCCGAGTTCAGCCCCAGCCTGCCCTTCATCGCCGTCGATCAGATCGAGACCAGGGCCCAGGCCTTTGGCCTGCCTGGCGCCACCGTCGATGGCAACGACGTGCTGGCGGTCTATGACGCCGTCAGGGAAGCCGCCCAGCGGGCGCGCGGTGGCGAGGGACCCAGCCTGCTGGTAGCCCAGACCTACCGCATCGAAGGCCACACCGTCGGCGACCCGCTCACCTATCGCCCCAAGGGCGAGGCCGAAGCGTGGCAGGCGCCGGACCGCGACCCCATCAGCCGTTTTGGCCAGCGCCTGGTGAACGAGGCCGGTTTCACCGCCGATGAGCTCGAGTCCCTCCGCACAAAGGCCGGCGATGACATCGAGGACGCCGTGCAGTATGCTGCCAGTAGCCCTGAGCCCGAGACCGAGGCGCTCTGGGAGGATGTCTATGCCTGGCGGGCAGAGAGCGTGGGGACCAAGGGGGCATCATGACCATGCGTGAACTGCGCTACGTGGATGCCCTCAACGAGGCTCTGCACGAGGAAATGGCCCGCGATCCTTCCATCTGCGTATTTGGGGAGGACATTGGCCGCTACGGGGGCCCGTTCCAGGTCACCAAGGACCTGTACGACAGGTTCGGCGAGAAGCGGGTACGCGACACACCCATCTCTGAGGCGGGCTTTACCGGCATCGCCGTGGGCGCGGCCATGACCGGGCTGCGCCCCGTCGTCGAGATCCTCTACGTCGATTTCAGCACCCTGGCCATGGACCAGATCGTCAACCAGGCGGCCAAAGCCCGCTACATGTTTGGGGGCAAGGCCCAGGTACCAATGGTCGTACGCGCCCAGGGTGGAGGTGGGCGCGGCAATGCCGCCCAGCACTCCCAGTCCCTGGAGATGTGGTACGTCCACATCCCGGGCCTGATCGTCATCCAGCCTGCCACGCCCTACGACGCCAAGGGATTGCTCAAGTCAGCCATCCGCAATGACGATCCGGTGGTCTTTCTTGAACACAAGCTGCTCTACAACAGCACCGGGCCCGTGCCTGACGAGGAGTACCTGATCCCTATCGGCGTGGCCGACGTCAAGCGCGCCGGCCGAGATGTGACCATCGTCGCCACGTCGCGCATGGTGCTCTTTGCCCTGAATGCGGCAGAGTACCTGGCCAACCACGGGATCGAGGCCGAAGTCATCGATCCCCGCACGCTCAAGCCCCTGGGCATGGAGCCCATCATTCACTCAGTGCAAAAGACCGGGCGCTTGGTCGTGGTCAACGAGGGGCACCTGACCGGCGGCTTCACGGCGGAGGTAGCCGCTCGGGTGCAGCGAGAAGCCTTCGACTGGCTGGACGCACCCATCATGCAGGTCGCCACTGAGGATGTGCCCCTGCCCTACAGCGGCCCGCTGGAGCTGGAGGCTCTGCCGAAAGAGCAGGACATCATTGACGCAGTGCTGGAGGTAATGAGCAGAGAGTAGGAGGCTGGATTGACGGTCGAGGCCTGTACCCAACCGTACGACTGCAGAACACCTCCGCTCCAGGTTCCCTGGATGCCCTCTGGGTCTCCTTGCCGCTCAGGCCAGGTCCGCAACCTGGCCGGGCTGCACCTGCGCGACAGGCTGCGCGGGGCACGGACCCGCTCCGAGCGCTCAGGTGATCTGCGCCAGGGGCAAGATTCGTTCCCCAGCGTAGGCCATTAAGGAGAAGAACGAGATGAAGCGGGTGGGGTTTTTGCTCAAAGTGAAGGAAGACAAACTGGAGGAATACAGAGAGCACCACGAAGCAGTCTGGCCTGAAATGCTCGATGCCCTGCGGCGGACCGGCTGGCACAACTACTCCCTCTTCTTGCGGGACGACGGCCTGCTCTTTGGCTACTTTGAGACGCCGGAAGGCTTTCAGGCCGCGCTGGATGGGATGGCGGAGGAAGAGGTGAATGCCAAATGGCAGGATTTCATGGCGCCCTACTTTGAAGGCTTGGACGGCGCCCACGCCGACGAGAGCATGATCGAGTTGCAGGAAGTCTTTCACCTGGATTGACCCAAGCACCCGTGCAACGTACGTTGCAACGTGCGTTGCACGTCTCCATCAAAGGGAGGACACAGCATGAACTCAAAAGAACGTGTATTGACAGCATTGCGGCGAACGGGTACAACCGATCGGGTGCCCCTGCAGTTTGATCTGTGCCGCTCGCTGCTGGACGCCTTTGGAGCCAAGCTCGGCATACCCGTGCACTATACCGCCGCCTGCTACGAGGACCTTACCTACCGCCTGTCAGCCAACGAACTGCGCGTGGCCATGGGCAGCGACTGTGTCATCGTCGGCGCTGCCTGCCCCGGGGCTACGAACATCCCATCGATGACGATGGTTATGTCATCAACGAGTTCAAGATGAGGCTGCGCCAGGGGCCCGTCTACATGGAGGTCGTTGCCCCCCCGCCCATGGCCCACTTTGAGACGGCCGCGGACGTGGAGGCATTCGAATTCCCAGATCCCCTGGCCGAGGGCCGCTACGACGACGCGGCCATGTACATCGAAAAGTACGGGGGCGAGTACTTTGTCATCGGTGACATGGAGCTGTCCATGTTCGACCTGATGCACCTGGCGGTGGGCATGGAAAAGCTGCTGATCGACATGGCCATGGGCAAGGACTATGTACCGGCATTGATCGAAAAGACAAAAAACTTTTCGTTGGCCATCGGCAAGAAGCTGGTCTCGATGGGTGTCGACGGCGTCTGGGCCGGGGACGACTTTGGGGGCCAGAACGGCATGCTCATCTCACCCAGGATGTGGCGCAAGTACTTCAAAGAGCCCTACCGAGAGATCTATTCCGAACTAAAGTCGGTCAACCCCAACCTGATGATCATGCAGCACTGCGACGGCGCGGTAGCCCCCATTCTGGGAGACTGGATCGAGGTCGGCCTGGAAGTATTCAACCCGGTCCAGCCCAACGTGCCCGGCCACGAGCCAGAGGATCTCAAGAGCCAGTTCGGCGACAGCCTCTCCTTCTGGGGGGCCATCGACCAGCAGCACCTCTTGCCCTACGGTTCCTCCCGAGGAGATCGAGGCCGACGTCGCCGAAAAGATCCGGGTACTGGGAGAAGGCGGCGGCTACATGTGCTCCCCGGCCCACATCATCCAGTCGGATACCTCGATGGAGAATGTCGAGACCTTTATCGCCGCGGTGAAGAAACATGGGGTCTATGGTTAGCAGCACTTCAGACTTCCGGAGTTTTGAACGAACCGCAGGTTCGCAACTTCGGAAGTCTGAAGCGAGAAGGCCAGCCGCAAGATACGCAACTCAGGAGATTACGCATTGAGCAACCAACCCACAGAAGGACAGATACAGAGCGCCTACGCCCTGGCCAGGGAGCGCTACGCCGCGCTGGGCGTCGACACCGACGCAGGCGCTGGCGGCCCTGGCCCGGATCCCCATCAGCCTGCACTGCTGGCAGGGCGACGACGTCGCCGGCTTCGAGATCGCCCGACGCCGAGCTGAGCGGCGGCATCGCCGCCACCGGCAACTATCCGGGCAAGGCGCGCAACGCCGACGAGCTGCGCGGCGACCTGGACATGGCCTACAGCCTCATCCCCGGCACGCACCGGCTCAACCTGCACGCCATCTATGCCGAGACGGGCGGCAAGCAGGTCGAGCGCAACGAGCTCCAGCCCGAGCACTTTGCCGGCTGGGTCGACTGGGCCAGGGACAACGACCACGGCCTCGATTTTAACCCGACCTTTTTCTCGCATCCCCTGGCCGACGACGGCTTTACGCTGGCCAGCTATGACGCGGGCGTCCGCCAGTTCTGGATCGAGCACTGCATCGCCTGCCGCAAGATCGGCGAGCACTTTGGCCGGGAGCTGGGCACGCCCTGCGTGACCAACATCTGGATCCCCGACGGCTTCAAGGACACGCCGGTGGATCGCAAGACGCCGCGCCGGCTGCTCAAAGAGTCGCTGGACGCCATCCTGGCCGAGCGCATCGAGCCCAGCTACAACCTGGACGCCGTGGAGTGCAAGCTCTTTGGCCTCGGCTCGGAGAGCTATGTCGTCGGCTCGCACGAGTTCTACCTGGGCTACGCCGTCGAGCCAATCGAGCGTGCTGCTCTGCCTGGACAGCGGGCATTTCCACCCCACCGAGGTCATCTCGGACAAGCTCTCGGCGGTGCTGCTCTATGTCGACGAGGTGCTGCTGCACGTCAGCCGCGGCGTGCGCTGGGACAGCGACCACGTGGTCACCCTCACCGACGAGCTGCAGGCCATCATGCAGGAGATCGTGCGCGGCGACTACCTGGAGCGGGTGCACATCGGCCTGGACTTTTTCGACGCCAGCATCAACCGCGTGGCGGCCTGGATCATCGGCACGCGCAACGCGCTGCGGGCCCTGCTGCTGGCCCTGCTGGAGCCCATCGAGACGATGCGCGAGATGGAGCGTGGCGGCGACTATTCCGCCCGGCTGGCGCTGCTGGAAGAACTAAAGGGCCTGCCCTTTGGCGCGGTCTGGGACTGCCTACTGCCTGCAGCAGGATGTGCCGGTTGGCTTTGGCTTCATGGACGAGATCAAGGCCTACGAGAAGCAGGAACTAGCAGGACGGGTCTAACGCCTCGGTGCTCTGAATCTGCCGCGTGCCCTGATCCCTGAACTGCTCGGCGCGGGTCCGTGACCCGCGCCTGGGCACACGGATTCGTAGCCACCCGGCGAGACAGGGACCAGTCCGAACCGATTCTACCAACATAGAGGAATAGACAGCCATGACAAACAACCAGATCCTTGAACAACTGATCGCCATGTCGCGAAACCTGGGCGACCCGGCCAACGATTATGCCATGTTGGGTGAAGGCAATTCGTCGGCGCAAGCGGATGCCGATACCTTCTGGGTGAAGGCCAGCGGCGCTGAGATGCGCACCATCGAGGCCAGCGGCCTGGTTCGAGTTCGATTCGACCGGGTGCTATCCCTGTTGGAAGCGGACGAGCTGGGCGACGACGAGGTCAGGGCCGGCCTGGAAGCGGCCCGCGTTGACCCCGAAGCGACGGCCCGGCCTTCGGTGGAAACCGTGCTGCATGCCCTGGCGCTGCGCCTGGAGGGAGTCAACTTTGTGGGCCACACCCACCCCACCGCCGTCAATGCCATCCTCTGTTCACAGAAGGCGGAGGAGGCCATCGCCGGACGCCTCTTCCCCGATGAGATCGTCTATTGCGGTTTGGCTCCTGTCTACGTGCCCTACACCGATCCCGGCCTGCCTCTGGCCCAGGCCGTGCGCGACGCCATCGACGCATACCTCAATGAGTACCGTGAGGTCCCCAAGGTGCTCTTGATGCAGAACCACGGCCTCATCGCCTTTGGCAAGACGGCGTCCGAAGTGGAGAACATCACGGCCATGTACGTCAAGACGGCCCGGGTCATCATTGGCGCCTACGCGCTGGGCGGCCTCCACTTTTTGAGCCCAGAAGCCGTAGCCCGCATCCACACCCGTCCCGACGAGCTGTACCGCCGCCAGGAGTGGGGGAGCGGATAAGCCACCGGAGCACCGGCATCTTGACCTTGTAGCACCAAGACAGCAATCTGGCAGCAGCAGTTACTCAAGCAGAGAGCGCAGCAACCGCTCCCAGCCTGCAAGGACCTCCCGGTATGCGGGCTGGCTGTCATTGGCCCGACTCGCCTTTGACACCGCTTTCGTTCTGTGGTACCATTCCGGAAATTGAAAGAGTAACACTATTATTCGAAAGTAAATGAAAGCCCACGGGTGATGTCGGAGAAGCTTTACCTTCAAGAGCGACTGGATCAGATCCTGGCCATCCTCCAGGATCAAGGGCGCGTCTCCGTCTCTGAACTCAGCGACAGGTTCGATGTCTCCGCCGTTACCATTCGCAACGACCTGGCCACCCTGTACCAGCAGAGCCGGTTGGTACGCACCCACGGCGGCGCCGTCCTCAGGAACAACCACACAGCGGACCTCCCTGCCTTTGCCTTGCGCAAAGAGCTGCACCTGTCCGAGAAGCAGCGGATAGGGCAGGCAGCCGCTGCGCTGGTCCGCGACGGCGACGCCATTGCCCTCGATGCAAGCACGACCGCCTGGCAGGTAGCCTGCCATCTCAAGGACCGCCATGAGCTGACCGTGGTGACCAATGGCCTGTTCACCGCCCTCGAGTTCGTTGATTCGCCAGGCGTCACCGTCGTCATGCCTGGGGGCACGCTGCGCGCCGCCTCCGCCTCGCTGGTGGGTGATGAGGGTGCCTGCATCCTGGAGCGCTATCACGTGCAGAAAGGCTTCTTTAGCGCCGGTGGCTTCACCCTGGAGGAAGGTCTGACCGACACCAGTCAGTACGAGGTCGAACTGAAGCAGCGCATGGTCGAACGGTCCAAAAAAGTCATCGCCGTCGTGGATAGCAGCAAATGGGGCCAGGTCACCTTTGCCTCGCTGGCCTCTGTGGATCAGTTGGACCAGGTGATCACCGATAGCGCCGCGCCGCCAGAGATGATCGCTGCCCTGCGCCAGCAAAGGATAGAGGTAGAATTGGTATGAAGCCTTGGATGGAAGAGGGATGACAGAGGCCATGGAACGAGTCGGCGAACTTGAGACGCATCTGGATAGCTATGACCCCAGCCTTCGAAGCGAGAGCCTCGAGGAATTGGCGCTCCTCACCAAAAAAGGGAGGATCCGGCTGGAGCCAGAGACCGATGTGGTCAACATGCACCTCCACACTTTTTTTTCCTTCAATGCGCTGGGTCACTCGCCGGCGTCGCTGGCCTGGCTGGCCAAGCAGCAAGGATTCAGGGCGGCCGGCATTGTGGACTTTGACGTGCTCAAGGGCGTGGACGAATTCCTGGGCGCTTGTGAGACCCTGGGTGTACGGGGCAGCGCCGGCATCGAGTCACGCGTCTTTGTGCCCGAGTATGGAACCAAAGAGATCAACTCGCCAGGCGAGCCTGGGGTCTGCTATCACATGGGCATTGGCTTTACCACCAGCCAGGTGCCCAAGGCCGTCGCCACCATCCTGGCCGGCCTGGGCCAGCGGGCGGCTGAGCGCAACCGCGGCATCCTGGCCCGGGTCAACGCCTACCTCGATCCGGTCACCGTTGACTATGAGCGCGACGTCCAGCCCCTGACCCCGGCGGGCAATCCTACCGAGCGGCACATGGTTCTGGCCTACGTCCGGGCCGCGGAGCGAATGGTTCCCGACCCGGCGGTATTCTGGGCCGGCAAGCTGGGCGTCGCAGCCGATGAGGTGACCGCCATCTTGTGCGATTCGGCGGCCTTCCAGAATCTGATCCGCGCCAAACTGATGAAACGCGGCGGTGTGGGCTATGTCCAGCCCGATTCGGGCATGTTTCCCACCCTTGAATCCTTCCACGAGTTGATCGTGGCCAGCGGCGCCCTGCCCTGCTGCGCCTTCCTGGACGGGACCACGGCCACCGAAGAGGCCATGGAGGACTGGCTGGGTTTCCTGATCGACAAGGGCGTGGTAGCCCTAAACATCATTCCCGATCGCAATTGGAACATCCAGGATCCGGAAACGCGCCGCCGGAAGGTGCAGAACCTCTACCGCGTGGTCGAGCTGGCCCAGGAGCGGGACCTGCCCCTGAACATTGGCACCGAGTTGAACAGCTTTGGCCAGAAGCTCGTCGATGACTTTGATGCGCCGGAGCTGGCGCCCGTGCGCCAGTCCTTCCTGGATGGGGCCTATTTCATCTATGGCCACACCATGCTGCAGCGAACCCTCAGACTGGGCTACCAGAGCGAGTGGGCCGCAGCCTACCTTCCCGCTCGGCGCCAGCGCAACGAGTTCTATTCAAAGGCCGGTCGCCTGATCCCGCCCGGGAGCGCCAGTGTGGAGCGTCTTGGGCAGATGGATCCAGCACAGCCCCCGGCCAGGTTCCTGTCCGGCCTGCGGAGCTGACAGCCACATGCCAGTAGGGGTGGGACAAGATCAGATTAGGAGCACATAGCCATGACAGAGGACAAACTAACTAGGTACAGGACCGCCAGTGTAGCACTGCCCGACCAAAACCGCCTCTGGCCCCTCTACGGAGCAGGATTGGAGAACCTGGGCGAAAATTCACAGCCCATCGTGGTCCCGATGCCCGAGTACGGCCCCGACGAGTTGCTCGTACGCCATGATGCCACCGGACTATGCTTCTCCGACATCAAGGTCATCCGCCTTGGCCCCGATCACCCTCGCATCTATCGCGACATGCGGGCCGATCCTGTGACACTGGGCCACGAGGTGAGCCTGACCGTGGTCGGCGTAGGCGAAAACCTGCGCAACCAGTACCACGTCGGTGACCGCTTTATCATCCAGGCTGATATCTTTGTCGACGGCATCGGCTATGCCTATGGCTACGAGATCCAGGGCGGTCTGTCCCAGTATGGGGTCATTGACCAACGCATCCTGGACGGCGACGACGGCAACTATTTGATTCCCGTCCAGGACGATACGGGCTATGCCGAATCTGCGCTGACCGAACCCTGGGCCTGCGTGATCGCCGCCTATGGACTGACCTATCGTACCGGGCTTAAAGCCGGCGGTACGACCTGGATCATTGGCGCCTCGAACCAGATCACTGCGGACCCTGCGGCGGACCTTAGCCTTGGCTCTGCTCTGGAGCCAGCTTATACCATCAGCGCCGGTTTTGACGCCAAGTCGCACCCCAGCCGCCTGCTATTGAGTAATGTTCCCGCTGGCTTTTCCCTCTGGCTTGCTCAACGCGCAGCCGCTCTGGGTATAGAGGTACTGCAAGTTGAGGACCTGGCTACGCCACTGGTGACCCCCGTGGACGATGTTGTCGTTCTGGGCGCAGACGCCGATGTCATCGAGACCGTCAGCCCCCATCTGGCTGACCTCGGTGTCGTGGCCATCATCGCCGACACCCCCCTGTCGCGCAAGGTGTCCGTGGACGTGGGGCGCGTGCACTATAACCGCTGGGTCTATGTAGGCGGATGCAAGCCCGACATCGCCAGGGCCTACAACGACGTGCCGGTACGGTCCTCGCTCAAACCGGGCGGACGAACCTGGTTCGTGGGAGCCGGCGGGCCGATGGGCAGGATGCACGTCCAACGGGCCATCCAAGCCCACGATGGTCCGGGGACCATCGTCTGCACCGATGTCAGCGACCTGCGCCTGGATGACCTGTGCACCAGCTTTGCCGCGGAAGCGGAGGCCAAGGGCATCGACTGGCTCTGTCTCAACCCCCTGAACCGGGATGGCTACGAGGCCGGCATGGCCCGCTTCAAGGCGACCGGCGACAATGCCGGCTTTGACGACATCATTGTGCTGGCGCCCGTGCCGGCGGTCATTGCCGACGCGGCCACCTATCTGGCTGCCGGGGGCGTGATGAATGTCTTTGCCGGTGTGGCCCGGGGCACGATGGTCGATCTCGATCTGAGCGACACCTTTATCAAGGACGCCCGCGTCATCGGGCACTCGGCCTCCACCATCGACGACCTGCGGCTGATGTTGGGCCAAGCCGAGTCTGGGCAACTGTCGCCCAACCGGTCCGTCGCCGCCATTGGCTCACTGGGTGCCGCCCGGGATGGCCTCCAGGCCGTGCAAGACACCGCATTCCCGGGCAAGGTCGTCATCTTTCCCAACATCAAAGAGATGCCCCTCACCGCGCTGGCCGATCTCCAGGAAACACTGCCCAGTGTCTATGCCAAGCTGCGCGATGGGCGCGAGTGGACGGTGGAAGCGGAAGAGGAATTCCTGAGGCAGATGCTGCCGTGAGGCGTGGTGCGTATTGCGTGGTGCGTAATACGTGCTGCGTGATAGGTAAGGAGTGAACGGAATGGGCAGAGTCTTGGAGGGCAAGATCGCGGTGGTGACCGGGGGAGCGCAGGGGCTGGGTGCGGCCATCTGCCTGCGGCTGGCCAGCGAAGGCGCTCACGTGGTTGTCGCCGATCTGAATCAGGAAGGCGCGGAGCACACAGCAAGCGAGATCCTGACCCAGACGGGCCATCGCGCCATCGGCATCGGCGTAAACGTCACCGACGAGGACCAAGTCCAGGCCATGGTCGACCGCGCAGTGGACGAGTTTGGCCGGCTGGACATCCTGGTCTCCAACGCCGGCATTCTACTCGCCGGGGCTGTGGACGAATTCCAGGTCGAAAAGTGGCGAGCGGTGATCGACGTCAACCTGGTTGGTTATTTTCTCTGCGCCAAGCACGCAGCGCGCGTAATGAAGGGCCAGCGCAGCGGGAGCATCATCCAGATCAACTCCAAATCGGGCAAGAAGGGCAGCTACAAGAATTCCGCCTACGCAGCCTCCAAGTTCGGCGGCATTGGTCTGACCCAGAGCATCGCGCTGGAGCTGGCCGAGTATGGCGTACGGGCCAACGCCATATGCCCTGGCAACCTGCTGGATTCGCCCCTGTGGGTAGACTCGCTCTACGGCCAGTACGCGAAAAAGTGGGGGATCACCGAGGAGGAGGTCCGCCAGAAATACGTCGACCAGGTGCCGATGAAGCGGGGCTGTACCTACGATGACATCACCAACGTGGTGGTATTCCTGGCATCGGAGCAGGCAGGCTATATGACCGGCCAGGCGATCAATGTCACGGGCGGCCAGGAGATGCGCTAGCTGCCAGTCCGGTGAGGCAGGCTGTAGTGGGGGATGATTATGAGCAAATACCTGGCCCTTGACCTTGGTGCAGAAAGCGGGCGCGCCGTGGTGGGACACATGGACGGCGAGCGCCTGCGCCTGGAGGAGGTACACCGCTTCCGCAACGGGCCCGTGCAGGTCTTGGGCAGCCTGCATTGGGACGTTCTGCGTCTGTGGAGCGAGATCAAACAAGGCCTGGGCCAGGCTGCCAGCGCCTACGGCCACAAGCTCGCCAGCATTGGCCTGGATACCTGGGGCGTGGACTTTGGCTTGCTGGCAAAAGATGGTGCGCTGCTGGGCAATCCCTACCACTACCGTGACAGCCGCACCGATGGCATGATGAAAGAGGCATTCAAAATCGTGCCTCGCGCCGAGATCTATGATCGGACGGGCATCCAGTTCATGCAGATCAACAGCCTGTACCAATTGCTGGCCATGGCCCAGGCTGGCTCCCCCTTGCTGGACGCTGCCCGAACTTTCCTGAACATGCCTGACCTATTCAACTATTGGCTGAGCGGTCGCCAGGCCAGCGAGTTCACCATCGCCACGACAAGCCAGTGCTACGATCCCCGCCGGGGCGACTGGGCCCGCGGCATGCTGGAAAAGCTGGGCATTCCCACCGCTTTCTTGTGCAAGATCGTACAGCCGGGCACAGTACTGGGTGAGTTACTGCCACAGGTGGCCAGGGAAACAAGCAGCCCATCGATCCCCATTGTCGCCACGGCAGGCCACGATACTGGCTCCGCGGTGGCGGCTGTTCCCGCACAGGGTGCGGATTACATCTACCTCAGCTCCGGCACGTGGTCGCTCATGGGTGTAGAAACCAAGGAACCGATCATCAATAGCCGAAGCCTGGAGTACAATCTGACCAACGAGGGTGGCGTCGAAGGCACGTTCCGCATTCTGAAGAATATCATGGGCCTGTGGCTGGTACAGGAGTGCCGGCGCGAGTGGGCGCGCGCGGGCGGGGCCTATTCTTATGACGACCTGACCCGCATGGCTGCGGAGGCGCCGGCCTTTGCTGCCATCATTGCTCCCAGCGACAGCCGGTTCCTGCAGCCAGGCGACATGCCCGCCCGCATTCGGAGCTACTGCCAGGAGACCGGTCAGGTCGTGCCGCAATCCAAGGGAGAGATCATTCGCTGCGTGCTGGAGAGCCTGGCCATGGAGTACCGGCTGGTGGCCGGACACCTGGCCGAGATGGTCGGCCATCCGCTGCCGGTACTCCACATATTCGGTGGCGGCTCGCAGAATGGCCTGCTGAACCAGTTCGCCGCGAATGCCACGGGCCAAACGGTCGTCGCCGGTCCGGTAGAGGCCACGGCCATCGGCAATGTGCTGGTCCAAGCCCTGGCTCTGGGCCAGATCGAGTCCCTGGCCGAAGGCCGGGCCCTGGTCCGCCGCTCCTTTGAGGTCACGACCTTTGAGCCCAAACAATCGGCCGCCTGGGACGAAGCATACGATCGGTACCTGCGGCTGAGCCAGAGAGAAGTGGCCAGTGAATAACGGCCAGCCGCCACTCTTGATGACTTCCGAGCCTGGCTCATTTGCTCGCGCCACGATTGTCGAGCGCAAGCCCCAGATCATTGCCCAGGTCATCCAGGATAATGGCTATCCGATAGACATTATATGGACACTGGAAGCCTTTGGGCGGGAGATCGCCCAGGAGCCGGTCCAGATGCTCGCAGCATCAGACCCGGATGCGGCACTGTGGAACCAGGAACTGGCTGCCTATGAGGGCAACACCTGGCTGGACCTACCCTGGTATCTGGCCGAGTCCTACTTTTATCGGCGCCTGCTGGAAGTGGTGCGCTACCTTGAGCCCGGCCCATGGCAGGGCCAGGACCCTTTTGGGCTGCAGAAACAAAAGCTGAGCCAGGCCACCGTGGCCTGGTTGGCAGCCAACTGGGGACAGTTTCCCGGCGCCGCGCCAGATGAGCTCTTTGTGGCCTACCTCCATTCCTGCCTGTGGGGCAATCGCGCCGATCTGAGCAATAGTACCATTCGCGAGCAGGCCCAGGGAGGTCTGGCCACCCGAAGGGAGCGCCACAACATCCTCATCGATCACACGAAAAAGGTGGCCGGCCTGCTGTCAGCCGGTGTGGGCCGCATCGATTTCATCAATGACAACGCCGGGCTGGAGCTGCTCTTTGACCTGGCATTCGCCAGTTTTCTACTGAAGCAAGGCTGGACGCGCAGGGTGGTCTTTCACCTCAAGAGCCGGCCCTTCTTTGTCTCCGATGCAATGCCCCAGGACGTGCGGCACCTTTTGGCACTACTACCGGCAGAACCACTGGGAGAGCGCCTGGCCCGGCATCTGGCTGCTGGCGCGCTCGGACTTGAAGACGACCCCTTTTGGACTTCAGTGCCTGATGTTCGACCAGATGCCGGCGCCTTTGCGCGCGGAACTGAGTTCATCCGACCTGGTGATTCTCAAAGGGGACGTAAACTACCGGCGGTTGCTGGACGATCGCCACTGGCCGCACGATACAGCGCGATGGAAGAGGTTGCCAACTACTTCCCAGCGCCCTTGCTGGTGTTGCGCACGCTGAAGGGAGAAATCATGGTGGGTCTGGCGCCTGGTCAAGCGGAAGCGCTGGCGGAAGAGGATCCCACCTGGTTGATCAATGGCAAGCGAGGAATCATCCAATTTGTACAGCAAATCCACAGTGAGAGCAAGGAGAGAACAATGGCTGAAGAGAGAACCAAACTGCTTTCAGAAGCACCATGGACTGAGCAAAGAACAGGCCCTGGACCTGCTGCGACAGATGTGGGAGATCCGCATGTTCGAAGACCGGGTCTACGACCTGCTGGGGCGCAACATCATCAAGGGCGCCTCACACCTCTACGCCGGCGAGGAGGCCGTCGCCGTCGGCGCCATCTCGGTCCTGCGCGACGACGATCTGATCACCAGCACCCACCGCGGCCACGGGCACTGCCACGCCCGGGGCGCAGTCATCGCCAAGACCGAAGAGGCCAAGCAGGAACACTATGACAAGATGATGGCCGAGCTGTGCGGCCGCGAGACCGGCTACTGCCTGGGCCGGGGTGGCTCGATGCACATCGCCGACGTGGAGAAGGGCAACCTGGGCGCCACCGGCATCGTGGGCGGCAACATCCCGGTGGCCACCGGCGCCGGCGCTGGCGCAGCAGATGCAGGGCACCGACCGGGTCGTCCTCTGCTTCTTTGGCGACGGCGCGTCGCAGACCGGCAACTTTCACGAGTCGCTGAACATGGCCGGGCTGTGGAACCTGCCCGTCGTCTACATCGTGGAAAACAACCTGTACGGCATGTCGGTGCCCTCTGGAAAAGGCCGCGGCCAAGCTGGACATCGCCGACCGGGCCTGCGCCTACGACATGCCCGGTGTGGTGGTGGACGGCATGGATGTGCTGGCGGTCCGCGAGGCGGTCGGCCAGGCCGTCGAGCGCGCCCGCCGGGGCGAAGGCCCCTCCCTCATCGAGTGCCAGGCCTATCGCTGGTATGGCCACTCCCGCTCCGACCCACGTGCCTACCGCACCAAGGAGGAGGAAGCCGCCTGGAAGGCCCGCGATCCCATCCCCAACTTTGCCGCCTGGCTGGTGGAGACGGGCGTCTGCACCCAGGAGGAGATCGATGCGCTCGAGGTAGCGGGTCGAAGACGCCATTGACGACGGCGACCGAGTTTGCCCTCGATTCGGCCATGCCCGCCCGCCGAGGAGCTGGAGGACTTTGTCTACGCGCCCTTCAAGTGGACTGAGGCGGACTATGCCAAGGAGCGAGAGCTCCGCGAGAGATGCCGCGCTGGCGGGCCGGGCACGCGCAAGATCCTGCTATCGTGAGGCGCTCGGGAGGCGGCCGCGGGAGGAGATGCAGCGCGATCCCAGCGTGTTCATCATGGGCGAGGATGTGGGCCTCTATGGCGGCGCCTATGGCGCCACGCGAGGGCCTGTTCGACGAGTTCGGTGCGGAGCGCGTGCGCGACACGCCCATCTCCGAGGCGACCATCGGCGGCGCGGCCGTGGGCGCGGCCATGGCCGGCATGCGGCCCATCGCCGAGATCATGTACGTCGACTTTACGCCGCTGGCCATGGACCAGATCGCCAACCAGGGAGCCAAGAACCGCTACATGTTTGGCGGCAAGACCATCGTGCCCATGGTCATCCGCACCGAGGGCGGCGCCGGGCGGAGCATCGCCGCCCACCACTCCCAGAGCCTGGAAGCCCTGTGGACCCACTTTCCCGGCATCTATGTCGTCATGCCCAGCACGCCCTTACGACGCCAAGGGACTGCTCAAGGCGGCCATCCGCGACGACAACCCGGTCATGTTCATCGAACACAAGATGCTCTACGGCGTCGAGGGCTACGTGCCCGAGGAGGATTATGTCATTCCCTTACGGCGTGGCCGACGTGAAGCGTGAGGGCACCGACGTGACGGTGGTCACCTACTCGCGCATGGTGCACCGCGCCCTGGAAGCGGCCGAAAAGCTGGCCGAGGAGGGCATCAGCGTCGAGGTCATCGACCTGCGCACCCTGAAGCCGCTGGACATGGAGACCATCGCCGCTTCGGTGCAAAAGACGGGGCGCGTGGTGGGCGTCACCGAAGCCTACAAGACCGGCTCCTTTATCAGCGAGCTGGCCATGCGCATCCAGGAGGAGGTCTTCGACTGGCTGGACGCGCCGGTGGTGCGCGTGGCAGCGGCCGACGTACCTGTGCCCATGAGCGAAACCCTGGAAGACGCGGCGATTCCCAACGTAGAGTCCATCATCGCCGGCATCCGCCAGGTGCTTCGGTGACGACAGGCGCAAGACGACCGGAAGCAGGATGCAGGTTCTTTCGTCTGCCGTCCATCGTCCGTCATCAACCCTCAGGCGACATGCTTGTTCAGAAGGGAGAAGGTGAATGATAATCTTTCTAGATACCGCCAACATCGACGAGATCCGCGAAATGGTGGGCCTGGGCATCATTGACGGGGTGACGACCAATCCCAGTCTGATGGCCCAGGTGGGCCGCACGGACTATAAAGAAGTCGTCCAGGAGGTCTGCTACCTGGTCCAGGGGCCTGTCAGTGCCGAGGTGATCGGCACGGACGCGCAGGACATGATCGACGAAGCGCTGCAGATCATCCAGTGGTCGCCCCACGTCGTGGTCAAGATCCCCTTCATCGAAGAGGGGCTCAAGGCCCTCAAGGCGCTGCGCGGCCGCCATGCGGACCCGGTGAGCATCTGCAGCGGCTGCCCCTGGCAGGGCCAGTGCGCCACCCCCATCGAAAGGGCGCGCCAGATCGTGACCGAGGAAGCCATACGCTTTAATGTGACCCTGGTTTTCTCGGCAAACCAGGCGCTCCTGGCGGCCAAAGCCGGCGCCACCTACGTGTCGCCCTTTGTTGGGCGGCTGGACGACGCCGGCAACGAGGGCATGGACGTCATCGCCGACATCCGCACCATTCTCGACAACTTTGGCTTTGACACCAAGATCATCACCTCCAGCGTGCGGCACCCCATCCACATCACCCAGGCGGCCATGATCGGCGCGGATGTGGCAACTGTGCCCACCTCTGTGCTCAAGAAGGCCATCACGCATCCACTGACAGAGATCGGGGTAGCGCAATTTGTCGCCGACTGGGCAGCCACGGCTGCGGCCCTGGCCAAAGCCAACACAGAGGGGAAATGAGCCATGATCACTGAGGTTATTCTGCCCAAGTTGGGCCAAACCATGGAAGAAGGTTCTGTCGTCGAGTGGGTCAAGAAGGAAGGCGATCCCATCCAACGCGGCGACCTGCTCTTCACCGTCGAGTCGGATAAGGCGGTCCTTGACGTCGAAGCCACGGCGCGAGGCTTTCTGCGCAAGATCCTGGTGCCGGAAGGACAAGTCGTGCCGGTACTGACCCCGGTGGCCCTCATCACCCGCGAGGCCGACGAGGATATCTCGTCCTATGGGGCCGCGGCAGCGGTAACTACAACGGCAGAAATCGCCGGAGAAGAACCTGCAGATGAAAGCGCTGAACCTGCGACCACAGCCATTGAAGCCGGCCTTGTACGGTCCACGGGCCGGATCTTTGCCTCGCCCCGGGCGCGCAAGGCGGCGCGAGCGCAGGACATCGACCTAGCCCTGGTGACCGGCACCGGTCCCAACGGTCGCATCGTCGAGCAGGACGTCCTGGACCACGCGGCCTCTAGGCCCAAGGTTACGCCCGTGGCCGCCAAGACAGCCGGCGCCCTGGGTGTGGATCTGGCCGCGGTGACAGGCACCGGGCCCGGCGGGCGCATCACCAAAGTGGATGTAGAAGCCGCCGCCCAGTCTCCTGCGCCAGCGGTTGAGATGCCGGCCGCGGTTCCGGCCAGTTTACCGGCTGTTGTACCCGGGGAGCGAAGCATCCGGCAGGTCCCGATGGCCGGTCTGCGAGGCATCATCGCCCAGCGCATGGCGGCCAGCGACGCAGCCACGGCCCGCGTGACCCTGGTTACCGAGGCCGACGCCGGCGCCTTTGTGGAGGCGCGAGAGCAGCTCAAGGCCGCGGTCACCGAGGAGTGGGGCTTTGCGCCGGGCTATAACGACCTGCTGGGTGTTATCGTCGCCCGGGCGCTGCGCGAGTTCCCCTACATGAACGCTCGCCTCAGTGAGGATGGAGGAGCCCTGGAGCACTTGCCCTACATCAACGTGGGCATGGCCGTCGACACGGAGCGAGGCTTGCTGGTGCCGGTCATCCGTGGCGCGGACCAGAAGGGTCTGCGTGACTTTGGCGCCGAATTCCGGGCGCTGGTGGATAGGGCCCGGGTGGGCAAGTCGCTGCCCGACGACCTGAGCGGGGGGACCTTTACCATCACCAACCTGGGCATGTACGACGTGGACGCCTTTACGCCCATCATCAACCTGCCGGAAGCGGCCATCCTGGGCGCGGGACGGATCCTGCCCAAGGCAGTAGTGCGCGAGGGCGAGATCGTGGCACGGCAGATGTGGACACTGAGCCTGGTCTTTGACCACCGGCTGGTCGACGGCGCGCCGGCGGCCCGCTTTCTACAGCGGGTCAAGCAGTTGGTGGAGAATCCCTATCTGCTTTTGGGATAAGAGAGGTCGATGCCTGACCAGGCACTGCGCTCAGAGGACGAGCAGGAAAAGGACGCAACCGGCCGGTTGCGTCCTTTGTGCTGCCCTTCCGGTGCAGTCTCTACTCGGGGTCTTGGGCAGGCTGTTGCTGTAACCTGAAACGGCGCACGCGATCCTGGATGGGCCTGACCGGCGCGCTCTCTGGCCACGAATAGATGACAAAGGTACCGGCGATCTTGTCATGAAAGCCCTGGCGCCTGTTGTCGACCAAGATCCAGAGATAACCCAGGAACAGAATGGCCGAGACCAGGTAGCCGATCTGGCGCCGTACGCATGTGCCGAACCGCATGCGCTCTCCGTTCGTGCGGACGATGCGCACACCCATGACCCATTTGCCAATCGTCTGTCCGGCCAGCAACCAGGAGCCGATATTGTAGACAATCGGAAGCGTGATAGCAACCGCAATGGCAACAACGAGGGTGATGTTTGTCATGACTTGGTCAAGGCCAAGCCACTCATTGATTGGAAAAACTTGCAGAAGAAACTTGCCTGCCCCGATGGTGATGGTAATGGCGGCGGCGAGAATCACTTGGTCGATGATCCAGGCAATCAACCGCGTGACAAAACCAGCATACTGACCAAGCAGCGTTGGCTGACTGCCCTCATCCAGTTGTGGGTTGCTCATGCTCTTCCACCATTTTCGCCGCAGTCTCTGGGTCATACATCGTCTGCGGCCTGCCGGCCAGGGGTGATGGTGGCAGCGCCTGGCGGGGAGTGCGCCGGAGTATCCGGCGAGCCATCGATTCCGCCAGGCCGTCGGACGACACCGTCAACTGTCGGGCATTATCCCTCATCGCCGTGGCCAGACCAATGCTTTGCCCGCCAATTACCTGCTGGATCCAGGCCGAAGCTTCCGGGTTCTCGGCGACAAACTCGATCACGTCATCGATGATCTCCATCACCGCCTCCTGCGCCAGCAACCTGCCCTTCAGTTCCTCAAGCTGCCCTTCGCGGATAACCTGCCCCGTCTCACGGTCCAACCGCTGCAGACGTGATTCGACGGGCCGGCGGAAGGGACGCATTAACCGGTTGTCGGTAGCGCGGTCCAGCCAGCCCAGAGACCAGCTGGCCGTACCCAGGGAGAGATTGAAGCCGCGGCGCACGCCCTTCAAGAGGAGGTTCTGCCCTCGCACGGTCAGGCCAATGGCCAAGTAGCGTGCGAGATCACGGGCCGACGCCTTGTCAAGGCTTGCCGGCTGAGCCATCACGTCGGGATGGGCGACCAACTCTCCCTGCACTTCGCGGATGCGCTGCATGAGCACATCACCGCCCAGCAGCACGATGCCAACCAGGAACCGGGTCAGGAGCTCCAGGTCATTCCCATCGACGTCATTCATAGCACCGTGCCTCCAATCCCAACCTGACAAGACATCCCGAGGGTACGCAGCACAAGGCGCGGGGCCGAGCGCGCTGGATGCCGGTCCCACCCTATTTCGTGTCCATACCAAAGTCGGCCCACTTGTCCTTGATCAGGTAGCCCAGGATGGCCAGGGGGATGATCTCGTGAAAGACCCACAACTGCGTACGGGTCAGGATAAGGCCTGCGACAATGCTGGCGCCAATCGCGATGGCGTACAGAATCAGGCCCCAGCGCTGCCAATACCAGATGGCGACAGTCGCTACGACGATGGCGATGGACGCGAGTAGCAGCAGGCCCAGCCAGATAGTCTGATCGCCGCCCTCCTGGTTGCGCTGGTAAAAGATGAGCAACGAGGAGACAATGCCATGGACCAGCATCAGGATCAGCCAGCCGGTCAGCCAGCAACCTCTCTCCTTGGGGGCTTTTTGGGGCTTCTTGGTCATATTTGTCACTCGTCTCCTTTAGGATCTGATTGATGACGGCAGGTACCATACCATTCTACTACCAGTGAGGCCGTTTGTCAATCTACCCTGCTCAACAGCATCGGGCTGTAGCAAAGTCGTCATCGCGAGCGTCAGCAAGCGATCTCCACCTTTGCCCTGGGGATTGCCACGGCGCAAGCAGCGCGCCTCGCAATGACAGATCTGGCGGGCAGTGTATGGCAAGGGACAATGCAACAGCCCTGCTCAACAGCATGCGGCAATCGTTCGACGCAGATGACAGGCTCCTCCGCAGGCAGCCCAGCCCCTTTTGGTATCAAACCTGTGGCCGCGGGCCCAGCCGGATTCAAGTCAGGTAGATCCGCTCCGACCAGGACAAAAGCCGACAAGCAGGCCAAGGCCAGAACCAGGACGAGCACAATCAGAACCAGCCAGGTCGGTACCCGTGCCTTGCTAATGACTTCACCTGGCAGGTCCTGTACCTCGTGATCGGCCGACCGTACCCGAACTGTGAAGGGATAGCTCATCTGGCCGCCGATCAGTGGCCGACGACGGGGAGTAGCCCGTAGCTCGACCGTCTCTGTTCGGCCTGCAGGGATGCGCACATTTCGAGTCGCACTGGCCTCAAAGGCCACTTCATCGTTCAGACTGCGCCACATCAGGCCAAAAACCTGCTGGTAGTTGCCCAGGTTCTCAATGGTGATTCGTATCGGATCCCCAGCCTCCGTGCACATCGGGTCCAGCGCAGCCGCAAAAGCTGCACAAGTCGCCACCGTCAGCACGCACTCTGCCTCGGCCGCATCCTCAGGATTCACCTGGCTGGCGACCTGGATCCTGAAAGGGTGGCGCCCGGCCCGGCTCTCGGTTCCGGGAGGCGGCCGGATGGCGACAGAGACCTCTTTTTGCTGGCCGGGAGCCAGCGGGACCAATGCCTGTGAATAGGACACCCAATTGCCCGGAATCCCATCTACAGCCAACTGAAGAACGTCGTCTTTGGTAGCCTGGTTCAGGAGGACCACCGGGACAGTCGTACGCTCGCCGGGCACGGCCGAAAAGGTGTTTGAAGCCAAGAGCAGACCAACCGGGCCTTCTACCTCAAGCGTGGCCACGGTCAGCGTGCCTTCCAGCTCCACCACGTCGCCTGGAGCGGCATGGCTGGTCACCCGAACAACAAGGGGGTGTCGCCCAGCGCGGATCTGGCTGGAATCGGGTGGCCGGATAAGCAGCGCTATATCCCTCTGTTCCCCTTCACGGATCCGCACCACGGGTGAGGGCAGCGACACCCAGTTGGATGGAAGGCCCTGGACGGATAGCTTGAAGAAATCGGCTTCTGATCCACCGTTCAGCAAGACCAGGGGCACAGACACGCTCCCCCCTGGAGGCACCGATACCTTCCTCGGCGCCATATGAACGGCGACCCGACCCTTGCTCTCAAACAGGCGGTCCACCATCATGGGCCTTTCTCTCCTCCCTTTCCCACCGGGCCGCTGTCCGTTGAGGCGGTTCGAGCGGCACGCATGGGGCGCCGTTCAGCATCGCGCTCCCCAAACAGAAACCTGAGCCCTGCGAGCTCTTGCGTGATGGCAGCCAGCTCATCTTCGGTCTGCTCCTCGCCGTGGCGCTTGCTTCCCCTTCAAAGATAGATCCCTGTAGCTCCGTAGCAGGCACGGTTCGCGCCTCCTTCCACTCAAACGAATGGCCTCCAGACCGAGCCATCAAAGCATAAACAGATATCCCGGTCGGGAGACCATAAGCGACCAGCGCGAGCCCGCCGGTCCTGGCGGGCGCCCAGGTGCAAGAGCTTCGCTTCGAACTTGTATTACTCTGACCTCTGCCGGAAGGCGAGCACAATGACGACGATGCCGCCCACCAGGGCCAGGAGGCCCAGCACCCACGGCAGTACGAACGTTGCTTTCCCGATGTTGAACAGGAGGTAGAGGCCAAAGACGATGCTGATAGCGCCCAGGATCCCCGTGCCCCAGCCGGCTCCCTTGAATGCCTGGTAGACGCCGATGGCGCCAAAGACGAGTCCTTGGATACCCAGGATGATGATCAGCGTGGCGCTGACGAGGACCGAACTCCAAAGTGGGTGCTGGATGATGAGGATGCCGGCGATAATGCCAATGATGCCGGCAAAAAGCTTCCAGCCCCACATGGAGTGGTCGAGAAAGATACTGATGATCTTGAATATACCGGCGACAAGCCAGTAGATGCCCAGCATAAAGATAAAGACGACCGTGGTCGCCGCGGGGTTGGCCAGCCACAGCAATCCAAGAATTACGAGGGCGATCCCTTCGATGAGAATCACCCACCATGGGACCCGGCGGGTCTCTTTTTCCGCGACACTTGCAGCAGACATGCTTTTTCTCCTTTCGACCTCAAGAGCTTGATTTGTGCCAAGCGGCCCCTGGACAAGCGACCAGAGGAACCCATCCACCTATGGACAGCTCCGGCACCAGTGGCCTATTATACCCGCTTTTCACAGCATATGCAAGAACCAGTATGGAGGGCTTTCGAAGCAGAACTGAAGCCCACTATCAACCCCAAGGTTTTCGCCCCTGAGCCCCGTGGCCAGCCTTTTCATGGGATAATGGGACATTCCACTCTGGTTGGCTGCGGTGGCGAGGAGGGCACAATGGCCGCTAAGCTCAGCGCGATCAAAGCCCCTGCCGGTCTACGGCGGCCTGCGAGGCAAGGTCCTCACCTTCCTGGCTGACACCTGGTCGACCCTGACAACCCTGGCCCGGCTGGTACGCGAAGCGACCTTGGTGACTGGCTCAACCTCTCGCTCCCAGTTCAGACTTCCGAAGTCTGGCCTCGACTTTGGAAGTCTGAAGCGCGCGCTCATCTCTCCGGCAGCCGGTCAAAATCTGCCTCGGCGTTCACCTCGACCATCCGAGCCGCGTCCCGTCCATAGCGCGCGGCAAACCCGTCCAATGCCTCGCGGCTTGCCTCCTCCCCCGCCTCGCCCATCTCCTCGACGAGTACCTCCGTCATGGTCTTGTACAGGTGTCCCAGGTGGTACTCCCAGGGCATCACGGTCTGCCCTTTGGGCTGGACCCGGCTCTCCAGGTCAGCGCCGTGGTAGACAAACTCGCAACAATCATCGCCGCTAGACTTGATACTGTTCACTCCCAGCCGGGTATCGGGGCCAAAGCCGCGCGCCAGGGCGTGGTCGACCTCCAGGCAGTAGAGCCGGCCGTAGGGCATCAGCCCCTCGTCCACCCAGGCCCGGTGCCAGGGGCACTCGAGCACGTGCTGCACCGGGTCGGGCGCCTCTCGCACCAGCTCTGCGGCGGTGGACCCCTCGGGGGCCCGCCATTCGCCGTAGGCCCGGTAGGCGTTCATGTCCAGCGGCCAGCCGTCGGCCTCCGCCCGCAGGGCCATGCGATGGCCCCGCTGCTCGCCATAGCTCCGCACCCCGCGGCGCACGATGGCCTCCCCCCGCGTCTCTCCCTCTCGCCGCACCACGGCCCGCGCCAGCCAGGCGAAAAGCAGCGCGTGATGGGTGGGGGTGAATTCTGTTGGTAGCAGGTCACTTGTCATGTGGAACCTCCTTTGCTCCGCTTTCGGCATCAGAGATATCGTGCAACCTTGAAGGCTGGGGCTCAGCGCCTGCGGCTAGCGGCAAAGACAACAACTGCCGCGATAATTACCATTGCCAGCAACAGTCCCAGACCAAAGCCCAATTCAGCTATGCCCATTCCTTGCCTCCCTGCGCAACGGCCAACCTACCGCGGTATCCCGCTTTGGGCCGGTCCGTGACCGGCCCAACAGCCTACAGATCAAGGCCGGCCCACAGCTTCCCGCTCCCGTCCACCAGCAGGTCACGGACCTGCCTCGAGCGAGAGTGGCTCAGGATCATGCCTCGCCGGCCAGATACGGCGCGAACCTGGCTCGCATCTCGTCGCTCATCCGGTAGGGCCGCTTTGTATCGAGATGGATAAACAAGCCCTTCTGGGAACCGGACGCGACCCGGACATCGCCGTTCTTGTAGAAACGGAATGCGAGCCGGGCCGAAGCGCGCCGCAGCTCCGAGATCCACACCTCGACCCGGACCCGGTCGCCCAGGTACAGCGGCTCCTGGTAGGCGATCTCTGTAGAGGCCAGGACGGGGGCGATGCCCACGCGGGTAAGCTGCTCGATGGGCAGACCTATCGCCGCCAAAAGCCTGGTACGGCCGATCTCCATCCACTGGACGTAGACGATGTTGCTGACATGATTGGCAAAGTCGATCTGAAACGTATAGATTTCCAGTTCGAACTCGACCTTTTTCACTCGCGCCACCCCGCTCTTTCTCACCCCAAGGCGAGTACCACGCGGTTCTGCCCAGGGATTGCTTATGTCATCTTCAGGGCCAGGAGATCCTCTCCCTGCGTGGCCAGCCGCCGCACCGTCGCCCGCACCTCCTCATCGCTGGTACGGGGATTGATGGGACACATGCGCAGTACGGTCCGCCCGCGCAGCACGGTGGAGCTGATCATGGCAAAACCATCAGCCATCATTTCCCCAACCAGGGCCCTGTTGAGGTGGTCCGTCGCCTCCTCGCTCAGTCCCGGAGGGGCGCAGCGGAAGGTGACGACGCCCATCTGGGCCGGCGTGACCACCTGCCAGCCGGGCTGCTCGCGCACTGCCGCCTCGGCGACCTCGGCCAGCTCAAAGCCCCGGTTCAACGCCGCCCGAAAGCCTGCGCCGCCAAAGACCTTGAGTGACATCCAGAGTTCGAGCGCCCGGAAGCCGCGGGTGAGCTGGATGCCATGATCGCAGAAGTTGATCTCCCCCTCACTGCCCTCGACATCCTCCAGGTACTCGGGAAAGATATGGAAGGCGTCCTTCAGCCAGCTTTGCTCGCGCACCATGACGCAGCCGATCTCGTAGGGCTGGAAAAGCCACTTGTGGGGGTCGAGGGACAGAGAGTCGGCGGCCTCCAATCCAACCAGGGCCTCCCGGCCCCGCTGGCAGAGGACGGCCGCGGCGCCATAGGCGCCATCGACGTGCAGCCACAGATCTTCCCGGCGGCAGACCTCTGCCAGTTGGGGCAAGGGATCCACGGCGCCGGTGTTCGTCGTGCCGGCGTTGGCCACGAGACAAAAGGGCCTGCGGCCGGCCGCCCGGTCCCCATTGATGGCCTGGCGCAGGGAGGGCAGGTCAAGGCGGTAGCGGCTGTCAGAGACCAGGACGCGCAGTTGGTCTTCCCGGAAGCCCAGTACGCGCAGGCCGCGGGCGATGGAGGCGTGGGTCTGGTCCGAGCAGTAGAGGACCGCGTCCTGGCTGTGGCCACCCAGCCTCGCGTGCCTGGCCGCGGCCAGGGCCGTGATGTTGGCCATGGAACCGCCGCTGACAAACAGGCCGCCGGCGCTGGCCGGCCAGCCGGCAGCCTGCCGCAGCCAGTCGATGGTGACCAGCTCGATCTGTCCCGGCCCCGAGGCTTCCAGCCAGGTACCGGCAAATACATTGTAGCCGGAGGCCAGGGCGTCGGAGCCCTGTTCCGGCAGTGCTTCCCGCAATCGGGCCTCCATCTCGGCCCGATCCGCCCAGCGCGTGACCGGTTTCTCGCCCAGGCCGGCGAAATGCTCGACTAGCAGGTCGACCACCCCATAGCCCAGGACCCGCATTTCCTCACGGGAGAGGGTCAGCGTCTCATCATTTCTCGACGGTTTTACAGGCATGGACGATCTGGCTCCATTTGGACAGGTAGGGCGAACGGCCCTGTTGGACAGGCTTCCAGACCGGCCAGTCTCGAAAACCGGGCCGGCCTACGACGAGAACGCCTCCTCGAAAAAGTGGCCCTCAAAGACCCGGGTCACGGCGCCCGCCATGGAGACCGACCAATCCTCAGAGATCTTGATGTCGATGACCCCGCCCGGCATGCGGACGGCGACCTGTGCCTCGCACAGGCCCAGGCGGTGGGCCACCGCCGCCGCGGCGCAGCTGCTGCTGCCGGAAGCCAGGGTATAGCCCACCCCCCGCTCCCAGATCTCGATCTGGATGGCGTTCCGGTCAAGGACGCGCAGGAACTGTACGTTGGTCCGGTTGGGAAAGCGGGGATCGCGTTCGATGTGGGGGCCCAGTCGCTGAGCGGTCTCGGCACTCACCGTTTGTCCCAGGACCACGCAGTGGGGGTTGCCGATGGTCAGGGCGCTGTAGGCCAGCGCCTGCCCTTCCACGACCAGGACCTCGTCGATGACCTCCCTGGGCGGTCCCTGGACCGGGATCTGGCGGCTATCAAAACTCACCCGCCCCATGCCGACCGTCACCCGCCGGCCGCCCGGGTGGACCCGCGCCTGGACGAGGCCGCCGGGGGTCATGATGGTGAAAGCTTCCTCGCCCACCAGGCCCCTGTCCCACAGGTAGCGGGCAAAGATACGCAGGCCGTTGCCGCTCTTTTCAAACTCGCCGCCGTCGGGGTTAAACAGCCGCAGCCCAAAGTCGGCCCCCGTCGTCGCCAGCGGGCCCAGCAGGATGCCGTCGGAGCCCAGGCCATAGTGGCGATCGCAGACAAGACGGATCTGAGAGGGGGCCAGGGTCTGGCCCGGTTCCGCGGGCGCCATGACGAGGTAGTCATTGCCCAGCGCCTGATACTTGGATATCTGCACGCGCGTACCCTACCTGCCCGCCTGCGCCAGGTACCGGCGGGCCAACGCCCTGGTGAGAAGCCCAGGCTGCTAGATGGTATTCTGATGGCATTGTGTGCATTCGGGTCGGCCAGTTCTCTGTGGAGGGCCAGCTGCCGGAGGTCAGCCATCGAACCTGCGGTCTAGACGCCAGGCAAAGCATAGGCATCACGGATCCTCTGGATGTCGTCGATGTGGCCGGCAACGTGCCGGGTCTGCATCTCAACCACCCAGGCGACGGTGACCTCTTGTTCCCGGCCGCTGGGCCAGCGGACGGTGATACAGCGAGCCAGAGGCTCGGGCACATGGCGCAGCAACTGTACGGTCCGCCGGCGGTTCGCCTCAAGCAGGTCCAGCGAAGGCTCAATCTCCCGCTCCGCATAGGCCCAGAACTCTGCCCATTCGTCCTGGGGCTTGTCCCAGTACCACTGCAAGCCAAACACCGCGCGCCCCACGGCGCCGCCATCCTCGCCGCGTTCGCTCAGGGCGGCCTCGATGCACGTCTTCCAAAGGTCATCGCCGTCAGCAACGTGGTGCACGATCTGGCGGATGGTCCAGCCGCTATCCGGCGGGGCCAGGTCCAGAGCCTCGTCGTCGACGTCTGCGAGGGCCTCTCTCAGCGCTGTGGGCGAGCGAGCATAGGCAGCCAGCAAATCGTTCGCATCTGACGACCAGTCCTGCCCCACCATGTCTCCTCCCAATTGACGTCAAAAGCCTCGCCAAGCCCTGCAACCCATGCGCTGGCCGGGTCCCATGCCCTAACCGGCTGCGTCGAATGACCTGTAGAATCCCGGCAATGCCTCGCCCAGTGCCAGCCCCAATGCCTCCTGGGAATCGGTGAGCCTGACACAACTCGCGTCAGGCGGCGCGCCCATAGGGCCCAGCACCAGCTCGGCCCCGTCGCCCAACAGATCGGAAAGTGGTGCATCCCGCCGCGCTGTTTCAAGGACCTGCTCGGGGCTCATCCACAGCAGCCAGGGCAGCTCTATCGTCGGGCAGGGCTGGCCCTCCAAGTCGGCCAGAAAAACAACAAGACAACCTTGCCCCCGGTTGCTCGCGTGCCAGGGCCGGTGCGGAGGGGTCCGGTAGTAGCGGTACACGACCGCGGCCGGCCTCTGCGGGCCCTGGAGTTTGGCCCATTCCATCTGCTCCTGGCCGCGGACCACCAGCGTCCTGTCACAGGGGAGCAGCTTGACCCGGCAGCCTGCCCCGGCCCCCTCGCCGCAACCGATCTCCTCCCGCGCCTCACGCAGCACGCCCGAGGCATAGGTCTCATCCACCTCTTCGATGCCGCCCCCGATGCCGGTCAGCTCTATCAGCGGCCGCTTTTGCACCTCCCGGATGGGACGCATGCCATAGAGAAGGCGACCATCCTGGCGCAGGATCAGGCTGGTGCCCACAAAGCTATCGATGGGGATCAGGTCCTCCAGTTGCCGAGGACCGGCCATCTCCGGGAT
Organism: uncultured Chloroflexia bacterium; assembly: GCA_963700285.1. GTDB lineage: Bacteria > Chloroflexota > Anaerolineae > JAAYZQ01 > JAAYZQ01 > CAWANP01. Next base: position 186,487 of record CAVOXA010000005.1, on the reverse strand, counting down.
GGCCATGGGCCAGCCGGGCTGTACATCTTTTCTCAATAGAGCGTTCTCCTTCGCCTGTGCAACTCGTCCAAAGGGTTGGCGCAAGCATGCAGATTGTAGCACAGTTTGCTGGCAGCGTCAAGGTCCCAAAACCAGCCTCTTGTGATTGTCATGCCCGCACCCACCGCACCCACCTCACCCTCCGAGGTCCAGTTCTTACCCACTCAATGTGACGACGAATCTACGGGATTCATCGAATCCGGTCTCAGCCGATTCGCTTAATCCTCTTGATTCGTTGTCATATTGGCCGGCGAAACTTGCCCGCCATAGGTCTCCCCCACGACGGTAGGGGCGGGCATGACAGGCATGCGTCTATGCCGTTTTGACAGTGGCCTGGCCTCAGGTTGACAGAGCGTAGATTTTTGTCTATAGTGGGCGTCGCTGCACCGCGGACTCTTTTCTTCTTGACATTTTCCCCACTTACGGTATAATTCATACTTTCTATACAGTTTTCAAGCTTAATTAAACGAGTTCTAGCACAAAGGAGATCGCCAGAAGACCGGCCTGCGACGGCCATGCCAACACCCACAACAGCCAACAGGAGCGACTACTTTGAAGCACAACCACGACACCCCACGACATCCATTCCTGACCCAAATCTGGCAACGGGCCGCCCAGATCCTGGCCGCCGGGCTGATCCTGGCCGCCACTACGTTGAGCTTGAGCACCCAGACGCCGTCTGCCAGCGGGCCCCGGCAGCCCCGCATGGCGCCGCTGCCGGCCCTCCGGCTTGATGCCGGCTCCCTGCTGCCCCCCGTCGATCTGTCCCACCTGTCAGCGCAGAGGCCGGACGCAGCCAGCCTGGGCCAGGATCTGCCAGACACATTCGATTGGCGCGACCAGAACGGCGAAAGCTATATCACCGCGGTTCGGGACGAGCACGCCTGCGCGGCCTGCTACGCTTTCGCTTTTCTGGGCCAGATGGAGGCCAGGCTGCTGATGGATGGCGCCGGCCCCTACGACCTCTCTGAGAACCACGCAAAAGAATGCAACTGGTCCGCTCGCAACCGCTTCGAGTACCCGCCCGGCTCTCCCTGGGGGAGCTGCAGCGGCGGCAACAGCTTGATGCTGGCCAACCTGTTCTCGCAGACGGGTACGGTTCTGGAGTCGTGCGACCCCTACGTGCCCGGCGACGTGGCCTGCGGCGCCGCCTGTCCCTACCAGCAGACCGTCCTGGACTGGCGCCTCATTTCGGCCGGGTCCCCGCCGGATCCCCGGGTGCTCAAGCGCTATCTCTACGACCATGGCCCGCATCAGCGTCTCCACCTTCATCGACCTGGACGGCGGTTTCAACCCCGCCTACGACGGCTCTTTCACCCTGGACTACAGGGTCGCTCCGGAGCGGGTCAACCACACCGTCCTGCTGGTGGGTTGGAGCAACCGGCTGCCGCCCGTCCGAGGCGGGACCGGCCCCGCGGAAGGCTGGATCCTGAAGAACAATTGGGGCCCAGCTTGGGGCGACCAGGGCTATTTTTATGCCAGCTATGGCTCGGCAAACGTTGGCGCCATTTCGAACTTTGTGCAGGAGTGGCAGAACTATGACCCGGAAGGCGCGCTCTGGCACTATGACGAGGGCGGCTGGCGGCATTCCTGGGGCTGCGAGGACACGACGGCATGGGGGCTGGCCAAGTTCAGCGCGCCCACAGAGGCCAACATTGAGCGCATCGAGTTTTGGACGACCGATGCTACGACAGACGTGGACGTCTTTCTCTACAGAGAGTTTGACGGTGACGCGCTCAGCGGCCTGCTGGCCAGCAAGCTGGACAGCCGCTTTGGCGAAGCGGGCTATCACTCGGTGCGCTTTGACGCGCCAATCCGGGTGGCTCAGGGCCAGGAGGTCGTCGCGGTGGTAAAAGCCACCAACGCCAGCTATGGCTTTCCCTTTGGCGGCGACCCCGACGGCAAGATCGAGCCCGGGCGTACCTACCTCAGTTGTGAGGGGCACTGGTGGCACGACATGGGCGCCAGCTATGGTACCGATCTGGGCGTCCGGCTGCGGACCTCGGCGGCGGAGAGTCTGGCCTCAGCACCGCCCCCACAGGTCACCAGCATCACGCCCGCAAGTGGCAGCAACGACGGCGTGCTGCACATCTCCCGCCTGGCTGGCGCGTATTTTCAACCTGGCTCCAGCGTCAAGCTGGCCAAGGCCGGCGAGCAGGACATGCAGGCTACCCGCGTCGTCGTCGACGGCGATACTCGGATAGCCTGCGACATCGACCTGACCGGGGCGGCCAGCGGCAATTGGGACGTGGTTGTCAGCAACCCCGGCGGCCGTTCCGGCGCGCTGGACGGCGGCTTTGCCGTCACCACCGCCGCCAAGAGGTGGAACGGGAGCGCTAGCAGGGACTGGCATGCGCCTGAGAATTGGACGCCGGCCGGGGTCCCATCGCGCGTAGAGAATGTCACCATCCCCGCCACCGGCAAGCAGCCCATCATCTCTAAAAGCGATGCAGCCGTGCGAGACCTGACCCTAGAGGCCGGCGCCGCGCTCGACCTGACGACACGGGACCTGCGCGTGGAGGGAAGGGTCACCAACAACGGCATCCTGAAGCAGACGAAATCGGTGGACAGCGGCGGCACGACGGCCTTTCTCCGCCTCTCCAACCAGGCCGGCAGCCGGGCCGCCTACTATGGCCTGGACCTGGAAAACGCCTACGACGGGTGGGAAAGCAGTAGCGGACAGACGGCAGCCACCAGGGACCAGCCCGGCCCGAACTTGACCGACCCGGCAGCACGCTGGTATAATACAGGCCAAGAGGATCACGAAAGCAGTCCCGGGGGGGACCCAAAAGCCGCTGACTATGGCAGCAGTGGGCAGGATCCCGTTTCGGACAAGAGCCCCTACGCAACGCAGCCGGACGCCACTCACGCAACGCTAGAATCGGCCCATGCGCAGTCCAGGCAGGACCCGGGCGGCACTGCCGGCGGGCCGGTTGTCACCGTCACCATATCGGGCAACCAGTTGTGCGATTGGCGGACCAGCGGGGTGAGGCGCTGTTACGAACTCCGCAGCAGCGTCCCGCTACGAGCCGACGTGCGTTTCTACTTTCGTGAAGCCGAACGCAATGGACATATGCTGGACGGCCTGAGGGCCTATCGCTTTGGGGCGCAGTGGGCAGAGGTTCCCGGCCTGCATGACCGGGGAGCCCTGGACCCAGGCGAGGCGCAGTATGTCGAGGTCCGGGACATCGAGGCTTCTTCTCAGTTCGCGCTGGACCGGCCGTCCCAACGGATAGGCACCGTCTACCTGCCCCTGGTCATGCACCGCTGGCCCTGATCCACCCGCGTAGGGCAGCCTGGCGCCACAGGGCCGGTACAGTCGGAACGGGAGACTGGACATGAACCACAGTGAGCAACAGCACCGGAGGCCAGGCAGAGGCTGGGCACGCCCGATCTTGGGCCTGCTGACGGTCGTCGCCCTTCTCGTCACCGGCGCAGCCACCGGCGCAAGCCAGGGCCCAGGCCCAGCTGCCCCTGAGCCCGACTCGGCCAGCAGCAATCCCAAACTGGAATGGTCCCTGAACCAATTGCTCTATGCCTACGACCGCGCCGGCGCGCTGGGCGCGGAAGCTTTTTCGGCGACCGGTGCGGTTGACGTGGAAGAGGGGCGCGTGATGGTCACCATCCACGCTGAGCCCCAGGTACTCGAGGAACTGGCGGCCTCCCTGCCCGATCTGGGCGGCGAGGTCAGGAGCCAGTATGGCCAGCGCCTGGTCGCCCGGGTGCCCATCGACGCCCTGGAGCCGCTGGCCGCACGCGAGGAGATCGAACTCATCACTGAGCCGCGGCAGCCCGTCCTGCTGGAACCTGAGTTGGCGGCCGGCCGCTACACATCGGAGGGGGTCGCGGCCTCAAACGCCACGGCCTGGCACACGGCCGGCAATCTGGGCGCCGGGGTGCGCATTGCCATCATCGACGCCGGATTCAGCGGCTATGCCAGCCTGCTGGGCTCGGACCTGCCGGCCACCGTCGCAACCTATGACTGGACCGGCACCGGGATCGGCGGGACTCCCCACGGCACGGCCTGCGCCGAGATCGTGCACGATATGGCGCCTCAAGCCAGCCTCTACCTGCACAAGGTAAACTATAACACCGACGTCGGGCAGGCCGTCGATCGGGCCATCGCCGACGGTGTGGACGTCATCAGCATGTCCCTGGGCTGGACCATCGACGGGCCCGGCGACGGAACCGGCTTTCTGGCCGATATCGTCAAAAAGGCGCGGCAGAACGGCATCTTTTTCGCCACCGCGGCGGGCAACGAGGCCGGCGAGACGTGGCACGGCGCCTACCAGGACGATGGCTCCGGCCGCCACAGGTGGGCGCAGGGCGAGTGGATCAACGAGTTCACCGACTATATCAACGCCGGCCAGGCCATCCGCATCGGGCTGCACTGGGACGACTGGTCGCGCACCGGCCAAGACTATGATCTGGAGCTTTACCGCTGGACCGGCTCCTCCTGGACCCTACAGACCGCCTCGCGCAACCGCCAGATCGCCGGCTATGCCACGCCCGAGGAATTCATCGGCATCTATGCCCCCACCAGCGGGACCTATGGCCTGGCGGTCAGGCGCTACAGCGCCTCGCGGAACGTCTGTTTTCGGGTATTGGCGCCCAAGATGGGGGCGCTGGAACACTTTAGCACCGGACGCAGCCTGACCTTCCCCGCCGACTCGACCAACGCCGCCAGCGGCGCCGCGCTGGACGCCAGCGCGCCCTATCCCCTGGAGAGCTATAGCTCGCGGGGCCCCACCTTTGGCCCGGGCGGGGCCTGCAGCGGTGGCGCGACCAAGCCCGACCTGGGTGGCTATGCCAACGTCTCGACGGCAAGCTACGGACCCACCTATTTCAACGGAACTTCTTCGGCCACGCCCCACCTGGCGGGCGCGGCGGCCCTGGTCAAAGGCGCCAATCCGACCTACAGCCCCGCCCAGGTGCAGGCATTCCTGGAGCAGCGGGCGGCGGACCAGGGGCCGGCGGGCAAAGACAACGCCTACGGCGCCGGCCGGCTGAACCTGGGAACGCCGCCCAATGGCGGGAACACGCCGCCCATCCTGACCGGCCTGCCCGACCAGACCCTGCCCATGGGCGCCAGCAAGGACAGGGCCATTGACCTGTGGGCCTATGCCAGCGACGCCCAATCGAGGGACGATCAACTGATCTATACCATCCACAATGCGCCTGAACCCAGCGCCGGCGTGAGCATCGTGGCCAACCGCTACGTGACCATTCGGCCCGCCAGCGGATGGACAGGCCAGACGCTCGTGACCGTCAGGGTCGCCGATCCCGGCGGGCTGTCCGGCGCAGATACCTTCAGGGTCATGGTTACCGAGCCCGTCGTCACCTGGACTGGAGCCAGCAGCGCCGACTGGCACGAGGCCGGCAACTGGTCGCCCAGGGGCGTGCCCACGGCCGGGGACAACGTCCTCATTCCGGCCACGGCCCGGGCTCCGGTCGTCGCCTCGGGCATCGCCGCCGCCAGGAACCTGACCATCGATCAGGGGGCCGTCCTGGACCTGGGCAACCGCGGGCTGACCATCGAGCAAAAACTGACCAATGCCGGGACGCTCAAGCAGACGCTGCCCGTGGCCGGCAGCGGCACAACCTCTTTCCTGCGCATCCGCAACCAGGCCGGGGACCAGACCCGATACTATGGGCTGGACCTCACGCCCACAGCGGGCACGGCCAGGGTCGCCGATGAAAGCGCGGCCGGCCAGCCGGCCCTGCTGGCGGCCCCGGATCCAGCCAGCGCAGGGGCGCCGCCCGCGAGTACCCTGGGCCAGACGGTCCTGACCTCCATCGCCGACTCCGGCCTGCTCAAGGGCTACCCAACCACCAACTATGGCGGCGTCTGGACCATGCCCGACCTGTCGCGGCCGACGGGCATGATGTGGGCCGGCTATGATACCTACCTGGAGCCCGACGGCAAGGTCGCGCGCAGCTTGCTCAAATTCGACGACACGGACCTGCCCGACGGGGCGGAGATCGGCCAGGCCACCCTGAGGCTCTACCTGGTGGTCTCTTACGGGGCAGCGGAGGACAGCCTGGAGGTCACAGCCTATCGCGCCACCGCGGACTGGTCCGAAGACACGGTGACCTGGAGCAACGCCCCCGGCTATGCGGGGGCGGCCGGCAGCCAGTCCATTCCCCACGGCGCGTGGGGCTGGTACGATTTCGACGTGACAGAGATGGTCCGGGCCTGGCACGACAGGACCAGCACCAACCACGGCATCTACCTGCTCGGCCAGGAGGAATCGGAGCTGGGCTGGCGGGGCTTTGCCACCCGCGAGGAGGCCACCGCTCCCCAGCTCATCGTCCAGCATTCCGACCCGGCCAACGCCGCGCCGGTGCTCAACGGGCTGCCCGACCAGACGTTGCAGCAGAACGGCGCGCTGGAAAAAGCCATCGATCTGTGGCAGCACGCCAGCGACGCCGAGGACGGGCCGGCGGGTCTCCTGTACGCCATCGACAACGCGCCAAAACCCGGCGCGGGCGTTGGCCTCAGCGCCAATCGCTACGTTGACATCAACCCCCAGGCCGACTGGACCGGATCGACCAGCGTCCAGATCCGAGCCGAGGACACCGGCGGGCTGAGCGACACCGACGCCTTTCAGGTGACGGTCAGCGAGGCGCCCCTGGTGGCGGTGGCCATCGCCGGCCACCAGCACTGCCCGGGCCGCATCAGCGGCGTCAACCGCTGCTACGAGATCGAAAGCGGCGCGCCGCTGGAGGCGACGGTACGCTACTACTTTGCCGAAGCGGATCGCCTGGGGCTGGCCCTGGACGAGCTGGACGTCTACCACTATGCCGGCGGCTGGCAGCAGGTGCCCAGGCCCACCCGCTATGGCAGCCTGGATCTGGAGCGGGGCCTCTATGTCGAAACGCAGTCCATCGACAGCTTTTCGCCCTTCGCCCTGGACACGCAGGCCGGCGCCGCCAATACCCTCTACCTGTCCATCGTCCAGCGCCACAAGCCGCAGGCGCCCGCCGCGCCGGTCCTGAAGCCCATCGACAACGCCGATGGCAATGGCAGCTACACCGTCACCTGGCAGCCATCCGCCGGCGCCAGCGCCTACACGCTTCAGGAGGACGACAATATCTTTTTCACCAGCCCAACGATCCGCTATGCCGGCCCCGGCACCTCCTGGGATGCCAACAACATGCGACCCGGCTTCCACTACTACCGCGTCCGGGCCAGCGGGCCCGCCGGCGACAGCGACTGGAGCAACCGGCAGCCGGTGGAGGTCAAGAAGGATCCAACGCAGACCGAGTACCCGGCCATCGAGGATGCCGGCGTCTACCAGGGGGTTCCGGACCAGAACTTTGGGTCCAACGGCGACATGTGGGCCGGCTACGGGCTGGCCAACTGTGGGACCCCCGTCAATTACCAGATCTCCCGCAGCCTGCTCAAGTTCGACCTGACCAGCATCCCGGGTGGGACGCGCATCGACGACGCCCGCCTATACCTGAGGACCTACCGCCTTTGCTATCGGCTGCCGACGGTGCCGCGCACGGCCACCACCTACCGCGCCACCGACCCCTGGGCCGAGGCATCGGTCACCTGGAACAACCAGCCCGTGGCCGGCGAGTCCTATGGCTCGGCCTCCATCGCCTACCTGGACGCCGGGAGCTGGCAGTCTTTCGACGTCACCAACCTGGTGCGGGGCTGGGTGAACGGCAGCCTGCCCAACGAGGGCCTCATGGTCCGCGCCAACGAAGCCAACGACAGCCTGATGGGCTGGATCGGCTTTAACACCCGCGAGTCGGACTACAAGCCCTATCTGCGGGTCACCTTTGCCGACGCGGCGACCGCGGCGACCAGCGCGAGTCCTTTGGTTGCCGAGGCGCCAGCCAGCGGCCCCCTGCTGGTGACGGGCTGCGAGGGCACGGGCGACGTGGCGGTGGCGTGTGGGGGCGAGTGATTGAGGCGGGTGAATTCGCCCCATCCCCCGATTTTGCTTGTGCTGGACTGTGGTCCAGCACAAAGAGCGCGATGAATTGCGCTCTACGAACGGTTCTACACCCGGCGATCAGACGTTCCTAGTCGGCGATTCATCGCCGCAGGAGCGCGCTCTGCGCGCAATCCCCCGCCCGGCCCTTGCCAAATGGAGAGCGGGCTACTGTACCACTGTCCCGGCGTGTGCCCTTGCCTCTGCTTTGATGTGATGCTACTGTTTCCGGAACATGCGTGTTGCGCGGCCGACGCCAACCACCGCGCTGAGCTCGTTTCTCCGGTCCAGAATTTGACGGTAGCCAGGAGAGCAGCCCTGCGCGTCTCTTCCCACACAGTCCTTGGTTTTCTTTGCGTCTTTGCGGTGAACTTTAGAACTGCCAATCGCCCACAGTCTGAGGGGGCATGGCCTGCCGGAGTGGGGAAAATGTGTCGGACAACCTGGGACCGGGAATGGGGTACCGGTTGGCATTCACCGGGGCAATGTCCTGTGCTACAACGTGCAGGTCTTTGCCGACCATGCACTAACTGCCCCCTCGACCTTGGGCGATTTCTTCACGGTTTCCGATGCGCTACAGAAAGCCGGGGTGACGCCTTGGGCCTTTGGCAGTATCGAGCCGTGGGCGGCAGCCCACGTAGCCGAAACGGTGCTGTCGGGATCCATGGGACCGGAAAAGTACCGATGAGCTGGTACCGAGCATGGTCCACGGCATGGCCGCCCCTCCCGACTTTGTCGCTGATAGCAGGGTCATAGTCAGCGAGTTCATCACATCAAGGGATGTGGCAGGTACCGCGCAAGCCTGACAGCAGGCGACCTGCCAGGCCGGCTTTGCCAAACCTGCGTGGCGAATCTGCCACCACCGAGAGTAGGAGGAAGAACCGATGAGAAGCAGATATTCCAAACAAAGACCCATTCCCAGGTACATCGCTGTCCCGTCTGCCCTGGCTCTCCTTCTGTTCCTTCGGTTGGAGTTGGTGATGGAGACGATGCGTCGTCTGGCACTGGAGGAGCTGGCGGCGAAGGCCCCAGGCTGGTTGCGGCAGGTGGCGCGGCCCCACTGGGTGGAGCGGTACTCGATGGTGTGGCGAGGGAAAGGGGTGCCCCAAAGCAAGGAAAAGCGGGCCGAGCTGGCCTCTTCGGTGGGAAAAGATGACGCCTATCTGCTGGGCTCGATAGCTGACAAGGCAGCGCCGGAGAGGACTATCCATCTGCCAACGGTGGAACAACTGCGGAAGGTATGGCAGCAGCACAAGAGAAAAGGCAACACCCTGATTCGAGACTTCTAGAGGTCTATCAGAGCGCGGAGCAGCGGCGGGGCAATCTGTGAGCAGATGAAGGCTAGAATGGCCTGCAATTCCCCAAGACACCAAAGCCGTTGATCCAGTTGGCCCACACGTACACGGGCCACATCAGCAAGTCAAAAATGCCCATGGGACAGAAGAGAGGCGGCACCGACAGACCGCCGTATACCTCCCAGTTCCTCACATTGTAGCAGTACAGACCCACGGCGCTATACAAGAGTCCGAACAGCAAGTAGAGGACCACTATCCAGACCAGGACCCTGGCGACTGGATTCTTTGCCCTGAGGGCCAGTACCACGACGACGGCGGCGATGATCGCCATCTCGATTGCCAGCCCGCCGGCCAGGACGAGAATGCGCCCAAGGAGTCCTTCCATCACGGGCTCCACATGGCTTCCGGCTGACGGGGCCGTGCCCCTACCCAACGCTGCCAGGTCTTTGCCCGCAGCAGTGAGAAGGCGAGTTCGACTGCAGATGACCGCGCCGTTGGGTACGTCAAGGTCGAGCACCTTGTGGTTCAGCCCACCCGCCATACCTTGCCATCGATGGTCCTCCAGCCATGGACCAGGGCCCGTGAGGCCGCATCAAAGCAATAGTAACAGCCGCCCCCTGGATGCGGCGCCTCCTGGCCCCTATCGATCTCGATCCCTTTTAGATGGCAGAGATACAGAGCGCCCACGCCTCCGTGCGTTACAATGGCCACATCGCCCCCTGCCATCGCAGCGTCAAGGACAGCGTCGACGGCAGCAACCATGCGCTTCTGCGCATCTCGCGCCGTCTCCCAGCCTCGAACGCTCTCGTCGGGCCGGGCAAAGAGCAAGGCAGCGGCTGCCTGGTGCTCGCCGGCTGGAAGATAGCCGGTCGCTGAACGGTCGACCTCGCCCAGATCCTCGACCATCTCAAAACGCAGGCCCAGGTACGATGCCAGGATCTGGGCGCCGTCCACGGCCTTTTGCTCGGTACTGCTATAGACCGCGCCGATGCCCTGGACCCAGGGTTTCTGCAGCATCCGTTCCATGCGCGCCCTGCCCAGCGCCGACAGCGGCCACCTGGATACAGGGACCTCCGGATCGACGATCACATCGGGATGGGTGATCAGATAGACTAGCCTGTCCATATTCCACTATCCTTTCCTGAGAACCACACTTCGATGAACTGCACCTGCCGGCCCATCCTCCCGCAGTTTTCTGTCCTGTTCTGGTACCCCACTGCAGGGCAGAGTCAACCAGTAGTAGGGCAGTAGCCAGTGCCTACCAGCGGGCGGATCGCCCAGCCTCAGTCCCCTGCTGCGGCGCCCTGGCGAGCCAGCTCGCCGCGTGGGAAACGAAAGTAGGCCCAGTAAAGCAGCGCGCCGGCCACGGCCATCGCTGCGCCGGCCAGAAAGACGCTGGGGTAGCCCAGCGCGGCAATGGCAAATCCGCCGGCAAGCGCCACGGCCGACCTGCCCAGTCCCGCCCCCAGACCCAGCGCACCGGACATGGTCCCCCGCCAGGCCGGTGAGACGATCTCCTGGCTGTAGACGCGGATGGGGCCAGTCGTCAAATAGTAGGCGATGGACGCGCCCAGGTAGCCGAGTCCGGCCACGCTCCAATGGGGAACGAGGGCCAGGGGCAGCATAACCAACCCCATGGCCAACGAGCCCAGAGTAATGACCCGTCCATTGCCCCAGCGCTCGACTGCCAGCGGGGCGGCGAGGGCGGCAGGCACGGCGGCCAGTTGCGCGGCAGCCGCCAGCAAGCCAATGAGCACCGTCGAGGCGGAGAGCGCATCGTCCAGATAGACGTTCAAGAAGGTAGTCAGGGCGGCCCAGGCCCCAAAACGCAGCATCACGACCACCGAAAGTATGATGATCAGCGCGTAGGGAACGATACTCCGGACGCTGGCTATGGCGCCCAGGCCCATTGGCGCCTTGGCCACGCCTACGCTGCCCCGCCGGGCATGCGCCGGACGCGTCGCCAGCATGGCCCAGACGGCGGGGATCATGGCCAGGCCGGCCAACCAGATCGAGGTCCGATACGCCGCCGGATCCTGTGTGGTCACGCCCAACAACACGGAAGTCAGCCCCGGCAGCACGCCACCGACCAGGCTGCCGGCAAACGCGGCCAGGGGCACCAGCGCGATGTGCACGGAAAAGGCATAGTGCCGTTCCTCGGGCCCCGTCGCGCTCATCAAGAAGGGCAGGCCATTCACAAAGTACAGGGCAAAACCGAGATTGACCACGACGTACAGGCCCCCCAGCCAGCCCGCCTGCCAGGCCGCCGGTACGAACTCGGCCAGCGGCAGCAGAATCAGCCCCACCGCCGACATGCTCAGTCCGGCGATGAGCAGTCGCCTGCTGCCCCACCTCCGGTCCAGCAAGCCCGCGGGCAGGCAAAAGAGCGAGAAGGCCAGGGCTCCCGCCCCGTTCACCACACCGATGAACTCTGGGCCGTAGCCCAGGCGCAGGAGGTAGAGGTTAAACAGGACGACGCGGATGCCGTCCCAGGCAAAGCCACGCAAGATCGAGGTAAACAGGTAGAGCTGGACATCCCGGTTGAAGAGCCGCAGCTTTCCCAGATAGGCACCAATCATTGGCTGGAGCAGGCTCGCGCCTAGATCCTTTCGAATCTGTCCACGGTCTTTTCGGAGCGGACATTGCCCGTATGCGCCGTGTCCTGGGGTTCAAACAGCAGGATCTGTGCCTCTTCTTCGGCGGCCGGCTTGTGCTCCACGCCCCGGGGCACAACGATGAACTCACCCTCTTCCAGGACGGCGTCTCTGTCCCGGAAATGGATGGTCACGCGGCCCTTGACGACCAGGAACATCTCATCCTGCGCCTCGTGCTGGTGCCAGATGAACTCGCCGCGCACCTTGGCCAGGAGAACGTGCTGTCCATTGAGTTCGCCCACGATCTTGGGCGACCAATGGTCGTCAAACAAGCCAAACTTTTCGGCCAGGCTGACCTTGTCCATACACGGTACCTTCCGGGCGCCGGAGGTGTATGTGGGCTTCCGGCATCTGGCTGCAGGCCGGCTGTGACTATTTGCCAGCGGTTGGCCCTTGATCCAGCAGTGCGGGTAGGTCCGCGACGCTGGCCATGATCCGCGCGCCCTCAACCCGCTCCAATGCCTCGCGGGTACCGCTGCCAGAGAGCACACCCACCAGCAGCCCGGCCCCGGCATTCCGGCCAGCCTGCAGATCGAGCAGCGTATCGCCCACCTTGGCGACCCGGCGCACGTCCAGCGCGCCCGTGGCCTCCATGGCGCGGAAGATCATATAGGGCGCTGGCCGGCCCTGCGCCACGTCATCGCTGCAGATGCTGGCATCAATGGCGCCGTTGGTCCAGCCCATCCGCTCCAGGATGGGGTCCGCCACCCGCCGGTAGAACCCGGTCGTCAGCGCGATCTTGATCCCGCGCGCCCGCAGCCACTCAAAAGTCGCCCCCGTCCCGGGGATGGGCCGCAAGTCAGCCCGGCCAAACCCTTGCTCCAGGCTGCTTTGAAACACGGCGTAGGCTTCTTCGACGCGCTGGTCGTTGCCCGCGGCCTGGGGGCCCCACTGCCGCTCGACAAAGGCACGCAGAACGCTGCGCTTGGAGGCGCCTCGCCACGGTCGGAGGTCCGCCTCCGTGACGGCGATCTGCTGCCGGCCCAGGGCATCCCTGAAGGCATTGAAGACCTGGCCCCCATCCTCTACCGTCGTCCCGGCCGTGTCAAAGACAACCAACTCGATCATGGCTGGCAGACTCTTTTCTAGCGCGCCGGATCGCCGGCGCGCGCCGTCTGGGAGACAGGTTCCCCGTGGGGAACCTCTCCATAGGTTACGTCGTACTCCAGGTAGAACTTGAGCAGTGCCAGCGCCTCACCCCAGCCCGCCGCGCAATCGACCAGCGCCTCCACGTCCTTCTGGGTCACCTCGTGGCCGCTCTCCTTCACCAACAGTTTGGTACCGGGTCCCAGCGGCTCGAGATCGAACTCGATGGTCGTGGTGCTGTCGCCGGGCGTCCACTGAAAGACAAAGCGGCGCGGCGGATCCGCTTCCAGCACCGGGCCACCGGCTGTCGCCGTGTAGCGGTCGACCTGGGCCTCTACCCAGCGGAAGAGAATGGTGCCACCTGGCCGGGCCTCTACCTCCGTGCCCTGGGTAAACCAGGCATCCCATACCAAACCCGTGGTCAGGGCCTCGTAGACGCGCGGAGGCGGAACGGCGATGTAGGTATTGACCTGGATGGGAGGGAGACAGATCTCACTGCTCATGCGAAGCATCTCCTCTCTCGACGCCCGCAGTTGGCCGCACAGGCGCCCACTCGATGGCAAAACGCCCACAGCGAACTACAACCCGAATGCTTGCTTCTCCAGTATACCGCCAAACGCGCGCCGGGTCAAGTGCTCCGGCCGATCGACGCTGCCCTGTCATTCCCGCAGGCTTTTGGCGGGAATCCACGCCACCAGCAACCGTGACCTCCGCAGGGTGGATGCCCGCTAGAGCCAACAAGCTCGTACTATTTGCCAAGAGGCATCCAGTCGACCATGGCCGCCGCGACCCAGGATGGCGCCGGAGCGTTGTAGAGATCGGTGGTGTCGGTGTAGGTCAGATCCAGGATGGTACCCGACATGGGGCCGCGCAGGTAGCGAAAGACCTGGCCGGCATCGCGCGCGTCGCTCTTGGCGCTGACACAGTGCTGGTTGTAGCCCCAATAGTCGCCCCTGGCCAACAGATCGATCCCCTCCTGGATACGGGATCGGGCCAGAGCCAGGCCACCCGTTGCCGGGAAGAAAGCCTTGTCCGCGGGATCGCCATAGCTGATGCCATGGTGAAAAGAGTCGGCCGTGGAAATGACCACGGCGTCCCGGGCGATCTCTTCCAGTTCTTCGATCCCCGGCAGGGTGTCCGGCCTGCCGCCCGCCAGATAGGGATAGCGGACGATGACTTTTGGGCCCTCGATGCCGCGGCGAGCCAACTCGGCCTCCCAGAGGAGGTAAAAGCTGTACAGAGAGTGGTCCCAGCGCCACTCCTCGCGGCCGGCCAGCCCTGGGCCCTGGATGCCGCGCAGAGGCTCCTGGGCCAGATCCCCGCCCTGGGCAACGCGCACCCGGGCCAGCTCCATCTCCTCGCTCAAAGAGTGCAGCACGCAGACGAGAAGCACCCGGTCGGCGCCACTGTCGAGACAGGCGTGGATGGCAGCAGCCGCCTGGTGGCCGCAATCGTTGACCCCTGCGTGGGCAAAGACCAGTACGCCGCCGGCCTCCAGTGTGGGCGCCAGATTCCAGCGACGGCCCTCTTCCAGAAGGCAAAGGGTCGCGGCCTCATCCAGCGCATCGTGCTCTTCCTTGTAGACCCGGTGAAGGTCCGCCCGCAATTGCTCATAGTCTGGCTTCATGCAAGTCCTCCAGATCTTGTTTGTCAGCAGGGCGCTGGCCTACCCCGCTGCCTTGGTTCTCTCCATATGGACGGCGACGGCGGCCTGGCCGTCGCCCCAATCAAAGGCCGCGATGGCCGCCAGCCAGACCTCGTCGGGCACCGGATCGTGTGGCTCGCACCTGGCCTCGGCGGCCAGGCGCCGAACGCTGGCGACAAAGCGGCCCGGTATGTTCTCACCCGTAACGATACCCAGCAGAAAAGCCTCGGCCATCACGCCACCGGCAGCGAGAAGCCCGCTGTCACGATAGGCCGCCCGGATCCTGTCCAGATCATAGGCGACCGCCCTCAGCGTCGCATGCCAGCGTCCCCCTTGCCAGGTCAATATGGCGTACTGGGCCCGGGCGTCGCCGTTGTTGGGCGCTCCCACCGAGCCGGGGTTGACCACCAACAGCTCGTCGCTCTCCTGGTTCCAGGGGATGTGCGAGTGCGCGCAGACCAGCACGGCTTCCTGGCATCCAGAAAGCACGTCCATCAGGCGGGGCACCTGGTGGTCATCCGGGAGCAATCCGGCACGTCCAAAAGCTTCTAACGCCACCGGGTCGCTGTCCGGGTACAGGAACTCGCGCGTGCTCCAGGGTGTGCCGTGGACCATGCGGATGGGGGCGGCGCCATTCACGGACACAAGCCGTTGGTCCGGCAGGCCGGCGATGAGCGCCAGGTCGTCCCGGTCGAGCCGCTGGTAGGACCAGCGCAGGTTGGACCACAATTCGCCGGTGTACCAGGAAGCGGGAGCCCGCCCCGCGTGGTAGTCCAGCACGTATTCCTCGCCATTGCCCCGGATCAGGCAGCCGTTCAGGGATCGCAGCCGGGCGATGGTCTCCCCGGCCCGCGGCCCGCCGCTGATGTCGCCGGCGACCAGGTAGCCATCCACAGCCCATTCCCCGGCATCGGCCAGGACGGCCTCCAGAGCGGGCAAGTTGCCGTGGGTATCGGCCAGAACCGCTAGACGCATGACGCTTCACTCCCTGCGTCCATGGCGCTACGCGGTCGGAGGGCCGGATGAACGGCGGGCCAGCTCGCCCCTGGGAACACGGAAATAGGCCCAGAAAGAGACAGCACCGGCGGCCACCAGGCCCGCACCGACGAGGAACAGGGCGCGATAGCCCAACGCGGCGGCGGCAAAACCGCCGATCAAGGTCGTGATGGCCAAGCCGAGCCCCGAACCCATCATCACCGCGCCGGACATTGCCCCCCACCAGCGCCGGGTGACCAGGTTCTGGCTGTAGACGCGGATGGGCCCCGTAGACGCGGAGAACATGGCGATGGCTCCCACAAAACCGGCGCCCGCCACCCACCATTGAGGGATCAGCGCCAGCGGCAGCATGGCTAGAGCCACGCCCATGGTGCCCCAGGAGATCATCCGGCCATTGCCCCAGCGGGCGGCGCCCAGCGGAGCCAGCAGCGCGGCCGGCACGGAGACAAACTGCCCCATCGCGATGAGCGACCCGATCACGACCGTAGGCACGCCCAGGGCGTCGTCCAGGTAAACGTTAAAGAAGGTCATGAGCGGCCCCCTGCCGGCAAAACGCAGCCCCACGACCAGGACCATCATGACGATGAGCGCATAGGGCGGCCGGCTGCTACGGCGGTCGGCCGCCTCCTCTTCCGCGGCCTTGGCCCTGGCACTTTCTCCCTCGTCGGCAACGATCTCGCTCGCGGGTATCAGTGCCAGGATCCCGGGCACCAACATCACGGCTGCCAATAGCAGGGGGTAGCGATAGGCCGCCGGGTCTTGGGGCGATACCCCCAAAATCCCTGCCACCAGCCCCGGCAAGAAACCAGCCACGAGGCTGCCGGCAAAGCCCGCCAGCGGCATCAGGGCTATCTGGGCGGCAAAGGCATAGTCGCGCTCTTCCCGTCCAGTGGCCCCCATCAGAAAGGGCAGGCTGTTCACATAGTACAGGACCAGGCCCAGGTAGGTGAGTACAGTCGCCGCCGACAGCCAGGCTACCCGCCACGCTTCCGGCAAGAGTTCGACCAGAGGCAGCAACCCCAGCCCGGCCGCCATCAGCGTCACGCCAACCAGGATCATGTGCCGGCTGCCCAGGCGGGCACCCAACAGGCCGGCAGGCAAACTCACCAGGGCAAAAGCAGAGGCCCCGATCCCGTTGATCACGCCAACGGTTTCAGGACCATAGTCCAGGCGCAGCAGGTAGAGGTTGAGCAAGACAGTACGGATGCCGTCCCAGGAAAAGCCAATGAGAGCCGTGGCCACGAGAAACAGACGCACGTCCCGGCTGAGCAGGCGAAGGTTCGCGATGTAGGTTTTGGCCATAGAATCAGCTCCGATTTGAACGGCTCGGAGTATACCACTACCAGGCTCAAAAGGCAAGGATGGCCCTCAGGGGGTTTTCGAAGCAGAACTCAAGCCCGCTATCAACCCCAAGTTTTTCAGCCTCGAGCTCCGCAGCTGAGCCATCTCATGGGATCATGGGACATCTCACTCTGGAGGTGTTCCATGATCGGCCCATTTGCCCTTTCGGTTATGCTTCCATGGCCAACGGCTTCGACGGCAGCCGCCAACGATACAAGTGGTTCTGTGCCAAAGCCTGGCCCACGACCTATCCTTCGGCTCACCGGCCTGGAAGCGTCTCTACCATCGAGCCCGCAATGCCTCTGGAGCGCGCAATGCTACCTTCCAGCAGTGGGGGCTCAAACCCCTGCCGGTCTACGGCGGCCTGCGAGGCAAGGCCCTCACCTTCCTGGCTGACACCTGGTCGACCCTGACAACCCTGGCCCGGCTGGTACGCGAAGCGACCTTGGTGGCTGGCTCAACCTGAGAATAACTCTCTGCTACCAGACGCCTCGCGAGCGCCTGTGCGCGTGGCGCGTTGTCCCCTACTTGTAGATCCTGCTTGAAGCTTCCAGAGACGGCTCCTCGGACCTTCTGACCCGCCCCCAGCCCTTTTCGGCCCAAGATCCAAGCCCTATTAGCCTGCCGGAAGCCTTTGGCCCAGCTTGGTGCCCGTTCTGCTTCGTTTCAACTGCCGTCCCGGGGCTCCGTCCAGCTATCAACCCCAGATGTTACCGTTTTACTCCTCCCCGACTCCGGTTCTGCTTTGAATACCCGGGCAGGCGACCTTTGTCTGCAAAAAAAGAGACCTCGGAGGTTTCGGACGAACGGCAGGTTCGCAACCTCCGAGGCCTGGCCAGGACTGGTCAGCCCTGTGCGAGAATGACCTACATGCCCAATATCGCCATGTCCTTGCCAAAGAGGCCGAGCCGGTCGCCGTGGCCAACCGGCATGCTCAGGTCCCATTGGGAAAGGCTCTCGCCAACCTGCTGATAACCATAGTACCTGCCCATGGAGGTACGGGTCGAAAGCAGTTTGGCGTTGACAAAGATGTGGTTGATCTCTTCCACGGGGATGCCTTCGCCTGCCAGGAGCGTGGCGATGGTTTCGTCGGGGCCGGGTTCCAGCATGAGGACGCTGTCGGATCCCGTCTTGGTGCCGCCATTGTATTGCCGGAGCTTGCCGTACAAGTGTATCTCTACCATGATAGACTTTCTCCTCTCTTACAGATGCCTGCGCGCTCTCCACGGATCCGTGACCCCGGCAAATGCGCGGGCTGGCTCGTTACCACGGGGCCACGGATCCTGCTTGACCGGAGGAGAACCCGGACTAAAACCAATATAGCATAACAGTGCACACAAATTGCATACACGTTTGGGCACGCTAGCGAGCTGTGCTATACTTGGTGAATTCCATTGCAGATCTGGAGGAGAGAATGCCATCCCAAGGTGTCCTACTTGATAGCATCGCCAATCTTTTCAGCCGGCCTGACCTGACCGCCGACCTGGTGACCCAAGCAGTCCTCGGTTCGGGGGTGACAATCAAAGAGAGCCAGGGCAGTTGGCATTATGTCCAGTTACCCGACCAGTATGAGGGCTGGATCCCCGCCCGCAATGTACGCATCTACGTTGAGGACCAGGTTCCTTATGCCTCGTCGGGGCAGGTGGGCCAGGTCACCAGCCTCATTGCCTTTCTCTACCACGAGCCGACGGTGAGCAAGCGCCTGCCGGCGCTCCAGGCAACCATCGGCTGCCGGCTGGAGGTGGCCGAGGAGGGGGAGGACTGGCTGCGCGTTGCGCTGCCCGGCGGTCCCGGGCGCTGGTTGAAACGGGGAGACATAAAGATCATCCCGGCTGGCGAGCCACGGTCGCGGGGGAGCGTGGACGACGTCATTGGCACAGCTCAGCGCTTTCTGGGACTGCCCTACTTATGGGGAGGCTGCACGCCACTGGGCATCGACTGTTCCGGCTTTGTGCAACTGGTCTGGGGCCTGCACGGTGTGCAGCTCCTGCGCGATGCCAACATCCAATTCACCCAGCCGGATCTGGCGGCAGTGGAAAAGGAGGATCTGCAGGCCGGCGACCTGGTGTTCTTTGGAGGGGAGCGGATCACACACGTCGGCCTCCACATGGGCGAGGGTCGCTTCATCCATGCCACGACGCACCAGCGGCCGGTGGTCCAGATCTCGCGCCTGGAAGAGACGCACTGGACGGAGCGCTATCGGGGCGGCAGGAGACCCTGAGGAGCCACGCGGGCAAAGCGCCCGCGCTACCAAGCTACGCCCCGTAAACGGGGCTTCTCCATCAGTCCCAAGCCCGATTCATCGGGCGCTGCTGCTCGTAGGCCGGACACGCATGCCCTGAGCGAAGCCGAAGGGTCACGGCTGGTCTGCGTCCGGCGGGCCCTGACCGGCCTGGCGCAGCCTCGCTGGCCTGGGTTGCTCACCTAGCCGGGACGCCAGCCCGGTCCGCGCGCAACCCTACCCGGTGTGGCCCCGGTATGCTCGCCATCCTTGAGCACGTGGCCGCCGTTGACAAAGACGTGGACCATGCCCGTGGCGTACTGGTGTGGCTTCTCGAAAGTCGCCTGGTCCTGGATGGTCGCGGGGTCAAAGACGACGACGTCGGCATAGTATCCCGGCGTGAGCGAGCCCCTGCGCTGCAGTTTGAGGTTCCGGGCCGGAAAGGAGGTCAGCCGCCGGACCGCCTCCTCCAGGGGGACCAGTCCCTCGTCCCGGACATACTTGCCCAGAAGCCGGGCAAAGTTGCCATAGGCTCGTGGGTGGGTGCTGCGCTCCAGGAACACGCCCTCGGCCGCCTGTGAGGCGCCGTCAGAGCCGAAACTGACCCAGGGCAGCGCGACCTGGCGCCGGACATTGTCCTCGGACATGGAAAAGTAGACGGCGCCCACGTTGCTGTCGTCCTCGATGATGAGGTCCATGACGGTTTCCTCCGCCGATGTGCCGCGCATGGCGGCCACCTCGGCCAGCGTCCTGCCGGTGAGGGGCCTGAGGGCCTCGGTCTTGAAGCCAATGAGTACCACGTTCTGCGGCCCGCCGGCAGCCAGGTAGGTGCTATCCCACTCCTCGCTGCTCGTCAGCATCTCGCGCTGCAGCCGCTGGCGTACGGCCGGATCCTTCAGCCGCTCGATCCAGGCCCGGTGGCCGCCCTCTTCCACCCAGGGGGGCATGGTGGCGGCGAGGCCCGTCGAAGAAGCGGGGTAGGTGTACATGTCGGCGGTGATGGCCAGCCCTTCGGCGCGCGCCGCCTCGATCTTGGCGATGGCGTCGTCCAGCTTGTACCAGTTGTCCCGCCCGGAGACCTTCAGGTGATAGACCTCGGCCGAGCCACCGGTAGCCCGCGGGACAGACAGAAAATCATCCAGGGCCTCCAGCAACTGAACCCCTTCGTTGCGGATGTGCGAGATGTACAACCCGCCATGATCGGCTACGACCTGGGCCAGGGCGATGATCTCGTCGGTCGCGGCATAGCAGGCCGGGGAATAGATCAGGGCCGTCGACAGGCCCACCGCGCCCTCTGTCATGGCAACCTGTACCAGCTCGCGCATGCGGGCCAGTTCCTCGGGCGTCGGGGGCCGGTCGGCATAGCCTACTTCGTGGATGCGCACCGAGGTCGCGCCCACGAAAGAGGCGACGTTTGGTGAAACGCCGCGGCGGACCAGATGCTCCAGGTACTCGCCCAGCGTGGTCCATTCCACGTCGTAGCGGATGTTGCCCTGCCGCTCGGCGTTTTGCCTCTTCATCTCCTCATTGAGCGGCCCGCCCGAGGTTCCCTCTCCCATGACCTCCAGGGTCACGCCCTGGTGGATCTCGCTCTGGGAGCGCCCGTCCTCGATAAGGGACTCGACGGACCAACTGAGCATGTTGATAAATCCTGGAGCTATGGCAAGACCGGTCGCGTCGATGTCGATGCGGCCTCGGACGCCTTCCAGGGAGCCGACGGCGGCGATGGTGTCGCCGTCAATGGCCAGGTCGCCCGTGAAAGGCGCGCCCCCATGGCCATCATAGATGGTACCGTTGTGAATGATCACGTCGCGATCCGCGTGTGCGTGCATGAGTTTCTGTCTCCTCTGTCAAATGTGTTCCAGCCTACCTGCGCCTGCGGGACAAAGGGGATTATACCACAGAAGAGATCTTGCAGGTGTTGATACACTTCTTCCCGCTTCCAGTGAGGATGGGTCGCGCAGAGCGTGACGATGCGGCGGACTAACTCGGGTGTCAGGATTTCTGGCGTGCACCGGCTCAGCAGCTCGGGCCAGCCACCCTGCTGCCAGTAGCCCTCGTCCCGGCTGATGTCCGGCTGGGGCATGTGAAACCACGTCGCGACTTGCTACGGGAATGAAAGGTTTAAGCGGGGGGATGTGATATCATCGATCCTCTTCCTCATCAAACGACCTGCCAGTCCAGAGTACGGCTGTTGCAAAGTCGTCATCGCGAGCGTCAGCACCTGTCCCAGCCGGAGGGAAAGCGATCTCCACTTGTGCCAGCGCGATTTCATCTGCTGGCTGGCCAAGGCCTGCTTGATGGGCGGCAGCTTGAGGATGACGCCCAGAATGGCCGCCATGGCCCGGTGGCTGGCCAGCGCCTGGTTGTCAAAGATCAGGTCCTGGAGCATCCCGCGCTCGATGGCCATGACCACGGTCCGGTGCGTCGAGTCCAGCGGTGTGATGACCCGCTCCGGCCGAGATTCCAACCGGAGGCCTTGGCTGGGGCAGACGCTGACGCAAACGCCGCAGCCCAGACAGAGCTCCTCGTTCAACCAGGCCTTGCGCCGCTTGGGGCGGTGGGGGTCGTTGGCCGAGACCAGCGTCATCGCTTCCACCGGGCAGACGTTGACGCACTTGCCACAGCCGTTGCACGCCTCGAGCTGGATGCGAGGGACAAAGTTGGTGGTGTGGACCGGGTGCAGCCAGCCGAACCGGCGGGCGGCGATCATCGCCTCACAGCAGCAGCCACAGCAGTTGCAGATAAAGGTCACCTCGTGGCGCACGTTCTCGCCGAACTGAACCAGGTGGTGGTCCTGGGCCTGCTGGAGCAGGTCCAGCCCTTCGGCCACGTCCACCTCGCGGGCAAAGTCGTGTCTGATCAGCGAAGCAGCCACCCCGCCAAAGGTCATGCAGATGTCCATGGGCGCGTCGCAGGCCCGGCCCACGTGCTCCATCTTGTGGCGGCAGTAGCAGAGGCTGATGCCCCGGTGGGTGGCGGTCTTGATCACCTCGCTGGCCCGCTCGTAATCCAGCACGTGCAGCGCGTTGTCGTGGGAAAGCGCTGCTTCCTGGACAAATACCCGGCCGAGCTGGGTTTCCCCGTGGGTGAAGAGCGCCTTGATGAACTCTTCTTCCACGTTCATGTACTGGTAGAAGAGTTCGCCCAGTACCTTCTGGTCGACGTCGCCCACGAATCCGCATCATGGAGAACTCGAAAAAGCCGGCCATCGGCGGAGGCAGCATGTAGAGCTGCTGCCCCTGGGGGTCCATGACATCCAACAGGATGGCCCTGCCGGCCAGTTCGTCCAGCACCTGCTGGGCGTCGGCCGGGTCCATCTTCCACGCCTGGGCGGCCTTCTGGACCGAAAAGGGCTTGATCGGCAGCAGAGCCACCAGCCCGGCTTCTCGCTCGCTCGCAATGACAGATCTGACTGGCAGTGCATGTCAAGGGACAATGCAACAGCCGTACAGTCCAGAGCCAGGACACAGCAATGCTACCTCACAGGCACTGCACAGCGAAAGCCCACGTTGAACCCGGCATAGGTCGGGCGGTTGCGAGCGCGGTCGCTGACCCGCATGAATGCCGCTGGATAGCCCCACGATCCGCCACGAAATGCCTTGCGCAGGCCGGTCTCCGGCCCCAGAGGATTCCGGGCCGGAGACGAAGCATAGTAGGCGGGGTCGTACCAGTCGGCTACCCACTCCCACACGTTGCCGGCCATGTCCAGCACGCCGTAGGGGCTGGCGCCCGCAGGCATGGAACCAGCGGGCACCGTCGTCCCGCCGCAATCGCCGAATTGCGCTTTGCCGCAATCGGGGACATCATTGCCCCAGGGATAAAGGCGCCCGTCGACGCCTCGTGCGGCCTTTTCCCACTCGGCCTCTGCCGGCAGCCTCGCGCCGGCCCACTCGCAGTAGGCATGAGCACCGTACCAGGTCACTTCCGCCACAGGGTGATCCTCAAAGCCGCCCTCAACCAGGTAGCGTCCACCCTGGAAAAAGATGTGGCTGTCCTCCTCGCCGACCTGTGTCTCTGCGCAGTCGCGCCCTCCACATAGACCCTGGTGTCCACCCAGAGTATTCAAGAACTGGACGTACCGGGCGTTGGTGAGCTCAGTCCGATCGATCCAGAAGGCATCCACGTAGACGGTGTGTTGGGGCATCTCGTCGTCTCCGGCCTTGGGGTCAGCATCGGTACCGCCCATCAGGAACTTGCCGGCTGGCACGTGGATCATCTCGGCGCCATCCGTGGAGCGGGCCCGGCTCACGCCTGGGCCGTAGGCGGGCGCAGCCGGTGGGGTTTGGGCACACGCAACTAGAAGCATCAGGTAGAGGAGGGTCGCCATCAGCAGGAATATCACACTTGGGACTATTGCGGATCGTTTCGGCACGATCCTCCAGCCGTTTTCACGATTGCTACCTGCTGATGTGCTATTTCATATAGTTGCCGGCGTTTACGCGGCCGTAGCCATAAAAGTCGTCCCGGCCGGGCTTGCCCAGGTCGTCAGAGGACTGGCGCAGGGCGACCTCGACAAGGGAGGGTTTCAGATCGCCGCCATGGGCGGCAATGATGAGGGCGGCTACGCCTGAGGCATAGGCGGCCGCCACGCCCGTTCCCCCCGTCCAAAAGTAGCTGGCATAGCCCGGCTCCAGATCGCTGCCGGTGCTCAGGACCAAGTCAAAAACGAAACAGTCGTGGACGACAGGTCCCATTTCGCACATCTCATCGCTTGCATAGCTCACATCACCGCCGGGGGCGGCCAGGTCGACGAACGAGTCACCATAATTGCTGTAGCGCGTGGGCGTGTCCAGGTCGGCGTCGGGCGGACCAGCCGCCCAACCCACGGGCGTCGTGGCCGCCACCGTCAGCACACCCCCGGCCTCTGCTGGCAGGTGGATCAACCCATCGTCAGGGTCGGTCCCGGGACCACCGTCCCGCGCATAGTCACCCGCCGCGGCGATGACGGTCGTGCCCTGCATGTAGGCGTAGGTCGTCGCCCGGCTCATGGCATTGGCCAGCTCGGCGACCTGATTGGCGCTCACCCACTGGCCCGTACCCGGGTCCTGGTAGCCCTGCCGGACCAAGGCCACCCCCAGGCTCAGGTTCACGATGTCGGCCTCGGACTGGACAGCCTCGACAATGCCCGCCAGGATCCAGGCAAAGTGACCGCTGCCATCATCCCGGACCACCTTGGTCAGGACCAACTCCGCCTCGGGTGCTACGCCCAGGAGGCCAAAGCCGTTGTCGGCAGCGGCAATAATGCCCGCCACGTGGGTACCGTGGCTGAACACGTCAGGCTGGGCGTAGAGCAGTGTTTCGTCGGTCAGATTCGCACTCAGGGCAAAATTGACGTTGGGGTAGAGGTCCACGTGGTCCAGGTCAAAGCCGGTATCCAGTACGGCCACGCGTACCCCAGCGCCCCGGTGGCCCTTTTCCCAGGCATCGGAAGCGTCCACGGCGTCGTGCCCCCACTGCAGATCGCTAAAAAACTCATCATCCCAGGCCGGATTGTTCAAGGTCTGGACCGTAACCGCCTCCCGGTAGCTGGGGATGAACCACTGCAGCCCTACGTTGGGGACCACGGCTCGGACGCCAGGCAGGTCGGACACCACGGCGGCAAAGTCAGGATCTGGCGAATCGGCCACCAGGATCCCAATCTCCGAGATGGTCCGGGCAATGGTTGCGCCAGCAGCCTCTACCTCTCCGGCGAGGCCCACCGGCAGATTGTTCCCTTCGGCGACGATCAGATACGAAACGCCCTGCGTCTGGGCCAGGGCGGGCACAGCCATAGTGGCCAGTACCGTAGCAGCAGCAAGAACCGCGAGTATTCGTTTCAAACCGCTCATCGTACCTCCAGACCCGCATCTACCCGGCCAGGTTCCGCTGGCCCCACCTTCAGGGGTCCCGGATCGGGCCTACGAGAAAACTGTCGAGCCTTCTCAACCCTGGCCAGGTCCGGTCGGACCTGACCAGATCTAACCGGAACAAACCTGGTTCAACCAGACTAGAATTTGCCCACACAAGACCGGTAGTCGACTGGGTAGCAGTAAGGGAAAGAACACCTGCGGGCGAGTTACAGGCGACGGGCGAGATGGGTGCAGTATAGCATGTCTGAGGCACATTGTCAACAACGGCAACTATGCAGCAACCCAACGATCTGACCAGCTGGAGACCTGTGCCCATCGGCAAGACAGCGGATGGGCAGAGTTCTCGGATCTGGCTGCCCACTGCAGCATTAATCCGCCCATCCGCTGTTCTCTTTGCCTCCCTCCATCGAAAAGTCAGAGATCCTTGCCTATCAGAGGGAGTTCCTCAGACCTGCCAGGTCATTCCGTTTTGAGATCAGTCAGCGCGGGCAACCAACGGCAGGAAGAGTCGCTGGACCGGGCGGTACGGGGGTGGATCGTTGACCATGGCAACCAGGCGGTTGAAGGCGTCCAGCACCTCGGTCGCCTCGAACTGGCAGTGCCCATAGCGCGGCGCAGTCCTTGCCTCATGCAAGGCAATGTTGTCGGCACCGATGGTCTTGGCCCGGTAACGGGTCATCTGCCAGTAGGATACGACGTGGTCACCCGTGGTATGCAGCGTGACCAGCGGCGCCTCCAGCTCGCCGCTGGTCTGGTAGCCAGCCTCGATCTCGGCCAGGGCGGCTGCATCCGCGCCATAACGTTTGATCAGGCGGTTCAGACGGCCATCATCGCTCGAGCCGGTATAGACCCGATCCACGTTGTCAAAGGGCTGGCCACCCAGCTTGCCCCTGGCATCGTTGGTACCCACAATGTTGTAGCTCAGCACGTCATAGATGGCCTCTTCCCTGGCGCCAGGCTGGAGGGGATCGTAGGGCATTTGGGTGACCTGCAGCAACTGGCTCACCTTGCCAGCGTTGGCCGGATCCTGGAGTGCGGGCAGTACCGTCGTCTCATAGTAGGCTTCCCAGCCCATCACCAGCCAGGCGGGGATGTCGACCGCGCTACCCTGTATCAAGCCTGGAAAAAAGTAGTCAAAGACGGCGCGCATATCACCCAGGTGGTCGACCTGGTGGACGAAATCACCGTACGGCCCGCACAGGGCCAACCCGCCGTCAAAGACCTGTGGTTCACCCTCCACGGCCAGAGTCGTAATAAGCCCCCTTCGGACACGCCGACCAGGTAGACCCTGCCAGGCGTCCCCTTTGCCTTGGCAAAAATGTCCACCACGTCTACCAGGTCGGCCAGGCCCTGGCGCACCGCCAGCCCGTTGGTGCTGTAGCTGGTCGTGGCAAAGCCATAGCCCTGGCTGGTGACAACGTCGGCCAACGAGATGCCCGGTGCCGGGCAGGACCATCTGGTCCTCGGGGATGCCTACCGGCTCGGTGGGCGACACGTAGCCGTGGGCATAGACCACCAGGTCGCCGTTCCACAGGGCGCCGGGCGGCATGCAGATGCGGTAGATGGCGCCGCTGGCCTGGGTACCGTCGGGGTCACAGGCCGCGGGCGCCAGATTCTGGAGCTCCTCGGGGAGATTCTGATGGGGGCGGGGGCTGGGCCAGCGCGCCCCCGGGCGCGATAACCAAGAGAACGAGGAACAGGACTGAGAAACACATCCAACGATTCGACATCGGCTACTCCTCCAGGACCTGGTTTTGGGGGTCGACGGAAACGGCTCTGGGCTGCGGCCCCGCGCCCGTCGCAGGACCTGGCCAGCCCTTCGCCAATCAGGACTGCATGTATTCTAGCCAGAATCGGGAACAAGTCAACCCGAGGCACGTGTGCTGACCTGTTGTGTCCGGGGCGAGGTTGGATTGATCGTCAGGGCCCGGCGGAGCCGGTGGCGGTTTTCGAAGGGAAAAGTCGGTCTGGACGGCAGGCTGCCGCAGGTTGGTCCAGTGTTCGGCCGAGCTGGTGCTCGATCCACCAACCCCAGTCGCTGTCATAGGGCTGGGGGTCGTTCCAGCCTGCCCGTGTCCCACCCCGCGCAGTCTCTGTTGTGATGGAGGTGCGATAGAACATTTGTTCTGAAATCGTCAAGGACAGAGATTGAGTCTGTCAGAAGGGCATCGGGCGGTGGGAAACTCTGGGGGCGCTTCAGGACGTGGCGGGAGAAGAGGTGGGGGTCGACCAGCACATTCTTCAGGGCGCAGATCAGGCGCCGCTTGGGGTCCACCGTTCAGTCTTCGGGCGCCAGCCCCAGCTCCGTGACCAGCTCGTCCAGGGCGATGGCCAGCGCGCCGGAGATGCCGTCGGCGGCCTCTCCCGACAGCGCGCGGCGGTCGCGGACCATGCGCGACAGGCGTCTGGAGGCCTGGGTGTAGATGGCAAGGAGGTAGGCCAGCTGGCCGTTGCTGCCGCTTCACTCCTGCTGGGCCATGAGGCGGTCCAGGCGGCGCGGCTTGTCGGTCAGGTCGGCAACGGCGTCGTTGATGGTGACCAGGTCGGGATCGACCAAGTAGAAGCGCGAGCTGGTGTCCGGGTCTGAGTCCATCGAGGCACCCGGACTCGGCCTTCGCTGGGAGTAGAAGCCGTGCACCTCGGCGTTGTTGTTGCCGGAGGGTGCGCCGACGGGGCGCTCACCGCCGCCGTGCGCACTGCACAGCGGGGGCTCCGTATTGTGGACGGCCCAGGCGCAGCAGGACTGGCCCTTGCTGGTAGAGGCAGCGCAGCGGCGTTTGCTCATAGGTTTGGGCCTCGGGTGTGCCTTCGCTATGCTCCAGGCCAGGGGCGGCGATGGCCCGGTCCAGACTGCAGAGGGTACCGTCCGCGCTGGCGTCCTGGCCTGGACGGGCAGTATGGCCAACCCGGTGAGGAACGACGGTGGCTGGCTGATCTACCAGTTGCCGGCGGTCGGCGCTCCGCATGGTGTGGCCGAGAGCCGGGAGGTTCTGTGGGCCACCGACCCCAGCCGGCAGAAGCTGGCCCGCGTTTCCCTGATTCCCAGATGGGAGGTGTACCTGCCGCTGGCCGCCCGCGCGGTGCGGCCGTAGGCCGCCGTCGCAGGTCAAGAGCGAGCAGGGAATTCTGGCCGGGAGGGTGAGTTGCCAGGCCGCGGGCGCCCATGGCTGGGACAAGGGCGGAATCGGTCACAGACGGGTCACAAAGGCAATCTCAGCCGGTGACAATTCGCCGTCGTGGGTCGCAGTCTCTGAACCTTCCGCGACCTGCAGCCCAGGCGCCCATCCTCTCAGCGGCGCCGGACGCTGGCCGGCTGCCAAGAAATGGGAAGGGGCACTGGCCATTGGCCGGTGCCCCTCGGTACGGCGAATGTCGTCAGACGCTCTTACTTCAGCTTGAAGTTGGCGCTTAGAGTTGAGCCGTCGTCGGTGGTCATTGTGACCTGATAACAAACTCCGGACTTCTTGGGCGTCTGCCAGTTCTGGATGAACTGTCCCGCGGTGAAGTCGTAGCGGAGCACCGTAGCGCCGGTCGTCACAAGCTCGATGTCGTCGGTTATAGCCCCCGTTGTCGGGCAGGCGACTCCCTTGACAGTGAACTTGTCGACGACAGAGACATCGGTCAGCTCCGTCGACCCTGCGAACACCTCGAACTTGAGCGGAACAGTGGAACCACCCTTGACTACGTTCCAGACCCCGTTCATATCTACCGGCTGGAAGAAGCCATTGAGCGTCCAGGCCAGGACGGTATAGGCGCGCGTTTCAACTTTGCTGTTCCCGGCGACATCGTAGGCCGTCGCAGTCATGGTGTGGCTGCCCACAGTCGTGCCATACCCGGTCACGGTGCAGCCATTGGGGCCGGACAGGCCGTCAGCCGCCGTGCAGGTTGGCTTTGGCGGAACGAAGCCGAAGTAGTACGACTCACCGTCAGCGGGCTTATCGCTGCTCCAAGTGATGCTCGGCTTGGTCTTGTTGATACTGACTGTGACTACGTTGCTCGGATCACTTGTATTCCCAGCCGCATCCGTCACCGTCTGCGCCGTGGAAGACACTGCCAGACCTTCAGCGCTCAAGACCTGGTCCGCGGGGCAGGCCCCAGCTGGAATGCCGGACAGAGCATCAGAGCAGGTGAAATGCACGGTCACATTGGTAGGGGGTCGCAAGAGGAATCTTGCCGGTCGCAAAGGGGTCACAGACAGGGGCCGGCTGGGCTGCACGGCCTAAGCACCGCCTCGGGGAAAAGTCCAAACAGGGCGGGGCCGCGCCGGGCGGGGCGCCTTCAGCTTGAGTAAAAGACGTAGCCCTCTCCGGCTACCGTCTGCAGATAGCGAGGTTCTCCAGGATCGGGCTCCATCTTGCGTCGCAGGCGGTAGACCACGTTCTTGAGCAGAACGCTGTCGCCGCCACCGCTATAACCCCACACGCGGTCCACGATCAGCTCGACGGGGAGCACCTGGCCACGGTGGCTCATCAACAGGTGCAGCACCCGAAACTCAAGGTTGGTGAGCTTGATGATGGAACCGCTCTCGGTGACCAGTTGTCGCCTGGCTGGATCCAGGCACAGCTTGCCCGCCTGAACCGTATGGAGAGCCCTGGCCGGCACTGTCCAAGAACGGCGCAGCCAGACCCGCACCTTGGCCAGAAAGACCGAGGGGCTGACCGGCTTGACGACGCTTTCGTCCACCCCCGCCTGGTAGGCCGCCAGGGTGTGCCCTTCATCGCGGTTGGCGGTGAACAGCAGGATGGGATTGACCGCCCCGGCCCGCAGTCGCCGGGCGAGCTCGATGCCATCCAGGGCCGGTCCGCAGACGTCGATCACGAACAGGTCAAAGGCGTCCTGCTCCCACCTGGCCAGCGCGTCGGCGGCCGAGGCGGCCAGTGTGACCTCCAGCCCCATCTGGCGCAGGGCGTAGGCCCACAGGCCGCCCACCTCGCGATCATCGCTCACCAGGAGCGCAGCGTTGGCCGCCATGCGTGCGCCAGATTCCCTGCCTATGTCGCCTGCGGGTGCCACCCGATTCTCCGGCATCTGTCCCTCCCGGCAAGTTGTCCCCTTGAGATCAAGGGGCACTGCGGGTCGCAACCCGGCTCCTCCCGATCGACACACATCGATCGCTGAGGGTGGCAGATCGACGGCCCAGATCAACCACCACGCATCAAGTATCACCCTTTGCGGCAGGCAGAAAGCAGTTGCATACGATACGGCTGCCCTGACGCCCACCGGGCATTGGGGTCTTGCCTCGGGCTGGTGA
The DNA here is from genome assembly GCA_963700285.1 of uncultured Chloroflexia bacterium. Classification (GTDB taxonomy): domain Bacteria; phylum Chloroflexota; class Anaerolineae; order JAAYZQ01; family JAAYZQ01; genus CAWANP01. Next base: position 156,161 of record CAVOXA010000005.1, on the reverse strand, counting down.
GGGCCGCGAGGCGGTCTTGTTGTCTCCGGAGAAGTATAACACCAGGCAGCTTAGAGTACAAACGCTTGCGACCGGCCTCTGGGATTGTTCAATCATATACCGCTGGAGGGCGGTGGAGGATACGGGTCGGGCCGGGATGCGGTCCAGGCATGTCTCAGGGTCTTGATGCAGAGATGTCTGCCAGAGCACCCAGCTCGATCAAGCCCTGGCGCACTGCCGACCCATTGGTGCTGTTGCCGGTCGTGGCAAAACCTTAGGAGCATCGGTTTGACAGAAAAGGCACCGGGTTGCATAATGTACCCAGTGTCGACGGTAAACAACTGCGGGCGTTCACCGGTACACCAGGCATGATGTAAAATCCTGGACAATCGAGGCGGACAATCCATGAATACGCTCTTGTTTGAGCCTGAAGAACACCGCGAAACAGCACGCCACCTGGGAGAGTTTCTGGCGGACTATGAAGCCGAGCTTCGTGGCCGGCCAGTGCTGCCCGAGATCAACCGGGAGGCGATGCAGACGATCCTGAATGAGCCTTTCCCCGAAGAGGGGAAAACGATCGAGGAATTGTTTCACGAGTTCCGTGAGGTTATCGTAGCGAATTCCACCAACGTAGCGCATCCACGCTTTCTGCCCTACGTACTGCCCTCGCCCAACGGCATCTCAGCTATCGCTGATGCGCTGGCCAGCACCCTGAATCAGAACTGCAACATGTGGACGCTGTCACCGGCGGCCAACGCCATCGAACAGCGCGTCATCTCCTGGTTCCACGAGCTTTTCTCCTTTCCCGAGGGCAGCGGCGGCATCATCACCAGCGGCGGTTCCATGGCCAACCTGACGGCATTGACCATCGCTCGTGACACCTATCTCGGGGCTTCTGCGCGAAGGGAAGGGATCCAGTCGAGAAACTCACCGCTGAGGCTCTACCTTTCGGACCAGGTCCACAACAGCAGCGACAAGGCAGCCGTGATTTTGGGACTGGGGCTGGACCACGTCCGGCACATCCCGTGCGACAAACAGTTCCGGATGCGCATGGATCTGCTTGAGGAGGCGGTCCTGGAGGACCGGCGCGCGGGCTTGAGCCCCTTCTGCGTGGTTGGGTCAGCCGGGACCGTTACGACCGGAGCCATCGATCCATTGGATGAGCTGGCAGATTTCTGCGGGGAGGAAGGCCTGTGGCTGCACATCGACGGGGCCTATGGCGCCCTAGCGGTTCTCAGTGACAAGCTGCGACCCAAGCTGCAGCCGGCAGGCCGGGCTCATTCCCTGTCGCTGGACCCGCACAAGTTCCTGTTTGCTCCGCTGGAGGCCGGCTGCCTTCTGGTGCGCGATGCACAGGCTATGAAATCCACCTTCAGTTTTGTCCCCAGCTACCTGTCGATGGAGTCCGATGCCGACTTGATAAATTATGCCGAATATGGTCCCCAACTTTCGCGCAGCTTCAAGGCGCTGAAGGTCTGGTGGTCGCTACGCGCCTTCGGGCGAAAGGCCTACGCCCAGGCGATGGATGATCTGTGCGACCTGGCCGCCTACATGGGGGAGCGGGCCCGCATCGAGCCGTCATTGGAGCTGATGGCGCCGGTCACGCTGAATGCGGTCTGCGTGCGATGCCGCGAACTCTCAGACTCGCAGAACGAGCGCGTGCTCGCCCGCCTGCTCTCCGAGGATGTCGCATTCCTTGGCCGGGCGCAGGTGAGCGGAAAGTTCTGCCTGCGGGCCTGTTTCATGAATCTACGGACGACGCACGAAGACGTTGACCGCATCCTTGACGAGATTATCCGTATCGGGCGAGAGGAGCTTGGGGCATGAGTATCCCCTCCCCGCGGAGAAAGCACCCTCGATGCGAACGGACATAGGACGCCCAGGAAAAACCCGTTCCACATCAAGGATGCTCCGCTCTTCGGGCGCTTAATAGGAGTCTGCTCTCGGCGCCAGTAGGCGGTCGACTTTGGAGCGCACCATCATGCCGATCAACTCAGGCGTGCCCAGTTTTCCCCGGGCCTGGCCCAGCCGGATGGTGGTTTCGACAAAGTCCTTGGGCACAAAGGACTGATCCGCCTCGGGCTTGCGCGCCAGGCTCAAGGCCTCAGAGGGACAGGTGGTAACACACAGGCCGCAGCCAATGCAGCGGTCCAGATCGAGCGCTGCATAGCCGTTGTCGACGGCGATGGCCTCCATCTGGCAGCGCGTACCGCAGATCCCGCAACCGTCGCACAGGTCCCCGTCCAGGACGGCCACAAAGGCGCTGGACATGATGCTCGCCGGCTTGGGGTGGCGCTTCACGTTGGTCAGGACACCGCAGCAACAGCCACAGCAGGCGCAGATAAAGGCCGCGTCCTTGGAATTGCTGGGCTGGAGCACCAACCCAGCCTCCTCGGCCTGCTTCAGGACAGCCAGGGCCTCCGCCAGATCAATGGCCCGTCCCCAGCCGTTGCGGATATAGAACTCTGCTCCATCGCCAAAGCCCATGCAGACTTCTAGCGGCTTGTCACAGCCGTCGCCAGTAAGCTGTTTCTCCTGACGGCAGACGCAGGGGGCGACGGAGAATTTGTGCTGGGCCCGGACCAAGCTCTCAGCTCGCTCATAGTCCATCACCGCCAACTGGGCGTCGATGCTTTCGCCGACCGGAACCGTGCGGATCTGCGGAGCTTTCTGCCATAGGTCATGACGAAAGAAGGTAGCAAAGTACTCGTCCAGGTCATGAGCGAGTTCCGGTTCTAGCTTGTTCACCTGGTACTCGTAAAAGCCGACGGCGAAATGGGTGGCCATGTATTGGGGCGGCTTGCCCGCTCCATACTGGACAAATACCAAGCCTTTCTGCTCCATTTCTTTGAGCCGCTGGCTGACCTCACCCACCGGGAGTTTGGCCCGCCTGGCGACGACCCGGGCCTCCTCGGCGATGAGGCTCAGGTGCATGGCCAGCTCGGCCTCTTCGGGGGTAAAGAGCCGCCTCAGGATGCGCAGCTCGACTCCGGACTCTGTGGACGGATAGCCACTGGGGAGGTCATCAAGAAAGTGTGCCAATCGCTCATATACGTCTACGGCCATCGGTTTCTCCTTTCTCATGGGGCTCTGGGCCAGGTCCCCGGTCATCTGTCTCCGGGATCCCGAACGGGCTGCGGGGTGAAATCCCGGCTCCAGATCATGGATTCGGTCATTCTACCCCTGATAGCGGTCACGACGTGGCAGGAGTAGGGCTGTGATGAGAGCACGATAGTACAAGGTTCAGAGCGGATCCATTATACCAGATAGAGCAGCGTCTGTCAATCGCCTGGAGTTATGTACAGTGATTCTCATCTTGGCGCATGCTGCTGCCTTCTCTACGCTTGCCGCCCCCACCTCGGGGGGGCGGCAAGCGTAGGGGTAGACGGGGGCGCAGGAGGGAGAGGATAATGCTGGAAGCCTCGTGAATTCAGTCGCCGCGGAGCACCAAGGGCAGATAGGCAGTCACACCGAAATTGGCCGTGACCGCTTTGTCGGCATCAAGAGTGACGACGACAGGGTTTTCGTCGCTGATCAGGTGTCCGCTCCAATTGTCAAATCGCTTGCCCGGGATCGGCCTGGCGGTCAGTTGGACCTGCGTCCCGGGGGTATACCTGGTATCGCCTGCGACGATATTGCAGTTCGGAGGAGGAAAGGCGTCGACTGAACCGGTGCCTGTGGGATTGATACTCACATCCAGCAAGTAGCACCAGTCCACAAAGTTGGCTATGATGGACAGGTCGGTATCCAGGGTGACGACGACAGGGTTTTCGTCGCTGATCAGGTGTCCGCTCCAATTGTCAAATCGCTTGCCCGGGATCGGCCTGGCGGTCAGTTGGACCTGCGTCCCGAGGGTATACCTGGTATCGCCTACGACGGTATTGCAGTTCGGAGGAGGAAAGGCGTCGACTGAACCGGTGCCTGTGGGATTGATACTCACATCCAGCAAGTGGCACCAGTCCACAAAGTTGGCTGCGATGGACAGGTCGGTATCCAGGGTGACGGTCAGGGGATTGGTACTGCCCGCTGCATCCCCGCTCCAGGTGGAGAACACCTTGCCTCCGGCTGGGCCAGCCGTCAAGCGGACCTGGGTACCGGCCGTATACATGTCACCGGCGCAGTCCGGCGGGGGGTCGATGCCGAGCGAGCCGCTACCAGGCGGACTGACCACCGTGGTAAGGCCAAAGCAGTCGGGCGTAAACGTGGCTGTGACCACCTTGGCGCTATCGATGGTAGCCTCGACCGCATTCTCGCTGCTCTCGACGTCTCCACTCCAGGCAGCGAACTGATAGTCCTCCGCAGGCTCGGCCGTAAGCAGCACATCGCTTCCGGCGACATAGTGTTCTTTGCCGCAGTTTGGCGGCGGCGCGGGGCTCACCGTGCCGCCAGTAGTCGGAACCAGGGTCACCGTCAGGCTAAAGCACTCGGTCACGAAATTGGCCGTAACCGACTTGGGTCCCGTCATCGTCAACGTCATGGGATTCCCGCCACCCATGGCATCGCCACTCCAGGCTGCAAACCAATGACCAGCACCCGGGTCAGCGCTCAATTGCAGCTGCGTGCCAGCAAGGTAGCGGCCTCCCTCACAGCCTGGCGGTGGACTGACTTGCACAATACCGCTGCCAGCAGGTTGCAGGCCAGTACTCAGGCTATAGCAATCCTGGGTAAAGTTGGCGATGACTACCTTGGGGCTGTCCATGGTGACAGTAATCGAGTTCGCAGTACCTGCGCCGTCCCCACTCCAGCGATCAAAACCCCAGTCCGAGGCGGGATGGACCGTCAATTGGACCTCGGTCCCCTCCAGGTACTTTCCTCCGTCGCAATCGGGATCCGGGCTCACGTCAACCACCCCGCCATTGCTGGGACTGGGGCTGGTGACAAGGCTGTAGCAGGCAGGCTCGCCGACAAAGTGGACAAATAAGCGCGGAACCCAACCCGGCTGAGAGTCCAGCTCGGCACCGTCAAACGAGACGGCAGCCCGCTTCCCTGACCCAGTGACCATAAACACCATCGAATTGCTCGAGCTCCAGCCAGGGCGGCTGACGATCTCCTGAACGATGGAGGATAGATCGGGCGACCTGTAAACCTCCTCCGCCTTGGTCCAGGGAGGCACGTTGCTCCAGGCTATAGAGGCCGAGGTCCCACTACGTCCGGAGATATCGTGCCCAGCCCGGTTGAAGGTAGGCGCGTCGTCAATGGCCTGCCCCCGGAATTCGAGCGAGGCGAGTTCGTCCTCAACCCTATCGGCAGTGAACTCCAGGTAGGCCTGGCTGATGGCCGCCCCCCTGGGGATGTTGAGGTCTTGAAAACGTAGGCCCACGATCTGCGCCCCTTCATAGTCTTCGCCCAGTTCCAGATCGGTACTCTTGAGAGAGACAGCGCCGGTACTTGCCAGTTCTTCCGCATCATCTGAAGATTGGCTGACCATCTGCATCACCGAACCGGAAGGAAGCTCAGCAAACCGGGCTACGACTGCCTTGTCAGCATCCATGACAAAGGTCCCGGGATTGGCGCTTCCCGATGCATCGCCACCCCATCCAACAAAATCATGGCCGGCCGCTGGGACAGCCTGCAACTGAACCTCGGTCCCCTCCAGGTACCGTCCATCGTCGCAGTTGGCTGGCGGCTGGAGGGTCACCACGCCCGAGTTTGCAGGCTCCACGCTGATAGTCAAGCTGTAACAAGCCTGATAGGTGATGTGCAGGCGCGGGGCCAGTGCGGGGTCTCCATTGAAAGACTCTGCCGTACGCCGGCCCGTGCCAGTGATGACAAAGGCCATCGCACTTCCAGGAGTCCAAGCCACGCGGTTTACGGTTTCCTGGACGATGGACGACAGATCGGGACTCAGGTACGTACCGCCCACCGTGTCCCAGGCGGGGACATTGTCCCAGTTCACCGACGCGCTGGTCAGGGGTCGCCCGCTAACGTTGCCAGAACTCGAGGAAAAGGTGGCAGCATCGTCGCTGGCCTCACCCTGAAAGACCAGGGACGTGGGTACGCTGCCGATTTCGTCGGCGGTGAACTCGAGATGAGCCTCGACAATGAGCGTGTCCCGGGGGATGGTTGCACCTGCGAATCGCAAACCTACGGTCTGAGCGCCATCGTCGTCCGCGCCAAGCTCGAGATCGGTACTACTCAAGGTAACCAGGAAGGTGGTGATATCTTCTTCGGCGTCATCCGAAGATTGGCCCAGCACCAGCTCCAAATTGGCGTCAACCACCGAACCCTGGGCGGAGCCAAGCCGCAGCCCGCTGGATAGGGCGCCGGCGGGAGCCTGGGCGACCGCCTCAGGGCTCGACGCGCCCACGGCCAGGACCACTAGCAACACCACAAGACAAAGGATCGCTGTCAAAAATCCGAGACGGACTCGCAGCATCATAAGGGGCCTTCTAGTCCTCTATTCTTATTACCCACTCTGGCAACCACTTTCCCACCCCAACTATGGGCCTCCGGGACGACGGTCTTGGGTCACGCAGCCTCGGGCCGCAAAGGCAGGGTTGTGGGAAAACCCCGGAGGTCTATTCTGTCTCAGAAGCCCTCTCGGTCTTTTACCGGGCCATAACGGGTAGCCGAATCGTGGACTCGACCTTCGCGAGGCCAAACACGGCTGTGGCCGTGTTGGCGATGCCGACGACGACCTTGGTCGGGTTCTGGGTGCCGGTCGCGGCCCCGGTCCAGCGCAGGAACTTGTAGCCCGTCTTGGGCGTGGCCGTCAGCTCGACCTGCACCCCGGGCGTGTACTTGGTCCCCTCGCAGTCAGGCGGCGGGTTGGCGCTGACCGTACCGGCGCCCGCCGGGGTCGCCCGCAGCGAGAGCGAAGTACAGCTCCCCTGCTGGAAAAAGGCCGTGACTACCATGCCGGTAATCACCGAGATGGTCGTGGGGTTCTCCGTCCCCGTCACGGCCCCACCCCAGTTGGCAAAGGCGAAGCCTGGCTGCGGGACCGCCGTGAGCACCACGCCGGTGCCCGACTTGAACATGTTCTCGCCACAGTCGGGCGCCGGGGTCGTCTGTACCGTTCCGGCGTTGGCCGGGATGGGGATCAGCGTCAGGCTGTTGCAGGTAACAAAATTGGCGGTCAGCGTCTTGTTCCCGTCGACCACCACCGGCAGGGGGTTGGCCGTGCTGGGTGCCGGCAGCCCGGGCCCGGTCCAGTTGTCAAAGATATACCCCCCCTGGGGATTGGCCTGCAACTGGACGGTGGTCCCAGTCTCGTACTTGCCGCCGCCGCAGTTGGGCGGGATGCTCGGGGTGATGATGCCCGTGCCCGCCGGGTTGACGCCCGTGGTCAGGGTAAAGCAGGTCGCCGGCTTGAAGGTGGCGGTGATGGTCTTTTCGCCGTCCATGATAATCGTTGCGGGGTTGTTGGTACCCGTGTGGCCACCGCTCCAGCTCACAAAGGTATGGTCCAGGTCCGGGACGGGCGTTAGCACGACCTGGCTCCCATCCAGATACCGGTTCGCCCCGCAGTTTGCGCCTGGATTCCGGTCCACAGTGCCGGTGCTCGCGGGTGTCACGCCCATCGTCAGCGTGTAGCAGGTCAGCTCGCCGCCAAAGGTCACGTGGAGCCTCGGCGCCAGGGCCAGTCCGCCGTCGTAGGAAAAGGCCGTGCGCCGGCCCGTGCCCTGGACCAGCAGGGCCAGGGCGTTGCCTGGTTTCCACTGGTCACGGTTGACAATCTCCTGGATGATGGGCGCCAGGTCGGGCGAGTTGTAGCGCTGGCCCACCGACCAGGCCGGCACCGAAGGCCAGGAGACGGAAGCGGTGGTTTTCTGACGCAGGGAGATGTTGTGGGTACTGGCCTCCTGGGGCGCCGTTGCGATACCCTCCGCGCTGTTCTGGCTAGCGGTGCTAAAGGGCAGCGAATTGTCGCTGGCCTCACCGTAGAGGTTGAGTGTTGTCGAGCCGCTCTCAGCCTGCCCGGCCGTAAACTCGACGTAGGCCGTGTCGATGGTCGCGCCCTTTGGAATGACTAGATTCTGGAAGCGCAGCCCGACCCACTGGGCGCCCACGGCGCCCTGGCCGAGCTCCAGGCTGGGGTCGATGACCGTAACGGTCCCATTAGAGGTCTGTTCCTCGGCGTCGTCGCTGGAGGCAACCACGGCCTTGTCAATTCTGCCCGCGTTCTCCATGCAGGAGATTGGCACCGAGAAGGAGAGCGGCCAGGGGCCACCGTTGGTGGCCGTGACGTTCAGGTTCAACTGGGCACTGTGCAGGTGAGGCGTATCGGGGCTGACCACAAAGTCGAACTTGGTGACATTGGGCGTCGATCCCAGGCCCGGGATCGTGCCATAGCTACTGGTGGCGTTGCCGTCGACAGTCACGTAAGAATCAGCGGTGCTGAGGGTACCCTGGACCCCTTCCGCACCCACGCGGCCCTGGTTGTACAGGGTGACGGTCATTTCCACCCGCTCGCCACAGTCCACAAACTGGTTGTTGTTTCCAGTGCTGGGTGGGGTACTGTCGTCGTCGATGACATGGCTGCCATAGAGCACCGGCCCAACCTTGCCAAAGATGGCAGTGACCGATTTGTGGCTGGTCATGGTGATCCAGGCCGGACTGACGGTACCCGATAGGGCGCCGCTCCAGCCAGCGAAAATGTAGCCATCCGTGCCGGTGGCCGTCAGCTTGACCTGCTCCCCATAGACGTAATCGGCCTTGTCCGGCTCCTTGGTCACGGTCCCCGAGCCGATCTTGTTGACGGTGAGCAGGTACTTTGCCTGGGCAAAGTTGGCGGTGACCGTCTTGTTGCTGGTCATCGAGAGGGTCGCCGGGTTGGTGGTCCCTGACAGGTCACCACCCCAGCCGGAATAGGACCAGCCGGGGTAAGGCGTGGCGGTCAGGGTCACCAGCGTACCCTGGATATACTTGTTGCCGCCACAGTTGGGCGCTGGCAAAGCCGCGACGGTCCCACCGCCAGGCGGCAGGGCGCTTGTGTTGAGGCTGTAACATACCGGATCGCGTCCATACGCAATGTACAGCTGCGGCGCCTTGCTGGAACTTCCATCGTGCGAGTAGGCGTTCCGAGTCCCTTCCCCGGTGATCAGGAAGGCCAGGGCATTGCCCGATGTCCAGCCGCTGCGGTTGACGATCTCTTGCACAATGGGCGCCAGGTTGGGCGTCTGGTGCACGACGTTAGTCGCCGGCCAGGGCGGCACATTGTTCCAGGCCACAGATGTCGTGCTCTTGGGCAAGGATGAGATGGACCAGGCAGTGTCGGTAAAACCGGGCGCATTGTCGGCAGCCTGCGTATTAAAGATCAGTGCGCTTTGCCCACTGTCCTCCGCCTTTGCGGTGAACTTGAGGTAAGCCTCGGCGATGGCCGCACCCTTGGGGATGGTCACGTTCCGGAAGCGGATGCCCACGATCTGGTGTGAACCCTCGTCGACCACGAGCTCCAGGTCGCGCCCATTCAGAAAGACCTGGCCCGCGTGCTGTGCGCCTTCAAGCCTCTGTTCGACATCATCGTCGCCTGTACCCACCTGCCGCTCGACAGTTCCCTCGCTGCCGGCGCAGGAAACAACAACGTCGAAGGTGTCGTTCTGCAGCCCGCCATTGGTGGAGGACAGGCCCAGGTCAAAGGTGATGGTGTGGCCGTTGGGAGCATTGTTGGCTACCTTGAAGCCAAAGGGCGTCGTGTTGTTCTGAGTGGCAGATGCAGCGATGTCGGGATAAAGGCTGATTGAGCTGCCTGTCCAGGTGACGTAGAGGCTGTCGGTGCTAAGGGCAGCATTGATGCCGGTTGCGGTCACCGTGCCCTGGTTGATCACGCCTACCGCCAGGTCGACCGTCTCGCCACAGTTGGCCACACCGTCGTTATTGCCGCTGGTGCCCCCAGTCAAGTCGTCGTCGATGGTATGATTCTTGTACTCCAGCGGTCCCACATTGTTATCGCGAAAGTGGGCCTTGACAGTCTTGGGGCCATCCATCAGGAGGTTTGCCGGGCTGGCGTTACCGCTCAGATCCCCGCTCCAGCCGGTGAATGACCAGCCCGACGCCGGATTGGGTGTCAGCTGAACCACCGTGCCATGCTCGTAATTCGTTTTGTCAGGGTTCTTGGCCACCGAGCCCGATCCCGAGATGTTGGTGGTGAGGGCATACTGCTTCTTAACAAAAGTACCTGTCAGCGTCTTGTCGGCGTCCATCGTCAGCGACCAGGTACCATCACCGTTATTGCTCACCTCGCCACTGTTGGGCCCGCTCCAGCCGCTGAACTCCCAGCCGACAGCGGCAGACGGCGTCAGCTTGACCACCTGCCCTTCGCCATACCAGGGTCCCGGGGGATCCAGGCCTATCGTTCCAGCGCCGGCCACGCTGACGTTCAGCCGCGTGGCCGTTGCCGGAACGAAAGTAGCGGTGACGTCCAGGTCGCCGGTCAGCAGCACCGACTTGGGGTTTACATTGCCATCCAGATCGCCGCTCCACCCGGCAAAGGCCCAGTCTAGGCTGGGCACAGCCTCTAGCTGGACGCTGTCTCCAAACAGGTGGACGTCCGACTGGCCGGTCAGCGCCGGGGTGACATTCACCACGCCCTGACCCACGACGGTTGTCTTGACCTTGACCACGGGCACGACCTCGACGTCGCCAAAGCTGGCGATGGCGTCATGGGCCAGCAAGCCCACGCTCCCGCTAAACGTCTCGTCCGGCGGGACATCCTGTTCCTCAAAGAGCCAGGCGCTGGGCTCAGACTCGGTTGCGGGCTCCCAGGCCTTGAAACTGTAGAACCCGCTCTTGCCCGCCTCTTTGGTCTGCACCCGCAGCTTGAACATATAGGTCGTGCCCTCGGTGATTGTGTACCCGCTGCTGTCGTCGACGCGTTCAAAGTGGCCCGTGAACATTGCCAGGCGCCGGCCGCCATTGGAGCTATCGCGGTTGAAGACAAAGGCATAGGCCCCGATGTTCCACCAGCCGTGACCCGGCTGCTCATCAGCAACTTGGAAGTGACCCCGCCAGCGGCTCGCGATCCCCACTCCGCCACTGTCTGGATGGGGGAAACTGTGGATTGTTATCGGGACGGTGACCTCATAGTCTTTCCAACCCAGATCGCCCAGAACAAGCATGCGATCGTAGCCGGTAACCTTGGGCCGGATGCTGTCAGCCTCTAGCTGCCACTCGCCGTCCACAACCTGCACCGCGTCGGTGAGCTTGGTGACGCTGCTCCAGTCGATGTTGTAGGGCATGGGCCAGGTAGTGCCCTTGGCATAATTGAGGATGACCGTCTCGTTGTCCTTGCCGCCGTCGCCCACGGCCTCGAGTTCCAGCGTGTTGGAGCCGGGTTGGAGGGCAGAGGTCAGGATCTCGACGTTAAAATCCCCTTCGTATTCCAGTCGCGCGCTGGCCGACAGCTCCGGACTGCCCGGATTTGCCAAGTCAGGAGCACCCCGGGGCACGACGCCCAGGTTCAGGCCGCCCAGAGGATCCGGGGCGCCTTCCGGTAGATGCGAAAGAACTGAAGCAGTGACCCCGCCGATGGCTATTTGTTTCCACGAGCCACCGTTGAGCCGATAACTCAGCGTATTGGCCCTGGCCACGTTGCCCACGACGTTGATCTCTGGCTGTGGGTTGCCCAGCGCGCCAAAGCTCTGCGGGGAACCGTACCACATCGTGATCAGGGGAGGTTGTACGTCCGGACCGGCTGCAGGCGTACCCTCTCCCTCCTGCGTGTCGGCAGGCGCGCCGTGCGTTCCATCGTCGCCCGGGGGCACAAAGTGCCCTCCGGCCGGGGCCGCCGGTTGCCTGCCTGCCAAGGCAGGGCCTGCCGATGCAGGGATCACCAGCGCCAACAACAACCCAAAGAGCAAGACCAATCGGCCCATCCGCCTAACCCGCGCCATCAGTCACCATCCTCCATAAGAGCTCCCCCTAGGGGGCGCAATCCTGTGCGTGCCTGGGGCTGCACTGTCATCTGGCCTGCTTGCGGATGGACGGCAGCAAGGCCACGTAAGCGCTGAATCTGAAGGTAGCATTGACGGATTTGTTGCCATTCATGATTACAGTCGTCGGATTGGCAAGAGTCTCGCCGCCATCCACGTCGCCTTTCCACTTGACGAAAAAGTGGCCCGGCGCCGGCACGCCAAGGATCTTGACGCTCTTGATCGTCGACTGCCACGTGTCAGGACCGCAGTTGGGCGGCGGCGTATAGGTCACCGTGCCTCCGCCCGGGGGGTCGATAGTCATCTTGAGCCGCCGGCACCCCGCCACAAAGGTAGCAGTCACGGTCTTGTCGGCGTCCATGGTAAGCGGCTGGGGTCTATCGCTACCGGTGAGCGCCCCACTCCACTCGGTGAACTCCCAGCCGCCCTTCGCGAGAGCATTCAACATGACCACGGTTCCGTTCTTGTACTTGCCCGCCTTTGTTCCATCCCCACAGTTGGGCAGCGGGTCAGGCCGGATCTCGCCGGCCGTCGGATCCGGATCGGGGAGGATGACGACATTCCTCGTCAGAGTGTGACAGGTCCCTTGCACAAAGTCTGCCGTCACCGTCTGGTCGATAGCCATGACGATGGTCGTGGGGTTGGCCGAGCCCGTGGCCCCACCGGTCCAACTGGCGAAGGAATAATTCAGGGCCGTGGGAACAGCCGTAAGCTGCACCGTGGTCCCCTGGTAGAACTGATTGGCCCCGCAGTTCGGCGCCGGGTCGGTTGTTATCTGACCCGCACCGAAGGGGTTGGTTAGAGAGGTCAGAGTGGTACAGGCAACCTGGCCCTCATAGTTGACGACAAGCCTGGGGGCCATCGTGGGTGCGCCATCATACGACCAGGCCGTGCGCCGGCCGGAACCGGTGAACATAAAAGCCATGGCGTGGCTGGGATTCCAGCCCGGGCGGTTGACGATCGCCTGAACAATGGCCTTCAGGTCCGGGGTCTGGTGCTTGCCATTTAGCACGGACCAGGGCGGTATCCCGTTCCAGCTCACCGTGGCGGGCGCCAGGGGACGGGTGCTGATCTCAAAGTCGTCACCCTTGAAGGTCTTGGCGTCGTCGCTGTATTCGCCCAGGATGGTGACACTGGTCGCGCCTTCCTGCACCTCGCTGGCCGTGAACTCGATGAATGCCGAGGTGATGGTCGCGCCCTGGGGAATGCCCAGGTCCGCGAAGCGGATGCCAACATACATGGGCAGCGGGTTGCCTTCTTTGTCCTGGTCCGTCCCCAGCTCCAGGTCGTCGCCCTTGGTATAGACCTTGCCCGTGGCTATCAGCTCCTCCGCATCATCCGAGCTCTGGTTGACCTTCACATCCACAGTACCGGACACGCTCACCAGTGCATCGGGGGCCGACCCAGGCGTAGGGCTGCCATCATCGCCCTGTTGGAGGAGCTGGGCGTCACCGGATGCCCAGGAAACGGGCACCAGCAGGACCATCAGCAGCAAAGAGACTGCTGCCAGACTGCGCACACGGTTCAGACCATTCATCAGCATCATCCTTTCGACCAATCTTGCGCTTTCCAGCCACCCTGACCGCGAAACGCGGCCAGAAAGGCACTGTCCCCAGTAGCGGGCGAGACTCGTCCAGACAGAGGGTCCCTGATAGCGGTTCACCGGGAACTTGAGTTGCCGCGTGCAGCGGCCGGGCCAGAGGTTGCGGTACGAGGAGTCGCCGAAAATGCAGAAGCAGATGGCCGACGCGCAATAACGGGTCCAAGCCCCAAGGTTCCCGTCTGTCATAGACGCAGGCATTATAGCACTTTTCCAGGCACAAGGCAAAACCGGCAGCCACCCTTTCGAGAAGGACGTAAGCCCAGGCCTGAACGGTTCCGGCTGCGTTGGTGGTTGCCTCCTTCTGGCATTTGGGTATAATGTCCCCGAGTTTTCAGTCCATGGTGCTCAACACACGAGGTACCGATCATGATCCTGCGATTGTATGACACCGATTCGCGCAGCTTGCGCGAGTTCCAACCCCTACACCCGCCCACCGTGGGCCTGTACTGCTGCGGGCCCACCGTCTATGACTATGCTCACATTGGCAACCTGCGCACCTACATCTTTGAGGACATCCTGCGGCGCGTGCTGGCCTACAACGGCTACAATGTCAAGCACGTGGTCAACATCACTGACGTGGGTCACCTGACCTCCGACGCCGACGAGGGCCAGGACCGGATGGAGATCGGCTCCGAGCGTACCGGCCGGTCGGCCTGGGAGATCGCCGAGCTTTACACGCAGGCATTCCAGGAGGACCTGCGGCGACTGAACATCCTGGAACCGACCATTTGGAGCCGGGCTACCGACCACATCCAGGAGCAGATTGCCCTCATCCAGTGCATCGAGGCCCAGGGCTTTGCCTACCCCACATCGGACGGGATCTATTTCGATACGTCGCGGCTGGACGATTATGGTCATTTGGCCCGGCTCAAGGTGGAAGGCCTGCAGGCTGGCGCCAGGGTGGGGGTTGGAGAGAAACGGAGGCCAACCGATTTCGCCCTTTGGAAGTACAGCCCACCCGGCAGCAAGCGGCAGATGGAGTGGGACAGTCCCTGGGGAGTTGGCTTTCCGGGCTGGCACATCGAATGCTCAGCGATGTCGGCCAAGTACCTGGGCTCGTTCTTTGACATCCACTGCGGGGGCGAGGACCATATCCCGGTGCACCATACCAACGAGATCGCGCAGACCCAGGCCTGCTACGGCACCAAACTGGCCAACTTTTGGATGCACGGCTACTTTTTGATGGTGGACACCGCCAGGATGGCCAAATCGAGCGGCGACTTCCTGCGTCTCCAGGCACTGATGGAGCGAGGCTATGACCCCCTGGCCTACCGCTTATACTGCCTGAACGCCCACTACCGGTCCAAACTGGCCTTTACCTGGACGAGCCTGAACGCCGCAACCACGGCCCTTGAACGCCTGCGTGCCAACTCCTACGACTGGGGTACACCCGGGTCCATCGACGAGGACTACCAGGACCGCTTTGTGGCCGAGATCAACGACGACCTGAATATGCCCCGCGCCCTGGCCGTAACCTGGGAGTTGGTCAAAAGCGATCTGCCCGATGCGGCAAAAAAGGCCACGCTGCTGGAATTTGACCGTGTCCTTGGCCTGGACCTGGCTGGTTGGCGGCCGCCTGAGGAAGTCGTTCCAGATCAGGTCATGTCCCTGGTGGCCAAACGACAACAGGCGCGCGCTGAGAGAGATTGGGCCAGGGCGGATACGCTGCGCAAGCAGGTCCGTGAAGCCGGCTATGAAGTCGAGGACACGGCAGAGGGGCCGCGAGTACGGGCGGGGTGATCTGTGCGGAGCGCAGTTTTGGCCTTGGATTGCTTGCCGGTCATGGTCTCGATCTCTATCCTCCAAACACGGATGGCGTCCAGCCTGTCTGGACCGAACTCCCACTTCCGATCCGAGTACTGGGCCATGATCTGATTCAGGCCCTCTGTCTTTTCCCGCACGGCCACAAGCTCGTGGATCCGGCCCTGGCCGATCACGCTCTGGTAGTGGAATGACCAGTTGCAGGCGCTGGCATCATCCGAGACAAGCTGGACACCATGCTCGAGCTCGAAACATACAGCGTTGTTGGCCGTGATATAGTCGATCTTTTTGCCTTCCCGCGCGGTGTGGAAATAGATCGCCTGGCCATCATATCCAAACGAAACCGGGATAACGTAGGGTACATTGTCTTTTGCCAGTCCCAATCTACACACCTGGCAGTTCTTGATGATCTGGGAAACGAGTTCCCGATCTTGGATTTCTCTGTCTTTTCTCCTCATACAGACCTCCAAAGCTGCGAGTGGGTGTTGAACATGCCCGCAGCGCCGTCCGACACTGTAGCACAGGTCCGCATCTGGGGCAAATCCTGATTTCAGGCAGCGTCAAGTTCCAGTCAGAACCCCCAGCACGGCAAGCCCCTCCGAATCTGGGGCTACGCCCCTCCTTGGTGCTTGCTGGTCGGCGCATGGGTTGGTTTGACGTCATCTTGAGATTGGTTTATAATGGGCCAGTATGCGGAAGCACGACACGGGATCTGCTGTCTTCATCCCGAGCCAGGCACGAACACCATCAAGTGCTTCCGAGAAGGGCAAAAGAGATCCCAATGGCGCCCAGAAACAGGCTTGCTCTACGCGTTCTGTCGGAAGACAGCCTGGATCGCATCGAAGGTACGGCATACCGGCTCCTGGACGAGATTGGCATCTCCCTGCAACATGCAGGGGCCACAGAAATGCTCCATGGCCTGGGCTGTCGCGTCGAGAACGGCCGCGTATTCATCCCCCGCGATTGCGTCCAGCGGGCTCTGAGCCAGGTCACTGCCCAGAGGGTCTTCTATGAGCGGGATGGCGTGGAGGCATTTAGGCTGGGCGACGGTCAAGTCCGTTTTCACAGCGGCGGTGGCCTGCCCTTCATCCGGGACCTGGACTCGGGCCAGCGCCGCCGACCAACGCTCACCGACGTCGAGGAGGCCACCCGCCTGCTGGATGCCCTGCCCAACGTCGATGTGATCATTCCTCTGTACGGAGCCCAGGACGTCGCGCCCGAACTGCTCACCGTGGCCTCGACCGACGTGATGCTGCGCAATACCCGCAAGCCTGTCTGGGCGGCTCCTCTGGACAGGCCAGAGGATGTGTCCTACGTCGTCGAGATGGGCGCTGCCTGCTGCGGCGGCATGGATGCTTTCCTTGAGCATCCCACCATGTACCTCACCTGCTCTCCCGTTAGCCCCTTGACCTTCACAGAGGCTGGCACAGCCACCATCATCGCCATCGCCAGTTCGGGTGCGCCCTTGCTGCCGCTGCCCGCACCGACCCTGGGTGCCACCGGCCCTGTGACAATGGCCGGAACCGTGGCCCTGCAGCACGCCGAAACCCTGGCCACCTACACCATCGCCGCCGCAGTTAGGCCTGGCATCCAGGTCATGTACTGCTCGCGCATCAGCGCCATCGATCCGCGCACCGCGGTTTCCATTTGGGGCGGACCCGACATCGGCTTGACCAGCGCCTGCGCCGGCCAGCTTGCCCAGCGTCTGGGGCTAACCTCCGACACCTACGGGCTGACCTCCAGCTCTGGCCTCCTCGATCCCCAGTTCGGCTACGAGAGCTTGTCAAACGCCCTGGTGCCCGCCCTGGCCGGCGTCGACATCCTTTCGGGCCTGGGCAGCACCAGTGACGTGATGGTCGCCGGGCCAGAGATCGCCGTGCTGGACGACGAGATGGCGGGCCTCGTCAAGCATATTGCCGGTGGCTGCGAGGTGAACGAGGCCACGCTGGCCTACGACGCCATGGCCGGCGTCATCCCCAGAGACGGCGTCTTTTTGGGAGAGAAGCACACAGTCAAACAAATGCGCGGGGGTGCGCTATGGATGCCGGGCATCAGTACCCGCGGTGAGACGGAATCTAGCCCCGCTGGTGGCAGCCCCGACAGCAGCGTCTTGGCCAGAGCGAGGGCCAAAGCCAGGGAGTTGATCCACAGCCACAAAGCCCCACCCCTACCCGACGACATCCTGCGGCATCTGGACGAGATCTTGGTCCGAGCGCGCCGCGAATTGACAAACTTGTCTCCACCTAGGTGAGGAAGGATCGATAACCGATGCTACAAAACCGCTTGCATTTGCAGTTCCTGAGCGATGACGGGCTGGACCAGATCGAAGAGACTGCCTACCGCCTACTGGAAGAGGTAGGCCTGGCGCTGCAGCACGAGCAGGCGCGAGACATGCTCCGCGGCCAGGGCTGCCGCATCGACGGTAGCAGGGCCTACATCCCCCGCGACGTTGTGGCCTGGGCGCTGGACAATGTCACTCCCGATAGAGAGGGCCTGAAACGGGATGGGTCGCTGGCTTTTACGCTGGGCGATGGCCAGGTGCGCTTTCACAACGGCGGGGGCCAGCCCCGCGCCCTGGACCTAGACACCGGCCGGTCACGTCCCGCCACCGTACAGGACGTGGCCGATGTCACCCGCCTGCTGGATGCGCTGCCCAACATCGATCATATCACGCCGCTCTTCAGCCCGCAGGATGTGTCACCCCAGCTCATGATGGTGGAATCAACGGCCGCGATGCTGCGCAGTACGACCAAACCGCTGTCATCGGCCGCCATCGACAAGCCCGAGGACGTGCCCTACGTCGTCGAGATGGCCGCGGCCTGCTGCGGTGGGATGGAGGCCTTCCAACAACATCCCAACATGACCATCAGTGTCTCGCCGGTCAGTCCCCTCACATTTGGCCCCGACGTGACAGGCGCCATCATCGCCATCGTCCAGTCCGGCACCCCTTTCCACTCCCTCCCGGCGCCCACGCTGGGCGCCACGGGCCCGGTGACCATGGCCGGCTGCCTGGCGCAACAACACGCCGAGATCCTGGCCAGCTTTGTCATCGCCGCCGCGACCAGGCCCGGTGCCCTGGTCGGCTATTGCTCGCGCATCAGCCCCATCGATCTGCGCTCAGCCCTCACCGCCTGGGGCAGTCCCGAAGTCGGCATGACCGCGGCTTGCGCAGGCCAGCTTGCCCACCGCATTGGCTTCCCCTGTGACGCCTATGGCCTGGCCTCCCAGTCGCTGCTGCTGGACCCGCAGCATGCCTACGAGCGGCTGGCCAACGCCCTGGTTCCAGCTCTGGCCGGCGTGGACATGCTTTCGGGCGCGGGCAATGGCGGCGGGCTCGTGGCCGGCTTTGAGATCTCGGTCATCGACGATGAGATCATCAGCATGATCAAACACATTGTCGCCGGTTGCCCCGTCGACGATACCACCCTGGCCTACGATGTGATGGCCGACGTCATTCCCGGCGATGGCGTCTTTCTCGGCGAAATGCACACGGTCAGACAGATGCGCCGGGGAGCGCTGTGGATGCCCGGCGTCAGCACACGCGGAGAAGGGGACGCAGAGCAAGCAATCGGCGTCGTCAAGCGTGCGCAGATCCGGGCCAAGGAGATTCTGAGCAGCCACGAGGTCGAGCCCCTCTCAGACGACGCCAGCCGGCACCTGAATGAGGTCCGAGCCCGGGCGCGCCGGGAGCTGGTAGGGGACTGACCGATCAGATCGCTGCCAACGATCGATACCACGACCCCGTCGCCGGGACGGGGTCCGAATGAAGCCTGATGCCCAGGGTAGGGAGGTGATCCAGAAGAAGAAAGCCGCTGTTGTCAATTTCTAGTCACATCAAGATATCAGGAAAGAAGGAGAGAAGAAAAAGATGAATAGAAAAGTACTTTGGCTCTTGAGCCTGACCGTCATTCTCAGCATGTTGGCCGTGGCCTGCGGACCTTCCGCCGCGCCCGAGCCGACCGAAGCTCCAGCCGCCCAGCCCACTGAGGCCGCTGCCGCAGCACCCACAGAAGCGCCAGCACCCACCGAGCCGCCACCGCCCACGGAGGAACCGGCGGTCGAGGAACCCAAGATCCTGCGGGTACGCCTCTATGGCGACATCCAGAACATGGACCCCGCTTTTGCGATCTCTGAGAATGACACTGTGGTCGCCAATGCAGTCATGAACGGCTTGGTGCGCTACTGCCCTAACTCGTACGAGATCTGCAACGAACTGGCTGAGGAAATCGAGCAGTCGGAGGATGGCCTGCAAGTCCGTTTCAAGCTCAAAGAGGGTGTCCAGTGGCAAAATGGCTACGGCGAGCTGACCGCTGAAGACGTCAAATACTCCTTCGAGCGCTTTATCGATCCCGACCTGGACGCGGCCTACGCCGACGACTGGGCCACGCTGGATCACGTTGAAGTCATCGACGACTATAACGGCATCATCCATCTCAAAGAGCCCCTTGCGACGTTGTGGACCTCCACGCTGCCCGTTTCCAGCGGCACCGTCATCTCCAAGAAATGGGTTGAGGAGATCGGTGTGGAAAAGTTTGCCACCGATATCATTGGCACCGGTCCCTACCTCTTTGCCGAGTGGAAACCCCAGGAGATGGTCATCCTCAAAAAGAACCCCGACTACTGGGGCGAGGAACCCTACTATGACGAGATCCACCTGATCCCCATCGAGGACGACAAGGCCGCCGAGGTTGCCCTGGAGGCCGGCGACCTCGATTGGAGCCGCATCAGCGTCCCCTCCATCGAGCGCTTCGAGTCCAACCCTGATTTCGAGACCTGGCTCAAGCCTTCTCTGCGCTACCGCTGGATCGCCATGAACGTCGTGCATCCCAAGCTGCAGGACATCAACGTGCGCAAGGCCATCATCTATGCCATCGATGTGCCCAGCATCCTGGCCGCGACCTACATGGGCAAGGTCGATCAGGAATATGCCCTGATCCCGCCAGGACTCATCGGTTTCTGGGCGGACGCCCCACACTACGAGCGCGACGTGGAAAAGGCCAAGGAGTATATGGCCGCTGCCGGGCTCGAGTCGCTCGACCTTCGCATGGACCTGGAGGACACCACCGAGTACCGGACCTGGGCCGAGATCGCCCAGCAGAACCTGGCCGAGATCGGCATCAATCTGGAGCTCAACCCCATGGAATCCAGCGCCTACTGGTCCCTCAGTTTTGGCGAAGACGCCGCCAAGAACAATGAGCTGCTGACCAGCAACTACTCCATGAGCCCCGATCCCGCCTGGGCCACCATGTGGTTCACCTGCGACCAGGTGACGGTCTGGAACACCCAGAGCTGGTGCAACGAAGAGTATGACGAGCTGCACCGCAAGGGCCTGGTGACCCTGGACGACGCCGAGCGCGAAAAGATCTATATCGAGATGCAAAAGATCTGGGACGAAGCAGCGCAGACGATCTGGATCACACACGGTGTCATGTCCTACGCCCACACGCCCGACATCGCGCCGGCGACTTCGCCCCACGGCACGCCACAGTACCATTTCTTCTCGGCTGCCCAGTAAATTCGGATTTCACTCTCCATCAGGTTCGCGAGGGTGAAGGGAAACGCGAGAGACTGGTCCAATCTGCAGATTGGGCCAGTCTTTTTACATCCCGTATCAAGCGGGTCTCCGCGTTGAACTCTAGCCCGCCATGGATGCGCGTATGGATGCGCGTATGGTTGTATTCGGCCAATGCTGCACTACCGGTGGGTTGGGATGAACGTCGAGCACCCCAAGCTCCAGGACGAAAATGTGCGAAAGGCGATCATCTACGCTATCGACGTGCCCAGCATCATTCAGGCTGCCTATTTGGGCCAGGTGGATCAGGCGTATACGCTGATCCCGCCCGGCCTGATAGGCCATTGGGCCGACGCGCCCAGGTACGAGCGCGACGTTGAAAAGGCCAAGGAATACATGGCCAAGGCGGGTATCGATTCCCTCGAGCTAAAGTTGACCACACAGGACACCTCCGAGTACCGTACCTGGGCTGAGATCATCCAGGCCAACCTCGCCGAGATTGGGATTGACGTGAACATCGACACAGTCGATGAAACTACCTTCTGGAGCATGGGCGCCGAAGCCCAGCAAGAACTGGAACTTGTGACCTTGAGCTATACCAGTTTCCCCGATCCGGCCTGGTACACCATGTGGTTCACCTGCGAGCAGATCGACGTCTGGAACTGGTTTCGCTGGTGCAACGAGGAGTATGACGAACTGCACAAGCAGGGCATGGTCACCTTGGACGATGCCGAACGTCAGAAGATCTATGAAAAGATGCAGATGCTGTGGGACGAGGCGGCGCACACCGTTTGGATCACGAACAACTCCCGCGTTGTCGTCTTTACCCCGGACATCGTACCTGCCTTGACACCCCATGGTCAGACGCAGACCCGATGGATGATGCCAGCGGAGTAAGTCACCGCAGCAATGCGACGACTGCGCCAGATTGCTGAACACCGAATAGGCATACGTTCCGTCTTGCAGTCTCGCCCTGCGCGAGACTGCAAGACTCGCGGTTCAGCAGGATCCCCTGCGCTCCAAGGCTTTTCGCCGGACGAGGGTGCGGCTGGCAGTGAAATCGGCAAGATCCCACTAGCTTTCTTGGCCAGCGCGTAGATCACCAGAGGAGGTAGAATGGGAACGCTGCGAGTAGTGGAGCTGGCGGGTACACCAGCCGACCGGGGCTATCAGCACGGCCAGGCATTGGCCCAAGAAATTGTTGATCTGTATGATCTCTTGATCGCGGAAGCTGCTGCACAGTCGCCACCGATAGAAGAGCGGGACTTGCTGGCCTACGCTATGGGTCATCTCCCCGAGAGCCGCGCCTATGCCCCAGACTTGGTTGAGGAAGTAGATGCCATCGCCAAGGGCGCTGGCCTGCCCTTCGAGAAGGTATGGCTGCTCAACTGCTTCGACGAGGTGGAAGCGTATGGCCTGTACCGCGGTGTCAATGCCGGTCACAAGTGTACAACCTTCGCCGCCACAGGACTCAGCACTAACGGTGGCACCACATACTTGGGGCAGACGTGGGACGCGGTGGATGGCTGGCAACCGATCATCTTTGACATCGCACCTGGTGATGATCAACCAGGCGCGCTGGTCTTTTCCAACCCCGGGATCGTGGCGGGTAATGGGATCAACGCGGCCGGCATAGCCCTCGTGTGGAACACCCTGCGCTCCCTCGATGCCCGTTCCGGAGTGCCTTGCACATTTCTGGTCCGCAAGGCGCTCCAGCAGACAAAACTCAGTGACGCTGTCCACACTGTAGTCAAGGGAGTACGGGCTGCTGGCTTTAACTTTGTCATCGGTACTACTTTCGCCGCTGTGAACGTAGAGGCCAGCGCGACGCAGTATCGGATACGCTACATCAGCCGCCATTATGGCCACGCAAACCACTACGAGGAGCCAGACCTTTTGCAGTATGAAGGGTCTCCGGCATCAGTACCGCCAGCCACCTCCCCCATTCGCAGCGGGCGCATGCGACAATTGCTCGATGAAGCGTCAGGGCTCATCGAGCTGGAAAAGTGCAAGGAGATGTTGCGCGATCACGCCAACTATCCAGCTAGCATCTGCCGCCACAAGGACCCACCGAGAAGTGAGTTCTATACAACGTCCGCGCTCCTGTATCAGCCGGACCAGGGGCTGATGTTGGCGACTGACAGGCAAGCTTGTGACAACCCTTTCCAGGAATTCCGCATAGCAGCTTCACCTTGACTCGACGTCGTGGCCAGGATACGGATAGTTGCCGGAGCCTACCCTTGCTATGCCATGCTTATGCTGACCACCGGTCGGCGCAGATCCATCACCGCCGACCAGTGGCATGGCTGTTGCAAAGTACCTTGACAAGGGCAACCTCCCGCAGGTTTTGCCTCTTCAGGTACCCGCACACGGGTGAGTCCAGCCCGGTTCAGCCGGTATCTCGGCTGCGGACAAGCCTGCGGGAGGTTAGTCTCCGACCCTGCAACAGCCCTATGACCGGTGGCGAGCCCACTTGACAGGAATATCCAGGTTCGTGTATACTCTGACCGGGCCACAGGGTCGCCGGTGATTGGACCCGGAAAGGAATAAACTATACCGTGCGCGGCTATCTTCTCAAGCGTCTGCTGATGACAATGCTTGTGCTTCTGTTTGTCATAGTCTTCCTGTCTTTGCTGATCCATATCGTGCCCGGCGATCCAGCCAAGACCCTGCTGGGCCCACGCGCCAACGCGGAGCTGATCGCCAAGGTCCGCGCTTCCATGGACCTAGACAAGCCGGTACACATACAGATCGCCAATGCCGTGTGGCACACGGTCCAGGGTGATCTGGGTACGGACATCTTTACCGGACGGCGGATCAGCATGCTCGTCGGCGCCGCTTTGCCCCACACCCTGATCCTGGCCTGGACGGCCCTGGGGCTGGCGACCATTCTCGGCGTCCCCCTCGGCGTTTACTCGGCGACCCATCCCGATTCATGGCCAGACCGGATCACGGCGGTGTTCTCCATCTCCTTCATAACCATCCCCTCCTACGTAGCCGGGCTGTTCTTGTTGCTCATCTTTGCCGTGGAGTTGCAGTGGATGCCGGCCATCGGCCTGGGCAAAACTGGTGACCCTGGCGACTATATCAAACATCTGATACTGCCAGCCACCGCCCTAGCCATCACCTGGATCGGCTACCTGGCCCGCCTGGTACGGGCCAGCCTGCTGGAAGTACTCAATCAGACCTATATCCGGGCGGCCATGGCCTCGGGCCTGTCCCAGCGCCAGATCTTTTACAAGTACGCGCTCAAGAACGCCCTGATCCCGACGGTAGCCGTACTGGGTATTGGTGTCGGCAACCTGATGGCCGGCGCCGTCTTTGTGGAGTTGATCTTTAGCCGGCCCGGTATGGGAACGCTCATCTACAACGCCATCCAGGCCCGCAACTATCCCATCGTCCGTGCCGGCGTCCTGGTTGTGGCCATCCTTTTTGTGCTGGCGAACCTTCTAGCCGACCTGACCTATACCTACCTGGATCCGCGCATCCAGCTAGACAAAGTACGAGGTTGAGATGCAATTTGTCGCCAGGCCGACCAATCGTATCACAAGATTTCTAAATCGCATCCCAGTCCTCGGAGATGTACTCAAGCGACCACTAGGCGTCCTTGGTTTTGTGATTGTAGCCGGGTTCATGCTCATGGTCCTGTTCGCCCCCATCCTGGCCCCCTATCACTATGCCGAACAGGACATACCCAACATGCTGCAGGGACCCTCGCGCCAGTATCCTCTGGGCACGGACCACCTGGGGAGAGACCTCCTGTCGCGCATCATCTATGGCGCCCGCATCGCTCTGGTAGTGGCCCTGCCGGCCGTGGCCATCGCCCTGGTAGGCGGCATCCTTCTGGGCCTCACGGCCGGCTATTTGGGCGGCGTCGTCGATGACGCGACGGTTGTTTTCATGGACTCGATGCAGGCATTTCCGGCCGTCATCCTGGCTCTGGCCATCCTCGCCCTTCTGGGTTCGTCGCTGGTCAACGTCGTGATCGTCATCGGCCTGGCCTGGATCCCGGGCTATGCCCGGATCACGCGCGCTCAGGTCCTGTCGGCCAGGCAGGACCAGTATGTCGAAGTTGAACGCTCCCTGGGCGCCAGCCAGAAGCGCATCGTGGGCATCCACATCCTGCCCAATATCGTAGCCCCCTTGCTCATCCTGGCGGCCATGGACCTGCCGGTCGTGATCACCTTCGAGGCGGGGCTCTCCTTCCTGGGGCTGGGCGTCAAACCGCCAACACCGTCCTGGGGCGTGATTCTGTCCGATGGCTTTAACTTTATCCGCCAATCGCCTTGGCCGGTCTTTTGGGCCGGTCTGACACTCATCATCGTCACCCTGGGATTCACCCTGTTCGGAGAAACGCTGCGGGACGTGCTCGACCCACGGCTGTCCGGAACGCGAGGCGCCTGATGGCTGAACCGCTGTTGCAGGTAAAAGACCTGGAAGTCCAGTACCACACCCGGGCAGGCACCCTCACGGCTATCCATGGCGCCAACTTTGACGTCGTTCGAGGGGAAATCGTCGGCGTGGTAGGCGAATCGGGCTGCGGAAAGAGTACAATAAGCTCGGCTGTCATGCAACTGCTGCCGCCCAACGGCGAGATCACCGGCGGGCAGATCCTTTTCAATGGCATGGACCTGCGTCAGCTCGACCAGGAATCGATACGTGCGCTACGGGGCAGGGACCTGGCCATGATCTTCCAGGACGCGATGACCAGCCTCAACCCGGTCTTTAGCGTCGAGCAGCAGATGGTGGATGCCCTCAAAGCCCAGCAACCACGAGACGATCAGCGGGGCCAGAAGGAATTGACGGAGCGGGCCGTAGCCATGTTGGACCGTGTTGGGATCCCCGACCCGGCCAGACAGATCAAAGAGTACCCGCACCAGTTCTCTGGCGGCATGCGCCAGCGGATCATGATCGCCACGGCGCTGCTCTCCAACCCTCTGCTCCTCGTTGCCGATGAACCAACCTCAGCCCTGGACGTGACCCTGGAAGCCCAGATCCTGGAATTGATCGCCGGGCTGCGTGACGAATTGGGGACAGCCATCCTGTACATCACCCACGATCTGGGGGTCATCGCCCGGCTCTGCGACCGGGTCATTGTCATGTACGCAGGCAACATCGTCGAAACGGGCGGCGTTTTTGGCATCTTTGACGAGCCGAAACACCCCTATACCCAAGCGCTGCTGCGCTCCCACCCGTCTCACAGCGTGCGGCAGGGTCGCCTACGCACCATACGCGGGCGGGTACCGAGCCTGATGGAACTACCGGCCGGCTGCAAGTTTGCGCCGCGCTGCGACCTGGCGACCGTCACCTGCCATACAGTCGAGCCAGCGTACTGGCAAGTCAGCAATCACAGCGTACTGTGCCATGCGTACAGCGCCGATTGGATCGGAGACCGCCTTGAATCCATCCCGGAAGCCGCGCCAACCCAGCGGGCGGTATCGGCGCCCGGCGCTAGGGGTCCGGATAGGGGTGAGGTACTGGTCGAGATGAAGGCGCTGCGCACTCACTTTCAGGATCACACCGGTCTGTTGAACCAGATCTTGGGACAGAAAAGCAGCGCTGTGCGGGCCGTCGATGGCGTCGACTTTCAGATCCTGCGCGGCGACGTCCTGGGCCTCGTCGGCGAGTCAGGCTCGGGCAAAACTACTCTGGGACGGACGCTTCTGCGCCTGGTGGATGCGACCGACGGCGCGGTCGTCATCGAGGGCCAGGACATCACCCAGATCTCCCAGGCAAAGATGCGTCCCATGCGGGAACGGATGCAGATGATTTTCCAGGACCCTTTTTCCAGCCTGAGCCCGCGGATGAAGGTCTCGTCCCTGCTGCTCGAACCATTCCGCATCCACGACGTCCCGGTTGATAGCAAGGCCAAGGTTGCCGAACTGCTAGAGATGGTGGGCTTGTCATCCGAGCAAGCCGACAAGTACCCGCACCAGCTCTCAGGTGGCCAGGCTCGCAGGGTCGGAATCGCGCGCGCCCTGGCTCTTCATCCCGACATCCTCGTCGCGGATGAGCCCACGGCCGGACTTGACGTGTCGGTGGCCGCTGGTATCCTAAATCTGCTAAAGGATCTGGGCAAAGAGCTCAACCTCACCTACATCATCATCACCCACAACCTAAACGTGTTGGGCTTCATCGCCCATCGGGTGGCAGTCATGTACCTGGGCAAGATCGTGGAAGTAGCCCAGACCGAGGATCTTTTTTCGCGGCCCAGGCATCCCTACACCGAGGCGCTCATCTCGGCCATTCCCATACCCGACCCCCGTCTGCGGGACGAGCAGCGGCATATCATCTTGACAGGCGAGATCCCCAGTGCGCGCAAGCCGCCGCCAGGCTGCCCCTTCCATCCGCGCTGCCAATATGCCGAGGAGAACTGCGCCACGGACCTCGCCCCCCTGCGCATGCTGGACGATGGCCGCAGACACCTGGTCGCCTGCCATTACCCGGACCGCGTGCAGTTTGGCTTGCCTCTGGACTGAGTGAAGAACCGGAATTCCTGGCAACTTGATAGGGGAGCGGATCGCGCCAGGGACTAGATGGAACCAATCCCCACGAGCACCAAGACGCCAAGTATGATAGGCTGGTGCACCAGATAGATGGCCAGCGAGTGCCGCCCCAGAAAGGTCAGGGCGCGAACGGGAGCTTTGGGCGACAGGTCCGGCAAGTCGAACCGGGGAAGGCCATTGGGATACAATGTGAGGCCATAGAAGACTCCCAGCAGCGCGACGCCGAACCAGGGCAGCAACGGGTAATAGTCAACCATATAGCGCCCCAACTGCTTTACACCTAGCCAAAGCAACCAAGGGGATAGGGACATCACGTCGTTGGCATAGAAACCCAGGATAATGATCCCGATCCCCGCGGCCAGGCTAAGCCATCGCGACCGCAAAAAGGGGTAGGCCAGAATGGTTGACAGTCCCAGCAGGTGAAGGATGCCGAATACGACAAAGCCGCGGCCCAGGACCCAATAGGTCACTGCCGTGATCACCAGGCCCCAGCCAAAGAGCATGGCGCCCCGCAACAGGTATTTTCGAAACAGAGGCCCGTGATCCATCCTGGACCTCAAGCGATTGTGGGTTAGTGTCAGGGAAAGGCCCATCAAAAAGATGAACGTGGTGCCAATGCTCCGGGCCAGGATCCGCCAGGGGGGCGCCAGCATGCTACCCGAATAAGCGCCAAAGAAACTCAGATCCCACATCAAGTGGAAAAAGATCATCAAGACGACAGCGATGCCTCGGACTGTGTCAATTTCCCAGAAGCGACGCGAAGCTGGCTTGGCCTCTCCATTATGTAATGTCACTCAAGAACCTCACTCCTGCTCCGATAGAGATCGTGCCATAAAGTCCAAGACCCGCGACTCAAAGATGTCGGGGTAGGTCCAGGCCGACCAGGCATGCCCCGAGTCATTGATCCACAACTGCTTTGGCTCATTGGCGGCCGCGTAAACGCGGTAGGCATGATCTACACTGGTCAGCAGATCCGCCGTCCCGTGGATGACAAAGACCGGCACGTGGATCTGCGGCAGCAGATCCTCGGGAGTCGGCACGTCGGGCACTAGCCATTCAGGCGGCAGCCGGTAGTCCTTGGCATAATCCACATCGCTCCACTCGGCGAACATGCTATCCAAAATGAGGGCATCCAGGCGATCATCTCGCACGGCGGTATTGACCAGGGCCACGGCGCCGAGGCTGGTCCCCAGTCCCACGACACGGTCGCCGGCACCCTCATCCTCCAACCAATCCAGCGCCGCCTGAACGTCCAGGACCTCGCGGCGACCAACCGTCGTCGGCATATCATCGCTCTGACCATGTCCCCGGAAGTCGAAAAGCATCACATTATAACCTGCGTCGTGCAGCCACGGCACCAGCCGCAGAAAAAGCCACTTGTTACCCAAGAGGCCATGAGTCAGCAGGACGGTGGGGGCACCGGTCTCTTGGGCTGGTACGTACCATGCATTCAGGTCAACGCCATCGGCCGTAGTGAGCGTCAACTCGCGGAAGAACAGAAAAGCGTCGGCCGGATCGCGCCAGGAAGGATAGCGCGGCGGTATCCCACCACCGGGAGGATTGTAGTCGATGCGCAGCCGGGCTAGGGTGCGGTTGATGGTGGGCCACAAGGAATGGTAGGGCTGGCGAAAGAGATCGCTGGCCAGGATGGGTACAAAAGCGAGCACCACCAGCAAGAGGACAACTCCGACAAAAACCGCATAAAGAATGGAAGCCCTGGTCATGGCTTGACCTCGACCGTTGGCTGAAGCAGTGGGGTGGGCAACGGTGTAGGCGTTGGCCCGGAGGCGTCTGGAACGTAGGTAGCGACGATGACCAGATCTGCCATCTCTACCTGAACGTGGGCCAGGTCGATCAGATTGGGCGCGGTCAAGTACTGAAGCCGGTAGTGTCTATTTGTCGGGTCCCCATCACTTGGCTGGATATGGCGCAAACTGGTCTGCGCCTGGCTGGCAGCCAGAGGCGGCTCAGCACCAGCAGGGCCTGGGGGCAGAATGACGTCCCCCGAGACGTAGATGTGCTGCAATCCTGGCTCCCGTTCCATCTGATAGATGGCGGGTAGGGCATCGACCAATGTCTGGTCTTGAAGCTGCACCTCCACCGCCTGGATGCGGATTGGCGGCCCCTCTTGCAGCCTGATGCTGTTCAGGTACAGGTTGTCGGCGGCCCCCCGCCCTGCCGAAAAGACCTTACCTGTGAAGCGGTCGAGCATGACAAAGGACTCGCCAGCGGCATTGAGAACCTCAAAGCGATCGGTGATCCGTCGCCCGGTGGCCTGCCAGGTTCCCTCCACCGCGGCGACCACCTGGTTCCGCCCACGCAGGGCATAGTATCGATCGAGGGTCTGGGCGTAGCTCGGCACTGGAGCAGGTTGCGGCGGTGGCCGGCCCACATCTACAAAGAATAGGAGAAACAAGGCAATGGCAGCCAGTCCCAACAAAAGCTTGGTCTCGAACCCGCTAGCCAGCGCAGCGACCGATCGGCCAAAAATCGCAAAGCGCTTGCGGGTCACAGGCCAGAGCAACATGAGTCCATCCGGCCTGAGCAAGTCCAGGATCAGATGTGACACATAGCCCAAAAGCATCAGCGCCCAGGCGCCCCAACCGGCGATCAGGGCGAGTGGCAGCATGATAACCGCGACCAGAAGACTCGCGCCCAAGCTGTGCAGGACATGCGGCTGCCCGAAGCGAGCCTCAAGGCGGCGGGAGACGAAAGGCAGAAGCCTGCCAAGCCAGGAACGTTCGGAATCCAAGCCAGGCAGCAGCGCCCCGATGGCCAGGGGGATCAACAGAATCGGCTCAAGGTACCGGCCAGCTAGCCAGGCAAGTGCCAGATACAGAACTGCGGCAAAAAGCAGATAGTTGAGCTGCCATACCGTGCTACGCGCCCATACAGGACCGGTTGGCCCGGGCCGCTGCGCGGGTTGCTCCCTGTGGCGGTTGTAGAGGAGAGCGCGGACTAGGGAAAGGACAACAGCAACCGCTCCATAGGCAAGCCAGTACACAAGCCCGTTGTCCGCCCGCTCGATGTAGCGCGCGGCGACCAGGCCAGCGGCAAAGAGGATCAACATCCAAAGAAGCGCTGCCAGAACAACGCCCAGGGTAACGGTGGAGCGCGAGGTTCCTTGTACCCGCGCCATCAGCCAACTGGTTGACAGCGTCACCACCAGACTGAAGAAAAGTAGCCCGACCAGAAGCCAGGGCTGCATTGGCAGACTGGATAGCATCGGCTAAGGTCCCTCAGACAGAGGCCCGAGGTGGACCACATCTCCAACAGGAGTGCCCGCCCCATCAATCACGGGCACATTGACCACCTCGGGGAACAGGTATTGGCCTGTACGCAACCAGTACAGAGCTTGCGTTTGTGTTTCGTGAAAACTTATGTCAAATTTGCTGATGATCCGGTCACCCTTCGCCCGGTAGGCAGCCGGGTAACCATCACCATCCTGTTGTCCCAGGGGCCGTACTTGGTCGTCCAGTAGTTGGACGAAAAAGTGGGTATCATCGGGACTCTGCCACAGCACCTGCCACAGCAGCCAGGCGCGCACCTGGCCACTGGCAGCGTCGCCCTGCCAGGTATAGCCCTGCACCTCTATACCGTTCTGGAACAGGCGCGGTCCGGCCACGGGCTCCAGCGCATCTTCCGGCCACGAACCATCTAGCGCCGCCAGCCAAAACCCGTCTGGCAACTCGGAATCCAACCAGGGTAGATACCACTCTGCAGCCTGCCCAGCTTCCGGGACCACGAGCGCCAGCGCTCGATGCGGGGGAAAGACCGCCGCCGATTCCCCATCCACCAAGCGATAGGGAACCCGACCCCGCAGAAGAACATCGAAAATGGCGGGCGTCTCGTCCACGACCGGCGAATCGCCCGGTCCCACCACAAGTACTTCAACGGCTTCAGAGTCAGCGGCCGCTGCCACTGCTTCGCCGGCAACGTCCAGGTAGCGCCCCAGAGGCCGTTCAAACCCGCCAGGCGTGTCATGGGTCGCCACAAAGCGGGCCATCATGCCCAGGGCCGCCACCTGACCTACGACCAACAACCCCAGCACAACAACTGCGCCAACCCTCAGAACACCCTGTACACTTGCCTCAGATCGCCGGAAAAGGTCCTGGCCTGTCCTGCCAATGAGTATGTAGGCGGCAGGCATCACCAGGGCAAAGAAATGCAGGTAAAGATCCAGGCTATGCCGCAGGTTAAAGATGATGGGGACCACCAGCCACGAAAGGAGCACGAGATCGACGCGGGCAGCCTGGCTCCTCTCGGCATCTTCAGAGCGCCAATCAGCGAGCAGCCTCCAGATCAGCCACAGGCCAGATCCCACGGCCAGCCAGCCGATCAGATTGAAGGTCCAGCCAAGCTGTGGCACCAACTTCAGAAACGGGTAGGCATCGCCGGCCAGGGCATGGATACCGCGCCCAGTGATTGCCTCCCAGGCCAGGCGTACAGCCCCCAGATCCCACGCCGGCTCAGGGAGGGAGCCCAAAGCAGCCAGTACAGGCCAGCCGCTCTGCATCTGATGGGCAATAAAAGGCAACGCCGCAAGTACACCGAGGCTCACACCCGCCAGGAGGGGGGCCAGCTTGACCTGCCGTCTGAAGACAATGAGCCATATCAACAGGGCCAGGCCTAGCGATACAGCCGAGGGGTGCACTTGAACCAAGAGGGACAGAACTACCAGGGACCAGGTCAGGTTCCAGCGGCGGCCCTGGATGAGGGAGGAAACGATCAGACCCACAAAGACAAGCGCCAGCAGGGGAACAAAGGCCACCTGCCAGATCTTGCGGCTGAAGGCCACCGCCCAAGGACTCACGGCAAAGAGCAGCGCGGCAATAAGCGCCGCCCATCGTCCACCCCCAGGCCACCTGCGCGCCAGCCACCAGCACAGTGCCACGGCCGCCACACCCGCGAGCCCGCCATAGATGGTCGCCGGGATGGGACTGGAGCTGAAAAGAAAGGCTGGGGCGTAGAGATAGACGCTCAGCGGCGAGTGATCAAAACCGGCGGACGAGGGCACGCCAACCAGAGGGAGATTCCCACCGCGTGTAAGCTCGAGCGCAAGCGCCTGCAATCGCGCCTCGCTGAACTTGAATTCGGTCAGCCTGGGCCAGCAGACGCGCAGCAACGTTGCCAGCAGAAGGATCGCCGCCGGCAACCACAGATCCCGCCGGCGGAGGCTCTGTCGCCGCCAAGACATCATTCGCCCGCCCACACTGCCGCCGGCGGATGCTGTGCCCGGAGGGCCAGGATCACGCTTCCCAGCGCGATCAAGAGTAGCGCAACCATACACAGATAGAAACCCCAGCCGATGGACGGCGGCGTACCGTATACATCGTCGATGGCAGGCTTGGCGATCAAGAACTGCCACGCGGACAGAACGATGGCGGCCAGGCACAGGATCGCACTTGTGGTACCGGTCAGCCAAGCCGGCAAGCGCCCCCAAAACCAGAATCCTGCCAGCAGGAGCCAGCTTAAGCCCAAGGCGATGGCCTGCGCTCGGAACTCGGGCGAGGTCAGGCTGGCAACGGACCAGGCCGGAGGCAGCAACTGCAGGCTGACCGGAACTGCCAGTACCACGACCAGCCATCGAAGCAACCACGGGTAGCGCAGTCTCTGCGAGCCTACCAGCAGCGCCACGCTTGCTACCACCGCAAAGGGTGGCAGATAAAGCGCTTGCCGTATGATGTCCAGCGATCCGTCGAGCACACCCGGCAAGAACTTGACAAACTCGCCCATGTCCGCGCCACTCAGGGTAAGGGCCGCCGTCTCGTGGGCGATCCAGGCGCCATAGTAGCCGATGGCGGCCAGCGCCCAGCCCACCAGCAAGAGTACGCGTGCGCTTGTCAGACGCTTTCTTGCTCGAGCGCTTCTATCGACCCGACCCAATGCTGCGTCGCTGCTCATAGCCTTTCCTTCAGCCTGCATCTCACCGGCTGGCTTCCCACCAAGTACGTTGTCATCTACCGCGGCACTTGATGGATGCGGACCGGTGGGAAATGGTATACGGCCACGGTCGGGTAGCCGGCCACGACAATACCGGGAGGCCGGGGCACAAACTCTTGCAAGAGGCTGCTGCCTGTAGAAACCTCATCGTATACCGCGAGTTTGTCAGCATAGGCCTCGGGCATGCGCTTTAGCACCTCCCACACGCCATCACTGATGATCAATACGTCAAATCCTTCCTGTTGGTACCATGCCAGGTCATGGTTGCTGATACGGAGCACATCTTCGACAGAGTAGTCCGTGTGGTCAAAGGGAATGGCATAGTGCTCAATAGCGATCTTGCTGCCGCCTTCGACGTTCTCATTCACCCAGCGCCCAGCTACCTCCCGGAAATCCGTCCGGCTAATGGCCGCGTCGAAAGTTATGCCTGCCGCAAGCGGCAGCGACAGAACAACCAGGGCGCCCAGTACAGCCAGCACGCGGGAGGCTCCTTCACCGCGACCAAGACGGCGCGCCAGCCAACCAGCGCCAACATCCAGCAGCCAGGCGCCACCCAAGGCCAGAAAAGGTAGCAGCGGGACCATGTTGCGCTCAAAGCGCACGGTGAAGCGAGACATCATCACAAAATAGACCACTGGAAAGACCAGGAGCAGAAGCCCCTTTTTCCACTCCTGCCAGAGAAGCGCGGCCAGTCCCAAGGCCCCCGTCACGACCCACAAGGCGTCCGCCGAGGTGAGAAAAACCGTCGCATACCAGCGCCAGTTGCCGAGACCCTCAAAGCCTGGCTGCTCGGTGCCATAGTGATGCAGAACGAGGGCCAAACCGTTGAGAAACTCGGTAAGATTGCCGAGCGCAAAGGGATTGCCAGCAAAGAAACCCAGCAGGAAACCCACCGGGATAAGAAACAGCCTGCCATTGATCCAGCCCCATTCGTCCCAGGGCTTTGCCAGTACATGGGCAACCAGCGGCATGACCACCGCCACGGCCCCATTGTACTTGGTCGCACCTGCCAGGCCCGCAACCAGTCCGGCCAGAAAGTACCACTTGGCCTTCTGTTCCGTCCGGACCAGGTCACTAAAAAGCAGCGTCAGTGAGACGAGAAATCCGACCATCACGTCAAAGGTCGCGTAATGGGAGTGAATGACGTGTAGATAGCACCCGGCAAGCAACGCAGCAGCCAGCAGCCCGGTCCTCCGGGTACGGATCCGGCGCCCCATCAGATAGACAACCAGAACCGTCAGGGTGCCAAACACCGCCGTCAGCAAGCGGCCCCAATGATAGTACTCGGGCACCACAAAGGGTGGGACCTGGCTCCACAAGCCCTGAGCTGCCAGCCACAAAAAGAGCACCGCGTAGGCCCCTGCCTGAAGATAGGCGTAGAACGGGGGATAATTGAACCGGTGAAGGTTCCAATCCCCCGTCCAAAGGATCGCCGCCGCCCTGTCCACCAGGGCGTGCTCGTCAGGATGGTAGCGGGTGAAGGCAGGCAAGCCAAAGCTGCTGCCCCACGCCCTGAGCGCAAAGGCACCCGCCAGGACTGCCAGGAGCAGTACGCCCGGAATCAACTTTCTCACCAAGCCCGTTCGCATAACCTATGGCTCTTTCCGGAAGATCATCCAGTGCTTGACAGGTCACCTCGGTGACTATGCGAAGTGTACCCCTTGTGGACAAGTGCCCTCACTTCTCTTCGATGGCTACCTTTGTCATCTTGTCACCCTGCCGGACAACATCGACCACATCCTGCCCCTCAACCACCTGCCCAAAGACCGTGTGCTTCCCGTCCAGGTGCGGCTGGGGTCCGTGGGTGATAAAGAACTGGCTCCCGTTCGTGTTCGGCCCCGCGTTAGCCATCGAGATCACGCCCGTACCGTGCTTCAACGGATTGTCCCTGACCTCGTCCCCGAATTTGTACCCTGGCCCACTGGCGCCTGTGCCCGTGGGATCGCCACCCTGGATCATAAAGTTAGCGATCACCCGGTGAAAGGTTAGCCCATCGTAGAATCCTTCCCGGGCCAGGAACACAAAGTTATTGACCGTCTCGGGTGCGTGCTCCGGATAGAGTTCCAGTACTATGGATCCTCTCTCCGTCTCTATCGTCGCGACATAGACTCTGTCGGGATCGATCTGCATAGCTGGTGGGCTCTTCCACCGTTTTTGAGATCCACTTTTTTGTGACATCGATGATTCCTCCTCTTTGGGTTCGCCCGATTGAGGGCCGCACCCGGCTAGACTTGACACCAATAAAACCAACAGGACAAGCGAAAGCAAAATGCCTCTCATACTCCCCTCCGGATATGCTCACCGCAGACAACCGGCCAACCTCAAAGCCGTTAGGCCAGGGATTGATATACTCCCAACAACTGCTGCGCAGCCGCGGGCCACGTGAACCTCATCGCCTGCTCCGGCCCAGCGACTGCCAACCGCGCACGCAGATCCGCCTTCACGAGCACCTGAATCAGCGCCTCGGCCAACGCATCAGGGTCTCCGGCATCCACCAACAGGGCCGCTTGCCCCGCCACCTCGGGTAGCGACGAGTTGTCCGCGCAGACCACGGGCGTGCCACAGGCCATGGCCTCCAGTACCGGCAAGCCAAATCCCTCGTACCAGGTAGGAAACGCAAAGGCAGCGGACAAGTTGTACAGCGCAGGCAGATCATCGTCGTCGACAAATCCGGCAAAGTGCACGTGCGCCTCCATCTCCGCTTTGCTCACTGCAGCATACGTTTCCTCAACCATCCAACCTTTGCCGCCAGCAATTACAAGTTGTAGATCCGCGACAGCGGGTTCGTTCCCTCCGGCCTGCACCAGCCGCCGGAAACCCTCGATCAGCCCTGCGAAATTCTTTCGCGGCTGGAGCGTGCTCAAACCCAGGACAAATCGGTCGGGCAGCGCATAGCGTTCCCGCACAGCGTCCAGCACTGTTTGTGTACGAATCGGCCGGAAACGGGGATCCACACCTGGATACAGTACCGTCACTCGCTCCTTCTGAACCGGCATCAGCTCGATGATATCCTGCCTTGTACTCTCCGAGTCGGCCAGGATGTGATCGGCACGGCCCGCAGCACGGGCGACTGCTCCCTCCAGATAGCGACGGAAGGCAGGCACATAGTACTCGGGCACACGCAAAAACGACAGGTCATGGATCGTCAGCAGCGTCGGTGTCCGTCCCGTAGGCGGCAGGACAAAATCGGGTGAGTGGAACAGATCTAGGTAGCCGGTGATGGCCTGAACCGGCACTGGCAACCGCAGCCGCTGCCAGAGAAGGTGTACCCATCGATCCGAGAGTGGCACGGACCGGATCCGAAAGTTCTCTGGCCAGGGGCCCAGGCCATCCCCACGGCCCCAACCACCTGCGACAAAAAGCGTATAGTCATTCTCCTGATCCAACTCCGACAAGGCCCGGACAAGGTTCCTCGTATAGCGTCCGATGCCGCCGCCCTGGCGCACCGCGGCCGTGTAATCTATGCCAATGCGCACAGATCAGGTCCCCGCGCCCTCAAACTGCAAGCCAATCACTCAATACCCCGATAGGTAAAGATGCGGTTCATTCCAAAATTCCAGAACAGGACGACACAAATGGCACAGGCCTTGGCCAGGTTGTAACTGAGGCGCTCGCTGAAAAGGTTCTGAAAGACATACTGGTCGAGCACCACCAAAATCACGGTATTGATCACCAGGCCGAACACGTTGATCACCGCAAACTGTGCCAATTGGCTGCCGATAGGTCGTTCCCTCGACTCGGGAAAGGTCCACAGCCGGTTCCAGGTAAAATTGCTCAGCACTGCCACACTGAAGGAAATGGTATTGGCGGCTATCAACTGGATCTGGTGTGGCTCCAGAGCCACATCCCAGCCAACCCCCAGGCCAATCGCCTCAAAGAGGCGCTTCATAATGTTCAGCACCATGAAATCCACGACGGCGCCGATGGCTCCGACAATAGCGAACTTGACAAAGCGCCCCAGCTCTTTGGGATTTTCCGAGAGCCGGGCCCACACACCACCTACCACCGGCAGAGCCGCAACCCAGCTCGACCAGCGGCCCAAGCGCGGATGGGCATCAATCCAGGTGTTGCTCTCCCGCATACGGTACAATGACCCCCAATAGAATCGCCACGTGCAAGTACATGGCGTGAACAAACAGATTGTCGAAGAGATTGTGCGCGCTCAGGTGCACGAGCACCCCCAAAACGCCCAGGGATACGCCCCACAGCCAGCCCGAAGTCCTTCGCAAGGCGCGCCACGCGCTCGCCAATGCCGCGCCCCACAGCAGCAGATAGGCCAAAAGCCCGAGCACTCCCGCTTCTGCTGCAATGTTCAGATAGTAGTTGTGGGCGTGTCCCAGGGCCGCCGACCATAGAGGCAGCGCATGGCGAGCATAGAGCGGCTCATAGTTGCCGATGCCCACCCCCAACCAGGGCCTGTCGGTCCACATACTCAGCGCGGATTGCCAGTGCGCCATCCGCTCCAGGACGGAGAAATTGGCATCGGTGATCTCGATCCCTCGCACATCGATTGCACCCAGATAGGGCAGGAAATCACTGAAGCGCTGGGCAATAGACGCTGGAATCCGCGCCAGACCTCCGCTCACCAGAGCGTAGGCCAGGAGACCGCCCAACACAACAGCCAACACCGCTGCCCGGCCACTCTGGACCACGACAGCGACAGCCATTACCACCAGAGCTGCGCCAAAACCCAACCATGCCCCGCGCGACCAGGACATGACCAATGCGGCTATCATCAATGCCCCGCAGCCCGCCGCCCACACGATCCAGCCCCAACGCAGGCTCCCTCGCACGCGCAACACGCCGGCAGCTAGCAGCCCAACAGCAACCGGCAGCACCAGTCCCAGGTAACCACCGTATGGATTCGGCTGATCAAAGGTTCCGTGCGCCCTCATGAACCGGTCAAAGAGTACGAATGCATCGGGACCCACGCGGAACAAGAACTGATAGATGCCCTGCATCGCGACCACAGCACCGGTCCCTAGAATGACAAAAACTAGAGCCTTCTTCCAGCGCCCGTGCATTTCATTGGCCACCAGCACGTACAGTACCAGGAGTTCCACCCACTTGAGAATCTCCTTGATGCTGTGTTGGAGAGAGGTAGCGCCCAACAGTGACAGACACAAGACACCCAAAAAGATGGCCAGCGGCACAACAAGTGGCGGTACGCGTACGCGGAGGCCACGAAAGGCAACCAGCCGCATCAACCAGGCTGCCAGGACCAAGATCACTAGGATCTCTGTCACGCCCAGGCTCATCACACCGACGGTCACCTGGCGAAGAGAGCCAAAGGGAATGGCGGGAACCAGGAGCAGCACGGCTACCTGCGGACGCACCAACGTGGCCACGAAAACCACGCCGCCCAATAGAAGCAGAGCGCTCCACGTCAGCGGCAGCAGCGCTATCGCCAGGCCCAGCAGCCCGGCCAGCAGCAGAGCCGGGAACGCCCCCCAGCCCAACGTGTCGCTACGCCAGACGGTGGCGGAACGAATCAACGGTCTTCTCCAGTCCCTCGTCCAGGGATACCACGGGTTGCCAGCCCAGAACCCGTATTGCCCGGCTGATGTCAGGCTGGCGCACCATTGGGTCATCCTGGGTACGTTCGTCTTCGGGATGAACGAACACAATCTCCGATTGGCTCCCAGTCACGCGCAGCACCGTCCGCGCAAACTCTAGGATGGTCATCTCACTAGGGTTACCCATGTTCACGGGATCGGGCTCGCCCGAATGCAAGAGCCGGACCATGCCTTCTACAAGATCCGAGACATAGCAGAAACTGCGCGTGCGCATGCCGTCATCATAGACCGTCAACGGCTCACCCGCGAGCGCCTGCCGGATAAAATTGGGAACCACCCGACCATCGTCCAGCCTCATGCGTGGGCCGTAGGTGTTAAATATGCGCACGATCCGGGTTTCGACCCCATGATATCGATGATAGGCCATGGTCAGCGCTTCAGCGTACCGTTTTGATTCATCATAGACACCCCGCGGCCCCACAGGATTCACGTTGCCCCAGTAGTCTTCTGGCTGCGGGTGGACCAGCGGGTCGCCATATACCTCCGAGGTCGAGGCCAGGAGAAATCGCGCTCCCTTGGCCTTGGCCAGCCCCAGTGCCTTGTGCGTGCCCAGGGCACCTACCTTCAGCGTCTGTATTGGATAGTTCAAATAGTCCACGGGGCTGGGCAGGGATGCCAGGTGCACCACCGCATCCAGCGGTCCTTCAACGTAAATATAGTCCGTCACATTGTGCTTGACGAAAGAGAATCGTTCGTGGCCAGCAAGCTGAGAGATATTGTCCGTCGTGCCGGTGCTGAGGTTGTCCATGGCAATCACCTCGTGACCCTTGCCCAACAGGTAATCACAGAGGTGAGACCCGATAAAACCTGCCCCTCCGGTAATCAGAATCCGCACAGAGTCTCCTCCTTAGTTCTTGGGAGATAGGACGTTGCCCGCCCTACCTCTGTCCGTGGTGCCCCCTGCAATCTCAAGGGTTCCTTGAAGGACTGCCAGCATCAACATGAAAACGTAGGCCAGGTCGACAAGAAAGAACGAGTTGTCGATCAGCCCATGGGCCACCGCGTACACCATGCCGCCTATCAAGCCCAATACCAGGAGCCGTTCCCCACTCTCGGGCAAGTGACGATAGGCCAGCCATCCATCTCGGAAAAAGGCCACCAGCAACCAGCCAAACACTGCCAGGCCTGGCAATCCCAGCCTCAACCAGCCATCGAGCACGAGGTTGTGAGGATGGGACAGGTTAAACTCCTCCCAGGCTGTGGGCAGCACATAGTGGGTCCTGTACTGGTACAAAAAGTTGTCCAGCCCCACGCCCAGCACAGGATGATCTCGGATCATGGCCCAACTGGACCGCCACAACTGAACCCGAATCAAGGTCGTATCTTGCGCCGGATCCAGTAACAGGGTCAGCCTGCCGGGTCCCACAAACAAAAGCATGGCCACCGCGGCGACTATCAGAAAGCCTGCAGTCAGAACAAAAGACCGCCGGCCCCGCATACCCGCCACAAAGAGCAGCGAAACAGGCACGCCCACCAGCCACGCACCCCGAGAAAAGGTCAGCAGGAGCGTGGCCGCCATGGCAGCCGCAGCAAGCCCGTACGCCCATTTGCGGGGCTGCCGCCTGGCCCAAACAGAGATCACCAGGACCAAGGGCAATACCCGCCCCAGGTATAGCGCAAGGTTATTCGGTGAACCATAGTATGCCCGAACCCGAGAGATGCCATCAGCAGTGATCAGATTCTGGCCCAAGACCCACTGGGCGAGGCCCACCAGCGCGACCAGGGCAGCGCCCAGCACCCAAGAATCTGCGACGCGCCAGACTGCCCGCCGGCCTTGGGCCATGGCTCGCAACAACCCATAGAAAAGTGCCGCTCCCAGGATCACGGTTCGAAACTCCCGGGCGGCCACCCGAACGTGCTCGGCCCATAGCAAGGATGCCATCCCTACCATGACCAGGGCAATGACCCCCCAGTCGATAGCGCTGAAATGTGGGGTGGAGACGAACATGCGCGGTTGGTCTGGCACGCCCTCGGAGTCAGTACCTCCAAGAGCCCGTCCCCTTGCCGCGCGCAAAGCGCCCAGGAACCAATTCGCAAACCAGCCCGCCGCCGTGAGTAGGGTCAGGATCTCGACCATAGAGAACACTTTGCCCAGCAACGGCTTGCCCAACTGGTAGAAGGGCAGCGTCACGGCAATGAGCGGCAGGCCCGTCCCTGGGCGCAGCAGCAAAAGCCCGGCCAACAGGCCAAGGGTAATCAGGCTGGGGATGGTCCCGGCTGCCACGTAAGCCAGGATCATGGCCCCCGTTGTGACAGCCAACATCAGGCGAGCGTCAATGTCCTGGTACCGGTTCGTCAGTTCAGTACCGGTCGCAACGAGGGAACGCCACTGGGGCCAGGCTCGCCTCAGCACCAGGCCCAGAGTCGCCAGTGCAGCCAGTCCCAGGAGCGCCGGCAACCCCTGCCACGGCAGGCGACTGGCAGTCTCTCGCGCGACAGTCCAGCCGGTGATGGCCCATTGACCCCAACCGCGGTCAGCCACGATCTCGGCCTCGTGCCGGCCGTCCCGCAAGCCGCGTGCCAGCGTGACGCTATTGGCATTGCCCAGGGGATCGTACAGGACGACGTAGGCATTGCCATCCGCATCTTGCGGCAGTGCGCTGGCTGGTTGCCCGTCCACGGTCACAAATAGGAAAGCTCTGTATGCTCCCCGGCGGACGGCCAGATCCAGGCGCGTGCCCCAAAAGGGAATGGTCAAGCGGTCGCCGCTGCGTCCAATGTCCGCCCCGAATGGCGTCACGCGCCAGGCGCCGTCGTAGCGCCCGCTTTCGTGATCCGCTCTGTACGTGCCTGGCCAGGCCACCGGCAACGCCACGGCCAGGTCGTGCAGAGCATCGAGAGCCGGACGGGGCTGGGCGCGTTCATCGACCAGAGCAAACTGGCCTCGGGTGTCGCTGGGCGACCAGGCAGCCCAGACCATCGGTCCCAGCCAGGGCCAGTCCTCGCGCGCAGTCTCTATGGCGGCCGCAAGGTCGCCCGCGAGCGCAGTGTTTCGGCCAACAGTCACCGCCCACACCGGAGTCTCTTTGTCCCCCTGCAATTCCATGACCCGGCGTAGCAATTCGAT
This sequence comes from uncultured Chloroflexia bacterium, assembly GCA_963700285.1. Classification (GTDB taxonomy): domain Bacteria; phylum Chloroflexota; class Anaerolineae; order JAAYZQ01; family JAAYZQ01; genus CAWANP01. The sequence continues at coordinate 114,341 of CAVOXA010000005.1, read as the reverse complement.
CCGCTTCCAGTTCAGTCGCTCCGAGTCCGCGGGCGCCTCTGGCTGGCCATCGAGATCGTAGATCTGGGCGGCCACACCATCTGACCACTCGGCAGCACCCTGTTGGTAAAGTTCCCCGAGAAAGAGCAAATCGCTCATATTCGCACCGCCCGGCTCCACGTTGGGCGCCAGGGCGGCAGTCAGGACCACAGCTTCAGGATCAGCGCTGCGAATCCGGATGGACCCTTCGCGCAGCAAGCCGGCATAGGCCGCCGGATCGATCTCCCTCGCGCCCCAATGCGGGGCGATGTTGGGCTCATCCCAAATCTGATAGTGATCGATCTGATCGCGATAGCGATTCGCAAAGGCAAAGGCAAAATCCCCGAAATCACGTGCCTCCACGGGCGGAGCCAATGGGTTCTCGCCATCCGCCTCCTCCCCGCGCCCACGAAGGCGAACCATCGAGCACCGCAACGATTTGAAGACCATGTCGCCTGGCGTCCCCAACGATCTCGTCCCAAATGGCCCAATCGTAGACGTCCATGTTCAGGCTCAATGGCGTCCCAGGGGAAGCGGAGTCGCAGCCAGCGGAGGCCAGCAGCCTCCATCGCCGCCAGCGCTTCTGTCCTCGCCTTCGTATCGTAAGAACTAAGGTCAGCGTTGACACCCAGCGACTTGTCAGATGCAGCGGAGCCCATCGCAGGAGGGCCAGCATCCCTCGTTCCCGAAACCGGCCACAGCCAGATGCCTACCGCAGACAGAGCAAGCCCCACCGCTAGCCCAAACCCAAGGAGCAACCCAAGCCCAAGGTGCCCATTCTCACGGCTCACAGGCTCATCCTTGGGGTCTGTTTACGAACATTGTGCGTCCTGGGAACGGAAGGGCTCTGATCCTTCATCCTGACTGCCCGCATTATACTCAAAAAACCAAGAGTCAGCAAACGTGCCACAAGTGGGGCGATCGGCCGCCGTACCACACCGGGAGCGTCTAGCCTCCGGGAAGCGTACCGGATCCCTGCTCATCCCCGCGGGATGGGGAAGTGTCTGGAGTGCCATTCTGCACAGACTCGGCCTGAACGTCCTCGTACTTCCGTCGCCTGCGATCCATCCAATAGTCCGCCTGGCTAATCTCCCGGCTGACCTTCCGGGCAAAGACAAGGTAACCAGTGTGGGCCACCATCCGATCCACGGGCCGCAGCCGTTCGGGCACCGCCTTGAAAGGCCGAAGTGAGATCTCTTCGACCTCAATATGGCCAAAGGTTTGGTGGCCCTCCAGAGATCGGACCAGTTCGGTCACCTGGTTGGTCGTGGGCACGATGGAACCAAAGAACCCGCTGTCCTTAAGCGCGCTTGTGACCTGCGAGAGGAAGGCCCATGGCCGGCGCACATCCAAAAAAAGTGCATCCACATCGCTCTCGTCAAAACCCGCTTCGATATCCCGCAGCTTAAAGTCAACGTTGCCGGTCAAGCCCAAAGATGCCAGATTCTCTTCGGCCAGCCGCAGAATATCAGGCCGGATCTCATAGGAGTAGAGGTGCCCCTGAGGCCCCACGGCACGCGCCAAGGCCAGCGTCAGCCCGCCGCTCCCCGTACCGGCCTCAATCACATGGGCACCCGGCATCACACTGAGCTTGAGCAATAGATAGCCAATGTCCTTTGGATACATGATCTGGGTCGTGCGCTTGATCAGCCTGACCAGATCACAGGTGCTCGGTTCCAGGATCACAAAGGAATAGCCCAGATGCGAACGGATCTCCCGCCCCAGGGGCTGTCCCAACAGGTCATCGTGGTTGATGCAACCCCGATGCGTCTGCAATTGTGCAGCGGCCCGTAGCCGCAGGATGAATTCTTTGCGGTCCTTGCCGATAAGCAGGACCAAGTCGTTTTCTCGCGCAACATGCATGGCAACTCCCTCCGGGGCATTATAGCCCCTCCCGACATAGACTGCAACTTGGACAAGCGGACTGATGCGCACAGTCCCCCGTGGCGGACGACCTTTTGACCCTTCACCAGAGATATGGTATAATTGATTGGTATCGAAATTGCGGGGCAATCACGACGAGCCAGAGCAGGAGCATGCAAGGATGGCAGAGATCCGGGAACCTAGTCAGGTACAAGATGAACCAGCCGCAGCGGAAGCAACATCGGTGGAGCCAGCCGCCCCTGGCGCCGGGCAGGGCATGAGTGTTTGGCAAAAAGTCGGCATCGGTCTTGGTGCTCTAACCTTTGTCGTGATCATCATTGCTCTGTTCTATGGCCTGATGACCCACCCGGCTTTTACCGCGGGTCTCCGCGACGTGGCGATCATTGTCCTTGCGCTGGTCACAATGATCACGAGCGTTCTTCTGGCGATTCTTCTCTTTCAACTCCAGAGCCTCACCAGCCTTTTGCGCGACGAGATCCAACCGATTCTGCAGTCAATCAACCAGACCACCGGCACTGTACGGGGAACTGCAACCTTTGTCAGCGATGCCGTCGTTACGCCGATGATCCAGGTGGCTGGGTACGTTTCTGGCGTGCGAGAGGCGTTCAGGACACTGTTCGGAGGGTCCGGTAGCAAGAGAGCGCCCTCCCAGGCCATCGGGCAGGAAGCTGATGTCGTGACACGCCAGCCGGCGAGCCCCACACAGCACTCTGGACAATCCAATCAGCAGCCCTGAGTTGCCAGGACTGACACCTGAGCAAAACACGACCATTTAGAAAGGGAGTTGGAGACGATGGCAGACAAGAGTTACGGTATGGATTTCTTTGCCGGTTTTGTCGTAGGCGCATTGGTCGGCGCCGCGGCAGCAGTCCTCTTTGCCCCCCAATCTGGCGAGGAGACGCGAGCCCTGATCCGTGAGAGGGGCATAGAACTCCAGGAGCGCTCTGCCGAGATGAGCGCAGAGGCTCGCAAACGGGCCAAGGAGTACGAGGACGCAAGCCAAGGACAAAGCAGCGCAGCTCTCAGCACAGACAAAAGAGAAAGCCTCCGAGTGGCAGGGCCGAATACAAGAGGCTGCGGGCGAAGGAAAGGCCGCTGCAGGCCAGCAGAAAGAAGATTTGATGATAAGCCTGCAGATAGAGGACCAGATCGAGGTAGAGCCACCAGCCGAGGTATAGCCACAGATCAACCCAAACGAGGCGATTCTACGTCTCACCCGCCCACTTTGCATATCCATTGGGATCTCTGGTGCCACGTCTGGCAAGTTGCCCCGGGCTCGAGTATCGGTTGCACAGGGCCAAGCACAAGCCGAGCTGGCAGCAACACAGGAGAGGATGACGATGCAGATCCGGGATTTTCGGTTGGCCGATGTCGAAAGCCTGGTCGACATTCTCAAGGCCAATCAGCAATACAGTCACCCCGATATCGACGGGCCTTCCGCGATGTCTCGCGTGCGCGACTGCCAGGCTGCCGAGTTCCTGGTTGCCGAGGAAGGGAACCAGGTCGTTGGCATGATCCGGGGCACCTACGATGGTTCTCGGGCGGTCATCTATCTGGCTTCAGTGCATCCCGACCACCAGCGCCAGGGCATCGGCCGGGCACTGGTAATGGAGATTACCCGCCGTTTCCAGACACGGGGGGCCACTAGCATTGCAGTCATTGTCCCGGGGGATGTGGACTTTTGGAGAAAGCTGAACTTCCGCCAGACCACGCGCGTGATGCAAGCCTATCCACTGGAACAGGTGCTGGAGGCCTGACCCATATCAGCACCCACACCCAAGAGCAAACTTCGCCTGTCCTGCAGGCGGAGTTCTTTCATGAAGGGTCCTTGCCCGGTCTTGCACTGAAGTGGGCAAGCATCACCGTGCCACGCCCCTTGAGCGCGCTCTACGCTGGCCTTTCCAAGCGTGCGGCAATCATACGCGCTCGCTCCACAAGTTCCGGCGCCATGGCGAATACGGCCCGGCCGCTTCGGTCCGCCTCGATGGCCTGCCGGTCCGCTGGCAGAAAGCCTAGCACGTGAAAGTCGGGCAATTGCTCCGCGATAAAAAGCTCATCGGACGCTGAGACGACCTTGTTGCCTACGACATAGACACGCCCAATGCCCAGATCCTGGGCCAAGCCATAGATAGAGCGCGCCGTTTGCAGGCTGCGCCGGCCGGGTTCTACAACGACGATGAAAGCATCTACCGCACGCGCTGTACCACGCCCCAGGTGTTCCACACCCGCCTCCATATCAAGGATGAGGACCTCATCGCGACGCAGTAGCAGGTGTGTCACCAGACTGCGAAGCAAGGCGTTCTCCGGGCAAAGGCAGCCGGTCCCCCCCGCCGTGACCGTTCCCATGGAAAGGATGCGGATGCCATCGGCCGATACCGCAAAGCGCTCTGGAATATCATCTACGCGGGGGTTGAGCTTGAAAAAGCCGCCGATCTCACCCTTTTTTGCTCCGGTCCTCTCGTAGATCAGGTCTTCCATCTCGGCAACGGGAGTGATGGCCGCCGCCTGTTCGGGTGGCACGCCACAAGCCGAAGCAAGGCCGGCGGCAGGATCGGCGTCAATTGCCAATACTTTCTGTCCTTGTTCCACGAATACATAGGAGAGCAGCGCAGCCAAGGTAGTCTTGCCCACGCCTCCCTTGCCGGTGATTGCGAGCTTTAACAAAGTTCCCTCCGGTTCATGCCCAGTTTTCTCTGGTACTTACTCATGAAGGCCATATTCGTCTGTTGGGCTGAGGAAAAAGCGTAGTGCCCCAGTTCCCTCCTCCATATCGACGTACAAATCAGCCAGGTATCCAGCACCGATGAGGTTGGAGGCCATATCCCTCAGCTTGCCGGCCATCTGATCTTCTGGATAGTTGGGGTAGAGTCCCAGCCGCCCGGCCTGCACCACTTGCCGGCGCACCTTGTAGCTCCCGGGGCCTATCAGCGTGGCATCTGGCAGACCCGTGACCAGGTCCTCATAGTCGAAATACAGATCCTCATAGGCTTTGCTCAACGAGGACTGGATATCAGCCCGTTGCTCCTCCCACTCGGGCACAAGGGACAGCCCAAAGCCCTGCATGGCCACGCGGTACTTTAGCGTCAACCAGCCAATGATCTGCCAGTGAAGACCGATCCGCCTGCTTAGTTGGGTAGTGGACTCTAGTTCTTGGCGGTACAGGGCCAGCTTGGCCGCATCCTCCACTTGCAGCGTCCGAGCAAGTTCACTCACAAGCTCGGGTTGTATTTCGCGCCCGTCCAGCACCTGAAGCAGGTTGTAGGCTGCTTGCCGCCGGGCTTCCTCGAGGATTCCAACCTCGGGAGAGGAGACCACCTCCGTGTCTATGGCCAGTTCGGGTGATTTCCCTGCCTCGGCTGGCCTCTGAGGCCGCATCCCCTGGTCCAGTTCAATGATCCGCTGGCGAGAGGCTTCCACTTTCTCCGGAGCTTCGAGTTCCAGATAAGCCTTCTCCAACACTGTCAACAGATCTCTACGATGGGCCATGTGGAGATAGGGACTTTTGACTGCAATCAGATAAACCTGGTCGTAAGCATCCATCGCCCGGTCATCCCGCCCCACTTCGGCCCATCCTTTTCCAGCGGCCAGAAGCGCATCCGCTCTCGTCGGATCACTCAACCCTGGACTAAGCACGGCTATCTCATAGATCTGCTGATAGCTGAGATCTGCCTTCTCCAGTGTACCTGCATCCGTGAAGCGACGGCCCAGCAAGATAAGGCGGCCAACGCGCTGTTCATCCTGCATTTGTGGGTTGTAGACCAGCGAAGCATAGGCGGTTTCCAGATCGCCATTCGCAATGGCCGCGTCGAGCGTCTCCACGTCCGAAGCGCCCGCCAGGGGGTAAAGAGCTAGGTCAGGCACAATGTTCTCTGGCACAACGGCGGCGACCGGCTCACGCCAATCCGCATTCGCCCTCTGTCGTTGACGGAGAAATAGGAAAGCGGCTCCAGACGCCACCGACACCACCACAAACAGCGCGACGAACGCCAATAGGAGCCAAGGCCATCTCATCTGCTCTGAGCGCATTCCACCTCCAATCGCGGCACAGTGTACCAGACAATCATAACTTTGTCTATTCGCCTACAAACCGCTCGATCACGGCAGCGGCACGCAGATCTTTGAGCCACTGCTCAAATGCGGCCATCTCAAGGTCTATCTGGAGATCCGGTGACACTGGACGGTCGGCTTCTCGCCCCACCACCTGTATAACGTGATATCCGTCTCCAAGCTGGATAGCCCCGCTGGTTTCGCCCACCTGCAAGGCAAAGGCCGCACGTTCCAGTTCCGGATCCACGATGCCGGCCGGGATCCAACCCAGATCGCCACCTTCATCCTTGGTCATCGTGTCTACCGACCATGAGCGAGCCAGTTCTGTAAAATCAGCCCCCTGCTGGATCTGTGCCAAGATCTCCTGGGCCTCAGCCTCGCTGCTTACTGCAATGTGCCGAATGTGGACCTGGTCTGCCACCATTGGCAAGTCGGCAGCGACAAGCTCCAGAATGCGCTCCGACAGCAGCAAGTCGCGCAGCATTTCCGTATAGTCAGCGCGAGTCTGCCCAGTAGCCGCCAACCATTCGTCAAAGGCTTGCTGTCCGCCCCCGTCGTCGATATCAATCTCGACCTGGGCCTCTATTTCCTCTTCGCTCAGCGTCAGCCCCAGCGCCTCGCCCTCTTCGCGCATCAACTCGGAATCGATCAGCGCCTCGAGCGCATCGATGCGTACCAGAGCTAGTTCAGCCTGCCCCTCCTCCGAATCCAGGTCGATGCCTTGCTCCTGAATCGCCTGCTCATAGAGGGCCAACAGATGCTCATAGTCCTCCAAAAAGATGTACCGGCCGTTGACCATCGCAGCAAGGGGAGCGGGGGGTGGGCCAACGGTCGGCGTAGCCGTCGGCGCCACAGTGGCCGTCGCATCGATCACGGAGATGGGCGACGGCGTTGCCCTCCGCTCCTCGGCGGCAGGCAGCGTCGCCACTTCACCCGAATCACCCGATTCCTCCGTTTCCCCGTCCTTACCACAGGCTGCCAACACAGGCAACAGCAGGAGAACGACCATCAAGGTGATCAAGAGCCGGCCTGGGCGGCTCGCTGCTCTACCGCCTGGAATCTCGTTCTCGGTTCCCTTCGATTGAGAGTCAGTGATTTCTCGCATAATATCGCCGTAACCTGCCGATTTGATCTTTTTCCTAAGGACCTGGCTATTATAGCCCTGATTGGCGAATCTGGCAAACTCGCTACGCGCTGCCGCGAGGGGGGCCGGATCGATGGCCCTGCGACAAGTCCGCAGGCCAACCAGGGCCCACACAACCAAGCAACTCTGGGCAGATGACCCAGAGTTGCATAGGCTGCTATCTACAGTTGCGCGGCGACCTAGTCCAGGCCAAGTACCCGCATCAACTCAGATCGTTTGAAATCAATCACGATGGTGCCGCCGATGTCAAATACCGGCGAGACAAGCTGGCCGCCAGTCCACTCCAGAACCCGTGCTTCTGCCTCTGCGTCGGCGCGGACGTTGACCTCGGTGTAGGCTATCCCGTTTCGCTCCAAAAAACGCCGGGAGAGGCGACAGTCAATACAGCCGGGCCGGCAATACAACACCACGCTCTGAGAACTTGCTGGACTTGGCCCCGCTTCGGCTACCCCTGTTTCTACCGGCTCTTGAACGACGGCATCGGGTTCCAGTTGGCGCAGAACCTTGAACACCTCCTCATTGTCCGGCTGCTCATCGATATCGTGGACGTCTATGTAGCGGACGATGCCTTCCTTATCGACGATGAACAGGGCGCGTTCGCTCCTTCCGTCCTCCCGGAACACGCCATACTTGCGCGCCATCTCGCCATGTGGCCAGAAATCGCTCAACAGTGGGTAGCTGATGCCCCCAAGGCTCTCGGCCCATGCCCTCAGAGTGTGAACATGATCAATGCTGATACCCAGGACCTGGGTATTGTAGCCCTCGAACTTGAACAGGTCAAGTTCATACGAAGGCATCTGGTTCGTTCAAACGGGGGTCCAGGCCCAGGGAAAGAATACAATCAGCACGTTGTGCTTGCCCCGGTACTCGTCTAGTCTGACCGTGTCTTGCAGGTGGCTCTTCAGCTCGAAAGAAGGGGCCTCCTCACCAACTTGGATCTTCATACCCTACCTCCTTCTCGTCTATTTTCGTAAATTTCGTGGAGGATAACATGAAATCCAGGCTTTGTCAAGTCGCCGCAGGATCATTGGTTTTGGGCAAGCTCGTAGCGGTATACCGAAACCCGGACATAGTGCACCGTGTCAGTCAGGTCCCCATGTTGGTCAAGCCAGCCTTCAACCAGACCCCGTTCATCCCACATGGCTGACTCGCTGGATAGCAGCCACACGACAGGGCTGCGGCCAGCCATCTCTGCCATGCGCCTGTCTGCTTCGCTCTCAGACATCCCGGCGTTGGTATACAGTCCTTCGGCCCACTGGTATGCCGACCCAGCCCTTCCCGCCAGCAGCGGGATGTAGGCCCGATGGGCCGCGCCGCCATGGAGAGCGAGATTCCCGTCAGTCTGATGCCGGACGGTCTGCGGCATGGCCAGCCGCTGTACATAGTAGTCAAAAGAGTACCGTCCGTATGGAATCTGGAACAGGAGCAGATCGTCGGGCCCGGCATTGTTCAACACGTACGCCGTCGCTGATCGAAAGTCGGCCTTGATCTGGCTTCGGGACTGAAGCCAAAGCCCCCGGCCGCTCACAGCAAGCAGGGCGATCAGCAGGACCCCAGCCAGCAGGTGCGTCCGCCGTCCAATGGCCACGACACCCGCTGCCAACAGCAGGAGGTATGCTGGCAGAACAAAGACAAGATATCTGGCCGTGTAGAGAGGCCGTACCAACGTGATCAGGAAGAGCAAGAGAACTGGCAAGAATAGCCAGCAGGCCAGGGCGCCCAGAGACACACGCCCGCGTTTGTCCAAGGGCCAGAGCTGGAAGGAGCCAACCAATGCGCCCACAAAACCAACTCCTATCCAAAGACCAGCGTTTTGGGCTATCCCGAAGCTATAGCTGCCCCAGAGCGACAGGAGCATCTCGTGCAGTGCAACAAAACGGAAACCTGTCTGGGCGGGTGTTAGCATAAGCGGCACCTGCCACGCCAGAAGCGGCAAGTAAGGCAATGCCATTATCAGTAGACTCACAAGCCAGGGTCGCCAGCGGGCCTTTCGAACCCCGCGTTCCTGGAGAAAAAAGACGACCACTTGCACAGGAATCATGAGTGCTGCAAGCACATGCACGTACAGGGCCAAAGCGGTAGCGACCAAGTAGGCCAGCCAGCGAAACCATCCCCCGTCCTCCAGGGCAGCAAGGTAGCGGTCCATTGACACTAGAATCAGAGTGACCACCAAGGCGTACATCTTGCCTTCCTGGCTGTACCAGACCAAATAGGGGGAGGTGGATGCCAGGAGCGCGGCCACCAGGGCAACGCCAGGCAGCGACGGAAACAGCCGCCGTGCCAAATTGTAGATCAGGGGGATGGTCAATACACCAAAGAATACGGAAAAGAAACGGAGGCCAAACTCGCTCTGCCCAGCCAGGCGCAACCACCAACGCAACAATAAGTAGAAAAGAGGGCCATTTTCAGCGGGTGCAGTAAGGGTCCCCAACAAGTCGAGCATTGGCCGGCTGGCGAACCGGATGGCATCCACTTCGTCCCGCCACAAGCTCTGGAACTCGAGACCGATGACCCGCAGCGCAAAGGCTAGCAGGGCCAGTCCCAGAACCACCCAGGGAAGCTTCCGCTTATCCAAGGTAAAATCGCCGTCAATGAAACGGCGCGGGGCCTTGCTTGCCAGGGCACCCGCGCCGGTATCGTTCACCGCTTCACCACTGAGGTCTATTCTTCCCCCTGCTGGCGGCGTCTGCCTGCAACCCACAGGGCGACAAAGAATATGGGAACACCCACAAGCACCAGCACCCCACAGCATAGCCAGACGTAGGACAGGCCCAGTGCCACGGAATCAAAAAGCATCGTCCAGTTGAATAGGAGGTTCGAATCCTCTTCAGGATACCGCTCCGTGCCATCCTGCTCGAGCGAAATAGGTGTACTGGTTGCTAGCACCGGAGCCAGCGTCGCCGTCGGAATCACAGGCGTTTCCGTGGGAACGGCGGTGGGTGTCGGGGAGTTGGTCGGTACCAGGGTCGCCGTGACGGCCAGGACTGGCGTCTCGGTGGGTGGCGCTGGCGGCGCCTCAGCCGTCTCGGTGGCGGCAGGCACTGGCGCTTCTGCCGTGGCCGACGGGAAGATTTCTGTGGTCGCAGTTGGAGCCAGTGTTGGCGCCGGTATCGGTGTAGGTGTTGGCGTATCCTGCGGCGACTGGAATAGCCCACCTGTGGCAGCCAATTCTGGATGCCACAACAGAGCAGCCAAGAGGAGTGTGGCCAGTACCCAAGGGCTCAGCCGCAGTGCTGCGTTAACCTCTCGCTGCAAAAAGCCCACGATTGCCAAGCTCTTTGTCGGTGGTTTCATGGTTCCTTTCCGAATCTCGGCTGATCCCATAGATCCTCGAGTTTCTCCGGGCAGCGGCGCGTATTATAGCAGATCCGGCCCCGTTTGGCCAAATCGCAGCGTGACATCGCCCGCCAGGACCGTCTCCAGGCGGCCACTACCCAAGCGGACCAACAGGGCGCCATTGCTATCCACACCTTCGGCCACGCCCTCCAGAACCTCGCTACCTCCAGAAACGGTGACATGCTGGCCCAGGGTAGACAGCTTCTCAGACCATTCAACATGGGGAGAATGGCCTGCTTTCAGTGCGAAATAGCGGCCCTCAAGGGCCTGCAAAAAGGCCCAGAGCAACGGCAGGCGAGGCACGGACCGTCCGATCTCGTTAGAAAGACTCGTGGCTCTTGCCAGCAGATCATTGGGAAGCTGAGAGGGATCCAAATCGACATTGAGACCGATGCCTACGATCCCATATGCGAGCTGCTGGCCCATGACCTCGATTTCGGTGAGTATACCGCCTGCCTTGGCGCCGCCAACCACAAGATCATTCGGCCACTTCAGGGCCATCTGTAGGCCAGTCTGCGCTTCGACAGCATCACAGACGGCCAATCCACAGATCATGGTCAGTCGCTGGGCTTGGAAAGGTGGTAGTTGTGGGCGCAAGAGCAGTGACATGAGCAAGCTGCTCCCAGGCGGTGCGACCCAGCTACGCTGGAGCCGGCCCCTGCCAGCCGTCTGGTAGTCAGCAATGACCAGCGAACCATCGGCAGCGCCCGATTGAGCCAGATGCCGCGCTTCATCGTTGGTCGAACCGGTTTCAGGCAGATAGACCAACTGCCGGCCGACCACGGTTGTGGTAAGGCCAGCCCGGATTCGCTCTGGCGATAGTACATCCACCAGATCGCTGCTCTTGGTGTCGAACTCAATCCTCTTCAATGCGGAAGGTCGTGCGGATCTGTGCCGTTTTGCCCAGCATGATGGAAGCCGAGCAATACTTTTCCTTGGAAAGGCGGATGGCGTGCTCCACATCACTGGGCTTTACCCCCCGCCCGCGAACCACATATTCGAGATCAATCTCCGTATAGACCCTAGGTGGAGACTCTGCCCGCTGGCCCCGGGCTCGTACCTCCAGGCCGGTCACCTGCTGGCGCTTTTTCTGCAGGATCGACAACACGTCGTAGGCGGTGCAACCAGCCGTGCCAATGAGCACCAGTTCCATCGGTGAAGACCCCAACTTCTCAGCGCTGGCATCCACCACAATGCCGTGACCAGAGGCGCCCTGGCCGACAAATCGCTTTTCCTCAACCCAAGTTACCCGAGCTTCCATGCTCACGCTGCCTCCCATCCGGGAAACTAGAGGATCAGAGGTTTGCCCCGAGGTCAGCAAGCAGTCCGCCGAACCCGCCAACCAGCATGTCCTTTGCCCCTGCCTAGCTCCCAAACTCAACCCGGGGCATTATACTTGCAAACAATGGGTTTGACAAAAACCAAGCGAATAGATATAATTGCCTTAATTGGGCCAAACCTGTCCAATTCGGCCGGCCAACAAGCCACATGAAAGGATGCACAATCAATGGAGATTAGCAGGCGAACAGACTATGGCGTGAGAGTCATCCTTGATTTGGCCACGCAAACCGAGTGTGAGCGAACCTCGACGCAAGAGATAGCCGAACGCCAGAACATCCCCAGCCCATTCCTGGCCAAGATCGTCTCGCAGTTGTCCCTGGCAGGACTGGTGACGACCTACCGGGGTGCGGGCGGGGGTGTGATGCTGGCCCGGCCAGCAGCAGATATCAACCTCCTGCAGGTCATTGAAGCACTGGAGGGCCCGGTCCGGTTGAACCGCTGCCTTATCGAGCCCGATGCCTGTCCTCAGAACGGTCACTGCCCGGTACACGATATCTGGGCCAGGGCCCAGGGAGAACTGATCAACCTGCTGAACTGTACGACCTTTGATGACCTGGCCAACCCTGCTGGGAGAGCGGATCCCACGCTGACATGAAGCTCGCTCAAACCCTGCGTCTGTCACTGTACCAATTCTGGCTGGGAGCGGTATCCGTTCTGATGCTGGGTACCCTCAACCGCATCCTCCGCGTAGAGATGGGACTGGACTTGGCGCTTGTTGGGCTCACCTTGGGCGGCGCCCATTATCTGGCCGCCCTGGTTTCCATCCCCATCGGTCACTACTCTGACACCCATCCGTACAAGGGCTATCATCGGCTGCCTTACATCCTGGCAGGGACAGCCGTGGCCGTCCTGACGGTGGTAACCGCTCCTTTTGTCGCTGCCTTTGTTGCCCAGGATCCATCTCCCATCCGCCTGGGTTTTGGCTTTGCCTTCTTCTTTGTCGAGGGACTGGGAGTGAGCATCGGCGCCACGACCTATTTGGCCCTGGTTACCGATCGTACCGGAGAAGCAGAGAGGGGCCGCGTTGTCAGCATCATCTGGACAGTAATGATGGTGGGCATTCTTCTCGGAGCACTGGGCGGCGCGGCCTATCTGCAACCCTTCTCATTTGGCCGCCTGGTGAGCCTCTTTGCCCTGGCCGGGGCGCTGGTTGTGGTCTTCACCTTGGTGGCCCTGTGGCGCACGGAACGGCGGCGAGCCAGCCCTCACTCCGCCAGCACATCCTCCTTGCGCGTATCCCTTCGGATCCTCAGCCACAGCCGGCAAACACGGCTGTTCTTCCTCTTTCTCTTACTTGGCCTCTTTTTTCACTTTATGCAGGACGTAATTCTGGAGCCCTTTGGCGGCGAGGTCCTCCACCTAAGCGTCCGCGAGACGACCATGTTCAACGCCTACAACATGGTGGGTGTCATCGCCGGACTGCTGATTGGGGGCGCAATCGTGATACCGCGCATCGGAAAGAAGCGGACGGCGGCCGCTGGCAACCTCATCGGCGTGGCGGCTTTTGCGATGCTGGCCCTGATCGCCCTGGACCGCAATCCTGGGCCGGTCGCGCCCGCGATCCTTCTCATGGGGCTGGGCACCGGCGCCTTTACAGTCGGCGGTGTCTCGCTGATGATGGATCTAACGATCAATGGCCAGGCAGGCCTTTTTGTGGGGGCCTGGACACTGGCCCAGGCACTGGCCAAGTTTGGTTCCTCGGTGCTCAGTGGAAGCATCCATGACCTGGTCGTCGGCATCGGCGGAGCAACCCACGTGGCCTATGCCCTCATCTTTGGCATCGAAGCCATCGGGCTGCTGCTGGTTACCGGTCTGCTCCTGCACATCAACGTCCTCGCCTTTAGGCGGGAGGTCGCGGACATGGACCACGCCATGGAGTACTCGCTGGGCTGAGCAGGGCCGGTCTGGAAGCACATCGACCGGCACTGGCGTTCTAGTGGATGCGCCCACCGCGCCCTTCGACAATTTGTTGGCCGGCGGGACTCAGGGCAAATTCCACGAAATCCTGCAGCAGTCCTGAGGGTTGAGTAGGCGTGACCAGCCACAACTCGCGGGTAAGCGCATAAATGCCCAGCTCCACAGCTTTGGGTGTGGGTAGTTCGCCTTCGACCTGGAGCACTTTGACACCGGGCCCCACCTCACTCGTGGACACGTAGCCGATGGCCTGCGGGTTCTCGGCCACATGGCCAACCACCGCCTCGCCGGAAGGGGCAATCAGCGCCCCTGGCGTCACCGAAAGATGCTCCATCACCAGTGTCTCAAACGCGGCACGGGTACCGGAACCAGCTTCGCGGCTCACCGGAAGAACCTGGCCCTGAGCCGCCACGCCGCCCAGTGCGCGCCATTCGTCATTGCGCCCGCTAAATAGATCGCGCAACTGCAATAGACCTAGGCCTTGAAGGGGATTGGCTGGATGGACGATGATGGCGATCCCGTCACGGGCGATGGCCGTGGCATGCCAATCCGGATCGAGCGGCGGACCCAAAGGGCCAGACAGGGATGGGTCTCGGGGCAACCACGAGGCCAGGGCCAGGTCGACTTCCCCATTGCGTAGTGCATCCAGACCATACCTGGTTCCCAAACCTCCGTAGGGTTCCAGGCCAGAGATCTCGATGCTGACCGACGGGGTCTGTTCTCGAAAGCCCGCGACCAGTTCCTCAACGAGGGGGCCCATCGGCATGGAACCCGCCGCCCGCAAATAGACCGGTTCAGGCGTCGACAGCGGCTCGCCACACCCGGCCAGCATCACAAGGATGAGAGCCAGGGCAGCCCACGGGGGGCGCGTCGGTACTCCAACCATCAACCTCCCTTTCTCGGCCCGCCGCAGGAAGGTTGGCGATGGAACTAATCCAGCCAAGCCACGACGAGACACGCGATCCCTATCAAGAAGCAGTAGATTGCAAAAGGGTACAGCTTGCCCCGCTGCAGATAGCGCAGCAGGAACCAAATACACAAGTAGCCGACGACGGCCGCAGTCAGAAAGCCTGCCACCAGGCTCGGCACCTGGGCCATTGCGTTTGGAACAGAAAAGAGATCGGTGATCTTGAGGAAACCTGCTCCAAGAATGATGGGGGTTCCCAGGAGAAAGCTAAAGCGAGCGGCCGCTGCCCGCTTCACGCCCCGATAAAGTCCCACCGAAATCGTCGCCCCGGAACGAGAGATGCCCGGCGCAATGGCCGCTGCTTGCCCCAAGCCAACGATCAGCGCGTCGGACCAGCGCAGACTATCCAGGTCCCGCGTTTTTTTGCCCAGCCACTCGGCAGAGGCCAGCAAGCCGGCTGTCACCAGCATAAAAACGCTGACCCAAACAGGCTGGCCAAACAATGACTCAAAAAAGTCCTCCAGCAGGAATCCAATGACCACGGCCGGGATGCTGCCCACCAGGATCAGCCACATCAACCTGGCATTGGGATCGCGCCAGTCCCAGCGAAACAGCCCGCTCAGCCAGGCCGTGATCAAATTCCACCAATCTCGCCAGAAATAGGCCAGCACGGCCACCAGCGTGCCCCAATGGACCACCGTGTCAAAGACCAGGCCAGGAGGCTCCCAGCCCAACAGCCAGGGTACCAGGACCAGATGGCCCGAGCTGGACACAGGTATGAACTCGGTTGCACCCTGGATAATGCCGAGTATGATTGCTTGAACTAGATCCATGAGCCCTCAGTAGGTTGATCTGTGACCTGTAATGCGTATCGCGTATTACCAAAGAAGCAGGGTCCAGGAAACACCCCCTGCCATACTTCCCTATCTGTTCTGTCCTCCCCGTGTTTTGCGCTTTGCTCGATTCTGGGCTCGGACTTTGTCGGGAACGATGGGATAGTCAGCCAGAAATTCCTGCCTGAAAGCGGTAAAGGTCCCAGCCGCGATGGCCTGCCGGATGTCGCACATGAGTTTCAACAGGAAATGGACATTGTGGATGGTGGCCAATCGGTAGGCCAGCAGCTCGCCCGCTTTGAACAGGTGGCGCAGGTAGGCGCGCGAGAAGTGGCGGCAGGTGTAACAGGCACAACCCTCCTCGACAACCGCCGGCTCCCGCGCCCAGGCAGCATTGCGCATGTTAAGCCGTCCCTGCCGGGTGAAAAGCGACGCGTTGCGGGCAAGGCGGGTGGGCAGTACGCAATCAAAGAGATCAACCCCCCGGGCCACACCCTGCAGTAGATCCTCCGGCGCACCGACGCCCATCAGGTACCTGGGCCTATCCGCGGGGAGCACAGGCACCGTTATGTCAAGCATTTCGTACATCAGCGCCTTGCTCTCGCCCACACTCAGTCCCCCAATGGCATAACCTGGGAAGTCGAGGTCGACCAGGTACTCGGCGCTCCGGACCCGGAGATCAGCAAAGACCCCACCCTGGACGATGCCAAAGAGCGCCTGATCAGACCGGGTCTGGGCGGTGCGGCAGCGTTCCGCCCAGGCATGGGTGCGGGCCATCGCCTGCTCCGCGTAGGTGTGGTCATGCGGCTCGGCGCACTCGTCCAGGCACATGATGATGTCCGCTCCCAATTGCTCCTGGACGCCGATCACCATTTCAGGGCCAAAGTGGTGCTGCGAACCATCGATGTGAGAGCGAAAGAGTACGCCCTCGTCACTAACCTGGCGCCGGCCGGCCAGGCTAAAGACCTGGAAGCCGCCCGAATCGGTCAGGATAGGTCCGTCCCAACCCATAAAGCCGTGCAGGCCCCCCAGCTCGGCAACTACTTCCGCGCCCGGCCGCAAGTAGAGGTGATAGGTATTGGCCAGGATCAGTTCGGCACCCAGCTCATGCAGGTCCCGAGGATCGAGGGCCTTGACCGTCGCCTGGGTACCCACAGGAGCAAAGGCCGGCGTGGCTATAGAGCCGTGTGGTGTATCGATCCGCCCCAAACGGGCGCGGCTGTCGGCATCGGCATGCAGCAATGCAAAGTTGATAGCCATGTCATTCACCGGCGCATTATAGCATAGGAAGCGGCCAACGGACAACTAGGGGGCGGCATAGTCACGCCGAACGTTCGGAGCTTTTCGTGCGATGTTTTCCAGACCTAGTCGCGAACCGGCTCGGCGACGACATAGATGCGAGCGGGGAAAGGCTGGATATTGGATCCACCACAGGTCACCAGCGTCAGGCGTTCGCCACCCGAGAGCGCCAGGAGTCTAGCGTGCTGGACCAGCTCGTTCGCATCCTTGCTCCGCCAGGGAACCTTTTCAACCAGAGTGACCTGGTAGGTGAAGGTCTGGCCCGCCGCATTGACCACCTCTATCTTCTGTCCTTGCTGCAGGCGACCAAGCTTGAGAAAGACACCTTTGGTGCCGTACCCATAGTTGTGCCCAACAAGGATCGTATTCCCGGCTTGGCCTGGCTGTGCAGAGTGTTCATAGTGGCCAACGAGATCCTTGCGGCCCTTGCGGAAGAGAACCTCAAGATCTTGCGTCCACGACCCAGTTTTCGGGTCCTGGATCTGGGGCAACTCGATAATAGAGCGCTTTACCTTGATGGCCGGGATCCGGATTTGTACAGGCGAGGTTCCCGGATCCAGGATGCTAGCTTGCGTTGGAACCATCGTCGCTTGGATCAGAGCCGGTCGCACCAGAGTAGCCGCCGTCACTGACGAGGCTGCCGTCGCGGGCGGGGAAACTGACACCGTCACAGCAACGGGCGGCGCGACGGTGCTCTGAACCTGCTGTGACTCTGGCTGGCTGAGCACGATTGCCTGAGGCCTGGTGGCAGAGACAATGGCCCGCGACCGATTCAGGCCGATAGCTGTGCTCGTGTCTGGAAGAGCCGTCGGTGTGGCACTGGCGCCGGACCGGCGGTCCCCGGCCAGGCGCACTCCGGTCCCCCGGTTCTCCCTAGAAGGCGAGAAAGACTCCTGGGAACTGACCGGCAAGCGTGCCTGTTCCGGGCGCGGTGGCCCGGCCATCAGGTCCAGCGCGAACAGCCCTGGAAGGGCAACGAGCGCGATGACCAGCAGCAGCGACAACCGGCTGAGCAGCCACACGGCCATGGCCCGCTGCGAGGCAGAGAGGATCGATGTAGCTTCAGTGGCCAGCTTTGGTTTTCGTTCCATGGGCGCATTATAACCAAGAACCCCGAAAAAGTCAATTTCTAGGCATATAACCGATCAAACCGCTTGATTCGTTAAATTTTAAGCTATTTTAGATTTTTACTCGATGCTCTAGTTGACAATTGCCAGAAATCGTGTATAATACGCCAAAGTACACAGAGGAGGGATCCAATGGCTGAGCTTCTCAATAGATTGCCCATGGCGGCACGGTGGGTTCTGACGATTTTGGTGTTGGTTCTGCTCGTCGCAGGCCTGGCCCTGGTGGTGTATCAGCTCCAGGCTGAAGCCAAGTCAGCGCGCATTTCGTGGCTGGACGAACTCCTGGGCCAGGCGGCAAGCCAACCCTGTCTCCGGGATGCAGCCGATTTTGACCAGACAAACATCTGCACGGCGGAGGACGTAGAACTCACGCTGCTCGAACTGGTAGAGGGACCGGAGGCTTGTACTCCAGGTGAGCAGATCGAGGTCAAGATTGCGGCTACCCTGCAGTCTCGGTCCAGCGGGCGCTACGACATCGGGCTCTACATCGCGGATGACGGTGGGAATGCCCTTGACCGCGGCACTACCTGCTTCCGCGACTACCTGCACCCCGTCTCGACCAGCAACGAGGATTTGGATCTGACCGGCGGTTTTGGGCCATTCTACAACGGCGAGCTGGCCAGAGAAGACGACTGTGGTGACATCCAGCGGGAAGCCAGCGCCTACTACTACCTCAACGAGAACAAGACCATCACACTAACCTGTCAGGACAGCGACGGCAATGGCATTGCCGATGTTGGAACAGTCATTAGCTGGGACATCAACCCGACGACTGACTGCACTGATGAAGGTGACACGGTCCCGGACGAGACTTCCAAGTGTCGGGCAGGCGCCATCGACCTTGCGGGGTTGTACATCCTGCAAACCGCCCACATCGAACTGGTCAAGAGCCTCGAGCCGAAAGAGGACCCAGGTCTCTTTAACCTCTACATTGACGATACCGACTCAGTTGAAGGCGTGGGTGACCTGGGTACCACGGGAGTCGTAACCGTCACGGCAGGCACGAGTGTTGAGCCAGGTGCGACGCACCAAGTTAGTGAAACGGCAGGCAGCGAGACCGCTCTGCCCGACTATGCCATCTCGCTGGATTGTGTGTACCGCGGCACGACCGATACGGCCGGCAGTGGCAGCGGACCTGGCCCCCACGCGGTGTCGCTTCAGCCTGACGACGACATCGTCTGTACCTTCACCAACACCCGAAGAGAAGATGGTATCACGATCCTGAAACAGACGGACCCACCTGGCATAGCTGGGGACTTTGCATTCACCAGCAACGACACGCCGGCATCTTTTGCGCTGGCACATGGCGGTGAGCAAGCGTTCACCGGGCTGGCGCCCGACGCGACCTACATCTTTAGCGAAACGGTACCAGCGGGCTGGGGTCTTCAGCAGATCACGTGCGAAGGTCAGGACAGCAGCCGCGTCGAATACGGTGAGACCAACGTCAGGATTGCGCTGGCCGCAGAAGAGGCCATCTTGTGTACCTTTGTCGACGAGCCGGTGCTCAGTATCACCGTGACCAAGTCGGTCGAACCACTCACCGTCATGGAGCCGCGGGGCCGGGTGACCTACACCGTGCTGGTGGAGAATGACAGCGTGGCCAACATTGCGGCGGACCTCACCGGCCTGGACGACGCGCCCCATGGCGACCTGACCGACCCAGGCAACACGGAGATTGCCAACAGCACCTGCCAACTGGACCAGACCATCCAACAAGGTGGCAGCTACCAGTGCACCTTCCAGGCCCGGGTAGAGGGCAGCGCCGGCGACCTTGTGACCGACACAGTGACCGCCACGGCGCAGATCACTACTGCCAGTGGGTCGGTGGACCCGGTGACTACTGAGGCCGCGGCCGCCAATGGCACACTGGTACAGGCCAGCGATACCGCAACCGTAACCATCACCGCCGCACCGCCCCTACTCATCACCGTGACCAAGACGGCAGATCCCGAGGTCGCCTACGTACCCAGCGACACAATCCAATACCTTGTTGACGTCACCAACGGTAGCGCAGAGGGCGTACCTGTTCGCCTCAGGGCCCTGACAGATGATGTCTATGGCGACCCAACCGACGCGAGCAACACACAGATTGCCAACAGTACCTGTGCGCTTGGTGATGTCATCCAACCAGGAGACAGCTACACCTGCACGTTTGAGGCTGTCGTGGAAGGCCAAGTCGGCCTCATGGTGACCGACACCATCACGGCCACGGTCATAGACTCGATTCAGCGCGAAGCGACCGGACAGGATGACGCCACCGTAACACTCGTGACCGAGCCTCCTGATACGGGTGGCGAGCTTACCACTCCGATCCTGGCCCTGGGGCTGGCGATGCTGGGGGCCGCGCTCCTGCTAGCGGGCACAGCACTGCGGTCCATGAGAGCAAAGCCACGGCGGTGAGCCGCCCGGGCTAGCAAGCCCAAAAGTCACAACCTCGGGGGTTCCGGAAAACCCCCGAGGTCTCTTTTCTTGCGCAGAGGATCAGATCCAGGCCTCGCCGCGAACAGTCTCATCCTGGCGCGAAACGAGCAGCCCCCAATGTCCCACCAGGCTTGACAGGGATGCAGCAGGCTTGCTATACTAGCACCATGCTTGAGATTGGAATCCTCCTGCTGCTCGCCATCGCTCTGACTGGTGCCGGGCTGGCTGCCTGGCGCGCCTTCCGAGGATCTGCCTCCAACGCCCAGGCGATGGCGTTGCGGATCTCAGCCGTAGCCGTCTTTGCTGCTGCACTGGTTACCTTCTCCGCCTGGAAACTGAGCAAAGCTCGTACCCTTCAGCTTTTTGGCGGCATCGTGCCACGCGTGGAGACGGACCTCCGCGTGGTTGCCCTGACCTTCGATGATGGCCCCTCCGACCAATTCACCGAACAGATCCTGCAGGTGCTCAGCGAACAAGACGTCAAGGCAACCTTCTTTGTCACTGGCAAGGCACTTGCCCGGAATCCGGGGGCAGGAGAACAGATTGTCGAGCAAGGCCACGAGTTGGGCAACCACTCCTACCGTCACAAGCGCATGGTCCTCAAGTCCTTTGGTTTTGTGAAAACTGAGATAGAAGAGACCGACCGCCTGATCAGGGAAGTGGGCTACGAAGGCAACATTCACTTTCGGTCACCGGGCGGGAAAAAACTGATCGTCTTGCCCTACTACCTGTGGTGGTCAGGGCGCAAGAACATCTTTTGGGACGTTGCACCCGAAGGGTACTCGGGCACCCCGGACGACGCGCAGCGCATCGTCGAGCAGGTGCTGGCAGACACGCGCCCCGGTTCTATCATCTTGCTGCACGTCATGGCCAAGAACCGGCCTGCATCCAGAGAAGCCCTGCCGGGCATCATCCAGGGGCTGCGGGAGCAAGGCTACCGGTTCGTCACCGTATCCGAGCTGCTGGCACTTCGCTAGCGCAGCTCACATCGGAAGCCGGAACTGCAAGAAAGGAGGAGCCGTGAGCCACGTATTCAGGTGTTCCGGTTGCGATCTGGCCAAGACCGGCATCGTTCACGGTCAGGGTTCTTGTCTCTATGACGCGCAAGGGCAAAGGTACGTTGACTTTGAGGCAGGCGTGTGGTGTCTGTCCCTGGGAGACAACCACTCGCGCATCAATAAAGCCCTCACGCAACAGCAGCGGAGGATTGGTCTTTGAACCGGGCAATCCGGGCGGCATAGTGAGACTTCCGCCCAGGGCGCTGGTCCAGAATATGGAAGCCCTTGCTCGTTCTACGCCCTTGTGCTATACTGCAGCAGCGCCCGAGAAAAGGAAAAGACCCATGGTAGGTGGAGCAAGCCACAACGCGCCGCATCTTTCGCCGAAAGGGCCCAGGCGGCGGCAGGTCTGGGCCAGTATGGCCCTGGGCATCACCGTGATGCTGCTCAGTATGGCCGCAGCCACCTTGCTGGCATCGGCCAAAACCAGCGTCGTCTACAAGCCCGTTGCGCCGCCTCAGGTACTCTCCCCGGCACGCGGCGCGCCACAATTGGCGCGGATGACGACTGTGAGCGCCGCTGGTTCGCTCAGCGCCGTTAGCACCACCACCGCCTTCTTGCCCATCATGGTCAATGGCTATCCACCGTCCTACCCTTGGACCGGCGAGATTGTGGCTACCTATCCGAACTGCTCCCTGACCCGGCTTTTCGGCTTCGTGCTCGACCGGTACGGCGAGCCGGTGGGCGACGTCTGGGTGCACCTTTGGGCTGAAAACTTTGATGGCTACTGGTACAAGTCAAGCCAGGAGCAAACCGGAGATCACAATTGGGACGGTACCCTGGACAATCGACCCCGCGAGGTAGTTTGGTACGCGTGCATAGTTCCCGAGAAGAAGAGCTGGGACTGCCAGTCAAACACCGTGGAAGCCCCAACCTCGGCTAACTGCGAGAAAGGGATCCAGGTCTATCAGATCGACTTTCGGCAGAACTAACACCGCCGCTACTCAGGGTATGATGCTCGACCTCCGTCAGACTTGGCGCTTCCAGCCCCTTGCTCTCCAGTTCCTGGACGTAGGCCCTCCAACCGGTGTACCACCGCCAATGGCGCGCAATCAGCGATTCGGACTTTTCTTCGGCACGTGCGCGCAAACCGCAAGCGTGGCACTTGCTCTCGATCTGTGCTTCCTCGTGAAGCAATCGTACTGGGTGACCATGGCCCTTGCCTACCCATTGGGATCGACAAAAGAGCTCAGGAACTCGTCCCAGCCATGGTTCTGAGCAAAATCAAGGTCCCTGTACAGGGGGCTCACCACCCTGGTCGGCAGATAGATACTGAGGCCAGAAGCATCCGTAACCTCTGGGCCATGGTGAGCCTCTGCAATCACGGGCGACGTTTCCGCCGCCAGCAGATCCACGACAGACTGGGCCGCCGCTCCGATCGCTCCATCCACGTCGTCTGCGGCCAGCAGTTGGCAAAAGTGGCCAAGGTCGATATAGTCGCGGTCGCTGAAGCTCTGAGCAAAACGCACGGCATTGAACACAATGCCCATCGTGGCCCGGTCTGACGTATATGCCAGCAGCGTAGCCCCCAGGTGACCCACCGCCCCGGCGACCGGCTCCAGCCGGTTCAGTACGACGGCCGACTGGGTCACCGATGCACCCGGTTGATTGAGGCGGTAGGAAAGATCATACTCCTCCACGATTGTCCTGCCCAGCGTCTCAGCCGTCATGTCCGGCTCGGCCCTGAGCTTGCGGATTATGGCGCCGTAGGGCCAACCATCGCCCGGTTCGTTCTCCTGCGAACTCACGGCGACCTGGCAGAGGTGCTGGAGCTGGTAGTCGACCTCCAGCATGCTCATCAGGCAGGCATCAAAGCCCAGGAGGTCAAGCTGTCCGCCGAAGGCAGGGGCAGCCTGCTGCAGCACACGCTTTAGCTCGTGGTTATCCAGGAAATCAGCGGCACTATCGTCAAAAGCGATGGCCCGCCTGATCGATTCGTTGACCAACTTGGCCATGGTGGTGGCAAAGAGCGCCCGGCCCGGCTTGCCCGAGGACAGGCTGCGGACCTGTCCCCGGCCGACCAGCCCGGCAAGTCCCCTGGCTTCAGCCGCGCGATAGATATCTTCGTCCTTCCAGCCCGTCCCGTGATTCCACACCACCAGTGCATAGTGCTCCGCTGGGTAACTGCTGCAGGCCCACGAGCAAAAGTCGGCGAGGGCTTTGGGGTCCCCTGTGTTCACCTCGGGCAACTCGGCCACACAGTTGTCCATCAGACTGCCTTCCGTGGCCAGATAGTAGCGCCGCGTCACCTCGTCGGACATGCGGTCGAACTGGGACACGATGGAGACCTGATCGCTGGAACCCGCCACCTTCATCTCGATCAGATCCTTGGTGCCAAAAGACTCCAGATTGTTGTCTCCCGCCAGGTAGACCATAAAGGTCCATTTTTTATCACCAGCCACCACATTACCTCTCTTTACCACTCCTCCTGGGAGATCCATCAAGATATGGAAAAGGCACTGGGTGGCTGTGTCACCGCAACCCCAGCCTTAGGAATTGCTCCGATGGCGCATCGTTTTCCATCATGAGGCGGACCAGGAGGTTGATCATTCGCTCCTCAAGGACGGGATCCTCAATGGGGTGCTCCTGCTGCGGATCGTAGTCCAGATCGAAGAGCAGGTTCCCAAACGAGAACGCGTCCCCAGCCAGCGGTGTTGCCGGGACCTTGAGCGTGCGACAGCCTTTTGTGAACGAGAAGGGTCCGGCCAGCTCGAGGGCCCGAAGCTCCTCAAGGGAAAAGGGCCTTCTCATGTGCGTGGGCATAAGGGTGTAGTTGAACAGCGGCCCGTTCTCTGCCGTCGCCGGCGCCCGCATGTACACGTAGCGCCCGTCTGTGCAGTTGACGTGTCCGCCGTGCATCCCGAACAGACAGGCCTCACGGCCAGTTCTGCCATCGCCTATCGGGATGCCCAGCATATCTGGGGAGCGCTCCAGACCAAAGAATTCGAGTACCGTAGGCGCCAGGTCGATGGTTTGAACCAGGGCTCCACTGCGCTCACCAGCCAGGCCCAGGCGGGGATCCCAGACAAAGAGAGGCGTATTTACCAGTTCGTTATAGAAGGGCTGCACCACCTTGGCCCACCAGCCATGCTCGCCCAGAAGAAAGCCGTGGTCCGTGTTCACGATCAGCATCGTATCCTGCCAGAGGTCAAGCTCGTCCACCTTGTCCAGGACCTTGCCCAGGTAGGCGTCACACATGCTGAGCAGGGCCGCGTACTCGTAGCGGCAGTGCTGTACCTGTTCCGGTGTCTCTTGTACACGGCGATACTCGGGCCAGTCGAAAGAAGGGCCATCATAGTCGTGGGGGTACAGGTCACGGTACCGCTGGGGAGCAAAGAAGGGCTCGTGAGGATCAAAGGTTTCGATATGCAGGAACCAGTTGTCCTGATCGTGGTTGGCCTCGAGGAATTCCAGCCCTTCGCGGAAGGTCTTTGCCTGGGGCCAGTCCTCCTCGCGTAACATGTGCGCGCGATTCACCCAGTCCTGTCGCCAGGACCGCCCGGTCCGGCCACTGAGGCTCTCTGGGATCTGGGGCTCCGCCACTTGACCCTTCCAGGGATCGCCCTCCTGTCCCCGGGACAGGTCCCAGGCAGTATAGCGGGTATGGTAGGTACAGCCGCCTTCTTCCCAGTAGTGATAGTGATCGCTGGCCAAATGGCTGTGGATCCCATTCTCGTCGAGGAGCCGGGGCATAGAGTCATCAAAAGGTTCCACTGGCCCCCAACCACGGTGCAAAAAGTTGTAGCGCCCGGTGTGCAGCTCGCGCCGGGCGGGCATGCAGGGTGAGCTAGCAATGTAGCAATTGTCGTAGGTTATCGAACGGTCAGCCAGTCGCTGGAAATTGGGTGCATGTACCCAGTCGCAGCCATAGGGCGGCAGCAAACGTCGGTTCAGCGAATCAAACATGACCATGATGGCTTTCATGCGTAGCTCCTCCCGGACAGAATCGTCGCTCAGGGAAAAAGGACCATGTCAGACCTACTCGAAAACCTCACCGACTGGGGTCACTGCACCGGCGAGTGCACCTCCCGATGCTTGCCGTCACACAGAGGTTTGTTCTCCGACTGCCCGCAGCAGCAAAGGGTGACCCTGTTTCGCGTCTCCAGAGGTTGCCCATCGGCGCGCTCAATGGGGATATTGCCTGTGACCCACAGAGGGCCGGCGATGGGGCCGTCCGATGTAATCTCGGTTGTCACGGCAATCTGCTGCGGCAGATCCGGCTCGACGTCAGGTTCTCCCTCTCGGATGGTATAGACAAACGAACCGGAAGGGCAGCGCTCGATCATGGCCATGACCTGTGCCCGTGTCTCTGGTTCAACTGTATGGGGCACCATCTCCTCGACGCTGGTCCTGCGGTTCGCGCAAAAGCCCGCTTCAGAGCAGAGCGCGTAATCGCGCCTGACCACGATCCCGGTACTTCCCTCGAATGTCTTCTGGCGCCAGGCCGTCGGTCCCGTATCTGCCGTCTCTGTACCGTCGTACTCGATGATACTGTGGGTCACGTCACAGAACGGCTTGAAGCTTGACTGCCCGCAGCGGCAGAGTTCGTAGGTCTCGGGAGTCTCAAACACCTCGCCCTGTCTCCACGTCAGCGGCTCGCCGTACTCGGAGACGACCTGTATCTTGCGTACCAGCGGAATGTTCCCCTGGACCAGGTACGGACCGTCTTCGGTTATGACAATCTTCTTGTCACAGTGACCAACCTCTTCATGCTGCTCTGTCATGCAGAAACTCCAGATTCATAGCCAGACCGGGCCTGGCACCGTCCGGCCAAAGAAACGCGTCCACCCCTGTGCAACCTGCTCTCAGGCAGACAATGGCCCGTCACGCAGGCTACGACAGGCTTTCCAGCCCAGAGTCATCGGACACAAGCTCCTTCATCCTGCCGGTGACCATAAAAATCACTCGCTCGCAGATGTTGGTCACCCGGTCGGCCGTTCGCTCCAGGTTGTGGGCCGCCCACAGCAGATAATTGGCCTGGTCAATGTTCTTGGGGTCCTTGAGCACATAGGTCATCAACTCACGATACACCTGGTTGTACAGGTCGTCGACCAGATCATCCTGGTCGGGAATGACCTTGGCCCTTGCCACGTCCCGCTCGATGAAAGCCTCCATGGCCTGGTGCAGCATCAGGCGCGCCTGCTCCGCCATGCGGGGGATATCGATGAGGGGTTTCAACAGTGGGTCTTGGCCGATCATCAGGGTGATGCGAGCGATGCCCTTGGCATAGTCCCCGATGCGCTCCAACTCGGTAGTGATGTGCAGGATGGCGGCCAGGATGCGTAGGTCACTAGCCATCGGCTGTTGGGTGGCGATGGCGATCATACACTCGTCTTCAATGTCGAATCGTTTCTCGTTGATGGCATCGTCGGCCTCGACCAACCCACGGGCACTGTCCAGATCCTGCAATCTCAAACTGTCCACCGAATGGGTAATGGCCTCCTCCACCATGCTGGCCAAGGCCAGCATCTCGTCCTCCAAGTGTTGCAACTCGCGCTCGAACGCCTGCCTGGGCATCCCACTCTCCCTTCCAGCCCTCACCCGGCCCGGCCGGTGATGTAATCATCGGTCAGCTGCTGCCGCGGGCTCGTAAAGACCTGCTCCGTCGCACCAAACTCCACCAGTTTGCCCAGCCAGAAAAAGCCTGTCCAGTCCGAGACCCGGGCCGCCTGCTGCATGTTGTGGGTGACGATGACGATGGTATAGTCTGCTTTGAGCTGGCGCATCAGCTCCTCGATCTCCAGTGTGTCGATGGGATCCAGGGCCGAGCAAGGCTCATCCATCAGGATCACCTCGGGCTTGACGGCGATGGCGCGGGCGATGCACAGCCGCTGCTGCTGGCCCAGGGACAGGCTCAGAGCATCCTGCTTCAGGTTGTCCTTGACCTCATCCCACAGGGCTGCCCCGCGCAGGCTCTCTTCGACGATGTCGTCCAGACTCGCCCCGCGGTCCATGCCCAGAACGCGAGGGCCAAAGGCCACGTTGTCATAGACCGACTGGGGAAAGGGGTTGGGGCGCTGAAAGACCATGCCCACCCGGCGGCGCAGGTCCACCACGTCAGTGCCAGGGGCATAGATGTCCTGGCCGTCGAGCAGCACCTGGCCCTCGACCCGGGTGCCGGGGATGGTGTCGTTCATCCGGTTGAGGCAGCGCAGGAAGGTGGACTTGCCGCAGCCCGACGGCCCGATCAGGGCCGTGATCTGCCGGTCGCGGATCTCCATGGAGATGTCTGACAGTGCGGCAACATCGCCATAGTAGAAGGTCAGGTGCTCCGACAGGATTTTGCTCAAGATCGATTCTCCCCGATCCCTATCCAAACCGGCCGGTGACATAGTCCTCCGTGCGTTTGTCCTGGGGCGTGGTAAAGATCTCAGTTCCCGGCCGGTGCTCGACCAGTTCGCCCATCAGGAAAAAGGCGGCATAGTCGGCCACGCGGGCCGCCTGCTGGACGCTGTGCGGCACGATGACGATGGTGTACTCTTGCTTTCAGCTCGATAAAGCGATTCCTCCACCTTGCCGGTGGAGATGGGGTCCAGGCCCGAGGTCGGCTCGTCGAGCAGCAGCACCTCGGGCTCCAGGGCCAGGCTGCGAGCGATGCACAGCCGCTGCTGCTGCCCGCCGGAGAGCGAGCTGGCCGGAGCGTCCAGCCGGTCCTTGACCTCGTCCCAAAGCGCCGCCTGGGATCAGGCTGCGGTCGAGGACCTCGTCCAGCCATGTCTGGTCCCGGATCGCCGGCCAGCCGGGGGCCATAGTCAACATTCTCGCGGATCGTGCCGGGCAGGGGCAGGGGCAGAGCAAAAACCATGCCCACCCGCCGGCGCAGATCGGGAACGTCGACGCCGGGGGCATAGATATCGCGTCCGTCCAGCAGAATGCGACCGGACATGCCTGGTGCCCTCCACCAGGTCGTTCAGCCGGTTGATCAGGCGCAGCAGCGTCGTCTTGCCGCCGCCGGCCGGGCCGAAGAGGACGGTCACGGCGTTGGCGGGCACGTCGAGGGTGATGTCCTGCAGAGCGCGGCTTCGGCCGTCGTAGGAATAGCTCACGTTGGTCGATCCGGATCTTGGGTTCAGTCACTGTCGTGTCATGCTTCTACCACTGCCGTCGCCGCCGGAAATAGCTGCGGATGATCGTCGCCACGAAGTTCAGGGAGAGAACCAAGCACCAACAGAACCAGCGCCGTGCCGTACTGGATCTTCGCGCGGCATGCCCGGCACCTGGGTGCTGATGACGTACAGATGGTAGGGCAGGGCCATCGTCTGGTCAAAGAGCGACTGGGGCAGGCGGGGCAGAAAAAAGGCGGCCACGGTAAAGAGGATCGGCGCCGTCTCGCCGGCCGCGCGCAGCAGCCCCAGGATGACGCCGGTGATGATGCCGGGCAGCGCCTGGGGCAGCACGACGTTGCGGATGCCCTGCCAGCGCGTGCCGCCCAGGCTGGCGCTGACCGTGCGAAACTCGGTCGGCACAGCGCGCAGCGCCTCTTCGGAGGTGCTGATGATGATGGGCAGGGTCATGATGGCCAGGGTCAGCGAGCCGGCCAGGATCGACGTGCCGAACTGCAGAAAGAGCACAAACAGCCCCAGGCCAAACAGCCCATAGACCACCGAGGGGATGCCGGCCAGGTTGATGATCGCCAGGCGGATGGCGCGGGTCAGCCAGCGTGTCGCGGGCGTACTCGGACAGATAGATGGCGCCGCCCACGCCCACGGGGATGGCCACCAGCGCCGTGCCCAGCGGTCAGCAGCAAGGTGCCGACGATGGCGGGAAAGATGCCGCCCGCCTTCATCCCGTCGCGCGGCATGGCGGTCAGGAACTCCCAGTTGACGGCCCCGATCCCGCGCACAACGATGGTGCCGATGACCAGCAGGATGGGCACGACGACCACGAGCGTTGCCAAGGCCAGCAGGGCAAAGCCAAGCCGCTGCACCAGATAGCGGTTCATCAGCGCAGCCCTCCCCGCCGCCGCTTTCTGAAAGATCGCCGAGGCAGCGGCCAGGTTGATGGCAAAGGTCAGGACAAAGAGGATGATGCCGATGCCAAAGAGGGCGTGGTAGTGGGTGCTGCCCTGGGCGACCTCGCCCATCTCGGCGGCGATGGTGGCCGTCATGGTGCGCACCGGGCGAAAGAGCGAGTCCAGCGTGCAGCGGCATGCGAGCGGCGTTGCCGGTCACCATCATCACCGCCATCGTCTCGCCGATGGCGCGTCCCATGCCCAGCATCACCGCGGTCACGATGCCCGAGCGCGCGGCCGGCACCACCACCCGCCAGATGGTCTGCCACTGGGTGGCGCCCATGGCCAGCCCGGCATCCCGATAGCTCTTGGGCACCGCGTCGAGGGCATCCTCGGCCACGCTGATGATGGTGGGCAGCGCCATGTAGGCCAGGAGCAAGCGCCCCGGTGAAGGCCGTCAGCCCGGTCGGCGCGCCCAGGCCCTCGCGGACGAGCGGGGCGAGCGAGCGTCATGCCAAAGAAGCCCAGCACCACCGAGGGGATGCCGGCCAGCACCTCGATCAGCGGCTTGAGGATCTCGCGCGCCCAGTTGGGCGCGACCTCGCGCACAAAGACGGCCGTGGCCACGCCCAGGGGCAGGGCGATGGCGATGGCCATCACCGTGACCAGGATCGAGCCCAGGATCAGCGGCAGCGTGCCAAAGAGGTCAAAGGTGGGATACCAGCGCGTGCCCGAACAGGTTGCCCAGCGGCACCTCGAAAAAGAGCGGGCAAGCCCTCGCGCAGCAGGAAGAGAAAGATCAGGGCCACAAAGCCGATGGTGGAGAAGCCCAAGCACCCGGATCAGCGCCTCGACTGACGAACTCGAGCCAGCGACGACGGGCGGCGCGTGTCATCCAATGCTCAACTCCTGATGTGCTGCGTGTTGCGCGATACCATCGAATCCCAATGCCCAATTCCTCACTGCAAGGGGCACAAAGCCCAGCTCTGACGACCAGCGCCTGCCCCTCGCCCAGTATCCAGTCCAGGTAGGCCTTGACCTGGCCGGTTGGCTCGCCAGCGGTATACATGTAGAGCGGACGCGAGATCAGGATAGGAGCCATCGTTCACCGTGGCGATCGAGGGCAGCACGTAAGGGACCGCTGGCATCCCGGGCGACGGCCATCATCTTCTGATCGGGTGTCACATAGCCCAGGCCATCGTAGCCGATGGCGTTGGGGTTCTGGCGCACCTCGGCGCTGATCCCCTCCGAGGAAGGCATCAGCAGCGTGTCGGGCGAGAAGAGCAGATCGCTCTCCTTGTCGCCCAGGCGGATCACGTTCTCCAAAAAGTAGACATAGGTGCCCGAGTTGGACTCGCGGGAGAGCAGGACGATAGGGCGATCCTCGCCGCCCACCTCGCTCCAGTTGGTGATCTTGCCGGTATAGATGTCCGAGATCTGCTGGAGAGTGAGCTGATCGACCGGGTTGGAGGGATGGACGACGACGGCGATGGCATCGCGGGCGACGACAAACTCGACCGGCTGATGCCGTTTGCCTCGGCGGCGGCGATCTCCTCGGACTTCATCGCCCGCGAGGCGTTGGCAATGTCCACCGTGCCGTTGATCATGGCCGCGATGCCGGTGCCCGATCCGCCGCCGGTGACCGAGATGCGCACCTCAGGATGAGCGGGCATATAGGCCTCAGCCCA
Source organism: uncultured Chloroflexia bacterium (assembly GCA_963700285.1). Lineage (GTDB taxonomy): Bacteria > Chloroflexota > Anaerolineae > JAAYZQ01 > JAAYZQ01 > CAWANP01. Next base: position 83,373 of record CAVOXA010000005.1, on the reverse strand, counting down.
GGCCAGCGCCAGGTTGACCAGCGTGTCGGAGCCCTTGTTCTCGATCGCCTGGGCGGTCCCGGGCGCAGCGCCCACTTGCTCAGAGTCCTTCGGTCCACAGCCGGCCAGTAGGCAGATCGTCCCCATGGTCAACAGGCAGACCAGCGACAGGGCTGTCTTGACACGGCGCGGTGTTGGTGAAAGCTGCATCAGGGTAGTCCTTTTTTGTAGTGGCGGCCATGGGTTGAGTCCCCAGCCCGACTGGGCCCATTATACCATTTTGTCCCTTCTTGTCCACCTCTGGCAGACAGGGTACCTGGACCAAAACACCTGGCAATCTTGGCGACAGGCTTCCCTATTTTCCCCCGCCTTAGGGGGCTCAGTGGAGGTGCTGCCTCGTGGCAGGGCTCTTTTTCTGGTAGAAATGGGGCGATTGGTTCCACCCGGTGTTCAGGCGACTTTGTTGGGGTAGCCTCTGGCTGGTCCTGCAGATGGGCGAGCTGACCGGCATAGGCAGGGCGCTCTTGTCTCCCAGCGCTAACGCTAAGGCCATCGTCACCGGCAGCGGCGGGGTTCCTCGCGAACCGGACATCCCGGCGGTGGTCAATCGGGGCAAGGCCATCGCACAGCCGCATGGTGGCGCCCCGTCACAAAGGGTCATAGAGTTCCAGAAGGATGCGTAACGCAGCCGTCAAGCAGGTGTTTTGTCAATATGAATGTACGGATAGGCCGCCAGGCGGATTCCAATGCGGTCTCCGGCTCACGTTCCACCTCTTCCAAGTGGGGCCAGGCAGACTCTTGGTATGGGATATGCAACCCAGAAAGCAAGCAGCATTGAGTTCCATGATCGTAGTGATATTTCTCCTGGCCTGTGTCCAAGAAAAGGATCCCTGTGCGCGGGTCACAGCGATCCCTCCGTCTGAATGTGCCGTACTGGTCGCATTCTATGAAGAGACGGATGGTCCCCGCTGGAAGGACCGCCGGGGCTGGCTCGTAGACCCTGACCCGTGCTCCTGGTTCGGAGTGACCTGTTCCGCCGGGCATGTCACAGTCATCAGCATCAACTTTGACGAGTTGCGCGGGAACCTTCCACCTGAGCTTGGCCAGCTAGCGCAGCTCAAGACCCTCAGCCTGTACTTTAACCATCTCTCCGGCACCATCCCCGCTGAACTGAGCGGGCTGGCCTACCTGGAGACTCTGATCCTGCACAACAATGAGCTCAGTGGCAGCATACCGCCCCAACTGGCAAATCTGGCGAAGCTGCAAAAGCTGGACCTTGACAGCAACGAGCTGACCGGCGCCATTCCACCCGAACTGGGCGGCCTCAGCGAACTGCGAGCCCTCATGTTGCGCGACAATCAACTGGAGGGCAACATTCCTCCCGAGCTGGGGAACCTGTCCAAGCTCGAGGGCCTGTTCTTGAGCAGCAACAATCTGACCGGTAGCATTCCTGCTGAATTAGGACGGCTTACCAATCTCCGGATGCTCAGCCTGTATGGCAACGACCTCAGTGGCCCACTCCCCCCGAGCTTGCGCCAGGTTCCCGCATCCGGCCCTGAACTACTTTGGGGAAAGGACTAGCCAGAGTCCAGGGCCAGCAGGCCCAGGCCTCGCACTTGACGCTGTGTGGTTGCCCTGACTGGGCGTGCTAGGTGATCAGTTCCTCGGGCATGAACTCCAGGCGGTTCATATAGCTTACCCAGGTCCGCTCGCCCTCAAAGTCGATGCGGGTAATGGCTGTGTTGTTGAGCGAAAACCACGCCTGGTTTTCCTCAGGCAGGACAAGGACAGCGCGCAGAAAGTGGTTGTAAAAGCCGCCATGGCTGATCACGGCGACGCGGTCTTGGGTGCCACCGTGTCGCTGCAGCAACACGCGCAAGAAACGCTGGGCGCGCAACCGTCTCTGCTCACGATCTTCAAAAGGCCGGTTCCACCACCCCTCTTCGCCCAAGCCCGCAGGCAACCCAAGCTCCGGATGGTTGCGCTCAAAATAGACCCGGTTCCTGCCAGGCAGGCCAACGGGCTCCTCCGTATCAGGGTCGAGGTCATGGATACCCCCCGTTTCGTGCAGGTCCTCCCAGGCGATCAAGGGCAGTTCCAGTGCCCGCGCCAGCTCTGTTCCTGTCGAAATTGAGCGGACCATCAAGCTACAGTAGAGATGGGTAAAACCAAAGCCACCGAGGTTTTGTGGATCGTGACCGGTGGCCTGTGCCTGCGGCTTCGGGCGACGCTGCTCTAGGAATTCGGCCAGTACTCGCGCCTGCAGCCGGCCGGTGGGGGTCAGATCCGGATCCGGTGTGCGGCTGGCCATCGAGCCGGTTTGCACAAAGCGGGCATTGTTCTCTGATTGGGCGTGACGTATAAAATAGAGTTGCATCTGGTTGGAACACTCCTTGTGGCAAGCGCAGTACCCAAGACACGGATATGGCCAGAGGTCTTTCGACCACAGGCGACCGGAGGGGAGGATACCACCCATCGCGCTGGTTGTCAAGGTCCGGTAGGACAAGTCGTGGGATAGCTATCGATATCGGACGTTGCACGGACTGTCTACAACGCTGATCGGCCGAATGCGCCCATCCGGCTCGCCTGGCAGCCGCCCAGTCACCGCCCGACCGCACAATCAGCCTGTCATCCCCCGCGTTTTGACAACGGAGCGATTCCGAGTTATACTTCGTTAACGAAATATTCCTTAGAGAACGATTCTCTGCCGGAGGATAAACCGTGAATGATACAGGAGAACCCCTCTCCGATCAGGTGTTCCATCAATTCCTGGCGCTGCAACACTTCCTGAGACGACACACCCGCCAGTTGATCGACGAACGCGGCTTGACACCCCGCGACCTGTCGGTGCTGCGCTACCTGTTGGAATCAGAGTCAGCCACCGTGGGTCAGGTGCAGACCTTCACGCACAAGAGCCCCAGCACCACATCTTCACTGATTTCCCAGCTTGAAGGAAAGGGCTATGTCACCCGCACCCGTTCTCAGCAAGACAATCGCGTCGTCATCGTCGAACTGACGCCTGCTGGACTGGAGATTGTCGAAAACACGCCGCTGGGCGGTCTGCCGCTTCTGCGGCGGCGGCTGGCCAGCCTGTCCCAGGAGCGCCTGTCCGAAATTTACGGACGCGTTATGTGAAATTAGCCAGTTGATGGAGGTCCACGACATCGAATGAAGTTCGCTGAAACGCATGCTTCCCTTTGTGCGGCCCTATCGCTGGGTCGCCATTGGGTTGGTGATCACCGTCGTTCTGCCGGTCGCCATGGAATTGATCGTGCCCCGCGCCCTGAACTATATCATCGACTCAGGGCATTGAGCCTGGCGACATGGACGCCATCTGGCGCGGCTCGGCCATCATGCTGGTGACAGCGCTCACCGGGGCGCTGGCAACCCTGGGGCAGGGCGTCTGCCGGGCGCTGCTGGCGCAGGGACTGGCCTACGACATGCGCAACAAGCTCTTTGCCCACATCCAGACCTTTTCCTTTGCCAACCTCGACACGATGCAGACCGGGCAGTTGATGACCCGGCTGTCCAGCGATGTCGATCTGGTGCGCGGCTTTGCCAGCCATGGTCTCTCCCTGCTGCTGCGGGCCCTGCTCATGCTCGTCGGCAGCGTGGTGATGATGTTTGTCATCGACGCGCGGCTGGCCCTGCTTACCCTGGTGCGTGCTGCCCCTGGCCGGCCTGCTCATCTGGGGCTTGATGGCAGCTGGCCCGTCCTCTGTTCATCGTCGTCCAGGAGAAACTCTCAGCCCTCAACACGGCTGTCCAGGAGAACCTGGCCGGGGTGCAGGTGGTCAAGGCCTTTGTGCGCGAGCGGTACGAGATCGACCGCTTCCGGCGTCACAACGAGGACTATATGCAGGAGAACATCAAGGTCGGCAGGCTGATGGCGATCGCCTTGCCGGTGCTGACCCTGCTCACCAACCTGGGGATTGTGGCCGTGGTCTGGTTTGGCGGGCGGGACGTCATCGGCGGCCGGCTGACCCTGGGGGAACTGGTGGCCTTCAACAGCTATCTGATGATCGGCATGGCCCCGCTGATGCTGCTGGGCAATGTCCTGACGATGGTCTCGCGCGCCGAGGCCTCGGCCGGACGATTTTGGGAGGTGCTGGACACGCGACCGGCCGTCAAGGTGGCCGCCGAACCCCACAGGGCCACGGCGCTCCAGGGGCAGGTGACCTTCGAGGGGGTCAGCTTCCACTACGATGGCAGCGGGACTGGCCATCGCGATGACGCAACTGGCCGGTTCCCGACCACCGGGGTGGCAGAAATGTCCTGGACGGAGTCACGGTCCACGTCGAGCCCGGACAGCGGGTGGCTCTGCTGGGCGCCACCGGTTCGGGCAAGAGCACCCTGGTCAACCTGATCCCGCGTTTCTACGACGTCAACCAGGGCAAGATCCGCATCGATGGCGTGGACGTGCGCGACTGGGATCCGGAATCCCTGCGCAAACGCATCGGCGTTGTCCTGCAGCAGACCACCCTCTTTAGCGGCACCATCCGGGAGAATATCGCCTATGGCCGGCCAGACGCGTCCCTCGACGAGGTGATTGCCGCGGCCAAAGCCGCCCAGGCGCACGATTTCATCCTGGCCATGCCCGACGGCTACGACAGCTCTGGTGGAGGAGCGCGGCGCCAACCTCTCTGGCGGGCAGAAGCAGCGGATTGCCATCGCCCGGGCGCTCCTGATTTCGCCCGGCTATCCTGATCCTCGACGACAGCACCAGCGCCGTGGACATGGAGACCGAAGCCAAGATTCAGGCGGCCCTGGACCGCCTGATGGCGGGCAAGACCACCTTCATGATCGCCCAGCGCATCAGCAGCGTGCTGACCGCCGACCAGATACTGGTGCTGGATCACGGCCGGATCGTCGGCCCAGGGCACGCACCGGGAACTGCTCGAAAGCAGCCCGATCTACCAGGAGATCTATCGGTCGCAGATGGGCAATGGACAGGCGGTGCCATCATGACCCAACAGCAACAAAGAAGCACCCCGCGTTCGCATTGGCCCTGGCGGCGGCAGGGCGCATACCGGCGAAACTGCCCGCGACACACGCGCCACCGTCAACCGCCTGCTTCCGTATGCCCGGCCCTACCGGGCTCGACTCACCGGTGTGGCCCTGCTGGTGATCGTCAGCACCGCTGCCAGCCTGGCAGGGCCGATCCTGCTGGGCCTGGCCATCGACCAGTTCATCGCCGCGGGCGACCTGTACGGACTGGCCCGCATGGCGCTGATCATGCTCGGCGTGTTTGTGCTGGGCGGCCTGGCCTCGATTGCCTATGGCGTGCTGATGGTCGGCGTGGGCCAGGGCTTGATTGCCGACCTGCGCGCCGAACTCTTTGGCCACCTGCAGGTCCTCTCGATGGCCTACCACGACCGCCACAAGGTAGGCGACCTGATGAGCCGCGTCACCAACGACACGGAGGCCATCAACCAGGTGCTCTCCAACGGCCTGATCACCTTTATCACCAACATCCTCACCCTGGGCGGCATCATGGTCTCGATGTTCGTGCTCAACTGGCAGCTGGCCATCGGCACGCTGATCCTGCTGCCGCTGATGGTCTTTATCACCAGCGCTGGTCACCCGCCGCAGCCGCGTCGCTTTCCGCGAAGTGCAGCGCAACCTGGGCGCGATGAACGCCGTGATGGAGGAAAATCTCGCCGGAATCCGCGTGGTCCAGGCCTTTGCCCGCGCCGAGGACACCGTCGCCCAATTCGAGCGGGCGAATGCCGCCAATCGCAGATCGGGCGTCAAGGCCGATATCATCACCGCCGCGCTGGGGCCGATGTTCACCACCATGAGCACGATCACGATCGCGGCCACGGCCCTGCTGGGCGGCTGGCTGGCGCTGCGAGGGCTGGCCACCGTGGGCGTGATCGCCACCTTTGTGGTCTATATCATGAACTTTTTCCGGCCCATGCGCGGCATCGCCATGCTGTACAACAGCCTGCAATCGGCCCTGGCCGGTGCGGAGCGCATCTTTGAGGTGCTGGATGCGCGCCCCATCGGTGCCCGATCCAGCCCGACGCCCTGCCTCTGGAGAACATCCAGGGCGCGGTGACCTTTGAGGGGGTGACCTTTGGCTACGACCCGCAGCAAACCGGTGCTCATGATGTCAGCCTGTCGGCCAAGCCCGGCCAGACCATCGCCCTGGTCGGCCCGACGGGCGCGGGCAAGACGACCATCATCAATCTGCTCAGCCGCTTCTACGATGTGGACGCGGGCGCGATCGCCATCGATGGCCAGGACATCCGGGCCGTGCAGCAGGCCTCCATCCGCAAGCAGTTGGGCATTGTGCTGCAGGACACCTTTCTGTTCTCCGGCACGGTGATGGAGAACATCCGCTACGGACGGCTGGAGGCCAGCGACGACGAGGTCTATGCCGCGGCCAAACTGGCCAACGCCGATTGGTTCATCCGCCGCCTGCCCCAGGGCTACCAGACCCAGGTCTCGGAGCAGGGCCACAACTTCAGCCAGGGGCAGCGCCAGTTGCTGGCCATCGCCCGCGCCGTCCTGGCCGATCCCCGCATCCTGATCCTGGACGAGGCGACCAGCAGCGTCGATACGCGCACCGAAATGCTCATTCAGGAAGCCCTGCTGAACCTGATGGCAGGGCCGCACGGCCTTTGTCATCGCCCACCGCCTGAGCACGATCCGCTCCGCCGACCAGGTGCTGGTGATCGACGACGGGCGGATCATCGAGCGCGGCAATCACGAAGCACTGCTGGCGCAGCAGGGCTTCTATCACAACCTGTACATGAGCCAGTACCGGCGGATGGAAGGCTAGCTGCCAGGTGGTGTGGCAGTCGTCGGCAGCGCGAGGCCGTCAGTCTGCCTTGGCCCCAGCCGTACCGATGGAGATGCGCAGCAGGTTGGGCCAGGGCAGCTCGTGTTTCCCCGCGCCATAGCCCACCGGATCGACGATCATGGGCGGGGCCTCGCCAAAATCAGCAGACAGGCCCGTCAAGATGGCCGCGCCCGTGGGCGTGACAAGCTCGGCATCCACGTCTACTAAGAAACCGTTGCGGGTTCTGCTGGAATAGGCACTAAGACCATGCCCAGTCCGGCAGCTTTGCGCTTCAGGTTGCGAACTGTGCGATCTCGATACTGTTTTTCGTAGTAAGTGACACCTGGATCTGCATAGGCAGTCCGGTTCTTTAACATGAAATACACGATGCGTGCAAGTTTGTGTGCAGTAGTCGTGATAGCCTTAGCCGGTCCGTGTTTTGCTCTCATCCGACGGTAAAAAGCGCCAACAGCACTCTGGCTCCGGCTCAGGCTCTGTGCTGCCAGCCTGAACGCCAGACTGGCCTTGTTTTTCGTCTTCTTCGTGCGGCTACGCAAGACTTTGCCGCCAGACTTATCGTTGTGCGGTGCCAAACCTAACCAGGAAGTAAAGTGCTTGACCGTAGGCCAGGCACTTACATCGGTACCGATCTCAGCGATGATTGCGTGGGCGGTTAGGGCATCGATGCCATCAATGGCCGTGAGGTCTACGCCTACGACCTGATAGAGTGAGGTAGCCAGGTCAAAGTGGGCTTGGTTCTTGCGGGGCCTACCACCCTTTGGCTTGGGCGGTGGATCAACCCGGTCATCTGGCGGCGAGATAGGTAAGGTGGCATACATCGCTTCCAACTCGGCGTCGCACTCCTGAATCTGTTCGAGATAGAAGTCGTATTGGGCCAGAGCCTGTTTGAGGACAAAGATGTGTTCCAGCTTGTAGTTGCCCTGGAGTGCCTTGGCAATCTCCTCTTCGGTCTTGGCACAGGCAGATTGACGAAGGCGAACCAATTGGTGAGGATTCCGTTCGCCGGCAACCATTGCACGGATGATACTCAAACCCGTCACGCCGGTGATGTCACTAACCACCTCGGTCAGTTTGACGTTCATCAGCTGCTGTGCCTTCTGCATATGCTGGATATGAGCTGAGCGATATCGAATCAGATTGTCTCGATGTCGCGCCAACGCGCGCAGGGCACAGATATCTTCTGCTGGCCGGAAGGAAGCGCGCAACAAAACGTAGGTATGTAACTGTTGAATCCACTGACAATCCAAGATGTCCGTCTTTCGACCGGGCACATTCTTGACGTGGCGAGCGTTGACCAAATAGACCTCAAAGCCTCGCGACTCGCGATCACAGGGTTGGAAGTGATTGTACTCGGAGTGCGGCGGCGGTGGCCTACGGATGAACTCGCGATGACGGCAGAGTGTTCAGTCTGTCCGGGGGCAGTAGGTCAACAGTAAAGTAGCACCGGGATCTAGGGGCAGTCGGCGACCAATCCCTGACGCACGGCATACACTGCGGCCTGGAGCCGGTTCCGCAGGTGCAGTTTTTCCAGGATGTTGCGCAGGTGATTCTTGACGGTGCTCTCTGAGATGACGAGGGCCTTGGCAATCTCTTTGTTGGATCGCCCTTCTACAATCAGCACCAATACCTCGATCTCTCTGGGAGTCAACCGTTCGCCGGCTTCGAGTATCTCGACCCTTGGTACGACGGGCTCCCGAAACTCCTGCAGGATCTTGGTGGCCATGGCGGAGGAGAGGGGGGTGTCACCCCTGGCCAGGGCGTCGAGCACGTCGAACAGCAAGTGCGCCTTCAGGTCCTTGATCAGATAGCCCTGGGCTCCGCACTTGATGGCTTGAAAGAGGTCCTTGTCGTCGTCAGAGACGATGAGCATCACGATCTTGACGTGGGGCATCTCGCTCTTGATCCGGCGGGTCGCCTCGAGGCCGTCACAGTTGGGCATGGAAATGTCCATCAGGATGACATCGGGCATCATCTCCCGCGCCAAGTCGATGGCCTGGAGCCCGTCGCCGGCCTCGCCAACGACCTCTATCTCGGGACGCGTGGCCAGCACGGCGTCCACACCCTTGCGAAAAAGGACGTGGTCATCCACCAGCAGAACGCGCAGAGGTTCGCGCATATTTTTTCTCCGCCTTCCCAACCAGGCAAGCGCAGCAATACCCGGGTTCCCCCACCAGGCCGTGAACCCACGATGAGATGGCCGCACACCTTCTCCGCCCGCTCGCGCATCACCTGCAGGCCGAAATGGGACTGTCCTTCAGGCAGAGGGCCCGATGGGTCAAAGCCCTGCCCATCGTCCTCCACACTGACGAACAGGCAGCCGTCCAGCCAATAGATCCGTACCCAGGCATGGCTGGCCCGGGCATGCCTTCGGGCGTTGGTCAGTGTCTCCTGGATGATGCGGATCACCTGTACTCCCATGTTCCCATCCAGCATCGCGGCTGCGTCTACATCCGCCTCCAGCGAGACGTCCAGCTCATAGTGCTGCCGGTAGTCAGCCATGTACTCCTGCAATGAGGGCAGGAAGGCCGCCGGGGGTAAGGCCATGGCCCGCAGGTCAAAGACCGACTCGCGAAGATCACTGTATGCCTTGCTGACCAGGTCCTGCAGCTCCGGGAGCGAGTCGCGGGCTTGCCCGACCTTGTCATGGGAGAGCAGGTCGTCAAGGAGCCACACCCTGAGCTGCAGCGCCCCGAGCACCTGGGCTACATCATCGTGGATCTCGCGCGCCAGGCGCGACCGCTCCTCCAGGACTGCCAGCTCTTCGACCCGTTGGTACAGGCGCGCGTTCTCGATGGCTGGTGCGACAGCGCTGGCCAGGCCCGAGGCCAGTGCGATCTGCTGCTCCGAAAAGCCCCGGCGTTGATCAAAAGTGACCACGATGGCGACACCGAGCACCTGTTCTCTGTGCACAAAGGGGACCTGCAGCATGGACCGGATGCCCGCGCTAGTCGCGCTCTCAACGTCTACCCGGGGGTCAGCCTGCGCGTCGTAGCAGGCCAGGGGCTGTTTGCCTTCCATCACCAAGCGGACGAGGGAATGCTCCGCCAGTGGGCGCTCTCGCGCCAACTGATCCCGCAAGCGTTCGGCCGCCGCGGGGGGCAGTTCGTCCATAATTGCCCAGAAGACACCCGGTTCGGCATCATCACCGGCCAAGAGGATGACGCAGTACCGCGCCTCCACGGCGGCGGCGATTCCACGCGCCGCCGAGCGCAGGACCCTGTCCAGGTCGAGGCTTTCGCTGGCCGTTCGGGTTGTCTTGAGCATCAGGGCCAGGCGCTGCTGCTCTTCTCGCAGGCACTGCTGGCTTAAATCATAGTAGCCTCGCGCAATCTCTCGGGCCAGTAGGTGTACCTGACGGCCAAGTTCGAGACGAGTTTGTCGCCCTTCGGTCGAGCCCGGGGGAAATGCGCTTCTCACATAGGGGTGGGTCACATCCTCCAGGAGCAAGGCAGCCAGGACCACCTCACTGACGTCAATGCCCAGGCCCACGTACTCCAGAGCAGCCTTGCCGTCAGCTTGACCCTCCCAGGCTGCGCCAGGCGCAGCCCCTTGGAGCATCGCCCTGAGCATCGCCAGGCCATTCAGGTTGTTACCACGGATCTCTTCGGGGGGGGCGCTGGCTGTACTTGGCATCGGGCATCTCCCGACGGATGGCCTCCAGCCAGGCGTCGGCCAACTCATCCCGGAGTTCGTCCAGGAGAGCGATCAGGTTCTGGCTTGCCTCAGATTGGCCGTTCATTCCCTCTCTCACCTACATGTGCTACCCACTCACGGTTCCAGCCCAGTGGCGCCCTCCACCCTTCTTCCAGCAAGTGACATTCGTGGCTCAGGTTACACTCTTTAAGAAGTAGCCGAAAAACACCTTCCCCACCTCAAACGAAGGCCCGTGCCTGACCAGTTCCTCAGCAGAATAGCCGTTCTTTTCCAAAAGATCCCGGTCAGCCAAGTAGATCTGGTTCCCGATCGCTTGGTCAAACTCAGGATGAAACTGAGTTCCGAACAAACGCTGCTCGTGGTTGATATAGGCCTGGATCCTGGAATGCGGGTTTGTGGCCCAAAGCTCTGAGCCTTCAGGCAATCCAGTCACTTCATCAAAGTGATGCTGCCAGACGACTTCGCTTTCTCCTACGCCCAGGGCGTCCATGGCACCATTGACAAAGGTGACGCGCTTCCATCCGGCTTCGAGGCCATTTGGAGACGAGCGGACGGCTTGTCTTCCCACCAACGCCCGGCAGACGAGCTGGTGCCCATAACAGATGCCCATCTGCGACACGCCCTGATCCCTGGCCATCTGGATGAAGGTCACTGCTCTGTCAACAAAGGGTGCGCTTTCGGTGATCGAAAGTGCAGAGCCGGAATGGATGACGTGGGTGAAGCCGCGGGCTATGAGGTCTTGTGGAAAAGACTCCTCTGTATCGATGAATAGGGATGAAACATCCGAGTCCGCAGGCAGCCAACGCTCGGTGGCTGCCGCTTCACTTCTGTCCGTTGAGTAATCGAGGATCAAGATCTTTTGTGGGTTCATGTTGGTTCTCGGTACCTCCCCTGCACCTGCCTGAAGGGCTATGCGGCGCGCAGCCGCCAGTTGTGCCAGTGTTGAAGGCTTTGCCTGGCCATGTGTCATCCATTGTACTCGCACTTGGCGTTTCGGGCAAACGTGGTCACTCGGGGATTCGGGGATCGCGCATAACTCAGTTCAGGTGCAACGTACCTCCTTACATGAACACCGTGGGGCCAACTGGTCGTGGCATCAGTGGGCTTCAGGACAGCCACCCTTGAGCGAAGGTGCGTTGCACCTCAGGTTGCCAGGTCCCGCAACAGGCGGCAGGCAGCCGCGGCCAGAAACCCGGTGCCCACGGGCAATGCCGATTCGTCCAGATCGAAGGTGGGGCTGTGCAGAATCCGCGCCTCGCCCTCTATCTGAACCCCGAGCAGGACAAAGGTACCAGGTGCCCCCTCGGTCATGTACCCAAAGTCCTCACCGCCCATGGTGAGCTCCGGCTCGTAGAGGTGGCTGGCACCCAGCATCTCCACAGCGACCTGCCGGACCAATTCGTTGATGTGGGGATCGTTGTAGCAGGCGGGAAAGATGCTGCGTACGGCCAGCTCATAGCCGCCGCCCAGGGTCCGGGCCAGGCTCAGAGCTCGCGCCAGCTCCTCCCGCAGCCGCAGGCGCGTCCCGTCATCGTAGGCGCGGATGTTCCCATGGATCGAGACCCGATCGGGAATGACCCCCGTGGTACTGCCGCCGTGTACCGCTTCGACAGAGACAATGACCGGCTCGAGGGGGTTGACGCGCTCCGCTGGGATGGCAAAAACCGCACCCAGGACCTGGCTGAGCAGGTAGATAGGATTCAGTCCCTGCTGCGGATCACTGCTGTGACAGCCCCTACCGAACAGGATCGCGTCGTAGGGGTCTACCCCAGGCATGGCGTAGCCGTCGCGGATACCCAGGCTGCCGGCTTTCGCTTCGGGGTCCACGTGCAGGCCGACAACGGCATCCAGCCCCTCCAGCGCGCCATCCTCGACCATGCGCAGCGCGCCGCCCTTGTCCTCGTTGTCCCAAGCCTCTTCGCAGGGCTGGAAGAGGAAGCGGATCTCGCCGCCTGGGCGGCCGGGCAGGGATTGCAGCAGTTGGGCGGCGCCCAGAAGCATGGCCGTGTGCGCGTCGTGACCGCAGGCGTGCATGAGCCCGGTTGTGCAGGAGGCGTAGGGCACGTCGTTCGCCTCTTGGATCTCCAGGGCATCCATGTCGGCACGGAGGGCAACTGCCGGCCGGCCCTGGCCCAGGCGACCGACGACTCCCGTCTTGCCCACCCCTGTCTCCACCTGGAGGCCCATCCCTTGAAGGGTGCTGGCCACGAGCTGGGCAGTCTGGTGTTCCCCAAAGCCCGGTTCGGGGTGCTGATGAATGGTGCGCCGCCAGGCCACGATCTCTTCCTGGAGCGCGTAGGCCCGAGAAAGCATCTCGGGCGGCAAACCTTCGTCCTGTCGGCGGATTTGCTCGGCCACAATACTTCCCATCCTCTCAGTTCTGTGTCAGGCCTGGACCTACTTCGGGCCAGTCAGATATCACACGGTTTGTCCTTTGCAAAAGGTCACGAACCACCCCGCTTGACAGGCATGATCAGACAGTTAGGCCCACCCATGCCTTTGGCGAATTCACCCAAATCGAGATTATGAACCCTGTACCCTGCAGCTTCCAGACGGGCGATCACCAGTGCATTCGAGCGATGGACAATGAGCTCCCTATCACCCAGGCAGATGATATTCGCTGTCGTATCTCCTCCACAGGAGATCTCTATTCCTGAGAAGCCATCGATGTCTTGTTGCGAGACCAGGTCACGGCAATAGAGTACCTGCTGGGGGCCGAGAGCCATCAATGTCTTGTCGAGGTGCAGGACTGTATCCGGCAACTCGATGACTCGTATCTGATAGCCCATCGTCTCCAGCATCACGGACAACTGCTGAATCCCTTCCTCATTCGTCCGTATGGATCTCCCGACAAAGGCCACCTCCCCGGCCAGGACGACGTCCCCACCTTCGACTGTACCAGGAGCTGCTATCTTGCCAACGCGCGGTACCCCGATCTCCTCCAGAGCTCTCGCCATCCACGCACCTTCACCCTGGCGAGAGGCCAGGCCCAATCTGAGCTGGATGTATCCCTGGGGCGTGCACAAAGCGGTATCGCGCGTGAATACGGAATTGGGATGGTCCGCCAGCTCCGGAATATCGAGCACCTGCGCTCCAAACTCTTTTAGCGTGGCCTTCAATCGATGGTGCTGTTGGATGGCAATTTCGAGATCGCCCAAGTCACCAATGTTGTGCTTTTCAAGATCGCTCGCGCCGCGGGCATACTCTTCTCGGGGCGTACACACGACGACCTGGCGCAAGCGTTCGCCTTCGCTTTTGACCATCGAACAGGGTTACCTCCAGATCAAGCGGTTTTCATTCTCGTTATGGCCCCACCGGGGACTGTCACCCTCGTTTACGAATAGTCTTCCAAGCCGCCTTGTCTTCGAATATCCAAAGTCACGCAATGAAATCCACCACTGAGCGTTCGAGTATGACGCAATGGCAAAGGAATTGTGTCTATCCCATGCTTCGCCAAGACCTTGATCAATGGTTTTTGCGCTTCATGCACAACGGCCAGTCTTGGGTTGATCATAAAGAAATTCATCCCTGACCAGATGGAGGCCCGGGAATACTCCCACCCCACCGAATGTCCAGTATCAATCATTTCGGGACACCAGATTACATCCCACCCTTTGAACAGTGCGGGCATGTTGCTCTCGTTAATTCGAGACGGATTGAGTAATACCAAACCTGGTCTGAGCAGGGTGATGGTGGTGTCGATATGCGTGCCTTCGTAGATACCTGCTAGAGGATGAACCCGGTATTCCGGCCCCAGGACGCGTTTGAGCCACTCATAGCCCATCATATTGCCTGTGCAGGACACGAGATAGAGGATATCCCGGCCCGCGCGCAGGATGTTGGCGGCATCAAACAATGGTTCAACATTCCGTACTTTGACCTCACTCTTTGGGTCGTCATCATAGACTTCATCCAGCAGGCGGGGTTTGGGCGCGGACAGCCACCGGGAGCCGCTTTGGAAATACTCAAGCAACAGGTCCTTGTAGGCCAAGCACTCAAAAAAACGCGAACGGAGGGGCATCGGACACTCGATGATCGTTTCTCCAATCGCCAACAGAAGGTCACGGGGACAATAGTTGTATTCTCCATCCGATTGCCAATCTGGAGATGAAAAGACTTTTGAATGATCTGTGACCTGAGGACGGCGAACCGTTACCCCTTCCTGTTTCAAGGCTGTTACCAGGGCCTCCAGATCCTCCCGGGTTTCCTCAATGACCTGCGGATGATAAGGGCCTGAAGGAATCTGAGCCATGTCCTCATAATGCTCGTTATATTCCAGGGCAAAAAGATCCCTGCCGGCCATCGGAACCCGAGCGTTATCAGGAATCCCCACAATCATTTCCTCCAGAGGATCCCATTCGTTGTGAACACTGACTAGAGACATGGTCAAGACTCCCATACTATGCTGTCTGTTAGGACCAGATCGGCCTCAACTAGACAGGCCGCCGCAGGATCGGGTGTGCTCATCTCTATCTCCATGCTTTGCATTCTGTGTAAAGACTGTCAATCCTGTTGATCGGTGCCGCCTCCCAGTGCCGCGGACAGCAGTTCCTTGAGATCGGCAAGACGATCGGTGGGATCGCGATAGTTGTCCAGATACTCTCTTGTGGCTTTCTCTCCGGTCTGCACCAATTCGACATACCTGGGATCATTCTCTGTGGGTTGGATATCGAAATCAAGGGGCGAAACGCAACAATCGCTGATGGGGATCGAGCGCCACCGATCCACGGCACGTGTTTCAACGGCAACATGCTGCACGCTGCCCAAGCTTTCTACTACGTTTACTGCATAGCCGACGATATTGGCGATCTCCCCGCTGCGCCGCGAGCAGTCGTCAGGGGTAATCAACTGGCAGCCCAGAGACTCCCAGTTGATGCCATATGAGAAGTGGCGACTGGCCTTCTTGTACTTGGGCGCATCGAATATCGTGAGCGGATAGTTGCTCAACATGCCGCCGTCCACGTAATAGTCACCCTGCCCCAAAATCTCGCCGTCGAAGCGAACAGCCTCGAAAAAGAAAGGGACAGAACTTGACATCAGGACAGCATCGGCAACAGCGACATTTGGCGTTGTATCGGCAGAAAAGACTTCTACCCTCCGATGAGTAAGATTGACCGCCACGGTGTGAAGCTCGCGGAACCCGCAGGCGCGGAAATCGGCAAAGGTAGCCCTCTCGTTGCCGGTACAATGTGCAGAGATGGCATCCCCCAGCCAGTGTTTGATGTAGGCGTTGGAATACAGCCCGTACTTGCGCAAGAAGCGAGAGGCCCCTTCCAAGTCTTCCTGAACATGCGCTAGCCCGGCTGCCAGTATACCACTTTTCTTCTGTTCGAACTCATCTACACTCCTCAGGGACCGGATCTTGGAATAGTCGACAGTCTTGTAGAGTTCGATGGTCTCCTCGACACTGAGACGAAAACACAGGACCATCGCTTGTAGCGCCCCCGCAGACGTCCCGGCAACTCGCTCGACTTGGGACAGGATGCCGTACGCATCGAGGACGCGCAGAGCGCCATGATAGGCATAGGCCTTGACGCCACCGCCCTGAAAGACCAGATTCTTGAAGGGGTATCTGGGTCTAAGCACAGGCCTGCGTCTAAGGACCATCACCATCCTCCTGGGCAGCAGTGTCGATATTGTACAGCAGAACTGGGCTGAAGGCAAAGCGTACGGCTGCGCCACGCCCCTCCTGCTCACTCGTAGGCCAGCACCTCGCGGATGGTCAGGCGTGACGGCGTTGCGGGCGGGCCATATGCTGGCCAGCACCGTCAGCACCAACACCACCCCCAGCCAAATGATCATGCCCTGCGGGGTAAAGGCTCATGCCGATCTCGCCGATGCCCATCGACGTGCTGATGATGGTGAGCAGCAAGCTAGCTGATGGGAAACGAGAGCGGCACGGCGATGACCCAACTGATCAGGCCGATGAAGGCGCCTTCGATGACCACCGACTTGATGATGGCCGAGTCAACCGCGCCGATGGCGCGCATGACGCCGATCTCGCGCGTTCGTTCCAGCACGTTCATGCCCATGGTGCCCGTCAACCCGATGCTGCCGACGATTGCTGTCAGCAGGGCCATCATCAGCAAGAGCACGACGAGGATGCTGATCATCTGCACGCTCATCTCCTGCAGTTCGGCCCCGGTCTGCACCGCGCTGACATTGAAGCCGAGTGCCCGCAGGTGCTGGTCAAGTGCAGCGCCGATCCTCATTTGTCCCTCCACGCTCTGATCGCTGGTGACCAGCCGGTAGGAGGAGAGGTGACTGGGCGCCCGCTGGCATCCGGAGAGTGATTCGAGGGGAACATAGGCCAGCGGGTCCCCCACAAAGTTGGGGAAACTGAACATCCCGACCAGGGTCCACTCCTCCTCTGGTTCACCCGACAGGCTCAACCGCAGGGTATCCCCCGGCTTGATATCCGGATACGTATTCCGGATCGCTTCCGAGATCACAATGGCCTTGCCATCGCCGGGCAGCAGCCAGCGTCCCTCGGTCATCTCGGGATCGATCAGCGCACTGCCGGCGGGTGGCGCGGTCATCTGCAAGATGCTCGACGACATCTCCATTCGGATCCATGACCTCGGCACTCGCTCCCGACCAGGCTTCAATCGACGCTCAATGCCCGGTACCTGGAGGGCGGCCTGCTCCACCGTAGAGGTCCGGTAGGGCCGCTCGAGGCTCAGGGTGAGATCGGCCATAAAGTGCTGCATCATCTCATCCATATACTCTTGCATCGAGACCCGCACGTTAAAGACGGCGATAAAGATGGCGCCCGCTACGGTCAGGGTGAAGAGCGTGAGCATCAAGCGCCCCCTGCGCCGGAAGGTATTGCGGATGGACAGCATGACCGGCCGCGAGAGCCATCGCAGCCAGGTCCCAAGTCGCTGCCACAGAGCCGCTGACCGTTGGCTGATCGCCCGGACGGTCGTTGCTGATGGCCCGGCGCACCTTGATCTTGGACCCGCTGTTCACCGGGACAAAACCGGCCGCCAGGGGCACGAGCAGAGAGAGCACGAGCTGGATGACGATCGTGGTCGGAATGACTCGAAAGCCCTGCAGGTTCGCATTCATCATAAAGGCCAGAAACCAGGACAGTCCGTAGCCTGCCAGCACCGCAGCGGGAGCGGCAATCAAGAGCGCCAGGAGGCCGAACAGGAAGATCAGGACGAGATACATGCCCAGAATCTGGAAACTGCGTGCCCCGATCAGCTTCATCACGCCGATCTGGCGCAGGTTCTGGGCGAGCAGGGCGTTCGAGCGTGTTAAAGATCAGGGAACTGCTCAGCAGCATGACCAGCACGCCCAGCGCGCCGAAAATTCCCAGAATGGCCACGACCATGATCGCCTGGGGATGTTCGCCAGACTTGCCGGTCAAGGTGCGGAAGACCTGGCGACCGCTTCTCTCTATCTTGTCTTCGATGGCTCGCCGCCACCGATTCAATCTGGGCCTCGTCATTGGAGTCCCCGCTGACGGTAACAAGCAAGCCTATCGTACTGAGTGTCCTCGCCCAACCATTCCAGCGAATCGTGGGTGACATAGCCCCTCGTCGATCTGGGTCGGATCCATTTCCGCACTCTGGTCTGCCGCGATACCCACCACCGGCACGCGCCGCCGGGTACCATTTGAAAGTTCAATCGTGAGCACATCTCCGACGCGATAGCCTGGATCGCTCATCGAATCGAAGCCCATCAGCATTTCGTTGTCTGCCGGGATAGAACGGCCTTCCTTGGGCTCGAGCAGGTCGATCTTGGACTCGGCAAAATCCTTGATGGCAACCAGCTCCAGGTTCTTTGCCGGTTCACCATCCAGGATGACGCTCACGGTCAGATGGCTGACGGCCCTCGGCATCCGCCACTCCCGGCATGCCCTCCACAGAACTGAGAAAATCCTCGTCAAAGGGCTCGGTCATGATGGTGATATTGGCCGGGTTCACCGAGGCATAGCTGGCATCGATATCCTCGGAGAGGATCTGGAAGGCGTTGGCAATGGTGCCGATGGCAAAAACCCCCACGGCGATAGAGAGCACCACCAGCAGCGTGCGCGTCTTGTTGTCCCACAGGTCGGCGAGCACCTTGCTCCAGCGCGGTCTCACGACGTTCCGCTTCTCTTGCATAGCCCCTCACTACCCTGTCAAATGTGACTCAAGCCAGTTTTCCACATCCTTTAGAACGCGGTCGCATTCTGGCTCGTTGAATACCTCGTGATACAGCCCGTCATAGATCTTGAGGCTCTTGTCTTCGGAGCTGGCTTTGTCATAGAGCATCTGGGCACCGGCTGGTTCAACCAAGCTGTCTTGGCTGCCCTGTACGATAAGGATTGGCAGCGTGATCTTGCCGGCCTCATCAGTGACTCGCAGCATGGCGGACAATGATTCCGCTGCCAACCGCGCAGTGGTCTTTCCATGGTAGACCAGGGGATCATTCACATAGGCATCCACCACTTCTGGGTCACGCGAAACGCCGCTGGCATCCAACGCGATCAGGCCCATCTTTGGCGCCAATTTCGACAGGACCTTGCTCATGGCCATAGTCGCCGGCGAGACGCTGTCTCCAACCTTGACAGCCGGAGCGGAGATAACCGCTCCCTGGAATTTGTCCTGGCAATCCAGCAGGTAGTAGGCTGTGATCAGACCACCCAGACTGTGACCCAGGATAAAGATAGCCTTGTCCGGCTGCCATTCTATGATCATGTCGCAAAAGATGGTCAGCGTATCGGTGAAATCGTTGAACTGTTCGACGTACTCGCGCGCTCCCTCCGATCTGCCGTGACCAATATGATCAAGCCCATAGACGGCATAGCCCAGAGGGACAAAATGATTGACCACATTCATATAGCGTCCGCAGTGTTCGCCCAGCCCGTGAACCACCAGCAACACAGCTTTTGCGCTCTCGTCTGGTAGCCAACCCTGATAGTAGATATCGACGTTTCGCACTCCCTTGAGAATCGCCCTCGATCTGTTTCATCTGTGCCCCCTTATTCGCAATCCCCAGAATGGCCCATTCTGCGCCAGATTCTCCTCCAGGCGCGTCTGGGCCACTTTGGCCACCATCTCCCGCGTGGACGGCGATCCTCCCAGCAACTTGCTGGAAGCCATTCTTGGACAGCAACGACAGCTCGACCGGTCCCGTGGCGGCAGCGCGCACGCTGGCGATCGAGTTCTCGCTGTGCAGCAGTTCGACCTCGCCAAAGAACTGGCCCTCTCCCAGGCGGGCCAGGGAAATCTCCGGACAGCCCGGACTGCTGAGCACAACGTCTACCTCTCCGCTGGCGATCATAAAGAAATGGTCCACCTGCTGCCCTTGCTGGATGATCAGCGAGCCCGGCTCATACCGCCGCTTCTCGGCCTGGTGGGTCGCCTCGAGCATCTGCGGATGGCTCAGCAGAGGCAGGGCCCGCGCCACCAGCTCGTCGATGATCTCGCCATCGGAGAGGATCACCGTCTGGTCGGTGGCCTTGGTAAAGGAGGGATCGTGGGTGACCAGCAGAATCGTCTTGCCCTGATCGGCCAGCTCTCCGAACAGGCGCAGGATGGCCTCCGCCGAGCGCGAGTCCAGGTTGCCGGTCGGCTCGTCGGCCACGATGATCGGCGGATCGGTGGCCAGCGCCCGGGCGATGGCGGCGCTCTGCTGCTGCCCGCTGGACACCGAGGCCGGCAGCTGGTGGGCCTGCTCCTCCAGCCCGACCATTGCCAGCAGCTCCATGGCGCGCTGCGGTCGTTCGCTGGTCCGGTATACGTCGCAGTAGTCCATGGGCAGCATCGTGTTCTCCAGCAGCGTCAGCGTCGGCAGGAGCTGGAAGAACTGAAAGACGATGCCCACGTTGCGGCCGCGCCACAACGCCCGCTGGCTTTCGGTCATCTCGTAGATGTTCTGCCCGCCCACGATCACCTCGCCCGAGGTGGGGTGATCGATGCCGGTGAGCATGTTCAGCAGCGTGGACTTGCCACAGCCAGACTTGCCGACGAGGGAGACAAACTGCCCGTAGCACATCTGCAGGTTGATGCCCTTCAGGGCGGGGAACTCACCCGCGGCGTTCACATAGGTCTTGACCACATCGCGCAGGACGATTGCCGCATCGCTCTGGTGCCGGTTCGGAGGCCTGCACGGCGGGTCCGTTGTTCCCTGGCGCTTGCGGCTTCGTCCCTGCCCGCTCGCCTGTCCCGGACTGTTCCGTGGCAGCCACGGCAACGGACTCGATCGCTTGCAGAGGCATCACCGGGTTCTCTCTCTGCCGCAAAACGTGCTCTGGTCGTAGCTGTCCACAACCTTGCCATCGGAGATGTACACCCGCCGCGAAAAGCGAGCGGCCAGGCTGTTGTCGTGCGTGACCAGAATGATGGTCTTGCCCTGTGCCACCAGGGCCTCAAAGATCCGGAAAATCGTCTCGGTGGTCACCGTGTCCAGATTGCCGGTCGGCTCGTCGGCAATGATCACCGGCGGGTCGTTGACCAGGGCCCGGGCAATGGCGATGCGCTGCTTCTGGCCGCCGGAGGTATGCGCCGGCAGCTTGTAGGCGTGTTCGGTCAGTTCGACCCTGTCCAGCAGCTCCAGCGCGTGCTCCTGGCTGATTCTGGGCCGGTAGGTGCCCAGAAAAGTCCTGGGGCAGCATGATGTTCTTGCACCAGGTTCAGTTGAGGCATCAACTCGAAGGACTGGTACACGATCCCCATGTTGTTGCCGCGCCACACGGCCAGCTCGTTCTCGTTCATGCCGTGCACCGAGATGGCCTTTCGCTGCGCTGCTCGCTGGCCATTGTCGCGCGCGTCGGAATCGACGCCGCGTAAAAGAGCACCTCACCCGAGGTGATCTCGCTGACGCCGGAGATCAGGTTGAGCAGCGTGGTCTTGCCGGCGCCCGACTTGCCGATGACCCCCAGGAACTCTCCC
Source organism: uncultured Chloroflexia bacterium (assembly GCA_963700285.1). Classification (GTDB taxonomy): domain Bacteria; phylum Chloroflexota; class Anaerolineae; order JAAYZQ01; family JAAYZQ01; genus CAWANP01. The sequence goes on along the minus strand of CAVOXA010000005.1, from coordinate 62,046 downwards.
CTGTGGATATCCAGGTTGATGCCGTTTATGGCCGTGAAACCACCTGCTCCGGTTTCGTAGACCTTGACCAGGTCCCGCAACTGGATGATCGGTTCCGATGACGGCTTGAGTATCGTGCCGGCATCGCCTTGCCTCAAACCCTGTTCTGCGCGCTACCATCTATGTGCCAATCCCTTCAAATAGTGTGCTGATTGCCAGATCCACGTCCTCTGCCAGTGGTCTCGGCCACAGGTCCATGCATGCGGCGAGCGGCCAGGGAGTTGAGCATGCCCATCAGCAAGAAGCTGGTACGATGCACATCCACCGCTCGTATCTCGCCGGCGGCGATGCCATCCTCCAGGACCGCGGCAAACGGGGACAGGACCTGCCCTGTCACCTCGGGGATCAACTGCTGGATCTCCTCGCCCTCACACGCTGTGAGGTCACGCAGCAGCGTGTGAAGCTCGCTCCGTGACTCGGAGCTAAACCGGGCGAACGCCAGAACCATTCTGGTCAGTCGCTCACGGCTGGAGCCGCTGCCCGCTTCCGCCTCCTGCACCGGCTGGACCACGCTGGCCACAAACCCTCTGATCACCTCTACGTAGAGATTCTGCTTGCTCCCAAAGTGATAGTAGAGCGCCGCGTTGGACAGCCCGCAGGCCTGGACGATATCGCGGATGGACACGCCATGATAACCATGCGCGAAAAAGAGCTGTTGTGCTTGCTCCAGGATGCATTGTCGTCCTGCGGCCTGGTCGCTTGTCACCATCTTGGCCTCCTCTGCCTCTCACGGGAACAGGTCAACCCAGCCAAGCTGGGCCGTCAGCCTGACTGAACGGTCGTTTAGTACAGGCGCAGGATTCTATCATGTGCCGCAGAGGATGTCAAGTCTGTGACTCCTGGATGCCCAAGCCGTCGTTGCCAGTATTTCAGGGCGCACCACGCCTGTACAAGGACCATTCTCCGCCGGCGCCTGGCTCGCCGTAGCGATTCAAGGGTCCAACCGGCGCCTTTGCGACCCCAGATCGCAGTTGACCCCACACAGCTCGACGTGCTATAATGGCAGGGTCAGCGAACCGCCTCTCGGATGTGCGGTTCCGGCGCTGCTTGCTAGGAGGCAACCAAAGTGCGAACGTGTAGAAGGCAATGTCACCCGCTTTGAGCGTTTGGGGCTCGCAGGATGGGCTATCTCAAGGCTGCGTGTATTCGGTTCTACAGAACAGCCAGGGGTTCCTGTGGATCGGCACGCAGGACGGACTCAACAAATACGATGGGTATACATTCACCGTCTATCGCCACGACCCAACCGACCCGACCAGCCTCAGCACCAACGTGATCTATGCCATCCTGGAAGACTCTGAAGGCGATCTGTGGCTGGGCACGGATCGGGGACTGGTGCGATTTGACAAAAGGTCCGAGGTGTTCACCCCCTACCGGTCGAATCAAGAGGATCCACCTGGCCTGGATCGGGTCATGGTCCGAGCGATTCTTGAGGATTCTCAAGGCATGCTGTGGATTGGGACGGTGGGACAGGGCCTCTACCGGCTCGATCGGCGGACTGGACGCTTCGACCGCCTACCAGCATGATCCAGAAGATCCGCACAGCCTGGGCAGCAACACCGTCATGGCCCTCCTGGAGGATGCTCGCGGTGCCCTGTGGGTCGGGACGCATGGGGGAGGGCTCGCCCGACTCGACCGGGAGACCGGGGAATTCGCACGATACCGGCACAGAAGGGAAGACTCGCACAGCCTGAGCAGCAACAATGTCACTGCCCTTTGTGAGGATGCCCAGGGGGTCTTGTGGATTGGGACAGAGACAGGCGGCCTGAACGCGCTGGACACCGCAGCTCAGTTACCCTCGTTCGTCCGGTACCAGCATGAGGGTGGCAATCCCCATAGCTTGAGCCACGACTATGTCACAACGCTGCTTGAGGACGCCGCAGGCACGCTGTGGGTGGGCACCGGACGTGGGCTCAACGAGCTCGACAGACCAACGAAGCGATTCCGCCAGGCACTACCACGAGGAAGGCGATCCTGCCAGTCTGAGTTACAGCGAGATCCTGTCCCTGGCAGAGGATGCCCAGGGCATCCTGTGGATCGGCACTCGGTGGGGCTCAACAAGTTCGACAGAAGCACCCGGGCGTTCGGTCACTTTCGCAGAGAGCAAAAGACGCCGGGTGCGCTGAGCAGCAATGCGGTCACTGCATTCCTGGAGGACGTTCAGGGCTTTCTGTGGATCGGCACCTATGGTGGCGGGCTGAACAGGAGCACGACGGACGAGGCGATGGCCGGGTTTGTTCACTTTGGCCACCGCGAGGACGATCCGCACAGTCTGGGTGACTGGACGGGCTCTGCCCGACGCGAATCGCTCGCAGCCCTTGGGCGACAACGCTGTCTTGGCCCTTTGTGAGGATGCTCAGGGTCGATTGTGGATTGGCACCGGTGCTGGGCTGCACAGGCTGGTACCGGGCGACGACCCGGATTCGCCTCCAACCTTTGTCCGCTATCGGCACAAACAAGACGACCCTTCCAGTCTCAGTCACAATCTCATCCTGGCGCTTGCCGAGGACGGCAAGGGGAACCTATGGATTGGCACGTATGGCGGCCTCAACAGATTAAACCGGGCGGATGCGGCTCAGGGATTCGTCCGGTATCTGCACGACGAGAATGACCCGGACAGCATCAGCCACGACTTGGTCCGGGCCATCCATACCGATGCTGCAGGCCGCGTGTGGATCGGAACCAATGGCGGGCTCAACAGATTCGCGCCTGGGGATGAGTCAAGGTTCATCCGCTATCGGCACTGCAAGGGAGATCCTTACAGCCTCAGTCATGACTATGTCACCTGCATTGCCGAGGATGCGCAGGGCCATCTATGGATCGGAACCCGGGGAGGGCTCAATCGCTTCGACCCAGAGACCGGACGGTTCACGGCCTACCGGGAGAAGGATGGGCTGAGCAACGACGTCGTGTACGGCGTGCTGGTCGACGATCACGGGTGTTTGTGGTTGAGCACCAACCGGGGCATCAACCGCTTCGATCCCACCACAGAGCGCTTCACCCACTATGATGTGCACGACGGTGTACAGGCCAACGAGTTCGCCGATGGGGCGTTCTACAAGGACCGGCTGGGCAGGCTCTACTTTGGCGGCATCAACGGCTTCAATGTCTTTCATCCTGGCGACATCCAGGAGAACCCCTACCTGCCGCCCGTGGTACTGACCGACTTTCTGCTGGGCAACCAGCCGGTGCCAATCAGCGAGTCGGGACCGCTCAAGGAGCACATCAACTTCGCTGAGCAGATCGAGCTGGCTCCTGAGGACTATATCTTTGCCTTCGAGTTCTCGGCCCTCAACTACCGCCAGCCCCACAAGAACCGCTTTGCCTACCAACTGGAGGGCTTTGATCGGGACTGGATCTATACCGATGCCCGGGACCGCAAGGCGGTGTACACCAACGTGCCGCCCGGAACCTACACCTTTCGGGTCAAAGCCGCCAATGATGACGGCTTGTGGAATGAGGACGGGACGTCGATCCGGGTTACCGTCAGCCAGCCCTGGTGGCACCTTGTTTTCCGATCAGCCTTCGAGGCGGTGGTCATCCACGATCAGGGAACCATCCTCCAGGCGAACGAGGCAGCCCTAGAACTGTTCGGCTACGACCAGGCTGAACTGGTCGGGCAGAGTGTCTACATGCTCTTCCCCCCCGAAGCTCACGACAAGGTTGCCGGGTACGTTGCCTTGGGAGATGAAACGCCCTATGAATCGAAAGGCGTGCGCAAGGATGGTTCGGTCTTTGACTCCGAAGTCCGCGTCAGGGTGATTCCCTACCAGGGACGTCCTGTCCGGGTGGCTGCGATCCGCGACATCACCGAGCGCAAGCGGGCCGAAGACGCCTTGCGCCAGTCCCAGGAGTTCCTGCAGGCCGCACTCGATTCCCTGTCGGCCCATATCGCTATCCTGGACAGCGAGGGAACGATTGTGACCGTCAATGCCTCGTGGCGTCGCTTTGCTAAGCAGAACAGCCTGGCCTGGGAGGACGATGGCGTAGGCCGCAACTACCTGGTGGCAACCGAGGCGGCAGTAGGGGCGGAAGCCCAGACCGCACAGGACGTAGTCGCGGGGCTCCGCGAGGTGATGGCTGGCCAACGTCCCCAGTTCTGGCTGCAGTATCCCTGCCACAGCCCGGGGGAAGAGCGATGGTTTGAGATGCGGGTGACCCGCTTTGAGAGCCCTCAAGGCGTCCAGGTGGCGATCGCTCACGAGAATATCACCGAGAGGGTGCAAGCCTTGCTGGCCCTTCAACAGAGCGAGGCCAAGTTTCGTGGCTTCGTCGAGCAGTCTGCCGATGGCATATTCGTGGTCGACGAGGGAGGCGCCGTCATCGAGTGGAACTCTAGCCTGGAGGCGATCGCGGGGCTGACACGCCAGGAGGTGCTGGGCGTTCCTGCCTGGGATGTCCAATTCCGGCTCGTCACAAATGAACATAGAACAGCCGAAACGTACGAGCGGTTGAAAGCCGGGATGGTGGGAGCTCTGCATACGGGAGAAGCCCCCTGGCTGGACGAGACCCTTCAAGCCGTCTACCGGCGCACCGATGGGGCGATCCGGAATGTGGAGCAACGGCTGTTTCCGATCAGGACCGAAAAAGGCTACCGGATCGGCGGAATCTCTACGGATATCACCCAGCGTACAGAAGCTGAAGAGCAGTTGCGGAAGCTCTCGAGGGCTGTCGAGCAGAGTGACAGCACGATTCTCGTCACAGACCTGGAGGGCCGCATCGAGTTTGTGAACCCTGCCTTTACGCGCATCACCGGCCATACGGCCCAGGAGGCGATGGGGCAGAACCCCCGCATCCTCAAGTCGGGGCAGATGCCCCCAGAGGTCTACACAGAGCTATGGCAGACCATCACCCGCGGCCAGGTGTGGGAGGGGGAGCTACTCAACAAGAGAAAGGATGGGCATTACTACTGGGAATCGGCCATCATCTCGCCCGTGCGGGACAGATTGGGTACAATCACCCACTTTGTGGCGGTCAAGCAGGATATCACGGCCCGCAAGCGAGCAGAACAAGCTCTGGAGCGACGGGTGCGGCACGAACAAGCCCTGGCCGCCTCGTCGCAAGTACTGCTCAAGGCAGTTGACCCTCAGTTCTTGAACAGAGGTCTGCTGAACGAAACGCTCGCCTATCTACTGGAAGCCGTGCAGGCCAGCCGGGCCTATGTCTACCGGAACTTTCACGATCCCGAGGCGGGTTTCTGCACCCGCATCGTGGCCGAGGCGGTCGTGCCTGGCTTGCCAAGCCATCTTGACGACCCCCTCCACCAAAAACGGCCCTGGTCATTGGCACCGCAGCAGAATCGCAGGACACTAGAGGCGGGCCAACCCCGCGGTGGGCCAACCGTGGAGCTCTTTGCCTCCACGCCCGACCTGCGCAAGAGCCTGCTGGAGCAGTCGATCCTGTCGGTACAGTTCTTCCCCATCCACTTTGGCGACGAGTGGTGGGGCTACGTCGGCTTTGACGACTGCCAGACGGCTCGGGAATGGGACGCACAGGAGATCACGGTGCTGCGCACAGCGTCCCAGATGATCGGCAGCGCGCTGCAGCGCTGGCAGGCCGAAGCCGCCCTGCAGGAAGCCCACGACCAGTTGGAGCAGCGGGTCCAGGATGCGGACAGCCGAGCTCAATGACGCCGTCGAACGCCTCCAGCGTGAGGTAGATCAACGTCAGCGGGCCGAAGCCGAGACCCGAGAGCGACTGGTCGTCCAGCAGGGCCTGGCCACCATCTCCACAAGATTGATGCAGGCCACCGACTTTGACCAGGCCATTGCCAACGTACTGGCCGAGACCGGCGAACTCGTTGGCGCCGACCGGGTCTTTCTGGTTCACCTGCAGAGTGACGGCCAGACGGTACGCAGGGTCCACGAATGGTGTGCCTCCGGGGTGGCGCCAATCTTCGATGGCGTCGAGGGCGGGACGCTGCCAGAAGTTGCCTGGTTGGCTCGAGGAGCTACGTGAGCGAGGATCGGTTTTGCGTTGAAGATATGTCTCCGGCTGCTCGCGTGCGCCAGGACGAAGATCTCCCTCTTCGAGGATGTCGGCGGATCCCATCTGGTGATACCGGTCTATGCCAGGCAGGAGATGATCGGCTTTCTGGGCTGCCATTGCCTGGCCTCTTCCGAACTGGATCTCCGGCGGCACCTCCAGGTGTTGGAGGTCATTGTCGGGATTCTGGGTAGCGCCCTGCTGCGGGAAGAGGTTCTGGAAACCCTGGACCAACGCATTGCGGCTCGCACCCGGGAGCTAGCCACCTTTTTCGACCTGACCACCTTGGCCATCGGCACGCAGGACCTACCGGACATGCTGGATCCGGTCCCCGGCCGCATTCTGGAACTTGGCTCCTGCGATGCCATGTGCATCCACCTTCTCGACGCAGGAGAGAACGACCCTGACACTGGCCGCCCAGGGCAACCTGCCTCCCGGGATGCGCCAGCGATTGCTGGCCATTGTCGTTGACAGTGAATTCTTGCGGCGGCTCGACCAGATCGGGGAACCCATTGTGATCGCTGATCAGGAAAGGGTGGCCGCGCTGCCCCGCCAACTCCACCTGGATGGGTTTCCGACCTACCTGGGGGTGCCGATCCCCGGCGGATGGGTTAGTTACTATCGGGCCTCTCCTCACGGGTTCTCACTGGATGAAAGCTCACTTCTGCTGGCCCTGGCCGAGCAAGTTGGCGTGAGCGTGGAGAACCACCGGCTGCGCCAGCGTCATTGAGGCCGCAGTCACGTTGGAGGAGCGGGGGAGATTGGCCCGCGACCTGCACGACTCGGTCACCCAGTCGCTCTACAGCCTGAGCCTCTTTGCCCGGTCAGGGCGTGATGCTGCCGAAGAAGGGGATACCGAGCGGCTGATTACCAGCCTCAGTCGGCTGGAGGGCACCGCACTCCAAGCCCTGCGCGAGATGCGTCTGCTGCTGTACGAGTTGCGGCCGGAAGTGCTGGAGCAAGAGGGCTTGATCCGGACCCTTGAGCAGCGCTTCGACGCCGTGGAGCGGCGCGCAGGCATGAAGGCGACCATCATCTATCAGGCGGAAGGAGAGCCTGGAACTGCCCCCGGCCCTGGAAAGAGAGCTCTACTACCTGGCCATGGAAGCCTTGAACAACACGCTCAAGCACGCCGGAGCCTCGGAGGTGACGGTGCGGCTATGGCTAAGCGCTTCCAAGGTAGATCTGGGGGTCGCCGATGACGGTTGCGGCTTCGACCCGCAACAGGTTTCGTCTGGATATGGTCTCGACGATATGCGCGAGCGCATCGAGCGGCTGGGCGGCCGGCTGGAGATCTCGTCCGCGCCCTGGCGATGGCACGCGCATCGCAGCATCGGCTCAACCTGGTAGAGCTGTAGAGCTGGACGATCCACTCAGTTCTGGGGTGTGACCAGGCCGATCTCGACCGCATACAGGGCAGCCTGGGTGCGGCTCGTCAGGTTCAGCTTGTCCAGCAGGTTGTGCACGTGTGAGTGCACGGTAGGCACACTGATCGAGAGGTCTTGGGCGATCTCGGCGTTGGACATGCCTTGTGCCACGCACTTGAGCACATCCAGCTCGCGCCTGGTCAGTTGCTCCATCGGCGCTGCATCGCCTTCCGTGCCAAAGAGTCCGGCCATCATTCTCTGGGCCAGCCCTTGCGGCAGCGACAGGTTGCCCCGATACACACTCTGGATGGCATGAGCCAGATCATCGACGCTGGAGTCCTTCAGGAGAAAGCCCATCGCACCGGCCCTGATCGCCGCCGAGACCTTGGTGTCCTCGCTGAAGCTTGTCAGAACCAGGATGCGGGCATCCGGATCCTTCTCCCGGATCTTCAGGATGGCCTCCAGTCCTGTCATGCGCGGCATGGCCAGGTCCATCAGGATCACGTCCGGTTTCAGCGCCTCCGCCTTTTCCACAGCCTCGAAGCCATCGGCGGCCTGACCGACGACTTGGACACCGTACCTGGCGGTGAGCAGAGAACACAAACCCTCCCGAACCACCGCATGGTCCTCCACCACCAGCACCCGGATCAGCCTTGCCTCTTGCATTTCTCAAACCTCGCGGACAACCATGCACGAAATCCTCATGACAGGATTCTAGCTGAGCCACGGAAAAGAGCCAAGCGGATTATAGCACAAGAAGGAAAAGGAGGCTACCTCGTTGAGCGATGTGGGAGTGTGGGAGGGGAGTAGTCTATGGCTGATCTTCCAGGCGATACGATTGGAAGAACCTCCACAACTCCTCGGTCGCGTCGATGTCCTGGCTGGTCTTGCCCACGCCGGGGATTGGCCAGCCGCCGGGCCAGGCGTGTCCCCCGCCATCGATGGTATAAAAGACCACCTCAGCATCCTCGTCACACCCGATGAAGCGCACGCCGCTCGCGTCGCCCTGCGCCGGGATGTCCTCCGGCACGGCATCACAGCCGTTGCTCTCCGCCCAGGTAGCGACCCAGTCCTGGGCGGCCACAAAGTAGGTGGGCGCGTCCGAGACGCCTGCCCCCCAGCGCAGCAGCCAGCCGCGCATGTCGCCACCTTCGTAGTTTACGATGGGGTCGGCTGTACCGTGAAATGCCATGACCGGCACGGAGCGGGAGGGACTGCAATCCTCCATGGAGACGACCGCCGCGGCCACCGTGCCTATGGCCGCCATCAGGTCGGATGCCTCACAGCCGATGCGGACCGTCATACCGCCGCCATTCGAAAAGCCGTTGACATAGACCCGCGAACGATCCACTGCGGCAACCAACGACAGATCATCTAGGATGTCGCGAAAGAACTGGACGTCATCCACGTTCGAATCGCCCCAGGTTGCGCCGGAATCCCACCGCTGGGGGAACTTTTGACCCTGAGGGTAAACCACCAGAAAGCCCTCCTGGTCAGCGAGTTTGTGCCAGCCGCTGATCAGTGCCTGGCTCTCCGGATTCGACAGGAAGCCGTGGAAGCTAAAAACAACGGGCAGTGGTTGGGACGAGTCGTACGTGGGTGGAGCATACAGGGAATAACAGCGCTCCAGACCGGCAGAGATGATGGTTCGAGCCGTCCAACCCGCCTCAGCGGTCGCTTGTTCAGGCAATTCACACCGCACCGCCGGCCCAATCATCCAGTAGGTCCCGGCGATGACCGCGACCAGCAGTAGGAGAATGGCCGGTACGGCGATCAGAAGAATCCGTTTGTGTCTTGAGGTCATGGCGTCCCCTTTCAGAATTGAGTCTATCACGTCAGGCATGAGGCCAACAGTGCAAGGTCCCGAACCCGTAAAGGTTCATAGTCGCCTTGATTACCCCCGCCTTGCCGGGCCCACGAATGGTGCTGTATCGCAACGAGCTCGTTTCTGCGTGCCTGACATCCTCACGAGCCGGCGGTGTCTTCTGGAGCCAAGTCTGCGTCTGGTTCCGGCACATCAAAACGATAACCCACGCCGCGGACTGTCCGCAGGCAGCGCGGCGCACCGAGTGTGTCCTCGATCTTGGCGCGGAGCCAGCACACGTGGACGTTGAGCGTGCGGGTGTCCTCCAGATAGTCGGTCTCCCAGACCTTCTCCATGATCTCCTGGCGGCTGAGGACCTTGCCTCGACGGCGCACAAACAGAGCCAGCAGGTCCACCTCCTTGGGCCGCAGTTGTACGGTTGTCTCACCCCAGCGAAGCGTGCGCGCGTCAGGGTCCAGGGCAAGGCTACCGGCCCGGATCTCGCGGTTGGGCAAGGAGCGGGCCAGATTCTTGACCCGGTACAGCAGGCGCCGTGAGGTGAAAGGAGGCGTCAGAAAGGCTTCGGCGCTACTGCCCACGCTTTCGTGTCCCTCGGGCAGGAGCAGGATGCTGGCGACGCCGTCCAGGCGGGCACGGATCGCCTCGCTGACGCTGTACCCCCTTGGGCCAAACGACGCCACATCTATGATGAGTAGATCCGGCCGTGCGGTACGTGCACGGCCCGATGCCTGGCGCGAGGTATGCGCAACGGTCACCCGATATCCAGCTCGTTGCAGGCTGGGGGCCAGTAGATCAGCGGTGGTCAGATCCTTTTCGACGAACAGGATCCTGATGTTCAAAGCTTTGCCACCTCTCGTCACAGCCGCACTGACTCAAACCTCCAGCCGACCTCAAGCCGCGAGATTGGCCACAAGCGCGCTGAGTTGCCTGGTGGAACTCTCGCGGCGGAACACGATATCCGCGCCCGCGGCGCGCGCTCGTTGCGCATGGCTCCGGGTTGCCGCCAGCACGATGGAGCGAGCCGGCAGCCCCTCACGCTTCATTTGCTGCAGCAGCATGTAGACATCCTCGATGGGCAGGTTGGAATCGATGACGACCAGATCAGCCTGGGTGTCGCGTACCATCTGCAGCGCGGAGAGACAGCCGGCAGCCATACCCACGACCTGTACCGGAGGCAAGGACTCCATCATGGCCCTCAGCGACTGGGCCATGATGCCCGGTACGGAGGCAATGATTGTGGACAGGTAGTTGGCCGCTTCAATTTCGATGTCCTGCTGATGTGGCTCGGGCCTGGCTGGGTGGGTGTGGGTCATCTGCCTGGTCTTGTCCTTCCTGATTGGGCCTAGGAGGGCGGCAAGTGTCCCTTGCCGCCCTCCCTGGTGGCGAAACTAGGGGTTTGTGATCGTTTCGGTGACGGTGATGGCCTCTGTATCAGCGGGCTCCTCAGTTGGGTCGACGATCATCTCCGGGGAAGAATCCCAGACCAGGACCGTCGCATCCCGAGTCTCCACCACCTCGTAGGGGTTGTGGGCCTCCAACTGGTAGTAGTATTCGCCCGCCGCCGGACAATCGGTTTCCTGGCCGCTGAAGCCGGCGTCATCAAGGATGATGCTGCCATTGCGCAGGATCCGGACGTAGCTGGTGCCGCCCCCCGTGGACCAGTTGATGGTCACACATTCGCCAACGTTAATCTCGCTCGGGCTGACGCCAAAGCCATCGATCGTCGGCGGATCTGGGAACTCGGGGACCTCCGTCGGCTGAGGCACGGGCTGGTCTGCAACCACGGTGATGGTCTGCTGGCTGCGGCTGGTAGCCCCGCCGATGGCCGTCGCCTCGAGGCTATAGCCCACAGGTCCGGCGCCCTCCGGGCAGTGCTGGGTGTTCCCCTTCACCGGCGCGCCTTCCCACAAAGCCGTGCCCTCGAACCAGACCGTGATCTTGTCGATGTTGCCCTCGACGTTCCAGCGAATGTCCACACAGTCGCCGAGGTTGACCGTCCCAGGTTCGACCGTGAAGCGCTTGATGTTGGGGGCATCGGCCTGAGCGGGCGGCTCTTCGACACCGATGGTGATCTGCCGGGTATCCACCGAGTTGTCACGCTTGACGACCCGCAGGTTGTAGGTCTGGGTGTGAGCCGGGCACTCCTGCTGGCGCCCATCGCCGCCCACACCATGGTTCTCCCAGTTCTTGCCTTCGCGATAGAAATAGACCGCGTTGACGTTGTCCACCCGCCAGGTAAAGTCTACACATTCGCCGTTCCGGATGTCCGTGCGGTTCACACTGAAGTTGATACCGGCCGCGGGCGGCTGGGTCGGTTTCGGCGTGGGCGCCGGCTGGGCAACCACCTGTACGCCGACCGGTAGCCGCTCGCCAAAAGCCTGGCCCTTGCCGTTCTGCAACTGCCACAGGCCCTGGTAGGTACCCACCTTGAGCGGTGCAACGAGGTTGAGCTGGACGTCATAGCTCTCGCCGGGCTGCACCTGGCGCGCCACCTTCACCGGGCTGCCGCCCATCTTGGCCTGCGGCACATTTCCACTGGCAAAAACAAGCTGGTATCCGGTGTTCCAGGTGCAGGTGCCGGTGTTCTGCACCCGCCAGCCCTTGGTGAACTGCGCGCCTGGATTGAACTGGGCCGGCGCAGACATGCCCCGGTCATCGTAGTTGAGATGTTGGACAAAGACCATGGCATCGCTGCAGGCCGGCTGGGCTGCCGGCGCCTGGGTAGGTGCCGGTGCAGATGGCTGGGCCGCAGGCGCCTGGGTGGGCGCCGCTGCAACTGGTTGGGGGGTGGGCGTCGGAGCCTCGGCTGGCGGCAGGGGGACAAGCGCGGCAGGATCGATGCCCAGGTATTGCTGTGCCAACTGGGCGAGCACACCCTCGTTCTGCAGGTCGGTCAGGATGCGGTTGACCTCATCCCGGAGCGTGTCTTCGCCCTTGGGCAGGGCAATCGCGAACCGCTCCTGGTTCAGTCCCTGCCCCACCAGCTTGAGCTGTCCCCCAGCCAGCGCCGCCTCGGCCGGCAGAAGATCCATCACAACCAGGTCTAGCCGTTGCTCCTGCAGGTCCCGCGTCGCATCCCCGGCCTTCTCGTAGGCGAACAGGTTGGTCTGGGGCATCTGGCCCGTGCTCACCAGCGTGTTCTCGAGCCAGCCCTCAAAGACCGAGCCCCGCTCGACGCCTACGCGCCAGGCGGCCAGATCGGCTGGCGACGTTAGGGCGGCAATGCTTGAATCCTTGCCAGCCAGGACCCCATCCTCGCTGATGTAATACACGTTGGAAAAGTCCATCACCTGCGCCCGCTCGGGATTTGCCGAGATGGCGGCAATGGCCAGGTCAACTTGCTTGGACTGGATGGCGTCACCCAAGCCCTGGAAGGCGATGTCGTGATAGTCGACCGTAACGCCCAGCCGCCGGGCAATCTCGTCCATCAAGGCGATGTCAAAGCCATCGAGCTGGAAGTCGGAGTTATAGGACTCAAAGGGTGGATAGTCGGCCGACGTCCCCACCACCATGTGTCCAGAGGACTGCACCCGCTGCAGGGTGTCATCTAGCTGCGCGCCGGGTGTCGGCGGAGGCACCGTAGGCACAACTGGCACGGCTGTATCGGTTGGCAGTACTTCAATAGTAGGCGCCGGTGGCTCCGGCGTGGCTGTGGGCGTCTCCGAGCCGCATGCCGCGACCAGCAGCCCCACGACTAAAAGTCCCAAGACCAAGAAAAAGAAACGATTCGTTTTCATAGGTGACACCTCTTGTAAGTTTGGATGCGAGTGTAGCAGATCTTTGTCCACCGCGCATCGCTTTTCGTGATGATCATTCGCGATTATTCGGCCGTCTTCTTCAACACGCCCCAATAGCTCATCGGGCAGGGCACCCGCTCTTTGTAAATAGACCTTACTCATTTCGTTGCCTCCCATTACTCAAGGGATCTGCGAGAATCCCAAGCCCCCGCAGGGTTGGCACGATGGAGCCCAGGCGTAACAAAAAAGAGGGGGACCGCCCAACCTGTGGCCGGGCGGTCCCTTGCAAGCCTAGGCAAGGGCCATGCCCAGTGTCGCGAGCGCACAGGCGATGAGCCAGTGCACGACCGCGATGGCGATGGCGGCGATGATCGCTCCCGAGAAACCCTTGACCTCCAGCCCGGGGAGGATCCTGTCGCTGATCAGCAAGACGACCGCGGCAATGATGAGGGACACGATTGCACCCAGAAGCCCGCCCCCGATCGTGATGCCCAGTAGGCCCAGAAGCCAGGCGATGACCCAGCTCACGACGGCGATGATGATGGCCGCCAGGATGGCGCCGCCAAAGCCGCTGACGCGCAGGCCCAGATTGAGCTTGCCCACGATCCAGATGATCAGCGCGTTCAGGACCACTCAGTTGACGATTCCGAGAATTAAGCCTAATGCCATGTCAGGTACCTCTTTCTGCAGATTGGATTTGTTCGAGACAGGAGTTGTCGATGCTGCTGGATACGTCCAGGACGTTTGCTACCTAGTCCCTTGACAGCGAAGCGCTACAGCATGCCAGACACCCTCTCAAGGCTCATAGATGACTCCAGTTTAGCAGTTTTTCACGCGAGCCGCATCGATAATAACCATGAATTCTCCCAAAGAAAAAGATGCCTCAGAGCAGGCATCTTCTCATCCGAATTGTTGAGACGGCGGTTCGCGGTGAGTATGCTTGCGCAGGTGATGCTAAGAAAAGGGGCCGGTCCCCCGGCCCCGATCATGACTACTGCTCGCTGAGGGCACCCCCTGGCAGGCTATACTGAAGCCAGCCAGCGACGATCCGGTCATCGCTGCCGTCGACGGCCTCAACCAGGTGCTGCTGCAGCTCGGCGGGCACGTCGGCGCGCGGGTCCTGGGCATACACCAAGGGAGCGTGGCCGTCGCCTGTCAGTTTCTGGCCGCTAAAGGGATTGACGGCAACCTCGTACTCGTGTTTGGCAGCGATGTTGGCCCGGCGCTGCCATACCCGCTCCGGGCGATTGTACTCTACCTGGCTGGTCGATCCGTAGGCCTTCACCAACTCAAAGATGTGGGTGACCTTGTTATAGTGGCGCATGAGGGCGATGGCAACCTCGGTCCGCTCTTCATCCGTCAGGCTCGACAAACCCCGGGCTTGAACGCGCCCGTACAGTTCAGCCTCCGTGACCTCGGCCAGCAGCGCCTTCAGGCGGTCGTCCAACACGATCTCACCCTGCTGCTGCTCAACCTGTCCCAGAACGTCGGCCACATCTTCGGGCATGTCCTCGTGATCCACCAGGCCGTGCATCTGGCTGCCAATGAGCGCCATGATCAGGCGATAGCAGTCGTTGGTCCAGGTACGCCGGGCGCGTATCGCCCGGCCGCGCAGTTGCTGCCAGGCGGTGACATCACGGGTCGCCGTGGCGTCGATGAGCACGTTGGGGGAAATCACGTTCCAGCCGGTGCGGGCCCAACTGGACACGACCACCATGTTGATCGGGCAGCGACTCGGCGTCGACGATGCGCGAGGTGAGGTCGTACATCAGCAGCTTGCGACTGCCGCTGGACATGGGGATGACAAAGAATTTCTGCCGGGCGCCGCTGACCTGCTCCAGTTCCGCGACCCTGGCCTGGCGGAAGTAGCGGGCAATGATGGCATAATCGAAAAAGGTGCCCACCAGGTCGGCAAAGTGGATATTGCGCAGGTCCATACGGGAGAGCAAGCGTTCTCCGGCAAAGCCCATGTCCACGGCCCGGATACGCCGCCGCATGGAACGTAGCACACGCCGGCCAAAGTCACCGGGGCGGGCTGCATGCACGTTGCCCAGCCTGGGAATATAGCCATCGATGAGGGCGTCCCAACGATCGCGCAGGTTCTCATAGGTTGTAGAGGGTAAATCCACCCCCTGGAAGACCAAATCAAACATCGCCTGGGCGATTTCGCCACGCATCAGCTCCTGTTCCACAAAGGTCGAGATGCGCGGCGGCAGCGGATCCTCCTCGTCGTAGGGCAGATACTGCTCGCTGGACAGCACGGCGTAGGGCGTGAAGCGCTCGTCGCCCAGCAACTGGGCGTACAGCCCGCCCAGGCCTTCATAGCCGGGCATGGCCAGGCCCTGCTTCCAGTTGATCCGGCGGGCATTGTCGAAAACGATGATGCCGCTCACCGCACGGGTGGCCCGCTCCGCTTCGATCACAGCCTTGATCGTCTCCACCCGGCCTTCTCCAACGCGCCGGTACCACTCGCTCAGCCCTTCATACAGGCCGACGATGGTGGTGGACAACCCATCCTTGACCGCCTCGTTGCGAGAAGCCTGGTTGGTCGCCTGGGCAAAGGCCAGGCGCATGGCTTCCACCTCGAAGTTGGTAGTGAACCCAGGCATCTGCAAGCGCTTCAGGGTCGAAGGCAGGTAGATCAGCTCCGCTAACTGCGAGCGAATACCGTTGATCTCGGCAACCAGTTGCAGGAACGCATCCTCGCCGGCGCCCGCTTCGCGCACCATATCTTCATCGGTCCACCGCCGGAGAAGCTGGACCATGGTCACCAGCTTCGTCTCCGTGAGTTGCAGGCTCCCACCCGACTCCCATCCGGACAGGCGCTTCCGCAGGGCAGACTCCCAGTCCTTGCGGCCCTGGTACATGTTCAACAGGTCGTGGCCGACGGCCACGCGCTCATCCAGGGGGATTTCAGCGAACCAGGCGCGCAATTGGTCACCGCCCACCAACTCCATGAAGGCGCTGGTCTGTGCTTTGTAGGAGTCCAGCAAGTCACGGATGCGCCGCTCACGCGCGGAGTAGGAGAACGGGGCTCCCAGCTCGGCAAAGGGAGCGACGAAGCCGGCAGCGATCAGCTCGTCGATGGGGATGCTATAGACCAATTGCAGACCCAATTTGGCAAAGCGGGACCGGTAGGCCTCGGCCGTGCCAGTGAAGCCGATCAGGCCCTGCACGCTACCATCGTGCAGCCATTCCAGCATGAGACGGATGACATCGGAGGACACGCTGTTCAGATTCTCGGCAACCTTGTGCACTTCGTCCAGGACGACGTATTGCACGTTGGCCCCTTGCAGGAACATCTCGATGGAGTCGATGTCAAAGCCACCCTTGCCGATGGCAGAACCTGCTTGGGCCAGCGCGGTGTAGGTCATCATCAATATGGCCGGATGGCTGCCCGTGCGCTTCTGGAAGCGCTCCAGCTGGTTCGGAGTCCCGGCAAAGACCACCTCCGGCGACAGACGCAACCCGATCGGTTTGTAGCACAACTCACCAGACCATTGCTGCAGGTAGTTACTGGTAGGCACGAGAACTAGGATAGACTGGCCCGGCCTGAGGCTCTTGAGCCAATCCTGGATGCACATCATGCCGATCATGGTCTTCCCGCTGCCGGTGGGTGCCTCGACCAGCTGTCCGTGATAGCCGTAGCCCCGGAAAACCGCGTAAGCCTCGTACTGGTAGGGCCGCGGGTAGGGCGAACCAATGAGGTCGGTGAAGCTCCAGGGGCTGGTCTCCACTGCCCGGTCTTCCAGCAAGGTCTCGACCAAGTCAACAAAAAGGGCTGCGCTCGTATGGCCCAGGCCGGTGACCTGGCTGAACACCTCTCGAAACGAGCTTTGTCGTCCCAGAACATCACCCAGGCCCCCGTACCCTGCTCCCTCCAGCCGGGCGTAGATGTCCGGTCCCACCAGGGCGCGCAGGCTGGGAGCATTCAGCTCCATGCCGGCGTAGGTCCTTTGGGTACGCGCGTAGCGAGTGGGGCGCTGGCTGACGGCTTCCACATGACCGGACGAGGCCAGATCCTTGAGGTGCCGTTGCACGGTTCCCTTGGCTACGCCCATCACATCCAGATCGTTCACCCGCTGTACGACGCCGTCCAGTTCGAGGGGTTCTGCGCTTTCCTGCAGGGCCCGAACCACCAGGTCGCGGGCAAACTCATCCCGCCCAGACCGGTCCAGGACCAGCGCCACCGGGACGTCATGCGGCGCCTGCTTGTGCATCTGCGTCATCGCCCGGTGCAGGGTGGCCAGGTTGCGCATGGCGGCCTGGGCCAGCGGCTCATTGCCAGCGCTGAGCGCCGAGCGCAGGATGGAGATGGTGCGCCCATGATAGACCGCCAGCCGGTAATAGGCACTGCGCTGATGCGCAGCGTTGCCCTGCTCCAAAGCTAGTGCAAAGTTGCTTTGCTCCAGCTCCACCAGCCCTTGCGCCTGCCAATAGCGGCGGCGAGCGTTGTCATCTTCTATGAGGTGGGCGGGCGCTTCCTGGGTTTCAAGGCTGGGCCCTTCATCCAGATCGCCCTCTTCCTCAGCATCCCCCTCCCTGATAAATTCGGCTTCTTCCAACTGCCTGGCAGCCTCAAGTTCCCTGGCTGCCTCCCGGTATTCAAGGAGTTCGAGCTCCTCCTCATCCGATTGAACCTGTCGCTCGTCCATCTATTCTCTCCTGAGTAGGGCTAGTGGCCGTGCTGTCGGTGGCTGGGACCGGTACGACAGCGCCGGCAACGGGTTGTCGATCCCGGACCTAATCGCCAATCAAGGGCTGTTTGCCAGCCTTGACCAGCGCCACGTTGACTCGGGCGATCAACTCGCGTGGAGCGAAGGGCTTGACGATATAGTCGTCGGCGCCGCCCACGAGGCCTTGTATGACGTCACTTTCCGCGCCCTTGGCTGTCAGCATGAGGACAATGGGAGCGGGATGGCATTCGGCCTTAATCTTGGCCGTCGCGGTGGGGCCATCCATCTTGGGCATCATCCAGTCCATGATCACCACATCGGGCTTCTCGGACTTGCATTTCGCCACGCCTTCTTCGCCATTCACGGCGGTGATAACCTCGAAACCAGCTTTCTTGAGTTTGATCTGGATGAGACGGCGCACATCGTCTTCATCGTCTACAGCAAGTACTTTGATCGACATAATTTCCCTCCTGAGTCTTGTGGTGTTTTCCCTATGGCCAGGCGCTCAATCGCCGGGCCGCTATCACAGATCTGACCTGTGCGAGTATCCCGTGTTCGCCTATTGAGCAGCCAAAAAGATACCAATCTCTTCCACGAGCATGTCCAGGTCAAAAGGCTTGGCGATGAAATCAGAGGCGCCCAATGCCAGCACGCGCGCCCGGGCTGTCGTCTTTAAGCCAGGGCTGCCGGTCATGGCGATGACCGGAATCTCGGCCGTCGTCTCGGATTCCTTCAATGCCTTTAGCACAGCAAAGCCATCCATGCCAGGCATGTGCAGGTCCAGCAGGATCAGGCCCGGGTGATGCTCGCCGGCCCGAACAAGGCCGCTTTCTCCATCCTCAGCCGTCTCAACCTGGAACCCCCTTTTCTCCAGTGCGGCTTGGAGCAACCTGCGCACATCGGCGTCATCGTCGATGACCAGCACCGGCCCCCGGTGAGCCCCTCGCAGCATCCGGCCAACCGTCGCCAACAGCTCCTCCTGATCAATCGGTTTGGACAGGGCAAAAGCGCCGAATTGCATCCCGGCGCGGTCGTCCACAAGCACCGAGACGATCAACACCGGAATCTCGTGCGTGAGAGGGTCGGCTTGAAGCCGTCTGGCGAACTCTTCCCCCTGCATGCCTGGCAGATCGAGGTCCAGGGTAACCAGATCAGGCGGGTCCTCCTTGATATCAGCCACCGCCGCCTCTGCCGAATGGGCCACACGCACTTGGTAGCCTGCCTTCTGCAGATGGTGAGCGATCAAGCGGGCGATGTCGGGATCGTCTTCCACTACCAGGATGGTTGCCCCAGGCTGACCCATTTCGGATAGAGGGCCAGCGGCCTCGACTTCCACCGGCGGTTCGCCGGCTTCTGCCGCAAGCGGCACTGTGAAGGAGAATGTGGAACCTTCACCCAGCGCACTCTCCACTCCAATCTGTCCTCCCTGCAACTCGATCAGTTGCTTGACGATGGAGAGGCCGAGACCGGTGCCGCCCACCTCGCGTGTCATCGAGTTGTCCACGCGGTAGAAACGGGTGAAGAGCCGCGCCTGGTCCTCGGGCGAGATGCCAAAACCGTTGTCGATGACGGCCACATGGGCAAAATCGCCCCGTTTGCTGATCACAATGCGTATGTCGCCGCCGGCCTGCGTGTACTTGTAGGCATTGCTGGCATAGTTGGTCAACACCTGTACCAGTTTGTCTTTGTCACCCAGTACACTCGTGGCCGCTGGGTCGATGCTTACCGAGAGGCTTTGCCCTTTCTCCTTGATCTTTTGCTGCATCGTGGCTACTACCATCCGGACAACCTCGTCCAGATCGACGGTTTCCGATTTGAGTTGGATGCGCCCCGACTCGATCCGCGAGATATCGAGGAGATCATTCACCAGCGCCACCAGGCGTTCGGCATTGTTGTAGACGATGCCCAGGTACTCCTCCACCTCCTCGTTGATCTCGCCCGCATCGCCGTCCAACACCATCTCGGTGAAACCTTTGATGGATGTCAGCGGCGTTCGCAGTTCGTGCGAGACCAGGGATACGAACTCGGTCTTCATGCGGTCCACTTCCCGCTCGTGGGTGACATCGCGGAACACAAAGAGCCTGCCCAGGAACCCCTCTTCATCCCTGACCGGCGTGGAATAGAGCTCAAGCTCGCGCGCCTGGGGCCAACTCTGAGTCACGAGGCGCTTATCATCCCGCGTGCTGTCAGCGCTGCTGGCCAGGGCCAGCTCATAGAGCTCGCCAGCTTTAGCAAAGACCTGGTCGAACATCGTACGGATGTCTTCCAGGCGCTGGCCGGCCACACGCTCCACGGGAACACCGAAAACCTCCACAAAGCGCTGGTTGACGTCGAGGATGCGCTGGTCGGGGGAGACCAAAACCAGGGCTTCGTTGACGCCATCGGTGATGGCGCGAATGCGAGCCTGGCTTTCGCGCTCCGCCTGCAAGGCTTTCTGCAGGTCCCGCTTGCTCTTTTCCAATTGGTCGGCAATGACGGCGATCGCCAGGGACACGAGGACAAAGATGCCCAGGCGCAGCCAATCTTCGGCGGTGATCGCCGCATTGTAGTAGGGCGACACCAGCAACAGAACATTGGCCAGTGCACCCACCACCATGGTGAATATCGCCGGCCCGAGCCCGCCCCGCCATGCGCTCAGGAGTACGGCCACGTAAAAGAGAGAGAAGATGCCGCGACCAAACGCCGGCAAAAAGACGAAACTCAGCAGCAAGGCCAGGAGGCTGACCACCACAGATACACTGTACCCTGCCAACGATTCGAAGGACCAGGCGCCGCGCTGTGAGGGGGGCAGATAATGGCGATGCAGGATCCGCCACAACAACCAGGCGATCGCAAACGAGATCATCTTGTCCAGGGGATCACTGATGAAGCCCTGGATCGTGGCCGCCTGCAAAACATTGGCGCCCGTGGCGGTCAGATAGGAAGTCAGATAGTCCGTGCCGCCACCGGTGGTACCACCAAACAGATAAGCCGTAATCGGCGCCGAGATCAGTGCCGCGCTGAATCCCACCAGCAAACCGGACAACTCCACCGTGGAGAAACGCCTAAAGGCCCCGAGCGAGGCCGCATAGCCCGCGGCCCAGCCGATGAAGGCGGCGGTGATGGAATAAGGCAATATCGATGGGTCGCCCAGCAAACTCCCCCAGATGATATTGGAGAGCGCTCCGGTGACAGCCCCTGCGAGTGGCCCCAACAGGGCGCCAACCAGGATGGTTCCGATCGAGTCCAAAAACAGGGGCCATTGCAGGCTATACTGCACCAAATGGCCCAGCGCGATATTGACGCCGATGGCGGCAACAACCAAGGCGAACGACCTGATCAGGTAGGCTGTACGGACCTTATCTTCCATAAATCACCACAATTCTGCTCTTCACGGCAAGGGCTGTTCTCCCAATAGCTCCAGAATCTGGTCATAAACCAGTTGCTTCTTGGCCGCGTCGGCTGCCGGATCCACCGAATTGTGGGGGACGTCCAGCGATGCTTCGAACTCGAAGGTGACCACCTCTGCGCCTGCCTGGCGCCAGGCATCGACGAGACTGGCCGTGGAGTCGTTATTGGCCGTGTTGTCCCTGGCCGTGGTCAGGACGACTAGCTGGCCCTCTGGACCGGCGCCTCTCTTGGCTTCTTGCCTGACGTTGTGGCCCAGGGCCAGAAAGGCGGCCACTCCCCGCGTGGCCTCACCGCGATAGACCCAGTCGCGTCGTGGTTCCAGCGGGTCGTCCAGCACGACGTTCGGCAAGCGCGAGAAGGCATTCATCAGCAGTGTGCCAGCGATATCGGGCACGCCGTGGACGCCTAAAAAGGGCGCCAGCGCCAGGCTGCGGTCGATCTCGGGCCGGTTCTGGGCCATCCACGCGGCCACGGCGCCGCCACCCGAGATACCGACCACGACAATTCCATCACCCAGACCGGCAGCGATATCGACCGCCTGGTCGGCGTACACTCTCAAATCCTGGGCGGAGAGCCGCTTCAGTTCGCTGACCCGGTGGCTCTTCAGGCCGTGGTAGGGCATGCGCAGGATCAGCACGTTGTGGCCCAGCGCGTGCAGCGTCTCGCCCAGCTCCAACCATTGCAGCGGCGAGTTGGTGGTGCCGTGCACCAGTACGTAGGCGCGCGGCGTGGTGTCGCCGTGGACCAGAAGATGCGAGCCACTGGCCTCGTTGACGATACCCTGTTCCGCCTGCTGGGCCTGCTGGAAGCGGGCCACCGCCTCATCGAAGCTCCCGGCCGGATCAGGCTCGGACTCAAGCCCCCGGGTGGAGAGAGGCAGGAGACCCAGCACGAGGATCACGGCCAGCACGCCCAGGAGCAGGATGCCCGCGATGACCAGGACGCGCTTGAGCCACACCCGTCCAGATCGGCCCTTGTGATGGGAAGAAGGTGTCGTTGCTGTCATGGTACCGCTAGCCCCCTCAATCCATCAGAAAGACCAGAAACGTCGCCTCACCTGTGTCTCGGCGGGAGGCGACGAGAAGGCCGGACATGGCTTCGCCATCGCCCAGTGAAAATACGGCCAGCTCAGCCACGGCTGCGTCGTCATAGGCGGCCGACAGGGCCTGCCGCGCAGCCTCCGCATTCTCAACCACATCCAGGACCATCGGCACCGACGGTCTCGCCTCGGGATCGCTGATACCCTGTAGCTCCTTGACAATGTCGGGAGTCGCACCGGTCTTGCGGGTGTAGACCTCTTTCCACGGCCCCATCCAGGCATCTTTGCCATAACGCTCCCAGAGATTGCCAACAAAGTACTGGTAGTACTCCAGCGCTACCTGTTCCAGCTCCTGTGCTGGGTCCATGTCAGTGTAGAAGACGGCACTGCCAAAGCCATTCTGGCTAGGGGCACCGTACGCCGCCTCCAGATCTGTGACATACGGAGGTTTGCCGTTCGTCTTTTCTGTTTGCGATATCACGTCTGATTTCTCCTGTTGACAATATTCATTCTATCACCACTTATGGCTGTGAGCAAGACGGCAACATCGGTCACTGGCCGGCCCGTCGGCCCCGGTACGACCATCCAATTGACTGCGTTTCGATGCTGACGGTGACGGTGGTCAAGGCGAGCTGGACGTTATGGGTTGTCTCCGGGTTCAAAATCGGATGGGACTGCTGGTGCCTGCGCTGTCGCCTTTTCCCATGGAACCCCTATGCGCCAAAAGATGAAACCAACGACAACACCCATGATAGCCAGAGCCAGGCCAAACTCGGTGGCAAAGTACTCGGTGATACCCGTGTCGACGGTTATCTCATCCAAAACACTTTGTATAAAGGCATTGTGAACAGAGTGCATCACTACAGCGGGCCAGATACTGCCGGAAGCCAGCCGCAGCCAGGCAAAGGCAAATGATATGCCCACAATGTGTACCATGAAGCAGGCAATTGCCCACCAGGTGGGCGCCCCGCTGCTGTAACCGCCGCCGATGATCATCGGTATGTGCCAGATGCCCCAGATCACGCCGCTGATGAGTGCTGTTGCCGTAAATGCATTGAATCTCGCCAACTGAGGAACCAGCAACCCTCGCCAACCGATTTCTTCACCCAAGACCTGGAGTGCCCCCAACAGAATGCCGCCGGTCAGAATCCCAAGAATTCTCACCATCCAGCCCTCGCCCAAGGCGCTGGTATCCACCGTCCCTAAACCCAAGATCCAGACGATGCCGTAGGCAATGCTGGCATAGAGGATGGGCAGGAAATAGGCGATGGCATAGTACTTGAGTTTGCCAAATCCCCAGCCCATGCCGCGTAGATTGCGTTGGTAAATGAAGGTTGTCAGCAAACCGGCCAACGCCGGCGACCACATGAGTGGCAGTACCAAAATGGCGCCGGCCTGGGCTTCTAGCCCGCCATTAGCCCAAATCAAATAATACCAGGGAATGCTGGCAACAAATACGATGATCAGGTAGGTGACTACCCTTTTTCTTGCAGGTTCGCTAGACAACAGACACCTCCTTTCAAAGTCAAACGTGCTATCCCAAAGCAACGTAGGCAAGCTATTGAGCCAAAGGGGGCTCAAGCAGGATGTCGTATGAAGACTCCAGTTCCAGATACAGGCCGGTCAGGGGAAGGGCATTTGTCGGAGCGTCAAATGCAAATATCCTTCCCTTCACAAAGACCTTTGTCGGTTTCTGTGCTCTTGCGTCCGCAAGAAACACGTTGAGAAGGTCGTCCTGTCCCGGATCATTGGGCACATGTACAGGGAACGAATGCCCCGCTTCATCATCCTCTCTGGCTTTCAAGTTGAACCGCCAGGTTGTGGCACTCGGCCCATCACCGCTCCACCAGTCTTCTAGAACCCCTTTCGCACCTTCATCCCCATACATGTTGGCGTGGTCGACGAATCCCCATATCTTGACTTCCTGGCCATCTAGTTCGCGCATCTCCTTCTCGTCCCTGGCAAATCCGTCCCTGCTGATCGATGATGCAGCCATGTAGTCACCTACCTGTTCGTTACATCCGGCCAGGAATGTGGTGACGATAAGGATGATGATCAGGCTAAGGTATTTGTTCATTCCCCTCTGCCACCTCAATGCCCACAAGCTGCTCGCGTCCGGCCTTCTTGAGCATCCAGATGCCTGTGCGCTGGTGGTGCTGACCACGCGCCTCGTTACCGCAGCACCACGCCTGGGACATCAGGCGTGGTGCTGGCCGGTAGCCTCCTACTCCACGAGCTCAAAGACGAGGACCAGAACACCGCTCTCCGGATCCGTCGACACGACCAACTGCTTGCCAGCGATCTGGAAAGAGGTGGCTGAGCCCAACCACTGCAGGTACTCCTCGCTGAGCGAGCCCTCAGGGCAGGCTGCCAAAGTCGCTGGCCCGGGTGTGATGGTCAGTGCCCCGGCTGTGCCCAAGGTGTATTCGGCGCTGGCCTGGTTGCAGTCGGCCTGGATGGCCATCGTCCCGTCCTCGCCGAACGTGATGGTATAGTTTTCAGGGTCTGCGATCGCGGTCTGGCTGCCAGACGCTTCGTATACTGTCGCCAACTGCCAAGTTGCACCGGCCAGCTTGGCACGGGTCAGCCGGTCTGCCTCCTCGCCCAGGGCGATAAGGGCTTCTTCCAGCACGACGTCCTGCCCTTCCAGTTTGGCCTGCTCGTTCTCCAAGGTGATGGGCACCCGCACGTCCAGGGTCACGCCCTTGCCCTCCAGGTTGTATTCGTCGGTGCCGGCAAAGACGTTGCGCCCTTTGGTGAACTGGAAGGTGATGCCACCGGGCAGGGACGCGCGCTCGATCACACCGCCGGCGCCGTCCGTACCATGTTCGCCCGCAACGATGGCCCGCCCCTGGCGCTGCAGGAACTGGGGAAAGTACTCGGCGGCGCTGGCCGAGTTTTCATTCACCAACACCACGATTGCACCCGGGTAGGTCAACTCGGGCTTTGGGGAGCTCAGCATATAGTCGGTCGCGAAAGCCCGTACCAAGTCGTTCGCCTGCTCATCGTAGACATAGGAGTCGATCCAATGTTCGGGTGCAGGCTCCTCGGCCGAAAACAGGAAGGATGTCATCGTGTAAAGCAGACCGAGGTTGCCGCCGCCATTGTCGCGGAGATCGATCACGATCCCAGGCGCAGCCTGGAATGTGCTGAGGAACTTTTCCCAGACGGCGAGCTTGTACAACGGATCATCGAACGCCCCCCATTGGATGTAGCCGAATCCGCCGTCCAGCTCTTTGAAGCTGATTTCCTCCCGCCCTGGTGTGGAGCTCGGCGCCACAGTCTCGAAACCCTCTCCGGCGGCCAAGGTGGCGCTGAGTGGTTCGCTCTCACCTGGCAGCCGATACTCGATCGTTGTTTCGGTTCCTGCCGGGAAGGCCAACGCCTGGGCCAGTTGCGCCGTGCGGATGCCTTCCGGCGTTGATTCGGCGCTGGTGAGGGGCAGGGCATCGAGTCGCTCGCCCATGGGCACGCCGTCCACTGTCACAATTTCGGTACCGAACTCCCAGCCCGCCTGGGCGGCCGGCCCCTCCGGATCCAGGTACGTGACGACAAAGCGTCCGTCGCTGAGTTCCACAACCTGCGCACCCAAGTTGCTATTGAACTCCTCGCCCAATTTGACGTATGGCGCGGTTCTCATCTGGGCGTCCGTAGCGTTGACTTGAACATGGGCATCCCGGATCGACATGGCCAGGTCAAACAGGGCAAGATAGTAGGCGGTCATGTCGTCCGCCTCATCAGCGGCCTGCACCCGCGGCAGGTACGCCTGCCGGATCTCTTCCCAATCCAGATCCCGCAACTCGGTGTAGGAGTAGCGCACCGAGAGAAGGTCAATCAAGGAATTGTAGCTTTCCAGAATGCCCTGGTCGGAGAAGTCAGGCGAGGCCGCCGCCGCTGGCTCCAGCGTGTCCATCTTTGCCTCGCGGGCGCGGTCGAAGCTGACCTCGCCGTCGCTGCTGAGGGTCACCAGGGTGTAGCCGGCCGGCAAGGCGACCGCTGGGTCGTCGGCGGTGAAGAACTGCCCGTCGGCCCCGGCCGTACTGGGGAAACCCTGGGCCCCGTCGGGCGCATAGACCAGCAAGGTGCCCTCCCGAATCGCGCCGGTCTGGGGATCAGCCAGCACGGAGGCAAAACCATCCTGCTCCAATTGTTCCAGATAAGAGTCCCCCACCATGTTGGTGCTGAACACCAGTGCGTAAAGCTGGACGCCGGTGTCCTCCTCGCCATCGTTGTCCAGGTCAGCGCTCTCCCCACCGGGCAGAACGGGCACATCTACTCGATAGCTGGCAGGCGATGGCGCTAGAGGGCCGGTGAGGGTGCCCATAATCTGGCCTGTACGCGGTACCCGTTCCTCATAATTGCCCTGGACCTGGCGGGACAGATCCATCAGCGCCACCACCGGCTCCAGGAAGTGGGTAGGCACGGCGTAACTGGTATAGTTCCACTGGCCGCTGACGAAAGCCGGGCCGCCCTCGTCATTGGCGATCTCGGCGGGCGGCAAGCCGGAGCTGGCCTGCGCAGCGGCTTCGGCCATTTCTGCCTCGCCGAGAGGTGCAAAGAGCATCGTGCCGCCATCGGCGAACAGGTCAATGTACAACTGCGCGTCCTCAAAGAAGTAGCGAGCCGCATTGCCCAGCAGTCCCACAAACTGGTCGCTGCGCGAGTCGGGCGGGCAGGCGGCCATGGTCATCGGCCCGATCTCAATCTTCAGGCTGCCACCATCGACCGTGTAGCTGCCGGTGGCGTTGTTGCAGTCGGCCTTGATATTGACCGTGCCGTCATCGTTGAAGGTCACGACATAGTTCTGGGGTGCCTCCACCTTGAACCGCTCCACCGGGCTGGTGAACGAGGTCCACAGCCAGGGGTACGACGTCACATCGCCGGCCGATGCCGGTTCTGCGGGCGGAGCAAAGGCCATGGTGCCACCGTCAGCCAGCAGGTCGATGTACAAAAACCCTTCCTCAAAGAAGTAGCGAGCGGCGCCGCCCAGCAGTCCCACAAACTCGTCGCTGCGCGAGTCGGGCGGGCAGGCGGCCATGGTCATCGGCCCGACCTCAATCTTCAGGCTGCCACTATCGGCCGTGTAGCTGCCGGCGGCGTTGTTGCAGTCGGCCTTGATATTGACCGTGCCGTCATCGTTGAAGGTCAGCACATACTTCTCAGGCCCCTCGACCTCGAACTGCTCCAGCGGGTCGGTGAACGAGACCCACTGCCAGGGGTTTTCCGTCAGCGCGCCCAGATTGGCCGTCTCAACAGTTGACGACAGGGGCGCTGCCTTCGCCATGGGTTCCTGGGCGGTCACGGCCACGGTTTTCGGTTGAGCTTGAATGTCCTGACAACCGGTGAGCAACACAATCACGAATGTGAGTATCAGCAGCAAGGTAATTTTCTTCATAGTAAATCGGACTCCTCTCAAGCCCATAGTCTAGGATGGATCCTATCCTGAACGTACGCCTATCGGCTATCGCCGATCATCTCTGGCATACTTGCGTGCTCCAGATCTGCCCTAGGATTGGCAAACCTGCGCTGGCCAGCAACCCAGATGGCCTTGCCACGGACAGACACCATGAGAATACTGCCGGACTGGTCTTGCCTCCGGTCATGACAAGTATACCAAGACCTCACCCGAATCGCATCGAGAATAGTGATGAATTCTACCAAAGAAAAAGACGTCCCAAAGCAGGGATCTTCTCATCAGAATTATTGAGATGGGAGGTCGCGGGAAGAGTCGCCCCCAGAATCCTCCGCGCGCCTGGCTCCCTGGCACCCGCCCTCTCGTCAACCAGCGCGCCCAAACGCATAGGCGCGATTGGCGCCGCGGCGTCCGCGTTCCCTCGCTCCTGCGCAGCCCAGGCAGCCAGGTTGCCGCCCTGACGGAGGAAATGAGCATATTGACGGCCGAATCACAGGGGGCTTTGGGTCGCCTGGGCCGGTTACTGGGAAGACAAGAGAGGAATTAGGAGATGAACACTCCGCGCCGCAAGGAATACTCGAGCCTCATCCCGATCTGGCCCAGTTGGTTGCGGCGCACGAGCGGATCTGCAGTACTTGACAGGCTAGCAATTGTTACAGGTCGTAGGCCGCCTGCAGGGCCTGAATGTCGAGCTTTCCCATTTGCAGCGTGACCTCCGTGACCCGCCTGGCCTTCTCAGGGTCCCCGTCCTGCATCAGCTCGTTTAGGATCGTGGGGACGATCTGCCAGGAGAGCCCAACCTTGTCCTTGAGCCAGCCGCACTGACCCTTCTCCCCCGCCTTCGGAGAGCTGGTCCCAGAGCCTGTCAACCTCCTCCTGACTCTCGCAGTTCACAACGAGCGATATGGCCTCAGTGAACTGAAAGATCGGGCCGCCGTTCAGGGCCAGGTACTCCTGCCCGTCCAGCCGGAAGGTCACCATCATCACACTGCCTTCAGCCCAGGCCCTGCTTCTCCATAGCGTGCAATATCGATGATATCTGAATTCTCAAAGAGGGAAACATAGAACCTCGCTGCCTCTTCAGCCTGATTGTAGTGCACCCGACCAACTCGCCCTAGGCCCCTACTCCGCGTTCTTGGGGCCCGGCCTTCAGGTCCATTTCCTGGGTAAGCCAGGCCAGGCTGACCAGAAAACCAACCAGCATAACCACCGCCCCACTGACGTAGGGCAGGTACGG
Source organism: uncultured Chloroflexia bacterium (assembly GCA_963700285.1). Taxonomy (GTDB): domain Bacteria; phylum Chloroflexota; class Anaerolineae; order JAAYZQ01; family JAAYZQ01; genus CAWANP01. Next base: position 33,338 of record CAVOXA010000005.1, on the reverse strand, counting down.
ATTGGCGTCAAAGGCAAAGCCTGCCCACATCGGTCCCACAACGCGGCCCAGGCTGTTGAAAGAGTTGTTGAGGCCCATCGCCACCCCCTGCCGGGCATCCGCCTGCTTGGAGGTCAGCGAGATGACGGCCGGCCGCAGCAAAGCATTGGGCAGCGTGAAAAGCCCGGTCGTCAGGAGCACCATAGCCAAGCTGTCCGCCGTAAGCAGCAACCCAAAGCCAACCGCGCTGGCCAGCAGCGTGAACCTGATCACAGCCGCCTCTCCCCAGCGTTTGGTCAGCGGGCCGGTCAGAGCTCCCTGCGTGACCGCGGCCACGATGCCCATGACAGCCAAGATCCAGCCGACCTCTTTTGGCCCATATCCATACTGGCGAGAGGCAAAGAGGCCAAAGACCCCCTGAAAGCAGGTCAACCCAAAGCTCACCAGGAAAGCCATCAAGAACAGCACGCCCAGGGGGCTGCGCAGGGCCCGCCACATCTCGCCAAGCTGATCGGCCAGGCGGATCCTCTCGGACGCCGGCTGTCGAGCCTCCCTGGGCAGCGACTCGGGCAGAAAGAACCAGACCAGCAACAGGGTCAGCAGGCACACCGCGGCTGTGAGAAAGAAGGGCGTGGAGAGCGAATCCATGGCCAGCCAGCCGCCCAACGCCGGGCCGAGCACGATGCCCAGCCCAGTGGCCGCGCCCAGGGCGCCGATGCCGCCACCCCGATCCTGCTTGGACGTGCTGTCGCCGACATAGGCCATCGTGGTGGGCATGGTCGCCGCCGAAAGGATGGCTCCCAGCCCTCTGGCGGCAAAGAGCATCCATAGCTCGGTGGCCAGTCCAAAGAGCAGCATCGAGACGCCATAGCCCAACAGGCCGATGAGCAGGACCGGCTTGCGTCCGCGCCGGTCCGAGACGTTGCCCCAGATGGGGGCAAAGACGAGTTGCATCAGCGGTGAGATGGCGATCAACAGGCCCAGCTCGCTGCCGCTGGCGCCCATGCTCTCGATGTAGAAGGGAAAGATGGGCATCACCAGGCCAAAGCCCAGCATGACGACGGCCAGGGTGAGTGATAGGATCAGGACGTTCATACGATTGGTGGTGTTCATTCTGGATCTCTGTTGCACGCAACTCTCGTCTGGACTGTTGCGAGCTTGTCATCGCGGGCGTCAGAGAAGCGATCCCCACTTCTGCCTTCGGGATTGCTTCCTCGTTGCACTCGTCGCAATGACGAGAGGGTGAGTTATGTCAGGTTAACCGTGCCTGCGCTTCCATCTACCGTGACCAACTGCCCGCTGCGGATGCGCTGGGTAGCGACGCCTGTGCCCAGTACCGCAGGGATGCCATACTCACGGGCTACGATGGAGCCGTGGCTCAGCGGCCCGCCGATGTCGGTGACAATGCCGGCCGCCATGGCGAACAGCGGGGTCCAGGCCGGCGTCGTGATCTCGGCGACCAGTACATCGCCCGGCATCATCTGACCGAAAGTCCTCCGGACCCAGCAAGACCCGGGCCGGGGCGGTGATCTGTCCCGGGCTGGCGGCGACTCCCTTGAGGACATCGCCCGTCTGATCATCAGCATCCACGGCCATGAAGGCATCCGTCTTGATACCCATGACCCGGCCTTTGGGCGGCAGTTGCTGCGGCGGCGTGGCTCGCTTGTACACCCGCCAGGTGGCCCGGCGCTCCGCTACCCGCTCCGTCAGGTCCCCAGGCAGCCCGTGGGCATCCAGCGTCGCGCTCTCCCGTTCCACCTCGGCTCGTTCCAGCCAAAAGATGTCCTCAGCTTCGGCGATGGCGCCAGACTCGGCAAGACGGCGGCCCAACTCCAGCAGCAGCCCCCGCAGCACGGGGATAACCCAGGCCGATGTCAAAGATACTATCCTCGCGGACGAGCGCGAATCTCTGCGCCCAGCTCAGTGTCCAGCGGAACAGCCTGCGCTTCAAGCCCTTGACCCTGCTGGACGAGGTACCGATGGCCGCCTCCCGCCGTGCTACCGATTTCTGCTGGCGTTCGTGCGGATCTACCCCCTCACCACGGATGAACAGCTTGAGCGCTTCTACCAGCGGCAGCGGATCGTCTGCAGGCAGCGGCTTGGCAAAGTCGAGGTCATAGATGCTGTGCCCATAGCGCTTCAGGTGGCTCTGGAAGCGGCGCTCAAACTCGCCCCAGTTCCCGTTGCCCAGCTGGTACTTCGCCGTGCGCGAGCTGCTCCGCCAGCCGGTCCGAGGGCATGTCCAGAATGAGGCTGGCTACCTCGCCGCGATTGCGGCACCATTGGGCCAGGTCGTAGAGCGCCTTCTCGGCCCGGATGGGCATGCTGTCGGCGCCCAGTAGCAGGGTCGCGGCCGGTGGATCGCCCTCGTGCTTGACCATCTTGTCGTAAACGGCTGTGAAAAGCCCCTCGGTGCCGGCGGCCGTCCCGATAGCGTCCACCTGAAGGGCGGTGAGATAGCGCCCCATGGCCGAGGTCAGTTCGCCTGCGCCAGCCAGCAGTTCGGCCGCGGTCATCGCTTCGGCTGCCTTCCGCGCCATGGAGCCACAGTCTCGGCGTAGCGAGGACGGGCGACCTCGCGCCAGTGCCGCTCGCCGTTGCGCAGCAGGCGCGGCAAGGCCGGCCCCATCCTGAACAACAGCCAGCCCCAGTCCCGGCAGCCCAAGCTCACATAGAGGTAGGCATAGTCGTTAATGGTCGTGAGATAGTTGTCCAGAAAGGTCACCCGCCCGCCTATCTGCTCCTCCATCGTTTGCCGCATCCCGGCATTGATGGCCGGCATCCCCAAGGTGGCAAAGAGCGGGCTCAGGGGATCGGGCATGAAATCGGCGATGCTGCCGCGCATATAGGGCCCCTTGGGATCGGGCATGGGCCATTCTGTTGGGCCCTGAAGCGCTTCCTCGGGAACGAGCGGTTCAGGAGGAAGCGCCGTGATGGGTCGTGCCTGGACAATGGCGACCTGGCCTCCCGCCAGGGTCCACTCGATATCCATGGGCATGCCGTACAGTGTTTCGATCTCGGCGCCCAGCCGGTTCAGTTCGGCGGCGGCCTTGTCGTCGAGCACCGGGGCGCGCCGCAGGGCATCGGGGACCGGCTGCTCCTCCGTTCCAACACTGGCTCCATCCGGAGTGGCCGTGCGAGTAGTCATCACCCGCTTGTCAGCGATCTGGTAGTCGAGCACGGCGCCCGTGGCCTTGTCCACCGTGAGGGCGTCGGGCGTGACCGCTCCACCCACTATCGATTCTCCCAGCCCCCACGAGGCACTGATGACCGTCTGGTCGCGCCCGCCGCTGATGGGATTGGCCGTAAACAGGATCCCCGCCGCCTCGGCCGGCACCATGCTTTGCACAACCACGGCCAGGCTTAGGCTCTCCGGGCTGATCTCCTGCCGGGCCCGGTAGCCAATGGCCCGCGCCGTCCACAGCGACGCCCAGCAGTGCTTGATCGCCTCCAATACCTCGCCATAGCCGGCGATGTTCAAATAGGTTTCCTGCTGGCCGGCAAAACTTGCCTCGGGCAGGTCTTCGGCGGTGGCCGAAGATCGCACGGCAACGGGCAAAGCCAGTTGCTGGGGCGAACCACTCGCCTGTTCGCCAGCAACGGGCGCGCCCGCCTGTGTGAGCGAAGCGTAGGCCAGGGCGATGGCACTGGCAGCGGCGGGTGGCGTCTGCGCCGCGGCGAACAACTCGCCGATGGCCTGCGACGCGCTCCCCAGCGTGGCCGGCTGGGTGAGGTCTACCTGTTCCAGTGCCGCCTCGATCCCCGGCTGCAAGTTGTTCTCGGCCACGAACAACCGGTAGGCGGCGGTTGTCACGTGAAAGCCGTCGGGTACCGGCAGCCCGGCGGCGACGAGGCGGGCCAGCGATGCCCCTTTTCCGCCCACCGACTCCAGGGTAGCCCTGGAGTCGGCCAGGGGCAGCACATACTCTGATGTTCCATAATCTGCATTCATCTCATACCTCTATCTGTGATTGCACCAGCTGAGGGTGGCGCACCCAGCGTTGAACCCCAGGTTCATTGCTCTACAAATCATAAAGAACCTCGACCGTTCCTTGGCCGCCGTCCACGCGCACCCGGTCACCAGTTCTTAGCACCGCGGTCGCATTGCCACAGCCCAGGACCGCCGGGATGCCCAACTCGCGGGCCACAATGGCCGCGTGGGAAAGAGGAGCACCGACGTCTGTGACAACGGCAGCCGCCCGAGGGAAGAGCAGGGTCCAGGCAATGTCCGTCTGGACCGCGACCATGATTTCTCCCTTTCGCAGGAGGTCGCCGGCCTCGGGCCTGTCGATGACCCGTACGGTTCCTTCCACAATCCCCGCGGATCCAGGCGAGCCCTCGACAAGGCCAGATTGGGGCCTCGCGCTGCCAACTCTACCGGCATCATATAGATCGGTGGGACGGTTCGGATCCACTGCCCAGGCAAAGGGGTCAAACCGGCCCCGGATGACGGGTGGGTAGGCCGGCAGGGCTTTGTACTGTCGATAGATCTCCCTCCGCTGCCCGATGGCTCCGGTCACCGATTGGTCACCCCCCAGGAACGTCAGCAATTCTTCCAGGGAAAGGAAAAAGACCTGCTCCCCGAGGCCGGTCAACTCTCCGGCCCGCAGGGCAAAGAGCCGGATGGACCAGCGGTCCCGCACATAGGCGGAGCGAGCCAGCTCCCGCTGGCGCGCCCTCCGGGCGCTCTCCGCGATCTTGCGGCCCAGGCGTTTGGAAGCCTGGAGGTCCTGCGCCTGAAGCCGCTCCCAGGCAGCCGCAAACGCTTGGCGCTGTGCTGCTACCAGCCCTTCCACATCCACGGGAGACCTGCGCATCCTTTCCAGTTCCTGGTCCAGCCACATCGGGTCTTCCGCCGGACGTGGCACCGAGAGTTCGAATTCCTGAGGGCCGCGGTGACCGCAGTCCTCCAGGTAAGTGGCTCTGGAAATCTCGCCGCACGCCAGTTTGTCCAGTCCGGCCAGCGGCCCAAGGCTTTCCAGCGGCGCATCCTCGTCACTCAAGTTGGCGATCAGGAAATCCGCATCCTCGGGGCCGGTCAGCGCCACCAGTTGGCGGCGCAGCTTCTGGGTATAGTCGACCGAGTGGGAGGCGCTGCCCAGTACGCACCAGACACCGTTCTTGATGTGGGGCCTGATGTCAGAATACCAAAGGTCGCGCAGATCGGAAGCCATTTCCCGGGACTGGATCTCCTGGCGGATAGCCTGGAACCAGGCCCTGTTGCCAGCCACATACGCCGGGGCGGTTCTGAACGCCGCGCCGCTGTCTCAACTGAACCCGCAGCGCGGACCACATGCCCCGCAAAAGGGTGCCGCGGGATACCGGGATGGTGGGAATGGACATTTCATCCGGTAGGCGCATGTACAAGGTCGATTCCATGGAGTTGAGCAGGTCCTGGCGGCTGCGGCCCATCCCGTACAACAGGGTCGCAAAGATGCTGATGTTGAGGTATGGACGCCCGCCAATCACCCCCACCGTGGACCAGCCCGGCAAAAAGACCCAGTCATCCAGGGTGAACTGGATCACCGACCAGGTCAGCGGGGTCATCACCTCCGTCACCGCCTCACCGAAATTGACGTTCGACCATAGATAGTCACCCATCAGACTATCATTCCAGCCCTTCATCGGTTCCGCTGTCGCAGTCTTGGTATCGTCAAGCATGGTTTGCCTTCCACAGTACCTCTACGATGCCTCTTCCGCCATCCACCCGCACCCGGTCGCCGGTGCGTAGGCGCGTCGGTGGCGCTGCCGCAGCCGACCACGGCCGGGATGCCCAGCTCGCGGGCGACGATGGCCGCGTGGGAGAGCGGCGCGCCCACGTCGGTAACGACCGCGGCGGCGCGGGGAAAGATGGGCGTCCAGCCGACGTTGGTCGTCACCGCCACCAGGATCTCGCCCGGCTGGAGCTGGTCGCCCTGCTCCGGCCCGTCCAGCACGCGGACCTGGCCCTCGACGCGGCCTGCCGCGCCGGCAAAACCGGTGATCGTGTCTGAGCTGGAGGCAGGCACGCAGCGACGGTGGCGTCATAGATGTCGTTGCGCCGATCCGGGTCCGGCGCCCACTCGAAAGGATCAAAGCGACCGCGGATGATCATCGGGTAGGGCGGCAGCTCGCGGTAGCGGGCATAGGTCTCTTTGCGGGCCGGAATGTGCTCGTGTCGCCGCTGTCAGTCGCCTCGCCGAAGCAGCGCCAGGACCTCGTCGATGGTCAGGAAAAAGATGTCATCGCCCAGGCCGGTCAGCTCGCCAGCGCGCAGGGCCCACTCGCGTTCGACCCACAGAAAGCGGGTGATCTCGTCGCGGACGGCCTCGCGCAGGCGGGCTGCTGGCCCCACCTCTTCGATCTTGGCGCCGCAGCTTTTGCGCCTTCTTGGGATAGCGCGCCTGGAGTCGCTGCCAGGCGGCCTCAAACTCGGCTCGGCGTCTGGCCAGCAGCGCATCCACGTCCACGGGGTTCTTTTCGTATTCAGCCAGTTGCCGGTCGAGCCACGCTGGATCCTCGGCCGGGCGCGGCTCGGACAGCTCGGCCTCGTGCGGGCCGCGATGGCCATACTTTTCCAGGTACTCCTCGCGGCTCATCTCGCCCTGGGCCACCCTGCTCACGCCGACCACCGGACCCAGGCTGGCCAGCATTTCGTCCTCGCTGCTCAGGCTGGAGAAGAGGGCATTGGCGTCGGCCTCGCCCACCAGATCGACCAGCTCGTCCCTGAGCTTCATCTTGGCCTCGAGGGGCTGCGCGGAGCCGCCCATGATCCACATGCTGTCCTGTAGCCTGGGCATGATCTCCTCGTGCCAGAAGGCAGCCAGACTCGGCCTTGTCGCCCGTCTCCTGGATCCGCTGCCGCAGCGCCTTGCAGCGAGCTGGGTTCGTCGCCAGGAATTCGGGGATCCTTTTGCCGCCCGCTTTCTCCTTCATGCCCAGCCTGATCATCCGTGGCAGCGCCAGGAGCATTGTCGAACGGGGCAGCGGGACCAGCGGGATCTCCAAACCTTCCGGTACGTTGCCCAGCAGCCCCTTCATCATGCTCCAGCGCAGCGTCCTTGCTCTTGCCCATGGCCATCGACATCGAGATGGCAACACTGACGTTGGCATAGTAGCGGCCGCAGATATTGCCCGACAGGTGGTAGCCGGGCAGGAAGCTGATCTCGCTCCAGACCTTCTCGCTGAGCGAGTAGGTGAAGGGGCTCATCACGTCGGGCCGGGCCTCGCCAAAGTTGTTGCGCGACCACAGGTAATCACCGGTCAGGCTGTCGTTCCAGTCGCCTGTCGTCGCATCGTAGCCCTGGAGCGCGGCGATGGGCCGCGACCGCAAGAGGGAGATCCGGCCACCGGCTACCACCCACTCGATCTCCTGGGGGCGGCCCTGCTTTACCTCCAGGCGGACCGCCAGCTTGTGAAGCTTGCGGGCGTATGGCTTTAGCGTGGCCGGGCCATTGTAGCGGCCCTTGGGGCGTTCGAAAGCAAAGCTGTGGGGCTCTGCCTCCCCCGAGACCGGGCCCTCGTCAGAGCCATTGACAAAGCTTCCCGTCATGCGCATACGGCTGCCCGTTATCGGATCGGCAGTAAAAAGCACACCCGAGATGTCAGCATGTTCCAGACTGGCCACCATATTCCTCCTCCTCAATGCGGCGCACCGAGACCACGGTCAGGTTCAGATCCCACAACCGGCACAGCATGCCCCGCAGGGCTGCTTGGTCGGCCACGGCGCCGGTGAACGTCGTGCGCTTCGGCCCGGCTGGATCGCCAGGCAGTTCAGTGGAACCCGCCGCGGCAGCCATCTGCCCGCTGTCTGACTCGAGCGAAATCGTCAGGCCACTGAACCATTGCTCCCAACTCCGGTCCAGTTCTCCCTCTATGCGGATCTCATAGACTGCCCGCGGATCTTGGTGCCTTGGGCCCGTCTGCGTGCTTTTTGATTTCACTCTGCCAACCCCATGGTGTGAGCGATGCTCCGCTCGTGATGTGAACCCATTATAGCCTCCGGCCGGGTGAGATGTCATCACCCACCTGGGGGATTGAAAGGGGGGAAAAACAAGCCCCCACCCTTCTGGTAGAGGCTATCAGACAGACATCTCTGCTTTCCCAGGGCTAGAGGAGACCCAGGTCCTGGGCTCGCTGCACCGCATCCCACCGCTTGTGCACGTCCAACTTGGCATAGATGCTCTTGCAGTGGGAGCGCACGGTGCTTACGGCGACATAGAGGGATCCGGCGATCTCGGGATTGGACATGCCCGTGGCGAGCAGCCGCAGTACCTCCATTTCGCGCTCGCTCAAATCCTCGATCAAGGGTTGGGGACGGAGCAGTCGGGCTCCTGCCGGCGGCATGGACCCGGTCGCAAAGCCCCCCAGCAGCTCTGCTACGTAGACGGGAGCAACGCCCCGGGAAGCAGCCTGGCGCAGAAGCCTGCCCATGGCCGGCCCCTCGTCGAGGAAAATGCGGACGTATCCTCCCGGTTGGGCGAGGTTCAATGCCTCGGCGAGAGCGACCATCGCCTCTCCGTCCTTGCCCTGAGCCTGGAATGCCAGGGCGCGCAGGATCTGCAGGTCAATGATCAGGTCCACACGATCCAGTTGCCTCACCTCGGCCAAGAGCTCTTCCAACAGATCAAGCGCCTCGGCAACTTGATTCCCCAGGAGGAACAATCGTGCCAGCACCTCGTGTTCGTATTTCCGCAGGTGCGCTCCAATGAAGGGCTGATCCCGCTCAGGGGGCGGCGTTCTGCGGATACCGGGACCCAGCCCCCGCCTCTCCGCCCAGCGCCTGGCCCCTTCGAGGTCGCCTTGTGCGATCAGCAAGCGGCCGTGATGCAGATCGACAACATGATCATCCACCTCGGTGGACTCGGATTTGAGGGCGAGGCTCCGGGCCGTCTCCAGGGCCTCCTGAGCTGCCCGCCAATCGCCCTGGGCCGCTCTGACGCGGGCCAGGGGGCCGTAGGCATCCAGCGCTGCCACCTCGCTCCACTGCATGGCCAGTTCGATGCCCTCGGCCAGGTGATCTACCGCTGCATCAAGGTCATTCCACTCCCGCCACAGTTCGCCCAGGCCTATCAATGCCTCGCTGGCAATCGGCAGCCGCCGGCCCTGCCGATCGGTTGCCAGGAGCAGCGCCCGCTCCAGAATCTCCCTGGCTCGATGCAGCCGTCCCTGCCGCACCTGAAGCCTGGCCTGAAAGCAGAGAGCCGTCACGGCAATCAGCGGGTTGCCGAGTTCCTGCCCCATCCTGGCCACATCTCCGAGTTCCTGGCTGCCATCCTGGAGGCTGCCCTCAAAGAGCTGGGCCAGGCTCGAAACCCAGGTCATGATACCGCGCAGCAACTGATCGCTCTCGGGCAGCGTCTCTAATGCCTGGGCGCACATCTCTGCCGCCCGCATCATATCGCCCTGCAGGAGCAAGCTGTAGGCGCGCAGGGCAGCCACCCTGCCACTCATCACCTCGCTGACGGCAGCATCGTCTTGAGTAGAGGTGATACCCAGCAGGCGTTGCTCCACAGCCTCCAGCGAGCGACCGCTCATGAGCAGGGCCCAGGCATGGTAGAAGCATAGCGTCGGACGGTTGCGCACCATTCTGTCGGGCAGCTTTTCCACCCAGCGGAGAATGGTCACGATTTCGCTGTTGGCAAAGGTCGCTTCCACGCTCACGTCAATCAGGGTTGCGGCCCGTTCCAGGTCTTCTGCGGCCAGGGCGTGATCGATGGCCTCGGCCATCAGCCCCTGCTGCTCGTACCACTCGCTAGCCCGGAAGTGCAGCAGCGGCACCAGGCCGCCATGCGTCTGATGCAAGCGCTTGTGCAAGAGGTCAGCAAAGAGGCGGTGATAGCGGTACCAGCGCCGCTCGTCGTCCAGGGGCACAATGAATAGGTTCGCGTTTTCCAGGTACTGCAAGATCGGTTGACTCGGGGATTGGATGTCAAACTCTGGCCGTGGGGCCTCAACGAGCTCACGCTGCAACCCCAGACCTGCATCAATCTGCAGCGGTGATTCTGGGCCGAATCGCACAGCAGATTCGGAAAAAGTGCTAGGCGATTCGGCAGAGCCGAATCGCACGGCGTCACAGAGCGGGGCGGTCAGGCGTTCCAGAATCGAGGTCTCGAGCAAGAACTGCTGGACGGCGGACGCCTGCTGGTTGAGCACCTCTTCCACCAGATAGTCCAGAATGAAGCGGTGGCTCCCGGTCAGGGTCTGAATAGACCTTGATAGGCTGCGAACGTCATCCCTCCTCCAGCCTTGGGCAGCCAGGGACGCCATGCGCAGACCGGCAATCCAGCCTTCCGTACGTGTTTCCAGGGCAGCGACGTCACCAAGGGAAAGCTCCAGCCCGGCGACGCCGTTCAGAAACTCGGCTGCCTCTTTGGCTGTGAAACGCAGATCCGACTGGCGCAGCTCGACCAAGTCTCCTCGGGCCCGGAGGCGGGCCAGGGGCAAGGGTGGGTCACCGCGGGTAGCCAGGACCAGATGCATGTTCTCGGACAGGTGATCGATCAAAAAGGCCACGGCGGCGTGAATCGCCGGGGATGTGATCAGGTGATAGTCATCCAGGACCAGCAAGAGTTTATGCGGCCGGCCAGCGACCTGGTTGATGAGGTCAACGAGATGAGGCTCAAAAGAAAAAGATGCGGCCAGTTCGAACGATTGCCCGTCACTCCGGTCTGAGCCGTCCTGGGCGCGCTGAATCGCCGCGGAAAGATAGGAAAAAAAGCGGGCGGGATCGTCATCGCCAGAGTCCAACGAGAGCCAGGCCACCTTCACCGGCGGGGAATCCGCTCCTTGAAGATCGCCAGCCCATTCAACCAGCAGGGTGCTCTTGCCAAAGCCCGCCGGAGCAGAGACCAGCGTGAGCCTCCGGGCCAGTCCCCCACCCAGGCGCTGCAACAGGCGCGGGCGCCGGACCAAGCTGCGCCGCAGGGGCGGGATATGGAGCTTTGTTGTCAGAAGCGGCATGGCCATGGCATTCAACCTGCTGTGCAACAACGAACCAGGACCGCCGTGGACCCTGGTCTATACCAGTCTGCCTGTGGCCTGCCTATTGTACCACGTCCTGCAGCTTTGCTCAACAACATGGGCAGAGCAAGCTCGCTCCGGCAACCATGGCTAGCCAGCTTGCCGGCCACCTCACTTGGCGTCAAAAACCCTGACCAGCTTGACGCCAGGGATATATTGGAGCTATACTGTGCGGAGAAAGCCCACCTCGCAGAACTGCCAAGTTCTACCCGGAGGAATCGTCTCATGACCTACGTGTTGGGGATCGACAGTTCAACCACCGCCACCAAGGCGCTGCTGATGCGCGCCGACGGCCAGGTGGTGGCCGTCGCCTCGTCAGAGTACGACTACGACACGCCGCGGCCCCTGTGGACCGAGCAGCACCCCGACCTGTGGTGGCAGGCGACCGTCGCCAGCATCCGCCAGGTGCTGGCCCAATCCGGCGTCGATCCAGCCGAGGTCAAGGGCGTGGGCCTGACCGGCCAGATGCACGGCCTGGTGCTGCTGGACGCGGCGGGCGAGGTGCTGCGCCCGGCCATCCTGTGGAACGACCAGCGCACCGGGGCGGAGTGCGACGAGATCCGCGCGCGGCTGGGCAAGGAGCGATTCATCCAGATCACCGGCAACGACGCGCTGACCGGCTTCACCGCGCCCAAGATCCTGTGGGTCAAGAACCATGAGCCGGAGGTCTTCGCCCGGGTCCGGCAGATCCTGCTGCCCAAGGATTACGTGCGCTTCAGGCTGACCGGCGAGTTATGCCACCGACAAGGCCGGCGGCGCGGGCACGGTGCTCTTTGACCTGCGCCAGCGCGACTGGTCGCCCGAGGTGGTGGAGGCGCTGGGCATCGATCCCGCCTGGCTGCCCCCGACCTTTGAGGGGACCGGCCGTGACCGGCCAGATCAGCGCCGCAGGCGGCCGAGGCGACCGGCCTGAAGGCGGGTACGCCGGTCGTGGGCGGCGGCGGCGACCAGGCTGCCGGGGCCGTGGGCATCGGCGCGGTCGTCGAGGGCGTGGTCTCCCTCAGCCTGGGCACCTCGGGCGTGGTCTTTGCCGCCACCGACCGGCCCATCGTCGAGCCGGAGGGCCGGCTGCACGCCTTCTGCCACGCCGTGCCCGGCAAGTGGCACCTGATGGGCGTCATGCTCTCGGCGGCGGGCAGCCTGCGCTGGTACCGCGACACCCTGGCCCCCGGCACCGGACTTCGACGCGCTGCTGGCGCCGGCGGCCGAGGTCGCCGCCCGGCAGCGAGGGACTGCTCTTCCTGCCCTACCTGACCGGCGAGCGCACGCCCGCACCCCGATCCGCTGGCGCGCGGTGCCTTCGTCGGCCTGACGGTGCGCCACACGCCAGGCCCACATGACCCGCGCCGTGCTGGAGGGCGTGGCCTTTGGCCTGCGCGACAGCTTTGAGCTGATGAAGGCAGCCGGGCTGGCCGAGATCCGCCAGGTGCGCGTCTCCGGCGGCGGGGCCAGGAGCCCGCTGTGGCGGCAGATCCTGGCCGACGTGCTGGACGCCGAGCTGGTGACGGTCAACACCACCGAGGGCGCGGCCTATGGCGCGGCGCTGCTGGCGGCCACTGGCGTTGGCATCTATCCGGACGTACCCTCTGCCTGCACAGCCGTCATCGAGACCACCGGCAGTATTGAACCTGGTCTGGCAAGGACGGCGTACCAGGATCTATACCCGCTCTACCGCGACCTGTACCCGGCCCTGAGCCCGACTTTCGACGCCGTTGCCAGATAGCCAGCCTTGGACCGTAGTCCCTCTCTGGCTGTCAGGACCAGATCTGAGAAGGTCTTTGCCTACGGCTGTCACTCGGACGGTCTGCCAGCGACCTCCAGGACATAGACTGATGGCTGCGCTCGCTGCTGGGCGACCAGCTGATCCCCTCGCTGGCCGAGCCTGGCTGCGTATTGCCAGCTTGACCCTCCGGAGGTTCTGCCCTATACTGTACGCGAGCCTGGTACCAGAAGTTGGAGGTCTTGGAACTTTGCTCAACGGCAATCACAGCCTCGCCTGCTTGAGCTTGATCCGCGGAAAGTAGCCCATATCGGGTTCGTGGCCCTTTGATCGAAAAACCTACACAACTCTGATCGGCCCAGGGGGATGGAATATCGACAGAATGCCTGCAGATTACAAGACTGACATCGCAGCAGGAGTGAGACAGAACCTGATCTTGGTGATTGTAGCAGCCATCTACTGGAGCCTGGCACTGCTTGATCCGTGGGATCTGTTTGGCAGCGCCGGTGAGACTGTCGAATTCGCTCAAAAGCTGGCCTGGCTCGCCTTTGTTCTCATTCATGGGGTCAGAAGGTACGGCTGGGACAATCTGTTTGTGTTCTTTGGCATCACATTCCTGATCTCCTGGACCACCGAAACGGCAAGTATAGCCACAGGATTTCCGTTTGGAAACTACCACTATACGGACCTACTCGGCGTCAAGATCGGTGCCGTGCCTCTGACGATCATGCCTGCCTATTTCGTGGCTGGCTACCTGACCTGGACCATGGGCACGACATTCCTTGGGAATCTCGGCACAGGCATTGAGAAGAGAGACCTCGTTCTGGTTCCCTTTGTTGCCAGCTTTCTCATGGTCATGTGGAATTTCTGTTTTGACCCAATAAGCTCAACTATCCATGGCGCCTGGATATGGGAGGATGGCGGCCCCTACCACGGCGTGCCCATCTCGAATTTCGGGGGGTGGTATCTTACAGCGTTTCTGATCTTCCAAGTCTTTGCACTGTATCTTTACAGGTTCAGCAGAAATGATCGTTTTGTACAGAACAAGGTCTACTGGTACCTTGTCCCGGTGATGTTCCTCGGGGTCGCAGTCGAGTACCTTCTCAATCCATTTGCCCAGGCCTCGGACCTGGGAATATACTGGTCACTGTTTCTGAGTGCGATGCTGACCATGGTCTTTGCCTCAATCCTGAGCATAGTCTTTGTGCATAGAATGAAAGAAGCGTGCTTCAGAACGGAATGAGCAGGCAGGTCCCACCAGCGCAAGTGCTAGCTGCGAGGCGACCAGAGCACCATTCTCGGTTTCTCGCCCATCTCCTTTGCCAGGTCCTCGATGCGCCCATATTTCATGCAGGCGGCCATGCAGTGCTGGACGCAGGCGGGCTGCAGCCCCTGCCTGGTACGGGGGCCGCACAGGATGCAGAGCTCGGTGGGAAAGGGCAGGTAGGCAAGATAGGCCCTGTCGTTGGGCAGTCTTCTGGATCGTTTCGATGACCTGCATCCCCGTCATGCCCGCCGGGCGCTTGTATTCCTGGGAACAGGCCACCTCGCAGGCATGGCAGCCGGTGCAGTACTCATAGTCGATCAACAGGCCGTACTCGGGTTTTCTGTCTGCTCATTGGGCCTCACCCCCTCCACCCACTTTGTAGACTTTGCAGAGCATGTGCTTGATGGGTGCGCCCAGACCGTCTTTGCCCTGGGAGCCCATGGGAAACAGCAGGTTGATGTTGGACTTCCAGACGCCAAAGAGGGATGGCTCTTCCGCTGGTTCTTCAGGGAACCACCAGCCGTGGGCCGCCATCACCATCCAGGGTGGGACCTCCAGCGTGACCTTGGCCCGGAACTTGCATCGACCCAGCCAGTTCTCGATCCAAACCCACTCCCCGGCGCCGATATCCAGGGACTTGGCCGTATCGGGGTGGATCTCGACGATAGGATCGGGATCAAGCTCCCGCAGCCAGGGGATGTTGCGGTGTTCCGCGTGGAAATAGACCGCCGAGCGCCTGCCGGTGGACAGGATCAACGGATACTCCTTCAGCAGTTCAGGCTGGCTGACAGGCGTGAAGGGCGGCTCCTCGTAGTCAGCCACCGGTTCCAGCTCCCAATCCTCACGCAGGGTGGAGTACAACTCCACCTTGCCCGAGGGCGTCTGGAAGCCGGGCTTGCCATCCTTGCGCAGCAGTCCCTTCTGGTACCTGTGATAGGGGGCGCTGGGATGCCCCTCTGGCGGAAAGGCCCAGCCCTTCTCCTGCAACTGCTCGAAGGTCATGCCCGATGGCTGGACAATCTCGTCAAACAGTTCGTGGATGGTGTCCCAGCGAAAATCCGGGTCGAACCTTTTCGCCAGCTCAAAGTTGATCTCGATGTCGGGCTTGCACCCCTCCACCTCGATGGCCTTGTTGATGGTCTGCAGCGGCACCCACCAGCTCCTGACGCTCTCTTTTTCGAGAAAGGTGGCTGCCGGCAAGACGACGTCCGCGTACTGGGCCGTGGGCGTCATGAACAGATCGACGACGGCCACAAAATCCAGCTTTTTCAGGGCCTCGCGCCATCGCTGTGGGTCAAGGCCGATGCCGGCCAAGGGGTTGCAGGTCTGGATCCACATGCCCTTGATGGGATAAGGGTCCTCGCTAAAGATCTGGTCCAGTACCAGGTCGGTGTGGGCCCGCCAGATGAACTGCCTCAGCGGTCCATACTGATCGCGCCCGATCCGTTTTTCATCAGCTTCCGCAGACTTTAGCTTGATGATGCCCTCGGCGCCCGGCAGGGCATAGGCCACAGCATCAAAGGCATAGCGGGAGATCACATTCCCGCCGGGCACGTCCAGGTTGCCGGTCAGACACCACAGGGCGGTGATGGCCTGGGTGGTGGGTGTGATGGCGGGGGTCATGTCAATGGGGACGCCCCAATGGATGGCCGCGGGCTTGGCCTTGGCGTACATCCGCGCCGCCTCGGCGATATCCTTCTCAGGGACCCAGGTGATCTCGGCCACCCGCTCCACCGGATACTCATTCACCCGCTCGCGGAAGGCGTCCCAAACGGTCTTGCAAGAAACTTGCTGACCATCTAGGAGACTGACATGAAAGTCACCCTGAAGCGCTGGTTCTACGTCCTGCCTTGCGAACTCGGCCCTGCCAGAATTCCAGATCACAGTCTGTGCCCTGGAATTGTCCCAGATCACAAAGTCGTCCGAGGACCCGCCCTCGACCAGGTCGCTGGCGCGCAGCAGCTTGCCGCCATCGCGCCGGACCAGGAAGCGGCCGTTGGTCCATTGCTCAACAAACTCCTGATCGTACAGGCCTTCGTTGAGGATAACGTTCAGAAAGCCCAGGGCCAGCGCCCCATCGGTCCCGGGCCGGATGGGCAGCCACTTCTTCGAGCGTGAGGCGAACCAGGTTAGCCGCGGATCGATACAGATGATCTCAGTGCCTTTTTTCATCAGGTCGATGATCCAGTGCCCAAAGACATTGTCCGGGCAGGTGGCCGGGATGTTGTAGCCCCAGATGACGATGCACTCTGGAACCTCGTACCGGACATCGTCATAGCGATCGGGGAACCATTGTGCCGCATCCAGGATGCAATAGTCGCCCTGGACCGTCTCCACAGCCGAGATGCGGGGGCTGTAGCAGGCCACACCACTGAGGGAAAACATGACGTTGGGGCTGCCGTAAGCGTAGGCCAACATGCAGATCCAGGCGCCGATATCCCGGCCGGTGCCCATGGAAAAGATGATGCTCTCGGGGCCGTATTCCTCCCGGATCTTGCCCAGTTTCTCCTCGACGAGGTCAAAGGCCTCGTCCCAGGAGATCTCCTGCCATTTGTCTTCGCCCCGCTCTCCGACCCTTTTGAGCGGGCTGGTCAGCCGGTCGGGGTGATAGGTGTACTGGGTCATCGCCAGGCAGCGGGCGCAGAGCCGGCCCTGGTTCCAGGGGTGCTCCGGGTCGCCCTCGATCTTGACCAGTTTGCCACTCTCGATGTGGGCCAGCACGCCACAGCCGCCATGGCAGCCCGGTCCGGCGGACCAGGTCGTAGTGCGCACGATCTTGTTGTCTCTACCACTCAATTGCTATCCCCCGCCGGCACCATGATGAACCGCTTGCCGCAATCAGAGCGACAGCGGAAGAATGCCAGGTACAGTGACCCAGGTCCCTAATCGTGTCATGCCCGCCTTCGCGGGCATCCATTCTAATCACATTCATTCAACTATTGAGTGATTTGGCGTGCATCAGTCCTCGAATTCTTCGCATTCTAGCCTGAAACTTGGAGTATGCACCAAGATCAACACAGCGTCTCTTGAACCGATGTTCGTGTAGCGAAAGCGTTCACCTTTGGGAACCATGCAAAAATCACCGGCGCAGAGATTGTGGGACTCTTTGTTGACCCTAAAATGCACATCTCCCCGGGCTATGTAATAGTACTTGTCTGACCGATTCGACCAGGAAAGCCTGTGACTGACACCGACGGGAACGGTAATCTCGGCGAAAGAGGAACTACTATCTTGCCCTGCCGTGTAGTCAAGAATCTTCAAGTTGTCGAATTCAAGCGGGTCTACTGCATCGTGCCTAATGATCATATTCTCTCCCGTTCATCACATAGTCCATCCGAATTCGCCCTGTTGGGCCAGTGTTGCCCTTTCTGGCTGAACATCGGTCAGCGAAGCTGCAATTATGGCACATGCTCTCCAGCATGTCAAATCCCGGGAAGACCCTCTGGTCAGCCTCGCCCCAGGTGCAGCTTCCAGGCGATCGGGTCTTGATTGGGCATCCGACCTGGTAGCTACGGTTCAAGTAGCTATCTGCTCCCAGCCCCTGGCGCTGGTGTCATCCATCCATGTAGGACCTTGCGGAAGCACAAGTTCCTGGCGCAGGACGAAGGCAGGCGCCAGCTTGTTTCGTTGAGGGATACATGACATGTGCCGAGCCATAGAAGAAGAGGAGGGAAGTTGGAGCACACTACGAAACCCGGCAGGCGGCAGCCAAGGACCATAGTCGCCATGGCGACACCTGGTCCCTGGTCCCGGAACAAGGGATAGCCATATCCGCGGCCACCACTGGCCTGCCAGGTTCAGGTACCGTTGGCGATCTGGAGATCCTGGAGTCGAGCCGAGATCAACCGGTTGTTGCGCGCAGAACCAGAATAATTCTGTAACCCCGGTGCGGCTACTCCAGCGGCAACAGGTGGCGCTTGAGCATCCGCAGCGCCCGCTCCGGATCGATGTAACCGTAGAGCCCGCCGACGATCGAGACCATGTAGGCTGCATCCAGAAGGATCGGGCCCCTGGGCCGCAGGATCCAGCTTTCCTCCTCGTTGTACTGGGTGCCTGCCGCGATGAGCCACAGGTCGCGCTCAGAGTCGTTCCGCGGTTGCAGCCTTTCGACGCCAGGAGACGGGCGCCCACCTGCCTGGGCATCGCTGTGCAACGCCACGCCGTCCTTGCACTTGTGATAGATGGTGCCGCCGATGAGCAGGGTTGTGCAGGGCTGGTTGAGGAAATTGACGCCATACTGCAAAAAATAGGTGTCGGTTTCCTTGACATAGCCCAGGTTGCGTCCGGTCGTAGCGGCCATGATCTCCCTGGCCAGGAAGGAGCGAACGGCATTCTCCTCGTCGCTGGTGGGCAGCGCGTGGGGGTTGGCCGTCAGCCAACTCAGGTAGCGATCCAGATCAAGGTCCAGCCGGCCGTCGAGGCGCTGCACAAACGCGCCGAAGTGCGTCATCCCCCGGATGGAAGTCGGGGATACTCGTCCAGCAAGAACGCTTCCAGGTCGCGCTGCATGCGGCCGCTCTGGAATCGCTGCAGCTCCTTGATGTTCTCGGCATCGTAGGCCAGGCCGTACTTGCCCTCAACGCGGCGGTAGGCCAGCGGCGTGTTGGGCGTCTTGAGGATGGTGCGCTTGACCTTGCGCAGCGGATCGTCGCCCTGGTAATCGTAGAGCGGGTTGTCGCCGACGTTGGAGTAAAAGTCGGTCGTCGCCCCGCCGATGTCCAGGGCCATGATGTTGCCCAGGCCCGGCTCATCGCCGTAGCCCTTGGCCAGCAGGTTGATCCCGCGGAAGGCGGCCCGTGGCGTCGGGATAAAGGGGGCGCTCATGTACTCTTCGACCACGTCGAACCCCTTGCCACGGATGATGATCGTCTGGAACAGCTCGCGGATGGCCTCGTTGACCACCTCGATGCGGAAAGTGTTGATCTCGGGCATGACGTTGGGCGTGATGCGGATGTCCACCCCTTCGGCCTTGTAGATGCGCTATCTCGCACTCTCGTCGGCTGGCATATCCTGGTTGCCGGCATAGATCACCGGCACGCCATAGCGGGCATAGGTGGCCGCCTTGGAGTACCTGGCCAGCAGGCGGGCGTTGTGCAACTGGGTCTCGGTATCGCCGCCGAAATCCACGCCGCCGGCCTGGAGGATGATCTCCGGCTGGTCCTGCTCGTAGATGGCCATGCGCCTGCGTCCTCGGTGAGCACCCCTTCGTAGCTGTTGATCAGCTTGGCGCCGGCGGTCAGGGCCGCCAGGTCGGCGGCAAAACCGCTCTCCTCCTTGACCATCGAGACGGTGACCATCTTGAGGCCGCCCTTGGCGCTGGAGCAGGGCAGCTTGATGTCGAACTCGGCCATGGCTCTGGCCAGGGGCTCCCAGTCGCCGCGCTGCTGGCACTCTTCCTTGCACACCCAGGCCATCGGCCAGCGAGACGCGCAGGTCTTCGACGATGGTCGGCACGTAGCGCAGGCTGAATTCCTCCGTCGCCGTGTCAAAGGTGCCGATCTTGGAAAAGGTGCTGCCAAAGTCCACCACCAGCACCCGCTTGTTCTCCAGCTCGGATGCGTTGTGGATACCCACCTGCCGTCGCGCACCGGCCACGACGTCCTCGTCCATCGCCTCGGCCGTCTCGGTGATGTACAGATCCTCGTCGGCCTGGCTGATGCGTCTTGTCAAAGAACCAGGGGCTCCGCTCGCGGAACCAGGTCCACCCGCTCGATCTCGTCGGCTACCTTGACGCCGTCGAACTCGTCGATGACACAGCCGCCATCCACGATCTTGGTCCGGCACTTGCCCACCATCTCGTAGCGCTTGTCCAGAACGGTGATCTGCGGCGCCTGGAACAGGCCAACCTGCAAGGCCAGGTCCAGTGTGTCGGCGCTGACCATGCCGCACTGTCCGGTGGGATAGTTCGCCTCGTCGATGAGGCTGAGCAG
Organism: uncultured Chloroflexia bacterium; assembly: GCA_963700285.1. Taxonomy (GTDB): domain Bacteria; phylum Chloroflexota; class Anaerolineae; order JAAYZQ01; family JAAYZQ01; genus CAWANP01. The sequence continues at coordinate 13,441 of CAVOXA010000005.1, read as the reverse complement.
CATCGTTTCATAGTTGCGCTCCCACTCGCGGGGATGATCGCGCTGGCGGCGCCTCCTCCGGCGACACGGCCCACTGGAAAAAGTTGTCCAGGTTGACCGGCCCCTCGTAGCCGCCCAGAAGCGCCAGGTGCAGCAGGTTGTACATGGCCCCCAGCTTGAGCTGGCGTTTGCGGCCGATCAGGCGCGGATCGTGCCAGATGTCGGGCTTGTCGTCGCCGGTAGAAATCCTCGAACACCTGCTTGACAATGTCGCAGCTTTCGATCACATCCTCGGCCTTGGCCTCGTGATGGGCTTCGGAAAAGCTGACCACGTGGACGATGTCGGGCTCCATGTACATCTGCCAGTAGGTGGACACCGCCAGGTGGCCCTTGGCCTTGTCCAGGTTGGGCGGAAAGTCGGACAGGCCGCCGCGCGTCTCCTTGATGATATGAAAGTCGAAATGGCGGGTCAGCGGTTCGATCAGCTCGTAGGCCGCCTGGAACTTGGCCAGGTCGTTCAAGCCCGGAGGTGCCGGGTGGCAGGTCGTACATCATCTGCATCACGTACTGCCGGATGCCCATCTTGAGGGCCACGACGCCGGCGATGACGTGGTCGGTCACCAGCAGGTCGTCGGTGCTGTTGCGCAGTTGCCACTGGTGGGGGTCATTGATCTCGACCGGTTTGTCGATGGACGCCCACCAGCGCATGACCTCAAAGTGCTCGTCGAAGCCGTCGCGGATCGAGATCGGGCCGCGGCCGTCCAGCTCGTTGTAGAAAAAGATCGGCACGGCCGGGAAGGGCATGCGGAAGGAACTCTCGTACAGCTTGGCCAGCTCGACCAACTCGTCGGTGCCGGAATAGATGCGGGTCATGGGATAGTTGCCCCGCAGCGTGGCCTGCCTTCAGCCGTTGCAGATCCTCGGTGCTGCGGATGGGCACGCCGCCCTGGCCCTTGAGGTACTTTTCGGGGTCCTCTTCGCCGCGCACGAACTTGGCCAGGTACTCCTGGGCCGGCTGGTCGGGCGCCAGCGAGACAATCTCCAGGCATTGGGCGTCGGCCAGCATTTCGGACGCCCTCGACCGTGGGCTCGATGCTGTCGGCGGCGATGCCGATGTGCGCGCGGATGATGGGCCGGTTCTCCAGCTCGCGCACCTGCCGGATGCGCTCCAGCAGCGAGTCGGCCCACTGCGATCTCCTGCTCTTTCGCCGCGACCGCTGCGTCCTGGGCAAAGGCCTCCAGCTCCTCCATGGTGATAAAGTCGTCGACGACCAGGGCAAAAAAGCCCTGGAAGGCGTCGATGTCGCCATAGTTCTCGGCGATCTCGTCCAGGTCAAAGTGCCGGTCCTCCGGCGGCGAGAACTTGTCCTCCTGCACCGGCAGGCCGGTCATGGCCCGCACCAGGTTGGCCGCCGGGCGCAGCCCGCCAAAGGCGTAGCGGATGCCGCTCTCGCGGGGCAGCAGGCGGTACCGGGCCGCCTTTTCGATGAATTCGGCGATGAGCTTGTCCACGTGCAGGTCGCCCAGGCGCATCGAGATGGCAACCACCTCGGGTCGCGATTCGCGGATCTTGTTGACCACGTCGTCGATCGGCACGGCCGGCCCCAGCTTGACCGCCATGAAGCCCTCGCCCCGGTCTTCCATCCACTCGGCAAAGGTCTCGACGCCCAGCGAGTGGACGCAATCGCCGATGGATCCGGCCAGCACGCGCCGCTTTATGTGGTACGTTTCAGCTTCAGTCCCCATGATTCTTCTCCTCCTGTGTTGTCCCTCATCCTCTTGTGATGCCTGGGCCCCGCGCTCACGCGGCGCGCCAGTCGGCTTTCGGTTTCGGCAGCGAAAGAAAGCAATTGGTCCAGATTGTCCAGCCCATATGCTTGTGGGATGCGGGCCTGGCCTGCATCGCGGCCCAGATAGTCCTTGCCCAGCCGGGCGCCGGCCCAGGCGATCACTCTGTCCATCGTGGGCGTCTGCACATCAGCCAGCTTGGCGATGGCCCGGCTGACGGCCAAGCCAAAGGGCACGTCCTCGGCCAGGTACCGCGCCCTCGAAGTCGGGGACAAGCTGACCCGAGCTGTGGGTCCGGTCAGGTTCGCGCATCTCGACCGGCGCCTTGAGGCCGGCGTAGGCCCGGTTGGTGACAAAGGCGCTGTGCAGGGTGGACGGATCGGCGATGGCGTCGCCGTAGGACTGGAGCAACCAGTCAAACAGCGGGCGCACCGCCGAAAGGTCCAGCGCAGGCTGCCAGCCGGGTCCGGATGGCCTGCACGTCGTCGCTCAGTTCGGCCAGAGTCCTGGCCCCCTCCTGGCTCAAGCCCTGATAGAACAGGGGAGCATCCTCGACCCCAAAAGGCGCTATCCCAAACGTGGCAAAGAGGCCGTACATGATGCCCGGGTGAATGAGCTGCCCGGTGTTGGCCAACGTCAGAGCCAGCAGGTTCGACGTCCGGCCGATGGGCAGGCCCAGCATCCGCGCCAGCAGCGGCGCTATCTCCCCGATCTGTGCGGCCGGCCGGCTGGCCGCGTCCACCATCTTTTTGACTCCCAGAACGTGGACGATCTGGCCATAGTCCTCGATGCGACAGGCCCAGGGCAGCGTCTGCAGGCCAAAGAGCCGGACATCCTCTCGGCCCTGCTCCTTCAACACCTGCACGGCACAATAGTCAAAGCCTCCGCGGGCGGGCATAGCCCCGACCCAGGCTCCCTCGTCCAGGAAGGGCACGATCTGGCGCAGCGTGCCCTCGTGGGCAAATGCGGGCAGCACCAGCACCACCACGCCCGAGCCGGGGATCACCTCGGCCGGGTCGGCGCTGACCCGGCGTGGCCGGGCCTTGGCCTGAACTGCGAACCCACTCTGGTGAGATGTGGCCTCCAGGCCACCGTGGGCGGCGATGCCAGTGCGCAGTCGCTCGGCTTCGTCGCCAAAGGGGGCATACAGGTCCACGGCGCAGCCCAGATTGCAGGCGGCGATGGGAGCCAGAGTCTGGGCGCCGTTTCCTCCTCCACAGACGGTGATCTTGTCGACCTTCATCGCTTCCATCCCATCCCTTCTCGGCGAATCAATGGCTCAACCCTCGAGACTCTGCTTCCTCAACGATCTCATCCAGTTGTACGACGACATCGTCCGGCCAGCGGTACAGGCTGATGCTCTGCCAGGATGCACAGCGCCTTTTCCCGAGCGAGTGTACGCATATCAGGCGCCCCAGCCGCCTGCCACGACTCTCTATTCTGGCGGTCGACCAGATCCGGGACCAGCAACTCGTCGCGAAAGTGTCCCAGGGTATGATCGGTGGTGATGAACGCGCCACCCGGCCCGACGTCATGGATCAGATCCAGGGCAAGAGTACTATCGTCCACCGCAATCCCCTGCAGGCATCGTTCGACCACACTGAGCAGCGTCTCGTCCACCACCAACTGCTCCAGGCTGAAGGACATCTTGGTGTCCAGGGTGGTCAGGTTTACCAGGTCGATACCCGCCAGTGCCGGGACCAATAGGGTCATCAACCGTTCCATCACCGACTGGGCGCCCGGCGCATGGGCGTCGGTTCCTGCTGCTCATGACGCAGGGCAAACCACAGTGTCTGGCCAATCTGGCCACGGCAGCGCCCAACAGGCCAATCTCGACGGCCCCGGAAAGGTTGGTTCCGCCTCGCATGTCCGGCACCGACGAAGACATACCATAGACCACAGGTGTGCCCGGCCGGATCAACTGGGCGATAGTCACCAGGGCCAGAACCTCGGCGTGGGTAATCACCAGCTCGCCGCTCAGCGTCACCGGTGCGGTGAACCCGGCCATCGGATGCGCATGGAGTGTGAGCGGCAAACCACGCCTGGCAAAGGCCTGGAGTACAGACAACTGGCTGGACACCAACCGTAAAGGCGAGGTGGATTCGGCCAGGGCGGTGATGATGGGCTTTTCCCGCAGAGCCTGCTCTCCCCCTACCGCCACGGCCAGCATGTCCAGCACAGGTTCGATGAGCGACTCGTTGAGGCAGACATAGCCCAGGGGCTTTGTGGTATTGGCTAACGCGATCCGCAAGGTGTGCACGTCCACAGACGTGACGGGCACGTCGGCCGGCTGCGCCGCCATCGTGCTGACGCCATGGACGTGAGGCAGGGCATCGGCCAGCCGGGCAGCAGCAGCGGCATCCCGACTGGTAGGCGCGCGCAACTGACCACTATACAGATCGACAAAGCCGGTCGCTCCACTAGAGGTACGCGCGTGAAGCCGGCCAGGCCCCAGAGACATCGTCTGTTCTCCCTCGCGGGAGTAAAGGCAGACCTCTTGCGGGGCCTGGGCCACGGCCTGTTCTACCACTGGCGCCGGCATGTAAACGCGGCGGTCCTGGCGCAAAACCCTGCAGCCCGCCTGTTCTCAGGAGGGACAGGGCGGTTCCGTCATGGACAACAATGCCCGTCTGCGTCAGGATCCGGAGCGCACCCTCGTGGATCCGCGCAATGTCACCCTCTGTGAGAAAGGACAAAAAGCCTGCCCTTAGACCCTCTCGACCAATTCCTGACATGCTTGGCCCTACCTCTTCCAGATCAAGATGGGAGCCCAGGCCTATCACAGCACAAACTCATCATATTGGCCCTCGCAGGGCAGCCCTTGACAAAAGAGCATGGCCCGCCGAGCGGGCAGAAAGATGCTGGCCGAAATCGTGATCGACCCAAGATCCTCTGCTGGATGCCGGCACAGGGAGGCCAGGGGCCCGGCGTGGGTCGCCATCAACTGTTGGGCAAAGGGTACATCAACGCGCCCCATCGCCCCTTCCAGCGCCCGCGCTACCGTCTGGTAGCGGGCGAAAGAGTTGCCTCTCAGGTGAGGCTCCTGCGTGTCTACATAGTGATCTCGCATCGAGGGTGTGACAAAATGATTGGTACTGACCAGCACACCGTCGCAAGTCTCGGACTGGCCGTAGCCGTCGTGGCCGATCTCAAAAACGGCTATATGGCCCAGCGCATCGGCCAGAATGAGGTTGTTGCGCCCCATGCGAGGTACCGAGCGCAAATAGTCGAGGGCTGAGGAAACGTCGGCATGCTCCTCCAGGAGATGCATCATGAGCGAGTAATCGGGCAGCCCGGGCCCCAGGTCAGTAGACGAGACGTGGCTGTCTCCGACGGCCAGGCCCACTTCATTGATCCCGGCACAGAATACCCCTGGGCAGCCGGCGCTGCCGCTACACACATAGCGATAGCCGGACTGCGGGGTCACCTGGGCCACAGTCTGCGAGGCAAGATATTCTGGAGCCTGATCACGGTTCTTGGCCAGGATAGGCTGCCCGTGGGCGGACCCATTCTGATGGGCGGACCCATTCTGATGGGCGGACCCATTCTGGGCGGTGGCCGCTCCGCACGCGGCCCATGTGGTACAGCCCTCACTCCCATGTTCCGCCCCTACGCGCAACACGTCCCCTGGAACGTGAGACCGAGGTGCTGGGGCGCTCTGGAGCTTGCGGATCGCCAAGTCATCGCGTAGATAGGTGACCAAGCCATAGCGAAACAGCGAGTCGAACTCGAACTCGAGGGCTTCAGCCTGGCCGCGGACCAGATCCACCAAAGGTGCGTCGATCTCCTGGAGCAAGCCGTGGGTCTCTTGCACCAGCCGCTCAAAGCGAGCATCAGCGCCGTCTCGTTCGATCTGCGCGAACCGGATCTCGATGGCCTTGGCGATCTGCGGCCGCAGATTCTGGACCTGGTGACCGTGTTGGCGTCCCATGGCATAGTGATCACCCTGCAGCGCGAGCGTAAGATAGCCCATAGTTTTCCTCAAGGCTCAGGCACTGGGGTCCAGTCCCGCCGTATATTTGGACATGGCTCTGGCCACGCGAGCCATGTTGTCTCGGACCGGGGGATTGCCCTGCATGAGCATGACATCATAGACAACGTCCACCACCGCCAACTGGGTAGTACGCACACGGGGTGAATCGTAGGTCATGATTCCAGCCAGCGACGTCGTATAGAGCACAATCTCGGCCGCTTTTGCCACAGGCGTATCGGGATAGCTGGTGAGGGCAATCGTTTTGGCCCCTCCCGAGGAAGCAAGCCTCAGCGCCTCGGCCACGTGGCCTTGCCTGCCGCTATGGGAAATGGCGATTCCGACGTCACCAGGGGTCAGGGCCGAAGCTGACATAACCTGCATCTGCGAATCCAGAAATGCGTTGGCGTTGAGGCCCAACTGCATGCATTTGAAGTGCAGTTCGCGGGCGGCAATCCCTGCGCCACCGGTTGCATAGATGTCCACGCGCCCGGCCAGCCACAGCGCATCCGCAACCTGTTGGAGACCCTCCAGGTCCAGCGCCTTCTGCAGGTCGTACAATGCCTGTATATTGGATCCCAAGGTCTTTTGGGCCACACTGGCCAACGTGTCTCCCGCTTCGATCTCCACGTAGACCAGGTTCTGGGCTGAACCCCACTCCTTGGCCAGGGCGATCTTGAGTTGTCCGTATCCTCCAATACCCATCCGCTGGCAGAACCGCGAAATAGTCGTCATACTTGTACCAGACGCCTCCGCCAGCCGGGTAATCGAATAGTCCACGACGTCGTGGCGGTGTCTCAGGATATACTCCCCAACTCTGCGCTCCTGATCGGGCAGCGAGAGCAAGGATTTCTGGATCTGGAGCAGGATGCCTTTGTCGTCCATAGCAGGTTCCATTCGGGCGCAGTATAGCAGAAATTATTTCCGCTGTCAACCTGGAATCCGCCAAGAATGAAAATTTTTACCGAACCGGCTTCAGACTTGCACATCAGAAGTATATACTGTGCAACTCCTTGACATACGGACACAGAATACCATGGATGAGTCGGCCAGGGATCGATCCATTTTCGCTGTGCGAAGGAACGATGCGTTGAGCAGCATCGCGACAGCGCCCCCTTGGCTAAGAAAAGGCTCCTCGAGCTGTGACATGTTCCGCGCGCACGGTCTTCGCACGCAGGCCCAGTCAAGGCAAGCGATCCAGGCATCTGCGATCGCCCGGAGCCCGCAGGCTTACTGGGCATGGGTATTGGCCCTTTCTCTCCAGCGAGTCCACACCAGGGCAGTAGGCATCACGTTCGCAATGTCGCGATTCTGCTTGACACAGGTCCGTCAACCGCACTGGCAGGCTCGTGGAGGGCGGTTGAGGACGGAAAGGAGGTGGTACCGCATAAGGACCTGAGCACGGAGCAATCTGCACTGGCAAAGCCGCTGATCGCCCTAGAAATCGAAAGGAGAGAAAGGATGAGTCTTGTAAGGAAAACCCTGCTGATCTGTGTCTCGATTCTGATACCATTGGCCCTCGTGGTCGCCTGCGGCGCCCCTCCGGAGCCCGTGGAGGTAGAAAAGATCGTCACCCAGGTAGTTGAGATCAAGGAGACGGTCCAGATCGAAGTTGAGAAAGTAGTCACGCCTACGGCGCCTCCCGCGCGAGACGTGATCATTGTAGCCATGGCCCAGGCGCCCGATACTCTGGATCCGGCCGACCACCGCAGCCGGCAATCGGAGAACGTGGCCCGCAACATGTTTGACGGCCTGGTCACCCGCGACACCCGCAGCGGCATACACCTCGAGTTGGCCGAAGCAATGGAGTGGATAGACGAAAAAACCCTGGAGGTGAAGCTTCGCCAGGGCGTCAAGTTCCACGACGGCGTAGAAATGACGGCTGATGACGTCGTCTTTACCTTCGAGCGCATCATCGGCGAGAACATGATCGAATATCCCGAGCCCCATAGCTCGCCACGCGGGGGGCTCATCGCACCACTAGAGTCGGTCGAGAAGGTGGATGACTATACGGTCATCATGCGCTTCAGCGGACCCTGGCCGGTTGCAGAGCAGATGCTCGTTCATCAGCAGATCGTGCCCAAGCACTACCTGGAGGAAGTGGGTACCGAGGGCTTTGTCCAGCACCCCATTGGCACCGGCCCCTTCAAGTTCGTTTCGGCCAAGGGATTGGATGAGATCGTCTTGGAACGATTCGATGACTACTGGGGTGGGGCTCCCAGCCTGGAACCGGTCGGCCCAGCCTGCGCGCGACAAGTCGTCATTCGCGTGATCCCCGAAGCATCGACATTCGTAGCAGCCCTACTGGCTGGCGAGGTGGATATCATCCAGGCTGTACCTGCGGAATTGGTCGATACCCTGGACCAAACCAAGGGCATTCAACTCTTGACTGCCCCCAGCACCCGGCCGACGTGGATGGAGATGAACGTCACCTAGCCGCCCTTCGATGACCCACTGGTCCGCCAGGCGCTGAACTATGCCGTAGACAAGGAGCTGATCATCGAAACCATCTATGGCGGGCGCGCGGTGGCCCTGCCCGGTCCCCTCTCACCCTACAACAACTTTGTGAACAAGAGTCTGGAGCCATACCCATACGATCCGGACAAGGCTGTGGCCATGTTGACTGAAGCGGGTTGACGAGCTGATCAAAGCTGCCGAGACCACTCCCGATACCGCCGAGCGGCAAAAGCTGTACGACGAGGCCCAGGAGATCGTCTATGAGGAAGCGCCAGCCATCTTTCTGGTCCTGCCTGAGGAAGCTGAAGCAGCCCGCGCAGACATAACGAACTGGGAACCGGCCTCCGACAGCCGCATCAACATGCACGACGTGTGCATCACGCCCTAGACACCCAGTTGGAAAGCAGAACGATCAGGGATCGGGTATGATACCCGATCCCTGATCATCGTACAACGGTGCATCGGGGTCTCTAATACCGAGACAGGCGCCTATCTCAGAAAAGTAGGCTATGCGCACACTCAAAGTTGTGGAACGTATCCTCATGGTCATCCCCATCATGTTTGGCGTGGCCATTGTGGTCTTTTTCTTCATGCGCCTGACCCCCTGGCGACCCGGTAGACATCATGCTGGGGCAGGATGGAGCCGTGGGCGCCGGTGAACAGGAACAGCTGCGCCACGAGTTTCACCTCGACGAACCTCTCCCCGTGCAACTGTGGCTGTTCCTGAAGGGTGCGATCCGTGGCAATCTCGGGTACTCCTATGTCCAAAGGCAACCGGTGACCGATCTCATTGCCGAGCGGCTGCCAGCGACCATCGAACTCGCCCTGGGTGCTCTCTTTTTCGCTCTGCTCGTTGCCATACCCATCGGCATCATTTCTGCCGTGCGGCAGTACTCGCTGGTGGACCGGCTCGGCATGGCCGGTGCCTTTCTAGGTGTTTCAATGCCCGCCTTCTGGTTGGGCATCGTCTTGATCCTTCTCTTTTCTGTCCGCCTCCGATGGCTACCCGTGCAGGGCCGCATTGATTTCGGCATACCATTACAGGAAATAACCGGCATGTACGTGCCGGATAGCATCCTCACCAGGAATTGGGAAGCGCTGGTCAGCAGCCTGAGACACCTGGTCTTGCCCTCGATCGTCCTGGGGGCCTCGGTGGCCGCTATCGTGGCCAGGGTGCTGCGCTCGAGCATGGTGGAGACGCTGCGGCAGGACTATGTCACACTAGCTCGGGCCGGGGGAGACGGTCGGCCTCGTGGGGGAGTCAGGCTGCGGCAAGACGACTTTTGGCCGGGTACTGACCCGACTGTACGAGCCTACCGAGGGTCAGGTTCTATTTCGGGGGTGGGACGTCCACGCCCAAAAACGTGCTCCCGAAGCGACGCCGGTACCGACCGCGTCAGCCGGGAAGGAAGGCGCACCGCCGGATGGCACCCGCCTGGGCTTCTATCGCTACATTCAGATGATCTTTCAGAACCCCTATTCTTTCCTGAATCCACGAAAGACTGTGCGCCAGATCGTCACCGTGCCCCTGAGAAACCGCGGCATCAAGGACTTTCACGAGTTGGAGGACGAGGTCGCCTACCTGCTGCAACGCGTAGGTATCCCCGAAAGCCGCATGGACACCTATCCCCACCAATTCAGCGGTGGCCAGCGCCAGCGCATCGGCATCGCCCGCGCCCTGGCCATGCGCCCCCAGTTCATCGTCTGTGACGAGCCGGTATCCGCCCTGGACGTCTCCATCCAGGCCCAGGTCATCAACCTACTGGACGAACTCCAGGAGGAATTCGACCTGACCTACCTCTTTATCGCCCACGACCTGAGTGTCGTCCATTACGTCAGCGACCGGGTGGCGATCATGTACTTGGGCAAGATCGTCGAAGAAGGGCCGACGGACGAGTTCTTCGCCAGTCCCGCGCATCCCTACACGCAGGCACTGGTAGCGGCAGTGCCCACCGTGGACAAGGCCGCCCGCCGGGAGCGGATCATCTTGGAGGGGAACGTACCCAGTCCCATCGATCCGCCCAGCGGCTGCCGCTTTCACACCCGAAGCTTTGCCAAGATCGGCGCGATCTGCGAGGAGCAGGAACCGCAATTCCCCTCCGTGGGCAAAGGCCACCGCACAGCCTGTCATCTCTTCGCTGGGCCATGACCTGTGGTCCTAGAGGATGTGTTGCTCAGAGATCGTGCGGAAATGATAGCCATAGATGGCCAGCGTGACCGCCAGCGGCAATAGCCTGGGACGGCGGAACAGTGTCCACCATAGGAGCCTCCAGTAGTGCACGCGCTCCTGGCCCCTGATGCCCAGGCGATAGATGGAACGGACGAAGGCCAGGCCCATCTCCCAGACAAAGGCAAGATCCCGTGGGACCGCCAGCTTGGGTGGCCGGTACTCGCCCAAGAAGGTCCTGACGCGCTGGTAGTAGGGCGTTGGTGAGTAGATGTGTTGTAGGATCCGCCTATACCCCTCGCGCAGTGTAGCCAAGTCCATCGTGGGCACGATATTGGTTGTGCCATCGACATTGTCGCCCGACATCTGTTCCAGCAACCGTCCCGCCTGCTTCAGGCGTTCGTACAGGCGTGTGCCAGGCGGAGCTTGAAGCAGGCCAACCATGGCTGTGACAATCCCGCTTTCCTGAATAAAGTCAATCTGCCGCTGGAAAATGGAGGGAGTATCACTGTCAAAGCCGACGATAAAGCCTCCCTGCACCTGCAACCCAGCGCGCTGAAGACGTTTCACGCTTTCGACCAGGTCACGGCCCATGTTCTGCTTCTTGCTGCACTCGGCCAGGCCGCTCTCATCCGGCGTCTCTATGCCGACAAAGACCGCGCCAAAGCCAGCCTGGACCATCAGGTGCATCAATGGCTCGTCATCAGCCAGGTTGATGGTGACCTCCGTGCTGAACAGTCCCAGCCTTTTTCCTTTCCTCCATTCGACCAAGGCGGGCAGGAGTTCCGTTTCGAGACATCTCTTGTTCCCGATCAGGTTGTCATCCACGAAAAAGATGCCCCCACGCCACCCGAGATCATAGAGATCGTCCAGCTCGGCAAGGATCTGCTCGGCGGTCTTGGTGCGCGGCCGGTGACCGAGCAGCGCCGTCACATTGCAGAACTCACAGTTGTACGGACAGCCTCGGGAGAACTGGATGCTCATCGAAAAGTAGCGTCCCAGATCGGCCAGCTCCCAGAGAGGAACCGGCGTCACGCTCAGGTCCGCAAATTCGGTCGTCGTGTAGATTCGTTCGGCACGGCCCTCGCGCAGATCTGCCAGAAAGGCTGGCAGGGTTAGCTCGGCTTCCTGCAACACGAAATGATCGACCTCATGAAACTGCTCATGCTCGACCGTAAAGAGTGGTCCTCCAGCTACAACTTGTACGCCCGCCTCCTTGCAGCGAGCAATCATCTGATGTGCCGATTCCCTTTGCACAGTCATGCCACTGACAAACGCGAAATCAGCCCACGCCAAGTCTTCGCTGGTCAGCTTGGTCACATTGGCATCGACCAAGCGCTTTGACCAGCTTGGCGGCAGCATGGCGGCCACCGTCAGCAGGCCCAGCGGCGGCGAGGAGGCATTCCTGCGCACGAACCTCAACGCATGCTTGAAACTCCAGAAAGTGTCTGGAAACTCGGGATAGATCAGTAGAATGTTCATTTCAGCTCTCCACTCCTATCTCGGTCTAGCTCCAAACGGACCTTGGCCCGGCCAGAGTCACCAACACCTCCTCCGTTTCCAACTCTTCTTCGTCCGGCAGGACTAGTCTATGATTGGCCGCACCCCGCCAACCCCCGGCGCTGCAAGCTTTTGGCGTCATGCTGATCGCCTCGGTCCAGGTGCCTACTTGGAGCTGGTTCATCGCGGAGTACTGCCCTATGCTACAGGCCAGCCACGGCAGCAGCCATTGTAGCGGTGATCAGCTCGCTCGCATCCGAGACGCTGTCGCTGGAGACCAACGCCATCTCGGCGGCGAGGAGATCCCGGCCTTGCCTGAGGTATTCATGGTCCTTTCTTGTCAAGTGCGCCCGCTCCCGGTGCCAGGTGAGATCGCGCACCACCCGGATCAACTGCATTACCTGGCCGGTGTTCAGCTCGGCGCGTACCTTTTCCTGGCGCTCCCTGTAATCCGCTGCCAGTAGGCGGGGTCTGCCGCGCAGCATGCTCAGCACCCGCGGGAGACTCGACTGGGACATGGCAGGCCTCAGACCCACCTCATCGGCTGTGCCTACGGGGATATGTACGGTCAATCCCTGGCCCGGTATGTCGATCACATAGTAGCGTTTGGGCCCATCCATGAGATCCCTGCGCTCTACACCTGCAACCCGGCCCGGCCCATGATGCGGATGTACCACCTTATCACCTACGGAAAATTCCATGGCTTTCCCTCCACTGCACTTGTTCGGGCATACTCGATGGTCCTACGAGAGGAGCTTGTCAAAGGGTACGCCAACGAGTCATACGACTGAAAGACGAAACAGGATACCTCGCAATTGCCGATACCCTGCAGCTATGCACGTTCCACGATGATGGAAGGGTCAGGCCTGGCCCGACAGGCATCCGACCTACAAGCAAGCGCGGACTGGAATGATTCCAGTCCGCGCCGCATCGAAATGCTAGTGGATTGTCCCACCGGTTCATGACACATCATACACCGGCGGTTCGTTGTTGCCTGCGGGTCCGACGCTCCCTGTCGAATTCCTACCAGCCAGAGCCCCCCCCATCACTTCCTCGACGGTCGCGCTGCGGATTGGACTTGTCCACCTTGATCTCCCGCTTATCAACCTGCCTGCCGTTCAAGCCACGCTTGGCCTGCCGGGCATCTTGCTCCGTCGACGTCGCGACAGAGACAAGGCCCCTCCATCGGCCAGTTACCAGCCTACCACGGCCACATTGGTCGCCTGCAGTCCCTTCTGGCCCTGCTCGACGTTGAACTCAACGCTCTGTCCTTCGTCCAGGTTCCGAAAGCCTTCGCCTCGGATTTCAGAGAAATGGACAAAAACATCAGCGCCTTCCTCCCGGGCTATAAACCCATAGCCCTTGTCTCCATTGAACCACTTGACGGTTCCAGTTTCTCGTTCAGACATGTTTCACCTTTCAAAAATGTTGTTAGGAGGAAGGTATCGCCAGTTGTCGCATAAAAAGAGCGCCCAGACTGGTAAAAGCCTGGGCGCTCGTCGTCTTTGATCAAACCAGATTCTTACTTCATCCTACAAAAACATAATAGCACCTTTGCCTGGTTCTGTCAAATTGACGTA
>CAVOXA010000004.1:0-121493 GCA_963700285.1 uncultured Chloroflexia bacterium | reverse complement strand
TCCTCACAAAATCTCTGACCCGTATCCTCATCGAACTCTAGCCAGCTCCTGCTGATGCCTGTGGCGACCAGGAAGCAGTCTGCCATTTCGAGGTAGCCACCGACATTTTCCGGCGTGGTCCCGCTGGCGATGGCCAGGGGAAAATCGCCCAGCGCGTCCTTCATGGTCTGGATCTTGACCCGGTCAGCCGGCTCGCCTGTGGCCGGCCCGCTCGTCGTCAGCACGTCCATGTATGGCGCCGCCAGTCGCGCCGCTCGTTCCACGATCTTGTACGGTTACGCTGATACTTGAAAGCGACGCCGCCAAAGTACAGTCCTTGCCAGCCGCTCTGCTCCCGCGCTGCCTGGATGGCTTCTGCCTCGACCTGCAGCGACGCGCGTTCGTCGATCATGGCATTGTCTACCCACACCCCGGCTACCTCGTCTGTGATCACATCAAAGACCTGGCTCGGGCTCAGATCGAGGCAATTGACGCCTATCCACCAATCGGGAAAGGCCTCGAACAACTGGTGGTGTATCCTGAGCAGTTCTGTGTAGTCGATTCTCATGGCGGATGAGAAAGACCCCGTCGCAGCCCTGCCTGCGCGCAATCTCGGCGTTGCGCAAAGCCTGTTCCGGCTCGGCGACGTGTATCACGGGCAGAATGACGTGGCGGTTGGCAAAGGTACCTCTGAATCGATCCATGGCCTTGGTTGCCTCGTCTTGCATTGCTGGCTGAATCCGTTATTGCGTTGCGCCATAGTGTCGGATGACAGTGGCAGCCCGGGCCGTACCCCGACGGAGCGCCTGCTCGACGTTGCCGGTTGAAAAGTAGGCCACGGTGAAAGCGGCCTGGAAGGCATCACCGCAACCGGTAGAATCGACAGGGTTGGGCACGACCTGTGCAGGCTGGAACAGAGGGGTGCCATCGACCAGCGCCACGCTGCCGTCCGCACCCAACGTGACGACGATGAGCCCGTCGAATCGGCGCGAGAGTGGGAGCAGAAAGTCGATGGTGGCCTGGTTGCCGCTGATAAAGGCCAGCGCCAGGGGTTCGAGCGCTGAGACCAGAAGGTCATAGTCGCCCGCATAGTCGGCCCAGTCGCCAAAGTCGGCCACGCGCCTGCCATCAAAGTCGAGGGCCTCCAGCGCTCGATTGGCCGGAGATTCTGGTTGGGAGCGGTCGTAGAGGAAGGCAAGGACATCGTGCTGCCCGATAAAGGCCAGGTCGGACTCATCCAGGCGCAGGTCCAGGAGAACATTCCTGTGGAATCCGCCCGGCGGGAAAAGCCGCTCGCCCTGGGACAAAACCTGGATGTCGATGCGCGCCGTTTCGCCGGCCAGAACCGCGACATGGGAGGCATCGATGCCTTCCCGGGCCAGTTTTTCAAACACCCTCCGCCCGCCTTCATCTGCACCGACGCAGCTCACCAGCGACACGGCATCCGCTCCGCAGCGTTTGGCATTCACGGCCATATTGAGCGAAATCCCGCCGACAAAGGAGCGGTTCAGGTTCAGATAGTGGTCGATTGTGATTTCCCCGACCGAGACGATTTTCACCTTGGCAAGACTGTCCCCAAACTCTGGTTGGCTGGCAAAAGCCAAAGAGCCGCATTTCCCAAAAGCGTCAAAAGCGCGTAACCTTTCTGTTCTTCCCAGAACAGGAGCGTAGCGCATTGCCACACGCCTGGCCTTGATAATACACCGGTTGGGGCATTGAGTCAACATCGAGGCTGGCTTGATAGTCGGCATCTGAAAATGAGGTCTCCGGTTGAGGGTTAAAGTTGCAAAGTTTGGGTCCGTGAGGTCGGAGGTTCAAATCCTGTCGCCCCGACTGGAGGCCACGGGGTTTATGCTCGTGAGGGACCCTGCGGCCTTTTTTCTTGTTGTCGCTCCTTCGCCTTTGACCGCGGTCCTCAAAATGTAGTATAATGGCGATGGTCACGATGGCAGCGATCTGCTGCCTGGTGGCAGCAAAACAGACCCTTTGGGAGTATGCGGAAAAGCTCTGTCGAAGGATGTATTAGGTTGCACAAGTACGTTTGAGTGAGGAGAAAGCGCATGAGAAAGCTCAAGCTGCAGGTTCAAATGTCCGTTGACGGCTTTATTTCCGGGATGAGTTCCATCTTTTTGTCAATCCCGTTGCGCTCGGAAAGGGGATGGCGATATTCAAAGAGTTGAACAGCAGGCGAAGTCTTGTTCTCGAAACGTCAAGAGCCTTTTCGTGCGGAGTTGTTCTCCTCAAGTACCGCAGGGCAACCTGAACCTGCGTTCCAGCGGACTGGCTACGGCAGCCACTGATCTCAGATTTTATCGCAGCCCTCCCTTTGATGCAGATTCGAGGATCGTGAAATGATGAATTCTGCTCAACACGATTTCAGAAGTACAGAGCTAGACCCGGATCTTCTACCAACCCCTTTCCGGGTTCAGACGAACTGGCATGTGATCACGGGAGCCCCCTCCTCTGGCAAGACAACCTTGATTGATCAGTTGGCCAACCAGGGGTTCCCGACGGTTCCGGAGGGTGCGCGACTGTACATTGAGAGCGAGATGGCCAAAGGACGAACGATCCATCCGATTCGCGCGAATGGGCCTGCCCTACAGCGCAGGATAAAAGACATGCAACTGAGCATTGAGGGTGGGTTACGACCGATGGATGTCGCCTTTCTCGACGGAGCCGTTCCAGGTTGCCTCGCGTGGTACCGGGCCTTTGGACTGGACCCGAACGAGTTTCTGCCGGAATGCTTCCACCATCGTTATGCTTCTGTATTTGTGCTCGACCCCCTTCCTTTTCAGCCCGATGAGCAGAGGGTCGAAGAGGTCGAAGCGATTGCAGGGTTTCTGGATGAATGGCTCGCCCGCGATTACAGCGCCTTGGGATATCGCGTTGAGAGGGTACCCGTGTTGTCGCCTCAAGAGCGGCTCGCGTTTGTACTGGAGAGGCTTTCTGAGCAAGGACTGATTTAACAGCTTTTGACAAGCCAAGACCGCTGGAATAGATCCCTATCCCAGCGGTCTTGGCTTTTCTCCGAATCACCGGGCTGCCGGGCTTGGCCCTTGCCGGGAGCCCAGCCTCCAACGCTCATCGCACCACAGGCGAAGCCGGCT
This sequence comes from uncultured Chloroflexia bacterium, assembly GCA_963700285.1. GTDB lineage: Bacteria > Chloroflexota > Anaerolineae > JAAYZQ01 > JAAYZQ01 > CAWANP01. The sequence continues at coordinate 118,407 of CAVOXA010000004.1, read as the reverse complement.
GCCCGCTGCCCACGGTGATGTTCAGGGGCCGGTAGGCGCCACGGATCTGCTGGGCAACCTGCGCATGGCCGGTGTCCTCGATGAAGCCAAGGGTAAAGACTCCGGGGTTGGCTTCCATATGGGGCGCGCGGGACTCTTGCTCATCCCGACCAAAGCCAAAGACCACCATGTTGTCCTGCATGACATACTGGCAGTCGACCACGTCGTCCTCCTGGTGGTTGGCCAGGTACAGTACCCGCGTCAGGTCGTTGTCCCCAAAGTAGATCCATTCCTCGCCAGGCAGGTCGGCGTTCGTCGTCGTGTAGATGTCGCGCTGGACGCCATCGGGCAGCACATAGTAGTCATCTGCGTCGATGCCGCCTCCGGGCGTTCCCTCATAGAGGAACCAGTAGGGCTGGCCGTCGGGTATCTTGTAGAGGTTCATGCGGGCCTGCCGGGGATAGATGGCCCAGGTCTTTTGCCAGGCGCCGGCGCCGGTCTTGCTGCGGATGGTGAAGCGGAGGGGGCCCTGGTTGAGGATCACGCTGTTGGTTTCCGTATAGCCGGGATGGAAGAGGCCTAGGAGCCCCACGGTCGCATCCGTGGTGGCGACGTTAGGAATGCCGCGGTATTCGCCAGCCGAGCCGCCGCCGGGATGGAAGTTGATCCAATCGTTGCCCCCCGCGTCGATGAGGCTGGAAAAGCCGCCCCCATCCTTGTGGTAGTAATAGGTGGCGTTTTCACTGCGGATTTTGTAGGCCGACTGGCCCTCATCGGTCTCTGTGCCCTCATAGTGGACGCGCGCTGCCACCACGGCCGGCGTCTTGATGCTGGCATACTCGGCGGTGTCAAAGTAAAGGTAGTAATCGCGCGTCTGCCCGGCGCCGGTTCCGCCACCGGCCAGAAAGACCAGCTCGCCGGCGGCGTAGCTGGTGGCCTCATAGTTCTTGTCCTTGTCGAATTGGAAGGGGACATTGTCGTCGAGGACCTGGTCGTTGGCGTCGGTCTCGATGAGGCGCAGGTTGGCGTCGTCCAGTGCCCCGGCCAATCCGGCCTCGGCCAGCTTTTCGCTCAAGTTGAGGGCGACTTCGAATATGGCGTCCGTCCTCGAGTGTTCCCCCGCGCCGGCCTGGATCTTGACGCGGGCGCGCCAGCGGCTGTCCCACCAGCCGGGCACCGAGGATGTGGGCACAGTCCCTGGCGTGTTGGTCGCTGTCGGCGTGGGTGTATGGGTGCTGGTTGGGGTGGGCGTGCTGGTGGACGTCGGTGTCGGGCTGCTGGTGGCTGTCGGCGTCGAGGTAGGGGTGGGGCTGGATGTGGCGGTAGCAACGTCGGTCGCGGTGGAGGCGGCGAGGTCCCGGGCGCCCCTGGGAACCGCCGGCAGCAGGGCGGCATAGCCCGCCGCGAGCCGGTTGGCTGGCAGGGTGCCCGGCGGCGCGGCTGCCGGGGCGGTCCCGGCCCGGCTGGCATCGGTGCCAAATGCGGCCAGGATCAGGAAACAGATGCCCAGGATGCACAATAGGGCGAGTGCTTCGGGCAGACGTATCCGGTAGTGAAAGGGGTGGCCTGGCTGTGACGGCTTGTGCGGCTGCTGCATTTTTCGGTTGCGTCCTCCTCCATGTGTCCGCTGTCTGCGTGGGTGAATGGCCGGCTTCCGCTGTTCCGGTCCGCTGGCGACAAACATGCGGAATTGTACGGCTGTCCTGCGCTTTTGTCAAGATCTGCCTGGGGGTGATGTACGGTTGTTGCAAGGTCGGGGCCAAACCTCCCGCAGGTTTGTGCACTGCGGAGATACCTGCGGAACTGGATTGTGTCACCCCTGCGCAGGTTCCTGGGGAGGCGAAACCTGCGGGAGGTAGCCCTTGTCGAGGGAAAGCGATCTCTACCTTTGCCCTGGGGATTGCCACGGCGCAAAGGGCGCGCCTCGCAATGACAGATCTGGCCGGCAGTGTATGATCAGTGATGGGAGTCCCGACCTGTCCGGGGGGATGCATGGGGGAGGGCAAAAACCCGAACAAGTTCGGGACTGTCCTGACGGCACGTCCATGGAAAAGGGACCGCACGGCGGCCTGCTTCAGCCAACCGTGCGGTCCTCACGTTTCTGATATTGCGCTACTGGGTTGGGTGCAGGCGGGTGATGATGGGCAGCCAGACGCTATACTCCAGGTCGGCGGGTGGGTCGCCCAGGTAGAGCCGGCCGGAGCCGTACATGGTGTCCTTGCCGCCGGGGCCCATGTCGATGGCCCTGCCTTCCAGGAAGCTCTGCGTCTGAGCCGCCGAGTAGCTGGGATAGGCGCCCCGGGCCAGGGCGGCTGCCCCGGCCGCGTGGGATGCGGCCGCCGCAGTACCGGTGAACGCCTTCGGGACAAGGGTCTCGGTCGAGACGTTGGTGTAGGCGGCGATCTCGGGTTTGACCTTGCCTCCGGTGCAGGTGCCCCCCGGGCCAAAGGTGGGCCCCTGCGAGCTGTAAGCCTGCAGTTCGAAGGGCTTATCCACGTCGACGGCGGCTACGGCCATGACGTTGGGCGCATCGGCCGGGAAGGGCAGGCTGCGCATTTCCGTCCACTCATCCAGGTGAACCGAGGCGTTGGTCGTGATCAGGCGGAAGCAGACGTTGCGATCGGCCTTGACCTTTTCAACCGCCCAGGCGTAGCAGTTCTTGGCCGAGACATCGTCAGGGATGACGTAGGAGACAAATTCCTCAGGGGTCTGGCCTTCTCCTCCGTTCTGAGGATTGGTTGAAGTGGCTACGAGATAGACGGTGGTGCCTTCGCCGGGCCAGCGATAGAGGCGCAGGTCATAGTCTTGCTGAACCTCGGTCCAGTCGTCCCAGTGCAGGCTGCCCTGGATCACTGAGCCGGGAGCCTTGAGGTAACAACTGCCGTCCCCCTGCCCGAGAAAGTTGATCCACTTGGTTCCGCCGTCCCAGGCGTGGTAAACGTTGGCATCGACCGGGCGCTCGACAAAGGTCCCGCTCCAGGTGGTCAGGCCCAGGTTCCCCGCGGAGTTGAGAAATAGGATGCCCTTGGACCGGGCGCCGGCGGCGATGCTGGCCAGGGGCCCCGTGCCGTCGCCGGGCCCATCGGAGAGCCAGTTCAGGGCCATGGAGATGACCTTGGCCCCATCGGCGGCGGCCTGGTCGACTGCCTGGCCGAGTTCAACCGCTGTGTTGATGCGATGCAGACTCAACATGGCGGCAGGGGCCATGTCGTGGACGACCTCGGCGGCGGCGGTCCCGTACGAGTGGGTTCCTATTCCGTCCCCGACGTGGTCATAGGCCTTGACCGCGTCCGGCAGTTCCGTGCCCAACAGGCTGGTATAATCCTTGAAGCCGCTGTCAAAGACAGCGACCCGAACGCCCTGGCCGGTATAACCGGCACTGTGCCAGGCCAGAGCGTTCGAGACGGCGACGCCCTCACTGGTCACGGCCGCGACGCCGGCGGGGCCAGAAGGCGCCGCGGCGTCAGCGGGCACTGCTCGCTGCGGCTCGCGGACATAGAGCACGTCAGGCCTGGCGGCTATTGCTTCTACCGAGTCGATGGGGACCCATGCCTGTACGAGGTCCTCGTAGTGGCCCTGGTACCAGCCGCCGGAGGCTTCGATGGCTTTGATCAGGTCCGGCACGGCTTCGGGCGTGGTCAGAATCTCTACCTGGACCCCGGCCTCGTCCACAACCATGAGGTGGCTCGCGGAAAAGGCCTGGGCGCCAGTTTGACCCCCTCGCTGTCCCGCAGCCAGCAGTTGCGTCAGTGTTGAACCCACCTTTGGGTTGGCCTCCGCTGCCAGGACGAGGGAAGTCGACTCAACCAGGGTCTCCATGGCTGGTATCTGGATGGACGGGGGTGGCGGGCCGCCGGCAGGTAGTGCTGGCGCTGCGCTGGTAGGTGCTGCCAGCATCAGAACCAGTATCAGGCTGGCAAGTGGCAGCCAAACGCTGCCCAGCAACCCTCCCAGTTTTTTCTTTTTGGTCATTGGATTCGCCCCTTTCCTTGATGTGGTCTTTCCGTGGCCGAGCCCGAGTCGGAGCGAGCAAGCCCTCGGGTTCTTTCACAGATGCCATCATTGTAGCATGTTTCTTTTGAATGTCAAGGGAATGCGATCCGGCTTCTACGGCTGTTGCAAAGTCATCATCGCGAGCGTCAGCGCCTGTCCCGAGCATGTCCTGAGTCCGCGAAGGGCCTGCCGAGGGAAAGCGATCTCCACTTGTGCCCTGGGGATTGCCACGGCGCAAACAGCGCGCCTCGCAATGACAGATCTGACTGGCAGTGCATGTCAAGGGACAATGCAACAGCCCTAATGCGGCTTCCGGCGGTCTTTTTGCAAACGTGCCCTACGGAACGAGAAACAAGCGGGTTTTCACACAGTCTGGCTCGTGCTGGACCCGATCCCCGTACTTTGGGGACACAGTCCAGCACCTGCGCGCACGCATCGGCGGACTGTGGTCCGCCTGGAGCTGGTATGTGACTTTACACACAGTCCGCGTCCAAGCGGCGGACTGTGGTCCGCCTGGAGCTGGTATGTGACTTTACACACAGTCCGCGTCCAAGCGGCGGACTGTGGTCCGCCTGGAGCTGGTATGTGACTTTACACACAGTCCGCGTCCAAGCGGCGGACTGTGGTCCGCCTGGAGCTGGTATGTGACTTTACACACAGTCCGCGTCCAAGTACGGCGGACTGTGGTCCGCCTGGAGCTGGTATGTGACTTTGCACACAGTCCGCGTCCAAGCGGCGGACTGTGGTCCGCCTGGAGCTGGTATGTGACTTTACGCACAGTCCGCGTCCAAGCGGCGAACTGTGGTCGATCGCGAGCAGATGGTCAAGGATATTGAACAGGAAGACCTTGCCCCGATCTAGATGCAATCGCCCTGTCGCCCGGCGGGTACTTGAAGAGAGGGTTGACACCTCGACGGATCTGTGCTACGATGCGTTCCAAGGGATGTGGCGCTGGCGGCCCGGCGTTGTGACGGCGGCAGGGCTTCAATCGGCAGAAAGACCCAGGCCGGGGCCTCCGGCCGGATTCGGAAGGAGACACAGTGAGCGAGGAAGGGAAAGTCACAGAGGATCAGGAAACAGGACCAGAGCCAGTGATCCTGGAAGGGGCGAAGGCTGGGACGGTCACCGCCGAGGTCGTGGAGGTCCGGCAGAGTAGCGTGGACCGCGTCGAGGCCGAGACGGCCGACATCGGGCAGAGCTGGGTGAACAGCGTCGACGCCGACGAGGTCCGGATGACGCAGGGCGGCATCTTTACGGCTGAGGCCTCCCTCATCGAGGTGTCCCAGGGAGGCATCGTCGTGGCGCAGGGCCAGAGCGTGAGCCTGAACCAGGGAGGCATCGGCGCGGTCATTGCCGAGCGCGCCCAGGTACAGGATGCCTTTGTGGGCTTGATGGCTGCCAGGGAGGTGAAGGGCGAGGCCAGGATCCTGTTCGACGTCCGGGCTGCGGTCGTGTTTGGCCTGGTGGTCGGGGTCGTGACGGGGCTTCTGAATGTGTTCTTGGGACGCCGGAGATAGCTCTGTCCGGCGCCCTGCGCCAGGGGCGGTCCTGATCGGGGATGTAGCCGGCAGCCGGCACCAGGAGGTCCGCTGGCACGTGGCGCAGATGGCGCCCCGCCTGGACCTGAGTGTGGAGGAGCCGCGGGCGGAAACTCGTGGTACAGCTCAGGTTTTTGTAGGGCGGCGGACAAGGGCTCGCCGCCGGGATTTGCAGAGAAACTTGGCATAAGAGAGGTGCAGGATGGCAGAAGTGGTTACCTATGAGGGGCAGGCGGGGCTGATGGCCATTGCCCACGCCTTGAACGATGTGCGGCGGAAGTTGCAGGCGGCAGAGATCGGGGTCGAGCACGCGGCCGGCATCCTCGGCTGCATGAATATGCACCTGGCCCAGATCATCGGCGCCGATGATGCGTTTGTCCAGGAGCTGGAAGAGTGTGCCGGCCTGATCTGTCCAGCATGCAGCGGCTACCTGGGCCTGGTCAGCGATCTGTCGAGCTGCTGCTACCATTGTGGCGAGCGCTTTCTTGAGGCTGGCGGCAGCGAGCACCGGCCTGAGGGCCCAAAGCCCGCCGCTGCTTCGGCGCACATGGCCCAGCACGCTGTGAAGCCGCGGATGGAGGGGTGAGGGGCGGTCTACGAGCGAACACCCTGGCGGACAGCGTCTACGAGGATGCGGAGGCTTGAGCGTGGTGGGTGGCCGGGCCTGGCGCACACGAAAAGTGGTTCGCGCCATGCCCTTGCCGGATTTGACAGGATTCCGGTTGTGTGGTACCCTGTGGGCCGCTTGAGGAAGGATAGGAAATGCGGGATCTCATGACCGTTGTAGAAAACAACATCCGACGACCTAGGGAGGAGCCAAACCGCCCATTTGGGTAGGCTTTCTCGGGTTGCACAACCCTGTTCACACCAGAGCCAGTCCCATCGGGGCTGGCTCTTTTTTTGCGCTCTGGAGGTTCTATCGCGCCTTTGTCTTCAAGCGACAATCCAATCAAGAATCTTGAGAAGGTAAGGAGGAAAGAGAAATGAAGGGCAAAGTCAAGAAGGTGGTTCTGGCATACTCGGGGGGCCTCGACACGTCGTGCATCGTGCCCTGGCTGCAGGAGAACTACGGCTGCGAGGTGATCACCTTTACGGCCAACCTGGGGCAGGGGGACGAGGAGCTGGTTGGGCTGGAGGAGAAGGCCCTGGCCAGCGGCGCCAGCAAGGCATACATCGTGGACCTGCGCGAGGAGTTTCTGACCGAGTACGCCTACCCAACCATGCAGGCCGGCGCCATCTACGAGCGACAGTACCTGCTGGGTACCTCCTTCGCCCGGCCGGTCACCGCCAAGTACATGGTCAAGCTGGCCGAACAGGAGGGGGCGGACGCGGTGGCCCACGGCTGCACCGGCAAGGGCAACGACCAGGTTCGCTTTGAGCTGACGGTCAAGGCCCTGAACCCGCTGCTGAAGGTCATCGCCCCCTGGCGCGAGTGGGACATCCGCTCGCGGGAGGACGCGCTGGCCTACGCCGAGGCGCACGGGATGCCCATCTCGGCGTCCAAGTCCGAATACAGCCGCGACCGCAACATCTGGCACATGAGCCACGAGGGCAGCATCCTGGAGGATCCCTGGATGGAGCCCAAAGAGGACATGTTCTACCTCACCGTCGCCCCGGAACAGGCGCCCGACAAGCCCGAATACGTGACCGTCCATTTCAACCAGGGCATGCCGGTGGCCCTCAACGGCCAGGTGCTGGGCCCGGTGGCGCTGCTGGAACAAGCTCAACGAAATCGGCGGCGCGCACGGAGTGGGCCGGGAAGACATGGTGGAGAACCGGCTGGTGGGCATGAAGTCGCGGGGCGTCTACGAGACACCCGGTGGCACCATCCTCTACACGGCGCACCAGGGTCTGGAAAGTATCACCCTGGACCGGGAAACGCTGCACTACAAACAGGTCGTGGCCCAGCGCTATGCCGAGTTGGTGTACTACGGCCAGTGGTTCACGCCGCTGCGCGAGGCGCTGGCGGCCTTTGTGGCCAAGACCCAGGAGCCGGTTACGGGCGCGGTGACGGCTCAAGCTGTACAAGGGCAGCTGCTCGGTGGTCGGCCGCAACTCGCCCTACAGCCTGTACCGCGAGGAGTTTGCCACCTTTGGCCAGGACGACGTCTACGACCAGAGCGACGCGGAGGGCTTTATCAACCTCTTTGGGCTGCCGCTCAAGGTCAAGGCGCTGGTCGACAAGCAGAACGGGATGCTGCCGTATATCGCCGCGCCCGACTATGGCGACTTTAAGCGGGACTAGCAGGGAGGAAATCCTCGAATGGCTCTATGGGGTGGCCGGTTCGAGGCGGAAACCGACGAGTTGATGCGGCGCTTTAACGATTCGATTGGCTTTGATCGGCGCCTGTACGGCGCCGACATCCAGGGCAGCGTCGCCTACGCCGGCGGCGCTGGCGCGCGCGGGGCTGATCACGGCCGGGGAGCGCGACGAACTGATCGCCGGCCTGGAGCAGGTGCGGGTCGAGTTCGAGGCCGGTGCCTTTGCCTTCAAGCCCGGCGACGAAGACATCCACACCGCCGTCGAGCGGCGCCTGGCCGAACTGGTCGGCCCGGTGGCCGGCAAGCTGCACACCGGTCGCTCGCGCAACGACCAGGTAGCCACCGACCTGCGCCTGTTCCTGCTGGCCGAGATGGACTCGCTGGGCGAGGCGCTGGCCGGGCTGCAGGCGGCCATCGTCGACAAGGCTGAGGCTCACCTGGAAGTGCTGATGCCGGGTTACACCCACATGCAGCAGGCTCAGCCGCTGCTCTTCAGCCACTGGCTGATGTCCTTCTTTTGGAAGCTCCAGCGCGACCAGGAGCGGCTCGCAGGCGTCGCCCAGCGCACCTCGAGCCTGCCCCTGGGGGCGGGGGCGCTGGCCGGCAACCCCTTTGGGCTGGACCGCCGGGCCCTGGCCGACGGAACTGGGCTTCGCAGGCCGTGGCCCAGAACAGCGTCGACGCGGTGAGCGACCGCGACTTTGTGGTCGAGTTCCTGGCCTGGGCGGCCCTGGTGCAGGTGCACCTGAGCAGTCTGGCCGAAGACCTGATCCTCTGGTCCAGCCGCGAGTTCGGTTTTGTGCAGGTGGACGAGGCCTATGCCACCGGCTCGAGCCTGATGCCGCAGAAGAAGAACCCCGACTCGCTGGAGCTGATGCGGGGCAAGAGCGGCCGCATGGTGGGGCACCTGACCGGCCTGCTGACGATGCTCAAGGGGCTGCCCTCGGCCTACAACAAGGACCTTCAGGAGGACAAGGAAGCTGTCTTTGACGCTGTCGACACCCTGTCCATCGAACTGCCCCTTGCCGCCAGCGTGATCGCCACCCTGAAGGTGGACGCCGGCCGCATGGCGCAGGCCCTGGACGACGGGATGCTGGCCACCGACCTGGCCGACTATTTGGTGCGCAAGGGCGTGCCCTTTCGGGAGAGCCACCACCTGGTGGGCCAGGTGGTGCGGCGCGGCGAGGAGCAGGGGCTTTCGCTGAAAGAGCTGGCGCTGGGCGAGTATCAGGAGATCCATCCTGCTTTCGGCGAGGACCTCTACGAGTCCCTGGACTTTCAGCGGTCCGTGGAAGCGCGGTCCGTAGCGGGCGGCACTGCGCCAGTCGCGGTGCGGGCTCAGTTGGAACAGGCGAAAGCGCTGCTGGCAAGTGACGAGCAGCGTGGCCAATAGGTAACCGGCGATTCCGTCATTCGAGATCCTTCGTTTCACTCAGGATGACGGCTGACTGAGAAAGACGCAATACGCTTGGCATGATCAGTTTTTAGGTTTTCGAACAACAAACAAAACATAAATCTGGGAGTAGAATCATGGAATGTCTAGAATGTGGTGCAGATCTGGACTCTGGCTGCTGACGTGGAAGAGGGAGAGATCGTCGTCTGTCCGGATTGTGGGGTCGAGCTGGAGGTCGTGAGCCTGGATCCGCTCACGCTTGACCTGGCGCCGGATGTCGAAGAGGACTGGGGGGAATAGCGCATGGCGAGCCGAGGCGGCGGGACCCCTGCGGCCAAGATCGCGGTCCTGTGCTCGAGGGTGCGGGTCGAGGAGAAGATGCTCTTTGCGGCGCTGCGCGAGCAAGGGGCTGATTTCGACCGCATCGATCCGCGCGGGCTGGCCATCAGCGGCGATGGCCAGGACTGGGAGGCATATGGTGTGGTCTTGGTCCGGTGCCTGAGCCACTCGCGGGCCTTCTATCTCACGCGCTGGCTGGATGATCTGGGGGTGCCGGCCGTCAGCCCGCACCAGACGGTGGCCACCTGCGGCGACAAGATACTCACCAGCGCGGCCCTGCAGGTGGCTGGCATCCCGACTCCAAAGGCGGTGGTCGCCTTTACGCCCGAGACGGCGCTGGAGGCCATCGAGGAGATGGGCTATCCGGTGGTGCTCAAGCCGCCGGTGGGTTCGTGGGGCCGGCTGCTGGCCAAGGTGAACGACCGGGATGCGGCCGAGGCGATCCTGGAGCACAAGGCCACGCTGGGCGGCTATGCCCACGGCGTCTTTTACATCCAAGAGTACGTCGACAAGCCGGGTCGCGACATCCGGACGATGGTCGTCGGCGAGCAGGTGGTCTATGCCGTCTATCGCCGCTCGGAGCACTGGATCACCAACACCGCGCGAGGGGGAGAGGCCCAGCCCTGTCCCATGACCTCCGAGATTGTCGAGCTGTCGCTGGCGGCGGCGGAGGCCGTCGGCGGCGGCATCGTGGCCGTGGACCTGCTGGGAACGGCTGACGGACGGTTGCTGGTCAACGAGGTCAACCACACGCCAGAATTCCACGGGGCGGCCCAGGCGACGGAGACGGACATCGCCGGCCAGATCGTGGCGTACCTTCTGAAAATCGCGGGCAAGGCCGGACTGGATGGGTTCCAGGAGGATGTGACATGATCCGGGCGACGATTGTAGGCGCATCGGGCTATGCCGGAGGAGAGCTGCTGCGGCTGCTGCTGGCCCATCCCCAGGTGGAGGTGGCCCAGATCACCTCGGAAACGCTACGCCGGGCAGTATGCGCATTTTGTCCATCCCAATCTGCGGGGCCACACAGACCTGCGCTTCAGCAGGCTGGCCGATCTGGCCCCGTGCGACCTGCTCTTTCTGGCCCTGCCCCACGGAGAGGCCGTCAAGCGCATCGACGCGCTGGCCGGCCAGGCGGAGCGGATCGTGGACCTGTCGGCCGATTTCCGGCTGCGGGACCCTGACGAGGTCGAGCGCTGGTACGGCCGGGAGCACGGCGCACCGCAGTGGCTAGCAACGCTTTGTCTACGGCATGCCAGAGTTGTACCGCGAGCAACTGGCCAGCGCCCGCTATGCCAGCGGCACCGGCTGCAACGCCATCGTCACCCTGCTGGCGCTGTGGCCGCTCTACCGCCGGGGGCTGGTGCGAGAGACGGTGGTCGAGGTCAAGGTGGGTTCCTCGGAGGGCGGCAACAAGGCCAGCCCGGCCTCGCACCATCCAGAGCGGGCCGGCGTGGTGCGGACCTATGCGCCGGTAGGCCACCGGCACCAGGCGGAGTTGATCCAGGAGCTGGGGCTCGACCCGGCACAGCCCGGCCTGCACTTTTCAGTCACATCGGTGGGCATTGTGCGCGGCGCGCTGGCCACCTGCCACTGCCTGCTGCGCGAGGAGCTGGACGAGCGTGAGGCTTGGGGGTTCTACCGCGAGGACTATGGCGAGGAGCCCTTTGTGCGCCTGGTGCGGGCCAGGCGGGGCATCCACCGCTATCCGGAGCCCAAGATCCTGACAGGTGCCAACTACTGTGACATTGGTTTTGTGGCCGACCCAGGCCAGCGGCGGCTGGTGGTCATTGCCGCCATCGACAACCTGATGAAGGGTGCGGCGGGGAACGCCGTGCAGACCATGAACGTGATGATGCGCTGGCCGGAGACACTGGGGCTGGAGTTCGCCGGGCTGCATCCGGTCTAGCTGGCGGGCAATACGAGGTACTGTGGGAGCGGGAGCTGGCAAGTCCGAGAAAACAGAATGGAGGCAAACATGATCGTCGTCAAAGCTGGCGGCAACGGCAGCCTGAATATGGAAGCGGTCTGCGCCGACGTGGCCGGACTGGTGGAGCAGGGCGAACAGGTTGTTCTGGTACATGGCGGGTCGCACGAGACGAACGTGATCTCGGAGAAGCTGGGGCACCCGCCGCGCTTTGTGACCTCGGTCTCGGGACACAGTCAGCCGCTACACCGACCGGGAGACGCTGGAGATCTTTGCCATGGTGGCGGCGGGGCGCATCAACAAGCTGCTGGTGGAGCGGCTGCAGCAGCTCGGCGTGAATGCCGTGGGCCTGTCGGGCCTGGACGGACGCCTGCTGGAGGGCAAGCGCAAGGATTCGCTGCGCATCGTGGAGAATGGCAAGCGCAAGGTGCTGCGCGGCGAATACAGCGGCAAGATCGAGAAGGTCAATGGCACCCTGCTCAAGACGCTGCTGGAGGCCGGCTATGTGCCGGTGGTGGCGCCGCTGGCCATCAGCTACGAGGGCGAGGCGCTGAACGTGGATGGCGACCGGGTGGCGGCGGCCATCGCCGCGGCGCTGAAGGCCGAGACGGTGATCATCCTGTCCAACGTGCCGGGCCTGCTGCGCGACGTGTCCGGACGAGAGCACACTCATCCCTCATATCCCTGCGCTCCAGGCCCACGGCTATCTGGACCGCTACGCCCAGGGTACGGATGAAACGAAAGGTCCTGGGTGCCCTTGAGGCCCTGAACGATGGTGTGGGCCAGGTGATCATCGCCGATGGGCGGGTGGCCCAGCCCCTGCAGCGGGCGCTGGCGGGCCAGGGGTACGGTGGTTCAGTGAGATGACAAGGGATGAGATCATTGCCCTCGAGGACCGCTACGGCAGCGGGCTCTATTCCAAGCAACCGCTGGTTCTCGTGCGGGGGGAGGGTGCGCGGCTGTGGGATGCCGATGGGCGGGAGTATATCGACTGCATCGGCGGCCACGGTGTGGTGAACGTGGGCCACGCCAACCCGGCGGTGATCCAGGCCATCACCGAACAGGCGCAGCGGCTGCTGTCCTGTCCAAGTGGTTTCTACAACGACCAGCGCGCGGAGCTGCTGGCCGAGCTGGTGCGCATCGCGCCGCCGGGCCTGGAGACGGGCCTTTCTCTGCAACTCGGGGACCGAGGCTGTGGAGGCGGCGCTCAAGTTTGCCCGGCTGAGCACCGGCCGGACCAAGATCGTGGCCGCGATGCGTGGCTTTCACGGCCGGACCTTTGGCGCGCTTTCGGCGACCTGGCGCAAGGACTATCGCCAGCCCTTTGAGCCCCTGGTGCCAGGTTTTGACTTCGTGCCCTACAACCGTCTGGCCCGAATGGAGCAGGCGGTGGATGAGGAGACGGCGGCCGTCATCCTGGAGGTCGTACAGGGGGAGGGAGGCGTCTATTCCCGGTGATGGCGGACTACCTCCGGGGCGTGCAGGAGCTGTGCCGGGAGCAGGGGGCGCTGTTCATCGTGGACGAGGTGCAGACCGGCTTTGGGCGTACCGGGCGGATGTTTGCCAGCGAGCACCACGGCCTGGCGCCCGACCTGATGTGCGTGGCCAAGGCCATCGCCGGCGGGCTGCCCATGGGCGCGGTGCTGATCGGGCCCGCGCGTCGGCGACCTGCCCAAAAAGGCGCATGGTTCGACCTTTGGCGGCAACCCCCTGGTCTGCGCGGCGGCCCTGGCAACGATCCGCTTTATCGAGAGCGAGCGCCTGCCTGAGCGAGCGGCAGAACTGGGCGCGCGGTTGCTGGCTGGCCTGCAGGCCATTGCCTCACCGCAGGTCCGCGAGGTGCGGGGGCTGGGGCTGATGGTGGCCGTCGAACTAAAGGGCAAATCGGCGCCCTACCTGGCGGCTCTGGCGGAGCGGGGCGTGCTGGCTCTCTCGGCGGGCGCCAATGTCATCCGCTTTCTGCCTCCGCTGGTGATCAGTGCCGATGAGGTGGACAGCGTCGTCGAGCAGGTTGCCGCGGTGTTGGAGACAGGGCATGGATGATCTTGGCCTTCTAGAGGCCCTGCTCTCGATCCCCAGCCCGTCGGGCAAGGAGGACGATGTTGCCGCGTACCTGGTCGAGCAGATGGCGCGGCTTGGCTTTGATGTGGGCCGCGACAAGGCCGGGAACGTGGTGGGCGCGGTGGGCAATCCGGCTGCCGGCCGGACGATCGTGCTGCTGGGCCACATGGACACCGTGCCGGGGCTCATCCCGGTGCGGGAAGAGGCCGGCCTGTTGTACGGGCGGGGTGCGGTGGACGCCAAAGGGCCACTGGCGGCCTTTGTACTGGCGGCGGCCCGGGTTGCTCCGGAGCTGGGGGATTGCCGGGTGCAGGTTATCGGCACGGTGGAGGAGGAGGCGCAAGCGCGCGGGGCGCGCCATCTGGCCGGCTCCATGCAGGCGCCGGCCTGTGTGGTGATCGGCGAGCCCAGCCAGTGGGAGAGCATCACCCTCGGCTACAAGGGCATGCTGAGGGCGGACTATTGCCTGGTGCAGCCGGGAGGACACAGCGCGGGCCAGCAGGTGGGTCCGGCAGAGAAGGCGGTAGACTTTTGGAACAAGCTGACCGCTTACGCCTCAGCATACAATGACGGCCGGCCCGGGCGCTTTGACACGCTGGATCCCGCGCTGGGAGATCTCGCTACTTTCAGAGAGGGCATGAATGAAGGGGTTACGATGAGCACGCTGACACGGCTGCCGTTGGGGCTAAAGGTTGCCGACCTGAAAAACGAGATGAGTCAATGGTGCAACGGCGCTCAACTGGCGTTCTACCCCAGCGATCCCGCGTACCGTTCGGAAAAAAACAGTTCCCTGGTGCGCGCCTTCCTGCGGGCCATCCGGAGCGAGGGCGGTAGACCCAAGTTCAAGCTCAAAACGGGGACGTCGGACATGAATGTGGTGGGACCGGCCTGGAATTGTCCCATCGTGGCCTACGGGCCGGGGGATTCGGCCCTGGATCACACACCCAACGAGCACATCGCCGTCGCCGAGTTTCGGCGGTCGGTGGAAGTGTTGTCACGAGTGCTATCGCTCCTGGCGGCCTAGCGAGCTTTCTGAAGGCAAGCCTCCGGCTTTTCCCACCCTGCAGCAGCTCATAGATCTGGTGGTTTCCACTTGTATCAGTACCTATTAGCCGATTTACGGACTGGTTCGCACAGGCCAGTCCTTCACCTTGCGTTTTATGCGGAATGATGGTACACTGTTCTCCGTCCCCGGGGGTGGGAAGGTTTTTGACCCGACCCGGTTCGCCGGGTACGCCAAAGACAAAATCCGAGGTTGGATGTGAATGAAGCGTTTTCTTGATCTAGCAAGCCTGGCACTGGTCCGGGGCTTGGGCCTTGTGCCTGTGCTGGTCGTGGTGTTGGCCGTCTGCATCCCGGTCGTGGCTGTGGCCGGCGACCAGCAAGGAGCCGGGAGCCAGGCCGCTGCCGCTCCCACCATCACGGTTTGGCATGGCGCGACCCAGGACTTTGGGACGCGGGGCGATCCACAGTTGTGGATCAATATCCTGGGCAATGTCCAGGGCGCGAGCCGGCTGCAGTATGCTTTGAATGGTGGTCCCGACATCGATATTGCCCGGGCGGGCGGCAGCGGGGCCCGGGCATCGGCCCTGGGCGAAGAGATCTGGCATCCTGGTGGGATTGGACCGGACCTGTCACCCGAAAGTGGCTGGGACGGCGAGGGGCTGGATGCGCCTGAATCTGGCGAGCTGCTGGTCACCGCCAGCAACCGGCTGGTATCCCCGGGCGATTATAACATCGAAATAGACCCCGATGATCTGCTCGATGGCGAAAACCGCGTGGTCATCAAAGCCAACAAGGATGAAGCAGTCAAGACGGTGATCGTCAACTACTCTGCCGGCAATACCTGGAGCCTGCCGTACACCATCGACTGGAGTCTGGTTGCCGATATCACCGACGTGGCCCAGATCGTGGATGGGCAATGGCAGATCAATGAGCACGGCATCCGGCCCACCGTGATAGGCTATGATCGCGTTGTGACCATCGGCGATCTCGACTGGCAGGACTATGACGTGATGGTGCCAGTCACGATCCACAGTTTCCCCGATCCCGACGTCGGTGGCGTCGGCGTTGTGGCCCGCTGGCTGGGTCACTTTCCCGTGGGAGACGAGCAGCCTGGTGCCGGCTGGTGGAATATGGGGGCTTATGGCCTCTACCGGAATCGCTTCGAGGAAGAGACGGATCGCTCCAAGCTGTGGATGTACACCGGTCACTATGATATTGTTCGGGATGAAAGCGGGTTCAAGATGGACCCGGACATACCCTACTATTTCAGGATGCGGGTTCAGACCAAGAATGCCGGTGATAGCGGCTTCTATAGCTTTAAGGTATGGAAGGTTGGAGAGACAGAGCCAGAGGATTGGACCTTTGCGGTGCAGGACAGCAAGCCGGAGGGGTGGCTGCCAGGGCAGCCAAAAGAATCGCCCCTCAGCGGATCGGTCCTGTTGGTTGCGCACGAGGTGGATGCCACCTTTGGTGACGTGGTGATCCGGCCTCTGGTGGACTTGACCGTCTCTACGGCCGGCAGCGGTAGCGTACAGACCTCGCCAGAATTGGCAGGCGAGTCGGATGCCTATTTGTACGGAGATGCGGTCAGACTGGAGGCGCGGGCGGATCCCGGTTGGGCGCTTGTGGGCTGGAGCGGCGATCAGATCACGACACAAAACCCAGTTACGCTGACCTTGGCCTCTGATACAGACATCGTCGCGACCTTTGGCCTGGCACGCGGCCTGGATGTCGAGGTCGCCGGCAATGGCAGCGTGGTGCGCGACCCGGAACAGGAGCAGTACGGAGAAGGCGCGGTTGTGTTGCTGATGCCCAACCCCGAAAGCGGCTGGAGGTTCAGTGGCTGGGGAGGCCCCGACGGTGCCAAGGTCCGTCAACGCGGCGATGGCACCTGGTCGCTGGTCATAGATGGTGACATGGCTGTGACCGCTGTCTTTGATAATCCGCCCCGGATCTTTTTGCCGATGGTGAACCGAGCGCGTTGAGCCAAGGTTTGTACCGGCAGGAAACCCAATGGGCCAGGCTCAGTCCCTGGACCCAGAGCGGACTGGATTGGGGGCGGGCGCGTTGGCGGCCGTCCTTTTGATAGCTTTTTTCCTGCAAAGGGAGATCGTGGGGCAAAGAGCCCCAAGGCTACGATGACATGCTCTGTCTGGAATAGGTCTACTACACGAGGGCCTGGGCTTAGGCCCTAATCTCCTCCCTGCAGGGGATAGAACTAACGGGCTGATCATGATACAATGGTTCTAAAGGCGAAAGCACAGATTCTGTGCATTTTTCAGTCGGCTGCTATCGATTACTATGGGAGATGGCAATGGGTGCCATCTGAGGTGTTGGTCTGGCCATAGCGCGGGGGGCTGGGCGCTTTGGCGTTGGGCGAGAGCCCGGCGGCGAGTGAAGAGCCCATGAGCCTCATCCAACTGGCACAAGAGAGAAGGAGCAACCAGGATGCAGTTCTCCAGCAACGAGTTATACCTATTGATGAACTCGCCCAAGCCTCTATGGCTGGCCAAGGCCGACCTGCGCGGAGTTTTCCTGGGGGAGGCCGACCTGCGCAACGCCAATTTGAAGGGAGCCGATCTGACAGAGGCCTGTCTCGGTGGGGCCGACCTGCTGGGGGCCAACCTGGCAGGAGCCACCCTGACGCAGGCCGACCTGCGAGAAGCCAATCTCGCTGCGGCCAACCTTGAGGGAGCCCAGCTAGGCGAATCGGACCTGAGGGGGGCCAATCTGGCTGGGGCCAACCTGGCCGGAGCGAACCTGTGCCAGGCCAACCAGCAGGGGGCAAACCTGCAGGGGGCCAGCCTGGCCGGCGCCAATCTCGAAAAGGGGATCCTGGATGAGGCCAATCTTGAAGGCGCGAACCTGGAAGATGCCTCTCTGGCCGGAGCCAGCCTCCAGGGCGCCAATGTGCGGGAGAACGTCCTGCGAGGAGCCAAGCTGCAGGGATCTTGCCTGGAGAAGGCCGACCTGAGCAAAACGGACCTGAGCGGCGCGGATCTGTCCGAGGCGGAGCTGACCTCGGCCACCCTGGCGGGCGTCAATCTGGAGGGGGCAAACTTGGACCGGGCGGTCCTGCAGTGGGCCAACCTGGAGGGCGCCAACCTGATAGAAGCCAGCCTGGACGGAGCCGATCTGCGAGACGCCCACCTGCCGCGCGCCGAACTGCGCAGGGCCAGCCTGGAGGGGGCATCTCTGACGGGGGCTGTCCTGGAGGAGTCAAAGCTGCAGGCTGCGAACCTGCGAGGGGCTGATTTGACGGGGGCAAAGCTGGCCCTGGCCGACCTTCGTGGCGCCGATCTGACCGGAGCCAGCCTGAACGAGTCCGATCTGAGCGGTGCTGACTTGCGGGAGGCTGACCTGGCGATGGCCAAGCTCCACAGTGCCGCGACGGACGGGAGTACCCAGATCGATGCCAAGTGGCGGGTGGTGTGGAAAATTGTCGCTCAAGGCGGCGCCGAGCGCAACCTGGGCGAGGCCGACCTGAGCAGCGCGAACCTGAGCAATGCAGACCTGGCCGGGGCCGTTCTGGTAGGGACCAACCTGCGCGGCACGGACCTGCGCGGGGCAAACCTGGAGGGTTCTGATCTGGAGGACTCTGATCCGTCGGGCGCTGACCTTCGCGGGACAAACCTCCATGAAGCCAACCTGAAGGGAGCAAACCTGTACCGGGCCAGCCTGGACGATACGACCAAAATTGACCCCAAGTGGCGCCTGGTGTGGGATATTCTGACGCATGGCGGCTCGGATCGCAACCTGCAGGGAGTTGACCTGGAGGGCGCGAACCTTCGTGGGGCGGTCCTTTCAGGCACTGTGCTCGATGGTGCCAATCTCGGGGACGCGGACCTGCGGGGGACAGATTTGCGGGGGGCTGGGCTGGCCAGGGCCCACCTTCACAAGGCCAGCCTGGACCAGGCGACCCTGATTGACCCCAAGTGGCGTCTGGTGTGGGACATTGTCACCCATGGCGGCGCCAACCGGAATCTGGAGTCGGCTGATCTGAGCGAGACTGACCTGCGCGAGGCCGATCTGAAGGGGGCTCACCTGGAAGGGGCCGATCTGCTGGGGGCTGACCTGCGCCGTGCAGATCTGCGCGGAACGATTTTTCAGGGGGCGGACCTGGGTGAGGCGGATCTGCGCGGGGCCGACCTGCGTGGAGCCGGCCTGACGCTGGCCCATCTGCATCAAGCGTGCCTGGATGAAACGACCCAGGTGGACGCCAAGTGGCGTCGCGTCCGTGACGTTGTTTCGCAGGGTGCAGTGGATGGCAATCTGGCGGACGTAGATCTGAGCGGGGCCGACTTGCGCGGGGCCGACCTGCGCGGAGCCGATCTACGCGGCGCAAACTTGGGCGGATCCGACCTGAGGGGTACCATTCTTGAGGGATCTGATCTGAGTGGAGCCAACCTGACCCAGGCCCAACTGGCCGACGATACTCAGATCGACCCCAAGTGGCGGTTGGTGTGGGAGCTTGTTACCCAGGGTGGTGCAGGCCGCAACCTGGAGCAGGCAGACTTGAGTGGAGCGAACTTGCGCCATGTCGACCTCCGTGGGGCAAACCTTGCCGGTGCTGATCTGCGAGGGGCCGACATGCACGAAGCCGGCCTGACGAGGGCGCGGTTCCATGGAGCCAGCCTGGACGAGTATACTCAGATCGACTCCAAGTGGCAGTTGGTGTGGGAGCTTGTCAGCCAGGGTGGAGACAATCGCGATCTCAAAGGGGCCGACCTGGGTGAGGCCGATCTGAGCGGGGCCAGCCTGGTGGGGGCGAACCTGGAACAGGCCGACTTGAGTGGGACCGACCTGCGTGAGGCGAACCTGCAGAGGGCGCACTTGCACGACGCCCGCCTGGACGGCAGCACGCAGATCGATCCCAAGTGGCGGCTGGTCTGGGAAATCGTCACCCATGGCCGATCCGATCGTAGTTTGGTAGAGGCTGACCTGAGCGGCGCCGACCTGAGCGGCGCTGATCTGCGCGGGGCCAACCTGGCCCAGGCCTCCCTCAATGGGGCCGATCTACCCAGGGCCGATCTCAGTGGGGCCGATCTACAAGAGGCTGACCTGCGCGGGGCCGATCTGCGTGGCGCAAATCTCACCAGGGTGGACCTGCACAAGTCGCTGATGGACCCGAGTACCCAGATAGACATAAAGTGGCGCGTGGTCTGGGAGATCCTCTCGCGTGGTGGAACGAACCGGGACCTTGAGGATGCTGACCTGCGTTGGACCGATCTGAGCGGCGCCGAGCTAAGCGGTGCCAATCTGGGGGGCGCCTCTCTGCGCTGCACGGACCTGCGCTGGACAGATCTGCGCGGCTCCAAGATCGAGGGGGTAGACCTCAGCGGGGCCGATCTGCGGGGCACCGACCTCCGCGGCGCCAGCCTTCGGAAGGCGAATCTGTACAAAGCCAGTGTGGATGAGAGCACGCAGATCGACCCGAAATGGCGGTTGGTGTGGGAGCTTGTTACCCAGGGTGGGGCAGGTCGAAACCTGAGCCAGGCGGACCTGCGCGGTACCGACCTCAGCGGGGCCGATCTGAGTGGGGCTATTCTGGAGGGGGCTGACCTGCGGGGCAGCGATCTGAGCCGGGCGGGGCTCCGGGATGCCAAACTGGCAGGCGCGGATCTCTGCGGCGCGGACCTGACCGAGGCGGTCTTGGAGGGGGCGGATCTGACGGGCGCGAACCTGGATGAGGCCAGGTTGGAAAAGGCCAACCTGGATGGCGCTGATTTGAGCAGCGCGGACCTGAGCGGGGCCGTTCTGAGTGGCGCCAGCCTGCGAGATGCTGTGCTGAGCGACGCGACCCTGCCTGACGGCAAGAAAAAGGGGCCATTCACTGCCCTGGGCAAGTATACGCGATAGCGAGACCGCATGACCTTTTGGCAGCGTCTTCCCTACGAGTGACATGCCTCTGGAGGAAGGGTTGTCCAGAAAAATGCCGCGCTACCTATTGGTAGCGCGGCATTCATGTTGTCAGATTGTTGGGGCCGGGCCGGTGGGCTGGCCCTAGATGGATACCGGAAGAGATCGCTGCCGAAGAACCTGGCCCCGGATTCTCCGGGCATGGTCCGAACGCGTCGATGCGCCCTGGGGAATGGTATAGTCCGGGCAGTGACCCCGAAGGAGATCTCCGCGGCTGCGTTCGCGACAGGCGGTACAAGATGGCCAGCCAGCCTCGATTACGCCCCCCCGTGGGCCCAGAGACGAGGTACAGCCACAAGCCTCAGACCTGGAGGGCAACTCCAGGCAAGGTGGGTTCTCTCTGAGTGGCGTCAAGATCTGCGTGCTGTATTGCTGGAAACGGCTCATACGGATGGCCCTCGCACTACATGTCAGCAGGAGGGGGAACGCGGCTGTTCTCCAGATACTCGTTCAGCATGTCCAGGCTATACCTTCGGTGGCCGCCCGGCGTGCGATAGGGCACGATCAGGCCCTGCTGTTCGATCTTTCGCAACGTGAACAGGCTGACCCGCAGGTAAGCCGCTGCCTCTTTGGCCGTGAACAGCCTCATCTCAGCTGCCATGCTGGTTCCTCCTATCGAATTGTGATCAGTCGCACCACGAAAAAGCCACAGAACTGCTCTAGCTCGCGGTGGAACCAGTGTAACATGGTAGCAGATCAAAAACCATCATCCCTAGGGAGGATATTAGGGTTGATTCTGCCTAGACCATGGGCCTATGACCAGTTTTTGACGAAAACCTGTTCTGAACGCTGGCCCCAATGCCATCACGCTGGTTTTTGTTTCCCAAAGTTGCCGATCTGCTGCGTTTCGCCCAATGGTGCAGGAATTTGGTCCAAAACGTGAGCATTTGTGACCAGGGATCCTGGTTGGGGAGGCGATGGTCCGTGGGGCTTGAGATCGTGCGAAAACGCTCGTGCTGGACCCGATCCCCGCACTTTGGGGACACAGTCCAGCACCTGCGGGCACGGATCGGCGGACTGTGGTCCGCCTGGAGCTGGTGAGTGGATTTTCGCACAGTCCAGCACCTGCGGGCACGGATCGGCGGACTGTGGTCCGCCTGGAGCTGGTGAGTAGATTTTCGCACAGTCCAGCACCTGCGGGCACGGATCGGCGGACTGTGGTCCGCCTGGAGCTGGTGAGTGGATTTTCGCACAGTCCAGCACCTGCGGGCACGGATTGGCGGACTGTGGTCCGCCTGGAGCTGGTGAGTAGATTTTCGCACAGTCCAGCACCTGCGGGCACGGATCGGCGGACTGTGGTCCGCCTGGAGCTGGTGAGTGGATTTTCGCACAGTCCAGCACCTGCGGGCACGGATTGGCGGACTGTGGTCCGCCTGGAGCTGGTGAGTGGATTTTCGCACAGCCTGGCTCGTTCGTGGAAAGCGTCGATGCAGGGCGGTCTCGCGCTCTGGGCACGGAAGGGTAGCGCTGGCTGGCGCCGACGCACCTGGCTTGCGCCAGATTTCAGAGAGGCCAATGGCGCAGACAGGTTGCCGCCACGGCTATATGTCTGGGCTGCGGGATGCGTGGCTTCAGGCGTGGACGTGCCGGCCGATCAGGTCCCCAGCCGGCGCATCAGAGCTAAGGTCCGCTCCGCCGGCCGGTAACAGGCGGTGGATGGCCGGGATGAGGTCCGATACCAGTCTGGCCTTGGAAACCACGGCATGAGCGCCGGCGCTCAGCGCAGCGTTGCCGTAGGCTCGACGGTCCAACAGGGTGAGGGCGACAATGCTCACCCCCGGCAGCATTTCCCTCAGGCGGGGGATGGTCTCTGAAGCGGTAAGGCCAGGTATCTCCAGGTCGATGAGGATTACCTGCGGCTTCAGTATCGAGGCCTGGACCAGGGCTTGCTCGCTGCCATCCGTGGTGCCCACGAGGAGCAATTCCTGACGCCTCTGCAGAAACTCGACGGCGGCCCTGACAAAGTTCTGGTTGTCGTCCACGAGCAGAACCCGAGTTTTCGGACTATCCTTCAGATCGGCGAGATGCGGCATGGTGGCAACTCCTTCGTCTGGATCATCAGTCTTTCCTGCAGAGCCTGCGGCAAAGAGGACCAAGGCTCATCTTGGAAAGGTCCCTGTTGCCCTTCCCCAGGCGCCTTCCCTCTCCCTGATTTGGTTCAAGAGAGGGAAGTGATGCCTCGAGGGGGGTGGATGGTCCCAGAACGGCCCCGGGGGGCGTGCGACGTAGTGTCCATGTACCAGCAATTATCGCACAAAAGGCATGGTTTGTCTATGGGGTGTTTCCCTACTTTTGGGCGGGAAAACACCCCATCTTTGCCGTAGAAACACAGTAGTCCGGGGGGGAGAGCCTGCTCAGGCCTTTGGCGGTAGGGAGAGCGCGAAATCTACTCCTTGCTGGACCCAACTTTGCAGATCATCTGTGGTCTGGCAGCCGGCCGGATCCACATAAACCCAACCCTTCATGGCGCGCCCTGTCAGGTCGAAGGGACTGGTGTGTGGTTCGGCCAGCGCTTCCTCGTATCGAGCCAGCCCAACCCGGACGATCAGGTTGTTCCCGTGGACGCCGCAGGCCATGTTGCCCAGTACCATGTACCCGATGCCGCCAAACATCTTTTTTTCCACCAGCCCGGGGATTTCGCCCAGGGCCTCTTGAACGCGCGCTGCCAACGTGGTGTCGTATGCCATCCTTGCCTCCTGCCTGATGTACCTCGGGTTTTCGGTGCGGTATCTGGCCGTCTGTTGCCGGTACGGCTGTTTCCTGGCCGGGCGGGTATTCCTGCCCGCCTCTTCTAGCTCTCGCGACGTACCGCCACCAGGGTAATATCATCGAACTGGGGCTGGCCTCCAGTGAACTGCTGCAGGTGCGAAAGCAGGTCCTGCAACAGGGATTGGGCCGGCCGGCCGAGGTTCGACTGGGCGACTTGCAGGATCCCCTCGCTGCCAAAGGGCGCCAGGTCTGAATCATGGGCATCGATCACCCCATCCGTGTACAGCAGCAGCGCGGTGCCCGGGTCCAGCTTGATCGTCGAGCAGCCCCAGTCTGGATCCTCAATAACACCCAACGCGATCCCCCGGCCGGGCAGGGCCTGGACGGGCGCTTGACCTCCGGAGCCCCGGCTGTTTTCGGGCGACAGCCAGTAGGGCGGGTGGTGCCCGGCATTGCAGTAGATGAGCGTGCTGCCGGCGGGATCCAGAATGCCATAGAAGACGGTGACAAAGAGGTCGGCCCGGGTATCAGCCAGAATGCGGTCGTTCGCGGCCTGCAACGCCAGGTCCGGGCGTTCCGGATGGCCTGGGGCATAGGTGCGTATTAGGGTGCGGCTCAGAGCCATGTACAGGGCGGCGCTCATTCCCTTGTCCGCTACGTCGGCGATCACGATGCCCAGCCGTCCTCCTGGCAAGTCAATGAAATCGTAGAAATCACCCGAGGTCTCGCGGGCAGGCAGCAGGGTGGCCTCGATCTGCCAGCCAGGCAGGTCGGGCGAGGCGCTGGGCAGCAGGCTGGCCTGCATGCGCCCCGCCAGTTCCAGTTCCCGGCGGCGGGTGCTCACTACCTGCATGGCCCGCGCGGCCTGGTTCAAATAGCCCACCTGCTGCAGTTCGCGCTCTCGCTGCGCCACGAACCGGTCGCCCAGCAGATCATCGCACAGGGTGACTACCCCGACGGGGGGGCGGCCCGGGATCAACAACGGGATGGCCCGCCAGACATGCCGGCCCACTTCTGTCCCACGCAGCGCGCGCGCCTGGCGGTAGGCGCGTGCCTCCAGGCGGTCGGCATTGAGGGATATCTCTGGATCGCCCCACGGGGCGCTGGCGGCTTTGGGGCCCATATGTCCGACCAAGCGCAGGCGGTTGCCAGAGGATTGCAGGATCCACACGCGCGCCTCCACCACGCCAAAGCCCGCCGAGAGCCCGCGGGTCAAAAAATGGGCCGCCCGGCCCAGATCCTCCGAGGCGTAGATGGAGTTGATGGTGGCGGGTAGGAGGTCTGCCCGGGCCTGCTCGTTGCCTTCCCTTATGCCTGCTTCCAGGTAGTCAAGGGCCGAGTCCCATCGTCCGGCCATGACCAGCAGGTGGCCCACGTGGCCTGGATGAAAATGCCGGGCCAGAAACTTGCTATAGATGCCGTTCTGTATGCGGTAGCTGCCGTCACCTATCCGATCCACTATGCCTGTCAGGTACAAGGGATCAACATCGGGAGAGAGGGGCAGGGGCAACTCTGACCGGGGAACGGCGCCATGAGCCAGCAAGAGCAGGATACAGCGCAGGAGGTCCGGATCATCTTCGATCATGCGCACAGCTTCCTGCAGCGGTGTGTAGTGGTAGACCCTGTCCCGGAGAAACTCGCGGACGATCTGCTTCACAGTCGCTGCCCGCAAGCGGGTCGCTGATGTGGCAAGGGTGGATTCTGCTGCCTGCTGGCAGAGATGGCGGATCAGATAGGCATCGCCGCTGGAGGCCGCGAGCAGCCGGCGCAGCGCCTGTTCCTTCGGGGTGATGCCCCGGTCTGCCAGCTCCTCCACGACGAGCGCCCCACTCTCGCTCTCGGTAAGGTCGCCGACGAACACGCGCCGGGCGATCCCCCTGAACGGGGATGATTCGCCCACCGTGAGGGTCGCCAAGCTCAGAGCGCCAGAGACGACAACCATCACACGGTTGTCTTGAAGCTGCTGATCCATGTAGGCCGCCCGGAGCGAGGTCAGAAGCGCCTGGACAAGGTCGGTGGGGACCGCTTCCAGGTGTTCGATGATCAGCACCAGATCCTGTCCCAGTTGGGTGACGGCATCGGACAGGAAGCCGCGGAACACGGCGCTGCTGGACTGACCGACCTCTGGGGCGAGCAGGTCCACTCCGGCGATGTTCCGGACGCGCTGCGCGGTGAAGCGCATCAGGTTGGTAAAAAAGCCCTGCAAGGTCGAGGCCCGCGTGTCATACAGGTCCACGTAGACACAGGCGCAGCCGTGAGTCTGGGCCAGGGTCCGCTCCACGTAGCGCAAGATCATGGTCTTGCCGGACAGTCGCGGTCCGAGGACAGCGCAATAGTCGCCTTCTTCCACACAGCGTACGATCTGGGCAATGGCATCACGATTGTGGCGCACCGTGGCCGGCGCTTCAGCCGGTCCTGGGACTGTAGCGTCGAGCCAGGTCACAGTCCTTGCTCCTTGGCCTTTCGGAACAGGTAGTCCAGATCGTAGGTCTGCTGCAGCACCTTGGTGAACACCGGTGAGGTGAAAAAGTACTCTTTGCCTTTTCGTTGCAGGATGCCGGCCAGCGCGAGCACGTTGCACGACTCGTCAATTTCATCCTGGGGCAGGACGATGCCACGTTTCCGCAGGCCGGCATCCATGAAGGAGTGGGAAAAGCCCCGCGACCTTGCGTCGTCTGAGGCCATCAGAATGGCATAGACCAGCGCCTTCTCCCGGTTTTGCGTGTTCTGCATGAATGAGGTGAGCAGGTGGCTTTTGAAACCCTCGTCCGCATAGACATCGATGAGGCTCTTGGGGTCAAGCTCTCGCTGCCCGGTCCTGTCCAGCCACCGCAGCAGAATCGTGCAGTAGTACTGGATCAGGTTCGGTTGGCCGGCTGTTTCCTCATAGATCCGGCCCACAACTTCGTCCTTGTTTTTGATGCGCACGCGCAGGTTCTCCATGGGCGTGACGATCAGGTTCTGGGCCTGGCGCCGGGTGAATTCGCTCAGCCGGATCTCCTGGGCAAAGTTGTAGAAGGGCGAGTCCAGCAGGTATTGCTCACGCATCGCTTCCCGGAATCCGGCCAGGATGTACTGGCAGGCGCCCTTGTTGGCCGAAGCGCGCAGCATGGTGAAAAGCTCCCAGTTCCCACGCTGCATGATGACCAGGTTGTCCACCTCGTCCAGGAGGAAGACGATCTTTTTCTTCTGAGCGCGGCTCATGCGCTCCAGGAAATCGGGGAAAAAGAAGACATACTTTTGCATGTGGATCCGGGGCAGTTCTCTGGGGTTGAGCTTGCGCACGACCTCGCGGACATAGTCGTCGGTTGTGAGCAGATCGCTGCACTCCAGGTAGACGACGTTCGAGGCATCCTGGTCCTCCACCAGAATGCGCTCAATCTCACGCAGGAGGGAGGTCTTGCCGATGCGCCGAATGCCGAGAATGGCATGGTTTGTGTCCGGATTGCCCAAGATCCTGGATATCTCGTACTCGCGCCCAAAGAAGCGGCTACCCGTCACAGGAGCCCTGGTTTCGTAAGGAGCCAGCGTAGAGATGGGAACCTGGGCAGATATCAGGTCCAGCAGCTCACCGCTGGGCCGCCGTGACTGGAGGATCAGTTCCTGTTCTTCACGGCCGGCGATCACCACATTGTGGATGGGGCTGGAGGTAAACCTGAGCAGCGGCTGGCTATCACCGTCGAGCAACACCAACACGGTCTGGCGGCTGAGGTTCCGTTCGCGGATCACGTCGCCCAGGCTCTGCAAAAGATGCTGTGGCTGGCTGTTCTCCAGGTCGTGACGCTGGACCCAGATCACGGGGGTCTTGCTGGAAAGCCGCAGCTTCCAGGAGGAGAGATCTACAGAAAAGAGATGGTAGCCCAGTGCAGCCTTGCGCGTGCTCACTGCGTAGCCCAGTTCGTCACTCAGCAGACGTAACAGGGGCGGAAACTCTTTGTGCATCGTACACCTCACTGCCCGAGATACCTCTGGACCTGGCTCCCGTGCTACGATACCTTAATCAGTTCATAGCTCTTGAGGATGTGTAATACCCGCCGGACAAGGGCCGCGTCCATGTTTGCCTGACGGATCAGCTCCTCTACGGGCAGATCGTTGTCCTCGGCGGGTATGAGCCTATAGAGTGCATTGGCAAGCTGGGAAGTCTGGGAATCGCCCACATAGCAGGCTGACAGGCGGCCTGGCTCTGGCCGGAGCATGCGCTGCAGCCGCCCATCGGGGGCGGTTATGGCCTGCACCCCCGAGCGGGCCACGCGGGTTGCCTCTCGAAGCGGGCTGTCTTGCAGGGAAACCTGTGAGTGGCGGTCGTGCCAGGCAGCCTCCGAGTATCGTAGATGCCCCCGGTCAAGGAGCAGCTTGCCGTCGACGAGGATGGATGGCAGGCGGGTGACCATGTCGCAGTGAATGCTAGAATAGACCATCCCGCCCATATAGACATTGGTGCCCAGGGCAATGTGGGCCGTGCCCGCCGCCTTTTCGTCAAAGAGCATGTTGCCGGTAAGGCAGGTCACGGTCGGGTTCAGGCCAATGCCGATTTCGGCCAGGTTGGACCACTCGAGGTCGCCCGCGGCCCGGGCTTTGTTGATCTGCGTCTCGTAAAGCCACCTTGCCGTGGGGCCATCGGCCGGTTCCAGGCGGACAAGACGGCCGCGTTCAAAGGTCAGGACCAACTCTGCTGACGGGCCGATGACCAGGCCCGGGATGGAGCCGTTGACGACGACAGTACCTGCTGCGGTGCCCTCGATGGGAGCAATGTAGGTTTCGCCCGAGGGGACATTGCCCCAGGCGCCATCGTTGATGACGCCGTCGCTGGCCACCGGCAGGCGCTCCCAGCCCCCAATGTCGGCGGTCAGGCTGTGGGCTGCGCCCTTGCAGTCATAACTGACGAACTCGAGCGTCCTGCCCCGGGCCAGGGCAATCTCCACGCACCAGCAACTGCGTACCAATTGCTCAAAGTCAACGTTGGCCAGCTTGAGTACCTCGGAGGTGGCTCCTGGCATGTGGCCGATGCGGGTGTGCGCTGTCCAGTGCGTCTCCAGGATCCTCTGGCGGAAAGGCAGGCACTCGGGGTCGGCGGTAACGCAGGTGAGGATCGCCCGCGCGTCTTGAGCGGCCTTCTGGGCCAGCCAGCTCAGATCGCGGTCGCCAGGAATCCGGCGCTGGACCGAGACTGGCACGAGGAACACCGTCTGGGAAATACCCAGTGCATCTGCGGCTTCGGCCAGGGCCACGCCGGGCTCAATCGTGGTCTCGTCCACAAAGATGACGAGCTGCTGATTGGGCGCCAGACCCAGACAGTGCTGGACAATTTGCCTGGCGCCCACGACGATAGCATGCTCCATGGGCAGTTCGATCCCTCCTGAGATGGGTGACTTTTATTCTGAGTAGATCGCAGTGTCTGTTGGCAGGGCGCTGAAGCGCCTACTACGAACCGTTGTCGCAGCCGGCTCATTATAGCACATTGCAGCGCCATCTGCCTAATCGGGAACCCGCGCGTCAGGCAACGGCCTCCAGCCGGGCGCCGATGAGCGGCACCAGCATTTCGTCCTGACTCAGACCCCCGTGCCGGCCGAGCGAGCGCAAACTGTGGCTCTGCATGGTCCACCAGGGCGTGGCTGCCCCGGGGCAGTACCAGCAGTTCGCCGGCGCGGGCGTATGCCTCGTCGCAAACCGGCTTCCCCATCAGCCCGGCTTCCAGCGCCGCGGCCGAGTCCAGGACGGTGAACCAATCGGGATAGGCCGCTGCCAGATGGTCGCGGATCGCAGGGGCTCGGCCGGGGCGGGGATAGAGAAAGGCGGCTCGCGATTCACCCACCACGGGCACCAGCAGGTGGCGGCTCAGATCAGGATCCTCGCTGGCCCTCAGGACCTCTTCCGGTGGGATGCGGATCTGCCCATGGTCGGCGGTGAGGAGCAGCAGTGTGCCTTTCCGGTCTTGCGCGGGCAGGGAGGCCAGGAACTCGCTGCTCAGGAGGCGGCTCACGGCGCGGAACTCGGCCCGCCACAGGTCGGTATCGTGGCCATAGGCGTGGCCCAGCGTGTCCAGCCCGCTCCAATAGGCGGTGATCAGGGCTCGGGCTCCCCGAGTCTCGGCCAGCAGGTGCCTCAAGTGGACCCAGAGATCGCTGGCGTGGTGATGTCCCCGCATTTCGGATACTCCCCGGTAGAGCATCCGGGTGAATCCCGTTCTGATGAAATGGGCCGACAACACCGCGGAGGTAGAGATCCCCGCCCCTGCCAGGTGGCTGGCCAGCGTAGGCACGGTGACCAGCGCTTCCGGGTCCAGCCCCCAATCGACGAGCAGATCGCTTTGGCGGGTCCACATTGGGCAGAACATGATGGCGTTGGCCGCCATGCCCATCTCGCGCAGATACATGGTGTAGGCCAGCCAGCCGTGTTCGGCGGGCGGCCGGCCGGTGCTCAGGCTGATGAGGGCGGCGTCGGTGGTGGACGGAAAGACCGAGGTCAGGGGTGCGATGAGGCCCGCAGTGGCCAGGTTCGAAAAGGCGTCATCGCCTTCGCTGGCCCACATCTCCTGCAGCATGTGGAAGCCAAGCGCGTCGAGCACCACCAGCACGACGCGCCGCAGGCCGGGCGCCCAATCCGCCCACAGGTCAGGGGGCAGGGTGGGGAGGGCGCCAGGTAGCTCCTCTCCAAAGAGCGCTGCCATGGTAGCGGGCAGATTGGCGATGGATAGACCTTCGTAGTGGGGCATGACCCAACCCTGGGTGCGTGGCAAGGAGCCGGGCAGTGGATGGCTGAGCAGCCTTTTCTCGATGTCGGTGGCCTTCATGGTCTGTGCCTCCCACGACAGAATCGATGCAGATGTCTGATTATACATAGACCGCCACGAAGGTTCGTAGTGGGTGACCTTCGACAGGTCCTTCGAGGGCTCAGGACAAACTCAGGGCCTGCTTCAGCGCCCCGATTCGGCCCAGAACGTCAGGAAGAACGGCACTGAAGTGCCTACTACGAACGGGTACTGCTCACACTCTCCTACCCGGAAATCCAACCCTGCTTCACCAGCAGCTCGGCATTGTGGATCGAGCCGCCGGCGGCGCCGCGCACGGTGTTGTGCCCCAGGACCACGAACTTGTGGTCCAGCACCGGGCAGGGGCGCACCCGGCCGACGACGACCGACATGCCGTCGCCCGTGTCGCGGTCGCGCAGGGGCTGGGGCCGGTCGGGCTCGCGCCGGACAACGATGGGTCTGGCCGGCGAGCTGGGCAGCTCTGCCACTTCTCGTGGTCCTGAGAAAGCCTCGAAAGCGGCCAGCAGCTCATCGGCGCCGGCCTTGCGCTCCAGTGCTACCGACACGCACTCGGTGTGCCCATCCTGGACGGGCACGCGGTTGCACTGGGCGCTGACGGCGACCGGCGCCGCCGCGATCCTGGTCGCCCTTGAGGTCCCCCAGCAGCTTGCGGGATTCGCTCTCTACCTTTTCCTCCTCGCCGCCAATGTAGGGCACGACGTTGCCCAGAATGTCGGGCGCGGGCACGCCGGGATAGCCCGCGCCGGAGATGGCCTGCATGGCGACGACCGACAGCTTTCGCAGGCCAAAGGCCTCGTGCAAGGGCTTGAGGGCGAGGGCGAGCTGAGTCGTCGTACAGTTGGCGCTGGTGACGATGGCGCCCGGCCATGCCCGCTGCTGGCGCTGGGCCTCGATGAGGACGGTGTGGTCGGCGTTGACCTCGGGGATGAGCAGCGGCACGTCGCCGTCCATGCGGTGGGCCGCGGCGTTGGAGCAGACGGTATATCCAGCCCGGGCAAAGTCCTCCTCCACCGGTCCGGCGACGCCGGACGGCAGCGCGGAGAAGACCAGCCTGCAGTCCAGGCCGGGCTCGATGGGCTGGACGACCAGGCCGGCGACCTCCTCTGGCATCTCTGTGGGCAGCAGCCAGTGACATGCCTCGGCGTAGCGCTGGCCGCCGAACGTCCGGAGGCAGCCAGCGCCGTCACCTCGAACCAGGGATGGTCGGCCAGCAGTTGGATGAAGCGCTGGCCCACGGTGCCCGTGGCGCCCAATACACCTACAGCGAATCTTGTTCACGCTAACCCTCCAGATCCCAACTCGCGATGCAAAAAGCGCACCGTGTCGGCCACCTGCTCCTCGGGGATGCAGAAGGAGACGCTGTGTTCGGTCGCAGCCTGGGCCACGGCGATGACGCGGGTGCCGTGTTTGCCCAGGGCGGCAAAGGCGTGGGAGACGATGCCATTCCCGTTCCACTCGGGCACGCCGACGACGGAGACCGTGGCCACCTGTTCCTTGGTTCCCAGATTGTAGTCGCTGTCCGGCCTGCCGTTCTCAAACTCGCGGCTCAGGGTGGCCAGGCAGTGGGCCTGGTCCTGCTCGCGCACGACCAGGTTCAGGCTGTGCTCGGAGAAGGACTGGGAGAACATCAGCACATCGACGCCCGCCTCGCTCAGCGTCTGCAGCGCGCGGGCGGCCATGGGCAGCGCCCAGGAATCGTCCTGGCTGCCGACGGCGATCAGGCTCAGGCCGGTGGTCGAGATGATGGCCGGCAGCAGCTCCCGGTCCGGCGCTGGGCGACCTCGACGATCAGCGTGCCGGGGTGGGCCGGGTTGAAGCTGTTCAGGATGCGCAGCGGGATGCCGTTTTCGATGACGGGCCGGATGGTCTTGGGATGCAGCACATCGGCGCCATAGTAGGCCAGGTCGGCCGCCTCGGCGTAGGACAGCTCGGTCAGCGTGCGGGCCTGGGGCACGAGGTTGGGATCGGCGGTCAGGATGCCGTCCACGTCGCTCCAGATCCAGACCTCGTCGGCGTCCAGCCCGGCGCCGACGATGGCCGCCGAATAGTCGCTGCCGCCCCGGCCCAGCGTCGTGGTCACGCCCTGCTTCGGTGGCGGCCGATATAGCCGGTGATGACCGGGATCACGCCGCGTTCGACCAGGGGCTTGACCCGCTCGCTGCAGTCGCTGGCGGGTCTGGTCCATGAGCGGCGTGGCCGCGCCAAAGTGGTCGTCGGTGACGATCAGTTCGGTGGCGCTGACGGCCTGGGCGCGCAGCGCCGCGCTCGCGCAGCACGGCGGCCAGGATGTTGGCCGAGAGCTGCTCGCCAAAGGAGGCCACCGCGTCGCGGCCGCGGGCCGTCAGCTCGCCCAGCACGGCGATGCTGCGGTAGAGGCGCTCCAGCTCGTGCAGCCGGTCCTCGACCAGCCCGCCGACGTCCAGCCGCTCCGGTTCTGTGGTCAGCAGGGCCTCGACCACGTCCAGGTGCCGGCTCAGCAGCCCGGCCTTGATCTCGCGGTACACGGTGTCCTTGCCCTCGGCGGCGGCCCGGGCGCCGGCGATCAGCTGGTTGGTCACGCCGCTCATGGCCGAGACGACGACCACGGTCTCCTGCTCGGGCCGGCTCCGGCCTCCGGTGATGCTCGATCACGATGTCGGCCACGCTGGCAAAGCGCTCCGCGTTGCCCACCGATGTGCCGCCGAACTTGTGTACGATCATCTAGCCTCCTCATCGGCACGGGATCGTTCGGCTGCCACGCTGCCGATGCGGTGCACTCGACGCATCGTTCGCGACGCCTGATGCGGCCAGCGCCTGCTCCAGATCGGCGATCAGGTCGTCGGCGTCCTCGATGCCCAGCGCATAGCGCACCAGGTTGTCGGTGAGGCCGGCCTTGCGCCGCTCCTCCGGGTCGAGGGAGAAGAGAGCGGCCGGCTGCTCGATGATGCTCTCCACGCCGCCCAGGGTGGGGCCGATGTAGGGCAGGTGCAGGCGGTCGATGAAGCGGCCGGTCGTCTCAAAATCGCCGTCGATCTCGAAGCTGACCACGCCGCCAAAGCCGGTCATCTGCCGGCGGGCCAGCTCGTGGTCGGGGTGGCTGGGCAGGCCCGGGATAGTAGACGCGGCGCACGCCGGGTGGCCTTCCAGGAACTCGGCGACGCGCTGGCCGTTCTCGTTCTGGCGGTGCACGCGCAGCTCCAGGGTCTTGAGGCCGCGCAGCAGCAGGTAGGCATCGTTGGGGTTGCTCATGCCGCCCATCACGCCCCGGGCGTCCTCGATCTTGGCCATGAGCCTGCCGGCGACCGATGACGACGCCGGCCAGCAGGTCATTGTGGCCGCCCAGGTACTTGGTGGCGCTGTGGATGACCAGGTCGATGCCCAGCTCCAGGGGCCGCAGGTTGATGGGCGTGGCAAAGGTGCTGTCGACCATGGTGAGGATGCCCGTGCTGCCGGGCCATCTCGACGATGCGCGCCAGGTCCAGGACGCGCAGGTAGGGGTTGGTGGGCGTTTCGGCGAAGATCAGGCGGGTGTTGGGCCGGATGGCCGCGGCAAATGCCTCGGGTCGTCGATGGGCACCAGGGTCGTCTCGATCCCCCAGCGGCCCAGAAAAGTGAGGGCGAATTCGCGCGTGCGGTGGTAGCAGTCGCGGGCCAGGATCAGGTGATCGCCGCTGGACAGCAGGGCGAGCAATGCGTGGTGGTGATGGCGCTCATGCCGCTGGCAAAGAGCAGGGCCCGCTCGCCGCCCTCCA
This sequence comes from uncultured Chloroflexia bacterium, assembly GCA_963700285.1. Taxonomy (GTDB): domain Bacteria; phylum Chloroflexota; class Anaerolineae; order JAAYZQ01; family JAAYZQ01; genus CAWANP01. The sequence goes on along the minus strand of CAVOXA010000004.1, from coordinate 84,782 downwards.
GGGCAGCGACTTTGCGCTCGGCGGCGCGTCTGGGTGGGGTTGCTGTAGCGCCCGTACTCGTCCCGCACCTCCGGTTCGCCGGCCGCTTTGCGGTGCATAAAGTCCAGGATCTCGGCGGTATCGGCAAAGGTGTAGGTCGAGGTCTGGACGATGGGCGTGGTCAGCGCGCCGTAGGGTTTGCGCTTTTCCTCGCCGGCGTGCACGGCCTGGGTTGAGTAATCGCTTGGTCATCGACGTCTCCTCTCGGGCATGGTCCTTCGATGCTAGCTGCGATCCGCTCAGCAGAGAGGAGGCAGATGGTACAAAAAAGCCTCTTCAGCGGGTTCTGCCGGTTGAAGAGGCTGCCATAAAACTGCACCTATGCTCTCATCTTCCAGAACCCGCTAGGGTCTGCCGGAATTGGCACCTGGTTCCATGTTCAGTGCGTCGTGCGCTGAACCACCGCTGGTTGCCGAGGTTTCACAGGGCCGGTCCCTCCACCTCTCTGGATGAGGAATCTCATCGGGTATTCGATTGCCGCGCATGATAGCACAGGTGGGGCTGGCTGTCAAGTGGCTGGATTTTGTGATACTGGCCTCATGAGCTCCGGAAAACCACAAGATCTGCCTGCGGCGGATCCTTCACACAGCGAAAGTCCAGGTAGGCCGGACCATAGTCCTTGGCCCTGGGCCAAATCCTGCCATCGTAGACGATGCCAGGCAGGTAGCTATCTTGCGGGGCTGGGGGCGGCCAGACCAATAGAGGACGCCCAGGCCTACCGGGGCCCGTGGAGAAGAAATAGCACCGCGTTCGTCCACGCCTGGAAGAACCAGACGATGAGGCTGACGATACACCGGTGACCTTGATCAAGTCCCGGCGCGTGATCCCCCTGGGACTTTCCTCTCGCGGTTTCATAGGGTCACCTTGCTGCCCTGTCAGGTTTTGCGGCAGCCGCTGCCCGTCGAGCAACCGAAACGATGAGGTTGCTGGCGATGTAGGCGGTCACCGTCAGCGTCAGATACTTGACCAGCGAGGGCAGGTTGGTGTTGAGCAGGAGCAGGGCGATCAGCCCGATGACGATCACGTGGATAATGTAGACATAGTAGGAATTGCGGTTCAGCTCGGCCCAGATCTTTCCATTCCTGTCGACGTACCGCCAGAAGGTCTCAATGACCAGATACATCAGACAGAGCAATGAAAGGTAGCTGGTGAACCACTGGAGGAGCGGATCGATGGCCGGAGAGATCCAATACCCGGCTGGTGTCAGAAAGGGAATGAGGATGGCAAAGAAATAGATGGTGACCGGGATCCAGGCGGTCGAGCAAGCGACGATATACAGCCACTTGTCCGTGGGTTTGGAGGCGAACGCCTGCTGCCGGAGTAGAGCGCACCCAGCAAAGATCAGTAGTTGGCCAGCAGCCTCTGGTTCTCAAAGTCGAGCACGGGGCTCAGCGTCCAGCTCCCGGGACCCAAAAGGTAACCCACGCCGACGCTGGAGACGAACGCGATGACAAAGATGCCAAGGATGGCGATCTTTCGCGAGAGGTTGGGGAAGCTGAGACCTGCCTTGGCCAGAAGCAGATAGAGAACGTTAAACAGAAACAGTACAGGCAGAAACCACAGCCAGGCCTGGCTGCTGATGTTGCCCGTGCTGAAGTGAAAGTAGGTGGTCCAGTGTTCCTGGGGCAGGCCACGGGAGTAGAGGAAGATGGCCTTGTAGAGCGGGATGAGGGTCAGGACCGCAATGAACCAGGGGATGATGAGTCTCCTGAATCTCGATCCCAGGAAGTCCCATCCACGCCTGGCATCCAGGGACGCTGGGGTCAGGTAGCCGGAGACGAAAAAGAGTGCCGGCATCATAAAGATGTTGATGATCAGGTTGATGATCCCCACCAGGTCATTGGTTGCGGGGTCGACGATGAGCCAGAAGCTGCCCAGGTTCCGGTGCTTTCGTAAACACCGCCGCAATGATAGAGTACCACCAGGAAGATGATAAAGGTTCGAAGGTTATCCATCCAGAGGATGCGGCTCCTCTTTGAGGTGGATTCAGCGCTGTCTGTCACTGTTTGATGCTCCTTTACTGGGATCTTTAGGCTAACCACTTCCAGGCGTACCAGATGGTCAGGCCATTGAATACAAAGCTCACCGCGATCAGGAAATTGTCATACATGCCCGGGTAGGGCAGGCCGGCGATGTTGAAGAGAATGACCAGGATGCCGACAACGATGTTGACCCAGCGGATAGCGGGGTAGTGGCAGGATCAGGTTCAGCACGACCATCAAGATGGGAACCAGCATGATGACTGCGATGAGGAGCCACATCCCCTGCGTCACTTGCATGTCCTGGAACACTCCCGACTCGGCGTCGCCGCTGAAGATGCGCAGCACGTCCCCCAACAGGTAGGTCAGCATGACTGCTACCCACAATCCTGAGAGTAGTATCCGACTATTCACCATGATTCGTTTGCCTCCTCACCGGCCCCAGCCAGGCCGGCCCATTGATCAGTACGGCGAAAATGATGATGTTGCGAATGGCCTCTCTTTTTTCTGCCGCGGTCATCATGTCGTGACATCCGCGACTGCCGGCTTGCGCCACCTCCACGCATACCATACTGTCAGCAGGTTGAACACGAGCCCTGCCACGATCAGCAGCACGGCATAGGCTGAGGTGTATGTGGGCAAGCCCACGAGATCAAAGCCAAAGAAAGAGATGGCGCAGATGATGTTGGCCCAGCGACAGGCCCTGTGGGGCAGCGTGAGGGACAGGAAAACCATGAAAATAGGGATCAGCATCAAGGCGCCAGCGACCAGCAGCAGGTCACTGGTCACCCGCATGCCTTCTGCTCCCCCGGCCGCTAGCTGCTCCATGATCCCTGGCTCCATGAAGCGCAGTACATCCCCCTGCAGCCCGGTCAGCATTCGAGCCACCCACAACGCCGAGAGCTTTATCCGGACGTCTTCCATGATTCCAGTACCTCCATGTGCCGTCACCGGTCAAGTGCTTGCAGAACAAAGTATTGAACGATCATGAGCATCAGGGGCAAGGCGATGGCGGTCAATACGATTCGAGCGGTTTCCGGCTTCCACGGCCAGGTTGGGATGGCGCTGATCCACAAACAGGGTCAGGTTCCATTGCCGTGTTCGATAGAGACGTCGCTGGTTATGTCCCCACACCGGCCCTGGGGCGAAGATTCCATATGATGCTTCCCTGTCTGCTTGCCACGAGGTGTTTCCGGGCTCTCCAGGGTCATCCTGCCACGCTGATGACCACGTTGCCCTTCTTCTGTCCCGTTTCGACATATCTGTGGGCCTCGGCGATCTCTTCCAGCGGATAGCTTCTGTCGATGACCGACTTGATCGTCCCCGCCTCGATCAACTCCTTGAGGCGCAGCAGGTCTTCAAGTCTGCTGCTTGCATAGCCCATGACGACCTTCTTTCCGGTTGTCATCGATGTCCACCGCCCTCGGACCAAATGTGACAGCCCGGGGTTGGCTACGAGATAGATTCCGTTCTCCGTCAGCGACCGAATGCTGCCTGAAAACGGAGCTTTGCCCACAACGTCAAGGATCACGTCATAGGTCTCGGCGCTCTCTGGTGAAATCTGTTCGCGTGTAATCGATGACGTGGTCCGCGCCGATGGAGCGCAGCATGTCCAGTTTCGCCGCGCTGTCCACGCCGGTCACCTCCGCCCCGTAGTGCTTGGCAAGCTGCACGCCAAAGGTGCCGATGCTCCCGCCCGCGCCGTTGATCAGGACTTTGTGCCCGGCTGGATGTTCGCCTGTCTCAGAAAATGCAGCGCTTCGAGCCCGCCAACGGGAGCGGCGGCGGCTTCCTCAAAGGTCATGTTGGCTGGTTTGATCGCCAGGACATCGTCTTCAGTCTTCTCAGACAGGCAGATGTACTCGGCATAGGCGCCCTTGCCAAAGCCGAGTGGCGCCGAAAACCTGGTCGCCGGGCTTGAAGCGTCGTCACATCACTGCCGACGGCCTCGATCTCGCCGGCCAGCTCCTGCCCGATGATGCGTACTCTCGTCGGTCTTCTGAGTCCCGCATAGAGCCGCATCGGGATCGCCAGGTAGAGCGGGAATTTGAGGCTGCGCATCTCGCAGTCCCCCGCCGTGACCGTCGTCGCATGGATTCTGATCAGGACTTCATTGTCCCGGGGTACAGGTTTTTCTAGCTCTTGAAGCTGAAGACCCTCTGGCGGCCCGTATTCCGTCCATACAATCGCTTTCATGTGTCGCCTCCAGGATCGCTCTGAGCGGCTTCTAGCCAGTTTCGCTCCCGGCTTTGGGCTTCCTCAGTCGCGCAATCTGAACCACGGCGATGTCACCACACCTACCCCCTGACGATGGGTCCAGGCACGTCTAGTTCGATTGTGCAGGCAGGGGAGCCACTGCAGACGGGTCAAAACCCTTGACGATCAGCCAGATCCCCAGCAATATCTCATTCAGGATCAGTGGAAGAACAAAAATCATGCCCGCACTGCTGCTCATGCCAAAATTCGCTGCAAGGTTCCAGGCCAGCATCAAAACAACTGCGATTAGGCCCCAGGCCGAGATGAAACGTGGAACGAGTCTGGATCGATACAACAGGGTATAGAGCAGAAGGGCACCCAATCCGAAAAAGATCGGCGTCAACAGGCCTGTCAACTGCGCGCGCGCGCCCAGGACCAGGCTTCCCAGGCTCTGATGATAGGCAGCGTCGAGACTTCCGGCTGCCAGGTACGCCTGGCTCAGGCCTACCAGAACCAGAGGGCAGATTGCCGCCAGAGCGAGGACCGTGGCCTCGATAACCCTGAAACCAACGTAGCCCATCGCCATGCCTTCAGCCTGCCTTTTCAAGACCGGGTATAGCGCGGCGGCGATGCCGACAACCGCGGCGCAGTTGACCAACTCGAGGAGTACTCCCAGCATCACCTGGTTCCCGCTCGCAGAGAGAGTCGCAAGATAGTCCGGAACAGCGACCATGGTTTCCAGCCAAATGCCGCCGCCAAGACTCGTAACCATGGCGATCAGGAATAGCGCTCCCGCGGTTTTAGCAGCCTTGTTTGCATCCATCTTTCTCCTACCTTTCTCAGTGTGCCTGCTGTGGTTTAGCACTTTCGTCTATACAGTGATGACGACGTTCCCCTTCTCTTGTCCCTTTTCGACGTACCGGTGCGCTTTGGCGATCTGCTCCAGCGGATATCGTCTATCGATGACGGGTTCTATCTCGCCCGCCTCAACGAGCTCCTTGAGAAAGAGCAGCTTTCTTGAGCCTCCTCTATTCACGGAATTCGAAAGGGAAAGGCCTCGTACTGCGCCGGCTGCGTCAGGACGTGGTTAGTATACAGGTTGAGGCCGAGCCTTACAAAGATGATCACCGTAAACAGCACAAAGCCGGTGCTGTAGTCGATTGCCGTGAAAAAGGGGATCAGGAATACCCAAAAGGCAAGGTTATAGGCCGTCCTGATGAGGGCGAGTGGGTGGGTGCGCGCCTGCTGGACGGCAACGGGGTCGGCCGAGTTTTCCCGGAAGCCACGCGAACCGCATGGCGGTATGGTACTCGATCACCAGTCAGTACAGCACGCCGACGACCGCGAGCCCGATCAAGCCGGCCTTTTCCGTCCAAAGCCCCGTGGAAAAAGCGACGACCACATAGATCAGGGTGGGAATCCCCAGCCCCAGCGTAAGCAGGTTGTTCCAACGTACGGTCAGGAATTTCTCTCTTGTCACTGTGTGATCGCCTCCTCCTAGTTGAAGCCCCTGATTATCAGCCACAGCCCCAGAACCAGTTCGAAGGGAATGTAGGGAGCCAGCAGGAGCCACCGGTCTCCGATACCGGGATCATAAAGCAACAACAGCGACGTTGACGGACACCAGACAGACCGCCGCCAGGCCCCAGACAGACAATCTCAAGGGCGCATGGTACAGGTACGGCGCAAGGTCAGGTCGTACTCTCATGCTCCACCGTGATGACCACTTTGCCCCGTACGTGTCCCTCTGCCAGATAGGCCATGGCCTCACGGATCTCGCTCAGGGGGTAGGTCCTGTCGATGACCGGGGTGATCTTGCCGGCCTCGATCAGCTCCTTCAGGAAGACCAGGTGCTCATAGTCTGGCGTGGCCAGGAACGGGCTTGCGTGGTGGGCTGAGAAGGCCGCTGACAGGTAGGCCTTGAAAACGTAGGTCATGCCGGCGTGGCCGGTGTTGGGTACAACAAGGCCCTGGGGGGTGAGGACGCGCCGCAGGTCTGAGAGCGACCGGCTGCCCACATTGTCAAGGACGAGATCGTAGCGCTGGCCACTTTGGGCGAAATCTTCTTTGGTGTAGTCTATCACATGGTCTGCGCCGAGTGACCGGACCATCTCGACCTTGCTCGTGCTGCAGACGCCGGTAACCTCCGCTCCCAGCGCCTTGGCAATCTGAACGGAAAAGGTGCCCACGCCCCCCGACGCACCATTGATCAAGACCTTTTGCCCCGGCTGCACCTTGCCGGCATCGCGCAGGCCATCCAGAGCGGCAGTTGCAGCGGAAGGAACCGCCGCGGCCTGCTCGAAAGTGAGGTTGGCTGGTTTCGGTGCGAATTTGTCTTCGGCCGCACAGGCATATTCGGCCAAGGTGCGGCTGACTGAGGCGAACACCTCGTCACCCGGTTTGAAACGCGTCACCCCACTACCCACAGCCTCCACGTGGCCCGCCAGGTCCCAGCCAGGGATATAGTCCTTTGGTTTTGGAAGCCCGACAGTGAAACGAGCGAGCCAAGGGCTTCCTCGCATGGAAAAGACGTCACCCGCGTTGAGGGCAGCCGCGCGGATGCGCACCAGCACCTCGTTGTCACCGGCCACCGGCTTGTCGACCTCTTTGAGTTCAAAGACATCCGGTGAGCCATAGTCGACTTGTACGATCGCTTTCATGTGTTTCCTCCTTGATCAGAACCAACGCACCTGGTCACGGTGCCCCGTGATCGCACATTCCCTCTTTGGTGCCCTTTTTCGACATCATGGTGCGCTCACGATCCGCTTCCGGGTACGGGTTTCTCATGACCGGCCTGACCTCGCCCGCCTCAATGACCTCCTGGGAGGACAGATTGAACCGTTCTACGTCCTGGCCTACAGCCTCGGCCTCCCCCGCCAGCTCAAAGCTCAGTCGGGCTCATTCGGTCTGTAGGGCAGCCAGCGCTAGCGCAAACAGCCCTATGGAAAGCAGTGTGACCTGTGTGGTGACGTCGGCGGCTTCTGGCAAAAAGCCCAGCACGATGCTGACAACCGCCATGCCGAGTGCGACCGCTTTCAGGACGAGCCTGACGATCTTGGCGTTCTCCATTCTTCGCCTCCGTTTCCATTGCTTGTAATCAAGATGCTCGGATGGTGCGTTGCCTGCATCGGGCTCTGCGCCTGGCCCATATATATGTCCGCATCAACGCGTCAAGGCGGTATTCGTGTCGTCCCTCGAGAGTGTGATTCGAGGGTTTGCTCGCAGGGCTGGCCCTGATGGGCTGCCCTAAGGGTCAACCAAGGAAAGGGTCTGTCCAGCGGGTTGGAGACACCGCTCAGCCGCACCCTGCAGGCCGGTGGAGAACAGGCTCCAGGCGTGAAAGATACAGATGGGTACACTCGGGCGTGAGACCAACGCGGGCCGTATTGGTGGAAAATAGAGTTTCGTCTGCAAGCGTGGAACCTGTGGCATAAACGTCCTTCAAGCTGTGCGACAGCGGAGCCGAGCAACCAGTATACCATGGGGCAGGCGAGCTGTCAAAGCGGATGCCGTGAATGCCCCGGCTGCTACAAAGTCGTCATTGCGAAGGAGCGAAGTGACTGTGGCAATCTCCGAATGGACAGAAGGGGATTGCCGCCGCGAGCCCTCGTGGCGGTGCTTCGGCCCCAAAAGCGGGCATCGCAATGACCGTAGACGGGTTGTCCATTGTTGAGTCTCGAGAAGTCATGCCGCCCCTTGTCTCGAAAAGTCGTGCCGCCTTTGTTGACTAGAGTACATGTTCTGCTATCCTTGTCCATGGCAAGGGATATCGGTCAAGGAGAGCAGCCATGTCGAGACGAGGGCAAACTACGAATCTTGCCGAGCGCGTCGAAATCGGCGAGCGGTGGCAAGCAGGCCAGAAGGATCCTGAGATTGCGGTGGGGATGAATCTGCCGGTTTGGACAGTCCGCAAGTGGCGGCGAAGATACGAGAAGCAAGGACGGTGCGACTTGGGCTCTCGGATGGGGCGTCCTCGCAGCGGTGCGCTGGGGCAGTCGCCGCCTGAACTTCGGGACACCATTCGTGACATGCGCGAGGCGCATCCTGGCTGGGGGCCCATCACGATTCGAACGGAACTGGAAGACAAGTCGCACTTCAGCGGCCTGAAGCTGCCGAGCCGGGCTCGAATCGCCGCGTTCCTGAAGCAGGAAGGGCTCACTCGGAGGTATGAACGCCATGTGGAACTCCCTCAACCGCAGGCTGCCGATCCCCAACGCGCCCATGAGGAATGGGAGATGGATGCTCAGGGCGCGATCAAAGTCCCCGAATTGGGTCGGGTGGCGGTCATCAACATTGTTGACCTCTTTAGCCGGGTCAAAGTGGGAAGCTTGCCCTGTCTGAATCCGGCTCACCCCAGTACCCCAGACTATCAGTTGGCTCTGCGCCAGGCCTTTGTCCACTACGGCTTGCCGCAGCGCATGAGTCTGGATCATGACTCCGTCTTCTTCGATAATACCCATGCCTCTCCGTTCCCATCGGTCCTGCATCTATGGCTCATCGCCCTCGGCGTTGAGGTTCGGTTCGTTGACAAACGACCGCCTCTGGACCACAGTGTCATCGAGAGATGCCATCAGACGGTTAGCCAACAAGCAATCGCCGGACAACACTTCCGCGATGAAGTTGCTCTCCGAGAGAGCTTGGCGGCTCGACTCGACTTTCTCAACACACGCTATCCGTCTCGTTCCCTGGCAGGGCAACCGCCGCTGCTGGCACATCCAGAAGCAAAGCATTCAGGACGCCTTTATCGCCTAGATTGGGAGGAAGACCTCCTCGACATGCAGCGCGTTCATCACTACCTGGCCCAAGGGCGCTGGTTCCGCCGTTCCGGTCCCGTCGGGGTCCTTTCAATCGGACGCTATCGCTATGGAGTCGGTAGGGCATTCCCCAATCAAGTATTCGAAGTCACTTTCGATCCCCATACTCTTGAATGGATCTGCTTGCCAGCGGATGGCCGGGAAAAGATACGCATCCCTGCTCAAGGGCTGACCAAATCTGCCTTGATGGGTGAGCTCAGCCCTCTGATGGCCTGTACAGCATACCAGCTAGCTTTGCCTATTTCGCCATCTGCCTGGCGCGAGATGATGCTGGCAAACAATCTAACCGGTACGACTTTGTGAGACATCGCCCGGTACGACTTTATGAGACTCAACACAATGACAATGCAACAGCCCTGCGTGAGTGCCGGGCGGCGGGGTTTTTCTGGTGTGTGGGTCACTTGATCCGGACTGGCCATGGGGCTGGAGCTGGGGCGATTGGTTTCCAGTTGGGAGACCCTGTACTTGGCGCCGTGCCGCCTAGCATGACAGGCCATCAGAATCGCCCTGGCGGGGTACTGGTTTGGGCAGGCTAACGTGCAGAAAGAAAAAGGCCGGGCCCGCAAGCCCGGCCTCTTGCCATACGATTGTCTATTTGCGGTACTTGAGCGCCGCGTGGGCCGCTGCCAGCCGGGCCACCGGCACGCGGAAGGGGGAGCAGCTCACATAGTTCAGGCCGGCGATGTGGCAGAACTCGATGGAGCTGGGCTCGCCGCCGTGCTCGCCGCAGATGCCGACTTCCAGGTCGGGGCGCGTCTTGCGGCCCTTCTGGACGCCCATCTTGACCAGCTCGCCGACGCCGTCCCAGTCCAGCACCTGGAACGGGTTGTTGGGCAGGATGCCGTGCTCGACATAGTGCAGCAGAAAGTTGCGCTCGGCGTCGTCGCGGCTGTAGCCAAAGGTCATCTGGGTCAGGTCGTTGGTGCCGTAGCTAAAGAACTCGGCGTACTCGGCGATCTGGTCGGCGGTCACGGCCGCGCGCGGGATCTCGATCATGGTGCCGAACTTGTAGTCGATCTCGATCCCTTTTTCCGCCATGACCTCCTTGGCCACCGGGCACCAGCAGCTCGTTGGCGACCTTGAGCTCGTTATAGTGGCCGGTGAGCGGGATCATGATCTCGGGGTGAACGTCGATGCCTTCCTTGGCCTTGTTGCAGGCGGCCTCAAAGATGGCGCGCACCTGCATCTGGGTGATCTGGGGCATGGTGATGCCCAGGCGGATGCCGCGCAGCCCCATCATGGGGTTGGCTTCTTCCATGTCCTCGACCGCCTGCAGCAGTTCTTCCTCCGCGGCGAGCATGGGCGCTAGCTTGGCCAGCTTCTTTTCCTTGCCCTTCTTGGCCAGGCGCTGGGCCTTGACCTGCATCTTGGTCACCTCGACCAGCAGTTCGTCCTTGCTGGGCAGGAACTCGTGCAGGGGCGGGTCGATGAGGCGGATGATGACCGGCAGGCCGTCCATCGCCTCAAAGAGGCCCTCAAAGTCGGCGCGCTGGAAGGGCAGCAGCTTGTCCAGGTGGGCCACGCGCTCCTCGACGGTCTCGGACAGGATCATGGCCTGGACGATGGGCAGGCGCTCCTCCTCAAAGAACATGTGCTCGGTGCGGCAGAGGCCGATGCCCTGGGCGCCAAAGCTGCGGGCGCGCTGGGCGTCGTCGGGATAGTCGGCGTTGGTCCAGACCTGCAGACCCTTGGTGGGAAAGCCCTTGTAGTCCGCGGGCCATGGCGGGTGCCTTCCTGGGCAGCGATCTCGTCGGCCCAGCCCAGCAGGGTGATCAGTTCGGTCTGCTCCTCAAAGCTGGGAGCCTCGGTGGCGATCTGGCCCGATAAAGACCTCGCCGGTGGTGCCGTCGATCGAGATCCAGTCGCCCTCTTTGACGACCTTGCCGTGGACTTGCAACTGGCGCGGCGTCCAGATCGATCTCGATGGCCTCGCAGCCGACGACGGCCGGCGTGCCGAACTGGCGGGCGACGACGGCGGCGTGGCTGGTGGCGCCGCCACGGCTGGTGAGGATGCCCTTGGAGGCGATCATGCCGTGCACGTCATCGGGCTTGGTCTCGGGCCGGACCATGATGACGGCCTTGCCCTCCAGCCCCCATTCTTCGGCCAGGTCGGCGTCAAAGGCGGCGATGCCCACTGCCGCGCCGGGCGAGGCGTTCACGCCGCTGGCCAGGTAGGTGCCTTCGGTTCTGGGCCTGCTTCTTGGCTTCCAGGTTGAACTGGGGGTGGAGCAGCGTCGTCGACCTGCTCGGGCTTGACGCGCTGGACGGCCTCTTCCTTGGTGATCAGGCCTTCGCTGGACCATGTCGACGGCGATCTTGATGGCGGCCTTGGCGGTGCGCTTGCCGTCGCGGGTCTGCAGCATCCACAGTTTGCCGCGCTCGATGGTGAACTCGACGTCCTGCATCTCGCGATAGTGCTTTTCCAGGCGTGTCGCAGATGTCGACGAACTGCGGCATAGGCCTCGGGCATGTCCTCGGCCATGTCGGCGATGCGGCTTGGTGTTGCGGATGCCGGCCACCACGTCCTCGCCCTGGGCGTTCATCAGATAGTCGCCATAGAGCATCTTCTTCGCCGGTGGCGGGGTTGCGGGTGAAGGCCACGCCGGTGCCCGAGTCCCAGCCCATGTTGCCAAAGACCATGGTCTGCGATGTTGACGCCGGTACCCAGGTCGTGGGGGATCTTTTCGCGGTTGCGGTAGGCGATGGCGGGCTTGCCGTTCCAGCTCTTGAAGACCGCCTCGGTGGCCAGCTTGAGCTGCTCTAGGGGCTCCTGGGGAAAGTCAAAGCCCTTGTGCTCGCGGATGATGGCCTTGAACTCTTCGGTCAATGGCTTTCCAGTCCTCGGCGTCCAGCTCGGTGTCGTCCTTGATGCCCTTGGCCTGCTTTTGTGCCTCGATGGCGTGCTCGAACGCCTCGTCGGGGATGTCCAGCACGACCGAGCCGAACATCTGGACCAGGCGCCGGTAAGAGTTGTAGACAAATCCCTCGTTGCCGGTCAGCTCGACCATGCCCTTGGCCGTCTCGTCGTTCAGGCCGATGTTGAGCACGGTGTCCATCATGCCCGGCATGGAGAACTTGGCGCCGGAGCGGCAGGAAACCAGCAGTGGGTTGGCCGGATCGCCAAACTTTTTGCCGGTCTCTTGCTCGGTGGCCTTGAGCGCCGCCAGCTCCTGCTCCCACATGCCCGCGGGGAACTGCTCGCCGGCGGCCAGGTAGGCGTTGCAGGCCTCGGTGGTGACGGTAAAGCCGGGCGGCACCGGCACGCCGATGCGCGTCATCTCGGCCAGGTTGGCGCCCTTGCCGCCCAAAAGGGCGCGGACGCTGTCCCAGTCTCCTGCATATGCTTCTGCATCTTCAACCTCTCGAAAGAGGTAGATCCATTTTTCTGACATGATTGCTTGAGCCTCCTTGGTATTCACCAGTCGTCGCTGCGGACGATTGCGTTCGTTGGATTGTGGCGCCACGTACAATAGGCCGTGGCGCTTGTACACAATATGTTGTGGTGCCGGGCGGAATTATACTGAGTTTGGGGGTATTTGGCAAAATGGTGGGCGAGGTTGGCACTCAAGGGCGGCGACTGCTGCTGGTTGGTGTGGAAAACAGGTCTCGGGGAGGCGGAAGAAGCGCAGGACTGTGGTCCTGCGCGAGCAGGGGCGCGGGGAGGCTGAAGAAGCGCAGGACTGTGGTCCTGCGCGAGCTGGGGGTGAGGTGGGTGAGGAGCACACTGCCAGCGCGAATGGGTGGGAGAGGGCGGAGGCGGAAGAAGCGCAGGACTGTGGTCCTGCGCGAGCAGGGGTGGGGGGGAGGCGGAAGAAGCGCAGGACTGTGGTCCTGCGCGAGCAGGCGCGCGGGGTGTGCGTGGGCGGACCCCAGCCAGGACTGGGTCCTGCAGCGAGCAGGGGGTGAGGTCCTGCGCGAGCAGGGGGCGCGCTGTATGCGTGGCGTGGCCCCCAGGTCCTGCGCCTGGGCGCGAGGGGTGTAGGAGCACCTCCAGCGCGAGCAGGGGGAGAGGGGGAGGCGGAAGAAGCGCAGGACTGTGGTCCTGCGCGAGCAGGGGGTGGGCGCGCGGTATGGGTGGGGGGAGGCGGAAGAAGCGCAGGACTGGGTCGCGAGAGCGTGCAGGAGTTCCTGCGCGAGCGGGGAGCGGGAGCGCGGATGTGTCCTGCGCGAGCGGGGACGAGGTCCGCGCGAGCAGGGGGTGAGGGGGAGGCGGAAGAGCGCAGGACTGTGGTCCTGCGCGAGCAGGGGGTGAGGTCCTGCGCGAGCAGGGGGTGGCCGGGTGGAAGGCGCGCGGCTGTGGTGCTGGCGTGAGACCACAGGTCCGCGCCTGGGCGCGAGGTGTGTAGGAGTACACTCTGCGCGAGCAGGTGGGGGGGTCGGAGGAGCGCAGGACTGTGGAAACTCACTCACTAGCTCCAGGCGGACCACAGTCCGCCGATTCGCGCAGCAGGTGCTGGACTGCGTCCCAAGTGCGAGGAGGTCGGCACGGGCGTTGTCGCACAGTCTCGAGTAGGCGGGAGAAATGAAAAGCGGGCCGGCTGTCTGGCAGCCGGCCCGCTTGGTGCTACTGTGTCGCTAACCAGCGTCTGAGCTGGCTTGTTCCTTGCCTGCGTTAAGGTTTCTGAGCCACGGTCCGAACGCTTCGATGAACTCGATGGGCACCGGGAAGATGATGGTCGAGTTCTTTTCCACGGCAATCTCGGTCAGCGTCTGCAGGTAGCGCAGTTGGAGCGCCGCCGGTTCCTTGGCCATGCACGGCGGCCGCCTCCTGGAGCTGCTGGGCGGCGTCGAACTCGCCTTCGGCGTGGATGATCTTGGCCCGCTTTTCGCGCTCGGCCTCGGCCTGGCGGGCCATGGCCCGCTTCATGGTGTCGGGCAGCTCCACGTCCTTGACCTCGACGATGCTGACCTTGATGCCCCACGGTTCGGTGGCTTCGTCGATGATCTGCTGCGAGCTTCTGGTTGATCTCGTCGCGGTGGATGAGCAGCTCGTCCAGGTCGGATTGGCCCAGGACGGAGCGCAGGCTGGTCTGGGCGATCTGCCAGGTGGCCTTGTTGTAGTCCTCGACCTTGACGATGGCGTCGTTGGGGTCGATGACCCGGAAGTAGGCCACGGCATTGACGCTGACGGTGACGTTGTCGCGGGTGATGGCCTCCTGGGTGGGGATGTCCAGGGTGACGACGCGCAGGTCGACCTTGATCATGCGGTCGACGAAGGGGATGATGAAGAACAGGCCGGGCCCCTTGGCCCCTTGCAGCCGTCCCAGACGAAAGATGACGCCGCGCTCGTACTCCTGTACGATCTTGATGGACGCGATGAGGATGATGATGCCGAGGATGATGATGATCCCCGCGGTAGAGAAGATAGAGCCCAAAATGTCTCCCATTCTACAGCCTCCTATTCTACGGCCTCTTTGCCTGTCGCCAGGATCGGTGAGGCCCTGCCGGGGCGGAAGCGCCCAGCGGTCGGGTGGAACTGATGGACTCTATTATACAGCACGTTGCGCCAGATGGCAACTGGGCAGGGTGTACGGTTTACGGCTGTTGCAAAGTCGTCATCGCGAGCGTCAGCGCCTGTCCCGAGCATGTCCTGGGTCCGCGAAGGATCTGCCGAGGGAAAGCGATCTCCACTTGTGTAGTTGGGGATTGCTTCGCTCCGGCAAAAAGCGCCTCCGCTCGCAATGACGAGGTCAGGTGTCATTCCATTGTAAGCTGTGGCCTTGCTGAATACTCCCCTGAGCATGACGCCGCCGATGATGAGAATCGCGAATGAGAGGGTGCCGATAGCCCAGACGGCTGGAGGGAGACGGGCACGTAGAGAAAGTTCGTCAGCACCGACAGGGCGACGATTGCCGACCAGACCGTGGTCTTGTCGATGAGATAGTCGAGCCTTGCCGGTCCGCCAACGGGAGCTGGACCGACGGATGCGTATAGTGCGATGATGGCGACATAACCTGCCGCGATGGCGGACGAAGCGATGCCTCCGACGCGAAACAGCGCTTTTCTCTCAGCTTCGGCCTTGTCGAGGAGCATTCCGTCATTCATTGTCGCCTCCGTCAGCCAGTGCGTTGCCGCCGCCTGACTCCTGTGTAGCCCGAACTCTTTCGGCCTATCTGCCTGGGGTATCCCAAACTGAGCAAGTTCCGGGTAGCATAGCGTCGAAAGACAGGCGCTTTCTCAGAGGACGATACCTGGCGCTCGGAGTGCTGCTAAGGGACGCTGTACTCGACCCATAACAGGACGTCTCGAGCCTTGGCCAGCCGGGACGCGTCGCTGCCTTTGGTGATCGTCAGGGTCGCCGGCCGCGAGGCCGGCCCGGTTGCGGCGGCATTGAGCGGGAGCGCGTTCGCGGGGTTCCCGTCGCTGAGCACGCCGGCGTTGGACATCGCCAATCCGTCGGCTATCTGGAACGACTTGGCCGCACCGTTGCCGAAGCGCAGCTTCGCCCCAACCGTCCCACCCACCACGCCCGGCAGCATCACGGCGAGGTTCGTGATCACCGCACCGGGCGGCAGGGCGAGCTGGTCCAGGTCGAAGCGAACACTGGCCTTCGGCTTGGCGGCGTTGCGCAGCGTGGCCAGGCCGGTGGCATCCACCGCCAGCGCGGAGACGAACATGGAGCGGCTGGCCGGCTGTGGCTGCACGCCCGCAGCCCCCGCAGGCACCTCGTAGGCCGCCTGAAGGTCGAAGGTGATGCGGACGTCGGTGACGCGATGCAGACCCACCGGATTCGCGGCCTCGGGAAGCTCGAGGGTCCAGGTTGTGGTGAAGGCGGCACCCTCGAAGGGCAGCAACTGTTCCCCGGGCAGGCCGTACAGCGCCAGGTCGCTCCGGAGCCGGAACTCGCTCACCGGGTACGCGTCGGCGAACCGGAGCAGCGGCACCCTTGCGGCCCCGGACGCCCGCCGGAGCAGCGAGAAGCCACTGTTGGTCAGGATGCCGCGGGCCGGCACCACCGTGCCCGGGGTGTCGACGGCCACGTCGACCGCCCGGATCCGGTGCGCGAACGTGCCCGGATGGGCGGCCACCAGGTCGTCGTCGGTCAGGGTGAAGGTGCAACGGGCGGTGGCCTTCAGTTGCCCGAAGGCCAGCGGCAGGTCCCGGGCCAGCGAATAGGTGCGCGCCAGTGGGACGGTCACGCGGGCCGCACCGAGTCGCAGTGCCTCGAGTT
This sequence comes from uncultured Chloroflexia bacterium, assembly GCA_963700285.1. Classification (GTDB taxonomy): domain Bacteria; phylum Chloroflexota; class Anaerolineae; order JAAYZQ01; family JAAYZQ01; genus CAWANP01. The sequence continues at coordinate 68,583 of CAVOXA010000004.1, read as the reverse complement.
CGGCGAGGTCCAGTGCCAACCGATCGACGCCGCCGACATCGCGCATCCTCGGGTCGAAATAGCCGATCCGGATCACGCGGACCGGGGTGGCGAGCCGGTAGGCAAGGGCCCGTTCGGCGAACCACGCGGCCTGACCGGCCAGGTCGAGGTAACGGTGTAGCGACCTGCGTGCCACGCCGGCGAGCGCGTCCCAGAAGTCGCGGTTCAGGAAGCGTTCGTTCTGGTAGTTGACCAGGTCGCGGGCGTAGGCAAAGTCGGTGGCCGCGATCTCTCCCTGCAGTTCGGCAATGGCCACGTTGCGCTCCTGGACGCGAACCGCCGCCTGGGCCGCCGGCAACGCCTCGTTCTTCAGCGCCATCAACTCCCCGTCGCGCTTGACGGCTGCGTCCGCCATCCCCTGCAGCGTCGTCGTGCTAAGCACCGCGAAAGCGGCGAACCCGCCGACGACCGCGAGACCACCCATGGCGCTTCCCAACCCGACGCTCTGGGAGCTGGCGCCCGCCGCGCCCGTGCCAGCGCCCTGCTCCCCCAGCCCCAGGGCATCACCGACGCCGCTGGTGCTGAGCGACGTCCAGCCCTCGGAGGTGGACTTTCCGATGTCCACCATCGAGCTGACGCTCGACTTCATGCCGCTGAAATAGTCCTTGAACTGGCTGAACAGTGAGTTGGCGTCCTCAATCTCCGACTGTTTCGCTGCGATCAGCTTCTCGACGTCGGAGACGAGCTTCTTGGCCACGACCACGCCAGCCTTGGCGATCTCGACCTGCTCGACTGCGATGGCCACCGTCGCTCGCGCCCTGCGCTCCTGCGCCTTGGCGGCCAGCAGGTCCAGGTCGAGCTGCTCGACGCGGCCGAGGTAGGCCAGGTAGTCGGTCTGGGCGGACTTGGCGCCGGTCGCCCACCGTTGGGCGGCGTCGACCAGCGGTATCGTACCGCAGGGTGGGCACTGCTTCGTCGTTGTAGCCGTAGAAGTTGAGTCCCGCCTCCATCTGCTGGAGGGCAAGCCGGGCCCGATCGAGCTGGTTGCGAACCCGCGGGTTCTCGACCAGGCCGAACCAGGGCAGCTCCAGTTGGAACGGACGGTACGCGCTGGTTCGGGGGTCTTTGCCGTGCAGAAACACCACAGCCTTGTACAGTTCGCGGGCCCGCTCCAGACTGGCCGCATCGTCGGAGCGGTAGAGGGCCTCTCCCCAGGCAAGCAGGGCGTCGGCCTGCACGATACGTGCATACCGCTCCTCGAGCGGGTGGAGCAGCGGAGGATCGGGTTTGAGGACCTCGTACCCGCTGCGCGACTGGGGCGTCAGTGAGAACGGCCCGTCGAGCTGCCGCTCGTCGTCGTACATCAGGCGCGCGGTGTACGGACGATCACCCAAGCTGATCACTCCAGCGCAGTCGGCCGGCCACCACCCGGGTGTGCGCCGCGATCGCGTCGGGATGCTTCACCATGCCGGCCGGGGTGCCGAGCATCCCGATGCCGATGTAGAAGCCGGTCACCCCGGCCAGGATGTCCACCGCCCCCGGGATGTCCCCCAACCCGGAGCGCACCGTGGCCCGGAGCATCGGCAACACGAACCTGAGCTGGTAGACCCGAAGGCGCGTCGCCTGGTCGCGGGCGATCCGGAAATGCACCACGTCCAGCCAGAGGTCCTCGGGCCGAGCCAACTCGAAGAACCGCTCAAGGCCGTCCGGCAGGTAGGTGCCGCTGGTCCCGGTGAGCTGCGTGATGTTCGCGACCTTGGCCTTGCGGCGCTTGGCCAGGCTGAGCGGACGGGGGAAGTTGCCGACGCTGAGTTCGGGTTCCCAGTCCTCCCCGGAGTGCGGGCTCGGTACGGCCGCGTTCAGTAGCCGCTCAGCCTCGTCGGCGAGCCGCGCAGCGGTGGCGAACTGACTCTTGTCGATGGCCTGGACGAGCTCGACCAGCTTGGCGTCGGCCGCGCCGTAGGCCAGCAGGAAGGTGGCGGATCGATGCACCTCGTCCATCGATCCGAAGTAACCGTGGTAGGGCGTCAGGCTCTGGGTGCCAGGCAATCCCTTGTGGTACTCCAGGAACTTTTTGCGCGCCTCGGTGAGCCACGTACCCTTGGCCACACCGGTGACTTGGGTGCGCAGCGCGAACAGGTTCTCGGCGAAGAAGGGCTGCTGCCGGGCGAGCCACTCGTCGAAGCGGAGGAAGAACGGCGCCGAGCCCACCACCTCCTTCCAGAGGATGGGCTTGCCCTCCTCGCCCGGAAGTTGCGGGTCGATGACGTTCTCGCGTGGCTCCGGCGGTCCCTGCGCGGTGTCGCTGAGCGCCCTCGACAGCGTGTAGACGTTGAGCTGGACCGGCGTCGAAGTGGTGCTGTCCGGTTCGGTGAGGGGCAGGCGGTACCTGTTCGCGAACTCCTGGACCTCGACCGGGGCGAGCGCCAGCAGGGCGTCCAGATGCACCCGGTCGGGCTGCGTACCCTGCGCCGGCAACGCCGCCGTGGCACGGCCGAACCCAAAGCCTGAACCCGTGGGTGCGGTCAGGATCGAGGTGACGATGGGCACCAGGAGCCGATTGAGCGGCACCTCAGTGCGGTTCGCGGTTCGGAAGTCCTGGAAGAACCGTCGCTGCATCTGGCGCTCGACGATGTGTCCGTAGGTAGCGGGATCCGCGCCGACCCCCCACTTCTGTTGTTGGGCGAACAGGACAAAGACCGAGCGCAGGTAGTCGCGGTAGGACTGGTCGTCGGGCAGCGCCCACGGAAAGATCTCCCAGCCCAGGCCCGGCTTGAGGAACTGGTCGAGGTCGATCAGCGGGCTCGGCCGGGGGGTAAACTTTTCCGGCAGTTCGCGGATCGGCAGCAGCTTCACCCTGCCCCTGCGCAATGCGTCCGGATCCACCAGGTACAGATCGGCCACCTCGTCGCCGGTGCCCTTACGCCGGAGACCGCGCGCAAAGTCCTCCAGCAGGCGCGCCCGCTCGGCGGCGGGCAGGAGCCGCACAAAGCTGTCGGGCGACGGTGCGGCCAGGTCGCTGGCCAGGTCGTCGGCGCGCACTCGCCTGGTGGCCACCAGGTGGTCGGCAAGCAGTACCATCCGACTCGCGTCCACCCCGCCGGCGGCGGTTACCGTCAGGATCGCGGCCACCTCACCGTCCAGTTCCGCACGGGAAAGCACGACTCCCTGTTCCGCCTCACCCGCCAGCCTGGCCAGCAGCCGCTGTCCCCAGAGGTCGGGAGCGAGCTCGAGCACCGCGATGCCGTCCCCCCGGGTCACAGCCTTTGCCACCACGTCGAAGCGATCCGGTTCGAGCCTCACCACTTCAACCGGCACTTCGCCGAGGGGCGTTGCAGCGGCAGTGACTGCCTGCACCTGGACTAGCAGCGGCTGGGTATCAGTACGCATGACGCCTCCTCGGCCCACTTCTCTACTGCTGGCTGGGCCTGCCAATGCCTGACATGCAAATCACAAAACGCCTTCCAAACTATTTTGGCATCAGCGGCGTCTTGAATGCGAACACGACCGGTGGCCAAAAGTGCGCCAAACGACTTGTACGTGCCAAAGCCAGAACCTGGACACCAGTATAACCCTGTCCGACCCCTTAGTCAAGTTAAGAATAAATTAAAGATATAAATAAGCGAAGAGACGTGTCGACGCATTGATTGAAAAAACGCACAGGGTTTGCCGGCCCAAGCTCCTGGATCAGCACTCGAATGGCCTCTTGAGTCACCTCAGCAAGATTTGAATGGGAGAGGTTTACCCAAACCCCGTGTCGATGCTACAATGCGGGAGGCACAAGACGTCCTATAGTTAGTCAAGCCCCCAAACCAAGCTTCCCATTCTCGTTCAGTTTTCTTCTCCTGCCTTCTCGAGATCGGCGATGATGATCTTTTTCATCTGGAGCATGACGGGCGTGGTCTTGGCGGGATTTCTGCCAATGAGGTCTCCCATGTTCGCTGGCGTGATCTGCCACGAAACCCCGTATTTGTCCTTTATCCAGCCGCACTGTTCCGCTTCCGGCACCGCGGAAAGCTTGTCCCAGAAATAGTCGATCTCTCGTTGATCCTGGCAGTTGATGATAAAGGAAACGGCCTCATTGAAGGCAAAATCGTGCTCCCAGGCCGAGTCCATCGCGCCGAATTCCTGGCCGTCCAGGACAAACTGGGCGTACTTGACGGTTCCTGGCTCGTCAGGCTCCTCACCAGCCTCGTAGCGCGCCAGGACGTCCGCTTTTGCGTCTCCGAAGACCGATGCGTAGAAACCGATGGCTTCTTCGGCTTTGCCGCATACCTCACCGACGAACATCAGCGCGGGCATGATCCGCTGCTCAAAGTCTCCCTCGGTATGGATGACCTGCCAGGATACACCAAACTTGTCCTGGATCCAGCCATATCTCTTGCTGAAGGGGTATTCGCCGAGTTCCATCAGGGCCGTCCCGCCTGGGGAGAGCTTCTCCCAGAGCTGGTCCACCTCTTCAACCGTCCTGCACCTGGCGTGGAAGGAGATGGAAGGGTTGATGGTGAAATAGGGTCCGGCGCTGATGGCCATAAAGTCATAGCCCATGATTTCAAAGCCGACGACTGCTGCGTCGCCAGACGGCGTATCAGGGAGGGTTGTCATAAAGTTGATCCTTGAATCGTCAAAGACGGACGTATAGAACTGCGCCGCTTCTCTGGCTTCTTTGTCAAACCATAAATGTGGGGTGATTGCTGGCATTGGGTTCAATCCTCCTGGTGGTAGTTGATCATCCAATGGACGCCGAATCTGTCCTGACAGTCGCCGTAATAGTCTCCCCACGGCTGGTCGGCCATCGGCATCTGGACCTTTCCGCCCTGCGACAGGGCGGCGAAGAGCTGGTCGGCCTCTTGCCTGCTGTCGGGGTGGATCGAGATGCTCACGTTGTTGCCCACCACCAACGTCTGTCCCATCGACTCCAGGGCATCCGTTCCCATGAGCATTTGACCGGCGCCGATGGGCAAACCGACGTGCATGATTTTCTCTGCGGCTTCTTCGGGTAGGTCAAAACCCTCTATGGGCATATCCTTGAATCGGGTGAAAGAGACAAACTCTCCCCCGAAAACGGATCTGTAAAAAACAAAGGCTTCTTCTGTGTTGCCCGCAAAATTCAGGTATGGGTTAAACTTTGTCATGGTGCTCTCCCTCCACGTATTCTTTGAAATTGTCCAAGATGGCCTGCCAGCCGCTGCGCTGCATTTCAAGGGGATTCGTGCTCTCCGCTTCAAACCCCACCGCCCTGTTCTTCTCCGCGCGCGCTTCCGCCTTCAGCTCTTTGGCGCGCTCCTTCATCGCCGCTCGTTCCTCGTCCGTGAACCCCTCAGGCTTCTTGCCACTCGCTGTGGTGCTCTTGGGGGACTTTGGCGTGTCGTTTTTTGTGCTCATGGAAACCTGCTCATTGTGAATTGGGTTGGAAACCTCGGCGCAGTTCGAGTGCGGACCCGCACTGCAATCATATGCACCGCCTAGCGGCCTTGAGCTCGGCGGCTCGGGCGTCCTTCCTTCGTTCTAGGCCAGGTCGGGAGGGCAGGCGCCACTGCGTTTTCGCCTGCCAGCCGAGTCGGCTTCAGCAAGTTGTTGGACCGCTTTGCGATCTCAATCCGGTCCTCTTGACCCGTCTGTCTCTAGCGGGCACGCGCGGATGTGGGCGATCTTCCACTGGCCTTCTCGCCTTACGACCATATCGGTGAATCGGTGGAAGCGATCCGACGGAGCGTTCCCCTCTCCCAGCACTGGAACCTCGATATGCGCACGTCCATCGACCAGGGCGATGTCGGGTGTGACGAACTCGACGCGGACGAGCTCGGACTTGTGTGTGGAATCACCCCCAGCCGGGCCCATCAATGGGGCCAGCAGATGGCGTATCTCGTCGTGACCTCGTGCGACCCTGCCAAGCGGATCCACAATGAGTGCATCATCAGTCAGGCAATAGAGGAGCGCATCGACGTCCCCGCGATTCCAGGATTCGTCGTACAACTCCTCAAGCTCTCGAACCGCATCCTCGTCCTGCAACGGGCACCTCGGGTGTAAGAATTGGTCTTTGACCGGAGCTCGCCAAAGCTGCCCGCCAGGCAGCCCAAGAATTGAGTAGACCGAACGACTTTGGCCCGTCTACCGGGTCCCTGGAGTGAGCAGGTTCGGTATAGACTTTTCGCGGAGAGTATCACTTCCAGGACTTTCTCCAGGCGACTGCATGTGAACAGATCCGGCGCCAGTCAAAGCTGCTCACACTATACACCCTGCCAGATGCTTTGTCAAGTTAATATCATGTAAATAGTATGAAAAAGGTTCTCCAATGTTCAAGGACCCATCCGAGCTGCCATCAGGGGGGTTTGTCCAAAGCCAATGCGTGATGCCCAACGTCGCGGGTCACGGGACCGCTGGGGTGCGTCCGCGCGCCCCAGTGGGTACCGTGCACCCGGCTTGTTGGCCAGAACTCTCCGTTCATGCTGCTGCCGAGTTGGCGTTTCGGCATTGAATCACAACCGGGTCAACATCCGGAATGGGCAGAGCAAAGGGCACGTAGCGCGACGCGTCCTCGATTGTCGTGGTATGCGTCAAGGAGCCCCCCCTGGATGACCGCCACGGGAACCCACGGGTCGGGAAGGAGGATTCCTGCAGCCACCTGCTTCCCTGAACCTGTACAGAATAGGCGAATGGTTTCTGTCTCCTCATCAATTTGCATCAGGTAAGCGCAGTAAGCCTTCGAGGGCGCGTAGCGGACGATCACATGCACGCTGCTCACGCCGGCTGCTGCCCCTCGTGGTGAGACGGTGACGTTGCGCAACTGCCCGGAATCGTCGTGAACACCAGCCAACCCCTCAATGGCGGCACTCAACCACTCCGCCATGCCCCAGGACGCGTACGGAACTTCATTCGTAGTTGTAAACCCCGGTTCGCCATTTGGCCAATACCACACGTGCACGCCGCCGCTCTGCTTCAAATGCCGGGCATACTGGCGCAGCAGTTCGGTGCCATAGGACTCGCGACCGAACCAGAAAGCGGCACGGCAGAGCTCGCCCCCGACTGTGCTGACGCTTCACCAGAGAGTGCTTCGCATCCCAATGCTTCTCATCGTCTTGAACATAGGCCAGGGCTCGCTCAAGCGCGGGGAGGGAAGAGGCCAGCCAGCTGTCCAGCCTGACGACGTTGGCCTGGTCCGTTTCCAGACCAATCGCTACTCGGTGCCTGCGGACCATGCACACGAGGCCCTCTGGCTGCGGGCCTTTGTCCACCGAGTGGAGATCGGCAACGGCCGCAAGACGCTGGCCGTGCACCCGCGCTGCTATGGACGCGAACAGGACATCCTGAACGCCATGCACTATCTGACCGTCCTGGAGCAGCGGCCGGGCGCCTGGGAGCAGGCTAAGCCCATCCTGGAGTGGCAGAAATGCTGGCACGAGGTCTACAACCGCTATCTGGCGGCGCTGCGGGAGCATCTCTCGACGTCCCTGGCGACCAAGGAGTTCGTGCGCGTCCTGCGCCTGCACGAGGTCCATCCCGAGGCGCTCATCGCCCAGGCTCTGGAGCAAGCCCTGACCGGTCACTGCTTCTCGGCTGACGGCGCCAAGCAGCTCATTCTGTGCCTGACAGAGCCTGCCCAACCGGCAGGTGCCCTGGATTTGACCCAGTGGCCGCACCTGAACGAGGGCCAGGTGGCCTGGCCCGAACTGCGCCAATTCGACCGCCTGTTGGCGGGCCAGGCAGGAGGTGAGTGATGAGCGTTGACATTCGCTTGCCCATCGTCCTGCGCCAGCTGCGCCTGCCGACCGCGGTGGCCAACTACCGCAAGTTCGCCCAAGAGGCAGCCCAGAGCAGGCAGCCGTACGAGGAGTGCCGGCTGGCTTTGCTGGAGCACGGAATCAGCTAGCGGGACGTGAACCGCCGCAAGCGGCGCGTACTGGAGGCGCGCTTTCCGGTGCTGCGAACGCTGGAGGAGTTCGAGTTCCAGGCCATTCCGGGTCTGAGCCAGAGCAAGGTCCTGGCCCTGGCCCGCGGTGAGTACCTGGAGCACCGGGAGAACATCGCCATGATCGGCGCCATCGGCACGGGAAAGACGCACGTGGCCATCGCCCTGGGGCTCATGGCCTGTGAACAGGGGCGCCGCGTGCGCTTCTATACCGCTGCCGGGTTGATCAACGACCTGCTTGAGGCCCAGGAAACCCATCGTCTCAGCAAGCTGGAGTCGTGGCTCATGAAGCAGGACCAGATCATCGTCGACGAGGTGGGCTTTGTGCCGTTCAGCCAGCGGGGGGCGCAGATGCTCTTCTCCTTCATCAGCCAGCGCTACCTGCGCGGCTCGCTGATCGTCACGTCCAACTGTCAAAGTAGGTTGAGTGGCGTCAGGTGGTACATTTTTCGGTTATCAAGTGGGTCACTTCTAGTTTGACAAACATAGGCGCGGCGACCGACCCACCGGGGCTTACGGGAGGGCGGCGATGGCCGGCACGCGCGCACCACCGTTCTGGAGCAACCCTTGTGTGCGGGGCCGCCCGCCACCCCGCCGTAATACTAACCTTATGCAGTAGGCCTGGCCTGCCGCCCAACGCTCCGGTTCGGCGGCGGGCCGCGCAGCGGACCGTCCGCTGCAACCGGTTGTTAGCCGGCACACTATATGGGCTACCGCGCACGAACATATCGGCAAACCTGCGCGCCGGTGCTGGCCTTGACTGTCGACTCGAGCGTGAACGGGATCGCCTTTCCGTCACGGGTGAAGATCGTTTTCCCCCCACCGAGGATGATCGGCTCGATTGTGAGCAACAACTCGTCGACCAAGTCCGCCGCAAGCAACGACCGGACCATCGTCGCGCTGCCATACACGTAGATGTAGCCCCCCGGCCGCGCGCGTAGTTCGGACACGGTTCTGACGAAGTCGTCGCCACGAATGATCGTGGTCGGGCTCCACGTCGCGTCCTTCTCGGTGAGCGTATTGGACACGACGTACTTCTGCACGCGATTGATCCAATCGGTGAACGTATCGCCCGAGCGGCTGGGCCACGCTTCGGCCGAGACCTGATAGGTGCGACGTCCCTGCAGAAGAGCGTCGCTGTTTCGCGCGATTTCGTCATAAGTGCCGCCCATAACTTCAGGGTCAAAATACTTCATCGACCATCCGCCGTGCGCGAATCCGCCGTCCGTGTCTTCGGTTGCTCCTCCGGGAGCTTGCACGACACCGTCGAGGCTTATGAACTCTGCGATGATTGTTTTCATGGAATCTCCTGTTTTGTGAATCTGCTGGTGTCACTCAGCGGTCATCAAGCCGGCTAACGGCACGCGCTTCACCCGCGCCGCGAAGCGCAGCGGAGCGGCGTCGGGTGCAAGCGCTGGTTAGGCGCGACGCGCCCTCAATTCTTGCCTTGATAGGCCCTCTGCCTTGCGTGCTCAGGTTCGGCAGGCGATGCGGCGGCAACCAGCCTTGGCCTTTTTCCAACTCGCCGCCATAGGCAGATGGGCTTTTGAGCGGAGCGCCCTTTTCTATCCCAGTGGCGGGACGACGCCTAGCTGCTGCAGAAAGCCCAGGTAATCCGAAAGCTCATACTCCTCAGCGATCTTGCCGTCCACCACGTGGATGATGGAACACGACTGCAACACGATCTCCTTACCGGTGGGCGGAATGGGAATCGTCGGCGATTGGCCGGTGTGCCTGGCCCGCCAGGTGGTGCGGTAGGCAATCGTATCCCCCTCGCAGATCATGTCTTCGTACTCGAGCTGAATGTCAGAGTAGGCGCCCCTGGTGGCGGCGATGTATCCTATGGATTCCTCGACTCCCCTGACATCTGGGAAGGGGGGTCTGTGACAGAGATAGTCGGCAGCGTAGACTTTTCGCAGGGCATCCACGTTACCCTTCATCCACGCCTCCTGACCGGCCCAACGGATCTTGGCTTTGAATGCTTCGAGTGACATCGCATGTTCCCCTTTCCTGTGTGTGGAATAGCGCTGGTGCCGCCATTTCACCTGTTACGGTTTGCGAATGAAAGCGCCTAACTATTGAGTGGACCGAAATAATCCGGCCTATCTGCCTGGGTTCATATACTGAAAAAGCTCAGTATCACATGCCCGAAGGATTGACTTATGCCGAATTCCGGCCCTAGTATCCGAGACCTTGGTGGGCAATCCGGTCGCTGTGCAGTCGGACGATGGCGATATTGTACGCCCGAAATCTCTTTCCGTCAAGCGGATGAGTCAGCCCATGGAGGAGAACCGATGACCCGGGACGCAAGTGTCCCGACGCCGATTGGGAATGGGGTTGCCAAGCGGAGAGGTTTGCCCAAACCCCGCCTCGATGCTATAATGCAGGCGGCACAAGGAGGAGCGTTCATGGACAAACAACCCAACTCGCACATGTGTTTCGTCTGCGGCATCGAGAACCCCACCGGCCTCAAGCTCAGGTTCCACACCGGCGACGAGGGCCGTTGCGTCAAGCGTCGCCTGTACCCCCTGGTTGGCCATCCGTTCTAAATCCTTCGTGGAAAGTGACAGCACCCTGCGGAGTATGCCCGTCGAAAGACAGAGCGAAAAAGACCTCCTGGGGCACTTCCTCGTGCACAAGTCCCGACGTGTTCTCGAACCCGAATCTCCTGTAGTAATCCGGATGTCCCACGAGACAACATCCTTGAGCGTTCATATCTCTCAGCCGTGACAGCCCTTCCCTTATCAGGGCTTTGCCAATGCCCTGCCGCTGGTATGCCGGCAACACCGACACAGGTCCAAGGCCGTACCAGTTCCGAGTGCCGTCTGAAATGGTCACAGGAGAGAAGGCAATATGACCGACTACACAGCCATCGAGTTCTGCGACGAGCGATACCGAGAGGGCCTTGGCGGCGCGTAGTGCCTCGATGATGAACTGCTCGGTGTGATTGCTGATCTCCAGGGTGTTGAACGCGGCGACGGTCACCTCGGTTATCGCGCCTATATCGGCACCGGTCTCGCTCCTGATGACGATCTTTGGATCCATGTACTTCGTATTCCCCCTTCTCGCCGGCCAACTACTGTGTAGAGCGAGCGATTTCGGCCTGTTCGCCTTGGTCCCCTGGCTGAGCAGGCTCACCTTCCATCAAATGCTGCCGATACCAACCCAGAAAGTCCCCTGGGGTCCCAACCGGAAACAAGTGCTCTGTCCGTGGGTTTCCTACGAGATGCTTCTGGTCAAGCGAAACAAAGTAGTTCGCCCCTATCTCCACAGCCTCGGCCAGCACTTGGGCATCAGGCACATAGTCCACGGCTGATCGTGTTAGCGCCAAGGCCTGGTCTTCAGCCTCAGGCCCGACCCGCACCTGTGCGCGATCCAGTAGCAGGGCCATGTGCGGGCGGCTTTCCGGCGATTTGCGTCTCAGCACCGCCTCGGCCTCCCTCAGAACGGTGGGGCCTACCCACAACGCTATGGCTCCGGCCTCGCCCAGCTTGAGGATCAGGCGTGACCCACCACTCTCGGACCAAACGGCCGCGAACAACACACTGGTATCCAGGAACACCCGCGGCTCAGCGTCCACGACGATCCCGCTCCTCGCGCAGAGCCTGCAGCATCGTCTCTAGCGTGTCCCCCTTCTCGGTCCATTGTGTGCGTATCCGCTCCGCGAGCACGTCGATCTCAGAACGCCGCGGACTCAGCACCAGGACACCGCCCAGGTCCAGGAGTGTAAACGTATCGCCAGGCTGCATTCCATAGGACTCTCGGATCGGTTGAGGAATTGTGATCACTCCCCTTTTTGCCATTTGAACGGTCGTGCTGTCCATGCTCTCTACCTCCCGTTTCAAACTGTATACCTGATAGACAGTATAGCAGAAAGGCAGAACAAAGTCAAGGATATTGCCGGGGCGTCACGTTTGCCCAAACCCCGCGGCGATGCTATAATGCCGGCAGGCACAAGGAGAAGAGATCATGGAAAAACAACCCAACTCCCGCATGTGTTTCGTCTGCGGCATCGAGAATCCCATAGGCCTGAAGCTCAAGTTCTACACCGACGACGAGGGGCGATGCATCGGCCGCTTCCAGCCGCGGCCAGAACACCAGGGCTATCCCGGCCAGCTGCATGGCGGTCTGATTAGCACTCTGCTTGATGAGACTATGGGCAGGGTCTTGACTCATCGCAACGTCTGGGCCATGACCGGTCGCCTGGAGATCAAATTCAGTAAGCCGGTACCGTTGGACCAGGAGTTGACGGTCATCGGTGAACTGACTCGTAGTCGCTCTCGGACCTACGAGGCCAAGGGCGAGATCCGGCTGCCCGACGGCACAGTCCTGGTCGAAGGCAACGGCGTGTACGTCCGCATCCCCGACGAAATGGTCGAACAGGCCAAGTCCGCACTCGACTTTTGGCAGGTCGTACCGGACTAACAGCTTGCCTTTGCCACACAATGATTGAATCGCTGTAGCAGGATTCCCCAGAATCGTCAAGACGGTCATCAATTCCTTGGCAGTAGGATGTGTGAGGTGCAGGTCATGCACACCCTCTCCCCCTCACCCCACCGCCCCCGCCCGGTAAACCAGCACGCTCAGCGCCTGCCCCTCCCGCTGCAGGCGCCCCTCGACCCACAGCAGCGGCGCGTTGCGCAGCGCGTCCCGGTACCGCTCGTACACGTCGGGCCGCACGATCAGGTTGACCAGCCCCTCCTCGTCCTCCAGGGTGACGAACAGGTGCCCCTTGGCCGTCGGCGGGCGCTGGCGGACGACGGCCAAGCCGGCCACCCGCACCCGCTCCCCATCCCGCCGCGACGGCCAGCTCGCCGCTGGTCAGCACCCCCTGCGCCCGCAGCGCCTCCCGGTAGAGGCTCATCACCTGGTCGCCGGGCGCCAGGCCCAGCAGCTCGTACTCCCAGGCCATCCGCTCCGCCTCGCCCAGCGCCGGCAGCGTCGACCGCCACCACCGGCACGTCGAGGTCCAGCCCCTCCTCCTGGTAGGCCAGCCCGCCGAGCGCCCACAGCAGGTCCCGCCGCGCCGGCCCCAGGCCGTCCAGCGCCCCGGCCCGGATCAGGTTCTCCACCAGCGGCCGGGGCAGGCGCGTCCGCCGGCAAAAGTCGGCCAGGTCGCGGAACGGCTCGCTCGCCCCGCCGCTCGACGATCCGCTCCTGCCACGCCTCGCCCAGGCCGTGGACGTAGCGCAAGCCCAGGCGCACGCGCCAATCGCCGGTCATCTCCCCGCTCCAAAGTGCAGGCCGCCTGGCTGCGATTGACGTCGGGCCGCAGGACCGGCACCCCGTGGCGCCGGGCATCGCCGACGAGCACCTCCGGCGGGTAAAAGCCCATCGGCTGGTGGTTGAGCAGGGCGCAGTAGAACTCGGCCGGGTAGTGGGCCTTGAGGTAGAGCGTCTGGTAGGCCACCAGGGCAAAGGCGGCGGCGTGGGACTTGCAGAAGCCAAACCCGGCGAAGCCCGCCAACTGCTGCCAGATCTCCTCCGCCGTCGCCTCGTCCACGCCCGTTGGCCCGCGCCCCGGCCAGAAAGCGCTCGCGCAGGGCGGCCATCGCCTGCTGCCGAGCGGCTGCGGCTCATGGCCCGGCGCAGCCGGTCGGCCTCGGCCGGGCGTGAACCCGGCGACGGCCATGGCCACCCGCAGCACCTGCTCCTGGAAGACGATCACGCCCAGCGTCTCGGCCAGCGACCGGCTCCAGCGAGGGATGGGCATAGTGCACCGGCTCCAACCCCTGGCGGCGGCGCAGGTAGGGATGGACCATGCCGCCCTGGATCGGGCCGGGCGGATGAGGGCCACGCCGACGACAATGTCCTCAAAGCAGCTCGGGCTGGAGCTTGGGCAGCATCTGCGCCTGGGCGCGGCTCTCCACCTGGAAGCAGCCGACCGTGTCGGCCCGCCGCAGCAGGTCGTAGACCGCCGGGTCGTCCAGCGGCAGGTCGGTCCAGGTCGAGGCTCGATCCCCCGCTGCGCCCGGATGTGGCGCCAGCGCCTCCTCGACCGCGCCCAGGGTGCGCAGGCGAGAGCAGGTCGATCTTGATCAGCCCGGCATCCTCGACGCTGTCCTTGTCCCACTGCACGACCACGCGGCCGGGCATCGTCGCCCGCTCCAGGGGCACGACCTCGACCAGGGGCGCGGCGGTGATGATCATGCCGCCGACGTGGATGGACAGGTGGCGGGGCACGCCGTCCATCTGCCGCAGCAGATCGGACAGCAGGTGCCAGGGGAGGGAGCATCGCCGTCCGGCGGGGGCAGCTCGATCGCCTCCTCGAGGTCTGGGGACCGCGGGCAGCGAGTCCGCGGCCTGGACAGCCGAGCGGGTGTCGAGGGCCTTGGCCGCGCGGTCGATCACGTCGGGCGGAAAGGCCAGCGCCTTGGCCACGTCGCGCAGCGCCGAGCGGGCGCGGTAGGTGACCACGTTGCAGACCATGCCCACGTGCTCCTCGCCGTAGCGCTCGTAGACGTACTGGATCACCTCCTCGCGGCGGTCGGCGGCGAAATCGACGTCGATGTCGGGCATGGTGTGCGCGCTCCTCGCTCAGGAAGCGCTCGAAGAGCAGGTTGTGGCGCAGCGGGTCCACCGGGGTGATGCCCAGCAGGTAGGCCACCAGCGAGTTGGCCGCCGAGCCCCGCCCCTGGCAGCGGATGCCCTGCTCGCGGGCAAAGCGGACAATGTCCCAGACGACGAGAAAGTAGCCGGCCAGCCCCAGCCGCTCGATGACGGCCAGCTCGTGGGCCAGTTGCGCCCGGGCCTGCGGCGGTGACCGGGTCGAACCGGCGGCGCAGTCCCTGCCTCGCACAGGTGGCGCAGGTAGCTGTCCGGGGTGTGGCCCTCCGGCACGGGAAAGGCGGGCAGCCGCTGGGCGGAGAAGTCGAGGCTGACCTCGCACCGCTCGGCGATGTGGAGGGTGTTGCGCAGCGCCTCGGGGCAGGTCGGCAAAGAGGGCGGCCATCTCGCGCGGGCGACTTGAGGTACTGCTCCGAGTTGGGGTGCAGCAGCCCCGCGGCCAGCGCCTCGGGCAGGGTGGTGTGGTGGCGGATGCAGGTCAGGACGTCGTGCAGCCGCTGGCCCGACCGCTCGGCATAGTGGACGTTGTTGGTGGCCACCAGGCCCAGCGCCCAGCTCGCGGGCCAGGGCGACCAGCGCCGCGATCAGCCGGGCGTCGCTGGGCAGGTAGTGGCGCTGGAGCTCGATCCAGAAGCGGTCAGGGCCGAAGATGTCGCGCAGGCGGCCTGCCGCCTCGGCGCGCTCCGTCCTCGTCTCTGGCCAGCAGCGCCGCGGGGACCGCCCCCTGCCGGCAGCCGGAGAGGCAGATGCAGGCCCTCGGCGTGTCCGGCCAGCGTCTCCAGCGTCAGCCGGGGCTGCCCCTTCTGCCCGGCCAGTTGCCCGGCGCTGAGCAGGCGGCACAGGTTGGCATAGCCGCGCTGGGTCTCGGCCAGCAGGGTCAGATGGCCGTTGCGTTGACCCGGTGGACTGGCGCCGTCCAGCGTCACCTCGGCGCCGATGATGGGCTTGAGGCCCCGCTCCTCGGCCGCCTGCCAGAAGCGCACCGCGCCGTACAGCCCGTCGTGGTCGGTGAGGGCCAGCGCCGGGTAGCCCAGCGCCGCCGCCCGCTCGACCAGCGCCTCCGGCGACGAGGCGCCGTCGAGCAGGGAGAAATAGCTGTGGCAGTGCAGCTCGACGTACTCCAGGCATAGACGCGAGCCAGGCGCTGCATCCCTTCAATCATAGACCCGAGCCAGGAACCAGCCGCCGCCGAGCAGGTCGCGGTAGAGCAGGCACAGCAGCCCGGTGTCGGTCGTTACCTTGACATACTCCCGCCAGACGGCCTCGTCCGGCTCCCACCAGCGGGTGTGCACCCGCCAGCGGTTGCAGATCTCCGCGATGGGGTGGCGCCGTCCCCTGCCAGAAGAACCCGGCCGGGGTGTCTTCCTCGCCCCAGGTCTCCACCGCCTCCCCCTCGGGCCACAGGCGCGTCACGGCTCGCTCCTCGCTCCGCCAACCGACCCGCCACTCCGGCAGCGGGCGCGCCGGGTTGGGCCAGCACCGCCCGCCGCAGCCGGCCAACCTGGCCGGAGGGCCCGAAACGCGACGCCAGGTAGCGCTGCACCTCCTGGAGTTTGGCGTCCCGCTCGTCCTCGAGCGGGAAACAGCGTCAACTGCTCGGCGACGACCTCCTGGATCTGTGCCAGCGATCACGGCCAGGGCCGGCGGCCGGCGCCGGCCAGCGCATCCCGTCCAGCAAGCCGGTCCAGGGCCCGCACCACCCGCTCCTCGTCCGCCACGGGCAGCAGAAAGGCGCGTTCCCGCTCCTGGGCGCTGCCGTCGTCAAAGTGCACCGTCAGGCGCACCTGGCCGCAGGCCTGCAGGCTCGCCCGCAGCTCGGCCAGCAGCGGCGAGACCAGCCGCTCGCAGCGCGGCCATCAGCCGCTCCCGCTCGGCCAGGGTGTCTCGAACTCGACCTCGGCCGCCAGGTGGGGCGCCTGCCGCGGGGGATGACGGGCCGGTCGTCCTCGCCCCGGGCGCAGCGGTGGGCCAGCTTCCCGGCCCGCCCGAACTGCTGCCACACCGCCGCCGGCGGCAGCGCCGCGTACTGGCCCAGCGTGCGCAGTCCCAGGAAGCCGAGCCGCTGCACCGCCTCCCCCGCCAAGGGCAGCAGCGTCACCGGCAGCGGCTGGAGGAAGCCCCGCTCCCGGACGGCATCCACGGCCCGCAGGCGGCCGGGCGGCGTCCGGCGGGCCGCGGCCTGGGCGGTGAACTTGCCGCTGTCCCAGCCCAGCGCCGGCTGGAGGGCCTCGCCCAGCTCCCGGCGCACCGCGCGCCCCATCTCCCGGCAGAGGGCCACGGCGTCGGCGTGGCCCCGGACCAGGTCGCCCAGGTCGACGTAGGCCGCTCCCCAGCCGTGGGGCTCCACCCCGGTCGCTGGCCCGCTCCAGCACCTGGAGCAGCGCCTCCAACTCTGCCCGGCAGCGGGCCAGGTCGGCCTCCAGCAGGCGCGCCTCGGGGCAGCGGACCTCGGCCATCGCGGGCCGTCATGCCCGGCGGCGACGCCACAGGCGGCCGCCTCGGCCGAGACGCCGAACACCCGCTCCTCCGGCCCGACCAGGACCAGCGGCCCGTCCGCCCAACTCCGGATGGTCCCGCCGGGCCAGGGCGGCGGCAAAATGCGGGATGGTGCAGTAGAGCACCGACATCCCCGGACAGCACTCCTTTGCTTACAGGCCGTTGCCCCGCACCGTGCCGTTGAACTCGATGCTGCAGCAGCACCGCGCGGCCGGACGGACCCAGCCGGTTCTTGAGCACCTCCACCCGGGCCTCGTAGCCCCGGATGTCGTCGGTGGCCGTCAGCCAGCGCTCGCGGACGACCTGCAGCCGCACGGCGGCGTGGTGGGCCAGGGCCGACAGCGCCGGTCAGTCGCCCACGCCGGACGATTCGTGCAGGACGAGCAGGACCGTGCCGGAGCGGGACAGGGCACCGGGCAGGCGGTTGAGGGTCGCGGCCAGGAGCGGGGCGGCCTCCGCGTCGGTCCACAAGAAGTCGAGGGCGTCAAAGACCAGCGCAGCCAGGCCGCCGCTGTGGACCAGGGCCTCGGTCATGGCCAGGGCCTCCCGCAGGTCGTGGGGCGTGCCGACCAGCAGGCGAGAGAGGTCCACGCCGCAGCGGTGGGCATAGTCGGGATCGAAGTAGAGGGCCTGGTCCACGTAGGCCACCTGCCCGCCGGCTGCCTGCGCCTGGGCCAGGAACTTGAGGGCCAGCGTCGTCTTGCCCGAGGTGGCCGGGCCCGACCAGCTCGCAGACCTTGCCTTTGGGCAGCCCGCCGATGCCCAGGGCGCGGTCGAGGGCGGGAAAGCCGGTGGGGATGTGGGGCACTGCGTGGCGGCGGTTGCCGGTTTCCCCTTGACCAACGCCTGCGGGCCGAAGCGGCGGTGGATGGTCGCCACGGCCATATCCAGTTGGCGCCGTCGCTTGCCTTTCCTGGTCACTTCTCTCTCCCCTGAGCAATCCGCTGATCGTCCGGAGGCTACGGGGGTATTGTATCGAACATTTGTTCTGTTGTCAATTTGAGAGGTGGAGCATGGAGAGGATCTCTACCGCACCCGCAATCACGATCATCGGTTTCGTTGGCCAGGATCCGCAGATGCGCTACACCGAGGACGGCACGCCCGTCACCAACTTTTCCGTCGCAACCCGCCAGGTGGTGTCCAAGGAGCGCGTGGCCAGCTGAGTCTGGCCGGGGTGACCGGCCGCCGGCGCCGTCTCAAGCGGCCCGAGCCGTTATGACTGAGTATTACCGCACCACCAGCAAAAGAACCTCGGATCAGGGTGAACCGAGGTTCTTCTGGGCGTGGCCGCAAGATGCAGCATGGTTCTCTATCGGCGTGATTCGGTGCGCTCTTTTCCTCGTTTGATCTCGGAAACAATCTCTTCCAGAGTCAAGCCTGCAAACAATTGCCGGCGCTCCTCCGTGTAGTTTCCGTAGCCCACGGTGAACTGATTGACAAAACGCACGGTATCTACCGGCCCAAGCTCCTGGATCAACACTCTAATTGCCTCTTGAGTCACCTCAGCCAATGGTTTCACTTCCACGGTCATGGCTCGATCTCCTCTATGGCTTCCAGT
This sequence comes from uncultured Chloroflexia bacterium, assembly GCA_963700285.1. Taxonomy (GTDB): domain Bacteria; phylum Chloroflexota; class Anaerolineae; order JAAYZQ01; family JAAYZQ01; genus CAWANP01. Next base: position 50,074 of record CAVOXA010000004.1, on the reverse strand, counting down.
GGCGATACCACTCTTGTCTGCAACCTCGGAATGCCTCTAGCTCTCTTGAGCAGCCTGTCATCACACGTGCAGAATAGGTCCGCACGAGCAGCTTCGGCCGAGGCCAAATGCAGCGCATCCAGGGGGTCGATACCAGCTGCATTTAGTTCCCTGGCCCGCCGCTCAACTTGCTCGTCCAACTCGACAAACACTGTTGCCTTCGACAAGGTCTCGTACGCGTACTCCTGTCGCGTGACGTTCGGAGTTCGCGACGTTTCATAGAGCAGGGCGTCCGACGAGATCAACTCGATGGTGCCTGCCTCAGAAAGGGCCAGTATGCCCAGAACGGCATCGGCCTCGAGAATGATCCGAGTCTGAGCTTTGCTGTCCAGAGGACGTTGCAAACTACACGTATCCAGGTATATCCTCATGCCACCAATTTCATCTGACCAACTTCCGGGTCATAGCCACGGCTACCGATCCAGCCCACCCTATCATCGCCGCGAAAGCCTATTCCGTCAGCCGCTGGATGAAGAATCTGAGAAGGCCGGCTGCGTACCACAATCATACCACGGAGCGCGCTTTTTGACAACAAGACGGCTCACAGTCAACTCCTACCGTGGAGCCCAACGAGATTCGAATGGAAGACGTTTGCCCAAACCCCGCGCCGATGCTATAATGCAGCAGGCACAAGGAGGCACCTTCATGGAAAAACAACCCAACTCCCGCATGTGTTTCGTCTGCGGCATCGACAACCCCATCGGCCTGCACCTGGCGTTCTACACCGACGACGAGGGGCGCTGCATCGCCCGCTTCCGGCCCAAACCGGAACACCAGGGCTATCCCGGCCATCTGCACGGCGGCATCATCTCCACCCTACTGGATGAGACGATGGGCCGCGTGCTGACCCACGAAGGCGTGTTCGCGCTGACGGGCCGCCTGGAGATCAAATTCCGGAAACCAGTGCCCATGGACCAGGATCTGTCGGTTGTGGGCGAGCTGACCCGCGGCCGCTCCCGGGCCTACGAGGCGAAAGGCGAGATCCAATTGCCGGATGGAACCGTGCTGGTGGAGGGTTCGGGGACCTACATCCGCATCCCCGAGGAGGCGATGGAGCGGGCGCGGGAGGAGCTTGAGTTCTGGCAGGTTGTACCAGACTAGCTGGCGGTTAGCAGGAAGAGCAAGCCGCGGGCTGGCCCTGGGCCTGTGGCCGCCGTCTGTGACAAGCTCCTTGGTCGAGCAGGCAACTGTAGATTCCCTCCGCAGTCTTCCCCTGCGAGGGTGTTGATACTATTTACGTGATATTAATTTGACAAAGCATCTGGCTGGGCATATAATTGGACTGAGTTCGACTGGCGCGGGACCTGTTCGCGTGCAGTCGCCTGGAGAATACCTGAGGAGGTTTCTATGAGCCCAAAGAAGGACACGCAAAAGTCCGCCAAGAGCACCACCGCGATCAACAAGAAGTCCAAGGGATTCACGGACGAGGAACGAGCCGCGATGAAGGAGCGCGCCCAAGAGCTGAAGGCGGAAGCGCGCGCGAACAAGGACAAGGCGGACGGGGAAAGCGACGTGCTCGCGAAGATCGCCGAGATGCCGGAACCGGATCGCGCCATGGCCGAGCGGCTCCATGCGATCATCAAAGCCAGCGCGCCAGCCCTCTCGCCGAAAACCTGGTACGGGATGCCCGCGTATGCCAAGGACGGCAAGGTCGTCTGCTTCTTCCAAAGCGCGCAGAAGTTCAACGCGAGGTACGCGACGTTCGGCTTCAGCGACACGGCGAACCTCGACGAAGGCGCCATGTGGCCGACCGCCTTCGCGCTGAAGGAGTTGACTGCCGCCGAAGAGGCAAGGATCGGCGCGCTCGTGAAGAAAGCGGTGAGCTGAGGACTGAACTCGCCACTGACACCGTCCTGGACGGTGTCGCTGTCCCTTAAGCAGATATGGACCCGCTTTGTTTCGGAGGATCAACAAATGAATAGAATGAATCCGAACGCGGGAATAAGGTCAAGGAAGGTCGAAACGAGAGGTGTGCGATGGCAGAGTTGATCTACTCCGCGATCATGTCGCTTGACGGCTACATAGAGGACATGGCCGGCAAGTTCGACTGGGCCGAGCCGGACGAGGAGGTGCACAGGTTCGTCAACGACCTCGAACGAGGGTTTGGCATCTATCTATACGGGCGCCGCATGTACGAGACGATGCTTGTCTGGGAAACCGACCCCAGATTCGCAGTTCAGTCGCCCTACATGCGTGACTTTGCGCAGATGTGGCAAGCCGCTGACAAGGTCGTATTCTCAAGGACGCTGGGAACCATTTCAACTTCCAAGACGCGGATAGAGCGGGCCTTTGATCCCGAAGCGGTCCGGCACCTGAAAGCGTCTACTGCACGTGACCTGGTCATAGCAGGTCCCGAACTTGCCGCCCACGCGTTCAAAGCAGGCTTGGTTGACCAGTGCCTGATGTTCTTGGTGCCCATCATCCTGGGAGGCGGCAAGAAGGGACTTCCCGACGACGTACGCCTGAAGCTGGAGTTGGAGGAGGAGCGCCGGTTCCACAATGGCATGGTTTTCCTCCGATACCGCGCGAAGGCCTGAGAAACGGGATGACGTTGCCCAGTTGTCAAGGACAGGGGATCAACCGAAGGCAGTCTGTTTAAGGTTTTGCGTGGAACTTTGAGTCCGCTAAGGTTTAGTTTCATGGCTTTGGGGTGCCTCGCAGGTGACCTTGTCAACCATCTCGACGCGTGAAGAGCCAACCGGCACCAGCCGCACCGTCTCGGCGCAGGGGTCATAGAGTACGTACAGGTCAGCATTACCCCCCAGGTACAGCGCGCCCAGGGGTTCCTGCTTTTCCTCCAGGTCATAGAGTATCATGGGGCGAGCGCCAAAGCCCAGGAGCTTGGGAGCCAGCAGCCCGTGCACGCCGTCGCTCCGCAGGTCTGGGCCCTGGACCCAGACTTCACCGCCCAGCACGACCAAGAACAGAACGAGCAGGATCGCCAGCATGACCTGGACCGGCCGGCTGATGCGCCCCCGCTGGAGTACCCGGGGCAGCGTGTCGTCCAAGCCCAGAAAGCCGGCCAGGAGGGCAACGCCGACTGCCGGCCCGATAAACAGGATGAGGATCAGGTCCGCGAAGCGTGACAGAGACAGTCCGAACAGCATGGTCCCGGTCGCCACTGCTGCCCAGGCGTTCACCCGGTTGAATATGATCCTGCCAACCGGCATCCGGCCCAGGTATATCTCGCGGGCCCTCTTGATGGCGCCCCGCAGCGCCGGCTTGGTCTCCATCCATTCGCCGATCATGTTCAGCCAGCTGTCGACAAAGAGCAGCGGGCCAAAGACCCCGAGCAGGATCAAGAATCCAACAATCACGTCCGTGGCGCGCGTGGTTGGATCAACGCCCAAGTCCACGACGCGCACGCCGATCCTGCCCCAGTACGTGCGCCACAGCAGGCCTGTCAGGGCAGCGATGAGCCCCATCAGGGGCACGAGTCCCAAAACCACGGTCATCAGGCGATTGCGCCGCTCTTCGGAAGAGATGCCCAATTCGGGCGCCGTGTCCTTCAGGACCTCATAGGTGGTCTCCGGCGGCAGCCACAGCTCGCCCTGGTGGACATGATGGATGGCGGCCTCCAAATCCGAGGCGCTGTCACCACGGCAGATGAAGCCGCGCGCCCCGGCGTCCAGGGCGAGGATAATCCGATCGTGCGGCGGATCCGCCGGACTCATGGCCAGGATCCGGACGTCCGGCTGCGTTTCGACCACCCGCTCGATGACGTTGATGCCGTGATAGGCGGGCAACATCAGGTCAACCAGCATGACATCGGGCTGGAGCTCCTTGACCCTTTCCAGCGCCGACCGCCGGTTGTGGGCGATACCTACCAACTCAACGCCCTGCAACTCGGCCGCTTTGGCCTTCAGCACGCCCTCTTTGTGTGGGTCTTCATCTACCACGAGCACGCGGATCGGATCGGAACTCAAGGTGTAACCTCCCCTACCGGCAAAAGGCCCCTGGCGATGCGCGGCCGGTAGAATTTGGTACGGATGTGCGGCAGGGTATCTGTTTTGATTGTCACTCGTCCTCCCGCCTGGGGATTATACCATAGGCAGGCACTGGGGACAACAACAAGGCAAACTGAATCGTTCTGGCAACGGTGGCTTGTGCACAAGCTCTCAACGATCTCGGCATCCGCTTTGCCGGCATCCGACAAGGGTGGGATGTTGGCCCGTTTGGCTCTGCGAGCAGATGGATGCCCCTTGCCGGTCACCTTGAGCAACTGGTTTCTTTGGTTGGTATTCAGAAGGGCGACCCATTTCTTGGATATGAGCATCGTCCCATTTTGAGGTGAGTATACCTCGGGGAAGTACAGTCAGCAAAAACCAGTTTGTCAAGGTACCAGAGGCTATGCGCATGATCGAATCCTGAAGCATTGCCAGGGCTGGATATCGGTGGTATAATGGTAGCGTCCTTGGGAAACGCCTTGCAGCGCAGCAGCATCCAGGGCAACGACCCGGCCGACGGGGACGGCCTGGATGATCGGGTCCTGGTGCTGCGGAGCACCGCTTCCGAGGCGGTGACCCGGGGCAAGTATTGGGTCAGAGTGGGACCGGCCCACGTACAGGGATTGGCGGCTTCCCTGGTCGAGGCAGCGGCTGACCTGGTCGTGCAGCCGACCACCGGTGGGGAATATCATGGGTAAGCTGCAACTGCCAGTGAGGCAAAATACCCTGCGATGTCGCAGCCTCCCGGGCATGGTCAGACCGGCGCCATCATAGCATAGGAGAACCGTTTGTGTCCCCTTGCGGTACCAGGACCACTTGCCGTGGCGAGTGAGCTAGCGCCTCTTTTGTCTGCAAGGGAGCTTTGCACCAGGCCAAAGAGGATTGCCAGCAGATAGGAGAGGAGGGGAAGGCAAGTGACAAGTGAGATCGTAGCCGCTCTCGTTGGAGCGGGGATAGTTCTGGTGGGTGGCGTCGTGGGCGCTTTCTTACAGCACTTCCTGTCGCTCAGGGCGGACAGGATAAAGAGGGAGCGGGATAGGCAAGAAGAAGAGGCCAGGAGGACGCAGGACGGGCGTGAGGAAAGAGTCAGATGGCTAAGGGAAAAGAAGAATAAGGAAGATAAAAGCGAGAAAGATAGAGAAGAGCGAGAAATAGAGAGACTCAGGGAGGTGCTGTTGGGGAGTGTCTCCTCTAGGCTCGCAGCTCAAGACCTTGAGAAATTCATGGAAGAAGTCGAAAAAAAGTACCATGAAGACGGGTGGAAATGGGCTGAGAGGCCACCGGAAGCCTTGGAGAGCTGGCTGAGTGAACGACTGCAAGAGGTTGGAGAAGAGTGGAATAGCCAGGAAGAGACACCGGTTGAGCCATTAGAATAAGGGGGCCGGGCTTCCCAGCCCGGCAGTCAGAGCGACTCAGGCCATTGGGACGATAGTACTGCAAGGGGGAAGGGGCAAGGCTATTGGATGCACAAGAGCTGATCGCACGGTATGAGGCAGGGGAACGCGACTTTAGCTGGGCCAACCTGTATCAGGCCGATCTACGTGGGGCCATGCTGCCCGGGGCCGTCCTGTATCACATTAACCTGAGCATGGCCAATCTGGAAGGGGCCAATCTGGACAGGGCAAACTTGATCGGGGCCAACTTGCGCGATGCCAACCTGACTGCGGCCAACCTGACTGCGGCCAACTTGCGCGACGCCAGCCTGGGCATGGCCGATCTGACATCGGCCAACCTATCCGGGGCCCATATGACCAGCGAGCAGCTCAGCAAAGCCGCGTCCCTGAAAGGCGCAACCATGCCCGACGGCACGAAACACGAATAAGCAGTAGGGGGCCGGCTGGTGGGCGAGCTGGTGGCGTTGGCCATTGACGCGCGAGAGCAGAAGCAGGTGATTCTATACGATGATGGGCGGCAACAAAAGCCCAAGCGCCTGTCCGGAAAATGGACAAGACGCCACCTGCTTCTGCAGTTATGGGCTGTTGGCGAGGATGATTACGCGGCAGAGGATTCTTGCCGGCTACATGCCCAGGATGGACATGTCCTTGCCAAAGAGACCCAGTCTGTCCCCATCACCAACCGGTATCCCCAGATCCCAATCGCCGAGGCTGTCGCCAACCTGCTGGTAGCCGTAGTATTTGCCCATGGCCGTCCGGGTTGAGAGCAGCTTGGCGTTGACAAAGATGTGATTGACCTCTTCGACCGGAATTCCCTCCCGCTCTAGAAGCGATGCGATGGTCTCGTCGGGCCGTGGTTTGTGCATCAGGACGCTGTCATGACCTGCCTGGGTGCTCCCGTTGTATCGACGCAGTTTTCCGTACAGGTGAACCTCTACCACAATCATCCTTCCTTTCTTCTTGCGATCCAGCCCAGTCAGGCTGCTTTGATAGCTCCTCGCGGGTCCGTGACCCACCAAATCGTCGGACAGGCTCTGTGTCCGTGGGTCACGGACCCTGCTTGAACGGAGGAGAACTCGAGCCGGGGCCAACCTCAGGATGCGGACCGCAGGCTGCTGTTCTCAAGATAGGGAACGGCGGCCACGCCACAGACCGGGACGTGGCCCCCGTACCACTCTGCTCCCGACTAGTATTCGGGCATCTGCGGCATCTGCGGCTTGTCCTTCTCCGGGATGTCGGTGATGAGCGCCTCGGTGGTCAGGATCATGGATCCGATGCTGGCCGCGTTCTCCACCGCACTGCGCGTCACCTTCACCGGGTCGATGATGCCCTGCGTTACCATGTTCACATACACCTCGCGCAGGACGTCGTAGCCAACCTGTGCGTCGTCTTGCTCCTTCTGCTGCCGGCGCACATTGTCAACAATAACCGCCCCGTCCTTTCCGGCGTTGATCGCCAACTGGCGCATCGGCTCCTCCAGCGCCCGCCGCACGATGGCCACTCCCGTCTGCTCGTCGTCAAACTCCATCTTGATGTCCGCCAAGGCCGGCACGGCGTTGATCAGCGCCACACCGCCACCGGGTACGATGCCTTCCTCGACCGCTGCCCGCGTCGCGCTCAACGCGTCCTCGACGCGGTGCTTCTTCTCCTTCAACTCCACCTCGGTGCCGGCGCCCACGCGGATGATGGCCACCCCACCCGACAGCTTGGCCAGCCGTTCCTGCAGTTTCTCCTTGTCATAGTCCGAGGTGCTGGCCTCGATCTCGGCCTTGATCTGGTTGATCCGGCCCAGGATCTCCTTGCTGATTGCCTCGTCCTCGACGCCGACGATGGTCGTCTCTTCCTTGGTCGAGATGACCTTTACCGCCCGGCCCAGATCGCTGATCTGCGCCGTCTCCAGCTTGCGGCCCATCTCTGCGGTGATGACCTGCCCGCCGGTCAGTACCGCGATGTCCTGGAACATCGCTTTCCGCCGGTCACCAAAACCGGGGGCCTTCACCGCCAGGCAGTTGAACACGCCCCGCAGCCTGTTCAGCACCAGCGTTGCCAGCGCCTCACCGTCCACGTCCTCGGAGATTATTACCAGGTTCTTCCGCCCCGTCTGCACCATCTTTTCCAGGAGGGGGAGGATGTCCTGGGCCGACGAGATCTTTTTGTCGTGGATCAGGATCAGCGGCTCGTCGAGCACCGCCTCCATCCGCTCTGGGTCGGTGACGAAATAGGGCGAGATGTAGCCGCGGTCGAACTGCATGCCCTCGACGTACTCGGTCTCGAAGGCCAGGCCCTTGCTCTCCTCGACGGTGATGACGCCGTCCTTGCCCACCTTCTCCATCACCTCGGCGATCAACTCGCCGATCTCCATGTCGTTGGCCGAGATGGCGGCCACGTTGGCAATCTCGGCCTTGGTGTCGATCTCCTGCGCCATACCGCGCAAAGCCTCCACCACGGCTTCCGCCGCCTTGGCGATGCCGTTCTTGATGAGCATTGGGTTGGCGCCGGCGGCGACGTTCTTCAGGCCTTCGGTGACGATCATCTGCGCCAGCACGGTGGCCGTGGTGGTACCGTCGCCGGCCACGTCGTTGGTTTTGGTCGCCGCTTCCTTCAGCAACTGGGCGCCCATGTTCTCCAACGGCTCTTCCAGTTCGATCTCCTTGGCTACCGTCACGCCGTCGTGGGTGATCGTCGGCGCGCCCCACTTTTTATCCAACGCTACGTTGCGGCCCTTGGGCCCCAGCGTGACCTTGACCGCGTTGGCCAGCGCATCGACCCCGGTCTTGAGCGCCCGTCGCGCATTGTCGGAAAATACCAGTTGTTTTGCCATGTCATATCACTCCTCTTGGTTATTCGTCCTTGATCATCGGTCTTGGGTCCTCGGTCATTCCAAGATAGGGGCTATACGAGTATAGCCAGGATGTCGCTTTCCTTGAGGATCAAGACCTTCTTGCCCTCCAGCTTGACCTCGGTGCCGCCGTACTTGGCGAAAAGTACCCGGTCGCCCTCGGCGACGTCCATGGGGATACGCTTGCCGTCCTCGTCCTTGCGGCCCGGACCGACGGCGATGACCTTGCCCTCCTGGGGCTTTTCCTTGGCGGTCTCTGGCACGTAGATGCCGCTGGCCGTCATTTCCTCCTGTTCGGTGGGTTCCACCACCAATCGGTCTGCTAAAGGTTTGAGTTTGAGAGTCATTTGACTTTTCTCCTTTACATTATGATCTTGCTGGACACGACTATCTCCAATTTCAGAACCATGTTGTCACGCTGCGCAGTCATTAAACACCGACCAAAGAGGAGCGGAAGAATGCGTTGTGCGGACGGAAGCGAGGTTTCCATCTCTTTGACCATTTCATCACCCGATCTCAATAGCGGAACACTGCTGCAAGCGGAGCATGATCGGGCACCTGTTCTGGCTCAACCGCGTAGACAGTTCCCCCGTTCAGAATGGACTGGATAGCAGCCAGGTCAAGGAGATCCTCGTCACCGGGCTCGGGATCCTGGTGCACGAGGATTGTGTTCGTGCTTGGGTCAAAATTGCCCCACACCTGAATACCGACGGCAACAAACAACAGTTCCACCTGCCCGTGATGCGCTGCCAGAATGGCCTCCTTCACATCGGCTGTGGTTTGCCCGGTACCGACCAATTGACTGTATTGAGCGGCCGCTTTTTCTCGTGCTTTCATAAAGGTAGGCTGCACGAGCGGCCAGGCTTGGGCATGTAGTTCTTCGGGCGTTAGCTCCTCCGGGTTGCCTGGAATTCCCTCCTCTAGAAGATGAGGATATGAGTTCACTTCTTTGTATAGTGGGAAGAGGTACTCGACCCCTGCCAGCACGAGAGGCGATTGCCTGCCTGTGAGCAGGCTGGGTAACTCACGGTCAATGCTGTGGAACCAACGCAGAATCCTGTCTTTGGTTTCGTCACCGATGTCATGACCGTGAAACATAGCCGTACGACTTCCCGTTCCCGATGATGGGCCACTATGAGACTGTAACTGTTTGTCGAAGCGCTCATATTGCAGCGCCTCGGCCATGCTTTCGGGCATACTTTCCAGGTCGATCTCGTCGACTGTGTAATGGGTGCCTTCCAGCAGCCTGACTTGGTTCTGGCTAAGCGCCAGGATGTAAAAGTGGCCGTCGCTGGCAAAGAAGGGCAGCAGCGGTTTGCGATGAAAACGGTCAGAGATCACCACCAGTTCCTCAAACGGGAGAGGAAGGCGATAGTAGTGAAACTCTTCTGCTGTAAAGAATACCGCCAACCCGTCGCTCTGGTGCCGCCAGAAGCCCGGCTCCTGTACTAGGCGCTGAGCTGGCTTCAGTATCTCCTGCACGTCCGGGGAGCGCAAGCCCTTGTCCAGCAAGCGTTCCTCCACCTCGCGCAGCAAATTCCTAAAGCGAATTGGATCCTGTTCAGTTTCTCGCCCTCGCCGATGCGTAGGCATAAACAGCGAGACGTACCAACCAGGATATCGGGTTAGGAAGGTCTTTAGTTCCTCTTTGGTTATAATGTCCATATAGAAAGTCTCCTTTTTGAGCTACCAGACCACAAGAGCAATCCGTGGATCGAGCAGAAGCAGGGTGGTGATGATGGGCGCAGACGACGATCTCTGCGAGGCCGACCATACGGCCGCCGCCTGCGCCCCGGGTCTATCTGCCCATGACTGCGGCTGCCGAACTACAAGCCGCGCGTGATGGCGGCGATCAGCAGCAGCGCCCACCCCACCACCACTAGCCAAAAGCCAAGCGCGGGGGTGATGACCGGAAGGGCCACCAGAGTTGCGAGGATCCCCACTATCCCGAGGATCAAGGCAATGATCCAGGTGATCTGTCTTGGAGCACTGAGTTTCATTTGTTTCCTCCTGAGCGGTATTTCTAAAAATCCTTTTGTTCGATGACTCCCCTGGCCCCGTAGCCCATTGCCAGTGCTGGAGAGCCCCCAACCAATGCGCCTTCGCTAGAGCGGTAAGCTCAGCGCGGCGCGCTTGCCGAGTTCGGGGTCCGGTTTGGTCAAGTGATCCACCGTATTCGCCTCTCAACCCCGTCCTATTGTCTTGGCCCAAACGTTGTGGGCTTCCGCCTCCATCTCTGCCAGCCGGGTGTAATAGTCTGGGAACTCTTTAAGGTGAGCCAGTGCGATCTTGCCGGTCAGACTCAGGTCATCGTCGGTCACGTTCGTTTCAGGATCTCCGGTTCCGTGCTCAAGCTCCACCAGCAGGCCCATGCCTAACTGCTCCAGATCGACCTGGTCCCAATCCAGGCCGAGGGAATCTCCGATGCGCTTGGCTTCGTCCAGGCTAAACTGTTTCGGTTTGCTCATTACCTGTTCCCCATTACCTGTTCACGGTCGTGCGGTATGACGCATACAGGTCAGATAGCAGATCTGCGGAAGTAGCATCCCCGCGAGCAAGCAGGGTGACGATCTCGTCACGCCTGGTCAACAGCGGCTGTAGACTTGCGATTTCTGCCGGCGAGAGGGCCGAATCAACGCCACTGGTGAACTCTGTCCGCAGTGAAGTAAAAAAGTCGCTGGCAGCTTGACGCGCTGTTTCATAATCTCCCCGCTGCGCATGAATGGCTGCGGAGGCAAGGCTATTCGCCATCCTGGCCAGGCTTGATTGGCGCTCTGCCTCAGCAAGACGGCTGGAGCATTCACCAGACTTGAGCCACATGGGGACAAAGCCGAGCAGGAAGGCGACGAGCAGCAGGGCAACATAGATCACAAGGCGCCATATCCGGTGAGTGGTTCTGGACTGCCAGTTTTCGCTCATGGTAACTCCTCCTTAGCGTGACTCCCATTTCACGGCGCCCAACGCGATCAGGCTCAACAGGCGTGGCGTCGATGGTACGTCTCGTTCTGCTTGCCAGAGGATCGAATGAACTGGTGGAGTACCGTGAGATTAACTTCAGCCGCCTGCGCCCGCCTCGGCCCGTAACCCCTGGCGCACCTGCTCCAGCGCTTGCGGAAGCTTGTCAAACTCTGTGGATTTGTCGAGAAAGAAATCCGCGCCGGCTTCCTCACATTTCTTTCGGTACTGGGCGTAGGCATAGTTGGTGAACATGATGACTCTCGGGGCAGGGTTCATCTTTTTCACCTCGCGCAACACCTCGATGCCATTGCCCCCCGGCATGCGAATGTCGAGGATCACGACGTCGGGCCGTGTCTGGCGAATGGCGCCCAAGGACCCAGGCGCATCTTGGGCCTGCCCTACCACAGCTATTTCGGGCAGGTCCAACGCCATCGTGACCAGTCGTTCTCGTATCGTGGCCGAATCGTCGCTAATAAAAACCTTGAGGTTGTCCATCACTCAATATTGTACACGCTTGGCACGCAAAAGTCTATCGGTGGAAGTCCGATTCCTTTGTAGGCGGCAGGCTTTTCCGCCTGTCGGTGTTTGTCCTACAGCACTCCTGCGGGAGGAGCAGAGGAATGGGGGCGCGAGGTAGGGATGGGTCAGTCAATCAAGTGGTTTCGAATGGCGTAATGGATCAACTCGGCGTTGGCGGTCAGATTCATCTTTTTCAGGAGGCGCGCCCGGTAGGTGCTGACGGTCTTGACACTCAGGGAGAGTTCCGCGGCAATCTTTTTGACGGGCTTGCCGGCCGCTATCAGGCGCAGCACCTGAAACTCCCGGTCGGACAGCGTCTCGTGGGGTAACCGGTTCGAGTCCGTCCCTATCTCAAAGGCCAGTTTTTCGGCCAGGAACTCGCTGACATATGTGCCACCTCTCACCACTTTGCGGAGGGCCTTGACCAATTCGTCGGCCGCGCTGTCCTTGGTCAGATAGCCAGAGGCGCCGGCTTTCAGGACGCGCACGGCAAACTGGTCCTCGGAATACATGCTCAACACCAGCACCGGCAGTTCGGGCCGCTCGGACCTGAGTTGTTTGAGAATGTCCAGCCCACTGCGGTCAGGCATCGAGATGTCGAGAACAACCACATCCCACGCTTCGGCCCGGACCTTGTCCAGGACCTCTTGGCCGTTGGTCGCCTCGCCGGCGGCCAGCATCTCGGGCGTGTCTCCAAGAATCTGTTTCAACCCTTGTCGCACAACCGCATGGTCGTCGGCGATGAGAACTCGTATCATGAAGCCTCCTGCTCCTTGATGAGCGGCAGCCTGATCACCACGGTAGTTCCCCGGCCGGGTGTACCCTGGATGGTAAAGTCGCCGGAGCGCAGCAGGACCCGCTCCCGCATTCCCAGCAAGCCAAAGGACCTGGTGCCGTCCACTTCGCTTTCCGTGATGCCCCGCCCATTGTCTTGAACTCGGAGGCATACGTAGCCCTGTTCCTCATCTAGTGAAACCTCCACCCGGGTCGCCGATGCATGGCGCGCCACGTTGGTCAGGGTCTCCTGCAAGATGCGAAAGAGGACGGTGGTTTCCTCGTCACCCAACGCCACCTCCTCCAAACTCGAAGTGAATCTGCAGCGAATGCCGCTGCGCTTTTGGAACTCTAGCAACTGCCACTCCATCGCCGGCACCAGTCCCAGATCATCCAACATGCCCGGACGCAACTCGGTGGCGATGCGCCGCACACCCTGGATGGTCGTGTCCACCAGGTCCGACATATCTCGAAATTTCTGCAACAGGTCCTTCTGTTTGGGTCGGGTGTGCTTTTGTAGCCAGGCCAGATCCATCTTTAAGCCGGTCAGGGCCTGGCCCAACTCGTCGTGTATCTCGCGGGCCATCCGGGCACGGTCTTCTTCGCGTCTGATTTGCTCGTGTTGGGCCAGGAGCAGTAACTGCGCCCGTGAGCTCTCGAGCTGGGTAATGGCCGCTTGCAGGTCGGCGGTGCGTTGCACCACGCGTTCCTCCAATTCGGCGTTCAGTTGTTGCGCCTCGGCGTACAGCCGTGCATTGTCCACCGCCAGCGCGGCGCGGCGGGCCAGTTCTTCGGCGAGGGCCAGATCGACCGCCGTGTACTGGCGCCCGGACTCGGCCGACACAACCAGGGTGAGCGTGCCGAGTGTGTGCCCCCGCGTCACGAGTGGCACGATCATCGCCGACTTGACTTTCAGCGACCGCACGAGCTCGATCTGCTCGGCGTCCCGGGCGATGGCGGCGAGCAGATCCTCCGATGCTTCCGGATAGAACTCCGGCCGGCCGGTGCGCAGCACATGGACTGCTCCCGGCGGCGCGTCCGGGTCCGGAGGATCCCGCCGCAGCAGCTCGTTGGCCTGTGCCAGTTTTTGTGGATCAGCGTGCGCCACGGCCACGGGTCGTATCGTCTGGCCTTCTTCGGTAATGTGTACCATGCACCAGTCGGCCAGGAGCGGCACCAACACGTGGGCGATGTTGGCCCACTGGCTGGTAGCGTCCAGGGAGGTCGACAGCACCGGACCAACCTCGTCCAGCAGGCGCTGGGAACGTTCGACCTGTTTGCGCTCGGTGACGTCGGTGCTGATCTCCACAATGGCCAGGGGAGCGCCGTCATCTTGCTGCCACACTGCCCAGCGGCTGGTCACCACCAGGGGCCTGCCGTCTCGCCGGGTATGGACGAGTTCCCCTTCCCAGTAGCCCGCACGCAGAACTTTGGCTTCGATCGCCTCCCATGGTTGAGGAAACTGGGTGTGTAACAGCGTGTGCACGTCTTTGCCCAGAGCCTGGTCGCTTGTCCAGCCAAAGAGCTTTTCGGCGCCCTGGTTCCAGAAGATGATCGCGCCCTGCATGTCTCGCAGGATCATAGCGTCGAGTACCAGGTCCAGGATATAGGCTTGTTCGATTAGGATTCGGGTACCGTTCTCCGAGGCATTCACATCCAAATCTCCCAACAAGGTGGAGCCGGAATCATTTGAATGGAAGTATAACACGCAGTCAGGCCAGCTGTCAAATGGTGCAAACCCAGCCCGGGGAAAATGATCCGGTACATCCCCACCTCGTTTGCAGAGCGACAACGACCAACCCGGCTTCTCGATAACCCCATGAGAAGCCGGGTTGGTCCCCCCAGCATGGCGAGGGAAAGTCCCCCTTCGCCCCTCGCCGCCCGACCCTCTACACCACGGGCGTCAGCGGACGCCGCCGGTTAACGATCCACAGCAAGGCCGCCGCGAGCATCGACAGCGCCAGGATCAGGCCCCAGAGTACTGGGGTCAGCAGCCTATACCACCGGCTGAGGGCCAGCGCCCGACTCGCCACCAGGCTCGTGCGGACGACTGGCTGTCCCGCGATTTGAGTGAGCGCCTGGCCGGCCGCCTGGCGGACCACCAGCGATGGGTCACGCGCCTGCGCACGCTCCAGCGCGGCGCGGGCCTGCGGAGCCGCCAGCTCGCCCAGAGCCCAGGCCGTCCGCGCCCGCACGGCCGAGTCCGAATCCTCCAGCGCCTGCACCAGCGCCGCCGTCGCCGATGGCGACCCGATCCAACCCAACGCCTCGGCGGCGTGGCCGCGAGCCGTAGCATCCGGGCTGCTGGCCAGCATCTGCTGGAGCGGTATCACGGCGGGCTCGCCCATCGCCTCGAGGGCGCTCAGGGCGGTGTGCCGCCGCGTGGTCATCTGCGCGTCGGCCAGAGCGGTCAGCAGCGTCTGCGTCGCGTCCCGGCTGCCGATGCGGCCCAACGCGTCGGCGGCGACGCTGGCCATCGCCGGGTCGCCCCGCAGCAGCATCACGCTCAAGGGCGCCACCGCCGCTTCGGCGCGCATCATGCCCAGCGCCGTGGCCGCACTGCGCTGCACCTGGGGAATGGGGCTCTGAAGGGCCAGCAGCAGGTCGCTCGTCGTCCGCGAATCGGCGATGCGGCCCAGCGCCTCGCCGGCAGCCTGGCTGACGGCCGGGCTCGGGTCGGCCACTGCTGCCAGAAGCGAGCCGCTTGCTTCCTGCGTGCGCGCCAGCCCCAGGATGCGAGCCGCCGTGACGCGGGACTGGACGTCACCCGTGCTCTGCTGTAAAGTGGCCAACGCTCCTGCCACGTCGGGGGCGTAGCTCTGCAGGTCATCTGCGGCCACCGACCAGACGTAGAGCGGCTGGTCTGATGTTGCCAACAGGGCCGAGGCTGGTTTGGCCTGCGGGAACGAAGGGCCGGCCAGCGGCTGCCACGACTGGCCGCCGTCGAGCGTCACAAAGGTACCCTCTGCAGCCGAATGGAGTTCCGTGCCGCCCACCAGGGAGCTCACGGCGGCATAAAGCACGCCGGCCTCCTGGGGATCGACCTGAAGAGCGGTGATAGACAGGTACAGGCCGGCCGCCTCGCCCAGCCCGGCCGAAGCCGGCTGCCAGGTCTGGCCGGCGTCGACGCTGCGGAAGATGCCATTCGCCGGCGTGCCTACGAACAGCGTTCGGGCATCGGCCGCGGCCAGGGCCGAGATACCACCCGGCACGGGCTGCGTCTGGGCCCACGACTGGCCGCCATCGTCGGTGTAGAACAGAGCGGCGGGCGTGGCGGCAAAGAGGCGGCCGCCCACCAGCGCCAGGTGGCTCACCGGCTTTGAGGCCAGGTCTTGCTGTCCAGCCGCGATCGGCTCCAGCGCACCCCCGGCCGCCTGCCGGTAGATGCCGTGGCCAGCGGTGCCAAAGTACAGGTCACCCTGGCCGTCCCAGGCCAGGCTCAGCACGGGCAACAGTTCCCCGGCCACCTGCTTCCAGCTTTCCCCCCGGTCCTCCGAACTGAATACCGGCCCAGCGGACAGGGAAACGGCCACCCGGTTCGCTCCATCCCCGGCCCAGGCCAGCGGCGTGGCCTGGTCGGGCAGCGCCAGCGGCTCCCAGCTTGTGCCCTGGTCGGTGCTGCGGAACAGCAGGGACTGGGGCGCGCCGCTGGGCTGCCAGGCGGCGTACAGGACGGGCGTGACCGGCGCCGGCGCGGGAGCGTGCGGCTCGTCTACGCTGCTCCACGCCCATGCCGTCGTCAATCCGGCGGAGACGATCAACACAATCAACAGCCAGCGTAGGGTACGGCTCAATCTGTGCTTGCCTTGCATGAGAAACCTCGATCCTCTTTTAGAAAACCTCGTATTGGTTTGCCCCATGATACTATGTCCGTGGCCCGTTGCCAGGAGCTTGTTCGCCGTTCCTGGGGCGCGTCGCACTCCTCCCCTACAGCGACAGGGCAGTACATTCATAGTATAGACGATTGGCACGGCGCAGTCTAGCGGTTGAAGCCTGATTTCTGTGTAGGCGGCAGGCTCTCTCCCCTGTAGTTGATTGTCCTACATCGTCACAGGCGGGCGGAGCAATCGACGGGCAGCGCCAGTTGACCAGCTCCGACAAGGGCGTCAGCAAGCTCACGTGGCTGACCGCCCATGAACCATGAGTCGGCAGATGGTGAGTAGAGGGCTTTGACGGTAGGGCAGGGTGTCCAGCGAACAGTGGCCGTGACTCGTCCACTCGCAACTCGACCAGAATGTGCGCTTGGCGGCGGCAGGAGTTCCCGGGCTCTGGCTGGGTCGTGGAGTGGGAAGGATCCCGAGGGTGACACACGCAGAAGGGTCTATTTTCTATGGCCTCGGATGCGGTCGCGGTGGCGGTAGCCGCCGCCGAAGTGCGAGCCAAGGTCGACCAGCAGACCGAGCCCCAGCCAAACCCAGTCCAAGCCCACGAGGCCCCCCGGAAAGACGATGAGATACGCCAGGGTCGTCCACGGCACGAAAATGGTGACCACTATCGGCCAGACCCCCCCCAGGGGGGAAGGCGAGATGGAATGGCTGCGGCCACGTCTGGAAGGCGAGGCTGAAGCGCGCCGAATCCATGAACCACCAGATCACAAGAGCAAGCCGTGGACCGAGCAGAAGTAGGGTTGTGACGAGACATCACATGACTGCGGCCGTCGAACTACAAGCCGTGCGTGATGGCCGCGATCAGCAGCAGCGCCCACATTCGCCTTTCACCCGCTGCCTATTGTCTTGGCCCAATAGGTGTCGGCTTCCGCCTCCATCTCTTCCAGCCGGGTGTAATAGTCTGAGAACTCGTTCAGGTGAGCCAGTGCGATCTTGCCGGTCAGACTCTCGTCATCGTCAGTCACGTTCGTTTCAGGATCTCTAGTTCCGTGCTCCAGCTCCACCAGCAGGCCCATGCGAAATTGCTCCAGATTGACCTGGTCCCAATCCAGGCCGAGGGAATCTCCGATGCGCTTGGCTTCGTCTGGGCTAAACTGTTTCGGTTTGCTCACTACCTGTTCCTCATCACCTGTTCACGATCGTGCGGTATGACACGTACAGATCAGATAGCTGGTCTGCGGCGGTAGCATCGCCGCGGGCCAGCAGAGTGACGATCTCATCACGCCGGGTCAACAGCGGCTGTAGACTTGCGATTTCTGCCTGCGAGAGGGCTGAATCAACGCCTCTGTTGAACTCTGTCCGTAGGGAAGTAAAAAAGTCACTGGCAGCTTGACGCGCAGTTTCATAATCGCCCCGCCGCGCGTCGATGGCTGCGGAGGCAAGGCTATTCTCCATCCTGGCCAGGCTTGATTGGCGCTTTGCCTCAGCAAGACTGCTGGAGCGTTCACGAGACTTGAGCCACATGGGGACGAAGCCGAGCAGGAAGGCGACGAGCAGCCGGGCAACATAGAGGATAAAGCCCCGTATCCGGTGAGTGGTCTTGGCCGGTTTGGGTTGTTTGTCTTCGCTCATGCTAACTCCCTTACAGACTACGCTCCCACGCAGACTCACCGTGGCTAGGCTTCGACTGCCTTTCCCGCGTCTTTGAGGGTTTTGGACAAATGGCCCCTTTGCTCGTCGAGCATATCCTGACCGCGTTGTTGTAGTTCTCCAGCCTGCTCGTGCACGTCGTCCGCGATCTGGTGGGCTTTGCCGCGGGCCTGCGCCACCGCGTCTTCCACGGTTTTGACCGTCTGATCGCGCAGTTCAGTGCTTGTCTGCCGGATTTGGGCGCGTGTCTTTTTCCCCGATTGCGGCGCCAGCAAGAGCATCGCCCCCGCGCCAGCCAGGCCACTCACCAGCAGTCCGGCCCAAAAGCCCCATACATACTTGGCGTTGTTCCCGTTTTCCTGGTAATGATTGTCCATTCTGTCTTCTCCTTGTTTACTCAATTAGTCGCTTTGACAGCGTTAGCCGCGAGTGGTGGCGTGTGTCGTGCGTTCCTCGCCGCCGCCCGGCATCTGCTCACGCGTCGAGCGTGTGGATGTGCGAGCGCTCGGACGATTCGTGGCAATTCGGACCACGCGAACGATAAACCAAAAGAGCAGCGCATAGACCGCCATGGCAATGAGTGTCGTCACTACGAGGATCGTTCCACCGGATGTGGGCGTCCCGACCAACGCCGTGAACGGCGCAAGGAACGGCTTGGTAATTCCATAAATGAAAACGGCGAAACCGCTGTTCGGGTTGGCCGCAATCAGTTTCAATAGGAAGCGGAGCCCCAGCAGAATCTCCAGTAACCCCAGAATGGCCAAAACGATCTGTGTGACCAGGGCCGAGCGAAGCCGCCGCTCCGCCGCAACATCGCGTGTAACCTGTGACCTGGCCTCGCATTTCCTTCCACTTGCCTTCGAAAATGTCCTTATTCATCCTGTGACCCTCCTTCGAATAAGCTGCCCTTGAGCTTGCCCATCACTCAAGATTGTACACGTTTGGCACACTGGAGTCTATCGGTGAAAGTCTGATTCCGTTGTAGGCGACAGGCTTGCTCACCTGTCGGTGTTTGTCCCACAGCACCCACCACCGGGAGTCCTGTGTCATTCACCTGGGTGATGTTGGCCAACGGGGAGGTGGTGTCGCCTGGAAGGTTCCATGTTCCAGGGGGCGCCTCCTGTCGTTTGACGGAGGTGCGCCTCCCGTATGTGCTAACTGGGGCGGCCAAATTGGCACGACTACCGAGAGTACTACGACTTGGTGTTCGGGACTGATACGCGATGGGTAGTACTCGAATCAATAGGACCGGAGGTACTCCCGTGACACAAACACAATCCCATGATAAAGAGCACCGCGCTATTTTGCAGAGCCTCGCCCACAGGGCGATGATCGACAGGGGCTTGCTCCCTGACTTTTCTGCCAAAGCACTTGCCGAACTTGGCAGGATTCAGGCGCCCGCAGCAATGAACGGTGAGCCAGACGGTAAGGACCATCGTGTACGCGATCTGAGGGACCTTCTGTGGGCCTCCATTGACAACGATGACTCTCGCGACCTCGATCAGTTGACCGTGGCCGAGGTACTGCCAGGCGACACAGCCAAGATCCTGGCTGCCTTGGCGGATGTAGACTCGCTCGTCAAAAAGGGCTCAGCTCTTGACGAATACGCTCGCCATAACACGACCTCGGTTTATACCGCGGCCATGATTTTCCCGATGCTGCCTGAAAAGCTGTCCACCAACCTCACCTCACTGAACCTTGATGAGGATCGCCTGGCGATTGTCATTGAAATGGTGATTGGCGCGGACGGATCCCTGCAGGCCTCGGATATCTATCGGGCGCGGGTCCGCAATCATGCCCAGCTCGCCTATAACCGCGTGGCAGTCTGGCTGGAAGAGAATGGCCCGATGCCGGAGGCGGTCGCTGCCGTGGAAGGATTGGCTGAGAATCTGCGCCTGCAGGACAGGATAGCACAAAGGATGAGAAATCTCCGGCATGCCCACGGGGCGCTCAGTCTGGAAACCATTGAGGCGAAACCGGTCTTTGCTGGCGATCAAATCCGCGATCTCGAGGTGGAGGAAAAGAACCGCGCCACGGAGCTCATCGAGGATTTCATGTATGATGAACTGGGCGTCCTGGCGAAACATCTCACCGAGGCAGAGGATGCTGCCAACAAGGTCGAACGTCAAGTCGGCAAATCCGCTGCCGCGCTTCTGCTTGAATCTAGAATAGGGGAGCAGTTTGATTCGATTGTCACTGGCGCTTCGTCAAAGGGCACCTGGGTTCGGCTTCTCCATGTGCCGGTTGAAAGCAAACTTGTGCAGGGGTTCAGTGGCCTGGATGTCGGTGACCGGGTGCGTGTGCAGTTGATTGCTACAAACGTTGAGCGGGGTTATATTGATTTCAAGCAAGTCCGTTCATCCAGACATGGATAAGAGCGCTATGAACACGGGAACCGGTTTGCGGATTGACCACCAGCACCCTTGAGCAGACTCTGTGTCGCAAAGCTGGAAGGTCTCCAAATGGTCGGGCTAGACCCCGTAGGCATCGCCATAGTCCTCCATCGCCGCTGCCACCACTCGTAGAGCATACTCGCGGTCGTAGACGTTCTTGATGGACATCTGAGATGTCCCTCCGGGCATCATCTTGTAGGTACTAAAGTAGTGCCGCAGCCGCTCGACCAGGATGTCGGGTACCTGCGAAATGTCCTCAACGTCCCTCCAGAACTCGTCATTGTCCAGCACGGCGACGATCTTGTCGTCAGCCTCTCCGCCATCGATGGCCTGGATCCCGCCGACCACCCGAGCGGTCAGGATCACCTCAGTGCGGTTGAGTGGCCTTTCACTGATGACACAGATGTCCAGCGGATCGGCATCGCCGCGCTCAGCGTCAGGGGACAAGCCATGCACTCTGCGGCCACAGTAGGTGCGGGGAATGAACCCGTACAGGGTAGGGGGCTGTGAGGAGGTGCGCTGCGGCCGGTCAACGCGCATGTAGCCGGTGACCTTGTCTATCTCGTACTTGACCAGGTCGAAGGGCGTGATCTCGATGTAGGCGTGCACGATCCGGGGTGGCTCAGGGCCGACCTCCAGACCATGCCAGGGATGAGGTCGCCAGCGGTAAAACGGGTCAGGAAAAGCCATGTACTCCTCCCTCCAGATCTCTACGCTCAGCCAAGAGAGTACCCACGAGCGAACTACATATCTGTAGACGGCAACGAAGGTTCGTAGTGGGCGCCCTTCCAGGGCTCAGGACATGCTTCAGCGCCCTGATACGCGCAAGAATGCCAGAAAGAAAGGCACTGAAGTGCCTACTACGAACGGGTACTGCAAGTCTACGGATTATACAGCGGTTTGCCCGACAGTCAAAACGAATGGGATCACCAGGCCACGCCAATCTCTGTTTTGCGCCGCTTCCCCGGGCCGCCTTGTTTCCTAGCGCATCACTCTGCTGCGCTGACTATGACCACTTCGACACTCGTGTTCTGCTCGACATGTCTAGCGCAGCTCTGGACCGTGCCTTGGCGAAAGGCAGCCAGAGGTGAGTCGACCTTGGCCTCGCCGATGACCAGTGTGGGGGCCCCAGACTCGCACAAGAACTCTTCAATGCTGGCCAGCACCGGGCCGCTGAGAACCACGGCGCCAGCTTCCACGCCCTGCTGTCGAGCGCGAGCTTGGGCGACACTCAGAAGTGCCCTGCCCAGCCACTGCTGCTCCTCTTCAACGGCAGCAAACAGGGATCTGTTCAGATGCCCGGCAAAACCAGGGTCAAAGACACACAAGAATAGTAGCTTGCTCCCTCGCTCTTTGGCCAGGGCAATGGCGCGTTCCTGGGTGCGGCGGCCAGCCTCGCCCCCGCGCGTGGCGCACACAATCGGTCCCATGGTTCACACCTCGTACGTGTCAGATTGATGCTCATGCGTTGTGCCGTAGATAAGATCGAGGGCCTCCAACCGGTAGTCGATCTTGGCCGACAGCTCCTCGTACACGGGACCTGAAAGCAGGCTTCGCTGGTGAGCCTCCCACAGCGCTCCCCGTTCGGCCTGCAGTGCCTCTCGCCGGGCCTGGAACAGCATTTCACCTTCCAGATCAGTGTACTCTCGGAACAGTTCACTCATCTCTTGTTGGATCTGCTTGCGGTCGTGGTCGTATCCCTTCTTCAGACCAACCCACATCTCGTCGGGAAGCAGCCCTTCCCGATGCAGCTCCTCCAGCCGGCGCAAGCCGGCCCGGGTGGCGAACAGCCGGCCCAGCCTCCTCTCGCGGGCAACCCAGTGAGGCGACCGCTTGGTCAGACCAAGGCGCTCCAGTAAGAATTGGATCGTGGTGCCCTGGGCCAAGAGGGTGAACAGCACCACGCCAAAGGCCATTGCCTGCAGTTCGCTTCGGCCCGGCATCGTCACCGGCAAACTCAGGGCCAGCGCCAGGCTGATGGCGCCACGCAGGCCGCCCCAGAACAGTACGTGTCGCCAATTGGGAGGAAAATAGGCTTGCCTGCGCCACAGGTGCGCCAGCCAGGAGAAACCATAGACGATGATGGCCCGGCTGCCGACCACCGCCACCACGGCCACCACAAGGGCGTCCAGGTTCTCCCAGAGAAGGGTCAGGTCGATGCTCAAGCCGATGAGCAAAAAGACCATCGAGTTGGCCAAAAAGGCCAGGTACTCCCAGAGGTTCAGGATCATGAGCTTGGTCGAGGGCGCTGCCCCGGCCATGCCCACGTTGCCGACCAATAGACCGGCCATTACCACCGACAGCACCCCGCTGACGTGGAACTGCTCGGCGGCGAGATAGGAACCGAAAGCCAGTATCGTCGTCAGCGAAGTCACGATGAGGCGATCGTGGAGCCGGGCCACGAGCTGGGCCGTCACCCAGCCCAATACCAGTCCGACGGCAATCCCTCCCAGGGAAACGCGGACAAAGTCAAGGAGCCCGGTCAGCGGATCAAAGGTTCCTGTCAGTACCGCAACCAGGGCAATGCGAAAGATCACAATGGCCGTCCCGTCGTTGAACAGGCTCTCGCCCTCGACAGTCAAGGCCAGTTTCCGCGGCACACCCAGCGCGCGAAACAGGGAGACGACAGCGACCGGGTCCGTAGCAGCGATGAGCGCCCCAAAGACGGCCGCTGTGCCAATGGCCACACCCGCGCCCAGGGCCGTCATGCCGCCGACCATGGCTGTGGTCAACAGCACACCGGGTACAGCCAGGAACAGGATGGGAACCAGGCTCTCGCGCAGTTGCTTCAGCTCGAGGTGGAAAGCGGCCTCAAAAACCAGGGGTGGGACAAAGATGGCGAGGATCAGATCAGGTGTCGCCTCAAGCTCCAGGGACGTTACGAGGGCGATCAACAAGCCCATCACCACCAGGCTCACGGTGTAAGGCAGCCGGAGGCGGCGGGCGCCAATGGCCACCAGCGTTGTCAACAGAACCATAGCAACGACGATGCTCTCTATGGTCAAGAACTCGGTCACAAAGCTGTCTCCTCGATCACGGCCATTGCGCGTACAAGAACTGACCTGCTCCTTCGTCCGATAGAGTATAAATGCTCTCGGCCGGTCTGTCAAACGATGTCCTGGCCAGCGGGCCAAGCCCGGTATCCAAGATCTGTCGTGTACCCTGTCCTGCATGGTCAGTACCGGGTGCAGGCGGTGAGATATCTATGGTCGGGATGGCCTTGATGCGCAAAGGATCCTCGCCGCTAGCCACGGCATCCCATGCATCCACAACGCGAACAAGCGCGTACTATAAACCAGCAGTCTCCTGGCCCCCTAGGATGGCCAGGACGCTCTGGCCGTATCGCTCGAGTTTGGCGGGGCCGATGCCCTTGATGGCGGCCAACTCTTCCAGGTTGGCCGGGCGGTTGGCCGCGATCCGCTTCAGCGCCTTGTCGTGAAAGATGACGTAGGGAGCGTTGCCGCTCACCCTGGCTGTCTCTAGGCGCCAGGCCCGCAGCCGCTCATAGAGCGCCTGATCAAAGTCCACCGGCGTCTCATCGGGGGCCGGTATGGCTTGCTTGCGCCCAGTCCCGGGACCCTTGGACCTGGAAGGCGGTGGCACCGGAGCAGGGGCGCCTGTTGGCTCAGGTTGGGATTTCAGTTGGGCGCGGCCTGCGTCCGAGAGACGCAGTAGCCGGTAGTCACCCTTTTCAAAGGCGTCCAGCAGGCCTTCCTCCTCCATCTGCACGATCAACTCGCTGATGGCCTTTTGCGTCCAGCCGGACAGGGCCCCGAATTGCGGGAAGCGATCGGCCTTGAGCGAGCTGCTGCCGGCGCCCTGCAGGGCCTTGGCCAGGCCCGAGCGGCCCATGGAGTAGGGCAGTTGGGCCACACCCTGCAGAACCAGGATCGCCGCCGGGCCGGACAGGTCCTGCTGCGGGATCGACCGCGCCGGCCGGGAAGAGCGAGGAGAGCGGGAAGACCGGGCGGCGGGGGCGGCAGTGCCCAGGCAGTTGTCGCAGGACTGGCAGCGTTCGATGGTCCGCCCGCCGAAATAGGCGCTGATGGCTCCGTGGCGGCAGCTCTGCGTTCGGGCATAGGCCATGATCTCGGCCAGACGGCCCTCCTGCCCGGCGCGGTATTCGGCCAGCATGGCCGCTACGCGCTGCCGGGAGCCGGCCGGCGCCGGGGGCAGGACCAGCAGCATGTCCCGGCCGGTGCCCCGGTAGCGCAGCCAGCCGGCCTCCTGCCAGCTCAACACCTGGGCCTCGATGGTCCGCGGGTCCATACCGGTTTCGCGGCTCAGGTCCAGCAGATCGCGAGAGACCTGTTGGTCGGGCCGCAGACGGGCGGCCTCCACGAACCGGGCGAGTTCGGGCTCCTCGCCGTTGGCAGGGCGGCAGAGGGTCAGGGACGCGCTGCGGGGCAGGTCAAAGCCACGCCACAGCAGCCCCGCCATCTCCAGAAAATGAACGGCGACGCGCACCTTGGTATCGTCGGCCCCTACATCGCGTTCCAGGTCGCCCACCGTCACCAGCCCGGTGCCGCCGGCGCCCAGCCGCAGTTTCAGCGACGAGTAGACGGCGCGCAGCAGCCCGGCGTCCAGCGCATCCTCGCGGGTCCAGCGGGTCAGGATCATTTTGTCGGATGGCGAGTAGAAAAGGATGCAGCGGGCCGGCAGCCCATCGCGCCCGGCGCGGCCCGCCTCCTGGTAATAGTTCTCCAGAGTTCTGGGCGGGTTGTAATGAACGATAAAGCGTACGTCGGCCTTGTCCACGCCCATGCCAAAGGCGATGGTGGCCACGACGACGCGGGCTTGGCCGCTCATAAAGCGATCCTGGACGGCGGCCCGGTCCCCGATGCGGCCATGGTAGTGGATAGCGTCCACGCCGTTCCGCTTGAGCATCTGGGCCAGATCCTCACACGTCTTGCGTGCCGTGGCATAGACAATGCCGCTGCCCGCCATCTCGCGGCACAGCGCCACCAGGGCCTGGTCCTTCTGAGCGTCCTTGGAGAACTGCCGCGCCTCCAGGCGCAGGTTGGGGCGATGCACGTCGGAGGTGATGAGGCGCATCTGGCCCAGGGCGTTCTGGACGTCGTCGCGGACGCGGGGGGTGGCCGTGGCGGTCATGCCCAGGATGGGCGGCTGCCCCAGCTCCTGCCAGGCTTTGACGATAAAGTGATAGTCGGGGCGAAAATCGTGGCCCCAGAGGCTGACGCAGTGGGCCTCGTCTACGACCAGCAGCGAGACACCGGCCCGATTCAGGGCGTGCAGAAAGGGACGCTGGCGCAGGCGCTCGGGGGCGGCGTAGAGCAACTTGTAGCCGCCACCGGCGGCGCGGTCGAGCCGGGCGCCCAACTCGGCGCCATCCAGGCTGCTGTTCAGGGTGGTGGCCTGGCGGGCGACGCTGGCGGGCAGGCCGTCCAACTGGTCCTTCATGAGGGCGATGAGGGGCGAGATGACCAGGGTCGTGCCCGGCAGTTGCAGCGCGGCCAATTGGTAGCACAGAGATTTGCCCGCGCCGGTGGGCATCACGGCCAGGACGCTCTCGCCTCGCAGGACGGCGGCGACGACGTCGGCCTGGCCCGGCCGGAAACCGTCGTGGGGAAAGTCGCGGCGGAGCGCTTTGTCCAGCTTTTGCTGCTCCTCCTCGCTGAGGTCTACGGCGCCGGTCAGCAGATCCGGGGCCATAGCCACGGGCGCCGGCGCAGGGGTCGCGGGCAGCGGTTGCCTGGACGGCGCGGGCGGTGGGCTAGGGGTCGCAGCGGCGGGCTGGACTTGGGGCAGGCTCTCCTCGCTGTCAGCGTCCGGGGCCAGCGCCCGGCGCAATTCTTCCAGTTCCTGTGCGCGGCGTTGTGCCAGGTGGTCCGCGGTGTCCCCGGCCTGCGCCGTTTGGCCTGTGGCGCGATAGAGGCTTTCCAGTTGGCGCAGCAGGTCCAGGGAGGCGGGGCGCTGGTCGCGCTCCGAGCGGGCCAGCGCCGTTCGCGCCCAGAGGATGGCCCTGTTGTCATCCCCCTTTGACTGCCACAGCCGCGCCATGTGGGCCGCTGTGGCGGCGGTGTCGGGCCGCAGCGATTCGCGCTGGCGGATGGCGGCCTCGGCGCCTGTCGCATCCCCGGAGGCCATCCGTAGGTCGGCCAGCAGGCTCCAGCCGGTGAGCAGGTCGGGGTGCTGCTCGGTCAGTTCTGTGGCGATGTCCTGCGCCGCAGCCAGATCCCCGGCGGCCAGGTGCGCGCGCGCCTCCAGCGCCCGCGAAGAGTTTGAGGCGCTCAGGGCGTGGCGCCGGCGCATGATCTCCAGCGCCAGGTCGCCTCTGCCCTCGGCCAGGTACACGCGGGCCAGGCTGTCGTAGACGGTGACCTGGCGGCTGTGGGTGACCAGGAGCTGCTGCAGGCAGCGGCGGGCCGCCTCATCGTGCTGCCAACGGATGAGGTAGCTGATGAGGGATCTGCGCGCCTGGGCGGGCAGGTTGGGTACCTCGGCCGGGGTCAGGTTGAGATCGGAAAGGATGCTGTCTGCCATGCGGTTGCCTCCTGGTCGTTTGTCGGACGAGATTCCCTATGTGCCTCAGGACGTGCTTTGCTCCGCTGCGGGTAAACCAGTGGGGGGCATCCGTCATCCTTCAACTGCGCTCAGGATGACGGCCTCCCGAGGAGCGGGTTTCTGACCTGGAGTGTGGCACACAATGCCCCGGAATACTTGGCACGAAAAGATGTCGGCTGGATCGAGTCTGGCTCATAAATTGTCATAATCCACGACCGCCTCGTAGTCAGGCACGGTGTGGACGCCGATGACGATGGGCCAGCACTTGCCCTCAAAGCTGCGGGTCAGGCCTACGGCCAGGTAGACCTCCTGGATACCGTAGCGGGCCTCCAGGTCCCGAGCGTCAAAGTCGGTCCAGCCCCCATCCTCGGGCAGCCAGGCGCGGCCCAGGGCGCGCCACTTTAGATCCGTGACCGACAGGCCGCCCTTGGCATGGGACCCGCGGTAGGCGCGGCCGGCTACCTCAAAGGCCATCCGCGCCTGATATTTGCCGCTGTAAGCGTCCAGGCGGAAGCAGCCTCTGATGCTGCCGGGCTTGACGAGGCACAGGGAGCGCTGCTGGCTGTCGAGGACCTGCCGGGGAGCTGTATCCAGGTGCTGGCGCAAGAACCGGGTGCGACGCTCACCCTCCAGGCGGCGGACAACTTGGGGGCGTCTGCGCACAAAGTCTGCGACCCAGTCCTCGGTATGGGGGGGCTCCGGCTGGGGCTGCAGCAGATGGAAAGCCACGACGTCGAAGGGTCTGAGCACCGCCCCTTGCGCGGTGGTGATGTCGCCCAGAAGGACGTGGCCAAAGTCGCGCGCGGGCCGCACCCAGCGCAGTCCCGTGATGGGGTCCGGCTCAGTCGTCATGCCAGCAACACAGACACCGCCACGCATCCTGGTCACGGCCAGCAGTAGGGTTTCTTGGATGGGCATGGGCGTCTCCTGATGCGCGTTGGCTTTGACGCGCGCTGACCTTGATGCACCGCATCCCTGCGGCACGGTGGTTCTGTACGGGCTAGATCAAATGGACGATCTCCAAGTCGGGCAGGCGCCTGGCCCACCACTCGGCGACTAGACGGCGGTGGCAGTGATCGGGTGTTGGCTCGGCGCACAGCAAGCATGGGCGCCGGTAGCGGGACAAGATCTCGCGTCCCACGCCGGCAGCGTCCCGCTCCTCCAGCAAGGGGAGGAAGGCGGCGTCGTAGGAGGTCCAGTCCTGGCCCGCTTTTTTGTAAGCCTCCAGGATCTCGGGCGTCGGGGCCAGTTCGGGGCGGTGCTCGTATTCGATGCCAAAGCCCTCCCTCAGGAGAAAGGCGAGATCGTCGCGCTTGGCAAAGCCGGCGAGTTGGGAGGTGTTGCGCAGACGAATGTCGACAACGGCGTCCACGCCCGCTTCCTGCAGGAGGCGGATGAATTGCTCCAAGGGCTTCTGTGTGGTTCCGATGGTATAGACGGTAGGCATGGGCACCTCAGAAAAGGGTCAGTTGCCTGGGTTCCTCGTTCTCGTCCACCAGCGTGCCGTCGGGCTGGATGTGCAAGACATGGATCTCCCGGTCCAGGAGGGCTGGGGTGATGAGTTTGTGCCGGTGGCACTTGAGGTGGTCGCCCTCGGAGCACATGACGGCCGTGCGGCGCTCGCCAGCCAGTATGCACAGATCGTCGACACCCTGCTGGAAGGCCGGTTGGGCAGACATCTTGTCATAATCCACTACGTCGCCCTCGGGCTTGCCGCCCAGGCGTTCGCCCTCCCAGCGATAGTGGATGCCCGCCGCTTCCAGGGCGCGGCCCAGGTTCTCGCGGTTGGCGTGGGGCACATAGCGGCTGTAGGGGCTGCTGCGGACG
The DNA here is from genome assembly GCA_963700285.1 of uncultured Chloroflexia bacterium. GTDB lineage: Bacteria > Chloroflexota > Anaerolineae > JAAYZQ01 > JAAYZQ01 > CAWANP01. Next base: position 21,382 of record CAVOXA010000004.1, on the reverse strand, counting down.
TCGATGAGAAGCTGAACGTCGTAGTCCTGGAGCAGTGCCAGGAAAGCTGGCAGTTCGTGGTTGCTGTGGCCGATGGTATAGATCTGTGTCATCTTGCTTTCGCCGTCTCTGGGGTAAAACTCGACCCTGTCTCTACACTCGGTCTCTATTCCCATGATAGCACAATTTGTACCAACCGGCAAGAGGAGCCTACTAATGACACCGATCCTGTCACTGCGAGGCCTGCCGTTTGGGCCGAAGCACCACCACGAGGCCTCGCGGTGGCAGTCTCCACTTGTGTAGTTGGGGTTTGCTTCGCTCCGGCAAAAAGCGCCTCCGCTCGCAATGACGGGGTCAGGTGTCATTCCATTCAGAGTGGCGCCCTGTGCCATGGAGCACTCGCAATGACAGATCTGGCCGGCGCGGGCATCCACTCTGCGGCGGTGACGGTTGCCGGTGGCGTGGATTCCCGCCAAAAGCGTGCGGGAATGACAGGTCAGCCTGGCGCTCTTTCCGCCGGAATTGATACGAGAGCCTGCGGCGTCAGACCCTGGGGTCTTTCGAACCCCTAGGCCTCTTGTTCGTCCGCCTCTTTCTCTTGCAACCTGCGGATCCAGAGGCGCGCGTCGCGGTCCATGGGGTTGGCCTGTATCGCCCGGCGGAAGGCGGCCTGGGCCAGGTCGGTTTCGTCTCGGTCGACAAAGATGAGGCCCAGGTTGTAGTCGACGCTGGGGGCCACCGGATTCAGCTCCAGGGCTTTCTCAAAGGCCTCGATAGCCCTCATCTGCTGCTCGTCCGTGGCCAGGACCGGATTGCCCAGGTAGGCGGCTCCCAGGTTGATCCAGACCATGGCGTTGTCGGGCTCGGCGTCGCGGGCGGCTTCTAGCAGGGGGACAGCCTTTTTGTGGCGGCCGGCCACAACGTAGGCGCCTCCCAACGTGATGAGGGTCGGTACGTCTGACGGCTCCAGTTCATGGGCGCGCTCCAGGAAGGGAATGGCCTCCTGGACCTCGCCGCGCTGCAAGAGCTTGGCACCGCGGTTGAGTGCTTGGTGGGCCTGGTCCAGCTCTGTATTTGGAGGCGGTGCTTGCTGATTCATCCCCTTGCCTCTGGTGCGTGTGCCTTGATTTCTCTTTATTTCACGGCGCTGAAGCGCCTACTACGAACGGTTCGTGCTTCTGGCCTGTTGCCTGTACACCGGGGCTCAGGCTTTGGCCGCGTGCTGCCTGGCGATGCGGGGCAGGATGGGCACGACCTGCTTTTTGCGCGACATCACGCCGGCCATCGACAAAGATCTTTTCGTGCATAGGGGGCAATCCAGGTTCATGTCTGTGCTACTGCCAGTGGTGGCACATGAGGTCTGAAGGTCCGGGGGGCCTGTCGTACTAGTCGGCGTCCAGCATCCAGTCGTCCAGATCGGTGTCGTCGGGTTCATCCCCGCCGTCACCCCAAAGGTCATAGTCGTCCTTATCACCCAGGTCTGCCGACAAGTCGCCGTCCACTTGGTAGAGCAGAAAGTCAAGATCGCCCTCGGCCAGGGCATGCTCGGCCAGCGCCTCGTCAATGGCAAAGCGGGTATCCTCGTCGGACTCGTCGTAGGCGGCCAGCAGGGCCACCTTGGCCTCGGAGCCACCCATCTGCCCCAGCGCGTGGATGGCGGCCTCACGGATCTGGCTGTCCGGGTCATAGATAAGCTGCGCCAGGATCGGCGCGGCTTGGCGTAACGCCAACTCTCCACTGGCCAGGGCTGCTGCGTAGCGCATGGCGTCCGTGGAACTGTCCAACTCGATGAGAATGTTCTCCGCCCAACGCTGGTCGCAGCTGCGGCCCATTCCAGTGATGGCACTGATGCGCATCTCTTCCTCGTCGTCGTAATAGGCGAGATCCAGCAGTTCGAGGACCTCGTCGGTGCAGGCGTAGGCTGCCGACTCGAGGGCGCGGCGGCGCACGTCAACGCTCTCACCGATGAGGTGGAAGGTCGTCAGGAGTTCGCTCACAATGCGTGACTGGATGGTCTGCTCGAGCTGTTCCAGCTCCCCAGCCAGCACGTAGCGTCCCAGGCCGGCAGCGGCCGCGGATCGTACCTCTGGGGAGGGATCGCTTCGCAGCATGGTCAGAAAAGGTCCGACGAGGGCGGTCTCTTTGTTTTCCCACAAGCCGTCAATGGCTGCCGCCCGAATCTCGTGGTCGTGATCGACCAGGCTATAGGTATAGATCGCGTCGAAATTCACCTCAAAGTTGGTTTCGGCAAAATCGACCAGGGCGCGCGCCAGGCGGCGGCGGCGCTCTACCGGCAGCGTGTCCCATACCGCGCGGAACTCGTCGAGTTGTTTCCCTGCGAGATCAGAAAGTGGGTAGAGCTGAGAGGTTGGAATCGCTTCTATGCCAGCCCCCAGGTCTTCCAGCAGCCTCGCCAGCTTTAGTTTCTCCAAATCAGTTGGCATCGTGTACCCATTGACTCTTGTTCATGGTCCTATTGTAGCATAGAATGAGGGTTTTGCCAATAGGGAAAATGGGCGGGTTTCGTTGAGTGATTGCTTGTGAGAGATTGCTTGTGAGAGATTGCTTGTGAGAGATTGCTTGTGAGAGATTGCTTGTGCTGGACCACAGTCCAGCACCTGTGGGCGCAAAGCGGCGGACTGTGGTCCGCCTAGAGCTGTTATTGGATGGCTGTTATTGGATGGCTGTTATTGGATGGCTGTTATTGGATGGCTGTTATTGGATGGCTGTTATTGGATGGCTGTTACTGGATGGCTGTTATTGGATGGCTGTTATTGGATGGCTGTTATTGAATGGCTGTTATTGGATGGCTGTTATTGGATGGCTGTTATTGGATGGCCGCTAATGAGTCATCGCTTGTGCTGGACCACAGCCGAGCACCCGGCGGCGGGCTAGGTGCCGGGCGGGGCGGGTTCGTAGAAACAGAGCAGGGTGCTGCCGTACTTGCGCTGGTCGACCAGTTGCAGGGTTTCCAGGGGCAGGGCCTCCAGTTCTTTGGGAAAGATCTGGACGACGACAAGGCCGTACCGGCTGAGCCAGCCCGGATTGGCCTCCAGCGCCAGAAGGGTCTGGCTCCAAAACCCCTCGTACTGGGGAGGGGCGACATACACGAGGTCAAAAGGTTCCGGCTCACCCTGAAGGTACCGAAAGACGTCGGCCTTGACGACGCGGCCGCCGGCCTGGAGCTTGGTGTGGCGCAGGTTGGCGTGGATGGTCGAGATGGCCTGGGCGCGCTTTTCGACAAAAACAACCTGTTCCGCCCCCCGGCTGAGCGCCTCTATGCCCACGCTACCCGTTCCGGCAAAAAGGTCGAGCAGGCGGGCGCCCACCGTCTCTGCCCCCAGGATGTTAAAGAGGGCCTCTTTGACCCGGTCGGATATGGGGCGCGTACCGCTGCCCGGTACCGCCTGCAACTGCATGCCCTTGGCTTTGCCCGCAATTACGCGCACGGTTCCTTCCCCTCGCCAACTCCCAGCTTTCCCGTTGCCAGGAGCTGGACCAGGCCCTCTTTGGTCTGCAGCCGTCCTTTGCGCACCACCCAGGCCAGCAGTGCGACCCCCAGGGCTTCGACGGCGACGATGGCCGGCCGGGTGGCGATCTCGGCGTAGGCGCTGAGCATGGCCGAGGGCGTGCCCATGAATTTCCAGGAGTCGAGCTGCCCGGAGAAGGGATAGAACAGGGTTCGGGGGTACTTCCACATCTGGTCCGCTGCAAGGTGGCTGTTGCTGATGAGCGCGTAGGGCAGCCACCCTGGCTTGAACCGGGCCACGGCCAGTGTCAGAAGGGCCTGCCCCAGGAGCGTGTGGCTCAGACCCTGGCTGGTGCCGGAATTGGACATGACGGTCAGGGACAAGGGCTTGTCGACCAGGTCCGGAAGCATGGCGGCCAGGGCCGCACCCCGGTAGTCGAGGTCCCGCGCTTGGCCCCGTGATTGCAGCCAGGTCACGGCTGCCCAGGTGTATGCTACGTGCCCCAACGGAAACATGTCTTCTCTCTTGCTGCGGACTCGCGTCCCCTGGCGGCAAAGCGCCCACCATAGACGCCGGCTTTTCACTGGCGATCGAGCTGCACCCGGTTGGGCCCAAGTCGGTACGGCTGTCAGAACAACCGCAAGTATACTGGTCTTGCACGACGACGTCAAGTGGTCCGCCAGTGCCGGATCAGGCAATTGCACGAATGGATGCCCGCCTGCGCGGGCATGACAGGCTATCGCGGACATGACAGGTTCTATGCAACAGCCCTAATAGGATGAGAGGGTCTGGTTGCACAAAACCTGGTTTTGCGCTATACTACAGTGACATTTCGATGGATTGGGGCGGGAGTTGTCTGTGGCGGAAGTGCAGCAGATCGAGTGGGCGGCCGAGAGATTCAGCGGGGCCGAACTGGCTCTGGTGGTGAAGGCCTACGAGCAGGCGGTTTTCGCGCACGATGGACAGACGAGGGTTTCAGGCGAGCCCTTTGTCGTCCACTGTGTGGAGGTTGCCCGCATGCTGGCGGAACTCGGGCTTGACTACCACACGGTCGCTGCCGCGCTGCTGCATGACGTGGTCGAGGACACCGATTGGACGGTCCTGGACGTGGAGGAGCGTTTCGATGCGGAGGTGGCCAGCCTGGTGGATGGTGTGACCAAACTGGCCTACATCGACACCATGAGCAAGATGGGCAGCCGCGACATCGAAGCCGAGGAGGCTGAGAGCCTGCGCAAGATGTTCCTGGCCATGGTGGATGACGTGCGCGTCGTCCTGATCAAGCTGGCGGACAGACTGCACAACATGCGTACGCTGGGATCCCTGTCGCCGGACCGTCGCGAGCGCATTGCCCGCGAGACGCTAGAGATCTTTGCCCCCCTGGCCAACCGCCTTGGCATCTGGCAGATGAAATGGGAGCTGGAGGACTTGGGTCTGCGGTACTATGATCCGGATACCTACCATCACATCGCGAGCCTCATCGCAGAGCGGCGGGAAAAGAGGGATCGCTATATCCAGAGAGTCATCGCCGAGCTGCAGTCACGCCTGCGCCTGGAAGGCATTGCGGCCCAGATTGACGGCCGGTCCAAACACATCTATAGCATCTATCGCAAGATGCGCCGCAAGGATGTTGACTTTGACCAGATCTATGACGTCTGGGGTCTGCGGGTCGTCGTGGAAAGCCTGCAGGATTGCTACGCGGCGCTGGGAGTCATTCATTCGCAGTGGAAGCCGATCCCCGGCCAGTTTGACGATTTCATCGCAACGCCCAAAGACAACATGTACCAGTCCCTGCATACCGCGGTTGTTGGACCGGAGGGTAGAACGGTTGAGGCGCAGATCCGGACGAGAGAAATGCATCGCCGGGCCGAGTTGGGCATCGCCGCCCACTGGCGTTACAAAGAGGGAACCCGGCGCGACTCGGCCTTTGAGAACAAGGTGGCCTGGCTCCGCTCCCTCATGGACTGGCGCTCTGACGTTGAGGACGCCAGGGAGTTCGTAGACAGCCTAAAGACCGATGTACTGGAGGACCGCGTCTACGTATTCAGCCCTCAGGGCAAGGTGCTGGATCTGCCCGCGGGCTCGACCTCCATCGACTTTGCCTACTATATCCACACAGAGGTGGGCAACCGCTGCCGGGGCGCCCGTGTGAACGGGCGCCTCGTGCCTTTGACCTACAAGCTGAAGAACGGCGACCAGGTGGAGATCATTACGGCCAAGCAGGGAGGTCCCAGCCGCGACTGGCTGAGACCCGAGCTGGGCTATGTCCAGTCGGCGCGAAGCCGGCAAAAGATCCGCCGCTGGTTCCGCCTGCAGAATCGCGAGGAGAATATCGCCTTTGGGCGAGAGCAGCTAAAGCGGGAGCTAAAGCGGCTGAATCTGGCCGACGGCGTCACACACCAGGAGGTCGCGGCCCTCTTTGAGTACAAGCACCTGGACGACTTTTTGGCTGCCATCGGCTTTGGCGATCTGAACACGCAGCGGGTAGCGGCCAGGGTCTTGCACGAACTGCGCCGCGATGAGGTCTTTCCCGAGGGGGAAGAGGCCGCGATAGCGGTGACGCCGGAGGGCATCCGCGTCAAGGGGGTCGGCGACCTGTACACGCAGTTGGCCCAGTGCTGCAAACCGCAGCCGGACGACCCTGAACCTATCATCGGCTATGTGACCCGCGGCAGTGGGGTGACGATCCACAAGTGGAACTGTCCCAACATCCTGGTACGCACCAACCAGGGTGAGGTAGAACGCCTCATTGAGGTGGACTGGGGCGCCGTGGAGGAGCGTATCTACCCGGTGGTCATACGGGCGCGGGCCTGGGATCGGGATGGTCTGCTGCGGGACATTGCCACGGTCATCGCGGCTGAGGGGGTCAACATGCGCGGGGTGACCTCAACCTTGCCCCAGAAGACCAACCTGGTGACGCTGACGGCGACGCTAGAGATCACCTCCATCCGCCAATTGGTCAGCATCCTGGATCAGATTGAGCGACTCCCGAATGTGATCGAGGTAACGCGGCAGGCGCACTAGCGCTTCCGGGCCGCTCCTCCGGGCCAGCCCCCCCTGGGCCGTGGATCGGGGGAGTCTTGGGGCGCCAGTCTGAGGATAGACCCAAAAACAAAAAGACCTCGGGGGTTGCGTAAATCCCCCGAGGTTGAATTCACTCGTTGCCCGGCTAGGGGCTGCCTGTGCCCGAGATGTAGCCAAAGGGGTCGGGCGGGATCTGTTGTGGTTCCAGCAAGCGCTCGATCTTGACCTCTGGCGATGCTTTGCGCTCTTCCAGCCAGTCGGTGAGGGCGGATGCCTGGCGCTGGCTGAGTACGTCGGCCGGCAGCGGCCCATTCTCGTCCCGTTCCGCGACGAGGAACAGGTAGTACTTGTCACCGCTCTGCACGATGGTCAGCTCCCCGGTCTGCGCGGCCATGACCGCGGTCTCCAGTTCCTCGCCATAGCGGGGGGCCAGTTGGCCGGTTGTGACCCAGCCCAGATCTCCCCCGTCCGCGACCGACATGGTGTCGGTGGATACCTCGGTGGCGACGACGGCGAAATCCTCTCCGGCCTCGATGCGCGCCATGGCAGCGCTTGCCTCTTCCTCAGTGCCTGTCTGGATAAGCTGAACGTGGACCACCAGCCCCTGGGAGATGACCTGGCTGGCCAGCAGATCCTGGACCTCGGCCCGGACCATTCCGTCCTTCACAATGGCCTGGTATTGGCTCTTGCTGAGCCCCATGTTGTCCAGCGCATTCTGGAGGATCGTGTCCAGTTCCTCCTGCGGTACCGGCGTTGGCGTCGAGATCTCTTGGGTACCTGTGATGGGCACCTGGGGAGGAGGCGCCGCGGCGCCCTCCAGGTCTTCCTGGATGCTCTGGACAACCTCCTCATCGGTGACCGTGATCCCGGCTTCCTTTGCCTTTTCCTGGATCAAGGCGTCATCGATGAGCGCGTCCAGGGTGGTCTCGGGCAAAAGGGCCAGGCTGTTTTGCATCTGGTCCAACTGCTGTTGGTAGATCGAGACCAGGAACTGGTTGTTCGCGTCGCTGGTATCGATGTTCTGCAACTGGTCCTGGAAGTTGCGGATGTTGATGTGTGTGGTGTAGCGACGGAACTGGAGCAGGTCCTCGTAGTCGTCCAGGGCGATCTTGGTCCCATTGACCCTGCTCACGGGAGCGGCCGGTTTGAGAACTAGTTCCTGGATCAGGGCGAAACCTAGAACGGTCAGGATAATCAGGGCGACAATGGCCAGGCCGAGATAGATATAGCGGTTCTGTCTGGATTGTCGCCGGCTGATAGCGATCTGCTTCTTGGTTTGTAGGGCGATCTCGGACTCGCTCCTGCGCTGCGAGCGTTTCCCGGAACCGCCTTTGCTTTGCTTTGGCTTGGCCATATGGTCTTCTCTCTCCCGGATGTCAGCGCCTGGCGCTCATCCCCGCCTGGATAGGGCCCCATCCCCGGGGTGGGGCTCAGTATCCAGCCGAAAGCTGGCGCCAAGCCCTTGCGTTCCCTGAAGCGGCATCTGCGAGGATGCTGCCTGAGGGAACGAGGGCAAGGGCCGATTGGTACCGGAACTCAATAGCGCCGGATGTGCTCGGAAGTGACGGGCAGCAGGGCCAGATATCGCGCCCGTTTGACCGCTATGGACAGGCGGCGCTGGTGCTTGGCGCAGGCGCCTGTTTTGCGCCGGCTCTTGATCTTGCCCAGTTCGGTCAGCGATCGTCGCAAGGTGCCCAGGTCCTTGTAGTCGATCTCTTTTTTCTTTTCCAGACAGAAGGAGCACACTTTGGCGCGCCGTGTGAAGCGTCCTCGTGCGCCACCAGGGCCACCCCGACCGCGGTTGTAGTCGCGTCTTGGGGGGCCTGACCTGGACGGGCCTGATCTCGGTGGGCCCGACCGCGTCGGCGGCCGGCCCTGGCTACTCGATTGGGTCGGTCTTGATTCTCGTTCTTCAGTCATCCTTGCCTTCATTCTCCTTTGTTCCAACGGTTCGCCCTTCTGCAGCCGGCAGGCTTTCAGAAAGGTAGGTTGGCTTTGCTTGATCCGAGAGCGTGTTGGGCCCGCTTGATGCGGGGCGGGGGCCAAGCATGATCATTTCATTGGCCACAAGCTCTGTGCGGAATTGTCTGGAGCCGCCGGGCTGTTCCCAGCCGCGCGTGCGCAATTCACCCTCCACGTACACCCGGCTTCCTTTGCTCAGGTACTGACTGCAAATCTCGGCCAGGCTGCCCCACGAAATCACATTGAACCATTCGGTGGCATCCCCGCGTTCTCCGCTGGCCGCGGTCCACTTGTGGGTCGCGGCAATGCTGAAAGAAGTGACGGCCTGCCCGTCGGGTGTGTACCGCATGTCAGGATTGCGCCCGAGATTGCCGATAACCATCATCCGGTTCAGGCAGAGCGGCAGATCTTTGATCGCGCGCGCCGGCCTCTCCCCATCGCTGGCATCGCTGGGGTCCATGGGGATCAGCTTGTCGGCGACGACCTCAGTACGGACTTGCCGCTGGCCTTGCGCATCCTCCCATTGCCGGGTCTGCAAATGTCCCTGGGCATAGACCCGCTGTCCTTCTTGCAGCCAGCGGTTTGCAGATTCTGCCAGACTTCCCCAGGCGACGATGTGGAACCATGCGGTCGATTGGCGGGCGTCACCGGCATTGGTGATCCAGTGGCGCTCGGTTGCCACGCCAATAGACGTGACCATCTGCCCGTCAGATGCACATCGCATCTCGGGGCCGCGCTCTACGAATCCGATCACCGTCACCTTGTTCATGCCCCGCGCCATGCCCGCAACTCCCTTGCTTGTACTGGTTCCAGCCTGAACTCGCCGAAATGCGTTCTCCACCCGATATTCGCTGATCTTGGTCCCTCTAGCGATTCCCCTCGTCTATTCGTCGGTGCGCACGATGAGATAGCGCAAAACTTGCTCGTGCAACTTGAGGAATCGCTCAAGCTCGGGGAGAGCTTGAGGCAAGGTCTGGAGCGTGAAAATGACGTCTTGGCTTTCCGTCTTTCTTCTGATGGGGTAGGCCAGCCGACGCTTGCCCCGGGGGTCTACCTTGATCACTTCGCCGCCGGTCTTGCCATCGCCCAACGCGACCAATTCGGTCACTCGCTCGACAATGGCGGCCAGTTCTTCTTCTTCAACGGCCGCGTCAATGACAAGGAACAGCTCGTATTCTCTCATGTCGTCCTCCTTTCCATGGGATTGCCTGTGGTCCTGCCACAAGCGGAAAGAGAAGGCCGGGACTGGTCTACACACCGGCCCTCTGACAGTGGCGCAACTATAGCACAGGCGCCGGCTTTTTGCAAACGGGGTGGGGTGTGTGGGGTAGGGCAGGCGATGGGGCACTCGTTTCGCTCGCATCGGATCCGTGATCCGATGCAAGGTTGTTCACATGAGCGCAGACCTCCGGGTCACGGACGCGGAGGGAGCAGAGAGTGGGAGCAGAAGGCGTTGCCTGTATCTAGCGCGGCGGCGAGAAGCGGATGTGGATGACGTCGCCATCCTGCACGACATAGTCGCGCCCTTCCAGGCGGACCAGGCCGCGCTCGCGGGCCTGGGCAAAGCTGCGGCTGATGGTCAGATCCGCGTAGGCAACTACCTCGGCCCGGATGAAACCCCGCTGCATGTCGGTGTGGATCTTGCCCGCGGCCTCGTAGGCCGTCTGACCCCGCTCCAGCGTCCAGGCGCGGACCACGTTGGTGCCGGTGGCGGTGAAGAAGGTGATCAGGTCCAGCAGGCGATAGCTGGCTGTGGATCAGCCGCTCCAGGCCGGAGGCCTCCAGGCCCAACTCGGCGCGATACTCGGCGGCTTCGTCCGGCGGCCAGTCGGCCAGGTCGGCTTCGCACTGGGCGCAGATGGCGACCGACCTGGGCGCCTTCTGACCGCGGCACGCTCGGCCACGGGTACGGCCAGGGGGCCGCCCTCGGGCAGGTCATCCTCGCCCACGTTGGCGACGTACAGGCGGGGCTTGGCGGTCAAGCAGATTCAGCGGCTGCAGCGCCTCGGCCTCCTTGTCCGAGGCGGGGAACTGGGCAGCGAGGCGCCCCGTCCCCAGGTGGGCGCTGCAGCCGTTCCAGCAGCGCCAGCTCGGCCGCGAATTCGCGCGCGTGCTCCGGGACTGGGCCTTGGCCGCCGAGCGGACCTTTTCCTCGCGGCGTTCCACGGTGGCCAGGTCGGCCAGGACCAGCTCCAGGTCGATGACGTCGCAGTCAGCCAGCGGGTCCAGCTCGGCGGTGACGTGGGCCACGTCGGGATCCTCGAAGCAGCGTACGACCATGGCCACGGCGTCGACGTTGCGGATGTGGCCCAGGAACTGGTTGCCCAGGCCCTCGCCCTTGTGGGCGCCCTGGACCAGCCCGGCGATGTCCACGAACTCGATGGTGGCGGGCTTGACCTCGTCGGGCTGGACGATGGCGGCCACGGTCAGCAGGCGGGGGTCGGGCACCTCGACGACGCCGACGTTGGGGTCGATGGTGGTGAAGGGGTAGCTGGCCACGGCCGCGCCGGCGCTGGTCAGCGCGTTGAAGAGGGTGCTCTTGCCCACGTTGGGCAGCCCGACGATGCCGATCTGTAGGCTCATGTGTTGCCTCCTGTTTGCCTCCAATTGCTGCCGTCGCCTGATTATAGCACCGAACCAAGCCAGGGGCAAGGCCCTTGCCCTGGGATTAAGGCCAATCCTATCCCATGGGTCGCCGAGTTCCTGTCATGCCCGCATGCCTGCCCTGAGGAACCGAAGGGGTGCTAGCGGGCATCCAGGGCTACTGGAGCCGGTTACCGGTAGCATGGATTCCCGCTAGGGGCGCGCGGGAATGACAGGCAGTGGAGGTGCCATTTTGGCTTTTCTCTGTGTTCTCTGCGTCTCTGCGGTGAGATGCGAGCAATCACCCCACTTGCCGAAAACCAGGGTCTGTGGCAGAATGGCCCCAGGAGGGTAGCAGACCATGACAGAGATGAGCAAGCGAGAGCGATTGGAAGCAGCCATCCGCGGCGAGGCGCCGGACCGGACGCCTGTGGCCCTGTGGCGACATTTCCCGGGGGACGACCAGATCCCGGAGGCGCTGGCCGCGTCGACGGTGGCCTTTCAGCGGCAGTACGACTTTGATTTTGTCAAGGTGACGCCGGCCAGCAGCTTTTGCGCCCGCGACTGGGGCGTGGAGGACGAGTGGTTGGGCAACGAGGAGGGGACGCGGCAGTACACGCGCCATCCCATCCAGACGCCGGAGGACTGGCGCGCCCTGGAAGTGCTGGACCCGGAGCAGGGCGTACTGGGCGGCCAGCTCCGCTGCCTGGAGCTGATCCACCAGGAGCTGGGCGACGAGGTGCCCTTTATCCAGACCATCTTTAACGGGCTGTCCCAGTGCCAAGAACCTGGTGGGCAGGGACAGGCTGACGGCCCACCTGCGCGAGGACCCGGCAGCCGTCTTGGCCGGGCTGGAGACGATCACCGAGACGACGGTGCGCTTTATCGAGGCGGCGCGCCAGCGGGGCATCTCGGGCATCTTTTTGGCGGTGCAGCACGCCAGCTATGCGCTGCTGAACGAGGACGAGTATGGTACTTTCGGCATCCCTTCGGACCGCCGCCTGCTAGAGGCCGCCGATGGGCTGTGGTTGAACGTGCTGCACCTGCACGGCACGCGGGTGATGTTCGACCTGGTGGCCGACTACCCGGTCCAGGTCGTCAACTGGCACGACCGCGAGACGCCGCCCACTCTGGGCGAGGGCAAGGCACGGGTCAAGGGCGCGGTGCTGGGCGGCCTGCGCCAGTGGGAGACGATGGTCCGCGGGACGCCCGAGGATGTCCGGGCCGAGGCCCGCGATGCCCTGGAGCAGACCGGCGGGCGGCGCTTTATCCTGGGCACGGGTTGCGTGACGCCGATGAACGCGCCCTGGGCCAACATCCGCGCGGCGCGGGAGGTTGTGGTCTAGGCATCTTTGTTGCTCTGCTGAAGGTACCCCCAGCCGCGCAACGAGAACAGACTCCCGGCGGGGTTGGCGGCCCGTGGGCTTGCGGACCTCAAAAAGAGGATGGCTGTCATCAGCCATCCTCTTTTCGTTCGAATTTGGCCACTCTTTGCCTTTCCCCATCAACGGTGGTATAATTGCCTTAGCTATTCATAGAAAGAGGAATCCTCGCGGCTGTTGCCCAGCCCGAGGCATGACCTCAGCGCGATGCGGGCGCCCAGGTGTGGATTGTCTACCACAGGAGCCCGTCCTGCGCAAGGACGGGTTTCTGCTTTTGGCTGTGGACCCACGACGAGGAGCGAGGATGGATCTCCCCAACCCTGTCTATACCAGCAATCTCTCCAGCAAAGGCGCATTGGTGGACGAGAGCTTGGCTGTGCTGCGGGAAATCGACGGAGGGTATTCCCTAGATGAGGTCCGGGAGCGTACCCTCGAGCAAGATTTACTACAGAAGACTACACAGGCGACCCGCCAGACCGTCTGGAAAAAGGTCTATGGCCGTTATCTGACAGACCAGGATCTCGTCGCCCCTCTGGCACAAATGGTGACTCACAGCCATCACGCATCTACTTCGCGCCTGGTTCTTTTCTACGAGTTCTGCCGGTCGGAACCCCTGCTCCATGACACGGTCCTCCAATGTGTCTACCCCCGCTACCTTGATGGGTTCAGCGGCGTTAGCAAGTCGGATGTCCAGACCTTCTTTGATGAGCTGGTTCTGGGTCATCCCGAGATCACGGATTGGTCGCCCCAGACACGGGACAAGGTGGTCAGCAACATCCTGTCGATCCTGCGCGATTTTGGTCTGTTGGAGGGCACGCAGCGCAAGACATTCGCCCGCCTGTACGTGCCCTTGCCGGCCTTTGTCTACGTTCTATACCGGCTGCGTGATCAGGCACTGACATCTGCCCCTGCTGCGGTGAACGCTGAGACGTGGCGGTTATTCCTCTTGGAACGGGAGGATGTGATCGATCTACTGGAAGAGTCCACAGCCGAGGGGCATTGTACCTTTAAGCACCAAGCCGATGTCATGGATCTGGACTGGACTTATCCAACCTTGGAGGCATGCGTTGAGGCCCTTACAGGACAAGTTTGACGAGCTGGAAACCCTGCTTCTCCACCACCGCGATACGCTCGCCCAAAACACAGGGGTGCCCTTCCTCCGCCTGGTGTACCGTCCTGAGGAAGAGGAATCCTGTGGCCGCCAGCGCGATACGCTAATCCGCGTCCTGGAAAGCCAAGGGATTCCCGCCGTCACCGTGTCCTGCAAGGGGGCCATCTTTGCCCACTACGAGCGGCAAGGGCGGCTGGAGCGGCTCTTTGAACTGGAAAAGACCGAGCCTGAATGGCTCCAGCGCAGTATGGGCCCTCATGCGCGCAAAGAGATGGTTGAACGTCTTCTACAGGCCGCTGACCGGCTCCCTGGAGACGGGATCATCTTTGTCGTGGATACCGCCTTAGTCTACCCCTACCTGAGCCTGGCCGGGGTGCTGCATGATATAACCAATCAGATCACCTCCCCGACGGCCCTGGTGCTCTTCTATCCCGGGGAAGTGAGCGTCGACGGCGAACTGCTGCTGCTTGGCCGTCGTGCCAGTGGCACCTACCGCACTCGCGATTTGGTATAGCACAGGAGTGACAGATGACGAAACTCCGTGACCTTTTTGTCTACCCCCTGGATCGAGTGATAGCACCTGTAGCCAAGGTGTCGGACACTGGTGCTTTGACTGTGGCGACGGAATTGGGCGAGTACGTGCCCACGCACTCCATCGAAGAAGGATTGGGCCAGTTTCTCGAGGCATATGCGGACTCGCGGTTGGCCCAAACCGACCGGATCGGGGTTTGGATATCCGGCTTCTTTGGGTCAGGCAAGTCCCACTTTGCCAAGATCCTGAGCTACCTGCTGCGCAACCCGGTACTGGCTGCTGAATCGCCGATCCCCAAGCACCTTCAGGGTCGTCGTGCGAGAGATGTGTTCCTGGATCGCCTAGGGACAAGCCCCCGCCGGGCCGAGATTGAGGCCCTCCTGCACCGGCTTCGCATGCTTGACAGCCGGGTCATCATGTTCAATATCAAGGCTGAGCAGGACCAGGTGCGACAGGATGAAGGCGTCAGCCAGATCCTGTATCGCGCTTACCTGGCGCATCGGGGATTGAGCACCGAACCAGGCGTGGCCCGTCTGGAGATGGAGCTGATCGAACGCGACCTGTACCAGGCATTCAAGGGTGAGGTGCTGAATCGGACTGGCAATCCCTGGGAAGAGGAGCGTGACGATGTCCTCTTTGTCGAATCGGCCGTCGTGGAGGCGCTCCAGGCCGTGGCTCCCCAGCGATACACAACCCGCGAGGAGGCACGGGATGCCTTTCGCCGGGCCATCGAAGTACCGTCCCTCACCATCAAAGACCTGGCGCGGCACCTGAGCGAGTACGTCGACGGGCTGGCGGCCCAGGGCGATCCCGAACGTCCGCCGCACCTGGTGTTCATCCTGGACGAGATCGGCCAGTTCGTCGGCGACGATGCACAGAAACTCTTGGAGCTGCAGTCCATCGCCGAGGAGTTCGGTACCGAGGGCAAGGGCAAGCTGTGGTTGATCGTCACCGCCCAGGCCAAATTGGATGCCGTCATCGCCGGCGTGCAGCAGGTCAGGGATTCCTTTGGCAAGATCGGCGCGCGCTTTGACACCCGTCTGGCTCTGACCAGCGACGACGTGGAGCGCGTGCTCGAAGAGCGTATCTTGAAGAAGGACGCTGAGCGCGTGCCCGAGCTTGAAGGCTACTACCAGGACCATGCGGGCCTCCTGACTGGACTGTCCGCTCTGCCCGGGAGCAGCCACGATCTACCGGCTATGACAGGCGACAGTTTCGTGTCCGACACACCCTTTCTGCCCTACCATCCGCCCCTCATCCAGGCCATCTTTGAGCAGGTCAAGAGCAGCACGGCCACCGGCTTTCAGATGACTTCGGAGGCGCGGAGCATGATTGGCATGGCCCAGGGCGTGCTGCGAAATCCGAACAACGGGTTCTTGAGCGGGCCGTTGGGCCAATTGGTGTCGCTCGACATGGTCTACGACCAGATCGCTGTGGATCTTCAGCCCCAGGACAAGCGAGAGGTGGATCGGCTACCCGACCAACTGCCAGGCTACCGCAACTTGGACAGCCGCGTGCTCAAGGTCCTGTACCTGCTACAGGCGGTACCCTGGATCGCCATTACCACCGATACCCTGACCCAGGCGCTGATCCGCGAGGTAGAGACCGCGCCCTCTGCACTCAAGGCCGAGGTTGAGTCCAGCCTGGCCAGACTGCGCGATGCACGGTACGTGGTGGCGCGAGAGGACGATACCTGGGAGTTCCTCACGGGGGCCAAGAAGGGTTTCGAGGAGGAGCTGGCTGGCGTAAGAGTCCGGCAGATCGACCTGCGACGGGCGGCGCGTGCGGCCCTGGCCGAGTTGTTGCGGCCTATCGGCAGCCTCAACTACAAGAGCGGCATGCGTTCCTTCGACGTGACGGTGACGGGGGATGGTGAGGAGTTCAGGACCGGCGAGGGCATGGTCCTGGAGGTCTACTCGCCCCTCTACCAGGAACTCGATCCTGATTTCAGCGCGGATGATCTGGAGCAGATCCACAGCTTCTCGCATCCCGAGACGGTATACTGGGTTGGCGCAGCGGAACCAGCGTTGAGGTCGCTGTTGACCCGGCAGATCCGTCTCGAGGCCGTACTTGGCAAATGGCAGGACAAGGCAGCCAAGACCGATGAGGACCGGGAGATCATCCGCGAGAAAAGCAACGAATTAGCCGCTCTGAGCAGCAAGATCGAATCAGCGCTGCGTGGGTCCCTGGTCAACGGTGCGTTGATCTGGAACGGCCGGGCCGAAGAGCTGGACGGGCGGACGACCACCCTGAACCCGATCTTTAATCGGGCCCTGGCTGAGGTGGTGCCGCACGTCTATCCTCGTTTTGAGATGGCTGCCGTCAAACCTGTGGACAAGAACATCGAGGCCGCGCTGACCGTGGCGCCCTACGCCCTGGCATCGGTCGGGAGTGACCTGGACCTATTCGATCAGGATGGGCACCTGAACCAGCACAGCGCCGTCGTGGATGAGGTGAAGCGCGAGCTGTTGCAGCGCCACAACCGGGGCCTGGACATGACGGGCAAGGCGCTGGAGGACCACTTTTCTGGCGGCGACTATGGCTGGCACCCGACCAACGTGCGGCTGATCTTTGCCGCCATGTTCCGGGCCGGCCTGATCAGCCTCCGGGAGAACAACGTGCGCTATTCAGACTACACGGCGCCGGCAGCCCAAGCGGTGTTCAAGACACATCCTTTCAGGCGGGCACTCATCGTCTACGATCCCGACGTGCCGGTGGAGCCGGGCGAGTTGCGCCAGGCGCAGGCCGAAGCTGAAGGTACTATTTGGCACGCTGCCCAAAGAGGAGACGGCCAACGTCATCGCCGGGCAGATTCGGGAGGCATTGCATGAGTGGGATAGCCGGACCGAACGGCTGATCCTGCAGCTCCGGCCGGCCGGCTATCCTGTGCCGGAAGCCCTGACGGGGGCCCGCGAGTTGGTAAGACAGGTGACACGCTTCAGCAACCCCGGCCAGGTCGTCAAGGCCTTCCTGGAGAACCTTGCGGCCATCCAGGCATGGCATCAGCGGGCGCACGCGCTCCACAAGTTCGTGGTCCTGGACAAGCAGTTGCCCATCTTTGAACGGGCCAGGCGGCTGGCAGCCGCGGTCAATCGCGCCCGTGAGGTGCCTGAAGCCGCCGAGCAGTTGGGCGCCCAGGCATTCGAATGGCGGGAAGGTCTGGTCGACATGATGGCGGCCGGAGAGGTTGCCGAAGAATGGCCCCAGTTCCAGGCGATCCACACTCCGCTCAAGACGCAGTTCCAGCAAGCCTACGAGGCCCTGCACAGTCAACGGGCAGAGGCACTCGAAGGGGCACGGGACAGATCTGGAGGGCGCCCAGATCTCGGCGGCGGTTCTCAATCCCTACGGCTGCCCTGGCCTCCGCTGGGCGCCAGATGGTCTGGCATGTGGCGAGTGCCAGGCAGCTCTCCACGAGCTGCCTACGCACATCCTGGCCATTCCCACTGTTACCAGCCAGCGGCTTGTACGCGAGCGACAGGCGCGGTTGAAGCAGGAGGACCACGCCGGTACCGTGGTGGAGTACGTGTCCTTGGCGTCGGTGCTGGGCAAGCGCCAGATCCGTGACGAGGCTGGCCGCAACGCAGCGCTGGCGGATCTCGGCCAGGTCATTGATGAGGCGCTGGAGAAGGCAGAGATCGTGGAGTTGATTTAGCCTCCTGGGGGCCGCGCGGCGTGGCCTGGTGGCCGAGCTGCAGCGAAAGGGGGAAATGTGTCGGAACATCTGTTCACGGCGGGGCGATCAGCAACTCTGACGACTTTGCAGCAACCCTGATGCTCGGTGGCCCCCCGCTTGCCCTTCAGACCAAAGTCTGCTATATTTACTTAGGAAGAAACCACTTTGTGACTATTTGCGTCACAAAGTGAGAATCTATGTAAGGGGCTGGCGATGCCAGTAGCGCGACCGCTCTCACCGCTCGAATCCAGGCTTGTCCTGCACCTGGAATGGGAGAAGCAGCCGGTGGTCACCATCGAGCAAGCTATGGCCATTCTGGACTGCTCCTACGACCACGCCCGCCAGGTGTTACACCGCCTGGCGCGCCGCCGTTGGTTGGCGCCCATCACCCCTGGCACCTATGAACTGATCCCGGCCGAGCGGGGTCAGCACGCCTTTCCCGACACCAATCCCCTCTTTCTCGGCAGAATCCTGGTGGAGCCCTACTACTTTTCGTTCGCGACTGCGGCCTTTTTCCACGGACTGTCCCCGCAGGCGGCGGCGACAGTCTACATTGCGACTCCGGTGCGCAAGGCCAGGCGACTGCTCACCGTGCGGGGCAAGGCCTATCGCCTGGTGGTTCAGGCGGACCACAAGTTCTTTGGCGCGGCCGAGGTGGATGCCTATGGCAGCAGGGTCATGATGGCCGAGCCGGAGAAGACGATTGTGGACGCGCTCGACCGTCCGGCCTACGCGGGCGACCTGCCCGAGATCGCGGCCATGCTGCGCCGGGGCCAGGGCCACCTGGATTGGGACCGCCTGGCCGGCTATGCGCTGCGGTTCCGTTCCCAGTCGTTGGTACAACGCCTGGGCTACCTGGCCGACCTGTTGTCGCTGCCAATAGAAGGCCCTGCCAGAGCGCAACTCATGGCAGGCATCGGCCGGAACACGCCCTATCTGGGGCGGCCAGGTCGCTGGGGGACCGGCGGAGATTATGATCCTACCTGGCGCGTCGTAGACAATGTGCCCAGCCGAGAGCTACTGTCCGAGATCGAGGTGCACTGATGATCGAAAAGCGGCTGGTGCAGTGGTACGCCGCCGACGCCGGTGTGGACCTCGACATAGCCGAGCGAGAGATCGTCCTGACCTACCTGCTCCGGATCCTGTCTGAGGAAGACCTGCTCGATCGGCTGGCGTTCAAGGGGGGTACGGCCATCCGCAAGCTGCACCTGGGCCAGACGGGACGCTTCAGCCTGGACCTGGATTTTACCGCTCTCGGCGAGACAACGCCCGATGGCTTCGTACTCGACCTGGTCGAGGTGTTGCACGGAAGGACCTACTACGGGCTTGCCTTCACCGTTCCCAGCTCTGACTACTATGCGACCGTCGACTCCTGTGGGGCGGAGGTGACCTACGGTCACGAGTGGGTTGCGGCCGGTCGTCTGGGCCTGCAGATCAGCTTTCGTGGCCAACCGTTGCTGCCGGTCCAGCCGGCGACGTTGTGCCAGGAGCGCTACTTCGAGTGGATGGAGACGGCTCCGCCGGTCGTGCCGGCATTGGACCTGCACGAGATGGTCGGCGAAAAGGTACGCGCCGCCGTCCAGCGCAGCCGCGTCCGCGACATCTATGACCTGTTCCTGCTGGCCCAACGGCCTTACGACCGCGCTCTGGTCCGCAGGATCGCCGTCCTCAAGTGCTGGGAGAGCCGCTACGCCTTCGATCCCGGGGCTTTTCTGGTTGGCTTGCCATCAGCCCGCTACGAATGGGCGGACCTGAAGCGTCTGGTGCGCCGCGAGCAGTTGGTCGCCGCTGACACCATCATACAGACGATACAGGATGCCTACGCCTTCCTTGATGAGCTGACCCCCGAGGAGGCGCGCCTGGCCGCCGATCCCTACCGGCGCGAGAGTCGCATCTATCACCATGTGGTGGAGGGTATACTGGCCGATTCCCGTCGTGGCCAGACCCGGAGGTGAACCTGTGAACCAAGGAGCCAAACGCGCCATCAAAGCCCTCGTCCTCGAGCTGCGCCACACCCTGGAGGACGACATCGACACCCAGCTCCGGCGCTACGGCTACGCCGGCGGCCGCTGGATCGAGCCCGAAAAGCTGCCCCACATCTGGGACGACGACGCGGCGATGGCCCAGCGGCAGCGGATGGATACCGCCCTGGCTCAGGAGCTGCGTCGCATGGGCGTAGGCGACCCGGGGGAGGCCACTGCCAAACAGCGCGAGGAGGCGGTGGGCTGGTTCGTGCGCGAGATCGCCTACACCCACCTCAACCGGCTGGTGGCCCTCAAGGCGCTGGAGGTGCGCGGCCTGATCCCCGAGGGATACGACGCGAGATGCCTACGGCGGGCGCAGCCGAGCGCACTATGACTTGCGCAACAGCCACCCCGAGCTGTGCCGCGGTCCCGACGAGGGCCTGGGCGAGGCCATCCGCCAGGTTAGCCGTCTGGTCTACCGTGACTTTCGGCTGCTGTTTGACGTGGGGGACCCTGCGGACGGCCTGGGCGGCCATTCCGGCGAAGGCCGCGCGGCGCCGGTCAACACGCTCATCTGGCCCAGCCACACCGCGTTGCGGAGTTGCGTTGCTGCCGTCAATGACCTGGACGAGCGTGCCGGCAACACAGGCCCAGCCTGCGGCTGGAGGACGAGATCATCGGCTGGCTCTACCAGTTCTACAACGCCGAGCAGAAAGAGGCCATCCGCAAGCGGGGCAAGCCGCGACGCCCGGCCGAGGTCGCCGTCATCAACCAGTTCTTCACCCCGCGCTGGGTGCGTCAAGTTCCTGGTGGACAACACCCTGGGCCGCCTCTGGCTGGAAATGCACCCGGATTCGGCGCGGGTGCGGGAAAAGTGCGACTATCTCGTGCCGGAGCCGCTGGGGGCGGAGGAGGGGGAGACGGGGGGAGGGGAAAGGGGGAGAGGGGGAGAGCGGGGGCGGGTGGATTGGCGCTGGATCCGGCGTCGCCGGTGAACAACCCCCTGGCCCCGGCGCGGCGGGCGGCGAAGCGTCCTCAGGACATCGGCCTCTCAATCCCGCCTGTGGGACCATCACTTTGGGCATTACGCCTTCGAGGTCTACCAGGAAATCTCACAGAGGCACGAAGCGAAGATGGTTCGGTGGCGCCGACGCCCTGCCTGACGAGGAGGTACCGGCTGGCATCCTGCGCCACAACCTTTACGGCGTGGACATCGACCTGCGGGCCGTGCAACTGGCCGGGCTGTCCCTCTACATCAAGGGCCGGGCGCCGAGGCGGCGAGGGTATTGACGAGACCCGCATCAACCAGGTCAACCTGGTGGTGGCCGACGCCGTGCTGCCCGGATGGCGCCCGGCGGCAGTTCCTGGCCCAGTACGGGACGACAGGGAGGAGAGGACGTGATGCGACAGGTACTCGGACGGAACCGCCAACGTGGCCGAGGTGGGCAGCCTGGTGCGGGTCAAGGAGCGCCTGCGGGCATCCTGGGCAAAGCGGGACATGCGGCGGCCGACGATCGGGAAGGGAACGGCAAAGGGAGAGCTACCGGGCATGGAGCCGGAGGTCCGCCAGCGCTCCTTGGCCGAGGCCGCCGGCGCCTTGCCGGAGCAATGGGGCGCCCACTATACTGTGGCCCGCCTGCTGGAGGACCTGCGCGCCTTTGCCGCCCGCGCCCTACGGCAGCACGACCTCAACGCCCAGCTC
>CAVOXA010000003.1:0-60128 GCA_963700285.1 uncultured Chloroflexia bacterium | reverse complement strand
GATGCCTGGAGTAGCTTTTCCAAGTCCTCCAGTTGTTGGCGCGTGCCCAGGGCGACGAGTATATCGCCGGGGTGCAGGGGGTGATCTGTACCGGGGGAGACCAAGACATCGTCCCCATGTTTGAGACCCAGGATATTGGCCCCTGTTGTCTCGCGGATCCGTGCCTCACCGACTGTGCTGTTTGCCAGAGTGGACCCTGCTTCGACCGCCAGATCCTCAAGAAAGAGATGCAACGAGTCGTCGTACATCACCGCCTCCAGGAAATCTACCACATCGGGGCGGAGAAGCGTTTGGGCGATGAGGCGCCCTCCCAGGCTGTATGGCGAGAGTACGCGGTCGGCGCCGGCGATCTCTAGTTTTCTTTCATTGTCCTCAGAGTCGGCACGGGCGACGACATAGATATCCGGCTTGAGCGTCCGGGCGGTGAGTACCACGAATAGGTTGGCTGCGTCGCTCTCCACTGCGGCGACCAGGCCCTTGGCCTGGAGGATACCTGCCTGGTGCAGTATCTCATCGTTGCCGGCATCACCCTCCACAGCCGGATAGCCCAGAGCCTTGGCCTGTTCGATTGCATGGCTCTCACTGTCAATGACGATGAAGGAGCATCCTTCCTGTTCCAGTTGGGTACATACCTGCCGTCCGACGCGGCCAAAACCACAGACGAGATAGTGTCCGTGCAAAGCCTCTATCTTGCGCTTCATCCTGAACTCCTCCAGCACGTCCCCAAGCTCGCCGGCGATCAAATAGTTGGCCAAAGCAGTGAAGGAATAGGTGATGGCGGCCACACCCAGGACAACCAAGGCCGAGGTAAAGAGCCGCCCGGCTGAGGTTAGGGGATGGACTTCGCCAAAGCCGACGGTGGTCACCGTGATGACAGCCATGTAGAAGGCGTCTATCCATGACCAACCTTCAATGACTATATAGCCGACGCCGCCGACCACCACGATGGTGGTAAAAATGAGGGCGATATTCAGTAGGCGTCGTTCCAAGGTCATCGGCTCGCCCCAAGCATCCGGGCAGAAATGCCCTCAAGAATCTATTCGAAAATGCTCCGGCCCTCGCCCTGAGGGCGATCTGCGTCACCAAGGGTCAAGATGCCCTCAGTTCAGCGTCGTCCACTCACCAGGCTGGAGTACGCGTACCTCAGTCTGGGGAGCCATGCGCAAAGCGTGCTCGGCAAAGGCGCGAGGTGGGTGCTTTAAATAGTCCACCGCATCCCAGACAGTATGCGGGCCTGCAAGGCGGAACGAACCCCAGTGTATGGGCACGGCCACACGTGGCTCGAGCCTTGTCAAGGCTTGGGCGGCTGTCAATGGCGTGAGGTGCCCCGCACCCACCCGGTGGCTGTAGCCCCACACGGGCAAGAGGGCCATGTCCAGGTCGAATTCCTGGCCCACCTCGTGCATGCCCTGAAAGAGATCTGTATCCCCGGCAAAATAGATCGACAGGCGATTCTCCATGACATAGCTCAGGCAGGTTGTCATGGGCCGGGGGACCGACACCCCCCAACCGTGCTCGGCGGGCATTGCGCTGATCTCGACATCGGCTACCTGGACCTTGTCCCCTTCGACAACTTCGTGGACGTGGACACCGGCCCAGCGCTGGAGGTATTTGCCGCTGCCTCGTGGGGCAATGACCATTGTGTTGGATGGCAGTCGTCGCAACGAAGGTAGATCGGCATGGTCGTAGTGCAGATGGGACAGGAGCACGATGTCAGGTGGGCGTTCATCCAGCAGGTCCAGGGCGGCGCTGCTGCCGTGGCGCTGCAGAAAAAGGACGTGGTCCCGGAGTATGGGATCTGTGAGTACGCGGATCTGCCCGATGTCTATAATGACTGTGGCATGACCGACATAGTTGATTTCAGCCAAGTTGTATGACTCTTTTCTGATCAGTCCGGGCGATTGGATGCTTCAAGGTCACACGGGACGGATCTCTCGCGGTGGCGAACAGAAGGCGAAAGCTCTCTGCAACGCCGAACCCGGTGCCCATTGTACCCCCCAGGGGGTATGTTGTCAATCCCTTTTGGCGCCAAAAACCGACAAGAAGATGGCGCCGGCTCTTTGGGTTGGGCTCTGCTTGGTCGTGGCCTATCAGACAAGCTGCGTCACTGCCCCTCAATCTGGTAGTAATCGCACAGGTCTGTCAGGCTACAGTCGGAGCAGTGGGGCTTGCGGCTAGTACACACCTGGCGGCCGTGGCGGATCAGGTTGAGGTGGAAGGCATAGTAGTCCTCATGCCGCACGAGTGTTTCCAGATCGACATGGGCCTTTTCACGTGTGGTCCGGGGCCCTATCAACCCCAGCCGTTTGGTCACCCGATGCACGTGGGTATCCACGGGGAAGGCGGGGCGCCCCAACGAAAAGAGCAGGACGATGGCCGCCGTCTTGGGACCCACACCCTTGATGGACGACAGCCATGTTTTCGCTTCTTCCACCGGGTACTCTGCCAGAAAATCGAGGGTCAGTTCGCCCTGTTCCTGGGTGATGATGCGCAACGCGCCCTGGATCCGCGGCCCTTTCTGGTTGGCCAGGCCGGCCGGGCGAATGACCTCAATAACCTCCTCAACGTCCGCGTCGCGGACCAGTTCCCATCTGGGGAACCGGGCCACCAAGCGGTCAAAGGCCACGTCACGGTTGATGTCGTTGGTGTTCTGGCTCAAGATGGTGCTGACCAACTCGGAGACCGGGTCCATGTGAGGCCGCCACAGAGGCTCGCCGTAGGCTTCCAACAGCCGGCGGTGGACCTCTGCGGTCTTGGTCTGTAGAACCTGGCGATCGTCGGTCATGGCGCCCCCTGCCATTCTTACTTGCTACCACCGGATTGTACCCGACCATCTCCCTTCGGTCAAGATTGGTTCCTCGAAGCAACCAATCCTTCAATCTAAACCCACAGCGTATGCGAGTGGAAGACGCACCTTGAGATTTTGAGAAGAACGCCTTTTGAGGTATAATGTATCCAAATGATGGACTGAGAGCCGGTCTCTCAGTTTTTTGTTCCACAGGGGCCCTGAGGCAAACTGTCTCAGGTGCTCTTTTTGGTATCTTGGATGTAAGTAAATGATGTTTGGTGAGGTGTAAGGAGAATCATGGCGAACGAGAATTTTCTGACCCCCGAAGGTCTTCAGAAACTAGAAGAGGAACTCGAGTTCCTAAAGACCGTGCGCCGGCCTCAAATTGCCAGAGATATCCACGAAGCCAAGATGGACGGTGACGTCTCGGAGAACGCTGGCTACGAGGAGGCCAAGCGCCAACAAGCTTTTCTCGAAGGGCGGATCATGACCATTGATGCCATCCTCAAGAACGCGGTGATCATCGAGTCGGATCGAAGCAACGATAATGTAGGGCTTGGCGCGCGGGTCACGGTGCTTGAGGAAGGCTTTGAGCCCGAGACCTATACCATCGTAGGCTCAGCCGAGGCCAACCCTGGCGCCGGTCGGATTTCCAATGAATCGCCTCTGGGCAAGGCGTTGTTGGGTCACAAGGCAGGCGACAGGGTAGCCTATGACTCACCAGGAGGACACGTCCAAATGGAGATCCTCCAGATCGAGTAAGGTTCTGGCAGGGTGCAAGCGCTTTGCCTCTTCATGTTGGCAACTTGATGATCGAGGATCGAGGAGAGCCCCGTGGCCGAAGAACGACTGAGTGACCAGGAACAGCAACGCCGGCTCAAACTAGAACGCTTGCGCGAGGCAGGCATTGACCCCTACCCGGCGCGAGCCAACCGGACCCATACGGCAGCCGATGTGATGGCTGCTCTGCAAGCAGCCCCAGAAGGGGCTGACCCCATCCTTGTCAGCGTCGTAGGACGCTTGGTGGGCATCCGAGTGATGGGTAAATCGTCCTTTGCCCACATCGAAGATGGCACGGGCCGCATCCAGCTCTACTTGCGACGCGATGTGGTGGCCGATGAGATGTACGAGATCTTTAAGGGCGATTTGGATCTGGGCGACTTTGTGGAGGCAACGGGGCAGCTGTTTTATACCCGTACCGGTGAGGCCAGCGTCCGCGTGGAAAAGCTGCGCGTCCTATCCAAAGCCCTGCGCCCTCTGCCTGTGGTCAAGGAGAAGGACGGTCAAGTATTTGATGCTTTCGGCGACAAGGAGCTGCGCTACCGGCAGCGCTACGTGGATCTGGCGGTCAACGCAGAGGTTCGCGAGATTTTCCGGGTGCGATCCCGGATCGTCTCTGCGGTCCGCCGGTTCCTGGACGAGCGAGGCTTTCTCGAAGTCGAAACCCCCGTACTGCAGCCGATCTATGGCGGGGCGGCGGCCCGGCCTTTCGTCACCTATCACAATCAGCTCAAACAGCAGCTCTATCTACGCATCTCGGACGAACTCTATCTCAAGCGTCTCATCGTCGGCGGCTTTGAGCGAGTCTATGAAATTGGCCGCGATTTCCGCAACGAAGGCGTGTCTTTCAAGCACAATCCCGAGTTCACCCAGCTCGAGTTTTACGCGGCCTATGCTGACTACCAGGACGTGATGGCCCTGACCGAGGAGATGGTGGCCTATGCGGCCCAGGAGGCGCTGGGAACGACCAAGATCTCTGTGGACGGGCAGGAGATCGAATCTGGCACCGCCCTGGCGCCGCTGGCGGCTGCGCGATGCCGTTCGCGAGGTCATGGGTATTGACTACGAAGATCATCGCGATGCGCCAAGTCTGTACAGGGCCATTGTCGAAACTGGGGGCACACCAGAACCCAAGGCCAGTTGGGGCAAGCTGATCGATCCCACGCTGGTCAACTATGTAGAGCCCCACTTGATCCAGCCCACCTTCTTGTACGACTATCCCGTGGAGGTCTCACCGCTATCCAAAAGAAAGCCGGGCGAGCCTGGTACGGTAGAACGCTTTGAGTTTTTTATCGGCGGTTTCGAGTTGGGCAACGCTTTTAGCGAGATCAACGATCCCCTGGACCAGAGGGAGCGCTTCCAGGCTACGAGCCAAGCTCTGGCCTCTGGTGATGAGGAAGCCCATCCCTTGGACGAGGACTATGTTGCCGCGCTGAGTTACGGTATGCCGCCGACAGGCGGCTTTGGCATGGGCATAGATCGTTTGACAATGCTCTTCACCAGCCAGGAATCGCTGCGCGAAGTGATTCTCTTCCCCCATCTACGGAGTAAGGACTAATCGGCCCGCCCGCGGCAAATCATTACCTTTCGTCAGAGGTGGTGCGACATCAAAACGGGACAGGCGTGTGTGCTGTCCCGTTTGTCGTTGGATTGGGCCGCTACTTTAGTTGGGGGGTAGACTCTGGTACCTCGAACCGGTATCCCACGCCACGCACGGTACGCAGGTAGCATGGGGAGTTGGGATCGTCCTCGATCTTGAGGCGAAGCCAGCGAACGTGAACGCTCAGCGTCCGGGTATCACCCACATAGTCCGTCTGCCAGATCCGCTTCATGAGTTCTTGCCGGCTGATCACCCTGCCTGGACTGGCCAGGAAAAGGTTCAGCAGGTCGGCCTCTTTGGGACGGAGGTGCATGACCTTCTCGCCCTTGCGTAGAGTACGGCTTTGCGGATCCACGGCGAGGTGCCCGGCCCGGATCTCGCATCGGGTCAGATGCTGTGCCACCTTCTTGATCCTGTAGAGCAGCTTTCGGGAGGTAAAGGGAGGTGTCATGAACGCCTCTGCGGCGCTGCCAGCACTGGCATGGCCCTTCTCGAGAAGGAGAATTGTAGGCACCCCTTCCAGTCGAGCACGGACTTCGTCACTGACTTTGTAGCCCCGAACGCCAAAAGATGCGATGTCCATGATCAGCAGATCTGGACACAGGGCGCGGATCCGGCTGGCTGCCTGGCGCAGCGTATGTACCACGGAAACTTTATAGCCCTTGCGCTCCAGGCTAGGCATCAACAGGTCGGCGGTGGTGATGTCTTTTTCGACAAAAAGAATTCTCAGCGTCATCAGATCACAGCCTCACAAGACCCCAATCCCCCTTTTTAGTCCTTTTCTGTACGACAAGGGTGTCAAGTCACGAGTGCTAGTATAGCGCATTGGCATTACAATTCGGATTACAACCTGGCTCTGAGCGCGCGACGCAGCGTCGAACGCCGGATTGAGCAACGATAGGCTCCTCTGCTTGAGCGACCGTGATGGCGTTGGCGCCCTGGCTTGATGCACCACGCACGGGCCGTGGCTTGTCTCCATCGATGAAGGTCCCCTCGAAGGGCGGGCAAGACCAGGTTCTTTCTGGCAGGCCAACAGGGGACTGAGGCTGCGACGATTCCTACAACAAGCAAAACGAAACAATGGCTATTGGTGGGCGCATCAGCACGTGGGTACGCCCGGAAGCGCTAGCAACATGGCTGCAATGTGCCTGTTGCGGACGGCCATGGCGATAACCCTATTATAACGCATTTGGCCATTCTGTGCAACCAGCCCCCGTCCACTGTCTGGCAGGAGTGTATTCTCCCATGCTGGCCCCGCGATGACATCCACCTCTCGCTGAATAGCGGCAGGCAGAGGTACCGGCTGGTGACCCTCCAGCGGGCCAGAACCTTTTCCTCCGCGTGCTGTCCAACGTCTAAACTCTAACGCAACTCTAACAGATTTCTAGCATTGGTCTAACGATCGTCTACTAGAATCAGCTCGTATCTTGGATAGAGAGGGATGGCTTGGACCATGAATAGTGAACTGGTGTGTGCTACCTGTGGAATCGTGATCCGATGGCAGACGACGATCGTGGATGGCCGTGCTTTTTGCTGTCTCGGCTGCGCCCATGGCGGCCCTTGCCGGTGCGACTATGATAACCTGCCGGTACCAGACCAGATCAATCCAATGGTCCGGCAGACGGTGTACCGTCGGCAAGGGGAAGATGGCGCCTGACAAGCAAGTGTCAGAACTTGGTCAGGGACAAGGCTTGTAGACAAGGCGCTGCTGTGCTATGATACTGACAGTATTGATGGGCGTGTGATTCGTCGGGCAAGCGCCATCGCTGGTTTGACCCGAGACATCGATCCCTGGATCGATGTCTGTATGGTGGAGAGGTAGGAAGGCATGTTTCTTTGGGATCCACGGTATCTGATTTTTGCTCTACCGGCTCTTTTGTTGGCGTTCTATGCCCAGATGCGGGTAAAGTCCGCCTACGCCAGCTACAGCCGCAAGCCGAACGCGCGAGGACTCAGTGGCTATGAGACGGCCCGGATCCTGTTGCGCAGTCTTGGGCTGGACCATATCCGCATCGAGAAGGCGCGCGGCCAGCTCAGCGACCACTATGACCCGAGCAAGAATGTCCTGCGGCTGTCGGATGGGGTGGCCAATACCAGCTCGGTCGCATCTCTGGGCATTGTCGCCCACGAAATTGGGCACGTGATGCAGGATGCTACCAACTATGCTCCACTGCGACTCAGGTCGGGGCTGGTACCAGCAGTCCGAATTGGTTCCTGGCTGGGACCACTCATCTTTTTTGCTGGCTTTCTTCTTACAGGGGTGACGGGCTCGACGACGATCGCCTGGATCGGTCTATTCCTCTTTATGGGTACCGTTGTGTTTTCCTTGATCACTCTGCCCGTTGAGTTCAACGCCAGCAAGCGAGCGCTGGAACTTTTGCGAACCTATCAACTGGCCGATGGGCGCGAGCTGCAGGAGACCAAAAAGGTACTCGATGCGGCTGCACTGACCTACATCGCAGCGCTGGCCCAGGCGTTGTCGACGATGCTTTACTATGTCTTTCTGCTGACAGGGTTCTCGCGACGGGACTAGACCGGGGGTAGGCAGGGGGTAGATCCCAGGCCCACCCCATCGCCACAAGTCCGGCTGGGGCGGATGCGGCCTGGGCCATGCAACCTTTTGGAGATGCCCTCCGATGTTGGGGCGGGCCAGACCCAGGGGCTGAGGAATTCCCTCAGCCCCTTTGTGCATCCTTGGGAACCCGGCCTCGGCATCAATGTCAAGGCCAAAGGCCTGATCCGTAGGGCAATCGTACTGCAGCAGTCTGAAGAACTTTCTTGACATCCCGGACAAGATGTGCTATACTCACTAATACATAAGTTTATAAGGTAAGCATGCATATGACTATCCAGGAACAGATGCGCAAGGGGACTACGACCGTCATCATACTCAGCCTTTTGGCACACGCAGAACGGCCCATGTATGGCTACGAGATCATCCAAGAGCTGGAGGCCCAAAGCGAGGGCTACTTTCGCTTCAAAGAGGGCTTGATCTACCCCCGGCTGCACGAAATGGAGCGCAAAGGTTTTCTGCGTTCCGAATGGCACGGCGAGGAGGGCACCCGCCGCCGCAAGTTCTATGCCATCACGGACGGGGGCCGCCGCCGCCTGACCGAGGAATTGGAGGGCTGGCGCACGCTGTCCCAGCACGTGAACCAGCTTCTCGGGGTCGAGGTGACGTCATGACGGCTCGCTCGAGTTCGCCTGGGCCGGGCATTGACCACCTCTTGTCTCGGGTTCGGTCCCAGATGGATCTGGATAGTGAGACCGAACAGGAGGTCCTGGCCGAGATCCGCGACCACCTGGAAGAAGCCGTAGCCAAAGCCCAGGCTGAGGGACTTGGCGCAGAACAGGCACTGGCCCTCGCGGCAGCCCGCTTTGGGGTGGAAGAGCAGATCGGCCAGGAACTGCAGGCGGCACATGCGGGCTGGGGTACGGCTGACGCCGTCGTCGCCGCTGGGCTGCCGGTAGCCTGTGCCCTGGTCCTGCGCTGGCTGGCCTTTGCCCCAGATGGGACCGTCCTGGGCTGGCCCCAGCTCCTCGGCCGTCCGGCCTTCTGGATCGTCGCCCTGGCGGCGCTGCTCATCCCTCTGCTCAAGTTTGAGCGCTGGCGCTATGCCATGGTGGCCTGGGTCGTCTTTTGGGGGCTGACGGTAGTCTTTGTCGCCCTTCCGGCGATGCGCTGGTGAGGACCCCTGGTTTGCCGGCGGCAGGGGCATGGAAGTGAGTGACCTCGCAGCAGTGGACGGGAAGCCAGGTGCGGCGTGGCGTTCTTCCCTCTTCTGGTGGGCGATGAGGCCACTTCCAGTGGGTATCCGCTACTACCGCGACATGGGCACAGTCGTCCCGGATACCTCGTCCTTCAGCCCCGTCACCAGCAGTCGCCATTGGATGGCTGGCCTGGTAGCCAGCGGCACTATTCTGCTGTTCTACCTGGTGGCCAACTGGCTATTGGGACGCCTGGCAGCCGAGTATCACCCTCTGGCCTGGTGGCGCGTCTGGGCTCTGGGCGTCCACCCGCCCGCGCCAGTCCCTCGCAATGTGGCGCACGACGTCCCCCGCCAAAGCTGCATGACCTGTAGGGATAGTGCCAGTAGATGCGACTGAGGAACGTTGCTTTATCCCGAGCCAAGGAGACGATCAAGCCATGAAAGATCTAGCCGTTATCGAAACCATTCTGCGCAACCGCCATCACTTTTTCATCGAGGTCCGCGATGGGGTGGGGCTCAGCGAAAAGATGCGGGCCATGCTCATCTCCAGCATCCTGTTCTTGGCCCTGTACGGGGCCGTGCTGGGCTCGACGCACAGCCTGTGGCAGAC
The DNA here is from genome assembly GCA_963700285.1 of uncultured Chloroflexia bacterium. Lineage (GTDB taxonomy): Bacteria > Chloroflexota > Anaerolineae > JAAYZQ01 > JAAYZQ01 > CAWANP01. Next base: position 50,640 of record CAVOXA010000003.1, on the reverse strand, counting down.
GCTGAGTTCGGCTGTCAAGCTGCCCCTTCTCTTCCTCACGACGCTGATCATCTGCTCGCCAACGCTCTACTTCTTTAACGTGCTCTTTGGTTCCAATCAGAGCCTGACCCAAAACTTTGCCCTCATTTTGACCGCCATCACGGTCACGGCCGTGTTGCTCCTCAGCTTTGCACCCATTGTGGTCTTTTTCCTGCTGACCACGAGCAACTACCAGTTTTTCAAATTGCTCAACGTGGTGATCTTTGCCGTCTGTGGCATCATTGGCGTGATCTTTTTGAACCAGGGCATGAAGATCGTGTCCGCTTCGGGGAAGGATGGGGGTAGCGCCCGCCGCTGGGTCATGTGGGCTTGGGTCATCGTCTACGCCTTTGTCGGAAGCCAGATGGCCTGGACGCTGCGACCCTTTATCGGCGCGCCCAGTATGCAGTTCGAGCTATTCCGCCAACTGGGCGGCAATTTCTACACAAATATTTCTGCCAGCCTGGGCGAGGTCCTCGGCTTCTTTGTGGTGCGATAGGAGATCATGATGTCTAGCCAAATCCCTGGAGACGAACGCTCCACGACAGACCAGATCCTTGACCTATTGCTGGATGCTCTGGTTGAGCGCCAGAAAGTGCAAAGGTCCAAGGGGCCGGAGGGTACACCTGCCCCGGTTCCACCGCCTCGTCCCGAGCCCCCTCCCGGTGAGGAGCGCCGGGTAGCCGAGCAGCGCCAGACCGCGCCTCGCCCTGCGACAACGAAAAAGGCAGTGCCTCCAAAGTCGATACGGGAACCCCGGCCCGGCGAGGAGGGCTGGGAGCCGCCGCCCCGGCAGCCGAGCATCGACATGGGCAAAATGTTGGGCCGGCTGGCCATCCTGGTTGCCATCCTGCTTCTCCTGGTCAACGTCCCGGTGACCCGCTACGGCGTCAGCCTGGCACGTATCATGCCCGAGACCGCCTCGCTCATCATCCGCGATGGGCTGGTCCTGAAGGGCAGCGGCCCCGAGATCTATGTCCTGGAACAGGACAAGCTGCGCTGGATCAGCAGCCTGGATGCTTTTGAGCATATGGGCTTGACCTGGGAGGACGTGCACGTAGTCGAGGACGAGTACCTGGCCAGGTTTGCGAAGGGGGCGCCGATTCACGTCCTGCTCAAGTGCCGGACGAGCCCCCACATCTACCGGTTGGAGCAGGGGGAGAAGCGCTGGATCCAGGACATTGACACCTTTGTGTCCGAAGGGCACGTGTGGGAGGACGTGCGCTTTGTTTCGTGTAGTTACCTGCGGGATCTGCCAGACGGAGCGCCGATTCCGGAGGATGCCGGGACGCCACCCCAGCCCTAATCCTCAGGGATCAGGTCCGAACCGGGGTTGCGTCGCGCAAGGTCCTGGCGGTAGATCACGATGCGTTGCTGCCGGTCAAAGCCAACGGCTTCGTATGCGCGCCGCGCCGGAACATGCGGTTCATCCAGGTCGGTCTCGACCCAAACGAATCGGATGCCTTCGTTCCGAAAGTGCTCAAGGACATGGCGGTACATAAAAGTGCCCCAGCCTTTGCCCCTATACTCAGGCAGAACGCCATTGTTGTCCAGGAAGCCCATGTTCCGCTCGGCGACGATTCCAAAGGTGACAAAGCCAAAGACGTACCCTTTCTCTTCCAGGACCCATACCCGGTCAGGATGCCGTTCGTGGGCATCCCGAACCTGTTTCATCTTGTCAGCCCTCCAATCCGACTCGGGGTTGATGCGGGTACCCCTGTAGAATTCCTGGCCGACGATGTCGATAAAGCTGGCGGCGATGGGCTCGTAGCAGATGATGGTGATCTCGCCCAGGCGCTGCAAGTCGCTGCCGGTGGCGTGGCGCAGAACGACGCCGGCCCGTTCGGCAATGACATGGGCTTCAGCAGTGTTCATCGACATCTCCAATTCGCTTTCATAGATCCATGGCTCCTCGCCAGCATGCCAACGTCCCGCTCATCGGATCTGTGCCAACGAGTCATTGGGCGTAACATGGAGGGCCAGCCACGAGCCCAGGGGCTCGTGAATGTCGATGTCGTCCACCACATTCGGATCCAGGGAGCGATCTGCGTAAGTGATGCACACAAGAGCGTTGAGCGAGGCGGCGCGCCGGTCAAAGGGTACAGCCTGGTGCAGGTTATACGGATAGTTGTAGGCGGGCGGCAGGACGCGGATCCGCGCAGGCTCAACCGCGGTTGCCAGGAGAGCACTCAAGACGGCCTGATGCAGAAAAATCTGGTGAAGGTCATCCACGCATGACTCTGTTCGGAAGTCTTGATCCGCGACCAATGCTTCAAAGCATTCGTACCACCGGCGGAGCAAGCCCAGGGACGGATCTATGGCAAAAGCAAAGACTGTCTGGGCAATGACGGGTTCGCTCATTTTGGTTCCTCCTCGGCCCTGTTTCTTCCGGGACTCTGGGGCTGGTCTCTGGGCGCGACACGTTGCGGCGGGCCATTGTGTTGGGTACTTGCGCGGGTTGCCACCACCGACAGGACCAGCGCGGAGGGACGGGCCTTGTCGTGGTAGATGGTTTGGTGGGCAAAGCACATGCTGACGCCCGTGGCAAGGGGCTCGCCGGTGCCCAGGTTGCGGCTCCAGCGGGGATGGGCGCCGCTGGACACCTGCAGGCGTAGCCGGTGTCCCTGCCGGAAGCGATGGGCGGTGGCCCACAGGTCGATCTCAAGCCGCAGGCAGTGTCCTGAGCTTGTCGTGGACCTGCCATGGGGCTGGCCGGGATCAACGCGCAACAGACCGTCGCAGATGTTGGTAGAGCGTCCATCAGGGGCCACGTCGCACAGCCGGCCAAAGAAATCGGTATGGGATTGGGTGGATCGGGCATAGAGTTCCAGGCGCACCGGGCCGATGACCTCGATGTCCTGTTTCAGCGGCGCTGAGGTGTAGTACAGGACATCGGACCGGCTCTCCAGGGGACGATTGTCCTGGGGGCCCGCACCTCGCAGGGCCAACAGCGCGCCGCCCAATGCCGGGGTGGGGTCGGTGGGATCGTAGCTGTAGAGGTCGGGGGGCGATTCGGCTGGGGGCAGGTCTGTGGCCAGCCCGGACTCTGGCTGGAGGAAGAAGCGGGTGCTGCGAGCCGGTGGGGGAAAGTCGTCCAACTCGCGCCACTCCTCGGCGCCCATGACATAGATGCGTACTGGCTTCTGGCTCAAAAGATGTTTGGTGCGCTCCCCCCTCCTGGCGGGCTGGTCCTTCGCTGCGTTCGAGGGCTGGCCTTTTAGGTGGGCGTCGAACCAGGCCAGCCCCTCGCGCAGGCCGGCCATCAACCCACTGGGATGGGCGTGGTGCCAGGGACCGATGGTCAGACTGGGCTGGCGGCCAGCGGCCTTGAGCGCGGCATAGTCACGCAGCAGCCCCCGCAGATAGTAGTCGTACCAGCCGCCGATGAGGTGTACTGGCGCGGCGACCCTGGCGACGGCATCGCGGTGGTCCCTAGCCGCCCAATAAGCTTCGTCAGGTTGGTTGTGGGTCAAAATGTCGCGGTAGAAGGGGACCAGCTCGCCGGCGGCGATGACATCCGCGTCGAGCAGGGGCAGGTGGCTGAAAGCAGCTTGCAGGCGGCGTTCCTCCTCACCGGAGAAACGGTGGACGATCTGCTGGCGGAGCGGCCGGCGGTGCATTCTGTTTTGGATATAGACGCCTTGTGACCAGCGCAGGCGTGTCTCCAGGCCAAAGGCCCCGTCGGGGTGGCTGACGGTATGGTTTTCAGCGCTGGCGACCATGACCACCATCGCGCTTAGGGCTTCCGGAGCGGCGGCGGCCACGGCCCACTGGGTGTAGCCTAGATAACTGGGCCCCCACGTGCCCAGGCGGCCGTTGAACCAGGGTTGCTGGGCGATCCAGTCTACCGTGGCCTGGCCGTCAGCCGCCTCGTTGACATGGGGACTGAACTCACCCTCCGAGTCGTAGCAGCCCCGGGCTCCCTGGACGACCACGTGGTAGCCCCGTTCTGCAAACCGCTGCGCCGGGAGCTCGCTCAGGGCATAGCCGCCCCCCAGGGCGATCTCTTTCCCCCGGCCATAGGGTGTGCGGATGAGGATGGTGGGGAAATCCCCGCCGGTTCTACCGCTGGCAGCGCTGGATGCTATCGGCGAGTAGTGATCGGTGAACAGGGCGATGCCATCGGGCATGAATATTGGGATATCGCGCTGGACGTGCACCGCATAGTGCGGCGGTGGCAGCTTCAACAGGCGGGCCAGGAGAGTGCGGCGGTATTGGTAGAGTCCGACGCCAAGGAGTGCCAGGAGGACCAGTCCAGTTCTCGTTTTCATGGTTGCCCATCCAACATGCAACCCCAAACCCTTGCGAAGGTTCTAGTTAAGTGCAAAGCTACACCTTGCCAATGAATTGCCTGATCTGGGCCTCCCATTCCCTGCCCTCGAGGATGACTTCCACACCTCCAGATTCTGAGTCGTCATTAGTCTCGACATACACATAGCCGCCGCCACCTACGAGGCGGGCGCAGCAAGGAGACTGCGCTTCAACCTCAAGGCCCAGCCCCTCAGGTCCAAAGAACGTTACAGTCCTGGCGATGACCTCTGCCGAAGTCAGTTTCGTTTCCTTTCCCATGCGTATCATTGCCTCACCATCCTCAGTGCTGTGATTTTATCTACTTATATCATGAAAATGAATTCATGTCAAGATCAAAAGGATTCCTCGATCCTGATCTGTTTGGCCTTGACTTCCCTGAAGGACTGATCTCCGCTCATGTCCTTTCAAATGGGCTTTGTAACGACGGCTCGGGTCCCCGCAACCTGCGACAAGATAGAGTACAGAATGCCTACAGACCCGCTGGCCCGATGGCAAGGGGCCAGCCGGACCAGTTCTTGAGCGGAGAAAAGGCCCGCCGGCTTCACTGCTTTGTCCGATGGGTGAGATGTGATAGAATGGTGGCGCTGGGAAGTGACCTTTCACGCAGCCAAGACCGAGCAGAAGGGGTTTGCCATGAAGATTGTAGTCGTAGGTGGGGTGGCCGCCGGCATGTCAGCCGCGGCACGGGCCAGGCGGCTAGCCGAGGATGCCGAGATTGTCGTCCTGGAGAAAGATCGTTATGTCTCCTTTGCCAACTGTGGGTTGCCTTACCACATCGGTGGCGCCATCCAAGACCGCGATCAGTTGCTGGTGGTCACTCCCGATGACCTGAGGAGCCGGCTGAATCTCGACGTCCGCACCGAGCACGAGGTTCTGAGCATCGACCGGGAGGAGAAACGGATCCTCGTCCGGAACCGAAACGCCGGCCAGGAATTTTGGGAGTCGTACGACAAGCTGGTTCTTACCCCTGGTGCGCGTCCGTTGCGGCCCCCGATCCCGGGCATCGATCACCCCCAGATCTATACCCTGCGCAATATCCCCGACATGGATGCCATCAAGGCCGAGGTGGATGCCGGAGCTATGAGCGCGGTAGTCGTAGGCGGTGGCTACATCGGCGTGGAGATGGCCGAGACGCTGCGCCAGCGTGGCCTGCGCGTATCGCTGGTAGAACTGGAAGAGTCGATCATCCCGCCCCTTGACCACGAGATGGACCGGGCGCTCATCTACCACATGGAGAGCTATGGTGTCGAGATGCACCTGGGCTCCGCGGCGGCTGCCTTCCATGACGTCTCGGGGCGGGTTGAGGTCGAGCTGCAAAATGGGACACGGGTTATCACCGACCTGGTGATCCTGGCCATTGGGGTTCTTCCCGAGTCCTCCCTTGCCCGCGAGGCCGGCCTGGAGCTTGGGGTTCGGGGCAGCATCAAGGTGGACGAGTACATGCGCACCTCGGACCCCGACATCTATGCCGCAGGGGATGCGGTCCAGGTGACCGATACCGTCACGGGCGAACCTGCCGCTGTTGCTCTGGCTGGTCCTGCCAATCGCCAGGGGCGCATCGTTGCCGACCACATCTTTGGCAAAGGCAGCGCCTACCGCTCCACGCAGGGCACATCGGTAGTCAAGGTGTTTGACATGACGGCCGGGGGTACGGGGGCAACCGAAGCCACCCTCCATCGCCTCGGCATCGACCACCGCAAGATCTATATCCACCCCAACGGGCACGCTGGCTACTATCCGGGCACGCACCCCATGCACCTGAAAATGCTGTTCACGCCCGATGACGGCCGCATCTTGGGCGCGCAGGTGGTTGGTTTTGACGGAGTGGACAAGCGCATCGACGTCTTTGCCACCGCCATCCGCGCTGGCATGACCGTGCACGACCTGGAGCACCTGGAGCTGGCCTACGCCCCGCCCTATGGCTCGGCCAAGGATCCGGTGAACATGGCCGGCTTTGTGGCCTGCAACCTGCTCCGGGGCGACTTGGCCCAGTGGTACGCCGATGACTACCCGGAAGTCCTTGAGGACGGGATGGTAGTCGACGTACGTCCCCCGGCAAACTTTGAGGCATGGCACATCCCCGGAGCCATCAACATTCCGCTGACCGAGCTTCGGGATCGAATCGAAGAACTGAGAGAGTCGATGGGCCGCAGGCCACTGTATCTCTACTGCCGCGTGGGATTCACCAGCTACGTCGCTCTGCGGGTATTGGTCCAGTGCGGCTTTGAGCGTGTGTACTCGCTATCGGGTGGGGTGCAGACCTTTATCCTCTACCATCGCAACAAGTTGGCCACCGGCCGGCCGGGAGTGCCCTTTGTGCCTTATGCCGAGCACAAGATGGCGGAGGAATATGGGGGTCTGTTCAATCCATAGGCCCTGGTAGCCTGGCATCCACCGCCCCTTGGCTTGCCTGCCGGCCTCTGCCGCGCTCTGCGATCTGGAATCGGAGTACGGTCCAGCAAAAAGAGGCTGAGCCCCCTGCTCGGCCTCTTTTGCTCATAGTCGCTTGCCCGTCACGGCATCACGGCTGCGGCGGCGGGCCGGCATTCGCGGGGATTGGCACGCCATCAGGAATGCTGCGCAGATCGTCGCATCGAACGTGCCGGACATCCCGCCAGACATAGCCGCGGTCGTCGAACGTCTCGATGGTCTCGATCCAGCGTTTCTCGCCCTGATCGAGAAGGTAGATGTGCGGGCTGTCTGTAGCATTTGAGCAGGATCGGAGTGGGCGTCTCGTAGACGATCTCTTGCACCGCCTCGGGTAGGGCCTCGACCTCACCCTGATTGATGCCAAACAACCAGGGAATGGCCAGGATCATCGCCAGCGTCCAGACGGCATAGGCGACGGTTCCGGCGCTGTAGGCGCGATAAAGTCCGTGCAGCCACTGCCCCGCCTTGGCCCGCGCCTGAAAGAGGAGCACAAGGAAGAGCAGGCCGATGTTGACCACGTTCCAGCCGATAAAGGTCAGACGGTTGGGCGTGAGCCGGTCGAGGGCGGTACGGTAGAGGATGGCGGCCAAGGCATAGAGGCTGACGATCAAGGCCAGGGCCGCGACGGCGATGATCCCCAGGCGCAACCAGCGCGCCAGGCGCGGAGAGATGCCGGCCAGGCTCACCGGGGTCGCGCCCACCAGTAGAGCAACCACGGCGAAGAGCATGCCGTTGTAGATGATCAGCACGTCGCGGTTGTCGAAAGGCGCCCGGAAATTGAAGGGGATGAAGGCCAGATAGACGAGCAGCACCAGCAACGTCAAGGGGAGCAGGATGCGCATCAGCAAGGCCACCAGCTTGCTCAAACCTTCGTCAAATGCCTGCTCGGCAGGGGGCACGGTTGGATTGTAGATCACGGCCGTGGCCACCACCGGGATCAGCCCCACACCACCGGCGATGAACAACCGCTGCACCAGCTCTGGGAATGTCAACATCGAGAGCGTCAAATAGGCCGATGGTGATCGCGGTGAACAAGCCTCCGGCAATGACGAACAGTCCGCCCAGAATGAATACCTCCAGCGATTTGATCAGGAAGCTGAAGCGATTGGCTGGATCGCGATGTCTGGCGATCAAGAACGCACCCACACCCGCCCAGGCCAGGAGGGGCAGATGCATAGCCATCAGAGTGAGGTATTGCTCCTGGAATGGCACAGTGCCCGCTTGCGGGTAGGTCAAGAGCACATACGCGCCGGCGGCGAGAAGCAGGATCCCGATGAGTGCGCTCAGACGCCAGTGCTTGCGGCCGACGGCCGTGAGATAGATCAGCACAAACTACGGCGGAGAGAGACGCGGCCAGCAAGACGATCGCGGGCATAAAGTCTCTGTCAGTCCCCCGAAAGCCCTCGATGGTGATCATAAAACGATCGTCCGAGAGCCACCAGAACAACAAGCCGTTGATGACTGCCAGGGGAATGACCCAGGCCCAGGCGATGGCGTAGCCTTTTGCCTGGGCAGCGGTGTACTTCAGCCGGTAGAACCAGGCAGCGTAGAGCAGGTTCTCGGGTGCGGACGTGTGGCTGTCGTCAATAGCCTGTTTGAAGGCGTCCGTTTCGCCAGCCTTGAGCGCCGCCTGATAGACCTGCTCCAGTTGCTCCGCGTCTTCGGCAAGAGCGCTGACTGTGTCGTGGTATGACATGGTGATCACCTCCGATTTCCAAGCTCTGGTGTGTCTTGCCCTACTACTTGTGGGCATTGTCTGCGTTGGTCGTCACCCCGGATACCGGTCACTCCGTGGTCTGTGGACGCTACACGCCTAACTATCTTGGGTATATTCCACATTCTAGCATATCGTGAGAGACTTGTCAAGTTGGAATTTCAAGGAACATGGCTCCCCAAACACCTCGAATCCCTGCCCCAACCTAAGTAGCCAATACAGCCTGATAGACCTTGTAGGTTTCTGTGGCAATCTGCGCCTGGGTGTAGTGGGCCAGAACACGCTCCCGGCCCCGTTGGGCCAGATCCGCGCGGAGGTCGAGGTCGCGCAGAAGCCGGGTCAGGTTCGTGCGTAGCTCGCCTACATTGTCCTCATGGAAAACCAGACCGGCGTCGCCGATGACGTTGGGGATCTCGCCCGAATCGGAGCCGATGACGGGCACGCCGCAGGCCATGGCTTCGACCAACACCCGGCCGAACTGCTCCTTCCAGTTGGGGCGCGTGCGCGACGGAACCACGATGGCGTCCAACTGCCGGTAATAGCCCGGCATCTGGGCTGAGGGGATCCACTCGTCGAAGGTCACCCGGCCAGCGATGCCCAGGTCGCGGGCCTGAGCCTGCAGAGATTCCCGAGCTGGGCCGCTGCCCTGGATGTAGGCCCGCCACATGCCCTCCAGTCCGGCCAGAGCCTCCAGCAGCAGATCCACGCCCTTTTCCTCAACCAGCCGTCCGACATAGCCGACGATAAAGCCCCGTCCAGTTTCCCGGGGGCCCCGGGGCTGAAAACCTCGGGATCCACGCCGAACTGGGGGATCACGGCCATGGGGCCCTGGTAGCCCTTGGCCCGCCAAACCCCGGCCGATTCCTGGTTGCCGACGATGCCATAGTCGGCGTGGTTCAGCACGTAGCGCTCCAGCAAGCGGAAAGGCAGCGGGTAGCGGCGCATGATATTCTGCCAGGAGAAGAAGAGGCTCCTGGCCCCGGCGCGGCGGGAGAGCCACAGGGCGTGGGCCGTGGCCAGGTTGTAGGGCTCCTCGTCGATGTGAACCAGGTCGGGCTGTACGCGGCGGATCTGCTTGCCCAGTCCGGGATAAAAGTGCAGGTGAAAGTTGCCGTTGAAGGCCATGGGCTCGACGACCAGGTCGTAGCCGGCCGTGTGCTGCCGCTCCAGATCGGGTCACCCCCCGCTCGTCGCGCCAGTAGGGTGGCACGACCACGGTCAGGTCCAGGTCAGGGCAAGCGGGCCAGCTCCTCCAGCTTTTTCTGGTAGGCGCCGACGATGCAGGCCTTGGACAGCATCAAGACGCGCATGGGCTAGCGCTCTCCTGAGCTGCTGGCCTGCTCGTAGGCAGCCAGCGTCTCGTGGGCCGTTTGCGCCCAGCTGAACGGGCGGCCTGCTTCGGCCCGCGACGCGGAGCTCGGCGGCCAGCGGCTCGTCCACCAGGCAGGCGAGCATGGCGCCGGCCAGGCCATCTGTGTCGTCGGGGTCGAGGGCGAAGCCGGCATCGCCGACCAGTTCCGGCAGCGAGCTGGTATTTGACGTCATCAGAGGCGTGCCGCAGGCCAGCGCTTCCAGTACTGGCAGCCCAAAGCCCTCGTAGCGCGAGGGAAAGACGGCGCAGGCCGCGCCGCGGTAAAGGGCAGGTTTGTGGGCTTCGTCCACCCAGCCGGCAAAGAGCACGTCGTCGCCGATGCCCAGCGCCTCCACCAGGGGCCGGGGATCGTAAAAGGGTGGCTTGTCCCGATCGGGCAGCTTGCCCGCCGATGACCAGGGTCACGTCGTCGTCCGCCTGGGCCACGGTGGCAAAGGCCTCGACCAGCGCCCTCCACGTTCTTGCGTTCGTCGTGGCCGGCCAGGTAGAGCACGTAACGCTCGGGGAAGCTCATAGATCTGCGCGGATGGGTTCGTCGTCGGGTTCCGGCTCCGGGCTGAACTGCTCGCCGGCGGCCAGATAGATGCAGCGCACCGGTTCGGGCGGTAGGCCCAGGTGCTGCTCGATGTCACGCTTGGAGGCCAGAGAGTCGGTGAGAACAAGGGCGGCCTGCCGGGCGGCGGCTGCCACCAGGCGGGTGTAGAGTCGTACCAGCGGCCCGCCCCGGTAGGCGGGCAGCAGCAGTGGGATCAGGTCGTGGATGGTGACCACCGTGGGAACCGCTGGCCGCAAGGGTGAGCCCCAGTAGGGGACGTGGGCCACGTCCGCTCCCCACTGGCGGCAGGCACGGGGAAAGGAGAACTGCTCGAATAGCACCTTGCCCAGCCTGCTGCGCCACCGCTGCTGCCTCGAATGGGCCAGACACTCGAGTTGGAGCCCCGGGATCTGGCGCTCAGGTACGCCTGGTGGGGCTGACGAGGAGGAACTGGTGCTCAGGTCCCACCGCCGGTGGCATGGCCCGGCAGCAGGCCGTTGCAGGTATTGGCCGCTGCCGGTGCCAGGCTGATCCAGAGAACCAGGCGTTGATGGCAATGCGCATGCAGGCTACCCCTGGGTGGAAGGCTTGGCTCGTAGCCCTTGGGATGCACCCGGTGCCAGTCCCAGGCGCTCTGGACGATGTCGCGCAGATCGGGGTAGCGGGGCTGCCAGCCCAGCTCTCTCCGGATCCTGTCCGAGCTGGCGACGAGCGCTGGCAGATCGCCGGGTCGCCGGGGACCTGCCACGGCCGGGATGGGGTGGCCGGTCACCTCGCGGGCCATCTCGATGACCTCGCGGACGGTATAGCCCTGGCCGTTGCCCAGGTTGTAGGTCCGGCTGCCGTCGTCCAGGGCGCGCAGGGCCAGGATGTGGGCCTGGGCCAGGTCGAGCACGTGGATATAGTCGCGCACGCAGGTCCCGTCGCGGGTGGGATAGTCGGTTGCCATAGATCTGGATCTGTTTCCGCTGGCCCAGGGCCACCTGGAGCACCAGGGGGATGAGGTGGGTTTCGGGCCTATGGTCCTCGCCCCGTTCAGAAGTGGCGCCGGCGGCATTAAAGTAGCGCAGAGCCGCGTAGCGCAGGCCGTGGATGCTGGTCCAGCCAGTGCAGTACCCGCTCCAGGATGAACTTGGACTCGCCGTAGGGGCTGCCGGGAACGATCTGCTCCCCTTCATCGATGGGGATCCGCTCGGGCTGGTCAAACAGAGTCGGCCGTGGATGACAGGATGAAACGGCGGACGCCGTGGTCGACCATGGTCTCCAGCAGGTTGAGTCCATTGATCACGTTGTCGCCCAGGTACATGAAGGGCTTTTCGCATCGATTCGCCGACCAGCAGTGTGCGAGGCAAAGTGCATGACCGCCTCAAAGCTGTGGCTGGCAAAGAGATCTGCAGAGCCTGCCGGTCGGCCAGGTCCCCCAGGACGAACTCGGCCTGGGGATGTACGGCCGCCCGGTGTCCCTGGATCAGATTGTCCAGCACGGTGACCTCGTCGCCCTGGCGGATCAGCTCCTCCACGACGACGCTGCCGATATAGCCCGCGCCGCCGGTCACAAGAATCTGCATAGGTTCTCCTTCAACTGCATAGCTCGATCGTTTTCACGATGCCTGCCTACGAACATCGCACTTCGAACATCGAACTCGATACAGCGAACTCATAATCTGACGAAATCCAGTTTCTCCAGAAGGCGAAAGTAGGCGAGCAAGCAGTACTCACATCCCGGCTCCCGGTCTCCAACTCCACCAGGTCGGCGATGTCCGAGTAGGGATCGGGCGCCATCGGCCCAGTAGAGGGCCAGAGCTGTCAATGTGTGATGCGCCCCAGCCCTTGCGCTCCTTGAGCAGTTGGCGCCAAGCCTGGCGGTCCTCATCGTCCAGGCGGTGCAAGTACTGCTGCAGCGGAATGGGTCCTCGGACCTGGCGCATCGGTATCAGCCCCGCTGCTTGCTGCTCCTCTTCAGGAATCACGCGGGGCGGGATGATGGGCAGGCGGTCGAGGCCCAGAGTGGCCGCGTGTAGGTCCACGCCGCCCCTGGCCCAGGCCAGTTCGCGCCGTACAGCCTGTTCGGCTTCGGCCTGGAGCTCTTCTACCAGGCAATCGGACGGGTGCCAACCGTTCCAGCGTGGCCAGGGCTGCCTTCTGTCGGTCCAGCAGGTAGGCCAGGCGGCGATCGAGGTCGAGGATGATCCGGGCCAGAGATTCGCCATCTGCTCGATCCTGAGCTTCTGTCACGGCTGTCTGGGCGGTTTCGACCACTCTGGCCTTGAAGCGGGCCAGCCATCTCGTAGCCCAGCCAGGTCGCCTCCTCAGTGCCGGCCGCTGGCCAGCCAGTAGGCGTAGGCCGCCGCCAGGGTCCCGGAGCGGGCCAGGCTGTGGGGATCGGTGCGGTCGGGCGTATCGGCCGAGGTGTGGTAGAAGCGGTCGGGCCACTGGATGAGCATCGGGCGTGGGCACGCCGACAGCGGGATCGGAGAGGATAAAGTGGTCGCTGCCGCCGGAAAAGGGGACCTCGGCCTGGCGGTAGAGGGGATAGGCGCCCATGCCGGTGTGGCTGGGCGAGACGCCGGTCATGCCCTTCATCTTGGGGAATTCGTCGCGCAAGCGGGCCAGCAGGTCGGGCGCAAAGGAGGCGGCAGCCTCGGGCGGGCGCTCGATGAGCCAGGAGCTGCCCGTCTGGTTCTGGTCCTCGCCCACCATGTCCAGGTTGATGCCAGCCACCATCTGGTCCAGGTCGTCCTCGCGCCCGGCCAGGTAGGCACAGGAGCCGGTCATCTCTGGCAGCCACAGGAAGCGGATGGTACGCTTGGGGGCCGGCAACTGGCCGCTGGATACCAGCGACTGCAGCGCCCGGGCCGCCTCCAAGGCTGCGGCCGCCCCCGAAGCATTGTCGTTGGCCGAGGGTATGGGGTGGCAGAGATGGGCCACGACGACGATCTCGCTCGTCTGTGCTTGCCGGGGATGGTCGCCTGAGACGACCTCCATGGTGCCATCGTAAAGGCGGCTATCGACTTTGACCCGGGCATGCACTGGTTCTTCGTGCTCCCGCCAGCAGGCGGCGTAGCGCCTGGCCCTGGCGGGGAGTCAGGACAAAGCCAAAGCAATGCGCGTCGCCCGGCAGCCACCAGAAAGAGGTGTACTGGCGGATGTCGGCCAGATCGCCCTCGGGTCGCACCGGCGGCACGGGCCGCATGCCGTCAAAGAGCAGGCCGATGGCGCCCCGCTGTACGACGGCCAGTTCCCAGACGCGGCGCAGGTCCCCACAGGTGAGCACAACCTTGCCTGCCACGTCGAGGCCGTCGTAGTCGCTCTCGTCCTGCCGTCTTTCAGCAGCACGACCTCAGCCTCGCCCTCAAAGGGCGCGCTGCGCTGGATAACAGAGATGGGATTGGCCCGGAAGTTGGCCAGTTCGCCAGCCTGCTCCTCGGGGGCGATCAGGTGCAGCGTGGCGTTGATGCAGTCCCACTCCTGGAAGCTGGTCCAGCTCCAGAAGCTGTGTCTCTTCGTCGGCAGCATAGGAGAGGATTTCCGAGTCCAATCCCGCCTCGAGCAGGCGCTGGTGGACCCACTGGGCCGCCTGGCGGTAGCCGGGGCTGGCCTGGATGCGGTGGAAGCGGCTCAGATCGGAGACGGACTGCCAGGCCGCATCACCGGATAGTGTCTGCCAGATCAATTCGCAGATATGTCGAAGGTCCTTCATGGTTTCCCCCTTGTGTGAGGTAGTCCGCATTATAGCGTAAGAAGGGCACGACAACAAACCTTTAGAGTTATGCTGATCACACGCTTGGCTGGAGGGGGCTCGCCTGGGTGGTCGGTGTTCCGCTAGCGCTGACGTTGGGGGAGCCAAAGAGTAACCTGGTTGGCTACCCCTCCCTTATCAGAGCCAGTACCTCAGGGAGCAGCTGTTGGGTAGTGGCCATGGCCTCGTTGCCGTGGATGGTCGGGTTGCCCTGCCAGTCGCCAAAATAGCCGCCCGCCTCTTTCAGGATCGGAGGAAAGGGGCCGCAGTCATAGGCATTCATGATGGGATCTAGCATGAGCTCTGCGCGGCCGGTGGCGACCAGCAGGTAGCCGTAGGCATCGCCCCAACCGGCGCGGTAATAGCTAGCCTCCATGATGCGCGCCCAGGCCTCGGCGCGGCCGTAGGCAGAAAAGCTGGCTACATCGGTAAAAGCAACGACGGCCTGGGCCAAGGTTGGGATGCTGGAGACCCTTGCCGGGCGGCCGTTCCACCAGCACCCCAGGCCGCTGGCAGCGGCAATCATCTCATCCAGCGCGGGGAAATAGGCCACGCCCACCTCCACCGTGCCCTCGATCTCGAGGCCGATGAGCACAGCGTAGAGAGGTACTCCCTGGACGAAGGATTTGGTACCGTCGATGGGGTCAACGTACCAGCGGTGGCTAGCTCCCGCCACCTCCTTCAATCCGTACTCTTCCCCGATGATAGCGTGCTGCGGGTAGTGGATCTCGATGCGGCTGCGGATGATCTCCTCCGCCTGCCGGTCGGCGACAGTGACCGGCGACTGGTCGGCTTTCATGTCCGGCCGCAGGCCGGTCTGGTAATAGCCCAGGGTCGCCCGGCCGGCAAGATGGGCGGTTTCGACCGCAAAACTAAGGTACTTGCGCAGTGGTTCAGACATCTTTACTCTCTTTCCACAATCTGTTCACTCTATCACCGCCGTGGGGGATACTTTCCCAAAGGATTCTACCCCGTATTAGCCCATGGGCGTCAATTTGACTGGCATCGAAGAGCAATAGACTCTTGCCTGCTCACCCGTCCAGGTCCCATCCTTCTGTTATATTAACCAGGCAGCGTCTGCGGCGATGCTCTCGGGTGACACCCATCCAACCCCGGCCCAGGGCAAACCGGAATACAGGAAAAACACTCGCTAGTACTCGATTGCCTTTGGGAGTGCTCCTGCTGCGTCGATGCAGTGCCTGACATCCTTCAAAGGGACCATGGCCTCTGTGTATCCCATCTCCAGGACGATGACCACCAATCTCTCGGACAACTCTTCTGGCGAACAAGCCGCCAGTTCCTCCACGGTGCTGGCCCCCGCCTCGAATAGGAATCGCGCAAAGACCGGCCCCACGCCGCTGACTCGTGCCAGGTCCGATAGCTTGATCAATTCTAGCAGATCGTCGCCGGGCACCCCGGCCAGCTCGGACAAGTCAGCTCTGTCGCCTTTGGTCCGTCCACGCTCAAAGAGGTGCTTCGAGTTCTTGATTCCGAGGCCCGCCAGTCTTTCCACGTTCCCACGATCAATGCCAGGAAAGGATCCCAAGTTCACCGGTTTGGGCACGTAGCTATTCGCTTCCCGGCGCAAGATGGCGAGATAGTCCATGGGCAGCCCAGAATCCCGCGAGAATGCCTCCATGAGCTTTTTGGTCTTCAGGGCATCGATCAACGCTTTCAGATTGTCGATGCCCATGGCCTGCAGCACCGCAAACCGCTCCGGGATCTCTTCTTTCAGGACCTGGCGCCCGGGCAGCACTTCGCCCCGTTCCAGGGTTTCCCTCAACCGTGCCAGGCTGAACGCTTCGAGGTCAATACCATATAGATCGGCCATGGCCCCACAAATCTTCCTCCAACGTCAAGATCGAGTGTCTCTTTTGAGGTCGTGATCTCTCTTGCAGTACTTTCCACGTACCTGTTAGCTTACGAACCTCGACCGAATCTCAGCTATTATATGGCAAGGGCCCTCCAGAGTCAACTCAGAAAGAAAGCTCAATTCGCATCTGAGCGCTTTCCAGCAATTCGAAATCTGTGGCGTCGGCCGGAGTTCCGACAGCCGCTTTGCCATCTGGTCCCCCCGATCTCGCGCGACCACGACCAAGTCATTCCTCCACCCGTATACACTATCTCCCTTTGTTGAGAATTGCTGGGGGTCAATCCCCCATATTGACACATCCCGTCGATTGGGTTATAATGGCTCTCAGCCTACTATGTAGATAGAGGAAAAGCCATGATTACCAAGGGACCAGTTGGCAAAGATGGGCTTGTAGCAGTTACTTTTGAGTTGCCTTCGACCATGTGGGCCGAGCGTGTCAATCTGGTGGGTGAATTCAATGATTGGGACACCACCGCCACGCCCATGACCCGTACCCGATCCGATGCCAATTGGCGGGCGACCGTCCAGTTGAGTCAGGGCCAGCAGTATCGCTTTCGCTATCTGGTAGATGGCAAGGAGTGGCTCAACGATTGGCACGCCGACGATCACAAGGAGAATCCATACGGATCGTATGACTCGGTGGTGGATTTGAGTGGCATAGAGGCGCCAACTCCTCTCTAGTTGCTGCGTAGCGCAGACCTCGACCCGGCCTGGTCTCAACGTGGCACTCGCGGCTCCCAACATAGACGACGGCCGTCCCTGTGACCAACAGGATGCGGCCGTTTGTTGTTCTTCACATCTGTATCGGAGAATCCCCTGATTGGACGCCACTAACGTGAAGAAACACTTGATTTGCGTTAATATCAGATTGATACGGGAATAAAATTTAGAAAACAAATGTGATGTGATTAGAAGATATGTAATCGGTAGATAAAGATTAACAACACGAGAAACGACCAGGGAGCGACTTGACAAACAAAAAGTTTTGCAGTATAATATGGTAAATCGGAATCTGAGTTTCTAAGCCCTTTTGGTGTTGAAAGGAGTTAAACCGATGAAAAGCCGAATGATCAGCGTGTTGGTCCTCATCGCTCTGCTGTCCGTGTTTGTCTTGCCAGCAACTGCGTCCGGCAGCGCCTCTGCTGCTAGCTGCAAGACCTGGCACAAGGTCTCACGCGGTCAGAACTTGACCCAGATTGCGCGCAAGTATGGCGTCAGCGCGTCGTCCATAGTACGCGCGAACAACATCAAGAATGCGAATTTGGTCTATCGTGGTCAGCGCTTGTGTATTCCCACAAAGAGTAGTGCTGCAGCCAATCCATCATCTTCGTCAAGTGGCAGTACCTATGCCTGCACGAAAGTCGTTGTCGTCAAGCGCGGCGAATACGTAAAGATCATCGCTCAGCGGTATGGTACCACTATCAAGGCCATTACCAAGGCCAATGGGCTCAAGAATGCCAACAAAGTCTATGTTGGCCAGAAGCTCAAGGTCCCGACAAAGTGCGTGAAGCCGGCGCCCAAGCCTCCCGTAGCCAAGCCTCCCGTAGCCAAGCCTCCCGTAGCCAAGCCTCCAGCAGGCATGCCACCTGCGGGGGGGTATACAATCGTATGCGACGCGGAGGGCCGTTGCAAGTACATTTCCCACGCCAAGTGTGTAGACAGGCCTTTCGTGCAGAACGGCGGCTTTGAGGACGGCTTCCATCGAGTGGCAAACGGAGACGTGGGCAACGGTTGGGGTGCCTTCCAGAATGGCGGCGAGGTGACCTACGGTTTCTACGATGAAACCTGGGCGCCAGTGGTTGCTCAAGGAAAGCACTCGCAGTTGATCGAAATCGCTAGCTTTTGCAAGACCACGCTCTGCCGGGATGGTTCAGATCCTGATCGCTACGCCGGTATCTTCCAGACCGTACACGGGCTGGTCCCAGGGGCAAAGTACAAGCTGTCCATGAGCGGCATGTTGCGGGCGCTGGCTGAGGACGAGGATCGCGATGACGATGCCTACCGTGTCCAGTGGGGTTACACTGCCAATGGCAGCACCAACTGGCAACACGTGCAGAACTGGGTCACCATCCCGTGGGACGACGTGTACCCCCGCGAGGCGCCCGGGACTATGGAAAACTATAGCACGACATTTCTGGCTCCGTCGGGCAAGATCACGATCTTTATCCGCGCCTGGAAGAAATGGGGCACGGTAGGAAAAGAGCTGGACGTCAACCTGGATGCCATCAGATTGGAGTGTGCCAGGTAGTACGTACCAGTGTCGGTTGAGCCCCCTGCTTGGTGACCTGTTCTGTAGGTTCCAAGGGCGGCGTGGGCTCTTGTCCTGAACGGAAAATCATGAGCCCCGCTGAGGCCGGTTTCGGTTGCCAGCGGGGCTTTTTTGTGAGATATCAAGTTTGGGATGTGAAAGCATCCGCACTGGAAGGGACTTGTGCTCATCCGGGTACAGCCTCTGTGAGATTTGATCGAGCCTCGACCCACGTCGCGGTCAGCATTTGACATATTGTAACCTTGGCTTTACAATAGTACTGAAGCCAAGCCTAATAGAATAGGGGGGATACAGTCAATGTTAGTCAAGGACCGAATGATCAAACATCCTCTGACCGTTTCGGCAGGTGAATCTCTATCGGGCGCGCACCAATACATGCAGCAGCAGAATATCCGGCATCTTCCGGTAGTGGACAAGACGGGCAAGATGGTGGGCCTTGTCACCGAAGATGACCTGCTGAAGGCCGAACCATCAGAGGCAACTTTGCTAAGTGTGTGGGAGATTCATTCCCTCCTGACCAGGGTCAAGGTGAAGGATGTCATGGTGAAAACCGTGATCACCACCTCCGAGGATACTCCCATCGAGGAAGCAGCCCACTTGATGTTGGATCACAAGATCGGTTGCCTGCCTGTACTGCGGGATGGAAGGCTGGTGGGCATTGTCACCGAAAGCGATGTGTTCCGGACCTTCATGGAGTTGTTTGCCGCCCGGGAGAAGGGCTTGCGCATAACCATGGAGGTACCAAATCGGGAAGGTGAGCTGGCCCTAGTTGCCCAGGCCGTGGCAGGGCAAGGCGGCAATATTGTCGCTTGCGGAACTTTTCTGGCCCAAGACCCCATCAAAGCTGGCCTGGTTGTCAAGGTCAGGAATGTTGACCGCGAGGTATTGCTGTCCAACTTGTCCCAGATTGAAGGGGCCGAGATCGTTGACGTTCGCGAGATATGACCCGGGTCCAATGATGCCGCAGCGCTTTCCGGTACCAACACAAACAGCAGCCCCGCTCTCAGAGTATTTCTGCCTGATGCGGGGCTGCTGTCTGTGTTCTCTGAATCCTGAGCCGGAGGGCGCCTACCGCCAGTGAAAGGAACGTTCGTCGCTTGAAGGGCTAAAAGAGGCAAAAGTCTCCTGGCCGTTCTCGTCGGTTTCCTCCCGAGCAAGCTGTACGCTCCAATCGTATACTCGATCGGTCTCCTGGTCTGCCCGAAGATGGAGCGACCCATCCGCGAACCAGGATGTTGCCTGTATGCATACCTGCGTACTTGTCCGAACTCCTCGTTCGGTCCAGCGTACCGTCACCAGAAAACATTCATCAGGCTTCAGCGTGTGTCCACTGGTCCATGCCAACTCGATCTTGGCATTTTCCCCGCTGAACAAGGCGCCGTCTTCAGGTCTGAACGGTGTTGGCGGGGCGACGGTTGGCGCAGACGTCGGGGTTTCTGTCGGCGTCGGCGATGGCTGCACACGGGTTACCGTAGGCGTGGGTGTCCAGGTTGGCGCAGGCGTGGGCGTCTCAGTTGGCGTGACTGTCGGCGTCAAGGTAGGTGTCAGGCTGGGTGTCGGTGTAGTGGTAGGGGTGCTGGTGGGTATGGGGGTATTTGTTGCAGTCGGGGTGGACGTCAAAGTGGGTACCTCGACAAGGACGAGGATCGGAACTTCGCTAGCGACAGCTTGGACTGTGCCCATTGCCAATGGAGGCCGGAAGCCTTCCAGACGCTGTTGCAGCCAGGGAATCACCAGGAACAAGAACGCGATCGCGACCACAAAGCCGGCTCCGATTAGCAGCGGCCGGAGCCAGTCATGCCGCAGGGGTTCGCCGCAACTGGGACATACCTCAAAGGCCCGGCTACTGACCGTGCCACAGTGCCGGCAGCGAATGCTCCGGGGGTGTCGCTGGGGCTTGCCACAATGGGGACAGACGAGTTGTCCGGTCTGGACCTCGGTGCGACAACGGCTACACTTTTTCACTGGACTGCCTCGTCGCCGGTGAACTGGACTCCACTATAGCGACACGTCTTGTGATGTGAGATGCATGTTACAGTCCTGGACGCTGTGAGTTAGAAGAAACTGCCCCAGTCCAAAGAGGGCACTGGGTTGATCAAATCCTGCCAGGTAATGAATAGCATCAGGCCTACCAGCAACAACATACCAATGAGGTGTACCAGGCCCTCTTTGGCCGGATCTATGCGGCGACCTCGAATGCCTTCTACAATGACAAAGAGAATACGTCCGCCATCCAGCGCAGGCAGTGGCAGTAGGTTGGTAACAGCCAGGGCCACGCTCAAGGTACCCATCATCTGCATCACTGGAAACCACCATCCGCTGTCCAGCGAGTACTGTACTGCATCGCCCACCAACCGCCCTACTCCCACTGGGCCCACGGGCCGGGCAAGGTCGGCTGGGATCAGACCTCTGATGATCTGGACGGGCAGGGTGATGATGAGGCTGATATAGCCTGCTGTTTGTTTTATCCCCAGCCAGATGGCTTCAGGCCATGGATACTGCTTGACGGCCATGCGTGGAGTCAGACTGATACCCATCGGTCCCTCACCCTCTGGCGGAGAGATGCGAGGTACGACCGTGATCTGCTGTGTACCGTCGTCGCGCAGTACAGTCAGCGCCACAGGGGCTCCAAGGTGGGCCTGAGTATGTTCCTGCAGGTCGGCGATTGTCTCAATTTCCCGGTCATCGGCGCGCAAGATCACGTCCCTGGGCAACAGGCCCGAAGTCTCAGCAGGCGAACCTGGGGTTACTGCGTTAACCACCGCATTCTCCGGCTGCGCGACAGCCGGTGCTCCCAAACGAAGTGCCAGGGAAAAAAAGACTACCGCCATCAACAGATTCATGCCTGCTCCGGCGGCCAGCACCACGATTCGCGTGATCTTGCTCTTGCTGGCCAGGCTGCCAGGGAAGGTCGGATCTTCTTCGCCCAGCATGCGGGCAAAGCCCCCAAAGGGGATCGCATTGACAGAGAAGAGTGTACCTGGATCTAGCCGCTCTACATAACTGGCTGATTCGATGGCTGCATCCTCGGGTTCGACCTCCTCAACGTGGGTCAATACCTCGCGGCCCTTCTTGTCGGTACCAGTCTGGTAGACCACGAGAGATCGAGCTTGCAGGCCTTTTGGCAACTGAAAGTCACGGGGGATCACGATTTTTCTCCCGCCGATGACAATGTCACCTTCGCTATGCCAAAAGGTGAACACGCGGGGCGGATAGCCGAAGCCAAACTCCTCGACGACCACCTTTGCGCGCTTGGCGGCGAGCAGGTGCCCCAATTCATGCACAAATACGACGACACTCAGTGCGATTACCAGTGACAGAACCGTTACCACAGCATCTATTCCCTAAACCTTTCCCTAGCCAGCCTGAACATCGTGCCAGGCCATCTGCAGCTTTTCCAAGTGCTCCTCGTTGGCCACCCCCGGGTTGTCATCAAAGCCAGGCAGTTTCAGGACCATTTTGAACAGCTTGGTTGTGCTCAGGTCCAGGGGATCCGTATCTGGATAGGCGGAATTCAGAGCCCGTACCATTCTGGAAAAGTCGTCCCAATGCAGTGGCTCGCGCGCCTCCTCCGCGTCCACGGGCTCGGCCACTCTATCGTCGGTGAGTGCAGCGGCTTTTTCCAGTTGGCCCTGGCGGGTGTAATAATCGGCCAGCGTGGCCCGCAGGGCATCAGCAGCCAGAACTGAACAATGCATCTTGATCGGTGGTAGTCCGTCCAGTGCCTCGGCGATGGCCCGATTTGAGATCTCTAACGCTTCGTCAATTGTCTTGCCCAGGATCAACTCAGTGGCCATCGAACTCGTAGCGATGGCTGCCCCGCAGCCAAAGGTCCGAAACTTGATGTCCGTGATCACGCCCTCATGGATCTTGATCGACATCTCCATAAGATCGCCGCAGGTCGGGTTGCCCGTCCGGCCGACGCCGTCAGCATCCTCGATAACCCCCACGTTGCGGGGATTCATAAAGTGGTCCATGACCTTTTCGCTATACTCCAACTCAAGAGCCTCCAAGTATGACTTTTGCCTATCTAGAACAAATAGTATTCCACAAGCCGCACACCACCACCCGGACCGCTAAGCAGTACATCTCGGACGCCTGGCAGGTCGCGCAATCGTGCCTCAACCTCAGCGACGTCGCGTCCTTCACAGAAGCAGTGGACATTGGGGCCAGCATCCAGCGTAAAAAAGACGTCCAGACCCGATTGGCGCCAAGCTCGCACCCCTTGCAGCACGGCCACAGTCGCGTCTTCCCAGTACAAGAGCGAAGGATCTGAGGTCATCATCACCCCGTGCATAGCCAGGGTATCGGCCTCAATGGCGGATCCCACGGTCGCCAGATCACGCTGCTGAATGCCCGACATGACCGTTGCCAGCAGTTCTGGCACGGCATCCAACCGGGCTGGGTAGAATGGACTGGTCGATGCGAGCTCGTGTCCGTGGTGCGAGCCCACCTGTTTGTGCTGGTGGCTGACGATGGCAACCAGATCGCACAAATCCCAGTGATCTGGGGGCGCTACCTGACGGGCAAACGATGTAGCATCGCGATCCCCGTCCCATAGGACAAAGCCAGCAGGCACCGACCGGCAGGCCGACCCAGATCCCAATCGCGCCAGGCGCGATAATTCTTCTTCCGACAACTGAATCCCTGCTGCCCGCGTCGCTGCCAGTGACAGGGCCGCAAAGGCGGATGCTGATGAGGCCAACCCCGTCCCAGCCGGAAAGTCATTCTGACTGACGACCTGGGCTTTTTCATCGAGTCCGGCCAGTGCCCGGACTCGATCAAGGTGCTGAACTACCCGCTCCAGAGCATGGCCCGTTGCCGGCTGACCGTCGATGGTCACCATGTCGCTGGGCAATCTTGGCCGAAACTCGACAGTCGTCACGGTCGTCAGTGCTGCCAGGTTCATCGAAAGTGATGGATTGGCAGGCAGGTTCAGGGCATCGTTGGCCTTGCCCCAGTATTTGATGAAAGCGATATTCGGGTTTGCGACCGCGGTCGCCTTGCCTTTCGACATACTTGTATTCCAGCCTTTGCCGGTATCATAGCACCTTTTGGGTGTCCGGGCAAGTTAGCTGGATTACCTTCCGATGCCCACCTGGTCATTCCAGCGGATCATGGTCCCTCCCGCAGCTCTGGCAGGTTCGAGCAGGGCCGTCTCCAGGGCACTGCGCCGCTCGCCTGAGACCAGGTGTACCGTGAGCCCTGGTACTTCTTGGACCAAGCTCATCATCTCTGCAACCTTGGAATGCATCCCACCGGTCACGTCGGTGGCATGAGAGCCGCCCAGGGAGCCGCGTATCGTTTCCCAGTTCGCGGCCGAGATCTCTGCTATGGGGCTGGCTGATGGGTCGCGCAATGGATCCCGGTCATACACTCCATCCACCGCCCCCACCAGCACGATCTGGGCCGGGCGGAGTTGGCGAGCCAGGTAGGCAAAGATCTGCTCAGTGGAGATGATTGTACCTCCTTGTACCTCGTCAAGGGCCACGTCGCCATACAAAAGGGGGACCAACCCAGCGGACAGCGCGTGTTCCACAGGCCTGGTAGGTAACGATATCAGTTCGCCGGCGCGGCACCAGGCCATAGCAGACGGCTGGAGCGACCAAACTGGAACGCCAGCTTCCAGGAATTCCTCGGTCACAATGCGATTCAGCAGCGATGCGACCAAAGCTACCTCGGCAAAGCCCTGCCATTGGGCTGCTCCGCGTACCCCCTGGCGTGTTCCGTAGTGCTGGGCGACAACGTGCCCAAACGATCCGCTGCCGTGTCCCAGCACCAACCGCAGGTCAGGCCGGTTAGCCAGCGCACGCGCGACCTCGTTTGCGAGACGGCTGATTACTTCCGGTCGATCCATCTCGGGCTGGGTCTTGTCGGTGATCACCGAACCGCCTAGCTTTACGAAAACCAGCCGGCCTGTACTGCTTGGCGTCATCGGCTAATCTCCACGCGATCTCCATCGATGGACACCTGGTCGCCGGTCCGGATCTGGGCGATGTCCACCTGGTCTACCATGGGAATGTCGCTGATGATCGCTCCCACAGCCACAATTGCTTCGCTTTCGGCATTGATAATGGCGGCCGGTGCCGTGCCAGCCTTGGCCATGCGATAAAGGGTGTAAGAGCCTACCGTGCTGCCCTTGCCTGTGGGAAAGACCAGCACCCTGCCGGTAACACACTGCCGCTCCAGGGGATGCCCAGGTTCAATGACGAGACCCGTCTCCGGGTCTACCCCACCGAGGAATCCGATGGGTTCGGATGTCACGAGGGCGACGCCTTTGGCGGTTCCGCTCTTGATGGTTCGTCCTATGAGTTCCATGCTACGTGATCCGTGATTCGTGATGTGTAACGCGCGGGTTGGGCCACTTGCCTGTCCTGGCGGCTTCAAGACACTGCTCAATGGGGCCAAAGCGTACCGAGAGCCCGCTGTGGGAGGGCGTGTAGAAGGCCATTTTGGCCGAATTGGTGGCCAGTGTGCGGTACCCGAGATCGGCTACGGGAGCAACTACCATGCACGTGTCGGGCACCACCCAGCCGCCCGAGGCTTCGATACGACTCACCAACCCAGCCTCGCTGGCTGCATCCCGTGTGGCTCGCGCCGTGGTTATCCAAAGGGTAGCCTTGACCTGCCGCCCCTCCAGGTAATCGGCAATGGCCTCAATTTCGCCCAGGGAGGCGTGCGGGCAGCCTAGGCTCACGAGATCCACAGCCTCGGAGGGACCATCAAGTTGGTCGTAGGCGGGCGCCAGGCTGTCTACGATCAGGGTTTGGGCGCCGGGTGCGAGCACGCCCCGAACCTTTGCCTCCGGCGTTATCCCTTCCACGTGATACAGGGCTACCGCGCCACTGGCTGCCATTGCCGCTCCCAGCGTCTTTAACCCCCAGTTCCCCAGCCTGCGATTCTCCCAATCTACCACGCCCTGATTCCGAAAGTAGGGGACGCCATTCTTGACCCGTTGGCCCACCAGGTAACCCAGGGCGCCCAGATCGGCATCCGACGTCACAGCACAGCGAACGTCGATGATGGCTGTCGCCCGCCGGTTCGCATCCAGGTGCAAGCCGTAGCGTGCCGTCCGCCCGGTGATCGCTGCCGCCAGAGCACTGGGTCCCCCTTCGCGGTTTGTCCGTGCACCCAGGACAGAATTGGCGTAACTCACGGCCGAAGATTCGGCCCAGGCCAGATGCTCTCCAAACTGTGGTTTGTAGCCTACCAGGTAAGGCGTGCAGGTGCAGGTTGGCACGATGCCCAAAGACGCGTAGGCGGCAATGACGGCCTTCTGCCGCTGGGCAAATCCCTGGCTGAATCCGAGCTTGCGCCACTCGACCATGTCCATACCGGCTGGATTTAGGGTAGCGGGCACCCGAGCTCGGGCGCCTTGGGATGCCCATTCTTCCAGAAACTCGAGGCCGGCGTCGCCCAGGTTCTTATAGCTGACGCCGGATACCTGAACACTGGCCGCCGGTACCAGATCGGCGGCGCCATAGATCTGGCCCAGAGCGACCACGATCTCCATCGCCTTTCGCACACCAGGCCCGGCCTCACCGGACCACATGGCCTGTTCTTCGCTAGTGAGAAGTAATCTTGATGCCTTGCGCTTGCGAAGGTTATCGGTCTTCATGCGCATCTCTCATCGCAGAAATCATGACTGAAACGGGCGCCTTCCTGTCAAATCTGTTCCGGGCCTGAAATGTATTGGGAGAGATCCACGCCATCGTAGGGTACCTTGCGAAAACCATCTCGCTTTGCTAGGCTTAGAGGACAGCCGGCGCTGTCAACCCAAGGAATTGTGGCGTCCAATCCCATCTTGGCCGTGCGGGCTTTCTGCCCCGGTATCTGCCTGGCCGAAGGATCGAGGCTGCTGCTGGGCTGATCCTGAAGGACCATCAGGTCCTGGTCCGCCTGGAAGCGGGTAGCGATGGCCCACTCGACGGCTGCCGGATCGAAGGGATCGACGTCATCATCTACGACGACCACGTGCTTCAGTGAACCATGTCCCCGGAAGGCGGCCTCCATGGCCTGCCGGCCGTCGTCGGGGTTGCGCTTGGAAATCTGCACCACGGCGTGGAGCCAACTCATCCCGCCGGGTGTGATGCTCACATTCAGGCAGTCGACCACCTCTGCTACGGCTCGAAAGATGGTGGGCTCCCGGGGCAAGCCCATCAGCAGCTTGTGTTCCAGGCCACCAGGCAGCAGGGCGTGATAGATGGGTGACTGCCGGTGCGTCATGCAATCGATCTCGATGATCGGCTGATGGCGGATCACGTCCCAGGTCTCGGTCAGGTCGATGAACGGTCCCTCGTCGGCCTCACGCCCGGTGATCCTTCCCTCCAGAATAACCTCGCACTCGGCTGGCACCTCCAGATCGACCGTCGCACAGCGAACGAGGGGCGTCGCGGCCAGGGCATGGGCAAGGCACAATTCGTCCACCCCTTTGGCCGGGCTCATGGCTGCCGCCAGCAGAACGTGGATGGGTACGCCCAGGCAAATGGCCACCTCCAGGTCCTGCCCGGCAGCCAAAGCTTTGCGCCAGGCAGTATCCGTTCCCCGGCCCTCGACGATGCGGGCAGTAAAGGCCCGGGGGCCAACCTGCATCAACCGGTGAAAGCTGACGTTGCGGCCATAGTCGGGGTCGCGGATGACCGCAATGCCAGCGGTGATGTAGGGCCCGCCATCGCCAGACAGGTGTCGGAGAAGTGGGAGGGCGTCCAGGTCGGGCTCGCGGTCCACCACCTCCTGGCAGGGCGCATCGGCTACCAAGGGGGGCTCGGTGGGATGATTCAGGGCTTCGGCCAATTGGGGTACGATGCCAGCCACGTCGCAGCCCAGTGCCCAGGCAAAGTGCTCCCGTCTGGCACAGACTCCCGTTGCCACCTTCCAGCCAGGCCTCTGTGGGTTGGTGAACAGCA
Source organism: uncultured Chloroflexia bacterium (assembly GCA_963700285.1). GTDB lineage: Bacteria > Chloroflexota > Anaerolineae > JAAYZQ01 > JAAYZQ01 > CAWANP01. The sequence continues at coordinate 23,473 of CAVOXA010000003.1, read as the reverse complement.
ACGGCCGGCCCTCCATGGCGTGGATGACGCGGGCCATCTCCAGATGCGGGTCGACTGGTTGGGGAATGGTCATCAATTGCTCCTTGTCCCGCGACCAGGCCAGGAACTCCCTCAGGTTCATGGTTATTCCCTCCACCGTCGATACAGGCTGTGCTGAAGGCCCAAGACATCAAGCACCTTGCCCGCGAAAAAATCGGTGATCTGCTCTACCGTTTGCGGTTGGGGATAATAGGCTACTACGGGTGGCAGGATGATGGCCCCAGCCAGCTTGGCCAGGCGCATATTTTCGATGGCAGGCAAGGACAGAGGTGTCTCGCGGGGCATGAGCACCAGGGGCCGGTTTAAGCGCAGCATGATCTCGGCAGTACGGATGATCAGATCGCTGGCATATCCGTGGGCGATGGCTGAAAGAGTCTTCATGGAGCAAGGTGCGATGACCATCGCCTCTGGGCCGCGGGATGAACTGGCGATGGGTGCAGTGAGATCGTCCGCACTCCAGCGATGGGTCGCTGGCAAGCTCGGGTCGTGCCCGATTTCATGGGCGAGCACGGCACATGCCCCGTGGGAAACGATCAGGTGGACGGTATGGACACCCTGCCCGTCCAGCGCCTCCAGCAGCCGGACGCCGATAACCGCTCCAGAAGCGCCCGTCATGGCTACGACGATCTCCACGAACTACTCCTTGGTGACAAAGAAAAAGGATCACGCCACGGCAGCCCTGGCGTGATCCTTTCTAGCGTCCACTACAGGTTCAGTCTTCTTGAGCTGCTTCCTCGCCCTCGTCATAAGGCGCAATGAAGCCTTCGACCTCAACCTCCTCCACCACCTCGGCTTCCTCCGCGAGTGCCGCGCGCGGCGGTACCACGCTGGCGACGGTGTCGTCCGGATCGGCCAAAATCGTGATGCCTGGCGGGACAACCAGGTCGCTGATGTTGATGCTGTCATCCAGGTGTACCAGCACGGAAACGTCCACCGGAATGGAGTTGACAAGATCGGTTGGCAAGCACTCGACTTCCACCTGGTTCAGAATCTGAACCAAAACTGCGGATCCCGCCTTGACAAGCGGTGACTCGCCCACGATCTCCAGACGAGGGGACGTTCTTACCTTCTCTGTGAGCCGGACCTGGTAAAAGTCAACGTGCTGGAAGCGGCTGGTGAGGATGTCACGCTGGATATCGCGGGCAAGAACGACATTGGGTTTGCTTATGTCGTCGATCCTTAGATCAATCAGTGCCGTCGAGCCTGCCTGCTGCAGTGCTTTTGACAGATCGCGCTCCTCTATCTGAATGCTCTTGGCAAGCGTGTCTGGCCCGTAAATAACAGCGGGGATCATAAAGTGTTCCCGCAGCTGTTTTACTTTCTTGCCGGTCATTGTCCGGCTCTGTGCCCTTAGTTCAACTCGTTCCATACTATATCTCCCACACCACAATGTCGTATCAATGTACAAGCCGCGGGTTGCTTTCAGGCGAGGTTCAGAACCCTGCGCGCTTCTTGCACACAGCTCCCTATTGTAATGTAGAAGGGGCCTTTCGTCAAAAACGAATGCTGGCCTGACCGCCATATCAGCCGCGCTCGGCGTAACCCTGGCCTGGGCCGGTACCCTTATTCAGGTCGAGGCGATGGCTTCGCCGCCCAGAACCTCCGGGACCACAGCTGTGTGCGTTCCTGTGAGAAAGTGGTCGCGGACCTTCTGGCTACCCGCAACCTCCGCCAGCGAGGGCGGACATTGCGGAGCGTCGTTGAACGTGCCCTGGAAGCACCCTGGTTAGAGCCGGACGGATCTGCCTCGTATACAAGCCTGCGCACAAGTGCTGGTGGTGTAGGGCGTTACGGGTCTGAGCCGCCGACTCAATTGTCCCTTTTCGCAGCCCCCAGTATAATGGGACACAGGAGAACCTTTCCAATGAAGGAGTTGCTGAAAGGGTTGAGGATGCTCTGATGACGATCAAGCCACAAGATGCTGCCTGGTCCAGACGGTCTGGCAGGAGTTACCCGTGAAGTTCGGCTACTTTGACGACGATGCGAAAGAGTATGTGATCACCAGGCCCGATACCCCGCAATCGTGGAGCAACTATCTGGGCTCCACTGAGTATGGGGCCATTATCACCAACAACGCAGGAGGCTATGGCTTCTACCGGTCGGGAGCGCGCGGGCGTTTCTTGCGTCTGTGTTTCAACAGTGTCCCGATGGACCAGCCAGGGCGCTATTTCTACCTGCGCGACTGTCGCGAGCGGCGATTACTGGTCAGCCTCCTGGCAACCCGTGGGCAAGCCACTCGACCAGTATCAGTCCATCTGCCGTCACGGTACTGGCCTATTCTGTTTTCGAGTCGCGCTACGCGGGGATCGCCAGCGAGGCCACCTACTTTGTCCCGCTAGGGCAGACCTTCGAGTACTGGCGGCTAAAGGTGACGAACGAGAGTGACCGGGCGCGCGAGATCTCGGCCTTCACCTTCTGCGAATTCACCAACCAGTGGGACACATACCAGGACCGGGTCAATCTCCAATACTCGCTCTTTATCGTGCGGGGTGAGCTAGTGGATGGATTGTTGCGGATTGCCATTCAGGATAACCTGACGGAGGACACCGAGGGCTTCTCTATCCATGATATCGCTTGTCACGCTTGGATGGCGTTGGTTGGCGAATCGCTGGCTGGGTACGATACCAGCCGCGATACTTTTCTCGGCCCATACCGCAGCTATCACAATCCGCTGGCGGTCGAACAAGGGTCACTGCACCAACAGCAATGCCTACGGCGATAACGCCTGCGGCAGCCTACAGGCCGACCTGACTCTCCAGCCGGGCGAGAGCCGCGAACTGCTCGTCATGCTGGGGATCGGTGATGCTCGCTCGGTGGGCAGACGTGCGGTGGTCGAGTACGGATCGTTGGAGCGAGCCGGCACGGAACTGCAGAAACTCCAGGACAACTGGCACGCCAGGCTGGGCAGCCTGGTGGTGGAAACACCGGACGAGGAGATGAATCACACGATCAACGTCTGGGGTCTCGTACAACTGCCTGATCACCTTCGCCTGGTCGCGGGCGGCCAGCCTGGTCTACAACGGAGAGCGCGATGGACTGGGGTTCCGCGACTCGGTCCAGGACATCCTTGGCGTGGTTGCCGCTATCCCTAATGAGGCCCGGGCACGCCTGGAATTGCTGCTGACTGGTCAGTTGTCCAACGGTGGAGCAATGCCGGTCGTCCGGCCGTTCGAGCATCGTCCTGGACACGGAACGCGGCCTCGATCCCGAAGAGTATCGCTCTGATGACTGCCTGTGGTTCTTTAACGCGATCCCGGTCTATGTGGGCGAAACAGGCGACCTGGAGTTCTACAACAAGGTACTGCCCTACGCCGATCAGGGCGAAGCCACTGTCCTGGGCCACCTGCGCCGCGCCCTGGAATTCAACCTGGAGCGCACCGGCAAGCATCGGCCTGCCCTGTGGCTTGTCCGCCGACTGGAACGACTGCCTGCGGCTCGGCTACTACGGAGAAAGCCTCTTTGTCGCCTTTCAGGTGCGGTTGGGCCTGACGATCTATGCCGAGATCGCCGAACGGCTGGGCAAACCGAAGGAGACTGCCTGGGCGCTCGCTCAGCGCGAAATCCTGGATGCCAGTATCCAGGCCTGCGCCTGGGATGGAGATTGGTTCATCTGGGCCATCGGCGAGGATGGCACGGTCTATGGCACGCGCGAATATGAGGAGGGGCAGGTCTACCTGAACACCCAGCTCTGGGCGGTGATCAGCGGCGCAGCCACGCCTGAACAGGCCTCCCGCTGCATGGCAGACCGTCCAGGAGCGCCTGGCTACCCCGTACGGCCTGATGCTGTGCGCTCCGCCCTTTGTCAAGACGCCCATCGACGTCATGCGCGCCGTGGTCTTTAACCCTGGCGTCAAGGAGAATGCCGGCATCTTTAACCACACCCAGGGTTGGGGAGTGATGGCCGAGTGCATGCTGGGCAATGGCGACCGGGCCTACGAGTACTACCGCGCCTCCATGCCGGCTGCCTACAATGACCGCGCCGAGATCCGCCAGATCGAGCCCTATGTGCAGGGGCAGACGACCTACTCGACCTATTCACCCCGTCCAGGCAATACCCGCACTTCGTGGCTGACCGGTGCGGCGGCCTGGGCCTACTACAGCGCTACGCAGTACATCCTGGGACTGCGGCCCGAGCTGGATGGCCTGCGCATTGACCCCTGCATCCCCAGCACCTGGAGCGGATTCAAGGCCACGCGCCGCTTCCGGGAGCGGACGATCCAAGATTGAGGTCAGGAATCCGGGCGGTGTCTGCAGCGGCGTCAAAACGCTGACCCTGAACGGCGAACCGCTGGCCGGCAACCTGGTCCCGGCGGACCTGCTTGGCGATCAGAACATGGTAGAAGTCGTTTTGGGATGAAGCTGACCAAACTTTTACTATAAACCTCTTGACAAACCGCAATGTCTGTGATATACTCTGCTTGAGAGCGCTCCCACAACAGAGCCGAGATGACCGTTATGAGCCCCGCAAAGGGCGGGTCAGAAAGCTTTTTGAGAGCGCTCCCAAGGGGGAGGATACGGGGTGAACACATCACCTACCCTAGAAGAGATTGCAAAACTGGCCGGTGTCTCACGCTCGACCGTCTCACGGGTGGTCAATGGCCACCCCAATGTCCGCGAACCTGTCCGGGAGCGCGTCTGGCAGGTCGTCCGCGAGAACGGATATCAGCCTCACGCCGCAGCTCGAAGCTTGGTCACACGCCGAACCCGCATCGTAGGTGTGATCATCCCTGAAGCAGTGACTACCCTATTCACCGATCCCTTCTTCTCTCACCTGTTGTGTGGAATCACCCAGATCTGCAATTCCCATCGCTATTTCCTTATGCTGTCCCTGTTCAACGACCCGGCTGGGCCAGAGGAGATGTACAGGCGCGTCGTCCGCAGTGGTCACCTGGATGGCGTTGTGGTGGCCTCGACACGAGTGGACGACCCGCTCATCACGCGACTCTTGCTTGACCGCGTCCCCTTTGTTATGGTAGGACGGCACCCAGATGACCGGATTAGCTATGTGGATGTCGACAACGTCGCCTCTTCGCGGATGGCGGTCGAACACCTTGCGCGCCTGGGGCACAGCCGCATTGCCACGATAACGGGCCCCCTGAATATGACTAGCGGTGAGGACCGGTTGGCCGGGTACCAGCAGGCTCTGGAATCACAGCGTCTGCCAGTGGATGAGGCCCTGGTCGTCGAGGGCAGCTTTTCTGAGGCAAGTGGCGCAGCGGCAGCGCGGCGTCTGCTGTCCCAATCAGTCACCGCCATCTTTGCCGCCAGCGACACCATGGCTTTGGGCGCGTTGAAGGCAATCCAGGAAGCGGGCTTGCGCGTCCCCGAGGACGTGGCTCTTGTCGGATTCGACGATCTCCCCGTAGCCTCGGCCTTGCAGCCGGCCCTGACTACCGTGCGCCAACCCATCGAGCAGTTGGGCTCCATGGCTGCCGATCTGCTGCTAAGTCTGCTGGAGAATCCGCCAGATGAGCCTGCCCCTGCTCACAGGATTTTGCTGCCTTCAAAGCTAATAGTACGGGAGTCGTGTGGGGCGCTGCAATAAGGATCACCCGTGATGGTGTGGGTGGGCTGTCAGCACACGTACTCGTAACCGTTTCAACCATCCCAAAGTGAGTCCGGTGACAGCGGTAGTATGTCCGCAGTTGGTTGAGCGGGCTTTGGTTTGAACAATCTAGGGAACTGCAGGCCAAAGCAGGCTTGCAGCATACTGAAGGAAACCGTAGCATGGATGATTTGAGCGTCATTGCAGCGACGACAGGGTCCACATTGCCCAGCATACCCTGGGAGGCTAGGCCGCATGGCTGTGCCGATGTGGTGTGGCGCTCAAGCCGCAACCCCATCATCCCACGGGACCTGGTGCCCTGCTCCAACAGCATTTTCAACAGTGCTGTCGTTCCTTTTGAGGATGGGTTCGCCGGGGTCTTTCGTGTGGACAACAAGATACGCGAAATGCGAATTCACAGCGGCAAGAGCGTGGATGGCGTTGAATGGGCTATTGCAGAACACCCTGTTGAACTCATCACCGATGTCCCCGAGTTCAAACGATTCGAGCATCAGTATGATCCTCGCGTCTGCTGGATCGAGGATCGGTATTATGTGACCTGGTGTAACGGCTATCACGGTCCCACCATCGGCGTTGGATATACCTACGATTTTGAGACAGTTCTATCAAGTGGAGAATGCTTTCCTGCCCTACAACCGGAACGGTGTACTCTTTCCGCGAAAGATCAACGGCAAATATGCCATGCTGAGCCGCCCCAGTGACACAGGACACACGCCCTTCGGTGACATTTTCTACAGCGAAAGCCCCGACATGTGCCACTGGGGGTGCCACCGCTACGTGATGGGGACCAAGCCGTGGACCTGGCAGAGTACCAAGATCGGCGCTGGTCCGATTCCCATCGAGACGCGCGAAGGCTGGCTGATGATCTACCACGGCGTACTGACGTCGTGCAACGGTTTTGTCTACAGCATGGGCGCGGCTCTGCTCGACCTCGACGAGCCCTGGAAGGTGATCTACCGGGCGGCGCCCTACCTGCTCTCTCCACAGGAGATCTACGAGTGTGTCGGCGATATGCCCAATGTTGTCTTTCCCTGTGCAGCCCTTACCGACGCAGAGACCGGACGCATCGCAGTCTACTACGGGGCTGCTGATACCGTCACCTGCCTTGCCTACACGCAGGTGGATGAGCTCGTCGAGTATATCAAAGAGAATTCGGAGGTGTGAAAGGAGGGAGAAAAGCTGAAAAGACAATCCACGGAGCCGGGTGAGGGTTGATGCAAGACCGAATGTGCGGTCGTTTTCAGCGGAAAGGAGGTGATCACGGGAGTGAATCGTACGATCTGTTGTTGGTAGGATTGAGTGAAAATCGCAGTGAGATGAATCCATGAAGGAGGAAAAGAAAATGCGTTTCAAGACACTATCCATTCTGATCGTTCTGAGCATGTTGGGGCTCTTGGTCGCGGCCTGCGGTCCGGCGCCCGAGCCCCAGACCGTCATCCAGACGGTGGAGGTCGAGAAGGAAGTCACCGTCGTCGAGACCGTCGAGGTCGAGAAAGAGGTCACCGTCGTCGAGACTGTTGAGGTCGAGGTCGAGAAGGAAGTCACCGTCGTCGAGACCGTTGAGGTTGAGGTCACGCCGGTCGTGGAGGAAGACCCTACTGCTCTGCCCCGCAACGAAACCCTGTACTTCAATGGTCAACAGTGGGGTTCGGTTGTGGGTTGGAATCCTTACTCCAACAGCAACAACAATGCCATGGCGATCGCCAATCAGCAGGACAGCGCCCGCGTCATCATGTTTGAAACCCCGTACCTGTACAACATGCTCGATGGCCAGGTGTATCCTCTGCTGGCTGATGGTCATTATGCGTGGAACGATGATCGGACCGAGATCACCTTCAAGCTCAAAGAGGCCGCAAAGTGGAGCGATGGCACCCCGGTGACCGCGGAAGATGTCGCCTATACCTGGGCCACCCATGTCAAGTACAACACCCCTGACCGGTGCTGCCAACGCGGATTACATCGACACCATCGAAGCCGTTGATGCCCAGACGGTTGTGGTCAAGGCCAAACTGGATGAGGATGGCAAAGCGGTCAATCCTCTGATCGTCGCTGCTTACCTGAGCAGCAACTATGTCATCCAGAAAGCCTGGACCGAGACCCTGGAAGAGCGCGTCGGTGGCGATGCCACCGCGTTGATGGCGGATACCGCGGAAGACGTCGTTTACTCCGGTCCCTATCACAAATACTTCGCTGACGATACGAAGGTTGTCTACGTTCGTGATGACAACTACTGGGGCCAGGATGCCAGCATGTGGGGCAAGCTGCCTGTTCCCAAGTACCTGGCGCACACGATCTTCAAGGATAACGCCGCCGGTTCTGCTGCTTTGGCAAAAGGTGAGGTGGATGTCAGCCAGCAGTTCAACTCCAATATTCAGCTTCTGTGGCTGAACTATGGGCTGCCCATCTCCACCTACCTGCCCGAGGCTCCCTATGGCATTGGCGCCAGCCTGCCAACCGCCTTCTACAACCTGAATTCCCCTGGTTTGGACCAGGTTGCGGTGCGCAAGGCCATTGCCATGGCGGTTGACTATCCCACCATCATTGCCAACGCCATGACCAACCAATCGGCTACCTTCGACCAGGTTCCGCGCTCGCTGATGAACCCGACCCCTGGTGAGCAGGCCCTGTACGACCACGATGCTGTCGCGGACCTGCAGTGGGCCGGCAACGACATCGAAGGCGCCAAGGCACTGCTGGATGAAGCCGGCATTGTCGATACCGATGGCGATGGCTGGCGCGAATACGACGGTCAAAAGCTCAGCTATGTCGCCACCTGCCCCAATGGCTGGTCCGACTGGCAGGCGGCGATCGAAGTGGTTGCTGCCGCCGGGAAAGAGATCGGCATTGACATCACCACCAACTACCCTGAATGGTCCGTATATCAGACCGTTGTCACCAAATCGGATGCGCCTCTGCCCGAGGGCTATGACATCTTCATGATGTGGAGTGACGGCGCTGGCCCCACCCAGCCCTGGGGACGTATCCGCAACCTGCTCAGCTCTGAATGTGTGGGCATGGCGAGCAACTGGAACGGCAACTGGGGTCAGTACAGCAATCCTGAGGTGGATGCCTTGATCAAGGCGATCCCCAGTGAAACCGATCCCGACAAGCTGAAGGAAATGTACACGGAATTGGTCAGGATCTACCTGACCGATATTCCCTCCTTCACGCTCATGTACCGTCCGCAGATCGTTCCACGCGGTGAACGAGACGGTTTGGACCAACTTCCCGCACGAGGATGATGGCACCGACCCGCCGGTCCCGCCGCTGGACTGTACGGATGGTTGGAGTATCGCATGTCTCTATAACCTGGAGCTTGTTAACCCGTAAACAATAGGTCAATGAAAACAGCCATGTTCCGCGCTATCGCGGAACATGGCTGTTTGTTATAATTCAGGGGGATCATCCTATGTTTGTTATGTGGGATCGGTCAAACCGCACACACCATCCGAAATGTCAGCGAGGAGGTGCTGGGTTGAAAGGGTACTTGAAGTATTTCGGCAATAAGTTGGTTTGGTTCTTGATCACATTGGTTTCTGCATTCATCCTGAATTTCATCCTGCCCCGCCTGATGCCGGGAGATCCTGTGGCAGCCATCGTATCAAGGATGGCCCAAGGCATGAGCGATGCGACCGGGGTCCAAGCGATTTACGAGCAATACACAGAGCTGTTTGGCACCAACATACCCATGCACGAACAATTCTTCCTCTATGTGAGAAATGTGCTGCGGGGTGATTTTGGTTTCTCGTTCAGCCAATATCCCAGAACCGTGGCAGACGTTATCGCATCTTCCATCTGGTGGACGGTGATCCTACAGTTACCGGCGATCATCGTTGGCTGGCTGATCGGCAACTTCCTCGGCGCCCTGGCGGCTTATCGCAAGGGGGGCTTTGACAAAGTCCTCATGCCCGTCAGTATTTTTGTCAGCAGTTTGCCGGCCTTTGGTATGGCCATCATTCTGTTGGTTGTGTTTGCTGTCACCCTGGAATGGTTCCCAACCTCTGGTGGATATGGGTTTGACCTGATCCCCAACTTTAGCTGGGAATTCATATGGTCCGTGATTGTCCACTACCAATTGCCATTCTGGTCGATCGTGTTGATCATCATCGGCGGTCAGGCGATTGGCATGCGCTCCATGGCCATCTATGAGCTGAATGCGGACTATGTAAAATACAGCCGTTTCATGGGCATCAAAGACCGCAAGATCCTCCGCTATGTATTTCGGAATGCCATGCTGCCGCAGGTCACCGGTTTGGCGCTGTCGATCGGCACCATGGTCGGCGGCGCGCTGGTGGCAGAGATCATCTTTAGCTATCCGGGGCTTGGTTCCACGATCTCTGACCGCTGTATTGGGGGAGGATTATCCGCTGATCTCAGCGACCACCTTGATCATCACCGTGATGGTGCTGATCGCGACATTCACCATCGAAATCCTCTATGGCTTTATTGACCCGCGCATAAAAGCGGCGCAGATCTGAAGATTGAGGAGAGATGCTGTTATGAAGACATACCCTTCGACAGATTTTTCGCTCCGGTAAATTTGTGGTTGGTTTTTCCATCTTTATGGCAGATTTTGCTGATCGTGATCATCTATCCGCTGATCGTGACGATACCCGCCACTGGAGATCATCGGCCAGGGCACTTTCTTTCCCCCCGGGATCTATGTGAATGTATATGACAGCATCGGTTCTCACTACCCACTATACCCTCAATCTTGGATGATGCCGCTGCCAAGCGAATTGCCAGCAAGCTGAGCGAGGAGGACCGCCTGGCCATGAAGGAATGGCTGGTGGCGGTCTGGGATTCCTGAAGACGAGATCGATATCGCGGATACCGAAAAGCTCCTGGATCAGTGGGTGAACAACTATGATCCCAAGACAAAGATCCCTGGGATGACGAATGCCAAGCGGAATTACTATATCAGGCTCGATAACTCACTTGAGGGACTCCTGTCGACCGAGGGGGCGATCATTGCGGCAAAAAATCCGGAAACGGGTGCCCTGGAGGAGAAAGGTATCATCGAACAATCTGATTATGTGAATGTCGAGCCAGGTTGCGAATGTACGGGTGTTGCCGCTGGGAACCGATAACTTTGGCAGGGATGTGCTGACGGAGCTGGTCGCGGCCACTGGCGTATCGCTGCTGATCGGTTTTGTCGCCGGTATCATTGCAACCTTGATCGGTTTGACCCTGGGATTGCTGGCCGGGTATATCGGCGGCCTGGTGGATGACGGCATCATGTTCGTCACCAATCTCTTTACCGTCATCCCCACTATTGTGTTGTTGATCCTGATTTCCTTCAGCATCGGGCAGGAACAACGCGGTGCCGTCACGATCGCCGTGGTGATCGGGTTTACCTCCTGGGTATGGACGGCCAGGGCCGTGCGGGCGCAAGTGATTTCTCTGCGCAATCGCGACCATGTCAACCTGTCGAAACTATCCGGGCACTCGATCGTTCACATCATCCTCGCCGATATTCTGCCCTATATCGCTTCTTATGTCGTTATGGCGCTGATCCTGCAAATTTCCGCGGGTATCCTGGCGGAGGCCGGGTTGTCGATCCTTGGGTTGGGACCCAGAACCACGGAAGTGCCAACCTTGGGGTTGATGATGAACTGGGCCATGATCTACCAGGCGCAGATCCTGGGAAAATGGTGGGCGTACTTTCCCGTGATCATCGTCATAGCTCTGATTTCGTTCTCGCTGAACCTGATGAATACAGGTCTCGACCAGGTATTCAATCCGGCATTGAGGGAGTAGGTGATTGACATGTCAAAAGTAATTTTAGAGGTCAGAGAACTGACAACAAAATATATCACCCGGTTTCAGGAAGATATTTACGCGGTTGACCACGTTTCTCTGAAGGTCGAAGAAGGGAAATCGCTGGGAATTGCGGGAGAATCCGGCTGCGGAAAGTCGACGCTGGCGCTCAGCCTGATGGGCTATTACTTTCCTCCGCTGCACTATACGAGTGGTGAGATCATCATCGACGGGCGCAATATCTCCGGAATGGACCCTGATGACGTTCGCAAATCGATATTGGGGACAGAGATTGCCTATATCCCCCAGGCGGCGATGAACGCGCTCAACCCCACCCAGAAGATCATCCACTTTATTGAGGATGTCGTTCAAGCGCATGATCCAACCGAAAACAAGAAAGATATCTATGACCTGGCCAGAGCAAACTTTTGAGACTCCTGGGGCTTCCAGCGGAAGTGCTGCAAAAATACCCCGTTGAACTTTCGGGCGGCATGAAACAGCGCACGGTGATCGCGGTGTCGGTGATTCTCTCGCCAAAGGTGCTGATTGCCGATGAGCCTTCCTCCGCGCTGGATGTCACTTCACAGAAGATGGTCATCAAGATGCTCAAGGGTTTGATGGAAAATGGCTTCATCAAATCGATGATCTTCATCACGCATGAACTCCCGCTGCTTTACAACGTGACCGATGACATCATGGTCATGTACGCCGGGCAGATCGTGGAGAAGGCCACGCGCCAAAGAAGCCGTGTTTGATCCGCTCCATCCCTATGCCAAAGGGTCTCATGGGCTCGATCATTGTGCCCGAAGAAGGTCTGCGGGATGTCAAACTGACGGCCATTCCTGGGGTGCCGCCGAATCTGAAAAACCCGCCGGCGGGCTGCCGCTTTGCCGAACGCTGCAAATATGTTCAGCCAGAATGCAGGGTGACTTCTGTCCCGCTTTACGATGCGGGTGGTGGTCGCGCTTACCGCTGTATCCTATCGGAAGAGACACTGAGGGAGGTCTATCGAGGGAGGCTAATCAAAATGACCGGTGAAAAAAGTCCATGCTTGAGTGGGACAGGGCTTACCAAGGTATTTGGGTTTGGCCGCACGAGAACGGTTGCCGTCGATCATGTGGATTTCGATTTCCACGAGGGTGAAGTCATCTCCATCGTGGGCGAATCGGGCAGCGGAAAGACCACGTTGGCGAAGATGCTTTTGGGATTGATCAACCCTACCGAGGGTGAGATTTACTTCCAGGGGAAGAAGCGTGATATCAGGACTCACAAGAAGAAAAAGGAATACTGGAAAAATATTCAGGCGATCTTTCAGGATCCGTTCTCTTCATACAACATCTTTCAGCAAGATTGATACCGTGCTGTTGGATTGCATTCACATGCGTGGCGGTCGAAGGCTTCCGCGTGCGGAAAAAGTAGAGATGATGGCAGAGGCGTGCAGCTTTGTCAACCTGAAGTTCGAGGAATTGACCAACAAGTATCCTTTTGAGCTTTCCGGCGGACAGATGCAGCGCTTGATGATTGCCCGTATCTTCCTGCTGAAGCCAAAGATCCTGCTGGCCGATGAGCCGACCTCGATGATCGATGCCTGTTCACGCGCCACCATCCTGGATATGCTGATGCAATTGCGTGACGAAATCGGGATGACGATTATTTTCATCACCCATGATATTGGCCTGGCGTACTATGTTTCTGACAGCGTATACATTATGGAGCATGGCAAATTTGTTGAAAGCGGATCTGCCGATGAGGTGATTCTGCATCCGAAAGAGCCATACACCCAACGCCTGATCAATGATGTTCCAAAGATCTACGAAGAGTGGGATCTCTCAACTGTGTAGTCCATTCCTCTTGACTTTGGATTCGAGCGAAGACCTAAGGAAGGTTGGACAAGAAGACGAGCATGGCGCCCAACGGCCAAACAAACCAATTGCTGGGGTATCCGGCCGATGCTCGTCTTTTGATTGTCAACGCCGATGATTTTGGGATGTGCCATGCGGTGAATGAAGCCATCTTCGGCACGTTGAAGGAGGGCATCGTCCGCTCCACCAGCTTGATGGTCCCGTGTCCCTGGATGTTACACGCCACGCATTTCCTCGCAGACCATCCGGAAATACCCTTTGGCATTCACCTCACCGCCATCTCTGATTCGGCCGATTACCGTTGGGGACCGGTGACCGCCAGAGAAAAGGTGCCCTCCCTGCTCGATCCAGGCAGGGTATTTCTACGACTTTGAGCACATGCCCGAATTCCTGGCTCAGGTCAGGCTCGATCAACTGGAGATGGAATTCAGGGCGCAGATCGAAGTCGTGCTGGCTGCGGGGCTTCAGCCTACGCACCTGGACTGGCATTCTCTGCGTATCGGCGGTAGGGAGGATATTTTCGATGTGATGCTGAGGCTGGCAAGAGAATATGGGCTGGCGCTCCGGGTTTCCGGCCGATCCTGGATCGAAAAACTGCAAAGCCGAGGGTTCCCCACCAACGATTACGACGTTTTGGACAGCTACCTCCTTGATCCGGTCAACAAAGCCGCTCACTATGCTGAACTTCTGCGCGAGCTGCCCGTTGGTCTGAGTGAGTGGGCGGTGCATCCGGGCCTCGACAGTCCCGAATTGCTGGCGATAGAGCCTGGCGGCAATCATATCCGCCAGACGGATTTTGACTTTCTGACGTCTCAACAGGCGAAAGATATCGTCCGAGAAGAAGGTATCATACCTCCTGGACTATCGAGCCTTACAGGCTGTTTGGAAAGAAAAGTGAGTTCACAGGAAAACGACATGATGCACATTCAATCTTTGACAGGCGCCTGGCAGTTTCGCCAGGCAGGCGCCCCCCAGCGGGGGGTGGAAGAGTGGCTGCCCGCCACCGTCCCCGGCGGCGTGCATACCGACCTGCTGGCCCTGGGCCGCATCCCCGACCCATTTGTGGGCGACAATGAGCGTCGCGTGCAGTGGGTGGCCGAAGCGGATTGGGAATATCGCTATCAGTTTGCCGTCACGCCCGAACTCTTGCGCCAGCCGCACATCTGGCTGGTTTGCGACGGGCTGGATACGCTGGCGACCGTCAGCCTGAACGGCCGCGAACTGGGCCACGCGGCGAACATGTTCCGGCAATATCGCTGGGATGTCAAGCCCTTGCTCAAGGCGGAAGAGAATGAGCTGTGCATCGCTTTTGAGTCCCCCGTGCGGCTTTGCGGCCGCGCAACAGGCCATCCGCGCCCTGCCGGGTGTTTCGCAGGCCATCCCCGGCGGGCCGCATCTGCGCAAAGCGCCCTGCCAGTTTGGCTGGGATTGGGGGCCGCAGCTGCCGCCGATCGGCATCTGGAAGGATATCCGGCTGGAAGGCTATGAGGGCGCGCGTCTGGCGGATGTTCATCTGCGCCAGCATGCACGCCGAAGGGTCAGGTCGACGGTCGAGGCGCAGCGTGAGCGGTTCAGAGCTGGAACTGAAGCGCCCGTTCGGCACGTCATGCGCATCGCCGCGCCGGATGGCGCAGGTCATTGACAGCCAGCGCTGCAGTCGCTCCGGATAACGGCAGCACGCTCGCGATCGCGATTCCCGAATCCGCAGCTCTGGTGGCCGAACGGCTACGGCGCGATCAACCGCTCTATCAGGTTCAGGTCGCAACTGAACCGGTCTGAGGCGATCGCTGCTGGACGAAGCGCGAGACCTACCAACTGGGCCTGCGCACGATTGAACTGCGGCAGGAGCCGGACGAATGGGGGCGTTCCTTCACCTTTGTCGTCAACGGCGTGCCCATCTTTGCCAAAGGTTCCAACTGGATCCCGGCCGATTCCTTCCCCACCCGCATCTCGGATGAGTACCTGGAGGGCTGATCCGCTCTGCGGCCGAGACGCACCAGAACATGCTGCGCGTGTGGGGCGGTGGCTTCTACGAGGAAGAGCGCTTCTACGATCTGTGCGACCGCTATGGCATCCTGGTCTGGCAGGATTTTGTCTTCTCGTGCAGTATTTACCCGCTCGACGATGCCTGACTTTCTTGAGAACGTCCGCGTCGAAGTGGTCGAAAACATCCGCCGCCTGCGGCACCGGGCCAGCCTGGCCCTGTGGTGCGGCAACAACGAGATGGAGTGGGGCTGGGTCGATTGGGGCTGGGACAAGCCTGAGTACCAGGATCTGAAGGCCGCGTACGACCGCTTCTTCCATCACACGCTGCCCGCCTGGTGCGCGGCTGAAGACCCCGACCACTGCCTATTGGCCCAGTTCGCCGTCGTCGGATACGCCTTTCGAGGATCCGAACGGCCAGCAGCAGGGGAACGCACACTACTGGGATGTCTGGCATGGGCGCAAGCCGTTCACCGCCTACCGCGGACCAATACCCGCGCTTCATGAGCGAGTTTGGCTTCCAGGCCCTGCCGCCTTTGGAGACCATCCGCACCTACGCGGCGGAACCCGACTGGAACATGACCTCCTACATCATGGAGCAGCACCAGAAAAACGCCAGCGGCAACGCGCTGATGGTGGGCCAGATGCTGGACACCTTCCGCCTGCCCAAGGATTTCGAATCGCTGGTCTATCTCAGCATGGTCCTGCAGGCCGAAGGGATTCGCTATGGGGTGGAGCACTGGCGCAGGCATACCCGGCGCGTATCGGGCACGCTGTACTGGCAGTTGAACGACTGCTGGCCGGTCGCGTCGTGGTCCAGCCTGGACTATTTTGGCCGCTGGAAAGCCCTGCACTACGCCGCCCGCCGCTTCTATGCGCCTTTGCTGCTTTCGATTGAAGACGACCCTCCGTGCCAGTCGATCTTTCTCAGCAGCGACCTGCTCGAAGAATGGCAGGGTTCAGTGCATTGGGCCCTGACGACCCTGGACGGCAAGGTGTTGGCCTCAGGTGAGAAAGCCGCGCACGTGGAACCATTGGGCGTGACGGCTATCGAAACGCTCGATTTTTCCGAATTCCTGGATGATGATACCCGCCGGGAACTGGTGTTTGTGGCCGAGTTGTGGCAAGGAGACCGGCGCTTGGCCGCTGCAGACCGCTTTCTTTGTCCCCACCAAACACCTGTCACTGGTCGATCCGCAGATCAATGCCGATGTGACGCTGGAGGAGGGCTCTGCTTGCCATCGAGCTGTCGGCGCGTTCACTGGCCCGCCTGGTGGAATGCAGCCTGACCGGCGCCCCGCGAAGGCAGTGTGGTCTTCAGTGACAACTATTTTGATCTGCCGGCCACAAGTCATCAGTGTCACGGCTCCCCTGCCGGCCGGATGGGATCTGGCCACGGCCCAGGCAGCGCTCAAGGTACGCTCTGTCTACGACACATATTCCAGGCAAGATCGCTCAGCCGGATGGATGCCACGCGCTGGCAGCCTCAAGTACGCTCTGTGTACAACACCTATGCCAAGTGAATGACTCAACGAAGGAATGACATGAACAACGATATTCAGTCCATCATTGCCAGCATGACGCTCGAAGAAAAAGCCGCCCTGTGTACCGGCGCCAGCGCGTGGTCGACCACCCCGGTGGAACGCCTGGGCGTGCCCGAGATGATCGTTGCGGACGGCCCGCACGGCGTCCGACGTGTACCCGATATTCACTCGATGGCCCTGCAAAGCTTGCCCGCCACCTGTTTCCCCACGGCCTCCTGCAGCGCATCCACCTGGGACGTGGAGTTGATGGGCCAACTGGGCGCGGCGCTGGCGGAAGAAGCCATCGCCCTGAATGTGGATGTCGTGCTTGGCCCCGGCGTCAACATGAAGCGCTCGCCGCTGGGGGGCCGCAACTTTGAGTATTTCTCCGAAGATCCCTACCTGGCCGGAGAGATGGCGGTCAGCTTTATCAACGGCGTTCAATCGAAAGGCGTGGGCACCTCGCTCAAGCACTATGCCGTCAACAACCAGGAATTTCAGCGCTTCAGCATCAGCGCCGAGGTGGACGAACGCACCCTGCGCGAAATCTACCTGCCCGCCTTCGAGAAGGCCGTCAAGGAGGCCCAACCCTGGACGGTGATGTGCTCCTACAACAAGGTGAACGGCATCTTCGCTTCCGAGCATCACACCCTGCTGACCAAGATCCTCAAGGATGAATGGGGCTTCGAAGGGTTGGTGGTCTCCGACTGGGGCGCCGTGCGCGACCGCGTGGCCGCGCTCCGAGGCGGGCTGGATTGGGAAATGCCCGGCCCGCAGGACCGGCGCGTCAAGGCCGTCGTCGAAGCGGTACGCTCCGGCGAATTGGCTGAGGCGATCCTGGATGAATCGGTCCGCCGTATTTTGCGGATCGTGTTCAAGGCCCAGGAGACCCCCAAGGGCGGCGCCTTCGACGTGGATGCGCATCACAGACTTGCGCGCAAGATCGCCGCAGAGGGCATGGTCTTGCTCAAGAATGATGCCCTGCCGCAGCAGGGCCGCCTGCTGCCCCTGAAAGGCCACCGGCAGATCGCCGTCATCGGTCGTTCCGCCAAAGCCGCTTACTTCCAGGGCGGCGGCAGCTCGCACATCAACCCGACCCGAGTGGACGTGCCCTTCCAGGAGCTTCAGTCTCGCGCCGGTGACGCCGAACTGACCTACGCCGAAGGCTATCCCGCGGACGACTCCTTCCGCCAGGATTTGATCGACCAGGCCGTGGGACTGGCGCAATCCGCGGATGTTGCGCTGCTCTACATCGCGCTGCCCACCTTCAAAGAATCCGAAGGCTACGATCGCACCGACCTCGATCTGACCGTGCAGCAGGTGGCGCTGATCCAGGCAGTGGCCAAAGCCCAGCCCAAGACCGTTGTGGTGCTCAATAACGGCGCGCCGGTGGCCATGAGCGCCTGGATCGACGAGGTTCCGGCCGTCCTCGAAGGCTGGATGATGGGCCAGGCGGGCGGTGGGGCGCTGGCCGACATCCTCTTTGGCCAGGTCAACCCCTGCGGCAAGCTGGCCGAGACCTTCCCGCTCAAGCTCTCCGACACCCCGGCGTATCTCAACTGGCCGGGCGGCGCGGGCAAGGTGCAGTACGGCGAAGGGCTGTTCATCGGCTACCGCTATTACGACGCCAAGGAGCTGCCGGTGCTCTTTCCCTTTGGCCATGGCTTGAGCTACACCACCTTTGCCTACAGCAATGCCCAAGTGTCGGCGAAGACCTTCCGGGATGTAGACGGGCTGACCGTGACGGTGGATGTCACCAACACGGGCCACATGGCGGGCAAGGAGATCGTCCAGGTGTACGTCCACGACCGCGCATCGGGTCTGGTGCGGCCCGAAAAGGAGCTGAAAGGTTTCGCCAAGGTGGCACTCCAGCCGGGTGAGACCAAATCGGTCGCCATCAAGCTGGACTTCCGAGCCTTTGCCTACTATCATCCCGAATACAAGCAATGGATCACCGAGGATGGAGAGTTCGACATCCTGATCGCGTCCTCCGCCGCCGATATTCGCCACACCCTGGCGGTGACGCTCGAATCGACCCTGAACCTGCCCTGCATTCTCGACAGGGAATCCACCATCCGCGAGTGGATGGCTGACCCGCGGGGGAAAGTCGCCTTCGGGCCCTTCTACGCCCAGATGGAAGAACAGAGCCGCAAAATGTTCGGCGAGGGCGATGGCGACGAAAACGCCATCGGCATGGATTTCATGGATATGATGGGCGATATGCCGCTGGTGAGCGTGCTGATGTGGCAGCAAAGCGCGCTGCCCATGCACCCCGAGGATCTTGTGGACGGGCTGCTGGCGCAGGTTCACGGCCAGGCTAAATAATGTCACCTGAGGCGAATAGATCCTGCAAGCTGGCTGTGCTGGTTGATTCTGGGGCGTGGCTAGCTCCACTGCCTGCCATCTAGGCCTATCTGTTGAGCATTTTCAGAGAAAACGACCGAGGATGTTCAAATGTCGATAAAGTCGAAAGTGGCCGTACTGTACACGCAGCCCGAGACTGTACTTGAGGATTATCAACGCCTGTTTGAACTCGCAGGAGGAGCGAAAGCGCTTCAGTCCAATACCACTACAATCTTGAAGGATAACATCACTTGGCACTTTCCAATGCCTGGAGCCAACACCACACCCTGGCAGCTCGAAGGTACCATCCTGGCCCTGCGCCAGGCAGGTTTTGCTGATGTGGCGTGTGTGCAAAACCAGACTGTAGTTACCAATGCTTTCAAGGGTGAGGATCTGAACCGCTACCTACCAGTCTTTCAGCATCACGACGTGCCAGTGCTTTACAACTTTCGCAAAGAAGATATGACCTGGATTCCCTACCGGCCCCAAGCCAAATTACTGGCCCTAGATCACATTTATCCCGAGGGAATCTACCTGCCAGACTACTTTTTTGGTAAAAACATCGTTCACCTGCCGACGGTCAAGACGCACATGTACACCGTGACCACCGGGGCAATGAAAAACGCCTTTGGGGGACTGCTGAGCAAATACCGTCATTACACACACACCTGGATCCACGAGACCCTGGTGGATCTGCTGGCAATCCAGAAGGAAATACATCCTGGGATCTTTGCTGTGATGGATGGTACCACTGCCGGCAATGGGGCTGGCCCCCGAATGGTGCAGCCCGTCGTAAAAAACATCATCCTCGCCTCAGCCGACCAGGTTGCAGTCGACGCCGTGGCGGCGAAACTGATGGGCTTTGACCCGTTGGGTATCAAGTACATCCACCTGGCCCAGGAACAGGGGTTGGGCGTGGGCGACCTGCGCGACATTGAGCTGGCAGGTGACGATGTGTCTGAAGAAAACTGGGGGTTCCGGGTGGGCCACAATTCGCACAGTTTCCTGGCTTGGCTGGCATGGTACGGCCCAACGCGCGTACTGCAAAAGCTGGTCCTGCGGACACCCTTGGTCATTGTCCCCACACTGATAGGGGAGATCGAGCAGGACTATCTTTACTGGCCGCTCAAGTACAGGGGCGTTGCCAGTCGCTGGCGTTCCAACACTGCCTGGGGTGCGTTGTTTCGCCGGTACCAGCAGCAAGGGCACATGATAGATTGAGGACGCCGTCCACTGCCTTCAGGTGCGCCGTCTATCACACTGAGGTCAAGAATCCAGAGCCTGTGTGGAGGGGCCTCCGGTCACGCTGCGCCGATGGTCAGCCAGTGGAAGGGTACTTGTGCCTGACTTCCGAGATGGACAAACCCATGAGGTTCAGGCTATAATGGGTGCCTGAATCAACCTTTCGCTTTTGAGGGAATCTCATGCGCTATGGCTTTTTCGACGATGAGAACCGCGAGTACGTTATCACACGGCCCGATACGCCGCTGCCCTGGATCAATTACCTGGGCAGTGAAGACTATGTCGGCCTCATCTCCAATACGGCCGGCGGCTACGTTTTCCACCGTGATGCGCGTCTGAGGCGCATCACGCGCTATCGCTACAACAATGTACCGCTCGATGTGGGAGGGCGCTACCTTTACCTCCGGGACACTGAGACTGGCGAGTTCTGGTCCCCCACCTGGCAGCCCACCCGCTGTGACTTGGAGGACTATACCTGTCGCCACGGTCTGGGCTATACAACCATCGGCTCTACCTACCGCGGGCTTGAGTGCCCAAGTCAACTATTTTGTGCCTCCGGGTCAGGATCTCGAGATCTGGCAGCTTCGTCTCACCAACCATTGCGCGAAGCCTTCCAGCCTGTCGGTCTTTTCCTGCGTGGAGTTCTGTCTGTGGGATGCCCTGGACGACGCGACCAATTACCAGCGTAATTTCAACATTGCTGAGGTAGAAGTAGTCGGGAGTGTGATCTACCACAAGACAGAGTACAGGGAGCGCCGGAACCATTTTGCCTACTTTGCCTGTTCTGAGGAGTTGGACGGTTTTGACACGCAGCGGGATACTTTTCTGGGGCCCTTCCGGGGTTGGGACAATCCTGCAGCCGTCGAAGCTGGGCGCTCCTTCAACTCGGTGGCTCACGGCTGGGCGCCGATTGGCTCGCACCATGTCCGGGTGACGCTGGTCCCTGGAGAGACACGGCAGGTCATCTTTCTTCTTGGCTATCACGAGAATCCCGATGATCAGAAGTTCAACCCCTCTGGCTCACAGACGATCAACAAGCAGACGATACAGCCCATCATCACCAAGTACCTGGAGGCCGAGAACGTAACCGCCGCCTTTGACAGCCTCCGTACCCGTTGGGGTGAACTGCTGGCTGCCTTCCAAGTGCGGACGCCGGACGTGCACACCGACCGCATGGTCAATGTCTGGAATGCCTACCAGTGTATGGTCACCTTCAATCTGTCGCGCTCGGCCTCGTATTTTGAGTCAGGCATCGGGCGCGGTATGGGCTTTCGCGACTCCAACCAGGACCTGCTAGGCTTTGTCCACATGGTGCCGGACCGGGCTCGCGACCGCATCCTGGACCTGGCTGCCACTCAACTGGAAACGGGTGGCGCCTACCACCAATACCAGCCGCTCACCAAGCGGGGCAACGACGCCGTCGGCTGTGACTTTAACGACGATCCGCTCTGGTTGGTCCTGAGCGTAGCCGCCTACCTGAAGGAGACCGGTGACTGGAGCATTCTGGAAGAACAGGTAGCTTACGACAATCAGCCTGGCTCGGAGCGCCCGCTGTACGAGCATTTGCAACGCAGCCTGGGCTACACGCTGGACAGGCTGGGGCCGCATGATCTGCCTCTTATTGGGCGCGCCGACTGGAACGATTGCCTGAATCTCAACACCTTCTCCAGCACGCCGGGTGAATCCTTCCAGACCACGGTCACCAAGGATGGCAAGGTGGCGGAATCGGTCTTTATCGCCGGCCTGTTCGTGCTGGCGGCGAAGGAGATGGCCGCCATTGCCCGGTGGCGTGGGTTGGAAGAGGAGGCGCGACGCTGGGAAGGCGAGGCGGCCGGGATGGCAGCGACCGTACGTGAGCACGGTTGGGATGGGGAGTGGTTCCTGCGCGCCTATGACGATTTTGGACAGAAGGTCGGATCGCACCATTCCATTGAGGGCAAGATCTTTATCGAATCCCAGGGCATTTGCATCCTTGCCGGCATTGGCATGGGTGATGGCCTGGCCGGCAAAGCGTTGGTTTCTGTCAATGAACACCTGGCCACGCCCCACGGCATCGTTCTGCATCAACCGGCCTACTCGCGGTACTATCTGAATCTGGGTGAAATCTCGTCCTATCCACCGGGCTACAAAGAGAACGCTGGCATCTTTTGCCACACCAATCCTTGGATCATGATCGCCGAGGCCATGGTCGGTCATGGCGAAAATGCCCATGACCTCTACCTTCGCATCAATCCCTCAGCCCGGGAGGAAATCAGCGAGATACATCGCTGCGAGCCCTACGTCTACGCCCAGATGATCGCCGGACGTGATGCCCCAAGTCATGGTGAGGCCAAGAACTCCTGGCTGACCGGTACGGCCGCCTGGAACTATGTGGCCATCACCCAATGGATCCTGGGCATCCGGCCTGCGTTCGACGGACTGCAGGTGGTCCCGGTTATTCCCAGGGACTGGCCGGGCTTTGAGGTTTCCCGTGTGTTTCGGGGAGTCACTTATCACATCTCCGTCGAGCGTGCCGGTCAGGGCAATGAGGTTTCCCTTACTGTGGACGGCCGGCGCCTGCCGGGCAGCATCGTACCATTGCCAGAGGATGGTCGCCGTGAGGTCCAGGTAAAGGCCATCCTGACCTAGAGCGAGGTTCTCGATAGCATGGACGCAGCGGCCAGAGCCTTCTTTAAGAGGTGACAGCCCGATGCACATCGGCAGGGGAGGAATGGTCAATGACCACCAGAGTATCGCGGTTCAACCAATACCAGGGCTATTCACCGCCAGTCTACGATGCCTACGTACGCCACTCTGACTATCTGGCGGGTCCGGATGGCGCCAGACTTGCCTACGATCTCTTGCTTCCAACACGTGGAGGAAGTCCTGCAAGGGAACCCCTGCCGGTTCTGCTGATGCATACTCCCTATCTCCGCGCGGTCAAGATGGTGGAGGATGGCAAGATCCTCTTGGATGAGCTGGCAACCTTGAGCTGGGTGGCCAGGACCTCCCTCCAGCTCCGGGCCAGGTTTACCCAGGATGGTCATATTGGGGACATGGTCTTTCGCGAGAGCTGGCTCAAGGGCCTGCTTGACCACGGCTATGCCATCGTGGTTGTCGAACGCTCTGGTACGGGGGCATCAGATGGTGTCATCAGTGCCTCATTTCGGGAGGTC
>CAVOXA010000002.1:0-25744 GCA_963700285.1 uncultured Chloroflexia bacterium | reverse complement strand
GGACTGACCCTTGACAATATTTCTCCGACCACGATTCCGGCTTCGCTTCCTTGGTCAGGACCACCGTATCTGAATCGCCGATCTTGTCATCAGATAGACCCCGCTCAGAGAGTGAGTCTTGCCCTCTTTGAAGTCAGAGCCGCTCTACATCTTGATCTATTTGATGGGCCGTGCCAGTTTGACCGGCAACCCAACTTCCGGCGATTAGTGCAAAAAGCATCTATGCTGAACTCCAGTTCACCGGAGTTGCCTGCCTGCCAACATATCTGCCAGCCAGACAGCTTGGCAATATGGCGGGCTGCGAAGCAGTCGTGAATCACCAGGTCGCCGCCTCGGTAGATGATACCCTTGATTTGAGCACCGCGTCCATGTTGCCTCTAAGGTCGCGGGATTTGACTTCTCCACAGACCGTGGTATACTTCAACCACGATTGAACTATCAGAGGAGGGATTCTTGGCGATCAATGGCATCGACCAGCCGCCTACAGATCTGCTGGCCCTTGCCGACCAGCTCAAAGTGCTGGCCGAACCCAAACGCCTGCGCATCCTGCACATGCTCATGGAGGGCGTCCAATGTAACTGCGAGTTGGGTGACGCGCTGGACATGGCACCCAACCTCATCTCCCACCACTTGCGGGTCCTGCGCGAGGCAGGCTTGGTCGACGTGGAACGCGATACGGACGACGCCCGGTGGGTCTACTACTCTCTGAATCGTGAGGCCCTCGACGAACTAAACCGTTGCTTTGGAGTATTCTTCGATCCACGTCGGATCAAGCCACGGCGGAAAATGTGTGGGCCCCAGGCGACAGTCGTGGTTGTGGATCCTGTTCTGGTACGTAAGCAGTAGGTTTTTTTGCCCTGTTACTTCAATTGACATTGAATTATATTGTGAGTGGGGAGGTGGAATCCAATGTCAGATCGTGTAGGCACCAATAGAAGCCGAAGCGGCAGTGTAGCCAAGCGGCTCTCACTGCTAGACCGGTACTTGACTCTGTGGATCTTTCTGGCCATGGCGCATCGGCGTGGGCCTGGGCTACTTTGTGCCTGGCGTCGAGGGCTTTATCAACCAGTTCCAGGTGGACACAACCAACGTGCCCATCGCCATCGGCCTGATCCTGATGATGTACCCGCCCTTTGCCAAGGTGCGATACGAGGAATTGGGTAAGGCCTTCCGCAACATTCGAAGTTTTGGGTCTGTCCCTGATTCAGAACTGGGTGATCGGCCCGGTGCTGATGTTTGTCTTGGCCGTTGTTTTCCTGCGCAACTACCCAGAGTATATGATCGGGCTGATTATGATCGGCCTGGCCCGCTGCATCGCCATGGTCATCGTCTGGAACGATCTGGCCAAAGGCGACCGGGAGTACGCCGCTGGGCTGGTGGCCTTTAACAGCGTCTTCCAGGTGCTCTTCTATAGCGTCTACGCCTGGTTCTTTATCAGCGTCCTGCCGCCCCTGTTTGGCCTGCAGGGCAGCGAGGTCGCAGATCGGCATCGGCGAGATCGCCAAGAGTGTTCTTATCTACCTGGGCATCCCCATGGCCGCCGGTTTCGCCACCCGCCTCGTCCTGCTGCGGGTCAAGGGTCGGGAGTGGTACGAAACGCGCTTCATCCCCCGCCTCAGCCCGCTGACGCTGATTGCCCTGCTGTTCACCATCGTCGTCATGTTCAGCCTGAAGGGCGACCTGATCGTCCAGATCCCGCTGGACGTGGTGCGCATTGCCATCCCGTTGCTGATCTACTTTGTGCTGATGTTCCTGGTCAGCTTCTGGATGGGCCGCCGGACCGGCGCTGACTACTCCAAGACGACGACCATCGCCTTCACGGCGGCCAGCAACAACTTTGAGCTGGCCATCGCTGTGGCTGTGGCTGTCTTTGGTATCAACTCCGGACAGGCCTTTGCGGCGGTGATCGGCCCGCTGGTCGAAGTGCCGGTCATGATCGGCCTGGTGAGTGTGGCCTTTTTCTTCCAGAGACGGTACTTCGGTCGCGAGCTGAGCACAGCTCCGGCTGAGGTGGTGGAAGCAGGGGCAGAGGCTTGTCCGCCCACACAGAATCTGCTGAGAGAAGGAATAGACTGAAAGCAAACAGTGAAAGAGTGTAATAGACAGAATTCAAGGAGGCACGCATGCGAAAGACGAAGGTTTTGTTTCTGTGTACAGGCAACTCGGCCCGAAGCCAAATGGCGGAGGCCTTCCTCCGCCGGTACGCTGGTGACCGCTTTGAGGTCTACAGCGCCGGCCTGGAGCCCAAGGGTATCAACCCCTACACCATCCGGGTCATGGAAGAGGTCGGTATCCCCCTCGACGGGCACCGCTCCAAACCGCTGTCCGAGTACATGGGCCAGGTGCACTTTGGCTACTTGATCACGGTTTGTGGCGACGCCGACGAAAAGTGCCCCAGCGTCTTTCCCGGCATGGGCCAGCGACTGCACTGGGGGTTCGAGGATCCGGCCGCCTTTGTCGGCTCCGAGGAGGAGATTCTGGCCAAGTTTCGTGAGGTGCGGGACCAGATCGATGAGCGCATCAAAGGGTGGCTGGCGGAACTGGCTGCCACCGGCTAGCAGTTGGCAAGTCCGTATCCCATGTACATTGTGCTTTCCGGACTTGACAAGTCACAACTTTGGATGTAGAATACATTCGGTTGTTGGAATATTCAGAGGAGGGCATAGATGGCAAGAGCCACAAACGGTTTCAAGTCGCAGGCTCAACTCTTCCGGGCGCTCTCGCACCCGGTACGGCTGCGCATCCTGGACATCCTGGCCCGCCAGGAGGCCTGTGTCTGCCACCTGACCGAGATCCTGGGCCAGCGGCAGCCCTACGTCTCGCAGCAGCTCGCCACCCTTCGTGAAGCCGGTTTGGTCACCGACCGCCGGGATGGTACCTTGATCTACTATCGTCTGGCCGACGACCACCTGGCCACTCTGCTGGATCAAGGGAGGGCGGTGGTCAAGGACCTTGAGGGCGACAGCCTTGTCTTCGCGCCGGTTCCTGAAGAGGCGCTGGCGAACTGCCCGTGCCCACGCTGTCAGGGCGACGGGTAATTCTTTTTATTTTCGTCATATATATTCAATTCTCTGAATATGCAAAGGCACGCATACAGTACCAACGGAGGTCGAAATGCCTATCGTCGAATGGATCGTCACCATGTTGCAGTCGGGCATGAGCAGCCTGGCTTCCTACCTGGCAGCTCACGTCCTACTGTGCCTGGTGCCGGCCTTTTTCATCGCCGGCGCCATGACCGCCCTGATCCCCAAGGAGGCCATCACCCGCTACCTGGGACGGGATGCTTCCCCGTGGGTCTCCTATCCCATGGCCGCTGCCGGTGGCTTTGTGCTGGCCGTCTGCTCCTGCACCATCCTGCCCCTCTTTGCCAGCATCTATCGCCCAGGGCGCCGGGCTGGGGCCGGCCATCACCTTTCTGTTCGTCGGACCGGCCATCAACATCCTGGCCGTGAGCTACACCGGCGTGGCCATTGGCATGGACATCGCCATGGCTCGCATCATCCTCTCAGTGGTATTTGGCATCGGCATCGGCCTGATCATGGCCTTCATCTACCGCCGCGACGATCAGGCTCACAACGAAGCCAGTACCGGCGGCGGGGCCTTTGCGGCCAGTGCCAGCATCAAGCGGGCGTCTGTGGTCTTTTTGCTGCTACTGCTTGGCGGGGCTGATCGTCGGCACGCTGGCGATCCCGCTGCTCAAGGATACCTATGCCCAGATCACCCTGCCGCTGGGCGACACGGCGCAGCTGGCAGGCGACCCTGGACTGGCTGGTGCCCTACGATGCCAGCCAGGGGCAGGAGGGGGTCTCGGTGCAGGGAGTGCTGCTCATTGTCCTGCTGGTCCTGATCGGCATTACCGCCTGGTTCGGGCTGAACAACATCGACGAGGGTTTCAACGCCTGGTCTTGGGTGGCACTGGGCCTCATCGCCCTGACCCTGCTGGTGGCAGCGCTGCAGGTCACCCCCACACCCAACGGACTGGTCATCGGCATCACCGGCCGCTTTATCGGCGAGGTGCTCATCATCGGCGCTGTAGGCGCTGGTGGCCTGGAAGTGGCTCGACGAGTACGAGGTGCAGGAGTGGCTGTGGGAGACGTGGCGCTTTGTCAAGCAGATCTTTCCCCTGCTCATCGTCGGCGTGTTCATCGCCGGCATGGTGCGGGTGATTATCCCGCCTGGCCTGATCGAGACCCTGGCGGGCAAGAACACGATACTGGCCAACCTGGTCGGGGTGCTGTTTGGCGTGTTCATGTACTTTCCGACCCTGGTCGAGGTGCCCATCGCCAACATGTTCCTGGAACTGGGCATGCATCGCGGTCCACTGCTGGCCTACCTGATGGCCGATCCGGAGCTTGAGCATCCAGAGCATCCTGATCACGGCCAAGATCATCGGCAACGAGAAGACCTGGGTTTACGTGGGGCTGGTGACGGTATTTAGCTACGACTGGCCGGCCTGCTCTACGGCGCGTGGGTGGATGGCGCGAGCGCTCTGGCTGATCCTTGCTGGGTCTGGCAGTCTTCTTGGGCCTACTGGTGGTGAGCCTGTGGTTGATTCGCCGCCGTTCTGACCGCACCGAGATACAGGCCGAGACGCAACAGCTGTAGAAAGGGCCGGGCGCCGAATCACCGGCTCCCGCTTTGGAACAGATAATCCAAACAAGAGGAGGTAGTCTACAATGGAAGTCAAGATTCTGGGCACTGGGTGCCCCAACTGCAAACGATTGGAAAAGGTCACGCGTCAGGCGCTGGACGAGATGGGTGTTGAGGCCACGGTCACCAAGGTGACCGACATGATGGACATCCTGTCCTACAACATCCCGGCCACGCCGGGGCTGGTGATCGACGGGCAGGTGGTCTCCTATGGGCGGGTGCCCACCAAGGCCGAGACCACGTCGCTCATCGCCACCGCCTTGTCGGCAAGTGAGGAATAGATCCGGAAGAGAAGGAGGTGAGACATGCTGCAGATCAAGGTGTTCGGCACCACGCCGCCCTGCGCCAACTGCAAACGGGCGGAGCGGGAGGCGCGCAAGGCAGCCGAAAAGTTCCCTGGCCAGGTCGAGGTCGTCCATCTCGACGCCCTGGGACCCGAGGCCCAGCAGTACGGGCTGATGGTCACGCCGGTCGGTCGTCGTCGGCGAGGAGGTGGTCGCCACCGGCAAGGTCATGCCGGCGCCCAAACTCGTTCCCATCATCGAAAAAGCACTCAAACTTGAGAGGAGGCTAAACATGGTCAAGTTGGAGATCTTTAGCGGCGATCCGCCCTGCCCGGGCTGCGTCGCCATCATCGAGCTGGCAGAGCGGGTCGCGGCCAAGTATCCGGGCGAGCTGGAGATGACCGTTCTGCAGGGGCAGGAGGCCATGGACAAGTTCGAGGCGTACAAGCTCTTTTGCGTGCCGGCGGCCGTGGTCAACGGCTCCATCCGCATCGAGGGCATGTGCCCCAGCGAGGCGACCCTCAACAACGCGCTGCGGGAAGGTGGGCTATGTCTAAAGTAAGGATTGAAGCCTTTGTGTCGATACCGCCCTGCTCCGGCGGCGTGGCCGTCAAGCGATTGTTGAAAGAGATCGAGAGCCGAGTTCGGCGACCAGGTAGAGATCGTCTTCCACACCGGCCCCGGCGACCCGGAGTGGGACGAGTATGCCATCACCAATGCCCCGGCCCTGGTCGTAGGCGACCTGGTCAAGTTCGTGGGCCTGGCGCCCAGCAAGGACAGCCTGGTCGGCGCTCTGCGCGAGGCAGGCATGGAATAGGGCTGGACGGCCCTTGCCCTGACGTGCAGGATTGTGAGCCAACAACAGAGGCCGTCCGGCAAGCTACGTGACCTGGACGGCCCTATTTCTGTCTGCCCAGATCCCACTTGCACATGGGGGCAGATGAGAAGCGTGTCGCGGAGAAGATACAGTCATGTCTCAGCCAGAAGTGGTAATTGCCACCTGTTATGGAGCATCCAATACGGGTCAGTTGGCGGGGGCTGTGGCCACCGAGTTGGCGCGGGAGAATGGTGACCATGCGCTGGTATGCCTGCCGGCAGTGGCCATCGATCAGGCGACCGGGCTGGACAAGGTCAAAGCTGCCCGGTTGTTGGTAATAGTCGAAGGCTGCCCGGTCATGTGCTGCACCAGGATCCTGGAGACGCATAGCGGGAGGCAGCCAGATACTCGGGTAGAGATGGTACAGGACTATGGTGTCAAGAAGGCGCCGGTCCTCTCTTATGATGCAGCCGACAAGGATCGCATCAAACAGGATATCGAGCGGCGAATCCAAGAGGCAGGTACCCCTCTGAAGGAGAAGCAACGCCAGTGAGCCAAGCGCGTATCGTCGTTCTGCCGGCGAAGAACTGCCGGCGCAGCCGGAAAATGATCGAATACCTGGAATCATACGGCATTCCCTTCACGCACATCGAACTGGAATCGGCGGAGGGACGCGCCCTGGCCGAACAGCACCAAATGCGGGCTTCACCGGGCATTCTGGTCGATGGCGCCAGCGTCAACCCCCTGGATCTGCTGATCCAGGGGGAGTGCCGCGTCGACGAGGCTGCCGCCCGGCGTGTTTTTGGGTAGGTTCCTTCGAGCGAGGGCAACGGGTAGACAGCATGGATCAGATACAGGGAACGTGGCATTCCCTCCCAGCGGAGGAGACAGCAAAGACTCTGGGTACGGATCTGGAGCGTGGCCTCGCGCCCGCCGAGGTGGTCGCTCGACAGAGGCGATTGGGTCCCAACGAGCTGATCGAGCGGGAAGGGCCGGCCTTCTGGCAACTGCTGCTGGACCAGTTCCGCCAGTTCCTGGTGATCATTCTCATCGTCGCGGCGCTGATCTCATTCTTCCTGGGCGAGTGGCTGGACGGCGTCGCCATCCTGGCCATCGTCATCCTCAACGCCGTCATCGGCGTGGTGCAGGAGAGCAAGGCGGAACAGGCGCTGGCGGCGCTGAAAAAACTGGCTGCGCCCGAGGCCCGGGTCATTCGCGATGGCCACCAGGCCACCATCCCGGCCCGGGACCTGGTGCCCGGCGACCTGGTGCTGCTGGAGACGGGCAACTATGTGCCCGCCGACCTGCGCCTGGTTGAGAGCGTCAATCTACGCATCGACGAGGCGTCGCTGACTGGCGAGTCGGTGCCGGTGCAAAAGCGTGCGGACAGCACACTGCCTACCGATGCACCGCTGGGCGACCGGCGCAATTGCGCCTACATGAGCACCCTCATCACCTACGGGCGCGGGCGAGGCCTGGTCACCGGCACAGGGATGAACACCGAGATCGGCCGCATCGCCGAAATGATCCAGTCCTACGACGAGGAGCCGACGCCCCTGCAGGTCAAGCTCGACCAGTTGGGCCGCTGGCTGGGCTGGGGCGCGCTGGCCATCTGCGCCGTCGTCTTCCTGGCCGGCTGGCTGCAGGGGCGGGACGTGCTGGAGATGTTCATGGTGGCCGTCAGCCTGGCCATCGCCGCCGTGCCCGAGGGGCTGCCGGCGGTGGTCACCATCTGCCTGGCCCTGGGCCTGCAGCGCATGCTCCAGCGACACGCCCTCATCCGCAAGCTGCCTGCCGTCGAGACGCTGGGCTCGGCGACGGCCATCTGTTCCGACAAGACCGGCACGCTGACCAAGAACGAGATGACCGCTGTGCAACTGTACGTGGACCGTACACTGTTGGCCATCCAAGGCGAAGGCTACATGCCCCAGGGCGGGTTCCACGACGATGGGCGGCAGGTGGACCTGGCCGGGTATCCCGGCTCGCGCCTGCTGCTGCGGGCGGCGGCGCTGTGCAGCGACGCGCACCTCGAGAACGGCCAAGAAGAGGGCTGGTTTCTGGTGGGCGACCCCACTGAGGGGGCGCTGGTCGTGGCCGCGGCCAAGGCCGGCCTGTGGCAAGAGGAGCTGGCGCAGGCCTATCCCCGCCGGCAGGAGATCCCCTTCGACTCCACGCGCAAGCGGATGACGACCATCCACCCCGACCCGCGCCACGGCGGGTACGTGGCCTACGTCAAGGGCGCGCCCGACCTGCTGCTGGAATTGTGCCACAAGGTCATCGAGGACGGCACGGAGCGCCCTCTGACCGGGGAGCGGCGTGGTGACATCCTGAGCACGAACGAGGCCCTGTCCTCCAACGCGCTGCGGGTGCTGGGCGTGGCCTATCGCCCTCTGGCTCTGGACGCTCGGCGTCTGGGTCTTGCAGCTCGCCGTCTGGTTCTTGCTGCAGCAGCTCTCAGCCTGGCTCATCGCGGCGGGCATCATGCCCGTGCCGCAGAACCTACCGGCGTTTCTCGATCCACGAACTGCGACAACTGGAGCTATGTACGACCAGGCGGTTGGTGGCTTGCAGGGGAATTGGGGGTTCGTCCTTACCTCATTGGCGGTCCTCTTTTTCAACATAGCCGGGGAGGAGCTCTGGTGGCGCGGCTACATCCTGCCCCGCCAGGAATTGACCTTTGGCAAACGGACCTGGCTCGTCCATGGACTGATGTGGACCGGGTTCCATGCCTTCAAGTGGTGGGATCTGCTCAGCCTGTTGCCGCTGTGCCTGGGGTTGTCCTATGTAGTGTGCCGTCTCAGGAACAATACGCCGGGTTTGGTGATGCACACCCTGCAGAAGGCCGACTTTTTCCTGGTGGTCGTGCCGCTGTTTCTGTATGGTGGCGGGTGAGGGTGGGCTATCCACACAACGACAGATTGTTGTCAGGAACGATGGACAGGGATGGTGTATACTCGAGCAAGTGGGGAGGAACCATGAAAACGCTGGTTGTCTACGACTCGCTCTATGGGAACACAAAGACTATCGCCCAAAGCATTGGTGATGCGATTCCCGGGGAAGTTGCAGTGATGCATGTAGGTGATGTGACGGCGTCCGGACTGGGGGCCTATGATCTGCTCATCATCGGCGCCCCGACCCACGGAGCCAAGCCGTCGCCGGACATGCAAGAGTTTCTAGAACAGATCCAGGCCCAGGCTCTGGAGGGGGTCAAGGTAGCCGGCTTTGATACCCGAATGACAAACCGACTGATCACACTCTTTGGCACGGCTGCCCCCAAGATCGCAAAGGCACTGAAGGCAAAGGGCGGGACCTCGGCCGGTTCAGCCGAAGGCTTCTACGTCACCGGTGGGGAAGGCCCGCTGAAAGACGGTGAGGTCGAGCGCGCGGCCGCTTGGGCCCAAGGGTTGGCTGAGAACCAAGGCTAGCTGGACGGCACTCTCACAGGGGTCACCTCATGCGCAACGAGGAGGAGAGCGTGTCTCACTCAAGATTGGACCGCGCGGCCAACAATCAACCTGAGGATATCCGCTGGCGCTCGCTCTACAGAATTGGCGCGGTGGCCGCTGTCATCTCGGTCTTGGTCATCCCCTTGTCCATCGCCGCATTCTTCGTCTGGCCCCTGTGGCCCGACAACATCCTGGCCGTGATTCAGCAGGATTGGCTCGCCGGGTTGATGGGTCTCGACTTTATGTATCTATTCAGCAACGTTTTTGCCATTCCCTTCTTCCTTGTCCTCTATGTCACGCTCAAGGAGGTCGATGAGGGTTGGGCGCTGGTCGCCCTGACGCTGGGACTCTTGGCGTTGGTCTGCCTGGTCCCAGCCAGACCCATCCCCGAGATGTTTGCACTCAGTGACCAGTACGCAGCCGCGGCCACAGACGCCGAGAGGGCCATCTACCAAGCCAATGGACAGGCGATGCTGACCCACTTTCATGGGATGGCCTACCATGCGCATTACATCCTCGGCTCTGCTTCCCTGCTGATCAGCTCCTTTCTCATGCTACGCAGCACGACGTTCAGCAGGGCAACGGCCTATGTGGGGATCGTGACCAACATCATCGTCTTTGGCCTCTATGTGCCCGAGGTAGGCGTCTGGATCTCGATGCTGTCTGTCGTGGGCTACCTGATATGGTACATCTTGATTGCCCGCAGGCTCATCCGGCTCGGGTGGGCCGGCTCGTGGAACGCGGGGACCTAGATGTCACAACCTGCCAATCGGAGTTTGGATTCTGATAGCACAAAGTGCCCCGGAGGTGTTACACTGAATCACCAAACCGATCACGCTAGGTGGAGGACTCTCTACTATGTCGGGGCCGTGGCGCCCCTGATCGCCCTCCTATTCTACCTGTTCGAGTTCAGCATCCTCTTTCTTGGGGAGCCGTATCCAACCACCATCGAAGGCTGGTATGCACTCGTTCAGCGCAGCAAGCTATTGGGCCTCTGGTACCTCAACGCGCTCGACATCCTTTCGTTCGCGCTCCTGGGCAGCATGTTCCTGGCCCTCTATGTGGCTCTCCGGCGGGTTCGCCGCTCCTGGATGCTCATCGCCCTCTACATCGCCCTGCTCGGGGTCGCCGTCTTCATCGTGCCCCGGGTGCTCCATCTCTCCCTGCTGTCGCTCAGCGATATGCACGCCGCTGCAACCACGGAGGCGCAAAAGACCGTCTACCTGGCAGCGGGAGAAGCCCTCTCACAGGTCAGTTCGGCGACGCCGCAGACCCTGGGCTTCCTGTTGATGGCTGTGGCGGGCCTGATCATCTCTATCGTCATCCTGCGCAGCCAGCCCTTTGGCAAGTCAGTGGCTCTCAGCAAAGCCATGGGCTATGTGGGCATAGCCGGATTTGTCGCCGCCCTGGCCAACTTTGGCAGCCGGTTGCTAGCCCCAGCTGTTGCTGGAGCCCTCATGCCCATCAACGGCCTTCTGTGGTTCGTATGGTGGATCCTGGCCTCCGTACACCTGTTCAAGCTGGCCAAAAAGACCTCGACCGATGGATCAGAGGCCATGGTCGGGTGAACTGAAGCGGAAAGCGCGGTCACACCGCGAGCAAGAGTGCCGCAAGGGGGTAGACCTGGTGAGCACAGAGATCGATTACTTTTCGGGAACCGGCAATTCTCTGCATGTGGCCCAAGAACTGCAGAAGCGTCTGCCAGGGGCCCGGCTCATCCCCATCATGAGCTTTGTCGGAAGAGAGTCGATGACAGCCAGTGGGAACACCGTGGGATTCGTGTTCCCGCACTATGCTTCGTCGCTGCCCAAGGTTATTCGCGCCGGCAGGTTATTGGAGATCTGCTGTGGATGTAACTGAGACGCTGTATGTCACCAATCGAGACGAGTGGCGAGATTGGCTGGAAAAGCATTGCAAGAGCGCGAGTGAAATCTGGCTAGTGAGCTACCTGAAGAAAACAGGGAAACCCAGTGTCCCGTACAATGATGCTGTAGAAGAAGCGCTCTGTTTTGGGTGGATTGATAGTATTGTTAAGAAGTTGGACCAAGATCGATACGCCCAACGCTACACACCGCGAAAAACGGGGAGTGGGTACTCGCAGACGAACAAGGAGAGGCTGAAGAAACTGATCGAGCAAGGAAAGGTGATGCCAGAGGTGCTGGCAGGCTTGGATGAGATAGGGTTGGAAGATTTCGAGTATCCGGCTGACATTGTGGCAGCCCTCCAAGAAAATGAACAGGCGTGGAAAAACTTTCAGAGATACTCAGGGTCATATCAGCGGATTCGGATTGCATACATAGATGTGGCGCGGAATAGACCTGGAGAGTACGAAAAGCGGTTAGCACACTTGATCAAGATGACGGGACAGGACAAGCAGTTCGGACGAGGGATAGAGGATTACTATTGATGAGAGGGGTTCAAGGAAGGTAGAAGAGGGCGGGCTAACACTGCTTGCACCCGACCAGGCTATCGCGGCTCGATTTGGATATTGGTCTCGTCATTGTGAGTGGTTCTGGCCAGAGCGGCACACTGCAAAGCCGCCTGGCGGGTGAAGCCAACCGTTAGCTGCCGATATTGCACGTTACCGCCGCATCCGGTGTTCGGGGTTCCAGGCCATGCATAACACGATACACCGGCAAACTGCTGCCAATGCAGCCCCGTTCCTTCAAGCAGTGGTGGATGGCAGCGAGTTCTTCCCCTCACCCTTCCTCCCTAGAGAAGACATTTCCATAGTTCCATGGTACAATGGTGGCCGATGCCCGGTATGGCTCCGCAGGCAGCAGCGAACTGGCCTGTGGGTCTGTCGCTGCAGCGCAAGTTCTGCTCAGCGATAGGATGCGGAACTGCCAGGACCACACACGGGAGAAAGAGAGAGGAGCAGAATCATCATGCCAGCAAAAACCCTGGTCGCATACGCGACACGTTATGGCTCAACGAAAGAGGTGGCCGAGGCCATCGCGCAGACATTGGGCGAGAGCGGGCTGGCTGTGGACCTTCAGCCACTTCGGGACGTGCGCTCCCTCGACGGCTACAGCGGCGTCGTGATGGGGGCGGCGCTCTATATGTTCAGCTGGCACAAGGACGCGCGCAAGTTCCTGTCGCGGCACCGCAAGGCCTTGGAGGCACTGCCGGCGGCTGTATTCGCCCTGGGCCCCACCCACGAGCCCCATGATGAAGAGGAGTGGCGGGGCGCGCGGGAGCAGCTCGACAAGACTCTGGTCAAGTATCCCTGGTTCAAGCCGGTGGCCATCGAGATCATGGGCGGAAAGTACGCCCCGGAAAAGCTGGGCTTCCCCCTCAGCATCTTGGCCGGTGCGGAGCCAGCCACCGACATACGGGATTGGGAGGCCATCCGCGCCTGGGCAGAGGGGTTGGCGGGCAAGCTTGGGACAGGAGACTAACACATGATCACCAGCATGTGAAGGACTGCGCCCGGCTGAACAACGGGCTGGAGATGCCCTGGTTGGGACTCGGCGTTCATAGGGTCAGCGACGGTCAGGAGGTGGAACAGGCCGTCAGGAATGCCTTGGAGATCGGCTATCGCAGCATTGATACGGCGAGCGCATACGGGAATGAGCGCGGCGTCGGCGAAGCGATGCGGGAGAGCGGTGTCCCGCGCGAGGACATCTTCTTGACGACCAAGGTGTGGAATGATGCCCAGCGAGAGAGGCGAGTGCTGGCGGCACTTGAAGAAAGCCTGGAGCGCCTGGGCACCGATTACGTGGATCTGTACCTGGTCCATTGGCCCGTGGTAGGCCGCAGCCAAGAGACGTGGCAGGTGATGGAGGAGATCTACCACAGCGGCCGCGCCAAGGCGATCGGCGTCAGCAACTACCTGGTCCATCACCTGGACGACCTCTTGCCCAACACCCAAACGGTCCCCACCGTGAATCAGATCGAGTTCCATCCGTGTCTGGTCCAACCCGATCTGCTGGCATATTGCCAGGACCACAAGATTCAGGTGCAGGCCTGGAGTCCCTTGATGGTGGGGCAGATTCTGTCCGAACCGGCTGTTCAGAAACTGGCCGATACACACCAAAAGACCCCAGCCCAGATTGTGCTTCGATGGGATCTGCAACACCAAGTGGTCACGATTCCCAAATCAGTCCACGCCAACCGCCTCGCCGAGAACACCCAGATCTTTGACTTTGAGCTCTCCAAGGCGGACATGAATACGCTGGACGCGCTGGACGAGGGAAAGCGCGTGGGACCACATCCGGATACTTTTGAGGGTTGAGCAGGTTGATGCTGGCCTAGACCCTGGCTCGTGCCGCCGCCTGGGTGCGGCTCGACACATCCTTTGATCAAAGGATGGTAGAACCCTACAGCGGGGGTTGCGCTTAGGAGAAAGGAGCCAGATTCGAGGTCTGGCTGTCCGGACGCAACCGCAAAGTCCTGCGGCAGTACTGGGCGCTGTTTAAGGACAGCCAGTGGCCCGAGTACCGCGTGGTCGCGCCGGCGAAGGGGATTGACTCGATTGTGGAGTATGACGTGGCCTCGGGTTTCGACCTCGATGACCAGGTGGCTCTAACCTCCCGCATCGAATTGGCCACGTAAGCGTTCATCGACGACATGGAGGGCTACCTATCGGAACGCCAGCCCGTCTGAGGGTTCCGTCGTAACGCCCGTGTCCTGGCCGAAAAATGCTATCCGTGCTGGGATCAGCCAGTCAGCCCGAATAACCCAAGAGGGCTACTCATCCTAAACGTCGGGCCTTGGAACGGATGTGCGTTTTCGGCCAGCACAGGGATGAAGACCCTGAGAGGCTGTCCCAAGCTACCCAAGCGTTTCTCAAGATGAAGAAATTCGATCTTGCTGAGCTGCAAAGGGTCTATGCTGGCGCTAATCGAGAAGAAGAGAATCCTGGCTAGTGCAGGA
Source organism: uncultured Chloroflexia bacterium (assembly GCA_963700285.1). Classification (GTDB taxonomy): domain Bacteria; phylum Chloroflexota; class Anaerolineae; order JAAYZQ01; family JAAYZQ01; genus CAWANP01. The sequence continues at coordinate 11,669 of CAVOXA010000002.1, read as the reverse complement.
TGAGCACGCGATGTTGCCTAAACAAATCCTAAGAGAGGGGTAAGCATGGAGATCTCGATAGAAACAACAGTCAATGCACCAATAGAAAAGGTTTGGACAGCATGGATAACGCCAGATGATATCAAAAAGTGGAACTTTGCATCAGACGATTGGAGTTGCCCGGATGCCAGAATCGATTTCTCAGTTGGCGGAAGATTCAGCTATCGTATGGAGGCAAAGGATGGATCCATGGGATTTGACTTTGAGGGAGAGTTTACCTCTATCAATGAGTGTAAGAGCATCGAATATGCCCTGGATGATGATCGAAAGGTGAGTATCGTCTTTTTTGAAACTGAACAGGGAATCCGGGTCGTCGAGACTTTCCAAGCTGAAGATCAACTTTCTGCTGAGCAGCAGAAGCAAGGTTGGCAGAGTATTTTGGACAACTTTAAGAAACATGTAGAAGCGACGGGCAACTAGCGGGTTGCTGCAGCCGATGTTAGCTCAGGGCTTCGCCGCTCCTAAACACAGCTGAGCATGGTGTGAGGCGCACTGTTTCGAATTGAACAGCGTGCCCATCCAATTGGGATGAACGAAATCGACCTGGAAGAATCTGAGGGACGGGATGATGGCTATCATTAACAATGAGATGTTATGGCGCCAGTTTGGAGCGGCAATCGACATGCTGGGCGACGCTCTGCGCGACTGCCCGGATGAACTCTGGGAAGAACGGCTATGGACAGATCAGCCGGACCAGTGGGTGGCAGCTGGCTTTTCGGCGTTCTGGTATCTGGGCTACCATACACTATTCTGGCTAGACCTATACCTAACCGGGGCGGAAGAGGGCTTTGCTCCGCCTGCGCCATTCGACCTGGTTGAGATGGAGCCGGGCGAGATTCTGCCGCGGACCTATACACGCGAAGAACTGCTCCGCTACTTGGAAACCTGCCGCCGCAAGTGCCAGGAGACTATTGGCGCTTTGTCCAACGAACAAGCCTATCGGATGTGCCGCTTTGGCTGGGGAGAACTGCCCTTCGCCGAGCTTCAGCTGTACAATCTGCGTCATGTGCAGGAACACGCTGCACAACTGCTCATGTTCCTGGGACAGCGGGTGGGAAAACCTGCAAGCTGGGCATCCCAGGCTCAGCAGTAGCCTGGCCAAGCGGATGCCAGGCCGGGCGGGTCACTTTGCATCCAAGGCAGTCTTGCCGAACGCCGCAACGCAGCTAGCACGCGGTTGCAGCCGACCAGCTTCGCTTCGTTCGCTGCCGTCCGAACGGCACCGTTGGGCCGCAAGAGGATGCGATCCTTTTCCTGGCACAAACAGAGCACAAAACAGAGCATCAACTGGAGGTGGCAAACTTGGCAACGATTCGAGAAGGCAACAAGACGGTTCTCTTGGTTGTGGATGTGCAGGTCGGAGTCATGCAAGATGTGTGGGCTGCTCAACGCATCATCAAGAACATCGGCATCGCTGTCGAGAAAGCCCGGGGCCAGGATGTACCGGTCATATGGGTACAGCATTCGGACGACGAACTGATCGATGGCAGCCCTGAATGGCAGCTAGTACCTCAACTGTCGCCCGCAGAAGGCGAAATGCGGCTCGACAAGCATTTCAACTCCTCGTTCGAGCAAACGTCATTAGAGGAGACGCTAGCACGGCTTGGCACTACGCACATCGTGTTGGTTGGCGCTGCCACGAACTGGTGCGTTCGAGCAACGGCGTATGGTGCGCTGGATCGAGGCTACGATCTCACCCTCATTCAAGATGCCCATACCACTGAGACGATAGAACTTGAGAACGACATCAGGATTGAAGCGGCAGATATCATCCGTGAACTCAACATTGCGATGACCTGGCTAAGCTACCCGGGCCGCAAAAACGGCACAGCATCGGTCGAGGAAGTCGATTTTGCCGTACCGGGCGGTGTTCGCTAAGCAGAGCCAGGCGTTGGTGTCAAAGCCATTGCAGGTTAAGTCCATTTCTGGCTAACCCGGCTGTACCGGGGGATAAGCGTGGTACTGCAAGGCATTCAGGATCCTGCAGGTGGCGCTGTTGATTGTAGCGCCAGAAAGGGCGTATTTCTGTGAGTAAATCAAAACCATCACGCCATGCGTCAGAGGAGATCGATGCCTATCTTGCCGCTCTGCCGTCTGACATCCGATCAAGTCTGGAACGGGTACGAAACATCATAAGAGAAACAGCGCCAGAATGTACCGAGCGGGTTAGCTACAAGATTCCGATCTTCCGGCTGGGTAAAGATCTCGTTGGCATGTCTGCGCAGAAGAATCACTGCGCCTTGCATAGCATGAGCCCGTCACTCATGAAAGCTATGGCCGAAGAGCTAAAGGGTGTGAAGGTCTCTGGTGCGACCATTCACTTCACTCCTGAAAAGCCTTTGCCTAGTACTACTACCGCATTTTACAAAATAGCCCTTCTGGCAGATAATGGTGGCAACACCAAACCGCTGGAGGGCTGATATGACCGCCGAAGAACTGAATGAATGGGCCGCAGATTTCTTGCAGTTCTGCAGCCGTTTTGCCTCCGTTTTTCGTCGCAAAGAGCCGCGAGCACAAGCCACCAAGTACCTGCGAGGGTTGATGGCGGCGGTGCCGCGCAAGAATAGCTGGCAAGTGGCCGAAGTGATCGGGGATCGCACCCCGGATGCCACACAACGCTTGCTGTACCAAGCGCAGTGGAGTGCGGACGCCGCGCGGGATCGCCTGCTGGAATTCGCGGTCGATGTTTTCGGCGAAGAAGATGCCATCGGGGTTGTGGACGAAAGCGGCTTTATCAAACGGGGCAAGCACTCGGTGGGTGTCAAACGGCAATACTCGGGCACCGCGGGCAAGGTCGAGAACTGTCAGATCGGCACTTTTCTCAGCTATGCGACGACGAAAGGGCACATGTTCCTGGATCGCCGCCTGTACATGCCTGAAGAGTGGTGCAATGACTCCGAGCGGCGGAAGCGAGCCAAGGTGCCTGAGGACGTGGCCTTTCAGACCAAGCCCGAGCAGGCCATGGCGATGTTGGAGCATGCCTGGCAGGCGGGAGTGCCGATGCGTTGGGTTGCCGGTGATGAAGTCTACGGCGCCTCGACCAAACTGCGAGACTTGATTACCCGCTATGAGCGTTGGTACGTCCTGGCCGTTCGGACGATCACGCCTATATGGACTGAACGCCCGCAGGTAGTTGAACCTGAGCTCCAGGGGCAGGGCCGACCTCGCACCAAAGTGCGCCTGGCTGAAGGTGCACCATCTGCGACGACCGTGAAGCAAGTCGTGGCTGGTTGGTCCGAGAGGTGCTGGCAGAGACTGGTCGTAGCTGAAGGCGAGAAGGGCTTGATTACGTACGACTGGGCTTGCCAGCGGATCGTTGAAAGCCGTGACGGGCTGCCGGGACCGGATGGCTGGCTGATTGCTCGCCGTTCGATCAGTGATCCGACCGATATCGCCTACTACTTGTCGAACGCGCCGGTTGACACGCCGCTTCTGAAGCTGGCGCAAGTGGCCTCGACCCGCTACACGGTCGAGCAATGTATCGAAGAGGCCAAGGGTGAAACGGGCCTGGACGAGTATGAGGTACGCTATTGGCACAGTTGGCATCGTCATATTACACTCTCGATGATGGCTCACGCCTGGCTCGCCTCCGTCCGCTACAAAGCCACGGAGAAAAAAGGGGGCCTGAGCCCTTCCTGGCCGAGCTGACGGTTCCGGAAGTGCGCCGCTTGCTGGAAGTGGCGCTACCCTTGCCCTATCGTTCGCGTGAGCTGCGACTGGCATGGTCGCTGTATCGACGGGCCAAGCGCTGGCAGGCCCGCCAGAGCCATTCTCGCCGTCAAGCTACCGCCTGGCGGCTCCGTCTTGAAGCCGGATGCCAGCATGCCGGCAAAACTGCGGTTGTAGTACTAGGGAACTGGTTGAGAGAATCGTGCGGGAGCGGATGAGAGAAGTCGGATACGCCTGACAAAGTGCCCATTCCCGAGTTTACCGCACCGACGAGCAAAAGCCGCAGCACGATTCATTCTCAACCGTAGACGTTGGGTTCAGCTGTGGTTACTCAGGGCGCGGCCTATCGCCCCAATGGCCTCTGCCGTCAGGGGCGTGAGAGCGGTATGTGATAAAGAGGGGACTGACCCTGGTGAATGCGATGCATATCACGGCGTCGGTCTTTATCAACGACGACGAGCGCGGCCTCCACGCCGATTACGAAAAGTGGCTGGAGGGGCTCGCGCCGCACGCGCCGGTCAGCCAGTACCAGCACAACCGCACCGGCGAGGACAATGCCGACGCGCACCTGAAGCGGCAAGTGATGGGGCGCGAGGTCGTGGTTGCGGTGACCAATGGGCGGTTAGACTTTGGTACGTGGGAGCAGATCTTTTACGGGGAGTTCGACGGGCGGCGGCGGAAGCGGGTGCTGGTCAAGCTCATCGGGGAGTAGGGGTGCTCAGAGCTATCATGAGCGTAATCGCCTATGGCTCTGGTGTGTCACAACAGGGAGAGGGTCTGTACGACAAAAAGGCCGGGGCTGAGAGTTTGATTCTCAGCCCCGGCCTGAATCGTGGTCTCGAGCCGGGCGGCCCCATGTAGGTGGGCTAGCAGCCTTGTCTCTATCAGCGCCGCGAGAGGCGCAACTCCCCAATCGACCGCTTGCCTGAAACCCCAAATAGGAGTACAATGGTTAGAGGTTGGAAAGACTCCTGATACGGTAAACAATTATCTTCGATGAACAATTATCTCGATCGGATCCACTATTTCAAAGGTAATCCATACGAAATAGGCTTTGCCGCTGGACGTACACTCGGCGCAAAACTCGAACAGACCATCAACCACTATCTTGCCGGTCGAGAATACGCCAGCGACATGATCAAACTGCATCAAGGTGCTCTGCCATGGTTGCGCCGTCTGCCGAAACGGTTTCAGGATGAATTGGAAGGCATGGCGAAAGGGGCGAATCTCCCGTTGCAGAGGCTTGCCGAGTGGTCCTATATCGAGGAATGCGAGTCAATATACTGTAGCGGCGCAGTAGCCTTGTTTGACAAGTGCGCCTGGATTGCTCGGAATAACGACTCCTATGTGCCCGAGCTATGGGGCTATGCGACAATCCGGGAAGTTGAGGGGCGGATTCCAACAATTTGTTTCAGTATGGAGTGTGATGTATTTGCCCCAACCGGCATCAACAAGGAAAGGCTGTGGTTACACTACAATTTTCTACCTGTTTGGGACGAGCCAAGGCCAGGAAGGCCGCACGTCCCTGCCTATGTGTTTCTGACTGAAGCGCTGGAACTCTGTCACACGATCAGCGACGTCGAAGCGCTTCTCAACAGAACAGATAGGGATGGCGGCATGTTGTTGTTTGCTGTGGACGGAAAAGATAACGAGTTCGCGCTTTTCGAGTGTATGTGTTCCAAGCATTATCGAAGGCAGCCGTCCAATGGCTGGATCGTTGGGACGAATCATTTTTGCGCCTGTGAAGACCTGACCTTGAGTGATGCCGACAAAGAGCCGCTAGGCACCTTGAGCCGTTTTGCGCAAATGGAGAATCTTGTAAAGTCATTATCCGCTTCGCAGACTCCTTCCAACCTGCCTACTGATCTAATTCAGATCCTTGCTGATGACGCGATTGAAAGACGCGATGGACGGCTCATTACCGTATATTCAAACGTGGCATGTCCGAGTACCGGCGAAATCTGGTACACATTCGGAGGATATCCAGCAGCAAGCAGGGGAAACTGGCAAAAACTTGAGTGGCCATGGACAGATTCGTGTACCTAGCACGGCCAACAACGGCATGAAGCCGATGCCCTCCGCGCTCGGGTTATGCTGCCCGTTAGGTGCCCGGCAACATGCGTCCGTAATTGAGGCAAAAGAGATGGCAAGCAAGCGTCCGACTATGATCGGCGAGTACCGTCTGCGGGTTGTGCGTGAACGCGAAGACGACTCTTTCTGGTAACTCCATGTCATTGCACTATGCTGTCTGCTCGCTTTGCCAGTACAATATCGGCGAGCAGAGCCCCAGCAGGATTCATTTTCAGCCGTAGAAGTTGGGTTCGGTTGTGGTTGTTCAGAGCGCGGCCTATGGCCGCCAGGGCCTCTGCCGTCAGGGGCATGAGAGTGGTATATGATAAAGAGGGTATTGACCCTTGTATCGGCGATGCACATTACTTCGAGTGTGTTCATCAACGATGACGAGAGCGGCCTGCACCACGATTACGAGGTGTGACTCGAGGAGCTGGTACCACACGCGCCGATAGAGCAGTACTGGCACAACCGCACCGGCGAGGACAATGCAGAAGCGCACCTGAAGCGGCAGGTGATGGGCCGTGAGGTGGTGGTGGCGGTGACCAACGGCCGCCTCGACTTTGGCACCTGGGAGCGCATCTTCTACGGCGAGTTTGACGGGCGGCGGCGGAAGCGAGCATTGGTCAAGATCATAGGTGAATAAGTCGCTGCTGAACATGGGCTTCAGCCTTGGGTGGACCGACGGAGGGAGCCGGTGACCTGTCCCGGCTGCGAGCCATGTGGGCATCACAGGCTCAGATCCCGGATTGAGACCCGCAGGACAGATTTGGACAAAGTACACGCAAGCATCCTTATGGAGCTGCGTTTTTCATAAAACTGATTACAATGAGATCATCCCGTACAACAAGCCCCGACACACTGGCAGCGCGATCGAGCACCGGGGAGCCATTCTCTCGGCACACCGTGTCCGCCAACTGAACAGGAGGGTCCAGCATGGTACAAGCCAAGCTCGAAGTAGCAGTCCGCGAACCGGCCGACCGGGTTCGCATCCTCGATCTCCGGGGTCCCATCACCCGCACTGCCGAAGAGCCGCTGACGGCTGCGTACCAGGAAGCCAGCAGCGGCGGTGCGGAGACCGTCATCCTCAACTTTGGTGAAGTGGAGGCTATGGACAGCTCTGGCCTTGGGCTGTTGATCGCGCTGCTGGCGCGTGCCCAACACCAGAAGCAGCGCCTGGTGGCGTGCGGACTTGGCGTCCCGTTGCAGCAGGCCTTCCTGGTGACCTATCTTGATGAGGCGTTGGAGGTCTACGCCGGCGAGGCCGAGGCGTTGCAGAGCCTGTGATGCCAGGGTTCTGCACCATTCACCGCGACCCGCGGCATTGTGACCATCAAGGAGGCGCGCATGACTGAAAAACAGACAGAGCTCAAGACGGGACCGCAGGGACAGTGGGCCACACCGGTTGAGCGGCTGAGTGTACCGGACCTGCCCAAAGAGGCGATCAACCTGAACGTTCAGGGCAGGCGCCCTATGGGCCCGATGAAGGGCTTTGGCCCGCTGTGGCTGAGGACCTACCAGATCGGCCTGACTGGCTCAGCGGCGACCCCCGCTCAGGTTTGTCGGGTATGGAAAGAGCGATTCGCCGGCTTCTGGCCTCCGGGCAGCACCTTCTACGGCGCAGACAGGCCGATCGAGCTCGGCGACGTTGGCGTGCTGAATCTCGCGGGCCCGATGGGCACGACCATTGCCACCGGCATCTTTGTGGCCTATGCCGACGAGGAGTCGTTCTGTTTCCTGAGCGTGGAAGGCCACATGTTCGGCGGCATGATCACCTTCAGCGCCTACGAGGAGGACGGCGTCACCGTGGCGCAGGTCCAGGCGATGCTGCGCTCCGGCGATCCGCTGTACGAACTGGGGCAGCGGCTTGGATTCGCCGTTGAGGCGGAAGACCAGTTCTGGCAAGGCACGCTGACCAACTTGGCCGCCCACTTTGGCGCCGAGGGCGAGGCGATGTACCAGGACGCAGTCCTACTGGATCCGACGATACATTGGGCCAGGGCAACCAACCTCTGGTACAACGCCGCGATGCGTACCACATTGTACCTGCCCATCCGCTGGGTCCGCGGCCTGTTCGCACGATGACCTACGACGCCGTGATAGTGGGCTCCGGCCCCAATGGCCTGGCTGCTGGCATCACGCTGGCTCGGGGCGGCAAGTCGGTCCTCGTCCTGGAGGCCAAGCCCACCATCGGCGGGGGCACCCGCACGGCCCAACTGACCATTCCGGGCTTCATGCACGACGTCTGCTCGGCCCTCCATCCGCTGGGCGTAGCCTCGCCCTTCTTTCGGGACCTACCCCTCGCGCAGCACGGTCTGGAGTGGGTCTACCCTCCTGCCTCGCTGGCGCATCCCCTGGACGACGGCACCGCCGTGATGGTCGAAGGCACCGTCGAGCAGACCGCGGCCAATCTCGGCCCGGATGCAGGCGCCTACCGGCGGCTCATGGAGCCGCTGGTCGACGGCTGGCAGGGGCTTTTGGACGACGTCCTCGGCCCGCTTCGCTTCCCATCGCATGCCCTGCTGATGGCCCGTTTTGGGCTGACCGCGCTTTTGCCTGCCGCCACCCTGGCACGAGCGGTCTTTCGCGGCGAGCGTGCCCGAGCCGTGTTTGCGGGCATGGCTGCCCATGCCATGCTCCCCCTGACGTCGCCCGCCACGGCGGCGATTGGCCTGATCCTCGGCATGCTGTCACATGCCATCGGCTGGCCGATAGCGCGCGGCGGCTCGCAGCGGATCGCCGACGCCCTTGGCGCCCATCTGGAATCGCTGGGCGGGGAATTCCACACCGGCAGTCCAGTGCACTCCACCCACGACCTGCCCCAGGCTCGGGCGACTCTCTTTGACACCTCGCCGCGCGCGCTAGTCGGGATCTCGGGCGACCGTCTGCCGGCGGGGTACCGGGATGCCCTGTTGCGCTTTCGCTACGGGCCCGGAGTGTTCAAGCTCGACTATGCCCTGGACGGACCGATTCCGTGGCGGGCAGAGGAGTGCTTGCGGGCCGGCACCGTGCACCTGGGCGGCACCCTGGAGGAGATAACCGAGAGCGAGGCCGCCGTCTGGCAGGGGGAGCACCCGGAACGACCCTACGTCATCCTGGCCCAGCAGAGCCTTTTTGATGCTACCCGCGCGCCAGAAGGCAAGCATACGGCCTGGGCATACTGTCACGTCCCCCACAGCTCGACGGAGGACATGACCGGTCGCGTGGAGGCGCAGATCGAACGCTTTGCTCCCGGCTTTCGGGACCGGATCCTGGCCCTGAGCACCATGGACGCCAGCCAGATGGAGGCGTACAATCCCAACTATGTCGGCGGCGACATCAACGCAGGAGTACAGGATCTGCGCCAGTTCTTCACCCGGCCTGTCGTCCGCGTGAATCCCTACACTACGCCCGTCCGGGGTCTCTATCTCTGCTCGTCTTCCACACCGCCTGGGGGCGGGGTGCACGGCATGTGCGGGACCCATGCAGCCCGAGCTGCCATGCGGCATCTGCGATAGCCGATCTATATCCGTCAGTTTGAGCAGGGTTGGCTTGGCGCCTTTGTAATCCTGGATGCTAGCGACGGAAACGGGTGTTGGTCAAGATTATTGGGGAGTAGTGGCACTCAGAGCTATTCTGAGAGGAATTGCAGATGAAGACAGCAATTCTATGGCGCCGCCTGGATGTTCCTGGCTGTGAAAGCGCGCTGCTAGAAAAGATCACCAGTGGGTGGAGGCTATCTGGTTTCGCGGTATTCCAAGATGAGCACCAGAATTGTGGTTTCGGCTATACCATCTATTGCGATGAATATTGGCTTACACAATCCGTGAAAGTATTTGGCCACATTGGAATTAGCCAATGTAGCTACGAGATTGAGGTATCTGAGGGTACCTGGTGTATCAATGGAACAGAACACCCCGGAACTGAGGGTTGTATCGATATCGACCTGGGTTTCAGTCCGTCAACCAATCTGCTTCCCATCAGAAGGCTTTCACTGGATGAAGGGGAATCTGCAAAAATAAAAGTAGCCTGGCTCCAGTTTCCAAGCTTGTCCTTGGTTCCCTCGGAACAAATCTACACCCGACTGACTGGCACTCAATATCGTTACCAATCACCTGGGAGTAAATTTACCAGTATTCTTGAAATTCGCTCAGATGGTTTTGCGACTGTTTATCCTGGATATTGGCGTGCAGAAGGAGCCACATAACAAGCGCATGCAGCCGGACAAACCAAAGGCAACGCCTTTGGTTTGTCGCTGATGCGCGGCGTAATCACGAAAAATCTGTGAAGGATCAAGCAGTATGATAAGACGCACTTATACCGGAGAAGCCGATCTTACACTGCTCCAAGATTTTAATGCCGCGGCGATCGCCGCGACCGATCACTGCGGATATCTCCATCCCGGAGACATCCCCCATCACATTTATAATGGCAACAAATATTATGATCCCGCTGAACTCATGACGATTTGGGAGGATGATCAAGGGGTGGCCGCGTGGCTGCTGGTGGGACCCCGTCATAAGAGTTATGATGCCCAGGTGCGCCCAGATCTGCGGGGTGATGATTTCGAACGAGAAGTTCTGGAATATGCCGATGAACGCACTGTAGAACTAATGCGGCGGTATGATATTGCTGGTGACTGCATCTACGCGGATGCATTTCGGGGTGACACAGCTCGAGTTGAACTTCTCGCGGCATTGGGCTGGGAAGTCAGACAATGAATTACCCTATGTATTGAACCGCACCGAAATAAATTCCATTGATGTGCCTGCTCTCCCGGATGGTTACTCGTTCCGGTCGGCTAACGGTATTGAAGATGCTGCCGCCCTGGCTGAGGTGCATAACGCCTCCTTCGGGGTGGGCTGGACCCCTGAGTTGTACCGGCAAGTCATGGAGTCCCCGGGCTATGCGCCCGAACGGGAGTTGGTCATCCAAGCTCCGGATGGTACCTTCGCGGCCTTCACCGTCATCTGGTATGATCATCTGAACCGCACCGGACTGTTCGAACCGGTTGGCACGCACAAGGATCATAGACGCCGTGGTTTTGGGCGGGCGATAATTCTGTACGGTATGCAGCAGATGGCGGCCGCCGGGATGGAATTCGCAACGGTTGCTCATTTTGGGCATAACGAAGCTGCCCGAGGGCTCTACCAAGCCTGTGGCTTCAAACCCTGGCACATGCTGGACGGATATATAAAACACATTTCTAGCTGAATTTGAACTGCTGAACCTAGTACCTGTCCAACATGGTTGTGATAGGTGTCATTGCGAGGAGCGAAGTGACGAAGAAATCCCCATTTGCGCTAATCTATCGGTTTCTCACGATTCCGTGGGGATTGCTGCGCCACGCTCGCAATGACAAGTACGGCATTTTCACCCTGAAGAACTACTAGCTGTTTTTAGTGAGCGTTGAACCCACTGCCTCTGGCAGTGGTGCAGTTCGCGGTTCTACCGGGATATGGGGCATATGTTTGCCTCCTGTCAGCAAGTGCCCATGAGGCAACACTGCCTCCTAAAATCGAAGGGGTAGCAAGTCGCCGCATTTACCGCGGTTATCGCGGTTCCGGGCTAGGGTGGCTGGCGCCCAAGAGACAGCGATGCCCCAGAAAGGCTTGGAGGGAAACCTTGAGCAAGCAAAAGAGCAGGAAACAGCGCAAACCGCGACCCACCTCGCGATCACGACGGCCACGCCAGCCATCGTTGTCAGTGCAAAGGATTCTTGAGCAGGCTGAGATGCTGATAGAGCGCGGACGCGCTCAGGAAGCCATCGAGTTCCTGGAGCCAGCACGCTTGTCCCATCCCAGCGTGCCTGATGTGCACCACACTTATGGTTATGCATGTGTCGCCGCCGGTGATATGCCGGGCGCGATGCCAGCATACGAACAGGCGATGAGGCTGAGCCGCGATTCCTG
>CAVOXA010000001.1:0-1848100 GCA_963700285.1 uncultured Chloroflexia bacterium | reverse complement strand
TATGTGGTTGTTCTTGGCTTCAGCATATTGCTCAATGACAGAAATGACTGGCAGTGCATGTCAAGGGACAATGCAACAGCCCCAAGTGGGCCTGGCAGAGGCACGAGGGACGGGAGAAGAGCTGCGCATTCCAGCAAAAAGCACGGGTGCGGCTGGCCAGCTACCGGGTCGCGCTCTTTTGGCCCGGGTAAGTGACCACCTCCATGTTTGGGTAGCTCTCAAGCATGGGGCTCAGCACGGAATCGTGTGCCTCGCAGAGGGCAACTGAACGCACCGACCTGGGTTTGAACCTCTCAATGAGCTCTGCCGAGAAGAAGGTCTGACCCATGAGGTACATGCCAAGGCGGCCTTTCTTGGTCTGGACCACGATGACATCCTTGCCGTCCAGAGACACATCATGCCAGTGGGCAATCTCGGTGGGGCCATCGGGCAGAATCACTGCGTCAATCAGGCGTTGGCCGCAGGTGCGTGTTCTCCTTACAGCGGGGAATTCCTCCACAAGCGTACCGCCGACTTGGCGCCAATACCAGCGTGTGAGAGGGGTTTCGAGTGTGCTCATCTGGGCGTCAAGCTCCTAATTGAGGATGGCGGGAAGCAGACTCACCCTAGCTGTCTTGGTCATCAGTGGGCGGAATGCTGAGATTCTTGGCCAGGACCCACTCGCGAATCCAGTCCTTGTACTGAGGTTTCAGCCAGTAGTAGTTCATCCAGTCAGTGCAGAACTGTCCCCATTCACTGCTGATAAAGTCTTCCTTGTTGCCCCGGCGCATCTTGAATCCGGCGCGAGGTCCGGCTGGCGACTTCAGCTCACGTCCAGCAATAGCAGGTAGGTGGGCGTCAGCCAGCCCTGGAGGCGAGTCTTTTCAGCCGATTCGTCGGGACCCGATCCTCATCAGCCAGTGCCATAACAGTGAGGCAAGCGGTCTGCCAGTCAGTGTTATGGCGGAAAAAGCTGTGCAGCTCTGCCTTTTCCCAAGGCTCACGGAGCACTGGAAGATTACCGTGTCGGGTGTTGTGCCTCCTGAGTCCACAGCCTCAACAGTCTTCAGCGCAGCAATCTCGAGGATTAGCTGCACAAAGTTGCCGACATTGACGCTTTCAATGGGTAGTAGGACACTCTGGATTCGGCCAGCGGCTTGGTCCTTGCCGGCGACTTCCTCGACATCGACTTTCAATTGCCACAAGTCGCTGAGATCTTTGAAGGAGATCAGGCGCAAACGATTCCGATACTGGCCACCCTTGATCTGGTCAACAAGGTGCTGGACATCGGAATCGCCGATCACACGTAGAGACCAAAGACGTTGGCGTCGGCCATGTCCGTGTTGTCAGCGTAGCGGCTGACGTCAGTCGCCAAGCTGCCCGACAGAGGTTACCGGCCAGGCGGAAGCTTTGACTTCAACGAGGAGTACGTCTCCTGAAGCACGCCGCCACAGACCATCATCAGCGATCTCCTGCTTGCTGCCGCCATAGCGACCGAACTCAACCTCGAAGCCAAGTCGGTCTCCGATAGCAACCACGATGTCTTGCAGCGCGTTGTACCAGACCTTGTTCGTAACGCTGCCCTTTTCCGTGCATTCTCGCATCCACTGCTCGAACTCCTAGGGCTGCCATTTGTCGTTGCACAAGAACTTGCGGAATCTGTCCTTGGTGTCGCTCTTGTCATCCAGAATCCCATCCGACAAGATCCAGAACGACTTGCATGCTTAGTTCAGCCATGATAGCTCCTCCTTTTGGTGCAGGGCATATACACGCTGTCAGTTGTGCCAGTCTGGTCGAAGTGGATGAAGAGGCGGGTGGAGGGGTGGCGGTGGCGGAGGTAGGTTAGGAGGGCTGGGCGGTGTGGGGGTGGGAGCTGGCGGATGACTTGTTCGAATTCTGTGTCCCAGGCGGGGTCAGGCGACCTGGGCTGGGACGTGCTCTGATGGCTCTTGGGCACTGGGTGGCTCCCTGCTTGCTCTCTATGGTACTCCCTCGAATACCAAAGCGGTCTGTTTTCCATCATCGTAGAGCCACAGCTGACCATCCCGAAGCTCGTAGCTACGGACTTGCTGCAGCATGTCTATGAACCTTGTATGGTCGGGAAAATTGCAGCGCACGGTCTTCCCAGTCTCTGGGTCCATTTCTATGCACAGCTCAGAGGGTCCTTCCTCGCCGCCTTCGAATCCGTATTGCAAAAAGCACCGGAGTCGGTCACCCTGAGCCAAAGCGTACAGGTGTTTTCACTGCAATCGTATCTCAACACATCCATTGCAGCCGTCACAGAGGATCCGAGAGCCTGCAAGATGAGTGAATCTCGATCCACATCCCTTTGGAAGTAACCGGCTTTGTCTCACCGCGCAATACCTCTTCAACTAGAACCAGCTCCGTTTGAGCCCAGAGGGCAAGGGCATCACGGTTGAGGTTGGTAGCGGACCAGGTGTCGGTGACGGCATCGCCATGCGCGTTGGTGGCGGTGGAGTTGCACAGGCAGCAATTGCTGTCAGAGCGACCATCAGGCTGACAATCCTATGTAGGTTGGCCATCATCACCTCCATGTACTACAGCCGCAGTGGTGCGATGATGTGCTGGACACGCGCCCGAGCTGTCAGGTTAGCCTCTGTGCTACTCGGTCGGGTCCGTTCCTCGGGGCGGCGAATACGTGCCGGTTTATGTCTTAGCTCGAGGTCGAGGTTAAGCGACCTGCGCTTCGACTGGCTGCGATGGTTGTTCGGGACTTGTGTCCTCCTCGGATTGGGTGTCGTCGCCGATGACTCGGAACGGCGGGCTGTTGGCTAGGCGGACGAACATGCGGTTTTGGGCTATGACTTCTTGCTTCCACTCGTCAGGGACTCTGCGGAATTCCTGGACCAGCTCATCCAACAAACAGTCGCGGTGGTCGGGTTGGGGACGGCCGCGGGAGAGCTGGTCGGCGGTCTGAATGTGGCCTGCAATGAAGAGGATCTCGACGCGGTCGGTGCCAAAGTGGTCGGCCAAGCGGAAGAGGGTCTCGATCTGCGGGATGTGGTCCTTGTGGAGGATCTCGCAGAGGGTGTCTTGCAAGCTGCAACCATCGTCCAAGCCCCTCAATAGCCCCCTTGGTGACGGCTACGCGGCGTCCCGCAGCCGTTCCAGCAGCCAGACATTGACCAGGGTTTCGGGCGCAATACCCCTCGCCCGAGCCTGTTCTTCGATCTCGTCATAGACCTCCGGCTCCAAAGTGACCCGGCGGCGGCGCTTGGCCCTGACCTCGAACTGCACCTCATGGGTCTCGTCCCAATGATCAGCCAGACTATGAGAGTCCCAGAAGTCACCGATCTCCTCTAGGGTTTCTGCCCCAGAGATGCTGGTCAGATTCCGATCCTTACTTTCGCTCATATCGTTTGCGCTCGCTCCTATCCATGTCTCTCGCGCTGAGGATCAATGCTGTGTTGTGCGCCTTGCGGATGAAAAAGACGATCAGGTAGCGGCCCGCATCGCTCTGACCGCCAGCGGCATACACATCTTCCCCCTGTCTGTGTCCCGCCTCAACGATGCGAAATCGTGGACGATTGAAGAACACCTCTTCAGCTTCGTCCTGGCTGACCCGATGCTTGGCAGCCAGTTTGTCAATGATGTCAGGAAGCCAAACAAAGTCATCAATGTACATTGTTGATCTCCAGCCAGAAAGCGACGCCAAAGGCCGTTCTTGGCACCACCTCGCAGCAATGCGCTGCGGCGATGACCACCGCCATTATACCACATCCTCGGGACGGGAGTCAAAGGCGCAAGATCGACAACAAACACAAGAGCCACAAGGTCACTCACACTTGTGAACCCTGTGGCCTCCAGTCGGGGCGAGAGGATTTGAACCTCCGACCTCACGGACCCGAACCGTGGTCGACAAATGCCCTACCGTAGCCCGCATGGTTTGCGCTCCTGAGGCACCGTGAGCGCTGAGGAAAAACGAACCGTGCGCGCTGAGGTACGGTTCTTCGACTCCTCGACTTGTTAACTTACGACTGCATTGTGGAGTGATCTGTGGCGATAATGCATCTTATCGGCACAGTCAACCGGAGATCAGTATACCTGGTTCGGGGCTAGATGTCAAGCAGGCGTGTAGCGACGCGGGGGCGGCAGCATGGCGGGGAGACAGGGGGATGGCGGAAGCTCGCCCTGCTGGAGCATCTGGTGCTTCGGGATCGAAATCGTTGGCAAGCCGCATCAAGTTGTGGCTTGTGACTGCGGCTTGGAAGTGGCTACCCGCTAGTCCAGCCTATGCAGCGTAGGCAGGCTGTCTGACCAGGAGACGTCTTGGAGGATGGCGCGCTCATTCAGGACCTGAGGCGGCCCGCTGCCGTCTACCCGAACCCGCCGCACTTGAAGGTCGGTGAGGGGGTTGTCGCCAACCCGTGCAGTGTAAAGTACAGAAACCTGGAATCCGGGCTGAAGAAGGCATTGCTAACAGACGTGACGCTATCATCGAGTTTGATAGGCTGAGATCCTACCTGCGTGTTGGTCACATAAAGGGCGACCGGGCGGTCCTCTGTTTCGATATCGGCCTTGCCCGGGAAGCCGACGAATGCCAGCTTTTGGCTGTCCGATGAGGCCGCTTCGAGTTCGGCTACCCACTCATAGAGCAGGTAGTATGGCCCTCGACCGTCTGTTGGGATTGCCTGGAGACTCATCGAGAAGACTGTGCCCTCAATGCTCGGGTCTTTGAGGTACAGGACTGTATCCCCATCAACATACCAAGCGTCAGGCGCAAAAGGTTGTTCAGCTTGGCTGATGGCTCGCGGGTCCGCCACTCCGGGCTCCAGGTGTAGTACGTGTATGTCTCGGAATCTGACTCGGCACTGAAAAAGAGGGTTGGCGGTGAGGTGGTGGTGAATCTGGGCGCATGGATGCTGTCTTCCTCCAGGATGGTGGTGTCAACTCCATCGGCTAGGGAGTAGACGTGGAGCCGGTCGCCTTCCGTGCCCTCTGTCACGGAGTATGCCAAGTGAAGGCCGTCGTCAGACCAATCTTCGATTGTGACATTGGAGGAATCGGCGAGTAGTGTCTCCTGACGGCTGCTTCTGTTTGCCAGGTAGATCTGCTGGCGATTGTATGATTGTTCGACGTAGGCAAAGTGAGAGGCGTCGGGTGAGACTGTAGCATACCAGCCACCATCGAGTCCCACGGTGAGGAGGGCTTAAGGTCCTGAGCCACGTCGTAGAAGGTCAGCCTTAGCGCATCCTCAGGGTGATCGTAGTTGATGATGGTGGAGCCGTCTTCGGAAAAGAGTGCAGCTATCCGCTGTGGGCAGGCTCTTGAGACTGCCATCCAGAGTTGCGATGGAACAGCGGCTCCGCTGAGGATCGGATTGGATCTCGTGAAGAAAGACTTTGTTAGCGTGCTTGATGTAGCTGGAGCCGAAGTGTCAGATGCGACTCAAGAAGGGTGATGGATTGGCGAGCGGCAACTGGCCGAAAGGTGACGACGTTCTGGTCGCCTACCTGCATTCCGAGCAGCAGGCCCTTGCCCTGGAAGACAAACTCGCCCGCGCTCCAGGGAAAGCCTGTGCCGAGGTGATTTGAGTCCTTCGGCTGCCCACCCGGCGTGACTAGGTAGAGGTCGGCATCGGCAAAGTCCTCGGACCGGGGGATTGCGATGAGCAGGCGTTGGGCTCTTTCGCAGATGGGACCGCAAGCGGCGACTGCAAAGAAGGAGAGCGAAGGCAGCAGGACTTGAAGCGAAGGGGATTGCCGGCGACCTATAAGGCCGCCATAAGCGAGAGTTTGTGCGGTTGCTGGCGTGTCGATGCATAGCAGTCCGTTGAGGTTTTCTCGGCTTCGCGGACTCGCGTCCGCATCGGGGCTGGGCAGGCAGAAATTCGGAGGTCGCAGCTGACGAAGAAAGCCGCGGCCTGCGGCCACAACTTGGCAGAAGGCCCTTCAAACTACGGAGAACTCCAGCTGCAAGGACCTGCTGGAATGACCGGGCGAGGTGGTGGCGTGGTCGGCCCATGTACCGAGCGGAGTCAGGCGGCTTGGGTGGTCGGCTGGTCGGCGGGTGTTTGGTCACTCTCTTTCTCCTCGTCTTCTTCGTCACCGATGACGTGTGCCGGCTGGAAGCCGGTTGGCGGGAGCTTGGCTAGGCGGGTGAACATGGCTATCTGCTGGACGGCTTCGCCTTTCCACTCGGCGGGGACTTGGCGGAACTCTTGGATGAGCTGCCAGGTGAGGTGTTCGTCGTCGCTGCCGGCGGTATCGGGGCCGAGGCTTCGTTCGGGGCTGATGCTTCGCTCAGCATGCAGTTGGTCGGCGCGCTGGAGGTGGCCGGCGAGGATGAGGATCTCGACGCGGTCGGTGTCGAAGTGGTCGGCGAGGCGGAAGAGGGTCTCGATGCTGGGGGATGTGGTCCTGGTGCAGGATGTCGCTGAGGGTGCCCTGGGCGACGCCGGTGTGGACGGAGGTCTGGATCTGGTTGTAGGCCACGGATCTGCATCTGAGCTCGCAGCCATTTGCCAACTCGGTCATGGTTGGTCCTCGATTTGAACGTAGGATTAAGGTATACCTCCCGCTGCTCATTTTACCTCACTTTGGTTGACGGGTCAATCGGCGTGGTGGTATACTCTGTTCGGCCGAGTGCATATCGCCTGGGTGAACGGGCCCGCAGGAATGACAGTGAAACGGAAAGCGAAAGGAGAAGATTATGTCGAATGTCACGACGGTCAGCCTGAAGATGGCGCCGGAGCACTATGTCGTGGTCAAGGCGATGGCGCAGGGCCAGGGCGTGAGTGTGAGTGAGTTTCTGCGAGAGACGCTGCAGGAGGCGCTGGACCTGGAACGGCAGATGGAACGGCTGGCGTCGCTGTTTGCGGATGGTTTCGACCGAGGAGGCTGTAGACCAGCCGGCCATGTACACGTGGCGGTCTCTTTTTTTTGGATCTCGAATAGAACATATGTGCTGCATCTGGAGTGGAGAGCCGGCGTGAGTGTGCGCTGGCGTCGAGGATCTGGTGGCCGCAGGTGGCTCTGGGAGGGACGGGGGTGGGGGTTGGGCTTGTCGGCTGGAGTGTCAAGGGGGGTGCGATGTCGCACCCCCCTCCTATCCCCTCCGCTCAGACGGGTTCGTACCTCGCCGGGGGAGAGGAAAGGCGCCGGGGGAGTGGAAGTCGGTTTCAGTGGGCGCTGGCTTTTGAGCGGTGGCTGGCGGAGAAGGCGCCGAATACGCAGCGGGCCTACCGGCGGGCGTGGGATGACCTGTGCGCGTTCTCGGAGAAGAGGCCGGAGGATATCTTGAGCGCGGATGTGCAGGAGTGGGCGGAGGACCTGGCCGGCCGGGCGCTGGATCCGGCGGTGCTGCGGGGGTTGAGGCGGAAGGGGCGGCGGGGCGGTGGCCAGGAGCTGGGGCTGTCGCCGGCGACGATCGCGCAGTGGCTGTCGGCGGTGTCGTCGTTCTACCGGTTCGTGAGCACGCGGTACCTGGTGCGGACGGAGGACGGCGGGGAGCGGCCGCTGCATGCGTACAATCCGGCGGCGAATGTGCGGCGGCCGGAGGTGGAGGCCTACACGGAGAGCGAGTTCCTGGACGCCCGGGCGCTGGCGCGGCTGCTGGGGGCGATCCCGCGGGACACGGTGGGCGGGCTGCGGGACTATGCGCTGTTCCTGGGCTATGTGCTGACGGGGCGGCGGAACGCGGAGTGGCGGCAGATCCGGTGGGGCGACCTGCGAGGGCGGGGGGCGCGGATCTATTACACGTGGCGGGGGAAGAAGACGGAGCAGGCGCGGAACGAGCTGCCGCCGCCGGTGTGGGAGGCGATCCGGGACTACCTGGAGGCGGGCGGGGCCGGCTGGCGGCGATGGGGCCGGGGGATTTTGTGTTTACGGCGCTGTCGGACAGGGCGACGCGGCTGCCGAATGTGGATGGCGGGGGCGTGGGACGGGAACCGGGCGCTGTCGGCGGGGGAGGTGAACCGGCTGCTGAAGCGGTACGCGCGGCAGGCGGGGCTGGACGACGGGGCGGATCCACGTGCACGTGCTGCGGCACTCGGCGGCGATGCTGGAGGAGGAGCTGGGGACGAGCCTGACGCGGATCAGCGAGTTCCTGGGGCACGCGGACCCGAAGACGACGATGCGGTATCTGAGACACCTGCGGGGGGATCCGGACAGAGCTGGCGGGAGAAGACGGCCCTGCTGGGTCTGGAGTAGCTGTGGCGGGAATGTACCTTATGCTCACTGGGCGCAAGTCGGGGTTGCTTCGTCGGCCTGCGGCCTCCTCGCAACGACAGGGATAGGGGGGTGGATCCCGGTGGGGCTGCTCTCGCTGCTGGGGGTGGGCAAGTCGCTGGTAGATGTCTAGGCCGTGGCGCTGGGACCGTCACCTGTTACTCTGGACATCAGTTCGGTAGCCAACCCGCGGAACATCTGCTTGAGTACCACAGGCTCAAAGGCGGCCAGCATCTTCACCGGCCAGCGCTCCAGTTCGTCTGGAAGCTCAGCAGCCTGTCTGAAGGCTACTGCCAGCCAGTAGAGATCAAAACCTGCGTCTTTTTGGACTGCCAGGTCCAAGAGTTCATTGAGCGATGCTTCTTTGAGGATGAAATAGAGGTCGACGGCGTCGCGGGGCTCGGCCCGGCCAAAGTAGGCCAACAGCTTGTCCACGCAGAGGTCGCGGTAGCGACTGACAAAGACCCCGTGCTCCGACAGAACAGGCGTATCGAACCGCACCGGGGTGTCCAGTCCCAGATCCACCCGCAGGCGCTCATCGTCCTGGGTGACCATGAACTCGACAAAGGTCGAAAACCGCCGCGTTGCTTCCATCTGGAGTCCGGCCTGGCGAGCGACTGCCTCTAGCTGGTAGGCGAAGGGTGGGATCAAGTCGGCTTCGGCGGTGAATAGATCCAGGTCAAAGGAGAGGCGATGCCCAAGATAAAACTCGGCCAAAGCCGTACCCCCAGCCAGGTAGAACTGTTCTTGATCAGGCATGCTGGCGAACACCGGCAGGAAGGCACGCTGGATGGGCGTGAGCAGCCCCTTGCCCCTAATCATCGGTGCGCGACTCCAGGAATTCCTGCCACAGGTTGTGCAGGTTTGGGGGTAGGCGCAGATTGTCCAGTTCCAAAGCCAGTTCGTCTAGATCCAGAGTCCGCACATCCTCCGCGCGCCCGTGCAGCAGTACCTGGCGGATATACCAGCGGCGCTGGAATGGATCTGCCAAGTCAACTCTGTCTGTACTCCAGACGATATGGCGTGGCGGCGTGATGATCTCGGCCTTCATGACTCTCTCCTGGCGCCTGGCCCTGAGCTCGAATTCCACCTCGTGGGTCTCGTCCCAGTAGTCGGCCAGGCTATGGGTGTCCCAGAAGTCGCCGATCTCTTCTTCCGTCCGGCTTCTGGAAACGCTGGATAGTCCCTGCTCATCACTTGCGTTCATGGGGTGGGCCTTGCTCGCCAAAACAGCCTTGAGGCTGGGCCACAGGTCACCTGGTACCGGCCAGAACGAGCGCATAGGCGACTTGCCTGCTTGAGTCCCACTTTATGGGGCGTTGCTCGGTAGCCCGGTCCGATTGATCGCCGCACGGCCTGCCCTCAGCGCATCTGCCTCCAAGGGTGAACTCATCCGCCCGCCGAGCTAGAGAGCACACTCGACGGGCACTGCCCCAGTCCAAAGAGCAGCCGGAGAGCCGAAGTGACCTCGGCCTGCAGCCGGGGCGACAGGGTCCCCAACTCCCGCCGGATCATCCCTACACGTACGGTCATGAGCCGGTGCAGTTGGAGGGTAGATGAGACGCGCAAGCCAGTTGCGGCGAAATCCTCATCGGTCTCACGGATCACGAGATCTGTCGGCAGCGGCTTTGCCCTTGCTCTACTGGTCATGAAGGCCAGGATCACGTGCCTGTAGGGGCCGACAGGTTCGGTCAGGCACAGGGCAGGCCGGACCTTGGTGCTGGAGAGATCATCAAAGGGGAAGGGGACAAGAAAAACTTTATGTCGTGTCGTCAAAGGGCTCTCCATCCTCCGCGAGATAGATGTCCTCGGCAGGGTCGTGGAGGTAGGCAAAGGCCGGATTCCGGGCCGCTGCCGTGAGCCACTCCTGCTCGTCCCATTCATCATCCACGGGATAGAGGACGAGGACTCGCACCCGCTTCGGACCGGGGATCGGGACTTCCCCATCCAACAGGAGCCGGTGCTGCTCGTCGACCGTACCGGTCATCTCTATAGCCGCCAGGGTGGGTTCCATAGCAGAGCCCCCTGGTGACGGGGGAATGATAAAGGGCGCAAGGGGCTCCCAAAATCAGCCACCTTGCGCCCCAGTCGGGGCGAGAGGATTTGAACCTCCGACCTCACGGACCCGAACCGTGCGCGCTAGCCGGTCTGCGCTACGCCCCGTCAACCAGGCGCCATTATACCCCACCTCCCTGGTATTGACAAGTATGCCACCTGCCGCGACTCGGGCTGCCGCAACTGGCTGGCAGGTTGCACGTTCCATGGATTCCCGCCTCCGCGGGAATGACAGGCCAGCACTTCCATGGATTCCCGCCTCCGCGGGAATGACGGACCCACATCTCCCTGCTCCCCCTCTCATCGTCAGCCCCTCTCCCAATCTCCCCCTCTCCCCCTCTCCCCCTCACCCCCTCTCCCCATCTCCGCACCACCGCAGATTGCCAATTCAGACCGAATGGGGTAGAATAGCCCCAACATTTTTCAGAGAAAAGGACGACATGGACGACAAACTGAACCAAGCCATGCGGGACCGGATGGAGGACGGGCGCCTGGCCTGCAATCAGGCCTTTGCCATCGCCCGGACCATGCGCATCGAGCCTTTGACCGTGGGCCTGGCTGCCAACGAGAGCGGCATCCGCATCTCCAACTGCCAGTTGGGGCTCTTTGGCTACGGCCCCAAGGCTGAGGGCAAGCACAAGATCGTGCACGCCATGGACGAGGTGCCGGAGCGCATGGCCGGTCGGCTGCGCGCCGCGGCCCACGGCGAGAACATCACCTGCACGGAAGTCTGGAAGGTCGCCGACGGGCTGGGCTACAAGCGCATGGAGGCCAGCAGCGCTTGCGAGGCCATGGGCCTGAAGGTCTCCCGCTGCCAACTGGGCTGCTTCCCCCGCCCCTGGCAAGGATAGGCCATCTTGCCGTACCGGGACGATTTTGGTCGCGCCATCAACTATCTGCGTGTATCGGTCACGGACCGCTGCAACCTGCGTTGCGTTTACTGTATGCCCGAGGAGGGCGTGGCCAGCAAGGCCCACGCCGATATCCTGAGCTACGAGGAGTTCGTCCGGATCATCGGCGCCGCGTCCGACCTGGGCATCTCCAAGGTGAGGATCACCGGCGGCGAGCCCCTGGCCCGCCTGGACCTGACCGCCTTTGTGGGCATGGTGGCCGCCATCCCCGGCATCGACGACCTGTCGATGACGACCAACGGCACGCTCCTGGCCCGTCACGCTGAGGACCTGGCCCGCGCCGGGCTGCACAGGATCAACGTCAGCCTGGACACCCTGCGCCCCGACCGCTTCCGGCGCATCACGCGCCGGGGCCGGCTGGACGACGTCTGGGCCGGCATCCAGGCCGCTGAGCGGTCAGGGCTGGCTCCCATCAAGTTCAACGTCGTCGTCGTGCGAGGGCTCAACGACGACGAGGTAGCGGATTTTGCCCGGCGCACCCGTTCTGAGGGCTGGCACGTGCGCTTCATCGAACTGATGCCCATCGGCGCCAACGTGGCCTGGGCCGGCGACGGCGTCGTGCCCATCCCCGAGATCCGGGCCCGCATCGAGGCCGCTGAGGGCCCCCTGGCGCCGGTCCACGGCCCCCGGGGGAGCGGCCCGGCCCGCTACTACCATCTGGCCGGCGCCGAGGGGACCATCGGCTTTATCGGCGCCCTGAGCGACCACTTTTGCAGCGCCTGCAACCGCCTGCGCCTGACGGCCGACGGGCGCCTCCGTCCCTGCCTGATGAGCAGCCAGGAGATCGACCTGCACGCCCCGCTGCGAGCCGGCGCCGGCGACGATGAGATCAAGAGCCTCCTGACCCAGGCCATCCAGCTCAAGCCCCAGCAGCACCACCTGGCCGAGGCCCAGGCGCCCCAAGACCGCACCATGGC
The DNA here is from genome assembly GCA_963700285.1 of uncultured Chloroflexia bacterium. Taxonomy (GTDB): domain Bacteria; phylum Chloroflexota; class Anaerolineae; order JAAYZQ01; family JAAYZQ01; genus CAWANP01. Next base: position 1,836,049 of record CAVOXA010000001.1, on the reverse strand, counting down.
CGAGATAGGAGGCTAGGGGCTTTGGATTTGGGAACGTGCGCTGTGGACACGGAGCCGAAGCTCTGGACACCGGGCATGGTGCGTGGTTCGTGTTGCGTGGTCCGTACTTTGGTTTCTGGGCTCTGTCGTGGATCAGCGTCCGAGGATTCCTCTTGTGTCTAGCGAACTCACACATCTGGACGAGAGCGGCCGGGCCCGCATGGTCGACGTCGGGGCCAAGGGGGAGACGGAGCGCGTGGCGGTGGCCCGCGGCCGGATCACCATGGCGCCCGAGACGCTGGCCCTCATCGAAAGCGGCCTGGCCAAAAAGGGCGACGTATTGACCGTGGCTCAGATCGCCGGCATCCAGGCGGCCAAGCGTACCCACGAGCTGATCCCCATGTGCCATCCCCTGCTGCTGACCCACGTGAGCGTCGACCTGGCGCCTTGCCGGGCGGAATCCGGAGGGGCTGAGGCCTGGATCGAGATCCAGGCGACCGTCCGCACGACGGGCAAGACCGGCGTCGAGATGGAGGCATTGACAGCCGTCAGCGTGGCCGCGCTGACCGTGTACGACATGTGCAAGGCCGCCGACCGCGGCATGCGCATCGGCCAGGTTCGCCTGGCGCACAAGAGCGGCGGCAAAAGCGGCGAGTGGAACGAGGGCGCGGAGCAACAGAACCCGGATGTCCAAGGCTAGAGATTTGAGGAGGAAAACCGATGAATGATAGCGGCAGAGTGATTGCGGTATGCACCAGCGAAAAAAAGGGAACGCGCAAGCAGAACGTCGAGCGGGCCGAGCTGCGGCCCGATTGGGGCATCGTCGGCGACGCCCACGCGGCGGACTGGCACCGCCAGGTCAGCCTGCTGGCCTGGGAGAGCATCGAAAAGATGCGCGCCCTGGGCCTCAACGTGAAGGCCGGCAGTTTTGCCGAGAACATCACCACCGAGGGCCTGAGTCTGGTCGACCTGCCGGTGGGCACCCGGCTGCGGCTGGGCGAGGCGCTGGTTGAGGTCACCCAGATCGGCAAGGTGTGTCACGATCGCTGCGCCATCTATTACCAGGCCGGCGACTGCGTCATGCCCCGCGAGGGCATCTTTGTCCGGGTACACGAGGGCGGGTCCGTGGCTACCGGCGATGCGGTCCAGGTGACTGGCCGACGTGAAGATCGCCTATTTTGACTGCTTTTCCGGCGCCAGCGGCGACATGCTGCTGGGCAGCCTGCTGGACGCCGGGCTGCAGCCTGGCCGATCTGGAGGCCGACCTGGCTCAGCTCGCCGTGGGCGGCTACGAGCTGGCCGCCCAGCGGGTGACGCGCCGGGGACTGACCGGCACCCACCTCCGTGTCCTGGCCGGTGACGGCGAGCGGCCCGCCCGGACCCTGCCGGCCATTCGGGACATCATCGGCCGCAGCGACCTGCTCTGAACCGGTCCAAGCCCGCAGCCTGGCCGTCTTTCGCGCATCGCCCGCGCCGAGGCCGCCATCCACGGCACGACCGTGGACCACGTCCATTTTCACGAGATCGGCGCCGTGGACAGCCTGGTCGACGTCGTCGGTTTCGCCTGCGCGCTGGAGCGGCTGGGCATCGAACGGGTCTACGCCTCGCCCTTGACCCTGGGCGGCGGGACGGTTCAGACCGAACACGGCCGACTGCCGGCCCCCGCCCCGGCCACCCTGGCCCTGCTGGCCGAAGCCGGCGCGCCCACCGTGCCCGGTCCGGCGCAGACCGAGCTGGTCACGCCCACCGGCGCGGCGCTGCTCACCGAGTTCGCCGCCTTTGAACGCCCGCCCATGGCCATCCAGCAGGTGGGCTATGGCTTTGGCACCAAAGAGTTCGCCTGGCCCAATGCGCTGCGCGTCTGGTTGGGGGTACTGCCAGACAAATCGCCCACAAATGTGAGCGATTTCGTGGTTGAATTAACCTGCAACGTGGACGATTCCACCGCTGAGGTGCTGGGCTACACCATGGAGCGGCTCCTCGCCGCAGGGCGCGCTGGACGTGTGGTTCACGCCCATCCAGATGAAAAAGAACAGGCCGGCCACCCTGCTGTCGGTGCTCGCCCGTCCCCAGGACGCGGACGGCTTTGCTGACCTGCTCCTGCGCGAGACGACCACGCTGGGCGTGCGCCAGCGGGAATTCTCCCGCCGCAAGGCGGAGCGGGAGGTTCGCTCCGTCGAGACGCCTTGGGGGCCGGTGCGGGTCAAGGTCAAGATCCTGGCGGCGCGGCCCGTGGCCGCCTCACCCGAGTATGACGATTGCGCCCGGCTGGCCGCCAGGACGGGGGTGCCCCTGGCCGAGGTCATGGAAGCCGCGAGGGCGGCAGCCAGGCGGGAGTGGTCAGACCTGACAGATTTTTAGGAAGTTTCGCATTGCGCGCAGGCCGTGACAGGCGGAATCACTCGACGATCATCCGATCTTGAGAAACCTGTCAGGCCTGGGCAGCCAACACCACAAGCTCGAGAGAGCAAGGAGGGATTCATGGATCTGCTTTCCATCGTTGGCTTCATCCTACTGGTAGTCGTCGTCTTTGTCATCGCCCGCTTTGTTCTTCATCTGGCGGGCCGGGTCATCGGCTGCATCTTGACGGTGCTCATTGCCCTGGGGATTCTGTGGCTGCTCTTTCGCTTCGTCTTTTAGGCAGCGAATAGCCCATATACGCGGCGCCGCACCTACCTATCGGACCTGATGTCGTCACAATACGCCCAAGTCGACGAGCTAACGCGCGCCATCAGCATTGAGATCTTGGTCGCGGCAGGGCTGCCGCGCACCGGCCTCCTGCAGAACACTTTTACGCCCGCCGGTGTGGCCCCTTGCCCACCGTTTTGCCAGTCCCTGGCCGGCGAGTTTGACCGCCGCGTGGCGACTTACGGGCTGACGGACGCCGTGCGTTGGGCCCTCTCCCTCTTTGTCGAAGGCACGCAGGCCCACGGCACGGAGCAAATTCCCACCAGCGGGCCGCTGATCGTGGCCTCCAACCATCCGGGCAGTTACGACGGGCTGGTCATCGCCTCCTACCTGGCCCGGGACGACCTCAAAGTCATCGCCAGTGACGTGCCCTTTTTGCGCAACATGCGTGCCTCGTCGCCCCACCTCATCTACACCACGCTGGACAGCCACGCGCGTATGGCGGCGGCCCGCGAAGCCATGCGCCATCTGCGGGCCGGCGGCGCCCTGCTCCTCTATCCCAGCGCCCAGGTAGATCCCGACCCGGCCTTTTTGCCCGGCGCCCAGCAGGAACTGCAAAAGTGGTCGTCCAGCCTGCCCCTATTTCTCAGGCAGGCGCCTGAAACCCAGATCCTGGTCACCATTGTAAGCGGCGTCCTGGCCCCAAGCTGCTACTACCACCCCCTGACCCGGTTGCGCGACGAACAGAGGCTCAAACAGTTTCTGGCCGAATTTCTCCAAGTCGGCCAGCAGATCATGTTCGGCCGCCGCTTCGGGCTCGAACCGGTAGTCCGCTTTGCCCCTCCCCTCAGCGCCGCAGAACTGGGCAAAGGCCGCGACAAAGACGCCGCCATGGCCGCCATCCTTACCCAGGCCCAACTGCTTCTCTCCCAAATCAAGGCCACATAACCCGACTTCGGAGGTTTGGCCTCAACCTCCAAAGTCTGTTCCACCAAGCACCCAAAGGCCTGACCTCGGAGGTACTGGCCCAGCCAACTCAACCCTCTGCAGCCAGCTTCCCGCCAGCAAACCTCAGCACCAGCACTCGCTCCGTCCCCGCCAGCACCCGCGCGCGCTCATCCACCCGCCAGCCACAAACCCACACAATGCGCCCATTCTCGCAGGCCGGGTCCTCAACCACCAGCAACGGCAGCCGGTCGCGGGCGGCACGGACCACCTTCTGGTTGGTATAAAAGTCGGCCAGCTTGACCCCGTGGCTGCCCATCCCCTGGGGCTGGAACCGGTCGCCGGGCCGCCGGGTACGCAAGCTCAGCCCCTCTCCAGTGACCGTCGCGTCGAGGTAGGCCAGCCAGGGGTCCACATTGGCCTCCCATCCAGCCGGCAGCTCGGCCCGGTTGATTACCGCCGCCTTCAGCACCCACTCCGATTCCGGCAGATACGTGTCACCGGGCGCCAGCACAGGGATTAGCCCACCCTCCGCGGGCAGCAAGGGCCAGTCGGGCAAGGGCTCTTCACTGCTCGTGTCCGCGACCGTCAAGCGGTCATAGCCCACAGTCAGCGCCAGACCCCGGGGCAGCGTCGCCTGGTCGCCCGTCGTCCCGTCACGGGCTACCTGTACGGCACTCTCCACGTGCACGAAATTGATGTTGCGCAGCGACCAACGGAGCCGGTGGATGGCCTCCCGCAGCGTGGAACGCTGCATCCCCACCGGCAGAGCCCGCCAGGCGGCCAGGTCAAAGACGATACGCCTGCCCTGCCCCTCCGCAGTGTCCCCAGGGAGGCGAGTCGCCTCCTCCACTACCACTTTGGGCCAGGTCTCGTCCAGCAGCGACCGCAGCAGCGCGTACTCGCCGGCCATCACCTGCGCCGAACGCCGCAGCACGCCGCGCACGTTGGGATTATGTTGAGATAATAGGGGCAGTACCTCGTGCCGCAGCCAGTTGCGGTAGTAGGTGGTATCCAGGTTCGAACGATCGAAGCGGGGTTCTAGACCATGCAGCTCGCACTCGGCCACGACCTCGGCCCGCGTCACCTCCAGCAGCGGCCGGATCAGTTGGAGATTGGGGACAAGGGAATCGGGGCCGGAGCTTCGATCTCGGCCCGAAGGCGCCCCGAGCCACAAGATTCGAAGGTTGGCCAGGGCTGTTCTGGGCAGCATGCCGCGCAGGCCGGCCAGGCCCGACCCCCGGAGAAAATGCATGAGCACTGTCTCGGCCTGGTCGTCGGCATTGTGGCCCACGGCGATGGTCTGCGCGCCGGCGGATTCCGCCACCTGGCTCAGGAAGGCGTAGCGCGCCCGCCGGGCAGCCTCTTCGATAGCCAACCGGTGCTCCCGGGCCAGGGCGGGAACGTCCGCCCGTTCCACGGTACAGGGCAGCCCCCATTCGGCGGCCAGCGCCCGCACGAACTCGGCGTCGGCATCGGCCTCCGCTCCACGCAGCCCGTGGTGCAGGTGCGCCACGTGCAGGGCCAGGTCGAAATCTGCCCTCAACCGGCAGAGACAATGGAGCAAACAGAGAGAATCGGGGCCGCCCGACACGCCCACGACGACCGTCTCGCCGCGGGGTAACAAATCGTACGCTTGGATTGTTCGCCGGACCTGCTCCAGTACCATCGCCACAATTCGCTCCCATACTCGATTATACCACATTGCGGATGGCTCTGCTAGCAGGACAGCTCCGGGTAGTACGGCTGTTGCAAAGTCGTCATCGCGAGCGTCAGCGCCTGTCCCGAGCATGTCCTGAGTCCGCGAAGGGCCTGCCGAGGGAAAGCGATCTCCACTTGTGCCCTGGGGATTGCCACGGCGCAAACAGCGCGCCTCGCAATGACAGAAATGTCTACGCCTTCCAGCTCCGGAAGGATATTCACGACATTGGAAACACAAGAACACAGTGCTCCCGGATCCAGACTTGACAAACAGCCCCCCATGTGATATACTTTGTAAGTCCATTGGACTTTCAATGACCACCGGCCACCCTAGCTTGGTGCAGGAGCATCCCTTGCAGAAGGCGACCCGTAGGCAGACCAAAGCGCACAACCGCCGCCTGGTGCTCAAGACCATCTACGACCACGGCCAGATCAGCCGGGCCGGCATCGCTCGCGCCACCGGCCTCACGCGCACGACCGTTTCGGATATCATTGCCAGGCTGTTGGACAGCGGGCTCGTAGAAGAGATCGGCTACGGGCCATCGGTCGGCGGCAAGCCTCCCATCCTGCTGAGCGTGGCGGACGACTCGCACCATCTCATCGGCATCGACCTGGCCAGCAGCGAGTTTCGCGGGGCAGTGGTCAACCTGCGGGGCCACATCCGACACCAGACCACCCTGCCCCTCGATGGCCGGGACGGCCCGGCGGCGCTGGCGCTCGTTTACGATCTCGTCGACGAATTGGTCTCGGCAGCCAGCAGCCCCCTGCTGGGCATCGGCATCGGCACACCGGGCCTGATGGATCCGCAGCAGGGCATCGTGCGCCGCGCCGTCAACCTCGACTGGCAGAACCTGCCCCTGCGCGATCTGCTCCAGCAGCGTTACCACCTGCCCATCTATGTCGCCAACGACTCGCAGGTGGCTGCCCTGGCCGAGCATGCCTTTGGCAAGGGCCGCGACGAAGAGAATCTCATCGTGGTCAAGGTCGGGCACGGCGTCGGCGCGGGCATCATCCTGAATGGACAGCTCTTCCACGGCGACACCTTTGGCGCGGGGGAGATTGGGCATGTGGCCGTCGTTGAGAATGGCCGCACCTGTCGTTGTGGAAACACCGGCTGCCTGGAGACGGTGGCCAGTGCCCAGGCCATCGTCCAGCAGGCCACAGGCTGCCGCCCGAAAGAACCCCTCCTCCGCACTGAATCAACTGGCTGGCAGCCAGCAAGCGATCTCTCTCGATCTCATCTGCCAGGCCCTCCAGGCCAACGACCCGATCTCACTGCAGATTGTCCAGGCTGTGGGCCGATATCTGGCCATGGCCCTGGCCAACTTGGTTTCCGTGCTGGGCGTCAGACGCATCCTCATTGCCGGAAGCGTGGCCTGCTTGGGCCAGCCGCTCCTCGACGTGATCCAGGCAGAGCTGGGCGATCGCTCGCTGGAGATGATCGCCCGCGAGATCCAGGTCGACCTATCGGACATGGGATCAAGCATGGTAGTCCTGGGCGCCTCGGCCCTGGTTCTTGACCATGAACTGGGGCTGTTTGTACCCCTGGCCAATGGGCTCCAGTAATTTGGCCCCGGCCGGCGGGTCTTTTTGGTTGACGGCATGGATCCATGCCTGCAACCAGCCGGGGGCAGCATGCCCTGAAGGGAGGTGATACCCAGACACGACGCCCACCAGGTTCTGCGAACGACTATTAGCGAACAAAGAGCAGGGAAAAAAGGAGGAACAAGAAATGCGTACCAGATTGGTTTCGGTCCTGGCAGTACTGACCATCTTGGCGCTTCTGGTTGCAGCCTGCGGCTCTACGGCCGAGCCGACGGCAGCGCCTGAGCAGCCCAAAGCGGAAGAGCCAACCAAGGAAGCGGCGGTCGAGGAAAAGGCGCCCGAGCCAGGGGAAAAGGTCACACTCACCATCGAAAGCTGGCGTAACGATGACCTGGCCATCTGGCAGGACGTCATCATCCCCGCCTTCAACGCGCACTATCCCGACATCGAAGTCGTCTTTGCCCCCGCCGCCCCGGCCGAGTACGACGCGGCCCTCAACGCCAAGCTCGAAGGCGGCACCGCCGGCGACCTCATCACCTGCCGCCCCTTTGACCGTTCCCTGGCCCTCTTTGACCAGGGCAACCTGGCCTCGCTCAACGACCTGCCCGGTATGGAGAACTTTGGCGACGTCGCCAAGAGCGCCTGGGTCACCGATGACGGTTCCGACGTCTTCTGTGTGCCCATGGCATCCGTCATCCACGGCTTCATCTACAACGCCGATGCCTTCGCCGAACTCGGCCTGGAGGAGCCGGCCACCGAAGCCGAGTTCTTTGAGCTGCTCGAGGCCATCAAGGCCGATGGCAACTATGACGCCCTGGCCATGGGCACCGCCGACCAGTGGGAAGCCGCCACCATGGGCTTCCAGAACATCGGCCCCAACTACTGGAAGGGCGAAGAAGGTCGCCTGGGTCTGATCGCCGGCACCGAGAAACTCACCGACCCACAGTACGTGGACACTCTGGGCTCGCTGGCCAAGTGGGCGGACTATATGCCCAGCGGCTTTGAAGCCCAGACCTACCCCGATTCCCAGAACCTCTTCACCCTCGGGCCTGGCCGCCATCTATCCCGCCGGCTCCTGGGAGATCACCCTCTTCAACGAGCAGGCCGACTTTGAGATGGGCGTCTTCCCGCCGCCCCTGCCCGAAGGCGCCGACACCTGCTACATCAGCGACCACACCGACATCGCCCTGGGCATGAACCCCAAGACCGAGACATCCTGAGGAAGCCAGGACCTTCCTTGAGTGGATGACGACCGCCGAATTCGCCGAACTCTATAGCAACGGCCTGCCTGGTTTCTTCTACCCTCTCCGACCACGACATCTCGCTGGACGACCCGCTGGCCCAGGAATTCCTGAGCTGGCGCGGCGAGTGCGAGTCCACCATCCGCAACTCCTACCAGATCCTCTCCCGCGGCGAGCCCAACCTGGAGAACGAACTGTGGCGTGTCAGCGCCCAGGTCATCAACGGCGACATCACTCCTGAGGAGGCCGCCCAACAGATCCAGGACGGCCTGGAAAAGTGGTACACACCGCAGCAGGGCGAAGGTGCAGCAGAGCGCAGCACCGGCCGCAGAGGCTGGACCAGCCACGCTGACCATCGAAAGCTGGCGCAACGACGACCTGGCCATCTGGCAGGACGTCATCATTCCGGCCTTCAACGCGCACTATCCCGACATCGAAGTGAGTCTTTGCCCCCGCCGCCCCGGCCGAGTACAACGCCGCCCTCAACGCCAAGCTGGAAGGCGGCACCGCCGGCGACCTGATCACCTGCCGCCCCTTCGACCCTCCCTGGCCCTCTTTGAGCAGGGCAACCTGGCCTCGCTCAACGACCTGCCCGGCCTGGAGAACTTTGGCGACGTCGCCAAGAGCGCCTGGGTCACCGACGACGGCTCCGACGTCTTCTGTGTCCCCATGGCTTCCGTCATCCACGGCTTCATCTACAACGCCGACATCTTCGCCGAACTCGGCCTGGAAGAGCCGGCCACCGAAGCCGAGTTCTTTGAGCTGCTCGAGGCCATCAAGGCTGACGGCACCTATGACGCCCTGGTCATGGGCACCGCCGACCAGTGGGAAGCCGCCACCATGGGCTTCCAGAACATCGGCCCCAACTACTGGAAGGGCGAAGAAGGGTCGCCTGGGTCTGATCGCCGGCACCGAAAAGCTACACCGATCCCCAGTATGTGGCACCCTGGGATCAGCTGGCCAAGTGGGCGGACTATCTGCCCAACGGCTTTGAAGCCCAGACCTACCCCGACTCCCAGAACCTCTTCACCCTCGGGCCAGGCCGCCATCTATCCCGCCGGCTCCTGGGACATCGCCCTCTTCAACGAGCAGGCCGACTTTGAGATGGGCGCTTTCCGCCGCCCCTGCCCGAAGGGCGCTGACACCTGCTACATCAGCGACCACACCGACATCGCCCTGGGCATGAATCCCAAGACCGAGAACCCCGAAGCGGCCAAGGCCTTCCTGGCAGTGGATGACCACCGCCGAATTCGCCGAACTCTACAGCAACGGCCTGCCCGGTTTCTTCTACCCTCTCCGACCACGACATCTCGCTGGACGACCCGATGGCCCAGGAATTCCTGAGCTGGCGCGGCGAGCTGCGAATCCACCATCCGCAACTCCTACCAGATCCTCTCCCGCGGCGAGCCCAACCTGGAGAACGAACTGTGGCGCGTCAGCGCCCAGGTCATCAACGGCGACATCACTCCCGAGGAGGCCGCCCAGCAGATCCAGGACGGCCTGGAAAAGTGGTACGCACCGCAGCAATAGCTGCCAATCTAGGACTGGCAGTCCTTCCCAGCAACCCTGGGTTGCCGACTGCCAGTCCCAATGTCAAGAGCGATCGAGCAATCGCCAAGCGCCATTTGCGGTGAATTGACTCCTGCAACGCTTTGGTGTAAAATCGATTCTACGCTGGCGTCGCAACCGCTACTGTGGCGCCGCGCCACCGATCAGCAGCAACCTGGGACAGGCCCAGGAACCTCGCATGGTTCTCACCGAAAGGGGGTTGCATTGCAGCAAACGAGCAAGAGAAGGACCAGGTGGAGGGGATTCCCGACACACATTGTCGTGTTTCTACTGCCTGCCACGCTGGTCTATACCCTGTTCATGGTCTACCCCTTGATCGACTCGCTACGGCTCAGTCTCTTTGCGCCCGGCGCCGACGGGACCGAGGTTTTTGTCGGGCTCCAGAACTTTGTCAAGCTGCTGACCGACGACCTGTGGCAGCCCCGCTTCTGGGGCGCGCTCAAGAACAACTTTGTCTTCTTTCTGATGCATGCCATCGTCCAGAATACCATCGGGCTCCTGCTGGCTGCCCTTCTCAGCCTGCGCGGCCTTCGCGGTGCTGGCCTATACCGGACGCTGCTCTTTCTGCCCACCATGCTGTCAGTCGTGATCATTGGCTTTATCTGGCAGCTCATCCTCAGCCCGCTGTGGGGCATCGCCGAGGATCTGCTGGGGCTGATTGGGTTGGGGCAGCTCTTTGGACCCTGGCTGGGCAAAGAGGCGTCAGCGCTGATAACCCTCTCGCTCATCTCCGTGTGGCAATGGATCGGCATCCCCATGATGCTCTTCTACGCCGCCCTCATTAGCATTCCCGACGAGCTGATCGAGGCGGCCCACGTGGACGGCGCGACGAACTGGGGCATATTCTGGCGGGTCAAGTTCCCGCTCATCTTGCCCACGGTCGGCATGGTCCTCGTTCTGACCTACGTGGCCAACTTTAACGCCTTCGACCTGATCTACACCACCCAGGGCGTTCTGGCCGGCCCCAACTATTCCACCGACATCATGGGTACCTTTTTCTACCGTACCTTCTTTGGCCAGCAGCTCCAGCTCGGGAATCCTACCATGGGCGCCACCATTGCGACGATGATGTTCTTGATCATCCTTGTCGGCGTCCTCATCTACCTCTTTGGTTGGCAGCGCCGCGTCGCAACCTACGAACTATGAGAGAGTGGAGGTAGCGCCACCATGACACCCGCCAGCACACTGCGACTCAAGCTCGGCCGCTTGGTCCCTCACGTCATCCTCTGGTTCTGGGTTTTCATCGCCCTGTTCCCCATCGTCCTGATCTTGATCAACTCCCTCAAAGAGCGCCGCGCCATCTTCAAGGCGCCCTATCTCCCACCGACGGCAGAGACCTTCAGCCTGGAGGGCTATGCCACCGTCTTTGAGCGTACCAACTTTCCGCTGTACTTTGCCAACAGCCTCATCGTAACCATCGGCTCCCTCGTTCTCATCATATTGGCCGGCGCCATGGCCGCCTATGCCCTGTCCGAGTACGATTTCCCGGGGAATTCCTTCATGGGCCTCTACCTGGCCTTGGGCATCATGATCCCCATCCGCCTGGGCACGGTCAGTATCCTGCGCCTGGTGGTGGCCATGAAACTGGTGGATACCCTGGTGGCCCTGATCCTGGTCTACACGGCCATGGGACTACCCCTGACCATCTTTATCCTGCAACAGTTTATGCGCCAGGTGCCGGTCGAGATGAAGGACGCCGCCCGGGTGGACGGCGCCAGCGAGTACCGGATCTTTGGTTTCGTCCTGCCCATGGTTCGCCCGGCCATTGCCACCGTCGCCGTGTTCACCATGATCCCCATCTGGAACGACTTGTGGTTTCCCCTCATCCTTGCGCCTGGCGAATCGACCAAGACCGTGACCCTCGGCGCTCAGGTCTTCCTGGGTCAGTTCGTCTCCGACTGGAACGCCGTGCTGTCTTCACTCACCCTGGCCATGGTGCCCGTCCTCATCCTATACGTCATCTTCTCCCGGCAACTGATCCGCGGCCTGACCACCGGCGCCATCAAATAGACTACAGCCCGGACCGGCGGTCCTTCTGAGGGACCGCCAGTCCTCCCACGGACAAGGAGAGTACCCATGCGCGTAGGCATTGCCGGCGTCGGCTTTATGGGCAGGACCCACGCTGATGCCTGGGCAAAGACGGAGGCCGAGATCGCCGGCTTTTTGCACAAAACACAGGAAGGCGCCCGGCCACTGGCCGAGCGGTATGCGGCCAAGGCCTATCCGGACCTGGACGCCATGCTGGCTGACGTGGATGTCATAGACATCTGCACGCCCACCCACCTGCACCACGAGCAAGTGCTCAAGGCGGCGGCGGCCGGCAAGGACATCGTCTGCGAAAAACCCATCGCCCGCACCTTGAAGCAGGGCCAGGAGATGATCGCCGCCTGCAAAGCGGCCGGGGTCAAGCTGCTGCTGGCCCACGTCGTCCGCTTCTTCCCTGAATACGCCCTGGCCAAGGCGGCAGTAGACCGCGGTGACATCGGCCAGGTCGCCGTGCTTCGCCTGGCGCGAGAGGCCTTCCAGCCCAAAAAGGCGGCCAACAACTGGTTCGTTGATTTTGAAAAGTCGGGCGGGATGATGCTGGACCTCATGATCCACGACCTGGACTATGCCCGCTGGGTGGCAGGCGAGGTAGACAGCGTTTTTGCCAAGAGCATCACCGCCAGCCACCCTGAGGCCGCGGTAGACCACGGCTCTGGTCATCCTCACCCACCGGAATGGAGCCATCTCCCACGTCACCGGTTCGTGGGCCTATCCGCCGCCCGAGTTCCACACCAGCTTGGAGCTCGCCGGTTCGCAGGGACTGATCGAGTTCAATTCGGACGCCACGGCCCCCATCAGCCTCAGTCTGCACCAGGAAGAAGGTGGAGCAAGCTCCCGACGTTCCCTTGCCGGGCAGCCCCCTCAGCGAGAGCCCCTATACCACGCAGATCCAAGAGTTCTACAACGCCCTGGTTCACGATACGGACGTCCGGGTCAGCGCCGAGGACGGGCTGGCCGCCCTGCAGATCGCGCTGGCGGCCATCGAGTCGGCCCATACCGGCGCCGCGGTCGCCCTTCAACTTTTGCCGGAGGTACCAGCATGAGAATTGGCATACTGAGCTTTGCCCACCACCATGCCGAAGCCTACATCGGCAACCTGCGCAGCATTCCCGGTGTGGAACTGATCGGTATTGCTGACGACGTGCCGGAGCGTGGCCAGCACTATGCCTCGCTCTTTGCTGCCCGGCAGTATCCATCCTACGAGGCGCTGCTGGCGGACGAGCCGGATGGCGTGCTCGTCTGCTCCGAGAACGCAAACCACCGCCCGCTGGTAGAGATGGCGGCCGCGGCCAGAGTCCACGTCATGAGCGAGAAACCACTGGCCACCTCGCTGGCAGAAGCCCAGGCCATGCTCGATGCCTGCCGGGAGGCGGGCGTCCTGTTGATGACGGCCTTTCCCATGCGCTTCAGCGCGCCGATGCTCGAGGTCAAGGCCATGCTGGATGCCGGCGGACTGGGCCAGGTCTATGCCTGCAATACCACCAATCAGGGCCAGATGCCGCGCCACCACCGGGAGTGGTTCGTGGATGAGCACCTGGCCGGCGGCGGTGCGGTCATGGACCACACCGTCCACCTGGCCGACCTCTTGCGCTGGTACCTGGCCAGCGAGGTGGTAGAGGTGTATGCCACGACCAACCACATCTTGCACGCCGATGAGGTGGACGTTGAAACCGGCGGCCTGATCATGCTAACCTTCGCCAACGGTACCTTTGCCAGCATCGACTGTAGTTGGAGCCGGCCACATCATTACCCGACCTGGGGCGGCCTGGCCATGGAGATGGTCGGAGAGCGGGGCATCGTGAACGTGGACGGTTTCCGCCAGAACCTGACCACCTACGGCCGCCCGGAGCAGCACACCGCCTGGTCCTATTGGGGCTCCGACATGAATCAGGCCATGGTCGAGGAATTTGTGGCCGCCATACGCGAGTCGCGCCAGCCCTCGGTCACCGGCGATGACGGTTACAAAGCCCTGGAGGTTGCCTTGGCCGTTTATGCCTCAGCCGAATCGGGACAGCCCGTGAGCCTGCCTTTATCAGGCTCCTGAACAGGCCATCACCGGGGCTGACCAGATCCTGGGCAATATGCGCTCTTGACCCATAGAAAGGGGATTCACATGGCACGGATCTACTACGTAGGGGATTGGGCCATCATGTTGGGCCCAGTCTTTGCCGAAACGCCCTTTAACTATACCTACAAGGGCTTGGAGACCTACAACTATGGCAAATGGCTAAAGGAGGCGCTGGAATCCACCGGCCAGCACCAGGTCGAGTCTGTACCCACCTGGGAGTTCTACAAGCTGGGCCCCGGGGAGTATGAGCGCATTCTGGACGAATACGATATCCTGATTTTCAGCGACGTTGAAGCCAAGAACTTTCAACTGGCCCCCAGTTTTTTCGACCGGGAACAGTTTGGGACCCAGATCCTCACTTTCCCGGATCGCATTCGCCTCACCATCGATGCCGTGCGGGCTGGCAAGGGCGTCATGTTCCTCGGCGGCTGGCTGTCCTTCACCGGTGAAATGGGCAAGGGTGGCTGGAACCGGACCAGGCTGCGGGAGATCCTGCCAGTGCAGTGCCTCGATTTCGAGGACCTGGTGGAAAGCACGGAAGGCTTCACTGCTCAGATAGAGGCTCACGGGACTGAGCGATTTGATGGCATCAGTTTTTCCGCCTTCCCACCCATACTGGGCTACAACAAGACCCTGCCCCGGGAAGCCTGTCCAATCCTGCTCTCCGTCAGGGAAACAGGCGATCCGCTGGTCACGGTAGGTTCCTTCGGAAGGGGCAAGACCCTGGCCTACATGTCCGACCCGGCGCCGCACTGGGGCTGCAACTTTGTCTTTTGGGAGCAGTATGCAGCCTTCTGGTTGAGATGCCTCGACCTGGTACTCCCTTGAGAGATGCGGACGCTTGTTCGCCGAGAGATAACAAAGCCGCCGGCTCAGAGCCGGCGGCTTTTTTGCGCAAATTCAGATCCCGAATTGGCCCCTAACGTCAGTCGTGGGCCATCTGGTCGATGGCCACAGTCACTGCCAGGATGACAATGTCATCCTGACCAGGGTCGATCTCCACGCCGTAGCTGTCGCGTATCCGGAACCACTTTTTGGACACTTCCGCGACCTTGTCCCGGCCTTCCCCAATACTGTACTCGTGGTTCAGGATGTTGCCTTTCACGTCCAAGTCCGGCCCATCCTTGATCTTGACTGTCCAGCGGTCGCGCAACGGCGAAATCAAGGCCTTTTTTACCATGGCCACCTGCTTGCCATTCGCGTCTTCGACCTCCATGCTGTCCTTGACCCGTACCATCTTTTCCTGGATCTGGCACAGCGTGTTGCCGTGGGCGTCCTCGAACTTGAGGGTTTTGCGGATGCGCAAGGCCTTGCCATCGACCTTGAAGGTCTTCTGGCCCTGCTCGTTCTCGATCCAGAAATCATCGCCGATGGACACCAGCTTTTCGCGCATCTGGTAGCGAGTGGGACCTGCGGCCCCTGCGGACCCGCCGCCCTTTCGCTCCTGCCTTCGTTCCGTCCTTGCCTCTGCTCTTCGTGGCATGTCTGTGTTTCCTTTCTAGGTACCAGTTTTCGCCTACTTGACTCTTGACTACACGCGCTTTTCCGTGGCCGGCACTCCTGCCCGGACGGCAAGCGTCCAGATGTCTACTGCCTGGCCAGGATGCGGCGCATTTCGGCCTCTTCATCCTGGATGACGTCGCCGCTGACGTCAAAGGTGACGCTGTGGACCGTGCCCGTGAACTCGAAGGGCGGCTCGTAGAAGGGCGCCACCGGCGCGCCCGGATCGGCGCCGACGCTGATGCCGCCGGTCAGGCCCAGGCTGAGCGGCGTGGTGTGCGGAAAATCAGCCTGGCCCACCAGCTTGCCGTCGATGTAGAGCTGGGCGCGGCCCGGTGTGCCCTTGCCCTTGGCGATATCGGGCGGGCCGGTGACCTCAAACTCGAAGCGCAGCGCGTGGCGCCCGGCCGGCACCGGCTCGGTCGACTCGACGTGCAGATAGTCGCGGGCGACATAGTTGTGCACGTACTGCAGCTTGCCGTCCTTCACGTAGAGGGAGTAACCGCCATCGGTGCCGCCGTAAGAGACCAGCGCGCCCTCGCGCCCCCCTTCCGGGATCTCCACGTCGGCCGTGATCGTGTGGGTCCGGTTCAGCAGGCGCGGCCCGGCGTTGGAGGGCACGGACTGGGTGCCCGGGATAGAAGGTGTAGCTGGTGCGGTCCTACGGCGATCTGGGGGCGCTCCTCGGCAAAGCGCTGTACGCCACGCCCGTCCACGGGCAGCACGTTGTACTTGCCCGCCTCCACGTACCACATGCCGATCAGCTCGATCAGCTTGGCCCTGACTTTTCGCCGACGTCGCGCCCTTCTTTCAGCCACGTGCCCAGGGCCGCCAACGGCGCTCTCCAGGTTCATCTCGGCCAGATTGTGGTTCTCGGCAAAGTCCTCGGCCACGTGATACAGCTCCCAGTCCTTGGCGTCCAGCTCGGTCAGCTTCTCGGCCGGGATCGGCGTCGCCAAAGAAAGCGCCCGCCTCGGTGAAGGATGGGCCCGGCCAGGGACAGACAGCACGCCAGCCGTCGTGATAGATGGAGCGGTGGCCCATCATCTCAAAGTACTGGGTGTGGCGATTGCTGGTCGCCTGCGCCATCCTCAAAGGTATGGGCAAAGCTGACGCCCTCGATGGGCGACTGGGTGACGCCCTTGATGCTCGGTGGGCGGCTCAATGCCCAGCACGTCGAGCACGGTGGGCACCATGTCGATGGCGTGGGTGTACTGGGTGCGCACCTGGCCCTTGGCCTCGATGCCCTTGGGGAAGTGGACGATGAAGGGGTCGCTGATGCCGCCGCGATAGGTCTCGCGCTTCCAGCGGCGGAAGGGAGTGTTGCCGGCCCAGGTCCAGCCCCAGGCATAGTGGTTGAAGGTGTTGGGCCCGCCCAGCTCGTCGATCCGCCTCAGGTTCTCCTCCAGTGACTCGGGCACGTTGTTGAAGAACAGGTTCTCGTTGACCGAGCCGGTGGGGCCGCCCTCGGAGCTGGCGCCATTGTCCGAAATGACCATGATGAGCGTGTTGTCGAACTCGCCGATGTCTTTGAGAAAGTCCAGCAGACGGCCGATGTGGTGGTCGGTGTGGGTCAGGAAGCCGGCAAAGACCTCCATCATGCGGGCGTAGAGCTTTTTCTCGTCCTCCGCCAGCGAGTCCCACTTGGGCACATCGGGGTCGTGGCGCGACAGCTCGGCGTCCTGCAGGGACAATGCCCAGTTCCTTCTGTCGGGCAAAGATCTTCTCGCGGTAGGCCTCCCAGCCGTCGTCGAACTGGCCCTTGTACTTGTCGGACCACTCTTTGCGCACGTGATGCGGGGCGTGCATGGCGCCGGTGCAAAAGTACATAAAGAAGGGCTTGTTGGGCGCCACCTGCTTGGCGTCGGCGATAAAGCTGATGGCCTTGTCCACCAGGTCCTCGGTGAGGTGGTAGCCCTCCTCCGGCGTCTTGGGCGGCTCCACCTGGTGGTTGTCGTAGACCAGCTCCGGATAGTACTGGTGGGTCTCGCCGCCCAGGAAGCCATAGAAGCGCTCAAAGCCGCGGCCCAGCGGCCAGCGGTCGTAGGGTCCGGCGGCCGAGATCTGGTCGGCCGGGGTCAGGTGCCACTTGCCGATGGCGTAGGTGTTGTAGCCCTGCTGCAGCAGCATCTCGGACAGAAAGCCGTTCTCAAAGGGGATGTTGCCGTTGGAGCCGGGATAGCCGGTCGAACCCTCGGTGATGCAGGCCATGGCGTTGGAGTGGTGGTTGCGCCCGGTCAGAATGCAGGTGCGCGTCGGCGAGCAGAGCGCCGTGGTGTGCATGTTGTTGTACGCCAAGCCGTTGGCTCGGCCAGGCTGTCCAGGTTGGGCGTCTCGATGGGGCTGCCGTAAGCAGCCGAGCTGCCCAAAGCCGGTGTCGTCCAGGACGATGAACAACACGTTGGGAGCACCCTCCTTTGCGCGCAGTGGCTCCGGCCAGGCCGGCTCGGATTGGTCCACCGTGCGCCCGATGACGCCGGGGAACGTGGTTCCAGGTTTGTACTCTGTCAAAGCCATAGTTGCTTCTCCTTTCAGGGGAATCTGCTGAATGTTGCTCCTACTCCTTTGGAGGGCCGCGGTAACTACTTACAGTATACCACAACTTGCGCCCGAGCGCATCAGCCATTCGTCCAGTCTTTTGCCTGTACATTCGTACAGGTGAATCAAGGGTATCAGGCTCTTGAGGGTATTTCCCCACTCAGCTAGCAAGCCAGAGTCAGACGGGCAGCATCTTCCATTCCCAGACCCTATTCGGCAGTACCTATCCCGCGCTTTGGCTGCACATTGTACGGCGCTGACGACGTTCTGGCCACCTACCAGCAGCCTGTTTATGTTTAGTCACCAAGGAATTCACCTCGAAGAGATCCTGTTCGTTGGTCATGGACGGCGAACTCTGGCATTTCGACGGCTCGACCGCCAGGTTCCACATGGCGCCAGGGCTCCTGGACAGGGCGCTCCGCAGCCTCACCGTTGCCTCAGATGGCATGCTGCGGGTGGCGTCGGGCACCACTGAAGGTGAGTGGAAGCTGTTTGGCCTGGGACCAGATCAAGCGCGCGTCGACGCCGGCCCGCTGGCTTTCGGGCCCGAAGGCGAAATCTGGATCTGAGCGACTCGCTTCCAGCCAGGATGGAGGGACTGAGGGTCCGAGGCTTTCCGGGGGCAGCTACGCCTCGGCTTCCTGGCTGACACCTGGTCGACCCTGACAACCCTGGCCCGGCTGGTACGCGAAGCGACCTTGGTAAAAGGTATCCACAACCCATAGAAAAGAGGGACGGAGCAATCAAGCCCCGTCCCTCTTTTTTCTACGAGCCCACCAACCAGGGCGACGTCCAAGTATCAGGGAAACCCATCGCCATGGCGCCTACCAGCTGAACGACGTCAAGCAGATCTCTGCCGGAAGGCGACGACGATCATGAATATGCCGCCTATGATGGCGGTGAAGGCCGCGGCCCAGAGGAAGGCCAGGCCCATTCCTAGCACAGACCAGTTGGCCACGAGGTAGATGCCAAGGATGAGCCACAGGCCACCCAAGATGCCGATACCCCAGCCTCCGCCCTTGAAGGCCATGACGAGCATGACGATGCCCTCGATGATGCCCCAGATGCCCAGGACCAGCACAAAGATCTTGGGCAGGGCCACGCCGGCTGCCACTGGATACATCAAGACGTAGGCGCCGGCAATGATGCTAATGACGCCCATGAACAGCTTCCAGCCCCAGGCGCTGTGGTCCTGGAACATGTGGACAAGGGTCATGATACCCGAGATGACCCAGTAGAGGCCCAGCGCCGCAACCAGGATCTCGTAGGTACGAACCTTGGCCCCGAGGGGTGCCCACAGCAGAATAGCACCGATGACGACAGCGATGATACCCTCGACGAGAAGTATGCCCCAAGGGCGAGCCTTGGTCTCCAGACTTGTTGCTTCCGCGCTCATCTCATTTCCTCCTTGAATGAATCTGTTGTAATAGAATATACTACAAATACGACGGGGACAGCAAAACCACTGCGCGGGCTTGGTCGATAAGCAACCCTCCTTTCTTTCTGGTCGCAACGATAGCCAAACTGCCTGAGCACATTATACCAGAACAGGCAATTCATGTCAATAGATGCAACTGGGCGCCGAGCCGCTTGCCGCTTGGGCGGAGGCCCTAGCTATCTGGCTCGTCACCCTGCATCAGTGCCCCAAGCATTTCATCCGTGAGCGGCTGCCTCAAGATCACACCGTCCTGTCCATCCAAGGCGTCCGCCAGGGACTGGGCCGAGTCATTCTCCACCAGGACGACCAGAGCAGAAGACCCAGGCTGAAGATGCTCCTGTAGGCCCGCCAGGAATTTGTCAGAGAAGCCCAGGTCGACCCATTTGGCAGCCAGACTCCCTACACCCAGGCCCGCCAGCGCTCCCACGACCACGCCCACCGGGCCGCCGATAAGACCAACCAGCCCCCCGGCAATGGCTCCCAGCAGGCGCCCTTTACCCGGCTCCAGATCCTTGATATCCTTGAAGGAAGTCGAACCGTCCTGCTCTTTGACCAAAACGGCAGCGTCAAGGATCTTGAGGGCCTTTCGCCGCTGCAGGTCCTCGACAGATTTCAGGGCTTGGTTTGCACCATCTGGCTGCTCAAAGACCTTGGTCACCAATTCAACGTCCTTGCCTTCGGCCTTGGCTTTGCGATAGTGCCGGGTAAGGGCGATGGACGGCAACTGCTCGACGGCCTGCTTGTCAAGCTTCAGGTAGACGGTACCCAGTGCGGCCCGATCGATGGCCGAAAGGGGCACCGTGATCTCCCGTTTGCCCCACAGGTGCCCCCCCTGGAGTACCAGGTGGGTGATCTGCTCACTATCAGGATCCATGACAAGTTCGCCTACGGCGCCGACGTGCCCGTCCGTGGCTTCCACCCAGTCTCCACGGTGTACGGCCAGATCGCCTGGCGGGACCCGCTCTATCTCTTCGTAAAGGGGCATTGCCGGCGTAGCGTAGGGTTCTGCATAGTACATGTCGCCTGCCGCAGCCCAATAGGCAGCCTCATCCCACTGGTCCTCAATGAAGCGTCGTTCGACAAAGTGCTCCATGTTGGCCACCTGCTCTTTGGTGCAGCGCAGGCGGATCAATTCTAAAGTCGTCTCTAGCACCTCTGCCACAGGCACCATACGCTGTTCCGCATCGAGGAAAGCCTTCTCCTGGACGACGAAATGGGTCACTTTCCTGGTCGCGGGGTTAACGATAACCGTAACAGACTTGCCGCAAGGACCGTCAGCACACTCGACATTGGCCTCGATGGGAATATCTACCATAGCACCTCTAGCCTCCCGGGGCGGACCGGTGATTCAATATCAGAGGTCTCAGCCAGACGCCACCCTGCTGAGACCTTGGTCGCTCTCGCCCTAGATCTTTTTCTTCAGGACCCGGCGCAGTTCTTCCTCATCTTCCTCGGGAAGTGTCGTCTGCAGCACCTTGCCCTTGTAGGGCCTGAGAGCGGCAACCGCCATGTCGGCGTTCGCCTCACGGACGATGAAAAAGATGGCCGAGGTTCCTGGCTGCATCTCTGCTTCCACGTCCTTGACAAACTTTTGGTCGATGCCCGTGTTGAATGCCTTGCCCACCAGCGCGCCACCAACGGCGCCGATGATCAACCCACCAACCGGGAAAAAAATGCCGGCCAACATCAAGCCAAGCAAGCCGCCGCCGACCGCGCCGATCTTGACGCCACGATCCATCTCGTTCTTGACGTGGATCTTGCCATGCTCGTCTTTGACCACCACGGCCGAGTCATCGAGGCTGATATAGTCCTCGCGCTGCGCCGAGCGCAAGGTATCGCGAACTTGGCCCGCTTCCTCCGCGTTGTCAAACAGAATTACGATCAGATTAGACATTTTGCCTTTCCTCCCGCTATCTTATGATAAGTAGAACCGGTCACTCGATCTTGTCTCAAGGACCGCCAAGTTTGGAGACCTGTCCAGACGGATCCCAGCATGAGCAGACATGCGCTGCGAGTATTATACCTCAGACGTCGATTTTTGTCCAGTTGCCGCCGTTCCCACCAAGTCCCCTACCAACTCTCGGAATGCAGTCAAGAGCCGTTCTGGCGGCTCCCCTTTGCTTACGAAAGCATCGGCGCCTGCACGCATGGCCTCTGGTTCTGTCTCCGGGCGAGCACTGAGGATGATCACCTTTGGCTTCGACTCCAGGCCGTGGAAGGCGAAAAGCAGCGCCGCAGCCGGCCGGCCAGGAAGCTCCCAATCCAGCAGCACCACATCGGGCTCAAAACCCTTGATCTCGACTGCCAGGCATCCGATATCCGGGCATTCACGGACCACGATCGGCTGCGCCACCTGGGCCAGCAGCGTGTGCAGCGCTGAGCGAACCCGAGCATCGTCATCCGCGAGCAGGATGCGCAGTTCCGTAAGGTTGCCCATAGGTACCTACCCTTCCACAAACCACCTGTCGGTCGCAGTTCGATCCAGAAAGGTGCTCCGTCCGCCGCCAGGCTGCGGGTTTTTCATGCGACTGCAGCCAGTATATCATGAGCTGCACCATTCCGCATCAGGCATTCGTACAGTCTTTCCCCTGTACACTTGTACAGGTCCCGGCCCGTACGAATGTACAAGCCCTACCTCAGGCCATGCCGCACCAGCCTGCGCGTATGAACGAACCAGATCCCAAAGGATCGACAGGCGGGCCGTTTGCACTCGCGCCCAAAGAAAATCTCCTCGGGCGCCTTTTGCACCTGAGGAGATCGCCTACCAATCGGAGTATCGTCTGCTAGAGTACCAACCTGTGCCTCACAGCCAGGGCAGCCGCCTGGGTGCGGTTGGCGGCCCCCAACTTGTCAATGATGATGCTGACGTGGAACCTGGCCGTGGATAGGCTGACCCCAAGCTCCTCGGCAATCTCTGCGTTGCTCTTTCCCTCAACCACCAGCGCCAATACGTCCCGTTCTCGCGCCGTCAGGTCGCCGCCCAGATCAAAGGGGTGGGCCACCACTCCTGCCAGGGCCTGAGCAGCTTCGGGTGCGAGTCTCGCCTGCCCGACCAACGCGGAGCGAATGGCAGCGGCCAGCTCATCCATGTCCACATCCTTGAGCAAGTAGCTGATGGCCCCGGCCTGCAGGGCATCCTGCACGAGGCTCCCTTCCTGGAAGCTGGTGAGCGCAATGATCCGTACCTGCGGATGCTCTGCAAGGATTGCCTTCGTTGTAGCTACGCCATCCATGCCGGGCATCATCATGTCCATCAGTATGACCTCTGGCCGGGCCTCGGCGCACAACCGCAGAGCCTCATGACCGCCCCCGGCCTCCGCCACCAGCTCGATATCGTCAAAGGCCAGCAGCGAATAGCGGATACCACTGCGGACCACCGTGTGGTCATCGACCACCATCACACGCACGCGATTGTCCTCTTTCACCGTATACTCACTCCCTCTCCTGTTGCCAGTCGACCATGACCCGGGTGCCCTGTCCCGGCTGGCTTCTCACTTCCAGGTGGGCACCGATGCCCTCGGCCCGCTCGCGCATCATGCCCATCCCAAACCTGTCTGGCCGCACCATGCCAGGGTCGAAACCGCTGCCATCGTCGGCCACGCAGAGCGTGACCCGGTCCGGCTGGCAGCGCAATTCTACGGATACCCGGCCGGCCCCTGAATGTTTGGATATGTTGTTCAGCGCTTCCTGGGAAATTCGGTACAGCGCGATCTGCTGGTCTGCCGGAAGCAAACTATGACCCTCCACCACTAGGCTGATGGGTACTCGGGTCCGGCTGGTCATGGCCTCGGTCAAGTGGCGGAGAAGTTGGCCCAGAGGTTTCTCCGCCAGGCCCGCCGGCCGCAGCTCCAGCAGCAGGGTCCGCATCTCGGCCAGCGCCCCGCGCGTCAGCTCGCGTAGCTCTTCCAGGCCACAGAGTCCTTCGTCTGGATGCGCGGCCCACAGACGGGGCAGGGCCTCAGCGATCAGGCTGGCCGAAAACAGCGTCTGTGTAACCGCATCGTGCAACTCGCGTGCCAGGCGACTGCGCTCGGCCGTCGCAGCAGCCCGCTCGACCTGGTTCCGCAGCCTCGCGTTCTCCACCGCCAGGGCCGCCTGTTCGCCAAAGAGAAGCGCCAGCTCGATATCCTCCTCGGAAAAGATTCGCGGCTGGCCATAGTAGAGCAGCATGCCCCCGTAGATTTGGTCCTGCATCGTGATGGGCACGGCCAGCAGGGCCCGATACACATTCGCCCAATGCCCCGCCCGGTCTCGGCGCTCAGCGTCGAGTACGAGGTCGGCGCCGCTGGCCAGCTCTACGCTCACGTCGGGGACCGGTACAGGCTGGCGCGAAACCATGGCCTGTCTCAGGGCTCCCTGGCCGATAGGCGCGTTCGTGCCAGCAACGTAGGCCACCAGCAGGCCCTGCGCCGTCTGGATAGCCAGGGTGCCAGCCTCATCCTCCAAGCTGTAGATGCCAACCGCGCGCGTCCCCAGCAGGACCCTGGCTTGCATGGCGATCAGGTCCAATACCTCGTCCAGGCTCTGGTTAGAGTTCAGCGCCGCCAGAACGCCCGCCAGGCTTTCGGCTATCTGGCCCCGCCGCTCCGCCTCCCGCCTGCGCTCCTCTTCCCGGCGCATGGCCCCTTCGGCAGCTTCTTTAGCCTTCTGCAGGTCCTCCGCCACGCGCACCCGCTCGACGATCCGGCCCAGGCGCTGGGCGATGGCCCGCAGCAAGTCAATCTCCCCATCGAGGAAAGGCCCCTGGTCGGCTGGCGGCACCGCCTCCAGGTAACAGGCCTCGACGCTGCCCACCGGCACGCCACTCACCGAAACGAGTTGCGCCGTGCACCAATCTGTGTTTCGAAAATTCGCGGTCTTGAATTCCTGTCCCTCCAGGAGAATCCGTGCGCCGCAGATCTCGGAATGCTGCCACGCTGCCGGGACTAGTTCCGCGGTTCCCTGAAGGATCTCCTCGAAGGAGATGCCCGGCTGCTCAACCAGGTGCGAGATCCCATACAGGCAGTTCAGCTCCTTGACCCTCTGGCTCACCTCGTCGGACTGGGCCTGCAGCGCCTGCTCTGCCAGCTTGCGCTCGGTGACATCTTGGTGTGAGATCACTACCCGCGTGCCTTCGTTGCCCAGGAAACGCGTGGCGCGCATCATGAACCACCGCTTCTCAGTAGGGCTGTGGCAGGCGTACTCGAGCCAGAACTGATCGAGTTCGCCCGAGAGCAACGCCTTGATCTCTCTCTCAGCCTGATCAGCGCCGTCCCCCGCCTCTCTCCGCACCGGCGCGAGCGCATGCAAATAGTTTCTCCCCACGCCATAATCCGCCCACGACAGACCATTTGCCTGTGCAAAGGCCCGCCACGAGGCATTGACAGAGAGGATGGTACCCCGTCCATCGAGGATGGCAATATTGGCCGAGAGCGCATCGAGTGTAGATTGCAGGAATCGCTCCGAGGCTCGCAGCGACTCTTCCGCCTGTTTCCGGCTGGTGATGTCGCGGACCACGCCCATCATCCGCAGCCCATGGCCGGCCTGGTCACGGACAACATCGCCGGTCTCTGAGACCCAGCGCACACTCCCATCCGGCCAGACAACGCGGTGGTCGATGGCATAGGCCGCCCCCTGCTCGACGCAGGCATCGACGGCGTCCATCACTCGCTGGCGGTCCTCGGGGTGGACGCATGACAGGAACGCGTCATAGGTCGCCTCAAAGCCCCCCTCGTCAAGCCCGAACATGGGCGCGATCTGCTCGGACCAGTACAGTTCGCCTGTCTGAAGGTTCCAGTCCCAGCTCCCGACGTTGGCGGCTCGCTGGGCCAGCGCATATCGCTCTTCGCTGCGCTGCAGCGACTCCTCCACCCGTCTTCGACCCGCTATCTCTTTTCTGAGCGCCGCATTGATCTCTGCCAGCTCGGCCGTACGCTCAGCGGCCAGCTCCTCGAGGTTTTCCTGATAGCGCCGCAGTTCTTCTTCGGCACGTTTGCGCTGGGTGATGTCGCGGTTGCTGGCCCGGTACCCCAGATACCCCTTCTCGGCATCCATCACAGGCTGGCAAATATGCTCGATCCAGCGCGTTTCGCCGTCGCGCCGTCGGATGCGGAACTGCGCCTCGCCTGGCTCGCCCGGCTGGGCGCTATGCCGGTGGCTGGCCCAGTCCTCGCGGTCCGGGGCCAGGATCAAGGCCTCGAAGAGGTTTGGATCTTGAAAAAAGGCTTCAGCAGGATAGCCGGTAATCCGCTCGCAGGAGGGGGAAACGTAGCGGAGGGTTCCGTCAGGGTCTTCCCAGGTCTCCCAGTCATAGGCAAAATCCGCGATCATCCGGTAGTGCAACCCTGAATCACGCCGCACTTCTGGCGTACCATCCATCATAGGCTATCATATCTCCCTACCACTTGGCGCGGCCATTATAGCACACCTGCTCTCCAGCGGTCAAAAACATGGGATAGGGCAGGTACGGCTTTGGCATCAGGGGGTCATGGCCTTCATCCCGGTGGCGGCACGATCGGGTCCAGGGCCCCGACTGGAGTACGGGCGCGCTCCGGCTTTCGAACGCCGCTAACCCAGTGGAACGCCGGACCGGCAGCGTCGAGGAGCAAGGCCTAGTCTCGGTCCGACTTGTGGCAGCACTGACTAGGCCCCAGGCACGAGCACAGACTAGCACACAGGGGGAAAGAGTTTACACCCTGATCTCCGCCGCAAAGGGGATGGAACAAACAGCCTCACCGTGATACAATGGTTCCATACGTGAAAACACCTAGTTTATATGGAAAACCTTGTTATTGTAACCTTTCACTGAAATCCCAAGGGATGGCAACGGCTTCTGGCCGGTCGCTCCAGGACCGGAGCGTGTTTCACGAGGAACCTGATGCAGGAACCATGGGAACGCATTTCCAGGGATCAGACCATATCCTTTTCAGAGCTTGGCCGGTATAGCCGGTGTACACAGACGGGCTACTATGCGCTCGCGGACCATCAATGCCTGCGTGTGGCATGCGGTGCGGATCTTCTGAATACACCTCTCGGCGACACGGCGCGCGCAACACCGTCGAGCCGCAGCTTTGACATCCACAAGGCCAGAACCGTCCTCGAGCGCCAGTAAGCGCCTATCCGCCGCACAACCGCCAGCCATCTGAAGCGCGTCAGTTCAGGATTGCCGCGCGTCAGTCCAGGATTGGCACGCTTTGGCCTAGGATTGATGCGCCGCAGGTTCTCCAAAGAACCGGCGCCGCGCTAGGAAACCAAGAGCCCGTCCGGCAGCGAAACAGTGCCGGACGGGCAGAACCTACGCCGATTCTGATACAGAAATTGTGTCAGAACGGCGGAGCGTGCCCCGGCGCGCCACGCAAACCAGGCAACGCCTCACCGAGCGTCTTGCACACAACAAGGCGCCTTTGCACAAAAAGGCCACAACCCTGCCAAAGCGGACCCATGCCCAAACACACTGAAGTCGCACCCGACTGGCTCTGTTATCTCGATCTGGCCTGTGCCCTTGTGGCTGGCGGGATCTGGTACGTTCTACCCGGCGCTGGACCCTGGCCGCTGCTCCTGGCCCTGGCGCCCTGGGCCATCCGCTTTGTCCATACGGGGCAGCCCACCAGACGAACGGCCTTTGACCCGCCCCTCTTGATCTTTCTGATCACGGCCGGCGTCGCCGTCTGGGCCGCCTATGACCGTGCCGCCGCCTGGCCCAAATTCTGGCAGATCCTGGGTGGCGTGCTCCTTTTTTATGCCTTTGCCAACGCCGAACCGGTTCCCCGGGTCCGCGTCTGGCTCTTGGCCCTCCTGGGAACAGGCGTCGCGGCCTACTTTTTGCTCACCCACGATTGGGACGCCTACCCGGCCAAGATCCCGGCGCTCGCTGCCCTGGGAAGGGCCCTGCAGGCGCCCCTGCCGCGGCTGCCCGGCCACCGCCTCCATCCCAACGTCGCCGGCGGCCTGATGGCCATGGCCGTGCCCTATGCCGGGCTGGCGACCCTTCAGTCCTGGCGCGACCTCCGGCGGGCCCAGCAGCCAGGCGCGTCCAGACAGCGGCTGGCCCTGGCAGCGGCGATTGTCGCTCTGGCAATCACCCTCTTTGGTTTGGCCATGACCGCGTCGCGGGCGGCCTGGATCGCGTTGGGCGCCGCGCTGTTGCTGGCCCTCCTGTGGGCCG
Source organism: uncultured Chloroflexia bacterium (assembly GCA_963700285.1). GTDB lineage: Bacteria > Chloroflexota > Anaerolineae > JAAYZQ01 > JAAYZQ01 > CAWANP01. The sequence continues at coordinate 1,808,708 of CAVOXA010000001.1, read as the reverse complement.
CTGCCGGCCTGCTCAGTCCCGGCAGCAAGCAGAGACAGGGCTGGCTGTTCGCGGGCCTGGTCGCCGGATTGGTGGGCATCGTCCTGGTCGCTGTGCTCGTCTGGCCGGGGGGCATTACAGCGGCTCTGGAGGCCCTGCCGGGCGAGAACACCGCCGTCGGCCGGGCGGAACTGCTGCGCAGCACTCCCAGCCTGGTACGTGATTATCCGGTCATCGGCGCCGGCCTGGGCGGCTTCCAGATGCTCTACTCCACCTATGTCCTGCAGCTCCACGTGGGCTACACGGTCCACAGCCACAACCTCTATCTCAACGTGTCCGTGGAACAGGGGCTGCTGGCCCTGCTGGCCCTGCTCTGGATGTGGATCCTCTTTGCCATAGCCGTAGGGCGGGGGCTATTGCATCGGGGGCCTCGCTCCGGCCGGGGCGCGCTGGGCGCGGCGGCCCTGAGCCTGGTCATCATCCTCGTCCACGGCCTGGTGGACGATGTCCTGTACGGCAGCCGCGGCGTCCTGCTGCTCTTTGTGCCCCTGGCCTTCGCCGTACCCTACCTGCGGCTGCACAGGCCAACGAGTCGTTGGCTGTCGTGGATCCTGCCCGCCGGCCTCATCCTGCTGGTGGGCCTGGCGCTACTGCTTCGCGGGCCTATACTATCGCGGATCTCTTCGAACCTGGGCGCGGTACACCAGAGCCAGGCCGAGCTGGGCGTCTATACCTGGCCCGAATGGCCCATCCAGGACGAGGTTCGCCGCCAGGCCGATCTGAGCCAGCCCGTGGCCGAGTTCCAGCGCGCGCTGGCCTTTGACCCTGGCAATTCCGCCGCCAACCGGCGCCTGGGCATGATCGAGCTGTCGCTGGGCCAGTACGAGAGCGCCCTGGCCCACCTGGAGGCCGCCTATGCCGCCGAACCCGAGAGCGTGACCACGCGGCAACTGTATGGCGAGGCGCTCATTGCCAACGGGCAGTTGGAAAAGGGGCGCGCTCTATGGGCTGATTTGAACAGGCAACAGAGCCAACTCGAGGCGAGGATCTTTTGGTACGAACACATTGGGGACAAAGAGCGGGCAGAGTGGATGCGCCAGGCGGCGGAAAGCCCATGACCACCAGCCACAGCCTTGGTCTCTATCTCTCCCGCCAGGCCAGCAGCCTGCGGCGCTACCTCTGGGAGCAGTTGATCCTGACCCTCTTTGGCTGGATACCCACGGTCGTTGGCATCGGCCTGCGCGCCGTGGCCTACCGGCTCATCATGAGGATAGAGGGCACGGTTGCCATCGAGCGCGGCGTCCGCATCCGCTTCGCCGGCCAGATACGCCTGGGCAAGGGCGTCTACCTGGATGAGGGCGTCTACCTGCACGCCTGCCCCGGCGGCATCGAGATCGGCGACAATACCCTGGTGATGCACCACGCCGAGCTGCACGTCTACAACTTTCGCGACCTGCCCCACGCCGGCATCAAGATCGGGCGCGACAGCCTCATCGGCGAGTTCAACGTGCTGCGCGGCCAGGGCGGCATCACCATCGGCGACCGCGTCTATACCTCGCCCCTGGTTCAACTGGCCGCCGTGGACCACGTGTTCTCGGACCCCCAGCGGCCCTTTGTCGAGCAGGGCATCACCGCCCAGGGCATCACCGTCGAGGACGACGTCTGGATCGGCGCCGGCGCCATCATCACCGACGGGGTGCGCATCGGCCGCGGCGCCGTCGTGGCTGCCGGCGCCGTCGTCACCCGAGACGTGCCGGCCCACACCGTCGTCGCCGGCGTCCCAGCGCGCCAGGTCAAGACCATCTCGGGCGACGATCCGCCGCCCGAGATTCCAGTGTACATCTAGTTGCTCAAAACAAACAACTATGGTAGAATTCAACCCATTATGAGCCTGATCAGCGAGAACCTGGGAAACCGGCCGGTGCGCCCGCTGCCCCAGGCCCAGTTTCCCAACGTACGCCAGACGCTCAGCGAGCTGCCGACGGCCGCCCGCCCCCAGGGGCCGTGGACGTGCTGCTGGTCAACCCACCCGCGCCCGACGGCGCCATCTGGATCCGCAGCCAGCACCGCGTGGGCCGCCGCAGCCGCGAGAACATGATCTGGCCCCAGGTCAGCCTGGCCCAGCTGGCCGCCCTGCTCTACCCCGACTACTCGGTGGAGATCGTCGACGCCATCCCGCAGCCGCATGACCTGGGAGGACTTTGAGCAGCTGCTGGCCGAGAAGCGGCCCAACTACTATGTCACCCAGGTGACCGCCCCGACCCTGACCAACGACATGCGCGGCACCTTCCTGGCCCGCTGCCTGGGCGCTCGCACCATCGCCTTTGGCACCCACGTCACGCCCATGCCCCTGGAGACCATGGAGGCCTTTCCCACGCTGGACTATGTCCTGCGCGGCGAGCCGGAACTGACGCTGCGCGAGCTGCTCGATACGCTGGAGGAGAGGAGCAGGGAAGCGGGCAGAGGCGGAGACAGGGTCCGGCGGGATCGAGTTGAGGGCGCCTGGACAAGATGTATCGGGATGCGGATCCGACTGGCAGCCGCCCTGGACCCAAGCACGGATCGCGCACCTGCCTGGCAACGGCCACGTACCACGCAACACGCAACACGCATCCCAGCTCGCCGCCATCAAGGCCTCGTCTGGCGCGAAACCTGGCGGCACGACCGGAAGCTGCCGATCCGCGTCAACCCCGACCGGCCCTTCATCCGCGACCTGGACGACCTGCCGCTGCCCCTGCACCACCTGCTGCCCTGGGACAAGTACCGGGCGCCCAACATCCGCGGCCCCTACACCTTTATCGTGCCCAGCCGCGGCTGCCCGGCCGGCTGCACGTTCTGCATCAAACACGTCAGCTATCGGCTACTCGGTGCGCGTCCGCTCGCCCGAGAACGTGCTGGCCGAGCTGCAGCATGCTCTGGGACCTGGGCCTGCGCAACGTGCACATGTACGCCGACCTGTTCACCGTCAACCGCGAGCAGGTGATGGGCATCTGCGAGGGCATGGTCCGCGAGGGGCTGGACTTCAAGTGGACCTGCAACAGCCGCGTCGATTACGTCGACCCCGAGATGCTGCAGGCGATGGGCCGCGCCGGCTGCTGGCTCATCAGTTGGGGCATCGAGAGCGCCAACGAGGAGATCCGCAAGCGGGTGCGCAAGGGCACCACCGACGAAAAGATCGCCCGCGCGCTGCAGCTGGAGCAAGGACGCCGGCATCATGAACTGGGGCTATTTCATCATCGGCCTGCCCGGCGAGACGGAGGAGACGATCCGGCAGACCATCGACCTGTCCAAGAAGCTGCCCCTGGACCTGGCCCTGTTCCACATCGCCGCCCCCTATCCCGGCACGCCCTTCTTCTTCGAGGTGGTGGAGAAGGGCTGGTTCCGGCCCGGCACGACCTGGGAGGAGGTCGACATGGACGAGTCGACGGTGCTGGACTATCCGGGGCTGCCGGCGGAGCGGATCGAGTACTGGGCGCGGCGCGCCTTCCGCGAGTGGGCGCTGCGGCCCGGGCCGATGTGGACCTTTTTGAAGAGCATGAACAACTGGCAGGCCTTCAAGTCGGCGGTGAATGTGGGCTGGCAGGCGTTGGGGTGGATGCGGTGAGTTCGCTTCTGCCACGAATTGCACGAATAGCACGAATAACTGCGGGCTGATACGCAAGCATAGTGGTCTCGTGGGGAAACACAGGATCAACTTCGGTGGGAAGGGCAAGCGCATGATGCAGGTCGATCACGAACCCACGAAGACGGAAACCCTGGCACTAGGTGGGAACAGCCAGGGGGAACACGTCCTCATCGGCCAAGGTATGGGCTGCGTAGGCCAAAGCAGCCCGGATGTCGTCAGGTTCCAGCCGGGGATACTCCTCCAGAATCTCCTGGTCCGGGATACCCTGAGCCAACATCCGGACGATCAGTTCCACCGGAATGCGAGTTCCCCTGATCACCGGCTTGCCGGTCATGGCTTGGGGATCGATGCTGATGCGCTGCCAGAACCGTTCTTCAAGCATGCCAACTCCTTCCAGGACTTCCGTAGAACAGGTAGATGGATTATAGACCAATTCCATGGCAGAGTCAAGAGGCAAACCATGGCCCAGGACCTGCGCATTCCTGATTCAATACTCCAATCCGTCCACCAGCGCCTGATAGAGCACCGCCGCGCCGAAATCGCTGCGAATGCTGAAGCGACCCGGAAAGCCCTCAGAGAGGGCCGGGTACCGTGCGGATCAATCGATGATCTCCGGCGCGATCTGGTCCATGAACCATGAGACACCTGCGAGCAAGTTATGACCAGTACTTGCCAAGAACAGCCAACCGAGTACCCACCGTCATCATCGAGCCCACCCGGGGCTGGGCTTCCCTGCAGCTGCGGGCGTGTGGGAATACCGCGAGCTGCTCTACTTCCTGGTCTGGCGCGACCTCAAGGTGCGCTACAAGCAGACGCTGCTGGGCGTCGCCTGGATCGTGCTCCAGCCGGTGGTGAGCATGGTCGTCTTTAGCCTGCTCTTTGGCGGCCTGCTCGACGTGCCGTCGGGCGACGTGCCCTATCCGATCTTTCGCCTACGCGGCCCTGCTGCCCTGGAACTACTTCGCCGGCTCGCTGACCCGCTCCTCGACCAGCCTGGTGGGCAGCGCCCACCTGATCACCAAGGTCTACTTTCCGCGGCTCGTCATCCCCATCAGCGGCGTGCTCTCCGGGCTGGTCGATTTTGGCATCGCCTTCCTGGTGCTGGTCGGCCTTGATGGTCTTCTACCGGCATCGCGCCCACGCCGGCCGTGCTGCTGCTGCCCGCCTTTCTGCTGCTGGCCATGCTCACCGCGCTGGGCTTTGGCCTGTGGCTGTCGGCGCTCAACGTGCGCTACCGCGACGTCAACTACCTGGTGCCCTTTTTGGTCCAGATCTGGATGTACCTGACGCCCGTCATCTATGGCACGACGCTGATCCCGGAGCAGTATCCGCTGGCTGCTGGCGCTGAACCCCATGACCGGCGTGGTGGAGGGCTTTCGCTGGGCGCTGCTGGGCAACTACCTGGCCGACGCCGCAGCCGCCTGGCCCGCTCTTCGCCGTCTCGATCGCTCATCACGCTGCTGGTCCTGGTCAGCGGGCTCGTCTTTTTCCGGCGCACCGAGCGCACCTTTGCCGACGTTATTTAGCCACGAATTCACGAATTACACGAATTATGCATACTTGGATTAGAATTCGTATAATTCGTGCAATTCGTGGCAGGAAGTATTATGGCTGAAATCCTGTTCAAAGAGCTTTCATACGAGATCGTCGGCGCGGCGATGGAGGTACACCGTACCCTGGGTCCCGGCTTTCTGGAAGCTGTGTATGAAGGCGCGCTGGCCTATCGAGTTCGAGGCGCGCGGCATTCCGTTTGAGCGACAGAAGCGACTGCCGGTACACTACAAGGGCCGTCTGGTGGGCGATTATGTCGCTGACTTCGTCGTCGACGACAAGATCATCCTGGAGCTCAAGGCCGTCTCGGCCCTGACCCGAGTCCACGAGGCGCAGGCCCACCACTACCTGGCAGCGACAGGCCTGCGCCTGGCGATCCTGCTCAACTTTGGCGCACCATCGCTCCAACAGAGACGCATCGTACGATAGGAGGCCAGCCACGAATTACACGAATTGCACGAATTATCAAAACACGGTACCAAAATTCGTTCAATTCGTGAAATTCGTGGCAAAACTTGTTCATGAATGACATAGCAATTCGCGTAGAAAACCTGGGCAAGCGCTACCGCATCGGCAAGGCGCAGCAGCAACATGACACGCTGCGCGATGCCTTTGCTGCCGCCTGCACGGCTCGCGCAACGGCTGTCGTCTGTCGTCCGCCGTCCGCCGTCCGCTGGCAGCACCCGGCGGCGAACGACGACCAGTTCTGGGCCCTGAAGGACGTCTCCTTCGAGGTCAAGCGCGGCGAGGTGGTGGGCATCATCGGCCGCAACGGCGCGGGCAAGATCACGCTGCTCAAGATCCTGTCGCGCATCACCGAGCCGACCGAGGGCCGGGCCGAGATCCACGGCCGGGTGGGCTCGCTGCTGGAGGTGGGTACCGGCTTTCACCCGGAGCTGACGGGGCGGGAGAACATCTACCTGAACGGCGCCATCCTGGGCATGAGCAGGGCCGAGATCGACCGCAAGTTCGACGAGATCGTGGACTTTTCCGGGGTGGAGAAGTTCATCGACACGCCGGTCAAGCGCTACTCCTCGCGGGATGAACGTGCGCCTGGCCTTTGCCGTGGCCGCCCACCTGGAGCCGGAGATCCTGCTGGTGGACGAGGTGCTGGCGGTGGGGGATGCGGCGTTTCAGAAGAAGTGCCTGGGCAAGATGGGAGAGGTGGCCGGGAAGGCCGGACGGTGCTGTTTGTGAGCCATAACATGGGCGCCATCATCGATCTGTGCCGGCGCACCCTATGCCTGACTGAGGGAAAACTGTCCGCAGATGGGTATAGCAGCGAGGTAGTGCGAGCCTACCTCGACTACGGCTCATCGAAGGGTGAAGTTGATCTGCGTGATTGGGCTGTAGATAGGCTAGGATCTGGTCCGATGCGGGTGACCTACCTGGCGGCTCGCAATAGCAGCGGGCAACCCAAATCGGAGTTCAGCCACGGGGAGCAGATTACCTTCGACATGGAGGTCTTGCAAGAAGCAGGCACAGCCTGCATCATGGGCGTGTCAATCCGCGATTCTCTTGGCAATGTCGTGCTGCATCTCAATAACACGGACGACAAGGCTGCTGTGGTTCTTCCCAGCAGAGAGACACGGATACAGGTGCAGCCTGCCCTGAGTATTCTGAATGATGGCGCGTACTATGTCACCATATGGCTAGGCGATTCGCTCAACACACTGCATGACCGCGCGGGTAACTGTCTAAGGTTTACTGTAGACAGTACTACGGCGGGCATCGTAAGAAGCCAGGGATTGGTACGGGTACCTGCACAATGGACTGTGATTGATGTCAATGATACCTGATCATGGCGCACGGCGCTACCAGTCCTTTCTGCTTCGCTCCTTGAAGGGACTCGCTAACACGCTACTGGCCAGGTTCGGCTTTGAGCTTCGCCGTGTGGCAGAAAGCCAGATCTCGACACATATACGTACCACTGAAGCCTTGGGTGTAGCGTACAAGGAGAATCCTGAGGCAGGCTCAGTGAATTGGGCTGAGAAACAGGCTAGGGTAGCAGCGGGCGGCCCCCTAGAATGGCCAAACATCGTTGCCCTCAACATGGCTGTGGTCACCCTGTTGGACTCCGCAAAGCGCATCGTTGAGTTGGGCGGCGGAACGGGCTGTTTTGCCTTCGAGGCTACCGTTGACCCAGAGCGTTTCGTAGTCTGCTCAGAACTTGACAATGAGGCACTCAACTGGGCACGGGAGCATCGAACTCGGCCCGGCATCCACTACATTGACCGTTACCCGGTACCTGAGGATGGCCCGTTTGACGCAGTAGTGGCTGTGGACGTGATAGAGCATGTTGCCGACTATCGTGCATTCTTGAAGACTTGTGTCAATCTGGCGCCCAAAGCCATCCTCACCACACCCAATAAGAACCGTGATGAGCTATCCTCCCACGCCAGTCCTCCGATCTACAGACTGCATGTGCGCGAATGGACAGCAGGAGAGTTCTTCTGGGTGTTGAGGGCCTTTTATGGCAGCGTAAGATTGTACTGCATGCCAGACGTATATACTCCGCGGATCGTCCCCATGTCCATAACTGATCAGGGGACGCCACTAATCGCAGTGTGCGAGCTGCCATACCAGTCAGACGATGCTCAACGCAGAGAAGATGAGCGGAGGCTTCCAAGTGCTGCGTAAGCTGGAAAAGGCTGAAACCGTACAGACTTCTCGATTTGGTGGATTCTGTCCCTATTGGACTGTCTTGGATGACGAGGTACTGGTGGCAGATACGGCCGAAGAGATCATCCTGGCCCTTCCTGCGGAAGAGCGTGTAGTTGATCCGCAAGGGTCCTGAAGAAGTCATCCAATTTAACTACATGCTGGGCAGTCGTACACTGGTGAAATCGATTCAGCGGATGCCCTGGCACGCCACTTTGACCGGTGAAGGCACGCTGGAACGTCATCCCCCCATCCGCCATGGGACACGGTTCGTCAAAGCCGAAGAGGCGGCGGTGGCCTTTCGCGAGTATCTGTCAGAGGAACTGCACGACGTCGCCCAAGATCGCGACCAGATCGTACTACTACTTTCCGGTGGCCTGGATAGCCGCATTGTGGCAGGGATCCTGAAGAGGCTCGAACCGCATCTCCCAGGTCGCATCAGATGCGCGACATGGGGTCAGGATCAGAGCAGAGATGTCGTATACGCCCGGCGGATAAGCTCCACGGTATGATTGGGACTTTGTACACATCCCCGACGATTGCGAGTTGGTGTGGTCGAACATTCAGCGCGGGGCAATCTGGGGAGGGGCGGAAGTGGCTGGCATACACCTTCACGGCATGGAATACCTGAGCTCGCTTCGACGAAATCGACCTGGTCATTGCGGCAAGCTTTGGCGACAACAGGGCGCGGCCGAGCAGCAGCGGCGTGCATCTAACAGAGCCGCCGCTGGCTCGATTGGAAAACAGGTGGAAGCTCCTGCATCCAGCACTGGTTGGTCCATCACTCAGTTTGGCGGTACGATCGGTGCAACTGCCTGGAGACAGGAAACTTCGTCCGCCACCTGGGTACTCTGTGAACTGGACATGCAGGAAAACTACATGAGGCGCATGTTGTGCCACGCTATGGACTATGTCAGAAGGTTCTGCGATCTGCACCAGGCGTTTACCAGTGAGAAGCTGGTTTCCTTCATGTGGGCCCTCGCGCCGGATTGTAGGACAGACGATATCTACTGGAGAGTCCTCAAGGACCTCGATCCTAGGCTATGCAGTCTGCCCTGGGCACGTACTGGCATTGCACCCGACGGAACGATGGAAACGGACTCAGAACTACGCCGCGACTACCACGCAGTGGTCGAACTGGCTTCACAAGGATCTTCGACCTCGCCTTGAGACTCTCCTTTTCTCAGCGGCCTGCGCAAACTAGGCCTATTCTTCGGCCCAGCCATTGACCGGTTGTGGGAAGCCTACTTGTGCGAAGACGAGGATAGCTACTGGATTGCCGAGACGGTGGTCAAGCTCAGTTCCATCGAGTTGGCGCGGCGGCACTTTGAGTTACAGCCCTGTCGCAACCCAACTGCATGGCGGGATATTGCAGCTGATCTCTTGGCCCGCGGCTATGGGAAATCCCAGCGTGCTTGGAACCGCACCCTCAACCAGGCAAGGCCTGTCGTACCATGACCAGAAGTGTTGGTAGCCAGCCATGAGAGAACTAGCCCCTAGATCAACCGAACTCCGTGGGAAAAGGATTACCATGGTGCTGGAAAGCCTTCACCTTGGCGGGGCGGAACGGCAAGCAGTGGTCTTGGCCCGCGGTCTCATCGAGCAGGCCGGTGCCCGCGTCGAGATATGGGGGTTGCGAGAAGCAGGAAGGGCGTCTGAGCTCTGCGACGAGTACGGAATACCTTGGAGGGTTTGCTCCCTCCAGTGGCCTGCCAACCGCGCTGGCCGCAGACGCAAAGCCTCACCAGGCTGGCCAGACTGCTCAGGCAAGCCCATCCGGATGCAAGCCCGCCTATACAAGACTGCCAAATGTGGCTTGTGGACTCGTGTGGCAACTCACGGGTGCCAGGCTCTTTGTGTGGAATCAGCGTGACGAGGGCCGCTTTCTCACGGGGAGCAGGCTTGAAAAGCTGGCAGTTCGTCAGACCCCCTGCTTTGTTTCGAATTCCCGGCACGGTGCCGAGTTCCTGACGGCAAAGTTTCAGGTAGCGCCTCAGCGTATCAACATAGTCCACAACGGGGTGGAACTGGACCCGCCCCTTGTGGATCGGGCCACCTGGCGGGAGCGAATTGGGGCGGAGGAAGACTGCTTTGTGGCTTGCATGGTGGCAAACCTGCACAGCTGCAAGGACCATGCTACCCTGCTGAGAGCCTGGCAGACAGTAGCTCAAGCGTTTGACGAAAGCCAGCGCCAAGCCATGTTGCTCCTAGCAGGAAGACCTGGCGACACCGAGCACACCCTCAAGGCGCTGGCATACGATCTGGAACTTGGCAGAAGCGTACGTTTCCTTGGCGGTGTTCAGGATGTATCAGGGCTTCTCCAGGCAGTTGACCTGGGGGTGTTCAGTTCAAAGTATGAAGGCTGTCCAAACGGCGTGCTGGAGTGCATGGCAGCCAGCCTGCCTGTCGCAGGAACCGAAATCCCAGGAATCCGCGAGGCCGTGGGGCCCGCAGGATACCCTTTTCTTGCACCTCCTGGGGATGATGAGGCACTCAGTGCCATAATCATGAGACTGGCAACGGACGAAAAACTGAGGGTACAGCTTGCTGAGCAGCTTTTTCATCGAATTGAGGTAGTCTTCAACCCTCGTATTCTGCATGAGACAACACTGCAGATACTTGCTGATGGTTTGGCGGCGAGATGCCAGGAGTACGCATAGTGAAGCTTGTCTTGAAGAATGTGTATACCCTCCTAGGCTTCTCCCTGCTGATGATGGCGAGCGTGTCACCTGTTTCAGCAGAGGTACCCATCGCTTGTACTGATCCTGCAGCGATTGTCAGCAGCCAAGCGCCCTTTTCATTGCATGGACACTTGGCGGCCGATCGACAAGGACGTGTGCACCTTATCTGGAGCAGTGGGGTGGCTGAGGGTCGGGATGAAGTACTACAAGAGACAGACACCATCTACTACTCGGTCTTTGAAGAAGGACACTGGGCAGAGCCCGTCGATGTTCTTACAGCCAGCGACTACGCAGCAGCGGACAGTCTGTCCATCACCGACGATGGTTTTCTGTTTGTCTCCTGGCGTTTTAGGGAAGGCTTGAAGGACGGCGTCCGCGTGAGCCGCGCGCCAATGGCCCTCGCCGGATCCCCGCAGGTCTGGGTTACCGCTGAGCCCTATGTGGGAGCTGCTCAGAGCTCAGACCTGAGTGTCGATCAGCAGGGCCGCCTGCATCTAGTCTATGCTGTACAGGATCCGATGCAGAGCGTCGGTCACATTGGCTACGTTTGGTCGGACAATAGAGGAGACGACTGGTCGCGACCTGCTGATTTCGCATCCGTCGATCCGGCTTTGGTGTCGAATGCCTCTGTCCAGGTGTATGCAGATGGTAGGGGAGCGGTCCAGGCAGTTTGGTCACAACATACGAGGGAGAGCGATTGGTTGCCTCAAGGCATTTGGTATTCACGGTCGGCAGACGGTGGAGAAACCTGGAATCAGCCGGAGGAGGTCTTTCATGGAGGCCGGGCTGGCCTACCCCAACCTGTCCAATGGTGCTGATCAGGAACGGCTATACATGACATGGATTCGAGGCGTGGGATTCGCTGACAGCAAGTACTACAGACTCTCAGCCGACGGCGGGCTGACCTGGGGAGAGCCTCAATTGCTATTTGAGAACCTCGAGGGGCTGAATGGCCCGATGGATCTCGTTGTTGATTCGGCCGGCTCTGAGTACATCGTCATGAGCGGGAACATCGTAGGGGAAGCAAAGATTCACTACAGCCAGAGACACCCCGATGGCGCCTGGTCCCCGCCTGCAGTTCTCTCTGAGGATTTGCTAGCCAGCGAATACCCCGAGGCTGCGATAGTCGGGGGCAATCGACTGGTGGTGGTGTGGCACGACTTTATCGAGAATCACATCTACTATGTGCTCTGCTCGCTGGATGCCCCGGCGGTGCCACCAGAACCCAGGCCAACGGACGCGCCAAAGGCCAAAGTCACGGATGTGCTGCCGGCACCCGCACTGACTAGGGTCCCTGTTCGGTACACGGCCACGCCAGCGACGCTGACAGGAGTCCAGGCATTGGATGCGCCCGGTGCTGGTGATCAGCAAACAAGCCTGTTCAATCCGCTCTTCGTTGGAATCCTGCCGGCGGCGGCCCTTGTGAGCCTAGTGGTGGCGTGGAAGCTGCGGTCAAGGCGCTAGTCGGTTCCAGTGGCTAGTAGGTATGGAGCCCACATGTTGGTAAACGAGTCAAAGCCGAGGGTAAGCATTATCCTGCCCGCCTACAACGCCGGGGCCTTTGTGGGCCAGGCGATCGAAAGCATCCTGTCCCAGACTTTTGGGAACTTTGAACTGATCGTAATCGACGACTGCAGCACAGACAACACGCTTGAAGCTGTCCGAGCCTATTCCGATCCACGTCTTGTAGTATTGCGAAATCGACAGAACTTGGGCCTTGTAGCAACGCTATACCGAGGACTCGCTCACGCAAGGGGCGACACCATTGCACGTATGGACGCAGATGATATGAGCATGCCCACCAGGCTAGCGCTGGAGCTTGAATTGTTGGACAGCGATCGGCGCCTGGGCGTTGTGACGTGTGGCTACGAGGAGTTTGGCACCGCACCAGCAAGTTCACGCTCCATACTGCTTCCTTCAAGTGATGCCGACTCCGCCGCGATCTGTACTGCAAAACGCACTGTTTCTGCCATGCCGCGGCACTGATGCGCCGTGAAGCGATAGAGGAGGTTGGCGGGTACAGGCAGGAATGGTTCCCTGCAGAGGATCGGGATCTGTGGCTGCGCATGCTAGAAAGGTGGCATGGCGCCAATGCGCCTGAGGTACTGTACAGAGTGCGGGCACACCAAGGATCGGTCAGTGCAAGCAACGCTCGGCAGCAATCAGACCTCGTGGTCAATTCCACAATACGGGCATTGCAGCGGCCGCGTGCACCTGTCGATGTGGATCCTACTGTCTCCGATGAAGCCTGGGCCAGGGGACACCTATTCGCAGCCTTTGGTACTGCCCTTAGCAGCGAGTTGAGCATCGTAGCTTATCATCTTGATCGGGCAGTAGCCCTGGACAGTGATGCTACCAATGGGGGATTCGACGAACTTCTTCAGGATCGAATCTCGACCTACATGCATAATCATGACGCCGACGTCCTCGGCGCAGAGGCGCTCGTGCGTAGTGTCTTCGTTGCCCTACCGCAGACACTGGCCAATCTGGCAGGCCTGCAGCCAGTCATGCTGGCCCAAGTACGCGCTATTGCTGCCTTTCACTACGCCACAATTGGGCAGCGAAAGCGGGCACAGCGAGAGGCGCTACTGGCAATGGCCAGAAACCCTCACCAGATCCGCAACCGGGGCCTGCTCAAGCTTGCGCTGAGGTTGCGCCTGGGCGAGCCATGAGCCACCAAACATGGGCATGACACATAGAGAACGCACAGTGCTGCTGGCAACGATGAGCCTGGAGGACCACGGTGGCGTGGCCGACCAGATGACAAACTTGGCCCTGGAACTATGCCGATACGGGGTACGTCCGATCCTCCTGGTGCGCAATCCACTGGCCGCCGGTCACGCCTATGCAAGCTTCTTGCGCGAGAGCAAGGTGGCCCTTTGGGCCGTCAGCCACCAGCTACACCAGGCGGCTCGACAGGGCTTCACGGCACTTCTCTGGCTTGCCCTCCCTTTTGTACTCCTGGATGCGCTCCTGCGCCACAAGACTATGCAGGCCAGCAAGAGGAGTGTATGGGGAGGACTACGGCGCCTGGGATACGCCGGACTTGACGCCATTTTCTTCCTGGCACTTGGTGCAGGGCCGTCTCGTGGACCGGGCAGTCCTCGTTCACTTTCGGAAGCCAGACGCCTGGCTGTGGATCATCCGGGGCAAGCGCCTTGGCTACCGAACAGTCTACACAGAGGATGTGGTGCCGGTGGACCACACCCAGCTCTATTATGAAGGGCTCGCGCGTGCGATGCCGGCTCTTGACGCCGTCACAGCAGTATCAGGTGCCTCCGCGGCATCGATCCGACCGTACTGCATGCCTGACTCGCGCATACACATCATTGCCAACATGGTGTACGGCCCTGCCGACTCCGAGCTTGAGGCTAAACGTCAGGACACAGCCTTTACAGTGGGATGCATCGCTCGCTTAGTACCGCAGAAGGACATCAACACCCTACTGCTGGCGGCAAGAGCGGCCGTTGAGCAGAATCCCTGCCTTCAGTTTCTGATCTACGGCGATGGACCTCAGCTTGGTGAATTAGAGGGCAGAGCCGAGTCTCTGGGGCTGGGCCAGAATGTCATCTTTGCGGGCGCGTTTGCCAGGGTCCAACTCGCCGAGGTCATGGCTGCCGTGGATCTGGTGGTTCTATCGTCGATCTATGAGGGTTTTGGTGTAGTATTGGTGGAGGGCATGGCCTATGGGAAACCGGCTGTAGCGACAGCCGTCGGCGGCGTGCCGGAGGTCGTGGTGGACGGCGTATCCGGCCTGTTGGTTCCTCCGAGATCGCCCCAGAGGATGGCCGACGCCATCCTGGAACTGGCCTCAGACAGCGAGCTCTATCGCCGCATGGCCGCGGCGGCGAGGGAACGGTATCTGCGCTGCTACACACCAGACATCATTGTGCCCCAATACCTGGCCGTATACGAACGGATTGTTCCAGGCGCGCAGGAGGACCATGACTCAAGTCAATGAACGGCAGGGGCGGAAAACCCCGACACCAAGCATATCGGTGATTGTTGCCACCCGTGATCGCCCAAGCATATTGAACGAGTGCTTGAGCAGGCTATTTGCCCAGGACTACCATCCCTTTGAAGTCATTGTAGTTGACAATTCCACCGATTCAGCAGGTACACAGGAAGCAGTTCGGCAATTCCCTGCACTACACGTTCGAGAAGACGCCCGAAAGGGCAACCTTGCTCGAACGAGAAACCAGGGAATTGCACGGAGTACCGGGCAACTACTCGCCTTTATCGACGATGACACGTTGGTTTCCCGGGACTGGATGCAAGCGCTGGCGGCCGGATTCTTGGAATCAGATGTTGGGGGTGTGGTAGGCAGGGTCGTGGAAACCGATGCGCCCGAGGTGGAAACCCAAGATATAGGCAGGTTCTCACCGCGTGGCGAGCTGACGATGAATTTCAACAACTTGGCAGGTTCCATGGTTGAGGTGGATTTCTTGTACGGCTGCAACATGGCCTTCCGCAGGAGCGCATTACTACAAGCTGGAACGTTTGACCCCTGGTTCGGGATCACCTACGAGGAACAGGATCTGAGCTTTCGAATTCGCAGGGCTGGCTATAGGCTGCTGTACGTGCCCGGCATGATGGCCACACATCTCAAAGCTCCGCGCCCCACGGGAGTAGTGCAACGATCTGAGAGTTTTGACCTCCGATCGCAATTCATCAGCTGCCGGTCATTGGCCTATCTGTGTGTGAGCCACTTTGGTCCCAGGCGAGACTTTGCCCGAGTAGCATTCGTGAATCTGCCCAAAGGCGCGGCACGGTCCTGCTTTGAGGCTCCGTCAGCGAAGGGGTTCCTAAGAATACCTGCTATTCTGTCAGGTGGAGCCGTGGGATACCTCATGGCAGGCGCAAGAGGCCTGGGGTTGCATCGGCCGGAGGCCTTGCCTGGCGATCAGCCGAAAGGGCGTGAATCTTGATCCTAAAGTCGCGTCTCAAGCACTATGCGGACAGACTGCCCTACATCAGAACGCTACGGGAGGAGCTGGAGAAATTCAAGACGCCGTACCCGCCAGGCCACTATTACAGTCCAATCCCATCCCTTGAGGACGTTGAAAGGAGACGCTCCAAGCTGTTCGATCGGAAGGACGAACTGAGGGGCATTGACCTGAACCTAGACAGGCAGGCAGCAACCTGCGGAGCGTTCAGCCGTTTCTGGGAGGACGTACCGTTCTGGGACCCAAGTCGGAGGGTACGCTATCAGATCCATAACGACACCTTCTCGTACGACGATGGGCCCATCCTGCACTATATGATGCGGCTTCTGGAACCGGCCCGGGTCATCGAAATCGGCTCTGGCCACTCCTCGGCGTGCATGCTCGACACGGACGAGCTGCACCTGGGCGGGCAGACGTCGTTCACATTCATCGACCCCTTCTGCGACAACTTGAGAACCGTTGTAAAGGAAACGGACTATGCGAGGGTGACGATACTCGAGGAACACGTACAAGACGTCGATCCATCCCTTTTCGACGCATTGTCTGCCAACGATATCCTGTTCGTCGACTCATCTCATGTCGCCAAGATCGGCAGCGACGTAAACACCATCATGTTTGAAATCTTGCCGAGGCTGGCAGCTGGGGTGCATATCCACTTTCACGACGTCCGCTACCCCTTCCAGTATTTTGAGCCATTCATCCAGCGGGGATACTACTGGAACGAGGCATACCTGCTCCGGGCCTTCCTGCAGTACAACCGAGCCTTTGAGATCGTATTCTGGCTCAACTATCTACTGAATGCCCACAACGACCTCGTGCAGGACCTGCTACCCTTCCTACCCATCGATGTTGCAGAGGACAGGTATGCTGGCGGCAGCATCTGGTTGGTGAGGAGGGATGAATGAACCAGCCAACGCTTCCATGTGGAGCTGAGCGGGTATGGAACATCTGTCGGTGCGCATCACCTACGTAGGCTACGGCGACTTTCACCACTACGCCGGCATGAAACAGCTCTACCACTTTGCCCAGGAGGTCCGCCGCCAGGGGCACGCGGCCCAAATCCTCATCGCCGGCAGCACCGAAACCGTGATATCGATGGAAGAGCCGCCCGAGGCCGAGATCGTAGAGATGGCCTTCACCGGTCCGCTCTTGGCGCGACGCGTACGCCAGCAGGTACTGGCTTTCGAGCCGGAAATCCTGCACATCTGGACGCCGCGCCACGTGCCGGCCCTCGCTGGTTGGCAACTGCACCGTTCTACTGGAGTCCCGCTAGTGATGGATCACGAAGATGACGAGGACTATCATGTCTGCTCTCTCCGCCAGGCGACGATGGCAAGGTGGCAGCACGGAGCCCGGCGCTTTGCGGCGCCTGTTGCCTTACTTCGCGACGCCCTGTGGCCTTGGGTGATGCCCGTACGGAGCGACGGCGCCGTCTCGAGAATGGCAAAGGAACCGGTGACCTACCGGCAGGTGACTCGGGCAGCCAGCGCCCATACCGCCATATCTCCAAACCTCACCGCCTGGGCAAAGTCCCAGTGGCCCGGCGTACCGGTCCATCTGTTGTATCCAGGCGCCAATTTGCAGCTTTTCGGTCCCCATGTGACCGCCGATGGCCTTCAGGAGGAATTGGGCCTGAACAATCGCCAGGTCCTGGTGTACTCGGGGGCCATGAACACCGAGATCTTTTTCTGGTTCATGAGGGTTCTGGCCGGTGTGGTTGGCAGATTTCCCAAAGCTGTGCTGCTGCTTGTGGGAGACGATGGTTTTCGCGTCGAGGCGAAACGGGTCGCCACGGGCATGGGCCTCCAGAACCACTACCGCCTCGTGGGGCGGGTGCCCTATTCCCAGGTTCCGCGCTTTCTGAGCCTGGCAGACGTCCTGCTCCAGCATCCCCTGGACTTGGGCAACAACCTGCGCCTGCCAGCCAAGCTGCCCGAGTACCTTAGTATAGGCCGGGCCGTCGTGACCTACGCCCAGGGCATTGGCGAGAGCTTGGAGGACCACGTCCAGGTACGCAAGCTCTACACGTCAGAGCCAGAGGAGGCTGTGGACGCGGTCTGCCAGCTCCTGGATGATCCGTCCCAGCGCGCAGCGTTGGGCTACGCCGCTCGGCAGCTTGCTTGCCAGCGGTTCGACTGGTCGGAGAACGGCCGCAGACTGATCACCATCTATCGCGACCTTCTGGGGCCCCAGGTTTAGTGGTCTTCTCGCCAAGTGGTTGCGATTACTGCACCGCCGTGAACAGCCGGTGCTAGACCTGTTTCTGTCGGTTTCAATGCCTAGCACCGGCTCTTCCAGGCCGGTGCGACACTGCGAGATTATCATAGACTTGGCGAAAACAGCATTGAGTCAACTATGACGTCACCCAACACACGCTCTGCGTGGAACGCCTACTGGCAGCATTTCGAGGCAAAAGATTACGTAAACCATGTCCCGCAGATCACCGAGACGATTGGATCGCACGTGAACCTGCAGTCTTGCCAGGCCCTGGAGATCGGCGCTGGCACGGGAGGTACTAGCAGCGTGCTGGCATCCCTCGGCGCCAAGGTCACTGCCCTGGACTTTTCCACGTCTGCACTTGAGCGTACCACAGTCACTGCCAGGCAAGCGGGCGTGCACCTCGATGTTGCACAAGGCGACGCCTGGCACCTGCCTTTCGAATCGGGTTCCTTCGACCTGGTCTTTCACCAGGGATTCCTGGAGCATTTCGAGGACCCGGCCAGCTTGATCGTGGAACAGAAGCGCGTGCTTCGCGCGGAAGGATACCTCTTAGTCGATGTTCCGCAGCGCTACAACTGGTACACGGTGCACAAGCGGCGGCTGATCCGCAGCGGAAAGTGGCCCTATGGCGGCTGGGAGCGCGAATTCAGCCTCGCTGAGCTGCGCGCTCTTTTGGAGGCAGCGGGATTCCAGATCCTCGACGCATACGGGCGAGGCTACTATCCGCGCTTCCTGGCCATTCTGCGCGAATTGTCCAAGATCGAGACACGGATATTGAAGCGCCAGATGCTGCCCAGCGCTGTCTGGCAGCTGTATGACACAGGCTGGCGCCGCTTCGAGCGAACGGGGCTGGGCTGCTATACGCTACAATGCGTCGGCCTGCTGGCGCAGGCAGGAACCGGGTGATGAACATCCTCTTTCTTTCCACCTGGTTTCCCTACCCCGCTGACAACGGCTCCAAGATCAGGGTCTATCACTTGCTGCGGGCTTTGGGCGCTAGTCATCAGGTGACGCTGGCTTCCTTTGCCTTTGATACAGCCGTGCCCCAGCAAGCAGAGGCATTGGGCAAGTTCTGTACGGATGTCCAGGTTGTTCGGTACAATCCTTTCGAGGAGAATCAGACTGGCAGCCTCCGGCGATTTCTCTCGCCGCGACCGGTTTTCGTCCGCCCTGTCCCGGAGATGAGCCGCCTGGTCCGATCTACGCTGGCCGGGGCGGACTTTGACGTGGTCATTGCTTCAACCGAGACCATGGCCAATTATGCTTTGCTGGCACCCGCAAAGAGTACAAGAGTCATGGAGGAACACAACTCACTAACGCGCATGTTGTGGGATCGGTACCAGGCCCAGGACTCGCCCCTGCGGCGGCTGCAATGCCGGGTGAGTTGGCAGAAGGCCAGGCGCTACGAGGCGACAGTGTTTGACCGTTTCGATCTGGTCACCATGGTGTCCGACCAGGACCGTGAGGTCAGTGAACAAGAGCTGCCCCGCTACCGAGGGTGCATAGAAGTCATTCCCAATGGTGTCGATTGCCAGTACAACCATCCGATTCTGGCCCCACCGAAGGCTAGCACTCTGGTCTTTAACGGCGCCCTGACCTATAGCGCCAACTATGATGCCATGCAGTACTTTCTGAGCGAAACGTATCCCCTGATCCGGAGGCAGATCCCAGGCGTGTCGCTGACCATCACCGGTTCCCAACCGGGGCGTCGACCTTTGGCTGGCTTGCAGCTCGATGACAGCGTCCAGCTGAGCGGCTATGTTGACGACGTGCGGCCGCTGGTTGCAGGCGCCTGGGCGTGCGTCGTGCCCATCCGTCAGGGCGGCGGCACCCGTCTCAAGATCCTGGAGGCGATGGCGCTGGGTACGCCGGTGGTCGCCACCACCAAAGCTGCTGAGGGGCTGGACGTGACGCCGAAACGCGACATCCTGCTCGCGGACGAGCCAGACACATTCGCTGCCCAGGTTGTCCGCCTGCTGCGCGACCCTGGCCTGCGAGCACAACTGGCCCGCAACGCCCGCGGCATTGGTCGAAGAGCAGTATGACTGGCGCGCCATCGGAGAACGGTTCGTCGACCTGGTCGAATCGGTCGTCCTGGAGAGGCGTGCGACATGATGATGCGCAGTCCGTCGCCGGGATCTGGCAATGCCGAGCCCGCTTGTCATCGGCGCCGTGCTGATGCTGGCGGCACTGGCGCCGCCAACCTTCGACCCGCTTTCGCGTGCTGCTTCCTGGTGCTGGTGCCCGGTGCCTGGCGTTCACTGCTGCTGCAGCACCCTGGGCTGGGTCTGGTGGCCCTGGCCGGGCTTTCTTTCACTCTGCCCTTCACTCTCGGCACCGGGTCTGAGGTCGCCCTGACCGCGCCGGTATTCCTGATCCCGGTGGTGAGTCGCGCCTGGCTGGTGGATGGCCTTCGCGAAACGTCGCCTGCGACTGCCCACGTTCGCGCACCATGCTACCCCTGATGCTCTTTGTGCTGGTTGGACTGCTCTCGCTCCTGGCCGGCCGGGCCTACTGGGATCCACTGGTGCCCCAGCCCAGTAACCTGCTTGCTGGTACAGCTGGGTCAGTGGGGCATCTTTGCCCTTTCTGCCGCCATCTTTCTCGTGACCGGCAGCCTGGGCGCGCGGGGGCGCTGGCTGAAGATCGCCACCTTCGTCTTCCTGGCTGTGTCCAGCGTGGTGGTTCTGGAGTATTTCCTGCCGCCCCTGCGCCGGGCTCCTGGGCTGGTCCGATCCGAAATGGCCAACCGGAGCATGTTCTGGACCTGGTTGGCGGCCACTGGCGACCGGGCAATTGCTCTTTCAATCGCAAGCTCCGGCCGTTGATACGTCTGTGGCTGCTGGCGCTGCTCGGCGCAGCGACCTATGTGGTGTGGTTCCAGACTGAACGACTGGGTGTCGGGCTGGGTGCCATTCACAGTCGCCGCCCTGGCTGTGATCTGGCTGCGGATGTGGCGCCGCAACCGCGTGCTAGGGCTGGTAGTGGCTGTGGCGCTGGTTACTCTTGCAGTTCTTGCCTACCCCATCGTCTTTGTCCACGCAGGCGGGCAAGCCGAAGTGGATGTGAGTTGGGGAGGGCGCGTACACTATACGCATCGGTTCTCGATCTGGTCAAAGACCATCCCATCCTGGGACTGGGCCCGGCAGCCTACCGCCACTATGGTCATACCCAGTGGCTTTCATCCGGGGTGGGTCACGCTCTCTGGATCCGGCCCAACGTGTCGTCTCACAACAACTATATCGACCTCTACGCGCAGGTGGGCGTGGTGGGGCTGGGCCTCTTCCTATGGTTCCTGGCCGAGGTCGGCGTGCTGGGCTGGCGGCTGCTGTCTTGCTTCGATCCTGGTTTTGAAGAAGGCTACCTAAATGGTGCCGTGGGCGGGCTGGCGGGCACCCTGATAGCCATGATGCTGGCCGACTGGTTCCTGCCCTTTGTCTACAACATTGGCTTTCCCGGCTTTCGCACCAGCGCACTGGCCTGGATGTTCCTGGGCGGGCTGGTGGCGCTGGAGCAGAGGGTGAGAGGAAGGGATGGCGAGAGGGGGAAAGAGGGAGCTGGGGAGAGTGGGAGTACCGGAGAAGGGGCCCAGGGGTAAGTACGTGATGGTGGATGAGGGAGGGCCAGAAGCTGGTGGACTTGGCGCTCTCGGTCATCGTCGTCAACTGGAACACCCGCGACCTGCTCGCCCGGTGCCTGGAATCCATCGCTCCAGCCGCAGGCCAGACAGTCTCCAATCACGTCCCCACCACTCCCGTCGCCCATCGACCCTAAAACCTCGAACCTCGAACTTTGGGTCGTCGACAACGCTTCCACCGATGGCAGCGCGGACATGGTGCGAGCGCAGTTTCCCCTGGGTGAACCTGATCGAGAACCAGTGAGAACGTTGGCTTTGCCGCTGCCAACAATCAGGCCATGCGCGGCTCGCTGGGCGCTACGTGGTGCTGCTCAACAGCGATACTGAGATCCAGCCCGGCGCGATACAGGCCCTTGTCGAGTTCATCGACGCGCATCCCCGGGCCGGCGCGGCTGGAGCGCGACTGCTGAACACCGACGGTAGCCTGCAATCCTCGTGCCACCCGATGCTCACGCCTGGCCGTGAGTTCTGGCGGCTGCTGTTTCTGGAGCCGGTTGTGGCCGCAGGCGACCTATCCCATGCAGTATTGGGATCTCGGTACACCGCGCCAGGTCGAGGTGATCAAGGGCGCGTGTCTTTTGCTGCGGCATGAGGCGCTGGATCAGGTCGGGCTGCTGGATGAGTACGTACTTCATGTACACCGAAGAAGTGGACCTCTGCTACCGGCTGGCCCAAGCCGGATGGGAACTATGGTGGGTACCCCAAGCCGTGGTATTGCACCATGAGGCACAGAGCACGCGACAGATGCCCGAGCGCATGTACGTCCAGCTCTACCGCAGCAAGATGCAATTCTATCGCAAGTTTGGCGGAGCACGCCAGGCAAATCGCTTCAAGTGCTACCTGCGGCTGGCCTATTGGCCCCGCCTGGCGGTGGCTGCGCTGGGCACGCCCTTCTCTGACGCGCTGGCTGCACAGGCGCGGACCTATCGGCGGCTGCTGGCTGAGCTGGCGGGGATGTGAGGCTGAGGGCACACGCCGGGACAGTGAGACAGTGAGACAGTAGGAGAGGGGGAGAAGGAGAGGAGGGGGAGAAGGAGAGATAGGGAGATGGGGAGATATTGACGGACTTGATGATTGGGCGAGAAGGGAAAACCTATTGGGTAGCGTTGGTCGGGATTCTGATCCTGGCCGTCGTGCTGCGGGTTGGGGTTGCCGTCTACCTGGGCGATGTGGTGGACGCGCCGCCGCTGCTCACCGACCAGCGCTCCTACCACGCCCTGGGCGCCCGGCTGGCTGCTGGTCATGGCTTCAGCTTTGAGACCGGCTGGTACCCCTTCACACCGGCCGAGACGCCCACCGCCCACTGGTCCTTCCTCTATTCCCTCTATGCGGCCGGCTGTCTATGGGCTTTTCGGTGTCCACCCCCTGGCCCTGCGTCTGCTGGGCGCCCTGGTCAGCGGGCTGCTCCTGCCGTTGATGGTCTACCGCCTGGCCCGCCAGCTATTTCCGGGCCGGGGCACAGTCGCTCTGGTTGCGGCGGGGTGCGCGGCCGTGTACGCCTATTTCGTACTGTACGGTGCCACCTTGATGACCGAGTCGTTCTACATCATCGTCCTGCTCTGGACGCTGGAGCGGGCCATGGCCGCGGCCGAGGCGCCATCCGTGGGCAAGGGTCTGGTCCTGGGGTTGGGCCTGGGCCTCGCCACCCTCCTGCGCCAATCCATCCTCCCCTGGGTGGTCGTGCTCTTTGCCTGGCTCCTCTGGGTCGCCTGGCGCTCCGGCCGGCTCCGCCGCATGATCCCCAGCCTCTTGACCGCAACCTTGACCTTGGTCCTCTTCATCCTGCCCTTCACCATCCGCAATTATGTCGTCTACGACCAGTTCCTGCTGCTCAACTCCAACGCCGGCTATGCCATGTACTCGGCCCAGCATCCCATGCACGGCACCAGACTTTCAGGAGTTCGAGGCCGCGCCGGTGCCGCCGGAACTGAGCGGGCCTCAACGAAGCGCAGCTGGACCGCGACCTCATGGCTCGCGGCATCGGCTTTGTCCTGGCCGAGCCGGGCCGCTACCTGCTCCTGTCCCTCAGCCGCGTCCGGGACTATTTCGAGTTCTGGCCCACGCCCGACACGACGCTGCTGCACAACCTGGGCCGCAGCGGTTCCTTTGGCCTCTTTCTGCCCTTCATGCTGGCCGGGTTGTGGCTGGCCCTCCGCCAGGCATGGCCCGGCCGCTCGACGGCCGGCTGGCTCAGCTTCTCCACCACGCCCCTGGCCCTGGTCCTGCTCTTCATGGGCTTTTACTCCCTGCTGCACATCCTGACCTGGGCCATGCCCCGCTACCGGCTGCCCGTGGACGCCGTGGCCCTGCCCTTTGCCGCCCTGGCCCTGGTTCGAATTGTTCCGCGTCCTCCACCGCCGCTTTGCTCAGAGTCCAAACTGACCACAAAATCTGGATGATATCTGTAGAAACTAGCGCAAATCCGAAATTTATGCTATAATACAGAGAGTTAGTTCAGGCTGTACAGGAGCGACAAGGGGGAGAGAGAGGGAGAGCAGGAGAGTGGGAGAAAGGATCCGGAGCCATCGCGATCTGGATGTCTATCAGATGGCCTTTGATGCTGCGATGGAGATCTTTGAGGTTACCAAGGCTTCCCGAAAGAGCGAACGATACGCCCTCACTGACCAGATCCGTCGTTCCTCGCAGATCGATCTGTGCTAATCTGGCGGAGGCATGGAGAAAACGACGGTACCCGGCAGCCTTTGTCAGCAAGCTCAGTGACTCCGAAGCAGAAGCCGCCGAAACCCAAATCTGGCTCGAGTTCTCCGTCAAGTGCGAGTACCTGGACGCCGGCAAAGCTCGCGACCTTTACCGGACCTATGACCACATCATCGGCAAGCTCGTCAACATGATCCGCCACCCAGAGCAATGGACCGTTGGGGGAAAATGAACCGCGCAGGAGACACGCAGAAAAAGAGACAAAGAGAACGAGAGAACGGAATCAGCGGTTCTCCCCCTCACCCTGTCTCCCCCTCTCCCTCTCCCTCTCTCCCCCTCACCCCCTCACCCCCTCTCCCCCTCTCCACCCTCCGCCTCTGCTACGTCCTGCCCTCCCCAACCTGGGGCATGCACCAGTATACGGCCGACCTGGCCAACCGCCAGCAGGCGGCGGGCGCTGACGTACACCTGATCACCACCCGGCAGGCGCCTCTGGACCGCTATACGCCGGGGATCGCAATACATACTCCCGTGGACACTCGAGATACCGGCTTCTCGCCCGACGCGTTGCGGCCGCGGGATCTCAATAGGCTGCTGGCCACGGTCCACGACCTGCAACCCGACCTGGTCCACATGACCGGGCCCCACCTCTGGAACCCACTGCTGCTGAACGCCCTGCGGCGGGCCGGCGTGCCCGCGGTCCACAGCCTGCACGACCTGCATCCCCACACCGGGGCGGCCTATGGCCGGCTGCTCTACCTGTGGAACGGCTGGGTCCGGCGCGGAGCCGGTCACCTGCTGGTACACGGCCAGTGCTATGCGCAAGAACTCGTGCGCGAGGGTCTGGATCCTTCTGGACTGACCTGCACGCCGCTGACCCACCTGTTCGTGGGCCATGCCCAGGCACGGGCGCTGGAGCAGGCGCCGCCTGAAGTGAGACACGAACCCTGGGCCCTCTTTCTGGGACGGCTGGAGGCGTACAAGGGCCTGGACGTGCTCGTTGAAGCGGCACGCCGTCTCGATCCCGGGCGGGCGCAGGTCGTGATCGCCGGCCCTGGCGCGCTGGGGGGCATTGTCCAGGGGGACATCCCCGGCAACGTGGAGGTACGGGACCGGCTCATCGGCGACGAGGAGGCCGTGGATCTCTTCCAGCGCTGCGGGCTGCTGGTCTTGCCCTACACTGAAGCCAGCCAGTCAGCGCTGGTGGCGGCGGCCTACTGTTTCTCCAAACCGGTGCTCGTGACCGGCGTGGGGGCTCTGCCAGAGTACGTTGAGGCTCAAGCCGAGGACCGGACCGGTTGGGTTGTGCCGCCCGGCGACGCCGGCTCCCTGGCCAGAATCATGCAGTCCAGCCTGGCAGATCCGGCCCGCCTCGCTCGCATGGGCCGGGCAGGCCGCAAGTGGTACGAGCAGCAGCGCCGGGCTGAGGGCCTGGCGCTCCAGAAAATGTATGCGGGGCTGGCAGCACCTCGTTTTGGCTCGTGCCCAGCCAGCCTACGGACGAGTGTGAACTGATGAAAACGGTAGAACAATCCTCCCCTGTTCCTGTTGGCGATGGCCAGGCGCCGGACACACCCTTGCGCCCAGGGCGCATCGGGCGCATCCCGCTGCCCCGGCTGCACCTGACGACGTCCGAGCGGCGGCTGATGCTGGTGGTCACCGACGTGCTGGTTCTGAACGGCGCCCTCCTGGTGGCTCTGGTACTGCGCTATGGCTACAGGCTATCCTGGGCCACGTTTGCGGAAGCGCCCATCTACTTTGTGCTGCTAACCATCTTGTGGCTGATATGGGCCTCCTTTTTTGACTGCTACGACCTGGCCCTCACGGCCAAGGCCAGCCAGAGCGCCTGGAACAGCGGGTCGTGCCGCCCTCGTGACGGCGCTTGTATACCTGGCCATCCCCTTTCTACACGCCGCACTTTCCCGCCTCTCGCGCATCGGCCTACCTCTTTGTCGCGCTGGCCTCCACCAGCGTGCCGGCCTGGCGGGTCCTGTATGCCACGGTCTTCAGCCAGCCCAACTTTCAGCGGCGGCTGCTTGATCGTCGGCGCGGGCAAATCCGGCTCTGAGCTGGCCCGGGAGCTGGTCCATGTGCCACCCAGCGGCAACCCCCACGCCGGCTCGGGCTACCTGATTGTGGGCTTTGTCGACGACGACGGGGCCAGGGTTGGAAAAAAAGTCGAAGGCGTGCCTGTACTGGGCGATCGCTACGCGCTGCGAGCCTTGGTGGCGGAGCATGAGGTGGATACTCTGGTCGTGGCCATCACCCACACTCCCGAGATCCATCCCACCCTCTTCCAGTCGCTGCTGGACTGCCAGGAACAGGGCATCCACCTCGAGCCCATGACCAGTTTCTACGAGCGCCTGACCGGCCGCATACCGGTCGAGCACGCCGGCCGCAACCTGCACGTCATCCTGCCCCTCAACGACTCGCCGATGCACAGGGCGTTCCTGGCCCTGAAACGCCTGGTAGACCTCTTTGCCGGTGTCGTTGGCCTTTTGCTGCTCGCCCTCCTGGCCCCTTTGGTGGCCCTGGCCAATCTCCTGTGGGCCCGCGGGCCCCTGCTCTACCACCAGATCCGCGTGGGCAAGGGCGGCAGGCCTTTCGAGCTGGTCAAGTTCCGCTCGATGGTCCCCGATGCGGAGGCGGAATGTGGGGCGGTCTGGGCCCGGGAAGAGGACGACCGGATTACACCGGTGGGCAGGGTCTTGCGCAAGACCCGGCTGGACGAACTCCCCCAGATGTGGAACGTCCTCAAGGGCGAGATGAGCCTCATCGGTCCCCGTCCCGAGCGGCCCGAGTTTGTGGCCGATCTCGTCCGGGAGGTGCCTTTCTACCAGGCGCGCCACGCCGTGCGGCCGGGCGTCACCGGCTGGGCCCAGGTGCGCTACCGCTATGGCGGCAGCGTTGAGGATACGCTGATAAAGCTGCAGTACGACCTGTACTATATCAAACACCGGAACCTATACCTGGAAACCTCGATTCTGGTAAAAACGGCGGCGGTCATGATCAGGTTTCGGGGCAGGTAACGGACCGTGGCTCGCATCCTCGTTCTTACCGAACTCCTCTCCTATCCCCTGGTATCCGGGGCCAAGATCCGGGCCTACTATGTCCTGCGCCACCTGGCTGCCCGCCACCAGGTGACCCTGCTCTCCTTTGTGCGCCCAGACGACCGGCCGGAGGACGTGGCCCACCTGCGGACGATTGTCCACGAGGTCCATACCGTGCCGATGGAGCGGTCCTGGCCCCGCAACATCCGCGCTGCCCTGGTCAGCCTGCTCTCCGGCCAGCCTGCGATCATCGCCCGGGAGGAGATCGGCGCCATGCGCCGCCAGGTGGAGGAGCTGCTCAATGCAACTGACTTTGACGTCGTCCACGCCGACCAGATCCCCATGGCCCAATACGGGCTCCTGGGACCAAGGCTGAGGACCAGGCGGATCCTGGACCAGCACAACGCCACCTTCCAGATCCTCGAGCGGCTGGCCCAGCACGAGCCGAACCAGCTCAAGCGATGGCTGCTCCAGCGCGAGGCGCGCGCCTTTGCCCGGTACGAATCGGCCATCTGCCAGAAGTTCGATCACGTCACCTTTGTCACGCAGCAGGATCGCGAGGCCCTGTTGGCACTGATACCGCAGCCATCGAAAGACGGGCACAGCCAGCCCTTGGACGGCCGGACCAGCGTCATCCCCATCTGCGTGGACACGATGGCAGTCCGGCCCGTGCCTCGGGTCGATGCGCCGTTTCGCATCACCCATATTGGGACCATGTACTGGCCCCCCAACGTGGAGGGGCTACTCTGGTTCCTGCAGGAGGTCTGGCCCCAAGTCAGGAAGCAGGCGCCCCAGGCACGGCTGACCCTGATCGGCAAGAACCCGCCGGACCAGCTCCTGGCCTGGCATCAACATGACGGCGTAGAGGTCCTGGGCTATGTGGAAGACCTGCAGCGCTATCTTGCCGAAACCGCCGTCTTTATCGTGCCTCTCCACGCGGCTGGTGGGATGCGGGTCAAGATCGTGGATGCCTGGTGTTGGGGACAGCCCATCGTCTCCACAACCATCGGTGCGGAAGGGCTAACGATCCGGGATGGGGAAAATATCCTGATCGCAGACACACCAGGTGACTTTGCCCAGGCCACTGTGCGGTTGCTGACCGATGAGGGGCTGCAAGCAAAGTTTCGTGCCTGCGGCCGCGAGTGGGTCGAAGAACGATATGATTGGCGCAGAGTCTACCAGACCTGGGATGAGATCTATGACTCTCTGGCGCTGCTGTGAAGGATCTTTTCCGAAGCTAGTTCTTTTCTTGTGTTTTTCGCATATTTCGTGTATTTTATGGGTACAAATGCGAGGAAATAACCATGGCCACTGACCTCTGCCCCTGGTTGGGCTCTGACGAAGACCGCGACCTCCGCGGCATGGAAGCGCACGAAGCACACGTCTGCTACGCGCAGGAGCCCGAAGCGGATATTGAACTCGACTACCAGGCCCAGTTCTGCCTGGTGGGCGCGCATCGGGGCTGCCAGTTCTATCGCGAACCGTCAGCGCCACCGCCGCCCACGGCCATCGTTCCCGAGGACGACGAGGATGGCTATGGTCCCATGCCGCCCCGTTTTCCCGCGCTCCGGGTGATCCTCTGGTTTGTGGGCATCGTGGCTGTAGCGGCCTTGCTCTACACCTACGGATCGGCACTGTTGAGCCCGGCACCAACCACGACCCCCACCGCTACGCTGGGGCCCGGCGTGGTCCCGACCGTCACCCCCACCTTCTCGCCCATGCCGACGGATACGGCGATTGCGGTCGCGCCAACGCCCACCTTCGAGTTCTTTGATCCCACGGCCACACCCACGCCCTTTCCGGGAGGAGCCGTATACGGATTGTCCCCCGATCCGGGTGCGGCCGGCTGGGTAGCCAGCGACGAAGAGCGGGGCAACCATCTGGGCGATTCCTACCTCTATACCGGCCTGTTTGACGGCATCATCTACCACGGAGTGATGCAGTTTGATCTCTCGGCCATACCTCGGGGCGCGACCATCCACGCCGCCACCCTAGAGATCGCCGGGCTGGACGCCCGTCGCATGAATGGCACCGGCGTATGGGAGATGCGGATCTTGGCTCGTGACGCTGACGAGGCATGGAGCCGGATGACCTATCAGGACGCGCACAATGCGCCGATCGCGTGGACCTTGCCGCCGGCGCTGGGCGTGGGCGACCTGGTTGTG
Organism: uncultured Chloroflexia bacterium; assembly: GCA_963700285.1. GTDB lineage: Bacteria > Chloroflexota > Anaerolineae > JAAYZQ01 > JAAYZQ01 > CAWANP01. The sequence continues at coordinate 1,779,535 of CAVOXA010000001.1, read as the reverse complement.
GGCGAAACCAATGTATTTGAGCTGTCGCGCGAGCAGATCCAAGATCTGGAACAGCGCCTGCTCGACGAGCATTTCACGGTCTCTTTCCGGCTGGATGGGCCCCTGACAGGGGAAAACAGTGTCTTTGCCTGGGATACCGGCTATGGCCCGGCTACGCAGGGTCACCGCCCTCGTCTACTGCTGAACGTAGGAGCACCGCCCGGCACCCCCATCCCGACCGGCACCCGGCCGCCTACCCTTACGCCAACCGCCAGCCTGACACCCACGGCCAGCCTCACGCCGACACCCAGCCTGACTCCGACAGCCACCGACACACCGGTATACTGGGTGGTTACCAGCACGCCCACCGCGGAAAACGCCGTGACCGCTGCGGCCATCGCCGTGCGGGAGACAGCGCGGGCTGAAACAACGGGGACAGCGACGACCACACCCGAGTACATGGCCACGGCCACGCCCTACTATATCGTGATCACCAACACACCGACACCGGAAAACCGGGCGACCGCTGCCTATCTCCGCGCGCTGGCCACAGCAAATACCATTCTTACCGGCACCCCGACCCCAACGCCACCCAGCCTGGCCACCGCCACCAACACGCCGCGGCCCACCAAGACGCCGGTGTTGGTCTGGCTGGACAAACTGACGGGAACTCCGACCATGACGGCCACAGCCACTGGCACAGCACTGCCGCCGATCCCCAGTGTCCTGCGAGACAAGATCGCCTTCCTATCGGACCGGGGCGGCGGCGAGATACCCGATGTCTACCTGCTCGATCCCAAGACCAATCGCGTGGCCCTGCTGACTGACCGCTGGCCTTACGAAGAAGCGCTGCGGCTGGATCGTATGTCGCCCGACGGAGAATATATGGCCAGCGTAACAACCGGAGAGAGAGGAGAGCAGATCTATGTGACCCAGTTGAGTACGGGAATCAAATGGGCGATCACCTTCTCTAGCAGGTTGAGCTACGATCCGGCTTGGTCTCCCCAGGACGACGTTATCGCCTACGTCTCGCAGGAGATGGGCCCCGAGGGCGGCAGCGACGAGATCTTTCGGGTGAATCCCCAGGGATCAGAGAAACAGCGCTTGACCTTTAACACGTGGGAGTGGGACAAGCATCCGACCTTTTCTCCCGACGGGTCGCAGATCGTATTCTGGTCCAACCAGACAAAAGGCACTCGCCAGCTCTGGATCATGAATGCCGATGGCACTGACCGGCGACTGCTACTTGACAGCCCGTACAATGATTGGGATCCTGTCTGGATCAAGTAGTTTCTGGGTTGAACTTTCTAGCAGAATATGCTATAATGGGGAACAGGGTAACACCCACCGCCGACGCACGTCGCATCCCTGTTCCTGACAACCTGAGCGACACAAGGGAGAACGAGTGGGCCTGGGCCCAAGCCCAAGAGTGATCTGGCCAACGTGCCGGGTCCGGTTGTGGCAGGGTGAGGCCTTCTCCCCAGCGATCGGAGAGGTAAAAGATGGAACTACGTGAATATGCAGGGACCATCTGGAAATGGTCGTGGTTGATCGTCCTGGCCACGCTCATTGCCGGTTTTGCTGCTTGGTGGACGGTCAAGGACCAGCCTGATATCTTCCAGACGTCAACCACGCTCATGATCGGCCAGGCCATCCAGAAAGTCGATCCCAACTATTCTGATTTCTATACCAGCGAGCGCCTGGCCCAGACCTACTCGGAACTGATCAAGCGCGAGCCTATCCTAAAGAACACGGCCAAGGCGTTGGGGTTTGAGGATCAGTGGACCCGGCTGCGAGGGCAGATCGGCGTCAATCTCATCCCTGGCACCCAGCTCATGGAGCTGCGAGTCACCGATAACGATCCCCAACGGGCCAAACTCATCGCGGATGAAGTGTCGCGACAACTGATGTCCACCGTGGAGCGTTCCAGGCCCCAGGACAGGAATCGCGAGTTCATCCAGACCCAGTCCGCCAGTCTGCCACCCAAGATCCAGGCGGCCCAGCAAGAGATCGAGGAACTGCAGGCCGAGTTGAGTGAGGCTTTCAGCGCCAGGCAGATCCAGGACATCCAGACCCGCATCAACACGCTGGAGAGCCAGATCAACAACTGGCAGGCCACTTTTGCCCAGTACCAGTTGCTGCTGGGTGAGACCGGCACGAACGTCCTGACCGTCATCGAAGAGGCGCCCGTACCGACGACCCCCATTGGATCCAACTGGATGATGCAGGTGGCCCTGGCAGCCGTCGTGGGAGCGATGCTGGCCATCGGCGCGGCCTTCCTGATCGAGTACCTGGACGATACCCTGAAGATCTGCCGATGATGCGCAGAAAGCGATGGGCCTGGCCACGCTGGGCACCATCAGCCGCATTCCTGGCGACGCACCACCGGAAAAGCTGATCACCGCGCGCCATCCCAAGTCACCGATCTCTGAGGCCTATCGCTCGCTCCGCACCAGCCTCCGGTTTTCGTCCCTGGACCGCCCGCTGAGATCCATCGTTGTTACCAGCGCGAACGCGCTGGAGGGCAAGAGCACCATGGCCGCCAACCTGGCCGTCGTGATGGCCCAGACAGGTAGCAGGGTGGTCCTGGTGGATGCCGACCTGCGCCGGCCGATGGTCCACAAGATCTTTCAGGTTTCCAACAAGGAAGGGCTGACCAACATCCTGTTCGAAGATCGACCCGTGCTGGACGGTCACCTGCAGGAAACTGGGATCGAGAACCTCCGGGTACTGCCCAGCGGACCTCTGCCGCCCAATCCCTCAGAGCTGTTGGGCTCCCAGAAGATGCGGGGTCTCCTGGAGCAGATCAAGGAAGAGGCCGACATTGTGGTCTTTGATACGCCGCCCATCCTGCCGGTCACGGACGCCGCGGTGCTGGCCCCCCAGACGGATGGCGTGCTGGTAGTCACTTATGCCGGACGCACCCGCGAGGCAGCAGCAAAGCACGCCGTGGAAAGGATGCGGCAGGTGGGCGCCAACCTTCTGGGCGTCGCCTGGAACCGCATGTCAAGCCGCGGCCAAGGGGAGGGCAACTACTATTACTATTACTATGCCCAGGATACCAAAGGGCGTCGCCGCAGAAAGCGCAAGCGCAGGTCCAAGCCGCCTTCCGCCAGCAGTAGCTCCTGAATACGCTGGCCTGGCAGCCAACAAGCATCACCAAGCAAAAGAACCGGCCACGTGGCCGGTTCTTTTGCTTGGAACCCCGCACCCAGGCCCGGATCCGCTACGGTTCAAAGGTCACATAGACGGGGCTGGGGCCAATGCTCACGAGCACACGACCGTCCACCGAACCATCATCCCCGTCCAAGACCGTATGTACGCTGCCGAACTTGTCCGTAAGGGTCACCTGGCCGGTCTGAAGCATCAGAGTGTGGAAGGCATCATCATTGGTCCAGGCAACCACAGTGTGGTCAGGGCTAAACCGGATATCGAATTCGTAGCCCTCGATCTGATCCGAGCCTTCCTTGCCTGGCGCAAGGGCTCGCACATAGTCCGCTGAGGACATCTTTCTTGAGAATGTTTGAAAGGCAAAGTAGGCAGGCTTGGGACTGAGGTCAGGATTGAGCAAGCCGTACTTTCGGCTGCCCAGATAGATCTCGTCGATGAACCAGAACCACGTCAGGGCTCGCAGATCCGCAGCCTTACTCCTGGTCAGCAGCTGCACCACATAGCGGCTTTGGCTCTCGTGGCTGCCGCCATGCGCGGGATCGCTCCAGTAACCTGCCTCGGTACACACAAAGGGCTTGTCCACACCGTAGGCCGCCAGCTTTCTCCGCAAAAAGTTCACCTTGCCGAGGATATCCCTGCCATAGGGAGCCCACACTGCGCTAAAAGCCGGATAGTAATGGAAATTCATCAGGTCGAAATATGCGCCGCCACCTTCTTCCAGAACCCGATCCAAAAAGTCTTGGATGAAGGGCCCTTCAGGAGTCCAGTTGTCGTAAGCGATGCCGCCAAAAACGATCTGAACCATGGGATCGACGGCCTTCATCGGCCCATACACCGCGCTCAGAAGATCTACATAAGCCTTGGGTTGTGTCCCAAAGAATCCGAATCCGCGCTCACCATAGAGCGGATCGCCATTGTCCGGTTCGTTGTAAAACTCCCAATGCTTGACGTTAAAGGGCTCCTTGCCATAGCGAGCTACCGCAGCTTCGAGGAACTGGACCATCTCGCTCATGTCAGCATTGTCGATGGGTCCAGAAGCATGAGTGGCCGCCCACCGCGGATTGCCGCCCAAAGTGAGGATCACCCGGATATTCCTGCTGGCCAAGTCGGCAAGCCGCGTTTCAAAGGCAGCGGGCCACTGATAGTTCTCGGGAACGGTGTTCACCGGTTCGACCTGATCCCAGTAAAACGGTATCCGTATCCAACCGGCCCCGAGTTGATCCGCCTTTGCCACGATGGAGGCATCGAGGGCAAAGAGTTGTACGCCAAAAGGTGGAGGCGTCGCGCCTGAATCCTTTGAAACCAAGGGGAGCAGGGCCGCATGGGAAGCAACCGCGCCCACAGCGCTTCGCCCGGCAACATCAGTACGACCAGCCTGAGTGATAGGAACCGGGGGGGGTGCCGCCATGCCTTCTGCAGCGCCCCCTCTGGCCATGGCCGGCCCCCCTGGCTCTCCCAATAGCACGACCGCAAACACCAGTGCAAAAAGAACGGAAAGTGACACGATCGCTGGAAGAGGGACGACTCTCAATGACAAGGATGGGCGCTTCATCGCCCAACTCTTTCGATCACCCATAGGTCCATGGTAATTGCTACCTCTGGACCAGGGGGAGAAACAGCAGCTCAACCGGGGGCGCGCAGAACTGCCCGATCCGGTTGGAGCCAGGGGCGCTGTACCAGGCACAGCCCACACTGTCTACAGCGACGTCGGTGGGTGAGCTGTTGGCAGTGGGCAGTGGGTAATCGCGCATCCAGCCACTACCTGTAAAACTGCCCAGTTTGTTGCCAGCCCGCTCGGTGAACCATATGGCAACATCACCATCAATCGCCAGCCCAAATGGCTCGCTGCCGGAGGTTGGGACCGGAAACTCGGTATAGAGACCGTGCGTTTCGATGTCGATGAAGAGAAGTTTGTTCCCTTGCTTCAGTGAGAACCAAGGCTTGCCGCGAGGGTTGAGTACCACTTCTTGGGGCGCGCTGTTCGGCGTGGGAGGCGTGAACTCGATGATCCGGCCATCGCTGGCCCTCAGCCGCCCAAGCTTGTTCACCGCGGTCATGGTAAACCAGACATAGATGCCCTGCGTATCGATACCAACCGGCTGGGAGCCTGGAGTCAGAAGGTCATACTCACTGAACTGACCCGTATCCGGTACCAGCCTGCCGATCTTGTTCCCTGAACGCTCCGTGAACCAGACGCTCCCATCATCGCCGATGGCGACCGCCCAGGGTTGGCTGTTTGGTGTGGGAACGTCATACTCGATGATTTTGCCCGTGGCCCGATCCAGCTTGCCGATCTTGTTGCCCGTGGTCTCGGCAAACCACACATTCCCTTGCCCATCCACGGCCAGGCCCCATGGCTGGCTGCCTGCTGTCGGAATCGTGTACTCCTGGCCCCAGGTTCGAGTCTGCAGATCAAACTGCGCGATCTTGTTCCCATCCCGTTCGCTGATCCATGCCACCTGATTGGTCAGATCCAGGGCGATCTGCGCGGGGTAGCTGTTGCCCGTCGGCATCGGGAATTCCTGGAAACCGGGCTCCTCTTCGCGCGACGGGGAATCCTTGGCCGCGACAGGAATAGCATCGCGCACGGACGGGACGGCACGGGCAGTCACACGCCCGCCCCGCATCGCAGTCACGGGCAGATACAGACTGTCCGTTGGAACGACGAGCTTCATCTCGCGTGCATTGTTGCACTCTGCGTTCTCGCCCACCTCATTCGCGGGATCGACCTCTATGGCCACCCTGTATGCACCTGGCGCCAGATTGTCCAGCCTAAAGCTAACCCAACGCGCAGCACCAGCACCCAAGCCAGTCACATGCTTGTTCAGCGTGCCAGCGGTTGGACCTCCATAGTCAAGCTCGACATCAAAGCCCCCTGCGTCGACGGTCCCAATGTTGACAACCCTGACTTGAACGTCTCTCGATACATCCTCCGCAGGGTTGGCCTGCTCCGCCGACAGGACCTTGAAAGCGGCCAGGCCCAAATCTATGTACTCGAGTGGTGGATTTGAGCCCGTATGACTAGCATAGTTCTGCCCGTGGGGCGTGAGTGCTGCCGTGTCGGGGTCAAACAAGTTGCCATTGAATCCCTCGCGGCCGTCCCAGGAGTGAACGTCCAAACTGAACCAAGCCCAGCGCTGCACCAACCGGTTGCCGTCCATAGGATCGCCCAGGGACACGTCCTTGGTATTCTGGAAAAACGCAAAAGTCTCCGACATGAAAGCATTGACCCGCGCTGTGGTGAAGCCATAGTCATCGGGCATTAGAACGCCATACTCGGTCACGATGAGCGGGTAGTTGCGATAGCCACGATCAGCCATCCACTGCCGAAAAGCCCAAATCTGACCCTTGAACATGGTCATGTTGTCATTGTCGTCAACAGCGCGGACCTCGCCCTTTGCCGCGCTGCTCCCTGGGGGAATCTCTGCGCCCCAGCCTCCACGCTCTTCGTTCAGGATCGCATTGTGGATGTGCCAAAGGTCAACAGGCATGTCCTGACCGTATTGCGCCCGGTAGGAAGTCAAGACCTTATCGAGATACTCAAGTCGCAGCGGTGTCGGCTGGACGATGCCGCCGGCCGCAACCCGGCCCGTTTGATCCCGGCTCTTGATCATCGTGTACAACCCATGATAGACACGAGCATACTCCTCTGGCATGACATCATCCTGCCAAATACAGTCGGGCTCGTTGCCGATGAGCCAGGTGGCCCCAGGATTGCTGTCCACCGTTGGGCCGAACTGGCTAGGATCGATGAGTTTGCCGGTCACCGGGTTTCGAACCTTGACCAGAACGGTATGATCCATACCATCAGGATGGGTAGCTGTATAGGAGTGATCCACATACCACCCCGCTCGCATCTGGTCAATGTCGAAGATACCGGGCCACCCGTAGGCATGGGTTGTGTACCCAAAGCGCTGGCGATCGACCAGGGGTGGGCGACAAACCGGCTCGTCGGCCCAGGTAACTGCAGCAGTTGAAAGAACTGCTACGACAATGACCGTGAGGACCCCTGCCAGCCGGCCCGCGCCCTTGAGCAGGCAATGGATCAGTATTGGCGCTGCTCCATCTTTACTCCCGTTTTGCCTCGACATCGCCACCCCTTTCATGATGGTCGATAGAGGAGCCTGCTTTCGACCAGAGTGCTGCGATTATACCATGTTCAGGCACCGAGAGCAAGTCTGATCCCAGTGCCTGTGTGGGGGTATGGCAGAAGCTGCCGGTTGCGGCGAGAGAAGGCGATTTGTCAAAGCCTGGTGGTCATGCTATAATACGCTCGACACGGAGCTGGTGTCTCCAGGCTTGGTGGTGCAGACAACCCGCCTGTGATTTGCCAGCAACCCTGGCTGTCAGATGCGAGCAACAAGAAAGAAATGCCATGATTAAGACTAGGTCTTCGAAACCGCTGGTTGCTGGCTTTGTGCATGCTAGCATCGGTGCTGCTGGCAGCCTGCACCGACCAGCCGGTTCAGCCTCCAGAGCGGACGGTCATCGCTGAACGATTGACGTTGCAGCCTGAGATGGCCCTAACCTTGACCGCATGGCCGACTTCACCGCCCATTCTCACCCTGCCGCCCACGCCCAGCGCCGCCCCCCAGGCCCTGTGGACTGCCGAACCGGAAGAAACCTTGGCGAGCACAGATGAACCAGTACCAATTCCTGCCACTCCCATTCCATCGCCGGGGGCTATAGCACCATCGAGCCAGGTCAACCTGGCGGCCTTGGGTTCCGGCTCGCGTCCCACCCAGCTACGCATACCTGATCTAGGGCTCGATGTACCTGTTGTGGAGGTGAGTTGGGAGGCAGCACTCGAGGACGGTACCTGGCACAGCAAATGGCAAACCGTCGACGATGCTGCCGGCCATCACCGCAACAGCGCCAACCCGGGCGAAGGAGGCAACGTCGTTCTCTCTGGGCACCACAACACGGGGGCTGAGGTATTCCGCCAAGTGAGTGAGATCGGCCTGCCTGGTAGCCTCCTCAGCGAGGGGACGGACCTCATCCTCGTGGCTGCGGATGGAGGCCAACACACCTACAGGGTGGTCTCGTGGGATCGATTCCAGGTAGAAGGCATTCCAGACACGGAACGCCGCAACTATGCGCACTATATGGATCCCACTACGGATCCGATCCTGACGCTCATCACCTGTTGGCCCTACGAAAGCAACTCGCACCGCGTCGTCGTTGTCGCAGAATTGCAGCCAGCAGAATAAGTCCGATCCAAAGCCAAGGAGGAGGCAACAGGAGATCAACGAACCTGGCAGCAGGTCCGACCGTGAAGCGCGGAAAGCATCCGTCATCGTTCCAGTTTTCAACGGCGCGGCCGTCCTCGAGAACTGCTTGCTGGCACTGTCCGGACAAGAAACTGAGGCCAGTAGCTACAAAGTGATCGTCGTCGACGATGGATCTACCGATGGATCCGCCCAGATTGCCAGCCTGAAGGGCGTGACCGTCATCCGTCAAGATCACACGGGGGCGGCAGCGGCGCGGAACCGTGGTGCGCAGAACGCTCAAGGCCACGTTCTGCTCTTTACCGATGCCGACTGTGAACCCAGCTCCGACTGGATCGAGCGGATGCTGCAGCCCTTTTCCGATGACGCCGTTGCTGGGGCCAAAGGCGTGTACCGAACACGGCAACGCTCACTGGTGGCACGTTTCACCCAGGCCGAGTACGAAGAAAAATACGACCGCCTGGCACAGGCAGATCAGATAGACTTTGTCGATACGCACGCGGCTGCCTACCGCCGCGAGTTGTTCCTGGAATCCGGAGGATTCGATCCCGATTATCTTCTGGATGAAGATCAAGAATTCTCCTATCGCCTGGCACAGGCAGGGCATCGGCTGGTGTTTGCACCCAAGGCCGTCGTCTATCATCAGCATCCGACCACGGTCTGGGCCTATGCCCGGCGAAAGATAGGGTTGGGTCGATGGAAGATCCGCGTTCACATCCGGCACCCGGCAAGGGCGATTCGCGACTCTTACACACCGTGGACACAGAAAGCCCAGATTGTGCTCCTACCTCTGACACTTGGGGCGGTTGTCGCCGCCGTCTGGGGGGGCCTACCCTGGTCCGTGGCCATATTCGCTGCATTCCTGGGACTTGCCAGTTCATTGCCGCTCATCGTCAAAGCCAGTCAGCAGGGCTGGCAGGTTGCACTCGTCGCTCCAGCGTTGATCTTGGTGCGAACGCTGTCACTAGGACTGGGCCTGGTCTGGGGCGTGATAAGCATGTTCAAACCCAGACCCTGAGCGTAGTTGGCCCCTGCGCCCTGTCAGAATACGCAATTGATGAGAGATTGGGCGAGTAGTATGCGAAAACTGACCTCGAAAGAGTACCGAGCCATAGCCATTGGGTTGATAGGAACCGTGCTTGTCATGGTACTGGCCCTGGGATCCCAGGTACAGGCAACCAACCGCCTGTTTCAGACGATCCCCACGCCGACGCCTCGCACCATCCCCGCGCCAACGGGAGAAGGTACCTCTCCACAGGTGGGCGAAGGGGCAACGGCAGGTGCCGACTTGATCGTTGAACAGGAGATAGCGCCGCAGGATGTCACACCAGGACAGACGATGAACATCCGGTTGGTTGTCACCAACACTCTGGCCGAACCCGTTACGAGCATCCTTCTCCTCGATCGCCTCGATCCTGGTCTTCAGCCACTGGAGGTCAGGGCATCGCAAGGTGCAGCGCGGGTTCAGGGTCAGGTTGTACTGGTCGATGTTGGTACCATGGAAGCGGGCCAGATAGCGCTGGTCGTCATCGCGGCACGCGTGGATCCGGGCGCGCGAAACGGGCAGATCATCTTGAACCAGGCTACAGTCGAGTTTGATGGCGGCCAGGCAAGTTCTGCGGTTGGCGCGGCTGGCCTACCCCCGGCTGAACTCCCGGCTACCGGTCGAGATCGGAGGGCGCCATAGCTATCCTGTCCCCAGCGGCGCCGGCCTCCAGCAGCCCAAGACCGTACGCTCCCCTGCAAGTCCGGCGTGCGCCTGACGCGCACTCGCTTGCCGGCCGAAGGAGAATTGGCCCCATCTGTTGCTCCCAGCCACCAGGAAACCAGCCCCCGGGGCTGCCAACGAACTGCTGACTGCGTAGATTCGCGGGTCCGGAACAGAACCCGGCAGGAGCATCGAGGGTGACGCGCAACCACAAGAGCGTTCTCACACGAGTGCTGATCTTGGCGCTGGTGATGGCTGTTGTAGCGGCCCTCGCACTGGGCGCATCCAGCTTCCGACGCTTCCGCCACCACTACAGCTCGGCCCAACTCGCCTTGGGTCAACTGGAGGCCACGCTGGCAGGCGGAGGTAACGGCGCCATCGGGATCCTACGGGAACCCGGCCAGTTGACCATACTCCGGGGTGCACTGGACACCCTTGACGCGGACCTGGCCGCCATGGAGGACCTGGCCCGGCCCTTCCTGCCCTTGAGCGAACACCTCGGTTGGCTTCCGGTCATCGGTGGCGATATGAAGGCAGCCCGCCACTTGCTGGCCATCGCCCGCTACACCGTCGATGCCGGCCAAGCCTTGAGCGAAGGGTTCGCACCGTTGGTGGACCAGGTGAATCAATCTGAAGCCGGTATCAACAAACTGGCACCGGAGGTTGTGCGCATCTTGGCTGATGCCCAGCCTCAAGTCGAATCCGCTCAGATCAGCCTGACGCGTGCCGCAGAGTCGCGCGAGAAGGTGGAGCCAGAGAAGATGTCCCCGAGGACCGCGGCAATGTTGAGCCGTTTGGACCGCTACTTGCCGCCCCTGGAGGATGCATTGGCGGCACTCCGCATACTTCCCCATTTGCTAGGAGCTGATGGCAGGCGCTCCTATCTGCTGGTGGCCCAGAATAACCAGGAGCTACGGGCCACTGGGGGTTTCATCAGCGGCGTCGGCCGATTGCAGCTCGAGGCAGGCCTGATTTCTGGCCTGAGCTTCCAGGATAGCTACACGGTGGACGATCTGACCCAGCCCCACCCACCGCCTCCGGCACCGCTGCGCCGCCTGATGGGAGCTGGGATGCTGCTGCTGCGCGACGCGAATTGGTGGCCCGATTTTCCCACATCGGCCCAGGCAATCGCAGACCTCTACCACCAGGACCAAGGGGAAAGCGTGGACGGCGTCATCGCCGTAGATCTGACAACGCTAAGCCTTCTGCTCCAGGCCACGGGCCCGATCCAAGTGCCCGGCTATGAAGAGCCAGTGAGCAGCGATAACCTCCAGGAGATGATGATGTCCTACTGGCAGGCGCCTCGGGCTTCTGCACCTGGCAAGGAAGGCGCTGACTGGTGGCTTCACCGCAAGGATTTTGCGGCAGATCTGTTGTCAGCGCTGCTCCCACACCTGATGCAGCAGGCCACGCTCAAAGATCTGGCCACCCTGTCACGGAGCGTCGGCAAGGCCATTGACGAACGTCATCTACTGATCTACGCCCAGGAGCCAGCAGCCCGATCCATCCTGGGTAGCATGGCGTGGGATGGCGCCCTGAGACCCTACAGCGACGATTATTTGATGGTCGTGGATAGCAACGTCGGCTTTAACAAGGTGAACCCCAGCATCGAGCAGACCATTGACTACCAGGTCAAGATCGACGGCGCGGGCGAGGCCATGGCCACGCTGAATCTGGGCTACCGGCATCTCGTTGAAAAGCCCATGCCTGCTTGTGTCCACGAGTCTCGTTATGGGGATAGTTACCACGACCTCTTGGAACGATGCTATTGGGACTATGTACGGGTCTACGTCCCAGCAGGCAGCGAGGTAGACGAGGTCCTTGGCGCCGATGGAGCGGTCGAAGTCTATGAAGAATCAGGGCGAACCGTGATCGCCATGTCTTTCCTGCTGGAGACAGGGCAGGCCCGCCAGATCCAGGTCACCTACCGGCCCAGCTTGGCCACCACAGGCTCGAGCTATAGCCTCCTCGTGCAAAAGCAGCCCGGAACCGAGGCCCTGCCTCTGCGCGTCGGTGTGGTTCTGCCCGGCGGCGAGCAGCCGGCTGCTTTCTCGCCGGCCGGTTGGAGCTGGCTGGGCGGGACGGCAGTATGGCAGGGCCTGTTGGACGAGGACCAAGAGCTCGACGTCTCCTGGGAGTGAACAGACCCTGTCCCTGCCGAAACCGGTGCCAGGTACCAGGATCATGATCCATCACTGGTATTGCGCTTCTTGGCGCAACGCAAAAATGCGGCTGTTGCATTGTCCCTTGACGTGCACTGCCAGTCAGATCTGTCATTGCGAGGCGCGCTGTTTGCGCCGTGGCAATCCCCAGGGCACAAGTGGAGATCGCTTTCCCTCCAGGCCCTTCGCGGACTCAGGACATGCTCGGGACAGGCGCTGACACTCGCGATGACGACTTTGCAACAGCCGTACAACGCTCATTATCGATGGTATAATCTTCATCACTCAACAAGAGCACTTTTCTTCTTGACGTATCGCCCTGATGACGAGCGAATGATGCGGCCCGAGTATGTGCAGTTCTCGGGAGAAGGAGGGGAGGCACCCACCTTTTTGAAAAAAGGCGTCCATGCCTGCAAAACGTCCCCAACTGCTGCTTAGGGCAAGGGCGCCCTTGTTTCACATCGACTGTCAGTAATCACCTACCTGCCACCGGCTTGCCAACCGCGCAGCATGTGCTCAAGGAACAAGCCCACTGGACGCAACCTCGCGGTTCTCAGGCTCGGCATGTCGATGGCAGCTTTGAAAGGGTCCGGCTTCAAGCCCATGGAGGCACGGCTCAGCCCATCCACAGTCATGTTCATTTTCGCCGCGGCAACACTCCTAGCCACAATTGTGGCCGCAAGTGTGATCTTTGCCCGAGAGAAGCGGGCAAACCGCTGCCCCATGTGCGGCGCTCGACTTCCTAATGGTTTCACCGTGTGTTCTACCTGTAGCAACCAAGGCCAGGCAGTTCAGGAAGCAAGTCCGGTCGAGCTGGCTGTCACACAGGGTCCTTTGGCTCAACAGCGCTTTTCTATCCCCTCCCAGGGATTAACGATTGGGCGGCACCCCGACAATAGCATTGTGCTAGAGGACGAACTGATGGTCTCGCGCTACCACGCAGTCATCGTGAAAGAGCACGGGCAGCACGTCCTCTACGATCGCGATAGTGCCAATGGAACTTGGGTCAACGATGAACGGGTAGGGCGCCATGTCCTGGTACCCGGCGATCGCATTCAGATCTGGCAATCACAGTTCGTCTTTGGTACCATCGGCAAATCATTGCCTTCACCTCCTCCCTCACCTATCCGTACCGTAGAGCCACATGTCATGGGAGAACTCTTTGATGGCTACTACCTGGAGAACCTGATTGGTCGAGGCGGAATGTCCGAGGTATTCAAGGCACGCGACCCAAATGGCGAGACGGTGGCCATCAAGATCCTTCAGGAAACCAACCCATATCTGGTGAACAAATTTGTCCAAGAGGGCAACAGCATCGGGCCTCGTCTGAGAGGCCATCCGAACATTGTGTATGTCCACAAGTTTGGCCAGAGTCAGGACAACCGACTGTATCTTGTTATGGAGTACGTCGATGCCGCGTCTCTGCGCAAGATCATGCAACAACCATTGCCAGAACCACAGATCTTGAGAATCGTGGATCAAGTGTGCAGAGCGCTGGCCTTTGCCCATGAGAACGATATAGTCCACCGCGACATCAAACCTGAGAACGTCCTGGTCCTGGGCGACTGGAAGGTTAAGGTTCTGGACTTTGGTATCGCCAAACTGACTTCAGCCTCCACGGTTACGCGGGATAGGATTGTGGGCACTCCTGAGTACATCTCGCCGGAGCAGGCTCGGGGCGAGCCGGTGTGGCCTGCCAGCGATGTTTACTCCCTGGGCATTGTGCTGTATGAAATGCTCGCGGGCAGCGTTCCCTTCCGTCGGCCGCGCACCGATAACCACGTCAAGGCTGCCATGGAAGTGATTCGCCAGCACCTCCAAGAACGGCCTGAACCGATCCGGAGGCGGAACCCGAATGCCCAAGTATCCAGGCAGATGGAACACATCGCGATGCGAGCACTCGAAAAGGACAGGAGCAAACGCTATCGCTCGGCCAAAGAGATGGGCAAGGCCCTTGGGCATAGTGTCTTTGGAGACTTTTCGGTGCCGCCCAAGGGATCACAAAAGGCACGACTTACCATCGTGCAGGGCCCACGAGAAAGACAACAGATCCCCCTTTCGAATCAGACCCTGGTCCTTGGGCGGATGAACCTTGGCCCAGCGAATCCAGCGATTTCTCGCCAGCATGCAAGAATCGTACTACGGGGCAGCAGCTACTGGTTGGAGGACATGTCCATGAATGGCACCTGGGTAGACAGCCAGAGGGTCTATGGCGAGATCCCATTGAGGACCGGGGCCATGATCGCCATCGGAGACAATGTCCTGAGGCTAGATGTGGGTCCATAGTCGGGCAAGGGCAGGTTGGTGGAGCTTTTCTGCCCAGAATGTAGTCAGACAGAACAACAATGAGACAGGGAGGAGGACACAGTGTCAGAAGATCGTACAACCCCCAATCGGCAGGAACCGTGGCTCCAGCCGGGAACTGATCTGGATGACCGAGAGACAGAGTATGCGAATATGGAGGGGGCGACGCCGCCCACCCTCCCGTTGGGCGATCAGGGTGGATGGGGCGCAGGAGCCAGGCAAGGCTTTGCGCCGACTGCTCCCCCTCACCAGGATCCGGGGGCGGCCCAGGATCAAACCATGGTCATCAGTGAGCGGCCAACTCCCGTCTTTGCCTGGCTGGTCGTGGTCGATGGCCCGGATCGCCATTCAATCGGAACGGTACACGTACTCAAGCCTGACAACACAACCCTGGGTCGGGTCGCAGGCAACCACATCATAGTGCGCGATGAGACATGCTCGGCACAACACGCTAGGATCCGTACCGAGCCCATGGAGGGCAAGGAGCCCACTTTCGTGTTGTACGATATGGGCGCCCGAAATGGGACATTCATCGGCGACAAGGAATCCTACAAGAGCGAGGAAAACCGCACGTACCGTCATGAACTCCAGGATGGCGACTATTTGCTCGTGGGCGAGACTACGCTGGTTTTCAAGAGACTGTAGCAATCCGTCGTCTTGACTGGTGCGCTGGCGGTCTGTCGCGACCGCTTCCTGGATAGCTATGACTGCCAGGGTGCGGTAGTTAGCGCTGCTTTCCAGACCCCAGAAGCGATATCCAGTCCTAGAAAGGCCAAGCCCCAATTGGGTAGCTATGGCTCTTGAGAGGAGGAGACTACTATGAAGAAACGTTGGATTGCCGCCACGCTCATTCTGTTGACGATACTGGTCAGCGCCTTGCCCACCAGTGCCCAGGGTGTGGTGAACCTTTCCGTCGACGAACTGACCCTGGATCAGCACCCGGTGACTGAGGCCTGGGTGACGGTCCGCAACGAAAACGGTGTCCCCATCCCCGGTCTAGGCACGCAGAACTTTGAGATCGTCGAAGACGGAATGGCCTCATTCCCGCCCGCACAGGTGTCGACCCAAGTGAACCCTGATGCTGGCATCTCTGTTGTCATGGTGATCGACATCAGTGGCAGCATGAGGGACAAACCGATCAAGGAGGCTATGAGGGCAGCCAATGCCCTGCTCGACCAGTTGTCACCTACGGATCGGGTAGCTATCATCGCCTTTACTGACAAAGTCGACATCGATCCCGCCAATATCGAAGAGGGCAAGGAGCTTGCGTTCACCACCGACAAGAACGCCGTGCGCAATGTGGTGAACTTTCTTGACCAAAAGATCGGGTGGGACACCCCCTTGTACGATGCCATCTACAAGGGGGTCAAGTGGGTTGCCGCAGAACCGCCGGGCAAGCGGGCGGTGGTCGTGTTGACAGACGGCCGGGACGAGCGCGACAACGCGCAGGGTACACCCGTCAAGGATGCTGGTAGCCAGGTCTCCCCCGACGATCCCATCAACGAAGCCAACCGACGAAACATCCCTATCTTTACCATTGGCCTGGTGGGGCTGGGGGGGATTGACACAAAGTATCTGAATCGCGTGGCCGAACGAACGGGAGCGGTTTATCAACAAGCGCCCGAGCCTGAGGAACTGACACCACTCTTTGAAAACGTCGTCAACCAGCTTAAGGAGCAGTATGTCCTGACCTACCAGTCGAGGATACAGGAGGATGACAACCCCCACAGCCTACTTGTGCGGGCCCAGATCCCCCAGGGACAAGGCTACGGCGAGGTCAAGTTCACGTTCAGTGAGGACCCGCTGAGACCCATACCACCCCCGCAGCCTGAAACTGGGACAACACCCACCTTGCCGGCGCCAACAGATGCGCAGACGACAGGCCCAGTTGTCGCAGTGGCCACGGAAGAGGTACCAACCACGGCCCCGGTTGAGCCAGTCCCCCCGCCACCGCCTCCGGAAGAGCCTGGCCTGATAGAGAGGATCATCGACGCCTTCCAGGAGAACCCCTCTCTGGGCATAGTGATCGGAGCAGGTGTCCTGCTCCTCATTATCCTCATCGTGGCCCTACTGATCGTTCTGCTAAGAGGGCGACGAGACGAGCAAGAGGACTTGGATAGCCAAGAATATGACGTTACGTATGGTGCATCCGCTGGCGGCTGGGCTGCAGACACCGCTGGCCCCAGGACGCCGATGATGGACGCGGCAACCGAGGGTGCCATGGACCAGTTCCCTGCCCCCTGGCCAGGGGCCACGCCGGCCGCTCCGATTGTTGGCGGGCAACCCGCTGACACCCCTATGGAGCCTGGCATTCCCCAAGCTGGAGGCACACGCCTCATCAAACGCCAGACCAGGTACGTGGCCATGTTGGTGGACAAGTCCAGGCCCAGCCAAAAGTACGATCTTCAGGAGATGACGAACATCGGTCGCGCACGGGACAACCAGATCATCCTGGATGATCCCACCATTTCCCGCAATCACGCCTGGATCAAGCTGGAGGACCAGGACTTTGTGGTCTTTGACATCGGCAGTGCCAACGGGACCTTTGTGAATGACGAGCCGGTCAAAGATCCCCGCCGCCTGGAGCATGGGGACATCGTCCGATTTGGCGATGCAGCGTTCATTTTCACCAGGGTAACCTGATCCACTCACATTTCGCCGGGCGAGGATCTACTTGACGTAGACGTCGCGACGGGAGGCAGCGTGCAACTGGTCATTGAGCAGGGGAGCAGTTCAGGGCAGGGCTTTGCCCTGAAAAAGCCGGTGATGGCCATCGGGCGCGGCGCTGAGAATGACTTGGTGCTAAGCGATCAGGGAGTCTCACGACGGCATGCCCGCATAGAGCGTGGCTCCCAAGGCTGGGTGCTGAGTGATCTGGGCAGTACAAATGGTACCTACGTCAACGGCCGGAGCATAGATGGCGCGTATCTGCTACGGGCCGGGGACCGGGTGGCGATAGGCAGTGCGATCCTGACTATCCGGCGGGATAGACGGGAAGACGCCCCTGGGGCAAAGGAGGTCCATCGAGGGAATCGAGCCTCCACTGCACGCCACCCGGTCTTGATGGTCGCAGGCGCTGTCCTGCTGGTTGTCGCGTTGAGCGGCATTGTACTGCTGCTAGTCACCATGCTACAGCCGGAGCCAGCGCCTCCCATGGCGGAACCCATGGGCCAGATTGAGGGGATACTGACCACTCTGCCAATGCCAGCCCAGATCCAAGAATTGGTACCCGGCGTGGTTACCAGGATCCCGAAGGACCTTCTGGAGCTCCGTATTGGGGCGACGGTAACGCCAGTGCCCCAATAGGCCGCCGCCATCCTGCATCGAACACGGGGCGGCTAGCATAAGATAGCAGGTCGGCCGTACAGGCCTCTTTCGCCGGCTCTGCTTCCTGAGCCTGCTGCGCAGACCAGTCGCAAAAGCTCCAGTCCCTGAGCACCAGTCCGGCATGCTAAGAAAGGCGGTGAATTGCATGATGGTACTGACTGTACAAAGAGGCCCGCAGGCGGGCATACAGTTCCCCGTTGACCGACCGTCTGTGCGGCTGGGCCGGGGATCAGCGAACGACATTGTCCTGGAGGACAGCCAGGCATCCCGGAGCCATGCCGAGATCAGCCAGCAGGGCGACCAGTTCTATATCCGGGACCTGGGTAGCGTGAACGGGACGCTCGTCAACAACGAGCGTATCTCAGGGCCTCGAGTTCTGCGGCCGGGAGACCAAGTCCAGATCGGGAATACGATATTGAGCTGCGATGCCACCATGGCATTCCCCGCGTCTGCAGCGGTTGCACCAGCTCGAGGGGAGGGGCCTGAGACTGACTGGGAACGGGAGTATTATGTACCCGAGGACGGACCCGCGGCCGAAGACAGCCGGCAGCGATACCTGATCTGGGGTCTGGTGGCGATAGTTGCCGTGTTAGCCGTGGCAGTCGCCCTGGTCCTGTTTCAGGCACTGAGAACGCGCCCGGGCGGGCCCGAGCCCACCGTAGCCGTGGCAGGCCCGGCAGCTTTGACGGCATCGACCGCCCCTATCGAGCTTGCCGCGACGCCAACGCCGCAGCCACCAGCGCATTCGGCGGCCACTGCGATCGTCGACATCGATGCTCCTACGGTCGAGCTGCAACCCACCGTCGAGGTCAAAGCTCCGGCTCCTCCGCCCGTGCAACCAACACAGGCGCCGGCTGCCGGAGCGCCAGCCCTCGGAGCGCTCCCGGCAGGCGGGCTGGAACAATTGCCTGTCATGGTGGCCACGGCCTTTCCGGGCGTACCACCCGATCAACTTCCCCAGGCCATTGCGGCACAGATGCAGACGCTCACGCCTCAGCAGGCGCAGGGTATGATCGGCTCTCTGTTCCCTGGCGTGATTCCGGCACGGTTACCTCAGGTGGTCGCCGCCTCTTTCCCGGGCCTTTCAGAGCAGGATACCCAGGCGCTGCTGAACCTCGTCTTTCCGGGCCAGGGGATCGCTTTGCCAAAATTGGGGCCGGTCGAGGGACGGATGGCCCTGGGCATCTATGACAAGGATAGGGAAGAATACGACCTCTATCTGGCCGATGCTGCGGATGGGCAGGTCTCTCTTTTTATCGAGGAGGCTGGCGATCCGGACTTTTCACCCGATGGCCAGCGCCTGGTCTATCACTCCTGGGGCGCCGACACGGCCGGCCTACGGGTGGTCAACACCGATGGCAACGACGACCAGCCGCTGACGGCTGTGGACAAGGACGGCTACCCCTCTTTTGCCCCCGATGGCGAGCGCATCTCATTCTTCAACGACGATCTAAAGTCCCTGCACGTCATCAATCGAGATGGGACCGGGCGCCGGGACATTGGCTCGGGGGAGTATCCTGCCTGGTCGCCGGCGGGCGATCAGATCGTATACCGGGGTTGTGTGAGCGGGGGCAGGTGTGGAGTGGTGGTGGCCAACGCCGACGGCTCGAATCCGAGACAGATCACGACCCATGCCAACGATGCAGCGCCCCGGTGGTCGCCCAACGGCGGGCAGATCGCCTTCATGTCCGACCGGGATGGGAACTGGGAGATCTATGTTATCAACTCGGACGGGTCCTGGTTGCGGCGTATCACACTTAACGCAGCCACCGATACCATGCCGGTATGGTCACCCAGTGGCCTGCGGATCGCCTTTCGTTCTGACCGGGGCGGGCAGGGGGCGGTCTGGGTGACGTCAGGCATCGGCGGCGGGGCTTTTGAGATGTTCGACGGCGAGACCGGACCAGAGTGGACCTGGACCCGGATGGATTGGGTCGAGTAGGGCAGCCGAACCAAGACATCGCCGAGTGTCGCACCCGACGGCCGCAGAACGGCAGGGCTGAGCAGATTCAAAACGCTGTGGCCTTGGAGGAGGTTTCATGTCTCCAGTTGCCAGGTTCGTGGTAATGGATGGCCCAGATGTTGGTCAGGAACACCTGGTGGCCGACGGTCAGGCCACGCTGGGGCGCTCTTTGCAGTGCGACATTGTACTGGCTGACGAGCTAGCTTCGCGCCAACACGCGAGGGTCAGCTACGAGAACGGTGACTGGATCATCAAAGATCTGAACAGCCGGAACGGTACCTTTGTCAACGAGCAGGCGATTCAGCCGCACGTGCCCCACCTGCTCTCTTCCGGCGACCGCGTTCGACTGGCCAGTACGGTACTTGCCTTCTACGCGCTGTACGACGAAGCAGGCATGGCGCCCATCGACGAGCCTGGCTATTCAGACGCAGCCGCGGGGCCGGCGGATGGCGCTCTTCACCCTTTGATATTCGCCATGATTGGCGTGACGGCCGTGCTGCTACTGGTGCTAGGTGTGCTAGCTACCTTGGTCGTAATCTCACCGTAGCGAGCAGTGTGGGGTGCTGGTGCACGATCGGCCAGCGCCCTGGGTTTTCTTGCACACCCACTCAGCCGGCCGCTACGTGATAGGAACTGACAATGAAAGCTACGCTAATCCTTCAGGAAGGCCCAACGGCAGGTCGTTCGTATCCCCTGGACCCAACGAGACAAACGCGACTCTGCGTGGGCCGCTCCTCGGACTGTCACATTGTCCTGAATGACGTACGGGCATCGCGCCGCCATGCCGACATCCGCTGGGATGACCAGAGACAGACGTGGTTCGTGGTGGATCGCGGCAGCACCAATCGCACTTACGTGAATGGACTGGAGGTCCACCACCCATACGCTCTGCGCCTGGGGGATCGGATCACCATCGGCGAGACAACGATGGTCTTGCGTGAGTCTGGCGCGCGTCCCCCTTCCCCGGTAGCAGCGGGCCAGCCCGCCAACCGGACCGCACAACCCAGCAGCCAGCGAGAGAAAACAGCAGAGATGCAGCATCTGGTACCGGCGCCGCCGGCCGTACACGCCAGACAGCCCGGAGGCGCCTCTCGGCCCGCATCCCGGCCGCCGGCCGCCAAGTCTCCCGCCAGCAAGGGTGCCTGGGAGGGCCGAGCAGTGGCCTTCTGGTTCGTACAGGGGCTCGTGGCAGCAGCAGTGGTGTTCCTTGCGAGCGGAGCCTTTCTACCCTGGGTGAGGATCACTGGAACTGTGTCCAAGGAGCTAGACCCACTTATTCAGGCAGGAGTAGGCATACTCTCCAGCCTGTTTGGGACCGATCCTAGCCGCCTTTTCACGCGCGAGATCATGGGAATAGACTCCTATGGGACACTGACGCTTGCCATCGCCGCGATCAGCCTGGTCTTTCTGATCGTAGACATGTTCTTCCACCGTACGTGGGTGGTGCCGGGGATCGTATACCTACTCGCCGGTCTTTTTGCCATCGTGGCGGTTGCCCTTGACCTGCGAACGTTTCTCCAACTCTACAACCACGCAAGAGCCCTGAACCTTCTTTTTGACATTCAAGTGGATCAGATCATGAAAGGCGTTGACTATCTCACCGACATAGAGATGGCCATTCTGCCTGGAGTTTGGCTCACAATCTCTGGGCTTGTACTACTGATCGTGGGCGGGATCGGGCGATTGACGCTGTCATTGCTGAATCGAAAGCGGGTGCGGCAGCATCCTGGCTGAGAAAGGGCCGACTGCTTTGGCGCACATGGTCTTGAGACCCATTGTCTCACTCGCGCTAGGGAGGCGGAGGTTGGGGTCAGCGCCTAGCACTGGGGGGAAAGAGAGGCAACGGCAATCACGCGGGAGTTGGCGGTCTCCGAGGGGCGTTGGGTTGAGCTGAGACATCCGGCAATTGGGGGACAGTCGGCCAATACTGGTGTTGGCATCCAGGACACGCTGGCATCGCGGTAGGCTGCCGCGATCTGGCCCGAAGGCAACTCGGTTGCGGTTGGGGACCTTGGCAGTGAGATCGGCGCCTATGTGAGCGAGGCCAGATCGCTCTCCGCGCCGCTTGAGCTCCAGGAGTCGCGTGAGGATCGGCGATACCTCGCTCAAAATCCAATGGATTCCGGAGAAGGGAGGCGAAGCCGTCAGGCTACGCATCCAGCGCAGCGCAGCGTGGGCCGCCAGCCGATCCCAACACAGCCTTTTTCATCAAGGTCAGGAGTTCAAGCTGGAATAGCAGCGATGCATCCCGTTTTGTTTCACGTCGGTCCATACGCCATCCGCTCCTACAGCATCTTCCTATTGCTGGGGATGATCGCTGGCTATCTACTCTTGCGCCGGGGCTGGAGAGAGGCTGGACTGCGGCCAGGAGCCGTGTATGGCTTCTGCGCTGGGGCCATTGTGAGCGCCCTGCTTGGGGGACGCCTGAGTTACGTGCTTTTGCATTGGCAGGAGAAGGGTGGCGATCTGGGACGGGTCCTGCCCTTCTGGCAAGGGGAGGGCGAAGCCGCCTGCGGCGCGATCGTAGCCCTGTTGTTGTGGACCTACGCCTACGGCCGGCGTGCGGGTCTGAACACCTGGCACTTTTTCGACCTGCTCGTGCCAGCAGCGGCCATGGCGGAGGGGATCATGCGCTGGGGCTGCTTTTTGAATGGCTGTTGCTACGGCCGGGAGACCAGCGGCATGCTCGGGGCGTTCCTGCCCGACATAGATGGTAGCTGGGCCGTGCGCTACCCCACCCAGCTCCTCTACAGCACCGTCGGGTTGACTTTGTTTGCCTTCTTGTGGAAAGTGCGAAAGAACAAGCCTTATCCTGGTTTTCTGGTACTGACCTATGTCTCGATCTACAGCGCCAGCCGCGCGGCTATCGGCTTGCTACGGGGAGACTATGCAACCTCTCAGGGGCTGGCGCTGTTTTTTGGTCTGGATCTGGCGCTCCTGGGTACCGCAGGTGTTCTATTTGCCTTGCAGGTATGGCGCAGCGCACAGGGCCTGGAGCCATCCCTGTGAGCAACCTTAAGGACCGCCTGGCGCAAGCACTCCTCCTATTGGTCATGGGGTTGGCCCTTTTTGTGCTGGGCTGTGGCATCAAGCAGGTCACCACCGAAGTATGGGACGATGGCAGTGGGCGCAACGTCTTTCTCTTCGCATCAGCCAGGGCAGAAGAAGGGTCGCAAGAAGCCGCAGCGGAGGAACAAGACCTGGAAGAGGCTCGGCGCAAAGTCGAAGCGTGCGGTGCCCGGACCTTGCCCTACGAAGACGAGCAGTATACCGGGATCCAGGCGGTGTTCGATTTTCGCAGCTTTAGCGAAATCCCGGGCCAGATCACATGCTTTGTGGGGAGCGCAGGAGGCCTGCAAATCGACGGCTGGTACGAAGAAGAAACCTTGAAGAGCACTTACACCATCCAGACCCGAATAAGCCCCCAGCAGCTATGGCTGGTCGAGGGCCAGCCCATGCTATACCGGGTGACCATGCCCGGGAGGATCACAGAGTACACTGACCTACAGACCACACGGGCCCGCACAGAGAAGGAAGCAAAGAACCGCATAAGTTGGTACTTTACATCGTACGAGGGCGACGATGCTGAGACGGAATATATCTTGACGGTCCGGGCAGAAAAGCCCGCCGTACCAGGGGCAGACCTTGTCTCCTATGGGGCCATATTCCTGCTGACGATAGCATTGGTCGCCGCGATAGGCGCATTGTTATGGAAAGTAGCGGGCAAACGCACCAGCCGGAAGCCGCAGCGCCGCCAATACCTGGGTGACGGTGGAAGACAGGAGACGAGGGCCAAACAACGCCAGCCCGCGGTGCATACCAGGCGCCAGCAACCGACACCACCGGCCAGGTGCCCGGCCCCCGGCACTGTGCTTGACCGGTACCTGATCCAGGAGGAACTTGGGCATGGGGGAATGGCCGTGGTCTATCGGGCACGCCACACAGCGTTGCACCGGGAAGTCGCCTTGAAGCTGCTGGCCCCCGAGTTGACTGCCACAGCCGATTTTGTGGAGCGATTCCGGCGCGAGGGACGCATCCTGGCCCAGCTTTCGCACCCGAATATCGTGACGGTCTTTGACGCAGGAGAATCGCAGGGATGCTACTATCTGGCCATGGAACTGGTCAGAGGGCCCACATTGGCACAGGGCCTGAGCCACTGGGGGCCCATGAAGCCCAGGCAAGCCACGGCCATCGCCCTCCAGATAGCCGAGGCGCTGGACCATGCCCACCGAAAAGGGATCATCCATCGGGACATCAAGCCAGCCAACATCCTGTTGGACCAGACAGGAGGGGCCAAGGTAGCGGACTTTGGCATCGTCGCCATGCTAGGCGAGAGCCAGGTGGCGCGCACGCGCATCGGCACCCCGCGCTACATGGCCTACGAGCAGTTCAACGGAGCGGCCATGCTGCAAAGCGACCAGTATGGACTGGGCGTCTGCCTCTATGAGATGCTGACGGCCCAGCTTCCACCTGCTTTTGGCCTGGAGACTCCCGCCCCGCCGAGCCATCTAAAGCCGAGCATCGCGCCTGCGTTGGACCATGTCGTCCTGAAGACCCTGCGACCTGATCCCGGGCGGCGATATGCCACTACGCGGGAGTTCATCGTAGCCCTGAGACAGGCGTCCGACCAACAGAAATGAGGCCTGTCTTGGACAGTGATTCGTACCATCTTTTGCGAGGAGATTCCTTCTGAATGAGTGCCCAACAGCTTCATGGTATCCTACAAGTCCAGATTGCCAGGGGCGGCCAGGATGAGCTGCCCATCTACCAATCGATTTTGAGGCTGGGAAGGGGCAGGCAGAACGACGTTGTCCTGGAGGACCCCAACGTCTCAGGCAGACACGCCCAGTTTGTCTGGGGCCGTGATGGCTGGCTCGTGGAGGATCTGAACTCCAGCAATGGTACCTACCTCAATGGCCAGCGGCTCCCACCTAGGAAAGCGACCCCCCTGCGCCCCGGCGACGCGGTCCGGATCGACGAGTTCACCTTCCAGATCCAATCGCCCCAGGCAAAGGATCATGTTCCGCCACGACTTGGCGATAAAGTGCAGATCTCATCAGACCCGGCGCCAGGACTGGCCGTCTATGTGAGCGGCCGTGTGGAGAAATACCCCCTGGACAAAGGAGTCGTGACGGTGGGGCGTGGGTCGGACAACGACGTACAGCTCAACGACCCGCTGGTGTCGGGCCATCACGCACGGCTGGAGCGACTGGGAAACACCTACCGCATCGTCGATCTGGGCAGCACAAACGGCCTGACCTACCAGGGTCAGCGGGTGGCCCAGCATGTCCTGGCCGACGGCGACGTGCTGTACATTGGACAGACGCATCGCCCTCCAGTACCGGGCGCACATCGGCTTTCTGCCGGAGCGAGGCCGAAAAGCGGCATCGAAGACCCCAAGACCCAGTACCTGGACATGCGCAGACCTGCCCAGGCGGAAGCCGGCGCATCACCATCGGACGGCACAGCAGCAACGTCGTTGCGCTGCAACATCCCCGCGTGTCCCGCTATCACGCCGTCATCGAGCAGTTTGGCGCACGCTTCCGGCTGCGGGACCTGAACAGCGACAACGGGACCTTTGTCAACGGCAAACGGGTGAAGAAGGAGGCCTGGATCCAGGAAGGCGACGAGATCCGACATCGCATCGTTCCGGCTGGTCTTTCAGGAGGACGGCATCACGCCATTTCGACGAGGCAGGCAACATCCGGCTGGATGCCCTGCGCATCGAAAAGTGGTACTCGCAAGACGGTCAACATCCTGAAGAGCGTCTCAATCTCGATCTATCCCAAAGAGTTCGTGGCCCTGGTGGGGGCCAGCGGCGCCGGCAAGTCGACGCTGATGAACGCCCTGACCGGCTTCAATCCGGCCAACGGCCCCAAGTCACGGGTGCTGGTCAACGGCCAGAACCTGTACACCCACATGGACGAGTACCGCAGCGAGATGGGCTACGTGCCCCAAGAAGACATCATCCACCGCGAGCTGACGGTCTACAGCGCGCTGGACTATGCGGCTCAACTGCGGATGCCGGCCGACACCTCCAAGGAGGAACGGCACCGGCGCATCATGGAGGTGCTCGACGAGCTGGGGCTGGAGCGCGCAGCGAAACAACCTCATCACGCGCCCTGAGTGGCGGGCAGCGCAAGCGGGTGTCCATGGGCGTCGAGCTGCTCACCAAGCCGGGCCTGTTTTTCCTGGACGAGGCCACCTCGGGCCTGGACCCCGGCACCGAGACCGAGATGATGGAGCTGCTGCGCGACCTGGCCGATGGCGGGCGCACGGTCATCCTGGTCACCCACGCCACCAAGAACGTGATGATGTGCGACCAGGTGGTGTTCCTGGCCAAGGGCGGCTACCTGGCCTATCTTTGGCCCGCCCAACGAGGCGCTGGAGTACTTTGAGCAATACCGGACGGCCGAGGAGCGCCGCTACAAGGAACAGGTCGAGTTCGACGACATCTACCGGCTGATGGAAACGCGCGGCACGCCCGAGGAGTGGGGCGAGCGCTTCCGCCGCTCCGCCCAGTACCAGGAGTACGTCGTCGACCGCCTGCAAGAACTTGAAGGAGACAGCAGCGCACGCCCACGTCCACTGCCGGCCCGCCAGACGCCCGCAGAAGCGGCAGGTATCGGCCTTCCGGCAGTTCCTGATCCTCTCGGCCCGCAACCTGCGCATCATCGCCCAGGACAAGGTGGGCCTGGCCCTGATGCTGGCCGTGGCGCCCCTGATCGGCCTGATGGACTTTATCTGGGGCAAGGAGCTGTTCGACGTCGGTGAACGGCGACGCAGCGCAGATCATCACCATGCTGTTCATGATGGGCCTCATCGGCATCCTGACCGGCGCCCTCAGCTCGGTGCGCGAGATCGTCAAAGAGGTCGACATCTACCGGCGGGAGCGGACCGTCGTGCTCAAGCTGATGCCCTACATCCTGTCCAAGGTGTGGGTGGGCGTCATCCTGGCCGCCTACCAGTCGGTCATCTTTGTCCTGGCCAAGAAGGTCTTTGTCGATCCCCAGTTCTACGGCGGCGAGTGGGGCTACTCGGCCATGTACATCACCATCTTTCTGTGCACCCTGTCGGGCTATATGCTCGGGTTGCTCATTTCGGCGGCGTCGCCCAACCAGAACATCGCCCTCTTTCTGGTCGTGATCGTGCTGGTGCCCCAGTTCCTGTTTGCCGGCGCGCTGCTGCCCCGCGACCTCATCCCCGGCGGAGACTCTATCAGCGCCGCTACGTCCACCCGGTGGGCCTTTGAGGGACTGGTGCGCATCACGGGCATCGGCGAGAACGTCGTGGAAGACCCCTGCTGGGACCTGCCCAAGGAGGAACGGAAAGAACTGGGATCAAGATGACAAGGATCGGCGGCAATGCCAGTGTATGGGCGAGCAGTTGTTCAGGCTGTGCTATTTCCCCGGGATCCAGAATCCAGATCTCTATGATGCTGAAGCCCGTAAAGCCCTCGCCGCACTAGAGCCGGCAAAGCCGCCCACGCCGACGCCCCTGCCAAGCTCCACGCCGCCTCCCAAGCCAAAGGACCAGAGAAAACTGGAGGGATGGCAGGCAACCCGCGAAGCTGCTGGCAAAAAAGATGGAGAGAGAAGACAGGATCAGATGGAGGATTGGCAGAACAACGAGATGGAGCGGTACATCACAGACCGTCAGGAGTGGCAGGGAACACGGGAGGGAGCTGTCCGCGGAGCCGAGGAAAAGATCGACGAGATTTTTACGCGATACAAGACGGCCTTTGAGGCAGATATCAAAGCCTCCTGGCTGGCGCTGGGAGTCCTCAGCCTCCTGTTCTTTGGGGTGACGCTGCTGTTCCAGAAACAGAAAGATGTGATTTAGGCGTGACGCTCAGGGGCGAAAGGCGAACCGTGGGACCAAGGCTGCTACTCGTCAACCCAGCCATGAAGGCCAACGGCCAGCGGCTGCGCAACGCTGGCGGCATGGCGACCATGGAGCCCCTGGGCCTGGCCTACGTCGCCGCGCTGACGCCGCCCCATTGGCAAGTGCGGATCGTAGACGAGGTAGGCGAGGATGTCCCCGCCGACGGGGCTTGGGGCAGGCCAGACCTGGTAGGCATTACGTCGCTGAGCATCACTGCTCCACAGGCCTATGCCCTTGCCCAGGGCTATCGGGATCGGGGAGTACCAGTCGTGATGGGCGGGGTCCATGCCACCCTGCGACCCGACGAAGCGGCCAAGTATGTGGACGTCGTCTTTCAGGGAGAGGCGGAACGGAATTGGCCGTCTCTGATCCGCGATTTCGAGGCCGGGAAGCTGAAACGGCGCTACAACGGGGCCGCGATCCCTCTGCGTGACCTGCCCTGGCCACGGCGAGATCTATACCAACACCGCTACTTTCTGCAACTGATCTCTGGCTTCGCGGGGCTGTCGCTACCGCTGCGAGTTTTGTACGCTGTGGAAGCTGGACGGCGGGCACTACCGCAAGCGCCCGCCCGAAGAGGTATTGGCCGAGATGGCGGGCGTTGGCAACAAGCGGCCGCTCCTCTTCACCGACGAGAACGTCTTTACCGACCGCGAGTGGGCGCTGTCCCTCTTTGAGGGCATCGCGGAACAGGGCCAGGACAGGCCCTACGCGGTTCAGGCCTCACTGGACATCGCCGACGATCACCAGGTACTGGCGGCGCTGAGAGGCAGTGGTTGCATGACGGTGCTGATCGGCTTCGAGTCGGTCAGCGAAGAGAGCCTACGCCTGATGCGCAAGGGGGTGAATCTGAAGGTTGGCGTGAACGGGTACAGGGACAGGATCGCCAAACTGCACGATCACGGCCTGGCCTCGTCAGGCACCTTCATCTTTGGCAACGACGGCGACGGACCCGATATTTTTGAGCGAACAGCAGAGTTTGTGCTAAAATCAGGGATGGACGTGGCCCATTTTGGATTGCTGACACCCTATCCGGGCACCGACCTGTACGACCGGTTGGCCCAGGAAGATCGACTACTCTACACCGACTTTCCGGAGGACTATGGCCGCTACGACCTGCGGACGGCCGTCTTTCGGCCCCGCGACATGACGTCAGAGCAACTAGAAGAGGGCCTGGTGTGGGCGACGCAGGCCGTGGGCTCGCGAGCTGTCGCGGCCCGGCGGGCATGGAACACCTGGCGCGAGACGGAGAACCCGCTGATGGCGGCCATCGCCTACCGCTGGAACCGCTCGGGCCTGTACCAGCGGGTGGTGGAGGGACCCGCGACCAGGCAGAATCAGCGATCCAGCACTGATCACCAGGAAGGAGAATCATCACTGTGACATCGAACGACAACCTGTACCGTTTCTTTTCGGCCGCCGACGCCAACCCCCGTGCCCTGGAGGGGGAGCGGGTAGGCGTGGTGGGGTATGGTAACCTGGGCAGCGCCCTTGCCCTGAACCTGCGCGATTCGGGTGTAGAACCTCTGGTGGTAGGCAACATATCCGACGAATACGCCGACCAGGCCCGCAGCGATGGCTTTGCCGTCCTGGAGATCGGCGAGGCCGTGGCCGCCTCGGACATCGTGCTGGTCCTGCTGCCAGACGAGGTGATCCCGGAGGTATTTGCATCCGACCTGGGGCCGAACCTCAGGCCAGGCTCGGCCGTCATCTTTGCCTCGGGCTACAACCTGGCCTACGGCTTGGTCCAACCACCCGCCAGGGGTGGACGTTCTGCTGTTGGCCCCGCGCATGGGTGGGGAGCACGCCCGGCAGCGATTCTTGAACCGGCAGGGCTTCTTTGCCTACGTCTCGGTGGAGCAGGATGCCAGTGGTAGGGCCTGGGACCGGCTGCTCGGCATTGCGGGCGCTGTGGGCGTACTGTACGCTGGCGCGCTTGAGCTTGATGCCCGCCGGGAGGCAGACCTGGATCTGTTTGTCGAGCAGACGCTGGGCGCGGCGATCGGGGTGGCGGTGATGAGCGCTTTTACCCTGGGTGTCGAGGCCGGCATCCCGCCCGAGGCGATGGTCATGGAGATGTACATGTCGGGCGAGATGGAGACGGTGTGGCAGGCATTTCGCGAGAAGGGGTTCTACCGCGCCTCTGACAGTCATGGCCCAACAGCCCTGTACGGCGGGTTCCTGCGCACGATGCAACTAATGATGTCTGACATCGGTACGCGGTTCAGCGAGACGCTGGCGGAGATCCAGAGCGGCGCCTTTGCCCGCCAGTTCCAGGCTGAGCGGGAAGCGGGCTATCCAGCATTGGCCCAGGCCCAGGCGATGACAGCCGAAGAGAGTCCGATGGCCCAACCCATCGCCCAGGCCGAAGCAAAGGTGCGGGCGATGCTAGGGGACGTCTGAGGAGCAGGGAAGGTCTGGAGAGGGGTACGACCAGCCGCAGAAATGACATGCAGATGCAAAACTGACGGCGATAGGCCATCATGTAGGGTAGGGCGGTTTCACCGGGCCAGACCGCCAGTGACGAAGAAGGTTTGGCCGGAGGTTGGAGGAGCGTAACACATCAGAAAGAGCAGGCAAAAAAGCCAAGGAAAGGATCGTTGATGCCAAGCACCGAGGACCGACATGAGCGCATAACACAGCCATTGGTGCCGCCGAATTGGCAGGAGGGCCGCCCGGCACACCACGTGCCGGCGCCGCCCGTGAAGGACAACGAGGTTACACTTGTCGATGGAGAGGAAGCCGGGCAGGTAGACACCCTGAACCTGGGGAGCCAGGATGAGATCCCCACGCCGGAGCCACTTCCGAACCGTCTGGAGCCGGTCCAAGCAGAAATGCCACCGCGGCATACACCGTGTGTCCTCTGGACGCTGGTGCTTGCCAGCCTGGCCATGAGCCTGTTGTCCCTTGCTCTGAACGGCTTCCTGATCTACAGACTGCTGTCGGTGCGGCAGACGGCCGTGAGCGGACTTGACGCGGCAATAGCCGCATTGGACAACCTGAGCGGGCAGGGCTTCCAGTACGACTATCATCTGGCCCAGACGGTCCCATTCAAGGGAGATATCCCCTTCAAACAGGAATTTGACTTTCCATTCGAGGGGAATTTCCCGATCAATACCACGGTCCAGGTCCCCATCGACCTGGGAATTGGCGCGCCATTCAAGATCTCGGTGCCGATCAATACGACCGTGCCCATCAAGACTGCGGTCCCGGTCCGCATAGACGAGACTTTTCACATTGAGACGGAGGTCCCGTTGGACCTGACCATTCCCATAAACATTCAACCCAACGACCCAGCGATCCAGGAGTTGTTCGGACCCATCCGGGAGATGCTGGTCCAACTGCGGGAAACGTTTTGAAGGAGCAGCCGGGAGATACCCTAACTGACGCCGTTCCGTCGAATCGATGCGAAGCGTAGGATCGCTCGGCACATCGGAAGTGAAAGAGGGTAACAGCAGGTGAAAGGAGGAGGTGAAATGTCTTTTTCTCAGATGAGCTCCAAGGAAAAGACCATCGTAGGCATTCTGGCCGTTGTCATCGTCGTTGCCCTGTGCGGGATCGGTTTTCTGGGATACCAGTTGCTCACCAAGGGGGATGGCGGGGACACGGGGATTTCGATGGATCAAGGGAATCCGACCGCCGTGGCCCCCGCAGTAGAGTCGACGGTCACGCTGATCCCGCCGCCCTCGCTGGACAACCTTGGCGAGCCAGCCGCCGGCCCAACCGGCAGCGAGCCGGTGGCCGTCGCCCGCCAACAGAGCGTGGGTCCGCTGGCCCCGGTCATTGTCGCCAGCCATCCGCTGCGCGGCGGCCACAACTACCGGGTAGAGATCGCGACCGCTAATGGCTCACGAGCGGCGTTCAACGGACAGTGGAGCCAATCGGCAACCAGCGCCAGCGGCAAGGTCGCAGCGCCCCAGATCGAGTTCATTGAGGGCTTTACGCCCCACACGTTCAACGTCGCCGCGCCGGTACCCGATCCAACCATCTGGGGTATCTCGGTCTCGGCGGGCCCCAAGATCGGTGGGGCAACCTCACCCCTGGTGATCACAATCTGGGATGTGACGGGGACCCAATGATTCGAAACATCCTCTCGACCAGGCAGGCAGTGAGGGAGGGAGCCTGTGACTAGATCCCATCCCGTCTTGGAGCTGGAAGTTGGCCAGTTCTCCGATCCTGGACTGCATAGAGAAAACAACGAGGACTGGATCGGAACCTTTCAGCACGAAAACCCGGAGGTGCTGGCCCGGAAAGGATCTCTCTTTCTGGTGGCGGATGGGATGGGTGGTCACCGGAGCGGCGACGAGGCGAGCCGGCGCGCTGTAAACCAGGTCATCCGAAGCTATATGCAGGACCCAGATGTCCGGGTGGACGCCAGCTTGGGGCGGGCCATCCGGAAAGCCAGCGCCAGCCTCTACGCCTATGCGGCCAGCGTGGGCGCAGAGGGCAGAGCGCGCTGGGGCACAACCATCGTCGCCGCCGTCGTGCGGCAGGACGAACTGTGGATCGCCAACGTGGGTGACAGCCGGGCCTATCTACAGCGGCATGGGAAGCTGCGCCAGCTTTCAGAGGACCATAGCTGGGCCGCCGATTGGGGCGGGGAGCCGTCAGGGGAGTGGGTTGGCAGCCACCTCATCACCCGGGCGCTCGGCTTGAAACCTGACGTAAAGGTGTACGTGAACCACTTCCGGACGCTGCGCCAGGGCGATCAGGTTCTCCTTTGTTCGGATGGTCTGACTACTCCCGTGTCCGATCCCGAGATCAACGCAATCATGCTTCGACATCCACCCCAGCAGGCGGCGGAAGCCCTGGTGGCCGCCGCCAACCAGAAGGGTGGCCCAGACAACATCAGCGTGATCGTGGTCCGGGTTCTCGGGCAAGGGGCAGAGGTGGATGAGCCCACGTTCCCAAGCACCCTGGAGAGGCTGACGCGGCCCGACGCCTGGCTGGACTGGGCTAAAGACCTGCAGGACCTGGTGCCGGTGGAAGATGAGCGCCTGCGGCGGGCGCTGCTGATCCTGGCCGTACTGCTGATCGCCGTGGCGGTGATGGGGCTGGGATGGGCCCTGGCGACCGTCCTGAATTCCGGCCCGTCGCCAATACAGTGAGATGGGTGGGGGAGAACCGATGAGGCTGACGACGGACGATGGCCAGACCCATCCGCTGAGGGTCGGCGTGAACACCGTTGGCCGGGCAGCGGACAATGACATTGTACTAGACGATGGGTCCATGTCCCGAAGGCACGCGGAACTACACTGGGACGGGCGGCAGCAGTGCGTGGTCGTCGATCTGGGCAGCACGAACGGCACCTTTCTTGGGGGCAGACGGCTGCCGCCGGGTCAGGCCGCGCAGGTGTCTCCGGGCGCATCTTTGCGCTTTGGTCCAACCATGACCGTCACCGTCACGGCCGACGCCATCCGGCTCGCGATCCGGCCCGCCGCGGCAGGCGCCCCATCGTCCGTCCCTGCGGCTGGAGGCCTGGACATGATCCTGCGGGCGATCGACGTCGCACTGGATTACCGAAAACTGGGGCTGCTGTTTGTTGGTTTCCTGGTTACGGGTGTGGTAGGGCTGCTTTTCTTCTGGATCGCAACCCAGGTCCTCTTTGAAAGTACCGCGATCGCTGCCGCCATCGGCCTGGTTGGTCTGGGCACCGTATGGCTCAGCTCCACCTTTGTGACGGCCGTCATCAGCCGGTTGATCCTGGTCCAACTGAGGGAAGGCAGAAAGGAGGACCTCCGGGAGGCAGCAGGCTATGTCAGGCAGACCTATCTCTCGTTTCTCCTGTCCCCGGTGGTCTTGAGCCTGGGTCTGGTACTGGCCCTGGTAGCAGAATTCATGCTGCTGCTCGTTGGGCGCATTGACTATCTGGGGGAGTTGTTGGTGTCGCTGGCCTTTCTTCCCCTGCTGGCCCTGAACCTGGTGATCATCCTCGTCGCCTGGTTCGGAACAGCGCTGATTGCCCCAACCGTTGCCGACCGTGGTATGGGCATCGGCGACACACTGACCCATGTGCTGGACATGGTCCGCCGCGCTCCGATCCGACTGGTTGGCTACATGATGTTGGCAGGCCTGGCGGCGCTGCTCCTCTTCCTGTTTAGCCTCTACCTACTGTCCGTTGCGGCGTATACCACCCTGACCCTGACCTCCGCCGGCATGGGCACGGGCAAGTTTGTGACGGTCCTGAGCGGCCTGCCGCTAAACATTGAGGACCTGATGTCGAGCCTATCTTTCTGGTTGCTTGGCATCGCTGGCGGGCCTGGGCTGCCGGCGACCTACAAGATCTCGCGCTTTCTATTTGGGTTGTGGTTGCTCGCGCTGCTGGTGCTGACCCTGAGTATCCCGCGCCTGCTCTACCTGGCTAGTGCCTGCGCCGTGTACCTGAACCTCCGCCAGGAAGTAGCCGCGCCTAAATGAGGACAGACCCATCGCAGGAAGCGCCAAAGCCAGGGCTGCCACTCGAGAACCGCCTGATCGGAAGAGGAGGGACAAGTGCGCACCCGGATCTTGCTCGTTTTCGGGCTAGCCTTTCTGGCGTTGGCCCTGGGCGGCGTGATCCTGCTCGCTACGGGGGCGTCTTTGGAGAGAACCGCTGCGTCTGGAGACAAGGGTTTTCCACTGAGTCGCAGTTTCTTGACGGAAGAACTGAGAGCATACCCCGTGGGGGGGAGTGCGCGGCCAATGTTGAGAGAGGATGGGTATGCCAGAATCTGAGATTGCAGTAATCGTACTATTGGTCTTCATGTCGCTGCTGGCCATCGTAGCAGGGCTGCTCGTGCTGGTACTCTTTGCCCAGCGGCCCAAGACCAAGCTGGCGACACCAACACCAGTGCCATTGAGGCAGCCAGTAAGGGGCGGGGTTGCCTACCGCAGCTTCACTCCATCGTCGCTACCCCGTCCACCAACGCACCAGCCCGAGCCACCAAAGTACCAGTCCGCAGGCGTGCCGGCTGCCATGCTGTTGATCCGCAGCGGACCCTTGCGGGACGCACAGTTTCCGCTGGCGCGACCGATGATCGCCCTGGGCCGGAGCAGCAGATGCGACATCACTCTGCCAGATCCGCAAGCGTCCCGGCAACACGCGCGCCTGGAATGGCAGAGGGACGGGCTGTACCTGGTAGACACAAACAGCACCCACGGCACCTATGTAAACGGCCGCCGCATCACGCAGATACGCCTGCGCGGCGGCGAACAGATAAGAGTCAGCAACACGGTGTTCACGATCCACCTGTACTGAGCCGGCCCTGGCATCTTCCTGGCTGCCGTGCAGGAGCCGCGTCTTGGGGGCTCTGTTCGGACGGCAGCAGGCAACGACGACCTGAAGCATGGGTGACCGCCTGCGGCATAGGCGTTGGCTCAGGTTGGAGGGGAAGGACAATGGGCGAGTTTGTCGTACAAGATGGCAGTGGAATCCGTTGGGAGCCGGTCCGCTGGCAGATGATGATCGGCCGGGGCTGGGACAACGATCTGCGGTTGCGATCGGGCCTTGCTTCCCGGCGCCACGCCTGGGTCTGGCACAACGGCGATCAAGTCGTCATCGAAGATTTGGGCAGCACCCATGGAACGTTTGTAAATGGCCAGCTCCTGCGGGCGCCCCTTCTCTTGCATCACAACGACGTGATCGCCATGGGCGACGCCCGGCTGACCTACCTTGCGCAGCGAGACACTTGTGTGCGACCGGGCCCCTTGCCACCCGGGGGCCAGTCCTGGCGCAATGGCGATGGGACGCCGCCGATGGGCTTCCAGTACCTGATGGTCAGCCAGACATTCTGCGCCCAGTGTGGCACTGCCAACCACCCGGCCTCAGTCTACTGCGTACGCTGCGGCCACCCTCTGCCAGGAACAGCGCCAGCCGGGTCCGAATGGAGAGAGGAGCAACAGCAGGTAAGGCCGGTCCAGCGTACGACACCAACCGAGCCGATCGTTGCCCGGCCTTTCCCCCAGACAAGGAGCGGATCGGCCGGGGGTCCCTCGAACGAAAGGGGAATATGGGCCCTGGCCATTATCATGGCCATTCTGACCGTGATCCTGCTGATGACGCTGGGCGTGCTCCTGGTCTTTGCCTTGGCTTAGAGCGAGCGGGTTGCCGGCTGAAGACACCTACAGCAAGCCCCCCGTTCCCGCCCGAACCTGCGCCGGACGAGCGCAGCCAATGTCCCGCGAGCAATACAAGGCCCTGGCCAGCAATCCAGGGCGAGGAGGAAAGAAATGGAGCGATTGAAACTGGTCCTCTACGACGGTCGGGAAGTACCGCTCTACCCTGGGCGCACCATCCTGGGTCGCGGTCCAGACAATGACATTGTGTTGAGCCTGTCCCAAGTCTCGCGCTACCACGCCGCGATCCAGTACGATGGCCACAACTATCTATTGGAGGACCTGGGCAGCACCAACGGAACCACACTCGACGGCCAGAGTCTGCCGGCCCACCAGGCCTTGCCCATCCATCCTGGCAGCGTCATCGCCATGGGTGGGCAGCATGCTTTCTCTGTCCGAGAGGACTATGACAGGGCAGAGCCTTTCGGAGACGAATACGCAGCGGAAGCCCCCCGCGCTGGCGCCGGTGTCTCGCCCTGGATCTATGCGCTGGGCGGCCTTGCGGCCGTGCTGCTGCTAGCCCTGATCGTGCTGGCTGTTGTTGTCCTGGGAGGGGCGGCCGACGGCAAGACGGCCGCTGCGGCCAGCACGCCCGCGCCGGCGATCGCGCTGCCCCCACAGGTGGCGACGGCCGGCAGCCAGCTTGCAGCCACGGCCCAGGCGGTGGTAGCCACGGTGCCCGCGCTCGCCACTCCAATACCGCCAGCAGCCGGGGGGCAGCCGGCAGCAGGAGGGCAGGTTGCGGGAGGCGGGCAGCCAGTCGCCGGAGGCCAGGCAGCCGGGCAGACAGTAAAATGGCAGGACGTCCTCCAGGGCATCCAGGACTGGACAAAAATCATGACCCCGCTCTTCCCCATCGGCACGCCTGGCGCCGTGGCTGGATCGGAGCGCTACCCGGCGCCAACGCTGGTCGCGCCCGGGAATGGGGCATCGTTTCACGGCGAGGGTGCCATGATCCTGCTCACCTGGGAAGCTGTGGGCGAGCTGCAGGGCAACGAGTACTATCACGTCTCGCTGCGCTACATGCAGCAGGATCAGCCCCAGTTCCAGGGCACCTGGACGCAGGCAACGGAGTGGCGCGTGCCCGAGTGGCTCTATGGCCAGGCGGACCAGGGGCGCTTTGAGTGGGACGTGACGGTACGGCAAGAGAACGCCATGCAGGGCGACACCAAGGAGGGCCCGGCCCTGAGCCCCAAGAGCGAGACGCGGTTCTTCCTGTGGACGGAGAAGAGCAAGGACAAGCCGGACAACCGAAGGACCCGACGCCGGAGTTTCGAAAGTAGGGCGTCGAAGGCCGGAGGATGAGGTTCATGAGAGACCATGTACGGGCCGCTTCGACAGCTTGCGAACCTCCGGAGGTAGCGGCTGCTCGCGACGGAGCACTGGTCTTCTGCTCATGATGGCGGGGCACCTGGCTGCGCTCTCCGCCGCTATGACCGGGCTGAGACAGGAGGTATCATGAAACGATCCCTGGCAATCACTCTTATCCTGACCATTCTTGTCAATGCTGGGAGCGCTGGTTTGTCCACCGTGCCCACTGCCCGAGCTGACGGGTTTGTTGACTTCGAAAATGGTGTCGATGGCCAAGCAATCAGAAGCTCCATTCCTGGGCTGCAGTTTACTACCACAGCAGGCCAAGATTGGCTCTATGGAGACTGGCGCACGGGCCAGTACCACGGGCCTTACCCCCAGGACGCCTACTACAGCAATGGCAACTTCTTCGCCTGGCTTGGCCCCAACCAGGGTGCTGGACGGATCGACTTTACTGGAGCGGGTGCGACCTATCTCCAGGTGTCGGTGAGCAGTGCGGAAGGACTCACCATGGACGGCTACTACGAGGACAACACCAAAGCGGCCACAGCTTCGGTAGGAGGCAATCTGTGGACCGGGCAATTGGCTCGTCTACGCGTGGATGCACCCCCTGGAAGACTGTTGAAGTATGTCATCTTGCATGATACGGGAAATTATTGGCTCATCGATGACTTGAGTACTGATGCCTCTGGTGTGCCTCATACCAGACCACCGGTGATCATCATCCCAGGCCTGCTTGGCAGCAGTTTGTGGAACAAAGACTCCTGTCTGGGTTTCGAGTATGAAGTCTGGCCTAGTCCGGCGCTGTTAGCACTCCCCTTTGATTTGCATCTCAATGTCCTGAAACTGGACAAATGGGGTATGAGAGCGGCATCACCATGTGCCGACATCCGGGCGAAGGGGATCATTGATTGGGAGCTTCGTGGGTTCATCAAGGTCTACGGCCCTCTGATCGAGGAACTGAAACGGGCGGGCTTCAATGTGTACACCTTTGACTACGACTGGCGTCTCGATCTACGGGAAAACGGCCGAGGATCTGGACACGAAGGTCAGGGAAGTACAGAAGGAAACAGGAGCGCAGCAAGTGAACATCGTAGCCCACAGCCTGGGTGGCCTCCTGGCGCGATATTATGTCACCTCTCAGTCGGATCGAGCTGCAAGGGTGGAACAGGTCATCTCCCTCGGCACCCCTTACCTTGGTGCCCCGAAAGCGCTCAAAGTGTTGCGTTGGGGCGATGCCGGGTGGTTCGAGACATTCTGGATCATGGTCGGTCCCGTCCACCCGCCGACGGTACGCGCCGTGTCCCAGAACCTTCCAGCCATGTACCAGATCCTGCCCACCGAGCGTTACTTTGGAGTCTACAAGGATGGCTACTATCGCGTGAATGGTAAGATGCAGACGAGGCAACAGACACGCGATGTCATCCTGGACAAGAACAATGCCTACCTGGCCGGTGACGCCGAGAGTTTCCACAGCGCGGCTATGGATGATTGGGGCAGCAAGCCGCTTGATGTTACCTTCCACCTGATCGTTGGCAGTGGGGGTCTAAATACGCCTGGCATCCTTCACGAGTTAGAGAGGCTCGACTGGACGGGTCGGACGCAATCCATGCTTGACATGGAGATGATCAACGGCGATGGAACTGTACCGACGCATAGCGCTGACCTGCAGGTTCCGGGAGGTCTTGACTACTCGGGCGATGCGCACACCGTGTACACCCCTACCGACGTAGACCACACGGGTCTCATCAACACGCCGTATGTAACGGACTATATCGGATTCCTCTTGGCGAGTCCACCTGACACAACGGCGTCAACTGGCGTCTATGCTAGCACGCAACGCCCCGATCCGTCTACCCCTGCCCTGTATCTAGGTTCGCCCAGTGATTTCCCCAAGCCTCGACACAGGGCAACGGTACCGCCTACCCCTCCCGAAATGTCCGATACGCCCTTTGAGCTAAACGGCGGTCAGATTGCAGTCTTTGGGGCCGTGGCATTGCACGTATACGATCAGTCAGGAAGACATACTGGTCTGGACAACGAGGGCAGGCTGGAACTCGGCATCCCTGGCAGTGATTACCTTGTAGTAGAGGACGCCATGTTCATTGGCGTGCCCACAGGTTCTATCTACACAGTGGAGATTGAATCAGATGGCGCTCAGGATTTCGACCTTCGAATCCGCAATCTGAAGGGTCTGGACGAGGACCTGATTAGACGGACGGTCGTGTACGCAGATGCGCCGATACACCCAGATGGCTCCGGAAAGCTGACCTATGACCCTGGTAGTAGTGCTGCTGCACCCGATCTCGCAACTGGATACCGACGGCAATGGAACCTTGGATCTTCGAATGCCACCGACAGGCGATGTGGGTCCAGGTGGCAGCCAGGATGTGGTTCCACCTTCCATATCCATAGACCCAGAGGGGACGAAGGATGCCGATGGGTGGTACGTAGGTGCGGTCAAGGTCACGATTACGGCCACCGACACGCAGTCTGGCGTGGCAAAGGTCAGTTATTCAACCGATTCTGGCCAAACAGTAAAGGTGTATTCCGGACCGTTCACTGTGTCGGCGGAGCAGGTCTCAGTAGTTGTAGGTAAGGCGACGGACCGCACAGGGAACGAGGGCTGGGCGACAGCTCGCCTCCGTCCAGTCAAGGCCTTCCTGCCAACTGCCTTGAGACACCAAGGGGCGGCGCCACCGGCAGCCCAGTGGCATGTCGGCACGGGCATCCAAGCCCGCGCCGTCTACGGCCTGGCCGTGGACCCAGCCAACTGCAACACCCTGTACGCAGCCACGGACCGGGGCCTCTACAAGTCAACGGACGGTGGCAACTCATGGAGGTCCTCAGGACTGAACAGCGTCCTCGCCGCCCAGGCGCCGGGCGTCGCCGCCCCACCCTTCGCCAAGGCCGACGGCGGCTCCGCGAGCTCGACGCTCGTCTCGGCAGTGACCATCGATCCCAACAACAGCCAGGTGATCTATGCCACCACCTGGGGCCAGGGCGTCTACAAGAGCACCAACGGCGGTGCCTCCTGGGCGCAGATCAACAACGGGCTGGGCTGCCTGTGGCTGTATGGCCTCACCACGGATCCTGCCAACAGCCAGATACTGTACACCGGCGGCCACGAGCATCCGGCAGGTCAGGGCGGCGGCGTGTACAAGAGCACCAATGGCGGTACGTCATGGTTCCCGGTGGTCAGCGGCCTGAGCAACCGCAACGTCCACGCCCTGGCCGTGGACCCCCGCAACCGCAACGTGGTCTACACCGGCACGCAGGGGGGCATCTTCAAGAGCACCAACGGCGGCAACCAGTGGCAGTTCGCCAGCCAACCGGGCAACGGATATCCTTGGGCCATCGCCATCGATCCGGGCAATGGGCAGACGGTATACGCCGGCCTGGGAGGTGGGGGAGTCTACAAGAGCACAAACGGCGGCGCGAACTGGTCCCCGGCCAACGGGAACCTGGCCCACCGCGATCTGCGAGCTCTGGTCATCGACGCAGCCAACAGCCAGACGCTGTACGCCGGGACCAACGGCGGCGGCGTATACGCGACAACGAATGGGGGGAAAGACTGGAATCCGGTGAACCGAGGCCTGGGCAACCTGAACGTCAAGGCATTGCGCCACCCGGCGAATTGTGGTATAATGCACGCCGGAACAGCGCAGGGCGCCTGGTGGTACGGGCCGTAGCAAGGCCCCTGTACAAGTCACAATGCCCAATTGCCCTCTCTGTACCGTGGCGTTGTACACCAGAACACGGCCCGCAGAGACCATGCAGTTGCACGAGGATGTGTGCCATGTTATGTGCTCCTGAGTCCTGTATGTTATGTCAACCGTTGGATACGGTGCACCCCACGATCGGATAGAGGGGGAAAGGACAGTCCGCGTTGAGTCTGGTGGGCAGCGCTCTGAGAAAATACCAGGTCGTCGAGCAACTCGGCCAGGGCGGCATGGCGGTGGTGTACAAGGGCTACCACCCGGACCTGCAGCGTACCGTGGCGCTAAAAGTCCTGAAGCACGAGCTGGCTGCCGACGATGAGTTTGTGAAGCGCTTTCACCGGGAGGCACAGACTGCGGCTCAGCTCAAGCACGTCAACATCGTGACCATCTACGACGTGGACCAGGAGGGCGGGACGCACTATATCGTCATGGAGTTCCTGCCAGGCCGTACGTTGCAGCAGGAGATCGGCCAGCGGGGAGCCCCCCGCCTGGAAAAGTCCGTGGAGATCATCCGCGCCCTGGCGGACGCCCTGGACTATGCCCATCAGCACAAGCTGGTTCACCGGGACGTGAAACCGAGCAACGTGATGATCGCTCCCGATGGCCGGGTGACGCTGATGGACTTTGGGATCGTCAAGGCCGCGGCGGGCCTGAACCTCACCGGAGAGGGTGTGCGCATCGGAACCCCGGAATATATGTCACCCGAACAGGCGAGTGGGCGCCAGGTCGACTACCGATCCGACATCTATTCCCTGGGCGTGGTCCTCTACGAGCTGCTGGTGGGCCGGGTGCCTTTCCAGGCGACCTCGTCGCACAAGGTGTTGCAGAGCCACGTACAGTTGGATCCAACACCCCCCAGCCAGTTGGTGCCCGATCTGCCCCGCGGGGTGGAAAAGGTCATCCTGCGGGCCATGGCCAAGCGGCCCAGCAAGCGCTTTGGGTCGGCGGGCCAGTTGGCGGCGGCGCTGGAGCAAGCAGCGCTGCCCAAGCCTGCAGGCGAGCTGGCGCGGAGCGGCGAATCCAGGCTAAAGCTCCTCGCCAACGACGGCCGGGCATATCCGCTGGCTGGCATAGTCGGCCTGGGGCGCGCATCTGATAACCAGGTCCAGATCCCGGACACCCTCATCTCCAGATATCACGCCCAGATCCGGAGCCAGGGAGCGCGGTGCCAGATCGTGGACCTGGGCAGTCGCAATCGCACGTTCATCAACAACCAGCCGCTGGCCCCGAACCATCCCTATACGCTGCGGCCCGGAGATCAGGTGCGCCTGGGACCCAAGTTTGTCTCAGTCGTGGCCGTGGATACCACCAGCGAGCGGCCAGGGCCAGCGGGAGCCAGGGCATTCCCGCTCTCGGGGCTGTGGCGGAGGCTGCGCGCCAACCCGCGCTCCTGCGCGCTCGCCCTGCTGGGCGGGGGCATTGTGCTGGTCCTGCTCGTCATCGCTGCGGCCGCCCTTCAGCTCACAGGCAGAACAGAGGATGGTCGACAGCAGGCCAGCGACGGGCCCGCGAGTAGCTCACCGGGGACAGCCACAGGAAACCTGGCCGAACTGGTGGTCATCAACGACACTGACTACAGCCTGGAGCTGGAGATCGGAGACCGGCCCTGGAGCCTGAGGGCTGGCCAGAGGCGAACCATCCATTTCCCCGCGGGCGAGTATGATTACACGGTCACCCTGGAGAGCGGCGCCGTGACGCACAGCCGTGGAGCATGGCAGCCGGGCCTGAACCCCGACCTGTACCTGGCTGCCAGGGAATAGCGAGCAGAGACGAGCATGGCCAACTCGCTGATCGGACGCACCATTGACCAATACCAGGTCGTTGCCGAGTT
Source organism: uncultured Chloroflexia bacterium (assembly GCA_963700285.1). GTDB lineage: Bacteria > Chloroflexota > Anaerolineae > JAAYZQ01 > JAAYZQ01 > CAWANP01. The sequence goes on along the minus strand of CAVOXA010000001.1, from coordinate 1,736,851 downwards.
GGGACGGGGCCGCCATTCGGTGGTCTACAAGGCCTGGGACCAGTCGCTGGAACGGTACGTGGCCCTGAAGGTCCTGCACCGCCGCGATGAGCAAACCTATGCCAAGTTCCAGGCCGAGGCGCGGTTGACGGCCTACCTGAACCAGGAGGGGACGCCCAACGTCCGGCAGTTGTACAAGGTGGGCCGCACGCCGGAGGGAAACCTCTTTGTGGCCCTGGAGTATGTGGCCGATTCGCTGTGGCACATGCTGCAGCGGGCCAAGGAAGGCAGAAACCGGTTCGATCCGGCAGCGGCGGCCAAGCTACTCAAGCCGGTGGCCGAGGCTGTGGATGCCATCCACAGCCTGGGTTGGGTTCATTTGGACATAAAACCGCAGAACATCCTCATCAGCGGCAAAGGCCGGGCGAGCCTGGCCGACTTTGGCATTGCCCAGCGCCAGGGCACCTGTACCCAGGCCTGCACGCCCACCTATGCCTCGCCCGAGCAGGCGGCCGGTGACCGGCCGGTGGGTCCCTGGAGCGACATCTATTCCCTGGGGGTGGTTCTGTACGAAATGATCGCCGGGAAGCCACCGGTGCGCGGCGACCACGACATCGTGCTGCTGAACCAGCACCTGGAGATGACGCCGCCCTCGCCGCGGAACGCCAACCCCAAGCTCAGCCCGGAGCAGGAGCAGGCGCTCCTTCGAGCATTGGCCAAGCCACCGGAAGCGCGCTTCCGCACCGCCGGCGAGCTGATCCAGGCCATGCTCCAGCACGATCCGGTGGCGTCGGGCGTCCTGGATGGGGCGGGTAAGGGCGCACGGAGACCGTCGGCATGGCGGCGCTATGCGCCGCGCCTGGTGCTGGTGGGCGCCACGCTGGCCCTGTTGCTGGCCCTGCTGGCCCTGATAGGCTGGGTGCTCTGGCCCCAATTGCTCTCCAATCAGCCGGTTGCGCCCGGCATGGCGCCGGGAAGCGAGGTGCCGGCAGCGGCAAGCACCGAGGGAACAGTGCTGCCGGTGAACCTGACTGACACAGCGACGAGTACGCCGACAATCACAAAGACGCCAACCATCACCAAGGAGCCCACGGCCACCCTGGCAGCCACATCGACCTGGACACCGCGGCCCACGCCGCGGCCGACAGCGGAACCCACGGCAATAACCACCGAAACGCCGTTGGCCGAACCACCATCCGCGCCGAGCCCAGCCCCTTGAGGGGCGGCGCCGGCGCCGATGGGAGATGACGAGCAACCATGACAGAACCGTACTTGGAGATCGGCCAGAAGAGCGACACCGGGCCGACGCGTGAAAGAAACGAGGACTATACCAGCTTTTGCCTGCCCGAGGATGAGGATCAGCGCCGGGAGAAGGGCGCGCTCTTTTTGGTAGCGGACGGCATGGGCGGCCACAGGGCCGGGCAAGTGGCCAGCCGGGCCGCTGTGGAGCGGGTGAAAGAGGCCTATTATGCGGACACCAGCCCCGGCGTGGGCGACAGCCTGGAGCGGGCCATCAAGGTCGCCAACCTGGAGGTCTATGAACGGGCCCAGGCCGATCCGGCCCTGGCCGGCATGGGCACCACGCTGGTGGCCGCCGTCCTCCAGGGCAAGGGGCCCCAGGCGACCATCGCCAACGTGGGCGACAGCCGGGCCTACCTGCTGCGCCGGAAGCGCCTGACCCAGATCAGCGTCGACCACTCCTGGGTGGAGGCCCAGTTTCGGGCCGGGCTGCTGACCCGGGAGCAGGCCCAGAAGCACCCCCAACGCAACCTGATCACGCGGGCGCTGGGCATCCGGCCCACGGTGGAGGTGGACATCTTTGAGCGCAAGCTGCGCAAGGGAGATGCGCTCTTGCTGTGCACCGACGGCGTGAGCGGAGAGCTTTCGGACAAGCAGATGGCCGAGATCCTCCAGGCCCAGCCGCCCGGCGCCGCAGCGGCCGAATTGGTGGCCCAGGCCAGCACGCTGGGCGGCAAAGACAATGCCACGGCCATGGTGGTGCAGGCTGAGCCCGGGACCGGTCTATTCGGCCGCCCGCGCGTCGCCGCGGACCAGGCCGGAGGGAGGGAGCACCGGGCCCTGGCCGCGGGTATGGTCATTCTCTTGTTTCTGTGTCTGATCGCCTCGCTGGCGGCTGCCGTCCTGGTGGCCCAGGGCAAAGTGGGGTCCGGGCCCCAGGCGGCCCCGCAACCCCATCCTGTGCACTATGATTCGCTGGGCGAGGAGGCGCTGGCCCAAGTTGCCAGCAGCCTGGGCTACAACGATGTGGCGGCGATGGAGGCCCAGGAAGGGAACGAGGTGAACCAGCGGGAGGCAGACCTGTGGCCCGCCCGGCGCGGGATCTTCCTGGTGGGCCGGGCACAGAGATGCCGGGAGAGATCCGGGGGTTGCGATTTTCAGTTGAGGATGGGCACAGAGACCTTTCTGGTGAGCCTTGAGGAACAGGACGCCACAACGGAATTCCCGGGCAAGCGGGTTTGGGTCTTTGGCTACCAGGAGGGACCAAGGGGGTCCGTCGTCGCCCAGCAGATCGATTTCCTGGAACCCCTGTGGACACAATGGCCGCCAACCTGGGCGTGGTGGAATCCGAGCTGGGAGCGCGGCTATCAGGCTCAGGAGGTTGGCCGGAGCGAACCGGTCTGGGTGTATGCCACGGCCGGCGGGTATCCCGATACCCCCTTACACACCAAAGCTCACCCCGAACTACAGAGGGGAGAGCCGATTCTGGCCCATGGCCGGTGGGTGTCGGCAGATGGGGCTCGGCCGATGATGTTGTCCGAGGAAAAGATCTACCGGCTGGACCAGGGCCGCTATGTGCCCGTTGAGAGCAAGGGACGTGCGACGTCGCAGCCAACTGTGACGCTGCAGCCCACCGCAGAGCCATGATCGATTCTCCAGCCGTGACACCGCAGCGAAGGAGGCGCTTATGAGCAGCAACCGCGGGGCGCAGGCCCCGGCAAAGCCCGAACCTGCCAAATCCCCCAGGCCGGCCGGCAGTCAGCCGGCGCTGAACCTGACTGTCGCCGCCAAGACCGACGTCGGCCGTTCCCGGCCCCACAACGAGGATTATGTCGATTACTACATCCCACCGGAGCCGGACGAGCTGGCGCGCAAGGGCGCGCTATACATGGCGGCCGATGGGATGGGGGGTCACAGCGCGGGCGAGGTGGCCAGCCGCGCCGCGGTGGAGGTGGTCCGCCAGGAGTATTACCCCGACGCCGTCCACGACATTCCCACCAGCCTGACGCGCGCCTTTCGGGCCGCCAACCAAAAGATCTACAATTGGGCCCAGTCCGACCCATCCAAGTCGGGCATGGGCACCACGCTGGTAGCGGCCGTCATCCTGGGGCGCAGGGTGTACGTGGCCAACGTGGGCGACAGCCGGGCCTATGTCATCGGCCCGCAGGGGATCCAGCGGATCACCACCGACCACTCCTGGGTGGAGGAGCAGATGCGGGCCGGGCTGCTGACGCCCGAGCAGGCCAAAAAGCACCCCCAGCGCAACGTGGTCACCCGCGCCCTGGGCGCCAAGCCTGCGGTCGAAGTGGACATATTCGAAGGGAGCGCTGAACGAGGGTGAGAGCCTCTTCCTGTGCACCGACGGCCTGACCGGGCACGTGGAGGACCAGAGATCGCGGAGCTGGTGCGGCGGAACCCGCCCGAGGAGGCGGCGGACCTGCTCATCGACCTGGCCAATTCGCGGGGTGGCAGCGACAACATCGGCGTGGTGATTGTCAGCGCCCCGGACGGGGAGTCCAGGGTGCCGACGGTGGTGGCGGCGCCGCAGGAACGGCCGTTGATCCAGAGCGCCCTGGGCCATGGCGGCCGTGGCGGGGGTCTTGCTGGCGGTCTGCTGATCCTCCTGGGTATCTACTACCCTCTTTACGCGAGGCGGCGAAACCGGGGCGCCAGCTGCCGGCGATCCGACGTACCGGAGGTCCAGGCGTCCCGCCCACGGCTACACTCGCCGCTGAAGGTACCCGTTGACCAGGGCGCGTCAACTGGCCGAGACACGCCGGTGCCCACCGGCGCCGGTAGGCTCGCCGGGTCTAGAGGCAGCTGGCACCGGGAGAGCCAACAGCGACCTTAATTCCGACCACGGTCGCAGAACCAACTGCGGCCACAAAGCCAGCCGACAAGAGCCCCAGCAGCCCACGACGCGCGGACCGCCAGCCGACAAGTACGCCGACGTACCGTTCCCGGCTGCGGGGCTGCTAGAACCGACGAACGATTCAGAGCTGGAGGGTACGCGCCGATCTTCGCGTGGCGATGGGCACGATGAGCCGCTGCCCGATGACTACTACTTTGACCTTCGTATCTGGCCGAGGACGAGGACAGTCTTCCCCTAGGCGTCCACGGCGGGGGGCCATCCACCGACAACAGCGTACGAACTCAGGTTGAGTTGAGCAGGAGGCACCCGCCATCAAGAAGTATGGGACAGATACCTACTACTGGTCAGTGGTGGTAGTGCACAAAGGCTGCGCTGACAACGAGCTGTTCTGCCAACGATAGCCGGCGAATGGGCAGCAAAACGCAAGTTCAAGTACACTAGTGGTGGGGGCAATGGCAAAGATAGTGAGGAAAACAAAGCCCCACCGGGGCCATAAGGACTTGCTTGAGGAACTAGAACCTCTCACTTCCCATCGAGTTGCGCAAGAAATTCCGAGTAAGACGGAGGGCCATAATGAAAAGCAAAGGAGACCATCTGAACAGGAGCCTGGCGGAATACATCCTGGCTTTTTTGGTGGTGGCTTGCTTCGCTGCAGTTCCAGCGATGGCAGCAGGTACCAGTCAACCCACACACCTGGATACTGGGCAGATGTCCACTCCTCGAGGTCAGGCAATCACACTCATGGTATACACTACTGCGGCCACCAAGGGTGGAGACTTGATCGCGATGGGTACAGATTTCGGGCGAGATCCCAATCTGAGCAGTTCAACGAAAACCAGCAACAAAGGCGGCGAACAAGTAACGCCGGGTTCATTGGTTGAATATACCGTCAAACTCGTCAATACGGGCGTGCTCATGGGCAGTGTTACCGTGACCGACGTGCTGGGCAACTTCTACGCTTTCCAACAGTCCGAGGACTTTACAGAATCACCCGCCGGTACGCTTACGTGGAACGGCGAAGTTGGGACGGAGCCGGTGCTGCTCAAGTTCGTGGTGCAGGTCGTCGGGTTGGATGATCTGCCGGTAGGCGAGACAATACTTGACAACACAGCGAGAATAGGAGTTGGTGATAATACACCGTTGGAGATCAGTGATCAAACGCCGCCCAAGGTGGTCGTCAAGCAAAGCATCTTCGTACCGGCAGTCATGCGAACGTACTTTACGTGCGCTACGAACCACACGCTTACTGCCGCGTGTGGGCCGCTACCTCGAGATGTGCCCTATGTCGGGTACTGCCAAGGGGGGGAGGACAAGAGGAGCGACTACTTCTACATCAACGTTGTTCAGAACCAGCGAGTCGAACTCACGTTGACAGTACCAGAGCCGTTGGATCTGGACTTGTGGGTATATGATGCCAACAGGGAACTGGTCGCCGGATCGAGTACAGCAGGGAAAGGGGAAAGAGAGTCTATCAAGTTCAAACCCGAGTCAGGCGGAAAACACTACATCCGGGTCTACCGCTTCGCTGGGGACGATCTGACCAAGCCCTATACCCTGGAAGCCAAGTACTAGGAGTGGGGAAAGACTACGTCTACCATCATCTCGCTCGGAAAGGTTCAGTGTCAGTTACCATGACCAGCCTACTACCCGCAGGCACCATCCTGCAAAACCGGTACCAGATCCAGCGGCTGCTGGGCCAGGGGGGCATGGGGGCCGTGTACCTGGCCCGCGACCAGCGCCTGGACAAGCTGTGCGCCGTCAAGGAGACGCTGGACGTCTCGCCCAGGGCGCAGCAGCAGTTCCAGCGCGAGGCGCGCTTCCTGGCCCACCTCGACCACCCGCACCTGCCGCGGGTGACCGACTATTTCGCCCAGACAGGGCGCTACTACCTGGTCATGGACTATGTCGAGGGACTCGACCTGGCCGATCGGGTGGAGCAGCAGGGGCCGGCGCCTTCGGCGCAGGCGCTGGCCTGGGCCGACCAGGTTTTGGACGCGCTGGACTACCTGCACAGCCAGGATCCGGCGGTGATCCACCGCGACGTAAAGCCGGCCAACATCAAGGTCACGCCGGCCGGGCCCAAGGGACAGGCCAGCAAGGCGATGCTGGTCGACTTTGGCATCGCCAAGGAGTACGTACAGGGCCAGCACACGATGACCGGCGCGCTGGCCCTGTCGCCGGGGTTCGCGCCGCTGGAGCAGTACGCCACGCGGGGGCAGACCGACGCCCGGACCGACCTCTATGGCGTCGGCGGCACGCTCTACTATCTGCTGACGGGGGTGGCGCCGGTGGAATCCCTGAACCGGGGCGCCGGGGCGCCGCTGCCGGGCCTGCGGGAAGCCAACCCCGGGGCCCAGGTATCCGCGGCCGTGGAGGACGTGGTGCTGAAGGCCATGGCCCTGCAAAAGCAGGACCGCTGGCAGTCAGCGGCGGAGATGCGCCGGGCACTGGCCCAGGCTGCCCTCCGCCCTGCGGGCCTGGGCGTCGCCGCCCGTGCGGCCGCGCTGCCGCCGACGAGGTTGATGGGTCGCAGGGCAGATCCTCTCCCGACCCAGGGGGAGGGCCTGGATCGCAAAAAACTGCCCTGGTTCCTGGCCGGCGTAGCCGTGGCGCTGCTGCTCCTGCTGGGACTGCTGGCCCTGATGACGGGAAACGGCAGAGATGGACGGACGGAGCAGGGCCGGCCCACCGAGCTCTTGGAAGTGGCCCTGAACCCGCCGGGCGAGACGGCCACGCTGAGGCCGACGGCGACCCGGCCGGCCCCGGAGCCGACGGCAACGCTGCGGGCCGCGCCGAACCCGACGTCGCTGCCCGCCGTGGCGCCGAGCGCGACGCCGGCGCGCGTCCAGCCAACACCAACGCCGATACAGCCAACGTCGACGACGCCACCCACCGACGCGCCAACCCAGCGGCCCGCCGACACGGCGACCCAGATGGCAGTACCAACCCGCACGCTAGCGCCGACGCGCACGCCCAGGCCGACGGTTAGCCAGGCGGCCACCGCGACGAGAGCGGCACCGCCAACGGCAACGGCGCCCCGGCCGCCGTCGACCCGGCCTCCGCCGACGCGGACGCAGCCACCCCGGTCGACGGGCAACGAGTTCCCGGCACCGGTGCTGCGGGGCCCGGCCGGCGGCCAGGCGTTTTCAGGGGACGAGCCCATCGTCCTGGAATGGGCGCCGGTGGGCCAGTTGCCGGCCGACGGCTTCTATGCCGTCACGGTGACCTACCCCCACGGAGGGGACACCTGGACCGACGACGTGCCCTGGACCAAAGGGACGAGCTGGACCATGAGCGAACACAAGTACCTGCCGGACCTGTCGACGAATGGGGAGTTCCGCTGGTCGGTGCGGGCGATGCTCAAGACGGGGGAGGACGCCCAGGGCAAGCCCAGGGGCACGCCCCTCAGTCCGGCCAGCGCCGTGCGCTTGCTGACCTGGAAGCGCTCGGGAGGAGGCGGGGGTGGCGGGGGTGGCGGGGCCACGGTGGCGCCGCCGTAGGCACTGCCCAGCGGGGCGATAGCGCACAACTGGAGGAGTGAGCCAGCCAATGAAGCCCATGGGGATAACGATTCTGGCCATGACCATACTGCTGGCCCTGGGGTGGGTGCCGGCCTATCCGGCGGCGTCCCAGGCGCCCCTGGCGGCCAGCCAGGCCTACTTTGAGGGGCCGTGGGAGAGCGAGCCCAACAACAGCTACCAGCAGGCCAACGGCCCGCTGCGCTCGCACCGGACCTACTATGGCTATCCCAACGACGAGAAGGACTACTTTTCCATCCATCTCTACCGGGCTGGCGCCGATCGCCGTCGACCTGACCAACCACACCGGTCAGCACGTACAATTGCAGTTGTTCTACCAATCGACGGCCAACCGGGTGACCGCTGATCTGGAAGCGCCCTACCACCTGGACTACACCGGGGATGCCGGGGACCTATTACATCTATATCTACTACACCCACGGGCTTCAATAACAGGTCCGCCTACACCCTGCGCGCCACCTTTCCCATGATCCACCGCGCACACCTGCCCACGATCCGCAGGGACCGCCCGAACCAGCCGCCCACCAGCCCCTGGGCTCCCTCGCCGGCTGACGGCGCCACGGATCAGAGCGTGAATGTGAAGCTGAGCTGGAGCGGCGGCGATCCCGATGGCGATGCGGTGACCTATGACGTCTACCTGGAGGCTGGGGACAGCACGCCGGATACGCTCATGTGCAACGACGTGGCCAGCGCCAGTTGCGACCCCGGTGCGCTGGGTGAGGGTGCGCACTACGACTGGCAGGTGGTGGCCAGGGATTCGCGGGGGGCGACCACCACCGGGCCGGTTTGGGATTTTGTCACGGTAACAAGCGGCCCGCCCGCCGGCATGGTCTCTGTGCCCGCCGGCGAGTTCACCATGGGCAGCAAAGACGGCGACAGCGACGAGCAGCCGGTGCACACCGTGTACCTTGGACGCCTACGCCATCGACCGGTACGAGGTGACCAACGTCCAATATGCCCAGTGCGTGGCTGCCGGCGCCTGCGATCCGCCCACCAGCTACGGATCCGATACGCGCTCCTCCTACTATGGCAACCCGTCCTACGCCGACTATCCGGTCATCTGGGTGTCCTGGTACGACGCCCGCGACTATTGCACCTGGGCCGGCAAGCGCCTGCCCACCGAGGCCGAGTGGGAGAAGGCGGCCCGCGGGACCAACGCCCGGACCTACCCCTGGGGGGACCAGGCCCCGGACTGCGGCCGGACGAACCTGAAGGGCTGCGTGGGCGACACGACGCGGGTGGGCAGCTACCCCAGCGGTGCCAGCCCCTACGGCGCGCTGGATATGGCCGGCAACGTCTGGGAATGGGTCAACGATTGGTACAAAGACAACTACTACAGCATCTCGCCTTACCGCGACCCGCCCGGACCAGCCAGCGGGTCGTTTAAGGTGCTGCGTAGCGGTGCGTGGCTCGCCGAAGCGAACGTCCTCCGCGCGGCGAACCGCATCCACCACAGCCTGGACGGCACCTACAACATCGTCGGGTTTCGGTGTGCGCAGTCGCCAGAAGAGTGAGCTTCTGGACTTTTGCTTCCCGGTCCCTTCGACGGCGCTCAGGGCAGGTTTCTGACACGGTGAGACAGGGCGATAGCAATTCACAGGAGGAGTGAGCCAGCCAATGAAACCAACGGGGATAACGATTCTGGCCATGACCATACTGCTGGCCCTGGGGTGGGTGCCGGCCTATCCGGCGGCGTCCCTGGCGGCCAGCCTGGCCTACTTTGAGGGCCCCTGGGAGGTGGAGCCCAACAACAGCTACCAGCAGGCCAACGGCCCGCTGCGCTCGCACCGGACCTACTATGGCTATCCCAACGACGAGAAGGATTACTTTTCCATCCATCTCTACAGGGCCGGACCGATCGCCGTGGACCTGAGCAACCATACCGGTCAAGATGTACAGTTGCTGCTGTACTACCAATCGACGGGCAATACGGTGGCCCGCGACTGGAAGCCGCCATACCACCTGGACTACGCCGGGGATCCCGGGGACTATTACATCTATATCTACACGCCCACGGGTTTCAATAACACGTCTTCCTACACCCTGCGCGCCACCTTTCCCACGATCCACCGCGCACACCTGCCCACGATCCGCAGGGACCGCCCGAACCAGCCGCCCACCAGCCCCTGGGCTCCATCGCCGGCCGACGGCGCCACGGATCAGAGCGTCGACGTGGTGCTGAGCTGGAGCGGCGGCGATCCCGACGGCGATGCGGTGACCTATGACGTCTACCTGGAGGCCGGGACAGCACGCCGGATACGCGATGCGCTCGTGTGCAACGACGTGGCCAGCGCCAGTTGCGACCCCGGCGGGTTGAGCGAGGGTGCGCACTACGACTGGCAGGTGGTGGCCAGGGATTCGCGGGGGGCGACCACCGCCGGGCCGGTTTGGGATTTTGTCACGGAACAGCGGACTCCGCCCGCCGACATGGTCTCCGTGCCCGCCGGCGAGTTCACCATGGGCAGCAACGACGGCGACAGCGACGAGCAGCCGGTGCACACCGTGTACCTTGACGCCTACGCCATCGACCGGTACGAGGTGACCAACGCTCAGTACGCTGAATTTCTCAATGCCAGGGGCAACCAGCAGGAGGGGGGGACACCTGGCTGGACACAGACGATCCGGATGTGCGCATCCACCAGGCCGGCGGGGTCTGGCAGGCCGATGCCGGCTACGGCGACCACCCGGCCATCGAAGTGACCTGGTACGGGGCGCGGGCCTACTGCACCTGGGCCGGCAAGCGCCTGCCCACCGAGGCCGAGTGGGAGAAGGCGGCCCGCGGCACCGGCGCGCGGACCTACCCCTGGGGGAACCAGGCGCCGGACTGCAGCCGGGCGAACTACAGCGGCTGCGTGGGCGACACCAGCCGGGTGGGCAGCTACCCCAGCGGCGCCAGCCCCTACGGCGCGCTGGACATGGCCGGCAACGTCTGGGAATGGGTCAACGATTGGTACAGCAGCAGCTACTACGGCGTCTCGCCCTACCGCAACCCGCCGGGGCCGGCCAGCGGTTCGTATAAGGTGCTGCGTGGCGGTTCGTGGCTCAACGATGCGTACTACGTCCGCGCGGCGGACCGCGTACAGCCACAACCCGGGTTACAGCTACATCAGTCTCGGGTTTCGGTGTGCGGGGTCGCCAGGAGAGTGAGCTTCTGGATTGCTGGTTCCTGGACTTCTGAGGGGGAGTCTGAGGGGGGCTTTGCCCCCCTCAGATCGCCGCGGGAGGGTTTTGGGAGCTTTAGCCCCTCAGGTGCCGGGGAAGCATGATCTATGAAAACGTACAAGAACCTGTACCCACAGATCCATAGCTTTGAGAACCTCTACCTGGCCTTCCGCGCCGCCCGCAGAGGCAAGCGCGACCGGGCGGCGGTGGCCAGCTTTGAGTTTGACCTGGAGCACAACCTGCTGGACCTGCAAGCCGAGCTGCGCGGGGGGAGCTACCAGCCCGGCGCCTACACCAGTTTCTACATCCACGAGCCGAAGCGGAGGCTGGTCAGCGCCGCGCCCTTCCGCGATCGGGTCGTGCACCACGCGCTGTGCCGGGTCATCGAGCCGATCTGGGAGGCGCGTTTCATCGACACCAGCTTTGCCTGTCGCCAGGGCAAGGGCACCCACCGGGCGCTGGATCAGTGCCAGGCCTGGCTGCGCCAGTACGGCTACGCCTTTCATGGCGATGTCGTCAAGTACTTTCCGAGCGTCGACCACCAGATCCTGCGCGGCCTGCTTGCCCGGCGCATCGCCGACCAGGAGGCGATGTGGCTGGTGGACCAGATCTTGGACAGCGGCGCGGGGATCCAGGCCAGCGAGTGCCCGCCCGTCTATTTCCCGGGCGATTACCCGACGACGGGCTCGGGTGAGGGCCTCTTTGCGGCGCTGCGCCCGCGCTGCCTTCCGATCGGGAACCTTACCAGCCAGTTCTGGGCCAACCTGTATTTGCACGAGCTGGACACGTTTGCCAAACACCAGTTGAAGTGTCGCGCCTACCTGCGCTACATGGACGACTTTGTCCTCTTTTGCAACGACAAGGCGCAACTGCAGGACTGGAAGGCCGCCATCCGTGAGTTCCTGGGGGCGCGGCTGCGCTTGGTCCTGCATCCCAAGAAGAGCCTGGTGTTTCCGGTCCAGGTCGGCGTGGATTTCATCGGGTTTCGGTGTGCGGGGTCGCCAGGTGTGTTCCTCAAAGGCCAGGTGCGCCGGGTTCACGGACGCGGCGCTAGTGCCGAGAGAGAGAAAACTCCAGGCCTGTTCCCGGTTGGGGCGCCGCCCGGGTGGTGTGCCCAACCAAAGATGAACCGGTCCCGCCCTGTGTAGTAGGTTCTGGGGACAGCCTCAGGATTCGAGGCTCAGGGCGGGGCCCGAGTTGGATGCCTGGCTGGCGGCCCATCGGAGCCGGTGCAGACCGCCGGGCGATAAAGTCGCCCGGCTACAGAGCGGCGCCCGATCAATCGGGCTTGGAGGCAGGCTGGCCGGTTTTCCAGCCCCGTTATGGCTCTTGACCCACCGGTCAAGCAATGGGACAGGCGGGAACCTACTGTGGCAGACGAACAGAGGTTCGTAGTAGGCGCTTTGGCGCCACAGAAGCGCGCTGAAGCGCGCACTACAAACGGCTGAAGGGACTGTGCCCAACAGCTACCAGCAGGCGCTCGCACCGGCCTGAAGAGCCGGTGCTGGAGACGGTAGCACGCCGGATCCAGATGCAGCATCCAGCACCGCCTGTTCACGGCGGTGCCCAGCGGCCAGCTACTCGCGATCCCTGAAGAGGATAACTCGCTCAGGACACTGAACCATGTACTGCCCAGAATGCGGCAAGAAAAACCCAGAGAGCGCCTATTACTGCCTCCAGTGCGGACAGACGCTGCCGTCCGGGTCGGGGGCGCAGCCGGTGGGCCGCTCCCCCACCTCGGTGCGACCCGGGCGCCGCTCGTCATCCACGTTACTGATCGGGCTGGTGGGCGGCATCGCCGCGGTTCTGGTCGTGATGCTGCTGGCCCTACTGGCCCTGCTGCTACTCCAGCGACCGGAAAAAGAGCTCGTAGAGAGTACGGTAGAGTCGGTACGGACGGCGGTACTCATTGTGGTCGAGACGCCACCGACGAGCCCTTCGCCCGAGGCCGGCAATCCGGGCCCAGTGGAGGCAACACCCCAGGACACGGCGCGACCGCCCACGGCCACGCCGCCAGGGGCCGGGGCGACCCCGCCCGAGGTCAGTCCGACGGCCACCCTGATACCGGGCACGCCCGCCGCGCCTGCTTTGACCGCGTCAGCGCCCGAGACCGGGCAAACGGAGGAGGCGCCGCCGACGGCCAGGCCGCCGGCCCAGCCCCGCTGCCGCTACGCGGAGCGGGGCGTCATCGGCTTCCGGCGGCAGCAGCGCTGCGACGCCCGCAGCGGCAACGCCTGTGGCCCGGTCGAGATCTGGGTCATGGACGGCGACGGCTCGAACCAGGCGCCGATGTGCAACACGCAGGCATACCAGTGGGGCCTGGTCCGCGACCGGACCTCGCCCGACGGCGCGTGGCGGGTGGAGGTGAGCGACAGGCCGCTGGACATCTACCGCCTGTGGCTGGACACGGGCCGCAAGGAGATGATCATCGTCAACAACCGCAAGGATTGGGACCCGGTGCTGTCGGCCGACGGCTGGTGGCTGGCCTGGGTGACCAACCGCAACGCCAACGACGAGATCTATATCAAGACGCTGGATCCCGGGGACCAGAACCAGCGGCGCCTGACGCAGAACGATTGGGAGTGGGACAAGCATCCCACCTGGTCGCCGGATGGCCGCCGGATCGCATTCTATTCCAACCGGGCGGACAAGCTGAGCGAAGCCACGCGCCAGATCTGGGTCATGGAGGTGGTGAACGACCGGGGGACCAACCTGCGCAACCTGAGCAAGCAGCCGGGCCAGGTCGACTCCGACCCGGTGTGGTTCAAGTGGGAGGGTATCCCGCGTTGAAGCAACGACGGAGACCTGAGCGCGCATGGACGTAACTAGAATTGCATCGCGTCCATAGCGGTCACCCTTGACGACGTTAGCCTAGACGCCAAACAGAGGCAGGTGAGGATGAACAATGACAGATCACTAGTCGGAACCCAGTTGGGCAAGTACCGGATCCAGGACGAGATCGGCCGCGGCGGGATGTCCACCGTCTACCGGGGCTATGACCCGAACCTTGACCGCCACGTGGCGGTCAAGGTACTGGCCCCCCATCTGGCCTGGCAGCAGAACTCGGTCGAGCGGTTCCTGCGCGAGGCGCGCGCCGCCGCCCGGCTGGAACACCCCAACATCGTTCACATCTACGACGTAGGGCAGGAGGGCGGCTGGTACTATTACGTGATGGAGTACCTGGCCGGAGAGACGCTGACCAACCTTGTCCAGCGGCAGGGCCCCCTGGCGCCCAAGCAGGTGATGTCGATCCTGCGCCCGCTGGCCGACGCGCTGGACTTTGCCCACCACAACGGGCTGGTCCACCGCGACATCAAGCCCTCGAACGTCGTCGTCGGACGCGCGGGACGGGTCACCCTGACCGACTTTGGTATCGCCCGGGCCGTGCAGGACTCGGGCCTGACGGCCACAGGTATGGTGATTGGAACGCCCGAGTATCTGTCCCCAGAGCAGGCCCAGGGACAGGTTGCCGATGCCCGCAGCGACCAGTACAGCCTGGCGGTGGTGGCCTACCAGATGCTGGTCGGCGGCGTGCCCTTTTATGCCGATAACACGGCGGCCCTCATGTTCAAGATCGCCTTCGAGCCACCGCCACCGGTGCGCGGGACGCGGCAGGATCTACCGGTGCAGGTGGAATACGTGCTGGGCAAGGCCCTGGCCAAGGCGCCCGCGGATCGCTACCCGTCCGTGCGGGCCTTTGCCGATGACCTGGAGAGGGCCATGGCCGGCCAGCCGGTCAAGGCCCCACCCCCCCGGCCGGTCACGCCGCCCCCGGAATCACCCACAGTGCTGGTGGGAGCGGCTGGCGTGGCTGCCGCGGGCGCGGTGCCGGGGGGGCCAGCACAAGCGCCGCCGGCCGGGGGTCCGGCCGGGGCTGGAGCCGCGGTTGGTCCGCAACCGGCGAGGCGCCGGGTGCCGGTCGGGATATGGGTGGTGGGCGCCCTGGCCTTGATCCTCTTGGCGGCGGGCCTGGTCATGGCCCTGGGGGGCATCGGCGGGCCGCCCCCTCCTGCTCCCCAGACGGAGGCGACGGCGGTGGCCATGGCCCAGACGGCCGTTGCCCAGACGGCGACGGCCCAGGAGCCGGGCCCGTCGCCCCTGCCCGGGCCGTCTGCTACACCCGCACCACCTACGGTGGAGAGCAGGATCCCAGCACCCACGCCCTCACCGGCGGTGACCTCCGTGCCGCCCACCACAGAGGACACGGAAACGCCGCCCCCAGCGACTCGGCAGGCGACAAGCACGGCGGCCGATACAGCCACCAGTCCGCCAACGCCGTCGCCGACGGCGACAACGACCGCTGCGCCCACGTCGACCCAGTCACCCACGCCAACCGCGACGGAAGCGCCGGCCAAGCTTGCGCCTACCGTGACGGCGCCACCCACCAGGGTTAGCGGGCAGTTTGCCGCCCCGGTCCTGCTGGGCCCGCAGGATGGTGATGCTTTCACGACGCAGGACACGGTCGTACTGTCCTGGCAGCCTGTGGGCCAATTGCCGCCAGAGGTGTACTATGAGGTTGTGGTGACCTTCTCGCCTACAGCTGCTCCGGCCGATACCTGGAAGGACGAGACGCCGTGGACCCGGGAGTCTCACTGGACCCTAAGCGAGCACGACTACCTGGCAAAAGATCTGTCGGCTGATGGCAAGTTCCAGTGGTCGGTGCATGTTATGCAAAAGACGGGCGAGGACGCCAAGGGCAGGCCCACCGGGGTGCCGCTGAGTCCCATGAGCGAGGAACGGACCTTGACCTGGAAGCCCCCATCAGGTGGTCCCGGGTTGCCAACCGAGCCGCCACCCTAACAACTGGCCTCCGTGAGCAGAGAGAGTAGCGTGACATCAACAGCACAGCAGCCAGAAAGGAAAAGGAGAAGGACATGAACTTTGGGCGTTTTGCCATCATAGTAAGCGTGGGACTGAGTCTGGTGATGATCCTTGCCGGCCTACCAGGCATTGCCCGTGGGCCTAGCCAGGCCCTGACAGGCGCCAGACCGCAGGGCACAGCGAACAGCGACGGTCCCATCCTGCGCGACGCGGCGTCACAGCTACTTGGAAGCGTTGCCGAGCCCACTGGGGAAAGCCGGAAAGTAGGTGAGACTGAGCAGGGCATGGTCGACCCTCACAGCCTGCCAAAGGGACCGGGCCAGCAGGCCCAGCTTGACGGGCCAACGGCAGGCGCCCCGGCCGCGGTCAACGGCATCGTCGACGGTGGTTTTGAGAATGGGCCCGATGGTTCGTGGTACGAGTATTCCAAGCAGGGCTGGCCCCTCATCTTGGATGAGGAGGTCCTCCTCACCCCCCCGCACGGTGGCCGTTGGGCCGTATGGCTGGGCGGCGCTGACGACGAAATTTCGGCAATCGCGCAGATTGTCACTGTTCCAGCGAATGCACAAGAAGCGGTTCTGGGCTTCTGGATGTGGATTGCCTCTGCGGATAGTTGTGAAAATGACCTTGGTGGCGTTGTCATCAATAACGCTACAGCTGTGGATGTCTTTTACCTGTGTACGGAAACAAATACGGATACGTGGGTCAAACGCGTGGTGGACCTGAGCGCCTACGCCGGTCAGACGGTCCAACTGGATATCCGTGCCGAGACCGACAGCTCCGCAAACAGCAACCTGTTTGTTGACGACGTGACACTGGGTACGACCGCACCCGAAAAGTCCCGTACCTTTCTGCCAGTGCTGAGACGTCAGCCCAATCAGGTTCCTCAGTTTGCGCCGCCGTGCTCTGCGAGCAACGTTTTCTGCGAACAGTTTAATACCATGACTACAGCATACGGTCCTTTGAGGCCGGGACAGGCCTACAGTGCCTATCCCAACGACACAAATGACTACTATCGCGTCGTACTGGCTCGAAACTCGACGCTAAATGTTGACGTCACCAACTATCAGGCTGACGGCCAGGTCCTGGTGCGTAGAACAGACAAGTCGTCAGTCGACAGAGACATTAACCAGCTACCTGGAGGCGATGGTCAGATGAACCTGCGGATACGGGACCTGCCGGCCGGTACGTACTACCTTCAGGTTTATACTGGAGGTGCTCTGAACCAGAACCATCTCTACACGCTCACCATCAACTACTGATCGGCAGCCAGCCGTATCAGCCAGAGAGCCAGCAAGCCTCGGGTCTGAGGCGCACAACGATGAGTACTGACGGATCATGGATCGGCAGCCAGCTAGGCACATACCAGATCGTGACCGAGATCGGGCGCGGTGGGATGGCCGTCGTCTACAAGGCGCGGCAGCCATCGTTGGGCCGGTACGTGGCCCTCAAGGTCCTCCCGGCCACCTTTGGGCACGACCAGGAGTTTGTGGCCCGTTTCCTGCGTGAGGCCAGGTCGGTAGCCCGGCTCAACCATCCCAACATTGTCCACATCTATGATACCGGCGTCGCCAGCGGGCAGTATTATATCGCCATGGAGTACCTGGAGGGCGGCTCCCTCCAGGAACGGCTGGCCGCCGGTCCCCTGGACGAGGCAGAAGCCCTGCGCATCGTGACCGAGGTGTCCAGGGCGCTGGACTATGCCCACGGCCAGGGCGTGATCCACCGCGACATCAAGCCCAGCAACATCCTCTTCAGTGCCGACCCGCTCCGGGCCCGGGACGCAACAGCCAAGGTGGCCGACTTTGGCATTGCCCGCGCGGCCGATGGCCTGCACCTGACCCGCACCGGGATCATCCTGGGCACCCCGGAGTACATGGCCCCCGAGCAGGCCGAAGGCCAGCCGGTGGACCACCGCGCCGACCTCTACGCCCTGGGATTGTTGCTCTACCAGATGCTCACCGGCCGGTCGGCTTTTCGCCGCTCGACGCCCCATGCGACCCTGCACGCGGTCATCTATGAGGTCCCGCCGCCCCCGAGGCAGATCAGGCCGGGCCTGCCCGTGGCCTCGGAGCAGGTCATCCTGAAGGCGCTGGCCAAGCGGCCCCAGGACCGGTACCAGTCGGGCAGCGAGCTGCGAAGGGCCTTTCGGGCATCTCTGGCCGGCGGGCCGCGGCCCCTGCCAACGGGCCGGCGGCGATCCCTGCTGCCCTGGATCCTGGCCGGCGCTGCGGCGGCCCTTGTAATCCTTCTGGGCTTGCTCCTCCTGCTGTCCGGTGGCGGCGCTCCTGCGGATAGGCTCACTCCCACCGCCGCCAGGTCGATCGTCGTGGTCACGCCGGCGCCTGCCCGCCCCACATCGACGCTGGTGCCAGCCGTGGGGACAGTGCCGGGGCCGGAGCCACACACCCCGCTGCCGCCCGACCCCACAGCAGCGGAACCAATCACCCCGCTACCTCCAACGGACGCACCGCCGCCTCCAACCCGGCCGCCTACCGCACACTTTGGGCGGCTGGCTTTTACCTCCAACCGCCACGGCAACCTCGAGATCTATGTCGTGAATCTGACGAGCGGCAACGTGGCCCGGCTGACCAACAACAACGCCAACGATTGGCTGCCCGACTGGTCGCCCGATGGGGCCCGGATCGCGTTCACCAGCCACCGGCGGGGCAGCTACGATCTGTGGTCGATGGACGGCAGCGGCGGGGGACAGGGGCCACTGGTGGCCACGGGCGCCTGGGATGACTATGCGCGCTGGGACCCCGACGGGCGCCGCCTGGCGCTGTCGACCACCGCCGAGGGGAACTCGGAGATCCACGTCCGTCAGGCCAACGGCCAGCTCACGCGCCTGACCTTTACCCCCGCCGAGGACCAATGGCCTGACTGGGCCCCCGATGGGCGGATCATCTATACTGAAGGCTTTAAGGGGAGCAGCAACTGGGATATCTTTACCATGAATGGCGATGGAGGCCAGCGCCAGGTCTGGCTGGGCGGGCCCGCTTGCGACGTGCAGCCCACCTGGTCGCCCGATGGCCAATGGGTCGCTTTCCTCCGCATCTCCCGCGATACCAATGGCAATGGCGCCGTCGACGAGGAGGATATGGGCGACGTCTGGGTAGCCAGGGCCAACGGCAGCGACCCACGGAGCCTGACGGCGAACGCCTGGGCGCGCACGCCTGCCTGGTCGCCCGACAGCCGCTGGGTCGCCTTTACCCAGTTGCTCGATTCCAACAGCAACGGGCGGAACGATGAGCAGGATACATCGGATATCTGGGCCGTGCCACTGGACGGAAGGGACAAGGTAGCGCTGGTTCAGGGACCACACCGGGATGGCGACCCGAGCTGGGCGCGCTAGGGGACCTTGCCTGTTCACCTGAACTGTGATAGAATGTGGCCACAGATCACGGGTCGCAGGGCACGGCGAGGACTTGATATGGATCGATTGATCGGCACCTCCTTTGGCCCCTACAGGATCCTGGAACAGATCGGTGAGGGCGGGATGGGGGTGGTCTACAGGGGCTACCAGGAATCGCTGAACCGCTACGTCGCCATCAAGGTGTTGCGGGGTGAATTGGCCCGCAACCAAGAGTTCATCGCCCGCTTTGGCCAGGAAGCGCGGGCCGTGGCCCGGCTCAGCCATCCCAACATTCTGCACGTCTATGACGCTGGCGTAGTGGAGGGCCGCCAGTACATGGCCATGGACTATGCCGAGGGGGGATCGGTCAAGGACCTGCTGCAGCGCGGCCCGATCCAGGCAGAGCGCGCTGTGTCGCTGGCCGCGCAGGTAGCTGACGCCCTGGACCAGGCCCACCAGCATGGCCTCGTACACCGCGACGTCAAGCCCGGCAACATCCTGCTGGCCCGGGACGGACGCCCCCTGCTGACCGATTTTGGCATTGCCAGGGCCCTGGATGCCAGCACCCGGCTCACACGGACGGGGGCCAGCATCGGTACACCCGAGTACATGTCCCCCGAACAGGGCTTGGCCGAGCCAACGGATGGCCGTACCGATATCTATGCCCTGGGCATCGTGCTGTATGAGATGCTCACCGGGCACGTTCCCTTTCACACCGAGACCCCCATGGCGACGCTGTACAAGCAGGTGCACGAGCCGCCGCCTCCTCTGCGGCGGAACGATGCAGAGCTGCCGAGCTGGCTGGAGAAGGTTGTCGCCAAGGCCCTGTCCAAGCGACCCGCAGACCGTTTCCAGACAGCCAGCGAGTTTGCTGCGGCGTTGCGCCAGGGAAAAGAGAGCAGGGCCGCACTCGGTCTGACCCCCCGGCCCGCAACCCCGACCCCCGCCATTCGGCGGACCAGGAGGAACCCTGTTCCCCTGTTGGTCGCGATGATTGGCGCACTGCTCTTCCTCCTGATCGGAGTTGGCCTATACCTCGCCCTCAGCGGCTCGGAGGGCGGGCGGACCAGGTCGCGGCCGCCCCAGTTCGTGACCATGGTCGTCACGCCGCAGCAGGCGGTTACGCTAGTTGTCACGTCAGCGCCCATCGTCATGTCGGCGTCGCCTCCCATCGAGACGCCCACGGCGCCTCCCATCGCGAGGGCGACCACAAGCCTGGCACCGGCCGCGGCCGACACAGCCCAGCCGACGATGACGCTCCAAGCGACCGCTACTCGGCCTGCGGTCACGGCCCCAACCGCTACGGTGGCCGCCACCGAGGTACCAGCCCCAACTCAAGCTTCCACAAAGGCGCCGGCGCCGACCGCCAAGCCAAAGGATACCTGTCCCGCTTGGTACGAAAAGCCGCAGCCGGGGAAGGGGATTCTGCTCGTCGAAAACCACATTGGAGAGGGCCTTGAGGTCGAGCAGATTCGGGGAGGGTCGGGCCAGTGGTCGGTAGCCGCAAAGCAGGGCGATATCCCAGGCAGGCTGCTATTGCAGCTCTCTCCCGGCGACCATCAGTTTGTTCTGTACGTGCCTCCCCGGGGGCGGGGAAGCATCACGCTGCGGATGGAGGCAGGCCAACAGTTTGTGTCGCCTATCTGGTACAACGACCGGTCCGAAGATTATGTCTATCCACTGGAAGTTCCCAAGGGCTGCAACTGACACATGGAGGAGTCGCCACAGGTCACACCGTCGTCGTGCTTCGCCTCCCCTGTCCCACCGTCGCTATCAGGGTAGAAGCCAGGGCCAGTGCGCATAGTAGATAGATCCAGCGCAGGTCCAGGGTCGCCAGCAGCGCATAAGCCACGAACGGGCCGGCGGCACTCCCGATATCGCCAGCCGTCGCAAGCCCGCCGATGGTCAAGCCCTTCTGCTCAGCCCTTGCCAGGTCGCCTACCAGCGCCACGAGCGCCGTCGCCAGGGTTCCCGCGCTGATGGCTACCAGGGCCACTCCAACCGGTACGGCCCAGACGTCAAGGAACAAGGCCAGGATGATGAATCCGGCCACACCCAGCAGGATCCCTCCGCGGACGACCGGCCACCGATCGCGCAGGTAATCCGACAGCGTACCCGCCAGCGGCCCGGCCAGCATGCCCGCGAAAGCCCGCATGGCCAGCAACATCCCGGCCAGCGTGGACACTCCGATCAGCATTCCGTTGAGCGAGATGTTGGCGCCCCATCGCTGTCCCAGGTAGAGGGCGATGGTGGACATCATGACCCCGCTGCTCACAAAGAGAATCACCAGGTAGATATAGTCTGCCAGCAGGATCCGCCGATCAACAAGGCCACTACCTCGACGAATCAACTTTGAAGGGCCAGATCGCAGCACCTGTCGCCAGGTGCCAGCCCATGCCGCAAGGCGCTGTGCCCCAAGCCCCAGTTTCTGCCTTGTCTTGTCCTGCGGCGGCCCCGTCTCGGGCAGGGTCAAGAATGCCAAAACGAGGCCAATGCCCGAGACGGCGGCACAGATGCGCACTGCAAGCCGGAAACCCACAGCGTCGGTCAGTATCCCACCCATCAGCGGGCTGATGGCCAAACCCAGCATGAAAGCCATCTGATAGAAGCCCATCATGCGCCCACGGTCAGCCTGTGTACTCCAATCCAAGACCATCGTGTATCCGGTCACGTTGATGAGCGACCACGCAGTACCCCACAACAGACGGCCACCCAGCAAGGGCCAGAAACCGCTCACCAGTCCGTAACTCAATGTGGCAAGGATCCCAAGAAAGAGACCCAGAAGAAAGAGCGGGCGTCGTCCGAGCCATTGGCCAGGGCGATCGTTGAGGGCGCCAGCCAGTAGGTTGCCAGGGATTCGGATCAGGCGATTCACCCCCAGCAGGACCCCTACGACAGCCAGGCCTATGCCCAGCACCTCTGTCTGGTTGGCCAGTACAGCGTACATTGTGAGATCACCGGTGAGAGAAAGGGCCATGGCTGCCCCGAGGGGCAGCATGAGCCTGACCTGCCTTCGATCAAGCAGCACGATGGGCGTTCCCTGTCTGTCTGCGCCTGTTCATATCTGCTGCAGGTCGGCCAGGCTGCCGCGCCAGGGGCCGGGCTTTTCCTGTTTGAGGGAAGTGACAGCCCCAGCCAGACGGGTTGCCTGCGCTGGTGGCTCGGTCAGCCGGCAGCCAAGGTAGGCAGCGAAACAGGTATCACCCCGGCCTGTCCGCCCCGAGAGGGAACGGGAGGTAAAAGGCGCTTGATAGAGGCAGCCATCCGCAAGAACTGTGACGCCTGAGGATTGGGTGACGACGATCTCGCTTGGCCCGTACTCGGTTAGCTGGCGGGCGGCCAGTTCCAGATTGGTCTGGCCTGTCAGCAGCTCGGCCTCGGCGCGGTCAACCTTGAGGTAGGTCACCTGGGCCAGTCCCTCCTCCATGTCAGGCCACTGGCGGAAGACCAGATCGCCGCCATCGCGGACGCGGACAAAGCCCTGCACATCAAGGGCCACAGGCCCACGCCGCGCCAGGGCCTTGAGGAGCGCGAGATCGATCTCGCCAGCGATAATGGAGGCGGCCACATAGACCTGGGCCCAGAGATCCGGGACGTCCTGAGGCCGAATGGAACCGGCAAAGCCCAGGGGCTTGCAGATGCGCCGCTCCATGTCGGCCGAGTCATAGATGTTCTCGATGCCAGAAGTTTCTGAAGCTGGCGTGGCATAGACATCGACTCCCTCTCGCCTAAGCTCATCCAATAGCGGAAAGTGGTCTGGATGCAGCCGGGTGACAACCGCAACGCCAATGCCCAGATGGCGCAGAGCCACGCTGCCATAGTAGACTCCACCGCCTGACACGATCTCGCCCTGTCCATCGACGACCAGACGATCTCGGGCGAAATGTCCCAACATCATAACGTCCGTGTCATAGGTTGCAGTCACGCCGTTTCCTCCTGCCGGTCCCTGGCCCAGCCCTGCAAGATATCGACCACGCCATCGCCATCCTCGTAGGGCGAGACATAGGATACCGCCGCCCGGACCTCCTCCACTGCGTTGGCCGGCGCCGCAGAACGCCCCGCCAAACGCAGGAACCCTAGATCGCTGGTCGAGTCACCAATGCCGCCCATGCGCTCCAGCGGGATCCCCGCCTCCTCGGCCAGCCAACGCAGGCCGGTTCCTTTGTCGATGCCTATTGGAGTTATGTCCACACACGCCGTTGAGTTCTGAACTGTCAGAGAGGTTTTGTGTGCATGCAGAACGTTGGTCACCACCCGGCACAGATCCACAACCCCAATGCGGGCCGACGGAAAAATGCTCAGCGAGAAGTCTCTTCCCGGCTGGAAATACCCCAACCCCGGTTCGATGACCTCGCAAAGAAGGTTCGCCCTGGCCACAGCCAGAACCTCCCGCGTCTCTACGGAAATGAGAGGATGAAGGGCAAAGCGGTACGAGTCGGGGAAGTACAGTCCGCAGCCGTTCTCATAGATCCCAGGCAGACTGGCGCCGATGGCCTGCATGAGTACTTCGACGTAGGGCTGCTGGCGGCCGGTACACAACGTGACAGCCGGCACTTGCTCACCGCACCGCGCCCGCCGGTTGAGGTCGAGTATGGACCGCAGGGCCTCCCAGTTCCAGTCGCTGGCCACCCCAGGGGTCAAGCAGCCGTCAATATCGACGACGGCGAGGTCTATCACAAGAGAAGCTACTCCCGCTGGGGCAGGACATAGAGGCAGTCCTCGAGAAAACGGAGGCCCATTGTCTGTCCTTCGGGATGAATGGTGGTGTGGCGCGGATCGTATTCAACCAGAGCCAGGAGCTGGCCGGCCACTTCAACGTCATATTCGACGACGTTGCCCAGGTAGGTCGCCCTGCGTACGATACCCTCCACCTGCGCCTCGGCGGGATCGATCTCGACCATCTCGGGCCGTATCACGAGGATCGCCGTCTGATCCTTGTAAAAGTTGCTGCCAGGTGCTGGGACCGTCAGCTTGGTGCCGAGGGCGTCGAGGACCAACTCCCCCTCCCGCTGCTCACGCACGATCCCTTCTACAAAGTTGGCCTGGCCGATAAAGTCTGCCACGAAACGGGTCTGGGGCCGGCGATAGATCTCGGTCGGCGAACCGATCTGCTCGATCTTGCCCTCGTTCATGACCACGATCCGATCCGAGAGGGTCATGGCCTCCACCTGGTCGTGGGTGACATAGACACTGGTGATGCCCAGGCGCTTCTGGATGCGCCGGATCTCGGTGCGCATCTGCTCGCGCAGCTTGGCGTCCAGGTTGGACAGGGGTTCGTCCATGAGCAAGACCTTGGGCTCCATGACCAGGGCGCGGGCCAGCGCCACGCGCTGCTGCTGCCCGCCGGAGAGTTGGTTGGGCGCCCGGTTCTCCAGCCCGGTTAGTTCCACCAACTCCAGGGAGCGCGCCACACGGTCCTGGACCTCTTTCTTGGATATGCGCTGGACGTTAAGCCCGTAGGCCGTATTCTCAAAGACGGTGAGGTGGGGAAAGATCGCATAGCTCTGGAAGACCATGCTCATTCCGCGCTTGTGGGGCGGCTCCTGATTGATGACCTGGCCGTCCAGCCGGATGGTGCCCTCTGTTGGGAACTCAAAGCCGGCGATGAGCCGCAGCGTGGTGGTCTTGCCGCAGCCCGACGGTCCCAACAGGGTCACCAGCTCACCCTCTTCGATCTCGATGTCCACGTGATCCACAGCGGTCACCTCGCCGCTGCCGCCACGAGCAGTAAAGACTTTGACAACATCTTCAAGCGTTAGATACATGAGACTAGGCTCCCAACGACAGGTCTACGTCACCCCGGCCACCAAAGAGCTTGTTGACCAAGAAATAGAGCACGGCGATGGCGATCATCACCAGCACGATGAGGGTGACAGAATAGGCAGCAGCCACTCCGACACCACCCTGCTCCCACTCGCTCAGGATGCTGGCCGTCACGATGCGCCACCGGGGGCTGACCAGAAAGATGATGGCCGATAGGCTGGTCATGTGCCGCGTAAAGGCGAAAATCAGGCCGGCCAACAGGGCTGGCAGGATAAGGGGCAGGGTCACCTTGCGGAAGGTGTACTGGGCGTCGGCGCCCAGGTTGTTGGATGCCTCCTCAATACTGGGGTCGATCTGCTGCAGGGCGGCGATGCCGGCCCGTACCGAGGCGGGCAAACTGCGCACCGCATAGGCGGCAATGATGATATAGGCCGAACCCACCAGGGCCAGAGGTTTGCCCATGAAGCACATCACAGCCACCAGGGCCAGCAACACCGTCGTCAGCCCCAGGCGCACGATACCCGCGACCCTGCCCACCACCAACACAATCGCAAAGGTATAGATGATGGCCGACAGAGGCGTGGGTGTCTGGAAAAAGACCTGGATGTAGTCGGCAAACTGAAAGAGAGCATTGCTCCAGAAACCACGCGGAAGGGCTCGACTCGCCATGGCGATGGGCATGGCCGCATAGACAACGAGGTTGGCAGCCAGCAAATAGGCCCCCAGGCCGATCAGGATCCACCCGGCCACGGGCCGCAGCGACTGTCGCTTCTGCCACAACCACAGCAAAAGGCCCAACCCGATAAAGATGCCGCCCACCAAATACATCATTCCCTCGTCGCCCAGGAACCTATCCAGTTGGCTAAGCAGCAGGCCTGTGACAGTCCCAACCCCAAGCACAATCCACTGTTCGCGACGGGTACTGTAGGCCGTCCGCGCCAGATAGAAAGCCAGCAGCACATAGAGCACGACCACGACGATCATGGGCGGTGTGCTGAAGGCCAGAACAAAACCGATGCCTAGAATCGTACCCGGAACGGCCCCACCCAGGTTGGAGGTAAAGTCCACCGCGTCCTTTCCGCTGAAGCGCTTGCGCACCACGAGAAAGGCGACGACCATGCCCGTCAGGGCGGCGATAGGCGTGGCGAAAGCGCTCAAGAAGGTGGTGTCGAGGATAGACTCCACACCGCGGGTGACCATCAGCCGCCACCACTCCAGGGTGGGCGTATAGTCCACGCCCCAGGCTGTGGCAAAGGATCCCCAAAAGATGCCGGCATAGAGCACAATGATGAGCAGGCAGACCAGGTAGGTGACGATGATGAACGACCAGCGGATCACCGGTTCCTTGACCATGATCTGCCCGCCAGTCGGTTTGCCGGTCACCGAAACGTAGGATCGGCGTGTCACATAGTAGCGCTGTACCAGGAAAACGACCAGCGTGGGGATCAGGAGCACCAATGCAAGAGCGGAGGCCTTCTGGTAGTCATACTCACCTGCCACGGCCAGAAAGATCTGGGCCGACAGAACCATCACGTTGCCCGAGATAAAGAGAGGGTTGCCAAGGTCCGCCAGAGACTCGACAAAGAGCAGCAGGAAGGAACCGGCGATGCCGGGGATGAGAAGAGGCAGGGTCACCGTACGAAAGATGTGAAACTTGCCGGCACCCAGGCTGTGCGCCGCCTCTTCCATGCTGGGATCCAGTCGCTCCAACATGGCCCGGACAATGAGGTAGGCCACCGAAAAGAAGGTGATTGTCTGCACGAACACCAGGCCGTCCATGCCATAGATGTCGTTGGACCCTGGAGGAAAGGTCATACCCAGCAGCTTGCGGCTGATCAGCCCGTTTCGGCCAAACAGAAGGATGGTGCTGAGAGCGATGGCGAAGGGAGGCGAAACGGTCGGCACCAGGGCCAGCAGGTGGATTAACCGCCGGAAGGGCATGCTGCATCGCACCATGGCGTAGGCAAAGACAAAACCCAGCGCCGTGCCTCCGGTCGCCGTCAGCACGCCCATGATGATGGTATCGCGGAACACGCGACGGAGATAGGGGCTGTAATAGGGATCAAAGTAGCGGCGAAAGTACTCGACGCTGAACTTGCCGGTTTCCTGATCTATAAAGCCGTTGGAAGTGCCGCGGAAAAGTGGAAAGACAACAAAGATAAACAGAAAAAGACCCACATATAGCAGGCTGAGCATCAATACCGGGTCGCGGGCAATGAGGGCAAACTCACGGTAGCGGTTCCGGAGCGACGTCAGCCGTCGACCTTCGGTCCGGTCTGTTTTCAGCGGCGCAGATACAGCCATGTTGGTCCCCCGTAGCAAAGTGGGCGAGGGGCTTGCCCTCGCCCACTTGGCAGAAAACCCCTACTCCTTCAGCTGGTCAGCAGCAGAGATCTCGTTGGTGAACTTGTCGATGAATGCCTTCTTGTTCTCCCCGGCCCACTGGAAGTCGTAGTCGATGAGGTTGACCTCGAGCAGTTCGGGATGGGACAGCTCCACGCCCTCGACCGTCGGCGCCTGATAAGCGTGGTACTTGGGGCCCAGCGACTGCGCCTCGGAGGTCAGCGCCCAGTCGAACCACTTCTGGGCCGCATCCAGGTGTGCCGCCCCCTTGACGATGCCCATGCCGCCGATCTCATAGCCGGTTCCCTCTTCCGGGAAGGTCAGCGCCAGCGGCATCCCGTTGTCCTCGATCTCGTGCACGATGTCGTGCGAGAAGACGATGCATACCCCTGCCTCGCCCTGGCCCACAAACTTGGCCGGGGCCGCGCCACTCTTGGTGAACTGGAACATCTGATCGGCATACTTGTTTAGGTATTCCCAGCCCGCGTCCTCGCCCCTGAGCTGGAGAACGGTGGCCAGCGCTGTGTAGGACGTGCCGGAAGTTGAGGGGTGGGCAACCATGAGCTGGTCGGCGAACTCGGGCTTGAGCAGATCGTCCCAAGAAGTGGGAGGCTCTACGCCTGGGTTTTGCGCCAGCCAATCCTCGTTGGTGCAAAAGCCGAGGCTGCCGACATAGATGCCGGCCCAGTAGTTGTCCGGGTCTTTGAACTTGTCTTGGTCCAGGAGATTCCCATAGTTGGGCGAATCATAGGCTTCCAGCAGACCCTCACCCTTGGCCGCGACAAAGCTATCGATGGGTCCTCCCCACCAGATATCGAACTGGGGGTTGTCCTTTTCGGCCCGCAGACGGGCCAGCGACTCGCCACTGGACATGCGGACATAGTTGACGGTGATGCCATACTTGTCCTCAAATTCCTGCTTCATCCCTTGGCACCACTCTTCCTGGGGCGTGCAGAGCACATTGATCTCTGTGCTCTCCTTTTCGGTGCTGCAACCAGCCAGCCCCAACACCAGGCTCATCAAGACGATGAGTGTCACAAACAGCATCTTACGATTCATGTTCTTTCCCTCCGGTGAAATGTCTGTAACCAGAAATCCAGCAAGTGGGATGGCTAACCCCATTGGACCGTAGATCAATTGCCTTGCACCTCCGGGGACCCGTTGGATGAGCACCTGGCCTCGGCCCTTTGCACAGCGACCTTGGCTGCAGAAAACAAAAAGAGGCGGTATCCTGTGCTTGCTTGCAGGAGCCACCTCAGAGATCTGGTTCCGCGCGCCAATAGCCAGAGGCTATCGTCCACTGCGACACCCACTGGATCGTCGACCACCTGGCCCCATGGATCAGATGCTGAGGCCAGTGGGTCAGAACGGCGGATATTGCTACCGCATCCCCTGGCTTGAGGACTCGGTGGCTGGCACCGTACTGCACTGTACGCTTCCTTTCCCCGTGCGCATGAACCGACTGCCGGAGGCCAGGCTCGCAGCTTCCGTATCAGCCCAGCATGGAACGACACCCTTAGGCCTATTCTACCACGAATAGCGCCATCTTGTCAATGTGAGCAATGCGCCTTCAAGAAAGGTAAACACAGCGCGGCTCGGGGCAGTATTGGGCCAAACGGAAAGCTTACTGTAGGGAACAACCAGAAGTTGGGATGTACGAACCCCTCTGGATCGCGTTCGGGACACCGTCACTTTGGGGCTCCGAGCCTCTGCAGCGCCCGGCGCGTTGCTCCAGGATCGTCGGACAGCACCGCGTCACAACCCAGCCAGCGGTAGAATCGCAGCCGCTTGTCGGGAGTGGGATCCAGGGGGCAGACCACTTGTCCGCGCCTGTGCGCCAGCCAGACATAGAGAGGATTCAGGAAGGGAAGCAGCCACAGCGGCCCCAGCAGTTGGGCCTCTCGAAGGGGCACAAGTCGCGTAAGCGTGATCCAACCGATGGGCATGTCGGGGGCGACCGCCTGCACAGCTTGCAGCCTGGCCAGCGAAAAGGACAGCGCCACCGTCCGGCTGCGGACTCCGGTCCGGTCCAGCTCGGCCAAAAGGCTCGCGCAGACCTCAGGCTCGAGGAAACGATCGCTCTTCAGCTCCAGGCCAAGCGCCACGTCACCGGGTAGCATGGTAGCCAGTTCCGTCAGTGTCGGGATACGCTCTGCCTCGAATTCCGGGCGGCCACAGGCCGCGCTCAACCCCTTTAGCTCGGCCAATGTCAAGCCGGCCACCGCCCCGGTGCCATCCGTCGTGCGATCTACCGTCGCATCGTGGATACAGACAAAGACCTCGTCGGCCGTCAGGTGCAGGTCGGTCTCGATGATGTCCGCTCCGTCGAACAGCGCCTGCCGGAAAGCAGCCAGGGTATTCTCCGGGCAGGCCACCCTGTTGCCGCGGTGGGCCATAAGGTACGGTTTGGTCTTTCCGGAAAGGATGAGGGCCGGCTGATCGCTGCTCATCTCTCACTTCCTCCAATCCTCGACTACCCTACCGATTATCATCTCGAACCATTCTAGCCGGAAAGCCCCGGAAGTGCAAAGAGAGCCAGGTGCCGTTTTCGCCTGTTTGTCACTTCAGGCACTGTGGTGTATAATGGCCTCACGAGTGACCACAGCGCTGGTCATGCTACGGATCCGCCCAACCAGAGGAGGGGATATGCTCTACTTTGCCTACTGCACGCTTCTGGACGCCGAGGAAATGGGCAAATATAGCCCATCGGCAAAGCCCACGGGAATCGCACGGTTATCAGGCTACAGGGTCTCTTTCGCAACCTACGGCCAGGGCAGTTCGGGTGGAGGCTGCAACCTGGAGGAAGCTGGCGACGAAGAAATACTGGGCCTCCTCTATGAGATGAGCCCCAAAGCGCTCGAAGCCCTGGACGCCATAGCTGGGGTGGACAAGGGCTACTACCAGAAGATTGACATCAGCGTGAGCGGGAAGGACGGTACAGAAATAGCAGCGATTACCTATGTCATTCCCGAGCCAGGTGGTCCCTTCCAGCCATCCAAGGACTATGTCCGGCCCATTCTAGCCGGGGCCAGGTCCCTGCAGCTTCCACCTGTTTATGTCGAAAAGCTGGAGGGCATCATCAAATCAGCTCAGGAACCAGCACAGCACCCCACCTAGAACGCTCCGGCCCATCGTACTGCCGCGCATCGGGCCTGCACAAGTAAAAGACAGCAGGCATTGTACGGTGAGGTCAGACAGCACGTCTACCCATCTCTAAGCGTTCGAGAGCGAACCTGGACACGGGCACTATTCGAGTCGTTCCTGGCCGATCAAGGATACCGGAGCTTCAAACCGACTCTGGTTCACGGCGATCTGGATTCGTCGAATATCCTGTGCGACCCGTCGGATACGGCGCTGATGGGCATTGTTGATTTCGAGGAGGCGTGTTCTGTAGTAGAATGGCCCCGTTCTGGCGACGGCGACGTCGCTTACCCCGGCTGGAAGTATGATACCCGCAGAGAGAGCCAACGCCAAGCCCCGAACTCCGGGAAGCCCGGTTGAGTACTATTATGTCGACGACATGCACAACTATGACCAGATCCTGCGCGCCTGCGGGCATTTTACCCATCGCCACGGCAAGATAGACCGTTTCGAGTCCCACAACGAGTATTGGCTCGAAACCGATGCGCGGATCCGCACCGACTCTGAAGGACCGGTTGGCAACCTGCAATGGAGCACTTCCTCCTTGACAGCCAGACCTAACCATGATATACTGCTGTCATATCTCAGAGGTCAGACGTCAGATGACTGACGATACAGTCCAGCCGCTCATACTTAATCGCGTTTCTCTCGCCACACAGGCGCAGCAGTACCTGCTGAGTCTGATTGAGGGCGGGACATACCAGCCAGGTGAGCAACTGCCCTCGGAGACCGACCTGGCCGGGCAGCTGGGCATTTCCCGCCCCACCCTGCGGGAAGCTTTGCAGAATCTTGAACAGGAAGGCATGGTCGTCCGGCGCCATGGTGTGGGCACCTTTGTCGCAAATGGCCGAGGGGGCCGGCTCGAAGGCGGCCTGGAGCGCCTGGAGAGCATCCTGGAGCTGGCCGGACGGCAAGGGCTGCAGCTCGGGTACGATGATCTGCAGCTTGGGGAGGTGACATCTGACCCCGAGTTGTGCGAAAAGCTGCAGGTTCCCACCGGCACTGCCCTCACCAGTGTCGAGCGCGTTATCGTGGCCGAGGGGAGGCCAGTTGCCTACATGGTCGATCTGGTGCTGGCCTCAATCCTGTCCGTGGAAGCAGTCGATGCAACCTTTACCGGCTCCGTGATCGATCTTCTGAGGCAGGACCAGGGCGTGCAGGTAGACCAGGCCGTGGCGGATATCGTGGCCATCAGCGCCGACGCCCGGCTCGCCTCAAAGCTGGCCATTGAGCCAGGACAGGCCGTGCTGATGATGGAGGAAGTGGTCTTTGACACCGACGGCAGTGCCCTGGATTGCTCGCGCAACTACTTTGTCCCCAAGTTCTTCCGGTTCCACGTTGTGCGCCGATGAGCGCTGACAGAGGCAGATCCCTGGCATGGAGACACAGGCCATCCAATTTGGACAAAAAGGCGGGTAAGGACTCACGATGGATCACGTTATAGGTCTCAAATGCACCATCTGTGGCGCAGAATACGGAGCCGGCGAAACCGAGTACGTCTGCCCCAAACATGGAGATGACGGCATACTCGACGTTGTCTATGATTATGAACTCGTCGGGCAGCGCCTTGCTTCGGGCAGGACCGGTAGCCATGCCCCACGCTCCATCTGGCGCTACCTGCCGTTGCTGCCAGTAGAGCCTGAAGCAGCGCGGCCGTTGATCGAGGGCACTGTGTTGGGCAGCGTCGGTTGGACGCCCCTGTATCCCGCACCACGCCTGGCAGCCCAACTGGGCCTGCATCACCTGTGGGTAAAGGACGACGGGCGACAGCCCACGGCCTCCTTCAAAGACCGAGCCTCGGCCATCGCCGTCGTCAAGACCCGCGAACTGGGCTACCAGATCGTAACCACCGCCAGTACCGGCAATGCAGCGGCCGCCCTCTCGGGGCTGTGTGCCGCGGTCGCGCAGGCCAACGTCATTTTTGTACCCCGTACCGCTCCCGAGGCCAAGATCGCCCAACTATTGGTCTATGGTGCCACCGTCCTCCTGGTAGACGGCACCTATGACGATGCCTTTGAACTGTGCTTGCAGGCCGCGCCAGAGTTTGGCTGGTACAATCGGAATACAGGCTACAACCCCTACATGAGCGAGGGGAAGAAGACAGTTTCGTACGAGATCTGCGAGCAGTTGGCTGATGGAGATCAGGGGGCGTGGGAAGCGCCGGATGTTGTGATGGTGCCGGTAGGTGATGGCTGTATCATCGGTGGCGTACACAAGGGCTTCAGGGATCTCATGGCACTGGGCAAGATCGACCGCATGCCCAGGATCATCGGTGTGCAGGCCGAGGGTTCCTCACCCCTGGTGGATGCCTGGGAACGAGGGCTGGCGGGCTGGGAGATGGAGCCCGTGGAAGCCCATTCCGTGGCGGATAGCATCGTAGCCGGTCTCCCTCGCGATCGCATCAAGGCATTGCGCGCTGCCAACGAAAGCGGCGGCGCCTTTATCCGGGTGAGCGACCAAGAGATCGTCAGCGCCATCCCCGAGCTGGCCCAGGGCTGCGGCGTCTTTGCCGAGCCAGCCGCCGCGGCCGCCTACGCTGGATTGGTCAGGGCGGTCGATGCCGGACTGGTCGCCGTCGATGAGCGAGTGGTCGTACTGGCCACAGGTTCGGGCCTGAAAGACATTGCCACCGCCATGAAATCTGTAGGTCGCCCCGCCGTCGTCACACCGGACCTGGATGACGTGCGGCGCGCGTTGGACGAAATGAACAACCCAAGGTTCGCGTAGCAACACTTTATAGGAGAGTCAGACGATGATAGATTTGACCATTCACAAAGAACAACTGGAAAGAACCGTTCAGAGAGCGCGGGAGCGCGACATCTATGTCCCCACCTTTGCACAGATGAAGGATCCATCCCTGCTCCCGGACAGCATCAAAGAGGGGCTGAAAGATGTCGGCCTGTGGGACGTGAACTCGCTCAACCTTTCCCGCATCACCTGGAAGAATGAACCCACGGCTCGCGGTGGTGGCTTTGGCGGAGTGAATTATGTCGAATTGCCATCCTCGCTGACGGGTGTGCCGGCTCGCATCATCTCGCTGGTGGGCAAGTGGTTCCCGACCGGTGCGCACAAGGTCGGTGCGACCTTTGGCTGCCTGGTGCCACGCCTGGTCACAGGCCAATTTGACCCTACCTCACAGAAGGCCGTTTGGCCGTCCACGGGCAACTATTGCCGGGGCGGCGCCTACGACTCGGCCCTGCTAGCCTGCGAGTCGATCGCTATCCTCCCCGAGGAGATGAGCCGCGAGCGCTTCGAGTGGCTGTCAAACATCGCCGGCGAAGTCATCGCCACACCTGGCTGCGAGAGCAACGTCAAAGAGATCTTTGACAAGTGCTGGGAACTCACCCGAGAGCGGGGTGACGATATTGTCATCTTTAACCAGTTCGATGAGTTCGGCAACCACCTGTGGCACTATGACGTCACTGGCCACGCGATGGAAGAGGTCCTCGAGCAGGAAATGGGGCCGAACGACGTCTACCGGGGCGTGGTCCTGACCACAGGCTCGGCGGGCACGATTGGCTGCGGCGACTATATGAAGGAGATCTTTCCCGCCAGCAAGGTCGCCGGCAGCGAAGCCCTGCAGTGCCCCACCCTGATTCTCAATGGCTATGGCGGGCACCGCATCGAGGGTATCGGTGACAAACACGTTCCCTGGATCCACAACATGAGAAACACCGACATGGTGATGTCCATCGACGACGAGGCTTGCATGTGCCTGGTACGGCTGTTCAACGAACCTGCAGGGCGTGCCTACCTGGTGAAGCAGGGGGTCCCGGAGGAGTTGGTGGGCCAATTGGATCTGATGGGTATTTCGAGTATCGCCAACGTGCTGTCCTCCATCAAGTTTGCCAAGTGGTACGAACTGGGTGAGGAGGACATAGTCCTAACCGTGTGGACCGATTCAATGGAGCTGTATCAGAGCAGGCTTCACGAATTGCACGAGGAACATGGCGAGTATACCAAAGTGGATGCCGCCGCTGACTATCACCGCTACCTGTTGGGCTGCACGATGGACTATGTGGAGGAGTTGGGCCACTGGGACCAGAAGCGGATCCACAATCTAAAGTACTTTACCTGGGTGGAACAGCAGGGCAAAACCTACGAAGAGATCCAGGCCCAATGGTACGACCGCAACTACTGGAGCGACATCCACGGCCAGATCGACGAGATCGACGCGCTCATTGAGCAGTTCAACGAGATGACAGGGCTAGGAAAATAGAGAACTGGAGACTGGGGATTGGGCGTAGCCGAGTTGCCCAATCCTCAGAATACCAGGTCTCTTTACAAATCAGACAAGGAGAATCAAAATGAGGACAGACACTTTTCGCGGACGTGACTTTATCACACTACTGGACTGGTCAAAGGAGGAGGTGGGACAGATCCTGGATCTGGCCCTGGACCTCAAACGGGATCGGGCCATTGGCCGGCTGCACGACGACCTGCTGCGGGCCAAGACGCTGTTCATGATCTTTTACAATCAGAGCTTGCGTACCCGCAACAGCTTTGAAGCGGGCATGCACCAGATGGGCGGCCACGCCCACTTTCTGGATCCGAGCAAGATCTATACCCCGGCGCTGGAAGGCAAAGAAGTGGCCTACAGCACCGAGCGGGTGAGCGACGTTGCCCGGGTATTGTCCCGCATGGGCGAGGCCATCGCGATCCGCTGCTACGGCGATCCGGTGGACTGGGAGTATGGCGGGGCCAATGCATTACTGCACGAATTTGCCAAGTGGTCAGATATTCCCATCTTGAACATGGAAGACGACATGTACCATCCTTTCCAGGCCCTGGCCGACGTGCTGACGGTCAAGGAAAAATTCGGGACGTTCCAGGACATCAAGTTCGTCATGAGCTGGGCCTACTCCCCCAGCGCCCACAAGCCGCGGGCAGTACCGCAGAGTGCGATTATCGCCGCCACGATGATGGGCTGCGACACCGTGCTGGCTCACCCGCCGGAGATGGCCCTGGATCCCCAGATCATTGCCGCCTGCCAGGCCAACGCCGAGATGAACGGCAGCAGCTTTGAGATCACCCACGACTTTATGGGTGCGGCAGAAGGCGCGCACGTCCTGTATCCAAAAGCCTGGGCGGCGACTCCGATTTACAAACCGCCGGTCGGTGAGGACAGCCTGGAAATGGCCCAGCAGGCCTTTGACAAGTACAAAGACTGGAAAGCCACGCGTGAGTACATGGAGCTGGGCGACAAGAATGCCATCTATATGCACTGCTTGCCGGCAGACCGTGCTTGGGAAGTGACCAACGAGGTCATGGACAACACCGATCCCCCGAGCGGGTGGTCCTCGGCAATCTATGACGAGGCGGAGAACCGCCTGCACGTACAGAAGGCGGTCATGGCGTTGACGATGTAGAGTGGGGGTTCGGAGAATCGGATCCCGAATCTCCGATGAACGGAGGCTAAAGATGGACCTATACGGCAAGGACTTTATCGTATCTCAAGAATGGTCGCTCAAAGAGTTGCAGGCGCTGCTTGACCTGGCGGCCAAGATGAAGCGCGATCGCTACTCGCCGCGCTGGACAAGCACGCTGGCGTACAAGACCTTCATGATGTTCTTCTACAACCCCTCGGTGCGCACCCGGATGTCCTTCGAGGCAGCGGCCACCGAGTTGGGTGGGCACGCTCAGTTCATGACACCTTCAGCGGGCCGCTTCAAGACCGAGAAACAGGCGGGCGAGACGATCGAAGACGCGGCCCAGGTCATGGCGCGCTACGTTTGTGGGATTGGCATCCGCATTCTGGAGGACAAGGTCCCCTACTATGGCGCCGGCAACGAGATGCTGCGCGAGTACGCGCAGTGGGCGGATGTGCCCATCGTCAACATGGCCGACGACAAGTATCATCCCTGCCAGGGCATGGCCGACGTGATGGGCTGGGCCGAATGGTATGGCGAAGGACCTGGCCGGCCGGACTATGAGAACCTCAAGGGCAAGAACTTTTTGCTCACCTGGGGCTCCGGCGCTCTGGCCCGATCGTGGTGCAGCGTGCAGGAAGCGCTCCTCGTGGCGTCCCGCTTTGGAATGAACGTCACGGTGGCCCGGCCAGACGGCTATGACCTGGACCCGGAAGTGTACGAATGGACC
The DNA here is from genome assembly GCA_963700285.1 of uncultured Chloroflexia bacterium. GTDB lineage: Bacteria > Chloroflexota > Anaerolineae > JAAYZQ01 > JAAYZQ01 > CAWANP01. Next base: position 1,700,538 of record CAVOXA010000001.1, on the reverse strand, counting down.
AAGGCAAACTGCGCCGAAACAGGGGCCAGTTTCAATGTCGTCAACGATCCTGAGAGCGGCTACGACGGCGCGCACATCGTCTACAGTCGCAACTGGGTAACAGCCGAGGCATACCAGGATGGCGTGCTTCAGAAGCAGGCCGAGATTCAGAAGGCCCTCACCATCCCAGGCTGGACCGCGAACAGCGAGCGCATGGCGCGCACCGACAATGCTATCTACAGTCACCCCATGCCGGTCGACCGGGGTACTGAAGTCACAGACGAGGTGGCCAGCGGTCCGCGCAGCGCCATCTATGACATTGCCGAGAATCGCCTGCATGTCCAGAAAGCGGTAATGGCCTTGACAATGGGGAACCTGTAGCAGGCCTGGGAACCGTAGGTTCGGGAAGTGGATGCAAGTCGCGCTTCCCGAATCACGGTTGCCCTATCATCGGTTCCCAAACCGAAGGAGGAATCCATGAGCGAAAAGCGAAAAACCGCCGTCATCGCCATCGGCGGCAATTCACTGATCCTTGACAAACAACACGAAGACGTGGCCTCTCAGTGGGGCGCGGTCCAGGAAACCTGCAAACACATCGCCGACATGATCGAGCGCGGCTGGAACCTGGTGATCACCCACGGGAACGGGCCTCAGGTCGGTTTTATCCTGCGCCGCAATGAGCTGGCCGAGCACGAGGTGCACACGACACCGTTAGACCTCATCGGGGCCGACACGCAGGGATCTATTGGCTACATGATCGCCCAGGCCCTGGAGAACGAGTTCAGCCGGAGGGGGATCCACCAGCCTATCGCCGCGGTTGTGACCCAAGTCCTGGTGGACCGAGATGACCCAGGGTTCCAGAACCCGACGAAAGGCATTGGCGGTTTCACGACCGAAGAGAAAGCCCGTGCGTTTGAGGAGGATGGCTGGCAGGTCATCGAGGACGCTGGCCGCGGCTGGCGTCGCGTCATCGCATCGCCCATTCCACTGCGAATCGTTGAACTGGACGCCATCCGAGCCCTGGTAGAGCAGGGATTTATCGTCATCGCCGTGGGCGGTGGTGGGATCCCTGTCATCGAAGACGAGGACGGCTATCTAGTGGGAACACGAGCCGTGATCGACAAAGACCGGGCCACCAGTCTGCTGGCCAAAGAACTCGGGGTAGACCTGTTCTTGATCTCCACGGCGGTCGCGCAGGTAGCCATCAACTTTAACGAGCCGAACCAGCAATGGCTGGGCCGGATGACGGCAGACCAAGCCCGCGCCTACCAGGCCGAAGGGCACTTTAAGCCGGGCAGTATGGGCCCCAAGATCGAATCGGTCCTGTCCTTCCTGGACGCCCATCCGGCCGGCAAGGCGCTCATCACTGATCCGCCGAACATCGCCCGGGCGCTGGATGGCGAAAGTGGAACATGGATTGAAGCTTGAGCCTGTGGCTGGGACTGCCCGGACTGTGAGCGAGCAGTCCCAGCCAACGAGTTGAGTTGGGACGCTGGGGGTAGTGAACCCAGACCCAGACTGCGCAGCGTACTCGCGTGTCCCCAGGAGGACTCTGACATGTGGCAGACTTATTGCACACCGCCCTCCGTTGACGAAACTCTGCGCCTCCTGGCCGAGCACGGCCCGGAAGCCCGCCTGATCGCTGGTGGAACCGATCTGATGGTGGAACTGCGGCGCGGCATACGGCCGGCCGCCGTACTGCTCGACGTGACCCGCGTATCAGAACCCTCAGGCGTACACCAGATCACGATGGATGGTGGAGGCGTCATCCACATCGGGCCGCTGGTCACGCACAACCAGGCAGTGGCCTCGGACCTGCTAACCAAGCAGGCATTTCCGCTGGTGCAGACGTGCTGGCAGGTCGGGACCCCCCAGCTTCGAAACCGAGGTACGATCGCCGGCAATCTGGTCACCGCCTCCCCCGCCAACGATACGATCACCACGCTGTGGGCGCTGGGCGCCTGCCTGACCCTGAGCAGCAGCCGGGGGAATCGCACCCTGTCCCTCCCCGACTTTTATCGTGGCGTGAGGCAGACGGCTCTGGCTGAGGATGAGTTGGTGACAGACATCTCTTTCCCGGCCCTGAAGGGCAATCAGCGCGGCGTCTTTGTGAAACTGGGCCTCCGGCGCTCGCACGCCATCGCCGTGGTCAATGCCGCCGTCGTGCTGACCTTTGAGGGCGACATCGTTGCCGCGGCATCGATCACGCTGGGCAGCGTGGCACCGACCATCATCCGAGCGCCGGCAGCGGAACGATCGCTCGTGGGCTCGGCGCTCCATGAGGACGGCATCGCCCAGGCAGCTAGCTTGGCCGCGGAGGCCGCCGCTCCCATTGACGACATCCGCAGTGGAGCCGGCTACCGCCAGCAGATGGTCCAGGTGCTGGTGCGCCGCGCCCTTGGCGCCCTCCGCGAGGGTACCGAAGGCTCGGATCACCCCAGCACCCCGCCCCTGCTATGGGGGAAAGGGGACGGCCATTTCCAGGCCGGGGCTGGCCAGACTGCCACCCACCAGGTTGGCGGTTCCGAACCGATCGTCTGCACGGTCAACGGGAAACGCGTTTCTGTGCAGGGTGCGGTCGACAAAACGCTGCTGGACATGCTGCGCGAGGATCTGGGCTTGACCGGCAGCAAGGAGGGCTGTGGCGAAGGCGAGTGTGGCGCGTGCACCATCTGGATGGATGGCATCGCCGTGCTGGCCTGCCTGGTACCCGCCCCCCGCGCTCACGGGGCGGACATCACGACCGTCGAGGGACTGGCCCGGGGCGAGGTGCTTCACCCCGTACAACAGGCATTCATTAACGAGGGGGCAGTCCAGTGCGGCTTTTGCACGCCTGGATTCGTCATGTCAGGCGCCAACCTGCTGGAAGAGATCCCTCATCCCACCCAGGAGCAAATCATCGCCGGGTTGCACGGCAACCTGTGCCGCTGCACCGGCTACTACAAGATCGTGCGGGCCATCGAGAGGGCGGCGGAGGCGATTGATCCATGACCATTGACCAACGGAAAGCCAACCAGTATGCCGGAAACATAGGCCGGTCGATCAGCCGCGTGGACGCTCGTGCCAAAGTTACGGGGGAAGCGGCATACCCGGCCGACCTGGTCATGGAGGACATGCTCCAGGCCAAGATACTCTTTGCCGGGCGGCCCCATGCCCGTATCCTCGCCATCGACACGACGGAAGCGGAGGCTGTCCCAGACGTGGTCGCCATCCTAACGGCCAAAGATGTGCCGGTGAACCTCTACGGTCTGCAGACGGTGGACCAGCCGGTCCTGTGTGGGCCCGGGAGCACAGTGCCCGGTGCGGATGTGGTGCGCTTTGTTGGCGACCAGGTAGCCTTGGTCGTGGCCGAGACTGAAGGAGCCGCCATCCGCGCCCGTGACCTGATCCACGTCGAGTACCAGGATCTGCCAGTTCTATCCGATCCGTCCATGGCGCTGAACCCCGACGCGCCCCAACTCCATCCGGACAGAGAGCCCAATGAGATCCACCCCGAGCTGGCTACTGAGGGCAACCTCATCTCACACCACCAGATCCGCAAGGGAAACATGGCTGCAGGCTGGGCCGCAGCCGACCTGATAATCGAAGGTGAGTACTATACTTCACCCCAGGAGCACGCCTACCTACAGCCCGAGGCCGGAGTGGCCTACGTCGACCACAATGAGCAAGTTGGCGGCGAGGGCATCGTGACGGTGTTTGTGGGTGGCCAGTGGACGCGGGAAGATCAGCAACAGATAGCCCACGCATTGGCTCTACCACCGGAACGGGTTCGGGTGATCTATCCGGCGATTGGTGGAGCATTTGGCGGGCGGGAGGACATGTCGATCCAGATCGTGGTGGCACTGGCTGCCTGGCGGCTTGACCAGATGGGCGTCCGCCGTCCGGTCAGAATCGTCTGGAGCCGGGAAGAGTCCATCATCGGCCACTGCAAGCGACATCCCATGTGGTTCCACTGCAAGTGGGGAGCCACCCGCGAGGGACAACTGGTAGCCGCTGAGGTCGAGGTACTGGCTGATGGCGGAGCCTACTGCTATACGACCAACAAGGTTGCTGGCAACACCACCGTGACCTGCACCGGCCCGTACGAAATCCCCAACGTCAAGGTAGATGTGGACGCCGTCTATACCAACAACGTGCCTGGCGGCGCCTTCCGTGGTTTTGGCGCGCCCCAGGGCTGCTTTGCCGCCGAGGCCCAGATGAGCAAGCTGGCCCAGGCCCTGGGCATGGACCCGGTCGAGCTGCGACTGAAGAATCTGCTGGGCGAGGGCAGCCTCACCGCGATGGCTACGCCGCTGCCCGATGGCGTAAGCCTCACGGAGGTGACGGAGCGGTGCGCCCTGGCTGCTGGCTGGCAGCAGACCGAAGACGGGTGGCAGAAGCCAACCCTGCCTTCGGCTACGTCCACCCGCCGGCGGGGTATTGGCCTGGCCACCGCCTTCAAGAACGTCGGCTTTTCCTTTGGCTATCAGGAAAACTGCTGGGCCAAGATTGAGCTGCGAGGTGGCGCGGAGATCGAGGAGGCCCTGGTCTATATTGGCAGCGCCGAGGTGGGTCAGGGCACGCACACAGTCATCCAGCAGATGGCAGCGGAAGCACTGGGCATCGCCCTCGATCGGGTTCTCCTCGTCGCTTCCGACACCGCCACCAGCCCCGGAGATGCAGGCTCTGTCAGTTCCTCTCGCATGACAGTGATGGCCAGCAGCGCCATCCAGGGGGCGGCCGAGAAGGCGCTGAAGCGATGGCGTGACGAGGAACGCCCGGCGGTCGCCGAGCATACCTACCTGGCGCCAAAAACCACCCGGTTTGATCCAGAGACCGGCTACGGCACCCCCAACTTTGCCTACGGTTACGTCGCCGAGGCCGTCGAGGTAGAAGTGGACACCGAGACTGGCCAGATCCACATCCTGCGCGTCATCTGCGCCGACGACGTGGGCAAAGCCGTCAACCCCCAACAGGTTGAGGGGCAGATCGAGGGCGCGGTGGCCCAGGCCATCGGTTGGGCCACCTGCGAAAACTATCTCACCGCCAACGGCCGGGTGCTGACACCCAACCTCAGCACCTACCTGATTCCCAACATCAGCGACATGCCAGAACGAGTCGACTCGGTCATTGTCGAGTATCCTGATCCCCGCTCGGCATGGGGCATACGGGGCATGGGTGAAATGCCCTTGATTCCACTGGCCCCCGCGCTTGTGGCGGCCATCCACGACGCCACAGGGGCCTGGTTCGACGAGTTGCCGCTTACACCAGAACGGGTCTTGAGAGGGTTGTCTATCAGAGATTAGAATGCGGAAGAACCTGGGCCAGGCTTCCGGGGATTGGCCCGTGCCCAGGATGCTTTGTTTCTGCCTTTCTTAACACCCACGATTGGGTAGGTCAGTCACTGGACATTGTGACTGGTTCACGGTATAATCTGTTCGAGCAGCGTCACTTCGCGAGGAGGTGAAGCATGTCGGAAACGATGAAAGTCCAGCCTTTTTCCATTCTCCTCAAGTGGATCTTGAAGGAGCTTGAAGAGAACGACTCCATCTTTGGCATTCACCGGTCCTTGTTCTACATCCCCACGCCCGACGCACCCTATGCTGAGGAGATGTTTGGATACCACCTGGCCACCCCCATTGGCCCGGCGGCGGGACCGCACACGCAATTGGCCCAGAACATCATCTGCGCCTGGCTGTCTGGCGGTCGCTTCATGGAACTCAAGACCGTCCAGATCATGGACGAACTCGAGATCCCCCGACCATGCATCGACATGGAGGATGAGGGCTATAACGTCGAGTGGTCCCAAGAACTCAAGCTGGATGAATCGACCCGGGAATACATCAACGCCTGGGCCCTCATTCACGTCCTGCGCCAGCTTTTGGGCCTGGAGGAACAGGTGCCATTTGGCACCATCTTTAACATGAGCGTTGGCTACAACCTTGAAGGCATCCAAAGCCCGCCCATGGTCCGCTTTGTGGACCGGATGCTTGACGCCTCAGCGGAGCTGGGTGAGATCCAGAAGGCCCTGGAGAGCGAGTTCCCCCAGTTTTCCGGCCTCGAGATACCCACCCAACTCTCCAACAGCGTGACGCTGTCCACCATGCATGGCTGCCCCCCGGACGAAATCGAAGCGATCTGCCGCTACATGTTGGAAGAGCGAGGGCTTCACACTTATGTTAAATTGAACCCAACTCTGCTTGGCAGAGATGAGGTGCTGCACATCCTTCATGACGAGCTGGGCTATCGGGAGATCCACATCCCCGCCTCGGTCTTTGAGCACGACATCAAGTACGACCGGGCAGTGCCCATGATCAGGGCGCTGCAGGAAACGGCCACCCAGCGAGGGCTCACCTTTGGCGTGAAACTAAGCAATACCCTGGCCATGGCCAATCACCGGGAGGAGCTCCCGGGCGACGAAATGTACATGTCCGGGCGAGCGCTGTATCCCATCACCATCAACCTCTTTGACAGACTAGTTCGGGAGTTTGGCGGCGAACTGAAAGTCTCTTATGCTGGCGGCGCGGACGCCGTCAACGTGAGCGGCATCTTGGCCGCCGGCGCCCTCCCGGTGACGGCAGCTTCCGACCTGCTCAAACCAGGAGGCTACTCCAGGTGCCTGCAATACCTGGAGAATCTGGAAGCCGCGATGCGGGCTCAGGGCGCGTCCAGCCTGGCCGAATTCTCCCGCGACAAGCTGGCCAACCTGGAGCGGATGGCTGCCGCAGCACTAGAAGAGCCACGTTACAAAAAGAGCTACTTTCCCTACGGACTGCCCAAGGTAGAATCGGGGCTGGGCCTGTTTGACTGTGTGGTCGCTCCTTGCATGGAACAGTGCGCCGTATGCCAGGATGTGCCTGAATACGCCTGGCTGATCGCTCAAGGCGAATACGACCGCGCGCTGGAGGTCATCCTGGCCCGGAACCCCTTGCCAGGGGTAACCGGCCATGTCTGTACCGAGCTATGCAAGACCCGCTGCACGCGCAACGACTATGAAGCACCGGTGGCCATCCGGGCACTAAAACGCTTTGCCGAAGAACGAGGCAAAGTCCAGATCCCGGTTCCCAAAGCCGGTAGCCCAGAGCGCAGGGTTGCCATCATTGGCGCCGGGCCTGCAGGTTATTCAGCGGCCTACTATCTAGCTCTGAGCGGCCTAAAGGTCACCGTCTTTGAAGCCAAAGACGCAGTCGGCGGCATGTTGCGCCTGGTTCCTGTCTTCCGGCTGCCAGAGGAGATCATCCAGCGGGATATTGGGCGCATCACTGCCCTGGGCGTTGAGGTCAGGCGCTCCGAGCCCGTCACCAGACCCCCAGAAGCGTTGTTGCAGGACGGCTTTGACGCCGTATTCGTCGCCACTGGATTCCAGAAGGACACCCCCCTGCGCATCGAGGGGCTAGATGAATCAGCCGCTACAGCCAAGGGCATCTTTGCCGCCCTCGACCTGTTGGAACGCGTCCGAGACGGGGAACGGCCCGATCTGGGCTCCAAGGCCCTGGTTATCGGCGGCGGTGACACGGCCATGGATGCCACGCGCGTGGCTCAGCGCCTGACAGGCAACCCGGTCACCATCGTCTACCGGAGGACTGAGGAGGAGATGCCGGCCAATGAGGAAGAGCTGGCAGGTGCTTTTGAGGAAGGGAACATCCTGCACGAACTGGCCTCTCCCACTCGGATCCTCTTGGAAAATGGCTGCGTGGTAGGCCTCGAGTGCATCAGGAACGAACTGGGCGAGCCGGACGACAGCGGGCGACGGCGGCCGGTTCCCATAGCGGGAAGCGAGTTCCTGATCAAGGCCGACTCGGTCATCGTCGCCATCGGCCAGAGCCCAGAGATCAGGTTCCTCGATGGCAGCGGGATCTCGATGCACAAGTGGGGAGCCATCCAGGTCGATCCCGAGACCGGGCTGGCAGGCATGTCCGGCGTCTATGCAGGCGGCGATATCGTGGACGGGCCAGATAGCATCATCGCTGCCTGTGCCGACGGCCGCCGGGCCGCCGAAGGCATCTGCGAGAAACTGGGCATTCCGTTCCAAGAATTACCCTCACGCCCGGCATCGCTGACGGAGGAAGAGATCGTCCCCTTCAGGCGAGTGCGGGCCAGGAAGGAAGATCAGCACCGGGCGGAGATGCTGCCGCCGGCCCAACGAACGGGCTTTGACCTGATCGAAGCCACGCTAACGGAAGAAACCGCCCAGGCGGAGGCATTGAGGTGCGTACAGTGTACCACCTTCTGCGACAAGTGTATCGAGGTCTGCCCCAACCGCTCCAACTTTAGCTACTTTGTCACACCGGTGAGCCTGCAAGTACCGCAACTGTCCTGCCACGACGGAAAGCTCGTCGTCAGCGGCAGTGAGGCATTCACGATCACGCAGGACCGGCAGATCATTCACGTGGACGATTTCTGCAACGAGTGTGGGGACTGCGCCACATTCTGCGTTCACGAGGGAAAGCCCTATACCGAAAAGCCAAGGCTCTTTCTGGAAAAGCGGGATTTTGATCTGGAAGACGACAATGCCTTCTACATTAGGGGCGCCGCGGGATCTGGCGCTATCTGGCGGCGGGAGCGAGGTCGGGAATCAGAACTCAGGATTCAGGACGGCACCCTGCTCTTTCATGACGCCAGAATGAGCATCAAACTCACTCCTGATCTGGCTATCCTGGAAATGGCCCTCGAAGAAACGTTTGTGGGCACATTTTCACTGAAAGAGGTGGCCGAGATGGCTGCGATCTATGAAGGGATCACAGCTTCGGCACCCTTTCTATTGGCTGGCCGCCAATAGGCGCAGCCTGTGGTAAAGAGGGGCGGCAAAGGTTCCACTGCAAAATACCGGCAAGTGCAGTCTATCTCTACAAAGCACCAACCCAAGGAGGTGATACTGGAAAACCAGGAGAGGCCCGTCATACTAGCCACAGAAGTGGAATCAATCAAAACATGAGGAGGAATGGCAATGATGTCCAAGCGAATGTATCTGTTGTTGGCTGCCCTTATCACCCTGGCCTTGGTGCTGGGCGCCTGTGGGGCTACCGAGGAGGAAGCTGCGCCTGAGGCTGACGCACCTGCGGCTGACGCGCCAATGGACAAGGTCAAGGTCGCCTACATCTATATCGGCCAGCCCGGCGACCTGGGATGGACATTCGAGCACGATCGGGGCCGCCAGATGCTGGAGGAAAAGTTGGGTGACAAGGTAGAAGTCGTCACCGTTCCCGATGTGCCCGAGGGCCCGGAGGCAGAGAAGGCCATTCGTGACGTCGTCCAGCAGGGCGCCAACGTCGTCTTTGCGACGAGCTTTGGCTACATGGATCCCATGCTGACCGTCGCCGGGGAGAATCCCGACGTCACGTTCGAGCACTGCTCGGGTTTCAAGACGGCAGACAATATGGCCACCTACTTTGGCCGGATCTACCAGCCCCGCTATCTCTCTGGCCTGGTGGCCGGATCCATGACCGAGACAGACCTGATCGGCTACGTGGCAGCCTTCCCAATTCCCGAGGTCATCCGCGGCATCAACGCCTTTACCTTGGGTGTACGTGAGGTGAACCCCGACGCTGAAGTGCGCGTGGTGTGGAGCAACACCTGGTACGACCCGGTGAAAGAACGCGAGGCCGCCGAGGCCCTGCTGGACGAAGGGGCTGACATCATCGCCCAACACCAGGACACCACTGAGCCCCAGAAGGCAGCCAAGGAGCGCGGACTGCTCAGCATTGGCTATGACTCGGATATGGGCCAGTTTGTCGGCGAGTCAGTGCTCACCAGCCCAATCTGGAATTGGGGCCCATACTATACGGCCACCGTCGAGGATGTACTGGATGGCTCCTGGGAAACCCACGAGTTCTGGGGCGGATTGGCTGACGGCGTTGTCGAGCTGGCGCCCTACAGCCCCAAGGTCCCGGACGATGTGAAGGCTACCGCAGAAGCGGCCAAGGAAAAGATCATGAGCGGCGACTGGGACGTCTTTTGCGGGCCCATCAACGGCCAGGATGGAACTGAGAAAGTGGCTGAAGGTGAGTGCATGGAAGACGGCGCTATGCTCGGCATGGACTGGTTCGTCGAGGGTGTGGCGGGTACCATCCCGTCACAGTAGATTAACACAACCAATGCCTCCCCTGACTGACGATTCCGGCGGGGGAGGCATTGACTCTCAGCTAGCGCCGGTCGTCGACAGGCGCCCTACTCTCTTGCTCGTAATGCGCTAGAGCGGCTCCTGTTGGTTTGCCCATCCCTTGTCCCGGCTCATCCTCAACGCAGAGTGAATGAGAGGCCCCTTCGCTTGGCGGAGGTCGGCAGCAATCATCTTCCGATATGTAGGTAACTGCCCCCAAAGGAGGTTCAGCGATGGACAGTTCGCATGCCCGTGTCGCAGAGGTAGGCTCTGCCACGGGGACGCCGTCTGCTGCGCAGCCGCGGTATGCGGTGCAGATGAAGGGCATCACCAAGCGATTCCCGGGCGTTCTGGCCAATGAAAAAGTTGACCTGGTTCTTGCTCCCGGCGAGGTCCTGGCTCTGTTGGGAGAGAACGGCGCCGGCAAGAGTACACTGATGAACGTCCTGGCGGGGCTGTATCAGGCGGAAGAAGGCGAACTCTTTGTCGACGGGCAACTCGTCCACTTTCGCTCGCCACGCGACGCCATTGAGCACGGAATCGGCATGGTCCACCAGCACTTTATGCTCGTGGAGACGCTGACAGTGGCCGAGAACATCATCCTGGGGTTGCAGGGTGCGAGCAAGGTCCTTCACCTGGACCAAGTAGGCAAAGAGATCGCCGATCTGTCCCAGCGCTATGGCTTAAGCGTCGACCCCGATGCCTACATCTGGCAACTCTCTGTCGGTGAACAGCAGCGGGTCGAGATCCTCAAGCTGCTGTACCGGGGCGCCGAGGTCCTGATCCTGGATGAACCAACCGCTGTACTGACCCCCCAGGAAGCGGAAGAGATGGCGACCACGATGCGCCAGATGGTCGACGAGGGCAAATCGGTCATCTTTATCACCCACAAGCTGGACGAGGTGTTGGCCTTTGCCGACCGGGTGATGGTGCTGCGCGGGGGACGGGTCACAGCCACACTGGGCATAGAGGGGGCAAGCAAAGCAAAGCTGGCCGAATTAATGGTAGGCCGGGAGGTCCTCTTTTTCCTGGACAAGGAAGCCTGTGAGCCTGGAGAGGCTGCGCTCGAGGTAGACAAGCTCGAGGCACTGAACGACAAGGGCCTTCCCGCGCTGCGGGGCGTCTCCCTGCGCGTCTGCGAGGGAGAGGTGTTGGGTATCGCCGGGGTCGCCGGCAATGGTCAGCGAGAACTTGTCGAGGTCATCGCTGGCCTGCGGCCAGCCACCGCCGGAAGCGTCCGGGTCGGAGGGCAGGACATCACCGGCTATTCCCCTTTGGAGGTGATCCGAGCCAGCGTCAGCCACATACCTGGCGACCGGCTGGGGGTAGGCATGGCGCCCAACCTGCCCGTTTCCGACAACCTGGGGCTCAAGGCTTACCGTGAACCGCCGCTGGCCCGGGGACCGCTCTTGGATGGCGGCGCCCTGTACCAGTTTTCAGAGAAGCTCATCGAAACCTTTAACATTTCCACGCCTGGGCCTGACACGCCCGCTCGATTGCTCTCTGGCGGCAATCAACAAAAGGCCATCGTCGCCCGCGAGCTTTCGCGGCCCATCAAACTCCTTATGGCTGCCCAACCTACCAGAGGAGTCGACGTGGGCTCCATCGAGTATATCCACAGCCAGCTCCTAGAGAAACGCGATGAGGGGGTGGCTGTGCTGTTGATCTCGGTGGAATTGGACGAGATCATGGCCCTATCGGACCGGATTGCCGTGATGTATGAGGGACAGATCGCCGGCATCGTAGACGCCGACAAGGCGACACGCGAGGGCTTGGGCCTGCTGATGGCCGGAGAGGGTAGATCGCAGGTAGAAGAGCCCGACATTGGCACAGCTCCCCTGGAGGAGGATAGGCCATGAAAGAGTACCTACCCACCGTCCTCTTTGAAAAACGTCTGAGCCACTCGCGCAAGGCCTCTGTTTTGGTGCCCATTCTCTCCTTTGTCCTGGCCCTCGTCTTTGGCGGACTCATCCTGCTGGCCTTTGGCATCAACCCCCTTGAAGCGTACAGAGTGATGGTGCAGGGCTCGTTGGGCAGCGGTTACGCGCTGACAGAGACCCTGGTCAAGGCCATACCCCTCATGCTAACGGGTCTCGGCGTATCCATTGCTTTCCGCATGCTTTTCTGGAACATCGGGGCTGAAGGGCAGTTGGCCTGGGGCGGCATAGCAGCCGCGTTCGTGGCCCTTTTTCTGAGCGACTATCTACCTGGCTTTACACTCATCCCGGTCATGATGATCCTGGCCATTTTGGCCGGCGCGCTGTGGGCGCTCATCCCCGCAGCGCTCAAAGCGTGGATCGGCGTCAATGAGATCTTGACCACTCTGATGATGAACTATATCGCCATCCTGATGGTCGAGTACCTGTACCACGGACCATGGCGCGATCCCGAAGGCTACGGTTTCCCTGGCAGCGCCATCTTTCCGGACGCTGCCTGGCTCCCGCGGCTGACAGGCCGCGTACACATCGGTCTCATCTTTGCCATCCTGGCCGCGGCGCTGGTGTGGTTCATCCTGAACCGGACCCGCTGGGGCTACGAGATCCGCGTGATCGGCGAGAATCCCAAGGCCGCACGCTACGCCGGGATGAGCATCGCCAAGAACATCATCCTGGTCATGCTATTGTCAGGTGGGCTCGCGGGACTGGCCGGTATGGCCGAGGTCTCGGGGATCACACACCGGCTGTACCATGGCCTCACGGTTGGCACGGGCTACACGGCGATTATCGTCGCCTGGCTGGCCGCTCTGAACCCATGGGGGGTGCTGGTCGTGGCCTTTCTAATGGCCGCACTTCAGGTCGGCGGCGACCAGATACAGATAGCCCTCGGGTTGCCAGCCGCTGTGGCCGGCATACTCCAGGGCGCAATCTTGTTCTTTGTCCTGGGCGGCTCCATATTCGTGAACTATCGGGTCCGGATCATGCGCCCTGACAGGGAGACCGTTCGGGGGCCTTCCGACGGCCACACGCCCCAGGCTCCAGAACCCGCCCCTGCAGGAGGCAGCCATGACTGAAGCGCTGATCGTCTCCATCCTGGCCATTACTATCCGGGCCGGTGCCTCGCTTCTCTACGCCACGCTGGGCGAAATCTTTACCGAGCGCTCGGGCATACTCAACCTGGGTGTAGAGGGCATCATGTTGGTGGGTGCGGCTACAGCCTTTGCGGTATCTTATCATGGCGGCAGCGCCTGGTTGGGTTTGGGAGCAGCTATCTTTATTGGCGCCATTTTGTCCCTCATTCACGCCTTCCTGACCGTCACCCTGCGCGCTGAGCAGGTCGTCAGCGGCTTGGCGCTCACCATCTTTGGCGTAGGCTTGGCCGCCTTTATGGGCCAGCGGCTGGGCCCTGGCGGTACAACCATGGTCGGCCTTGAAGGCGCCACCTTTGGGCGTGTCCCGATACCGGGACTGAGCAATCTGCCTGTGGTCGGACCAGCCCTTTTCAACCAGGATCTGATGGTCTACATGCTCTACTTCCTGGTGCCGCTGCTCACATTCTGGCTGTACAGGACGCAGCCCGGGCTGCACCTGCGTGCCGTCGGCGAAAACCCCGCAGCCTCAGACGCGATGGGCATCGATGTGACCGGCGTCCGCTACCTGTACACGGTTGTCGGCGGCATGCTGATGGGCATGGCCGGGGCACACCTTTCCCTGGGGTACCTCCAGGGTTGGGCCGACAACATCACGGGCGGCCGGGGATGGATCGCCATTGCCCTGGTTATTTTTGCCACCTGGGATCCGCTGCGGGCGGTGATCGGCGCACTGTTGTTTGGCGGCATCAACGCCATCCAGTTTCGCATGCAGGCCATGGGGACCACCATCCCCTCTGCATTCCTCAACATGCTGCCCTACATCGTCACGATCCTCGTATTGATACTGATCACCTGGCGGGAATCGAGAGGCAAGCGCGCCGGCGCACCCTCGGCTCTCGGCTTGCCGTACATACGGGAAGAGAAGCGGTGATGCACGTTCGTGTACGATTCCTGGCCGTGCCCCCTGGCACGCTGGTAAGCAACAGGATGGAGGTTGAGATCGCACCGGGGACGACCGTGGGCGACCTGATTGGCATTTTGGCAAAAGAGTACCCGGTGCTGCGCGCCTATACCCGCTTCATCAGCGCATCTGTGAACCGCGCCTACGTCGGAATGCAGGCAGAACTGCACGATGGCGACGAGGTGATCTATTCACCTCCGGTTGGGGGAGGATAATCATGTCAACACTGCTCCTAAGACACGCCGATCTACTGGTGACTACGGATACCAGCACTGCGGACTCGGAAAACCCCTTCGAGGTCCAGCGCATTCCCGACGGAGGTCTCTTTGTTCGCGACAACGTCATCGAGCAGGTTGGACACACTGCCGAGTTGCCAGAAAACGCAGATACAATCATCAATGGCCAGGGAATGATCATTCTGCCCGGGTTGGTGAACTGCCATCACCACCTCTACCAGACCCTGACCAGGGCGGTGCCGGCGGCCCAGGACGCCACCTTGTTCCAATGGCTCACAACCCTGTACCCCATCTGGGCCGGAATGACACCAGAAGCCATCTATACCAGCGCGCTGGTTGGCCTAGCCGAACTGATGCTGTCGGGCTGTACCACCGCCTCAGACCACCTGTATGTCTACCCCAACGGCTGCCGCATTGATGACGAGATCCGCGCCGCCCAGGATATTGGCGTCCGCTTCCAGCCATGCCGGGGCTCCATGAGCCTGGGCGAGAGCAAAGGGGGTCTACCCCCCGACCGCGTCGTTGAAGACGAGGATTTCATCCTCAGGGAGACCCAGCGCGCTATCGAAACCTATCACGATCCGGAACCCAACGCCATGCTGCGCATCGTCGTCGCGCCCTGTTCGCCTTTCTCGGTCACTCCCGATCTAATGCGAGAATCCGCAGCGCTGGCACGCTCCTATGGCGTCCAGCTCCATACCCACCTGGCAGAGACGCAGGACGAGGAGGCTTTCTGCCTGCAAGAGTTCGGCCGCCGCCCGGCGGGCTATGCTGAGGATCTGGGCTGGGTTGGAGAGGACGTTTGGCACGTTCACTGCGTGCACCTGAACGAGGAGGAAGTGAACCTCTTTGCCCAGACAGGCACCGGCGTCTGTCACTGCCCCAGTTCGAACATGCGCCTGGCTTCAGGCATCGCCCCCGTGCGGGCCTACCTGGACGCGGGAGTTCGCACGGGATTGGGCGTGGATGGCTCGGCCAGTAACGACTCCTCGCACATGCTGGCGGAGGCCAGGATGGCTCTCCTCCTGCAGCGGGTATCTGGCAACCCAGCCGGCCTCTCGGCAGAGGAAGTATTCTGGATGGCGACGGCAGGAGGCGCGCGGGTGCTAGGCCGTGACGATATTGGCCAGCTTGCCCCAGGCAAGGCCGCTGACTTGATTGGGTTCCGCCTCGACACGGTGGATTTTGCCGGAGCACTGCACGACCCGCTGGCCGCTCTGTTCTTCTGCCACCCACAACAGGTGGAGCTTTCCGTCATCCATGGCCGGGTGGTCATCGACGATGGGCACCTGCTGACCCTTGATCTGGAACCCGTGATCGAACGCCAGAATCAGCTCGCACGCAATCTTGTCACGCGCTAGAATGCTGTGAGTGAGGCCGACGGGCAGCAGCCAGGCTTTAGCACATTGCAATCCGCCAATCTCTGCACCCCGGTAGGCCCCAAAGGAGACAATCGGTATGAAAGCTGATAAAGTTCTTTCGAAAGATCCAGGAAGCATCGACGGCTGGTGGAGCGTCGATGCCCAGCTTTCGCTCCAAGCGATACTGGAGGACCCGGACTGCCCACCCTTGATGCGCCAAACGCTCACCGGCGAGTTAGTCTGGCAGGAGCGGAATCGAAGGCAGATCCACCGTGCGCTGCTATCGCCCAAGATTGCGCCCCGCTGGTCTGCGGCGCTTTTGGCGCTGGGGGCCACGGCCGCTACACAGGGCGAAGAGGGACTCGAGCAACGGTCCGTCGAGGCACTGCTGGAGGCCAAGAAGACCGTCAACATCACCAGGCTATACGTCCCAATCACAGGCTTGAGCTGGGGTGAGGCCCATCTGGGTCGTACCCCGGCCGACGAGCCCATTGTTGCCGCGGTTGCCGCGGTGGAAACAACCGATGGGATCGTGTCCCAGGCTCGGGTCGCCCTCACGGGTGTCTGGCCCAAGCCGGTGGGGTTGGCGCAGGCGCCAGCGAAACTGATTGGCGGCCCATTGACCCAAGAGCAGATTCTGGCGGTGGCCGCCGAAATAGAGGGCGAGGTCGAACCCGAAGGCGACTTTCGAGGCGGCGAGCCGTACCGCCGGGCGATGGCAGTTGTGCTGACCCGGCGTGCGCTCGAGCAGTGCCTGCAGAAGGAGACGGGGAATGAATAGTGCCAGGATGAACGTGATTGTACTGACCATCAATGGCGAGAAGAAAAGCCTGAGCGTGCAGCGAGGGGAGACCTTGTTCGACGCGCTACGAAATGCCTCCTATTTCAGCGTAAAGAACGGCTGCAAGACCGGTGACTGCGGCGCCTGCACCATTCTGCTGGACGGACAGCCTGTGTACAGTTGTACCCTCCCCGCCGCCAGGGCCGAGGGGCGAGAGGTCCTGACTGTGGAAGGCCTGGCATCTGGGGGCCAGCTACACCCCCTCCAGCAGGCATTCATCGAGGCTGGCGGGAGCCAGTGTGGCTACTGTACGCCAGGACAACTGATGACTGCCAAAGCGCTGCTGGACCGCAACCCCAACCCCACGGAGGCAGAGATCCGAGAGGCGATGAGCGGTGTGCTGTGCCGCTGTACCGGTTATGTCAAGATTGTGCAAGCGGTACAGAGAGCCGCCGCCATGCTGCGGGGCGAAAAAGTGGCCCCGGTCAAACCGGCCCATGCCACCTTGGGTCCCGATGAGTCGCCCGCAGAGACGGTCCGGCAGCACTATGAGTCGGCCAAGGACGCAATCTCTCGCCCCCCCCTGGTGATCTCGCCGCCAGACATGGAATCACTCCAGGTGGTAGGCAAACCTGAGCAGAAGGTGGATTCAGTCAAGCTAATCACCGGGAAACCCGTCTTTGCCGATGACATCAGGATGGAGGGCATGCTGTACGGCGAACTACTCACCAGCCCCCACGCCCACGCTCGCATTAAGCGAATTGATGCCAGCCGCGCCCGGGCGCTGGACGGGGTTCACGCTGTCCTAACCCACGAGGATGTGCCGCGCATCAAGTACGCCACGGGTGGACAGAGCTACCCCAATCCGCCCCCCCTCGACCAGGTGAGCCTGGACACCAAAGTGCGCCACGTAGGCGACCGGGTGGCGATCGTCGCCGCCGAGACGCCAGCACTGGCCCAGCGGGCTCTGCGCCTGATCGAAGTCGAGTACGAAGTGCTGCCCCACGTACTGGACCCGGAGGCAGCCATGCGGGAGGGCGCGCCAGTCATCCACGACGAGCCCGACACTGAGGGCATCTATGATGCCCAGCATAACATCGTCCTGCATATCGAGGCGGAGGGCGGAGACGGTGAAGTCCAGTGGGCGAAGGCCGACCATGTCTTTGAGGGGGAGTACCGGACCTCACAGCAGCAGCAGGCCCACGTCGAGCCCCACGTCTGCATCACCTACTGGGATGAGGATGACCGGCTAGTGGTTCGGACCAGCACCCAGGTCCCCTTCCACGTGCGGCGCATGCTCGCTCCCCTGATCGGCCTACAGGTCAAGCAGATCCGGGTGATCAAGCCCCGCATTGGAGGGGGCTTTGGCAATAAACAGGAGATGATCCTGGAGGATCTCTGCTCCCATCTGACCCTCGCCACCGGCCGGCCGGTACGCATGGAATACTCTCGAGAACAAGAATTCACCAGCTCTCGCAGCCGCCATCCTCATATCATGCGCTACAAGGTCGGCGTCACCAACGAGATGGAGGTAGTCGCCATCGAGCTTGATCTCATCGGAGATACCTGCGCCTACGGCACCCATGGCCTGACAGTACAGATGGTGGGCGGCCAGAAGGGCCTGACCCTATACAACGCGCCTTTCTCCAAGTTTGTCTGTGACGTCGTATACACGAACAAGCCCACGCCAGGCGCCTTTCGCGGCTATGGCGCCATGCAATGCTACTTTGGCCTCGAGACCTTGATGTCCGAGATTGCAGCCAAGCTTGGATGGGACGTCGTCGACTTTAAGCGCAAGAATGTCATCAAGGTAGGCGAGGAACTTCTGATGGCCAAGGCCCTGGGCGAGGGGCGCGAAGGTTTCGCGCAGGTCATCCGCTCCAGCGGTCTGGAGCAGTGCGTCCAGGTGGGCCTGGAGGCGATGGACTGGTATGGTAAACGCGGTCAGATGAACCCAGGCCCGGAGCAAGGATCCGTTGCCGATCCCATCCGCCGTGGCATCGGCATGGCCATCGCGCTGCACGGCAGCGGCGTCGCTGGCCTCGACATGGCGGCGGCCACGATCAAGATGAACGACGACGGCTCGTTCAACCTGTTGATCGGCGCTACCGATCTGGGTACGGGCTCGGACACCATCCTGGGCCAGATGGCGGCTGAGGTGTTGGGCGTGCCTTTGGAGGACATGATCGTCTATTCCTCGGACACCGATTTCACACCCTTTGACACGGGAGCCTATGCCTCCAGCACGACCTACATCAGCGGTGGGGCGGTGCGCAAGGCAGCCCACAAGGTAGCCAGCCAGATCAAAGAACACGCAGCCACGATGCTGGGGCTGGAAGGAATCGAAGGCTTTGAGTTACGGGACAGGCAGGTCTTCCTACCCGACGGCCGTGCCCTCACGCTGGAAGCCGTAGCCCTGAGCAGTCTGCACCAGCAGAACCAGCACCAGATCATTGCCAGCGCCTCCCACGTAAGCTACGACAGCCCGCCGCCATTCGCCGCCCAGTTTGTCGAGCTTGCAGTAGACACTGAAACGGGACAGGTCACCGTGGACCGGGTGTTGATGGTGGTGGACGCCGGCCGGGTGATCAACCCCATCACCGCCTCCGGGCAGGTGGAGGGCGGGCTCCAGCAAGCCCTGGGCTTTGCCCACTGTGAAGAGATGGTCTACGACGAGCAGGGCCGGATGGTCAACGCACGATTCGGCCCCTACCACACCTATCTGTCCAGCGAGATGCCCCAGACGGAAGTCATCTTTGTCCAGACGGACGAGCCCACGGGGCCTTTCGGAGCCAAATCGGTCTCCGAGATCGCCATGGATGGCATGGCCCCAGCCATGGCCGACGCAATCCACGACGCGACGGGAGTCTGGATCCGGCAGGTTCCCTTTACACCGGAGCGAGTGTGGCAGGCGCTAAGAGCAGAAGACTAGGAGAACGGTAAATTGGTGCACTGGTGGATCGGCATACTTGATCTGAGTGTCCAGTTCGCTAATCTACCAATGGGCGAGTTCTCCAGTCTTCCAGAAACAAGGAGAGCAATTGAACATGAATACCTGGCTGTCAAAGATCGATTTCTCTCAGGTCGTGGATGCCCTGTTGCCTGTCTTTGCCACATTTGCCGCGCTGGCACTGGGGGCCGTCATGTTGCTGCTGCTGGGCGCCAATCCGATCAGGGCCTATGGAGCCCTAGTGGAAGGCGCTTTCGGCAGCAGCAATGCCGTCGCGGAGACAGCAGTCAAGGCCGTGCCCCTGCTATTGGTAGCCCTGGGCATCTGTATCGCGTTTAGGGCCAATGTCATCAACATTGGCGGCGAAGGACAGATGATCCTGGGCGCCATCTTTGCAACCGTGGTGGGGCTGAGTTTTCCGAACTGGCCCGGCTGGGTGCTCATCCCCCTGGCCATACTGGCCGGCTTTGTAGGAGGAGGGCTCTGGGGGGCGATCCCAGGCGCACTGAAGGCATATTTCGGCGTTAACGAGATCCTGACCACTATCATGATGAACGCCATCGCCGTACAGATCATGAACTATCTGCTGCGTGGCCCAATGATCGACCCGGCCCAGGCTGAACTCGCTTCCAAGATCCCCCAGACCGCCGCTCTGGAGGCAGCCTTCCGTCTGCCCAGGTGGGCGCCCACTCGCCTGCATCTAGGAGCGCTACTGGCGGTGATCCTGGCCTTCCTGGTCTACATTCTTCTGTTTCGCACGGTACTGGGGTATCGCATTCGGGCAGTGGGCCAGAACCCGGATGCGTCGCGGTATGGAGGGATCCGGGTACGCCGGCAGATCGTGATCGCGCTCCTGCTGAGCGGCGCCTTTTGCGGACTGGCCGGGGCCATCCAGGTCTACGGCCTGAACTACCGCATGATCACCGATGGCTCGGCCACGGGGTTCACGGCCAGCGCAGGTTTCAACGGCATCGTGGCTGCTCTGTTCGGGCAATTGCACCCCCTTGGCGCTATCCCGGCTTCCTTTTTCTTTGGGGCGCTGCTCGTAGGGGCCAACAAGCTGCAGCGCGTCATGCAGGTGCCTTCCTCGTTTATCCTCGCCCTTAACGGCCTGGTCGTGATTTTTGTCGTCAGTAGCGAACTCTGGCGGCGCCGCCGGCAACGGAAGCGGCGTATTGAGGCCACCAGCAAGGCGGAAAAAGAACAGGCTTTGGTGCCTGAATCGGGGGTGACGCCATGAATTCCGAGTTCCTTACGGCCACCGTTCTCATTGGCATCCTAGCTTCGGGCATTCGACTCGCAACGCCCTATCTGTACGCCGCCATCGGTGAGACCTTTGGACAGCGAAGTGGGGTGCTCAACCTCGGCGTCGAGGGGCAGATGCTCTTGGGAGCCTTTTTTGCTTTCTATGTCACCTTCATCACTGGCAATCCGTGGCTGGGACTGTTGGCAGCGATCATTGTCGGTACAGCGATGGGGCTAGCAATGGCCTTTGTCACCATCAACCTACAAGCAGAGCAGGGGATCAGCGGCATCGGCTTCTACCTCTTTGGTCTGGGGATGAGCACTCTCCTCTTTCAAATGACCTTGGGCACCGTGGAGACAGTGCGTGGCTTCTCGCCGATCCACATCCCGGTACTGAGTGACATTCCCATCCTGGGTGAAGTCTTTTTCAGCCACAACATCCTGGTCTACATCGCCTATCTCCTCGTACCCATTGCCACCTTTGTCCTGAACAAGACCAACATCGGTCTGAAGATCAGGGCGGTGGGCGAGAATCCCGAAGCGGCTGACTCGCTGGGTGTGAGCGTCAGCGCCGTGCGCTATTTTACCGTCACGATGGGGGGGACCTTGTCCGGCATTGCCGGCGCTTCCCTGTCGATCGCCCTGCTGAATGTATTCCAGCAAAACATGACCAGCGGTCTGGGATTCATCGCCGTGGCCTTGGTCTACTTTGGCGGTTGGAGGCCAGTAGGTGTACTCTTGGGCGCACTACTCTTCAGCGTGGTGATCGCCTTTCAGCTTTGGCTCCAAGTGATGGGCGCCGCAATCCCTTCAGATCTCCTGGTGATGATGCCCTACGTCCTGACCATTGTGGCCCTCGTCCTGACCACAAAGCGAGTGCGTGCCCCCTCAGCGCTGACGAAACCGTTTGAGAGAGAGGGATAGGTTGAGGTCAAGGTTGAAGTTGAGACTGGACAAGTCAGTCAGCCTCCAACTTCAACCCCAACGTTTGGCAAGGAGGTGATGTCCGCGGACAACTGTAGATCAGGGTGATGAGCTTGGCTTTGATGAACAATCTTGAGAAATGAGGAGGAAGAAATGTCGAAAAAAGGCAGCATGTTAGTCTTGGCAGTGATAGTGGCACTGGTGGTTGCCGCCTGCGGACCTGGCGGGGGGAGGAAGCGGGGGGACGATGGTGTGATCCGTGTAGCCGTTATCATGCCCAGCACCATCAATGATCTAGCCTTCAGCCAGAGCATGTACGATTCCCTGCTCGCCATCCAAGAGGAGATGGGCGGCCCAGAAAAGATGGAGTTGGTCTATTCGGAGGGGATGTTCGTAGTTGACGACGCTGCAGCGGCCATCCGTGACTATGCAACCGAGGGCTATGACCTGGTGATTGCCCACGGCTCCCAGTATGGTAGTTCTCTACAGGAGATTGCCCCCGACTTTCCCGAGACCGCCTTCGCACATGGCACAACCGTGAATACGTTCACGGAGGAAGGGATCAAGAACGTCTTTGCCTACGAGGCCGCTTCCGACGAAGGCGGCTATGTCAACGGCGTCATGGCCGGCATGCTCACCAAGAGCAACGTGATCGGCGTGGTCGGCCCCATCGAGACCGGCGACGCCAAACTGTACATCGATGGGTTCCTGCAGGGTGTCAAAGCCTCCAATCCAGACGCTCAGGTCAATGTCAACTATATCGGCTCATTCTCTGATGTGGCTATGGCGGCCGAAGCGGCCAATACCCATCTTCAGGCCGGAGCCGATGTCCTGACCGGCACAGCTCAGATGGTAGTAGGCGCCATCGGCGCTGCCGAGAAGAATGGAGCGCTGTGGTTTGGCACACAAGCCAGCCAGTCTTCACTGGCCCCGGACATTGTGGTCGCCAACCAGATATACGACTGGAGCGTGGTCTTGGATGACATCATCAACCTGATGGGCCAGGGTACCTACGGCGGCAAGGCCTACAACATCACGCTGGAGAACAAGGGCCAGGTCATGGAATACAACCCTGACTTTGACCTGCCAGCCGACGTGAAAGCAGCAGCGGAAGAAGCCATCAAGGGGATTGTTGATGGATCCATCACCATTGACATAGGTGAATAGCTAGGGAAAACGCAATGCGTGAAACGTGAACTCGCGTTTCGCGCATTGCGTCTCAGATCAGGAGCATGTGATGACGAACAACAACATCCTACCTTCCGGCCGTACTCGAATCGACCATTTGGAAATGAAGGGAATCACCAAACTATTTCCAGGCGTAGTGGCCAACGATCACGTTGATTTTGACGTGCGCACTGGTGAGGTCCACGCTCTGTTGGGAGAAAACGGGGCTGGCAAGAGCACCCTGATGAAGGTGCTGTACGGGATGTATGCACCCGATGAAGGCGAGATCTGGCTCAACGGCCAGCCTGTGAGCATCGAATCCCCCACGGACGCAATCGAACAGGGCATTGGCATGATCCATCAGCACTTCATGCTGGTGGATACCCTGACGGTAGCCGAGAATGTGGCCCTGGGCTTGCCGTCTTCCCGGGGGCTGTTGACGGACCCCGATCAGGTGGCAAAGCGCATCCGGGAGTTGGGCGACATTTATGGCCTGCAGGTCGATCCTGACGCCTGCATCTGGCAACTTGCCGTGGGCCAGCGCCAGCGCGTAGAGATCATCAAAGCCCTTTACCGGGGAGCCGCCCTCCTGATTCTTGACGAGCCCACCGCAGTCCTTACGCCTCAAGAGGTGGACGAGTTCTTCACTACCTTGCGCCAGATGGTCCGGGACGGTCACGCCGTCATCTTTATCTCGCACAAACTGCACGAAGTACTGGACATTAGCGATCGCGTAACCGTGCTGCGCGATGGGAAGAGGGTTGACAGTTGTGAGACTGCGGGCTGTACCAAGGCAGATCTGGCGCGGATGATGGTTGGACGCGAGGTAATCATGAAACCGGAACGCGCCGATGTGCAGCGGGGCGAGATCCGGCTGGAAGTTAGGAACCTTCACGCCCAAAGCGACCGCGAGATGCCAGCACTGCGTGGGGTTGACCTGGAACTCTATTCCGGCGAGATCTTGGGGCTCGCAGGTGTTTCGGGAAACGGCCAACGGGAGCTGGCCGAAGTCATCACGGGCCTGCGACCTGCTACGCAGGGACAGATCGTGCTTGAAGGCAAGGACGTCACAGGCCAATTGCCGGGGGCGCTGACGGAAGAGAAGCTTGCCTACATCCCGGAAGAGCGGATGAAGGATGCCGTAATTCAAAATTTCACGGTGGCAGAGAACGAGATCTTGCGAGATCATGGCCGACGACCCTTTGCCCGTAACGGCTTCCAGAACCTGCGAGTCATTGCCAGTTTTGCTGACAAGCTCATCGAGGGATTTCAGATCAAGACTCCATCCCGCGATACGAGAGTCAAGAATCTGTCCGGCGGCAACATCCAGAAAGTGGTGCTCGCGCGAGAACTCTCACGCGAGCCACGAGTGCTCATCGCCGCCCAACCGACTCGCGGCGTAGACATTGGCGCCACCCAATACGTTCACTCCCTCCTGCTGGAGCAGCGCGAGCAAGGCAATGCCGTCCTTCTTATCTCGGAAGATCTGGACGAAATCATGGCCCTTTCGGACCGCATTGCTGTGATCTTTGAAGGACGGATCATGGACGTGGTGGATAGCGAGAGCGCAACGCCAGAACGGCTCGGCCTGTTGATGGCAGGCGTGCACGAGGAGACAGGGGATTAGGCGAATAAGAGCCCGTTGCAGCATCCCATTCCCCACGCTTCGTTAAGGAGGTCAACCATGCTGATTGCAAACGGCCGCATAGTCACCCTAGGCGAGACCAACGAGATCATTGAAGACGGCGCTGTCCGGGTGGACGGCGCACTGATTACGGATGTCGACACGGCTGGCAAGCTGAAGGAAGCATACCCCGACGAAAAAGTGGTAGATGCAGGCGGCCAGCTCGTCATGCCGGGCAACATCTGTGGCCATACCCACTTTTACGGTGCCTTTGCCCGGGGCATGGCCATCCCTGGCGATCCGCCCCGTGACTTTCCAGAGATCCTGGCCAAGCTGTGGTGGCGTCTGGATAGAGCCCTCACCCAGGAGGACGTGCGCTACTCGGCGCTCGTCTGCCTGGTCGATGCCATCAAGCATGGTACCACCACCCTATTGACCACCATGCAAGCCCATCGGCCCTTTCAGGCAGCCTGGATGAGATTGCGGAGGCTGTCAATGAAGCTGGCTTGCGAGCCAGCCTCTGCTATGAAGTGACCGATCGCAACGGCCGCGACGAAGCACAGGCGGGGATCGAGGAGAACGTCCGGTTTCTCCGCGCGGTTCAGGCAAGAAAGAACCCCTTGATCGCGGCCTCTTTTGGCTTGCACGCTTCCTTGACCCTATCGAAAGAGACGCTGGCCGATTGCGTGGCGGCAGTCCAGGGTTTGGACGCGGGCTTTCACATACACGCTGCCGAAGGGATCTCGGATGAAGAGGACAGCCTGCGCCGCAGCGGGAAGCGGGTCGTCGAACGGCTCTGCGATGCCGGCATCCTGGGCCCCAAGAGCATTCTGGTACACTGCGTGCACGTGGACGCCTGGGAAATGGAGATCCTGCGCGACACAGGCACCTGGGTCACCCACCAGCCACGCTCCAACATGAACAATGCGGTTGGTGTGGCGCCGGTAGAGATGATGTTGCGCGGCGGGATCCCGGTGGCCATGGGCAATGACGGATTTAGCAACAACATGTGGGCCGAGTGGAAGACCGCCTACCTGCTGCACAAGGTCTGGCACGGCGACCCCAGGCGGGCCAACGGATACGATATCATGCAGATGGCCGTCGCCAACAACGCGGCGCTGGCCCGGGTCTTTTGGCCGCAGGCGGCCGTCGGCGAGCTGTCTCCTGGCGCTTATGCCGACCTGATCCTGGTGGATTATCACCCCTTTACCGAGCTGACAGCCGGCAATCTACCCTGGCATATTCTCTTTGGCTTTGAGGCCGATGCGGTGACATCTACCATGGTGGCCGGCAAGTGGCTCATGCGCGACCGGCAACTGCTGAGCCTCGATGAGGAAGCGATTGCGGCCAGGGCAAGGGAGCTATCGGCTGGGGTTTGGGAGCGCTATGCAGAAATTGGGGAGCAATGAACCGGGAAACCGGCAAAGAGGTAGATGGACGAGTGGTACCCCAATCTACCAATCCACAGATCTGTTTCCGGAAACCCTTTAGGAGGTAATCGATGCTGGACTTCTTTCATGCCCCTTTGTCATCATTGGACCCCGCCGTTGCCGGCCTGGTTGAGCATGAGGCAGAGAGGCAAGCCCGCAAGCTGATCTTGATTCCCTCTGAAAGCCAGGCGCCCACCGCAGTACGTGAGGCCCTCGGTTCGGTTTTCCAGAACATCTATGCCGAAGGTTACCCCGATCCTGATATCCACGGCGCTTCTCAAGAAGAAATCCTGGACTATGAAGTTCAGATGGCCCAATATCGCCGCTACTCTGACCGCCGCTACTACAAGGGAGTAGAGTATGTCAACATCTTGGAATCGCTGGCCCGCCGTCGGGCGGCAGAGGCATTTGCCACGGATACCGTACCACCCGAGGAGATCTGGGCCAACGTCCAACCACTATCGGGATCCCCAGCCAACAGCGCCATCTATGCGGCCCTGGTCCCACCTGGAAGCACGGTTATGGGCATGGACCTGCTACATGGCGGCCACCTGACCCATGGAAGTCCAGCCAACCGCTCGGGAAAGCTGTACAACATCATTTCGTACGGCATCGACCCAAAAACCGAGCGGCTGGACTATGATGCCATCGAGGAACTTGGGCGCCGTCACAAGCCAAAGATGATCATCGCTGGCTACACGTCGTACCCCTGGGCGCCAGATTGGGCCAGGTTCCGTCAGATCGCCGATTCCGTCGGCGCGTACCTACTGGCGGACATCTCTCACATTGCAGGCATGGTGGCGGCTGGTACCGTACCCAGCCCGGTAGGGCATGCCCACGTCATTAGCTTCACCACACACAAAACCCTGTACGGTCCCCGTGGTGCCTGCATCCTGACCACGGACAAGAAGCTGGCCAACAAAGTAGATGCCGCCGTATTCCCAGGGGAACAGGGGGGCCCGCACTGCAACGCGATCGCTGGTATGGCCGTGGCCTTTCAAGTGGCCAGATCAGCGGACTTTATACAGCTCCAGCGCCAGGTCGTGGAGAACGCCAGGCAGCTTGCAGCGGAATTGAAGGGGCATGGCCTGCGCATTCCCTACGGGGGCACTGACACACACATGCTTCTGGTCGACTGCAAGAGCATCCGCTCTGACAATGGGGTCAGCCCTGACGGCAAGCGAGGCACCCCTCTGATGGGTGATGTGGCCGCGCAAATTCTGGATTTGGCCGGGATTGTGCTCAACCGCAACACCATACCTGGAGACAGAAGCGCTCGCACTCCCAGCGGCATCCGGCTGGGAACCCCCTGGGTCACCCAGCGTGGTTTTCTTGCGCCGGAGATCAAAGCGCTGGCACAGCTCATTGCCAGGACATTGGAGGCATGTAGCCCCTATGCCTTTGCCGGCCGGCAGGGGCCAATCTACCGCGCCAAGGTAGATTTCGACGCGCTGGAGGAGGTCAAGTGGGATGTTGTGGATCTCTGCGTCAGTGCTGACCTGCCCCGCGACTATGCGCCCAGCGGCTATCCGCACCACTACTTTATGTACAAACCAACCAGTGACCCTAGCGGCGACTGGGACATCATCGAGATAGAGGGCATCCATGCTCGCGGCTTCTGTAACGTGGCCATGACCAACGACGTCTATGCCCTCAAACCAGGCGAAAGCCAGCCAACCTGGATCCTGGAGCCGGACGGGCGGCTAATGGGCTGCGGGCGGCTCAAGCGCCCGGGAGAGGCAAGTACACGGTTTCAGCTATTAACCAGAAAATCGGTCGAATCCCGCGTTTCCCACTGGTTGCGCGCACTATCCGATGGATTTGTGCGCATGGACGTGGATGATGTCTTTGCCAAGGCACCAGGGCCGGTCGTGATCCGCCGGCTGTCGCACGTTCTAACGGAAGAGTGGGACACAATGCCTCCTTCTCTCGAGAACTTGGATGACGAAACAACTGGCTGGGCCTTTCACAAACCCTATTGGATCGGGCAGAGGGCAAGGGCAAAGGCTCCGGGCAACATGGAGTCCATGCCTGTATTTTCCTGGGAAGAACCTGCCGACACCCCAATCCGGCAGACGAACCTGCACCACATTCACCGCAAAGCCGGTGCAAAAATCGCTCCCTTTGCCGGTTGGGAGATGCCGATCCGCTATGCCTCCGTCCAGGACGAACACCTGGCGGTGCGCCAGGCAGCAGGGCTGTTCGATGTGAGCCACATGGGGCTCTTTGAGTTTGAAGGAGACAACATACATCTGTTTCTCAATACCCTCACCACCAACGACATCTCGTTGTTGGATGTCGGGCAAGCCCAGTACTCTTTTCTCCTTGACCAAAATGGGCACGTTTTGGATGACGTCTACATCTACCGTTTGGAAGAGGACCGTTTCTGGATGGTCGTCAACGCAGCCAACAATGAGAAGGACTGGGCCTGGGTCAATGCCGTGTGTAGCGGGCAGGTGATGATCGATACGGAGCGGCCGTGGTCCCGTGCGCTGGGCACCGAAAGGATCGCCATCCGAGATATGCACGATTCGGCGCGAGGTGGTCAGATGCGCGTGCAGTTGGCGCTGCAGGGTCCTCGCTCTCGCGACATCCTAAAGTCCATGCTGGATGAGGGGGATGCCCTCAGCGAACCGCTGTCAGAGATTAAGAGGAACGAGATAATCCACGGCCAGCTAGCAGGTTATGATCTTTACCTGGCCCGTACCGGCTACACCGGCGAACCGATGGCCTTTGAGATTTTTGTCCATCCCGCAGCTGCGCCCGCTCTTTGGCACGCGTTGCTGGAAGCTGGGGAATCGTATGGCCTGCAGCCGGTGGGCTTGGCAGCTCGAGACAGCCTCCGGATCGAGGCCGGGCTGCCCCTCTATGGCCACGAGTTGGCTGGGCCGCTGGATCTGAATCCAGCCGATGCCGGCTTTGATCCTTATGTGAAATTATACAAGCCATTCTTTGTGGGAAAAGACGCGTATATGGCCCACGAGCAGAGGCGGCAGGCAAGGCTGATACGCTACCGCTTTGCCGAGGAGCACGCGCCGGTACCAAAGCAGGGAGATGTCATCGTCAGCCGCAAGGGGCGCGTGGTCGGAGCCGTGACCAGTTGCTCCGTTGACAGCGAGGGCTGGCTGACCGGATTGGGCTACGTTCAGACAGGGCATACCCAACGTGGAACTCGCCTGGGTATCTTTCGAGCCGACGGCCGCAGTTGGTCCAGCAAACCGCTGGAGAGCCTCAGGACAGGCGACCGGCTCCAACTCCACGATGACATCCTTGTGGTCAGACGCTTCCTGGACAGGAGAGCATAGGGGGTCGAAGGAGGCACAATCTAGCGCGATAGGACCAGGTACATTGGCTGGCCCCGGCTCCACCCTCCTTTGTCTCTGGCTCGCGCCAAACTGTGCCGGCAAAGATGACCGAACCGCAAGAGCTAGAGCTGACGCCAGTCGGGGCAGCATCACTGCTCGCGACCGAATTGAGCCTGGCCGAGGAGGCGCTACTCGAAGGCAAAGTCGATGCGGCCCTTGATGGCTATGTCCGGGCCATGGGTTTGGCCCTCCAACTCGGACCGGCTTCTACCGGCCAGGCAGTAACCTGTATCCTCCACGCTGCCCACATTCTCGCCAACCAACAGGATGCAGCGAGCCTCTCAGCACTGGGGCCAGCTCTGGTGGGTCTGATCAGCCAGATGCGTGAAGCAGGGGCTGTACCCGCCACGGCCATCATGGAAGCATGGGCTCAGTTTGTTGAGAGCTTGGGAGCTTTGATCGGCCAGATCGGCCTGGCGTTGGCCATTCCCAGCGATCGCCGTGGCGGTATGATGGACAACGCTCGCTCCCACGCTGCCCTCCTGGACGCTGCCACTGAGGGCCGGTTTTCCCTCAGCATGTGGCTCGACAAAGCGGTGCAATAGCACCTGCCCGCGAACGATTCTGCAGTGCCAGGTTACGGCCAAAGCACTCACTCAGCAGGCACAGGGTGACATTGGCTACCACCGGCGACACAAAACAGCAACCATTTGACAGATCGGCTCTTCTGGCCTAAACTTGCCCCACTCGGCATCCCAAGGCGCAGATCTGTCTGTCCAACCACCGGAAAGGACCATTCCTTTGAGCTCACCCGCGTACCAAACGGCTTCCATTTCCTGTCCAGAGTGCGGCACCCCCTTTTCGACTCCGATACTGATGGCCATTGACGTCGGTCAGAATCCTGATCTGAAGGCCCTGTTCTTGTCCGGCCAGATCAATGTTGCCGTTTGCCCCCAATGTGGCCATGCCGGCATTCTCAGCGCCCCCTTGGTCTACCACGATCCGGAAAAAGAACTGCTATTCACGTTTGCACCAGTCGGGCTGGGTGGTTCGGACACGGAACAGCAGCGCATCCTCGGCGACCTGACCAATCGCATCATCATGGCTCTCCCTTCCGAACAACGAAAGGGCTACCTGCTGCTACCGCGTAGCTTCCTCCAATTGCAGGCCATGCTGGACGCCATCCTGGAAGCTGACGGAATTACACCCGAAATGGTCGCCGCCCAGCGGGCCAAAGCCGGCCTCCTCGAGCGGCTAATGCACGCCACCAGCCCGGACGCTCGCCAGGCGATTGCCCGAGAGAACAATGCCCAGATAGATTACGAGTTCTTCCAACTGCTCTCTCTGCACATCGAGATGGCTGAGAGAGAAGGTCTGGCTGAAGTCGTACAGGAGTTGTTGGGATTGCGGCAGCAGCTTCTGGATTGGTCCACAGTAGGCCAGGAGATTGCGGACCGGGACGAGGCCATTAGAAGTCTGGGTGAAGGCATCACGCGTGAGGAACTGTTGGAAAAAATAGTCGAGGCGGCACTTGCCGGTCAGCAAGCCAAGGTGGAAACCATGGTCACCGTTGCCCGGCAGGGCATCGACTATGTCTTCTACCAGCAGTTGACGGGTCGCATTGAGGCAGCGGAAGCAGTTGGGAACGCGGACCAGGCAGGGAAACTCAAGGCCCTGCGCGAAACGATTCTGGACGTGACTGCCAAGGTTGACGCCGCATTTGAGCAGGCAAGCCAGCAAGCGGATCAGCAGATCCAAGACCTGCTGAATCGTGACGATCCGGAGGCGGCCCTTCGCTCAAATCCATCTCAAATCGATGAACTCTTTGTGGGGGTTCTGGCTGCAAGGCTCCAGGCTGCCGAGCGGTCAGGACAGGCCGAACAAGCGGAGAAACTCGGCCGGATCAACGAGGTTGTCATCCAGATGATCCAAGAGAACCAACCCCCCGAGATCCAACTCATCAGCCAGCTTCTGGCTGCCGAATATCCCGACGGTACAAGAGCCCTGCTAGAGGAATATCAAGAACTGATTGGTACACCCTTGCTGGAGCTCATGGAGTTGCTAGGTAAGGACCTGGAAGAAGGCGACCGGAAAGAGCTAGGCCATCAACTGGCTCAAATCCGCGATCAAGCGGCCGCGATGGTCCCGGGCTAAGCCCCAGTCATTCAACAGTACTCACAGAACTACGTTCTCAACGCGGAAACCGTGCCCCCGCACTGTCACGACGTACTGCGTAGCAGGATCCGCCTCGACCAAGCGCTCGCGCAGGCGACGGGCCAGGGCATCGATGGCCTGTTCCGAGATGCCAGCCCTGTCATCCGCGGGCCACACAGCCTCGACTACATCGTCGCGGCTGTAAACCCGCCCGGGATCCTGATACAGCAACTCCAGTAGGCGGTACTGCGCCGGGGAAAGGGGCGGATCTAG
Source organism: uncultured Chloroflexia bacterium (assembly GCA_963700285.1). Taxonomy (GTDB): domain Bacteria; phylum Chloroflexota; class Anaerolineae; order JAAYZQ01; family JAAYZQ01; genus CAWANP01. The sequence continues at coordinate 1,669,042 of CAVOXA010000001.1, read as the reverse complement.
TTCCTGCCCCGCGATCCACACCCGCTTGCTCTCCAGGTCCATGTACAGGCCTGATTGTGGCTCCTCGAATAGGACCGGCGCAGTAGATTCGGCATCCACAAAAGCCAGCTTGCAGCACAGAGCGATTTGAATCTCGTCCCCATCCTCTAGCAAGCGTGGTTCGCTGATCTCCCGCCCGTTCACAAAGGTACCATTCTTTGAGTTCAAGTCCTCGAGGAAATACTGACCACCGTCGAGGCGGATACGGGCATGACGGCGCGACACTAGCCGGTCAGAAATGACCAAGTCACACCCTTCATCACGCCCAATGAGCAACTCGGGCTGATCCACAAAGAAACGCTGTCCATAACTCTGTCCTTCCATCATCAACAGCATGGGGACTTCGGCAGGCATATCCGTACCTCCTACCTAGTGGCGATTTTTCGCATCTTGGCAAGCTCTGAGAACACGAACCGGTGAAAGGTGACAGGGCCTGAAGGATCCCCCACCAGCCTGTCCATGCAAAAACGCGATGAAAAAGAACACAAAGCTCCAAAAAGGAAGGATTTTGGGTGTGTGGCTAATCACAAGCACCCTGTCTTGACAAGATGCCGATTCTGCGCTAAGCTAAGCCCGTTTTCGGCGGGGCGGCCGGAAAGCGCCTCGTCCTGAACAAGTTGATCCATGATCGCGGATCACGGTCCGCCCGTACGGAGCCCACATTGGCGCAAACACTATCGCCGGAAACGATCCTGCGGGATCGCTATAGAATCATTGAACTGGTTGGAAGGGGCGGTATGGGCGCGACCTACCGCGCCCAAGACCTCCGTCTTGAAGGGCGCCTGTGTGCTGTCAAGGAAGCCTTGCCCGATCCCGAAATCTCGGACAGCGAACTGGAGCAGAGCCGCGAGCAGTTCTACCAAGAGGCGAGCACGCTGGCCCGCCTGGATCACCCCAACCTACCCAAAGTATCAGACTATTTCACTGACAATGACCGCGATTACCTGGTCATGGACTTTGTCCCCGGCCAGGATCTCAATGAGATGCTGGTTGGCGCCTTGCATCAGGGGCACCCCTTGTCTGAAAGACAGGTGCTGGCCTGGGCCTCACAGATGTGCGATGCGCTGGGCTACATGCACACACAGACTCCTCCGGTACTGCACCGTGACATCAAGCCCAGCAACATCAAAATCACACCGTCAGGCAATGTCAAGCTTGTAGATTTTGGTCTCGTTAAGGTCCTGATCCCTGACGACCAGCGGACCATCACGGTTGTCCAGGGTCGTGGGACTGTCCAGTACACACCGCTGGAGCAATATGGTGGCGATACAGGGCACACAGACGCCCGATCCGATATCTATTCTCTGGCCGCAACCCTCTACCACCTGCTGACCGGACAGCCGCCACTGGACGCCAAGGCACGTTTTCTTAAACCAAGGTCTCTTCCCACACCCCGAAGCCTCAATCCCAGCATTTCCCCCCAGACCGAAAGGGCGATTATGTGGGGCTTGGCCATGCACCCCGATGAGCGCCCAGCCGACATTGCCGAACTTCAAACAGAGCTGTTTGCAGCCAGCCCCATCAGCCGTACAGTTACCCGGCTTTTTGGCCGGGATCAGCCCCTGGCTCAGTACATCCGGGTGCATCGAGGCTTGCTGGTACTCATCGGCGCCCTGCTTCTGGCAGCGATCCTTGCCACGGCGCGGCCAGGCATGATCCCCCCGCCACCCACGGCGACACCAACACCAACTGAACCTGTGCCAACTGCAACCTGGACACCGACCCCTACGCCGACCGTTACATTGAGTCCAACGCCCAGTCCGACGCCAACACCGCGCCCTAGCCCGACGCCAACTCGCTCGTTCGAGTAGAAGCTTTCTCCTGGCGGGTGACCCTTAGCTACTGGTTACCTCCCGCACAGTCAGCCAGGCGACAGCCACGAGGGGCACCAGGCCACAACCAAAACCGATGAGGAGGCCGCGCAGGCCGGGCGTCATTCCCTCCAAGAGGCTACTGCCAGGCAGTCCCAGGCTGTAAAAGAGATAGCCCGCAAGGCCGCACACGAGGCTCCACAGGGCCATCCGTATCGCGGGCTTTCCCGCATCGACCTGAAGACCAGTTGCGACCGCCGCAACTAGGACTAGTACCGCAGCCCCAACCATGCCCAGGCCTGCCAACCCGAGATCCGTCCATTCTACGCGAGGTTCGGGAGGAGGCGGCGGCGGTAGGATGGGGGCAGGTGTCGCGGTCGGGGTTGCTGTCGGGGTCGGCGTGAAAGTTGGAGTGGGAGTTGGTGTCGATGTTGGCGTCGCCGTCGGCGTAGGAGTAGGTGTAAAAGTAGGCGTGGGGGTGGGCGTTGGCGTCAGAATCTCGGTTGTCTCCCCCAACTTGAGCACCTGCAACGGTAGCGTATTCTGGGCAGGTTCGCTGGAGGCCCTGATCTCCAGTACACCCGCATGCTCCAGCGTAAGCGTGGTTTCGGCGATGCCATTTATCGTCGTCGCCTCAACCTGCCCGCCCAATCCCTCATCCAGATAGACATAGTTGAACACAACAGGCGTCCCATCGGGCACTGCATTCCCGTTGTGGTCGACAATGACGCTGGTACGAACACGCAATGGGTCACCAACATCCAACTGGACGGGCGGAGGCGTGCCTTCGACCGGTTCAGGCTGGTCGGCCCACAGCACAGAGATGACCTGCTCGGGATCAGGCGCCAACTCCCTGGCCAGATCGTAACCCACCCCCTCCACCGTCACCGGCGATCGCCCGGTCAGAGCAAACTCAAGAAACAGGGCTCGAACAGAGGCGTCAATGAAAGGCTGCGCTTTGCTGTAGAGGCCATAATAGGCCGTCAGCTTGCTGACTTCCGTGGTATCCAGATAGTAGGGTGCTTCGTAGGCCAGAGCAATGACGTTCTGCGTCTCCAGGCTGGCGGTCCAATCACGGAGAAACTGCCTCAAGGCCTGGGAAGTCGGATGTGCCTCCGGCGCATAGTCCAGCATGGCGAATACTATCCACTCTGCATTGCGGATGAGGTCGTCCAGATCCGGGCTGCCGAGCTCAAGAAAACTCTGCAATTGGGCAAAGGTGAGGGCAGTAACGCGATCGGGATCCACTTGTCCGGTCGCATCCGGACCGTACATGCGCAGAATGGTTTCCCGGAGAATTGCTGGGTCCAAGAGGTAGAAAGGCGGGCATGCCTCGCAGTCGCGTACCTCCCGCGCATCAGTAAAGATCAGAATATCTTCGTCCAAACGCGGAGGGCGGGGCAGACGAACGGCGAGTTCATCAGTGGACGGGCTGAGAAGCGTCACCGATTCCTGCGCAAGCTGGGCTACAAGACCTTGCGCACCCCCTATGTTCGACAGAGACGCATCGCCGCCGGTACAGGCTTCCAGTGAGAAGCCAGAGCAAATGCGTCGTTTTAAGGACAGGATCCGCCGCACGGACTGATCCACCCGTGCATGGAACGTGTCGTCGGCCTCGTACCGCGACTGAAAAAAGAGGATCGTATCCTCGACGTTGCGCATCTGCTCTTCCCAGGTGCCATCCAGAGCAAAATGCGACAGCGTCAAAAGATCGTTGCCAGCTAGAAAAGCATCCAACCCGATCTGGCGGTGGGGAAAAGAGTCCAGTTCGGGGGAATAGTAGCGCTGGACCGCTGGCACGCCCAATGAATCGCTGACCAAGACACCGCCTGCCTCCCGCCAAGGTATCAGTTCAGGCTGATTCATGATGACCTGCAGACCCTGAGAGTGAAGGCTGATGGGCGGAGTTACGTAGCGGATGTTCCCCTGGAAGCCACGGTAGCGGATATGGGCTGTCATCAGGGCATCGGTGGTATCCGTAATGGGGTCGCCGTCTGTCACGGCAAAGAAGGGCGGCAGCTCGATCAGCCGCAGTTCCTGCAGCGACGCGTCCACAGTGGCTATCTCTTCCTCTGGCGCGCGGTCGCTCGCCCCCAGTCCTGGCAGGTGTTTGGCCACCGTCGCCACCCTTCCCTGACTGCCCAGGCGGACCCCGCCAATATAGGCCTGGCCCATCTTCCCTACCCAATAGGGGTCTCCACCAAAGACCCTCACGCCAAGATCCCCGCTCACCCCAGGGCGAGGATCATGGAGTACGTCGAGGGACGGCCCCAGGAGCAAGTTCACGCCTACCGCCTCCAACTCTTGCCCGGCGATCCTGCCCATCAAAGCGGCATTGGCCTCGGACCAGGCTGCGCCTACGGCCATGTTGCTTGGCAGGTCGGTAAAGCCTCCGCGCAGAGATGTAAAGGGGTAGCCGTCACCCTCCTGGTGGGCGGCGATCAGCAGGGGGATTCCCTGCGCGGGCAGCGTCACCACCTCAGAGACGGTGATCACGCTCGTAATCGTCACCGGCTGAGTGTCGGTCTGCAACTCTGTCGCCGCCAAGGGTAGTGTACCCGTGACAGGTACCGTCTTCGTTAGGGTCACGGGCGATGATTCGGTGAAGGCCAACTCCTGCAGCGCGTTCGTCAGTGAAAGTACCTGTTGCGGGGCAGTGAGGTCGCTTCCAAAATTCTCATTTTCGGGATAGATGATTACGCTGCCTACCCGGTACACCTGTACGAGACGCGCGATATCCGAGAGAGCGCTCGCATCGTTGCCCGGGAAGGTGACCAGGAAGAGCTGTCCGACCTTGTCGGCAGCAGTCATCCGCGACATGACGTCGTCCAGCCACAGATCCTCGTCCGTCAGCGGGGGGATCGTCGGCTCTGGCGTCTGGGCCGCCAGCGGCAGGGGTAAGAGGAATGAGGCCAGCAGTACCAAGAGAAGCGAGCCCGCCATCCCACACCCGCCGAGATGCTTCTCGTTTCGGGCAAAACCTTGTTTGGTTGGATGCAATCCGCTGAACCTCTTCAACCCGACCTCCAGACCTGGCAAGATTGTACCGCAGGAGACCGGAAAGTGCAAACCCAGCACAAAAAGAAAGAACGGCTGGAAGTCCAGCAAAGGGCTGCTGGGCACCGTATCTTAAGGGCAAGGATGCCGTTTTCCCTTTTCACAGGACCTGTGCTACAATGAGCCTGGCATAGCAGCCTGGCCAGCGCCTTTCATTTGCCGCGGTCAGGCCGCACCAAGCGTGCATCGGGAGCACATCAACAGGATCCTGGCCGAAAAGGGGGCTCACCGGTGCTGGCCACCATGTGTGGCCCCTTCCCATTTTGGGCAAAGCGCCATGGGCTAGGACTCGATAGAGACATGCGTGGAGGAATCAGCGATGGATAGATCCGAAACAAGGGCACATCCCTACATCCCCAATTCTGCGCCAGAAGTCAAGGAACAGATGCTCAAGGCCGTCAAGGCAAAGAGCATGGAAGAGTTCTACGAGGACGTTCCAGAGGAGCTAAGGCTCACAGAGCCCATGAACCTGCCTCCACCCTTCCTGTCAGAGTACGCCTTGAAACGGCACGTGGAGGGCTTGCTGGCCAGGAATCAGACCTGCGGGGAGCTTCTCTGCTTCCTGGGAGCCGGATGCTACCAGCATCACGTGCCCGCCGTCTGCGACGAGGTGAACAGCCGGGGCGAGTTCCTGACTGCCTATGCCGGCGAGCCCTACGACGATCACGGTCGTTTCCAGGCGCTATTCGAATACTCGAGCATGATGGGCGAGCTTTTGAACATGGACGTCGTCAACGTGCCCACCTACGACGGATTCCAGGCCACGGCCACCTCATTGCGCATGGCTTCGCGCCTCACAGGCCGGCCCGAGGCGCTGATCTGCGGGACCATCAGCCGGGCCAAGCTAGCCAAGATCGAGGACTATTGCCAGCCGACCATGCAGCTCCGTCTCGCCGAATACGATCCGCAGACGGGGCAGTTGGATCTGGATGCCCTGCAAGCTGCAATCTCCGACCAGACAGCCGCCGTCTACTTTGAGAACCCTTCCTACCTGGGTGCCCTCGAAACACAAGGTGAGGGGATCTCGCGCATCGCCCACGAGTACGGCGCAGTGTGTGTTGTCGGCGCCAATCCGATGTCGCTGGGCATCCTCACACCGCCGGCGGACTATGGCGCCGACATCGTCTGTGGCGACATCCAACCGCTGGGCATGCACATGCAGTTCGGCGGCGGCCAGGCCGGCTTTATCGCCACGCGGGACGAGGAGGCCTATGTGATGGAGTACCCGTCGCGGCTTTTTGGCATCGCGCCCACGAAGGTTCCAGGCGAATATGGCTTTGGCGACGTTGCCTACGACAGAACCTCCTTCGCAGTCAGGGAAAAGGGCAAGGAATGGGTCGGCACGGCCGCTGCGCTGTGGGGCATCACGGCTGGCGTCTATCTTGCGCTCATGGGACCCCAGGGCATGGTAGAGATCGGCGAGGGCATCATGGCCAGGACGCGCTACGCCATGCTGCAGATGAACAAGCTCAACGGAGTCAAGGCCCCCTTGCTCCAAGCGCCCCACTTTCAGGAATTCGTCGTCAACCTTGACAGAACTGGTAAGACAGTCGCGGAGATCAACAAAGCACTGCTGGCCAAAGGGATTCTGGGCGGTAAGGACCTGAGCCAGGAGCTTCCCGGAGCTGGGCCAAAGCGCCCTGTACTGCGTCACCGAAGTTCACACCCAGGCAGACATCCACCAACTGGTGGATGCGCTGCAGGAGGTCATCGAACAATGAGCCAGGACACCGTTGACATCAGTGCCCACAGATTCACCAATGGAAAACTAAACCTCCGGCGGTACCACCAAGCCAAGTGGGATGAACCTGTCATTTTTGAGTTGAGCCAGACAGGGCAGCGAGGCATCCTGGTACCAGAGGTGGAGCAGGGGATCAGAGATGAGGTTGGGGATGTCCTGGCTGACCCTCCCCGAGGGCCTGCGCCGGAAGCAGGCGCCAGCCCTGCCGGAGCTTGGCCAACCGCAGGTGCTGAGACACTATGTCCGGCTGTCCCAGGAGAATCTGGGCGCGGACCTGAACATCGACGTCGGCCAGGGTACCTGCACCATGAAATACAGCCCCAAGATCAACGATCAACTGGCCAGATCCCCAAAGGCAACGGAACTCCACCCCCTGCAGGATGCTGAGACGGTGCAGGGGATCCTGGAGATCATGTATCGCTTTGAGCAGTATTCTCAAAGAAATCTCGGGCATGAACCGCTTCTCACTGCAGCCAGGCGCCGGGTCGGCCGCCATCTATACCAATGTTTCCATCGTCCGCGCCTACCACGAGTCCCGCCGGGAAAAAGAGCAGCGGGACGAGGTCATCACCACCATCTTTTCCCATCCTTCCAACGCCGCCTGCGCCCGAACCGCCGGATACAAGGTTATTACCCTCTATCCCGACGACGACGGATACCCGGATCTGGAAGCGCTGAAAACGGCCGTATCGGACCGGACAGCCGCTCTGTTCATCACCAACCCCGAGGATACCGGCATCTATAGCCCCCGGATTGCCGAATTCGTGGACGTGGTGCACCAGGCGGGAGGGTTGTGCTGCTACGATCAAGCCAACGCCAACGGGATCCTGGGCATCACCCGGGCGCGAGATGCCGGCTTTGACCTCTGCCACTTTAACCTGCACAAGACCTTCTCCACGCCCCACGGTTGCGGCGGTCCGGGCGCTGGCGCCGCCGGCGTGTCCGAAGAACTGAGCCGCTTCCTGCCCGTACCTGTCGTCCAGTACGATGGTCAGCGCTACTATCTGGACTTTGACCGCCCCAACAGCATAGGCAAGATCGGGCCCTGGTACGGCAACGCCACCGTCATCCTCAAGGCCTACGCATGGGCCATGAGCCTCGGCGCTGAGGGCCTTCGGGAGGTGGCCGAGATTGCCGTCCTGAACAACAACTACCTTCTGAAAAAGATTCTGGAGATCCCTGGCGCTGGCGCCCCCTACGCCAAGGGCAAGCGCCGCATCGAGCAGGTTCGCTATAGCTGGCAGGAATTGGCGGAAGAGACGGGGGTGCATTCTGAGGAAATTGGCCTGCGGGCAGCCGATTTTGGCATCCACTACTGGACCAGCCACCATCCCTTCGTCGTGCCCGAACCCTGCACGTTGGAACCCACGGAGTCGTACTCCAAAGATGAGCTGGACGAATACGCCAGCATCCTGGCCCACGTCGCAGAGGAGGCGCGCCCGATCCAGAGATGGTCAGGACCGCACCCCACAACAGTACCATCCACACCGTGGACCACGCTCCCCTGGATGACCCGGCTCGCTGGGCCGTGACCTGGCGGGCATACTCAGAAGAAGCTCCGGCGATAGGCAGAGGGGGATAATGGGACGCAAGCAAGCTGGGTCTGATTGTCAATCCCCTCGCTGGGATCGGGGGCAGGGTCGGGCTGAAGGGCAGCGATGGAGCCGAGATCCAGGAGAGGGCGCTGGAACTGGGAGCTGTGCCCCAGGCCTCAAGCCGCGCCGCGCAGGCTCTAGAACGCCTCAGATCTGTGCCAGAATCTGGACCTCATCACCTATCCGGGCGAGATGGGGGAGGATGCAGCCACGGGCCGGCGGCTTTGAGCCCACGGTCATCGGCCGAATCGTATCGGGGGCAACCACGGCACAGGACACCAGGGAGGCTGCTCGGGAGATGCTGCGCGCCGGCATCGATCTCTTGCTCTTTGCCGGCGGGGACGGCACCGCCCGGGACATCTACCGGGCCATCGGTGAGGATCTGCCCGCTCTCGGCATCCCGGCCGGGGTCAAGATCCATTCCGCAGTCTATGCCACCAACCCGGCCAGCGCGGGCAGCCTGGCGGCCCTGTACCTCCAGGGCCGGGTAACCAGCCTGCGAGGAGGCCGAGGTCATGGACATCGACGAGGAGGCCTTCCGCCAGCGGGAACGGTCTCGGCCAAGCTCTATGGCTACCTCAAGATCCCCTTCCGGACCAGCCTGGTACAGAACCAAAAGACGGCCAGCATCGGCGGCAGCAGCTCATTGACTGCCATCGCCGAGGACGTCGTGGAGCGGATGGAGGACGACTGTGCTGTACATTGTCGGTCCAGGGACCACGACCCGGGCCATCGCCGACGAATTGGGCCTGGAGAAGACGCTGTTGGGCGTGGACGTCTTCCGGATGCTGACAGCGATGAGCGAAGGGACTAAGGGGAAGACTGGTCCAGGCGGATGCCAACGAAGCAGAGCTCCTGGACCTGTTGGACAGGTATGGCCAGGGCCAAGATCATCGTCACTCTCATCGGCGGTCAGGGGTTACATCTTTGGTCGGGGAAATCAGCAGATCAGTCCCAGGGTCATTCGAGCCGCTGGCGCCAGCCTTTCCAGCGGTGACGGTACGTCCAGACCATGGGAGAACATTGTCGTCGTGGGCACCAAGGAAAAGCTCAATGCGCTGGGCGGCAAGCCTCTGCTGGTAGACACCGGCGACACCGTCCTGGATGAAGCGCTGAGCGGTTATGTCACTGTTGTCACCGGCTATCACGAGCACGCCGTCCGCAAGGTGTCCGCCTAGTGCTATTTCGCACCAACAAGTATGCAGGTATAGGTCGCTCGCATCGGGTCACGGACCCGATGCATGGCGCTCAAACCTGTCGCACCCTACTCAAGGGTCAAAAGTCCTAATTGAGTCCATTGATTCTACGTTTTCTGCCCTTCAACGGCCAGGTCGTAGGACACAGACCAAGGAGAGCACTGTGCTACTGAGAAAACAGGTCGCCCTTATCACTGGCGGCGGCATCGGGCATCGGCCGGGCGACGGCCCTACTGTTCGCCCGCGAAGGTGCAGCCGTCTGCCGTCGTGGATCTGGACGAAGCGGGCGGGCAGGCCGTCGTACAGGAGATCCTGTCCAGAGGCGAGCCAGCGGCCTTTTCATACATTGTGACGTCACGCGCACAGACGACTGTCGGCGCGCCGTGCAGCAGACCGTGGACCACCTTTGGGCGCTTGGACATCCTGGTCAACAACGCGGGCATCATCCGGCGGACCACCGTCCTGGACATCACCGAGGAGGAGTGGGACCGGGTCATGGCCGTCAACGTCAAGTCGATCTTTTTGCTGAGCCAGTACGCCATCCCGGTGATGGCCAAGGCCGGCGGCGGCGTCATCATCAACACAGCCTCCGGCTGGGGGCTGGTCGGCGGGCGCAACGCGGTCTCCTACTGCGCCTCCAAGGGAGCCGTGGTGAACATGACCCGGGCCATGGCCCTCGACCATGGAGAGCAGAACATCCGCGTCAACTGCATCTGTCCCGGCGACACCGACACCCCCATGCTGCGCAGCGAGGCGCGACAGCTGGGCCAGGCGGATGAGCAGTTCCTGGCCGAGGCGGCCGACCGGCCGCTGCAGCGCATCGGCAGGCCGGAGGACATCGCCCAGGCGGCCCTCTACCTGGCCAGCGACGCAGCATCCTTTGTCACCGGCACGGCCCTGGTGGTGGACGGCGGTGGCTTGGCGGGTTAGCTACGCGGGCCTCGGAGAGCTCGTGAGCCTGCGACTCGTCGAAACGACCGAGGTCAATGGGAGGTGCGAGATGCTGAACAAGATGACAGATTGGACACCCCCAGAGGACTGGCTCAAGATCACCACCATCGACGCCCACACCGCGGGCGAACCCTTCCGGGTCATCACCGGGGGCTATCCCGAGCTGCCGGGCGACACCATCCTGGCCCGCCGCCGCTATGCCAGGGAGAACCTGGACCACCTGCGCACGGCGCTGATGTGGGAGCCGCGGGGCCACGCCGACATGTATGGCTGCATCGTCACGCCGCCGGTCAGCCCCGAGGCGGACATCGGCGTGCTGTTCATGCACAACGAAGGCTACAGCACCATGTGCGGGCACGGCATCATCGGCATCACCAAGGTGGCCCTGGAGACCGGCCTGCTGCCCATGACGGCACCCGAGACGACCATCAGGATCGACACCCCGGCCGGGCTGGTCACGGCCCACGCCCGGGTCGCCGGTGGGCAGGTGGCGAGCGTCCGCTTTCACAACGTGCCCTCCTTTGTCCTGGCCCTGGACGAGACGGTCGAGGTGCCGGGCCTGGGCCAGGTACGCTACGACCTGGCCTTTGGCGGCGCCTTCTACGCCTACGTGCAGGCCGAGGACGTCGGCCTGACCTGCACGCCGGAGGATTTCCGGCGCCATCATCGAAAAGGGCGTCGCCATCAAGCGGGCGATCATGGCCAGCCGGCCCATCCCTCATCCCTTTGAGGAGGACCTGAGCTTTCTCTATGGCACCATCTTTATCGGACCGCCGCTGGATGAGGGAGCCCACAGCCGCAACGTCTGCGTCTTTGCCGAGGGTGAGGTGGATCGCTGCCCGACCGGTACGGGCGTCAGCGGCCGGCTGGCCATCCACCATGCGCGCGGGGAGATCGGCTTCGGCGAGACCGATGGTCGTCGAGAGCATCATCGGCAGCCGCTTTCACCGGCCGCATCGTGGAGACGACGACCTTTGGTCCCATACCCGGCCATCATCCCAGAGGTCGAGGGCTCGGCACACATCACGGGCCGGCACGAATTCCTGATCGACCCGGAGGATCCCCTGCGCGATGGATTCATACTGCGCTGAGGGAGCGCGACGAAAGACAGAGACAAGTCGTGACGTTTCCCGGGACAGGAGACGCTTGAGACAGACCAAGGCTGCGGCAAGGAGAATTCCATGCGGGGTCTAAGAGACAAACGCGTCCTGATCACCGGCGGAGCGGGTGGCATCGGCAGGGCGACGACGGTCCGTTTCTTGGAGGAAGGGGCCGGGTGGTCGTACTGGACCGCGACAGAGACAGCCTCAGCGCAGCATGGAGGGTGAGCTTGCCTTGAGCGGCAGCATCCAGGCCGATGTCGCCGACGCCCGAGGACGTGGCCCGAGCCTTTGACGAACTGGACGGTACTGCTTGGGGGATTGGACATCCTGATCAACAACGCAGGGATCAGCATCCGCCATCCCTTTGTCGATATCACGCCCGATGAATGGCGCAGGGTGATCGACGTCAACCTGAATGGCGTGTTCTATGTCGCCCAGCAAGCAGCGCGCCGGATGCTGGCGGGGGAGGGCGGCGTCATCCTGAACATGGGCTCGACCAACGGCCTGATGGGCTATCCCTACTATGCCGACTATAACGCCTCGAAAGCCGGCGTCATCGAGCTAACCCGCTCCATGGCGCTGGAATTGGGACCCTCGGTTCGGGTGAACGCCGTATGCCCCGGCTTCATCCTGACGCCCATGCAGGAAGCCGAATACACGCTGGAGATGCAACAGTCCTTCGCCAGCAAGCTGCCGCTGAACAGGCTGGGCCGTCCCGAGGATGTGGCCGCGCTCTTTGCCTTCCTGGCCTCCGACGACGCGGGATTTATCACCGGACAGTCCTTTGTCATCGACGGCGGCGAGATAGCGGGCGGGCTGGCCAGCCAACGCTGAGAGATACAGAAACAGCCACCGGCTCATGCGTCCGGTGGCTGTCAGCGGTCATACATCACAGATCGAGACCGGGTATTCCTCCCCTGACTACGGCTGTGTCTTTTTCATGATGACCGGCAGATACACGCAGTCAGGCAGGTCGCGCACGAACACGATGCCCCCCACCGCCTTGCTCCCAGAAATCTCTGTGACACTGATGGTAAAGCTTTCGTCGATCTCGGCTGTTATGGTCATTGTGAGCGACGCTGCCTCATGGCCGGTCATTTCAACGCCACCCATCGTAGCCGGGAAGCCGGTTGGCAGCAGTGTGGACCCCGACTGGTCAAAGTTGGTCAGCGTGGTCCACCGTCCCCAGAGGCTTCCGGGCTCCACAATCAGTTCCCCGCCCGGCGGGAAATCGTTGCTGTCGAACTCGATGTCTACGTCTGTTGCTGTCGCTTTGGTATTGACCGCATCAAAGACGACGACGTCCGTGTGCTCAGCGGTACTAAAGAACCCACAGTGGGTCACTTGGGGATAGTCAACGGCATAGAGATTCTTCTGGGCGATGTTGTTGTTGTTCGGCACGTGGTCAACCGGTGCGACTGTATCAGTGCCACTACCGATGGGATCTTTGGGTGCATTAGCCCGCGCTAGCAGGCAGAAATGGCCGGAAATACCGGGCACGCTCCACGAGACGGGTTTGACCGTCACGGCGCCTCCGGCCAGGCTTGCAATCGTCAGACTACCCACAGGGCTAAAGCTCCCCGGCCACGAGAGGCCCATGGCCGCACTCGCATAGTAAACCTGGACCGTGATATTGTCCACTGTTGTGGCCAGGCGGTTGCGGACCCGGACACAGATCGTCGTCGTGCTGCCGGCAATGGGGTTTTGGTGGGCGGTTACCGTGCAGTCCCCGTCGTTGCGAACCCAGATATCAGGACTCGGCCAGAAAGGACCGGTACTGGGCACAGAGCCGTCATCGGCGAGGTTGTCCTTCAGATAAATGTCATAGGCAGGATCCTGAGGCGGACAGTCGATCACGGGTACCCTTTTTGTCTTTGTATCAGGCCCACAGGCATTGGTCGCTTTCAAGCTCACGTCATAGGTACCAGCACTGCTGAAGGTGAAAGTCGGGTTCTGCAAGCTACTGCTACCGAGACCATCAAAGTCCCAGGACCACGTCAGAGGAAGCGCGCTCGTGGAGGTATCCAGGAAGGAGACGGGTTGCTTGGCACAGACGGGGGTTGGATCCCAGACAAAGTCGGCCACAGGCTTGGGACAGGATGGCTTAAAGTAATAGTCTTCGGTTTCGCCGTACTTGTAGCCAGCATCCGGGCCGCGCCCATCGGCTAGACTGGTCGCGGGGGCGCGGGGAGCCACCTGGTCGGCCAGGGATATACGCATCCAGATCTCGCTGATATTGCCTCCCGGGGGATTCCAGGGCAGGTAGGCCGGCGTTTCTAGCACATAGGTACCTGGACCCAAAGTGACCAACTGGTTCTGCACAGCCCACTCGGGGGCATCCCCGGACTTGGCGCACTCGAAGGCATCCTCCCAATCGCCATCGCGGTTCCAGTCGAACCAAACATTGACGTAGCGGCCGACCTTGGGCGCTCCCGCTGCGATCGTGACGGTGTACTTGAACACAGTACGCACGCAGTGAGGCGCCGGCACGGGAACCTTCGCACCATCATCAGCCTTGTCCCTATCGGGCGTGTCGGTCCGCGGGTCGATATTGGTCACAGCGTCTTCGTCCGGCAACTGGTCGGCATCCTTTTCCAGGGTTACCCGCTCCCCCAGCCAAGAGTCGGCCCGCGGCTGCACGTGCAGCGGGCCCTTGGGCAAACCGGTCAGGGGATCAAAGACCGCAGGATAGCGGGCGCCAACACCCGGCGGCCCGCCCGCAGGATAGGCCGTCATGGCTTTACCGACATGGTTGGTGCTGTCCGGGGCATCGCCCAGATCGGAGGAATCCCCCGGAACAGGCTCGCATTCTGCCCAGAAAGGAGCGTCATAAGTATAGTGGCACTCCGGCCAGCCTGTCGGGTCCGTGGTGTACTCGGGGGGATGTTCGCACTCAGGCCACAGCACGGCATCGGTCGTATAGTCCTTGGTGGCAAAGGGCGGATCTTCGTCGCAAGCCTTCCACAGGCCAGGCTCGGAGGTATAGTGGCATTCAGGCCAGACACGGGCATCGCCCGTGTAGTACTCGCACGCCGGCCAGACTCCCACTTCCTGTGTATACAGCCCCTCACGGCATTCCTTCCAGCTTTCAGGGTCCTTTGTGTAGCCGGGCGCACACACGACCTGGCCTGGATCCCACGTCCAGGCGGGATTACACCAGGGCCACGCGCCCGGTTCGGTGGTATAGCGCAGGTCGCACCAAAAGTTCTGGTCGCGGGTCAGCTCCGCACCACACGACTTGGGCCAGAGCTTGTTGTCCCAGGTAAAGTCTTGGGTCGCATACGGCTCGCCACAGGCATCCGGCCACATTCTTGGATCAGAGGTGAAATGGCACAGGTGCCACTCGACAGAGTTGGTGGTATAGCCTGGATCGACACACCAGGGCCACGCATCGCCAGAGGTGTACTTGGGATCTCCACAGGGCACCTGCGCCGGATCCCAGGTGAAGCTTGGATCGCACTCCTTCCAGGTCAAGGGATTACTGGTATAGTCCTGCGTTGGGAAGGGCCGTTCGATGCAGTGCGGATTTCCTGGGTCCGACGTAAAGTGACATTCGCTCCAGCGGTAGGGGTCGCTGGTATATTCGTCCGCATCACACTCTTTCCAAACTGCTGTGTCTTCAGTATAGAATGGTGGCTCAGTAGGGCAGTTGTCCCACTGTGCGGGATCCCTGGTATAGCGGGGCTGGCACCAATTCAGCGCCTCGGGATTTGAGGTATAGTCGGAGCGACATTGGGGGAATCTTTCTGGATCGCGCGTCCAGGTGGGCTCGCACCAGAAGCCAGGATCCTGGGTGAGTTCCTTCCCGCAGTCCTTGGGCCAGAGTCCGCTATCCCAGGTATAGTCCTTGGTCGGCCAGGGGGGATCTTCAGGGCCGCAGCTCCACTTGGGATTGTTGGGATCCGAGGTGTAGTGGCAACCAGGCCATTGGAGCAGGTCACGGGTAAAACCAAACTCGCACTCGGGCCAGAGCTTGGGATCGGTGGTGTAGTGCTGGGTTGGCGCAGCTTGGGCTGCGGTCCGAGCGACCCTTGCTTTGCCGTCCAGCTCATCCACAGCTTGTTGCAATGTGACATCGAAGAAAGGGGAACTCGCCGGTTCTTCAGTAGGAGAGGCGTCGGAGGCCAGTACCAGACCGGAGGCTGCAGCCAAGATCAAGACCGCTCCGAGTCCAATGAGGATACTCATCCTAATCTTCACGGTGCTATCGCTCCTTTCTCACTGCTCATCGAACCACTACTGGTTTATCGTAGCCGCGCCACCTCCTTATCTCGGCCGGAAATAGAAGTTGATCCCGCATCCTGCTTGCTCGGGCCTGATAACATTATAGCGCAAGTACTGCCGGTTGTCAATAGGCCCATTTTGTTTAATGCGGCATCTCCCTTCAAGCTGTACTGTATTTCGAGTTCAGTAATTGCATAATCAGGCAAACCTTGTTAAACTGGACTTGACTGCATTCCAAAGATCTGGTATAATCCAACCCATAGTAATGGCTCGGCGGTCTGATAGCAGGGAACTAACCGGTCAGGGCTGGCCATGATTCCAACCCAATTGAGTTGAGCAGACGAGGATGTCCACAGATAACCCCAATAACGAAGCAGAAGCCAAGAGCTGCCTAACAGCCTATTCCCCAGATCGCCTGGCAGAGATATTCCGGCGCATGACGATGGTCCGACAATTTGAACTGCGGGCCATCAAGGAACGCCGAGGTGGTCTGATCCCCGGTTTTATTCATTCCTGTGTGGGGCAAGAAGCAACCGCAGTGGGCGCATGCATGGCGCTCGACACGGAGGATGTGATCACCAGTACCCACCGCGGACACGGACACCTGATTGCCAAAGGCGGCGATCCTCGCTTCATGATGGCAGAGCTGGCAGCCCGCTCCGAGGGCTACTGCCGCGGGAGGGGCGGATCGCTGCACATCGCTGACTTTGATCTGGGCATCCTGGGCGCCAACGGCATCGTGGCCGGGGGCATCCCCATTGCCGTCGGGGCGGCCCTTGCCTTTGCCATGCGCGGCGAGAAGCGCGTCGCTCTGTCCTTTTTTGGCGACGGCGCTGTGAACGAAGGCGCCTTCCACGAGGCCGCCAACCTGGCTGGTCTGTGGGGGTTGCCCGTTGTCTTTTTCTGTGAGAATAACCTGTACGGAGAAGGGACGCCCCAATCAAAACAAGCTCCCGTCGCTGACCTGGCGGTGCGGGCCGAGGGATATGGCTTTCCGGGCACCATTGTGGACGGCAACGACGTCTTGAGCGTCTATGAAACAGTCCGGGAAGCAGCCGTGCGGGCCCGTTCCGGGCAAGGGCCATCCTTTGTCGAAGCCAAGACTTATCGATACCGCGGCCACTACGAGGGCGACCCTCAGATCTACCGCCCGCCCGGCGAGATGGAAGCCTGGCAGGCCCGTGATCCCATCCCCGCCTTCCGGCAACAGCTTCTGGATTCTGGCCTCCTCGAGGAGGCCGCGGTTCAGGGAATCGAAAGAGACGTTCAGCGGCTGCTCGACGATGCCGTGGCCTTTGCCGAATCTGCATCCATGCCACAGCCCGACGACGCGCTGCAGGGAGTGTACGGCGACAGCCACGACGGGCTGGTCTTCTAGAGGTCTTTTATGTCAAAGAATACAGACGAGATCACAAGAGTACTCTCGTTCTCTGAAGCGATACGCGAAGCCATGGTGGAAGAGATGCGCCGCGATGCCAGTGTCTTTTTGTTCGGCGAGGACGTGGGCGCCTTTGGCGGTGTCTGGGGCGTGTCTGCCGGCATGCTGGAAGAATTTGGAGAGGAGCGAGTGCGCGACACGCCCATCAGCGAGATTGCCATCGTCGGCGCAGGGCTGGGCGCAGCGATGATGGGTATGCGCCCCATCGCCGAAATCATGTTCGGCGACTTTTTGATGTGTGCCGGCGATCAGATCGTCAACCAGGTGGCCAAGGCCCGCTTTATGAGCGGTGGCAAGGCCAGCGTGCCCTTGACCATCCGCGTAACCTCTGGTGCTCCGGGGTCGGCCGCGGCACAACACTCCCAGAGCCCAGAGTCCTGGTTTTTGAACGTACCGGGCCTCAAATTCGCCGTGCCCACTTCACCCGCCGATGCCAAGGGGTTGCTCAAGTCGGCCATTCGGGGCGAGGACCCAGTGATCTTTTTTGAGCACAAGATGCTCTACGCCGAGCGAGGACCTGTGCCTCAAGATCCGGATTTTGTGGTCCCCTTTGGGCAAGCCTCGGTGCTGCGCGAGGGCAGCGATCTGACCCTCATCGCCATCGGCGCCATGGTGCCCAAAGCGTTGGAGGCGGCCGAAACCCTGGCTGAGGAGGGGGTCAGCACCGAGGTGATCGACCCGCGCACGCTGGTACCCCTGGACAAGGAAGCACTGATCCAATCTGTGGCCAAGACCAGCCGGGTGATCATTGCCCACGAGGCCCACCGGCGGTCGGGTCCCGGGGCCGAGATCGCGGCGGTGTTGGCCGAGGAAGCCATCGAATACCTGGATGGACCCATCGCCCGAGTGGCGGCCAGGAACGTACCTCTGCCCTACAGCCCGATTCTCGAAGACTTTGTCCTGCCCGGTGTACAGGACATCATTGCGGCCGCCAGGTCGCTCTTCCCAGCTGCCAGGAGCTAGTTCAGGCCTCTGTCGAACACTAGACGCTGTTCCGAGCCAGGGCACCACGCACACAGGAGGATTGCAGTGCGAATCGACGTCCATGCGCACTATACACCTCCCTCCATGGTTGAGGATCTCGAAGGATTCGCCGAGCGAGAACCTTATTGGGGCCTCTTGATCACGCCAGAGGCAGCCAACCATGCAGAGCAAGGCTGGGCGACGCCCGAGCGCATGCTAGCCGACATGGACCGAGCCGGCATTGACAATGTGGTGCTTTTGGGCGAGAGCCAGCAGAACCACAGCAACTGCGTTGCCAGGAACGACCAGGGCATCGAGATCGCCCGCCGTTTTCCTGGACGGGTGATACCGTTTGCCGTCATCCAGCCCAGGGCTGGACAGAAAGCACTCGATGAACTCAAGCGCTGCTACGACGCTGGCATGCGGGGGGTGGGGGAACTGGGAGCTTATAGTCAGGGCTTTGAGCTGGATGATCCCGACTTTTCGCGAGTTGTGGAAGCCTGTATCGACCTTGACCTGCCCCTGAACCTGCACGTCAGCGAAGAGATCGGTCATTACTACCTGGGCAAGAGCACGACTCCACTGCGACAATTTCACCGGTTGGCTCAACGCTACCCCGAGCTCAGGCTGATCTTGGCCCATTGGGGTGGAGGTCTCTTTTTCTACGAGATCATGCCCGAGGTGAAGCGAGATCTCGAGAACGTATGGTACGACATGGCCGCGTCGCCTTTGCTCTTTCCGACGGAAGAGATCTTGAAGGTTGCGCTACAGTGTGTGGACCACAGAAAGATACTGTTCGGTTCAGACTATCCCCTCCTGATCTGTCCCGACAAGCAGAGCAATCCCGGCTATGCACCATTTCTGCAAGAGATCGATGCCCTGGGGCTAGATGAGGATGTGTACCTGGATATCATGGGGGCCAACGCCGCCCGCTTGTTGGGTATGGTGGTGTCCCCAAAGCCGCCAGCCGCAGAGCACACAGAAGACATAGAGGACAGCCTGGGTGTAGAGCAAATGCCCACCGTCCTCCCTGATGGTGTGGCCAAACCCATCGGCCGCCTCATGGCCGTCAGAGCTGTGGCCGAGATGTGGCCAGAGACACGCGTGGTCTTTGACACGTATGGCATCCCCTGGCGGGACACGCCCGTTCCCCATTGGGAACCCATTGCCCAGGCGGCAGCGTCACGTGGCTGTGGCCCTGAGGTCCAACGCAGGTTGCTGGAGGAGTTGAACGAGGTAGTTCCCTGATCCAAGAGTGACGCTTTGCCGGTTTTCCGCCAGTTCCTGGCCATAGGGTCTTGGTCTGGGCATGAGGGGGTACAGAGAAAGGAGGGCCAATGCATTAACCTTTGTGATGACAGTCGGCATTTGGGTACATTCATGGGCGACTTGGCAACGGGGCAAGTCATATTTCATCCAAGGAGGGAGTAAAAATGTCTGAGGCACCTGCTGGTCAAGAGCGTGAAGTCAAGTTCCTGGGTGGGGCGGCCATTGATGGAGCGCCCATTGCCTACATCGTCGTGCTGGCGGCCGTCGTGACCGCCCTGGCCTTCATCCCCTTCTCCGTCATCTTGGCTTCTGGGGGCAGCTTCCCCATGAGCCAGGGCATCTTTGCCCTTGTCGGCTGGCTGCTGGGACCCATCGCCGGAGCGATCGCCAGCGGAATTGGCGCCCTGGTAGGTGTCTTTTTGGCGCCCCACACCGCTGGAGTACCAGCCGTTAGTATGATCTGGGCTGCGATTGCCAGCTTTGCCGCTGGTTCGATGGTCATCAAGGACGAGCGAACAAAGTGGTGGATCCCGTTGGCTGTGCTTTTCATCATCGCTTACGTCCTGTTCGCTGGCCGGGCAATTGTCCAGAACGGCGTCAGCCCATATGCAGCCATTGCTGGCTCATTCCTCGACTGGTCGGCTATCATCCTGTGGATCCTGCCGACCCGGACCCTATTTGCACGCTGGATCAACGACAAGAGCTTGGCCAAGACCGCTCTCGGCCTGTTCCTGGGTACGTGGATGATCTCGGGCATTGCCCACGTGGTGGCTTCCTGCATCACATACTTTATGTTCAATTGGCCCGAAGAAGTATGGACCATGCTCATTCCCATCATCCCCTTCGAGAACCTGATGCGTTGCTTGATCGGCACGGTCATCGGTACAGGCGTCATCGCCGGCCTGCGAGCCATCGGCCTGGTCAAGCCTACCTGGGCCATCTATTAAGCACTGCCACAGAAACGGTACGGGGGTTTCTGCTAACCACACCCGCTGGCCTCTTGGGCCAGCAGCATGTTTGGGGGAGACGGGGTTCCATACCCGTCTTCCCCAGGCACAGTTCAGTGCCTGGAGCGAATCTATGAAAGAAGTCATTGCTGCCCTGGAGAGCGTGTCCTACATGTACCCACGCTCCCTTGAGCCGGTCCTGAAGGACATCTCCCTCGAGATCCACCAGGGCGAATTCTTGGGTCTCATCGGCCCAACCGGTGCAGGCAAGACCACGCTCTCCCTGACCCTGAACGGTATCGTACCTCAGTTTTATCAGGGACGCTTTTTCGGCAAGGCGACCGTGGCAGGCCTAGACACGCTCGATAACCCCATCAACCAGATGGCTCGGCATGTCGGGGCGGTCTTTCAGGATCCTGAAACGCAGCTTATTGCCACCTCGGTTGAGAATGAGATTGCTTTCGCCCTTGAAAACCTATGCGTGCCTCGCGAGCAGATTCTGGAGCGTATCCCCCGCGTCCTGGAAGCGGTACGCCTTGAGGGTACCGAGAAGAAACACCCCCACGAACTGTCGGGAGGTCAGAAGCAGCGCCTGTCCATTGCCGCGGCCCTGGCCATGACACCCAAGCTCCTGATTCTGGATGAGCCCACCTCCCAGCTCGACCCGGTCGGAACGGAGGAGGTTTTCGCCACCGTTCGCGAGCTGAACAAGGTCCTGGGAATGACTATCGTCATGACCAGCCACGCCGCCGAAGAGATGGCCGAGTACGCCGACAGGCTGGCCCTGCTCTCCCACGGCAGTCTAGTCACCACCGGCACACCGCAAGAGATCTACTCTCAGATCGATCTCCTCGAGGAACACTTTCTCCGACCACCGCAGGTGGCCAGTACTTTTTATCTGGCCCGCGAGGGCGGTGCTCCTGTGACGAACATCCCAGTCCAGTTGGAACCGGGGATAGCCGCACTCGATGACTTGCAGGGCCGCTGCGAACCGGTACCACCTGACTTACCGCCCAACCCCCCCGTACAGGGCGGCGAGCCACTTCTATCGGTAAAGGATCTAGAGCACACCTACCCGGATGGAACCGAGGCTCTGCACGGCATATCCCTCGACATCCACGCTGGTGAATACGTACTCATCATAGGCCAGAACGGCGCGGGCAAGACCACGCTCGTCAAGCACTTTCTTAGACTGCTAGAACCGACCAAGGGGGACGTTGTCGTCGCTGGGACCGATACCCGGGAGCTGACGGTAAGCGGCCTGGCCCGAGAGATCGGCTACGTGGCTCAGAACCCCGATAATCAGATCTTTAATCCGACGGTTGAGGATGAAGTCAAGTTCGCTTTGGTGAACCTCGACTACCCCGAGGACGAGGTAGAGGCCCGCACGACGGAGAGCCTGGCGTCCATGGGCTTGTTGGAAGTACGCCAGCAACATCCTCTCTCGCTGCCCAAGGGCGACCGGGCGCGGATCGTGATCGCTGCCATTTTGGCCATGAAGCCCGATATCATTATCTTTGATGAGCCGACCACTGGCCAAGACTTCCAGGGCGCCAAGTATATCCTGGAGGTCAGCCAGCGGTTGCACGAGATGGGCAAGACCGTGATCGTGATCACCCATCACCTCTACCTCATGCCCGACTATGCAGAACGCGTCATCGTCATGGGAAAAGGCACAGTCTTGCTCGATGCACCCATCCGTGAGGCGTATCATCAGACCGAGGTACTGCGATCCACCTTCCTCAGCCCTCCCCAAGCCGTTCTGTTGGCGCAGCATCTCACCGGGGGAGAGCAGGACGGCTACAACCTTCTTACGCCTGAGGAAGTGGCGAGCTGCTTCATTCCAAGTCCAAAGTGAAAGGACCGGCAGCATGAGCACGATGCAGTTCCAAACGGTCGAGCGCGACTCGATCTTTACCAAGATGGACTTTAGGCCCAAGCTTGTGATGGTGGCCGTCGTCAGTACTGTGGCCTTTGTCTGGGAAAGCCCAATCGCCCTGGCGGGATTGTTGATCTTTATCGTCGTCATCAGTCTTCTGGCCGGCGTCAAGGGTAGTTATATCAGAACCATCTTCACCATGATGATCCCATTCTATATTCTACTGCTGATTACACATGGTTTTTGGAATACGGAGCAAGTGAAGGCGCTCACGCAACAAGAGACGCTGCATCCTCTCTTCACATTCCCTGAAAACTGGTGGCTCATCGGTGGTGCGAGTATGTCGGTAGAGGGCTTTATTTACGGCGTAGCTGTGATCTTTAAGACGCTTACTCTGGTCCTGGTGCTGCCGGTAGCCATTTTCACCACAGATGTGAACAACATGATCGTCGGCATGGTCCGGGCCAAGATCCCCTACAAGCTCGTTTTCATTTTTTCCTCGACCATCCGCTTTTTCCCGCTACTCTTCGAAGAGATCCAGACCATCATCGAAGCCCAGCGCCTGCGAGGGCTGGCCATGGAAAAGATGGGGCCGATAAAGCGCGTCCGTGTCTATGGCAAGGTAGCCATCCCATTGATCTTGGGCGCAATGGTCAAGTCGCAGGCGCTCGAGGTTGTTCTGCAATCGAAGGCCTTCACCGGCAGCGGCGAGCGCACATACCTGCACGAGTCAATTCTATCGGCGTTGGACTGGTCCGTCATTATCCTTTTTGTGACTTTGTTCGTCTTGGCGGCTGTCCTCTACTTTACCATCGGCTTTGGCCGGTTCGGCTGGTTTCTGTACTTCTAGGAGGCTGACTTCTTGTGACGACCCTCTCCTCACCTGCCGGTACCCTACAATTCGGATCTAGTCTGCCAACGCTGCTTATCAATGACCAGTTGCGCGTGATGGACCAGAGCCCCGGTGTGCTGGCCGATCTGCGGGAGGGCAAGGTGGATAGGCTCCTCAACCTGGCGCATTTTGGCCAGCAGATCGGCACGGACATGGTCGACATCCTTATCAACCATCCGGACCTCGATGAAGTTGCTCTTCTGCCCAAGATCGCAGCAACGATTTCGGAAGAGATTGGCTGTCCCATCGCGCTGGACTCGCGCAACCCGGAGGCTATTGAGGCCGCCCTGCAGGCCCTGGCGCCCCACAAGGCGCTGATCAATTCAGTCACCGCCGAAGCCGATTCCCTGGAATCCCTGCTGCCTGTGGCCCACAAGTATGGCGCGGCCATCGTTGGCATGCCCATCGGACACTTGCACGGCATGCCCAAAACCGTTGAGGGCAGGCTGGCCGAAGCGCAGGTGATCATCAAAGCCGCCGGGCACCAGGGCATCCCTCGCGAGGACGTGGTCATCGACGCCATCTGCCTGGCATCTGCGGCCGAGCCTGGCTCCATGCAGGTGACGTTGGAAACCCTCAGCGCGCTGCGGGAGGAATTGGGCGTCGCCACCATCCTGGGCATCGGGAACGCTGGGTTTGGCATGCCGGACCAGACGCGCATTGACCTGGCCTATCTGCTGGCGGCCGTACCCTGGGGGCTGGACGCCGCCCTGGTTGACCCCGCCACACCGGGCCTCGTAGAGTGCGCCCGAGCCGTCGATTTTCTGGCCGGCAACGATCCCTTTGGCAAGAGGTACATCGAGCACTACCGCGCCAAGGAACGGCGTGGAACGGAACAGGGTGTAAAATGACAGGTTCTGAAGAGGGCCAGCAGATGGTCATGCCAAAATTGGGCCTGACTATGACTGAGGCTACTATCCTGGAGTGGCGCAGGGGAGAAGGCGAACGGGTCGAGGCCGGAGAGATCCTCCTCATCATCGAGACCGAAAAGGTGACCCTCGAGATCGAGGCCCCGGCTAGTGGCGTTCTCCACATCCTGATCCCCGAGGGCGAGACCGTTCCGGTGCTGGAGCCCATAGCCGTGTTGGCCAGCGGCGAACCGGTTTTGGCAACTGCACCCCACCCACCCGCTGCGACTTTGCAGGCTGGAGGCGCGCCCGGCGTTCATGAGTCTCAAGGTGCGGCGCTGGCGTCGCGCAGCACGCATCACCTACGATCCGCCGCACAGCGCGCCTCACCCAAGGCCCGCGCACTGGCCCGAGATCTCGGTATCGCCCTGAATGCCCTCACCGGAACTGGCCCCCGAGACATGATCGTCGTGGCCGATGTCCAGCGCGCTGCAGCCGACAAGCCAGAGATCAGGGCGACACCCATCGCCCGCAGACTGGCAGCGCAGAATGATGTGGACCTTGCTGCCATCACCGGTACTGGCCCCGGTGGGCGGATCATGCGCCAGGACATCGAGCGCGCCCGAGAGGGAATGCCTGGAGAACCAGCCCTTGGCGTAGGTGCACCAGTTTCCATCAAACCCATGTCGAGCCTGCGGGCTGTCATCGCCGAACGCCTGTCGTCCAGTTGGCAGGAACGGCCGCACGTCACATTGACCACGGAAGCGGATGCCACCAACCTGGTCAGCGCCCGCCAGCAGGCCATCGCCGAGCTGGAGCGAAAGGTCTCCTACGATGCCTTTCTGGTCGCCCTCGTCGCCCGCGCCTTGACCGAGTATCCCTTTGTCAACGTACGCTTCACCCAAGCAGGCATCGAGGAGCTACCTCAGGTCAACGTGGGAGTCGCCGTAGACACTGAGCGCGGGCTAATGGTGCCGGTCATACGCAACGCGCCGGACAAAAGCCTCATCGAGATCCAGCAAAGCCTTCAAGTTCTTGTCGGACGTGCTTTGGACAGCAGAAGCCTGCCTGACGACCTGACCGGTGGCACCTTTACCATCACCAACCTGGGGATGTTCGAGATCGACGGCTTTACGCCCATCATCAACCCGCCGGAGAGCGCCATACTGGGCGTGGGCCGCATTCTGGCCAAGCCGGTGGCCGTGGGCCGCGAGGTCGTGGTCCGGGACACGGTGACCTTGAGCCTGTCCTTCGACCACCGCCTCATCGACGGGGCGCCTGCGGCACGCTTCTTGCAGCGTGTGAAGCAGCTCGTCGAGCGTCCCTTCACTCTGGCCCTGCTGTAGTCAGACCACGCCTTCCGACCATGCCTAACGTGCCAAGGTCAGAATCAGGTTTCCCTTGGCCAGCACACACTGCCTTTCCGTTCATGGCAGCCGCTGGCCCGAGAGGACGTCACAGCCGCCGAGATCCTGCACGCCGAAGGCTAGGTCTGCGGCCTGATCTCGGACTGCTACCTCTACCGGGCGCCGGGCATGAACTACCACCGGGGTTTTCATGCCTATCGCTGAATACGCGGGCAGGCGTACGATCCTTGGACGTCCAACCCGCCTCGCCGCAACAGGGTGGTAGGATGAGATCAAGGTCGGCGCCTCACCGCCCACGACCTTCTCATACGCTCCAGCCAAGGCTAACTTTGACTGCAATTTGACTGTTTGTCCGGTTCAGTGTATAAACCAAGGGTCCAGTTACACAAGGTACAACCCTGGAGCGTACTGCAATAGCCGGACTTGAAGCACAGCAACCACCGGGCCCTTGATGTCGACGGGGTCCTTTGGCACTCTTTTTCCGTAACTCTGGCAATCTCCCTGGTGACAACATTTTTGGATAGTATCGAAGCTCATAGAAAGGGTAATTGACAATGATTGGTGGTACAAACGGCAAGATCCTGCACGTCGATCTGACCTCAGGCAAAACCCACATCGAGGAACCGGGCGAGGACTTTTACCGACTGCTGGTTGGCGGGCGGGCATTGTCCACCTACCTGATGCTGCGCGACATGCCGCCGCTAGCGGACCCCCTAGGCCCTGACAACCTGCTCATTTTTGCCCCTGGTATCATGCAGGGAAGCAACCTCCCGGGCGCCGGCCGTCACGGAGTGGGTGGCAAGTCACCCCTCACCGGCGGCGCCGGCAGTTCGGAGGTGGGGGGTTGGTGGGGGCACGAGTTCAAGCGAGCTGGCTTTGATGCGCTGGTGATCCGGGGCCAGGCCGAGCTGCCCGTCTACCTCTGGATCAAGGATGGCAAAGTCGAGATCCGGCCCGCAGGGCACCTGTGGGGTTTGCTGACGGCTCCCACTGAGGAAGCCATCCGCCAGGAGTTGGGAGATGAGCGGGTACGCGTGGCCCAGATTGGTCCCGGCGGCGAGAATCTGGTGCGCTACGCCGCCGTCATGCACGACATCAACCGAGCGGCTGGTCGCAACGGCCTGGGCGCAGTTATGGGCTCCAAGAACCTCAAGGCTGTGGCCGTACGCGGTACCCAGCAGTTGCCCATCGCCGACCGCAAGCGGGTTACCGCCGTGGCCAAGTGGCTAGCTGACAATTATAAAGATCTCATGGCCTGGGCAACTGAAGGTCTGGGCCGCGGCACCCAGGACGCGGTGATGAACAACGCCTTTGTCGGCAACCTGCCGACGCGTAACTTTGGTCAGGCCCTTTTTGAGAATCCTGAATCGCTTAGCGGCGAACGGAACTATGAGATGTTCCTCAAGGGGCGCGATACCTGCATGGGTTGCCCCGTACACTGCAAGCAGGTCTTTGAGAATGAAGACGAGGATCCGTTCCGAAGCCTCGACCCCCGATACGGCGGCGCAGAGTACGAGGCCATGGGCGCCCTTGGTTCCGCCTGTGACGTGCACGACAACCTAGCTGTGCTCAAGGCCAACGAATTGGCCAATGCCTACGGTCTGGACTGCATCTCGGCCGGCATGTCCATCGCCTTTGTCATGGAATGCTTTGAGAACGGGTTTCTGAGTAGTACGGACACCGGCGGACTGGAGTACCGGTGGGGAGACGGCGACATTGTGGTACGCTCCATGGAGATGATCGGCAAACGGGAGGGGTTTGGCGACGTCATGGCCGAGGGAGTGGATCGGATGAGCACCCGCTTTGGGCCAGAAACGGAACCGTTCAACGTGACCGTGAAGGGACAGGAATTTCCCATGCACGAGCCGCGCCACAAGCACGGACTGGGCGTCGGCTATGCAGTTTCTCCCATAGGCGCGGACCACATGGTGAACATCCACGACCCCTCTTACGCTTCCGATGGTCGATTCTTGCGACGGGTGAACTCAGCGGTGGAAACCCCAATAGCGCCCCTGCCCAAGGACGTGTTGAACGAGGACAAGATGCAGATTTTCTACCACGAGGTGAACTGGATGCACTTCCAGGACTGCGCCTGCAACTGTCACTTTTACTGCTACGACTATGCGCACCTGGCCGAGGCACTGTCCGGGGTAAGCGGGATCGAGTATGGCATCCACGACGTTCTGGCCGTCGGAGCGCGGGCTCAGACGCTGGCGCGCCTCTTTAACCTGCGCGAGGGGCTTTCCGTCGCCGACGACAAGCTTCCCAGGCGCGTGATGACGGCTTTTGAGAGCGGGCCGCTGGAGGGCAGCGAGATCACGGATGAGGCGCTGGCCTGGGCCAGAAGCCGCTTCTTTGAGATGATGCAGTGGGATCCGGAGACCGGCGAACCTACGGAGGCGTGCCTGCACAACCTGGAACTCGATGGCCTGCTCTAGATCTGGACACAAGAGCCTCGCCGCATAGTCATTGCGTGTGAAGGCGATTTTTGCCGAAAGGCAGCAATCTCCGCCCAAGCAGAAAAAACAGAGGCCTCAGCCGGTTGCTGGCTGGGGCCTCTTGATACCCTGCAAGCAGGTCTTGACGATGGTACGGCGCCGGCCAACCGCAGCAGGCCCTGGTGCAGATTGGAACCCCCGAAATCTCTCTCGAAGCCCAGAGCCCAGGGGTACAGGTCGCCCAAGAGCGGGACTCGAGCCTCTTCGGATAGGTACAGTTATGTTCTTGACATTCACATCGGTGCATGGTACACTTTTTGCGTGCGCGATACGCTTGGGGAAACCATCAGACAATTGGGAGGTACATGCCGTGTTCATCGCAAAAGACTACGATCTGCACCTGGAGGCGCCGGCCTGCGAGCCGGGCGCCGAGTACTGGAATGCCACAGCCCGCTTTCAAGACGACATCAGCGACGTATTCCCGTACCTCAATGCCCAATGGAAAGATGCCATCTATAGCCCTGGCGCCAAGCAGATCACGTTCCGGTTTGAGGATCGAGCCGTTGCTCTCAAGACCCACGAGATCACCATCAGCAACCTGCCCGACCGGGACTCGGCCACCATTGAGATGGAAAAGATCCTGGCCGAGGTAAACCGCATCTGGATGGATCGAGAGAACCTGGATCCCCTGACCACACCGCGCAAGCGATTGGTGGCCATGGAGATCTATCAGCTTCTGCCTCAGACCAACTGCAAGCTCTGCGGCGCGCCCACCTGCTTTGCCTTTGCCAGCAAGCTGACGGTTGGCGAAGCCGGCGCTGAATCCTGTACTCCGCTGTTTGATGATGACCAATATGCTGAAAAGCGCCAGGGCCTGCTGGACATGCTCGCCGAGGCAACCCTGTAGCTGGCAGCGTGCAGACCATCGAGTAGGCAAGGAATTGCTCCTTGTCTACTCGTCCGTTGCCTATGCCAGTGCCTGAATCCGGTCGCGGATCAGCCTTTTGAGTCTCTCAATCTCCTCCTGAAGACCCGATTCCCGGGCCTCTAGTGCGCGTAACTCAACCTCGCTGGCCTCAAGCTGTTCCACGTAGCGCGCGCGCAGCGCTCCCTCTTTGCCTGTCGCTGACAGTGCGCCCATATTCCCCTGTATCTGCTGCTGAACGCCAAAGATCTTTTGACGCTCCTGCTCGGTTTCTTTCAGGGAGTGCTCGTTGTCTGAGACGCGCTCCCAAAGGCCCAGGAGTTCAGCCACCTGGGCGTGGGTCTCAATGTCTATCAGTCCTTGGCCCAGATAGTGCTGCAGGCCCCTGTACGACTGCTTGCGCAGTTCCTCCCGCCTGCTCACCAGCCTGCGCTCCTGAACCCGCAGACTGCTCTCACCCATGGCCGGAACGGCGACAGCAAATCGAAGAACCTCGCTGGTTCGCTCCTCGGGTACCGGCGTATCGAATAGGTCATAGCCGGCCGTGCGTGGATGTTCTAGCAGCACCGTCATGGACTCTGCCGTTCCGTTGTTGAGTTGGTAGTCCCGAAAACGGACGTCCCACTCCTCGACGCGCAGAAAAGTTCCCCGGACCCGGAGACCATGAATCTGCTGGCTGGAACCAACCTCTTCCCGGACCGTGATGCCCAACTCCACGGCATGGGGTACTATGAGCTCGCCGCCAGGCGCCGTAAAGGGCAGCAATGCCTCACCGACGTACTCGCCGCCGTCGATTACTGTCACCGGTCCGCGCTCCAGGGTCAGACCTGTTTCGTTTTCTAGCCGCAGCGTAGCGACGGGGTGCTCTGCCAGCTTGGATCCGTTGTAGAGCAGATCTTTGCGGCAAGGCAGATCCGAGGAGACGATGGGCACCATGGCCGACTGGCCCCGGCCCGCCGTCACCGGCGTGGTGATGGCGTACTGGAACAACTGGCCCAGATCTTTGCCCATCGCCGCCACCGGGGCGGCTTGTTCCAGCGCCTCACGACTCATGGCGCCGCGGGTATGCTGGGCTGCTGGCCCCATCGCCGCCCCCATGGCCATCGAAGGCTCGTCCCTCATTGCCATGGAGCGGAGCATGTCCCCTTTGACTGCTTTGTCAAACTCCACTGGAGCAGCCGCTACGCGACCTTCCTCCTGAACCACCGGTCGTTCCGGCGTGTACGGTGTGTAGAGGTCGTAGACAAAAGAGATAGGCATCCCTGCCACGAGCGACAATGAGATACCCTCCAGGTCCTCCTCCAACCGGTTGTCAAAGATGCCCCAGCCCAGGAGCAGCGCGCTGCCCTCGTTGCCCTTGGTGCCTGCCGTGGCCTCTCCCGCCACCAGGCGATAGCTTACCCGCCATGTCGGCGCTGGAGCAATATAGCTGACCGAGAGGTCATGCTCCCCCGGCGTGAGGCGGATGGTCACCTGCCGGTATTCTTCCTGGGTGAGAGCTGTCCGCAGAAAGAAACGGAGGTCATTCGCCCCGCGCTCATCCAAGATTTCCACGCCCTGCACCAACCGCAGGCCGACCTTTTGGACCTGGTCCGTCTCGTCCAGCAGTAGAGAAACCAAGGGCGCAGCCAACGGTTGTGAGGCAATGCGTGGCTGTGGCGCCAGCTCTTCATCAAGGCCCAGCAGGGTTCCGGCAGCCTTTTCTTCCTGTTCCAAAAGCAAGCGCACCCGGCGCCCGCGCAGGCTGGCCAGCAGGTCGCGAAAGCTCCGGTGGTCAGCCAGGTGAATAGAACAACCGGCCAGCCGCTCCTCGCGACTTGTGGGCGTCGCATAGTCGATGCCCAGCACCTGGCCCCCGCCCCAGTCGATGGCCGTCAGGCTCTTGAGAACATCGTTCATCTCCTCCACCCGGAAAGAGATCTCGACCTGCTCCCCGTCCAGTTTGGCGCGACGCTCGAAAAAGCCAACGCCATGCTTGTACAGCGTCAAATGGGTTATGGGTAAAGCTGTCATGGCCACTCCTCTCTGGCGACAGGTGACCGGAGCCGTTCCGATACACGCCGGCCGATCCCGAGTCGATGACCGGTGGGCACAACGCAGGGCTCGCGCAATCAGGTTCGAAGATAGGATGCACCATTCACATCGATGATGCATCCGGTCAAAAACTCTGTCCCTTCTGATGCCAAGAATACAACAGTACGGGCCACCTCTTCAGGCCTTGCCACACGTCCCAGGGGGCTCTGGTTGCGGATCGAGTCGCCCTTGGGACCCGCCAGCGTTGAGGTGGACATTTCGGTATCCACAAAACCAGGGGCAACGACGTAGACGAAAACGTTGTGCGGAGCCAGCGCCTGGGCCAGGGACTGGCTCATAGCGTTCATGCCCGCTTTGCTGGCACCATAGGCTGGACCGTTGGGTTCCCCTCGAAATGCCCCCCTGGAAGACACATTGACGATCCTGCCTCCGCCCGTCTCTATCATCTTTTGCGCAACACAGTAGGACAAGTTTGCCGGTCCCAGGAGGTTGGTCGCCAGAATCTTTTCCCAAGCGCCTTGCCACTTTTCGTATGGCACCTCGGCAATGGGGTGATCCTCATAGATCCCAGCGTTGTTGACCAGAACATCGATCCGACCCATACGATGGAATACCGACTCGGTCATCTCCTGGACAGCTATGGGATCTGAAACGTCCCCTTGAACAAGCATGTGTCCGTCGCCGGCCAGGTCGGCCAGCGTACGGTTCGCCGCCGGCCTGTCCTGGTGGTAGTGGACGACGACCCTTGCTCCTGCTTCGGCCAGTTGCAGTACAATGGCTCGGCCAATCCCCCGTGAAGAGCCCGTAACAAGGGCAACTTTTCCCCCAAACTCGAATCCCATCTTTCCTCCTCAAACGATAGATACTGACTGGCAAGATCCCTTCCGGGTGCCTTCGTTCGCAGTGCGCGCTTGTGCGCATCTCAGTTTAGCAGACGTATCAGCATGAATGAATGGCCGCCACGATACGCTGATCCCGGCTATCATTACCAGAGCGTCACACCTGCGATGGTCACGAACGACATCCCCTGCGGATCGGCGGGACAGAGGTCGTAACCAGCCGCTTCCCCCCTGCTCGATTGCAGCAGGCGCAGGGCCAGATAAATGGGAGGCAGGCCACACACGTGCCGCCGGTCACCCTCTGCCTTCAACTGCTCAAAGAAAGCGTCCGCGTCGCCCCTGTAGACCGCCTCCAGCAGCCGCCCATCGGCATTCCGCAGTCGTGCCTGGCTGATGTAGTCCAGCCCGTAGGGATCGCCAAAGGCTGGCCCCATGTGCGCCAGGTCGGCTGCGGCCACGACCAGCGTCCGGCGCGAAGCCATGACATCTTGCAGCAGTGCCAGCGCGTCGGCAAAGGGCTGGTAGTCGCTTGGGTCAGCTCGCCCCGAAACAAAGTCGCCAAAGTGTCCGCACAAGATCGGGACGATGGGCACAGGTTCTCCGTTCCGGATAAAATGGAGCCACACTGCCGCCAGTTCAATCGAATGCTCACCCTTGTGATGAAGCTCCTCGGCAAAGACCTCGTCCTCTCCCAGGACGCAGGCCAGCGCACCGACAACCTCACTGCTGGTCGGCAAGCTGCCCCAGGGCGTGGCATAGGACTGGCGAGTCAGGGTCAGCGTCCCCGCGCTGCCGTGATGGTCGGTTCCCAGGACGATGACAAGTTCGGCTTCGCGAACCGCCTCGGCTGCTGCGGCCCACACTTCAGCGTACACCG
Source organism: uncultured Chloroflexia bacterium (assembly GCA_963700285.1). Lineage (GTDB taxonomy): Bacteria > Chloroflexota > Anaerolineae > JAAYZQ01 > JAAYZQ01 > CAWANP01. Next base: position 1,636,609 of record CAVOXA010000001.1, on the reverse strand, counting down.
GCCCGCCGCGTTCATAGTCGATGTGGGGGCTGATGAGACCCCGGATCGTGCCTGCCCCTTGCCCAGAGGATTTCTGGGGCAGCCTATCCACACAAGTCTGCAAGCGAGCAGCCACCTGATCTGGGTCCGAGGGAAAACCGGCGTTGGCCAGATTGGACGGGCGGGAAGGCGCGCTCCGATAGGCACGGAGCAGATCCGCCTTTGCGGTGGCATAGCGCTGGTTGTCGAGGAGGTATGCCTGGTCCAGGTCAGCCAGTAGCTTGGCAAGCAGGCCCGGCGCCAGGCGCACACCGGCACGCACCTGCAATGCCGCATCGAGTCCTGCTGCATCCCGGGTGCCGTCCATCAACCCCAGCACCGGCGCCAGCGCCCGCGGGATGGCGATAGTCGTGTCGCACAGATGCAACGGATCGCGTAACAGCACCATGGGCTGACCCTGATGCTGGATGGGTTGGACTTCGACCTGACGTAGTTTCGGCTTCATCGTCCTCGACAACGCCTCTTGGGGTGAGACCATACCGTCAACCATACAAGTAGTATAGCACAACAAGCCATCGCCAGCAAGAGGCTGAAGGCCCGTCCCCCACGTTCCTCGATGAGAGGAGGTCTCGCCTCTTGCAGGGGAAAGACCCTGCCCGGGCCCAGCACCTGCGGTCTGGAAGCATTGTCGCTCACGGCCCAATCCGGTCCCTGCCCCGCTCAAGCTTGCAGCCAGGACAGGTGGTGCTATAATGAGGCAACGATGACGCACAAGCCCGTAGTTGGACACCAGGCTATCACAAAGACGTGAGCCCCCTGCACCCGTCCGCCTGGAACACGAGCGGGTGCGGGTTGAGCATCGAGGCCGAACTTGGAAACTTGGAAACGCAACCTTTATGTGATTTGGCTCGCCGAACTGGTGGCCATCGCAGGTTTTTCGGTAATCTTTCCCTTCATCCCCTACTATGTCCAGGAATTGGGCATCACCAAACTGCACGAAATAGAGTTGTGGTCAGCGATAGTCATTGCCGCCCAATCCGTGACCATGGCCATTTTCGCACCCATTTGGGGCTCCCTGGCCGACCGCTACGGGCGAAAGCTGATGGTCCAGCGGGCCATGTTCGGCGGGGCCGTGGTGATCGCGGCTATGGGCTTTGTTCAGAACGTGCAGCAGTTGGTCATCCTGCGCGTTATCCAGGGCATGCTCACAGGAACCGTCCCAGCGGCTACGACACTGGTAGCCAGTTCAGCACCCCGCGACCGATCGGGCTATGCCCTGGGTCTGCTCCAGATGGCAGTCTGGACCGGTGCGTCGGTGGGACCACTGGTCGGCGGCGTGTTGGCCGACACCTGGGGCTATCGCGTCGCCTTTCTGGTGACTGGCAGCCTGCTTTTTCTGGCAGGCATCACCGTCTGGCGATTTGTTGACGAGGACTTTACGCCACCTACCCGCGATGGATCCAGCCCAGAGAGCGGCTTTTGGTACGGGATCAGGCTGGTGGTACACAACCGTTCACTCCTTTCCCTGTTTACCATCCGCGCCGTCGTGCGCATGGCCACACGCTTGACGGGTCCCATCCTGCCCCTCTTTATCCAGAGTCTGGTGCCATCCACGGCGCGCATCGCGTCTCTCACAGGCCTCATCTCCGGTGTGAGTGCAGGGACGAGCGCCATTGGAGCCGTGACATTGGGCCGCGCTAGCGACCGGATTGGCTATCGTCGCGTGCTGCTGGCCTGCACTGCCGGCGTCGCCCTGATCTATGTGCCCCAGTTCTTTGTCAGCGATGTCTGGCAGCTCCTCGTGCTGCAAGGGATGCTGGGACTGGTGATGAGCGGCGTGCTGGCCTCCATTAGCGCCCTCATGGCGACCTTGGCGCCCGAGGGTCGCCAGGGTGCAGTCTATGGTTTGGATGCCAGCGTGGTCGCCATGGCCAACGCGGTAGGGCCGATGCTCGGGGCGACGGTCGCGGCAACGCTGGGGTTGCGCGCGCCGTTCCTGATGGCCGCGGGGCTCTTTTTTCTGGCCACGGTAATGGTTTGGTTCCTGGTACCCAAGGCCGAAGATAGAAAACGCGCTATCGCTCCAGATTGAGGGGTGAGATCACGACAACGTCCTGCCCTGGAACGCTCCAGGACGCTGATAGCACATTCCTAGATCAATAGCCAGGGAGCCCCCAGCCTGCCCGAGCAAGCGAGGGACTCCCAATTCAGGTTGCACGGCGGGCCGACATTGCCCTGGAAAGTCGGTCCGCCCTTGGAGACCCGACTATCTTCAGCGAATATTGTAGAACGCGTCCATCCCCGCATAGACAGCCATGATGCCCAGTTCTTCCTCGATGCGCAGCAACTGGTTGAACTTGGCCACGCGATCGCTGCGACAGGGCGCCCCGGTCTTGATCTGGCCGGCGTTGGTGGCCACCACCAGGTCAGCGATGGTCGTATCCTCGGTCTCGCCGGAGCGGTGCGAGACTATGGCCGTCCAGCCTGCCCTCTTGGCCATCTCGATGGCTGCCAGCGTCTCGGTCAACGTCCCGATCTGGTTGAGCTTGATCAGGATGCTGTTGCCCGCCTTGCGCTCGATGCCCAGCTTGAGCCGCTCCACGTTGGTCACAAGCAGATCATCGCCCACGATCTGGAGCCGGTCTCCCAGCCGCTCGTTCATCAGGACCCAGGCATCCCAGTCATCTTCGGCCAGTCCGTCCTCAATGGAGATAATGGGGTACTTGATCACCCAATCCTCGTAAAAGTCCACCATCTCCTCGCCGCTGAGGGTCCGTCCCTCCTTCTTGAGGACGTACTTGCCGTCCTCGAATACCTCGCTGGCTGCCGGGTCCAGAGCTACAAAGATCTCCTTGCCAGGCTCATAGCCCGCTTGCTGGATGGCCTCGATGATCAACTCCACCGCTTCCTCGTTGGACTTGAGGGAAGGAGCAAAGCCCCCCTCGTCGCCGACGCCAGTACTGTAGCCCTTGGCTTTGAGCACCTTCTTGAGAGTGTGATAGGTCTCTGTACCCCAGCGCAGCGCTTCAGCAAAGGTAGGCGCGCCTACCGGCATGGCCATGAACTCCTGAAGGTCCGGCCCGTCTGTCGCATGCTTGCCGCCGTTGAGGATATTCATCATCGGTACCGGCAGGGTCCTTGCCGAGACGCCGCCAATGTAGCGGTAGAGCGGCAGCCCGACCGCGTTGGCGGCGGCCTTGGCGGTGGCCAGACTCACACCCAGGATGGCATTGGCGCCCAAATTGCCCTTGTTGGGCGTAGCATCCAGGGTGATGAGGTATTGGTCCAGGGCCACTTGATCGAGGGCATTGAAGCCCCAAAGCTCCTCCGCTAGTTCGTCCTCGACGTTTTCCACGGCCTTGAGCACACCCTTGCCACCGAATCGCCCGAGGTCGCCGTCACGGAGTTCGACGGCCTCATGGACGCCAGTAGAGGCGCCCGACGGTACCGCTGCCCGTCCACTGGCTCCCCCCTCCAGCGTCACCTCGACCTCCACTGTCGGATTTCCACGCGAGTCCAGGATTTCCCTGGCCACGATCTCTTCAATTGCAGTCATTCTTTGCCTCCTAATACAGGTTTATTGCCTTTTCCTGAGAGATTGCGGGAGCCCATCAGGCTTCGCCGCCCCTTGTTCAACACACAGGCTAGTTCTCTTCCAGCTCCAGTAGCCCATATAGCCGCTCAAAATCAAAGCGGTCCTCCAGCATCTCTTCAAAACGCTGGACCTTCTTTTCCAGGTGGAATCGCGTTTTTCCAAAAAAGCGCTCGATCACCTCGACTGCGGTCAGCGTATCCTGTCGCACCAAGATCATGGGCACGCCCACCTCTTCAGCCCGGCCAAGAATGATAGGACTCGGGCGCAGGTTGCCGGTGAGTATCAGGCACTTGGTACTGGTCTCCAGCGCCGCCAACTGGATGTCGGGCCGGTCACCTCCGGTGATCACCGCCTTGTTGGGCTTGCGGCGAAAGTAGGATAGGGCCGAGTCGACGCTCATGGCGCCTACCATGAGATGCTCAACCAGCTCATGGGTCTTGTCCTCACAGCAGAGAATAGTTCCGGAGAGAAACTCGACCAGGTCGCCCACGCTGACTGACTGCAGCAGGCGCTCCTGGGGAAGCACGGCCAGCACGGGCACCCCTCGCTCCTCCAACGCGGGTCTGGCCAATTCCTGGATGAAAGGCATCTGCTGGCGGGGGATGGCGTTGAATACTACGCCCAGGAACGATTCGCCCAGCCGCTCCCGCGCCGTCAGCGTATCGTCCAACACTTGCATCTCGTCGTTGTACTTGACGACGACCAACACCCGGGCAGCCAGCATCATGGCAACCTGAACTGCAGGCAGGTCGATCAGGTAGCCCTCGCGCAGATTACTGCCACCTTCCAGGATCACAACGTCCCGCCCTTGAGCGATCCGCCCAAACGCAGAGGCCAGCGTAGCGGCAAAGTCCTCGCTCTCTTCCTGCCGGAGTATCGCCTCCACGGTACGCCGCGCGATGCCCACAGGAGCCATGTCTTCCAGCGAGTCCGGGAGCACAAATGTGTGCTTCAGAAACTCGGCGTCCTCATCGATCTCGCCATCTGAGAGACGCATCCCCGAACTGACCGGCTTCATGTAGCCGATACGAAAGCCGTCACGTTCCAATCGCTTGGCGACGCCCACACAGAGGGCACTCTTGCCCGAAAAGGTCTCCATCGACGTTATGTACAGTACAGGACAAGGTCTGGCCATCGTCACCTCCGGAAGCAAACCTCAAGGATCATCACACACAGTCCCGTGATAATACCGCAAAACTGACGAAAGCGCAAAGCAGGCCCCTTTTCACGCCTATTGCACAGCAGTGCGACCATCCCACACTTGACAGCGAACCGCTACTGTGCTAGAATAATCCCGACAGTTTAGTAGGGATTAAGGCATAGAGGAACTGGACCACAGTGCGAGTATCGGCAAAAGAACTGTATGGGTTGCGCGCCATGAGCGAGTTCGCGCGCCACTTTGGGCGGGGGCCCCTGTCGCTGGCCGAGGTGGCGCGCTCCCAGGGCATCTCCCAGGCCTATCTGGAACAGATCGCCATCGAGTTGCGGCGCGCCGGCCTCCTACATAGCAAGCGAGGGGCTCAGGGTGGCTATGTCCTGGTACGCGATCCCCAATCGACGACAGCCGGCGATGTAATCCGTGCCTTGGAAGGTTCAATCCTGCCCGTCCAATGTATGGTCGAGCAAAAGTGCAAGCCCTGTTCCCATGAAGATGGCTGCAGCACGCGTGGCATCTGGGAACAGGTCCGTGATCGATTGATAGAGACCCTGGATTCGATCACCTTGGCCGATCTGCAGCAATCTGAGATGAAAGAGTGGAAAAGTGGTGAGCGAGTCGACTATGCAACGCTTGGACAAGGGTGATGACAAGTACACTGCCCGGGAGCGTCGCGGAGGGCCAAACCGTTGGCGCAATCTCCTGCGCGAGGACATACGGACGATATATGCCAACGATCCGGCAGCCCGCAGCCTCCTTGAGGTGCTGACCTGCTATCCTGGCCTGCACGCCAGTTGGCTACACCGGCTGGCCCATGGGCTCTGGCGGCGAAACCATCTGACCGTGGCGCGTCTTGTATCCCATTTCAACCGCTTCTTCACCGGTATCGAGATCCATCCCGGGGCGCGCATTGGACGCCGTTTCTTCATTGACCACGGCGCAGGAGTCGTTATTGGTGAGACGACCGAGATTGGCCATGACGTGCTCATGTACACCGGTGTCATCTTGGGAGGCACCTCTTCAGAACGCACAAAGCGCCATCCCACGATAGGCAACGGTGTCGTCCTGGGCTCCCACTCTGTGGTCCTGGGCAACATTGCGGTGGGGGACGGGGCCAAAGTTGGCTCCGGATCTGTGGTCGATCTCCCCGGTGCCTCCTGGGGCGACGGTCATCGGAGTGCCGGGGCGCATCACCCGTATCAATGGCCAGCGACTCCAACAGTCGCCAGTGGACATCCTGGATCACGCCAGCCTGCCCGACCCGGTGGTAGAGACCCTGAAATGCCTGGTGGACCGGGTTGAATTGTTGGAGAACCAAGTCCGGCAGCAAACCAAGATCACCCCAGTTGCCTGGGACGAAGAGGTACCGGTTGCCTGCTACTGGCTGGCGGCAGAAGAGGAGAGACAGAGAATATGAAAGATCAAACTGCGAAGGCACAGAAAGTGGCCCCACAGAAGGCGAACACAATCCTGGACCTGGTCGGGAACACCCCGATGGTGCGACTGCACCGCCTGCCACCGGCCGGGTCCGCGCTGGTGTGGGCCAAGCTGGAGGCATTCAACCCAGGGGGCAGCGTCAAAGACCGCATCGCCCTGTCCATGATCGAGGCTGCCGAAGAGTCGGGCGAGCTCTCACCCGGGGGAACCATTGTCGAGGCGACGAGCGGGAACACCGGGATTGGCCTGGCCATGACGGCGGCGGTCAAAGGTTACCGCCTCGTCTTGACCATGCCCGATACGATGTCGGCTGAGCGCAGGGCTTTGCTGGCAGCTTACGGCGCCGAGTTGGTGGTGACGCCTGGCGAGCAGGGCATGAAAGGGGCCATCGCCAAAGCAGAGGAACTAGTCCAGGAATATGGCTACTTTATGCCCCTCCAGTTCGCCAACCCGGCCAATCCAGAGGTACACCGTCGCACCACTGCCGCCGAGATTCTGAGCCAGGTCGAGCACCTGGATGCCTTTGTGGGCGGCGTCGGAACTGGCGGCACCATCACTGGCGTGGGCGAGATCCTTAAGGACGCCTTGCCTGGTGTCCAGATTGTGGCCGTAGAGCCAGCGGGGTCGCCCGTACTATCGGGCGGCGCGCCGGGCAAGCACAAGATCCAAGGCATCGGTGCTGGCTTTGTCCCCGACGTGCTGAACACAGCGCTCATCGACGAGGTGATACAGGTTCAGGATAAAGACGCCGGGGCGATGGCCCGTCTGCTGGCCCTCCAGGAGGGCATCCTTGCCGGGATCTCTTCGGGTGCGGCTACCTGGGCTGCGATCCAGGTGGCACAGCGCCTGGGCGAGGGCAAGGTCGTCGTCGTCCTGCTGCCGGACGGCGGGGAGCGATATCTCAGTACGGGCCTGTTTGCCTGAGCAATAGAAGAACACAATGAAGTGACTGAGGAGACCATGGAGCAACGACCGAGACCTACTGTTTACCTGGACCATGCTGCCACAACCGCCGTCGATCCACGGGTAGTGGAGGCCATGCTGCCCTTCTGGACCGAGAAGTATGGCAACGCTTCCAGCATCTATGCCCTGGGGCGCGAGGCCAACCACGCCATGGACGAGGCGCGCCAGACCGTGGCCGGCATCCTGAACTGCAGCCCCCGAGAGGTGATCTTTACCAGTTGCGGCACCGAGAGCGACAATCTGGCGCTGCGCGGCGTGGCCTTTGAGCGACGTCGCCGTACCAAAAAGAACCACATCATCACCTCGCCCATCGAGCACCACGCCATTGGTCACACGCTGGAGCAGTTGGAGAAACACTTTGGCTTTGAGGTGACCTACGTTCCGGTGGATCATCATGGCCTGGTCGATCCGGCCGACGTCCAGCAAGCCATCCGCGCTGACACGGCCCTGATCAGCATCATGTACGCCAACAACGAAGTGGGCACCATCGAGCCCATTGCTGAGATCGGTGAGATCGCCCGTGCTCACAAAATTCCATTCCACACCGACGCCGTCCAGGCCGGAGGCACACTCGGCCTGGACGTCAAGGCCCTGAACGTGGACCTGATGTCTCTGTCAGCGCACAAGTTCTACGGCCCCAAGGGCGTCGGTGTGCTCTATGCCCGGAGGGGAGTTCCCCTGGTGCCAGCGCAGACGGGCGGGGCTCACGAGCACAACCGGCGGGCCGGCACGGAGAACGTGCCCTACATCGTGGGCCTGGCCACCGCCCTGCGCCTGGCTTGCGAGGAAGCGGAAACAGCCAATGCTCGCATCGCGCGGCTGCGCGACAAGCTTGTCGCCGGTGTGCTGGCGCGCATTCCCGACTGCCAGTTGTCCGGCCACCCCACCCGGCGTTTGCCCAACAGCGCCAGCTTTCTGTTCAAGTACGTCGAGGGTGAATCGATCCTGCTCAACCTGGACCTGATGGGTGTGGCTGCCAGCAGCGGCTCGGCCTGCACCAGCGGCTCGCTGGAGCCATCGCACGTGCTCATCGCCATGGGCTTCCCGCACGAGATAGCCCACGGCTCCCTGCGCCTGACCCTGGGCAAGGAGAATACCGACGAGGATGTTGACTACGTGCTGGACATTCTGCCCGGCATCATCGAGAAGCTGCGCAGGATGAGTCCGCTGTACGACGCCTGACGACGTTCTGTACCTTCAGCCAGATCCTCCGATAGTCCAGTCGCAAGTGGCAACAGCAAAAGGGGACAGGATCCTCTCCTGTCCCCTCTCGATGCCTTCAGTGATTCGCTGGCTGTGGTGCGATGCCCAGGCACGTTCGCCGGCGGTGTCGCGCTGTCAACTATGGCCGCGGTGGAGCTGCCACTCCTGGATCAAGGAAGAACCCAATCTAGGGTTGGGGCCACCCCACCAGCGGAACCCTTCTCACCTATCACCGGTGACTGCTTCTCGCTGCTGGAGGCAGCCCGGTTGATGTTGAAGTTGAGTGATGTGGCCTTTTTCCCATCCATGAAGATATCCACGCGCCATCTGCCCGGGTGGTCCTCTGCCTGATTGCCACGGATATAGATCCCGCCCCAGGTCAGGTAGCCACAGGAAATATCGTCCCAGCCGAGATCGCTAGCGAGGTACAACGAGCCATCCGGTTGGTACCATTTCCACGCCACCGTATGCTTTCCCGAGGCCTCTGCCCAGTGGCTCCATGCCCACACGATCCCGTCATTCGTATTGAAGTTACTTGTGTCGCCGGAATGATCACCGTCATCCGTGACGTGCTTGCAGGTCAGTGCTTCATGCAGCCGTATGTTGTGTGGTGGGAAAGGAGCGACCTCAAAAGTCACCTGATCTTCTTTCGTGGTCTTGCTTCCATTCTCCTGAAAGGTAGCCGAACCAACAAAGGTATACTTGCCGCTCAGGGCAGGGATCCAGCTACTGATCTTGTGGCTGAGCACCTGGCCCGTAGGTTCCGTGTATTTGTCATCCTCTTTGGACAACCAATCCACCACCTGTCCATTGGGGGCAGTGGTCTCCCAATCGTAGCTAACGGCAAGCGGGCTTCCCGTGCTGTTCTTGGCATTTATCCACAGCTCGACGGGCTCGCATGCTTCGAAGACCTGCTTGGCCTTCCCGTTCTCGTCGTTGACACGCGCCTCGTACATCTTGAACTCTTTGGGCTCGGCACCAAGGCTTACCTCCAACTCGATGGGGCGGCCGATCACGGCGCACTTGGAAGCGCTCTCGGGCCCCACGTCCTGGCCAAGGACCTCATCCTTGGGAGAAGACGAGTAGTCCTTCTTTGCACTGACAGAGAACCCCTGCTGCGTCAGGAGCCTCTTGGCATCATCCAAGCTTTTGCCCTGCACGTCGGGCACTTGGACGCATTTCTGACCCCAGTCATCAATGTCTTCATCCACGATTTCTTTCGCCGCATTCAACAACTTGTCAAACCCCTCGCGATCCATATCCTGGCAGGCATTCAAGGACAGGAACTTGCTGGCGACCAGGTCAGAACCCTTGGAGGTCTGCCCTTTGGGGCTGGCCAGAACGGCAAGCACATTCTTGTCAGAACCCTGAAAGATCCTCAGGTCCGCATCCAGAATCGAGGGGACAGACTTGTCGTGGAAAAGCAGGACCGATTTGACACCGGCATGCTCCTTGCTCATATACTCGGCAAAGTCACGACCCGACAGTAACTTCACAGGGACCCCATATTCGGCCAGCAGGTTGGGGCTGATCTCAGTACCGGGCACATACCAGTCAGACTTTGAGCCCGAGGGTAGTGGCAAAATCTTGCTACCACGCAGGATCGAGGGCAGAAAGGCCAGGTGTCCAAGACCCACGTAGGGCACCCGGTCCAGTCCCGCCAATGCCTTCGAATAGGTGTTGCGCAGGAGCGGTTTCTTGAGATATTCCACCACTGGCCTAAAGAGCCCACGCGAGCTTTCCTCACAGTTTTCCTGCCAATGGACTAGTACGTGAGACTTGTATTCATCTGCTGTGACCTTGACGCCTTTGAGGGGGAGGCCAGGCACCTGGGGATCGAAGGGGCGCATCGTGACCTGCTTGCCCTCGAGCACCAGCGTGACCTTGCCGCTCGGGTCTGTTACATTCTCACCCGGTTCGGTTGAACCCGTTTCAGCCAGATCCTTGAAGCGCAACACAAAGACGTCCAAGTCCCCGTTGTATCCGGTGTCATAGGCCCCGCTGGTGGTCGGGAAGGTTGAGGATCCGGCCGAGCCGGCAATCACCACATCAGTCTCATCAACCACCTTCAGCCATCTACCGGTTTCCGCTCCACTACCACCGATGTAGGTACTGTACTGTAGCTCCTTCCCGTCGGCTGAGAACCTGGCGACAAAGACATCCTTGTCTCCGCCATGCGTGCGGTCGAGGGCATCAGAGGTGGTAGGATAGTCCGCAGAGGCCGTTCGGCCGGTGAGCAGTACGTTCCCGGCGCCGTCTACAGCCGGCTTGTGCCCGATCTCGCGATCGGAGCCACCCAAATAGGTGCAGAAGATCAGGTCGCCGCCATCGGCGGTCAGCTTTGCCAGCAGCGCATCCTCGTCACCGTTGTAGCCGCTGTCGTAGGCAGATTTCGTGGGCAGATCCGACGAGTAGGTATTCCCGGTGACGATGGGCTGTCCTTGGGCATCGAGAATCGGTGACCAGCCTCCGTCATCGCCGCTCCCTCCGAGGTAGGTACCATATACCAAAGCGTCACCATTTGCAGCCAGTTTCAGGACAAAGATGTCTTCACCTCCGTTATGTCCCTGGTCATAGGCGCCCGCGGTCGTTGGAAAGTTCGACGACAGGGTCCCGCCCGTGATCACGGCCCTGTCGCTGCCATCCAGCACAATGCCCTTGCTTTTGTCATCCTGACTTCCCCCGATGTAGGTGCTGAACTCCAGGGATCCCAGGTTGGAGGACAGTCTGAAGACCACGACGTCGATCCCTCCATTGTGCCCACGGTCATAGCCCCCGCCGGTGGTGGGAAAGTTGGAGGCGTCGCTTTGACCCGCAACTACAGGCTTGCCGGCACTATCCAGAGCAATGCCCCAGGTCTCCTCGTCGCCGCTGCCTCCAACGAAGGTGCTATTCACAAGCGAGCCACCATTCGATGACAACTTGAAGACAAAGATGTCGGAACCCCCGTTGTGGTTCTGGTCATAGGCTCCCGAGGTTGTCGGAAAGTTTGACGAATTGGCATCGCCAACGACGTATACGTTCCCCGACCCATCCAGCGCCAGGCCTGTGCCGCGGTCCAGACCACTGCCGCCCACATAGGTACTCCACAACAGCGTGCTGCCATCGGCGCTCAGTTTGAAGACAAAAGCGTCAAAGTCGCCACCGTGTCCCTGGTCGTAGGCGCCGCTGGTGGTGGGAAAGTTGGAGGAATCCACCCGACCTGTGACTATGGAGTTTTCGGCGCCGTCAAACGCCAGCATGTAGCCAGACTCTGAGCCACTACCACCCACAAAGGTGCTATACTTTAGCGTGGGTTCGGAGTCGGCCAGCCTATAGTCCAGAGCAGGATCTATCACCAACCCTCGTGCGTGGTCGTAGTCACCGACCTGAAAGCCAACCTGGCCACCTGGCTCGAGGGCAAAGCGCACGGGTACCGGTTCCCGCTCTCCCTGACTTCCCTCCTGCCAGGCCACCGGTGCGTCCTCAATCAGCGTGCCCCAGGCGGTATGGATCTCCAGGTCCCCAGCTTCATTCACCTGAAGGCGCTCTGCGCCATCGTAAGCCAGGGCAATCCGGTCCACCTCTGCCCCAGGGTGCAGGAGAAACTCGTATTTCAACTGCGCCTGGGAAGCTTGGTAGCGCAGGTCGATATGGGGGTACAGATTGTGGTACAGAATGCTGCCAAAGGTTGGCACACCAGCCCGCCAGGCAGCCGGATCGTCGCCGATGAAATAGTTCACCGTGCCCGGCAGGGGATCCACTCCCTCCAGATGGGCCGTGGGCAAAGCGTCGGAAAAGCGCACCATGAGGGCCAATTGCTCAATACCCTGCTCCGGCTGCGCGGGACCGTCCAAAAGCAATCCCCTCCACCAGTCCTGGATACGGTCCATGATGGATGGCGCACCGGCCTTTTGCCGGTTGAACACCATCACCATTCCCTGGCTGGTGAAGAAAAATGTACCGCCTCCATGCCGCGCCGCAAAGCGCACGCGTGGGTCGAACTGCCCCCGGTTGGGCTCAAAGCCCAGGGGCAGCGGACCAAGAGCCGACGCCACCAGACTGACCTCATTCCCACCCGCCGCCAGCGTAACTCGTCCTCCAGCAGGTTCGATGGGTGAGCCTGACTGAGGCACGCCGATCGCAGCCCCAGAGGGGATGATCGTCAACAGCAGAGCAATGATCAGAACGAACGCCATCAGTCCACGCAGTCGAGCTTTCATGACACTCCTCCTCCGATTTTGAAGTATGGATGGGCAATAGACACTGCCTACTTTTATGACTCAGTGGAGAGACCGTAACGGTCCGGGAGACAGGACCGCCGCGAACGAGGCGCATTCAGGAATGCAAGACCGATGCGCGTGAACGCCCTAATGCCTTGTATCCGCTAACTAACCCGATTATAGCAGCATTCTGCATAAATGTCAACAAGGCTTTCCGCAGTTAGTGGCTCTTGTTCTGCCTGTCTTTTCCATGTTTGCATTTTGCTACGTCTTGCGGTACAATTGACTGTCAGACATGCGGTCAAAAGCTGAACCCATCTGGAGACACTAGGTCCCTACCAGCACTGGATCAAGACCACAAAAGCTCCAATCGCCCCTTCAGTTATGTCGAGGGAGAATCGATCCCGCTAGCTGTGGGCCTGTTGGGTGAGGCGCCTTGCCCGAGTCACAGTCGAAGCACAGAGACACCAAGGAGCCATCACGATGAAGAAACACGGCATTGCCATGGTTGGCTATGGCGGCATCGGACGCGTGCACATGATGGCTTATCGCGCCATCCCCTTTCACTATGGTCTGCCCGCCAACACCATCAAGATCGCCGGCGTGGCGACCGCGCATCCAGAGACGGCAGAAAAGGCGGCTCAGGAGATAGGCTGCGACGTATGGACCGCAGACTATCACGAGCTGCTGGCCCGCGACGACGTCGACGTCGTCGATTGCTGCGTGCCGAACTACAGACATGAGGAGATTGTCGTCGCCGCCGCCCAGGCGGGCAAACACGTTTACTGCGAAAAGCCCCTGGCCATGGATGTGTCCGCAGGTCAACGCATGGTCGCCGCTGCCAGGGTAGCGGGCGTAGGGACCCAGATGACCTTCAATTTCCGATTTTTCCCGGCCATTACCCGCGCCAGGCAACTGGTGGACGAGGGCTTTTTGGGACGTGTCTTTTCCTTCCGCGGACGCTATTATCGCTCCAGCTATGTCAATCCTGACAAGCCGCTCTCCTGGCGCCTGCGCAAAGAGACGGCTGGGGGCGGGGCGCTCTTTGATCTCGGAGCCCACGTGCTGGACCTCATATACTACCTGCTGGGCGAGTTTGGCGCAGTACAGGCATCCCTGGAAACCTTGATCAAAGAGAGGCCCATCACCGCCGGATCCGCAGAGACAGCACCCGTAGATGTAGACGACCTCGCTCTGATGCAAGTCCGCATGGCCGGGGGAGCCCTGGGCCTGGTAGAGATCTCGCGGATGGGGACCGGCGCGACCAACGACCTGCAGATCGAGATCTTTGGCGCCAAGGGAGCCCTGCGCTTCAACGCTGCCGACCCCAGTTGGCTGGAAGCCTATGACCTGCGCGATACCGAGAAGCCCATGGGCGGAATGCGCGGCTTTCGCAAGTTGCAGACGGTACAGCGGTACGAAGGCCAGAAGAGCCCAGACTGGTCCATGGCACCCAGTTTTGTCCGGAGCCATGCCGAATGCCAATACCAGTTCCTGAAGGCTATCTCGGAGGGCCGGGAGCCTTCGCCCAGCCTGGCGGATGGCCTGCACGTGCAGAAGGCAATGGAGGCAGCGGTACGCTCCTCGGAGGAGGGCCGCTGGGTCGCGCTTCGGGAGATTGCCGGCTCAGGCTAGCCCCAGACCCACCGCAGAGAGGGCCAGATTGTTGGCGCCATCGGTGAGCACTGCTTGAACCAGCTCCTAAAGCTGTGCCCCGGTATCCGGACCAACTCGAACTCCCACCAAAATTGATACTCTATCGTTTCAGGTCCGTGCTTTACGCCAGATGCTAGTTGTGGTATACTGGCGGCACATCGACTTGAGGGCAGCCACGACAGCAACTAACCCATCACCCGGTCTGGCTCCTCAGCAATCACGGAGCATTATGTCACTTATATCACTGCAGCAGAGCCACAAACGCGTACTCATGTTCGGCGGCAAGGGAGGCGTGGGCAAGACAACTACGTCGGCCACGACCGCCCTTCACTTTGCGTCCGCAGGGCCAGCGGACCCTGATCATCTCCAGCGACCTGACGCCCTCGCTGTCAGACATCTTTGAAACCGAAATCGGCTCGACCGAGACAGCCGATCGCCATGGTGCCCAACCTCTGGGGCCTGGAGATCGATCCCGACGAGGTGATGCGCCGCTGGAAGCTCAAATTCGGCCCCCAGATCTATGAGGCATCGCAGGTCTTTGTGGACATGCCCTACGACGATCTGGTCGACTATGTGGCCCTGGCCCCCGGTATCCAGGAGGAGTTTATGCTGGACTTTATCCTGGAGCAAGTGCGCGACGGGCGCTACGATCTCGTCGTGTGGGACACGGCGCCGGCAGGCGATACGCTGCGACTGCTGGAACTGCCTTACAAATTCCTCAGCCACCTGCGCACGGCGCCGCGCGTCTACCTGGGGGTTCGCGACAAGCTGCAGCTCAGCAGAGTACCCTTCCTGGAGCTGATCGATAGCTGGCGAGAGTTGTCGCAAGAGATCGCCGACTTTTTCCGCGACCCGGCCAATACCGAGTTCATTCTGGTGACCATCCCCGAGGCGCTGGGGGTCTACCAGGCCCGCCGTCTGGTGGGCGAATTCGCCCAGTTTGGTCTCGAAATCCACCACCTGATCGTCAACAACGTCATCTCCCAGCCCGATTCCGATTTCTTGGTCCGAAGGCAAGCCATGCAGCGCCCCTACCTGGACCTACTGGCCGGTGACTATGCCGAACGGATGACCATCACCCAACTCCCGTTGTTCGCTGAGGAAATTAAGGGCGTGGCCCGCCTGAGGAAATTGGAGCGGCTGCTCTTTGACCAGAGCGACGGGTAGGCTAGCATGACGCCATATCCGAAGCGGGTCGTGGTTGCCATGAGCGGCGGCGTGGATAGCTCTGTGGCTGCCGCCCTACTGGTGGAGCAGGGCTACGAGGTCATTGGCGTCATGATGCGCCTGTGGGCCGAAGAGCCTAGCCTGGGTTCAGGGGATGGAGAGAACCGCTGCTGCGCCCCGGAGGCGGTGGAGGACGCCCGGCGCGTGGCCGCGCATCTGGGCATCCCTTTCTACCTGGTCAACTATGAGGCCGAGTTCAAAGCCTGCGTGGTCGACTATTTTGTCGCCGAGTACAGCCGGGGCCGGACGCCCAATCCCTGCCTGGCCTGCAACCGCCACATCCGCTTCGGCCGGCTGCTGCGCCACGCCCAGGCCCTGGAAGCCGAGCTACCTGGCCACCGGGCACTATGCCCGCGTGGACGAGGTCAACGGTCGCCACCGGCTGCGCATGGGCGCCGACCGGCAGAAGGATCAATCCTACGTGCTCTACATGCTGGGCCAGGAGGAGCTGCGACAGGTTCTATTCCCCGTGGGCGGCTACACCAAGACCCAGGTCCGGGAGATGGCCCGCCAGCGGGGCCTGCCAGTGGCCGAGAAGGATGAGAGCATGGAGATCTGCTTCGTGAGCGACGACGACTACCGTCGCTTCCTGCAGGCAGCGCGCTCCCGAGGCCGTACAGCCCGGGCCCATCCTCGACACCGCCGGCAAGGAAATTGGCCAGCACCAGGGACTGCCCTTCTACACCGTCGGCCAGCGACGGGGCCTGGGCATCGCCGCGCCGAAGCGTTGTACGTCATCCGCCTGGACGTCGCCCGCAATGCCCTCATCGTCGGGCCCAGCCGGGAGTTGGGCCAGCAGACCCTGGTCGCCAGAGAAGTGAGCTATGTGAGCGGCGCGCCGCCTGACCGAGCCGGTCCGGGTCCAGGCCAAGATCCGCTACAAGGCCACCCTGGCCAGCGCGACCTGGACGCCGGCCGGCAACGGGCAAGCCCGGGTCGAATTCGACAGCCCGCTGCGCGACATCACACCCGGCCAGGCTGTCGTGGCCTACCAGGATGACGAGGTACTCGGCGGGGGAATCATCAGCGGAGCCTCGGCTCGAGGTCCGTCCGAGCCACAGACATAGGAGTGGATTGCGGGTAGGCGAGGAGGGCAGCATGATTCAAGAACCGAGCCTGGTCCTCTCGTTGCTCCTGGCTTCGGTCTATGCCGCCGCCTTTCACCTGTGGCAGGGCCGGCGGCTGCGCGACCTGTCTGTTCTTCTGGCTGGCCGCGGTACTGGGCTTTGCCGGCGGCCACCTGGTGGGCGAGAAGTCTGGACCTCGTCCCATGGACCATCGGGCCAGGTACACATCGTCGAAGCCACCGTCGGCGCCTTTCTCTTTCTGGTCCTGGCCCGCTGGCTTGGAGGCAATAAAGGTATACCATGAACAAAGAAGCAGAGGGCGAGCAAGCCCGGATCCAGACTCCTGGCCCTCAAGACTCCAACATCCATCCCGCACAACCGCGCGACACCGCCCAGGTCTGGTTCGACGACGGGCGCGTATTCGAAGGGCCCGTCGGCACACCGCTGGAGGAGTTCATCCGCGCTGCCGGTCCGGATCCACAGGCGCCCGACGGTCGCGGCCCTGATCGACAACGAGCTGCGCGAGCTGACCTACCGCGTCGAGAGCGACGTCGAAGTGACGCCCATCACCATGGCCGACAGCGATGGCTTTCGCATCTACCGCCGCTCGCTGGCCTTCCTGCTGGTGACGGCCGTCCACGAGCTGTTCCCGGAGGCCACCGTCTATGTCGACCACTCGCTGACCTTTGGCGGCTACTTTTGCCAGGTCCAGGGCCGCGAGCCGTTCAGCGCCGAGGAGCTGGCCCGGATCGAGGCCAGGATGCGCGAGATCGTGGAGGCCGACGAGCCGATCCGCAAGGCGCGCGTGCCCCTGAACGACGCCATCGCCCTGTTCCAGGCCAGGGGCGACGACGACAAGGTGCGGCTGCTGAACCGCCGGCGCAAGGACTACCTGACCCTCTACGAGCTGCGGGGCTTCCGCGACTATTTTCACGGCTACATGGTGCCCTCGACCGGCTACCTGACGCGTCTTTGCCCTGCAAGACTTATCCGCCCGGGCTTTATCCTGCGCTTCCCGCGCAGCGACCCGCCGATGCAGCTCCAGCCCGTCGTGGACTATCCCAAGCTGGTCAGCGTCTTTCGCGAGTACGGCGAGTGGATGGAGCTGATGGGCGTCCGCGACGTGGGCTGCCTGAACGAGGCCATCGCCGGCGAGCGGGTCCGCGAGGTGGTCCTGGTCGCCGAGGCGCTGCACGAGCAGCGGGTCGCCCGCATCGCCGAGGAGATCGCAGCGCAGGCAAGGCCAGAGTCCGCCTGGTGCTCATCGCCGGGCCATCGTCGTCGGGCAAGACCACCTTTTCCAAGCGGCTGAGCATCCAACTGCTGGCCAACGGCCTGCGTCCCTTTGCCCTGGAACTGGACAACTATTTTGTCGATCGAGAGCAAGACACCCCGCGACGAGCAGGGCGAATACGACTTTGAGTCGCTGGGCGCGCTGGACGTGGCGCTGTTCAACGAGCACCTGCTGCGCCTGCTCGACGGGCAGGAGGTGACGCTGCCCCACTACAACTTTCAGACCGGGCGGCGCGAGGTCGGCGAGACGGTGCAGCTCCAGCCCGACCACATCATCATCGTCGAGGGCATCCACGGGCTGAACCCCGACCTGGTGCCCGACATCCCGCCGGAGTGTCACCTATCGCATCTATGTCTCGGCGCTGACGCAGCTCAACATCGACAAGCACAACCGGGTGCCGACGACCGACACGCGCCTGATCCGTCGCATCGTGCGCGACGCCGCCTACCGGGGCTACTCGGCCCAGGCAGACCATCGACCGCTGGGAGAGCGTGCGCCGCGGCGAAAAGCGCTGGATCTTTCCCTACCAGGAACACGCCGACGTGATGTTCAACTCGGCGCTGGTCTACGAGCTGGCGGTGCTCAAGCCCTTGGCCGAGCCGCTGCTGCTGCAGGTCAAGCCCGGCACCCGGGCCTATGTCGAGGCCAAGCGGCTGCTGGCCTTCCTGGAGTGGTTCGAGCCCCTGGCGCCGGACCTGGTGCCGGACAACTCGATCCTGCGGGAGTTTGTGGGCGGGTCGATTCTGCGGGATTTTCATGTGGCGTGATGCCACGCCTATCTCAAGGACCCCGCGCTGGTCAGATTTCAAGGCAAAGCCCAGTGATTTGCCAGCGTGGAAACTTGTGCTATAGTATGGGTATCTCATCCACGAACCGCCGGACGCCCACGCAGGCCGGGCATGAGAAGGACCCTCATAGGCCGGGAGGTTTCCTGGTCGGAGAGGGTCGCCGGCGACGACTGTCACGAGTGGCTCCGGCCACTGGTGCTCGATCAAGCTTAGGGTAGAGAACCTCTTTTGGGGGACATCCATGAGCACAGGCCATATCCTAGTCATCGGCGCGGCCAGCATCGACACCAAAGGTCGCGCCGGCAAAGCCAATCCAGACCGGCACCTCCACGCCGGGCGCCATCCGCGTCAGCGTCGGCGGCGTGGGCCGCAACATCGCCGAGAACCTGGCCCGCCTGGGCGAGCGGGTCGTCCTGCTCTCCGCCGTGGGCGACGACGGCTCCGGGCGGCGCATCCTGCAGCAGGCCGCCGAGTGCGGCATCGACATCAGCCACGTCCTGGTGGACGCCGACCACCGCACCGCTGCCTACCTGGCCGTCCTGGACGACACGGGCGACCTGGTCATGTCCATCGACGACATGAGCATCAACCGCGAGCTGATCACGCCGGACTTTATCTACCGGCGCCGCGCCCTCTTTCGCGACGCGCGGATGATCGTCCTGGACGCCAACCTGTCAGCCGCAGACGCTGCAGCACCATCTTTAGCCTGGCGCGCCGGTACGGTGTGCCGGTCTGCGCCGACCCGACCACCGCCACCCTGGCCCCGCGCCTGTGCCCCTACCTGCCGGACCTCACCCTGGTGGCGCCCAACGCCGCCGAAGCCGAAGGCCCTGTGCGGCGTGCAGGTCACCGACCGGGAAAGCGCCCTGGTCGCCGCGCAAAAGCTGGTGGCCTGGGCGTCAAGATCGCCATCGTGACCCTGGGCGCCACCGGCCTGGTCTATGCCACCTCGCAGGAAAGCGGCCACGTGCCGGCCATCGAGGTGCGAGGTCGTGGACCTCACCGGCGCCGGCGACGCCCTGACGGCCGCCGTCGTCTTTGGCCTGCTCAACGACTTTCCCGTGGACGAGGCGGTGCGGCTGGGCGCCTCGGCGGCGGCCCTCACCCTGCAGAGCCGCGAAACCGTCTGCCCGGACCTGAGCCTGGAGCGGCTCTACGACCAGTTGGTCATCTAGACGCCCATGCGGGACATCACAGGCGTAGCAGGGCTATCGAAGTGAGACAACCACTACGGCTGAGCCATGAAGTACAACAAGCGCTGGAGGGCAGCCGGCCGCGTCGTCGCCCTGGAATCCACCGTCATTGCCCACGGGCTGCCCTACCCCACCAACCTGGAGACCGCGCGGCAGATGGAGGCCATCGTCCGCGAGCATGGCGCCGTGCCGGCCACCATCGCCGTGCTCGACGGGCAGCTGCGCGTCGGCCTGAGCGACGACGAGCTGGAGCATCTGGCCACCGCGCCGAGGGCATCCGCAAGGTGAGCCGCCGCGACCTGCCGGTCGTCGTCGCCCGAGGCGAGGACGGCGCCACCACGGTCGCGGCGACGGTCACCATCGCCGCCTGGGCCGGCATCGAGGTCTTTGCCACGGGCGGCATCGGCGGCGTGCACCGCGACCCGCCCTTTGACGTCTCCAACGACCTGCCCACCCTGGCCTCGGTGCCCGTGGCCGTCGTCTGCGCCGGCGCCAAATCGATCCTCGACCTGCGAGCCACCCTGGAATGGCTGGAGACCGCCGGCGTGCCCGTCATCGGCTATGGCACCGACGAGTTTCCGGCCTTTTACACCCGGCAGCAGCGGCCTGCCGGTGGACGTACGGGTGGACACTCCCGAGGAGGCAGCCGCCATCATCCGGGCCAGCCGCCAGATGGGACTGTCCGGCGGGACTGCTGATCGCCGTGCCCGTGCCGGCCGGCGACGAGATGCCGGCCGAGCAGCTGGAAGCCGCCATCGCCGCCGCCCTGGCCGAGGCCCAGGCGCGGGGCATCGAGGGCAGCGCATCACCCCCTTCCTGCTCAGCTGGATCGCCCAGCAAGACCGGTGGGGCCAGCCTCAAAGCCAACGTCGCCCTGCTGGAAAACAACGCCGCCGTGGCTGCCCAGATCGCCGTCGCCTTGAACAGCCAATCCCCTGATCCGCATACAGCCGAAGGGAGATCCGCCCGATGACCTTGCCATTACATGGAAGCCCGACTACACCGCCCTGGTCCTTTCCTATGTCTATGTATTTGGCGTCATCGCCCTGGGGGAGTTCCTGCGCCGCGCTCGGCAACCGCCCGCCCGATTTCACCCGCAAGTTCATCCACATCGGCGTTGGCATGTGGGTCGTGGGCACCGTGCTGCTCTTTGAGACCTGGTACCTGGCCCTCATCCCACCGGCGACCTTTGTCGTCGATCAACGCCATCTCCTACCTGCGGGGCACCTTCAAGGCCATGGAGAGCGGAGGACAGGGGCAACCTGGGCACCATCTACTTTCCCATCGCCTTTCGGCGCCCTGATCTACTTCTTCTGGAGCCAGCCGGTGCTGATGGTTGCCAGCATGATGCCGCTGACCTGGGGCGATGCCATGGCGGCCATCATTGGCCAGCGCTACGGGCACTACCGCTACACCATCGCCGGGCGGACCCGCTCGCTGGAGGGCTCGGTGGCCATGCTCTTCTGGAGCTGGATCACCACCTCCCTGGCGCTGTTCGTCATGCCCTATCTCGCGGGCAAGCCGCCCATCAACTGGCTGCTGGCCCTCATCTATGGCGCGGCGGTGGCCCTGGTGTGCACCCTGGTCGAAGCGCTGTCGCCCTGGGGCATCGACAACCTGACCATCCCGGCGGCCGCGGTCCTGATCCTCAGCCTACTGCGCAACTAGCAGCACACTGAGCAGGCAATCACAGAACCACAGAGACAAAGAACACAGAGGATCTCCAGACAAAACCTACTGTTTCTCGGCGTCTCTGTGCCACCGAGGTGAGGTCCGGCTATGCCTCGCCGGCTACAGCAGCTCTTCCACCATTCGCTGGAAGTGGATGATGTGCTGCTGGATCAGCCGCTCGGCGGTACGCCCGTCCCCGGCCTTGACTGCCTCCAGAATGTCGTGGTGCTCCTCCACGTTGGCACGCACGCTGCCCATACGATCCAGAGCAAAGAAGAAGAGGCGGTAGATCAGCGTGTACATCTCATCCAACGCCCGTGCCAGGAATCGATTGCCCGACGCCTCGTAGAGCAGTTGGTGGAACTTTTGATCGACCGCCAGGAGCGCCTCGTTGTCCCCTTGATGAAGAACACGCTCAAAGTCACGATGGATCTTCTCCATGCGCTCGATCTGCTCCGCCGTGATCCGCTCGGCAGCCAGGCGGGCGCACATGCCTTCCAGCGTGGTGCGCACCTCAAAGATCTCCATCATGATGGAGGCAGTGGCCGCCCGGGCTACGTGCCAGCGCCTTCGCTGTTTGACGACCAAGCCCTCCTGTTCCAGGCGATCCAGCGCCTGGCGCACCAGGGTCAGGCTGCCGCCGGTCTCCCGCACCAGTACCGTTTCGTCGATGGGCTGGGTCGGATCCACTTCCAGGTCGAGGATCTTTTGCTTGATCGCCTCGTACATCTGATCAACTCGGTCCATGATTCTTCCTCCCAAGCCTCCCCCGAACAAAGGAGAGGTAGTTTGTTCGTACAACACGAACGATGGCCGTGGCTCTCGCTTGGGCTGAACCTACGCAGGCCTGGCCTGGGCGGGCTACGGAATCGGAAGTGACGACCAGGTCTCTCCACCGTCCAGCGAGCGGTAAAGCACTGGATGGCCCACTTTTGCCAGGTTCTCGTCCTTCCAGTCCAAGGGCCGCAGGTTGGCATACAGCGCCAGGCCATCGGGGCTCCAGCCCGAGGCCAGGAGCTCCACCTGTTTGTCCCGGCCAAAATCGTGCACCAGCTCCCAGCGAACGTCGTTGACATCGGGTGCGCCGGGGTTGAGTGTGCGCCAGAGCTGGGCACCGGGTGCGGTCACGACCACATACAGCGCCCCGGTGGCGCCATCCATCGTCATACCGGTATCGATGACGCTGTTGTTCTTTGGCGTGGGCATTGTCTTCCACTCGCCCGTCGGCCGTACCCCTACGCAGGTAGCTGCCGGCATATTTGGGCCAGATGATGGCGTACAGAGAATTGGCGTCGCGCGGGTCGATGCCCAGGTTCGCGACCCCGTTGAAACTGATCAGGCCGCTGCCCGCCGGGATCCAGACACCGCCACCGTCGTCACTACGAATTACGCCGCCACCATCGGCGAAGGCTTGGGTCGCCCAGATGACCTCCGGCCGGCCATAGACGATGGCCACCATCCCCGTCTCCTGAGGTGAGACCGGCACCCACGCGCTCTCGGTCCAGCGGAAAAGCCCGTGGCAGGTGCTGGCATAGAGCGCATCCGCTTCACCACGCTGGGGCTGCGCAGCGTAATCCAAGTTAACGTTGAGCACACACTCCTCGGCCGGAAGACCACCAGCGAAAGGGATCCAGTTCTGCCCATAGTCATCGCTGATGAGCAGGCGAGCGCGGGTTGCCGGCCAAGCGCCCGATGACTCGTCCACCTGCAGCGCGTACAGCCGACCCGGCTCGCCGGGTCCAGCTAGCAAACTGCGCACCTGCCACGCCTCCTCGGCTGCGGGTACGGGTGTGGGTACGGATGTCGGGACGGGCATGGGTACGACGGATGTCGGCACAGGTGTGGGTACGGATGTCTCGCTCGGCATTACCGTAGGGGTAGGCCGCCCGGCGGCGCCTCCTTGCGTGGCACAGGTCAGGATGATAGTGCGAAGCCACTGCTCTGGGGCCAGATCACACGCTGAGATCGGCCGGTCGGGGGGACAGTCTGCTGCGTCGGACGGTGACCAGTCGACCGACAGGAAGCAAATGTCGCCCCTTTGTTGGAAGCCGGCAGCAGTACCAGTAGGGCCGTCGGCAGCGTACATTGGATCTTCGTCCCAGCCCCTCTCCTCCAGCAGAGACTTTATGTCGGCAGAAACTGAGATCAGCGCCCTCAAGTCGACACCGGTACCTTTGGCCGTGGAACGGCAGCCAGTACCAACCATTCCAGGAAAAGTATCCTCAACCGGTACTTCCGCCTGCGTAACGGTCATACCCAGCGTCTGCATCAAAGCCTGCCCCAACTCATAGCACGCTTCGGCGGGCAGCGGCCGGTAGGCGATTGGCTGCGGCGGGGGGGCGACAGAAATCGGCACCTGCAGATAGGCGGCGCTTTGGGCAAACAGTGGATCGTTGGGGGCCAGCTCTGCGGCGCGTTCCACATCGGCCACGGCCTTTGCGTCGCCCGGGGTCCTGAGGTGAGCGCCCCAGCCGCGCAGGAACAGGGCCGGAGCCAAATCCGGCTGCGCGCGCAGGGCCAGATTGGTGGCCTGCGAGATCCAGGTACTCAGCTCGAACTCCCAACCTTCAGCCGCTGTGCCAACCACCAGGGGCGTCTCCGGCCCCCAGATCTCCTCCACACTATAACGGCGCATGGCGCCTACTGCGGCGTCATAGTCCCCATAGAAAGCGTTCTCAAGCAGAGGATAGACGCCCCCACCCACCTGATCGGCCAGAGCCTTGGCGTGCAAACCGATCAGCGCGCCGTTCCATGCTACAGTTGCCTCAGCGATCGGATCCTGTACGTCTGCTGTCAGAGCTTGGCCAATCACTTCCTGGGCATCCTTCCAAAGCCCAGCTTGGGCCAGCTCCACGGCCCGGATGTTTAGGCTCCGGAGCTCCGTGGGTGCAGCCTGGGGCAGGGCCGATAGCTGGACCTCAGCCAGTCGCTCCCCATCCCAGCGGAGTACGCTGAAGCGCGGGTAGCGCAGACCACAAGCATAACAAAAGACATAGGTCTCTGTCAGATCCAGAACAACTTCCGGGCTCCCGTCGCCATCCAGATCTTCCACCCAGCCTGCTCCAGGGCTCGAGTGCGAGTTGGATGCCTCGAAGCGCAAACTCTCACCGTCGAAACTCAGTAGATCGTAGCAGCCACCGTGGGCCCCCGCGCCGCTCTGCAGCTCCAGCCAGGTACGGCTCGGTTCAAACTTGACCTGCGCGAGGGACTCGGATCCGACATACTCGGCGCACGATGTCAGCACCACGCGGTCGAGTTCCTGCCAATCTTGTCCATCGTGGGTGTAGACGGCCACGAAATGCCCCTGATCCGGGTCATAGGTACGCCTGCCCTGCGTGAACACTGCCCACAGTGGAGGATCGCCCTCACCGCCTGACAGAGGAAGCACTCCGACATCCACCTCGCTCCATGGCACGCCTCCCGGGGCATCAGGTGTTGGCGTAGGCGGCAGGCTTGCCATGACCGTGGCCCTCAATTCGGCCTCAACGGGGACGGTGACCCTCTCAGACAGGGTGCCGGAATCAGTCGCTGAGGCAGCTGGCTCCGGCATGGGTGCCTCAGTCAGTTCTCGCTGGCGACTGCCCGGGCGTAGGTGCGGGGGTACAGGCAGCGATGAGCCAGACCAAGGCCAGGACGCTCAGAGTAAGCCACGAGAGGATGGCTATCCCCGACCACGACGGCCGACTACCTGCATGGTGCCCGTTTTGCCTACACACGTTCCGCCTCCAGCATACGGATAGTGGTTGGAGATCGAGTCCTGATGCCTGGTTTCAGTATACCAAAGTTGGGACTGGAAAGCAAGCCTCAGGTTGACAGGACAAGGCCCCTATGCTATAATTTCTCTACAGTTGAACTCTTGGGCATTGACGGAGACGAGTAAGCCATCACGAGCTTTCAGAGAGCTGCCGGCGGTGGAAAGGCAGTAGCCACAATGGCTAGAATCCCCTCCCGAGCCGCCCACAGAACGTGGAAAAAGGTCCTCTGACCTCTCACTGCGACTGATCCGGGCCGGGTGCTCCCGTTGCAGAGCCTTGAGGCTGTCTGTTGTGTCGCTCGATACAACCGGTGGCAAAGAAAGGTGGCACCACGTAGCAGCGCCCCTACGTCCTTTCGCGGGGGCGTTTGTTTGTGAGCTTTCAGCACTCAGCAGTCAGCGGTAAGCTAGGAGCGGGGGTACAAGGAGGAGAGAGGCCGGTTGAAAGACTTTCGGAATCTGCAGGTTTGGGAGAAGAGTCACCGGTAAAACGTATGCTCGCATCCCTCACCAAGAGGCTGCGAGGCAGCCCCTGAATACTGATCGCTGAAAGCTAACCGCTCCTATGGAGGCACCAAATGCTAGACATCAACTTGATCCGTGAAGAGCCAGACCTGGTCAAGCGTGCGATGCTCGACCTGAACGCCGAGGCACCCATCGACGAGATCTTGGCCCTGGATGCCAGGCGGCGCGAGTACCTCAATGAGGTAGAGATGCTGCGGGCCGAGCGGAATGCCGCCTCCAAGGAGATTGGGCGCAGCAAGGACCAGGAAGTGCGCCAGGCCAAGATCCAGCAAATGCGGGCTGTCGGTGACCGCATCAAGGTCCTGGAGACAGAACTGAATACCGTAGATGCGGGCCTCAGCGACGCCATGCTCCAGGTACCGAACCTTCCGGCTCCTGGTGTACCTGTCGGGACGGATGAGGAACAGAACGTGATCGTCCGGCAGGAGGGCCAGCCCAGAGCCTTTGACTTTGAGCCGGTGCCCCATTGGGACCTGGGCCCCACCCTGGATATCATCGACTTTGAGCGAGGGGTCAAACTGTCCGGCACACGGTTCTATGTGCTGAAGGGGCTGGGCGCGCGGCTGCAGCGCGCCCTGGTCTCCTGGATGCTGGATCTTCATTTGGAACAGGGTTATACCGAGATCTACCCGCCCTTCATGGTGCGGCAGGAGATGATGGTCGGCGCGGCCCAGCTACCCAAATTCGAGGAGAATATCTACCATGACGCCGAGGAGGACTATTGGTTCATCGGCACAGGTGAGATCCCGCTAACCAACCTGCACCGAGACGAGATCCTGCCGCCGGACGTACTGCCGCTCAGCTACACGGCCTACAGCTGCCTGCTTCCGCCGGGAAAAGATGTCGGCCGGCCGGGACGTGCGGGGCATAAAGCGCGGCCACCAGTTCGACAAGGTCGAGATGTACAAACTCGACCGAGCCCGAAACCTCCTACGATGAGTTGGAGAGGATGGTCCGCGACGCCGAGGCGGTCTGCCAGGCGCTGGAGATCCCATACCGCCTGGTGGAGATGTGCACCGGCGACCTGGGCTTCCAGGCCGCCAAGAAAGTACGACCTGGAGCTATGGGCGCCGGGCGTGGAAGAATGGCTGGAAGTCAGCTCCATCTCCAACTGCACTGATTTTCAGGCCCGGAGAGCCAATATCCGCTATCGCCCGGAAAAGGGCGCCAAAGCCCGCTACGTCCACACCCTAAACGGATCCGGACTGGCCCTGCCCCGGACCATGATCGCCATCATGGAGAACTACCAGCAGGCCGATGGCAGCATTACCGTGCCGGCCGTGCTCCGACCCTACATGGGCGGCATTGAGCGGATTGACTAGGTATCCGCTACCCGCAGTCAGCGATCAGCCTACTGCGCTCCGCCAGGGTACCCTGTACTGACCGCTGATAGCTGAAGGCTGACTGCTCCTCGCTTTTGACAAATGGGGGGCTCTCTGCTATACTGGCTCCGTGAGCGCCGGAGAGGGAGTCCGGCCGCCTCGTCACGGAGGGATGGCCGAGTGGACGATGGCGACGGTCTTGAAAACCGTAGTGGCCGCAAGGTCACCGGGGGTTCGAATCCCTCTCCCTCCGCCAATCAACTCTGGGTTTTCGATGGTTCATCCTGAGTGAAGGTCGAAGGTCCAGAGGCCAAGGCCGGAAAAGAAACAGGGGGGAGGTGCCGGAGTGGACGATTGGGGCCGCCTGCTAAGTGGTTGAGGGGTTAATAGCTCCTCCCAGGGTTCGAATCCCTGCCTCCCCGCCTACATGCCCTCGTAGCTCAGCGGATTAGAGCGTCTCCCTGCGGAGGAGAAGGCCGCGCGTTCGAATCGCGCCGAGGGTACCAAAAGGTCACAGACTCCCACCGTAATGGTGGGAGTCTTGCTTTGCCTCCACATTGTTGGCTTCAGCCCACATCGCAAAAGATGACAGTCACCACGTTCCATGCTATAATGGACGCCTTGACCCATCCGGGTCCTTGACGGCGAACCCTTGCCAAAAGACATAGGAGGAGGGACTTATGGAAAGTGATCTCCGCAACCGACTGAGAATCTCTTCGAACAGCCTCGAAGAGATCAACTCCCTGCTGCTGGATCCCAATACCCAGGTCATCAGCGATTTTCTGGCCGTCGTGGCCAGGTATGGCAGCGTGGATGAGATCAATCAAAAGGCCGACGAGGCGCGCCAGTTGCCCCGCTTGCTCGGCCGCCTGGAACGGACAGGCTCTCCCTATCTGGCTGACCTGGAATGGCTGATGGAACAGCGCGACGCTGGCGCTTTTATCTCCGTGGCCGACTATCGCCACAAAGTCCTGGGCGCCAGGGCCAGCACCATGGATTTCGCGGATGACTTTGCCGTCACCCTCGAGATCAGCGCCCTGCAGTACTTTCCCTTTCTCATCACCGAGGCCAGTCAGGCCATTGCCAACGGCGAACTGATGCCAGGTCGCTTTATCCGCGTCCGCAAGATGAAGGAACAGGAGGCAGACCAGGGCGATATTCTGGCCGTGGCTGCTGCCATGCAGATCGTGGGCGCAAGTTATGTCGAAACCCTGGATACCAAGGGTACCGATGGCTCCAACATTCACCTGGGCGGGCCAGAGACGATCACAGGCTACTTTGGGGGAGTCGGCCAGCCCAACGACCACGCGCTCAAGTGGCTCGACGAGTTCCTGTACTACTATACCAACTATGGCATCAAACAGGTACTCAACATCAATCCCGGCACCGTGCTCCTGGGCTATTTCCTCCACAAGCTGGGAGTGGATATCGAGTTCAAGATCTCGGTCTTTATGGGCAATGACAATCCCTACGCAGCGTTGTGGACCCTCATCGGCGCAAAGCTCTTTGGGCGTGACGATGGAACGACCTCTCTGATCGGCTTCAACTGGAGCAACTCGGTCAACAACGAGACCATCGAACTCACTGCCCAGGTACGGAAAGCGCTCGAATCTGGAGGATATCGTCCGCTTTGAGCACCACATCACCGAGACCTATAAGCACATCGTCCGACAGCCCTACGACCGCACCGATGAACTGGTCGAGCTGGCCGCCCGCGTGCCCAATATCTCGGCCAAGCACGAGGGCGGCGCCCCAGAGTTGGACCAGACCCGCGACCACCCATCCGACATCCTGGACTACTTCCGCGACAAAGCTGAAGATCCTGGAATCGGGCGACTGGGACGCCCTGCGAGCGAAACTACCTGGACAAGCACGACGCCGTGAATCGTACCGCTCGGGCGCTGACCGAGAAGGGTCTGTCCTTCATCGCCGCCCAGAACCTGCACAAGTAGTACGATTTACCGCAGAGACTCAGAGGGCAGAGAAACCCATAGAAGAAACCTCTGCATTCTCTGTGTCTCTGCGGTTGACGAACTGTCAATATCAACAACATTCTCAATGGAGAGTGAATCATGATCGAAAAACCGTTCCGACCGGGCGGCGTGAACCCCGCCCTGGTCACACCCTTTGCCAAGGATCAGTCGGTGGACGAGGCTGCCTTCCGCAACCTCATTCGCCACGTGATCGACGACGTGGACGGCCTGGTCCCCTGCGGCACCACCGGCGAGTTCAACTACCTCACACCCGAGGAGAACAAGCGCCTGGTGCAAATTGCCGTTGAGGAAGCCCAGGGCAAACCGGTCATTGCCGGTACTGGCGCGCCGGGCACCCGGCAGGCCATCAACCTGGCACTCGGCGCGGAGGAAGCTGGGGCAGACGCCTGTCTGATCGTGACGCCCTATTTCCTCCATCCGTCCGACAAGGGTCATCTACCAGCACTACTATGAGATCACCAGAGCCTTGCCGCAGATGCCCATCATCCTCTACAACATTCCCCAGGTCGTGGACGCCTACCTGCCCCGCCGCGTGGTCGAAGACCTGGCAGACATTCCCAACATCGTCGGGTTGAAGGATTCGTCAGGCAACCTGACCTACACCATGGAGATCTTGGAATACGCCGGCGATCGCATCAACGTCCTCATCGGCCACGATGAGGTCGTGTTGAACGGGCTGGCCGGCGGCGCCGCGGGCGTGATTCTGGCCTCGGCCCAGGTATATCCCGAGGTCTGGCAAGCGGTCCTGAGGGCTGTCCAGTCGGGAGATCTCGGCACCGCCCGGACCCTCCAGCGTCAGGTCCAAAAGCTCTCCCGCATTTTTTGCCGCTATGGCGGCGGGGTTCCGGTCAAACAGGCGCTCAAGATGATGGGCGTAGACGCTGGACGGCCGCGCAGTCCCCTGAAGAGCGTTGGCGGGTCTCTGCTCCACGAGGACCGGGCCGAGATCCAGCTCGAGTTGGAGAAACTGGGCAAGATCCAGCCGCCGCCCGCCGAGCACTACCTCCCGAAAGGGCCGCTGGATGGCCGGTTCGAGGGCTGTGGGGCTGAGGGCGGATACGATCTGTACGGCTGGAATGCGGACCGGCACCGGCAGCGCCGGCGAGGGCGCCGAATCGACCCAGATTGACTTGCTGGCTGGCGCCAAAGACGGCCCGCTGGGCGAGGCCTGGGCCTACCAGCTCACCTACCCGCGCCACGGCCTTGAAGCTCTGACTACCATCCTGGAGCCCAACCTGACGGTGCGACCCAGCACGCTGATCGTGCCCACCAACGAACTGAAGGATCTGCGACAGGCAAACATGATCTACGGCCCGGTACAGAACGCTGTGGCCAAGGCTATCGTCGACAAGCTGGCCGAGGGAGTCATCCCGGAAGGGGCGATGCATGCTGACGTGATGTTCGTCCAGGCCACCGTGCATCCCCAGGCCCTGGACCGACGCGTGCTGCACCACAATGCCTACAGAGCGACCTGCGTCGCCATCGACGATGCCTTCGCGGAGGTGAAATAACATGACACCAGAGAAGAGCAAGAAACCTGAATGGTTCAAGGGAATCTACCCCGCCCTGGTCACTCCGTTTACGGCTGACGACCAGGTGGACGAGGACACCTACCGCGAGCTGATCCGCTTCGTACTGCCCCACGTCAACGGCGTGGTACCCTGCGGTACGACAGGCGAATTCAGCTCGATGACGCTGGAGGAGAAACAGCGGGCCATCGAGATCTGCATCGACGAGGTCGCCGGGCAGGTACCCGTACTGGCCGGCACCGGCTGCCAGAGCACCCTGGAGACACTGGCACTGACCCAGTGGGCCAAGGAAGCCGGGGTGACCGGGGCTCTGGTGGTTTCCCCCTACTTTCTCAAACCAGCCTTCAATGAGGTCTTCGACCACTACCAGCAGGTGGACAAGATCGGCCTGCCCATCGTGCTCTATAACATCCCCCAGACCGCCGGCACCCACTATCGGTGGTGGACGGCCGAGGGCATGGGCCTGGCCTTTGACAACGTCGTCGGCATGAAGGACTCTTCGGGAGACATTCCCTTCTTTATGGCCGCCCTGGAAAAACTCAAGGGTACCATCAGCCTCTTTGTTGGCCACGACGAGGTCGTCGGCGCGGCCTTGCTGGCCGGCGCCGACGGGGCCATCCTGGCCTCGGCCAACCTCGTACCCGACGTCTGGCAGGAGATCTACCAGGCTGCGCAGCGGGGCGACGCCGAGTTCGTGCAGCGACGACAGAAGGAATCTGCAGATCCTCACCCGGCTGCTGGTACGCAAGGGGGCGCCCCAGGCGGTCAAAGAAGGGCTACGCATGATGGGCCTGCCGGGCATGAGCAACGTCCGCTCGCCCCTGATCCAGGGTGGCGAGTTTGAGAGGGAAGATTACGAGGACCTGCGCAGCCAACTCGAGATCCTGGGCAAGATCCCGACCCAGGCGGTGGTCCTGGGAGGCAAGGAGGTCGAGTACGCCCTGCCAGCCGACCTACCCGCTCCCTCGGGCGACCTGACGCTCTGCGTGGGCGAAGGCTTTGCCGGGCCGCCCTTCTCCGAGGTGGCCCACATCGATCTGCTGCTGGGCAGGAAAGAGGGGCCGGTGGGCAGAGCCCTGGAGCGGGCCAGAAACGAAGCGCGCCCCGGGCATGAACTGGTGATCATCAACGAGCGGCCGCTGACAATGCTGGTGCCTACTGTCACCGTGCGCGGCGCAAAGGCGAAACAACTGGTCTACGAAGAGGCGGCCAGCGGCATCAACCTGGCGCTGGCACACGCCGTCGAATATCACAACCTGCCGGAAGCGATCCTGGACGATATCTGCCTTATCGCCAACGTCTTTGTCCATCCCGCGGCGAGCATCCGCCAGCGGGTCAAGATCAACAACTATAAAGCCATGCGCGGCGCCATCCGCAAGGCCCTGGAGGAACGGCCGACGCTGCAGGAGCTGGTTGCCGAGAAGGAAGCTGCCCGGCACCCGTTCCGCTACGCGCCGTAGGTATCTGGATCGATGGAATGTTAGGCCGGGGTTTCTTACCCGGCCTTTCTCTTTGCCCCGTGGTCGTCCTTCCTTGCCAACTGCTTCGGTGACAACAATGCTACAGTTTCAGTGCTCGGGGCACTGTAGGTCTACCCCTCGACCACTATCCTCTGCCCCGTTCCGGTGGCCAAGGTCATCGATGTCCGTAACCAGCGACACCAATGACAAGGGCAACCCCGAGTTCAAGGCAGCATCCAGCACTATTATCACCAGCCCGCCCCAACACAAGGACGTTCGATAGCCTTACTGCCCTGCTGATGTACGGCCGAATCCCGGGCATAGCGGGACCCTTGACCTTACGCCGCACGCAAGATAGCGCTCGGAGGGATTGCTGGCCAAAGGCAGACAGGGTCTCGCAGATACAGGCTTGACAACGGCCCCCCTCTCATGTAACATGGAGGCTGAAACACCAAGGATGGAGGAGGCGGCGCGTGCCTAGTGTCAAGATTCTGGTGGTTGACGATGAACAGAGCATCCTCGACCTGGTGACGGCCTACCTGCGTCGCGAGGGGTATGAGGTGCTACACCGCCATGGACGGGCCGGGCGGCCTCAAAGCGGCGCGTGCCTTTAAGCCAGATCTGATCGTCCTGGATGTCATGCTGCCCGGCATGGACGGCATCGAACTGCTGACCCAACTGCGTCGCGAGTCGGACGTCTATGTCATCATGCTCACGGCCAAGTCGGAGGAGACCGACAAGATCGTCGGCCTGTCAGTGGGGGCCGACGACTATCTGACCAAACCCTTTAGCCCGCGCGAGCTGGTGGCCCGCGTCAAGGCCGCCCTGCGCCGCCTGCGCGACGGCGTCGGCCCAGCCGAGGCAGCGACGCTGGCCTTTCGCCATGTACGCATCGACACGGGTAGCCGCCAGGTGTGGGTCGACGACGAGCCCGTAGAGCTGACCAGCACCGAGTTCGATCTGCTCAAAACCCTGGCCGAGCATCGAGGGCTGGTACTCAGCCGTGAACAACTGCTGCAACAGGTGTGGGGCTACGACTTTTACGGCGAAGAGCGGGTGGTGGACGTGCACATCGGTCACATCCGGCAGAAGCTGGGCGACGATCGCTTCATCGTCACCGTGCGGGGGGTAGGCTATCGGTTCGAAGACGAGGAGGCGTGAAGATGCCACAGCTCATGTGCGCCGGCACCTGAGCCTGAAGCTGTTCCTGTCCTACCTGGTGGTCATTGCTGGTGGGCATCGTAGTCTTGGCCACGGCCGCGGAGTTGGCGGTGCCGACCGCCTTTGAGCGGCACATGGCCGCCATGGCCGAGATGATGGGCGGCATGTCCATGATGCTGGAGCTGGATTTCTTCAGCAGCTTTCGCAACGCGGTTACCGAGGCCCTCCTCCTCGCCGGGTCGGCTGCCTTTGTTGCGGCTCTGGTCCTTAGCGTGTTTGTCAGCCGGCGGGTGGTGCTGCCGGTACAAGAGATGCAGACCGCCAGCCAGCGCATCGCCGATGGCCACTACGAGGAGCGGGTAGGTGTGCCCGGCAAGGCAAGCCGGGAGGATCTGGACGAGCTGGGCCGGCTGGCCCTCAGCTTCAACCAGATGGCGTCCCGGCTGGAGCAGACCGAAGCCCTCCGCCTGGAACTGATCGGCAACGTGGCTCACGAGCTGCGTACCCCGTTAGCATCGATCAAGGGCTACATGGAGGGCCTGATCGATGGCGTGCTGCCGGCCGAAGCGGCCACTTTTCAGCAGGTGTACCGCGAGGCCGATCGGCTGCAACGGCTGGTCCACGACTTGCAGGAACTCAGCCGGGTCGAGGCGGGGGCTTACGAATTGAACCTGCTCCCCACTGCGCCAGAACGTCTCGTCGACGGCGTCGTGGCCCGCCTGGGCCACCAGTTCGAGGAAAAGGGCGTGGCGCTGGAGATCGACGTGCCCGCGGATCTGCCCCCCGTCCGCGTCGACGAGGACCGCATCGGCCAGGTGCTGCTCAACCTGGTGGGCAATGCGCTGCAATACACGCCATCGGGCGGCCAGGTCTGCTTGTCCGCCCGGCGCGAAGGCGACCGGGTGCGGTTATCGGTGGAGGATACGGGTGTTGGCATCCCCCCAGAGCATCTGCTTCACATATTCGAGCGCTTTTACCGGGTGGACAAGTCGCGCTCGCGAGCCGGGGGCGGCAGTGGCATCGGCCTGACCATCGCCCGTCACCTGGTCGAGGCTCACGGCGGGCAGATCCAGGCTGCCAGCGACGGACCAGGTCAGGGGAGCACCTTCTCATTCACCCTCCCTGCCCTGAGCGCGTCCTGGAAGGACCGGGCCGAAGGGCCTGTTGCCTGAACAACCCCCCACTGGGCGCCTGGAGCGATGTCTCAACGCGAGACGTCGCTCTTTTTCTTTACCAAATCTTTAAACTCTGTTCATGGTTCCTTTAACCCGCCTTGTTATACTATCCCCAACAGTGAGACATCAAGAGGGCAGTCAACAACCTGCCCCTGGAGAAGAACGAAATGAGGATGTCGTGATGGGTGGAGGAATGATGGGTGGTTTTGGAGGTGGTATGGGCGGCCTGGGCTTGTTCGGTGGCTTGCTCAGCACACTCCTGACTATTGGGTTGTTGGTGGGTCTGGTGTTCCTGGGCATCTGGCTGTGGCGCAGGTTCGGAGCTTCAGAAGGAGTTGGCTTCCTGGACGCAACCTCAAGGGACCCGGCAGGCGTCGGCCCGCGAGATTCTGCAGACCCGGTATGCTCGCGGTGAGCTGACCCGCGAAGAGTACCAGCGCATGTTGCAGGACCTGGCCTGAGAGAATGTGTACGAGTATGACCTCCGAGGGACAAGACCCTTCGGAGGTCATGGAACCGGAGGTCATGAATGAAGACACGGACCATTGTAATCGGCATTGGCATCGCGCTGGCTCTGGCAGTCCTGCTGGGCGGGGGCTGGCTACTGGGCAGCCAGTTGTGGGCCGGAGGCTGTTGTCAAGCCGGCTTTGGGATGACAGGCAACTACGGCTCCCCCTGGGGGATGCACACATTCGGTGGAGGGATACTCATGTTTCTGTTCTGGGGTGTGATCATCGGCGGTATCGCCTTGTTGGTCGCCGGTCTGGCCCGGCAGGGTACGCAGCGGGTCGACAGGGGCGAATCGCCTCTGGACATCCTCAAGCGGCGCTACGCCAGCGGCGAGATTGACCGCGAAGAGTTCGAGCGCATGAAAGAGCTGTTGTCGAGCTAGACGGAGGTGCGGCATGATGGGTTGGGGAATGGGACTCGGCCTGCTGTTCATGGTTCTCTTCTGGGGGGCGCTGATCGCGCTGGCTGCCTGGCTGATCCGGGCACTGTTTCCGCCAGCCGGTCAGCCGCCAGCCCCGCCGACCGGACGGGACCTGAACGCCCGCGACATCCTCGATAGGCGTTTTGCCCGGGGTGAGATCAGCCGGGAAGAATACGACTTGATGAGAGAAACGCTCTCCCAATAGAGGGCGACCAAAAGACTGAGAACGAGAGGAAGAGAAAGACGATGAAGACCTTTGCGATTGTGATAGGAACGATAGCGTTGGCCGTGGTGCTGGTGGTTGCCGGTTTCTTGGCCGGATCCATCTGGAGCCAGAGCCGCTGGGGCTACAACGTGATGGGGAATGGGATGATCGGGCTACGGCATGACGGGCAGCTCTGTCCAAGAGGTGCCGTGCATTGACGGGTCAGCCAGGCTATGGCATGATGGGACCTGGCATGATGGGCGGCAACTGGAATTGGAACGACATGCCCTTCGGCTCCGCGCAGGACATGCCCTGCGGCCAGGGGTACGTGATCCCCGGTGAGGGGGACGTTTCCTCGCTGGAGGACGTCGAGACAGCTGTCCACGACTACGTTGAACGCCTGGGCTACACCGGCCTGGAAGTGACCGAGGTCATGGAGTTCGAGCGCAACTACTATGCCATCGTCGCCGAGCAGGACACCGGCATCGGCGCCATGGAGCTGCTGGTAGACAAGGACAGCGGTGCCGTCGGCCCGGAGCCTGGTCCGAACATGATGTGGAACGCCAAGTACGGGATGATGGGCCGGGGCGCGGGATGATGGGTATGATGGGCGGCTATGCGTCCGGCGAGATGACCTTGTCACCCCAGGAGGCCGAGGACGTGGCCCAGCGCTGGCTGGACGCCAACCTGCCCGGTCGGACGGCGGGTGACGCCGACGAGTTCTACGGCTACTACACGCTTCACTTCCTAAACGATGGCCAGATCGAGGGCATGTTGAGCGTCCACGGCAGCAGCGGCGACGTCTGGTACCACAGTTGGCACGGTGACTTTGTGGCCATGATGGAGGGTCACAGCTAAGGACTGCTGCATGGCTAGCAGAATCCAAGACACACAACGGGGTGGCTGGTTTTCCGGCCATCCCGTTGTCCTGTGCACGTAGGTGAGGAAGACGTCCTTTTGGAAATGGAAGATATGATGAACCACAATCACAAACACGACGAAAGTGAGCGGCATTCGCAGCACGAGGAGCATGCCGGGCGCGAGATGAAGCAGCACGTTCACGGTGAAGGGGCCGCCGAACATCAGCCGGGCCACGATGCCCATGCCGGGGAGCACGGCGGCCACGAGAGAGGTCACGAAGCGCATGTGGACCATACCGGTCACGAGCAGATGTTCCGCCGGCGCTTCTGGGTCTCGCTGCTGCTGTCGATCCCGGTGCTGGTCTTCAGCCCGGCGCTGCAGGACTGGCTGGGCTTCACCGCCCCCGCCTTCCCGGGCAGCGACTGGATCACGCCCGTCTTTGCCGTGATCGTCTTTCTCTACGGTGGGGTGCCCTTCCTGCAGATGGCCGTGCCCGAGCTGCGCAACCGCAAGCCGGGGATGATGACCCTCATCTCGCTGGCGATCACGGTGGCCTTTGTCTACAGCCTGGCGTCGCTGTTCCTGCCGGGCCAGACCAGCTTTTTCTGGGAGCTGGTGACCCTGATCGACATCATGCTGCTGGGCCACTGGATCGAGATGCGCAGCGTGCGCCAGGCGTCGGGGGCGCTGAACGAGCTGGCCAAGCTGATGCCCGACACCGCCGAGCGGCTGCTGCCCGACGGCGGCACCGAGGAGGTGCCGGTCACCGAACTGCAGCGAGGGTGACCTGGTGCTGGTGCGGCCCGGCGCCAGCGTCCCGGCCGACGGCGAGGTGGAGGAGGGCGAGTCGGAGGTCAACGAGGCCATGATCACCGGCGAGTCCAAGCCGGTGCTCAAAGAGCCGGGCGACAAGGTCATCGCCGGGACCATCAACGGCGACGGCAGCCTGCGGGTGCGGGTGACGGCCACCGGCGACGAGACGGCGCTGGCCGGCATCATGCGCCTGGTGGAAGAGGCCCAGCAGAGCAAATCGCGACACCCAGATCCTGGCCGACAAGGCCGCCGGCTGGCTCTTCTACGTCGCCCTGGGGGTGGCGGTCCTGACCGCCGTCGCCTGGATCGTGGCCGTGGGGTTCGACGTGGAGGTCATCGCCCGGGTGGCCACGGTGCTGGTCATCGCCTGTCCCCATGCCCTGGGGCTGGCCGTGCCGCTGGTGGTGGCCATCACCACCTCGATGGCGGCCAGCAACGGCATCCTGGTCCGCGACCGGCTGGCGCTGGAGGAGGCGCGCGAGATCGACATCGTCATCTTCGACAAGACCGGCACCCTGACCGAAGGGCGGTTCGGCGTGGTGGGCATCGCCACCGCCGATGGCTGGAGCGAGGAAGAAGCCCTGGCCCTGACCGCGGCCGTCGAGGGTGACTCGGAGCACACCATCGCCCGGGGCATCCGCCGCGCGGCGGAGGAGCGCGGGCTGTCGCTGCCCGAGGTCTCCGACTTTGAGGCGATCAAGGGCCGGGGCGTGCGGGCCAGCCGCGACGGCCACACGGTGCACGTCGGCGGCCCGCGCCTGCTGGAGATGCTGGAGCTCGACGTGCCGGAGCCGCTGGCCGCGCTTCCGCGAGGAGGCCCAGGCCAAGGGCCAGAGCGTCGTCTACCTGGTGCAAGACGAAGCAGGTGGCGGCGGCCTTTGCCCTGGCCGACGTCATCCGGCCGGAGAGCCGGCAGGCCGTCGACCGCCTGCACGAGATGGGCGTCGAGGTGGCCATGCTGACCGGCGACAGCGAGGCGGTGGCCAGGGCCGTGGCCGAGGAGCTGGGCATCGACCAGTACTTTGCCGAGGTGCTGCCCGAGCACAAGGACCAGAAGGTGCAGCAGCTGCAGGACCAGGGCAAGCGGGTGGCCATGGTCGGCGACGGCGTCAACGATGCGCCGGCCCTGACCCGGGCCGACGTGGGCATCGCCATCGGCAGCGGCACCGATGTGGCCATCGAGTCGGCGGGCATCATCCTGGTCAGGAGCAATCCGCTGGACGTGGTCAAGATCGTCGAGCTGAGCCGGGCCAGCTATCGCAAGATGATCCAGAACCTGTGGTGGGCGGCGGGCTACAACATCGTGGCCCTGCCGCTGGCGGCCGGTGTGCTGGCGCCCCTGGGCATCCTGCTCTCGCCGGCGGTGGGCGCCCTGCTCATGTCGCTGAGCACGGTCATCGTGGCCATCAACGCCCAGCTGCTGCGCCGAGTCAAATTGGGAGGATAACTGATAGCTACAGGGCCAGATACGCTGGTCCAGCCGGATATGAATGGTTTAGGGGGCCGTCGCATTATGTCTAATTTCGCCTGCCAGACGCAGTCAGTTTCCGCAGATGGGAGAACGCAAGACCTTTGACAGAGTACGACAAATCAAGTATCATGGCCTCATCTACATACTTGGAGAACTTGTCTTGAGCAACGAGCCTTCCTATCCTTGAGTACGCCTCTGCGGGCGGCGTCGTGGTTGACGCTTCGGGCGAGCGGGTAATGGTCCTCCTGCGACGCAACCGGCCAGGTCCGGACGGCCGGCCTGAGATACGCCTGCCCAAGGGACACATCGAACCTGGTGAGAGCAGAAGTCGAGCAGCCATCCGCGAGGTTGAGGAAGAGGCTGGGTTGTCCGGCATGGAGATCCTGGCTGACTTGGGCCACCAGACCGTCGAGTTCGATTGGAAGGGCCATCATTACATCCGCGACGAGTCCTACTACCTCATGGGCCAAGGACTCGAAACTGTCCCCGTGCGCCCCGAGAAGCAGTTCGAGAGGCTGTGGTTGGCCTGGGGCGAGGCCCTGGCCCGGGTGACATTCGAGGCGGAGAGGGAGTGGCTTCGCCGAGCTAGACTCGAGACCCTACGGGTTTCGGAAAACCCGCAGGATCTAATATGAACATCGCCATGACCCTGGACGTCGCCGGCTTGGGCTATTGCGTGTACGATATCGTGGCCATTGCCTCCGGTCCGCCCGATTTTGACAACGTGGCCATGGTTTCCCTGCCCGACCTGGTACACGACGGCGGGGGTCAGGTAGGAACGGCCCTGACGGCCATGGCCCGGCTGGGGTTGCGCACCGGGTACGTCGGGACCTTGGGCGACGACCGGGAGGGTCACTGGCTGCGGGATTGCTTTGCCCAGCATGAGATCGACGTCACCCGGCTCCGTCACGACCCCGGCGTGGGCACCAACATCTGCCTGATCCTGGTTGAGGAGGCCACGGGACGGCGGGCTATCCTCTGCCACCGGCGCGTTTCCCCTGACGATCTGAAGCTGGATGAGGCCGACCGGGCCTACATCCAGGCGGCGAAGGTGCTGCATCTGGACGGCCAGTTCATGCCGGCCGCGATCCAGGCTGCCCGGTGGGCAAAAGAAGCTGGCGTCAAGGTTTGCTACGACGGCAACCACCCTCGGGACGGGCTGGAGGACCTGCTGCCTCTGGTCAACTGGCTGGTGGTGGCCAAACCGTTCCCAGCCGCCATCACAGGCATCGCGGACCTGCATGAAGCAGCCAGTGAACTGCTCAAGTTGGGCGCCGAGGTCCTGGTCGTGACCCAGGGTGAGCGAGGCTGCCAGGTATGGACGGGCACGGAGCATTTGCAGGCGCCAGGTTTTCCAGTGCAGGCGGTGGACACAACCGGTGCGGGCGATGCTTTCCACGGAGCTTTCATTTATGCCATGCTCCAGGGCTGGGATTTGAAGCGGGTTGCACGTTTTGCCAACGCGGTGGCGGCGATCAACTGCCGGACGCTGGGGGGGAGACGGGGATT
The DNA here is from genome assembly GCA_963700285.1 of uncultured Chloroflexia bacterium. Classification (GTDB taxonomy): domain Bacteria; phylum Chloroflexota; class Anaerolineae; order JAAYZQ01; family JAAYZQ01; genus CAWANP01. The sequence goes on along the minus strand of CAVOXA010000001.1, from coordinate 1,596,468 downwards.
GCCTAGCCTGGAAGAGGTGACGCTCTGGGTGGCAGGGACTGGCAGTCATCTTGGCACACCATAGAATAGCGGGACATGGGCATACGCTGACATTGGTAGTTGCAGCGGAAGAGGACTGCCAGTCCTGCCGTCAGGGGCCAGCCTCCCCCAGAAGCTGGCGGGCAATCTCCTCCGCTTTTTCAGTCATCCCCAGATCATCCAGGTCTTCCAGGCTGGCCCAGCGGACATCGCTGACGTCTGTGCCAGGCTGAAGATCACCGCCCATGGGCTCAGCGTAGAAATCAATGATGACATAGTGGTACTGCACGCGGCCCGCGGCGTCACGGGCTATGTGATCGAGGACAACCGCCACCTCGCCCAGTTGGACCTCCAACCCCGTCTCCTCCCACGCCTCGCGCCGCGCCGCATCCTGGACCGTCTCGCCCAGCTCGACAGCGCCTCCGGGGAAGGTCCACAATCCCTTGGCCGGCGCCTTGTCCCGTCGGATCAGGGCGATCTGCTTACACCCGTCCGTTGTGTCCCTGTGGATGATCACGCCCACGGCCAAGATGGGGGCCTTTGGATATTCGCGTTTCATGCCTCTCTCCTTGCCAACCTGCGTTGTACCGGTATGTCCGGCGCCGCCATGATAGCAGGCAGGAGCCTGCATGTCAATCTGGGCCTCTGGTGAGCTACCTTCTACCAAAAGCGACCTCTGATTGACAAAAGACCCGGCATGTGCTAAACTTTGCGGGTGATGCTTGCCGGCAGAACACACCGATGAAAGCGATCCAATTTGACGTCAGCGTACCGCGCTATGTGCTCGGCAAAGCGCTGGGGTCCCTCTACGAGCCGTTCTTCTGGAGCGGCTTTTCGTGTCTGCGCTACGGGGATGTGCCCGAGCCGCTATTGCCTGGCCCTGACTGGGTCAAGATCCGGACTCGATACGGCGGTATCTGCGGGACAGACTGGGGGTTGCTCCACCTCCACAACAGCCCTTATCTCTCGCCCTTTGGCTCCGACCGGTTCGTCGTGGGCCACGAGAACCTGGGCACGATCGTCGATGTGGGGCCTGAGGTCGAAGGCTGGTCCATGGGCCAGAGGGTCATCGCCGACCTGATGCTGCCCTGCGCTGTACGGGGCATCGTCGATCCCTGCCCAGCCTGCCAACGGGGGGATTACAACCTCTGCGAGCACTTTGCGGACGGCGCGCTGTCGCCGGGCACGATCCTGGGTTCCTGCGCCGATACCGGCGGCAGTTGGGGGCCATATTATGTAGCCCATCAATCACAGTTGGTCCGGGTACCAGACAACGTCTCCAATGAGAACGCCATCCTTCTGGATGCTCTGTGCTCCTCCCTACATCCTGTTCTCTGTCATTTTCCCGAGGATCATGCGACTGTACTCGTACTGGGCGCAGGCACTATCGGGCTATGCGCCGTAGCGTCGCTGCGTGCACTGGGCAGTCAGGCGCGCATCCTGGTTCTGGCCAAGTATCCCTTCCAAGGCGACTTGGCCCGGCAGTACGGTGCTGACGAGATATTGCACCTGGACAGGGACCACAAGCATTATGAAGCGTTGGCCAAGTTGACAGGAGGCAAGGTCTACCAGCCCATCCTGGGAAAGCCTGCCCTCGTGAGTGGTGCGGACCTGGTATTCGAGTGTGTGGGCAGCGAAGCGAGCATCGACGACGCCTTGCACCTGGCTTCCGCCGGGGGCAAAGTCGTCCTGGTGGGCGCGGCCGGACTACCAAAAGGGGTGGACTGGACGCCCATCTGGTTCCACGAGTTGACCGTGGCCGGCAGCTACACCGTGGCCGTGGAGGATTTCGAAGGCCGGCGGGTGCGCACCTACGAGGTGGGTTTGGAACTTATGGCTCGGGGAAAACTGGATCTGTCACCCCTCCTTACCCACAAGTATAGATTAGACGAGTACCGGCGGGCGTTTGGAACACTGGCAGACCGGAACGGGCACCAGGCGCTGAAGGCGGTGTTCACCTTTGAGTGAGAGGCAGAAGCTGGCTCTGGTCACTGGGGCCAATGGGTTTGTCGGATCCCATCTGGTCGAGGCGCTGCTGGCGCAGGGGTACGCAGTAAGGTGCATGGTACGCCGCTCAAGCGATCTGTCCTTCATCCGCGACCTGCCCGTGGAACTGGCGTACGCGGATCTGGAGGACGAAGCAAGCCTTCGTCTGGCCTGCGCGGGGGTAGATGCTGTTTGCCACTGTGCTGCTCTGACAAGGGCGCTGGAAGAAGAGACCTTTGTGTGCATCAACACAAAGGGTACCAAAGACCTGGCCAGAGTGTGCCTGGAAACAGCGCCCGATCTCGAGAGATTTCTCTTTGCCTCCAGCCTAGCAGCCTGCGGCCCGGCGCAGAGTGCGAACAACCCTGTGGACGAGCTATGCCGGTCCGAACCGATCACCTGGTACGGTAGAAGCAAGCTGGCGGCAGAGCAGGCGCTGCTGGATCTGCGCGACCGGTTGCCGGTATCCATCGTGCGCGCGGCCCCAGTGTTTGGGCCCCGCGACCAAGATTTTCTCACCTATTTTGACCTGGTGAACCGCGGCTTGGACCTGCAACTAGGGCGGGAGGAGCGGCGAGCGAGCCTCATCTATGTCCGTGACCTAGTCCGGCTGTTCATGGCTGTCCTGGCAAGCAAAGAGACCATCGGCCAAATCTATTTCGGCTGCGGCCAGACGACCAGCTATGCAGATCTGTCGGCCGCCATCGCCCGAGCCCTGGGCAAGCAGCCCCGGCGCATAGCTCTGCCCCTGGCCGTGCTGACACCCATTGCCTGGTGGTCGCGGGCACAGGGCAGGCTGACGGGCAGGCCAGCGCTGCTCAACGACCAGCGGGTCAAAGATTTGCGACAGCCCTACTGGGTGTGTTCTGGAAAAAAGGCCCAGCAAGAACTGGGGTTCGAGCCTGCATGTGACCTAGAAACTGCCCTGCAGGAAACGGCAGACTGGTATCTCGAGAACGGGTGGCTGCGGTGAGCTTGATACTCGTACGCTACGGCGAGATTGCCCTGAAGGGACAGAACCGCAACTATTTCTTCCGAAAGCTGCGTCGCAACGTACGGCGTTGTCTCAAGGCCAACGGAATCCCCGGTGAGGTCTGGCAGACGGGCCAGCGCATCTACCTGGAAACCGAGGATCTGGAAGCGGCGGTGGGTGCCGTACAGCGTGTCTTTGGTATCGTATCCTTGAGCCCGGTACAGGTGACATCCGCCGACATAGAGGCCATTGCCCACGAAGCGGTTGGCATTGCCCAGCGGGCCAGAGTTGGACCGGCACGCTCCTTTCGGGTACAGGCGAGGCGAGCTGACAAATCATTCCCCCACATCTCACCTGAGATCGGGCGCATGGTCGGGGCAGCCGTGGTCATGGCTACGGGAGCACCTGTGGACCTTTCGCGAAGCGCCGAGGTCGAGATCGGGGTGGAGATACAGCCTGGACGCGCCCTGGTCTTTGGCGAAACCATAGCCGGACCCGGCGGCCTTCCACTGGGGAGCCAGGGGAGGGTCGTGTCCCTACTGTCCAGTGGGATCGATTCACCAGTGGCAACCTGGTTGATGATGAAGCGTGGCTGTGGCGTGATACCCCTGCATTTCAGCGTCGGCCAACCACAGACCGATCAGGTCTTGGCCATCGTCGATGCCCTGAACCAGCATGCCTATGGCTTTCAGTTGAAGCCGATTATCCTTTCTCACCAAGAGGTCCTGGGTCCGACCCTTGCCAGGCTACGTCAAATTCACCAGGAACGGTGGACTTGCCTCTTTTGCAAGCGAGCCATACTGGCCGAAGCAGCCATACTAGCCCAAGAGACAGGCGCCGGAGCACTGGTGACCGGCGATTCCTTGGGCCAAGTGGCCAGCCAAACCCTGAGCAACCTGGAGGTCATATCCTACGGAATCAAGAAGCCGATTCTGCGGCCTTTGATTGGGATGGACAAGACGGAGATCATGGCCATAGCACGCCGAATTGGGACCTATCAGCCCTCCATCCGGAGTTCACACGCCTGCCCGTTCCTGCCGGACCGGCCCTTGACTCAAGGCAATGTCGCAAAGCTCACAACGATACTCGACCAGATAGCAGAAGCGGAAAAGACTCACCCGCCATCCCAGCGTCCAGATGGTGGAAGGCAGGGAGACAATGTTTAGGGGTATCTCTCGCTCGAGCTTTATCATCGTTCTCGCGGCCTGTAACCTGCTCTTCTGGGTGGCAGTGGCCGCCGGAGTTGGGTTGGCCGTCAGTCGTGAGGTAGATCTGGGGGTAGAAACACTCATTCGCGAGCAACAGGCCGCGGCCGCGAAGGCGTGGCAGCAAGTCGCATCCGGGGCTCCCAGAGTCACAGCAGTTCCGACGATGGCGACCGCCGTGGCCGCATTGGCAACTCCAGCACCCACGGCGGTCGAAATCGGCGCGGTCCAAACATCGGTCGCCCAGGCAGGCGGGCCTACTGCAACAGAGACGGACTATCCATCGCCTGCTCTCACCTCAGCGCCTACCTCCACACCCCGTGCCCTGCCTACGGAAAATCTGGCCCCATCGCCCGAACCGCTCACGCCTGCGCCTACCGACACGCTACTCAAAAACCTGCTCTTGATCTCGGATGAACCCTTCAGTAACCTGGCACACATGGGCGAGGAGATGAACCGCTCTGCCGCTGGACGCCCCGTCCTGATCCGGTACAGCGAGGCAATGCTGAACAGCGAGATCGCATCCATGTTCGCGAACAATCCAGACCTGCCCTACCGCAACGTGCAGGTCGACTTGAAAAAAGACCAGGTCGTGGTGACGGGCGACGTGATGCTGGTGGGTTTCGAGTTTAGTACTGAGGTTGAGGGTACTATCCTGGTCGAGGATTGCCACCCTCACACAGAGATCCAGGCCATCTCAATCGCCGGGGTACTGACCCCTGGTTTTGTGAAAGACCAAGCCAGGGAGATGCTCGTGGAAGCGCTCGACTGGTATCCGGCAGACTATGCCCTGTGTCTGGAACAAATCGTGCTCGAAGAGGAACGGGTCACTGTTTATGGTCACCGCCGCTAAGGGAGGGTCGCTCTGAAAGCCACGCTCTTCGATGATCACCTGGAAAATCAGATGCGGCTCCGGCTGGCCGTGGACTATCCTGATCCCCAGCCTCCAACGGGTGAGGTGAGAATACGCACAACCTTGGCCGGCATCTGTAACACCGACTTGGAGGTCGTGCGCGGCTACGCGGGGTATCGTGGCGTATTGGGCCACGAGTTCGTGGGGGTCATCGATCAAGCCCAAGACCCCAGCCTGGTTGGCCGGCGGGTGGTAGGCGAGATCAATGCAGCCTGCGGCCAGTGCGAGACTTGCCGCGCCGGACGGCCGACCCATTGCCCACACCGTACAGCTCTGGGCATCCGGGGCCGGGATGGTACATTGGCCGAGTACTTTTGCCTACCGGTAGGAAACCTGCAGATGGTACCCGAGGGCATGCCCGATGAGGTGGCAGTGTTCGCCGAGCCCCTGGCCGCAGCCTGTCAGGTGCTGGATCAGGTCCACGTGCGACCCACCGACCGGGTTATCGTTCTGGGCGATGGGAAACTCGGCTTGCTGGTCGCACAGGTGATTGCCTTGACAGGCTGCGACCTCTTGGCTGTGGGCCGGCATTCAGACAAGCTCGACATCCTGGCAGCCCGAGGCATTCCGACTCAGATGGGAGATCAGAACCTTGCCGGCAGCGCCGACATCGTCGTGGAATGCACTGGCGGAGCTGAAGGGTTCCAGACTGCCCGGCAGTTGGTACGCCACCAGGGGACCTTGGTCCTAAAGAGTACCTATCACGCCCGGGTACAGGTGGATCTGTCCAGCCTGGTCGTGGACGAGATCCAGGTCATCGGGTCGCGCTGCGGGCCGTTCCCGGCAGCCATGCGCCTGCTGGACAGGGGCCGGGTAGACGTGGCACCGCTCATCCAAGCCGAATATCCATTGGAGGAGGCGCCGATGGCTTTTGAGCACGCTGCACGCCGTGGTACACTCAAGGTACTGGTTCGTCCGTAACGATGGAGGGCAGTTGAACACTGCCAGGCATCCTGCCGCGGACCCGCCCGCAGTCCCGTTTCGGGGGAGAGCGTTTTCGAAGAGTATAGATCTCTATGAAGAGGAGCACAGAACCATGAAAGACCGAACCCTACTGATGATCCCCGGACCAATCGAGTTTGAACCGGCCGTGCTGTCGGCATTGGCCGCCCCAACCACCAGCCACATCGCGCCCGGTTTCATAGAGGCCTTTGGCCAGGCGCTGGAGCGCATGCGACAGGTATTCCTCTGCCCCGACGGCCAACCCTTTGTCGTCGCCGGATCAGGTACACTGGCCATGGATCTGGCGGGAGCCAACCTCGTAGAGCCCGGCGACAAGGCCCTGGTAGTGAATACCGGGTATTTCGGCGACCGCTACGGGGCACTGCTGGAGCGCTATGGCGCTGAGGTGACCCACGTGCGGGCGCCGGCCGGCGGGCGACCAGCCATGGACCAGGTTGAAGCCGCACTGCAGCAAGAGAGTTTCAAACTGATGACCATTACCCACGTGGATACCTCCACGGGGGTCATCACCGACGTCAAAGGGCTGGCCGGACTGGGCCGACGGCATGGCGCGCTGGTCATCGTGGACGGCGTCTGCTCCGTGGCTGGCGAAGAACTACGCATGACCGAATGGGGCGTGGATGTGGCACTGACCGCCTCTCAGAAGGCCATTGGCGTGCCGCCGGGCCTAGCTCTGCTGGTCGCGGGCCCGCGAGCGATGGATGCATTCCGCGGGCGCAGGACCCCCGTCAGCAACTATTACGCCGACTGGTCCCTATGGTTGCCGATCATGGAAGCCTATGAGTCGCGCAAGGTCGGCTACTTTGGCACACCGGCTGTCAATCTGGTATGGGCCTTGAACGTCAGCCTGGGCCAGATCTTGGATGAGGGCATAGAAGCCCGCTTCCAACGCCACGGGGTACTGGGCCGCGCCTGCCAGGCAGGCATCACTGCTCTGGGGTTAGGCCAGGTACCACTCGAACCAGAGTTCGCCGCTCACACCATGACGGCACCCCGCTACCCGGCGGGCGTCGGCGCAGCGGACCTACTGCCTCGCATCACCCGGGCTGGCGCAGTCCTGGCCGGGGGCCTGCACCCCGAGATCCGAAATGAGTACTTTCGCATCGGACACATGGGCGCGGCCAAGATGGGCGATGTCTTGGCTACCCTCGGCGCTATCGAGGCGGGGCTGGCTGGTTGCGGGTACAAATTCGAGCGGGGGGCTGGCGTCGCTGCCGCCGCTGCCGCTGAAGAGACGTAGACCAGGGGAGTACTGCCCCCGCCAAGGCCTGGCATCCTAATCGCTCCCGTCGGGTCCGTGATACAAGGCCCAGTTGCCGGTAGGAACGGACAAGGGCAGATCACGGACCTGACTTGAGCGTGAAAGAGCCAGGATCTGTTCTATGAGAGAACGGCAGTCAGGAGACCCAGTCAAAGGATCCGGAGACATGATAGCATGACAACCAAGGTCACAGGCAGCGAGGCCCTGGCCCGCGGGGCGTTGGAAACAGGTGTGCAGTTCGTTACCGGGTATCCAGGCGCACCCAGCACAGCCATCGTTGATGCGCTGCTGCACCTGGCCGGTGATGGCATCCGCATTGACTGGGCTATCAACGAGAAATCTGCCTTTGATGCGGCCTTTGGCACGTCACTGGCCGGGGTCCGTTCACTCCTCTGCCTAAAGAGTGTAGGCCTCAATGTGGCCCTCGACTCGCTCATGGTCAGCAATCTGGCCCCCGGCAGCGGGGGCTTTGTGATCCTGGTCGGCGATGATCCTGGCGGCTGGGGCTCCCAGAACGAAGAGGATTCTCGCCCGCTCATCGCTGCCGCCGAGGTACCTCTGCTGGAACCCACATCCGCGGAGGAAAGCCGCAGCCTGATGGGCCAGGCATTCAACCTTTCGGAACGCTTCCAGGTTCCTGTCGTAGTTCGCATTACACGGGCGCTGGCTCTGGAACAGGTTGGCATTGATCTCTTGCCGGCAGCCAGGCGGACCCTGCAACCATCACGTTTTGACCGCCAGGGCGACCGCTTCAACGTCCTGCCTGTGCACGTCGTAGACTATCACCGGCGCCTCCAGGCCAAGCTGCACAGCATACGGGCCGAGTTCGAGACATCTTTTCAGAACGGGGAGGAAGGGAAAGGCCAGAAGGCGGTCATTGCCGCCGGTTATACCTACCGGAAACTGGCCGAGGTTCTGGCAGATAGCAGCCATCCCCCTTTCCGGATCCTCCGCCTGGGGACCCTGCATCCCCTTCCTCATGCAAAGATCGCTGCCTTCCTGGAGCAAGCGGACGCGACGCTGGTACTGGAAGAGACCGCGCCCTACGTGGAGACCAAAGTACAAGCCATCGCCCAGCGGGCTGGCATCGCTCTGCCCATCTATGGGCGCAGCAGCAACCATGTCCCGAGCGCTGGCGAGCTTTTTGCCCCTCAGATCGCCCAGGCCCTGGCCGCACTGATGCCTGACTGGCCCTGGCCCACCTTTGAGCCCACGGGCAGGAGCAGGCCCAGCCGCCAGCCCCTGTGTGACGACTGTCCTTACGTTCCAGCCGTTGAGTCTCTATTGGCTGTCATGGAGCGCCGTGGCGGGCGGGACGCCTTTGTCATCACCGGCGAGACGGGCTGCATGGTCCGGACACAGCTACCGCCATGGCAGCTGCTTGACGTAAAGTACGGCATGGGTTCCAGCATCGGCCTGGCCGCCGGGCTGGCACGAACCAACATCCCGCAGAGCATCGTGGCCCTGTCGGGCGACTCCGCCCTGCTGCACAGCGGCCTGGGAGAGTTGATCGACGCCGTCCAGGCCGGTCTGGATCTTCTCGTCATCGTGCTGGCCAACGAAACCACAGCCCTTTCCGGCGGGCAACCCCACCCCGCAACGGCCCATGATGCCCAAGGAAAGCCACGCAAGCCGGTTGATCTCATCGCCCTGATCCGGGCCACCGGCGCAGCCAGTGTCCGCGTCGTGGATCCTGAGCAGAGACAGCCGACGCAAGCTGCCATTGAGGAAGGACTGGCGGCTGGCGGAGTCGCCGTGGTGGTAGCCAAACGAGCTTGCCCACTTTGGGAGGGTAAGACGTCTGCACAGTAGTCCCTGAGCGCAGCATGACTAGAGAGACGCGAGCGCACCCTGGATCGAAGCCTGAATCAGCACTCGAGGCAGGTACGCCCCTCAAGATCCCCGATCTGTTGGCGACTGCATTTGACATTCCAGAGTTCTCATGCTATTCTGATTACCACTATTGACATTATTTTTCAATAAGAACTGGGGATTCTGCATACCTTTGAACATGCTATCTGAGCGGAGTATTGTCCAGCAGATGGGCCAAGCAGGCTACCGCATCACCCAGCCGCGCCGGGCGGTGATCCGCGCACTGCTGGGGGACGGCGGCTGCTCAAGCCCTGGGGAGATCCACGCACGGGCCCGGTCACACTACTCCACTGTGGGACTGGTGACTGTCTATCGCACACTGGACCTTCTGGCCGAGATGGGCTTTGTGCGGCGCATCCACACAGAAAATGGCTGTCATAGTTATGCCGCTGCGGACCACGGTCATCGCCATCACCTGGTCTGCCGCCAGTGTGGCGCGGCCGTTGAGTTTGAGGGCTGCGATCTATCACCTTTTCTATCCAGCGTGAGCCAGACGACAGGATATGTCATAGAGGATCACCTGCTAGAGCTGCAAGGACTCTGTACCGCATGCCAGTAGTTCAGATCTACGTTGCGCCTGAACAGAGGATGGGAACTAGATGAAGCTGAAAGTCAGAGAGTGGCTGCTAATTTCAGGGGCGGCCCTTCTTGTGCTGGCCGGGGTTGGTGCCTGCAACCAAAGCGCAGCAGAGCCAAGCGGCGAGCCGCATGGTACGTCAGAGGTCCTGGAAGCCATCCCTCTTGGAGCCAGTGAGAAAATCCAAGTAGTGGCCACAACCAGCATCCTGGGGGACATCGTACAGAACGTGGGTGGCGACCGGATCGAGTTGACCACACTGATGGCCATCGGCGAGGACCCCCATAGTTTCGTGCCGACGCCGGCCGATACGGCAGCCGTTCATGACGCCGACGTGGTGTTTGCCAACGGTCTCGGCCTGGAAGCAAGCCTGGAAGAAATGCTGGAAAGCGCCGGAGGAAAGGCTGCTCGCGTCTACGTCTCGGACGGCCTCGAGGTTTTGGCATTGGCCGAAAGCCACGAGGGAGAGGTGGACCGCCACGGTCACGACGAGGCCGACCCACATGTCTGGTTCAGCGTACCCAACGTGATCGTCTGGGTCAAAGAGATCGAGCGCACACTGAGTAGCTTGGACCCAGCCGGTACAGGCAATTATGAGAAGAACGCCGAGGCGTACATCGACGAGCTTGAGGAGTTGGACACCTGGGTACAAGAGCAAGTCGCCCAGATACCGGAGGCCAACCGAAAACTGGTGACCAACCACCCCATCTTTGGTTACTTTGCCCATCGCTACGGCCTGGAGCAACTGGGCGCCGTCTTTCCGCTCAGTCCCTCGTCTGAGCCATCAGCCCAGGATATCGCTGCTCTGGAGGATATCATCCTCGAATATGGCGTACCGGCTGTCTTTTCCGAGAGTACGGTCAACCCCAAGCTGGTGCAACAAGTTGCCGAGGATACGGCCGTCGAGCTGATACCGCTGTACTCCGGTTCGCTGGGCAAACCTGGCAGCGGCGCGGAGACCTATGTTCTGCTGATCCGCTTTGACACGGAGGCCATCGTGGATGCCCTGAAATAGGGAGCTGTTCCGCGGCACGGGGAGAACCCAACGCGGGGCGGGCAGAGACGGCGAGAATGATGACAGCAGTTCTAAAGGTCCAGAACCTGACAGTACGGTACAACGGCACCAACGCCTTGGAAGGTGTGAGTCTTGATGTCCAAGCTGGTGAGCGGGTGGCCATCGTCGGTCCCAATGGGGCGGGCAAGAGCACACTGTTCAAGGCGCTGGTTGGCCTAGTCCATCCTACAGCCGGTAAAGTGGAAGCAGACGGCGCCGAGTTTGGGTACGTCACCCAACGATCGGCCGTGGACTGGAGCTTTCCGGTAACCGTCCACGACGCGGTCATGATGGGCCGCGTTTCCAAAATGGGCTGGCTGCGCTGGCAGCGTCCCTCAGACCGCGAGATTGTACGGCGCTGCCTGAGGCAGGTGGGCATGCAGGACTATGCCGCCAGGCAGATCGGCGAACTGTCCGGTGGGCAGCAGCAGCGGGTATTCATCGCCCGGGCCCTGGCCCAGGAGGCCACCATCCTGCTCATGGACGAGCCCTTTACCGGCGTGGACACGCCCTCGCAGGAGGCCATCCTGGAGATCCTGGACCGCCTGCGCGAGCAGAGGGTCACCGTGCTGGTCTCGACCCACGACCTGAATCTGGCCGTGGAACGTTTCGACCGGCTGGCCCTCCTCAACCACCAGCTCATTGCCTACGGAAGGCCGCGAGAAGCAGTCACACCACAGACCCTGGCGGCGGCCTATGGCGGCTCGGCGCTTTGGCGCGGTGAAGACTATGCCATGGTCCTGGGCGACATTGACTGCTGCGGCGAGGAGGGGCATCATCATGGCTGACCTACTGGAGTTGATCGTCGAGCCGCTGCGCTACCCCTTCATGGTCCGCGGGCTGTTGGCATCGCTGATGGTCGGCACACTTTGCGCCGTGGTGGGCACCTACGTGGTGCTGCGCGGCATGGCCTTTTTCGGTGACGCACTGGCCCACGCCATTCTGCCCGGCATTGCCATCGCCTATCTGCTGGAAATCAATCTCTTTTGGGGTGCCCTGGTCATGGGCCTCTTGACGGCCGTGGGCATCGGATACCTGAGCCGCCGGGGACAGGTAAAGGAGGACACCGCCATTGGCGTAATCTTTGCCGCCAGCTTTGCCCTTGGGGTGGCGCTCCTGTCCACGGTTCAGACCTACAGCGTGGATCTGACCCACATCCTCTTTGGCAACGTGCTGGGCGTGTCCAATAGCGATCTCGCGCTGACCGCGGCGCTGGGCGCCATCGTGCTACTGTTCGTGATCCTGCTCTACAAGGAGCTACTGGTCATCTCCTTCGATCCCATCCTGGCTGCCACCCTGCGCCTGCCCTTGACCGCCCTACACTACCTTTTGCTGGTACTCATCGCCCTGACCGTCGTCGTCTCGCTGCAGACCGTGGGCGTGGCGCTGATGGTGGCCATGTTGGTCACACCCGCTGCTACGGCCTACCTGCTCACGCGCCGGTTGTGGCACATGATGATCGTTGGGGCAGCCATCGGCGCGGTCTCCTCGGTGGCAGGACTCTACCTTTCTTTTTATGTCAATATTGCTTCAGGAGCTGCAGTCGTATTGGTCTGCACAGTCTTTTTTGCCGCTGCATTTCTCTTTGCGCCGCGCCGGGGCACCGTGTGGAGCTGGCTCCGGGAGAGACGGGCAGGATCGTCGGCCAGAGCAACCACACCCGGCTGAGGCCAACAAAAGTGCCTCCAGGCACCAGTTGCGCCCAACGGGGATCTAGGCGATTGGCCATTCTGGGCTTGGTGTGCCCTGGCTGGGTTTCGCCACCTTGGCACTGACAATCATTACCGGTATACGGGCGTGGCTCAACACGCGTTGCGACACACTGCCCAGAAGCAAGACTTGCCAGTGTGCCACGGCCCCGGCTGCCCATCAGAATCAAGTCACACTGGCGGACATCGGCCACGCGCAGGATGGCATCGGCTGGCGGCCCCTCCAGGACCTCAACCTCGACGTCAACACCGGCCTCCAGCAATTCCCGCGCCGCCAGGTCTGCGATATCTCGTCCTGCGGCAACGTGACAAGCCATGACCCGATGCAGCCATGGTTCACCCAAATAGGTAGACACGGGCTCAAAAGCGTGGATCACAACAACCTCGGCATCATGCCGCAGGGCCAGATCCCGGGCATACCTGAGCGCAACGTGAGCGTGAGTAGAGCCATCCGTAGCCAGTAGAATTCTTGAAAACATCGCGCTGCCTCCTCTCCCTCTCAAGGATCAGGGTCAGCAACCTGCCAGATTAGCTGCAGTGGGCGAGCGCCTGCTCAATGAGCCAGGGACCTTTGCCGTTGCTGCATGTATCGCTTCCCGGGAACCCCTCTACTTTGCCCGTACCAACAGCATCGGGATGCCCCCAGCCCGGAGTACCTTATCGGCGACACTGCCCAGTGCCCACCGTGCCAGGCCTGTCCGGCCATGTGTACACATGGCGATCAGGTCTACACGATTGGCCTCGGCATATCCGATGATAGAGTTAGCCACAGCGCCTATCTGCGTGGCCAAAGATGCCCTAATCCCTTGCTCCTTCAGACGGCTGGCCACCCGATCCAGGTAGGCCTGGGCGCTCTGCCCCGCCATCTCAAAGTCACCTGCCAGGGGTACGTACCACTCACCCATGAGTGACCCGGGAGTATAGACGATAGGCACCCGAAAGACGGTAATCTCACTGCCAAGGGCCAGGGCAATCGGTATGACCACTGGCAAAACCTGCTCGGCCAACTCCGAGCCGTCCAATGGCACCAGAATGCGCTTGCATGACTTGGGCTGTCCTAAATCGTACGCTGTACCCTCTCTCGCACGTACCAGAAGCACCGGAATACTGGCTGCCTGGAGAACACGCTCAGCCACACTGCCGTGCCTCCACCGCTTGAGGCCACTGTAGCCGTGAGTAGCCATGACGATCTGCTGGATGGCCCTCTGCCCGGCATAGTCCACGATGGATTCCGCCGCAGGCCCGCGCTGGACGACGGGATGGACGGTCAGGCCAGTCACCCGAAGTGAGTCAGCCATCTCCTCCAGATAATGGTTGGCCTCAGCCTCGTCCTGTTGCATCAGCGCCTCAACCTGGAGATCGGCGCTGTCCAGGATCTGCCGTACGTCAAGCGGCATTGAAACGGCGCGGAACAAGATGAGTTCAGATGGCAAGCTCCGGCTGAGCATCACGGCGCAGGAGATCGCCTGCTCGGCCAAAACTGAACCATCCAATGGAACGAGGATCTGAGTCACCACGATGCCCCCCCTTTCTTTCAGATGCCCAACCTGCACCCTGGTCCGCACGTTCAAGCATCCTGGCGGCCAGAGATCGCGGGAATGGGCCAAGATCGCGTCAGCCGAGGACGAAAGGCGGTCTGTCTCGACATCTCTGCCAACTGCGCATCAATAGTCAGAGGATCACCCCGTACAACGCACCGCGCCGCTCCCAGTACAGAGACGACCGCTTCACGGGCAACGACATCATGCACAGACCTCCCCAAGCTACACTCCTATCATAGCCAGGGGAAGTAACAAGCTTTGTGATGCAGCCGTGACAAAGCTGTTACAGTTTTCGGAAAATACCTTCGCTGCAACGGGGAGGAGGGTTGGCCAGCTTCTAATCCGCTTTGGGAATGGGGGGAACAATCAACCCATAACCCAGGCCAGGCACGGTTTCGATGTAGGCAGCAGAACTTGGGGGCATATCTGCCTGCGCGCCCACCGCCTGCACAAGCTTGCTGCGCAGACGATAGACCAGTTGGCGGAGCATATCACGGTCACCCCCCTCAACCCCCCAGACGTGGCCGATGATAGCATCTGCCGTCAGAAGATGTCCAGCATTGAGCATTAAATAGCTCAGGAGGCGGCTCTCCAGAGGGGTGAGCGGTACGCTCGGACCCTGCCCCATGTGCACTTCGCGCCGGCTCGGATCCAGCACCAGCGCCCCGACACAGCGGATACCTGCAGTATCAGCCGCCGCTACCATACCAGCCCGGCGCAGCAGGGCGTGAGCCCGGGCGACAAGCTGGCGCGGGCTGAAAGGCTTGGTGATATAGTCGTCAGCGCCCAGTTCCAGGCCACGCACAATGTCGTCCTCCTCGCCCCGAACAGTAAGCAGGATGATCGGCGTACCGGCCAGCTTTGTGCCTCTTTCCTCCTCACGGATGCGGCGGCAGACAGCAAATCCATCGAGCTTGGGCATATTGACGTCCAGCACGATCAGATCCGGCTCCTCCTCGGCCCAAGACTGCAAGGCAAGCTCGCCGTCAAAGGCCTGGATCACCTGAAAGCCTTCGCGGCGAAGGGTAAAGGCCAGGACATCGGACAGAACGCGATCATCGTCAACAACAAGCGCTTTCACCATCCAGCCCCCAAAATCTTTACCATCAGAGATCAACCTCCAGCGCTGACAATTCTCAAGGACTAGCCATCGGGAGGGTGAACCAGAAGAGAGAGCCGCCTCCCTCCCGATCATTCACCCCAACCTGCCCGCCCTGGGCTTCTACTACAGCCTTGACAACTGACAACCCTAGGCCAACGCCGACCTGGGCAAGGTCGCTGCCGGAGATAGGATGTACAAAGCGCCGAAACAGATCTTTCCGGTAGTTGGCTGACACACCAGGCCCCGAGTCAGAGACACTCACCTGGATCCGGTCCCCTGCCACAACTGCCCGGACCTCGATCTCGGCGTCGTCTGGGCCATACTTGCTGGCGTTGGACAGCAGATTGACCAAGACCTGTGTGGTTCGCCGTGGATCGGCCTGTACCACAGGGGTTGCGACTGGCAGCTCTACCACGAGCCGCTGCTCACGTTTGTCCAGCAGAGGCTGCATCGTCCTGAGCGCCTCGGCGATGATGTCGCCCAGGTTGGAGGGACGGGGCTGCACTCGAAAATGCCCGGCCTCGATGCTGGCACTCTCCAAAAGGTTGTCAATCAGCGTCTGCAGGCCCAGAACCCCCAAGTGAAGGGCAGTCAGTAGCTCCTCGAGCTCAGATAGCTGGAGATCCGGCGCCTGGTCCAAAAGCAGCTCGACTGAGGCCGCGAGGGAGGACAAGGGCGTACGAAACTCGTGAGCTACGTTGGCCAAAAAGTGGCCCAGGAGGCGATGCACCGCTTCTTCCTCACTTACGTCGCGAAAGACCAGCGCCACCCTGGCATTCCCCCGTTCCGGAGAAAACAGTTGAGCACCCGTCACGGCCAGGGTAACCTGACGCCCATCGCGGAGTTCCACCAGGATCTTGCGGCGGTGTCCCGGTACAGGAATGAGCTTGCTAAAGGGCTCATCGGTCTCGATTGGCCGGAACACGCGATCACAACTGCTGCCCACCGCCTCGTCGCGCTGCCAACCCGTGATCCGTTCCGCTCCTCGACTGAAAAAGGTGACGCGGCCTCGCTGATCCAGGGTTGCGATCCCCTCAACGATGGCATCCAACAGGTGATCGGTCCAGGCTTTCTCCTGGCGCAACTCGGCCAAGGAACGATTCAAGTCGGCACGGGCATTTTCCAGGGCCTGGGCTAGCAAGGCTATCTCCCGGACGCGAGTCTCGACAGCCAAAGGGCGATCGAGATCCTCTCGGCTCATGGCACCAGCGGCGTCGGCAAGGCGAGCGAGCGGCCGGCCAATCCGCCGGGCCAGGTAGGTCCCCAGCAGAGAGGCCACTACCCCCACCGCCAGGATGCTGCCGGCCAACGTCAGGACCAATCGCCGCTGCGTCATGGTGATCTCTGCCACATCCAGCGCTACCTCTGCCTCTGGGCCAGCCCCATCCAGCGGAAACCGGGCAGCGTAGTAAGGCCGGCCGGCCAGGGTATAGGTACCCTGGGCTGCATCCCCACCTGCAGCCGGCAGCCGCACCTTGCGCGCAGCCAGGCTGGTTGCCACCGGTTCCCCGTCCACCAGGAGCGCGTGCTCCAGGCCAGTCTGGCTGCGCATCTGTCTCGCGAACTCATCATCCAGGGCCAGACCCACAACCACACTGCCCAGGGGATCTCCTGCCTCATTGGCCAGGACATGGGAAGCAAAGTGCCAGGCCTGGACGACCGGACCGGCCGGAACGACATAAAAGTTAGAAAGCAGGCTTTCCGCGCAATAGTCCACCGCGATCGACTCACCAGCATGGGAGACCAGCTGACCGGCATCACAGACGAGAACCAGATCGAGTCCCGAGCCCTCGCGGAGGGTGGCCAGGTAGGCCGAGAGCGCATCCTGATCGCCGTCCACCAGTAGGTAGCCGAGGGTAGGACGCTGTGCCGCCAAAGTCGCCAGGCCCGCCAATTCGCTTTGCTGAACGGCATAAAGCGCCTGAGCCGCCAGACGCCCCTGCTCTACCTGGGACCAGGCATGGCGATCAAGCTGCTCCCGGATGAGCCATACAGCCGGAAGACCCGCCGCCGCGGCCATCAGCAACACAAGCGCAATAGAACTCACAACCATTTGCGCCGACAAGGAACGCAGCCCCGATCTCCAGTCCTTCACTTGAGATCACCCACAACACAGGATGAGCATAGTATACACCAGATCATGGGCTAGTTCAACTGCCAGCAACGAGAGTATGCCGCAGGCTACTCCGCTGATGGCTGGACAAGGGAGCCAAAATGTGATACAGTCCTGCAAGCAGAAGGGGGCCAGTGGCTAATGAGCGACAACAGATCCAGTAGTAAGCAAAGCATCATCGCGAGCAATGTGGCGCCTCGGACAGAGAGCAACCCCACGCTGGGCCTCGTCCGTATTCTGATTCTCATCGGCGCGCTGTCCCTCATCGCCATCGGGTTATCGGCTGGCAGCATTGGGTTCTTTGTCAGTCTCCTGGAGACAGGCGACCGTCTGATCCTGAGTGCGGCCAGTGTCTCCTTCCTGGCCTTGGCCGTGGGCCTCGGCTCCGCTCTGGCCTGGCAGGCATGGCAGTCCATTCAGGGCCGCGGATCGCGATGGTTCTTGCCCCGCTTTGTCGGGATCTGGGCTCTATTCTTTCTGCTCGCTGTCATCCTTGGCCAGGCCGTCCTACGGTCGGACTTGATGCCGGCACTCACATTTCCTCTCCTCCACGTACTGGCCGCTGGATTGCCTCCCGTGGTCATCATGGCGTTGGTGGCCCGAAGTTTGGGCGGCGTCACCCGCAATCGCGACATGGTGTTCCAGTTGAGCAGTGGCGCTCTAGTCGCCACTGCCCTGGCATTTTCCCTGGAGATAACCATCGTCATAGGCACGCTGATCGTCATGCTAGGCCTTGTGGCGGTGAAGCCTGGCGGTCTGGAGCAGCTACAGGTCCTTGCCGGCCATCTTCAGGACCCGGCCTGGCTGGAGGCCCCGGGGAACTTGGCCTCACTGGCCAGGTCACCTCTCATATTGTTCTTCGCATTCTTTGTCTTTGCCATCGCCGTGCCCCTGATCGAAGAGTTGGTCAAGACCATTGGCGTGCCGCTGCGAGCCTATCGACGTCCCAGCATGCCCCAGGCGTTTTTGTGGGGTCTGGCAGGTGGGGCTGGGTTCGCCCTGGCCGAAGGCTTGTTCAACAGTCTCGGGGGAATGGACAGTTGGGCGGTGGTCGTCACCTTTCGACTTGGCGCCACACTGCTGCACTGTTTCACGGGCGCGCTGATGGGCCTGGCCTGGTACTATGCACTGCTAGAAAAACATTGGGGCCAGGGGTTAGGCCTCGGCGCACTCAGCGTGGGCATCCACAGCCTATGGAATCTGCTGGTTGCGGGTATGGCCTTGGCCTCGCTGGGCCTGCAGGGCAGCGAATTGACCGGCGCCGGCCAAATGACAGGAGAGCTTGGTACCACCGTGACCTTCACCCTCCTTGCCAGCCTCGCCTTGGCAGTTGCTGTGGGCATGGTGGCATTGACACGCTTTGTGCGCAGCCGGGGCACAGCTACGACCTCAGAGAGCAAGCTAGCCTCTCCCCAAGCTGAGATTGCTCCGACCACAGACACCACGTAGGAGTAACCATGTACCTGATGCTCGTGGCGACGGTCACCGTGGTGAGCCTATCGGCCATCGCCACTGCCGCACTGTTCATGCTCGGCTGGTTTGCCGCCACCCAACTCATCCAGCGCAGGACGCCTGACTCCCCTGCCGATCCGGCCGAGTTGGCTCTGGACTATGAAGAGGTCAGCTTCCGCAGCCGCGATGGCCTGCGTCTGGGTGGCTGGTTCATACCAGGCAGCAAACCACAGCGCGGCACAATCGTTTTTTGCCACGGCCACGCGGGCAGTCTTGATTCAGACTTGCGATACGTGCCCATTTTTCAGAAACGTGGTTTCAACGTGCTCCAGTTTGATTTTCGAGGCCACGGCCGCAGCGAAGGTCGGCAGGTTTCCATGGGCTATTACGAGCGTCTGGATCTGCTAGCTGCGGTGGACTATGCTCAAGCACTGGGCATCGACCAGGTTGGTGTTCTGGGCTTTTCGATGGGGGGCGCCGTAGCCATCAGTACGGCGGCCCAAAACCCAGCCATTGCCGCGATCGTCTCGGACGGAGGGTTCGCCCGGCTCCGGCCCACGCTGCAGGCTGGCCTCCAGCAGCGTGGCATCCCCCTCTGGCTGGCCAGGATCGTGACCCCGTGGACCATGCGCATCGCTGGCTGGCGCCTGGGTTGCGATCTGGCCGAAGCCGATCCCCAGCGTTGGGTCCACCTGATCAGCCCACGCCCTATCTTGTTTGTCCATGGTGGTCGGGATCGCTACGTAGATCCGGCAGAGATCGAGGCACTACATGCCGCCGCGGGGAACCCCAAGGCCCTCTGGATCGTCCAAGAAGCAGAACACCGCCGGATCGACCAAGCCCGTCCAGAAGAGTATCGGGCACGAGTGCTGGCCTTCTTCGAGGAATGGCTGGCAGAGGAGGCACGGGATGAGCCAGTGGTTGCTCACTGAGACGAGTTCAAGGTTGCTCGGTGCACTCGGCAAGATGCTACTAAACACGCTGGGCAAAAGGATGCTGGGAGGAATCGGCAAGTGGCTGCCGCTGGCTGTGCTAGCCACAACGCTGTTGGTCCTGCTGGCCACCTGCAGGCCAGGCAAGGACGCCCGGGCCGCGGCGCTGGCTTATTCCGGCCCGGTGGAGATTGGCATCGCCCAGGGTGCGTTTCTGCCGGGAACGGACATCCAGTATGTCGGCAAAAGCGAGGAGGGCGCCCGGGTATCCATCGGGGGACAGCAAGCACTCAAAAAAATGGGTGACTCTCTGAACTGGAAGGGTGACCTGGCCGACGGAGTTGCCACGGACCTGAGCCTGCGGGTTGTCCTGATTACCGAAGACAAACTGCACGTGGCGGGCTCGGCCGAGGTCGCCATCACTGATCCGGTACCCCAGCCCGCGCTGCCCAACGAGCTTGCTCCAGTCCACTACAAGTTGCCTGTGGCCCATCGCATCAAGAAGGGCGCCGCCATCCCGGGCACTGTGTTCATCTATGCTGGAAAAACAGATCAGGGCGCCCATTTGGCCAATATCGAAGGCTACCCCTATCGCGAGGTGGGCGACTCTGTCGTCTGGAAGGCACAGATCAGGGATGGGGTCTGGCTCGAACTTTTCCTGAGGACCGTACTCATCACCGACACAACCCTCAACGTGGCGGGAACGGCTGACCTGTGGATCGTTCCCCAGGCAAGCCGTATCGCCTCCCTTGGCCAGAACGAGGGTTCGGGCCACACTACGAGGTAACCATGCCTCCTCGCGCTGAAAGCGACGAAAAGTACATCCTCGACCTGGTGGCCAGGATCCTGGCCGAACCCGACTACCGCTGGCAGCATCGATTTCCCTCGCTCTTGGGCGATCCAGGCAAGGATGGCAAGCGCAGGGCACTGCCCGTCGATGGCTACTTTCCCCGGCACCGCCTCATCGTAGAGTACTGGGAATGGCAGCACAGCGCCCCCGTGCCCATCATGGATGAAGGTACCACAGTAAGCGGGGTATCCCGCGGCCACCAACGCCGCCTATACGATCAGCGCCGGCAGGCATGGGCAGACGCCAACCGCATGCAACTGGTCATCCTCGACCACAGGGGCTTTGAGACCGACAAGCAAGGACGGCTGTACCGGGATCCGGTCCGGGACCAGCGCATCATCGCCGAGGCCCTGCGCGCTGCGGGCGTACTGAGTACCCAGCAGCGGGTGAGCCTCGACCTGGATGACTACCTCCAAGAGGTAGCCCAGGGCTGCTTCATCTGCCGCCTGATCGAGCGCGATCCCACGCTGGCCCAGCATCACATCGTCTGGGAGAGCAAGGAAGCTATCGCTTTCTTGAACCGGTTCCCTACTGTCTATGGCTACGTACTGGTGGCGCCCGTCGCTCATCATGAGCAGGTTACGGGCGATTTTACCTTGCATCAATACCTATCCTTGCAGCGCATCGTCCACGCGGTGGCCGAGGCAGTGCGGCTTGCCCTAAAGCCCGAGCGGGTCTATCTTCTTTCCCTGGGCAGCCAGGAGGCCAACGCCCACGTCCACTGGCACGTGGTTCCCTGCCCACCGGGCGTCTCCCTGGAGCAACAGCAACTGGCCCTGGTCGATGCTGGTCAGCAAGGCATCCTGCAGCTTGATCCCGCAGACGGAGCGGCGCTGGTAGCCCGGTTGCGGGATCACCTGCCGGCCTGGATGCAGAAGCGAAACTTGACGGACCCTGAAAAATAGCGCAGGCCCCCTTCAAGTTTCGCGACGGGTGCAAAGCGCCCTGCCGTGCAAGTATCGCCGGTCAGAGGATCCGCCAAATTTTGCCAATCTGTCCGGGTGTGGTATAATGTTCCGACTAACCAGCCTGGGGATGAAATGGTTTCGACAGGGGAGGCTGGGCTGGGACTGCAAGCCGAGGCGCCTGGACCGCGTGAAAAACGGGCAAAACACAAGTGCCAAACAGCGCACACCAGCTCTCGCGCTTGCCGCCTAGTCGGTGAGGCGAAAGCTTGACCGCTAGACGGTCACGTCCGCCCTTTCCCGCTCCCGGGGGGAAGATTGGCGGGCGACAGCAAACCGGGGGTGCACTCCCACAGACGCCGATAAGTGGGATCAGAGGCGGGGAGTACTATGTGCCCCGCATCGGCTGGCCTGGATAGTAGCCTGTTGGTCGGCGGCCTGTCAAGGCGAGAACCAAAAGGTCAACTAAGCTTGTAGTATGTCCCTGTTCGAATCTTCTGGACGCGGGTTCGACTCCCGCCATCTCCACCAGCTCAGGGGAGTGGAAACGATTCCGCTCCCCTGTTGTGTTCGCTGCAAGTCCCAGCGTACGCGGATAGCGAGGAGGTAGCGCTGGAGCCAGTGAGGGTCCAGAACTGAGTCACAGAACTCACGCACGTCGTCAAACGCACGGGCGCCGTGGTGCCCTTTACGCCGGAGCGCATCACCAATGCCATCTACCGGGCGGCGGTGGCCGTTGGCGGCCGCGATCGCTCCATCGCCGAAGGCCTGACCCGGCAGGTGGTGGCCATCCTGGAAGAGACGACACCGCCCGGCCAATCCCCCACCGTCGAAGAGATCCAGGACGTGGTCGAAAAGGTCCTGATCGAAAACGGCCATGCCAAGGTAGCCAAGGCCTACATCCTCTACCGCGAGGAGCGCGCCAGGCGGCGCCGGGAAAAGGCTGCCCGGGGCTACCGGGAATCGGGCAACATCCCCTGGCGCAAGATCTACGAGGTGCTGCGCTGGTCGGTCGACCACGATCTGCACACCGTCGAGCGACTCAACGCCCGCATCGCCAGGGGCGAGTTTCCCCACATTGTCCAGGAATCGGATCGGGCCTACGAGGAGGATATCGACACCGCCGCCCAGCTCATCGCCGAACGGCGGGACGAGCTCAGGCTGGTCATCATCGCCGGTCCATCGTCGTCGGGCAAGACGACGACGACGATCAAGCTGGGCGAGCGGCTGGCCCAGAGTCGGCCTGAGCCTGGTCACCCTCAACGTGGACAACTATTTCTTTGACCTGGAGCTGCATCCCAAGGACGAGTTCGGCGACTATGATTTCGAGACGCCCCAGGCCCTCGACCTGGCGCTGATCAACGAGCACCTGGTGCGCCTGATCGCTGGCGAAGAGGTCCGCATCCCATACTACGATTTCAAGACCGGCAAGCGGCACGACGACGTCACGCCGATGCGCATCGGGCCGGACGATATCATCCTCATCGACAGCCTGCACGGCCTGTACCCGGCCATGACCGCAGGACGTAGCACGACGAGCGCAAGTTCCAGCTCTACATCGAGACCCTGCTGCAGATGAAGGGGCCGGATGGCCGCATGGTCCGCTGGACCGACCTGCGCCTGATGCGGCGCATGGTCCGCGACGCCACGCTTCCGCGCCTACGATCCCCAGCGCACGCTGGAGCACTGGCACTATGTGCGCAGCAGCGAGATGCGCAACATCATCCCCTACGCCAACACGACCGACTATATCGTCAACGGCGCGCTGTCCTACGAGCTGCCGGTCATGCGCCGCAGGCTGCTGGACAACTTTGCCCAATGGGCCCAAGAGTACGAGGGCGATCCGCTGCGGGTGGATGCACTACGACCGCGCCGAGCGCGTCCATCGAACTTCTGGATGTCGTGGCCCCCATCGAGGAGCAGGACGAGCAAGCGATCCCGCCGACCTCGCCCCTGCGCGAGTTCATCGGCGGCAGTTGCTACGAGTACTAGGGTTGGCCGTTCTTGTTCTCTCAGAATCTGCTGAACCCGCTCCCAATCCTCGGGAGTGTTCACGTTGATGAACGACAGGTGGTGGGGATCGAACTGGTCGACCTCATCCTCCTCCACGTAGCGAACCCGTACCTCGTGGAAGAAGGCAATGATCTGGCGCCGGCCCTGGGCCAGCAGGCGAGCCATGGCCGGTAGACAAGCTCGTGCTGTAGACAGCGTGGAGCGGCTCCAGGTAGCCACCAACACGGGGGATGACCACGTCGTGTCCCTTAGCCAGGGACAGCATGTAGCGCAGAAGCGGCACGCTGAGGAAAGGCATGTCGCAGGCAACCGCCAATACCCGGCCATGACGAGCCGCTTTCAACCCAGAGTAGAGGCCCATCAGCGAGCCTTCCCCGCGCCGTTCGTCAGGCACCAAGCGCGCGGGCAGGGCCAGTGGTTCGTAGCGCACCGGATCGTTGGTAACGACGACAAGGTCATCGCTCAAGAGGGACAGTTTCTGAACGACGTGGGCTACCAGGGGCTGCCCATCCACCAGCAGGAACGATTTGTCCCTGCCCAGTCTGGAACTCTTGCCCCCAGCCAGAATGACGACACTGTTCTCCATAGGTTATGCCCAGCGTCCAATGACCATCCCCGTCTGTGATTGCTACTCGGACAACCCCAGTATGGTCAGCCCATCCGCCTCTGCTACCACTTGGGCAGCCAGATGCATTGCAGGCATTGCGTTGGTGATGCCCTCACCGATCAGAGAAACCACCTGGCGCGGCATCCACCACAACCATTGCCCCGCTTGCACAAAGACGCTGGAGACCGGCCCCACGGCCAGTCCCCAGCGTCTTTGTCTCACATGGCAAATAGCGCTGGCTATTCGCCCTCCTCCATGCGCTGGTAAAGGTAGTCAACGGCCTGACCCACCGTCTTGATCTGCTGCGCTTCCTCGTCCGAGATCTCGCCGCCGAACACGTCCTCAAATTCCATGATCAGCTCGACCAGGTCCAACGAATCGGCTTCCAGATCCTCGCGGAAACGCGCTTCCATGGTGACCTTCTCCGGGTCCACGCCCAATTGCTCGACGATGATGTCCTTGACTCGATCAAAGAGCTCCTCCTTGCTCATGTCAGCCATCTCTACAGCACCTCCTGGTAATATGTTGTTGCCGGACTCATCCCATACGTTTTGAATCTACGGTCTTGTCTTGTTGCACTTTAAGATCGGCCCATTCTACCAGGGATGGTCGGCAGTGTCAAGTCCCTTGACGCGTCAACCCGTTTGACATTCTGCAGCACCCCTGGTAAGATGCGCGGGCGGCAGCCTCTGTTCCAGCGTGCCTCGCGCCTTGTACACAGTTCTGGGAACAGAGACTTATTCTCGTACAACACGCCACTTGATGGAAAGTTACGGGGGCAGGATGCTGGAACAGCGCAAATCGGAGCACCTGGCAATCAACCTGGAGCAGAACGTGGACTTTCCCCAACTCACCACTGGCCTGGAGCGCTACCGCTTTGTCCACAACGCCCTGCCCGAGATTGCCCTGGATGACGTGGACCTGCGCACGTCCTTCCTGGGCGAAGCAACTGCGGCTGCCCCTGCTGATCTCGTCCATGACGGGCGGCACCGTCGAGGCCCAGCGCATCAACCTACACCTGGCCGAAGGCGCCCAGGCAGCAGGCATCGCCATGGGCCTGGGCTCGCTGCGGGCAGCCCTCGAAGCGCCGCACCTGACTGAACACCTTCCGCGTCCGCCACCTGGCACCCGACATCCTCCTCTTGGCCAACCTGGGCGCGGCCCACCTCAACACCGGGTTTGGCCTGGAAGAATGCCAGCGCGCGGTAGATCTGGTCGAAGCCGACGCACTGATCCTGCACCTGAACCCCCTGCAGGAGGCCCTGCAAGTCGATGGCGACACCGACTGGCGGGGACTCCTGGCCAAGATTGAGATCGTGTGTCGCGGGCTGGACGTGCCAGTCGTAGCCAAAGAGGTGGGCTGGGGCATCTCGGCAGGCGTGGCCCGGCAGCTGGTGGACGCTGGCGTGAGCGCCATCGACGTGGCCGGAGCCGGTGGCACCTCGTGGAGCCAGGTAGAGATGTACCGCGCCCCCACCGAGCAACGTCAGCGCGCCTGTGCGCCGAATTCGCCGACTGGGGCATTCCAACCGCCGAGGCGCTGGTCCAAGTACGGGCTGCCCTGCCCGACATGCCGCTGATTGCCAGCGGCGGCCTGCGCAGCGGCATGGACCTGGCCAAGTCCCTGGCCCTGGGCGCCGACCTGGGCGGGCTGGCCGGGCCGTTCCTGAAAGCGGCCAACATCTCCGCTCAGGCTGTCACCGATCTGGCCGACGAGCTGGCCGACATGCTGCGGATCGTCATGTTCTGCAGTGGTATCACCACCGTACAGGACCTCAAAGGTACTCCTGCGCTGAGGGCCACGGCATAGTATTCTTGTGACCAAAGAGGTCCGAGCACAACCTGTGCTCCCGGAAACCTGCATGTCCCTGACCCTGTGACAGGAGCAACATCATGAGCTTGGACGAGGCATTCGGCCAATTCTTGCCCCAGATTGAAGACGACCTCCAGCAAGTTGTGCGTATTCCCCATCACAGTCTGGCACCCTACTATGGCATGATGCGCTACCATCTGGGCTGGGTCGACGAGGAGTCTGCGCCCGATCCAGGCCAAAAGCGGCAAGCGCCTGCGCCCGATGCTATGCCTGCTGGCCTGCGCAGGCGGCCGGCGGCGATCCACAACAGCGCTTGCCCGCGGCCGCTGCCCTGGAACTGGTCCACAACTTTTCCCTGGTCCACGACGACATCCAGGACGGCAGCCACTTCCGGCGTGGCCGGCGCGCCGTGTGGGACATCTGGGGAGCGGCCCACGGCATCAACGTCGGCGACGGTCTGTTCGTGCTGGCCCGGCTGGCCCTGCACCGCCTGAGCGAACGGGATGTGCCGCTGGCGCGCCAGCTAGCGGCCTCCCTGGCCCTGGACCAGGCCTGCCTGGCCCTGTGCGAGGGCCAGTTCTTTGACATGACGTTTGAGGAGCAGCTGGATGTAGACCTGGATCAGTACCTGTGGATGATCCGGCACAAGACCGCGGCGCTGCTGGCGGCGTCGACACAAATGGGAGCCATCGTCGCCACCGACGACCCGGCCTGCATCGACAGCTACTTTGCGCTTTGGCGAGAACCTGGGCATGGCCTTTCAGATCCAGGACGACATCCTGGGAGCCTGGGGCGACCCCCAGGTGACGGGCAAGTCGGCGGCCACCGACATCCGGGACAAGAAAAAGACCCTGCCGGTGGTCTATGCCCTCAACCACTCTGACCACAGAACGGCCAGAAAGCTGGTACAGCTATATGCCCAGGAGGGGCCACTGGATCAATCCAGCATTGAATCCGCCCTGGAACTCCTGGATGGGCTTGGTGGCCGCAAGTATTCCGAAGAGATGGCCGAGACATTCTATCGCCAGGCCCTCAAGAGCCTGGAGCAAACCGGGATCACAAACGCCGCTCAATCGCATCTATGCGAACTGGCAGCATCGTTGTTGGGGCGAGCGACATGATGGCGGCACGGGTCGCGCTGGCCTGTGAACCAGCTCGATCAGGGCCGCCCGGCCAGTTGGGAACGGACCAGCGCTAGGGCTTGCCCGAGGGTGTGCACCTTACCGCTGACCTGCGCCTCGCGCACAGCCTCCAGCATCTCGCCGATCTGGGGGCCGGGCTTGAGTTCAAACTCGCGCATCAGGTCATTGCCGTCAACGAGTGGTGGCGGCGTGACCCGCTCCTCAGGCCGGTCGTAGTAGTCTGATAGCATCCGTACCGTCAGTGGTTCCAGCCGAAGCCAGGACTCGGTCGCTGAATCAGGGCAATAGGTGGCGGCATGGTCAGCCAAGGCATGCAACAGCACATCCGGCCCTGCCTCACCTGTATCGCGGAAGAAGCGATAGATCGCCCGAAAGGAGACGTTTTCCTGTTCCGCCAGTAACAAGGGCCTCAGGTGGTAGCGGACAATTACTCCCCCAAGGCGTACCTCGGCCCTGTTAAACCGAAGGCGTTGCAGGGCCTCGCCGGTGATGCGGGCCGACTCTGCCTCATGGCCGATGAAGCGGATCCTCCCGTCCTGATCTACGGTTTGCGCTGCTGGCTTGCCCGCATCATGCAGCAGCGCCGCCAGCTTGAGCGCCACCAAGCGCGGACGCCCTTCGCCCAACCTCTGGTTCATGTGTGCCTGCAGTCGGCCGGCGAATGGGGCCAGATCTGCCAGTTGGAAATCGGCTGTTGGAGATTGGGTATCGGTCTTTGTCCGGAACTCGTCTTCGAGCCATCGCCGACCGTCCATCCGCGGACTGTCGTTCGTCCATCGTCTTTCGTCTTTCGTCTCAGTTCCGGCCTCACAGAACAAGGCGTCCAGTAGCGCCTCTAGCGCTCGAACGGTCTCCAGCGAATGAGCCAGCACGTCCAGGTAATGGGGCGGCGACTGGGCCACACCGCGCATAGGTTCCAGTTCAGGAAAGATCGCGGTGAGCAAACCGAGGGTTTCCAGCTCGGCCAGATAGCGAGCAGACCGGGGCAGAACCAGCAGGCGAGCCAGTTCATCGCGGACGCGTTCGGCCGCTACCTGGCCCAGCTCTGCGCCGTCGCGGCGGATGAGCATCACGGTCTCCGCGGCCAGCGAGAAACCTAGTCCGGCTGCCAGCCGGACCGCCCGTAAGGCGCGCAGGGGATCATTGCGAATACTCCCCTCGGACACCGGACGGATGAGGCCAGCAGCCAGATCATCCAGACCGCCGTGGCGGTCAACGATGTCATCAGGGGTATGAATGTCAGCGGCCAAGGCGTTGATAGTAAAATCCCGGTCGTCCAGATCGGCAGCCAAGCTTTGTTCTGGAGAATACGAGCCCGAAGGCTCCGTGCCACGAAAGCAGGCGACATCAACGACCAGACGGTGACCACTGGCGTCGATCATGATCGCACGCCCCGTCTTTCGCACCTCGTCCAGAGGATAGTAGGCGCCTCGAAAGCGGTCGGCCAGCCGGCGGGCTAGTACCAGACCATCACCGGCCACGGCAAGGTCCAGGTCGTAGACTGGGCGTCCCAGCAACCGGTCCCGCACTGTGCCACCGACCACATAGATATCGGTATCCTGTTGGGCCAGCCAAGCAGTTACTTGCTCCTCTATCTTCATTCATGGCCTCATAGGAAGAACAGTCGGATGGGCCCGCCCCTAGTCAGGTGGGCGCCCGCATGGAACCTACCAACACGGCAGACCGGGCCATCGCTTTATTGTAGCATGAGATGGGGCATGCGGCAAACACAGGGCTTGCGGGGCTTTCGAAGCAGATTGGAGGTGTTCCATGAATCCGGTGTGCTGCCTCCTGCTTGCCCATCCCTTTTCTGCCTTTCAGAAGCAGTTCCCCAAGCCGCAAACTTGCCCCACAGCCCTCTCAACTGCCTTCTCAGGACCAAACTGCCTGCCGAAATCCTTCATCCCGGTCTGCTCCTCGCTTCTGCTTCGAATACCCTTGCATCCAGAAGGGGTCACTTAATGTATCGTAATCGTCGCGATCTTGACAGCCTGGCCGCCCAGCCGCTCTCCGCTAGCCTCGTCGTACAGGCCCACCAGCAGTGAGTAGTGGCCCGGCAGCAGATCGTCGGGGATGGGCATTACCACGTGGTCCGCGATCGATTCACCAGCCGCCCACTGACTGGTACGACCCAGGTTCAAGCAAGGGAAACCATCCCACTGCGTCAGGGGGCGCTCGCTTTCATCCGCCACATGGACAAAGAACTTGTAGTCCCTGGTCAGAGGCATCTCGGGGCGCCACACCAGCAGCAGGTGGAGGACATCCCCTCGCCTGTAGGTCGTCTGGGCCAGGCCCGCGGCCTCCAGGGTCAGCTCCTCAGCGAACCTGTCCCCGCGTACCTGAACCGGCATCCCGGGCCGGCCCTCAAGGCTGGGTTGTACGCTGTCGAAAACACCGGCATAATCCTCCGACGCATAGGTCACATAGGACATCGGCAGAGGCTGTCTGGCCCAGATCTCGATACGCGGCTCATCCCGCACCCGCACTTCGCCTACCTGCCGATAGCCCTGAAGCCAGCTATCGTCGTACTTGCGGTGGAGGACTTGCACATGCTTGGCCACAAAGACATAGTCGGGCGATCGCTCCGGGCCAACGTAGGCCAAGTCTTTGAGGTACCAGCGCTGGTGGATGCGAGAAGCTTCGTTGCTGCTATAGGTGCCCTGCAGGCACCCCCACTTGGCCAGCAGGCCCAACGTCTTCCAACCTTCCTGGACGGGAAAACCGAAACGGGGGTCAAGTGGCACGTCCTCGCCGTATGGCGCCACGTAGACGGACAGCCGCTCCTCCTCGTAGTTGACAATGTATTCGGGGGCCTGCCGGAAGAAGGCCAGGTACAGGTAGCCAGCTGACAAGGTCAGCCAGACGACGGCCAGGCCAAGCAGACCCCCGCGCACAAGAGGCCGCAGCGCCTTTGACTCTGTCATGGCAGCGAGGGGCAGTGCTGCCAACAGCGACCAGCTTGGCATGAGCACGTAAAAGTGGGTACCAGGCAGGCGCATCAAGAAGAGAAGCAAGATCAAGAATGGTAAGAACCACAGCACGAGCACGAGGGTTTGCCGTCGTGCCCTACGCCAGCCGAGGATGATCCCGGCTGTCCCCAGAAGGATCAGCCCTCCGAAAAAGTAGCTGGAATTGTAGAACGTGCCCAGCTCGACGAGCGTCGGGATATTGAATGTGCCCAAACCACCCATCCGCGCCCCGAGCTGCCTCTGTGTCTTGGCCAGGTGCGGATTCAGGATGGGGGGGAGGTAGGCCGCAGCTATGAAGACCACCCCCAAGATCGTGGCCCACAGCGGCAAGCGCAAAAGCGCTCCCCTATCGGGCGCGCGCTTCCAGCCAGCCCAGGTCAGTACCGCCAGCACTGGTGCGAGGAGCGCAAACTCGTAGTGCATGACAACGCCGCAGGCGCCAAAGACAGCCGCCAAGGCCAGCCAGCGTCCCTCGCTGCGCTGGGCGAATTCCCAGGCAGACAGAACTGCCAACACCGAGAGCAAGAGCACGGCTGGCTGGTACTGAACGATGCGCGACAGGCCCAGGGCAAAGCCATTGAAAGCAAGCAGCACCCCACCCCAGAAGCCGGTAGCTGCCGAAAAGAGCCGGCGACCCAGCAGGGCGGTGGCCAGCACACTACCGACGCTCATCAACGCGAAGGGCAGTCGCGCGGTAGCTTCGGTGGCCGTGCCCAAGGCACGGTAGGTAACCATGGCGACCGCGATTTCGCCCGGGCCTTTGGTGTGCACGGCCAGTATCTCGTCGACCCCCTCGATGGCCCACCTGGCGCGACGCAACACCTCTACCTCGTCGATATGCAAGTCGTGGTAGCCCAGCCCTGGTATCCGCAGCAAACAAACCAGGACAAGGAGCACAACCAACCACACCCAGGTGGTTGGCACTCCTGGCACCAGCCGTTGCGGCCGTCGCCACAGCAAAACCGCCAGCAGGCCAATCGCACCCACCTCATAGGCAGCAATCAGAAGCCAGAGATCCACCGGCCCCGGCAGCCAGTGTACCAGAAGCCCTAGCAGGATCATCCAGCACAGACCGAGCCCGAATGCCACGATGATGCCGGTCGGCAGATCAAGCTCCGGGAGACGCCAGACCGCCACCAGGAGTGCCCCCGGCAGCCACCAGGCAAGCACCATGATCGCCAGCCACCGCACCCAGAGAACCTGGCTCGTGGCCAGAAGGAGAGGGAGCAGGACCAAGGCCCCAACCACAAGTAGCATCGGTGCCCAACTTGCGCTACTGGTCCGGCCTGCGGAAGTGGCCATCACTCGTTTCACCTTTCAGTCTGGACCCCTGCCAGGGGCGCCTGAAGAAGCGCCTTCAGCATTCAGAAAGTCCGAGCCACCAAGAAGATATTAACTGCGGGTCGCGCCCGACGCCCAAGGCGCTCAGGGCACGCTACTCTCACACCGGGTACAGACCGGCAGAGGGGGCTCCTCCTCAAGACACTCACTCTGTTGACAGAACTACCCTACTTTCATTTTACCACAAGCCGGCTTGTCAAGCAACCAACCTTCCTCAGTGATGCTCTGCCGTCCCGAGTTGCGACTATTCTATCTTGTGGTATAGTGTATCTTCGGACAATCGTTGTTCCACTGATCCACACGGCAGTCGACGTCTGCATGGTGTTCAACTGCGCCTTTGCGGGCAGAAGGGGGGGAGTTGTTATGGCTGACTCGATCTTGCATAACGGCAGTATATACACCGTCGATCCACAGAAACCCAGAGCCGAAGCGGTAGCCATAGAACGTGGGAAATTTGTGGCCGTAGGCCGTGACTACGAGATCTTGCCGTTGGCAAGCCAGGGTACGGAGATTGTCAATCTAGGCGGAAGGAGCGTTACGCCAGGTCTGATCGATGCCCACGTCCACTTTGAGAGACTGGCGGCCACCTTGATCCGCACCGACCTGCTCGATGTTCCCTCGCTGGAAGAAGCCGTCCAGCGAGTGGCCCAGGCAGCGGCCAGCAAGGAACCTGACGAGTGGGTGCACGGCTATGGATGGGCCCATGACCTGTGGCCAGACCCATCGCCGCCAACGGCAGCCGACCTGGACCGTGTTGCTGGACAGTGCCCTGTCCTTCTCGATCACAGGATATTCCTGCACGAGGCATGGGTGAACAGCCGGGCGCTGGAAATTGCTGGCATCACTGCCCAGACGCCAGATCCCCCCGGGGGCAAGATCCAGCGAGATGACAGTGGGAACCCCACAGGCATTCTCTTTGAAGAGGCCGTGACCCTGGTCTCCCGGCACATCCCAGCCCTGAGCACACCCAAATTGGCAGAAGCCATGAGAAAGGCCCAGGAACTTTGCTGGCAGAAAGGGCTGGTCGGCCTGCACGACCTGGATGGCGCCGCATGTTTCCGTGCACTGCAATGGTTGCACCGGCGTGGCCAACTGGGGCTACGCATCGTCAAGCACCTGCCGGTTGACCTCATGGACCATGCCATTGCCCTTGGCCTGCAGAGCGGCTTTGGCGATGGTTTCTTGCGCATAGGCAGCATCAAGATATTCGCCGACGGCGCCTTGGGGACCCGTTCTGCCCTGATGTTCGCCCCCTACGGAGACGATCCTGGCAATCGTGGAATCGCCGTGACGGACAAAGCGTTGATGGCAGAACAGGCTTGCCTGGCGAGCGAGAAGGGCCTGAGCCTGGCCATCCATGCTATCGGCGACAAGGCGGTCCATGATGTACTCGATGTGCTGGAAACCGTACGCGCCAACGAGGCGAAGAGAGGCATTCCCCCACAACAACTCCGGCACCGCATTGAGCATCTCCAGATCTGCGCTCCCGCCGACAGGGCAAGGCTGGCTCCACTGAATATAGTTGCCTCGATGAACCCCGTCCACGTGGTCTCGGACAGGGACGTTGTGGATGAGATTCTGGGTGAGCGTGGCCGTTCCACCCATGCCTACCGCGACATACTAGAGACAGGTACCTTGGTTGTCTTTAGCTCAGATGCGCCCTTTGCTCCTGTCGATCCCTGGCAGGGCATCATGGCAGCCGTGATGCGGCAAGCCCCTGAGCCTCCCTTCAATCGGGCATGGTATCCGGACCAGCGCCTTACCCTGGCGGAAGCGATCTTTGGCTTCACCATGGCAGCCGCCATCACCAGCGGACAGGAGCAGCGACAGGGCAGCATTAGCGTGGAAAAGTACGCCGACTTGGCCCTATTCGACCGCGACATCTTTGCCCTAGATCCAGAAAGCTACCCGGCCGTGAGCATAGCCGGAACCATGGTCAACGGCAAGTTCACGTATCGTGCCTTTGATTGAGCTTGTCCGGGCCATGGCCAGGGTGAAGGAAAGTTCGGGTCCTCGCCATCACGCTGCACGGCGACATCTCCTCTCCATGATGGGCACAGGTCGCCGGCCGAGTCCAATCCGCCTCGGTCGCAAGTCTCCGGCGATCGAGTAGTTGAGGGTGGGACCCGGGCCTACCTGCCCGCGCTGAAAGAGAAACGGATGGCATCCCTGGAGCAGCCGTCCACACAGTTGCCACACAGGATGCACTCACTGTCCTCCATCTGCGCGCTCTTGACCATCCCATTGACATCCAAGCTCATCGGGCAGCTACGGGTGCAGGTCAGGCAATCGCTGCATTTGTTGGGCGTAGCCTGGAGTCGCAGAGAAGGCCAGCCCACGATGTTGCGGATCTTGCGGCCGATGATCATAAAGGGCGCCATCCAGCAAATGGTGTGGTAGCCCGCCCTCAAGCTGGAAAAAGGGATCGACGCTATGGTAGCCACCGGCGCCCACGGCCAGGACAACGATGAGACCAATCCAGGGGATCCAGATGAACCACTTGACCCAATTGAACTTGCCTCCCGGCGTGCGCTTGTTGTTGATTGGCGCACCGAACTCCTGCAGGGCGCCCGCCGGACAGGCCCAGCCGCACCATAGTTGGCCGACAAACAGGGAGGACAGAAACATCAAACCAAATACGACAAAACTGGCGTTGATGATGCCCTCCGCGGCCCCCTGCAGGATGAGGGCAGGAGAAAAGTAGTAGAGCGTAACCGGAAAGAGCAACAGCGAGAGTAAGAGCAGTGCTTTCCGGAACCTCTGCCGCGTTGGTAGCTATTTGACTTTGACCATTCGATTGTATCTCTTCCGTGCCTGATCCGTGTTTTCGTTCATACGCCGAGTATACCACACAAGAGCCAGACACGTCATCCAACCAAGGTTGGAACCGGGGGTTGGCGTCGGACAGGCTCAGGGCCCCCTGGCCCGGATATACTCCGAAACATCGGCGTTGTAGACCACGTCGTCGTGCTCCCACCTCGACCAGGGCGTGCCCTCGTCCAGCCAGGTCACGGTGGCCGGCGACGGGACCAGAACCCCGTTGAACGCCTGCCAGCCCAGTACTTCATTTATCCACAAGATCCTGTCCTCGTCAGAGGCCTCCTTGTAGCGCATGGCCTCAAGCAGATGCAGCAAGCCGGTATTGGGGTCGAAGCGGGCGACAATCGTCTCCACCTCATCGCCAAAGGGCACCACGAGCAGGGCAGTCACATCGTCAACGGCTTCCCATCGAACCCGGGGATCGGTGACAAAGATGGAGGGCAGCCACACTGACTCCGCCCAAAGACCCAGGTTCGCAGAGCGGTCCACCTTGGGCTCGTTCTCGACCACACCGAAAGGCAACTCGAGGCGGCTCTTGCCATCGAGATAAACCTCGTTGACTTTTAGGAACGGCAGACCAAAGAGAGTTGCCTCGAGATAGTGCCGGTAACCCTGGCCGGAGTCGTGCACGATGCGGTAGCGCCCCGGGAAGGGGATGCCCATGAAGCGCAGCTTGGCCCGGCCGCTGATCACGGCCGAATCGATGATCGGGATTTGGTCGCCGGCGGCAGCTCGGTAGAAGCGGGCGACCGGCGCTGGAAGATCCTCTGGCAGGGGGATCGTCTTGAGTTCCGGCGTCTGCTCGAGGTAGGGGGGAAAAGGCCTGGGCCTCACCTTCAGCCCCAGCCAACCGAGGACCAGCAACAGGGTGGCTAGTCCCAGCAATCCCGCGAGGACGATCAGGATGATCTGCATTCTCCCCTCTCCGTTTGGTCTCCCAGCAGTTTGGCTGGAACGATTGCGGGCTGTTGATCCTGGGCTATCCTACCATATTTTGTTGCGGCTGCCAAATGCTGGGACTCGGAGCAGACGCATGCATTCCAGTTCAGCCGACCATGGAGAGTACACCGCCAGGCGAGTAGATCTCCCCTCGGCTGGCCCCATCCAGGCTCCCTCGGCACAACTTGACTGTCGCTGAACTCTCCTCTATAATGCATTCACGCGGCGAACTCTTGACCTATCCAGCAGCAGGCCTGCGTTTGACGTGCAGTCCTAGGTTTCTTCACCTCAGTTTCCGCCACTGAATTCATGCGCTGCAGGCGTTGTGTACTCAGTTCACAAGAGGGAACAACAATGATTCGACTTGTACTTGTACCCATGACTGAAACTGAGTTTGATGCCTTCAATGACATGGCAGCAACTTTGACCCTAGCAGGAGCACACTGACCCGGCATCTACTCGACCGCGCTATCACGCGGATGTCCAACAGGGAGAAGGACCCATGGTCTTGCAGAGCAACTATGCCTCCTTTGACACACCGCAGTTTCGCAAACTTTCCGACGATCAGATCCAGCGCCTCCATCACGCCAGCCTGGAGATTCTCGATCGCACTGGCCTACGCCTTCACGAGCCGGAGGCATTGGCCCTTCTTGAGAAGAAAGGAATCTCCGCTGAGGAGGGGAATCTGGTGCGTATCCCTCCCGGCATCATCGAGTGGGCGCTGTCCGTGGCGCCCAAGCGAACGGTACTCTGCGACCGGAACGGCCGGCGGGTGATGCCCCTGGAGCGGAACAATGTGTTCTTTGGACCCGGGTCTGATTGCCCCAATGTGATCGACATCCGCACCGGCGAGCGCCGCCCGGGTACCTTGCAGGATATCGTAGAGGCCAGCATCGTCTGTGACGGGCTGGACAACATTGACTTTCTCATGTCCTTCTGCCTCGCCCGGGACCTTGTCCAGGAGACCGCCGACAGGCACCAAATGCGGGCCATGCTGATGAACAGCACCAAGCCCATCCTCTTTGTGACCACCGCATTCGGGGGCTGTGTCGACGTGATCAGGATGGCAGAGGCCGTCGCCGGCGGGGCCGAGGAGTTGCGCCGCAACCCCATCTGTGCCTGCTACATCAACGTTTCAAACGCCCTGCTCCACAACCAGGAATCCATGCAGAAACTGCTCTTCCTGGCAGGCAAGGGCCTGCCTACCACCTATACACCCCTTGTCTTGCGTGGAGCCAGCGGTCCAGTGACAGCAGCCGGCGCCATCGCCCTGGCCAACGCCGGGGAATTGGCAGGGCTGGTCATTGCCCAGCTCAAGCGCGAAGGCGCGCCCATCATCCTCACCGGTGGGGTCAATAGCATGCTGGACATGCGCACGACCATCGACTGTTATGCCGATCCCACGAATCGCGTCATGCTGGTAGAGCTTGCCCATCGCTACGGGCTGCCCATCTTTGGCCTGGCCGGCTGCAGCGATTCCAAGCTCCCTGATGAGCAGGCCGCTGCCGAAGCGGCCTTCTCCATCTTGTTGGAGACTCTGGCCGGTGCCCAGATGGCCCACGACGTAGGCTATCTGGATGGCGGCATGACCAACTCGGTGGAGCAGATTGTCATTTGCAGCGAGTTGATCGCCTATACCAAGCGTTTTATGCAGGGGCTGGAGATCAACGCCGAGACCCTGGCCTTGGACATCATCCACCAGGTCGGCCCCGGCGGCGACTTTTTAAGCACCGAACACACCCGTGCCCACTTCAGGGAGGACTGGTATCCCGAACTATTCGATCGCCGCAACTATGAGTCCTGGCTCGCCCACGGTGCCAAGACCATGCGCCAGCGCGCCCGGGAGAAGGCGTTGTCCATCCTGGCAAACCACAAGCCGCAGCCGCTGCCCGACGACATCCAACAGCAACTTGATGACATCGCGGGAGCCTCCGTCGGGACTCCCTAGCCGTACGTAGCACGACTTGGGACTTGGCTGGGGTGATCATCACCCGCAAAGGCGCATAACAGAGAAGATGTGACGTGCGGCGTTGCCAGCCACAAGAGCATCCTCGGGCCTGCTTTGGCAAGGTCCGTCCCAGCATTCAGCCAGATGGCAAGCCAGCCGGCGCCCAGGGTCAGGATGGCAAAGATTGGCATATGTTGCCCCATTCAAGATACTGTGGCGTGCACGGTACATGTTACCGAGGTATTGGCCAGGGACTATGGGGAGTACCGCTATCCTCAAGTCCACCATCTGATCGTGGACACCTACATGGCCCAGCATCCTGGCTACTCGACCGCGGCAGGACGGCGGTCTGTCGCCGCACATCTGGTAGGGCTCTACTGCATGCTTGAGATGAGCGACTTGGGAAAAGTTGAATACGCCGACCAGCTACACCTGGTCTGGCCGGAGCACCTGCTCGATTCGCCCCCACCTATCCAGCTGCCGCCCGGCTATTCGCTGCGTGCCTACCTGCCCGGCGACGAGAGCCGCTTCTTCGAGGTCATGGAACTGGCTGGCTGGCCCGGGTGGAACGAAAAGAAACTACAGCCCTGGCGTGAGCGCCTTCTGCCCCAGGGTTGGACCATGGCGATCCACGAAAGAAGCGATGAGGTTGCTGCATCGGCGATGGCGCTGCATGACTGTTGCGAATTTGGCCCGCCAGGTGGCGAGATCGGCTGGATCGTGGCGGATCCGGATCATTGGGGTAAAGGACTTGGGCTGGCCGTCTCGGCTGCCGCTACCGCACGGCACATCGAAACAGGCTGCCGCCACATTCATCTCTATACCGAAGACTGGCGGCTGGCAGCGCTCAAAACCTACCTGACACTGGGGTATGTCCCCTTCCTGTATGCGCCCAATATGCTTGAGCGATGGCGGATGGTTTGTACACAGCTACACTGGCCTCTGACACCTGAACAGTGGAAGCGCTTGTGAACCCATGCGTCGCCCGGCAGAGGAGCAGAGTATGAAATCATTGGACTGTCTGACAAAATCGCGATCGTACTTGGACACCTTGTGCAATGTCAAGCCAAACAGGCGCACGGGCTCCTCTGGAAACAGGGAAGCGACGGACTTTTTTGCGAACACAGTTCGCCGCTTTGGCTACGATGTTGATGCGACACCCTTTGAATGCCTGGATTATCTCTGTCGTGGCGCGGAGTTGACGACCGATGACGAGCAGTTCAAGGTACATGCCAGCCCCTATTCTCTGGGATGCGATGTCTCGGCGGAGCTGATGGCCATCTCGACAGTTAAGGGGCTGGAAAGCGCGGACTGCGAGGGCAAGATTCTGCTGATGCGGAGGGCACTCTGCTCAGAGCAGCTGATGCCAAAGAACTTTGGCTTTTACAACCCTGAGCATCACCAAGAGATCATCGCCCTTCTGGAGGTCCGGAAGCCGGCGGCGATAGTCACGGCCACAGAGAGAAGATCGGAGCAGGTAGGGGCGCTGTACCCCTTTCCCTTGATTGTAGATGGTGATTTCGACATCCCAAGTGTGTACTGCAAGGATTTTGAAGGCGATCGCCTCGCAGCGCACCAGGGGCACCGGGCTCGATTGAAAATAGATGCCAGCCGCCTGCCGTCGAGCGCAACAAACGTGATTGCCAGGTTGAATCAGCGTGCGCCACAGAAGGTCGTCATCACTGCCCACATCGACGCCTATGAAGATTCTCCGGGCGCCTCAGACAATGCGTCTGGCACGGCCGTCCTGCTCCTCTGCGCTGAGATGCTGTCAGACTACCAGGGAGAGAACTGTATCGAGATTGCCGCTCTAAATGGCGAAGACCACTACAGCGCGGGCGGCCAAATGGACTACCTCAAGCGTTATGGAGACGCCCTCCCCAGCATTCTGCTTGCCGTGAACGTCGATGATGTTGGCTACAAGGAAGGAAGATCATCGTATTCCTTCTATGAATGTCCTCCCCAACTCGAAGAGAAAGCCGAGGGTGTATTCCGGTGTTTCGATGGCCTCGCTCGGGGGCAGCAGTGGTTCAACGGCGACCATATGCTCTTTGTTCAGAACGGGGTTCCATCCGTGGCTTTCACCTCCGAGTGCATGCCCAAATTGATGAAGACGGTGACCCATACCTCCTTGGACACACCTGATCTCATTGACTGTCACAAGCTCGCCGAGGTCGCAGAGGCACTCACTGCGCTGGCGCGAGCTCTCTAGCGTAGCGTGCGGGATGCC
Organism: uncultured Chloroflexia bacterium; assembly: GCA_963700285.1. Lineage (GTDB taxonomy): Bacteria > Chloroflexota > Anaerolineae > JAAYZQ01 > JAAYZQ01 > CAWANP01. The sequence goes on along the minus strand of CAVOXA010000001.1, from coordinate 1,557,220 downwards.
GTGATAGGGAAAAAACCCTGCCAACCTAAGGTTGGCAGGGCATATTGTGGGATCTGCTGTTTGGGCGACGGGCGCTGGGTCTTAGGGAAAGATCCCCCGTGCCTGCACCGCGTTGGCCACCCGGCTAACCGCCAGCATGTTCGCTCCCAGCCGCAACGGCACACGCCTCTCCTGACAAAAGTCCCACACTTCACGGAAGCTGCGGATCATGATTTGCTCCAGCCTGCTGTTAACCTCTTGTTCTTCCCAGAAAAAGTTCTGCAGGTCCTGGACCCACTCAAAGTAGCTCACAATGACGCCACCGGCATTGGCCAGGATGTCTGGTACCACGACGATACCATGCTCGTTCAGAATCTCATCAGCTTCTGGGGTGGTCGGGCCATTGGCGCCCTCGACGATCATTCTGGCCTGCACAGAGTAGGCATTGTCGGCGCGAATCGCGTGTTCCAGTGCGGCCGGGATCAAGACGTCCACGTCCGTACGCAGCAGTTCCTCGTTGGTGATCGACTCCACCCCGGGCGCTTCGTAGCCATCCAGCAGGCCATTGGGGTGGCAGGCCACATGGTGGTTGAGGCTCGCGATATCCAGACCGTGGGCACTGTACAACCCTCCGCTCACGTCGCTCACCGCCAGGATCTTGCATCCCATCTCCTGCAGGATGGTCGCGGCCGCTGAGCCGACATTGCCGTACCCCTGAACCGCGACCGTTGTCTCAGAGAGGCAGCCTTGCCTGCGCTTGATCAACTCGGCGGTGGTGATGGCCACCCCACGGCCGGTAGCTTCTTTGCGCCCCAGCGATCCACCCAGCGGGATCGGCTTTCCGGTCACAATCTCCATGACAGCTTTGCCTTCCAACATCGTCACTGTATCCGCCATCCAAGCCATGACCTGAGCGTTGGTGTTGACGTCAGGAGCCGGGATGTCGCGCTTGGGACCCAGGATGGGCAGAATGGCCGAGGTGAACCGACGTGTAAGACGACTCAGCTCTCCTTCTGACATCACCCGAGGGTCACACTGTACTCCCCCCTTGGCCCCTCCATAGGGGATGCCCACCACCGCGCACTTCCAGGTCATCAGGGCGGCGAGCGCCCTTACCTCGCTGAGATCGACGTCTGGATGGTAGCGGATACCACCCTTGCACGGCCCCCGGGCGCTGGAATGCTGGACCCGGTACCCATTAAAGACCTCGATTCGCCCGTCATCCATCATGACTGGGACAGAGACCGTCAGTTCCCGTTCTGGACGGCGCAGGATGCGGTGGATCCCGGGATCCAGTGCGATGCGCTCTGCCACGTCATCGAGCTGCCGCAAGGCCGTGTCCCACAGCGTCTGCCTGGGCGGCTCGGCGACCACGAATTGGGTCAGGCGTTGGGTACTCTGTTCACTTGCTCAGTGTTTGAGTCATTATTTCTCCCACGATTGGCACGGTTGAGAGCCAGGGGTGAGGCCCCCGGCTCTCAACCGTCAGTCGTCTAGCGCTCCCAGAGCCGAAGGGGACGGTTGTACAGCGAGTAGAGCAGGGCGGCAATGCCGCGACGGCTCTCCACGTCATCAGCGTCGATCACCTGCACATCCAGCACATGTCCCAGTCGGCGCGGGCCGACCATCTCGGCATAGTCTTTGACCAGAGCCCGGTCCAGCGCTGCCACAAGAGAACTCAAGGCGCTTGTCTTGCGGTCGACCCACACCAGCAGGTGAATCGGCAACGAGTCAGGATTCTCGCCGAAGGCGCGATCCTCCGGTGTGGCCTCGAATTCGTAGAGCGAAACCGACTGGACGTTGTCATCGAGGGCGCCCAGCGCTTCGGCAACCTGCTGCGCCAGTTGATAGTGGCAGTACTCCAGTGCATCTCTGTCGCCCTGACGCGCTCTCTCCAGGCTCGCCTGCGGGCTCGGCAGGTTCGATTTGTCGGGCACTATAGTCGAGCGCTCTGACAAGCGCACCCTGCATCGGTGCTGGCAGCATCTGGCAGATGGAAAGGCGGTACCGCGATGGTGGCATCCTGTACTTCGGTTCGATCCTGTTACAAAACAGCTCGTTCATTTTGTCCTCCCTGTTTATGTTCGTATTCTCATTGCTGGTACGCCCCCATCATAGCACAAAGTGCCCCAAAAACTCATAGAAAGGCGGCGGTCGCCTCCTGAAAAATCCATGAAAAAAGGGCGGCCCCATCGCTAATGGGCCGCCCTCCGGAAGAAACACGCTCCGGCACAGTCGTGCGGATTTCGCCTATCTATTCGTCATCGGGGCAAGACAGCATGTAGCCAATGCCTGGCAGGGTCACGATATAGCGTGGGTTCGACGGATCGGCTTCGATCTTGCGGCGCAGGTAGCGCACGTAGGCCCTCAAATAGTCCACATCATCCCGGTATTCTGGCCCCCAGACCGCAGTCAAGAGATCGGGATGGGACAACACCCGGTTGGCGTTCAAGGCCAGCTCGCGCAAAAGTGCGTACTCGGTACGCGTCAGCGACACGGTTTCGCCGCGACGTGTGACTGCATGCCGCGCATAGTCAATCTCCAACTCACCACAAGCAAAAGTCGCCGTAGTCATCTCCTCCGGATGCTGGCTGCGCCGCAGCACGGCCTTGACCCGGGCCAGCAGCTCTTTGGCATTGAAAGGCTTGGTCAAATAGTCGTCGGCGCCTGCGTCAAAGCCCGTCAGGATGTCGGCATCACGGGCCTTGGCGGTGAGCATGATGACCGGCACTGTGGAAAACTCGCGGAGCCGCCGGCAGATCTCGTAGCCATCCATGGAACCGGGCAGCAAAATATCGAGCAAGACCAGGTCTGGCTGTTCCAACGACACCGATCTCTAGGGCGTGCTGTCCGTCCGCGGCTGTCAGAACCTGGTACCCCACAGCCTTGAGAACCTCACTTACCAACCGCACTATCCGAGGCTGGTCCTCGACGACCAAGATCTTGTCGTTCATTCGGCCCCTCGCGACTGCTCTTCTCGACCTTGGGTTGGTTTCCTCAAAGGCAAGGTAAAGTAGAAAGTGCTGCCTTCTCCAGCGAAGGCTTCGGCCCAAATGCGGCCCCCATGACTCTCCACGATAGCGTGGCAGATGGGCAACCCCAAACCCGAGCCAACCACATGCTGGGCCAGGCCCGTTTTGGCCCGGAAGTACTTGTCAAACAGCTGATGCAGGTGCTCTGGCGCGATACCCAAGCCCTGGTCCGCGATGCTGACGACGACCTCGTCAGGCAAGGCCTCAGCTCGCACCATGATCAAGCCTCCACTAGGCGAGTACTTGATAGCATTGTCCAAGAGGTTGCGCAACACCTGTGTGATCCGATCCGGATCGGCCTCCACAATCGGGAACGGGGTCCGCAAAATCCACCAAGAACCGGTGCTCTTTTGTCCGGCGTGCCATCTCATCCGTTACGACCTGGACCAGGCGGGGAATGAGCACGGGTTGGAGTTCGAGCTTGAGAAATCCGGCATCAATGATGGAAGATTCGAGCAGATCATGGATAAGGGTCTCAAGCGTGTCGCACTCTTCGTCGATGATCTGGAGGAATTCGCGCTGGGCTTCCGGGCGAAAGCTCAACTCGGGTAGGAGTAGCGCTGTTGAGTAGCCCTTGATGGAGGTCAGGGGCGTGCGCATCTCGTGGGCCAGCGTTGAGATCAGCTCCGCCTTGAGGCGGTTAGCTTCGCCAAGGGCCTGCGCCGCGTGTAACTCGTCACGCAGTTGCATGTTCTCGATGGCCAATGTAAGAAGGTCGGCCACGCGTTGAAGAAAGTCCATGTCGGCATCTGTAAAGCCCTTCCGTTGGCGCAAGCTTAGCAGTACCAACACGCCGATGGGGTGCTGGTCAGCAATTAAGGGCACCCCGATGGCACTCAGTGGCTCACGGATGCCAGCCGTTGCGGCAGCGAACAGATCACTGTTCAGAGTGGTCATATTCGCCATGGCGGCAGCCGTATCCTCAGGCGTAAGGCACAGCAGGGCCTGGCCGGTCTCGCAGACCCTGCCGGCGATCGCTTCGCCCGGTGACAGGCGGATCTTTTTGAGGATCTCCAGATCATAGCCCAGGGCACCTGTCGCTGCCAGTATGCCCTGTGAGGGCTCGTAGAGCCAGATGCTGCCCGCATCTGCGGCGTCCAACCCCTGGATGAGGCTGTGCAGGGCACGGGAGAGAGTAGATTCCTGATCGCCCTCTGTGACCAAGATCCTGGAGATGTCAAATATGATTGATAGCCGCCGCTCCCGGCCAGGAATCCGTCCTTCGACCGCAGATGGCTGATCGGTCGCGACCGGCGGTCCAACGCTGAGCCCCATGGATTTCTCGGGCATGGCCCCAACCTCCAACTAGGCTTTGAAGAACGGCTTCAGTGTAGCATGCATGGTCGAAACTGACAACTCCCTCCGCCGAGATAGCTGGCACGATCGCTGTCGCACGCAATAGGCCAGCTTCGCTTAGCGGCGAGGTGCAGAGGCAGGACCACTTGCAACAACGCGCCCTTTGGGCTCAGCGGAACGCGGAGCACTTCCCGGAGGCTTTTCGCAGGCCGTTATCCTGACCCGCTACCGTCAAATGTAATGGATCCAAACCACCCTCGCCCAACCACAGCCTGCGGGAAGTTGACCAACCATGCACCGCACAATGGTCTATCGATTGTTGAAACACTACTCCGCCAAGGCATCTTGGATGGTGGTAGATTCTGTGGTATCATGGCCGGAGACCTAGCATAGAGGAGACATGCAATGGAGCGCCGTCCAAACATCGTCTATCTCATGACGGACCAACAAAAAGCGTCGGCCTGTAGCATCCATGGTAACCGGGTGGTGCCAAGTTCTTTCCAGGAAGAAATGGCGAGCCAGGGCGTCGCGTTTGCCCACGCTTACTCTGCCAGCTCTATCTGCACCCCATCTCGGGCCTCAGTTCTCACCGGTGTCCATCCCCTGGTCCACCAGGTAACGTGCCATCAGAACCGCGCGCCGTACAACCTACCCCAGCTCTCTGAGCTACTCCAGCGTGCCGGCTACTATACAGCCGTAATCGGCCACTATGAAAAACAACGCAACCTGAGCCGCGGCTGGCACGAGCAGGTCTCATTCAGGGAGGCGGGTCCATTGTACCACTCATTCCGGGCCAAGTACGCGTCCGGCCGCCAGGAGTATGCCTGGTCATCCGGCGCCATCGACAGCACGGCGGAAGAGGGCAATTCCGCTCTGATTGCCACCCGCGCCATCCAGATGTTGGATGCGGCCCTGCAGACCAACGGCCCCTTTTTCCTCCACGTAGCCATTGACGACCCGCACCCGCCCTATTTCGTACCGCCACCCTACGACACCCTGGTTGACCCGGCCGACGTCGAATTGCCAGAACTACCGGCGGCAGGTGAGCAACCGGACTGGCAGCTCACCGTTCATCAGGAGGGCAGGACCGATCTTGCCAGCGAGGACGACGTGCGACGGCTCATCGCCATCTACTATGGCATGATCGCCAATGCCAACGACCAGATGCACCGCATCTACGAGGCGCTGCGCGAACGTGATCTGCTGGAGAATACCTGGATCATTATCGGCTCGGACCACGGCGATTATGCGGGCGAAAAGGGGATGTTTGCCAAAACCGAATCGCTCTACGAGTGCCTGCTGCATGTACCCCTGATCATCGTGCCACCGGCAGGATCCGGCGCTCTGCCCCTGAGAGGCGAGTTGGTCCGCGGCCTGGTCAATACCATCGATCTGTTTCCAACGCTCCTGGGCATTGCCGGCATCCCGGTCCCGGACTATGCCCAGGGGCACGATTTGATCCACTGGGTGCAGGAAGGGGCGTGTGAGCCGCTGCGCGACTGCCTCTTTGCCCAGGTGGGCGACTACCACGGCCACCTGGGGACTACCTACCCCACCGGCATGCCCGCCGCTGGCCGGCACCCAGGGCTTTTGCAGGGCGGCCGCACGATGGAACTCTCCTACGTGCAGGATCCAGATTATGGCGACGAGGCCTATGATCTGCGAACCGATCCCACCGAGATCCAGAATCTACTGGGTAGCACCGGGGAAAAAGCCCCGGCCGAGATCGCCGCATTGCGCGAGCAGGTGCGCGAGTTTGAACGCGAATGCCTGCTGCTGCGTGAGGAGTTGGGCATCGTGCCCGGCGACCGTGGCTTCACCAAAGGCTGGGAATAAACATCACACTGGCGTAGGACCAGGACGGGCGGTCCAAAGAAGGATCGCCCGTCCTCTTCAGCCCGGTTATCCCTCGAGCGCGGGTTCTGCCGGCACCTCCAGCGCAATACCGGTCAATTCGCGATAAGCCAGCGTCCAGGACGCCGAGGTAAAGGTCTCAATCACTGCGGCAACTAGAGCAAAGACGATCAGGGCCACCAACCCTCCACAACAGGCCGGTGCAATCAGCCAGGGCCCAGGTTCGACTGCAGCCGTCACTGCGAGCAGGGGCAGCGCGACCGCCGCGACCCCGGCGATGGTCGCCATGACCAGGACAAACCCAATGGCCACAAAGATAAGCCACAGAATGATGGTTGGCCCCAGGTGGACCTTCAGTACCTCCCAACCCCGCTTAAAGGCGTCGAGCCAACCCAGTCCTTCCAGGATGGCCGCACGCTCGGCATAGGTCCTGATCTGATCGAGAACGATGCCAAGGATGAGCAGGCCGCAACAGAATACAGTGCCGCAGGCGATGGCAGCCAGGATGCCGGCGGGGGCAGGATCGCTGAAACCGTTTGAACTATTCATCGCCACCAGGATGCCCGCTGCCGCCACAAGAGCCAGACCCAGACCCAGGACAAGAAAGGGAAGCGCCGCCAGAAAAGCGATGCCCAACAGCGTCCAGAACCGGCTGGCGCCCGCGCGCCAGGCCCGACCGAAGGACGTATCGCCTTCCTCCTCAACTTGCTGCACGCCGGCGATGAGCCCGCCGCGGGCGATGATCGATACCACCCACAGGGCAATGGCGATGAGCAGGCCCAGACACAGGAGTGCCAGGATGATGCCGCCGAAGGCGACCCAGAAACCGGGTCCCAGTACCTCCCCTGGCCAACTGCCAAAGTCATAGCCCTGGCCGTTGTCACCGCTGTAGACGTTGCCGCCCCCGCCAAACCCGCCGCTTCCCAGGCTTACCAGGAAACCCAGGATCCAGAGCACCTTCCAGCGCCAGGTGATCTCCCAGGCGCGGCCCAAAACCTTTCCATAGTCCACGATTCGCCTCCTTGCGTTTCTTGACCCGACCCTGGACCCCAATGATCAGGGTCGATCCCAATCGAGGGATTGATGCTGTGATTCGCATCGTAGCACGGATTGGCAGGCGCAACTTGACTCCGGTCTGACGTCCAACCGACGCAGGGCAGAGGCACGAGCACCTGATCAGGGCATCCGTCAGGCCTTCTCCCCTTGTAGTACTCCTCCCGGCTCCCATGCGACGGCCACCATAGTCCCCTGTCCTGGCTGGCTTTCTACAGTCAACCTGGCCCCAATCGCCTGCGCCCGCTCGCGCATGATGCCCAGGCCCAGGTGCTCGGGCGACACATCGTCAGGATCAAAACCGCGCCCGGTATCCTGAATGCGGATCTCGACACGCTGCTGGCCCGGGGCCTGCCCACCACCCGGGGGACCACAGCGGAGGTCCACCGTCACCTGGGTCGCCCGGGCGTGCTTGACCACGTTGTTCAGCGCCTCCTGGGCAATGCGGTAGAGGGCGACGTGCACCTCCGGGGGCACCACGCATTCACCCTCTGCGGTCATTTCCACAGGCGCGCCTGCCCTCCCGGCGATGGCCGCCGCCAGTTGGCGGATGAGGTCATTCAGACTCGTTTCCATGAGGGCCGCCGGACGCAGCTCCAGCAGCAAGGTGCGCATCTCGGCCAGCGCCCCTCGCGTCAGCCGCTGCAACTCGCGAAGCAGCTCGCGCCCCTCCTCCTCATCCATCGCCAGGGTGGCAGGAACAGCCTCAGCGATGAGGCTGGCGGAGAAGAGTGTCTGGGTCACCGCGTCGTGCAGATCCCGGGCCAGACGGCTCCGCTCCTCGAGTCACCGCTGCCTGCTGGGCCTGCTCGTAGAGGCGTGCGTTCTCGATGGCGGCGCCAGCCTGATGGGCCACCGATTGGAGCACCGACAAGATCGGTCTCGTCAAAGGCGCCGGGCTGGTCGCTCTGGGCATCGAGCACGCCGATGACCCGCTCTTTGACAACAATGGGCACCGTCAGCTCTGAAGAGGTTTTGCTGCCTCGCATCCAGACGTAGCGACTGTCCTCGCCGACATCCGATACCATGAGCGATTCCCCCCTGAGAGCCACCCAGCCGGTGATGCCTTCCTCCCCCACCTTGAGGCGGGAGGGTTTGAAATCAAAGGCAGGATCGTCCCATAGGACGCCTGCTCCCACACGGTAGACTACCTCATCCCCCTCGATCAGGCCGATGGCCACGTGGTAGTAGCCCAGGGACTGCTGAACCAGGCGGACCATCTGCTGTAGTACCTCGTCGATCTCCAGTGTCAAGGTCATCCGGCGCCCGGCCTCGGCGAGAATCCTGAACTGTTCGGCCCGGCGCTGCTCTGCCTCCAAGAAGCGGGCATTGTCGATGGCTATGGCGGCCTGGTCGGCCAGGGACTGGAGGACCATCACATCGCTATCGTCAAAGGCGCCCACTTGGTCACTCTCGACATTCAATACCCCAATGACACCGGACTTGGCCCGCAGTGGCACGGCCAGGCTCGAACGAGTTCTGGCGGTATGGGGCCAGAAAGAAGAGCGCGCGTCGCCGTGCACATCGGGGATGAGCAGATGCCGGCCCTTTTCCGCCACCCAGTCCATGGATCCCTCGCCCCCGACCTTGATCCGAACCGGAGGCCCTTCCAGATCCTGCCAGCGAATTCCCGACGAGGTCTTGATCACCAGATCATCACCCTCAATGAGGCCGATGCCAACCTCATAGTAGCCAAAGGTATCGTGGATCAGCGCAACAATCTCGGCCATGAGCTGTTCAGCATCGAGGATGGAGGCGAGGTGGTGACCTGCTTCGCTGATCACGCGGAACTGTTCGGCGCGGCGCTGCTCTCCTTCAAAAAACCGCGCGTTCTCAATGGCCACACCTATCTGGCCGCCAATGGCGGTCAAGAGGTCCACGTCCTCATGAGAAAAGGTGGTGCGTACGCGCGTCATAACAAACAGTGAGCCGAGCACCTCGGCCCGTGAGACAAGAGGCGCGATGGCGATAGAGCGAAAACCGGCAGCCGTGACCACCGAGCGCGTCAGTCTGGGGTCCTTGTCCAGGTCGGAGACGACCATGGGATCACAGCTCTGTACCACCCGGCCGGAAAAACCTTCGCCAACCATCAGATTGTCGATGGCGGCCACAAACCCAGCGCCGAGACCCTGGTGGGCCACGATTCTAAGCACCCGCGCGTCTGCACTGGGCTGATCCTCCAACCGGCTGTTCCACTGGAGTAGATAGATCCCGCCCGCCTCAAGTCCTGTAACCTCCAGGGTCTTTGTCAATGCATCAGACAGGATCTGATCCCGTTCTAGCGAACGGCTGACCACGGCCGCGATTGCATTCAGGGCAGCCAGTTCCTTGGTTCGAGTCGCCACCTCGGTTTCCAGCTCACGACTGCGCGCCTCGATGCCACGGATCCGGACCTGGTAGGCACCGACGCCGGCCAGCACGAGCGCTGCTACGACGAAACCCCAGAACCACCACGTCGCCCAAAACGGAGGCACGATGCGGACCGCCAGGCTAACGCCTTCCTCGTTCCAGAGTCCATCGTTGTTGGCGCCCTTTACTCTGAGGGTATAGTCGCCGCCAGGGAGATTGGTATAGCTGGCGTAGCGCCTATTTCCCACATAGTTCCAGTCATCGTCATAGCCCTCCAGCATATAGGCGAATTCGTTCTTCTGCGGCTGGAAGTAACTCAGCCCGGAAAAAGAGAATTCAAAATCATTGTTTTGCCATTCCAGGGTCACACCCGCCGGCGACCCGGGAACCACGGCGGGTACAACGCGATTTCCTCCCTGGGTGAACGATGTCAGAACCACAGGCGGCACAAACGAATTCGGCTGGACGCCCTCGGGGAAGAGCGAGTTGAAGCCATTGATCCCACCGAAAAAGAGTTCGCCGCGGCTGCTCCGAGCGTAAGAGTTAAAGTTGAACTCGTTACTCTGAAGACCATCGCCTGCGTCATAGTTCTGGAACGTCTCAGTGAGAGGATCAAACCTGGTGATACCAAGGTTGGTACTCAGCCACAGATAACCGCCTCCGTCCCTAGGAATAGCGCCCAAGTCTGCGGGATCCGCATCCCCCAGAATCCCATAGACCACGTCATTCGGCAGCCCTTCCTTTGCCCGGTAGTGGACGAAACTCTCAGTCTCAGGATCAAAGCGGTTGAGTCCGCCGCCCCAGGTTCCGAGCCACAGCTTTCCCGCCCGGTCCTCGTAGATCGAGAAGACAATGTCGTGGCTCAAGCTTTTAGGATTCTCAGGATCATGCTGGTAGCGGGTAAACTGGGGCGGGCCATCACCGGTTGCCGCTTCGGGCTCGAGCCGGCTCAGGCCGGAATGGGTTCCAAACCACACATTGCCTTTCTGGTCCTCAAGTATGGAACCTACGTCATTATCGCTCAGCGTGTTCGGGTCATCCGGGTCGTGAAAGTAGCGGGTGAACTGCCCTGTCTCTGGATCCAGAGCGTTCAGCCCCAATGCCGTGCCAACCCACAGCGTACCCCGCCGATCTTCAAGGATCGACCAGACAACGTTGCTGCTCAGGCTATTGCGGTCGGCTGGGTCGAATTGATAGCGGGTGAAGCGAGCTATCGGCCCATCTTCAGTACTCGGGTCAAAGCGATTGAGCCCGCCCCCCCAGGTACCTAGCCACAGCACGCCCGACCGATCTTCATAGACGGAAACAACCACGTCGCTGCTCAAGCTCTCAGGATCATTCGGGTCATGCCGGTATTGGGACCATTTCTGCTCTCGCCTATCAAAGCGATTGAGCCCACCACCGTCGGTCCCTATCCACAGCGTTCCATCTTGCGCTTCAACAAGTCCCCAGACGGTGCTTTCGCTCAGACCTTCACCGCGTATCGAGTTCGCGCGATAGAGAGCGAATTGGTCCATCTGCAGATCGTAGCGGTTCACGCCACCGCCCGAGGTACCAATCCATATCCCGCCAGACCGGTCCGGTAGAATCGCTGCAACGCCATTGTCACTCAGGCTGTGAGGGTCACCGGGATCATACTGGTAGCGGCGCCATCCATCCAATTCCGAATCATAGCGATAAAGCCCGTCATCGGTGCCAACCCAGAGTCCCCCGAATCTGTCTATGACCAGCGAACTGACAATGTCGCTGCTCAAGCTCCAGGGGTCCTCGGGGTCGTGCCGATAGTGTACAAAGGACGCCGTCACCCGATCCAGACGGTTCAAGCCTCCGCCAGCCGTGCCGACCCACAGGTCGCCTCCCTGGCCCTCGCCAATTGCGGCGATCACATTGCCGCTGATACTCGTCGGATCTGCAGGGTCATGCGAATGATGCTGGAAGGTTGAGGCGTCGCGGTCAAGGCGGTCAAGTCCGCTGCTGGTTCCAACCCAGAGGACCCCTGACGAGTCCTCGAACAACGCGGTGACGTCGTTGCTGGCCAGACTGCCGGGATCCTGCGAGTGGTGCTGAAAGCGGCGCCACGCCCCTGTCTCAGGCTCGAAACGGTTGAGCCCACCTCCACGGGTGCCGATCCACAAGAAACCTCGATCGTCCTGAAGCATGGACAGGATCTGATCGTCGCTCAGACTGTTGCTATCACCAGGTACTTTCCGGAAATGCTTGAACTGATCCGTCTCTGGATCCAGCAGATTGAGCCCACCGCCATAGGTCCCAATCCAGAGAGAGCCCGATGAACCTTCAACGATGGCCTTGATGTGGTTATTGCTCAGGCTGGCCGGGTCAGCGGGGTCATGCCTGAAGACCTGAAACTCGTACCCATCAAATCTATTCAACCCATCCTCAGTGCCAATCCAGATGTATCCTATGCTATCCTGGAGAATACTGTTGCCCGAATTCTGAGAAAGGCCATCGTCGATGGAGTAGCGGTCGAACCTGAGGGAGGTACCCAGAGGGGGGCGGCGCCCCCCTTCGCCGGACAACCGGAGAACGGCGCCGGGAGTGGCATCTGGAGCCCCGGCGACAGGCGTGGCGGGCGTTGGCGTGCTACTGCAAGCTGCCACCAACAGCATAACGACGAGCAGGGTTGTGAGCAGGACAAAAGACCAAAGACTGCGAAAAAGCCTTGACTGCATCCTGGCCTCCGGCGGCCCGTCTGCACGGCGCCTAGAATCTAAACCTATCTTACCCCAACGGTACCTGTCCGTACCTCCTGAGTAGCCCTATCTTACCATAGTTTGAGTGGCCAGGCAACGGTATACTGAACAGGGAAGCAGCACATGTTGCTACACGAGGGGAAACTTGGCCAGTTTCCAGCCATGTGCTACACTCTGGCAGAGTGCCATCCTTCAAAGTAGGTTGACCCACATGCTGCGATCGAACCGGATTTGGTGGCTTGTTGTGGCGCTGATTGTCATCGCCATCCTTGTGCTGTTGGGCGCCGTTGCTGGGCGTCAAAGACTCAACCCCGCAAGCAGCCTGGCGCCCGGTGAAAGCGAGACAATCCGTGCCTCGGTCATAAAGGTGCTGGAAGAAAGAACCATTGCCCAGGGTGAGTTCGCGCAGCCCTACCAGCGACTGCTGCTGCGGCTATCTGGCGGTCCGCTGGCCGGCCAGGAAATAGAAATCGAGCATGGTCTGCTGGGCTTTACCAATGAAAGCCGCATGTTCCGAGCGGGTGACCGGGTACTGGTGGACCACGCTGTTACGCTGGATGGAGAGGACGTCTTTCTCGTTGGTGACTTTGTTCGCACGGGGCCATTGCTGTGGCTGACCCTGCTATTCGCAGTGGCTACTGTGGTACTCAGTGGCCGGCAGGGCGTACGTTCTCTCCTGGGCATGGGCTTTAGCCTCCTGGTCATTGTCGGTTTCATCGTACCCCGTATCCTGGCCGGGTGGAATCCGGTAGTGGTCGCCATCGCCGGCTCCGTGGTTATGATGGGCGTCAGCCTGTACCTGGTCTATGGTTGGAACGGAAAAACGCACGTTGCCGTGGCAGGGCTTTTCGTCACCCTTGTCCTCACCGGGTTACTGGCCTTCTGGTCGGTAAGTTGGACACGGCTATCTGGGTTTGGCGCCGAGGAGGCGAGCTTTCTCCAGGCAGCCGGCTTTCAGATTGATACGCAGGGATTGCTGCTGGCCGGCATCATCATCGGTACGCTGGGCGCCCTGGACGACATCGCTGTGGGCCAGTCGTCAACCATCTTTGAGCTGAACAAAGCCAACCCTGCCCTGGGCTGGCGGGCACTGTTTGCGCACGGGATGATCGTGGGTCGAGACCATATCGCGGCTATGGTCAACACGCTTTTCCTGGCCTATGTAGGGGCATCACTGCCACTTTTGCTTCTGTTCACCGTCTTTGCTGTGCCGCTGGGCATCACCCTCAACCGGGAGATTGTTGCTGAGGAGATCGTTCGCACCCTGGTGGGCAGCCTGGGGCTGCTGGCTGGCGTACCCCTCACGACCGGGCTGGCAGTGCTCGTCGCCCGGCGTCGATCATAGCCCCGATCCAAACCCTACCCCATGGGGCTGCCAGGCGGATCCAACACCCACACGGACTCTTCCCTGACAGACGCTGTTCCATCGACCTTTCGCTCCGCGCCTACCCGAGAAGGGCTCAATCATGAGCGTCAGAACTTGACAAAATCCCTCAACTATTGCATAATGGGGTCCAGGGAGAACAAGTCACATGATGAAAGTTACCACGCGAGGGCGATACGCACTGCGGGCCATGCTTGACCTGGCGCTGCACGATTCGGGGGGGCCAGTACTCCGTCGCGAGATAGCAGAGCGGCAGGAACTCTCGCCTGACTATGTGGCCCAACTGTTTCGGCAGCTACGCAACAATGGGCTGGTCGTAGGCGTCAAGGGACCGAGTGGCGGCTATCTTCTGGCCCGGGACCCTGAGCTCATCCGGATAGGGGAAATAGTGCGTGCCGTGGAGGGTCCCATTGCCGCCGTAGATTGCGTCTTGCCCATGTATAAAGATCCATGCCACCGGCTAGATCATTGCATAGCCCACCGGCTGTGGTTGGATCTGTCGGCAACGATGGCAGAGTTCTTGGATTCCATTACCCTGGCAGACATCTGCGACCAGGCACGGGAACTGGAAGAGATACGGGCAAATGCTGAACCTGACACAATGGGCGGCCATATCGCGGCCTGCGCCACCCTTTAGAAGGCTATGCTACGGGAGTAGCGGTGAAGGAGGCTCTTGGATTGTCAGCCGACAAGATCTATCTTGAAATGAAGGCCAAGCTTGCCGACATCGTTCCAGACTTTGAGTTACGGATAAAGGCCGACCTGGCCTACGAGATCCTCCGGCTCAAGGAAGAGAGGAACGCCGTCATCCTTGGGCACAACTATATGGAGCCAGCGCTGTTCCATTCGATCCCGGACTATACCGGGGACTCGCTGGCTTTGGCTCGAATGGCAGCACAGACAGATCGGGATATCATCATCTTCTGTGGCGTACGTTTCATGGCCGAGACGGCCAAAATCCTCAATCCTACCAAGACAGTCCTGCTCCCTGCAGCCCGGGCCGGCTGTTCGCTGGCAGAGAGTATCACGGCCGAGGATGTCCGGGAGCTCAAGAGGAGATATCCTGGCATACCCGTGGTGACTTATGTCAATACTTATGCCGACGTAAAGGCAGAAAGCGACATCTGCTGCACCTCGGGCAACGCGGTGGCAGTGATCGAGTCGCTGGGCACCGATACGGTACTATTCCTGCCCGACGAATATCTCGCCCGCAACGTGGCCGAGACAACGGGCAAGCACATCATTTTTCCTACCCGGACACCCACACCGGTTGGCAGCCAAGATCCTGCTCTCGATTACCAGATGGTGGGCTGGCACGGGAAATGCGAGGTCCATGAAAAGTTCACGGTCCAGGATATCGCTGATGTCAGGGCACAGTTCCCCGACGTCGTCATCCTGGCCCACCCCGAATGTAGTCCTGCGGTGGTTGCGGCCTCCGACTTTTCGGGGAGCACATCAGCGATGATTGGCTACGTTGAAACGACGGCAGCGCCGCGCTATCTCTTGCTGACGGAATGCGCCATGGGTGACAACGTCGCCGCGGCCAATCCTACGAAGGAGATGCTCCGGCTCTGCCGGGTCCGATGCCCGCACATGAACGAGATCACCATGGAAGATACCCTTAATGCGCTCAAGTACACGCGGTACGTGATCGAGGTTCCGGACGAGATCCGGGTACGGGCAACACGTGCCGTAGAGCGAATGATTGCTATCGGCTGAGATCGAGTGGGTACACTCGGGAGAACAGCCCCCACAACCTCGAAGGGAGTTGCAGATGAACAAATGGTTGGCGACGATCATTCTGGCCGGTCTGACGCTGATGTTGGTCGCTTGCGGCGGCGCGACGCCCGCAGCGGAGCCGCAAATCGTGGTAGAGAGTGCCGACGACATCCAGCGCATTACAGCGGCGGATGCCAAGGCGCTGCTGGACAGCGGCGAGGCCCTGATCTACGATGCCCGGTCCGCAGCCGCCTACCTGCAGGCCCACGCCGCCGGAGCCATCTCCTTCCCGGCAGGCGAGGCAGCCGTGCGCTCCAGTGAGCTTCCGGCCGACAAATCGCTCGTCTTCTATTGAACTTGACCGGCTGAAGAGACCAGCGCCCGTGCGGCGCTGACAGTGATCGACCAGGGAGTGGATCCAGCCAAGGTCTACGCGCTAAAGGGCGGGCTGGCGGCCTGGGATGCCGCCGGCTACCCTCTAGAAGCAGGGGGCAATTGAGGAGGCAGGAGGGACGATATTGGAATGAATCTCCTGCCAGAACTCGGCCGACACCACTTTCGTCACAGAGTGAATAAAAAGGTAGGGTATCCATGAAATCACACGTGCTTGTATTCCTGTTTGTCGTTCTGGCGCTGACGGTCGCTGCCTGTGGAGGCGGCGCTGATGAACCAGCGGGGCCACCTGAGATTGTGGAGGCCACCTTTGCCCACGGTCTCGGCGAGCAAATGGAGCCCGTCGATCCGGGCGATGAGTTTCAGCCCGAGGAGCCAGTCTACCTCTCGGTGACACTCAACGGCAACCCGAAAGAGGGAGTGGTGGGCGCACGCTTTTTCTATGGGGACCAGGAGATAACCGAAGTAAGTCTGGATCTGGCAGAGCTGTGGGAAGAGGAAGGGCTTATATTCCTGGTTGGAGGCAATACCCTTGTGGGCTTTACCCTTACGCCTGACACTCAATTCCCCGTGGGTGATGAGTATGAGGCCCGGCTGTACGTCAATGGGACTCCTGCCGGTACCTACGGCTTCAAGGTCGTCGGGCCGGGCGGCGTCGCCGCGGCGCCAGCCCCAGAGCCAACACAGACGCCAGAAACGGCCTCGGGGGGTGCCGTGTCCAGGCTACAGGATGTGAAAAGTGCCACCATCCAGATTGAAGCTGCTGGCAGCTTTGTCCACCCCGAGTTCGGCCAGGTGCAGAATGTAGCCGGCGCTGGCTCAGGATTCATCATCGACCCTTCGGGCATTGCCGTCACCAACAACCATGTCGTCACAGGGGCAGCCTTGTTGCGGGTCCTTGTTGGGGGCGAATCCGAGCCGCGCAACGCCAAGATCCTGGGCGTCTCCGAATGCTCAGACCTGGCAGTGATCGACATTGAGGGTGATGGCTATCCTTACCTGGAGTGGTACGGCGGCGATCTAACGGTTGGCTTGCCGATCTATGCCGCTGGCTTCCCACTGGGCGACCCAGAGTATACCCTGCTGCAGGGCATCATCTCCAAGGAGAAAGCTGGTGGTGAGACTAACTGGGCTTCAGTGGACTCGGTCATTGAGCACAGTGCCCTGACCAATCCGGGGAATTCCGGAGGTCCCGTGGTCACCGAGGATGGAAAGGTAGTGGCCATCCACTATGCGGGTAACGCGGATACGGAGCAGCATTTTGCCATCGCCCGGGCCGAGGCTCTGCCGATCATCGAGCAACTGCAGGCAGGCCAGGACGTCAATTCAATCGGCGTGAACAGCGAGGCGGTGAATACCGGCGAGGGTCTGTCCGGCATCTGGGTCTCATCGGTGGAGTCGGGTTCTCCCGCCGACCGGGCTGGCGTGAAAGGTGGCGACATCATCACCGAAATGGAGGGCCTCGTCCTGGCCACCGACTATACAAAGTCCGACTATTGCGACATCCTGCGCACGCACCAGCCAGGGGATACGCTGGACCTGAAAGTCATACGCTTCTCGACCGAAGAGGTACTGGAGGGCCAGATCAACGGCCGGGTCCTGGAGCAAGCGTTCTCCTTTGCCCAGGAGGTCGATACCGGCGAAGCCGGCACCGGCAGCGACAGCGGCGCCTCAAGCTACTCGGACTATGCCTTTGTCAAGGACGACTCGGGCGCAATGACCATGGAGATCCCAGTCGCCTGGAGCGATTTCAGCGGCAGGTCCTGGAATTTGGAGGGCGAGAGCGTCGGAAGCGCCATCGTGGCCTCTGCGGATTTGGACGGCTTCTACGAGACGTGGACGGAGCCTGGCGTATTCTTTGGAGCCTCAAGCACTCTGCTGCAGGCGATGACTGGTGAAGACCTGCTGAACATGGAGGACCATGATTTCTCCGGTGACTGCCAGTACGAGGGACGCAAAGAATATCGCGATTCGGTCTACGAAGGTCTCTTCGATCACTATACCAACTGTGGTGGGGAGGGCACTACCTTCATCAACCTCGCTGCAGCACCACAGGACCAATCTTACCTGATCTGGCTCCAGGTCATGATCGTGAGCGATGCTGATGCGGACGCGCTGGACCGGATCCTCGGCTCATTCCAAGTAGTCGGCCAGCTTCCTACCCAGTAGCGTTTCAGAAAACCTGTGAAAAATGGACTTTGGCTCCCGTCCCTGGTGGATAATCTAACGCCAGGGAGGGAGCAACTCCCTGCACTAGCCATCTTGTTAGATCAGCGGGCCCGGACTGTCGCAACCTTGACGTCCATTCATCATCGTAAATATAATCATTTTTATCTTACTCTAACTTGACAAGTCACCCGTTCAAGTCTATAATTGGACACGAGCAGAACCACTATGAGGTGCGGCCCGGGCATGGTTCTGACTAGAGCTTGCAGGGTATCGAGTCTCACGGTGGATGGGATAGAAGGACGCCTCCCCAGAACTTGATCTCCAGCTATGATCGCATCATGGATGCAGAAAGAGGTGGTAAGCCATGGAGGTAGTTGTCTCAGAGGAAGAAGCACGTGTCCCCGTGACAATTTTCCAGATCAAGGGCGAGCTGACGGCGGAAACAGAGGGACAGTTGGTCCAGCAGGCCCAGGATGCATTCGATGCCGGAATGCGCTATCTGCTGCTCGACTTGAGCAAGGTGTCTTTTCTGAGCAGCGCTGGGTTGAGAGCCATGCACCAGATATTCTTGCTGCTGCGCACAGATTCGCCCGAGCAGAATGACGAGGCCATTCGAGATGGGATCAAG
The DNA here is from genome assembly GCA_963700285.1 of uncultured Chloroflexia bacterium. Classification (GTDB taxonomy): domain Bacteria; phylum Chloroflexota; class Anaerolineae; order JAAYZQ01; family JAAYZQ01; genus CAWANP01. Next base: position 1,538,653 of record CAVOXA010000001.1, on the reverse strand, counting down.
GCCGGGACCTATCATTCCTCCCACTTTAAGTTGCTGAATCCCAGTTCCGATGCTCTCCAGGTACTGAAGGCCACGGGTTTTGATATGTTTCTGGATGTCTACTCCAACCAGCGCAAGGCTTTGGCCTCATTCTAGCAGAACTTCTTTTTTGGAGCTGGTAGGCCTGGCTTCAGTCCGTTGAGACGGAACACCTTCTATGCCCACAGACACCGACCTGATCGAGAAACTGACAACCCTGAACCACATTTCGGATACTCTGAACCAGGCTGTCGATGTCCGCAGCGTGCTCAACGACGCATTGGCACATCTGGTCGAGTTGATGGGCCTGGAGACCGGCTGGATCATCCTCATGGACCCGCAAGACCAAGGCGCCGGGGCAAATGGGACCTTTGCCCTGGCCGCGCACCACAACCTGCCCCCAGCTCTGTCCCTTGACAACACGGCTGCCTGGGAGGGAAGCTGCACCTGCCGGGAACTCGCGATGTCAGGTGATCTGACCAAGGCATACAACGAAGTATACTGCAACCGCCTCAGCCGAGTCCGGGGAGATCGGCGGGGGTTGGCCGTACACGCATCGGCGCCACTTCGCTCAGGAAACCGTGTCCTGGGCATGCTCAATGTGGCCGCAGCAGACTGGGACTCTTTTAGTCCCCAGGCTCTGAGCCTGCTGACGAATGTCGGCAGCCAGATGGGGATCGCACTGGAGCGGGCACAGTTCTTTGACCTGTTGCGGGATCAGCGTTGGCACGAGCAGGAGGCGTTGCTCAGCCTCTCGCGCCAACTGTTGAGCCATCTAGATCTGTCCGAACTCATCGAACACCTTGTCCAAGAAGTCCGAAGACTGCTCTCCGCCGATGCCGCTGCCCTGCTGCTGCCCAGCGAAGTGCCTGGCTGTCTCGAGTATCGGGCCACGAGTGGCTGGCGCCACGATCCGGGCAAAGAGCGGCGGCAGCTGCCTGCTGACAACCGAAGCGGCCCTGGACAGGTGATGCACACCCGGCAAACCCTCCTGGTAGCGGATATCCATGACCAAGATCCTACCTGGGTGCCCGACTGGCTGCAGGAGGAAGGCTTTGTCGCGTATGCGATAGTGCCCCTGCTGTTGAATGGCGACGCGTTGGGGGTCCTGATGCTGAATCAGCGGGAACCCCGGTCCCCACAGGCTGGCGAAGTCCGTTTCCTGTACCTGATGGCCAACCAGGCAGCTTTGGCCATCGACAAGGCTCGCCTACACGAAGAAGAGGTCAAGATGCTGGCGCTGGAAAGAGATCTTGCCTTGGGCCAGCAGATCCAGATTGGCCTGTTGCCAGAGAGCTGTCCGTCGGTACCAGGCTGGGAGTTCGCCGCATTCTACCAGGCTGCGCGCGAAGTCGGCGGCGACTTCTATGACTTTATTGAGCTGCCTGGAGAGCCTCAGCGTCTGGGAATGGTCATTGCCGATGTAGCGGGCAAGGGCGTGCCCGCGGCCCTGTTCATGGCCCGAGGGTCGACCATAATCCGTACCACGGCCCTGGCCAGACGCAGCCCAAAAGCCGCCCTATCGCTGGCCAACAGCTTGATGCTGCAGGGCAGGAGAGCTGACCTGTTCTTGACCGCCTTCTACGCTGTACTCGACATTGGAACGGGCCAGATTACCTATACCAATGCCGGTCACAACCCGCCCCTTTGGTTCCGCCCCGGCTCGGGTGAGATTCAGGAGCTGCGTGCCCAGGGTATCGTGCTGGGTATCTTTGGCAAGATAGAACTTGAGGACGTGGAAGTCTCCGTGGAACCTGACGATTATTTGATCTTTTATACCGATGGTGTGACCGAGGCGATGGACATCAACCATGTGCTCTTTGGTCAAGACCGGCTCGAGGAGGCGATAAGAGCAAGCAACGGAGCCAGCGCGCAGCAACTCCAGGAGGCCATCGTCAGGGCCATCCGCGCCTTTACCGGGGACATCCCCCAGTCGGATGATCTCACCCTGTTTGTGGTCCGCCGAGTTCCCTCGGACACCTGATGCGTTCAGGGGGGCAATAGCCGCAGCCGCCGGCCAGACTTGGCGGCTCGATGCCCCGGGCTGCACCATTCCTCAGGGGACGAACGATGAATCCCCGTCGATGATGCCCGAACAGGAGACCTGACACCATGTCCTCGCTGAGCCTCTCTGCCGATCTCTCCCAGATGGCAACCATCCATGCCTTTGTGGATCAGGTAGGCCATGACCAAGGTCTGGATGACCAGACCCTGTCCACCCTGCACACAGTCGTGGGAGAAGCCTGCACCAACGTGATCGAGCATGCCTATCATGGTCAAGGCGGGCCGATGGAGATCCATCTCGAAACACAGGCTGACTGCGTCCAGGTCACCATCCGTGATTGGGGCACCGCCTTTGATCCAGCCGAGGTGCCCATTCCAGATGTGACGGCCCCCCTGGAGGAGCGGCCTCTGGGAGGCCTGGGTGTATACCTTATGCACCGGATGATGGATGACGTGCAGTATCATTTCAGTGCTGAGGACGGAAACACAGTTCACATGGTCAAGCGGATCCAAGGGATTGCGGGTCTAGCGGACCACAAGTCTTCGGCCCAGGTCCCCTAAGCTCACATCTCGATATTTCTCGCCGCCACCATACGCGGGTTGCGCAGAGTGCTCGGCCGGCCCGCCGCAAAAGGTGGGCAGTCCCCGTCGAATCCGCGTACAACTGATTGTGCTACGGCTGCCACTTGTGATATAATCAGCGAACTGGAGCCTATCATAAGGAGTCGACTGTCATGATTCAAACCGCATTCCCTCGATCGAGTTCGGTACACTTTCGTGTCTTGGACGACGCACAGGTCTGGGCGATCAAGCGAGCCGCTCTGGACATCCTGGAACACACCGGTTGCACCGTCCTTCACCAAGGGGCCAGGGCACTGCTCAAGCAGGCCGGCGCCCTGGTCAAGGAGGAACGGGTGAAGGTACCACAGCACATCGTTGAGGAGTGTATCCGGACAGCCCCCAAGGGCTTTGTGATCTTTGACCGCGATGGCAACCGGGCCATGGAAGTTGAAGGGCGGAAAAGCTACTACGGCACGTCGACGGCCAGTCCCAGGACCCGGGACGCGTTCACAGGTGAGATCCGCGGAACCCTGGTAGCGGACATTGCCTTTGGGGCCAAGGTCGCGGATGCACTGCCAGATATCGACTGGGTGATGCCCATGGGCTCATCCCAGGACGTTCCTGCCCTGGCGGCTGACGTTTATGAATTCGAGGCCGTCGTCACCAACACCACCAAGCCCGTCGTATTCATCGGCTACTCTGCTCGTGGCTCGGAGCGGGTCTACGAGATGGCGGCTGAAATTGCCGGCGGCCTGGATGAACTAAGGGAGCGGCCCTTCCTGCTAGCCTATCCGGAACCCATCTCCCCCCTGGTATACCCTGACGAGGTCGTTGAACGGATCTTTATTTCGGCCGATCTGTTCATGCCCCAGATCCCAGGACCGTCGGTCCAGTTCGGCGCCACCGGTCCAGTGACCCTGGCCGGAGCCATCGCCCAGGTTGTGGCTGAATCGCTCATGGGCGTGGTTCTGGCCCAATTGCGCAGGCCTGGTGCACCCTGTGTCTTGGGCGCCAACATGTCGGTGTTTGACATGTCTACCACTCAGTTGACGGTAGCTGCGCCAGAAATGAGCCTGGCCCTTGCCGGGCAGGCAGAGGTTGCTCGGTCCATGGGCCTGCCCACCTGGGGACTGGCGGGTGCGACTGATTCCAAGGTTTTGGATCCTCAGGCCGGGATGGAGAGCGCTTTTTCCATTTTGGCCCAGGGTCTGGCTGGCCTGAACCTGATCCACGATGTAGGCTACATGGACTCGGCTATGGTCTGCTCCACAGAGATGCTGGTCCTGGGCAACGAAGCGATTGGCATGGCCAAACGCTTCTGCCGGGGGATCGAAGTCGATGCCGGTACCCTGGCTGTGGATGTCGTGGAAAAGGTCGGCCCGGGAGGTCACTTTTTGCAGGAAGACCATACTTATCGCCGGTTCCGGCAGGAGCTGTGGCGTCCCAGCCTGTTGGCCCGACATGACTACTCTATCTGGCAGGCCGACGGCGCCAAGGACATCAACCAGCGGATCCGGGAAAAGCTGGAAGAGATAGACCAGAATCATCAGGTCCCGCCTCTGCCTGGCGACGTCCTGGCCGCACTGAGTCGACTCAAGCGGCAGGCAGAGGCAGAGATAGCCGCGGGCTGAGTCTGGTGGCGCACTGACAATTCCGACTCTTTGCCGGCAGCATCTTTGACCTACCCAAGCCCGACGAGTGGTCTGGACTTTTGCAGGCCTTCACCGGACTTTTGCCATCTAGCCAGGCCAGCTTTGGCATTCGCCGCAAGCCTAAGGAGCTTCACCCATGGTCCTCTTTTACTTCTCCATCGTCTTAACCATCGCCGCCTCGGTCATGTACCACGTGGTGCTGAAGGTGACGCCAGGCCACGTCAACCCCGCCATCTCTCTGGTCGTTACCTATGGGCTGGCGATGATCCTCAGTCTGTGCCTGCTGCCCTTCTTTCCACTCAAAACAGGGATCGTGGAAGCATTCAAGCAACTGAATTGGGCCAGCTACGTTTTGGCACTCGCCCTGGTGGGTTTGGAGGCTGGCTATTTGCTGGCCTATCGGTCCGGCTGGAGGATTAGCGTAGCCGCCATCTTTGTAAATGCGACCATGACCCTCCTGCTGATCCCCGTCGGCCTGTCGCTGTTCAGGGAAAAGCTGTCACCGCTCAATGTCGCTGGCATCCTGGTCTGCGCTGCTGGCCTGGTGATGATGAATCTGAAGAGCTAGCCGGGGGATATCCATGATCGACGTCATCGCCCTTGACGCTGACGACACACTGTGGCACAACGAAACCCTCTATTCCATCACACAAGAGCGCTTCCGGGAACTGCTAGCCCGCTACGACCAGGGGACTTGGAGCCAACAGGCGCTCTATGAGACCGAAATGCAGAACCTACAGTTCTACGGCTACGGTATCAAGAGCTTTACCCTGTCAATGATAGAGACTGCCATCCAGCTCACCGGGGGCCGCATCCTGGCCAGCGAGGTTCAGGAGATCCTGAACCTGGCCAAAGAGATGCTGAACGCACCCGTTCAACTCCTGGACCACGTCGCGGAGGTAATCCCGGAATTGGCGTCAAGGCACCGGCTGATGCTCATCACCAAGGGCGACCTGCTGGACCAGGAGACCAAGCTTGCCCGCTCAGGTTTGGGAGGCTACTTTCGCCACATCGAGATCGTGGCAGACAAGTCAACCGAGGTCTATGCCTCGCTCCTGCAAAAGTATCAGATTCCTGCCGGGCGGTTCCTGATGGTAGGAAACTCGCTCCGCTCCGACGTGCTTCCCGTCGTCGCCCTGGGGGCACAGGCTGTCCACATCCCCTATCCCCTCACCTGGGCGCATGAGAGCGTGGAGATGCAGCACGAGCCGTCAATCGATTATGTAGAACTGGAGCACATCGGATTGTTGCCTGCCCTGCTGGAGAGCTTTGATCAGCAGGTGCTATGCCAGGCCTAAGCGGAAGCTAGCCGCACTTGGCCCGCCGGTTGATCACCGCCTGGAACACGAGACTGGCCCTTCGCTTCAGGCTCTCACCGATCTGACCAGTACAGCGGTCTCCAGAGGTCAAACCCCCGATGGCAGCCACCAGGCGCGAGTTCTGTCCGTGACTGAATGCCTGCAACATGCGCCACTGCCAGCCAGGGGCCACGACTGTCAGGTCTCCAGTTGCTCCAACGCCCAGCTCGAACAGCTTGGCAGGGCGTGGCACGCCCGTTTCCGAGCCCCAGTCCACCATTTCATGATAGAACGGCAGGGCTGCTTCAAGGGCAGCAGGATCAAAAGGAGCGCCGACGGGATCTCCCGCTCCGTCAGGACTCAGTGGCTCGGCCATTCGCAGGAAAGCCGGTCATCCGCCTTGAGCAGGTAGTAGGCGGCCAGGCCCGCGCCGCCCAGGTAACGCCGGTAGAATGCCTCGTCAGGGGTCTCGACGCTGATCTGGCTGTCCGTCAGATTGACGCGCAGGATACGACCGTGAAATCCGCCAGACAGGTTTCCTTGTGGGCACGAGAAGGGCGAAAGGCGCAATGAGCCGATATCGCGTTTGCTGAGATCTGGTCGGTGGTGGCTGTACTACACGTCGTGGGCAGAGGCAACCATGCACAAACAGCCTTTCCTATGTCTTGAAGCAGTTCCCGCGAAATGAGCGATGCAGGCAGGGCGAAAGCAGCTAAGTCGTAGGGGAAGGCCACCCTGTCAGGGGGATGCCGTCAGCCTCGAACGCACGAGCCAGAGGCAAGCGAATCCGCCGGGCCTCTGCCCAGCGGGCCTGGGCAAACACGCGCACCGAGAGTACGACGTTGTATTCCAGAGACAGGTCGGAGGCGATACGCCATAGGTCAGAAGTGAACCTGCGGTCCTCCTTGTCCACTACGACCAAAAGATCAATGTCCGATTCTGAGCCAGCATCTCCACGCGCTTTGGAGCCAAAGAGGGACACGGCCAGGACACGGTCAGGGAAACGACGCTGAACCTGGGCGACGTACTCTGCTACTGCTGCCCGCTCGCCTGGTGTCAGGAGGGCTACGGACTCTGTTCTCATGGGGAGCCTTCTCCAGTCAGATGCGCCTCACAGCGCTCTATGAACCGGCGCGCACCCTCGACTGCCGCTCGGGCCTGGGCAGGATCTGCATGCCCCAACATCTCGTAATCTGTGACGTTTCGTAGCTCAAAGGATTCCCCATATGCGTGGCTATCCTGAGTCGGAAAGATGTCCGGCTTGACAAAGTACTCTCGAAAGGCAGCCAGAACGCCCGCGTGTCTGCTGCGAGTGATGTCTAACGTGAGGAGCAGGGCCGTGGCGGCGTAGAAGAAGGCATAGTACGCCCGGTTGACTGCAACCCCGTAGAAATCACCATCCAGGTTATACTCTGCGCTCAGCAAGGCGTTCCGGGCACCGTCCAGGTATATTCGAACCGCCTCGCCAATGGCGCTCTCTGATTCATCCATTGTAGAATAGAGTATACCATATTAGGAATGGAATGACAACGTTGGACCGCGCCTGCATGGGACTACTGCAAAGTCGGTCACCGGGTGCACTATACCGCTACCTGAACGACTACCACCTTTCACGAAGCAAGATGGCTGGTCGATATTGCCTGGGCTCATGATTTGGCCGCCTCCAGCGACATGCTTTTGCCTGACGACCGGAGGGCCATCGCTGACAGGCTGCTCCGTCCGGCTGCGGAGCTAATCGCCGATCAGCATTGGGGATTGAGCAATTGGCAGGCTCAGCACAACGTAGCTCTTGCAGTTGCGGGCCGGCTCCTGGAGGACCCTGGCCTTGTGTCCAATACCTTTTACGATGAAGAGGGTGGCTTCTTTACCCATTTTGCCCAAGGCGCTCCCGACGGTTTCTGGTCGGAGGGTACCTGGGGGTACCACTTGATCGCACTGAGTTCGTTGCTGTATCTGGCCGAGTTAGGACAGCGCGCTGGACTGAATACCTACTTTCATCCTACGCTGCGTGCCATGTTCGCAACCTCCTGGAGGTAGTCGCTCCAGACCCAGACCGCACTCTATCTCAGTTCAACGATCACTCATGGGGTGGGATGGCAGGCGAGGGCTACAGCAACTGGTGTTACGAGATCGGATACAGGCGCTACCAAGACGTAAAACTGATGCCGCCTTGGTCATGGATCAGAAGACCCTGGCAGGCTCTGCTCTGGGGAGCCGAATCCTTGCCGGTCGGCAGCATCGCGGCCCCAACGGAGAGTATTCTGCTCCCAGAGGCGGGGTTCGCGGTGCTTCGCGCTGGACCGCCAGAAAATCCTCGCTACTTGGCCTTCGACTTTCGGCCCCACGGTGGCGGCCACGGGCACAGCGACAAACTGGGCTACATTAGCTACGCGAGGCACAAGGCCCTGGGGGTTGACCCAGGTGTCCAGTCGTACGGTGATGGGTACGACTATCTGGAGAATAACCGAGCCGCTATCGTCAACATGGACTGGCAGGCCACGTGGGATGTAACTGGTCTGGGCAAGTCCTGGGGTGGCACCTGGCGTAATAGCGCCGACATCCGCGCATCCTTCACTGTTACCGATGTTGTGGCCAGCAATGGCCTGCTAAGCGCTCAGCTCGATTACGATTCTAGTTCGAGACAATTCGCGACACGCTGCTGCTGACCGACGACAATTTGCCGGGTGATCGGGCCTTCGGGGGGTTCAACACAGACGCGGCATTGATGTGTCCCTGCCTAGTCTATTTCATCCACCCACATTGCAGCCCTCACGGCAAGAGACATGCTTCATTCCTACGTAACACCGTCCGGGTCGCTGGTACACCGACCCGTGCCACATGACGCCAGGAGGTCTGGCAACAACCCTGGTGGCGGAGATGCTTGAAATGACGATCCGTCGTTGCCTGGACAGGATCCCTTGCAGGGTTGGTTCAGCCCTCGCTAGGCCTGGTGAGAGCCAACTTCCGGTCTGAACGTAAGCCCACAGTTGGATCATACGGGGAAGGAGGTGACACACCACACACAGGGCAGCACCTGACCCAAGAATCTGCGAGCTGATGGTCCCTCGAGTTCCTTCACAAGGAGGTGCTACATGAAAAAACGAAATCGCGTTGCCGCGGCCATCCTGGCCAGCCTTCTCCTGCTGCTGACACCGTTTCTATCCGCATTGGCCGCTCCCCAGGAGCTGCCGGTGCCGGGGGCCCCACCCTTCGCCGGGCAGCCACCACAGCCGGCATTTGGCTGGGATCCGTACCCTGACTGGTTCTTACCGCGTCCGGCCCATTCCGACCAACCAGGCGCACAGTCTTCACGGATGAGGGCCGTTCCCCTCGGTGAGCCCGGCCTGAGCTTTCGCTACGAACGGACCTTTGGCCAGCCCCTGGTCCCCTACCTGGTCGACAACGCTCACCTGTTCCGCCCGGGCGGCGTGGCCACCGACGCGAAGGGCAACGTCTACATCACCGAGAACAATGGCCAACGGATGATAAAGTACAGGCCAGAGGGGGTGTTTCTGATGTCCATTGGGCAGGCTGGTTTATCGCTCGTCGACGAGTCCGGCCGTCTAGGGTGGCCTAACCACCTGCTGGTGGATGGCGACGGCAACATCTGGATCGCCGAAAGCGCGAGCCGGGTCTCCACCTGGAACTCCAGCGGGGAGTATGTCAGCCAGTTGGGGGAAACCTGGAACTGCAACTCGGACAACGACCACGTCTGCTGGCCGCAGGGCATAGCCACCGATGGTGCAGGTACGTTTTTTGTGGGCGACACGGGAAACCATCGGGTTCAGGTCTTTGACACCGATGGTAGCTGCACGGCGACCCTGGGCACGACCGGTTCCTGCGGAACTGCCAACAACCAGTTCTGCACGCCACGCGGCGTTGCAGTTGACGACAAGGGCCGCATCTATGTGGCCGACGAGGAGAACCACCGGGTCCAGATCTTCTCCGCCTACCCGACTCTCTCCCATGAGGCCACTCTGGGCGTCAGCAACGAGTGGGGCGACGACAACGATCACTTTGGCTGGGCCACGGCCGTGGCTGTGAACCGGAAGGGAAATCTCTTCGTGGCCGACACGGGCAGCCACCGGGTGCAGATGTTCGACAGCAACCGCGCCTATGTGCGCACCTTTGGCGTCACCAGCGTGCCCTACCTGACCGACAACCTGCACTACACACAACCGCGTGATGTGGCGATCGATCCCTCAGGAGACATCATCATCGTCGAGTCAAACGGGCAGCGCGTGATCAAGCTGAATCCCCAGGGGATTCCACAGTTCACCATCGGCAGCCCTGGTAATAATGGCTGGGGTGAGGACCGTTTCTGCTGGCCGCAGGGCGTCGTCACCGACGCTGCAAGTCGCATCTACGTAGCCGACCGGTGCAACAACCACATCCAGATCTACAGCAGCGCCGGCGCCTACCTCGCTACCGTCGGAGGGGAATGGGGCACCGGCAACAACCAGTTCAAAGACCCTCAGGGCGTCTTTGTCAGCGCGAACGGCTACATCTATGTCGCTGACACCTGGAACCACCGCGTGCAAGTCTACGACGACAAGCGCTTCTACGTAGCCACCCTGGGTATGACCGGCGTGGCGGGCTCGGATAACCAGCACTTCAACGGGCCACAGGGCGTAGCCGTGGACGATGCGGGGAGCATCTTTGTGGCCGACACCGACAACCTCCGCGTGCAAAAATGCAGCCTGACAGGTGCCTGTACGACCTTCGCCGGCGTCACCGGGGAGCAAGGCGATTACTTTGGGCACTTTCGCCACCCGACCGACGTCGCCGTGGACAAAGCGGGCCGCGTCTTTGTTGCCGACGAGTGGAACGCGCGGATCCAGGTCTTTGACCAGAAGGGCGCTTACCTGACCACCATCGGCGGCAGCTATGGGCAACGAAGCGGTGAGACTCAAAATCCAACCGGCGTGGGGCTTGATGCCACGGGCAGCCTCTACATCGCCGACTCGGAAAACCACCGCGTCCAGAAGTTCGCCCCCGGTGTGCCAGGCTGGCGCCAGAGCAACCTCAATGGCTTTGGCGAGCTGGCAAACAGCCGTGTTCTGAGCCTGGCTCCCTTTGGCTGGCAGCTCTACGCCGGGACCCACAACTGGGCGGGGGCCCAACTGTGGCGCTTCGGCAGCCAGTGGACGGCGGTGATGACCGGCGGTTTTGGCTCCGAGGCCAACGAGGGCATCAACGACCTCTTCGAATTCAAGGGCAAGGGGACCAACTGGCTGCAGATGGGCTCTGCCGGCTTCGGTGACAGCAACAATGGCGGCCCGTACTGGAACAACAGCCTGACCACCTTCGAGAACCACCTCTACATCGGCACGCAGAACTGGGCCAATGGCGGGGAGGTGTGGCTGATGCTGGACCGCGCACTGCTGCCGCTGGCGACGAGAAACTACAAGTAGCCAAAGCCAAGACCGGGGCAGACGAAAGCCTGCCCCGGCAGACTCCCTGTCCGCAATCTCGACCTGGCAGGTTTTCCGCAACCCGCCAGGTCTGTGCGTGGCGCTAATCCCCCGCCTCCGGCTGCCGCAGTGTAATCACCAAATATGCCTCGGCGTGGGCCATACCCTGCTCCTTGCCCGCTTCAGCGCTCCACTCCTTGATCCGGTCTGTAGGGTCCCAGTCCCCCAACTGGCTGGCGTGCTGCCGCAGGGCCGAGATCTTTTGCTCAATGGTCTCTGTGATGTCCACCCAGACGTTGGGCTCGCTATTACCGGATATGTAAACCTGCATGGGCCGGTGCGGGGGGCCAAGCTCAGGCCACAACAGGGGCATGCCACTCGTTGGCCAGACGGCGTCCACGGCAGCCTGCGCGGCGGCGCGATGGTCCGGATGGTTGATGTAGCGAACGCCGGAGTACATTCTGGTCGGGTCTCCTGTCAGAACCACTTCCGGCTTGTACTTCCGGATGGCGGCCACCAGATCGCGCCTGAGGTCCAGCGTTGGCTGCAGGAGCCCATCGTCGTAGCCCAGGAAAACGACGTCGCGCACGCCCAGGACCTGGCAGGCCGCCCGTTGTTCGCCACGACGGATATCGGCCAACCTCTCGCGGGTCATGCCCGGTTCCTGGGAGCCCGCATTGCCGTCGGTACAGATGACATAGGTCACGCAGCAGCCAGAGTTGGTCCAGGCGGCCACGGTACCGGCCATTGTGAACTCGGCGTCGTCTGGATGGGCGACGATAACCATTGCTGATTCGGGTACTCCGTTCCGCTCCATGTTCATGATTCTCCCAGTTGAGTTTATCTGCAAGCCGCAGGCCACATCTGGCAGCAGCAGCAGCATTTGCGGCACTTGTCCGGCAGAGTGATTCAGAATCGCCCTTGACAGGCAGCAATCTGCCAGCCACCACGAACAGCCCGATTATAAGGGAACATGGCTATTTTGCCAAGTCAGGGCTCATCGGTTCTTCCCTGTAGAACCGTTTCGCTTCAGCCCACTCATCGGACCGTGTCCCCGCGCCACCCGTCCCCCAACTGGTGCGGACCTCAGTCCATCCCTGGGCGCCAATGGGTTTCGGAAGGGCAGGCGATGTCATCGACGGAGGCTTGACAGCCTGCCCTGAGGTGTGCTACACTCCCCATACGCAGCAGTGGGTTGACGCACAGCGGCTACACCAGAGTGCACGGGTCAAAGCCGCTGCTGTCGCCAAGAGGCGTGCGCCAGATCCAGGGAGTGGGCGCCGCGTGCACGACCAACCATAGTTCAGGGGGAGGTGTTAAATGGCGACTAGACTGGCTAGGTTTTTGGCCGCGGCAGCAGCTCTTTTTCTGCTTGTACCCATCATCTTTGTGGGTCAAGTCTCTGTGACGACAGCGCCCCCTGAGCCGGATGTAGGTAGCATCTCTCAGGCCTCAGCGCCAGCGGAGCAGCCGTCTCGTGCCGGCGGAAACGTCGCCTTCGCGCAGGAGATAGAGCCCTCAAGTGATGATGGCACGGTGGAACCCACCGCAGAAGGGTCCTCAAACGGTGGGGGACCCGGGATCATTGAGGAGCGAACGCCGGTCCCAACGGCGACTGAGGGCGCCCTCGAGACAGGGGTAGCACAGATCGCCGAGGCAACAGGCCTCAACAGGGTGGAGTTTCTGGGCCTGACCGGCGAAGAGTGGATCAACCTTGCGGTCTCGATCTTGATTGTGATGGGCGCCTATCTGCTGGCCTCATGGCTGCTGTGGGTTGCTCTCCGGCGCCTGGTACGGCGCAGTCCATCCGAGTTTGACAACCAGGCCCTGGCCGCCGCCGGCCCGCACATCAGGTGGCTGATCGTGATCTTGGCCCTATCCTTTGCCACCCAGCGCCTGGGGTTCGTATCGGCTGAGGTAAAGCAGGCTCTGAGGGATATCTACTTTCTTGCGGGAGGGGTTCTCCTGATCGTGATCGCCTTCCGTCTCATCAACCTTGGCTTCGAGCAATACAGCCAGCGCGTGGTCCCGGAGGAAGACCGGGAGCGATTGAATCCCATCCTGACCCTGGTCCGACGCATTACCATCGTCTTTGTGGTCGCCACAGGGGCCATCGTCATTCTGTCCCATTTTGGCGTCAACGTCACGGCTCTGACCGCCTCGCTGGGCATTGCTGGCCTGGCCCTTTCCCTGGCCGCTCAGGACACGCTCTCCGATGCCATCAGCGGTTTCATTATCTTGATAGACCAGCCTTTCCGCATTGGGGACCGGATCGAGATCTCGGAGGAGAATACCTGGGGCGACGTGGTCGCGATCGGGACCCGTACCACCCGCATCCGCACCCGCGACAACCGGATGGTGATCGTTCCCAACTCGACCATCAGCAAAGGCCAGGTGGTCAACTATACCTTCCCCGATCCTGAATACCGGGTCCAGAGCGACATTGGTATCGGCTACGGGACCGACATCGAAGAGGCCCGTCGCATCATCATCGATACGGTCCGCCAGGTACCCGATGTACTGCCGGGCCGGCCTGTGGACGCCCTGTACAACCAGATGGGCGAATCGGCCATGATCTTTCGCGTGCGGTGGTGGATCGAGTCGTACGAGGATACAATCCGCATTTACGACCGGGTGCACACCGCGCTGCAGCAAGCGCTCGACGCGGCTCACATCGATATGCCTTTCCCGACTCAGACGGTCAACTTGAACGTAGGGCCGGGAACAGCCGAGCAGATACCCGGGCCCCTTGGGTCGAGACTGCCAGCCCGGTAGGATTGGTAACACGGATCAGCCAGTCTGACGGCGAAATTCGGCGCCGGACTGCTTTGCGTGGGACAGGCTGGTGGGCGGCCAGCTTGTCCCACCTTCAGGCCTCACAGATCCCTCAACCAAACCTGTACATTCGTACAGGCCAGAGACTGTACGAATGACCATTGCGCGCTGAGCAAATCTGTGGTATGATAGACCGGTAGCGATTCGCAGCGGGAAACCCCGGGGCATCGCCCACCCAGGCGTGCTGAAAATCGCACTATCACCCTACGGTCTGAAGCCATGGCTTGCTGCCTGGAATCGGACCAGGAAGAGGAGAATAGAATGTCGAGAACCGCTCAAATCGTGATCATTGCCCTGCTGTCCCTCATCGTGTTGGCTGCTTGCGCCATCGCGATTGTCGTGATCGTCCAGCCCGGCGGGGAGCCCACACCCACCGCGGTGGCAGAGCCTACTTTCACCGGTGTGCCCCAGCCCGGAACAGATGGATCGTGGGACAAGGTCCAGGCGGCCGGCAAGATCATCGTCGGCACGGCCGCCGACTATGCGCCCTTTGAGTACTATACCGCCGATGCCAGGATTGACGGCTTTGACATCGCCCTGATGGACGAGATCGGCCGGCGTCTGGGTATTCAGGTCGAGTATCACGACTTTGCCTTCGACGGGCTTGGCGGCGCCCTGCAACTGGGCCAGATCGACGCTGCCATTGCTGCCGTCTCGGTCACCTCCGAGCGCGAGTCTTATGTCGATTTTTCCAACGTTTACTTTGTAGGCCAGGACGGCATCTTGGCCAGCGACGCCTCGGGCATCACCACCATCGACGGCACCAGCGATCTGGCCCAGCTCAAAATCGGCACCCAACGCAGCACCGTCTATGACGAATGGCTGGAGACGAACCTGGTGGACACTGGCCAATTGCCGGCTGACCAACTGTTGGTCTACCAGAGGGCGGATGACGCCGTTCGAGACCTGCGGGATGGTCGCGTCGATCTGGTGGTGCTGGACGCCCAGCCTGCCGAAGTCTTCCAGAGCCAAGGAGGGGTCAGAATCGTCGGAGGAGGTCTATACCTGCAGCGTTACGCCATCGCGCTGCCCAAGGGAGCCGAATCCCTCAGGACAAAGATTAACGATGTCCTGACCCAACTGCAGAACGAGGGCTATGTCGCCAACCTGGCCCAAGAGTACCTGAACGTGGATCCCAATCTGCCCACACCCACCCCCGGCCCGACGCCTGTTTCAACCAGCACACCGGGTCCACCACCGGCCTGCCTGGACGGCCTGGCCTTGATCCAGCACTTGAACTTTGACGACCAGAACATGTCTTCACCGGCCGTCATGCAGCCGGGCCAGCCCTTCACCAAAGGCTGGCGGGTGCAGAATACAGGCACCTGTACCTGGGACAGCAGCTACCATCTGGTCTATGGTGGGGGCAACCACCCAGCGGCTAGCATGGGCGGCCAGCCTGTGGCCATTGTGGGCACGGTGCAACCGGGTGCAACCTATGACATCGAGATCGCCCTCGTCGCCCCCCTCAACCCTGGGACTTACCAGGCTTTCTGGCAGATGGAGAACGGCCGGAATCAAGCCTTTGGCGAGCGCCTGCCGGTCGGCATCCAGGTCCCCGCGCCCCCGAACCCCACACCGGTACCAACACAGACGCCTGTGCCGGGTATCAGCTTTACCGTGGACCGGACCAGCATCAATGCGGGTGAGTGTGTTGTCTTTTCCTGGAACGTCCAGAACGTCCAGGCGGTCTACTTTTATGCCGAGGGCGAGAATTGGCAGGACAACGGCGTCGCCGGCCAGGGCAGCCAGAAGGAATGCCCGCCTCACACCATGACCTACCATCTGCGGGTGGTCATGCCCGATGGTTCTGTGCAGTCCAGTCAGATCACCATCAACGTCACCCCGTCCACCAATGCGCCGGTCATTGAGCGCTTTACCGTGGACCCCGCCAATCAGATCACCCTCGGCCAGTGCGTCGACATCCGTTGGTCAGTGACCGGGGACGTCAGTTCGGTCAGGATCAGCAGCAACGGCAATAGCTTGTGGGATGCCGCACCAGTGCAGGGCCAGATGCAGGACTGCCCCACCAGCACCGGCAACGTCGCCTATGGCGTCGAGGCTTCGGGCCCCGGCGGCAACAGCGAGGGACATCACACGGTATACGTCGTGGGCGAGGCCACGGCCACACCGGCGCCCCCACCTCCCCCAACGATCCCGTCATCCAAGCCTTCTCGGTGAACCCGGAACAGATCCCGGCCGGCGCCTGCGTAACACTCAGTTGGAAAACAGGGGGCGGCACTTCGTGGGTAAACATCTACCGCGGCGACGATACGGTCTGGGAGAACGCCCCGCTGCAGGGCTCGGTGCAGGACTGCCCCACAGCAACGGGCGTACTGAACTATCGCCTCATCGCCTATAACCCACAGGATAGGCGGGTTAATGCAGACCGGACCGTCACTGTCCAGTAGTTGACGGCCGAGAAACACGCTCGTTCAAGGGGGCGGTGGTCGCACCGCCCCCGAGCGCGGTGCCTTGCCGGACACGGTGAGCCGTGCAGGGTTGCTGCAAAGTACCTTGACAGGGCGATCCTCCCGAAGGTTTGCGCTGGCCACTGCCCTGCTACTGCTTGATTCTACCATGCGGTGGGGCACGAGAACAAGGCAGAAACCTTCGGAAGGATGCCGAGCGGGACTTTGTGCCAACCCTGGTGGGCAGTACCACTGTACTTGACAAGCGGCCAACTGTTTGGTAGGCTTACACTGGCCGCACCCGTGCTGGCCAAGCTCGCAGAAGGGAGAAGAATAATGCCCAAGAAGTCGATTGTCGTGACCCTGGGCCTGGTGGCCATCCTGGTGTTGACGGCCTGCGGCCCCTCGGGCCCAGAGCCTACCCAGCCACCGGAACCTAGCCAGCCCTCCCCGCCCACGCTACCCTCCCCGCCACCGGCCCAGCCATCCTCCACAGCCACTCGTGAAGCAGCCGCGGATGACTCCTGGTCGCAGGTCAAGGCAGCCGGCAAAATCATCGTTGGTACGGCGGCCGACTACCCGCCCTTTGAGTATTACACCGGTGTCGATCGGGAAGGCCCACCGCAGCTCGTGGGATTTGACATCGAGCTGATGAACGAGATCGGTCGCCGCCTGGGTCTCGAGGTCGAGTACCGCGACTTTGCCTTTGACGGTCTTGGCGCCGCGGTGATGCTGGGCCAGATCAATGCGGCCATCGCCGCCGTGTCGATCACGCCAGAGCGCGAGGACTATGTGGACTTTACCAACGTCTACTATGTTGGCCAGGATGGGCTGCTGGCCCGCAAGGGCTCGGGCATCAACTCGATCGATAGCATCGATGACCTGACCGGTCTCCGCATCGGCGCCCAGCGCAGCAGTGTCTACGATGATTGGCTGCAGACCAACCTGGTAGACACAGGCGAGCTGCAAAACGACCAGTTGTTTGTCTATGAACGGGCCGAAGACGCCGTACGCGACCTGCGCCAGGATCGCCTCGACCTCGTGATGCTTGATGCCCAGCCGGCCCAGGCCTTTGCCGCTGAAGGCGGGGTAGAGGTGGTTGGCCAGGGTCTGAACCAGCAGAGACTGGCCATCGCCCTGCCCCAGGGCGCCGAATCCCTGAAAGCTGAGCTGGACCAGACCCTGGTCGAGCTGCAGAACGAGGGCTTTGTCGCGCTGCTGGCAAAAGAGTACCTGGATCTGCAGCCAGAACCCATCCAAGCCACGCCAACTGTTACCCCCACGCCGCGGGCTACGGGGACTCCGCAGCCAACGAGGACACCGCTGCCCCCGCCACCCTGTCTGGATGGCCTGGCCCTTGTCAAGCATCTGAACTACAACGATCAGAACATGACCACTCCGCAGATCATGCAGCCGGGGACGCCCTTTACCAAGGCGTGGCGGGTCCAGAACACCGGGACCTGCACGTGGGATGGCGGCTACCGCCTGGTCTACGGCGGCGGCAACGACTCGGCAGCCCGCATGGGGGGCGAGCCAGTGGCCATCCAGGGCAAGGTAGCACCCGGTGAGACCTACGACCTCCAAGTTGATCTCGTTGCTCCTCTCAAGCCAGGTACCTACCAGGCATTCTGGCAGATAGAAAGCGGTGAAAAACAGGCTTTTGGCGAACGGCTCCCGGTGGGCATCCGGGTGCCTGCTCCACCCAAACCCACGCCGGCTCCCACCCAGACACCCGTACCCGGTATCATCTTCACCGCGGACCGGACGAACATCAAGTCGGGTGAGTGTGTCGTCTTTGGCTGGAAGGTAGAAAACGTTCGAGAAGTCTACTTTTACGCCGAAGGGGAACGATGGCAGGACAATGGCATAGTTGGCGAGGGACAACAACGGGAGTGCCCGCCCTACACGACGACCTACTACCTGCGTGTGGTCAAGGGCGATGGCTCTGTCGATACGCGCCAGATCACCATCAATGTCGAAGCCGCTCCCCAGGCGCCGGCCATCGATCGCTTCACCGTCGACCCGCACAACCAGATCACACTGGGTCAATGTGTGGATGTCCGCTGGGAGGTATCCGGTGACGTAAACCGTGTGCAGATCACAGCCAACGGCAACAGTTTGTGGGACGCTGCGCCAGTCAAGGGTCAGATCCAGGACTGCCCATCCTCGCCCGGCAACATGGCCTATGGCATAGAGGCCCGGGGTTCCGGCGGCGTCAGCCGTGGGCACCAGAATGTCAACGTTGTAGGGCAAGCCACCGCTACGCCCGCTCCTCCACCCCCATCCGACCAGCCCGTGATCCACTCCTTCTCCGCCCAACCTGATCAGATTGCGGCGGGAAGCTGTGTGGACCTCCGATGGCAGACGGGTGGCGGCACCTCCTGGATCAATCTCTGGCGCGATGATGATATGGTTTGGGAGAACGCACCACTTGGCGGGCAGGTCCAGGACTGCCCCAAAGGGTTGGGGACGCTCCAGTACCGGCTCATCGCCTACAATCCCCAGGACAAGCGCGTACACCAGGATCAGTTTGTTACTGTCCAGTAGCCGGGACTGGTAGCCTTTCTCTGGATCGCCGATCCAAGGGTGCGGCCCCATACAAAAATGCGGGACAAAACCGTAAAGGAGTGAAAAATGTCAACCGAAGAGAATACCTTTGAGCCAGGGCCCGAGGACGGCTATGCGGCTGAGGGTGGCGATACTTACCCAGCGGAACCAGAGTCACCGCAGAAGGACAACCGGACGCCATTGATCGCGGGTGGAGTCGTCATTGCCGCCCTGGTTGCTGTCACCTGCTGCCTCGCGATCGTGGCCGCCGTCCTGATCAGCCGGGGAGGCGGAGGCGATACCGTTCCCACCCTGCCGCCCATCAACCTTCCCACAAACACGCCGGCTGCGCCGGCCCCGGATGTTCCGACACCGACCCCAGGCGATGAGCCCCAGCCAACGCCAACCTCAGCCGTGGGACCCAACGCGATTGTCAGTGCTCCGGCCCAGGCCATGACCGGCGAGCAGGTGAGTTTTGACGGCAGTCAATCCCAACCCGGAACCAGCCCCATCGCGCGCTACGACTGGGACTTTGGCGATGGGAACAAGGGTAGCGGAGCGGTCGTTCGCTACGTCTACAGAAACCCCGGGGACTATATGGTCACGCTGACCATCACCGACCAGGATGGGCTGACCGACACCGCACCAGCGCAGATCGAAATCATCTCGTCGGCCACGGCCGAGCCCACGGCCACGCCCGAGCCGACGCTGCCTCCCGTCTTGAAGCCAGAGATCGACTCTTTCGAGGTTGACCCGGAAGAGATCTCGCTGAGCCAGTGCGTGGAACTCAGTTGGAGTACCAGCGGCGGCACTACTGAGGTCGACGTCTTTCGCGGCGAATATGAGGTCTGGGACAACGCCCCACTGCAGGGTTCGGTGCAGGACTGCCCCGACGAAGCGGGCGCGGTCGACTACCGCCTTGTCGCCTACAATGCCGAGGGTAAGCATGTCCACGAGGACGTGACGGTCACCGTAAGCGAATAGCACATACCAAGGGTTCGCGGCAATAGGCCAGGACACGTGCCCAGACGAGAGAAAGACGTCTACTGCGAAAAAGGTGCCAGGGGCAGGAGTGGGGTAGCCACTCTGGTTACTCTCCTGCTCCTGGCCATCGTCGCCAACAACTTGGGCGCTTGTGCCAGTGGATCGATGCCCGCGGCAGCTCTGGCGATCACACCTACCCTCGCTATGGCCACAAGCAGGCCTACATTCACACCAGCGCCGTCTCAGACTCCCCTCCCGACAGCCGTCCCTTTGCCATCTGTACCGGCTGCCTCGACCTCAAGCCCGCCGATCCGGCCCCAGAGCCCAACACTGCCACCCACCTTGACCAGTACGTCGCCCCCAGCAGAACTGCCGACCCTGACGCCAACACCCACCCTGAGCCCTGTTCCTTCGCCGACGCCCACGCCCTCGGCCATCCCGACCTGGACCAACATGCCCCTGCCAGCCAGACCGACGATCACAGCGACGCAGACCATTACCCCACGTGTCGGGCTACCGCTTTGGACCACTCCGGTACCCATGGCGGCCGCGCCACCCGAGTTCCTGCATATCCTGCTCATCGGGGCAGACGGCAGCAAATATGTCAAGGACCAAAACACAGACGTCTTGATCGTCGCCGTGGTGAACAGGACGGCAAAACTGGTATCCATGCTGTCCATCCCCCGCGACCTGTGGGTCTATATCCCTACTTACGGCTGGGGACGGATCAACATCGCCCACAGGATCGGACACCAGCGGGACTATCCAGGTCAGGGGCCTGGATTGTTGATGGACACCATCAAGCACAACTTGGGCATCCCCATCGACCACTGGGTACGCGTCGACTTTCAGGGCTTTGCCCGCGCCGTGGATGAGTTGGGCGGCGTGGAGATGACGGTGGCCTGTCCCGTCAACCTGCGCTACCGGCCTCCTACCTCGGATCAAGAGGAAGAGATGTGGCTCGCACCCGGCGTATATCGCATGGATGGCGCTACAGCGCTGCGCTACGTCCGTACTCGCCGGGGCAGCGACGATTTTCAGCGCGCCCCGCGCCAGCAGCAGTTTCTCAGAGCGGTGTGGGATCAGGCCAGGGGTCCGGGCCTCATCGCCAGGATCCCGGGTCTCTGGTCGGCAATGAAGGACAGCTTCCACACCGATCTGAGCCTGGGCGATGTCTTGTCCCTGGCTCCTCTGGCGCTGGACCTCAGGCCTGAGCGAATCCAGGGCCGCTACATTGGTTACGGCCAGGTCCTGGGCTGGACGACCGAGGGCGGAGCACGGGTCCAGCTTCCCCAGCCCGAAAAGATCCAGCAACAGGTGGCCAGCCTCTACGCACCACCTTCAGCATATAGAGAACAGGTTGCCGGCGAGGACGCTCGCATCCAGGTGCTGAACGGCACGCAGCGCCCGCAGTTGGCCCTCATCGCGGCTGATCAGTTGCGCTGGCAGGGACTCAACGCCGTAGGCACGGGTCTGGCCCAAGAACGCGACCATCAGCAGACCCAGATCCTCGTCTTTGATGACAAACCTCAGGCCCTCGACTCTCTCGTGCGCCTGCTAAAGATCAAATCCAAGAACATAGTCCACCAGCCCCCGCCTGGCCAGGCGAGCGCTGACGTGCAGGCAGATCTTCTCATCATACTGGGCGAGGACTATGATCCTTGCCGCTAGAGTAAAAGCCGAATAACCTAACTCACAGGAGGAAGCAAAATGGCAGAGCTATTGCAGAGGTCGAGTTCTTTGCTGACCAAGAGAGCGGCGCTTGTGGCCCTGGTCCTGATGCTGTCCCTGGCGCTTGTGGTGGTCACTCCGGCCGCCCAGCAGCCCAGCGAAGAGGCGCCGGTGGCCCAGGGGCCAGGGGATGAGGCCTTGCCGGCTGAAGGACCCAGTGATGAGGAACTCGCAGCGCGACTGGAAGCTGTGATCCTTGAGGAGACGGTGTTGCCAAATGCGGTGAACACCGTGGTCCAGATCCCGGTACAACAGGATACCTATATCACCTCCAACAAACCCAACCAGAACTATGGCTCCGCTCCAGATTTGCGCCTCGGGTACAGTTTGGGGGGAGCAACGATGGCGCCCTGCGACCCTTCATGCAGTTTGACGTGAATCGCTACGTGCCGACCCAGGCGGTGATCAACAGCGCCACGCTGCAAACCTATCTCTTTGCCGCTTCGCCGGCGAACGATTCGCCCATGGGCGTCGAGGCCCGACACCTGTTGACCCCCTGGGATGAGAATCTGGTAACCTGGGCCAGCCACCAGCCGCACTGGGGCACCGTTGCTGGCATGGGTCAGGTAGGATCCCAATTGGGCTGGGGCTACACAGATGTGACGGACCTGGTCAAGGACTGGTACAGCGGGTCCCACGCCAACTATGGCCTCATCTTTATCGGTGACGAGCGAGTACAGAACCGTCAGAGGATGTACTATTCGCTCAACGCCAACAACGGGCTCTACCCCCGGCTGGTTGTCGACTATACCCAGCACACCGACCCGACGCCCCCCGTCGCCTCGGTCAAGCCCTTGCCCACCTGGTCGCCCCAGAGGTTCTTTGTTCACTGGCACGGCCACGATGACGGGGGTAGCGGCATCGCCTACTTTGACGTCCAGTATAACACCAATGGCGGACAGTGGATTGATTGGCGCATGCACACCACCGACCGCTCGGCAGAATGGGTGGGCGGCCGCAGTGGGACGACCTACCAGTATCGCGCCCGCGCCGTGGACAATGCCGGCAACATCCAGGCATGGGGAGCATCCCAGGCCCAGACGACGGTGGATTCAGTTCCCCCCAGCATCTCAGTCGACCCCCTGCCTGGTTACACGCATGTGTCCGCGTTCTGGGTCTACTGGAGCGGCTCGGACGATCCGGGCGGGTCGGGCATCAAATCCATGGACGTCCAGTTCCAGGAGGACGGCGGTCCGTGGCAGGTCTGGCTGCAGAATACGACACTCACCTCCGCCCAGTTCACCGGTGCCCACACCGACGGGATCTATGGCTTCCGGGCACGGGGCACAGACAACGCCGGCAACGTCCAACCTTGGAGCGCTAGCGCCCAGGCGGCCACGCGTGTGGACACCAGCGGGCCCCATTCGCACATCATACCCTTTGACCCAGCACTCACCCCAGACCACAGCTTTTTGGTATCGTGGACCTCATCCGCTGCACCTGGGCTGACCATTGCTTCCTTTGACTTGCGCTACAGCTTTGCCGATGGCCCTTGGATTGCCTGGCTCACGGGAACCAAGCTCACCAGCGCAGAGTTCACAGATCTGGCCCCTCAGGATGGAATCTACAGGTTCGAGGTGCGGGCTACAGACAGCGCCGGAGGAGTGGAGCCCTTCGCCAGCAGGTCAGAGGCGGCGATAATCGTCGACCGGCATCCACCGCACGTTGTGCCCCAGGGCTATCTTCCAACGATTTTCAGGCAAGACCTATGGTAAGCTCGCAGCGACCTGGCCCGATTCGGTGGAAATTCGCTCACAAGCCCGAGTAACCAAGACCTCGGAGGTTTTTCTTCGCCTCAGGTTCATGTCTGCCACTGAGGACTCTGCAGAGGCGGAAATGGACTGCGGCCTGGGCAGAATCTCCGAGGTCTGAACGAGAATGGGCCCCCATCATCTTCAGGCGAAACGGGCTCCCGGGGCCAAAGGCCATCAAGGGAAGGACTAGGCAAACTGAGCCAGATCAGCCTGCACGGCCAGATTTGGTGGACCCAGGGGTCCGCACAGTTTACAGATTGGTCCAACCCCAGTATAATGGTGCACAGCACACCCGGAAGTGTGTCAGCGTGAGCGAAAGGCATCTGGCCGCGTACATGGCGTCAATGGCGATCCCCTGTTCTGGAGCGACGCAACACTCCGATTCCACCGCTTAGCGGACCCGGACCCGTAGATAAGATTGAGGATCTCCAATCCAGTCGCAGGCGAGCTGATGGCGCCTACACAGACTGGCGGGTTTGCCCCTTGTGGATCATTATCCCACTGAAGCCCGCGGTCACCGGGGAGTCCCTTCCAGTTCCAGGCGAGGAAGTGGAGGCAGCAGACGAGTCGTAGGGTTGAGTGAGGGAGGATTGGAGCCCAGTGAGCCGGGTTGGGAGTGTCGCCTTTCGCGAAGTCCAGAGATTCCGCCAGTGGTGGGTCTGGCTGTTGGTCTATGGTTGTGCCGCCCTAACCTGGTACGGCTTTATCCAGCAGATCGTCTTGGGCCAACCCTTTGGTACCAATCCCGCACCCGATTGGATGATGTGGCTCATCTGGCTGGCCTGTGGTTTTGGGCTCCCTGCCTTTTTCCACGCCTTAAAGCTCGTCACAGAAGTACGGGAAGACCACATCTACATCCGCTACGTGCCGGTGCTTACGCGTACCATTCCCTTTGAGGAGATTGAAAGTTATGCGGTGCGCAAGTACAATCCGATACGCGAGTACGGAGGCTGGGGCATTCGCGGGTGGGGCGGTGGCAAACGGGCCTATAACGTTAGCGGCAATCAAGGGGTGGATCTAACGCTGCGAAGCGGCAAAGAGATCTTGATTGGCTCCCAAAAGCCAAAAGAGCTGGCCCAGGTGCTGCCGGCAGATCGGCGGCGCGGTCCATGAGACCGTTAGGAGCCACGCGGAACGTTTCCACGCCCAATTGCGTCCGTACTGACTGGTGACTCAGCGGCTTCTGCCATGGCTCACCGGGCCAAGCTCGTCCGGGTTCAGTGGACGAGAGCTGTTTGATTGCAGCGGAAACGCTGTTTTACCATAAACAAAGGAGAATTGTTATGAAAAGAGTTCAACTGATGGTCAGCATGCTGCTCCTGGCAGCCACAGTTCTGGCAGCATGCGCCCCCGCCGTGGGGAGGTCTACCGGTACGACGGTCTATGTCGGGTCCCACCAGGTCCCGTGCACAGGCGTCGCTCCACAGATGTGCATGTTGGTCAGAGAAGACCCCAAGGACGACTGGACGCTGTTCTACGACCAGATCCAGGGCTTCGAGTACGAGCCGGGCTTCGAATACGAGCTGCTGGTGCAGAAACAGAAAGTAGAGAATCCACCTGCTGACGCCTCTTCCATCCGCTGGATCCTGCTCGAAATCGTGAGCAAGCAGAGAGATCTGGAGGGTACGACCTGGGTTCTGGAACTGTACGTCAATAGTGCCGGCCAGCCAACCGCTCTGCAGCCCGATACACAGATCACCGTCCTCTTTGCGGATGGGCAGTTGGGCGGGAATGCGGGCTGCAACTCGTACACAGGCCAGTACACAATAGACGGAGCCAAGATCGCTATCGGTGTTGGCGCTATGACCATGATGTATTGCGGCCCCGAAGAGGTCATGGAGCAGGAGCAGGAGTACATGGCGGCTCTGGGCAGTTCGGCATATTACTACATCGAAGGAGACGAGCTCCGGATCGCGAATGCAACCGGTGACACAATCCTCCAGTATCGGGTCCAGCAAACCACCCCCCTCGTGGGTACGGATTGGGATGTGCTCATGTACAACAATGGCAAGGGTGGTTATACATCGGTCCTTCTAGGTACCGCGATCACGGCCACGTTTGGCGAGGACGGAAGCCTGACCGGCTCGGCGGGCTGTAACAACTATACAACCTCCTACGAACTCGACAGCAGTGGCAATGCAGCGCGCGGCGGCATCTCTATCGGCCCCGCAGTGACCACACGCATGTTCTGCGGCGAGCCTGAGGGTACCATGGAACAGGAGGCTGCCTACTTGCAGGCGTTGGAGTCAGCCGCAACCTACGAGATCAAGGGCAATGAGCTGGAGATTAAGGATTCGGAGGGCACGCGGGTTGTGACCCTGGTAGCTAAGGCTGAGGCCGCCGGACTGGACGAGAGTACCCTGAAGAACATGACCTACCAGTCGGAATGGACCGAATCGGGCACGGTCGAACTGACCGACGGCGAGTACCGTGCGCCGGCCGCACCAGACTCGGCCTCGGAGATCGTCGTCCAAGTGGTGGACCCCATCGCCTATGGAGAGCTGAATGGCCAGCCGGCCGCGGCGGTGGTACTGGCCAGCTCTGGTGGCGGCAGTGGAACCTACATGGATCTGGCCGCTGTCGTGGAGCAGAACGGCGAGCCAGTGAATGTAGCTACCACGTCGCTGGGCGACCGCGTCCAGATCAACTCCGTGGTCATTGAGAATAACGAAATCGTGGTCGACATGGTCACCCACGGGCCAGATGACCCGATGTGCTGCCCCACGCAACAGATGGTACAGACCTATGCCCTAGAAGGCGACCAGCTCGTAGAGACCTCGGGAACAGGCGCGAGTGCTGAGCCGGCGCTCACCGGCGTGGTCTGGCAATGGATCGCTTTTTCGGACCCCTTGAGCAAGCTCACGGTGGACGACCCGACGCAGTACACGGTCGAATTCAGGAACGACGGCAGTGTCAGCGCCAAGGCCGACTGCAACCAGGGCAACGGCTCTTATACCTCTGAGAACGCCGGAAAGGGATCCAGCGGGAGCATCGATATCGAGATCATGGCCATGACCAGGGCCATGTGCCCGCCAGAATCGCTGAGCGACAAGTTCGTTCAGTACCTGAACGAGGCCGTCATCTACTTCTTTGATGGCGAAAACCTGTACCTGGACCTGCCTGCAGACAGCGGTACGATGTCCTTTGTCCCGGCCCAGTAGGCGCAGCGAGCTAACTGGCACGGCGATGCCATGCCCGTCAGGCAACTACCTACAAGGAGAAAATCGAAATGTCTAGAACAATGCAGATCGTGCTCATAGCCGTCTTGGCCCTGGTGGTCGTGGTCGTGGGCTGTCTCGCAGGTTATTTCATTGTAAACTCACTGATCGGGGGCAACGGCCAGGCGACGCCGACGGCCGGCCCTCCGTCTCCGGACGAAGATACGTCCTGGCAGCGGGTCCAGGACGCGGGCAAGATCGTCGTCGGCACCTCGGCCGACTATCCGCCATACGAATATATGGCCAACGACACCCAGATCGACGGTTTTGACATCGCCCTGATGGATGAGATGGGCCGCCGGCTAGGGATTGAGGTTGAGTATCGCAACTTTGCCTTCGACGGGCTCGTCGGCGCCCTACAGGTTGGGCAGGTCGACGCCGTTATTGCCGCCATTTCCATCACGCCGGAGCGAGAGGCCATGGTGGATTTTACGACCGTTTACCTGGTTGGTCAGGACGGCATCCTGGCAGCCAAGGGATCACCCATCACTGCCATCAACTCGGTCGGAGAGATGGCCGGTTACCTTGTCGGCGTTCAGCGCGCCAGCGTATACGAAAACTGGCTGCAGACCGTTCTTGTGGACACGGGCCAGATGCCCCAGGACAATCTGAAAACCTATGCGAAGGCCAGTGACGCCGTACGGGACCTGGAGCAGGGACGCGTGGATCTGGTGGTCATGGACCTACAACCAGCCGGGGCTGCCGTGGAGCAGGGCGGCGTAACGCTCGTCGGCAAAGGCCTAGACGTTCAGCACTATGCTGTGGCCCTGCCCAAGGGAGCCCAATCACTGAAGGCAGAGCTGGATCGCGTTATGGCAGGAATGTTCGAAGAGGGCGTCGTGGAGCAACTGGCCAAACTGTACTTGAACCTGGACCTGGGTCAGCTCTTGCCCACGCCGACGCCGGCTGCCACCAGCACACCGGGACCTGTACCGGCATGTGTCGATGCCCTGGAATTCCTGCAGCACATCGACACGCAGGGCGACCCTGTCGCAGATCCACCTTTGAAGAACCCCGGACAGGCCTTTACCAAGACCTGGAGGGTCAAGAACACCGGCACCTGTACCTGGGATAGCTCCTACAGGCTTGTCTATTCCAACGGCAACAAACCAGCGGCAATCATGGGCGGCCAGCCAGTAGCCGTGAAGGGAAAGGTGACTCCCGGAGGGATTTACGACATCCAGGTGAACCTGGTCGCGCCGCAGAAGCCAGATACCTATGTGGGCTACTGGCAGATGGAGAATGGGAGCGGACAGGCATTTGGTGAACGCCTGCCCGTGGCCATCAAGGTGGTTCCGGCAGCCACGGCAATCCCAACTCAGACGCCAGCACCCGGAGTTATGTTCACGGTTGACCGGACAGAGATCACGGCGGGCGAGTGCGTGGTGTTCTCCTGGGCAGTCGACAACGTCCAGGCAGTCTATTTCTATGCTGAGGGCCAGGACTGGCAGAACAATGGCGTGGCCGGCGAGGATCGCCGGCAAGAGTGCCCAGCCGAAACCACCACCTACTATCTGAGAATCGTCCACCATGATGGCTCAGTGGAGGTACAGCAGATCGCCATCACGGTGAAGCCAGCCGCCGGAGCCCCTGTCATCAAGGAGTTCAGCGTCACGCCTCCCAGGCAGATCAACATTGGCCAGTGCGTTGACATCACCTGGAATGTGGAGGGTGACGTGGACAAGGTTTCCGTCTATGCGAACAATGCCCCACTGTGGGAGGGCGCCCCCCTTCGCGGAGACCTGGAAGACTGCCCGCCCGGGACCGGCACGGTAACCTATCGTATCGAGGCCGTAGGGCCTGGCGGCAGCACAGGCCAGCAGCAGGCGATCAACGTCGTGCAGCCTGATCAGCCTACGGCAACGCCAGTTCCTACACCGCAGCCTACTGTGGAGCCGACAGCCGTGCCCTCAGACCCTGTGATCGACTCCTTTGGCGTACAGCCGGGCGAGATCACGGTCGGTGAGTGCGTTACCATCTCCTGGAGCACAAGCGGCGGTACGACCTGGGTCTCCATCCTCCGCGATGACACCGAGCTAGAAGACAATGCCCCTCTCAGCGGCAGCCTTCAGGACTGTCCCACCGATGCCGGCGAGCCGGTCTACGCCGTCATCGCCTACAACGCCAACGACAAGCGCGACAGGCAGGAGCAGACGGTCACTGTCAGCGAGGACCAGCCCACCAATCCGCTGGCCGGAACATCATGGGCGGCCACTTTTTACTACAATCCCGCCACCAATGGGATGGAGCAGCCCCTACCGGGGACGAGCCTGACGGCGGTTTTTGGCGAGGGCAGCGATCTCAGTGGTTCTGGTGGCTGCAACAGCTATAGCGCTCGCTACGAGATCGATGGCAACGACCTGCGCATCAAGAAGCTTTCGGCATCTCGTTCGATGTGTGAGTCACCCAAGGGGATCATGGAGCAGGAAGAGGCATTCCTGAACAATCTGGAGTCAGCCGATAGTTACACACTGGAAGCCGGCCAGTTGTACCTAAAATCTGGCGGCCAAGTCACAATCGAGTTCGTTCAGCGCTAGAAGCAGTGTTTGGGCTGGGAAGGTTGAGCCTTCCCAGCCCAAACACAAGGCGAGCCCCGGCTCTGAGGTGTCACGTAAGGCAGAGTATCACCACGAGAGGAGAAGAGATTATGTCAAACAAACAGATGTTTCCCGAATCGTCGGAAGCGGCAGGCGCCCCAGAGGAACAGCCGGCAACGGCTGAACCAGTGGACGTCGAAGCGCTCCATGCCCAAGTCGCAGATCTACAGCGACAGGTGGCCGAAGGTGAAGCAAAGCAAAAGGCCCCAAAGCATACCGGCCGTCGCTGGGTAGTTGGTCTATTGATCCTCCTTGGCTGCGTCCTTTTGGCCGGCGGCAATGCCGCGCTATGGGTAAGGGATGTGGTGCTGGACACCGACACGTGGGTGTCCACCGTGGCACCGTTGCCCCGGAGCGAGGTCGTAGCCGGCACGCTGAGCGTCTACGTGGTCGGCGAGATCTTTCACGCAGTTGACGTCGAAGGTGCGGCGCAGGAGGCGCTGCCTGAGGAATTCGCCGTATTGAGCGGTCCTCTGGTCGGGGTACTGCGGGATCTGGCCGGCGATTCGGTGACCAAACTGATCCAGAGCGACCAGTTCAACGCCGTCTGGGTCACCGCCAACCGCGCGGCCCACGCTGTAGCCATGGAAGCACTACGCGGCGACCGGTCGCTCCTCTACCTCGAGGACGGCGCGCTCACTTTCGACCTCAGCGACGTATTTGCATCGATTGAGAACACTCTAGGCCTTCAGAATCTGGGACTGTTCACTGGCGAGGAGGCCCCCGGCAAGATTGTACTCTTTACGAGCCAGCAGGTTGCCCTCGTCCAGCAGGTGCTGGCCGCCATCGACACGGTGGGCACCCTGCTGCCTCTGCTGGCACTGGTCACGTTTGTGGTGGCCTGGCTCCTATCATTGTGGCGCCGCCGCACGCTCATGTGGATCGGTATTGGGGTCGTCATCACCGCGGCACTGAGCTTGGTAGTGATTGCCATCGCCCAGCCTGCCGTTCTGGCAGGGATCCTTGATCCCCTGATCCGGGCGCTGGCCGACGAAATCTGGGACGTGGTCTTGAACGGACTCATCTGGCAGACGGTACTGTTGGGGATCCTGGGCTTACTGGTAGCCCTCGGGGCCTGGGTAGCCGGCCCCAGCGAGCAAGCGGTGGGGATCCGCTCCGAGGTCGGCGGCTGGTTCGGCAAGTCCAGCACGTAAACACCTTGGGAGTGAGACCTGCTCAAATAGCGAACGTTTTCTTTTGCATTTGAGCAGACTCACTCCTCGTGGTTTTCGGTAATCAGGTAGCGGTAGCAATCCATCCCAAAGTATCGGGTCCGCTCGACAAACTGCATTCCCGCCTTTTCCAGCACACGCTGGGAGGCGATGTTGTCTGGATGCACAATGCCCACGATGCGCGCCAGGCCCAACTCCCCAAAGCCAAACTGCAGTCCGGCCTGGGCAGCCTCGGTACCCAACCCCTGCCCCCAGTACTTCTTTTCCAGGAAATAGGCAACTTCTGTCTCGTCGGTGTCTGGCAGGTACTGCAGCCCGGCCCAGCCGACCAGCCCCGACTCCGTGCGCAGCTCAACAGCCCACCAGCCATAGCCATGCTCTGTCCAATGCGCAAGCTGGCCACAGACCAGCTTCTGTGTTCTCTGCAGCGATGGAGGGTCCTGGTTGGGAAAGTAAGCAAGAACCCCCTTCTCGCCCATGATGCGGTGGAGGGGATCGGCGTCCTCCGCCGTAAAAGCGCGGAGCATCAGTCTTTGCGTTGTGATCGTTGGGATGTTCATCTTTGCCTCCAGATGGTGGCCCCAGTATACTCCCTTCTCCAGGATAGGGCAAGATTTGGCCCAGTTCTGCTCTTGTGGTAAACTGGGGACGCAGACCACCCGTGCTCAGGGCAAGGAACGTACCTGCCTTGCAAGAGACTCGCCGACGAGGAGTGCACGGTGGTACAGAATGGTTTCGCCAACCCAGCCAATTGAAGGTGACAGAAGACTCATGACACCCGATTTCCCGGACATTGTCCAGTGCTTTCGCTTTGAAGGCGAGTTTCTGAGAGCCTATGCCTACGGAACTGGACATATCAATGACACCTACGCAGCCGAATTCAAGAGGCAAAACGGCGCCAAGCACCGCTACCTTCTCCAGCGCATCAATCACGATGTTTTCCAGCGACCAGAAGAGCTTATGGCGAATATCGAGTGCGTGATCCGTCACCTCCAGGAAAAGATCAAGAATGCTGGCGGCGACCCGCAGCGTGAAGCACTCTCTTTGATTCCTACCTTTTCCGGCGGCACCTACTGCAGGACCGCTGACGGCAACTATTGGCGAGCCTTCATCCTGATCGAAAAGGCTCAGGCCTACGAAGTGGCAGAGAGCCCACAACACGTCTACCACGCCGCAAGAGCATTCGGTAGTTTTCAGAAAATGCTGGCCGATTTTCCAGCGGACCGCCTGCATGAGACCATCCCAAACTTTCACCATACGCAACGGCGCTACGAAGCTTTTGTCAGCGCAGTGGAACGGGACGCGGCCAACCGTGCAAGTACAGTACGGCCCGAGATCGACTTTGTGGAGCAGCGGGTAGGAGAAATGCCCATCTTGGTCGACCTCTTGGCGCAGGGCCTGCTGCCAGAACGGGTCACGCACAACGATACCAAATTCAACAATGTTATGATCGACGACGAAACAGGCGAGGCTGTCTGTGTCATCGACCTGGACACCGTCATGCCCGGTTCGGCGCTCTATGACTTTGGCGACGCGGTACGAGCCGCTGCCAACACCGCCGCCGAGGATGAGCAGGATCTGGCAAAGGTGGCCTTTGACATGGAGATCTTTGAGTACCTGAGCCACGGCTACCTGGATACCTCCAGAGAGTTTCTGACGCAGACGGAACTGGACTATCTCGCCTTTTCGGCCAGGCTGATGACCTTTGAATGTGGCATGCGCTTTTTGGCCGATCATCTGGACGGAGACATCTACTTCAAGATCCACAGGCAGAACCATAACCTGGATCGCTGCCGCACTCAGTTCAAGCTGGTTCAGGAGATGGAGTCACAATTCGACCGGATGCTGCGCATTGTCGACCACTACCGGTAGTAGGGCAGGAACCCCCGCCTGCCTTCAAAGAACGGCTGCATCCCCTCCCATCATATCCCCAAACGAAAGTCCTGGTCGAATATCCGAAACATTCGGCTAGGGACTTGACAACAAAACGAAAATAAAGTATAATACCTTCGTCCTAAAACGAAACATCGAGTCGCGCACTTTGAAACAATGCGCTGATAGTTGGGCAGAGCGTTCCCTGGCATGATATGCAAGGTAGGCCAAAGCCATGAGCCTGAATGCAGGAAAGCGGCGTGAGTTGATCGTCCAGGAGATTTCTGACAGCCAGATCGTCAGGGTCTCGGAACTCAGCGAGCGCTTTGGCATTTCGGAAGTATCGATCCGGCGGGACCTGGACCGCTTGGAGGACCATGGACTGCTCAAGCGGGTGCATGGCGGCGCCGTGGCAGTGCCGCAGGTCTCCCTTGGTTCTTCGCACCTGTCCAAGATGCGCAGCCACATGGAGGTGAAAGAACGTATTGGGCAGGCTGCCGCCCAGATGATCCAGGCTGGCGACCGCCTTATCTTTGATTCAGGGACGACAGTGGCGCAGGTTGCCCACAAGATCCCTGGCGACCTGCTCAATGATGGTGGCCTGACCGCCATCACAGCCTCATTGCCCATCGTGAGCGCTCTGGGTTCCTGGAAAGGTGTCCACCTCATCCTGTTGGGTGGTATCTTTCTGCCCGACTATGAGATTGTCGTGGGTCCACAGACCATCGCCAACCTGGAGGCTCTACACGCCGACAGGGTATTCTTGGGCACAGACGGCCTGACCTTTTCCAATGGAGTGACCACGGCCAATCTACTGGAAGCCGAAGTGGACCGGGTCATGGTCAACGTTTCATCAGAGATCATCGTCGTGGGCGACTCGAGCAAGATCGGCGTGATCGGCCTGACTACCATCCTTCCTCTGAATCGCATCGACAAGCTAGTCACAGACAGCCAGGCTCCAGCCGATTTTGTGCATACCCTGCGCAAGCAAGGTGTAGAGGTCATTCTGGTATGAGGGACCTGTGTGAAGAGCGCCCAGGGTTTCGGGGTGAAGGTCCTTTGGCTGGCCTTTCACGAGTACTGGACCCATCGCGGCATCATTGAGAAGCGCTGAGGAACGTACAACGACAAGAGTCTGGAGGCATAGGATTTGACGGATTTGGATCGCAGCACGATGCTACGACTTGGCCGGCAAACCATGGCCCAGCATGTTGCTGCCATTGAAGCCTTGTCCGAAGGGCTGGGCGATGCCTTTTGGACCTGCGTCCAGCTTCTGGCCGATTGCCCGGGCTTGATCTGGGTCACCGGTGTCGGCACGTCGGCGGCGGTGGGCTCTCGCTTTGCCCACATCCTGACCGACTGCGGCGCGCGATCCATGTTCCTACCTCCCTCCGATGGCCTGCACGGCCACTCGGCGGTCATGACGCCGGATGACGTACTGGTAACCATGTCGCGGGGCGGCGAGAGCGGCGAGGTGATAGGGATGGCCGAGGTTGCCAACCAGCGCCAGGTCACCACCATCGCTTTTGTCCACAACGTCGACTCGACGCTGGCTCGCATCTGCCGCCACGTCTTGCCCATTCAAAGCCGGGCCGAGTTCGAGTTGATGGGCTTTGTAGCGACGACCAGTACCATCGCCTATTCGGCCATGTGCGATGCTTTGAGCGCCGTTGTATTGGAGGCCAAGGGCTACACGCTGGAGCATCTCGGCCAGGCCCATCCTGGCGGAGCTGTCGGCCAGGCCTTGTCCCCAGTCGCGGATACGAAAAGGGAGAATGGATCATGAAGGCAGCCCTACTCTATGGCCAGGAGGATCTGAGGTTGGAAGAGATAGAGATGCCGCCCCTAGAGCCCTTTGGTCTACGCATCCGGATCTTGACCTGCGGCATCTGCGGCTCCGACCAGCGCATGTTTTTCACCGGGCCGACGCCACGCTACATCAACCCCGTGATCCTGGGCCACGAGATCGCCGCCGTGGTCACCGAGGTGGGCAAGCTGGTGAAGGGCTACTCACCGGGTGACATTGTGACGCTGGCGCCCCTCATCCCCTGCATGATCTGCCCCGCCTGTTCTCGTGGCTACGACAACCTATGCCAGCGGGCCCAGGTCATCGGCTGTACCGTTCACGGCGGCATGGCCGAATACATGACGATTCCCAGCCAGATGGTATTGGCCGGTGGCGTGATCCACCTGCCAGGGGAGGTGGACCTCAAGGCAGGGGCCCTGACCGAGTTGGTAGGTTGTGCCCTGCACGCCCTGGAGGGAGCCGGTGGCGTGGGGCCAGGAGATCGGGTGCTGATCATCGGTGACGGGCCCATTGGGCTGACTTTCCTGCAATTGGCCAAGCTTATGGGGGCTCGGCTACGTGGCCACCAGCGGACGGCGGCCCAGGCGCCGCGAACTTGCCCTAGCGCTGGGCGCGGACGAGGCGCTGGATGCCACAACCGTGGACCTGAGCAAGCGATTCAGCCAGTCTCTGGACAAAGTCGTTGTCGCTACCTCCAACATCGAGATCACGGCCAAGGCGGTAGAGTTGGTACGGCCTGGGGGCAGCCTGTTGCTCTTTAGCGGCTACACCTATGGAACGACCCTGCCCCTGGACATCAACCTGGTCCACTACCGGGAATTGCACCTGCACGGCAGCATCGACTGCACGGTACAGGACATGCGCCGGGCCGTGGGCCTGCTGCCCCAGTTGCAGATGGAAAAGCTGGTCTCTGCGGCGTTCCCGCTGGACCAGACGCCAGCCGCTTTCCAGGCCAGCAAAGAGCGCGAAGCAGTCAAGGTAGTACTTGAGCCGTAAACTCGAGACCTGATAGGTTTTCCGAAACCTGTCAGGTCTATTCAATGAGGGAATAGACCATGACAACTACAAATGCAGACTGGGTACATGACCTGTACCGCAACGTAAGCGAGGAGGACCTGGAGGCTGGCCGCCGGGCCATGCTCAGCGGTTCGGTGGGCGCCGCCGTGCCCAAGGTTTTCGTCAAGGCCCGCGGGGCCAAGTACTGGACCGATGACGGGATGGAGTACATCGACTGTACCTCCCAGGCCTGGAGCCTGGGGGTGGGCGCCTGCCACCCCACCGTCATGGAGGCCGTCAAGGCGCAACTGGACTATTTCACCCACGTGCGCACCAACTTTGACACTGTTCCCAAGCTCCTGCTGTCCAAGAAGCTGGTCGAGATCGCGCCCGGCGATCTGAACCGGGTGACCTACTGCCTGCACGGCACGACGGCCGTAGAGGGGGCCATGAAGCTGGCCCTGCGAAACAAGCCGGGCCGCAAGTACTTTGTCACCATGTGGGATGGCTACTCGGGCCGGACCCTGGCCACCATGGACCTGACCTATCCCCATCCGACCCCCTTCCTGGACTATACGGGTCACAAGATCCGCCTGCCCCAGGCCTATTGCTATCGCTGTCCCTACGAGAAGACCTATCCCGAGTGCGACCTGTTACTGCGTCAAGATGATGGACAAGTTCCTCGAGCAACGCCCTGGACGGCCAGCCGGTGGCCCTCTTTATGGAGCCAGTTCAGGCCAGCGGGGGCATGATCCCCTTCCCCCTGCCCTACTACCAGGCCATCCGCGAGCTGTGCGACAAGCACGACATGCTGCTGGTCTGGGACGAGATCCAGACGGGCTTTGGGCGACTGGGCGAGATGTTCGGCGCTGAGCTGTACGACACCATTCCCGACATCCTGATCTTTGGCAAATCGATCGGCGGCGGCTTCCCCCTGGCGGGCAGCCTCCAGCGGGACAGCGTTCGGGGCTTTGAACCGGGCGACCACTCCTTCACCTTTGCCCATTTCCCCATTTCCATGGTGGCTGGGCTGGCCACGCTGAAGGCCATGGAAGAGGAAAACCTGCTGGAGAACTGCCGCAAGATGGGGGCCTACTTTACCGAGCGCCTGCTGGCACTGAAGGACAAGTACGAGATGATCGGCGACGTGCGGGGGCCGGGCCTGATGATCGGCATCGAGCTGGTGCGTGACCGCGAGACCAAAGAGCCAGCCAACGCAGAATCCTACCGTTTTGTCGAGGAGGGGTTCAAGCGCGGCGTGCAGTTTGGCCATGCCAAGTACGGCGGCATGGGCAACGTGGTCAAGATCAAGCCGCCCCTGGTCATCACCGAAGCTGAGGCCGAACGGGTCATGGAGGTCTTTGAAGAAGTCACGCAACTATTGTCGCGCTAGTGCACTGGACCTCGGGGGTTTTGGGCCGACCCAAAGGTTCACACCCCCGAGGTCTGGATAGGCCAACCAAGACACAAGGAGGAGTACCTTTGAGAGGAAAAGAGATCCGACTGAGCAAGCTATTCTCCAGCAGCGGACGAGCCGTCATCGTGGCCATCGATCACGGCCAAACCTTTGGACCCATGGAAGGTTTGATCGACTATACCGCTGCTGCCGAGTTGTTGAAAGAAGCGGACGGCGTCCTGCTAGCCCCGCAGATGATCCGTTTCTCGGGGGACCTTTTCTTGGGCCAGGGCAGCCCCTCGGTCCTCGTCCGGGGAAACTGGAACACCATCCACTGCGAGCCGTGGCACTACCAGGAGGCGCACATCGTCAAGAGTATCCCGCTCCAGACCGTGGTCGCGGCCGGCGCCGATGCCGTGGTAGCCAGCCTGGTACTCCAGACTGGAAACCAGCGGTGGGATGCGCGCAACGTAGAGACCTTTGGCCAGCTGGCCCAAGAGCTGCGCGAACTGGGCATCCCCCTGATCGGTGAGGTCTTTTCCGTCGGCGGGCTGCGGGAGCGTCCCGACGAGTTTCACGACTATATCAAAAAGATGTGCCGTATCATCTGCGAACTGGGCGCCGACGCCATCAAGACTTTTTATACCGGCGAGCGCTTTGCCGAGGTGACCGAGGGGACGCCCATCCCGGTCTTTGCCCTGGGAGCAGAAAAGATGGAGCGGGAGGCGGACGCCCTAGAGTTGGCCGAGAAGGCGGTTGCCGCCGGCGCGCGGGGTGTGGTTTTTGGCCGCAACGTGGTCCAGGCACGGGATCCAGCCGCGTTCCTGCGCGGGCTAAAGGCTGTGGTCAATGGTGCAGCAACGCCGGCCGAGGCGGCAGCGGAATACGGCCTGGACTAGATGCCCAGGTCGTGGCATGTCAACACAACATCGTTTGCCGCAGTTCGAATCCAGCATATCCGGGCTTCACTGAAAGAGTAGGAATGTTGGCTATGGTGCGCCAGAACAGATGGTAGTCGCGGGCATTACTAGAGCGGCGCCTTGGCCAGCCTCAGGCACTACGCAGAGGCCGGTCCTGCTCTCGCCAATGCCCTGAACGAAGGAAGGGGGTGATGCCGCAAGGACCAAGGGTCAGTCGTTGCCCGGTTCCAGCTCTGCAACACCGGGCGCCATCTGGGCTGTTTGCCCCGACTCGACGGTCCCGCCAAATATGCCGGACAAGCTAGGATCAGTATCGGTCGCAGTTCGAGAGCCCCTGGGGGCACACAAAATTCAGGAGGAGTGTGAAATGAAGAACGCCAAAAAGTTGCTGTTTCTGCTGGTCGTCCTGACCATGATGACCGCGCTGGCTGCCTGCGGCGGCGCGCCGGAAGTCGTCAGGGAGGTCGTCAAAGAAACCGTCGTCGTCGAGGTCGAGAAGCAGGTCGAAAAGGTTGTGACCGAGATCGTCGAGGTCGAGAAAGAGGTCGTCAAGGAAGTTGAAAAAGAGGTCGAGGTAGTCATCACCGCGACCCCCGACGCCGCGGCGCAGTCAGCTGGGCGGCACGCTGACCTACGTCATCAACCAGGAGGGCTCGACCCTCGATCCGGGACAGAGCAAGTATGCCGTCGAGTTCATGACCATCTTACCAGATCTTTGACAATCTGATCTGGTTGGACGCGGACATGAACCTGCAGCCGGGTTGGCCACGTCCTGGACGCACAACGACGACTATACCGTCTTTGACATGGAACTGCGCGACGACGTCACCTTCCACGACGGCGAGCCATTCAACGCCGATGCCGTCGTCGCCTGGTTCGAGCGCATCATGGACCCCGACTATCCCCATCGGCGCGATCGTCCGCTGGACCGACCAGATCGAGACGCGTTGAGAAGACGGGCGACTATTCGCGTTCGCTTCAACCTCAAGGACTCGAACATCCTGTGGCTCCAGGATCTGGCGCGCACGGCTTCGGGCATCGGTTCGCCCAAGGCGACAGCCGAGCTTGGCGAGGAGTTTGGCACCAACCCCGTGGGCACCGGGCCCTACATCTTTGAGGAATGGCTGCCCGGCTCGCACGTCAAAGTCGTCAAGAACCCGGACTATAACTGGGCCTCGCCCATGTTCATCCACGATGGGCCCGCCTACCTGGATGAGATCGTCTTCCAGTATATCCAGGAGGACGCCACCCGCACCGCCGCCCTGGAATCGGGCGACGCCGACGTGATCTCACGCGTGCCATACGCCGACGCCGGACGCCTGGCCGAAACGCCGGGTCTGGACATCATCTCCAACTTTATCCCTGGCGTACCCCAGCACAACGCCATCAACGTCTCCATCTCGCCCACCAATGACCTTGCCGTCCGCCAGGCCATCAACTATGCCACCGACAAGCAGGGCATCGCCGACGTGGTCTACTTTGGCCTGACGGTGCCGGCCTATGGCCCCGTGACCAAGTGGGACAAGGAAGCCTACAACCCAGAGGTCGAGCGGCTCTACAACTATGACCCGGAGAAGGCCATGGAGCTCCTGGAAGGGGCCGGCTGGGTCGACAGCGATGGCGACGGCATCCGCGAGAAGGACGGCGAGACGCTAAAAGTCGTCATCGGCCAGAACGAGGGCTGGAACGAGTGGGTCGAGTTCCTCCAGGCCAACCTGATCGCCGTCGGCTTTGACGCCGAGATCAGCACCCTGTCCGGCGCGGCCAACAACGAGCGGGGCGATAGCTGCACCGAAGCCATGCCCTGCAACGGCGGGGTGTCGGTTGACCCGCTGGACCTGAAGGGCTTCTTTGGCACCCAGGCCAGCTCCAACTGGGCCTGCCTGGACGACCCGGTGCTGGACCAGCTCATTGCCGACGCCCAGTCGACCTTGGACATGGACGAGCGCAACGAGCTGATCAAGCAGATCCAGATGCAGATCATGGAGAACGCCTACGAGGTACCCATCGTCGAACTGGCTTTCTACACCGGCATCAAGGATAGCGTCAAGGGCATCGCCTTTGACGCCACGGCCTTCTATCCCTGGCTCTACGAAGCCTACATCCTACCCTAGGGGATAGTCGCACAGCCACCTGAGCAGTCTCTGATTGCTCAGGCGCGCGCTGGGCAGGGAGCGCGGCTCCCTGCCCAGCTTTAGAAACAGGTGTAGGGAAATCGGTATGACCAAATACATCATCCGGCGTTTCGTCTTTGCTGTTCCGGTGATTCTGGGTGTGGCGACGCTCGTGTTTTTTATGCTGCATCTCATCCCTGGCGACCCCATCTCGGCCATTTTCGCCCAGCAATCGATGACCGAAGCCCAGATCCAGACCATCCGTGACCGGCTGGGGCTAAACGACCCACTCATGGTCCAGTACGCCAAGTTCATAGGCCGGGCGGTTCAGGGTGACCTGGGCCGGTCGATCCAGGGTGGACGGACCGTCACAGACCTAATCCTGGAGCAGTTCCCCTACACCCTGCAACTGGCCCTGCTGGGCATGCTCATGGCGTCCATCCTGGGCTTTTCGCTGGGCATCCTGGCCGGGGTCAATTACAATTCCTGGCTGGACAACGCCGTTATGGCCCTGTCCGTGGCTGGGGTGTCTATCCCAGGCTTTTGGATCGGGCTGATGATGATCTTTTTCTTCTCGGTGCGATTGAAGATGACTTCCCTCATCGGGCGTGGGCAGTTGGCAGCACCTCATCATGCCCGTCATTGCCATCGGCATCGCCGAGATGGCCGTCATCGCTCGCATGACGCGTTCCAACCTGGTCGAGGTCCTCCAGCAGGACTATATCCGCACGGCGCGGGCCAAGGGTGTGCAGGAACGAGTGACCGTCATCCGCCACGCACTCAAGAATGCCCTCATCCCCGTGGTCACCATCATGGGCGTGCAATTGGGGCGCTTGCTGGCCGGCGCGGTCGTCATCGAAACGGTGTTCGCCCGGCCCGGCATCGGCAGGCTGGCCGTCCACTCGATCATCTACAAGGACTTTACCGTGGCCCAGGGCGTCGTGCTCTTTACCGCAATCATCTATGTCGTATCGAATATCTTGATCGACGCTTCCTACGCCTATTTGGACCCAAGAATCAGGCTCCAGGAATGAAACGTTGAGGTTTCTGCATGGCTCAAAGCACCGATAAGGATCCCCACGGCCTGAAGGCCGAGATCCAGGACCACGTGCGCCAGGAGATCCAGGATCTGGCGCGCAAGCCGCAGACGCAGTGGCAGATCGTCCGCCGCGAGCTGTGGAAAAACAAGGCGGCCATGGTCGGGCTGGCCGTTCTGATCCTGTTCGTCATCCTGGGCATCTTGGCCCCGGTCATAGCCCCCTACGATCCCATCGAAATGAATCCTAGCGCCCAGTTCTGCGAGCCCACTTTCCAGGGCGAACTGCTGGGTTGGGACGCGAATGACAATGAGGTCCATGCCTTCCCCCACATCATGGGCTGCGACGAGTACGGTCGGGATCTCTTTAGCCGCGTCTTGCACGGCACCACCGTCTCACTCCAGGTGGCCATCATGTGCAACGCCATCGGCCTCATCTTTGGCACCATCTTTGGCCTCTTATCGGGCTATTTCGGCGGCACGCTGGACTTTGTCACGCAACGCGGGATCGATATCCTGTACGCCTTCCCGGGCATCCTGCTGGCCATGGCCGTCATCGCCATCCTTGGTCCCGGGCTCACCAACGTGATGCTGGCCATCGGCTTTGCCTGGATCCCCGTTTACACGCGCCTGGTACGCAGTACCGTGCTCAGCGCCAAGCAGGAACTGTACGTCGAAGCAGCCAGATGTACCGGAGCCAGGACCGGGCGCATCCTGGGGCGGCACATCCTGCCCAACATCGCTTCCTCGCTGATTGTGCTGGGCAGCATGAACATCGGCACGGCGATCCTCACCGCCGCCGCCCTGAGTTTCATCGGCCTGGGGGTCCAGCGGCCAGATCCCGAGTGGGGCGTCATCCTTAATAGCGGCCGGCGCTTTATGAACCAGGCGCCCTGGATGACTATCTATCCGGGGCTGGCCATTGCCTTCACCGTGCTGGCCGTGAACATGTTCGGCGATGGGCTGCGCTCCGCCCTTGACCCGCGTATGAAACTAGATTAGGGCGAGATCATTCGGGCACTTTGGGAACATGATCTCACGCCAGGAGCTCCGAACTTGCTCAGGCAGCAGGCACCCTGCGATCAGAAAACCCAAATCTGAAACTGGAAGAGGACAATGGTCTCTACCAACACAGTTCAACTAGGCGTCCTCGGCACGCGCCGGGGTACCGCCTTTGCCGAAGCCGCCGCACAGTTGCCGCAGGTGACCGTAGCCGCCTTTTGCGGTCGCAGCCGGGAACGGCTGCGCATCATCGGCAATATGTACCCCGAGGCCAGGCTGTTCACGTCCTACGAAGAGATGCTGGCCGACGAGGGACTCGACGCCATCGCGGTGGCCAACTATGCCGACGAGCACGTGCCGGCGGTTTGCCAGGCCCTCCACGCGGACAAGCACGTCCTGAGCGAGGTGCCGGCCTGCGTGACCATCGCCGAGGGCGTGGAACTGGCCCGGGCGGTGGAAGCCAGCGGCAAGGTATACTTTTTCGGCGAGAATTTCTGCTACCTGGCCTTTGTACAGGAAATGCGCCGCCTCTACGAGTCGGGCGCGTTGGGCGAGCTGCGCTACGCCGAGGGAGAATACGTGCACTTTGCCCGCGACGTCGTACACAAACTCGTCGACCTAAACCTTCCCCACCACTGGCGGCTGTGGATGTATCCAACGTTTTATGTAACCCACTCCATCGGGCCGATCCTGCGCATTACCGGTCTTCGCCCGGTCGCCGTCCAGGCTGCGACCGGGCTGCTGGGCATGGACAAGGAGGGTATGCTGCCAGCCCAGACGCCGGCCATGGAGATGGTCCGGCTGGAGAACGGGGCGCTGGTCAAGAGCCTGCACGGCGGCCCCTACCCACGGGAGCCCTGGCAGCCCTGGTACTCTGTCGGCGGCAGCAAGGGCTGCATCGAGAGCAACCGCTGGCCCGACCCCAACGAGGTAACCGTCTTTCTCGACGAGGACCAGGAGATCCGGCGCTACACGGCCAGGCACCCACGCTGGAACAAGAAGGCGGCACAGACCCAGCATTGGGGCTCTGACCTGTTCTTGATGTACGAGTTCGCCAGGGCGATCCAGACTGGCGAAAAGCCGGACATCGACGTCTATATGGGCCTGGACATGACCCTGGTGGGCAACCTTGCCTGGCGCTCAGTTCTGCAGGGTGGGGGCTGGATCGACATCCCCGACCTGCGTGACGAGGCGGTTCGCAAGGAATGGGAGAACGACCACTATTCCTGCAGGCCTGGAACGCCAGAGCCATATCTTTTGCCCAATCACGCTACACTGGGCCAGACCTTGTTGCCCGACCAGCAGGCGCTCCAGAGCATCCGCCAGCGGCAGCAGGAGGAACCGTATCACGAAGCAATGTACAAGGACTGGGGCCCGCCCGACCACCCACTCGCCGGCTTGTAGCGACTGCCATAGAGAAGCCGCGACAGCGGCGGGAATCACGCCCCATCGACTGGAGACCAAACAATGCTCTTTGAAATGAAGGACGTTGACCGGGAATTCTACCGCCAGCATCTGGCCGGGTTCCTGCCGGCCAGAATGATCGACATCCATACCCACGTATGGCGTAAAGAGTTCTTCCAGCATGAAGACCCTTTGACGCGTGGCGCCAAGTGGCCGAGCCTTGTGGCCGAGGACAATCCCATTGAGGATCTGTTCGAGACCTACAAGCTGATGTTCCCCGAGCAGCAGGTGACCCCCCTGGTCTTTGGCTCGCCGCGGCGGGGCGTCGATCATGGACCAGACCAACGGCTACATCAGCCAGGTCGCCCAGCAGCACGACCTTCCCAGCCTGCTGGTCAGCACCCCTGACTGGACGGCCGAGGAAGTCACCCAGCGGGTACGCGATGGAGGCTTTTTGGGGCTCAAGCCCTACCTCAACTTTGCGCCGGCCCACATCGCCTCGGGTGATATCACCATCGAGGATTTTCTGCCCCACGCCCACCTCGAAGCAGCAGACGACGGCAGCTGGCTGGTGATGCTGCACATCCCTCGCAGAGACCGCCTCCGGGATCCGGTAAATCTCGAGGCCATGTTGGAGATCGAGCGCCGGTATCCCAATCTGCAGTTGATCATTGCCCACATCGGTCGCGCCTACTGCCAGGAAGATGTAGGCAACGCCTTCGAGGTTCTGCAAGACACCGAGCGAATGCTCTTTGACTTTAGCGCCCACACCAATGCCCAGGTCATGGAGGGGCTGATCCGCACCGTGGGCGCCAAGCGCATCCTGTTTGGCAGCGACATGCCCATTCTGCGCATGCGCATGCGGCGCATCTGCCGGGATGGGAAATATGTCAATCTGGTGCCGCCCG
Organism: uncultured Chloroflexia bacterium; assembly: GCA_963700285.1. Lineage (GTDB taxonomy): Bacteria > Chloroflexota > Anaerolineae > JAAYZQ01 > JAAYZQ01 > CAWANP01. The sequence goes on along the minus strand of CAVOXA010000001.1, from coordinate 1,495,002 downwards.
GCCTGTATGGTGACGTTAGCGACGACCCCAACATGGGCGAGGTCAGCCGGGAAGAGGGTGAGAGACTATCCTTCTTTATGTACGAAGAGCTGCTCGCCTTTCGAGAGGCAGCCGAGGCGACAGAGCTGTCCACGACAGACGTCGAGGACGTCTTTTACGGCAACGCTGTGGGCGTCATTGCCAAGGTGAGGGACGGGGTCGAGACCAGGGTTTGAGCATGAGCGCATCTACAGACCTGTTCCTAGGGCTAGACGTGGGCACAACGGCGACCAAAGCGCTGCTCCTGGATAGCCGGGGACGCGAGGTCGCCGCGGCCAGCTACAGCTACGGCCTGATCACCCCCCAGGACGGGTGGGTGGAACAAGATCCCGAGCACCTGTGGCGCGGAGTCGTATCAACCTGCCGCTCTGTCGCCCAGCAAGCTGGGTGCAATACCAGGATCATCGCGCTGGGTCTATCGTCGCAGGCAGGTACGGCCATCCCTGTCGGCGCTGACGGCCAACCCACGCACCATGCTTTCAGTTGGATGGACCACCGCGCCGGTGAGCAAGCCCAACGCGTCAGGGACCAGTTCGGCGCCGAGTTCATCCACCGCACCACCGGTTGGCGCCTGGGCGGCGGATTGCCCCTGCTGCTCATTGCCTGGTTCCGCGAGCACTGTCCAGAGGCATTTGCGGCGACGCGGCAATTCCTGTTTGTAAATGACTTTGTTGTACAACGCCTGACAGGGCGGCTGTGCATGAACCCCTCGGACGCGGGCATCACCCAGCTCCTGAACCTGGATACCGGGGATTGGGACGAACAATTGCTAGCGTTCGCTGGCGCCAGACGAAACCAAATGTCACCGATGCAGCCCTCCGGCTTCCCTGTAGGTAGGCTGACGGCAGAGGCCAGCGCGGCGACAAGCCTGTCCCAGGACGTCCTGGTGGTCAATGGCGCCCACGATCAGTACTGCGCTGCAGTTGGGGCTGGGGTCACACGTCCGGGGCAAGTGCTGCTCTCCTGCGGCACGGCCTGGGTCATTCTGGCGGTCCCGGCAGACAAGGGTGTTGCCCTAGACAACGGCATGGCAGTCAGCCACCACGCGGTCAAGGGCCGTTGGGGAGCGCTGCGATCCATGGGCGGTGTGGGTACCTCCCTGGAATGGCTTGTCGACAACGTCTGGGATGGAAAAGGTGTAGGTGAAGGGCGGGACGGCCTCTACGCGGCCGTCAATCGCTCCGTGGTCCAGTCCCCACCTGGGGCTAGCGGTCTGTTCTTCTTCCCACTGACAGGAGGACACAGCCTGGCCTTTGCCCGGACCGGAGGCGGCTTTCTTGGCATGTCTCTGGCTCACAACCGCGCTGACATGGCTCGTGCCGTGATGGAGGGCATTGCCTATGAGCTACGCTGGGTTGTCCAGGAGATGCAGGACGCAGGCATGCGCGTAGCGGAAATGACGATGGTTGGCGGGGCGGCCGAGAGCCCGGCCTGGCCGCAGATCGTGGCCGACGTCGTGGGCGTCCCGGTAGCGCTGCCGTCCTCCAAACAGGCAGCAGGCCGGGGGGCAGCCATCCTGGGCGGCGTGGGTGCTGGACACTTTGCCGATCCTGAGGCCGGCTTTGCTGCCTTTGGCGGCCAGGAAACGCGGCTGGCCCCGGATCCGGGCGTCGCTTCAGTCTACGACGAGGGATTCCGCGCATTTCGAGACTACTACAAAGCAGTGCGAATACAGTAGCGGCTCCGCCTGAAGAGGGTTCGGGACCTCGAGAGGGCAGAGCCAGCATTGGGAGAAAGCTCGATGAGAGGGCGGAAGGGCTGTACTACTGGGACATCCACGGCAAACGATACTTTGACGCCATCGGAGGTGTCTTTGGTAGTCCTGGGACACCGCCATCCGCGGGTGATGGAAGCCATGCGCTGCCAGATGGACATGATCACGCTCGCCCCGCCCCTGATCGCCGACAAAGGGGACATCGACGATACGATCCGATTTCTTGACCAACTTCTAATGGAGGATTGGCATGACTGCTGCAATTGTACCTGCGCCGACATCTAGGGTCCGCTGGGGCTACGCTCGTACTGACATCACACCGCCCGTAGGCATCTATCATCGTCTGTGGGGAGCTGCCAGGCACGACCGGGCCACAGGAGTTCACCGCCCTCTTCTGGGTGATGTCATGGTGATCGGCTCCATCGATGGGGCCGGTCCGGCGCTGCTCCGGGCTCACCTGGATCTGATCAACTTGCCCCTTCGCCAGCACAACGAGCTGCGAACGGCCTTGAGCAAGGCCAGTGGCTTGCCCCTCGAACAAACGGTTGTGTCCTACTCCCACACCCACGCTTCCGGCGGCTTCAGCCCCGACCGCCAGGCGATGCCGGGCGGAGACATGATCCCGCTCTACCTGGCCGAGATGCAGGCCAGGCTGGAGCTGGCTGCCCAGGAGGCATCAGCCTGCCTGAAAGAGGCGACCATCACCTACGCCTTTGGGCGCTGCAACATGGCCGCTAACCGGGACTTTTGGGACGAGGAGAACAACTGCTTTGTCTGTGGCCTGAACCCCGACGCTGAGGCCGATGATACCGTCCTGGTCGCTCGCGTGACAGATCAATCGGGAGAAACCCTGGCCGTGATCGTCAACTATGGCTGCCATGCCACCACCCTGGCCTACGAAAACACCCTGATCAGCCCCGATTTTGCTGGAGCCATGAGAGAAACGGTCACATCCATGACCGGTGCGCCCTGCATCTATGCCCAGGGGGCCTGTGGTGATTTGGGACCTCGCCGAGACTATATCGGCGGACCCGCTGTCGCTGACCAGAATGGCCGTTGGCTGGCCTACGCCGCCCTCTCGTCCCTGGAGTCCATGGGGCCGCCGGGAACCGACTACGTGTACCAGGGACCAGTGATCTCTGGCGCCACGCTTGGGGTTTGGGACCACGTTCCGCTGGCCGCCCAGCACCAGGCGGCGGCTGCCCGGTTTGAAGGTAGAACCTATACCATCGATCTGCCCCTCAGACCCAAGCCGGATCCTCGGTCTCTCCAGCAGGAACTCGACCAATGGCTGGCGCGGCATCAAGAAGCCGAGGACCGCGGTGATACGATAGCGGCCCGGGACTTTGGGGCTCGCGCCGAGCGGGCGCGGCGCTGGCTCGCAAAGGTGAACACGCTGCCAGATGGAGGGGCCTACTCCTTCCACTACTCGGTCCATCGCCTGGGGGATGCCGTATGGGCGACTTGCAGTGGGGAGCCCTACAACCTGCTGCAGGTTGAGCTGCGCAGGCGCTTTCCTGAAAGGGCTATCCTCCTGTCCCCGGTGTCGGGCGACCAGCCGGTTGGTTATCTGCTGCCAGCGGACCGCTATGGGCAGGGCTTGTACCAGGAGGAGCCCTCCATCCTGGCCCCAGGCTGCCTGGAGACCGTGATCGACGCTATGGCAGAGCGGATAGCAGGATTGTTCTAGGCTTGCCAGATCAAGCGCTTGTTCGCCAATGGTCTGTCTTCAGACCCGGACTGATGATCGAGGCGCATTGGGCTCGGTCGAGAGACCTTCACCCATCTAAGGGAAGCCCTGCGAGCAGGAAGAGGGCGACCTTCACACATTAGGAAGGTAACCTTCGAGCTTTGTGGGTGTTCTTGACTACATCGAGAGGGGAATATGAAACTCAGTTGTCTGCCGGTATCCTACTTTAGACAGATCATTGGCGGTACCATGTCGGTCGGACAGTGGGCCCGCGAGGCGGCCAGCGTAGGGTTGGATGCCGTCGATCTCAGCATCCTCTTCGTCGAGGGTCTCGATCCAAGCGATTTGAGCGCCTTGCGACGGGAGATCGAAGCTGCGGGGATGAGGGTGGCCATGGTCACCACCTATCCCGACTTTACCAATCCGAGCGCAGAGGTCCGAGTGCGCGAGGCAACCCGCCTCGAGCAACATATCGCTGCCGCTGCTGCTCTTGGCGCCGCCATGGTGCGCGCCACGGCGGGCCAGGCTCACCCTGAAACAGAGCGAGATAAGGGGCTCACGTGGGCCATCGAGGGGCTGACCAGCGCCCTCCCTGTTGCGGATAAGCATGGCATCCAGCTTGTGTTCGAGAACCATTCCAAGCCGGGCGTTTGGGACTATGCCGACTTTGCCCATCCTACGGACATCTTTCTGGCCATCGTCGGGGCCACAGCCGGCACGGCGCTTGGCATCAATTTCGATACCGCCAATACCCTGGTTGCCGGAGATGATCCGCTGCCGGTTCTCGACCAGGTGATGGATCGGATGGTGAGCGTGCATGCAGCAGATACCAACACGCGCGGAACCCTGGAACCGACTGTGATCGGCACTGGCCTGGTTCCTTTTGCAGAGATCTTTGCGCTCCTGCGAAGCAGGGGATTTGACGGCTGGATCTGCATCGAGGAAGCCAGTGGGACGGGCCAGGCAGGCATCAAGACAGCCGTTGACTTTGTGCGCCAGGCGTGGGCAGACGCTGAAGCGTGACCGCTCGGACCGTAGTACAGGAGTCTTGCGAGGGGAGGTGACCATGAAGATCGACCTCAATTGTGACATGGGCGAGAGTTTTGGTCGATATACGCTGGGAACAGACGCCGCCTTGATGCCGTATATTACTTCGGCCAACATTGCCTGTGGCCTTCACGCCAGCGATCCCCTGGTAATGGAACGTACGGTGAGGACGGCCAGGGACCACGGCGTTGGCATCGGAGCGCATCCAGGCTTTCCTGACCTGCAGGGCTTTGGGCGCCGGGTCATGCACCTCAGCCCGGAGGAGGCCGAGGCATTCATCCTGTATCAGGTCGGCGCGTTGGCAGGCTTTGTCCGGGCCGCCGGGGCCACTTTGGTGCATGTCAAGCCTCACGGCGCGCTGTACAACCTGGCAGCCAAGGACCGTACCCTGGCCGAGGCCATCGCCCGCGGAGTAGCTCGCTTCGATCCCGCACTCATCCTGGTAGGACTGGCCAATTCGCTGCTGATCCAAGCCGGGCAGGAGGTCGGCTTGTCGGTTGCCCGCGAGACATTTGCCGACCGGGCCTACGAAGACGACGGTTCGCTGCGGCCCCGTCACCTGCCCGGCGCCGTACTGCACGATCCAGCCCAAGCTGCGGAGCAGGCACTGAGCATCGCGCGAGATGGTCTGGTCACAGCCTACAGCGGCCAGCAAGTGCCGGTGCAAGCCGAGACCCTTTGCGTCCACGGCGACACCCCCACTGCCCTGACCATCGCCCAGACCATCCGCCAGGCCCTGATCGAGGCTGGCGTGGAAGTGACATCGCTGGCAGCCTAGCTCCGAGGGAGGCATCCTCAGGAAGCCAAAGGGTCCTAGGGGTCCGCTCGCGTGTGAGCATGCTCACTACTCATTGAGGAAACCGGAATGCGATACGACCCACCCCGCTTTCAGCCGGCCGGCGACTCGGCCCTATTGATCGAGTTCGGCGATGAGGTCGATCTGGAGATCAACGCCCGCGCCCACGCGCTGGCCCAAGCCGTGCGCGCCTTGCCGCTGCCAGGTCTGGGCGAAGCGGTACCTACCTACCGCTCCCTGCTCCTGCACTATGACCCTGGACGCCTGACCTACGCCGAGGTCAGCGCCTTTGGCCAGGCGGCCCTGGCTCGGGCACAAGAGAAGGTCACCGTAGAGCCCCGGGTGGTGGAGGTGCCCGTCTGCTACGGCGGCGAGTTCGGTATCGATCTGGACTTTGTCGCCCATCACAACAGCCTGAGTCCCAAAGACGTCATCCAGCGACACACCTCAACCCTCTACCCGGTGTACATGCTGGGCTTTTCGCCTGGCTTTGCCTATCTAGGCGGCCTTTCTCCGGCCATCGCCACGCCCCGCCTCTCCAGCCCACGCACCGAGGTACCGGGAGGCTCCGTAGGCATCGCTGGAAAGCAAACCGGGATCTATCCCATTGCCACGCCAGGCGGCTGGCAACTAATCGGCCGCACTCCCCTGCGTCTCTTTGATCCAAGGCGTGAGCCACCGGCCCTTCTGCAACCAGGCGACCGGGTACGATTCGTGCCCATCGATCCCCAAGGCTTTGAGGAGCTCTGGGAACAGGAATGGGGAACTCGCGAGCCAGTTAGCCCAGCCGTACCAAGCCCAGAGGGCCCCAACCTGGAGGTCATTCAGCCCGGACTACTCACCACGGTACAGGACCTTGGCCGGCGGAACCACGAGGCTGTGGGCGTCCCGGTCGCTGGGGCCATGGATCTCTTTGCCCTGCAGGCCGCCAACCGCCTCGTGGGCAACCCACCCGGCGCGGCCGGATTGGAGATTACCATCGCCGGACCTACGCTGCGGGCCACTGCCGATTGCCTCATTGCGGTGGGTGGCGCCGATCTGGGGCTACGGGTAAACGGTCGGCCCATCCCTATCTGGATGTCAGCCTTTGTCAGGAGAGGCTGGCAGATAGACTTTAGCGGCCTGAAGAGCGGCTGCCGGGCCTACCTGGCCGTAGCCGGCGGGATCGCCGTGCCGCCAGTGCTGGGCTCTGCGGCCACCTACCTGCGTGGTGGATTTGGGGGAATGGAGGGACGAGCGCTGAAAACCGGCGATGTTCTGCCGATAGGCCCGGTCACAGCCGGTGGGCATCTGCCAGCCGGGGCAGCCCGAGAGCTGTCGAGAGATCCGATCCGGTTGCAGCGCCTGCTGCCGGCCTACAGCGACGAGCCCACGGTGGCGGTCATTCCTGGTCCACAAAGCGAGGCCTTCAGCACTGCGGGGCTTGAAGCATTCTTCGGCAACCAGTATCTGGTTAGCCCCACCGCCGATCGCATGGGCTATCGACTGCAGGGCCCGACCGTCAGCCATCAGGGCCCAGACCAGAAAGCTTCAGCGGACATTGTCTCCGATGGCATCGTCCTGGGCGCCATCCAGGTGCCGGCCGACCAGCAGCCCATTGTGATGATGGCCGATCGCCAGACCACTGGGGGGTACCCCAAGATCGGCGTGGTGGCCAGCGCTGACATACCCCTACTGGCCCAGTGCCTGCCTGGAAAAAGCAGGGTACGCTTCCAGGAAATCTCGGTCGAGGAGGCGCAGGACCGCTACCGGCAGTTAATGCAGGGGCTCAACGTGTAATTGACATTGACCCAAACTCTTTCCGGACAGAAAGGGGAGGCAAGATGCAGGCAACAGAGGTTCACAGACGTATCCAAGAAGAGATAGAAGACATCGCCCTGCTCAACACGCACGAGCACCTGATGAGCGAAAAGGCGCGGCTGAGCCAGGAGATCGACCTGTTCTACTGGTTCTCCCACTATGCCTCCAGCGACCTCGTGTCGGCGGGGATGCCTGAGGAGACCCTGGAGGACATACGTAACCCTAACAGACCCCTCGACGAACGCTGGGCTGCATTCACGCCCTATTGGAAAGAGGTGCGCACCACGGGCTATGGCCGCGCCCTGCTCCTGGCCGCCCGTGACCTGTTCGACGTCCCGGACATCAATGAGGCGACCTACCAAGAACTCTCGGAAAAGATCTCTGCATCGAACCGCGAGGGTTGGTACCGTTATGTGCTCCAAGAACGGGCCAACATCGAGCTCTCGATCCTGCACCCCCTCGAGGAAATCGACCCAACGCCATTGGAAGAGATCGACCGCGAACTCTTTGCGCCCGTGCTACCGATGGGCGAGTACATAACTCCCTGTAACGCGGTCGAGCTGAGAAGGCTGGAGCAAAAGACCGGCGTGGCCATCCACAGCCTCGACGACCTGCTGGCGGCCATGGATGCGGTCTTGGAGCGAGGGCTCGCGGCGGGCGTGGTCGGGCTCAAAGTTGGCTTGGCTTACAGTCGCTCACTCTACTTTGAGAAGGTCATCAGGGCTGATGCAGAGCGGGTCTTTAACCGGCTGCACCGCTACCCTTTCGACCATGTCGATGGCAGCCAGTTGCCGCCCGTGTCCTGGGCCGAAGCCAAACCCCTGCAAGACTATCTGATGCATCAGGTAGTGCGGCGGGCCATCGAACACCATCTGCCCATCCAGGTCCACACCGGCCTGCAGGAAGGCAACGCCAACTTTCTATCCAACGCCAACCCACTGCACCTGACCAACCTACTGGTCGAGTACCAGGAGGCCCGCTTTGACCTGTTCCACGCCGGCTATCCCTACCAGGGTGAAGTCGCAGCCCTGGTCAAGAACTTTCCCAACGCCTACGCCGACCTCTGCTGGGTACATATTATCTCACCATGGGTCGCCAGGCAGACGCTTCACGAATGGATCGAGACGCTGCCGGCCAACAAGATCTTTGCTTTCGGCGGCGACTATATCTTTGTCGAGGGCAGCTATGCGCACTCTAGAATGGCTCGCAGCAATGTCGCCCAGGTGCTGGCTGAAAAGGTTGAAGCCGGCTACCTGATTGAAGATGAGGCCATCGTGCTCGCCCGCAAGCTGCTGCATGACAACGCCGTACGATTCTTCCACTTGCCAGAGTAACGGACCAAAGAACCGAAACCAGAAGAGATATGTCAAGTTAAAGGAGTTGACCATGACCCAAAGCAAGAAAGCAAAAGTGGGCCTACTGGGCCTCATGTTCGATCTGTACGACCGCATGCCCCAGCTCAAGCCGATGATGGCCGATTTCGCAGCAGAGTTGGCAGAGACCATGTCGCCCTTTGCCGAGGTAGACTTTCCCGGCGTCTGCAACAGTCGAGAGCAAGTGGACGGGGCCATCGACGCTTTTGAAGCCAAGGGCAAGGATCTGGTCGTCGTCGTATTGCTGACGTACGCGCCCAGCCACATCGCCCTACCTGCACTGCTGCACACCCGGCTGCCCATCCTCCTTTTCAACACCCAGCGCCTGTATGCCATCACCTCCGAGACGGAGGCCATGGAGACGACCAAGAATCACGGCATGCACGGGGTACAGGACCTGGCCAACGTGCTGCTGCGCGCGGGGCAAAATTTCCAGATCGTGACCGGCCACTACCAGGATGAGCGGGCGCTGGCAGAGGTCAAGGCTTGGTGCGACGCAGCACGGATCGCCTCCTTTATGAGCAAGGTACGCATTGGGCTGGTCGGCTATCCCATGGAGGGCATGGGCGATTTTGGCCTGGATGAGACGGCATTTCTCAGCCAGCTCGGCGTGGAGATCCGCCATATCGCCGCCAAGGCTTTGGCCGAGCGGGCCAAGGCCGCGCCACAGAGCGAGATCGAGCAGCAAATGGCTCAGGACCGGGAGAGCTTTCAGTTCCAAGACAGCATTACCAAGGAGGAACACGAAGCCAGCTCCCGGATAGAGTGGGCATTGCGCGAAATACTCCAAAAGCGAGGCATGCACGGCTTTGCCGCCCACTTTATGGCCATTGCCGAAGACGGCTGGCTGGACACGCTGCCCTTCCTGGCCGCCGCCAAGTTGCTGGGTGAGGGCTATGGCTTTGGAGGTGAGGGTGACGTGACCAGCGCGGCGGCAGTAGCCATGATGGTGGAGCTGGCCGGAGCGGCCAACTTCACCGAGATGTTCACCATGGACTTTGCCGGCAATGCGGCCCTGATGATGCACATGGGCGAGGGAAATTGGAAGATGGCGCGTGCCGACGAGCCTGTACACGTGCTACGCAGCAACCTGGGTCTCGTCGACCTGCGGGTAAACCCACTGCTGCTGGCCTTCAGCCTGGAGCCTGGCGTGGCGACCCTGGTCAGTCTCACTACCCTGGCCAACGGCAAGCTCAAGTTTATCGTAACCGAGGGCGAGATCGTCGATTTCCCCTATGTCCCCAGTCTGGAGCGACCGCACTACAAGTTCAGGCCTGAGAGTGATCTGAGCGATTTCTTGACGCGCTTTAGCCTCGAAGGCGGCTCGCACCATCAGGCCCTGGCCTATGGCCGCTGGGCGGGAACACTGGAAAAGGCGGCAGCGCTGCTGGGTATCGACTGCGTCGTAGTATGAGCTTGCCGGCCCTCACACAGGAGGACAGATAGTTATGACAACCGAGGAGATCCCAACCTACGGACGGGCAACCATCGATCCAGCGGGTGACGTTGTCGCTGGCACCATAGGAACCTGGACCATCACCTATACGGTGGGCTATCATGGCATGGACGACAGCGCGAGAATACTCATCGCCCGCCGTCTGGCTTCAAACTGGGGCGTGCCCCAGTTTGACCGGCCGGAGGAGGCCGAATACACGACCGCCTGGACTTCAGGGCAAGCCCGTTTGCCGATGCACTGGGACACGAACGTTTTTGTCCGGCCCTGGAAGCGGGCGCTGGTGATCGACGTGCGTGACGGCGCCCTGGCGCCCGGCGACGTGGTCAAGATCACGTTCGGCGACACCAACCTTGGCGGTCCCGGCTCAAAAGCCCAGACCTTTCGCGAGGAAACCTACGAATTCCGGATGGCGGTGGACCCCTTTGGCAACGGCGTATTTGAGCTGGTGCCAGACCCTCCCGTCTTGCGCCTCATCGGCGGTCCCGCTGACAGACTCTGTGTCCGCGCGCCATCGGAGGTAGAGGTGGGCGAGCCCTTTTCCGTCACGGTGGTAGCCGAAGACTGCCTGGGTAACCCCAGCGACGGCTACCAGGGAAACGTACAACTGGCCGTCGAGGGAGAGGCCAGCGTCCTTCCGGCCCACGGGTTCCGGCTAGAGGAACGAGGTGCGCACCGCTTCACCGGGCTGACCCTGCCAGGGCCAGGCGTGTACCGAGTCCTCGCACGGGACATGGACGGTGGGTTGGAAGCAGCCAGCAACCCCATCGTCTGCTACGAGAGCGCCCCCCAGGTGCGGCTTTACTGGGGCGACATCCATGGGCAGACAGAATCAACAGTCGGCACAGGCACCGTGGACGAGTACCTTGCTTTTGGCCGCGACGTTGCAGCTCTCGACGTTGTAGCGCACTGCGCCAACGATCTGCGGGTTACCGGAGAGCATTGGCAAGAGACCAAGGACTTGATCAAGCGCTATCACGAGCCAGGCCGCTACGTTACCTTCCTGGCCTACGAGTGGTCGGGGCTGACACCCGGCGGGGGAGACCATAATGTCTACTACCTGGGCGACGACGGGCCGCTGCACCGCTCCAGCCACGGCCAGCTTGCAGACAAGTCGGATATCGAGACTGATCGTTACCCCATCAGCAAGCTGCACGAGACGCTGCGCGAACGCGACGACGTCATGGTCATCCCCCATATCGGAGGGCGCCATGCCAACCTGGACTTTTTCGATGCCGATCACACGCCCCTGATCGAGATTGCCTCAGTCCATGGCGTCTTCGAGTGGTTCGCCGAAGACGCGTTCCGGCGGGGGCTTCGCGTCGGATTCATTGCCAGCAGCGATGACCACTCTGGACGGCAAGGCGCTGCCTATCCCACCGGCACCGACATCCACTTTGGCATGCGCGGGGGTCTGGTTGGGATCTATGCCGAGGCTTTGACCCGTGAGGCTCTGTGGGAAGCATTCTGGGCACGCCGCTGCTATGGTACGACCGGAGAGCGCATCGTCCTCCGGGTGAGCGCTGACGGCGAGCCCATGGGCTCTGAAATCATCTGCTCCCAGCCCCCTCTCATCAAGGTCGAGGTCCTGGGCACAGCACCGCTTGAAACAGTAGAGTTGCGTCGCGGGCTGGAAGTGATTTACAGCCACCCGCTGGCGGAGCCCAAAGAGGACGAGCGTCCCTTGCTCAAGTTGGTGTGGGAAGGCGCTCGGCGCAAATGGCGAGCTAGGCCAACCATCTGGCACGGTTCGCTGAGCCTCCAGGGTGGACGCATCCTCTCCGCAGAGACCTTCGCGTTCGATAGTCCTGATCAGGGGATCGTCGATCAAACGGAGAACAAGATCTCCTGGAGATCATCCACGGCTGGTGATCCCGATGGACTCTTCCTGGACCTTGACGCGCCCGAAGATGCGGTCCTGTCCTTCGAAACCGAGCCAGCATCTTTTACATTCACGCCTGCGGACCTGGCCGATGGGCCTTTGACCGTAGAGGCCGGAGGGCTGGGCCAGCGTGTCACAGCAGCCCTGGTCGCCCGGGGGCCGCGGCCGTCCGTGGTACGCTTTGCCTACCGCGACGCTTCAGCTACGGAGGGCATCAATGCCTACTGGCTGCGGGTGATCCAGCGGGATGGGGCAATGGCCTGGAGCAGTCCAATCTACGTCGAGCTAGAGCGGTGACGCGCTGAGCTGACGCGTAGCATGAGACATCGTTCCAGGCCCTCGTGGCCTGGTACGACGACTCTTGAGCGAGGTGCTAGGATGGGCGATGTTTCTAAACAGGATGAGCGGTTGGCGAGCAATGCCTTGCGGGGAAAGGTGGCCCTGGTGACAGGCGCTGCCAGCGGCATTGGGCTGGCCGTTGCTGAACGTCTCGCGTCCGATGGCGCCCAGGTAGTCATCGCCGACCTGCAGGCCGATGCTGGACACGCTCAGGCCGAGCGCATTGGCGGCATGTTTGTGGAATGCGACCTGGCGCTCCGGTCTGACTGCCAAGCCCTGATCGATCGCACACTGCATGCCTTTGGCACGGTCCACATCCTGGTCAACAACGCCGGATTCCAGCACGTTGACGCCATCGAGGACTTCCCCGAGGATACCTGGGATCGCATGATGGCCGTCATGCTGACCGCCCCGTTCCTCCTGACCAAGTACGCCTGGCCAGCGATGAAGGCCCAGCGTTGGGGGCGTGTCATCCAGATCTCCTCCATACATGGCCTGGTTGCATCGCCCTTTAAGAGCGGCTACATCACAGCCAAGCACGGGCTCATCGGCCTGACGCGTACAGCCGCACTGGAAGGCGGCGCCTACGGCATCACCGTCAACGCTATCTGTCCGGCCTACGTTCGCACACCTTTGGTTGAATCCCAGATCGCTGACCAGGCGCGCCTGCGAGGAATCAGCCGGGAGGAGGTCATCGCGAAGGTGATGCTAGAGCCCGCGGCAATCAAGCGCTTGATCGAACCGGCGGAGGTTGCCGATCTCGTAGCCTACTTGTGCACCGATACAGGCAACATCATCACCGGCAGTGCCTGGTCAATGGATCTGGGCTGGACTGCGCGCTAGGGCTGCGGACTGCCACAGCTATCTGAAGCAAGGGCTTCAATGGGACGTTGGAAGGGATTCTGCATGAATACACGCGAGCGGTTCCTGGCAGTCATGGATTTCGAGCCCTGCGATCGCACCCTGCTCTGGGAGTGGGGATACTGGGGTGGGACCATCGAGCGCTGGTACGAAGAAGGACTATCCGCGAATAAGGGCCTACCCAAGCCGGTCGAGTTCGGCGAGACGCTGGCGGGACCCGGGGCCGCCTGGCGTAGCGGCGTGCTGAATGTTCCCGACGCAGAAGATGTCGCCGACGCCGTTGGCCTGGACGGGGGTCGGGAGACCATTCCCCTCCAGAATTTCGTCTGGCCTCCCTTCCAGGAAGAGGTACTAGACGAGGACGAGGAAACGGTCACGGTCCGCAACAAGGACGGTGTGACGCTGCAGCAGCGCAAAGATGCCGGCTCAGTGCCACACCCCTTGGCCTGGCCGGTAAGCAACCGCGACGACTGGGAGCGGCTCAAAGCAGAACGGTTCCAATCCAGGCCTGAGGAACGATTGCCAGCAAACTGGGCCGATCTGGTCGTCGCATATCAAAGCCGCGACTACCCGCTGTCCATCGCCAGCGGCTATTGCGGCTTCTTTGGAGCACTGCGGGCACTGATAGGAGAGGTAAACCTGTTCTATGCTTATTATGACAACCCTACCTTGCTTCACGACATGGCCAGCTTTCTGTGTGGCTTCTGGATTGAGATCTATGGGCACGTGCTCCAGCAGGTCAAAGATGTGGACAGCGCCGAGTTCTGGGAGGACATGTGCTATAAGAACGGCCCCATGATCTCCCCGGCCATGTTTCGCCAGTTTATGATGCCCTACTACAAACGTCTGATCGGCTTTCTGCGGGACCAGGGCGTGCGTCATTTTTGCGTGGATACGGATGGTGACTGCCGGTCGCTCATCCCCCTCTTTCTGGAATGTGGCATGACTGGCATGCTGCCCTTTGAGGTACAGTCGGGCTGTGATGTAGTGGAAATCCGCAGGGAATATCCTCAATTGCAGATCTATGCTGGGCTGGACAAAAACGCGGTGGCCAAGGGCAAGCATGCCATCGACGCCGAACTCGAAGCCAAACTTCCACCCTTGCTCCAGCAGGGGGGCTATATCCCTTTTGTCGATCACCTGGTTCACCCCGATATCTCCTGGGAGAACTTTGCCTACTATCGCCAGCGGGTACGAGAGCTAGCATTCGAGTTTGGCGGCGGCGCGTAGCCATGCGGATCGTTCACCTGTCTGACTTTCACCTGCCCAATGACCGGGCCGAACGCTTGTACGGAATCAGCCCTTACCTGCACCTGGACAGGGCTGTGAGCGTTCTGCAGTCCCTACAGCCTCAGCCTGATCTGATCATCACTGGCGGCGACATGTTCAACGACGGAGCTGGTGCGGACTATGGTGTCCTGCAAGACGCTTTTTCAGCGCTGAAGCAGCCGGTTCACCTGGTGATGGGAAATCATGACCACCTGGATACGTACCGAAGGACCGCACAGCCGCCCCCTTCTCCTGGTTTCCCGGGCTACTATTCCTTTGACTCGGCTGGCTATCACATTGTTCTCCTTCACTCGGCAGGGACCGGAGAGGGGTTTGGCCTGTTGGATGAGGCCCAGCTACAGTGGCTTGATGACGATCTCGCACACTGCCATCCACAACCAATCTTGATCTTTATGCATCATCCACCGCTAAGGATCGGCGTACCCTGGCTGGACAACATCAACCTGCGCAACATGGATGAGTTTTGGGTCGTGGCCGCTCGGTATGCAAGCCGCCTGTGCGGTGTCTTTGTCGCTCACTTGCACATGCAAGTAACCTGTATCCACCGTGGCGTTCTGGTCGCGAGCTGTCCCGCCACGGGATGGCAGTTCAGCGGCAACGCTGATGCTGCCAGCGCAGAGAGATCTGGTGAGCAGCCGGGCTTCAACTTGCTGGCCTTTGCGGACGGGCAGATCCGCATCCGTACCCTTCGGTTTGAGCCCGGGGAATCCCTGCGCGGATCCCGAGGAGGAGGAAATTGATCTATTACACGCACGAACGGAACTACGGCTGCCGCCTGACCGAGTACGTATACAAGGGCTTGCGCACCATCGCGTTGGAAAACGAACTACTGCGCATTAGCGTTCTGGCGGACAAGGGCAGCGATATCTTTGAGTTCCTGTACAAGCCGCTAGACGTAGACTTTCTGTGGCGATCGCCATGGGGCGTGCGCGACCCGGCGCGGTTTGTGGCCACCGACCACCATCGGGCCAGCGCCTTCCTGGACTACTACGAGGGGGGCTGGCAGGACTGCCTGCCCTCGGGCGGCAACCCCGGGGAGTACCAAGGGTTGCCCTTTGGCGCCCATGGCGAGACACCAACCATCCCCTGGGAGTACCGCATCGTCAAAGACACTCCCGATTGCGTGGCGATCCAGCTCTGGGTACGCACTTACCGTACTCCCCTCTACGTAGAGAAGACGCTGTCGCTAGAACGAGACCGGGCAGTGCTCAAGATTGAAGAGCTGATTGTCAATGAAGGCCGGGTTCCCATAGAATCTGATGTGGGGCCAGCACCCGGCCCTGGGCGCCCCTTTTGTTGATGAGACCTGCAGGATCGACCTTCCAGGCGCGCGGGTCCATTGCACCAGCCTGACGTCAAACACCCGATTTGCGGCCGGCATCCACGACTGGCCCATGATCCCCGGACGAGATGGGGGCGTCATTGACCTGCGCGACGTAGCCTCCGCGGAAGCGGATACCTCGGATACCCTGTTCCTGGACCAGTTGCAGGAGGGCTGGTATGCTGTGACCAACACCCGACGCCAGGTCGGTTTCGCCATGGCTTGGCCACTGGAAGTCTTTCCAGCACTTTGGTTCTGGCAGGTCTATGGCGGCGCCTACACTGCCCCCTGGTACGGGCGGACCTACAACATAGCCCTGGAGCCCTTTAGCACCGTGCAACCCACGGTGGCTCAGGCTGTCCAGGATGGCTCAGCCCACGTGCTGGGGCCTGGCCAAAAACTGGAGGCCACGTTTGCGGCCATCGCGTATGCTGGCGTCGACAGAGTCCGAGGCGTTTCCCCGGAAGGACAAATCATACCCCAGGACTGATCCCCTGGCCGAGAGCACAGGGCGCGGCAGCGGACCTGGTAGACCGGGCAGGCACCCGGCAGTTTTCACTGGCAGCCTGTACAGGTTATCAGGGCCTCCCGGTCTTCCTGGATTTTACATGATATAGGTTTGACAATTTCATAAAATTCGTGTACCATGGCAGCGAGTAAGGCTGGGGCCCCTTTCCATCGAGGGCAAGAATCACCGGACCGGGTGCCTCTGCGGCTTCCTCTACGAGGGTACAGCTAGGATGCTCATTAGTACGGGCAAGACACCATGCCCTCGACAGATGCAGGCTCCGGGCTTTTGTGGTATAATGGTATCAACCCCTTACGAGGAGCCAAGTAGTCTGATGAGCCAGGGCAAGTCCCTGCCGGGCCGTAACAGTTCCCAAGGTTGCGAACCTGTGAGGCTAAGAATCCTATTTGTCGAAAACGACATTTCGGCCGCTGACTCTTTGGTCCCCAGCCTCCAGCGGAAGGGCTATCAGGTGGGAGTGGCCCACAACCAACGCCAAGCCATGGGCCAGATCCGGTCCTTACGCCCCAACCTGCTGGTGATTGACGTCGCCTCCTTTGGCCCGAGGGGGTACGCAGTGAGTGATATTGTCCGTAGCCGCCTGGCGGGCGTGCCGACAGTATTGCTCCTGGAGGAAGGACATCAGGCCGCAGGCAGCGGCGCAGAGGCATTCATGACTCGTCCCTTCACCTCACGCAAGCTGCTGCACCGGATCAGAGTCGCCGCTGAGCATATCACCTTCCGACAGATCCAGGTTGGTTCCCTGGTGTTGGATCTGGATAGTCGCGTGTTACACAGGGGTGGACAGAGCTGGCAGCTCCGGCCCAGGGAAGCAAGTGTGCTGGCCCTGCTCATGGGCAATGCAGGTAGAGTGGTCAGCCGCCAGGAGATCATGAAGCAGGTGTGGGAAACCGACTATGTGGGGGATACCCGCACGCTCAGCGTCCACATCTGCTGGCTGCGCCAAAAGATCGAAAATGAACCCAGGAAACCCACCCTGCTGCGCACGGTGCGCGGGGTCGGCTACTGCCTCCTGGACTCAGAGGAGTAGAGCCTGGTAGCCCGCGTCAGGTCCGCCGGACCCAGCCGCCGGGTGAACACCTTACCCGAGGAGACCGATTCGTATGTCGGAAGAACAGTTGATCGTGAAACTGGCCAAGGTGCTTATCGCTGCAGCCTGGGCCGATGGAGAGCTAACGAATGAGGAGATCAATAGTATGAAAGACCTCCTCTACCGAATGCCCCAACTCACTGCCCTCCAGTGGGCTCGACTGGAAATGTACATCGAGACCCCCGTCGGTGACGCTGAACGCGAGCGTCTGGTTGAGGATTTGCGCAGCGCGATTCAGAAGCCAGGAGACCGTGCTCTGACCCTCAGAGCCCTGGAAGAGATGGTGATGGCCGATGGTGAGGTCACCGGGGACGAACAGGCGGTCGTCGCAGAGATAGAGGCCGCTATCGAGTCGGTCGATTTTGGCCTGTTCTCGCGCCTGACCAAGGGCATGACTGGCCGGCGCTCTACGGCGCTGGCAGATGCCCCAAATCGGGAGGACTATTTCGAGGACTATGTAAAGAACCGGGTCTACTATGGCGTTCGCCGCCGCTTGGATGAGGGTGAGGCAGAACTGGACCTGGGTGAGGAAACGCTGCGAACCCTGAGTCTGGCAGGTGGCGTGATGGCCCAGGTCGCCCGCGCAAACCCTCAAGTCACAGACCCTGAAGTAGAGGTAATGGTCGACGCTCTCGAAACGCACTGGTACCTGACCCGCGAACAGGCTAGCTTTGTGGCAGATGTGGCGGTCGATGAAACCGCGTCTCACCTGGACCGCTACCGCCTCGCACGCGAGTTTGCGGATGCGTGTACCTACGAGGAACGCGCTGGCTTTCTCGACGTTCTTTTCGCCGTAGCCGCTGCCGATGGTCAGGCATGCTACGAGGAGATCGAAGAGATCCGGAGTGTCGCCAACGCCCTCAAGCTTCCCCACGAGGTCTTTATCGACGCCAAGCTCAGACTCCCTCGCGATCAGCGAGGGCAATAGGGTCGCATTGAGGATCTTTCCCGGCGGAACGCTCTTGGAGCAGCGCGCGGACGCCGTCTGCACTAGGTCCAGACAAAGTAGATGAAGCTCCAAGGCACCAGATGCCTATGAGGATAGGCCATGATCGATAAGCCCACTGTAGATACCAAAGCCATTCTGCAGGTCTATTTGCTGGGAGCACCCGCGACGAAATGGGCAGGTCGGCGCCTGTCCATCTCGCGCCGCCAGGTACGCGCCCTGCTATTCCGGCTAGCAGCTTCGAGAGACACCATCCCCCGTGAGTACCTGGCTTTTCTATTTTGGCCTGACGTTCCCGAGCTTACCGCCCGTCGCAAGCTTTCTGGCCTGCTCGCTCACCTTCGGCGAGATCTGCCCGATCCGGAGGTCCTGGTCGTGCAGGAGGATCACATCGGACTGGATCCCCGGCAGTCATGGTCAGATCTTGTAGCCTTTGAGCGTCTGTGCGCCAGCCAACCCTCGGCGGCGCCCCAGGCGGCACTCCAGCAAGCCGTAGCTCACTACCGGGGACCGTTCCTCCACGGGTTCTCAATGCCTGATGGTCCAGAGTATGAGAGCTGGATGACAGTGGAACGTGAGAGCTGCGAGCGGGTCTACCTGGAAGCCCTCACGGCTTTAATCGACTATGGAATTGCTGAAGGCAACTATGACTCAGCCCTTGCCTACGCCCAAAAGTATCTGGAAACCGACGATCTGGCCGAGGACATTCATCGTCGGGTGATCGAACTATACGTGGCCGTGGGAGACCGCAGCGGGGCACTACGCCAGTATAACCACTGCATCACGATCTTGGAGAACGAACTGGGCGTAGAGCCACTTCCAGAGACCCATGCGGCTTACCAGGCTGCTCTGGCAAGCTATGGGCCGCTTGGGGAGGCGGCGCCAGCACCTCAGCCCAGGCTGGCCCCCTGGCCCGACGCGGAGCACAAGCCCATTGTAGAAGTGACCTGGACCACGCATCCAGGACTCGACGTGGAGCTGGTCGGGAGAGGCGAGTCGCTTCGGCAGATGGAGGATGCTTTTGCCCTCACCCGAGAGAGCCAGGGAGGAATTCTCCTCATCTCGGGCGAGCCCGGCATCGGCAAGTCGCGGTTGATGCAGGAATTTGCTGCGGGCCTGGGTGAGGAGGCACTGGTACTGGTAGGCGCAGCCTATCCAGACACGCAATCGAGTCCCTATCAGCCACTGGCAGAGGCATTGCGGCCTGCGCTCCTGACCCGCCATGATCGGTTGGAGGTTGCCGACTGGTGTCACGCCGAGGTGTGCCGCTTGATACCTGAACTGCGCCACATGCACCCTGAAATGCCGCCCACAGCGATGGCCAGTTCGGAACAGGCTACGCTATTTGAGGCGCTGTACCAGATCCTGTTGGCCCTGGCAGCTGGCCCGCAACCAGTCCTCCTTTGCTTGGATGACCTCCACTGGGCTGGCGGAACAACCTTGGATTGGCTGGTCTACGTGGGCAGGCAACTGGCCCATGCAGCCCGCCCCAGGCTGCTGATCCTGGGAACCTATCGCAGCGAAGAAGCTGATACCGTCCTCAATCTGCGCCAGGGCTTGGCCCGAGAGGGCATGCTGACTGAACTGCCACTCACAGGGCTCAACGAAGCCGAGATCCAGAAGCTGCTCAAGCCCCTTGAAGCCATTCTGCCTTGTGACCAGAATCTGGTCCGCAGCCTCGTACAGGCCACCGGTGGCAATCCCTTCTTCCTCCTGGAGACAGTACGGTCGCTCATGGAGGCCGGATGCAAGCCAGAGGAGCTAGTGGATGCTGATTCCCTATGCCTTCCCGACAGCGTCCTAGATGCCGTCAAGGAACGGGTGGCGCGCCTCAGCCCCAGAGCTCGGCAGGTACTGGAATCTGGCGCAGTCCTGGGCAGGTCTTTCAGTTTCGCGCTGGCACGTCAAACGTCCGGGAGAGGTGAGATGGAGACTGTGGACAGCCTTGATGAAGTGGTGGCACGGAACCTGGTGGAGGAGGGGGCCACCGGGTATTGGTTCCGCCACGAGATGATCCGGACGGCTGTATACCAGCAGTTGAGTCGCCAGCGCAGAGAAGTATTGCACCGGCGGGCAGGAGAAGCGCTGGAGCGGCTGGACCCTGCCAATGCAGGGGCACTGGCCCGACATTTCGAGCGTGCAGGTCAGCCCGGTCGAGCGGCACCCTATGCTCTGCAGGCTGGCCGGACAGCCAAGCAGGTCTTTGCCCACATCGAAGCGCGCGCCTACTTTGACAAGGCGCTGGAACTGTTGGAGTGGGAAGCCGTTGACCTCGAAGGGCCGGAGGCTGTGACCGCCAACCAGCGACTCCGGGTCGAAGCACTGTACGAGCGAGGCTGGGCACTGCGCCTGCTCGGCGACATGGAGGCCTACGCCCAAGATGCGGAAGCGGTGGCTCGTCTGGCCGCGTCTCTGGGCGACTCACAGACCATGGCCCACCTTCGGTGGCGGGAAGCCTACGGCCACCGTTGGTTCTGCCGCTTCTCCGACGCTCGGACCAGCGCTGTGGACGGCATTCGGCTGAGCCTGGAAGCAGAGGATCGCCTGCTGGAGGCGATGTGCCGGCGCGAGTCCGGCCTCGCAGCGCGGGCCCTGGGCGACTATGACCTGGCCAGGGAAGATCTAGAGCAAGCGCTGGGACAGTTTATCGAGCTGGGCGAGACCGTCCACGAGATTCATACCCTGGGCAATCTGGCCACCCTCTCCTGGTACGAAAATGATTGCAGGCAAGCAATGGACCTGGCCCAACAAGCTCTGGAGCGGTGCGAGGCCGCCGGCCTGCACCTGGAGCGGCGCCTGCCCCTTGGGGATATGGGTGCTGCGGCCGGGGCCATGGGTGACGTGGCACTGGCGCGGATATCTCTGGAAGAGAGTCTCTCCATAGCCCGCGGGGCGGCGGACCGCACCCAGGAGATCCTGTGCCACACGCACCTGGGTTGGTTGAACGTACGCCTGGAGCACCCGTCGGAGGCAATACAACACCTGCAAGCGGGCTTGGCGCTGGCTCAGGAGATCGGCTCCTGCACGGAGCAGAGCTGGCTGTTGTCAGGATTGGCCCAAGCCTACGACATCGCCGGCGACCGTGCCGAGGCTGTCTCCTACGCCCACCAAGCACTGGCGTTGGCTCAGGCAACGGGGGCCGCGTACGACCAGCGATTGGCCAGCCAGGTGCTGAAAAAACTGGACGTTTGACCCCCGTCTCTCCTTCCGGCGGTCAAGCCAGGCCCAAAATCTGGGCACAGAATGACCGTTGGCTCTTCTCCCTGTATGCATCTCTGCATACAACACTCCCCCTTCAAGCGCCTGCATTGTAAACACTTTGTAATCCCTGCTCCGGTACAATATGCTGCAAGGGTGAGGGGAAGGCTGCCGGATTTCCCTTGACAGCAACCCAAGCATTTTGGCTGACGCTTCGAAGGGAGGCACAACATGTATATCGACTTTGGCGCTGGTGAAGCAATCCTGGCCAGGCATGAGCAAGACACCGTGAGCGACCTGGACGCCCATCGATTGAGGCGTGCAGCAAGCCAAGGACAGAGGCAAGAGAGCCGGCTTTCCAAGTACGCGGATCGACTGCGCTGTGAGATGGACTATCAGCGCTTGGCCCTCGCCCAGCGGCTGGAACGATTTGACATGGCGCAGTCCATCCTGCGCGCTGGCGAAACGAGCTTTTTCTCCACGAGTCAGTGTAGGTAGTCGAATTACGTCATCCGGCAGGAGTACCAAAGCCGCATGCTGGCAATGCACATTTGCGTCGCCAGCATGCGGCTTTGTATGCAATCCGTAGGCACTCTCATGGTAGGTTCTCATTCCGAGCTAAGGTTGCTGTCTCGCGAGGGAGATCGCATCCGCAGACAAGATAGCAGAAACAGGCAATGGAGTGAGGACAATGCTACATCCAGACTATCAAGTGGAAGAATCGCTCTACCACCTGCGCCTCCAGGAGGCCATGCTGCCGAAGCAGACGCGAGTGATCAGGCGGCATGGGCAGCGGCGATGGCTGTTGCATCAGCTTGACCGATTGCTGTGCGAGCTGGACCATCATCGAGTAGTGCTCGCCCAAAGGTTGGAACGCTACGACTTGGTACAGTCCATCCTTCATGCAGACGAGGCGAGCAAGTATTCCTCCGGGCACTGTAGCTAATACTGGTTGCAGTGCCAGGAAACTGACAGAATACAGAGGAGACTCATCATGATTCCTAGGGATGCTCAAACCGTACGTACAGAACACGAGGCTCTTGTCAAAGATATCATGCGTGAGAACGCATACCAAAAGATAATCCAGGAGATCAGGCGATCGCAACCACGCTGGTATGCTCGCCGGGCTAACTGGCTGTTGTGCGAGTTGGACTATCGCCGGGTCGTGCTAGCCGAACGGTTGGCGCACTACGAGTTAGTGCGGTCGATCCTGCGCGGGGAAGACGCGCACCTATTCTCCGCAGGCCGGTGCGTCTGATCTTCTTGGCCAATCTCTGGCCAGGCATGGCCGGTCGCGACCGGTATCGCCAGCACTCTGACTCTGCGCTGCTGTTGCCTGGGGATAGCAGCGTTTCCTTGCAGTATTTTTGCCCACCACTGCTTTGTACGCGTTTTGTAGTGAGTTTGTGCACATCCGTGTGCTACACTGCAATCGTGGTTCAGAACAGATTCAGTCAAATCAATCTAACGAGGTAGAACGGAGGAGAGAAGATGACAAGCTTTTTCACATCCAGATCTGGCAAGCAGAAACGTATGGCAAAGACCCAATTGGTCGTATTGACGACGGCACTCCTTCTGGTGCTGGTGATCCTGCCAGTATCAGCCGACAACGGGGGTGCCTCAAACGGCATTGACGCCGGCTCCGCCCGGCTGGCAGCCTTGGGGCAGTACTATACAGCCCAGAGGCTCGAGGCCAGCTATGCAGCCGGTACCAGCCGGTACGAAGCCCTGGCCGGCTTTTATGGCCAAGGGAACAGCGTGGTAGTTGCCCAGAATGCCGCAGAGTTGGCAACGAATCCTGAGCTAAAGTCCTTCAGCGGCTCAGCAGCAGTGGCGTCGGACTTTTTGGTCCAGAATCCCGAGCTAAAGTACGCAAGCAATTGGAGCGGTGGCTCGGCAGCAGCAGGCTCTGACTTCTATGCCGAGAACCCTGAGGCAAAGTACGCCAGCGGCTGGGAAGGTAGTTCAGCGGCAGTGGCAAACTCGGGCGAAGGCTCCGTGAACCCGGAACTGTCCGCATTTGAGCAATACTGTGGCTGCTAGGTAACTACGCAGCCAAGCAAGTGCTGGATGAGGGCGACGCCCTCATCCGGCACTTGTCTCGATCTCAAAGGGCAGCGTTTGGCCGGCCCACAAGAATTGCTCGCTTTGCGCTGCCCAGTGGGTTGGCCACAGGCTAGCGCAGCTTTCTAAGTCAAGACAGAAGTCCCTTTTGTTTGACTACCGAAGCCTCCCTTCTGCGAACGTGTCATTTTGTGCGCAGGAATTGGCCTTCGGTCAAAGGAGAGATCAACGATGTACGATGAATGGTTCATGGTTGCTTACGAGAACAATATGGTCCCGAACCAGTGGCTCAAGGAAGCGGAGCAGGCAAACCAGGCAAAACACCTGCGACATGGCGGTTCGGAACTCGCGCTAGTGGACAGCCGGCTGGCCCAGATCCGGGCTGGGCTCAGTCAGCTGGCAGCCTCAGCCGGGAGAACAAAGGCCGCAGCTCGATCCTGGATTACCAGGCCACCCACGCCCAAAGAACAGTGCTGCTGAGAAAGGGTAAAATGCAGTAGCGAGGCTCCACCTCTTCGAAGAGGTGGAGCCTCTTTCGTTCAGGCCTGGCTGTATGCATTTTGTATGCACTGAACTGATAGAATTCAGACTGCTAGACATGATATAAATAATCTCTATTACGTTATTTACCCTTGCTGTCAGCCGAAAGAGATACAAGAAGGGAGGCCAACCCCATGTCTACGCTTGAAACCAATAGGCAAAGCGCCCAACAAGCGCTCCATGAAGTCTGGAACCATGGCAATCTGGATGTTGTCGACAGCCTGTACGCCGACGATTTTGTCGAGCATGGCACCCAACTCGGGATCACCTCCGGCCGAAGCCGGTACAAGCACTGGATCAGTACCGCCGTCGCAGGCTTCCCCTACGAACGCCTTACCATTGAAGAGATGTACGCCACCGGGGACAAGGTCGCGGTCCGGTACGCGATCGAGGGCTGCCTCCCCGGCTCGACCAAGAGCCATCTTGCCAGACATGAGGGGGGGACGACAAAGGGCGCTGTAGTAATGCGTTTCTCCGGCGGCCGGATTCGTGAGGCATGGGGCACAGCCAAGCTGTTAGACCTGCTGTGCAGGTGTCTATGAACGAGCAGGTCCTGCTGCCAAGTGTGTGTACAGCAGACCCGAGGGCAAACAGCACAGCATCATCACTGCTCTGCCCACTAGGCTGGTCTTCGGCCAACCAGAAGTGATAGAATGGCTAAAACAGTAGAAGCGGGAGGTACGCATGTACGGCAGCATCGCTAGCATGAAGGTTAGGCCAGGCAGGTTGGAGGAACTGAGCGAAATGATGGATATGGATGGAGGGCATAGTCCGGGTGGCGCGGTTTCCCTGTCTGTCTTCCAGATGGACGCCGACCCCAACGAGATCTGGGTCGTGGCCATCTCCGAGAGCCAGGAAGCCTACCGGGCATATTCGGAATCTGCCGAAAGCCACGAACTGTACCTCAAGATGAGGCAACTTCTCCAGGCCGATCCTGAGTGGCGCGACGGAAAGGTCATCCGTCACGAGCACGCCTGAGCCAGAGGCGGGGGTACAGTCAAGATGGACAAACTCCGCGCAGGCTGGTTGCTGACATGGACGCTGATACTGGCCGCGTTGCTCACGAGTTGTGTGGCACCGAGCAGAGAGCCTGGCTCAGGCGTTCGAGCGGAGCCAGTTACCTCAACTGTAGTCACGGAAGCCCCAGCCACGGCGTCCGCCGCCACGACCATAGTAGTTGGCAGCAACCCCGAGCCGGCCGCTGCGGCAGTCACTCTGGCTGCGGCATCAGCCACGGCCAGAGTCTCCCTCCCTACGGCTACCAGAACGCGCGCGCCGACCACGCAGCCCACCGAACAGCCAGCGCCCGACCCGACGCCCACTCGAACTGCCCCGGCAAGCACCATCGCCGCGGCGACCGCTACGGTACCAGCGACGACTATGGCGTCACCGACGGCTGCACCGGTCATGGCAGCGGAGGATTTGGCCACTATCGGGCTGCAGGTCTACAAAGACCAGTTCTGTGGCATCTGCCACCAGCTCGGCGCGGCGGGCACTGGAGGGTCATTCGGCCCGACACACGAAGGTTTGGGCTCGACCGCCCTGAGCCGCGTTAGCGAGCAGGGGTACGGAGGCGCGGCCACGAACGCGAAAGAGTACATTCGCGAGAGCATAGTGGATCCGAAAGCATTCATTGTACCGGGGTACGGCATCACCAGTCACCCCATGCCAGCCTACGATTTTCTGAGCGAGGATCAGATCCTGGCCCTGGTGCAGATGCTGCTGGCGCAGGAGTAAAGGGTCAAACCCAACCTTCCAAAGCCATTGGGCGAACCAGGTTCGCATGGCTTCAGAAGGCTGGATAGAATACCAAAAATTAGCCTTAGGAGAAAACAAATGAGCAAGAAGACAATTTCTGTAACAGGGTTGGCGCTGGTTCTGGTCCTTTTGGTGGCCAGTGTGGCTGGCGCCCAAGGCGGGGGCACAACGATAGCCGGGGGGTTCAACGCCCCCCAGGGTGTACTGGTCGCCGCCGATGGAAGCGTGTGGGTCATCGACTCGGGCGTTGGCGGCGAAGACGATATCCCCTTTGTGAATCCTGAGACGGGGGAAGAGGTCACGGCCAAGATCGGTGATTCGGCACGCGTGGTCGTGATTGCCAGCGATGGCAGTCAGACCGTCGCCGCGTCGTTGCCTTCGATCCTGGTCGGCCAGGAGGCAACCGGCGGCGCCCGCCTGGCGCTGCTGGACGGCACAGTATATGCCACAAGCGGCATCTGGTTGGGGGTTGTCAGCGACGAGGCGCTGCCCAACACTGCCGCCGTGGTCAAGATCGAGGACGGCGCGGCAACCGAGGTAGCCAGAACTATGGGAGCTGGAGAAGGCGCAGAACCCGGACCCCAATATCCTGGACTCGCACCCCTACGGCATCACGGCCGGACCGGACGAAAGCCTGTATGTGGCTGACGCTGGTGGGAATACGCTCCTCAAAGTGGATCCCAGCAGTGGTCAGGTGGATCTGGTAGCCGTCTTTGGCGGGTTGCCAGGGCCCTTCCCCAATCCAGAACGGGGCGGCGCTATGGAGACGGACCCGGTGCCCACTGCGGTAGCCTTTGACGGGGATGGCAACATGTACGTCTCGCTGCTGCCAGGCTTTCCCTTCCTGCCTGGTTCAGCCAAGGTGGTAAAGGTGACGGCCGATGGCCAGGTCAGCGATTATGCGACCGGGTTGACAATGATCACCGACTTGCGCAGTGGTCCTGATGGGCAGCTGTACGCCGTGCAGATGGGCCAGTTTACTGAACAGGGCCCCGTCCCCAACAGCGGCGCCATCCTCCGCATCAAGGAGGGGGGCGCTTCTGAAGCCGTACTCAGTGGCTTGTCATTCCCGACCTCCATCGACTTTACGACGGCAGGTGACGCCTACGTCACGACCAACGGCGTCGGCGCCCCTGGCTCTGGCGAGTTGGTCCTGTTCACAGGTGTGACCTCCTTGGAAGGGCAGGTCGCTTCTGCCGGCGCGGCACCAGAAAACGTACCGCAGACGGGTGGCACGCCTCTCAACAGTGCTTGGATCCTCGTCGTGGGCGGTGTCGGGCTCGCGGCTGCAGGGTTGTTCCTGGGTCGGAGGCTGACCGCTGGCCAGGAGGGCCGCAACTAGCGGCAGAGCACAAAAAACGATGGTAGACATGAGGCGGCACCCGGTCGGGTGTCGCCTCTCTCTGCATATCCTTCTTTCGAAACACTCTGGCTTGCCCAATGCAGCCAGAGGACACCCAAACCGGTCCTGCAAGCGGTAGCCGGAGGACCGGTCTGGGTGCCCTACACCAGATAGGGCTGGACGCGGCTGTTTTCAAGATATTCGTTCAGCATGTCCAGGCTATAGCGCCGGTGGCCGCCTGGCGTGCGGTACGGTACCAGCATGCCCATGCGCTCCATTTTGCGCAGCGTGAAAGGGCTGACCCGCAAGTAGTCGGCCGCTTCCTTGGCCGTCAAGAGCCTAACCTCTATTGCCATGGCAACACCCCCCTTTCGTCTGATTTCAACCCACTATACGCCGAAACACTGAAAAGGTTGCAGAAATGGTCTATTCAGTGAGTTTCATGTCGTTGAGGCCGAGGACATGATGCCAAGAATCATCCCTTTTGAGATCAGTGCAGCGGATCCAGAGCGAGCTGCCGGATTCTGTCGCGAGGCATTCAACTAGGAGATACAAAGTGGGATGGGCGGTGGATTACTGGCTGATCACAACCGACCCAAATGTAGGGCCGGGCACCACTGGCGCGCTGCTGAGGCGTATCGATCCCAAGGCCAGCAACTGGATTACGGCCAGGGAGGCTCGATCGACGAGGTGTTGGCCAAGCTCTAGGCTGCCGGCGCTAGGATTATCCAGCCCAAGTGTCCCAGAGGTAGGCTATCAAGCCTGCTGCCAAGATACTGAGGGAGACGTGTTTGGGGTTCACCAGACCGACGCGTCGGCTCCGTAGACATCATCCACAACTCGTGTGCGACAGCCTCGTGGGGCCTGAGCAGCCAAGGCCCGAACAAGAGCCCTGGGTCCGGCACAGCACCACGCCAGACCCAGGGCTCTTGGTACCTACAAAGCATGTACCTGCAAAGAAGAGGTTGTTGCTTTGCCTTTGCCCGGCCCCCGTGGTAGCAGGCACGCTCTACTGGGATGACGGAAAGACGCGGCTTTCCTCCAGATACTCGTTTAGCATGTCCAGGCTATAGCGTCGGTGTCCCCCGGGAGTGCGATAAGGCACGATCATGCCCATTTCTTCCATCTTGCGCAGGGTGAAAGGGCTGACCCGCAGATATGCCGCTGCCTCCTTGGCCGTGAAAAGCCTCAGTTCGCTTGCCATGATAACTCCTCCTTTTTAGTGACTAGTCACCCATCTCTGGGTATAATGAATGATATCGTCTCATACCTATGCATCCGAGTGTACCATAGCTTCGTCCCGATTGCCATGCTCCGTAGGGAGGATATTAGGGCTGATTCTGACGGGACCTTGGGTCTATAACCTTTTTCTGATGAGAACCTACGCATAACGGCGTGCAAATGGCGATACTATGTTTTATGAGATCAAAAGCCACTTCTTTTGGTTTTTTCTATCCTAAATCGATGATTTCAGTTATTTCGGGCTGTGACAGAAGTATTTGCGGTCCTGCGGGTCAGATTGACATTGCCAGAGATCTACGATAGAATGCAACTACGCCCCTGGGTCCAGGTTACGCGCTCATCGATGCAGAGGAGGAAACATGGCCAAGTCAAGCCAAAAGATAGCACTAGCCCTGATCTCAAGTCTGGCGATATCGATGACTATGCTTGTCCTCATCTCGATTTCTGCCACTCAGGCTGCTGCGCCGGCTGTTCAAACTGTCAAGCAACGCAGCTTTGATGTCTCCACCGGCCCCCTTCTGGCGGCCCCAGTGTGGGGTGCTGGCAGGTCTTTGGCCTCGCTGGAAGTCGCCAAGACGGCCAGCCCACAACCGGTGCTGGATGGCGCGCAGTTGACCTATACCTTGCAGATCACAAACACGGGTGGGGTAACTCTCACAGCCACCATCACGGACGTGCTTCCGGCACAGGTCACAGCCAGTGGGCACCAGGCATGGACTGCCCTCATCAAGCCAGGCGGCGCCTGGACGCACACGCTGGTAGTCACAGTCACAGAGGGCTACACAGGGCCGCTGACCAACCAGGTACAAGTTACAACAGCAGAAGGAGCCAGTGGCACTGCCCGTATAACCACCTGTGCCAACCTTTGTTCGGCCACGCTGCCCCTTGTCCTCAGAGAGCATTCCTCAGATCTTCCTCCCCGCGATTGGGACCCACGATTGGATGACCTGGGTGTCACGCTCCAGCCTGCCCCCATAGAACCAGGCCAGCCACACTGGCGCCTGGTGGCGGCCCAATGGGCAGACCCCATCGAGTCGGTCGGCCGGCACAACATCTTTTTCGAGGTCTTGGACGAAAATGGGGAGCGTGCAACGGGCCAGCCGGTGATCGTCGAGTGGCCGGGCGGAGATCTGACCATCTTTGTCAAGCCCGGCCCGCCGCCTGAATGGGGAGCCGACTTTCCCATGTTCAATACACTGGGAAGCTACGACTCGTTTGTGGGAGGCGGTGCCCCTAGCGACCGCGTCACCGGAATGGGGATGGGTACAGTGGAACACCCCGACTTTACCTTCCACACCAGTTTCTATCTAACCTTTCGCTGGATTCCATAGCGACCATGTCACTTTGCCGGGGATCTTGCCCAGATCCTCGGCTGTTCCTAGATCCTCTACATTGCGCGAAAAAAAGGAGATACAGAATGTCGGACGTTGCGGATTTCAAGAGCGAGGCGGAGGCGCTTCGCAATGAGCTGGTCGCCTGGCGACGGGGTTTTCATATGCATCCGGAGCTGAGCTTCCAGGAGTACCGATCGGCAGAGGTGATCGCCGCACGATTGGACGAGTTGGGCTATCAGGTGCAGATGGGTGTGGCCCAAACGGGAGTAGTGGGTCTCATGGAAGGCAAGGGCCCGGGACCGGTAGCCATGGCCAGATTTGACATGGACGCACTGCCCGTCAGCGAGGAGAATGAGGTCGACTATGCATCACAGAACCCGGGAGTAATGCATGCCTGCGGCCACGACGCCCACATGGCGATGGGGTTGGGCGTGGCAACGATCATGGCACAGCACCGTGAAGAAATGAAAGGCACGCTCAAACTGATCTTCCAGCCTGCCGAAGAGGGACTGGGGGGGGCAAGGGGCATGGTACAGGAGGGTGTCTTGGAAGACCCTCGTCCTGACGTCTTTCTGTCCGTTCATGTCTTCAGTGAGTTGCCGATAGGCTCCATCGCCGCCAAAGCAGGTCCAGTCATGGCCGCAGCAGACGAGTTTTCCTGCACGGTACACGGTGTAGGTGGTCATGGCGCGGCCCCCCACCAGACGGTAGACCCCATTGTCGCCTCAGCCCAGATAGTGAACGCTCTGCAGACTATTGTCAGCCGCAATGTCGGCCCCCTTGAGACAGCCGTTGTGTCCATTGGCTCGATACACGGCGGCACAGCACTCAACATCATTCCGCCCCAGGTCAAGATGGAAGGTTCGATCCGGACCTTCAGCCCGGAGGTTCAGGAGCTGGTATGGCGGCGGATGCGCGAGGTAATCGATGGTGTGGCTGCGGCATGTGGCGCCAGGGTTGAAGTAGAGATCGCAGCCGGTACCCCAGCCGTCATCAACGACAGCAGCGTCACAGAAGTAGTGTTGGCAGCAGCCGAAGCGGTAGTGGGCGCGGAGAATGTGATAAGCGACCACCGGACAATGGGCAGCGAGGACGCCGCCCTCTTTATGCAAGAGATACCCGGTTGCTACTTTTTTGTCGGTTCTGGCAATGCGGAGCGCGGGACCGATGCCCCGCACCACAATCCACGTTTCGACATCGACGAGGACGCGTTGCCTTTGGGGGTAGCTACCCTGGCACAAGTGCTGGCGCACTATCTGCTCTAGGCCCGAGGGCACGCCGCACTATGGGGGTTCATCCCTGTCAGGGGTCATGCGGGCGCAACCTTTCGCCGCTGGGCCGAGAAAACACCCACTGCAAGGCCGATTCCCTGGCGATGCGGAATCGGGTCCCGTACGAAGGTGTGCTTTCCAACTTGGCTATATCAAAGAAGACCGGTATACTCTCACAACAGGGCTAGGCAAGATCCCGAGTCAGTTCAAGTGAGCAAGTGCCCGGACTTACAGTCCGGGCACTCTTTCGATCTGGTTCCCTTGAGTTTCTCTGTGCCAGTCCCCCACAGGGCTCGTGACGCTCAGCTTCGGAAGACACAGCGCTCACAACAGGAAAGCTACTATAGCTGGGCCGGAGTTCGGACTGTCAAGAATAGCCTCCACTGAACTAGGCCCCAAGGGCCTGCAGGCATCGCAGCTAGAAAGCATGCAGATCACGAGGCAAGGAGACGAACAAATGGCCAAGCATATCTATATCGGCAACCTCAGCTATGATACGACCGAGGAAACGCTTCGAGCCGCCTTCGCAGCTTATGGCGAAGTGACCACGGTCAATATCGTCACAGACCGCTATAGCGGGCGCCCGAGGGGCTTTGCTTTTGTCGAGATGGAGAGCGACGACGACGCAGCCGCCGCTATCGGCGCGCTCAATGGACAGCCGCTGGATGGTCGTCAACTGAGAGTGGATGAAGCCCGCCCCCAAAAATCACGCTGGTCGGATGTGGGTGAACGCTCTGACCAGCGCTGGTTGCGCCACCACCATGCCCCCGTTTTCACCTTGTCCCCCAAAGCCTCCCTCACCTTGTAAAACGTAAGCAAAGGCTGAATGCCCCCGCTCAACCGGTTGATTGACCTGCCCACCGGCCGGGATCGAATGTCCAGATACTCGGAGGGTATGGGTGGCGTTGGGTCAGGCCTCCTGCGACCGATAGGCAATCCTGCCGGCTGCCACGGTG
Organism: uncultured Chloroflexia bacterium; assembly: GCA_963700285.1. Lineage (GTDB taxonomy): Bacteria > Chloroflexota > Anaerolineae > JAAYZQ01 > JAAYZQ01 > CAWANP01. The sequence continues at coordinate 1,463,127 of CAVOXA010000001.1, read as the reverse complement.
GTGTGGACATGCAGATCAGGGGTAAGCAATACCAGGTCAGCCACACGGCGCGGGGCGATACTGCCCCGCTCAGCTCCCAGTCCCAGCACTGCCGCCGGCGTCGATGTAATTGTCGCCAGTCCCTCCCCCAGGGAGCATCCCGTGAAGGCAACCAGATTGCGCAGGATGGTGTCCAGCGCCGCGATGCTGCCCGCCATGGTACCATCCAGCAGCCGCGCGCAGGAGTCATCCACAAGGATCTGACCATCCCCCAACGAGTGAAGACCAGGTGGCATGCCCAAGGCAGTTATCGCATCACTGACCAGACAAAGTCGCCTGCTGCTACCCACTGCCTGCCAGGCGAGCTTGATCATGGCTGGGTGGGTGTGAACACCGTCGCCGATCATGCCTGCCACGACCCTGGGATCGGTCAGCAAGGCCCCAGGTAGCCCGGGCTCACGGTGATACAATGGTGCCATTCCGTTGAAAAGGTGCGTCCCGTAGCGGATACCCGCCTCGATGCCTGACATAGCCTGGAGGTAGGTGGCTGCAGAGTGCCCAGCACTCACAACCACTCCCCTCTCGGTGAGGGCTGCCACCAGATCCAGCGCTCCAGGCAACTCTGGTGCAAGGGTCACCATCCGCACTCCCCGTTCCGGCGACCAATCACCGATATCTGCCAGGTCAGGCTTTCGCAGGTAGGCCGGATTGTGGGCTCCTCTCTTCTCTGGATTCAGGAATGGGCCTTCGAGGTGCAGGCCGAGTGGCGCAGCGCCCTCAACGGGAACGGGAGCAGAGCCCGCCATCACATCCTGGGCAGCGGTCACTGTCTCCAACGGCGAGGTGATGATGGTTGGCAAAAAAGCCGTAACGCCATAGCGCGGAAGCTTGGCAGCTGCCGGCCAGATCGACGCAGGGTCGGAGTTGAAATCGTGCCCAAAAGCGCCATTGATCTGCAGATCGATGAAGCCTGGAGTCAGCAATAGGCCCGAAGCATCGATGGTCTGGGCGCCTTCAGGACACGGCACTTGGCCCGACGGACCAACCGCCGCGATCCAGGTGCCGTCGACGAGCACAGCTCCATCTTGGATCCGACGCTCTGGCGTATATACCGTTGCGTTGCAGATGCATAGCATGTTGAACCCACTCCTCTTGAGGTGCAAACTGCTCTGTAGACGAGGGCGCAGGCCTTTCGGCCCAGCCCCTAACCCAGTGACGGCAGGCTTGCTGCGGCAATCGACTGGCCCACGCGCCGGAACTTCTCATCAGGGAGCTGGATGTTGATCTGGGAGGCCAGCTCGGGAAATTCGGCATTGATGACCTGTCTGGCCCCCTCGAGGATCAAGGTGCCCCCGCTGCCCGATGTACAGCGTCCCAAGATCAGTACGTGCTTCAGATGATAGAACTGGGCATAGCCAGCAATGGCATAGCCCAGGTAGATGCCCATGCTCTGCCAGATTTTCCGTGCTCCGCCGTGACCTGCCTCCAGCTTGGCCTGGACGGACTTGAGTATCTCGGCCTTGGTCGCCCCGGTGGGAAGCTCAATGCCCACCTCGGGGGCTAGGCGGAACACACATTGCTGTGAGAAATACCGGGCCCCAACCCCTTGGTCGCCGGACCATTCCTCCACCGGAGCACCGGGGCTATAGTCGATGGGGGCAAAGGCCAGCTCGTTCAACCAGCCGGTAAGTTTGCCTTCAGAGTCCACATAGCCTGCAGCCTCGCTCGAACCCATCGCGATCCCCAGGATACTCTTACCCGGGAGACCATTCTCTTCGAGGGCCATCGCACCGGCCAGGGCCGTGACCTCACCGTCATTGATGACCTCCAGCGGGACACCAAACTCGGCGCTGATACGCAGAAACATATTGTGGATCTCGTCATAGCGGCTCTCGGGGATGCCCCGGTATAGAGAAGCCGCCATGGGCCGGTTATCGACATAGACGCCGGCAGAGCTGCCACCGATGGCATCCAGACGGGGCATCTTGGACGCAGCGACCTTTAGTGCCCCAACAATGTGGTCATAGTGATACTGGGGATTGGTCTGCACAGTTGGCTCCCAGACGATCTCTTCACTGTAGATGGCTTGGCCATCGACCACGGCCGATACTTTGAGGTCCGATGCACCCAGGTCAAAACCTATCCGGCAACCATTCAGGTGGCGGCCCAGGGCTCGCGTGGGCTCCTGCTCCTGGGGCACGTCCGCCGCCGCGCAAGGAACGACAGTAAACTGTCGCTGGTAGATCTTGGAGCCCAGGAGAGCAGCATCAAAGCCGCGCTCACCATCCGCTGCATAACAAGCCTGGATGTGGCGACCGATGCTCACTGGCCCCCCAACATAAACCTTCCAGCCGCCCCGCTGCCACAGCAAGAACTTGAGGATGCGCTCGGCATAGAACAGGTTTGCCTCGGAACGAGGATGCCCGTCGGGGAAGACGCTTGTCTCAAAACGGGACAGAGAGCCGCCGGAGCGCTCCAGCCCAAAGACCAGAGACACCCCGGCGCGCGAGTCCTCCACCTCTTTCAGAAGATCCGGTTGGCCAGTACCGCCGGGCGAAAGCCCTCATCCAAGGGGGGCACGCAAACCGGACTCGGGAGCCTAATCGATGCAGCCATATCTCTTCCCTTTGCAGACCCTGATTTGTAAGTCCATTGAACTTACAAAAGAGTATAGCACAGGCATCCGGCCTTGTCAAGAGCTGTGTTTGTGAACTCGGCACGCTAGCAGCCCTGCATCAGAGTTGACGCTGTCCGTCTTCTGATCTATCATAACCCTATGGACGCCTTTCCGATGAGTGACAGGACTCACGACCCGAAACAATGCCCACTCAAGGGGCATGAAACAGAAGGAGACTCCGATGCTGAATCCGCCCTACCAACCTCGCACCCGGGTCCGGGAACTTGGGATCATACCTGGCATCCTGCCGGCTGGGCCTTTGAACGCCATCACTGACGTTAATGGCGTGCGCATCGGGCACGCGACGCTCGTGGAAGGCCAGGATATCCGAACCGGAGCGACCGCTATCCTGCCCCATGGCGGCAACCTCTACCAAGACAAGGTCCCGGCAGCGATCGTGTCTGGCAACGGCTATGGCAAGCTGATGGGCAGCACACAGATCAAAGAGATGGGCGAGATAGAGACTCCCATCGTATTGACCAACACACTGGCCGTCGCGCAAGCAGCCGGGGCCATCCTGGACTGGACCCTGGCCTACCCCGGCAACGGTGATATTGTTTCGGTCAACCCTGTCGTGGGCGAAACCAACGACAGTTGCCTGAACAACATCCGGCTCAGGCTACCCACTGCCGACAACATCGGTCAGGCCATCGGGCAAGCGAAAGGGGGACCCGTTGCCGAGGGCGTGGTCGGCGCTGGAACCGGCACAGTAGCCTTTGGCTGGAAAGGAGGGATTGGTACCAGTTCACGCCGGCTCCCGGAAGAGCTCGGAGCCCATACCGTTGGGGTATTGGTCCAATCCAACTTTGGCGGCATGCTCCAGGTCTTGGGCGTACCCGTCGGACAGGGACTGGGCAGGGACTACCTGCAAGAACTATTGGAGCAGAACCGGGCGGACGGCTCAATCATGATGGTTCTGGCCACCGATGCCCCGCTTTCAGACCGCAATCTAGAGCGCCTTGCTCGCCGCGCACTGGCCGGCCTGGCGCGTACAGGCGCATCGATGTCCAATGGTTCGGGTGACTATGCTATCGCATTCTCAGCAGCGGATGCCGTACGGCGCACGCCAGCAAAACGCAGCAAGATTTCGACTTATGTCGACTTGCCCAACGAAAAGATGTCCCCGCTCTTCCTGGCTGCCATCGAGGCGACAGAGGAGGCGATCTACAACTCGCTTTTTGTGGCGAGTACTGTCACTGGCTACCAGGGAGTCACGGTGCCAGCACTGCCTGTAGATCAGGTACTGGCCATGATAGACATGAAGTGAAAGCAGGTCCGATTTTCCTGCGCGTTCAAGCGTTCACCACCATCACCGGTATGGAAGTCTTGACCTTGATGATCTTGTGGGTGTCAGCCGTGACAAGCCCAACCACGACCGGCCATCCCGCTACGGAGCCCAGCTAATCCGCTCCTGAGGCCAGTCGCCTCCCAGCCCTCCACCACCGATCTCAAAAAGCTGGTGCTGGTCCGAGCCATCGTGTGCCATGGCCCACACTGCCCACCTCCCACTCTGGTCTGAAACGTAGGCCAGGGCTTGGCCGTCGGGGGCCCAAGTCGGCAGCCCCTCATTGGCCGCTCCCCGTGTCAGGCGCCTCGGCCCCGCGCCATCACTGTCAATGACATAGATGTCCCAATTGCCTTCGCTTTTGGACATGAAGGCTATCCTTCCGTTGTAGGCCGCGGGCGCTGTATCAGCAGAATTGTTGGTCAAGGCCATAGGGCCATTGGGGCCAGGCCCAGTTGGGACCTTTAGCAGGCCGCAGACGGCCGGATTGACCGAATAGTCACAGCCATCATACACAACCTGTCCATCATCCGTCCAGGTGGGGTACGCCCCACTGGCATCATAGAAGCCAGCGCTCAAGGGCCGCCCGCCCTCCTTCCGGCCGTCCAAGGGGACGGCGTCGATGACATAGACGCGCGACTGCCGGTCGCCGTGCTGTGTGGAACTGAAGGCCAGCTCATTTCCGTCTGGCGACCAAGCGGGGAGACCATCTTCGACGTGCTCAGTGACCTCCCAGAGTTCGCTGCCGTCTGTCCGCAAGACCAGGAGATTATCCTGCAAGTGGCGTTCGCCGTTCACGGCCAGCCACTGACCACCGGGACTGAAAGCCGGCTGGCGTGCTCCGGTCAGCAGCAGATGCCGGCTCGTCCCATCCACCTGACTCACATAGATGTCATAGTGCTCCGTGCCCGGATTCCATACAGGATAGGCAATGCGGCCCTGCAGTGGCGCGGCACTCGTTGCCAGGGCAGTGGGAGTGACGGCCAGCTCTGCCGATTCAGGCGTCGCCCCCTCACAGATAAGCCTGGCCTCCAGGGCAAGCGGGCTGGTAGGTTCTTGGGTCAGCACCTGATCGTAGTAGAGCTTTGCATCCTCACAGAAACCCTGCCTCGCACGGATCGCCGCCGTCAAGGCACGTATCCCGGCCTCCTCTGCGCCTGTTTCTCGTGCTCGCTCAAGGTACGTGGAGGCTTCCGCCTCTTGACCAAGCCGGAGGTAGGTCTCAGCGAGAGCCACATGGATCTCACTGGTTTGCCGCAGGGCGAGCGCCCGCTCAAGTACGGGGATGGCATCTGCATAGGTTCCGGTCTGGAGCAACAACCCTCCAAGATCAAAGTGATTCCGCCACTGTAGAGGCTCCAGGGCCACGGCCAGGCGCATCTCTTTGAGCGCATGCTGCGCATCCTGCTCCAGTATGAAGTACAGCCAGCCCTGAACCCGGTGCGCGGCTGCATTCTCCGGATCTAGTCTCAAGGCCTGCGCGGCTTCCTCAGCTGCCTGCTCCAGTTGGCCATCCGCCCGATACGCCTCCGCCAGGGTCGCGTGGGAAATGGCGCTACTGTCGTCCAACTCCACCGCCGCCTGCCCAATGCCCAGCCCCCGTCCGACATCCCCCACGGCCAGGTAGGCCTGGGCAAGGACCGTCATCGCCTCGGCATCCATGGGCTCGAGTTCAACCGCACGCCGGGCGTGTACAACTGCTTCATCGGCCCGGCCCTGCATCAGCAAGGCCCTGGCCCACCCAGACTCGAGGCGGGGTTCTTTGGGTGCCCGTTCTGCAACGGTCTCGTAAGCGGCAACGGCTTCGTCTATACGACCCTCGTAGGACGAGATTTGATGCATGATCGAGTAGGGCCTCAACATCGAGAGAAGCCCCATTCTCGACTAACCCATCTCCCACCGAACGCTTGGGTTGGCTATCAAGTTCCGATAGCGGATCTCGGCTGCCGGCGCCAGCTCCTGCCTTCCCATGGACCGTTGGCGTGCCAGCACCTCAGGAGCTATCAGGTAGACCGCCACTACGATAAAAACCAGAGGTAGAACTAGCCCTGCCGGGGACAGGACCAACCGCAAAGTGGGTCTCCTGGTACGCGAAGAGATAGAATTGTCCTTTGCACGACGCCGAGCTTGGCGCAGTGCTGTCATGGCAGGATCCACCATCTGGTTCTTTGTCAGACAATGCACTATGTTCGTTGGAATCACTAGTCAAAAGAATCACTCCCACCCAGAGGGCCCGTTTGAACACACGACACCCACAGTTTCCAGAAGCGGATGGCAGGGCCTTGCCACAACGATCATGAGTGCCGACCGAAAAAGACTTTGGAATCCTGGCCCTCGAGCACCTGAGCCTGGCACGGCGACGTGCCCGGCTCTGGCTACGAACGCCGATCCCGATCCCGCACCCCTATCACGCAAGTCAGCCGCATCCGAGTAACGATGCGCCAGTATTGTAGCATAGTGCTGACCACTATTGCTTGACGACTGGGCGACGCTTGCCCCGCGCAAGATCACGCTGCACCTTCCGCTCGTCATTCACACCGAAGCGGAATACTGTACACATAGACGCTGCCCCTGCCGCAATAGTTCCCCAGGCCTACAGCAGGACGCGGCAGAAAGACAACGCTGTTGGCCCCAAAATCTACATATGTGCCCGTACCCCAGAAACCTGAACTCTGCCTGTCCCAGTTGACGTGCAGAGCAAGGAATGATATACTAGAACCGCTGATTCGGCAAAGACCATCACGCTGGGAGCCAGCGCCGAAACCATGTATGCTATGCTAGTCAGCCACGACCCAGATGAACGCGCAGTGCTGTCGCTTGTACTGCAGCGTGCCGGGCTGGCGGTGACCATCGCCAGCGATCTGGAACGAGCCATGAAGAGTTGGCTGGAGCGCCCGGCCGACCTTGTCGCGCTGGCAGTCTGTCGGCGAACCCCTCGACGATGTAGGTCGCGTCCGGGCTGAGACCGAGGTACCCCTGCTGATAGTCATCGATCCTATCACCGAGGATCTTCACCGTGATCTGCTTGTCTCCGGTACGGACCTGGTTGTCGTACGCCCCTTCAGTGGCCGGTTGCTCATTGCCCAGGTACAAGCGCTGGTACGCCGGGCAGGCAGTGTCCCCCTGTTCAGCCTACCCACCCTCAGCCAGGCAGATTTGACCCTCGACGCCGCTAACCGGACCGTACAGATCACCGACCGCCCACCGCGTCGGTTGACCCACCTCGAGTTCCGCTTGCTCTACACGCTCATGAGCCATCGCGGCCAAATCCTGCCCACCGAGGTCATTGTCGAGCGGGTGTGGGGCTACAGCGGTCGCGGCGACCGGGACCTGGTGCGGGGCCTGGTCAGTCGACTGCGGTCCAAGATTGAGTCTGAGCCACGCACTCCCCGCTACGTCCACACCATACCCGGGCTGGGCTATTCCTTTGACCCGGAAGACAGCCCAGATGTGACAAAAATCGTACATTCTGGCAGAACATAACACCTTCTTGGTACTTTTTTTCCCCCCTGCTTGAACACAACCATACTAAACTGGAAAAAAGATCCTTGCTAGTGCCAGCGAAAAGCTGGCTGACGCCTAGAGATGGTAGGGCATTGCCGTACACCGGTCAACTGAGATAGAGGAGTATTGCCATGGAAAGTGGATATTGCCCCGAATGTGAGCAAAAGATCACCTTGAACCCCCACGCGAGGCTTGGCCAGAAGCTAACGTGTCCTGGTTGCGAAGCGGACCTGGAAGTGATTAGCGTCAAGCCGTTAGAGTTTGACTGGGCCTACGACTGGTCCGATGAAGATGGGGACTATGCCTCGGGGGACGACGACGAGGACTGGTAGAAGCCGGTCCACTACAGCTCTCGACCGTCTGGAAAGCGCCCGAGAGCTGGTAGAAAGCTGGAGAGTCAGAAGGCGCGTACGGAACTCTGCGGTTGTTTTCTCCTTTTCTTGATTCCTTTCGCAGAGTTCTGTGCGCCACCACTCCGGCGCGAACAAAACAAGGAGCAACAAAGGTGGCTATCGCGTACTGTCCGGATTGCGGAAACCGTATTGATCTTGGGCGCAAGCCCTGGGTAGGGCAGGCAGCCCTCTGCCAGCGCTGTTATGCTGATCTGGAGGTTGTCAGGACTAGCCCCCCAGAACTCGACTGGAGCTCCAACCTGGTTGACGACAACTGGGAAAAAGACTGGCAGTTCGAGTTGGATCCGGCCTAGGACAACAGCGATCCGTTCTCAGGGTGGCCACCTCAGGCCACGCCGCATCGCCCGGCGAGCAGGATCTATCACCGCGCCTGCCGGCAGGCTTTCTTTTTGCTGCCGCGGAACCAGGATCCAGCCGTGCCTGTGGAACCCAAAGCACGCAGGGGACAGCTAGAGCGGCACTGGAAAGTAGCAAATGCCAGCCGTTCCCGGACCGGTGTGTACCCCCAATACGGGCGATAGCTCGGCCACGAGCAATTCTGCCACGTCCAGTCGGGCCTCCATGAGACACCCAAGCTTTTCCGCTTCATCCCGCGCCGCAGCGTGGACGCAGGCGATCTTGACTTTGCCCGAGCCCACCGCCGCCTCCACCATGTCTACCATCTTGGCGTAGGCTTGCCGCCGGCTGCGGGCCTGCCCCAGTGGCACGATGACTCCCTCCTCCATGCCGATGAGGGGCTTGATGCTGAGAAGGCTGCCCACGAGGTGCTTGGCCCGGCCGATGCGCCCGCCCATGTACAGGTACTTGAGCGTGTCCGCTGTTTGGATCATGCGCGTGGTCGGGATCATGTCCTGGACCAAACGGACAATGCTCGCCAGGGATTTACCTTCCAGCGCGGCACGGGCCGCCTCGATTGCCATCCAGCCCTGGCACATCGAAACGTTGAGGGTGTCGATCACGGCCAACTGCAGGCCAGGCAAGAGTCTCCACCGCCATCGACTGGGCGATCCTGGCTGCCTGGTAGGCGCCGCTGCCCTTTGAGGTCATATGGATGCTGACAATCCCGTCGACATCCGCATCTCGAACCAGCCTCTCGTATAGGTCCATATAGTCGCCAGGACCTGGAGCGGCTGTCTTGGGAAGTTCTCTGGCCGCCAGAAGCCAACGATAGAAAGAATCCCGGTGGACTGTAACCAGGTCGCGAAGAACATTGTTTCCACAGTGCATATAGTAGGGAACCCGGTGGATCTGGAGAGACTCACTAAGCGGTTCCGGTATGCTGGCGCAGCTATCTGTAACAATGGCAACGTTTGGCATGGCAAGACTCGCTTTCTGGCATGGTCTCGTGCCCAGTGTACCATGCCCTTCAGGCTCTGTCAAAAGCTGACCGAATAGCCCGCGAGGATACTACCCTTGCATGGATGCTGGCGGTGAACAGACCGTCCAGAGTTTCCCAAACTTATACCTTTGATGTATAATCCAGTCTAGACAGACTGCCACGACACACACACCCAGCGTATACTGGCCACCAGCCTTCGCGCAAGGAACGTGGCACCGCACGCTAGAGAGAGCATGGACGACCAGAACCGAAAACCCAAACCAAGACCTCTCGTCTGGATCACCCTGATCGTGGTCGTGGTGGCCGCCGTCGCGGCCATTGCAGTAGGTATTTGGTATCGTCTCCAGGAGAGAAAGAGGCTTGCTGGGCGCCGGCCAGCGCCTACACCCCCTGTGATCCCGGTCGAGGGTCTGACCGAGGCCGAGGCCGAGGCCCGCCAGGTCGAGGGCCGGGACAACGTCATTCAGCTCAAACCTCCACGTACAAAGCAAGAGATCTGGCACGAGAACGTCTACAACCTCTTTAACCTCAGCTTGGTCGGGCTGGCCGCCTCCCAGTTGTTGCTGGGCAAGCCGCTGGATGCGCTATTAAGTCTGGGCACAATAGCCTTCAACGTTGGTATCAACATCTTTCAGGAAATGTTCGCCCGCAGGAGGTTGCGGGATATCCAGCAGGCCACCCGCCCGAAGGTCACTGTCGTCCGGGATGAAAAGGTTCGCAGTGTTGACCCTGCCGAGATCGTCTTGGGCGATGCCATCGTGCTTGGGCCAGGCGACCAGATACTGGTCGATGGAGAGCTGATAGGCGACGGCCATATCGTGGTCGATGAATCGGTACTCACCGGCGACAGCACCAGGCAGATCAGGCACCCCGGTGATCGGGTGTACGCCGGCAGCTTCTGTCTTTCGGGCCGGGCCGCCTGCCTCGTCGAAAAAACTGGCAGCGACCGTCTGATCACAAACCGGTTGTCCGACACGCCGGAGGTCAAGGAGCAACTGACGGCCATCGAACGTGTCATCGAGCGAGTTCTCAAGGTGCTACTTGTCGTCGTAGCGGTTTTTACTATCTTCTTATTGACCCGCTACTTCAAGTGGGACATGGGTCCGGTTCCAGTAGATGCCTTCGGCGAGGTTGTATCGCTTATCTTTAGCATCGCGCCTGTCACGCTGTTCTTCATGATCGTCGTGACTTATGCATCAGGTACGGCCGACCTGGGCAGACTGGGAGCTCTCGTGAATCGGGCCAGATCGGTAGAATCTCTGGCTCAGGCAACGGTCATCTGCTTTGCCCAGGAAGGCATTCTGACCGGCACGCACGTCGAGCTTCAACTGGCAGAACCCATGGAAGACCAGGAGCAAATATCTGAATCGCGTCTAAGGCAGATCTTGGGCGATTTCTCCCGCACGTCCTCGGTCGACAATCGCGCAGTCAGAGCCATTCGCGATACGTTCGAGGGAAGCCAGCGCGTTCCCCTCGAGGATGCTCCCTTTATGTCGGTCTATGGTTGGATCGCCCTCGCCTTTGACGACGACGATCTGCGGGGCGTCTATGTGCTTGCCGAGCCGGAAATCCTCAAAGTACACCTGCCAACGGAAGACGAAGGAGCAGACACAGAAAGCGAGAAAGAGGGATCGCCCGTCAAAGCTGTGCGCCGTGCCTTCGCACCCCTGGGACGGCTCTTCCGGCGAGGAAAAGACAAGCCCCCGGACGACGAATCTCCCCAGGCCGAGCAGGAGACGTCTACAACTAGCACCTCCCCCGTGGACGCCAGAGCTCCTGCCTCTCCATCTGTGCCGGCCCTTGCAGCAGAAGCTCAGGTCGAAGGGGCAGGACAGGCAAATGGGAGCGCGGCTGGCGACGCCAGTGCTCCTTCAACGGAACCCTCGGCTATTCAGGAGCCGACACCGCCAGGAAAAGAGGAGGAAGGCAAGAACTCCCGAGTCCGCGGTTTCTTCCGGGGTCTGGGCAAGAGACTCAATACGGCCCTACGACGTGGCGAAGGTGAAGAAGAAGCCGAGGAGAGTCCCAGAGATGACCAGGTCGAAGAAGACCATCTCTCCTTTGCCTACGTACCGGACCTTACTGCCATCCACGACGCTGACGGACAACCTCACTTGCCCGATGGCCTTATTCCCCTGTGTACACTGCGCTATTCCGAGCGCGTACGCCCTGAATCGGTCGAGACCATCAAAAGATTTGCAGAGACAGGCGTGGACATCAAGATATTCGCTTCTGGGGAGCCAGAGCATACGGCCAAGATGCTGAGACAGGCTGGACTGGCCGCAGATGAGGGTTTTGCGCTGGAGACAGCCTCTGGTCCAGACCTGGCCTCTTTGAGCGCGGGTGAGTTTGCGCAGGTCGCCGACAAGAAGGCCATTTTCGGCCTACTCACTCCCCAGCAGGCAGGGCAGGTGGTAGCTGCACTGCGCAAAGCGGGCGAGGCCGTGGCCGTAGTCGGCGACGGGGTAGGCGACCTACCCTCTATGCGCCAGGCTGACCTGGCCATCTCGAGACGGAGCGGTACCCAAGCCGCGCTCAGCATGGCCGACATCATCCTCATGGAGGACTCGCCCAGTGTGCTGGGCGTGGTCCTGGAAAAAGGGCAGCGCATCGTCAACGGCCTCATGGACATCCTCAAGGTGAACCTGACCCAGGTATGCTATTTGGCAATTCTTCTGGTAGCCATCCCGCTTTTTTCCAGGGGCTACCCTTTTCGCTCCGGACAGGGTACGGCCATCAGCGTGCTTACTGTTGCAATCCCATCGCTGGGTCTCACACTGGGAGCTGCTTCCGGAGTGCTGCCAAGTGCCAGGCTGGGCCGCCTGTTAGCCCGCTTTGTGGTGCCCGCGGCCCTTACCATCAGTGCTGCAGCGTTCCTCGTGTATCTGCTCTTCCTCGATAGGAGTGGCGAGATAGGTTACGCCCAGCTCGGTGTCACCTACACCCTGGTGGCTTGCGGCCTGTTGCTGGTTGTGTTCATCAAGCCACCGCGACGAACATCGTGGAGTAGCAGTGCCCAGGTAGGAGCATGGTGGCCAGTAATCATGGCCGTAGTGCTGCTGGCTCTCTTTGTCGGCGTATCAGCGATACCGCTGGCGCAGAAACTCTTGCATCTGGGGTTGCTGGAGGAGCCCACCGACTATTTCATCGTTGCCATAGCCGTCCTGGCCTGGGCGCTCACGCTGCGTTTCGTCCTGTTCCTGATTCCCGTGAACCGGAGCCAGCGACAAGCTGCGAAGCCGGGCTAAGGACGGCCATCCAGACGCGGGGCATTCCCATGATATTGCGTTTCTTCCAGGCAAGGTTCGGTGGCCGAACGCCAGACGTGGAGGAACTCCAAGCCAGGGCAGACACTGCCAGGCTCGCGGGCGCTCTACGCCATCCCGACCCAAGTGTGCGGGAGGCTTCGGCCTTGGCTCTAGGCAAAGTAGGCGACTGGAGGGCTGCGCCGGACTTGATCGAGGCACTGAGTGATGATGAGTGGACGGTGCGTAGAGCTGGCGTGCGGGCACTGGGCTGCCTGCTAGATGGCTGCGCCGAACCACAACCAGCTCCAACTGTCGAAGAGCAGCAGAACTCAGCCCCTGGACCAGTGAACATCAGAGCGCCGCAAAGAAGCAGCGGACAGACGGATGGATATTCCCTTTCAAACCAGATGGGGGCAGCTCTGATCAATGCGCTTCATGACGAGGTCTGGCAAGTCCGTGAGGCGGCTGCAGAAACGCTGGCGGTGGTTGGTCCTCGGATAGAAGACGAAATACCGTGCCCGCACCTGGCGGAAGCGCTGCTGCTATCCCTGGGAGACGAGCGACAGGCAGTGCGTAGGGCTGCTGCGGGGTCGCTGGCGAACCTGGGATCCGCCCATTTGGGATCTCTATGCGCCGCTCTGGATGACACAGACTGGCGCCGTCGAGAGGGCGCTGTAGTCGCCCTGGGACAGATGGGGCAAGAATCCAATGATAGCGCGCTACAGGCTCAAACAGTGACAATCCTCGTCGCTGCAGTATCAGATCCAGACCCGAGACTCCGGCTTGCTTCCGTCAGGGCTTTGGGCCAGATCGGGCAGTACCTGGCGGAAGCAGATCATAGGCAACAGATTATAGAACCGCTGACCATGTCCCTGCAGGACCAGGATGGACAGGTACGCGAAGCAGCCGCACGGGCGCTGGGGCGGATCGGAGACGCACGGGCAGCCGGGCCGCTCGTTGATCTCCTTCAGGATCCCAAAAAAAGCGTGCAGAATGCGGCTGCCCAGGCGCTGGACCAGTTGGCCCGGGCGCAGGGGATCCAAACTGGGCCCGTGCGCTCTCGATAGCATGACGCCACCCACGCTCAGCCAAGTTCATGGGGTCGAAGAACCACCCACCTACCTCAACGCCAGCCACAGCGTTCCACGGTCTCCCCTACCCACCGTAGCACTGCAGTAGCTCCAGACTGACCCGAGGCAACCTGTACGTCCATACAGGAAGAAGACTGGACGAATGTACAGGGAGAAAACTGTACGGATGCCTGATGCGCGTGGCCCCCAATTGCGCTAGAATGGGGACCGCAAGGTGGACATGTTGCGCAGGCGGGTCTTGGAACCCGAACCCAAGGTAAAAGGAGCGCGCGATGAGCCAGATGGTTGTTTTTGCTTTCAAGGACGAGAAAGGCGCGGAACAGATGCGCGATGAGCTAGGGGGCCTGCAGAAGCAACAGCTCATTACCCTTTCCGATGCTGCGGTGGCAGTGCGCAGACAAGACGGCAAGGTCAAGGTCAAGCAGGCCACCAGCCTGGTCGGGATCGGCGCCCTGGGCGGCGCATTCTGGGGCATGTTCATCGGTCTGCTATTCTGGATGCCGTGGCTGGGTCTGGCCATCGGCGCGGCCAGCGGCGCTCTGGGCGGCGCACTGAGCGACACCGGCCTGGATGACAGGTTCATCAAAGAGGTGAGCAACACGATTGAACCAGGTCAGTCGGCCCTGTTCCTGTTGGTCGAGGATTGGACCGAAGACAAAGTCCTGGACGGTCTGGCCCAATTCGATGCCAAGGTCCTGCAAACCTCGCTGTCCAGGGACGATGAGGCCAAACTGAAGGCCGCCTTTGGCGCCGAAGACTAGGTCACGTCGGCCAATTGGCGCTGCAGACGCACTTTGCAGCGGCCGAAGCATTTGAGGCCCAAGCAGTCACCCACGTCGCAGGAATATCACCATGGCCCCTATCACGGTAAGCGTGACCATCGACCGACCTGTAGACATCGTTTTTGCCTTCACGGTCGATCAATGCCAACTGCCCAAGTGGCAAACGGGTATGCTCGACTCGCAGATCATCTCCGACGGGGTTACTGGTACCGGACTCCAGTATCGCTATACCTTTGAGACCTACGGCCGCAAGTTCGAGACAACCGGCGTCATCACGGATTTTGTGCCCAATCGCAGGTATGCCTTCGAGACAACCTCGGGAATGATCCCCATCTCAGGTGAGTACGCCTTCGAGACGGTGAGAGGCCGTACCCGGGTTACCTTTTCCGGCGAGCTGCGCACGGGTGGCTTTGCCAGGTTGCTTCGCCCATTTGTCACCTCCGCGACCAAAGCCCACTTTGAAGAGAACCTGCGCCAGCTAAAAGCCGAGCTAGAATCCTAGTATACCAGCCCCCAGGTTCCAGCTTGGTATCGCTGCCTGATATCTTGCCCTGCGGGCTGCCAGATCCTGGAGCCCCCTCCCTGGAGCTTTGTACAAGGCATGAACTGATGGTATAATCGGCATTAGCCCAGGAAACCGCCATCCCAGAATGCCAAGGCCTGGCAGCCAGAAGGAGTTGCGACGATGAAGACGGCCCGCTTTGAAGTGCTGAGCCCCGAGGAAGTTGAACGCATCCACACGGCTTCCATGGAGATTCTCCAAACCGTTGGCGTCCAGGTCGATTGGAATACTGCCCGAAACCTCTTTCGGGAAGCTGGCGCCCAGGTCGGTGACGACGGTGGGCCTGTGCGTATCCCCGAAAAGCTCGTACGCTGGGCCGTGGAGCAAGCCCCCCGGCAGTTTCGTCTCTACGGTTCGGGACCCAGTAGGGATGCTCCTCTGTCTGATTTTTACCTGGAGATCGGTGGCGACCATATCTGTTTTGCCGGGCTGGGTACTCCCACCCACATCATCGACAGCGACACGGGTCTGCGCCGCGAGACGACCATGGCCGACGTGGTTCGCCACATCCAGCTCATCAACGGCTGCCAGCACATCCACAATTCCCAGATGGACATCTGGCCTAACGATGTGCCCATGACCACCATCCACACTGAAGCCATCTGGGCCTGGGCGCACCACAGCCATAAAAGCTTTGGCATGGGCTGCTACGGCTATCTGCCTACATTGGATATGATGCGCATGATGGCCATCGTGGCCGGAGGAAAAGAGCATGCCCGCCGCCGGCCGAGTTTCTTTGCCATCTGTTCCGTGGGCAGCCCACTGCAGATGATCCAGATGCAACTTGAAGGACTCTTGATCTGCGCCGACTATGGCCAGCCCCTGGCCATGTCACCCGAGGCCATCGCCGGAGCAACGGCGCCAGCCACACTGGCCGGCCTCTTGGTCCAGCAGAACGCCAGCATCCTGGCCCACGTGACCCTGGCCCAGATCTTCCGGCCGGGCACACCAGTGCTCTATGGCACTGTCTCGACCATCGCCAACATGAGGACGGGGACGGTAGCCCTGGGGGCCGTGGAAACGGGGCTCATCACCGCGGGAGCAGCCCAGATGGCCCGCTACTATGGCCTGCCCTGTCGCAGTGTCGGTGGGGTGACCGAGTCCAAGCTGGAGGACCTTCAGGCAGGGCTGGAGCGAACGTCTACGCTTTTGCCCGCTGTACTGGCCGGCGTCAACTTTGTTACCTGCGGCGGGACGATCGACGGCACAATGCTCGCCAGCGAAGCGCTGCTGATGCTGGACGATGAACTCTGTGGGGCAGCCCTGCGCATGGCTCGTGGGATCGGGGTTGATGAGGGGACCCTGGCCGTGAACCTGATCCAGAAGATCGGCTCATCAGGCAACTACCTGGCCGAGGCCCACACCGTGCGCCGCTTCCGGCAGGAGCATTTCATCCCCGAACTTTTGCCCCGCGAGCCCTATGCGGCCTGGTTGGAGCGAGGAAGCCGGTCAGCACTGGATCACGCCCAGGATCGCGTCCGCAAAGTCCTGGAGCAGCACCAGCCCCGCGAACTGGACCCTGCCATGGAACAGGAACTGGCCGCCTACCGCCAGATGGTGGCCGAGCGGCCCCTGGATGAGTTTTACCTCCATGAGATGGACGATAGGCAGGATTGGGATGCCTTGTAGTAGGCAAGGATCTGGACCACGGACGATGGACGGCAGACGACGAGCGGTGGACAAATGACCAACGAGGGATCACAAACCACGAGCCATGCACCACGAACCAAAGATCAGGGCCGTGACAAGCTCGCGCTTCGCACCAAGCTCCTCTTTAGCACTGGTGACTTGAGTACGAGTATCCCTCTGGCCATCGTCATGTTCTATCAACTCTACTTTCTCACCGACGTGGCAGGGCTTCCACCCGGCCTGGCCGCGTGGGCAGTAGGCATCGGTCGTATCTGGGACGCGGTTAATGACCCCCTGTTTGGCATTGTGGCCGACCGGATCCGCAGCCCCTGGGGACGCCGGCGGGTGCTCCTGCTTTTTGGGGCCATCCCGTTGGGCGTGTCCTTTGCCATGATGTGGCTGGTTCCTCCCTGGGGCCCCCTGGCCCTGACCGCCTACTATACCCTGGCGTTCATCTTCTTTGATACCATCTTTACTGCCGTTCACGTCGGCTACAATGCCCTGACCCCAGAGATGACACCGGATTATGACGAGCGCAGTTCACTCAATGGCTATCGCATGGTCTTTTCCATTGCGGGTACCCTAGGCGCCATCATCCTAGTGACAATTCTGGGCTGGCTCATCAACGACTCGCGGGCGCTGTATGCGCTCACTGGCCTGATCTTGGGCCTGGCCGCTATCTTTCCCCCCCTCATCGTCTTTGCCGTCACCCGCGAGCGTCCGTCCGACGAGCTACCAGAATCACTGTCCCCACTTGAGGCGCTGAGGGCAACGTTGAGCAACGGCCCCTTTCGGTGGGTGATGGGCCTCTATCTGCTCAGTTGGACGGCGGCTAGCATCCTGGCGGCCGCGCTGGTTTACTTTGCCAACTACTACCTGGGCGTGCCCGATCAGGCCAACTATTTTGTGCTCGCTGCCCAGGGCTCGGCCATCCTCTTTATCCCGATAATCGTCTGGCTGGCACGCCGGCTGGACAAGCGCCGGGCCTTTGTGATCGGCACACTGACCTGGATCCTTGTGCTACTTGGTATCTCGGCCCTCGGCCCCCATCAGGTGGCGCTTGCCTACGCACTGGCGGCCCTGGCCGGCTTGGGCATCGCAACAGCGTACGTCGTCCCCTGGTCCATGGTGCCCGATGTCACCGACTATGACGCTGTCAAGACCGGCCAGCGACGCGAGGGGTCCTTTTATGCCTTTGCCTCCTTCTTTCAAAAACTGGCCACCGGCTTTGCCATCTGGGCCATGGGATTGGCCCTGGCCTTTACCAGGTACGTTACGCCCACTCCCAGGGAGCCTTTGCCCCAGCAGCCAGCCGAAGTAGTGACGGCCATCCGCCTGTTCATGGGGCCCGTGCCCGCCGTGTTGCTGGTTCTGGCCATCTTTTGCGCGTGGCGCTATCCCATCACCCGCGAACAGCACCAGGCGTTGCGCGAGGAGCTAGCCACACTGGAAGCCTAGGGCTCTACCCTTGGTTCGCCGAGGTCTCTGACCAAGGCGGGACGGACTCGATCAAAGATTCTCGCCTATCAGAGGGAGAAGGAACAGGAGACTTGATGCCTGAACTATCCATTGATACACTCGCCATCCACGCTGGTGAAAGACCCGACCCGACCACGGGCGCCCTTACCCCTGCCCTGCATATGTCGGCCGCCTACCAACTTCCGGGTTTTGGTTCCAAGCTCTTTGACGCCCTGACCATGGACTCAGCCCAGCCCCCCTACGCCTACGCGCGCTGGGGAAACCCCACGACGCGAGCGCTGGAGAAAAAGATTGCGGCTCTGGAATCGCCGGCCGCTGGAAAGCCAGGAGGGGAGGTAGCCGCACTGGCACTGGCCTCAGGCATGGCCGCCGTCTCGTCCCTACTCTTCACCTTCCTGAAGCCCGGAGACCACCTGATCGCCAGCGAAGTCTGCTATGCCGGCTCGGTGGAGCTATTTGGCCTTCACATGCCGAAGCACGGCGTCCAGGTCAGCCTGGTAGACTCTAGCGATCTAGCGCAGGTACGGGCCGCGCTGAGACCGGAAACCAGAATGGTCTACGTCGAAACCCCTGCAAACCCCATCCTTCGCATCGCTGACATTGAAGCATTGGCCAAGATGGCACACCAGGCAGACGCCCTGCTGGCCATCGACTCGACTTGGGCCGGACCCTGCCTGCAAAGACCCCTGGCGATGGGAGCGGATTATGTCATCCATAGCGCGACCAAATACCTGAATGGCCATGGGGATGCCCTGGGCGGTGTCCTCGTAGGACCCACTGAAGGCATCCATCGCCTGCGCAAAGAGGCACTGGTCCATCTGGGCGGGGCGATCAGCCCCTTCAATGCCTGGCTGATCGCACGCGGGCTGACCACGCTCCCCTTGCGGATGGCCCGCCACTGCGATAGCGCCATGATCATCGCTCAATTCCTGGAGGACCACCCCGCAGTGAGCCGTGTTTTCTACCCAGGCCTGGAGAGCCACCCTCACCACGATCTGGCCCAGCGGCAGATGTCGGCTTATGGTGGCATGCTCACGTTCCAGTTGGAACAGGGCCTGGGGGCGGCCATCACTCTGGCAGAGAAGGTACGCTTGTTTACCTACGCCACCTCCCTGGGCCACGCCCGCAGCCTTATCTTTTACTACCCCACGGATCTGTACATTGATGCCGTGGCCTACCTGACAGATGCCCAGAAGGCAGCAATCCGAGAGTGGACAGGAGACGGCATCGTGCGCGTCAGTACAGGTCTGGAGGATCCCCAGGATCTCATCGCCGATCTGGACCGGGCGCTACGCGCCCGGACTATGAAGGGCATGGTTGGGCCGGCGGCCTACGAGGCGCTGAAAAAGCTGCAAAGGACCATCGACCTGTAGCAGCACACAGTACCTTTGCTTGCATTTGGTGTCGAGTGAAGGAGGGTACGCATGAACTGTCCCCAATGTGGTACCAAAAACCCCGAGCGTGCCAGATTCTGCCTGAGCTGCGGCGTCGGACTTGCTCTGGCATGTCCGGAGTGTAAAACCGAGTTGCCCTCGGAAGCCAGGTTCTGTTTTGCCTGCGGGATGGAGGTAAAGGCTCATTCGGTCACGCGCCCGACACCCCCGACAGAAAGCGCGCTAGAGCGGCTCCGGCGCCTGGTGCCCGCAGAGTACGCCGAGCGGTTGCTGGCCACCCGCGGTCAGGTGGGACACGAGCGCCGAACCGTGACCATCCTCTTCTCCGACGTCAAGGGCTCGACGGCACTGGCAGAGGAACTGGACCCAGAGGACTGGCTGGAGATCATGGACGGGGCCTTTGACGTGCTCATCGAGCCGGTCTACCGCTACGAGGGCACGCTGGCGCGCCTGATGGGCGACGCGGTGCTGGCCTTCTTTGGGGCGCCGATCGCCCACGAGGACGACCCGGAGCGGGCTTGCCGGGCAGCCCTGGACATCATTTCAGGGAGTCAGGAGTATGCCGCACGCCTGGAGCGGGAGCGGGGCATCACCGGCTTCAATGTACGGGTCGGCATCAACACCGGGCTGGTCGTGGTCGGCGAGGTGGGCTCGGACCTGCGGGTCGAGTACACGGCCATGGGCGACGCCATCAACCTGGCCGCGCGGATGGAGCAGAACGCGCCACCGGGCGGCATCCTGATCAGCCATGACACCTACCGCCACGTGCAGGGGGTGTTTGACGTGCTGGCCCAGGAACCGCTGGCCGTCAAGGGCAAGGCCGAGCCGGTACAGACCTACCTGGTCCAGCGGGCCAAGCCGCGAGCGTTTCGCCGACCCGGCCGTGGCGTGGAGGGCATCGAGACCCGCATGATGGGCCGCGAAGCGGAGCTGAAGCACCTGCAGGAAGCCTTCTACACGACCGTAGAGGATCGTGAGCTACAGGTGGTCACGATCAGCGGCGAGGCGGGGGTGGGCAAGTCGCGCCTGCTGCACGAGTTCGACGTCTGGGCCGAGCTGCTGCCGGAGCAGTTCTACTACTTCAAGGGGCGGGCCTCGGCCGAGATGCAGAACCAGCCCTACGGCCTGATCCGGGACCTGATCGCCTTCCGTTTCCAGATCCAGGACAGCGACACAGCCGCCGGTGTCCGGGAAAAGCTGGAAGAGGGCGTTGGAGCGGCGCTGGGCGGGGACAAAGACAGGGACCTGGGAGCCGCAAGTTGCCCTGCGAGCGTACCTGATCGGGCACCTCGTCGGTTTTGAGCTGGGGGACAGCCCCCACCTGGCAGAGATGCGGGACGATCCTCAACAGTTGCGCGACCAGGCCCTGGCCCATCTGGCCGGCTATTTTCAGGCTATGGCGCGGCAGTTTCCTCTGCTGATCCTCTTGGAGGACCTGCACTGGGCTGACGACAGCTCGCTGGATGCCCTCAACCACCTGGCGCTTGCCCTATGCGAGCAACCGCTGATGATCGTTGGTGCCGCGCGCCCAGAGCTCTTTGAGCGGCGGCCCCACTGGGGCGAGGGACAGGGCTTTCACCGACGCCTGGCGCTGGAACCGCTGTCCAAGTGGGACAGCCGGCGGCTGGTGGCCGAGATCCTGCAGCGGGTTCACCAGGTGCCCGATACGCTCCGCGACCTCGATCGTGGCCGGCGCCGAGGGCAACCCCTTCTTCATCGAAGAACTGGTCAAGATGCTGGTCGAGGATGGTGTGATCGTCAAGGGGGAGGAGCAATGGCAGGTGGTCCCCTCTCGGCTGGCCGGTGTGCACGTGCCGCCGACGCTGACCGGTGTCCTCCAGGCCCGGTTGGACCGCCTGCCGCCGGAGGAACGGACGGTATTGCAGCAGGCGTCGGTGGTAGGACGGCTCTTCTGGGATCGGGCCGTGGCCCGCATCAACGCGTCGGCGGAGGAGGGGATCGGCAGAGCCGGGGTCATGGACCGCCTCGCGGCCCTGCGGGGCCGGGAGATGGTCTTCCAACGGGAGACCTCGGCCTTTGCCGATGCCCGGGAGTACCTCTTCAAGCATGCCCTGCTGCGCGAGGTAACCTACGAAAGCGTGCTTGAAGCGGGTACGGCGGGCCTATCACGGGCTGGTGGCCGACTGGTTGCTGGAGCAGGCCGGTGAGCGGGTCGAGGAGTACACCGGCCTGATCGCCGACCACCTGGCGCTGGCCGGGCGAACGCAAGAGGCTGTCGACTACCTGGTGCAGGCCGGAGACCGGGCGCGGGGGTTGTACGCCCACCAGGAGGCGATCCATGCCTACGAACGCGCTCTGGTCCTCCTCAAGGAACAGGGCAACGACGAACAAGCGGCCCGGACGCTGATGAAGCTGGGGCTGGCCTACCACAATGCCTTCCAGTTCCAGCAGTCGCGCCAGGCCCATGACGAAGGCTTTGCCCTCTGGCAACAGGCAGTGGAAACAGCGCCGGACATCCCGTCGTCCCCCGCGTCCGACGCCCTCCGGATGGCCTGGTACAGGGGCCATGGCCTGGATCCGGCCATGGAGGCTACCATTGCTGGCGGCTGGATCCACGAGCAGCTTTTTAGCGGGCTGCTCACGGAGAACCCAAATCTGGACATCGCACCCGATGTGGCCCAGAGCTGGGAAGTATCCGACGGCGGGAGGCGCTACCTCTTTCACTTACGGGATGACGTGTACTGGAGCGATGGGGTGCCGGTGACCGCCAGAGACTTTGAGTACGCCTGGAAGCGGGTGCTGGATCCGGCGACCGGGTCACCCAATGCCGAGTTGTTGTACGACGTTTGGGGTGCCAGAACCTTCCATCAGGGCAAAGTCATCCCAACCGGATCAGTTGGGTGTCCGCGCCCTGAACGACCTCACCCTGGAGGTGGAGCTAGAAGAACCAACAGGCCATTTCCTCCAGTTGCTTGTCACTGCACTGCCACCTTTCCCGCGCCCCGGCACGCGATCGAGGCGCACGGCGAGTCCTGGACGGAGGTGGGCAAGTTCGTGAGCAACGGTCCTTTTCGTTTGGAGGCCCATCCCTCGGCTGAATTGATGGTGTTGGTGCGCAATCCGGCGTACCACGGACGCTCGACGGGCAACCTGCAGCGGGTGGAGCTCTCGTTGCTTCTCTCCAGAGAGTCGTCTCCAGCGCTACTGGAGGCGTATGAAGCCGGCGACCTGGATGTTTACCACCCTTGGGAGTTGCCAACCTCGGACATGGACCGTACCCGGCAACGGCACCCTGAAGAGTTTGTCTCGGAGCCCTGGCTGCACACCCACTATCTATCCTTCAACACGAGCCGGCCGCCTTTCGACGACGTCCGGGTGCGCCGGGCCTTTGTCCTGGCCATGGACCGGGAGACGCTGTCAGGGGTAGCCCTGGGCGGTACCGTTTTCCCCGCGACGGGTGGGTTCGTACCTCCAAACATGGCCGGGCACTCGCCGGGCATCGCGCTCCCATACGACCCGGACGAGGCGCGGAAACTCCTCGCCGAGGCTGGCTATCCGGGCGGTCGCGGCTTCCCTCCCGTTGTCTGTTTGACGCTGCTCGCCACCGTGCAAAAAGAGCCAAGCGAGTACTTGCGCCTAGGCTTGGCAGCAGGAACTGGGCGTAGAGGTCAGGGAGGAGGTGGTTGAGTTTGGCGCATATGCCGGCAGGCTGGATAGAGAGCCACCAGGCCTTTTCACCTGGGGTTGGGTAGCCGATTATCCCGATCCGGACAATTTCCTGCGGGTAGCTTTGGCGACAAACCCGACGGGCTGGCGGAATCCAGCCTACGAGGAGCTGGTCGAGAAGGCCAGGAGGCTCACCGATCAGCGGCAGCGAATAAAGTTGTACAGCCAGGCCGACCGCATACTGGTCGAAGAGGCAGCGGTAGGGCCCCTCTTTTACGCCCGCAACACGTTTCTGATCAAGCCATGGGTGCGTAGGTTCCCCGTGTCGGCCCGAGGGGGGTGGTTCTGGAAGGACGTGATCATCGAGCCACACTAGGTGGCCCAGAACACCTGTTTCTTCTTCCCGCCTTCAGCATGGAAGGTACTTCTGGTTCGCCGCTTGTGGCTTGCGAGCGGGTGCGCGCCGCCACAAGCACAACCTGATGTTGTAGCAACAGGGAACCATAGGAGTCCAGTGCCAGACACGACTGTGTTCAAACGCCTGCCGACACAGGCGCAGCGCCAGGTGACACCGGCACGATCGCCTCGATAGGCTCCACTGGTGGGGGCCGGTAGTCGGGCGACTGGTGGCGGAAGTAGGTATCATACAGCTCGGCATAGTGCCCACCCTGGGCCATCAGCGACTCGTGGTCCCCTTCCTCGATGATGCGCCCGTCCTCCAAGACAATGATGCGATCTACCTTGCGCACCGTTGACAGGCGGTGGGCGATGAGGATCGAGGTGCTGCGGGCCAGGATCAGCTCGGTCGCCTCCTGGATCTGGGCCTCGGTAAAGGGATCGACGCTGGCCGTGGCTTCGTCGAGAACAAAGATGGCCGGCGCCTGGACCAGCACCCGCATCAGGGCCACCAGCTGCCGCTGGCCCATGGACAAGACGCGAGCCCCGCTCGCCGACGTCGGTCTGCAGGCCCTCGGGCAGTGCATCCAGCCACTCACCCTCGCCAATGCGCCTGCGCCACGGCCTCGATCTCTGCGTCGCTCAGGTCAGGACGGGCATAGCGGATATTGTCGGCCACCGTCCCGGAAAAGAGGAAAGGCATCTGCGAGACGATGCCCAACTGCCGGCGATAGCTGCTCAGATCCAGGGTGCGGATGTCATGCCCGTCGATGGCGATCTGCCCTTGCTGGAACTCGTAAAAGCGAGCGATCAGCTTGGCGATGCTGCTCTTGCCGGCGCCGGTGTGCCCGACCAGGGCCACGCTCTCGCCGGGCGCGATGCGCAGGGAAAAGTCCGCGCAGCACCTGCTCCTGTTCGGTGTAGCGAAAATCGACCTGCTCGAAACAGATCTCTCCCTGCAGTACAGTGCGCCGGCTGGTCGCCAATCTGGTGGACCGTCGGCTCGGCATCGATGAGAGCAAAGATCCGCTCGGAGGCGGCAAGCCCAGCCTGGAACTGGCTCCAGAAAGCAGAAACGTTGATCATCGGAAACCAGAACCGGTCGACGCTGACGATGAACAGGTACCAGGCCCCGAGGGAGATGGCGCCGGTGGTCGCCGATAAACCGCCCCAGTAGACCAGCGCCGCCGTGCCTACGCCGGCCAGGGCATTGAGGATGGGAAAAATGTTGGACAGCACGAATCCGCGCCGCAGGTTGATGGCATAGGACTGGCGGTTGACTCTGGAAAAGGTCTCATAAATGGCCGCTTCCTGGCGAAATTCTTGGCCACGCTGATACCGGTCACCGCCTCCTGGATGGCGGCATTGACCTCGGCGATGGCCCGAAAACCCTCGCGGGTGACAAAGCGGGCAACGCGCCGGAAGGCCATGGCCAGGAGAAGGACAAAGGGTGCCAGCGCCAGCAGAGTCAGCGTCAATTGCCAGGAGATTGTGAACAGCACGACCAGTAGAATGAGCGACCAGCAGGATCTGGCCTATCAGATCGGTGACGAGCAGCACGACCTGGGCGAACTCCTCCGTGTCGGAGGTGATACGGCTGATGATGCGGCCCGACTGGAACTCGTCAAAGAAGGACATGTCGTGGCGTACCGAGGCATCAAATGCATCGCTGCGCAGAGCCAGCACCAGGTCGCCGATCACGCGGACGGTGATAGCCGCGTCGCAGCCAGTTGCCAAGCCCAGGTCAACACGCCGAGAATCAGTACGGCGGCCGTGAGACCCAGTATCAGCGCCAGCGTGGGTGAGGCGACCAGCAGATCCAAGCCTCGGGAGACAATGATAGGCTGCGCCGCTCCCAGTAGCGAGAGAGCAGCGATGAGGATCCCCACCATGACCACACGACGGCGCGATGCGGCGCGAAAGTACCCCAGGATGCGGCGTATCAGCTCCCGGTCGCTGTATTGTCGGTCGTATGCTTCGGTGTCAAGGCCAAAAAACAGACCCATAGTTATTCGTACCGGCAAAGATGTTGCGATAGGCCTGCGAATCGCGCATCAGCTCCTCGTGCGCGCCTACCGCCGCCACCTCACCCTCGCGCATGACGACGATCAGGTCGGCGCGGCGGATCTGCGACAGGCGGTGGGTGATGAGAAACATGGTACGATCTGGCGCCAGCCTGCTCGATGGCCCGCTGGATGCGGTCCTCGGTGGCGCTGTCGATGGCGCTGGTCGAGTCGTCCAGGATCAGGATCCGCGGCTCGGTCAGAAAAGCGCGGGCCAGCGCGATCCGCTGTCGCTGCCCGCCCGACAGGGTCACGCCCCGCTCGCCGACGACTGTGTCGTAGCCATCCTTGAAACTTGTGATGAACTCGTGGGCCTGGGCCGCCCGGGCCGCCGCCTCGATTTCATCTCGGGCCGCGCTCAGGGCGGCCAAAAGCGATATTCTCGGCGACGTCCGCGAAAAGAGAAAGATGTCCTGCTCGATGATCGAGATCTGGCGGCGCAGGGCTTCCAGGTTCCAGTCACGCACATCCACCCCATCCACCAGCACCTCACCGTCGTCGGCGTCGTAGATGCGGTTGATCAGCTTGGCGATGGAGCTCTTGCCAGAGCCGGTCTGCCCGACGATGGCGATGGTCTGGCCCGGTTCGGCGCTGAAAGTGATGCCTTCCAGCGCAGGCTCGCTGGGACACGCATCACCTGGCGGCCGGTAGCAAAAGCTGACATCGTCGAAAGGCTACACTGCCCTTGATGGGTGCGTCATAGCCAGTCGACGTTCTGATCCAGCTCGGTCTCATGGTTGATCAGCTCCAGGATGCGACGGGCGCTGGCCACTCCCGTCGCCACCCGTGAGATAGGCCCACTGGGCGGCAAAGGTGGGGAAGCCCAAGAGAAGCAGCAGCCCGTTGTAGGCCACCACATCGCCCACGTCGATGGCCCCGTCGCGGAAAAGAAGCAGACTGTGCAGCAAACCTGCTGCCTGGACCAGGCCCATCAGCAGGAGGGGGACGAACATGGCCTCAATGTCGCCCTGCGCCACGTAAGCGTCACGCCATGAGGCGACTGCATCGAGGAAGCGACGGCTCTCCCGATCCTCCTGGGCGGCACCTTTGACCGTCTCGATGCCCTCGATGGCCTCGGCCAGTGTTGCATTCATCCGGCCAAACTCGCCGCGTACCCGCTCGGCAGCCGGCCGCAGACGCCGCAGAATAATGCCAGAGCGATAGGACATAGGCCAGCCAGGTATATCAGAGGAGCAAGGATGAGCTGGGGATCGATAGTTGGCGCGACAATGAGGGGCATGAAGAGAAAATAGGCCGAACCGATCACCAGGTTCACGCCCGGATTGAACATCAGGTTGATCTCGCGCACGTCGTTGGTTGCCCGGGCCATCAGGTCGCCTGTAGGCTGCAGGTCGTGAAAGGACATGCTCTTGCCGATGAGACTGGCGTACAGTTCGTCGCGGGTGTCGCGCTCCATCCGCTGGCCAATGACCTCGGCCGAGAAATTGCGCATCAGCTGCAACCCGCCTCGCACCAGTTGGGACACCGCGATGACTGCTGCGGCCATACCCACTACCGTGAGGTTGGGTGGAGAAGCTGTCACAGCATCAAAGGCGCGCCCGACGAGCACCGGCACGACAGCCGCCAGAGCCGCATTGCTAAAGGCCCCAAAGAACACGCCGAGGATGAAGAGTTTGTTCCGGAAGGCGTGCGACAGCAGCCAACGTACCGAAGAACGCCGGTCAGACTGCCAGGTTTGGGAAATCGCGAATTCGCTAACTGTCATTGTTTTCCGACGATTCGAAGACCTGCCAGGTCAGCCCCCAGACGGTACAAGCTTGCGGCCAACCAGGGTCCTCAACCATCCCGAAAAAAGGGCCCTGTGGCCCCTGTCTGGCCTGGGGGCTTAGAACAAGTGGTGCTCCGTGCGGGCAATGATTTCTTCCTGAAGCGCTGGCGTGAGATCGCAGAAATAGTCGCTGTAGCCCGCCACGCGTACGATCAGGTTGCGGTGCTGCTCTGGATTTCTCTGCGCTGCCCGCAGCGTGGCTGCATCCACGACGTTGAATTGAATGTGGTGACCATCTAGCCGAAAGTAGCTGCGCACCAACTGAACCAGCTTGTCCAGGTCCTCCTCAGTCTCTAGCAACTGTGGCGTGAATTTCTGGTTCAGCAAGGTGCCACCGGTCCGGGCGTGGTCCATCTTGGCCGCAGACTTGATGACCGCCGTGGGCCCGCGCCGGTCGGCGCCCTGTACCGGCGAGATGCCTTCCGAGAGCGGCATATCCGCCTTACGCCCATCCGGCGTAGCGCCAATGACAGAGCCAAAATAGACGTGGCAGGTAGTAGGCAGGAGATTGATGTGGTAGGCACCCCCCTTGGTGTTCGGCCGGCCTTCCACGGCCTCATAGTAGGCCTCAAACACAGCCTGCATCACATCGTCTGCATAGTCATCATCATTGCCATAACGGGGCGTCTTGTTCAGCAGCAAAGACTGCACGCGTTCATAGCCCTCAAAGTCCGCCTGTAGGGCGGCCAAAAGCTCTTCCATCGCCAGCGTCTTCTGGTCAAAAACGTGGTACTTGATGGCCGACAGGGCATCGGTCATCGTACCCAGGCCTACTCCCTGGATGTAGGTCGTGTTGTACCGGGCGCCCCCGTCGTGATAGTCCTTGCCTGTAGCGATGCAATCATCGGTAAGCAAGGACAGAAACGGCGCCGGCATATAGGTTGCGTACAGGCGCTCGATCACATTGTTGCCCCGGACCTTGATATCGATCAAGTGGTCCAGTTGCTGGCGGTAGGCTGCAAAGAGAGCCTCAAAGGTATCTAGGTACTTGGCGTCCCCGGTTTCCAGCCCGATGCGGATGCCTGTCCGGGGATCGCTGCCGTTATGCAGGGTGAGTTCCAGAACCTTTGGCATGTTGAAATAACCGGTCAGGTTATAGTTTTCCTTGCCAAAGGCCCCTACCTCCACGCAGCCGCTGGAGCCGCCCTGCCGCGCATCGGCCACCGACTTGCCCATGCGCATCAGCTCCTGGACGATCAGATCGGCATTGAACACGGAGGGCTGGCCAAATCCGGTGCGAATGATACGAGCGGCACGCTTGATAAAGCGGTCCGGGTTCTTTTTGCTGACCTGGATGGAAGAGCTGGGCTGCAGCAACCGCATCTCCTCGATCACATCCAGCATCAAGTAAGTAACCTCGTCGACACCGTCAGAACCATCCGGCGTGATGCCGCCCAAGTTGATCTGGGCAAAGTCGGTGTAGGTGCTGCTCTCCTTGGCGGTGACGCCCACCTTGGGCGGCGCGGGCTGGTTGTTAAACTTGATCCAGAAGCATTGGAGCAGTTCCTCAGCCTGGTCCCGCGTCAGTGCCCCCGAGTCCAGGCCGGCCTCGTAGAAGGGAAGGAGGTGCTGATCGAGCTTGCCAGGACAATAGGCGTCCCAGGGGTTCAACTCTGTGGTCACGCCCAGGTGAACGAACCAGTAGTACTGCAGCGCTTCCCAAAAGTCCCGCGGCGCTTGTGCCGGTACGCGGGTACACACCTCGGCGATACGCGCCAATTCCTCTCTGCGCTGCGGGTCTGCCTGCTCCAGGGCCAGCTCCCGAGCCTTTTCCGCGTGACGCTCTGCAAAGCGGATCAGAGCACTGGCGCAAATGTCCATGGCCCTGAGTTCTTCCTGTCTCGCATAAGCATCTGGATCGTCAAGGTAGTCTAGGTTGGCCAGGCTCTGCTTAATGTCACGCTTGAAATCGAGCATGCCTTTGTGGTATATCTTGTCATCCAGGACGGTGTGGCCCGGGGAACGCTGTTCCATAAACTCGGTAAAGACGCCCGCCTCGTACGCCGCCAACCACTCCGGAGCCATCTCCTGAAAGATGAGATCGCGCATCGATCTGCCACGCCAAAAGGGGATAATCGCCCCCTCGTACACCTGCCTCGTCTCCATGCTGGCGGCAAAAGGTATCTTTTCCCTGCCGTCTAGAGTCTCGAGGTCCACCAGTGTGTGGCAGCACAGCTCTGGAAAAGTTGGCGTCGCCTTGGGGGTGGGCCCCTTCTCGCCGACGATCAGTTCATCGGGGTTGATACAGATGGTGAGGTGCTCCATCAGGTACTGAAAGGCAAGGGCACGGCGCAAGGGCACCGACATGAGGCCTTCCGTCTGCCGGTAGAATTCGGTCATCAACTCTGCCCGCTCTGTCGAAATGCTGGGCAGGGCATCCAGGCTCTGCTGTCGCAGACGGGCAACACGGTCACTCATGACCATGGATTCAACCTCCTGACTAGACCTGGTGGGCTCGGCCTATTATAGCGGCTTTCTGCTGATCGTGCAACAGCCTCCTATCATGGAACTTCCTGCCTCTGCCAGACCAGGTCGCAGCCACCCCCTGCCAGCGTCTACATTGCCCCCGTCTCCAAGATATGATAGAATCGGTGCAACTCGTGCGAGACGAAGCCTTGCTGCAGCGCAGCGGAAATGGACATGGCATGATGCACACCCATCTGATCATCTGTCTGGATGGAGTCGGCCCCGACTATTTGGCCCAGGCTACGGTGCCCACCCTGGACGAACTCGGCCAGCGTGGCTGGCGAACGGTCGCCCAGTGCGCCATGCCGGCCGTGACCAACGTCAATAACGTCTCGATCATCACCGGCGGTCCGCCTTCGCTCCATGGGATCACGGCCAACTATTACTATGACGGGGCGGCAGGTCAGGGCGTCTACATGGAAGCGGCCGGTTTCATCCTGGCGCCCACGATCTTTGAGGCAGCAACACGGGTAGGACAGCGTTCGGCGTTGTTCACTGCCAAGGACAAGCTGAGCACTCTGCTCCAGCGGGGTGCGACAGAGACGATTTCGGCTGAATCCCCTCCGAACTGGCTCATCGACGCGATTGGACCACCACCGCACATTCTGTCGGTGGAGGTCAACCACTGGCTCTTTCGGGCGGCCGAAGCGCTGTGCAGCCTCCGGCCGCCGGACCTGCTCTATCTCTCCACAACCGACTATGCCCAGCATATGCATGCCCCGGAATCAGCCCAATCACAGGAAAACCTGTCGGCCCTGGATAGGCTCTTGGCCGACTTGCTGAACAGTGGCCCCGAGTTCTCGGTGATCGTCACCGCGGACCATGGCATGGCGGCAAAAACACGTGGGCTTGACCTGGGCCAGATCCTTGCCGCCGCAGGCCTCAACGCCGACGCCATACCGATCATCAAAGACCGCTACGTGGCCCACCACCAGAACCTGGGAGGCGCGGCCTACATCTACTCAAAAGACCCAGCACAACTTGACCAGGCGATTGCGCTTCTGGTGGAGGAACCTGGCGTTGAGTCTGTTTGGACCCGCGCCGCAGCTGCACAAGAATTTCAACTCTATCCCGGCCGGATCGGCGACCTTTTCGTACTGGCTACGCAAGAAACAGTCTTTGGGCACCTGGCTTCAGCGCGGGAGCAGGTCGCGATACGCTCGCATGGAGGGCTGCACACCAGTCAGGTACCCATCATTGCCTGCGGGCCAAACGTGCCTCCGGGTCCGCTCACCCGCAACTACCAGGCCGCAGGGTGGCTCCCCTAGCCGCAGCCGTGGCCAAGCGAGGTTAACCTTGGGCATCGAATGTCCAGATCCCTTTAGCCAGCCCGGAACGTGGTTCAAGGGTTGCCTGCATGTGCACAGCGCCACATCGGACGGCGAACGCACACCCGCCGAGGTCCTGGCCTGGTACGGCAACCGAGGGTACCACTTTGTAGCGCTGACCGACCACCGCGTTGGATCAGAGGTGCAGTCAATAGGCTCTGACTTTATCACCCTCGCCGGCATCGAGCTGGATGGCATGGATCCCGTGGCAGGCCTGTACCATGTGATCGGCCTGTCGGCATCAGGGCCATTGACAGGGGCAAGCACGGACAATGCTCCCATGCAGGAGGCGGTCAACGAGCTACGAGCGGCAGGCGCCCTGGTGGCCATTGCCCATCCCTACTGGTCCGGCCAGATGTCGAAAGACCTGGTAGGCATAGAGGGCTGCTTTGCCCTTGAGATCTATAACGGCGGCTGCGAGGTAGACGACGCGAAGGGCTTCTCCACCATCCACTGGGATGACCTGCTGGCCGCTGGCCGCCGGTTGTGGGGCATTGCAGTGGATGATGCGCACTGGCGGAACGGTTCCAAGGATGCCGGCCTGGGGTGGGTGTGGGTGAAGGCGCCGGCGCTGACACAGGCAGCGATCCTCCAGGCGCTGGAGAATGGACACTTTTACCCGAGCTGTGGTCCCCAGATCTACAATGTGGCGCTCGACGGACCCCAAGTCTGGGCCCAATGTTCCCCGTCGACCGTGATCGACTTTGTCGGTAACGGCTACCGCAGCCAGCGTGTGACAGCTCCCCCAGGGGAGACGTTGACCGAAGCACGCGTCTGGCTCGGTTGGGAGCAGCGGTATGTGCGGGTGGCCTGCCGGGATCTCGACGGCCACTGGGCCTGGAGCAATCCGATTTTTCTTGAGAACGATGAGTAACCATGGTGCTCGCGGCTGCCCCTTAACTGCTGGTGGACGTTCTCCGATCCAAGTCCCCTGGCCACCACTCAATACTGACCTAATACCTGCCATTGGACAGCACAGCCAAGGCATGATAGAATGCAGCGGGGCTGCAGGGAGGTTCATTCATTCCCCAGGGGAGACGCCCAGCGAGGAGCAAATGGCACGCGTTGAATTTGGCCGGACTGCATTCGAAGCCGACATGCTCGCCTTCGACAAAGACGGCACGCTGATTGAGTTCGACGGCATGTGGGGCCGGCTGGCCGAGGCCTGGGTAGCCAAGCTGGCCGATGATGCGGACCAAACCCTGGAACACGATCTCTACCACTCCCTTGGCTACGACTCAACCCTGCGGCACACCCTGCCACAGAGCCCACTGTCCATTGCCACCACCGGACAACTGCGGGCCATCGCCGCGGGCACACTCTATCGCCACGGCATCCCCTGGCCAGAGGCCGAAGACCGGATCCAGGCTGCCTTTGGCCAGGTTGGCGACGAACTGGCGCTCCCCGATCTGGTCCGTCCAACCGGCGATGTGGCCGGGTTGTTCACGCGCCTGCAACACGCGGGCGTTCGCCTTGCCGTGGTTACTACCGACCATCGCGCCGAAACAGAAGAGACGGTACGCATCCTGGGAATCGAGAACCTGGTCGATCTCCTTGTCTGCGGCGACGATGGATTGCCATCCAAACCGGCGCCGGACATGTTGATAGCCGCCTGCGATCGACTGCAGATCGACCCCAGCCGTACCGCCGTCGTGGGTGATACCCAGGCCGACCTGTTGATGGCCCAGCGAGCTGGTGCGGGTCTGCGGATCGCGGTCCGGACCGGACCAGGCGATCCAGATCTGTTGGCTGCTGGCGCCGACATCGTCATCCAGTCCATTGATGACATAGCGGTACCCTTGGACCAAATAGCATAGAAGGAGACAGAAAACATACATGGCAAAGGCAGAGATAAATTCAGGCATCTGCGGCTTTACGGCTACCGTGCGAACGCAAATGGACGGTCGCAAGTGCGTTGTCTCTATCGAGAGCGACTGCGACGCCATCCAGCGCTTGGGCAAAGATCTGGCCGAGGTAGACCCCTTTCAGGAGATAAGCTTCCGGGGCGAAGGCCCTCGGACACTCAAGCTGGGTGCCCAGCATTGCTATCACCCCGCCTGCCCTGTGCCGGTGGGCGTCATCAAGGCTGTTGAGATAGAGGCTGGCCTGGCTCTCCCCGCCGACGCCACCATCAAACCGTCCAAGTAGCACGCCCAGACCTAGGCGGGGCAAGGAGGCACCCATGGGACCCAGACGGCTGGTCGTGATCGGAGGCGGGGCGGCGGGCATGAGCGCCGCGGCCAAGGCGGCGCGCGTGGACCGCGAACTGGAGATCGTGGTCTATGAAAAAAGTCGCTTCATCTCCTTCGCGGCTTGCGGTATCCCCTATTTTGTCGCGGGAGACGTTCCTGACTACCAGGCACTCATCCAGCGTACCCCGGCCCAGATGGCCAACCAAGGCGTGAGCGTACATATCCGCCACGCAGTCATCTCCATTGACGTGGGGGCCCAGGCAGTGCGCGTCCACGATCTCGAAGCTGACCGCAAGTTCACGATGGATTATGACAAACTTATCATTGGCAGTGGTGCACGCGCCATCCGCCCGTCCCTGTCCGGATCTGCCATGGAGGGCATCTTTGGCCTGCGATCCCTCGAGTCTGGCCTGGCCATCCAAGCGTTCCTTGCCGAGCACCGGCCACAACGAGCGGTGGTTGTTGGCGGCGGCTATGTCGGGGTGGAGATGGCCGAGACCTTCCAGCGTAGGGGCTTGGAGGTCACAATGGTGATCCGCTCGGGCAAGGTGATGCGAGCCACGCTCGACGACGATGTACGCGAGCTACTGGCTGCGGAACTGGCCCAGCGAGGCGTGACCGTCGTCAAGGGCACGCCCATAGCCTTCGAGGGCAAGCATAGAGTGGAGGCTGTGGTCACCGAGGAAGAGCACTTGCCCTGCGACGTCGCCCTGCTGGGCATGGGAGCGCAACCCAACGTCACGTTGGCCCAAGATGCGGGCGTGGCCCTCGGCATAACCGGAGCGATCGCTACCAACAGCAGCATGCAGACCAACGTCCTGGGCGTGTACGCCGCGGGTGACTGCTCCGAGGCCCTGCACCTGGTTAGCGGTGTACCGGCCTACATCCCTCTGGGCAGTACGGCCAACAAGCAGGGACGCGTGGCCGGCACGAACGCCGCGGGCGGCACGGCCGCCTTTGGTGGCGTGGTGGGTACCACGGTGGTACGGGTCTTTGACCTGGCCGCGGCCTCCACGGGCCTCACGGCAGAAAAGGCCAGGTCCTACGGCCACAGCGTCCGCGAGACCATGGTCACAGCCAGCGACATTTCTCACTACTTACCCGGCGCCGCGCAGATCCACGTCAAGCTGGTCGTCGACGAGAACAGCGGCCGGCTGTTGGGCGGGCAGATTGTCGGCAAGCGCGGCGTAGCGAAGCGTATCGATGTGCTGGCCACAGCGCTCTACAACCGCATGACCGTCGCCGACCTGCAACAACTGGACCTGAGCTATGCGCCACCCTTTGCGCCGGTCTGGGATCCCATTCTGGTAGCCGCCAACGTGGCTGCCAAGTAGGGATGGACGGGAGAACACCATGGCCCTGACCCATGTCCGAGCGTTCCGGGTACGCCACTATGAATGCGACAGGTATGGACACGTCAACAATGTCAACTATTTGCGCTACATGCAAGAGGCAGCCTTTGACGCCTCTGCGGCGGCCGGCTATGACATGGCACGCTACGAGGCCATGGGCTGCCACTGGCTGGTCCGTGAGACCGACGTCGAGTATTTGTGTCCCCTGCGCTACGGCGACTCGGTGGAAATCAAGACCTGGGTGGTTGATTTCCGACGGGTTCGTTCCCGCCGTGCTTACGAGCTACGCATTGCCTCAACGGGGGAACTGGCAGCACGGGGGATGACCGACTGGGTATACCTGAACACTGCGACCCACCGGCCCACCCCTATCCCAGCAGAGATGATCAGCGGCTTCTGGCCCGAAGGGCCGCCTGATTCAGCGCCCCCCCGCCCCCGGTTTCCATCCCCAGCACCTGTCCCCCCGGAGGTATTCCACCAGCGGCGCCGGGTCGAATGGCGGGACCTGGACCCGGCGCAACACGTGAACAATGCTGTGTACCTGGCCTACATTGAGGACTGTGCCCTTCAGCTAGCTGCAGCCTACGGTTGGCCGCCGGAGCGCATGCAAGCAGAAGGCTTTGCCATCATCGCCCGGCGCCATCAACTCGAGTACAAGCAGCCAGCCATCCTGGACGACGATGTGGAAGTGGCGACCTGGGCCTCCGACATGAAGCATACGACGGTGCTCCGACACTTTGTCCTGACCCGGGTCAGCGATGGAGCGCCGCTGGCACGCGCGCGTACGCTTTGGGCCTGGGTTGATGTCAAAAGTGGCAGGCCTGTCCGCATCCCGACAAGATTTCGGGCTGATTTCGCCCCGAACATCAGCGATACGTGAGGAGAAAGAACCATGAGGATCCTGCTTCTGGGCGTAGGCATGCAAGGAAAGGCAGCCCTCCACGATTTGGCGGCAAGCGAGGCAGTAGAGCAGGTCGTCGCTGCCGATCGGGATTTCAATGCCCTCGTAGACCACGTCGATCACCAGGCGTACGGCGATAAGGTGATCTGCGAGCCGGTTGACGCTTCGGACCCGGCCAGCATCGAGAGATTAATGGCTAGCCGGCCGGACACGGTCATCGACCTCATGCCCATGATCTTTCACGACAACGTGGCCCGCGCAGCCGTTGCGCTTGGAGTGCACCTGGTCAATGCATCTTATGTCACGTCAGGCCTGGCCAGTCTGGCAGACGAGGCCAAAGCGAAGAACATCACCCTCCTGCCCGAGTTCGGCATGGACCCTGGCATCGACCTGGTATTGCTGGGAGAGGCCGTTCGCTCGCTGGACAGCGTCGAGGAGATTATCACCTACGGCGCGGGCTTTCCCGAACCAGCCGCAGCCACGGGTGCGCTCAAGTACAAAGTGACCTGGACCTTTGACGGGGTGCTCAGGTCCTATCTGCGCGCCGGACGCGTGATCCGAGATGGACAGATCGTCGACATCGGCGCCACTGAGATGTTCCTACCACAGAACATCCACGAGGTCGAGCTTGAGGGTCTGGGACGGCTGGAGGCTTTTCCCAACGGCGATGCGTTGACATACGCCAGGCTGCTTGGGCTTGACCCCTCTGGGCTGCGCAACTTGGGGCGCTACGTGCTGCGCTGGCCCGGCCACTGCGCCCTGTGGCAGACGCTGGTGGACCTCCATCTCCTCGACGATGAGCCAGTGTTGGTTGACGGCATGACCGTGGACCGCAAGCACTTTCTGGCCGCCATCATCGAACCACAAATCCAATACGGCGATCACGAGCGGGACGTGGTGGTAGTGCGCATCGATGTGGCAGGCTGGAAGGACGGCAAGAGGGCGCGCGTCCTGCACGAGGTCATCGACCTGCGCGACCTGGAAACAGGCCACACGGCCATGTGCCGCACCGTGGGCTACACGGCCAGCATCGGCGCCCAGATGATCGCCTCCGGCCAGATTAGCAAGCGGGGTCTGGTCGCGGCCGTAAACGATGTGCCCTATGAACCCTTTGTCAGGGAGCTACAAAAAAGAGGAATCCAAACCACGTCGCGCCTGACCTATTGACGTGCTGGGCAGTCGAGCCCGGAACCCACGTTCCGAGAACCATACTATCAGATTGGAGAAAACATGCTCAAGACAAATGAAGACAAGAATCGTAGAATTCCTGCTACAATGTCAAGCCGGTCCGCCCAAGACGAGGGGGACCTGGGGTATCGACCATCAGGGAACCCCCTTCATCCTGCCCGGGATTGGCGGCATCACGCTGAACATTCAGGTGGGCGACTCTGCATTTGGCTGGGCGGGAGACCACGTCGAGCCCGGCGTGAGCTGTACCGCTGACACGATGAAACCCTTTGAGCATCCAAACGTATCCCTCCAAGTGTTTGCCTGCGTGGGCAACAAGGCAAAGGTCATCTCCGGGAAAGTGGAGGGTGCGACCGGCTACGTCCTGGGCCACCACGGAGGATCAGAGCACGTCATGGTCGATTTTCCCTACGAGGTGAAAAAGGATCTCACCTACGATGACAAAATCATGATTCACGCCCAAGGCCAGGGGCTGAGGTTGGTCGACTACCCGGATATTGTGCTCTTCAACCTTGACCCCACGCTGTTGCACAAGATGAAGATCAAAGAGTCGGGAGGGACAGGGTTACAGGTTCCGGTGACGACCATCGTACCCGCGGCCGCGCTGGGATCGGGCATTGGCGCAGCGCACGTGGCCAAAGGCGACTATGACATTGTAACCAGTGATCCAGGAACCATGGAGGAATATCAACTGGACAAGATCCGATTCGGGGATTTCGTAGCATTGATGGATCACGACAATCGGTACGGAAGGGCTTATCGACAGGGGGCCGTTACCATTGGCGTCGTGGTTCACAGCGACTGTCTACGCGCCGGGCACGGTCCAGGAGTCACGACGCTCATGACTTGCGGGACATCGCTAATTGAACCAGTGATCGATCCCCAGGCCAACATCGCAGATCTGTTGGGCATCGGGACGCCAGCAGGATCGTAGAGTGCCTGGAAGCCGAAACTTGCTTCTACATCATGGCCAACTTTCGACGATACCCCTGGCAGAGACCATAGCCATGAATCGGGAGAGCGCAGGCAATCTGGTGTAGGTGGCGCGTGCTCACAAAACAGAATCCTCGGTCCTGAGTCGTAGTGACCCAACCTTGCGTGGACACTACCCGGGCCATGTGGGCGAAGCGGATACCTTGGTCTCTGTAATTGGGATCCTGCGCGGCCAAGGCACTGACTAGCAACGCACATTGAGAAGTACTGAATACCGCTTCCACCCAGCTGAGACGCACATCGGAGGTTCATCCGTTCTGCTTCCTGGCGATCGCACCCTTGCAGACACTCTGCATGCGGTGTATAATGAACGGCATCAGAGGTACTGGCCGTCTGCGTGGATTCCACAGCAACGTCTTGCAGTGGCTCGCCAGGCGGCCCTAGATGTAGCTTGGCTTTCGCACCAGCTCTGGTTGATTCATCCCGTGATAAGTGAGGGACTCAGAGGCAGTGCTCCCTATCCAGTCGCGGATTCGGGGAAGAAGGCTAGATTGGCGCCCCACGCCAGCATACAAACACTACCGTCCGGTGGTGCGCGGAGGCAAGAGCAATGAACGCGGCCGAACGCATACAAGTGTTACGCGGGCAATTGAATTACCACCTGCACAGGTATCACGTGCTGGACGATCCGGTCATCAGCGACGACGCCTACGACGCCCTCTATCGAGAACTGGCCGAGTTGGAGGCCGGCAACCCGGATCTGGTCACGCTCGACTCGCCTACGCAGCGTGTTGGAGGCCCGGTACGTGAAGAATTCACCGCCGTCGAACATCCACGCGCCATGCTCAGCCTGGGCAACGCCTTCAACCCCGACGAACTCCGGGCCTGGCGTGACCGCTTCCTGCGTCTTCTGCCAGAGGAACCCCCGAGCCGGCCTACGTCGTCGAACCCAAGATCGACGGGCTCACCGTGGTCTTGCACTATGTCAATGGCCTGTTCACGCTGGGCGCCACCCGGGGCGACGGACTGCGCGGCGAGGACATCACCGCCAATCTGCGCACGGTCAAGGTATTGCCCCTCCGCGTGCCCGTGCCGGGCAGCAGCAGCGAGGGAATCCACGCGCCAGTTCGGCTGGTTGTCAGAGGCGAAGCCTACATGCCCATTGACGCCTTTGAAGCCTTTAACCGGGAACAGGAAGCCGCTGGGAACAAGACCTACGCCAACCCGCGCAACACCGCTGCGGGCAGCCTGCGCGTCCTCGATTCGAGCATCACCGCATCGCGACCACTGTACCTCTTTTGCTACCAGATTGTGGAGGCTGAGGGCAGTCCATTGCTGGGCAGCCAGTGGGAAGCGCTGGACTACTTGCGACGACTGGGTTTCCCAGTCAGCGACCAGAACCGGCGCTTTGTCGACTTTGAGGAGTTGATCGAGTACTGTGTCGCCTGGGAGGGGCAACGGGAGAGGCTCAACTTTGAGGCAGATGG
Source organism: uncultured Chloroflexia bacterium (assembly GCA_963700285.1). Lineage (GTDB taxonomy): Bacteria > Chloroflexota > Anaerolineae > JAAYZQ01 > JAAYZQ01 > CAWANP01. The sequence goes on along the minus strand of CAVOXA010000001.1, from coordinate 1,424,023 downwards.
ACTGGTGATCAAGATTGACGATTTCGCTACCCAGGAACGGCTGGGGGCTGTGGGCAATGCCCCTCGCTGGGCCGTGGCCTACAAATACCCGGCCCCCGAGGCGGTGACGCGTCTGAAACGGATCGTCGTCAACGTGGGCCGGACCGGTAGCCTGAATCCTGCTGCCGAGCTGGAGCCGGTGCGGATCGGCGGGGTCACGGTCAGCAACGCCACCCTGCACAACGCCGACTATGTGGCTGAGAGAGACATTCGCGAGGGGGACATGGTCGTCATTAAGCGAGCCGGAGAGGTAATCCCGCAGGTCCTGCGCCCGATCCTGGAACTCCGCCCAATGCAGGCGAAACCGTGGCAGATGCCGGATCACTGTCCTGTCTGCGGTGAGCCGGTGGAGCACCCAGAGGGCGAGGTCGCCTACTACTGCGTCAATGCCGCCTGTCCAGCCCAGCTTGTTCGCTCTGTCGAGCACTTTGTCAGTCGGGGGGCAATGGACATCGAAGGCTTTGGCATCCGGCAGGCCGAACTCTTTGTCGAGCTAGATTTTCTGAGCGACGTAGCCGATATCTATTATCTGTCCGCTGACCAGCTCCTGCCTCTGGAGGGTTTTGCCGAAAAAAAAGTGACCAACCTCCTGGCAGCCATCGAAACCAGCAAGGAACAGAGTCCTGCCCGTCTGCTAGCAGCCTTGGGCATCCGGGGCGTGGGCGGCACGGTGGCACATTTGCTGATGGACCAGTTCGGTTCCCTCGATGCTCTCGCTGCCACCTCTCAGGAAGAACTGGAGCAGATTCCAGGCATTGGCCCGATTCTGGCAGCCAGTGTGGTAGACTGGTTCGCCCTCGAGCCCAACCGAAAAGTGGTCGAAAAACTCAAGGCAGCGGGCGTCTGCACCGAGGCGGAGGCGACGGAACCACTGGGGGCTCAGCCGCTGGAGGGCCTGACCTTTGTGATCACCGGCACGCTGCCGACGATGAGCCGGGACCAGGCCAAGGCACTCATTCAAGCACAGGGCGGCAAGGTGACAGGCTCGGTTAGCGGCAAGACAAGCTACCTGCTGGCCGGCGAACGGGCTGGCAGCAAGCTGGCCAAGGCAGAGAAACTGGGTGTACCCGTGCTGGACGAGGCCGCCCTGCGAGCAATGATTGAGGGATAGTCTCTGCTTGTTCGGCAGGATCCCCTGACCGCTGTCGCATCCGCCCTGGCCGCAGCGCCATTGGGCTCGGTGGCAGACCTCTACCCATCAAAAAGTAGGACATGGTTCAGCCATGGAGAGGAATACGGAACCGCAACCCTTTGTGCTCGGCGTGGACTACTGGCCACGGCGCAAGGCCATGTAACGTTATCCAGGGGGAAGCCCCACCTCACCGGATCCCGCTCGCCTGGACCACGTAGGGCCGAAAGCCCTCCATCCAGCGGCGGGGCAGATAACCTGACAGGGTTGTGCCCTCTCCATCATGCCTCACAGTTACTACAGTACCCTGCTCGTGGAAGAGCGCTGCGAGATCACCTCGTTCGTAGGGAATCTGGACTTCAACGGGGACCAACTCGGCCCCAAGGACTTCCTCGACTCTCGCCAGGAGAAGGTCCAGGCCCTGCCCCTCCAGGGCCGAGACCGCCACACTGTCCGGGAATAGATCCAGGCAGTCCGCACTCGGGACTCTGCCGGGCAGGCCATCGATCTTGTTCAGTATGGTCAGCACTGGCTGGTCTACGACGCCCAGTTCAGCAAGCGTCTCCATCACGGTTTCGCTCTGTTGGCAGGCGTTAGGGTGCGCGATGTCCACCACGTGCAGGATCAGGTCCGCCTCGTTGATCTCCTCCAGAGTGGCCCGGAAGGCAGCGACCAACTCTGTTGGCAGCTTTTGAATAAAACCTACCGTATCGGAGAAAAGGACATCGCGCCCATTGGGCAGCGTCACTCGCCTCGTCGTCGGATCCAGGGTAGCAAAGAGCTTGTCTTCGCTGAGGACCGAGGCCCCGGACAACGCATTGAGCAACGTCGACTTGCCTGCATTGGTATAGCCTACAATGGCTACCACCGGCACTGCCGTCCGTTTCCGCTGCCGCCGGTGGAGCTGGCGATGCCGGCGCACCACCTCCAGATCTGCCTTGATCCGGGAAATGCGCCGTCCGATCTCCCGCCGGTCTACCTCGAGCTGGGTCTCGCCGGGCCCGCGCAGACCCACCCCGCCGCTTCCCCCTCGGGCCGCGCCGCCACCAGCCTGGCGTGCCAGGTGCGTCCAAGCTCGGGTCAGACGAGGCAGCCGGTACTGGTACTGGGCCAATTCCACTTGGAGCTGGCCTTCCCGCGTCCTGGCGTGCTGGGCAAAGATATCGAGGATCAGCCCTGTCCGGTCCAAGACCTGGACATCATCCCCAACTGCCTCTTCCAGGTTCCGCAGCTGCCGAGGGGAAAGTTCGTCATCAAAGACAATCAAGTCGCAGGCCAGGTCTCGGCGCAACTCGACCAATTCCTCTACCTTGCCCGAGCCGACCAGCGTGGCCGGATTGAAGCTGTGCAGGCGCTGCCACGTCTGGCCTGCGACCTCCAGCCCGGCCGTGTGGGAAAGCTGGCACAACTCCACCAGAGAATCCTCGATGCCCCAACTGCTACTATGGCCCTTCAGTTGGATCCCTACCAGCAATGCCCGCTGGACAGGAGCCGCGGTTTCCACTGATCTATGCTCGATAACCCACCTCTACTTAGAAAGAGAAGCTTTTGAGCCGCTCCATGGCCTCGCGGATGCGCTCAGTGCTCATGCCCAGCGAGATGCGCAGATAACCCTCTCCGTGCAGACCAAATATGGTTCCTGCCCCGATGCTAATGCCCGCTTCTTCCAGCAATCGCGTGGCGAATGACTCCGAGGAGTAGCCCTCCGGCGTCTCAGCCCAAATGTACAGGCTAGCCTGCGGCTTGCTCGCCCGCATCCCGACCTCCCCAAGGCCAGCCAAGATCACATCCTGCCGCTCGTGGTAGATCTCGTTGCGATCCTTCAGCCACGATTGGTCTCCAGTCAAGGCCACGATAGACGCATCCTGGATGGCCAGAAAGATGCCCGAATCGATGTTGGTCTTTGTCCGGGCAAGCGTCTGGGCGGCAGTAGCATTGCCAACGGCCATGCCCACCCGCCAGCCAGCCATGTTGTAGGCCTTGGACAACGAGTTGAACTCCAGCGCCACATCCATCGCGCCCGGCACCTGGAGGATGCTCGGGGCCGTATAGCCGCCGAAGGTCACATCGCAGTAGGGGTTGTCGTGGCAGATGAGTATATCATGCCGTTTGCCAAAGGCCACCACGCGCTCAAAAAACGACAATGGCGCAACGGCGCCGGTTGGATTGTTAGGATAGTTCAGCCACAGGATTCGGGCGGACCGTGCGACCTCGTCGGGAATCGCATCCAGGTCAGGAAGAAAGTCATTCTCGGGCAGCAGGGGCATAGCATACGTTTCTCCCCCTGCCAGCAGTGTCCCCAACGTGTAGGTCGGATAGCCCGGATCAGGCACCAGTACCGTGCTGCCTGGGTCCACAAAGGCCAGCGCCGTGTTAACGATGCCCTCCTTGGAGCCAATCAGAGGAGCGACCTCCCTATCCGGATCGAGTTCCACCCCGAAGCGCTGCAGGTAGTAGGTCGACATTGCCGCGCGCAAGGCAGGCGTACCATAGTAGCCCCCATAGCCATGTTTGGCCCCATCCTGCGCTGAACGAAACATGGCATCGAGGATGAAATCGGGCGGCGGAAGGTCAGGGCTGCCGATGTCCAAGCGGATGATATCCATCCCCTGGGCCTGCAGTTCGCGTATACGACGGCCCACTTGGGCAAAGATGTAGGGCGGTAGGTTGGCGACTCTCTCTGCAACTTGCATCTTGGTTCAAGCTCCTCATGTAGTATGGTTCGGCTGGCAGCGCTCTCTCCGGTGTCCGATCTCGCGCCAGATCTAGTCTGATTCTGCTCGGGCCAGGCATGGCAGAACTCGGACGAGCCCTACTTCACCTGGCGAGGGCTGCCTGCGACAGTGACTGGGTGTCCGGGCCCGAGGCGAGATCCCTATCCGGTGCGAGTTGCCCAGCACGGTCGCTGCTTTGAAAACCCGAGTTCAATACTCCCACGCTGGCTCGGTCCCGCTGAGCACTCGAAGAGCACCTTGGGCCAGGGCCAGCATCTCATCCTCCCCAGGATAGACGAGTACAGGGGCAATCCAGGACACTCGCTCACGGATCCAGCCTATCAGCATCTCCGAGTGAGCTAGACCTCCTGCGATGGCGATGCCATCAACAACCCCCTTCAGGACGGTAGCCATCGAGCCGATCTCCTTGGCAATCTGGTAGGCCATGGCTTCATAGACCAGCTTTGCATGCTCATCACCTGCGGTGATGCGCTGTTCCACCTCGAGTGCGTTGTTGGTGCCCAGGTGAGCGACCAGTCCTCCGTGCCCAGCCAGTTTCTTGAACATCTCATCGTAGGTCAGGTTCATCCCCTCGTACGGAGCTATGCCAAAACAGAGTCGGACCACGTCTCCCACGGGCAGCCCGCCCGAGCGCTCTGGCGCAAAGGGGCCTGTCCCATCCAGGGCCTGATTCACGTCCACCATTTGGCCCCGCCGATGCGCCGTCACCGAAATGCCGCCGCCCAGGTGGACGACCACCAGGTCGAGTTCACCGTAGGGCCGTCCCAGATCCTGGGCCGCTCGCCGGGCCGTGGCCTTCAGGTTCAGCGCATGAGAAAGGCTCTTGCGCTCGATCTCGGGTAAGCCCGAAACTCGGGCCAGGTCCTCGAATTCGTCCACGCATACCGGATCGACGATGTAAGCGGGCACACCCACTTGCCCAGCGATCTCTCTGGCTATCAGCGCACCCAGGTTTGAGGCATGCTCCCGCTCCTTGTCCCGCCGGGACAGCTCAGATACCATTTTCCCGTTCACGCCGTAGGTTCCGCTGGGGATAGGTCGCAGCAAGCCACCCCTGCTCACAACCCCTGACAGAGAGGCAAGGGGGATTTGGCGCTGGCGCAGGAGTCCCAGAATGACATCAAGACGCAAGTCATATTGGTCCAGGATGTGCGTGAACGTGCCTATCTCCTGGCTGGAGTGTCGCAGCGTCTCAACGAACAAAGGCTGCTCATCTTCATAGACAGCAACCTTGGTGGACGTCGAACCGGGATTGATTACCAACAGCCGGTACATGTTGCCTCTCCGCAACTGGGTCAGACCCTATGCCTTTTGACCTGCGGGGGTCAGTGTACCATAGGTAGAGCAAGTTGGCAACTTGATTTGCAGCCTTCAAGCATCCGCGCGCTGGCGTACCCGAACCCGTACGTCAAACACGTCGCTAAAGAAACGGCCCTTCTTTTCTCCAGCCCAGATCTCGGCGCTACAGCCCAGGGGGCAATCTACCAACAACGTCAGGTCATCACCCTCCAGCCAAGCGTCCAGGTCTTGGACAGCATCAGTATGCCCGCGGTCCAGACCATCGGCCAGTCGCAAGATTGAGCCCAGCATGGTTACGATCTCGCGATCATCCAGGTCCAGCGCAGCAAAGCCGGCATGCCCTAGCTTGGGCGTGGGTCCTCGGTGGTAGCGGGCCACGTTGGCCACGATCCGCTTCTCACGCTCTGTCAGTCCCGGCAGGTCCGCCTTGATGATAAGCCTGTAGGCGGTCTTGTGATGCCCCCAGTACCCCTCAACGTAGCCAATGTCGTGCAAAAGACCGGCAAAGTAGAGGAGATCCCGGTACTCGTCATCCAGGTGGTGAAGGTCATAGGTCAGGTCAAATATGCGCACTGCCAGCCTCGCATCCTGGCAACTGTGTTCCTCTTCAAAGCCGTAGCGTCGACCAAGCGCTAGACATGCAGTAACGGTTTCGTCCATCAATCTACCCTCCAGATCGATCTGCCCGCCTTGCTACACCCGTCAATGAGAATCTACAAGGCTTGCCAGCCAGCTCGCATTGTAGCGGCTGTCGCCCTTTCTGTCAAGCTGCTGTCAGGCTGCACTCCGCCGGGTCCATGGAACTTGCTGGCACCCACTTTCTATGGTATAGTTTCGGCCACCAAACTCAGCCTGTCCCCGGGTCATGGCACTCGGGCCTTCATTTGGTGCTGGACGGACCATCCACCAAAGCCCGTAACCAAGATGCCTCTCAAAGGCCTGCGCCGACGTGCGATCGCTTCGGTGTCAAGCCTTACAGCCCTGTGGACGGGATAGCTTATCATAATGAGAGAATCCAAGCAATAGAGGAGGCTTGTCCCAGTGAGCAAACGCATGTGCTGGATGGTACCGCCAGTCTTGGTCATCGTGACCTTGATTCTGGCTAGCTGCGGAGGCCAGGAACCAGCCACCGGCCCCGAGGCGGATGCCGGCACGACGCAGTCACCACTGTCTGCCCCGGATTCAGCGGGCGGCCTCCAGGTGCTCAAGATGGCCCTGCTACCGGTCCAGGATGTCCTACCCTTTCACGTTGCCCAGCAGAACGGCTATTTTGAGCAAGTTGGCGTGCAGGTTGAATTGGTGCCCGTCAAGAGCGGACAAGAGCGCGATACGCTGATGCAGACGGGCCAGGTCGATGGCATGCTCACGGACCTGCTCTCCCCGGTGCTCTTTAATCAGGACGAGGCTCAGGTCAAGGCAGTCCGCACCGCGCGTAGGGTCTACCCTAATTCACCGCTGTTCCGTACTCTGGCCGCCCCTGGCAGTACAGCCACTTCCCCCTTAGACCTGGCGGGTGTAGCCATTGGCAGCGCCCAGAACACGGTTATCGAGTACATTACCGACCGGATGATGGAGAATGCTGGGGTCCCCTCCGACAAGATCGCTACCCAGGAGGTGAGTGCCATCCCCGTGCGCTTTGAGCTGCTGATCAATGGCGAGATCCCGGCCGCCACGCTGCCCGATCCCTTGGCTTCCGGAGCCATGGCTGCGGGGGCGGTACTCATCGTGGATGATACTTCGGTGCCCGAACTCTCGCAATCTATCCTCGCCTTCAGCACCGAGTCTCTGGAGGGCAAGCCAGAGGCTATACGCAAGTTCCTGAAGGCATGGGAGATGGCCGTGGCCGAGTTGAACAACAACCCCGAGGAATACAAGGCATTGCTCATAGAGAAAGGGCGAGTGCCGGAGTCGATCCAGGGCACCTACCAAATGCCGCCTTTCCCAGAAGCCAGCGTGCCAACCCCCGAGCAATTGGCCGACGTGGTAAGCTGGGCCCTGGACATGGGCCTTATCGGGGAAGACATTCCCTACGAGCGGATGGTAGATGACAGCTACCTCCCCTGAGGTGGAAGATAGCTACCTCCGTTGAACCAAACGTGAAAGACCGTCAAATGACTCATTCGGAAGCGATCTCCCCGGGGCAGGGGCAGGCCTGGCTGATGGCTATTCGCCCCAAAACACTGCCGGCAGCCGTTGCGCCCGTGCTGGTCGGGACCGCCCTGGCCTGGTCGAACGGTGCTTTCTCGCCTTTGCCCGCGCTAGCCACGCTGGTGGCTGCACTGCTCATCCAGATCGGCACCAATCTGGCCAATGACTATTTTGACTACGTCCAGGGAGCCGACACGGCCGGGCGCAAAGGACCAACCAGGGTAGCCCAAAGTGGACTGATCTCACTGCCCCAACTTCGTACCGGTATGGCCATCACTTTTGCACTTGCCGCCCTGGTCGGGCTATATCTCATCCTTATTGGAGGCTGGCCAATCCTCGTGGTGGGCATTGCCTCCCTGATCTCGGCCGTAGCCTACACCGGCGGGCCCTTTCCCATAGGCTATCACGGTCTCGGTGACCTGTTTGTCTTTGTCTTCTTTGGACTGGCTGGCGTCTGTGGAACCTACTATATACAGGTGCTCAGCATGGAACCCTGGGTGTTCCTCGCTGCCGTCCCCATCGGCGCGCTGACTACAGCGATCCTGGTGGTGAATAACCTGCGAGACATCGATACCGACAGGCAGGCAGGTAAACGCACCTTGGCGGTCAGGATCGGCCCGCAGGCCACCCGCATCGAATACGTGGCGCTCCTGGCCGCAGCCTTGGCTGTCCCCATGGTGCTCTGGGTCACAGACTTGGCATCGACCTGGGTGCTGCTCCCATGGTTGACTATCCCGCTGGCGGTGAGACTGGTACGCACCATTTACCGGACCGTCGATGGTGCGCCTCTGAACAAAGCCTTGGCAGGCACAGCAACCCTTGACCTCCTCTTCAGCATCCTTTTCTCCATTGGTATCGTACTGTGAAAGCAGACACGTAGATGCTGTCAGCGCTTGCTCGCCTATCCGTCCGGTTGCGGCTCTCCTCATGATCGACGTCCAGGATCTGGTCTTTGCCTACCCTGATCAGCCAGCGCTGTTTGAGGGATTCAGTTGGCACGCCGCAGCCGACGAGGCATGGGCCGTCATCGGGCCCTCGGGCTGCGGCAAATCGACGCTGCTCTATCTGCTGGCTGGGCTGCGGCAGCCTGCAAGCGGAGCAATACAGGTTGGCAGCCAGCTTCTAACACGGCCCAGACCTCGCACCGGCCTCATCCTGCAAGATTACGGTCTGCTGCCCTGGGCCACTGTTGCCCAGAACGCGGCGCTGGGGCTGACTGTTCGTCGCTTCTACGGTCCAGATGGCCGTCACGCACCTGCTGGCGACCGCCTCCAAAAGAAGCAAATTGCCCACCGGGTAGACTCTTGGCTGGCGCGATTGGGAATCGCTGACCTGCGCGACCAGTATCCGGCTCAGATCTCTGGAGGCCAGCGCCAACGTACGGCCATCGCGCGCACACTTATCATGAACCCCGATCTGCTGCTGATGGATGAACCCTTCTCGTCCCTGGACACCTTGACCCGTGAGGACCTGGAAAGGTTGACGCTAGAACTTCGGGCCGAAACGGGGGTGACAACCGTTGTCGTGACGCACAATATCGAGGAAGCTGTCTACCTGGGGCAGCGCCTGCTGGTGTTGCGCCGGCCTCCCCACCGTGAGGCCCTGGTCATCGACAACCCTGACTCCGGCCAGCTAGACTATCGCGAGCAACCCATATTCCAGGTGCGCTGCAACAAAGTCCGCGAGCTACTATGAGAACCTGCCCGGCTCTGGAGAGCCACAGACCCTTGACAGTTAGATTGAGCGATGGGCCAAGCCACGGCCTCCGTCGTTCCAGGGACGTCGGCAAACCCGATGCGATGGTACGAGCCCGGTTCTGGGCAATACCCAGGGGAGACCTTCTGTGCGCAAACGCGATCTGATCCTGGCCATCGCTGGGCTGCTGGTTGTCTGGCAACTGGCCTCGATGTTCCTTAGCAAACCGATCCTTCCGCTGCCATGGGAGGTACTGGCAGCCTTTGTATCAGAGTTGCCCAAAGACCTGGGGCGCCACACCGCGGTTAGCGCCGGGCGCGTAGTCGCCAGCATCCTGGTAGCTGTGGTCGTTGCCGTACCTGCAGGGCTGGCCCTGGGTCTCAGTCCCACGGCCGACCGCCTGGCAGCACCGGCAATCTACCTCCTCTATCCCATTCCCAAGATCGTGTTCCTGCCCATCATCCTGCTCCTGCTGGGCATCGGCAATGCATCCAAGATATTCATTATCGCCCTAATCCTTTTTTTCCAGATACTGGTCGTAGTCCGCGACGAAGCCGCGAACCTGCGCCCAGAACTGATCGCCTCGGTACGCTCGCTGGGTGCTGGCCGTCGGGCCATCTTTCGCTTCGTCTATCTGCCAGCATGTCTGCCCGCTGTCCTGACCTCACTACGGGTAAGCATCGGCACGGCCATTGCCGTCCTCTTTTTCGCCGAGTCATTTGCCACCAACTCTGGTCTGGGTTACTATATCATTGTAGAAACCTGGGGCCGTCTGGCCTATCCGGAGATGTACGCGGGGGTGGTGGCCATGAGCCTCCTGGGCTTGATTCTCTATTTTGCGGTTGATCGCCTGCAAGGGCGATTCTGCCCCTGGTTGGTGGTGAATTGATGAGTGCTGACTTGCGGAATGCATCTGGCAGAAACCTGTCCCCCTCCCTCCAAGGGCAATTGGCGCGCCTTAGCGAAATCATCGTGGATCTGGGCAGCACGGCCGTGGCCTACTCCGGTGGCACCGACAGCAGCTACCTCCTGGCCGCTTGTATCGATGTTCTGGGCGCCGATCGAGTGCTGGCCCTGACAGCTGACTCGCCCCTGACGCCACGGGGCGAGCTAGACCTAGCTCGCATGCTGGCAGCGAAGCTAGGTGCCCGGCATCTCGTGCTGCCCAGCGACGACATGGACAATCCCGGCATTGTCGCCAACCCACCGGATCGTTGCTACCACTGCAAGTTCTCTCGTTTTGACGCCCTGCTGAAGGTGGCTCGAAGCGAGGGTCTATCGCACTTGATCCATGGCGAAAACGCCGACGACGTGGCAGACTATCGCCCTGGCAGCCGTGCTGCCGAGGAGTTGGGCGTGCGCGCACCCTTGCGCGAGGCAGGACTGACCAAGGCTGCCGTGCGCGCGTTGTCCAGGGCCCGGGGCCTGCCAAACTGGGACCGGCCAGCCAACGCCTGCCTTGCCAGCCGCTTCCCCTATGGCACACGACTGACTGCACAAGGTCTGGCCCGTGTCGAGGTTGCCGAAGAAACTCTTCGGGAACTGTGGAATCTACGCCAGATCCGGGTCCGGGACCATTACCCCGTAGCCCGCGTGGAAGTGCCACCGGAGGAAATCGAACGGTTGACCCAATCTGATGTTCGTGCCCCAGCTGTCGAAGCACTGCGCAGCCTGGGCTACCGTTATGTCACCTTGGACTTGGCTGGTTATCGCATGGGGAGTCTAAATGATGAGCTTGAATCAGAATCGATACGCCAGTGAACCTGCGGGCGCCTCAAGCGCCGCTCGGCCAGACTTTCACCGCCAGGAGCGCAAGGGCGTACCCGAAGTAATCATTGCAGAACGAAAGACGGTCGAACAATCCCTGGAGATAGCGAGACGCTTTCTAGAGACGACCGGGCGGGCCATCCTGAGCCGTGTCCCAGCCGAACTGGAACCTCGCCTGCGAACTGCGTTTGCAGATGAGGCACAGTTGGAATGGTTTCCTGCTCCAAGGGCCGCGGTCCTGCGTCGCCAGGGCCAGGAACCGGCCCGCTTGGGTGGGCGCGTGGGCGTGATCACGGCGGGAACGTCGGACATTCCCTGGGCAGAAGAGTCGGCGCTACTCTGCCGCGAGATGGGCTGCGAGGTATTCACAGTCTACGATGTGGGCGTGGCCGGCATCCACCGCCTGTGGGAACCACTTCAGCACTTGCTGGAGGATGTCCAGGTCGATGTTCTGATCGTGGCTGCTGGCATGGACGGTGCGCTGCCCTCGGTGGTATCCGGCCTTGTCGACGTACCCGTCGTGGGCTTGCCCACATCCATTGGCTATGGCTATGGAGGCCAGGGCGAGGCAGCGCTTCTCTCAATGCTCCAGAGCTGCGCGCCGGGAATGGCCATAGTCAACATTGACAACGGGATTGGCGCCGGAGCGATGGCAGGATTGATCGCCAACCGCATGGCGTCCGCCCGCTCAGAAAATGAACAGGCGTGATCAAGCGTTAGAAGTGAATAGCTGAGAAGGAGCTAAAAATGTCCAAGAAGGATGGGGAAACCCAGGAAACCGCGGCCCAGGAAACCGCCACCGAGGTCCCCGAGGAACGGATCTCGGAAACCCGGCACACCATTCTCATCGGTGGAGAAAAGATTCGCTATACGGCAACAGCAGGCAGCTTAATCCTCAAACAGGAAGAGGAAGGAGAGGACAAAAAGGCCAAGGGTGACAAAGCCAAGGCTTCGATCTTTTTTATCGCCTACACAAAGGATGCCCCCCAGGGTGCAGACGAGATCTCCTACAGGCATGAGCGTCCCATAGCGTTTTCGTTCAATGGCGGGCCAGGATCATCTTCGGTGTGGCTGCACTTGGGTCTTCTCGGCCCGCGGCGAGTGCAGGCGATGGACGAAAATGACGAGCCTTTGCCGCCACCCTACCGGTTGACCGATAATCAGCAATCGCTTTTGGATCAGACAGATCTGGTATTCATCGATCCGGTGAGCACTGGCTTCAGCCGGGCAGTGCCCGGTGAAAAGACCACCCAATTCCATGGATTCAAGAACGACATCGAGTCCGTGGGCGACTTTATTCGTCTCTACACAACCCGCTACAAGCGCTGGTCTTCGCCCAAGTTCCTCATCGGCGAGAGCTATGGGACCACACGCGCTGCTGGCCTCTCGGGTTATCTCCAGGACCGGCATGGCATGTACCTCAATGGTATCGCGTTTGTGTCGACGATCCTCAACTTTCAGACAGCCAGGTTCTATCCAGGCAACGATCTTCCCTTTGTCTTGTTCCTGCCATCCTATGCCGCGACCGCCTGGTATCACCGAAAGCTGCCTGAGGATTTGCAGGCAGACCTCCTCAGCACGCTGGCAGAAGTGGAAGCCTTCGCCCTGGGTGAGTACAACCTGGCCCTGATGAAGGGTGCGGCCCTCACGAGCGATGAACGCAAGCAGGTTGTCGAAAAGCTGGCCCGGTACACGGGGCTAAGCCAGGAATACATCGAGCAGACCGATCTCAGGATCAACATCCACCGGTTTGTCAAAGAGTTGCTGCGAAACCAACACCGCACCGTGGGCCGATTTGACAGCAGGTTCACGGGCATCGATCGGGATGCCGCCGGTGAAAAGCACGAGTATGATCCCAGCTATGCAGTGGTACAGGGCGCCTATACAGCTATGCTCAACGACTATGTGCGCGTTGAGTTGGAATATGAGAGCGATCATCTTTATGAGATCATATCGGACCGGGTACAGCCCTGGAGCTACGACGAGCATCAGAACCAGTATGTGAACGTGGCCGAAATCCTGCGCGAGGCCATGTCCAAGAATCCTTTTCTGAAGGTGTTTGTGGCCAACGGCTACTATGACTTGGCCACGCCCTACTTTGCCACGCACTTTACTTTCAATCATTTGGGCATCGATACCGGCCTGCAGGGAAACATCTCAATGGGGCACTATGAGGCAGGGCACATGATGTATGTCCACGAGCCTTCACTGGTACAACTTGGGCGAGACTTGGCGGCCTTTATCCAGTCGGCGACGTCCAGGTAGCCCTGCTTACCCGCGCCTGCTGGTCAGTCCCAGAATCTTGTCATGAAAGAGGCGATTGCGACTTCCGGCCAATGAAGTACGACCTGCTATTCCATCTACTGACCCAATACGCTGGCAGTAGCCTGGCCTTTAACCAGTATAGGGATGTCCACCCAGAGTTGGACAGACCCACTGGTGCTGAGGTTCGGCGGCAGAACCTGAAACGCTACCTGGAGACCTTTGATCAGCGCTCAGGTGTGCGCTTTGTGCTCGTGGGTGAGGCGGCAGGCTATGCGGGTTGTCGCTTCTCGGGCATCCCCTTCACCGGAGAAGCACAGTTGGCCGGTCCAGGTCGCCTGAGCTGGACGGTGGGCAAGAAACTGGCGCGCAGCAGTAGAGCTGACAGCCCCTGGGCCGAGAGATCGGCCAAGATGGTATGGCAAACCCTGGGTGAGCGCAGGGACTGCGTCTTGTGGAACGCCTTCCCATGGCACCCTTGTGGGCCGTCGGGACCACTCACCAACCGGCCCCCGGGCCAGGACTTGCATCACGGGCGCCAAGTCTTAAAATGCTTGCTTGCCCTGTATCCTGATGCGCAAGCCTACGCCATCGGCCGCGTGGCACAGCGGACCTTGATTGCCATCGGCGTGGATGCCCAATACATCCGGCACCCGTCAAGGGGCGGAAAAGCCGAGTTTGTGGCCGGTGTGGCTGCCCTGACCTAGGATCTCGGACTCAGATCGGTACTGCTGCCCAAAGAATGACCTTGAAGGAGAGTACCATGACACAGCTATTCTCACCGTTGGCCCTGCGGGGACTTGAGCTTCGTAACCGTATCGTAATGGCCCCCATGGTCATGAACTCTGCCCAGAGCGACGGGTGCTCGACAGATTGGCACATGGCTCACTACCTGGCTCGCGCTATCGGTGGAAGTGGGCTGCTGCTCACCGAGGCCACGGCCGTTGAGCCACGCGGGCGCATCAGCCAGCGGGACCTGGGCCTGTGGGACAACGGGCAGGTAGAGCCGCTGGCCCGTATGGTCCGGTTGGTTCAGGCAGAAGGTGCGGCCATTGGCGTCCAACTCGCCCACGCAGGGCGCAAGGCATGGAGCGCAGACAAGGGTTGGGGCCCCGAGCCTCCAGTTGGCCCCAGCGCCCTGCCTTTCGAGGAGGGCTGGCAAGAGCCGGTCGAACTCGAGCCAGGGGAAATTGACGAGATCATCGCCGGATGGAAAGCGGCTGCCCAGCGGGCCCTGGCCGCCGGTTTTGACCTGGTCGAGATCCATGCAGCCCACGGCTATCTGATCCACGAATTTCTCTCGCCCATTTCGAACCACCGCACGGATGAATACGGTGGATCTCTTGAGAACCGCATGCGGTTTTTGCTGCAGGTGACTGAGGCCATACGACAGGTCTGGCCCCTGGAAAAGCCTCTCTTTGTTCGCGTTTCAGCCACAGATTGGGCCGAGCAGTTGCACGCGCCAGAAAAGGGTCTGACGCCAGGCGAGGTCGTCCTTGTGGCACGGGAGCTGCGCGCCCTGAGCGTAGATCTCATCGACTGCTCCTCCGGCGGGTCACTGCCCACACGTCCAGAAGGGCTCGGTGCAGGCTATCAGGTGCCTTTTGCTGAACATATCCGACGCGAGGCAGACATACCAACGGCAGCAGTGGGGCTCATCACGACACCTGAACTGGCCGACGAGATCATCCGCAACAGCCGGGCCGACCTGATAGTCTTGGGCCGCGAACTGTTGCGGCATCCATACTGGCCCCTGCACGCTGCCCACGTCTTGGGTCAAAAAGTAACCTGGCCTCGCCAATACCAGACCGCTCGACCATACTGAACCAGGAGACCCCTCATGAATCTCTTTGTCCCCGGGCGCCTCTGCCTGTTTGGAGAACACTCGGACTGGGCCGGAGGATACCGGCCCGCGAACCCATCCATCGAGAAGGGCTACACCCTCATCTGTGGCACCGATCAAGGCATCTATGCCCAGGTCGAGCCGCATCCCAGCGCATTAGTCGTCACGGCTACAATGCCTGGCGGCGAGAAGCGTGGCCCGCATGAGGTTCCGATGGAGCCTGGTGCGTTGCTGGAGGAAGCGCAGCGGGGCAGATTCTGGAGCTACGTTGCCGGTGCTGCCTACCAGATGCTGACCCATTACGGCGTTAGAGGTCTGGTAGTCGACAACTACAAAACCGATCTACCCATCAAGAAGGGGCTCTCGTCCAGCGCAGCGGCCTGCGTGCTGGCAGCACGAGCCTTCAACCGCGTCTATGATCTGGGACTGTCCGTCCGCGACGAGATGGAATTGGCCTACCAGGGTGAGATCACAACGCCTTCACGATGCGGCCGCATGGATCAGGGCTGCGCCTTTGGCAACTGCCCTGTTCTGATGACCTTCGATGGCGAAGAACTGGATACGGTAGCACTACAAGTCGGTCAAGACTTGCATCTGGTACTCGTCGATCTGGACGCACAGAAGGACACCATGCGGATTCTGGAACAATTGAACCATTGCTATCCTCAGGCCAGGAATGAGATCGACCGAGGTGTGCAGGCGCTCCTGGGCCCGATCAATGACCGTATTGTCCACCAAGCCGTCGAGGCTCTGCGGGATGGAGATGCCAAGCGCATGGGAGCGCTCATGGTCGACGCCCAGGCACTGTTCGACGAGTTCGCCATCCCGGCCTGCCCGGAGGAATTGTCTGCTCCCGTACTCCATCGCGTCCTGAACTACCAGCCCCTCGAGCCCTACATTTGGGGTGGCAAAGGGGTTGGCTCCCAGGGCGATGGCTCAGTTCAATTCGTTGCCCGCAGCAAAGCCGACCAGCAGTCCGCAGTCGAGATTGTCGAGCGCGATCTGGGCATGCGATCTCTCAAACTATCCATCAAAGCCAATGTCTGAGATACGCTGGCCAGCATACAGTGGTTTCGAACGAACACTCGTGGCTGAGAGAAAGCTCGACGCCGGCGGACACACGGCACTACGGACCGCTACCCTCCGCCTGATGGGCCACCCATGACGGACAATCACGCGGCAGTTGCAATAGATACGGTGAGTGACTGGCGGCGCTGGTCTCTGACTGCCGCCTACTACCTCGCTTTTATTGCCCTGGGAATGGCAGGAGCCATCCTGGGGCCAACCCTCCCGGGGCTAGCCGGCCAGACGCAGTCCCGATTGAGCGAGGTAAGCTTTCTATTCACGGCCGTCGCGGTGGGCTACCTGGTTGGTTCCCTCCTGGCGGGACGCACATATGACCGAGTGCCAGGCAACCCGCTCATGGCTGCTGGGCTGCTGGTTGTGTCCTCAATGCTGGCTCTCACCCCTTTTTTACCCCGGCTCTGGTTGTTGATTCCTATCATGGCCGTGCTCGGTGCGGCTCAGGGTACTGTGGATGTCGGTGGAAACGCACTGCTAGTATGGGTACATGGCCGCAGGGTGGGACCGTTCATGAACGGCCTCCATTTCTTCTGGGGACTGGGGGCACTTGTCTCCCCAATCATCGTTGGCCGGGCTTTGTTGGCCAGAGGTGAGATCTCGTGGGCCTTCTGGACACTGGCAGTGCTGATGTTGCCTGTCGCCGCCTGGTTGTTGCGGCTGGCCAGTCCGGTAGCGCAGATTGAAGCTCAAGCCCCGCCAGCGACAACTGACGCACAGGCCACAGCGGATCCGAGACCAGTGCTCCGCGAGCGCACTGTCGTGCTACTGATTACGCTGATCCTGTTCCTCTTTGTCGGTGTCGAGAGTGGTTTTGGTGGCTGGATCTATAGCTACGCTATCGCTCTGGATCTGGGCAGTGCGACTGCTGCGGTCTATCTCACTTCAGCCTATTGGGGCGCCCTGACCTTCGGCCGGCTGCTGGCCATACCGATTGCCAGCCGGGTACGCCCCCGATGGATCCTCCTCGCCGACGCTGTCGGATGTCTGGCCAGCGTGAGCGTCCTGCTCCTTTGGCCCCAGTCACCGCTGGCAACCTGGGCGGCCACCATCGGCATGGGCCTGTTCATGGCGTCGGTTTTTCCCACTGCCGTGACGCTTGCCGAGCACCGCGTGACCATCACTGGCCAGATCACCGGCTGGTTTCTGGTTGGGGCCAGCTTGGGGGGCATGACACTGCCTCTGCTCATGGGACAACTCTTTGAATCGATCAGTCCGCAGAGCGCCATGGCGCTACTCACCATCTATCTGATCCTGGCGCTGGGCGTCTTGCTGGCCCTGCTATTCTACTCAGAGCACAGGTTGCCGATCCACTGAAAGTTGTTGTATAATGGGGCACAATCAATTCCGGAATCCGGGTACCGGTTTCAGAAGTGGATAACCCAAGGAGGGTAGCATGAACATCCAGGAGCTACTTAACAAGTTGCATTGGCTGGGACATGATAGTTTCCGACTGGATGGCCCGCCCATCATCTACTTTGATCCCTGGCAGCTGCACCCAACTGATATTGAGGGCCTGGGGCACGTAGCCGATCTTGTGCTGATCAGCCACGAACACGGCGATCACTGCTCGCCCAAAGACATAGAAACCATCAGTGGACCAGACACCGTAGTGGTCTGCAATTCTGGCGCAGCAGAGCAGCTACCTGGGGCACAGATCATCCGCCCTGGAGAGAGCATGACGATAGCCGGAGTCGAGATCGAGGCGGTACGCGCTTACAACACCAACAAGTTTCGCTCACCTGGAGTCCCTTTCCACCCCAGGGAGGCCGACATGGTGGGCTATATTGTCACCATCGGTGGCCAGCGACTCTACTTTGCCGGGGACACCGATCACATCCCCGAGATGGCAGACTTGGGCTGCGATGTAGCCCTGTTGCCCGTCAGCGGCAAATACGTGATGACGGCAGAAGAGGCAGCAGAAGCGGCTCGCACCATACAGCCCCAAGTTGTCGTCCCGATGCACTTTGGTTCTGGTATCGGGACAGACGACGATGGACGGTCTTTCACCAAACTCTACGCCGGAGAAACAGTGATCCTTGAGGCTGGTGATTGATTGGAGTCAGGGAGGAGCACGCCACATTGGCTGGCCTGGGCCCGAGAGATCCAGGCTCTCAGCCAGACCGGCCTGACTTTCAGTGAAACCGAATACGACACGCTTCGCTACCAGCGCCTAACCGAGATCGCCGGCGAAATCGTCCATAGCCAGACCGGGCTTCCCCTGGACTCTCTGCTCCAGGACTTTCGAATGCAGCCGGGCTATGCAACCCCCAAGGTGGATGTGCGGGGTGCTGTCACACGCGCTGGCAGGATCCTCCTGGTCCAGGAGCGGGCCGACGAACGTTGGTGTATGCCAGGAGGCTGGGCTGACGTCGGCGATCTCCCTTCCGAGGTGGTCATCCGCGAGGTATGGGAAGAGAGTGGGTTCGACGTAGTGCCAGCCAAGGTAGTGGGGGTCTTTGATGCCAACCGCGATGGAACGCCCTTGACATTCTATCACGCCTACAAAATAGTCTTCCTGTGCAAGCTGACCGGAGGCCAGGCCCGCCCCAGCAACGAGACCCTTGCCGCCGAGTTCTTTGACTTTGACGATTTGCCCCCACTGTCCTCGAGCCGGACCAATGAGCGGCACCTGGCGGAGGTGCTTGCCCATCTGGGGGATCCCAACCGTCCCGCGATGTTTGACTGAAGCCCATCCAGGGAGCGGGCCCGCAACTGAAAGGAGTCATCGTGGCCGAACGGGCTGACACACTCATAACTCACGCCCACCTGTTCAGCATGGCGGGTAAGGGAGTAGGCTATCTGGCCGACGGTGCCGTGGCGATACAGGGGAGCCGCATCGTCGCGGTGGGAGCTACTGCCAGGCTGTCCACACGCTATGAGGCCATTGACGTCGTTGATGCAACAGACTGTGCGGTGCTGCCAGGCCTGATCGATGCCCACATGCACACACCACTGGCCATCATCCGCGGCGTGGCACAGGACGTGACGCATTGGATGCAGCGCGCCTTGGCCCCCTATACCCGGCACATCACCCCACAGGCATCCCTGGCCGGGACGCGCCTCAACGTCGTGGAGGCCCTCATGGCGGGGACAACGACGATGGGTGACTATGCCGTGCCCTACCCCGGCTGGCCCGAAGCCTTTGTTGAGCTTGGCGTTCGAGCCCGGCTCACACCCAGGATCAGCGCCCTCCCGCCGCGGGACATGGCAGGCTGGAAGGTCGGGGACCTCTATCCCTTTGATTTGGAGGCCGGCAAGGCAGCCGCTGACACAGCCATTGCCTTCTGCCAGGAGTGGCAGGGTGCTGCTGACGGGCGGATTTCCGTCATGCTTGGCCCGCAGGGACCCGATATGATCCCTCGAGAGCAACTCCTCCAAATCAAGCGAGTCGCGGATAGCCAAGGGTGGATGATCCACATGCACGTTGCCCAGGGGGATCGCGAGATCGATCAACTAGTCCAGCGCTATGGACAGCGGACGCCTGCCTTTCTGGACGATTTGGGTTATCTGGATGAGCAACTGCTAGCCGTGCACCTGACCGAGGCCACCGACGACGAGGCTGCGCTGATCGCTCGACGCGGGGCACGCATGGCCCTCTGCTCTGGCAGCATTGGCATCATCGACGGTATCGTCCCCCCAGCCCGGGCTTTCCAGGAAGCTGGAGGCATGGTAGCGCTCGGCTCTGATCAGGCCAGCGGCAATAACTGCAACAACATCTTTAACGAGATGAAGCTCACAGCCCTCTTTAACAAAATTCAGTCACGCGACCCCGCAGTCATGCCTGCCTGGAAGGTTCTGCGAATGGCCACGGTGGAGGGGGCCCAGGCAATCGGATTGGGAGAGGAGATTGGATCGCTAGAAGTTGGCAAACAGGCTGACGTTATCCTGGTGGATCTGAGCTCACCCAACCTCTCCCCGGTCGTGGATCTGCCCGTACGCAACATTGTGCCCAACCTGGTCTACGCTGGAAGCGGGCACGAAGTCAAGATGGTAATGGTAGCCGGACAGGTGCTGATACGTGACGGCGAGCTGCTCTGCACCGATCAGGCCGCTGTGCGGGCTGAAGCCCAGGCTCAGGCCGGGGCACTGGCCCAGCGCGTTGCTGCCGATCCCATACACAAAGGCATGGCGCTGCTGTCAGCCATGGAGGCCGGGCAGCTCTAGACTCCACGCTTCGCGACTGACCAAGCCCAAGGGCAAGAGACAGCAGGCGAAACGGACAGAGGCGGCAGTACAAGTCCTGCTCCTGGCCAGGCGCCATATCGCTTCGGGTCTCTGGGCGCGCGCACTATACGTAGAGGTTCCGCTGGCGTGCGGCCTCGCAGGGGCGAGCTAGCCCTAGAGGCCCGGATAATCCACTAGCCCAGTCACCGCGTCGGTTGGGTCTGTCCTCCAGGCTGTTTGAGCGTCTCAAAGCGGTCCGCCAGCTCAAGCCGCCGCGTTTCGGCTGCATGTTGCCCCTCGGCCAGAATCTCGTGGACGCGGTCGCGGATCCCCTGCCGTGTGTCCTCCCCACTCTGTGGGGCCAAGAGTAAGACCATGCCTGCACCAACCACCGCACCCAGAACCAGCCCTGTGGTGATGTTGACTATCTTGTTCATGGTATCGCATCCTCCCTTACATTGATAGTGATCATGCGCTCCCAATCGCTTCGCGTACCCGCCGAGAAAGAACGCCAAAGAACTCTGTGTATGTAACTTCTAGGGTCCGCGGCCGGGGCAGATCCACTTGCACCTCAGCACAGATCCGGCCCGGTCGTGCTGACATGACCAGCACTCGATCTGCCAGAAACACCGCCTCTTCGAGATCGTGGGTAACCATCACCGCAGTGACCCCCTGATCGCGCCAGATGCGGAGCAGATCCAGGTTCATCCTCTCACGGCTCAGCGCATCAAGGGAACCAAAGGGCTCGTCGAGCAGCAGCAGGGCTGGGTCCCCAACCAGAGACCGGGCCAGGGCGGCCCGCTGAGCCATACCACCGGAAAGCTCTCGGGGATAGGCCTGCTCAAAACCCGCCAGCCCAACCGCCCCCAAAAGCTTCCCGGCGCGCCGTTCCGACTCCTCCCGCGGCACTCTTGCCACCTCCAGTGGCAGCATCACATTGCGCAGAACCGTGCGCCAGGGCATCAGGTTCGCATTCTGGAAGACAACGGCCACCTCAGGCCCCAGCCGGCGACCCAGCGGTCTTGAAGGTGAGGCGGCGTCGCTTGACCCCGCCCGCAACTGCTGGCGCTGGATGTCCAGGCGGACTTGACCTGCTGTTGGGACCAGCAGCCCGCCAAGGAGCCGCAACAATGTACTCTTTCCACAGCCGGAGGGACCTACAATAGCCAGAAACTCGCCCTCGCCAACAACCATATCCATCTGGTCCAAGGCCAGGAGATCCCCCCGGCGTCCATGATAGACGTAAGAGAGGGACGCTGCCTCCAACAAGGGTCTCATTCTAGGGCCCAGCGCCCTCTACAAACCGGTTCGTAAACATCTGTCCCGTATCGAACCCTGGCTCGACGAGATCCATCTGCTGCATGATGCGCACCGCGGCATCCCATTCATCTTGGCTGGAGCGGCCAAGCTCACCGGGCTCCGCCTGCCAAAAGTCGATCGATTTGGCCAGAATCGCCCGATTGACAGCTTCGGATTCAGCATCGGCAGCCGCTTCGGGCAAGTGCTTGAGTGATATCTGGAAAGCCTCCTCTGGGTGTTCAAGGGTATAGGCAAGTCCACGCAATGCCGCTCGTACCATACCCTGTACCAGTTCCGGTTGTTCTCGGATCGTCTTCTCGTTGGTGAACATGCCGTTGGAGACAAGGTTTGCATAGTCAGCCACATAGATTACGTCGACTTTTTGTCCGGCAGCCTGCATCTGCACGGGCTCGTTCATGGCGTAGCAAAGTGCTGCGTCTACCTGGCCTTCGGAAAGAGCCCCAACCTGCGTATACCCAATCGAGATCAACTCGATCGCAGTGACGTCCAAACCCGCCGCTTCGAGTAGCGCGCGCCAGCCGATATAGCTCGCGCCATAAGTCGCCGGAGTCCCAACACGCCGCCCCACCAGGTCGGCCGGCTCACTGATGCCCGTATCCTGCAAGGAGACGACACATACCGGGAACCGCCGGTACCAGTTCAGCACATTGACGACAGGCAGGCCCTGACTGCGAGCCAGGATAATCTGATCGCCACTGCCAATGGCAAACTGCAGACCAGAGTCCGTACCCGCACCTTCGCTGCCCACAAGTTTCAGCAGATCGGTCTCCCAACCATAGTCAAACTCGAGTTGGATCCCCTCGTTGGCAAAATAGCCCTTTTCCAGAGCCACGTAGAATGGCGCAAACTGGACATTGGGTACAAAGCCCATGGCCAGGGTCACCGGTTCGGTCGTTTCATCCTGATCGGTCGCTTCACAGCCTGTCAGAAGGATGCCCAGCATGGACAGCCCAGCCAAGAGGAGCACGGCCGTGCTCGCACGCCGCTTCCTCATCACAGACCGTACAACGGGCATCGACAAGGGGCACGTCAAGTTCATATTGCCTCCGAGAATAGGGTCACCAGGTCGGGAGTCCCCCACTCGACCCAGATTTGGCTCAGTAGCATAACGGCCGACAGAGCAATGACTGGAAGCCACGCCCACCGCCGCGCCGACAGGCCTGCCAGTGAGGCCGGCCATATCAGGTGCCATGGCTGACTCCGCGCCGCTCCCAGAACAAAGATCAGCAGAGACACGGTAAAGCCAGCTTCGAACAGCCGTTGCGTTTGGGTCTCGCGCACAGAGAATAATCCCTGCCTTTGCCGGGTCTCCCCGAACTGACCTGTGCTCAGGTACTCCCCCTTCAGTCCCAACGCCAATCTCGTGGTCAGGAAGAGATACACCGCAGAGAATGCCAAAAGCCCGATAACCAGTGCCAGGGTAGGCAGCCATGCCAGCATTTCCGGCAAAACAGTGCCATCCCCAAACACAGTCCTAGATGTCCTCGCTGCCCACTGGGGGGCAAAGGTCAGTGCCCAACTCTCTGGCCTGAGCAGACGATAGAGTACGCTGCCGGCCCACTCCAAGGATCCCAGGGGCGCATACAGCAAGCCTGTCACGGCTACAGTAGCACACCCACCCTGTAGCAGCGCGGACCATGGCATGCGCCGACTTCCACGCCCTGGTCTATCCCAGATATACAGGACAAAGAGTGGAAGAAAAAGGGCGCCAACGTATTTGATGGATGCCGAAAGAGCCAGGGCACCAAAAGCCAGGGCCCAGGAGTCCTGCAGAAGGAACCAGAATCCCAATAGAACTGCGGCCATCATCACCATGTCATTGTGTCCGTCGCCGATAGCCATCAGCAAAACAAGGGGGTTCCAGGCAAAGAGGTACAGGGCTTCCATTGCCGCGGCAGGCCGGAGCTTCCCGACGATCTGCTGTACAAGCCAGGCAGAACCAAGAAAAGCCAGGCAGGCCAGACCTTTCAGATAGAACAGCCCGAAGGCCGAGTTCAAGTTCCCATAAGTCGCTGGCGCTGAGACAAGTGTCCACGCAGGTCCATAGATCGAAGGTGTAGCAGCATACGCGGTTGCATAGGTCGACAGCAGCGGATCGGCAGCACCATCCCTGGCCAAAACGACTTCATTCACTGCCACGGCAGGCTCAAGCAGGGGGTTAGCTCCCAGGTCTGTGAACAGATGGGCTTGGCTCAGATAGTTGAACAGATCAGAAGTAATGGGCATTAGCCAGAACAACGTGGCGCAAAACACCAGAGCAAAGAACCAAACGAGCCTCCCCCGCACCCTCTGCTGGCACCGATTCAACCCGCGAACAACGCGCCAGCCCAAGACATAGGCAATCAATACGACCAGTACGCCTGCCAGACAGGCCCAGAACGCCCCATTGGCTGCCCCCAACAGTTCGCGCCAGCTCTGCAAGGCCCCACCATAGCGCCACCACGGCAGCCGCAGCGTTACCGCCAAATACACTGCTTCGGTCACCACGCCTGCCCCCAGCAAGATCAGACCCAGCTTCAAAGCTTTCCTCCAGCCTGGGCAATCCGCGCCCCTCGCGGATCTAACAGAATCAGCTTCCTCGCCGCCAAGTCAATAGCACTGACTCCAAAAAGGAGACGATACCGTACAGACCAAGCGCAATGGTCATCAGTACAAAGAGCGCAACAAACATCAATGGCGTATCGAACAACCCCCGGTTGGCCAGGTTCACCAGAAATCCCAAGCCCCGGTCAGATTGAGCAAACTCACCCACGACCGCCCCGATCACAGACAGCGTGACCCCAACCTTCAACCCTCCCAGAATCACGGGCGTGGCAGCCGGCACCTCGAGGAATCTGAATACCTGCCAGCGGCTGGCCTGCAGTGAGCGCATCAGGTCCATCAAGTCTTCCTCAACTGACCGGATGCCAACGATGGTCGTGATCAGAACTGGGAAAAAGATCGTCAGGGCGCAGACCAAAATCTTGGAGGTCAGCCCAAAACCAAACCAGATGATAAGCAAGGGGGCCAGCGCCACAATAGGCACCGACTGGCTGGCGATAATATAGGGCGACAATAGCCGCTCCACAAAGGGTGATTTGGCTAGCAGATAGCCCAGAGCCGTCGCCACCGTCAGCCCCACAGCCAATCCCCCCAAGATTTCGAGCAGCGTAATGGACGTATGATACCAAAGCGTACCGTCTGCAGCCACCTTGACGAATTTGGTCCATACCTGCCAAGGGGTAGGCAACAAGAAGGATGGATAATCGCCCAGATGCGCGACGAGCCCCCACACTCCCACGAAACCAACCATGGCCACCGGGACCAGCAAGATCTCCCACCTTTGCCGGCCATAGTACTGCCGGCTCAAACGCCTTGGCCACCTGTAGGTGAAGCCTCGTCGCTCCTCTTCAAGGTGGTGAGCGTCTGTTATGCTTCCGGCCTTGTTTCTATCCACATACATAGTCACGTTCTCAGCATCCAACACAAAGCCCCAAAGGCAAAAAAGCCTTCGGGGCAGGTTCCCGGCGGTCTGAGCGGCCAGATGCCTGGTTCGCGAAAACGAAACCCGCTCAGTATCGCACCCAACGCCAACCACTTTCTCCCATCCGGACTCTACCGTCGGCTCCGGATTCTCACCGGATCCACCCACCCCGTTGGCTCGGTACCAAGGGGAGGCTCGCGGGCTTGACCAGTTCCTTCTGCGTCTCGGAACCAACCACACCGCCGGTCGGGATTTGGCGCACCTGCGCCTCACCCTGCCCCGAAAGCTTGTCGATTGACGCTGACCCAGACCCAGAATCTGGGGCTGGCTTGGCTGGATTATACACCAAGGGATCAGGCTTGTCAACAAATGAGGGCATGGATTTGGATCTACCGGGTCTTGTCTCAAGGCGCCCCTATGTGGTACAATCCAGGGTAGGATCGCCTGTCACAGTTCACAACTTGGCAAGGACCAAGAATGGAAATCAAAGTGCTGCCGCCCGAAGTGGCGGGGAAAATCGCAGCCGGCGAAGTGGTAGAACGCCCTGCCTCTGTCGTAAAGGAACTGCTTGAGAATAGTCTCGATGCTGGTGCCACTGACATCCGGGTTGAGATCCGTGACGGGGGACGCCGCCTGATCCGGGTCGCTGACAACGGTTCGGGTATCCCCGCCAAAGAGGCGCCCCTAGCATTCGCTCGCCATGCCACGAGCAAGCTGACCGATGTGTCTGATCTGGACAGGATTGGTACGCTTGGCTTTCGCGGAGAAGCACTTGCCAGTATCGCTGCGGTGAGTCAAGTGATGCTTCTTACACGCCCCCTTGAGCAGGACTTGGGGCAACTCCTAAAGTTGGACGGGGGCCGGCTCACCCGGCAAGAGGGCCATGGCTGCCCGGTAGGTACCACAGTCACAGTTGAGCACCTGTTTCAGAACATGCCTGCCCGCCTCAAGTTCCTGCGCCAGCCCAGGACTGAAGCGGGTCACATCCACGCCATTATCACGCGCTATGCCCTCGCCTATCCTCGCATTCGTACCAGCTTGACGATTGATGGACGCCAGGCATTTCAATCAAGCGGTGGCGGCAATCTTTACGACGTCTTGATCGCGGTGTACGGGCTTGAAGTGGCTGAGCAAATGCTGGAAGTCATGACCACTGAAGGATCCGAGCCTACGGTCGGGGAAACCGCCGGCGCTGGCTCCCCATCAGTCACCGGGTACACCGGGATTCCCTCATTGAACCGGGTCAACCGGAGCTACATCACTCTCTTTGTCAACCGGCGCTGGATTCAAGACATCTCACTTGCTCACGCTGTGGCACAAGCCTACCATACACTGCTGCCCATAGGACGACATCCAGTAGCGGTACTGATGTTAGAGATCGACCCGGCCGAGGTGGATGTGAATGTTCATCCCACAAAGCGGGAGGTCAAGTTTCGCGACGGGCGCTCGGTGTTCAGTGCAGTACAGAAAGCCGTACGACACGCACTGGTTGAACGCGGGCCCGCATCCTCCGCTCATGAGGCAACGCGGACATGGCCCACTCCCCACTGGCAGCGCAGGCAGAGCCTGCTCGCCGCCGGACTGGGCGAACAGATCGACACCCAGATGGCAATGGAGTTGTACCGCACAGGCGACAAGCAGGACCAGCTCACTGGCCCGCCCGGCGACCCTTACGGCTTGAGCGCAGTCGGTGATCTACAGTCCGTGGGACCGGTACGGTTGCCGCTGCTGCGTGCCATCGGCCAGGTAGGACAAACCTACGTTGTGGCCGAGGGCCCGCAGGGCATGTATCTCATCGATCAACACGCCGCCCACGAGCGCATCCTCTACGAACAGATGATGGTAGAGGTCACGCAAAAAGTCGTCAAGTCGCAGACGCTGCTCGAGCCCATGGCCCTGGATCTTGATCCGCTGCTGGCAGGGATTCTGGCCGAACACCTGGACAGGCTCAACCAGGCCGGCTTTCAGCTGGAGCCTTTTGGTGGAGCCAGTTATCTCATGAGAGCGGTCCCTTCGATCCTGGTCGTGCCGGATGTCCAGGCTGCGGTGCTGGACATCCTGGAGATGTTGCGGCAAGGCGACGATCCACTGGCGTCTCAAGCAGAAGAACAGCTCGTCGCCGCCGTGTGCAAGCGGGCCGCCATCAAAGCCGGGCAAACCCTTTCCCACGAAGAGATGCAGCATCTGGTGCGCCAACTCGAGCAGTGCGAGGCGCCCCGAACCTGCCCTCACGGCCGGCCAACCATCCTACACTTCACGGTCGAGCAGCTGGAGAAAGCATTTGGACGCCGATGAGGCGGGGGAACAGGCAATGGAGCAAGTGAGTAAGCTAAGCAAGTACGGTGCCCGAATGCAAATCGGCCCAGAACAGGCGTCAGGGAGGTCTGGGCAAGAGTGACCAGGGCCTTGGTTTTGGGAGCCACAGGTTGTATCGGCAACAACGTTGTCCGTGCCTGCCTCGAGAGAGGATGGCAGGTCCGAGCGTTTCGCCGGGCCGAGAGCAAAACCTGGATGCTCGACGGCCTCGATGTGGAGCAGGCCACAGGCAATCTTGAAGCCCCCGAGTCGCTGCTCCAAGCCATGCGTGGCTGTGATGTGGTCTTTCACGCGGCAGCTTTCTATCCACGTCACTCACTGGACTTGAACGGTTCCCTTCGGACAGCCGTGGGTGGGATGCGCAACGTACTTGAGGCTGCTGCCAAATCCGGCATCGGCAAGCTGGTATATACCAGTACGCTCACAACAGTTGCGTCCCCAGGCGAGAAAGGCCGCCTGGCCGACGAGCGGGACTACTACCTACCTGGAAGCACAAAGAGTGCCTATTTTGAGACCAAATGGGCCATGGAGGCAGAGGCCTGGCGGGCCGTTGCAGCAGGGTTACCGGTGGTCATCGTCTGCCCTTCCGCAATATTCGGCCCGTGGGACGTCAAACCGACAACAGGGGAGATTCTGCTGAATGTGGCCAAGGGTCGCTTTCCCATTTGGCTGGATCTTGATGTGAATGTTGTTGATGCTCGCGACGTGGGCGTGGGCGAGGTGCTTGCCGCGGAAAGAGGCCGGGAAGGCCAGCGATACATCCTGGGCGGCGAGAACCTGGCCGTGCGTGAGGCTCTTACAATGGCCGCCGAGCAGGCAGGGGTTCGGCCGCCTCGGTGGCGTGCCCCGCTGGGATTGGTCCGGGGGATGGTCAGATTCGGAGAAGCACTCGGCCACCTGCCACTCGTCGAACCCCTACCTCTGGAGCACTTGAAGACGGTGGCAGAGTGGCAGGCACTGAGCACGAGCAAGGCAAGGGAGGAGCTTGGTTTCCAGTCCCGCCCTTTTTCTGAAACCGTGAGCGATACACTTGCCTGGTTCCGACAGTATGGCTACCTGTAGGGACAGCATGACAGGAATTAGACAGTTCGTGACCAAGGACGGCCAAGGGTTCGTGGTACGCGAGGCCCGGGTTCGCGACGCGGAACGGCTGCTGGCAGGCGCCAGGGCCGCCATGGCTGAGCGTTTGGACTACCTGATCACCCAACCCGAAGAGCTCACTATCGGTATCGATGAGGAAAAGAGCTGGATCCAGGGGTTCATCGACAAAGAGAACTCTGCTCTGTTCGTAGCAGAGCAAGAGGCCGATATCATCGGTTGGGCCAGTTTGCGAGGTGGTACCAGGCTGCGGACACGCCACACCGCATTGTTGGGTATCACAGTGGCACAGCCGTGGCGTGCGCGCGGCGTTGGCACCTCCCTAATAGAGACAGCGCTGGATTGGGCCGCCGAGAACCCGGTCATCGACAAGGTCAAGCTAGAGGTTGTCGCCACGAACCGGCTCGCACTGGCCCTCTATCGCAATCTCGGCTTCTTGGAAGAGGGCAGGCTGCCTCACGAGTTCAAAAAGGCCGACGGGACCTACTTGGACGGCGTCTTGATGTACCGGTTCGTAGCGTGAGGCTTGGGGCAAGCACGGCTGGGCCGCTGGCTGAGAGGCGATGTCTGCTATTCCCGGAGGCATCTCTGGCGAACGTCGATCAGAGCCAGGCGCCGCGCGCCCATCACATCAGCTTGGGAATTGACTTCTCAACCTAGATGTGGTATATAGGGGATTCGTGCAGACTAGTGCGCGTTAGCTGACACTGGAAGGACATGAGATGATGGAGTCCCTTCGGACCATGAACCAGAAGACCGTTTTCAGCACGGGTTGCGCCGAGCAAGCCATAGGCGACCTGCTTTTCTACCAGGCTCGGTGTTCTCCAGAAAGCGTGGCTCTAGCCGCTCCAGGCCGCCGCCCCCTGTCATACGGCCGGCTGGGCGACCACATCGCAGAAGTCGTCGCCTCGCTGAACTCAATAGGGGTGGGACGCAATGACCGGGTGGCCATTGTTCTACCCAACAGTCCGGAGATGGCGACCGCCTTTCTGTCCGTGGCTTCGGGCGCAACCTGCGCACCGCTCAATCCTGCCTATGGCGCCCGCGAATTCGACTTCTATCTGTCAGATTTACATGCCAAGGCGCTGCTCATCCTTTCGGGCATGGATTCGCCAGCTTCAGAGGTAGCGCGGAACCACGCCATCCCCATCATCGAACTACTACCAGATTTCGAGGCTGAAGCCGGCCTGTTTGCGCTCACCGGGGAGAAGGGATCCAGCCCTGCTGCTGGCGGCTATGCACAACCTAGCGATGTAGCTCTGGTGCTCCATACTTCTGGCACGACCTCACGCCCCAAGATCGTCCCTCTGACCCACGAGAATCTTTGTACCTCGGCCCATAATATTCGAAATGCCTACAAACTCTCCAGCACTGATCGCTGTCTGAATGTCATGCCCTTGTTTCACATTCACGGCCTCGTCGCGGCGATTCTGTCGACAATGGTGTCCGGCGCCAGCGTCGTTTGTACCTCCGGCTTTGATGATGCCGAATTTTTTGGTTGGCTAGATGCCTTCCAGCCAAGCTGGTACACGGCTGTTCCAACGATGCACCAGGCAATCCTGAATCGTTCTGCTGCCAACAGCGACATTGTTGCCCGCCATTCACTGCGGTTCATCCGCTCCTGCTCCGCTGCCCTGCCCCCTCAGGTGATGGCAGAGTTGGAGCGTACCTTTGGCGTCCCGGCACTCGAGGCTTACGGCATGACCGAAGCCGCCCACCAGATGAGCAGCAACCCCCTTCCTCCAGCAGAGCGAAAAGCCCGGCTCCGTAGGAATAGCCACCGGGCCAGATGTAGCGATCATGGATCAAGACGGCCATCTGGTTCCGTCGGGCAGCAACGGGGGAGATTGTTATCCGCGGTGCCAACGTCACCGCGGGCTATGAGAACAACCCCGAGGCAAATGAGAGTTCGTTCACAGACGGCTGGTTCCGGACCGGTGATGAGGGCTACCTGGACGGAGATGGCTATCTCTTGATTACCGGTCGTCTCAAAGAGATCATCAATCGCGGCGGCGAAAAGGTCGTGCCAAGGGAAGTCGACGAAGCTCTCCTGGACCATCCCGCGGTCGCACAAGCCGTCACCTTTGCCGTACCTCACACAACACTGGGCGAGGACGTAGCCGCGGCCGTTGTGTTGCACCAGGGCTCCGCGGTCTCGGAACAGGAACTCCGTAGCACGGCCTTTGACCGGCTGGCGGATTTCAAAGTACCAAGTCAGATTGTGATTGTCGATGAAATTCCAAAGGGGCCCACCGGCAAGTTGCAGCGCATCGGTCTATACGACAAGCTGGCATCCCAGCTCAAACCCCAATACGTGGCGCCCAGGGACACTGCCGAGGAGGCCTTGGCCAAGATCTGGGCAGAGGTGCTGGGCATTCAGCGCATTGGTGTTTATGACAACTTTTTCGGGCTGGGTGGCGACTCGCTTCGGGCGACCCAGGTGGTCACACGGGTACGCGCCGCCTTCCAGGTTGAACTACCAGCGACCATGATGTTCCGAGAGCCCACAATTGCCGGCCAGGCCGCCCAGATCGAAGAAATACTCATCGCCGAGCTGGAAGCGCTCTCTGACGAGGAAGCACAGCGCCTCTTGGGTTGAACCGCCCCTGTCTGGATGGTTTGTGGGAATGATACAAGACGGAACTAGCTCTGAACGGCGCGTCCGGCTGTCCACTGCCAAGAGAACACTGCTTGAGCAGCGCCTTCGGGGCGCATTGATGCCAGCGTCGCCAACGATCCCACATCGCCCAGATCTGAAGGATGCGCCCCTATCGTTTGCTCAAGAGCGGCTTTGGTTCCGTGATCGATGGGAGCCTGGCAGCCCGGCCTACAACCGACCCGTTGCGCTGCACCTCACTGGTCCCCTGGACGTCGCAGTTCTGGAACAGGCACTCAGCGAAATCGTCCGGAGGCACGAGACGCTGAGGGCTACTTTCCCCACCAAAGAGGGCAGGCCATATCGAATCATCACACCCCATCAACCCTTGACCATACCTGTTGTTGACTTGAATCAATGGCCAAAGGTAGAGAGGCAGGACCGTGCCACACGCCTTGCAGTCGAGGGCGCACAGCGCCCCTTTAACTTGGCCAGTGGCCCTTTGTTACGGACCACGCTGCTGCGCCTGGATCCAGAGGAGCACGTACTGCTCCTTGTGATCCATCACATCGTGTTTGACGGCTGGTCAGCTCAAGTGCTCTTGCGGGAGCTGGCAGCGCTGTACACAGCTTTCTCAGCGGGAGAACCCTCGCCCCTCCCGGAACTGCCTATCCAGTACGCCGACTTTGCGTACTGGCAGCGAGAGCAACTTCAGGGCGAGGTTTTGGCGTCAGAACTCGCATACTGGGAGCAGCAGTTGGGCGACAATCCGCCTGCGCTGGAATTGCCAACCGATCATCCCCGGCAGGCAGTCTTGACCTTCCGAGGCGCCAGAGAATCGCTGAAACTTCCGAAGGGCCTGGCAGATTCCCTCAGGGCACTGAGCCAGCAGGAGGGAGTCACGCTGTACATGACCCTATTGGCTGCCTATCAGGCATTGTTGGCTCACCATTCGGGCCAGAAAGACATCATGGTGTGCACGCCTGTCGCCAATCGAGAGCAGGCTGAGCTTGAAACATTGATCGGCTACTTTAACAACATCATTGTCATGCGTACAGACCTTTCCGGCGACCCCAGTTTTCGCGAACTCCTGAACCGAGTGCGTCGCGTCGTCATGGGGGCCTATGATCACCAGCGCCTACCCTTTCAGACTCTGGCAGAGTTACCCGGTCTCGCGCACACGCCTCTGTCGAGGGCGCTGTTTGCTCTCCAGAATTTTCCCAGCCAGGTTCCTCCTCTGCAAGGCATGGCCACGAACCCCTTCGACTTTGACAAGGGAGCAACCGATTTTGAGTTGTCTCTCTTTGTTGAGCAGCGCGGCAACGACCTCACAGGGATACTGGAGTACAAAACCGACCTGTATAACGCATCCACTGCCAAACGAATGCTCGACCAGTTCTTTAGGATCCTGGAGCAAGCCGTGGCCGCACCAGAGCTTGCACTATCGTCTCTGTTATCCGTGCCCGAACTGGAACCCCGTCCGGCAGCCGAAAGCACCAGTCCAGATTCAGCCGAGCCGAAAGGCCAGCGTAAGCTATCGAGAACTGGCAGATCCAGGCCAGAGCTGGATGTGCCCTTCTTAGGGCCCCGCGATGACCTGGAGCGCCAGCTGACCGCGATTTGGGAAGAGGTTCTGGACGTCCAGTCCGTCGGTGTCAGGGACAGTTTCTTCGACTTGGGAGGCAACTCCCTTCTGGCCATGCGCCTGTTTGCCCAGACGGAGGGAACCTGCGGATCGGTCAGCTCCCTAGCGTCATTCTTTCAAACTCCGACCATTGAGCAGGTTGCCAGAATCCTGCGGGGAGAGGACAGCCCGGTCCCGGCGGCCACGGAGGAAGGGAGCGAACCAGCCGAGTCCAAGCCCATGAGAGACAGTTTTTGGAAGGGGCTCAGAAACCGCGTCCTCCAGGTGATTGCTCTGTATGCGCCAGGCTTCAAGACAACGCGGGTTCGGCTGCACCGAATGCGCGGCGTCAAAATCGGCAACAACGTTGCTATCGGAACCTCGGTGATCATCGAGACCGCCTATCCCCAGCTTGTCTCCATCGGCAACAACGTATCGATCAGCATGCGCTCCGTGATCGTCGCCCATTTCAGAGAAAGCACCGACAGGGCCAAGTCCGGTAACAAGCCCTCAGTTCGGATTGAGGACGATGCCTATATCGGTGCAGGAGCCATTATCCTACCGAACCTGACCATTGGCCAGGGTGCTGTGGTCACCGCAGGAAGTGTGGTAAGCCAGTCCATTCCCCCCCTGACAATGGTGCAGGGAAACCCCGCCAAGGTCGTCGCCCATTGCGGAGTTCCACTTGCTGGCAACACCTACGAGGATTTTGTGCGCAATCTGAGGCCCATCGCCAGCTAGAGCTGCTCAGGTCCAGCACCAAGCAGTCCAAAAAAGTGCGGCGAGGAGGTACGTGACGCAGTCACCGGACGAACAGGGCAGCCAGGCCGTTCAGAGCTTCCAGAATCAGAGTCAAAGCCCCCCAGAGGATGAAAAGATGAAGATCACCCTGATGAAACGGGCAATCGAAAGGTACACAAAGATCCGAAGCTACCGCCCCTACGAACGCGTCCTCCGAAGCGTTCAAGCCCGTGGAGATGTCTGGATGGCATCTCAGGGAGAGTACGCTGGTTGGTGGGACAGGCGCCATAGAGCCTCATTGAGCATTCGTGTATCCGAGGCGAGATGCAGCGTGAGGTCCGATCTAGAAGGTGCGGTCTTTGAAAAGTTCCCAGGAGAGTTTCTGACTTCCCACACAGTTGGCTGCCCGGACTGCTCCCTTTCTGGAGATGTGCAATGGGTTGTCGATGCCTCACTGGCGCGACGGGACCTGCTGATTGAGGCCCTGCGAAGAGAAGGCATCATGAATACATCCATTGGCAAGGATGGAGAGTTCTTCCTTTCCCATGAACTAGACGATATCCTGGAGATGATGGAGGGACACCTGCGCCGACAAGAGCTAGCCGAGTACGACGAGACTATCGTGGCCGTCAGAGACTTGGTTGTTGCCAGATTGGCTAAACAGGGCCTGCCCCTTATCCGCATCTGGTACAACCCTCGCATTGACGGCAAGGTGATGAAAGGCGTTTTCTCGCCACGCCACGACGTAGAGCGGGCCCTTACGAACGTTCCCAGGATCGTAAAACTGGAGCACGAGCATGGTGCCAGAAGTACAGTCTACATCCGCGTGTTTCAGCCTTTCTACAACGACAAAGAGATCAATAAACTCACATCTTTGTCCGACCCGGTTGAGATCGCCTTGCACGCAGAGTTCTTTGCCCACGCTGAGAAGCATGGCAGCGAAGAGGCCGCCGCGAGGGCCGACAAGGCACACCTCGAAGCAGTCGCTGGTGTGCCTGTGGCAGGCGTGTCTAACCACGGCGGTGAACTGGTAGAGAACTATACACCGAACTACTGGGGAGCGGTCGAAGGCGCCGGGTTCCTGTGGACAATATCTCAGCGCGCATTCGCCTATTACTTGCCGTACCGCTGGCTGACGAACGAGGGCAATCTCTCAGATACCTATTGCATCTGCTATCAGTTTCGAGACATTGGCATCCCCTACAAGAACTTTGCCGAGGTCTTTTACGAGCAGGCACTCCAGGACCTGGAACAAGCCCTGGAGCATGGCGGCGCGCTTGTTCTGATGTTCCACCCCGGGTTCTTTGGCTTCTTTTCATACCTACTCACTCCCAAGAACTTTTTGCGACTGGCACGGTTCATGCCCACGTACGCCGGCCGAATCCTGCAAGGTCCTGTGAACAGAACAGAGTAAGACAGAGAGCCGCTGGCCGTTCGCCACGTCTCTTTGCAGTCGGTCCAGTCTCACAACTGCCCAGGTCTGTCAGACCGGCAGGCTGACATCCGCTGCCTTTTCGCCCCAGCCGCTCACCTATGGTATAATCTCCTCGATCTTGACTAGAATCCCACCTTCAGGTCATGGGAGGTAGCAGGGCGATGCAACGACTGATAGCGCGGCCCTTTGGTTGGCGGCTTCAGTACATCCTCATTCTCGGGTTTGCTCTTACGACAGCCATCACCGTCGTCGTCGGTGCGCTGCTTACCTACGGCCTCATCAACAACTATCTGACAGAGGCCCAGGATGCTCGCGTCGGCCGGGATATGGAACTGGCCGGCGCTTTCTACAGCAGCAAGCTCAATGACATCTCTGCCATGGCCGGCCGCATTGCTTCGACCTGCAGCGTGCGCCAGAACTTTGTGAATATGGTTCAGGGCGATTCTGGTGCTGGTCAGGCCATTGAAGCAGGCATTGACAACGAGATCGCCAATATGCCGGCCGGGACGCAGCGGTTCGTCGTGCTCACAGACTCTGAGGGTACGGCCGTAGCAGGGCAAGTGACGTCGGACGGCCGGACAGAGCCGGTCGCCATGGGAACAAATTGGTCTTCCCTGCCCATCGTCCAGAGCGTCCTCAGCCAAAAGGAACGGCAAGCTGCTACCGAAGTTGTGCCGGCCGAGCAACTGACCTGGCTTGGATTGGACGGCCAGTCCCGCATCACCCTTATTGACACCCCCAAGGCAGCCCCTAAGCCCTTTGATCCCCGCGAGGGAACGGCTGGACTGGCCCTGCTTGGCGCAGCGCCCATCATCTCCGAGATGGGCGAGATACAGGGCTCAGTGCTAACGGGCCACCTGTTCAACAACGACTTTACCCTGGTTGACCGCATCAAGGACGTGGCAGGTGTTGACACAGCAACCATCTTTTTCGGTGATCTGCGCGTCTCCACCAACGTCCTGGACGAAAAGCAGGGCCGGGCCATGGGCACGCGGGTGTCGCAAGAGGTCTTTGATCGCGTACTCGTGCAGGGTGAGGACTTTACCGGAGACGCTTTCGTCGTCAATCAATGGTATATCACCCGCTACGAACCGCTTTACAACCACCTGGGACAAATCGTTGGAATGCTGTATGTGGGCGCGCAGCGAGCGGCATTCCAGCGCCTGCTGGACTCTTTTGCTGGGCAGGTCTTTTTCATAGCTATCGCCAGCATTCTGGTGGCCATCCTCATCGCCATCCCGCTGGCCTGGTCCATCTCGCGTCCTCTTGGAGGTCTGGCACACGCAACGCAACGAGTTGCAGAGGGAGACTGGTCCGTACGCGTTCGACCTGAAGGCTATGTCGAGATGCGTACGCTGGCCCAGTCCTTCAACACCATGGTCGCCAGCTTGGAAGAAGCACAGCAGCAACTGATTCAGAAAGAGAAACTGGCCTCGGTGGGCCAGTTGGCAGCCGGCGTAGCCCACGAAATCAACAATCCGTTGGGCTCGGTCCTCCTCTACGCTGACATTCTATGCAAAGAGACGCCAGAGGAAGACCAGCAGCAACGGGAAGACCTGCAGATGATCATCCGAGAGGCTACCCGCTGCAAGATTATCGTCAATGACCTACTGAACTTCTCACGACAGAATGAGATCTTGGCCCAAGAGACGGACGTCAATGCCATGATACAGGAGTTGGTCGGACAACTGGGCAAACAGGGTCTATTCCAGGACGTCGAAATCGTGACGGAACTCGCCCAAGACCTGCACAGCATACAGGCCGATCCTCTGCAGCTACACCAGGTCTTTGTGAACCTCATGAATAACGCCGCGGAGGCCATGCCTGATGGTGGCAGATTGACGCTCCGCACCCTGGTTGGGCCTACGCCGGACTTTATCACTGTGCAAGTCCAGGACACAGGCAGCGGCATCTCTGAGGAGAACATGAAGAGGATGTTCACGCCCTTTTTCACCACAAAACCCATTGGCAAGGGTACTGGGCTGGGTCTGGCCATCACCTACGGCATTGTCAAAATGCACCGCGGACAGGTTGCGGTACAGAGTAAAGTAGGCAAAGGCACACTGTTTTCCATCGACTTGCCGAGACACCTGCCAGCGCACATCGCCAGGCCAGAGGGCGCCTCCATGCTGTAACCGAGTCAACACACCGTCCATTGGAAGTACAATGCCGAAGCGCTGGGGTTCCTGAGAAGGAGTGATCTGGATGGAAACCGAACACGAATACGGGCCAGACAACCAGGCCAAAGTCCTGATCATCGATGACGAAGCCGGAATGCGAGAGGGCTGTCGTAGAGCATTGGAGCCATCGGGCTATAGCGTGGAGACTGCAGCCGACGCAGCCACCGGTCGCGAGATGCTCCATGCGACGAAATATGATGTGTATATCATTGATCTTATGCTGCCGGATGGCAGAGGCATGGACTTGATGATCCACATCCTCGAAAACGATCCCGACGCGGTGTGCATCATCATTACCGGCTTTGGAAGCGTCGAGATGGCAATCCAAGCTGTAAGGCAGGGGGCCTATGATTTCCTGTCCAAGCCATTCACTTCGGACGAACTGATTATTTCTGTGCAACAGAGCCTGGAACGACGACGGCTGAAAGCCGTCGAAGTGAAGTCAGGGAGGCTAGCGCGGGCGAAAGAGCAGTTGGAAAGGCTGGACGAAGTCAAGAGCCAGCTGATGCTGAAAGTGGCCCATGAGGTACGAGCACCCATCGCGGCAGTCCAGAGCTACATTAACCTGATCCTGGCTGGCTACGTAACACAAGAGGAACTGAAACCCACGTTGACCCGGGTACAGGAGCGGCTCCAGGAGACACTGGATCTGATTGCCGATCTCCTGGAACTATCACAGATCAAGCAACTGGGGGAGCAGCGTGCAGCCAAGGCAAGCCCTCAGGACATGGCTGATATCCTCCAGGAGGTCTGTGCGCTGCTGGGTGACCAAGCTCGCGAGAAACGACAGGATCTGGAGGTCCGAATCCAAGATCGCCCCCTTGTCGTTGCAGACCGGGATCATCTCAGGGGGATCTGGATGAACCTAATTAGCAACGCAATCAAGTACACGCCAGAGGGAGGGCGCATCAAGGTCCAATTGCGGGCGGACGAGAACAGTGCCATCGGAACCGTTGAGGACTCGGGAATCGGCATCGGCAAGAGCGATCTGCCCAACCTGTTCCGCGACTTTTTTCGTACTGACGAGGCCAAAGCCAGCGGCGAGATCGGCACAGGGCTAGGACTGTCCATCGTCAAGCAGATCGTTGAGGCTTACCAAGGACAGATCGAAGTCACATCGGAGCTGGGTCAAGGCAGCCGCTTCACGTTCACACTCCCCCTCGAGCCACCTGCGCAAGAACGCTCTGAGGCTCATGCCTCGCCAAGTATTCCCCACCCGGACTACTCTGCCGACACCTATACCCCATCGGCAGCCCAGTCGAAGGCATTCATCCAGGGAAAGGGTACGTCATCCTCCACTGGGAATTAGGGCCAAAGAAAAAAAGCGCGACACACTCGGGTGCCGCGCTCGTCATGCGCTTCCTTGCTTGCCGGTGACTAGGGCAATTCGAAAGTATCTCGCAGCGCGAGCAACGCAGCCTCAAGGTCGTCAGACATGATGACGCTTGAGACAGTCGAGATGGAAGTACTGATGGCCAGGATATTCACCCCTCGGTCCGCCAAAGCTCTGAACATCGTGCCCGCGATGCCCGGCCGCTCGCGGAAATCGGGACCAAAGATGGAGACAATAGCCGCCTCCGGCTAGAGAGACCACTTTGCCGGCCTCCAGCTCGGGCGCGATGGCAGTCACCAACTCAAGCGCCACAGCATGATCATCCCGATCGACGCAAAACGCCACCTGGTCTTGCTGGTTCTGATCGATACATTGCACAATAAACTGCACATTGATGTCGCGATCTCCCAAGCCGCTGAGAATTGCCGCAGCAATACCCGGTCGATCAGGCACGGCGGTCACGTTGAGCAGCGAGAGATGTGCATTCTGCATAATCCCGCCGATCTGGATTCTTTCCATCTCTGCCTCCCCCTTTTCAGAACCGGCCAGCGCTTTCAGCCGCTAGCTCAAGCAGCCTCATCCACGCGCGCTAGCAAAGTATCGGGATCAACGGGCTTGGACAGCCACTCGTCAACGGGGACATACTCGTCCGTAGGGAACATGTCGCTCCCTTTCACGCCTGTAAGGGATGTAACCATGATGACAGGAATATCCTTCAGAGCCGGATCTTCAGCCATCTCACGGCTAACGTCCAATCCGTCGAGAATATAGGACATCATGATGTCCAGCAAAACAACATCAGGAGTATCCTGGCGCATGGCCTTCAACGCCTTGGCCCCATTTGCTGCAGACACCACTTCGTGCCCTGCCTTTTCTAGTACCTTGGAAGTCACCTTCACGAAATCAGGGTCATCATCGACCACGAGGACCTTGGCCATTACTCTCTGCCTCCTTGTCAATTGTTCGCGTTTTCACACGCATGGGATTATAACACAGAAGCCGGGTACTGTCAATCCACTTGCTCCAGGTATGTCGCACCTGAGCTGCTAAGCCAGACCTTACTCAGCTCACCATAGCCCTCCTTGCTTGCGCTGCCAGATCCATGCCCACCGTCAGAAGGCGCTCAACGACGGGATAGACCTCGACGGCGCAGCTCTGCGTAGATCCATCGGTCTTTAGGTAGCCGCTTGCAGGCTGGACAGACGTACAGTCGGTACACGCCATCGTCGCTGGGGTAGTACGATCTGCTTCTCCTTCGATTGTACAGAAGGGACAGCCGACGCGCGCGATAGGTCCACAGCGCGGTCGCATCGGGAGCACATCAGCTGGCGAGCCCCCGTTCTTCCTCCAGAAGAGCAAAGTTCGGTCGCCCGCCACAGATGGGACAATGACCCTCGCGCCACAGGGTGAGATCCAGCCGGGGGAGAATGTCCTCCGCTGCCCGTTGCAGATAGGGAGCCAGGGCAAAGCCCACGGCCAGTGCCGCTGGCGTGGTCGGGCTGAGACTCGCCATCGGTCTTCCGCCGGTAGATCCAGGTCCTGGGCGCGGTCAAGTATCCCAGGTCTCAAACACCTTCCGGGCCTGGGCGACCAGCTCCTCTGGCGCCCAGTCTGCATGCTCAAGATCCCAGCCAGGGTTGTGGCGGCAGCAGCACGTCGGCGATTCGTGCCACCAGCTCGGCAAAGGTCTCTGGCTCGAGGCCCAACTGGTCAAAGGTCAGCTGGGGGATACCGCCCTCCAGTCGCCAGCGCATCGCCAGATCGTCACGCATCTCTGGGTTCGGCAGCTCGGCCTTGGCCTGAAACTGCACTTCATACAGATCCTGGTAAAAGTCCAACAGATCTGCCAGTTCTTCGTGCTGGTCCCGGGCCTGCTGTCAATGGCGCGCAGCACGTGCTGGTCCTTTTCGCTGATTGCCATACCGTTCCGTCTCCATCCACAAACGAAGAGGGGCCGAGAGACCCAGAGGGCACGGAGGAGGCTCCTCCCCTCCGACCTCCAGGCCCCTCAGTCCCCTCGCTTGCTGCAGGCAGCTAATGTCCGCCTCTGCCTGGCTGCTGTTCCCACATCTCCTTGGCCCGCTTCTCGCCATAGTACCACATGGCGTGGTGCTCGCGGGCGTACGACTCCGACACGACGCCGTAGCGCATGCTCACCAGGCTCTGCCACATCATGGGATGGACCACCGCCAGGTAAAAGTGGACGATGAACATGGCAAAGGTGACGATGAACATCAGGTCGTGGACGAGCACCGTCAACTGGAACAGGACACGGTGGCATGATCCCCTTCAGGAACCACATCGACAGGCCGGTGATGCCAAAGGTGAGCGTGCCCAGGACCATGACGACGGCCGTCAGCCGCTCACCGGTGTTGAAGCGGGGCTGGGGCGGCATCTCGTCGTGGCGCCCAGCACATAGTAGGGAATCGGCCGCTTTGAGCCAGAGGAGGTCGTACTTGCCAAAGCTCAGGAACTCTTTCAGGTTCATCAGCATCCGCCGGGGCTGCAGGATGGTGTAGAGGATGGGCACGCCGCCAAAGAAGACGGCTGCGACGCGGTGCAGCAGCCGGATGTGGATGCCCGGCTTCGCTCTGGGCCATCGGCTGCAGCCAGGGAGCAAAGAGCACAAAGCCCGTCAGCGCCAGGGGGAGGAAGCGTGGCCGTATGGACCCAGTGCAGGAGCCGTTCCAGGGTGGTGTACTTGGGGATCCAGCGGATCTGCGATGGCCGAGTCTGTACCTCTTCAATCTGACGCTCATTCTACTTCCTCCATGTGCAACGTTGCGCCGGGCGATAAAGAAGGCCGCAATCGCGCCGACGACGGTCGCGCCAAAGGCGACCTGCCCCACCGGCTGGAGGATCTTTTGCCCAGCGTGCTCATGGCCGGATACTTGGGATCCTCGGGCAGGTCATAGGCCGCCGCCGGGGCCGTCAGCACATAGATCCGTCCCAAGCCGCCGAGTTCGGTCTTGCCATAGACGTTGGCCTTGGGAAAGCCCCGCTCGGCCTTGAGCTCCTCGACACGGGCTTCGGCCTTGGCGATCATTGCGTCGCGGTCGCCCCAGTCCAGCGCCCCGGCCGGGCAGGTCTTGACACAGGCTGGCTTCAGACCGTTCGTCGTCCGATCCTGGCAGAAGACACACTTGGAACTCTTGGCCTCGCCGGTGAGGGCGTTGAGCACCTCCAGCTGCGGCACCCCAAAGGGGCAGAACTGGCTGCAGTAGCCGCAGCCGTTGCACAGCTCGCGCTCGAAGGTGATGATGCCCATGGGACCGTACTTGAGCGCCGCCGGTGGGGCAGACGTCCACACAGGCCGCCTCGGTGCAGTGCATGCACCCTCTTTCAGGAACAGCCACTGGAACCGCGATCTCGGATCGTCGTACTCGGTGAACTTGATGCGCGTCCAGGTCTGCGGATCGAGCGACAGGGGATTCTCGTAGGTGCCGATGTTCCTCGTCTCGCGCTCGCCGGGACGTAGCCCAGGTGGTCGTTCCACTGCTTGCAGGCCACCTGGCAGCCACGGCAGGCCATGCACTTGGACGTGTCGATGTACATTGCAAGTCTGTCAGCCATTTTGCACCCCCTACGCCTTCTCCACGTTCACGAGGAACGCCTTGTATTCCGGGATCGTGGTGTTGGCATCGCCCACGTGCGGCGTCAGCATCGTTGGCCGCTGCCCCCTTGGCCAGCGCCTCCAGCTCACCGCCGCCGCCCCAGCCAAAGTGCCAGGGCATGCCCACCTGGTGGACCGTCCTTGCCATTCACCTGGAAGGTCTTGAAGCGCTTGGTGACGATGGCCACCGCCTCGATCTCGCCTCGTGCCGACCTGACCTTGACCAGCTCGCCGTTCTTGATCCCCTTCTCCTGCGGCCAGCTCCTCGCTCATCTCCACGAACATGTCGGGCTGAGCTTCGGCCAGCCACTCCAGCCAGCGGGACATGCCGCCCGCCTGCCAGTGCTCCACAACACGGTAGGTCGTGGCCACGATGGGGAACTTGTCCGGCGATCGCCCATAGCTGTCGCCGATGTCCTGTCCCTCGTTCGTCTGCCAGACCTTGATAGCCGGGTTGTTCTGCTGGCTGGAGTACAGGGCGTTGGTCGTCGGCGACTCCACCGGCTCGTAGTGGGTGGGGAACGGTCCTTCGTTCAGCGCGCCAAAGAGCCAGCCCTTGCCATCGGTCTTCATGATGAAGGGATCGTTGAAGCCGGGATCGTCCGGGCCCTTGGTCGCCGGCAAAGTCGGGCACGTCGTAGCCGGTCCACTTGCTCTGGCCGCATCCCACCAGATCAGGTCCTTGCCGCCGGGCCAGGGATTGCCCTTGGAGTCGGCCGAGCAGCGGTTGTAGATGATGCGCCGGTTGACCGGCCAGGAGTAGGCCCAGTAGGGATAGATGCCCAGGCCACCGGGGTCCTTCTGGCCGCGCCGCTTGCTGGCCGGCAGGGTGTTGCCCTCGCCATCCGCCATCGGATAGTAGTAGCCCACGTAGAGCCAGTTGCCGCACGCCGTCTTGCCATCGGCCGTGAGCTGCGCCAAAGGTCTTGAGCAGATCGCCCTTCTTGGCGACGACGTTGCCGTCGTCATCCAGCACGTCCTCCATGGCATAGCCATTGATCTCGTGGGCCACCTTGTCGATATCCACCATCTCGCCGACGACCGGGATGGACCGGCCCGCCGCCATAGTCCCAGGTCAGAGTTCGTGATGGGGTCGGCAAAGGGGCCCGGCTCGGCGGCGTACAGCTCCTTCAGCTTGAGGCCGATCAGGTTCTGGATGTCGTGGTCGGGCAGGGCCTCGCCGGGTGCTTCGGCCACCTTGGGCCGCCACTGGATCAGGCGCCCGCTGGTGACGATGCTGCCCTCTTTTTCCATGGCATCGGCCGCCGGCAGGACAAAGACCTCGGTCTTGATCTCCGCCGGGTTCGTGCCCGGCGCCTTCCAGAAGTCGACCGTCTCCGTCTGGAAGATCTCCTGGACCACCATCCAGTCCAGCTTTTCCAGGGCCTCGCGCTCAAAGCGGGCGTTGGGGCCGCCCACCGCCGGGTTCTGGCCCAGGAGCCAGGCAGCCCTTGATCGTGCCGGCGTGCATGGCCTCAAACAGGGCGATCCAGTAGTGGTTGGCCGCGCTCTCGACCTTGCCCAGGTAGTCGTAGGCAAAGTCGTTGTCCGCGGTGGCATGGTCGCCCCACCAGGCCTTCAGCAGGCTGATCAGGAACTTGGGCTTGTTGGCACCAGTAGCTGGTCTTGGGCGTCTCCTCCTCGAGGTAGGCCTGGCCAGGTTCGGGTGGCTTCCCGCGTTCGGGCGTGGACATGTAGGCCGGGATGATGTGGGCCAGCATGGCCATGTCGGTCGAGCCCTGCACGTTGCTCTCGCCGCGCAGCGCGTTCACGCCGCCGCCGGCCGTCCGATGTTGCCCAGCAGCAGCTGGATCATGGCCATGCAGCGCACGTTCTGCGAGCCGACCGTGTGCTGCGTCTGGCCCATGGCGTACAGGATCGTCGCCCGTCTTGTCCGGCTGGCCCGTGGATGGCATAGGCATCGTACACCTCCTCCAGCTTGTCCTTGGGGCAGCCGGTGATGGCCGACACCATGTCCAGGTCGTAGCGCGGATAGTGCTTCTTCAGCAGTTGGAAGACGCAGTTGGGATCCTGGAGCGTCTCATCGCGCAGGGGATTGCCGTCGGCATCGGTCTGGTAGGCCCAGGTCGACCGGTCGTGCGTAGGTGCCAAAGCCGTCGCCGTCGTCGTCCGAAAGCCGGAGAAAAGACCCGTCCAGGTCTTCCGGACCCTGGAACTCGGGGTTGATCAGGGTGGCGGC
Organism: uncultured Chloroflexia bacterium; assembly: GCA_963700285.1. Taxonomy (GTDB): domain Bacteria; phylum Chloroflexota; class Anaerolineae; order JAAYZQ01; family JAAYZQ01; genus CAWANP01. The sequence continues at coordinate 1,379,940 of CAVOXA010000001.1, read as the reverse complement.
GTTGGTAAAGTGGACCACATACTCCTCGTGGTAGAGGTTGTTGTCGATGACGTACTTCATCAGGCCGCCGTAGAAGGCGATGTCCGTGCCGCTGCGGATGGGGGCATAGATATCGGCCTTGGCCGCACTGCGGGTGAAGCGGGGATCGACGACGATCAACTTGGCTTTGCGCTCGTCGCGGGCCTTGTTGACCCAGGCCATCGAGGCCGGGTGGTTCTCCGCCGCGTTGGAGCCGTTGATCATGATCACGTCGGCGTTTTTGAGGTCCACCCAGTGATTGGTCATTGCACCCCGCCCGAATGTTGTGGCCAGACCGGCCACAGTGGCAGAGTGTCATATGCGTGCCTGGTGTTCGATGTACACCAGGCCCAGGGCGCGAGCCAGCTTGACGGCGAGGTAGCACTCCTCGTCGTTGTTGGCCGCGCCGCCCATGAAGGCGATCGCCTGCGTGCGATTGACCGTCACGCCGTTGGCATTCGTCTTCTCGAAAGGTCTCGTCGCGGGTCTTCTTGATCCGCTTGGCGACCTCGTATCGATGGCCCAGTCCCACTCTACTTCCTCGAACTTGTCGCTGCCGGGTGCCCGGTACATGGGCTTTGTTCAGGCGCCGGTCGCTCTGGGACAGCGAGCGCACCGAGATCGACTTGGGATCCAGCGCGCCCCGGTTGTTGATGGTCGTCTGGGTCGCCCTCGAGTTGATGATGTGTCCATCTGGCCCGGTGGCGATCAGCAATCCACAGCCGCAGGAGCAGTAGGGGCAGATCGTTGCTGCCTCACCGATCGGCTTGTGGAGCGGGAAAGACCACCCGCCTCGGCTGCCGCTGTCGCCGCAAAACCGGCCGGCAGGAAAAGGCCTCCGGCTGCTTGCTCCAGACAGTTTCATGAAATCTCTTCGCGATAGCTCCATAGCTTTTCTTACACCTCCTCGTGTTCTAGAACCTCAAGGCACACACAGTATCTGAGTAGCTACCTCCTTTCTCGAATCGCCAGTCCAATACCTTGTCAAAAAAGGGAATAGATAGCTGGCACTACAACCAGCCATCGATCCCCTTTCCAATCCGGGAGGCGCAGCCGTTTCCCACTGCACCCTATCGACCTCCTGCCCTGGAGCAATCCCACTGTGGGCCCACTCTGTAGGCAGGTAGGCTCGGAGACCAAAACATACTCCCGGGAGCAAGACTCTTCCCAGGCGAACCGATTATAGCACACTTATCTTGATTTGTGAATAGGGTAACAACCCTATTCTCAACACCAATTCCCAGATAGATTGTGAAACCTGTAACAACCCAGGCGGCGAAGGCCAGCAACAGTAGCACCCAAGGTCCCCCTACAGATCGATGAGTTGCTTACGTAGTGCGTACTTGACAACCTCAGTCCGATCGTGAAGGTCCAGCTTTGACATCAGGCTTGTGCGATGTGCGTTCACCGTCTTGGGACTCACATGCAGCATCTGGGCGATCTGTTGGCTGGTGTGACCCTCAGCCACGAGGATCAAAACTTGGCGTTCTCGGTCCGTGAGATGTTCATAGCTATCCACCTTTTGGGCACGCTCGCACTGCCGGTAAGCGTCCACGAGGATCCGAGCTGCGAGGGGATCAAGCACCACGCCGCCCTGCGATATCGCCTGGATGGCCTCAGCCAATTCGGCACCAGCCGCACGCTTGAGCAGGTAACCCGCAGCACCGGCTGACAGGGCATCCAGCACATGATCGCTGTCATCATGCTGGCTGAGAATAAGGATACGGCACGCTGGACACTCTTTCAGTACCCTCCAAGTGGCTTCCAGGCCATTGACGCACGGCATCCCAATATCCATCACTACAACATCCGGTTGCAGCTCACGGGCTTGGCGAATGGCCTCAAGACCATCGGACGCCTGGCCCACCACTTCAATCGCCTCATGCTCGGCCAGCAGCGCCTGTAGCCCATCCCGTAGGACCGCGTGATCGTCTGCCAATAGAACCCGTATCTTGCCCATCTCGCTCCGTTGCGCGTAGCTTTTCTGGTGACTCGATCATTCTACCACGGAAGAACACTCACTGTCAAAACTCAAAGCCGCTCTGCCAGTTGACCGCTTTCTTCTTTTCCGCTATAATTCCCTCTCCAGATGGAAGCAAGGATCACTGAGGAGATTCTGCAATGATCGACGAGTCGACAAAGACTGGCCGCCTGGCTCTCGCCCGCGAGTCTCAGAGCTGGCGCGCCAGAATGTGGAAGTACGTTGAGGTTACGAAACCCAGCACCGTCGCACTTCTTGTCTTCACCTGCATAGGGTCCATGGTCGCAGCCGGAGGCGTGGGAAACCTGTCGCTGGGTGGCTGGGTCTTGGCTTTGCTGGCAATTTCGGCTGGTTGTGCTGCCGCCGATACGCTGACCTGCTACATCGATCGCGACATTGACGCGATCATGGATCGAACAAAGGGACGTCCTCTGCCGGGCAAGCGCATCAGTCCACCTGAAAAAGCCCTCGTGTGGGGTCTGTTCCTGGCAATCCTGGCTCTGGGACTCTCTTTCCTGTTCAATCCTCTTGCCGCGCTCTGGATGTTCTTGGGCCTTTTCGACAACGTGGTGGTCTACAGCCTATTGGCCAAGCGCCGCTCATGTACCAACATCCTATTGGGTTCTCTCAGCGGCGGTATGCCTGTTCTTTTCGGCTGGGCAGTCGTTCAAGGCAATGTCACCTGGACGCCCGTACTTATGAGTCTGTTGGTCATCACCTGGACCCCCAACCACATCTGGAACCTGGCCATTCGCTACCGAGAGGACTATGCTCGAGCCAGTGTACCGATGCTGCCTGTGGTGACAAATCTGCAAAGGGCCGTAGGTCTGATCGCCATGAGCGTCGTGTTCATGGTCGCAGAGTCCCTCCTGCTCGGTTATGCAGGCCAGTTCGGTCCCATTTACTTTGCCATTGCCATTGCCGGCGGTATCGTCGCACTGATCGGGCACGGGTACCTGATGCTCAAGCCCACAGAGCACAACGCATGGCGGATGTTCAAGCTGTCAAGCCTTTACCTGGCAGCAGTGTTCGCTGGGATGATAGTCGACCAGCTACTGTGACCAAACAGAGACATCTTTGGCCTGGGGTAGCCCTCTTCATCTTCCTCCTGGGTTGCACGATAGTTGGGTGCGGATCAACCCCGGTCGAGGTCACCCCTTTGCCCAGCGGTCCTGCGCCGACCGTAACCGTCCCAATACCTCTGCCGATCACGCTCTCCCTGGCCGGTAATTTTTCTCGGGAGAGGCTAGCTGCCCTGGATGAACTCATTGCCCGCTACGAGGCCCTCAACACTGACGTCAAGGTCGAGGTTGTTCGCGCCCCAAAAGACAGCGTCCAACGCCGCGAATGGGTCGCAGATAGGCTTGGCAAAGGGGATACCAGCCTGGATATCCTCCTGCTTGACGCCACCTGGCCAGCCGAGTTTGCGGCAGGAGGTAGCCTCGTTCCGCTTGAAGAACGGAGCGAGTCGCTTGGGATTGAGCCAAGCGCCTTCCTGCCAGGTACGATCCAGGCCAACGAGTTTCGGGGACACCTGGTGGCTCTTCCGTGGGTAGCCGATGCTGGGCTGCTCTACTATCGTCGCGATCTGCTGGACGCGTATGGCTACGACCCACCATCCACATGGGCCGACTTGCAGCAGGTAGCCCTCGGGATCACAGAGAGGGAAGGCCTTCCCGAAGGTTATGTCTGGCAAGGTACAGCCGACGAGAACCTGACCTGCAACACACTCGAACAGATCTGGAGCCACGGCGGAGACGTCTTTGACAGTGACGGCAACATCGTTTTTGACAGTCCCCAAACCCGGTCTGCGCTTGAACAGATGCGTGATCTCGTTGCCTCGGGCGCGTCTCCACGGGATATCGCAGACTACGATGACGGTTCCTCGCTGGCCGCCTTTAGGAACGGTGACTCCGCCTTCATGCGGCACTGGTCCACCACCTGGGATTATGTTAATAGCGAGGACTCGCCAGTAGCGGGGAAGGTTGGTATGGCAGCGCTGCCGGCCTCCTGCTTGGGTGGGCAGAGCTTGGCTCTGTCCAGCCACAGCCTGCATCCAGAGCAGGCCCTGCAGTTCATGGCGTTTCTGGCCGGCTATGAACAACAGGCCCACATGGCACTAGCCGCCAACCAACCTCCAGTTTTGACAGCGGCCTATGAGGATGTAGCACTCCTTGAACGCTCACCGCTCCTGGAGATCCTGGCCACCGTCCTTGTCGATGCCAAGTCTCGCCCGTCGCTAGCCGAATACGCGCTGCTCTCCGAGGCGATCCACACCGAGGTGAACAGCATGCTGGCAGGCGATCAGGGTGCCGAGACTACGGCAGCCAACATCCAGCGTGGCATTGAATCAATACTTCGCTAGCAAGCCACGCCCTGTGGCTTATCTGCGAGATCTGACCCACAAAATCCCCCCAGCGAGGACCAATCCGCCAGACAGCCCCCAGAGCAAATACACCGGAACCGCGTTCATTGGCTGTGGGCGGGAGTGAGAAGCGCCTTGTCCCAGTGGCATCACCCTCTCCTGCGTAGCCGCTTGCAGCGCCAGATAGACCGGCCGGGGGTTGAACTCTGGATCCACCAAGGCAAAATAGTAGGCCGGGCGGTCAGGAGGAACATCGCCCACCTGTCGAAAGTACCAGATATTGACCACACCCAGCCAGGGCCAGTGTTCCCGAGCCCAGGCGATGCCTCGCACGGTAAATTCGGCCTGTTCAGCTTCCGTCACACTCTCCCAAGTCAGGAGATCTCGTGGAAATGACGTGGGAGGGGCATTCCAGCCATACTCGTTTACCCAGATTGGCTTGTTCTCGTCCCCATACTGCTCCATGATCTGCCGCTGTAATTCGACCCGGCGAAAATTGAGCACGTTAGGATCCGGTGGATCTTCAGGAGGAAGATCCAGGCCGAAGGCATTGGCCGATAGGATATCAAAATAGTCACCGGCACCTGCCTGATACATCTGCTCGAGAAAAACGAGGTCATTGTGGTTACCCCGCATGGAAGCATCCTCCAGGGTGATGGCCAGCGGCGCGCTGAGCACGACAACCTCCGGATCGGCCTCTTTGGCCCGACGATAGGCAATCTCCAGAAGACGCGTATAGGCGACGGCGTCCACGCGCTGGAAGCCCCATTCCGCAGTGAGATTGGGCTCGTTCCAGATCTGAACGTGGCGCACGCGGCCCTTGTAGCGCCGGACAAACTCAAACACGAAATCGCCATAGTCGGCTAGGTCATCGGGAGGACGGGTCTTGAAGCGGCTGCCCCCACCCGTACTGGCCTGCCGTGTCCAATCTGGTGGCCGATCCAGCCGGGCGATGATCTGCATCCCGTATTGCTCTGCGAGGCCCACGATCCGGTCGTATTTGGCCCAATCAAACTCTCCCTTGCGTAGTGGCTCTATCTCCTCCCACGCAAACAACTGCTTGACCCAGCCAACACCGACAGCCCTGGCCATCTCCAGGGTCCGTTCCTGTTTCCAATGCTCAACTTCCCGGTCAAGAAAAAAGTTGGCCCCGTAGGGATTGACATTGGTATGAGGGATTGGGACAGTCTCTACGGAGAAATGGCAACGATGATCCTATTGGCCCTCAGGACATGAGCAGTTGACCACAAGAGTCCCACCAAGCACGCCAGTCAAGCCCAGGAGGATCATCGCTCCGGCCACAAAGCGCCGCATCTGCCCTGTCCCCGTGACCTTGTCGTGTTTCGTGGTGCCACTACCGTCAGTCAAGGCTGTTCCCTTTCCCAGCCGCGAGGATATCACAGTTGACTTGACATTCCCCTGGAAAGGAGCTATACTCCGCCAGCCTATGACGGCGTGGCCCAGCCTGTCCAGTCGGTAGATTATACGCTAGCCCTGTTGCGTAGTCAATCCCAAACAGGTGGCATGTCCCTTGTCCAGAGTCAAGACAGGACCCGTAGCCTATTTGCTCATCATTGGTCTGTTGGTTCTTCTCTTCTATCCCGCCTTTGTCTGGTTGGGTAGATCGTGGTTGAGCAACCCCTATTATACCCACGGATTTCTTGTCCCCCTCATAGCAGCCATGCTTGCCTGGCGCCAGTGGCGGTACGCGGTAGATGAGCCACGCCAAGGGGGTGCGTGGATTGGGCTGCTGATCACTGCGACATGCCTTGGCATTGTCGTCTGGGCGATGCGCTGGCAGTACTACTTTGTGGTCGCCCTTAGCCTGGTTGTCCTTCTGGTCGGGATCCTCCTCTTTCTGGAGGGTTGGCCTCGCCTCAAGTACTGGCTTTTTCCCCTCCTGTTCCTGGCATTCATGGTACCGCTACCTTTCATCGACCAGGCCAGCCCCTGGCTCGAGTCTTTCACAGCCCAGTCGGCTGCAGCGCTCGCCCGCCTCGTTGGCATTTCGGCCGTCCAGCAAGGTGGCGAGATCACCCTGCCCAACACGGCCGTCACCGTGGGAGCCCCCTGCAGTGGACTGCGCTCCCTGGTGACGATGGTCACCGTGGGGGTCGCCTGGGTGTATGTAGTAGAAGGGCGGCCGACCGCCAAAGCCCTGATGTTGCTGGCCATCGTACCCTTGGTGGCGGCCAGCAATGTGCTGCGCGTCGCGATCCTTCTGATTGTAGCGCAGGCTTTCGGTGAGGAGGTAGCCCTCTCCTACTACCACGACTGGTCCAGCCCAATTCTGTTCCTAATTGCTCTGTGCCTCTTGCTCGTTCTCGGAAAGGTCTTGGGGTGCTCGCGAGTACGCAAAGATTTGTTCTGATCATCACCCTACTGCTCCTTGGGGTTGCATTGACCTGGGGCCAGCAGTTGAGTTCAGATGCACGACTCTCTACCGAGTTGCCCGTGCCAGCCGCGATCGCTGCTGAGGGGGCAGGTTCTGAATCTGCGGAACCGCCAGACCACATTTACTTCCTCGATGTGGAGGGCTGGTATCGCATCACACCATACGAAACAGTGGTACGCAGCAACTTTGATCTGAGCGGTGATTCTACAGAGGAAGTAGCCGCCGCGATCCCCACAGAAGTGGGTGAGTGGAAACAGGTCGGTGCAGACCGGTACGTGGGCGACGATCCCGCTGTCGTATTCTACCTCAATCACCCTACCATCGCCCTGGAGCGAACCTATCGTTCCCCTTCAGGCCAGGAACTGACCTTGACAATCATCGGGAACAAGGGAGAAGACAGCTTTCTCCTCTTCAGCCACACCCCGGAAACATGCTATCCTGGGCGCTTGTGGCAGGTAACCGAGAACAGACGAGAATCAGCTATGATAGGCAGTCAGCCTATGCACGCCCAGTACCTCCTGACCGAACATGCAGAGACAGGTCAGCAACTGATGGTCTTGTTCTGGTATCTTTGGGGTGACCCCCAACGCGACTCCAAGGATGGGGTACTATCTGTTCGCGTCAATCTGTTCCTCCCACCCGGTGAGAGTAAGGATGTTGTGCTGGACCGTGCCTGGCAGTTCGTGCGTCTGCTCTTCCCCACTACTGTACCCTGGGATCGCTTCTGAGAAAGCGATGGAGGTATTGCACAGCCTGGCGACGGGTCGAGACTGGTCCAGACGAGAAAAAAGGGCGCCGGTAGTGCGGCGCCCTTTTGCTCTGCCTTCCAACACTGGATCAATAGCGCAGAAGCGCTCCCACCGATCCAGAGTCCTCCAGTAGCTCGTTGCCACGCACTATTTCGACCTCAACGCCTTGCTCCAGCGCTCGATGGGTCATTGTCTCTACCAGGTCGGTCACAGGCTCCATCGATCCTCCGCACAGAGGACAGGTCTCTCTCTCCGCAAGCATCAGGTAGCGGCAATTCTGGCAGCGATAACCTGAGGCCTCATAGCCCGCCGCAATAAGCAAGATCGCCACCCGGTGTTCCTGTAGTGACGCCAGCGTATCGGAGAGCCCAACCGCCGCGCCACTGCCCCGCCTCCAGCAGGCGATCATTTCATCAACCAGTTCAACCTCACGATCCTGAGCTACTTTCTCAATCAGGTCCATCGAACATGCTTGAATCTCGTTCACCGTCGCATCAGAGTCTATTGCAAACGTGCCAATGACTTTGTCCTGTACTGCCTTGGGCAACGTATCGTGGAATTGGCTGACGATGGCTTCGGTTCCCCCCAGGACAAGACGCGTGCATCCCTGCCTGCTGCAAAAGGCCTCGGTGGCATCGGCCATCTCCTTCAGGTTGCGCTGGACAACCGCCTCTCCCTGACGGGCGGAGCGAGTTGCCATCCCGCCCCGCATCCCGGATACGCCCGAGCCACCACCATGTTTGGTGCGACGAACCTCTTCGCCCAGCGTGCCGGTTGCCTCCACAAGCTCGCCAAGATCAAAGAGAAACATCCGTGCGCCCTCACTGTCCACCAGGATGACGCCATATCTACCATAGGCATCCAACACATCCTGGAGTGGCTTGATATAGGGGCGATGCGAGACATAGGCATCGTTGTGCACCGGCACGGCAAGCGGGTAGCTGCGCCAAAAATCAGCTTCACGGCAGGAAAAAACGGCTACTCCTCTCCCCTGCCAATCGTATTCAAAATCAAAGTACCGCTCAATTGCAGACACATCTTCCGCCTCTGCGTCGTCGCCCACAGACTTGAGTAGGGACCGCAGGGCAAGCTTGTACTGATCTCTCGATTGCTGAGTAGGATCTACATTGAGGTACAGGCTGAGAACAGGTGCAGAGCCAGCCTTAAACTCCACCAACTCGTTCAGATCTCGCACGTCAAAAGTTGACATCTTGGCCTCCTCACATAGGTTATTGGGACCAGTCTTCACAGAACAAGGAATCCGGCTAGTAACAGGCAGCGAGCAGGCACTGCCTTGTTCAGAAATGACTGCGGCACAGAAAGGCCGCTCAGCGATTGCTGGGACGCTCCTCCAACGTTACGTCAATCTTGATCTCAGCCTTATCCCGGACAACCGTCAGCGTCAAGACATCACCAACGGTGGTGCGCGTGGCCAGGAAATTGACCAGGTCATCAAACCGCTTGACATCCACACTGTCTATGGCGATCACAATATCTCCACCTGCTAACATCGGCCTGCCTGCCACTCGGGTCTCCCGATTGCCTCCCTGCAAACCGGCCCTCGCGGCTGGACCACCTTCCTCCACCTCAAAAACCAGTACCCCGGTTTCCACAGGAAGGGACATTGCCTCAACCATTTCTGGTGAAATCGTCAGACCCGTTACGCCTACCCAAGTATGGCGATAGCGTCCACGGTCAATCAACTCTGGCACAACCCGTTTGACAATATCTACCGGAATGGCAAAACCTACTCCCGAGTTGACTCCACTCGTTGATCGAATGGCCGTATTGACGCCAATAACGCGGCCCTGCGAGTCCAGCAGAGGACCGCCCGAATTCCCTGGGTTGATAGCAGCATCGGTCTGGATCACCTCTGCCAACTGGAAAGCGCTGTCGTCGCGCAACAGTGTCCGACCGAGCGAACTGATGATGCCAGTCGTGATGGTTCGCTCCAAACCAAATGGGTTTCCAATCGCAATGGCCCGCTGTCCCACCCTAAGTGAAGAGGAGTCGCCCAGCTCGACAACGGACAGCCTGTCGGCGGGCAGGTCGATCTTCAGGACCGCCAAGTCGCTGCCAGGATCCGACCCAACCACCGTGGCAGGCACCGTAGTCTCGTCGGCCAGTGTCACCAGCAAGTCAGGAGAGGCCTCAGCTACGTGGTTGTTCGTGACAACATACCCCTCCCGGTCAAGCACGAAACCGGAGCCAATACAACCGCCCAGGTGATCCCGAGCCTTGATGCAAACCACTGCTGGCCCAACCCGGGCGTAGACACCAATTACCAGTTGCTCTTCTACATCGGTCTGGGGCATAGGCCCTGGAGGTAAAGCCGTAGGTGTCAAGACAATGACCACCGCTGTCGGCTCCATGGATACTGCAGCCGGCGCAGGGGTAGCGACCAAGGTGACGACCTCAGACAGATTGCATGCCAACGTGCTCAGTGCCAACAAGCCTAGAAGAATCCAGATTGAAAAAGCCTTGCGCATCGATCCCGGAACCACCTCTCTATGACGTCGGTGATTTACAGTCAAACTCGCTTGCGTCCAGAAGCGCCCTTGTCCACTGCACTCCAAGTCTACTACGTTTCCTGACAAAAATCAAGGGACGAGGCCGACTGCTTTCAGACAATTACCCGAACTCTCGTCGGCCGTACAATTGGGACGATAGCAAAGACAAACCGGTCCAGGGCGACATCCGTCGGCATTCTTTGAGATGTCACATTGGAATCCTGAGGGAACCGTCTGCAAGAGATTGGGAATCATCACATCGCCATTATAGCACCGAGTACCGCTTTTGTCAAAGAGTCCCGATCCAGGCAGATCATCTCGCCAGGTCTGCTAGGGCTGTTGCATTGTCCCTTGACATGCACTGCCAGTCAGATCTGTCATTGCGAGGCGCGCTGTTTGCGCCGTGGCAATCCCCAGGGCACAAGTGGAGATCGCTTCGCTGACGCTCGCGATGGCGACTTTGCAACAGCCGTACCAGGTCTGCCGCTGGGGCTTGACTGCTGGTTCAAGACATAGTATAATCCTTGGGCTGCGGTGCCCGTCCGCAGGCTTTGGACGAGCGGTCCGCTGAGCATCTCAGCGCGCGTCGTGGCATGACTGCTTGTCGTGCATTTCCTACCGCGAGCCCTGGCTACGACCTGCAGACAGGGATTGCGGGGTCGGGCCCAGGGAGGTAGGGGCTATGCCCCCTTTGGTCCTTGTCACCATCGCCTGGATGGCTGGCCTGGTTGCGGCCCACCACCTCCTGATGCCGGCAGGCATTGAACCGGCGTCGATCATCTTGCTTGCTCTCGTCCCCATGCTGGCGCTTCTTCTGTGGCATAGAGAGCGATCCATACTCCTGGCCGCCGTGTGTGCCCTTGCCTTGCTCGGGGGCGCGCTGCGCTACCAGTTACACGTACGCAGCCTGAATGACCCTGAGGCCGTGGCTTCCTATAGTAATCAGGGCTGGGTCACGCTGGAGGGGGTGGTACGGGGTTACCCGGATACCAAAGACTCGTCGACCAGGCTGGAGATCGAGAGTGAGCAGCTTGAGTTCAAAGACCAAGCCATACAGGTCCACGGTCGAGCGCTGGTGCTCACTTCCAACTTACCCAGGTATCGCTACGGAGACCGGTTGCGCATCTCAGGCATACTGGAGCCAGTCCCCGAGCTCGAGGGATTTGATTACCGTAAATACCTTGCCCAGAGAGGTATCCTCTCCTACGTCCGTCATCCGAAGATCGAGAAAGTAGCCACCGTCCAAGGCAACCCGTTCAGCAGCCTTCTGTCATCCATCAAGGACCGCGCGCAAGCTGTGATTGCCCGGCTCATGCCTGAACCAGAAGCGTCGCTACTGCAGGGTATCCTGCTTGGCATCAGGTCTGGCATCCCTGATGACCTCTATGAAGACTACAATCGTACGGGTACCAGCCACATCATTGTTATCTCCGGCGCCAACATCATGGTCGTGGCCATGCTGTTCTCCAAGTCCTTTGGCTGTTTGATGGGAAAACAGAAGGCGTATTGGTTCACGCTGGCCGGCGTCAGCTTGTATGTACTGCTGGTGGGTGCAGATGCCGTGGTAGTCCGGGCAGGAATCATGGGCGGCCTCCTTGTCACAGCCGTCTACATGGGCCGCCGGGCCACGGCCTATGTTACGCTAGCTGCTGCTGCCATGCTACTGACCCTCATCAATCCCCTGACCCTGTGGAATGTCGGCTTTCAGCTCAGCGTCGCAGCGACGCTGAGTCTGATCCTGTTCACGACGCCCATGGAACAAGCCCTGACACGACTCTGTGTTCGCTTCGTGCCTCGGGAACAGGCAGAAAGGATAGTCCGTATCTTGAGCAGCGTGCTGGTGGTTACACTGGCCGCCCAGGTTCTGACGCTGCCTCTGGTCAGCTACCATTTTGGCCATCTATCCGTGATCGCCCCCCTTACAAACATGTTCATCCTCTCGATCCAACCCCACATTATGAGCTGGGGAGCAGTAGCCACACTCACCGGCCTTGTCCCCCCACTGGAACCAGTGGCCCGAGTGATCGCGATGGTGCCGTGGCTTCTGCTTGCCTTCACCAACACCATCGTCCGCTGGATGGCAGAATGGCAGTTTGCGATGCCCCAGATGAACGGATTCCACATGGGCTGGCTAGTAGCCCTGTATGGCCTGATCCTGGGATTGCTGTGGGCTCTCCGCCAGCGTGGCGCCAGTGCTCGCCAATTGTGGAACGGTGTCTCGGCTCGCACACCGGCCAAGGCCCTCCTGGGTATTTCTCTCATTGCCATCGTTCTGACCATTCTTGCCCTGCTGCAACAACCCGACGGCCGTCTGCACGTCGCCTTTCTCGACGTGGGTCAGGGCGATGCCATCTTCATTACCACCCCCCAAGGCCAGCAGATCCTCGTAGATGGCGGACCGGGTACCGTGGCCCTCACCTCCGCCCTGGGTCGGGAGATGCCCTTTTGGGACCACGACATCGACCTGCTGGTATTAACCCATGCAGATATCGACCATGTCTCCGGCTTGGTAGGGGTACTGGAGCGCTACCAGATCGGTGGCTGGCTGGACAATGGTGCTGCCAGCAAGAGCAAGCCCTTCCAAAAGTGCCTAGAGCTTCTGAAGGATGCCAGCATCCCACGTCAAACAGTCAAGTCCGGAGACTTGCTGCATCTCGGGGGTGGCGTCGACGTGGAGGTACTGCACCCAGACGCCGATCTGGCTATGGGGATAGAGGCTGACTCGAACAACGGATCGGTGGTACTACGATTGATATGGGGGAAGGCCAGCTTCCTGCTCACCGGTGACCTCGAAGAAGAAGGGGAAGGCTACCTCATGCAGTCCGGCCACACTCTATCGGCCGACGTTCTGAAAGTAAGTCACCACGGTAGTGGTGGCGCATCAACCCAGGGCTTTCTTGTGGCGGTAGATCCCACTTATGCCGTCATCTCAGCCGGCGCCGAGAACAAGTTCAACCACCCCGATCCAGTGGTTCTGGAGCGGCTGGAACAGCTCGGGGCGGTGCAGATCCTGCGTACCGACGAACAGGGCACGGTCGAGTTTATCACAGATGGCCGCCGAATGTGGGTCGATACAGAACGGTAGACCCAGGAGTGAACAGGCTAGGCGCTTGCCTGTCCGTCCAGCCCCAACTCGGGCGCGATCGCCTTCATTGCCTCCAATACGAGGGGAACATGCTCCACCCACAGATCAACCGGTAGCCGCTGACACGCCCGCTCAATCTCCTCCCGGTTGACAGCCGCCGCAAAGGCGCGATCCTTCCATTTTTTCTTGACGGACTGGATCTTTGTGACATCGCGGATGTCCTTGGTAGGCCGTACCAAGGCCACAGCCACCAGGAAACCGGTTAGCTCATCGACGGCCACGAGACATTTTTCCATCTGGGACTCGGGTTGCACCCCAGTGTACTCGCTGGCATGGGCCAACACCGCCTGGACGACTTCCTCGGGCCAGCCCTCCTCCCGCAGGATACGCGCTCCGACGACCGGGTGCCCCTCTACAGAAAGATCAGGATAGCGCTCGTAGTCGAAATCGTGGATCAAACCCACGACTCCCCATAGTTCTTCATCCTCGTCATACTTACGAGCGTAGGCGCGCATGGCCGCCTCGACGGCCAGCATATGGCGAACCAGGTTCTGGTTCTTTGTGTACTCGTTTACCAGCTTCCAGGCATCCAGGCGTGTTGCCATAGCATTCTCCCTCCACCTTCTGGTTGCCAGCCATTGTACCTGACTCTGGATAAATTGGCAACTTGCCCATCATCGGGTCCTGTGGCACAATCCTGGCAGAAAGCTGGAGGAGAAGCCCATGCCCTTTCACCCCTTTGAACTGGAACAACTGATGTCCGAGTGGGAAAAGATCGTAGACTATAACCTCTCGGAGAGCGGCGTCCACCCTTTGACCGCTCACGAGTTGGTCGACGACCCAGCCCAGCTCGATCAACTGCTCAACATCGGCCTCGACTACTCGCAGACCAACGGTACCATCGCGCTTCGGGAACGAATTTGCACCCTTTACCCGGGGTCTAACCCTGACAATGTACTTGTAACAAGCGGGGCGGCCGTAGCCAACTTTCTCGCCATCTGGACCCTCTTTGAGCCAGGCGAGGAGTTGGTGCTGATGCTGCCCAACTATATGCAGATTTGGGGCATTGCCAAGAGCATGGGCATTCCCGTAAAACCATTCCATCTGAGGGAAGAGCAGGACTGAGCCCCCAACCTGGACGAACTGGCAAAAGCGGTCACGGAGCGGACCAAGGTGATTGCCGTCTGCAATCCCAACAACCCCACTGGCCGGATCCTCACCGACTCTGAGATGGACACCATCGTGGCTGCTGCGGACCGCGTTGGTGCCTGGCTCCTGTCGGACGAAGTCTATGCTGGGGCCGAATGTCTTACCGATCGGGAAACCCCGTCGTTTTGGGGGCGCTATGACAAGGTTCTTATTCAGCAGAGCCTGAGCAAAGCATACGGTCTGCCAGGCCTGAGGACCGGCTGGATCGTCACCCAGCCAGAACTCCGGAACAGATTAGTGGAGACGGCAAGAGTACACGGTCATCTGCCCAGCCTGTTTGTCCGACCACCTGGCTCAGATTGCCCTCTCACCGGAAAAGCGGACCGTAATCCTAAAGCGCACACGAGACTACATCCGGCGCGGCTACCCCGTTCTGCAGGAGTGATTGGTCAGATCGTTAGATTGTAACAGAATTTATACTTTCTCGTTACCTCGCGTATACTTCCATAGGCGATAATGTCTGTGGTGGCGTCGTTGCCGCTATTGGGGAACGCGACCGGCAGCTATCTGGCCTTAGCTCTTGGGCAGCAAGCGTGATGGTTGTACCGCCCGGGGACTTTGGCTCTGGCCAGTCTCCTCCCCCGCAATTCTCTCATTGGCAGGTCCATCGGCCAAGCGGGAAACCTGGGTTGCCAAAATAGCGCCTGTTCAGCAGGCGAGCTGGGGCTGGCTCGGTAGCACCTTGGCTGCTCCACAAGGCTGCTATTTGGTGTTTTTGCCCCAGGTTCGGGCGAATAATGGGAAGAGATGAGAGGACAAGGAGAATGGAATCATCCAGGCCGCAACAGGGGAGACTTACCTCCTGACCGGCTCATCCCGTCGCCACATTGAGAACGTGTGGCTTCGTACTGGCGCTATGCTGGTGATCCACCAGCGCGCCCAGACCATCTATTCCTGACATTGAACACCCATGACCACCAATGATTACCATCCACCTTCAAAGAGAGAAGCCATGGAACTCGCAACCGCGACCGGAACGGCGATGGTACCTGCTCGACGAGCATATCGGATAACAAAACGTGGGATGGACATCGGCCTCTCGCTCTTGGTGCTCGCATTCATCTGGCCATTGTGGGTCCTTATCGTCATGCTAGTACGCTTGGATTCTCCAGGACCTGCGATATACCGCCGGGTGCGCGTGGGGAAGGATGGCCGCCGATTCCGCATGTACAAGTTTCGTACCCTGCACTGGAAGCTGGATGATACTGCGCACAGAGCGTACTTGCGTTCCTTTGTGAACGGTTCGGCCAATGCAAGCGGGACCGGTAAGGAAATCCACAAGCCTTTTGACGAGTCTGAGGTCACCCGGGTGGGGCACTTTCTGCGAAAGTCCAGCCTGGACGAGCTGCCACAACTCATAAACATCCTGAAGGGTGAGATGAGCTTGGTCGGGCCGCGACCCAATTTACCATGGGAGGTCAGAGCGTATCTGCCCCGGCATCGCCGGCGGTTGGAAGTGCTGCCAGGCGTGACCGGCCTGGCCCAGGTGCATGGGCGAAGTTGCCTGACTTTCGACGATATAGTACAATATGACATCCAGTATATCGAGCACCAGAGCCTCTGGCTGGATATCAAGGTGCTGTTATTGACACCTTTGGTCGTGCTAGGCGGGTTTGGGGCCAAGTAATGCCCGTTTCCAACTTGTCCCGTGTAGGGCTGCGCGCCGCGCTGGGAGATATAGGATAGATGGAGATCCGTCGTTTTCTGGAGACGATTTATCGGCGCCTGCCGGCAGTCTTTGCTGTTGCAGCCCTGGCCATGGTCGTAGTGACAGTGGCCGGGATCTTGATCCCCCCGGTCTACAGATCTCAGGCCATCGTGCGCGTGCTCTGGGACGTGGGCGTCTACGACCTCAGCCCCCGCGAGTTCGTCGCCGATCGCATAGTCACGACCTACGCTGAGGCCCTGAAGAGCGAACCGGTGTTGGAGGAAGCCATCCACCGCGCTTCGGGAGGAGACCCCTCGCTCACTGCTGCAGATCTCGCCGACAGGGTATCGATAGAGATGATCCCGGACTCGGAGCTGATGACCATCTATGTGCAGGACACCAGCCCCTCTCGAGCCCGGGATCTGGCAAATGAACTGGCAACACTGCTGATCGCATACGCCCAAACCGCCAATGTCGGCTACGAGTCAAGCGCGGATCAGATCCTTGAGGAGCAGTCGGCCAGTCTTGAAAACGAACTTCGAGAAGACTATGCACTGCTTGCAACCGCAGAGGCCCAGGACGGAGAGTCCGCTGTGTCAAGTGGCCTTTTGCGGCAAATTAGGGAAAAAGAAAACGTGTATAGCCGGGGGCTGGACCGGGCGGAATTGGTGCAATCGTACGAAGCCCTGCGTGCGAACAGTGTCAAGATTATCTCCCCGGCAACGCTCCCCTCGGAACCGTCCAACAAACTGGGACGGCAGGAGATTGTCCTTGCGCTGGTCATCGGCCTGTGTGGAGGGATCGGCCTTGCGCTGTTGCTGGAAAGCCTGGACACACGAATCCGAACGCCTGAGCAGGCGGAGCGGCTTGCACAACTGCCCGTTTTGGGCACGGTGCCAAGAGGCCTTCTACCAGCAGTGGAGAGGGGTGATGCTGTCCAGCACCGTGCCAGCCAGCGGCTTGAGGAGCCGTACCGGCTCCTGGGCGCGAGTCTGCTGGCGGCGTTGAAGGACGTTCCAGACCAGTCCATCATGTTTACCTGTGTCACCCCGCGTGAGGGTGGAACCGAGGTTCTTTCCAGCCTCGCCCCAATGCTGGCCCAGGCTGGGAAGAGAGTTCTCCTCGTAGATGCCAATCTGCGGCTGCCCAGCATGCACCAACACTTTGGTCTGCGCAACCTGGTGGGTCTCTGCAACATCCTGACTGGGCAGGCATCGCTGCACGAAGCAGTGCAAAACACCTCAACACCAGGGGTCTCAGTGATAACCTCAGGCCCGGTGCCGGCGAATCCGTCTGTACTGCTTAGTTCACCTGGTATGGAAGCGATGCTCAACGAAGCTTCTAGGCAGGAGGACGTGGTGTTTACAAACGTGGCACCTGTCCTAGCAGAACCCGATGCGGTTTCTTTGGCCCACGCCGTCGACGGTGTCGTCCTGCAGCTTGACCTATCAGTGTCGACCGAGGAAGAGTTGCGTGGTGCGTTGCAGCGCCTACGTCCGGTCCGGGCGCCAATGGCGGGCCTAGTCCTGGTGCAGAAGACGGGAAGACGCAGGCGATCCAGTTGACAGCCTGCGCGAGTCCGGCACCCAATGGATGAGAGCCGCATGACCGTGACCACAGGTAGGCCGGATGATGTATCCTCCCACGAGAGTATTCTGTTGGCCGCCAAGGGTGGCGGGCTCATTTTCTTCGGCCGCATGTTCGAGTATGGCAGCCGCTTTGTCTTTGGTATCATCGTTGCCCGCGCCCTCGGTGCAGAAGGCCTAGGGCTCTACACCCTGGGGGTAACAGCAGCCATTCTTCTGGGCGCGGTTGCCAGGCTTGGCTTGTCAGAGGGCCTGATACGATTCCTGCCCCCTGCCCTTCGAGATCACGACGAGTTGCGGGTATGGGGTGCACTGCAGGTAGGGCTCACCCTGCCGTTCGTGATCAGTACGTTGTTGGCAGCGATCTTTCTCGGCCTATCTGGCCTGCTGGCCGTTTATCTCTTCAAGCAGCCGGAAGCAACGCCTATTCTGCGTCTGACCAGCCTTGCCATTCCCCTCCTGGCTTTGGGGCGCATTCTGCTGGCGGCCTGTCGAGCTTTCAAACAAATGCAGTACGAGTTGTACGTTGACAGCATCCTGTTCAACGTCAGCAGGCTAGTTCTGACTGTATTGTTCTTGGCGCTCGGTCTAGGCGTGCAGGGGGCATTGGCAGCTTTCGTCCTTGCCTGGTTCCTTGAGACGGTAGTAATGGTTTTCTTCCTCAATCGCCTCTTTCCCTTGAGACGGCCCTTGAATCCAGCCCAACGCAATGTCCGCGAGCTGCTCTCCTTCTCAGCCCCCGTCTGCCTGACCCAAGTCATTGTGAACCTCAGGACTTCCTTCGGCCTGGTGTTGCTAGGAGTATTCGGCACGCTGACATCTGTGGGCGTGTACAGTGCCGCGGTAAGCGTCCAGGCTGTTGGCGGTATGCTTCTGACTGCAAGCGATCTGGTAGCCAAACCGATTATCTCCGACTTGTATCACCGGGGAGAGATGGCACAGCTCAGACAACTGTACCAGACATTGACCCGCTGGTCGACCTCATTCCTGCTGCCCTATTTCGTTACGGTCGTGCTCTTTGCCAGACCAATTCTGGCGATCCTTGGCGAGGACTATGAGGCCGGAGCGCCCGTGTTGATCATCGTCAGCATAGGTACAATGGTAGCGGCAGTCACCGGATTGTGCAGCGCTTTGATTGTCATGACCGGACACTCCAAGCTGTCCCTTGGCAACACACTCGCAACGGTCGCATTGTCGATGACCCTCAGCGCTATCCTCATCCCACGTTATGACCTGGTGGGAGCAGCGCTGGCTACCACGCTGGGCAGCGTCATCGTGAATGCTCTTCGGCTGCTACAGGTACACTGGCTGGTTGAGGTTTGGCCCTGGGACCTGGCCTTCGTCAAACCCCTGGTTGCAGGCCTCGTGGCAATGGGCGCGGGCCTGCTTCTGAGAAGGCTGCTTCCGCCGGAAGGCCACCTGTTGTACCTGCTCGTCGACGTTGCTGTCCTCTGGCTGGCATACGCCGTCGCTACCATGCTGCTGGGTCTCACAGCGGAGGACCGCTTCGTGTTGTCCCGAACTAGAGACCGCTTCAGGAGGGTATGGGCCTAGTGCAATTTCACACCCCGACCCAGGGTGCTCCTCGCTGGAGCCAGCAAGTTCGCGCCCTGGCCCGATCCAGAGGCACCTGGCAGGCCATCGGGATCGCCAGTCCCGTGCTCCTGGGGCTGGTTGTGGGGCTGGTCGTGGTCCTGTCCAGGCAGCTGCCGCCCACCTGGGCCGGGCTGCTCCTCCTGGCCACGATAGCGCCTACGGTCGCCATCCTGGCCAAGGACATCCGAAAACTCGTCCTGGTGCTCTTTGTCATCGACATTCCACTTGGTCTCGACATCTCGCTCGCCAACAGGCCAGAGCACCGGGGCGGCCCAGGCGGCATCTTGATCTCGCTCATGAGCTTTGCACTGGTGCTTGGGTATGCGCACTGGTTTGTGAACAGGTCCGGGGCAGACGGTAAAAGAATGCGCGTCGAGCCAGGAATAGCCGTACCGGCCCTGGCCTTTACGCTTGCCACTATCGTGTCGGCCTGGCAGGCCACCGAGCTCTGGTTCAGCATTGCCCAGATTATCCTACAGCTCCAGTTCTTGCTCATGTTTCTCTACGTAGCCATGCACGTCAGATCCTGGGGCGATGTGCGGCTTGTGACCACGACGCTGGCGATCTGCGTCGTGCTCGTCAGCCTGATCATTCTATTGCAGTTCGCATTTGGCCTCGAGTTCTCTGCTTTTGGGGTCAGCACCTACTCCGTCGGCAGCAATGTCGCAGGCGCACCACGGCGACCGGGCGGCACCTTTGCTGGACCAAACCTTGCCGCAACCTATCTGGCGTTGAGCGCCCTATTGATCTATTCCGCCTACCTGACCGGCGGCCGCTTGATAAACAAGCAACTGGCCCTGATAGCATTGTCAACGGCCATCTTGGCCCTGGTGACAACCCAGTCCCGAAGTGCCTGGATCGCTTTTGCCGTTGGCTTTCTCATCGTGACCGCTCGGGCTATCGCCAGGCAAGTCAGCACTAGGAGCCTGTTCCAAGTGCTTGCTGCGTTGGCGCTCATCGGCATAGGTACTGCAACGCTCATAGCCGGGCGCTTCTCCGTTGAGGACCGCAGTTCCGGCGAGAGCCGGATCTGGCACAGCCAGATGGCTCTCAATATCATCCAGGACTACATGTTTGGCGGTGTGGGGGTGAACAATCAACAATTCGCCATAGACAGCGGCGAGTATACGCCGCTTGAGTTGTGGGGAAAAGAGCTGGAGATATCCGGGATCCACAACAGCTACCTGGCAATGTGGGTTGAAACCGGGCTGTTCGGATTCCTGGCCTTTGTCTGGCTGCTGCTGGCTGCTGAAGGAGCCGCCCTCTTTGCCTCCATCCGTGTCTTGGACCGCTACGCTTCTGTGGTCTTTGCAGGTCTTGCAGGTGCCCTGGCAGTCCCCATCATCCACATGCTCTCCGGCAGCTTTACGGGAAGGCGGGTGCAACTGATGTGGCTCCTCTTTGCACTGATTTCCGCCACCATTCAGATCGCCAAGAGGACAGGCGGGCCGGATGATCCCCTGCTCGGCGCAGACTAGCTGAGATCAACTTGAGCCAGCCCCGATGAGTGAGATGAGAGGCTGTGGATGAACAGGATATTCATTGTAGGCTGTCCAAGGTCTGGCACCACCCTGGTCCAGACGCTGCTCGGCAGTCATAGCGAGATCTATACCTGCCGGGAGACACATTTCTTTCAGAGAATACGCCGGGCCGGGAAAAGCAAGGTACTCGACTATCTCTTCCTGGATCGCGCGCAGGTCGCCTGGGCCTACGCCCTTATTCAGTCGCAGAATGGACTCCTGCTCAAGCACCATCCAGATCAAGTGAGGTCCTTTGGCTCTGCCGCGCACTTTTTTGAGGGGTTGATGTCTTCAGAAGCAACAGCCAGGGGTAGGTCAGCATGGTTGGAAAAGACCCCGGCGCATCTATTCTACATCCGCCTGATCAGGCGTCACATCTCATCGGCCAGGTTCGTACACGTTCTGAGGGATGGACCTGATGTCGTTGCTTCCCTCGTGGACGCTGCCCAGAAATACCCGCAAGCGGCGGCATGGAAAAGGTACGGAGACCTGGAGACCGCGATCGCAGAGTATAACCGCTGCCTGAGGGAATCTGCCAAGTACTTTGGCAATGCAGGTCATGTGTTCGTACGCTACGAGCATGTTCTGGATGATGTCGATAGAGTCTATCATGAACTACTCGCACGGCTTGACCTGAAAGACGAGGATCTTTGCCTCGATCTAGCGGCGATACACGAAAAGATCGTCCGCAGCGATGAGAGATGGAAGAGCAACCCTGACGGGGCGATCAGAGACACAAGATCAGTCAAGTACGAACAGATCTTTGACGCGGAACAAAGAAGGCGGATCAGCAAGAGAGTAGCGACACTCGACCAGGCACAGGAGACCGATTCTTTGTAGCGTCTCCGGTACGTGGAAACCAGGCTGCAAAGAAGCGAGTAAGTATGCACGCTGTGCTGATTGAATTCAGGAATACAACACCATATCCAGTTCAACTGGCGAATGCACTGGGCAAATTGTGCAAGATCACCCTGCTGCTGCCAGAGGCAGCGTCCGGTTTGGCAGACGGGCTAGATCGGACGACGGTCGATCTTTGCTTTTTTCACATGCCCCGGTATCGGGAGCCAGCCAACCTGGCGATGGTACGTGACCTACGTCGCCAACTCAGAATTCTGGATCCGGACCTCCTTCACATCACCTTTCGGCACTGGTGGGGCACCCCAGGCTTGGGACGATCCGCACCATTTCCCTTGGTTGCAACGGTACACGATGTCAGCCCGCACCCAGGGGACGGTGGGTGGGGGCGCAATCCCGGATTCCTCTACCCCCTTCAGTGGCACTGGGCCAAGCAGATCATTGTGCACTCCGACGCGGACAGGCGAAAATTGCTCAGCCAGCATGGTTGTCAACGAGATCGGGTCCATGTGGTCCCCATCGGTGCCTACGACTTTTATGAGACATGGACCCGAAAGGACCTATCTGAACACCCCAACACGGTGCTCTTTTTTGGGCGAATCTTGGCGTACAAAGGCTTGGAGGACCTCATTGAAGCAGAACCGTTGATCACCAGGGAAGTGCCTGATGCGCGCATTGTCATTGCCGGGCGGGGAGACTCACTGGATCAATACCAACAGACCATGGTCAATCCCGGCCACTTTGAGTTGCACAACCATTACATTCCAAACGAGATGGTGGCCGAACTCTTTCAGTCAGCCAGCATTGTTGTCCTGCCCTACCTCGAAGCGTCCCAAAGCGGCGTGATCCCGATCGCCTATGCCTTTGGCAAGCCGGTGGTGGCCACAAACGTAGGGGGCATTCCAGATGTTGTTGATCATGGGCAGACCGGCTATCTAGTACCGCCCAACGATCCCGCCAGCCTCGCCAAAGCTGTCATAGCTCTGCTCACAGATCGAAGGACCAGACTAGAGATGGGGCAGAAAGCA
Source organism: uncultured Chloroflexia bacterium (assembly GCA_963700285.1). Taxonomy (GTDB): domain Bacteria; phylum Chloroflexota; class Anaerolineae; order JAAYZQ01; family JAAYZQ01; genus CAWANP01. Next base: position 1,357,395 of record CAVOXA010000001.1, on the reverse strand, counting down.
CAAGAGAAGGCAAGAAGGGACCTGTCGTGGACATGCATTGCCGAACAAACAATGCGTGTCTACGAAAAAGCCATGACCTCAGCACAGAGTGCATAGACAATTGTTGGCCCGGCGCATGCGTTGGGCAGCGGCTGTTCAAAGAACCTCTTAACGGGGTGGAATCGCCGTGGAACCATATCTGGAAGCAGCGGTCAGACTGCATCAATACATAGTGAATACGCACTGGGATGGCTGGGCAAATGTGGGACCTGATCCCATTGGCAGGATAAACTGGCGGATCACACGTTTCGTGAAGAGCTATACCAGGTGGCTTCCCTGGAAAGACGAATATGCCTATGTTCAGGGTCAGAGCTACTGGATACGGGCAAACCTGATACTGCACGAGTTGACAGGTAGTTCTGAATGTCTTGACATGGTTGGCCGGAGCACGGATTTTATTGTTCAGAAGCAACTTGCCAACGGAGCGTGGGAGCACCCGCCCATCCGAGAGCGGCGGGGCCTAGTCTCAACTGTTGAAACCGTGTGGGCGTGCCTCGGGCTGGTCGCCGCCTACCGAAAGACAGGAAACCCAAGTGATCTGGATGCTGCCCTCAAGGGATATGATGCCCTTTTCAATGTCATCGGCTTTCGCCGGTTCAAAGATAGTCTGGCCTTGAACTACTATGCCGGGTTGACACGGATGGTGCCCAATGTAACCACCATGTTCCTTGGGCTGATGGCAGAGATCTGTCAAACAACGGGCACCCTGCAGCACATTGACCATCCTGACCATTTTGAAGAAATGATCCGGTTTGTAGAATACAGCCAAATGGAGAATGGAGAACTTGTTTACGCCTATGGCATCTGCCCCCATTTTCAATGCTACCAGTACAACGCTTTCCAGTTCATGGATCTGGCGGATTGCTATCGAATCACCAGACATGAAGGTATTCGTCGTATACTGATCAGACTGGCAGCCTACTTGGCCACCGGCTTGACGGAGCGTGGCAGCACCCGCTATGATTGTTTCAAGGAGGTCCCAGAAGAAGACTACTGGACCGCTGCTTTGGCTGCTGCCCTACGCCAAGCACACGAACTTGGACTAGGGGATTATTTGTCCCAGAGTGAACGTGCTTTCCGTTACCTGCTCACCCACCAGAGACCTGACGGCGCTTTTGACTTTTCCACACATAACTACGGTCTGCTGCGTGATAGGCGCTCCTATCCGCGCTACCTGACTATGATCCTATATCACCTGCTCTACCGGACCCGAGCTGACACCCGAAGGACATCGCGGGCCCCTCAGCATCTTGAGCACCAGCCGGCTCCGCCATGACCGGAAATCAGACTATGCGCCCACCAAGGATCGCTTACCTCCTGCTCCACTTCCCATTTCACACCGAGACCTTTGTCGCCGAGGAGATTCAGGCTATTCGACAGCTGGGACTTGAGGTGCGCATCATTTCACTCCTAGGACCGGGGCCTGGCCCTGCGCAGCCCCTTTCACAGCAGATGCTCCCCGATGTCTGGTATGCACCAGGTCTGTTGTCCCTCGAGCTGTGGAGAGCGCAATTCCACTATGCATTCAACTCACCGGGCGCGTATTGGAGACTGTTGGCGCATCTGTTGCGCCAGCCACACCGACCAAGACCCTGGGTGTCGATGGCCAAGCGCCTGGTGATATTCCTCAGAGCTGTGGGAGCAGCATACCACCTCAAGGGTGAGGATGTGGACTTGCTGCACACTCACTTTGCGTGGCTATCCGGGGCAGCAGCTTGGGTCTGCTCGCGCCTCCTGGGACTGCCCTTTACAGTCACCACGCATGCTCATGACATTTATATTTCCAATGACTTGCTGCCCCTCGTAGTCAACGAGGCCAGCCACGTTGTGACGATATCGGACTACAATCGTCGGCATCTGGAGTCAATAGTTGAGCACGCAGCCAAAGACATCTCTGTGATCCATTGTGGCGTGAACCTGCCGCTTTTTCGACAGAGGCTGGCAGCGGAAACAGGACGCCCAACCAACCAACCGATAAGGATTCTGTCTGTAGGCAGCCTGAAAGCAAAGAAGGGCCATCCTCACCTGATTGACGCATGTCAGCTTTTGCAGCGCCGAGGCGTAGAGTTCACCTGTTCCATTATAGGCGGTGGTCCTGCTGAGTCTGCGCTGCATAGCCAAATACACAACGCTGGATTGCAGAAACGAGTTCAGCTCCTCGGGGCTCGTCCCCACCCTGAGGTTGTCCATGCTTATCATCAGCACGATCTGTTTGTGCTGGCCTCGGAGGTGGCACCGAGTGGGGACATGGATGGCATTCCAGTTGTACTGATGGAGGCGGGCGCAGCGGGCCTACCGCTAGTATCGACGCCGGTCTCGGGCATCCCCGAGCTGGTGCGCCATGGTCAGACCGGCTGGCTTGTCGCACCTGGCGACGCAGTGGAACTGGCTGACGCTATTGCTACACTGGCCACTGATCCAACGTTGCGACAATGCTTGGGTCAAAACGCCCGGGCCCTGGTGGAAGCCGAGTTCAGCATCGAGAAAAACGCGCCACGCCTGGCGGCCGTATTTCAGAGCATAGCTGCAGCAGAAGCAGCTCTGCCCAGACAGCAGCGGATGGGTAGCCACGCGCACGCACAATGAGTTCTATTCTTCCAGTCTTACAAGGGTATCCTGGAGATTCTAGGTAGGCCCTCCATCCGGTTCGACGGGAGTGGTCGTTGGTGCCGTCCAGTTGAGAATGCAGGCCATATTCGTGAGGTCCAAGCGAAATGTACAGTGACCTTTCCACAACCTTTCCACCGTACAAAGACTATGGTCCCCCCGTACCGGTGTGGTGTGTCACACCAGGTCTGGGTAGGACAATTCACCGTTTCTTTGACACATCACCCTTCAGTCCTTCGGGCCGTTATCTCGGGCTGACGCGCCTGCCTTGTGAGGACCAGTTGCCTTCTCCCGGAGACGTAGCCGAGATCGTCTTGATTGATCTGCAAACTGGCAAAGAACGGGTAGTGGCAGAGTCGCGTGGATGGGATACTCAGCTTGGCGCTCAAGTACAGTGGGGTGCGACGGATCACCAGCTCTTCTTCAACGACCTCGACGCTACGACCTGGAGACCCTGCGGCGTGAAGCTGGATCCCCTCTCGGGGCTCAGGCGCAATCTTGGCGGCACCATCTACATGATATCGCCGGACAGCAAGTGGGCCGCAAGCCCCTGCCTGCTTCGGATTGGCGCAACCCAGCCTGGATATGGGATCATTGTGCCTCAGGATCAGGTGCCGATTAACCGTGGCGCTCCGGCTGAAGATGGGCTGTACATCACAGATACCTCGTCCGGTGAGTGCAAGTTGCTTGTCTCCCTGAAGGAAATCGTTGAGACTGCGAGCCCCCCCCTGACTCTGGGGGAATATCGAGATGGGGATTTTTACGCTTTCCACGTCAAGTGGAACCCACAGGGCGACCGGCTCATGTTGGTGCTGCGATGGGTGCCGCGGCAAGAGCGCACAAGAATAAGGTCGCAAGTCATAACAATGAAGGCCGATGGCTCCGACATCCACGTCGCCATTCCAGCGTCCGAGTGGGACAAAGGAGGACATCACCCGAACTGGTGTCCAGACGGCGAAACGGTGATGATGAATCTCAGAGTTGCCGGCCATGCGACTTCCCGGGCCTATCCACGGCTTTTCTCCAGAGTGCAAAGACGCGCTGTGCGGGCCCTTGGAACCCATCGCGATGCAATGCGCCTTGTTCGCGCCCGATATGATGGCAGCGGCTTTGGAGTTATGAACGAAACCGTGGTGGGGTCCGGACATCCGTCCTTACATCCGAACGAGCGACATGTGGTAACGGATGCGTACCTGAACGAGCCTGTGGCCTTTGGCGACGGTACTACTCCTATCCGTCTCATAGACCTGGATGCGGGCCAGGACGCTACGCTGGTACGGATCAAGACAGACGCGCCCCACAAGGGCCCCAGAGGCGAGTTGCGCGTCGATCCACATCCGGCCTGGGACCGCCAGTTTCGACGCATCGCCTTCAATGGCTGCGCCGGTGGCACTCGCAGAGTATACGTAGCGGATCTGACGAGGATCCTGGGTGAGTAATGCAAAGAAATCCCATCACCGTCGCGGCGAGGGCCAAAGGGCCGCTTGCGATGCTACAGCGTGGCCTCAAAATTCACCGGCGATATGGCATCACGCCGGCCAAGATGGACAGGGCTCTGCGTCTGTTTGTTCAGATACTGAATCGGTTCGATTGTGGAGCGAGCTTTCCCTTGTCCGCTGTCACGCTGGAACGCAACACTGGCTCGATCGCCCAGTATTCAGGGCACAACATCGAGTTTGCAGTACATGGCTACACCCACGTGAACTATGCAGGATTCGATCCAGATCATCTGTTGCTCCACCTAAAGCGTGCCCGGGAGGGCTTTGCCAAAGCAGGCATCGCAGCCGTGGGCTTTCGATCCCCCTACCTGAGCCGCACGACCGATTTGTACGCAGGCCTTGAGAAATCCGGATTCTCCTACGCCAGCAATCAGCCCATCATGTGGGACGTTCTCAAAGGCAGCGAGATGGCCCCGGCAGCCCGCGCCGGCTACGAGCGGGCCCTTGACTTTTACGCTCCCTGGCATGCTGGCACGAGGCCAGCGCTGCCGCAGTTCTTCGGAAACATGCTCGAGATTCCGGTTTCGCTGCCAGACGACGAAATACTCCTCGATCGGCTGGGAGGTGGAGCCAGCGGCCTGGTGGAGAGCACCTGGCTGCGCATCTTGTCGGAAACCTATCATCTCGGGGAACTGTTCACAATTCAACTGCATCCGGAGCGCATAGAGTTGTGCGCCAAAGCGCTCTCAGGTATACTGTCGGAAGCGCGCGCGTTGGTGCCGGCAGTGTGGTTGGCCCGCATGGACGAGGTAGCCGCTTGGTGGCGCGCCCGCGCCGCCGCGGTCGTGGAGATCAGAGAAGCCGAACATGGTACTTGGCAGCTATTCGCCGCTGGACCGCCAGGTACGACGATTCTGACGCGAGGGGTGGAGGTATTGGGACTAGCTCAACCATGGGCTGACGATTACTGGCAGGCGGCCTCAACGACCTGTATCGTTCGGGCTGCGCGCAGGCCTGTCATCGGCCTTTCGCCGAGCTGCCCCCCGGCACTGGATAGCTTCCTGCGCCAGCAAGGCTATGTCTGTGAGGTCAGCCACGAGTATGAATCCCATACACTCTATCTCGACAGGCTGGACTTTGGCCATGAGGACGAACGCCCCTTGTTGGCCAAGATCGAAAAGAGTACCGCGCCACTGGTGCGCTTGGGCCGCTGGCCCGATGGCGCCCGCAGCGCCCTGTGTGTCACAGGTGACATCGACGCGTTGACAATCTGGGATTATGCCCTGCGCGCATTTGGCAAATAGGTGCACTGATAGGCGTGAGCAACTACCGAGAAGAAATAAACCCCAGACGACACTGCATGGTCGTCCACGCCTACTATCCCCTGAGCGAAACCCGGGTTGAACGAGAGGCGTTGGCATTGGTAGACCATGGCCACGAGGTGGATGTCCTTTGCCTGAGACACTCGGGAGAACTGGCGGTCGATGCCCAGGAGGGTGTCAACATCTACCGTCTGCCCGTGAAGCGATACAAGCGGTCTGGTGCAGTGCAGCAGTTCTTGGAGTACCTGGCCTTCTTTGTCCTGGTCTTGGTCAAGCTAACGGCCCTGCATTGCGGGCGGCGGTATGATGTCGTTCAAGTACACAATCTGCCCGATTTCTTGGTATTTGCAGCTCTGGTGCCAAAACTGAGCGGGGCGCGCCTGATCCTCGACCTTCACGATCTGATGCCCGAATTCTATGCTGCTCGCTTCCACGCGGGGCCGGATAGCTGGGCGGTGCGTTTCGTCCGCTGGCAGGAACAGCTTTCCTGTCGTTTCGCCGACCACATCATCACTGTCACTGAACTCTGGCGGCAGACGCTCATCGAGCGAGGCGTCGCACCAGAAAAGATCACTGTAGTCATGAACGTTGCCGACAGCCGGGCCTTCCATCGAGAGCCGATGATCAAGACGCTCACGAGGGGGAAGGGGCGCTTTAACCTAATCTACCATGGCGCCTGGACTTGGCGATACGGCATTGACGTTGCCATTCGGGCTGTGGACATCGTACGGGAAGAGATACCCATGATCCTCCTGACCATCCATGGCGCAGGAGACTACGGAGAGGCATTGATGAAGCTGACTGAAGAGCTAGACCTAAAGCATCACGTAGCCTTCAGTACCCAGGTCATGCCGTCGTCCGAGCTGCCCTCGTTCATACGAAAAGCCGACGTCGGACTTGTGCCCTACCGGCGCGACGTGTTCACCGACGGGATCCTGCCCACCAAGTTGATGGAATATGTGGCCCTGGGCCTGTCGGTGATTGCTGCCCGTACGCCAGCTATCATGGCCTACTTTGACGAAACGATGGTCCTGTACTTCACTCCAGATGATCCTGATGATCTGGCCCGCTGTATCCTGGAGCTGTACACCAACCAGGATCGGTTCGCAGAACTGGTGACGAATAGTGACAGGTTCAACCAGCAGTTCAACTGGACCAAGGTCAGTACAGGGTATGTTGCACTGGTAGAGAGCCTGGGCAAATGAGCAAGTCCTTGGCGATATTCAGGGGCAAAACCAGAAAGCTGGCCCAACTGGTCCCTTTGGTCTGTTTGCTCTTGTTGTTGGGCATTCTGGGGGATGCTCAACACCGGATCGACCCTGAAGGTACGTCGGGAATCAGGGGGGTATGGGTGCACGAGAGGTCGTTCAGAACGGCCGAAAGAGCTGATGCGATGCTCGCTCGCGTTGAGGCGGGACACTTTGATACCATCTTTCTAAGTGTCCTCATCTATGGACATGTCTTTTTCGACAGCAGCCTGATGGACAAGCATCCCGACGTAGAACCCGACTATGATCCACTTGCCTACGTCATCGAACAGGCGCACGAGCGAGGCATCGCCGTCCATGCATGGATCGATGCCGGTCCAATGAGTTTCGATGGCGAGCCGGCCCGTGTTTTGGTTGAGCATCCTGAGTGGGCGATGATGGGGCCCGAGGGCCAGCAGATCAACTGGCTGAACTACACCCGGCCCGACGTCCGGCAGTTCATCAGCGACCTGGTACTGGAACTGGTGACCAACTATGACGTTGATGGCATACATTTCGACTATACCCGCTATCCCAGGTCTCAGTTTGGCTTTGACCCCTACAGCGCCGACCTGTTTGCAGAGGAATACGGCCTCGATCTCGAGACGTTGCGCTACCCCGAGTTGCCCGCCTACGCTCGGTTCGAGGGCAACCCTCTCATCTGGCCGAATACTGCTCAGGTTCTGGCCGAGTTTGATAATGGACAACCCGCCGTCTTGCTCAATCACTATGGAGCCGGCCAAGCGATCCTTCTGAACTGGATGGCCAGCCACCGTGAGACGGTCGCCACAAGTGAAATCCTAGACCGCAGCATCGATTACCTCCTTGGGAAAGATGGCGGGCTCTACATTTTTCGCTCCGAGGCGAACACCGGCAGCTATGCCGCTGATGCCTTTGATGCAGGGTTCGCCTGGCTCGAGGATCTTGGCTGGCAGCCTACCGCAATAGAGGAAAAAGACTTGGCCACCCTCGGTCCGGGCAGTGTGCTGGTCCTGCCCCAGGTCTACTCGATCGGGGGGCAGTTTGCATCGGATCTGGACAGCTTTGTCCATCAGGGCGGCGGCGTGATCTTTATCGACGGCCCCACCCCCTCGATCTGGAACAAGCACGTACGGGCCATCACCGGAATGAATATGCGGTACAGGCACTTGAAGCGAACCGGCTTGCTGACAGCCACACAGGAACACGAAATCATCCCCGTGAGCAGCCAAGTACTGCCATTGGACGCCTACCAGGCCCTGGATGCCCAATGGAAGACGTTTCGTGAACAGGGTATCAACCAGTTGCTACAAGGGGTCTACCAACGAGTCAAGCAAGTGGATCCCGAAGTGGTGGTAAGCATCACCGTATACCACGACCAGGAGAGATTGTCGGAGCAGGATCTGCTGGATTGGCAGGCGTGGCTCGACGGAGGATACGTGGATTTGATCGTTCCCCGCGCTTACGTGGGTCTAAACCAGTCTCTTGCGGGCGTCATTAAGGCTTGGCAACCGGCAATGAAAGACTCCGGGCGTATTGCGCTGGGTCTCAAGGTACACGATGAGGGAAAGAAAGGCAGCCCTTCCAAGACAACAAGGAAAATACTATCCGAGATTGCGACTGCCAGGGCCAGTGGCTCCGAGGGTTTTGTCCTTTTTGACATCGAGCATATCAGCGACGACCTTCTCGATGCCTTGAGCGCTGGCTCCTTGTTGCCATCCAGTACGCCTTCTGACTAGGCACAAGGAGTGATCCTCTGGATATTCAGATTGTTCGTACCCTGCCTGAGGAAGACTGGCGGCGTTTTGTACATGGGCATCCCCAGGGTAACATCTTCCATACCCCAGAGATGTATCAGGTTTTTGAGAAGGCAAAGGGGCAGCAGCCGAGCTTGTGGGCAGCCACCGATCACCACAATCGCCCGATGGCCCTCCTGTTGCCGGTCCAGGTGGCTCTTGCGAGGCAATGGCTGCGGCAGTTCACCACCCGTGCTGTGGCCTATGGGAGCGTGCTGTGCGCTCCCCAACAGGAGGCCATGGAAGCCCTGAGTTTGCTGCTAGAGACCTATAACAGAGAAACGCGCGGTAGGATCCTGTTCACCGAGCTGCGAAACCTATCGAGTTTGAGCGACCTGCAGCCGGTGTTGAACCACAGTGGCTTCATCTATGAGGATCACCTGAACTTCCTGGTAGACCTGACACGCCCGCCCGAGAAGATCTGGAAGAGCATACGGTCGAACGCCCGGCGCAACGTGCGCAGAGCCCGCAAGCGCCCAAGTCGCCATCCGCGAGGTAAACGACGTGCATCAGACCGTCGACGCCTACCTCCTGCTCAAAACGATCTATCAACGGATCCAGGTACCATTGGCCGACCTCTCTTTCTTCCAGTCATCCTTTGAGATCCTCCATCCCCGAGGCATGATGAGGATCTTTCTGGCCCAGGCGGACGGGGTGGAAATGGGCGTGATGACGCTACTGCTGTACAAGGACACGATGATCTATTGGTATTCGGGCACGCTAAGGGAGTATGCGGCCCACAGGCCCGGTGACTTCCTCGTCTGGCATGCCTTGGAGTGGGGCAACAGGAACGGCTTCCGCGTCCTCGACTTTGGCGGTGCTGGCAAGCCCAGCGAAGTGTATGGCGTGCGCGATTTCAAGGCCAAGTTCGGCGGTGAGCTGGTGAACTACGGCCGCAACATTTCTGTCCATGCCCCGTGGGCCCTTCAGCTCAGCAAGGCCGGCTATCGACTGGCTCGCAGGTTCCTTTGGGGAAAGGGCAACCCTCAGGAATCCTATGAGAGTGGCGCAAGTGCTAGCACAGCATCCTGAGAGCACGGGTCGGCCTGGGGTTGGACTTGGGGCAGAGAGACTGAGACGAGAGCATGCATACTGAGATCATTGAACAAGCATCACATGACCCTGCCTGGGATCAGTTCTTGGCAAGTCAGCCTACCGGGCACCATGTGCAAAGCAGCCTCTGGGGAGAGCTCAAGGCCACGATTGGCTGGAATGTGACCCGCGTTCAGGTTCAGGAGAGAGGACAGATCGTGGGTGGGGCGCAGATCCTTGCCCGCCCCCTGCCCGTATGGGGCAGCATGGGCTATATCTCCAGGGGACCGGCCGTCGCCCCTGGCAGGGCAGACGTGTTCGAGTCCACTCTGGACTCCATAGAGCGGGTGGCCCGAACCAAGCGACTACTGCTGCTGGCCATAGAGCCGCCAGCGGATGAGGCCCTCTACACAGATACCCTGCAGACACGGGGGTTCCGGCCCAGCAGTTTCTACCTGATCCCACCAAGCACAGTACTCGTCGATCTACAACCCAGTGAAAGCGATATTCTGGCCGGGATGAAAAGCAATACCCGCTACAAGATCCGCCTGGCCGCACGGAAGAGCGTAGAGATCCGCGAGGGAACCGAAGCTGACCTGCCCAAGTTCTTCGAGTGGACACAGGCCCTAACCGCCGAGAATGGCTACAGCCACTATGACCTCGCCTACTATCGAGAGGCATGGCAGCTCTTCGTGCCTCAAGGCATGATGAGGTTTTTGATGGCCTACTACAAGGGCGAACCGATCTCGGCCATCATCGTGATTGCCCTGGGACACTGGGCAGTGTTCAAATGGGGTGCGTCGTCGGGCGCGTACCTGAACATGCACCCGAACGAGCTATTGCATTGGCATGCAATGCTGTGGGCCAAGGACATGGGCTGTCGCTACTACGACCTGGGTGGGATCACGCCCAAAGTCTCCGCGGCGCTAAAGCGGGGAGAGCAGCCTCCGCCAGGCAAAGGGACAGGAATCGCCCAGTTCAAGCTCCGGTTCGGCGAGATGTCGACCTTTTCCCATCCTTATGACAACAGCTACGGTCTGCGCCCCAGATGGTTGGTGCGTTTGGCCATCGATGGCGCGTGGAAGCTCGAACCCTTGCGCGGAATGGTGCGCAGGGGCCGTCGCCTATGATCACCGCGCATTCAGAGAGAACGAAAGACGAAAAGCTGATATCCAAAATCTAGGCCTTCTGCCCCAGATCAGATTCTGCCCGAATCCCCCAACTTGCGCCCCATTCTGCACCCCCTGAAGGACTAAAAGTTCCTGCCCCGCATGCTGCAATAGATCCAGCAACTTTTCGCACGCAACTTGAGCACATCTAGCACACATTTGTCCTTGACTCGCCTCAGGCCTTATGCTATACTGGCAGGGCTCGCTCGCGGCGTGATCCGGCCCTGGCAAAGAGAGCACCGGGCTTTGCAGAAATCGAAGGTTCTTCTCAAAGCAGAGCAAGGATTGCAAAGGAGAGACGGGTAGAGAATGAACCATATCGTCAAAAGGTCTGCCGCGCTGATTGCGCAGGCCGTAGCTCTGCTTCTGTTGGTTTCCCTCACATTGCACCAACCTATTGCGATCGCCAGTCCCAGCATCCCCCCCACCTGGCCCATCGTCGGCGACGACTTTGAGGGCGGCACTTTGGATGCCTGGGAAAAGGTCTCAGCTGGCGACTTGGGCCTGCTCCCTGGTGGCGGGCACAATGGCTCCACGGGGCTATCGGTCGCCGTCGGCCAGCAGTCAAGCTACATCTTTCGCCGGGATTTTGCCCCCGTTGAAGAGGGGTACCTCACTTTCTGGTTCAATCCCAACGGCGTCAGCATCCCTGACCAGGGCACCAGCTGGATCCCTAGCAAGTCGATCCGTATAGCCGATGTGAAAGGTTCTCAGTGGTGGCACTTGTTGGTAGGGTTGCGGCTGCGTAAACCCGCCGGCGAGGGCTACAAAGCCTACCTGGAATGGAGCGCTCCGGATGGCAACCACTTTGACCTGGGTGCTGGCGAGTTCAGCATCGTTGACGGCTGGCAAAAGATCACCCTGGGCTTCCACGTGGATGAATGGGTGGCTGTCTGGGTGAACGACGTCCAGGTGCGCGAGATCACTGGCATAGACCACGAGGAAGCTTTGGGGGACATCATCGAGACCGGCAAGGCCAGCAACAACTCGGTGATTACGCCGAGCGGTCAGATGCGCTTTGATGACATAGCCTTCGAGATACCGCGAATAGGCGACCTATGGGTGGACGCGGCCACAGGCAACGACGACGACGATGGGCTGACCGCCAACACGGCTTTCCGCACCATCCAGAAAGCCGCAGACGTGGCTGGGCCAGGTGTGAGCGTACATATCCAGCCAGGTGTGTACCGCGAGATGGTGTGGCCGGCCAGGAGTGGCAGTGATGGGGAGCCCATCGTCTACGTTTCCGAGAATGGTCCCGGCACGGCGATCATCCGTGGCTCCGAACCGGCTTCTTCCCTTTCCTGGACCCAATTGACGGGCAACACCATCGGCCTGCCAGTGGGCGTGAACCCGGCCAACATCTACTATACCGATCTCTCGGCCTGGGCACTGGATGGCCCACCGCGCTTTGTCGTCCAACTGGCTGGCGACGGCAGTGTCAACGCTCGGTTGCCCCTAGCCCGGGAGCCCGATTGGGACGTGGCTACCGACTGGAAGTATCACGAATTCTGGTGGTCTGCCGACGGTGGTTCGAGCGTAGCCAGCTGCGACCCCACCACCAACGCCGACCTTGATTGTGACGCTCCATCGCGTTCTCTAAGCCAACTCACGGACCGCACCAACGACACCAGTCCCCCTGGAATCGAGGCGGGCAATCTGTCAACCCTGGGCGACCTGACGGGCGCTACCCTCGTTGCCATGGATACCAAACAGGGACACTATGTTTATAGGCGCACGATCGTCTCCCACGAGATCTCCACTGGACGCATCATGGTGGACGAAATCTGTGAGCATGGAAGCGGATCCGGTATTCCCGGCCTGGGATGGGGCTCTAAGTATTTTGTTGAGGCAAAACCCAACCTTTTGGACTCCCCGGGTGAGTGGTGGTACGACACCTCAAGCGGCCGTCTCTATCTCTGGCCCCCAACTCCAGGCAGCCCAGCGGTGCAGAATCTAGAGATTTCCCGACGGGACATTGGTTTCACCCTCAGCCACCGTTCCTACACGACGCTGGATGGCCTGACCCTGGAGTTCTTTAACGACACTGCCATCTACCAGATGAATCAGGAAGAGCACAGTCCTACTCGAATACTCGTACGCAACGTAGCTGTGCGCTATGCCAATGAGGGTGTGTATCTTAGCCAGGACACCGGCCCGGTCGCTACCAACGTCACCCACGGCTCTCACGCTGCCAGGACTCAGAGATCGCCCACATGGACTCGGACTGGCCATCCGTTTAGACCCCAACTGGCCAGGACGACCCAATCCCAGCCAGTTCACTCATTCGGGCATCGTCAATACGGTGATCCAGAACAACGAACTGCATCACTTGGGCTTTCGCAGCGACCGTGACAATGCCTACGGCGCAGCTGTTCCCCTACGCTGACAAGCTGCGCTTTGAGGGCAATCACGTCCATCACGTTGCCCAAAACGGTGTACAGTTCAACAAATCCATCATCCAATCGCCCAAACTGTACGACTTTGATCCAGACGAGATCAAGACTGGCGAGATCCTGATCAAGGACAACCTATTTGAAAAGGCATGTCAGCTTACCGCCGACTGTGGAGGGCTCAAGATCTGGGGTGATCCGCCGGATCAGCCACATCTTTAGAGATATACTCGTCACCGGCAACGTTTTCCGCAACACCTTCGGCTGGACCTACGTCTGCGGAGAAAAGAGGACGTTGGTCGGGCGGTGCCAGCAGCGACGTGCCAGGGGATGGGTGGCTGTGGCCTGTACGTAGACATGGCCAGCGACATCCATGCCTACCGCAACATTGCCTACAACAACGCCTATACAGGCTATGCGTTCGCCGGCGTCTGGCGGGACGGCGATATCGTCTATTACAACAACATCGCAGCGAATTCCCTCTTCGGTTTCCGGCTAGATGGTCCGGATTACGACACACACGGTGGCAGCATGAACACCCAGTTGTCCAACAACATTGTGGTGAACAACGAAGGCTACGGCATCCTCATGACCGACAATGATGGGGTCTATGGCAACCTGTCCTTTGACCACAACCTATACTTCAACAACGGATGGCGGCCCTATGAGGAGTGGTGGCCTGCTATGCGCCAGGTAGCAATGCGCCATCTACCTGGACAATGATTCCAACCAAGTACCATGAGACTCTGGCCGAGATCCAGGCCAGCACCCCCTGGGAAGACCACGGTGTAGCGGGCGATCCTCACTTTCAGGCATATAACGTGAGTGACCACAACCTCTTTGATGGTTCCTGGCCCGATTTTCGCCTGACCGCCCAGAGTACAAACGCCATCGACAGGGGAACATCTGGTCTACCGGCCTCCTTGACCGCCCTCTTGTCTCATTTTGGCCTGGATCAGTCATACCAGGGCGCCGCCTTTGACATCGGCCGGTACGAATACGAGTCCGGCGGATTTGTCAAGACCTCAGACACGCTGCTCGTGGCTGACGACAATCCCGGCAGCTCCAACCCCTACGTATCCTACTACACTGCTGCCCTGGACGCTCTGGGGCAAGCCTACGACCTGTGGGACACCGGAATACGGGGCGCGCCGGGCGGCTCCATCCTGAACCAGTACACGGACGGCCTGGTGATGTGGTCCGTTCCGGGGTCGAGCGGCTATCTTGAAGACGGAGGTGTCCGCTCAAGCCTCCAGGCCTACCTGGACGGCGGTGGCAAGCTGTTCATCTCCGGTCAGGACGTAGCCTACATGACCCGTGGCTCTGCCTTCCTCAACGAATATCTCCACGCCGCATACGTCCAGAACTCCACCGGTATTCAGAACCTGCTGGGGGTCGCCGGCGACCCCATCGGCGATGGGCTTGCCTTGGATATCGATGGGGGCAGTGGGGCCGGCAACCAGTCGTCCACCGACGAGGTTGATCCCATTGGGCCGGCGTGGCCTGCCTTCACCTACGATGACGGGGCACCCGCTGGTACTGCTGGCCTGCGCATCAACACCGGAGCCTACAAAATCGTCTACCTGCCTTTTGGCTTTGAGGGAATTGACAGCGCCGCGGACAGAACTGCGGTCATGCAGCGGGCACTGGATTGGCTGGCCGGGTCATCGACTGTCGTGCAGATCGGCCTCTCTCCTGGCTGGAACCTGACCTCCTGGCCGCTGGAACCGCTGATCCCGGCGGTCGACGGAGCGCTGCGTACCATCGAAGGCCAAACCTGCCGCGTCGTGGGTGAAGGCGGTGTCTATGATTGCCAGTTGGATCCGGTGTACCATACTCTGAAGGAACTCCATGCAGGCCAGGCATACTACCTGCACGTGGGCGGAAGCAGCAGCGCCGATCTATGGGTGGAGGGGGCTCCCGTCGCAGCCAGCACACCGCTACCGCTCCACGAATACTGGAACTGGGCCGGCTACTTGCCTGGGACTCCCCTGCCCATCGCTACGGCCCTGCAGAGCATCGAGGGCAAGTACTTGATGGTCCACAGCATCGACAAAACCTACAATCCGGCAGAGCCCTTGTACAGTACGCTGACGCAGATGGAGCCTGGGCAGGGCTACCTTATCCGCGCCACAGAGGCAGTGGACCTGATCTACCCGGCGGGAGCAACTGCAAGCCAGACCATTCCCGACCAGACGAGCAGCGACGCTTGCAGCACCGTGTCTCCCACGCCAACCTTTGCCGTGGTCTATGGCGAGATCGCCATCGGCACCAGCCCTGCGCCCGCAGGGACGGTCGTCGAGGTTCTCAATGCCTCGGGCAGCGTGGCCGGCTGCTCCATCGTCCGCCACGCCGGGCACTATGGCTACATGCACGTCTACGGCCAGGACGCCAAAGACATGCCAGGCCCCGGCTTCCAGGCAGGGGATCCGCTGACCATCAGGGTGAATGGGGCCCCTGTCTCTGGGTCCGTCGACCTCCAATGGGCCAATGAACCGACGCCACACCAGATCGATCTGGGCGTCATCCGCTATCCAGCCTATCTGCCCTCGATCCAGAGTACGCGCTAGCCCGGTCTATCTAGATGATCCAGCCTTGACCTCTGATTAAAGACCTCGGAACGCCGCAAGAGGCCAGCCCTGAGTACGGGCTGGCCTCTTGCGCTGCGGGATCGGGTATCGGAGAGAAGCCCTGGAGAAAGCCCTCCTCTCTTTGTCAACGAGATCCAATCCCGGCCGTATCCTTTTGGGGGTTCCAAAGGTATTATAGAAGAGGCTAGGTTGCCCCAGGGACTGGCCGGTTGGCCTCCATGAGGGGTCTTTTTGGCGCGGGTCTACGGAATCATTCGGCGCCCAGGTCAATGCTTCCGATCCTCTCTACGGCATCAAGCAGCAGAAGAAAGGGAAACGGCATGATTCCGGACATTCGCATCCATCCCACAGCCGAGGTCTCGCCGCAGGCTGAGCTTGGCGCTGGCACGCGCATCTGGCACCAGGCCCAGGTGCGGGAGGGCGCATGCTTGGGCCGCGACTGTATCGTCGGCAAGGGCGCCTACATCGACTTTGACGTGAAGATAGGAAACAAGGTCAAGATCCAGAATTATGCGCTGATCTATCATGGGGCCACACTCGAGGACGGTGTGTTCATCGGACCCCGTGCCTGCCTGACCAACGACAGGCTCCCACGGGCGATCACGCCGGATGGCCTGCTCAAGGGCGACGATGACTGGCAGGTTGGGCCCATCACCGTACGCTATGGCGCCTCGGTTGGGGCCGGGGCCATCCTGCTGCCAGGAGTGAGCATTGGGCGTTTTGCGATGGTAGGTGCGGGCGCAGTCGTCACGCACGACGTGCCAGACCATGCCCTGGTGGTCGGCCAGCCGGCACGTCTCGCCGGCTATGTTTGTCGCTGTGGCCGGCGGCTAGAACCCGCAACGGATAGAGGCCTATGGTGTTCCATCTGTCAGCAGCGGTACGATTTTGCCAGAGACCCTGCGCCGGACCTTTCCGGACCCGAGCAGCGACCTACCGGAGAGCGCGATCTCCACCCCATCTGAACGGGACAGGACCTCGTCAAGGGAGGCATGGGAACCCATGAGAGACACCAGAACAGGACCATTGCGGGCAGCTGTCATCGGCGTGGGCGCGATGGGCAGGCACCATGCACGCCTCTGCGCCGAAACAGATGGTGTGAGCCTGGCCGGCGTGGTTGATCAAGACCCAACCATCCGCGCGCAAGCAGCAGCGCGCTACCAAACGCAGGGTTATGCCGATTGTCGCACGCTCCTGCACGCCCAAGATCTGGACTTTGCCATAGTCGCCGTACCTACACAGGAGCACTACCCTGTGGCCAGCGCTCTCATTGAGCACGGTATCCACGTCCTGGTGGAAAAGCCGCTTGCGTTGAGTACTGACAATGCCAGCAAGCTGATCGCCCAGGCCCGGGCTCAGGGTGTGGTTCTGGGCGTCGGGCACGTGGAACGCTTCAACCCGGCAGTCATGGCCCTGAAGGAACATCTTGCCCTGGGTGAGTTGGGACGGATGTTTCAGATCAGCGTCCAGCGCATCAGTGGCTTTCCCCCCCGTATCCGGGATGTGGGTGTCGTCCTGGACCTGGCCACCCACGATCTGGACGTAATGCGACACCTAACTGGCGCCGAGGTGACGCGCGTCTCGGCCGAGATCACCCGGGCATTGGATCGGCCGCAAGAAGACATGCTCTGCGGTTTGTTGCGTTTCGACAGTGGCGTCATCGGCCTGCTAAACGTCAACTGGCTGAGTCCGACCAAGATCCGCGAGCTGACAGTCAGCGGCCAACGAGGCATGTTTGTGGTCAACTATCTCACCCAGGACCTCTACTTCTACGAGAACAGCTACCGGGACGGCGACTGGGAGAGCCTCCAGGTATTCCGCGGGGTTGCCGAAGGCCGGATGATCCGCTATCCCATTGCCCGTCGCGAACCGCTTCAGGTTGAGCTGGAATCCTTTGTCCGCTCTATCGTGAGTGACGAGCCCTTCCCGGTCAGTGGGGAAGACGGACTTTGGGCGGTTACGTTGGCCCAGCACTTGGTAGAGGCCGGGCGGCACGGCAAGAGCCTATACTTGAAGGATACGTGTCTTGAGGGTACAATGGCTGCGTCGTAGAGGGGACTTTATGCGTCCATCGCCTAGAGGAGCGCAGACAGATCCGGGCCATGGACTAGTTCAGCCTGTCACAGGTGAATATCAGCGAGCTGGCACCAGCCAGGAATGGGATGCACAGTCCATCGCTATCCTACCTGAGCCAGCAGTCGGCGGTCACTCCGTGGCAGGACTACTGACATGAGACGGGAGCCGGTGATACCACGCACCAGGGCAGCGCTTTCTTGCCGGGCATCTTACAGACCGCGTCGGCGGAGAACGGTAGATAGCACGCCAGGAGGATTCCAGGCCTTGAGAAAACGACACCTTGCAGAGGGATCTCTGCAACCGGTGGACCGGAACGCTTGCAGGGCCGGCCGGCCACGGGATCTGTGTATCCATCAACTTTTCGAAGCCCAAGCGGAGCGGACACCGGGTGCAACGGCAGTAGTGTTTGAGGACCAGCAACTTACCTACCACGAGCTGAACGCACGAGCCAACCAACTGGCTCACTATCTTGGGACTTTGGACGTAGGGCCAGAGGTCTTGGTAGGCGTATGCCTGGAGCGCTCACTAGACATGATGGTGGGTCTGCTGGGTGTTCTCAAGGCGGGTGGCGCCTATGTACCTCTGGATCCGGCTTTCCCTGGGGAACGGTTGGCTTTCATGCTGATGGACGCCCAGGTGCCAGTACTGTTGACTCACCAGCGCCTCCTTTCTGCGCTGCCCAAGCATCAGGCCCACAAAATGTGCCTGGATGGAGACTGGCAGATGGTCTCTGGACAAAGCACCCAGAACTTGCCGAGCGCGGCATCGCCCATGAGCTTGGCCTACGTGATCCATACTTCTGGTTCCACGGGGCAGCCGAAAGGCGTCCAGATTCCTCACTGTGCCGTGGTCAACTTTTTGAATTCCATGCGCTGCAAACCTGGCCTGGCTCAGGGGGACACGCTTCTGGCCGTGACTACCCTGTCCTTCGATATTGCGGCCCTGGAGCTATTCCTGCCCCTAAGCGTGGGCGCCCGGCTGGTACTGGCCAGCCGAGAGACGAGCACTGACCCCAGCCGGCTGGCGCACACGCTGGACGCGTCCGGAGCGACCGTGATGCAGGCAACCCCCGCGACCTGGCGCATGTTGCTGGAATCAGGATGGGGGGGATCTTCCCAGTTAAGGATCCTCTGTGGAGGGGAAGCATTGCCCCGCAACCTGGCCGACCAACTGTTGCAGCGCAGCGCAGAGGTGTGGAACCTGTACGGGCCCACAGAAACCACAATCTGGTCCACCGTGAAACGTGTGCGCGCCGGTGAAGGCCCCGTGCCGATTGGGCAGCCCATTGCCAACACGCAGGTCTACATTCTGGACTCCTCCTTCCAGCCGGTACCTATCGGGGAACCTGGCCAGTTCTATATCGGTGGGGATGGCCTGTCGTGGGGCTATCTCAACCGTCCCGGGCTCACGGCGGAAAAGTTCATTCCCGATCCCTTCAGCGGCCGGCGCGGGGCACGGCTCTACGAAACTGGCGACCTGGCTCGCCAGCGGCCCAACGGCGATGTCGAATTCTTGGGCCGTTCCGATCATCAGGTCAAGATACGTGGCTTCCGCATCGAACTGGGCGAAATCGAGGCCGCCCTGGCACAGCACCCGTTGGTGCGTGAGGCCGTTGTGATTGCCAGAGAGGAGACCAACGGTGACAAGCGGTTGGCGGCCTATTTCACTCAGCGTGCCGAGTCCGCGGACTCGGCAGATCCGGAGCCGTTTGCGCAGACCGACCACCTATCCCACTGGCAGACCGTGTACGATGACGCCTACGAGCAAGACTCGCTTCAGGCAGACCCCACCTTCAATATCAGCGGATGGAACAGCAGCTACACCGGCCTGCCCGTCCCTGCAGAACAAGTGCGCGAGTGGGTGGAACAGACAGTGACCCGAATAAAGTCACTACGCCCCCAACGGATCCTTGAAATCGGTTGCGGCACAGGGCTGCTGTTGTTCAGGCTTGCCCCCGAAAGCACCGACTACTGGGGAACAGACCTTTCCTCCGTGGCTGTGAACTATATACAGGAACAGGTGGACCGGATTGCGATGTCCCTGCCTCATCTGACTCTCGACCATCGCCCAGCAGATGACTTTACGGGCATTGAGCCGCATGCCTTCGATGCTGTCCTTCTGAGTTCTGTCGTCCAGTACTTTCCCAGCCTGAGCTACCTCTTGCGTGTCCTCGACGATGCAGTGGCGGCCACCGCACCCGGGGGCTTTGTCTTTGTAGGCGACGTACGCAGCCTGCCACTGCTGGAGACCTTCCACACTTCGGTGCAACTGCATAGAGCCTCACCTTCTGTATCCCGACAGACGCTGCAGCAACGTGTGAGGAGACAGGTGGAGCGTGAGGAGCAGTTGGTGCTTGACCCAGCCCTTTTCGTCGCCCTCCCACAGCGCCTGCCCCGAATCAGCCACGTCGAGATCTTGCACCAGCGGGGCCGATACGCAAACGAACAGACCAAGTTCCGCTACGATGTGCTGCTCCACATTGAGGCCGAAGCTTCTCGCAGCGTAGAGGTGGAGTGGTTGGATTGGGATCAGAGCACTTTGATTGTGCCCGATCTGCACCAATTGCTCTTGGACAAGAACCCAGAGGCGATCGGCCTTAGACACGTTCCCAACGCACGATTGGGGCCAGATCTACAGAGTCTGGCCTGGCTGCACGGCGAGATCCCACCCAATCAGGCAGGTACCCTGCGGGACAGGCTGACCGAGCTACCCCAGACAGGCATAGACCCTGAGTCTCTATGGTGCCTGGGCAACGAATTACCCTATGAAGTCGATATAGGCTGGTCGGGCGCTGGGGCAGAAGGCTGCTTTGACATATTGTTCCGCAGGCGCCAGCAGGGGACAATGAAGACACCCTGGGTAGCCTTTCCAAGCTGCCAGTCTTCGCAGGCTCAAGAGCAAGACTGGCACAGCTTTGCAAGCACCCCATTGCAGGAAACACAGACCGCCAAGCTGGTGCCACAACTGCGCCGTTTCCTGGCACAGCAATTGCCTGACTATATGATTCCCTCGTCATTTGTGAGGCTCAGAGCCTTACCTTTGACACCGAATGGCAAGATAGACCGCCAGGGGCTGCCAGCGCCAGGTCAGGGCCGCCCGGAGTTGGAGGAGCCCTACATCGCACCGCGTACGCCTGTCGAGGAAAGGCTGGCCGGTATTTGGGCTGAGGTTCTTGGCCTGAGACCCATCGGCGTGCAGGATGACTTTTTCGAATTGGGGGGCCACTCCTTGCTGGCCACGCAGGTAGTATCTCGTGTACGCGAGGCCTTTCAAGTGGAATTGCCCCTCCGCAGCCTTTTTGAGACAGCGACGGTTGCCAGCCTCGCTGAGTCGATCGAGACCATCCAGTGGGTGACTCAAGGCCAGCCAGGCCCGCTCGGTGATGCCGGCAGCGGACTCGAGGAGGGACGGTTATGACGGCCCTGGAGTTCCTCACGCTTCTTCGCAGCCAGAATATCAGGGTGTGGGCAGAAGGTGACCAACTGGGCTTTCGTGCGCCGCGGGGTGCACTGACGCCTGCCCTGCGAAAAGAGCTAGCCGAGCGCAAGATCGAGATCCTGGCATTCTTGCGCGACGTCGAGGCCAGCCAGGCGCCACTGCTTCCCACCTTTCGACAAGGGAACTTGCCGTTGTCTTTCGCGCAAGCGCGTTTGTGGTTCCTGGACCAGTTCGAGCCAGACAGTCCTCTTTACAACGTCCCCTCGGCCTTTCGCGTGACCGGTGCGCTTGATGCGCTCGTGCTGGAACAGAGTCTCAATGCGATCATCGAACGCCACGAGGTCCTGCGCACGACCTTTTCTGCCGTCGAGGGAATTCCATACCAAGTCATAGCCCCTGCCATGCCCCTAGCCCTGCCAGTGGTGGATCTAGGGGTTTTGCCAGAGACAGAGCGGGAGGCAGAGGGATGGCGGCTATTGCGCGAGGAGGCGAAGCAGCCCTTTAACTTGGCCACCGGCCCGCTCGTCCGAGGCAGGTTGATACGAATGAGCAGTACGGAGCACCTCCTGCTGCTGAACATGCACCATATTGTCAGCGACGAATGGTCAACGGGGGTCATGCTCCACGAACTGTCCTCGTTCTATGAGGCGTACAGAACCGGTACCCCGTCCCGGCTTGGAGTACTCCCAGTCCAGTACGCCGACTATGCGGTATGGCAGCGAGAGTGGCTGGCGGGAAAAACCCTGGAGGACCAGCTTTCCTATTGGAAGGAGAAACTGGCTGGCACTCCGGCTTCAATAGGTATGCCAACCGATCACCCTCGACCGGCAAGACAGACCCATAGAGGTGCGTACGAATCCCGGCGGCTGCTTTCAGCTCCTCAGCTACGGAGGCTCAAAGCCCTGAGCCGCCACGAGGATGCAACGCTGTTCATGACTTTGTTGGCAGCGTTCAAGGTCTTGTTGTTTCGCTACACCGGTGCGGAAGACATCGTGGTGGGCTCTCCCGTCGCCAACCGAAATCGGAATGAGGTGGAAGAGCTGATTGGCTTCTTTGTGAACACGCTAGTACTGCGCACGGACATGTCGGGCAATCCCACCTTCCGGGAGGCATTGGGCCGAGTGCGGCAGGTAGCCTTGGAGAGCTATGCGCACCAGGATCTGCCCTTCGAGAGGTTGGTTGCGGAATTGGTCCCCGAACGGAATCTCAGTCACTCCCCACTATTTCAAGTGATGTTCCTCCTCCTGGAGCCCGCCGAGGGGCAGGCCATGGACTTCTGCGGGCTATCATTGGAGCCTCTGGAGGTCGACAGTGGAACTGCCAAGTTCGAACTGACCCTGTTCGCAAGGGAGGAGAAAGGAGAGCTCGGGGCCACCCTAGAATACAATACCGACCTGTTTGAATCAGCCACGGTGAGGCGAATGCTCGGGCATCTCCAGACCTTACTGGAAGGGATTGTAGACGACCCAGATCTGCCCATCTCAGTGTTGCCACTCCTAACTGGAGCCGAGTGCCGTCAGCTACTTGTAGAGTGGAACAGCACGCAGGCAGGGTACTCTGAGGTACCATGTGTCCACCATCTCTTCGAGAATCAGATGGAGCGAACCCCTGGCGCCCTGGCGGCGCTGTTCGAGGGCCAATCATTGACGTATGGCGATCTCAACGCCCGGGCCAACCAGCTAGCGCATTATCTGCACAAGCACGACGTTGGGCCCGAGACACTGGTGGGAATCTGTGTAGAGCGTTCGCTAGATATGGTAGTCGGCGTGCTGGGCATTCTGAAGGCTGGTGGGGCATATGTGCCGCTGGATCTGTCCCTTCCACAGCAGCGGCTGGCATTCATGTTGCAGGATTCCCGGGTACCGGTGCTGTTGACTCAAGAGCGACTGCTACACGCGCTGCCTGAGCACCGAGCAAAGGTCATTCGCCTGGACACAGATTGGCAAGCCATCGCCCAGGAAAGCGAAGAGAACCCCGATCAGCGGGGTCTCAGCGTGAGAATCTGGCCTACGTGCTCTACACCTCAGGCTCTACCGGGGTGCCCAAAGGGGTGGCCATGCACCACCGGCCTCTCTACAATCTGATCCGATGGCAGGTCCAGAATTCGAGGCTGTCAGGTACGGACCAGGATGTTGCAGTTCTCGCCTCTGAGTTTCGATGCCTCCTTTGTGGATATGTTCTGGAGTTGGGCTTCGGGGGGAACTTTGGTCCTGATGACAGAGCAATCTGCGACGGGACGCAGCAGGCCTCTTGGAGTTCATCTCCAGAGCAGTCGGTGCAGAGAATGAACCTGCCGGTCATTGCCCTGCAGCAGTTGGCCGAGGTAGCGGCCAGCCAGCGAACGGTGCCCAGCAGTCTTGGCGAGATTGTGACGACGGCCGAGCAGTTGCAGATCACGCCACCAATCGTGGAGCTCTTGCCGGACTGGAGGGCTGCACACTCCACAACCAGTATGGTCCCACAGAGACCCACGTGGTGACCGGCTTCACCTTGGAGGATTCGCCGGCCGGCTGGCCCGCGCTCCCCTCCATTGGCCAGCCCATCGCCAACACCCAGATCTACCTGCTGGACAACAACCTAGCAACCTGTGCCGGTTGGCGTTACCGGCAACCTCTACATTGGCGGTGACAGCCTGGCCCGGGGCTACCTCAATCGTCCGGACTTGACCGCTGACAAGTTCGTTCCCAGCCCCTTCGCTGACGTGCCGGGCTTGCGTCTGTACAAAACCGGAGACCTGGCCCGCTACCTACCCGATGGCAACATCGAGTTCCTGGGTCGCAGTGACTACCAGGTCAAGATCCGCGGCTTCCGGGTTGAGCTGGGGGAGATCGAGACGTTGTTAGGGCGACACCCAGGCGTACAAGAGGTAGTGGTCGTGGTCAGGGAGGGGATGCAGGGGGACCAGCGGCTGGTAGCCTACCTGGTCCCAGATGAAGACCAGGTCCTTGTCCCTGCCGACCTGCGTAGCTTTCTCCAGGAAAGGCTACCCGAGTATATGCTGCCTGCAGCCTATGTGATGCTCGAGTCTTTGCCGCTGACGCCCAGTGGCAAAGTAGCGCGCAGTACGCTTCCTGCCCCGGACTGGTTCAAGCGAGAGCTGGAGGAACTGTTCGTTGCCCCCCGTACACCGGTCGAAGAAGTACTGGCTGGGATCTGGGTACGGGTCTTGGGCGTCGAAAAGGTTGGCGTTCATGACAACTTCTTCGAGCTCGGAGGGCACTCGCTGCTGGCTACACAGGTCATCTCCCGCGCACGGCAGGCATTGCCGATAGAGGTTCCTCTGCGAGCCATCTTTGAAGCGCCCACCGTTGCCGGGCTTGCGCAGGCTATCATCGCTCATGAGCCCACACTTGGCCAGACCGAGAAGATGGCCCAGATACTCAGGAACCTCGAGAGCATGCCAGCCGAAGAGGTCCGGAAAATGCTCCAGGAGAGAGAGTCTTCATGATGGGCACTGGAGACCTTTCGAGCCTGAGCCAACTCTCTGCTGAGGGGCGCCGGCTCTTAGCCTACCTGCTCCAGGAGGAAGGCATTGATGCCCCCACCCAGCAGGCGATTCCCCTCGAGACCGGAACTCGACGAGGTACCGCTCTCCTTTGCCCAGGAGCGGCTCTGGTTCCTGGACCAGTTGGAGCCAGGCAGTCCGATCTACAACACCTACGAAGTCTTCCGGCTTTCGGGGCCCCTCAACGTGGAGGCGCTGGAACAAAGCCTCAACGAGATCGTTCGCCGCCATGAGGTACTGCGGACAACGTTCCCAACCGTGGATGGCCTGCCCACCCAGCGCGTCCATCCAGACCTGTGGCTGAAACTGCAGGTGGTGAATCTCCAAGATCTGCCTGAGAGCCAGCGGGCGGCGAAAGCACTGCAACTCGTCAAGGACTATGTCCAGCAACCCTTTGACCTGGCCCAAGGACCTCTCGCGAGGTCCCTGCTATTGCGACTGGGCAGAGAGGCTCACACCTTTGTCCTGGCATTGCACCACATCATCTCTGACGGCTGGTCCACCGACATGGTGCTATTTCCAGAGCTGTCAGCCCTCTACAAGTCTTATACCGCAGGGAGGCCATCCCCCCTTCCTGAGCTTTCCCTACAGTATGCGGATTACGCCATCTGGCAACGGGGCTGGCTGCAGGGAGACGTGCTGGGGGACCAGCTGGCCTACTGGAAGCACAAGCTTGACGGGATTCCCGGCGATCTGGCCCTGCCCGTTGACCACCCTCCGCAGCCTGTTCAGACCGCACGGGGGGCTGAACAGGCTTTGGCTCTCTCCACAGACCTCGCCGCAGCCATTGAACTCCTGAGCCAGCAGGCAGGGGTCACACTTTTCATGACGCTTCTGGCTGCTTTCAAGGTACTGCTGTGGCGCTACTCTGGAAAGGATGACATCGTCGTCGCCGCCCCCATTGCTGGTCGCACCAGGCCAGAGACCGAAGCGCTGATCGGCTTTTTTGTCAACACCATGGTGCTGCGCACCGATCTGGCCGGCGATCCCAGTTTCTGGCAACTTCTGGAGCGGGTACGCCAGGTGTGCCTGGATGCCTACGATCACCAAGATCTTCCATTTGAAAAACTGGTTGAGACACTGCGACCAGACCGTACCCCGGGAAGCAACCCATTGTTCCGCGTGATGTTTCAGCTTCTGGCCCGCGAGCCTGAGGTGTTGGCGTTACACGGGCTGGACATATCGCGCCTGAGCATCGAGTATAGCTCGGCCATGTTTGACCTGTCCCTGGATATCCTGCAGGAAGCCGACCAGCTTCGGTGCGTAGTGAACTATTCCCTTGATCTGTTCGAGCATGCAACGATCGAACGCATGCTGGGTCACTTTCAAACCCTGCTAGAATGCGTTGTGGCCAATCCGCAGCAGCCTATCTCCAGGCTGTCATTGCTGACAGAGCCAGAACTGCGGCTAATACTGGTAGAGTGGAATCAAACGCAGGCAGATCATGCCGCAGGCCTATGCGCGCATCAGCTGTTCGACGTCCAGGCGGAACGGACCCCAGGTGCTCCGGCCGTAGTCTTTGGCGATCAGGCATTGACCTATGGGGAACTGGAGCTACGCGCCAATCAGCTCGCGCACCGCCTGCTCGACCTGGGTGTTGGGCCGGAGGTTCTTGTCGGGATCTGCATGGAGCGCTCGCTCGATGTGGTAGTGGCCATCCTGGGCGTCCTCAAAGCGGGGGGAGGCTATGTGCCCCTAGACCCTGCCTACCCACTGACCGGCTGACCTTGGTGCTGAAAGCTGCGGGAGTAGGTCTACTTCTGACCTCAGGCGGGCTGTTCGATAGTCTGCCTGAGCCTTCGGTAGAGCTAATTCAACTGGATAGCGAGTGGGAGAGTATCGCCACAGAGAACAGCCAGGCTCCAGTCAATAGGGCCAGCCCCGATAACCTGGCGTATGTCGTCTACACTTCAGGGTCGACGGGACAGCCCAAAGGCGTACAGATCACCCACAAGGCCCTTGTAAACTATACCCTGGCCGCATGCACTGAACTTGGGCGAGGCCCTGGCGAAAGGCTGCTGCAGGTAGCCTCCATCAGTTTTGACTCAGCCGCGCACGAGGTCTTTACCAGTCTGCTCAGTGGGGCCACCCTGGTTTTACCTCCTGACGAGATCCTCGCCTCGGCATCCATGATCCTGCAGGTATGTCATGATCAGCAGGTCACCGCCCTCGATCCGCCAACAGCTGTGTGGCACGCTTTGGTCGACGCGATGGATGAGCTTGAT
This sequence comes from uncultured Chloroflexia bacterium, assembly GCA_963700285.1. Lineage (GTDB taxonomy): Bacteria > Chloroflexota > Anaerolineae > JAAYZQ01 > JAAYZQ01 > CAWANP01. The sequence continues at coordinate 1,330,537 of CAVOXA010000001.1, read as the reverse complement.
CTGGAGTTTCCGGAGACGATCAGGCTCATCAATTTCGGTGGGGAGAGGGCTCTTCCGAAGCGACTGGCTTCTTGGTATGCGCGTGTCGGAGATCGCGTGTGGCTACTGAATGGCTATGGTCCAACAGAAACAACGATCAATAGCACGAGCTGCGCGCTGGACAATACGGCAGAACTCGTGGCAACAGGTCGTGAGATACCGATTGGACGCCCCATCAGCAATGCCCAGGCCTACGTACTGGACGAACGCCTGGCTCCAGTGCCCATCGGAGTGCGCGGCGAGCTGTGCATCGCGGGTATGGGTCTGGCTCGGGGCTATCTCAACCAGCCTAGTCTGACGGCCGAACGTTTTGTCCCCTGTCCTTTTAGCCAAGAACCAGGGGCCCGAATGTATCGCACCGGGGACTTGGTACGTTTCCTAGCCGATGGCAACATTGAGTTCCTGGGTCGCCGGGACCACCAAGTCAAACTTCGTGGCTTCCGGGTCGAGCTGGGTGAGATTGAATCAGTCTTGATGCAGCATGAGGCCGTGAAGGAAGCAGTCGTGGTACCTCAGGAGGATACTCCCGGATTGGGTGGCACACGGCTGGTGGCCTACGTAGTTCCATACAACGCGCTATCTCCGTCGATGAGCGATCTGCGGCGGTTCCTGCGCGCTCGACTCCCCGAGTACATGGTGCCATCGGCCATTGTGACTCTGGAATCCCTTCCGCAAACGACAACCGGAAAAATCGATCGCCGGGCGCTGCCTCAGCCCGAGTGGTCCCGGGAGCTACTGGGCCATGAGTACGTTGCCCCCCGGACACCAGATGAGGAGGCGTTGGCCAATATCTGGAGCGAGGTGCTTGGCGTACAGAAGCCGGGCGTCTCTGACAACTTTTTTGACTTGGGTGGGCACTCTCTCCTGGCGACCCAAGTCATCTCTCGCGTGCGCGCCGCCTTGCATGTAGAGCTCGCTGTGCGCAGCATGTTCGAAACCCCGACGATTGCGGGCCTTGCCCAGGCGGTCAGGGAGCTGAAAGCAAAAGACTCACAACACGAGGGACCGGCAATCTCGGCAGGCCCTCGCAGGGCGCAGAATGTGAGGGTGCTTTCTTCAGATGAGCTCAAGATACTCGACGATACGGATAGCAATGTCTGAGAACCCATCGATGGAACAAAGGGCCTTTATACTTCCGACATCCTTTGCACAAGAGCGAATGTGGTTCCTGGACCAGTTGGAGCCTTGTCAGGCCGCCTACAATGTGGTTGAAGCCTTTCACCTGGCCGGCCCGCTCAATGTGACGGCGCTGGAAAGGAGCATTCAGGAGATCGTACAGCGCCACGAGTCGCTGCGCACCACCTTCTCAGCCTTGGATGGACAGCCTGTGCAGGTGATCACCCCGGCCCTTGACTTGACCATACCAGTCGTGGATCTCCATGAGAGCCCTGATAGCGACCGGGATGCCGAGGCCCGCCGGCTGGTGGAGGAAGAAGTCCAGTGCCCCTTCGATCTGGCTCGAGGCCCACTCTTCAGGGCAACCCTGCTACGGCTGGATGTCGAGCAGCATATACTGATCCTGGCCATGCACCACATTGTCTCCGACGAATGGTCGCTTGGTATCCTTCATCAGGAGCTTTCAGCCCTGTATGAAGCTTTTACCCGTGGAGAGCCCTCCCCACTCCCAGATCTGCCTATTCAGTATGCCGACTATGCCGCTTGGCAGCGGGAGCGGCTTCAGGGCGAGGTACTGGCGAGACAGCTCGATTACTGGAGACGGCAGCTCGACGGTGCGCCACCCGCACTTGACCTGCCTTCCGATTACCCTCGTCCGCCGGTACAGACCTACCGGGGGGCGCGCCAATCGATGGAGATACCTGAGACGCTCAGCCGGGCGCTCAAGGAACTTGGCCGCCGGGAGAGTGCCACCCTTTTTATGACCTTGCTGGCAGCGTTCAAGACACTGCTGTTCCGCCTCACAGGGCAGGATGACGTCGTCGTTGGAACGCCCATTGCAGGCCGGACTCGCCCCGAGGTCGAGGGCCTCATTGGCTTCTTCCTCAACTCGCTGGTTCTGCGCACAAACCTGTCAGGACAGCCAACCTTCCTCGAACTGCTGCGCCGCGTACGCGAGACTGCCATGGAGGCGTATGATCACCAGGATCTCCCTTTTGAAGGATTGCTGGAGAAGCTGCAGCCACAACGAGATCTTGGCCGCACACCACTGTTTCAGGTTTTTTTCAACCTGTATCCGGGTGAGGAGTCTCCGTTCACTTTGTCTCGGCTCAGAGTTAGGTGGTACGAGCTGGACTACATTCGCTCCAATTTTGATCTGACCGCCTATGTCTGGGAAGAAAGTGGCAATGTTCGGGTAGACTTTGTCTACAACGCCGATCTCTTTGACCAGGACCGCATGACCGAGATGTTGGCCCAATACCAGCATCTGCTGGAACAGATCGCTGAGAACCCAGAGCAGAGGCTCTCCAGTCTCTCATTGGTGACGCCGGCAGCCAAAAAGCTGTTGCCCGATCCGACGCTTCCCCTGTCCGGTGAGTGGCAAGGAGCCATCCATCGTCAGTTCGCGGAGCGCGCGCGACAGGCGCCCGAACATATGGCCGTGGTCGACGAACATGAGCAGTGGACATACCAGGAATTGGACCGCTGGAGCAACCGTTTGGCCAACTACCTGCGGGCCAATGGCATCCAGCCCCAGGACATCGTGGCCATCTTCGGCCATCGCAGTGCGGCGCTGGTGTGGGCCATCCTAGGCGTGCTCAAGGCGGGGGCAGCTTTCCTCCTCCTCGACCCCGCCTACCCGCCCGCCCGCCTGGCCGACTATCTCCGCACTGTAGGACCTCGAGGCTGGATCCAGACCAAAGCCACTGGGGACGTGCCAGAGCCACTCGAGGCATTCCTGGCCGCCTCCCCCCTCTGCTGCAGGCTTACTCTTCCCAGCCAGGCTGAAGCCCAGTCCCACCATGCCTTCGGCTCCCACCCCACCGACGATCCCGCCCTGACCGTTGGACCAGATGACCTGGCCTATGTAGCTTTCACTTCTGGCTCGACTGGCATGCCCAAGGCCATCCTCGGCCGCCATGGACCCCTTACCCACTTTATGCCGTGGCAGCAAGAAACCTTTGACCTATCGCCAGCGGACCACTTTAGCATGCTCTCCGGCCTGTCCCATGACCCCCTGCAGCGAGACATCTTTACCCCCCTCTGGATCGGAGCTACCGTCTGTAGCCCCGATGACGACACCATCGGCACCCCGGGCGGGCTGGCTGACTGGATGGCTCGGGAGAAGATCTCTTTCGTCCATCTTACCCCTGCAATGAGCCAGATCCTCACCGAAACAGCCGGCCCAGAGCGTCGCCTGCCATTTTTGCGCTATGCCTTCTTTGTCGGCGACAAACTGACCCAGGTCGAGGTACAGCGGCTCACAAGCCTCGCTCCTAACGTCACCTGCATCAATTCGTACGGTTCCACCGAAACCCAACGCGCCGTAGCCTATTACACCATCCCCCCCAATGCCCAAAGGGATAGGGCCAAGGCCGTCTATCCCCTCGGTTCCGGCATGCCTGACGCGCAGTTGCTGGTACTGAATGGCGAGCGGAAATTGGCCGGAGTCGGCGAATTGGGCGAGATTCACATCCGCAGCCCTCACCTGGCCCGCGGATACCTGGGCGATGAGCCGCTGACCCGAGAGCGATTTCTCACTAGCCCATTCACCAATCTCGAGTACGACCGTCTCTACAAGACTGGCGATCTGGGCCGCTACCTGCCCGACGGTACCGTCGAGTTTGCCGGCCGCAACGACCACCAGGTCAAGATCCGCGGCTTTCGCATTGAGCTGGGCGAAATTGAGGCGGTCTTGAGCCAGCACGATGACATCCAGGAAGCCGTTGTCCTGGCCCGGGAAGACCAGCCCGGACAGATACGGTTGGTCGCCTACGTCGTCCCTGCGCAGGAGCCGGCGCCGGCAGGCGCTGACCTCCGCGGTCACTTGAGCGCAAGGCTGCCTGCCTACATGGTCCCTTCGGCCTTTGTCGCACTCGACGCCCTGCCTCTGACGCCAAACCGAAAACTGGACCGCCGTGCGCTGCCTGCGCCTGACCGGGTCCGGTCGGAGTTGGAAGCTGCCTATGTCGCCCCCCGGACACCTGCGGAAGAGAAACTGGCCGGCATCTGGACCCAGATCCTTGGCATGGACCGGGTTGGCGTCCACGACAGCTTCTTTGACGTTGGCGGACACTCGCTGTTAGGCGTGCGCTTGTTTGCTCAGATAAGAAAGGAATTTGGGGAATCCCTTCCACTGACCACCCTGTTCCAGGCGCCCACCATCGCACTGCAGGCAGGTCACCTCGGCGAGGGAGGGAAGCAACAGTCAGTGATCTCGACCTCTTTGATCGCGATCAGAAGCACCGGCTCCAGGGTGCCCCTATTCTTCCTGCCTGGTAATCTGGGCAATGTGTTCGCTGACCTGGGCATCCTATCCCGCCAGCTTGGCCCCGATCAACCGTTTTATGGTCTCCAGGACGGGATGGCGAACCCGGTCCGGATTGAAGCCTTGGCTGCCTATTATCTGGAGCAATTACGTGAAGTCAAGCCCGAGGGGCCATACCTTTTGGGTGGGGTATGCGCTGGCGCGGTTGTAGCCTTTGAGATGGCCCAGCAGCTTCAAGCTCAAGGGCAGCAGGTACCCTTCCTAGCTATGGTCGAACCCGCGGGGCAGCGGGGTCCAGGCATCGGCGCGTACCTGGATCTTGCCTGGTCAGTACTGGAACGCTTGCTGCCACGCTTTGGCAAGCACGCGCGCCAGATTCTATCCAAACCATCGAGCGGACAGGTGGACTATGTACGGTTGAAGCTCAAGGTAATCGCCAATAGATTGGCCCTTGTCCGCTACAGGCCACAGCCGTATCATGGGAGGCTGGACCTTTTCCTCACCGAGGACTCGCTCAGAATCGACGAGAATTCTCAGTTGGATTGGTGCAAACTGGCCCTTCTTGGAGCAGAGGTACACGAGTTCCCGGGCAACCATGCGACCATTGTCGGCCTGGATGTCCCAATAGAAGAAACCCACATGCAAGCCTTGGCAGCAAAGCTGCGAGCGCGTATCGACCACGTTCTGTCAAATGGTTAAAGATGGCACTTCCGTGCCCCAGCCCGGCAACGGGCGGAGGCAGAGCTGTTGCTGCGGACAGGGGACCTCCTTGTGGAGGAAAGCGGTTCAAATGGGAGGGGGGCCTACACTGGTGGGAGCAGGACTACGATACCGCCCCGGAGTTGACGGGCATGTTGGAGAGGTCAGGCTTTGCGCTTACGGCGATTTCTGGCGCCTGGCTCGATTGCTTTGGAGACATCTGATGAGTGAAGCTGCCCGACTACCCTTTGGCACTACGCAAAGCCAGGGGAAAACTCAAGGAAAGTGGTTCCATCCCAGCGGTGAGTTCATCGCCTTCGCAAGAGACGAAATCGAGCAATCGATCCCTGACCGGTTCGAAAAGCTGGCGGTCGAGTATGGCCAGAAACTCGCGGTCAAGACATCGAGCCAGGAGCTCACCTACGACGAGTTGGACAGAGCTGCCAACCGAGTGGCACATGGCATCCTCCGGCAGCTTGGCGACCGTGAGATGCCCGTCGCTGTACTTCTTGAGCAGGGGGCACCGCTGATTGCGACTATTTTGGGGGCACTCAAGGCTGGGAAGATGTACGTCCCGCTGGATCCCGCCTATCCCCAAGCCAGGATCAGCTATTCGCTTCGGGATTCGCAGGCAACCCCTCATCCTGACTAACAGGCGGAATGTGGGTTTGGCCAGGATACTGGCTGAGAGCGTGCACCAAATTCAGGATGTAGATGAGCTCGATGGCAGCACATCAACAGACTCTCCGGGTCTACCCATATCGCCGGATAGGCTTGCCTTTCTGCTCTATACTTCGGGCTCAACCGGTCAGCCCAAAGGGGTCGCTCACAGCCATCGCAATCTGCTTCATGAGATCATGAACTACACGAATGGACTCCACATCTGCACAGAGGACCGTATCGTGCTCCTCTCTTCTTGCAGCTTTGTGGATTCTGTGCGCGCAACATACGGTGCACTGCTCAACGGTGCAACGCTCTACCCTTTCGACATCAAAGAGGAGGGCCTGGCCAACTTGGCTGCCTGGCTCATCGGGCAGGATGTTACGATCTCCCGATTTGTCCCGACTGTCTTTCGCCACTTCTGCAGCGTGCTGTCCGGGAATGAGAGCTTCCCCAGCTTGCGTTTGATCAACCTTTCGGGAGAACCGGTCAGCAGCAAGGATATTGGACTATGTAGAGAGCATTTCGCCCCTCACTGTGTTGTGGTGAACAGCCTAGGCTCCACAGAGACCATGACCTTCCGCTGGAGCTTCATCAGCAATGACGAGCCCATCGTCGGCCACAATGTGCCTGTTGGCAATGCGGTCCAGGACATGGAGGTCTTGCTGCGTGATGATGCTGGCCTTGAGGTCGGATTCAATCACACTGGTGAGATTGCAGTGAAGAGCCCTTACCTCTCCTCTGGCTATTGGAGGAAGTCCTGAACTGACTCTAGCCAAGTCTCTTGACGATCCAGATGATACAAACCAGCGCATCTATCTCACCGGAGACTTGGGTAGCATGTCGCACGACCGCCACCTTGTTCACCAAGGCCGAAAGGACTTCCAGGTGAAGATCCGTGGCTTCCGCGTTGAACTCGGGGAGGTTGAGGCCGTCCTGCGGCAACATCCGGACGTGGGACAGGCGGCTGCGCTGATCAAGGAAAAGACACAGGGCGACCAGCGGCTGGTGGCCTACGTCGTCCCGGAGGGCGGGGCAACCCTGATTCCCTCTGATCTGCGTGGCTTTCTCCGGGAAAAGCTGCCCGACTATATGGTCCCTGCCGCCTTTGCGATGCTCGAGGCTCTCCCGCTGACACCCAATGGCAAAGTCGACCGACAGTCACTTCCCGAGCCCGATTGGGCAAGACACGAACCAGCGCAGGCCTCCGTGGTCCTCCGCACACCGGTTCGAGGAAGTGCTGGCCGACATCTTTGTCGAGGTCCTTGGCATCGAGAAGATTGGCATCCACGACAGCTTCTTTGAACTGGGAGGACACTCGCTGCTGGCCACCCAGATTGCCTCCGCGTGCGAGATTCCCTGCGCGTAGAGGTCCCCCTGCTCACGATATTTGAGGCGCCCACGATTGCCGAGCTGTCAGAGGCGATCATCGCCCGGGAGGAGAGAGCAGGACAGACAGAGAATCGCCCAACTCTGGAACAAGGTTGAAGGCATCCCGGCCAACGAGGTCAAGAGGATGTTTAGAGAAGCAAAGGCGGAGGAAGAAGTATGCGTGACCCACCAGACCGAAAAGCGCCTAGATAGCAATGAACTCACTAGTAAGGAGAATCTAGAGCTTCTTGCCTACCTCCTCGAGGGGAAGGAGGAATAGCACCGACTCGGCAACAGGTGAGGCCCCGGAGACACGATCTCGACGAGATACCGCTGTCCTTTGGCCAGGAGCGGTTATGGTTCCTCGACCAGTTGGAGCCTGGCAGTCCCGTCCGCATTATGTCCAGAGCCTATCAGATTTTGGGACCGCTGAACGTAGCAGCGCTGAAGCAGAGCCTTAACGAGGTCAGTACGGCGCCACGAGGCTTTGCGAACCACCTTCTTCGCCATGGATGGCCGGCCAGTGCAAAAGATCTCCCAGCCCTGGCCTTGAGCCTGCCGGTGGTCGATCTACGAGAGCTGCCCCGAGAGCAAGCGGCAGGATAAAGTCCAGCGGCTGGTTGAGGAGGGTGCCCGGCAGCCCTTCGACCTGGCCCAGGGTCCACTTCTGCGAGCCGCCTTGTGGCGGCTGCAGGATGAAGAGCATGTGCTGCTCCTCAGCATCCACCACATCATCTCCGACGGCTGGTCAATGGGCATCCTCCGCCGCGAAATCTGACCTGTACGCTGCCTCTGCCGCTGGAAAACCTTCACCGCTTCCCGAGCTACCCATCCAGTACGCGGACTATGCCCTGTGGCAGCAGGGAAGTAGCTTCGGGGGAAGGTATTGGAGAAACAGCTTGGCTACTGGAAGCAGCAGCTTGAAGGCGCTCCGCCCAACCTGGAGCTGCCCCTTGACCACCAGCGTCCGCCAATGCAGACCTATCGGGGGGGGACGCAGTCCCTGGAGATACCGAAGGGGTACGACCCATGCGCTCAAAACACTCGGCCAACGGGAGCGCACCACCCTGTTCATGACCTTGCTGGCCGCGTTCAAGGCGCTGCTCTACCGCCTCACTGGCCAGGAGGACGTCTCGTTCGTTCGGTACACCCATTGCCGGCCGGAATCACCCGCGAGACTGAGGCTTTGATCGGCTTCTTCCTGAACAATCTGGTCCTGCACAATCTGTCCGGGCAGCCATCATTTTTCGAACTGCTCCACCGAGTGCGCGAGACCACCCTGGCGGCCTATGATCATCAGGATGTCCCTTTTGAAAAACTTCTCGAGGAGTTCCAGCCGGAACGCGAACTTGGCCGTACTCCCTTCTTTCAGGTCTTCTTCAACATGCTCCCCGCACGGAACACACCCCTGGCTCTGCAAGGGCTCAGCATCAGCAACCTCCCTCGCAGGGGGACAAAGTTCGAATTTCGACTTAGCTGTGTATGTCTCGGACCAGGGCGAGAGCATTCAGTTGCGTTTCGTCTATAATGCCGACCTATTCAGCCAGGCGCGCATGGCCGAGATGCTGAGGCAATACCGGCAGTTGCTCGAGCAGGTCCTCTCTGCTCCTGAAAAACCTATCAACACACTCTCTCTTGTGACATCAGAAGCCCACCCCTTGCTGCCTGATCCGCGCGCCCTTCTGGCTGAACCGCCCCAGGAAACGGTGATGCAAATGTTCGCCGCGTGGGCAGATCGCGCACCAGACAGCCCAGCGGTCATCCAAGCTGGACGAAACTGGACCTACGGCACATTGTCCGAGTGTGCCCATTCCCTAGCGCGACATTTGCTAGCCAGAGGATTGCAGCCAGGGGATGTGGTAGCAGTGTTCGGTTCGCGGAGCTTTGGTTTGATTGCCAGCATGATCGGCACATTCATGAGTGGCTGCGTGCTCTTGCCCATTGATCCCTCACTTCCCCTCCAGCGACAGCAGCTCATGCTGCGAGAGGCTGCTGCGAAGGCAATGTTGCGCGTCAGTGGCGCTTACGAGGCGGGTGGGTGGTCAGGCTGGAGGGCCAGATCTGGTTGTTCTACGGGTAGACCAAGAGACAGGCCGGTTCATGGGTGCAGAGCCGGATGAGGGGCAGGATTCAGGTCCTTTGCCAGACCCGAGTCCCGATGATCCGGCCTACATCTTTTTCACCTCTGGCACGACGGGTGTGCCCAAAGGCGTATTGGGCTGTCACAAGAGCCTGGGACATTTCCTTGCCTGGCAGCGTGACACCTTTTCGGTCGGACCAGGAGACCGGGCAGCGCAGTTGATTGGCCTTTCCTTTGACGCAGTTCTACGGGATGTCTTCTTGCCGTTGGTCAGCGGCGCGACGCTCTGTCTGCCAGATGGTACGGATGCCCTTGATCCGCAAATCTCATGCAGTGGCTCGAACATGAGCGCATCACGATTGTGAACACGGTGCCATCTCTGGCCCAACTATGGCTGGCTCATGCTCCAGCGAGCATCTCTCTGCGTGCCATGCGCTGGGTGTTCTTTGCGGGTGAACCGCTCACCGAGGCGCTGGTTCGCAAATGGCGGGCTACCTTCTCTGGTGGAGGCGAAATCATCAACCTCTATGGGCCCACCGAGACCACCATGGTCAAGTGTTTCTATCGTGTGCCAGCCGAGCCTCTCCCCGGTGTCCAACCTGCAGGCTGGCCGATGCCACAGACCCAGGCATTGGTTCTCACAGACAGAAAGCGGTTGTGTGGTATTGGTGAACCTGGGGGAGTATCGTGCTGCGCACACCCTTCCGGACCCTGGGCTACGTCCATGCCTCCGAGGAAGAACAGAATCGCTTCGCCCCGAACCCATTCCATAACGACGAGGGAGACCTGCTGTACTATACGGGCGACCGGGGCAGATATCGGCCCGACGGACTACTCGAGGATCCTGGGCCGGCTCGACGACCAGGTCAAGATCCGAGGGGTGCGTGTAGAACCTGGCGAGGTCACCGCCATCTTGGCCCGCCACCCGGCCGTGGAGGCCTGTGTGGTTATCTCCCGGAAGCAGAAGCAGGGGGAGACCTATCTCGCAGCCTATGTGGTCGCTTCAAGGGAAGAACGTGCGACGGCTGGCCAATTGAGAACCTATCTGAGTCAGCAACTACCAGCGGCGCTGGTCCCTACGGCCTTTGTGTTTCTGGAGCAACTGCCTCTCACGCCCAGCGGTAAGGTCGACCGGAACGCGCTTCCCGAGCCCGACGGGAGTCTTTCTCAGTTAGGGGCTGCTTATGCCGCCCCCCGGACTCCAGGGGAAGAAGCACTGGCCAGTATCTGGGCCCAAGTCCTGGGCGTTGAGCGGGTAGGCGTCCATGACAACTTCTTCGACCTTGGGGGGCACTCGCTGTTGGGCATACGCCTGCTAGCCCTCATAAACAAAACACTCAATGTAGAGCTGCCGCTGGCCGCCCTCTTTCAGGCGCCAACCATCGAAGAGTTGGCAGCGACCGTGGACCGGGAGAAGGGATCTGTGACAGCAGCATGGTCACCGCTGGTGTCGATGCGGCTCGCCGGCTCCAGACCTCCTCTGTTTGTTGTCCCTGGCAATGTAGGCAATGTGTTCACTGATCTCGGCGATCTTGCCCAGTACCTCGGCCCTGAGCAACCGTTCTACGGCCTCCAGGATGGGGCTCAGAATCCAGTCTCAGTAGATCCAAATTATTAGGGCCGAGGCGCGGCTGGTGCGATGATTTCATGAACGCAACCATAGTGTTGCTCCAATGCACGGGTAACAAACTTGGAAAACCGATTCAATTGGAATCGCTTGGTGTCTAACAAGCGGCAGCCACGGCGCGGAAGCTGGGTGTAATGCCAACGCAAGTGCAGCCACACGTTCAGCAGAAAGAAGCTCAGTCCGATGAGCACGAATCGATAGGCAGCGTTCTTGGATGTGGTCCAGCCCCGTACTTGGTTGGCGCATCTATAACCGGTTTCAATGCCGAACCGTTTGCGGTACAGTCGACGCGCTTGGCGGGGCGACAGGTCCAGATTGATCGAGATGAAGATCAGCCAATCGGCACGGCGCTTCATCCGCCCTGTACGCTGGGCCGTGGTGAACACCCGGCAGACTACCATCTGAGCGGTGAAGGGTTTCTTGTTCTGGCTCTGGAAGGTGTGCGTTGTGCTATAGCTCTTGTTCCCACGACACAAGGCGCGTGTACCGCCCGTCCGCCCACGGATGGGGCAGGCAATCAGAGCTGGTATCTGACGCTCGGTCAGATATTCCATGCCCGCAATGCTGGCGAACCCTTTGTCCAAAAGCAATCGTTTCACACGGATTTCTATCTTTTCAAGCTGACGCAGCAAGATATCCAGCACCGTGACTATGTCATCATCCGGCAAGAAGAAACGAAGAGCCAAGGTTACGCGCAGTCCTCGCAGGATGACGTAGGCCGTAGCGACACGGTAGAACCGCGTCGTGCCATTCTTGGCTTTGCCCCGAACCCAAAGGCCTTCTTCTTGCGAGGTTTTACCGTAGTACGATCGGTCATGCAGGTCAATGGCAATATCGCGAGACTGACGCCAGACGCGCAGTGGGCTTTGGGCTGCCAGGGCAGCATTCAAGCTGCGCTCCAGATCAGGCAAGCCTTCCACGGTCAGTTGCTCATTCAAGTACTGGCGAATGGTCTCCGGGTGTGGGGTACCAATCAGGTCAGCGCAAACCGACTCGATGGTATTCCCCGTGGCACCAACGGCCAACAGCACATTCAACAGATCCTCCGTGGAGCACTTGAAGCCTTTTGCCTCCAGGGCCAAATGCTTCTGAAGGCCAACACGCGCCTGTTCAAGTACTTGCTGATCAGTCAATTTCAGTGTATCATCCTTCATGGGCTTGCCCTCCTTGGATTGTCGGTGTGGTGCTTACAATCTTACAAGGTTTGGGCAAGCCTGACAATTTCCACACAGGCTAGCACGCTATCGATACAGAATTGGATCTACTGAGTCTGGATCGAGGCAATGGCTGCACGCTATCTGCATGAGATCCGTCGCGTGCAGCACGAGGGCCCCTATCTCCTGGCTGGGGTGTGCTCGGGCGCCGTTGTGGCCTTTGAGATGGCTCAACAACTCTGGGCACAGGGACAGAAAGTGCCTCTCCTGGCCATGGTGGAACCCTCACCCCTGCGAAGTCCTGGGCTGCAGACCACCCTACGCTTTGTGTCTTACCTCCTTCGAACATTTCGGCAACGCATTGGCCACCACACGCACAGGATAGTTGAACTACCCTCCACCGGACAGCGAGACTATATGCGCCTCAGGCTAAAGGTCCTGGCCAACTTGTGGGCCGTAAGGCGCTACGTTCCACGCCCCTACCCAGGTCGGATTGAGATCTTTCTGGCCAAGGCGACTTTGAGCGATGCCGACAGCCCGCGGGCGGGTTGGGGCGAGTTTGCGGAGGGAGGTGCTCAAGTCCACGAGATCCCTGGCAGTCACGTATCCATCGTTGGTGCCCATGGTATCGCGGTAGAAGAATCCCACATGCGGGTCCTGGCAGAAAAGATGAGCACATGCATAGACAATGCCCTTCGTGAGGGATGATGGGCAAGCCTGGAGATGTGCACCAAAGGCCCTCCCACAGCAGAGCGGGACGGGATGCGGAACAGAGGAAGGTATACCATCACCGCATCGTCCAACCACAGGCGCTCACCGCCCGAGTTCTTTTTCAAGTTGTCGCCAGAGCCCGAGTCCGTCAGGTCCATCGATCAAGGGAATGAAGCCAAAGCGCAGGTACAGATGAATAGCCGGAATGCGGGCGGAAGAGGTCCTCAGATAGGCGCGCTCATGCCCCAATTCCCGCAGCCGGCAGCAGATAGCCGCCATTAGCGGCTTGGCCAACCCCTGGCCCTGGTACTCTGGAACGATGGCTACCCAGTGAACGCGACCATAGCCCACTCCCTCAAAGTCATCATCATACCACGCGGTGGCCGTACCAATCGCCCGCTGCCGAGCGTCCAGGAGGTAGAATTGGCGCTCTGCCAGCACTGATTCGTCAGGTCCAAACTCCTGGCCGAAGAGGTGAGGGGCGATGGCGCTGTACGGATCGGCCAGGCGGTGGATCTCTTCCCAAAGGCGTTTGTCGCCCGGCTGGTACCTCCGCATCGAATAACCAACAGGCAGGCCATGGCGGGGGATTCCCTCGAGGTTGTCCCGTACCATGGTGAGGGGCAGATTTTGTCGGATGATGCTCATCACGCTCACTCCACAGACGTGCTTGGCGAACCGGGCAGGCTACCCCAAATACGGGACCCTGCGCAGCCAGGCGCTTTTCTGATCAGGATGCTCTTGAAAAAACCTGCCAATGATCTGCTCGACTCTCGCCTGACCGGTGGCCAGCGCCTCCTTCAGATCCAGGCTGGTGAGGTTTCCATCTTTCTTGAGGACACGCCCATCCACGATGACCGTGTCAACATCCCGCGAAGAACCATACAGCACGATACTGGTGAGGGGATCCAGGGTGGGCGTCAGGTAGGGGTTCTGCATGTTGATGGTGATGATGTCGGCCTTTTTGCCTGGCTCCAGGGAGCCCACCTCTCCGTCGATGCCCAAGGTTTCTGCGCCACGCCGGGTAGCCAGCTCGAGGAGTTCGTAAAAGCTGGGCCGGGAGGTACGCCGGTCACTGGCCAGCATCTCTTCGGCCCCTTCGATGAGCCGGGCGCGCGCGGCCTGGCCCGCCAGGTTCTCCCTCAGGAGCTGGAGCATGTCGTGGTGGTAGTCGTCGGTTCCCAGGCCAACAGGTATGCCCATGTCCATCCAGCGGACGAGCGGATTGGTGACGGATCGGCAGTGCAGAATGCCCATGCCAGCCTCTGCGATAAGCTGGGTATCCAGCTCGGTAGCGTAAGTACAGTGAGCACCGGTCAATTGTTCGTCGAGAATGCCCAGGTCGTGCAGATGCTGGGGCGGCGTCTTGCCATACAGTTTTTCTACCTGTTTGACCTCACGCCAGCTCTGGGAGAGGTGTGTGGTCAATCTCAGGCCGTGGCTGTCAGCGAATGCCTTGCAGCGCAGGTAGGTTTCGGCCCGAGCCAGATCCGGAGCTTTGGGCGCCATGATGGTGGTTATGCGGCCACCTGCGTTCCCATGCCAGTTCCGGTAGAGGTCCTGGGCGCGCTCGAAGGCTGCGTCCCCTTTCTCAGGCAGGTATTCATAGACCCCCTGCCCCAAGCCTGTCGAGATCCACCTCCTCGATATCGGCTGCCAAGATAACCCGGTTGCCAGCCTCGCTCACAGCCCTGGCAAAGCCATCGGGGTAGGTTAGATGACCATGGCCGTGGTGCAACCGCCATAGATGAACTCGGCGCAAGAGGCGAGGCCCAGGTATTCCATGTCTTCGGGACGGCGGTACCCTTCCAGGGGAAGATCGACCTTGTAGAACTCGTCGACCAGCTCATAGACGCCCCGAAAGTACTGCTGGAGGTGGGCGTGGGCATTCACAAAGCCGGGAGAACCACCTTGTGTTCCGCATCGATGATGTGATCCGGACTGCCAGAGACATCGACTTGCTCTCCTACCGCGACAATCCTGCCATCCTTGACGTACAGGCTGCCGTTTTGGTAGACATTAGCCTGCTGATCCATTGTGGCAATGGTGCCATTCTTGACGAGAATATCGGTCATTCGAAGATCCTCCTCTGAGACCCCCAGGCTCCGGGGAGAGAGTGCGCTCTCGGGGCGCCAATTGCGCAGCCCCCAGACCAAACACAACAAGCTGAACGCCGTGATCACTGCTGCGAAGATACTGATTGCCAGCAGCCCGCCCTCCTCCCAAACCAGTGCCCCGCCAGCGGTGCCCACCGCACGGCCAAGGCTACTGGCCACAATGAGCGCAGAGATCATCGTCGCGCGGGCATGAGGCAGTATCTCAGTGGACAGGGACATCGCGGTGACGACCACGAACTCGTAGCAGACAAAGACGATGAACAAGCCCGCCAGGCCATCGACAGGCTGTGGCCAAACCAGGGCAACAGACAGTAACTGCCGACCAGGAGGGCCGAGCCGATGAGGAGCGCGTGCTTCAGACCGATCCGGTCAGAGGTTAAGGCGGTGAGGCTTTCGCCCAACAACTCGCTGAGGCCAATGAGCAAGCCGGTCGTTCCAAGCGCAACAATGCTCAAGGAGAAAGACTGCTCCATCCAAGCGCCATAGACGACAAAGAGAGCGAGGTTGGCTGCGGCGACCAACACACTGGAAGCCAGTACCCAGAGGGCCGCCGGTTCGCCAGCCAGGTGCTGCCAGGCACTGAGAAGGCCTGCCGCGACTACCGAGTACTGAGCCCGCAGGCGTCCCCGAGGGAACAGCAATAGTATGGAGGCTGCACTCACCAGGCCGGCAGCACCCAGGAGAAGAAGGGAGACCGCCATCCAAAGCGGCTTATCAACAGGGCGACGAGTGGCATACCGAACAGCAGACTCGCTGCCGAGGAGAACTCGAGAACGCCCATGACCCGCCCCTCGGCGTTCGTAGGGAATCCAATCGCCGACGTAGGCCTTTAGCGCCGGGTCGAAGAAGGTCTTGCCGAATCCAGCTAGAAAGAGGGCCATCAGCACGGTCACAAAGGTTGGATGGGCTGCCGCAACCAGCATGCCGCCAGCAAGCATGGTCATCCCGGCGAGCATCATCCGTCGCCTGCCCCAGCCATCGGCCATGGGCCCAGTAATGATACCAAAGAAGCCGGTCAACTGGCTGAGGGCGAGACCCGAGGTCATCGAGGTCGAGCGGCACACCCAGTCCACGGCTGAGCGCTGGCGCAAATGGGTAGCCCATGCGCAGCGCTGTGTTGAGGAATAGGCGCGCCATCCCGGCTGCTCCACCAGACGCCAGGTGGTCGTACGGGCAGACCCGCGTATATTCGGCACTCTATCGCTCAAAGGGGCGTCCTTGGAGAGTACATGACTTTCTGCCTTGCAGCAACCATGGCGCTGCCTCCTTGACAGCGTTCGCTGCCGGATTGTAGCGCATCTGATCCGAAAAGTCCAGGTTGCAGGTTGCTGGAGGCCGGGCTCACGTGGATTCCCGCCAGGAGCATGGGAGAATGACCGATTGAAACCGGTTGGTTCCCAGGGTGCAACTCCCGGAGGGAGATTCTACTCGGGCCAAGCTTGCGCGGGAATGACAGCTCAGGGCCGAATGGATGCTGTGGGCGTGGGTTTCTTGCCAACTTGTTGATGTTGCAGTACAATGCCCCTGGAAGAACGCCAGTCCCTTCAATATAGGAGGAAGAACGCAATGGAGCCTTCTGAGATTCATCGATTTGCGGAGCGACACAGTAACCCTGCCCACCCCCGCCATGCGCCAGGCCATGTTCGAGGCCGGAACTTGGCGATGACGTGATGGTGAAGACCCGACAGTCAATCGCCTGGAAGCAATGGCGGCCGAACGAATGGGCAAGGAGGCCGGACTGTTCGTGGTCAGCGGCACCATGGGCAACCTGGGTCCGCCCTGCTGGCCCACTGCCAGCGGGGCCAGGAAGCGATCATGGGCCACATGGCCCACACTTTTCTTTTTCGAGGCGGGCGGTGCTGCTGCCGTAGGCGGCATCCACCCCCGGACGGTGCCCAACCAGCCCGACGGCACGCTTGACCTCGCCGACATCGAAGCGGCTATCCGGCCGACCGACAACCCGCATCATCCCCACAGCCGGCTCATCTGCCTGGAGAACACGCATAACCGCTGCGGCGGGGCCGGCGCTCACCCCTGCGTACATGAGCCAGGTCCGCGCCCTGGCGGACCGCCATGGCCGGGCCGTCGATCTGGATGGGGCGCGGGTGTTTAACGCGGCCGTAGCGCTGGGCGTACCCGTGGCCGACCTGACCCTCGATGCGGATTCGGTAACGTTTTGCCTATCCAAGGGTTTGGCCGCGCCGGTGGGAGCGCTGGGTGCGGCCCGGCGCCGTTCGTCGCGGAAACACGGCGGCAGCGCAAGCTGCTGGGAGGCGGCATGCGACAGGCAGGCGTGCTTGCTGCAGCCGGTATCGTGGCCCTGGAAACCATGGTCGACCGCATGGCTGAGGACCAGGCCAACGCCCACAAGCTGGCGGAGGGCTGGCCGTTTGCCCGGCATCGTGCTGGACCTGGACCGGGTCCCGACCAACCTCGTCATCTTTGAGACAGCGCCCGAAGGCCCTGAAGCCAGCAAGGTTCCATGCGGCCTGGCAGCGCGAGGGGTCAGGTCGGGGCCATGGGCGGCAGTCGCTTTCGCGCTGCGAACCGGATCACGGCATCGAACGGCTGAAGACATTGACGAAGCGCTGGATGTGGCCAGGGCGTCCTTCGAAGCAGCCTAGGGGTGAGACAACTGGAATTCCAGGGCTGTGGCGGGCCAGGGATCTGTGAACCGATAACTCGGATGAGGTCCAGGTCGAGTATCTTCGCGGGAGGTGGGCCAGGGTCGGTAACAGGTGCAAGTCTGGTTCAAGCCTACCGTTGGCGGTTCTCTTTTCAGATCGGCTCCCACTTGGGCACGGCCTCGTCCTCCAACCGCTCTGCGAAGTTCAAAGATCTGATCGCGGAGCAGGGCCGCCTTCTCGAATTCCAGGTCGCGGTAGCCTGCTCGACCGCGCCGCCAGCCGCCGATCAGGTAGGCCTGACTTCAGCCGGGGCAGATTCGCCTGTGGGGCGGTATCTGCCCGTTCGCTCTGCCGACCATGCGCACTCGGTGCGGGTACGATTGCCGACCTCTCTCGACGATGCTCTCGGCGGCTGATGCCGGCGCTGCTCTTCATTATACTTCTCCTGGACGGCCCGGCGATCATGCGTCGATCAATGGCCCGCTGCATCGAGTCCGTGGTACTGGCCGCGTACATGATCAGCCTGGCCGTTGACGTGCGGGTGGCTCTGCCCGATGGTCTGGACGAGGGCCGTGTCAGAGCAGCAAGAAACCCTCCTTGTCGGCACCAGGATGGCCACGAGCGAGACCTCCGGAAGGTCCAGGCCCTCGCGCAACAGGTCGATGCCTACCACCACATCGTGCACGCCGAGGCGCAGGATCACGCAAGATCTCGAACGCGCTCTCAAGGTCCGCATCTCCGAGTGGAGGTAGCGGACCTTGAGGCCCAGTTCGGCCAGGTAGTCCGCCAGATCCTCGGCGATCCGCTGGGTCAGGGTCGTTACCAGCACCCGCTCGCCCCGCTCGTCCTGCTTGCGGATCGGCCGAGCAGGTCATCGACCCGCCCTTTGGTCGGGCCCGACGATCACTTCCGGGTACCGACCAGACCGGTGGGACGGATGATCTGGTCAACGACCTGAGCCGACATCTCGCTGTTCGTAGGGCCCCGGCGTGGCCGAGGCATAGATCACCTGGTCGACGCGCTCCTCGAACTCGCGGAACTGGAAGGGGCCGGTTGTCGAGCGCCGAGGGGTAGGCGAAAGCGATGTTCGACCAGCACCTCCTTGCGCGCCCGGTCGCCATTGTACATGCCGTGGATCGCGGCACCGTCATATGGCTCTTCCGTCGAGGACCAGAGACAGATCCGTCGGGAAGTAGTCGATCAGGGTCGAGGGTGCGGCGCCGGTTCGCGGTGGCTGAGGTGCAGGGAGAGTTCTCGATGCCCGAGCAGTAGCCGATTCGCGCATCACCGCACGAGACAGGGAACGCTGCTCCAGGCGCTGGGGCGCTCCAGCAGCTTGTCCTGGGCGCGAGCTCGGCCAGGCGCTCCGCCAGTTCGGCCTCGATGTTCTTGATGGCCTCGGTACCTCTCACACGGTGACAAAAGCGCTCGGCCGGGTAGATCTGGATCCACTGCCGTTCGTCGAGGATCTCGCGGGTGAGGGGGTCGAACTCGGTGACGCGGTCGACATACCGCCAGAATTCGACCCGCATGGCCGCGTCGACGGTAAGCCGGAAAGATGTCCAGCGTATCGCCACGTAACGCGAAGGTAGCCGCGCTTGAAGGCGATGTCGTCGTGGTGTAGTGGATGGCCACCAGGTGGCGCAGTACCGAGGCACGGCGACGGGTTTCCCCGCAACCAGTTCGACCACCTCACGCCCATACTCCTCGGGCGAACCGAGGCTGCAGATGGCCGATACGCGGCGACTGATCACATCGCGCCGGACATCAAGGCTTCCGTGGCGGCCAGGCGAAGCTTCTGGATCTCTTCGTCGATGTCGGGCATCCTTCTCGAGTAGGTGTCCGTGGCGAGGGAGATATGCTTCCCGCTGGAGTAACCATAGAGGAGACAAAGTACTCGACTGCGTCGTGGGGAAAGAACTGGCGAAACTCGGCAGTAGAGCTGGGCCGCCGAAGCGTCTCTGTCGCGGCACATCACGAGCGTTGGCTCCCGGGTCCGTTCCACGACCTTGGTCACGGAAAGGTCTTGCCGGTTCCCGTCGCCAGCAGCGTCTCGATGTCGACAGCCCCGGCCCAAGCCGTCGACCAGAGATCAACGGCCTGCGGCTGATCGGCCGATCGGACTGGAAAATCAGAGACAACCCGCAAAAAATCGGGGATCGCTTCCCCTGATAGAACGAACCGGTTCGTGTGGGATTATAGCCGTTGCAGGGCCATTTTGTCCGATACCGCCAGGGGAAGGAGTCTCCGAAAGGCAGGACCGCACCGCCGTGAAACAGGTGGTGCCAGCCATAGTCTGTGGTTCAGGCATAGCGCTGGCCTTCGAGGCCGCGCGACCTGTACATTCAAACCATCAGTCTCGAGCATGCACTAGGCCCTCCAGCGCAGCCAGGCCAACTCTACCAGGGCCCGGCCAGCGTGGCGCTGGTGGCCAGAAGTACGCGGTGGGCTGGGGACCACGATGCCCGACCAGTACCATCCCGGCGAGGGTCAGGACGTTGGCCGTCATCGTGACCGGACCGCCCCGTACGGCCCGACGGATGAGCACGCGACGGACAGGACCGCGAACCGATCACCAGGGGACAGATGACGAGGAGCTGCATGGCTGGCGCGCCAGCGCCTGAAGGTTCTCGGGCGACGATCGAGCACGCCGCCCATCACCATGCCATAGAGCGGCGCAACAACCAGGCCCAAGGTGAGGGCGATGATCACGCTGAAGCTCAGCGAGAAGCGGCGCACGCGGCGATAGGCGTATCTGGTCCGTGGGCAAGGGCGGTGGTGAGTTGCTGGAAGCTCAGGCCGGGGACCGGTGACCAGCATGGCAAAACCCCAGACCGACGGGCCAGGCGGCCAGGGAGGCGACGGCGAGACTGGTGGCCGTGATGCGAGCGTTGAGCACGGCCGGGTCGCCGCCGCAGAATCGTCGTCGAACCCAGGGGCCGGTAGAAGCGCGAGAGCCCGCGCAAGGTGAGGGAGGTTGATCGGTTTCGGAGTGTCTGCAGGGAGATCTCAACCGGAACCGGAGCACAAACCGCACAGACACAGTGATGAGGGCCGCTCCGACGGTGACACTGGAGCACCATGGCGAAGCGAGCGACGACCGCCCCTTGCGAGGCAGAAGAACATGCCGAGGAACAGGCCAGAGCCAGGGTGACCAGCGGACAGCGGTGGCCACGCTGACGCTGGTCGTCTGTCGCAAGCGGATCAGCAGACCCCCGGTTGGCCGGTCGCGAGGCGATGGGCAGAGACCAAAAGGCAAGTATCTGCAAGGTCGGACGGGCCTCGGCGGCAATGTTGGTCGGGATGTTCATCAGCCCTTCGACTATCAGCACATAGAGAGGGCTGAGCGTGACGACCAATCCGATCGCAGTTACAATGAGCCCGAGAGCCAGGGCAAAACGCCGGATCAGACCAAAGGCCGCCCGGTCCGTGGCCCGAGCTACCGAGGCGTCGAGGAGCATGAGGATGGGCGCTTCGACCAATAGGGCGAGGCTGAAAGCCACGCCATAGGCAGCCAGAGCCAGTTCAGCATCGGCTGTACGTCCCAAGCCGATGTTGATGACGGAGGGTTCGAGGACCATCATGGCGATGCTGGCGGCCAGGGGAAGCCATAGGGCCAACATCTGGCGAAGGGTCGGCTCCGTGTCGGGCATATGACTGGGTGCTTTTTTTGTGGTCATGCGTTGGTCCGGTACTCGTGGCCCTCTGCTCGTGCCCTCAAGGCAGGCCGGCAGGGGGTCGCAGAATAGGCGGGATTATACCACACTGCGGTTAAAAAGGATACTTGTGCTGGTCTCATGTATCACGTTGAAGGATCATGTTGCTGATGTTGAGAAAGGCGACAACAACAGATGGCACCCGGGCATCGGGATCTTTTTGTTTCGGGTTCAACATCGGGATGGGGAGCGTGTTCGGGTCAATTCTCTCCTGCATGACTGTCTAGCAGCAAGCACATTGGCACTGTCATGCCTCTCTACTCGTCTATTGTAGCACAAACGTTCGAATCTGTCAAGAGCAGATCAACTCAGCTCTGGGGAAGCGATGGCACCGCATTCCGGTACAGTGCCGACAAAGTGTCTGTACTATTTTGAAGAAGACTCATGGCCCAAGAAACTGACCGCCGTTGATGATATGCTCTTCTTCACAGGACCAACAGCGAACTATGGGCCGGCGCCGGAGCCTTCATCCCCCGTGGATGGCAGCAGGAGCCATGAGAAAGGCCCATCTTTGAATGGCCTGCAACACGGGGGCAAACCGCTACCGGCTCCAGGTGAACAACAATGCGAGCTTTGCGTCAGCCATCATCGACAAGACCAAAACAAGTGCATGAAGCCGGCGGACCGCTCCAGGCGCTCCAGGCGGTCCTTTTGCTGTTCCTCGCGGTTCTGTGGTAGCATAGAGCATTCGTAGGGAGGAACCTTGAAATGGGCCTGCATGCCATTCGGTTGTACCTTGAACCTGATCCCGGTAGTGTATACACAGTCACCTGCCCGCGGAACGGGAAACAGACTGGCCCAGTCTTTCTTGAGTGGATCCGGAGTCAAGGGAATGACAGCGAATATGGCCCCGTCAGGAGCATGGGCAGGAATAGGATCTGCGTCTCCTGGAAGTGAGCAAGGACCGAGGCATCCGCGCTCACAGACAGGCTGGTGGGATTGGCGTTTCCTGTGACGTCGCCGCTCCAGTGGCTAAAGAACCTGCCCGGGGCAGGGCTGGCGGTCAGTTGGACGACGGTGCCAATAACGTACTTGGCGACGCCAGCGTCGTCGCAATTGGGGTCATAGTCGACACTGATTGAGCCGCCCTCCTCGGGGCTGGCCTCCGTGCCTCAAGGTGTGGCACGTCTGTCCAAAGATGGCGGTTGCGACCTTGTCGCCGTCGATGGTTAGGCTGGCCGGGTTGTCACCACCGGAGAGGTCGCCGGACCAGCCGGCAAAGAGCCACCCTGCGCCGGGGCTGGCGGTGAGCTGGACCTGGTCGCCGTAATGGTAGCTGGCCTGATCGGGCGCCTTGGTCACGTCCCCGCTGCCGGTGATGCTCACAGTCAGGGTGTGCTCTTTCTGAGTGAAGGCAGCCGTGACCATCTCGTCGCCGCCGATGATGACGGTGGCCGGATTCTCAGCGCCGGTCAGGGCGCCGGACCAGCCGGAGAACGACCAGCCAGGATCTGGGGTGGCGCTGAGCTGCACCTCTTCGCCGAGCACGTAGACGGCCTGCTCCGGGGCTCTGCTCACGGAACCGCTGCCATCGACGTTCACGGTCAGCGTGTACCCATTCTGGCCAAAGGTGGCGGTGACGGACTTGGTGCCGTCGATGGTGAGGGTGGCCGGATTCTCGGCGCCAGTCAGGTCCCCGGACCAGGCAGTGAAGGTCCAGCCGGCGCTGGGGCTGGCAGTGAGTTGGACCTGGTCGCCATGGTGGTAACCCGCCTGGTCGGGCGACTTGGCCACCGAGCCGCTGCCAGAGACACTGACGGAGAGGGTGTATTGGTCCTGGGTGAAGGTGGCGGTGACGGACTTGTTGCCATCCATGGTGAGGGTGGCTGGGTTGGCAGTGCTGGAGAGGTCGCCCGACCAGCCAGAGAAGACCCAGCCCGGGCTGGGGCTGGCCGTCAGCTTGACCTGCTCTCCGGATTGATAGGCGGACTTGTGCGGGTCCCTGGTCACGGTGCCGCTGCCGGAGACGTTGACAGAGAGGGTGAATTGATTCTGAGTGAAGGTGGCGGTAACGGACCTGTTGCCATCCATGGTGAGGGTAGCCGGATTGGCACTGCTGGAGAGGTCGCCCGACCAGCCGGAGAAGCCCCAGCCCGGGCTGGGGCTGGCCGTCAGCTTGACCTGCTCTCCGGATTGATAGGCGGACTTGTGCGGGTCCCTGGTCACGGTGCCGCTGCCGGAGACGTTTACAGTCAAGGTGTGCCCCTGCCCGGTCAGCCCGTCGAGGTAGAAGACGAACAGGTCCTGGTCGCCGTTGTAGGTGCGATCATGGGCACCGGAGGTGGTGGGAAAGTTGCTGGACTTGGTGTGGCCGGTGATCACGACACCGGTCTTCCCGTCTAGCGCCAGTTCGTGTCCCTGCTCCTCACCGCTGCCCCCCACAAAGGTGCTGTAAAGCAGGGAACTAAATCCGGCGACAGTTTCAGGACAACTGCGTCCAGACCTCCATTGCCTTTGGTGCTAAAGGCATCAGGGGTGGTGGGAAAGCTGCTCGAGTAGGAATCCCCAACGACAAAGATGTTGCCCGAGGCGTCCATATCCATCCCGCGGGCATAGTCGTTCTGGCTGCCGCCGACCAGGGTGCTGTACAGTAGCGTGGTGGCGTCGGCCGATAGCTTGAGGGCATAGATGTCGTATGCGCCACCGTAAGTGGTGTCGTATGCGCCAGGCGTGGTGGGGAAATCGGAGGAGCTGGTATAGCCGGCGATGACGGGATTGCCCTGCCCATCCAGCGCCAAGCCACGGCCGCGTTCATCACCGCTGCCCCCGACGTAGGTGCTAGCCAGCAACGTACTTCCGTCAGCGGACAGTTTCAGGAGGAACATGTCGCGCTCTCCCCCACCGTGGGTGCGGTCATAGGCGTCAGGGGTGGTGGGATAGTCGGAGGACCAGGTGTAGCCAGTGACGACATAGTTGCCCGCGCTGTCGAGGACAATGTGGCGGCCAAGGTCCATGTGCTTGCCTCCAACAAAGGTGCTGAACAGCAGCTCGCTCCCATCTGGGGACAGCTTACAGACGATGATCTCCTTGTCACCATTGTGGGTGCCATCGTAGGCCCCAGCGGTTGTGGGAAAGTCTGTGGAAAGCGTATAGCCGGTGAGGATGACGTTCCCGTCGCCATCAACCTGCACCGGATAGATGGCGTCGCGCTCACTACCGCCTACAAAGGTGCTAAACAGCAGCTTGCTGCCGTCGGCCGACAGCTTGAACACAAAGGCGTCCCTGTTCCCACCATAGCTGGTGTCGTGAGCCCCGGAAGTAGTGGGAAAGTCCGAGGACCAGGCCCAGCCGACGACCACGGGATTCCCATCGCCATCCAGGGCCAGGCCAAAGCCCGACTCGCTCTCCTTACCCCCTACAAAAGTGCTGAACAGCAGACCACTTCCGTCCGCCGCCAGCTTGAGGACGTAGACGTCCTGGCCGGCGGCGCGGTTGCGGTCGAAGGCCCCGGCCGTTGTGGGAAAGTCGGAGGATTGGGTGGAGCCAGTGACTAAAACGTTCCCTTCGCCATCGACCGCAATGTCGCGGCCGTGCTCAACACTGCCGCCTCCGACATAGGTGCCGTAGCGGAGCGTGGGGTCGATCACCAGAGGCCGGGCAGGATCATAGGTGCCCACCTGGAAGCCCACAATGTCACCTGGTTGGAGCCGGTAGCGCACGGCGACCGGCTCGCGGCGCCCCGCCTCGCCCGTCTGCCAGGCGAGGGGGGCATCTTCCACCAGGGTGCCCCAGGCGGTCCTGACCTGCAGTTGGCCCGCGCCGTTGAGCTCCAATCCCTCCACCCCGGTGTAGGCCAGGGCAATGCGGTCTACCTCGGCCCCTGGGTCCAGGAGAAAGTCGTACTTGAGCCGGCCGCCCACGCCGGAGTAGCGCAGGTCAGTGTGGGGATAGAGATTGTGGTAGAGGATGGTGGCGTAGGTGGGCACGGCCTGTTGCCAGCGGACTGGGTCGCTGCCGCTGAAGTAGTTGACCCTGCCGGGCAGAGGGTCCAGTCCCTCTATCTCGACCGTGGGGGAGGCGCCAAGAAAGTGGACCTTGAGGGCGAGGGTTTCGGACTCAAGGTACGGCAACGACCCCTCCCCTTCGCCCTCTATCTCCAGATCCTCCGCTAAAGCAGAGTCGGACGTTGTCCGGCGGAACACCGCCGCCATCTCGTGGGTAGTGAAGAAGAAAATGCCGCCAGCCTGGCGGGTGGTAAAATGCACAGGCGTGGCGAACTGACCCTGATTGGCCTCGAAGCTGAGAGGCATCTGGTCCAGTGTCCGCAATAGGGCCTCAGGACTGGGATTCGCGGGGCGAGCTGGAGCTTCCACGGCCGGCCTGGTACGCTGGGGCCCCTGATGGGCCAGAGCGGCCCGGCGGTTGATGGGGCCCACGACAGCGGTGACGATCAGGGTCAGCGCGAGCAAGGGTCCAATGCAAGCGGTGGAAATGCGGGTCATGATTCCGTCCTTCCTGCTCCTCAGTGGATGCTATCCAGGCTCGCTAAACTGCCTGGGCTGGCGACAAAGTAAAACAAGGCTAATTATACGTATTCAGTGTATTTTTGTCAACTTTAAATGATAACAGTGCGGTAGTTACCCTCGGTAGCCCTGTTCACACGAATTAACCGGGAATAATCGATTGTGCCCCACAGCCACCATTCGTGTATTCGTGGCCAACATTCGTGGATGACCCAGTGCGTGCGTGGGCCTGATTGGCAGGGGTATCGGGCTGGTGGGATTTTCGGATTGTTCGCTCTGGATCGGGGCGTCTTTGGGCATAATGAGGCGCCTTGCAGCGCTAAGGGTTGAGGCCGAGGTCAGGGTTCGATGGGGCGAGGGGGTGAGAGGGAGATGGGGAGATGGCCGGTGCAAGCTGTCTCGGCGCGGCCGGTCATGGGCGCGTTTCCTTCCTTGGTGACTGGCGCGTCAGTGACGACGTAGAAGCAGTAGCAGTGTGGGTGGCGGGGCAGCCTGGGCGCGTCTTCGAGGCGGAAGACCTTGCCGATGTCGGTCTGGCAGACGGGGCAGACCCTGGCCGGGTTGGGGTTGGCGTTGTGGTAGTGGAGGTGAAGGTCAGCTGGCGGCTCGGTGCCCGGTGGCCACGGGTACCAGGGATGCCAGGGAAAGGGGACCGGGACGGGTGGTTCATAGGGTGGCTCCTCGGGCGGCGGCTCAGGCTTCTGGCTCATCGGCGGGCGGCTCTTGGCTACGGTCCAGGGGCAGGGTTGGCTTCGCTTCGCTCGCCACAGGCTTCAAGGATGCGCTCGATCTCCTCCTGGGGGATGGTCTCGCCGGCGAACTTGAAGGCGAGCTGGATGGCGGTGGCGTCGTCGATCCAACCCTGGGCGCGCATCCCGGACAGGGCCTGGACGATGTCACGGGCGGCCTCGGCCAGGGCGGCGTTGTCGGCGCGGGCGGTCTCGGTGACAAGGGTCCCGTGCTCAGAGGGAATTTCGCGAGGGGTGACGGTGGGTGGTGGTTTCTAGTAGGTAAAGCCAGACCTCCGAGGTCAAAGAGGTCAGAGCAGCCATGCCACGGCACACCGGCCTATCCCTCTGTAGGCAGTGATGACGCAGGCCTGATAGGCGCGTACTCTGATGGGCAAGAAGCTGTTGGTGGATCTTGGGCTGGCGGGGTGGAACGCGATGGTGGAGAACTGGGAAAGCGGTACGGTATGGTATTGGAGCGGCCGAGTGTACGGGTACCGCCTTGGGGGTGATCAGGGTGGAGGCTTTGCCAGGTCCCGTGGGTTGTGGTACAATGCGGGCCGTGAGCCGCAGGTGAACTCAGATCTAGCCGGTTGGAACGAACCAGGAGGAGACGCAAGCGGATGAGTTATTATTTCAACAAAGAGCTTGATATGCCGTTCGACGACGCGGTTGCCCACGTCACGGAGAAACTGAAGGATGAGGGCTTCGGGGTTCTGACAGAGATCGATGTCAAAGCCACCTTCAAGAAAAAGTTGGGCACCGACTTTCGGAACTATCGGATCCTGGGGGCCTGCAACCCACCTTACGCGTACCAGGCTTTCCTGGCCGAGGATAAAATCGGGACCATGCTGCCCTGTAACGTCATCGTCCAGGAGCGGGATGGCGGCGGCGTGGAGGTTGCGGCCGTGGACCCCATCGCTTCGATGGCAGCCATTGAAAATGCAGAACTGGGATCGGTGGCTGTGGAGGTCCAGGCCAAGCTAAAGCGGGTGGTGGATAGCCTATAATTGGATAGAGATTCTTCGCTGCGCTACCAATGACACCAAACTTGTCACTGCGAGGCCGGCTGTCTGGGCCGAAGCAGTCTCCTCCCCGGTCGCAGGTGGGGATTGCTTCCTCGCTGCGCTCGTCGCAATGACACAGTGGCGGTGTCATTCCGGATAGAGTGGCGTACCGAACCATGGATCGCTACTAATGACGCCGATCTTGTCACTGCGAGGCCCGTAGTTTGGGCCGAAGCAGTCTCTACTGGGCAGTTGGGGATTGCTTCGTCGGCCTGCGGCCTCCTCGCAATGACAGGTACGGGTATCATTCCGCATGGAGTGGCGTACCGAGCCATGGATCGCTCAGAATAACGCGCCGCCTCTGACTAGGTGAAGAGCGGATCGTATTGCGCTGCGGTTTGCATGAGGGCCTGCTGCTCGGCGGCGTCCATGGGCTGGAAGCGTGCGGCGGCATCCAGGATCATGGGCAGCAGGCGGGAGTCGCCGGCACTGATGGCGCCGGTCACGGGCTGTGAGAGGGCGAAACGCAGCGCCGTCTCGATCTCTTGGGCCTCCTCCAGGGGCTCGTACCAGGTGTGGTAGCGCCGTGGCTGGTCGCCCCAGGGTCCGCGGGCGAAAGCCTTGATGACCATGGTGCCCACCTCCCGCTCGGCGGCCATCTGAAGCAAAGCCGTGGCATCGCGCCGGTATTCGTCATTCGCCCAGAGATTGGCGTTAAGGGTAAACAGCAGGCTGTCGAAATCAAAGCGCTCGAGGGCAGCCATCTCAACGGCGGGAGCCTGCAGGCCGTGAGAGGTGATGCCGATAAAGCGGGTCAAGCCTTCGTCGCGGGCCTCGAGGATGGCCTCCATGGAGCCCCCCGGCGCGAAGCACCGTTCCAGTTCTGCCATGGTTGTGACCGCGTGCAGTTGATAGAGGTCAAGGGCCTCCACGCGCAGGCGCTGCAACGAACGGTGCAGTTGTTCCCGGGCTTCGTCGCGGCCGCGGAGCTGGGTCTTGCAGCCCAGGAAGAAGCGATCGCGGTACCTTTCCAGCCACGGGCCCAACCGAAGCTCGGCGTCATCGTAGGAAGGCGCTACATCAATATGGTTGACTCCTGCAGCCAGTAGCTGCTCTATGACCGCGTCGGCCGAGTCCTGATCCAGCTTGCCCACGGCAAAGGACCCAAAGATGACGATGGTACTCATGTGACCGGTGCGTCCGAAACGGCGTGTTTGCATTGCTGACCTCCTTTGGAATTGGTTGTCTGTTGCCGAGGGCAACAGCCCAGGTGAACGTGCGGTGGCCGCCGGGGCGGTGGATGACGTGATGGGCCTGGTGCCCTTTCCGACAACACCTATTATCCCACAAGTCGTCCAAACCTGCCACTGCTGTTGCTCCCGATCAACCAGCCCGGTTCTCGTGGCGCATGGCCAGGGCGTAGAGGGGCATGGCTGGAGCGAGGAGCACGGCCGAGGTGAGCAAAGCCGCCCGCAGCGAGGCGTTGCCGATGGCCCCCACACCGGGTCCACCGGCGATCTGGCCCACGGCGTCGACCTGGCCGCTGACGGAGAACATGGTGGCCCGCACCTGAGAATCGTCGATGCGCAGGTTGAACCACGCCGTCTGGAGCGGCTCCACGAAACTGCGCAGGGCCGCGATGAGCCAGAGGCCAGCCAGGGCAAGGGCGAAGGAACGGGTCAGGGCAAAGACGGCCAGCGTGACGACGATCAAGCCAGTACTGACCAGCAGCGTGCGGCCGATGGCGATGGCATTTACCGTATCAACGCGGCGGCGGGCCAGCTCAACCGCGCCCAGGCCAAGCAGGAGCTCCGCCGCTCTGATGACTCCAAACCAAACCACAGGCGTTACCGCGCTATACCAGGGCAGCGTATGGTTCTGCAGCAGGTGCGCGGTCCACAGGCGGTCGAGGCCCTCGCTGTATAGGCCGTAGAACAGCCCGGTACCCAACAGGGCCAGCAGCACAGGCTGGCGGCGGGCCATGTCACGGGCGTCGCGCATGGTCTTGGCCATCATGCCCCACGTGTCGCGGTCCTCCCTGGGGGTTGGCCGGAAGCCCTCTTCGCGCATGGTGAGGGCCAGAAAGACCGCCAGCAGGAGCATGAGGATACCCCCTACTACAATGGGCAATTGGACGCTCACCGCGCCCAGCGCCACGCTGATGGGGATGGCCACGAGGGCACCAACAGCCGCCGATTGTTGCCCGCGCAGAAAGGCATGGCCCGCCCGTTGTTCCCCGATCTCGTCGGCAATCCAGGCCTGCGTGGCGCCACTGGTGAAGGTATAACCACAGCCCCAAATGACCTGAGCCAGCGCCACCACCGCAAAGATAGGGAAGGAGCCCTCGAGGATAAAGCCCAGGCCGATGAGCAGGTAGCCCACGATCACCGACAGGCGCCGGCTCTTGACGTCGGCCAATATGCCCGTTGGGATCTCGAAGAGGAAGACGCTGGCCTCGAGGATGGTTCCGACCAGTACCAGTTGCAGCGGGGTGAGCTGGACGACCGTCACCTGGTAGAGCATGTTCACGGTGAAGATCAGGGAGAAGAGAAGCGCCGCGCTGAATTCGAGGATCAGGTAGACGGTGTATTGGCTCATGGGGGCGTTCTATGCAGTAGACTGCAGGCTTTGAGAACAAAGTGACGGCCTGTCAGACAGCGAACACTGGCTCATCGCGCTCTGCAGCGGGTGCGTGACGAGGTATCGTCGGGAGGTTCCTCGCACAAGGCACCCGGTCACGGACCGGGTGCGAGCAGGAGATAGGACGGCTGCTTGTAGCAGCAGGCCGGTACAAGCGATGTGGGATGGCACTAGGCTCTGTCCTCCAGCCAGCCAAAGCGCGCGTCGGGATGGGCATCGAAGGGTGGAGCGTAGGGTTTTATGTCCAGCAACGGCGTGCCATCCAGGACATCAATGCCTTCCACATGCAGCACCCGGCCCTCGCACCGCACCAGGCGTACCACCGACAGGCCGATGGGATTGGGCCGGCGGGGGTAGCGCGTGGCGAAAAGGCCTTTGGGCTCGTCGTCGAGAAAAGGCGTAACCTCCAGATCATAGCCAGGATCGGCGCGGTGAAAGACATAGAGTAGAATTACGTGGGAGAAGCCATCCAGGTCCCGAAGGCCAGGCTCGTACTCGGGCAGCAGTTCGACGCGTCCCACGGCTTGAGAGCGATAGGGCTGGATGGGGGTCCGATCCCGCCGGGTGAAAGGTGAGCGGATCTGGCCAATTGGTTCAAAGGTGTACATGATGGATCTCCTTCGGACATTGCATTTTGCCTGCTCAAGCTTGGTTCATGATCAGGTGTTTTCTGGCTCGTTCATGTCCAGACAACGGGTCACGGACCCGTTGCGAGCAAGGGGACGGCATGGTGCCTGACCTGTCCCTGCTCCCGCCTGCTCCGAGTCCAGGTGTTTTCTGGCTCGTTCATACACAGGCAACCGGTCACAGACCCATTGCGAGCAGGGAAGAGGCAAGGACCAGCGCTAGCCGGTGGGCGCGGGTTCGGGTCCGAGCGCCGGGCGGCCAACCTGCCGTACGCGGCGTATGGCCAGGGGCAGTCTGGGGGGCAGATCCCCGGCTACCATACCCATGTCGCCCAGATCCCGCCGGACCAGCTCCCCTGCCAGACCATGAAGATAGGCGCCGGCCACCGCGGCCTCAAAGGCGTCCACACCCTGGGCGCGCAGACCGACGATGGCCCCGGCAAGCACGTCTCCGCTGCCGGCCGTGGCCAGTCCAGGATTGGCAAAGGGCAGCACGACCTGCCTGCCATCGGGGGCGGCGACGACCGTGAAGGCACCCTTGAGCACGACAATGGCGTTCCACTTGGCGGCCATGCGCTGGCTGAGTCCCTCCCTGTCTCGCTGGACGTCTCGGGACGTGGCGTCGCCCCCCATCAGCCGGGCCATCTCGCCGGGGTGAGGCGTAAGAATTGTTTCGGGCGGTAGGGCCGTCCACCACTCAGCGTCCGGATCTCCAGTGCCGGCCGCGGCCAAAGCGTTCAAGGCGTCGGCATCCACCACCAGTGGCGGCAGTTTGGGCCGGCCCGATGCTTGCCCCTGCCGGGGAGAGACAAAGCCGATCCGTCCTTTTCTATCGGACCGATCCACTCCCAGAAAGCCATGGACAAAGGCGACGGCTTCTCTCTCCTGCGTTAGTCCCGGCCCCACGAGCAGGGCGTCGTAGCTATTCGCCCTCTCATGCAGCATATCCACCGCGCCGGAGGCGGTCACGCCCAGATCGTTGGGCAAAAGGAGGTAGGTCGACTCCGTCAGGCGAGCCGCCACCGCCGGTAGGATGGGGGCAGGCAAGCCTAGGGTCACCAGGCCGGCGCCAACACGCGTCGCTCCCGCCCCGGCCAGGGCCGCTGCGCCGACATAGTTGACTGATCCGGCGATAATAAGCGCCCGACCAAAGGTGCCTTTGTGCGCTAACTGGGGCCGGTCTGGGAGCCAGGCGCGGACCAGATCGGGCGTGGCCATCTCCAAGCGCACGTCAGCGGCCAGTTCGGGCGGGATGCCGATGCCGGCCACGACGAGGTCACCCACGGCGCCGGCACCCGGGGAGCGCAACAAGCCTACCTTGGGGTAAGCAAAGGTAACAGTCACGTCAGCCGGTACGGCGGCCGGATCCAAAGCTCCCGTATCGCAGTCCAAGCCCGTGGGGCAGTCGACGGCAACGAGAAGAGGGCGGCCTCCCACCCGTCCGCGAGGGATCGCTTCAAGCAAGCCGTCCCAGGCCCTGGGCTCGACGACCAATTGTCGCAGAACTCCCAAAATGCCCTCCAGACTACCGCCGATGGGCCGTGTGACCCCTATGCCTAACAGTGCGTCCACAACGACATCGGCCGCGGAAGCCAGTGCGCGGAGGGTGTCAAAATCGCTGTCCTCCTCGGCCCAGACAACAAAGATGCCGCCAGCTTTCACCCGCTGAAAGTTCGCATCGCCTTCCGGGTTTCGTTTCCACAGGTAACAGGTCACCTTGGCGCCCATCTCTTTCAGATGGTGGGCCGCCACCAACCCGTCGCCACCGTTGTTGCCCGGACCAGCCAGAACAAGGACACGCTTGTTCTCTACTGCCACCCGCTCGCGTATCGCCTGGGCAGTACGATAGCCGGCAGTCTCCATCATCTCCGCGTAGCCCAAGCCACCCGCGTTGGCCTCAACCTCCAGACGGCGCATCATCTCCACGGTAATGACTTTCATCGGATACAAGGGCGATGCCTCCTTTTATTCAGGGGTAGAGCCTGTCTCCGCCAACTGTGGCCTTGTCGCAAGCTCCTGACGGGTCCACAGCCAGGCGATGAGCGAGGCGGCCAGTCCCACCGTAGCAAGCACGATGAGCTGGAAGAAGAGTTGGATGGCGGCCGAGTCCGACCCACCGATGGGATCCGCCGGATGGCGGATGGCATCTGCCTGGCCAATCACGATCCAGGGGACAATGCCCATGAGCAGGTTCACGGCCGCGGTGAAATCTCGATTTTCTACCAGGCGAGTGACGATGGCCAGCACCACCGCTGCCAGCAGGATCAAGCCTGTGGCCTGCACCCTGGGTTCGTTCCAGGCGATCCACTGCCCCCAGGTCAGCCCGGTGACAAGTACGGAGGAAATGATGTACACAAACCACACAATGAGAGCTGCCTGTCCCGCCGCCTGCGTACCACGATACCATCCAGGGCGCCGGAAAAGCAGGGCCACGGCTCCAAGCACGCCGGCAGCGGAGAAAGTGAACAGGCCTGCCCAGTTCAGCGCACCGTGGAGATAGGCCAGCTTTACGATATTGCCCAGCCGTGTATCGGCTGGGGAGAGGACGAGCAAGGCCAAGAGCATTAGGACCAGGGCCATGGTTACGACCGGCAGAATGCGGTTTTTCAGGTTTTTCAGGTTTTCCAATTTCAATGCGCTACCCTACTACCTTTCCTCGTCGCCTACGCCCTCAGGGCTGCTGCACTGTATCTTGATTCGGCCAACCACCCGCAGGCTCGCGCAGCAAGGTCCGCTGACGTGACTCTGCCACGGGCCGCCTGCGCTCTTGTTCTAGCTGGACAGGCAGTAAAACCTGAGGTACAATGCAGGCCAATTCTTTCAGGAGAAACGTGATGGAAACGTCCGATCCACCTCAGAGGGATGATACCCAAAGGGGTTTTTCACCAGCTTGGATCGCCGCTGGCGCTATTGCCCTGCTGGTTCTGTTCCTGCTCGGCTATGCCATTATCGATCAACCCACCGAGCTACCCCAGACCGGCAGTCCAGTTCCTGAGTTTCAGCTCAATGCCCTCGACGGCAGCTCAATGAACCTGGCTGCCCAACGGGGCAACGTAGTTGTGATCAACTATTTTGCCAGTTGGTGCGACCCCTGCCAACAGGAAGCCGCCGATCTGGAGCAGACCTGGCGCGACTACCAGGGCCAAGGGGTGCAATTCTATGGCATCGCCTACAAGGATGCCGCGTCAAAGGCCCAGGCCTTCCTGGACAAGTTCAAAGTGACCTACCCAAGCGCCATAGACCCCGGCAACCACACCGCACGCTCCTACGGCGTAACCGGCGTCCCCGAGACCTTTGTCGTCGATGGTCAGGGGAACCTCGTCCACCACTTTCTCGGCGCCATCACCCAGGCACAACTGAGCCGGGAGATTGACAAGGCACTCGAGCCCTAACCTGCCAACCCGCCTAGATCCGATTGGTCCAGCCACGGCCCCCGAGCTGATGCTGGAAGAAGGCCAGCAGCACGTTCCGCAGCCTGTTTATGTCGAGGCGACGGACGATCTTGCCGTTGTAGGCGACGGAGATGACCCCGGTCTCCTCTGATACGATGACCACAAGGGCGTCGCTCTCTTCTGTCAGACCCACAGCCGCCCGGTGGCGGGTACCCATGCCACTGTACTGAGGATTGTGGGTTACGGGCAGCATCGAACTGGCAGCGGCGATCCTGCCATCGCGGATGATGACTGCCTTGTCGTGAAGCGCCGTGTTCGGGTGAAAGATGGTGCGCAGCAGTTCCGCGTTCACGTCGGCGTCGATGGGCACGCCCGTCTCGACAAACTCCTGCAGACCGGTCTCCCGCTCAAAGACGATCAGCGCCCCATGACGCTCCCCTGACAAGCGGTGGGCCGCCCGTGCAACCTCGTCGATCACCGGATCCACGACCTCGTCCTGCTGCGGCCGGACCAGGAAACTGCCCGTCCGCCCCAGCCGCTCCAAAGCACGGCGCAGCTCGGGCTGAAAGATCACCGGGATCGAGATCAACAGGGCTGGCCACGAGGCTCGGAGGAGCCAGGTGAAGCCCGTGAAGGGCAAGATCTGCCCGGCCAGGAAAGCCACCAGAATGACGAGGACTACTCCACGGAACAACTGGACTGCCTGCGTCCCCTTTGCCAGGGAAAACAGCAGATAGAAGACAATGGCAACCAGCAGGATGTCGACGACATCCACAGGCTCCATATGGGACAGAACCCAAAGGACATCCTCCAAAGCAAATCTCCGCTACTTGGTTCCTTCAACCCTGTTTTCGAGGGTACCAATTCCCTCGATCTCTATTTTGATCTGATCTCCCGGCACCACGGAGCTAACGCCCTCGGGCGTACCGGTCATGATGACGTCGCCCGGCTCGAGGGTCATGAAGGCCGACACGTAGGCGATCAGTTCATCCACGGGATAGACCATGTCCTTCGTGCGGCCATCCTGGCGCACCTGATCGTTCACGAGGGCTCGCACTGCCAGATCACTTATGTCGAGTTCAGTCTCAATCCAGGGTCCCAAAGGGCAAAAGGTATCAAAGCCCTTGGCCCGGGCCCACTGCCCATCCCTGCGTTGCAGGTCGCGCGCGGTCACGTCACAGCCGCAGGTGTAGCCGAGCACCACAGAGAAGGCTTCCTCGCGGGGCACGTAACGCGCCCGTCGACCCACAACCACAACCAACTCGCCTTCGTGCTCCACGTGCTGGGACAAGCGTCCGGGATAGATGATGGGCTGCCCGGGCCCGATGACAGCGCTGGGAGGTTTTAGAAAGATAAGGGGCTCACTGGGCACCTCCGAGCCATGCTCGGCGGCATGGGCGGCATAGTTTCGGCCCACGGCCACCACCTTGGTGGGCTCGCAAGGGGCGAGCAGGGTCACATCCGGCAGTGCAGAAACCGCCGGTCCCGGTCGCAAACGCCCCCAGGGGCCGGACTCTAGTTTGTGCACCACCTGCTCGACGATGACGCCATAGCCGATGTCACCGTCCAGAAGATAACGAACAAGTCTCATGTGTTTCGGCCTTTCTCAGCAGGGTTGGATACCACGCTCTCTTCCCAGAGAACCGCCAGGCGACCATGAAGGAAGCCACGGATCGGATTCTACCACGAAAGAACTCGGGTGACAAGTTTACAGTTACGTCAACTCTAGGATCCTGACCG
The DNA here is from genome assembly GCA_963700285.1 of uncultured Chloroflexia bacterium. GTDB lineage: Bacteria > Chloroflexota > Anaerolineae > JAAYZQ01 > JAAYZQ01 > CAWANP01. The sequence goes on along the minus strand of CAVOXA010000001.1, from coordinate 1,294,756 downwards.
GGGTAGCGACCAGCCAGGTCACCGCGAACAGGACCCGGGCCCTAGTCAAAGCCTTCAAAGTCCTCGTCAGGACGCATCATTTGCACGTTCTGTGCCAGCTTTTCACTCAGCGCCTCTCCCTCGATGTGGCCTAGTTCAGCGTAAAGATCTGGGCCATAGAGCCGCGTCTGGACGACCACAGGCATGGGCACGGCGTGGCCCAGGATCAGGGCCTGCTGGCGCGTATCGAGCCGGGCCAGTACCTGTCGCAGTTCCCCGGCCCCGGACACGCCTGTGAATACCGCCCGGATGTCGGCCTCATTGTCAAGCAAGGCCGTGACCCGGGTACCGATCTGGCTCATCACCTCTTCGTCAATACCACTGGGCCGCTGGTCCACGATGAGCAGGGTGACATTGTACTTGCGCAGCTCGCGGGCAATGGTGCCGAAAATCGTCTGGCGGGCAATGACAGGATCCAGGAATTTGTGCGCCTCCTCAATGGTGATGACCAGCGGTGTGGGCTCCTCAGATTTATTGCCCAAAGCCTCTTCCATGTGGCGCACATAGCGGCTGTGGATACGCCGGGTCAGGTAGTTGGCGACCAGGATATAGGCTTCCAACTGACTGCCGTAGCGTCCAAACTCCAGGATGACGTGAACGCCCCGATCCAGGTGCTCCATAATCGTACCCACGACGTCCTGGTGGGCCTTTGGCCGCAAAAAGTCAAAGCGCCGGAACATGCCCAGCTTTCGCTGGATGGCCCCCAGCGTGCCGCCGTGGAGCTTGCCCTCTTCCAAAAGGTCGTCCAGCCTTGTGGATCCTTCGTCCTCATCCTCTCCCTCAGCGAGCAGGATTTCGATCCAGTTGCGGCCAAGGCGACGCCGCAGGAAGAACAGGGCTCCCACCTGGACATCGGTCAGACCCAGCAAGCTGCTGAGCATTTCGACGTCCTCAGGCTCGATCTGATCGTAGCCAATGCGCACATCGAAATCTACCTTGCTGCCCCGGCGCCTCGACGACTCGGGATCCAGCGTCATCACGCTGACCTGGCCTGAAGAGAAGATCTGGCGCAGGCCCTTGACGCTATGGCGTCCCTCTGCCTGGCTCTCCCAACCGTACTCATTGTGCATATCAAAGACGAGATTCACGGCCGCATTCTGCTTGACGATACCGGCCAGCAGCGTCCTCGTCAGGAAAGTCTTGCCCGTGCCGCTTTTGCCAAAGACGCCGCTAGAACGCTCTACCAGGCGATCCAGGTTCAGGTGGACGCGCACGTTTTCCATGTCCAGCGGCGCTCCGATGTAAAAATGGCCATCCGCCGCGCCGCCAAAGACCTGGTTGACGTCTTCTTCGGTCGCTTCAAAGACGGATGAGAAATGAGCGGGAACCGTCTTGACCGGCTTGGGTTCGCTACTACCGCCAGGCGCCGAGCCTGTCGATGGGTCCAGCACCAGCATGGGCGACACTTCCAGCCGGCCAAAAACCGTGGTACCCCGGTGGACCTGGGCTAGAAAAGGATCCGAAGTATCGGGCGGCGTCTTTTCGATGACGGGATTGGTACTATCCAGGACAACGTCGGTGATGATGCTAAAGAAACGGCGGCCCGTCTGCCCCTGGATTACCACATAACGGCCCACAGCCATGCCCTCTACGACAGTACTGCGGTCCAGCTTGACGTTGAGCCCCTTGCTCAGGCTGCCGCCAACGACGACACCCAGGCGGCGAGCCTCCAGGGGCCCGGCTGGGGCTGAGGGCACGCGAGAAAGAAAGCCATCCAGTTCGCTGTACGCATCCGTCATGGCCGTATCCTCCGCAATATGGCATCCAGCCGCGGCAGATCAACGGCCAGCAAGCGGGCCAGTTCGCGCCCAGCATCCAGCAGGTAGTCATTTTTAGCTTGACCCTCGCGCGCCGCCCCCGCGAAGCGCAAATGCGTCGCCAGCAGTTCATCACCGAGCAGATCCCGGCCTTCAAGCACAAGCCGGAAGTAGTCAAAGCGCTCTGAGAAACCACACAACTCCTCGCCAGTGCAGGTCACGATGCGGGCCAAAGTCATGGGAGGCTGTGGTGGCAACCAGTAGCACCACCGGTCGTCACAACGATGGCCGACCACCTGAACATGAACTTCGATGGGCAACAGGCGCTGGTGCTGGTCAGCAACCAGTTCGGGCCGGTCCTCGGCCAGAATGGCTACCTGACGGATGAGGGGATCGTCCAACAACAGGACATCGCGGACCAGTCCCAGGATGACGATATCATGCTCCGATTTGGCTTTGACCAGCGACCCAAAGGTGGGTACCTCCGACGCAAGCGACCGGCAGGCCAATGCAAAGCGCGCGTTGCTGGCGCTGACCACCTTTCCTACCTGATAGACTTTACCGCTCAATTGCGCCTCCTGAGCTGGACGCGGGCAATCCGCTTTTGCGCTTCCTTATAAGATGACCGAAGAAAAGGCGCTCCCTGCCGGCTTGCGGACTGCAGGATCATCATTTCCAGTGCCTCGCGCTCCTCGCCGAGAATGATGGCCAGTTCATCGGCCCTGGTGAGGGCGTAGGGATAGCCACTGTTTATGCTGCACTGGTCATACACCAACGCGTGCACCCAATCGAGCTTTTCTCTGCTCAGGGCCACCCATTCGGGGACCTCAATGCGCGCGGGCTCCGCTTCGGCCTCAAGCGGCTGCGGCGCATCGGGCGGCTGCGTGTTGAGGTAGAAAAAGTAGACAGGCGGAGAGCCGCCTTCCGACATCAGCGCGGACCGCTGGCCTGCGCGCAGATCGCCCCAGAGCGCCTGATCCGTGATGCCCCTGAAGGGAGAGAGAGCCGGCGAGGGGCTTTGTGGATCTTCCCGGCTGGCCAGCTCGAGCAGGCTGACAGCCCCGGCCCGCCGGGAGCGGCTGACCACCCCGGCAAGCGCAGCCCCTGATACACGCAACCGGTCCAGAGCGGCAGCATAGTCCTGTTGCAGCGATTCCTGTTCAGCCTGAGGGATGGCCGGCGACCAAGCCCGCAGGCCAAGGGTGCTGTCCAAGAGGGCGACCAGCGGCTCATCGCCCGATGCTTCCTGGGCTTTTTCGGCCAGTTTGCGCATCTCGGCCACGTCCCGTCGGGCGCCAAGTTGTTCGCTGGTCAGCAGATTGCCGGCCTCGTCAGCGCCATAGCCAACCAGTGGCTCGGTCGCCGCCTGTGGCGCCTCACCACTGCCATGGCCATAGACGAAGCTACCGACGTTGATCAGGTAGTATAGCGCCCAACCATGCGTGTCGGGATAGATCTGAGAACCATCCGCGGCAATGATCGTCGCAGATCCGGGGGGAGTGGGCGCTGGCATCGTCACGTCCAAGCGTTCCTCAGTGGGTGAGGCACAGCAGACCTCCTGCCCCAAAGGCGACACGGCCAGAGCACGCAGGCGCTCCAGGTCAGCGGAGAACGCCAAGCGGAGCGCACGGAGGGCCGGCAGCACCTTGTGCAAGCGTTCTGCACGAGAGGCCAGCACCTGTCCCATCTCGTCGATTTGCCCGCTGATCTTGTTCAGTTCCAGTGTCATGGCTTCTCCCGCTGCCCATTATACCCCATGCTCGGCTGGATGGCAAAGGTCAAACAGGTCCCCAATCTGGCAATCTGGCACAACACCCGTACCAGCTTTGTAATCTTGGGTTGGATGTGGTAGACTATGCTGGAACTCAGCCTTGGGAGGAAAAGTGCAATGGAAGCGCTGAAGGAACGGATCTTGCGCGACGGAGAGAACCTGGGCAAGGGCATTCTCAAGGTCGATAGCTTTATCAACCACCAGGTCGATCCGACCCTGATGCTGGAAGCTGGGCGAGAGCTTGCCGTCTGCTTTGCGGACGTAAAGGCGACGAAAGTACTGACGGCCGAGATCTCGGGCATTGCGCCCGCTCTTACCACCGCTCTAGGCTTGGACATTCCCCTGCTCTATGCGCGCAAGACAAAGCCCGTCACGATGACCGAGCCGGTGTATGTCGAGGCAGCGCCTTCGCACACCAAGGGTGTCTCGGTCTTTCTCATGTGTTCACCAGAGTTCCTGGGCCCAGGAGATCGGGTACTCATCATTGACGACTTTTTGGCCAGTGGTCAGACCATCAATGCGCTGGTGCGTATGGTTCACCACGCAGGCGCCGAGCTGGCAGGCATTGGCGCCCTCATCGAGAAGGCCTTTGAAGGCGGGCGCAAGAAACTGGAACCGCTGGGAGTGCCTCTGCGAGCTTTGGTGACGATCGCCAGCATGACCGACGACCAGATCACGTTTTCCGACTGAGGATTGGCCCAGTAGCAGGACAACGGTGCAGATGAGCCAGCTCCATCGACAAGACTCGAAGACAGGCTTTGGCCCAAGCCAATGAATCAACACAAACCCGATTACGAGGCCATCGCGATCCTCGACTTTGGCTCTCAGTACAGCCAACTCATCGCCAGGCGCGTGCGCGAAGCCCACGTGTACTGCGAGATGTTCGATTATGATGCCCCCGCTGAAAAAGTCCTGGCGCTGGAACCGCGAGGGTTCATCCTCAGTGGCGGGCCAAGCAGCGTCTACGGGCCCAACGCACCCCGGCTGCCAGCCTACGTCCTGGAGAGCAAGCTGCCAGTGCTGGGCCTGTGCTATGGGATGCAACTCCTTGCCCACAACTTGGGCGGGCGGGTGGCTCCCGCCCAGCATAGGGAATACGGCCCGGCAGAGCTGAGCGTCTCCGACCCTGCCTGTTTGCTGCTTGCTGAGCTTGAGTCACCGATATCGGTTTGGATGAGCCATGGAGACCGTATCGAGAGCCTGCCGCCGGGCTTTGCGGCGGTGGCCCAGACCAGCAACTCGCCCATCGCTGCCATGGCGAACGCCAGCCGTGGTTTGTACGGGCTACAATTTCATCCAGAAGTGACGCACACCCCGCAAGGGGCGCAAGTGATCGGCAACTTTGTCTACCAGGTGTGCGGCTTGCATGGTACCTGGACAGCCAAGCACTTGATCGATGAGGCAGTTGCAGCGATCCGCCAGCAGGTGGGAGATGGCCAAGTACTATGTGGCCTGTCTGGGGGCGTAGATTCGGCCGTGGCGGCTACCCTGGTCCATCGCGCCATTGGCGACCAGCTCACCTGCGTCTTTGTGGACCACGGGATGCTGCGGTTGGGCGAGCCGGAGCAGGTTATCCGTACCTTCGAGCAGGAACAGGGAATGCGACTGGTGGCAGTCCACGCCGTCGAGGAGTATCTCGAAGCGCTGGCGGGTGTCACCGACCCGGAAGAGAAGCGGCGGATCATTGGCGAGCGATTTGTACGGGTCTTTGAAAGCGAGGCCCGCAGGCTTGGCCAGTTCGATTACCTGGCCCAGGGAACCATCTATCCCGACGTGATCGAAAGCGCTGGAACCGGCCGTCCCGGAGCGCACCGCATCAAGACCCATCACAACGTTGGTGGTCTACCGGAAGACATGCAGATGGAACTGGTGGAACCCCTGCGCTTTCTATTCAAGGACGAGGTGCGGGCCGTGGGTGCCGAGCTTGGCCTGCCTGACAGCATCATCCAGCGCCAGCCTTTCCCCGGACCTGGATTGGGTGTTCGGATTCTGGGCGAGGTAACCTGGGACAGGCTGGAAACGCTGCGGGCCGCTGACGCTATCTTTACCCAGGAGCTAGAGCAGGCCGGCCTGCTGCACCAGCGGAGCGGATCGGGTACGGCCCAAGCCTTTGCCGTCCTGCTGCCGGTGCGTAGCGTGGGAGTCATGGGCGATGGGCGAACCTATGCCAACGTCGTGGCCCTGCGGGCCGTCACCACCGACGATTTTATGACCGCCGACTGGGCACGGCTGCCCTACGACCTGCTCGCTCGTGTCAGCAACCGCATCGTGAACGAGGTACCAGACGTAAACCGGATAGTCTATGACATCTCTAGCAAGCCGCCGGCAACCATCGAATGGGAGTAGGTGGACGTGCCTTTGCCGGCACCAGGGCCGAGATCAACGCGGGCCCCGGAAAAGCTGTTTTGAAGCGGCTGCATTGGTGCGAGCCGCACAGTTCGAGGAAGCAAAACCCAGAAGAGGAGGCAAGAAATGGATTATGGAAACGTTCTAGCACGCGCATGGCAAATTAGTTGGCGCTGGAAGGTGCTCTGGATCCTGGGTCTGCTGGCCGGCCTGGGGCGAGCCATGAGCGGAGGGAGCAACACTCGCTACACCACAGGCAGTGGCGAATGGGGCGGGCCAAAAGATTTCGGGATCCCTCCCGAGGTATTCGGGGCCCTTGCCGGCGCCGCCTGTCTGGGCCTCATCATCGGCATTGCCCTGTGGGTCATATCGGTGATAGCCCGCGGCGGGTTGATTGCAGGCGTCCAACAGGTGGAGGAGGAAGGCGACACCAGCTTTGGCCGGGCGTGGCGGGCAGGCGCCAGCCGCTTCTGGACGCTGTTCGGCATCGGCATCCTGGCGGCCATCCCCATGATCATCGCCTTACTGCTGGGGATTGCGGTCCTGGGTACCACGTTCTTTGCTGGGCTGTCGGCTTCGGGGAGTTCCTCAGGGCTGGGCCGCATCGGGGCCATTCTGGCGCCGGTAGCCTGCTGCAGCGTTACCTTTCTGTGCGGGCTGTTTATCATCGCCCTGGTTCTGGCACAGATCCGAATCTATGCCGAGCGAGCGGCTATCATGGAGGGCCTGGGCTGGATCGACGCTTTCAAGCGAGGCTGGGAGGTGCTGAAAGAGAACCTTGGTCCCACGATCGTCCTGTGGATCATCTTTTTCTTGATTGGGATGGGGCTGGCCCTTCTGATCACCGCCGCCATGGTGGTGCTGATGCTGCCCTTCATCGCCCTGCTGACCAGTGCAGACCCGGCGTCCTGGGCCGTCGGCCCGCTATGCTGCGGAGGCGTGATTGCCGCGGTGGTCTTTGCTGTCATCGTCGCCTTCATCGAGACCTTTACCTCAGCGGCGTGGACGCTGGCCTACCGTGACCTCGCCTGCCTTGATTCACCATCCGACCCGGAGCCGGTCGCTGTAGCATGATCCTTGGTACAGATGTCGGCGGTACCTTCACCGACTTTGTTCTACTGGACGACGCGGGCCAGGTCAGCATTCACAAACTGCTGACCTCGGCCCGCGATCCGTCCTTCTCCGTATTGCAGGGGATCATCGACCTGGATGCCGGGCCTGAGGTCACCATCATCCACGGCGCCACGGTGGCTACGAATGCACTGTTGGAACGGCGTGGCGCCCGCACAGCCCTGATCACCACCCAGGGTTTCCGCGATGTCCTTGAGATCGGTCGCCAGACCCGGAGCGCGCTGTACACCTTGCATCCCACACGCCCAGCGCCTCTCGTGCCGGGATACTGGCGTTTTGAGCTGCCCGAGCGACTGGGCAAGGACGGCGCTGTGCTCGAGCCCCTTGAGCCCGAGGCCACCGACACCGTCATCCGGCAGATAATGGCCGAGAGCATCGAGTCCGTAGCCATCTGCTTCCTCTTTTCTTTTCTGAACCCCGATCACGAGCACGCCATCCGCGACCGGTTGGTGGCCCTCAATGGGGAAGCTGCCCCCTTTGTGTCCTTGTCATCGGATGTGCTGCCCGAGTTCCGGGAATACGAGCGCACGTCTACCACCGTCATAAACGCCTACGTCGCCCCGCTACTAAGCCGCTACATCTCCAGCCTGGAGGAAGGACTGGCTGGGCGACGGCTTCGGATCATGCAGTCCAACGGTGGCATGATCTCCGCCAAGGCAGCCTGCGATCAGGCCGCAAGGACTGCCCTTTCGGGCCCCGCCGGTGGCGTCGTGGGCGGCTTTGAGCTGGCGAAAATGGCCGGTTTCGAGCAGGCGATCACCTTCGACATGGGTGGTACCAGTACCGATGTCTCGCTCTGTCCCGGACGGGTCCAGCAGACCACGGAAGGAGACATTGCCGGCCTGCCGCTTCGCCTGCCGATCATCGATATCCATACTGTCGGGGCCGGCGGGGGTTCCATTGCCCGGCTGGATGAGGGTGGCGCCCTGCGCGTGGGACCCGAGAGCGCGGGCTCGAATCCTGGCCCGCTGTGCTATGGCAGGGAAAATGCCCATGCCGTCACAGTGACCGATGCCAATCTGGTCTTGGGCCGTCTGGATCCAGAACACTTTTTGGGCGGCAAGATGCATTTGGACATGGCTCGTACCCGGGATCATATGCAAGCTCTGGCGCGCAGCTTGAGCTTGCCTCTGGAAGTTGCAGCCTGGGGCGTGATCCGGGTTGCCAACTCGAATATGGAACGGGCCATCCGTAGGATCTCGGTCGAGCGCGGCTACGATCCGCGGCGATTTACGCTTGTATCCTTTGGAGGAGCAGGGCCGCTGCACGCCTGCGAACTGGCTGCGGCGCTCCATATCCCCCGGGTCCTCATCCCACCTCATCCCGGCGTCCTGTCAGCCCTGGGCATGGTCCTGGCCGATATCACCAAGGACTATTCTCGGACAGTCATGCTCTCTCCCGAGGAGGCTGAGGCCCAAACACTGCCCCGGCTATTTGCCCCTCTGTACGAGCGCGCCCAGGCTGATCTCCTTGCCGAAAACATCGAGGGAGAGATTACCCTGCTCCCCACGCTTGACATGCGCTACGTAGGCCAGTCCTACGAACTGGGCGTCGCGGTCAGTAGCGGAACAGGCGGGAATGTGCAGCGGTACGTGGAGGATTTTCACGAGGTACACAAACGGCGGTTCTCGTACGCCAGCCGGGGCGAGCCTGTGGAAATCGTCAATCTGAGGCTCAAAGCGATCGGGAGCACCAGCAAACCCCAGTTCCAGCGGCAACCGCTGGGGGACGTCGATCCCAGGCCCGCGCACGTTGGCTACAAGCAGGTTCACTTTGCGGACTCGGGCAACGCCCGTGCTGCCCGCCCTGTTCCGGCTGCCCTGTACCAGAGGGAGAAATTGGCGGCCGGCAACATTGTCATAGGGCCTGCTGTGCTCTTTCAGTTTGACACGACGACCATCGTACCCGAAAACTGGGCTGCCACGGTGGACGAGTGGGGCAACCTCGTAGTACAGGGTGGTTCTCCGTGAACCCAATCGATCCCATCGCCCTGGAGATCTTTCGGAACCTGTTCGCCTCGGTGGCTGAGGAAATGGGTGTAACGCTGGGCCGCACGGCGTACAGCCCCAACATCAAGGAACGCCGCGATTTTTCCTGCGCCTGTTTCCTGGCCGATGCGCAGATGATCGCCCAGGCAGCCCACATCCCGGTGCATCTGGGCGCCATGCCCGCATCGGTTCGGGCCGCGTTGCAGGTCTTTGAGCACTGGTCCCCTGGGGATCTCGTGGTGTTGAACGATCCCTACCTCGGCGGCACCCACTTGCCAGACATTACCATGGTTTCGCCAGTCTTTGTTGGGGGGTTGGACACGCCCTCTTTCTTTGTTGCCAGTCGCGCCCACCACGCCGATGTAGGCGGGATGACGCCGGGCTCCATGCCCCTGGCAACCGAAATTTACCAGGAAGGCATTATCCTGCCCCCAGTCAAACTGGTCGAGGCCGGGCAGATCAACCACGCCGCTTTGGACATCATTGCGAGAAATGTGCGCACGCCGGTGGAGCGCCGCGGGGATTTGGCGGCCCAGATGGCCGCCCATCAGGTTGGCGAGCAACGCATGCAGGAGATCGTAGCCCTGTACGGCCTTCAGGAAACGAGCCACTATGCCCACGGCTTGCTCGCCTATGCAGAACGACTGACGCGTGCCGCCATCGCCCGCATACCCGATGGCGTCTATGCCTTTGGCGATGAGATGGACGATGATGGCACGGGCTCCGTAGAGTTCTCGCTCCACGGTCCCAGGTTGGCGGAAGAAGCCCGGCAGAACGCAGCAGGTGCTGCAGGGCAGGGTCCGCAGATTCGGGTGGAGGTCACCGTGGACGGCGACCATATGGTCGTGGATTTCACAGGTTCCAGCCCGGCAGTGGCTGGAGGCATCAATGCAGTACGAGCTATCACCGAGTCGGCAACCTGGTACTGCGTGCGCTGCGTGGCCGGCGCTGATATCCCGGGCAACAGTGGTACCTTTGCGCCGGTAAGGGTGGTGGTTCCCGAGGATAGCTTCTTGGACGCTCCTCCACCCCATGCGGTCGCCGGGGGCAACGTCGAGACATCCCAGCGCATCGTAGATGCCGTCTTGGGGGCATTGGCAAAAGCCTTGCCTGATCTGGTCCCGGCAGCCAGCCAGGGCACGATGAACAACGTGGCCATTGGCGGGCACGACCCTGAGAGGGGCACTGCCTTTGCCTACTATGAGACGGTTGGGGGAGGAGCAGGAGCAAGTCCGAAGGGGAATGGCTTGTCCGGCGCGCACGTGCACATGAGCAACACGCTGAACACGCCGGTTGAGGCGCTAGAGTATACCTATCCTTTTCGCGTGCGGCGCTATTCCCTGAGAAGGGGCTCTGGCGGCGCGGGGAAACATCATGGCGGCCACGGCGTGGTGCGAGAGATCGAGTTTCTCTCCCCAGCGACTGTAACGCTGCTCACCGAGCGCCGGCGTACTGTACCCTACGGGTTGCGAGGAGGCCAGCCAGGCGCATGTGGCCGGAACCTGCTCATACGTGATGGGAAAGAGATAGCCCTGCCGGGCAAGGCAGAACTCAGGGTGAAACCGAGTGACCGGCTGATCGTATGCACACCGGGAGGCGGTGGCTGGGGCAAGGCCCAGGACTAGGGGCCGCCAGGCTACCCAGCACTGGGCTGTGTCTTTTAGGCAGAGACTCGCGTGTTTCCATTCTGCCAGAATTCGAGCCCAGAGCCGTATCCTTTGATTGGCTTTGGCGGTATGATACGTAAGCGCCAGCCAGTCCGTTTGGAGGATCCGCGGGCAGGTTTATTGTGCGTTCCGCAAGGCGGCCGGTGTACAGCCGCCGGCTGCGCGCCCAGTGCCACACCAAGCGGGAGACGAGGAAGCGGTTCTTGCGATATTGGCCGCGCTGTGCTATACTGAGACTAACACCGTCCGGTTGCCAACGAGGCAAGAGCAAGGAAGGGGCATGTCTGAGAAAAGGGGACCAGGAACAGATCCGGCTGAAGGGTTTGCCTCAAATGGGGTGTGCCCCTTTTTGGGTTGGCAGGTGGACGCTGAAACCCACCACGCCTATCCCAGTGCTGCCAACCAGTGCCACACGCAGAGCCCGCCGCTAAGCATTGAGCTCGCCTACCAGGCCAGTACCTGCCTGGAGGGTGAGTGGGCTGCCTGCCCGCGCTTCAAAGCGACTCAGTCAGAGGGCGTTGTCGAAAAACCAACGACGATTTCGTGGATCGGGCGTTCAAAAGGGCAGAGCCGCAGGCTTCCTGGGTGGGCTATTGCCGGCATGGCCCTGGCGGCGGTTGCGCTGATCGCCGGACTGTTCCTGTTCCTTGGACCGGCAACGGGGCTGACAGGTTCAGCTACGCCTACCAAAGCAGTAGCTCTGGCGCAAAGCACGGCCACCAGCGTCTCCGGCAAAACCTCTACCGAGGTCTCTATCTCTACGCCGGCCGCGTCGCCGACATCGTCACCAGAACCGACCAAGACCTCTTTGCCTTCCCAGTCCAGCTCGCCGACACTCCCTCCTACCCCGACTGCAACCAAGTCACCCAGCGCCACGCCTTCGCCGACGCCAACCCCTTTGCCGACAGAACCTGTCCAGGCTGCTGCAACACCAGGACAGGGCACGCCCGAGACCAAGCCGACGGCTAGCCAATCGCCCACAGCTACTGCTACTACCCCACCAACGGCGACCGCCACACCGACTCTGGAGCCCACGGCGACCGTTGCGCCAACGAATACTCCCAGGCCCACGGCCAGGCCGACCAGTCCTTCACCCACCGCAACACTTAGACCAACGGCGGGCCCGCAGTTTCCAGCTCCGGTACTGCAGTCTCCGCCGGAGGGTCGGGTCTACTCGTCCAACGATAGCGTGGTCTTGCGTTGGGAGCCTGTGGGACAGTTGGCGCCGGACGAATACTATGTACCTACGGTGGCCTTTCTCCGGTTCGGGGAGACGTGGTACGACGAGACGCCATGGACCAAACAGCCAAGTTGGGACATGAGCGAGCACCGTTATCTTCTCGATCTGTCCGACAATGGAGAATTCCGTTGGGCGGTACGGGTAATGCGCCGTACGGGCATCAACAACGAAGGCAAACCCGAAGGCACGGCACGCAGCCCACTGAGCGAGGTGCGAACGCTGGAGTGGAAACGGTCTGGAGGAGGCGGCGGAGGAGGCGACGGTACGCCAGAGCCGCCGCCCCCGTAGGAAGTCTCTAGACCGCATCATGGCCACAGCAACCTTGATGTGGTTATGGCCAGTGCGTCGGCTCGAGTCCTGAGCAAAGCCATTGGATGCACAGAGATTGCCTAGAGCAGCGTGATTGGCAGATCCTCAAGGTGCGGCTGTACAGGAGACAGGGCGGCACGTTCTGCGAATCGGGAGCGACTTCGGATCGTATGCTGCGTTACAGCCAGCAGACGCGGGTGTGGGTATGATGGCCCCGAGTGTGCGCGACGCCAAGTCTCGAGCCTCAGACATCAGATTGAGAACCTAGACGAGCTTTTACCAGCAGGAGAGAGAAGCAATGGCCCCTAGACGCCGTGCCATGCACGTCGCCAGACTAGTCCTTGTTTTCATCATCGCCACCGTTTCCGTGGCCTCTGGCGCTGTTGCCGAGCCGCAAGATCCCCTGGCCGATTTCACGCTGTCCAAGAGTACTACCCCAGAGGACGGCGTGGATGTAGGCGATGAGGTGGAGATCACGCTGACCTTCCGAAACAGATGGGTCCAGGACGCCGAGCTGACCGTGATCGACAGGAATCCCAAGCCAGCCTGGTTCGAAATCGTGCAGGACTCGATCACGGGTGACGCTGCCTATGTCCCGGCTGTGCCGCCAGTGACTGAGAGTGTGATGTGGGACGGCACGCTCAAGATGAACCGCACTCAGGTCGTCACTTTCAGGATGAAGGTGATCGGGGGCGCTGGCCAGATGGCAACAAACACAGCATCGCTCACGCTCAAGGGCAGCGCGGGCACGCTTCCCGACGTACCGCCCGCGGATGCAGACATTTTCATCAAGCCGGCAGCCCCAGTGCTGGAGCAGATCGACAATGAGGACGGCGACGGCAGCTACTTGGTAGCGTGGAGTGAAGTAACGGGGGCCGTGGCGTACGTGCTCGAGGAGGATATCAGTAGCGCTTTTGACTCGCCGGCCTCTGTCTATACTGGTCCCGATTCTGAGGTGGTGCTCCCAAACAGGGCTCCGGGCACCTGGTACTACCGGGTCTTTGCCATTGGCACCGGGACAGTCAGTCGTCCGTCCAATACGGTGTCGGCCACGGTGATCATCGGTGTCCCGCAGCTCTTCGACATTGTGAACCCCGACAACGAACCCAACTACCTCGTGGCGTGGAGCGCGGTGGCCGGCGCCAGCTCCTATACCCTGCAGGAGGACGACAATGCGGCGTTCAACAGCCCGACCACGCGCTACCTGGGGGCCAACAACGACTATCAGGTTCAGGATCAGCCTGAGGGTATCTGGTACTACCATGTGCGGGCCAACGGGCCCGGCGGTGTTATGAGCGGATGGAGCCTGCCCAAGTCAACCAGGGTGGGGGGGGCCCTGGCGCAAACGGCCCTACTGCCAGTCATAATTCGAATCTGGCCCCCGGTACCCGAGACACCATCCCTGCAGCCCATCCTGAACCCCGGTGGCGTTGGAGACTACTCGGTCAACTGGAGCACCGCCGCTAGGGCCAAGACCTACATCCTGGAAGAGGCCACAGACAACAGCTTCCAGGGGACCCAAGAGATTCTATGTGGGGGCGGACACTGCCTTTGAGGTGGTGGGAAACGGCGCCTCCAGGCTTTTCTATCGCGTCAAATCTCGAAACCCCTCAGGTGAGAGTTCGTGGTCCAACGCGCAGAAGGTGGACGTGCTGTGGGAGGCCGAGCCCAACGACTCCGCAGCCGAGGCAAACGGTCCCATCATGTCCGGTCTGACCTACTTTGGAACTTTTCCCCCGGGGGCTCAAGACGTCAGCGATTACTTTTACTTTGTAATGCCCACCAGGCGCGCCGTGGAGCTCCGCTTGACAGACATCCCTGCCGGACAGAACTATGACCTGGTCCTGCGTGATATCAACTTGAACACCAAGGGCTACTCAGCTCAGCTTTTCAACAATGACGAGTATATCAAGGTCTCGGTACCCGCTGGACGCTACTTGATCCAGGTCTTCCACCGGGATGGAGGCGGCAGCTCGCAGCCCTACCACCTGCGGGCCGCATACGAGTGACAGATGGCCACATGTGGCCGCCACTGAGAGGGCAGGAGGATTGACGAGCAGTCGACTGGCTGTAGGTGGAGTCATGGCCCTGAGTTGTGGGCCCTCGAGGTTAGGGGTATTCCAGGCACCAGCCAGAGTTCGCAGACTCGCAACATGAAAGTGCTAGTGCGCAGCAGGAGAAGGACTGCAGCCAGTTGGGCCGTTGCATGGGCCTTGCTCTGTGCCTTGTTCGTGCCAGCAAAAGCAGTGCAGGCAGATTACACTGGAGTCAATCCTAGCCCGCTCACAACAGAATCATTGGATGGTCTTTCTGTCAGCCAGCCTGAGCCTCAAACCACGTCGGCCAAACCGGGCCTGAGTGTGGAGCCATCGTCTGTGGATCTGGCGGAGGGGGGCCCCCCGACCACCTATCAGGTAGTCTTGACAAAGAAACCCTCCACGCCCGTGATCGTCTCGGTCTCTGCAGACAGCCAGACTGCGGTTAGCCTTGGCGTGCTGATCTTTGATGCCGGCGACTGGGATGTGCCTCAGCAAGTATCTGTCTGGGCTGAGGACGACGCTGTAGCTGAAGGGCTGCACAGTGGAACTGTCACTCATTACACTGCCAGTACCGACCCTGACTACACGGGTCTGGATCCTGTACTGCTGACCGCCACCATTGAGGACAATGACACGACCGCAATCGGTGTTAGCCCTACCAGCTTGACCGTGGCCGAACCGGATGGAACGGCCGTTTTTACACTGACTATCACGAGCTCACCTGGCGTGACTGTCACCATCCCGTTGGCTGCATCCAACAACGAGTGCACCATCTCACCTCCTTCAGTCATCCTGGATCAAGAGAACTGGGACAGCGGTACAGAAGCGAGGGTATCAGCCAGCGACGACATCGAGGAAGATGGAGAGCAGATCTGCCTGATTCAGGTCGGACCCAGTATCAGCAGCGACCCTGCCTACGACGGCCTCAAGCCGGACGATGTGACTGTGACTGTTCTGGACGACGATGGAAAATGGCGGGCTTTTCTGCCCACGGTCATGCAACGCTGGCCTCCCTTGCCTGGGGCCCCGGCGCTGCAGGCGATTGACAATACGGATGGTGACGGCGCCTATGCTATCCGGTGGGATGCAGCCGTCGGGGCCGAGACCTACGTTCTGGAGGAAACCAGGGACTCTAACTTTGCCTCTGCACTGGAGCGATACGCTGGGCCAGGTACCGTCTTTCAAGTGGTAGGACAGGGCGCAACACGGTTCTTTTACCGGGTCAAGGCTCAGAATCGATGGGGAGACAGCGCCTGGTCGAAGGTCGAGAGGGTAGACGTCTTTTGGGAAAAAGAGCCGAACGACGACGCCTCCCTCCAAGCCAACGGTCCCCTCGTGTCAGGCTTGGTCTATTACGGTGCCTTCCCCAGTGGGCAGGATGTAAAGGATTATTACTTTTTCGATCTGTCCACACAGGGCAGCGTCAAGCTTTGGCTCAAGAATATCCCAGCCGGGCATAACTACGATCTCGTGCTCCGGGATGACAATCTCGCAACGCATCCAGGATGGTATTCGTTGTCGTTGGGCAACCAGGATGAGTTCGTCGAGGCCACGATACCGGCTGGGCACTACTACATCCAGATCCACAATGCCAGCGGGCTGGGCAGCAAGCAACCCTATCATCTCCAGATCCAATACTAGCCACAGCCAACTCAAGATGTAGCGCTCCCTGGCTTGACCGCGAGGTCAGGTTATGTTATACTCTCTTGCACGCACACAGCAGGGGGTACTTTATGTCACCAGTCGCCATTATCACCGATACCGATGCGAGCTTGCCAGCCGATGTTGCCGCAAGCTATGGCATCCAGCAGGTGTCCATCAATGTCCATTTCGGTGATGAGACCCTGGCAACGGGCCTAGAGATCGACGATGCTCAGCTTTTTGAGCGGGTGGACCGCGAGGGCAAGTTGCCCACGACCTCGGCACCCTCGCCCGGGCAGTTCTCGGTGGCTTTCCAGGCTGCTCTCGATGGGGGTGCGGACCAAATCGTCTGTTTCTGTGTCAGCAGCGAGGTCAGCGCCACGTACGGCGCGGCCATGGTCGCCCGTGACACGCTGCCCGACGCCGAGATCACCGTGGTCGACACCCAGACCCTGAGCATGGGCCAGGGGTTCATGGTCTTGGCTGCCGCCGAGGCCGCGGTCAGAGGCACCCCGGTGGAGGATATCGTTGCCCAAGCCCTCGATGTGGGCCGGCGCGTGCACGTTTATGCCGCCCTATCGACCGTCAAATACATGGCTATGAGCGGCCGGATAGGAAACCTCGCGGCGGGTATGGCCACACTGCTCAACGTCAAACCCATTCTTGCCGTTCAAAATGGCAAGCTTGACCTGCTGGAGCGAGTTAGAACACAGAAAAAGTCTTGGGTCAGGGTGATCGAATTGACCTCTGAGGCAATGAGCGACCAGTCCATCGAGCGGATGGCCATCATTCATGCGAGCGCCCTGGATGAGGCTCGCCTATTCGAGGAGCAGGTCCGCGAGTGCCTCCCGTGCCCCGAAGACATAATCATGGCCGAGCTGACCCCCGGGCTCTCTGTTCACTCGGGCGCAGGCCTCGTTGGGATTGTGGCCGTTGCAGGCGAACCTGTTTAGCGAAGCACCTGTTGGCGGCGCTTTTGGGTTCCATAAACAGATCTGTGGTTTGCACTCGAGCGGCTTCTCCGAGCAACAAGCGTTCAGCAGAAGCCTGACAAGTAGGACTGCTGCCGCAATACCGCGCAGCAAGGAGGACCAGCATGAACCAGCCAATCCACCGCCGCATCGTCGTGATCACCGACAGCGCTGCTGATATTCCGCCAGATCTCGCCCAACAGTACGACGTCCATATTGAGCCACTTATACTGATCATGGGTACCGAGACCTGGCGCGATGGTGTGGACATCGATCCGCCCGCGTTCTACGATCTGCTCCAGAGATCATCGAGCTTCCCGACGACCTCGCAGCCCACCGTGGCCAGCTTTGTAGAGCTTTTCTCAGAGGTCTCCAGAGGCAGAGATGGCGTCGTTGCCGTCCTGGTCTCCGACGCACTCAGCGGCACGCTCAGATCGGCCAGGGCCGCCGCGGAAAAGCTCTCAGAGATTCCAATAGAGCTGGTTGATTCCCAGGCTGCCTCCATGCAGCTTGGCTTCACCGTCCTGGCGGCAGCTCGCGCTGCGGCCGAAGGAGCTGGTCTGGAGGAAGTCGCTTCCGCAGCCCGTGCGCTGGTCGGCAAAACGCACGTCTACTTTATGGTCGATACCCTCGAATACCTACACCGGGGCGGCCGCATCGGCGCTGCGGCCAAAATCTTTGGCTCGGCCCTGAATCTCAAACCGATCCTGGAGATCCGCGATGGTATCGTCACTCCGCTGGCGAGGGTGCGTACCCGGCGCAAAGCCCTGGGCACACTGATCAACCTGGTGCAAGAACAACTGTCCGAAGGGGACCGAGTACACATGGCGGTACTTCACGTCGCCGCGGCAGCGGAGGCAGCCTCCCTTAGGGAACAGTTGGAGGCGCACTTTCATCCGGTGGAGATGATAGAGAGCGAGTGCGGGCCAGTCATAGGCACACATGCAGGACCCGGAACCCTGGGCGTCGCCTTTTATGTAGAATGATTCGCGGCCAGTTGGCTCGCCCCCGGATGCTGCCTGGATGCTGCCTGGCAGATTCGCTTGGACCAGCCGGGCAGACTGGCGATAACGCGCAGGGTTCGCCGCGACTGTCAAATTGCATCTTTGGCCCAGATCTCGTATAATCGCCTGGCGAATCAAGGCACAAGAACATTCGGACCAATGGAGGTTGCACCATGAGCACGACAGATGTTCAGACTATGAAGCAGGCACACAAGACACTGGCCGAGTTCACCTACGAACCGGTATCGATCGATAGAGGTTACACCGGCAAGACCCTGTATATCAACCTCTCGGACAACAGCATCAGCAGCAAGCCGGTGACCGAGCAGATGAAGGAGATCTTTGTCGGCGGGCGTGGGTTCGGTCTCAAACTCCTATGGGATGGCGTCACCCCTGAGACCCAGTGGGATGATCCGGAAAACGAGATCATCATCTCCTCCGGACCTTTGGGCGGCACCACTGGCTATCCAGGCGCCGGAAAATCGTTGGTGGTCAGCCTCTCTCCCCTAACCAACTGCATCATTGACAGCAATGTGGGCGGTTACTATGGCCCCCTGCTCAAGTACTCTGGTTGGGATGCCATCGAGGTCCAGGGAAAAGCAGACCGTGACGTCATTGTCTATGTGGATGGCGACAACGGCAAGGTGACCATCGAAGAAGCGCCGGAAGAGGCGGTAGACACCTATTTGATCGGCGAACAGATGGCCGAGATGTATGCGGACGATGAGAAGGGAAAGCGCGCGATCTCGAGCGTTTCGGCCGGCTCCGGGGCGGATCACGCTTACTTTGGCTGCCTAAACTTTAGCTGGTGGGATCCAAGACGTGGCCGGATGCGCTACAAGCAGGCAGGCCGGGGCGGTATCGGCACCGTCTTTCGCGACAAAAAGATCAAGGCCCTCGTGGTCAAGTTCAGTGAGATGAAGGGCGATATGAATCACCCCGCCGATCCCAAGCTCCTGCAGGAGACAGGCCGCAGGGTCAACGACGAGATGCGTCGCCTGGATCCAATCCAGAACGACATGGCCGGCGTGGGCACTGCGCACCTGGCATCGATCATGGACGACTATGACCTGTTGCCTACCCACAACTTTAAGTTCGGCTCGCATCCTGAGACGCACAAAATCACGTCCGATGTATACCGAAAACTGTTCGCGCCCTATGGCGTCCGCGATGGCTGCTGGTACGGCTGTACCATGGCCTGCTCCAAGGGCATTGACGGTGTGACGATACGTACAGGGCCCTACCAGGGCGAGGTCGTCGGTGTGGATGGACCCGAGTACGAGACCATCGCCGGCTGTGGCTCAAACCTGGGCATCTTTGATGCGCACTGGGTTGCAGAAATGAACTTTTACTGCGACACCTACGGATTGGACACCATCTCTTTTGGTACCTCGATGGGCTTTGTGATGGAGTGCTACGAGGTGGGTATTCTCAACAAAGAGATTACCAGCGGCCTGGACCTGAGCTTTGGCAACGCTGAGGAGACCATGGCGGTCCTCCACCAGATAGCCCGGGGAGAAGGCTTTGGGCAGATCGTTGGCCAGGGTATCCGCCGCATGAAAAAGATCTTTGCCGAGGAATATGGTGGCGATCCACAGTTCATGCAGGATATCGGCATGGAGTCCAAGGGCCTCGAGTACTCGGAGTATGTGACAAAAGAGTCACTGGCAATGCAGGGCGGCTACGGCTTGACCCTCAAGGGTCCGCAGCACGATGAAGCCTGGCTCATCTTTATGGACCAGGTGAACAACCAGATCCCAACGTTTGAGGACAAGGCGGAAGCACTGCACTACTATCCGATGTGGAGGACCTGGTTTGGACTGAACGGTCTGTGCAAGATCATCTGGAACGACGTGGTCCCCGAAGATAACTTCCAGACCGACGACCCGGCCAAAATCCCAGAGCACGTGGACAACTATGTCAAGT
Source organism: uncultured Chloroflexia bacterium (assembly GCA_963700285.1). Classification (GTDB taxonomy): domain Bacteria; phylum Chloroflexota; class Anaerolineae; order JAAYZQ01; family JAAYZQ01; genus CAWANP01. The sequence goes on along the minus strand of CAVOXA010000001.1, from coordinate 1,274,927 downwards.
TCTTTCAGTCAGTTACGGGCAGGGAGACGACGAAGGACGATCTGATCCTGCACTCCGAACGTGTATACAACTATCAGAGAGTCTTTAACCTCCGCATGGGCTTTGGCCGCCGGGCCCATGACGCGATCCCCTACCGCAGCGCCGGGCCAGTGACCGTCGAAGAGTACGAGTCCCGCGCCGACCGGTATGACAAGCAAATGTGCGAGATTCTCGGCCTCGATCCTGAAGGCAAGAGCACGGAAGAAAAGGTGGCAGCCATCCGGGCCTATCGCGAGGACCAGTATGAAAAGCTTTCCGACGCCGTATACAAACGGAGAGGCTGGACCTCTGATGGCGTGCCGACGCTTGAAAAGTTGCAGGAACTGGGCATCGCCTTCCCTGAGGTCGTGGCAGTCGTCACGCGCCATCTGTCTTGAGGCCGTGGTGGGGATTCCATGATCCGCGTGAATGGCAAGTTTGAGGTTGAGTGGGAGCCAGAGATAACTGTAACGCAGTTGCTGGCGCAGCTCAAATTCAGCTTTCCACTCCTCATTGTGTCCGTGGACGGCGTGTTGATTCCGAAGGAAGAGTATGCCAGGCAGCAGATCCCTGACAATGCCGAGGTCAAGGTGCTGCACATGACGGCCGGTGGGTAGGCAGCACCTGGCATGGCAAGACAGACATGGAGGGCAGTCTAGAAGAGGTCTCTGGCTGCCCTCTCTACCTTCAGAAGTGAACCCGGCATTGGGAAATTGGCGATTTGACGAACATATCCCCTTTTGGTACACTGGCGCCATCGTGAGTACAGCGAAGGATACCTTCAGAAGCATTTACGCAGGCTCGGTTTTCGGCGCGTTGCTTCTGCTCGGCCTCTTGCTGAGCGGTTGCCAGCTCCGCCCTCTCCTCAACGATGTAGCCCTGACCCCTGACGTTATTTCGCCGAACGCAGACGGTACAGAGGACGTCACCAATATTGAATACAAGCTGGCACGGAACGCCCACGTCTCTATCTATTTTGAGAATGACAGTGGCGAGCGCTTCTATTTCCGGCAGGATCGGCCCCGATCAGCCGGCGACTATCGCGTACAGTGGGGCGGCACTGTCAACCAGCTCAAGTGGCTGGAGAACGAATTTGGCCGGCAAGCAGTGGAGAGCTGGGTGCTGCCTGATGGGACCTATACCTGGGTGGTGGAAGCCACGGACGACGAAGGTCAGATGGAACGCAGCGAGGGGCAGATTACACTAAACGGGGGGGATACGGTAGTACCCGAGCTGCGCAAGTTCACAGTGGCCCTTCCCATCTTTACGCCCAATCAGGATGGGTTGGACGACCGTACCGGTGTCGCCTACTTCCTAAGCAAGGATGTGGAGAGCGTCCAGGTATACCTCTACCATCCTGACCAACCCGATGTGCAGTACCCGATGGAGGAACAAGAGCGCGCGGCCAAGCCAGGTGAAGCGGGCTACCACTACTATGACTATGACGGCGGCGTAGATCGCGGCGCCGATCCACCTGCCGACGGCACCTATGTCGTAACGGCCGAGGCGCGCGATCTCGCCGGTCATCACGTGGTAGTCAGCAATACCCTGACCATCGAACTGGGCGGGAAGCCCCGGGCTGAGGTCGTCAACGGGGAGATCCAATGGGGGAACGCCCTGCGCAGCCTGGAAGGTACCGAAATGTATCTGCCTCTGGGCTCAACGCTGGTATTCACGACCTATATCGAGAACTATGGCCTGGTGCCACTGCGCACCTCCGGACCGTTCCCGGGTACAACCTATCGCAGCGACCAGAATTACAATACACTGGCTTTGGACTTGGGTGAAGAGAGCTATCACCAGCAGGCTGGTGTCTGGCGCTTTGGCATCAATTTCGACACGTCCAGTACCGATTTTCCCTATCGGTGGGCGGTAGGCCAACCTGGTGAACTGCGCAAGGAGATCATTGATGGTCACGAACAGTGGTTCCTGGATCCAGGCAAGCGAGGTACCGTCACGGGGAGCATCGAAATGGTAGGTCCTTTTCCCCGCGATGCGATCTTTGCCTGGGGCGGTCTGATCCACGAATACGTGGGGATCAATGCTGAGAACAACTATGTCGACCGGCTGCTCATCCACATCGACGAGCCATAGGACAGGACGGAGGACACAGGACGAGGGACGGAGTGTTTGGCTGCGTTCCTCGTTTCTTTTTGGTCGCCCATGGATCTAGCCGTCATCACGGTCAGCTATAATACACGAGAGTTGCTTGCCGACTGCCTGGAATCGGTCCTGGACGACCTGGAGCGGTCAGGACTGGTGGGCGAGTTATGGGTGGTGGACAATGCGTCGGCCGACGGCAGCGCTGACATGGTACAACAGCGATTCCCCCAGGTCAGGCTGATTGCCCACGATGACAACCTGGGCTTCGCCGCAGGAAACAACCTGGCCCTGGCAACAATGGGATTTCGTGCACACAGCTCGCCGAGGCACATACTTTTCCTAAATCCCGACACACGCGTGTTGGATGATGCCCTGCGCGTCCTGGTCGACTTTATGGACTCGACACCCAGCGCCGGCGCCGCTGGGGCGCGCCTTCAGCACGGCGACGGCAGCTTCCAGCACTCGGCATTTGCCTTTCCAGGCATGGCCCAGGTTTTTCTCGACTTTTACCCCATCCACCACCGGCTGCTAGACTCCCGTCTTAATGGCCGGTATTCTCGCCAGCTGTACAAAGGCAAACCTTTCTCCGTAGATCATCCCCTGGGCGCGGCGCTAATGGTGCGCGGCGAGACGCTGGCCCAGGTCGGTGGCTTTGACGAGCGTTTCTTTATGTACTGTGAGGAAATCGATTTGTGCCAGCGCATCAAGAAGGCAGGTTGGGAGATCTATTGCGTGCCCAGAGCCGAGATCGTCCACCTCGTAGCCCAGAGCACCAGGCAGTTCCGCGACCGGATGTACGTGGCGCTGTGGCGGAGTCGGTTCCTGCTGGCTGAAAAGAACGGCAGCCGTGCTTTTGGCTGGGCATTCCGGCGTCTGGTAAAGTTGGGGTTGTGGTCCGAATCCCGCCGCGCCATGGCAGCACATCATCGTGGGGAGATCACGGCCAGTGAGCTGGAGGGCCGCCTGGCCGCCTATGGGGAGGTAGCAGCACTGTGACGGTTGAGGTTGCAGCCATAGTTCTGGCTCACAATAACGAGTACCTCATTGGCGACTGCCTGGATAGCCTGGCCTGGGTTGAGAAGCGAGTGGTTTTTGATGATTTCAGCACCGATGGCACGGCCAGTATTGCGTGCGCGCAGGGCGCGTGGGTGATCCAACATGCCTTTGAGGACTTTGCGGCTCAGAGGAACGCAGCTCTGGAAGCCGTGGAGGCGCGCTGGGTCTTTTTCGTGGATTCTGATGAGCGGGCGACACCTGCCCTTGCGGAGGAAGTGCTGCGCGTCATCCGCTACGATGGCAAAGAAGCGCGGGCAGGGTGGTGGGTCCCCCGGCACAACTATATGATCGGCCACCGCATGCGGGGCGGCGGGTGGTATCCGGACTACCAACTGCGGTTGCTGGCCAGGGACCGGGCCAGTTACGATCCGTCCCATCCTGTCCACGAGATCGTCATGCTCGATGGCGAAGCAGGCTACCTGGAGAACGTGCTCATTCACTACAACTATGATACCGTCCGCGACTTTCAGCGCAAGATGAACCAGTATGCCAGTTTCGAAGCCCGCATATTGGCCGAGAAGAAGGTCCGCGTCCGCCCCTGGAGCTACGCGAGCATGCCCCTACGCGAGTTCTGGCGGCGTTTTGTGACCCTCGGGGGCTATCGCGACCACGTGTACGGCCTCTTGTTCTGCGGCCTTATGGGTTGGTATACCTTTGTCACTTACCAGCGCCTGCGGTTGCTGCGCACAAGTGAATGACTGGCGCCTGGGCTGGGGGTTGTCGTCCGGGGGTTCCGGTTCAAGCCAACTCAAGAATACGCTCAAGACCCTCGTCGATGTAGCGTGAGATGACATCGGCCGCGGCTCTATACTGATCCACAGTGCCTCCAAAGGGATCTTTGATGTCCTGGCGCCTGCCAGCCATCTCACTCAAGAGATAGACTTTCCAGGCATACTGCGGCCAGGACTGGCGAAGGCTCTGCGCCTGCCGCCGGCTCATGGACAGGACTAAATTGGCCATGATCATATCATTGCCAGTGACGGTGTGAGCAATGTGACAGGTGGTGTCTATCCCCCGTTCGGCCATCACAAATACGCCATTCCTGCTGGCCCGGTATCCGTCAACGGCACTCACGCCAGCAGAGATTACCTGGTACTGTCCTTCTAGCCCTTTCTCTGCCAGCCGTTGGCGCAATAGGCCGACTGCCATGGGTGAGCGGCATATGTTGCCGGTACAGACAAACAAGATCACTTTCATGATGGTCGTCCTGGATACCTGCCCGTCGCTGAGGCGCAGGGCTGAAGCCACGCCAGCCATTCAAACGCAACGGGGGCCGAGCCTCTGGAGGCCCGGCCCCAACAACGTGCAAGATCACATCAAGTCGGGTTGAAGCAAACCATAGCTGGCTCCCTCACGACGATAAAGAACGTTGATCTGGCCAGCATCGGCATTGTAGAAAACAAAAAAGTCGTGGTCGAGCAGCTCCATCTGCTCGACTGCCTCTTGGGGATTCATAGGTATCATGGAGAAACGCTTGATGCGTACGATGCTGGGCTCCTCGTCAAATTCCTCTTCCTCAAACTGAGGGGGGAGCGGCTCAACGCTCATACCCGCTCCTCGCCAGCGGTTCTGGCGTTTGCCCTTGTAGCGGGCAATCTGGCGATACATCTTGTTCAAGACCGTATCAATCGAGTTGAACATGTCGTCGGACCTTTCTTCGGCCCGCAAGATCGTGCCATTGGAGCGAACGGTGACTTGACAGACTTGTCGATGCGCTGCTGCCCTGGCGCCCTCTACAGACAACTCTACCCATGCATCGCTTATGGAGGGCAGGTAACGATCGAGCTTCCCGATCTTTTTCTCCACATAGTCTACCAATCGCTCTGTGATCTCTACATTCTTTCCCTTGATGGTCAGTTCCATTGTCCAGCCTCCCTGTCAATGATATGCGAGCTGTCGCCAAGACGACCGCCTGCACGGGCCAGAGTATAGGCCCAAACCGACTGCACACCTGTCCTGAGCAAAGCACTGCAGGCCGCCTCTAGCGTGGATCCAGTTGTATAAACATCGTCAACGAGCAACAAGCACATGCCACTCAGCCTGTTAGAGTTACATTGAAAGGCTCCGTCTACGTTGGCCCGCCTCGCTTCCGCACCCAATCCCACCTGGGGCGTTGTAGGCTTGCTCCTCACCAGCACATCCTCTGCGACCGGATGCCGCAGAACGGCACCCAATTCTCTGGCCAGAAGCGCTGCTTGGTTAAAGCCCCGCTCCCGCTGGCGAGTCGAATGCAAGGGCACCGGAACAATGACATCGACACCTTTACCATCGGGGGCCAGAGCGTCCCAACCCTGACCCATCAGATCCCCCAGGATGGTCGCCAGGCTACGCAACCCACTATACTTGAATTCGTGAATGGCTTTTCGCAACGGCCCGTCATGAAAAGCGTAGGCCCGCACACCATCCAATTGTGAGGGAGCGTTCCGGCACCGTTGGCAGATCCACCGCTCGCCGGCCGCGTACACCGAATGAGATGGCGCCAGTGCTGGCACCTCTGTTCCTTGAGAGGGCATTCTACCCTCTATCGGCAAACCGCAGCGAAGGCAGAGAGGAGGATGGATCACGTCGATCTCTGCCAGGCAACTGGGACAGAGCCAGGCACCATAACGATTGCATGCAACACAGTGCGGTGGGAAGAGTAGATCTGCAACCGCAGTCCCCAATCTCTCAAGCCATGCCCTTGTCGTTGGGGAAGGCCGAACAGGTTCAGTCTGTGCCATCACCCCTTGCCACCCATAGGATATTGCACAGTAATCCGCCTGGTCAGCGTGTCATTCCCGCGCAGGCGGGGATCCATTCTGGAAGAGCCGGCAGATTCCCGCCTCCGCGGGAATGACAAGCAGCGTGAACGTGACAGATCAAGATGCTCATCCCATCCGGCCACTCGCGCCTTCCTACTGGCCCACAAAACCCTTCAACTCGTTGAGTATGTCGCCGATGGCCGGCTCGACCAATAGATAAATGGCAATCACAACGATTGCGATAAGAACAAGAATCAAAGCAAACTCAACCAGGCCCTGCCCTTCCTCGTCAGGCAGAAATGGCAACTTGCTCACCTCCTCTCAGGTTCGATCTTGAGTATCCATCAAGTTCAGTATACCACATAGTCGGCTCGATCACAACTTCTGGACATGTGCTACAAGAGTGCTCTCGATCTGGAGCTAAAACAGGAGCGGTCACAGTACCGACTCATTTCTGGCGCCGCTCACGGCTGAGCTGAAGCACGGTCTGCATCGCCCTAAAGATCTCTGTTTTCGAGATCTTGGATGCGCCCCGCTGCCGATTCTCAAAGATGATCGGTACCTCGCCAATCCGCCACCCTTGTTGTTGGCAGCGGTAGAGCATCTCGATGAGAAACGAGTAACCGTCAGACACGATCTCATCCAGTGCGATCGATTCCAGCACCGACCGGCGATAGGCACGAAAACCAGCCGTGGCATCGCCGGCTTCCAGTTTCAGCATGCTGCGAGCGAGGCAGTTTGCCCCATGACTCAGCGCCCGGCGCGATGCCGTGCAGTAGAGCGTGCCCCCGCCTTGCACGTAGCGCGAACCAATCACCATGTCGCATTCCGGCAGCATCGCCAACAGATCTGGAATGTAGCGAGGATGATGCGAAAAGTCAGCATCCATCGTCAAGATATGGTCGGCGCCCTCAGCCAAGGCCAGCTTCATGCCTGCGATGTGAGCCGTCCCGAGCCCCAGTTTTCTAGGGCGATGAATGACCCGGACCGAGGCGTGCCTCTCTGCCAGCGAGTCGGCCACCTGCATGGTGCCATCGGGGGAGTTATCATCGACGATGATGACGTGGGAGCCAAGTCCAAGCCCCATGATCTCCTCCACCAGGGCATTTAGGTTCTCTCGCTCATTGTAGGTGGGAATTATAACCGTATGTCGCTCCAAGCCGTGCTCCTGCTGCAAGGAAATTGTGGGCCATTATAGTCCCAACCGAAACATGATGCAAGCCCTCTGGCCGGTACAGCCAGCCGTTACGAAGGCTGGGCAGCGGGTGACCTCCGCCCGACTCGGCCTTCTGGCATTAGAACTTTGTAAGAAACGCAGGCGCGGAATCGATGGCCAAGCTGAATCCAGGATCACCGCGGAGCTGCCTTGTGATCACTTGAATTCACAGAATAATAGATGATTCAGCGCGTTTTCAGGGACACCGGGCCGGCAAGCGAACCCTAAAGTCTGGATATTTTGAACAATTTAGCAAGTAAAATTTGACTAAATCATCAGTTCGTGCTATGATTACGGCCAGTAGAAAGGGAAACAAAAGGCGATGCACTATTCATGGGAGTTCTCGAGCACGCCAGCAGGTAGAGTGCTGAAAACAATTCAGATGCGCGGCCGAGCCAGCATCAAGGAGGTGGCGTCCGACCTGGGCGTAACCACTTCGGCAGTCAGGTTGCACCTGACCCAGCTCCAGGCCAGTGGCGCGATCCGTGCAGAGAAGGTTCGAGAGGGCGTAGGACGTCCCTACTATGTCTACTCGGTGACCCCTCAAGCTCACAACCTCTTCTACAAGGACTATGGCGACCTGGCCAGGCTGCTTCTGGAGGAGGTAGGCGAGACACAGGGGGCAGACGGCCCTCCAGGGCGTGCTCCGTCGGGTGGCGAGCCGCATGGCGGCGCTGTACAGAGACCAGGTCGGGGGACTAGCACTGGTCGATCGGGTGAATGCCTGGGCCGAGTTGTTGGACCAGCGTGGGGTGACTGTCGAGATTGTCAAGACCTCAGAGGGGTTCGTTCTGCAGGAATATGGCTGCCCCTACCAGAACGTGGCTCTGGAGAACCGCGCCGTATGTGAGATGGAGCGACAGGTGATGGTCCGCCTGCTAGAGTCTGGGGTCAAGCTGACCCAGTGCGTGCTGGATGGGCATCGTGGCTGCCAATTCACGATTGCCCAGGAACAGGAAAAGATCAACAAGAAGGAGTTGATAGGCGGATGAGTGCTGATCTGCTGATCAAGAACCTGCATGTCAATGTCGAGGGTCAGGAGATCCTCAAGGGGCTCAATCTGGAGATGAACAGAGGGCGAGATCCATGCCATCATGGGGCCCAACGGCTCTGGGCAAGAGCACCCTGGCCAACACCCTGATGGGCCATCCCGCCTACGAAGTGACGAGCGGCGAGATCTGGTTCAAAGGCGAGAACATCGTCGAAATGTCGCCCGACGAGCGATCGCGGCTGGGGCTGTTCCTGGCGTTCCAGTATCCCAGCGCCATCCCAGGGGTAAGCGTGGCCAACTTTCTGCGGACGGCCCTCAACGCCCGTGCGCACAGAGTCCGATGTACCCGGCAACGGCAATGGGGCCAAGAAGGGCATCTCCATGCGCGAGTTTCGCGAGCTGCTCAAAGAAAAGATGGCCATGCTCAAGATGGATCCCAGCTTTGCCCGCCGCTATCTGAACGACGGCTTCTCCGGCGGCGAGAAAAAGCGGATGGAGATCTTGCAGATGGCCATGCTCCAGCCCGAGATCGCCGTCCTGGACGAGACCGACTCGGGGCTGGACATCGATGCCCTGCGCATCGTGTCCGAAGGCGTGAACGAGCTGATGAGTCCCAACCTGGGTGTGCTGGTCATCACCCACTATCAGCGTATCCTCGACTATATCAAGCCGGAGCACGTCCACATCCTGGTGAACGGCCGATTGTCATGTCGGGCGGCCCGGAGCTGGCCCTGGAGCTGGAGGAAAGGGGCTACGACTGGGTGCAAGAGGGAGCCGAGTGAAGAGTTCCATTCTCCGAGTGCCGGCTGCCTGAAAGCCAGATTCGGGCCTGGTTGATCCGCTAGCGGAAAGGATTGGACATGTCTGACAATGTTGTGTTGGGCGTGGACCTGGACGACTACAAGTACGGGTTCCGCGATGATGAAAACTATGTGTTCAAGAGCCGCAAGGGTCTGGACCACGAGATCGTCGACGAGATCTCGTAGATGAAGGGCGAGCCAGACTGGATGCGCGCCATGCGACACAAGTCCCTGGACATCTTTTACGCCAAGCCGATGCCCACCTGGGGCGGCGATCTGTCCAGGCTGGACTACGACGACATCTACTACTATATCAAGCCGGTCGAAGCAGCAGGGACGTACCTGGGACGAGGTGCCCGACGACATCAAGCGCACCTTTGACCGGCTGGGCATCCCCGAGGCGGAGCGCAAGTTCCTGGCCGGTGCGGGCGCACAGTACGAGTCCGAGGCCGTCTACCACAGCCTGAAAGAGGAGTGGGAGCGCCAGGGCGTCGTCTTTGTCGACAGCGACACCGGCCTGCGCGAGTATGAAGAGGTCTACAAAGAGTACTTTGGCACGGTGGTGCCCGCCGCCGACAACAAGTACGCGGCCCTGAACACCGCGGTGTGGAGCGGTGGCAGCTTTGTCTACATCCCGCCCGGCGTCAAGGTCGATATTCCCGCTGCAGGCCTACTTTCGCATCAACGCCCAGAACATGGGCCAGTTTGAGCGGACGCTGATCATCGCCGACGAGGGCTCGCAGGTGCACTATGTCGAAGGCTGCACGGCGCCGACCTACAGCACCGACTCGTTCCACTCGGGCGTCATCGAGATCATTGTCAAAAAGGGCGCGCGCGTGCGCTACACCACCATCCAGAACTGGAGCCACAACGTCTACAACCTGGTGACCCAGCGGGCGGTGGCCCACGAGGACGCGACGATGGAGTGGGTCGATGGCAACCTGGGCAGCAAGCTGACCATGAAGTACCCCTCCGTCTACATGATGGGCAAGGGGGCCAGGGCCGAGATCCTGTCCATCGCCTTTGCCAACAAGGGCCAGCACCAGGACGCCGGCGCCAAGGCGATCCACGGCGCGCCGCACACCACCTCCAGCATCACCTCCAAGTCGATCAGCAAGGGCGGCGGGCGGGCCGGCTATCGCGGCCTGGTCAAGGTCTACAAGGGCGCCGAAGGGCGTCAAGAGCAACGTGGTCTGCGACGCGCTCATCCTCGACGAGCACTCGCGCTCCGACACCTATCCGGTGATGGAGATCGACGAAGAGGATGCCAGCATCAGCCACGAGGCCACGGTCAGCAAGGTGAGCGACGAGCAGCTCTTCTACCTGCATGAGCCGGGGCATCTCCGAGCAGCAGGCGATGATGATGATCGTCAACGGCTTTATCGAGCCCATCGTCAAAGAGCTGCCGATGGAGTACGCCGTGGAGATGAACCGCCTGATCCAGTTGGAGATGGAAGGATCGGTGGGATAGGTCTGGGGCCAGAAGGCCAGATCCGCGGATCATGCAATCGAGGGATGAAACCGTGGACATAGCTGCGACGATTGAACAGGAAAGCAAGACCGACCCTGCCAGCCCAGGGGCTTTACGCCGGGAGGCAGCTGGAGGCCCTGTCGGCCAGCCGGGACGAGCCCAACTGGATGCTGGAGAAGCGCTACGAGGGCTGGTACCACTATCAGGAGATTGGAGCCCCGTTCTGGCGGCGCACCGACATCAGCAAGCTCAAGTGGGAGGAACTGATCCCCTACGCGCCGCCCCAGGCGCCGGTCGACGGATCTGGAGGCCCTGCCGCCCAAGCTGCACGAGGCGCTGGCGATCTATGGCCAGCGGGCCGGGCTGCTGCTGCAGCGCGATTCGGCGCGCGTCTACCTGGACCTGGCCGACGAGGTGCGGGCCCAGGGCGTGATCTGGACCGATATGGACACCGCGGTGCGGGAGCATCCCGAGCTGGTGCAAAAGTACTTTATGGAAGAGGCCGTGCCGGTGACGGCGGACAAGTACACGGCCCTGCATGCGCGTTTTGGAGCGGCGGCACCTTTCTCTACGTGCCCAAGAACGTGACGCGTCGACCTGCCCTTCGTCTCGGTGCTGTGGCAGGAGATGCCACAACTGGCCGTCTTTCCGCCCACCCTGCTCATCGCCGAGGAAGGCAGCAGCGTGACGCTGGTCTCGGAACTGCTCTCCATGGGTTGTGACGCCTGCCCCGACACCTATCACGGCGGCGTCACCGAGCTGTACGTGGGAGCCGGCGCCCGGGTCCGCTATATCAATGCCCAGGATCTTGGCCGCCAGGTGTATGACCTGCGCACCCAGACGGCACTGCTGGATCGCGACAGCCGCCTGGAGTGGCTGACGGTGAGCCTGGGCGGGCGGCGTGAGCCGCTCGACGCAGCACAGCATCCTGCGCGAGCCGGGCGGCGAGGCCATGGTCACCGGCCTGTATCTGCCCGACGGCAAGCAGCACATGGCCTTTGACACCCTGCAGGACCACGTCGCCGGCAACTGCATGAGCGACCTGCTCTATCAGGGCGCGCTGCTGGGCAGGTCGCGGTCGGTCTACGAGGGCACCATCCGCGCCTGGCCTGGTGCGCAAAAGACCAATGCCTACCAATCGAACCGCAACCTGCTGCTGTCCAAGAAGGCGCGGGCCGACTCGCTGCCCGAGCTGGAGATCGAGGCCAATGACCTGCGCTGCACCCACGGCGCGACCGTGAGCCAGGTGGACGAGAACCAGGTCTTCTATCTGATGAGCCGGGGCATCCCCCGCGATGAGGCCGTCCGCCTGATCGTCGAGGGCTTTTTCCAGCCGTCGCTGGACCGCCTGCCGGAGAGCCTGGAAGGGCTGCGGGAGCGGCTGACCGGGGCCATCGCAGCCAAGCTCAGGGCTGACGAGGTTCGGCGAATCCGAGGCCGGACAGGCTCGAGTAGGCTGGGCTCGTCAGAGTCCTGACCGGAGGAGAGCAGAGCACATGCTTGACGTATCAACAGATTCGCGCCGATTTTCCGATACTACAGCGCGACAGGTCCACGGCAAAGCCGCTGGTCTACCTGGACAACGCCGCCACGTCGCAAAAGCCCGAGTCGGTCATCCAGGCGATGGACGACTACTACCGGCGCTACAATGCCAACATCCATCGTGGCGTGCACACCCTGGCCGAAGAGGCCACCGCGGCCTACGAGGGCGCGCGGCGCAAGGTGGGCCGCTTTATCAATGCCTACAGCCCCCGTGAGGTCGTCTTTGTGCGCAACACCACCGAGGCCATCAACCTGGTAGCCTTAGCCTGGGGCCGGGCCAACGTCGGCGAGGGTGACGTCATCATCCTGAGCGTCATGGAGCACCACTCCAACCTGGTGCCCTGGCAACTGCTGGCCCAGGCGACGGGCGCACGGCTGGAGTTCATCGGGCTGGATCCCGCAGGGGCGCTTGCTCCTGGAGGATCTGGACCGGCTGCTGGACCGAGTTCGGCGAGCGGGTCAAGCTGGTGGGCATCAACGGCATGTCCAACGTGCTGGGCACCATCAATCCCGTAGCCGAGGATTGCGCGGCGAGCGCACGGGGCGGGCGCGCTGCTGCCTGGTCGATGGCGCGCAGAGCGTGCCCCACCTGCCGGTGGACGTGCAGGCCCTGGGCGCTGATTTTCTGGCCTTTTCCGGCCACAAGATGCTGGGGCCGACCGGCATCGGCGTGCTGTGGGCGCGCAAGGAGATCCTGCAGGCCATGCCCCCCTTCCTGGGCGGCGGCGACATGATCAAGAGCGTCCACCTGCGCGAGAGCGAGTGGAACGACATCCCCCACAAGTTCGAGGCGGGCACGCCCAACATCGCCCACGGCATCGGCCTGGGTGCAGCCGTCGACTATCTCGAACGCGCTGGGCATGGAGAACGTGCAGGCCCACGAGCAGGCGATGGCGGCCTATGCCCTGGAGCGCCTGGCCGCCGTGCCCAACCTGCACATCTACGGCCCGCCGGCCGGAGAGCGGGGCGGCGTGGTCACCTTCAACCTGATGCGCGATGGCGAGCTGCTTGATCCATCCCCACGATCTGGCCAGCATCCTGGATCGGGAGGGGATCGCCATCCGCGCCGGGCACCACTGCGCCCAGCCGCTGATGGAGCACTATGGCGTGCCGGCCACGGCGCGGGCCAGCTTCTACGTGTACAACACCGAGGACGAAGTGGACCAGCTAGTCGATGCACTGTACAAAGCGCAAAGTATATTCGGACTGGGCTAGATGACTAGGAAGGATTCCGGGTACCGAGCCAGTACCCGAGAAGGGCCGGCAAGGGATGCTGCCGGGAGTGACGAGATGACCGACGATTTCGACGCAAAAGCTCTCTCGCAGCAACGATACACCAGATTCGCCGAAGGATACGTCACAAGTGCGACCCATGCCAAGGGGCAAGAGTTGGACCGCCTAGTTGAGATCGCTCAGCCGCAACCCAGCTGGGTCGTTCTGGACATTGCGACAGGAGGCGGACACACTGCCCTAAAATTCGCGTCCCATGTCACCCGGGTGACAGCGACCGACATCACGCCCAGGATGCTGGAGAAAGCCCGAGCCTTCATAGAAAGCCAGGGAATCAAGAATGTGGTCTTTGAACCGGCTGATGCCGAGGAGTTGCCCTTCGACGATGGCAGTTTCGACCTTGTCACTTGCCGAATCGCACCGCACCACTTCCCCAACCCCGCTCGCTTTGTGCTAGAGAGCGCACGAGTACTGAAGGTACCGGGATTGCTGCTGGTCCAAGACCATGCGTTGCCAGAGGACGCTGAAGCCGCCCGCTACATCAACGATTTCGAACGGTTGCGAGATCCCAGCCACCACCGGGCATGTTCGGAGAGGGAGTGGCGGGCCATGTTTGAGGCAGCCGGGCTAGCCGTTGAGGATACTGAACAGATTGTCAAGGTTCACAGCCTGTATCCCTGGGCCGAGCGCCAGGGCTGCACGCCGGAGGTCATCGAGCGCCTGGTAGCAATGGTCGAGGAAGCACCCGAACCAGTCAGGGACTGGATGCAGCCGAGTTCCTGGGGCACGCCCGAGGCGAGCTTTGTCAATCAGCATCTCATCATCGCCGGACGCAAGGGTTGAAGCGGAGTCGTGGTAAGATGGAAAAGAGCGCGGTTTTTGAGGCTCACGGTAGCTATGTGATAGATTTGCTTTTCAGCCGTGACAGCCAGACGCTGGTTTCGGCCGGGATGGACAACGTGATCAAGCTCTGGTCTGCCCCTGACTGGCGGCCGCGAGGAACGTTCGAGGGGCACGCCAACAGCGCGAACAGTATCTCGCTCTCCCCCGACGGCAAGACCCTGGCGACCGGATCAACAGACGCCACCGTCAAGCTGTGGACCTTTCCCGACGGCCGGTTGATCCGAACGCTGCAAGACCGCAAGAAGACTGTTGCTGCGGTCCAGATTTCACCCGATGGAGCACTCGTCGCGGCCGGGTCCTACGGCGGCCTGGCCATGGTCTGGACGCTAACAGGCCAAGATATTGCCGGCATTCGTGCTAGCAAAAAGAATCTTGGGTCCATTGCTTTTTCTCCAGACGGCAGCATGCTGGCTACAGCCGGCCTGGGGGATGACATCAACCTCTGGTCGCTGCCATCCGGCGAACATATCCGTACACTGGCAGGCCACAGAACCGCTGTAGGCTGGCTCAGGTTCATCGACAGCGGCCAATACCTGGTATCGCTGGGGTACGAGCAGACGATCAAGTTCTGGGACGCGGCTACCTGGCAGGTAGCTCGGACTGTTCGGGGCAGCGCCCCTGGGGTACGAGGGCTGGCCTTCTCTCCGGACGAGACCATGGCCGCCTTAAGCTCAGAGAGCAGAGTAGAACTTTGGTCCGTGAAGAACTGGCAGTTGGAGACTGAACTCACTATCGGCACCAAGGCCGTGAACGGGATGGCTTTCTCGCCCGATGGGCGCTGGTTTGCCGTCGGCGCAGCGGACAGGAAAATCCGGATCTGGAGCCTTGCTTAGGCTCGCAGAGAACCTTGGCATTCAGAGGAGAATTAATCACAATGGACTCGCAGCATGTACAGTTGGCCGACGACAGAGAAATTGCGACCCTTGGAGGCGGCTGTTTCTGGTGTCTGGAGGCCGTCTTTGAGCAGTTAAACGGCGTTGAGAAGGTTGAGTCAGGATACTCGGGTGGAACAGTGGCCAACCCAACTTACCAGCAGGTATCTGCCGGGACAACGGGAGATGCGGAAGTCGTGCAAATCACCTTCGACCCGCAAAAGATTACCTTTGAAGAGATTCTCGAGGTATTCTTTGGCACCCACGACCCTACGACGCTGAACCGCCAGGGAGCCGACATTGGGCCCCAATATCGCTCGGCAATCTTTTACCACAGCCCAGATCAGGGGGCGGCAGCCAGCAAGGTAATCGAGGATCTGACCGCAGCCGAGATCTGGAATGGACCGATTGTGACCGAAGTCACGCCATTTGGCGCCTTCTACAGGGCTGAAGAATACCACCAAGAGTACTTTCGGCGCAATGAGCGACAACCGTATTGCCAGGTGGTGATCGCCCCCAAGGTGACCAAGTTCCGAAAGCGCTATCTGGCCAAGCTCAAATCGGAGTACGCGTAGGAGGATAGCATGGCAGGATCCAGGGATGCAGTGGGCGGAACAAGCCTGGATACGGCGATCATTTTTACGGAGCGCATGGAGCTATTGGCTGCGTTCTACCGGGATGGCCTCCAGTTGGGTTCCTACCAGCGCTCCCCGCAGCACATGGGCCAGCAGGTTGGGTCCGTCTATCTGGGCTTTGACCAGGTCGATTCGGCGGAAGGCGACTCGCGAGCAGGTGTGACCCTGTGGTTCACCGTCGACGACGTGCAAGCCGCCTACGACCGGCTGGTGGGCTTGGGCGCCAAGGTGAGATACCCACCGACGCACAAGCCCTGGGGAGGATTTCTTGCTTGCGTGTTTGATCCCGATGGCAATATGCTGGGGCTTTCGCAGAGACAGCCCTAACCTCTGCAAAGACTCGATGACGGAGATAGACTGACACAATGGACGACTTTTATCGAGAAGAGATCCTGGAACACTATACCCACCCGCACAACTATGGCACGCTGGAGAATCCCGACATCACCCACGAGGAGAACAATCCGCTGTGCGGCGACCGGATCCGGTTTGACATCCAACTGGACGAAGACGGGGAGACGGTGAAAGATGTGCGCTTCTCGGCCGTGGGCTGCGCCATCAGCAAGGCCTCGGCCTCCATGCTCAGTGACCTGCTCATCGGCCAGACGCTCGACGAGATCAAGGCGCTGACCAATGAGGATGTGGTCGAGGAGCTGGGCATTGACCTGGGACCGGTGCGGCTCAAGTGCGCCCTGCTGCCGCTCAAAGTGGTCAAAGTCGGCGCCTATGGGCTCGATGGGTCGCTAAACACAGAGAATGCAGAAGACGATTGGTAAGCTCCATCCAAGGAGGTGACAGATGGCTTTTGTAAAGGTAGCAAAAGTTGGCGACATTCCGCCCGGCCGGGTCAAGACCGTCGAGGTCGGCGACGAGGATATCGCATTGTGCAATGTCGACGGCCAGATCTATGCCATTGCCGACGTCTGCACCCACGACGACGGTCCTCTGGGTGATGGTTATCTGCTCGGTGAGGAGATCGAGTGCCCGCGCCATGGTGCCCGGTTCAACGTGAGGAGCGGCGAGGTGAAAGCCCTGCCGGCCATCATTCCTCTCCCCACCTTTGAGGTCAAGGTCGAGGGTGATGACATTCTGGTAGACGTAGATTAGTGGATACGCAACAGGCGTCGAAGGCGCGGCGCGATACGCGATTCGATGTCTCTGGCCTGAGGTTTGGGAGGAGTACCATATGACGACAAAGAATGAGCTTCTGGAAGCTCTTACCGAGGTGATCGACCCTGAAATTGGCATGAACATCGTCGATCTGGGCCTGGTCTATGGCGTCAATCTGGATGACGAAAAGGGCAGGGTGCACGTCGACCTGACCCTGACCAGCCCTGGCTGCCCGCTGGGCCCCGAGATCATCCGCGACATCAAGCGGGAACTGCGGGGTATTGAAGACGTCCTGGATGTGGACGTCGACCTGGTCTGGAATCCGCTCTGGCACCCATCGATGATGAGCGACTATGCCAAGGACGAGCTGGGCTACGACGAGGAATTCGGCCTGGGCATCGGCTACTACTAGGCTGAAGGCAAGGAGGAGGAGTGCAATGACAGGTAAGCCCCTTGATCCATTTGGCGCCCGAACGACAATCCAGACAGGCGCCGGTCCAGTCGCCATCTACCGGCTGGGGCGACTGGCAGAACTGGGTCTGGCCGATCTGGATCGGCTGCCCTTCTCCATTCGCGTCTGGCTGGAAGGCCTGCTGCGCCAGTGCAATGGCCGGGAGATCACCGAGGAGCACGTCAAGAACCTGGCGGGCTGGAATGCCCAAGTCACCGGGTTCCAGCGAGCTGCCCTTCAAGCCGGCCCGCGTGGTGCTGCAGGACTTTACCGGCGTGCCGGCCGTGGTCGATCTGGCGGCGCTCCGCTCGGCCATGCACCGGCTGGGCGGCGATCCTGGGCGCATCAATCCCCAGGTACCGGTGGATCTGGTCATCGACCACTCGGTCCAGGTAGACATGTTTGGCAGCAACGCGGCGCTCTATTTCAACGCCGAGCGTGAGTTCGAGCGCAACCGCGAGCGCTACGAGTTCCTGCACTGGGCGCAGAACGCCTTTGACAACTTTCGCGTGGTGCCACCCGCCACCGGCATCGTCCACCAGGTCAACCTGGAGTACCTGGCCACTGTCGTGACCAAGCGTCAGGAGGCCGATGGCGAGCTGGGTTGCTTTCCCGATACCCTGGTGGGCACCGATTCGCACACGACCATGATCAACGGCCTGGGCGTCATGGGCTGGGGTGTGGGCGGCATCGAGGCCGAGGCGGCCATGCTGGGCGAGCCGATCACCATGCTGCCGCCAGAGGTGGTCGGCTTTGAGCTGGCGGGCGAGCTGCCCGAGGGGGCGACGGCCACCGACCTGGTGCTGACCGTGACCCAGATGCTGCGCCAAGAGGGTGTAGTGGGCAAGTTCGTCGAGTTCTTTGGCCCGGGGACCAGCCGCCTCAGCCTGCCCGACCGGGCGACCATGGCCAACATGTCGCCCGAATATGGCGCGACCATGGGCTTTTTTCCTGTGGATCGATGAGACCCTGCGCTATCTGCGCAGCACCGGACGTCCTCGCCGAATTGGTCGACCTGGTGGAGCGCTATACCAAGGCCCAGGGCCTCTTTCGCACTGACGACACACCAACGCCAGCATATTCGGACACTCTGACGCTGGACCTGAGCACCGTGGAGCCGAGCCTGGCTGGCCCCAAGCGCCCCCAGGATCGCATCCCCCTGCGGGACATGAAACCCGCATTCCAGACGGCTCTGCGGGCACCCACCGCTCAGCGCGGATTTGCCCTCAGCGAGGAAGAGGTGAGCCGAAGGGCAACCGTAGCGGCTTCCAACGGGAAGGGCGAAAGCACACTGAGGCACGGCGCTGTGGTCATTGCCGCCATCACCAGTTGCACCAACACCTCCAACCCCTCGGTGATGATCGGCGCGGGCCTACTGGCCAAGAAGGCGGTGGAGCGGGGCCTGAGTGTGCCGGCCTATGTCAAGACCAGCCTGGCGCCCGGCTCGACGGTGGTCACCCGCTACCTGGACGCTGCAGGACTGACGCCCTATCTCGATCAACTTGGCTTCAACGTGGTGGGCTATGGCTGCACGACCTGCATCGGCAACAGCGGCCCTCTGCCCGAAGCAGTCGCCCAGGCTGTCGAAGAGGCTGACCTGGTGGCTGCCGCAGTCCTGTCTGGGAACCGCAACTTTGAGGGGCGCATCAGCCCCCACGTGCGGGCCAACTACCTGGCCTCGCCGCCGTTGGTGGTGGCCTACGCCCTGGCCGGCACGGTAGACGTAGACTTTCACACGGAACCGCTGGGCTGCGACGTGGGCGACCAGCCTGTCTTCCTGCGCGACATCTGGCCCAGCCAGTCCGAAATCCAGGAGGCGATTGCCGCCGCCCTTGATCCGCAGATGTTCCGGGAGCAGTACGCCAACGTGTTCACAGGAAACGAGACCTGGAACGCCATTCCCGCGCCGGAAGCTGCCGAGCTCTACGCCTGGGATGCCGGCTTCCACCTACATCCAGGAACCCCCGTTCTTTGTGGACCTGGCGCCTGAGGTGCCGCCCACGCAGGACATCCACGGCGCGCGCGTGCTGGCTCTTCTGGGCGATTCGGTGACCACCGACCACATCTCGCCCGCCGGGCAGCATTGCTGCCGACGGCCCGGCTGGTCGATATCTGCTGGAACGGGAAGTACAGCAGCGCGACTTTAACTCCTACGGGTCGCGGCGCGGCAACCACGAGGTGATGATGCGCGGCACCTTTGCCAACATCCGCCTCAAGAACCTGCTGCTGCCCGGCACCGAGGGCGGCGTTACGCTCCATCTCCCCAGCGGCGAGGAGATGAGCATCTACGATGCCGCGATGCGCTACCAAGCGAAGGCACGCCGCTGATCGTCTTGGCTGGACGGGAGTACGGCATCCGGCAGTTCCCGCGACTGGGCGGCAAAGGGCCCGCTCCTTCAGGGCGTTCGAGGCGGTCATTGCCGAGAGCTATGAGCGCATCCATCGCAGCAACCTGGTGGGCATGGGCGTGCTTCCGCTGCAGTTCCAGCCCGGCGAGAATGCAGAGAGTCTGGGCCTGAGCGGCCGGGAGGTATTCGACGTCACAGGCATCGCTGGCGAACTCGAATCCGGGCAGGAGGTGACGGTCCGCGGGCGAAGGGAAGATGGCACTGAAACCATCTTTAGTGCTGTGGCCCGTCTGGACACGCCCGTGGAGGTCGAGTACTATCGCAACGGCGGCGTGCTGCACACGATTCTACGGAGGATGGCCCAGTCCCAGCCTGCTTGAGTTCAGGTCTGTTCAGATTGAACCCTACCCCCTGCCCGCCAAGCGGGTGGGGGGTATTCTGCAGGCCAAGCCGACAGCTTGGCGCCTACCTGCACCTGTGGTAGAATCTGAAGGCAACGGCAGGCGCGGACAACAACCGCGCAAACCTTTCCCGGAGTAAGGATCTTGGATCAAGAGGTGATTACTATCGTGTCGGGCTTACCCCGCTCCGGTACGTCGATGATGATGAAGATGCTGGAAGCTGGGGGCATGCGGGTCTTGACCGACGAGATCCGGACGGCCGACGAGGACAATCCCAAGGGCTACTATGAGTTTGAGCGAGTAAAGCAGATCGAACATGATCAAGCCTGGCTGGAGGATGCCAGGGGCAAGGCTGTCAAGATGGTGGGCGCGCTCCTCAAGCACCTTCCGCCCGCATATGACTATAGAGTGATCTTTATGCGCCGGCAGATCAGGGAGGTCCTGGCCTCTCAGCGGAAAATGCTGGCCAGGCGAGGTGAAGCCACAGATGCCATCAGCGACGAAAGGATGGCCGAGCTGTTCCGTAAGCATGTAGCGCAGATCGAAACATGGCTTGAGGCGCAGCCCAATATTCAGGTCCTTTATGTCGACTATGGACAGATACTTGAGAAACCCCTGGACCACACCCGCAGTGTCAACCAGTTCCTCGGCGACCACCTCGAGGCGGACAAGATGGCAGCAGTTGTGGACCCAAGCCTTTACCGACAGCGGCGATAACGCAACACGGTAACTGGGGCACCATCCTCCTACCCCCTGTTGGAATGCTTCAGAGGCTTCTTGGCTCACCACGCGGGACGGAATCGTGCGCTACTCGTTCTGCTCAAATCAAAGAGGACGCCAGCAGTGGCGTCCTCTTGACGGATATATTGGCCATCCCACCCGACAAATACTTATTGTGATCGCAAGAAGTGATTGTGAACTCTAGCCGGGCGCGATGGTCGAACCCTAGGACTTGGCTTGTGCAAAGCGGGCTGCTACGTCGTCCCAGTTGATGATGTTGAAGAAGCCGTTCACATACTCGGCCCGGCGGTTCTGGTACTTGAGGTAGTAGGCGTGCTCCCAGACGTCCAGTACCAGCAAGGGAACAACACCCCATTGGGTCAGGTTCTGGTGCTTCTCCGCCGTCAGAATGACCAAGGCACCGTCGGAAGGGCGATAGGCAAGGATACCCCAGCCACTGCCCTCTACAGCGATAGATGCTGCAGCAAACTGGCCCTTGAAAGCCTCAAAGCTGCCAAAGTCGCGATCGATCGCCTCGGCCAGTGCCCCATCGGGGGCATCCTTTGCCACAGAAGCGGCGATCATGTTCGGCCAGAAGATACTATGCAGCAAGTGACCGGAGCCGTGAAAAGCGGCCTCGCGGGACAAATGCTTGATCGACGCGAAATCGCCGCTGACCCTGGCTTCCACCAGCTTGGCCTCGGCGGCATTCAATCCAGCAACATAGCCATTGTGGTGAATGTCATGATGCAAGCGCATCGTCTGCTCATCAATGTAGGGCTCCAAAGCATCATACGCATAGGGAAGGGGTGGTAGTTCGTGTGCCATCGTTCGTCTTTCCTCCTCGGTAGTCGATTGGTGCGCTAGACCTGCGCCTATTAGCGCACTTGATTTTCAACCCCATTATACACCCCTTTCCTTAATTTGTCAAGTTAAAACTAGATTAATTATTCGAATGGGCAGCTTCTTGACCTCGCGGTCTGGAGAGAAAAGGGAGGTAGGCGACAGCGCGGGCCTCCGCAATTTGATAGATGGCACCCAGCGGGCCGTCCTTGTAGTTGACGACCCACAGTCCACCCGACTCATCCAAGCCAAAACTGGTGATCAAAAAGGGAGCATCGTAAAGACGGTCATCCTGCCAGCCTGAGACAGTCTTCTTTAGTCCCCAAATGCGCCCGCTGCAATAGTCGCCGTAGACATATACACCCTCCAACCCCGTGTATTCGACCCCACGATAGACGACGCCGCCGGTCACAGAAGCACACCTGCCTGGCGGGTTGGGATACTCGACAACGGGCAGGGTCAATCCAGAGGGATCGCAGTCCGGCGAGTTGAAGCAGTGGCTGGCTTCCATGATGCGCCAGCCATAGTTCTCGCCTCCAGTGCTGGCGGCCGGCTGGTAGTCTATCTCCTCAAAGCCACCCTGGCCCACATCCCCAATGTACAGGTCACCGGTTTTGGTATCAAATGAGAACCGCCACGGATTGCGCAGCCCCAGGGCCCAGATCTCATCGCGGTAACCCGGCACGTCACGGAAAGGATTCGTTGCGGGCACCGTATAGCTGAGCGGATCCCCCGCTTCGACATCAATGCGCAGCAGTTTTCCCAGCAGCGTTGACGGATTCTGGGCACGATTCTGGGGATCTCCCGCCGACCCGCCATCACCCATGCCGACGTACAGATAGCCATCGCCGGGCCCGAAGGCCAATTGGCCACCGTTGTGATTGCTGTAGGGCTGGTCAACGGTCAGCACGATCTGTTCGCTGTCAGGATCAGCCACATCAGGATCTGCCGTCACCCGGAAACGAGCAACGACGGTATTGCCGGATCTGTTCGTATAGTTCACATAGAAGTGGCCTTTGGCACTATAACCTGGTGGGAAAGCCATACTCAGGAGACCCCTTTCCCCGCAGCAGGACAGCCGGCCAGAGATGTCCAAGAATGGAGTCTCGTTGAGGACTCCATTCCGGATGATCTGGACCCGGCCTGCTTGCTCCACGACAAAGATACGCCCGCTTCCGTCTCCGGCGTGGGTGACGTGCACTGGCCAATCCAGCCCATCAATGTGAGAAACCAGTAGAATCGGTGGCAGATCACCGGCCTCTCTGGCCCGAGCACGCGACTGCTGGGCCGGCACGCCCGTGCCGACGAGCAGACCGGCCAGTAGGACCCAGATTGCCGCCAATGAGACCCAGCGCAGCCGTGTAGGTTTCCATACCTTATCCACCATTCGTCTCCCTCCTTGAGGCATGCGCTCTGCGCGCTCGCCAAGCTCACACTCATTCTACACGGGCTGGTCAGGTTAGGCAAGATAGCCCGCAGCAGAACACGGCTAGCTGGGCGCTGGCTCGCAGTTCCGCGGGTTGATTGTCATCCTTCTACCCGCAACCTGCCGCCAACCTGCCATATTTCGCCTTGACGGCAGTTCGAAACTCTGCTAAGATCGTAGGACCTTGCCCCACCTGGAGGATATGTGTCTGCCCGGATCCTGGTTGTGGACGACGAACCACCCATCGTGGACTTGCTCACCTACAACATTGAGCAAGCCCACCATCAGGTGCTCGTGGCTCGGGATGGGGAAGAGGCTCTAGAAAAGGCCCGCCTATTCCAGCCCGACCTGATCATCCTGGACTTGATGCTGCCCCGACTGGATGGCCTGGAGGTATGCCGGGCCATTCGCAGGGAACGGGACGTTCCCATCATCATGCTCACGGCCCGGGACGCAGAAGTGGATCGGGTCGTGGGGCTAGAACTGGGCGCAGACGATTATGTCGTCAAGCCGTTCAGCGTCCGGGAGCTAATGGTCCGTGTCAGGAACGTGCTCCGCCGTTCGGCGCCCCGTCCCGAAGAGGCCGCAGGGGGTACGGTCTGGGCTGGAGCCCTGAGGGTGGACGCTGGGCGTCACGAGGCATGGTGGGGCGAGACTGAACTTGAGGTTACGGCACTGGAATTCAACCTGCTTTCCACGCTGGCCAGTCACACCGGCCAGGTGTTGAGTCGAGAGCAACTGCTGGAGCAGGTGTGGGGCTATGACTACTATGGCGATCTGCGCGTCGTAGATGCCGCTGTCAAACGCCTGCGGGCCAAGTTGCGCGAGGCAGACCCCGAAGCCAAGCCCATCGTCACCGTACGTGGTGTTGGCTACAAACTGCTGGTTTGAGGCTCTGCGGCAAGGAGCGGAACCGTGTTCTCAAGCATCCGGACCCGGCTTACTCTCAGTCACCTGGCAGTCATTGTCGTGGCCATGGGGTTGTCGGGATTGCTGCTGCTATCGCTCCTGGAGAACTACTTCCTCCGTGCGATGGAGGATAGCTTGGCCACGCAAGCACAGATTACGGTGCAGGCACTGATCCCTGGGGCCCTGGTGGAAGCAGCGTCCGAGACTCCGGCTTCGGCATACAATACTATCCAGCAACGACAGAGCAACATCTCTCTCCAGGCACAGAACATCACGCCAGTTGAAGGCGAGCATCCCCCGGAGGCCATGGATCTGGGCTATCTGGCTGATGCTTCCCTCCAGCTTAGCTCACAGCTTGTCACACGCATTCGCCTCCTGGATACCGATGGCCTGGTGCTCGTAGATTCTCATGGGGAGGGCGCGGGTATCGATATGGGCACTGAAGCGCTCGTTGCCCAAGCCCTAGCTGGCCAGCAAGCCAGCCGTACGGAAAAAACTGGCCGTGAGTCGGTTATGCACCTGGCGGCACCGGTTCTGGTTGAGGACAAGATAGTGGGCGTGGCGCTGCTGAGCCAACCACTGGATGACGTGACGGCCGTACTCCACGATTTGCGCAGCCGGTGGCTGGTGTCGACAGTGATTGCGTTGGTTCTGGCGGGGGCTGTTGGTCTGGTGCTGTCTGGGGCCGTAGCCCGCCCAGTCCGCCGGCTGACAGAGGCCACCTCAGCGGTTGCCCAAGGGCACCTAGATCAACAGGTGCCGGTCCGATCCCGTGATGAGCTGGGCCAACTGAGCAAGACCTTCAATGAAATGACAGCCCGCTTGCGCGCTGCACGGCAGATGCAAGTTGACTTTGTGGCCAATGTGTCCCACGAACTGCGCACTCCACTGACAGCCATCAAGGGAATGGTAGAAACACTGCGCGCTGGAGCCGTCGACGATCCTCAAGTACGGGACCGCTTTCTGGAGACGGTAGAAACCGAGACGGACCGTCTTACCCGACTGGTCAACGACCTGCTGATCCTATCCCGGGCCGACTCGCAGGCATTGAATCTGCAGAAGGAGCCGATAGACCTGGTTCGCCTGGCCCGCGAGACGGTGGACCAGTTCGCTTCCCAGGCTCAGGCCAAGGATACGATCCTGCAAGTACGTGGAACAAAAGCCCCCCTGGCTCTGGCCGACGGTGACCGGATCCAACAGGTTCTGGTCAATCTGCTGGACAACGCCATCAAGTACTCACGGGCAGGTGGGACAGTAGTCGTGTACATCAACAGCATCGAGGCGCAAATGGTGCAGGTTCAGGTGCAAGACACGGGGATAGGCATCCCCGCCGAGGAAGTTCCACGTATCGGGGAACGGTTCTACCGCACCGACAGGGCCCGCTCTCGCGCCAAAGGCGGCAGTGGATTGGGACTGGCCATCGCCAGAGTCCTGGTTGAAGCACACGGCGGCAGGTTGTCCCTGGACAGCCAGGAGGGGCTAGGAACGACCGTCACCTTTTGTCTGCCCTCTCTATGACCCACAGAACATAGTTATTTCACTCAGAAGAACTCCGTACCTTTCCGTCCAGTATTTGGTATGACAACTTTGACATCGGCTCACGGCATGCCCCGATCACCACCGCATCAATGATCGAAGCGGTGACCGAGTCATGCGTGTTGCCCCGGCAGCCGGTACGGTTGAACGAACATTCGTACACTGCCAAGGGATGGTGGTTTTCTTTCCTGGACCACCTACCACGCCGTCAGGGCCGCGCACGCATTTTGCAGTCACGTTCTTCCCGAGGGAGGGAAAGACGAGGAAAAAGGCGGATCGAGCACGACGATAGGGAAGCTCTGACCCCCACCGTCTGGCAATTCACCGCGGCGGTGGCCGGCGGTACCGCCGAGTTTCAACCTGCACCGACCTACACTGTGGGCCACTCCCCTGAGGCAACAGCAGCCGGCGACCTGAACGGTGATGGCAATTGGGACCTTGCTGTCGCCAATCGATTTGACGACACTGTTTCGGTGCTGCTGAACCAGGGGACGGCACCGTGTCGATGCTGCTGAACCAGGGGGATGGCACCTTTGTCACGCATCTGGCCTACGCTGCGGGTGGCGGGCCGTCGCCCGTGGTGCCAAGGGACCTGGATGGGGACGGCGACCTGTACCTGGCCATCGCCATTTCAGAAGAAAGCGCCGTTTTGGTTCTGGTCGGTATTACGCCAGCCCCGAACACACCGGTGCTCACCTCCCCAAACAACGGGAGCAGCACGTGCGAAGCCACACCCACCTTCGAGTGGTTGCCGTTGCAGGGGGCAATCTCCTCTCAGATCCAGGCAGACAACAACCACAGCTTTTCGTCACCGGCCATCAACGTTACGACCTCGGACCCAGGCTTCACAGCAATCTCCGCCCTCGCGCCCGTCACCTACAACTGGCACGTACGGGCCGCCAACTACTGTGGGGAGGGAATCTGGTCATCGATCTGGCGCTTTGAGCGACTGGCATGCCTGTACCTGCTGCTGGTCATGCGCGAAAACTAGCACACTTGTCACCGTATTCGGGAAGGGGTGGACAATGAAAACAATCAGACACGTGACAACGCGCCATACCTCAGCGCGCGTGCTGGTCAGCGCGACGCTGCTGGCAGAACACATCGCAGGGAATCAGTTAGCAAACCACGCAACAGGCCGGGCAGGAACACGATATTGCAGCTAGCATTGTCAGATCCAGCACCGGCGCATTGCGTTCGCCGTGGGAAACTGCTGACCTGAACGGGAACTTGGGGTCAGCAAGAAGTGAGATGGGATCTGGAGCTGGGCCTGTGCCCATAACAATCCTAGCCTGCCATCCGGCTGCCCAATCCGTGTCACAATCCTGCCAAGAAATGTGAGTATAATCTGGATGACTCGAGTCACACATTCGGCGTGGACCTAGGAACACTCATGACAGGGGAGGCATGATGAAAGAAAAAACCAGCAATAGGATCAGTGTCCTCAGCACATTCTTGGTCTTGGTCTTTGCTCTTGCGGGCTGGGCTGAGCCTCAGGCAGCAGCGGAGCCATCCCGTCTCGTCACTGTCACTGGCGATGCGGAGGTACGGGTCGTCCCTGACGAGGCGATTCTGTCCCTGGGTGTCGAGACCTGGGACAAGAACCTGGAAGCGGCCCAGGATGAGAACAACCGGATTGTCACCAAGCTGCTAGGCGTTGCCGAGGACCATGGGATTGCACCCGAACATATTCAGACAGAATTTGTGTCCATCGAGCCAAGGTACCGCGACGGCTACTACGATGAGCGCGATTTCGTTGGCTTTTTCGTCCGGCGGACGATAGTGATTACCCTCCGAGACCTCTCTGGTTTTGAGGATCTGCTTGCCGAAGCACTTGGGGCCGGGGTCAACTATGTGCACGGGATCGAGTTTCGTACGACGGAGCTGCGGAAGTACAGAGACCAGGCCAGAGCCCTGGCCGTTCAGGCCGCACGAGAGAAAGCGGACGCCCTGGCCGGGGAACTGGGCCAGAAGCTGGGCGAGCCGGTCAGCATCAACGAGGTCCAGAGTGGTTGGTGGTCCAGCTACAGTGGATGGTGGGGCCGTCACTGGGGGGGCGCGCTGACCCAGAACGTCATTCAGGAGATCGGCGGGAACACGCCAAGTGGCGATGGCAGCCTGGCCCCTGGTCAGATCAACGTCAACGCCAGCGTATCGGTGAGTTTTGAGCTGGCCAGGTGAGGTCATGGGCAGACAGATCAGAGGAGGTATTTGGTCATGCGTAAGATGATGCTATTCCTGTTGGCGAACACCCTATGGCTGACGGCTGGCGGCTCTGTAGCGCTGGCGGACGGCATGATGTTGCCGCTGCCCGGGGCGACAGACACTGACTATGTCGCTGTGCGCTATCATCACGTGGATGTCCAGATCGAGGACGGCCATGCGGTGACGCGGGTGGAGCAGGAGTTCTACAACCCCCATGACTTTCCGGTTCAGGGCCAGTACCTGTTCCCCATTCCGCCGGAGGCCATGTTGACCGGGTTCCAGGCAACGGTGGACGGGAGGCCGCAGGTCATGAGGCGCCAGGATCCAGCGACGACCAACGCCACCCTGAACGCGGTCGTGGCGCGGCAGCGCGATCCCTCCCTGCTGGCGTATACCGATTGGGAGAGCCTGGCCCTTGACCTCGACCTGCCGCCCGGCGGTTCGCGGAAGATGAACCTGGAGTACGAGGAGGTCCTGGCGCCCAGCGGCGGACTGTACCACTACCGGTACGTCCTGGGCACGGAGCGCTACTCGTCCCGGCCCCTGGAGGAGGTGACGATGAGCGTGGGGATCGCGTCGTCAAAAGGGTTGGCCAGCCTCTACTCGCCCAGCCATCCAGTAGTCACCGAGCGACAGGGAGCGTCCCGGGCCCAGGTGCGCTGGGAGGCCAGAGATGTCCGTCCTTCTCAGGACTTTGAGGTTTACTACGCCCCCGCCGAGGCAGGTTTCGGCGGCGGACTGCTCACGGGCCAGCGAGACGGACGCGATCACTTTCTGTTCATGTTCTCGCCCAGTCTTGAGCAGCGACAGGCGGAGACGCTGCCCAAGGACATCGTGTTCGTCATCGACCGCTCGGGGAGCATGAGCGGCGAGAAGATGGAACAGGCGCGAAATGCCCTGCACTTTATGCTGGGCCGGCTTGGCGAGGAGGATCGCTTTTCCATCGTCGCGCTTCGACGACAGTCTCTCGGTCCTGGACGGACGCTGCGGCCAGTGGACTGGAGGGCTCTCGGCACGATGCCCGGCGCTTCGTCGACCGCCTGATCAGCCGACGGCTCCACCGACCTGGAGGCAGCGCTGCAGACCGGGCTGGAGATCCTGAAGCGCGGCCCGGCGCGCTCGCGCCGCGTATGATCGTCTTCCTGACCGACGGCCTGCCCACGGCCGGGCATCACAGACGAGGAGCGCATCGCCCAGATGGTGGGCCGGGCCAACACCACGACGGAGGCCCGCCTACACGTCTTTGGCGTGGGCTACGACGTCAACAGCCACCTGCTGGACCGGCTGGCCGCCGACAACGGGGGCACGGTGACCTATGTCCAGCCCGGCGAGAACCTGGAAACAGCGCTGACAGCGTTCTACGAGGGTATCGCCCGGCCGATGCTGACCGACGTCGAGATCGAGTTTGAGGGGCTGCAGGCGAGCGACCTGTTCCCGGCGGAAATCCCCGATCTCTTTCAGGGCTCGAGCTTGTTGCTGACCGGTCGCTACCAAGCCACAGGCGAAAGGGCTACGGTACGGGTTCGAGGCCGGGCGGGAGAGGAGCTGCGTGAGTATGTATACCACTTTGACCTGGCAGAGATCGGCGAACGTCACTTTGTACCTCGTCTGTGGGCCACGCGCCGCATCGGACTGCTGCTGGACCAGGTACGCGTTGAGGGTGAGAACGCGGCGCTGGTCGAGGAGATAAGGACCCTGGGCCTGGCCTATGGACTGGTGACTCCCTATACGACCTTTGTCATCCAGGGCCAGACAGAGGGAGCTGCATCCGCGGATAACATGGCGCTCTATGGCCGGACAGAGGTGAACCAGGCGTCAGGCCAGACGACGATCATGGCGCGGGTTCAGAACCAGGCATACCAACTGGCTTCTCAGGCGGATCTGGCCACCGGCGCCAATGTGTACAACGAGGGCGAGCGCAGCCTGGCGCAGGTTGGAGCGCAGAACTTGGACCTATCGCTGTTGCTTGGGCACAGCGACCCGGGCACAGCGGTGGATGGCACCTGGATCAAAGACAATGTCAGCATTGACCGCACCATCTCCTTCGGCTCGGAGGCGTACTTTGCCCTGGCCAGGGATCCAGAGGCCCGGCCCTTCCTGCAGAGCGGCGCCAACGTGGTGTTTGCACACAAGGGTCAGGTGATTGCCATCGAGGATGGGCTGGAGGACAGTATCTCGGATGCAGGCCAATCTACGCAGGTAGGCCTCCAGGCAGCCGGAGGAGCGTCACAAGATTCAAACTACGCATCTGGTGGCGACAGGCCACTTTCGCAGCGCAGCAGCCGGCTCGCGCGCTTGGCGGAAGTAGTGCTGCAGATCCTGGCCAGCGCGGCGCCCTGAGGTCTGGTGGATCTGATAGCAGACCCAAGTAATGACAGTGCCGGAAGTCTGGATCCCTACCGGAATCTGCCCTCGCGACGGTAGGGGGGAATGACTGCTCGGGAGCAGAGGGCGTCCTTTTCCGCAAAGAATTGGGTTCTCTGCTTTCGAGAGAGCAAACTCACATGGTTTGGGTCAAGCCCTGCCGGTCTGATTCGCTGCGCGGCGGCGCGCCGGAGATGGCCTCCAACGCCCGCCGCCACGAATCCCTTTCCTCGCCAAAGGACTCATCCCTGAAGCGCACATCCTTCTTTCGGATGAACTCGCCCAGGTCGGCGTAGAGTCGCTGCCAGACCTCCAGCTGAGCCGACACCAGCGCCTCTGCCGTCTTTCCAGACGGAGCGCGGGCCAGAACCCGGCGGAAGTGGGGCAGACACAGCCCATCAGAGGCGCGATAAGAGTCTGACAGGGCACTCGGCCCCTCAAAGTGCTTGAGCAGCGTCCCGGCGCAATCCTTTTCGGTCGATTGCTCATGAGCGCAGGCGGGGCAGAGCTCCTGAGGCGAGAGCCGTGCAACGAGAGGAGCTGTCCCCGGGGAGAGGCGGTCCTTGTCCAGGCTTCGCCGGAGGCTCTGCAAGACCGATTCCGGTCTGCCGTCCAGGGGACTCGAAGCCACAACGTCCAGCAGCGTCTTGACCACGTCGCGGGTCAGGATGGCCACGCCCAACGCGGACCCCTTGCGGACCAGCAGCCAGCCATGCTGCTGGCAGTAGCCCCGGGCCTGATTGAGTTCTGACCGTACCCCAGGATCATTCACCAATTCCCAGAGAACGGCATCCAGGTACCGGTCAGCCTTCACTGTTAGCAGCCGGCAGAAAGGACATCCTGGCTGGCCCAGGGCATCGTGGATGTCGCGGTAATAGGGCACCGCATCGAACTTGCCGGCCCGTCGCCTCTGTCCGCCAGGGGTTTGGCTGCCGTCTCTTCCAGTCGTGCTATCCTTGTTCACTGAGACTCTCCACCAAAGGTATCCAAAAGCTGACAGCGATTGGTTGTTGTCTGCTCAAGCCAGGTCTGTACCTCGGCCTTTCTGCTTGTTTCTGGCCGCAGGCAACCGGTCACGGACTGGTTGCGAGCAGAGAGAAGGCAGGTACGAGCACTGTGAAAAGGCGGCAGCTCGGCGCGGCGATTGAACCTACGGGTTCATCGCGGCGATGATGGCGTCGGCCATCTCCTGGGTGCCCACGGCGCGTGGGATCGTCGCGGGTGGGTTTCAGGTCGTAGGTCACGCTGCGCCCCTCGGCGATGACCTGGGCCACGGCCGCTTCCACGCGCTCGGCGGCCTCCAGTCTCGCCCAGGTGGCGCAGCATCAGCGCCCCGCTGAGGATGGTGGCCGTGGGGTTGACCTTGTTCTGCCCGTGTACTTGGGCGCCGAGCCGTGCACCGGCTCAAAGACGGCCAGATTCCGTCGCCGATGTTGGCGCCCGGCGCCACGCCCAGCCCGCCGACCAGCCCCGAGCAGAGGTCGCTGACGATGTCGCCAAAGAGGTTGGGGCAGACCAGCACGTCGTACTCGTGGGGCCGCTGGACCAGCTGCATGCACATGTTGTCCACGATGCGGTCGTTGAACTCGATGTCGGGGTAGCCGGCCGCCACCTCACGGGCCACGCGCAGATACAGGCCGTCGGTGGCCTTGAGGATGTTGGCCTTGTGCACGGCCGTCACCAGGCGGCGGCCGTTGGCCCGGGCATACTCGAAGGCAAAGCGCACGATGCGCTCGCTGGCGCGGCGGGTGATGATGCGGATCGACTCGGCGGCCTCGTCGGGGATGACGTCGTGCTCGATGCCGGCGTACAGCCCCTCGGTGTTCTCGCGGACGACGACCAGGTCCACGTCCTCGTGGCAGACGGGACAGCCCGGCATGGCCCGGGCCGGGCGCACGTTGGCGTACAGGTCCAGCGCCTTGCGGATGGCGACGTTGACGCTGCGAAAGCCGGTGCCGATGGGCGTGGTGATGGGGCCTTTGAGGGCCACCTTGTTGGCCCGGATCGAATCGAGCACACCGTCGGGCAGCGGCGTGCCATACTTGTCCATCACGTCGGCGCCGGCCTCCTGCACGTCCCAGTCGAACGCGACGCCGGTCGCTTCCAGCACGCGGCGGGTCGCGGTGACCAGTTCGGGCCCGGTGCCGTCGCCGGGGATCAGGGTAACACGATAGGTCATGGTCATTCTCCTGGGTTGGCGGCTGCTATGGAGAGCCGCTGGCGGCTGCGCAAAGCCGCTGGGTGTATGTGAAACGTCAATCTGTGGCCTTACCAAGTGACTTTTCACACAACAGACCTCTGCTTCTCCCTACCCCTGCCTGATTCACGAGCAGGAATACTCCGGCAGTTTGAGCCCTGTGCAACCGG
Organism: uncultured Chloroflexia bacterium; assembly: GCA_963700285.1. Lineage (GTDB taxonomy): Bacteria > Chloroflexota > Anaerolineae > JAAYZQ01 > JAAYZQ01 > CAWANP01. The sequence goes on along the minus strand of CAVOXA010000001.1, from coordinate 1,242,669 downwards.
TCACGGACCGGTTGCGAGCAAGGTGAGAGCAAGGAAAAGCCAGAATCGGCCATGTGTCGACCCACTAGGTTACGGGCCAGAACCGCGGCGGCACGTCGAGCGCGGCCGGGCAGTTGGCCGGCCGGCCGGCTACGCACTGGATTTCCGGCTGGGCTTCGACGCGCGGCTCGCGTCCGGCCATGCGGGGCCAATCCAGGTTCCTGGGACCGGCATAGAGGGCCCGCGGCCGGATGAGCCGGTTGTGCTGCTGTTGCTCCAGGACATGGGCCGTCCAGCCAGCGACGCGGGAGATGGCGAACATGGGAATAAAAAGATCGATGGGAATGTCCAGGGCGTAGAGCAAGGGCGCGGTGTAAAAGTCCACGTTGGCATAGATCCGGCGCTCCTGGAAGTAGGGATGATTGAGCACGCGTTCTTCCAGACGGGCAGACATGTCATACCAAAGCGTATTGCCGCTGCGCCCCGCCACCTGGCGGGAAAGCTCACGCAAGATGGTGGCCCGGGGGTCCTCGGCCTTGTAAACCCGGTGTCCAAAACCAAACATGCGCTGTTTGGCGGCCATCTGCTGGTCGAACCAGGCATCGACATCCTCCAGACTGCCGATCTCTAACAACTGCTCCATGGATTTTTGACTGGCGCCGCCGTGCAGTGGGCCCTTGAGGGTGCCCAGCCCGGCAACGACAGAGGAATAGACGTCGGCCAGGGTACTGGCCGTCACACGGGCCGAAAAGGTGGAAGCGTTCATGCCGTGGTCGGCCAGGAGGACAAAGTACCTGTCCAGTGCGTCGGCGCTCACCTCATCCGGCTCTTGGCCGGTCATCATGTAGAGAAAATTGGCAGCGTGCCCCAGGTCAGGGCGGGGTTCGATGGGCGGGAGGTCGCGCCGAAGGCGGTCAAAAGAGGCAACAATGGTAGGCAGCTTGGCGGTAATGCTCACAGACCGGCACAGCGATGAGCCGCCTTCCTCTTCATGGATGCAGGAATGGTCAAACATCGACAGGGTGGAGGCGATGGTGCGCAGAGCCTCCATGGGCGTGGCTTGCTCAGGCAGCGAGTGCATGATGCCCCAGACGACCTTGGGCAGCCGGCGGTTGGCGCGCAGCCAGTTCGAAAGCATGACCAGCTCGGGCTCGGCAGGCAGGCGCTGATACCAAAGCAGGAAGGCAGCCTCCTCATACGAGGCGTGAGCAGCTAGATGGGCAATGTCGTAGCCGCAGTAGGACAGGATCCCCGCCTCGCCGTCGATGGCACTGAGATAGGTCTCGGTAAAGATGACACCCTCAAGACCTCGTTTGATCTCTACGGTTGGTGTTTCCATGGTGACTCCTTGGTGTCGGAATTGTTGCGTGTTTCGTGGTGCGTGTTGCGTCGGAGGCGCTACGGGTGGCCTCCGGTCTGTCACGCGCCTGTTTCAGGAAGAGAACTCGAAATTGGCAAGGGCCTTGTCCACGATGGCCCGGCCGATGACGATGGAAGCGGTGGCCGCGGGTGACGGGGCATTGAGCACGTGGATGGCGTTGGGCCCTTCGATGAAGCTGAAATCGTCCATGAGGTTGCCCTTGGCATCCATGGCCTGGGCGCGGACGCCCGCCCCACCGGGCACAACGTCGTCCATGCCCAGTTCGGGGAGCAAGGCCTGCAGCGCAGCGACGAAAGCGCGCTTGTTCCAGGAGCGATACATCTCGCCAAAACCCATGCGCCAGTACTTGGCGCCCATGACCCAGAAGCCGGAGAAGGTCAGCAACCCCAACACGTATCCCAGGCTAAAGTCGGTCTTCCCGTAGCCCTCGCGTGAAAAGGCCAGAACGGCATTGGGGCCGGCTTCGACCGAGCCGTCTATCTTTTTGGTGAAATGCACACCCAGGAAGGGAAATCTAGGGTCAGGCACGGGGTAGATGAGGCCGCGAACCAGCTTTTGACTCTCGGGCGCCAGCACATAGTACTCGCCGCGGAAGGGCACGATGCGCAGGCCGCCGGTACTGCCCATCATCCTGGCGACCAGGTCACTCTGCAGGCCGCCGCAGTTGATGAGGGCGCGCGTGTGCACATCGCCCTGAGTCGTCTCTACGACCAACTCATCGGGCCTCTGGTCGATGCCGATCACTTTTGTGTCCAGCCGAACCTGGCCACCACCGGCCTCGACGATCTGGGCATAGGTGCGCGTGACGGCCTTGTAGTCGACAATGCCGGTATTGGGTGACCACAGGCCAGCAACGCCAACGGTATGGGGCTCGTGCTCTTTTATCTCGTCGCTGCTGATCTCTGTCAGGCCGGACACGCCGTTGGCTGTGCCCCGGCGATGGAGATCTTGGAGGCGGGGGAGTTCTTCTTGGCCCATGGCGACCACGACTTTGCCGCACAGTTCGTAGGGCAACTCGTGTTTCTGGCAGAATTCAACCATGAGACGCGCGCCTTCTACGACCATCTGGGCTTTGAGGCTGCCCGGCTTGTAGTACAGGCCGGCGTGGATGACGCCACTGTTGTTTCCGGTTTGATGGGCGGCAACCTCCGCCTCTTTCTCCAGGACGACCAACTTGAGGTCGGGGCGGCGCTGTACCAGCTCCATGGCCGTAGCGAGGCCAACGATTCCTGCGCCGACGATGGCTATGTCGAACTTGGGGTCAGTCACAACGGTTCCCTCCCTGCGGGCAGTGCTCCGGCGTTTGTCTCGGTCCCATTATCCATTATATGGGGACATGGCTGAAACATATGTAGATTATACCACAGATTGGGCTGGGGGCAATAGACTGACTTGTAACCGTCACAGGCTGGGGACATCTGCGCCGTCCAGTTTCATCGGTCGTTCCAGGCTGAATCCCCGAACGCAGGCATGCCCGCGATCAGAGACCCGACTTCTTGCCAAATCTAGTATCCCGAAGTACAATGGGGACCGTCAATCCCGGTGCTGGTTTGTGCGGAGGCTCAATATAATCATCCCTCGTCTATTGCATTGGCTCAACCCCCAGCGAACGTTGACCATTGGACGCCGCCTGGGGCCAAACGCCTAATGGCTGATCGCGCCCGAGAAGCGCCTGACGCGCTGCCCGGTCTTCGAACGGGTGGATCGGCTGGCGGCCTGCAGGACTTGGGCGTTCAACAGGGGGACCGGGTGGTGACCCCGTCGCCGGCCTGGCCTGAATCGGTCTATAGCGTGTTCCTGCCCTGGCTGCTGGACACCGTCGAGGTCTAACTGAATCCCCTGCTGCGAGAGCACGGGCCGCGCCACATCCTGAACCACTGCAAGGCCAACGTGATTTTGACCACCCAGACCTGGCTCGGACAGGACTATCCTGCCCCCCTGGAGCACCTTCTGCCGGACCTGCCCGATCTGCGCTCCGTCGTCGTGAAGGACGCCCAGGGCGGAGACGGTCGCCTCTTCTTCTCCCTGGGCGAGGTTGTGGCCCGGGGCGACACTCAGCGCCGCGGAGGTGCGCGCCTCCTGCCGGGGCAAGATCGCGGGCTTTAAGGTGCCGAGCGAGGTGCGCTTTGTGGAGCGGATGCCCCTATCGGCCACCGACAAGGTGCAACGCTACAAGGTCCGCGAACTGGCGGCCGAGGAACTTGCCCAAGAGAACCAACAGGAGAACTAACGGAAAGGACGTGCCGGTATGAGCCGATCAACCGCTTCCAAGCCCAAGACCGGCTGGCGCTCGCTGCCCCGCAACGTGTGGGCGGTGAGCCTGACCAGTTTTTTCATGGACATCTCCAGCGAGATGGTCATCAACCTCCTGCCCCTCTTCCTGTCCAACGTGCTGGGTGTGGGAGCGGGCGTCATCGGCCTCATCGAGGGCATTGCCGAGGCGACGGCCAGCCTGCTCAAGGTCTTTTCCGGCTGGCTCTCGGACCGGCTGGGGGCGCGCAAGTGGCTGGCCGTGGTCGGCTACGGCATCTCGGCCCTGTCCAAGCCCTTCTTCTACTTTGCCAACACCTGGCACGGCGGTGGCCGCTGTGCGCTGGGCCGACCGGGTGGGCAAGGGCATCCGCACCGCGCCCCGCGACGCGCTGGTGGCCGACAGCATCGACGAGAGCCAGCGGGGGCTGGCCTTTGGCTTCCACCGCGCGGCCGACACCGGCGGCGCCGTGGTGGGCCTGCTCATCGCCCTGGGCGTGGTCTGGGCGGCGCAGGCGGCTTCGGTAGAGCTTGGGCAGCACACCTTCCAGATCGTCGTGCTGGTCAGCCTGGTGCCGGCCGTGCTGGCGGTGCTCTCGCTGGCCCTGGGCGCCAGGGACGTGCCGGTGACATCGCCAGCGCGAGCGGCCGGCCATCACGCTTCAGAGGGTTGGGTAAGCCATTCCTGGTCTTCCTGGTCATCGTCGGCCTGTTCGACCTGGGCAACTCGTCGGACGCCTTTCTGGTGCTGCGCGCCCAGGAGCGCGGACTGAGCGTGGTCGGGCATCCTGGGCATGCTGGTCACCTTCAACCTGGTCTATGCCCTGGTCTCGACGCCCGCCGGCTCGCTGTCGGACCGGGTCGGCCGGCGCAAGGTGATCGTCGGCGGCTGGCTGGCCTACGCGGCCATCTACCTGGGCTTTGCCCTGGCCGGGCGAGGGCTGGCAGGTCTGGGTGCTGTATGCCCTCTACGGCGTGTACTATGGCCTGGCCTACGGCACGACCAAGGCCCTGGTGGCCGACCTGGTGCCGGCCGAGCTGCGCGGCACAGCCTATGGCACCTACAACGCCACGCTGGGCCTGCTGGACTTTCCGGCGTCGCTCATCGCCGGCCTGCTGTGGCAGACCGTCAGCCCTTCGGCTCCCTTCTACTTTGGGGCCGTCATGGCTCTGGGCGCCGCCGTGCTGATGCTGCTGTGGAAGCCACCCCAGCCAACCGGCCAGTTCAGCGAGTGATGCGATCTCTGTAGGCAGCGCCGACAGTGACGGGGCGCTACTATCCCGGATGATAGTTGTAGGCCAAGCCAGTTGCCTGGCGCATGATGGGCTCGATCTTGCCCCCAGCGCCCGGTGCGCGATCTCGACCGCCACCTCGGGGCTGAGCAGGTCGTTGTTGGTGCAGACCACCACGCCAAAGCCCTGCTCGGGATAGATGATCATCACATTCTGAAAGCCGGCGAAGGCCACTAGGGCACGGGCAGGTTGGTGATCTTGGCGGACAGAAAGGCGATCCCCGTGAAGACCAGCAGGCTCCAAAGGAGGGTCAACCGTTGCAGCCCATCGTACACAAGCTGCCCACCCAGCGTCACTAGAAACTGGGATATGCGGCCCATGAGCCGGCCCTCCCAGGACATCGACGCCACTGATTCCTCCGAGTTGGGCAGCTCCGCCGAGCACCGTACATCGGCCTGGCGCGCTGCTTGGTCCAGGTGGCGGTCGGCCAGGTGACTGATTTTTGGTTGGACTGTAGGGACTATTATGGTTCTTCGGAAAGCTCCTGGGCAGCCAGCTCTCGAAGCTTGTAGCGCTGTACCTTGTCGGTGACAGATAGGGGCATGCGCTCCACAAAGCGCACCTGGTTGGGTACCTTGAAGGCCGCGATCTTGCCCCGGCAGTAGCTGCGTACCTCTCTGGCGCTCAACGTTGCCCCCGGCTCCAGTTGCACGTAGGCCCACACGGCCTGCCCCCCCAGGTCGCTGGCCACGCCGACCACGCCAGCGCGATAGATCTCCGGATGCAGGTCCAGATAGGCCTCGACCTCGGCCGGATAGATATTCTGACCGCCGCGGATGATCACGTCATTCTTGCGATCGACCAGGCGCAGATAGCCATCGTCACCCTGGTAGCCGACGTCCCCGGTATAGAACCAGCCTTCGTCGTCAAAGACCTGGGCCGTCAGTTCCGGGGCACGATAGTAGCCCAACATCATCTGCGAGGTCCTGACGGCGACTTCGCCCCGCTCACCCTGGGGCAGCGGTTGCCGATCGTCGTCCACGATGCGCACACGGGCGCCGGGCACGGGCTTGCCGACCGTTGTGGCCACAATCTCGGGCGGGTCGTCCAGGGCGCTCCAGGAGATGTGACCTGTCTCATTCATGCCATAGTGCTGCTCGATGGGACACTGGAAACGCTCGTAGAGCGCCCGGGCCACGTCGGGGGGCATAGGCTCGGAGCCAAAGCTAACCACGCGCACCGACGACACGTCATAGCGCTCCTGGTCGCGCTGGCGCAGCATCAGGCGGTACATCGTCGGCGAACAGCCCACCTGGGTCACCTTCTCCTGCTCGATCAGCTCCCAGGCCAGCCGCGCACGGAAGCGGTCCATCAGTAGCAGCTTGCCGCCGGATATGAGTGTAATGATGGCCCCCACTAGCCCCGAGTAGTAGGCCATGGGAAAGGGCACCAGCACACTGCGCAGCAACCTGGGGTTCAGGCGCGGCGCGATGGCCGGGCGTACCAGGCCCCATATCTGGTCCCAGGTGTGGACCACCCCTTTGGGCATGCCGGTCGTACCCGAGGTATAGGTGATGCGCTTCATGTCAGCAGCCGAGAGGGACACCTTGCGTAGCTCCTCGCCTCGGGCCATGACCGCCTCCTGGGAGAAGAACATCTGGCCGTCTTCTCCCTTTGCATCCCGAACTACGACGGCGCGCAGGTCAGGCAGGTCGGGCAGCAGGCGCTCCAGGAGGGCCGGATAGTCCTGGCCCAGCCAGCTCTGGGTGGTCAACACCACGTTCGCCTGACAGTGGGTCAGGATGTGGCGCAGTTCGTGCTCCCGCAGCAGGGGGTTGAGTTGCACTTCGACCGTACCCAGCAACCAGGGTAGAAAAACACTATAGACCGATTCGGGACAGGCCGGCAAGAGGGCGACCACCCGGTCCCCTTGTTGTACACCCAGCGACTGCAGTCCGGCCGCCAGCCTGTCAACCCGCTCAAAGACCTGGCGGCGGGTCAGGCGCTCTTCGGGGGTGATGAGCCATTCCGAATTAGGCCCAAGCCAGCGCCCCAGAGCCAACATCCGCTGGGGATTGAGCCACCGCAACAAACGTGGTACGATCATGACGAGACCTCCGAAACAACAACTAGGCGATTGACCGCACCATTGTACTCTGGGATCCGGCATTTGGCAAGGAAGGGTTTGCCACAGCAGGGATCATACTACAAGGAGCCAGGTGCCCCTGGTCCCTAGGAAAAACACGCTACAGAAGCAGGGATATCCGATCTAGTTGCTGCCGAAAGCAGACCCATGGATGGGGCGTACCTCAGTTGTGCGATGGCTCTAGCCCCACCCGGCATCAGTCCTGATCATACCTACAAGGCTTCTGGCCTCTGCCCATAGAGATGCCGGGCATAGTACTGCATGGCCTCAATGTGCTCCTGGGAGATCAGGTGCGGGGTACCGATGCTCTTGGCCATGATATAGATCTGGGCCGTCTTTTCCACGGCTTGACTGATCAGCAGGGTACGCGTCATGTCCTCGCCGGCGCACAGCGTCCCGTGGTTGGGCAGCAGCACCGCGTTCCGCTCGCCCAGGGCTGCCACCACGTTGCGGGCCAGCTCGGGCGTGCCGGGCAGGGCGTATTCGGAGCAGATGATCTTGTCGGCCACGATCTGGACAAAGTCCTCGCTCATGCCCGGCAACTCCATGTGGTTGACGCCTAGCACGCTCGAATAGAGGGGATGTGAGTGCACGACCGCGTTCACGTCTTCGCGGACATTGTAGACGGCGATGTGCATGCCCCGTTCGATGGAGGGAATGCGGTGGCCGTCGACAACCTCTTCGTCGCTATTCATCACCACAATGTCCGATACCAAGATCTCCATGTAGGGGATGCCGCTGGGGGTGATATAGATAAGGCCGGTCTCCGGGTCGCGCAGGCTGACATTGCCCCAAGTGCCCAGCGTCAGGCGCTCGCGGACCATCGTCTGCCCGGCCTCGACTACCGTTTTTTTGAGGGATTCTTTGATCTCTGCTGTCATGGGCTTCTCCCTCTCTGTCATAGGGATAGTCATACACCTCCGAAGTCTCGGATGCACCAAAGGCCTACCCTGAGCGCAGTCGGAGGGTTCGCAACTTCGGGAGCCTGGAACGCCTCGCTACAAGGACATCCCATCCGGGCCCCGTTTGTGCCTGGCGCGGAGGATGGCCATGACCGCGGCGCCCGCCGCCCCGACTAGGGCGCCCGGCGGGCTGATGACCACCGCCACCAGGAAGAACAACACTTCCAGCAAGCCCAAGACCTGCACCAGCCCCGCGAAATCAGAAGCCAGCTCGGCCAGAGCATAGAACAAATTGTGCAGTACGACGGCGAGCGGGAAGCCCAGCAGCGCAGCCCCGAGGAGTATGAGAAACCTCTTGACGCTACGCCAAGTATGCACCAGGGCCAGCATGAAAGCGGTGACGGCCACGTAGACCAGCACCAGCCCTGGAAGGTTGTCGGCCACGCCCACCAGAAAGGCCGCGATCAGGGCCACCGCGCCGATGAATAGAAAGATGATCGTCGTCCACCATCGCTTGCCGCCCCACAGGGCAACCATGTGCTTCATCTTGACCACCTTTCTCCACCGCAGGCGTCGTTGGGATGCAGACTGGCCAGAGTACCGGTTGGGTTCTCATAGACTATAGCACAGGTTTGGCCGAGAGTCCAGCGTCTGGCCGCGAGGCGTAGACTGTCGTCCATGCCGTACTGGTCATCGGCGCTTCCTCCAGGCCCAGCCGGGGTCCCCACTCCTCGGCCACCTGGTCTAACGTGGAACCTGCCTCCAGCCGTTGGATGAGTACCGTCCCGGGACGGGCGTCTGGGGGGCTCACCAGGTGCGTGCCGGGAAAGAGGCCGGGCATGGCCTCGAACCAACCCATCAGGTACGACGCCGCCGATGCCCAGGCTGTTGTCAATATAGAACCCTCCCAGACCTGTAGGCGCTGCGCGCGCAGCGCCTACAGGTCCTGTCGAGGCTCTCTGCCTGCCCATCCATGGCCAGCGGCCCAGGCGCAGAGACCGCCTGCACTTGCCTGGTCCTATATCAGGAGTTCTGACCCTTGAGTAGATTGCGATCCCAAAGAGGACCTCTCGTCCCGGCAGAGGATCCCAGATGCCCGAGGCGCAACGCACCTGGCAGGAGCGTTGCGCCAAGTGCGCTAGCTCGCTTCCGCACCCGAAAAGTAGTCGGAAGCTGCATCCTGAAAGAGGACAAACAGCGTGTAGGCACCGATGGCGGTCCCGATTGGAAAGTTGAGCAGACTCAGAATCCCAACGACGATGCCCAGGATCTGGCCCCACTTCCTGCTCCGCAACAGGCCATAACCGGCCAGCATGCCCGGTAGAGCCAGCACAACAAAGAAGAGAAGAGCGACTGCGCCAATCGTGCCCAGGATGCCCAGCGCCACCGGGTCGCTGCTATCGGCGGCGGCAAAGGTACCGATTCCGGCAAAGAACAGGCAGCCACACAGGCCCACCCCCAGCAGCATGGCGCTTGATATGATGTTCAGCCAGCCGATGATGGTTACGTGGAGCTTCAAATCGTGTTCATTGAGTTGGTTCACTTGACTCCTCCTTGGTCGCACGTGCTTCGTAGTACGTGATACCTGTTGCGTGATTCGTGTTGCACTCTTTTTCCATCGTCTGCCGTCCTCCGTCCATCTCTACTCACCGGCAGACCATATTAATGTCTCCCACGGTCGCACGCGCCGTGACTGTGCCCTGGGCACCAGAGCCGATGACACCTCTGAGCGCTCGCCCTGTAGTCTGGCCCTTCACGTCACAGGCCGTATCCACGGCGCCGATGGTGGCCTGAAGATCGACTACCACCTCCGGATCGGCGGGCAGGTCGAGGGAGATGCTGCCGACAGCCGCGCCAAAGTGGCAGTCGCCCTGGGGCGTTCCCTGGTACTCGACAACGCCGGCGGCAGACTCCAGGCTCACCGGGCCGGTCGCCCCGCGGGCGCTAACAGTCCCTGCGGCGGTGCGGGCGTCGATCCCACCGCTGACATCCTTGAGTACGATTGCGCCCGCCGCATTGCCCACTCGCAGCCCCCCGGTCAGGCCTTCCACAACGACAGCCCCCGCTGCCAGGTCCACCTCCAGATGAGTGGCAGCCGGCACCGTAATCTCAAACAAGACAGAGGCGTTGTTGGCGCGGGATGGGTTCCTGGTCTTGATCTCCAGGCTGCCGTCGCGCTCAACCATGCTGATTTCGATCCGGTCTAGAGCGCTCCGTCGCCGGGCCTTTTTCGTGGCAACGACCTGGATCGCCTCCACCTCGTCTCCACGAACCGTAACACCTCCGGCAAAACTGTCAACCTGCAGGGTGGGCTCACTCCCAACATCAAAGCTCTCGTTGATGCGCTGCGTTTGAAGGCCGCCCTCCGTGTCCCCTACTGGTAGCTGGTCTGAAACCCGCTGCAGCGACGGCCATGCAAGCAGGCCCACGCCTACCGCCGAACAGGCCAGCAGGCTGCAACAGGCAAAGATCACAATCACAACCACGATGATCCACACGCCCCGACTCTTGGACTCCATTTCTTGCCTCCACGTCCGATCGTACTACCCTGGCTCACTATACGACACAGTTGCGAGTATGGCATCAGCCAGATGGACAATCTTTGACTGGACAGATGGACTATTTCGGGTAGGCCAGATGGACTATTCCCCAGGCTGAGGATCAAGTGCTCCCGTTGTTCTGGGCACTCAAGCCTGGCTGGGGTCCAAGACGCGACCGAGGAAGAGTATGGCCCCGGTCTGGATGTCGCGGATGAGAAAGAGAAAGGGACGGTCAAGCCGGAGATCGAAGCTTCCTGGATTCGAATTGGCCAGGTGGCCAATCTTTCGATGTGCCACCTGGCCAATGTTTACCAGAGAATTGCTCTATGGAGGACCAAGCGCGCAGACGCGCCGCTTCGGTTCCCAGGCTTGCCGGGCCGGACGGCGCCCAAGAGGTACCATCACGCCCCTTTGTGTGTGCTCAGTCGAGACGGACCAGAACCACACCCGCCAACAACGTGAGGATATAGTAGCTGAGGGGCGGCCAGACGTCTTGAAGGACAACAAAGCCGACGAAGGCGAGCACAGCGCCGCCAATGGTGACATAGCCAAGCCAACGGGGCAGCCCCGAACGGAGATACACAAAGCCATAGATCGCCAGGCCAAGCAAGGTCAGTACGGTGTAGGCCCCATATTGCCAGCCGGCCAACGCACCCTGGACAAAGGCCGCGGGATCGGTCGCCCGTAGGTAGAATTGCCAGACGCCGATGGCAGCGCCCAAGGCCGCGGCGACAAGGCCGAGGAAGGCCAGTACGGCAACGTGCGACTTGCGGAGATGGTAGGTCACCAGCCCCAGACCGATGACAGTGACCAGGGCGCCCGCGGCCCAGAATAGGTGGGTGAGCTGCCAGAGCCCCCTGGCCTCCTCGATCTGCTGCAACCTGCTCGTCGCATCAGACTCCCAGAATACGCCGATGCTTGGCGAGAAGGAACCAATGGCAAAAAGGATCGTTCCGATGATGAGTACTACACCTGCGCTTTTTAGAGCCTTCATGACCAGATGACTCCTCTCCCTGAAATGATGTGCCCCATTCTACCACATCCTGTCCCGAGCTGCAATTGGGTCTTCACGCCAACCCACCCTTGCGAAGGTTCGAAACCCTTTGCAAGGATCTCATGGCCATTCTCAGCTTGCCCGGCGAGTCACCAATGCACCCGCTCCCAGAGCCGCCGCACCCAGGGCCATGAGACCACCGGCGATAAGCGGCGGTGTCAGGGGAACACCCGTATCGGGCGGCTCGCTGAGAATACTGACGGTAGCCTTGGCGCTGGCCTCTACCTGATAGCCCGAGTTGGCCTTGGCGATGACGCTGACCGTGTCGGTGACCATAGTTCCTGCATTGCCTGACACCTGACCCTGGAAAGAGCACTGGTAGGTAGCGCCGGGCTGAATGGTAGCAAGCTGGCAGTTGCTGTTGGACGTGTTGGGGTTTGCCAGGTCGGTCAGATTGCCATAGATGTTGTCCTGGATCTGGGACAGGGTCACCGGCACGCCTGCCGGACTATTGTTCGACACATGTACCTTGTAAGTCACCGTGCCCCCTGGCTCAAGCACCCAGGTTGGATTGGCCTTCTTGCTGACGCTGATGCCAGGCTGCGGCTGGGCGCCGATGGTCACCGTGGCCTGAGCGCTGGCCTGCACGGCGTTGCCCGCAGGGTCTTTGGCCTTGGCGGTGACCGTATCTGTCACACTGCTGCCATTACTGCCGGTCACCTCCGCCTGGAAGGAGCACTGGTAGGTGTTCCCGGATGAGATGGTGACCAGCCCGCAAGTGCTGTTGGAGATATGCGTGTTGCCTGCGCTGGTGAGGTCACCATAGAGGTTGTCCTCCAGCCGCACCAGTTGCAGGCTCACCCCACCTGAGATGTTGCGCACTTTGACCTGGTAGGTCACGGTACCCCCCGGCTCGGTGACCTGGGACGGGTTGGCGCTCTTTTCCACCGTGATCCCCGGTTTTTCCCCGGCAATGATGCCCACCGAGGCCTGGGCACTGGCCTGAACCGCGTTGCCCGCGGCATCCTTGGCCTTGGCCGTCACCGTATCGGTCGCAGTAGTGCCCCCGCTGCCCGTGACCTCTGCCTGGAAAGTACACTGGTAGGTGTCCCCGGGTTGAATGGTAGCCAGGAAACAGGTAGCATTGGAGATCTTTGAGTTGCCGCCGCTGGTCAGATCGCCGTAAAGGTTGTCCTCCAGACGGACCAGCGTCAGGGCCTGCCCGCCGCCACTGTTGCGTACCTTCACCTGAAAGGTCACTGTACCACCAGGCTCGGTTACTTGCGCCGGATTGGCACTTTTTGCGACTTCTAGCTCTGACGGTGTACCGGCAATGATGGTGACCGTAGCCTGGGCACTGGCCTGAACCGCGTTGCCCGCGGCATCCTTGGCCTTGGCCGTCACCGTATCGGTCGCAGTAGTGCCCCCGCTGCCCGTGACCTCTGCCTGGAAAGTACACTGGTAGGTGTCCCCGGGTTGAATGGTAGCCAGGAAGCAGGTAGTATTGGAGATCTTTGAGTTGCCGCCGCTGGTCAGATCGCCGTAAAGGTTGTCCTCCAGACGGACCAGCGTCAGGGCCTGCCCGCCGCCACTGTTGCGCACCTTGACCTGGAAGGTCACTGTACCACCAGGCTCGGTGACTTGGGTTGGATTGGCGCTTTTTGCGACCTCTAGCTCTGACGGTGTACCAGCGATTATGGTGACCGTAGCCTGGGCGCTGGCTTGCGCCGCGTTGCCCGCATCATCTTTGACCTTGGCCGTCACCGTATCCGTCACACTGCTGCCGCCGCTGCCAGCCACATCGGCCTGAAAGGTACATTGGTAGGTATCACCAGCCTGTATCGTGCCCGAAGCACAGGTGCTGTTAGAGATCTTGGAATTCCCTGGATTGAGCAGATCGCCATAGAGGTTGTCCTCCATGCGCACCAGGTTCACAGCCAGGTCGTCGCTGCTGGTATTCCTGACCTTGACCCGAAAAGTCACCGTGCCGCCCGGCTCGGGTACTTGGGCCGGAGTGGCCGCTTTGGCCACCTCGATGGTGGGCAGCGAATCGTAGAGGCGAGACGTGGGAGCGGTTGCCCTAGCGACTATAGGCAAGGCCATGAGCAAGAGGCCCGACAGGAACGTTCTTGCCAGACTCAATGCCAGGTACTTCCACGGAGCTAACTCTTTCATCTCTCCACCTCCTGTCGCGCGCATGCGTCACACACTGACTGTACCACGGCCCATCCCCAAGTCTACCACCTCACCGGGCCACAACATCGAGAACCCGCCGCAAGACGTACCGGCGGCGGCCCCTAGTCTGCATATCAAGTGTACCACATTGTGCACAGTATGTCAACCGGAGCAGGTGTATACTCTCAGATCTTGAGCGGAACGAGCAGAATCAACGAACTTTGAGCAGGTCATAGTGCCAGATTGACGCCGGGACTGGTTGAGGGTATAATGCGGCTATGGAAGAATTGTGGGAGCCAGACCAGGACCCATCGAACCCGATGCCGGGCCAACACAGGTGGCGTGAGCGAGTAGCGGGCAGGCTGCTGTACGCCGTGGGCATCGTGCTCTTGGCCTTGGCGGGCTGCTACGTAGCGCTTGCTGTCCTGACCGGCTGGTTCAGCGCGCAGGACCGCTTCCTGGCGGGCGATGGCATCGTGGACCATACGCTCATCATGCCGACCCGGACTCCTACTCCCGTCCTTCCCACCCCAGCCTACGCTCAAGCCGCTGTGCAACGGAACGCCTGGCCTGATGTTGTTTCCGGCCGCGCCGCACCGGCCCGCGTCCGGATCCCCGCGATCGACGTCGACCGGGCCATCATCGAGTTGCAGCAGATCCGCGACCCGCGCACTGGCGCCTGGACACGGGACGTGGATCAGCTCTTCCGGAGTGGCCGACCGGATCTCGTAGGCCATTGGGGTGGATTGGCCTATCCCGGTGGAGAGGGCAACGTGGTCCTTGTGGGCCACAACTACAGCTACACCGGCACCGGGGTATTCTTGTCACTGGGCCGGCTGCAACCCGGCCAGGAAGTTGAGGTCATTGACCGGGACGGGCAGACTTTTGCCTATCGCGTGACCCATGTGGAGCGGCTTCCATGGCGGCGAAAGAACGCCGCCGAACTAGAGCAGCACAGCGACCTACTCTATCCTGGCGGGCCAGAACGCCTCACATTGGTGACCTGTTCTGGCGGCAACGCCGCACCCTTTGCCCAACGCATCTATGTGGTGGCCGAACCAGTACACCACGGCCAGTAGCGCCGGCGGCAGCCCACCGGTTCTACCCGGAGTGGAAGCCAGTCCTCAGGAATCAGGCGACACGATTGGCGCTCCTGGCCGGGTGGGCACTTCTGTCCTCTGTCCTCCCGCAGGCTTGCGCTTGAATCTGGTCTGTGCTGCGTCGCCGGCGGCATAGGGCCAGCCCCCAAGAGGAAGCGTGGAGCTGGGCATAGCCGCAACGCGCTTTTCCGAACCGCACCCGAGCCACGGGCTTTGGGCCGCGAGGCATGCGGGCACTACGGCTGGTGCATTGTCCCTTGACATACACTGCCAGTCAGATCTGTCATTGCGAGGCGCGCTGTTTGCGCCGTGGCAATCCCCAGGGCACAAGTGGAGATCGCTTTCCCTCGGCAGGCCCTTCGCGGACTCAGGACATGCTCGGGACAGGCGCTGACGCTACTAAGAAACCGTGGTTGAAGGTGCATGGTTGGGTATCAATTCGAATCCCATGGCAGCCGCCTTGCGCTTGAGGCTACGTACAACTCGATCGCGATACTGCTGTTCATAGTAGGAGACGCCAGGATCAGTGTAGGCCGTGCGGTTCTTTAACATGAAGTAGACAATCCGCGCAAGTTTGTGAGCAGTAGCTGTGAGGGCTTTGGCCGGACCCTGCCTCGCCTTCATGCGGCGGTAGAATGCGCCAACTGCACACTGGCTTCGGCTCAGGCTCTGAGCAGCCAGCCTGAATGCCAGATTGGCTCTGTTCTTGGTCTTCTTGGTGCGCCTGCGCAGTACCTTTCCGCCTGACGTATCGTTGTGGGGAGATAGACCTAGCCAAGAAGTGAAGTGCTTTACAGTGGGCCAAGCACTCACATCTGTGCCAATCTCGGTGATGATCGACTGGCCGTCAGGGCATCAATGCCATCAATGGCAGTCAGGTCTACACCCACGACCTGATAGAGCGAAGCTGCTAGGTCAAAGTGGGCTTGGTTCTTGCGCGGCTTGCCCCTCTTTGGCTTAGGTGGCGGAGAAACCAGATCCTCTGGATCGGAGGGAGCCATAGCAGCGTACATTGCCTCCATCTCTGTGTCACACTCCTGAAGCTGTTGCTGGTAGAAGTCGTATTGAGCCACCGCCTGCTTTAGGACAAACACGTGTTCCTGCTTGTAGTTGCCGTCCAGAGCCTTGGCAATCTGTTCTTCACTCTTGGCACAGCCTGGCTGTCGAAGCTCAGCCAGCTGGTGAGGGTCTCGCTCTCCAGCCACAATGGCGCGGATGATGCTCAGACCTGTCACACCGGTGATATCAGTGACAACCTGGCTTAGCTTCACATTCATCAGCTGCATGGCTTTCTGCATGTGCTGGATATGGGCAGAACGATACCGAATCAAGTTGTCCCGATTCTGGTCAGCGCTCGTAGAGCGCATATCTCTTCAGGGCCGGAACGAGGCACGCAACAGACCGTATGTGTGCAACTGCTGAATCCACTGAGAATCGTGGATGTCTGACTTCCGCCCAGGCACGTTCTTGACATGGCGGGCATTGACCAGGTAGACTTCAAAGCCTCGCCTCGCGCGATGACGACTTTGCAACAGCCCTAATGCGGGCACCAATCGCTGTTGCACACATCCGTGAACTGTGCTACAATAACCAAGCGCGAACCCCAAGGCTTGCGGATGCTCTTTCTAGATCGCAGTTCGTTGGCAGACCCGCTCCGGCGGGACCACACACCAGGCATTCCTGGAACACAGAAGGCATAGGGGGGCACCATGAATCAAGTTCTCAACCTGCCGGCGCGGATGGCGCTGGCCCTGGCACTCATCGTCGTCGCACTATTCGCTGTGCCCCAGGCGGCGCAGGCCCAGTGGATTGTGCGGGGCGACACGATCCCGGCTGGAGAGGTCATCGAGAATGACGTGATCCTCACCGGGACCAATGTGACGGTAAATGGCACGGTGAACGGCGACGTGGTGGCCGTCGGCTCCTCTGTATCCATAAACGGCACGACCACTGGCAGCCTGGTAGTCGCGGGCCGTGAGGTGTCGCTGAACGGTGAGGTAGGGGGCAGCGTCTATGTAGCGGGCAGAACGCTCAGACTCGGGCCGGCATCCCAGATCCACCACAACGTACACTTTGGCGGCGTGCTGCTGGACAGCGCCCAGGGCTCCAAAATCGGCCGGGATTTGGTGGCAGCCAGCGTCCGGGCCAGCATCGGCAGCGAGATCGGACGGGGCCTGAACGCGATCATCGCCCTGCTATCGTTCCACGGCAAGATCGGATTCAGCCCGCAGGAGGGGTCGGCTGGCGAGTTGGGGTTCTGGCAGCCCGGGACGGGCGAGCCCTCCGAGAGCCTGCTCTTTGTCGGACTGGGCGGACAGAAGGTCGCCGGCTACGCAGCCCCCATGCGCATTCCTCTCTTCCAGCAGAGCGGAGAGAGCGGAGGCGTGGGCGTCCCCGAGTGGTTTGTGGCCCGGCTGGGAGAGCTCGTAGCGCTGCTGCTGGTGGGCTCCCTGGCGGTCTGGCTGCTCCCCAGCTGGCTCGACCGCGGTGCGGGCAGCCTGCGGGGCAGACCACTGGCGGCTACGGGCTATGGTGTCCTGGCAGCCGTCATCTTTGTGAACGGGATCGGCATCGCCCTGCTGCTGGCAGCGATGCTGGTCGGCGTGGGTCTCTGGCTGGGCTCGGTCACGCTGTGGGAGCTGGCTTTTCTGTTCTGGGGCATCGGCTTCTCACTCCTGGTACTGGCCGGTTCACTCTTTGCCCTGGCCGTGTTCTACGGCAGCAAAGTGATCGTTGCCTACCTGGTGGGTTTCCTGATCCTCAAACGCCTGGCCCCGAGGGCAGCCGCCCACCGGATAGTAGCGCTTCTGTTGGGCCTGGCTATCTACATGCTGCTGCGCGCCATCCCCCACCTAGGCTGGGTCATCGAGATCGTCGCCATCATCCTGGGATTGGGCGCCATCTGGCTGGTAGCCTTCCGCAAGCGAGAACCAGTGCAGGCAGCAGGAGAGGCCGCGGAACAAGAAACCACTGCGCTGGAGGGCGAGGTGCGGGAATCCGCAGCGCAAGCGGACGCGCAGCACGAAGCAACGGTGCCGGGAGCAGCAGCGGAACCGGACGCAGTCGAATAGGCTCTCTCCATCCCTGGGAGGCATAGTCCCACCGGTTCGCCTGGCATCGTGTTCTGGCCAGTGCCAGACCTGACGCCAGGACAGGCGTTTGATGGGTAGGGGGACAGTCGGCTCCGAGCGCGATGCGCTGCGGGCTCGCAGCCGACCGGCAACCTTTCACCGGTGAGAATGCCGCAGCGGCCAGCTCAGGGCGGCTGCCTAGCCTGCATAGGGGTCGATATGCAGGCATCAAACGGGAGGAGCTCGCTTGAGAGACACCTACACAGCCGCAGAAAGCCCGGAATGGAAACATGCGCGACGGGCGGCGTTTGTCCAGGATGTCCTGGCCTCCTTTTCCCAGCGGCCCGCCTACTTGCTCAGCTTTGAGCAGGTGAGCCAAAGGCTCCAGCTAAGCGACATGCAAGACCAGGGGATCCAGACCGTACCCCTGGACGACATCGTGGGAAGCGCGGGCCGCTACGCCGACTTTACCCGCGCCTTTGGCCCCCGGCAGGACCACCTGCAAGAGCGCTGGCAGCGGATCGAGCGGTTGGTTTCTTCGGGCCATAGCATGCCCCCCATTGAACTCTACAAGGTAGGCCAGGCCTACTTTGTCCGAGACGGCAACCACCGGGTATCGGTGGCGCGCCAGTACAGACAACGCAATATCCAGGCCAAAGTTTGGGAGTTCGAAACCGACATCCCTTTCGAGCCGGACGCGGACATCGACGCGCTGTTGGGCAAGAGCGCCTACGCTGCCTTTGTAGAGCGAACCCATTTCGATCGCCTGTGCCCTGGCCTGTACATCGAGCTTACCCACGCCGATGGTTATGTCGATCTACTGGCCGAGATAGAGGCCTTCCAGCTAGCCATCTCTGAGATAGACGGGCGGGAAGTCCCTTTTGAGGAAGCCGTGCAGCTTTGGGGTACACTGTGCTATACTCCCATCGTCCATATCATCCGCGACCGGCGGATCCTTGGGGACTTTCCCGGGCGTACCGAGGCCGACCTGTATCTGTGGTTGTGCCGCAGCCACGAGGAGCTGCAGGCGCGCCACGAGCAGCCCGTCATGATGCAAGCGACCGTCGACGACCTGGCCGCGCGCTATGGAGAGCGAACCTTGGCATATCGCGTGGTCCAGAAGACGGTCGGCTGGACAGCCCGAGCCGTGCTGTTCGGGGCGAGGGCATGGCGGGGAACATCACGCCGGGTGCTTTGGCCCCGTGCCAGGAAGGAATAGAAGCGGTAGCAACCTGCATGGCTCCGGGCCGAATGGAAGGTTCCCTGAGGTCATCCCTCCCGGCCCCCCGCTTCCTTATCCGTCTGCGGCAGCGCTTCCGGGGTGGACAGACCCGCACCATCTGCAGGCGCGCGGCGGACAAAGGCCCGTACCAGGATCGAGAGACCCACAAGAACCAGGAGAAGGGGTACGACGTATGGGAACAAGCCTTCGGCAATAGACAAAAAAAGGCCCACAGCGGCCAGGATCCCAGCGGGGATCAGCGCCCACCACCGCCTGCGATCCCAGACATACACCGCAAAGAAGGGGATGGCGATGGCAAACATGACATAGGCCGGAACCAGGAGCTCTGCCAGGATCCCGAGCCCCATCAGGCCGATCATCAAAGCCAGGGCTAGCAGAACGTAGGCCGGTATGAGTGCCCACCACTGCTGCCGGTCGCGCCCATATACCGCCAGGAAGGGCACAGCAACGGCCGTAAGGACATAGGCAGCCACGCCCTCATCGCGCAGGACGTTAAGCATTATCAGGGCCACCAACCCGGCAATGGCCAACAGCACGTAGGCCGTGATGAGCATCGCCAGGTCGGAACGGTCTGCAAGGTACAGAACCAGAGCAACCAGCCCCCCGACAGCCATCAGGGCAAACCAGAGCCAGGCGCTTAGATCGACAAAGGTCTGGAGCAGCAACAGAATACCGGCGAGAACCAAGAATCCGCCCAGGACGATCGCTTGCCTTATCGTTCTTGATCGCATGCTTTCTGACCTCCTTGCCCCCTACGGGGCCATCACGAGTTTACTCTAAACAGACACTCGGACTATGGACTCAACGTCACTTTTCACACGGCTCGCGCAGTCCGAGGTTCGATGCGAGCCAGCACCGGGCAAGCCTCAACCCTGTGGCGTGCCGCGGACCAGAACCATGATGGTGATATCATCGTGCTGAGAGTGGGGTGAATCAGCTGCGAATTCATGCACTGCGCTCAGTACAGTGTCCAGGATCCCCTGTGCGCTGGCCCCCTGGGCTGCTTTCAGGACCCCGAGCAGCCGTTCCTTACCAAACATCTCTTCCTGGGGATCCCCTGTCTCAGTTACGCCGTCCGTGTACAATACCAGGGTGCTCCCTCCATCGAGCCGGACGGAGCGCGGCTCCCAGATCTCTTCCTCCAGTACCCCCAACGGGAGTCCTGTTCCGGTCAGAGCCCAGTTCCGCGCGCCAGGCTCTTCTCCCAGCAGAAAGGGTGGATTGTGGCCTGCGTTACAGTAGGTCAGCATGCCTGAACCCGGATCCAAGACTCCGTAAAAGACCGTGACAAAGAGATCGGCGCTCGCATCGGCCAGGATGCGCCGGTTGGCGGCTCCCAGCGCGAGATCAGGCTGATGGGGGTATTCTACAGCAAAGGTACGGATCAGCGTCCGGCTCAGGGCCATATACAGCGCTGCCCCGGTGCCCTTGTCGGCCACGTCGGCCACCAGGAGCCCCCAGCGGCCATTCGGAAGCGGGATGACGTCGTAGAAATCACCCGAGGTCTCTCGAGCCGGCTCCAAGGCCGCTGCCAACTTCCAGCCGGGGATCTGCGGCAAGCTCTCTGGCAGGAAACTAGCCTGGATCCGGCCGGCGACAGCCAATTCTTGCTCGATGCGGACCACCTCGGCCCTGTGCAGCGCGGAGGCAATCTGGGCGGCCAGCGACTGCAGGGCCGGCAGCAGGCTGGCCACATCCACAGGGTCTTGATCTCGAAGCAGATAGATGCCTCCGATGGGTGGCAATGGCGCCTCGCCCCCACTGTCGGCTTCAAAGATCGGGGCCAGGGCCAGCCCAGCGTTGTGGTCCACCTGTTCATCCCAGGGAAGGTTGGAACCTGGCAGATAGGAACGCGACTCAGGGTTTGCTCGAAGCCACTCCCAGACTAGATCACCGACCGGTGGCCAGTTATCAGGGCTGTGCAACAGCGTCCCATCGGGATAGAGGCGAATCTCTATCTGGCTGCGCAGGAACATGCTGCCGGCGTGCTCGTCCAGCAAGTCAGGCAGCGTGGAGGCGTCCGGCGGCGCTCTCAAGATGGCGCGCCCCAGCTCCTCCAATCTCTCCAGTTCGCGCGATCGTTGCTGGCTGCGCTCCAGGTACATGCTCAGCCGAAATGCCAGCCAACTCACCAGTAGCAGGCCAGTAAGAAAGGCAAAATAGACACCGGGGCCATTGTCGACGTACAGGCCTGCCGCCAGAATGGCAAAGAGCTCGATCAAGCCTGTGGCCCCAAGGGTAATACCGAAACCCCAGGTCAGCGTACTCAGCCAGCCCGGCTCCCGGCGAAACACCGGCGACCAGCCCACCGCGACATACAACAAGAGGGGTGCATAGATAAGCGCCTGCAGGCCCACATGGGCCAGAGTCGCCAGGACAGCGGGCATTACGGCCGCAAGCGTCAAGCCAGGGAAGGGGATGGCGCCGCCCCAGCGCCCATAGAGGTCTAGAGCGACCAAACTGACCAGCGTAGTGCTCGCAAGGTTGTGCAGAAGGTTGCGGAGATAATCCCAGCGGCCCACGCCACTTGCCGCCCGGCGCACGCGGCGGCCGTAGGCCAGCGTATCTAGAAAAACAGCTATCCACAGCAAGGAAGGGCCGAATATCAGGACTGCCGACCAGATGACGATGGGTTCGAATGTGCTGTTGAATCTGGTCTGCTCGTTTCCAGGCGACTCGATGAAAAAGAAGAACCTGAGCCGCTTGAACAGAAAGAGGAATACACACAGAACCAGGCAGGTCGGCCATTCAGCGAGTAGTAGGCTCACATCAGTGACAGCAACAAGCCACGCGAGGCCGGCGAGCACCAACGGTACCGAATAGAGAACGCCAAAGAGGCCCCAGGCAATAGCTGCCCGATCGAGTTCGCTCGGGGTCTCGGGCTCAAACCCGAGCTTCTTGGCGATCGCTAGCAGCCGTTGTTCCATAGCTCGCTCCAACTGCTGTTTTGTTTCCGTCCGTTCGCGGCATCAGATTGGACCCCATCGACCACACGCTGCCGCAGGTCCACAGCCGGCGGGATATGCTACGTCATGCTTTCGTTGGTCCTCTCCGCAGTCGCCTAGTCGCCAAAGTTCAGGACCACAACCGGATCCGGGCCGCTGGCTTCTCCGGCAGCAAGGTAATCAGCGGTCGACGATCACATCCAGCAGGACCGGCTCGGTGCCTTCAAACGCGTCGCGAACGCTGTCACTTAGATCATCCGGCCTGCTCACCCGCAGGGCTTGGACGCCCAGAGAGCGGGCCAGGCCCACGAAATCGATCTCCGGTCCAACCAGGTCCATGGCCAGGTAGTTTTTTTGGACCATCTGGGGCAACTGCATCACGTCGCCGCTTACCTTCAGGATCTTGTACTGGGCGTTGTTAGCGATGATAAACACCACCGGGATGCGGTGATGGGCCGCCGTCCAAAGCGCCTGGATGCCATACATCGCCGCACCATCGCCGGACAGGGCCACAGCCGGCCGGTCAGGCCAGGCCAGCTTGACGCCTATGGCACAACCCAGCCCCCAGCCCAGGGCCCAGCCGCGGTGGCCGAAATAGCCACTGGGATCCTTCAGCACGCCCAGCCTCTCCAGCAGGTACTGGTGCGTGGTAACGGCTTCCTCCACCACTGCTGCGTCCGGCGGCAGGACACGGCACAGCGCGCCCATAAAGGCGTAGGGCGTCATGGGCTGCAGATCCCACTGTCTGTCGATCTCGGAGCACAGCGCCTCGTGCTCGGCCTTGCGCCGGGCGGCGTGCGCTCCCAGGCGCTCGGCAGCCGCCTGGTTCTGCTCCGCTGAAAGAAGCTTCGTCAGGCACCGAGCCAGCTCCGCCAGACCGGCCTTCGGGTCGCCCACCAGACCTACTTCCACCGGATAGTTCTTGCCTATCTGCCAGGGATCCGCGTCCAGGTGGATCAAGCGCGCCTGTTCCGGCATGGGCCGTGGCGGCTCCTGGTGGATGTAGAGGCGCAACAGATCCATGCCTACCACCAGGATTGTGTCGAATTCCGACAGAGTCTCGTGAACCTGCGGTCCCCACAGAGGCAGGCCGCCCGCATAGAGGGGATGGTCAGCCGGCATGGGCAGCCGCGCGTGAGAAGTCTGCTGTTCGGCCAGCACAGGCGCACCGAGCTGCTCGGCCAGCGAGACCAACTCGGGCACAGCACCCGCCTCGGTCACCCTGCTGCCGGCCAGGATGGCCGGGTTTCGGGCCTGGGCCAGCAGCTCTGCGGCCTGGCGCAGGGCATCCGACGGCGGTCTGATTCGGCGGTCGGGAATGTACGGCGGGCTCAGCTCGAGCCCTTGCGCAAGCTCGAGCTGGACATCGACCGGCAGCGACAGAAAGACCGGTCCCGTGGGTGGCGTCAGCGCCGCTTGCACAGCCCGGCGCACAGCTAGCGGCACATCCTCGACGCGCTGAACCTCGTACGACCACTTGGTCCAGGGACGCGTCACCTCCACGGTCTCACCCGCCAGTACCGGCTCTCCCAGCCGCAGGCGCCGGTCCTGCTGGCCGGCGACGAGCAGGAGCGGCGAACCGGCGCTGTAGGCGTTGTAGAGCATGCCCATGGAATTGCCCACGCCGCAGGAAATGTGCACGCAGACCACACCTGGTTTGCCCGAAGCCATGGCATAGCCATCGCCCATGGCAGTCAGGGGCCCTTCGTGCAGGCCAAAGATATACTCAAAGCGTGGATCCCGGGCCAGAGCATCGCTGAGGGGCAGTTCGGTCGAGCCCGGATTGCCAAATATGTACTCCACGCCAGAAGCGGCGAGGATTTCCAAAAAGGCCTCAATTCCCAACACTGTCGACCTCCAGATCTTGGATCGGCTACGATGAGCGCATGGACGGATCTATCCTACCACAGGTCGGATCCGGCGTCAAGCCTCCGCCTATCTTGACGGCGCCGTCACGGGTCTGTACCCTGCAGACAGACCTGGCATCCCTAATACTCATACCCAATGGAAATCTGAGCTCGACGATGACCTTGCCCTCGCCAGCCCGATGTGGTAGAATCTGAACAGCGATACAAATCGAATCCGCTTGGAGAAAATGAAGGATGGAGGAGTATCGGGAGTTCATCCAGCTCTTTGTCGAATTGTGGCACAAGGGACTGAAGAATCCAGCTCAAACCCAGGCCCAGACCCTGGCGTGGCTGCTCGAGGGCTATGCCAAAACGACGTACGGCCAGCAGTACGGCGCCGCCGGGCTTCCGGACCTGGCCGGCGATCCACCCCTCCTCTTTGAGGCATACCGCAGCGCCTTCCCCATCGTCACCTATGACTGAGGTCAAGCCCTGGATCGACAGGGTCATTGCTGGCGAGATTGAGGCCCTGCTGCCAGAACCACCGGTTGCCTGGGCCATGACCCGGGGTACCACGCGCGGCACGCCCAAGCGTATTCCCATCACTGAGACCGATCTGGGCATCCGAGTGGCCGCCGCCCGTGGCCTCCTCAACCACCTGTTGCGGACGGACCAGCTTGATGCCATCGAGGGCTACAGCCTCAACCTCAACTACCCTTCCGTGGTAGGAACGATGGAGGTGGATGGTCAGCAAGTACCCTACGGCTTCAGTTCCGGCATCTATGTCCGGCACGCGGCTGAGGCCACCCCCGTCGAGATCCTGCCGCCCCAGGAAGAGATCGATGCCCTGGGCGGGGGAAACACGCCCAGCGCCTGGCAGCGTCGCTTCGAGTGGGTCTACCAGCGCACCAAAGATGCTTCCATCACCATGTGCGCCGGGGTCTGCCCTTCCATCCTCGAGTTCGGACACTACCTCCAACGCCACCACCGCGTGCTGCCCAAGGATATCTGGTCCATGCGCGCCATTGCTGCCACCAGCGTGCCGGGCATCCACACCCAATACGAACCGGCATTGCGCGCTCTGTACGGCACCGTGGACGTGGTAGAGATGTACATCGCCACCGAGGGTGCCTTTGCCCAGCAACTCGACGAGCGCCAGCTTTTGGTGCCCAACTATGACCTGTACGTCTTTGAGGTTCTTCTAGAATCAGGGACGGTCAAGATGCTGCACGAGATGAGGCCCGGGGAGTATGGCAGCCTGATCGTGTCCACTCCGGTCCTGCCCCGCTACCGGATCGGAGACCTGGTACGTGCTTTTGATCCGCCCTACTTTCGCTGTATCGGTCGCGAAGGCCGCTGGACCAAGTGGTTGTACCGGCTGGATGGCGTCCGCTACCTGGATTTTGGTCGCGCCTGATGGCGGCAGCCGATGATGCCTTTTAGGGGAGCAGCACACCAACCGCGGATTTCTAGATCGCAGCAGCCGGTTGCCAGGCGCACCGAATCAATGATGCTGCCATCTTGACCGGATGGGTCTCTGCCGTTATACTACCGCAGACTGCGTGCGCCTCTGGTCCTGGGGACCTGTACCAGAGTAAAACTGAAGGCATTGGAGCGTGCAACGATGCAGAATTACGTCTGGGACTATTACAATCCCTACGAATGGCTCGAGAGAGTACGCAGATCCAGTTTTCCTCCGCTGGCCATCACCGTCGCCATCACCGGCGGCGTCCAGGGCAAGGAAGCAAACCCCAACCTGCCCGAGACGCCGGAGGAGCAGGTGGAGCAAACCCTGGCCTGCTACCGGGCCGGTGCCTCCATGGTGCATCTGCACGTGCGCGACCCCGAAAAGTGGTGGGACGGTTCAGGCGACGTGGCGCAGTACCGCAAGGTCCATGCCCTGATCCGCGACGCGTGTCCCGAGATTATCATCAACAATACCACCGGCGGCTCTTTCGGTATGTCCGTCGAGGACCGGGTGGCCTGCCTGGACGCAGCGCCAGAGGTCGCCACACTGAATATGGGGCCGGATATGTACAAGATCAGGCTCAAGGAGCGAAAGGCACCCCTGCCCCACCCGCGACCTGCCCAGGAGTTGAGCGGGACTCTACCCATCACCCACAGGGAACTGCAGCGCTTTGCCCAAGCCATGCGAGAACGCAACATCAAGCCCGAGATGGAAGTCTACCACCCCGGGCAACTGTGGAGCGTCTTTGATCTGATGGAACAAGGCCTGGTAGCCCCACCGTACCTGATCCAGTTTGTGATGGGCTATGGCATGTCGCCCTGGGCCACTCCAGGTAACCTCGTCAACTTTTTTGAACAACTGCCATCCCGGTGCGTGGTCGAAGTGTCAGGCGTTGGCCCCTTCCAACTGCCCATGACCAGCCTGGCCATGATCCTGGGGGCGCAGATGGTGCGCGTGGGTATGGAGGACAACGTATACTACAAACGGGGGCGGCTCCTGGAGAGCAACGTCGAGGCAGTACAGCGCGTGGTACGCATTGCGCGGGAACTGAACAGGGAGATCGCTACACCAGCACAGGCCCGCGAGATGCTGGATCTGTCAGCGTCACCCAGCCAGTACTGATCATGGTGGCAATCACCGATATCTCAGGACATAGTTCGGTAGGGAGAAGAGAGTCGCTTACGGAAAGTCAGTTGAGGAAAGGAAAGAGGGAGAAAGAGGCACATCCATGACAGATAGCATCAGGATCCTGAAGCAAGGCCAGGGGGAACTGATAGGATGGCACGACCCCGATGAGCATCGGGCCTGGGTACGCGACCAAAAGCCCAGGGGGCTTGTCGACAAGCGGATGACAGTGCGCGAGGCTGTCGAGCGATTTGTTCACGATGGCGACTTTGTCGCCATCGGCGGTTTTGGCCACGTTCGCGTGCCCATGGCCGTGATCTATGAGATCATCCGCCAGGGCCGCCGGGACCTGGCCGTAGCGGGCAAAACGGCGGTACATGACATTGATGTGATGATTGGAGCCGGCTGCGTTAGCAGAGTTGAGTGCGCCTACGCCTTTGGACACGAGCTACGCGGGCTCTCGCCCTCGGGCCGGCGCGCGGTGGAAAACGGCACTGTGAGGGTGATCGGGGAATTGTCCAACGGCACCTATCAGTGGCGCTTCCTGGCAGGGATGATGGGCATTCCCTTCATCCCTGTCCGCAGCCTGGCCGGCACCGATACCTTTGAGAAAAGCTCGGCCATCGTAATCCAAGATCCCTGGAGCGAGAAACCAGTGACCCTGATCCCGGCCGCTTATCCTGACGTGGCTCTCTTGCACGTTCCGCGATGCGACCGATTCGGCAACGCCCAGATCGACGGTATTCCTATGGAAGATGTGGAGCTGGCCCGGGCTGGGCGGCGCGTCATCGTCACCGCCGAGGATATCATTGACGAGGAAGAGATCCGGCGCCAGCCAGACCGAACCGTGGTGCCCTTTTACGTGGTGGACGCCGTGTGCGAGGTGCCCTTTGGTGGCCATCCAGGCCAGATGCCCTACCGTTACTTCTTTGACGAAGAGCACATCGGCGAATGGTTGAGCCTGAGCAAAACCCCTGAGGGCGCTCAGGAGTACATGGACAGGTACATACATAGCGTAGCAGACTTTGGGGGCTATTTGGATCTTGTGGGCGGCATGAAGCGGCTGGAAGAACTGGCAGCCATCGAAAAAGGCGGCAAGGGAAGACTGTAGGGGGAGGAGACAGATAATGGTACCAAATAACGGGTCAGGCGGAGACTATACCCTCGCAGAATTGCTGTGCTGCGTAGCCGCCCGGATGCTGGAAGACAATCGAGCCGTCTTTGTTGGCACGGGGTTGCCAATGACCGCCACCATGCTTGCCCAACGCCTCCATGCGCCCAACATCATGATGGTCTTTGAGGCAGGCGGCATGGGTCCCCAATTGCCATCTCTGCCTGTTTCGGTGGGGGATTCGCGCACCTTTCACAGGGCGTTGGTGGCCACGACGATGCACGACATCATGTCGGCGGCGCAGGCAGGCTACATTGACTATGGCTTTCTGGGCGCCGCAGCTATGGACGCCTACGGCAACATCAATACCACCGTCATCGGCGATTGGGACCGGCCCAAGGTACGGCTGCCCGGTTCCGGAGGGGCGAACGATCTGGGTTCTTTCTGCTGGCGGACTATTTACGTTATGCGCAATCAGAGCACGCGGACCTTTGTCAACGAGCTGGACTTTCTGACGACGCCGGGCTATCTGGATGGGCCCGGCAGCCGGGAGCGGGCTGGCTTGCCGGCAGACTGCGGACCCTACCGGGTGATCACGCAACTGGGAGTCTATGGCTTTGAGGAGGAGAGCAAGAGGCTTGAACTGCTCGCCCTGCACCCGGGCGTAAGCCTGAACGACGTCCAGGCCAACAGCCAGTTCGAGATCTTGGTCAAGGGCCGGGTACCGGAGTCAGAGCCACCGACTCTAGAAGAGCGCACGCTCCTCCAGGAGATCGACCCCACGGGTATGGTATTGAGCAAGTAAGAGACCGGAGCGCGCGATGCTAAAGACTGGGGCTCAACTCGTGTGCGAGAGCCTCCTCCGCGAAAGAGTTGGCACTGTCTTTGGCATCCCTGGTGGTTCGGTCATCCCACTGTACCATTCGCTGGCGGATTATCCCATCCATCACGTGCTGGTGCGCCACGAACAGGGAGCAATCCACGCGGCCGACGGCTATGCTCGTGCGACAGGAGACGTTGGCGTCTGCTTGACTACCTCTGGACCCGGTGCGACGAACCTGGCAACGGGTTTAGCAACCGCCTACATGGCCAGGTCCCCCATCGTAGCCCTGTGCGGACAGTCCCCCTTGAGAGTACTGGGCACCGATGCCTTCCAAGAGGTCGACATCGTGTCGCTCACCGAACCCATTACCAAGCACAACTATCTTGTAACGGCCGCACACGAGGTCCCTCAAGTCATGAAAGAGGCATTCCACATCGCTCGGACCGGCCAGCCAGGCCCCGTACTGGTTGTGGTTGCCAATGACGTGCAGACAGACAAGTGCGAGTACTCTCATCCAGCACAGATCCATTCCTCGGAATACGCACCTGTGGAACAACCTTGCTCATCCGACAGAGTCTGCGAAGATCAGTGGCGGAGACGGCCGGTCGCGCAAATGGAAAGCGGCAGTGGCATGCTTCGGGCTGTGGCACTCCAGATCTGCAACATTACGCGGGGAGAAATCGTCTTGGTGGCCGATCCCATGGGCGACATACCCGCTCTTGAGACTCGCGGTCCACGATCCCTGCTCGGGCTGGGGAGCCTGGCGACAAAGGGATTTGCGCTTCCAGCCGCCATCGGTGCACAGATGGCCCTGCCCCACGAGCAGGTATGGGCACTGGCTGGCAACGATGGTTTTCAGGCTACCCTACAGGAACTGGCAACTGTCGTCCAGGAAAGCATCGCCATTCGGATCGCAGTTGTAAATAGAGGCCACACGGCTGCCGAAGCCACGGCAACAACTCCCTCTACCAGAGAGGCATTCCCCGGCAACGGGCTGGTGGGACCGGACTTTGTCAGGTTGGCGGAAGCCTACGGTATTCCCGGACTGCTGGCCAGGAACCGGCGAGAGGCTGAATCAGTCATTGCTCGCGCGTATGCATCCTCAGGGCCAGTCCTGATCGACCTCCAAATTGAGTAGCCGTCCTTTCCGGGTAAGGATTCCGACCGAGTGGGATCATTCGGCTCTCTTTGCGGCACAGACTAGCCAAGGCAGAAGGTCAGCAGCAGCTCCCGGGCTCCACTGGCAACGATTTCCTCAAAACGATCCAATACCTCCACTTCATAGACAAGGGGGGTCTGTTGGCAGCAATAGTCTGACGGGTCGATCTCGACCATGAAAGTCACATCATCCACCCGTTCCATCTCTAGCAACTGCTCCTCAATCCCCTCCCACCGGTACCTCAAGGTAGCGATGGCAACGTCCGCAATGGCCTCGGGTGGACCCGAAAGCCTGGCAACAACCTGCACAGTCTGGGGTTCACCGCACTCACCGGCAAAGACCTCATCCGTGCTCTGCTCCAGGGAAAGGCTCAATTCCTCTCTGGCTGATGGTTCCCCGCCTGGCTCGAGTAGGCGGTCATCGGGCAACTGCCCATTGGTCAGATCATCCAAGGATGGAAAGAGATCGCCAACGTCCCATCGGGTTGCAGGTCGCGGCGGCTCGGGTGGCTTGTTCCGGTGGACCCAGGTTTGGCGGCCAGCGTCAACCTCCACGCGCTGACCGGCTGCCTCAACCTCTACGAGTCCATTCTTTACGATCACCCAAAGGAGGCCACGGTCGAGATCAAGGTGAACCAAAAAGTCAGTGCCCAGCGTCCTGATGACGGCCCACTCGGTTTGCACAATTGTCTGCGTCTTGACCTGATTGTAGATGGTCCCATGCTGGAACTTGACGACGCAAGCTGGCGCACTCTCGGAGGGAACCCCCTGAACATCGAGCTTGGAATCGCGAAAGATGGCCAAGAGACAGCCGCCCATGTTGAGCTTGGCATAGCCAAGCCCGTCGACCGTAGCGCCATCGCCTTCGTACAGCTTCTGGTGAGCGCCCTGGGCCAGGGATTCTCTTTGAGACGCACTGGCGTTCCAACGCTCCACAGCGGTGATGACAGCCTCGAGATCGGCCGTCCGTTTCACGGACTGGCCGCCTCCGGTACCAGACCGATCGCCACTGCCAGACTGGCCGCCACCTCCACCGTTGTCGTCTGGAATAACCAGCAAAACAACTCCCAAGCATAGGGCCAAACCCACGATGGCGAACAGGACCACGAGAAGCACCCTGTTCATCGGTCCTCGCCTCCTTTCTCTGCCGCAATCACTGGCCGGTACAAGAGCACCTGACAGAGATTGCGCAGCGCAACGGCTGGCTGATTGCTGGCAGGCAAAGTGACATACCAACCCACAGCAAGCATTGCCCCCAAAATCGCGCCGCCAACGCCCCAAAGAAGCGCCTCGGGCCAGAGAGGCTCCAGAATGGCGAATGTGAGTTGGGGAATGCTCCGTACTGCTGCCATCCCGAGTCCCCCAATCAGCGTGACGAGCGCAAAAGAATCCACGTTCCACCGTGCCATGCGGGCCGCTTCCTGGAGTCCTCCAGATGTCGCTCGCACCGAAGCAGGAAATCGCCAGTGCAGCGAGACCAAGGCCAGACCCATCAGGGGCCCAACGACCAAACCGGGCACAAGCCAGAGCAACCAGACATAGAGCTCGCACTGACTGCCCGCACAACCGATGCCCAGGAACCAGTTGGGTACGAACATCCAGAGAGCAAGCAAGAGTCCAGCTCCAAGCCCGCCAAGCAGCGCTGCCATCCTCCCGGAACGCCAGGCTGCTCCGCAGTACAGGCGCGGCAGCAAGACATAGGACGCACCCGCCAGAAAGCCGAACGGCGCGGTGACGGTCAAGGTGGCAGGGCCAAAGACCCTGATACTCTCGCCAAAGATCACAGAGACTGCGACCAGGTAGGCCATGCTCAGTCCAAAGGCGCCGAGCAGGCCCATGGTCATGGCCTGGCGGGCAATGTCGCGCAGGTGGGGGTGGAGTCGCAGATGGACAAGGTAGGTTCGCCGAAGGAGCCGGGCGTCGATTCCGCTCAGCGCCGGCCAGGCGCGCTCGTCGTCAGGATGGCGGTCGGCCAAGGAAGCCAGCGCCTCGACGACGGGCTTCCATTTTCGTTCGATGGTACCGGTACGGCCCTCTGCGGACGGGTCACGCGCCGCCTCAAACTCTCGCTTGAGCCGGGGAACCGCGTCCGGGAGGCGGCTGACGCCCTCAATTGCCGCGAGCTGTACTCTCCTGTTGCTATCTTGCAGCAACTCGATCAGGCTCTCGATTGCATCTTGCCGCAGGGCAGCCAGGTCATACTCGCCGGTTTCCAAGCCCGTCTCGGCCAACTGGCCCAACGATGCCGTTGCAGTCGCCCGCAGCTCATCCGGGTCCCCAGAAAGATCCTCAGACGCCAGTAGAGTGGTCAAGGCAGCAAAGCCCAGAGGGTGACCCAGAGCGCCAATGGCTTCGGTCGCCGAATTCCGCACGGCCTGCAGCTCCCTCTGGGACATGACGTCCCGCCCGTAGGGAGCCCTGTCATCCCGGACCAGGTGAATCAGCTCCCCGGCGGCAAGCCCGGCTGTGACCGTGCCGCGGTGGCCCATCAATCGTTCCGCGGCGGCCCGACGATCGGCCGGCTCCTGGCTGTACAGGTTGCGCAGCACCGCAGCGGATAAGCGTGGTTCTATGGGCCTGAACTCAAAGTCATCCCCGGCCTTTGTACCCTGCAGCGCGCCGCCAACCGGTGTCTGTTCGGTGCCCCGAATCCGACTGCGCCAGGGGACCTCTGACCGGACGTAGACGATCAGCTCACTGGCCGACACAATGCCATCGGGTCGTTGACCCACGTCCGCCAGCCCGTCCAGCCCATCCAGTAGGGCCCGCGTGAAAACAGAGTGATCGCGGGCGCCGCCGTCGAGCACTGGCTGGTCCTCGGTGCCTGCCACCAAGATCTTGAGCACCTGGTCATCGCGGGTGCCCGTTTGAATCGCATCACTCAGGCGCATGGCTGTACCAGCATAACAAGCATCTAGCACGAGAAAGACGCGCTGGGACGGCATCTCTTTGGCCCACTGAATGAGTTCCGCCTCCGCAAACCAGGATCGGGGATCCCAGTCCGCGTCCACAGGTATCAGGTATCCCTCAGGCGAGGGACCCGCTTCCTGACGGTTCTCGCCATGCCCGGCAAAGAAAAACAAGAGGTCGTCTCCTGGACCTGCCTCGTCCCTCCATTTGGCCAAGATGCAGCGGACAGTTTTGAGGGTAGCCTGCTTGTCGAGCAACCGTGTTACGACAAAGCCAAAGCTCTCCTCCAGTCTGGCGGCTACGGCTTTGGCATCGTTCAGGGCGTTTGCTAGCTGCCACCCCGTGACGTCATAGTCGTTGATGCCGATGACCAGCGCGTAGCG
Organism: uncultured Chloroflexia bacterium; assembly: GCA_963700285.1. Classification (GTDB taxonomy): domain Bacteria; phylum Chloroflexota; class Anaerolineae; order JAAYZQ01; family JAAYZQ01; genus CAWANP01. Next base: position 1,209,885 of record CAVOXA010000001.1, on the reverse strand, counting down.
GTTGCCATTGCGCGATCTGGAGGACTCGGCCAACGAGGGCGGACGCAGCAGCCGTAGGTCATGCGGCCCTGGTGGGCTCATGCCTCCTCCGTTCATGTGCGGCTCCAGGAATCATCAATCGCTGTCCAGCCATTGTCATCTTTTATCCCTTGCCAAGACAATACCAGCCCATCAGCAAAGAGTGCCTGGCGGGCTGGTGTACAGTTGGTTGTGGATCCAGGGTGTCGCTGTCGGCGTCAGCAGAAGCCGCGAGACATGTGGCCGCGTAACTACATGAACATTATATCACATGGCGGGCGAGTTGTCAAGAGAAAGTCAAGAATCACTACGGCTGTTGCAAAGTCATCCCGGAGACCGTAGAACCAAGGCTACCGCATCTGGCAGATTGGCCGCGTAGTAGCGACGCGCATCCGGCAGGGTCTCAAAACTGACATCCCGTAGCAAGCCCAACACCAGGTTATTGATAGCGGCCATCGCTTGTGCTCCTTGGCCCTTCAATCTGCAGCGATCCTCTTTTAGGGTATCATCGCGACGGAAATGAAGCCCGTTTTCAATGCCCCAATGACCACGATTAAGCGCTAACAGTCGGTCCGCATTCGCCTCATCTCTTGTCAGGCTGCTTACGCCATACGAGACTTCCTGGAAGACCTTGTCATCCGAGGTGCGTACAAAATGGCGTTCTAGACGGAAGACCTGCTCACAATCAGGCCATTTTACATACTCCTTCAGCATGCTACTGCTGGTCAGGGTTCGTCGTTCCCGGCGGCCATGTCCTTTTCCATGAGTGGTTGCCGTCTGGAAATCTTTGTGACACGGACTGAATCCACCGGTGCACATTTCGGGCTCAAACAAGGTTTCGATGTCTCGTTTCAACTGCCCCTGATTGTCCTTCACCCTCCAGACATAGTCCCCACCATCTTCCACTATCGCCATCGATAGCTCCCGCTGCGTCAACAATGCGTCGCCGGTCACTACTTTTCCTCGCAAATCAAGCTGTTTGATGGCTCGCATGGCGGCTGGAATCTCGTTTTCGTGGCTACCCACCTCGACCTGAAACGCGACCCAGCCCTCTTCCGGCAAATATGCGCTTAGTAGATGAACACCTCTAGTTTTACCCTCCGGGATCGTGGCCCGCATCGTCTTGCCATCCAGATTGATCAGAATGCTTTGCCCTGTCCCCGGCTGCTCCTGAAAGAAATCACGGACTACTTGTTCAAAGGCATCGATGTCTATTGCCTTGTTCAGAACACGGCTGTACGTCGTGGCGTGTGGTGCTTGCGCCTTGGACAGCCCCAGGGCCTCGGCCAAAACCTCTTTGCGGAGTGCTACCCACTGTGCAATCCCGCGTAGATGGTCTTCTCCACTCAGCTTGGCCAGGACGATGAATACCAATACGGTCACCAAGGTGAAGCGCAGCCCGCGCGCATCACGTCGATCCTGGAGCTCGGCCAAGGCGGCGAACAAACTGTCCAAATCAATGACGACTCCTTCGGGCCTCAGATTGACATCGAACGAAAGCGGAATATACTTCATCTTGCCCCTCCTTGGTTCCTGGGTTGCTCATCACTCCCCATTATACCAAGGTAGGGGCTTTTTTCATCCTGTCAATAGACTTTGCAACAGCCGTAAAGAATCACCCGTAGGCATGCAATCTCACTCGACCACTACCAGTAAGAATGCTTGTAACCTCCACGCCCTGGACAATCTGAGCGCCCTGGCGGCGTGCCGCTTCGGCAAAACCCATCGTCGCCGAGCAGGGATCGGCATAGCCCGAATCCGGCTCGTAGGCCGCGTACATGGGCTCGTCAACACTCAGATAGGGATCCAGCTCGTGGGTCTCGTCTCACTCACATTAGCACATACGGCGAGGCTCTGCACTGTATGACCTCTTTCCGGAGCCTAGGAAGACTCTCATTGAACTCTCACCATACTCTTATCCGTTCCCTAATCGCTTTTTCCCCACGTTGGGCAACCATGATTGGCGCGCCCCGAATGCACAACCCTATCTCGACTACTTTGCGCTGCCCGGGAACGAACGCTATTATGGCTTTGGCTGGGGCCGGTAGACTTTTTTGCCCTGGACAGGGCTGCCCACGAACCCGATGGGGTCACACAGACTTCGGTCCAGGCGACTTGGCTGCGAGACAAGCTGGCAGCTTCCACCGCGCCCTGGAGAATAGTCTATATGCACCATCCGCCATTCTCATCGGGCAGGCATAGGTCCTCGCCTGGACTACGATGGCCTTTCAAGGAATGGGGAGCGACAGCCGTGATCGCCGGGCATGACCACAGTTATGAGCGCATTCTCAAAGATGGCTGTCCATACTTTGTGAACGGTCTGGGTGGTCAGCGCAGTTATCGCTTCCGGGGGGTCGTGGCTGGTAGCCTGGTGAGGTACAGCTCAGACTATGGCGCAATGCTTGTCGGAGCCAGCAGTGACCGTATCGTCTGGGGGAAACAGGGAGAAGGTTCCCGCACACCGGCATCAAAAGGCATTCTCCATGCGAATTCTGGTTGTAGAAGACAAACGGCGGATCGCCGCCATCATCAAGCGAGGCCTGGAGGAAGAGCGCTACGCGGTGGACATCGCCTATGATGGCCAAGAGGCCATGGATTGGGCAGCCGTGGCAGAGTATGATCTCATCGTGCTCGACGTGCTGCTGCCCAAGAAGGACGGCATCCAAGTCTGCCGAGAGCTTGGGGCACAGGGCAGCAAAGTACCCATCCTGATGCTCACCGCCCGGGACGCCGTCAAAGACCGGGTGCGCGGACTGGACAGCGGCGCCGACGACTACCTGGTCAAGCCCTTTGCCTTCCGGGAGCTGCTGGCCCGCCTCCGCGCGCTATTGCGCCGCCGAGGCGAGACCAAGACCGCATGCCTGCAAGTCAGTGACTTGACACTGGACACTCTCGCCCATCGTGCCACGCGGGATGGGCGAGTCATCGAGCTAACAGCCCGTGAGTATGCCCTGCTCGAATTCCTGATGCGACACCCGCGCCAGGTGCTCAGCCGGACCCAGATCGCCGAGCACGTCTGGGATTACGACTTTTTTTCCAGCTCCAACGTCGTGGACGTGTACATCGGCTACCTGCGGCGCAAGATCGACAGGGGCGTTGACTTCAATCTCATCCATACGGTGCGAGGCTCGGGCTACAAGATCGAGGCCGCATCGTGAATCTGCGCAACCTGGTCCGCCCCATCCGTGTGCGCCTGACACTGTGGTACGTCCTTCTTCTGGCTGTCATGCTGGGCCTGTTCTGCGGGACGCTGTACGTAGCCCTGCTGCGTACGCTGTACGACAACCTTGATGATGTCCTGATCAACGGTGCGACCTTGGCTGTCAGTATCCTTCAGGTAGACGCCCTGGGAAATCTGAGCGCGGGGGCCGAGCAGTCACTGGCATGGAGCGATTCGAAACGAGGGGAGCACCTGTGGCGCGTCATAGACCCCTCGGGGCAGATCGTGGCTCATGCCGGCATGCAAGACCTGGGCGACTTGCCGGTCGAACCGGCGGCCATCGCCCAAGCGCTGGCCGGGCGAGAGGTTTTCCAGGCCGTCCGCGAGGGGCACGAACCGGTTCGCGTGTACAGCGCGCCGGCCATCTACCAGGGGGAGATCGTCGGCGTGGTCCAGGAGGCTCTCTCCATGGACGATACGCAGCAGATCCTGACCGCGTTCCGTTGGGTTCTGCTCCTGACCCTGCCGGCAACGCTAGCCCTGGCCAGCGGCGGCGGGCTGTTCCTGGCCGACCGTGCCCTGCGTCCAGTGGACCAGATCACACACGCTGCCAAGTCCATCAGCGCCAGGGACTTGAGCCAGCGACTGAACCTGGACCTACCTGACGATGAGCTAGGGCGACTGGCTCGTACCTTTGATGCCATGATCGCCCGACTCGACCAGGCATTCAGTCGCCAGCGCCGCTTCACCGCCGATGCTTCTCACGAGCTACGCACTCCCCTGACCATCATGAAGGGAAACTTGGGCCTGGCATTGGCGCACCCCCGCAACGTCGACTACTACCATAGGGTCCTGGTGGAGGTAAACGACAAAGTGAACCAGATGAGCCGTCTGGTGGACCGACTCCTGGCCCTGGCCCGGTCCGACGCCGAAGGCGTCTCTCTCCATCGGCAGACGGTGAACCTGAGCAACCTACTCACCGATCTGATCGAGCAGACACAGCCCATGGCCGCGGACAAGGGCCTGGAGCTGACGGTCCAGATCGCGCCAGACCTGGTAGCCAGCGTGGATCCGGATTCCATTACCCAGGCGATGCTAAACCTGCTAGACAATGCCATCAAGTACACCACCACACCGGGTCGCGTGCGAGTAGACGCCCATTACGACCCGGCAGGCGGCGGCGAGATCAGGATCAGCATCTCTGACAGCGGGTCGGGCATCTCCAACGAGCACCTACCCCACATCTTTGACCGCTTTCACCGCGTGGATCGCGCCCGCCGCCGGGAGGGCGGGGGCGCCGGGCTGGGGCTCTCTATCGCCCGCGAGATGGTACGCGCTCACGGCGGTGACCTGACGGTGCACAGCGTCTCTGGCGAGGGTAGCACGTTTACGGTGCACTTGCCCCTCGAGTGACGATAACTTTTTGCGCCCCCCTCCTGGGACGCGTCACCCAAACCTGGGCAACAGGTTGCGGACAAACTGCTTGCCAAGGTAAAGGAGCATCGATCCAGAACTGTGCCGCTGCCAGTCGTTGGGCGAGAACAGGGCCCGGGCAAGCCGTACTGGGTGCAAGTAGATGCTCGTCACTGCCCAGCGGGTATAGGCATACACCTGGCGGGGAACCATCTTGTCAGGAGCGACCAACACGTGGGCCATATCATGGCGGCCATAGTCCGCCGGGATCCTGAGCCGGCCCTCAGCGATAGCCCGCTGATAGTCGGCGGAACCGGGAAAGAGGGTGTATATGACAAAGATGGGAAAGTCGACGTCGAGACGGGTAGCCAGCCGCACCTTTTGCTCGATCGTACGTGGGGTATCGCTGGGCAGGCCGACGATGAACATACCCTGACAGACGATACCATGCTGGCGCAGCAGGCGTACCGCTTCTGCCACCGTCTCGGTGCCCAACTGCTTGTTCAGTTCATCCCGCTGCTCGTCGCTGGAGGCCTCGATGCCGATCTGGGCCATGCGGTTACCAGCCCGGCGCATCAGCGGCAGCAGGTCCTTGTACTTGACCAGCAGGTCAGCGCGCCCCTGATAGTACCAGTTGACGTCGATGCCCCGGCTCAGAATCCCCTCGCAGATGGCGGCCACGTGATCGCCGTCCACGTTAAAGCAATCGTCGCCAAACCAGATGTTCGTGCGCCCATAGTGGTTCACCAGGACATCTAGCTGCTCAACGATCTGCTCGGGGTCATAGGGACGCCAGCCGCCGCCCCAGAAGGGCCACTCGGAGCAGAAGGTACACCGGAACGGACAGCCACGACTGGCGACGACGGAAGCAAATGGGCCGCCAAGTACCTGAAAGTGGTAGCGCTCCATGGGCATCAAGTGAAAGGCAGGCAGCGGCAGGCCGGTGAGGTCCGGGGGTGGCGGAGCAGGGTTTTCCACGATTTGATTGTCGCGGCGGTAGCTGATGCCCGGTACCCGGTCGAGCCCGTCGCTGGCCTCCACTGCACGGGCCAGATCGACGATGATCCGGTCGCCCTCCCCCCGGGCCACAACGTCCACCTCGGGCATAGTCTGCAGCGTCTCTTCGACCGTGAAGGTGACGTGGGGGCCGCCCAGGGCGATAATAGCCTGGGGCGCCGCCTGGCGGGCAATGCGCGCGGCGCGGCTCACTTCGGGTACAAAGGGGGTATAGACCGTCATGCCGATCAGGTCCGGCTTGGCCCCGGCGATGGAGAGCCCCAGCCTGTCCCAACCAATCTCCAACGCGTTGGCATCCAGGACCTCGACTGGGATGCCGGCCTCTTCCAGACAACCGGCCAGTTGGGCCAGTCCCAGTGGCGGAGCCACGACATCGCCCATCATCTCCCAGGGGACCTTGGGGGGTTCAAGCAACAGAACGCGCAAAGCCCAGTTCCTTTCTGCAGGAGGGCGTGCCATACAAACGCGCTCCACGGCACGAGAAACAAGCGAGTTTTCGCACAGTCAGGCTCGCGTTGGACCACAGTCCAACGCATTCTGCTCCCAGGTACGGACTGACTCACGCGCCAAGATGGCGCTGAGGACCTTGATAACTCTGCTAGGCAACAGGCGCCCTTGAGCGCGCCTCAATGGTACCAAAGCACCTGTCATGCACCTGTACGGGCGTAGGCTATCGGGTCTACTCGCGTTTCCGAAAGATGCCCGTCAGGATGATACCCACGCCGATGCCAATCAGAACCAAGGGTCCAATGATGATCCATCCAACCTTGGCGCCCAGGCCAATCCCGATAAAGATCACCCCCAGGATGACGGTACCGCCCAGAGGTTTCCGGTAAGCCGGCACCAGCAAGCGAAAGAGCACCGTCAAGAGCACAATGACGCCAGCTCCCAAAAAGCCGATGGACCAGGATTCTAGCGGCAATCCCCGAAAAAAGCCCAGGTTGGCGCCCAGCAGCACCACCCCGACCCAGATGAGGATAAGGGCCCACATGGCAGCGTCCACAGGGTCACGGCGCCACTTTTCGTCCCAACTGTCCCCGTTTCCCTTTTCCTGCTTCTCGTCCTTCTCGTCGCGCCTCTGTTCGTACTGCGGTTGATCTGACATCCTTTCCCTCCTTCAAGTGAACCGTTTGCTCCCTTTCCCAGAAAAGAAAACAGCCAGTACCACACTGCCACCCGGGGCAGGGTTATCGGCTGTCAAGCCGCATTTCTCTCCTCCTGGGAAGAGCCAACGCTGCGGCTCGAAATTCGCCTTCACCAAGCCCAGGCGAGCACTACAGGCCAGCCTATTCTACCATGGACTCCGCCGTAGGACAACTTTCACCCATGCAGCTTTCGAAGCAGAACTGAAGTCCGCTATCAACCCAAAGGTTTTCGCCCGAGTTCCCTGGTCAGCCCACCGGGGCCGCCCTTTTCCGCCAGACACAAGCGGGATACCGAGACAGTCTGGCGCGACTCATGGCAGCGCACGAGGGTTTAGTCCACGCCGTCGTGCGGAAGCAGGTCTTGGGCGACCTGCCATTTGCCGAGGCCTTGCAGGCGGGTCGCATTGGCCTGTGGCACGCCATCCTGGGCTTTGATCCCGAGCAGAGAACAGCCTTTTCCACCTACGCCTGGACCTCCATTATGCACCAGGTCTGGCGAGAGGTCAAGCTTGCCGAGCGTGCCCCTTGTCGAGCCATGGAACATCTTGACCTCGACGAAGCCTCTTCTTCGGCGGCGGGAACGACAGATCCAGCCCAAGCCTGGGAAGCAGATGCCATCCGCTCCGCCTTCTGGGATCTCCTTGCCCGGCTGCCAGAGCGATTGCGCATCGTCGTCTGGCTCGCTGTGAATTAACTGGGAAGCCCCAAGTCTTCTATTCTGCGATCGGCGCTGCGTTGAGCGTCAACGGCGAGCGGGCGCGCCAACTGCATACTGAAGCCTTGATCTGGCTTCGCCAACCCGCTCACTCCCAGCAGTTGCGTTCTCTCCTGGCCCGCCACACGTTGGCCGATTACGAGACCGTCGAGGCCGACACTCAGCGCTGGTTACGGTGGCGAGGAGGCCGACATGGCTAACCGGACGGCATGCTCCTCCATGCGGCTTCCCGCATGCGCTGTACCTCCATACAGCAGAGCTGCTACCAACCTACGGGCTCCGACAACCCGCGTCCCTGCCCGGCCAAGAAGAAAGAGCGCCGGGGTTGTGATTGTGATACCCCCGCCTGTGTCGAGGCCTGCCACCACGCCACGCCCCGGGATGCCCAAGCTCGTTTTGTCTGGTACACGGGCTCCAATCAACCGGCGTCCAGCCCCAGTCGCCGCTTCCACCTCGCCTTGCTGGCCGATTTCCTGCAGCCAATGAGCGGGAAGAGGTGCCAGGCGCTTCCCTTCTTCTGCAATTGCCCCTTTTCTATCCCGACGCCTCTACTCATCCCTTTGGTAAAATCTTCAATCTGGGGGAACGTTTCACCAATGGCTCCATCCGCTTGGCGCGCGACCTGCCCGTGGGCTCTAGCGCCTGGAAACGTCTCTACCATCAAGCCCGGAACACTTCGGAAGCCCGCAATGCCACCTTCGAGCACTGGAACCTCAAGCGCCTGCTGGTATATGGCGGACTGCGGGGCAAAGCCCTCGCCTACCTGGCTGATACCTGGGCTACCCTGACTACTCTCGCCCGTCTCGTGCGCGAGACTACCTTCGTCACTGTCTAAGTGCGGTCTGCCTATCACGCTGAAAGCCTCATGGATGCTCTTCCGCGTGGTGTGCTGCCCCCTGCTTGCCCATCCCTTTTCTGCCTTTCAGAAGCAGTTCCCCAAGCCGCAAACTTGCCCCACAGCCCTCTCAACTGCCTTCTCAGGACCAAACTGCCTGCCGGAATCCTTCATCCCGGTCTGCTACTCGCTTCTGCTTCGTTTCAACCTGCCTTGGCTGGCATTTGTTGACCGATCAACCCCACCCGCACCCCTCAAATCCCCTACTAAAGGAACCTTCTGCTTCGAATACCCTTGCGCCTCGTGTACAGGTCATCATGAGGAGGGCTTTGCCCATCCTACCGCGAACCTGGGCCTGCCAGATGGCGTTTGACAGCCATCAGCATGTGTGGTATGCTCTTGCTCTAGAAAGTAGGCAGGAGGTACCTTTGAATCCACACAAAAAGCCAGGCACAGTCACCCGCCGCCAGTTCGTCCGGTTGGCAGCAGCCGCCGGACTGGGAACAGCCCTTGCTGCCTGTGGGGGTAAGGAACCCGCCAGCTTACCACGGGCGCAGGCCGAGATACCCTTGCCTCCGCCAAGAGACGCTGCCTACCTGGCAGTGGCCCGCGGGAGTGTACCAGCAGCACTAACCCGGACCGCTTTGGCAGCTATCGGCGGCATGGAACGCTTTGTCAAAGACGGCGACGATGTCATCGTCAAGCCCAACATCTGTGTTGATTTTCGTACTTTTGAGTATGCCGCGACGACCAACCCAGAGGTAGTGGCAACACTGGTCGAGCTATGCTTGGGCGCGGGCGCCCGGCGCGTGCGTGTCATGGACAGCCCCTTTGGCGGGAGTGCCGAAAGCGCCTACGCACGCAGCGGCATCGCCGACGCTGTGGCCGCAGCCGGCGGCCAGATGGAAGCGATGAACCCCGCCAAGTTCCGAGAAACCGACATCCCAGAGGGCAGAGATATCAGCAGTTGGCCAGTCTATCAGCAAGTTCTCAACGCCGACGTGGTGATCGACGTACCAATTGCCAAACATCACAGCCTGGCTCGCTTGAGCCTGGCAGGAAAAAACCTGTTGGGCGTCGTCCAGAACCGCAACAAGATGCACAGCAACCTGGGCCAGCGCACGGCTGACCTGGTCAGCTTGGTGCGCCCAAATTTGACCGTGGTGGATGCCGTGCGCACGCTCGTAGCTCACGGGCCGGGCGGCGGCAGCCTGGATGATGTACGCCTGTCCAACACCGTCATCGCCAGCCACGACATCGTCGCCGCCGACGCCTACGCGGCCACCCTATTTGACCTGGTGGGCGAGGACATTGCCTACGTCAAAGCCGCGGCCGAGATGGGCCTGGGTATCCTGGACCTGTCGTCCATCCAGATCGAAGAGATTGCGGTCTAGCAGAGTTGAGGAAAGACGAAAGACAAGGGACCAAGTGAGCCCTCGCGCCTGGCGCAGATTCCGGCAGGGCGCGCAGATCTTGGCGCTGCTGCTCTATGCCGGTCTCTTTGTTTACGCGAATGCCCAGAGGCCAGTTGCCTTCTGGGCGGATATCTTTTCCCGCCTCGACCCCCTCCTCATGGCCGCGGCCACGCTGGCCGGGCGAGTGCTACAGGCTGGCCTGATCCTGGCCGGACTCGTGCTGTTCCTCACGCTGCTGTTCGGAAGGGTTTGGTGTGGCTGGATCTGCCCCCTGGGGACGGTACTGGAATGGCTGGCGCCCCGGCGGCGGCGAAGCAAAGCCCCTCCCGAAAGCTGGCGCATCATCAAGTACCTGTTGCTGGTTATCATCCTCTTTGCGGCCCTTCTGGGCAACCAGACACTCATGATCCTTGATCCCATTACCATCCTCAACCGGACGATGGCAACGGCCATCTGGCCCGCCCTACATTCTGCAGTCCTGCAGACCGAGGCATTCCTGTACCAGTTTTCCCCACTGTGGGGGGTGTTGGACCTGCTACACAACTCGCTGACGCGGCCCCTCTTCCAGGAGATACAGCCCGTGTTCAGCTTGACGATGTTGGTCGCTCTCCTCTTCGCCGGGTTGGTAGCCCTGAATTGGTGGGCGCAGCGCTTCTGGTGCCGCTATCTCTGCCCCCTGGGCGGCTTGCTGGGTTTGGTCTCCAAGCTCTCACTAGTGCGCCGAAAAGTGAGCGACGACTGCGTACAATGCGCCCGTTGTAGCCATCAATGCCCAACAGGAACCATCGACCTACACGACAACTTCCGCAGCGATCCGGCCGAGTGTATCGTCTGTTTCGACTGTCTGGTAGACTGTTCACGCTCAGAGATTGGCTTCCACTGGCAACTGCCCGCCTGGCGGCCAGCAACACGGCACGACTATGACCCCACGCGCCGGCAGGTTCTGGCTGCCATAGGCGTATCCGCCGCTGGCGTCGCGCTTGCTGGTGTAGAGCCCATCGTATTCCGGGAACCGGCGACCATGATCCGTCCCCCAGGTGCGGCCCCCGTTGATTTCAGCGCTCTCTGTGCCCGCTGCGGCGCCTGTGTCCGCGTCTGCCCCACCCAAGGTCTGCAACCCAGTCTCTTTGAGGGCGGCGTGCAAAACATGCTGACCCCACGCCTGGTGCCGCGCCTGGGCTACTGCAACTTTGGCTGCAACGCCTGCAGCCACGTCTGCCCCACTGGCGCAATCCCAGAGATGGCGCTCGTCGTCAAGCAACACACGCCCATCGGCCTGGCCCGCATCGACCGCGACCGCTGCCTGCCCTGGACCTACAGCACACACTGCATCGTTTGCGAGGAATGCTGTCCGGTGGAGGACAAGGCCATCAAACTGGACGAGGTCAAAGCTCTCAACGCCCAGGGCGAGACGGTTGTACTGCAGCGCCCCCGGGTCATCCGGGAACTGTGCATCGGTTGTGGCATCTGCGAGTACCAGTGTCCGCTGGGTGGCGAGAGCGCCATCCGTGTCTACGCCCCGACCTTCCTGGATGGTGCCCAGGCCGGGATCTCGCTTTGACAGGCATTGACCTGATGGTGTACAATCAAGATGCGAATTTGGTGCACACTGAAAACAGGACCAGGAAAAGGCGGCCCGATAGGCGCCGGAAGATAGGACGGAGGTACGGAAACCATGCCTAGAAGAGGAGCCAGACGAGCTGGCAGGCGAACCGCAAGGCGAACCACGCATCGGACAGTACGGCGTATGCGACGCCGCAGAAGAAGGCGCATCATGGTCGGAGGTATGGTGCTCCTGGCCGTAGGTGGCGCCGCCTATGGCGCTGTCAAGCTCTCGCAGAAGGACTCCGAACGCATCGAGGAACACACCGGCGCTTCGGTCGAGGAATTGACGGAAGACGAGCTGGTGGCCGCCATGGAGCAACTTGGTATCCAAAGTATCGAGCTTACCGACGACGATAAGGCGATTATCACAGACGAGGGGACTCCCCCAGCGGCTGATGCAGCGGCAGCGCAGCCTATCGCAGCGGCGCAGCCTGCAGTGGAAGAATCCTATCTGGACGAGCTGGAACGGCTGGCTGACCTGCGCGATCGAGGGATCATCAGCGACGAGGACTTTGAGGCCAAGAAACGGCAACTACTGGGGCTCTAGCGGCCAGATATCGAGCTGAGCCAAATGGTTCTCTCGTCACAGCCCTATATTCAACGAACAGGATAGGGCGGCCTTCCTGGGCAACCTGATGTCAGAGCCTCGTGATCCTGTGCATGCGCAGGATCACGAGGCTCTATCCCATATAGACCAGATCCGTACCGTGCCGCGCGACGGCGAGCTGGTACACGACGGGCGGGCACTGGGGATCAGCTTTGGCGAGGAGGCTTGACAATGGACTTCCCACTCAAGAAGACAAAGATCGTCTGCACCATCGGTCCCGCGTCCGAGTCCCGGGAAACGCTGGAGAACCTGGTGAGCAGCGGTATGAACGTTGCTCGACTCAACTTTGCCCACGGCGATTTTGAGAGCCACGCCAAGGTGATCGAGAACATCCGTGCGGCGGCGGCGGCGACCGGCAAGCGTGTCGCCATCCTGGGCGACCTGCCAGGGCCCAAGATGCGCATTGGGCAGTTGGCCGAGGAACCGGTGGAACTGGTCCGCGGCCAGTCCTTCATCCTGCAGACCGAGGAGATTGTAGGGGACGACCAACGTGCGTCGTTGAGCTTCAAGGGCCTGCCACAGGCCGTCAAGCGAGGCGACGAAGTTTATGTCAATGATGGCTTCATCCAACTCCGCGTTCTGAAAGTCGTAGAGGGCGAGGTCCATTGCCGGGTACAGGTGGGTGGAGAGCTCCGCTCCTTCAAAGGCGTGAATTTTCCCGGAATCAACCTGGGCATCAGCGCCTTCACCGAGCGAGACCGGGAGTTCTTGGGCTTTGCGGCCGAACAGAAGTTGGATGCGATCAGCCAATCCTTTGTCCAGGGCCCGGAGGATATCAAGGTGGTGCGGGAGGCAGCGCAGGCGATGGGCTACCGGCCCTTCATCATCGCCAAACTTGAGCGCGCGCAGGCCTTGGCGCATCTGGATGCTATCCTGGCGGCTACGGACGGAATCATGGTCGCCCGCGGTGATCTGGGCGTCGAGATTCCTATCGAAGAGATAGCCACGGTCCAGAAACACGTGATCCGGCGGGCCAATCTCTTTGGCAGACCGGTCATCACCGCCACGCAGATGCTCGAGTCGATGACGGTACAGCCCCGCCCCACCCGCGCCGAGGTGACGGATGTGGCCAATGCCATTCTCGACGGCACAGATTGTGTGATGCTGTCGGGCGAGACGGCTATGGGAAACTTTCCGGTGGAGGCCGTGGCCACGATGGCGCGCATTGCCCAGGTGACAGAACCACAGGTCGGCCCTCCCGACGTCGCCCGGCTCCTTCGGGAGGCGAAGGCCAGCGGTGAGATCAGCAACGAGGACCTTGTGTCGCTGAGCATCTACCGGACCGTGGAGGCCATCCAGCCTGTCGCAGTCGTGACCCCTACTTTGAGCGGTACCACGGCACGCTGCCTTGGCCGGTTCCAGTTGCAAGTATGGATCGTTGCCGTCAGCCCCAACGAGTCTACATGCCAGACGCTGCAGTTTTCCTACGGCGTTGACGCCGTCTACGAGCGCAGGCGACCGGAAAGCTGGCAGGCCTACACCCGAAATTGGCTAGCGGAGCACGGACTGACAGAAGGTCTGGTGGTTCTGACCCACGGGTCGGGTACTGCCCTCGGCGGTGGAACCAACCAGATCGAGATCGTCGATCTGAGCCATCCTACGGACGATGTCTTTGTCTGGTAACGGCGGCTCGGATTACCCTCGATTCCGCGGGCAGAGAAACACGGCGCGAAACTGCAGAACAGACCATGTCCTGACCCATCATCCGTCGCGATAGAAGACTGTCGCGCTCATGGTGAAGGCTCCGTGACTGCAGTCATCCTTCAACCTGTAGGATGTTTGCTGGAGAGTTTGATCTTTGGTATCAAGCATGGTATCATAGGCCCATCAGCCACGTACTATTGAAACCCGAGGTACCCATGGATACAGTAGCGACTGCCGAGAACAGAATCGAACAGATCGTCAAGAGTCCCCACCTCCTGACCCGAATGTTTCAGGATTTCTTCCACTCTGAGGCAACGGGCAGCATTCCATGCTCTCCAGGCCCAGCAATTGAAAATGGCTTTTGAAACTGGACAGAAAGGAGAAACCAATGTTTGAGATCCTGGAAGAAAGCACCGAGACCTGTATCGGCTTCAAGGCCAGCGGCAAGGCTGTCGTTGCCGACTATGAGATGCTCCTCCCTAGGCTGGATGAAGCCATCGAGGCCCACGGCAAGATCAACATGGTTGTTGTTCTCTCGGACTTTGACGGGTGGGGCGAGCTGGGCGCTGCCAAGGAGGATTTCCAGTTTGGCAAGAAGCAGTACCGCAGCGTCGAACGCTGCGCTTTTGTCAGCGACAAGAAGTGGCACAAGTGGATGGTCAAGCTCATGGACCCCTTCACCCGGCGTACCACTGAGGCGTATTTTGAGCCAGCGCAGATTCAGGATGCCTGGGACTGGGCTTGCCATAGAGACTGAGCCTGAGGCTGACAAAAGCGCAGCAAGGCGACTGCCGGGACCGAGACGCGATCAGCAAAGGGGTAGACGGATTGTGTCCAGCGCCAATTGCCGGAGGCGCACCGGGCTCAGACGTCGACGAGAGTTCCCAAAAGCCCGCTTTTTTGCTACAATTGCGCCATCAGGGAATTATGCCAGGTGCCCAATCGCTGTGCGGCAGCCATTGGGAGCATCCGTGAGAAAGCAGGGAAGAGACCAATGGACCACCACAAGAAAAGCCTGGGCGTCCTGACCAGCGGCGGCGATGCGCCGGGAATGAACGCCGCCGTGAGAGCCGTGGTGCGCACCGCACTTGCCCGTGGCGTGGATGTATACGCCATCTACGAAGGCTACCAGGGCATGGTCGCCGGCGGCAGCAATATCCGAAAAATGACCTGGGATGCGGTCGGTGGCATCATCCATCAGGGAGGAACCGTCATCGGCTCAGCACGATGTGCAGAGTTCCACACGCGAGAAGGGCGCAAGCTGGCAGCCAGGAACCTGATCAGACATGGAATCGACAGCTTGGTGGTCATTGGTGGGGACGGCAGCTTGACAGGCGCCAATGTCTTCCGCCAGGAATGGCCCGAACTGTTGGCCGAGCTGGCGGCAGAGGGCCAGGTCAGCCCTCAAGAAGCGGAGGCTCATCCCCAGTTGATCCTGGCCGGGTTGGTTGGCTCCATCGACAACGACATGTTTGGAACAGACATGACCATCGGCGCCGACACCGCCCTGCACCGTATCACCGAAGCCGTAGATGCCATCGGCGCGACGGCGGCCAGCCATCAGCGTACCTTTGTCATCGAAGTTATGGGGCGCCATTGCGGTTATCTAGCACTGATGAGCGCCCTGGCCACTGGCGCAAACTGGGTCTTTATTCCCGAGAGCCCGCCCAACGTAGATGATTGGGAGGAAAGGATGTGCCGCGCTATCCATGCGGGCCGCGAAATCGGCCGCAGACATAGCGTCGTGATCATCGCTGAGGGAGCCCAAGACCGCTATGGCAGCCCCATTGCCAGTAGCTACGTGAAACAGGTGTTGGAGGAGCGCCTGGGAGAGGATGTGCGCGTGACGATTCTGGGTCACGTGCAAAGGGGCGGTTCACCCACCGCCTTTGATCGCTATATGAGCACGCTGCTAGGCTATGCCGCCGTCGACGAGGTTCTGTCCGCATCCCCCGAGGACAAACCAAAACTGATCGGAATCCGGCAGCACCATGTAGTCCGTTCGCCACTGATGGATTGTGTGGCCAAGACACACCAGGTTGCCGAGGTCATTGCGGCTCGGGACTATGAATCGGCCATGGCCATGCGCGGTGGCAGCTTCTCCGACTCGTTTCGGATCCTGCGTACGCTGTTGCGCGCCCAACCTCACGAGCCCAAGCCCGGGCAGAAGCAGCTGAGGCTGGCCATTCTACATGGCGGAGGACCAGCGCCTGGTATGAATACTGCGGTCCGTGTGGCGGTCAGGCTGGGCCTGGACAAGGGCCATACCATGATTGCGGTACAGAACGGCTTCCAGGGACTGATCGACGGCGACATCCAGGAGATGGACTGGATGAGCGTCAGTGGCTGGGTTTCGAGAGGCGGCGCCGAGCTGGGGACCAATCGCAAGGTTCCGGAAGGTGCCGACTTTTACATGATCGCTCGCCAGCTCGAAGCCCACAGCATCGACGGACTGATGATTGTTGGCGGCTGGAGCGGATATCAGGCCGCCCACCAGATCTTTAGCAAACGTGATGATTACCCGGCCTTTAACATCCCTATCGTCTGCCTTCCGGCTTCCATAGACAATAATCTACCTGGTTCGCAATTGAGCATCGGCGCCGATACCGCCCTCAACACCATCATCGCCGCTGTCGACAAGATCAAGCAGTCGGCCGTGGCCTCCCGTCGTTGTTTTGTGGTAGAGGTGATGGGAGGGGACTGCGGCTACCTGGCGCTGATCAGCGGGCTGGCTACGGGAGCGGAGCGGGTGTACCTGCCCGAGGAAGGCGTCTCCCTGGCTGACCTCCAGGAAGACGTCTGCAGTCTGATGGAGGGGTTTGAGCACGGCAAGCGTCTGGGCCTGATGATCCGCGCCGAGAACACCGATCACTTCTATACCACCCACTTCATGCACTCGCTCTTTGAGAAGGAGGGAGGACAGCTCTTTGACGTGCGCCAGGCGATCCTGGGCCACATGCAGCAAGGTGGCAGCCCCTCGCCTTTCGACCGCATCCAGGCCACTCGCCTGGCCGCAGAATGCATCGAATTTCTGACGGATGAGGCCATGACGAGTTCACCGGGCGCATCCGCCATTGGTTGGCAAGGCGGCAGGATTGGGTTCACCGACCTACAAGACCTACCCCGGCTCGTGGAAAAGGACGCACGGCGACCCAAAGAACAGTGGTGGCTGCAACTCCGGTCCATTGCCCGGGTGCTGGCCGCGCCGGACCCGCAGGATCCCGGTGCATAGGAGACACGGACTATGATCTGGTACAAACTCGCGGCCCAAGAAGTACTTCAGAAACTGGGAACAAGTTCCCTGGAAGGACTCTCTGGAGAAGAAGCTCGGCAGCGCCTTGATCAGTACGGAACCAATGAACTGGTCGAGAAAGCGGCCAAGGAACCCTGGCGCATATTTCTCGACCAGTTCAAAGAGATCATGGTCATCATTCTCATCGTCGCAGCCCTTGTCTCGGCTGCCCTGGGCGAATGGCTGGAAGTGGGTGTGATCCTGGCCATCGTAGTCTTGAACGCTATTCTCGGATTCACCCAGGAGTACCGGGCCGAAAAAGCCATGGCGGCGCTCAAGAAAATGGCCGTCCCTACGGTACGGGTACGGCGCGGGGGCCATATACTGGAGATCCCGTCAACAGAGCTGGTACCCGGCGACATCGTGCTGCTCGAAGCAGGCAACATCGTCCCGGCTGACGGACGCATGCTGGAGAGCGCCAGCCTCAAGGCCGAGGAGGCAGCCCTCACCGGCGAATCAGAGCCCGTGGAGAAACAGGTATCAATTCCCGAGGGGGAAGATCTGGCCCTTGGAGATCAGCGGGATATGCTCTTCATGGGCACCATTGTGACTTACGGCCGGGGCGAGATGGTCGTCGTCGAGACCGGCATGGCCACTCAGCTGGGCAAGATCGCCGGCATGCTCCAGGGTGTAGAACCGGACAAAACGCCCCTCCAGAAGCGCTTGGACAGGCTGGGCCGCACGCTAGCCCTTGCAGCCTTGCTCATCATCGCCGTGGTGGTCATCACCGGCTGGCTCCGTGGCGACGATCTGGAGACCATCTTCCTGACGGGCGTAAGCCTGGCCGTCGCCGTCATCCCCGAGAGCCTGGCCGCCGTCGTCACGATCACCCTGGCCCTCGGCGGGCAGAGGCTCCTGAAACGGAATGCCCTCATCCGCAAGCTCCCTGCCGTGGAGACCCTCGGCTCGGTGACCGTGATCTGTTCCGACAAGACCGGAACACTCACCGAGAACCGCATGACCGTCACCATCCTGGATGTGGCCGGCAATACCGAAAGGCTGGAGACCATGGTCCATCGCCAGGAAAACGACCTGTTGGAGGCCCGGCTGGCTGACCCCCAGACCGCGCCCGACCTGGCAGCGCTGAGCGTGCTGGTCCGGGCCGGCGCCCTCTGCAACGACGCCGTGCTCGATGTGGACGACGATGGGATAGTGCACGCCATCGGCGACCCCACCGAAGCCGCGCTGGTCCTGGCCGCTCGAGAGCTTGGCTTTGAAAAAAGCGCGCTGGAAGCCGAGTTCCCGCGCGTTCGCGAAGTACCCTTTACTTCCGAACGGAAGCGTATGACCACCGTACACAGGATGACACCGGCCGTCCGCGAGTACGATGTGCCCTGGCGCAATGCGTCCCACGTGTTCCTCACCAAGGGCGCGGTCGACGGCCTGCTGGAGACCACCAGCAAGGTGCTCATCGACAAGGATATTGTCCCCCTGGACCAAGAGTTCGAGAGACGGATCTTGGACGGCCAACGCGGAGCTTGCCCAGCAAGGCCAACGGGTTCTAGGAGTCTCTTTCCGCATCTGGGATAGCGATAGCCTGCCGGACGACGAGGCTCAGCTAGAAGCGGACGGAGTCTTTGTTGGCCTGGTCTCCATGATGGATCCGCCTCGCGCCGAAGTCAAGGAGGCAGTTGCCACGGCCCGCGAAGCAGGCATCCGACCCGTGATGATCACCGGCGATCACCCTCTCACCGCCTTTCAGATTGCCAAGGACCTGGATATTGCCCAAGAGGATCGCTGCCTTGATCACTGCCTGACCGGACAGGATCTGCAGCGGATGTCAAGCAGCGATCTCGAACAAGTAGTTGAACAAGTCGCTGTTTACGCCCGGGTTGCGCCAGAACACAAACTGCGCATCGTGGAGGCCCTTCAGTATCAGGGGGAGATCGTAGCGATGACGGGCGATGGCGTCAACGACGCGCCAGCCCTCAAAAAGGCCGACATCGGCGTGGCCATGGGCATCACCGGCACCGACGTGTCCAAAGAGGCGTCCGACATGGTCCTGTTGGACGATAATTTTGCGACCATAGTCGCCGCCGTGGAGCAAGGCCGCGTCATCTTTGACAACATCCGCAAGTTCATCAAGTACACCCTGTCCAGCAATACCGGGGAGCTGTTCGTGATGCTCATCGGTCCCTTCTTGGGCATGCCCTTACCCCTCCTGCCTCTCCAGATCCTGTGGATCAACCTGGTCACCGATGGCCTGCCTGGCATTGCCCTGGCCGATGAGAAAGGGGAACGGGGCATCATGAGACGTCCCCCCTTCCACCCGAAGGAGAGTGTCTTTAGCCGCGGGCTGGGGACACAGATCATCTGGATCGGCCTCCTGATGGGAGCTGTCTCGCTCCTGGTGGGTTACCAGTACTGGAGGAGCGATCCAGAGGGTCCCTGGCGCACGATGGTCTTCACCACCATGGTTCTGAGTCAGATGGGCAACGCCCTGGCCATACGCTCCAGCATCGATTCGTTGTTTCGCATCGGCCCCTTCTCCAACCGGCTGATGGTGTTCGCCGTCGTGAGTACCTTTGCGCTGCAGCTGGTCCTGATCTACGTACCGGCCTTCCAGCGCATCTTCAAGACACAGCCCCTGGGCGCCCAGGAGTTCCTCGTCTGTGCGCTGGCCAGCCTCGGCGTCTTTGTCGCCGTCGAGGTTTCCAAGGCCGTCAGGCGGTTGAGGACGGGGCGCGCAGCGGCTCAGCCACAGCACCAGAGCCCTTGAGGACAGAACCATGACCAATTCTCTCTATATTGCGACAACAGACCCCTACTCGGGCAAGTCGCTCGTTTCACTGGGCATCGTAGATCTTCTCCTGCGTCGAACCAGCCGGGTCGGCATCTTCCGACCGATCATTGGGTCCCGTTCAGTCGAAGAGCGGGACAAGAACATCGATCTCCTTCTCACCCACTTTAACCTCGGTTCCGCCTATGAAGACACCTTTGGGCTGCTGATGCAGGAGGCAGTAGACCTCATCGGCCAGGGCCACTACGACCAGGTCCTGGACAGGGTCATCGAAAGGTACAAGGCCCTGGATGGCTGCTGCGACTTTATCCTGTGCATCGGCTCAGACCTGGAAGGAAAGACAGCCGCTCTGGAGTTCGACTTTAACGCCGATGTGGCCAAGAACCTTGGCTGCCCGGTCCTGCTCGTCGCCAGTGGGGCCAAACGCGACGTAGCGGCCGTTGTCAATGCCTGCCGGGCTTCTCTGGATGCATTCCAGGAACGAGGCGCAGAGGTGTTGGGCATGATCGTCAACCGCGCCGTGCTGGAGACAGCGCATACGCTGCGCGCCGCGCTCAAAGAGGAACTGCCCCGGGACAGCGCCATGCTGTCAGTGATCCCCGCCCATACCACGCTAAGCAGCCCCACCCTCAAAGAGGTCGCCGAGCAGTTGGATGCCAAGATCCTTTATGGGGCGGACTATCTCGAAAGGCTTGCCCACCGGCCCCTCGTCATTGCCATGCATCTCCACAACTACCTGCCCCGCCTGACCGAGAACGCGCTGCTCATCACCTCGGGTGACCGCAGCGACGTAATCCTCAGCGCGCTGCAAGCCCATCAATCTCAATACTATCCCCAGCTTGCCGGCATACTATTGAGTGGCGGCCTGGAGCCTCCACCGGCAGTCGCCCGCCTTCTGGATGGTCTGCCAGACATGGTTCCGATCCTGGCTGTACAGACCGATACCTATGACACAGCGGCCAGGGTCAGCAACCTCCACTCCTACATCACGGCCGACAACCAGGCCAAGATCGAACTCAGCCTGGAGTTGTTTGAGGAGTTTGTCGATACGGCGGCCCTCGAGGCTCAGATCAGCAGCATCCAGCCCCGCGGCATGACGCCCAGAATGTTCACCTACAACCTCGTTCAGCAGGCCAAGGCCGACAAGCAGCACATAGTCTTGCCCGAAGGCAACGACGAGCGTATACTCAGGGCCGCCGAGTTCCTACTCGGCCGTGACATCGTGGACCTGACCCTGCTCGGCAACCCCGAAGAAGTCCACGGCTTGATCCTGCAATTGGGGCTGGAGATCGACCTTTACCGCGTCCCGGTCATTCGCCCCTACATGTCGACCGAATACCAAGAATACGCCGAGACCCTCCTGGGGTTGCGGAAGCACAAGGGAATGAGCCGGGAAACGGCCTTTGACCTGATGCGTGACGTCTCCTATTATGGCACCATGATGGTCTACAAGGGTGTGGCCGATGGCATGGTCTCGGGCGCCGCCCACACGACGCAGCACACCATCCGGCCAGCATTGCAGTTCATCAAGACAAAACCTGGCTTCTCCGTGGCGTCCTCTGTGTTCTTTATGTGCCTTGACGACCAGGTCCTGGTCTACGGCGATTGTGCCGTGAACACCAACCCTACCGCCGAACAACTGGCCGAGATTGCCATTTCCTCCGCCGACACGGCCCGGGCCTTTGGCATAGAACCCAGGGTAGCCATGCTGTCCTACTCTTCCGGCGAGTCCGGCATGGGAGCGGATGTCGAGAGAGTGCGAGAAGCGACCCAACTTGCCCGGGCGAGAAGGCCTGACCTGGAGCTGGACGGCCCCATGCAGTACGATGCCGCCGTGGACATGGGCGTGGCCGCCAAAAAAATGCCCAATTCCGAGGTTGCGGGCCGGGCCACCGTGTTCATCTTCCCCGACCTGAATACCGGCAACAACACCTACAAGGCCGTGCAGCGCGAGACGGGCGCCATCGCCATCGGGCCTGTACTCCAGGGCGTTAAGAAACCGGTCAACGATCTAAGCCGGGGCTGCACCGTGGAAGATGTCATCAACACTGTGGCCATAACGGCTGTACAGGCCCAGAATACCTAACATCCACATTGGTCTACTTGATTCGCTATCCTGGTCCAGGTCTATTCAGGAACCATGGCCAAGTCCAAATTGCCGTCCTCGAAAACCAAGATTGTCTGCACCATCGGCCCCGCCTCCCAGTCCCAGCCCGTGCTCGAGCGCATGATATGCAACGGCATGGACATTGCCCGCGTCAACCTCAGTCACGGCGACCTCGACAGGCATGCCCAGACAATCCATCGCGTCCGTGCGGCTGCAGCCGCCATGGGGGAGCGGGTGGCCATCTGGGGCGATCTGCCGGGTCCCAAGATGCGCATCGGCCGCGTAGACAGCGGCGCTGTGTGGCTCCAGCCGGGCCAGTGCTTTGTCCTCAAGGCTGGCGAATTCGTTGGCAACGCGGCTCAGGCCGCAGTGAGCTTTTCCGGGCTGTCTCAGTCTGTGAGACCCGGCGACAGGGTACATCTCAACGATGGTCTGATCCAGCTCGAGGTAGAGAGGGTGGAGGGTGAGGAGATTCGCTGCCGGGTATTGGATGGTGGGAAGCTCGGCACCCACGACGGCGTGAACGTGCCCGGCATTGACCTGGGCTTGAGCGCCTTCACCAGCCGGGACAGGATACGCCTGACCTTTGCCGCCGCGTTGGGTCTAGACGCAGTCAGCCCCTCTTTCATACAGAATGCAGCCGACCTTGATGCCGTCCGCCAGACTGCGGCAGAGTTGGACTACTTTCCGTTCCTCCTGGCCAAGATCGAGCGCGCGCAGGCTGTCCAGAACCTGGAGGCCATCCTGGCTGGCGCCGACGCCATCGTCGTCGCCAGGGGGGACCTGGGCATCGAGACTCCTATCGAGGAGGTTGTCCTGCTTCAGAAAGAGATCCTACGCTTGGCGCATCAGGCTGGCACACCCACAATCACCGCCACCCACATGCTGGAATCGATGACCCACCAGAGGCTGCCCACCCGCGCCGAGGTCGCCGACGTGACCAACGCCATCCTCGACGGGACCGACTGCCTGACGCTTTCCGCCGAAACGGCACTGGGCAACCATCCGGCGGAAGCAGTGGCCATGATGGCCCGCATAGCCCGGGCTGTTGAAGCCTGCGACAGGCAGGATCGGGGGACCATAGGACTGGACGCAGGCAGCAAGGGCCAGGAGACTGGAGCTGAGGACCGCATGCTGCTGGAGCTGCGGGCCATGGTAGAGCAACGAAAACCTGCCGCGATCCTCATTTCCACCCATGATGGGGCCACCGCCCGGAACCTCAGCCGGTTGCGGCTTCCGGTCTGGATCGTGGCCGTCTGCCCCGATGAAGCCACCTGCCAGACCCTGCAGTTCTCCCACGGTGTGTATCCCGTGTACCAGCCCAAGGGTCTTGCAGGTTGGGAGGAACATGTCTCTGCCTTACTCCAGCTCCTGGGCATGACAGGATACCCGGTGCTCGAAACTTGGGACGTTCCGCACTCCCTCAAAGCCGAGCTGAATGATGTCAGATTGATCAAAGTCGTACCTGCGCCGGGTCAAGCGCGCCACCTGCCGTGATCGACGCTTCTTGCGCTCCGCTGGGTTGTTGTCTCCTTGCATCGCGTGTGGTATAATCGTGTCATATCAGAATCGGAACCAGGTTGCCTTCAGGATCATGAGCGCAGAAGCGCTCGCTATCCGCAAGACGCCGTTTATTGTTCTTGAAATGACTGGTTATCGTCGAGTACAAGTCGAGCCTCATGAAGCACAGCTAGGAGTCCCATGATCAGCCCAGGTAAGAGCTTTCCCCTTGGCGCCACAGTCTACCCTGAAGGCGTCAACTTTGTCGTCTATTCCAAGAACAGTACGGGATTGGAGCTGCTGCTCTTCGATGGCGTCGACGATCCTCTGCCCTCTCGCGTGATCGCCCTTGACCCAAGGGTTCACAGGACCTTCCACTACTGGCACGTCTTTGTTCGCGGGCTCGAGGCAGGCCAGGTATACGGCCTACGAGCGCACGGTCCCTTTGAGCCCCCAAAGGGCCATCGCTTTGACGCCAGCAAGGTCCTTCTGGATCCCTATGGCCGGGCCGTGGCCATCCCCAGTACCTATGACCGACAAGCCGCGGCGCGGCCAGGGGACAATGCCGCCGTGGCCATGAGAAGCGTCGTCTCGGGTGCGGGCAGCTACGACTGGGAGGGTGACGTGCCGCTCAAACGGCCCTTTACCCAGACCGTGATCTATGAGATGCACGTGGCCGGCTTCACGCGCCATCCCAGCTCCGGGCTGGACCCATTTCTGCGGGGCACCTATGCTGGGCTGATTGAAAAGATCCCTTACCTTCAGGATCTAGGCATCACCGCTGTGGAACTGCTCCCCATATTCCAGCACGACGCGCAAGAAGCGCCGCCGGGCCTGACCAACTACTGGGGCTACAATCCGGTTTCTTTCTTTGCGCCCCACTGCGGCTACAGCTCCCGGCGGGATCCCTTAGGCCCTTTGGACGAGTTCCGGGATATGGTCAAGGCACTGCATCAGGCAGGCATCGAAGTGATCCTGGACGTCGTGTATAATCACACCGCAGAGAGCGACGAGTCAGGTCCGACCTTCTGCTTCCGCGGCCTGGAGAACCGAACCTACTACATCCTGGAAGAAGCCTCAGCATTGGACGGTACCCAGGATGGGGCCTCTGGCACTGTCCAGAACGGGGATCTGAGCATATCCTCCCTTCTGCCCAGAAGGGCTTCCCAGGACCTATCCCACTATGCCAACTATAGCGGCACGGGCAACACCCTGAACGGCAACTTGTCAGTGGTCCGCCGTCTGATTCTCGACAGCCTGCACTATTGGGTGGAGGAGATGCACGTGGATGGCTTCCGCTTCGACCTGGCCTCTATCCTGGCAAGGGATGACACCGGCCAGCCCTTGGTGAATCCGCCTATCCTGTGGGAGATCGAAACGGACCCGATCCTGGCCGGTACGAAACTGATCGCCGAGGCGTGGGATGCAGCCGGTCTCTACCAGGTGGGCACGTTCATCGGAGACCGCTGGAAAGAGTGGAACGGAAGGTTTCGCGACGACATCCGCAGCTTTGTGAAGGGGGATCCGGGCATGGTGAGCAAGCTGGCATCCCGTTTCCTGGCCAGCCCTGACCTCTACGGCCACGAGGAACGGGAGCCGGAGCAGAGCATCAATTTCGTGACCTCCCATGACGGGTTTACCCTCAACGACGTCGTATCCTATAACCAGAAGCACAACGAAGCGAACCGGGAGGGGAATCACGACGGGCACAACGACAATCAGAGCTGGAATTGTGGCGTGGAAGGGCCGACAAAGGACCCTGCTATTGAGCAACTACGCAACCGGCAGATCAAGAATTTCCTCAGCCTCACGCTCCTGGCGCTGGGGGTGCCGATGCTGCTCATGGGCGACGAAGTGCGCCGCACCCAGCTTGGGAACAACAACGCCTATTGCCAGGACAATGAGATCGGCTGGTTTGATTGGACGCTCCTGGAGGAACACAACGACATTCACCGCTTTGTCAAGCACTTGATTCGTTTCCGCCGCGGTCTCAGCATCTACAAGGAAGAGCGGGGGATGAGCCTCATCCAGCTCCTACTCCAGTCCAAGCTGCAATGGCATGGCGTGGAGCTACACAAGCCCGACTGGCGATGGAACTCCCACAGCCTGGCCTTTGCCGTGCAAGGCAGACGAGGCCTATTCCACCTGATCATGAACGCCTACTGGCAGGTCCTCGACTTCGAGCTGCCGCCTGCGCCCGATGGGGCGCCTCTGGGCTGGCAGCGGGTGATAGATACCTACCTCGACCCACCGCATGACATCAGTGGCCTGGATACTGCTCCCCTGGTCGAGGCATCTGTGTACCGAGTACAACCACGTTCGGTGGTACTGCTAATTGCCCTGGCAGAGAGCTGACGCACGACCCATGGCCACGCTCATGACGTTGGAGGAGTGGGACGCACAGTTTGCGCGGCAGGCGGGCTGGACTCGGGCCACACGATCCCACCTCTACCGGCGGGCGAACCTGCTGCGGGCGAAACCGCGTGCTGGACGTGGGCAGCGGCACAGGTGTTGTGACCGAGGAACTGGCCGCCCGGAGCCAGGGGCAGGTAATCGGCGTGGACCTGGATCCAGAGATGATAGATTTCGCCCAGGCCCGAGGCGGTGCAGCAGAGTACCGTTCCGGCGATGCCCACGATCTGCCCTTTCCAGATGCCTGGTTCGACGTGACGGCCTGTCATTTCTTGTTGCTGTGGTGCCGCGACCCCGCTCGGGCGGCGCAGGAGATGGTTCGCGTGACCCGGCCCGGCGGCACCGTACTGGTCTGTGCCGAGCCCGACTATGGCGGTCGCATTGACCATCCAGAACTGCCCATTGGCCGCTGGCAGGCGGAGGCTTTGCGCAGCGAGGGTGCTGACCCGTTCATGGGCCGCAAGCTCCGGGAGCTGTTTGCCCTGCCCGGGGTTCGGGACGCCGACGTGGGCGTCATCCACGGCTTGTGGGACCTGGTCACCTTGTGCGCCGAGTTCGACGCCGAGTGGGCACTCTGGGATCGGTCGCTGGCAGGCATGATACCGTCGGACGAACTGGCCCGCCTTAAGGAGGCTGACCGGGCCGCCATTGAATCAGGGGCGCGCCTGGCTTTCATGCCGACTTTTCACGCTCTGGTGCGGGTCTGACCCTTCATGCCTCAGTCAGACCTGACAGAGCGGATGCTGGGCATAGGCTCTGTCAGGTCTTGTCTCTAGCGAAGAAAAGAAATGAAAATCGCTCTGATTTCCGACATCCACGGCAATCTTCCGGCCCTGGAGGCGGTCCTCGCCGAGCTTAATGCGGAGGGCGTTGACGAGATAGTCTGCCTGGGCGACGTGGCCCTCTTTGGCCCACAGCCGCGGCAGGTACTCGCCATCTTGAGGGAACTGGGCTGCCCAGTCGTCATGGGCAACACCGATGCCTGGGCGTTGGACCCTCAGCCCTTTGAGCAAAGAGACGAGGACTCGCACCGGTTCTACGAGGTAGAACTCTGGGCTGTGCGCCAGCTCTCGCCTTCTGACCTGGATCAAATAGGTTCGTTCCGGCCACTCGTCGAGATTCCACTCGGCGGGGGCGAGAACCTTCTCTGCTTTCAGGCTGCCAGGCCACAGTGATGGCCGGCGGGCACACCCACACTCAAATGCTACGTCGCTTCGGGGGCCGAACGCTGATCGACCCTGGCTGCGTTGGGCAACCCATCGTACCTGATCCCTCGACCGGGAAGGTTCGCAATCCGTCCTGGGCCGAGTATGCACTGGTGAGCTGCCCGGCTGGCGATCTGCGAATCGAGTTTCGGCGCACATCCTTCGACAGCGCCGTCCTGGTCCAGGCGGCCCTGGCATGCGGCATGCCCCACGCCAAGTGGTGGGTCAGGGGCTGGCGGGAGAATAGGGAGCTTGGGGGCTAGGCGGCCCCGTTCAGCAAGGCAAGTTCACGAATGATCTCGCGATGGGGCCGTACGTTTTCCAGGAAGGACCACTGCATCTCAACATCCGCAATCCTTGCGGCTCTTTCCTGTAGATCTCTATGGGCTTGCTCCAAGATCTGGTGGGCACGCGGATCCTTGATCGCCTCAAAAAGATGGTAGCAGGTCAGGTACACTTGGAACGGGGACACCGTACCGTTGAGCGTGCCGTCCTGCAAATGCGTCCAGATCACTTCGACGTATTCCTGGGCCCGATCCAGCCTACCCTGGGCCATCGCCACCTGGGCCAAACCGGCCAGAGGTTCCATTGCTACATCGTGCCAGCCCATCTCACGACGCAGATCATGCGATTCCTGATAGGCCCTGGCAGCGCTGTCATGCTGCCCCAGTGCCTCCAGGGCATGTCCCAGCTTCATCCACAGCGCGCCTTCCGTTCGACGCTCACCAGTCTCCTGTCCGATTCTAAGCGCCCGGCGGCAGAGATCCCTTGCCGCTGCGTTCTCTCCAAGATAGTGATGGACCAAGCCAAGGTTGCCCAGCGACAACGCCTGGTCGTTCCGGGCGCCTATCTCGCGCTGGATGTGGAGGGCCTGCTGATAGTGAGCTTTGGCCTGCACATAGGCCCCCAGGTATAGCCAAATATTCCCCAGGTTTCCCAGGGTTAGGCTTTCACCCCTACGGTCGCCCATCGATTGCCGGATGAGCAAAGACTGTTGGAGCAGGTCGTGGGCCTGCGCATAGTTCCCCTGCTCAACCGCGCACACACCCAGGTTTGCCAGCAACTTGGACTGCTCCCGTACGTTGTTGTCAGCCTGAGCGATCTCCAGAGCCTGCTGCAGGTAGCATTGGCCCTGTTCACGGTCTCTGTTGATCCAGCATGCCGCTCCCAGGCTTGCCAGCGTCCAAGTCTCAACTTCCCGTGCCGCACGGCGGTCTGTTTCGGTTGCCTGCTCCTTCCGGCTCAGATCCAGGGCGCCTTCCAGCTCAACCCGCGCCGTCATATAGTCGCCCTGGCGCCATAGCGCTTCACCTTCGATATAGCGTACAGTTGCCTCGCAGAGCGTCTCCCCAGCCGTGCGAGCTCGCGCTGCAGCCGCCGTGGCCACCTCAGTAGTCCGGGCATAGTCCCCGCCCTGGAGCAAGAAACGCGCCTGCTCGGTGAGCAAGCGACATGCGATCGCCTGCACCCCGTTCGTCCCCGGGGCGAGCGTCAGCAGTCGCTGTGCAGCCTCACCGAAAACCGCTTCCGCTTCCTGGATGGGCCCTCGGAGGTCATAGTAACGCGACAGGGCCGCAGCACTCGATCCCAACTCCTCAAACTCAGCCCCATCTACGGCCCACCGCCATGCTTCGCGGACATTGCCCAACTCATTGTCGATCTCACTCTGAGCCCCTTGGGGACTCTCTCCACGGAGCGCGTTCTCTTTTGTACGGAGGAACGACAGGTAGAAGCGACCGTGAGATTCTCTTATTGCGGCCTCTTCTTCTGGGTGCTCGGCCAGCTTCTCCGTCGCATACTCTTGCAGGGTGGGGTGCATGTCCACGCGACGGGAAGGCGAAATCTGGAGCAAAGACCGGTCTGCCAGACAAATCAGAACGGCTGGGCTGATCCCGGCAACTCGATGGGCGCCCTCCGCCGAACAGCCACCACGAAATACGGATAGCTTCCGAAACTCGGCCTGCTGCGTTTCTGACAGCAACCTGTACGAGTATTCAAAGGTCGCCCGCAGACTGCGATGCCGCCCAGCGGTACTGTCATCCGGATTCTGGAGAAAGTCCAGGCTCTCTTCCATCTCCTCAGCGATTTTATGGCAAGGGATAAGACGCGCCCAGGCGGCGGCCAGTTCGATACCCAGCGGCAGGCCGGCAACGCGCCGGCAAATGTAGACGATATGAGACAGGTTGTCCGGGGAGAGGGCAAAAGCAGGATCCACCCTCTGAACACTGTTGAGGAAGAGCCGGACTGCCGCATGCTCCTGCGCCTGCAAGAGCGTCGGCTGAGGCTCAGACGGCATGTCCAAGCCCAGCACTTCGACCGCCCACTCCTCGGGCAGCCCTAGCCGGGCGCGGGAAGTCAGCAGGACCTTGACCCGTGGAGCAGAACGCAGAACATCTCGCAACAGGTACGCACAATCCAGCAAATGCTCAAAGCTATCCAGAACCAGCAGTAGCTCCCTGGAAGCCAGAAAATCCAGCAAGTGGGCGGCCTGCATCGAATCGCCGCTCACCCTGAAGTTCAGCGCGGAGGCAAGCGTGTCCACCACTGCCCGGGCGGCTGGCACACTGGCCAGGGGAACGAACCACACACCATCTCGCCACAGGGACGCCTGCATTGCTGCAACTTCCAGCGCCAGCCGTGATTTTCCACTTCCACCGGGGCCGTAGAGGGTGATTAGGCGCTGATCTTGGCCCGCCAGGTAGTCGGAGACCCGTGCCAACTCCGCGTCGCGTCCGACAAAGGGTGTTGCCGGCGCTGACAAAGACCCAAAGGGAAGGTGAGGCTCCATACCAGCCGGTGCATCAGCCCCCATCTGGTCGACGAGGGCGAGGGTTGCATCTTCGGGCTCGACTCCCAGTTCACAGGCCAGATCCGCTCTAAAGGTCCGATAGTGATTCAGAGCCGCGTTGCGCCCCTCCTCTATTGAGATGGCGCGCAACATGAGCCGTTGGGCCACCTCGTTCCAGGGATCCAGGCGCAGCCACCTCCGGCAATAGTCCCGGGCCACATCGGCTTCACCCCGCGCCAGGTGAGCAACAGCCAGGGCGTGGAGCATGACGCAGGCGCGCTGCTGCAGTTGTTCTCGCTGGATCAGCAGCCATTCGTCCAGAGCCGGGCTTCCCGCGGGATGCAGGCTGGCCAGAAACTCCCCTTTGTAGACTTGGGCAGCCTCGGAAAGGCGCGCCGCGCAGGTGAGGCAAGCATCCAAGCGTCGATGGCGGTGATCTTCGGTCGTGGCCACCAATTCCTCAAATACTTTCACATCCAACCAGTAATCGCTCTGGCGGTTGAATTGGACCGACTGGGAATCGACGAGCAGATAGGGGAAAGTCGCAGCGCCATCATCAGATGGCGCGCGATCTCCTGATGGCGCGCGATCTCCTATCGCGGCGCGCAGTCGAGCCAGCGTTTGCCGCAGATCCTGCAGGGCGCGCTTCTCGGGCTTGTTGGGCCAAAAGAGCGCGGCGAGTGCGCCGCGCGGATGGGGGCGATCCGCCTGCCGGGCCAGGTAGGCCAGCAAGGCCAAAGGCTTTTGAGCTCGCTGGCCCAGTACCACCTCTCCATCCAGAAGAACTTGGGGTGGGCCAAGAAAGCACAACACCAATCGTGCAGGTGTTGGCTGGTAGTCGCCGGCTTTATCAGAAGGGCTGGTCATGGCGCTGTCAGATTTTTGTCTTGCTGCCGGGGCAAGCTGCGGTTGCCGTGAATGGACCGTACCGCCACGCGGCTGCCGTTGTCAATGGACCACAGAGCGGAACACGTACTACCCGACTCCCCCGAAAGCTGTGCCCGGACAGACGAGATGAACCCAGTAAACTTGACGAAAGCGGGTCAGGATCGCAGCCGGTGACAAGCATCCGGGCAGTTGGTAGTAGTCTGCTGATTATAACTCACTTTGATGCAGAGCACAAGTAGAGTTTAACGAAACACGGCCAAATTGTCACGCTTTTGTCACGCTGGTATGGTATCATGGGACCAGACTCGGGCGCGCTGCTGCCTAGCTTTGCTATCCCTTCGTCGCAGCCCCGTGTACGGGCAATGGCCGACCCCGATCTGTATGTCAGAAAAAGAGGAGGAGAAATGAACAAGCGCAAATCTGGGGTTCTCGGTATGTTGGTCGTTCTATTGATGGTACTGCTCATGGCGGTACCCGTCTCGGTGAAAGGAGAGGGAAACACGCTTCGCGTGGGCCCTGGCCAGGAGTATGCGACCATCCAGGCCGCTGTCAATGCTGCAGAGAAAGGCAGCAAGATCCTCGTTTATCCTGATCACTACAACGAAGCAGTGTCCATCACCAAGAACAACCTGCGGATCATCGCCCAGGGTGATGGCGTCACCGTGGAGCCGCCGGCAGGCTGGTTACCGGCTGGTTTTGATGTTCACGCCGACTATGTGACCATCCAGGGCTTTGAGATCGCGTACGGATGGGACTGCGCCGCCGGGATCAAGTTCCAAGGAAGCCACAACACCTTTGTGGACAACTATATCTACCTCAATCACTCATGCCTCGGGGTCAATGCCCTTACGTGCAGGGATCAGGATGGTGGGTCGGATTCTAACACCATTGAGGGCAATACGATCCATGCAGCTGACATTGGCATTGAAGTGGCGGCTGAGACAGAGGATGCCATCAATCGTGGTAATGTGATCCGGAACAACACACTCCAGCAAATCGCCCAGACACCAATCGGGGTAGGCAACGGCAAGGGATTCCTCATATCTGGGAATAGCATTGATGGAGCGTCCTTCGGGCACTGCATCGCCGTCGGCACTCTGGGGAAAACAAGATAGCCCAGGGCCGCCATAGGATCGAAGGGAACACGATGGGCTACTGCGCCGGGAATGGCATCTCCCTGTATGCCGGACCCGGAACAGTTCTTACTCACAACCAGATATCAAAGAACATCATTCAGAACTGTGGGGAAGATTGTATTTCCCTCGAAGCAGGCGCTGGAGCCACGCTATCCCATAACATTGTGCTAAGGAACGAAGCGAGCTTCTCTGCGATCTGTGGGATCGAGCTGGGTGCTGAGCCCTGGGACGCTGAAGGAGCATCTGTAAGCGACAACCGGGTCCGGCTCAATACCATATACCGCAACCTCAGCGGTATTTGTCTGAACCCGGGGGCGGACAAGAACCAGGTCCTCAATAACGTTGCCCAGGACCACACCGCGGACGGGATCGTGGTGTTTGGCGACGAAAACAAACTCAAGAGCAATGATGTTCACGACAACGATGACAATGGCATCGAGGTAGCAGGCGACAACAACAAGATCATCGAGAACACAGCAGTGCGAAGCGGCAACTACGACCTGTTTGACGAAGGCACAAGTAACAAGTGGCGCAACAACACCTTTGACACAGCCAATTGGGAGTAAGCGACTGATTCCGAACGTTCTCCTTATCGAGGCTCTTCTTTGCCCGCGGGCAATGCCTCCTCGCATGCCCAACGGAGATCCTTCGCTATGGCTATGAGTGAAGACCGAAGAGCAACAAGTCTTCCGCACCCGCTGGTGACCCTCAGGAATCGAAAGGAGGCGAAAGATGGAGCAACCTGTCCCGTGCTGTGCCTACTTGATCCGCCTCTGGCCGACCCGGCGGGGGGGCGTGACCGACTACCGGGTATCCCTACAGTGCGTGGCCACGGGCCAACGCTCGGAATTGCCTGATCTGGACAGCTTGGCCGATTTTCTGCGATCTAGGGAGGAAGATTCGGGCGATGGAATGACGAGCCGATGCATTGAGGAGTGTCTAGAGACACAAGGGAAGGAGAAAAACCGATGAATCGCATGGCACATTTGACATTCGCGTTGACCGGCATGGGTCTGGTGGCTCTGTTGTTGGTCCTGACTGCAGGCGCCCAATCCCCAATGAGCACCACTGCGGACACCATCAAGGTTCCCGACGATCACCCCACCATCCAGGCCGCCATCGACGCGGCAGCGGGTGGTGACACGATCTTGGTGGCCAGCGGCACCTACACGGAGAACCTATCCATTACCGAGGGCATCACCCTGACTGGCGGTTGGGACCCCACCTTTGCCACACGCACCCTGGGCGCCAGCGTCGTATTCGCCGACTGGGCTGGCCGTGCCGTCAGCATCACCTGCGCCAGCAGCGATACCGTGGTCACCATAGACGGCTTCACCCTGGAGAACGGCGACGCCAGTGGCCTCGGGATGGTCGCGATTCCCGCCCCGCCGGGCGCGGACCCTGCCTCCGGCGATGCCGGGACGCCGCTGGAACAGGGGCTTGCCGATCCCCGCTCGCCAACCCAGCGGGCGACTGACTTGCGGGCGGGTCTGGGGCGCCTGGCGGACAGCGGCCTCTATCCCGGCGGCCCGCCGGCCTATGAGGCGGCCCTCGCCCGGCTGGAGCGGCTGACGGCGCGGGCAGAGGAGGCCCGGGCCCGGGCAGCCACCGCTTCTCCCCAGCTCGCCCCGGAACTGGGGCCGGGCACCGGGGGAGGGCTCTATAGCCAGAACGCCAGCCTGCACCTGCTCAACAGTACCATCATCGGCAACGTGGCCAGCCAGGACGGTCTGGGCGTCGGAGGTGGCGTCTTTGCCGGCGATGCCCCAACCGGCGGGGTGCGCATCGAAGACAACCTCATCGCCGGGAACTTGGCTTCCGTCCAGGGTGAGGGTTGGGGAGGTGGTCTTTATCTTTACAACACCCCCGGCGCAATCGTCCGCAACAACGTCGTGGAGGAGAATGTTGCCAGCAGCACCGGCAGTGGTTACGGGGGTGGGGCCTATGTCTACTCCTCTCCCGGCCTGGTCGTCCAGGACACCACGTTCCTTGACAACCTGGCCAGCGACACGGGGGAGGCCGGCGAGGGCATTGGCGGTGGGCTCGCCCTGCACACCTGCCCCGACGCCCTGGTCCAGGGCAACCAACTGGAACGCAACATGGCCAGCGGCGCCTGGAACGCCACCCGGGGAATAGGAGGTGGCCTCTTTGTCACCCACTCCCCACGCGCTGCCGTTCAGGACAATCAGATAAGGGAAAACGTGGCCACCCTGCATGGCAAAGGCGCCGGGGGAGGCATGCAGTACGTCTGGTCCAACTTTGGGCTGGTGGCCGGTAACGAGGTGACCGGCAACCTGGCCGGCTTCTTCTGCTGGGACTGCCAGGGCGGCGGCATCAAAGTGGCCGCCGTCTATAGCACCACGGTGGCCAGCAACGTCATAGAGGAGAACGCCGCCTGCATGTTCGGCGACTATGGGGGCAGTTTCGGCCAGTTCGGCGGCGGCTTCCAGGGCACGGCGCTCGAGAGCAGCCGGCTGGTCAGCAACACCATCACGGCCAACGCCGCCTGCCACTCCTGCGGGATAGCTGGCGGATATGGCGGCGGCGCCCTCATCGACACATCCAGGGACGCACTGGTTGCGGGCAACGCGGTAACCGGCAATGCTGGGGCGCTCCTGGATGGCCGTGGGCGTGGGGGCGGCCTGCTACTGCGCGGGACCAGCGGCAGTCACGTCCTGCGCAACCAGATCTCGCGCAACCGGGCGGGCATGGCCGGCTATAGCAGCGGAGGCGGCCTGGTCATAGACATGCTGGAAGATGAGACGTTTGACGCCACCGTGGACGGCAACCTCATCGTGGACAACCGGGCCAGTGCCGACCCGGCCGTTCCTTCTGCGGATGGCGGCTGTTCCTTCTTTGGTATCTACGACGGCCTCTCCTTCTCCAACAACGTGGTGGCGGGCAACCAGGCCAGCGTTGTAGGGGGCGTTTCCCTGGGGTTCTTGCCCCAGGGCGCCGAAATCACCAACAACACCGTGGTCGCCAATGGCGACATCGGCCTGTCCGTCAACCTGGCGACCATTCCCGTCACCCTGACCAACAACATCGTGGTCAGCCACACCGTGGGCATCAGCGTCGCCCAGGACACCACGGTCACGGTACGCTATACCCTGTGGCACGCCAACGGCACCGACGTCGACGCCGCGGGCATCGTCAGCCACACCCACCCGGTGACGGGCGACCCGGCCTTTGCCGACCCGGCGGGCGACGACTACCATCTCAGCACCGGCTCCGCCGCGGTGGACGCGGGCGACCCGGCCGGCGTGCCGCCGGCGCCGGATCACGATGCCGACGACCTGGCCCGCCCGAGGGGCCCGGCCGTGGACCTGGGCGCCTACGAGTGGCCTGGGTTCTGGCGCTATCTGCCGCTAGTGGCCAAGCGCGGCCTCAGGACCACAGGTTGGGCGGCCGGGCACAGCGTGGATGGTTACGGCGTGATCATCCACACGACCGATGGCGGGGAGACCTGGGTGCGGCAGGGAAGCGCGGGCGAGATTCCCGACGTGAACCTGGGTGGGGTGGCAGCCATCGATGTCCAGAACGCCTGGGTGGTTGGCGAACAGGGCACCATCCTACGCACCAAGAACGGCGGCCGCACCTGGCAGCGCCAGGCAGTCCCGGCTGAGGCCTCTCAGACTGGTCTGTGCGGGGTCTACGCTGTGGATAGCGAAACGGCCTGGGTTGCTGGTGCCGATTGGGCTGCCAGCCCGCCTGGCGTCATCCTTCATACTTCGGATGGAGGCAGCACGTGGACCAGACAGGCGCAGGACATGGCGTTGGCGGCCAACCTGTGCGGCGTCTATGCCAGCGATGGGGACCATGCCTGGGTTGTTGGGGCGAATGAGCCCGGGAACGAGTACGGGACGATTGTGCGCACAACCGACGGAGGCATCACCTGGGAGAGAATACCCTACTCACTCACAAGAGAACTTTCGGGCTACTACCTGATCTCGGTGCATGGGGTCGATGCGAACACGGTATGGGCTGTCGGCCGCGACTTGGTCGTGCATACTTCAGACGGTGGCCTCACCTGGATTGACCAGAACCTTCCAGTTGCCGGCTATGACGTCAACGGCGTCTTTGCGGTTGACCACAGTACCGTTTGGGTTGTGACTGACGAGGGAGGGATCTTTCGTTCAGATGACGGTGGAGGTCACTGGGCAAAGCAACCCGCTCCACCAGGCACAACCGGCGACTATATCCTACGAATCAGTGCCGTGGACGGGCAGACCGCCTGGTCCGTGACGCAGCCTGTCCCGCCGAATCCGGGGCATGTCTTGCATACAGCGGACGGCGGCCAGACGTGGATCGCCCAGACGACCCCCGTGTCACCGGCGTTCTGGGGAGTGTCTTTTGTGAGATAGCTCGACGACCAGGCGGTGGTACTTGTCCAGCCACCACGTGTCCCTTACCAGGACAGCCAGTAGCGGACACGGCAACTCGATAGTGCTGGAAAGCCTGCGCATCTGCCTGATGGCACCGATAGAGGAGTGAGACCTAGATCAAGGGGATTCCGAATCATGGCTGCCACGAAGAAGAAAGAGAACCTCCTGTACCGAACCCTGCCCATCCTCCAGTGGCTGCCCCACTACAAACGCGAGTGGCTCGCGGGCGACGTCATCGGCGCCCTATCGGTCTGGGCGCTGCTGGTGCCTGCCTGTCTGGCATCAGCGGCCATCGCTGGGGTTCCCGTTCAGCACGGCCTCTATGCAGCGACCATCGCCGCGCTGGTCTTCCCCCTGTTCACCACCTCGCGGCATGTCATCACCACGCCTGGGGCGTCCCTGGCCGCAATCGCCGGTGCGGCCGTGCTGGCGGTCACCGACCGGGGCTCCGACGAGGCCGTGCAGCTCGTGGCGACCATTGCCCTGCTGGCCGGCCTGCTGTACATCATCTGTGCCCTGCTCAGGATGGGTTGGATCTCCAATTTCCTGTCCGAAAGCGTGCTCACCGGCTTTGTGTTTGGCATCGGCATCGCCCTGATCGTTAGCCAGGTACACTGGATCACGGGTACGACGGAATCTGGCACCAACACCTGGCTGAAGCTTTGGAACTGGATCCAGGGTCTGCCCGACACCAACCCCGCTTCGCTGGTGGTGGGCCTGACCACACTTGCCCTCCTTTTCGCCCTCAAGCTGTGGGCCCCCAAATTTCCGGGAGCCCTGCTGGCCGTGGCCTTGGGCATCGGCGTTGAGCTGGTTTTTGGGCTGAGCAACACCGGCGTGGAACTGGTGGGCTCCGTTCCCCGGGGGCTGCCCAGCCTGGCCCTGCCCAGCCTCAGCCTCGTGGTAGACAACCTGCAGGTCGTCATCCCCGCGGCCGCCGGCGTCTTCTTGGTCGGCCTTTCCGTCTCCCTGGCCGCTGCCCGCCAGTATGCCGCCCAGGACCACTATGACATCGACGCTGACCAGGAGATGCTTGCCCAGGGTATGCCCAACGTTATTTCGGGACTGTTCCAGGGCATGAGCCTGACCGGGGTGTTTAGCGTTACTTCTGTCAGTGCCGCGGCGGGTGGCAAGAGTCAATTGGTTTCTCTGGTCCTGGGCATCTTTCTCATCCTGACCCTGCTGTTCGTGGCGCCGCTCTTCTCCCACGTGCCCCAGCCCGTACTGGCCGCCGTGATCATCACGGCCATCGTATTCGGCCTGCTGAAGGTTCGGGCCATGCAGCGCCTTTGGCATCTGGCGCGCACCGAGTTTTGGCTGGCCCTGGCGGCCTTGCTGGGAGTGCTTACCTTTGGCATACTGCAGGGCGTTCTCATCGGCGTAGGTCTCTCACTCCTCTGGCTCGTCTGGCGCACATCCCACCCGGCCATGCCACTGCTGGGCAGAATGCCGAATAGCAGAGTCTACCACAGCCTCGAACGGTTCCCCGACAGCGAGACCCATCCCGGGCTGATCGTCCTGCGTTTTGACGGGCCCCTTTTCTTTGCGACTTCCAGAAACTTGCGCGACCGGATTAGAGCGCTGATCGCGGACGCCGACACGGAGGTCAAGGGCATCGTGCTGGACATGGAGGGCACCAACATCATCGATCTGGAGGGTTCCGATGTGCTGCACGACGTACTAGAGGAACTGCAAAGCACGGGCATCGAGCTGCACCTGGCCCGGACCAAGGTCGGGATCGTGGACAGTATGGAACGGCATGGCATCCTTGACGCTCTGGGGCGCGAGCGGCTCTTTGACTATGTCCATGAGGCCGTAGAGGCTCTACTGCACACGAGAAGCGACGAAGAGGTATAGTCCGTGGACGCAATCCAGAACCTTCTGAATGCCGTCATCGTCATCATCCTGTTGTATGCGCTGGCCCTGCTCCTGCGCTGGCGCGGGGTACTCAAGGAAGAGCATTCCCTGGTCCTGGCCCGCATCGTGACCGATCTGTTCCTGCCGGCCATTGTCTTTGTGACGCTGGCGGGGCAGTCGATCCAACTGGACCAACTGGCGCCAGCTGGGGTCATGCTGGCCCTGGAGCTTTCGATGATCGCCCTGGCCTGGGGAGTGAGCTCCCTATTGGGCTTTGACAGGAGCCAACAGGGCGCCATTATCTTTTGCTCAGCCTTTGGCTCCTCGACCTTTTTGGGCTACTCGATCATCACCCAGATGTATCCCAACAAGCCCCAGGCCATGACCGAGGCGGTGCTGATATCCGAGATCGGCGTGGGCTACACCATCTTTATCCTGGGCCCCATCCTGGCCGCGCACTTTGGCACCGATGGTTCGGGTACCAGGTCGATGCTGTCCTCCACGCTCCAGTTCTTCAAATCCCCGGTATTTTTCGCCCTGCTGTTGGGCCTGCTCTGGGGGATACTGAGGCTGCCGGGCGAGGACAATGCCTTTCTGTCACCCGTCTTTCGCGTCTGCCACATCCTGGCCGCAGCCCTGACGCCCGTCGCGATCCTTTCGGTCGGGCTGATGTTCAAATGGCCCAGCCTGCGGGGAATCATCCTGCCGCTGGCCATCGTCGTCGCCATCAAGCTTTTGCTGAAACCACTGCTGGCCGGGTTGGCCGGGTCGCTCCTGGGCTTTCCCGACCTGTGGCGGGACGTGCTGGTCCTGCTGGCGGCCATGCCCCCGGCCGTACTGGGACCAGTATACTTGCGGCGGTACGGGGGCGATGCTTCGCTGGCCTCGGCGCTGCTCCTGGCGGCCACGATAGTCAGTTGCCTGACCCTGTTGCTCGTGTTTTCGATAATTGGCTAGCCGGAGAGAACAGCGATGAGCTTTCACCACGAGTTTGAGACCAAGATCCAGCAGTATCCCGACGACAGGGCCAGTGAGCCGGTCATTGACATGCACCTGCACTTTGTCGATTTCCTGCAGAACACGGATGGCTTTGAGCAGCTCCTGCGTTCAATGGAGCAGGGCAACATCCTGAAGGCGGTGGTCTTTGGCCTGCCGGTCAAGAAAAAGTGGGAGCACTATGAGCCCTACAAGCCAACCTACTACCTGGGCGACAATGCTCGCTGCTACCACTATTCGGCGTCCGACGAGATCGTTGCGCAGCATTACGCAAGCCTGGCTCCGGAGCAGCAGGCGAGATTTGCTCCCATGGTCTGCGCCTTCGATCCGACCGACAGTACCGCGATCGACTATGTCGAATCGATGTACGCCAAGTATCCATTCTGGGCTGGGGTGGGCGAGGTCTTTTTCCGGCACGACGACCTCACCAACCTGACATTGGGCGAAACGGCCAGGGCCAACCACCCAGCCATGGATCCCATCTACGAGTTCTGTGCCTCGAAGAGACTCCCCATCTGCCTGCACCAGAACAGCACTTCAGTAGGTGTTCACGACGAGTATGTCTATCTGCACGAACTAACCGAAACCCTGGAGCGTCATCGGGATACCACGATTGTCTGGGGTCATTGCGGGATTTCGCGCAGGGTGACGCACAGAGACTATCACACCATGATCGATTGCATGATGGATCGCTACCCCAACCTGTACGTCGATCTCTCGTGGGTGGTCTACGAACAAACGATCTGCGAACCCCGGCAACGTGATGATGAGCGGCTTAGCCCGAAACAGTGCTGGATCGATCTTGTGCTCAAGTATCCCGACCGCATCATGCTGGGCAGCGATGTCTGCGGTCATTTTGCCATTCATGCCAGGACGATGGCGCGCTACAATGGCCTGCTTTCACATCTGCCCAAAGAGACCAGACAAAAACTCGCTCGGAAGAACGCCGAGACGTTATACTTTTCAGGAGGCAAGATATGAAGACCCGCGGATTGAAGGTTGGAATGGCCAGCGTGATTCTAGCCCTACTTGTGGTACTGGTGTTATCGTCATCGGCCACATCGCTACCCACGGCCCGCTCCGAAGAGCGCCAGACCAGTCCCGACGGCAAGGGCTACCGCCTCGAACAGGATGGCTGGATCTATATCCACATCGAGGGCGAACCCTACGAGCGGGGCTTCCAGTACGGCTACCTGGTGGCGCCGGAGCTGGCCGAGATCCTGGCCAACACAAAGGACTTGACCTTCATGGACACCGGCATGGAGTGGGAGTTCTTTGTCGAGCAGGCGCAGGAACAGTTCGTCAAACATCTCGACGAGGAGCTACAGGAGGAGATGAGGGGCATTGCCGAAGGCGCCCAGGAGGCCGGCACCGATATCACCTGGCAAGAGGTCCTGACCTGGAACGGCTACGAGGAACTGG
Source organism: uncultured Chloroflexia bacterium (assembly GCA_963700285.1). Classification (GTDB taxonomy): domain Bacteria; phylum Chloroflexota; class Anaerolineae; order JAAYZQ01; family JAAYZQ01; genus CAWANP01. The sequence goes on along the minus strand of CAVOXA010000001.1, from coordinate 1,169,583 downwards.
TCGGCTACTGGTGGCCCAACGAGCAGTCCCAGTGGTACGGCCAGTACGTGCCGCAGGACCAGGACCACTGCAGCGCCTTTGTCGCTACCGGTTCCTACACCCGGGATGGTGATATCGTGATGGCCCACAACAGTTGGGACCATTTCACTCACGGCCAGTACATGAACGAGATCCTGGACCTCCAGCCGGCTGAAGGCCACCGCATGTTCATGCAGAGCATGCCGGGGCTCATCGCCAGCTTTACCGACTTTTTCGTGACCGACGCCGGCCTGATGGGCACCGAGACCACCATCGGCGGCTACAGCCAATACGACGCCGACGAGGTACCCGAGTTCCTTCGGGTGCGCCGGGCCATGCAGTATGCCGACGATCTCGACGGTTGGGTGGACGCTGATGAAGAAGGAGAACAACGGCGGCTATGCCAACAGTTGGCTGCTGGCCGACCGGAACACGGGCGAGATCATGCGCTTCGAACTGGGCCTCAAGTTCTCGGCCGTCGAGCGCACCAAGGACGGCTACTATGTCGGCTTTAACGCGCCCGATCGACCCCCAGATCCGCAACCTGGAGTGCGCCAACACCGGCTACGACGACATCCGGATGCCGGCGGGCGCCCGGCGCGTGCGCCTGACCCAGCTCATGGAGCAGTACAAGGGCAAGATCGATATCAAGAACGCCAAAAAGATCATCGCCGACCACTATGACGTCTATCTGAAAAAGACCAACCCCGGCTCGCGCACCATCGAGGGCCACTACGAGCTGGACGCCTTTGAGTACTGGCCCGCGCGGCTGCCCTACGCGCCCCAGGGCGCAGTGGACGGCAAGGTCATGGACAGCGACCTGGCCGCAGACCTCAGCTTCTGGGCCCGCTGGGGCAGTTCCAGCGGCATGGCCTTTGACGCCGACGAGCATCTCATCGAACATCCGCAGTGGGACCACCTGGAGGGCTACCTCAAGGACCGGCCAACCCAGCCCTGGGCGCTGTTCACGGCAGGAGAAGAGTAAACGCCCTGACGTCGTATCATCATCATGCGGAGAGTCAATGAGGCACGATGTCTGAACTGACAGAAATGGCAGAGACGGCACAGGATGCAGTTGTGGAGGCAGTAGAGTTGCGAGAAGTGGGGCCGGAAGAACCCAGGTGGCACCGACATGTCGCCCTGACCACGCTGATCATGCCCCTACTGGCCGCACTTGGAGGCTTGCTGGCGGGTATGACCGCCAACAGAGCCTTACTGGACAGAACCCAAGAGATCATCGGGGTTGATCGTCTGGAGAGCGACCGCGAGTATGTGAAGACGCTCACGTCCAAGCACGAGCTCCTGACCATCCTGGGAAAAAGCGCCAGACCCGGCCGAGATCGAGAAGGTGGCAGCACTTGAGGACAGAACGAGGGAGTTGAAGGCCAGCACGGCCAGCGAAGAGGAGATGGTTCGTGTCTCTGCCAATGCCCATGAGGTCTTTGCGATCGCCGTAGCGTTGCTCGCCCTTGGCATTACCCTGGGCGGGATGGCCATCGGGACTGAGCGCAAGTTCCTCTGGACTGTGGGGCTAGTGTTTGGCGCGCTTGGTACCTTGGGCACCGGCATTAGTGTCCTCATCATGCTGTCTTAGCCCGAACGAGCCGGCATCCAGCGGGGTTGTACGCCTGGAGACATGAGCCTGTGGGGCAAAGGTCGCCCGACTGGAAGTGGGGATGAATCTATTGCAGAAAGAAGAGAACGGGGTGGCAGAAGAGGGTACACCAGCCTCCACCATGTGGATGCGATTGCAGCAGGCGACCGCAGAGGAGAGATCAACGGCGGTCGACCTGTGGGCGATCCTGCAGGAAGGGCTGGACCCCTCCATGAAGAAGCCCAAGGGCGTGACCGGCGTCGAGGTGTCGTGCCACCAAAACGCCCAAGGGGAGGCATACTATGTCTTGAACAACCCAAGGGCGGACACCTACCTTAAGGTCGACGCCCGCGACTACTTACTGTGGGGGCTCATGGATGGCGAGCACTCTGTCAGCGACCTGGCCATGGCCTACTACTCAGAATTCGGGGCCTTTCCCTTTGAGCGACTGGCCAATCTCCTCACGGAGCTTGGCACGCACCAATTCCTGGCGGAAAAGCCGGTGGACCTATTCCAATGCATCGAGGAGCAGCTTGCTGCCCACACCCTGGCCCACCGACTCCAACGCTTCTCCGAAAGATCCGCTCAGAGGGAGTTCAGCCTGAAAAACGCCGATGGGTTCTTCGATTCGCTCTACCGGTGGGGGGGCTGGCTGCTATTCACGCGCCCGGCCAGGATCCTGTACGGGCTGGTGATCGTAGCCGGGCTGGTCTTCTTCGCACGGGAGCTGCTGGCCGGCAACTATCCCCTGCTCAGCGCGGCCGGTTCCTTTGGCCTGGGCCTGGTTATCTTGCTGGCGCTCTACTATGTGATGACGTTCTTTCACGAGTGCGGTCACGCCCTGACATGCAAGCAGTATGGCCGTCGAGTGCCCAAAGGGGGGCTGATGCTTTACATGGGTTCGCCCGCCTTCTTTGTGGATACCACGGATATCTGGATGGCACCCAAGCGGGCTCGCATCCTGGTTTCGCTGGCCGGCCCGTTCACAACGCTGCTGCTGGGCAGCCTGCTGGCGGTGGTAGCTGGTCTCTTTCCCTCCTTCGCCTTCAATGGGGTTCTGTTCAAAGCAGCCCTGATAGGCTACTTTGGAGCCCTGATGAATGTAAATCCGCTCCTGGAGTTGGATGGCTACTACGCCCTGGTGGACTGGGTAGAGATACCCATGCTGCGCAAGAGATCGTTGGCCTTCGTCCGGGAGGAATTGCCGACCAAGCTGTTCAAGGGGTGGAGCAAGTTCAGCCACGAACAGAGGATTTTTGCCGTCTTTGGCATTCTAGCGGCTGCCTGGACGGCTTTCGCTGTGGTCATGGCCGTGTACCTTTGGTACAGAGAGATAGCTCAGATGGAAGGGGAATTGGTCAGCGGCAAAGACGTCCTGCCCATCATCCTCGTCGGTGGGCTGATGCTGGTGGCCGGCGCAAACCTTATCCTGGGACTGACCACCAAAGCGCTTCTGTTGGCCGGCGAGGGCGCTCACCGGGTACGCTGCTTTCTCCGAAGCCGCAGCACCAGGAGATCGCAAGCCGGAGGGCAACATGGACCCAATTCGTGACTTTGACCGGGAGTGTAAGTGGTTGCTGGATGCCTGTCTGGAGCGCATCTCCACGTATCCACCGGCGCTGCGCCAGCCCGGACGGGCTCGCCTTGAGGATCAGTGGTCACTGGAACACAAGATGCCTCGGGCCTTTCACATCGCATATCTGTTGCCCTTCTGGCTGGAGGAGCCCCTTGCCCTGGATCGCAATGTCTGCCGTCTGGTAGGCCTGAGCAGTACCTTCCTGGTGCTCTATTTCATGCTGCAGGACGAGCTGATGGATGCCGAGCCTGAGGAGTACGAGGGGCATCTCCAACCACTGGCTACCTTTCTTCTTCTCGATGCGCTGGCGCCGTATCACCGCGTTTTCGGCTCCGAGCCAGCGTTTTGGGCGCTTTTTGAGGAATACATCGCCCAGTGGGGACTGAGCATTTCGTGGGAGCGGCAGTGGCATTGGGGGCAGGTGCGCGCCTTTGAGGAAGCAGATCTGATTCTCCTGGCACGCAAAGCCGCCCCACTAAAGATCTCCTGCGCGGCACTGTGCTTGCTGGCCGGGCGAAAGGAAGCCACTGAGCTCCTGGAAAAGATGATAGACGACTTGATGATGTCCTTTCTGCTGGCTGATGATCTGCAGGATTGGCGCGGTGACCTGGCGCAGGGAAGCTATACCTATTTCCTCACCCGGGTGCTAGCTCATCGCAGACTCGACCCTCACACCACACTGACTGAGACTGACGTAGAGAAGGCTCTGTTTGCCGGCGCAGTGTTGGATGAGTATCTGGGACTGATTGCGGAATACCGCCGGCGGGCGCTGGAAAGCGCTTCTGCTCTGGCTGTTCCCTACCTGGAAGCGTACCTAGCGCTCCGTGACGAGGCTGCCAGACAGTTGAGCGTAGATCTCGAAGCCAGGCGCACGGAATGGATTCGGGAGCAATTCGCCGCTCTGATCCCCAAACCGCCTGTCCCCGTAGGGCAACCTGGAACTGGCAGCAAGATGAGAGGAGGGCACATGTCCCTAGAGCCCGGGAGCATCTTGCCGCTTGATTCTTGAGCGCATACTATCCAACGGAGGAAGGAGGTGAGCGAAATGGCAACTGAGAAGGAGGTTCACGAGCTGATCGGCCGTGCAGTGGCCGACGCCAAGTTCCGGGCCAGCCTGGTGGAGGACCCGGAAAAGGCGGTGAAGGAGGCCGGCTATGATCTAACAGAAGAGCAACTGGCGGCACTGAAAAAAGCGGACCTGGAGGATCTTGGCGCAGATCTGGACGACAGACTGTCCAAGGAAGTCGGAGTAGGTGAGGTTGGAATCGCGCCCTGGCCGTAGAGCACTCTGCATTGTCCGCCAAAGCAAGCCTGCGCCGGAGGGGAGGCTCTCCTTCTTCGGCAGGGCCTAGCGTTGAGAGGGTGACTTGGGGCGAATCGGTCCTAGTGGATTCGGAAGCAATCTGCTGTTCTGATTCTGGGCGCCTTTCCCCGGCGAGGAGCCTGAGCTTGGGGGCAAGATGGGCGGAAAGGTAGCGTTCTCTGATTCCGGTTGCACCTTGCTCTCAGCTTCTGAAGCATTTGCCATCAGAGGGAGAAAAGAGGTGAGCGAAATGGCAACGCAGAAAGAGATACACGAGCTGATCGGCCGAACGGTGGCCGACCCTGATTTCCGGGCCAGCCTGATGGAGGACCCCGAAAAGGCAGTGAAAGACGCTGGCTATGATCTGACGGAAGAGCAACTGGCTGCACTCAAGAAAGTAGACCTGGAAGGCTTTAGCGCAGATCTGGACGACAGACTGTCTAAGGAGGTCGGATTCGGCGGGGTTGGCACGAACCCGACCTGGTAGTGGGCGCTGGTACGCGCAACCTGCTGCAGCAATCCTGGGGATGGAGGGGGGCTCCCCTCCTCCACCCCTGGCTCTAAATAGCTTTCGAATCTGAAGGGAACAGGCTCACGGCTGCTGCGCAGGATGCAAGCCCGCAAGTTCCAAGAAGGGGCAGTTGAGCCTTCAGCAAGAACTGGAGTAAGAGAGCATGCATGTAGTACTGGTACCCGCGCCACATATCCAGGAGCGTAGGATAGCGCCCTATTTCCCGCTGGGCGTCCTGTCTCTACACCGGGTGCTAGCTGACGCAGGCTACGATAGCAAGATCTACTACCCGCTCCAGGATGCTGCCAACCCAGCCGACCCCGAAGCAGCCATCGGGCGCTGGGCGGCTGACATCGTGGCGACACAGCCCGATTGGGTGGGTTTTTCGACCATGTGCAACAGCTATCCACTCGTTCTGCTCCTGGCCCGAGCGGTGAAGCAGCTATCCCCACAAACATGGGTCGTCCTGGGTGGACCACAGGCGTCCGTCGTGGCCGAGGAGTCGATGGCGGCTTTCCCCTGGATTGACTATGTTGTCCGGGGGGAGGCAGAGAACGCTATTCTCGACTTGGTCCAGGTAATCGGAAAAGGGAGTGGGTCGGGAAAAGCAGGTAGTCTCACGCACCGGGTCAACGGCAATGTCGTTTCCACACCCCTCGTGCCACTGTTGAGCGATCTCGATTCCCTGACGCTACCTGACTACCAGGCTTATGCATACTTCCGTGAAGCGCTCCTGGGCGGGAAGCCCCCTTTCGAGGATGGATTGCTGCCTTTTGAACCTGGGCGCGGATGCCCCTATGGATGCTGCTTTTGCTCGACTTCAGACTATTGGCGCAGGCGCATGCGTCTGAAGTCGCCAGGTTTGCTGGCAGCACAGCTAGAGGCGCTCGCCCATAGCCAAGGAGTAGGATCTGTGTTCTTGGTGCAGGATATCTTTGCCGTGAACAAGGGCTGGTTTTCTGATTTTCTTCAGGCTATGGAAGCTTGCGGCAAAGTGAGCTGGGGCTGCTATCTTCGACCAGACAGCATTGAACCAGAGGAGCTGTCCGCTGTGAATCGGGCGGGGTGCAGACAGATCTTTTTCGGTGTGGATAGCGGTTCACAGCGGGTGCAACAGCGTATGGGCAAAAACCTCGACGTTTCGCAAGTATGCAAGACTGTCGAGGCAGCCGTTGCTACAGGGATAAGCGTTACCACTTCTCTCATTGTGGGCTTTCCCTGGGAGACAAGGCAGGATCTCCAGGATACCCTTTCCCTGCACCAGCATTTCCTGGATACTGGTGTGGATAGCGCCCGGATCTATCCACTTTCTCCGTTGCCCAAGACCGAGATCACAACCCGCTACGCCTCGAGGCTCAGGATTGACAGCACACAGTCGGTCGCGCCGAGGGAGATGGAACGCTTCTGGAACGCCGAAATGGATGGTTTGATTCGGCGCTACCCGCAGATCTTTTCAAGCTTCTACCATATTGAAACAGAATTTGTGCCGCACGTAGAGTTCCGTCTCGCGGCCTGGGCAGGCAATGCTTTGTGTACTCTGAGCAAGGGGGAAGACCCTGTACCACAGGCACGAACAGGTGCAAAGCATGTAAGTGATTCGCCTCACTCAAGAAGCTCTGCCCCCGGCTCGCTTGCCGGGGAGCGAGTCGATCCGTAGCGAGCGAGCCACGGATCGGAGGCCGGACAGGCAGAGACACCGTATCCTCTGCCTATGGGCGCATCTTGATTGCCGATGTCCGAGGATACACTATCTTATGGAGAAAGGCGGTGAGCGACGTGGCAACTGAGAAGGAGATTCACGAGTTGATCGGACGAATGGTGGCCGATCCCGAGTTCCGGGCCAGCCTGGTCGAGGACCCGGAGAAAACAATCAAGGACGCGGGCTATGATCTGAGCGAAGAGCAAATGGCTGCGTTCAAGGACCGGGACCTGAAAGCCCTCAGCACAGATCTGGATGAAAGGCTATCCAAGGAAGCGCATTGGGACTTTCTCGGTGTCCCCTTTATCTTCTAGTAGGTCAGCAAGAGGAACTGGCGGTGCATACCTGGGGCTGGAAGAGGGGAGCACCCCTCTTCCAGTTCTGGCCCGGCATGACTACCGAATGGCAAGCGAATGAAGACCTTGGCGTGCATCTAGTACTACGACCGCAGTCCAAGCCGTGTGTCATTCTGGGCGACTGAATAGAGCAAAGAATCCCGGTTACATGGCGAGAAACTGATAGCTGGGCGCAGCCGAGATTCTTCGTCGCTCACTGCGCTCGCTCCTCAGAATGACAAGTGCGGTTGTATTCCTAGAAAGGTATACCTGATCCGTCAGCAAGCAATGGAGGCATGAGCGTATGCACGTGGTTCTCGTACCTGCGCCACACATCAAAGGGCGAAGGACGATGCCCTACTTCCCACTGGGAGTTCTGTCTCTACACCAGGTACTGTCGGACGCCGGGCACGATTGCACCATCTACTATCCGCACCTGCATGCAGGCGATCTAGCCGAGACCGATATGGCCATACGCCAGTGGGCGGCTGAAGTCGTGGCGGCAGAGCCTGACTGGGTGGGGTTTTCAACTGTGTGCAACAGTTATCCCCTGATTCTGCTCCTGGCCAGGGCGGTGAAGCATTTGTCGCCACAGACGCCCGTGGTCCTGGGCGGACCACAGGCCTCGGTCGTGGCCGAGGAGTCGATGGCCGCTTTTCCCTGGATCGACTATATCGTTCGGGGGGAGGCAGAACAGGCTGTCCTCGGCCTTGTCCAGGTAATCGAACACGGGAGTGAACCACAAGGAGCAGGCAGTATCACATACCGAGCAAATGGGAAGATCGTTTCAACACCCCTTGTGCCACTATTGACCGAGCTGGATTCCCTGGCATTGCCTGACTACCAGGCCTATCCCTATTTCCGCGAAGCACTGCTGGATGATTTCATTCCTTTCGAACCTGGACGCGGATGTCCTTATGGGTGCAGCTTCTGCTCCACCTCTGACTTCTGGCGCAGACGTATGCGTCAGAAGTCGCCAGACCTGCTGGCTGACCAGCTTGGGATGATTGTCCGCAGGTACCAGGTGGAAAACGTGCTGTTGGCCCAGGATCTCCTTGTCCTGGACCGCGACTGGCTGGGCGCCTTCCTTGGAGCCATGGAGACTGGTGACAGGGCAACCTGGACCTGTCGTCTCCGACCAGACAGCGTTGGCGCGCGGACCCTGGCCGATATGTATCGAGCAGGATGCACACATGTTTTCTTTGGTGTCGAGAGCGGTTCCCAACGCGTACAGAAGCGGTTGCAGAAGAACCTGGACCTGACCAGGACGCGCGAGACCATCGAAGCAGCAGTCTCCTATGGTATGGGGGTCATCACCTCGTTCATTGTGGGCTTTCCCTGGGAGACAAGGCAAGATCTTCAGGAAACTCTCTCCCTGCACCAGCATTTTCTAGACATCGGTGTGGCAAAGAGCCAGGTCTATGTGCTGTGTCCGTTGCCCAAGACGCCGCTCACAATTCAATACACCTCAAGGCTCTCCCTTGCCCCTCTACCATCGTTCTTGTCGATGGGGCTCGAAGACTTTCGAACGGCCGAAATGCAGCGAATGATCCGGCAATACCCTGAGATTTTCTCGAGCTTCTATCATGTGAAATCAGAATTCGTCCCGCATGAGGAGTTTGCTGCTGCGGCTTGGGCTGGTAATGCTCTGTATAGATGCAGCAAAGGGGAACAGGTTGCAGCACAGACTCGCGTACAACCTGATGAAGAAGCGCTGGGGTCGTCATCAATCGGTGGAGGCAAGAGTTTATGAATATCGTGCTGGTGCCTGCCCTACACCTCCGGCAGCGCAGGCCGGTGCCCTACTTTCCACTGGGTGCGCTTTCACTCAACCAAATACTATGTGACGCTGGATTCGGCTGCACCATCTACTATCCGGGCCAAGATCTGCCTGAACCAGCCGAGCCCGACGTGGCCATACACCGCTGGGCGGCTGAAATCGTGGCGGCAGAACCCGATTGTGTGGGTTTCTCGACCACGTGCGATACCTATCCGCTGATTCTGCTCCTGGCAAAGGCAGTGAAACACCTTTCTCCACAGACACCGGTCGTGCTGGGTGGACCGCAGGCCTCAGCTGTAGCCGAAGAGTCGTTGGGAGCCTTTCCCTGGATCGACTATGTCATTCGAGGAGAGGCAGAACAAGCTATCCTCGACCTTGTCCAGGTGATGGACGGGAGCCGGAAGCCGGATGCAGTACTCAGTCTGACCTTCCGAGCTGATGGTAGGATTGTGTCGACACCACTCAGGCCCCTGGTGAACGATCTCGATTCCTTGCCGGTCCCAAACCACAGGGCCTATCCGCGCTTCGACGAGGCACTAACTCGAGGACATGATGGTGCTAGAGATGAGAGCATGCCTTTGGAGGCGGGGCGCGGATGCCCATACGGATGCAGTTACTGCTCGACCTCTGTCTTCTGGCGCCGCCGGCGGCGCCAGAAGACTCCTTACCTGCTGGCTGAACAGATCGGGAACCTGGCCCGCAGGTACCAGGTAAAGAACGTGGCCTTGGTGCAGGATCTTTTTGCCGTGGACCATGACTGGCTGGCCGTTTTTCTTCGCGCTATTGAGGCGAAGGACGCCGTTAGCTGGGGCTGCGCTCTCCGCCCAGACAGCGTGGACGCGCACACTCTGGCTGATATGCACAGAGCGGGATGCAGACACATCTTTTTCGGCGTCGAGAGCGGTTCCCAACGGGTGCAGGCGCTACTGCAAAAGAATGTGGACCTTGCCAGGGCACGCAAGACCATCGAGGCAGCCGTAGCCTGTGGTATGGGGGTTGTAACCTCCTTCATTGTGGGCTTTCCCTGGGAGACAGCGGATGATCTCCAAGAGACCCTCTCTCTGCACCAGCATTTCCTGAGCATCGGTGTGGCGAGAAGCCAGATGTATGTGCTGTCTCCCTTGCCCAAAACACCCTTGACAACCCAATGTACCTCACGGCTCACCCTTGCTCCTGTGCTCTCCTCCTGGTCGAGGGGCCTCGATGATTTCCGAAACGCCGAGATGGAGAGGATGATCCGGCAATATCCTCAAATCTTTTCGAATTTCTATTACTTGGAACCGGAATTCGTCTCCTACGAGGAGTTCGTTGCCGCGTCCTGGGCCAGCAATGCTCTGCGTGACCTCAGCGAAGGGAGAGTGCCCAATAGCACAGAGTAGAAAAGGGGCTGAAACTGAGAGCAATTCACCTCACCGAAATAGAGTGCCAGTCCATAGCTCGTTCACCAAGGACAGGGGGCAAGCTGGCCAGAGGCGCAGTGAACTCTGACCCAGGGAGCAGCTTGCCCTGCGGCTCCTGAACAAATACCATCTAACGAGGAAAGGAGGTGAGCGAAATGGCAACTGAGAAAGAGATTCACGAGCTGATCGGACGGATGGTGGCCGATCCTGAATTCCGGGCCAGCCTGGTGGAGAACCCGGAGAAAACCGTCAAGGACGCTGGCTATGACCTGACAGAAAAGCAGATGGCTGCCCTCAAAGAAAGAGATCTGAAAGCCCTCAGTACAGACCTCGATGAAAGGCTGACGAAAGAAGCGCATTGGGATTTTGTTGGAATCCCTATGTGAGTTGGCAGGGGAAGTGCAGAACGGCAAGGCTGAAGCCGGAGGGATGCTCCCTTCCTCCAGCTCGGGCCTGGAATGACTTTCGCATTGAAGATGAGTGGCGGCTTTGGCGCTTGTGCGGCATGGCGACCCACATCGTTGAAGATACGGGCATCTGAGCCAGCGGCAACGAATGGAGGCAAGAGCGTATGCAGGTGGTACTAGTACCTGCCCCAGACATCCAAGGGCAAAAGATGGCGCCCTATTTTCCACTGGGCGTCCTATCTCTACATCAGGTTCTTACGAACGCCGGACATCATTGCACGATCTATTACCCTGGCCAGGGGGATTCCAGAAATACCAACACCAATACGGCCCTGGACCGCTGGGCCGCTGACATTGTGGCGACTGGGCCCGATTGGGTAGGTTTTTCTACCATGTGCAACAGCTATCCACTCGTCCTGCTCTTGGCCAGGGAAGTCAAACGCCATTCGCCGCAGACTCGAGTCGTCCTGGGTGGGTCGCAGGCATCCATCGTAGCCGAGGAATCGATGGCGGCCTTTCCCTGGATCGACTATGTCGTTCGGGGGGAGGCAGAACGAGCCGTCCTCGGCCTAGTAGAGGTTATCGATGGCAGAAGGGACCCTCAGAGTGCAGCCAGCCTCACCTACCGATCTAATGGGAAGGTCCTCTCGACGCCGCCCGCTCCGCTGCTGCCCGATCTGGATTGCCTGGCGATTCCTGACTATCGGGCCTATCCACACTTTGATGAAGCGCTCCTGGGCAGATTCCTTCCCTATGAACCTGGACGCGGGTGCCCCCACGGATGCTGCTTCTGCTCGACTTCGGGTTTCTGGCGCAGGCAAATGCGCCAGAAGTCTCCGCGGCTTTTGGCTGAGCAACTACAGATGCTCGTACGCAGCTATGGGCTGAAGAACGTGTTTCTCGTACAGGATCTCTTTGCTGTAAACGAGGACTGGCTTGCCGAGTTTCTTCATGCTATGGAGGCTGGCGACGAGGTGACCTGGTTCTGTTACCTCAGGCCAGACAGCCTTCCCATCGAGGCGCTGGCGAATATGAAGAGTGCAGGATGCCGGCACATCTACTTTGGCATCGAGAGCGGCTCCCAGCAGGTACAGAGGCGTATCGGCAAGAATCTCGATGTAGAACAGGCGCGCAGAACGGTCGAGGCGGCAACTGCTTATGGGTTCCGGGTCACAACTTCTCTCGTCGTGGGCTTTCCCTGGGAGACAAAGCAGGACCTCCAGGAAACCCTTTCACTGCACCAGCACTTCCTGAGCATCGGTGCAGCCAGAAGCCAGATTCTAGTGGTGACCCCATTGCCCAAGACGCCGTTCACCACACGATACGCCTCACGGCTCAGACTCGCCGCTGTGCCCTCGTCCTTCTCGACTGGATTCGCGGACTTGAGCACCACCGAAATGGATCGAATGATCCGGGACTATCCCCAGGTATTTTCGAGCTTTTACTACGTGGAGCCAGAGCACGTTGCATATGAGGAGTTTGTCGCTGCGGCTTGGGCTGGAAACGTACTCCGCGACCTGACCATGGGTGGGAGCCTCACAACACAGCCACAGGGCGCTGAGAAAGAGAACGATCTGCGACTCTGATCCTGAAGAGGTCCTACCCTAACAAGGGAGCCAGCGATCCGAACGGGATAGAGCGAGGCGCAGCACCCTCTGTCCAGGGATAGTTCTGCTCCGACACCGACTCAGCGTAGAGGTTCTGGGCAAAAGACGGAAGAAAGCGAGGAGCTTACATGAATTGCTGGCAGTGCAACCAACCAGCTCAGGGTACCTGCCGTTTCTGCGGACGAGCCGTCTGCAAGGAGCATGTATCCAAGAAACCATTCATCCTGACCATTTTCGTGGGCAAGAATGAGACACCCAAAGCCGTGGTAGTTACCGACGCTCTCTACTGCGGGGTCTGCAAACCGCAGCCAGCACCGATCGACATGCCAGAGATTTACTAGCTGCGAGCACGTGTTCCTCGTGGAAAAGGGGGCAGCCGATGAGCAGAATCTTTGGTAGGGCAGCAGTCAGGCCGGTTCCGGCGCTTTTCCTGATTGCCGCAGCACTGACGGCCATATCCTCCTGCTCTGCCATCGAGCCGAACAGAACCAAAGCACTGGTGATTTCGCTGCACATGGGGCCAGCAAAAGACAACGGTGCCTCACCATGGTATGGTGAGCTTGCCATAGGTGGAGGATCCCCCGCCGATGCCGGTTCGGCAGGTCAGTTGTTCAAGTTCATCATGGATACTGGAACGAGCAGCACGTGGGTGACCTCGCGAGAGTGCGATACCAACCCGTGCCGCCATCACCGTCGCTACGACCCACAGCTCTCGGCAACTCATGTTTGGATCGATCAACAGGTACGAGACAGCGAATTGGGACCATGGGGCAAGTTCCAGTTCAAGGTCGGGCAAGATACCTGGCACTTCTGGGCGGTCGGTCCACACCGTGGAAAGCAGGACCAACAGCTCTATAGCATTCCAGACATGAGGTTTCTGGAGGCTGTGACGCTGATAGACGGAGAAAACCCAGACGGCACCGCCAACACCAATTGGGACGATCTGGTTCAAGATGGCTCGCTGGCCTTTCCCTCGGTGAATGCGGAAGGTATGTCAACCCAGTTGCTGGATCTATTGTTGGCAGAGGAATGGGTGGATAGAAAACTTGTATCGTATTGGACAAGTCGTGAACTCAACAGGGGAGAGGTTGTTCTCGGCGGCTTCAACGAGAAAAGATACGATCCAGCAAGCCTCAAATACTATCCCGTTAGCCGAGGCATAGCTTCTGCCGATAGCGCATCTGACCTATGGTCTGTCAGATTGGGTGAGATAAGGGTCGGAGATGATCCAATAGCGCTACCCTCAAGCGGGGCCGCTTTTGCCCTCGATACGGGTTCCTCAAGGTTCAAGGGGGATCCGGCCCTGGTGGACGATATCGTCAATCGAATCACCGACAACGGTGCCAGGCCCCAAGCAGTGCATGAACCGGCAGCTCTCGATGACTATCCTGATCTCACCATCGCACTCGTGGACGAGGGTAGGGGTCGGAATGAATACACACTCTCAGCCCAAGAGTATTTTCAAGAGTTTCCTGATGGCTGGCGTTTGGCGTTCCATGGCTTGCAGCCCACAGACAACTCAAGTACTTCCCGGTTGCTGCTGGCAGGTTCCGTCTTTCTGGATCACTACTACTCGGTCTTTGACTATACGACGGATCCTGTCCGCATTGGCATCGCGGACAGAGTGGATCCTTGAAAGCTGACCAATGAAGTTTGGTTGGCAGCAGGCAGAAACGCCGCACGGAGAAGAGATCAGGCACATGGAAAACCAAACGAATCCCGCTTCATCAAGGGTAAGGCTAAGCTATATCGAGATAGCTCGGGTCATCGGAATAGTCGTCGTCGTACTGTTGCATACTGCCGGGCTTACAGCGCCAGACGTGCACAGCACGTGGCTGTACACCCTCATCTCGCCGCTGGCCCGCTTTGTCGTGCCCCTGTTTTTCATAATCTCGGGATTGGTATTGGGCCTCCATCACCGCGATCCGGACTATCGCCTGGACGCCAGGCGTTTCTGGCAGCGCCGGTTCCACACGCTCGTCGTGCCCTTTTTTGCCTGGAACATCGTGTACATGTTTGTTCTTGGAGCCTTGCAGGGCAATTTGGCCATCAATGGGCAGACCTTGTTCAACCTGACAACCGGATTCATACATCTCTACTATATCTTTGTCCTGCTCCAGTTCCTTCTTCTCTACACGCTGCTAGCCAAGCACATCAGCCGGAAGGTGCTGCTCATTTGCTTGCTCCTGTCGGCCCTCAGCTCCATTGCATTCTATGCGATTTCGGGAAGGTTGCTCTGGACACAGGGTTCCGACCAGCATGCTTTCGAATGGCGCTATGGCAAACTGTTCTTCGCCTGGGCCGTCTTTTTCTTCTGGGGTCTGTGGCTCGGTTACTCTCCCACCGCACTAGAACGATTGAGGAGGGCCCAATGGTGGTTGCTTCTCTTGGCGGTGGCTACCTACGTACCCTACCTGGTCATGGAGCGCGCACAGTTCGAGCAGTTTGGGACCTATGCCAGGGATTATTTCCTGCCAAGTGGCTTGCCATTCCAGTTCATTGCCGCAACCTGGCTTCTCGCCTTTCTTTATGGGCTCGAGGACCGCATACGGGCAAGTCGCACCATGAGTCACCTTGCTGGATATGGGAAGGATGTGTTCGGCATCTATGTCGCCCATCTCGCCGTGCTGATGATCCTCGTCTCCTTCTGGGAAAAGTTCATGCCCGCTCTGTCAGAAGGTCTGGAGTTCCTGACTATCGCAGCTCTGACTCTGCTCCTGACCATCGCTTTCCTGCGACTGTGTTACCTGCGGCCCTTCAGGATTCTGGGGGTTATCCTTCTGGGGGCCAGAGGCTCCCCACGACGCCCTTGATGGCACTATCCTGCGCACGAGCAATGGGCAGCCTTGCGAGGCTAGTACAGGTTCTTTCTACATAGGAGACTGCTCCAGCTTCGGAAAACTTGACCAGTCACCCAAACGGAGGAGAAGAAATGAGACGCACGTTGATCGTCACCTTGATCGTGGCCATTCTGGTCATCACCGCCTGTAGTCCACAGGCCACAGAACCTGCCCTTGACATGGCCAATCCGGCATCCAAGTTCTGCGCGGATCAGGGCTTCAAGGTAGAGATTCGTACCGAGGCTGGAGGGGAGGTGGGCTACTGCCTCTTCCCCGACGGCTCCGAGTGCGAGGAGTGGGCCTTTTTCCGGGGCGAGTGTGCGTCCAGTGGTGCGCAGGAGGGAGCCGGCGCGCCAGCCACAGCCAAGATCACAGCCCGCGAGCTGGTGGCCCCAGATGCGTTGGTCGGACCCGGCCCCTCGCACCTGCAATGGAGCCCACAAGAGGCCACGCTGGCCTATCAGGCCCCCCAGGACGATCAGCCCGTGCTGTGGCTCTACGAAGCGACGACGGGCGATAGGCATGTCCTTCTTGATCCCAGTGGTCACGCCGATAGCGTCGATATTGATTCGGCCCAATGGTCACCGCGGGGCGATGCCCTGCTGCTGACCGGCGAAAAAGCGCTGTGGCTGCTCGACGTAGAGACAGGCAAGCTGGCGTCGTTGGCCGAAGGCGGGACCAAGACTGCCGTGGCCTTCTCACCTTCAGGGGAAGCAGTGTCGTTCGTCCAGGACAATGACCTGTACGTCGTGACCGTCGACGATGACCGAGTCCAGCAGTTGACCTCCGACGGGAGCGACACCGTGTTCAACGGGAGCCTCGACTGGGTCTACAACGAAGAGTTTGCCACGCGCGTGGCGCAACCGGCCTACGCCTGGTCGCCGGACAGCCAGTGGCTGATCTACCTGCGCCTCGACGACGAGCAGGTCCAGAAGCACCCGGTCACCGACTTCCGGCCGGTACCTCCCGAGGTCAGCTACACCCGCTATCCGTCCGCGGGCAGCCCGAATCCCAAGGCTTCCCTGCACCTCATCGACGTAGCGGCCGGCGGGCAGCCCCAGGCCATCCCGCAACCGGAAGAGGCGGAATATATCCTGCCCTTCTTCACCTGGTTCCCTGATTCCAGTGAAGCGCTGTACCTGGCTGAGAACCGCGACCACACCGTCCTCGAGCTAGAGGCCTGGAACCCCAGACCAATACGGGACGGACCGTCATCCGCGAGACGGACCCCTACTGGGTCAACGAATACCTCTACGTAGCCCCTGTCTTCCTGGACGATGGGGAGTATCTCCTATGGCTCTCCGAGCGCGATGGCTTCATGCACCTCTACCTCTACTCGCGAAAAGGAGAGCTGATCCAGCAACTGACCCAGGGAGAGTGGCTCATCGATACCCTGCCTGGGACCTCCTCACGCCTGGCAGGCCGGTACACGTCGACCCGTCTGGCGACTGGGCCTACTTTTCCACCACCCAGACAAGCCCCCTGGAGCGGCAGCTCTACCGCCTGAACCTCGAAAGCGGCGAATTGGAGCAACTCACACAAGAGCCCGGCTTTCATTTTGCCATCCTATCCGGCGACGGAGAGTACCTGGTGGAACAGTTCTCCAGCGTCGACACCCCGCCAGTCACCTCCATCCTGCGGTCCGACGGCAGCCTGGTAGAGGTCCTGAGCCAGAGTGCCGGGCCGGCACTGGACCTGCCGCAAGTCAGCCGCGAGTTCCTGACGGTCAAGGCCCACGATGGCGAGGACCTGTACGCCCAGATCGTCAGGCCTGAGGGCTTTGACCCGGCGAAAGAATACCCGGTGGTCATCCACTGGTACGGCGGTCCCACGCTCCAGCTGGTGTCGAACCGCTATGGCACGACCAACATCTTTAACCACATCGAGCGCGACGTGATGTACACCCAGGAGGACCTTATCGTCTGGCGGCTGGACAACCGGGGCAGCTTTGGCCGCGGGCACGGCTTTGAGACGCCCATCCACAACTACCTGGGCCTGCTAGCCCTCGACGACCAACTGGCCGGAGTCGAATACCTGCGGACGCTGCCCTACGTCGATGCTGACCGGATCGGTGTCGACGGCAAATCGTTCGGCGGCTTTCTGACCCTGTTCGCCCTCATCCATGCGCCTGACGTCTTTCGCGCTGGTGTGGCCGGCTCGGGGCCCACCGACTGGCGCTACTACGACACGGTCTACACCGAGCGCTACATGGGCACCCCCGATCAGAATCCAGAAGGCTACGAGGCCACAGAGCTTGTCAGCAAGGTGGACCAGATCGAGATCCGGCCTCTGATCATCCACGGTCTGGCCGACACCAACGTCCACCTGCAGAACTCGGTGAACCTGATCGAGGCTATGATGGCCATCGACAAACCCTTCGACTTTCTCCCCTTGCCCAACTCGGACCATCACTATGGCGGAGACGGGCTGGTCGCCGTCCTGTCAGAGAGTACTGACTACTTTGTGCAGCACTTGCGGGATCGATAGAAGGCTCACGGACGGGAATCAGGGAGGTAGATCATAAAGATTGCGGTCATGGGAGCCGGGGCCATGGGCGGCTATATCAGTGGCCGGCTGGCGCAGGCGGGAGAGCCCGTCGTCTTTATCCAGGGCAGAACTATCGATGACTTTGTGTCCTACCTGCTGCTGACGACGATGGACGGAATAGACCTGCAGGGCATCATCCTTACCCATACCGATACAATCGGCGATCAGGCCATGCAGGTCCAGTGGAAGCTCATGCAGCTTATCAAGCATTCGGGAGTCCCGGTAGCACTGAGCGACGCCCGGGGATGGAACCCCTTCCCCTGGATCTATCGAGGTGATGTCATTCGCCACCACGAGATTGAGGCCTTCTCCCAACTGGAGGATAAGGAAGAGTGGCCGCCCCATCCCTCCGGAGGTGACCTTTTGCACGAGCTCCTGTCCCGGGCCGTGGAGGAAGATACACCGGTAACGCTCCTGATCACCTGTCCCCTCACCCCGCTCAGCGACGTGCTCAAAGAGTACCCGGATCTGGAAAAAGGGATCGCACGGCTAGTGTGGATGGGCGGTGCCATACACGTAGATGGCAACCTCGATCCCAACACCATCCCGGCCAAAATCGCCAATCCAGGAGCCGAATGGAATGCCTACTGGGATCCGCTGGCAGTAGACTGGATATTCCAGAACACATCGTTTCCTATTGTAATGCTTCCCCTAGACGTGACCGACAAGGCGCCGATCACGGACGAATTCAGGGCAAAGCTCGAGCAGCAGGCTGCCAGCCACCAGTATTCCGACTTGGTCCACCAGAGCTATGCCATGGTCCGAGATGACCCGTACTATGAGATGTGGAACACCACGACCACCGCCTACCTGGCGCACCCGGAATTCTTTGAGGAGCCGGAGACCATGAGGTTTTCGATCGAGAACGAGGGCTTTGACCAGGGCACCATCCGGAAGAGCCCCGACGGTCGATGCGTTGACGTTGTACTCGATTTTGCCCAGAAGGAGGCGTTCTACCGGTACCTGCTGGAGCAGTTCAGGCGAGATGTTGCCCGTTGAGCGCAGGCTCAAGTCTGGTCCAGTTTCGGAAAACTGGACCAGTCTCCCGGCTGAGCCAAAGGTCAGAGGGGCGGCCCATCCTACTGTCACGCTTTTGTCACGCCCATGGGGTATACTGAGACCAAGCGACAGATCATAAAGGAGGATTCCAAAATGAAACCGGTACGACCGACCAAACACGTGCTTCGAATCTTTTCGTTGGCGACTATCGTTGCTCTGCTACTGGTCCTGATCGTGGCTCCCGTTCATGCCCGCGACATCCCATTCTCCACGGCACACACAATTGCCGGCAACTTTGGGGGGGTGCTGGATATCGCCACGGCCGACCTGGATGGGGACGGCGACCTGGACGTCCTTGGCGCGGCTGAGAACGTCAACGACATTGCCTGGTGGGAGAACGCGGCTGGAGATGGCACCAGCTGGAGCAAGCACCTCGTGGATGGCTCGTTCGAACATGCCTCAAGCGTCGCCGCGGCTGACCTCGATGGCGACGGCGATATGGATATTCTGGGTGCGGCGCCGGGGGCCAACGATGTCGCCTGGTGGGAGAATGAGACAGGGGACGCCAGCGCCTGGACTCAGCATGCGGTGGACAGCAGTTTCTCCGCAGCGTGGGATGTCATCGCTGGCGACATGGACAACGATGGCGATATGGACATCCTTGGCGTGGGCTACGAAGGGTCCAGCATCGCCTGGTGGGAGAATACTGCCGGGGATGGCAGCGCCTGGAGCAAATACCATGTAACCACCGATACCTACCTTACTTTCGCCCTTGCCGCGGCAGATATCGATGGGGACGGTGACCTGGACGTGCTGGGCGCCTCTGAGGGTGAGGAGGCGATCACCTGGTGGGAGAACCGCGCCGGAGATGGAAGCGCCTGGCTCAAGTACCACGTTGAGCAAGGAGTGGATTCGGCGCGGGACGTAGCCGCGGCCGACGTGGACGGCGACGGCGACCAGGACATCCTCGGCGCGCTGCAGAACGAGGGTATGATCTGGTGGGAGAATGTGGCCGGAGACGGCGGTACTTGGGACAAGCATGCCGTGACTGGCAGCCATTCCTTTGCCTGGGCCGTCGCAGCGGCCGACGTGGATGGTGACGGCGATATGGATCTGCTCAACGCGCCGTGGACCTACGTGGATCAGATTGGCTGGTATGAGAACACGTCCGGGGACGGCAGCGCCTGGCACGGGCACCACATGGCTTCGGATCACGTCGGCTGGAACGGGGTTGCCGCCGCGGACGTGGATGGCGATGGTGACCTGGACATTCTGGGCATCGCGCACGACGACGGCGATATCGCCTGGTGGGAGAACAAGCTGATCCACAGCAGCGCCCTTTTCCCCGGCGCGGGCAGAACCGTCGTGGACGGGGCCTTTGAGGGGACGGAAAGCGTCGCCGTGGCCGACCTGGATGGTGATGGGGACCTGGACATCCTCGCAGCGGGGGGCATTTTCGATACCATTGCCTGGTGGGAGAATACAGCCCGGCACGGCAGCACCTGGAGCAAACAGATCGTCGATGCGAACTTTGGCGGGGCGGTGGGTATCGCCGCGGCCGACGTGGATGGGGACGGTGACCTGGACATCCTCGGCGCGGCGTTCAATTCGGCCAGCGATATCTCGTGGTGGGAGAACACGGCCGGGGACGGCAGCGCCTGGAGCAGGCGCAACATCGTTACGGACATCAGCGGGGCGAGCAGCGTGGCTGCCGCCGATATGGATGGTGACGGCGACCTGGATGTCGTGGGCTCCTCTCTCGAAGGGGATATGGTTGCCTGGTGGCAGAACACGGCCCGGGATGGCAGCGCCTGGAGCAGACACGCCGTGGATGGAGGTTTCGACGAGGCGCAGGACGTCGCCGCAGTCGACGTGGACGGTGATGGGGATCTGGACATCCTTGGCGCCGGGTACGCGGGCGACGTCGCCTGGTGGCAGAACACGGCCGGGGATGGCCGCACCTGGAGCAAACACGTCGTAGCCGAAAGCTTCGACGGGGCAGTCAGCGTGGTCGCCGCCGATGTTGATGGTGACGGCGACCCGGACATCCTCGGCGCGGCGTCTGTTGCCGGTGACATCACCTGGTGGGAGAATTCGACAGGCTCTGGCAGCGCCTGGACCCAACACCCCGTGGATCCGGACGTCCCCATGCCGCTGGGTATTGCAGCGGCCGACCTGGATCGCGACGGCGACGTGGATGTTCTCAGCGCCTCCTCCGGCGACGGGGCGATCACCTGGTGGGAAAACGCCGCCGGGGACGGCAGCGCGTGGGGCAAGCACAGTGCAGCCAAGGATTTTGCCGGGGGATCGGCTGCCGCCGCGGCTGACGTGGATGGTGACGGAGACCTGGATCTGGTCGGCGCCGCACAAGAGGCGAAAGAGATCGCCTGGTGGGCGAACCTCGGCGGGCAGTTCGCCCTGGCCACGGCCAGTACCGCTCCCACCCAACTGACCAGCGGCCAGACCGATGACCTGCTGATGATCACCATGACCCATCGCGGCCGCAGTGGCGACGGCGACGAGGAGCTGGCCACCCTGGAACTGCTCTTCGAAGACGGCCACGGCGTCCCCCTCACCACCGCCGAAGCCAGCAGTCTTGTCGGCAAGCTGGCCATCTACCTGGACGATGGTTCCGGCGCCTTTGAGATCAACAGCGACACCCTGGTCGCCGGTGTGGATAGCCTGTCCCTCACCGGGGGAATCCAGACCGTGGCCTTGACCGATGGGGATGCCAACGTGCAGGTGCAGTTCGGCGCGCCGCGTATCTATTTCGTCGTCGTCGAAATGACCGGGGACGCCTTCGCCCAAACCGCCGTCGACCAGATCCGGGTCACGCACGTCACCACTTCCAGCAGCACGGCCCAGGATCGCGACCACGGCATCCCCCTCATCCTGGAATATGCCGCGGATGCCGGTACCGGCAACGTTGCTCTGCCTGTCACCCGCGTCTGGGACGGCGGAGGGGCCACGCCGAACTGGTCCGAGGCGGCCAACTGGGCCTCCGACGTCGTGCCCCGCCATTCCACCGACGGGGTGCGCTTTGACAGCACGTCTACAAAGAACGCCGTCGTCGACAAGGGCTTTGCCAATACCATCATGCGTCTGACCATCGCTTCCGGCTACGCGGGCCAGATCACCCAGAACGCGGACCTGACCATCAGCGGCGATTGGGTCCAGGACGGGGGGACGTTCACCGGCGGCGGCAGCAGGCTGGACATCGGCGGCGCCTTTGACCTCGGCGGCGGGAGCTTCACCGCCCCATCGGGACTGATGAGCGCCGGCGGCGGCTTCCGGCACAGCGGCGGCACCTTCAACCCCAACGGGGGCCGCGTCCTGCTCGACAATACGACTGACCAGACGCTGTCCACTACCTTCAACGACCTGGTCCTCAACGATGGCATGCTGGGTTACTGGAAGCTCGATGGCGGCGTCGGAACCACCGCAGCCGATTCATCCGGCTACGGCCACGATGGGGTGCTGCAAAGAAGCCCATCCTGGAGCACGGACACACCGGCCACGCTCTTTGAGAATCCCTACGCCCTGCACTTTGACCGCGCCGATGCCGACTATGTCTCCATCGCTGGCACCAGCGACATCGACAACCTGCAGCAGTTTAGCCTGGCCACCTGGGTCAAGCTGGATGCCATGCCCGCAGGCCAGGACATGCGCTTTGTAACACTAGGCAACGAAAAGGCGGTCCTGCGCTATGGAGGGGACAACGGGCCAGGACAGCTTCACTTCTATGCCAAGATTGGCGGCAGCCTGCACAGCATCCGGGTGAATGACGTCCTGACCACCGGCGCCTGGCTGCACGCGGCAGGCACCTACGATGGCAGCACCATGCGCCTGTACCTGAATGGCGCCGAGCAGGCAGGTGCAGCCAGCATCTCAGGCGCGGTTGGCGCGGGCGATGGCATCCACTTGAGCTGGAGCGGAGTCGATGGCGCCCTGGACGGCCTGCTGGACGACGTGCGGGTCTACAACCGGGCGCTCACGGCGGGCGAGATCAGCGCCCTGGCCGGCGGAAGACACCCGGCGACCTCCATGGCCACCACCACCCTGGGCGCTCCGCTGGACGTGCACGGCGACCTGACCCTCAATAGCGGTACGCTGGATGTTTCGGAGGGAAACCATGCCATCGAGGTCGGCGGAGACCTGGTGAGGAACGGCGGCGTCTTTGCTGCCCGCGGCGGCTCCGTCACCTTTGACGGCCCAGGCGCCCAGACCCTCGACACCGACACGATCACCTTTCACGACCTGACCGTGGCAAAGGGGACGACGCTGGACCTGGGCCCAGCCACGGCGCTGCACGTAGACGGCGCCCTGGCCAACAACGGCGGCCTCAAGCAGAGCAGGGTGGTGGACGGCAGCAACACCGCCTTCCTGCACATCAGGGATGCCGGCGGGACCCAGGACAGCTACCTCGGCCTGGAGATCGATCCGGGGACCGGCATCATGGGCAGCACGATCGTGACGGTTTGGGGCAACCAGTTGTGCCCTAGCGCCAGCGCCGGCGTCCAGCGCTGCTTCGAGCTGGACCCCACGGCGCCGCAGCCGGCCACGGTCCGCTTCTACTATGCCGAGGCGGAGCGTAATGGCCAGGACAACGCCACGTTGGAGGTCTACCACAGCAACGAGACAAACAGAAAGTGGGACAAAGAAGCTGGCGTGTACGAACGAGGTGGCAGCGGGGATGGGCAGTACGTGCAGGTGACGGACGTAGACGAGTACTCGCCCTTTTCCCTGTCCGACAGCCACCTGCACGAGTGGCGCCGGTACTGGCTCTACTTCCCGTTCGTGCCGCAGCACTAGGAACCGGCAGGCGGCGGCAACGCGCATGGCCTGGGTGCCCTGCTGCGCCCGACCGTGGGCATGCGAGATTGGGGTCAGGAGTTCTAGGGGAGGGATAATCATGAAACGCACGTTTGCCTTGCTTGCGGTATTACTTCTGCTGGTCTGCCTTTTGCTGGCCAGCCTGTGGCTGGCCGGCGGCGGCGCGCCCGTTCAGGCGGACGAGCCCGAACAGCCATTGATCCCTCGCCACCGCGTCGGCCACCGGGCCAAGGTCCAGGACCTGGATACCCTGGTAGCCCAGGGCGGGGACCCCCTGGCCGGCAATCGCCGGCTGGTGGCGGACGACGAGATCTTACGGTGATAGATCCGCTTTGGCGACTGGAAACTTTAACGGGGACAAGCTGGACGACTTTGTGGGCGTCCGCAGATACGGATCGGACTTTTACATGACGCTAGGGTATTTCAAGGACGGTCTTCAGGAGATCGCGTATGACTTTGATACCGGTGAACAGGCATCCCCCCTGCCCGGGTGGCTACTGGGGATTTTGACAGGGACGGCCAGGTGGATGGGAGTGTCAATACGTTCACGGTCGAGTGGAGTGATGTCAAAGACGACAAGACAAAGCAGACTAGAAAGCAGGATGTCGAGTTCGGGACCGGGGTCGATGTATGGGGCATCAAGGCCAAGGTGGACGGGACCTACAGCAAGGAGCAGATATCCACGCACAAGGTGAGCTTTGAGCAGACAACCTCGATCTACCTCAGGGTCAACAACATTGACCAAACGCAAGAGGACAAATACGTGATGGATCCCTACGTCTACTGGTCCTCGGACGATGGGCACCTGGCGCTTGACTATGCAGTCCGGCCGGAGACCAACGCCAACAACCCAACGATACCAGCCACCTGGTGGCAGCTCACCTACGACAAGCCCGATCCCGCCTTCAACCTGCCCTGGAAATACTCCACGACCCCGGGCTACCCTCTGCTCACCAAGGAGATCACCTTCGATCCTCATTCACCCACGGCCGGGGAACTGGTTACGGTCACGGCCAAGGTGCGCAACTACAGCGTGTGGTCGCAAACCGGTGTCACAGATGCCAGAGACGTCACAGTCCGTCTCTATCAGGGCGATCCAGACGATGGCGGGCAGCAGATCGGCCTCGACCAGAACATCCCGGAACTGAAGACCCAGTCCAGCCAAACGGTCACAGTGCAATTCGACACCACAGGCTACGGTGGCCAGACGCTGGACATCTATGCCGTCGTGGACCCCGACAACAAGATCGCAGAGGTGCACGACGAGACGAATCCGCCCAACAACAACAAGGCCTATGCGATACTCCCGGTCAAACCGCAGGGAACTGCAGAGGGACCCATCAACCTGGCCATCGAACCGGAGAGCATTGTCTTCGATCCCGAGCTACCGAGCGCCGGCGAAACGGTTCGCATTTCGGCGACTGTCCAGGCGCAGGGTGATGCCTTCAGCCACGTCGGGGTTGAGTTTTGGGACGGCAACCCCAACGGCGGCGGTCGGTACCTCGGGGGAGACTATATCCCCTTGATCCTGGCCGGGGAAACGGCCACCGCCCAGTTTGCCTGGGACTCCTCAGGCGAGATGGGTGCCCACGACTTCTGGATCAACGTCGAGCACCGGGACAGGGACGAGGACCTCTACACGGACAACTGGGCCCACCGTACCATCTACCTGGTGCCTCACCGCCAGTACCTGCCGCTGGCCTTCAAGGACTCGTAGGCAGCCCTGTTCAAGTGGGTGGTCAGGCCACCCACTTGAAGTTGCTTGTCCGGGAGGGTATAGACATGCCACCATAAGAGAGGCACAATACCAACCTCAGCGGACGCACGGCAGGCCGGCTCTTGTCATCCAGCGCCCCACTATCCTTCATCCATCATCCGTGGTTACCATCCATCTTCCGTCGTCCGCCGCCTATCATCCCTTGTCCATAGTAAGTAATATAAGGAGATAAGAAATGAAAAGAACAATGCTGGTCGTACTACTGGCAGCCATCCTGGCCATCGGCGCCTGTGGTTCGCAACGCAACCTCAACATGGAGAACCCCGCATCCAAGTACTGCGCGGATCAGGGCCACAAGTGGGAGAGCCGCACCGAATCCGGTGGCGAAGTGGGATACTGCCTCTTTGACGACGGCTCCGAATGCGAAGAGTGGGCTTACTACCGCGGCCAGTGCGGCCCCGGCGGCGAGGCCGAGGCTCCTATTGGCATGCCCAACCCCGCGTCGGTGCACTGTGCCGACGAGGGCGGCAAGACCGACATCCGCTCAGAATCGGGCGGCGAGGTGGGTTACTGCGTCTTTGACGACGGCTCCGAATGCGAGGAGTGGGCCTTCTACCGGGGAGACTGCAAGCCAGGGGACAACAAGCCCTAGAATCGCGCCCGTCAACCGTTGAATCTGGCCGGGAGACTCTGCCGCGCCCATTGGCCGGCAGGGTCTCCGAGTCGTGTTTGCATGCGCTGCGCCAGGTCTGTCTATCGGTACCCAACAATGATGGAGGATGAAAATGAAGAATGCACTTGCCAGGCCGGCCATGTGGTTGAATCTGGCGCTTTTGTTGGCGCTTACGCTGACCCTGCCAGCACCAGTCCTGGGCCTGGCTGCAGACAGGACACACGAGTTCGTCCAGACGGAAGACGCGGTTCGGGCGCCTGAAGGTAGCGAGCGCCAGGCAGGGTCGGCGCCGACAGCAGATGGCATTGACTGTACCAAGCCGCTGCCGGGCCGAACGACCACGCTGGGCGTGGACGACGAGATCCTCATCGCCCTCGAGAACTCGATTGGCGAGATGGGGATTGCCAAATATGACAACACGAGCGACACGGATGCGAGTCTGAAGTACTTCTGGGAGTCCAAGATCAGCAATGACACCTGGTGGCGCCCCCGTTCGGCAGCCATCACTGCCGCCGACCTGGATCTCGACGGAAAAGTGGAAGTCGTCATGGCCATTGGCGACGACAACCCCGGGGAGCTGGAGGTCATTTCCATCAAGAACCCGGAGGCATCAAGTGGGGACCTGGCCCGCGATTTCTGGTCCAGCTCAAGCAACTATCGCCAGGGCGAGAACATGGGTTACCTCATGGCCACGGCCGCCGGCGACCTGGACGCGACCCATGGCGGCAATGCCAGCGAAGAGGTCGTCGTGGCCTTTGGTGACGACCAGCAGTACCTCCAGGTGGTGCTGTTGGACGGCGAATCGGATGGCGGGATCCAGTACATGGGCACCTGGAGAAGCTCCAGCCATGGCCGCTATGAGATGACGGACATCGCCGCAGCGGTTGGGGACCTGGACGGCGACGGATACAAGGACGAGATCGCCCTGGCCCTTTCGGACCAGTACGAGGTCCTGCAGATCATCGTCCTGGAGTACAACGGCAGCGGCGGTCTCACGGAGCTGGCCTATGGCCGCTACAGTGGCGCCTCCGAGGTCGACGTGACCACGGGCGTGTTTAGCGGAGACGGCCGCGACCAGATCGCCGCCGTTTACAAGGACTCGGAAAAGAACCTGCACGTTGGGCTATTTCAATTCAACAGCAGCGACAACAGCCTCCACAGCCTGAGCTGGTGGCATTCCAGCGACCAGTACCGCGACGACGTTGAGTACGTCTCCATTGCTTCCGGCGACATCGATGGCGACCGGTGGGACGAGGTGGTGACGGCCTTTGCCGACCAAAACGACTATTTCCAGGCCGTCACGCTGGACGCAGACACCGGCCAGCTCAAGTTCCACAGCTCAAATTGGGGCGTTGATGCAGCCACAGACGTGGACTACGTGTCTGTGGATGCCGGCGACATCGACGGCGATGGCAAAGCGGAAATCGTGGCCAGCTTCTCTGACTATGACGACCTTCTTCAGATACTGTCGTTTGACGACAACTCTGCCTGCCCGTGCAGCGACAACGGTGACGGCCTCCATCTGCGCGATCAGCGGCAGGACATGGACACGCGCTTCACCGACCTCGTCATGGGCGATGTGGACGGCAACAACCTCTACGGCGACTATACGGGCAAGTGCCAGCAACTCGACGAGACACGCTTGATATCGATGGTCAATCGCCCGCCCTACTGGGAGGTCTACAACCCAGAGACAGACGTCGCCTATGCCAGTAGCATCAAGGGCGGCGATGTGACCGCAGACCAGATCACCAACTCCTACGGAAGTTCGGCCACTTTCGAATCCGAATTCGAGTTTGGCAAGTTCAAGCTAGGTTCCTCGTTCACCAAGAGCTGGGAGCATTCCATCACCCAAACCACGGAACATGGCAGCAGCCTGGAGACCCGTGCGGGCTGGACCTCTCCTGATGACGGCCTGGTGACCCTCAATACCGTTACCTACTATGCCTACCAATATCAGAAACGCGACGGTAGCGGGCTGGCCCGTGTCAGCGTTCCGGTCTCGACCCAGACCGACTCCAAAAAGATATCGTACTGGAACGCCAGTGGTGGGGCGCAGACGCTGTTCCCAGATTCTTGGGTGCCGGCCCACCGCACTGGATGGATGGACAAGCAGTTGGTGTACAGCACCGAGGACTCGGACAAGTGGGCTGGATCCGATTTCGGCCAGATTAATGGCCAAACGGAGCGCGTATCGGCCTGGAGCGACGGCGCCAAATATATCTACTACGAGGTGGACTCCTGGGCTACGTACTTTGGCGGCCCCGAAACCGGCGACAAGCCTGGCGGCTTGGGCATTGCCCTCACCGAGCTGAATGGCAACGGGAAGCCAGAGCTAATAGTCGCCTGGGTGGAGGATCCAGCAGGCGACAACAACGCCTACTATAGCGTAGGCTGGGATATCCCGGCAAATCCCACGAACTGGAGCGCAAAGAAGCAGATCCCAGGCTGGGTGGGCGGATCCACCCAGGGCGCCGCTTTGGACATCCACGACGTGAACGGCAACGGCCGGCCCGAGATCTTTTTCGGCTGGATCGACAATCCGGCCGGCACCAACCATGGCTACTACCGCGTTGGCTGGGACCTGGACACCAATGGAGACAGTAGCAACTGGTGGCCAAACCCCAGGCCGATCGAGGGCAACTTTGGCGATGGGAACGGTGGGATGGGCCTGACTATCGCCGATTCCGATGGTGACGGCGATCTGGATCTGGTGGCGGCTTGGGGGCGAGAGGCTGAAGAAGCCGGGCAATGGGAACTGGGCTACAGTATCGGCCAGGACCTGCAAGGCTCCAGCTTTGTGGAATCCTGGGCGCCCGGCCACCCGATCCCGGTCCCGCCCGAGCATAAAGTCGTTGGGGCCACGGTCGCCTCCGCCGACCTGGTGGCCGCGGATGGTCACCCCGAGCTGGTGGTCGGCTGGATCGAAGATCAGGTCGGTGGCAATCCCGCCTACACACGGGTAGGCACATGCCAGCAACTGGGCGGCGAGGTGGACCAGCGCCCGACAGATATCGAAGACCCGGTGGCTAAGGATGGCCAGTTCAAGATCAAACTCCACGACCAGTGGTGGGACACGAACGGGGACCTCTTGTGGCGCTGGGACAAGTCAGGAGGTCCACCCCCGCCCATCTATATAAGCCTGGGCGGTGGAGACCCCTACTGGAAGGTAGAAAAGACAACCTTCACCGAGCAGACCGTGGAAACCAGTGAATCCTACAACTATGAGGTAAGCGGCGAGGCCGAATTCCTGGGGATCGGAGCCCAGGGGTCGAAAACCTGGGGCTTTGAAGAAGGAACTTCCTATTCGATCAGTTGGGAACAGGGGTTCTTTATGGACGGCACGAATGTGGGCCTCGACCCCTACAAGCAACCCCCGCCCACTCAGGCCCAGGAATACAAATACAATCCCTTCACCTACATGCAAGAGTCCGACTCTCACACGGGAGTCAAGCAGGCTTATATGGTGTTGGACTACTTTGTGCCCTGGAGGGGGTCGGACACGGGCCAGAACACGAGCACCGAAGCTGCAAGGGCCACCGGTCCGGCGGTCGCACCGGGAATTCCCCTCATCGACAGCATAACCCATCCCGACCCGGGGGCCTGGTACGCGGCCGACACAGCGACCTTCACCTGGAGGCAGCCGGACGGCGACCCGGCAGTTGTGGACGGCTATCGCTGGTACATGGACCGGAACCCTGATACCGTTCCACGGGAAATGAGCTTGGGGTTGGCCACCACCGACACCTACGAAGGCTTGTCCGACGGGCTGTGGTACGTACACCTTCGCGCCAGGAGCGATGGCGGCAAGTGGGGCGAGACCGCCCATCTTGCGGTTCTGGTGGACACGCACGCGCCCCAGGTTGCGCTCAGCCTTGACCCGGCCCGCCCCACCGAAGGCAGCGGCTGGTACAACGTGCCGGTCAGGGCCGAGGTGTCAGCCGACGACGGCGACGGGTCGGGTACGACCCGTATCGAGACCAGCACCGACGGCGCCACCTGGCAGCCCTACACTCAGCCACTGATCTTTGACACCGACATGGCGCCCACCACCCTTTGGGCGCGGGCGACGGACCTCATGGACCACGTCTCGGAGCCGGTCTCCAAGACCTTTGCCCTGGATCTGACACTGCCCACCACCCAGGTAGCGCCAGGCTGTTGGAAGCCCGGCAGGGACTGTATGGCCGGCGTGATCACCGACGCCGCGGGCAACCAGCGCCTACGCCTGAGCGGCCAGATCAATGGCTCAGTCTCGGGCGAGAGAGGTTTGGGCATCCAGATCAACGGCGAGCGATGGACAGCCGCCGACGAGATCGGCAACGGCCTGTGGTCCTATACCTCTGACACGGACCTGGGAGCAGGTTGCTACGCCTTCCACGTCCAGGGCGAGGATTGGGCAGGCAACATGGAGACGCTGCGTGCCCATGGCGAGGAAGTAGCCTGGCATCCGAGGCAACGCCCCGAGCTATCGGGCAGCAGGATCGCGGTTGTCCCCAACAAGGCACGGCCTGGCGAAACGGTGGCCGTGACGCTGAACGTACCGAACAGTGGCCCACAGGACACCTTGGTGCCCATCAGTGCTACCGTACCGGCCGGCTTGCAGGTCCAGGCGGACAGCATCAGCAGCGATGGAGTCTATGATGACGCCAGTCGCACCATCACCTGGCCGCCCAGACTCCTGTGGCCTGGACAGGAACGTCCCCTGAGCTTCCGTGCCCAGGTGGACGGCGGGCTGGCGGCCACAACCCTGGACATCTCGCTGACGGCGCTGGGCACCTGGCCCATCGTCGATACCTGCCCAGCGAGAGAACTAGCCGCCTTCCGAGACACGGAAACCACTGTGCAGCGAACCGCTCAGCTTTCGGTGGATCCCGCACTGCCCGACGGGGCCGATACCCAACCGCCGGCCTCTCCTTCTCTGAGGATTGAGGCCGGGCCAGCCACAAACCACCGGCAAACCCAGTTGCTCATCACCAAGGATGGCAGAGCAGTCACAGACGCGCGCTGGATGTTCCTGCGGGAATGGACGCTGGACACCAGCGATGGGACCTGGACCGCTGTTCAGGAGAGCGGCTGGCTGCCCTACAGTCCAACGGTCCCCTGGAGCCTGTCGCAGGGCGATGGTGCCAAGTATATGGGCGTCTGGCTGGCGGATGCGGAAGGGAATGTCACCGTACTGGACTTCAACAGCCTTGCTCTAACCAACCTGCTGGAGGGCAGCCAAACCCTCACCGACGGGCAGCGCATCCAATACCGCTTCCCGCTTCGGATCAGGGACCTGGCCATCTTTGGCTTGGAAGCGCGATCCGGCGATCCCAATCTTTACATCTGGCAGCCGGCCAACGGTTGGCGGCCTGACTTTGCAGCCGACGGTACCGGGCCGGTAGAGACGGTCGGTTTCCCCGTTTCCAGGAGAGGCCTGCACCTAGTCGAAGTACAGGCAAACGGCGACAGCCGCTACGCGTTGCACCTCGCCGGGGACGTCGATCCGAAATCAGCGGCATCCCTGTCCGAGATGGCGGAAGGTACACCGGAACACCCAATCACCCTATCCGATCCGCTCAGCGCTGGGGTCGCGGTCGCCCCTGGCCCGCCAGAGATGCCGAAACTCTACCTGCCCTTGGCGTACAAGAACCGGTAGGTCGCCCGCATGCCAAAGCCCTCATCGGCGCAATGCACCGATGAGGGCGGCAACCGCGTCTTTGACGATGGCTCCGAGTGTGAGGAATGGGCCTTCTTCCGAGGGCAACTGAGCACTAGCCTCACCCCATCCCTGGGCTCAGACAAGACACTGCTCCACCCGACCTGGAGAGGAAAGGAACGCGCTGTGTACCTGCCGGTTACCGCGAGTCGGTAGCCCGGGCGCTCGGCCGTGCCTGGCCTTCGGGCCAGGTCCGTGGACCGGGACTCCTGCCAGGCAAGCTTTGCGCGATCAGCTTGCCACGACCTGACTCTCTCGCCTGCTGTACCCTACTCCGCTTCGCGGCCTGCCACCAGATGTGGGCATAGATCAGTGCCGGGGCCAGAAGCACCGCCACCACCAGCGCCGCACCAAACATGAACATTCGACCAGAGGACAGCGTCGTCACCATGATTGCAGTTTCTCCTTATGCTCTCTATATATCAAAGACTGTCTATACTTCAAAGTAGGCTTTTAAGCCCATATCTATCTTTCTTAGATTTTATCTCTCATTCTATAGTTCATACACACTATATCATCTTCTTTCTATCTTTGACATCCTCTTTTAGGTACAGATTCGGGAGGAAGTTACCTACCCTCACGTCCTAGACCAGGGGCCCACTCGCCCCGGTCAGGTACTAGACCCCGGCCCCTTACTGACGAGCGGACCGGCACTTCTTGTGGGCCGCCTTTCGCAGGCGCCTTGCAGCCCAACGTCTTTTGAAGTACAATGTCGGCACCGTGATACGCGCTGCCGGGCGCGACTCATCTTCGTAGGGCAGGCCCGTCCCGAGTGCGCGAAGGATCGGCCAGCTTGCCCCTTGATACCAGCCTCCAGAACCTGCCGCCGCATGCTGCCATGGCCGGCCAATCGTTAGCCAGTTTAGCTGGTTATCCACGCCGAGCTGGACGTTATGTACCAGAGAAGGATGAAAGCATGAACGCCAGATTCGTCCACACCAACCTAGTCGCCCAGGACTGGCAAAGACTGGCCCGTTTCTACGAACAGATCTTTGGCTGCACGCCGGTACCGCCAGAGCGCGATCTAGCCGGTGATTGGCTGGAAGCCGCCACTGGCGTACCAAATGCCCAGATCCAGGGCATCCACCTCCGGCTCCCCGGTTATGGCGACCAAGGGCCCACCCTCGAGGTCTTTCAGTACAACCAGCAGCTAGAATCCCCTGTGATGGCCGTCAACCGCCCGGGTTTTGGCCACATCGCCTTCGCCGTGGACGATGTGCAGGCCGCCCACGACGTCGTCCTGGCCGCCGGGGGCAGCGCCGTCGGCCAGATCCAGTCCCTGGAGATCTCCGGCGTGGGCCAGATCACCTTTGCCTATGTGACCGATCCTGAAGGCAACATCGTCGAATTACAGCGCTGGTCGTCCCAGCCTTTGGACAGCGGCGCGTAAAAGAGCTCAGCGTCTACCGGCTGATCGTCACCCTAAACAGCGAGATGCTGGGCGAACGAAAGTTGATCCATACGCGTTAGATCCTATGAGCTTTGACAGTGACTCGAAAAGGCCCCTGAACGATGCAACGGTGTGCCTTCTTGTGAAGGGAGACCCGCCCACCGAGGTCCTCCTGGGGCTCAAGAAGGCCGGCTTTGCCGCTGGCAAGATCAACGGCATCGGGGGCAAGGTCGAACCCGGGGAGACCGTGGTCGCGGCTGCCGTCCGAGAGCTAGAAGAGGAAGTAGGGATCAGGGTTGCGGAGCAGGATCTGGGATTGGTAGGTCATTTTACCTTCCTGTTCTCCGCAGAACCTGCCTGGAGCCAGACGGTACACGTCTTCCTGACCAGCACCTGGCAGGGAGAGTCCGAGGAGAGCCGCGAGATGGCGCCGGCCTGGTACGCGGTAGACGCCATCCCCTTCGAGCAGATGTGGCAGGACAATGCCCATTGGCTCCCGCGAGTCCTTGCTGGCGAGCGGGTCCGGGCATGCTACACCTATGCAGAGGACAACGAAACCATCGAAACCGTGGTCATAGAGCCATGGGATAGCATGGCGGACTGAAAGACACGGATTTCCCAGTGAGACTGAATTCATGGGTTTCCGGATCCGCTGTCGTGTCACAAGGAGGTACCAGCCTGATGCAGCCAGGAACCGGGCGGGCATCGCGCAGAAGCAGGGTGATCATCCTGGTGAGCGCCGTGATAGTAATGGTCGCCGCACTAACCATCCTGTTCGGCAGCCAGGCACGCACGCTGATCACCTTCAGAAAAGTTGATGACTATCCTCTCTACGTGATGCACTTTTACGGGAGCTATGGATTCGAGGATTTCCTGCAACAGGGCATACGCGCCAGCGCCGGCCTGCGGCCGACTGAAGATCGACCCGAACCTGGCTGGGCTTGCACGGTCTTTGCCTCGCTGGACGGGGACGGGGATCTGCTCCTGGGTCGCAACTTTGACTGGCACAACCGGCCCACCTTGCTCCTCTTTACGCACCCACCGGAAGGCTATGACAGCGTATCCCTGGTGGATATCTCATACCTGGGCTTTGACGGGGGTACTCCTCCCTGGATCGAGGTGCTCAGGCTGCGGGACGCGCCCTACTGGCCATTCGACGGCATGAATGAGCAGGGCCTGGCCGTGGGCATGATGGCCGTGCCCCATGCCCAGGACCGGGCAGATCCTCTCCAGACGACTATCAGCGGCCTGCAGGCTATGCGCCTGATTCTGGATCAGGCGCGAAGCGTCGACGAGGCCATCGCCCTTCTTCGGGAGTATCACATAGATTTCGACGGCGGTCCTCCTTTGCACTATTTGGTAGCCGACCGCAAGGGGACCTCTGCTATCATCGAGTTCATAGATGGCGAGATGAAGGTCCTGCGCAACCAAGAGCCCTGGCAGGTGGCCACCAACTTTCTCATGTCAGGCAGGAGCCCCGAGGCTGCAAAGACCCTCTGCCCGCGATATGCCCGGGCCTACCATGCTCTTGAGCAGGGCGAGGGAGCACTATCTCCAATGCAGGCGATGGCAATTCTGGAGGACGTGTCCCAGCCCAACACGATGTGGTCCGTTGTTTACGGTCTAACCACCGGTGACATTGCAGTGTCCATGGGAGGCGACCATGAACAGGTGTACAGCTTTGACCTACAGATGCAGAATTGATGAGCCAAGTACGCTGGCCCTATGGGCCTACCCACATGCTGGCGGAACTTGACAGTTCTGGGTGATCATGGTAGCATAACGCCGTAGGACGAGGTAAGAATCTGGTTCGATCAAAGCAAATGAGCGCCCAGGCTTACAGGTCTGGGCGCTTTATGCATGCTGGGAAGGATCACACTTCGCCCTAACGATGCATCAGAAAGGTAGAAGAATGTCGGAGCGAGTAACTGGAAAAGTCAAGTGGTTCAACGGATCAAAGGGATTCGGGTTCATCGAGCAGGACAATGGCGCAGACGTCTTTGTCCACTACTCTGCGATCCAGGGCGATGGTTTTCGCAATCTTGAGGAAGGACAGGCGGTCGAATTCAGCGTCGAGCAGGGCCCCAAGGGACTGAAGGCGGCCAACGTGACTGTTGTAGGCTGGTAGCAGAAACATGGCCAAGAAAGTATACGTCGGCAACCTGAATTACCAGACGACGGAGGATACAATACGCGCACTGTTCGCCGAGTTCGGTGAAGTAGAGTCGGCAAACCTGATCACGGATCGCTACTCCGGACGGTCGAGAGGATTTGCTTTCGTTGAGATGGCGAGCGATGAAACCGCACAGGCAGCCATCGCCGGCTTGAACGGCAAGACGGTGGACGAATGGGAGATAAAAGTCGCCGAGGCAAAACCTCGCAAGGATGGAGCGGACAACCGCCAAGGCGGCGATCGCTGGTAGGACGAGCACCCGCTGGCGCCAAACAAATATTCTAGAGATCAACGCTGCGTGGACCAGAAGATTGGTCCACGCACTCTTTTTTTGGAGGTTAGCTCATGGACCAGGGTCCAGCCCTGCACAACCCTCACCTGCAAGGTGGAGCTTTCTTGTGGGAGGCCGGTCCCGTGGGTATCTTTTTGTCTCATGGGCTGACGGCTACGTCGGCGGAGGTCCGCCCTTTGGCCCGCCGGTTACACGGCGCAGGCTATACGGTGGCTGGACCTCTCCTCACAGGGCATGGCATCACACCCGAGGAACTGAATCGAACAACCTGGCAGGAGTGGGCGGCTGCAGGCGAGGGAACCTACCAGCAGTTGGCATCACATTGCGAACAGGTCTTTCTCGGAGGGGAGTCGATGGGCGCCCTCACGGCCTTGTACCTGGCCAGCGAGCACCCCGAGACAGTGGGAGTACTGGCCTACGCCCCCGCCATCAAACTGAACCTGGGCAGATGGGACCGGCTCTTGCTGCACCTCAGTGCTCGGGTTGTATCCTCCATCGCCAAGAGCAACTGGCAACCCTGCGCCGGCTGGCAGGGCTACCGCGTCAACCCCCTGCGGGCTGCCCTTCAGCTCTTCCGTATGCAGAAGGAAGTGCTGCGCCGCCTGCCCCTCATCTACCAGCCCGTTCTCATCGTCCAGGGTCGCCAGGACGACGCCACCGCCCCCGACAGCGGGAGGATCATCTGCGAGGGTGTGAGTTCTACCGTGGTAGAAGCACATTGGATGGAAAACTCGGGCCATACCGTTATCCTGGACCGCGAGTTCGAGGACGTGGTGGCTCTGACCTTGCGTTTTGTGAAGCGAGATTTGGACTACGAGGCGCCAGCAGTCCCATGACCGCCTGACTCGGCCAGATCAGACCAACCTGCTACCATATCTGCTCCCACGTTTTGCGCCTCAGGCGTAGGCCGGCAAACACAGCCCCGGGGTTGCCGGGTACGACGCGCAAAGTGTAACAACTTGAGCGTGGCCACGCCGCCGGGCCCAGCACCCAAAAGGCCACCCTGCGCGGCAATCTGCCGGCGCGCAGTGACCTACCGCCGCGGCGCCCAGGCAGGCCACGCCTCGGGAACGACAAACTGTTCGGGAAACGGCTTGGCGTACGATCTCTCCGCATCGATCCAGCCCTCGGGATACCAAGGTGTGCGCTCGGTGCTGACCACCATCTCGTAAGCGAGCGACTTGAGCGTAGTAGGTATGGCGCCCGCCATGGTCATCCGACGTAGGGCTGGCCCGGGGTATGGCTCCGTGGTGAATAGACAATCCTCCAGGAGAAAAACCTGGTAGCCCATGCGCAGCAGGCCCAGAACAGACTGCATGACGCATACGTCGGTCTCGGCCCCGGCAACGGCGAATTGTGTCACCGGCAAGCGCTTGAGGGCCTGGCTGATGGTCCATTCCAGGGTGAGATTGTAGGTCTTTTTGGTGAACCGCTGGGCGGCTGCTGGGAATACCGCCTCCAGTCGCTCTGGCAACTCGCCGTTTTTCGCAACTGGATCCTCAAAAGTCGCGACCACCGGCAGGTCCAGCCAGCCGGCCAGCATCAGCAGATGTTCGAGTCGGACCGTGACCGCTTCTTTGCGCAAGTCGTCATCGGGGAACGCATAGTCCCAGAAACAGGGTTGGGCGTCGATAAGCAACACAGCGAGCTGTGAGCATTCAGCACTTGGGATTCTATGTGCTTTGTTCATCTGGGTTTCGCTAGCCTCCAGTTCT
Source organism: uncultured Chloroflexia bacterium (assembly GCA_963700285.1). Lineage (GTDB taxonomy): Bacteria > Chloroflexota > Anaerolineae > JAAYZQ01 > JAAYZQ01 > CAWANP01. Next base: position 1,132,473 of record CAVOXA010000001.1, on the reverse strand, counting down.
AGAATTACCGGGGTTAGGGCAAAGACTCATGAAAGGCTGGCAATCCCGGCGAGAATTCCTATGCAAGCGCGTCCCAATTGTACCTGCATTGTACCAAAATATCAAGTAGTATCAGTAGAACGCGATCAGCTTCCGGGGCGGCCGGGAACAATGTACCTATGACCGTGCCCTGCCTTGATTTCGGCGATCCGACAAGGGCCGAGTCGAATGTACTGCCAGGCAGTTTTCTGTGGTATACTACTGGGCAGAGGTAACCAATGACAGCATCTTTCTTTCTGGAATCACTCAAGAACCGCATCGACATCACCCGCGTGCCCTTCAGCGACCGGGGCTCGCGGCTGCTGGTGTTCAAAGAAGCCGATGGCGAACACCTCTACATCAAGCTCGCCGAGCGGCTGACAGCCATCCAGCCCGGCCTGGACACCTATCGCTTCCGCCCGCCCTACATCCAGGACCTGTGCTTCGTCGATGGCGAGGGGATGCCGCTCACCTATCACCTGACCACCTATCCCCACGTCCTCCTTTTCCAGACCCGGCTGGGCACCTTCTCCCTGGCTTTCCACCGGAACGACACGCTGGCCGTGGGCCTGCCGCCAGGAGTGCCAGCCGGCATCCGCTTCCGCGTCAGCACCCAGATGTGGCAGCAGGGCGACGATGGCGGCAGCCTGGTGGGGGTGCGCAACCTGTCCTATCGCACCAACGGCCAGGTGCTCAGAAACGAGTTGGGCTTGGAACGGGAGGCCTATGCCATCGAGTTCGTCGTGGACGGCGGCGACGACGTGGCCATCCACCTCAACATCCGCAACGACCTGCAACTGGATGGCAAAGCCGGTCCCCTTTTCCGAGACGCTGGCCGCTGCCGAGGGGCGGTGGCACGACTGGTTCTGCCGCGTGCCGCCCGTCGCCGAACGCTATCCGGGATCACTACTACTATGCCTGGTGGGTGATGAGCAACAACCTGGTCGCGCCCGCTGGGACGGGTGGAGCACGAGGCGATGATGCCCTCCAAGGTGCAGTACGTGGGCATCTGGAACTGGGACGCCTGCTTCCACGCCCTGGCCTTTCGCCACGTGGACCCGGAGCTGGCCCGCAACCAGTTGCGGACCATGCTGGCCTGCCAGTTGCCCGACGGCATGATCCCCGATGCCGTCTACGACGAAGCCGTGGTCGCCGACATCGAGCATCCGCTGCGGGCCGAGGTCACCAAGCCGCCCATCATGGCCTGGGCGGCGCTCAAGCTGCACGAGACTCGACCCCGATCTGGAGTTCCTGCAAGAGATCTATGTGCCGCTGGTGCGCTGGAACGCCTGGTGGTTCAGCATGAACGACGACGACGCCGACGGCCTGGCCCAGTACAACCATCCCTACTCCTCCGGCCTGGACGACAGCCCGCTGTGGGACTATGGGATGCCGGTCGAATCGCCTGACCTGAACACCTATCTCTGCGTGCAGATGGGCTCGCTGGCGATGATGGCCGAGGCCCTGGGCATGGAGGCCGAAGGGGCCATGTGGCGCCGCCGGGCCGCGGCCATCGTGCGGCGCATGATCGAGGACTTTTGGGACGAGGAGGCGGGCCTGTTCCGCGCCCTGCACGACAACCAACCCATCCCGGTGGTCACGCCCTTCAACCTCTACCCCCTGTGGACCGGCCAGCTGCCCGACGACATCCGCGACCGGCTGCATCGCCCACCTGACCGACCCTGACCAGTTCTGGGGAGAGTACGCCATCCCCTCGGTGGCGCGCAACGACCCGCACTACGATCCGGAGACGATGTGGCGCGGCCCGGTGTGGGTCAACATCAACTATATCTTTATCGAGGCGCTGCGGCAGGTCGGCGAGTTCGACCTGGCGCGACGCCCTGCTGGAAAAGACGCTGGATCTGATCATGGACCAGCCCGGCATCTATGAGTACTATCACGCCGAAACCGGCGAGCCGCCGGCGACCGCCGCCGAGGTCTTTGGCTGGACCGCTGCCGTCTTTATCGACCTGGCCATCCAGGCCAGCCGCGAGGAGGAGGTCCGGTCCATGGGAGGGTCGAATGATGGAACTGGATAGAGAAGTCGACTCGCCAGCGCTGTGAGGCGCTGCAAACCGAGTTCTTTGCCGACCGGGCGCTGATCATCGCCGCCAACCGTGGCCCGGTGACCTTTGAGCAGGCCGAGGATGGGACGCTTGCTATTCGAGCGAGGTGGCGGCGGGCTGGTCACGGCCCTGACCGGCCTGTGCCGGCACACGCGATGCCACCTGGATCGCCTGCGCCCGGACGGAGGCCGACGCTGACTGGGAACAGGGGCGCGTGGCCCTTGACGATGGTACCGCCGTGCGAGTGCACTTTCTCTCGCCGGACGAAGCTGCCTACGATGGGTACTACAATGTCATCGCCAATCCGCTGCTCTGGTTCCTGCAGCATTCGATGTGGGACGTGCCGCGGGCGCCGGTGATCGACCGTGCCACCTGGCAGGCCTGGGAAGAGGGCTACAAGGCCGTCAACTGCCAGTTTGCCGACGCCATCGTCCAGCGGGTCCGGGCTACATCCCGCCCCACCCTGGTCATGCTCCAGGACTATCACCTCTACCTGGTGGCCCGTCACCTGCGCGCTGGGCTGCGGCGGCGCGAGCGACCCACGATTCTGCACTTCATCCACATCCCCTGGCCCGGGCCGGAGTACTGGCGCATCCTGCCGCCGGCTATGCGACAGGACATCCTGAATGGGCTGTGCGCCGTGGATGTCCTGGGCTTTCAGACCCGCGAGGATGGGCAGAACTTTCTCCGCACCTGCGAGTCGTTCCTGCCCCGTGCCGCGGTCAACTACCGCCGGAGCCGGGTGTGGTATCAGGAATCACGCCACCCACGTGCGTGATTTTCCCATCTCCATTGATGTGGAGGCTCTGCAGACAGCTCGCCGCGTCGCCGGAGGTGGCCGAGCATCGCAGCCGAAATCCAGGATATCGTCGGTGACCGGAAGCTGATCCTGCGCATCGACCGCATCGAGCCCAGCAAGAACATTGTGCGGGGCTTCCTGGCCTTTGAGGAGATGCTGGAACTGTATCCCGAGCACCGGGGCCAGGTCCAGTTCCTGGCGCTGCTGGTGCCATCGCGGCTGGATGTGGAGGAATACCGGCACTACCTGGACGACCTGATGGCCACTGCCGGGCGGGTCAATGCCACCTACGGCGACAGCGAGTGGGAACCGGTGCGCGTGCTGGTCGGCGAGAGCTACCCGCGGGCGGTGGCGGCCATGCAGCTGTACGACGTGCTGCTGGTGAACGCCATCGCCGACGGCATGAACCTGGTGGCCAAAGAGGGTCCGATCGTGAACCAGCGCGACGGCGTGCTCATCCTCTCCGAACGAGCCGGCGCGCGCCAGCAACTGGAGCCTGGCGCGCTGGTCATCTCACCCTGCGACGTGTACGCCACGGCCGAAGCGCTCCACCAGGCCCTGGTCATGCCCGCCGAGGAGCGCCAGGAGCGCGCCCAGCCGGCTGCGCTGGCTCATCGAGCGGGAGGACATCGCTGACTGGCTCTGCCGCCAGCTGGAGACAGTCGCCGAGCTGAACTTGTGAAGGAGTCTGGCCCGATGAAACTACCCTCGAATCGCCATTCTGCACTACACCGCCCCGCCGGTGGTCGGCGGGGTCGAAGCCGTGATCCAGGCCCACGCTCAGACGTTCGTCGCAGGCTGGCTATCCGGTCACCGTCGTCGCCGGCCGGGGTGAGGCCGAGGCGCTGCCAGAGGGCGTCGACCTGGTACTCGTGCCCGAGATGGACTCGCAGTACGCCGAGATTGCGCAGATGAGCGCACAGCTGGAGCAGGGCCAGGTGCCGCCCGAGTTCGAGGCCATGAGCGAGCCGACTGAGCCGAGACGCTGGCGCCCATCCTGAACGCGCTTTGACAACGTCATCGTCCACAACGTCTTTACCAAGCACTTTAACCTGCCCCTGACGGCCGCGCTCTATCGCCTGCTGGATGGGCACGGCGCATCCGCACTGCATCGCCTGGTGTCACGACTTTACCTGGACCAGCCCCAGCTCCGGCTCGAAGGTCCATCCCGGCTATCCCTGGGATCTGCTGCGCACCCGGCGCCCGGACGTGACCTACGTCGTCGTCTCGCAGCGCCGGCAGCAGGAACTGGCCGGGCTGTACGGCTGCCCGCCGGAAGAGATCCGCGTGATCTACAACGGCGTCGATCCGCAGGCGCTGCTGGGCCTGTCGGCGGAAGGGGCAGCCCTGGTGGAGCGCCTGGGCCTGCTTGGACAGCGACCTGGTGCTGCTGATGCCGGTGCGAGTCACCCAGGCCAAGAACATCGAGTATGCGCTGCGGGTGGTGGCTGCGCTGAAAGCGCGTGGCTGTCGCCCCAGGCTGGTCCTCACCGGCCCGCCCGACCCCCACGACGCGGAGAGCATGGCCTATTTCCGCTCGTTGCAGGCATTGCGCCAGGAATTGGGCGTGGAAGAGGAGATGCGCTTTGTCTTTGAATCGGGGAGCGACCCCGACGAGCCCTACCTCATCGACGCCGGCGTGGTGGGCGACCTGTTCCGCGTCAGCGACCTGATGTTCATGCCCAGCCACCGCGAGGGATTTGCCATGCCGGTGCTGGAGGCCGGGCTGGTCGGCATCCCCGTGGTGTGCACCGAGGTGCCGGCCGCCGTGGAGATTGGCGGCGAGGACGTGATCCTGTTCGACCTGGACGATGCGCCCGACCACCTGGCCGGGCGGATTCTGGCCTGGGCCGAGCGACAGCCCGGTGCATCGCCTGCGCCGCCGGGTGCGGCAGGACTATACCTGGCAGGCCATCTTTCGCCGCGACATCGAGCCCCTGCTCCGGAGCCGGGAGGACGCCGTGAGGGTAGCGACTCCCCAAGGGGTGAAAGCAGCGACTGGCCCAGGCAGAGCGCCTGTGGCTGTTCCTGGACTATGACGGCACCCTGGCCGACTTTGCCCCCACGCCGGACCACGTCAACCCTGATCCAGAACTGGTCGACCTGATCGCAGCGGCTGGCGCGGCACCCTCGCATTCCGTGTGGCCATGGTCAGCGGCCGGCGGCTGAGCCACGTGCAGAAGCTGGTCCCTGTGCCCGGCGTTCTGCTGGCCGGCACCTACGGCATCGAGCTGCAGACGCCCTGAGGGCGAGCGGATCGACCGGCTGGACTATGATACGTCGTACGCCCCACGTTGGATGCCCTCAAGCCCCGATGGGCAGAGCTGATCGCCGGGCGGCAGGGCTTTTTCCTGGAGGACAAGGGCTGGGCGCTGGCGCTCCACGCCCGCTTTGCCGCCGAGGACGAGGCCGAACGGGTGCTGGCCAGCGCCAGCCGGCTGGCAGACAGCGGCGCTGACCCGAGCTGATCCGGAGATCGTTCCGCCTGTTGGGCGGGCACAAGTTCCTGGAGATCGGCCCCCAGCTGGCGCACAAGGGCCTGACGGTCGCCTATCTGCTGGACCACTACCCTTGGCGCGGGGCGGTACCCCTCTACCTGGGCGACGACGACAAGGATGAAGAGGCGTTTGGCGTCGATCAAGGCGCGCGGGGGCATCGCCGTTGTTGTGGCAGCGGAGCCACGGGAAACCGAGGCGGACCTGCGGCTGGAATCGCCGCAAGCGGCCCGTCGCTGGCTAGAGATGTTGCTCGCCGGTTGACCTTTTCTTCGTTCCCCAGTACAATACGGACAGACTCCAATCCGTTCGCTGGCGAGAAGACTCTGGGCAGAATCCAGCTTATCGATTCTGTCCTGATCAGGTCAGATCATGACAAGACGCACGCAATTCGTGCCCTACCGGCCCAAAACGATCCTGAACAAGCACAAGCGCCCTGACCACTGGTTCTGGGTCCGCTATAGCGCCTACCCCTACAAGGGCTGCCAGCACGGTTGTGACTTCTGCTACTGCCGCGAACAGAAAGTACTATCCGTACGAGCATCCGGCAGACTTTGCCTTCCGCATCCAACCCAAGGAAAACGCCCCCGACCTGCTGCGCCGGGCCCTGGGCCGCTCGCCCGTCGACCTGGTCGCCACCGGTGACTACCAGCCCGCCGAGCGCAAGTTCCAGCTCTCGCGGCGCATGCTGGAGGTCTGTCTGGAGCTGGGCTTTCCTGTCTCCATCCTCGAGCGCTCACCGCTGGTGCTGCGAGACCTGGACCTGATCCGGGATATCAATGACCGGGCCACAGCCGTCGTCTTTTTCAGCATCATCTCCACCCCCGACTCGGCCCACTACCAGATCGTGCGCCGTATGGAGCGCCTGGCCCCGCCCCTGGAGAAACGTTTCGCGGCCATGGAGCAGTTGTCCAGGGCCGGCATCCTGACCGGCACCTGCATGATGCCCATCCTGCCGGGGCTGTGCGACGACGACGCTAACCTGCAGCACGTCGTCAAGTGGACCGCCGAGCACGGCGGCCAGTTCGTCATGGCCGGCGGCTTGACCCTGGCCGACCAGCAGCGCGACTTTTTCTTTGGCGTCCTGCGCGACCGCTTCCCCGACCTGCTGGAACCCTACCAGGCCCTCTACCCGCCCACCAGCTACGGCCCCGTCCGCGGCGACTGGAAGCCCATCGCCCTGCGCCTGCGCGAGCTGTGCGAGCAGTACGGCATCTCCGACCGAATGCCCCGGCCCATCATCCCCGGCGACAAGCGCACCCTGAACAAGCTGATTGTCGAGGCCCTGGCCAATCAGACCTACTACATGGAACTCAATAGCGAGCCCCAACACCGCGTCTGGGCCTATCGCAAGGCCGCCTGGGCCATTGAGGATACACCCCAGGACCTGGGCTTGATCTACCGCCAAATGGGTGCGAAAGGTCTGGAAAGCATTGGGAACGTCGGACCCAAACTCGCGCAGGTGGTGGAAGGTCTAATACGACAATGGGCATGATCGGCGAGTTGGGACCCGCTGGTTTCTATCGCGTCATGATACTTTTTGTCTGCGTCCAGGCGGAGGTATCACCAAGCGCGCCGTCAAGGCGAAAGGTTCGGGCAGGTTGTGTCCATCAATACTGTCATCGCCTGCCATTCGTGCAATAGATTCTTGCCAATCCCCCATTGAGCAAGCAATCTTTGTCCGGGACGACCTATGTCTAATTAGACATAACGGCTAGATCGAGGCAGTGTACATCTACACCCAGATCGATGTGAAATCGCCTGCATAATGGGTCAATTTGAACCATTGACAACTCAGTCTAACGGTGGTATAGTATAGATGCACTCGCAGTTCGCTGTGACTTCCGAGGACTCATCACAGCCGCACTGGGATCGGCAGATGGCAGACTGCACAAGTGCTTGCCATGTTGTACAGCCTGGGCTGCGCAGCGCACAGCTCCGAGTAGGCGTTGTTGTGGCTTGCGGGAGGGTGATCAGTGGCTGTTGATCCGAGTTGCTGCTCTCAGAAGTGAGAGCGAAAGGAGTGAAAAGTGGACCTCAAGGACTGTTTCGAGTTCGCGAATGACAACCCCGTTTGCTACCTGGCCACGACAGACGGAGATCAGCCGAGAGTAAGAACCTTCTATCTGTGGTACGCCGACGAAAGCGGTTTCTACTTCATACCGCTCGCTGGAAAGGACGTTACCAGCCAATTACAGCAGAACCCCAGGGTTGAGGTGTGTTTCTTCAATGGGTCAGGCCCGGCTGACTGGAAACAGATGAGGGTAACGGGCGAGGTCGAGTTTCTGGAGGACGAAAAAAGCCTGGAAAGAGCGTATGAGAATAGGGCTTGGATTGATGCCATCGCCGGGTTCTCGGTCAAACCCTTTGTTCGACCTTGCCGGATATTCACGGGCGAAGCCCATTTCTGGACGATGGCAGATGATTCAAAGGAGCCGATCAGCTTCTGACACGGCCGGGCCGTGTCATTGCCGCGAGGGTTCACCCTCCCGCGGGCTATGTCGAGGAGTGAACTGCCCTTTGGGCTAACAGCGGTTGGCAGGTAGCAAGGCGGGAGTCGCTTTCGTCGCTCGATCATCCCCGGCGACAAGCTCACCCTCAACAAGCGGATCGTCGAGGCCTTGGCCAACGAGCTGTATTACGTGGAACTGAACTGAACGGCTTGTCTTCTTGATGCAGGGGGCTGCGGTCGGCTGTGCCTCGCACCAGTGATGGTTTTCCATGAGCTGACTCCTCTGTTTGACAGAAGAACGCGCTCGTATCATGTGGGTATTAGGCGGACTCCAAGAGAATGGCGGGGTTATTCATATCGTTGGGCTGAAGCGCGCCATCAAGACGGACTCCTCAGAGAAGGCAGAAGAGATCGCTGACCTCCGGGTAGAATTCGCCCTCCCCGTCGGCTTTTGGCCATTCTTTCTGGCACTCGGGGACCGCAGTGCGGAAACACGCATGGCATATGAGCAACGGCTGGAGGAAATCGAGAAGAAACACGGGAGGCCGAGTGCGCGGGATCTCGTTGACCAGGTCGATTACGTGGTGAATCGCATCGGTATTGATCACGTCGGCATCAGCTCAGACTTCTATAACTACAGCTTCAGTCTTGATGGGTGGTGCGACGCCAGCGAGACGCGCAACGTTACGCTGGAGCTGGTCCGGCACGGCTCTACCGTTAAGGAAATCGGCAAGATATGGAGTGGGAATGTGCTGCGCGTCTGGAGAGAGGTTAAAGACGTTGCAGCCGTACTGTCCCAACTGGTGGTGCCAGACGCGTGCCATCGGGGCTGAAAGCCAGGCCCAACACCATGTTGGTATGCCCCGACAGGGTCAACTCGGCCGGGGCCGCGTCGACGACGAACACCGTGCCGCCCACGCTACCCACCGCCACGCGGCGGCCGCCAGGGCTGAAGACGATACTGCTCTTGCCCAGGCCCTCGATTGCTCCCAGATCACCTCAGGGTGTCTCCGGGCATTGCGCAACATGCAGGTATTGCTGGCATTCCGCAGTGGTCAATGTGCGCGTAAGACGTGAGCGAGCCAGGGCAGTTAGCTCCTGTACATCAAGAAAAAATCCCCGCCCAACCATATCTGCGATTGATATTGCCATCAGGCTCTTTCCATCTGGCGCGAACTCAACCACAAAACCTGGCAAAGTCAACAAAACTTGTCCGGCAGAGGCGTCCCATACTTTGGCGTTCCCGTCCGTGCTCCCAGTAGCAACGCGCGTGCCATCCGGGCTAAAGTCCACAAAAAAGACCGTGCTGATATGACCCCTGAGGGTGAGCAGCTCCTTTCCTGTCAAGATGTCCCACACTTTGGCGGTGGCATCGCCGCTGCCTGTCAAGAGGCGTTTCCCATCCGGGCTGAACTCAACATCGGCTACAAATCCTTCATGGCCGGAAAAGGTTTGCAGCCATTGGCCGCTCACGGTATCCCAGATGCGCACCGTTCCATCCAGGCTGCCAGTCGCCAGACGGGTACCATCCGGGCTGAAGCTAAGAAACCTCACCGGCCCTTCGTGACCGGTGAGGGTCAATAGTGGCTTACCGCTGGCTAAATCCCACACGATTGCCAGGCCATCATCGCCGCCAGTGGCACATCGCGTGCCGTCTGGACTGAAATCGAATCCAAAGACAAAATCCGTATCATGACCGCTGGATGTTGCGGTTTGGCCAATTGGGAACGATTGTATCAACTGACCTGTTGTAGGCTCCCATGATTTGAGCATCATATCTGCATCAATTGTAACATAACGAGAGAGATCTGCAGCAAAACCATATTGCCATACTGGTGTCCCAGGGTTCACTATGATGGTTTGTGTCTCCCTGACACCAGAAGGGGAAAGCGCCCACAACTGGAATCGCGACTCGCCTGTAAGTTCCGAAGTTGGATAGGCCGTGGCCAGATGCTCGCCATCTAGGCTGATATGACCGCGGTAGGCCGGGAAGGCTGCCCACCATTCATGGCTTCCGGTAGGGGAGATATCCCAGATCCTGACCTGGCCGTCGCCATGCGCGCTTAATGCATGCATCGCATCCGGGCTGATTGCGAGGCTGTTAATACTTCTCGTTCCTCCGGCAAGCGTGAATAGCTCCTGACCCGTTGCAGCATCCCAAACTTTGGCGGTGCCATCCGCGTTGCCGGTGACCAAGCGTGATCCGTCCTCGGTGTATACCAGGCTGTTCGTATTGTTCTGATGTCCAAACAAGGTAAACAAGGGTTTGACCGACGGGTCCGCCTGCAGTACTTGAAAATCCCACACTTTGGCGACCGCTCCCGCGCCAATCGCCAGGAACTTTCCGTCCGGGCTGAAGGCGAAGGCGCCAGGCACTCCTTCCGTCATATAATCAAAGCTCAGAGAGAACATCTCTTTGCCTGAATTGCTATCCAGGTCCCAAAAACGAGCCAGTGCATCATCGCTGCCGGTGATCAGCCACCTACCGTCTGGAGAGAAGACGGCGCCATAGATTGCATATTCAGGAACGGTGACGGTCAACAGCTCATCCCCGGTAAGGACATCCCAAACAACCGCCATGCCGCCAGCACTGGTCGTGACCAGACGCTTTCCATCCGGGTCGAAGGCGAGGCTATACACGTTTCCGCTCTGACTGGACAAGGTTTGCAGCAATTGACCGCTTGAGGCGTCATAGATTCTGGCGCTTTGATTGTCAGCGATTACTGCGAACCGGCTGCCATCCGGACTGAAAGCCAGGGTATAGCCGCCTGTTTCCATCGAAACATCAAAGTCAATTGGGTTCTCCAGCGCAAGCAGCGGCGAGGTGGCGGACAATGCACTCAAGTCACTCATCGCCCAGATCTTCAATACACCATCCATGCCAGCGGCGGCAAACTTGCTCCCGTCAGGGCTGGCAGCCACACCAAAGACGGACTGGCTATCGGCAGGGATGCTAGCGACCAGGCGTGAAGCCAGGATCGCCTGGTGCAGGGCACTTTGCGCTTCGAGGGTATCGGCTTCCTTCAGAGCTTCCAATGCCAGCAGTATGCTACGCTCCGGGTCGATCTGAAGGTTGTTCACCGCGGCCGCGGCCAGCTCGCGGGATGTGGCCAGGCGCGTTTGCTCTTCGGCCAGGGCCTGCTGCGTCGCGCGCGCCTCGGCCTCTGCCTCGGCGGCCGCCTGCTCCTGCTCCGCCCGCGAGCTGGCGATCTCAGCGGCCTGGGCATTCTGATTGGCCTGGCGGAAAGCCAGAAAGGCGATCGCTGCCAGGATGACGGCCAGGATCGATGCTCCGGTCAGGAGAAGCGCCCTGCGCCTGAGCCGAGCTGCAGCCTGAGCCTGATCCTCAGCCCGGCGGCCTTCCGCCTCGGCCAGCCTATGCGCTGCCTCCAGCTCTCGCTGTCGCTGGGCTTCGCGCTCGGCTGCCCGCCGCTCCCGCAGCGCCACCCCGTCCCGGATGAATTGTTGCTCGGCTTCGCTCAGCTCAGCCGTGCGCTCGGCCAGCCAGTTCTGCGCTACCAGCAGCGGCGCGCCGCGCAGCAGCGCACCCTCATCCTGCCCGCTCTCCTGCCACTGGCGCAGGTTGCCGCGCAGCTGCTCCTGCCAGGCCCGAAAGGCGCGATCGGCGTCCATCCACTCCCGAAACCGCCCCCACCGCTGGATCAGCGCCTCGTGCACCACCTCCGCCGTCTCATGCCCTGCGTCGTCCCGCCCGTCACCACCAGCCGCCGGTCGCCAGGTGCTGGATCAGCTTCCAGTTCTCCTCCCCCAGCTCCTCCCGGGTCGCCACCCGGCGCGTGTCCTCCGTCCCTTCGCCGGGTCGCACCAATTGCACCAACGCTCGCCGCGCCGACTCCTGTTCCTCCGGCTCAAGCTCGGCGTACACCTGGTCGGCGTAGGTTGCCAGCGCGCCCTCGACGCTGCCCATGGCTTCGTAGTGCGTGTGGGTCAGCCAGCCGTCGGTCTGCCGCTCCCACAAGCAACGTCAGCGTGAACTCCAGCAGCGGCAGGTTGCCCGGCTTGTCGCCCACATCGTCCAGGATCCGTTCCACCAGCCCCGCCTCGAAGGCCGCCCCCTGCATCTCGGCCGGCTTTTCGATGGCCACGCCGCAGCTCCTGCCGCGTCATCGGCCCCATCAGCAGCGAGCCTTCCTGCAAGGCATCGGCGAACGGCCGGTAGGCCAGCGCCTGCCCCATGAAGTCCGCCCGCAGCGTCAGCAGGATGACACACGGCTGACGGCCGCCGGCCTTTGCTCGCGTCCGCCGCCGCCAGCAGCTGCGTCGATGAATGCCTGCTGGGCGAGCGGCATCCGTGCACGAGGGTGTACAGCTCCTCAAACTGGTCCACGACCAGCAGGAGCCGCCGGGTCTCGGGCGATTTCTCGTGGATCCGCTCCACCACCTGCACCAGGCTGACTTCCTTCTCTGGCCAGCCGCTCGGCCAGCTTGCGCGTCTCCGCCAGGCGATCGGTCTCGCTCAGGCCCGGCTCCAGCAGCGGCAGCAGCGCGCCGCGCCAGGGCGTAGAACGGTTGGGCGCCCGGGCGCAGCAGTGCGAACTGCCAGCCGCCCTCCTCCCGCAGCCGCGGCAGCAGCCCGGCAAACAGCGCCGACGACTTGCCCGAGCCAGAGGAGCCGACGATCACCGCCGTCAACGGCCTGGCGCCGCACCGCCTGCTCCAACTGGCCGACGAACGCCTCGCGCCCGCAGTAGAACGGCGCATCGGCCTCGCGGAAGGCCGCCAGGCCGCGATAGGGGCAGGCGCCCACCTGCCGGGCAAGCCGCGCCCCTTCCGGGGGCAAGCGTGCCCAGCGATCTTCAGCGGCGGGAACTCGGCGGGCAGGCCCTCGATCTGCAACTGGCAGATGCGTTCCGGCCGGCGGATGTCCTTCAGCAGATGCCGGCCCAGGTCCAGCAGGCTCACACCGGGTGGCAGCTCGTCCCCAGCCAGCGCCGCTGTCGTCTCCGAGAGCAGCACCTGGCCGCCGTAGCCCACGTGGGCGATGCGCGCCGCGCGGTGCACGTCGATGCCCGACATAGTCGTCCAGCGCCACCTCGGGCTCGCCCGTGTGCAGCCCCATGCGCACCCGGATCGCCGCGCCCTCAGGCCAGGCGTGTTGTGCCAAGCTGCGTTGCGCCTCCACGGCCGCGGCCACAGCATCGGTAGCGCGGGGGAAGGCCACAAAGAAGGCATCTCCCTCTGTGCGCACCACCTGACCGCCGCCGTGGGCCACCGCCTCCCGCAGGATGCGGTGATGCTCGGCCAGCACCGCCGTGACCTGGTCGCCCAGGCGGTAGAGCAGTTGCGTGGAGCCTTCGATATCGGAGAAAAGGAAGGTCACCGTGCCTTCGGGGAGGACCCTGGAGGAGTAAGGGGCAGTCTGCAACGCGGTCATCACTCACCCTCCGGCCCCGGATTGTACCGCGGCCAACCGTGTATGTCCATGTCGTCCCGTTCGAGCAGCCCAAGCGGCCCGCTCAAGCGGTCAAGGAGAGTGCCCAAATATCTGAGCCAGACCTATCTGATCGGAGAATACCTTATCACAACCTGTGTGCATTGTCAAGTAGTTGGCTGCTGGCACCAGCAATTCTACGCAGCGAGCATCATGAAGTGTAATTCGTGCTCCCGCAAAAGATCACAAAGGTTGGTGACTGTGCAATTCGATGAACTCCGGATCCAGCGTGATGACATGCTCTGTGAGCAGGAGGGTGACCAACCCGCTGGCCCACATTGACAGAATGTGGTATAATAGGCGTGCAACGCACCGCAGCCAGCCCTTGCCAGATCCGAACAAACGTGCTACACTGAGGGCATGACGACCGATCATGCGCTGCGAGCAAGGTTCGAGTTGCCGCTGCCGCCCAGCATCAACCAGCAATACGCCACGGTCAATGGCAGGCGCGTGCTGAGCAGAGCCAGCCGCAAGTACAAGAAAGACGTGGGAACAGCCATCCGCCAGCGTTGGGCGGATGGAACCATCTCCGATGCGCTGGTAGCTGCCCTGCGCCAGGGCTTTGTCGGACTGTTCATCGATTTCTATTTCGAGACTCCCCGCCGCCGGGATCTGGACGGCGGGCTCAAGATCGCCCAGGATGCCATCTGCGATGCCCTGGGCGTCAACGACAACCGGATCGTGGACGTGCACCTGGTCAAGCGCATTGACCCTCTGCGGCCGCACATCGAGGTAGAGTTGGAAGCCATCCTTGACTGGGAATTTGACGCCCAGCAGTATGTGTACCTGGGAGCAGGAAATGAAGAAGGATCCTAATCTCCAACTCAAGGCCATTGGGCGGGTCGTGCAGGGCCCCACACGGCCCAAAGCCCGTAACTTGGATGCAGAGCAGGCAGTGATCGAGATAGACGCAGCCTGGAAAGAGGCACTCGATGGGATCGAAGAGTTCTCTCACATCTGGGTGACTGTGGTGGCTGGATCAAGCTCCCTCCGGTTTGGACCTGGATTCGCTACAGGTCCGGCCCGAAGGACGTGAGGAAATGCCGCTGCGAGGCATTTTTGCTACGCGCTCGCCCCACCGGCCCAACCCTATCGCTATCACCCCCGTCCGCCTACTGGAGCGGCAGGGTGTGCGACTCTATGTACAGGGCCTGGACGCTTTTGAGGGCACCCCGATCCTCGACCTGAAACCCTACCTCCGCCGTGGCGACCTGATCCCAGAAGCGACCACGCCTGCCTGGTTGGAAAAGCTGTGGCGCATCCATGACGAGGAAAAGCTGACTACTGAGAGTGAACAGGAGGTGTATGATGCCCGGCAAGTTCAAGATTGTCATCAGTGACCTGCATCTTAGTGCGGGTCGCGTGGATGAGGGAAACCCTCTGGAGGATTTTGGCAGCGACAAAGAATTTTCCGCCTTTCTGGACGACATCGCCGCCGAGAGCGACCGTGATGGCACAGAGGTAGAGTTGATCATCAATGGCGACGCATTTGAGATGCTCCAGGTACCCCACGTCGACGAATTTGATCCGGCCCGGGAGTACCGGCCCAAGCGGTATCATTCCTCGTCGGAGCCAGATTCGAAGCGCAAGATGCGCCTCATCATCGCCGGGCACCCAATCTTTTTCGATGCCCTACAGCGGTTCATCCAGACAGGGCCGCCGCCCCGCTACCTGACCTTTGTGAAGGGCAACCACGACGTCAACCTGCACTGGCCAGCCGTACAGCAGGCCATCCGCCAAGCCGTCGCTGCCACCGGGGACCGGGCTGCACTGCTGATCTTTGAGGAACGGCGCATCAGCCGTGAGGGCATTTACGTTGAGCACGGCAATCAGTATGCAGAGGTCGTGGACCGGGTGGATGACATGGAGGAGCCCCATGACCACGACAAACCGGGCCAGTTGGCCATCCCGGCCGGTTCCTGGTTTGTCATGGACGTCTTTAACGAGGTAGAAAGGGACAAGTACTGGATCGACGGCGTCAAGCCCATCACCGCCCTGGTCTGGTACGCGCTGGCCTACGATTTTCCCTTTGCCGCACGGTCCATCGCCACACTGATCCGTGCCCTGCCGGGCATCTTTTCCGAAGTCGTCCGCGACGTCGAGGAACCCGGCGCGGAGGAACCAAGCGCAACGCTTCTTCGCCAATTGGAAGATCCCGTCCAGGTGGCAGGAAATGGCGCAGCGCTACGAGTCCGACGAGGCCTACCGCGCCGAATTTAACGCCGAGGTAGCGGACATCCTGGCCGCATCCACCGAACTTGACAAAGGGGATCTGGCCCCCATGCCCCGCCAGCCGGACCCGGTGGCCATGGGCGACCAGATACGGGCCAGGGTCAATTCCTCGTTATACGAGATTGCCAAGGTGCGGGCACAAGAAGAAGGTGTCAAACTGGTGACTTTTGGCCATACCCACGACGCGGCCAAGGAGCTCCTACCGGATGGCGGTACCTATATCAACAGTGGGACATGGACCTGGCGCGCCGACCTCTCCGCAGCCGGCGAACATACCTGGCAGGAACTCTTTCAGCATCCGGAGCGCTTTACGGACGAACGACTGCTCAGCTACGTGCGCATCAACTATGACGATGCCGGTGAACCGAGCGGGCGCCTGATGGCCTATGAGCCACCTGCCGATCCCGGTCTGGAGGGAAAGGACCCGGATCCGGAACCAGCGGCCTCCTTCTGGACTCGCTTTGCGGCCTGGCTGGGACTCGGGTCAGCCTGATACCGTCTCGAACTGTCTATCCCGCGCCCTCACCGCCCGAAACGAGCCATTGTCCGAACCCGGCGTCTGAACGCCCAGGATCTTGCGCGCCTTGCGGGCATAGCGGGCCGGATCGGCGTACTTTTCGGCAAAGGCCCGCCCTCCGCGGCGCACACGGTTCTTGAACAACCGTTCCTGGCTGTGGTCTCGGGCCCATTTGAGGAACTCGTAGTCCTGGCCCTTGATCTTGGGTTCGGTGGGATTGCGGCGGTAGCTGTCATAGTCGGTGATCAGGCTCAGGTCGTGCTCGACGCAATAGTCGTACAGATCGGTGCCCGGATGGGGTGTGAAGAAAGCTGGGCTGTAGTAGTCGGGATCGATCTCGCGGATCATGTTGACCGTGTCCATGACCTCGTCCTTGGTCTCGGTGGGAATGCCCAGCATATAGTTGGCCCAGATGGTGAGGCCATACTGGCGGCAGACCTGGGCCGCTTCCAGGTTCCGCTCCGGCGTGGTGCCCTTGCGCAGAAAGTTGAGCACCCGCGTCGTTGCCGCTCTCAAAGCCGACGAAAGTAGCCCGCAAGACCGGCATCGGCCATCATCTCCACCATGTCCGGGTGGCGGGCGATGATGTCGGCCCGGCTCTGGCAGAAAAAGGGCTGGGTAAAGCCCTCCTCCTGGTAGCGCCGGGTGAACTCGGCCACCCAGCGCCGGTCCTCGGTCAGGCAGTCGTCGTGGAACATAAAGCTGGCAAAGTGATAGCGCTCGCGCAGCTCCTCCAGCTCGTGCGATGACGTTGTCCACGGAGCGGCGGCGCACCCCCTTGCCAAAGATGAGGTCCTCGCCCGGCTTGCAGAAAGAGCAGTTGTAGACGCAGCCCCGCCCGGCGATGATGGTCAGAAAGGGCGCCGGCAGCTCCTTGACAAAGGGCACCTCGGGGCTGTCGAGGTCATAGCCCCACTTGCGCCACTCGTCCAGGAACAGGTCGCGGTCGGCAAAGGGGATGGCATCCAGGTCGGGCGTCTCGCCGCGGAGCACCTTTGCCTGCGGGCAGCTCGCCCTGCTCGATGGCCCGCAGCAGCTTGGGGAAGGTGACCTCGGCCTCGTGGGTCACCAAGTAGTCCACGTTGGGCATCCTGAGCGAGTCGTCCAGGGCGAGGGTGACGTGCGGCCCGCCGACGATGGTCACCGTCTCCGGCTTGATTTCCTTGACGATCTCCAGGGCCTGCCGGGTAGGGTTATAGTCCACCGACATCATGCCGATGCCCACCACGTCCGGGTCGCGCGCCTCAAACTCCTGGCGAAAGTGATCCCAGTCCCGCAGCGCGCGCAGGTCGATCAGGTCGACCTCAAAGCCCTGGGCCTTGGCCGCAGCGCTGATGGAAGCCAGGCCGTGCGATACCCAGCCGGCATCCATGCCCTGGCTCAGGCTGTTGAATCCCCGCCCGGCGATGCCGGGGTAGATCAGCGTCGTCTTCATTCAGAGAAACCTCTCACAACAGCGTTGAGAGCGTTCCAGCACGTCTGGCACACGTTCTAACGTTCCTCGACCTGCTCGCGCAGCTCTGTCTTTTCCGCCTTGGGCACAAAGGTCCGCAGGGCGATGCGCGCGTTGCGCGGCAGGTTCAGCCAGAAGCCCTTGGTTTTCAAGCGGCGCAGAACCGGCTTGGGCCGCAGGTAGAACTGGCGGTAGGCCCGGCGGTACATCTCTTCCACCAGCTCGGCCGTCATGTCGCCCATCTCGTAGCGGGCCTTTTGCTCAAAGAAGACATAGTCCTCCCAGTCCTCGATGAGAAAACGCCCCTGCTCCTTGACGATCTCGTAGACCTTGGTGCCAGGATAGGGCGTCATCATGCTAAAGTTGGCGATGAGCGGGTCCACCTCGATGGCAAAGTCGATGGTGCGCTGCATCGACTCCCGGGTATCGCCCGGCAAACCGATGATGAAAAAGCCGATGGTCTCGATGCCGGCCTTCTTGGCATTCACGAAAGCCTGGCGGATGGCGTCGTGGTCGGTACGCTTGTCGATGCTGACCAGCATGTCCGGATCGCCGGTCTCGACACCAAAGGCCGTTCGCTGCAGACCGGCGGCCTTCATCTTGGTCAGGAGTTCCAGTGAAGCCAGGTTGGCCCGGATGCCGTTGACAAAGATCCAGGGCACGTGGTTGAGTCTGTTGGGCGACCAGCAGATCCGACAGTTCCTCCAGGCGGCCCATGCGGATGTTGGCCGAATCGTCCAGTACGCCGATCTCCTGGGCGTCGCGATCGCGCACCAGGTGCCGCCATTCCGCCAGCACGTTCTCGGCCGACCGCGCGCGCCACTTGACGGGCATGATCGACTGCGAGCAGAAGGTACAGCGGTACGGGCAACCCCGGCTGGTCATCATCGAGAAGGAGCGCGCCCCGTCCACGGCATCGGTGGCCGGCTGCAGGCTGGTATAATGGTCCATCTTGAACAGGTCGTAGGCCGGCCAGGGCAGGCTGTCCAGATCGGCGATGGGAAGCCGGTCCGGGTTGCGGTGCAGCTCACCGTCCGATGTCCGGTAGCTGATGCCCTCCATGTCGTCCCACAGGCCCAGCGCCGGATCAAATAGTCTGGCCGTCGAGTGGGACTCCTGGTCGCGCTTCCAATCCTCCAGGCGCTGGCTTATGTCGAGCCAGGTCGCCTCGCCCTCACCACGAACGATCAGATCGACCCCAGGCTGGCGAAGCGACTCGTAGTCAAGCTGCTCCGAGACGACGCTGACATGAGGGCCGCCCAGGACCACCGGAACGTCGGCGACCTGCTTGATGGCGGCGGCGGTGCGCCAGGCGCCCTTGACCTGGGGCGTATTGGCCGTGATGCCCACCAGGTCGGGCTGGAACTCGGCGACAAACTCGCCCAGCGGCTGGCTCCTCGACGTCGGCGTCATAGATGCGCACCTCGTCGCCCCGCTCCTGGGACACGGCGCCCAGGTAGGCCAGCCCCAGGTGGGGGCTGGTGCGGGTGTCGATGGGCAGTCTGAATCTGGGATTGATCAGCGCAATGCGCATAGATTGCAGTATCCTCCTATGCTGGCCAGGTCGCTTCGTAGCGAGGTCTGTGGCCCAGATCCCTGCCGCCCAAGCGGTCCCGATTATAACCGATAGTGGCCAGCCTGTCAATTCTTGGAATAATCGCGAAATTATCTTGAAAATACAAGAGATGCAAGCTCTCTCCTGCAGTCACCTAAGGGGCCGGCCACGACGGTACCGCTCCAGCTATAGCCTATCATGAATCCCGAACCTGGTCAAGGCCGCGATCTGGTCGCGCGAACCCGTGCCTGGCCGAACGCCCCGAATGCCGTGACTGCCGTCCTTTTGGAATCGTTCCGAGATGGAACACCGGCTCTGTCTGAACCGTCCTTATAGAGCATGGGAGGAACATCGCTCCAAGCGGGGCGAGGAAAGAGGACTCACTGATGGGAAAAAGGACCGTCACACCAGGGCTACTGGCAGCAATCATGCTTTTCCATTTGATCTTGGGCCTGTCAGCCTGCAGGGGATCAACACTGGCTACAGATTTCGCCGTCCCACCTACAAAGGGCCCGAATACCAGACTCCGTGCACCAACAAGAACGAGGCCAACGCCGGCCGCGCACATGGAGAGCCATGTCCAGGTTCCTACTGCAGTTTCGAAAGCCCAAACAAGTCCGGTCGTGGCGACGACAGCAACTCGTGAACTGGGCGGCTCGGCTACAATGGGAGCCGAGAAGGTAGTTTCTCAGGCTGTGGCTGACCTCGCCCAGCGGCTTGGAGTATCGGAGGAAGACATCATCGTCCGTTCAGTGAAGGAGGTAATCTGGCCCGATGCCAGCTTGGGCTGCCCCCAGCCGGACTTGGCGTACGCCCAGGTGATCATACCTGGCTACCGAGTTAAGCTAGAGGCACAAGGGCAAGCATATGACTATCATGCAGAACGCACTAGCCGGGTAGTGTTCTGCTCGACTGCTGGGAGTGACCACCCGCCATCATCCAAAGGCATCAAAGATGATCATCCCTGGCAGCCCGTCGAGCCGATAGAGCCTGACCACCTTCTCCTAATCCCGGAGAAGTGACCATCTGAGCCCTCCACGCGCAAAGAAGAGGCTGGCAGGATCCTGCCAGCCCCTTTCGTTTCATACGATCTCACGCCCGAGGCGCCTACTGCGAGGCATCGCCTTTCTCAACCAGCAGCAAGTAGTTGGCGGCAAAGTCGCTCCAACCCGGACGGTTGGAAATGACTACGGTTGCCTGATCCTTCTGCAGCCGGCTGGTATCGACGGCACCCATCTCGTACTCATAAGCGCCATCCATCACGTCGTCATCAAAGTATCCATAGTCCAGATGGGAGAACTTGCCCTTGGCATAGACAGGATTAACGTACCCCGCCACCCAGTCATTGGCAAACAGGCCGCTAGTCGGCGTCCAGCCACCCAGATCCCAGTTGCCGGTACCACTCTCAAAGCCATCGCTGAAGCCATTTACCTGGACGTCGTCGATGAACCAACCAGGGTCGTTGTACGCATCGTCGGTGTAGTAGGAGAGCCGAACCAACACGCCGCTAGCTGCGGGCAACTCAAAGGTGGCCTCCACCCACTCTGGATGCTCACAACTGGCTTGGGCGCAGCTCATGCCGGTGATCGCCGTGTCTGTACTGGCCTGTCCAGCGACAAGCGAGTTTTCCCAAGCAGTGGAACCAAAGGGATTGTCGCTTTGGCGGGTGATACTGCCCGCAAGTGGTTCCCAAGTCGATCCGCCATCGGCGGAGGCTTCAACAAAACCAAAGTCCCAGTCCTCCTCGATGTGGAACCAGGTCCAGAAAGTCAGGGTGCCCCCGACCTCCTCTTTGAGCGCCAGCATGCGATCAGTAAGCAGGTTGCCGCCGCCACTCGCCACCTCATAGCCGCCGGAGTTGGGAGCCACACCAGACTCGGCGTCCCCACGCAGTAGGACATCCATCGTAGGTTGCATGCCCTTGTAGGTGCCGTACAGCGGCGCATACGGGGGCAAGGCGCCCAGCGGATATTCGACAGTGCCCGACTTGTAGCCGCCCCAGTAGCGAGCGATGGGCAGATTGCCCTTGTGGTCACTGCCATAGATGTCGTTGATGGACCGCGCAATCGACCATGGACTGTAGGCCCGGCTGGTGAAGGGGACAAGGTCAATCTCGTCGTAACCCAGGGGCAAATCGCCTGGGCCTTCCAGTGATGGATCGTCCAGGTAGTTGGCCAGGACCCAGGCGTCATAGAGATCGCTCATACTCATCCCGGTCAGGCCTTGGATACCATCGATGCCCGTGCGTGGATCGCCACACAAGGCGTGTGTCCATCCAGGATCCCATTTGCCGGCCGTCTTGGAGCCAAAATTCTCCAGCAGGTATAGCTGGAAAAGATAGCTGGCGCCATAGTCCTCCAGCCCACCGCCCCAGACCGTCAGTGAGGTGCGATGGTAGGCCAGGTAGTAGACCACATGACCGTCGGGGTGGCCGAATCCATTCAGGTATTCTGCCAGGTCGGACAGCCCCTCCTCCACCCAGGAAAGCTCCTGAGAATCGTGGTCGTTGTGGATCAGGTGCTGGAGCTCGTGAGCAACCGTACCCTCGTAGAGATATGGACGTGTAGCATCGGGTCCGATGCGGTTGACCCAGTCCAACGTATCAATAAAGATCATGTTTCGATCCAGCTCGTTGTTAATGTTCGACCAGAAAAAGCCGGCGACGTAAAAGGGGTAGTCCGGATCGAAATAGCTCTCGTCGACAATGTTGTAGATCATCACGTCGATGTTTTCATTGCCTGCCGGACGCTGTACATACTCGCCAAAGTACTCGACGTCCGTGGCGACAATGCTGTCCATCTGGCTCTGCATGTAGGCCAACTGGTCGCAGGTGATCACATCCTCTCGGCCATAGGCCGTTGTCACAAAGTCCCATGCCACCCAGAGCGTGGCCTTACCCGGGGAATCGTCAGCGGTTTCTCTCCAGAACACGACATCCTGGCTGAGAGGATTGGCCGGGTCAAAGCTGGTGATGGTGATGGGAAGGCTCTCGTTATTGCCAAAGCACTGGGATGCGGTTGTCTCTCCATCCGCGGCCAGAACAGCTGCTTCCTGTGGCTCTGGCTGCTTAGGTGCCGGCATCTCCTTTAGAATGCTGTCGATATCAACCGGGATGGGGAGATCTGCGACATCCGCCTTCCCGGCACTGACCGGCATAGCAGCCACCAGCAGGCTGCTAAACAACACAACGACACCCAGTACAGCCACAATTTTGCGCTTCATCTTTTGTCTCTCCTTCTTTGTTTTGGAATCGTGTTACGACCATGTAGCGAACTGCAATGCTTTGCTGATCCGTCCTCCTCGGTCACCCCCTTTCGTGATCGGCTGCCCAGACCGGCGACCGCGACCGCAGCCGGTTCCATCGATCATTCAGTCAGCACCAGGGCTCCGGGCCCCCGCCCATGAGCGCGACGGCTCGGAACTCCTGTCAAACACGACAACGAATTCGGAATCAAACCGATTGTCCCCCATGGAGCATTCGTTCCTTTCTCCATTCGTCGTAGTGTTCCTGCCCGCTCTGAGCCCCCGCCCTGAAGCGCGACGGCTCGGAACTCCTGCCAGACTCCACAACGAATTCGGAGTGCAACGAATTGCCCGCATGAGGAGCGTTCGTTGTTTTCTCCATTCGTTGCACTGTTCCTGTCCCACTCCGAGCCCCCGTCCAGGGGCCCACCAGGACGAGGTCTGCCATACAGGCCCGACCTCGCCAACGGGGCTCGGAGATTCGGTAGGACACTACAACGAATGGCCGCTCAGACGGGAATCCGCTGCTTTCTCAATTCGTTATAGTGTTCCTTCACAGCTATCTTTTTGTCCCTATTCTCCCTTGTCGTGCGGCACCGTCACCGTGGCTGTCGCCTCGGTGCTGTTGCCGCAGGCATCCGTCACCTGGTAGGTGATGGTGTAGATCCGGCCTTCGCCCGTGCCGGAGCGCTCCGCCCGCAGCTTGAAGCTGAAGTCATCGACGATCACGATATCGACAGGGGTGTCGCCGTCGCCCAGGCCGTCGTCTGGCTCGTTGGACGTCACCGAGACCAGCGTCACCAGCGGGTTCGGGTCAAAGTTGTCCTCGACCAGATCGACGCTCACCTGCACTTCCACGTACTTGTGGTTCGCCGGCCAGAGCGTGTCGGGAGTCACCGATACCTCCAGGTTGGCGCGATCTCGTCGCAGACATCCAGGCCGACGATGACCGGATCGTGGTCCGAGGAGCGGTAGGCATCCGGCGCGTACAGCGCATCCTGGGCGTCCTGCTTGAAGCTCATGTCATAGTCGATCAGGTCGGGCTCGTCGGCGTTGATGTGCCAGACCGTCACGCCGGTGACCTCGTCCAGCAGGTTCACGTTCGCGCCGGCCAGGGCATGGTCGAGGTAGCCGATCTGGCCGTCAAAGACGTAGGAGTAGGCGTATTCGCCCAGGAATTGGTAGATCAGGTCGGTGTAGCCGCCAGCCAGCAAGACGTCGATCGGATCTTCCTTGTCGTAGGAGTTCAGGTCGCCGATGATCAGGAAGTCGGCGTCGCCGCTGCCGGTGGGATCGGTCGCCAGCCAGTCCACCAGGGCCTCGGCCGCGGCTTTGCGGGTCAGGTTGCAGTTGCCGGCGCCATCGCCAAGATCGGGATCGCCGACGTCGTTGCAGTCCGAGCCCTTGGACTTGAGGTGGTTGACCGCCACGGTGAAGATGCCGCCGGTGGCGTTGTCCTGAAAGGTCTGGGCCAGTACCGGCCGGTTGTAGTCATCCAGGAAGCGGGGGTCCACCGAGGAATCGAGGATGGCGTAGGCGCCCAGCGGCGTCACCGTCGCCGGCTTGTAGATGAAGGCCTGCCGGATGGCGTCGGTGCCGATGGCGCCGGTGGCGATGTAGTCGTAGGTTCCCGCGCCCATCACATCGTTGAGCCCAGCTACCAGGTCGGCCGTGGGCACATCGCCCGGATGGTTCTCGATCTCGATCAGCCCGACCACGTCGGCATTGATGGCAGCCAGGGCGGCGATGATCTTGTCCCGCTGGCGCGTGAACTCCTCAGGGGTGTCAGCGCCGCGGCATTCCTGGTCTCCCGCCGGGCCACAGATCCAGACACCGTCGTCAAGAGTCGTAAAGTAGTTGAGCACGTTGAAGGAGGCCACCTTCAGGCTGCCGCCCACGTCGTCGGGCTGGGCCGGTGCGGGGATTGGCCGATGGTATAGTCCGCGCCCTGAGTCGGCTGGATGCGGTACAGGCCAAAGCTGTAGTCCATCACGCCGGTCACGTTCTGGACCGTGTCGCCGCCGCGGAACAGGTTGGTCAGGTCAAAGATGCCGCCGTTGGGGTGGATGGCCGGATCGGGGTTCTGCGTGGTGCGCCCATCGTCGAGCGTGATGCGGTCGAGCAGGTTAGCCTGCGCCAGCGGCTGCTGCCTCCGGCGACCCAGGCTCGTAGACGGCCGTCGGCTGGGACTGGCGATCCGCGGTCAGCACGATCTCGCCGAAGCGGTCAAAGTTGAAGTACTCGGAGATGTAGAGCGACTGCGGGAAGGTGACCAGCATGCCCTCGAAGGGCTCGAAATCGTCCAGACTTGCCACGGGCAGTGAGACGTGCGGTTGGAGCCACGCTGTTGCCGCTCGAGCACAGCCAGATCTGGCTCGCGGTGATCTCGGTCATGCCGTTGTACTCGGACACCGTGCCGCGCACGCGCACGGCATCGCCCACGCTGACATCCATGCCGCCTGGGGCGTAGATAAAGACGCCATCCGAGGTGGCTGGATCGCCATCGCCGACCGGATCCTGAACGTGGAAGCCGTTCAGGTTGCCGTTGTCGGGCTGGTCATTGTTCTGAAAGTCGCCGACGACGACGCCTTCGACGGCCACTTCCGTGCCCACCAGCGGGCTGGTCAGGCCGTTGCCCTGCACGTCGTAGATGGGCGTGAAGGGGTCGCCGCAGGCTTCGGGCGGCGGAACATAGATCTCGTTCGGTGCGCCGGGCGTGTTGTACGCCTCGCCCAGGCACGATGGTGCCGGGAAGCCGGGGATGCCGGCCAGGTCGAAGTCGTTGCGCACCCAGTCGGTGGCGGCTGTCCGTGTCGAAGCCGTCGGGGATAGCGCGAAGCGCCGCCGGGGGCAAAGCTGCTGACGCCATCGTAGTTCGGGCCGAGGGCCGGCACGCCGTAGGTCAGATCGCCTGCCCCACCGTCGTTCACAGCGACGGCATCGACGATCGCGCTCCAGGGCGTGACATCGAAGGCGCCATCATTGTCCGTGTCGAGATCGTCGCTGAATGCACCGGCTAAAGTCCTTGACCAGCAGCAGGGTGATGCGTGCCGTTCTCCAGCGCATTTGCGGCCAGGTTCTGCAAGCCAGAATCCGGCGGAATCGGTCGTGCCGACGGGGATGACCTCGTCAACCACGCCAGCGCCGGTGCGTATCCCCTTCGATTTCCAGAACCGTGTAGGCAGAGTAATCGGTATCCGCAGAGCCAAAGATCTCGACGTACTCTACATCGGTGCCAGTGGTGCTGGCCGAGAACTCGTTGATCTTGGGCTCTTGCGGCGTCGGACCGCAGTTGGCCGTGTGCGCTCCCAGTCCGTCAAAGGTATTCGTGGCGAAACCATCCCACTCAACGGATGGGTCAAAGGCATTGCTGCCGTCCGGATCGCCGGCACAGATGGTCGCCTTGCGGCGCAGGGTGTTGTCGGCGGTGCTGGTCAGGCCGCTGCCCCATTCGGTGCCGGGGTTAAAGCCGATCTGGCCAATGACATCAAGGATGGTCGTACCATTGCGCAGCACAACCGCATCGTTGCCATTGAACCACCCCGCGCCGTTGGTCTGGTCAGCCTGGGCGAGGATGGTCGCGTCAGCGCGAGGAGTGGGCCAGCACGAACACATCCCCATCCGCCACCGTGCCGGTCAGGTTGATCGTGAGGCCGGCGCTCGCACTTCCGTTGAAATACATCTGGACGTTGTAGCCGCCGGCTGCCAGATCGATCGCGGCCCCGGTGCCATTGTAGATCTCCAGGGCCTTGTTGTTGCTCGAGCCCTCTATGTACTCGGAAAAGAACAACTCGGTTGCCTGCGCCTGGACCTGTATACCAGTCCACGGGACAGATGTGACTACCAGGCTTAACACCAGTAGACCTGCCAAAATGCGAACACACTGCCGTCTCTGCCCCATACTCACTTCCCTCCTTTGCTAATCATGTGATTGAGTTATCAGTCGTGCCTCGAGCGAATTGGACTCCATCCCACGGTGATGCTGTCTTCCAGACCCTGGCAGCACAAAGAACCTCAAGCCGGGGCCGCCATTCCACAGATAGCAGCGCGCGAACGTCGCTGGAACCGTTGTCAATGCACGTTACCTTGACCTGTGGGTGTGCAGTTGCCTGCGGGTGTATAGTAGCCTGCGGGCGACTGTGCAGGATGGATTAGGTGTTGGGTCATGGTATCATCAGGAAGGGGGTTTGTCAAACGCCCGAGCTTGGCGATAGACTGGACGCCAGTACGGCGTCTCGTCAAGCAGCTCTTTACACGAAGGGATTCGTACGCACCTGGATCAAATGGTTTCTGGAGTTTCCATCTGGTCTCGGCGCCGGCAGCGTGCAACGGGGCTAAACATGGGACGGTTGCTCGCGTCACGCCTTGTAGTACTGGGTGACCGCGATCATCGGAAAATAGAGGTCATTGGATCGCTGGCCCTCGCCGTGTGCCCACAGGTTCGGGCGTGCAGAGTCCTGCTGGCAGATGCGGCCGGTCCCGCGGTTGGGGGGGTGGGCCAACATTCGGAGTGAGGGAGACTAGGGGCGCCTGGCCTGCTTCTCGAAGCGGTAGCCCATGCCGTGCTCGGTCTGCAGGTATTTGGGCTGCCCGGGGTCCTCCTCCAGTCTCTGCCGCAGGCGATAGACATAG
The DNA here is from genome assembly GCA_963700285.1 of uncultured Chloroflexia bacterium. Lineage (GTDB taxonomy): Bacteria > Chloroflexota > Anaerolineae > JAAYZQ01 > JAAYZQ01 > CAWANP01. The sequence goes on along the minus strand of CAVOXA010000001.1, from coordinate 1,105,559 downwards.
ATGTGGACATAGTGGGGGCTGTCCCGGTATTCGCGCCCCCAGACCGCCTCCAGGATCTGGTCGTAGGTCAGTACCCGGCCCGCGTTCCCGAATAGCTCGACCAACAGCCGGTATTCGGTGGCTGTCAGGTCCACCAGTGCTCCATGGACCATGACCCGCCGCCGGCCCACATCGATGCTCAGGCGACCATCATCATAGAAACCATTGGTCCCCGTTCCAGAGGCCGGTGCAGCCTCCCGGAGCGCCGCGCGGGCCCTGGCCAGCAGAACAGGGACGCTGAAAGGCTTGGCCACATAGTCGACAGCGCCACACTGCAGGCCCCGGACTACGTCGTCTTCCGCCCCCTGGACAGAGAGCATGATGATCGGCACGTCGGAGGTATCGCGGATGCGGGAGCAGGCCTGCCAGCCGTTCAGTTCGGGCATCATGATGTCCAGGACAACCAGATCAGGCCGGCAGGCGTGGAACCGGCGCAGTCCCTCCTGGCCATCAGGGGCCGTATGGACCTCTGCGCCGGCCTTGGAGAACGACTGCTCCAGCAGCCGAAGCAGGTCAGGATCATCGTCGACAAGGAGAACCTTGTGTCCGCGCATCGCACCTCTGCCCCTCAGTCTGACTGGCCAGGCAGTCCACCTCACCCATGCAGTCCGAAAAGGGGAGGGAATCCAGCGTTCTATGGGCAAATGGTACCACAGGAAGGTTTATTTTGGGTTAGCAGGGGGTATATTTCTGGTTACAAAGTGTGGAGCGGCCCTCTATTCAGGGCGCCCGGTTGGGGCTTTGCCCTTCAAAGTAATAGCCTGCGCCCCGAGCAGTCATCACATAGGAGGGGTTTGTGGGTTCTGGCTCTACCTTTTGCCGCAGGCGTCTGATGTAGGTCCGGACATAGTGGACGTCCTCAGAATACTCTGGCCCCCAGACCTGCTTGACGATCTGCTGCTGGCTCAGCACCTGGCCCGCATTCTCGACCAGGTAAGCCAGCAGCCGGTACTCGGTCTCGGTCAGGGGCGCCAGCTCCCCGCCCGCTATGACCCTGCGATCCACCAAATCGATGCGCAGATAGCCATCATCATAACGGGCAGATTTGGTGGCCCCGGGGCGCAGTTCAGCCACCCGCAGAGCAGCCTGGATGCGCGCGATCAGAACCCGCATGCTGAATGGTTTGGTGACATAGTCCATTGCGCCGCGGTCCAACCCCCGGACAATCTCCGCTTCCGAAGCCTGAACTGTCAGCATGATAATGGGCACATCAGAAAGCTCGCGGATGCGGGACAGGGTCTGCCAGCCATCCATGACGGGCATGATCACATCGAGGATCACCAGATCAGGCTGTTGAGCATAGAATGCGCGCAGGCCGTCCAGTCCGTCAGGAGCCGTATAGACTTGGGCCCCCATCCTGGAAAGAGCCTGGGCCAACAAACTCGCTAGATCGGGATCGTCTTCAATCACGAGAATCTTGCTTCCGTCCATGTACCTGTCCACTCCCCCGCCGCAACTGGCGGCTGACTGTCAACCACAAGGCACAGCCACATTGTAGCACAAAAGTAGCCAAATTGGCTACTTTCGAAGAAGGTCAACGAAACGGTGACGCCTTTTCCTGCGAGGTTCCACCCAACCATGTGGGTCATTGGTGTGGGACGGGCGACTTGGGCCCTATCCCAGATTGTGTTACAATAAGCGGGCGTGGAAACACACGCCCAAGGAAGGCCCAGATTAGAACCTTCGAGAGGGATAACGATATGCCTGGCAGGACGATCAAGGAGCTACAGGAAGACGTGGACCAGTGGGTGCAGGCTGTAGGCGGCGGCTACTGGTCACCCCATGCCAACCTGGCGCGTATCAGCGAGGAAGTGGGGGAATTGGCGCGTTTGATCAACCATATCTATGGTCCCAAGCCCAAGAAACCGATGGAAGCGGCCCAGGAGCTGGGCGAGGAACTGGCCGACATTCTATTTGCCGTCCTCTGCCTGGCCAATTCTGAAAACGTCGATCTGGGGGAGAGCCTGGAGGGAGTCCTGGCCAAGGTTTGGCGCCGAGATCGGCATCGCTACCGCCCGACAGTGCCGGCTGAACCCGAGGCGGAGGGTACATAAGCAAGACCAGGGCTGGAGACGGGAGGATGCTCAGGTACCCAGAGCTGCTCTCAGTTGTAGTGCGTGCTGAATCAGCGCCCGCACAAAACATTTCAATTCGTTTCTGGTGATTAATGGTTCTCACTGGTGTTTTGAGACGCCAGGCTAGCGATTCTGCAAATCACCTATCAGGCCATTTGTCTTTCCAACACTTCTGTGCTATAATGATACAACTCGGCACAGAGAATTGTTGAAAGGAGACACGCTTCATGGCAAGGCAATTCACAGCTCTGCGCGTTGTTGGTACCATCCTGAAAATCATGGCCTGGCTGTTCCTGATCGTAGGTGTACTGGCCGCCATCGGTGCATTGGTATTTGGTTTCGCACTGAACCAACGTTTGGGGATTCCAGGTATCGACCTTGGCGGCCCACTGGCGGGCATCTCTGGCTTTGTCGTGGCCGTAATCGTTGCCATTGTCATTTTCCTACTCTTTTACGCCATGGGCGAGGCGGTCTATCTCTTTTTGTGCATCGAGGAGAATACACGGCGAACGGCTTACTTTGTCCAACAACAGTACACGCCGCCAGCACCAGCCTATGCACCTCCCACGCTGCCAGACGAAGCCTATGCCCCGCCTGACACGGCAGCAAGTTTCGAGGGATAAGAAATAGAAAAGGACCGGGTAGAAGATTCTAGCCGGTCCTCTGCACTGGTCTGCCGTGGCAGCATTCAACTGGCCGCTGCATAGTTCAGCGCAGCCTCCATCTCTGCCTCACCCATCAAGTGGTCTCTGGCAGATAGATAGACTTGGCACTCGTGGCACTTTTTCGACTCGGCCCTGCTTGTACGGGCCAGGTCCCAACAGGGCGTCGTGCGATCTGACCAAGCAGAACAGTTGGCCTTGCTCTCCGGTGGGCAGGCATTGATCTCCCAGCAAGGAATTAGCGCCAGCAAGCGCCGGAGCCCCTCCTGATTCAGTCCCTGTTCGTGGATCATGTAGCGCACACAATTGATCCATTCCAGGTCGGTGGCCGAATAGAAACGGCGATTGTTCTTGCGCGCCGGGCGAATCAGCCCCGCATCCTCGTACAGGCGCAGTGTGCGTGGATGAACACTCAAGAGTTCGGCCGCTGTGCCTATCGTGTAGACCGGTCGATTCTCATTCAGCATAACCCTCCCTCCTCCTCCACTCGTGAAACCGCTTATGGCCTCTTTCACCAGCCTCTATTGTACCATGGTTGCCGGCCTTTGTCAATCAAGGTGAAATTCTTTTGCGCAACTGGTGTGAACAAAAAGGGCGGTATCAGTATCAGATACCGCCCTTTTCAGACAAAATGCAAAGAGTTCCATTCAATCTGCGACTTGGTCTTTTTCCTCACGCGGCGACGCCGCGTCGCAGGACTCGCTCATTCAGGTCGAAACCCCAAATCGGGGCAGGACAAAGCGCATCAGCACCACCCAACCTATCAGAAGCCCTATTACCAGAATCACATCCGCACTCAAGCCAAAAATCTCCACAATACCCATCCCTTTCAGTGGTCAGTGTGGTGTCCGCAGCAGCACGTCCACCAGGTTTCGCATGGCATCGTCAGGAAGCTGTTGTTGGTCGGGAGGCAGGCCTTGTTGGCGGCTATCGCGGACAAATTGGAGGGCAAAGTGCTGCGTCAATGCGACGCTGACGCTGTAGGCCGCCGAACGCAGCGAGGCCAGCTGTGTCAGTATGTCCAGGCAATCTCTGTCCTCGGCGATCATCCTCTCCACGCCGCGGGCCTGCCCTTCGATGCGTCGCATCCTGGCCAACATGTCTTCCCGAGTCTCAGACGATAGCACCATAGCCCACTTCACCTTCTCAACCCCAACTTCATCGAACAAAGCAGAAACTTGTGGAATATGAGAGCCCACGGCTCTCAGCGAGGAATGCCTCAGGTGCCACCTGGGCTGCAGTTGCTGGCTGCGGATGTCGCTAGATTAAAGCCCGAGCCGGCATTTCCCGTGCCAAATGTGGACCACCCCTTCTTGACGTGCGTTCCCCCGCATACGGGGCATTTGACCTCAACGGTCGACGTCATGGAACGCACAAACTTTTCAAACTGCTCGTGACAATCTCCGCAGGTATACTCGTAGATGGGCACAGGTTCACCTCCCCAATAAGTTGATCTGAGCCTTGACTTGGTCCGCGTCCAGGCGCCCCACCTGGTAGTGGACCATGTGTCCCGAACCATCAAACAGCAAGAACGTGGGGACGCCGCGCACGCCATAGCGCGAGGCGAGCTGGCGGCCCACTGAATCCCAGGCACTTAGGCGCAGCACCCGTGCTTCTCCCTCCAGATCTCGCTCCAGCCTGTCCACGACAGGCTTTGCCAAAAGGCAGGAGCCTCAAGTGTTGGAATAAAACTCGACGAAGGTTGGCTGCCCATTCTGCAACAGAGCATCAACTTCAGCGACAGAGCCCACAGCGCTGGCAGGAGTACGGAGCGCCAGGAATGCCGCAATGACTCCACCAACGACGAGCAGAAAGAGCCAATTCTCCCTGAAAAAACGACCCGTCTTGTCCCGAAAAGCGTGCACCCAGACCTCCTAGTTTAACGCCGCGTTCAGCTTTTCTTCAAGCACGCGCTGGGGAACGTAACCGACCACCCGATCAATCTCCTGTCCATCCTTGAACAGGATCAACGTTGGGATGCCCATGATGTCCAGGTTGCTGGCCACCTGCACATTCTCATCGGTGTTCACTTTGGCCATCAACGCCCGTCCATCGTAAGCCCTGGCCAGGTCTTCTACCACCGGGGCTACCATGCGACACGGACCACACCAGGGCGCCCAGAAATCAACCAACACGGGCAAGCGCGAATTCCCTACCATCTCGTCAAAATTCTCATCCGTAACATGGATCGGCTCGGCATCAGACACGGTCGCGCCGGCATCCAGATCACCCGTGGCATCAGAGTCGCTGTTCCCATTACCAACCGACTCACTGCTAGCGGTCGCAACAGCCTCTGATTTCCCATCCTCTTTCTTGCCAAACAACCTTTGTAGCAGACCAGACACCAGCCCCTCCAGTTCTCGGCCCATCAACCATCCGCAACGTTGACAAAAAGCCTGTATCGTGATAAGATATGCATCAAACCGACATACCCCATAGGGGTATCGGCTACAGTATAGCAGAGGGTTGCGGGCCTGTCAAGTTCACAACACGTAAAGTCAAGTGTTGGTTCCCGCCTGGGGTCTTGGCACCCGATAGCCACACGCCAACGGTAGGAGAAGTGGCCATGAGCAAGGATGAACGGATCGCCCAACTGAAGAAACAGATCGCCGAACTGGAGGCCCGACTCCCCAAACATTCAGTGCCAGCAGCCATGATCATTGAACTTGAGGATCTTGAGGAAGAGCTGGCGATGCTGACGGCGCAGGGCTCGAATGGCACAGACTGAGAGTAATACGTTCGATCGTATCGCCGCGCCCTATGACCGGGGCATGGCACCCCTGGAAAAACTGTGGCTGCGGGAGCTGCGGAGCCAGCTTCTCCCACGGGCCCGGGGCAAGGTACTGGAGATCGGTGTGGGTACCGGGGCCAATCTACCTTTCTACCACCCCTCAGTTTGCCTGACCGCTATCGACGAAAGCGCCGATATGTTGGGCTTTGCTGCGCAGCGAGCGCAGGCACTCAAACTCCCTGTGCGCTTTAGCCAATCTGATGTGGAAAACCTGACCTTTCCGGCAGGCTGCTTTGATTACGTCGTGGCCAGTCTGGTGCTGTGCAGCGTCGTCGATCAGCGGCGTACCTTGAACGAGCTGATGCGCGTGCTCACGACGCCCGGAGGGCAATTACTCCTCCTGGAGCACATGCGACCCCACCGCGCCGGTCTGGCCCAGATATCGGATCTGGCGAACATCCCCTGGTACGCATTCAACGGACGGTGCCACCTGAACCGGGAGACAGAAGAGAACCTGGTCCAGGCTGGATTCCTGGTTGAGCGGGTAGATAGCAAGCTCGGTGGGTTCTTGCGTCTCATCGTGGCCACTGCCAACAAGGGGAGCGCTGCCGAGTTCTAGCCTTTGCTGCAAAGAATCTCTCGTGCATACAAAAAGCCCCTTCCATGCAAAAGGAAAGGGCTGAGAGTCATCCAGAAGTACGAGAAGGCCGGCGCAGTATCTAGTCCTGGTGCATGCTCAGCGTCCGGGCATAGAGATCATCCTCATCCCAAGTACGCCGTCGTTTCGATTTCTTTTGATGCCGTTGCTGCTGCTTCTTGGAAGGAAGCGGCATTCCATCCCTCTCCATAGCATCGCGCAAAGCCAACTCCATAGAACTGGGCAGTTCTTCCTGCTCCTCTTCCATGACGTATGCCTCGGTCGGCAAATCCTTCATACTCAGAGAAATGCGGCCCCGTCGAGCATCCACCTCCATCACCCGGACCTGGATCTCGTCACCCACCGACATGATCTCGGAGGGGTTGCCAACATAGCCACGTCCCATCTCGGACACATGGATCATGCCATCGCGCCCGGCGCCAATGTCTACAAAGGCGCCAAAGCTCTCGAGACGCACGACTTTTCCGGTGAGCACCGCCTCTGGCTGTAGGCTCCGGATGTCAACTGCCGGCGGCTCTAGCATGGACAGGCTGATGCGCCGTGATTTGCGATCGGCATCCTTGATCCAAACCGTGATCATGTCACCCTCAGACACGACATCGGACGGCTTGCTGACCCGGCCGGTCCCCATCTCGGAGATGTGTACCAGCCCATCCGTCTCGGCGCCAATGTCCACAAAGGCGCCAAATTTTTCAAGACGGACGACCTTACCCTGGGTCTTGAGGCCAGGCTTCAGATCACTCCAGGTGAACTTGGGCGGTTGCACCATGGTGAGACTGAGGCGTCCGCCGGTCAGATCCACCCGCTTGACCCATACCGCCACCGTCTGGCCCACGGCCAGCTTGTCGGAGGTTCGGGTGACCGACTTGTCTCCCAAATCAGAGATGTGCAACAGACCATCCACCTGCGCACCTACGTCCACTATGGCACCGGAAAGGGTTACCCGCTTGACCGCGCCTTCCAACTCTTGTCCTGCTGTGATCTCGGCAAGTGAGATCGCTGTGTCAACGCTCACGCTTCTACGCTCCCTTTGGTTCAAAACTAGCGGCTCATTATACCTTGAGGCAAAAATGCTGTCAATTCCCATCGGCTGGAAAACATAGCTACACATTCTTTCGGCTGCCACGGCGCAACTATCCAGCCTCCAGAGCGCAGCCTGGCCCTCCCCGACGCGGTACGCCGGAGGGCCAGGGACCTGAAAGTAAAAGTCACTGGCGTCTCGGAAGGCCACTGCGACAAGGCTACTGCTAGCGAACACAGCACGAAGCTGAGCGAAACGATTCGACACCGGGGCCATGCCCTCCCCTGGCCGCGGGGCCCAAGGGCAAGCACAGAGGTACCTGCTGAGATCGAGCATCCCATCGGGCATTCGTCCGCGCATACTACCGGCCAGAAGCATGGAACGATAGCGATAGTTGGACCATGCGCGACCTAGGAACCGCCTCTGGCGGCACCTCTGATAGCACTGGCTGGGCCAGGGCCAGCGGTCCGGGCGATAGTCAATGCACAGGGTCCATGCCTTGACAGCCTGTGTCCCCAGAGCTATAATCCTTGCAGCAACCATGGAGGCAACAAAAGATTATGCGTGAGCAACCCCAAGAACTGGCAAGCAGCGAACTGTGGAAGCCCTGTGACGTGACCGGATTTGGCTTTGAGACCACGGCGTCTCTGCCCGGCGAGGTATCGATTATTGGCCAAGACCGGGCGGTCCAAGCCATTGATTTCGGTGTGGGCATTGCCAGCTCTGGTTTCAACATTTATGCCCTTGGTGACCCTGGCACCGGCCGAGCCACCACCATCCACACGCTACTTGACCGTGTCGCTGCCAGCCAGCCGGTCCCCGAAGACTGGGTCTATGTCAATAATTTCGGTGACGCCAACAGGCCCAACGCCATCTCTTTGCCGCCAGGCACTGCTGTTGAGCTGCGCCGTGACATGGAAGAGTTGGTAGACGACCTGCTGCGCGAGATCCCCAGGATTTTTGAGAGCAAAGAATATGAGCAGCAAAAAGAGGGCATCGTCCGCGAAATGCAGGAACAGCGCAGCGAGGCGTTTTCCCAACTGGAGAACACGGCCAACGAGCGGGGGTTCACCCTACTGCAGACTCCGAGGGGGATCGGACTGGCGCCGGTACTCAACGGGCAGGTGATTACGCCCGAGGAGTATCAACAACTTGACGAGCCAACACGCAACAGCCTGGAAGAGAACCAGCGAGCCCTGCAAATCGAGATGGCCGAAACAATGCGCGCCATCCGTGACCTGGAAAAGAGCACTCGGAGGCGCCTTCAGGGATTTGACCAGGAGATCGCGCGTTCTGTTGTAAGCCCCTTCATCAACGATCTCACGGAAAAGCACGGATACGTGGACGAAATCCCCGAGTATCTGCAGGCTGTCCAAGCCGACATTGTGGAAAATGTGCGAGGTTTCAGAGGTGAAGAAGAGCGTCCCGAGGGGCCTGAGGCCGGCATGAAGATTGGCCAGCGCGAAGCACTCTTGAAGCGGTACACGGTCAACGTGATCGTCGACAACAGCGAGCAGAAAGGCGCGCCCGTCATCTTCCAACCCAACCCCACCTACCCGAACCTGCTGGGCCGCATCGAGTACCGGGCCGAGTTCGGCGCCCTGGTCACAGACTTTACCATGATCAAGCCCGGCTGTCTGCATCGGGCCAATGGCGGCTACCTGGTGGTCGAAACGCAGGGGCTATCGACAAACCCTTTGGCCTGGGACGCATTGAAGCGGGCACTCAAGAACCGCTCCATCCAACTGGAGGAACCAGGCTCTCAGTTTCGGCTGGTTTCGACTGTGACGCTGGATCCCGAACCCATCCGCCTGGACCTCAAAGTGATACTTGTCGGCGATCCGCTGGCCTACTACCTTCTCCACGAGCACGACGAAGATTTCCGCAAGCTGTTCAAGGTCCAGGCTGACTTTGGCACTGACTTTGAACGCACGCCGGAGACCTGCCAGTATTATGCGCAGTTTGTCGCCGCACGCTGCCACCAGGAGAAACTCTTACACTTTGAGCCACAGGCAGTGGGACGGATCGTGGAGTATGGCTCGCGACTGGCGGGGCACCAGGCCAAGTTGACCACGCGCTTTGGCGACATCGCCGATCTGATCCGCGAAGCCAGCTACTGGGCGAGGCATGCAGGTCGCGATCGGACGACCGCTGTCGACATACAGCAGGCCCTCGATGCCCAGATCCAGCGGGCCAATCGAGCTGAAGAGCGCATGCAGGAACTGATCGATGAAGGGGCCATTCGCGTGGATATCGAGGGAGAAGTTGTGGGCCAGGTCAACGGTCTGGCCGTCCTATCCTTGGGCAACTATAGCTTTGGCAAGCCATCGCGTATCACGGTCCGCACCTATACTGGCCAGTCAGGCGTTGTCTCACTGGACCGCGAAGCCAAGCTAAGTGGAAGCATCTATGACAAGGGATTGCTCACCCTGACGGGGTACCTGGGCGGCAAATATGCCCTCAAGAAGCCGCTCAGCCTGTCGGCAACCATTTCCTTCGAACAACTGTATGAAGGCATTGAGGGCGACAGCGCAAGCTCGACTGAGCTGTACGCCCTGCTCAGCAGCCTAAGCGGTTTGCCCTTGAAACAAGGGCTTGCTGTCACTGGCTCTGTAGACCAGCAGGGCAACGTCCAGCCAATCGGCGGGGTCAACGAGAAGATAGAGGGCTTTTACGTGACCTGCCTTCAGCGGGGGCTGACCGGAGAACAGGGCGTGATAATCCCTGCGCAGAACGTAGTGAACCTGATGCTCCACGCGGACGTGATTCAAGCCGTGGAGGACGGCAGATTTCACATCTATGCCGTGCGCACGGTAGACGAAGGCCTGGAGATCCTAACGGGAGCACCGGCCGGCGACATTCAGAAGGATGGCGACTACCCCGCAGACTCGGTCCACGGACGTGTGATGGCGCGTCTGGAGCAGATTGCTGAGAGCCTGAAGGCCAAAGAGGAGGAATCGGCAGAGGAGCCTGAGCAGGAAGGTCGGGCTGAGACAAGCGACGGCCCGGCCGAGCAGGTTTCCCAGCGCAGAAGCGGCGAGTTTGAATAGCCGGATGCGTACCGGCTCGAGGAGCCATGGCCATGGACGCACGTGAGTTGCTGGAACGCTACCAGGCCGGGGAGCGCTCTTTTGCCCGCGCTGATCTCCAGAACGCCGAGCTGAAAGGGGCTGTCCTGCACGGAGTAGACCTCAGCGGCGCCGATCTCAGTGAAGCGAACCTGGACTCGGCCGACCTCTCCAACGCTGATCTTCGATGGGCAAACCTTGGCCAGGCATCACTGAGGAAGGCGGTGCTACAAGGGGCCAGGCTGGCAGGCGCCAACCTCCGCGACGCCAATCTGAGCCGGGCCAGCCTGGAGGCGGCCACATTGGAAGGCGCCATCCTGGAAGCCGCCAACCTGAACCGGGCTAATCTGGAGAAAGCCAGCTTGTGGGGAGCCAACCTGGAGGAAGCCAAGCTGGGCAAGACGAATCTGCGTGGTACCAACTTGGAGCTCGCAGCCCTTCCGGGGGCAGATCTGGATGGGGCGGACCTGCAGGGCGCGTGCCTTCGCGGAGCGTCTCTGGAAGGGGCCAGGGTCACTGATGATCAGCTTTCCCAAGCGGCATCACTGGAGGGTGTTACCCTGCCGGACGGCAGAAATCGCCCCTGAGCAGGTATCTGGATAGACTACTGGCGCGGGGGATGGACCGAGAGGTACTGCTGCAGTATCGCTGCAGCCTCGCCCTTGAGTTCGTAGCTGCGCCATTCCTCAAAGGCGGTCATGGCGAACACTGTGGCCCCGAGCACATAATCGTCCAACTGCAATTGGCCATCATACCAGGCTAACTGCTCAACATAGTTGCCGGCCGCATCCTGGCCCATGCCCATCTCCGCCCAAAAACCAGCAAAGTCCATCCAACCCTTGCCCAGCGGACCGGGCCGGTCGTTCACCAAGCCATCGACGCCACACTCGGTGATGATCAAGGGCAGGCGCAAGCCCCAGGGGATCAGATACTGACCATAGACTTTGCGGTAGCGAAGGGTCAGCCAGCCCTCGTCTGTTGCAGCCACGCCAAAATCCAGGGGATCGCGGTTGGTATTGAACCAGATTGTCGGGGCCGAATACTCGTGCAAGCCCAGGTAGCCCGCGTGGGCTTGAGCCGCCTCCAAGGCAGGGCGGAAAGCCGGCCACCACTCAAGAGGCGGTTGGCCTGTGCCAAAGTTGCCCACCACGGCGTGCAGCCCATTCGCCGCCAGTAAGCGCACACGCTCGACCTCCAGCTTGGCCAGCCTTCGCATCTGCTCCTCATTGCCTGGAACTGGTTCATTGAATCCCTCCCAGGCATCGACCAGGCCAACCCGGCGCTCATCGAGCGCGATAGGTAGAACCGCATCGACAGCGCGACGAGCCTCGCTCTGGAGATTGGGGTGGTTCAGGTCAAGCTGCCCCAGAGTCACCCTGCCAACGATGAGCGTTTCTGGCGAGCGGGCTTTGACTTCAGCCAAAAAGTTCGGATCTAGTTCCAGGGTCTTGAGCACTGCCACATTGCGAGTAGCAATGAGTTCCATAACCTGGTTGTGATACCAGCCTACGAACAACCCCAGCTTGCTTGGCGGGCCCGCCGGGAAGGGCGTCGCTGCTGGCGTCGGCGTCGGCGCAGGAGGAGGCGTCGGAGACGGAGGAGCGTCTGTAGCCGTTGGTACCAAGGGCGAGTCCATCAAGGCAGCCTGCTGGTGAAAGTCAGCGCGCGTGACCGTTGCCTGGGCAGTAGAGATCGACGTAGGCGATGTGGTCGCTGTGCGGGTAGGCGTCGTACTGGGCAGGGTGGGACGGACCAGGCCACTGGACGTCCCAGAGCCGGACGGTGTCGGTCCAGGCGTCTTGGTCGGGGAACCGTCTACGGGAAGACCACAGGCCGATAGGAACGCAGCCAGCACCGCTGCACCGGCGCCCAGCAAAAAACGGCGCCGCGATAGGGGAAGCCCATCAATTTGCATGTGCCCATTTTAGCCGTAGTACGGTCAAAAAGCAAATGCACTGCGGCCACAAGCAGGCTCCTGTCAGGGTATCCGGCGCCAGTCTGGCTGCGAATCGTCAAAGGCATTGTACGTAAGCCGGACCTGATCCTGGCCGCCGGCCCGCATGAGGTAGATCTCGCGGGCGTTGATACCCTGACCCTCCCCCGTATAGGCCACAAAAGCCAGCCAGAGACCATCGGGCGACCAGGTTGGCGATTCGGCGCCTTGGAGCAGGTCGGTCAAGGGTCTCGCGTCACCGCCACCCACCGGTAGTATATGGATCTGATGGCTCCCCCCACGATCAGAGACAAAAGCCAGATGGCTACCATCGGGCGACCAAGCCGGTGCCCAGTCCATGGCAGGGTCCGTTGTCAGGCGTCGTGGCTCACCACCATCTGGCGCTACGACCCAGATATCCCAGTTGCCATCCCGGTCAGCCACGTACGCCAGGTACGTCCCGTCTGGGGACCAAGCCGGCTGGCCGGCATACGTGTCCTCGTTTGTCACTTGTATCGGGGCCCCCTCTCCAATCCTGTACGCGAAAACCTGGCTCACTCCCTCCACCGATGTGGCATAGGCCAAGAGTGTTCCGTCCAGTGACCAGGCCGGCTCCCGGCCAGCACCCACATCCTCGACCACCGCTCCGTCAAGCGCAACCTGGCGGATCAGAGTCCGGCCAATCTCTAGCTCGGCTACGAAGGCCAGGGTGCTGGCAGTACGCCAGGCAGGCTGGCGGCTATCCCCGGGTCCCAGCGTCAATCGGGCCAGGCGACGACCATCACTGGTCATCGTAAAGACACCATAGGGCCCATCACGGTTGCTGGCAAAGGCCAATGTCCCCGATGGCACCACAGTGACGGTTACCGGTGCCGATACGATCATCTCTCCTGCCATAGCATAGGCCTGGATCATAAGCACATGAGAGCCATGGCTTGCATCTTCCCAGACCCACTCTGGGAGCCAGGGGATCCTCTCAGGATCATCGTTGATCTGCCGCCCTTGCGGCCACCCATCCACCTCCAGTTCGGCCTGGGAAACCCCCGGCTCTGGCAGCATGGCCTGGACAAGAATCGGTTCAGAAACTCGTAATGCCTGTCCATTCTTGGGCGTGACAACCTGGACGGCCTCGCTGCCGGGATCAGGGGCAGCGGGAACAGTTGCTTGAGTCCCATTTGCCATGGGGCTATTTAATAGGGTTGATGTCAAATAGATCCCCGAGACTGACAGGGCGATGGCTGCCAACAACACAAGGGGCAGAAGCCACAGCCACCAGGGGCTGGAAGCGCGCCGGGGTCTCGATGATCTCTGTGCGGCCACGGTCAGGTAATCATCGCGACTCAGCACATAGAGAGTGGTATCTGACATCGCACAAAGGGTGCTGCCACAGGGACGGCCATCGAGCAGCATCGCCTCGCCAAAGGTACTCCCTGGCTGTAGAAGCAGCGCCAGCGCGCCAGCGTCTGGGAGTGCGAGGGATTCCTCCTCGGGGGGATCGTACACGGCCACCTGTCCGGTACCAACCAGGCCCATGAAATCGCCCCGCTCACCGTACTGGAGGATCACGTCGCCAGCAGCAAATTGCTGGCTACCGAGATAGCGCGCTAAGCGGGAAATGCCGCTTTTTGAGAGGCGGATCCCCCCAACCAGTAGCTCCAGCCGGCGAGTGAGGATACGGATAGCCTGCGCCCTGTCCAGTGACGGGGCCAAGCCCCCCGCATCCGCCAACTCTGGCCCAGGCGACCTTCTATGAGGAGGCTCGAGATCGGTCATGACTGCAACCTTGGCTGCATCGTCCTTCCAAAAAAAAGAGTCCGCGGAGGGCCAGGCGTGGCCCTCCGCGGCACAGATTGATCGACTCCCACACAGGCTATTTATAGCCGACCAGCTTGACGTTGTCCACGTTCAAGTCCAACTCTTTCATGGCCGTTCCCCACTTTTTCCAGGCGCGGATAAAGAGTGTGATCTCGCCGGACGGTGCTTCAATGTAGGTGGTGTAACCCTTCATCTTGCCTGGATCTGTCCTGAGATAGACTCTGTTCCAGGGGACCTCGACCCAGTTGTCCACGTCCCTCCAATTGGTACTGCCATCGGTGGTGTAACCCCATTGCACGCGGTAGTTGTAGCCTTCAAGGTCCGGGTCGTCCGCCAGGGCTCGCAGTATGCCGTCAAACGATAGTTCGTACATGGCCCCGACCGTCAATCCCTCCGCAGTCTGAAAGATTCCCGAGTATCGGTCTGGCTCCGACCCACTCCGGCCGTACGTGTTGATCTCGATTAGCTGCGAGTGTTCGCCCTTTTCAACCACGGGAGGCCAGGTGTCATCGTAATAGCCATAGCTGGCAGGGCCGCCATTGTTAAACGACCCCCACTCGTTGCCGACCTCGCCAAAGGAGGTCATGTAGAACCCTTCCTCAAAATCACCATTGGCCAAGAATCCGCCCTTCTTGCCAACAACGACCTGAACTTTGTGCTTCGCCACGGCACCACCCACATCGTAGGCCACAGCGCTGAGCTTCTGGTTCCCAGTCTTTTCCGGCTGCCATACAAAATCATGAGACACACTCAGGGGTCCCACCTCATAGGTGACCTCGCCGATCTTGCCCTTGCCATTGAAGAACTGCAGCTTGGTGACTCCCACATCGTTGCTGGCGTCCACTGTGATGGTATACTCCCAGCCCTTGACAGGGAAGGCAGGTGCCTCAAAAAAGACGGTCAGTCCAGGATCGGCATCTGGATGAGCTGCGTCTGCGGAAGTGGCTGGCTTCTCTTTGCCTTCATCCACATCCACCGGCATTGCACCTTTCAGGCTGATGGCATCTACGTTAACGTCCAATTCCCGCATCGCCGTACCCCACTTTTTCCAGGCACGGACGTAGAGGGTCAACCGATCGCTGGTAGCCTTGATCGAGGTAGAAAAAGACTCCATGGACCCCGGCGTCAGGCGGGGATGAACTTCATTCCAGGGAAGCTCGTACCATTCGGTCACCTCTCGCCAGTTGTCGCCACCGTGATAGTCAATACCATACTCGACGCGGTAGTTGTAGCCAGCCCGATCCGGATCCTCTTCCAGGGCTCGCAACATGCCGTGCATGGACAGGTCGTAGGTTTCACCCGGCACCACGGCCACCGTCTGATAGATGCCAGCATAACGATCAGCATCAGACCCGCTCCGATCGTAGGTGTTGATCTCGATCAGCGTCGAATGCTTGCCATCGTAGATGACCGGCGCCCAGGTTTCATCATAGAAACCATAGGAGGCCCGTCCACCATTGTGGAACCACTTCCAATGCTTGCCAACAAAACCGGCCGGGGTGGAATAGAAGCCATCTTCAAAGCTACCGTTGGCCAGGCGCTCCGTCGAGCCGCCAGCGAGCTGGATCCCTGGCACAGCAACCACCGCAGTGAGCAAGGCCAAAATCAGTGAGAGGAACAGGGTCCTTTTTTTCTTCATGCTCCTTAACCTCCTTTTGGACAAGGGTTACGCAACGCTCATCCACATCAGCCTAACCATCTCAAGTGGCCGGGATCCATACCAAGAACCGCCTTCTGCCATCTCTCTCGATACCGCTAGCATGAGACGAGGGCCAAAGCATCGAGCCTGAACCTGGCAGGAGAAACGTCTCCGTAGCCTACTTTACCATCAATTATAGCATAATGATCTCGATCCGCAATCCTCTTAAAGGTTGACGTTGGGAGGAAATATCTTTCCCCCCATGTCCTAGACCCCCTGTGAGCAGTCTGCCGGCGGCGGACACGATCATCCGGCACCGGCAATTATACCATATTCTCGCGTCTTGTCAAGTTACCATCTCGATTAAAGCAGATTTCAGCTATTATGTACGTTAATTGACGAATTTAGACGATTTTAACCTGCCCACTATTATCCAGGTCTGCCAAGGCGCGACGCGCGTAGGCAGCATAGCGATCCCGCTTGTTGCGCACCGGCGGAACAAGCGGGGGAAACAATCCAAAGTTGGCTTTCATAGGCTGGAAACTGCCAGCCGTAGCGCTGCAAACATAGTGGCACAGAGCCCCAATCATCGTTGTCCTGGGAAAGGCGAAAGTTGGTTGCCCCGCCACATGGAGGGCCACGTTGAGCCCGGCCACCAAGCCACTAGCAACCGAGCCGATGTAGCCCTCGGTGCCGGTCACCTGGCCAGCAAAAAAGAGATCATCCCGCTGGCGGAACTGCATCGAAGGATGGAGCAGGGTCGGCGAGTTGATATAGGTATTCCGATGCATCTGGCCCAAGCGGACAAAGTCGGCCCGTTCCAGGCCAGGGATAAGCCGAAACACACGCTCTTGCTCGCCCCACTTGAGATTCGTCTGGAATCCCACAAGGTTGTACAGAGTCGCAGCCTGGTTGTCCTGGCGCAATTGGACCACGGCGTAGGGTCGGCGACCGGTGCGGGGATCGGCCAGCCCCACCGGTTTGAGCGGGCCGAAAGCCAGCGCCTTGATTCCCCGCCCGGCCAGCACTTCTACGGGCAGGCATGCCTCAAAGAACTTGGGATCCTCGCGCTCAAAGTCGCGCAGAGGGAGGACTTCTGCGTTTTGCAGCGCTTCAACAAAAAGCTCATACTCGGCCTGGTTCATGGGGCAGTTCAGATAGTCACCCTCATCCTGTCCATATCGGCTGGCTCGAAATGCCACAGACATGTTTACCGACTCGGCGGTGACAATGGGCGCCATCGCATCGTAGAAGTAGAGATGGTCGGAGCCCGTCAGTGAGGCGAGTGCGGAGCCCAGCTCTGGAGAAGTGAGCGGGCCCGTGGCCAGGACGACCGGCTGGCCCTGTGGGATCCTCCGAATCTCTTCGCGCCGCAGCGTAATGCGAGGATGGGCACTGATGCGATGGGTAACCATCCGGGCAAAGGCATCTCGGTCGACAGCCAGGGCGCCCCCGGCCGGCACAGCTGTGGCGTCCGCGCAGGCTATGACCACCGAACCCAGACGCCTCAACTCCTCCTTCAACAGACCTGGCGCCCGGTCGACGAGGTTGGATCCCAAGGAATTGGAGCAAACCAACTCGGCAAGCTGGTCTGAAAGGTGGGCTGGGGTCATGGTCTGCGGGCGCATTTCGTACAGCGTCACGTCCAGGCCACGTTCCCCCGCCTGCCAGGCTGCCTCGCTACCCGCTAGCCCTCCTCCAACGACGATGCACGAGTTTGATGATACGCTTTCCTGATCGGTCAAGAGCGATCCCTTTCCAGTCCGGTGAATAACCACACCATTATACCACAACCATTGAGACTTTTACAATCTGTTATTGTATGCTATACTAGCGCCAGGAGGATCAAATGCGAGCGGTTGACATCATTGCACACAAGCGGGACGGTATGACGCTCAGTGCGGAAGAGATTGACTTCTTTGTCCAGGGATTCTGCCAGGGCGCCATCCCGGACTACCAGGCGGCGGCCTGGCTGATGGCTGTCCTCCTCCGTGGCATGGATCGCCAGGAGACGATCGACCTGACCATGGCCATTGTTCGCTCTGGCGAGCAACTGAACCTGCGGGATATCGCCAGCTTTATCGTCGACAAGCATTCCACGGGAGGTGTGGGCGACAAGACAACACTGGTGGTCGCCCCTCTGGTGGCCGCGGCGGGCGTGCATGTTGGCAAGATCTCGGGCCGAGGCCTCGGCTTCACTGGAGGTACTCTCGACAAACTCGAGTCGATCCCCGGGTTTCGGGCAGACCTGAGCCCCGTCGAGTTTCGTCGCCAGCTTGGTTCCATAGGTATCGTAGTCACGGGCCAGTCAGCAAAGCTGGCGCCCGCGGATGGCAAGCTCTATGCTCTCCGTGATGTGACAGCTACAGTGCAAAGCCCATCCCTGATCTCCAGCTCAATCATGAGCAAAAAGATCGCGGCCGGGGCCAACGGCGTGGTGCTCGACGTAAAGGTAGGCCGCGGAGCATTTATGAAGACCGAACAGGAGGCCATCGATCTAGCCGACCTTATGGTCGACATTGGCCGCGGCGTTGGACGCAAGGTGCGAGCCGTCATCTCTGATATGAACCAACCCCTGGGGTGTACTGTGGGCAACACCCTTGAAGTCAAAGAAGCGCTGGACACCCTTCAGGCTCGCGGGCCGGCTGACTTTCGGCAACACTGCCTGGTCATGGCCAGCCAAATGCTAATGATGACGGGACGGGTCCGTGACGAAGCGGAAGCGACCGAGCGCATGGAGCAATTACTGGACGGAGGTCAAGCCATGGCCAAATTTCGAGCTTGGATCTCGGCCCAGGGGGGAGAGGTGGCCTTCCTCGATGAGCCAGATAGGTTGCCCGCTGCGAACTGCATCCAGGAGGTAGCAGCTCCCCGCTCCGGATACTTGGCTGCACTGGATGCCCTGGAAGTAGGCCTGGCCTCCATGCTCCTGGGCGGTGGTCGCGCCAGGAAGAGTGACAAAGTCGACCACGCTGTCGGCGTCGTGCTCCACAAAAAGATAGGCAGTCGCGTAAAAGAAGGCCATCCCCTCTTGACCATCCATGCCAACGACTGTGCAAAGGTAGCAGGGGCGCGGCAGCGGCTGCTGGCAGCCTACCGATGGAGCGACGAACCTGTCGAGCCGCCACCATTGATCCACCGCATTGTCGGTTGAACCCTGCTTTACCAGTTCGAAATCGTCCGCTCGGCAATGACCTCCCGGTAAACATTGCGAGTCAAGCTCGCGATGCGCTCCCAGTTGAACTCCTCGCGCACAACTCGATAGGCGTTTTCCACCCGGGCGGCCGACCACCGGGGATGCTGCAGCGTATGCAGGATGCCCCAGGCCAGCGAGCCGGGGTCGTCAGGATAGACGGTGATACCGGTATCTGCATGCCGAACCACCTCTTGCAGGCCACCTACCTCAGTCACAACAACAGGACACTTGGCTGCCATGGCCTCCAGGGCGACAATGCCAAAGGGCTCGTACAAACTGGGAAATACGGCACAGTCAGCGACCTTGAAAAGGCGATCCCGGTCCTCGTCCGAGATGAAACCAGTGAACAGCGCTTTCTCTCCCACCCCCATGCGCAGGGCCAGCGCCTGGAGGGATTCCAGCTCCGGGCCCTTGCCAGCAACGACGACCTTGGCTGAGGGCTGCTCGGCAAGAACGATGGGCAGGGCGCGCACGAGAACCTGCAAGCCCTTCTCATAGACCACACGCCCTACATAGAAAATGATCTCCTCGAAGGGCAGAGCGTACTTGGTGCGGAAATGCCTGAAATCTTGGCCCTCCAGCAGGTCAAAGCGCGTCGTCTCCACGCCGTTGGGGATAACGTCGATCTTGTCCATTGGGCACTGAAAGTAGTCAGAGATCTCGCTGGCCATATACTCGCTGCAAGCGATCACGCGCCAGGACTCGTGGGCCAGCCACCACTCTGCCTGGTCGATGGACCGGGATTGGGCGTTAGCCAGATAGCCGCGTCCGCGCCCACGCTCGGTGGCATGGATCGTACTCAGCAGAGGAACCTCGTACTGGCGCTTCACCGCAACGCCCACAAATGCCACCAGCCAATCATGAACGTGGACCAGATCAAAAGGGCCCGCGTCCTCCCAAAGCTGCTGGGCATAGGCCTCCAGAAGGAGGTTGGTGTCTTTTGTACCGGTGTAGAAATCGTCTCCAATGACGGAAGCTGGAACACGGTGAATCGTGGCCCGGCCCACCCGTTCCAGTGGCTCGCCGCCTCCCAAAGCAGGCGTAACGAGGTGCAGTTCCACCCCGGGGAGGTCGCCCAGGGATGGGAGAAGTTCCTCAACATGCTTGCCCAACCCACCAACTACGTATGGTGGATACTCCCAAGAAAACATCAAGATGCGCATGCTCAACCCTCGCTAGTAGCTATTGCCCTTGATCTGCATTCAGTGTCCTCTGGACACCGGCTCGGGAGGGTCGCCCCTCGGATCGAGTCGCTGTATCCAAGGCATCCAACAAGCGGTTTGTCGCCCCATAGGCCCAGCCCGCAACGACGCCTGGAGGTGCGCCACCAGAGAGCGTCAGATACGCATCCATGAATGCCTGATCCTCTGCCTGCGAAAGTTGGTAGCCTTCCGAGTCGGCTGCCGGAGTCAGGAAGGCCAGACCCAACCTTTCGTACTCGGGCGCCGCCGCGTGGACGGTCTTATCGGACCACCCACCCAACACACCCAGAATATCAGAATCGACCGCCATCTTTTGCGCCTGGATGACGGCCTGCTCTGGCTCAGCAAGGTCGTTGAGGGCCACCAACTCGATCCAGTAGCTCGCGCCTACCCCGCCGGCCTCATTTCTCTGCTGCACCGCCAGACGGACAGCATGCAACGCCTCGTAGCCTAGATCTCGGTACAAGCCTTCAAATGGTGCCGACAGGCCGATCTTGACCGTTGGTTTGACGCTGCCTGGAAACGAACAGCCAGCGAGCAGTAGACAGCAAGTAGCAGGCAGCAACACAGTACGCGCAACAACCGACACGTCGTGCTGGAGATATGAACCAACAATTCTGAACCACAGTACATCACGTGTAATGCGCAGCACGGTGCGCTCCTATGGCGCGTACAGCTCCTGATTCCTCAGATGCTCCTCCAGCGTCGAGGCAAAGATGTGGGATCCGTCCCCGATGGCGTGGAAATAGAGATAATCTGTCTGAGCTGGGTTCAGAACAGCCAGGATAGATGCCAGACCCGGGCTCGCGATGGGTCCTGGAGGGAGTCCCTGTACCATGAAGGTATTATAAGGAGATTCTATTGTCTGCCCCTCGCCAGGCAACATGGGATTCCACCAGTTGCCGGTCTCGGGGTCGTAACCTTTGGCGTATTGCACCGTTGGGTCAGCACTCAAGCGCAGGGCCGTCTCCTCGACAAAGGCCGGATCCAGGCGATTGAAGTAGACGCTGGCGATGACGGGCCGTTCCTCTGGCACCACCGCCTCGCGTTCAACAATGGAAGCCAGGATCATGACGTCACGGACGCTCATGGGCCGCTCGGCGCCCAGAGCCAGATCAAAGAGGGTCCGGCCGGCCAGCCGGCCCTCTATCTCGGGCGCGACCCGCGCATCAAAGATGGCCAGCATGAGATCTACTACCGCCTCTGGTGTTGTCTGTGCCGGGAACTCGTAGGTATCGGGCAAGAGATAGCCCTCCAGCGAGGCGTCCGCAGGCCGGTCGGCCAACCAGGGATAATTGTATTGGCCCGTATGCACATAGTCCAAGAAAGCGTCTCCGCGCATCAGGCCTTGTTGCTCCAGTAGCCAGGCGACCTGCTCTGCCCGCCAGCCTTCGGGAATCGTGATCATGACCGTGTCGGCGCTGGCGTGCTGCAATGCTTCGGCGATCTCGTGCATGGTCATATTCGCCTGCAGAGAATAAGTACCAGCCTCCAGGCTCACATCAAGACCATGATAGGTCATGAACCGCCGAAAGACCTCGCCATCCACGACCAGCCCTTCCTCCTCCAGCCGTGCCGCCACACCGGCGGCAGTCTCACCCGGTTCTACGACAAAGGTCACCGGCGTGGGATCATCGCTAGCCGGGAGATTCAACTCTTCCTGGTGAGAACTCAAGTAGAGGCTCAGAAAGAAGGAATCAGTCGACTCGAAGGACAGGTCCATAGGCTGGCCGCTCTCGATGCGCGTGTTGGACTCGATCGCGCTGATCATCAACTGGGCGCCCAGGAGCACGGCCAGGGTCAAGGCTCCCACCGTGCCGGCCAGGACCACAACGCGCGACAGGTTGCGCAGCCAATCCGGGACCAATGGCCGCAGGGGGCGGATCTCGGTCAAAATCACCACCAGCATAGCACCTACCCAGGCCAATGATGCGATCTTGAGCCATTGTAGCAGAGCAGTCAATTGGTCTCCTCCCTAACCGGAACTGACCGATCAGGCCATTGTTCGTCCAGGTAATCCTGAAGGATCACAGCTGCGGCTGCGGCGTCAATGTGCATCCGGCGCTCCCTGGACCGGCGTCCGGCGGCAATCATTGCCTTCTGCGCCCGCTGGGTGGAGAGATATTCATCCCAAAAGGTTATCGTCACTTCCAATCCCTCATCGCGCAGGGCCTGAACCAAAGCGAGGGCATAGCGCTCGACACGTACAGCCTGCGGTCCAGCGCTGCCATTGGCATTCAGTGGCTGTCCAATCACCAGGCCACCGGCGTTCTGCTCCTGCACCAGGCGTGCTATCGTGGCGAAATCTTCGGCCTTGGATTTTCGAAGGATCACAGTCAGTGGCGTCGCAATCAGCCCCGTCTCATCAGAGACAGCAATGCCCACACGTCGATCCCCTACATCTAGCGCCAGGTACCTCACCACATCACAGCCTTCCATGTGCCCCCGTCGTGGACACTTGGTCGCAACCCAAGTCTCAGCACCAGGCGGGGGCCATTCGCTACTCCAGCACGATCACCTGAATGCGAAAGGGTGGAAAGGGTACACGATCCAGCCATTCCCAGCGCTTGATCCATTCCGGCATCACCTCCACCTGGGGCGGAGCGTCCAGGGCAAACGTGTCTGCCAGTATCTGGCTGGCCTCTTCAGCGGGCAAGCCGGCTGCGGCCGAGCGCGCAGCGCCACGGTCCACCTCGGCCACCAACTGGGCCAAGGCCGTCACCTCAATAAGTACAGCTCGGCCATCCATCCGTACCTCGTCGCTGAGATCAAAAGACACTTCCTCCGACTGTAACTCGTAGGTGGGTGGGATCTCTTCCATCAGCGAGTCATAGGCCATCAGGTTGGCGTTGGCCTCGTCCACGGCGGTACCCCTAGCCAGAATACGCATCTGCAAGTGCAACACGTCAGCCTGGGTATCCAGAAACTGATCGTAGGTTTCTGACATGATCTCGAATGTCAATGATTCAGGCGGCAGGTACTCTTGCTCGCTCAACTGGCTCTGCAGTTCGAGAAATGCCTGCTGCTCTAGCTCCTCGAACAACTGACCCTTAAGGCGATCCATGTCAACCCGGGTGACGACGCCCACCTGCTTGACGCCACCGCCTTCAGTAGGCGCCTGGTTGATAACGCTGACCTTGCCCCGCAACCCGGGGGTTTCAACCTCTGTGATCGTCGCCGAAGCTACATTGCCCACTGGACCAGGCACCAGGGCCTCGACCTGGATCTCTGCCCTGGACCCAACGCCGGACTCCAGGGTGGCGGTTGTGACGGTCTTGAAGCGCACGGTAGACCCTGTGGAAGTGCGAACGAGGGTATCCGTTAGGATCTCCTGAGGGGCCACGGTCTGATTGATAAAGGTAACCATGCCCCTGGCCGGCAAGTCCGGCGCATCTTTTTTGCTGACGGTGGCAATGTCGCCCGTCCGTTCCACCTGCACCTCCACGATGCGGGCCGGAATCGTCAGAGCCGCGGTGTCTGGCCTGCTCACCTCGGGATCGGCTCGAAGTTGCAGTGTCGTCTCGACTGGCTGGCGGAACGGCACCAGGGTGATCCTGGCCTCAGGCACCAGGATGGCTCCGAGGCCCACAATCAGGAGCAGAAGGAAGACAAAGAGCAGAAAGCCCAGAAGGCGACCAGCCCAAACGATCGCCCTATCGCCGTAACCAGGGTCTCCCCGACCGGCGCGCAGACCAGCCATGCGATCAACGGCGGCCTGTTCTGCCGAGGAACGCTGCGGGGACCTGCTCCTCCACCGACCACGCTGTCCCTGGCGAACGGAGGTGACAAGGGCGACCCCCTCTTCTTTCGCCATTTGACGCGTGCGGCCATCGCGGGTAACGAGCGCCACGTCCAGGGCCTGATCTTCCGCATAGCGTCTGAGAACCCGCAGGTTGAGGGGATCACGGAGCGGCTGGTAGCCCTTGGGCAGCACCAGCAGCACCTGCTTTGCCTGCGCTCCCTCCAACAGGTGGCGGATCGCAGGTAAATCGTCGCCAACATCAAGGTAGATGACTTGCTGCATTGTCTAACCGAGGATCATCACTCGCGAGAGGACGGACGGACAGTTCGCCACGCGGCCCAGACGGGCCGGCACGCTCTGCCCACCGCCTACCCCGAGCACTGTCCTTCACACAACTCTCGAAGAATGCGCGCCGGGCGGCCCTGGGGGTGACTTTGGTTTGCCGCCCAGGCTGCCAGCCCCAAGGCTGATACATCTCCTGCCCCCCGACCCAAATCAGTACGGTTCATTACCCCAACCACATCGGTTGGTCGCAGGCGCTCGACCAATGGATAGCGCTCAAAATGCAGTCCTTCACTCCAAGCCAAGGCACAGGCAGCCTCCATTACCTCTGGCAAACCACTCCCTCCTCCCAACAAATACAACCGCTCGGGCAAGGGCTTCTCTCGGTTCAGCCTGGCCAAGGCGCTCTCTGTCTTTTCCAGCCAGGTCCGCAGTGCGGGAAACATGGCCTCTAGCACCTGAGTCTTGTCGCGGTCGGTCAGTTGCCCACACGCATAAGCCCTCATTAGGCGTTCAGCAGCATCAGATGAGAGATCCCATGTTCGCATCAGGGCACGCGTCAATGCGGCAGCTCCCACAGGAATTGAGGCCACCGCCACCGGCTTTCCAGCCTGCCACACGGTCAGACTGGTCGTGGACCCGCCAACATCCACGAGAATTCCTCGAGATTCGGACAGGCTGGACACCAAGGCCAATGGCGCGGCTGTGATGGTTAGCATCGAGAACTCGAGGCCCTCTGCGACCTGCCGCCAAAGATCGATGGTCTCCACCCGGGCCAGGGCAGCAAAAACTGTCGCAGCGGCTTCCCGCCCCCGGAATCCTACCGGGTCAGTGACGGCCTTGCCATCCACCTCCAGGGCGACTGCTGTTGCGT
Source organism: uncultured Chloroflexia bacterium (assembly GCA_963700285.1). Classification (GTDB taxonomy): domain Bacteria; phylum Chloroflexota; class Anaerolineae; order JAAYZQ01; family JAAYZQ01; genus CAWANP01. Next base: position 1,080,622 of record CAVOXA010000001.1, on the reverse strand, counting down.
CAACCAGCAACCAATCTGGCCCTTTGCGAGCGCGAGACCTCTGCTTGCCCTGCCCAGGGCTGCTAGCAGACGGGGCAGCGCTTCGTAGCTGGTTAAGGGCCAGGCGCAGAGCCCGCCCCAACAGGGTCGACAACTCTTGTTCCTCGATGGGACTTTCCGGCAGGGCCCTCTGCTGAGTCACGGACCACGCACCTGCTTGGAGTTCCGATGCCGGCAATCCCACGAGCATTTGGTCTGTCAGGGGCCAACGCGGGATGCGGGTCAGTGCCATTTCCTCGGCCCGAACCAACATCCCCTCGCAAACTGGGAGAAGGCGCTGCAGTCCACTATCAATCAGGCTGGGACCCTCATCCCAACCCCACAATGTAGACTGCCCATTGGCCACCTCCACCAGCAAGAGACGGATCCGAGAGGTTCCCGGATCCACGACACAATAACTGGCTGACCGGCCCACAGACGCTGCCCGTCGCTCGCCGCTTCTCGAGCCCCGCCAAATACCTCGCACTGCAACGTCCCCCAGGCGCCGCCCTAGTCGGCGACCCTAGCCTTGTTTGCCCTCATCCAACAGATCTCCAACCACTTGAGACACCAAAGCCAGAGCATCATCCAGGCGGTCCGGGTCACGGCCGCCGGCCTGGGCCAGCGTTGGCCGACCGCCACCACCCCCACCAACGACGCGCGCTACCTGCTTGATCACAGTACCAGCCTTCAAGCCTCGTTCCACCAGGTCTGGGGTGACTGCGGCCACAAAGTTGGGCTTGTCGTCAATGACAGCGCCGAGCACAATGACGACTGACCCCAACTGGTTTCGGAACCAGTCGGTCATCTCCCGGAGCGTGTCCATGTCAGTCGCCTGCACGCGCGCAGCCAGAACCTGAACACCCTTTACTTCCTGGATCTCCTGCAGCAAGCCATGGTACTCGAGCCGGGCAAGTTCTCGGCGCAGGTCGGCTATCTCTTTCTGCCGATCGTGCAGCTCGCCCATCAGGCGGAGCACGGCACGATCCACCTCTTCTGGCCGTGAGCCCAAGTGGGTGGCAGCGTCATCGAGTACGCGGAGCCGGGCTTGTACCAACTGCTGGGCCCCTCGCCCGGTGACCGCCTCGATACGCCGCACGCCCGCCCCGACACTCCCTTCAGAGACGATGCGGAAAAGGCCAATGTCGCTGGTCTGCTGGATGTGGGTGCCGCCACATAGTTCCAGGCTGAAAGGCTCTTCAGGCACACCAATCTTGACGACCCGAACGTGTTCCCCATACTTTTCGCCAAACAGGGCCATGGCCCCCGCAGTAACAGCATCCTGATACGTAGCGTGCTCAACCTCCAGAGGATAGTTGGCCAGGATGGCATCATTCACCGATTGCTCCACCGCATCCAGTTGATCCTGGGTCAGCATTGCCCCGTGGGTGAAATCAAAGCGCAGCCGGTCTGGGGCTACCAGAGAACCAGCCTGTTGGACATGCTTTCCCAAAATATAGCGAAGTTCGCTGTGGAGCAGGTGTGTCGCAGTATGATTGCGGGCAATGTCCATCCTGCGTTCCGCATTCACCACCGCCCAAACAGGATCCTCCACCGCGGGCCGCCCTTCCACGACGTGTCCCCGGTGAACCATCAGCCCCTGCACCGGCTGCCACATGCCAGAGATCTCGATCTCCCACAGGGGCTCGTCTTCATCATCCACGTACCGGGCCATTACCCCAGTATCGGATACCTGGCCACCGCTTTCAACGTAGAAGGGAGTGGCTGCCAACACAACCTCAACCTCGTCGCCCGCCTTCACACGACTCACCAGCTCGCCATTGCGCAGGATCGCGAGCACAGTCGTCTCGACCTCAATGGTTTCCCGGCTGAGGTACTCGACGCCATCCGGACCAATCCGGCCCTGAGCTTTCAGATCTTCTGCCAACCGGGCATACCGCTCGAGATCCTCGCCGTCAACTGCTGCGAACTGCTGCGCTGCTCGTCCCCGGGCCCTCTGCTCCTCCAGGGCCGCGGCAAAGCCCTCCTCATCCACGGTGAAGCCATGCTCCAGGCCCACGTCCCGGGTTAGATCAAGGGGAAAGCCGAAAGTATCGTACAGGCGAAACGCGTCGACGCCTGGTATCGTGGTCTCCCCCTTACTCTTCAGATCATCCATGATCTGATCCAGCATGACCAGGCCCACGTCCAAAGTTCGCAGGAAGCGCTCTTCCTCCTGGCGGATAACGTTCAGGATAAAGTCGCGCCTGCGCCCAAGATCGCTATAGTGGTCGCCAAAGATCTCAATCACTGTCTCAGCCACGTCACCCAAGAACAGGTCTGTGAACCCAATCTTTCGCCCAAAACGAGCAGCCCGTCGCAGGATCATGCGCAGCACATAGTTACGGCCTTCGTTGCCAGGGATCACGCCGTCGCCGACCAGAAAGGTCACCGCGCGCCCGTGGTCGGCAATGACCCGGTAGGCCACCATGTTCTCCTGCACCTCTTCATCGGTATGGCCCAGCATCTCCTGAACCCGTCGAAACACCGGCTGAAAGAGGTCGGTGTCATAGTTGGCCACAACCCCCTGGGCCATGGTCACGACACGGTCCAAGCCCAGTCCCGTGTCAATGTGCTTGGCCGGCAGTTCGGTCAGCACTCCTTCGGCATCGCGACTGTACTGGATGAACACCAAGTTCCAGAACTCCAGGTAGCGGGCACAGTCACCGTTTACTGCGCACGTGTGGCCCTGCTCATCCTGCTTGTCACAATATTCGGGCCCCCGATCATAGTGAAGCTCGCTGCATGGACCGCAGGGTCCGATAGGTCCCATGGACCAAAAGTTATCCTCGCGCCCAAAAGAGAGGACGTGATCTGGTGCGATATCTGTTTCGCTCAACCAATAGCCCAGGGCCTCCTCATCGGTCGGCAGATCACCCGCATCATCCTCAAAGATGGTTGCCCACAGCCGCCCAGTGTCCATGTCCCATACCTGGGTCGCCAGCTCCCAGGCCCAGGCAATGGCTTCCTTCTTGTAATAGTCACCGAAAGACCAATTGCCCATCATCTCGAAAAAGGTGTGATGGTATGGGGACGGGCCCACCGTCTCAAGGTCATTCAGGTGGCCAGAGACCCGCATGCACTTCTGTGCATCGGTGACCCGTGGGTGCGGTGGCTCCTCTAAACCCAGAAAGATGTTCTTGAACTGGTTCATACCAGCGTTGGTCAGCAGCAGCGTTGGATCGCCCACCGGCACCAGCGATGCACTGGGTACAACAAGATGGTCTTTGCTGGCAAAAAAATCGAGAAAGCTCTGCCGAGCTTCGGCACCTGTCATCCGTCTCATGGCTTGTCACTCCCAGGCGATTACATACACCGGCCGGCGGCCAAGTTCCTGTCAGTCACCGCCAGCCCGCGGCCATTGTAGCCCAACTCAGGAGAGATGTCAAACCCACCACGGCTTGCACCGATGGAAGAGATGGTGTATAAGCAGAGGTCAGGGGTAAGAAAATGGGGATTCAACTAATTGTAAACGCCGTAGACCGGGGCATTGAACTGGTCACCTTTTCTGCGCTGGGATGGCCTCTGTGCGTTTGACCTTGGGCCGGGTACGGGAAAGGCTTATCGCATACGGGTTCAAGCTGCTGTACAATGATCTGGCCTGGCTCTACGATCCTATCAGTTGGATCGTGTCCCGGGGCATGTGGCGGAGGTGGCAGAGCACTGCCTGGTCGTACCTGCCCCCCGGAGGCAGGGTCCTCGATGCCGGCTGCGGACCTGGACATCTCCTCGCTGACCTGGCAGGTGGCGGCTGGCAGCCAGTTGGCCTCGATCTTTCGCCAGCAATGCTCCGCCGTGCCCAAAAAGAACTGCTGCACAGAAAAGCAGCGGCCTCCCTTTGCCGCGGGCGCGCGCAAACGCTGCCCTTCGCGCCCCAGTCCTTTGCCGCTGTCATCAGTTCGTTTCCCACCGCTTATGTCTATGACTGGAATTGGATATACCAGGTCCACCGCGTGCTGCAAACTGGCGGCCGATTGGTCATCATCGAGGCGGTCTCATTCCCCGGCAGATCTCCACAATCTCGGTGGCTGGAGTGGCTGTACCGGGTCACCGGCCAGCGGGCTCCTGCACCCGATCTCCTGAACCTGCTGGAGAGGTCAAGTCTGCCAGCCTGGCGAGAAACCATCGAGGTGAAGGAGAGTACCGTAAGGCTGGTGCTGGCCACCAAGCGCTAGCGCAAGCAACATGCGTCCATTTGACAGCTAAGAACATATGTGCTATTCTAGTGTTGTTGGCGGTGTCGGCAGTAGCAAAGTTGGAGCCTAACCTCCCGCAGGTTTGTCCGCGGCGAGGCTCTGGTGCGTTTTTGCTGGACGCCCCCGTGAACAGACGCCTGGAAAGGCAGAACCTGCGGGAGGTTGCGCTGGTCGACGGACCTTGCAGCAGCCCCGCCACTACCGTGGTCACTGGTTGACGGTTGGTACGCTTCACGGTATACTGGGAGCAGTTCAGCCTTGATAAGGAGCATAGAATATGCCAGAAATCAGCGTAGCCGTGGTGCAGATGTACCCTCAACTGGGCAAAGTCGACGACAATCTCGTCTCCATGGGCAAGTTTACCGACCAAATCTGCACCGAGCACAGCGTAGACCTGATCGTTTTCCCCGAACTGGCAACGACGGGTTATGAGATGGGCGTACGCTTTACCGACGTGGCCCAGCGCCCATCGGGACACGCTGTCAACCTGATGGCCCAGCGTGCGGCCGATTACAACACCCACATCGTCTTTGGCATGGTGACCAAGGAGAAGGTAGAGAGCACGATCTATAACGCCGCCATCCTGATCGGCCCTGATGGCGAGATGCTGGGCGAGTACCGCAAGCTCCACCTGCCTGGCGAGGAGCGGCTGGCTTTCCGCGCTGGCTACCGCTTGCCTGTATTCGAGACCACCTTCGGACAGGTCGGCATCCTGCTCGGTTGGGACCTGGCCTTCCCCGAAGTTGCCCGCAGCCTGTCCCTCGATGGCGCCGAGCTGCTGTGCGTGTGCGCCAATTGGGGCCATTCCCCGGCCCAGGACCGGGCCATGTTTGTGGAGGAGTGGCGGACCTACAACCAGGCGCGCGCCTCGGAGAATGCGACGTATATCGTGGCCAGCAACCGCATCGGTGAAGAGTACAGCTACCAGTTCCTCGGAGACAGCATGGTGGTCGGCCCCCGAGGCGAGGTATACGCTTCCATCGACGAAGAGATCGAGGGTTATGCCGTGGCCACGATCGATCTGGACAAGGTGCGCAAAACCCGTGAGGCACAGCAGATCATCCAGTGCCGCGTACCGTCGGCCTACCGGGCCATCGTACGAAAATACTAGCGCCACCTCCAAGCAAGCATCAAAAAGATGTCGATCTTGGAAACACTCGAGAGCCGGTATCTGTGGCAGAGCAAGTGGTACAGCCTGCGCCAGGACCGGCTGCGTACGCCCGAAGGCTACGAGTATACCTATACCATCGTCGATCACCCCGGCGCGGTGTGGGTCGTACCAGTCACCCCCGATGGGCAGATCGTTCTGATCTGGAACTACCGTTATCCGGTTAATGCGTACTGTATAGAAGTACCGGCTGGGGGCCTGGCTCCGGATCTGGCACCAGAGGAAGTGGCCCGGCGCGAGTTGCTGGAAGAGGTTGGCGGTGTAGCGTCCGAGCTGCACTACGTCGGCCAGTTCTATACCTCCAACGGCACCTCCAATGAAATCGCTTATGTCTATTTGGCAATGGGCGTCGAGCTGGGTGAAACCCACTACGAGCCGACGGAGCTGATGGAGATACGCCTCAAGCCGGTCAAGGAGGCCCTGCGTATGGCGCGCGAGGGTGAGATCTCGGATGGGCCCAGCGCGCTGGCGTTGTTGTGGTGCGAGCTACTGCTGAACGCTGGGCCACACAACGCTCAACCACCAGAAACCGCCGAGTAATAGCAAAGAGTCTCCGTGTACCGCAGCAGATTCCGATGAAGCGTCTCTCCAGCTCCCGGCCCCAACTGGTTCGCTCCTGCTTGTTAAGGTCTGAGAACAATGCTATAATTGACTACATTGATGAAGGACTATCGGGTGACACGCTGTTTGGCGGGCCGGAGGATGACAGCACACTTTTCTGACACCATGTCCCACGTCGAACAACTGCAGATCGAGCAGTTGCGGAAGATGCCACCCTGGCGGAAACTAGCCCTTGTGGGCGAAATGAACCAAACTGTGCGGACCCTTGCCCTGGCTGGGCTGCGCCAGCGCTATCCCGACGACTCTCCAGAGCAGCGCAGGCGGCGTTTGGCCAACCTGGTGCTGGGACAGGAACTAGCAACGCGCATCTACGGACCATTGTTGGAGCGAGGCTGATGCTTTCTGAGCCTCTCGCCGTGACAATGGTCGTCATCAATACCCTGGACACGCTGAAAGCCCCATATCTCATTGGAGGCTCGCTGGCCAGCGCGCGCCCGTTCGATCGCTCCCAGTTGGCCCGCCGCCAGCACCACGTCCTGGGCATGGATCCCGAGTGCAGCGCCTTCGTCGCCAGTGCTGAAGACATTGTCCTGGCCAAACTCGAATGGTATCGCCTTGGCGGTGAGACCTCGGAGCGCCAGTGGCATGATATTCTGGGCGTCCTCAAAGTGCAGCACGACCGGATAGACCGTAGCTACTTGCGCGGTATGGCAACCGACCTCCACGTGACTGACCTACTAGAGAGAGCCCTCGAGCAAGCTGAGTGTGCATGACCCCTATTCCTACTGTCCTCGCCCACCCTCCCAATGATCCGCGGTTCTTTTGCTTTGCGCCACTTGCTTGCCCCTGGGTTTTCGAGTAGAATCCAGGCTGGCCCACGTGGCCATCTCCAGACATGCCAGGCGCAGCCGATTCAATCGAATCTCCGGCTGCGGCGAGGTGGAGAGGAATGTTCCGTGGAAGACGAGGGTGACGCGAAATGAAACATAGACACTTGTTCTTTGCACTGGTGATATGGGGGATCGTTGGCCTGGGCTGCGGCTTCCCGAGTTTTGTGGCTCAGGTCCCTCAGGCCACGCCCGCCCCGGTCAAGACGCTCAGGCCGACCTTCACAGCCATGCCGGCGGCAACCGAGACATTGCCCCCAACACCAACACCGACGCCTGCTCCAACCGACACCCCTTTGCCCTCAGCTACGCCCTTGCCACTTACCGACACGGCTGAGCCGCCAACTCCTACCCCCATTCCACCGACGCAGGCGCCGCCAACTGACACCCCAGAGCCGCCAACCCCGACACCGGCGCCGCCCACGGCGACCAGGGCCCCGGCACAGCCTACCAAAGTACCGCCTACGCCGGTTCCCAAACCCGAAGCGAAGCACGTTGTTGGCTCACACGGTGTCTCGGGGTTGGTAGTTGCCCGTGACAAGACAACGTTCGCTGTAGGTGAGACGGCGTATTTCACTTACGAGGCGCTGAACCATACCCAGAATCCAGTGGGTTTTGAGAAGCTGGGCATCAAGGCCAGCAACGGACTTTTCAACACGAGCTGGATCAATCCTGACATTATTCAGCCGGGTACGCCATTCAAGCACGACGACGGTCTGGCTTTTAGCAGCCCCGGAACGTACAAGGTCTTTCTGGCTATTTGCTTTGCCCGGTGCAGTCAGGGTGATGCGGACTGGGAAGAGTTTCCTCTCGGTGCAGCGACGATCATCGTGAAATAGCCGTGGCTGGCCCGTCAGCCTACGGCGCAGGAAGTAGGGTCTACTTGCAGCCCATGCAGGTGATCTCGCCCACGCGATGCAGAGGGGGCGTGCCCTTGGAGTACTCCGCTTGGGCGGGGATCTCGGCAACAGTGCAGGCCCTGGGGTGCTCTGCGCCCTGTCGCAGCCGATCGGGGGTGTTAGCGTGTACCCGTTGCGTGCCGGACAGACGGGGCTGGGAAGACTGCTGACGCCATGGGCTGGGGCGCGGGCGCTCGAGTTCAGAGTCCAGATGGTCTGACGATGGCCGCCTGCTTGTAGCCCTGACAAACGGAACAGCAGACGACCCTGGCAGCTTGCCAGGGTCGCGTCTTTTTTCGGGCAGATGCATCCACGTGGCATAGGACAGGTGGCCTGCAATCGGCCACCTGATAGGCCCGTGGCCAAAGCCTGGGCCTATTTTCTATAAAGAGTAGCCTTCAATACCGGATCGCGGCCACAGAACCAGGGCAGGTCGACCTTGGCATTTGCCGTGATGACATCGCCATTGGCCGACAGGCTGCTTTCGAGATCAACGACCAATTTGAAACCACCCAGATCAAATGCCGGGTTGACTTCCAGACGATTTGGGTTCCAGCGCGTCGTCTGACCCTCCACGTACTGTGACGTGGCGGGAATATTGGCCGCACCACAAACGCCTGCATCAACGTACAGACCTTGCCCCATGGATACCTTTCCTTCCACTTGCCCATCACGGTGGGTCAGGTCAAGCATAAGCGGCGCTCGGGTGCCCTGGTCACCATACGCGTAGCCCTGGAAAGTACCTTCGTACGGCCCAACCTTTTCTGCGGCTGCAGCCGTCCCCGGAGCCGCCGTAGCGCCAATGGCCAATACCGAAAGAATAACGATGACGTTCAATGCACCGGCTACTAATCTCTTCAAGTGATCCCTCCCAATTCTCCAATCGCTTTTGCCAAGTCAGAATACAACCGCTAGGCTCACATCCATTCTAGCAGATCAGCTGACGCCTGACTTTAAGAACAGATCATGCGGGCATTAAGAATACCTTATCTCGGGGTGCCATCGCCGGAAAACTTGGAGATTCTCCGTTCATTGAGGCAAGAATCAAAAAAGTGCTCAGCAGTCGAGCTGAGCAGCCCATCCAGCCGGGGGAAACCAGCTCCCAAAAAACCGAAAAGGAGGTCATGACGTGAGCCAGAGGATTCATGGTATCCATCTGCCCATCCCACAGGATGAGACCCAAGACGTGTTCAGCAGAAAGGTTGCTACCTTGGCCGTAGTGCTTGCGGCGCTGGTGCTTCTCTTTGCGGCAGTGGCCGTTGTAGTGCCGGGAAGCAACTCTATCGTAGAGACGACGGATGTCGCTTCTCTGGCGGCTACCAACCCGGAGTTGATGGCCGCTGGCCGCTACGCCAAGGAAACGGCCAAGAGGTCAGAGGCCGCGTTCCTGTACGCCAACCCAGAGTTGATGGCCGCACGGCGTCATGCCGAGTCAGCCGGCATGAAGGGAGAAGACTCGTTCTTGGCCGCCAACCCCGAGCTGATAGCCGTTCGGCATCAAGGAGCCTCCAAGGCGGCGTATTCGGACAGCGACAAATATGCCGACCTTGCGGCAAATCCAGAGCTGATGATCTTCCTCCGCTACCTTTCCGCTGGCGATGTAGACTGAGTAGATGCGACGCCGTGCTCGCTACTGAAAGCGGATCATCGGTAGCGAGCACGACCATGTTTGCAGTAAAGCCCGGCGCCCCATCTTGCACACCCGATTCTGGCTGTTCGCAGCGCCTCGTATAGGCTCGCCCTGTTGCTGGGCAACGCCAAGGTGGTCGGTTCTATCCCCCGTGCTCGGTGAGGCTGGCACCAGCTCAAGCCATGCCCAGTATCTGAGTCGTGTGAACCTCCCTACCATCCCCACAGCGACGGAGCGTTTGACGTAGGATAGCAACCTTGGTATAATCCGACCCGTCTCGAAATCTGGCGCAAGGTTTGTGACCAGAATAGAGTAGCTCAGGAGGTAGGAATTGTGAGCAGCCTATTGCCCGTTGGCGCTCCGGCGCCCCAGTTCCAAGCACTCACTGCTGGAGAGTCCCCTCTGGCATTGAGCGATTTCCAGGGACGCTGGCTGGTGCTATACTTCTATCCCAAGGCCCATACGTCGGGCTGCACCCGGGAGGGTCAAGCCTTCAATGCCCTCCTGGACGAATTTCAGGCGTCGAATGCGATCGTAGTAGGGGTTAGCACCGACAAGCCAGGAACCCTGGCAAAATTCCGGGACAAGCACGACTTTCGATTCGAGCTCCTCTCCGACTCGGAAAAAGAGATGGCGACCGGCTATGGAACGCTGAAGGACCACGGCAAATCGGCGAACCGGGTCACCTATCTCATCGACCCCACGGGCGTCGTGCGCGCAGTGTGGCCCACGGTGAAGGTTGATGGTCACGCCAAGAAGGTGCTGGCCCGGCTTGGAGAGCTAACCGGTGCCCCAGACTAGCAACTTCTGGGACGACATCGTGCCCCGCGTCGACCCTTCGCGGTGCCAGCGTTGTGCCGATTGCCCATCTATCGCTGCCTGCCTGGCCCAGGGCCTCCGCAGGGATGACCAGGACAGCATCCCGGTTGCCGATCCGGACTTTTGCTTTGGCTGCTACTCGTGCGTGGCAGCATGTCCCCATCGTGCTATCGACCTTCCGAACAGGAGTGCGAAACCATGAACGTAGTCGTCTATACGACCCCCACCTGACCATACTGCTATCAGGCGAAAGAGTTTCTTTCGCGGCAGGGGGTGCGCTATGTCGAAAAGAACGTCGCCGCGGACCGGCAGGCGGCGATGGAGATGGTCCGGGCCTCGGGACAGCAGGGGGTACCGGTCATCACTGTGGACGGACAGGCGGTAGTTGGCTTTAACCAGCCCCTATTGATGCAGCTCCTAAACCAGGCTCGCGGTGCCAAGACCGAGTCAGGTCCGCGTCTGGGAGCATCCGTTGCCGACGCAGCCTCTCAGGCGCGCAAGCAGCCGGGCATTCCGGCCTCAGGTGCGTACGTAGGTCGGGTACGGGCAGGATCGCCAGCCGAGCAGGCCGGCCTGCGGACAGGGGACGTGATCACCGCTCTGGGAGGCCAATTAGTGAGCCGCGCAGATGATCTGCACCGGCTGGTACGCGAAATGCCCAAGGGGCGCGACCTCTCCCTGGCCTATGTACGCAAGGGCCAGGAACTGGATACCCTGGTGAGATTGTAGACCGCGATGACTCGGGGGGTTTGTATTTTCTGCGAGATCGTCCGGGGTAAGGCGCCAGCCAGCCTCCTGTATTCCGACGACTGGGTCGTTGCCTTCATGGATATTCGGCCCGTCAACCCCGGGCACCTTCTCGTCGTGCCCAGGATGCATGCCCGCCACCTGGCTGATCTGGACCCAGACACCGGCGGCCACATGTTCCGCATAGGCAGAGAATTGGCTGGTGCGCTTCGAGCATCCGGGGTCCGCTGCGAGGGTGTCAACCTCTTCCTGGCTGACGGAGAGGCAGCCGGTCAGGACGTTTGCCACGTTCACCTACACATCATCCCCCGCTTTCGGGGTGATGGCTTTGGCTTCCGGTTTGGTCCGGAATATGATCTCGTGCCCGTGCGAGAAACCCTGGATCAGACAGCCACTGCCATTCGCAAGGCACTGGAGAATTGAGGATAGATGACAACTGATGATTTTGGCATCCGGCGGCTGATCCTGGCCTCGGGTTCACCCCGGAGAAGGCAACTCCTGCCACTATTGGGCCTTCCTTTTATCGTCAAGGCAGTTGATGTCGAGGAACAAGCCCTGGACGGAGAGCCGCCGACTGAGATGGTACTGCGCCTGAGCCAGGCCAAGGCACTGGCCGTCAGAGATGTTCGGCCTGACACCCTCGTTGTGGCCGCCGATACCGTCGTGGTTCTGAACGGCCAAGTGATGGGAAAACCAGTGGACCCTGATGATGCGACCCGGATGCTCCAGCTCCTGCGCGGACGGTCGCACGTGGTGTATAGCGGCGTCAGTTTGTGGCACCCTGCCAGGCGGCGCATGGTCTGCCAACTGGCCGAGAGCCTGGTCTGGATGCGCGACTATACCGACGCCGAGATCGCCAGGTATGTGGAGAGCGGCGATCCCATGGACAAGGCCGGCGCCTATGCCATCCAGCACCCAGAGTTCGATCCCGTGTCCTGGGTGGATGGCTGCTGGCTGAGCGTGGTGGGCCTGCCCCTCTGTCACCTCGGCCGGGCCCTGGCGGAATTCGGCATTGACGTACCGGCCAACGTGCCTGGCGCCTGCCAGGCTTTTGGCCAGCACGAATGCGCCATATCCTCGGAAATCCTGGGCGCCAAAATCTAGGACTTTGCGCCAGTCCCCTTGAAGTGAATTGATGAACATTCTGAGAACATTCGGAGAGCAAAGGCGGCAGAAGAATGCCCGAACTCCCTGAGGTCGAAACCGTGGCCCGGGGATTGGTCGGGCCGCTGGTGGGTCAAACCTTCACCGGCGCAACTGTGCGCTGGCCGAGGACCATCGCTTTCCCCAGCGTGGCCCAGTTCGAGAAGCAGATCGTTGGGCGACGGATTGCATCTGTCAGCCGGCGCGGCAAGTTCGTGGTCGTCAACCTGGACCAAGGGGCCCTGCTAATCCACCTCAAGATGAGCGGCCGCCTGCAAGTTGAGCCCTCCGGCAAGCCGCTTGACAAGCACGCGCACACAGTATTTGACCTGGACAATGGGCAACAGCTCTGCTTTCACGATGTGCGCAAGTTCGGACGCGTTTATCTGGTGAGCGATCCAACGCAGATTACGGGAGGGCTGGGCCCTGAGCCCCTGGCCGGTGATTTCGCAGTGGACGATTTCCGCCGGCTGCTGGCACGGCGCAAAGGCCGGCTCAAGCCGCTGCTGTTGAACCAGGAGTTTCTCGCCGGGCTGGGCAACATCTATGCCGATGAAACACTCTTTGCCGCCGGTCTCCATCCGCTGAGGAAGGCCGATTCGCTAACCCCAGAGGAGCAAGCCCGGCTGTACCAGGCGATACGCGCAGTGCTGGGACGCGCCGTTGAGGGCCGGGGCACGACCCTGGACGACGGCGGGTTCCTCGATGCCAGGGGCGAGGCCGGCACCTACCAGGATCAGGTCACCGTCTATGGCCGGACGGGAAAGCCCTGCCTTGTATGTGGCTCGGCCATCGAGCGGATCGTCCTCGGGGGGAGATCCACGCACTACTGTCCTCGCTGCCAGCAATAGCGCAGCTTGAAATCAGCGCGGGAGGTTGGTGGTCCGCCGCACCCTGGCCCTGCCACTCGTGCCTCCCCCGCCCCGTCCCCGTGGGACATCAAGCTTGGTGTGATACCGGGAACCGGCATCTAGGAAGGGCCCAAGATGTCCACCGGGTCCAACCGGAAACGATCCGGTCGCTCCGTGGCGTGCAGGTAGCCTGCCACGATCTCGGGATGGTGCTCAAAGATGAGCAGCACTTGGTCATCGACAGCCCAACGCGCCAGGCTTCGCTTGGTCTCGATGCTGACCATCGGTTCTACGTCATAGGCTGGCTACCCAGGCCAGCCGCTCCATGTGGATGGGCCAGGAGGCCACGTCCCCCAAAAACATCGCTGTCTGGCCCCCGCTTTCGACGATGACACACTGGTGAGCCCGCGTGTGGCCCGGCGTGACCACCACGCGAACCTCGTCGGTAAGCCGAGTGTCGCCCCAGAGAACGCGCAGTTGCCCAGCCCGTTCCAGCGGCTCAAAGTTCTCCCGGTGATAGGTCGCCCGGGTCCGCTCGTTTGGGAACATGGCATCGGCCAGCTCCAGCCGCTGAACGCAGTAGGTGGCGCTTGAGAAGGCTGGGACAAGCCCACCATCCCCAGCGCAGACGGTGTTGCCGCCGCAGTGATCGCCGTGGAGGTGGGTGTTGATCACCAGGTCGATCTCCATTTCCCCAATGCCCAGGGCGTCCAGGTTTCCCAGCAGACGGCGCTCGCCGTCGAGGCTCATGTATCTCCGTTCCTTCTCGGACAGCTTGTCCCCGTAGCCGGTGTCTACCAGAATGCGCTGAGATCTCGGTCTCGATCAGCAGGCACCACGTCTGAAAGAGCAGGTGGTTCCGTTCGTCAGGCGCCTCGACCAGTTCCCACAGTGCCTTTGGGAACCAGCCCAAACAAGCCGCCCCCATCCTCCCAGTAGGTACCATCGGAAACCACGGGTAGATCTCACATTACCAAATTGCACAACTCTTCTCCCTAGCTTGCTCAAAAGCCTGAGGGATCTCGGACTCCCAGCGCCCCCCGTCAACCCACCCCCGCCCCGCCAGCCGCCTCGACGTGCCAGCCCTGAGCATAGGCCACGCCCCGATCCAGCGCCCGCTTGTTGGGCTCGATGATGTGCTTGCGTCGCTTCGGGATGTGCTCGTCGAGGGTGCGCTTGATGCTCTCGATGGGCAGGATCTCGCGCGTGCCGAGCATCGCGCCCAGCAGCACGACGTTGGCCATCTTGACGTTGCCCAGCTCCGCGGCCAGCTCGTTGGCCGGCACGTAGACGACCGTCGATGTCCGTCTCGCGCCGACCTGGCTGCGCACCAGCGTCGAGTTGACCACCAGCAAGCCGCCCGGCTTTGACCAGGGGCTCGTACTTGTCCATCGAGGGCGGGTTCATCACGATGCAGCATCGTCGGCTCGCGGATGATGGGTGAGCCAATGTCGTCATCGGACAGAATGACGATGCAGTGGGCCGTGCCCCCGCGCATCTCGGGGCCGTAGGAGGGGATCCAGGTCACGTGCTAGCCCTCGTCCATGCCGGTGTAGGTCAGCAACTGACCGGCAAAGAGGGCGCCCTGCCCCCCAAAGCCAGAGACGATCACTTCTTCGTGCATGGTCTGCTCCTCAATCGCAAGCGGCGACTGGGCTCGCAGCTAGCGATTTCGAAAGGTTCTTGACTGCCCTCAACGACCTTGTAGTCGCCCAGGGGATAGTAGGGAACCATCCGCTCCTCGACGAACTTGAGCGATTCCTTGGGCGTCATGCCCCAGTTGGTGGGGCAGTTGGACAACACCTCGACCAGCGAGAAGCCCAGCCCGGCCATCTGCACCTGGAAGGCGGTCTTGAGCGCCTTGCGCAGCTTGCGCACCTCGGCCGGTTTGTGGGCCGTGCGCCGCACGATATAGGCAGCTCCATCCAGCTGGGAGACCAACTCGCAGACGCGGACCGGATAGCCCTGGGTCTTGACGTCGCGGCCGTAGGGCGACGAGGTGGTGACCATGCCGGGCAGGGTCGTCGGCGCCATCTGCCCGCCGGTCATGCCATACACGGCGTTGTTGATAAAGACGGTGGTGATGTTCTCGCCCCGGGCGGCCGCGTGGATCAGTTCGTTGGTGCCGATGGAGGCCAGGTCGCCGTCGCCCTGGTAGGTAAAGACGATCAGATCGGGATTGGCGCGCTTGATGCCGGTGGCCATGGCCGGCGCCCGGCCGTGGGCTGCCTCGGCAAAGTCGCACTCAAAGTAGTTGTAGGCCAGCACCGAGCAGCCCACCGGCGCGATGCCCACCGTCCGCTCGCGGATGCCCAGTTCGTCCATCACCTCGGCGATCAGCCGGTGGACGATGCCGTGGATGCAGCCAGGGCAGTAGTGGGTCACCACGTCCGACAGGGACTCGGGTCGGTCAAAGACCAGTTCAGCTTCTTGTGTCATGGCTACTCCTCCATGGTACCAGCCTGAGCGGCTCCAGCTCACTGCCAGAAAGTGCAAGCGCTGGGCTGGACAGTTGTGGCCTTCCAGCAACGCTCGTCGGGTCTTCAGCCAGCTTGCTGATCTCCTCCAGGACATCCTCGGGCAGGGGCACGATGCCGCCCATCTTGCCATAGAAGGAGATGGGTACGCGGCCATTGGGTAGCCAGCCGCACATCCTCGATCATCTGGCCGGCGCTCAGCTCCACCACCAGGATATTGTCGTGACTGCCTGGGCAATCTCGTCCAGGCGGTCGTAGGGGAAGGGGAACATGGAGATGGGCCGGAAGAGGCCGACCGGAATGCCCTCGGCCCGCGCCTGCTTGACCGCTGTCTGGACGATGCGCCCGGCCGTGCCGTAGGCCACGACCACGATCTCGGCGCCGTCCATCATGTACTCGGCGTAGCGAACCTCGTTGGCCCTGATCTCTGCGATGATCTGCTGGAGCTTGAGGTTCTCCCGCTCCAGATTCTGGGCGCCCAGAAACAGAGAGGTGATGACGTTCTTGCTCGCGGCCCTTGGCGCCGGTCAGTGCCCAGGGATGCTCTGGCCGCTCTGGCTCTTGCCAGTCTCTGGGAACTCGACCGGCTCCATGATCTGGCCGATCATGCCGTCGGCAATGACGGTCACCGGCTGGAGGTACTTGTCGGCCAGATCAAAGGCCTCGATGACCAGGTCCACCGTCTCCTGCACCGTCGAGGGCGCCAGGACGATGAGGTTATAGTCGCCGTGACCGCCGCCCTTGGTCATCTGGAAATAGTCGCCCTGGGCGGGCTGGATATTGCCCAGGCCCGGGCCACCGCGCATGATGTTGACGATGACGCACGGGCACAAAGGACATGGCGATGTAGGAGATGCCCTCCTGCATCAGGCTGTAGCCAGGGCTGGAGGTGGTGGTCATCACCCGGGCGCCGGTGCAGGCCGCGCCGTAGACCATGTTGATGGCGCCCAGCTCGCTCTCGGCCTGGACAAAGGCCCGGCCCAGCTCTGGCATCCGGCGCGACATATACTCCAGTACCTCGGTCTGGGGGGTGATGGGATAGCCAAAATAGGCCTCGCAGCCGGCGCGGATGGCGGCCTCGGCGATGGCTTCGTTGCCTTTCATCAGTACTTTCATGGCTTCCATCCTTTCCACAGATACCTACGCAACGAACCCTGCTCAGCGCGTACCACGAGGCTGTACCAGTTACAGCGCGTCACATCTGCCGCTTCTTTCTTGGGTGTCCGGTACACAGTGATGACCATATCCGGACACATCATGGCGCACAGCGTGCAGCCGGTGCAGCGTGCGTCCGGATCGACAAAGACCGAAGGGCCGGTACCCCTTGACGTTAAAGTGGTTGGCCATCTGCACCAGATCGCCCTGTGGGCAGACCGTCGTGCACAGTTCGCAGCCCTTGCATCGATCCTCGATCGATGACGATATGGCTCATGGTCTGCAAGCTCCTTGGGCAGTACGCTGCCGATGCGCTCCTGCGGTTCTGCCACTCTGCGCGATTGCCAATTTGACCTACCTGGACAGGTACACACCCAGAGCCAGGGACAGCATCTTTTGCTCCGGTGGATCGGAGCGCGAAGGCATGACGATGGGGCACTTGGCGCCCACCACGACGCCGGCCATGTGGCCCTGGGCAAAATAGGAGATGGCCTTGGCCAGGATGTTGCCCGATTCCACGTCGGGAGTGATCAGGATGTCGGCGTGGCCAGCGACTCGGGCTGTTGATGCCCTTCATCTCCGCGGCCTTTGAGCGAAATGGCATTGTCCAACGCCAGTGGCCCATCCACGAAGCCACCCCGGATCTGGCCCCGCTCGGCCATCTTGGACAGGTTGGCGGCATCCATGTTGGCCGGCATCTCGGGGTTGACCATCTCGGTGGCGGCCAGGATGGCCACCTTGGGCTCGATCGATGCCCAGCTCGATGGCCGTGTCGATGGCATTCTGCACGATGGCCACCTTTTGCGCCAGAGTGGGCGAGACGATAATGGCCACGTCGCTGACAAAGATCAGCCGGTCAAAGTCGGGGATCTCGAAGACGCTCACGTCGCTGATCACCTTGCCGATGCGCAACCCCTTTTCGCCGATCGAGGGCTGCCTGCATCAACTCCACCGGCAGCGCCCGGCCATTCATCACCAGATCGGCCTCGTCGGCGTGGATCATCGCCACAGCCTTGTAGGCGGCCTCAACCATATCGCCTTCCTCGACGATCTCCATGCCCGCAAGCTCGATGCCCTGTTCCCCGGCGATGTCGTTGAGACGAGTGCGATCGTCGATCAGGATGCAGTCCGCCAAACCCATGGCACGCGCCAGGCGCACGGCGTGCAGGGTCTGTCGCTGGCCACCACCGACGATGGCCACGCGCTTTGGAGCACGGTCATAGCCATTGCCATCAGCTGCGCAAAGTTGCGAATGGTCATATTCCCTTCTCTCAGCTTTCTGCCCTCACCGGCGGCTTCTCCCTACTCCCAGGGCATGGACGAAATGGCGATCCAGAACCAGCACTGGCTGGGTCAAGTGGGACAAGACGGAACTCGTTTGCTTATGGGCTCCCGGCTGAGTAGTCCAGCGGCGCTCGACACAAACAAAAGCGATGGGTAATCCCAATGCCCTCGCGAATTCTTTGATCTCTGCGTGACCCTCGATGATGGTTGCAGCCGTCGTCTCATGCATCAGGTTGGGGTTGCTGACCAGGCTGGTGATCTGCAGGCGGGAGCTGGCCTCAATCTCGGCGATGGAGTCGGCCAGTCCATCCAGCGTGTCGGTGAAGGGCCGGTAGGGGTTCACCACAAAGTGCATGCGTACACCGCGCCCGTGACGATGCATGCCGATGGCTGCGCTAAACTGTCCCAGCGCCCGGGCGCCCTGCCGGTCGCCGCCCACGTCCAAAACCACCGGCAGCTCGAACTGCTGGATGGCCCCCAGAATCTCGGGCGTGATGGCGGGCATGTCCAGGTGCTGGCCGATCGACAGATGGCGTGATCACGGACACCCCCGCTTCCAGCATCGCCTCAGCCAATTCTCGCGAGCGAAAATAGGGAGTCACAATGTCCAAGTCGATCAGCAAGGCGCCGGGCAAGCGCCGAGGCTGCTGGTTTGATAGCTGGCTGACCGGAGATACCCGGCCCGGAGCACCCAGTACTGAACCCTCCACCAGCATAAGGGTATAGTTGATGGCCGTCTCGGTCTTGCCGCTGCCAAAACGCCCGGTAAAGATCGTAACTCCCGAGTTGAGCGGCAGCGATCCACCTGGGTCGAGCAGGCCCGAACCGCCTGAGTTCGGCCGAACCGAGCTGCCAGGGCACGGCGACTCCTTCACGGGGCCAGCATGACCCCCAGCGCCAGTGAGACCAGCTTGGCCTCACGTGTGTCCGACCGAGAGGGCAGAATCAGAGGACAACGAGCGCCCACGACAACTCCTGCCATCTTGCCCTGGGCAAAGTAGGTGATGGCCTTGGCCAGCACATTGCCGGCCTCGATATCCGGTGCGATGAGGATGTCGGCATAGCCCGCGACCTCGCTCTTGATGCCTTTGATCCGCGCCGATTCGGGCGAGATGGCGTTGTCCAGCGCCAGGGGCCCGTCTACCAGCCCGCCTTTGATCTGGCCCCGATCCGCCATCTTTGACAGGTTGGCCGCATCCAGGGTCGTTGGGATCTTGGGGTTCACCACCTCAGTGGCGGCAAGAACAGCGACCCGGGGCAGGTCGATCCGCAGCCTGTGGGCCACGTCGATGGCGTTCTGCACGATCTGAACCTTCTGCTCCAGGTCCGGCGCAACGACAACCCCGGCATCACTGATAAAGATCAGCCGATCAAAGCCGGGGATCTCAAAGACCGCAACGTGGGTGAACAGACGTCCGGTTCGCAGTCCCAACTCCTTGCTCAGAGCGGCGCGCAAAAAGTCACTGGTCTCGACCCTGCCTTTCATGGCAATGTCAGCCTGTCCATCGCTGACCAGTTTCATCACCTGCCAGGCGGCCTCGCTCGGTTGGGATTGGTGGATCACCTCCATGCGCGAGATGTCAAAGCCTTGCTGGACCGCAATCTGGCGGATCATGTCGCTGTCGCCCACCAGAATGACTTCGGCCAGGCCAGCCATTTCGGCATCAAGACCGGCCAGCATGATCTCTGATTGGTGGCCGGCCGCGACAGCCACCGTTTTGGGTCCCTTGGACCTGGCTACGTCCAGCAGCTCCGCGAACGTCGCTATCGCCATGTTGCCCTCCAATTGACCATCGGCTACCGAATCAACTCGACGTACACGATCACTGGCCGCGCAGCGGTTGTGGAGGCTGTTGGAACAGGGAGCGGACCGCAGTTCTCCGGATATTGTCCCCCAGTTCCCCGAATAGCTCAAAGGCGCGGCGTTTGTACTCCACCAACGGGTCTCGCTGGCCATAGGCCTCCAGCCCAATGCCCCGGCGCAGATCCTCAATGTCGGTCAGATAGCCGATCCACAAACGGCTGATGGTGTACAACAGCACTCGGCTCTCGATACGGCCCATAATCTGCCGCCCCAGGTAGGCGCTGAGGAGCGACTGCTGATCGTCCTCAAGCTCCTGGAACTGGACCGAGCCCCACTGGTCCACCACATCCTCCCCCAGACTTTGGAGCAGATCATGGTAGGTATCCTGATCCAGCTCTCTGACTCGCCTGCGCCGTAGGGGACGCATCTGGTCCTCTGGCAGTACGGCCCCCTGCTCTCTCAGAACTTCAAGGACCGTGCGTCGCTCGTCCCCATCAAGGGTCGCGAGGCGCTGCCGGCGTAGCTGCTCGACCTGCTGGCGGCAGAGCGTATCAGCCAGATCTCTCTGTAGGCCGGCGGGAGTAGGCTGGCCATTCGGGAATACCCCTGCTGAACCATCCAAGTCGCCCAGGCGCAGTGATTGCAGGCTTTGGAGCCGATTCTGGTCCAGGAACCAGCCCCGGGCCTGAAGGTACGCGAGCACCGCATCCCGCTCCTCCGTCGGCAGATCGCTCAGGCGCTGGCCTGTCCAGGCATCCAGCCGCATCCGGCCAAACTCGGTGGCAAGCGTTTCCAGGTCCTCCCGCCTCAGGGTTCCCAGGGGCTGGGCAAGAACCTGTTCGCGAACCTCATCGCTCTCAAAGAAGCCCATCGCCTCCAGTGCCTCCCGCAGGCCCTGGCGAAGGTTGTCATCCAGCGCTGAGACAGGCTGGTCACCGATCTCCTCTTCAAAGCCCGCAGCCAGGTCAGAGACTACCGCATCGTAGACATCACTTCCCAGGTCAGCCAGAGGGCGGTCCAGGTACTTGCTGCGCGTCCGCTCGTCTACCAGGTAGCCCACCTCGTCCAGATAGCGCCACAGCGCGGCCTGGGTATCAGGCGACAGCTCGTCGATAGACATGGCTTCCAGTTCGGAGAGGATGTATCCGCCCAGGGCTCCTTCCACTGCCTGCCGCTGGTCAGGGGGCAGGCTCTGCAACGCCACAGTCTCTAGCTGGTGCAGGCGCTCCGCGTCAACGAAATAGTCGGACACAACCAGCCGCTCCCGGATGCTGTTCTGCAGATCGGGCGGCAGGTCGCCAATCGGCTGGGAGAGTAGGGTTGAGGTGAGACGGTCCACTACAGCGCGCTCTATGGCCCCGCGGGTCTCCTCATCGAACTCACTCAATCGTTGGTATGCAAACAGCTCTTCCTTAAACTCGTCAGAAAACTGGCCCTGAGCACGCAGGTAGCTCCACACGATCTCGTAGTCCCTCTCTGGCAGGGCAGGCGGACGCTGATCGCGAATCTGGACCAGCCACTGCCGACCCAGATACCGGGCGACCTCGTCGCGGTCCGCGTCCGAAAGCTCCTGCAACGTGCCGGCCTGGGTTAGGCGCAGGCGCCCGGCACGCTCGCTCAGTAGCCCGGCGCCGTCAAAAAAGTCCAGCAGCGATTGCTTCATCTCCGATGGCAGATCCCGGAAAGGTATATCGGCGATCTCGGCCAGCCGGACCTGCCCCAGGCTTTGCTCCAGGCCATGCATAGACTCGATGGGGAGCTGGGCCAGCGTCTTTCGCTCGTACCAGCCAACTTTTTCCTGGTCCACAAAATAGTTGCGCTCATCGAGCGCATCGTGCACCAACTGGCGGATCTCGGCAGGTAGTTCTTCCATGGTCTTGACAGCCAGATCGCTGAGGGCCTCGGCCACGAGGTCAGCCCGGATCCGCGCTGCGGCAGAGCCATCGGGGTTCCCGTCGGTTCCGGCCTCCAGCTCGCCAAGCCGTCTTGATTCCAGACCCTTTTCCAGCGCAGGATCGACAAGAAACCCACTTTGTTTGAGCTGGGCCAGAACGTACTCGCGGGTATCTCCGTCCAGGTCATTCAGACTCCCATCACCTAGTGCCTGGCGGGCCAGGAAGGCGCCAAAGCCTGACCGCACATCCGGCTCCAAATGACGCAAGGAGCTTGCTTCTGACAGTACCCCCTCGCGCCGGCGCTGGTCGGTAAAGAGACCCTGTCTCTGCAGCGACCCGATCACCTCCTGCCGGATCTTGACATCCAAGTTGGCAATCTTGCGCCGGCTAACCCGATCCAGCCGGGAGCGGGACAGTTGGGAGAGCACAGCCGCCTGTGTCTCAGGCGGCAGGTCGCCCAGCCCCTCATAGACCAGGAAACGTTGCACGCAAGCCTCATCAACAAAGCGTCGCTGGCGCTGCAAATAGGCAAGACCAACGTCACGAGCAGCCGGATCAAGGTCGATGAAGGAGTTCTCAGCATGCTCAGCAATGAACGCCTGTCCCAGCAATCCAGCAACTTCGTCCTGGGTTCGCGGATCCCAATTGCCAATGTGCTGCCCCACGAGCTTGGTCCGCAGAGTCTGGTCATCCAGGAACCCGCCCTGGCGCAGATAGGTGACAATGCGCTCCTGCACTTGGGCATCCAACTCTCCGATGGGGGTGGCGAGGATCTCTTCCTTCAGCGCCTGCCCCAGATGGTCCAGAAGTCTGTCCGCCTGGGGAAGACCGCCCAGGCGCAGGTCGCGTTCCTCCCACCGGCGCAAGGCCAGCACAAATCGCAAGCGATCATAGAGATCAGACGACAGATCCTCCACGGGTAGCTCTCGCTGATCGCCCAGTTGTTGCTCGCCAAGATAGCGCGTCAGACCCTCAAGCATCCCTTCATCCAGATCATCCGCTGAGAGGCGCTCCCAACGCTGGAACTCCTTGCGGCCCCAGACCTGCTCTCGTTGCTCCAGGACCCAGTGTAGCGAGGCCAGGATCGCACCGCGCAGCATGTCAACATCCATGTCCTCCACCTGGCTCTGGGCCATGTAGCCAAGGGGCAACCGCGGCAGCCAGGCAGAGTGACGCCGGTGCGCGCGATCGTAGACCTGCCGCTCGGTGTAATGAGTAGCCAGTATGTGCTCGGCGATGCCCGTCCAACTGGTTTCCTGGAGAGGCGTCCGGCTGGCATCCGCCTCTATCTCCGCCAACTGTCGCTGAGCCCACTTGTCGTATTCGTGTGCCAGGGCCTGGCTCAGCAGGCGCTCCAGGTCAGAGATCTCCAGGTGAACCAGATCGTTCATCTGGCGCAGCACACCGACCAGGTCGGCGGCCCGCTTCCCTTTCTTGCCCTCAACGACAGAGGCCTGCAAGCCCTCCAAGTCGCGCCGGAGGCGCCCCTCCCCTTCGCCCACGGCCTCCAGGTAGAGGCGCATCAAGTCATCCAGGTAGGCACCCAGTACGTGGCCCACCAGGCGGTCCAGCCGGCCATAGTCGAGCCGGCTGGCCTCCTTGATCGCCCGCACAAAGTCCGATACATGGGCGGCATCGGGGCTGTCCGGAAGGGACAAAGCATCCATCCGCTCGCGACCAGCGTCGTCTCGGGGCTGCTTGGCGGCCAGTTGGCGCACGCGTCGCAGCTCATCACTCAATTTGGCAGCGGGAATCCGGGCAGGCCGCAGCCGGTCTAGCTGGACATCGGCGGGGAGCCGGATCTGTGTCCGGTCCATGAACCCGTTGCAGATCTGGCGGTGGAATTCTACCTCGATCTCGGCCAGCCAGTGAGCGCGAAGCTCCGCTGAGTTGTCGTCCAGACTCGTTTGCTGGAGCCCTCGCGGCATGGTGAGTCTGAAGGGGTAGGTGCGCTCCAGGTGCTGCGCCAGCCTGCGGAGATCTGGCATCTCACCCCGCTCCTCCGCCACCTGCACATAGTCCGCGATTTTTTCGTCAAGCAGCGTCTGGTAGTACTCAAGCTGCTCATCATACTTGCCCAGGACATCCTGAGCCATTTCGCCCACCATGAGGCTCGTCTGCTCGCCATAGCTGGCCGCGGCCCGGTTGGCCAGCTCACGGAGCGTCTCGGCTACTGCCTCCAAGGGTCCATCCGCAAACTGCTCGGCAAGAAAGCTGACGGTAAAAGGTGGGAAAGCAGTGAGGTGGTTGCTGAAAGCGAGGGGACCCTGAAAGGGTCCGTTGGGCACAGACAGCAGCAGCGGCACCACATCGTCCATGCCGGAAAACACCTGGCGGCGCTGCTCAGGCTCCTCGCCGTACTTTTCCAGGTACTCGTCGACCTGCCGTTCGAGCATCCGCCAGACCTCGGGCCGCAGATCGTCGCTCTTGAGAATGCGCAGCCGCTCTTCATAGATCGTCTCGCGCTGGCGGTTCAGGACGTCGTCGTACTCCAGCAGGTGCTTGCGGATGTCAAAGTTGTAGCCTTCGACCGATGTCTGCGCCCGCTCGATGGTTTTGCTCACCAGGTTGTGCTCGATGGGAAAGTCGTCGCCGATCTGCTCCATCAGCTTGGACAGCATCTCCTTGCGGCCAAAGCGGCGCATCAGGTCGTCTTCCAGCGAAAGGTAAAAGCGCGAGGAGCCGGGCTCGCCCTGGCGCCCAGAGCGGCCCCGGAGCTGGTTGTCGATGCGCCGCGCCTCGTGCCGTTCGGTGCCCAGGACGTGCAGTCCGCCTGCCGCCAGCACCTGTTCGCGATGCTTGGCGTACTGGGGCGCCACCTCGGCGATGGCGCTGTCCATCTGGGCCGGTGTGGCGCTGAAGGGGTCCAGCCCCCGTGCCCGGAGCGCCTGGTGCGCCCGGTGGATCACCTCGTCCGACAGCTCGCCGCCCAGCTTGATGTCCACGCCACGGCCGGCCATGTTGGTGGCGATGGTCACCGCCCCCGGCTCGCCAGCGCGGGCGATGATGGTCGCCTCGCGGGTGTGCTCCTTGGCGTTCAGCACCTCGTGGGCGATGCCGTCGCGCAGGGCGTGTTCCAGCGCGCCGCTGGACGGCCGGCTCGTCCGGGCAGCTCCAGGTAGTCGGCGATCCAGCGCAGGTTGTCGCGGATCAGTGCATTGGGATTCAGGTCCAGGGCGCGCACCAGCTTGCGCCAGGCAGCCGGGTTCATGGTCTCCAGGCTGGCGTTCATCGTCTCGCGCAGCGCGTCGCGCTCTTCGCGGTCCAGGTCCGCATCCTGCAGGGCATAGGCCATGCGTGGGGCCAGGGCGGCCATCTGCAGCCGCTCCGCCGGTGAGGCGGTTGCTCAGTCGCTCCGACATTTCCACCGAGGTGGTGCCCACCAGCACCGGCTGGCCCCGGCTGTGGCAGGTCAGGATCTCGCGGGCCACGGCACGCAGCTTGGCCTCCTCGCTGCGATAGACAACGTCGCGAGTGATCCTGGCGGATGACCGGCTTGTTGGTGGGAATGGACAGCACGTCCAGCTTGTAGATCTTGAAGAACTCTTCGGCCTCGGTGACCGCCGTACCGCTCATGCCGGCCAGCTTTTCGTACATGCGAAAGTAGTTCTGGATGGTGATGGTGGCCGAGGTCACGTCGCGGGGCGGACGGGCACGCCCTTCCTTGGCCTCGATGGCCTGGTGCAGGCCCTCGCTCAGGCGGCGGTTGGGCATGAGCCGGCCGGTATGCTGGTCGATGAGGATGATGCTGCTTGCGCTGCCGAATATAGTCGCGGCCCTCGAAAAAGAGCACCTGGGCCTTGAGCGCCTGCTGCATATAGTGCACGTAGCGGTAGTTGGCCTCGTCATAGATGTTCTCGATGCCGGTCTCTTGCTCGACGACGGCCAGGCCCTCGTCGGTGAGGATAGACGGAACGCTCTTTCTCGTCCAGCTCGTAGTGGACCTCTGGCTCCAGCTTGCGGGCGATGGCCGCGAACCGGCCGTACTCCTCCACCGGTTCGCCCGAGGGTCCGGAGATGATCAAAGCGGCGTACGCGCCTCGTCGATAAAGATGTTGTCCACCTCGTCGACGATGGCATAGTAGAGGGGGCGCTGGACGCGGCCGCTCCAGGGTGAGGGCCAGGTTGTCGCGCAGGTAGTCAAACCGAACTCGTTGTTGGTGCCATAGGTGATGTCGGCGGCGTAGGCTTCCCTGCGCGGCACGGGACGCAGGCCGGGGTAGGGCTCGCGCTGGTAGTCCGGATCGTAGAGGTAGGCCGGCTGCTCGGCGCCCGACTGGAGCAGGCCGACGCTGAGGCCCAGCAGGTGATAGATGGGCGCCATCCACAGGGTATCGCGGCGGGCCAGGTAATCGTTGACCGTGACCAGGTGGACGCCGCGGCCCAGCAGCGCGTTCAGGTAGACGGGCATCGTGGCCACCAGCGTCTTGCCCTCGCCGGTCCTCATCTCGGCCACCTTGCCCTGGTGCAGGACGATGCCGCCGATCAGCTGCACGTCAAAGGGGCGCATGTCCACCGTGCGCTTGGCGACCTCGCGCACGACGGCAAAGGCCTCCGACCAGCAGGTCGTCCAGCGACTCGCCAGCGGCCAGCCGGTCCCGGAATTGGTCCGTAAGTGCGCGGAGTTCGGCCTCCGTGCGCCGTTCCATTTCGGGCTCCAGCCCGTTGATGGCAGCCACCAGTGGCTGGAGTTTCTGTACCTCCCGTTCGTTGGAGTCGCCAACGACCTTACTCAACAATCCCTTTAGCATTTACGATATCATATCCTCTAGCACTATGCCTTGGCTCGGACGATTGTCCTTCGCTGAGCCCGGCTACTCGTTGAACATCTCCCCAACCGAAATGCCCAGGTGGATGCGCCGGATCACCTCGGCCAGCAGGTCGGCCACTGACAGCACTTGCAAGAAGGGTTGCAGGGCCTGGCACTTTTCGGGCGAGATGATAAACGGTGTTGGTGACCACCAATTCTTTCAGTTTGGCCGCCTTCATGTTCTCCACCCCCTCGGGCGGTGACAGAAGCGCGTGAGTGGCACAGGCATAGACATCCAGGGCCCCCCGCTGGCGCACAAACTCTGCCGCCTGTGCGATGGTGCCCCCGGTGTCGATCTCGTCGTCAAAGATGATGGCATTGCTGGCCCTGTACGTTACCAATGAGATTGAGCTGGCGCGTGCTCGCTGCCATCCTGGCTGCGCCGCTTCTCGATGATGGCCAGGGGCAGATCCAGGTCTCTCGGCAAAGTTGCGCGCCCGGCGGCTGGCGCCGATGTCCGGGGCGACGACGACGGCGTTGCGCATGCCCCTTGTCTCGGAAATAGTCCACCAGGATGTGCCGGGCGGTCAGTTCATCGCCGGGAATGTCAAAGAAGCCCTGGATCTGCCCGGCGTGAAGGTCGATAACCAGAAACCGGTTGGCCCCCGCCACGCTCGATGACGTCGGCCATGAGACGGGCCGTGATGGGCACACGGGGCTGGTCCTTTTTGTCGGTGCGGCCGTAGGCAAAGTAGGGGATCACGGCCGTAATGCGCCCCGCCGAATCACGTCGCAGCGTGTCGATCAGTACCAGCAGCTCGAGGATGTTGTCGTTGACCGAAGAGGGCACTTCTTCGAACTCGTCCGGTTGGAGTCGAGCGACCAGATCCGGGACCACT
Source organism: uncultured Chloroflexia bacterium (assembly GCA_963700285.1). Classification (GTDB taxonomy): domain Bacteria; phylum Chloroflexota; class Anaerolineae; order JAAYZQ01; family JAAYZQ01; genus CAWANP01. The sequence continues at coordinate 1,053,439 of CAVOXA010000001.1, read as the reverse complement.
ACACATTCGCCAGTCTTGTGCTTGCGATTCCTCACCCCGGGGCAGGTGGGCTGGATGAGAAAGACGTCTTTGCTGCGCACGCTCTCATCCAGTTTGGCAAAGATGTTCTGGTTGGCAAACTGGCAAATGGTCACCTGGCCCAGGGGCTTGCTCCAGCCGGTCGGCAATCTCCTGGGCCAGTTCTGGGTTGGCGGTGCCGCTGAAGATCGCCAGCGGGCCGTAGAGGCCGTACTGTTCCCCGCGGTCCCTCCGCTCGCTGATCTCCTGCATATGCCCCTGCTGCATCACACGCTGCCTCCCCTTGTCGGCCATGGTCCCAGCCGCCCCGTAGCCCAGAAACCTTGTCACACAACCGCCCTCTTGCTGCGTTTCCGTGAAAGGCTTTTGGCCCGCGGCGCCAATGTGCTGACGGCACTGCGTTCGCGTTGGCATAGGACGGCATCTTGGTCGTTGGTTCAGCCACGCACGTACGCTTGGAGACACTGAGGCGGTCAGAACAGGCCCAGCTCGCTCGCCCGCATTATACCACGCAAGGCAGCGCGTACCAAATCACCAGTGGGGCGGCACCGTGGGCGGTGGTGGCAGGAACCCGTCTCTGAAAGAACAAGGGTCGGTTCTGAATAGAGCCAGTTGCCGGTTTTTGTCAGCGCCTGTCCTTGACAGCTAGGATCCTCTATGCTACCATCCAGTCAAAGCAACTCAGTCCAAGTTAGGGGGTTGGAAGTGACCAAGACCATCGCGGTCGCCGGCAAAGGCGGAACTGGCAAGACCACCATCTCGGCGCTGGTCATCGACTATCTCGCAAAGAAAAACAAGGGTGCTATCCTGGCCATTGATGCTGATCCCAGTACCAATCTCAATCTGGCCTTGGGCGTGCCGCTCCATGATACCGTGGGCGACGTGCGCGAAGAGACGGCCACGGCCGTCGGCGGCAGCCAGGCCTTGGGCGGCATGAGCAAGTGGGACTATCTCGACTTTCGAATCAACGACGCGCTCACTGAGGAGGCATCTTTCGACCTGCTGGCCATGGGCCGGCCGGAGGGCCCGGGTTGCTACTGTGCAGCCAACAACATCCTGCGCACCTCCGTGGACCGCCTCTCGGACGCCTATGAGTACGTAGTCATCGACAACGAGGCGGGACTGGAGCACCTTAGCCGGCGCACTACCCGCGACGTGGACCTGCTGCTCATCGTCTGCGACCCATCGCTGCGGGGCATCGTCGCCGCCGGGCGGGTGGCAGAGCTGGTCGACGAACTCAAGACCGAGGTGGGCGCGGTCTATCTCATCGTCAACCGAGTCAACGGCGACAAGCTGCCGGAGCCCCTGATGGATGCCATCGAAGAGCACAAACTCGAGCTGGCGGGGCTCATTCCCGCCGACCCGGCAGTGAACGAGCTGGATGCCCTGGGCGAACCCATCGTCAAGCTGCCAGCGGACGCGCCCAGCCGGAGGTCGCTGGAGGCGATCCTGGCCTCGCTGAACGGGGGACTTTAACCAGAAGACTACCTTTGTCAATGGCTGAGTACATCCCTCGCCCTTGGCCTGGAATCATCCCGAGTGTTCCGCAGGACGACTTGAGTACCTGTACCCAAGGTGGTTGGCAGGTAGGTGATTGGGACACCGGCCACGTAGGAGGCAAGCAACGGTGGAGGCCCTGCTCTACGAGAGGCTTGAGGACCAGAAAGTGCGGTGTGACCTGTGCGCACACCGCTGTGTCATCAAGCCGGGGCGCAAAGGGGTCTGCCTGGTCCGCGAGAACCGGGATGGGACGCTCTACACGCTGGTCTACGGCATTCCGCTGTCACAGGCCGTCGACCCCATCGAAAAGAAACCTCTGTTTCACTTTTACCCGGGCAGCACCGCCTTCTCCATTGCCACTGCCGGCTGCAACTTTCCGCTGCGCCTTCTGCCAGAATGCCGACATCTCGCAGATGCCCCGTGAACGGGGCCAGATCCTGGGCCGCCAAGCGACACCAGAAGAGGTAGTCCGTGCAGCGCAGAGAGCTCGGCTCGCCATTCCATCGCCTACACCTACACCGAACCGACCATCTTTTTCGAATACAGCTACGACATCGCCCGCCTGGCCCAGCCAAGTAGACATCGCCAGCGTCTATGTCACCAATGGCTACATGACGCGCGAGATGCTGGAACTCTTCCAGGGCCTGGGAAACGGCCACGAACCGTGGCTCAACGCGGCCAACGTGGACTTGAAGGCCTTCCGCGATGACGACCTACAGAAGGGTCTGTGGAGCCCGGCTCCAGCCAGTTCTGGACTCCCTCAAAAACATGAAAGAGTTGGGAATCTGGGTCGAAGTGACCACTCTGGTGGTGCCCGAGATGAACGATTCCGCCGGCGAACTGGGAGACATTGCTCATTTCATCGCTACTGAGCTGGGCGTGGAGACCCCCTGGCACGTCAGCCGTTTCCATCCCGACTACAAGATGCACGACCGGGGCACAACGCCCCAGGCCACCCTGCGCCGGGCCTACGAGCTGGGCAGACAGTCTGGGCTGCGCTACGTCTACGTCGGCAACTTGCCCGACGCCCACCTGGAGAATACTTTCTGCCCCAACTGCAACCAGGCCGTCATCGAGAGATGGGGCTTCCAGGTCAGAAGGCGACAGATCAGGGATGGCAAGTGCATCCACTGCGGAACCGTTGTCGACGGCGTGCGAATGTAGGTGAGGACGAAGGCCCCATCAACTATGCGAATTCTCTTTGTCGAAAAACAGATCGACTATGAGCCGTTGGGGCTGCTCTACCTGTCGAGCGTGCTGCGACAGGCAGGGCACGATGTGCGCCTGGCGGTAGCATCTGACGAGGATCCGGTGGCGGTGGCCCGCGAGTGGCAGCCCGGGGTCGTGGGCTATAGCGTGTACACCGGCTCGCAGGGCTACTATCGCGATCTGAACCTGCGCATCAAGGAAGCGGCAGAGGTCGTCTCTGTCTTTGGCGGCCCGCACCCCACCTATTTTCCCGAGTATGTGGAGGAGCCGGGGGTGGACGCGGTCTGCATCGGTGAAGCGGAAGGCGCCATCCTGGATCTGGTGGAGAACGTTCAGGCGGGGCGCCCCCTCACCGGCATCGACAATTGGTGGTTCAAGCGCGATGGAAGGGTTGAGCGCAACTCGGTTCGCTCCCTCGAAGACGACATGGACCGCATCGCTTTCCCTGACCGCGAGCTGCTTTTCGAAAAGGATGACTTTTCCCGGCAGAGCGGCATCAAGCATTTCATCACCAGCCGGGGCTGTCCCTACGATTGCACCTACTGCTTCAACCACGCCCTGGCCCAAGTATACCAGGGCAAGGGCAAGCGACTGCGCCAGATGAGCGTCGACAAGGTCATTGAGGAAATCCGATGGGTCCAGGAGCGATACCCGCTGCAATTCGTCGTCTTTCTGGACGACCTCTTTATCGTTTATGCCAACTGGCTGGAGGAGCTGGCTGAAAAACTGCCCCGCGAAGTAGGGCTGCCCTTCTTTTGCAACGTGAGGGCCAATCTTGTGACCCCACAAAAGATCGAGATGCTCAAGCGGGCGGGCTGCGCCAGCGTAGGCATGGGACTGGAGACCGGCAACCCTACGCTGCGCAACGAGATCCTCAAACGCAACCTCTCGGACGAGCAGATCGTCGAGGCCAGCGCTCTTATCCGTGGGGCAGGCATCCGGCTGCTCACGACCAATATGGTGGGCCTGCCGGGCGGCACGCTGGAGGATGATTTTGAGACGCTGGCTCTGAACCATGCTTGCAAGCCAGCCTACGCCAATGCCTTTCTCTACCAGCCCTACCCGCGTACCGAGCTGGGCGAGTATGCCCGAGAAAACGGCTACGTCGAGGGATCCCTGGAGGACATTGATCCATCGGCCTGGGAGCGGTCGGTCCTCGCCTTTTCGACGCCTGAGGAGAAACGCCAGATCGAGAACTTTAACAAGCTCTTCGCACTGGCCGTCGAATGGCCGTGGCTGATGGGCACGATCCGCCGGCTCATCAAACTGCCACCCAACTCTATCTTTCGCCTGGCCTACAAGCTATGGAAGGGCTACGCGGTCAAGAACCGCATCCACCCCTACCGTCCTTCGCCGATCGAGTTTGTGCAAACGGTACGACGATTCATGCAGTTTGACTGATGGGAGGGTTAGTGACTGCCGGCTAAGGCTCGATCCCGTAGGGTGGCAATGATCTTTTGGTCAGCCACGGGGAAAGCAAAGGCATCAAGCTGGTCGAGGGTGACCCAGCGCAGGTCGTCACAGCCCAGACACTGGGGTTCGCCACCCAGCCATTGGCAGTGGAAAGCGTACAGTGTCATATAAAAATGCGTGAACGAGTGCTCTATCTTGCACAGCAGCTCACCGATTTCGATCTCGATGGCCAGTTCCTCAATGATCTCCCGCCTGAGACAGGGCGCTAGCTTCTCGCCAGGACGTCGTTTGCCCCCAGGGAATTCCCAGAGACCACCCAGGAGCCCATCCAGGGGGCGCCGCGTAATCAGAAAGCGACCTCGCTGGTCATAGATCACGCCCGCCGTGACATCGCGATGGGGACGGAAGGTACGCGTGGCGCGGATGGGCAGCGCTTCCTGAATGCCCTCTTTCTGGGCCAGGCAGAGATTCATCAGGGGACAGATCAGGCAACGAGGGCTGCTGGGGGTGCAGACAAGAGCGCCTAGGTCCATGAGGGCCTGGTTAAAGTCGCTGGCTCGGCCAGGGGGCAGCAGGACCAAGCCCAAGGCCTCCAGCCGGTGCTGGGTACTGGGCCGGCCGGGATCGTCGTCAATGGCAAAGATGCGACACAGCACCCGGCGCAGATTGCTGTCCAGGGCTACGGCATCCTGTCCAAAGGCAATGCTGGCGATGGCCGCGGCCGTATAGCGGCCCACGCCCGGCAGACGTCGTAGGTCTTCTGGCGAGTGGGGCAGGCAGCCATCGAGCGTTTCACGGATCTTGCGCGCCGCGGCGTGCAGGTTCCGGGCACGAGCATAGTAGCCGAGACCCTCCCACGCCTTGAGAACATCGTCCAAGGGGGCCGCTGCCAGCGCGTCCAGGGTGGGGAACCTGAGCAGGAACCGTTCATAATAGACGATGACGGTATCGACCCGCGTCTGCTGGAGCATGATCTCGGCCACCCAGATGGCATAGGGCTCGCGGACGCGCCGCCAGGGCAGGTCGCGGCGATGACGTTCATACCAGTCCAATAGACAGCGGGACATGGCCGGCACGTCAATGGATTCGCTAATGCCGTGAACGCCGTGTGGCAGGGTCATGGTGCTGCTACTATACCGTGGAACAAACTGGGGGGCAAATCAGGGCAGGGACACGGCGTCAGGGAGGTGTGATCTTGATGGTCAGAACATGGCGCCCAACACGGCCGCGGCCCCTGCCTGCAACCGCGGCACGAAAGGAGGTTTCCAGTGAGAGTTCAAATCAAGCAGGCGGTGCTGGAACTGGCAGAAGGCGACATTACAAAGCAGGATACCGAGGCCATTGTCAATGCCGCCAACAGCTCACTACTGGGCGGTGGAGGCGTGGACGGTGCAATCCATCGCGCAGGAGGACCCCAGATCCTGGCCGAATGCCGCAAACTTGGGGGCTGCGAGACAGGCGACGCCAAGCTCACGACGGGAGGCCGGCTCCAGGCGCGGTACGTGATCCACACGGTGGGACCAATCTACTGGCAAGAGAATGCTGTGGGCGCCGCCAAGTTGCTGTCCAGCGCCTACCGCCGTAGCCTGGAGGTAGCCGCTGAACACGGCATAAAGAGCGTGGCTTTCCCTTCCATCAGCACTGGCGCCTACGGCTACCCTCTGGATGAAGCGGCGCCGATTGCACTTCAGACTGTGATCGACTACTTGACCGGTCAGGACCAGGTTGGCATCGGGTCCGTTCGTTTTGTGCTCTATGGCTGGCAAGCTTACCAGGTATACCAACGCAGCCTGAGCCAACTGATGGAAAGCACAGCTGTCGACGGGTAGCCCTGGAGGTTGGTCGGAGGCACACAGCAAAGGCCTCCCCCAAAAGGGGAAGGCCCTTTTCCACTCTTCAAGCGCAGAAAGAGCTACACGCGCGTCACGTACCGGCCATCACGGGTGTCAATGCGCAGTACATCATCTTCGGCGATGAACAGCGGAACCTGGAGCTTGAAACCGGTCTCCAGCGTCACCTCCTTGGTCGCCCCGCTTGCCGTGTCCCCGGCAAAACCTGGCGGGGCTTCCACCACTCGAAGATCGACGGTGATGGGTAGTTCTATATCCAGTGGCTCGCCCTCGTAGCTGGAGAGTTCAATCTCCATGGTTTCCACGAGGTAAGGCTTGGCATCCTCGAGGATGGCGCCGGCCAACGGGAACTGCTCGTAGGTCTCAGTATCCATAAAGTAAAGAAAATCTCCATCACTGTACAGATACTGGACGGTCTGATGGTCCAGGCGAATGTCCTGGACACGGTCGCCGGAGGTAAAGTTCTTGTCGATGGTGGCCCCAGTGCGCAGGTTGCGCAGTTTGGTGCGGATGACGGCCTTGCCCCGGCCAGGCTTGTGGTGCTGGTAGTCAATGACCTTCCACAACCCGTCGTCCATAGTAAAGGTCACACCCTTGCGCAGTGCGTTCACGTCAATCATTATGGCAACTCCTTGTGCTCTTGCCGATACGGCGATTCTCTGTAGACCGCAGCACGTCGCACCCAACCAGCCCCTCACCGGTGTCTCCCATGGGAACTCCACCGGACCACGGACGCGGCCTGAGCACAGGCAGGCGCACTACGATCCGCTGATTATAGATCTTTGCCCAATACCTGTCAAATCGGAAACAACAGAACGGATCAGGCTCAGTCTTGCGACTCCTCGATAGGCCAAAAGTCAAAACTGGAGAAGGCAGCGGCCAGGGTGGGTTCTGTTGCCCCCTCGCCTGCAACCACGTTAACCGGTCGCATCCAGCCCAGCGCCTCCAGAGCCGTACCTGGAGGCGCCCCTTGGACGCCAATGATGCTGTGGCCCCAGCGTGTCTTGCCCCGCAAGTCTCCCACCGCACCGATGCCTTGTAGCGCAGCTATCGCATCCTCACCCAGATACTGAGAGGCTTCGTCGGCAGCAGCGACAGCCACGATATGCCCAGAGGGCACGCTGGAAAGAAAGCCTGCCAGTGCCCGGCTCGCGCCCTCGTCCAAGTGCGTGTCAAATGCTGAGACTTGCTCTACAGCCCCACTCTGGGGATCCAGGACAGCTACATTGTAGCCACGCTGGTTGAGTGACACGTTCTCGCCGTCGACGTGAATGTAGCCAAAGTCGCCAACCTCTAATCCAGCGCTCTCCACCACCAAGTTGACCGGCGATTCCACGCCCGTGTGCCCGATTTCCCGGAGCGACAGCCGCACCTGGCTCGCAGGAGCCAGTTCTTCAAAGCGCAGCCAGATCTCATTCAGGCCTGGCTGCAGGGCTTTGGCGGGCACGGTGAACTCGTACTCCATCCAGCCAGCAGCCATGCCGATGTGCTGTACCGGCTGCCCGTTGACCTCGAGCGTCAGCTGCTGGCCCCCTTCCGGGGAGTAGGCCCGGAAGGCCATCTTCTGAGCTGCACCGTTCAAGGGCACGAGCAGTCGGGCCGCGCGGCGTTGCGCCCAGATCGTGTCGTGCGCAGGTATCCCCCAGCCTTCGGCAAAACTCAGCTTGCCCAGATCGTCGCCTGGCACGATGCTCCAAGTCTCGGGCCAGGGGGGCAGGTCGACGCCATAGGCAACGACGCCGGCATCCTCGTAGAGGCGCCGGACGGGTACGACCTCCTCGATATAGGGGATCATGCCAGGTCCTGTCTGTTCCGGGTGAACGACGATGGCCTGGATATCCAGGAACCGCAGTACCTCAGGCGCGAGGTTGCGATCCCGCTCAACGATGTCCTGGCCTATCTCGTGCCCAGTCTCCAGGGCGATGATGCTGTTGATCACGGGTGCATTGACAAAATACTGGAACTTGAGGGGCGGGTTGCGCGAGGTATTGCCCGCCAAGATCCGCTGGCCGTGGGCCGATTGGTAGTATTGCTCAAACATGATGAGGGGGTGTTGGGTACCCATGACACGGGATCCATTACGCCAGGCCACGGGCAGATCTAGCAGGGTATACTCCCCAGGCATCTCGCTGGCGACGATGTCGTACACCTCTGGAACGCGCATGTCGGAGAGAGGGAGAGGGATAGATAGCTGCTCAAAGAGCAGGAACCCCACCAGGAGCAGCGTCGCAGCCTGCAGGATCGCGGAGGGCCACTTTCTGAGGACCCGCAGGATGGCCAATAGCCCAAAAGCAACCAGCATGGCCAGGCTCAGGACCAGGAGCACGCTGTAGCGACTGGGGTACCGATTGCCTTTGAGAAAGGGCAGTTGAGCCACCAGGGAAAAGGGCAGGGGCAGGTTCGTTGCCTGCCCGTCCAGTCGCAGCGTGGGTCCCAGGGCCAACAACCAGAATACCAGCGCCGACAGGGACCAAAACTTGACCCAGAGGCCATAGCGGGCCCAAAGAGAGACTTTACCCGCACCGTCAGGCCACTGGGCCGAATCCGACCCAGAACCGGCCAGTGCTTGCCCGGTCCCTCGCGCCCAGTAGACAAGCCCCACCACTGCCAGAACCAGCGTAGCGACTCCTACATAGATGTGCTGGCCCACGGTATGATCAAAGCGGAAACGCTCAACCATCGTACCCAGCATAGGGTGGTACCTGGTCGGTACCAGAAAGCCCAAAAGATCCGCCGAAAATACGTCAGAGAAACCACCTCCCTCGGCAAAGACGTCGCCCTCGACGAGCATATCAGGGATCATTGTGGCCAGCATCGGAGCCAGGCCCACAACCATGAGCAGTCCGATCAAGACAAGGTTGGCCACCAGGCGCCCTGCTTGTGCTGACCTCAGATTCCGTCGGTGGACAAGGACTTGCCACAGCAACCACAGGCCGGTGAACAACACGAGGAACGTCGCGTAGGTTAGCTCGGCATAGGCCTGAAGCAACAGAAACAGGCAGGCCAAGAACACAAAGCGCCATCGCCGGGGATGCTGGGTCACTTTGAAGAGATAGAGTACGTAGAAGGGGATCCACTGGGAGCTGGCAATGTTCCACTGGCCCAGAGCCGCATAAGCGAGCTTGCTCGAGGAAAAAGCATACAGCAGTCCAGCGACAAAAGCGGCAACATACTGGGCAGGAACGAGCGGCGGGTGTCTTTGGTCTGCGCCATCGCGTTCATGTTGACGCGGACACAATATCAAGAACGCCAGGAGAAAAGCTCCATAGCCACCGAGGACAAACGAGGACAGGAGCAGCAGATTGCTCGCTGGGACCAGGCCCAAAAACAACTGCAGGGGGATGGAGAGCAATCCATTGAGCACTGTCAGAGTATAAAAGCTCAAGTTGATACCCAGCGGGTAGAACAGGTAGTCAGAATCGAAGGGATTGGTCCCCAGATCGACGAGGGCGTGCCGAACCCACCAAAGGTTCCAGGTCAAGGGCGGGTCGTCCACGCCGTTGCCTGGCACGTGCGTTCTCAGGTTCAGCGCAAGCGGCCAGGTCAGCAGCAAGGCCAGCAGCAAATAGGCGCCCAGGATCAAGACGTGGGTTCGCCAAGGTTTCTCGGATGAGCGCAAGCCCTAGTTCCCTCCACGCCCATGATACCACCCACTTATTGTTTTGGCAACTTTACATTTCTAGGCATATGAGATAGAATACCGCCATGAAACCAATGGCAACCTATCGAGACATTCTGTGGTACGTATATGGCTTCACCGACTATGAGCGGATGGGTCTGGCCGCCTACTCCTCCGAGTTCTACAGTCTGGACCGCGTGCGGCACCTTCTATCTCTGCTGGGCGATCCCCAACAGAGCTTCCAGGCCGTACACATCGCCGGAACCAAGGGCAAGGGGTCGACGGCAGCGATGATCGCATCTGTGCTTCAGGCAGCGGGCTATCGCACCGGATTGTACACCTCTCCTCACCTTCACTCTTTTCGCGAGCGGATCCAGGTGAATGGCGAGCTGATCACCGAAGAGGACATGGTCCGCCTGGTCCAGCAGATGCGGCCGCTGCTGGACCAGGTGCCCGAGATTACCACCTTTGAGGTCATGACCTGCCTGGCCTTTGCTTGGTTTGCAGAACAGGGCGTCGCGTGGGCTTCGGTAGAAGTAGGGTTGGGGGGGCGATTAGATGCCACCAATGTGCTTACCCCCGCAGTGGCGGTCATCACCTCCATCAGCCTCGATCACACAGGCATTCTGGGCGAGACTTGTGCCGAGATCGCCGCAGAGAAGGCAGGCATCATCAAGCCTGGAATTCCGGTGGTCAGCGCCCCTCAAAGCGAGGACGCACTGGCCGTGATCGAAGCCACCAGCCTCCTGAATAATGCGCCATTGACGCTGGTGGGGCGCGATTGGAATTGTGAGACAGGCCATGCCGATCTCGACGGACAAACCTTGACCATCTATCGCAGACTTGATCCCATCGGTGAGTTTCGTATCCCGCTGCTGGGCGCGTATCAAGCAGTGAATGCGACGACGGCAGTAGCGGCCCTGTCGCTGCTAGAAGAGCAGGGCCTTGCGCTGCCCGCGGAGGCCACACAGAGGGGTTTGGCGGCCGTAAGATGGCCGGGGCGCCTGGAGATCCTGAGTCGCGAGCCGCTGGTCGTGGTCGATTGTGCGCACAATGCAGATTCAGCGCGCAAGTCGATGGCCGCCATGCAGGAGATCTTGGACTATGACCGTTTGGTCGTCGTGCTCGGCGCTTCGGCGGATCATGTCACACCCGACTTACTCCGGGCGCTGCTTGCCGGTGCTAGCCGCGCCATCATTACAGCGACGCAGCATCCCAAGGCTGCTACGCCTGCCTGGATCCAAGCTCAGGCTGCGCAATTGGGCCTCAAGACCGAAATATGCCCGACCGTTCCCCAAGCACTTGACCTGGCACTGGCAGACGCAGGTCCTAAGGATCTCGTCTGCTGCACCGGCTCGGTATTTGTGGCCGCCGAAGCGCGGACCGCCTGGTTCGCCCGTCAAGGTATGGCTCTACCACCGTCAGATCCAAACTAGCTACAAGTTGTCTTTTCGTGCGTCCTGTGTTATAGTAAGTTAGGGAACGTGTCAATGAGTTTCTGTCGGAAACAGAGGAGAGTCTCACATTGAGTTATGATTTCGAGTTTGGTCTTTTTAATATTGACGATTTCCTGGATGAAGGTGACGACAACCATTTGGGCGACTATCCACTGCTGCCTTTGAGGGACATGGTTGTCTTTCCGCACATGATGGCTCCTCTATCTGTAGGCCGCGACCGTTCCCTAAAAGCCGTCGAGGCTGCAACAAACAGCGATAACCTCATCGTGGTTGTTGGCCAGCGCGATCCCGAGGTCCAAGAACCAGAATTGGAGGACCTGTACGACATCGGCGTGGAGATGGTTGTGGGGCGTATCCTGCGTTTGCCGGACGGCAGTACGAACATCCTTGGGCAAGGCCGGCGGCGAGTCAAGATCCTGGGACTCAAGCAGACACAGCCCTTCATTCGCGCCCAGATCCAGCCGCTCCAGGAATCCAAAAAGATCACACTGGGCACGGAAGCCTTGATGCGGGCCGTCTTGTCTCTCTTTGAAAAGGTGGTACATTTGTCGCGCACGCTGCCCGAGGATGCCTACGTTGCCGCCATGAATCTCTCCGAACCGGGACAATTGGCCGACCTGCTTGCCTCACTCCTTGACCTGGATTTCCAGAAACGCCAGGAGTTGCTAGAGATCCTAGACCCCACCGCCCGGCTGCAGAGGCTCAGCATCCTCCTGGCCAACGAGCTGGACGTGCTGGAACTAGAGAGCAGCATCCATAACAAGGTACAGCAAGAAGTGGATCGCTCGCAGCGCGAGTACTTTTTGCGCGAGCAGATGCGCGCCATCCAATCGGAACTGGGCGAGATAGATATCCAGACCGCCGAGGTCCAGGAGATGGAGGACAAGCTTGCCTCCGTCGATATGCCCGAGAAAGTGCTGGCCAAAGCCCAGAAAGAGATGGCCCGCTTGAAGGCTATGCCCCCTGCTGCCCCAGAGGTGGGTATTATTCGCACTTACCTTGATTGGCTGGTGGAGCTACCCTGGACCAAGGCCACGACAGACAATCTGGCCATTGGCGAGGTGGCCAAGGCGCTTGATGCAAACCACTATGGCCTGCCCAAGGCAAAAGAGCGTATCCTGGAGTACATGGCCGTGCGCAAGCTGGCCGGCGAAAAGCCTATCACGCGCAGTCCCATCCTTTGCTTTGCCGGGCCACCAGGTACGGGCAAAACCTCGCTAGGCCGCTCCATCGCCAAGGCGCTCGGGCGCGAATTTGTGCGCGTGTCGCTGGGCGGCATCCGCGACGAGGCCGAGATCCGGGGTCACCGCCGCACCTATATCGGCGCGATGCCCGGGCGAATCATCCAGACCATGCGCACGGCAGGTACCATCAACCCGCTCTTCATGCTCGACGAGATCGACAAAGTGGGCGCCGATTTCCGCGGCGATCCCTCGGCCGCGCTGTTAGAGGTGCTGGACCCAGAGCAGAACTTTGAATTCTCGGACCATTACCTGGATCTGCCCTACGACCTCTCGAAGGTGATGTTCATCACCACCGCCAACATCCTGGATCCCATCCCGCCCGCGCTGGCCGATCGGATGGAAGTGATCGAGTTCCCAGGCTATATTGAGGAGGAAAAGCTGGCCATTGCCCGCAAGTTCCTCATTCCCAGGCAATTGAGCGAAAATGGATTGGGCGCGACGGAACGCCATTTGCTCTTCTCCGACAAGGCGCTGCGCACAATGATCCGCGATTACACCTACGAGGCGGGAGTACGGAATCTGGAGCGAGAGATCGCGAATGTATGCCGCAAGGTAGCCCGCCGCGTGGCCGAGGACAAACCAGCGCCGCGTCAGGTCAAGATACAATCGCTGGGCAAGTACCTGGGGCCCCCTCGCTTTCTGCGCGACGAAGAAGACCGGGTCGACGAGATTGGCCTGGCCCTGGGTATCGCCTGGACTGAGGCAGGTGGCGATCTGATGCCGATTGAGGTAACGTTAATGGATGGCAAGGGAGGGTTGATGCTCACCGGCCAGCTGGGTGACGTAATGCAGGAATCAGGCCAAGCGGCGCTCTCCTACACCCGCTCCCATGCCCACGAGCTGAACATCGACGAGATAGATTTCGACAAGCTGGATATCCACATCCACGTGCCCGAGGGTGCCATTCCCAAGGATGGGCCTTCGGCCGGGATCACAATGGCCACGGCACTGATCTCAGCCCTCGTCGAGCGGCCCGTCCACCATGACGTGGCAATGACCGGCGAGATCACACTTCGAGGCCGGGTGTTGCCCATCGGCGGGTTACGAGAAAAGGTACTGGCCGCCCACCGAGCAGGGCTCAAGATCGTGCTTCTGCCCAAACAGAACCGGAAGGATATGGTAGAGATCCCCAAGCGAGTCAAGCGCGACCTGACCTTCGTATTCGTGGAGAGGATGGAAGAGGTGCTGCCCGTGGCGCTGTTGCCCGAAGGACAGCTTGAACCTGTGCTGGAAGGAGCAGGCATGAGGCCGGCTTCGTCCCGGCCAAACTGAGTGGTGGGAGACGGCTGTGGCGATCATCCTTCTCGGCGTCTTGTGGTTCGTGTTCTTGATCCTGACCTTTCGCTCGCCCGGATCCCCACAGATCAGCCGGCTGCTGTTCTTCCTGGTATGGTTTGCGCTTTCAGTGAGCTTGGGCCTCGTGGTCGCCGTCCGAGTACTGGACTGGGACCCCGTTCCAACCAAATGGACGATTGCCCACCGGTTGACCGACAACAAGATCATCGACCTGACCGAGATCGCACCGGGAGTCCTCCATCCCGACTATATCGTCCGGGTTGATACCGACGAGACATACGAAGACGAGGACCCCGACGAGTGGTTCACCTTCTACCGCTATGACGTGGTGGGCGCCAGCAAGGAAAAACCCACAGGCCCTTTCGGCGCCGCCATCTATGTCCCCGATCTCTGCCGCCCTCCGGCTATCCTGTCGTACGAACTGGTACCGGTGCACTATGACTACCTCGGCCAGGACTCTGCCGACGTAGAGGTCGACAACATCATCACCTACGATGACCCTCAGTCAGACGGGGCAGACCGTCCCGAGGTGATTGTCTTTGGCCAGACGCGCGGTGTTACGACGGATCTCAACGTCTTTCGCAAGGTTGGGACCTATCCAGACTGCTTTGAGATCCAGAGCCTGCGGCATGAAAACCCGAATCTAGCCGTGCCCTATGCCGAGCGTCTAAATTATGACAACATCGGATCCTTCCGCGGCACCTACAAGGTGAAGCTCGATGGCAACACTGTCAGCGTCTGGGACAGCGGCGGGTTCGAGCGCAGCCAGCTGACCGTCAAAAAGATATACAAGCCACAGAATGGATCCTATTTTCGGCCTGGAGGCAAGGTACTGCTGGATCCGGTTGCCTCCAGCATTGACTTTGGTCCGGGAGAGCCGGACAGCATACCCACCGCCTATTACCCCGAGAAAGCAGTACTGGCTTTCTATTCAAAGCTTGGCAAGGACAAGGAAAACCTTCAGGTGGCCGAGTCCTTCCTGAGTCCCTACGCCCAGCAGATCTATGACATCAAGGACGACCCATTTGGCCTTTCCACGGAATCATCCAGCATCGCCCAAGCGCGGGATGACCTGTTCGGAGCATTGGTGTTGGAGATTCGCTATCAGCCGGATATCACGGCCGAACAACTGCGCGAGGATCGAGACATCACCGCCACGGTGGTGGGGATAGACAAGAACGGCCAGATCGACTACGATCATCCCTGTCTGGTAACCTGGACCGTGGTCGGTATCGAAAACCCCCAGGCACTACCCTACGGCTGCGAGTGGCGGTTGGAATCATACTGGACAACCTGCATACCCGTTGGGAAGTGACGGAGGCAGGCAGATGGCCAGGCAGTGCCCCCTCAGCAGAAGCGCGGCTGGTTGATCATGTCTTCGGCATCTTTCAGCATCCCTGACCAGGGAGAACAGATAGCATTCAAATCAGAGGCCACCACGCCTGCCAAATTGGCTGAGACATTGGTGGCCTTTGCCAACGCCGGCGGTGGCACACTGTACGTCGGCATAGAGCCCCGCAGCGGTGAACCCCACGGGCTGGCCGACCCCGGTGCGGCACTGGACCGCGCTCTGGAGACCGCGCTTACCACCGATCCTCCCCTCATCATCCCCGTACCCAAGATTGCCGAGACTGAGGGCAAGCAGGTACTGGTCATCACCGTACCGCCTGGGATGCCCCACGTTTACAGCTACAAAGGCAAATTCCTAGTTCGGGCCGGCGCCCATGATCGCCCACTGGACCCGCGACAGCTCCGGATTCTGATGATGGAACGGGGGGCAGTCAGTTTTGAGAGCCTCGTACCCGAAAGCGCCCGCCTGGAGGATATCGATTGGGACAAGGTCGAGTCGTATTTGTCGGGGTTGAGTGGCCGGCCCGGAGCCGGCCCCGAGGAGATACTGCTGCTGCGCGGCTGCCTGGTCAGGAAGGATGACCGTCTATCGCCTACCTTCGCCGGCCTTCTCCTCTTTGGCCGCGACGCACAGCGCTGGGTCCCATCCAGCGAGATCTTGGTGGTCCGCTACGCTGGCCGGGACATGGACGACAGCTTTATCAGAGAGGAGCTCCGTGGTCCGCTGCCGGAGCAGATCCGGCAAGCTGAGGCTTTCATCGTGAGCAACATGCGGCGTGGCGTGCGGCTCGAGGGCCTGGAGCGAATCGAGGAGACCGAGTATCCTGTTGAAGCGGTGCGCGAGGCCCTCGTCAACGCCGTGGCCCATCGCGACTATCGGATCCGGGGTGACGAGATCCGCGTCATGTTTTTCGCAGACCGCGTCACTTTCTATAGCCCCGGCCGCCTGCCGGGCCACGTCACCATCAACAACCTTGTCGATGAGCGATTTAGCCGAAACGAAACCATCGTCCAGGTACTGTCAGACATGGGCTTCATCGAGCGCCTGGGCTACGGCGTCGACCGCATGATCCGGCTCATGGCCAATGCGGGCCTCCCACCCCCCCGGTTTCAAGAAACGGCCGCTGGTTTCCAGGTGACGCTCACGGGCTATGGCGAAAGCCTGATCGGCGAGTCAGACAGCACCCGGCAGTGGCGCCATCTCGATTTGAACGAGCGGCAGGAGCAAGCCCTGGCCTATCTGGCGGGCAAGGGTCGCATCACCAACCGCGAGTACCAGGAACTGTGCCCGGAGGTCACAGCCGAGACGATCAGGCGCGACCTAGCTGGTCTGGTACGCAAGGATCTGCTCCTCAAAATCGGTGAAAAGCGCGCGACCTACTATATCTTCAAGTAGCCGCAGTTTCCCACATTTATCCCACAGTTATCCCACATAGCAGCGTCGCTATCCCACAACACACTGTACCATCGCGACTTTCCCCATAGCATCCCACAGGCGATTCTCTGCAGGATGGCGTCCCATAGAACAGGACCAAAACCAACCAAAGCCCGACCACTTGCTGCCTGTAGGGAGACCCGGGAATTTGCCTTTTTCAGCTTATGAGGTAGAATGTCAGTTCAAATTCGATGGGGAAGAGGACATGCGACCAAGCTATACATTTCGCGTTATCCCGTTGTTGCCCGACAGCCTGGAGCGGCTACGCGACCTGGCCCACAACCTGTGGTGGAGTTGGAACCACGATGCCATCGAGCTGTTTCGCAGGCTAGACCGGGATCTGTGGGAGAGCACCGGTCACAACCCTGTCCTGGTCCTGGGAACCATTCGACAGGAGCGGCTACAGCAAGTCGCCGAAGACGATGGATTCATGGCGCACCTTGGGCGGGTCTGCCGGGAGTTCGACCGCTATATGGAGGGCGAGTCCACGTGGTACACCAAGACCCATGGCAGCGGCGAGGCTCAAGGCCCACCTGCTGATCCGGTGCTGCGCATTGCCTATTTCTCGGCAGAGTTCGGTCTGACCGAGAGTCTGAGTATCTATGCCGGGGGTTTGGGTATCCTGGCCGGGGATCACCTAAAGTCAGCGAGTGATCTGGGTCTGCCCTTCCTGGGTGTGGGATTGCTGTATCAAGAGGGCTATTTCCATCAATACTTGAACCCCGACGGCTGGCAGCAAGAACTCTATCCCAAAAACGACTTTTACAACCTGCCGGTCACACTGGAAAGACAGTCCAGCGGCGAGCCCCTCCTGATCGAGGTCGAGTATCCCGGGCGCGCGGTGAAGGCCCAGGTGTGGCGAGCTCAAGTAGGCCGCGTGCCCCTGTACCTGCTCGACACAAACATCGAGGACAACCAGCCTTCGGATCGGGACATCACCAACCAGCTATATGGGGGGGACGATGACCTGCGCATCCGGCAGGAGGTATTGCTGGGCATCGGCGGCATCCGCGCGCTGAAAGCCTTGGGGCTGCAGGCCACCGTCTTCCACATGAACGAAGGTCACTCTGCTTTTTTGGCCTTGGAGCGCATCCGGTTGCTCATGGAGGAGTACCAGATTTCCTTCGCCGAGGCTCGCGAAGCAGCCACTGGCGGGCACGTATTCACCACCCATACTCCAGTACCGGCGGGCATTGACTGGTTTTCTCCCGCCTTGGTGGATCGCTATTTCAGCCACTACTATCCCAAACTGGGACTATCACAGGACGAATTTCTGGGATTGGGGAGAAAGAACCCGGCCGATACGCATGGCTACTTTTGCATGGCCATCCTGGCTATGCGACTGGCCAACAAGACCAATGGCGTGAGCCAGCTCCATGCTCGCGTCTCGCGCAGGATGTGGCAAGAAGTCTGGCCCCAGGTGCCGGCCGATGAAGTACCCATCCTGGGCATCACCAATGGCATCCACCCGCGCTCTTGGATCTCCCACGACATGGCCGATCTTTATGACCGCTACCTGGGGCCGCGCTGGATCGAGCGCCCGGCGGACCAATCGATTTGGCGACGCGTTGCCCGGATCCCCGATGAAGAGCTGTGGCGGACGCACGAACGCCGCCGCGAACGGCTCGTGGCCTTTGCCCGGAGTCGATTGCGCAGCCAACTCTTGCAGCGAGGCAGCAGGCCCGCGGAGATCAGTCACGCCGAAGAGGTCCTGAATCCCGATGCCTTGACCATCGGCTTTGCCCGGCGCTTTGCCACTTACAAACGGGCCGCACTCTTGTTCCATGATCTGGAGCGACTGGCAGCCATCGTGGGTGACAGGAGCCGCCCGGTACAGGTCATCTTTGCCGGCAAGGCCCATCCAAAGGACAATCCAGGCAAGGAATTGGTCCGCGACATCATCCACCACGCTCGGCGGCCCGAGTTTCGAAACCGGATCGTGTTTATCGAGGACTATGACATGACCGTGGCTCGCTACCTGGTACAGGGCGTAGATGTCTGGCTGAACACACCCCGGCGCCCCCACGAGGCCAGTGGCACCAGCGGCATGAAGGCCACAGCCAACGGCGCCCCGAACATAAGCGTCCTTGACGGCTGGTGGGATGAAGGATACAGCCCCGAGACCGGATGGGCCATTGGCCTCGGCGAAGAGTATGCTGAAGATCAGTCCGATTACCAGGATCAGATTGAAGCTAATGCCATCTATGATCTTTTGGAAAAGGAGATCGTTCCGCTCTTTTTCGAGCGAGGACGGGATGGAGATGGACTGCCCAGGGACTGGATCGCCAAGATGAAGGCAGCGATGCGCGACCATGCCGGCGTGTTCAACACCAATCGTATGGTACGCGAGTATTATGAACGCTGCTACTCACCCTCGGCGGAGCGAAGCAAGCGGCTCGTGGAGAACGATCTGGCCAAAGCCAAGGCTCTGGCCGCCTGGAAGGCCGAACTCGGCCGGCAATGGCCGCAGATCCGCATCGAACAGATCTGGGAAGAGGGAACCAAAGTCTACGGACTCAAAGTGGGCGACCAGTTGCAGGTACAGGCCCTCGTGCACCTGGGGAAGCTAAACCCCACCGATGTGTCGGTAGAACTGTACCATGGCCGGCTGAACGCCGAGGGCCTAATCGTCGAGGGCCAGGCCTCCCCCATGCTCATCGCCCAATCCAAGGGTAAAGGCAAGTATGTCTTTGCCGGTGCCATCACCTGCCGGACCAGCGGGCGGCACGGCTATGCCCTGCGGATTCTTCCCCACCACGACGACCTGGGCAATGCTTTTGAGATGGGGCTAGTCCTCTGGGGCGGATAGGTACGGCGGATCCAGACGTAACACCATACTGCGCAAAGCAACGTATGCCCGAAGCAAAATCAAAGGGGATCTCTTCTGTGCTCAGCCGAGACTTGTTTCGTGCCTTCAGGGCATGTCCTGGGAGCAGTCGAAGGATGACTTGATCGAGTTTCTTTGTGGCCTGTCAGAGGTCGATTCCGGGCAATCTCAGATGCTGGGGACGGCCACGATCTCGGCTTTACCTGTGCCCGTATCGTACAACGCGTAGGTTGAGAGCCCAAAGCGGCCCATCACCTCACCCGGGTTCACCCGCAGCGTCCCACCGGTCGACTCAACCAGGCGCTCGTGGCTGTGTCCGTGGCAGACGAGGTCATAGACGCCCCCCTGCGCCAGCGCTCGTCCGATCTCCGGGTAGTGGGTCACGGCTACCTGGCGTCCATCCAGCGTCAACTCGGCGAAATCGCCGTGCAAGGTGACGTGAGGGTACTTGGCCGCCACCCGCGCCAGCAGGAACTGGTCGCCATCGTTGTTGCCAAAGACCGCGTGGATCGGTCCAGCAAAGCCGTCGGCTATCTGGGCCAGGGTAAAGGGCGCGCAAAAATCTCCGCAAAAGATGAGAGCTTGGGCTTCAAGGCCGGCCAACATCGTTTCCAGCTTCCAAATGTTGTCATGAACGTCCGACAGAATCGCAATCTTCACGACGCTACCTCTCTGTGGTGGGATCCCAGTCCGACAAGAACTATCTGGATCTATCTGTTAGCCTGTGGTCAAGCGCTTCAATGCTGAGAGCGCCCGCAGCGTGACCCACTTGTTGGGCTGCCCCACCGCGCCAAAACTGGCCCAGGTATTTTCGGGCGTATACTCTAGTGCCCAGCACTCGGTCTCATCCCTTTTGCCAAGCACAAGTTCGATTGCGGGTGCCAACCGGGGATGCGCTGTGACCCCCACTCGCCCCAGCACATCCAGCGCCTCGACGAGGTCCGAGGTATAGCCCAAAGGGAAACCAAAGCGCCGCCAGATGGGGCTGGGGGCGGTCGCCGTTGGAAAGTCGCCGCTGGCCAGGGTACTCTCCAGCAGGAACGAAACACCTGACTCGACCGCCTCACGTTCGGCCGGGGTGCGCCGGTCCTCTGGCACCTGGGCAAATGCCCCCAGGGCCTTGATGGCCCCCCAGGCGCAGGGAAGACCATCAGCCATACGCTCCGGAAAGGGACGGGTAGCGTTGTACCGGCAGCGGAAGCCATCACGGGCCACCATGCCGGCGAGGGACTGCCGGCTCATCTCTAGCCGGGCGTCCTCGCAGCCCAGTTGGAACAGCGCCCGCAGCAGATTCCCGTTGAGACAGGCAATGGCCCCTGCCCCCGTCCTGCGTGCCGAGAAGCGCCCATCGGGTAGGCGGCTGCGGTCCAACACCTGGCAGCAGGCGCGATCGATGGCCTCGGTGTGAGGCGCGCCCAGGGCAGCCAAAAAGATCACCTGCCACACCGTCGCCTTGTATTTGGGGCTGTAGCCGGTACCGGACCGCATCCAGTAGCCAGCAGGCCACTGGGCATCCAGGATGGCCCGCGCCGGCCCCCAGCCAGGGATCTCTGCACGGGCCTCCACCACTTCCGGATCAGTAGCCGGGCGATCTAGCAGTCCGGTCAGTGCCAGGGCTCGCGCCGAAGGGTTGTCCCCTTCCAGCAGCCAGGGGAGCGCCTGGGCTCCAATCACGGCTCTATTCCCGCTCTGTGGAGCACGCGCATGGCCCGCAGGGTCACCCACTTGCTGGGTTTGCCCCTGACCTCGGCATCGGCCCACGTCTTGCCGTTGTAGGAGTACTCCATACGCCAACGATCGGCAGAGTCCCGCTTGCCCAGAATGAACTCGTGCGTATTGGCCAGGCGCGCGTCGCCGCCATAGCCAGCGTCCGTGAGCGCTTCGGCGATCTGCAGGACATCGGTGACATAGAACAGCGGGAAGCCAAACCGGAACCAGCTTTGGCTGGGCTTGTCGCTGTATCCGGCCGGGTAACTGGCCGTCGCCGGGTCCACGCTGAACAGGAAATCCACGGCTGCATCCAGAGCAGCCTGCATGGCCTCCGTGCGGCTGGCCCTCGGCACCCGGGCCAGCGCCCTGAGTACCTTGACCGCCCCCCAGGCGCAGGGCTGTCTGTCGTTGGCCGAGCAGCGGAAGCCCGGCCCACAGGACGCCGACTTGAGGTAGTGCAGGGGCACCTGCTTATCGTCAGGAGGCGCGACTCCCTCTCCAGTGGAGAAACGGGCCATGACCTCCAGCGCCCTCATGAGTCGTTCGTCGCCCCAAAAGCCCAGATCCAACAGCGCCGCGCCCAGGTTGCCACTCAGACAGGCGATATTGCCCGCTGGCGTGCCCGTCATGCTAAAGGCTCCCATGGAGGCCAGCGAATTGGCCAGCAGGTACTCGCCGCCCGCCCGGACGCGCGGATCCTCAGGATCGGCGCCCAACTGGGCCAGATAAGTGATCGACCAGACGGTGCCGCGATACTTGGGATAGTAACCGGTTCCCGGTTTCTCCCAGTATCCGGCCGAATCCTGCGCCGCCAGGATCGCCGGCACCGGTCCCCTGCACATCAATGCCTGCCGCGCCTCGATCACCTCGGGGGCATCCACTGCCCGCCCCAGCAAATCCCTCAGTGCAAAGTACCGTACCCCTGGATTCTCCTCATCCTGCTCCAGGAGCCACTCCGTTGCTTGTAGCATCTCCACCTCCCCTTAGGACTTGGGACTCAGGGTTGCTCTGTGGCTGGCGAGAGTTGGCCGCCGGTCAGATAGTAGACTGTCCGGCCCGGGAAGGCGGCGATGATGTCTGCTGTGAGGGCGCCATCACCCCGGGCAAAGACAACATCATCGTCCAGGGTGGGACTCATCTGGCCCAGCATGGCCCCGTACTCTAGCCAGCGCTCGGCGTAGACAATGACCAGGGCGTTGTGCAGGTCCGCCGCTTCGATGGGCGCCATCTGGGCGCGGCTGATGCCATAGAAGCCATGAGCCTCCTGCAGCCGGAAAGGCAGATTGGTCGCCAGGTTGGCAGCTACCATGACCGCCAGCGCTCCGGCCAAAGCCGGACGTACCCACCGCGGCCGTTCCTTGGCCCAATCCCACGTCTTCAGCAGTCCGACGGCGCCCAGCAGCCACAATACACCAAAGCCCTCAAAATAGTAACGCGGTCCCCACAGACGCTCTGGGGAACCGATCCAGTAAAAGATGTAGGCAATGACCAGGCAGAGAAAGGGCGCCAGCAGGAGCCAGTCTCGCCGCCGGCGGGGGCGCAGAAACAAACCCAGTACCAGGGGCAGCCAGCTCAATGCCGGCCAGCCCAGAAGGTCAGTCGCCGAACGCGACAGGTCCTGCTTGAGGTTGATCCAGGCGTAGCGGAGCGAGTGGCCACCCGGCATGGCGCCGATTCCCGTGCCAAAGCCGATGCGGTCATAGGGCCACCACAGCAGGTAAGGATTCAGCCACGGATCACCCGTGATCGCCCACTGGTAGACCGGCAGCAAGAGCGCCACGGCTCCCCCGCCCAGGGCGACCAGCAGGTAGCGCGGCCAGTACTCCTGCTCGCGCCGGACAACCTGAACCAGGGCATACAGGGCAAAGGGCGCGGCAAAGGCCACGGCAGTCAAGGAGCGGGTCAGAAAGACCAGGCCCAGCGCCAGCCCAGCGCCAATGGCGTACGATCCGCTACGGCCCTGCGCCGTCCACACGAACCACAGGCTAAAGAGCAAGAGCCACACCAGCGCGACCATGTGCGACAGGTAGGAGGCTCCCAATACCAAAAAGAGGGGAGACAGCAAGCCCAGGGTGGCCGCCACAAGGCCCACTCGCTCGTCGTAGAGAGTCCGCCCCAGGCGGTAGACCAGGTAAAGTGCCAGCGCCGACAGCAGGGGGTTGACCAACCAGGCCAGCCCGGCCAATTCGCCCAGGCCCAAGACCGCCGGCCAGCCTGGCGGGTACTTGCCAAAGCGCTGGCCCCTGTGATCCAGTACAAAGGGCGTCCAGAAAGCATCGGGTTGCGAGGGCGAGGGCACTGTCAATCGACCCATAGCCATCGTCCTGGCCTGGAAGAGGTAGGCCACCTCATCCTCCAGGTGGGCCAGCCGCTCGAAAGCGAAATAGGAGATGGCAGCCGTGGCCACCGCGGCCAGTGCGCAGATGAGCAGGATCCAGCCGGTGGCCCGTTTGCTGTGCGTCGACGTTGCGATATCTTTCTGTTTCTGTTCCATGCCGGCCAAATGATACCACGCCGCAGCCGGAAAGGCAAACTCACCCCGGAGGGTTCGTCCAGCCAGCCGGCTGCTCCCCATGCTCCCTGTAGCGGGCGGCGGTGGCCAGGGCCGCATCTCGCACCATCAAGACCAGTTCGGGCGGACCGACGACGGTCGCGCTGTCCTGGTAGGTCAGGACCCAGCGACAAGGCCAGGCCAGGTCTGAGGCGTCAAAGGCCAGCGTCACCGAACCGTCGCTGTTCTCTGTGAGCGTCTGCCACTCGTCCCGCCGCTCGCGGACGACGTGGGCCACCGCGGGATCAAAGCGGACCACCACCCGGTAATAGACCGCTGGACGCTCGCCAGCCATGCGCTGCAGGTACTCGCGCGCCGCAAAATCGGGCGGGATCTCAAAGATCTCGCCTGTGGGCTCGATCGCCTGCACGCGGTCCACCCGGAAGGTACGCAGCTCGCCCCGCAGATGGCAGTAGCCAGCCAGGTACCAGTATCCCCACTGCAGGGCCAGGGCATAGGGATCGACGATCCGCTCCGTGATCTGTTGGCGAAAGGAGCGGTAGACCAGGCACACCTGCCGCCTCCGAGCCACACAACGGCGCAGATCGTCCAGCATGGGCGCCCAAGGCCCATAGTCCCGCCGGAACCAAGGGGTGACCAGCAACCCTCGCTGGGCCTGGCGCACCTCTTGGAGCAGCGCGTCGGGCAGGACATTGTCCAGCTTGGCCCGGGCCGCCACCGCAGCATCGTGGTAGGACAGGCCCCAGATGTCCTGGACCAGTTCCGCACCCAGGTAGAGGACCGTGGCCTCCTCAGGGGTAAAGACCAGGGGCGGCAGCTTGTAACCGCGCACGAGGGAAAAGCCGCCGTAGGGTCCGCGCTCGGAGTAAATGGGGATGCCCATCTCGTCCAGCATGCCCATGTAACGGTGTACCGTACGCTCCGAGACACCCAGCTCCTCCGCAAGCTCGGTAGCCTTCAGGGTGCCCCGCGATTGCAAGAGAAAAATGATGGAGAAAAGCCGCGTCGCTACGTTTGCCATGAGCCCATTATACCACAGTTTGGCGACATGGCACGTCATGAACCGGTTTATTTATGCCGGTTCACGTCATGATTCCCACCGTGGACCTGGCAGGTTTTCCGCAACCTGCCAGGTCTCACCAGCACAGGCGCCCGTTCCCGTATTTTGCGGGAGGTCCGGAGATCACTACAACGAATTGAGAATGGAACGAACTACCGACCGGGGGGCCATTCGTTCTATTCCCAATTCGTTGTTGTCTTCTCAGTGTCCTCTGCGCCTCTGCGGTGAGATCTAGCCCAGACTACTAGGTACAGAGCGCCGACCGCTCACATGCGCCAACACCTCATCTACTCCCCACAGCGGCAAAGCCAGCTCTGCTTGAGCCTTGCTCGTGTCCAGGCGGCAATCGCGGGGGCGGTGGAAGCCGCTGTCGCGGCTGAGACCGGAGGTGATGCCTGCCGGGTCAAGACCACAAAAACGGGCCAGGCGCTGGCCGAAATCGTAGCGGCTGAGGGACTGGGGGCCGGCTAGGTGCCAGATGCCACTGTGCTCTCCGGACGTCAGCTCCAAGAGGGCAACAGCCAATTGCTCAACCCAAACCGGGCAGCGTAATTCATCGGCAAAAAGGGTGATGGGCTGACGCTGACGGACGCTGTCCACCACCCACAGGGTTCGGGGATCGAGTGGCTCAAAGCCGTAGATGAGGGAGGTGCGCACGATGGATGCTTGCGGGCAGTGTTCGGCTACGATCTGCTCAGCGGCGGCCTTGGCCTGGCCGTAGGGCGTGACCGGGTTGGGCGGATCGCCCTCGGCGTAGGGGCCAGCCTCGCCGTCAAAGAGCACATCGGTGGACAGGTGGACCAGGCGAGCGCCGGTGCGGGCCGCGGCCGAGGCCACATGGCGCGTGCCGTCGACGATGACAGACTGCATGGCCGGGGGCGCGCTCATGTCAAAGGCGGTATGGATGACAACCTCGGGACGGATTTCAGCCAGCAGGCCGGCCACAGCGGCGCCGTTGCGGATGTCTAGGGGCAGCCAGCGGCTGCCGGGTATCACTATGGGGTGGGAGAAATAGGTGGCCACGACGTCCCAAGCCTCCCGAGCCTGCCTGACCAGGCAAGAGCCCAGGTAGCCGCTGCCGCCGGTGATCAGCAGCGTGCGGTCCATAGGCTAGACGCCCTCACTTCCCTCCTCGTCCATCTCATCGGCATCTTCTGCGAGCGGCACCGGCTGCGGCGAAGGGGGGGGCAACAGCTCGCCGCCACCCGCTGCCAGACGATCGAGGGCATCGCTGGCGGCAGCTTGCGCTCCGCGCTGTTTGCTGGGGCCTCTGCCCTTACCGTAGGCCACACCATCGATGGTCACCTGGACGACGAACTCTTTGGCATGATCGGGCCCGTTTTCGGCCACGGTCACGTAGCGGGGGGTGCGGTGCATCCGGCCCTGGGCCAGCTCCTGCAGCAGACTCTTGGCATCCTTGTCCAGGTTGCCCGCCAGCGTACGCCCGACCTCGGGTCCAATGAGCGGTTCAATAAAAGCTACGACAGGATCCAGCCCCTGGTCGAGGTACAGGGCACCCACCAGCGCCTCAAAGACCGCGCACAGCGTGGCCGGGCGCTGGCGCCCGCCGCTCTCCACCTCACCGTGCCCCATCTGCAGGTAGCTGCCCAAGCCATAGGCCTGGGCGAACCTGGCCAGCGTCTCGCGCCGGACCAGGGCTGATCGCAGATTGGTCAGGGATCCCTCGGCCATCTCGGGGAAACGATGGTACAGGTACTCACCCGTCACAAAGTCCAACACCGCGTCGCCCAGGAATTCCAAGCGCTCGTTGTCCTCCAGGGAGAACTCGGGGTGTTCATTGAGATACGAGCGGTGGGTCAGCGCCCGCTGAAGCAGGCTCTTGTCAGCGAAGGAAAAACCCAGATCGCGCTCGAGTTCAGGTAGCTTGCTCATTGTGGGATTGGGAACCAAAGGCACTGCAGGAACCAAGATACCTTGGTTCCTCTAGTTCCCCGGATTCCGTCCAGGACTCCTTTCTTCGATGATATTGAACGATCAAGAGACATGTTTGTGCTACCGGTACGCCTTCAGCACCAGCGTTGCATTATGTCCACCAAAGCCAATAGAATTGGAGAGCACAACATCCAGATCGGCCTGGCGCGCCTGGTTGGGCACATAGTCCAGGTCACAATCCGGATCAGGGGTCTCCAGGTTGATGGTCGGCGGGATGATGCCCTCGCGTATGGCCTGCACGCTGATAGCGGCCTCCAGGGCCCCGGTGCCCCCGATGAGGTGGCCGTGCATCGACTTGGTGGCGCTGGCCGGCACGTGATAGGCAAACTCGCCGAAGGCGCGCTTGATGGCCTGGGTCTCGGCCGGATCGCCCAGCAGGGTACTGGTGCCGTGGGTGTTGATGTAGGACACGTCGCCTGGACCGACCCCGGCTCTTTCCATGGCCAGCGTCATGCAGCGAGCCACGCCGACGCCCTCGGGATCGGGAGCGGTAACGTACATGGCGTCTGAGGTCGAGGCATAGCCAGCCAATTCCGCCAGCGGCTCCGCGCCCCGCGCCAGGGCAAAGTCTAGATCCTCCAGGACGAACAGCGCTCCACCCTCGGCCATCACAAATCCGTCGCGGTTGGCGTCAAAGGGCCGGCTGGCGCCAGCCGGGTCGTCGTTGCGGCGGGACAAGGCGCGCATGCGCGTAAAGGTGGCCAAAGCAATGGGCACGATGGCCGCCTCGAAACCGCCAGTGAACATGGCCCGCGCATGGCCGCGGCGAATGGTCTCGTAGGCCTGGCCGATGGCATTGGCACTGGTCGCACAGGCTGAGGAGATCCCCATATTGGGCCCTCGGGCGCCGGTACGCAGCGAGGTCTGCACGGCGGGAATGTCAATGGAAATCATCGGCACCAAGATCGGACTCACCCGCCGCGGGCCTTCAGTCTGCAGTACCTCAAGCTCCCTCGTGTAGCTTTCGACACCGCCGATCCCCGAGCCCATGATCACGCCCACGTCGTGGGCATTGTGCTCGTCGATAACCAGACGCGATTGAGCCAGCGCTTGCTCCAGCGCAGCGACGGAAAAATGAGTAAAGCGGTCCGCCCGGCGGGCCTCCTTGGCCGGCATATAGTCGGTCGCATCAAAGCCGTGGGCCTCTCCGGCAAAGCGTACCTCGAATTCACTGGCGTCAAAGAGCGTGATGGGTCCAATACCCGAACGGCCTGCTACCGCATTCTGCCACATGGTAGGCACGTCCAGGCCCAGGGGCGAAATGACGCCCATTCCGGTTATGACAACACGTTTACTCTCCATCGATCTCGATCTTCTCCTTGTCAGGTATCAAGTCCCATGCTTGTACCGGGTCCGGCACTAGTTTTGAGACCGTGCCCCGTCAGAGGTACGACAATAGGTTCCCCAGCCGAGCCGCTCAGCAATTCGCCCAGATCAGGCAGTACTGCCAGCGCAGCTGCCGCAGTCTCTTCCACATAAAACCCTCTCCGGGCCAGTTGGTTGCGGGCAGCCAGGATCTCCTCTTCGCCCGCGCAGAAGATGGCCCCACCCGTAGCCCGCACCGCGGCCAGGACCTGGGCACCCCGGGCCGGGTACAGGATAGCGATGCTCCGGGCGATGGTCGGCGCCGATTCACGGGACTCGATGCTGTCACGCCCTTCCACAAAGGCCCGGTAGATGGGCGCGCAGGCCTCCGCCTGGACGCCGAAAAGGCGCGGCAGGCGCGCGATCAAGCCTGCGTCACAGAGCCGCTGGAACCCGTGATAGATGCCCAAGAGCAGGGTCCCGTTGCCCAACGGCAGGAGGACAGCGGATGGTGAGTGCCGGTCCAACTGCTCCCACAGCTCGTAGGCCAGGGTCTCCGTGCCAGCCAGAAAGTAGGGGCTGTAGACGTGGCTGGCATAGTAGGCCCCGTGGGCGGCCGCAGCCCAGGCAGCAAGGGCCGCATATTCCCGCTTGCCCTTGATCTGGATCACCTCCGTGCCACAGGTTGTCATCTGCGCCACCTTGGGTCTGGCGGCGGGGTGGGGGACGCAGACCTCACAGCCAATGGACGCGCGCGCCGCGTACGCGGCCAGGCTGGCGCCAGCGTTGCCCGAAGAATCCTCCACTACCCTTTCGACGCCCAGTCCCCGCAGGGCCGTGACCAAAACGGCCGCACCACGATCTTTGAAGGACCCAGTGGGCGCCACGGACTCTAGCTTGAACAGGAGCGGTAGCCCGTCCCAGTCCACCGAAACCAGGGGTGTGTTCCCCTCACCCAGCGTGACGGGCGCCCAGGCCGGGTCCAGGGGCAGCAGCTTCCGGTAGCGCCACAGACCGCTTTGGGTCACATCAACGGACTCTATGTCAAAATTCGGCCAGCTTTGCAGGTCGAAAAGCCCGCCGCAGGCACATCGCCAATTGCGTGTGTCAAGAGGATAGGTCTGTCCGCATGTTGCACAAAGAAAAGCATTCATTCGTATCATTGTGAGAATTATAGCACAGTCAGGCCAAAGACAGAAACGGGAGACCCCCGACCGTACGTACTGCCCATGACTTTGGATCTCCACCGACGGAAACGGCATCGCAGACCGGTAGGTCACGGCTACAAGTCCGAGATGAGCATCTCAAGTAAGGGAGAACGACAGAACTACTGCGGAAAAAGCATTGTAATCAGCTAAAATATAGTAGAAACATTTATTTATCGATTAGTTGACCTGGCACCCCAAGTGTGGTATGATAGGGCTAAAGACCTAGGGAGGGAGACAGCCATGGTCACGGACAGCACTCCCGCTTGGAGAAAGACACATTTCGTAGATTCTACCATCGTCGATCTGCATGCGCACCCGTCGTTGAAGGCATCGCTCTTCAACCGGACACTCACGTCGCGGTTCCGGGCCAGCCGCTCCTTTGATCCCTTTGGCGTCCGCACCGACTTTCCCAAGCTTCGCGAAGGCGGCCTCGACGTCCTCCTCTCCACCATCTATGCGCCCGAAAAGGGCATACTGGAAGAATGCCGGTACCTAAGAATGCTGCGCTACGTTCTGCCCTCCGCCTGGAAACGGGTCTTCTCGCGAACCTACTTTGATGTCACTGCCGACATGATGGACACGATGGAGAGACAGATAGGGGAGGCTGCAGACCCCGAGACCGGGAAGCCGTTGGCCAGGGTAGCTCGGACGGTCCAGGAATTGGACGAAATCCTGGCGATGGGCGACGACAGGCCCATCGCCGTGGTTCACAATATCGAGGGCGCCCACAGCCTGGACGGCGACATTGGCAACGTGAAACGCCTGTTCGACCGGGGTGCTGCCTACTTGACCTTGGGCCATTTCTACGAGAACGACGCTGTACATCCCTGTTTTCCCTTTCCCGAGAGCGTGCAGAACCTGGGCTGTTTCAAGGGGGGCCGCAACGTGGCACTGGGGCTGAAGCCCTTTGGGGAAGAAGTCATTGAAGAGATGATCGAGTTGGGCATGATCCTGGATATCGTCCACTGCACACCGCCTGCCCGCAGACGAATCTATGAAATCGTTGGCAACCGCCTGCCCATCATCGCCTCGCATGTCGGCGCCTACGAGGTCAACCCCAGCCCCTACAATCTAAAAGACTGGGAGATAAAAAAGATAGCAGACAGTGGCGGCGTGGCCGGCGTGATCTTTATGAACTACTGGCTGATGCCCCATGAGACGAAACGTGGCCTGAACTTTATCGCCCGTACCCTCAACCATTTCGTCCGCGTGGCGGGCATCGACCACGTCGCCATCGGCAGTGACTTTGACGGATTTACCGATCCCCCCGATGACTTGAGCGACGCTTCGCTCTTTCCCAATCTCACCCAGCGAATGATAGCCGAAGGCTATGACGTTGAGGAAATCGGCAAGATCTGGGGCCAAAACGTGCTCAGGGTGCTGCGAGAGGGGTGGGGCAAGAAACAATAGGCGAACCAAGCTCAAGCCCGCACGCAGCCAGGGACACGTTACCCGAACGTACAGGCCCTAACCGGAAGGTAGGAGCCTTGCTATGCCAGGATCTGCCCCGGTTCTAGTTTCCTGTTGTCAGCCCAATGTCAGCAAAGGCCATGCAAGCCGTGGTACAATTCAGGCGGATTAGCGCTGAGGAAGCACAGTTCCGGGCTAGGCCATCATGTATGTCCCGGGTCTACTGCTAGCCACCCACACTGCGCTCGGCGCTGCGCTTCGGTCCAGCAAGCAAATGAAAACGTTTCAGCAAAGAAAGGTGTTTAATGCAAGCAAATCAGACGCAGACATCACGAGTCAACTGG
Organism: uncultured Chloroflexia bacterium; assembly: GCA_963700285.1. Taxonomy (GTDB): domain Bacteria; phylum Chloroflexota; class Anaerolineae; order JAAYZQ01; family JAAYZQ01; genus CAWANP01. The sequence goes on along the minus strand of CAVOXA010000001.1, from coordinate 1,022,719 downwards.
CGGCAGGTGACGCTCTTTGTGGGCCTTACCTTCGGCCTCACTTATGCTTTGAACCTATTGCTGTATCAAACCCAGAGCTACGGTCAGAACGCGGGGACGGGCCTGATTCTTCAGGTACAGATGCTGATCCCGGCTACGGTCGCCATCGCCCTCCAGCTATTCCTGTTTAGAAGCAGTCGCATCTACCATCTCCGGGAGCGGCCCCACTGGTTCTTTTACTTATACCTGGTCTACGCCGCGGTGTACGCCGCCCTGGCCCTGAGCGTTCTCTTTGTCCCGGACAAGACCTACCAGACCATCGCCAGTGTGATCGTCCAGGCGCTAAGCATTGGAGGACTCGTCTTTCTGGTCGTCCTGCGCATCTTCTCGGGGAAGGAGGCTTTCGGCCGGGTGGGGCTGAGCGGTGGAAAGGTGAAATACTGGGTCCTTTTCGGCACTGTGCTCGCCCTTATCTATGTAGCCATGGCGGGGCTGAACCTCCTGTTTGGCTTGGGCCAGACCGTCGACGCTCAGATCATGCTGAAGGAACTGGCCGGCGGCCAGGCCACAGGTATGGAGGGCATCTCGAACGCAGCACTCTTGTTGGTGACCGGCGTGCAGTCTGTTTTGCTTGCCCCTTTCCTGGCCCTACTCATTGCCTTTGGCGAGGAATACGGATGGCGGGGCTACCTGCAGGGTGAGCTGGTCAAGCTGGGCAAAGTGCGCGGCATCCTGCTTGTAGGCGTGATCTGGGGCCTGTGGCATGCCCCCATAATCGCCATGGGCCACAACTACCCTGGCTATCCAGTACTTGGGATACTGTTGATGACGCTGTATACCATCGCCCTGGCTTTCTTCTTTGGCTTTGCCGTGCTCGTGTCAGGGAGCATCTGGCTCGCGGCTTGGCTCCACGCGCTGAACAACCAGGTCTTGTCTTTCCTGACCCTGATGGTGGTTCGAGCGGATGACCCTGTACGTAGCTTTGGCGTCGGGATCTATGGTCTGCTGGTCTGGGCGCTGGTCGTTGCCGCGATCCTCATCCTTGGGCGCAAGATCTGGTCCGCGCCCGATAAGCCTGAACTGGACGAGGAGAATGCCGGTCCAGCAGCGCTACTTTCCGAGGCATGATGATAGCCGCGCTGAAGGTGGCCAGTTGTGGTAATGGAGGACAGAATGGCAAAGTCCCTGCTCCATGAGATCGAGGTAAACACCACCGGATTTTTCACGACCCACCACTATTTTGACACACCTTCCGGAAACCGGGGCGAACTCGTCTTTCCTGCCTTCAGCGATCAGGGTACCTTTCGCCGAAAGGATGGCCACGAGTTGGTGATGCACAAGGTACACTGGCTTGGGACCGCCCATGAGATGCTGGATGGAGGTACCGTACGCGGCTCCGCTGATCGCCCGGGAGTCTTTGGCCGTGACCTGATCATCGACTTTGAGGGACAGCAGTACCGGTTGCGGCCCGAAGGCATCCTGAAGGATGGCTGGTACCTGACGGACGCTACAGGCGCCAGGTTGCTTGAGATCAGGCCGCGCGGCATCTTCCGGGAAGGGGCCTATCTGACCGTCACCAGTCCCTTGGATGAAAACTTGGTAGTCTTTGCGTACTACCTGGTCCACACCCGCGGTCAGGAAGAGGCTGCCACCGTCGCAGCCACATCCGCAGCTTCCGCGAACTAGATATCGATGGTTCTGGTTGGGAGGCGCAACAGTCGCAGGCTGGTTCACATTCGGTATTGAAGAACGAGGAGGACAGCAAAAGCATGGAAGAGACCGTTAGTCGGGATGAGAGGACGGTGGCAGGGCTGGCCCATGGCAGTATTGTCCTGGGACTGTTCACCAATGGCATCGGTGGGATTCTCGCAGCACTGGTGATCTGGCTGACCCAGAAAGAGAAATCAACCTACGCGACAGGTCAGGCGCTCCAGGCGCTGGTCTACCAAACCATTGTTCTCGCGATAACGATGGCCGCCTGGTGCTGCTGGGGAGCTCTGTGGATGGCAATGATCTTTGTCCCCCTCTTTGCCAATCCGGCTTCCGAAGAGGCCATGCTGGCCGGTTTATGGGGCGGCATGTTACTGATGGTCGTGCCCCTGGGTATCTGGGCTGTGACCATCCTCTATGGGCTGTGGGGGGCGGCACGCTGCCTGGGTGGCCATAGCTTTCGGTATATCATCATCGGCAATTGGCTGGAAAGCAGGTAGCCTTTCCTACACAAGGAGAAAAGACTCATCGTGTCAAGGGAACGGCCCCTGATCCTGGCAACTTGTGACGACGGTATCGAATCCCCTGGGCTGCGCGCGGCAGTGCACGCAGCCCTCAACTTGGGCGAGGTCATTGTTTCGGCGCCCTGCGAGCAGCAATCGGGCGCTGGGCGCAGCCTGCCCACCTTCAACGACGGTGCCATCCACGTCATAGCCTACACTGTCGACCACCGGCGCGTGCCGGCCTATGCCATTCACGGCTCGCCTGCCCAGGCGGTCCTGTACGCCTTGCTGGAACTGGTTCCCCGACGGCCAGCGCTCTGTATTTCGGGCATCAATTTTGGCGAAAACGTCGGCTCGGGAATCACCACATCCGGCACGGTAAGCGAAGCGCTGGAAGCCGCCGACGGTGGCGTGCCAGCCCTGCAGCCTGGAGACCGACTAAAAATACCATTACAACCATTCAGAGTCCGTGACGCCCCTCAGTCTCGGCCTGATGGCTCGGACGGCATTTGCTGAACTCGACCAAATGTTGCGCTGAAGGCGGACTCGTTGAGGTATTTTGGGCAGGCGGCTGGTATTTTGCAGAGGGACAGGGGCTGGCATCTGCACTGCGAACGGTATGCGATTTCCAGCCCTCTCGCACTAGCGCTGGTTGAAATGGACCTCATATGAGTAGTGAAAACGTACGAGGTTGTTGATGGGAATACGCCGTTTGCAGTCCTCAACGTCCGCACAGTAGCCATTGTCCACCAGCTCCTGGAGGTCGGTCATCGCAGCCGGCTCCTGCTCTAGACCGCGAGTATGGGGACTCAGAGGGCGGTGCTCCGGGTCTTTGGTCGCCACGAAAACAATGTCGCCTGCATAGACGTCAAAGTGCAAGCGCCCCGGCCCGGTTTCTCCCGTGATGCGACAGGCATGAGGATCCGGGGGCTGGAGCTGCAGGGCGTAGACACGACAAACGACCACCCCGTTCAGTGGATTGCCTTGGGCATCAAAGACATGCACATAAATGTTGTGGTTGCCCACATCGCCACCGTTCTCGTCAATGTGTAGCATCCGCTGCAGCGTGATGTCAAAGCGGTAGCCATCTTCCACGCTGGAGGTGGGGGCAGGTTTCGGGGGTTCCGCCGTCGGCGCCAGCGCAGTGGCCGTCGGGCTGGCGGGTGGGATCGTGGCCGTTGCCGTCGAGGGCACAGGGGTGACGGTCGGAGGTACCACCGTCGGGGTAGCGGTGGGTTCCAGCGTGTAGGTGGCGGTCGCCGTAGGCGTGGCGGTCGCCGTAGGCGTGGCGGTCGCCGTAGGCACCGCCGTCGGGGTGTCGCTGGGCGGCGGAGTCGCAGTAGGCGTCAGGGATTGGGTGGGAGTGAAAGCCGGCGAAGGGCGGGGGGTGGACGTAATGGTCAGCTCAGAGTCAACAACCCGGACCTCAGGCGTCAGTGTAGGCTCTCCAGCACCGCAGGCGGAGAGAACAACCAGCAATATGCAAAAAAGGAGTACGAACCGCAAGGCCATGAGTCGATGGAGCATCCGTCAGTTCTCCCGCACTGCAGATAGAGATTCCAGATTGACCGGTAGGGGCCGGGCAATCATCGCCCGTCCCGGTTCAATACGGCAGGCATAAGCATAGACCTCCACGCCGCGCTGGGCCACGGACCGCAAGGTCTGGCCAAAACCAGGGTCCGACTCGTCGTGGGGCCGCAGCCCCCGGGCATCGTCGCGCTGGACGACAAAGAGCACCACCGCCCGATATCCCATCTCGACGGCCGAAACAAGCTCCTGCAGGTGCCGCCGCCCCCGCAAGGTCACCGCATCCGGGAAACAAGCCCAGCCATCCACGACCAACGTGACCGACTTGACCTCGACCAAGCAGGGCTGCCTATCCTCGGCCCCCAGCAGGAAATCCAGCCGGCTGCGGCCAAAGGTCACCTCGCGCCGTACTGTCGGGTAGCCAGCCAGAGGGCCAAGCTTGCCCGCATCCAGGGCATCGGCGACCAGGTCGTTGGGCAGCCGGGCATCGACCGAGACCCAGGCATCATCCATCCAAACAGCGCTCAAGTCATAGCCGGTCTTGCGCTGGGCGCCGGCACGCTCGACCAAGACAACCCGGCGACCGGGCACCAACAGTTCCCCCAACCGTCCCGAGTTGGCCAGGTGGGCCCACACACCCTGTCCATCCACCTCTACCGTCACCCGAAACCGGTTGTCACGGGACAAGAAACGCCCTTCAACCAACTGGCCATCAATCTCCATGCCCAGACTCCAACGAGTGAAAGCCTCCCCTGCAGAGGCACTCCTTCCAGTCTCCCGAATCCGTCAGCGCCAGTGCCCTGGTGCGCTAGGCTCTAACCCTTCATCACTGCCAGAGGGCGCAGCTTGGCCACTTTGCGTGCCAGCCCGGCGCCGTGCACCACTTCGATGACCGCGTCGATGTCCTTGTAGGCATCGGGCGCCTCTTCGGCCAGACCAGCCATGCTGCCCGCCCGAACGTGGATGCCCCGCGCCTCCAGCTCCTGGCGCAGCGTCCCGCCATGGATCTTGTTCTTGGCAGCTGTGCGACTCATCACCCGTCCAGCCCCATGACAACTGGTACCAAAGCTCTCCTCCATGGCGTCGGCGGTGCCCACCAGCACATAGGAAGCGGTGCCCATGTCGCCAGGCACCAGGACCGGCTGGCCGACATCGCGGTAGACACGGGCCACTGCCGGGTGGCCCGGACCAAAGGCCCGGGTGGCCCCTTTGCGGTGGACGCAAAGCTTCATCACATTGCCGTCCACCACATGTTCCTCGATCTTGGCAATGTTGTGGGCCACGTCATACACCGTGTGCAGGTCAAAGTCTCTGACCTTGCCGGCCAGTACCTCTTCGAAGCTCTGACGAGCCAGATGGGCCATGCACTGCCGGTTGGCCCAGGCATAGTTGGCCGCCCCGGCCATCGCCCCGAAGTAGCTCTGACCCTCGGGCGAGTCGAGGGGTGCACACACCAACTGGCGGTCCGGCAACTGGATGTTGTACTTTTGCACTGCGCCCTGCAGGGCCTTGACATAGTCGCTGCAGACCTGGTGCCCCAACCCACGCGAGCCAGAATGGATGGCCACAGCAAGCTGGCCCTCGAACAGGCCAAAAGCACGGGCTGCGCTGTCATCAAAGATCTCAACCACCTCCTGGATCTCGATAAAGTGATTGCCAGAGCCCAGGGTACCCAATTGCGGACCTCCCCGCTGCTTGGCGCGCGGACTCACGACCGAGGGATCAGCCCCGGCCATGGCGCCGCCCTCTTCCAGGCGCTCCAGGTCTCCGGGCCGGCCATAGCCGGCCTTCACCGCCCAGGCCGCACCCTTGATCAGCACCTGATCCATCTCCCGACCTGCTACCTGGCGCGCGCCACCGCCTTTGCCCACACCGCTGGGAATGTTACGAAACAGGGCCGAGATCAGCTCGCCCATCTCATCCCGCACTTTTTCGGCGAGCAGATCCGAGGCCATGAGCCGGACGCCGCAGTTGATGTCATAGCCCACCGCCCCCGGCGAAATGACGCCGTCCGGATAGCGGGTCGCTACCACACCGCCGATGGGCGGACCGTAACCCTGGTGGGCATCGGGCATGACCAGCACCCGCTTGACCACGCCGGGCATGGCCGCCGTGTTAACCAACTGCTCCATGGAGTGGTCGCGGAAGGCAAGCTCCAGCAGCTTTTCGCTGGCATAGATACGGGCCGGCACCCTCATGTCTGAGCGGTAACTCGTCGGAATCTCCCAGACATACTCACTGATCCGCACCAGGTCTGATTTCCCGACCATCGTCCAATCCTTTCCAGGCTCGGAGCCCAGCGCCTGTCGCTGGCAAAAGAGCGGCATTAACCCCCTGCTCTCGGGCCTTGAAGCTCACACGTCAAAGGTAATGACTGTTGACCAACCTTCACCATCTCTTGACACCACAAGATCATGAAAGGTTGCTGCTTTGATGCTGGCCTTCGCAACCGGGCCATGGATCCCACCGGCCCGCCCTACCAGCTTTGTCTGCGTCAGCATCTCGATCTGGGCCTCGACGAACAAGAGCCCCTCCCTCTCGGTGAGAAAGAGAAGCTCGTTGAGCCAACTCACCAGAAGCGATTCTCGGTCCAATCCCTCCAATTCGACCTGGCGCCAGGAAGCCGCTACCAGCGTCTCCAGATCTGCCATCAAACTGTACATCCCGCGCGTCGCACCGACGAACAGATCGGAAAGCCCCTGGCCCCAGACTCGGATCGCCCGGTCAGCGGTGTGTTCCAGCTCCTCAAACCGGTAGCGACAGGCCAGGGAATGTCGGCCACCATCTGCTGCGTGATCTGAGCCCTTCCTCGGGTCCAGTCGTGAGCTTGCCAAGGTTCCCGTCGAGACCGCAAGACGGCCAGAGTGCCGCTCGCTGTCCAGGATCCGGCGCGCCTCTGCACTATCCAGCTGGATCTGGGTTACTAGGTCAGCAATATCGGCAAACTTTCGCTCGGGACGAAGCCGGGTGACAAACTCGATGACCAGGTCACAGCCATAGATGTCATGATCAAAGTCAAAGAGATGCGTCTCCACAGTCCGCTGTCCATTGTCAAAACTAGGCCGCATACCCACGTTCACCACCGCCTGGTACCTTTCTGAGCCCAGGAGCGCAAAAACAGCATAAACGCCATCCGCTGGTACCGCCCGTTCAGGACGGATCTGCAGGTTGGCCGTAGGAAAACCTAGTCCGCGACCTCGCTGCGCGCCGCTCACCACCTCACCCGACAGGCTGGGGTAGCGACCCAACAAGCGTGCAGCTTCCTCCACACTGCCTCCGCGCAAAAGAGCACGGATGCGGCTGCTCGAAATCGTCTCGCCCCCATCGAGCAGGGGTTCGACCACATGGATATTGTATCCTAGCTCCTGGCCCAATTGCCGCAACCGCATGGTATCGCCTTCACGGTTACGCCCCAGCGCAAAACCGGCCCCTACCCACAACTCCCGAACCCGTAGGTGCCGGGAAAGCGCTTCCATAAAGTCGAAGGCAGGCATGGCAGCCACACAGCGGTCAAAGGGCAGTAGCACCATCAGATCCAGACCCAGACCTTCCAGTAATGCGACCTTTTCTCCGGGCGTTGTCAGGTACTGAGGCGCGCGATCGGGCGCCAGCACAGCCGCCGGATGTGGGTGAAAAGTAACCAGAGCTGCAAGCCGGTCGGTGGCCCGCGCCCGGCCTACGATATCACCAATCAGCGCCTGGTGTCCGAGATGCACCCCATCAAAGACGCCGATGGTCAGGACAGTGTCCTGCCGCAGCTCGAGTACGGCCAGATCATCTATCACGTCCATAGGATTGTTGAGTTACGCTCCATGTTTTCGGTTCAGCCCATCGCTTCCACACGGGCCACAGAGGCTTGAGACCGGAACTAGCCCGAGGCAAAAACCTTCTTGGGCTGCCACCAGCCCCGCTCCGGTTCATAGGCCATGATGGCCAGGAAATCGCCGTGAACAGAGTAGGCGCGACAAAGTCGCATCTCTGCCGCGGCAGGCTGTTCCCCTGGCAGCGGTTGCCCATGCACGATACGACGAACCTCGTCCACACCCACTACCATAGCGGGCCAATCGAGAAGCGCTTCATCGCTGGGTATCAGGTATGCGCTCTCCTGGCCATGTTGAAAAGCCTCCTCCAAGCGCGCAAGGCTTACGGCATCCTCAAGCTCAAAACTCCCGCTGCTGAGGCGAACCAGCGAGGCCAAATAGGCCCCTCCACCAAGGCGCTGCCCCAGGTCATGAGCCAGGGACCGGATATAGGTCCCAGACGAGCAGACGACTTCCACGATCAAGGATGGCTCCTCCCAATCCAGAAGCGTCGTCTCATAGATCACGACAGGCCGCGGCTCGCGTTCAACCGTCTTACCCCGCCTGGCCAGCTTGTACAGGGGCTGTCCGTCTCGCTTCAGGGCCGAATACATGGGCGGTACTTGCTCGATGTGCCCGGAAAAAGCCGCCAAACCGGCATCAACTTCCTCTCGAGAAAAGTCAGTCCGCCCACCACTGCTGGCCATCTCGCCATCCACGTCATAGGTATCTGTTGTCATTCCCAAGACGATAGTCGCACGGTAGCGTTTGCGACCTGCCACGAGGTACTCTGCCACACGGGTGGCCTGGCCCAGGCATAGAAGCAATACTCCCGTTGCCATGGGATCCAGAGTACCCGCATGACCGACCTTGCGCTGGCCAGAGATCCGTCGCACAACATCAACCACGTCATGAGATGTCATGCCCGCCGGTTTGTCTACATTCAGAATACCGGAAAGAGGTTCTCTGCGCCGGGGCGCCGTCCAACGGGCTATGGGCTCAACCTGCGCCTTGGGGCAGTTGGCGCAATCTCTTGCAGACATCTGACCTCCTGGTCCCGGTAACCATACCTGCCGGGGGTCACCACATGCGGACGACGAACGGCGCCGCCTGGCTTCAAGACAATCACCTGGTTCGCATCCAGGCATAGGCACAAGAGAACCCCAACGACAAACCGCCCCGATCCCTAGGTCGGAGCGGAACACGGGACCCTCTTGTGGATCCAGATAGCGACTGGCCCGCTCCTGGATTCTATTCCTCGGTAGCTGGGCCGTGAAGCCCCCAGGTAGCCCGCCATCATGTTGAGGAGCGTCGACAATGGGCTAGCTCCAAGTGACTTGGTTGGAAAGCGTATCGTCCAGGGTGGGGCTCCAGACCCTGGGCATAGGATGCGATACGCTGAGGGCCTGCGCCTAGTCTATGGGCAGAGTGCGTCGCAGCTCGGCAAAGACCTGTTCTCTTGCCACTGGCAGGGTCCCTTTGATTGTGCAACCAGCTGCCTGGGGATGCCCACCGCCGCCCAGTCTGAGGGCGACTTGCGCCACATCTTGGCCGGGATTGGCTCGCATTCCCACATCAACCGTCCCATCATCCCGTTCGGTAAACACGACGACAATCCCGGACTCCCGTACTCCGGATAAAAAGTTGGTCAGTCCCGAATCCCCATCCTCGCCCAGCGACCACTGCTGACGCATGGACTGAGTGATTTCCGTCCAAAGAATACCATCTTGCAACTGAAGCCGGTCTATCGCCTGCCCCCAGAGGCGTACAGAAGCAAGAGGGCGTTGTTCCAAGACCCGTTGGGTAACCTCGCTGAGTGAAGCCCCTGACTCCATCAGCCTCAATACGGCGCTGAGCGCGGCCACATCAACATTCGACGTACGAAAACACCGAGTATCAGTCACAATCCCAGTCAGTAGGCAAACGCCGGCGTGCTCAGTCAGTTCCCAGCCTAAAGCGTCCGTCAGAGTCAGGACCATCTGAGCCGTGGCCACGCTGGAAGGGTCCACCCAGTTGAGCGAGCCAAAATGGGTATTGGTTATGTGATGGTCAATATTGAGCAAGGGTACAAGGCTGTCATTTCCCGTGCCTACATCCCCCATGCGGCGCCGGTCGCTGCAGTCAAGGCTGATCACCAAATCGTGGGAGCCGTCGCCTTGCTGGACGATCTGGCTGCTCCCGGGCAACCAGGTATAGACCTCAGGCACAGGATCCTGACAGGCCATGATGATGTCTTTGCCCTGAGCCCGCAAGAACCACCCAAGACCGAGCAGTGAGCCAATGGCATCGCCATCAGGAGCTACATGCGTCACCAACAGCGGACAGCTGGCTTGCTGCAACAAGCGGTCAATGGACTCCGACTGACCCTGGCTTGGACTCCCGTTAGTCAGGATCTCGCCCTGCATCGGCATCCCCCTCAATGGGCTCTACAGCACTTGCTTCGAGCCCATTGCTCTGTCTGACCTGCTCCAAAAGCTCGTCGATGCGCCGCGCATAGGCCGTGCTCTTGTCCACACTAAAAACCAGCTCTGGTGCAGAACGCAACTGAACCCTGGCCGCCAACTGGGTACGTAGGAACCCGCCAGCATGCTGGAAAGCGGCCATTGCTTCCTCTTCTTCCTCCGGCTCTCCCAGAACAGAAAAGCGGACGCGAGCCAGCAAAAGGTCGGGAGTGACTTCTACGCTGGTGATCGTCACACCGCTCAGGCGTGGATCGCGCACTTGGCGCAATAGCAGCAAGCCAAGCTCACGGTGGATCAGTTCTGAAACACGGCGCTGGCGACGAGTGGACATTGGGTATACATCCTGTCGAAAATCGCCCCAAACTGGCAGAAAACCAGCCTGGTTGGGCCAGACGCAACGGCTGGCCATCGAGCAGAAGGGCTGGACTAGCTGACTCGCTCTTCCCGGTAGAACTCGAGCACGTCTCCCTCTCGGAAGTCTTCAAAACCAGCGACTCCCACACCGCACTCGAAACCGGTCCTCACTTCGGACACATCTTCCTGAAATCGTTTCAGGGAATCGAGCGGACCATCAAAGACCTCTTCTCCATTGCGCTGGACACGAGCCCACGCTTTGCGCGTCACCACCCCATCGGTCACGTAGCAACCAGCCACGGTTCCACGGCGCCGAATGCTAAACACCGCTCGCACATCGGCATGGCCCATGACAACCTTCGCGTACTCGGGCTCCAGCATGCCCCGCAGAGCCTTGTCCACGTCATCAATCAGATTGTAGATGATTGTATACTGCCGGATATCCACCCCATCCTGCCCAGCCATGCGGCGTGCAGCCTCATCCACGCCAACATGGAAGCCAAGCACAATGGCCTGGGAAGCAGATGCCAGCATAACGTCCGACTCGGAGACATCACCGATGCCCGAATGCAGGATATTGACCTGCGGTCCGTCGCCGCCCAGCCTCTCAAGGGAGTTGACTATCGGCTCCAACGAGCCCTGTACGTCGGCCTTGAGGATCAGGTTCAACTCAACGGTCTGGCCCGCCAAGAACTGGCCAAAGATCTCGTCCAGGCTCAGGATCTTGGGTCTGGCTGCCTTTGGCCCAGCCAAGCGCTTGTCCTCGGCACGTTCTGCTGCGATTGCCCGCGCTTCGCGGCCGCTCGCCACCACTTCAAAGATGTCACCAGCCCTAGGGACATCCGCCAAGCCCATGACCTGCACCGGCGTGGAAGGCAACGCCTCACGCACATCTTTGCCCCGGTAGTCCATCATCGCCCGTACCCGGCCTGATATCACACCGATGGTGAGCGCGTCACCCACCCTCAGCGTGCCAGCCTGTACCAGCAAGGTGGCGACGGGTCCCCGCTGCCGGTCCATCTCAGACTCAATCACCGTGCCCACAGCAGGACGATCAGGATTGCTGCGCAGATCGGCGACTTCAGTCACCAGGAGGATGTTCTCAAGCAACTCGTCGACACCTTGCCCGTGTGTGGCCGACACCGGAATGCAGATGACGTCCCCACCCCAATCCTCAACGGTCAGATCCACTTCCGATAGCTGCTGCTTGACCCGCTCTGGTTGGGCCGAGGGCTTGTCCATCTTGTTGAGGGCCACCATGATAGGCACATCGGCGGCTCGGGCATGGTCGATCGCTTCCTTGGTCTGGGGCATCACGCCATCGTCAGCAGCGACGACCAACACAGCCAAGTCTGTCACCTGGGCCCCTCGGGCACGCATAGCCGTAAATGCCTCGTGACCAGGCGTATCGATAAAGGTGATCTTGCGACCATCCTTCTCTACCTGGTATGCACCGATGTGCTGGGTGATCCCACCGGACTCGCTGGCCACGACGTCTGTTTCGCGGATCGCATCCAACAGCGTCGTCTTGCCATGGTCCACATGACCAAGCACCGTCACCACTGGAGGACGGGGCTTCAAGGCCTCGGGCGATTCGGACTCCAACAGACTGTGCCAAAGAGTCTTGAATTCCTCCTGTTCTTCTTTTTCCTGCTCTATCTCTGCAAGCCGGAGTGGTCTGGTCTCAAATCCCAGCTCGCTGGCCACGATCTCGGCCGTGTCATAGTCGATCTCCTGGTTGATGCCAGCCACAATGCCGTTGGTCATCAACTCCTTGATCACATCAATGGGACTCATGCGCAACGCACGCGCCAGATCCCGAACCGTAAGGCTCTCTGGCAGCTCGATCACTCTGGGCACCTGCGGACCGGGCAATGTTGCCGGAGCAGTACCTCCCTTGGGATTCCCAGGCGCCCCCGTCTGAGACGGCGCTGCTGTCGTTCCTGTCCCAGGTTTGCGAGCCGAACCGCGCGACTGCGAGTCAGTGCTCCGATTCGGCCCCCGCCCCCCATCTTTAGATCCTCGTCCCATCTATCTACCTCCCCCCGGGGCACGGTTCGACGCATCGCGCCCGGCCTCCGTTTCCCGTTTCTGCAGCTGCCTGGCTGCTATACTCACACTATCGTACAGGCGGGCCAAATCGTCGGCAGATAACCGACTCTTGAGAACTTTTCCCAACCTGCCTGGCTCCAGAGCCGCCTCCCAGCACGTACGATTGGGACAGCAGTAGGCGCCGCGTCCAGAAAGCTTCCCCCGGGAGTCAAGTTCTATGCCCCCCTCAGGGGTGCGAACGATCCGGATCAGATCCCGCTTTTGGCGCTTCTGCTTGCAGATGATACAGGTCCGCAGAGGCACATGCTTCCGCTGCCTTACCGGCAATTGCCCCTCCGTTGAATCGCCCATGAGCACCGCGACTGCAGTTTCCGTGGGTCAAAAAGAAGACCCCCGCAAGGCGCTACAGATCATGCTCACCAGCGGTCAGAGCCTAGGCCATCCTTACTGTCGAACGCCTGCCTACCCTTTTTCTTCCGGCCCCTCTTCTTCTGGGGCATGGGCAGATCTGGTTTCTCTTCAATCTCCTGGCTCTCCCAGTCGATCTCCCAGTCAGGTTTCTCTTCCACCCACGAAGGCTCGTCCCAATCGTATTGGTATTCCTTGGGAGGCTCTGTGACCACCCAACCCAACGAATCCTCAACGGGCTCCCCCTCAAAGGTTGGCTTGAGCTCAGATTCATCCTCGACCGCGCCCTCAATCATCGCGGATTCCTTGCCAACAGCCATTCGGTCAGCCGTAGCCAGCCCTTCCGCCGACCGATCAACATCTTCTAGGGCTATGGCATCCGTGTCAGGCAAATCACTCGGCGCAGATGCCTTCTCCACGCCCGACATGGCTTCTACAGGCATGGTTCCCGCCTCTTCACTGCCTTCGGCCCCAACAGATCTACCCTGGATCGCAGACTCTTGCTCAGAGGCAGACCATTCCACGTCGAGCGCGCTTTCACGCCCTAACCCAGCATCGATCAAGGCACGCTCTGCCTCGCTGAGATCCCCCGCTGCACGTTTCCGCAGCAGTGTCTCTGCCAGAGTGAGAAGATCCATATCCTCAAGAGGTATGGCCACCTCATCCAGGCGACCAAGCGTCTCTTCTGCGGTCTCTGTTGCACTTTTGATATCGATGCGCCAGCCAGTGAGTTTGGCCGCCAATCGCGCATTCTGTCCTTCCTTGCCGATCGCCAAGGACAATTGCCGATCAGGGACGATCACGGTGGCTGTTTTTCCCGACTGCGGATCATCAGTCAGGAGCACGTTCATCACCTTTGCAGGGCTCAAGGCGTTGGCAATAAAACTACCAATATCGTCGTGCCACTGCACTACGTCTATCTTTTCACCGCCCAACTCGTTGACGACCGTCTGAATGCGCCCACCGCGAACACCAACGCACGAACCTACTGGGTCTACACCGTCCTGGGTAGCATGTACGGCTACCTTTGAGCGCGACCCCGCCTCGCGAGCCATCGCCTTGATCTCCACGGTACCATTGAAAATTTCGGGTACCTCCAACTCCAGTAGGCGACGCAACAGTGCTGGGCTGCGCCGGGAGAGTGTGATCCGCGGCCCCCGACTGCCACGGCGGACGTCCGCGACATAGGCGCGCAAGCGTGCACCGCGTCTGTAGCGCTCGTTGGAGACCTGTTCCCGAGCTGGCAGGATTGCCTCCGCTCCATCAAGGCTGACGACCACATCACCAGAATGAAAATCTACGCTCTGGATTGTTCCAAGCGCTACCTCACCCGCGCTATCGGCAAAAGCCGAATACTGGGCATCGCGCTCGGCTTCGCGGATACGCTGCAGGATCACCTGCTTGGCCGTCTGGGCAGCAATCCGCCCAAAGTCACGAGGGGTACTCTCAATCATGACCGTACCCCCGAGTTCCGCGTCGGGATCGATCTCTCGCACATCGTCCAACGAGATCTCTGTTTTTGGGTCCTGCACGTTCTTGACGACCTCTTTGATGGCAAACACCCTGACGTCGCCTGTACTTGGTTCGACACGCGCCTCGATGTTGGTAGCCGATCCAAAGTTGCGCTTGTATGCAGAAACCAGCGCAGCTTCTACTGCCTCCAGGACCACCTCATGCGAAAGCTTGCGCTCAGAGCACAATTGATTGATCGCTAGCATAAAATCGCTTTTCATCTCATTCCGCCTTATCCCCTATTGCTGTCCCACACTACCCCGGGTACCGGAGGTCCCCTGATAGCAAGAAAAGTGGGGCGGCCCCACTTTTCCAAGAACCCACAAATATAGCGTCGGCATTATAGCACAGAGCATGGCCCTTGGCAAATCTGCTGCACAGCCTCACCTCTGGAATGCAGCCTTTCCAAGGTTCAGCCGATGTTGACTGGACACCCATCCCAGAAGATGGTACAATGGCCTTAGACCAGTAGAGCGAGAGAGAGACATGCAAACCAAACGACGAACACCCGAAGAGACCTATGGGCCAGCCTTGAACAAGGCCAGGTCGGCCTTTCCCGCGCTGGAACCTCATGTGACCGCCGAACATGCGGCAGTATCTTACCAGGGCAAGGACACCCGGAGCGGCCATTTTCAGGTACCCTTTCTGAATGCGACCTACCATGTTAGCTGGCCCGAGGGCGTGGTGACCCGAACCAAAGGTACAGAGCCGGTGGACATTGCCACCCACATCCTGCTTCTGCACTACCTGTTGACAGCTGACGGCACACCGCTGACCGGCCAGTGGATCGCCTTTCGCAACCTACCTGGAGGCATGGGCTATTTCGCCGCTTTCCAGGGGCGGGCCAGTCTGCGCATTGCACACACCTTTGGCCATGACCAGGCCGCATTTGAGGCCGCAGCCAAGACAATGGCAGGCGAACGCCTTACCTTTGGCGATGCCTCATTCCTCTTTCGAGCACTGCCTCGCGTCTGGCTCGCCGCGGTGCTCCACCTGGCCGACGAAGAATTCCCGGCAGATGCCAACGTGCTGTTTGATGGAGCAGCCAGCCACTACCTGCCGACTGAAGATCTGGCAGTCCTGGGCGGCATCCTGGCCGGGCGCCTGGCCAAGGCGATCTGAACGCAGATGGTCTGCAACCTAAACGACGCCGCAGGTCAGCCAATGCCTGCGGCGTCTCGACAGTACTGGCGGAGAGGGCGGGATTCGAACCCGCGGAGGTGTTACCCTCACACGATTTCCAATCGTGCGCATTCGGCCGGACTATGCTACCTCTCCAGAGATAAAACCCCTACCTACCGCATGGATTATACCATCCCTGTCCCCCCCCTCCAAATCTGCAGAACCCCAATGGAGGATTCGGCAAGGACAGAATCATTGCCTCACTCCCTCAAGATTAACATCTAATGCTTGTCCCGGTCATAGAAACTCAAGACTTGCCAAAATGGGGCCCACATAGTATAATGTGGGTGAAAGTGGTGGTATGTGGTGGAAGGTGGGTGAACAGAACAGATGTTCGGGGCATAGATGTTCCTAGGGGAATTCGAGCATACAGTCGATGACAAGGGGCGGCTCACGATCCCGGCCAGATTCCGGAAACAACTGGACGCGGGTCTGGTTGTAACAAAAGGAATTGACCCTTGCCTGTGGCTCTTCCCCACGGATGGATGGGAAGGGCTTGCGGAGAAGATCAGCGCCCTGCCACGAACAGACCCAAAGGCCCGCGAGTTTCGCCGTCAGGTCTTTGGCGGCGCCTCGGACGCAGCAGCGGATAAACAGGGACGTGTAAACCTGCCCCCATACCTTCGCGAATATGCGAACATTGACAATCAAGCAATTGTTGTTGGTCTGCACGACTATTGCGAGATCTGGAACCCGGAGCAGTGGCGAGAGCGTCAGTTAGAAAGCTACAAGGATCCCGAAGCACGCGCCGAACAGTTCTCCAGCTTGGGCATCTAGAGCAGCGCGCATGGACGGGGCGAGCGAACACGTTCCAGTCCTAACTGACGAGATTGTCGCCGGACTTCAGGTTCGGCCCGGGGGTAGGTATCTTGACGCCACGCTGGGCGCCGGAGGGCATACAGCCAGTATCCTCCACGCCTCTGCCCCCGATGGGCAAGTACTTGGACTCGATGCCGATCCGGAGGCAGTCGCCTTTGCCCGCCAGGTTCTTCGTCCATTTGGCGGCCGGGTGATCGCGAAGGTTGCCAACTTTCGAGACCTGGAGGCCGTGATTGCCACTGTGGAGTTTGGTCTCGTGGATGGAGTGCTTCTCGACTTGGGGTTCTCATCCCGCCAGTTGGCGGACGCCCAGCGAGGCTTCTCCTTCATGCAGGATGGCCCTCTAGACATGCGAATGGACCCTAGTCAGGGACTGACTGCTGAGAATCTGGTCAACCAGTTGCCAGAAGCCGAACTGGCTGGACTTTTGTGGAGGTATGGCGATGAGCGCCATTCTCGCCGGATCGCGAGAGCCATTGTCAGCGCGCGCCCGATCTCCAGCACCAGACAACTGGCAGAGCTGGTAGCACGGACCACGCGCACGCGCGAAAAGATCCACCCAGCAACACGGACATTTCAGGCGTTGCGCATTGCCGTGAACAACGAGATTGAGAACCTGTCGCAAGCCCTGCACCACGCCCGGAACGTGCTCCGGCCAGGAGGGCGGTTGGCCGTTATCTCATTCCATTCCCTGGAGGACAGGGTAGTCAAGCGCTTCTGCCAGCAAGAAGCACGAGACTGCATCTGCCCACCAGAAATTCCGGTCTGTGTCTGCCAACATCGGGCGACGTTGCAGATCATTAACCGCAGACCAATCCGGCCCAGTGACAAAGAGGTCACCGTAAATCCCAGAAGTCGCAGCGCCAAGCTGAGGATTGCGGAACGTCTCTCAGACAGAGTCAGATAAATCCTCTCCATTATTGCATTACACACGATTGGTTACGGAATCAGGGAGGCAATAAGAGAAAACTGCCATTTACTCTCAGATCGGTGCCTGAGCGCCTTGATTGAGTACAAAGAGATTAACAATCAGAAGAAATTTGCGTAGAATCGAACTGAATTTGCAAAAATCAGCAGTTTATGGTAGAATATAGTATAGACCGCTATCTTGTGTGCTCGAGTCCGTGAGCCACTAGATATAGTGGTCAGGGAAGGAGCGGATCATGGCCAGCCATTCACTACCTGTTCCTGTACCTCAGGCTCGAGAACGCTCACAAGTACACGTGACAAGTCGCCTCCCGTCCCTGAGAGTCGCCATTGCCGTATTTGCAGCTCTGCTCATTCTGTTCGGCTGGCTGCACTTGCTGGTGTCCATGCAGACCGCGGCGACAGGTCGCCTAATCCTGGAGGGAGAAGCGCAGCTTGACCGACTGGAACGTGAAACGCAAGCACTCCTGCTCAAGATTGCGGAAGGCGAGTCACCGCGCGCCATGGCGCCGCGTGTAGAAACAGGAGGGTATGTACTGCAAGAGCCGCTATACTTGGAGTTGTCGCAGCCGATTGCACCACACACAGACAGCCAGATTGATCAGGCGCCATTCGCGCTGAGCGCTGTTGCTGAAGAGATAACCGTATCTCAACCATCCTCTTTGTTGGAATCTGTCTTTGGCAACCTGCAGCCAGGGCCTGAGAAATAATCTTGAGGATCTAGTCTCCCACTGGGACTATGAACACTGAAAAGAAGGCCAACTTGGATTTTCGCAGACTGACGGTGCTAGGCTTGTTCCTGACTTTTGGCCTGGCTATCGTCGTCGCACAACTCGTTCGCTATCAAGTGCTGGTGCACGCCGATCTCACGGGCTTGGTCGAGAGACAGCGCCAGCGAACGGTTGAGTTGCCGGCACCCAGGGGCTATATCGCCGACACAAACGGTCACATCCTGGCCATGAATAAGAACCTATGGGACATCTCTGTCTCACCAAGCCTGGTTACGGAGCCAGACTATCTGGTCAGTGTTTTGGGGGGTGCCCTGGCTCTGGATGAAGCATGGCTAAAGGTCCAACTCGAGTCCGACGAGCCTTGGCGGCCTCTGGTTCGGGATGTTCCCCACGAACTTGGAGAAGCCATCGCAGGACTGGAGATCGATGGCCTCATCTGCGAGCATCGGCCCATACGCGTCTATCCAATGGCCGATCTGGTTTCTCACGCCCTTGGTATCGTCAACAGTACAGGTGACGGCTTCTATGGGGTAGAAGGCTACTATAACCCCGTACTGAAAGGACTCTTTGGGACACAGCAGATCGAAGTAGATCCCTACGGAGTTCCTATCCCGCGCCCTCCAAAGGATTACCGCCCGCCTGAGGACGGTACCAATTTGGTTCTGACGCTGGATCTCAATATCCAGCATATCGCCGAGCAGGAACTGCGAAAGGCGATAGATCAGTTTAGAGCCGAAAGCGGGACGGTGATTGTCATGGACCCCAAAACGGGGGCGTTGCTGGCCGTCGTCAGTCTACCAACCTTCGACCCAAACGAGTTTG
The DNA here is from genome assembly GCA_963700285.1 of uncultured Chloroflexia bacterium. Classification (GTDB taxonomy): domain Bacteria; phylum Chloroflexota; class Anaerolineae; order JAAYZQ01; family JAAYZQ01; genus CAWANP01. The sequence continues at coordinate 1,003,931 of CAVOXA010000001.1, read as the reverse complement.
CCAGCGCGGAGCCTACCCTTCTCGCAGATCCATCGGTTAGCAGCATGTGGGAGCCGGGCTCAATCTTCAAGATCATGACCTGGAGCGCTGGCCTTGATTCGGGCACCATCACTCCCGAGATGAAAGTCTTTGACAAGGGGCAGATGGAAGTAGGTGGCCGGACAATTGAGAACTCGGACCGCAAAGCACATGGTGAGGTCTCAATGACCGAAGCATTGGCCCTCTCGCTTAACACAGTGGCAGCCTATGTGAGCACGACCATGGGGAAAGACCAATTCTACACCTACCTCAGGCGTTTTGGCTTTGGCAACCTAACCACCGTGGATCTCGGCAGCGAAGGACCAGGGAGGATGAAGCTGCCTGGCGACTCGGATTGGTTCCCCTCAGAGTTGGGAACCAACTCCTTTGGCCAAGGCATAGCTGTTACGCCCATGCAGATGATCACCGCCGTGGCAGCGGTGGCCAATCAAGGGTTGCTGATGAGGCCGCACATCGTACAACAACACATCATCCAAGATGAGGCGAGTGGGCGGGTAAAGGTGACGACCGTCGACCCTGAAGTGGTCCGAGCGGCAATCTCTGCGGAGGCAGCGACAACACTGACCGATATGCTCGTAGAGGTGGTGGAGAGCAAGGCAACTGAGGCGCGCATACATGGCTATCGCATCGCCGGCAAAACGGGAACGGCAGAGATCCCGACAGCCGTTGGCTACCACCCTACCGACACTATTGTCTCTTTTGTGGGATACGCACCAGCCGACGACCCCGACTTTATCGTCTTGGTCAAGCTCGACAGACCCAAAGCATCCCGGTGGGCAGCCTACACAGCCGCGCCCGCTTTTCGGGCCATTGCTCAGAGACTGCTGGTATACCGGCAGATCCCGCCCGACGAGATCCGTCAGGCACAGCGATAGCGTGAGCCATGGCAAAGAGATCTGGCACCTTGACGCTGGCCGACCTGATAGCCGGGCTTGCAGACAGATCACCGGAAACTGAGGTTGTACCCAAACCGGACACGATCCGGCTCAAGAACACGGTCATCGATTCGCGCCTGGCTGGCCCCGGCTGCCTGTTCATCGCTCTGCGGGGCGAGCGGCACGATGGCCATGACTACATCCCGGAGGCCATTCGCAGGGGCGCGGTGGCCATCATCGCTGAAAACGTTCCAGACATTGCCAATTGCTATAACGTCGAAGGAAGCGATGTGCGGGTTTGCAGATACCTGGACGCGGTTTGCCTGGTTGTTCCGGACAGCTTGGCAGCGCTCCAACGTGCGGCCGCTTATTGGCGGCAGCAGCACAGCGTGAAGGTCATTGGCATTACCGGCAGCATCGGAAAAACGACCAGCAAAGAAGTCATCGCCGCCGTCGTCCGCCAGCGGTATCGTACCTTAAAAAGTGAGGGCAACTACAACAACGAGATCGGCCTGCCCCTGACCCTGTTGCATCTGACTGCAGACCACGAACGCGTGGTGCTAGAGATGGGCATGTATGACACTGGTGAGATCGCAGAACTGGCCGAGATCGCCAAACCTCAAACAGGCGTGGTCACTAATGTCGGACCTAGCCACCTGGAGCGGCTCGGCACCCTTGAGCGCATAGCCCAGGCAAAGGCCGAGTTGCCCCAGGCCCTCCCATCCTCGGAGGAAGGGGGCATCGCCATCCTAAACGCTGACGACGAGTGGGTACGAGCCATGGCAGACCAGACAAGGGCCCGGGTATTCACCTATGGCCTGGATCCCAGCTCGGACCTGTGGGCCGACGACATCGAGAGTGAGGGACTGGAAGGCATCCATTTCCGGTTCCACTACGGCCAGGAGCTTGTCTATGCCCGGGTCCCCATGCTGGGTCGGCACAGTGTCCACACCGCCCTACGCGCAGCAGCAGTTGGACTTACAGAAGGACTATCCTGGGAAGAGATCATGGCTGGACTGCACGACCAATCGGCCCAGTTGCGACTGGTGGTTGTGCCAGGTCCAGCCGGATCTATCATCCTGGACGACACCTACAACGCCAGTCCCGCCTCGTGCATCGCCGCGCTGAATCTGCTGGACGACATCCGGGGGCGCAAGATCGCTGTTCTGGGCGACATGTTCGAGTTGGGGCAGTACGAAGAGGAGGGTCACAAGCTTGTAGGCCGCCGGGTACGTGGCGTTGCCGACCTGCTGATCACCGTCGGTCCGCTGGCCAGAACCATTGGCCAGGAAGCCCTGATGATGGGTATGGACCCGGATGCTGTACACTCGGTCGAAACCAACGCCCAGGCCACTGCATTGCTCAAGGCCCTCATAGAAGCTGGAACGGGAGATGACCGGGTTTTGATCAAGGGGTCGCGCGGAGTGGCGATGGAGGAGATTGTAGCCAGCTTGACCCAATCACAGAGGGTGACTGCTCCACAATTCAAGGAGCGCCGGCTATGACATCTCAACCAATGCCCTTTGCCCTGGCGCTGGGTACTGTAGCGTTTTTTCTCGCCGTCATCTGGGGGCCACCGCTTATCCGGCTTCTTCGCCGGTGGCGTATAGGCAAAGAGATCCGGGTCGAACTCCCAACAAGCCACCAGACCAAGATGGGCACGCCAACCATGGGTGGTTTGATGTTTCTGATTCCGGTCATCGCTCATCACAGTCGTTATGAACTTTGCCAACTTTTTGAGCGGCTTTGAAGCTGGCAAGGCGATCCTGGCGTTCTTTGACTTTGAGGAAGGCAGCGCGCTGATTGGCAAGAGCATCCTACTGCCACTCCTGGTCATGGTTGGTTTTGGGATATTGGGCGCCATTGACGATCTTGCTGAGGTACGTGGCTGGTTTGGTGGCAAGGGTCTTCGAGCGCGGATCATGTTCCCTCTTCAGTTTTTGCTGGCGTTGGTGGCTGCCATCGGGCTGTATCATCCCCAGTTCCTGGCCCTCCACGAAGTAGGCATCCCGACAGTGGAGGAAGTAGTCGACGTTGGCATCTGGTACGTGCCCATCGCGACGATGATCATCGTTGGCATGGCCAACGCGGTCAATCTGACCGACGGGCTGGACGGTCTGGCAGGCTCAATCGCAATCGTGGCCTTTGTCGCCTACGGGATCATTGCTTTTTTGCAGGGGCAGTTCCCTTTGCTTTCTTTCTCTTTCGCCATGGTGGGCGCATTGTTCGCCTTTCTCTGGTTCAATACCCACCCGGCCGATCTTTTCATGGGCGGGCTTGGCTCCCTGGCATTGGGAGCAACCCTGGCGGTCGTCGCGTTGATGTCGTTTCAATGGTTGCTCCTGCCCATCGTTGGCCTGATCTTTGTGGCTGAGATCGGATCAGTGACGATTCAGGTGACCTGCTTTAAGCTGACTCGATGGCTGAACGGAGTTGGTCGCCGCGTATTCAAAATGACACCACTTCACCTGCACTTTGAGCTATCAGGGTGGAGCGAAACACAGGTCACACAACGATTCTGGATCATTGGCGTACTGGCCGCCATGCTCGGCATCGCACTGGCGCTGCTGTGATTGCTCCTACACTGCTTGTCTGTGGATTCGCCGCGTATTCGCGGACCGGATGGAGAGTCTCTGCCCTGGCCCGTCGCAGGTTAGCCGTTGGTCTGTGGATGGATTTCAGAAAACATGAACAGCGCTAGAGGCAAGGGGCCAGATTTTACTGGCGTACAGGCCCTGGTTGTGGGGCTGGCGCGCGAGGGAACTGCCCTGACCCGTTTCTTGGTGGAGCACGGCGCTCGCGTGACCGTCACGGACATGCAGCCAGCAGCTGCAGTGGCCGAAAACATGGCATTTCTGTCTGGCCTACCGGTGACCTTTGTACTGGGCGCGCACCCACTGGCACTGCTGGATGAGGTGAATATTCTCTTTGTCAGTCCTGGTGTACCTTTGGGGATCCCGCTTCTGTGCGAGGCACGGCAACGACGCCTGCCGCTGAGTAGCGAAACACGCTTGTTCAGCCAGCTTTGTCCAGTGCCAGTGATGGGGATCACGGGATCAAGTGGCAAGACGACCACGACGGCCCTAGTTGGGCAGATATTCAAAGCCGCAGGCCGAAGGACCTGGGTTGGAGGCAATATCGGGCGGCCACTTGTGGGTCATCTGGGAGAAATCACACCAACAGATGTTGTAGTAATGGAACTTTCGAGTTTCCAACTGGAGTTTTTTGCACCGTGCACCAGCAAAGGGAGGGATGGACAAAAGGGTGAAGCACAGGAAAAGATCTTTGATCGTGCGGGCTGGAGCCCTCCCATCGCCGCTGTGCTCAACATCACGCCCAATCACCTGGACCGTCACTCGTCAATGGAAGCCTATGTCGCCGCAAAGTCACAGATCTTGCTTCACCAACAACCTGAAGACACGACCATCTTGAACCTGGATGATCCTATCGTGCGGCAGATGGGAGAAATCGGAAACGTTAAAAGGAGGATACTATGGTTCAGTACCAGACAAAAAGTAACATCGGGTGCCTTTCTACAGGACGGCGCACTGGTAGTGCGATTGGCAGGGCGCGACCAGGTAGTCTGCCAGACAGCGGACCTGAAACTATTGGGGCACCACAATTTGGCCAATGCCCTGGCGGCATGCACACTGGCCGCTGCAGCGGCTGCGCCCATAGAGGCCGTGCGCCAGGCGGTCACGACTTTTCGCGGTGTGGATCACCGGCTGGAATTGTGTAGAGAGAAAGATAGAATACGCTGGTACGATGACAGCATCGCCACGACGCCAGAGCGGACCGTGGCCGCCCTCCGGGCATTTCCCGATGATCGTATCGTGCTACTAGCTGGAGGGCGAGACAAACACCTGCCCTGGCAGGAGATGGCTGCGTTGGCCTGGCAAAGAGTCAGTCACCTGGTTCTCTTTGGCGAAGCCTCCGCGCTCATCGAAGAGGCAATGAAGGATGCTGAACCTTCGGGGATCAGATCCTGCCAGATCCACCATGCGGGGACGTTGGACCGTGCTGTCGAGCTTGCGAGCCAGGTAGCACGTCCCGGCGATGTGGTTCTTCTCTCTCCTGGAGGAACCAGTTTTGATGTCTACCGAGATTTTGTGGCACGAGGAAAGCATTTTCAGAGCTTGGTGAAAGCACTGAGGTGAACAATGGAAGAAGCAAAGCCCAAGTTACTGCGATCGCCCGATTGGATCCTGGTTGGCGCGCTGGTTGCCCTGATCACCGTGGGGCTGATGATGGTATTCAGTTCCACTGCCGATTGGGGCTACCGCAACTTTGAGGATCAGTCACACCACCTCAAGCTCCAGTTAATCTGGCTCGGGATCGGTACGGTGGCCATGGTTTTTGCCGCGTGGTTTGACTATCGGCACTGGACCAAACTCTCCATTCTAATCATGGCAACCACCGTACTCATGCTCATCATCCTCGTCATTCTCGGCGATAGACGACAATTGCTAGGCCAGTCAGTATCGCCTGTGGAATTGGCCAAGCTCGCTGTGGTGATCTATATTGGCCACTGGCTTTCCTCCAAGGGTGAACTTTTGCGCAAGCTTCCGTATGGCTTGCTGCCCTTCACAATCATGGTTGGCGTGATCGCAGGTTTGGTCATGGCCCAGCCCGACATCTCTGAAGCAATGGTCATCGTTCTGGTAGCCCTGGCCATGTTCTTCCTGGCCGGTGCGCGCGTGCTGCAGTTTGTCATTGGTATCTTGGGGGGCATTGGAGCCTTTGTCCTTGTGGTTAGCCAATTGGATACGGCGCTGGAGCGGCTATCGCCGTTTCTCGAATGCTGGAAGCATCCCTTCGCCTGCCCCAACTACCAATTGAGTCAGGGATTGCTCGCCCTCGGCAGCGGAGGTCTTTTCGGTTTGGGACCAGGGAATGGGCGGATGCAGTACCAGTGGCTGCCAGCACGCCATACCGACAGCGTTTTTGCCATTGTTGGCGAAGAGTTGGGTTTGTTGGGCGGCCTGGCCGTTGTCGCCCTCTTTGCACTGGTGACCTACCGTGGCTTTCGGCTTGCCCGCCTGGCCCCGGATTCTTTTGGGAGCCTTCTGGCCATCGGGGTCACTTGCTGGATCGCATTCCAGGCGTTGATCAACCTTCTCGTAGTGACCGGGACCATCCCCTTCACCGGAATCGCCCTGCCATTCATTAGCGTTGGCGGTTCCTCTTTGGTAACCTGTATGATTGGGGTTGGCATCATGTTGAGCATCTCACGAGCCGTGAACACGGAACACGTGAAGCCATGAAACTCCTGGTATCGGCCGGTGGTACCGGCGGGCACGTCTATCCGGCGCTGGCCGTCGTGGACCGATTTCTCAGCTCCAAGCCCGCGGGCACCTCGCTGCCCACGTTGAAACCTACCGATATACTGTGGGTGGGAAGCAAGGACGGGCTCGAAAAGGAGCTTGTAGAGCATACCAGGCTAAAGTTCGTCGAGCTGGCTGCCGGGGGGATCCGCGGCAAGAAAGCCACCGAGACAGTATACAATTCAGCCCAGATTGCCGCCAGCGTGAGAAAAGCAGGCGCGATTCTCTCAGGCTTCAAGCCCGACGTGATCCTTGCTACGGGGGGCTATGCCTGTGTCGCGACGACACTGGCTGCCCGCATCCAGCGAATTCCCGTCGTCATCTATTTGCCAGATATCGTGCCCGGAATAGCTATTCGGCTCTTGAGCCGCTTTGCGAAGAAGGTCGCCGTAACCAGCGAGGAATCTTACCAACATCTGCGCCGGGACAAGGTTGTGGTGACGGGTTACCCCGTGCGGTCTGAGATCTACACGCTAGACAGGACACGTGCACGAGAAGCTCTGAAGCTAAAGCCAGAAGAAAAGACCGTCGTCGTGTTCGGTGGCAGCCGAGGGGCCCGCAGTATCAATCAAGCTCTGGTAGCAGGGTTACAGGAATTGCTACCCAAATGCCAGATCCTGCACGTGACCGGGCGGTTGGACGCCGAGTGGGTGGCCGACGCAGCCCAAAGTCTACCAGAGGAGCTGAAAGCAAACTATCATCACTTTGACTTCTTGCACGAGATGCCGCAAGCACTGGTTTCTGCTGACCTGGCCGTCGCCCGTTCGGGTGCCGCGACCATGGGCGAGTTCCCCGCGGCCGGCTTGCCCGCTGTTCTCATACCCTATCCCTATTCGGGACAGCACCAGGAGCCGAATGCAAGGTACATGGCTCGCAACGGCGCGGCGGAAGTACTTGCCGATGCCCAGTTGTCTCAGAAACTGGTTCCCACAATTCTGAGGCTTATCGACAACCACCAGGCCCTGGCAGATATGCGAGAATCAGCCCAAGCCATGGCCCGGCCAGACGCGGCAGATGCAATTGCCGAGGTACTGTGGTTGGTGGCTCGCCGTCATTCGGTTGGTCAGGCAGGAGCAGATCGATGATCCCTGTCGAGTATTTTTGGTTCACGCTTATCTTTGTATTCGGAGTCATTGGCGCCGTGCGTGGTGTGGCCAAGGAGCTTGGAACTGGTGCTGTCCTGGCCCTCACACTATTTGCACTTTGGTTCGGCTGGGATCTGGCTGGCGATGCCCTCGTCAGCCTGGTACAGTCAAGCCCGTTTGGAGAGCTCACGGCGGCCCAGATCGAGGCACTCTACTATACTACAGCCATCTTGATCGTTGCCTTTATTGCCTACGAGGGCATCGTGCTGCGATTCCCGCTCAAGTTGAAGGGCATTTTGAACAACATTTTCGGATACATAATTGGGCTGCTCAACGGATACCTCGTCGTGGGTACCATCTGGAATGTCACGGACCTTGCCGAGTATTACTGGCCCACCCTCGAGATCGTCACATCTCCATTCTCAAAGCTAAACGACGCTATCATCCCGTTTCTACCGGTGTCACTCATGAATGATTTCAGTCCGTTTCCAATGCTGCTGCTGGGCATGCTTCTGCTTCTGGCCATCATATTCAGGTAGGCAGGCAATGGCACCACTGCTGCAACCAGGCAACAGAATACACCTCGTGGGCATCGGCGGCATCGGGCTATCTGCCATTGCGCGCGTACTCCATGGCTTGGGCTTCCAGGTATCGGGCTCTGACCAACGACCGACGGGCCTGACCCAGGAGTTGATTGAAGAGGGCATCGCCGTACACGAGGGGCACCGGGCCGATTGGGTCGCCGGTACGGACCTGGTTATTGTCTCCTCAGCAGTACCTAACAATAATCCTGAGATCGTTGAGGCTGTGCGGCAGGGGATACCCATGGTCAAGCGCGAGCAGATCTTGGGCGAATTGACAGATAAAAAGATCACAATCGCTGTGGCTGGCGCCCACGGCAAGACCACCACCAGCGCCATGATCGCTTGGATCTTGGTTCAGGCTGGACTGGATCCTACGTTCATTGTCGGAGGCGTGCTGCAGAACCTGGGAACCAATGCTCGGGCCGGAACAGGACCACACTTTGTGATTGAGGCCGACGAATATGACCGCGCCTTCCTGGGGCTACGGCCCGATGTGGCGGTCGTCACCGTGTTGGAACACGACCATCCCGACTGTTATCCGACATTTGAAGAGATGAGAACCGCATTCCGGGTCTTTGTGGATGGCGTCACTCCCGGAGGCCTGCTCATCCTCTGTGGTGACGATGTTGAAGCACGGCAATTGGGCGAATCTTTTGGCGGCCGGGAGCGCCGGGTGGAGTACTATGGGCTCGACCAGCGCTGGGATTGGTGGGCAGAAGGCTCACACCTCGGCAAGCACGCCATCTTTGAGATCGGGCACAAGGCCAGTGTGAAGAATGGCAAAAAGCTCGGAACCTGCGCCCTCCAGATACCGGGCCGCCACAACGTGTTGAATGCACTGGCTGCGATTGCAGCCGGCAATGAGGCCGGCGTAGACTTTGACACCGCTGCGGCAGCGCTCACGCGATTCCAGGGCACAGCGCGCCGCTTCGAATTCAAGGGGCAAGCGGATGGGGTTACAGTGGTGGATGACTATGCCCACCACCCCACCGAGGTCCGGGCGACGCTGGCCGCGGCGCAGCTCAAGTACCCGGGCCGGCCCATCTGGGCAGTGTTCCAGCCCCACACTTACAGTCGCACAGCAACTTTGCTGGACGACTTTGCGACCGCTTTCAGCGATGCGGACCACGTGATCGTCACAGGCATTTATGCCGCCAGGGAACAGAATCTTTTGGGTATTTCCGGTGATGATCTGGTCATGCATATGAATCATCCCGACGCCAACTACGCAGAGACAATGGACTCTGCTGTCTCGATGCTGATGGCCAGGATCGAGTCCGGCGATGTAGTCATCACACTAGGAGCCGGGGATGGCTACTTGATCGGTGAGAGGGTTCTGGCGCACATCGAAAGCGGCACCAATGGAGACAGCGTGCGCCGCGAGGTCTCGGAGCAGGCGCTCTAGAGAAGCCACCGGCATGGTGGAGTAGCTAGACTGCTGCAAGCAGTCTCGGGCAAAGATAAGGGCATTCGGCGGATCATGAGCAAACAGGCTGGTCAATGGGCGCTGCCAGCAAGCGCCCGGGGTGAGAGCTTGGCAGCGAGGGAGCATCGGCATGGCATCGACCGCTTGGCCGCCGACCTGGAGAAGGCATTGGGTCCGGAGTCGGTCCACTTGGGAGCGCCCCTGGCCCGCTACACTGCCCTTCGCGTTGGGGGCCCGGCCGACTTGCTCGTTGCGGCCGCCAATCCTGAGGCCTTGCGCCAGTCTGCGATACTTGCTTGGCAGCAAGGCGTCCCCTGCCGCGTGCTGGGTGGCGGGTCAAACGTATTGGTGAGTGACCGAGGAGTACGAGGCCTGGTCATACTCAATCGTGCCCGGGCGATCGTTTTTTCTCCCGGAGGGGTCAAGGCTGATAGTGGAACCTCTTTCTCGACATTGGCACGGCGCTGCCTCGCACGCGGGCGCGGCGGGTTGGAATGGGCTACAGGCATACCCGGTACGGTGGGCGGTGCAGTCATAGGAAACGCGGGCGCATGGGGTTCTGACATCGCCGCAACGCTGGAGCAGGCAACTGTCATGGAGCCAACCGGTAGAGTCCTTGTTTGGCCGGTGGAGCGTTTTGACTATGGCTACCGGACGAGCATTCTGAAGCAACGAACAGAAAGTGGCGGGCAGCAGATCGTCATCCTGGACGCCCAATTCGCGCTGGTGCCAGCCGAACCGGAAGCGTTGAGAGAAAGGGCGGCCATGATGACGGCAAGGCGCAAAGCAAACCAGCCGCCCGGGGCAACCTGTGGTTCGGTGTTCAAAAACCCGCGCGGTGACTATGCGGGGCGGCTCATCGACGAGGCAGGTCTAAAGGGCAGGTGCTCTGGCGGAGCCCAGATCTCGCCGCTGCACGCAAACTTTTTCGTCAATCTTGGCCATGCCTCTGCAACCGACATCAAAAGGCTCGTCGACCTGGCTTATCAAACAGTCCTGGAGAGGTTCGGGCTGGAGCTGGAAATGGAGATTGAGCTAATCGGTGAATGGTAGTTCAGAATTAGAGGATACTGATCATCCAGACAAGAATTAACAGAAAATGGAAGAAATTCGGACCTGCATGGTTGGGTTTGCAAAAAAACAGATGCTTTGGTAGAATATAGTATGGAAAATAGGCTTGTGGTAGGACTCATCTTTGGGGGCCGTTCCGGCGAACATGAAGTATCCCTCATGTCCGCTCAAGGCGTGATGGGCGCCATAGACAAGGCAAGATATGAGATCGTGCCCATCGGCGTTACCAAAGAGGGCCGGTGGCTTGCTTCGGGCGATCCCCTCAAGGCCCTAAGCTCGGGGAAAATGGCAGAGAGCAACCCTGCCATCCTTCTGGCCGAGCCCAGCCGGCGGGGTCTTATGCGCCTGGACAAAGGCGACGGACAACAAAGCATAACCGCAATAGAGTTGCGCCAGCTCGATGTGGTCTTTCCTATTCTACACGGGCCTTTCGGCGAAGACGGCACCCTTCAGGGGCTATTGGAGCTGGCCGGCATTCCCTACGTCGGCGCCGGGGTGGTAGCCTCAGCAGTGGGGATGGACAAAATACTCTTCAAAGATGTAATGCGTGCCCACAGAGTGCCGGTGGTACGTGCGGTGGCGCTGAAACGAAAAGCATGGGAAGAACACCCAGAAGCGGTTTTGGGCAAGATCGAGGGAGAAATCGGCTACGATTGTTTCGTCAAGCCAGCCAACCTGGGGTCCAGCGTTGGGATCACCAAGGCCCACGATCGTTCCGAACTATGCGCTGCCCTGGACACTGCAGCCCGCTACGACCGGAAAATCTTGGTCGAGGTGGCTGTAGATGCCCGAGAGATCGAGGTCAGCGTCCTGGGCAATGACAATCCTGTCGCCAGCGTGCCTGGCGAGATTGTGCCCAGCAATGAGTTCTATGACTATAAGGCAAAGTATCTGGATGGGGAATCTGACTTGCTGATCCCAGCCCCTATCCCGGCTGAGACAGCCGAGTTGGTGCGCCGACTGGCAGTGGAGGCATATCAAGCCATTGATTGTGCGGGAATGGCCCGCGTCGATTTCTTGCTGGAGAGAAGCACAAACACAGTGTATCTCAACGAAGTGAACACGCTCCCAGGCTTCACACCCATCAGCATGTATCCTAAACTATGGGAAGCCAGTGGCGTCTCCTACACTGAGTTGATCCACCAGCTCATCGAGTTAGCATTGGAACGGTTTCAGGACAAGAGCCGTACCGCCACATCGTACCAGTTGCCGGACCGGGAGCAAGGGACTTGAGAATACCGCTGAACAAGCAGCAGGGGAAAGCGAGACGCAGGCAGCGCCGGACCTTCAAGTCCGAGATTGCCCAGCCTACGTTCCGCACCAGGCGAAAAACCGAGGCTCGCCCGGTGGCGCCTCAGCAGCCCACGGGCCACGTGAAGCCGCACGCTGAGCCAGGTGCGCCGAGCACCCAGCTAGCCCGCCCGCGGCCCAGCCGGTGGCGCCTGGCTCTAACACGCTTTCCTGCTGCCATTGCCCTGCTGAGTCTTGTCACGCTCCTTATCTATGTCTCCGCCGCCCAACAGTTCTATGTCTTTCGCGCGGAAGTCGTGGGCAGCCATCACATCGAGAGCGATACAATCTACCAGGCATCCGGCATACATGAGCAGAATATCTTCTGGATCCGGCCCAACAAAGCGGCCGAGGCGGTGGTCTATCTCGATGGGATCAGAACCGCGCGTGTGCGTTGCAGACTGCCTGCGCGTGTGACCATCGAAGTGACAGAACGCCAGCCCGTTGTATTATGGCGCGCCGAGGCTCAGGGCAGCGATCTGTGGCTGGACGAGGAAGGGGTAGTACTGCCCTACCACGGAGTTGTAAGCGATACGGTCTTTGTGGTAGACTCTAGCCAGCAGATGCTCAATGTAGGGGATCGAGTCCAACCAGAAGGCATCGTGACTTCAGTCCGGCAACTGGACTCCTCGCTTCCCGAGGTGAGCCTCTTTTACTACCAGCCTGATCGCGGCTTGAGCTTCATGCAGAAAACAGCCCATGGCTCGTGGCCCGTTTACGTGGGTGATAGCAGTGATCTAGCGCACAAGATCCAGGTCCTGCAGGCTTTGACGGACTATTTCGTAGAGCACAAGATGCGCCCCACGTATGTGGACGTGCGCTGGGCAGACTACCCGGTCTTTGGCAAACCAGACCGGCAGGCCAGCATGAGGGGCAACTGAGACGATTATGGAAGATCCAAAAACGATCGTCGCCATTGACGTAGGCACAACCAAGATATGCACGCTGGTGGGCGAAGTCTACGAAGATGGCCAACTGCGCATCATTGGCGCTGGGGTGACCCCTTCGCGCGGCTTGCGCAAAGGCGTTGTGGTCAACGTTCAAGAAGCGACAGAGGCAATCCGGGCCTCGGTTGAGAAGGCGGAGCGATTCTCGGGCTACGAGATCGTCAGCGCCTACGTGGGTGTGGGTGGACAATATGTATCGGCCATCAACAGCCGCGGGGTCGTCGGCATCTCGCGAGGGGACCGGGGCATCAGCGAGTCCGACATCGAACGAGCACTTGATGCTGCTCGAGCCATCGCCATCCCTCACAACCGAGAGATCATCCACACCATTCCCCGCGGTTTCGTGGTGGATGGGCAGGAGGGTGTGAAAGACCCCATCGGCATGCAGGGCATCCGTCTGGAAGTGGAAGCCCACATCGTCACTGGTGCTTCGACGTCGGTGAGCAACCTGGTCCGGTGCGTGCGCGAAGCAGGGGTAAAGATAGACGATCTGATCCTGCAGCCACTGGCCTCTGGCGAGGCGGTCCTCAAAGAACCGAGCAGGAAATGGGGGTAGTACTCGCCGACGTGGGAGGAGGTACCACCGACATTGGCATCTTTATCGATGGCAGCATCTGGCATACTGTCATCCTCGGAACTGGCGGCGAGCACCTGACCCGCGACGTGGCAGTGGGACTGCGAACCCCCTTTAGCACAGCCGAGGAACTCAAGATCAAGTACGGGCACGCCATCCCATCGTCACTGGCCACCGACGAACTGATCGAGGTCACGTCTTTCGGCGACGGCGCTCGGCAGCCCGTCTCACGGCTGCAACTGGCAGAGGTGATCGAAGCGCGGGCCGAAGAGATCCTGACGCTGATCCTGCGCGAGGTCAAGCGATCGGGCTACGATGGCCTGCTGGCTGCGGGGCTGGTTCTGTGTGGAGGCTCTGCTGAACTTGCGGGCTTTAGGGACCTGGCCCAGCAGATACTGCAGTTGCCCGTGCGGGTAGGCAGTCCCCAGGACCTGCAAGGTCTGACCGATGTACTGGAGAGCCCGGCCTATGCCACAGCAGTGGGCCTGCTCCTGTGGGGCATGCACCACGTCGAGGTGGGCACGCTGGAGAGCAGGCGGCGAGATTCAGGTCCATCGGATACTGTCTTGCAGCGACTGAGAGAGTGGTTTCGGGCATTTTTGCCCGGCTAGGAGCAGGCGTACAAAATGCTGACTGAACAATCAGATCATCATCAGAACATACTGTCTAAGGAGGGAGACATGCAACAGCCAACACTTCCAGATGTAGAGAACTTTGCCCGGATCAAGGTTCTGGGCGTAGGCGGGGGCGGCAGCAACGCCGTCAACCGCATGATCGAGGAGGGGCTGCGCGGCGTCGAGTTCGTTGCCGTCAACACCGATGCCCAGGCGCTGATGCTGTCAGATGCACCTAACCGTGTACGCATCGGCGACAAGCTGACCAAGGGGCTTGGTTCCGGAGGCGACGCGGAGATCGGTGAAAAAGCCGCCGACGGAGTCGAGCGATGAGCTGTACGAGGTCATCGGTGGCGCCGACATGGTGTTCATCACCGCCGGGATGGGCGGCGGCACCGGCACAGGCGCTGCGCCAGTCATCGCCCGCACTCGCCAAAGAGACCGGAGCGCTGACCATCGGCGTTGTGACCAAGCCGTTCACCTTTGAGGGCATCAAGCGCCGGCAGGTGGCCGAAGACGGGATCGAGAAGCTCAAAGACCACGTGGATACCCTGATCGCCATCCCCAACGACCGTCTGCTGGAGATCGTGGACAAGAAGGCCAGCATTCAACAGGCATTCCGCGTGGCCGACGACGTGCTTCGGCAGGGCATTCAGGGCATCTCGGAGCTGATCACGGTGCCCGGCCTCATCAACCTCGACTTTGCCGACGTGCGGTCCATCATGGCCGAGGGTGGTGCGGCGTTGATGGCCATTGGCCACGGCGAGGGCGAGAACAAGGCCATTGAGGCCGCAGAGCAAGCCATTGCCAGCTCGCTGCTGGACGTGACCATCGATGGCGCGCGGGGCATCCTGTTCAACGTCACCGGCGGCCCCGACCTGTCCCTGTTCGACGTCAACGAGGCCGCCGAGATCATCCGCAAGACGGCGCACCCGGAGGCCAACATCATCTTTGGCGCGGTGCTCGACGAGACCATGAGCGACAAGATCCGCATCACCGTCATCGCCACCGGCTTCGACGCAGCAACCCAGCAGCGCCCAGTCTCCGTTCGTACTGCGACCGCAGCGAGCAATCAGCCGAGGGTTGCACCCAGAGCTGTACCGATCGACGACTTTCCCGCCCGAACGGTGGACAGCGACAATCTGGACATCCCGTCCTTCTTGCGCCGTCGCTAGCCAGAGAGCCGCCAGGGCTGGCGTTGCCATCTGAATACTCTGCCCCAGGATGGACCCTGGGGTAGTTGGTGCTGCATGTCCAGAAGGCATCCTATCGGACCTTGCCGTAGGGGCATGTCCGCAGGATTGGCGTCTACCCCCTTGCCCTCAGGGGGCTATCGCATCCCTCTCGCCCCCTTTCCATCGAAAGGGGGCGAGTTGTGTTTGAACGCAAAGTTAAAACCAGGCGGACATTACCCAAGCAAGGCTGCCCGCCGCTTGCAGTCTTGGCCAGTTTGTGGTATAGTTGTCTGGCTACCACATCTTGTGGATCATGTGCTCAATACCCACGAGATATAGTGCCAAAAGCGGTGTGGAAACCTTCCTGGTGAAGCGTTCCCATTGTTTTCGCAGGTCCCCTTGGGATCAACCTGACCATCTTGTCTCCCAACGGCCCAGGATTGCTACCGGAGTGGAATCATGAAGTGTCCGTTTTGCGCTTCAACAAACTCTCGCGTTATCGATACGCGCAGTGCCGAGGAGCGGTATTCGCCGGCGGCGGGAATGTGAGGACTGCCAGCGGCGGTTCACGACCTACGAGCGGGTGGCGCCCCTGCGGCTGATGGTCGTCAAGCGAGATGGCCGGCGGGAACCGTTCGACCGCGACAAGATCGTCGATGGAGTTCAGATCGCTTGCGCCAAGCGACCGGTGGCCACAGACAGCATCGAGGAATTGGTCAGCGGCATCGAAAGCGAACTCTATCACCGGGGCAGCCGCGAGGTAACAAGCCGCGAGATTGGTGAGATGGTGATGCAGAACCTGCGCAAGCTGGACGAGGTAGCCTACATTCGATTCGCCACGATCTACCGCCGCTTTGCCGACGTTGAAGACCTGGCTGACGAGATTGAGAGCCTGCTTGAACGCCGGCAGCAGGAGACGATTCACAAAGCTCAGATGAAACTCGATCTGTAGCCGTAAGCTGAACATAAGCGAGAAAGCAGAATGCCTGAGCAAAGCAAAGTCATGATGCAAGACCCTACAGACGACATCCCGTCCTGGTTGGACGGGGAAATACCGCTGAGCGACAACGCCCTGACCGTTCTGCACAAACGCTATCTGCGGCATGGACCAGATGGTGAGCCAGCAGAGACTCCCAACGCAGATGTTCTGGCGAGTGGCCAGTGTGGTGGCGGCGCCAGGCGCTGAATACGGAGAGGATACCACTGCCGCCGCAGGTGCCTTCTACAGGATGCTGACCTCCTTCCGATTCATGCCCAACTCCCCCACCTTCACCGGGGCGGGGACGCCGCTCGGCCAGCTTGCTGCCTGTTTTGTCCTGCCCATTCATGACGACATGGGGCGCGATCCGGCAGGCATTTTCTCCACACTGCGCGTGGCGGCGCTGATCCAGCAGACCGGCGGAGGCAACGGCTTCTCCTTCTCACGGTTGCGTCCCAAGGGAGCCCAGGTCAGCACCAGCAAGGGTGTGGCAACCGGCCCGGTTGGGTTTTTGCGGGTCTATGACAAAGCGTTCGGCGAGATTGCCCAGGGCGGCACGCGCCGGGGCGCCAACATGGCTGTGCTCCGCGTGGATCATCCCGACATCCTGGATTTCATACGCTGCAAGGGCCAGGAAGGGGACATTGCGAACTTTAACATCTCAGTTGGGATCACAGACGCTTTCATGCGAGCCGTGGAGGCAGACGAGGAATACGAACTCGTCAACCCCCAGGATGGCAGCGTGTGGAAACAGCTCAACGCCCGAGAGGTCTTTGACGAGATTGTCACACACGCCCACCGCAATGGCGAGCCAGGCGTGCTCTTTCTGGACGTCGCAAACCGCAGCAACCCTGTTCCGCACCTGTACGAACTGGAAGCCACGAATCCATGTGGGGAGCAGTGGCTGGGACCCTATGAGAACTGCTGTCTTGGTTCGGTCAACCTGGCGCAGCACACGACGCCAGAAGGACAATGTGGACTGGGCCAAGCTTCAGGAGACGGTCGAGCTGGCTACTCAATTTCTGGACAATGTGGTAGACGCCAACAAGTACGTGCCTGCCGTACCAGAGATCGAAGAGTCGGCCCACCGTGCCAGACGTATTGGGCTGGGGATCATGGGCCTCGGCGATCTCATGTTCCGGGTAGGCATCCGCTATGGCAGCCCCGAGAGTGAAGAGTTGGCTGCTCAGGTGATGGAGTTCATCCGCTACCACACCATGCGCACCAGTGTCGACCGGGCCAAAACCAGGGGTAGCTTTCCGACCATTGAAGGCAGCATCTATGATCCGGCCAATCTTCAGTGGCGCCCACCCACCCCTCTCTCGCCGTACATCCACGATTTTGGCCGCCCTATCCTCGACTGGAGCGAGATTGTCCAGGGCATCAAGGCTCATGGCATCCGAAATGCCGCCCAGACAACCGTCGCTCCCACCGGCACCATCGCCACGGTCTCTGGCTGCGAGGCCTATGGCTGCGAACCGGCCTTTGCCCTGGCCTACATACGCCATTTCAAGATCATGACACGGACGTTGAACTGACCTACTCCAGCCCGCTGTTCATGCGTGCACTCCAGGATGCCAGGCTGGATGAAGATGCCTGCAATCGCATCGTCCAGCAGGTTTCCTTGACCGGCAGTTGCCAGAATGTCCCCAAAGTGCCTGACGAGATACGCCATGTCTTTGTCGTAGCCAATGACATCCCTGCTGAGGAGCATGTGCGAATGCAGGCTGCCATTCAGGCGTTTGTGGACAACAGCATCTCAAAAACCATCAACTTTCCAGAAGATGCCACACCGGCTGACATCGCTCATGCCTACCGCCTGGCGTGGCGATTGGGTTGCAGGGGTCTGACAGTCTATGTGACAGGTTCCCGAGAAAAGGTGGTGCTGGAGCTTCAAGGAGATAAGGCAGCCAAGAAAACGGGTAGACTATCAGGCCGAATCACGCAAACCCCGGCCGATGACCCTACTTGGCACCACCTACCGCACGCCGACGCCGCTGGGAACCGCCTACATCACCATCAATCAGAACGGCAACAAAGATCCCTTCGAAGTGTTTGCCAACGTGGGCAAAGCCGGCTCCGACACCGCCGCTGTGGCCGAAGCCATCGGCCGGCTGATCAGTCTGGCGCTGCGCATGCCCTCCCCTCTCACCGCCCAGGAGCGGCTGACAGAGGTCATCGACCAACTCTCCGGCATTGGCGGCCGGCGGCCGCTGGGCTTTGGTCCCAATCGCGTGCGATCCCTGCCCGACGCCATTGCCCAGGTACTAGCCCGCCACATTGCCGTGGTCGATTCCGAGCAGCCGCCAGAGCAACTGGCTCTACCAATTGCCATCCCCAGCACCAAGGCGGACCTGTGTCCCGACTGTGGCGAGGGATCTTACGTGTCGATGGAGGGCTGCCGCAAGTGCCTGAATTGCGGCTACAGTGAGTGCTAGACCGTCCTGGCTTCCAGAGTTCACAGATTCCTGGAGGAAACAGCAGTCGCTCGACTGCTTTCGCTACCCTCAGATCTGTGCTATAATTGCGCCATGCTCCGCCAGCTTGTTCGCACCATTGTGATGGGGATGGCTCTGCTGCTACTGGCAGGCATAGCAGCATTTCTGGCCCTCGCCTGGCAGATCAACCGCACAGGCGCCCGCGACCAGTCCCAACCAGCAGACGCCATCGTCGTCTTGGGTGCCCGTGTTGAAGCGGACGGCCAGCCCGGTCCCGACTTGACTTCGCGTACCTTGCACGGTGTCCGCCTTTTTCAGCAGGGGCTGGCTCCCTACCTGATCTGCACCGGAGGCTATCAGGACGATCAACTATCCGCAGCATCGGTGGCCTGCAACTTGGCCGTCTCCCAAGGAGTGCCTGCCAAGAAAGTACTGCTGGCGGATGGGGCCATGACCACACAGGAGGACGCGATCAGCACCCGCAACCTGCTTGCCAATCATGGCCTGCAGACAGCCATCCTGGTAAGCCACCCCCTTCACCTGGAACGCGCCCGCATTCTGTTCGAGGGGCAGGGGGTCACCGTCTACCCCAGCCCGACCAGCACAGATCTGGCGGCCATTCCCTGGCCCAACCGCGCCTGGTTGAGTGCCCGAGAAGCAGTCGGCATCGTCTCCACTGTCTTGGAGGGCTGGGGCTTACCCCGCGACTGGACCATTCAACTAAGTCGTTGGATCTATGGTTCCCTGGAGACACCTGGATCGGGAGCCAACTAGCCATGTCCATCACCCACAAGTATGAGCTGGCAACAGAGCGGCTGAGCTAAATCGCGTCCTGGATAAGGAACGCGGCACGGTCCGGAAGGACTGGGGCGGGAGGCTGCCCATCGCTCTCGCCTTCCCCAACACCTACTACCTGGGCATGTCCAGCCTGGCCCTGCACTCGCTATACGGGCTGTGGAATGCCCGGCAAGACGTCGTGTGCGAGCGCGTCTTTGTGCCGCCTGCGCATCGCAACGCAGACCGGACAGAACTCCGTATCTCCGTCTGCCCTGGAGAGTGGCTCGCCGCTTGACTACTTTCCCGTCATCGCCTTCTCCCTCAGCTACGAGATGGACTACTTTAACCTGGTGCTCTTGCTCCGGGCTGCAGGCATCCCACCCCTGGCTGCCAACCGTGACGAAAGCCACCCCCTGATCATTGCAGGGGGGCCGGCCTTGTCCGCCAACCCTGAACCTCTGGCTCCCCTGCTGGATGCCGTCGTTGTCGGCGAAGTGGAACCTATCTTTGGCCCCCTCACCGATGCCCTGCACCTGGTCACCGACGATCGTGATAGGGCGCTGGAAGCCCTCTCGCAGATCCCTGGCCTCTACCTGCCGAACGCCGAGCCCGAAACTGCAACCCGAAAACCTGTCGCCCGCCAGTACCTCCCAGATCTGGACGCCTTCCCGACCCATTCGGTCATCCTCACCCCCGACACCGAATTCGCGGACATGGGCCTCATCGAGATTGCCCGGGGCTGCGGCCGCGGCTGCCGCTTCTGCCTGGCAGGCTATACCTATCGCCCTGCCCGGCAGCGGTCCGTGGAGAGCATCCTGGACCAGGCGCGCAAGCTGCTGAACCACACCGAACGCATCGGCCTGGTCAGCGCAGCTGTCTCCGACCATCGACAGATCGACCAGTTGGCTGTAGAACTGCGGGCGCTGGGCGCACGGATCAGCGTCTCCTCCATGCGCGTGGATCCTGTGTCAGAACCGCTGATCCGGGCTTTGGCGGAGTCAGGCGCTCGGACGCTGACCATCGCCCCTGAGGCTGGTTCGCAGCGACTGCGGGCAGTCGTCAACAAGGACCAGAGCGAGGACGACGTGCTGCGCGCCACAGAACTCGCTGCACTGTACGGCTTTGAACAGGTCAAGCTCTACTTCATGGTAGGGTTGCCCACCGAAGATGAGAGCGACCTGGAAGCTCTGGTTGACCTGGCGCTGGCCTGCGCGGGTCGCTTTCCACGGCTGGTAACAGTGAACCTCACGCCTTTTGTGCCCAAGGCCCACACGCCCTTCCAACGCTTGGCCCAGACACCAGCCAAGACAGTCAGGCGAAGAATAGGTTACGTCGAGAGAGTTCTGCGCAAGCGCAACATTGCTGTCAAGTCAGAGAGCCCGGCCTGGGCCGAGATTCAGGGCACGCTGGCCCGGGGAGACCGGCGCGTGGCCAAGGCGATCCTGGCCACCGAGCGCCTGACACCGGCAGCCTGGCGAGAGGCGCTGGCCGAGGCGGATCTGTCCCCTGGAGAACTACTTGGCCAGCGAGCCGATGACGAGGCGCTCCCCTGGGCGATGATAGAGGGCACTGTCCCACCCGGGTATCTCGACCGCGAGGCCGCCCGCGCCGGGGCGACGGGTCCGCCCCCCTCCCATACGCCGGGCGGATGAGCAACGAGGAACGACCGCCTACGGGACGCGGTTGGCATAAGACATCCGGCACCATCAAGATTGCTACTCTCCCTTCGTACGCTTCGGTCCTTTGTTTGGTCTTTGCGCTCTTTGATGCTAGAATGCGGGTACCAGGCTGTGATCGACAGCTCAATTCACCCGAGGGAATAAACGATGCGTCTCGGTAACGTGGATCTGCGCCTCGTTTCTGATGGTTTGTATTGGTCGGACGGAGGTGGCCTGTTTGGGACTATGCCCAAGGAAGAGTGGCAGCTGATCAGACAGCCAGATGAATCGAACCGCGTTCCCCTGGAGCAGCGCTGCTTGCTCATCGAGACGGACGGACAACGCATACTGGTAGACACCGGCTCCGGTGACAAGATGTCAGACAAAGAACGTTCCTTTGTCGATCTAGAAGGTGAGCGGCGTCTTCTGTGCAGTTTGGGTGCACTGGGTATTCGGCCACAGGACATAGACATGGTGATCAACACCCACTTGCACGGCGATCACTGTGGAGGCAACACACACTATGACGAGAGCGGCAATCTTGTGCCCGTCTTTCCCCACGCCACCTACTGCGTCCAGCGCCTGGAGATCTCTGAGGCAATGTATCCCAACGAGCGAACCAGGGCCGTCTACCATGCAGCAAACTTTGAACCGCTGGAGCGATCGGGGCAGTTGCGCATATTGCAGGGCGACACGCGGTTAACCAGCGAGGTTTGTGTCATCCTCACTCCAGGACACACTCCAGGCCACCAGTGCGTCGTCGTGGAAAGCCGCGGACAGACAGCGATCTTTTTGGGGGATGTGGCTACGTGGCCCATCCACATCGAGTGGCTGGCCTGCGTCGCTGCCTACGACGTACAACCCCTGGTTAGCATTGAGACCAAGCGGCGTCTGGCGCGTTGGGCCGTCGAGAACCAGGTACTGCTCGTTTTCGAGCACCATCCCGAGATTGCAGCCGGGTACCTGCATTCAACGACACAGCCGGAATGCTTCCAGCTGGAGATGGTCGGACCGGACCTTTAGCCGTCAGGGCTACGTTCAAGCCACTGTCTGGTATCTTGCCCCTCCTGGATTATTCCCCAGCGCAGAGAGCAACGCCCCACCTCCGACTAGTTGGGCGGGAATACCTTCCCCGGATTCAGGATGCCCTGGGGATCCAGGGCGTGCTTGAGGTTGCGATGTACCTCGATGGACACCGACCCCAGGGCGCGCTCCATATAGTCCCGTTTGAGCATCCCGATCCCGTGTTCGCCGGAGAGCGTACCGCCAAGCTCTAGCGCGGCAAGGAAGGTGTCATGGGCCGCGCGTTCGACCAGGGGCCACCGTGTTTCGTCCCGATTATCAAACAGGATGGTGGGATGCAGGTTGCCATCGCCGGCGTGACCAAACACGACGAGGGGCAGATCGTACCGGCGGCTGATCTCCTTGACGCGCCGTACCATAGCTGGAATCTCGCTCCTCGGTACGGTCACGTCCTCCAGTAGCTGATTCGGTGCGCGGCGCGCCAAGGAGGGAAGCAGGCTGCGCCGGGCTTGCCACAGGTCCTGCCGCTCCGCCTCGCTTTGTGCCATCTGGACCTCAGAGGCGCCGCTCTCGCGGCACAGGTCGGCGATTGTCTTGATCTCGCGCAATACGGCCGCCTCGTCATTCCCATCTGCCTCCAAGATCAGGATCGCTTCCTTGTCCAGAGGCAAGCCCAGGTGCATGAACTCCTCAATGCAAGCGATGGCCGTCTCGTCCATAAGCTCCAGGGTGGCCGGGACCACGCCAGCGGCCAACACGCTGTTGACCGCGCGGCTGGCGTCGTCCAGCCGGGGAAAGATACCAAGGAGAGTCTGCACGTAGGTTGGCTTGGGGATTAGCCCAATCAGAACCTCGGTAATAACCCCCAGAGTACCCTCGGAGCCCACGAAGAGCTGAGTCAAGTTGTAGCCGGTGACGTTTTTGATGGCCTTGCCCCCCGTCCGCAATACGCGACCATCGGCCAGTACGACGGTCAGGCCCATGACATAGTCACCGGTCACCCCGTATTTCAGACAGCGGGGTCCGCCAGCGTTGCAGGCCACGTTGCCGCCCAGCGTAGAGTGTTTGAGACTACCAGGATCAGGCGGGTAAAAGAGCCCCAGCGCCTCCACCTCTTCTTGCAACACGGCCGTGATCAGGCCCGCCTCGGCCGTGGCCGTCATGTTCGCACGGTCGATCTCCAGGATACGGTCCATGCGCGTCAGGCTGAGGGCGATGCCCCCTGAAGTGGGCACGCAACCGCCAGCCAGACCGCTGGCCATCCCCTGCGGCACGACAGGGATGCCTTGTTCGGAGGCGACACGGAGCACCTGGCTGGCATCCTCTGTGCTTCTGGGTGTCACGACAAGGTCAGGCTCATGGTGCGCAATCGTGCCATCGAAAGCATGGCAATGCAGATCCTCACCGGCGGAATGTACGTTTTCCGCGCCCACCAGATTGCAGAGTCTTTCGATCGTTTTGTCCTCAATCATTTCTCCACTGCCTTCCAGACGATCTCGGCGATATCCATGACCCGCAGCCGCACGCGATCCCGGCGGGCCGCAGCGGCCAGGGTCCGCTCGCACTGCTGGCAGGCTGACACAATGGCCTGGGCGCCGGCCTGCTGGGCTTGGGCCAGACGCCGGCTGGAGATTGCGGCAACCAAGTCAGGGTCATAGGTCTCGACGTTTCCCCCACCTCCGCAGCACAGCGCATTCTCCCGGTTGTCGACCATTTCTACCAGCGTCACGCCCGGAATGCTGCGCAGGACGCGGCGGGGCGCCTCGTAAACGCCGCTCTTGCGCCCCAGATCGCAGGGGTCGTGATAGGCCACCCTCAGGTCCAGCTCATGCAGAGGCAGCCTCTGTCCATCCCCGGCAGTGGCTCCCGAGGCAGGTGGATCGTCAAGGAGCCGGGCCAGGTACTCGGTGGCGTGCAGCAGTTCCAGGTCGCCCATTTCTGCCCCAGCGATGTCGGGGTAGACATGCTTCCAAACGTGGTAGCAAGACGGGCAGGTAAACACGACCATCCGGACGCCCCTGGCATGTACCGCGGCGATGTTGTGGCGGATCATATCCCCTGCTTCCGGTAGCAGGCCATTGACCATCAGCGGGTAGCCGCAACACCACTCTTCCCCCCCAGCAAGGTATAGTCCACCTGGGCAGTATCGAGGATCTGGACGAATGTTTGTGGGACCGCATAGCTACGCGGAAAGAGCGAACTCACACAACCCACGAAAAAGGCTACCTCGGCGATCTCTTTGGCACTGCCCGAAGGCGGACGCTCCATGTTCTCCGCCCAGAGCTGGCGCGCGACATTGTCCTCGCCCAGGATATTGTGGCTCTCGTGGATGGCCTGGCTGAGGTTCGTCAGGTTCGGCGGTAGCTGGTCACGGAGGGCGATCTCTTCCCGGCCGGCGAGCAAAAGCTCTTCCACCTTCACCCCGCTGGGACAGACCTGGTCACAGGCGGCGCACAGGGTACAGGTGTAGAACCTGTCTCCATAGGTCTCGCCGACTTCCATGTCTCCCTGACTAACAGCGCGAAGCAGAGCCACTCGGCCACGTGCCGAGTAGGTCTGGGTGCGGTAGGCGCGGTAGCTTGGGCAGGCATGGGAGCACAAACCACAGCGGGTGCAGGGCAGGTACTGGTCTTCCGATATCCTCTGCAGACCTACATCAGGTCCGCGCGTGTCTGTCGTCATGTCGTCTTCCATTTCCGACTGGGTTGCCCCCTGTATACCACAGGTTGATTCCCAAGGCAAGCGATATCACTCCAATAGAATCATCCTTGCGAAGGTTCAAGCAAGGCGCAGACTTGCCACTTTCACAAGGAGTGATCTGCTCACGTTGCGGCAAGACCGGGATCAGGTAAGGACCTCATCGGTCATGGCCCTGAATTCATCCTTGGTGACCAGGCCCTTTTTCTCCAGTGATTTCTCCTTGACCATGACCGTCAAGGCCTCTACTTGCGCTGGGCTGGCCTCCTGGCCCATCTCTTCCAGCCAGATTTCCACGGATGGCGCACCGGAGCCTTTGCCCAGGACAATGTTCGGGCCCGGGTGGCCCATCAGGTCCCAGTGTAGGGGAAAGACCTCAGTGATCAGATCACCTTGACAGCGCCGCGTCCAGGCTGCGGGGATGCCAGACTCGATGGTAAAGAGGTCCTCGCCCACGATGGCCTTGTTGGGTGCCAGGACGTGTCCCGTCAGCGACGTCGCCAGTTGGGTCAGGTCATACAACTTGTCATACTTCATCCCTACGTCGATGCCGTACATGGCCAGCAGCGCGACAACAACCTCTTCCAAGGCCGCGGCTCCTGCGCGCTCGCTCATGCCACCCACCGTGACGTGGGCTACCTCAACGCCGGCCGCCAGTGCCTCCAGCGTGTTGGCCACGGCCAGTCCAAAGTCGTTGTGAAAGTGTGCTTCAAGGGGTTGCGAGAAGCGCTCCTTGACTTTGCCGGCAAAGTAGCGGATGGCACCTGGATGGGCTCCACCCATGGTGTCCACCAGCACCAGCGAATCCATGTGGCCCTCGGTGGCTACCCTTTCCAGAAGGTCCAGGAGCCAATTGATGTCGGCGCGTGTGGCGTCGATGGTAAAGAAGGCCGTGTACAATCCCAGCTCTTTGGCCACGCTGGTGGCCTTGATCGATAGATCGATAGCTTTCTCCACGGGCCACTGGTAGGCGTTCTGAATGATGTGTTCGGAAGCCGGGATCTCGATGACGATGCCACTGACGCCACAGTCCGCTGCTAGCTTCACATCGTCCACCACGCAGCGGCAGAAGGCAAAGATCTCGGGCCCCAGGTCGCGCTTGACGATCTCACGGATGGCGTCCTCATCCTGTTTCGAGACGGCTGGCATGCCAGCCTCGATGCGGTGGACGCCTGCCTCGGCCAGAGCCTCGGCGATGCGGACCTTGTCGTCCTTGCGCAGCTCCAGGCCGGCCTGCTGCTCGCCATCGCGCAGGGTCATGTCGTGGATCTTGATCTGTGGCGCGAAATCGAACCCTGCGGTCACCTCATCAAAAAAGTTCCAGGGGCTTACGTACCACTTGTCGGTCTTCCATGGTTGGGTCATGATAGTCTCCTCTCTATAAGTTTAGTGTGCTTGCTCGATACGATACTGCCCGGGCCGCAGCCAGCCAGGGTCGCACTCCATACACCAGTGGCACTCCCTGGGCCTCCAGTTCCCGGCCCATTTTCACCGTATAGGGACCTCCCATCGCTCCGCATAGGATTGGTTTCGCGCCCGACAGCTCCACCAGTGCTTCCACGATCCCCTCATCCAGCGGCGTGTCCTGAAAGACGAACCAGGGCATGATGACGTCGACGTTGGGATCCTCGATGAGGGCTTCGATGCCCAGCCGGTAGTCCTGGCTGGTCGCCGAGCCGGTGACGTCCACCGGGTTTTGCACGATATAGTAGCCGGGGTAGACCGCCTCCAGGCGCTCAACCGTCTCTGGCTCGAGATCGTGCATTGTCAGGCCGTACGCGTTCATGAGGTCCATAGCCTGGACCATGGTCCCCGCGCCGTTGGAGATCATGGCCAGCCTCGGGCCCCGCGCCTCAGGCTGCAGGGCCAGGGCCTGGGCCGCGGCCTGTAGCTCTTCCAGGCTATCTACATCGATCAATCCTGCCTGCCGGAAGGCCCCCTGGCAGACCTTGTAGCTGCCGCCGAAAAAGCCGGTGTGAGACATGGAAGCCCTAGCGCCCCGCTGGCTGCGCCCCGCCTTATAGATTACCACCGGTTTCTTTTTCGTTACCTGGCGCGCCGTCTCCAGGAACTTGCGCCCCCGTTCCAGGCCCTCGACGTAGCAGGCGATCACGGCCGTATTGGGGTCGTCGGCCAAGTAGGCCAGCAGGTCCGCCTCGTCCACATCGACACGGTTGCCATAGCTGACGAACTTGCTCATGCCATAGGTCGCCGCTTCCAGGAAGGCGGCGCCCACCGTTCCCGACTGGGTAGTCATGGCCACCTTGCCGCTGGGGGGGCGGACCATGCGCTCATGCACCTGGAAGAAGGTATCCAGCCGGGACGCGCCGTCAAAGACACCGATGCAATTTGGGCCGATGATCCGCACGCCGAGCTGAGTGGCGAGTTCCTTGATACGCGCTTCCAGCTCCTGCCGCTCACCGCCCAGTTCCTTTCCGCCGCCAGAGACGACCACCAGGCTGTGCACGCCCTTGGCCGCGGTCTCTTCGATCAGGACCGGGACCTGGAAAAGATCCACGACGGCCACCACCAACTCGGTATCCTCCGGCGTCGCTGCCAGATTGGGATAGGTCTGCAGGCCCATGATCTCGTCTCGGACCGGATTGACAGGATAGACATTGCCCTCGTACGCATGTTGGCTCAGGCTGTCCAGTACCGAGTTGCCGATCTTGCCCGGCGTGGACGAGGCACCGACCAGTGCGACTGCCTTGGCCTGAAAAAAGGCCGCGAGATTGGCCGTGTTCGCCTTGGCGGCCTCGTAGGAGCGCTCCCCAGCGTCCAGCAGTACCTTGGCGTCCAGAACCCGGTGCTGGTCGCCCCAGACGACGATTGGGTTCAGGTCCACAGAGTCCAACCTGCCAGCCAGATCCATCCCCATCCGGCTGGCCTTCATCAGCAAATCGACCAGCAGGTCCTCCGACACGGGCGCCTGTCCCCGGTAGCCGTCAAGCAGGGGCTTGCCCTGGATCTCGTTGACCATACTGCGCGCGTCGTCCGGCGTGATGGGCAAGACGCGAAAACTGACGTCGTCCAGGATCTCGGTCAAGATCCCGCCCAGGCCGAACATGATAGTGGGTCCGAACTGGGGGTCGTTGATGAGCCCGACAATGATCTCCACACCCTCCTGGATCATCTCCTCAACGCCGACACCCTCGATCTGAGCCTCTGGCGCCTCTTCGCTGGCACGGGCTGTGATGCGCCCAAAGGCAGCGCGCACCGCCTCTTCAGAATCCAGCGCCAGCTCGACCCCGCCCATATCTGTCTTGTGCAGGATGTCGGGCGAAATGATCTTTAGGGCGACAGGGAACCCGATCTGGCTGGCCAGGCTGGCTGCCTCATCAGCTGTGACAGCCAGCCCACTGCGGGGTCTGTCAAAACCATACTCTTCGATTCTCACACTCTTGACTCCTTCTGGTTCGTAGTGGTTGGCTCTGCCAACCATCCGGCTACATCTTGAGTTCGGTCAAGCCCTCCAGTGCAGCCAGGGCTGCCTTGATCCAATCCAGCGCATTATAGCGCACAAAGCCATAGTTGTAGAAGCTGAACCCAGCTACTGACCGCGGCTGGCAGGCATCCATCTTGGCTTGTAGATCCGCAGCGGTTGCCACCTGGGGAGGGATGGCCCGGATGGCAGGATAGACCGGCATGCCCCTGGGTACCAGGCACCGGTACTCGTCCATCTTGTCTCTCACCTGATCCACCGCGACAAAGTAGGGACAAGGATGCAGACCACTGAAAAAGCGGGCCGTGGCTGCCATGTCAAAGCCACTCTCCCAGGCCGCACCATCCGGTCCCAGGCCCCAGAGTGGGCCAAAGTCACAGACTTCCAGCAAGGTGCGGGCGCCAGGCGCCCTAGCGGCGTGGACCTCCCCGTAGAGGCTGGTCACCGTGCTGATGCGAAACTGGTGGAAGGCCCCCAGCTCCTCACCCGCGAGGGCCCTGATCTCCGGCCAAGTAATCCCTTCGCGGCCAGCTTCCAAGCCCCCGGCGAAAAACCATTCGATCTCCCGGCGGACAAAGGCCAGCACCGCTTTGACATCAACTCCAGATTCCTCCGCCCCTCGCTGGCAGTGCTCACAGAAGCAAAGCCCGAGCAGCCAGGAGATAAAGGGCGTAAGTGGCACCCCGATCACTTCGTGATGATAGCCATGTTGGAACGACATGTACTCCAGGGATTCGACCAGCACCGATTCCAGCTCGCGGTTGAGCAGATCCCCCAACAAGGCCAGGGCATAAGCTCGCGCGTGTGGATTTGCCGGACAGAGCTGGCTAATAAGCCGATCGCCGAAGACATTTTTCATGGTGCTCTCGGGGTAGGCAATGCCCAGAGCGGTATTGTGCAGGCAGACTGTCCAGGCAGTGAGGGCCATACCCCGCTGCGCCGTCTCGCATCGCAGGCGCGCCACCAGGTCTGTACTGGCAAGATCGTTAACGATGGGTTGCATGGCCAGGCCCGCAAAGCGCGCAGCGTCCGGCTGAAAGTAGACACCTGGCTGGGGGTAGTAGACCTTGCGCCGGGGATTGTGGGGCAGAAGGAACATGCCAGAATGATAGCTCACCGCCAGGTTGACGCCACCGATGCCAGCGCGGTCCTGAATACTCCCCAGCACAAAGTCGATGCCCTCATCTTGCACATCCCAGGGATAGAGCCACATGCTGGTTCGCAGTCTAGACACGGTCACAAATCCTTCCCGCCAATCCTCATTTCCCGAGCCTCAGCCGGGTCAGCGCGCATGATGCGCAGGGCCCACCATGGCGCCAGTTTTCACAACCTAGCTCAGTAGCTCCGGCTGGACCCCGGCCAAGCATTGCCCGGCCTCGACATTCCAGCCTGCCTGCCTGAGGTAGCCTTCAAGTGCGACGAGGACGCCAACAGCATTTTCCACGGTTGCCTGCGGCCCCATATGACCGATGCGGAACGCCTGCATCTCACTTCCGAAAAACGCACCGCCAACCATGATCCCATGTTTGGCCTTGATATAGTCGCGAGCATCTTGAGCACTGAGCCCATCAGGCAGCATCACCGTCGTAAGTGTAGGCGAGGCGTACGCGTCGGCGACGTACGTCTCAAGCCCGAGGCTGCGTATCGCCTGTCTGACGAGAAGTGACACCCGTTGATGGCGCACCAGTCGGTTCTCCATGCCTTCCTCGGCGACCATTTCTAGCGCCTCGCGTAGGGCCAGAAAGTTGCTGACCGCGACGGTAGAAAGCGTTGGGTGCCAGTCGGCCGACTCGGCTGCCCTCTGGCGCCACGCGCTGAGATTAAGGTAGTACCCTGGGCCGCCCTTCCGCTCATCGATCAGTGGCCAGCAGCGGGGATTCACAGCAATGAGGCAGAAGCCCGGAGGGGCGCCGAGTGCTTTCTGCGATGCCGTAACACAGAGATCGATCTTCCAGTCATCCATATCCAGGCGCGCTCCACCCAAGGATGAGATGGCGTCCACCATGAGAATAGCATCGTGGGCTCGACACACCTCGCCGTAAGCCTGGATTGGGTTCAGCAGGCCGGTGTGCGTCTCGCTGTGCACGACGGCCACAGAACGCACAGACGGATCCTTTGCCAAAATCTGGTCCAGCGCCTCGGGCGGGATCGGTTCCCGGTCTGGGAATTCTGCCTCCTCCACCCGATCGGTATAAGTCCTTGCAATTCGGGACAGCAGCCTGGCAAAGCCACCATTGACAAGGACAAGTATTTTCCCGCCATTTCCGGCGATCCCCCTCAGGCAGGCTTCCAGTCCTGCGGTCCCACTGCCCATGAGAACGAACAGATCGCCCGTTGTCCGAAACACAGCCTTTGCCGCGGCCATGGTCTCGGCGTGAATCTGGGCGAACTCGGCCTCGTAGTGAGGCACGAGGGGGCGTCCCATCACTTCGAGAACGCGTGGATCCACTTCCACCGGACCGGGAATCATCAGTTTCGCACGTTGTTTCATGCTCGAGTCTCCTTTGATAGACCGTTGCCTTTCAAGCTCGCCGGTCGCTTCGGTAGGCCACGGCCTTGGCGCTGTCCCAAGCCATCCCCTGGTCCAGGGGGAAGATGGGTCGGGGGACCTTTTTCCACTCCAGCGAGCGCAAGTTGGACGGTGCCAGTCCGGGCGCCTCTCCCAGGAGAAAGAGCTTGCCCACATCCTTGTAGCCCTCACGCCAATCGACAACAGATTTGGCAATGACGATCTTGGCTTTCATGGGATCGAGACCGGCATCGGCATAGATGCTTGGGTCGGAGCCCATGCCCAGGCGCTCAAAAGTGACGACATAGATGTTCCCAATTCTCAATACGCAGGTCAGACCCATGCTGCTGGGCAGCGCTCGGTCGGGCGCTACGGGCAACACTCGCAGGATGGTGCCCCGCACCTGGACAGGACTGGAATAGATGTTGTCCAGTTTTCCGCCCAGCATGAGCGTGACATCGGCTCCTGCGCCGGCCTCTGCCATGCGTTGCGCCGCCTCAGCGTCGACCATCGTAATATAGCAGGGCTCCGACGGATTACGGGCCAGCAACTCCTTCAGATACCATACAGAATCCCCTGTACCACCACCGGTCATCAGGTCGGCAAAGTCCGAAATGACCACAGGTTGAAGATCGGTAGAAAAGGCTTCGTCCAGGGCTTCAAGGTAGGTCGGGCAGGGTCGCGTGTAGGTTTCCCTCTGATCCCAGGTCATGGCAGCTAGGTCTCTGACGAGCTGATCGGCAAGCAGCCGGTCGCCATCGGTCACCACGACGCTGCACCAGCCCATCTCCGGGATGTCCATCCAGGGCTGCACAGCGAATACCGAAGAGGCGAGCACCCGTTCATCATCTTCCTGGCGCAGCGTGGCTTCCATTAGATCCTTTAAGGGAGATTCGTAGCTCAATTGGGTCTCAGCAGGCGTGATGAGTGGGATCTTGACAGCACTGATGACCGGTTTGACCTCGCCGCGCAACGCAGCAAGGAGCACGCGCGCCACCTTCTGTGCTACCTCCCGGCTGTCTATGTGCGGATGCGTGTGCAGCCCATAGATCACGTCCGCATTCTCGATCTTGCGCCTGGAAATGTTGGCATGGAGGTCCAGAGCAACTCCGATGGCCACCCCAGGTCCCAAGGTCTCACGCGCCTTCCGCAGAATCAAACCTTCGACATCTGTATCAGTAAGGGCGGCAAAGGCGCCATGCATGCTAAGCAGGAGCCCGTCCAGGGGAAGGGCCTTCTCCAGATCCTCGTCAAACCACTCCAGAATCGCATCGAGGCCTGCCTCGGTCAGAGGCCCCGAGGGTAGTGCCGTAACGTGGGTAATGCCCACCAGTTCCTGATCACCCACCACGTCGAGGAAGCCCTGGATGTACTCGCTCCAGTGTGAGACATCGAGAACGTCTTGGCCATGATACACGCCAAACGCATGCAGCATATCCAGATCTGTCAGGGCGGGTGAAAAAGTGTTCGTTTCTTGCGAGATTTTGCCAATTCCGATACGCATTCTGCCCTCCTGAGGGCTATTTTGTTTGGCTCAAAGCCAGCGGTAGTTTGCGTGTGCCATCAACATGCTAGATCTCTGCCAGGGCTTTTGCAGTCTGCTCCGGGTCGTCGTGAAGAAAGGCATGGGTAGCCCGTGCGGGATCCAGATCGGCGACAAGTAACATCTCCTGCCCCAGGACAGAAGCTTCCTGAATCAAACCGTCGGGCGCAACTATGAGGGACCGGCAATTGTTGCGCGGGTGACTCATGTTGGCCGAGACAAAATAGAGCGTGTTCTCTGCGGCGCGGGCCACGAGCAAGGCTTCGTGGACCGGTAGCTTCCAAGCCATCCCGGGCAGGACATGGTTGAACTGGGGATGGAACACGATCTGAGCGCCGGCTTTGGCCAACGTCCGTGTCGTGCTGGGGAAGCGAAAACCCTCGTAGCAGATGACCAGCCCCATAGCGATGCCCTTGAAGAGAAAAGAAGTAGGGCATGTGCCGGCCGAGTAGGCGAAAGTGTCCTTTGGCGTCAGCTTGGACTTGTGATGGAGGGCGATGGGCTGTCCATCCTGATCGAGAACGAGGGCGCTGTTGAAGGGTTTCCCACCAGGGTTGGGCGTTTCGGTACCCAGGATCATACCCATAGAGAACTCCCGGCATGTGGCCGCGATCTGTTCTGTGGCCTGTGCCAGGCCCAACTCATCGCAGGGAGCTCCGGCGGCAAGCATGCCTACTCGATAACCTGGCAGATGGGTTTCCGGGAAACAGAGCAGTTCCACTCCTTGCGCGACTGCCTTGTCCATATACTCCAGCGTCTTGTCGCGATTGCGCGCCAAGTCTGGTGTCTGTGGCACCTGGGCCACTCCAATGCGAATGGTACTCATTTCGGGCGCTCCTCTGCGAGCTGGATGGGTCCACAGGGGAATACGGCCACGGTGGCTTGACCACTGTGTCGCTCTAGAAGCTGTCCCACGATCTGATCCCAACTACGGACCGCCGAGGTCTTTCGGGCCTCCACTTGGCTGAGACCAGGTGAGAAGAAGAGAAGGCTGGCATCTCCCAGTGTCCGTGTCTTTGCCCGGTTGTCGCGTTTGCGAGAGAGGTCGTAGCGCATGCCAGGGCCATAGAGGCCGTGATATCCATAGCCCTCGGGACTGGCGCTCACGAGCACGACCGTTCCCCCTGGTTTGACCACCGGTTCTGACGACGAGCGCAGCGCGTGGAGCGCGTGCGTAATCTGATGAAAGTCAGAATCCTTGGGATAGGCGTTGCAGATGGCAACGTCCACCGGCTCGGGCGGCATGGTGGTTGCACAGACGCGCTTTGAGAGTTCCACCCCGGCGCGATGCGCAGCGATCATGTCTCCCACGACGAGACCGGCAATCTCGCGAGTCGCGTTGGGTACCGCATTGACAATGCAGTCCAGTCCCACCTGGTCTCCAACAAACTGTTCGATGTCTGCGCGAAAGTCGTTGTCCTCGATTTTTGCCAGCCCGAGCCTGTGACGACCGGGTTGGTGCAGGGCCGCGATCGTATCCACACCACAAACACCAGGCGCTACGACCTTGGCCCCGCCCGCAAAGCCCGGCACCCCGTGCGGTACGATTGAACCTACACCGATCTTGACATCTGCCTCAGCAAAGTAGCGACAGATATGGACTGGCGTTCCACGGGCTGAGGTACCTAGCACCACAAGATTGTCATAGGGATGGTTGCTCCTTACCTCAATCTGATCAACTGTGGCAGCCCCAAGCTTTTTGACAATGTCATCACGCAACATGGGGCGGTGTGTGCCGATGGCGAGTACAACGTGTATCCGGTCCAGCTTTGCGCCTCCCGCCTCCAAACGGCGCAGAAGCGTAGGTAAGATGCGGGCGGCAGGCGTCGGGCGAGAGAGATCATCCACAGCGATCGAGATCCGGTCTTTGCCCCGCACCAACTTCTCAACCTTGGGTGTCGATATAGGATTATCGAAAGCCTTGTCGATCCCCTCTTGCCCAATGTCAGGCCCGCCGGTCGGCCAGTAGGTCTGGACACGCCAGCCCCGCGGAAAGGTCAACTCCAGCCACCCGTCGCCGTGCCAGGCCCGCCAGGGAATGGAGGCCACGGCCCGCGTAGAACTATCGCCAGGGCCTTTAGCGGTCATCGTAGTCTTTCTATCCATCAGGATCCCCCGGTGGCACCCAGCGACTGAATCTGTCTCACTCCGTCCCTGATGCGCCGGACACCCTCTTCCAGGTCGTCCATGGAAGCACCGTAGGAGATGCGCAGGTAACCTTCACCCCGGGGTCCAAAGGCGGTCCCAGGCACACATACAACCTTGCTCGTCTCCAGCAGGGACACCGCAACATCAGAAGAGGAACGCCCCAGTGCAGAGATGTTCGGGAAGAGGTAGAAGGCCCCCTGGGGCTCTAGGCAGCGGATGCCTTCGATCTCGTTGATAGCCTCAACCATGAACTTGCGCCGCCGGTCAAACTCAGCCACCATGCGGTGCACGCAATCTTGGGGACCCTCCAGGGCGGCAACAGCGGCGTGCTGCACAAAGGTCGTCACACACGATACCACGTCTTCCTGCATCTTGTGCATCTGATTGATCAGCCACTGCGGGCCCACCACGTAGGCGATGCGCCAGCCGGTCATCGCATAGGTCTTGGACAGAGTATAGACCGACGCCACATGTTCCTTCACACCGGGGAAAGATCCAATGCTGGTGTGCTCCAGATCATCATAAAGAAAGGCTTCGTAGGCCTCGTCCGAGATGAGCAACAGATTGTGGCGCAGCGCCAGCTCGGCCAACGATTCCAGGTCAGCCCGATGCAGCACGGCGCCGGTTGGGTTGGCCGGTGAGTTGACGATCATCACCCGCGTCCGCTCGCTGATGGCCTTCTCCACCTCCACGGCTTCCAGCCGGAAACCGTTCTCCTCGTAGACGGGCACGCGCACTGGCATGCCATTGATGACGCGGACGATCCCCTCAAAATTGGTGTAGCCGGGATCGGGCAAGATCACCTCAGCGCCTGGATCCAGGACGGCCATGAGGATCAGGAGCAGGCCCTCTACGGCCCCGGCAGTGACGATCGCCCCCTTCTTGGGGTCGATGTCGATGCCGTTATCCCGCCAGACCTTGCCGGCGATGGCTTCCCGCAGCTCTGCCAGGCCTAGGGCAGGGGCATAGCGGGTGTAGCCCTCAGCCAGAGCCTTCTGGCCCGCGTCAACGATGTGTTCCGGCGTGTCAAAGTCAGGCTGGCCAACTGAGAGACTGATGGCATCCGGTACCTTGGCCGCCAGCTCGAACATGTGCCGGATACCCGACCAGGGTACCGCCTGCGCCCGCCGTGAGATCTCGAGATTGCCCGGTGCCAGCGCGTCGATTGGTGACATTGTTGCCTCCTTGCTGTCTTGGTCCAAGAACTGCTGTGGCTGCTCGCGACGTCAGTGGGCTAGATCAGCCTGCCCGCCAGGTCGCCCTCAACAACCGCGTCACGGATCCTTCTTGGCTCCCGGCAGTCGCCCATGATCCGCACGTCCGCGCACTCACCGGCCAGTTGGTGGGCCATCTGCGAGCGCGGCTGCATGCCCACGGATACTACCACAAAATCTGTTTCCAAGATGCGCATGGCCTCCGGACCGCACTGCGCCACCACGCGCGCATCGTCGATGGCGATGGCCCGAGCGTCGGTGCAAACCTTGATGCCGGCATCACCGATCATCTTGAGCAGATCCACCCGCACACTATGTACCTCCTCCAGCTGCAGCAACCCTTCCATCATCTCCACGATCGTGACACGGCAATCGTGCTGGGCCAAGAACAGTGCGCACTCGCACCCGACGTCGCCACCGCCCAGCACGACGACGTTTCTGCCCTTGACTCTGTCAGGATTCAGGAAGGCCTCAATGGCCGTCATGACGTTGGGACCATCGATGCCGGGGATGGGCGGCATCACAGGAGCAGCGCCTATGGCCACGAACAGGGCATCGGGCTCTTCCTGGCGAACCAGCTCGGGCGTGGCCTCAGCATTCAGTTTGACCTCAACTTCAGAGTCAGCCAGCTCATTGCACCAGTACTGGAGCAGCCGGCTGATCTCTGCCTTGAAGGTGGGTCTGCCACCCGGGATCAGCTCCCCTCCCAGGCGGTCCTCCTTCTCGTAAAGCGTCACCGCGTGGCCCCGTTGGGCAGCAGTCAGGGCGGCAACGATGCCTCCTGGCCCACCCCCAGCAACCATCAGCCGCTTCTTTCTGGGGGCAGGCGGTAGGGGTTCCTGAACCTCCAAGGTGAGATAAGGATTCACTGTGCAAACCACAGAAGCGTGTGGCGTCCAGAGCTGCTGATAGCATACGTTGCAGCGGATGCAGGGCCGGACGCGCTGTCCCAGCCGGACCTTGCGAGCCCAGTGGGGGTCGGCCAACAGACCTCGGCCCAGGACGACCATGTCGCACTGCCCGCTAGCGATCATTTGCTCTGCTTCGGCTGGTTCGTCGATGGCTCCTGCTGCCAGCACGGGCACGTCCTTGACGGCCTCCTTCACCCTTTTGACCAGGGGCAGCAGGGTATTGCGCGGCGCATAGATCGTGGGCAGTGACGGGTACCTGGAGGTGACCCCTATCGTCGCGGAGGTGGCGGAGACGTGGAGGTAGCATACCCCTTCCTCAGCCATCCGCTGGGCGATGGGCACGGCCAACTCTGGAGTCACACCGCCGTCCAGCTCCTCCCAGGCACTGAACTTGAAACCGATGGGAAAATCCTCCCCAGCCTCCTGCTTGATAGCCCGCACGATCTCTACCGGAAAGCGCATGCGGCGCTCGAAATCGCCGCCATATGCATCATCCCGCCGGTTGGTATGGGGTGAGATAAAGGCGCCCACGAGATAGGTATGCCCGCCGTGGAGTTCGACCCCGTCGCATCCCGCTTGTCGGGCTCGGGCCGCGGCCTGGGCAAAGTGCCGGACGATGGTCTGGATCTCCTCGACGGTGAGCTCGCGGGGCACCTCCAGGTAGTTGGGGCTCTCGATGGCCGACGGGGCCGCATCGCCGCCCTTGCCACCCATGGCCGCGATCTGGAGAAAAACCTTGGAATCGTAGCGGTGTACCACCTCGACCAGCCGTCTGTGTGTCTCGATGAAACGGTCGTCGTAGCTGCCGACGATGGGTGCCGTCGCCAGAGGAGTCGCATTGGCAAAGTGGGTAAGGATGAGCCCTGTCTCACCGCGACACCGTTCTTCGATAAAGGAAAAGTATCTCTCCGGCCAGGTTTCATCGGCGGTCTCAAAGCCCAAGCCCATGGGGGCAAGGGCAACCCGATTTGGCACCACAACCCTACCGAGCTTGATCGGACTGAGAAGGGCTTCCATTCTGATTGTAGCCTCCTGTGTTCAGAATACAGTGAGCTGGGCCAGGGCCCTATTCCTCGCTGAGCGCAGACTATCTCCGGCAATGGGCAGTCCAAGCCTATAACAGATTCGGCGGTAAGACCAAAGCCTTCAACGCTTCTGCGGCTGCGTCCAGATGTCGTTGCCCGTTGGCCAGGGAGAAGCACTCATGCCCGGGCAAAAACAGATCCACGGAGAGCCGCGACAACCTCTCGATGGTGTGCACATAGGCCTGCAGATCACAATCAGGCAAGTTCAACAGGGCAATGCGTCCCCCAAAGAACACCGCATCTCCACCAAAAAAGACCTGCTTGCCCCCGGCCTCAGTTAGGTAGGAAAGATGCCCGAGGGCGTGACCGGGAGTTCCTACCACCTGGAGATCGCAGTCTCCGACCTGGATCCGGTCTCCGCCCTCGAGTTCGCCATCCACGGGACAGGCCGGGAAAGCAAAATCGGGTGGGTAGAGCCCTGCCTCCTTGGCCTGATCCAGGGCAATGCCATCGGCACCCGTATCCCCCTGCCGCAGCGAATCGGCAATGTCTCGCGCTGCCAGGACCTCAAGATTCAGGCTGTCCCGGAGCTTGGCCGCTCCTGCCGCGTGGTCGCCGTGCCCGTGCGTCAGAATCAGATAGCGGATCCGGTCCAGAGGAATCCCATCAGCCTCGACACAGTCCAGTATGGCACGACTGTTGCAGCCACCTCCGGCGTCGATGAGGGCGGATTCGCTGCCGCCGTCCAACAGATACACGTGGCAGTCAAAGGCATCCGTCAGGCTCACACCAAAGTCGCCGCTGCCCACCAGGTACACTCTCTCTGCTAGCCTCACGCCGTCCCCTCCCGAGGCAGT
Organism: uncultured Chloroflexia bacterium; assembly: GCA_963700285.1. Lineage (GTDB taxonomy): Bacteria > Chloroflexota > Anaerolineae > JAAYZQ01 > JAAYZQ01 > CAWANP01. The sequence goes on along the minus strand of CAVOXA010000001.1, from coordinate 965,706 downwards.
ACCTCGCCCCCTATGAGCGTCAAGAGCGGCAAGAGCCTCTTGTTCCCGATCGTTATGCCGTCATAGTAGTCGGAATACTCGAATTCGCCGTCCTCGACCTGGAACACAGCAAGGTCAGCGGCAGCCCCCTCACACAAGCTGCCGATCTGGTCTTCGCAGCCGATCACGCGTGCTGGGTTCACCGTTGAGGCCCGGACAACGTCGTCCAGGCTCAGGCCCAGGCTCAGAAACTTGGACATGGTGGTCGGTTGGTTCTGGGCCGGCATCCCAGACCAACGAGTTGTCTTGACCTTGAGTCCGCGGTGGATGTCGCTGCTGATGACATCCGGCAGAAAACCCTGTACAAGCGCTCTCTCGGCCACAGACCAGGCAAAGCTGCCGCCCCCGTGACCCACGTCCATGATGACGCCCCGGGCCCGGGCCTCTACCAGTTCGGGGCGGATCTTACCCTTGCGATCCAGTGCGCTGTTGGGCTCTCCCCGGAACACGTGGGTCAGGATGTCGCCCTCGCGCAGCAGGCCCAGAACCTCGGTCATGGAGGGTGGGGGCACGCCCACGTGGGCCATGACCGGCAACCCCAGAACCTCTGCGACCTGCAACGCCAGCCGGAGCGGCTTCAGGCCCTGGTCCCCGCTGGATTCGACGCTCAGCCGGACCTTGATGCCCCGGATGAGATCGGGAAATGCCTGACCCACCTCAATGGCGGGCAGAAGCATCGCTTGGCGGAGGTCAAAGGTCTCGCCTACGATGGCAAAACTCTCGGGAGCATAGACCGCGGCCGTGAGACCCGGATAGGCGATATGTAGGAAGGCATAGATCCGAGCCCGGGAGCGCTCGATGACGTGCTCCTTGAACCCCAGAAAATTGCCGGCGCCGGCGCTGCCCACATCCACAAACGTGGTGACGCCACTCTCGCTGGAAACCCGATCTGGCAGTACGCCCAGGCCGGTGCCGCCCCAGTAGACGTGGGTATGCAGATCTACGATGCCAGGGGTCACTACTTTGCCGCTTACGTCCAATACCTCACGGGCCTGGTCGGCAGCGATATCAGGCTGCAAGGCCGCGATGGCGCCGTCTTGGATAGCTACGTCCAGGTTCTCGTGGATCTCCTGGGCAGGATCGACCACCTTTCCACCTTTTAGAACGAGATCGTACACTTTCGTGCCTCCCATTTTCGCCAGGGCGGACTACACTCCAGCAAGGCGCCTCTGGCGTTGATGAATCGTGACAGCTTGGCCCTGTTATAGATCCGTCTTCAATCGTACTGCCAGATCCAAGGCATCGCAGAGTTCGTGCCCGTAGGCAAACAGGGCAGGAAAACCGCCCGTACGCACAAAGACCACAGTCTCCTTCGAGGCTATCCTGCCCTCAGAGATATGGTCCACAAGCGCCGCAATCGCCTTTCCGATATAGACCTGTTCCTGCGTTCTGCCCAATCCATGGATACTCCGCTTCCGTAGCGCCGTCCAAGCCTTACAGCTGCCCCAACGGTTTGCCGGGCATCAGCGCTAGCAGGCCGCCGTCGACGGTGATGGTCTGGCCATCAATGTAGCTGGATTCTTCCGATGCCAGAAACAGTACCGCGGCGGCAATGTCCTGCGCGGTCCCCCAGCGCTCGACCAGGAGATAATCGCCCATCGAGGTGCCCCGGACTGGATAACCCTCTTTGAAAACGATGGCGCCCGGCGCGATGCAATTCACGCGGACCTGGTGGGGCGCCAGATCGGCAGCCATGGCTTTCGTCAGCTGTACGACACCTCCCTTGGCGGCCGTGTAGGAGGCGTTGCCCGTTGCCGTGGCATAGCTAAAGACAGAGGCGACGTTGATGATCGTGCCCTGCTGCCGCTCGACCATGTTCCGGGCAGCCGCCCGCGCGCACAGAAAGGGTCCGGTCAAGTTGACGTCGATGGTGTACTGCCAGTCCTCTATCGCCAGCTCAAAGAACGGTATTCCCCTGCCCACCGTGCTGCCGCCGGCGTTGTTCACCAGGATGTCGATCTGGCCAAATGCATCCAGTGTGCGCTCGACCATGCGCTCGACATCCTCAGCACGGGATATGTCAGTCTTGACACAGAACGCTCTGGCGCCCAGGTCGCGGAGCTCATCCACGACGGCAAACCCATTCTTTTCGTTTCTGCCGACGACGACCACGTCCGCGCCCTCGGTCGCAAAGCGCCGGGCGATGCCCTGTCCGATGCCCTGCGTGGAGCCGGTTACGATCGCTACCTTTCCCTGCAGGATCATCCACTACCCTCCGCGCTCGGTGATGCTTCGAGGTATTCCAGTGCGGCCAAGGCATAGATCTTGCTGGCCTGGACGACAGCCTCGGTGGACACATACTCGTTCGGACCGTGGGCCAGGGGCAGCAGGCCCGGCCCGTAGGCCGGGATGGCCGGGATGCCGGCGTAGGAGTGGAACCAGAAGGCATCGGTAAAGGCCGGGAAGCCCCCGAGCGGCGGCCTTCGGCCGAGCACACGCTCGCTGGCCGACTGCAAGATGTCCACAAAGGGTTCGTCTCCCCGCAGCCACTGCCAGTCTACCTCCTCGCCCGTGTCCGCCACCTCCAATTCCACCTGCAGGTCCGGGTCTTCCTGTCGCAGACCAGCCAAAAGACCCTCGATATCCTCCACGATCTGCTCGCGGGTCATACCTGGATGGAAACGGATGTCACTGCCAAACTCGGCATAGCCGCAGAAGGTGCCATAGGCCACCCCGCCGCGGACCAGATCGCCAAGGTTGATGGTTGGGCCTTGGGGGTAGTAGGGGTGGGGTTCAAAGCGCAACTTCAGGTCCCTGGCCATCCGCCACAGGACCCAGCCCATCTTGACGCTGGCGTTCACCGCCCCGAACTGGTCGGACATGCTGCTGTGCATCTGAGTGCCATGGACCTTGATCTTGAAGATCACCGTATTCCGGGCGGTGACGTGCAGGATGTCAAAGTCTTTGCGGATGCCTGCCGTGTCCGCCACCAGACAGAAATCGGCCTGGATTTCGTGATTCTTGACCACCCAGTTGGCTCCATACTCCCCTGGCGCCTCCTCGTTGGCTGTGAAGATGAGGAGCAGATCGCCGGCAGGAGCATCTTCCAGAGAATTCAGTGCAGCGGCGGCATAGATGATAGCAGCGATGCCGCCTTTCATATCCGCCGATCCCAGCCCGAAGAGCTTGCCATCGATGATGGTTGGCACCAGGGGATCACTGTTCCAGAGTTTGCGGTCTGCCTCGCCCACCGGTTTGGTGTCCAGATGGCCGTTGAGGAGCAAGCACGGTGACCCACTCTGCCCCGCTTGGCGATAGACGACGTTGGGGCGCTCTGGCTCCCGGGCCAGCACCTCTGCCCCCGTTAGTCCCAGATCGCCCATTCGGGACAAGGCAACCTCGGCCACCTCCAGTTCGTTGCCCGGAGGATTGGCGCTGGATGTTGCCACAAGTTCCCCGGTAAAGTCAATGATCTCCTGTTCGTGAGCGTCCAGATAGGCCAGCAGGACATCTTCTCTTTTCTGACAGGTCATGGATTCACCTCTGACTCGCGTTCTGCGGCACGCTACAAATCAACCGGCGTTCCCCTCCGGCACGATTCCTGAATGGCCAGGACCAACTGCAGAGCCAGGCGGCCCTCCACCGCACCTACACTGGGCTCCTTGTCCTCCAAGAGACAGGTCAAGAAATGGCGCATCGACTCGCGCAGTGTGCCCTTTGCCTGTCCGCTCAGTACCGGCCACAGCGTGATATCGGGATGGTAGCACCGCTCCTCGTTGCAGATGAAGAGGGTACTGTTGATGTGCTCGATATAGATACAGCCCCGACTGCCGACGATGTCGAAGCGAGAGCTGATCCCGGCTGGTTCGGTGACCGGCAGCAGTGCTGTGGATTCCAGGCTGCCGATGGCGCCACTCTCGAACCGCAGCAGGGCCATGTAGCCATCGTCCCCGACTGCGCTGCGGTCCGCCAGGTTCACTGACTCGCCATAGACCCGCACCACCGGCGCGTCCGCGTACCAGGTCATGAGCTCCAGCTCATGGATGCCGGTGGAGATGAGAATGTCTGTCCATTCCGAGTAGGGCACAGGCTGTCCGGGGTAACCGGCCGACTGCGTTCCGTTTCGCCGGGCGAACATGGTCAGCACGTCGCCAATTTCCCCGGCCTGGATGCGCTCGTAGGCAGCCAGGTAGGTGGGGTCAAAGTGCAGCGTAAAGTCAACCATCATCCGCACGCCGGCTTTTTCTACGGCGGCGATCATCGCGTCGGCCTCTTCCAACGAGGGCGCCATCGGCTTTTCCAGAAAGATGTCCTTCCCGGCCTGGGCGCAGGCGATCGTCGACTCTTTGTGCTCCGCGTCGCGGGTGGCGATAGAGACGGCCTGGACATCCCCTTCTCTTTCCAACATGTCACGGTAGTCGGTGTACCAGCGGGCGCCAAAGCGCTCGCCAATCTCACGCGCCCGTTCGGAACTGCGGCTGACCACCGCTTGCAGTTTGGCCAAGGGGCTTTCGGCATAGACCTGCGCCTGCAGGGCGCCAAACATCCCCAGACCGATTACGGCAGTATTGACGTTTGTCGACATTTTTCCTCCCTCTCCAGTGTGTTGTGGCCTACCGGCTCTGCGTCTTGGGATCGAGGATATCCCGCCACGCGTCACCGACCAGATTCGTGTCAAGGGCCATGACAAAGATAGCCAGCCCTGGAACGGTGGCCACCCACCATTGGTTCATAAAGTAGAGACGGCCCCTGGCGATCATGTAGCCCAGTTCCGGTTCGGGCGGCTGGGCGCCCAAGCCAAGAAAGCTGAGGTTGGCCAGCACCAAGATGACGATGCCGATATCCATAGTTATCAGAACCAAGAGCGGGGTCAAAGCATTGGGCAGGATGTGGCGGGTCATGATGCGCCAGTGTGGAGTGCCAATGCCTTTCGCCGCTTCAATATACAGGTTCTGCCTTACGGCAAGTACTTGACCTCGCACCAATCGGGCGTACCAGGGCCACCAAACCAGGGCCACGGCGACGACGGCGTTCAGGAGGCTTGGTCCCAGGGCTCCGGCAATGGCCAGGGCGAGGATGTAGCCAGGGAAGGCCAGGAACATGTCGGTCAGGCGCATCAGCAGGTTGTCAGTCTTGCCACCCAGATAGCCCGCGGACCCACCCAAAATGATACCAATGACGCAAGCGACGAGCAGCACGATGACCGCGGAGCGAAGCGAGATCCGGAAGCCATAGATGGAGCGCGACAGCAGATCCCGGCCCATGTCATCGGTGCCGAGCAGGTATTCCCTGCTGGGAGGCTGCAGCTTGTTCTCAAGTTTTATCTCCAAAGGGTCGTGGGGCGCCACCCACGGGGCAAAAACGCCCAGGAAAACCACCGTGGCCAGGAGGCCAAAGCCAACAATGGCCAACAGGTTTTTTCTCAGGTTGCGCAAAGTATTCTGCCACAGGCAGCGAGCACCAGGGATACCACCAAGACTAGAGTGATTGCCAAACCTACGCGTACCATCTGCTTCCTCCTTCTTGGGGGTATGGCCTGTCTTGTGACAGACCATACATCGACCAAAGATACTGCAGCTCATGGATCATTATGTCGATACCATCACCCCTTTCGCTACAGAACTGCCTGTCGCAGCTCAGCTTGCGCGCTGGGAGCGGTTGCGACTCGCGCCGCAGCGCCCGATCATCACCATCGCTACGGTAGTGTATCGATTTCGGTGGAAATGGCAGCCTGGCCTGCCCGTCATTCCGGCGAGGGGCGGGAATCTATCTAACCTTGGCTGAAATGGATGCCCACCTGCGCGGGCATGACACTTTGGCAAGGGCCCGAGCGTTCTCCACCAAAAGTACCCACAGCCATCGTTACACTGACTTCCTCAGACGGTACCCCGTTGCGCCGACTCCCGCGTGCCTAACAACTCTCATAAATCCTGATGATCTCACCAGTTCCCCATCCTTCCACGCTTCTGACGTACCCGTTTATCACCTTCTTCATGGGTATGGGATTGTGCCCCGGGAAATATGCCCCATACCGATCCACGGCGTCCTCAACAAGATCCGATGACACGACATTGATCCGGATCCCGTTTCTCATCTCCAAGGCTGCCGACTGGACAAAACTGTGGATCCCGCCATTGACCATCGCCGGGCTTGTGGTGTGCATCACAGGGTGATCGGCGAGGATGCCGGTAGTCAGCGTAAAGGAGCCTCCTGGTTTCACATAGGCCTGCCCGATCCTCACCAGGTTTACCTGACCCATCAGCTTGCTTCGCAACCCAATGTAAAAGTCCTCCTCGGTCATGGAATCAAAGGCTTCCCATTTGGCTTCGCCGGCGATGCAGATGACCGCATCAACTTTGCCAATCGATTTGAACATGGCTTCAATGGATCCGGTATGGGCAATATCCACGTGCACATCGCCAGAATTCCTGCCGCCAATCAGGACCTCGTGTTTCCTGGAAAAGTGCTTGCTGACCCTGCTGCCAATGGTACCTTTGCCACCAATGATTAGGATCCTCATGTCTACCTGCCCCACTTTCCTCGGTTGCTACCCTAGCCATTCATGTACGATTCACAGCTCCCGCACCTCGAGCGTCGGACGGATCTGCAACGAGAGCATTTTTATGTCATTCTTCCGTCTCATTGCATTCTTGACACCCCGCCAGTAGCTCCAGGACCGCTCAATCTGCTACCCAAGGATCTCCACAAGCCGGGCAGCCAGTAGCTTCTCTTCCCCTTCCTGAACCATGTGCATGCGCAGGGCCAGGCCCGATGGATACCGACCTACGACGATGCTCGGCTCACCCTCTTGCAGTCTCCGGACGATCTCGTCCGCCGTCAGACCAAGCACCTCCTCGTCCAGATCGATATAGACGGCCGGCAGGTAGCAGGAGCGCGGCAGGCCTGGGTAGAGCGGCCTTTTCTTGCGTGCCCGCACCCCGGGCACGCTTGCAAGCTGCTCAACTACATAGTCCCTCTGCGATTCCCATGCCTTCCACTCCGCCTCAAAATCCTGCTCGACGTACAACTCTACCGCCTTGGTCAAGCCGGCGATGGTCTCTTTGGAGACCTTCATGGGCCGGCCGATCCCATAGTTGGGGCAGTTGTTGACGACGCAGGCCTCAATCAGCTCCTTCTTTCCCAGAATGAGTCCCGAAGCCTGTGGGCCGCAGATGTCCTTTCCCCCGCTAAAGAGGACCAGATCGGCGCCCACCTTGAGAAAGTGCCGCGCGTTGGACAGTGGCGGCAGTTCGTCGGCCGCGTCGACCAGGACCGGCACCCCCCTGTCCCGGCCCAGGGCGACGATCTCGGCCAGGGGCACCGAACCGGCGGCCTTTTCAAACTTGGCCACGTACAGGATGGCCGCCGTCTGCTGGTTGATGCATGGCGCCACATCCTCGATAGCCGACGACCCATCACTGAATCCAGCATCGACCAGGCGCGCGCCCGAGAGGCGGATCGCCTGATCGTAGTGGATGCGGTGGCGGCGCAGAATGACGACCTCGTCCTTCAGTCCCCGGGTGTCGGGAAGCTGCTTTGCCAGGCTCGGATCCGTGCCGGCAATACAGGCCGCGGCGGAGACCGTCATCCCGGCCGCGGCACCGGCGCTGACCAGGGCCGCCTCCACGCCCAGGAGTTGGGCGATCCGAGCTCCGGCCCTGGCCTGGAGTTCGTTCATATTGACAAAGGCCCGGTTGGCCTCGGCCATGGCTTCGATCACTTCGGGCGGCATCAACGAGCCACCATAGATGGTCTGCGGCCCGCCGGCGTTGATCAGTTTTTTGACCCCTAGTTGCTCATAGATGTCCACAGTTGATCGGTTCCTTTGCTGTTGCCTCTAATCGGGCGCGGATGCGTGTCCGCGCCCGACTAGCCTGCTGGGCCTAGTCCATCTTTGAGAAAGCCAGCTTGGCCGCCTCCAGCGCGACATCGACATCCTCGTCGCTATGCGCCGTAGACAGGTACCACATGCCCCGCGGGATATAGCGAACGCCCTGATCCAAGAGGAGATCGGCAAAGCGCTGGCAGCGGCCCATATCGTTGTTCTGCACGAAGGAGCGGTAGTCATAGATCGGCTCAGGGCCGGCAAAGGCCAGGTGTACCATGGGGCCCGGACCACTAACTTGGACCGGGACGCCCAAGTCATCCGCCGCCTGCTTCAGGCCCGCCTTCAGGCGCTCGCCGTGGGTGGTCAGGCGCTCATAGACGCCATCGCCTTCCAGGGCCGACAGCGTGGCCAGTGACGCCGCCATGGCCATCACGTTGCTATTGAAAGTACCGGAGTGATTGACGGTCCCGTCCGCGATCAGGTTCATCAGCTCACGCTTCCCGGCCAGGCAGCTTACCGGAAAACCTCCAGCCATGGCCTTGCCAAAAGTGGCCAAGTCGGGCGTGACGCCAAAGTAGCCTTGGGCGCCGGACAAGCCAACCCGAAAGCCGGTGATGATTTCGTCCAGGATGAACACGATGCCATACTTCTGGCAGACCCGTTGGACACCGGCCAGGTATCCTTCCTTGGGCAGGATGCAGCCGGTGTTGCACATAATGGGCTCCATGATCACGGCGGCAATTTCATCGGCCCTCCGCCGCACGGTTGCCTCCAGTAGATCCAGGTCATTCCAGGGTAGGACGATCACATCCTCCAGGGCGCTGGCGGCCTGGCCGGCGGTCGTCGGGACTGCGTTGGGTACTTCGCGAGGCCCGGCCAGATCCAGCGGAGGGGCCACGCTGATGAGCACGTTGTCGAACCAGCCGTGATACTGCCCTTCGAACTTGATCACCTTCTCCCTGCCGGTATAGGCCCGGGCAAGGCGCAGCGCGGCCTGCACGATCTCGGAACCAGAGTTGCTAAAGCGGACCAGTTCCGCGCAGGGGATCAACTCCACCAGCTTTTCCGAGAGGGTGATTTCCATCTCGAGCTGGCCGGCGAATAGTTGCCCCTGCTCCGAGGCCTGAGCCACAGCCTGCAGGACGGGCGCTGGCGAATGGCCCAGGATCAGGGGGCCCTGTCCCAGAACATAATCGACGTATTGGTTGCCATCAGCGTCATAGATCTGCGAACCGGCGCCGCGCTCAAAGAACATGGGCGGCGGTAGTTTCCCGGCACGTACGTTACTGCTCACACCACCGGCCAGGGACTGGCATGACCTAGCGTACAGCTTTTCGGATTGCGTTCTACTATTCACGGAAGATTCCTCCTCTTCCCTCCTGCGCCGCTCCTTGCGAAGGTGGCAGTGGTGCGCACTGCCTGACCGTCGCAAGGATGGCCTGGGATCGATGTTAGTCTGACGGACTCCACTCCATGTCCAGATCGATGGGATAGATGGGCCGAGGCAGCAGCTTGAAGGGCAGACTCCCATAGTCCACCGTGCTCAGCCCCGGTGTGTTCAAGTCGATGGTCGCATCCACGATGGGGTCGAACGAAGCGCGGTGCGCCTGGTTTGATTTCACCACCACGATCTTTTTCTCCTCAAAGACGATGCCCGCGCTCTTGAAAAAGTCGCGGTCCTTCCCCGTCTTGTCGTTGCTAAAGATGACATCGATCTTGTCCCCGATGCGCAGCACTACCCGCGGACCTACCTCTGCCTCGCGGAACGACTCCTTGGCTACGTCCCGGCTCCAACCGCCGTGCGTCGGACCCACGATCATATAGTTCCCATCGTCGAGCGACCGGACCTTGCCCGTCACCTCGATCGGCTTGTAGAACCGATCGTCGATCTTGGCCCCCACTTTCAGCGTCAATGTGGCGCCCACTCCCGCCTCAAAGCCGGCACGCACCGCCTCCGGGTCTCGGATCGTCACCGCGCAGTCCCGCGCCCCGTTCCGGATCAGGCTCTCCAGCACCGCCGGGCTGTCGGCCGGACAGGAGCTGCCCGGATCATCGCCCAGGTCGACCAGGCAGATCAGGCCTTCCATCTCCATGGCCTTCTTTACCCCTTCGTCGATCTCCAGGATGGGGCGTACCATCCGGATCTCCTCCCGTTTCGCCCACAGCTCTCCGGCCATCCGCTCCGCCATCTCGTCGGCCAACTCCGGGTCGCCGTCGGTCGTGGCCATCACGCACATGCCGGTGTCCGGCGTGTCCGCGTAGCCATACCCACCCTGGATGGTGATGTTCATCACCCCGGGGACCTTTTCCAACTCTTCACGCAGCAGGTTCAACTGGTAGAGCGGTAGCTTTTCCTCTTGCTCGGGAATGTGCGACCAGGTGCTCTGGCCGATGTTGGGACCCATGATGGGTACGTAGACCCGTTTTGTCACCGGATTGACCTTGCCGTCCAGCATGGCAAACAGGCACTCGGCCGCCTCGATGCCCCGCTCATAGGCATCGATGTGGGGATTCGTGTTGAGCGGAAACGCGACCAACCCCTCCTCCACCTCCCAGTCGGTGTAGATGCCGTGAAAGTCGTAGGTGCCGACCATGGGCATGTCGTAGCCCAGCAGGTCGCGGACGGACCGGATGAGGCAGTCCTCCGCGTCGGTGTAAGGCGCCTCCACCGCCATCGCCCCGTGCAAGGCAAAGTACACCCCATCCAGCGGCCCCGCTTCCTCCAGGCTCTTCAGGATATCGTCTCGATAGTGCTCAAAGACCCCCGCGTGTACCATGCCGCCCGCGCTCTGGAAAAAGCTTACCTCCAGCGTGGGTACCAGCTCGACCTCGGGACGCCTTGCGCTGGCTTCCATGAAGCCGCCGATGTAGCTCCTGGGGTGCGCATGGGCCAGCACCTCTTCACCGTAATGAGTCGGCGCGTCGGGCTTGTCGTGTTCTTCGAGGGCGAACGTGTTGGTCTCGTGGTACATGCCTACGACTGCGATTCTCATGACTGTCGCCTCCAATATATTGATAGTTTTCTTTGATGCGCCAAAATTCTCTGCGTCACAGTGGTCAAGTAGATTAGGGACTCCACTCCATATCCATGTCTATCGGATAGATGGGTCTGGGAATGAGCTTGAAGGGCAGGCTCTCGTAATCCACCGTGCTGATGCCTGGCGAACGCAGATCGATGGTCGCGTCGACGATAGGGTCGAAGGAAGCACGATGCGCCTGGTTTGACTTGACGACCACGATCTTTTTCTCCTCAAAGACGATGCCCGCGCTCTTGAAAAAGTCACGTTCTGAGCCGGTGTGGCGCTCGCTAAAGATGACGTCGATCTTGTCGCCGATGCGCAGTACCACACGGGGGCCAACATTTCGCTCTTGGAAAGAGTCCCTGGTGATGGTCCTCCCGGTACCGGCATGGGTCGGGCCGGTGATGACGTAATTGCCGTCGTCGATGCGCTTGACCTTGCCGGTGATCTCGATGGGTTTGTAGAAGCGCTGGTCGATCTTGGCCCCGACTTTCATGGTCAGTGTCGCACCAACCCCCGCTTCCAGTCCGGCGCGCACCACCTCCGGGTCGCGAATACTTAGGGCACAGTCCCGGGCTCCGTTGCGGATCAGGCTTTCCAGAACCACCGGGCTGTCGCCCGGGGTGGAGCTGCCCGGATCATCGCCCAGGTCCACCAGGTTGACCAGGCCCTCCATGGCCATGGCTTTCTTGACCCCTTCGTCAACATGCAGTATCGGCCGGACCGTCAGGATCTCTTCCCGGCGATCCCACAGCGCTTGGGCTAGCTGTTTGGCCAGCCTGTTGGCCAGCTCTGGGTCGCCATCGGTGGTAGCCATCACGCACATGCCGGTGTCGGGCGTGTCGGCGTAGCCATAGCCACCCTGGATGGTCAGGTTGATGACGCCGGGAGTCTTTTCCAGTTCCTCGCGCAGCAGGTTCAACTGGTAGACAGGAAGCTTCTCCTCGTCCTCCGGGATCTGCGACCAGGTGCTCTGGCCGATGTTGGGACCGATGATGGGTACAAAGATGCGCTTTGTCACCGGATTAACCTTACCGTCCAGCATGGCAAACAGGCACTCGGCCGCTTCTACTCCCCTCTCGTAACCGTCGATATGCGGGTTGGTGTCCATGGGGAAAGGCACCAGCCCCTCCTCCACCTCCCAGTCGGTATAGATGCCGTGATAGTCATAGGTGCCGACCATGGGCATGTCGTAACCCAGTAGATCCCGGACGGCCCGGACGAGACAGTCCTCCGCGTCGGTATAGGGTGCTTCTACGGCCAGCGCCCCGTGCAGGGCAAAGTAGATCCCATCCACTGGTCCTGCCTCCCGGAGCTTGCAGAGGATGATGTCCTGGTAATGCTCATACACGGACGCATAGACAATACCCCTGTTGTGCAGCACAAAGTTCACGGCGGCGATGGGAACCAGCTCTACATCGGGCCGTCTGGCGGACGCGTCCACAAAGCCGCGGATCCAGATGAATTGCGGCCAACTCATGGGATGCTCGTCGGTCAGTACATCATCCCCCAGGAGAACAGGGGCATCGGGCTTGTCGTTTATTTCTAGAGCGAAAGTATTGGCCTCATGCATAAGACCGATAACTGCGATCCTCTTCATGGTTTTTCCTCATCAAAGATGGTACAGTGGTGAAGCTTGTCAGCCACCAACCTGTTGTTCGTTCTCCACACGGATGCTGGCACAGGGGCATATGCCCACCGGATAGACTACCGCCGTCGCGGATCGATCCAGTCGCGCAGCCCGTTGCCCATGATGATGAAAGCCGATGCGGCAAAGACAATGGCCAAGCCCGGAAAGATGGCGTACCAGGGCGCCGAGGTCAGGAACCAGCGGCTTGTGCTGAGCATCTCGCCCCAGCTCGGACTGGGCGGCGGCGCGCCCAGGCCCAAGTAGGACAGGGCGGCTTCCGTCAGAATGGCCTGGGCAACGGCCAGCGTAACGAGGACAATGACGGGCGAAGTGACGTTGGGAAAGATGTGCCGCCGCACAATGCGCTCGCTTTTGGCCCCGCAGAGCCGGGCCGCCTCCACGAACTCTTGCTCTTTGACCGAAAGAACGGGCGCGCGCACGACACGCGCCAGGCTGGGGGTGTAGAGCAGGCCGATGGTGATCAGCAGGTTACGGATGCTAGGGCCAAGTATGGCCACGATGGCAATGGCTAGCAGCAGCCCGGGAAAAGCCATAAAGATGTCCAGGATGCGCATGATGAACTGGTCCGTTCTCCCGCCCAGATAGCCGGAGGTCAGACCCAGGGCCAGCCCGAGGACCAGTGCCAGGGCGATGGACGGGATGGCCACCAGCAGCGTGGTGCGGGAGCCATAGATGATGCGAGAAAAGAGATCTCGTCCCAGCTTGTCGGTGCCCATGATGTGCTCTGCGGAGGGACCGGCCATCGATTCCCCAACCCCAATCGCATAGGGGCTGTAGGGCGCCACCACAGGGGCCAGGATGGCCAGCAAGAACAGCACGCTGACCATGGTCGCGCCGACCATCAGCATCTTGTTCCGGAACAGGGCTCGAATGGACCGCATGTGATAGGCGGATCGCCCGGCTTTTGCATCCTGTTCCTCAAGTGAGTTTGTACTGCGCAACGAGGACACGTTCGTCATGCTTGACCCCTTCGGTTCTCCTAGTCGTACCGGATGCGAGGATCGACGTAGGCATAGAGGATATCGGTGATCAGATTGATCAGCACGACTGCGACGGCTGTGAACAGCAGCACACCCTGGACGACAACATAGTCGCGCAGGTAGATGCCGTTGATCACCAGTTTGCCCATGCCCGGCAGGCTAAAGATTGTCTCGATGATGATCGTCCCGCTAAAGAGAAAACTGGTCTGCAGGCCCAGGACGGAGATGATGGGGATGGAGGCGTTCTTGAGCACGTGCCCCCAGATGACGGCCTTTTCCTGGAGCCCCTTTGCCCGGGCGACGATGACATAGTCCTGGGCCAGCACATCCAGCACGGCGGAGCGCGTGTTCTCGGCGATGACCATGGCCATGCCGCTGCCCAGGGCGATCACCGGGAAGATCATGATCAGCAGGTTGGTTATGGGATCTTCTCGGAAGGGTACATAGGTAAAGACCGGGATCCAGGGCGTCACAGGCGCCACGAAGAGCAGCAGCAGTGTGGCAACGAAAAAGCTGGGTATGGCAACGCCCACCGAGGTCAGGAAACGACTGACCCAATCCCAGACCCCTCCTTGCGTTGCGGCCAGGATGCCGATGGGCGCTCCAAAGATTAGCCCAAAGGCCACGGAAAGGATCGCCAACTCCCCCGTCACGGCCACACGGCGGAGGATCTCGGGCAGAACCTCGATCTTGAGGACGAGAGACGTACCCAAATCCCCCCGTAGCACATCCCAGAGCCAAGAAAGGTACTGTATGTGGAGGGGACGGTCCAGGCCCAGGTCGGCCCGGATCTGGGCCAACAGCTCGGGAGACATCCGGTCTAGGGCCTCTTGCCCCATCATGGCCACGGCCAAGTCGCCGGGCAGTATCTTGATCACGATGAAACTGAGTAGAGTAATCCCAATAATCACAGGCACTAGCAGGAACAGCCGGCGAAGGATGTATTGGCTCAAGTGATCTCCTTCAAGTGCAAGGCCGGCGGGCTGTTGGATCTCGGCCCGCCGGCCGAGGTTATGCTCCCTGTCCTATTTGTCCAACCAGGTCGTCCGCAGCGCCCAGCGGCTGTTGGAAGGACGGTTCTGGTAGCCCTTTACATAGTCCTGCCACATCTCCCAGCGCAGCGGGTAGCCATAGTTGACGAGCCAGTACGCCTCGTCCGCGATGTGCCTTTGGACTTCCTGGTAGATCTCCTGGCGCTCCGCGGGCTCGACCGATGTGCGGCCCCGGTCGAGCAGATCACCCAGTATCGGATCGTCGATACAGTAGGCCTTGGCCGGATCGGCGGAGGGGTGGAAGTATTGATAGAGCCGTAGGTCAGGGTCAGGAGACCACACATACCCAACCTGGATCATGTTGCCGTTCCCCTTGGTAAAGTCATCGAGGATCTGGCCCACTTCCATGGGCACGATGTTGACATCGATGCCCGCCTCGGCCCACTGCTCCTTCAACACCTGTGCGCCGTCCACATCAAGCTGGTTGGCAGCCACGACCTTGTACTCGTCGATGGTGATCCCGTCGGGGTACCCGGCCTCAGCCAGCAGTTCTTTAGCCTTCTCAACGTCGCGCCTGTAGTAGGGCATGTCCATGGGATCCCCCTGCCAGAAGTAGGGGCTGGATGGCGCCAGGACTCCGCTGACACCACCGCCATACTTGGAGGGGATCACCACATCTACCAGTTGCTCCCGATCCATGGCCAGGCTGAATGCCCGCCGGACTCGCACGTCGTTAAACGGCTCATCGCAGAGGCTGAATCGGATGGGAATGTAGCGGCTGGGAATGCCGGGCGCAGAGATCAGGCCCTCCACGTTCTCGGCCAAGGCCGTCGCCTGGCGGGGGTCGCGGAACCAGGTCATATCCACGCTCCCGGAGCGCATGGCGGCCTCTTTCGAGGCCTCGTCGCCCAGGATCTTGAACTCCACCCGGTCGAGATAGGGCAGGCCCTCCTCGTAGTAGAAGGGGTTGCGCACCAGTCTGACGTACTGATCCAGCACATACTCGTCCAGCATGAACGGGCCGGTGCCGACCGGCTTGGTCTCCAACTCATCGACCGCCTCCGGGGGCACGATCCCCAGCTCATCATTCAGAGAGATCAAAAAGGTGGCCGAGGGCGCGCTCAGGGTAACCTGAACCATTCCGTCGTCCGTGACCTCCACCGATTCGACCAGGTCGAGCGTGGAGGCCTGGAGGCTGCCCGAATCGGGGTCGCGTATGCGATCCAGGGAGAACTTGACGTCCTCCGGGGTCATTTCTCGACCGTTGTGGAACTTGACCCCTTCGCGGATCTTGAAGGTGTAGACCAGCCCGTCGTCCGAGATCTCCCAGCTTTCGGCCAGATTGGGCATGATCTCGGTCTCGTCTTCGTTCCACTGGATCAGGCCTTCGTAGATGTGCTCATAGATGTTCTGCGAAGCCCAGGCCGTGGTCTTGTGCGGGTCAAAGTGCTGGGGACCAAAGTCCTGGCCGATGTAGAGCGTCCCCCCGCGCTTGGGCTCGCCGCTTGAGGGTGCCTCCGCGGTGACAAAGACGACCTTGGTCACCTCTTTCTCCACAACCTGGGGCGTACCCTCGACAATCTTGGTTACCTCTTTCTCCACAATCTGAGGCGTACCCTCGACGATCACGGTTTCCTTGACCATCTCTTTGACGATGGAGGTCACTTCCTTCTCCACTTCGACAACTTCTGGCTCCGCGGCACCACAGGCCATGAGCAGAGAACTGGCAACCATGGCAACGAGCAACAACAGAATCCCTATCTTCCTTCGCATTTCTTTGTGCTCCTTTCATAAGACTGACTCTCAATTAGGCTACATGACCTGGGGTCCACGTTTGGGCCTGGGATCTGCGTAGCCTTGCACTTCTCCCCCCCATCCACATCCTGTCTCACTTGCGCTAGCCTCACCCCCTTCCCCAAACCTGGAAACCCTTCAAGCCAGTCTCCCTCATTCAATCCCATCGCCCGTCAGCGGCTCCTATCCGCTGTCGTTGCCGCTCCGCTCGCCGATCAGGCCAGGTTGCCTATCTGTTCCCGCAGATACTACTGCGAGCTGCTGCTGAACGTGGTCCAGGTGCTGCAACATGGCCAAGTGCGCGCCGGCAGGATCGCGCGCCTTGAGCGCCGAGACAACAGCCTGGTGATCGGCGACCGTTTGTTGGCGGATACCGGCTATCTCTACCGTCCGCTGCCGGCTGGCTTCGCCAAGCCTGCTGAGGGTAGCCATGAACCTGCTCAGGATCGGGTTCTGCGCCGCAGCGGCGATCCTGGAATGCAACTCCACGTCTGCTTGCAAAAAGGCTACCGGTTCCTCCATACTGGCCAGGGTCCGTTCCAGGCAGGCCTCCAGCTCAGCAATCTCGTTATCAGAAATCCGCCGGGCAGCCGCCGCGGCAATGCCCGGCTCCAGGGCCTTTCGCGCTTCCAGCAATTGAAGAAAAGTCGAATCGTCCAACGAAAACACAAAATCCAGGTGCTCTACCAGCAGGGAGGGCTCCAGGGAGGTCACGTAGGTACCATCCCCCTGGCGCATCTCGACGACGTTGATTACCGACAGCGCGCGCAGGGCCTCACGCAGGGAAGGACGGCTGACCTGCATGGTTGCGGCCAACTCCCGCTCGGGGGGCAGCTTGTCCCCGGGGCGTAGATGCCCCTCTTCTATGAGCGAAAGAACCCTGGCACAGATCTGCTCGGCGAGGGCGCTTCTCTCGAACATACCAAAGTCTACCGGAGTTCTGTCAGCCATTCTATTTCCCTCCCGGTCTCCTGGCGCCCCAGGGGCAGAAATGGTCAATTGGTCAGACCATTCCCAACACAAAAAAAGAGATTTGGCGTGCAAAGGGCCAAAGGCTCAAGGCTCACGCTCATAGCCCATTTCCCGCGAGATCTGCAGTGCGGCAGCCATCAGCGCGGTTCCCATGTCGTCGATCCCCGTAGCGGGTGAACGGAAGGCGGGACCAGCTATGCTAAGCGCGGCGACCACGTTGCCCCGGCGCTCAAAGATGGGGGCGCCGATGCAGCGGGCCCCTTCCTCGTTCTCTCCATCGTCTATGGCAAAGCCACGCTGCCGTATTGTCTCCAACTCGTGCTTGAGCTGAGATAGGGAAGTGATCGTCTTGGCAGTACGCTTTGGCAGGTTGCAGGCCAGGGCGATTCTCTCCACCTCCTCTTCGGGCAGGAAAGCCAGCATGGCTTTGCCCAGGGAAGTGGCGTGGGGCATATCCCGTCCACCGACACGGGAGGACATCTTGAAGGTTCTGCGGCTCTCGAGGATCTCGATGTAGACGATCTCACACCCATCCAGAACGCCCAGGTTCACCGTCTCGTGGAACTCTGTCTGGAGCTCTTTCATGTAAGGCAAGGCGAGTTCGTGCAGGGTCAGATTCGCGAGAATATTGCTGCCAAGTTCCAGCACCTTGAAGCCCAGGGCATAGTTGTCATCATCGGGGCCTTTTCGGACGTAGCCCCGGCCCTCGAGGGTGACCATATAACGAAACAGCGTGGCCTTGGGCATGCCCAAGGCCACGCTGAGTTCTGGCAGCGCCATCTTTTTTCGCTGCTGTGCTAGGAACTCGAGAATGTCGAGCGTTTTATCCACCGCGGCTATTCGATAGTCCTGCTTTGACATCGTATCCCTTGTGGTGGCTCATCTAATGAAACAACTGTTTCATTTCCACTATACCACATTTGCTTGAACTTGTCAAGACCCCAATTTGGCCAATTTTCAATCTTTCAGACGTGACGAGTTTTGGCTTCCCTGTGGGACGTGTACCATCCAAGGATGATACACCCGCGTCACGCCGACGATCTGAGATGGGAGCGCAGCTTCCGCCCTGTCAGGTCTTCAGATCCTGGTACTCAGGCGGATGGCTGGAGCCTGACACCGAATTGTAGCACACCCAGGGTCAGGAAGGACAGGACGATGGTCGCGTAAAAGACGGCTACCAGCCCAAAAGCATCCCCAATGGATGCTGCGATGTTGGGCGCCACGGCGCCCATGATGCTGCCCGGCAGGAAGAACAGGGCATAGGCCATGCCCCGCTGTTTGCCCGGTGACAGCTGGGCCATGATGGCCGCATTGGCCGCCATGCCCAAAGTTCTCAGCAAGCCGTAGCCCAGATAAAAGAGGGCAAAGGCCGTCTTGTTGGGGACGAGAATAGCCAGGCTGAAGCACACGTAGGCCAGCGACAGCGTGCTGAAAAGCCACCGCTTCTCTCCGTACCGGACGGCAAAAAAGCCGCCCAACACAGCCCCGGCGATGCCCACCAGGGTACTGAGCCCAATCAAAGTACTGGTCGCAGATTCGGAAAATCCCCTGCTGTCGACCAGATACAGAGCCATGAAGGTCCGGCTCATCGAGTACGCCATCAGCCGCATAGCCCGGTAGACCAGGAACAGGAGCATGTTGGAGGTGAGCAGTGTGGTGGCTGCTGCCCCATACCCACCCGCAGCGGATCCCACCACCACATCATCCTTTGGCGCCGAGCGCAGGAACAGCACAGAGACAATGCCCAGTAGGAGGGGCAGACACCAGTAGAGGTACACCTGCCGCCAACCGACAGCAAAGACCCCCATCAAGATGGTGATGGAAATCGGACCAAGCGCCATGCCCAAGGTCCCACCGGCGCCAAAGATGCCCAATGCCTTGAGCCTGGTCCTGGGTTCAAAGAGCCTCGTAACAAAGCTATAAGAGGCGGGGCGGTACACGGTTGTGTTGACGTAGATGAGACTGACGGCGACAATCAACATGACCGGGCTGAGAACTTGGCTGGCCAGAAGGGCGCCGCCGGTGGCGACCGCGAGTGCGAACACGATCATCAGCCTGGAACCCAACCGATCGGACAGCAACCCCGCTGGGATAGACAGGAGTGCCTGGCAGAGGGCGGGGATAGCAGCGATGAGGCCCAACTGTTGGAGGGACAGGCTGAACTCGTCCTGAAGGACAGGGAATAGGGTCGTATGCACGTAGGCAAACACATTGGTGAGCATGTTCGTGAAGGTCATGACGTACAGGCCATAGTTGAATATCGACCGATTCGTCTTCACAGTGCCTACTGTCCTGTCTGCCACGTCGAGCTTCATCCCGGGTCTCCTCTGCGACCGTCGTTCACGATGCTCAGTCTGACGGCCTCAGTCTGACGCCAAACTTCAGCACACCCAGGCTCAGGAAGAAAAAGAATGTAGCTGCGTAAAAGATAGAGACCAACCCCAAGGCGTTGCCAATGGATGCCGCCGCGAGGGGCGCCACGGCACCCATGATACTGACCGGCAGGAAGAACAGGGCGAAGGCCAGCCCCCGCTGTCGGCCCGGTGATAGCTTGGCCAGAATGGCCGCAGTGGCCGCCATGCCCAAGAAGGTCAAGAAGCCATAGCTCAGGTACAGAACTACAAAAGCGGTGTTGCTGGGGATAAGGATGGCCAGACCATAGCAGACGTAGGACAGTGACAGGATGGTGAGTAGCCATCTTTTCTCTCCATACCGGACGGCGAGAAAGCCGCCCCACACAGCGCCAGCGATTCCCATCAATGTATGGAGCCCAATGAGCGTACTGGTCGCAGGTCCGGAGAACCCCCTGTTATCAACGAGGTACAGGGCCATGAACGACTGGCTCATCGAGTTGGCCATCGACTGCACGGCGACATAGACCAGGAACATGATCATGCTATGGGTAAGCAGCGAGGAGATTCCCGGCCTACGCCCGTCATCAACGACAGCAGCTGGGCTCACCCCCACGTCATCTCCTGGCGCGGATCGGAGGAACAGCACGGCGACGATACCCAGGAGGAGGGGCAGGCTCCAAAAGAGGTACACCTGCCGCCAACCGAAGGCAAAAACCCCCATCAAGATGGTGATGGAAATGGGGCCAAGCGCCACCCCCAAAGACCCGCCTGCACCATGGATGCCCAACGCCTTGACCCTGG
The DNA here is from genome assembly GCA_963700285.1 of uncultured Chloroflexia bacterium. Lineage (GTDB taxonomy): Bacteria > Chloroflexota > Anaerolineae > JAAYZQ01 > JAAYZQ01 > CAWANP01. The sequence goes on along the minus strand of CAVOXA010000001.1, from coordinate 945,335 downwards.
TCCTGGGTTCAAAGAGCCTGGTGACAAAGCTATAGGCCGCAGGGTGGTACACGGTGGTATTGATGTATACGAGGCTAACGGCGACGATCAACATGACGGGGGTGAGAGCCTGGCTGGCCAAGAAGGGTACCACTGGTGGCGACCACAAGCGCGATGATGATCATCAGCCTGGAACCCAACCTATCGGCCAGCAGACCTGTGGGGATAGAGAAGAGTGCCTGGCAGAGAGCAGGAATGGCAGCGATGAGGCCCAATTGTTGGAGGGACAGGCTGAATTCGGTCTGAAGAACGGGGAATAGCGTCGTGTGGATGCGGGTAAATACGTCTGTGAGCATGTGCGTCAGGGCCATGACGAACAGCCCATAGCTGAGTATCCCTTGATTCTCTCTTGCGGCGCCGGATGCCCTGTCTGTCAGGCTGAGTCTCATCTTGGGCCCTCTTTCGCAAGCGCCATCCTCGATGCTTGCAGCCATCGCCACCTAGTGGTTATCTACTGCGCGATCAAGTCTCAGGCTAGCCAGAATGCCGGTCACGGAAACATCTCTACCTGCGCCCTGCGAGCGTCTATCCCGATCTCTTGAGGCCCGATGGAGGGAAATGATCAGATGGTCAGACCTTCCACGGCAAGAGCATAAGGTGTTTTGCTTAATGAAATACGTATTTCATTTCTATTGTACTACGATCGCTGTAGTTTGTCAAGGTTGCCCGTCAACGTCCCTACGGCTGTTGCAAAGTCGTCATCGCGAGAGTCAGCGAAGCGATCTCCACTTGTGCCCTGGGGATTGCCACGACGCAAACAGCGCGCCTCGCAATGACAGATCTGACTGGCAGTGCATGTCAAGGGACAATGCAGCAGCCCTATCAACGTCCCTCCGACTCCGTCGGTAGGGTGATCTCGTTCGTCCAGCCAGGATCTTGAGCAGATGCTCCTGGTCCTGGGCTGCCCTTTTTTGCTCGGCTTTTGGGCTCTGCGCAGTCAAGTGTCCCCAGCGGAAGGAGGGCTCACGGGGACAGGGTATCTCACACCACACGCCTGCCTCCCCTTTTTGGGATCCGCCAGCTTCTATAGTATAATCCAGGGGGTCAGGGTAGAGTAAGGGATTGCCTGCTGGCAGACCACCTGCGAAACTGGCCCCCTGTAGAGAGGACTAGGGCTTTGCTACGTCAGAATGGTACAAGTCTCACAACCTATCATTTTGAGACTCTGGCCCTAGACGGCCTGGTTCACGCGGTATTCACCAGGCTGGGGGGTATCAGTTCTCCGCCTTTCGACACGCTGAACGTTGGGCATGGCGTAGGCGACGAGCCGGGAGCAGTGGCCACGAACCACGCCCGCATCTACGCCCATCTGTCGCTGGGCGCGGACCAGGTGGCTACGCCAGTCCAGGTCCACAGCAGCCGGGTGGCAGCAGTCACTGTGGAGGATGTGGGTACGGAACTGCCCAATACCGACGGGCTCGTCACCAACATTCCCGGCGTCGCGCTCTTGCTCCGCTTTGCCGACTGCCAGCCCATCCTTCTCTACGATCCGGTGGTGCACGCCCTGGGGCTCATCCACGCCGGCTGGCGCGGGGTGGCTCAGGCCATCGCCCGCCGCGCGGTCGAGACGATGCAGGAGACCTTTGGATCGCGTCCACAGGACCTGATCGCCGGCCTGGGTCCGGCCATCGGTCCCTGTTGTTATACCGTTGGACACAACGTTGCCTCGGCGATGGGCTATGTGCTGCCCGATTGGCACCAGGCAATGCGCCAGGAAGAGGATGGATGGCACCTCGACCTATCCGCGGCCAATGCCCAACAGCTTGCTGCGGCCGGCGTTCCCAAGATAGAGCAGGCCCATCTGTGCACAGCCTGTCACAACGACATCTTTTTTTCACACCGCGCCGACGCAGGCCGGACCGGGCGATTTGCCGTCGTAGCCTATCTAAGGGTGCGCCTTTCTGACGAGGCTAGTGGGAGCAGCCAGGTATCCAAAGCAGGATTGGAACCAGAGGATACGACACAGCCCAAATCGCTCCACCCACCAGGGCTTCCTTCCTTCCAGGAGTTTTCAGGAGACAACCCATGACCCAACTGGAGGCCAACCTGCTGGCCGTCCAGGCCCGGATCGTCGCGGCCGCAGCACGAGCCGGACGCGATCCCGCCGAGATCACCCTCGTGGCCGTGACCAAGACCCAACCGCCCGAGGTGATACGCGCGGCCTATAACCTGGGATTGCGTCATTTTGGCGAGAATCGGATCGAGGAAGCTGAAGAAAAAATGGAAGGTCTCCCGGCTGAGATCGTATGGCACATGATCGGCCACGTACAGGGCCGTAAAGCCAGGCGGGTTGTACCCCGCTTTGATCTCATCCACTCGATGGACAGCGTCACGTTGGCCCGTCGACTGGACAGGCTGTGTGTAGACCTGCCAGCGCCCCTGCCAGTGCTGCTAGAATTCAACGTCTCCGGTGAGGCCAGCAAGTATGGTTTTGCCGCTGACCGCTGGGCCGAGGGGGATCCAGTCCCAGAGACGCTGATGGCCGAGATGGAGGAAATCGTCGCCCTGCCCCACCTCCAGGTTGACGGCCTCATGACTATGGCGCCCATCATCTCCAGCGAAGAAGAGGCGCGACCTGTTTTCATCCGTCTCCGGAAGCTGCGCGATGCTCTGCGAGCCGCTTTTCCACATCTGGCCTGGCGCCACCTGTCGATGGGCATGACCGACGATTTTGAAGTTGCCGTCGAAGAGGGTGCTACCCTTGTCCGCGTGGGGCGCGCCATCTTTGCGCCTCAGGTAACGCCATGGCGCAAGGGCTGAGAACGACTCTGCGAGGAGGGTTCACCCGAATATGCCGAGCCTGGCTTCTATCGTCTCATTCATCTTTCAGTTGTACGTTTTTCTGATCCTGATCCGCGTACTGCTTTCCTGGGTGAATACGAATCCCTACCAGCCCAGGATCGCTCATCCTGTTATCCAGCTCCTGTACCGGGTCACCGACCCGGTGCTGAAACCCCTCCAGCGGTTGATCCCTCCGGTGGGCGGCACGGTCGATATCAGCCCCATCGTCGCGCTCATCATCCTGGAGATTGTACGCCGGATCCTTGTCGGTCTTTTGTCGCAAACCTTCTGACCTTCTGATCGGACAGCGTCACTCCCTCTTGGGGGCAGCCGGCTCCTGCCACATAGCCTCGGATGATCGAGTCGAAAACAGGCGGCGCGGAAGAGCCAGAAGTTTGGCGGTCTTTCGTTCCAGCCAGCCGCGCCACAGGACTTTCTGGGTATCCCTCCAGGCTTGCTCAACCTGCTCGCCATCTCCAGGCCGGCCCCCAAACCGGTAACCTACGTAGGTATCGACGATGCGCCGCACTGGTCGCTGGCCCGCGGGCACAAGCGCGACAACAGCCGAACCATACTCGTGAGGAGTCTGGTGAGCCCGCGGGCTCAACTTGAGCAAACGGGCAACCCAGTCGACGAGATCCAGGTAAACACGCTCCGCTGCGCTGAGCCCACCGACACGGCGACGGCGACGAGCCGTGAGCAAGGCCGCTGCCAGCAGGCTCAGACCAAGCACCACCAGCACCAAACCTCCCCAGCGTGTGACCTTCTGGAGCAAAGTCGCAGGCGCGGGTCCGGACATCGGCGCAAAGCCCTCGTCCTCGAACATGGCTTCCATTCGTTCATCGCGGTCAGGCCCAGGACTGTTCGCAGCATTCTGACTACCGGCCGCGGAATCCTGTGATCTGGGGCGAACGAGAACCGGCTCCCCGGCGGTAGGCTCAAATTCGACCCAGCCATAGCCAGGGAAAAAGACCTCGGGCCAGGCATGGCCATCCAATTCCAGGACGTGATAGACGCCGTCCTGCTTTGTCCCCTGACTATAGCCCCGAACGTAGCGCGCCGGGACGCCCACCGACCGGAGCATGACAACCATGGACGAAGCATAGTAGTCGCAGTATCCCTCCCGGGCCTCAAAGAGAAAGTAATCAACACCATCCTGGTCTTCTGCCGGTCCCTCGATCTGCTCATTGTACGGGATCTTGCGCAGATAAGCTTCGATGGCCTGGGCCTTTTCGTAGGGTGTCTCGCTCCCGGCCGTGACCTCTTCCGCCAGGTCTACAATGCGCTCAGGCATCGAAGCGGGTAACTGCAGGTAGCGGGGCACCACCCAGTCCGGATACTCTACTTCAGCTTCTCCCAGAGATTCCATATCGGCCCGGGAAAGGGAGGAAACCACCTGGTAAGAATCGCCCGCGTTGAGCGGGATGCGCGAATAGAGCACAGAGGCGTCACTGGGGACAGGAGACGGGGGCACCAGGCCGGCTGCTTCATCCGCTGCTTCATCCGCTTCTTCCTCCAGCGCCACATAGCTCACCACGGCCTGCAATGGGAGTCCCGATCGCAAGGGCTGACTGGCAGCGGCGATGGGGCCCTGAGTCCCAAAGTTCTGGTGCAGAGTAATGGTTTGTGTCACCTCTCGCCGCAACTCGAACTCGGGACCGACGAGCCTCGGATCGTTCTCTTCGATCAGAATCGTGCTATAGTCTGTATTGTTCCAGCCATCACCCATGTACTCGTGGAAGGCCATGACCCGCCAGTACCGTCCCGTACTGGCCCTTATGTCCAGCACCGGCGCGTCCGTCAATTCTACCGCTCCACCAAACTTCATTGCCCGGGCAAAATAGACTGTGGCAGGTTTGTTTTGGTAGTTAAGATCCTGAAACAGGCGGGTGGACTCGTCCTTCAACTGCTGCCAGGGCTGCGTGACTTTGTCCCAGACCTCCTGCATGGGACGGCTGGCCAGGGCAGCGGGAGCCACCCAGGCGAGGAGAATCGCCACCACAGTGACGGTCAAACCGGCACGAAAGAAAGCATAGACCAATTCTGGACTATAGCCAACCTTGGCCACACGCCACTCATGCTGGTAAAGGGCGAGGCTCGTGCGCACTACCAGAAGCAGGGCAAACATGACAAAGGCGATGAGGTAACCGGTCAGGTTCTTGGGTGCGTATGTGATATTCACCATCAAGGCCACGCCACACAGGATCACGGCCAACCAAACGCGCTGCCACCGGAATATCGCCCAGGCACTGACATAGGCAACAAACCATAGGAGAATCCCAAGGAGCAAAAGAAATGGGTAGTTCCCGGGACTCGTTCCGCCATTGAACACGTCCGTGATCCAAGCCACAAGCAGCCGATCCAGTTCGATGACAGCAGCCTCTACCGGCAGATCCAAAGCATTGCCCAAAACCCTGCTAGCCAGAAAGGCGGTCCAGGTAAAGGCCGCCAGGATGGACAACAGGTGGGCCGTGATGCTCGGTACTCGACTCTTGGCCAGCACGATGCCGATCACACCACCGACCAACACGATGGCTTGCAGAATAGAGAGCCCTCCCGTCCAGCCCGCTGTCTGGATCGACCAGGCAACGAAGAACAGGATGATCAACAATAGGGCAACGGTTGCCCAACCTTCCTTCAGTTCCAGTTCAGGAAACATATCTTTGCTTTCTAGGGACGAGGGCAGGATAGAGCCGTCGCCCGGATCTCGCCATGGCGAGTTGTACGCGGGACTATTGGTCCTCCACCGTAGGAAGGTCAACCGGAGGACCAGCCCAAACTGGCCTTTTTGGTGACCATCCAGAGTACATACGAATAACGCCCAACGTGCGTGTCGGGTTCATTCTACTGGGAAAGGCGCCAAAAGTCAAGGGGTACAGTTGCGGGGCTCTGGGGCTATCACGTCGGGGACCGGAGCGACGAGTTGTACACTTTGACTCGAAAGCGATTGCCCGGCCATTGAGCGTGGATGCGTTTGACAAGGCCTTGATTCGCCGCTATAATCGCTCCGCTCTACACCATCCCGTGCAAAGAGAGTGAGGAAGACCTCGTGGACATTGTGCCGTTGTTGAAGCGCCTGTCGGAGGCCCGCGGTGTATCGGGCTACGAACATGAGGTTCGACAGGTTGTCAAGGAGGTATTTGGCTGCCATTCCGACATGGTGCGGATAGACCGCCTTGGCAACGTCATCGCCCGGAAAGATGGCACCGGGCCGCAGCCACGACAGACCATCATGCTGGCCACCCACATGGACGAAATCGGTCTCATCGTGTCCCAGATCGAGAAAGGCTTCATCCACTTTCAACAGGTAGGCGGCTACGATGACCGGGTACTCCTGGGCCAGGAAGTTGTGGTACATGGGCGCCAGGACCTGCCCGGTGTCATTGGCGCGCGCCCTCCCCACGTCCTGCCGAGAAGCGAGCAGGACAAGCCCGTTCCCTCTGACAAGCTGCTCATTGACGTGGGTCGGATGCCGGAGGAGTTGCCCAGTCTCGTGCGCGTCGGCGATCTGATCACGATGAATCGGCAATTGGTCGAACTGCAGGGCGGGCTCGTGTCGGGCAAGGCCCTGGACAACCGGGTATCCGTCGCCGCCGCCGCAGTCTGCCTGGAGGAACTCGTCCGGATGCGCCACGAGTGGGACGTCTATGCTGTTGCCACCGTACAGGAAGAGGTAGGCTACCAGGGTGCCATCACCAGCACTTACGGGCTTAAGCCGGACGTGGGTATCGCCATCGACGTGACATGGGCCAAACAGCCCGGAACTGCCGACGAGTATACCTTTGAGCTAGGCAAGGGGCCGACCATTCCTTGCGGGCCCAATTTTCACCCCAAACTCCAGCAGGCCCTGGTTGAAACGGCCCAGGCCCTGGAGATGAATTACCACATCGAACCTTCCACCCGTCCGGGCGGTACCGACGCCTACGCCATCCAGATCGCTCGAGAGGGCATCCCCACCGCACTGCTGGGTATCCCCCAGCGCAACATGCATACACCGGTTGAGACGGTATCAATCAAAGATGTAGAGCGCACAGGCAGGCTGCTGGCCGCGTTTATTGCTCGCCTGGACGGGGGATTTCTGGATAGTCTCACCTGGGATCTGGGGTTGGATGACGAGAAATCGTAGGAGGCCACTTTGCTGCTAGAAGAACTGTCCAATGCCTTTGGTCCTTCCGGAAACGAAGACGAGGTGCGCCGCATACTGGCCCGCACCCTGAAGGACAAAGTCGATGAACTCAGTACCGATGCCCTGGGCAACCTGATTGCCTTCAAAAAGGGCAGCGGCGCCACGCCCCGCCTGAAGGTCATGGTCGATGCCCACACCGACGAAGTCGGCCTCATGATCACGCGTATCGACAAGAACGGACTGTTGGGCTTTCAACCAGTGGGCGGCATTGGCGCCCGGCTTCTGCTGGCCAAGGGCGTGGTCGTCGGCGAGAAACGACTGCCCGGCGTCATCACGGCACCGCCCATCCATCTGACGAAAGCCAGCCAGCTCGAGCAGGTGATCGACATCGATCAACTGACCATAGACATCGGCGCGCCCAGCGAGGACGAGGCGAAAAAGCTGGTCAAGTTGGGCGACTATGTGGCGTTTGACACGCGGTTCCAGGTACTCGCCGAGGACGGTCTGCGCGCGGTCAAGGGCAAAGCCTTCGATGATCGCGCAGGATGCGCCGTGGCCGCGGCCCTTGCCGACGATGCCTACGAAGTTGACCTCTACCTCGCCTTCAGTGTCCAGGAGGAAGTTGGGCTGCGCGGCGCACGGGTGGCCGCCTACCGCATCGATCCGGACGTAGCTTTTGCCTTGGAGGGGACAGTCTGCGACGACACACCAAAGAAAGGGGACACCAGCCCTACTACGGAGCTGGGCAAGGGACCGGCGATTACCATGATGGATCGGTCCTTCTTTGCTGACAAGCGGCTGGTCCGTCTTCTGGTCGATACGGCCGAGGCGAAGGGGATCCCGTACCAGTTCAAGCAACCCGGCGTTGGTGCCACCGATGCCGGCGCCATTCACTTGACCAAATCCGGCGTGCCCTCGGTGACCGTGGCGGTCCCGTGCCGCTACATCCATACCCCGGTGGGCATTCTGAGCTTGAACGATTATGACAATCTGGTGAGCCTGATGAAAGCCACCCTGCACGCCTTGCCTGAGAGATGGGTATTGGCGAGCGATGGATGATGCTGTGAGGAGATGAACATGAAAGAGCTGATTAAGCGCTTGACCGAGGCCTACGGACCTTCCGGCAATGAAGAACAGATCCGCGAGATCATCCGCGGCGAAGTGCAACCCCATGCCGACGAACTGCGCGTGGACACTCTGGGTAACCTGATCGCGTTCAAGAAGGGCAACGGCCAGGGCAAGAAGATTATGCTCGCCGCCCACATGGACGAAATCGGTCTGATCATCAGCTACGTGGATGAAAAGGGGTTTCTGCGCTTCCAACCCGTCGGTGGCATCAATCCCATGACTTTGGTCGGCGGTCGCGTACAGTTTTCCGACGGGGCGCAGGGCGTGATTGCCCCCGAGAGCCGGCGCGAATTCAGCGACAAGCCAGAGTTGGCCAAGCTTTTTTTGGACATGGGCGCCACCCACCGCGAGGAGGTTCAGGCACGCCTGGGCCAGGCGGTGGGCTTTGTGCGCCCTTTCGCCGATCTGGGCAAAAGGATCGTGGCCAAGGCCCTTGACGACCGCATTGGTTGCGCTGTGCTGGTAGAGGTACTGCGGCAGATAGGCGATTCGCCCCACGACATCTTTTTTGTTTTCAGCGTGCAGGAAGAAGTGGGCCTGCGGGGAGCCCGTACCAGTGCCTACGAACTCGACCCGGACCTCGGCATCGCCCTGGACGTCACCATCGCCGCAGATACCCCCGAGGCGGCCAAACTGGCCATGAGACTGGGCGATGGACCTTGCATCAAGATCATGGATTCGGGCATGCTGTCCCATCCTGAACTCAATGACCGCCTGATTGAGATTGCCGAAGCGCAGGACATTCCTTACCAGTTAGAAGTCCTCGTCGGAGGTACCACGGACGCGGCGGCCATGCAACTGGCCCGTAGCGGCGTGCCATCCACCTGCGTGTCTATCGCCTGCCGCCACGTCCACACCCAATCCGAGATGGTCGACATGGATGACGTCGAGAATGCGGCCAAGTTGCTGCTGGCTGTCCTGGCAGCACCCATAGAGATTTAGTCATTCTGATGGGAAGCCTGCGCGGCATCGCGGCCCTGTGCATCCTTGTCTCCCTGAGCCTGGGCTGCGACGGTGCGCCCGCATCTCCCACACCGAGCGACGGCCAGCAAGTCAAGATCGCCCATGTGCTGGACGGCGATACCGTGGAACTGGCCGATGGGCGCCGGGTTCGCTACCTGGGCATCAACACACCAGAACGCGGCCAGCCCTTCTACGAAGAGGCAACTGCGGCGAACCGCCGTCTGACCGAGGGCCAGTCGGCGTGGATGGTCCTGGACAGCCAGCCTACCGACCGCTTCGGCCGGACACTGGCCTACTTGTGGGTCGGGGGTCACTTTGTCAACCTGGAACTGGTCGGCCAGGGCTATGCCAATGCCTACACAGAGCCACCCAACGTGCGGTACAGCAAAGAGATCCTGGCTGCCGAGCAGAGAGCCCGGAAGGACGAGGTGGGGCTTTGGGCATTGGCCGATGTCCCTGTTAAAATCCGCGAGATCTCTTACGACGCCCCGGGCCCGGACCACCAGAATCCCAATGGCGAGTGGATCGTATTTGAAAATGAGGGCTCGGAGCCCATCGACCTCGCTGGCTTTTCGCTGAAGGACGGGGCCAACCACATCTATACTTTCCCATCCGTAAACCTGGCACCCGGCGATCTGCTGAAATTACACAGTGGCATGGGGCGTGATGGCAGTGGAACATTGTACTGGGGCCTGACCGAAGACGCCGTGTGGAATAACGACGGCGACTCGGCATACCTGCGCGATACGCAGGGCAGGCTGGTAGACTATTTCAGGTACTAGCGGGGCTGGCATCAACCCTATTCAACAGGCATACCCTCGAAGGTTCTGAATGCCCGTTCCAGTGCCGGGCAACCCCGATCTCCTTGCGCCGCTTTCTAAGGATTCTCCATCCCGGGGGTCTGATCCATGGGCAACCCAACAAGTGTACTTTCGGTCATTGTTTCACCGGGGACGCATGATGGGCCAGGAACACAAGGGCTTGACTTTTTCCCTGGCCCATTGTATCATACGTCCCAATCTTGGCCGGTCACGGGCTGCCGCCACTGGTCCACAGGCAAGCTGCCAGGCCACGGTCGTGATGAAGGAGAACAACTTGTCCAGACCAGTGCATCTGGCGAACCGGAGGCAACACCATGCTCAAGACCCACAACTGCGGCGAGCTGAACACGAGCATATCGGCCAGACTGTCCTTCTTGCCGGATGGGTACACCGCTACCGGAGCCACGGCGGCGTGCTCTTTGTCAACCTGCGCGACCGCTCTGGCATTGTCCAGGTGACCTTCGACCAGGAAGCGCGCCCGAAGCCTTTGCCGTCGCCGAACAGGCCCGCGCCGAATGGGTCCTTCAGATCCAGGGCACCGTCCAGCAACGCCCGGCGGGCACGGAGAACCTTGATATGCCCACGGGCAGCGTGGAGGTTGCGGCCCGAGCGGTGACCGTGCTCAACCAGTCCAAGACGCCCCCCTTCTACATCGACCGCGAAGCGGGCGAGGCCGAAGCGCTACGCCTCAAATACCGCTACCTGGACCTGCGCCGCGAGCGCATGCAGCGCAACATGGCATCCTGCGCCATCGCGTCATCAAGTTCATACGCGATTTTCTGGATGAGAGAGGGCTTTATCGAGATCGAGACCCCGATCCTGACCAAGAGCACTCCCGAGGGGGCCCGCGACTATCTGGTGCCCAGCCGCGTCCATCCCGGCAGCTTCTATGCCCTGCCCCAATCACCCCAGCAGCTCAAGCAGCTGCTCATGGTTGCCGGGTTTGAGCGCTATTTCCAGATCGCCCGCTGCTTTCGCGACGAAGACCTGCGCGGCGACCGGCAACCCGAGTTCACCCAACTCGACCTGGAGATGAGTTTTGTCGAGCGGGAAGATGTCATGCAGCTCATCGAAGAGATGTACACCCGCCTGGTTGAGGAGGTAAGCGACAAGAAACTGCTCTTCAAACCCTTCCCGCGACTCACCTATCGGGAGGCAATTGAGCGATTTGGCAAGGACAATCCCGATCTGCGCTTTGGCATGGAGCTGGTAGACGATCGGCGACCTGGTAGCAGACGAGTGGCTTTGGCGTGTTCAGCCGGGCCGTCGCCGGCGGGGGGCAGGTCAAGGGCATCCGCGCCGAGGGGCTTGGCGAGCTACAGCCGCAAGCAGATTGACGAGCTGGCCGACTTTGTCCAAGACACACGGGGCCAAGGGCTTGGCCTGGCTGGCGGTCGAAGAAGACGGTGTGCGTTCCTCCTTTGCCAAGTTCCTGGATGAGGAGACGGTGGCAGCCATCGTCGAGCGGATGGAGGGCGGCCTGGAGACCTGCTGCTGTTTGTCGCCGACCAGCCGAGCCATCGTCGCCGAGGCGCTCGGCCGCCTCCGGGTCGAACTGGGCGACCGCCTGGGCTTGCGCGACGACCGCGTACTGGCCCTGGTCTGGATCATCGACTTTCCGCTCTTTGAGCTGGAACGACGAGGAAGCAACGCTGGGATCCCAGCCACCACCTCTTTACCGCGCCCATGCCCGAAGACGTGCCCCTGCTGGACACGGATCCCGGGGCGGTTCGCGGGCAGCAGTACGACCTGGTCTGCAACGACTATGAGATCGGCGGTGGCAGCATCCGAATCCACCAACGGGAGATCCAGGAGAAAGTCTTTGAACTCATCGGCCTGGACGTGGAGGATGCCCAAGCAGCAGTTTGGTCACATGCTGGAGGCTTTTGAATATGGCACGCCGCCCCACGGCGGCATCGCCCCTGGCATCGACCGCCTGGTGATGCTCCTGGCCGGCGAGCCCAACATCCGTGAGGTGATGGCCTTCCCCAAGACCCAGAATGCCGCCGATCCGATGGTGGGCGCACCCTCGCCGGTAGCGGACAACGCAGCTCCAGGACCTGCACATCCGCCTGGTCGAGTGACTCATAGCCTTGGACCTTTCGCGGGGCATGCACCGCCCCTCGAGAAGAGGGCTAGAGCATTTGCTGATGGGTACTTACGGTGACTTTTGCGTGAGGTTTTGGTAACTTGCGCATTTCTGGGATCTATGGTATCATGGACAAAGAAAGTACCCTGCTGTGTACGTGATGTCTGTAGAGAGGGTTGAGCCAACACCCGAACAAAGGGAGTCGGGCGCCAGAGGGGATGCGATAGCCCCATCGAGGGCAAGGCAGTAACCGATGGGTAGACACCCACCTGTTAAAACAGGTTCAACACCAACAAGACACACGGCACAGCGGGGGTTTAGCCCACAAGACCACCGGATCCGACTGGGTCCGGTGGTTTTGGTTTGGGCTGTGTGATTCCTGGTAGAGATCAACAGGCCAGGCAGCTCTCCAGGCATGGGCGCGGCCAAAGCCTGCCCGTTCCTCGAGATGGCGACGCCCTGAACCGTTTCAGCCATTGTGGAGCAAGAATGCCCCGTCGAATCGTCGAGTTAAACGGCAACGACTGGCGCCTGGGCCAGGCGCCAGCCAATGCCGCGCCTGAGCGCGCCGCGTGGCAGGAGATGGAAGGGGTGGTCGAGTGGCTGCCCGCCCAAGTCCCCGGCAACGTCCGGGCAGACCTAGTTCGCGCCGGCCGCCTGCCTGAACTTGCCTATGCCACTGGTCCTGAGGCTGCCCAATGGGTAGACAACCATTGCTGGTGGCTGGTCCGGGATTTCCCCCATCCTGCCAGTGCCGGTGGCCGAGTGCACCTCGTCCTGCGCGGTGTCGACTATATCGGCGGACCTGTTTCTCAATGGGCATTATCTGGGTCGCCACGAAGGGATGTTCTCGCCCCAAGTTCGGGACGTCACTACGCTGCTTGGCAGCCAGAACCAGCTGGCTGTTCGGCTGCTGGGCTCCAGGTGGCTGCCGTGCGACCGGAGCAGCCCTTGGGAGAAGCTCTGGAATCGGATAGAGGCCACACTGGGAAACATGCCGGGCCGCTTCCCCCACCGGCGCGACACGCTAAAGTGCCAGATGAGTTTTGGCTGGGATTTCGCCCCGCCCCTGCGGACCATGGGTATTTGGGACGATGTGTACCTGATCGCCAGCCAAGAGGTCTTTATCGAGGACATTGCCATTGAACAGCACGTGGCTCAATCATCTGCTAGTATCACCGCCGAGATACAGCTTGATAGCCTCTGGGGCGGCCGTGCGCGACTGCGCCTCGCGCTGGCCGGGGAGACTTTTGAATCAGATCCCTTGGTTGTTGAACAGCCCGTAGAACTGCCGCCAGGTTCAAGCCGGCACAAGCTCAGGCTGGTGATACCAGAGCCTAAGCTATGGTGGCCTTGGGATCACGGCCATCCCCATCTCTACCGGCTGACCGTGGAGGTGTGGGACGGCGACCGGCAGATGGATGCATCCAGCCTGACGGTGGGCCTTCGCAAAGTAGAACTGGATGGCTGGACGCTAAAGATCAACGGGCGTCATGTCTACGCCCGGGGCGCCAACTGGGTTCCGGCAGATATCCTGCCTGGGCGCGTCACCGGCGCAGACTATGGCGCCCTACTGACACTCGCCCGCCGGGCCAACATGAACCTGCTGCGCGTATGGGGCGGCGGGCTGCGAGAGAAGCGTGCTTTCTACGATCTCTGTGATCGGCTTGGCATCCTGGTGTGGCAAGAGTTCCCTTTTGCCTGTGCCTTTTTGACACAATTTCCGCGCTCACCGGGCTACCTCCAGCTTGTCCGGTCCGAAGCCCGAGCCGTCGTCCGTGATCTGCGCAACCACGCCTGCCTGGCCATCTGGTGTGGGGGCAACGAATTCAGCCCAAAGCGCAACGAGGAACTTGTGGTGGCCCTGAGACAGGTCCTGCAGGACGCGGATCCCACCCGGCCTTTCCTGCTTGCCTCACCGAGCGATGGCGACAGCCATAACTGGCAGGTTTGGCACGACATGTACCCGCCCTCACACTTTTGCCGCGACCAAGCTGCCTTTGCCAGTGAGTTGGGCCTGCAAGCCCCACCTGAGGTGAGTGCCCTGCGGCAGTTCATACCCGACGAGGACCTCTGGCCGCCAGGGCCCTCGTGGGCCTATCACGGGGCTGGATTGGCAGAAACTGAAACGCTATGCCCAACCTTACCTCACTCAGGGCAAACCTTCGCTGGAAAGCTTTGTTCAGGCCAGCCAACGCGCCCAGTCCCAAGGCCTGCAGATCGCCATCGAACACTACCGGCGACGCAAGGCCCAGGGCTGCGGCGGTGTCCTGATCTGGCAACTCAACGAGCCGTGGCCTGCCATCTCCTGGTCCCTCCTGGACTTTCACCGGCAACCCAAGCCAGCCTACGAAACGGTAAGGCGGCTGTTCAAGCCCGTACTGGTCAGCGTCGAGTACCCGCTGCGGCCCTATCAATCCGGTGACCGGTTTCATGCCAGCGTGTGGATCGTCAATGACAGGGCCGCCGTACTGGCCAATTGCCGCCTTGGGATAAGCCTGTGGGATAGAGACGGGCAGCCAGCGAGTCGTACCGAACTGACCATAGATGTCGAGTCCAATTCTGCCAGGATCGTAGATAATCTTGACTGGCAGCTACCTGCTGGAGGCAGTTGGCGCCTGACCTGCAGGCTGAGCCACGATGGCCAGACGGTGTCGTATAATGAGTACGACCTGTCCATCCACGACGACTTGCAGCCAAACCTGGGGCAACGCCTATGGGCCGCGCTGACCAATCTCATGATATCGGATTAGCCCGGGATCCCGGGTCCACCCCTGGTTCAAGCCCCAGCGGCCAGCGGGACGCCTCGTGCTGCCGCTGGCAGGCCTTTGCCTGCGAAAACCCTGCCCCGGCGCCTCGCAATAACATGCGCCGGCACCCCCATCAAGTTGAGCTTCACCCCGGGCTGCCCAGACGCTCAAGCACCGCATCGAGCGCCTCGGTCCAGGCGGCCAGCGCATCCTTTTGGCGCAGAACTTTGAGACCGTACGCCGTGATGCCGCCGGGCGTGGCCAGGCTATCCAACATGGCCGCCAGATCTTCCTCTGGCTGGGCCAGCGCCATGTTCACTGCTCCCCGGACTGTTTCCAGAACGAGGCTGCGGGCCGTCTGCCGTGGAACGCCGGCCTGGACAGTCCAGGCAACCGTCTCATCCAGCAGGGCATAGACCCAACCGTAGAAGGCCGAGAGCACACTGGCCGCGGTGAAACAGGTTTCATCGGACAGCACGTGCACGTGGCCCAGGAGGGCAAAGAGCGCATGGGCCTGTGGCAAGTCAGGGTAAAGCAGGGTCGGGCTCTCGTCAAGAGCAGCGCAGGAGATGGGCAGCGCGCGGGCCACCCTGGCCGGCGCTACAGCCGGGACAAGGACCTGCAGGGCGAGACCCGCCGCTACCGAGACGACCGTCTGGCCGGGCCGAAAGGCGATGGCCTGACACGCGGCACAGCATCCGCCGGGCGAGTGGCCACGATGACCAGGTCCGCCGCATCAGCGACAGCCTGGTTGTTGGCGGCCACGGTCGCGCCGTAACGCGCAGCCAATCGTGCAGAGGTCGCGAGATTGCGGGGTGAGAGGATGATCTCCGTCTCGGGACTGGCGCGTCTCAGACCCTCAACCAGGTAGCTAGCCAAATGGCCCACGCCAATGACGCCGACGCAAGCATTGCTAGCTCCGTCAGCAGCGCCGGTCCTACGAATGGCTCGGTCAATGGCCCTGCTCCCGTGCTATCACAACCAATTCCTCCAACATGTCCTCGACGCGGAGACAGACAATGGCCCCGAGATCACCGAGCTCGGCCGACACGTCAACCGGCAGACTCGATGCGCTATCGTCTGGGATCTGGTTCAGCTTGCCGCCGACAAAGACCGGGGCATCCAGTTCAACCCGGGGCATCTCTTCCCGCAGCGACTGGAGATAGTGCAGGGCTACGCCGTTGTAGGTACTGACGGCGATGAAATCGGCTCCTGCCTCTGCGCGCAGGTGGCGACCCTATCGGGATCAGCGCTGATTCCAGCGTCAATCACCTTGACACCCAGCTGTTCCAGCACGGTCTCGACAAGGATCTTGCCGTACTCGTGTACGTCGGTGCTGGTGACGCAGGCCGTAAACCCGGCCTCGCGGATAGCGTTCCGGTCCGAATGGCTCAGACGGCTCACCACCCCGTCTCCCTGGGCCTCGAGCGCAGCGACTGTCGTCGCCCGCACAACCGGCAGGCGATGGCGCAGCATCTCTTCCCGGCGCTGGCCGGGCCCATAAAGCTCTTCGAGACGTTTTGCCCCGACTCGGCGCAGGGCCAGCAGCAGTTCGAAAGGATTCCTGACATCAACGCCAGCTCCTGCCAGCCCATTCAGGACACGGTCCTTAAATCGCTGGCCGCCTTCGACCAATCGATCCGCGATCTCCTCGGCCGCTTCCCAGTCAAACAGGTCATTAAAACCGCCGGCCCGCAGAGCCAAGCGGTTGGCAAAGAGGTGAGCATCGACGATCTCGTCGATCTCGGGAATCCGCAGCGCCTCAGTCACCGGTACTGGGTTCAATCCATGGCCGGTCGGGTTCCTGCGCTGGGCAACGATATCCACCAACAGGTAGCTGGCCAAGTTGGCATAGTCTTCCACTTCACTGCCACAATAGATGGTCGTGTTGCCATAGACCATGCTGCCAGGGATGTCCGTCACCCGGGCCAGGGATATCTGAAAGGCAAGACGGGTCAGCGGTTCGGAAAAGGTATGGCCGTAGCAGTGAGAAACGCTGCCTCCGACAAGTTCGTTGACGATGTGGCGTTCGAGCAATACCGCGCCAATCCCACAGGCCAGATCGCAAAACAGGGCAGCAAAGCCGTCATCCAGGTTGGAATGGACCAGGATCTCGACCGGCTGGGTAGCGCACAGGGCCAATGCCTTCACCGTCTCGGCGGTCGTCCTGACGTCATCATCCCACCTGGGCAGGCGAAAGGTAAAGTACTGGCCCAGGTTGCCGATGCTGGTTGCACCCGCGCCCAACGCGGCCACCGTGTTCTCGACGGAAGCAGGGGTGCCTATGACGAAATCGCCAAAGTGAGGGGCCACCGGCGCCCACTGGGTCAGCGAGGCAAAATCCTCGGGCCCGCGGAGAATCATGCCGGTTCCGCGCGGCATATCTGCCCGCTGGCCGGCCGGGTAGCCCATGCTCCAGTCCAGGCAGATGCCGTAGCGGTCCACACGGTAGCCTGCCTGCGCCAGCCGCTCATAGATCTCGGCGTAGGCCCGGCGGCTCTTGGTCAGGCTGCGATAGCCGAACTGCGCGTGGAACATGAGTATTCCCTCAGCAGCTTGCCTGCGCTTGTACTCGCTCTCTGAGCGGACACCGTAGGTGCTCAGGAATGGGCACGACCCAACAGTCACCGACGCGGCTAGCCGCCGCCCTTCAGACAGTAGTTCGGCTACCGGAGGTAGTTCCGGCTCGGGAAGGATCCTGGCTCGGTCTAGTTGTGGCATGTTGTAGCATCTCCTCTGCGCCTTGCGAGCAAACTCGGGCTCCGTGCTGGGCCTCCAACAGCGCCAGCGCTACGCAACCTGCGAATCACCCAATCAAACTCCTGTCGATACCTCCATGCAGGACAAAGTGTAGCACGAGAGAGATAGGCAGTCAACTCAACTGCGAACGTCAGGCAGGATGATCTGGGCTTACCCCAGCAGTTACAGTATTTCTATCAGTACTCAGCCGCCTCGAATACGTTGGACTAGTTGGCCGATCAGATCCTTCAGCTTTGGCAGCAATTCGGTACTCAGCCACTGCAACGCAGCTTTGTAGGCATCGACCGCCCCAACGAAAGATGCCCTAAAATAATCCAGTATGCAGGAGTAGCAATTGATAACCACACAGAGGATGACCACAAGAAACAGGATGTTGAGGAAAAGGGTAACCACGAAAGAAAAAACAATGCCAGTTTTCGTGATGTCGCTTTGCCGTAGACGAAAGTCCTTCAGAAAGACAACATAGTGGAAGCAAAGGGTGAAGCCTATGCAGAAATCGACGAGGCCGTGAAATTGTGGGAGCACAATGGGCTTGAGCAACAGAAATGGGATCGTGAAGAGGGGTAGGTAATAGGGTGCCAGGAACATGAAGGGACTGCCGCTGTGCGTCACTACGACTGCTTTCCTGCTCTTGGGATCCACAGTGAAGCTCTGGGGCATCTGGAATAGAGCTATGGAGACGATGGCATGCGCGAGCTCGTGGGAAAAAGTCTCGAGAAACTCATATTCTTGGTTGCCGTGGAAAAAGAGCGCGTAGACCAGAAGATAACAAGCCATGCCAACCAGGAACCAGACGATGCGCTCAAAGGTGATCTCCGCGCGTACGAACAAGTATGCCTGGCGTAGGAAGGAGTACAGAAGCGGAGCCAACAGGACCAGCAGGCCCAACCTGAAGAGTCTACCGATCATGGCTGATATTCCAGCTATTGCCTGATGTAGCCTTGGACATGACTGCTCAGCCTGCAACCGATGGCATCCAACTGGCCACTGGCTTGTGCAATGGACACTGTCGCCCGGACCGGTGGACCGGTTGCTCTGCACTCTCGGGCTGCCACCTGGGCAGTATGTGCTGCCAGCGGGAAGCAGTATCAGTGAGCGAAGAGCATCGAGAGCCAGTCCCTTTGCGGCACCATCGAGCGTCGCTCCCAAGAGCAAAGCTGGGGATACGATCGGGGCTCGATCCTCGGTTTCCGGGAGTAGACCCCTGCGTCCGTTTCCCTACGGCACACAAGGACTAGGGGTTACAGGGCTTTCAACTACTAGGGGCAGTATAGCATGACCTTGGCAGACCGTCAAGCTGATAGACAGCGCCCTGCCCAGACGGTACTGGGCAGGGCGCATACTGTTCGACTCTGGCTGCGTCACTCTGCTATGGGCAGATAGAGATCAAAAACATAGTCTTCGTAGGAACTGTCCGGGGGCACAAGCAGCTCTTCAAGACCCTCGTAGAAATGAGATGGCTTCTTGTAGTGACTGTCTTCAAACCAGATGACCAGTTGTTTCCACACCTCACCGATGGTATCGAGTCCCTCGCAGCGCGCCACAGCATAAAGCCTGGAGGGTATCTCTTTGATGGTCACGTCGCCCTCCCCTTCAACAGCGGGGCCCACGGTCATCCACTGTTCATAGCCATAGTTCGGGCTGCCAGGGGCGGGGTTTGGATTGTTGAAGCCGAAGAAACGCAGTCCTTCGGGCGTGTCTAGCAGGCTATTTGCATCTCCAAAAGCCAGGATCTTGTTCCAGGCTATCTCTTCCGGACTCTGACCAAAGCCATGGGCCGAGGCAACGCGCATCGGCTTCAAACGTACGATCCGCACATCCAATGCTTTCATCGTTCAGTTTCCCTCCCTTTTTCAGGATTGTGTTCGCCCGGGTCAAGTACAGCGGTCGAGTGCTCTATCTGCCCCGTGATGCAACCAGGCGCCACTGTCAGCCTACCATACCATACCTTACCTGACATCTCCTGTCAGGATTTATGGTATAATGGTAGAGAATCTGGATCTGGGGGGCCATGCCAATGCGTGCTGACCGGCTACTGTCGATACTCTTGCTCCTGCAAGCCCGCGGGCGCCTGACGGCACGGGAACTGGCCCAAGAGATGGAGGTCTCGGTACGGACGATCTATCGGGACATGGACGCCCTCTGTGCGGCCGGTGTCCCTGTGTACGCCGAACGAGGGCCTGGGGGCGGTTGCGCACTGATGGACAGCTACCGTACAACGCTCACGGGCTTGACTGAGGAGGAGGTACGGGCCCTGTTCATGCTCGGCATTCCCGCCCCCTTGGCGGAGCTGGGAGTCGACCAGGAGGTCAGATCCGCTTTGCTCAAGCTCTCCGCCTCCCTGCCCGCGGGCCGCCGTCAGGACCAAGAGCGGGCGCGCCAGCGCGTCCACCTGGACCCAACAGGATGGTTCCAAGTCCGCAGGCCAGTGCCTCTCCTGGCAACAATTCAACGGGCGCTCTGGGACGATCGCAGGCTGAGACTGACCTATCGCCTGCCGTTCGAGACTCAAGTTCAACGGATCGTCGAGCCCTACGGACTCGTCGCCAAGGGCATCGCCTGGTACCTGGTTTGTGGCCAGGGCCAGCACATTCGCGTCCACCGCGTCGCCCAGTTGGTTGAAGCCAGCCTTACAAACGAGCAGTTCACTCGCCCGGCAGACTTTGATCTGGTAAACTTTTGGCAGGCATGGTGCGCGGAGGCTGAAGCCAACCGTCCACACTATCCCGTTACCCTATGCGTCGCTCCGCAACTTGTCCCCTATCTCACCCACCACTTTGGCGAGGATATCAGCGATAAGGTCAGGGAAGCCGGTCCGGCAGGTGACAGTGGGTGGATCGAGCTGACCATCTCGTTCGATACCCTTGAGGATGCCCGCCAACGAATCCTTGGCTGCGGCGGAGCGATACAAGTACTCGAACCGGCGGTCCTGCGCCAAAGCATCCGGGACTTTGCCCGCCAGATAGAGGCCTTGTACGAAGGCTGATCCCGATTTGCCCATTCGATTTCTGCTTGAAGGCATCGTATGATATTGGTATCGTTCGGCCTTGAGTACAGGTGGAGGCGGATCTCAACGTCGCTAGGGCCGAGGTAGACGCGGTGAACGACGAGCTGGATGTTGCGCGAGGCGAAAGGAATAACAAGCGCTTTCAAGTATGGGGCACTCCCGGCCTGGCGCCGGGGGTGCCTTTTTTGTGGCAGTCACCCTCGAAAAGTCAGAATGCCCAGTTCCCATTCCCATGCCCTGCCCCGTGCTCAAGAAGGTTCGCTCCCGTCCATACCGCTTCTAGGATATGGGCAGAACCCGGCAGAGCATGAACTTGAGATAGCGGGCCTCGGGAAAATGGGCCGGTACGGGATGATCCACGGCCTGGCCGGCATCGTGCACAATCTGCAGGCGCCGTCCAGCCTGACGCGCCGCCTCGGCCAGGGCCTGGTGGAACGCAGAAGGTGATACCTGGCTCGTGCAACTGGCCGAGGCAAGTAGTCCTCCCTCTCTGACACAGCGCAGCGCCTGTCGATTCAGCCGCACATAGGCCCGCTCTGCTGCATGGCGGCTTTGCCGGTCGCGGGCAAAACTCGGCGGATCGAGAATGACCACATCGAACTGGCGCTTTTCCGCGGCAAACCTGTCCAGCAGGGCAAAACAGTCCTGGACCAGAAGGGCATTCCGGCCAGGTTCAAAACCGTTGAGGTACAGGTTCTCTCGCGCTGCGTCTACAGCCCCGGCAGAGGCGTCACAGGCCGTAACCGAGCCTGCGCCTCCGCGGAGTGCATAGAGCGCAAAGGCTCCGGTATAGCAGAAGCAATCGAGCACAGCCTTGCCCTGGCACCAGGGCGACAAGATCAGACGGTTCTCACGTTGATCAAAGAACAAGCCTGTCTTTTGCCCAGAAAAGAGATCGACCCGGAAAAGCAATCCATGCTCTTCAATGGTATGATCGTTGGGCGGGAGCCGGCCCCACAGTGATTCCGCCTGCCCCCTGGCTCGACGCCAGACGATACCTTGCAGCGACGTATGCGCGTGCAGGGCGTCAGCCACCCATGGGACCAAACTCTCAACGCTCTCGACAAAGGTCCGGATGGCGGCAAACTCGCCATAGAGA
The DNA here is from genome assembly GCA_963700285.1 of uncultured Chloroflexia bacterium. GTDB lineage: Bacteria > Chloroflexota > Anaerolineae > JAAYZQ01 > JAAYZQ01 > CAWANP01. Next base: position 923,772 of record CAVOXA010000001.1, on the reverse strand, counting down.
TCCACAACGATGGCGGGCAGTCCATCGCTCTCGCCATATACCCAACGGTAGCCAGAGGTGGCGCCGGCACGCACCGGTGCCCGCAGATCCCAAGCGTCGGCTACCCGATCCGCTACCCAGCCAGCATCGGGCTCGGCCGTTCGCGAGAAAAGGCGCACGGCAATAGCACTCTGGGCGTCCCACAATCCAAAGCCAGAAAACCCACCGCAGCGCACCCTGACCCACGTACCCGAAGCCAGGTCCGGCGCCTGAGGAACATGGTTGCGGTAGATCCAGGGATGCCCCTGAGCCAGCGGGCCATTCAGGGATGCGGGTAGTTCGAGCGTGATCATGGTGCTTGCCAGTCGCCAAGCTTGTCCAGCTCCGCCAGCTCATCGTTTTCCAGGCGGAACCCCACGGCAGCCAGGCTTGCCCGCAGTTGCGCCACGCTGTTGGCGCCGACAATCGGGGCGGTTACGAGCGGATTGGCCAACAGCCAGGCCAGCGCCACTTGCGCTGCCCCTTGACCCCACTTGAGCCCAATCGTTTCCATCCTGGCCAGAAGCTTGAAATTGCGTTCGCAAAAGTAGCGCTCCTGAATGCGGCCGGCACGGGCGCTGTCTGGTGACGGCGCCCCCTGGCGGTACTTGCCCGTCAGAAATCCACCTGCCAGCGGGCTGTAGGGAAACAGGCCCAGTCCATAGGCCCTGACGACCGCAGCCATCTCTTGCTCAAACTCAGCTCGATGTACAAGGTTGTAGTGGGGCTGCAGTGACGCATAGCTCACCAATCCCAGCTTGTCACTTGCCCACAACGCTTCGACCAGCCGCCAGGCAGGATGATTGGAGCAGCCCACGTAACGCACTTTGCCCTGCCTAACCAGGTCATCGAAAACGCGCATCGTCTCCTCGACAGACGTGCTGGCATCGAACCAGTGGGTCTGATACAGGTCTATGTAATCTGTCTGCAGACGCCGCAGGCTATCCTCGACCGCGCGCGCAATGTGGGCGCGGCCCAGTCCCTCGCCGTTAGGCCCTTCCCACATGCGACCCCGGACTTTGGTAGCGAGGACAATGTCCTTTCGGTTGACGCGATTCTTTAGCCAGCGACCCACAATCGCTTCCGATACGCCACCGGGATTGCCTTCCGCCCAGTTGGAATAGACGTTGGCCGTGTCGATCATGTTGCCGCCCGCCTCGACATAGGCATCCATGATGTCAAAGGCAATCGCTTCGTCCGCCGTCCAACCAAACTGCATCGTACCCAGTGCCAGTTCCGAGACCTCCAGCCCTGAACGCCCCATCTTTCGGTATTCCATCGTGTCGTTCGCTCCTGAATCGCACCGAGTATATGCCCACCGAGGATTATACCATACTCCTCGACGCTATCAAAGTGCCCACGCACCGCGCAAGCGTGAGCCGCTCAAGCAAGCCAATTTCGTTGATCTACGTTGTCACATTGGGGGCTGCAGGAAAAAAAGCCCCCGGAGACTCCGGGGGCTTTTACTGGCGAGAGAACAGTGGCTCACGCTTCTGGGCAACCTACTGACGCTCTTCCATAGGGATGATGAGCCAGAGGACAAGGTAGGGCAAGATGCCGGGAAGGCCACCCGGCAACACCAGGATAAAAAACAGCAGGCGGAACCAAAAAGCACTCAGCCCAAAGAACTCACCCAGACCACCACAGATGCCTCCGATCCAGCGATTGCTCCTCGAACGCCGAAGCTTCTTCCCGTCACTCATTGTCAGACCTCCCAGTGTGCGATAGCTCTTTTCACCTATCTACGCAGAACCGGCATGGAGGTTGCACACATCCATCAAAGGCCAGCGGAATCTGTTTGGACCCGTAGAATGCAGGTCCAAACATCCGGGCATGAGCCGGAGCACAGTTTGGAAACAGTCCCGTCCAGGCACTCTTCTACTTGAGTTCCAGATACTGGCCGACAGCCCAGCCCTCGACCGTTTTGTCTCTGACAGGTCTGACCTTCCACCACACGTACGATTCAGCCTGTACGGGGCCATCGAGTACTTCCAAAGTAGTCTTGTCCCTCACGTTTTTTAGCAACTTGGCGCTGGTACTGGGCTCCGCGCGGATGTTCAGCCCGTCTGGGTTGGTTCCAACAACCGCGACATTGACTCCGGGCGCAATACCACCGGTATCGGCCGGCGGCAGCTCCGTCGGCTCAAGCGTGGGCAGCTCGAGGGTTGCCGTGGGCAGGGCGATAGTGGCCGTTGGCACCGGGAGCGTCAGAGTTGCGGTGGGCAAAGCCCGGCGTGTTGCCGTGGCGGTGGGGATTGGGGCCTCTGTGGCACTCCCTTCGCGGATGGCCCGAACGATAAGGAATAACCCCACACACAGCAAGATCACGGCTGCAACGACAATGGCCAGCAATGCCCACGGAGGCAAGGCCAGCCGCTGCCGAGTGGCTTGAGGCTCCTGCTCCCAGTCAGGCGCCTCCCACTCACGATCACTATAGTCCCCTGGACCCGCATCATACTGCGACATGATTCCCCTCCTCTGTACTTTGTTGTCGTGCGATTCTGGCTTGGCGCCAGACAAAAAGATCCTCTATCGTCATCGTGTTGAGTACATCGAGACTCGTGGCCCAGCCACGTCGCGCAGTGGCCAGACCAAAGGGCAGGCTATCCAGGCCGCCGGGATGGTGGGCATCACTGTTGATGGCCACCCTGACGCCCATTTCCAAAGCATGGCGTACGTGAATATCGTCCAAATCGAGGCGGGCAGGGATACTGTTTACCTCCAGAGCCGTGCCGGTCTCGGCGGCGACCTTGATCACGGCATCCAGGTCCACGGCGCTTGCCTCACGCTGGCCAAGAATGCGGCCTGACGGGTGGCCAATGACGTCAACGTAGGGGTTGTGCAAGGCGTTCAAGACACGCCCGGTGATCTGCGCCCGATCCTGGCGCAGCGAAGTATGCACCGAGGCCACGACAAAGTCCAGTTGAGCCAGGACCTCGTCAGGATAATCCAGGCTGCCGTCGGCCTTGATCTCCAGTTCGCAACCCTGAAGCAGGAGAACCCCATTCCGTCCGCTGTTCAGGGCATCGATCTCGGCCCGCTGGGCGCGCAGCCGCTCGACCGTCAGGCCATTGGCGACGCCCAGGCTCTGGGTGTGGTCGGAGATAACCAAATAGCGATAGCCCCGCTCTTGCGCCGCATCGGCCATCTCTGCCAGGGTACCGGCCCCATCGCTCCAGTCGGTGTGAGCATGCAGGTCGCCACGAATATCGGCCCATTCTACCAGCCGGGGTAGATCACCGGCCAGCGCCGATTGGAACTCGCCCCGATCCTCGCGCATCTCGGGCGGGATCCAGGGCAAGCCCAGCGTCCCGTACACCTCTTCCTCTCGAGCACACAAGATCTCGCTGCCATCTTCCCGCTTGAAGCCATACTCACTCAGGCTCAGTTCCGCTTTGCGGGCCATCTCTCGGAGGCGGACATTGTGTGCTTGACTGCCGGTAAAGTACTGCAGCGCAGCCCCCCAGCGCTCTGGCTCAAGAACCCGCAGGTCCACTTGCAAGCCATTGTGCAGCCGCACCGTGGTCTTGGTCAAGCCGCTGAGTACTACTTCGGCCACCTGTGGTAGATTGACAAAGGCCCGCATCACCTCAGATGGAACCTCCGACCCTGCCAGCAGGTCTATGTCACCGATGGTGGCTTGCATGCGCCGCAAGCTGCCCGCCACTGTGGCCTGCCGGACAGCCGGGCAAGATTTCCTCAGAGCCTCCACCAGCTCGATGCCAACCGGCCAGGCCGTGCCCAAAGGAATGCGGTCACTGCGCCGGTACAAGGCCTCGATGCCAGCCAAGATCTTGGCCTCGGACTTGGCGCCCAGCCCGGGCAGAGCCCGCAATTGGCCGGCCCGTGCTGCCGTCTCCACCTCGGCTACACTTTGTAACCCCAGCTGCTCCCACATTAGCTTGGCCGTCTTCGGACCCACGTCAGGAACCTCCAGCAGCGAGACGACGCCGGTTGGTACCTGGTCCTGCAAGCGCTCATAGAACGCCAGATGGCCCGTTCTCAGAAGCTCATCAATCTTTTCGGCGATGGCCTTCCCGATACCGGGAATCTCCTCAAGCGTGCCCTCCTGCCAATAAACACGGATGTCCTGGCCCAAAGCCTCGATATTTTCGGAGGCACGCCGATAGGCGAGTACCTTGAAGCGGTTCTCGCCCAGGATGTCCATCATATCCCCGATGCGCTTGAAAAGCTCGGCTATTTCATAGTTGGTCATACATCAAGGCTCAGTACATATCTCACGATTCACGATGATTATACCAGTTCTTTGCGAGTTTGGCAACTTTGACAGACTGCGTGCACGCACCAACGCCTCAAGTTAACATAGGAAACCGCAGTCGTCCGTTTGCCCTTATGTCCGCTCATTTGACCTGGCTGACTGCCTGGGGTATAATCTGTGAACACGACTCGGACAGATGTCCTCGGTGAGTGATGCAGATGAGGGTAGGTATTGGCTGAGCTTAAGAGCGGAACCGTTCTCCAGGCCCGTAGCGGGCGGCACAAGGTCCAAGACGGGGAGAGTATTGCCCTGTGCCATGTGCGTGGAAAGCTCAAGAAGGAGAAGCTGGCCACCGATCTCATCACTGCCGGGGACTGGGTCCTTTGGAGGGCAACCAGGCCGGGCAGGGGTGTGATCGAAGAGGTCCTGCCGCGAGAGACGCAATTGAGCCGCCGCCGGCCTGGCCACGTCGAGGCCGAACAGGTCATCGTTGCCAACCCGGACCAGGCGGTATACATTTTTTCCGTGCGAGACCCGGAACCCCACCTACGCATGCTGGACCGTCTTCTCGTCCTCGCCGAGAACAACGATCTGCCGGCCATCATCTGCGCCAACAAAATCGATCTGCTTTGCAATGCCGGTGACGGGGCCTGCAAGGAATTAGAGCAAGCTCGAGCACTGTTCGGGGTGTACGAGGAGATTGGCTACCCGGTGATCTATACCAGCGCCCACACCGGCCAGGGCGTAACCGCCTTGCGCAACCGGTTGTTCGGCCAGTTGAGCGTGTTGTGTGGGCCCTCCGGCGTCGGGAAAAGCAGCCTTCTCAATGCTGTTCAACCCAACTTGGGCCTCGCGGTGCGCGAGATCAGCGACGCGACCGGCAAAGGGCGCCACACAACGGTTGGCGTTCGGTTGTGGCCGTTGACCGGCGGTGGTTTCGTGGCTGATAGCCCAGGCCTGCGCGAAGCTGGGCTTTGGGACATCGAGCCCGAGGAGCTGGCCTGGCACTATGTAGAGATGCGGCCCCTCCTGAGCGACTGTCATTTCTCAAGCTGTACCCATACGCACGAGCCCGAGTGCGCTGTCAAGGCCGCAGTCCAGGCCGGGGACATCCATCCAGATCGCTATGAGAGCTATTGCCGCCTGCTGGGCGGAGAGTGAATGGGGAGGGCCGGCAGTCTCTAGCCATCTCACGTACGCGCGCCTGGGCTGCAATCTATCCAAACTCATTGTCACCTTGACGGGTGGCTCGGGCTGTCAGTCTCGGTCAAGGCACTGTGGCGCAACTAGGGGGCAAAGACCATGCGGTCGGCGACCTCCGTAGGATACAGAAGGAGCAATCCCTCATCCAATTCATACTCGTCGACCGTCTGCAGCAGCTCCAGGTACTGTCCAGAAAGAGAATCTGGCCCGCACTCAGCCTGCGAGACGCCCCCCAAGTCCAGTCTGATGCGTTCCCCATCCACTGCGTATGTGCCAACCCCAGTATTGCAGTCAGCTGTGATCTGCAGGGTGAGATCCGGCTCGAACCTTAACGTATAATTCTGAGGGTTTGCCACGGTGGAAGGCTCCCCCTCTTCGATGAGTTCAGACCACCGCCACGTCAGACCCACCAGCCCACTCGCAGGTTCCGTCGTCGGTGCGGCTTCCGGTGCCTGCGTGGGTACCGGCGGCTGGCCCTCAGTGATCACAATCTGCCCCGTCGCACTGCTGCCAAGGCCATCTTCAGCCGTCACTGCCAGGGTCACCGCATAGACACCAGACACTGCGTAAGCATGGGTCACTGTCGCCCCCTCAACACTGGTCCCGTCGCCGAACTCCCACAAGTAGCGAACAATGGGACTGCTGCCGGGCTGGGACTGGCTGCCGTCGAACATCGCTTCCATACCCAGCCCTGCTTCAGGGGGAAATCTAGGAATGGCCAGTGGCAGAACGCCCATCGTCGCCGTTGGTTGCGCCAGTTGGGGGGTCGGGGTTGCCGCCCCTGGTGATCCAACAGATTGGGCCGGGCCGCCGTTGTCAAAGATCATGAAGCCCACGTTCTCTTTCAGCCCAAGCGCCAGGCGGCCGCCCTCCACTCCGTAGGTAGCCACGCTACCCAGCAGGCCCATGAACTGGTTGGACATGGACGCTGGCCCACACTCGGCCATGGTGACCGGCCCCAACTGCAGGGCCATAGTGCTGCCATCCACGGTGAACACGCCACTGCCGACGTTGCAATCTGCCCTAAAAGTAAACTGACCGCCGGGCAGGAACACCAGGGTATAGTCATAGGGTTCGGGCACAAGGGATTGGCCCGCGGGCTCGGTTTCAGTCAATTCAACCCACTGCCAGTTGATGTTCTGGATCTGTTCAAGAGAAACCTGCGCCGGCTCAACTGGCCCTGGCTGGGTCGCACTGTCCTGACCAGAGAATAAAAAGTAGGATATGACCAGGCCAAGGACGCAGATACACGCGATCAGGAAAACCGCCAGCACACCAATGACGACCCATACACGACGGTCCTCACCTTCCTGAGTGGGTGTATGCTCTGCTTCACTGATATGCTCTTGATTGTTCATCTTTCGTTACCCTCGCATCCGCCCTTGGTGGAGAGGAAGAACCTCCAGTCTCAAAAAAGGGCAGCAAATCAACATGGACCTTTTCTCGTGCTACATCTGTAGTATACACCAACTTGGTGTATTTGCCCACCAGCACCGACCAGGGAGTGGCACCACCAGATAGAGGGCAGTGGTTCGGTCAAACTCAGGTGAGGCTGGGGCCAGCGGCCAGGTGGAGGCGACGTAGGTTGTAGAAGACACAGCACACGCACCAGCATCCAGCGACTGGCCGGCACTTTCGGTTTTCGTCCACCCTGTAGTATAATGCCGCAGTGGCCCCGCCTCGGTGGAGCTGCTCAACTCTTGCAGGTGACAAAGGAGTCCGACGATGGCCAAGTTCTTGCCGGAGCCGTTTCGCATCAAAACCGTCGAGCCGATCAAAATGACCACGCGGGAAGAGCGGGCCTCGCTGCTGGCCGAGGCCGGCTACAATCCATTCCTCATCCAGGCTGAAGACATCTATATCGACCTGCTGACCGATTCGGGCACCTCGGCCATGAGCGACAACCAATGGGCCGGCCTGATGCGCGGCGACGAGTCGTATGCCGGCTGCCGCAACTTTTACAACCTGGAAGCGGCCATTCAGCGAGATCTTTGGCTTCAAGTACTTTGTGCCCACCCACCAGGGCCGTGCGGCCGAGAACGTGCTCTTTTCCCTCCTGGTCCGGCCCGGGCTCCAGGTGCCCAGCAACATGCACTTTGACACCACCCGGGCCAACATCGAAGCGCGGGGAGGCGTCGCCGCCGACCTGGTCATCGACGAGGGCAAGGATCCCACCAGCCATCACCCCTTCAAGGGCAACCTGGACATCGCCAAGCTGCGGGCCTTTATCGAAAGCGTTGGGCCCGCATAACATCCCCCTGGGCATGATCACCATCACCAACAACTCGGGCGGTGGCCAGCCGGTCTCGATGCAGAACATCCGCGAGACGGCCGCCGTGCTGCACGAATACGGCATCCCCTTTTTCATCGACGCCTGCCGCTACGCCGAGAACGCCTACTTTATCAAGCTCCGCGAGCCGGGCTATGCGGACAAGAGCACGCTGGAGATCGCCCGCGAGACCTTTTCCCAGGCCGACGGCTGCACCATGAGCGCCAAAAAGGATGCCCTGGTCAACATCGGCGGCTTTCTTGGCCATGAACGACCCCGACGTTGTACGAGCGGGCCAGCCAGGAGCTGATCCTGCGCGAGGGATTTCCCACCTACGGCGGCCTGGCCGGGCGCGATCTGGAGGCCATCGCCCGCGGGCTGTGGGAGGGGCTGGACGAGAACTACCTGGCCTACCGCCTGGCCCATACCAAGTACCTGGCCGACCGGCTGCTGGAGGCTGGCATCCCCATCGTCGAGCCGCCGGGCGGCCACGCCGTCTACCTGGATGCCCTGCGCTTCCTGCCCCACATGCCCCGCGACCAGTTTCCCGGTCAGGCGCTGGTCGTGGGCCTCTACCTGGAGGGCGGCATCCGCGCCGTCGAGATCGGCAGCGTGATGTTCGCCCACAAAGACGAGCGACACAGGCGAGACGCATCTATCCCGAGATGGAGCTGGTTCGCCTGGCCATCCCGCGCCGGGTCTACACCCAATCCCACCTGGACTATGTGGCCGACACCATCATCGGCCTGTATGAGAAGCGCGAGACACTGCGCGGGCTGCGCATCGTCTACGAGACGCGCTTCCTGCGGCACTTTACGGCGCGGTTCGAGCTGGTGTAGGACGGCGGACAGGCAGGAACTGTGGGTCAAGGCCCACCCGAATCGCTCGGATCTTCTGTCCTTCCTGGGGAGGAAAAGTTATGAAACTGACCTACATCCGCTGGTCGATGACCATCATCGAGACGCAGGGGCTTGACGATCATCACCGACCCGGTCTTTCGTATGCTGGGCATCCACCAGGCGCCCAAGTCCTACACCTTCGAACGGATGCCCCGGCCTGACCTGGTATTCATCTCCCACACCCACGTCGATCACTTTGCGCCGTCAGTCCTGAAGCGGCTGCCGCCCGACACCCCGGTGTGGATGCCTGCCGAGAAGGTGCACAAGGCTCCCGGCTGGGGCTTGAAGGCGCTGCGTGGCGTGCGAGGCCTGGGAATCGGCCGAGTTCAGAGGGCTTCGCCTGACGGCCGTGCCGGCCAAACACACCGGCGGCGAGCTGGGCCTGGTCGTCGAGGGCGACCGGACCGTCTATTTTGCCGGCGATACCTCCCTGGACCGCGAACCTCTTTCGCACGATTGGCCAGCGCTGGGACCTGGACGCCGTGCTGCTGCCCATTGGCGACCTGCACAGCGCTGGGCATGCCCTTCGGCCACATTGGCCCGCAAAAGGCGCCACAGGCGCTCTGGCTCCTGGGCGAGCCGCGCGTCGTCGTGCCGACCCACTACAGCGGCATGACGCTCGGGCCGCTGATGACCTTCGGAGGCACGCCGCGCAAGCTGTCGCAGGCGATCCACAAGGCGGAGCTGGGCATCGCTGGTCGGCACCACGCGTCCCCTGGAGACCGTCGAAATCTAGGTCGAAAGCGTCACAGACCCCGCGGGGCTTCCGGGGTCCATGGATCAGGTCTGCCCAGGAGGCAAAGGCTGACTCGATGACGGGCCAGGCTCAGTGGAGCAACTGTTCGATGAGGGAACACGGACTGGCGCCGGCCCAGGCCACCAGCGTCGTCTTGAGCGTCTTGCCCAGCCAGCAGAAGAGCAGAAACCGCCACAGGGGATAGCGCAGCGTCCCGGCAGCGATGCCGGCCAGGTCAAAGAAGGGGTTGGGGATCACGGACAGCACGAAGATCGTGATGCCCCCCCGCCGCTCCATCCAGGCCACCAGGCGCTGGTACATCTTGATAGTCCTCGATGACGGCCCGCCCGCCAAAGCCTGCAGCGTAGCCGGTCAGTTCGCCCAGTGCCTCGCCGACGCCGGCCGCCAGGCCGACCAGCAGCGGCGGCAGGGCGCTGCCCATGGCAAAGACCAAGAGCCAGGCTGGGTGCAGGCAGGATGATGGTGGCGTTGCCCAGCAGGCTCACCAGAAAGATGCCCGGATAGCCGATGGCTGCCAGTTCGGCAAAGCGGTCGCGGAAGGCAAAAATGGCGACGCTGATACCCAGCACCAGCGAGGATGACCAGGACGCGAAAGAACTGTCGCCGTCCAGAAGGATGAGGTCTTGGGTGAGGATTCGGGCGGCTGGGTTTCGGTCATCAGTTCGTGCGTTCTGGCAAGGGAGCGCCGACGCGGACCACACGCGCGGCGCCGCCCAGGCCCCGTGGTGGCGTTGCACGTGTCCACGACCACGGAGGCGTGGCGGAGCACCCGGGCATAGTCCATGACCTGGTGCCCGGCGACGATGACGACGCAGTCGGCAGGCCACGAGAACCTCGTCCGTCAGATCCACGCTCTCCAGCCAGCGCTCCTCCGCGGTAAAAGACGTCCCGGCCGACGCGATAGCGCGGCACGTAGGGGTCGCTGTAGCTGACCTCGGCCCCGCGCTTGAGCAGCAGCTCGATGATCCGCTCCGCCGGCGAGTTGCGGGCATCGTCGATGTCGCGCTTGAAGGCCACGCCCAGGATCAGCACCCGCGCTCCATCCAGCGGTTTGCCCTGCTGGCTCAGCGCCTGGGCCACCAGGTCGACGACGTGGTAGGGCATGGCCTGGTTCACCTCGGCGGCCAGCTCGATGAACTTGGTATAAAAGTCGTACTCGCGGGCCTTCCAGCTCAGATAGTAGGGATCCACGGGGATGCAGTGGCCGCCCACGCCAGGACCCGGGTAGAAGGGCATGAAGCCAAAGGGCTTGGTCTTGGCCGCCTCGATCACCTCCCACAGGTCGATGTCCATCCGCTCGGAGAGCAGGGCCAGCTCGTTGACCAGGGCAATGTTGACGCTGCGAAAGATGTTCTCCAGCAGCTTGGACATCTCGGCGGCGCGCGGGCGAGGAGACGACGTGGACGTGGGCAAAGAGTTGGGCCAGCAGAAGACGGGCCAGCTCGGTGCAGCGCGGCGTCAGGCCGCCCACGACCTTGGGCGTGTTCTCGACGGTGAACTGCTGGTCGCCGGGGTTGATCCGCTCTGGCGAGAAGGCCAGGTAAAAGTCCTCGCCCGCCTGCAAGCCCGATTCCTCGAGGATGGGCAGCACAAACTCCTCGGTCGTGCCGGGATAGGTGGTGCTCTGCAGGATGATCAACTGGCCGGGCTGCAAGCGGGGGGCGATGCCCCGCGCCGCCTGCTCGACATAAGACCAGGTCGGGCGCCTTCATGGCGTCGAAGGGCGTCGGCACGCAGATAAAGATGGCGTCGGCGTCGCGCAGCAGGTCATAGTCGTTGCTGGCAGAGAACCGGCCGGCGTGGACCACGGCCGCCACGTCGGCGGTCTCCACGTCCTGGATGTAGCTGCGTACCCTCGTTCAGGGCGGCCAGCTTGCGCTCGTCCACATCCAGGCCCAACGACCGGATACCCGGCCTTGGCAAAGCCGACGGCCAGCGGCAGGCCCACGTAGCCCAGGCCGATGACGGCCACCCGGGCCGATTTCTCGGCGATTTTGGTGGCCAGTGTCATCCATCAGTGTGACCTTTCTCCCGTTCAGAAAGTTGCCTCGCACCTCCTTGCCCGGGAAGTCCACTCGCTCCAGTCGCCACAGACCCCACAGGGCAGCCAGGGCCACGACGCCACCGACGACATAGCCTTCGACGATGCTGGCCTGGGTGACAAAGAGGGCGATCACGCCCAGGCCGGCACAGATGAGATAGCAGATGAGCACCGCCTCGCGGCGGGTGTAGCCCATGGCCACCAGCCGGTGCGAGACGTGGTCCTTGCCCGGCGTGGTCAGGGGGTTCAGGCCGCGCCGCAGGCGGGAGAGGATCACCAGTGTGGTATCGAACAGGGGCAAGCCCAGGATCAGAACCGGCACCATCCAGGTCACGATCTCGACGCCCTCCGGAAAGCGGAGCTTGATGCCCACCGCAGCCAGCATGAATCCCAGAAACAGGCTGCCGGCGTCGCCCATAAAGATGCTGGCCGGATTAAAGTTGTAGACCAGAAAACCCAGGCAAGCGCCCACCAGTGCGGCCGACAGCGCGCCGACCAGGTACTGGCCGTTCATGGCTGCCAGCAGCAGGAAAAAGATGGCGGCCACGGCACCGACGCCGCCCGACAGGCCATCCATATTGTCCAGCAGGTTCATGGCGTTGGTGATGACCACCACCCAGCCCAGGGTGACGATGATGTTCACGGTCTCCCAGGGGAAGGTGCCGATGCGCACCCCGGTGAGCACCAGGATCGAGGCCGCCAGGAACTGCCCAGCCAGCTTGAGGAGCGGGCTCAGACTGCGCCGGTCATCCCACACGCCCAGGAACGACATCAGGCTGGCGCCGACCAGGATGCCGATCAATTCGTTCAGACGAAATCGGTTGCCAAATAGCAGTAGCGCGATAAAGAGCGCCATAGATGGCCACCCCACCCAGCAGAGGGATGGGATCGACGTGGATTTTGCGCGCATTGGGCTCGGTCGATGACACCCAGGCGCAGCGCGACCCGGCGGACCACCGGCGTACCGCCGATGGCCAACACCAGCGCGCTGGCAAAGATAAGCATGAAAGTGGTGGTCATGATCTTTCCCGGCCATTCCCCTGTGTCACAGCCAGACTCGCCATCCTTCCGATGCGGCCTTGGACGGAGATGATACGTAGCGACCGCCCTGGCGGAAAAAGAGGACAGCTTTGCGCACCAAACAGAGAATAGACCAGATCGTTACTCCTCCTGAATAATGATCGTCCTGATCCTGTCGCCCGCGAAAGCAGGGTTCTGCTGGGGATCGCGCGGGGTCAAGGATTCCAGCACGTCCAGGCCTTCGATCACCCGCCCAAACACCGCGTGTATATCGTCCAGCCATGGTGCATCCGCAAAGGTAACAAAGAACTGGCTACCATTGGTGTCAGGACCGGCATTGGCCATCGAGACCACACCCGGCCCATCGTGGCGCAGCGTAGCATCAAACTCGTCGGCAAAGGCGTACCCAGGTCCCCCTGTGCCGGTTCCCGTCGGGTCACCCGCCTGGGCCATAAAGCCAGGAATGACCCGGTGAAAGGTTGTGCCATCGTAGAATCCCTCGCGGGCCAGAAAGACAAAGTTGTTGACGGTCTTAGGCACCCGGCTGGCATACAGTTCCAGCACGATGTCGCCCTTTTCAGTCACAATGGTTGCCTGGTACGATTTGTTGGGCTCGATGATCACCGGCGGCGGTGAAGCATACATGAAATTACGCTCAACCGGCAGCATATCGCCAGCACGTCGATCCTCCTCCCTTGCTGGCAGTGGACTTTTCTGCTGTCTGAGCTGCTGCAAAAAGATCTGGAGGGCCTGCACTTCGTTTTCCGGGGCGAGCAGCAGTGCCCTTTCGGTTGCCCCAATCGCGCTCTCCACATCCCCTCTCTGTTCGTAGAGAAGTGCCAAATTCTTGAAGCTATTGTAGTCGTCAGGCATGAGCCCGGCGACCACCTCGTTCTCAGCGATTGCCTCATCCAGCCGGCCCTGCTTGGCATATACGTATGCCAGCGCGCTATGACCATAGGAGCTATCTGGGGCAAGATCCAAAACCGCCTCAAAAGTCTCTTCGGCGGAGTCCCAATCTTCGGCGCCCATCTGGATACTGCCCTGCGCAATGAGCTGCTGGACCTCTTTGCTGTCCTCTGCTGAAGCCTTGAAATTCAGGGCTCCCAGTTGGGCTAGAAAACCCTCTATGGCGGGTATTTGATCGGCAGGTGCCAGGTCCAGGGCTCGAGTCCCTTCGCGGACAGCATCGTCCGTCCGCCCCATCTGTTGATAGAGAATGGCCAGGTTCTTCCGCTCGTTGAAACTCCTGGGACGGAGTTCCACAGCAGCCAGATAGGCTGCCAGCGCCGGCTCCAGGTCTCCCACCTGAGAATAGACATAGCCCAGTCCACTGTAGGCATCCGCTGCCCCGGGATTGACTTCGATGGCACGCTGGTAAATCTGCGCCGCCTCGTTCCACATTTCTGACTTTATATATAATTGAGCCAAAAGCAGATAGGCCTGCAGCGACTCTGGTTTGATTTCTATGGCTCGCTCATAGGCATTGATGGCCTCGTCTTCTTTCCCCTGCGCCTCGTATAGGTCGGCCAAATACACGTAGGTTTTCTCAAACTCATCGTCCAGGATCAAGGATCTGCCGTATATCTCTTCAGCCCGGTCCAGATCCCCCAGAACATGGTAGGTTTGCGCCCATTCGTTAAAGAGCTGGGCGCTATTTGGACTAAGCCTGGTGGCATCGGCGTAGTAGCCAACAGCCTTGCTGAGATGGTCAGCTCGCTCCTCGCCCTGGGTCAACCGCGCCCAGGCGCTATGTAATCTGGCCAGGTTGGCCGAGTGATCGGTATTGAGAGGAGCTATCTCACGCGCCTTGAGCAGGGCACGCTCGCTCTCCTGCAGCAATGCCTGCTGCTCTGCCCCCTGGGCGGCTTGGCCCTTTTCCATGTACGCTTTGCCCAGAAAAAGATAGTAGTGATCTTGCTTCTCGGCCAGGGCGAGGGACTGATCGTAAAAAAAGATCGCCCCGTCCCACAACTTGGCCCTTTCGGAGCTTAGTCCCTGCTTGTGCAGGACATCAGCGCGGACAACATTGACGTTGGTAGTCAAAATCAGAGCCACAACCAGCAGGGGCAGCGCCACAGCTGTGGCGATGACAGCCACATCCCCAGGCGACCGGGTCCAACGCCACGCTCTGATTCGACGCTGGAAAAGGCTGGTGAGCACCAAAGCGAGAGCCAGGATCGCCAGCATCACAAAGAAGTAGTAGAAGGTGATGGTATTGGCCAAAGGGTTGGGCTCATCAATAGCCGTGATGGTCACCGGCTTGAGTTGCAGCGCGTGCAATAGGGCAAAGATGAACACGCATCCAAGGGAGACGAAGCCCAGGATACCTGCCGCAGCCAGCCAAGCAGCCGGCTTTCTGCCTTCCGACTCTGGCCGTGTGGCCAGCTCGCTCAGGCCAATCAGGGCGATCATGGCCCAAGTGACGAGCATTAACACCAGGATGGCAGGCGATGATTCTCCCGCGGCCCGCGTAAGAGAGTCCCAGATGGTGACCAGCGTCCCCGGATTCCCGGCCTGAACCGTGACATAGTCAAAGATCATCGTGCCGAGGATCAGAATGGAAACCACACCCAGTACCAGGATCTCGCCGAGCCAGTCTGGATTGCCTGCTCGCGGTGCCTGCCGCTCGGGATCAGCTCCCTTGCGCCGCCGGCGCTCCCGCTGATCCCGTTGCGTGGAATGCTCGCTGACCTGACCAGAAAGCTCAGAAATAGTTGCCGTCGCCTTTTCCACATCTTTTTGGGTCGCGGGCTCCACTGCCAGGCGCGTCCCGATGACGACCATCGAGGCCGCAAAGACCCAGAAATAGGTACGGGTCGCGGCGATGGCGATCCCAAAGTTGATCTCGACGAAATGCGCGAGTACTGCCGACAACAATGCGAGCATTCCCAAGGTAGAGGCTCCACTCAAAGGCGCTTGCAACCGATCTTGTTTCCCCCGCGGACCGAGTGTCGCGATGACGAGGACAATAAAGACATAGACGGCCAACCCGCCGACCGTACCTAGCGGCAATGCCCAGGCCCACGTAGGGTGGACCGCGCCAGGTCCAGGCCAGTAGCCCCCAGCGATGGCTCCCCCAACCAACAACCCCACGAAACCTAGATGCTGCCAGCGTTCCCGGATCAGCCCCAGCCACTTGAGGCCATAGTAGAACACGCTGATGAATAGCCAGCATATAGACGACAAAGCCCAATGCCCCGGTAATGACCAGCGCGTCAAAGGTCTCGTTGTGCGACCGGTCAGGAGAGGCGTTGCGCCTCTCAAAGTGAGCCAGGTCAGGCGGATAGAAACGGTTGTAGGCCACGTACATCGACTCAGGGCCGTAGCCGATGATAGGGCGCAGCAGATTGAAGGGATCTGGACCGCCTTCCTCCCCCACGGTACTCCAGAGGGGTGTGCCAGCCGATCATTTCGACGGCACCCTCCCAGATCAGTACACGGACCTTGCCGGTTCCGGTCTCGGTCTGCAGGACCTTGCCCAGACGCCCAACGTAGGGCACTTCGCGCAGGATCTCCATGACCGGAGATTCGACGGTGTTGAACATCACCAGGAAGACAAGCACCACAACAGCCAGAGCGCTCATCAGCCATGGAAGCCATACACGTCCGCTTGACCAAGCCCAACAGGGCCAGGTAAAAGAACAGGCCAGCCAGAAGACCTAGCAGTGGGCCTCGGCTCTGCGTGTAAAAGATGGCAACGATCTGGGCAATGAGGATCACAGAATAGCCAGCCAAGAGCAGCAGCCGAGAGACAGGCCTGTCGCAGATAGAAGGCAAAGGCGAACATGGCCAGCACAAAAATGACCGAAGCCAGCAGGCCCAGCCAGAAAAAGTTGGGACTGGCCGGGGGAAAAAAGATCTCGAGAATCCAGGAAAAGCCAACCAGGAAAGCAAAGGTCAGGGGAAGGGAGATGGCCAGCACGCGAGGGCGCCGCTCTTCCGGGCTAAGAAGATAGATCGGCGCCTGCAGGCCGATCCCGATCAGCAAGGCTGCCCAGCGCAACCAGGGGCCGCCTCCCTCAACAGGCCAGAGCATCCCCACCAGCAGGGCGCCCGCCAGAAGGACAAAGGCCACCAGTCCCAGAACGCCATCCCGAGTATCCAAGTACCCCACAGTCTCCTTCCAATTCTCGAAGCAACCTCGAAAGAGTCAAGGGTACAACCATGATCAGATAGGCGGCCACAAAGATGGCGTTGCCCATGTTGGCCGCGACGCGAGTGGTGACGTTTCCCCCCAAGGCAATGGATCCAGGCCAAAGTGCTGGATCAAGGCATAGAGGGCAATCGGAAAGCTGACCAGGACCATGACCGTGATGAGCCGGTTGAGCTGTCTCTTGGTCCGCAGTCCCTGCAGGACCAGGAAAAATATGACGATGTACGACAACGTGGTATAGGTGCCCTGCAAGCGCTGGTACGAACCCCAGAAGCTGACCCACGGAACCACGGAGGTCGCCGTACTAATCAGGTAGACAAGAACCAGGAAAAGCGTGGGCAACACCAGGGGGGTCTCACCTACCCGCTGCCAAAAGGGAACCCGGGGGCCCTGGCCATCCCCCTCGCCCTGGTTGGCGCGCCAGTCCTCGATCTCGCGGATCACCCAAGCGACACTCATGACAAGAGCAATGGAGCGCAAGCAGGGAGAGCTTGTCCGGCTCAAAAACACGTTGGGAATAGATGTTGAAAAAGAGCGGCACAACGATCACAGCCGCCAGCCAACCTGCCTCAATGATCTTGTCACAGAAGACGCTCAGTCTCGTTCGCATCAGCGCCTGGTCTTACTCCTGCCTTGGGTTGGACGCCCCAAGACAACGAGCAAGACGCTGCCACTCTCCAATGTCATTTGCTGAGATCAAAAAAACCTGCCAGGTTAGAGCATCCAGGGTCTAACCTCTCGTGGGGCCAAGCGTCCCGAAACCAGGAGATTGTTTTCTTTAACCCTTCCTCGAGGGGGGTCTCTGCGCGAAAACCTAGCGTTGCCTCAGCCTGCCGGACATCGGGCACCCGGCGTCTCGTCTCCTCAAAATTCTCGCCGAACACGTTTCGATAGGGCTGCAGAATGATTTCAGAGTCTGAAGCTACCAACTCCCGGATCATCCGTGCAAGGTCCACGACTTTGATCTCCCGGCTGGAACCGATGTTGAACACCTTCCCCGCTGCAGCGGAGACAGTACCTGCCAGGATGGTGCCGCGCACCGTATCATCCACGTACGTAAAACAGCGCGTCTGTTGGCCGTCATCAAAGACCGTGATCGGCTGACCAAGACGGGCCTGGGTGACAAACTTGGCGATGACACTGCCATAGCCCTTGGGATCCAAGCGCGGGCCGTAGGAGTTGAAATAGCGCACCACCGAGACAGGCAGACCCTTGTCGGCATAGGCAAAGGCAAAATGCTCGTCGATGGCCTTGGCCATGGCATAGGACCATCGAGCCACGGTCGTCGCTCCCAGCAGTCGATCAGAATCCTCGCAAAGCGGCACAGCCGCACTCTTGCCATAGACTTCAGAGCTGGAAGCAATGACGGTGCGCCGCCAATACTTGTAGGCCTTCTCCAACACGACTTCTGTGCCTTTGACGTTGGTATAGATGCCATGCAAGGGGTCATCGAGCACATACTTGACACCGACTACTGCTGCCAGGTGATAGATCTGGTCAACCTGGGCAACGATGCGATCAATCAGTGCATCATTCAGGATCGTATCATTGACAAAATGGAACCGCTCGTGGTCCAGCAGGTGCTGGATATTCGCGATCTTGCCAGTGGACAGGTTATCGATGACAAAGACGTCATGATCCCCCGCAATCAAGGCGGCCGCCAGATTGGATCCGATGTAGCCAGCCCCGCCGGTTACGAGAATCTTCATACCTCCCAGCCTCCATCAACCTTGGACTGCCGCCCGCAGCAATGCTTCCAATTGGGTCGCCAACCGCTCGCGAGAGTAGTGTTCCTCGACGAAACACCGCCCGTTCTTCCCAAACTGACGCAGCTGTCCGGGGTCGCCTTTGAGCTGCATCAGGGCCCGGGCCATCTGTTCGGGATCTTCCGGTTCGACAAAGACTCCGCCATCAGCCCGCTCCAGAACTTGGCGCGCCTCGCCATCGATGCTCAAGAGAACCGGGCAGCTACAGGCCCAAGCATCAAACATCTTGGACGGCAGCGCTCCCCGGAAGAGTTCCAGTCTCCGCAAAGGCACCAGGGCCACCTCAGCCGCAGACATATAGGCCGGCATAGAGTCCCGAGGTTGCTCAGCCAACATCGTAACATTGGCCAATCCCAGAGCGTCCCGCTGGTTCAGCAGATCGCCTTTTTGAGGGCCCTCTCCAACAAAAAGGAAATGAATATCGGGCTCGTCCTGCAGCACTCGTGCGGCCTCGAGAACAGTTTCCAACCCCTGGGCCACGCCGTGTATACCCGCATAAATGACCAAAAACCTGCTACCCAGCTCTAGTTCCGACCGCAGCGCCGCGCCCGCCTCTGGATCCGGACGGAACAGCTCTGTGTTGGCCCCATTAGGAATGAGCGCCAGCTTAGCGCCGAACCCTCGCTCCTCCAGCCGGCGGCGGATGCCCTCAGTGACAACCACGACGCAACGCGCCCTATTATAGCACATTTCTTCCAGTTTGCCAGCCAGTGCCGCTGCTCGGGAACTTGATATTTCCCCCAGGACCACCGCCGACTCGG
Source organism: uncultured Chloroflexia bacterium (assembly GCA_963700285.1). Lineage (GTDB taxonomy): Bacteria > Chloroflexota > Anaerolineae > JAAYZQ01 > JAAYZQ01 > CAWANP01. Next base: position 904,663 of record CAVOXA010000001.1, on the reverse strand, counting down.
GCCACAGATCGCGCACCTCAAAAAAGAGGGGGATCCGCCGCAGATAGCTGAGCGCGAGGGCTGCCCCCCCGACAAAAAGTGGCGGCGACGTGGCATAGACAACATCATAGCGCCCCCGTGCCAGAAGCAAACCCGCCAGCGCAGCATTGATCATGTATGTTATGTAGAACATCATCCGCGTGGAAAGAGTCTTCACAGGCGACGCCTTGACCCATACACGGATGACGTCGATTCCATCCAAAGAGGCCCGCTCATAGGCTTTGCCCCTGTACTCGGGCGGGATAATGCCGGAAGGGTGGTTCGGTACCTCGGTCAGCATCGTCACCTGGTGCCCAACCGACACCAGGTAGCGCGCCATTTCGTAGGCACGCGTCTGAGTGGCGCCCACCTCGGGTGGGAAGTACTGGCTCAAATAAAGAATGCGCACGCTTTAGCACCTCATCGAAAACTGGAGGGGCTCCACCCTCAAGCCTTGTTCCCCACCAGAGCCTCAACGATCTGTCCAGCGGCATGGCCATCGCCAAAACTGAGCGGTGGAATGCCCTCAGGCTTGAACCAGCGGGCCGCCCCGATGATAGCATTCCTATCTGCGCCGACCAATAGGTTCCAGCCGGCATCCACAGTCTCCACCCACTCGGTCTCTTCGCGCAGGGTCAAGCAGGGCACAGCAAAAAAGTATGCCTCTTTCTGTACGCCCCCTGAATCCGTGAGGATCAAGCTGGCATTCTTTTCCAGTGCCAGCATATCCAGGTAGCCAACAGGATCAATGAGCCTGGGGTGATGGCTTTGGGCCAGGCGAGACTCCAGACCGGCATCAACCAGCCGCTGGCGGGTACGAGGATGGACTGGAAAGACCACGGGCAACCAGATCTCGGAGAATGCGGCGACAATGCTTTGCAGACGCTCCAGATCGTCCGTGTTGTGCGGACGATGAAGGGTGGCCAGGGCATATCCTCCAGGCTCCAGTTCCAGGCGATCCAGCACGGTGGTGTGCCTTTCAGCCAGCTCAGCATTAAAGAGTAGGGCATCGTACATCACGTCGCCAACCAGGCGCACGCCCTGCCCGATCCCCTCGCGCGCAAGATTGTTCACAGCCGTCACCGTCGGGCAGAAGAGCAGATCGGAAGCATGGTCGGTCAGTACCCGGTTGTGCTCCTCAGGCATGCGGCGGTTGTAGCTTCGCAGGCCGGCTTCGACGTGGGCCACCGGGATGTGAAGCTTGACTGCTGCCAACGCACCGGCGACCGTCGAGTTCGTATCACCATAGACGAGAACCCAGTCGGGCTGTTCCGCCAGCAACACTTCCTCGATGCGGATCAGCATCTGTCCGGTCTGCCAACCGTGGGAACCAGAACCCACGCCCAGATTGTAGTCAGGCTCCGGAATCTGTAGCTCGTCAAAAAAGACGGCCGACATCTGCTGGTCGTAATGCTGTCCAGTATGGACCAATACTTCCTTGACCACCCGTCGCAACAACCTGGTGACAGGTGCCGCCTTGATAAACTGGGGACGGGCCCCGACAATGGTCACGGTTTTCATACATTCCCCCACAGGCCACGGTAAAGCTCTAGCAGGGCAGCCTCGGCGGCAGCCCAGTTGTACTTGGTTTCGCCGGCACGTAGCGCGCTTTGTGCCATGGCTGCCCTCGCTTCAGGTTCCCGCAGTTCTGCCAGGGCCGAGCCCAGGGCCTCCACAGTCGGCTCCGGCAGGATGAGACCGCAGCCCTCTGCCCTCACGATATGGCTGATTTCCCCCACATCGGTCGTCAGCAGCGGGCGCCCGGCAGCCAGAGCGCTGTAGAGGGCGTTGGGTGAACTGAAGCAGTTGTTGGGAAAATCGGATCGCAGGCCATAGTATACCACATCGGCGGCCTTCATGATATTCACCACCTGATCCGCTGGCACCCGTGGACCCAAGTAGGCGACCCTGCTCGAATCTCCAATGGCGTTCATCAGGGCCTGTGCCTGCGGGCCCTCACCCACGAGTACCAGGCCCACGGAAGGATCGGCCACCACCGCTTCGATCAGGGGCAGGATCACACGTCCCCTGGTGAAACCCCCTACATAGCACACAACCAATTCCGCATCCTGAAGGCCCCATTCAGAACGCTGGGGGACTGGTTCCGATGGTGCCGGTGCAAACGGCTGGCAGTTTCGCACCACGACCACCCATGCGGCCCAGCGGCGGTAATGGTCCGCCAACAAGTCACCAACCGTGACCAATGCATCCACACGCCGAACCAGAAAGCGTTCCATCCACCGGACAACCGCGACGGCCCAGCCCGGCACTTGAGGGGCGATCAGATCGGGGTAGCTCTCGTGTGCATCAAAGACGAGCGGTATACTGCGGCGACGACAATAGGCATAGCCAATGGGCAAGGTATCCAGGTCGTGGCAATGAACGGCGTGCCAGTCTTCCTGGTGCAGACGGGCCAATGCGCGACGGGCATAGGCAGGCCACTGGGCCAGCCTGCGCAGCCCGGTCCCGTATGCCGATCTCACTGCGATCCGCTCAATCTCTACCCTGTCGAACGTCTCCCGGGTGGGGTAGCGGCCCTGGCGGTCCCAGGCAATGACCCGCACCTGATGGCCGCGCTCTGCCAGGGCCCGAGCCTCACGAAGCACCCTGCGGTCAGGAGCACAAGCGTTAGAGACGAGCATAACAACGCGCCGGCTCAAGATGCCTCTACCTCCGCGGTCCATTCGATCTCGAAGGACTGGCCGGCGGCCAGAGCCTGGAATTCAAGCCGGACCTCATCCTCGACCATCTGAACAACGGCTTCTGCTCCGGCGACGGTAACCCTTCCAGCGCCCGTATGGTAAATAGTGAAGACCAATCCCACCACGGCTTCACCCGCACGGTAAGACCACCGGCGCACCCGGCCGCTGGCGCTGGTCATTTCCAGCTGTACGGCTTCCCGCGCAAGCCACCAATCAGCAACCTGGCCCGCGGTAGCCACCCAGGCAAGGCCATCCTCGCGCAGATAGTCCACGGCCCGGCCGTATACTTGGCACCAGCCGGGATAGCGTTTTTCGTGCCACACCCGCTGGTGCCAGAGGAGCACCGCCAGCCCCTCCACCGATCGCACCGTCTCCAGGAGTGCCAGCAACCGAGCTGACGCCTCAGCCGGTGCGAGATTGAGCTGCCAGAAAAGGGGGCCGTCCATCACCGTGAGCGGCAATTCAAGCAAAGGCAGCTGCCTGCCAGTTACCGAGTCAAAGGGGTGGAAAGGGAACGCGGCCCCCGCTCGGAAGCCCACCGTACCGCGATAGCCTGCCGTGCCGTCGTATGCGAACCCTGCATCGGCCTGGGCGCGATAGGTATCGGGCACCTGAAGCCGGAGATAGTGCTGTCGCACGCCGCGTACAGGACCCCCCAAGACCCGCTCCAGCTTTTCACGCTGGGCTCTCAATGCCTCGGGATCCAGATAGCTGTCAAAACTGCCGTGGACGCCCACTTCCCACCCACCCTCGCGCAGGCGGCTCAGCAGATCCCGCAAGCGGGGTGTGTCTACTTCATAGGGCGGGTCACGGCGCGCACTGCTGATCTCGGGGACAAAGAAGAAGGTGGAGCGGAAGCCAGCTTCAGCCTCCAGCTCCATCACCATCTCAAAGTTCCAGTAAGGATCAGGCTTCCGGCTGAGGGCATGCCCCAGGCCGGCCAGGGTATAGTAGCTACCCCGTGCCATGCCCCTCGGTGACCGCTGAGAAATGGCCTTGCGCAGCATGCCCAGTCCCTGGCGCGGGCTGAATCGTCCTGCATCATCCACATCGTGTGAGAGGACAACAGCGGTGCGCTGCCCGTGCGGCCAGGGCAGCTTGCGCAGCAGCGGCAGGTCTGCACTGTCCGCAGCCTCTACCAACACCCGGGCCAGCAGCCGCGCATAGAGGTCCACTACCGGCACCTCAGCCAGTCCATGGCGCACCAGCCAACTTCCGGAGCAATCAAATCGCCCGAACGTATCTCGATTGCCTTCACCCAATTCCTCTTGTCGCGACAGCAGCCAGAAAGCCCCGCGAACCAGGTCAAACGCCAGATGAACCTGGTTGTGATGGCGGCGGAACAGAGATGATGGCTCCTCGCCCGCATACAGGATCGGAACTCCGTCCAGCGCCACATATCTGGGCTCGGTCTTTTGCCACAGGACCGGATGATCCGCGGGAATGATGATGCCGTTGGCCGCATCAGACCCGGTCGAGCCATAGTGGAGCCACAGGCATGACGAGGACTGCACTTCGGCCCCATGATTCGCGAACCGGTAGGGCAGCCCCGCTCGATCCAGGAGCGTCGCCAGAGCGTAGGCTGACTCGGCCCGCGCCCGGTTCTCGTGGATAGCAACACAGATCTTCACGACGGACGCCCCACTCGACGGCGTATTTGGCCGAGTAGATAGCGCCAACCTGGACGCGGATCGTGCCAGGAGAGGATGCCATCCACAGAGACCCCCCGCCAACCGCTGAGCCAATCCCTCAGCGAGATCTGACCGCGCAGCATTTCACGGGGGGTTACCATCAGATCTGTCGTGGCCAGCACCCAGCGCTTGCCATAGACCGTAGCCTGGACCGGTCTCTGCGTCTGGCCCAAGACATCCTGGTAAGCAACATGGGCCAAATTGGCGCCACACAGCGTGGCCAAGTGCTGCCACTGGTAGTTGCGGGCGTTCACCTCCATCAGCTTGAACAGACCATCACGAGGATCATGCTTGAACTCAACGTGAGAGACACCCCAGAAGCCGAGGGCGCGCAGCAAGCCCCGGCCCAGCTCTGCCACCTCCGGGGCTGCACAACTTTCGCCCAGGCGACAGGTCCCGAACATACGGGGGTACTGCCGCAGCTTGCGCCCCGTGAATTCGGCCAGGGGCACGTGCTCCCGGTTGAGGTAGGAGCCATAGGTATACAACCGGTGCTCCTCGCCAGGGACGATCTCTTGGATCATCATTTGGTATCCGTGTGCCGCGCCACGCCGGTAGTGGGCCAGTACCTCGCTGGCATCGTTGGCGACAAAGCCCTTGGCACCAAATCGCTCCGAAAATTTTACGTGGTAGGCCGGTTTCAAGATCGCCGGGTACGGAACGCTCCTCGCACAATCAACCGCATCCTCCTCACTCCTTGGAAAGCGGGTGACAGGCAAGGGCACGCCTACCTCAGTGGCCACAGCATACTGACCCTGTTTGTCTACAATACGGCTCAGCACTTCCCAGCGGGCAAAGGGGAAAAGGAACTGGCGTTCCAGGCGCGCCTGGTTGCGGCTAGCTGTCGACACGTCCTGGTCACGGGTGAGAAAGAGCACCCCGGGCTGCCTCAGGCACTCTCCCAACTGATCCATAAAGCCCAGGAATTCGGACTCCTGCTCACCTGCATCGGGGCAAACCAAGGCCGCGGCGGGATAGCGCGAGCAAAGTCCAATCGCCTTGGGGTTGGGATCGAGCGCCAGAACAGGCACGCCGGCTTGAGCCAGGCTACGGATCAGTCCCAGGCCGTTGGCCCAGGAAACGCCAATGACCACGGCTGCCGGGCCGTCAATAGCTCTCAGCATCTCGGAATCCAATCGCATAACCATCTACCTCAGGAACAGCTAGTCCGGGCTGCTCTGCCATCGAGTGAACCGGGTGCCGACCTGCCTGGAAACGGTCCCATCACTTCGCTGACCGGCGCACAAAGCGCGAGAGCCCGAATAGACTGTCGATAGACTGAAGCGTCGTCCGGTAGTCCCGCCACTCCAGCAGTAGTAGTACGACCAGGTAGGGAATGACATAGGCCAGCCCCTTCACAACGGCCCAAAGGAGATCTCCTCGGGCCTGAAAAAAGTGCGAGACGAGGAGAAAGACACTGCCTCCTGCCGCCAGGCCCAGAGCTGGCGCCAGAAACAACCTGCGCAATGAGATGTCTACGAAGGCACGGGTCATCCGAAAGACGCCCAATAGACCCACCAGCAACATGCCATCTGCCGCGAGCGCTATGCCATCGATCTGCCACAGGGCAGCCCCTACGACTACAGCCGGGACAAAGAACACAAGTTGGGCAACCCGCACGCGAGTCATCTTTTGCGGAGCCTCACAGGCAGTGAGAAGGTTGCCGGCAGTCACCAGCAACGGATCAAAGAGGCTGTAAACGATCATCAGTTGAAAGGTAAAGACCATGGGCAGCCACTTCTCGCCTAATAGGTAGAAGACAAACTCCGGGGCTACGAGAACCAACACAGGAGAAAGCAAGAAGCCCATGCGGACAACATAGCTGTTCGTCCGGAAAAAGATCTTGGAGAGATTCAACCGGTCATCCTGCAAACGGGCATAGGCCGCAAAAAACACATCTTGCAGGGGTCTGGATATGATCCGCCGCGGGTAGGTGGCAAACTCGTAGGCCTTGGAATAGTAGCCCAGGGAAACCTGGCCGAGTGCTGTACCCGCCCAGAAGTCGTCAAAACGGTCCAGAGCAAATCTAAGCTGGTGAGTCACCATCACAAACTTGCCAAAGCTGATCAGATCCCTGGCCATGGCCCTGTCCAGCCTGAGCGAAAACCTCATGGGTCGTCGGAATAGCCACAGCCCCACTGTAGAGACTAGCGTGCCGGTGACGCTTTCGCCGACAACAAGGCTCCAGAAACCCCAACCAGCCCGGGCCAGCAGAGGCGCTACGACCAGCATGGCCAGACTGCTCACAACGCCGATGAGGGCCACCCTTCGAAAGGCAAGTCTTCGTTTGAGCAGCACAAAGGGGGTGAGGTTGAAGGCACTTAGGACATTCAGGGCTGCATAGGCCATCACGGCACTGGGTAGGTCAGGCTGGTCAGGATAGACCAATCGAAGGAGAGGAGTGATGGCCAGCAGGATCAGAAAAGCAAGGATCGAGAGGGCTATGCGGAGGGTTAGGTGCGTGCTCAGCCCCAGTTGATCCGTCCCCCTTTTCTGCAGAAGGCGCGAGTCAATGCCCAGAGCTGTCGTGTTCCAGACCAAGTTGGAAAAGATGATGGCGAGTGCAACCAAGCCAAAGTCCTGGGGCATCAGGAGACGGGCCAAGATCACCGACCTGGTCAAGCCGGTGACAACAGTGATCGCCTGGGCTCCGATCTGGAAGGCCGAACTTGAAATGGTCCGCCTGGCGACAATACGAGTGGAAAGGCCGTCGTCGTCCAAATGAACGTTACACCTGTTGATAAATCTGGATCATCAGTTCGGCCGAGCGATCGATGTCGTGCATGTGCTCGACGTACCTGCGGCTCAGAACCCCTAAGGCAGAACGTCGCTCTGGATCGAGGATGAGCGACTCCAGCTCGCTGGCTAGCGTATCTGGAGAAACACTCACCAGAGGAGGACGCACTCCCCGTGCCCCCTCTAGCCGATCAGCGTTTTGCGCACTAATGTAGCCCAGTACCGTCTTTCCCATAGCCATTGTTTCCAGTGCAAAAATCCCGTACCAGCCAGTGACCAGTTGGTCAATGGCGATGTCACAGGTCGAATAGATCCTGACAGCCTGCGCGTGAGGAACGCCTTCGATCAACTCCAGCTCAAAAGGCAGCCCTCGATCCCGCAGTACCTCCAAAGCCACAAGCACCTGGGCGGTACCCTTGGTCTTTCGACTGGATGGGGCATGAACAATGCGCACTGGCCCGGCTTGGCTCTGCCTCCCTTGAGGCCTGGGCCATTGGGCAAGGTCAAGGCCAGGTAACACGACGTGTGCCCCCGTGGGCACATAGTCCAACATGTGATAACTGCCCACGATGACCGCATCTGCATAGCGCAAGTAGGTCAACTCCTCGGGACGTTTGCCCCTCACGTCGCTGCCCCAGAACTGGATGACAATCTTCTTCCCCAGTGCCCTGAGAATGGGTAGATCCCAATGCATAGGATAGAGCAGCGTCACGCTGGTATGGTAGTGGAATAGATCATAATCCTGCGCAGCCTGGATAAAAGCACGGAGCGCCACCAACCATTTCGCGACACCGGTTCGATGCTGTTCCAGATGCAGACTGCGATCAAAACCTTGCACAAAAGGCCGCTCTTTGAATACCAACAGCTCCGCGTCCAAACCTTGTCGACGCAAAGCCTTCACCAGGCCGTAGGGCTGCCCGGCGATATTGACCGGAGTGTGCAGGATCCGCACTCTAGCCCTCCAACAGATGGAGCAGGTTCTGACCCAGAATCAGGTCTTTGTCGGCAGGCGGAAGCCGCAGCGCAGCATTGTGCCTTCCACCGTAGGCCATCACAAGGTTAGTCCGCTGATAGCGCACCGCCAACTCCAGAACGAACCTGTAGCTGACCGTCTCCTGCCACTGTCCGCAGTGAACCAGAATAGGGAGCCGCTCACGGCTGGCCCAGTCGAGGAACGGGGCATTGCCAGGATCGACAACACGAACTGAGCTAAGCAACGGGTGCCATTTGATGCCAGAGATGCGTGGGCAATGGGCTTCGAGAAACATCAAGTCATCCTGCGCCCCTGTACCAGGGTCGATCCATGGAAAGAACTGGCAGCGGAGTTTAGCATCCTGCTCAGTTTCCTCCAACAGGGAAGCGTTTCCGCGCCAATGGGAATCGCGCATCGCAACTAAATCGTGGCAAGTCCTCAAACATCATCACGGTCCCTTTTGACAGGAAGCCGGACCTGTATGCGGATGCACGCAGCAGCCTGTTCGGCCCGAGCCAGCGCCTCACCGCGGTTGGCACCTAGTGCGATCAGGTAACCCTGCCGAGCCTCGGCATTGGTCATGGGTGGAATCAGTACGCCAGGCTTTGTTCGCACGACTACTCGTTCAACTCCCAGGGTCCGTTGAGCTCGGTCTACTCCTGTCACGCGAGCAGCCTCACCCGGCGAGGCAAAGATGAACTTAACCACCCCGGCCAGCTTCTTGGCGGAGTCAGGCAACACCACGTCGGTAGCGACCAGTGGTTCACCTAGCGCCAGCTTGATCTGGGCTGCTGTCCAATCTGGCCCCCCCAGGAACGCAATCAACTCCGTCTCGCGACCCCCACCTGTCCGCGCGCCGATCTCCATGATCTTGGGTCCATCGCGATCGATGCGTAACTGGGCATATCCCGGTCCTTGGTCAATACCCAGAGCAGACAGGCCCCTGGAGGTTACGTCCAATACTTGGTCCCACCAGGGTTGCGCCCATTGTGAGGGGTAGACGTGAGCCAACGCAATACCAAAATAGGGCGGCGGATTGGTCAGTCGGTCGGCAACTAGCACAGGCAGCATACACCCATCCAATGAAAAGGAGTTGACCGTGATCTCGGGGCCGTCGACACACTCCTCGACGAGCACCGTACCCGTACCGGAGAAACGCTGGGCCTGGCCAAACGCCACAGGCAAGTCGTCTACGTTCTCAATTCGACGCACACCTCGCTGTGCCGCATTGTCAACGGGCTTGATCACTGCCGGCAGTCCTAGCTGGCGGACAGCACTTTCTGCGGCGCGCAGATCTTTGGCGGCAACAAAATCGGGGGCGGGCACCCCCCAATCGCGAAACGCCTGGCGCATCAGCAGCTTGCTATTCGCCCTGGCAGCGGTGCTGGGATCTAGTCCGTGCAGCCCAAGGGCATGAGCAACTTGAGCGGCAGAACTGACCGCCCGGTCACTCCCTATAGTCATGACGCCATCAGGATGCAATCGGCGAGCAGCCGTCAAGATGGCCGGGACGTCCAAGCTGCTAATTGGGAGGGGATAGTCTGCCAGCAACAGCCCCGGAGCCTGTGGATTGCTGTCAACAGCAATGACCTCAAGGCCCATCTTACGGGCCTGGCGGATGGCTGGTTCCTGAGTCGGACCCGCGCCCAAGATCAAGAGACGCCCGTTGCCCTTGCTATGGCTCAAGGGGCAGCTCGCCCAAGAGCCTGTACGACGACCCCGATATCTTGCTCTGACATCCGCCCGTGAAGAGGCAAGGTAAGCGCTCTACGGAAAGCATCAAAGGAATTGGGTAGATCACCTGGCTGATAACCGTAGCGATCGCGGAAGAATGGCTGGACATGGCAGGCGTACGTGCCGATGGTACACTCAATGCTCGCCCGCTGCAAGGCTGTCATGATCTCAGACCGTTCCACTCCCTCGTCCAAAAGGACCACGTAGGACTGGTAGATGTGGCGGCTGCCAGGTGGCTCAATCGGTCGCTTAATCCAGGGCATGTCTGCCAGAGCCGAGTCATAGACTGCTGCCAACGCCCGCCGGCGCTCGACAATGCGTATCAGCCTGCCCATTTGGACTGCGCCTAATGCTCCTTGAAAATCGGTCATCCGGTAGTTAAGGCCGGATGCCACGAATTGCGCCCCTTCGGGTCCTACCACCATGCCGTGATTGCGCAGGCTGCGCAACTGGCGAGCCAGTTCGAGAGCCCGGGTAGCAACGAGCCCACCCTCACCCGTAGTAATGGCTTTGCGCGGATGTAGGCTGAAGCAGCCCAGCACGCCCATGGTCCCACACTTGTGGCCATGGTAGTCGGCACCCAAGGCGCAGGCTGCATCCTCGATCAGCCACAGATCATGCTGGACAGCAAGCACTTTGATCTCGTCCATCGCCGCCGAGAGGCCAAAGAGATGTACTGGCATGATGGCTCGCGTTCGCGAGGTTATGAGCGCCGCTACCTGGGTCGGGTCCACATTAAAAGTATCCAGGTTTATGTCGGCCAGGACCGGGCGCGCACCGACCTGGGCCACCACGTTGGCAGTGGCTGGAAAGGTAAAATCAGGAACAATGACCTCATCACCAGGACCAAGGCCCAAGGCCAACAATGCAAGGTGCAGCGCGGCCGTTCCCGATGACACTGCCACGATGTGATCCACATCCAGGTATGCAGCAATCATGTCTTCAAAGCGCTGCACATTCTGACCCTGCACCAGGTAGCCCGAGGTCAGGACATGCCGGACTGCCTGAAACTCGTCATCGCCCATTTCAGGCACAACCAATCGGATCATGGCACTGCCTCGTCCTGACCATGCAGGAGGGCGCGATACCAGGCGATGGTTCGCTGCAGCCCTTCGGTCAGGTCAACCTGTGGTTGGTAGCCCAAAAGCGTCTGAGCTTGTTGAATGCTAGGGATACGCAATTCAATATCTACGTAGCGCTTGGGAATGTGGACGATAGGTGAGCGGGAGTCAGCCAGAGCCACGATCTTTTCTGCCAGGCTCAAAATGGTAGTGGTACCCCTTGGGTTGCCAATGTTGAAGACATTTGCTACGGCCTGCTCATCTTCCAGACAGAGCAAGACACCCTCTACCATGTCATCTATGTAACACCACGAGCGGATCTGATCACCATCCCCGTGGATCTCTAGCGGAACGCCGCGCAGAGCGTGGTTGACAAAAACGTGAACGGCCCCCTCACCAACCTGTCCGGGGCCATAGACGTTGAACGGTCGCACCAATACGGTGGGCAAAGCACGCTCCCGATAGTAGCTGTGTACGAGGTGCTCGGCAGCGAGTTTGCTCACGGAATAGGTCCATCGCCCTTCTCCAACCGGTTGCAGGTTCGTCGTCTCGCTTTCCCGACGTTTGTAGGCATAGCTGCCAAAGACTTCGCTGGTTGAGAAGAAGACAAAGCGTTCGACATCATCCAGTATTGGCTCCAGAGCATCAAGGAGATTGACCGTTCCCAGGATATTGACCTGCATAGTATGGATTGGGCTCCGGACGACTGTATCAATACCGGCAACCGCGGCCATGTGGAGAACAAGTTGGGTCCCCTCTATAGCCTCTGTGAGTTTTCTACGGTCCAGCACATCGCCCACAACCAGTTGCACATTCGGGTGTTCGAGCAGACTAGTGCCCTTGAGCGCATTGCGCCGCAAGCTATCGTAAAGCACGATTCGGTTATTATCGGCTAGCTGACGGCATACAGCAGTCCCGATGAAGCCGGCACCACCAGTGATGAGAATGCGCTTGCCCTTGATTGCCATTCACAACTCCAAGACCACGGCTCGCTGTGTGTCGCGGGTCGCCTCGTCTCGCCCACGCTCTGCGTCGCCGCCCGAGCTTGCGTCCACAATGGGAAAGAAATGCATATCCTTGCGAATTATAGTACAAAGGCAGGCTCCTGGCAAGTGGCAGTCCTTCCGAGCTTTTGAAAGAGAACAGGCTAGATGGTCACCGGACGCTGAGGGACGGCAGGTGCCCGGCAGCAGTTGGCAGTCGAGTCACGGACCAGGGCGCATGTTCGCCGAGAAGGCGCCCGCTGCCGGTGGGCACAACATGCCTTGGGGAGCGATCCAGCAGGGTGCCACCCAGCTCCTTTTCCAACGCCTACATCTGAAAGGTGACTGCCGGCGGGCTAACACCCAAGTCCTCGGCGGCTATGGACTAGCGCTACCGAGGTCCACAATGCGGCAGGAGGATCTCAATTAACGCCGATTGATACGTCTGGCCTGGAGATATCGGTGGAGCCAGTACGCTGGCGCACCACTATCCGATCGAGAGCAGATCGCGGGGCAGCGTAGTGAGCACTTCTACCCCTCGTTCAGTGACTACAACGTCATCCTCGATACGCACGCCGCCCACCGTCGGAACATAGACGCCTGGCTCAACAGTGAGCGTCATCCCGATCTGAAGCAGTTCCAGATTCCCTTCGACGATATAGGGCGGCTCGTGAGTTTCAAGCCCGAGTCCGTGGCCGGTACGGTGGATAAAGAACTCGCCATAGCCAGCCTGGGTAATAGCGCGCCGTGCAGCGCGGTCTACCTCCTGGGCTGGCCTCCCTGGGCGGACTGCCAGCCGGCCCGCCTGATTCGCCGCCAGCACTGCCTCCTGCATTCGCTCCATTTCCAGAGATGGCACACCCAACACAAACGTACGAGTAATGTCTGAACAGTAGCCTTCGTAGACGGCGCCCCAGTCAATGGTCACCAGATCGCCCTCGGACAACGCGCGATTCGACGGACTGGCATGAGGCAGCGCCGAGTTCGGCCCGCTCACGACGATGGGGGGAAATGCCTCCCCCTGGCCCCCCTCACGCAACATGGCCACACGAAGGTCAGAGGCAACCTCCAATTCGGTACGACCAGGCCGGATAGAACCTTCATTGAGGAGGCGTTGCATGGCCTGCTCGGCGATTCTGACCGCATGGCGCATGTGAGCGATCTCGGTCTCGTCTTTGGCCATGCGCAGATTGGGCATCCAGGGTTCGGTGGCCAAGAATACACAGCCAGGTGCTGCCTGTTCAATGCGGCGCATCTCAAGCATGCGCATAGACAAGTACTCAACGCCGAGGGCCTTACCCTCCAAGCCCAGTTCCTCGGCAACCTGGTAGAAGACGTGCTCGTGACCTTCCTCGTCACGGTAGGTCCACAACCGGGTATCCTCAGGCAGACGGGCCCGCGCCGCTGTGGCCTCTAACTCTGGAAGCAGCACAGCCGGAGCCCCCTCGGCCGGCAGAAAGACTACAAAAGGCCGCTCGCTAAGGTGTGTGGTGAGGCCCGTGAAATAACGCAGGTTGGCACCCGGAATCAAGGCTACACATGCCACCCTATTTGCCGCCTGAGATTGCTGCAACGAGGCCAATCGCTGACTGTACATGATCCCTCCCTATTGTGTCTGCCCCTGCCAGAATGCGTCATTCCACAGAGTGCTGCGAAACCATTTGTAGATCTGTGGGTCGTCCACGTTCAGCTGTCGCCGATCTCGGCAGTAGAAGGCCAATGATTGGGCGAAATAATCGCGAACGCCAGAACTCGCGACTTTGTCCGCCCCGTAGCCGAGGGCAAACAGGCGGGGCAGACGAGCCCCAGCTGCCTGCAACTGAGGGTTCAGGCCGGCCCCATCCGTGAGCCAGGCTGATTCCAGCTCGCCGGCACATCCGAGGTGATGGTCGATGAGGTGGCCAATGACGTGTAGCGGTCGCTCATTGTCCCTGGCCAGGTCCTCGACCGACACAAAGGCCACATTCTGTACACGCCGCTGACGTATGACTGCCGGGCCTGGAGCATAGTAGGAACCAGCAGCATGGATCACGATATGGCCGGAATCAAATCTCAGCAGGCATTCACACAAGTACGCTGGTAGGCAGCAAGTCTCCCGCGCCAGGGCCTTCATGGGCGCCCAAGCATGGTCAAAGACGCCACGAACCCAAGGAGGAGCTTGGATGAGCAACCGGGGCCCCAGTCTAGCCCTGGCCAGCAACCAGGCCTGCTGGCGCTGTGTTCTTGAATCGGCGCTATCGGGAGAGGACATGATCGTCCCTCAGAAGGTCCCAGAAGAGCAGTTCGACTTCTGCGTGCTGTGCGGCCCAGCTATCATCAGGCCAACTCACTCACCGATGATCTGCACCACCACAGACCGGACACGAGGGCGGCTATCAAAGTCAATGAAAACAACCTGCTGCCATGTACCCAGAGTCATCCGCCCCTCAAGAAAGGGGATTGTCAACGAGGGGCCCAACAGTGCATGACGAACATGGGAATGACCATTCCCATCCCCCCACCGCAAATGATGCTGGTACTCGATATCAGGAGGTACGGCTCGATCAAAGTACTGCTGCACATCCTGGACGACACCGGATTCATACTCAATCGTGGTCAAGGCGCTGGTGGAGCTGGGCGTGAATAGGATCACAACGCCATTCTCGAGACCGGCACTCTGTACCTGACCTACAACCTCATCAGTGATATCCAAGATGTGACCATTGCCCTGCGTACTCAGTTCTATACGCCTGTTCACAACCATAGCACGACTACTCCTCATTGCCCCATGTGGCCTCAAAGGTCCACCGATGACCTTCCAGAGGCACAAGCTGGATCCAGGTATTTCCTGGCTTGAGAGGGATTGGAACCTGCCCGGTTGGATCCCGGAACACCACCATGTCCTCCCGCTGAGGTCGGGCCCACAGCCCTTCATAGGCCAGACCATCCCGAAAAACTACGGCCGGACCGGTGCCCCAAACCTGGATCTGCACCGATGGATGATTGGTACGGGGAAAGTCCTCGTAAAAGTCGGCATCCACATGATTGGCATAGAGAACCACAACGTTCGTAGCAGAGATCTGCTCGCCGGTCGCTGCATCGATGAAGGGCTTTCCACCCTGGGTACGCAGATAGGTACCGGACTCGGCATCATAGCGATAGTCCACAACCATGTCCCGGTGGGGATAGGGGATATGAATGGAATTGGCTCCCCCCCTCCTTCTGGTATGACATGGTCGAACGTGAGCCCCTCCAGGTCTTGGGGCTGGTTTATGTCCTTTTTCTCAGCGATTTCCCAGATCTTGGCTGGATCCGCGAAAAGGGTATGCTCGATAGCAACGCCCTGCTGGCGCAGTTCTTTGTCGCGGTAGAACCCTGCAGAGTTGATCCCCCTATCGTACCAGAAAAGCCGGTCACTGAAGTCCGAATTCTCAAGTTTGGGGAGAAGACCGGGGCTGGTCCCAGAAAGAGCCATGAGGCTCTTGTACATGGCAGGGATCTCGAGGTCAATGAACCGCGCACTGCGCACCGAGCCTATCTTTGCCACATCCTGACAGAGATAGATACCTGTAAAGCGCGTGATGCCTGCCTCTGACAGGTGTTCGTACACAATGTCGGCCTGAGGCAGGCCAAACTGAGGACGTGACAGAGGTGCGTTCTGTACTTTGATGGCCAACGGACGCTTTTCCAGTAGGGCCGGATCGCTCACCGGGAGCCCCGTCAGCGGACAGGCGTTGGGGTCGAGAGTCGGCCAGGGAGTCGCACTCGGCACAGGCGTCTCTGTGGGCTCGGGCGTGGATGTCGGTACACTGGTGACGGTGGCCGTAGGCTCTTCAGTTGGCTCCGGCATCAGGGTGGGTGTGGCGGTTGGCGTGTGAGTTGCTGTTGGTTGTACTGGGGTAAACGTCGGCCGTGACGTCATAGTGGGCGTGGGCGTGACGCGAGCAGTCTCAGTGGATCGGCAATTGGTGATAGAAAAAGACAGTATCACCAGGAACGTTACCAGGCCCATAGCTCTCCAGACCCTTGTCTGTCCCACGTCCAGCATTCCTCGACCTCCACGGGCGGTTGAACTGCATTGGGGCCAGGACTGCCACATGCCACAGAGGAGTTGGGCGCGCCACAAGCTCAGATGCATTGGCCCCCAATGCATCATCGCACCCGATGACCTACCCTGTGTGGCTTCACCATGCTGCCAGCATACAACGCCGGCCATTATATCACACCTGTATGCCATTCGCCAAGTTGGCCCCAGTACATGTGGGATAAGCCAGATATCTCCAGCATACCTGGGGGAATCGGACCATTGCACAGGCAGCAGATCTGAAGGACCTTTTTGTCTTGCTAGCTGATAGGCCGCAAGACCACTCGGGGGCGGCGACACAGTTGACGGATGGCTAGAGTAGGGGTATAATTGGTGCCTGCAAAGCTCCACAGTACGGATCATGGCCAGGACATCTTGAGAGGTAGATCGGCATGGCGACCGACGCACTCACCAAGGACATCCGCAGCAAGAACTTTTACTGGCCCAATAGAATCGGACGGACTTACCTGCTTGCTCTTGAGGACGTTTTGGGGCGAAACAGAATCAACGCCATCTTCGATGGAGCCGGACTGCGGACTCGCATAGCCAATTATCCTCCCGATAATCTGGACTTGGGCTGGAGCTTTGTAGAGATGAGCACCCTGGGCCAGTCCATAGACGACACGTATGGGAGGCAGGGGGGCAGTGGAATCGCGTCCCGTTCCGGGAGGGCATGGTTTCACCATGCACGGAAAGACTTTGGCGCGGTACTGGGCATTGGTGATGTTGCATTCCGTCTGTTGCCCCTGCGCATAAGGATCAAGATGAGTCTCAGCGCCATGGCTGATACATTCAACAAGGCCAGCGATCAAGTCGTGAGAGTGGAAGAAAAGGGAGAGCGTTTTTTCTACCACATCGATCGCTGTCCCGAGTGTTGGAACCGCACATCCGTCGAGCCGATCTGCAATGCGGAACTCGGCCTGCTCGAGGAATCCCTGCGCCATGTCACTGGGGGCATGAGCCTCTTTGTGGAAGAGATCCTGTGTGTTGCCCAGGGAGATCCATCCTGCACCTACTTGATCGAGAAACGGTATCGAGAATAGCGCGCGCGGATACCGGCCCAGCCTCACCAGCATTGGGCGCTACGGCTGTTGCATTGTCCCTTGACATGCACTGCCAGTCAGATCTGTCATTGCGAGGCGCGCTGTTTGCGCCGTGGCAATCCCCAGGGCACAAGTGGAGATCGCTTTCCCTCGGCAGGCTCGGGACAGGCGCTGACGCTCGCGATGACGACTTTGCAACAGCCGTGCATTGGGCGCCGCAGTCACTTGACGAATTCGAGAAAACGGGGTATGCTAGAGGTAGTTTGGGGGTGGTTGAGTCCCGGTGGGCTCCACGGTCTTCAAAACCGTCCGAAGGGTGCTGCAGAAGCGGCCTTGGTGGGTTCGACTCCCATCCACTCCCGTACGTGTTTGGACCCTTGATGCACCTCCCACTCTGCATACCCGCGTGTTGGAAAATCTGATCGCATAGTGCACCAATGACCCAGCAAACACTCGCTAGCCTGCAGCAGATTTTTGTCAGAAGTGACCGGCGATTCGCGCTCGCTGCAGCGGTTGCTTTGTCTGTGGCGGCAGGCTTGATCGCTGGCGCTTATGTGGCGATACTTTCTCCTCTATATGCCGTCGCTGGGGTGCTGGCCCTGGCCGGCGGACTGCTGATGCTACGCAGCACGCAATGGGGCTTAGCCGCTGTGATCGCGCTAATTTGTTTGCTGCCCTTTGGCGCTCTGCCCTTCAAGATCGGCTTTACCCCCACGTTCCTCGATCTTGCCCTTGCAGCCACGTACTTTGTCTGGATAGTGCGCATCGCCAAGGGGAAGGCAGGCCACTTCATAGGCACGGCCTTGGGCCTGCCCATCGTCATCTTTCTTCTGCTGGCCTGCGCCTCTTTTGTCGCAGGACTGGCGCATGCCTACCTCGACCAATACGTACTTCGTCACTTTGCAGAGATTCTGCTCAGCATCTCGCTGTTCTTTGTGATCGTCAACTGCGTTCGTACCGAGAAACATCTGAGGGCACTAGTCCTGATCATCATTGTCGCCGGGTTTGGCGCCGCAGCCATCGGCGTGCTCTTCTATTTCATGCCGCCAGCTTGGAGCATCCGCCTGCTATCGACACTGGGACGCTTTGGCTATCCCACGGGGGCAGGCATCCTGCGGTACGTTGAAGACAACCCGGACCTTGCCCAGCGAGCCATCTCTACATCTACGGACCCCAATGTGCTGGGTGGGTTGCTGATTCTCATCACGACGTCGACCGCTGCCCAACTATTCGCTCGCAAGCCGCTCTTGCCGCGTCCCATTCTGGGCGGGATGTTCCTTGTGGACGCTCTGTGCCTCTATCTCACCTATTCTCGTGGCTCGATGCTTGGCCTGGCCGCTGGTCTGGGCACCCTGGCGCTGGTAAGATACCGGCGGCTGATTCCAGCCATGATCTTGGCTGGCCTCTTGCTGCTGCTCCTGCCCCAATCTCAAGATTATGTCCAGCATTTTGTCGAGGGTTTGCAGTTTCAGGATCTGGCCACACTCATGCGTCTTGGTGAGTACAAAGATGCACTGACCTTGATCAGTCGCTATCCCTGGATTGGTGTTGGGTTCGTTGGCACGCCCGAGAGCAGTCTATATATCGGGGTCTCTAACGTATACCTACTTATTGCGGAGGAAATGGGCCTCATTGGGCTGGTTGCTTTTTTGACAATCGTTGGGCTGTTCTTCCGACAGGTCTGGTTGGCGTGGCCATTTGTACGCGATCAAGGTGGCCTAGAAGCAATCCTGCTCGGACTATCAGCCGCTATCGTCGGCATCCTGGTAGGTGGTCTTTTTGACCACTACTTTTTCAACCTGAGCTTCCCGCACTCGGTTGCAGCCTTTTGGATTTTTCTCGGCCTGGTGATGGTTACCATAGAGCTTGGTAAAGAGCAGTACCGCCGACAGACGTTGGGTATGACATAGAGGACCGATATCGTACTATGCAGCATTGCCTCCCTATTGTGAGTGGCAAGGCATCCCTAATATAGTGGCAGAATCAGGACCGGCAGAGTAACTTGGAGAAGCCGAGTTCCACCAGGCTCAATCTGGATGCTCACCCTGGCCCTGGACGAACCAGCAGTGAGTCAGTGTTGGGGCCCTTGGTCGCGACGCGCCGGGGATCTCGAGGAACCCCTTTGCAGTAGACACAGTGATTTGTGCACAGCGCTTGCTCAGGCTTGACACATGTGGTAGAATAGTCCAGTTGTCAAAACAATGCCTTCCCAAGAGTCATATTTTAGGAGAGAAGCTATGGAAATCAAGTCCGAAAAGATGAAACGTTGTGAGATTGTCACTGTCTCGGGCAGGATTGACAGTGCCACCGCACCTGAACTAGAAAACACACTGCTGGGCCTTGTCCAGGCCGGCCAGCACGATATCGTAGTGAACCTGCGGAATGCCGACTATATCAGCAGTGCCGGCCTCAAAGCACTGCTCTCGGCACTGATGAAGGTCCGAAAGGCGATTCCGCCTGGCAACGTAGTCATCTCGGAAATCAAGCCAGGGCTGAAGGAGAATTTCGAACTCGTGGGCTTTCACCGCCTGTTCGCCTTCTACGACAGCGACTCACAGGCTGTGGGCAGCTTCTAGGATCGCAGACCTGCATTGAATGAGAGATTGGACTAGCGTCCCTTGGCAAGAGTTGCAGGCCAGTTAGCCCCGAACTGGAGGCGCTGCCTAGCCAGCCCTTGGGACATGACCGCCGGGTCGCGCGGGCCTTGGGCGCGCGGCGGTCTGTTGTCAAGTTGGCAACCGACATGCCGATGCCGAGTGAATCTGTTCTCAGGATAGAAGCCACGCTCCCAAACGTGCCCCTTGCCATTGACTTTGTGACACATTTGGCTCTGGAGGTGGGGTTTGGCGAGCAGGCATTGTATGAGATCCAGGTCGCTGTTGACGAGGCATGCGCCAACATTGTACATCACGCCTACGGGGACGTGGCGCAAGGCGATATGGAACTCGCATGCAAGACGGATGACGGCATGTTCGTCATCTATGTGCGCGATTGGGGCAGGAGCTTTGTTCCTGAAGAAATTGCCGATCCGGATGTGCATGCTCCTCTCGACGAGAGGTCGCTTGGGGGTCTGGGCCTGTTCCTGATCAGGCAGTTCATGGATGAACTCTCCTTTAGCTTTGATCTGGAACAGGGCAACAAGTTAGTCATGTCTAAAAAGCTGCCGGCTGCAGCATGATACCTGATCGTTCGAATCTCAAACAACAGATCTGCACAGTCCTGGCACAACGTCAGCGCCATACCGTGGTCGATCCCGAGCTAACCTGCGCAGCCGTCCTGGTCCCCCTACTGCTCAAGGAAAACGAGTGGCACGTGCTGGTCACACAGCGCACCCAGACCGTTGAACACCACAAGGGTCAGATCTCGTTTCCTGGCGGCGCCTACGAGCCAGAGGACGCAGGTCTCCTGAATACCGCCCTGCGTGAGACCTATGAGGAGATTGGCATACGATCCGAGATGGTGGAGATCTTGGGCGCGCTGGATGATTTTGCCACGATCACCAACTTTGTTGTGACGCCCTTTGTCGGTATCATCCCGCATCCCTATGCGTACGACATCAGCCAGCAAGAGGTTGCACAGGTTATCGAGGTCCCCCTATCCTTCCTGTATGACCCTGCCCACTTGCGCACGGAGAAACGAGAGTATGGCGGGCGCCAGCACAACGTGCTTTTTTGGAACTATGGATCGTACACGATCTGGGGGGCGACAGCCCGCATACTCAAAAGCTTTCTGGATTTGGTGTCTTGACCGAGGAGCTTGGCATCTGTTACAGCGGTGACACCGGCTGAACCAGCCAGCCAGCACGAATCCCACTGCATCCTACCCCAAATTCAGCCTTTGCCGCTGTATCTAGATGGCCTGGGCCAGCGTTTCCGCTGGCCACCACCCCAAGCCGGCCGCCCCACGTCCTCGACCAGATTGGGGCGCCAAACTTCGTCCTGCTTGGGATCGGGTTGGGACGCCGCTTCCCAGTCCTTCTCCTCAGGCTTAAGTGCGACCCTCAGAGCACTCATGACGGCCTCGGTACGCCAGAGCTTGGCTGCCTCGCTCTCACCGAGTTCAAGGAGCAGATCTTGCAACTCTGGGTCTGCCGTCATCTCTTTGTCCATCAGTTGCGTCTTGTACCACGAGGCGGCCCTGGTCAAGCCATCGTGGATAAAGCGCAACCGGGCCTGGAGGTTCTCGCGCTCAGAAGCTTGATCCAGGAGCCTCTCGTTGAGATCAAGTTCCTGCGTGTTGACATCCAGACCTCGCAGGTAGCTTGACAGTGACGCAATGGCTGATTGCTGTGCCTCGATCAAAGACCTTAGCAGTGCCACCACCTCTGGGACAGGATTCGCATCAATGTAACCTTCAAATATCTTGACATAGGTCAGCTTGTAGCGCAGGTTGCGGACCAGACGCTTGTCTACAATCGAGTCGGATGTATTCATCGCTTCATTACCTCTCCTTAGCCTATAATCCTCTCACATTCATCCATTTTCTCGTAATTATATCAACTTCGCAACGTGGCATATAGTCAGCGTAGGGCAATCGTATGCCTTGCGTCCAGCACGATACAGTACTTCATGGTAAGATACTACTCGAGAGACTGGCACGGTTCATAATCCGTTATGGGCCATGCCGAGAAAGTATCTCTTCTTCTCCTCCTTTTTGATTGAGAGCTAAGGGCTGGGCCACCCTTAGCTCTCGGTGTTTTTGGGTCCATTTCATGATCCCCGATTGAACCAAGAAAGAAACTTCATGACCAGTCCCAGGTTGCCTGAGACTTTGATCCTGCCCCCCATGAAGGCCTGCACAGGGTCCAACTGATTGTCGAACAGGGCAACAAAGTCAAGCGCGTCCATCGCCACCATAACGTCAGGATTTGCCGCCACCTGTTCCCGAACCTTGCACTCTCCATCAGCCACATCCAACACCCATTTGCCTCCACTCTCGCCGGTTAGATCCAGTTGAAAAAGGGCTTTGGCATTGCCAGCCTTTTCCGGCAGAAAGGCAGCCGGAAGTGCCTGGATTGCTGTCCTTACCTCAGACGACATAGGTAGTCCTCCCCATTGATATTTAAGCATTGTCACGAGTCTATCGTATTTGACCAAACCGGTTGCGGTAGGGCACAGCACTAGCATTTAGCTATGCGGTCGAACCAGGCAGTCACCGGGGACCGGGCAATCCCCATGCACCGCCGACTCATCATGAGTTTCTCATCGGGAACTCTGGGACTAGAGTATAGCACAGGGAATCCAGTCCGTCAACTTGCTCTGGGACGAACAACCGTACCAGACGCTCAGGGATTCGATCCAGGTACCTGGTCGGCCAGGCGCATCCGGACAAAGATCCAGGGAGCCAGGAAAGCCACCACCCAACCCAAAAGTGCATAGCGCGCAAAACGCGCTAGGGTCTCCAATCCGTAGCCCGACTGCTCGGGAAGCAGCAGCTTTGGTCCCACATAGAACACTGCCACCACCAGAAGGCCCACCAGGTAGCGAATCACGCGGCGCCACCACACTCCCTCCACCCGAAAGCGCACCCAGGCCCGCTCCATGACGATGCCCACCCCCAAGCCAAACAGAGCGCTCATGGGAGTTACCGCGGCCTCAGCCGGGTAGTAGCCCAACGTATCGGCTGGATGAACAAGAATCAAAGCCAGCGGCAGAAGGACGGCCAGTACGAGTTGAACACCCATAGCCTGCCGTCCCAGCCAGCGGCTCGCCGGAGGCTCGGCCTTGACATAGATGACGAGAAGGATCAGGCCAATGAGCCAGCCCCCGATGATATCCTGGGGGTAGTGGACCCCCAGAAACACCCGCGACAGGCTAATGCCAAGAATGATCATGACGGCAACCAGCCAAAAAACCAGGCTACCAGCGCGGTAGGCTAGGTAGCCCCAGTTCACCACAGCATTCTGGGCGTGGCCGCTGGGAAAGGAGGGGGTTGACTGTGGCAGAGGAACGCGAATCCGCGGATCCGAGGGGCGAGGGATCGCGAACAGGTACTTGATCGCACTGTTGAGCCAGGCCGAGAACAGCGAGATGAAGCCCAGCTTGATGCCGACCTCTTTGTGTATGCTCCAGTAGACCAGGGGCAAGATGACGAGGTAGAATTCTTCGTAGCCCAGAAAGGTGAAGAACATAAAGACGGTATCAAGCCCGTCATTGCCAAGCGACTGAGCCCAGACGATAATTCCAGTACCCCACGGCACCAGAGATTCCAACCATCCGTCCATGTGCATTCCTCCAGCAGTCAGCTTGTTGGATACGGCCCAAAGGCATGGTACAAGGCAATGAGAACAGGCAAGGCTGTTCTAGCTTTTCGATCCAAGTTTGGCCTGGGTCATATCAGTCAACTGGAAGCTACGCCGGGAGAAGCCATTGGAAACTGGTCGCGGATTCTACCATCCTTGTCCTCCTGGCTTGCAATGAGCATTTCGCGCGCGCTGGCCTGAGTCTTTTCCGTGATGGTCCCTAGCATTCCGGCGAGCTCTCGCTCTCGCCCGGAGTCTTGCAAGCGCTCCACCTCCGTCACGGTCCGGTCGCCGACGATGCGCTTGTGTACGTAAAGGTGCTGGTCTCCGTAACCAGCCAGTTGCGGCAGATGGGTCACGCACAGCACTTGATGGCGACGAGTACCGCTTCCCCTCCAGATGTAAGACCCCAAAGCTTTTGACCTACCACAGCGCCGACGCGCCCTCCAATCCCGGCGTCGATCTCGTCGAAAATTAGTGTGGGAGTACGGTCGGCTTGGGCTAGCACCGTCTTGAGGGCCAACATCAATCGCGACGTCTCGCCACCGGAAGCAACACGCACCAGCGGTTTGAGCGGTTCGCCAAGGTTGGCCGCTACCAGAAACTCGGCCCGATCCAAACCCGTAAGGTCGAATGCCACGCGGCGCTGCTCAGCGTACGCCCCATCATCAGCATCACGCCAAGCAAGGTTCACGCCAAAGCGCGCACCATCCATACTCAATTCTGTCAATTCGGCCTCTATGGCAGCCGCCAGGTTCTCGCCGGCCTCCCGGCGTCGCTGCGAAAGCACCGTACCAAGAGCCCCAATCTCGCGCAGCAACCGGTCCTCCTCGCCTTCCAGTATCGCGATTCGTTCCTCGCTGTGCTCGATGGTCTCCAGCTCTATCCGGGCGCGACCGGCATAAGCCAGCACCTCGCCAAGGGTATCGCCATACTTGCGCTGGAGACTGTGGAGCAAAGCCAGGCGGTCCTCAACCTGGTCCAACCGTTTGGGGTTGAACTCGATCTGATCGCGATAGTCCCTCAGCGATTCAGCCAGATCCTCCAGTTGGTAGCTGATGGTCTCAGCTACCTCACCGAGAGACGAGGTTGAGGGATCCAACCGGACCAGGCCGGCCAGGGATCGCGCCACCACCTGAAGTAGATCCACCGCCGCCGGCTGATCCTCACTGCCTTCATACACAGAGTTGTAGGCCTCATCAGCCAGTTCTCTTAGCTGCTCCGCATTGGCCAAGCGTCCTCGTTCCTCGGCCAATGCGGTTTCCTCCCCTGGCTCCAAGTGCGCAGCCTCTATCTCACTCACCTGGTATTGCAGCAGATCTACGCGTCGGGCCAGTTCCCGCTCATCACGACGGAGATCTGACAACTCACGGCGAGCTGCCAAGAGCTCCCTCACCAATGCGGCCACCTGATCGCGCAAAGGCCAGAGTCCTCCATGTCGATCCAACAAGTCCAGATGCTCGCGCACGTGCATCAGCGAAAGATGCTCGGTTTGACCGTGGATATCTACCAGGTGTTGACCAAAATCCTGCAGAACCCGGAGCGCTACCGCACGCCCATTGACGCGACAGACGCTGCGCCCCCCGCGACGGATCTCGCGGGCCAGCACCAGCAGGGCTGGATCATCGCCTTCCAGGCCCTCCTGCTCGAGAAGCGGGGTCAGACTTGCACTGGTCTCGGTGTCCAAGCCAAAAACCCCTTCGATGATAGCCCGGTCGGCGCCCGACCGGACAAAGTCGGTCCCGCCACGGCCGCCTAATAGCAGGCTTACGGCGTCAATGATGATCGATTTTCCAGCGCCTGTCTCTCCGGTCAGTACGTTAAAGCCAGGCTCAAACTGAAGGTGGACCCGTTCGATGATGGCAAGGTTTTGGATGGTCAGTTCGGATAACACAGAGACCTCATCTCACAGCGCTTGCTTTGGATTGCAGGTTGCGCACGCCGGTTGGCTGCAGTACGGGAGGCTAGCGCAGGCGCGCCGTAGCGGCGCCTATGGCCAGCACCAGAAACAGGCCGTAGGCGATCATTCGCCACAGGGATCCAAAGCTAATCACAAGGGCCGGAAGGGAGCCCACCACAATCCCCGTGGCCACAGACAGCCACAGATACTGGCTCCGGCGACGCCGGACTGCCAGACGTACCAGCTCTGCGATGCCTATGCCCATGGTTGGCCCAAGGATGAGGGCAATGAACCAGGCGCCTATGACTGTGACAATATAGCTGGCAATTCCGCCCAGCACCAGGGCAAGCACGCCCCCAATGGCATAATCGGCCACGCCCCCGGTAAAGTACACTGCCTGTTGCTGGCCGACGCACTGTTTGCAGCGATAGCCCACCGGTGTCTGCACTGCACAGCGGGTACAGATCGGTTTTCCACAGCGGTTGCAGCGCAATACCGTCTCGACGCTGGGGTGGTTGGCGCAGTACAGTACCTCATCATCAAGAGGAAGCTCGCCGTCTGGCGGCGGGCCGACGGCCTCATCGAGCTGACGCGAGGCGTCTGCCATCACTGTATCCAATTCGTGCTCATGGATCGGTTCAGCGGCAACTTCAGAGACCAGATCGGGCTGTAGCAGCTCCAGGCCCAGCCGCGCATCCACGTTGTCTGGGTCCAGACGAAGGGCAGTTTCAAAGCACTGCCCCTTTGCTGCAGGCTCGTTCTCGAC
This sequence comes from uncultured Chloroflexia bacterium, assembly GCA_963700285.1. GTDB lineage: Bacteria > Chloroflexota > Anaerolineae > JAAYZQ01 > JAAYZQ01 > CAWANP01. The sequence goes on along the minus strand of CAVOXA010000001.1, from coordinate 878,752 downwards.
GCCAGCTAGATCAAGCCAGGCCTGGACATTGTCCGGCTCGAGCTGAACCGCTTCGCGCAGATACTCGCGAGCTTTGTCTCGAAGGCCAACACGCGCAGCCGCCTGCCCTCGTTGGACCAAATCTGTTGCGTTCGGTACGTCCGTCATCAAATGGTATGCTCCCGTTGGATTGCCCCGATTTTAACCGCAAAGAGATGTTCGGTCAAGTAAGTGTCCTCACCGACACAGCACAGCTATCAGGAAAGGCCTTCTGTACGCGGGGGACGCCGTGCCAACCAGGCCAGAAAAGCCACTGTTGCCACAGCCAGAACCACCAATGTGACCAGCTTGAGCATCCGGGATTGGATCAGCAACGCAGCTCCGCCCAGGGCGATGCAATAGCCATAGTAGAGCAGCACTACCTGGCGCTGGCTCAGCCCCAGATCGAGCAGGCGGTAGTGCAAATGGCGGCGGTCCGCCTGGCCGATTGACTGCCCGGCTCGAAAGCGGCTGATGATCAACCAGGCCACATCCACAATGGGGATGCTCAACACCAGCAACACTGTCGCCAGCTTGGCTCCGGCAGCGATCCCCAGCGTAGCGATGGCGTAGCCCAGTACCCACGAGCCCGAACTTCCCATGAATACGCGGGCCGGGTAAAAGTTGAATGGGAGAAATCCCAGGGTTGCGCCCAACAGAGCCAGAGGCAGCAGTGCCACACTGAGCTGCCCCTCACGCAGCATGTGGGCAGCCAGCACTGCGCTCACGATGGCTCCGATACCTCCTGCCAAACCGTCAAGGCCATCCATAAAGTTGATGGTGTTGATCATGCCCATGATCCAGACCACGGTAAGGGTAATGACAAAGGCAAAGGGAAAGACCAAGATACTGTTCGTGAAGGGGTTCATCACCCGTTCAATGAATACCATGAAGGCGATGGCGATAAAGGCCGCGAGCGCCTGCGCTATGTACTGGGGGGTCGCGCGCAGCTCAAGCCGATCATCGACTAGGCCAAAGACAAAGACGAATATACACCCGATGGCAATACCCAGAAAGCGAGTCAGCTCATTGGGGTCCTGGCGGGGTACCGGCAGCCATTGGGCCAACAAAGCAGCAGCAAAGAAAGCAACAAAGAGCGCAATGCCGCCCGTTCTAGGGATGGAACCCATATGCCACCTGCGGGGGCCCGGTTTGTCCACCAATCCCCAACGACGCCCGAGGGCGCCAGCCAACGGCGTACCGGCCAAAGCCAAGACCAGGGCTACGCTGAAAACGGCAGCGAAGGGCCACCAAGCCATCTCAGCATCCATAGGCTTATTCTACGCCAGAAGGGACAAACCAGCAAACATCAGATGCGGCCTATCCGAACCCTAGATCGGACATCACCCGGCCGTCCGGCGCCACAAACGCTCCGCCAAAGCGCCAATAGGGCAGTCCGGTAGAGGCACGGATCGACTCTGAAGGCAGGGAGGCCGCCACCAGCGAGTTCGCGCCCTCGCGCAAGTACAACACAGCGCTCTTGCGTGTTGGGCGGTAGAAGGGAGGCATGGCCGTTTCCTGCTCCTCAGGCAGTATCTGGATCCTCTGTCCGTTGAGGAACCAGTCTGTCCTGCATTCCGCCCAGACCAGAAAAACAGCCTCTCGCTCGTCAGGGCTAGAGATGGTCGTTGCCAGATAAGCCGCCAGGGGCTCGCCAGCCGCCAGGCGGCCCGCGTGTTCCCCGGCTAGATCGAGAGTGTAGCCATCGGTCAAGTTCGCCGGCGGAGAGCCATCATCCTGGCAATAGGATCGCCAATCGAGGGCGTGATTCTGATCCCTCTCATCTTCCAGGACCTCATCGAGCAGGAGAGATTGCTCGTCTTGATTGTAGACCAACACCCGCCACGCATAGATGGTTGGGAACAGCGAACTGCTCTGGTAGGAATAGGTAAGCGTCTCACCGTGCCAGGAGAGTCTCACCTCCGCTTGCCAACAGGAGGATCGTAGTTTTCCATCATGCCCGAATGGCGTATCTACGATCTGGGAGTCAACAGCCCGTTCTATCGAGATGCCATAGTTCTGGATGTCGCCGCTACGAAACAGAGCGAAAGCTATCTCGGCGGCGTACGGCTGGTTCGAAGCAGCTGGCGAGCCGATGATGACCCGCCCCAACTGCTGAGACGCCTCCTCTGGCATGAGGAACTCGACAAAACGCACAAAGGGTCCGCCCAGGCGCGCGATGGCATCCCGCCGGCCGGGGCTCTCAACACCCATAATGGCCTCGGCATCTGACGCATCCTGAGGGCACCGATCACCAAGCAAGCGCTGGACATCGCGACGGATCAGCTCTTGGTTGTGAACCTCGCCCAGGACCGAAACCCCAGCCGCGGCCATGGCGGCAACTACCACAGGTTGTTGCTTGTCACGGGCTGGCACACGGATTGTTGTAGTGAGGGTGTTGGCTTCATAGTCCCAATCCTGGGTTTCCTGCCCATCCACAGTCACGGACATCGGGTGGCGACTGGCCTCGAGCCGGATCTCGTAGCTCCGCTGGGGCGACAACGCTTCACAGCAGCCCTCCACGGGATCAATCTCCACAACCCAACCACTCTCGCCCTCCATCCTCGTCCGGATCGCGGTCCATTCATGTTGTCCAGTTCTGTAGGCATCGGTCAGGCCGTCGTCCTGGTACAGGCGAAAGGCTCCGCCAGACCCGGGAAACACAGAGAGAATCAAGGGTTCGTAGGAGACACTGTCCGCAGTAGGCGCGGCAGGTGCCAGGGGCAGGATCGCTCCGGCCTTTACCAGCATGGGTATGCGGCTTAGATCGCCGACGAAGCGCACCCAGCGCGGTCCGGCATGGGTCTCTTTGCTTTGGTAATCGATCCACAATCCCTTGGGTATCCATACATCGGTAGCGGCCATGCCCGTCTCAGCGTCAGCCGGAAAGACCAGGGGAGCGGCAATCATCTGGTCTCCGAGGAAGTACTGGTAGCGGGCAGCGTAGGCGGCCATCTCCTCGGGGTACTCGTAATACATGGGACGGCAGAGCGAAATGCCCGTATCATGCGCCGCGCGAGCCATCGTGTACAGGTATGGGACCAGCCGGTAGCGCAGATGAAACGCTACCCTGGCCGCCTCATAGACCTCATGGGGATACTTCCAGGGCCGTCGCTCGGCAAGCGCGTCCTTGGTTGCGTGCAGGCGCAGGCAGGGGCTCAGGGCACCGAACTGCACCCAGCGAGCATACAGTTCTGGTTCGGTGGCGCCGCCCATGTGGCCGCCGACGTCGTGGCTCCACCAGCCATAGGCCACATTTGATGCCGCAGCGGTCATAAAGGGCTGGAACTGCAGGGCCTGCCAGGTTACATAGGTATCCCCTGAGAAACCAATAGGATAGCGGTGGTTGCCCAACCCGCCCCAGCGGCTGTAGAGCATAGGCCGCCTGCCGCGCCGCGTCGAATCCTGGAAATGGATGTGGTTGAGCCACGTCAGCGGGTCGAGCCCCTCCATCTCTGACGCTTCTCCTTGCTGCCAGTCCATCCACCAAAAGTCTACGCCATCTCTTTCCAGCGGTCGGTGCAGCAGTTCAAGGTAGTGCTTGACAAAGCGCTTATCGGTGATGCGGAAGGGGATGGCTTCCCCGCTGTCCGGGTCAAGGCCCATGGCCTCAGCAAAGCGGGGATAGACCTCTTCAAAGGGCTGCACCCCCTGGGCCGGGTGCAGGTTGAGCGTGACTAGCAAGCCCTGGTCGTGTACCCAGCGAAGGAAGGCGGGCGGATCGGGAAACAGGTCGCGGTTCCAGGTGTACCCGGTCCAGGAGTGCGGGGTATGCCAATCCATGTCCACGACCAGCACGTCCAGCGGCAGATCGTGCCCGCAAAAGTCCTGCACCAGGTCCTTGAGGTCTTGGTCACTGTAGGCCCAGTAGCGCGACCACCAAGCCCCCAGAACGTAGCGGGGGATCAGGGGGATTGGGCCCCCGAACTGCTGGTACTCGGCCAGGGCGCCCTGGTAGTCGTGGCCATAGCCGAAAAAGTACCAGTCCTGGAGTTCGTGCTCAGGGCGGGGCGCGGGCCAGCCATCGACGGTATCAAAAGTCACCGAGCGGCTGTCGTCGAATAGCACCCACCCGGCGCGCGAGAGCAGGCCCTCACCCAGGGCTGCATCACCCGGGCACTCGTCCAGCGTGCGCCGGGTGCCCCTCAGGTTTGAAGGGTTGGCGCACCCCGGTCTCCAGATCCGGGACCGGGGTGCGCCCTCAAGATCGAAAGAGATTGACAGGTTCCCGTCACTGAACGGGCCGTCTGGCCGGTAGCGGAGCTGCAGCGCGCCGGTGTCAACGACCAGCACGTCGCCTTCCAGCCACGTCTCGTAGGCATGGGCTGGTCCGTTTCGGATCGGGAAGGCAAAGGTAGCGCGGTCCTCCCATAGACCAGCCCCTGACCACTCGAGCCTGAGCAGCCGGGACGTGAGGATCGTGAACCGCGCCCTCCCCATCGAGACAACGTTCTCTGGGTTTGCCACCGGATCACCCCGGAAGCGAATGCGCTCCAGGGTCTCGTCCTCTTCGATCCGCGACATGAATGGTGCTGTCCGGTGGCCAGGTTTTTCCAAGCTCACGGCCTCCCCCATCGAGGGGCTGAGGAAAGGGTCAGAACCTCAGGGTTTCAGCCTTGAAGGGCTCAAAACTCATAAAGTCGGCGTGGTGAACGATGAGAGACTCGGTGGTCCTCCTGCCCAGATCGCCTTCCTTGGAGTGGGCAACGATCATGTGACAGATTTCGTCCGGGACTCCAAAACGCATGGCCAATCCCACCCCGGTAAAGGGATGTCTCAGCAGCGCGCCCGTCTTGCCGACGACGGCTTGGCCGTCCTCCATGACATACTCGAGCAGTTTGCCAACGTCGATGAGGATGGCGCCGGCGATGAGGTAGTCCATGTGGATGGGTAGCTTGTCGCCAAAAAAGCGCTGCATGGCCCGGGCCGAATCGACTGCGATGTGGACCACCGCCCGCTTGTGCTCCATGAAGGTCACGTCACAGTCTTTGATCAACAGGGTGAAAGGGATCACCTCCAGATCTTCAGGACTCAGGACGCTCTGCTCCAGGGCATACTCCCAGGTCAGGTAGACCTGCTCCTTCAATTCGGCGTCTTCAATCCACTCAATTTCAGGCCAGATTCTCATGAGTCTTTCGCGCATCGTTCAACCTCCGAGATTTGTTTTATGTCTAGCAGACCCTGATTCCGGTTCTGCGAGGAATCGTGCACGGCCGTCACCGCGAGATGGGAAACGTGTGGTCAAGCCCTGCCCGCTGGACCGCGCCAATCACGCCAGTTTGTTACCAGGGGTTCAACCAGGACATCGTCAAGGTTGATGATGGCGCCCTTTGCATCAAAAAAGCCAGGTACCGAGTATAGCACAGACCTGGCTTGGTGACAAGCGGGTACAGTCGCTTATAACCGAGAATTATGCGACCAGGACCGGTGGTGCTACTCTGCCCATGGCTTGTACCATAGCGAGGCGCACCCTCAGGTGACAGGAACGTCAGAAGTTAGTCCGGGACGTGGCGATGGCGTGATGCCAAGAATTAGGTGCAAATTCGCTCAGAATCCACTCACGGGGCCCTGGTTCTGTCGATGAGGCACCGCGATGACGAGAATCTTGTCATTCAGTGGATCGTGTACTATAATGCAAGTACCACATGGAGGGAGGCAATTCCTGGCATTGAACCCGTAGGTTGGACGCTTGTCGAGGGGTGATCCAACTCTTCCTGGGACTGGCAGCCAGCTTGACCTTTGAGGCTCACGCCAGAGATCTCACAGTGACAAACAGCCATGATGACGAGCCAAGGTCCTCGCGCCAGACGATTTCGCTTTCTCCGACCTACCCGGCGACGATCACCCTCACCATGGGCGAGTTGATCATCGCCAAACCTCTGAACCATTCCAGACCAGGTGCCAGCTATATCGCTTGCGAGGATGCCTCAGTGGCTGTACTTCGGAATGTGGCAGCTCAGGGGGCGTCGTACCGCCGTCGCCTGATGAGGCCAACGCCGTGAGGTTCTTCCCCTGATGGCACAGCAGGACGGGCAGGGACAGACAGCATGCTGGTACTGATCGGTGGCGCCCTGGGAGCCATCACCGGCCTGGCAGCCTGGCTCGCGGCGCACCACTTTTCGCCACCCTCCAGGGCCAAGTCGCCGGATGAGCAGGAGTCCTGGCACAGATCCCTGCTGCGCGGAGCAGGGGGGGCGATTGCCCTGCCAGCAGCGATGGCGATGGCGGGCATGGCTGCCCTGGGCGCCTGCCTGGGCCGGCAGGCACCGGGCTTCGACCAGATCCTCACAGTTCTCGTGGTCACTGGCATGCTCCTGGCTATCAGCCTGGTGGACTATCGAGTGCGCCGTATCCCCAACGCCCTGGTGCTAACCCTGCTTCTCTGGGCCGTGGTCCAGGTGATCTGGCTGGGCCAGCCGGCAACACTCAGCGCTGCTCTGGGCCTGATCGTGGCTGGCGGACTGTTCCTCCTGCTGGCCTTCATCCAACGGGGCGCCATGGGCCTGGGCGACGTGAAGCTGGCCGCGGTGCTGGGGGCGGTACTGGGCTACCCGCTCATCCTCACCGGCCTGCTGTACAGCATCCTGGCCGGCGGTGTGGTGGCCTTTGTCCTGCTGACGACGCGACGCGCCGGACGCAAGGATGCCATGGCCTACGGCCCCTATCTGGCTCTGGGAGCGTGGATCGTCTGGACACGATCGTTGGGGCTGTGGCCATAAAGCGCTGGTGACCAACAACCCTCAGGGCGCGATGCGGAATCTATGGTTATGGTATTGGGCAGTTTCCAGGACCGAGCAGGGCGAGCCACTAGCCACTAGAATGAGGTCCACCCACTGGCGATTGGCTCTTCCAGATAGGGCGACAGCCTACAGATTTGCCCTTGGGCCTTTTGTGTGCGATAATGGCCCTGCTCTTGCAGCGATCAGACCTTGATGTCATTGAAAACCGGAGTTTGAGTTGGCAGACGAGTTGGGGAGCCTGAGCGATCGGGAAATGGAGATCCTGCAGTTGGTGGCCACGGGCGCCACCAACCAACAGGTTGCTCAAGAACTGGTCATAAGCGTCAATACGGTCAAGGTTCATCTGCGTAACATCTATGCCAAGCTCGGTGTGGCCTCGCGCACTGAGGCGACGATGGTGGCAGTGCATCAAGGCTGGGTGGCGGTACCCCGCCTTGATAACAACGACGAGGAGCAGGAAGAAGGGGCCACTGAAGCAGTGGAAGAGGCGCAGCCCGTGCCTGCCTTGCCCCAGTTGGAGCGCTGGCCCCAGGTATCGACCCTGAAGCGCGTGAGCTTGGTGGTGGCCATGCTGCTGGCCGCGGTGGCAGTACTGGTCCCCGTACTGCTGGAGAACAAGGCCAACAGCCAGGCCCCGAATCCTATCAGCGAGGCCTTCCCCACGGCCCCCGCCGGGCCGCCCACCACACGCTGGCATACGCGGGCACAAATGCCTACCCCACGAACGGGCCTGGCCGTGGTTGAGCACGGAGGGTTGATCTATGCCATTGGCGGCATCAGCAACGAAGGCGTGACGGGCAAGCTTGAGGTCTATGATCCCGAGACCGATTCATGGACAACACGGACTGCCAAGCCAACACCGGCCGGCTATGTCTCGGCGGTTGAAGTGGGCGGCTTGATCTATGTGCCCGGTGGGATCAATGCTGAACAGCAGGTTCTTGATGCGCTGGAAGTCTACGATCCGGACCAGGATGCCTGGCTGGTCCGCGCGCCGATGCCTGAGCCACTGGGGGCCTATGGGTTAGCCGCACTCGACGGCCAGATCTATGTCTTTGGTGGGCGGGCAGGGAAAGGCTACGCCGATTCGGTCTACCGCTACGATCCCGAATCAGATCGATGGGAAAAGCGAACGTCGATGGAAACGGCGCGGGGATTCCTGGGCGCAGCGCCCCTCGGGGATCGAATCTATGTGGTGGGCGGCTATGACGACGTAGCCGAGTTCAACACACTGGATGCCTACGATCCAGCCGCCGATACCTGGACGCCACTACCGGCCATGACGCTGACCAGGGGGGGGGTGACGGTGGTGCCCGTTCGCGAGCAATTGTATGCCATCGGCGGGGGCATTGCCAGCTACCTGGCCTTCAACGAGCGCTACGATCCTCGCCTGGGTACCTGGATCCAGATTGAGACGCCTGTGAAAGAAGAGTGGCAGGGCTTAGGAGCAGCTTTCGTGTCGCCAAACATTCACGCCATCGGAGGCTGGAGCGGGGGCAACCTCAGCGTCAACGAAGCCTATCAAGCTTTGTTCCAGAGCTTGGTTCCACTCCTTCCATAGGAATCCTATCCAGTGGAATCCGATGGCAGCCCAACAGCCTCAAGGTATCCTGCTGCCCCTTGAACTGGGCTGCAGCATAAGTATTGCACCACCGAGGTCTAGCTGGCCTCGGCCAAGCGCTCGCCGTACCACCGGCTATAGTACTCCCGATACGCTCCGCTCTTGATCTTGCGCCACCACCATTCGTTGTCCACGTACCAGCGAACCGTCTCTTCGATGGCCTCCGCAAAATCATGCCGGCTCTGCCAGCCCAGGCTGTGGATCTTTCCCACGTTGAGCGAGTAGCGCCGGTCGTGCCCTGGGCGGTCTGTCACATAGCGGATGAGACTGTGCGGCTTGCCAAGCAGGTCGAGGATCGCCCGGGCCATGACGATATTTTCGGTCTCCACGCCCGTACCCACGTTGTAGACCTCGCCAAGTTCACCGTGGTGAAGTACCATGTCAATGCCCTCACAGTGATCGAGGACATGCTGGTAGTCACGCATCTGCCGGCCGTCTCCGTACAGCGGCAAAGGCTGGTCATCCAGAGCGTTGGTGACAAAGAGGGGCACCACCTTCTCCGGGTACTGGTAGGGGCCGATGTTGTTGGCCCCGCGGGTAAGGGTCACCGGCACGCCAAAACTGTTGTGGTAGGCCATACACATCATATCACCGCCAGCCTTGCTTGCCGAATAGGGACTGCGCGCCTGTAGTGGATCGGTCTCCACGGAAGAGCGGCCAGGAGCAATATCGCCATACACTTCGTCAGTCGAGACCTGGTGGAAACGCTCAACGCCGTACCTTTTGGCTGCTTCAAGCAATACGTAGGTGCCGTAGACGTCCGTCTTGATGAAAGCGTCAGGTTCCATCAGAGAACGGTCCACATGGGTTTCAGCCGCAAAGTTGGCGATGGTATCGATGTCATTGTCCTGTATGGTGGCATCCACGGCCGTAGCATCGGCAATGTCGCCCTGGACAAAGACGTAGCGCTCTGGAAAACGCTCGGCGACATCCTTGAGGTTGTCCAGGTTCCCGGCGTAGGTTAGTTTGTCAAAGACGACCACACGATACTCGGGATACTTGTCCAGGATATAGCGCACAAAATTGGAGCCGATAAAGCCGGCTCCGCCCGTGATCAACAGGTTCTTCATGATACTCACTTACCCTTCTGCAGATGCGGTCCACGGCGGAGCTTGTCTGCCTGGTCGTGCCCTTGCGCAGGAACTTGAGAACGCCATCGTTGCCGCTCACAAACCCGAAAGTAGCCCTCGAGTCCCACGGCTACCATGCGCTGTACCAGGTCCTCGTGTTGGACAAAGGTATCGGCCCGGTTCTGGCGGACGAAAGCAGGGCTCAACCTCCCGATTGATAGTGAAGCCGTGCCCGGCAGTTCCAGGACAAACCGGCGTTGTCTTTATCTAGGCTACGCACAACAGATTAGTTGCGAATGCCAAACAAACGAGATCCATTCTGCACCGGCCCGGGACACCCTTGGGGCAGTCCGCTGGCCACGTCATGGGGCGCACTTTGGTCTCGTTGCCTGGCATTCGCAACCGGTCAAGCGTACAAAGAAATCGTCGCCAGCGGGGACTATTTCCTCCGCTGCCAGCGTGTCTTTTTGAGCATCTTGCGGTGTTTGTGCTTGGACGCCTTCTTCTGGCGCCACTTTTTTACAGAGCCCACGCTTTCACCTCCTTTCTTCTTATATCGAAAATGCTGCTGCCCGCCGTTGCGCAGGCACTTGCTCATACCCTACAGGATTCCCACGCTGCTATGATCGCCCAACGTCATCTTGAGCGCCTTGGGCTTGATGGGCGAGCGCGTGATCTCGGAGTCACGCCCGATGAGACTGTCCTCAATGCGGTAGGGGATATCCAAGATCTGGCTGTGCTCCAGCACGATGCTATGCTCGATCTCGCTGTCCTCGATCAGCACGTGGTGATAGATCGACGTGAAGGGCCCGACGTAAGAGTTGACAATGCGCGCATCCTCGCCAATGATGGCCGGCCCGCGAATGCGGCTGTTGATGATCTCTGCGCCCCTTTCGATGGTCACCTTGCCATTGACCTGGGAGTCGCGGTCCACATAGCCCTCGATGCGGTGCTCGATCTCATCCAGCACCAGGTCGTTGGCCTCCAGCATGTCGCCCGGCGCGCCGGTATCGATCCACCATCCGCGGTGGACGTAGGGATGGACGTTGTATCCCTTGTCCACCAGGTACTGGATGGCATCGGTGATCTCTAGCTCGCCGCGCCACGAAGGCGTGATGGCATTCACCGCCTCCCAGACATGCTCGTCGAACATATAGATGCCCACCAGGCCAGGTTGCTGGGCGGGTTGCGCGGCTTTTCCACCAGGCGGATGATGCGGCGCGTATCGGGATCCAGTTCAGCCACGCCATACTGCGATGGATTCTCCACCGGCGTCAGCACGATCTGGCAGTTGTAGTCGCTGGTCTCAAACTGGCCGATCAGCCCCGAGATGCCGCCCTCGATGACATTGTCGCCCAGGAACATGACAAACTTGTCATCGCCCAGAATAGTCCCGGCTGACCTTGACCGCGTGGGCCAGACCCAGGGGTGCATCCTGCTGGATGTAGGTGATCTTGACGCCCCACCGCCGTCCGGTGCCCACGGCCTCCTTGATCTCCGTGGCGGTGTCGCCCACGACGATGCCAATGTCGTCGATGCCCGCGTCGTGGATGGCCTCGATGACGCGAAAGAGGACCGGCTTGTTGGCCACCGGCACCAATTGCTTGGCGCTGGTGTAGGTGATCGGGTAGAGCCGGGTTCCCTTTCCGCCGCTCAGAATCAAACCTTTCATGATCGCTCAGCCTCTCCTTCAGGGTTTCTGAATGGTCCGTACCACGGACTGTGCAATCTGCCGCACCAGCACCGCCTCGTACACAGGCCGGGACTGCATCGATAGGATACAGACGGAATCTCATGATCGTCACCCAGCACGCAGACCGTGCACCCTTCACACAGGTCGCGGCCCTGTCACGCTGAAGCAACTCGCGGCGCTTCTCCGCCAGCTTTTCTACCGCCTGCGGGGACAGCGTTCTGACCTGGCCCAACTGCTGCGCCGCCAGCGTGATCTGCGCCGTGTGCTCCACCTTCTCCAGGCGCAGATAGGCCTCCCACAGCGTATTGCCCACCGTCAGGCTGCCGTGATGGGCCAGGATCAAGGCGTCATAGTCCCGGATGGCCTGGCGGATGCTCTCCGGCACCTCCGGCGTGCCCGGCGTCGCATACTCGGTGGTGGGGATGCCGCCCAGGGTGACAATCACCTCGGGGATCACGCAGCGGGCCAGCGACACGCCGGCAATGCTGAAGGCCGTCGCCAGCGGCGGATGGGCATGGACCACAGCATGCACGTCAGGCCGCTGGCGATAGACCTCCAGGTGCATCGCAATCTCCGACGAGGGCCGCTGCCCCGCCCGCGGTAGGATGACACGCGGCTCGCCGTCCAGCCGGATGACCACCAGATCGTCGGTCGGAGAGAAAGCCCTTGCTCACGCCGCTGGCCGTGACCAGCAGCCGGTCGGACCCCAGTCGGGCCGAGAGGTTGCCGTCGGTGGCAGCCACAAAGCCCCGCTCCCACATCAGCCGCCCAACGCGGACCATCTCCTGGCGCAGCTCGTGCTCTGTGACGCGCATCCCTGCCCTCGCTCGAGCCGTCGAGATCTCACCGTAGGCCATTGCTAAGCGATCCCACCGCCAGCCAGGCGCAACCTCGTCCACAATGCCCACGATAACCGCCCGGATCGCGCCCATCGGCTCGCGGTCCACGATCTGCCGCGCCGAGTTGCCCTCGTCCAGCACCAGCACCCGGTCGCCCACGCCGGCCTGGACCATGTCCACGGCGATGTCGTACTTGGCCGTGGGCTGGCCATCCAGGTCCAGCTTGTCCACCACCAGCAGCTTGCGGCCCTCGAAACAGCTCGTTCTTGATGGTGGCCACCACCGTGCCGCTCACCCGCCCAATATACATCAGAGTACGTCCACCTCGTCCACAATGCCGGTGATGGCCAGATCCACCGGCACAAACCATCTCTGGCAGGGCCAGGGCCGCCTCGCGGCTGTAGATCATGAACACCAGCTCTCCCGGCCCGGCCTGGGCTGTCCCATCGGCCGCGATCTGCGGCTCGCCCGACCGGCTCGCCGGTGCTTGTCCAGCGGCTGGACGACCAGAAACTTGACGCCCTCCAGACCCTCGTACTTTTGCGTGGCAACCAGCGTGCCGATCACCCGTGCAAATTGCATGTTAGAGTATCTTCTCCCGCATCTGCTCGTGAAGCTTGCGGGATGATCACCTGGCGGATCAACAGTCCTTCCTGCTTGACCAACTCCACGCCGGCCGCCACCGCCGCCTCGACGTCGGCCACCGTGCCCTCCATGAGCACAAAACTCTTGCCACCCAGGCCATTGGCCAGCCGGATCTCCAAGCAGCTGCACATCGGTGGCCTTGGCCGCGGCATCGGCGGCGACAATGCAGACCGCCGCCGTCACCGTTTCGATGATGCCCAGCGCCTCGTCCCCTCGCGGCGGCGCGGCGCTCATCAGCGCCGGAAAGACCGAGCGGTGCACGTTGGGCAGCAACAATTGATCCACCAGGGTATCGGCTGCCGCAGCGACGCCCACCTGGTACGACTCGCGTACCGGCCCGACCTCACCGCCGATGAGGACCATGTACTTGCCCGGGCAGATAGGGCGTGCCTCCAGGAGCTGCACATCGGCCTTTTTGACCATGGTGTCGCCGGCCAGAATGCCAGCAGCAATGCTATTCGTTTCCACCAGAGCGATGGCTGGCTCGATCATCGTCCTGTATCACGCTCCTCCGCTCAAGCCACGACCTCAATTTCGGACTCGCCAACCTTCGTCTACCCGTCCCGTGATGGAGGCATGGACGTTGGCTCCCAGTGCCGCTTCCGGGATCTCGGCAATCAGATCTCCAGCCTCTACGTGCTGGCCCACAGACACCACCGGCCTGGCCGGCGCGCCGATATGCTGGTCCAGCGGGATCGACACCCTTGCCGGCCGGTAGTCGCTCTCGTCCAACAGGCAGTTCTGGTGTCTCCCACTCGGTCAGGCCCAAGCCGGGCGATGAGCCGGTGCGTAGGCACCAGTCGGTACTCGCGCATCGGGTGCGGCTTGAAAGTCAGTCCGTCTTGTGCACCTCGTTGATCCAGCCCTGTGCCCGCAGCTCCTGCTTGATGCGACACATAGTAGGCCATGGGCGACAATTCCAGCGGGCAGGCATATGCCTCGCACAGGCGGCACTCGCAGCACAGCACCGCAGCCGTCACCTTGTCGGCCGGTCGCGTCCAGTCCATAGTTGATGGCTCGCATCACCTCGTGGGGTTCCAAGTTGTGGCCCAACAGGTAGCGCGGGCAGAGATCGGTGCAATCGCGGCACTGATCGCAGGTCGAAATGCCTCGACGCACCCACGATGTGCCGGAGCGGGTCATGTAGCGCACCACCGCATTGTCCCGGGGCAGGACCAGCAAGCCCGCTGGTCGTCTTGGTCACCGGCTCACCAAGATCCGCTGCCACCCGGCCCATCATCGGCCCGCCGACGACCACCGCATAATCCTCGGCACGTGCGCTCGGACCAGCGGGGCAGTTGCATGCCGCCGGCCCAAGCCAGCACATCGCGGATGGCCGTACCCATCGGCGACCCAAAGCGTGACCGGTCGGGCCACGGCTCCGGCTACGGTCAGCAGACGATGGGTCACGGCGGCGCCCTTGGCTGCCCGGGCAATGTTGAACAGCGTCTGCACGTTCTGGACCAGGCAGCCCACATGCAGCGGCTAGCCCGTCTCGGGCACCAAGCGGCCGGTTGCCTCGTAGACCAGCACAAACTCGTCGCCGGCCGGATAGCGGCTCTCCATCAGCAAGCAGGCTCAGGTCTGCCTGGCCCTGCTGTGCAGCGACCGCTCTACGCAGGGCAGCAGCTGGCGGCCTCATACTTTTCTTTCAGCGCCAGGATGCCCCGCGTCGCGCCGGTGGCCTCCATGGCCAGCTGCAGGCCCTGGACCATCTCGGCGGCGCGGCTTTCCATCAGCCGTTGGTCGCACTGGAGCAGCGGATCGCATTCGGCGCCATTGGCGATGACCGTATCCACCTGGGCTGACGACTTTGACGTGGGTGGGGAAGCCTGCGCCCCCAGCACCGACCACCCCTGCCGCCCGCACTGCATTCGACGAGATCCTGACCCATACTCTATCCTCGAGGACACGCCCGAGCGCCTTGCCAGCATCGCCCGGCGTACAACACAACGAACAGACCCAATCTGGTCCTACCCGCCAGATCCGGCGACAAAGGCAAAATGGCGGCCACCACCTTTGGCACAGCCAGCAGCAGTAGCCGCAAGCTCGCCCATGATACCATCGTTTTACAGCGTTGGCAAATGCTTGTCACATTTGGGGACGTGCGCCGAGTAGTAAGAGGGCGCGACCAGGCGCCTCAGAGCACATCTCTGGTCACCCGGGCCACGGTAGGTGCGTGGAGCAGCATGTTGGCATAGCTGGCATTGGCCATGGGGCAGGCGCACTCGCGGCGGCGATGCTCCGGCGCAGACGGCGCATTTCGCCGACCTGTTCCGTACCAGATGGGACGCAGGTCATAGTTCGTCTCGCGCAGATTGCCTACCGGCTCGGCGCGGATGCAGCAAGTCCATACGTCGCCGTTGGGCGCGATGTGTCCGCTGGCCCAGCCGGCCTGGCAGGGGATGACCTGCCTCTGCTCCTGCAGGATCCGCTTGGCCAGCTGGTAGTACTGGGCCCGGAAGGCCTGCGTGAAGCGGGCCAGTGCCTTCTGGGAGCCGCACCAGGGTCCGACGTGGGCAGCGCTGCCTGGCCCGCGCCGACAAATAGTCGGCAATGGGCGCATATTCCTCGGGGGCTGGCGTGATGTCCCAGCCCACCGTGTCCAGCTCTACCCGCTCTTCGGCAACCTCGGTGATGTAGGAATCGGGCTCCAGGAATTCCAGGCCCTCGACGATATCACGGATGCGGTGGGTGTTGAACTTGGAGACGACGGTGTGCACGCTGAGTACCAGGTTCTTGTGCCGGGCCTGGAGTTCTTTCAACCCCTGCCAGGTCTCCATGGCCCGCTCCCAGTTGCCCGGCACGTTGCGGATCTCGTCGTGCTCCTCGCCGATGCCATCCAGCGAAAGGTTGATGCCGATCTGCGAATGGGGAGCGGCCGCGCAGATCTGGTCCACCCGGTCGAGGATGCGCTTGGTCAGCAGCCCGTTGGTGGGGATGGTGATCACGCCGGGCCGGCACAGCTCCGCGCCCGCGATGACCATTTCGTGCAGGTCAGCTCGCAGGAAAGGCTCGCCGCCGGTGAAGGTCAGGTAGAAGGGAGCGTGGCCCAGATTGGCAAATACCTTGCGCCACTCCTCGACCGATCATATCGTCGTTGGGCTTGCGCCACACGTCACAGGTTTTGCACTTGCTGTTGCAGCGAAAACTGACGCTGACGACGACACTGAAAGGCAGCATCCTGGGCCAACCCAGGTGATAGAAGCTCCAGTAGAGCGGCAGCTTGGGCAATAGCTCCAACATGATCAGGATACCCTACCCAGCACACCGCAGCACTTGAGCACTCAAACCATCTCCACCAGTCACCGTCTTCATCGTATCCCCTGCATCCCACCCTGAGGAACGACCACAGGCTAGCAAACCGCTCAGTAGGCTCACGCCCTCATCGCCCCCAATCTCACGTCGCTGCGATTCTAGCATGCTGTACCACAAACGACAAATCCTCGCGGAACACTGACCCCAACGAGTTTCTAATACCTACATCTTGAACGCCAACTTGCTGGCCTGGCCTTTTCAAGATCAGGACCTGCGGTCGAGCCTGCGGCAGCCAGGATCGGTCCACCTCGAGATCGGCGGCATTGGTTGGTGCAAGCCTACTATCGCGAAACAGGTGTAAGCGTCACACGCTGGGGACCTGAGAATAGGGAGAAAATGGCTGAAAGGCACATGAGGTCGTGCAGAGGTCCGAAAAAGGGGACTGAAGGTTGCCCATAATCAGAGTGGGCCAACGCGCAGAATGTGGTACACTGTATTTGCTGGAACACCTTGTACCGAATCTCCGAGTCAGCCCAAATGCAGCATACCACGAAGCGGTCGTTTGCACAACTTCAATCTTTGCACATCCTGGTGGTCCTCAGCCTACTGGTCCTTGCCTTGTTTGGTCGGATGCCCGACAGTCAGGCGGGTTGGCTGACCAGCCCTCCGCAGCAGCCAAGCGTGTCCACCGTGGCAGTCTGCCGGAAAAGACATCTGCCTGCCCTTTCCCTCCAGAGCCGGTTGCGCAGCTTTGTGGCAATACCTGACCCACAGTTGGGTACAGCCCGTCCCCCGCAGCCTGCTCTTGGCCGTGCTGTGGTGCCTGAGCGGGTGCCGGGGACCGGTGGTGATCATCGGCTGGCCCTGGCTGTTGTGGCTATGGCAGGCAGCAGCAATGGGCTAGCCGGAGCTGAGCGGCCAGCCGGTGTGGCGCGCCGGAGGTTGGTTGCTGTGGCAGGGGCAGAGGGTGGTCCTGGTGGGGTGCGTGGGATTGGCCTTGTACCAAGCTCGGCTGGTCGCTGAGGAAGAGATAGCTTCCGGCACGCTCTGCTGGGGCTCGGCTGCCAGCAGTGTGGCACAGAGGAGCCCTGGGTTGAGATAACTTGCAGGGACGACGGGAGCTATCAAGCTACGCTGTGTGGCACTTTAGGCTGCAAGTATCGGGGGACGACCCGTTCCGGGCACGATTCTTGATGCTGTTTATGCGCTTGTTGGAGGTCCCAGACCACCGTCGCGGCAGTCGTCGGACACGAGACAGGCGGGCGCCCTTTGTGCGACAGATGCAGGTATCAGAGTGGTTCGGGCTGCCCCAACCAGACATCAGCCGAGCCTGGAACGGCCGATGAAACTGGACGGCGCAGATGTCCCCAGCCTGTGACTGTTCCGTTTTCGCGATTTTGTCTGGCGCACAGGGTGTGGTATAATCCCTGGCGTGAAATCGGAGGGTCGGAATGCGGCGATGGCGCCTTTTCGCGAGGGCTCGGACGTGCAGAGCAGTGTCCTTGGGGCGCCCAGGGACTTGCATCGCCTGGCAAGCATTTGCCGGGGTCTAGTGCGGTGTGCATTAGGCCCCTTTTTCGTGGCTGGCGACTCTGTCACAGCGACCTGGACAGTCGGCTGCCCGAAGACCCCAGTTGCCAGCTTTGCTAGTCGATCCGGAAGAACCCGGAGCTTTGGGTAACAATTGCAAGGTCAGCTGGAGGCAACCATGAGCGTTGTGCGAGATCTTTACCAGATGCAACTGGTGGACAGCGAAAGAGATGCCAAAAGCCAGCGGCTGGCGGACGTAGAGGCCGGCCTGGGCGAATCGGATGATGTCGCCCGAGCGCAGCAGGCTGCTGTCGAAACCGAGCATAGTCTGGATCAACTGAGGGTTCAGATGCGGGATCTGGAGCTGGAGATCTCTGGACTCAATGCCAAGCTGGAGAAGAACCAGGAGCGTCTCTACAGTGGCCGCGTTCGAAACCCAAAGGAGTTGAGCAACCTCCAGGAGGAGGCCGCCGCGCTTCGCCGCCACCAATCGGTACTAGAGGATCGACAACTAGAGCTGATGATCGCCATCGAGGATGATGAGGCCGAACTGGCCGAGCGCCAAGCTCGCCACCGCCAGATCGAGACCACATGGCGTGAGGGTCAAGCAGACCTGCGGGCTGAGAAAACGGAACTCGAGGCCCTATTGGCTGAATTGGAGCAGGACATCAGCGAGAGGCGGGCCCGGTTTGGAGCGGCAGATTTGGCCCTATACGACGATCTGCGCAAGAGCCTGGGCGGCGTTGGGATCGTGCTGCTCAAGCGAGGCATCTGCCAGGCCTGCGGTACCGACGTGCCGACGGGCGCGGCCCGTGCCGTGGAACGCGGTGAGGGATTGCACTATTGCCCCACCTGCAACCGCCTCTTGTGCGGTGGATGATTCCCTGCAGGTTCTGGAGGAGACAATGACGGATCAGGACAGGGTCAAACCAGCACTGGCAGAACTGCAAGCAGTCCTGGGAGAACGGGCCACGGATGGCATGCTGCACCGCATGGCCTACAGCCGAGACTGGAGCCCCCGGTACAAACAGATGACGGACCTGCCAGATATCGTCGTCATCCCACAGGACACGGCGGAGATTGTCCAGGTCGTCCAAGTGGCGCTGCAGTACGAACTACCCCTAATACCCTTTGCCGGAGGGACAGGTATGGGGGGAGGGGTGGTCGCCTGGAAAGGCGGCATCATGATCGAGACAAAGGGCATGAACAGGGTACTGGAGATCGATCCCGAAAACATGTCTGTCACGGTCCAGGCCGGCATCACCATCTGGGAACTGAACGAGTACCTGGCTCCCTTTGGACTGTGGCTGCCCCACCAACCGGAGAGCAAACGAGCCTGCACCATCGGCGCATCCATCGGCTGCGACAACGACTCGACCTTTGGCGTCCGCTACGGCAAGATCCTGGACTGCCTGACCAACGCCGTTGTGGTTACCGGTCGTGGCGAAGCGGTGCGCGTTGGGCACCGCAAGGCATCCTTCTCGTCCACCGGCTACAACTTGATGCACCTGTTGGTGGCCTCGGAAGGGACATTGGGTGTAGTTACCGAAGCCACACTGCGAGTGGTGACGCTGCCCAAGACGCGAGAAGTGCGGGGCTGGGTTTTCCCCACGCTTGATCGATGGGGCGCAGGCTCTGGAGCGGACCCTGGCCAGCGGTCTCAGCGTGGAGAGCGCCCACCTGAACTGCCGCCAGCGACTGCATTTCTACACCCATGCCTACCGTCGAACACTACGGCAAGCGAGCCCGAGGTTCCCGACTGGGCGGAATCGATCCTGTTTCTGTCCTTCGCCGGCGACGAGGACGTCGTAGACTTTGGCCTGGAGAAAGCCAGGGCCATCCTCGAGGACGAATTCCAGGCCGAGTTGGTCCGCGAACAAGAGATGGTGGAGGGCTACTGGGACAGCAAACACCGGCTGGCCTTCATGCCCTTTCAAACAAAAGTGGCCCGACAGCCAGCGCGAGAAAAAGTTCGGCTCGGCCGACGTGGGCGTGCCCATTGGGCGGCTGGAAGAGATGTACCACGCCTTCCTCGAGATTGCGGCCAGGTACGACCAGCAGATCCTGGGCATGACGGTCTACAACGAGTCACCGAACAAGGTCAGCCCCAGCATCAGCTTTGCCATCTTTGTGGACGACTCGACCGAGGAGACGGTGCACAAGTTCTACCAGTACGTGAGAGAAATGAGCCTCAAGGCAGTCGAGCTGGAGGGTACCATGAGCACCTACATCGGCGACGGAGACCGATTGGGAGGCTTTAACGAACGCGAGCATGGGCTGAGCTACCAATACATGAAAGAGGTAAAGGGACTGTTTGACCCCAAGAACATTATGAATCCTGGGAAAAAGTTCGAGTCGCGGTGGATCGAGACCCTAGAAGCGAGGACTTTGATGGCAGAGTTCCCATCCTTGAAACAATTCACAGAAGATATCTATACCTGCAACCGCACGCGCTGCGGTTTTTGCCGCGAAGAGTGCCCAGTCTACCGGGTGAAGCGATTGGAGACCTATTCCAGCCGGGGCCGAATGCTGGTTGCCCGCGGTCTCATTGAGGGCATCTTGGAACCCTCTGCTGAGATTCAGGAGGTAATGGACGAGTGCCTCATGTGCGGCTACTGCGAGGCCCGCTGCGCGCTCAACAACATGGAAATCTTTGGTTCAGTCCGCCAGGAGCTAAGGCAAGCCGGTTACGCATCACCCAGGCACGAACGGACATCAGCCAAGATCTTGGACGAGGGAACGCTTTTCGCACGGCCCACACCGTTCCGCCGCATAGGAACCACACCCCTCTACCTGGGCTGCGCCTACCAGAGCAAACCCCACGAGGTCAAAAAGATTGTATCGGTTCTGGAAAAAGTGGGCATCGACCCGCTGGTGTCCGACGAAGTGTGCTGCAGCTACATCGTGGGGGCTATTGGCTTTGAGGACGAGTTCAAACTCGCCCAGGCTCGATTCCGGCAGGTATACGGAACGCATCTGGAGGAAGAGATCCTGACAGTGTGTCCCACTTGCACGGCCACGCTGCGTGACAAGTACGGACTGAAGGTCAAAAACGCACTAGTGGCAGTGGCGGAAAAGATCCAGGAGATGGACCTGAAGCCCCTCAACAAACGGGTAACCTACCACGACCCTTGCCACCTGGGCAGGATGTTGGGTATTGTCCAGGAGCCGCGCCAGATCCTGGAAGCCCTGGGGCTCGAGCTTGTAGAGATGGAGCACCACGGCATCTTTTCCACCTGCTGCGGCGGTGGCGGAGGGGTACTGGATGTGGATCGCGATCTGGCCGTCGAGGTATCCAAGAACCGCATCCGCGACGCCGCGGCAGTGGGGGTCGACACCATCGTGACAGCTTGCCCCACCTGCCAGCCTACACTGCTACGCGGTGCCGGCCGACTCGCCAACGAGTTGGATACGTTCGTTGACGTGCTCGACCTCTGGGAGCTGTTGGACGAGGCGCTGGGACCATGACCCGCTGATCCTGCCCATGCGTATGCTCAGCTCCTCTGGATCACAACGCCACTTCGACGCCAAGACCCAGGTCCACCGCGCGCTGCAGGATCAACTCAGCAACCGCCACATCCTGGACCGCCAGTCCCACTGACTTGAAGAAAGTGACCTCTGTGTCTGACTCGCGGCCCGGGATCTTTCCTGCTGCTACCTCGCCGATCTCGCCGTGGATGCTGGCCTCGGTGATCAGCCCCTCTGCCAGCGGTATGATCAGGTCCCCCGCTTCGGCCAGGCTGGCCACCCGGGAGTCCACAACCACCTTGGCGCGGACGACCGTCTCAGCCGGGATCTCTTGCATCTCGTGGGTGTAGGCGCCGACCCCACTCACGTGGACGCCGGGCTTCAAATCCGCGTCATCAAACACGGGTGTGGAGGAGGTGGTCGCCGTGCAGACCACGTCCGCCTCGCGCAGTGCGTCGGCCGGTGAGTCAGCCACCACGATATCGGTGGGAATTGGCCGGCCGCGTGCCCGCATCTCCCGGGAATAGGCCACAGCCCTGTCCGGCATCGTGTCATAGACCCAGGCCTTCTCGATGGGTCGCACGGTGCAGACCGCCTCCAGTTGAGTGCGCGCCTGGGCCCCCGCACCGAAAACAGCCACAACCCGGGCATCAGACCTGGCCAGCAAGTCAGTAGACACACCCGAAGCCGCGCCAGTACGCAGGGCCGTGATATAGGTACCATCCATGAGCGCGATTGGCCGTCCCGTTTCCGCATCCACCACCACCACCACTGCGTGAATTAGGGGCAGGCCTCGCGCCAGGTTCCCGGGAAAGACCGACACGATCTTGGCCCCCAGGGCATCGCTGGCGGACAGGTAGGCCGGCATGAACAGCGTCACACCTTCCCGCCTTTCTACGGGGACCGGCGTTCGCAGGGGTACCACCGCCTGCCCCGCAGATAGCTGCACGTAAGCACCCTTGACAGCCTGTATGGCCTCGGCCATTGTCACAGCCTGTCGCACATCGGCGCCCGAGAGGATTCGCATCATTGTCTTTTGCCCCCAATCTCCCTGGAAATACGAAAAAGCCTGACGGTCCAAAGTGGTATTCGGTACGGAACTCGCTCGAGCCCCCGTCCCTGGGGCGGATCCGGCCCCGAGGACAGGCCAGTGAGCCACAGCGCACCAACAACGATCCTAGACCACGCGCGTCTCTGCCTTGCCGGTGACCCTGCCAAATCGGTCGTGAACAAATGGGCTCAAGTCAAAATCAGTTTCGCCGTCCAATATCAGCTCACTCAGAATGCGGCCCACCGTGGGCGCCTGCTGGAAGCCGTGGCCAGAGAAGCCGATGGCACAGAACAGCCCCTCGATGCCCGGCAGTGCGCCGATGATCGGGTTGTCATCGGGGGTGACAGCGTACAACCCGCCCCAGCCTCGCAGGATCTCGGCTTCCTCCAGGATGGGCGCCCGAAGGATAGCCTTGTCGATCACACGCTCCAGGAACGAATAGTCCACGTTGAGGTTGAAACTTGAAGGCTCGTCGGGGTCGCTCATGCCCATCAGGATGCCCGGCCCCTCGCCCCTGAAGTAGAAGGCCGGTTCAATGTCAAGGATCATGGGTACCGGCTTGGGGATGGCCTCAAATGCCTGTGTCACAAAGACCTGCCGGCGGTAGGGTTTGACCGGCAGGTCAAATCCTGCCATCTGGGCCACTTGTCCCCCCCAAGGGCCAGCCACGTCTACGACAGTCTCCGTCGAGATTGGTCCGCGTGTGGTCTCGACGCCGCGTACCCGGCCAGCGTCCACCTGGATGGCTGTGACCCGTGTCTGCTCTTCAATGCGCACTCCCAATCGCCGAGCAGTGTTGGCAAAACCCATGGCCGCCATGTAGGGATCGGCGTAGCCATCTTCTGCACAAAAAGTACCCCCACACAGATCATCCACTTCCAGATACGGCCAGCGATACTTGATCTCATCGGGCGACAGCACCTCGACCGGGACATTGTGCTGACGCTGGAGTTCCGCGTTGTCCAGAAATTCCTGCCAGACACCATCGCTCTGAGCCAGGAACAGATAGCCTACCTGCCGGAAATCCATGTCTACGCCAAAGTCTTCCTCAAAGCGTTCAAAGACGCGGACCGCTTCCTGTGACAGGCGTATGTTGGACGGATGCGAAAATTGCTGGCGGAAGCCACCCGCGCTTAAACCAGTGGACGCCTGCGCCAACAAGTCCTTCTCCAGAACGACCACGTCCGTACAACCCCGTCTGGCCAGGTGATAGGCCGCGCTGGCCCCCATGATGCCACCACCGATGATAGCGACTTGAGCGTTGCTTTTCCATTCACCCACGTGCTGACCTCTCTGTGAATTGATGGTCCCTATGATAACACAGAGTTGGTTTCAATTCAAGCTGCTCGGGCTACCGAAAGGGGAGACAAGGAGACAAGTCTCCAATGCCATGCTTGGCGTGGCAAGAGAATCCGACAGACAGCAGCCCCCCTGTCAAAGCACAGGGGGGCTGCTTGGGATGGACCCAGAATGACCAGATTGGTTGTCGCCCAGTCCGAATCAGCGGCCTGGCTCCAGACGGACCGGTTCGCGAATCCTTGCGCTGCGGTTAGGCGGTCAGTCTAGGCCCTACTCTAAAGTTTTGGGCGATCTCGTCGGCGCTCAGCGCCCGGCTGTACGCCGCGATCAGGTGATACCCACCCAGCCAGGTACGGCTCCCTACCAACTCGTCCGCCAACGCAAGGCGATAGCCCTGGTCCCAATTGGCAAAAGTGCCTGGCACGACCCTACCTACGACAGACTCGCCGCCAACATAGATACGCGCCATGCCTGAGGCTGCCCGAGTATAGACTATGTGGGTCAGATCGGCGGTGAGAGAGCCGAACGGTGTGGACAACGAAGGCCGGCCATTCTCGGTGGTTTCCGTGGTACGGAGGCGTACGTCATAGATCTCTGCCGTCTGGGCTAGCTGGAAATTTCGGTGGTTAAAGTCTTCTGACAGGCTGATGATCCTCGCTGGCCCATCTTGCGTGATGTTGGCTGGCTTGACCCAGGCTTCGAGGCTGATCTCGTTGCTGACCATGGCCGCGTTCGAGATCTTGGTCGCGGGATCTGCAGACGAGATGATGGTCGGCCTGTTGACGACCAGGCCACCGTCGGGGACCCAGGCCACAGCGTTTTCGTTCTCCAACAGAAGGTCCTGTGGAACCCCAACGCCAGACCGATCCCGGATGACGGTACCCCCACCCTCGTCAAAGGTATACAGTAGCTGCAGTCCCTCTGTCACTCGACCGGGTGGCGGTGGTGGCGGCTCATCGTCTGCGTAGCACACCACATGAATGATGCCATCGATGAGCTCAGTCGCAATTTGACCCGGGCATTCATGCTGCCATAGTATGGTCTCAGCCATGGTTCTCACTCCTTCGCGTTCCTGCCGCGCCAGCAGGCTTATCCTGCAGGCCAGCGCACCAGCGTGTTATGTCCCAACCTGATCGCGTCCCAGATTCTTTTGCTTGCATATTAGAGGGCCACAGTCTCCCACCATTTCTCGTCCCCCGGTTGCAGTGCACCGATGGTTGGCCCGCCGTGCTCGTCGTCATAGTCGAAATCGACCCGGTCGCCCTGGCTCCAGGTGATGCCCGGGTTCTTGATGGTGATTCGCCTCTGCGAGTAGCTCACGCTGACAATCTCTGCCCTTTCCTTACCGGCAATCCTGACATAGTCGGGGACCATCATCCCAAAGCCATCACAGAACGGGTAAGCGTTGTCGACCTCGATGACCTCATCGGTCCTGCCGCCAGAGTTGGTGGTCACGGCCATGGTGGCAGCAGCACCGACCACTTCGCTGGATTCCTTGGGCCTGAAGTCATAGTTCCCTTCTAGATGGTTGCCATCCGTTTCCCAGTCTGGATAGGCAGGCACATTCTTGAATGGCGGCGAGATGTCGGCCATACCGTTTGCATCCGCGCCTTTAACCCCCAGGCCAGCCAGCCAGCTTTGCCAGTTGCTAAAGCTGTTGGTGCCGTCCCAACTGTTGGAAGAGCTTTTGACCTTTGCCCATTTGAGGCCATCGCCGCCCCTGTTCTCACCGTAGGCGTTGCCGTCAATGCGACAGTTAGCGTCCGTCGCGGCGCTCCAGCTTCCCTCGGCGCCCAGTTGGTCAAAGATGAGGTTGTTGACAATCATCTGGTCCCGTCCCGCCTTATTATGCCGGAAACCGTAGTAACCCACCGCCCGCCCAGTAACCATCGTATCGTTGCCGGGACCTTTTTGGTTGCGGTTACAGTGTATCATTGTATTGTGGGCGGCGACATACCCCTGCCAGTAGGAGGTTGGCCCAGGGGAGCAATCCCAGAAGATACTCTTGCGGATAGTCCACATCTCCCCGTTGGACTCTGCACCTACGTTCACGGTCGGCGCGTGTTCGTCAAAGGGGTTCTGCCACCCGTCCGAACCGACGCCTGCATAGAACATGCACTGGTCAAGATAGATATTGCGGCTGTCCTTCAGGTCTAGCGCGTTCTCTGCTGAGTTGCTGAACACACATTGTTTGTAGATGATGTTTCGGAAGGCCCACTTGTTCTGCCAGTTTGGGTTGAAACAGCCGGGCGAGACGTGCTGGATATTGTCGCCCGTCCATACCCGGTCGAACCAGCAGCGATAGAAAAGGGTGTTGTACGGGTGGTTGGGATGCTCATAGTTCGTGCAACCCGCCGTTTCCGCATCGTTAAAGGTCATGTTGTGCTTGCCGCAATCCTTAAAGACGCAGTAGCTGATATAGTTGTAGCCGCCTGCCTTGCCGAAGCTGGCCCCAATCTTGGATCCGGCGATAACCACCTGGTCGAACCAGCAGTTCTGCGTGGAATAGGCATTCATGCCGCGGGCGTTGTTGCTCTGGCTCTCATGTGCCTGTCGGGCGTTCTTGCCATTGGTGGCGGTGATTCTACGGAACGTGCAGTGCTCTGCCCCCTGGACATCTATCATGGTCTCATCGTAGCCAGCGTTCCAGTCCACGTAAAAGTTCTCGACCAATACCCACTTTCTGTTTTCAGCCACGATGCCTGGTGTCTGGCTGCTGGG
This sequence comes from uncultured Chloroflexia bacterium, assembly GCA_963700285.1. Classification (GTDB taxonomy): domain Bacteria; phylum Chloroflexota; class Anaerolineae; order JAAYZQ01; family JAAYZQ01; genus CAWANP01. The sequence continues at coordinate 852,802 of CAVOXA010000001.1, read as the reverse complement.
CTTGATGACCACTTCACCATGGTCGCCATCGCCGAGGAAGACAATGGGATTGCTCGCTGTGCCATTGCCAGTTATTCTTAGCGGGGAGGTGTAGGTGCCAGCCGCAACCAGCACCACGTCGCCAGCGCTCGCGGATGACCCTGCCTTACCGAGGGTCTTCCAGGCGCCCCCGCCCGGGCCGCGCCCGTCGTTGCTATCATTGCCCCGGGCATCGTCGACATACCGGGTCGGCGTATAAGTTGCTGTGGCGGCACGCGGGAATGGCAGATCAACAACCGTCACGCCATCCTCACCTTCTGGCCGTGGCGGAGGTTCCTTTTCCTCCCAAGCCGTTATTGTCTGGAAGGTGTTGTCCGTATTGCCAGTCGCATCATGAACCACCAGGGTAACCGTGTAGCCTCCGGCGGTTTTGTATTGGTGCGAGGGATTCTGCAAGCTGCTGTTCGCACCATCCCCAAATGACCATTCCCAGCGAACAGGGTTGCCCTGGCTCTCATCGTAAAAGTCTACGTCGAGCGGCACATAGCCACTATCCCTGGACATGCGGAACTGTGCTACTAGGGTCAATTCCTCTTCTCTTACCTTGATGTAGGCCGTCTTGGTTGCCAAAGAGGATCCATTGGCATTGGAGACCGTCAGGGTTACCGTGTACTCTCCTGCCCTATTGTAGATGTGGCTCGGGTTCTTCTCGGTACTGGTACCCTCTCCCTCCCCAAAGGTCCAGAGCCAGGAAGTGGGCGATCCGATAGACTCGTCCTTGAACTGGACCGTCTCGCCCACAAGAGGCGTCGTAGGCGACGCAGAGAACTGGGCCTCGAGCACCTCTGTTCTTACCTTGATGTAGGCCGTCTTGGTTGCCGAAGAGGATCCATTGGCATTGGAGACTGTCAGGGTTACCGTGTACTCTCCTACCCTACTGTAGATGTGGCTCGGGTTCTTCTCGGTACTGGTACCCTCTCCCTCCCCAAAGGTCCAGAGCCAGGAAGTGGGCGATCCGATAGACTCGTCCTTGAACTGGACCGTCTCGCCCACAAGAGGCGTCGTAGGCGACGCAGAGAACTGGGCCTCGAGCACCTCTGCTCTTACCTTGATGTAGGCCGTCTTGGTTGCCGAAGAGGATCCATAGATATTGGAGACCGTCAGGGTTACCGTGTACTCTCCTGCCCTATTGTAGACGTGGCTCGGGTTCTTCTCAGTACTGGTACCCTCTCCCTCCCCAAAGGTCCAGAGCCAGGAGGTGGGCGATCCGATAGACTCGTCCTTAAACTGGACCGTCTCGCCCACAAGAGGCGTCGTAGGCGATGCAGAGAACAGGGCTTGGAGTACCTCTGTTCTCACCTTGATGTAGGCCGTCTTGGTTGCCGAAGAGGATCCATTGGCATTGGAGACCGTCAGGGTTACCGTGTACTCTCCAGCCCTATTGTAGACGTGGCTCGGGTTCTTCTCGGTACTGGTACCCTCTCCCTCCCCAAAGGTCCAGAGCCAGGAGGTGGGCGATCCGATAGACTCGTCCTTAAACTGGACCGTCTCGCCCACAAGAGGCGTCGTAGGCGATGCAGAGAACAGGGCTTGGAGTACCTCTGTTCTCACCTTGATGTAGGCCGTCTTGGTAGCCGAAGAGGATCCATTGGCATTGGAGACCGTCAGGGTTACCGTGTACTCTCCTGCCCTATTGTAGATGTGGCTCGGGTTCTTCTCAGTACTGGTACCCTCTCCCTCCCCAAAGGTCCAGAGCCAGGAGGTCGGCGATCCGGTGGACTCGTCCTTGAACTGGACCGTCTCGCCCACAAGAGGCGTCGTAGGCGATGCAGAGAACAGGGCCTCGGGCACAGTGCCCTGATCGTCAGGCAGTCGGTATGCTCCAGGCCCTGACTTGTATAGCTCCAGGATGGCCTGGACAGACAATGCCTCGGCATACAGCCTTACATCGACCAGGACACCGGACCAGCCACGGTCACCAGTGATCTCATTCCCAAGAACGAGGGAATAGTTGCCCCAGTTAGTAAAGTCGCCGGGGCGCGTGCTATCTGCACTTTCTACCTTGCCGTTGATATAGATGGCCTCTGTCCCATCGGACGCGCGGGTGTACACCATTTGCAAGAGAGAGGGCGTGATTGTGTTTGCAGAGCTGTCCAGGCTGGGTGAGCCATCGTCCGGCGTGTTAGATGTTCTGCACCTGACACGTAACCAGCCAGCGTTCTGCGCAAACAGGAGGTTATGTGTATTAATATCCCCGCCCAGGGACAGGATCCTGCCCAATGCCTGCGAGCTGTTGTCAGGAATGCCCCAAACCAGGACGGTCACCTCGTTACTGGCCCGAAGGGCTTCCATCAACTTGCTGGCGCTGAGATCCACCAGACAGGCTGACCTGGGGACTGAGCTTGAGACAGTTCACGCCCCAGTCCACTTTCTGGGGATCGCTGACAGTTAGACTATATGGGTCACCCTGGCCACTGTCCGCTACCGTCGGGCCGACGTTGTCAGAAAAATCGTACTTCAGAATGGGGTCCGGTAGTACGGGTGGGGGTGGGCTCTCAGATACGAAAGACGTCACGAGGAGAATGCGATTTGCATTCTCGCCGACGACAACACGGCCCTTGAATTCTTCTCGCCACAATACCGTCTTTGCCATATGAGCTCCGTGTTCGGCAGAGACACCAGCCTTCCTGGCGTGCACTCGTGCAGGACACCGGCGCTGCCAGCCAGCTACACCTTGTTCGTACCCATCCAACTGAAATCATTATACTATGAACAAGATACCTTGTCAAATATCAAAGCGTGTAGTTCAAAGTTAAAATTGAGTGATATCTGATAAAACATGGCCAAATTGTCGTTAACGGGTAGGAGACGCGAGTTTCTACCACATAGCGTGGCGCCCGCGCCATGCATCACTCAGAATGGCGCAGGTTCCTCGCAGCCAAGCATGATGGGGTTACGGTTTCTTGGTAGCGACAGGCACAAGGCCGGCGCTTGTGCAGATTTGGGGGACGGCAGTAGGACAGAGGTTCGTTGGGGTGATCAGGCTGTTGGGAGGAGCCTGCTAGCCCTGCGCCTCTTCCAGGAGGCGTACAGGTGGCTGGCTGCGACGCTGAACAGCAGGCAGATGGCAAACTCGGCCGGAGCACGGTGTCTGGACTGCAATCTCTGTGAGGTCATGGATGCGGCCAGGACATACCAGGGGAACAGGAGCACCTGGGCCTGCAGACACCGTTCACCGAGCGTACCCTCATGGCGAGAGTAACCAATGCCCAGCAGGACTGACCCATAGATCGCAAGCACCATCACCACGGCAAACAGCGCGCCACCGATGGCGGCTAGTAGGACCAGGACGTTGTACCGCTGATAGTAGTAGGCAAAGGTATCCAGGGTGCCTTCGCGCTCCAACCGCTCACGCCACGACTGTCGCGTCTCATTATCGTCAATCTCAATCAGTGCTTCGGGGAAGAGCTGCAAGTAGCTCTTGGTTATCTTGTTGATTCCAGACTTGGCAAAGAACATCATGGCCGCCCTTCCCTGATGCTCTGCATAGCCTAGCGGGTACTCGGTCACGAAGCGAAGGTACTGGCTGACTCCCATCTTTTCCCCGCCATCCCTGGGCCCGTAGGTTAGATAGATCTCTTGGATGCGTGCCCGGTCCGCCGGGGGTAGGGTCTCTGATACGAACTCGACGGTGGTATAGAGGTTGCTGCCAAGGCTGGCCGAACCCTTCCCCATGCTGAACTCGCCCGTGGCAGACAGCATCAGCAGCATCCATAGGAGCAAGGGTAAGTAGGCCACTGACAGGTAACCGAGCCAGTTTCTGATCTGCAACCTGGACCGAAACGTGATGACGGCCACGACACAGGCAACAGCGGGCCATATCACAGTGACTGGCCTCACCAGCGTCGCCAGCCCAATCATGAGTCCGGACAGTAGGAGATAGTAAAGGCCCGGCCTTTCCACCAAACATCTGCCCATGAAGTAAAAGGAGAACACGACCAAAGGCACAAAGAACGCTTCAGAGGCGAGGAGGTGGGGGTGAACCAAAGTATGTGGCAGGAATGCAAAGACAGAGGCCGCCAGCAGGGCAGTTCCCTGCGAACCGGTCAGAAGCAGTGCTAGCTTGAACAAACAGGCGATGGAGAGCAGAGTGAGGAAGACCTGGAAGACGATCAGACCATAGTGTCCCACAAGTCCATATAGAATGGCCTGGAGTCCATAATCTCCAATGATCCAGTGGTTCGTCGCGAAATCCGTCAGTTCCTCACTTGAGCCGGTACTTGCCATCAGCCCTTGAATAAAGCGTAGCCTACGCTCGCCGTGGTCCACATGCACGAATGCCTCTGGATGAGCCAGATCATAGAGTAGCAGACCTCCATGGACAAACAGAGCCAGGATAAGCAAGGCGGAGAGCGAGAAAGCGTAACGTTTCCCGAACACCTTCATAGTCGCAGCCACTGTCTCAGCCTTCCCACACCTTCCAGGGAGCATTCCCACCCTGCCAGAATGACTCCAGAATATGTTTTTCGCGCAGGGTATCCATGCACTGCCAGAAGGATGTATGGCGGTAGGCCATCAACTGTCCATCTCGAGTCAGATTCTCCAGGGGCTCCCTCTCCCACACCGTGCTATCGCCCTCAATATAGTCAAAAACCTCCGGCTCAAGTACAAAGAAGGCCCCGTTGATCCAGCCCTCTCCGATCTGCGGCTTCTCGGTAAACTCGACAACCCGATCTCCATCAAAGTTCATGTAGCCGTATCGTGCCGGGGGCCGAACGGCCGTTAGGGTTGCCAGCTTGCCGTGAGAACGGTGGAAGGCCAACAGATCGTGCAGGTTCACATCAGAGACACCATCACCCCAGGTGAGCATAAAGGTCTCATCGCCCAAGTAGGGAGCCAACCGCTTAATGCGCCCACCGGTCATGGTTGACAGGCCAGTATCCACCAGATCTACCAGCCAGTCCTCACTGTGGCAGCCGTGGGTGTGAACCGCGCCCGTCTTCATGTCTACGGTAAGATTGCTGTTGAGCGAGCAATAGTCGACCATGTACCTTTTGATCGCCACCCCTTTGTAACCAAGCGCGATCGCAAACTCTTTGAAGCCATAGTGCGCATAGTGCATCATGATGTGCCACAGGATCGGCTGGCCACCGATCTCGACCATCGGTTTCGGTTTTACCTCAGTCTCTTCTGCGAGGCGCGACCCATATCCACCGGCAAGTATTGCTACCTTCATGCTTTCCCCCAATCTAATGGCCCGCTGGCGTGTAATCCGTTACGGCAGGGACTGGTCATCCCGTCTTATAGATAGCCAAGCGCTTCCAGGCGCCCCATCACCTTTTCCCGTTCCTCCGCCGTCATCTCTTCTTCTTCATCCATCGGCTTCTCGTCATCCTCATAAGAGTCGATGTATTTCACAGGATGGGTCCGGAGGAAGTGATCATCTATGGCCTCGGTCTTGACCTGGCCATCCATGTCCCTGGCGACAGGCAGCCCATCGAGTGCCAGCAGTGTGGGCACCACGTCGAGCAGCCCCATCCCCTCGATGACTGCGCCCGCCTTGACGCTCTTCCCATGCACGATCACGATTCCATCGTCGTGATGAGCGCCGGAGTTGACCTTCTCGGTATCGTATTTCAGGAGATCGCTCAGTAGGTAAGACCCAATGTCGGGAAAGACACCTGTCCCGCTGAGGTCCACCTGATAGCGCGGCAGTCGGAGCCTGATGTAGCCCGGAAACTCGGTGACGCCAAACAGGGGAGCCCCAGTCTCTTTGATGTACGCGGCTGACAGTCGTTCGATCACAAGCTTCGGCACACCCTTGTCCTGGCGATCCTTGGCGGTGAGATACCACCTGCGCCCGATACGCATGGGCACGATATAGTCAGGGATTTCTACTTCTTTCATGACTAGTTTGATGTTCAGAATCGGGATAGGATCGGGATCCATGGGTCCGAAGCCATGGTCCGAGAGGACAATGACGGTCGTATCCTCGTCGATTAAGTCCAGGACGCGGCCCAAGATCTCGTCCGCCAACTGGTAGGCACTGGGGATAACCGACCCGTACCGGGCCACCGCATCCTCGGGAACATCCTCGAACTCTTCAGGGAAGAGGTACTGCCAGTACTTGTGAGACAACGTATCGGTAAGGTGAAAATGGAACCCCGCATATACCGGCCTGTACTCTTGATAAAGGTGGGTGAATACGTCGGCATAGATCCGGGGCTGTACCAGACCCTTGCGCCAGAAGCGCTCCCTGGGGGGCATCCTGGTCAGGGTCTTGCGAGCCATAAAGCCCAGAGCCGACGTCAGGGTTGAGGAAGAAACCCCATGCTGGCTCATCTGCCTGGCGAGCTGGAGGTAGTATCCCGGGCTATGGGTAGCCGCGCCACGGGTACGCCGCTGGGACAGGGTGAACTCTTGCAGAAACTTGAGTTCAGGGGGTTGCGTATCAGGTCCCAGGGCAAACAAGTCGGGTATCATGAAGCCGTTGGTGATGTCCGGGGGCCAGGTCATGAGATAACCACACAATCCCACGGGATTGCCCATCTCCTCATAGATATTCCAAATTCGCTTGCAGCGCACGGTCTTGGAGGTGTCCCCAAAAAGCTGGACCCCGTGCTTTTCTGGACGCTTGCCCGTGGCAATGGTCGTCCACAACATGGGGGACGCGGCCGGATGCATCGAGCGCAACTTGCCCGTAGCTCCGTTGGCGCACAACTTGGCCAGGTTTGGAAGCTCACCCCTGTCTATCATGGGCTGGATGACCGTCCATGTCCCGCCATCAATGCCAAACATCAGTGTCTTTGTCATGGTATCTCATCAATCTCCCTATCCAGTAGGTTGCTGCGCGCCTGCCGATCTTTCTTATCGGCACTCCCTGGACAACGATTGTACTAGCTCACGCGCACATCAACTGCGTTCGCAGACCCAGCTCCTCAATGGTCCGGCCGATCTCTTGTTCATAGACTGCGTTCATGATGATCACAGCGTCAGGTGGATCATGGCGCAACGCATCCGGCGATACGATCTGCTGCCCCGTTCCAGCAACGTACATGCCGTGCTTGCGGGGATTGATGTCCACTACCCCCTCGATGGTGTCTCCGGTGTCCAGTACATTCAGAAAGGTGACACCCTTTGAGCCAGCACCCCAGATGACCGCCTTCTTGCCCGCAGCCGCCAACTCTGCCAGGGTATTGGCCCAACTCTGCACCTTGTTTCGGTACCTCTGGCCAAAGGCGACTACGCTCTCGCCCAACTGGGCCAGTCCGTCCCCTTGTTCGCCGGCAAAGGTCCCTGGCCCAGGCGCAGGCAGCGCCTCGATCACCAGGAACTGTCCGGCAAACGCCTCAGCTACCTTGGTGAGCCGAAACCCGCTCTGCGCAAAGGCATGGCCTAACGAGTGGCTAACAAAATAGGAGCAATGTTCGTATATGATATCCCAGATGGCAAGCTCCTGCAGCGTAATCTCCATATTGGGGACTTCGAAAACGACGACCGTGTCCAACCGCTGGCCAATGGCCCTGCGCACGATTCCCAAAAAGCCGACCGGATCCGGGATATGCTCCAATACATGCCGGCAGATGATCAGATCCGCCTGGTAACTCGAATAGTCTTTGGAATAGTAGTCCTGGATGAACCTAACCCGGGTCGTGGCCTCGTCATGATGCGGCTCGGGCACATAGCTGGGATCAAAACCGAGGCCGCGATTCCCTCCCAGCTCACACAGCAACCTCAGAAAATCCCCCCGACCGGAGCCCAGTTCGATGATGTCCTTGTCGTGCAGGCTGTGGCGCTCGATCAAGCGCCTGGCGAGACCTTCGGCATAGGCCTGAAAACGCGGCGAGAAATGCAACGAGTTCTCGTAGGCTTGGGTATAGGCCATCAAATCTGGCTCAAAAGCCATATTGTACACATATCCACAGTTTCTGCAAAACCCCAGTTCGATATCTCCCCTGGTCGCATCCAGGGCTGCCTGGCGCGTGGCCCAGAGAATGTTGCAGTAGACCGGCACCTGGAGGATCGAAATAAAGCGTTCAATGTCCGCGAACCCACACAGCGGACATCGATCAACTGGAGCTTTGTTGGTACTTGTCATTACACGTCACCTACACAACGTCACTGTCTTTCACCCGCACGAAACTCCGCCATGTCCCCGAGATCGGGATGAGTGAGCGGTTGGTGAACCGCTGCGTCCGTACCTCCCACACGTCGGATCAAGTCCTGTCTGTGCTCTACCCATTCCGGGTGTCGCACTGCGACCACGACGGGGATGCTCTCAATGCCCAGAAGCTTGGCAATGGCCAGTCTATGGGCGCCATCACTAAAGAGAAGGTCGCCATGACGGCCAATGCTGACAATCACTTCATTGTCAACCACCGGGGGACTGAGATCTTTGTGAGAGGAGACGAGTTCGCGCTGGGACTTGTAGCCGTCCTGCTGGATCGCACGAAACAGCAATTCAAGTTCTTTGCACCTTTGGTCAAACTCGCTTTTGTTCTTACAGCCCCACCGGATGTAGCCTGCCTTGATGAACTCGATATTGCGTTGATAGTACACCGTATCTGGCCAGTCTAGCCCTTCCAGGAACACCTGTCTGAAGGCAACGTACACATCCAGATCCTCAAACCTTTTCTCCAGTTTGTCCCAGTCACCTGGCACCACACGCCCTTTGAAGTGGCGTATATTGAACCCCCGCAAGGAGCAGTATTCGATACTCTGGGATGGCACGTAGAAAACCCTATCGACGTCGATTCCATGGACATAGGTACCCGTCCGCCTACCCCAATAGGCAGACAGCTTTCCCTTGTATCTCAGGAATGGGTACTTGGCAGTTCGCCATATCCGCGTGGACATCCGTCCCAAGCGCGGGAATCTGTTCGACCAAGTCCGAGCAGTGTGTCGAAGTCTTCTCCACCAGCCCTTTCTGGGCCTCTGTGATGGGCTTCGGCTTTGGGGCGAATCCATCTCCAATCTCCTCGTCACAACGATAGTTGGGCTGTCGACAGCTACTTGAGCACGGCAGGCAAGAACTGGCCAGAGGTAAAGATATCCTTCAGGCCAAAAGCATAATTCTGCCACACCTCGTGACCGTCAAGGGCCCGGCAATAGACAGCCACCAGGTAGAGGCTACCCAGCCAGGGACGATCACCCGATGGCCCATTGCCTAACACCAGGGGGTAGCCGCGATCCCAGTTGGAAAAGTTCCCACCGACAGTCTCCTGGGCGTGGAGTTCGTTGTTGATGTACAGCCTGGCGAAGCCCGACGCATCCCGGGTCAAAACCACGTGGGTCGGCGCCTCCCGAACCACACCAGGGAGCGAAGATAGATCGGGTCCTCCGCCCTCCGTCTCCTCTGTGGTGCGCAACCCGATGCCATACAAGTCCCTTGACTCACGGCCTGACATTCCCAGCGTCACGGCAAAGTTGCGGTGTTCTCCATCCGGGGCCAGGGCCACAATGCCGGCTGGACCGCTTGATTCGCTGTCCTCGGGTTTGATCCAGGCCTCAACCGTGAGTTCATTGGAGGCGTGGCAGGCCTCGGTGATCTTGGTTGCCGCGTCGATAGATGAGATCAGCGTGGGCCCCCGCACTACTATCGAGCTGTCGGTCCATTGTACCGCTGCGGGATCCTCAATTTTCAGATGAAGAGGGCTGCCCACTCCAGAGACATCGCGAACCAGGGGACCCTCGCCATCATCAAAGGAGTAGAGGGCCTGTAACCCCTCGGACACCCGCTGGCTGGGCCACGGTGGCGAGACGGCAGGGGCACACTCACCCTCACACTCAAAGGCTCCGATGTCAGGCGCTGAGCCATTGTAGGCCAGGCTTACCGGCTCGCCATCTTGCCACGACAGGCTGCGGTCTATCGCAACAAGATCTCGCTGGTAGTCAATAGCCTTAACCCTCACCGGGCGGCTGTGCCCAACCTGGATCAGATCGCCCTCAACCACACCGTAGCCATCCATAAAGTAGCCGGCGTCGTCGAGCTTGATCTTGTTGCCGGAACCCTTGCCATCCGTCCAGGTCAGCGGCCTCCCCCTGTCTATGGCAGGGGAGCCGTCCTGGAGGCGGAAATCAAACTGCTCATGCCCGCCGACCGGTCTTCCAGGTGCGTTTACAAATCTGGGATCCGCAACCAGGCTGTACCACTCGTTGCCGGCGACCGATTCATAGCCACGGAGAAGGCGCCGCCACATGCTGAACGTGAGCGGTTCCCAGTCACCGGAGGGCTTGACGAAACCAAAGAACACACCGTTGCTGTTGTGATAGAGGTTGCCATCAATGGTGGTGGGCTCAGACCGGTCGTGCCGGGGCCACAGCGCCACCTCCACCGTGTTGTGTCCAACGATGATGTTGTTCTGAATGGCGATATCCCCATCCTCGGGCTCTTTTTGGCGGATGCCTGAGAAAGCGGGCCGACCCTCAGCCGTCCAGTCGCTATTCGATCCGGTGTAGTCACGATTGTTGGCCACCAAGGTATTGTGATAGATCTTGTAGCCCTGGTGGGCGCGGATCCCCGGCGCGCTGTCATAGATGACATTTCTTCGGATGATCACGTCACGGGTACTGGTATTGCTGCCCCGGGTGATGCTGCCATGCGCATTGCGGTTCCAGCCCAGGCGAGGCCCGTTGCTACTGCCCACAATGCCGTAGATGAGGTTGCCCTCAATGACAACGTGCGCTGTGCCTTTGAGGTCAATCGCATTCTCGTTATGATAGCGGATGATGTTCCCGCGGATGATGGTGCCCAGGTTGGAGATGTCTACCTTGCGCCCGGGCCCATGTGGAAGGTCCGTATCTTCCATGAACTGGATCCCATCCTCGACGGCGCTTCGCTCCAGGATATTGCCCTCGATTAGATTGCCTTGCATGGCACCCTTGCTCGAGCCGACAACAATGGAGCTTTGCCCGGTACCAGTTATGGTGTTATTCAGGATCGAGTTGAAAGTTGGGGCATTCTTGAGGTGGATGCCCTGATTCACACCAGCGATGGTGTTGCCTTCCAAGACATTGTGGCTCGTACCGTTTAGCACAATGCCGAACTCCAGGTACCCTCGTTGGAACAGCGACAGGGGGTCGCCCGCCCGAAAGATGGTGCAATTCCGGATCACGTTGTGGTGAGCATCCTCACCGATGTACACCCACGGCCACCGCTTGTCGCCTTCAGGGGGTGGATGGCCATAGCTCAGGGTCAAACCATCCACGACGATGTAGCTTTGGTTGTGCAGGGCTACCAGCCGTGCCGTGCCTGGCTGGCCCCGGAGAATTACTTCTTCGTCCTGGTAACGGGTAAAGGTAATCTTGTTCCCTGGCGTGCCCGAGTTGGCCGGCTGTATATACTCGTCGTACGTCCCGGCCCGGATGTAGACCGTGTCGCCGGCCTTCAATTCCTGGTTGGCCTTGGCAATCGTCCTCCAGGGTTCCTTCAGCGAGCCCGGGTTGGCATCACTGCCACCTACGGCGACATAGTACGCCCTGCCATTGGCTGCCGCCGCTGGCGTGCACCCGAAGATCAGGGCGCCCGAAAGAACTACAGCCAGGAAGCAGACCTGGGACCTAGTCAAACCGGTTGTACTCCAACGACCGAGGAAAGAGATTCACCTCGCCGAGTGCGTGCATACTCGTGGCCTTGCCCACTGGCTCCACTGCTTTCAGGCTGGCACCAGTGTTGGCGCCAACCCCATTCCCTCCAAATCTGCCCGGATCTCGTCAGTATAGACGGGGTTCATGACCACAACGACATCCGGCCGGTATTCCCGCAAAAAGTCCGGCGATACGATTTCCTGGCCCGTCCCAGCCAGATAGGTACCATGTTTCAGCGGGTTGATGTCTACGACATACTCGACCTCGTCGGCCATCGCCAGGGTTGTCAGGAAAGCGACAGCTTTCGAGCCGCCGCCCCAAAAAACCACCCGCCGCCCGTCCTGCCGGATCTGTTGCAACTCTCGCTTCCAGAAATCAAACTTGCGCTGGCAGTGCTCCGCAAAGAAAGAAACATCGCGGGCCACCTCAGTCACATCCTCTTCCTGGGAAAGGGGCTGTCCCAGCGGACCACGACCAGGCACCGCTTCGATCATCAGGTATTGGTCGTCATATTCCTTCCAGAGATCGACCACGTCAAAACCACAGCGCCGAAACAGGCGAGCCAGTGAGCCAGCGCTAAAGTAGGAGCAGTGCTCGTAGTAGATATCCCAGAACGCCTGCTCACGCAGGATGCGCATCACGTCCGGCACCTGGAAAAAGACCACGGTCTCGAAACGATCACCCACTGAACGACGTACCGTACTGACAAAGCGCGACGTGTCCAGGATGTGCTCCAGCGTCATCTTGCAGACCAACACGTCTGCATGATGGTGCGCGTGCTGCTCCGAGTAAAAGTCCGCTACGAAGGTAAGACGGTCCTCTGCCTCGCTGTGAGGGCGCCGGCCATCATAGGCCGGGTCGAAGCCGACCCCACGATTGCCGCCCAGCTCGCACAGCAAGGTGAGAAACTCTCCCTGTCCGCAGCCGATTTCGATGACGTCCTTATCGTGTAGATCAAAGCGGTCTATCAGGTGCAGGGCTAGATTTCGGTGAAAGACATTGAACGTTGGCGAACAACTCTGTGTCGCCTCGTATTTGGCAGAGTATTCCTGCAGGGTTGGATCAAAAGCTACATTGGAGATAAACCCGCACGCCGGGCACAACGCCAGCGCGATCTCCCCCGAGGGATAGCCCACCGCCTCCTCTCTCGTCGACAGGAGCAGCACGCTGTGCACCGGCGCATTTTCCACGCTATAAAAGACTGACATCCCAGCCTTGCCGCAGCTAGGACATGGATGATTTTCCGGCATAGTCCGGATCCGCCCCCTTCAGGCCACTGGGCCTCCGGCCCTGGCCGCCACGAACCCTACTCCTGGTAGCCCAGGACCTCCAGCAGATCGCCGGTGACCTCCCGAAAGTAGGCCGTCACCGTCTCGTCAAAGTGGATCTTCCAGTCACCCGATACACCCTTACGAAAGTGGGACTGGGTGTTCTCTTCGCCTTGCTCGCGGCCCTTGGCGAGTTGGGAGAACTTGTGACGTTCATAAAGCGCCTCGAACTCATCCTCTGGCATCGTTATGTCCAGATAATCCAGAAGGTCTCGCAGAAAGAGCCGGTTGTCCGCCGCAAAGTTCTCGTAAAGAAAGACCTTGACGTGCTCGTCTTCCTGACCTTGCGTCATCCACGACCTCTGGGCGTCAAACAGGCCAAAGCCGTCCCAGGCGTCGATGAGGTACTTCATGCCCCCCTGCATGTCGAGCTGGTCCAGGTTCCGCCTCAATTCGGGGATGGGATAGACCGGTTTGTGCGAGAACTTGGCCGAAAAGTACCAGGAGACCACGATGTCGCGGGGATCACGCAGGATGAAAAAGGTCTTCCAGTTCTTGGGCTTGGCGATGGCGTCGTAGGTCGCATAGTCGACGTAGAGGTGGATGTCGATGGTACGTGGCGGCAGGGCTTGGTCAAACTGGGCTTCTTTCAAGCCCAACTGCCTATACCGGAAGGGCCTCAGGCCTGTGTAGCGAAAAACGACCGGGTCGCAAAAGACCCTCCTAAACCACTGGCTTGCGGTCTTTTGCGTGCAGCAATGGTAGATGTTGCCATAGGGTGATCGCTGGATGACCCTAAAGCCGCTGTAGTCATACAGCTCCCGCAGGCGTTCATAAGTTGGCCTCAACACAGGCCTTAGCGGCCTCAGCGCGTTGCGTACAACGTCTGCCACGGCGTATGGTTCTCCTTGTATCCTGGCGGTAGGTCGTTGCTCGCCAGAGAGTGACGGCAGCAAAAAGTGCTAGACGACCTCTACCTCAGGTACGGGCACGACGAACCTGCCTCCCCGCTCGCGGTACTCTGCTTGCTGGCGCATGATCTCCTCGGCAAAGTTCCAGGCCAGGAGTAGGACATAGTCCGGCATGTCCTCCAGCAGCCGTCCAGGCGGGACGATGGGCAAATGATTGCCGCCCATGTAGCGGCCATGCTTGAAGGTGTTCAGGTCAGCAACATAGTCCAACAGAGCCCTGTCGATGCCGCAGTAGGCCAGCAGGGTCGCCGCCTTGGCCGCAGCTCCATAGCCTACGATGCTCTTTCCCGCTCGCTTCAGATCCCAGAGGATATCCATCAACTCGCGCTTGATCTCGCCTACCTCGTTGGCAAAGTCCCGATAGTAGCCAAGACCATCTGCTCCCTTGGCCGCCTCTTCCTCCAGCAGCGCCCGGACGGACGATCCCACGTTCTCGCGCTTTTCCACAAATAGCCGCAGCGACCCACCGTAGGTGGGGATGCGCCTCACTTCGTTCAGGTATAAGCCATGCTGCCGAAGCAGATTGTCCACGGAGGTCGCCGAATAGTAGCATAGGTGCTGGTGATAGACCGTATCGAATTCGTGGTGATCGACCAGATCGCAGACATAGTGGGCCTCCATCACGGCCATGCCCGTGTCCTTGAGCATGATGCTGATGCCTTCCACAAAGCCATTCAGGTCAGCCACGTGAGCCAAGACGTTGTTGGCCAGGAACAGGTTGGCCTGCAGGCCCTCCTCGTCCCGCAACTTCAGAGCCAGGTCCTTGCCAAAGAAGGTGTGAAGCGTCGAGATACCCGCTTCCTGCGCGGCTCGCGCCGGCCCCTCGGCCGGATCGATCCCCAGGACCGGAATCCCTCTCTCCACAAAGTTCCGCAGCATGTAGCCATCGTTGCTCGCCGCCTCGATGACCATGCTATCCGTCGTGAGCCCCCTCAATTCGATCAGTTCCTCTGCACTATCTCGGAAGTGCTGGACCAGCGACTTGGAAACAGAGGAGAAATAAGGATAGTCCCTGCCAAAGAGGATTTCGGGCTTTACGGTCTCGGTGATCTGGATCAGAGCGCAGTTTGGGCAGAACACCCAGGTCAAAGGGACGATATGCTCAGGCGATTCGAGCTGATCCTCCGTCAGCAACGCATCAGCCAGTGGGGTCTTGCCCATGGACAGTACGGATTCCAGCCCAGGGTATCCGCAAGCACGGCAGGCTTTGATCTCAATGTAGACGTTGTCGTTCTCAATGCTCATTGTCTCTATGTCTCCCAGCAAGCTACGCAGCTTGGTCCGATGTCCAACGAAGATTGTCGTCCACGCGGTCCATGCTCATCAGTTCCTTGAGATGATGGATACGCCGGTAGCGGGGGCCCTCAAACTCGTCCGCCTGGAGCCCGACTTTTTGGTAGGCATCGTACAGCTCCTGCGCCCCTTTACGGGCATCCCAAGTTGGCTTGTACTCGGGCAACAGCCGCGCGATCTTGCTGCTATCCACGCGATAGCACCTCAAGTCCGGCCCAGCCCCCTCAGCATACTCGATGTGGCTGCCAGGCACTGTCGCGACGACGATCTCGGCCAGCTCCCGAATCTGATAGTTCTCCTCAGGCCTACCGACATTGAATGCTTCGTTGTGCACCACCTCGCGGGGTGCGTGCAGAGCCGCCAGGAAGGCAAGCGACATGTCCTCGACGTGGACGATGGGCCGCCACGGGGTGCCATCACTCTTCATAAGAACCAGACCGGTCGTGTAGGCCCAGGCGACGAGGTTATTCAGCACCAGATCGAAGCGCAGGCGCGGCGAAACACCATAAGCCGTGGCGCTGCGCAAGTAGGTGGGGCTAAAGTCGTCGTCCGCCATCTCGCCAACCTCTTGTTCGACCAGCACCTTTGACTTGCCGTAGGGTGTCACCGGGTTGAAAGGCGAACTCTCATCCAGCCAGTCCTGCCCTCCGGCTCCATAGTTGCTGCAAGACGAAGAGAAGAGAAAGCGTGGGACCCCAGCCTCCTTGGCCAGTCCTGCCAGGCGGACCGACGCCTTATAGTTGATCTCATAGGTCAGGTCTGGATTCAAGTTTCCGAGCGGATCATTGGACAGGGCAGCCAGATGGATAACGGCATCAAAGCCTTCCAGGTCCGAAATTTGGACATCCCGGATGTCCATCTGCTTTTCCTCAATCTGCAGTCCCTCCGATTCAGGACCAAAGCTCGACCCCAGGAACAGGTTGGAATCCAACCCCACTACGTTGTGGCCAGCCCCGACGAGCATGGGGACCATGATGGTGCCCACGTAGCCATTGTGACCTGTAAGCAAAACACGCATGTCATTCCTCCACAGTTTAGACGGCACACTGCCGATTTGTACTCTAACTGGCCTATCGAGCCCTGGCGAATGAAATGCCGCGCAGCCTAAGGGCAAGAGGCCGGAGTTGCTCCGCGCTCACACGTGCAGCCGCAAGCATATGCCTGGCGGCTGCATGCCAGGCTTCCCAGACAGCACATGCAGGCCGCCAGGAGCTTCATTCACATACTACTCCCCAGCAGCAGGATCCCTTCAGCCAGGTTACCGCGATCTACGCGCGATCGTGGGTAAGAATGCCTGATTGGCTTCGATGAACACGGCCTCAATCGCCTTGTTTCCATCCATCTTCAGCGAGGCGGGATTTTGCCTGCCAGACAGGTCGCCCTGCCACCCGGCAAAGAACCAGCCCCAGTCTGGCTTGGCAGTCAGCTTGACGACTGTTCCCTGCGGGAAGCCCGCGCCTGGCGGGTCCGTAATGACCATGCCCTGCCCGGTTGTGGTAATGGCCAGAGCATAGCCCGGGATAAAGTTGGCCGTCACATTCTTGTCACCATCCATCATGATCGACCAGGAACCGTTGCCCAGGTTCACCAGGTTGCTCGCATTGGGTCCGCTCCACTGGCCAAAGCTGTAGTTGGCATTGGGCTTGGGCGTCAGGGTGACAACAGTTCCGTTCCCGTATACACCTCCCGGTGGATCCAGTTCCACCTGCCCGGCGGCGGCCGGGTCAACGCCGACGACCAGCGTCCTCTTGGGCGCAAAGGTGGCGGTGACCTGGACTTCGGCTTTGTCAAGGGTCAGGGTAGCAGGATTCTGAGCACCGGTCAAGTCACCGCTCCAACCAGCAAAGGCATAGTTGGCCGGGTCGTTGGGGGTGGCAGTCAGCTCGACCGTGTCCCCCAGAAGGTAGGCATCCGACGGGCCGTTGAGCTCGGGGGAGACCTCTACCTTGCCCGGTCCAACGGTCGAGACCTCCAAGTCCACGAGCGGTGTGACCTCAACCTTGCCGAACATGGCGTCCGCCTCGTGTGCAACCAGCAGGAAAGACCCTGTGTCGAGCACGTCGGGCATCTCGTCCGCCACCTCAAAGACCCAGTCTGAGGGCTCCGAGTCGCTGGACTTCCACACCTTCATGCTATAGAAGCCATAGGGAGCCGTGTCCGTAGTCTGAACCCGCAGCCGAAAGTAGTAGGGCTCCTTTCGTTTGATACTGGGATCACAATCCAGATCCTCCAGCCTGCTAAAGTGACCGTAGAACATCTCTAACCTGGAGCCACAGTCCTCAGGCTCAGGAGGAACCGTAGGCTCCGGGGTCCTGTGCCTGTAGATAGCAAAAACGCCTGACTCCCACCAACCGGTGAACGGCTGCTCGCCCGACTTGGCCTCGGTGTGACCCTGCCAGCGGACCATCAGGCCAATGTTTCCTTGACCATCCACAGGGAACTGCTTGAGATGGATGGGGACCAGCACATCAAAGTTCTTCCACTTGATGTCTCCGATGGCCACCGCCCTGTCGTACCCGGTTTTCCCCTCCTCGGGCCTGAGCCATTTCTGCCCGCCTTCCTCATACAGATACCACTCACCATCCACGACCTGCACCTTGCCGCCTTGCAGCGCTTCCTCAAGGTCGTCAAAGTTGTTCCAGTCGAGGGTATAGGGCAGCGGCCACGTGTTGCCCTTAGAGTAGTTGACCGTGACCGTCTTTGTGGTCTGGCCGCTGCCGTAGGCCGTGATCTCGACTGTGTTCGCGCCCGCAAGGAGCTGGCTGGTAAAGATCTCGATGTTAAAGTCACCCTTGTTGATCAGACGCTTGTTGCCAGCAACGGCCAGATCCTCTGCATGCAAGGCACCCACCGGCGGAGGTGGATCGACAGTGCCGCCTGTACCGATGCTCAGCTCGACGGGAGCCTGACCATTCAGAGAGTACTCGATCGAAGTGGCGCTGATGACGTTCCCCAGGATGTTAATCTGCTGCTGTGGGTCACCCAGCACACCAAAATTCTGGGTATCGCCGTACCAAACCTCGATGATAGGGGCGTCTGGAGACGCACTCACCCGCGGCTGTCTAGAGTCTTCCGCGTCGCCGATGGCCCACGCCGCCGGCACCTGAATCAGCAGTACAAATGCCAGTACCACCATCAAGCTACGAAAACCAGCATTCCCTTTCATTTGTGCTACCTCCCAGTTACGATTTATTAAAGGCTATTCGATTCCGGCCCTTAAACACAGACAGCGCCACTGACAAGGCCTCCAGAATCAGCGCGCGCTGCATCAAGAAGGTCGTGAGAAGATACACCAGGGCACCAATCACAGCCATCGCTATCAGTGTAGCAAGATTGTGCTTACCACCCATCAGTTGAGCAAGCGGGGCCTTGGACAACTGAACACCTACCACCATGATGATGCCAGCGACTACCGCCGGCAGGATGGCCAGCGCCATTTTGGGCGCGGTTCCTGGCAGCAACCTGTTCACTTCAAACACGCTGTAGAGAAAAGCCAGCGCAAAGGAGGCCACAACGGCCACTGCCACACCCTCGATGCCCCGGCCAAGCAGCAAGAACACCAGGGGCACCATGAGCCCCAGGAGCACCAAACTGACACGCAGGTTCAGATCGGGACGCCCGGTCGCCAGGAACAGCGGGGACGTCGAGCCGGCCAGGGGCCTGGCGAAAGCCATGAGAGCAAAGATCTGCAGCGTAGCCGTCATGGGAAGCCACTTGTCCCCCAAGAGAATTGGCACCGCCTCGGGGGCAAGGACAAAGAGACCCAGTGACATCGGGGTCATGACCAGTGCCACCATACACAGGCCCTTGACATACGCCCGGGACAGGCGCTCCCTGTCATCTTGTATCTTGGCAAAAGAGGGAAAAAAGACGCCGCTGATCACTCCCCTGTTAAAGCCTACGATCCCCTTGTTGGACACATTGTATGCCTTGGAATAAAAACCCAGAAGCGTTGTCCCCAACACTCTGCCCACAAGCCAATCGTCCCAGTTGGTATTGAGATAGGTCAGGAACCCACTTCCCGTGCTCGGGATCCCGTATCTGAGCAATTTGCTCAGTATGTTCCAATCTGGCAACCTGGGCCTGAGCCAGCCCCAGCTCGGGCAAAAGATCGAGACGACAACCGCATTTATCACAGACCGGATCAACTCGGCGTATACCAGGCTCCACAGTCCAAAGCCCAGAAAAGCAAGGAGAACTGCTGAACCGTTGTAGACGAATACTGAAATGAGCTTGGCCGTGCTCACCTGCCGGAACATCATCTTCTTTCGCAGCAATGCATTAGGCACCAAAGAGAGGGACTCTGTAATGATCAGCAGGGAAAGCCAGCGGATGATCGGCATCACCTCGGGATCTCCCAACAGGCCAGCAAAGAGAGGCGCCTGCGTGAACACGATCAAGAATACGAACATGCTAAACAGCCCCGTCACGGCGAACGCCTGGAAGCCAACCTTGCGCAGGTCCTCGTTGCTATGGATCAACGCGTTTTCCATACCCAGGCCGGAAAAGAGATCTGTCCCTGTGATCAGGATCATGGCCAGTGCAACCAACCCAAAATCCTGTGGGTCCAGCAGGCGCGCCAAAAAGATCAGGGCTAGCGTCCTGAGGGGCCGGGCAGAAAAATACGCCAGAGACATCCACATGGTGCCTTTTGCGGTTTGCTTCTTGAGGCTCTTCATTCCCATTCAGTTCGCCTGAGGCACAAGGACTTGCCCCGTGCTTTCTGGTGTGCGTTTGGCATAGCAGACAGTACACCAGCGTTTAACCAGATTTCGATGTGCTTGGGCTCCTAGCTAGGGTGGCGAGTCTAGGCCGCCATTATAGCCGGATTGCCATCTTTGTCAAAGTCAGCCAGCGTCGGAAAATCGGCACAACCTCAGCATCAGGTCGGATACCCCAGCGCCGCCAGTGACTCTCCGATGCTCTTCTCTAGAATCGCTTTCTGAGATCCACCCAACTGTTCCTCCCACTTGTAGTTCATGTTTGGAAGGGTCTCAGGCAGAGTATCCATGAGCATCGTCGACTGGCCCAAGCCAGCAAAACGAATGACGTCATCGACAACACTTCTGGGATCCTCAACCAGGTCCTCGTACCTGATCTCAAGATACCGTTCGTCAAACAAGTGTTTGTGATCCAAGATCTCCTGGACATCTCGCTGCCATTGCAGAGCGCACAGTTCAATCGGATCCCCTCCCATGGCTGCCCATTTTTCAGGCTTGCCATCCAACCACCAGATATCTGTTTCACCCCACCAGTCCACCCGCAGCAACGAATTTGCCACGGCCCTTCCATCCCTGATAATATGTACATAGTAGGCATCAGGGAACATCCTATCAATGACCCCGATCCTCTGCGAATTAGCTGTTTGCTTGCTCATGAAGCGAGGCTTGCCAGTAGCGCGCAAGTGCTCCTCGATGACACCCTTGAATTTGCCCTCTACTTCCGGCGTCAGATCGTCTGCGGTCATCCTACGCGAGCTATCAAATCCGCAGTATAGATGGTATATGGTACCTGCCTCGCTGGGTCGGAGCGAAGGCGTTTTTCGTTCGATGAGTCGTTGTCTCATCCAGCTGCCAACAATGGGAGCGTCCAGAAATCTATGAAACACGGCCAGTTTCGGGTGGCTTGGATACCGATCCGTGAGGTTGGAGAACCAACAGACTTCTGGATGTACAGCCATCAGGCGGTACAAGATTGTGGTCCCGGACCGACCCGAACCAATAATAAATATCGGTCGACTTATGTCCACTTCATTTCCACTCAATGAGCCCCCCTGGTCAGCCTGTGCGCTCTGGCTGGTTGATCAGTGCCTGGTAGACGTCTTGCTCATACATCATGGCCACATTGTCCCATGTCGCACCTTGGCGCATCTGCCGCGCATTTTCTGTACAACTCGCCAGAAAAACAGGGTCGAGAACCAGACGACGAATCCCCTCGGCCAGACTCTCGGGCGTGTTCTGTACAATCAGGCCATTCTGGCCATCCACAACGACATCGCGATTCGGCTCATTATCGCTTGCTATGATGGGCACTCCTACTGCACGGTATTCCAGCACCTTCATGGTCGGTTGATACAGCCAATGCGCCGGCCGCTCTGGTACGTAGGCCAGGGCCACATCGTAGCCCGCGATCACTTCTGGTATATCCTGGTACGGTACTGGCTTCTCTACCCTTACTACGGAGTCCAATCCCAGCTCGCTGATCAGGCTCTGATAGAAACCCTGGGCGCTGTCGGCGCCAACAAAATCGACACGAAAGTCATCGGTCGCAGTCAGAACCTGTCGCGCAGCATACAGGATCTGTTCCAGATGCCGTACCCGGCTCAGCGTGCCGATGTAGAGAAACTTGATTGAACCCTCGGCTTCTTGGCGCCCTGATTCCGCATAGTCAAGAGCAAGAAAGCCCTGGCTCACACCAAGAGGGACAACGACTCCCCACTTTGGCCAGGATGTTCCCAGTATCCTTCTCGCGCCAGCCGGATGCAAGAAGCAGGCAGCATCATAGATAAACCGCGAGCAGATCCGGCGCCACCAGTCCGTGAGCCACCCTTTGAACCTTCCAACCGGATCCTCTGCCGCACGTTGGCCAACCTGGCGAAAATCAAGGACAAAGTGCGTCTGCTTTGGCATAAACAGAGGCAGAAAACCCAGCCAGCGAACCGATGCGTGATTCACCTGAACAATCTCCGGAAGGCAATCCCGAAGGAAACCGCGTACCCGCAGCATGAAACCTAGAAATACCAATCGTTCCACTATCGATCCCAGCAATGGGATCTCCACCAGCCATCCAGGCGGACGTGCTGGACCACTGGTGACCGAGAACGCGCTCTCTCCATCCTGCCACACAAGGTCACCCTTCTTGTCCCTAGCCCCTACCCAGACAGTGTGCCCTCGAATGCGCAACGCAGAGGCTATCTGCTGATAGGCCGGAGTCGGTGTATGCGAATAGAAATGCAGGAGCACCACGTGCATTATCCCCTCCCCATCCGCGATTGAACAGCTACCTCCGGTCTATCACAAATCCTGGAGAATCAAATTCCTGGCGAGACGTTTCCAGCGCTTTCGCACCCACCAGGCCATGCATAGATAGCATGAAATACGCTCACTCCGATCCAACGGCGCCCGCCTGATCGAGCCAAGATGTTCCCGAAGAAGGCGCCAGTGAGGCAAAGTCACCTTCGTTGCCCTGGCTGGATCGTACCAGGCTTGCACTGCCTGGCGAGTAGGATATGCTCGCCAAGATTGCTGAGGGTGGTTCCTGTAAAAGAACAGGAACTCTGACAACTCGTAGAAGCGGCCCAGGAGACTCAACTCACCAAGCAGAGGCCTATCCGCCGAGGCGAAATTGCCGATGAGCTGCGTTCTCCTGAGCGCACTGGCGCGTACCAAGCCGAATACTGCAACACAAGGATGGGGCACACACACAAACTCGAAGAAGCGTTCTTGGGGTTTAGCAGAATCTGCGTTAGGCTTGCTCGGGTAGTCCCTAATGATGCTACCCTTCTCATCAATCGCCTGCGCCCGTGGGTAGCACAGAACCACGGAAGACACCCGGTCCAGTACCTCGACGCAACGTTCGAGGAATTCCGGCGCGCAAAGGTCATCAGCTGCCGCCCACTTGAAGTACTCACCAGATGATAGATGAAACACTCGATTGTAGTTGGCGGCTGCGCCAAGGTTCTCCCGGTTTCGGAGATAGCGGATGCGAGCGTCTCGGGCAGCATATGAACGGCAGATGTCTTCGGTGGTATCTGTCGAGGCGTTGTCCGAGACAATGAGTTCAAAATCAGTCCACGTCTGGCTCAGCAACGAGTCAAGCGTCTCTGTCAGGTATGCCGCCCCATTGTATACAGGTAGCCCGATGCTGACGCGAGGTCTATTGCTACTCATATGTCCTCCACGATCCTTTGGCAGACAGCAAGCCATGGCAGTTTCTGATTGGAGAGCACCCGCTGGCCTTGTACCCAGACTGGGGCCCGCAGGTCATCCGGCCAAAGGGCACACCCAATAGCACATCCGGCAATCTCATCGCCTTCAAACCGAGATCACTTTTCACCAGCCTCTTCTTCGATGAGCTGGCGAAGCGTAGTAGCTATAAGGTGGTCCAGAATCATATGGCCATCTTCTTGCTGAACGATTCTATCACTTGGTACGTGGATGCATAGATCTACGACGCTTTTCAGCTTACCGCCATCCCGGCCGGTGAAGCCGATGGCAATGCCTCCAAGATCGCGGGCGGCTTGCATGGCCTTCAAGACGTTCGGGGAGTTCCCACTACCCGAGATTCCAATGGCCACATCGCCGGGCTCCCAAAAATTGAGCATTTGTTCCACAAAGATGTTTTCGTACGATGTGTCGTTGCCCCAAGCCGTCATCAAGGGGACATTGTCCGAAAGAGCAAGTACCTTGAAGCGGGGCTGACCGGGCACGATCGTGTACTTGTTTAGGTCGTTTGCCATATGAGAAGCTGTTGCCGCGCTGCCCCCATTGCCCAACAAGAATACCCGGCTGCCCTTCCGCCAGGCATCCATGAGTACGTGGATCACATCCCAGATCCGATCCTGTGGCATCTCGCGAACCATGTCGGCGAGTTCCGTCAAATATCCCCCAACTGCATCCATCTCGCACTCATCCTGTCTAATATCGCAGTCTTGGTGAGTCAATCCTCCTCCTCGGATTGCATGGCTGAGTTCTCTAAGGAATAGGTATTCGGGCCCGTCGCAGGATTGGGAACCATCGCCTCGATGGCATAGGAGGTCGACTCTACATGTGAAGTGATTGGTGATTCCTCATCACTGGGGCCGATCGCTGAGGTCGTACTTTTTCCCGCTCGCCTGCGTCGTTGCCAGTATAGAACGCGGGAGGCTGTTCTGAGAATGATCTGCAGATCGACCCAAATTGTCCAGTTCCGAATATAGTACAACGTCAACCGGATCTCATCCCCCAACGTTGGCACGCTGCGCACAGCCCACGGGCCAGTCATTCCTGGCTTGACCGTCAGCATACTGTGCAGCCATGGTCCATACGGGCCCCTGTCTCTGTCCGAGACGGTTCGAGGGCCAACCAAACTCATCTGGCCTCGCAGCACATTGAACAGCTGTGGCAGCTTGTCCAATCCAGTTCGGAATAGGAACGCCCCCAATCGCGTGACACGGCCATTGTCCAACAGATCTACCGGCAGCGGATCGACCAGGCTGCGGCGGATGCTCCCCAGCAGACCCGTATGAAATTTGAGCGTATAGAATGTTCGCCCACCCAGTCCCAGTACTTGATGCCGATCCAATATAGGTGAGCTTTGTGTACCTTGCCCGGGACCGGGCCGTCCGCGAAGCCAGAGAGCCAGCGAGATTGCTGCCATCACCGGAGAAAAGAGCACAAGGAGCACAAAGCCCAACCCAAAGTCCAGCAGGTTCTTGAATAGTGCGTCCAACCCGGTGATACGAACTCGTTGCACCGTGAGCAATGGGACGTAGGTAGTGGGGTCTACCTTCACTCCCGTGGTCAAGATCTCGTAGAACCCGGGTGACAGTTTGATCTCCAAGCCACTGCGCTGAGAAGCTGCCTCTCGGATGATCTCCTGAAAACTCTCCCAGGCCAACGCATCTGGCATGACAATAGCTCCCCCGGCACCATATTCTTTTGACACACGATCCAGCTCGGTGGGAGACCCAAGCACCTCTAGTCCGTCCATCACCGCCGTACCTGGCGGCAAGTAGTCGTCCAAGAAGCCAACCACCCGAACACCCCGTTCCTCGGAAGCGTGAAGCTGACGAACGATGATCTTGGCCTGCTCGTTGGCACCGACCACGAGGGCGCGACTGACAAA
This sequence comes from uncultured Chloroflexia bacterium, assembly GCA_963700285.1. Lineage (GTDB taxonomy): Bacteria > Chloroflexota > Anaerolineae > JAAYZQ01 > JAAYZQ01 > CAWANP01. Next base: position 827,880 of record CAVOXA010000001.1, on the reverse strand, counting down.
GAGATCTTGGCGACGCAGGAAAAAGATGACACGTCGAAAGATGAAACGCCCTGTACCAACCACAAGGAACGAAAGGATCCAAGCTATCAGCAGCCAGGCTCGTGACATCAAGCCCCCGCTCTCCCAGAAACTCAACATGGTCAGGGCGATGACGCCAAACGTACAAGCCTTTACCACGTTTGCGTACTCCTGGGGACCCCCGAAAAGCAGGTGAGTGTCATAGAGCCGGGAGTAGGCAAAAATGGCCAGGAACACTGGTACCGCAAGGAGGGTCATGCGCACATACGCGTCGAACTTGTGTGGCTGGTCCAGGCCAAACCGCAGGTAATAGGCCAACACCAAGGCTATGACTACAGCGAGGGTGTCGAGGACTACCAATGACCAGACAACGATGGTGCGCTCTCGTTTCTTCATTGGCTACCGTCTCCGTTCATACGGTAGCTGCAGAGCTGCATTCAGCAATACTCTGGCACCACCTCGCTCGAGATGAAAGTCCATGCCCTTCAGCCCCCTGGACTCCAGGGCTACTGTGACGGCTACTTGATGAACTGGTTGGCAGTAGAGCATCAGAAAACCCCCGCCGCCCGCCCCCGTGATCTTGCCCCCCATCGCTCCGGCAGCCCGCGCGGCTTCGTAGCACTCGTCGATGACCGGATTGGTCACACCCGAGGCAAAGTGCTTCTTATGCATCCAGTTCTCGTGCAAGAACCCGCCAAGGCGATCGACCTTTCCCCGCTCCAAGCACTCCTTGACCTCATAGGCCATACCTTTCACGGCATCCAGAGCAGAAGTCACATCGGGATCCTTCCTAGAGCTAGCCTCTGACTGTTCCCCCAGGATGCTAGCGGAGTCGCGGGCGGCGCCGGTGTAGAAGAGCATGAGGTGTTGCTCCAAGTGACGCCGGGCTTGGGGTTCAATGCGCAGAGGTTCCACGTTGACGCCCTCCGAAGAGAATGTGATAAAGTTCAGCCCGCCAAAAGCAGCCGCGTACTGGTCCTGCTTTCCAATGGGCATACCTAGCTTACCAATCTCGATGAAGCAGGCGAGTTCGGCGATGTCCTGCTGTGAGAGATGAAGTCCACAGGCAACCGCGACCGCCTTGATGACCGATACGGCCACTGTGCTCGAAGACCCCAGGCCAGTCCCAGGAGGAATCTCCGAAGCGAGGAACATGGAAACCCCTTTGGAAATATCAAAGTGGTTCAGAATGGCCCGCGGCAGACTGAGAGCGCCATCCCAGAGTGGCGGCCCCTGTCCATCGTGGCGGAAGAAGGTCCGATAGTCCGAGGAAGTGATCTGGATATCCTCATCCTGATTGACATTAAGGAACGTATAGAAATACTTGTCAATCGTAGTATTTACCACACAGCCACCACAATTCTCATAGTATGCAGGCAAGTCAGTACCCCCGCCTGCAAGACTAATCCGTACCGGAGCCCTTGCTAGTAACATCGTTTCCCGTCTCTCTACGAATCCGCCGCGACGCTACGAGATCGTACTGGATTTTCCATTTTCTCTGCACGACGCAGGGTACCCATGGCCTCCATCTGTACCTCGGCCTTGGCATAGTAGTCACGGAATCCCGGCTGCGCCTGCGCCCAAGTGATATACCCATCCACGATCTCTGCCAACGAGACCGTAGGTCGCCAACCCAGAGCGCCCAGCTTGCTCACATCAGAGAAGACATGACGGGTGTCACCAAAGCGGTAGAGTCCAGGGATTTCGGGCTGGATGTCCAAACCAGCTTGTCCCGCGACAAGCTGAGCGTAGGCCAATACGCTGACCTTGCGATCTCCACCTACGTTGAAGGCTTGGTAGTCCGCGCGCTCATCCTCCAACACCAGCAAGTTTGCCCTGGCAACGTCGTGGACAGAGACATAGTCCCGCAATTGCTGTCCATCCTCGTAGCAGACCGGGGCCCGACCGTTGAGCAGCCGTTGGGCAAAGATGCGCAACACGCCAGAATAGGCATTTCGGAACGATTGCCGGGGGCCCTGCACGATCGAGTAGCGCATGGCCACCGATGGGATGCCATAGCGCTGTCCCAAGTTCAGAGCGACCATTTCCTGAGTGAACTTGGACATCGAGTACTGATTGTGTGGCATCACGCGCGCCTCATCGGTCCAGGCGGGGGTCAGGGGCTCGGCCGTCTCTGGATCCAAGGGTTCCCACAAGCCACGCTTTAGCTGGGCCTCTGGACGTAGTTCAGGATAGATCACGGAACCATCAGCGCGCAGATACTTGGCCTCCCCGTAGGTCGCTTGGGAAGAAGCCACCACGACCTTGCGCAGTGGCAGCTGCTTTTCCACAGCAACCTCGTACAGCAAAGCCGTGCCTACCGTATTGACGTGGAAGAACTTTCCAAAGTCCGGCAAGTAGTCCTGATACGCCGCCAGGTGAATCACGGCATCGACACCAGGCAGAGCGGTCTCCCAGGAACTCTTGTCGCGCACGTCAGCACGCATGAACTCCATATCGTTCACGGGGAGGTAGTCGGGCACCTGCCCATCCTCGTGCACAGGAGGAGTCAGGCTGTCCAGGATGCGGACTTGATACCCATGCTGAAGCAACAGGTCTACGGTATGGGAGCCGATGAAACCGGCTCCCCCGGTCACAAGAACTCGCAATGAAACCCCCTATTCCAATCGCACCGGCTGCGAACCCTCGGCGATGGAGCGCTCGGCAGCCTCCAGCATGCGCACAACTGCCAGTCCGGCACGACCATCGGCGCGAGGGGTTTGCTCCGTACGAATGCATCGTATAAAGTCGCCGCAGCTAGCTGCCAGTGGCTCCACTGGCTCCAAGTCAGGGTATCGCACAACACCGGGCCGGTAAAAAAGGTCTTTGACCTCATCATCCTCGAGTCCGATGCGGCTGTCCTCGCCCTGGTCTATCTGCCGGAGTTTTCCCTCGGCAAGAGTATCATCGAAAACAAAAGAACCACATGTTCCCACCAAAAAGTAGCGCCGCACCTTCTCGGGCGACAACCAGCTAACGTGGTGGACGGCCAACGAATCGTCTTCAAAGCGCAGGTGCAGGAAGGCGACGTCGATCAGCGTGGGATGCAAGAATCGCCGCCCGTAGGCAGTCAACTCGATGGGAAGACGCCCCCAAAGGGCATAGGTAATCGACAGATCGTGCGTCGCCAGATCCCAGATCACATCGACCTCAGATGCCGGCGGCCCCAGGTTCACCCGGCTGGACTCGGCGTAGCAGAGGCGATCGACCTCACCTGCATTCACGAGTTCCACCATTCTGGCAATGGCCGGATTGTAGACGAAGAGATGGTCGACGGCTAGAACCTTACCGGCCTGTCGTGCGGTATCGACGAGCTCTTGGGCACGGTCTGAAGTGTCCGTCAGCGGTTTCTCAATCATCACGTGCTTGCCTGCCTGCAAGGCTGCCATGGCCACAGCATGGTGCGTGGAGACGGGAGTGGCGATCACGACCGCGTCCACCCTGGGATCTGAGAGAACGGCCCCAACATCTTCTGTGACAGGGATTTTTGGAAATCTCTCCTGCACGTACTGCCTACGGCCCGGCTTCTGGTCACAGACCCACAACACCTGGCAGTCGGACAGACGGCCAAAGTTTCGAATGAGATTTGGCCCCCAGTATCCGGCTCCTACAATTGCCACGCCCGTCTGACTCTCTTTCATAACGCTCCTCTGCCAGTAAATACGACCCCCAACGTCTTGTAGATCAGATACAGATCAAAGCCAAGCGAACGGCGATAGGTATAGTATACGTCCATGGCCGCAGCCTCTTCAAAACCGACGCGCCCCCGACCATAGACCTGCCACACACCAGACAAGCCAGGCCTCACGTTAAAACGTCGTCCTCGCCAACCCGTGTAGAACTCTGCCTCATAGGGCAGGCAGGGTCGCGGACCCACAAGCGACATTTCACCGCAAAGCACGTTCCACAGTTGAGGCAGTTCATCAATGCTGTATTTCCGGACAAAGCTGCCTACTGGAGTAATCCTGCCCTTCTCGACCACCTTCGTGGGTGCCCCTTCAGAGCCTGCCATACTCTTGCCTTCCACATACTCCTGGAATCGTGTGCGGCGCCGCTCTACGTCAACCGACTCGGGAATAACGCGCATCGAGCGCAGTTTGTGCCAGGTGAAGGCGTGCCGCTTCTTCCCGACAACGGTTGTAGCAAAGAACACAGGTCCCTTTGAGCTGACCTTGATCAAGAGCGCTATCACAAGCAGCAGAGGCGAGAGACAGACCAGAGCCAAACCGCTCAGCAGGATATCTCGCATCCGGATCAGGGCGACAGGCATTCTGCCCTTCGGATCTATCACCAGCCACCGCTGCCCGTCACAGTCCTCGCCAATGGCGTCGGCTACCGGACTCAGCATGGGCGACCGCAACCAAACCTGGTCCCCTCGCTGCAGGGCCGAGTCGACCTGCTGCCACATGGACGTACCATCGGCATTGGTGTCTTTGACAAAGCACCTCTTTGGCTCAATCATGACGTCGTTCATTGACCAGGGTTGCCCATCGAGCGTAGAGCACGAACCCCGTCCCCTGGCTAATCCAGCACACTCTTGAGCACGCTGCACGTAAAGTCTACTTGCTCCTCTGTGATATGTGGGAACATGGGCAGGGAGAGTATCGACTCGGCCGCTGATTCTGATTCCGGCAAGTCTCCCGAGTTCCAGCCTAGATCCCGATAGGCAACCTGCAGGTGTAAGGGAATCGGGTAATGCAAACCAACACCAACACCGTTCTCCAAGAGCCTTTCGCGAGCCCTTTCTCGATCGGGCAGTCGCACAACAAAGAGGTGGTACACGTGCTTGCTGCCAGCAGGTTCGATAGGTAGCACAACCCGCTCTTCCCCAGCCAAGCGTTCGCGGTACCATTGCGCTGCTTGACGGCGCCGCTCATTCCATTCGTCAAGCTTTTTCAGCTTTACATCCAAAATAGCGCACTGTAAGGTATCCAACCGTCCGTTCCAGCCGTCCGGCGAGACGTGGATGTAACGCTGGCTCTGACCATGGTCGTGCCACACGCGCATATTGCGATCGATCCGATCATCGTTGGTGGTTGCAGCCCCTGCCTCACCCATTGCCCCGAGGTTCTTGCTAGCGTAGAAACTGAACGCCGCCACCTCGCCGAGCGATCCGGCCCTTTCTTCAGCGCCATCCAGTTCGTAGGTAGCCCCATGCGCCTGGCAAGCATCCTCGATGACGCGAAGGTTACGTTCCCGGGCCATGTCTAGGATCGGAGCCATGTCTGCCGGGAGTCCGTAGAGATGGACAGGCATGACAGCCACGATGCGGCGGCCGGTCTGGCCATTGATCAGATGGCCAGACCGCCCTAATCGGCAATTGTCATCTAGAAAATCCGCCAGTCGATCAGGTGACAGATTGTAGGTTGGGCCATCGATGTCCACAAAGACCGGATGGGCCCCTACCATCGTCATGGCCTCCACTGTGGCAATGAAGGTATTTGGCGGTGTGATGACTTCTTCTCCTGGCCCAACGCCAGCCGCCATCAGAGCGAGTCTAAGCGCATCCGTACCACTGGCACAAGCCAGGGCATGGCGCGTGCCGCAGAACGCAGCATAGTTCCGTTCGAAGGAGGCGACCCTCTCGCCACCTATGAAGGTCGAGTTGTCTATGACCTCCTTGACCACCGCGTCAATTTCGGGACGCACTTCATCGTGTTGCGCTCGCAAGTCTACAAATGGGACATCCATAGTTTCTCACTCCATACGTTTGGTATCTTCTGAAGGAGGGCGTATGGGCGCATCCTCACGTACTCGCCCGTTCGAAAGCGAAAAGGAACGACCACACCGGCAGGTTGCACGACTGCTTCCCTTCACCGGGAACTCTAGGCGCTCACCGCAGGCGCATGCCCATCCCTGTTGTCGTGCCGGTACCCCATAGACCAGGGCAAAGTCGGGCACGTCGTGAACCACGACACTACCCGCTCCAATCATGGCCCAACGTCCCACCCTAATGCCACAACGAAGCGTAGCATTGGCGCCAAGGGTGGCCCCTCTGCAGACCAGCGTCTCCACGTCCTCTGCGTGGTATACCTTGGCTCGGGGATACAGGTCATTGGTAAAGACCGCATTGGGACCGACGAAAACATAGTCCTCTAGCGTGACCCCCGACCAGACGGAAACACCATTCTTTACCACAACCTGGTCCCCGATACGAACGTTGTTCTCAATAAAACAATGATCGCCCACATTGCAGTCGCGACCAATCCTGGCTCCTTTGAGAACGTGCGCGAACGCCCAGATCTTGGTACCAGGACCAATATCCTCAGACTCAACTAGGGCGCTCGGATGCACAAAGAAATCTTTCACCCTTTGCTCCTGTGTGGCCTGCCAAGCCATCTCCGGCTACATGGGGCTCTGCTACGAATCTGCGGGCTCCAGAGCCGCCTCGTAGGCTGCGCAAAGCTTCTCTTTCTGGTGATCCCAGGCAAGTTGGGTCAGAACCCGCTGGCGCCCAAAGTGCCCCATATGTTCGCGGCGTTGCGGATCATCCAGCAGTTGCACAATGGCGTCGCCAAATCCGTGCTCATCTCCGCAGCGGACATAGACAGCCGCTTCATCGGCCGAAACCCGCGCTTCTTTCAAATCAAAAGACACCACCGGCTTGCCAAAAGCCATGTATTCCATGATCTTGTTCATGGTCGAGAGGTTGTTGAGCGGCGTATAGGGATCCGGTGACAGGCACACGTCGGCTGTAGAAAGATAGCGCTGTACTTCACCGTCGGGAACGCGACCCGGCAGCAGCACTTGCTCCTCCAGATTCCATTCGGTGACGCGGTCCAGGGCATAGTAGCGCTGCCTGCCATCACCCATGAGCACGAACTGGATATCTGTACGTCCCAAGTCATCGATCACGTAGCGAATGGCCTCCATCATTGGCTCCAATCCGTCCTCCACCCCCATGACACCCAGATAGCATGCCAGATAAGGGCGCCCATTCTTGAGGGAAGGATCAGAGATTGGCTCTTTGATGAAAGCCAATTCCGGCCCATTGCGCACGACGAACACGTGATCTGGGTTAACGTGTCCACGCTGGATGGCGACCTGCCGGTACGACTCGTTGGTTGAAACCACTATGTTCGCAGCGCGAAAGGTCCAGCGCTCAAAGAGCACCGCCAGCCAATGCATCAGCCTCCCGCTGGCACCTTTGTACCGGTACTCAACGCTCTCTGGAAATAGGTCGTGGTGATCAAAGATGAAACCTTTTCCCTTCCAGCGGTAATATGCTCCCAAGAGGAAAAAGGTGTCCGGCGGATTGCAGACCTGGAGAACATCAAAGCCCTGTTCCCGAAGTACCTGGCTTGAGAGCCGGACAGAGGCCCACAGAGCCGTTGTATACTCGCGCAGAAAGGCCATGACCCCACGCTCTGCAAATTGCATTGGGAAACGATAGATGTGAATGCCCTCGAGTACTTCTATGTCCCCGGCTGGGCTGTCACTGAAGACTAGTCTGTCATCTTGAGGGCTCTTGGGGCATATCACGGACACGTGCCACCCAGCCTCCTTCAGCGCGAGGGCCTCACGCCAGACCCTCCGGTCGAAGGGAACCGAGTTGTTCTCAACAATGATGAGCGCTTTGCCGGCTGGCGCCCCAGCCTCACCAGGCAATGCCATGGTATCTCTCCCCCAACCCGCTCACATCATCGACGACACGCTCTAGCTCCACAAGAATCTGGTCGGGGCGCAGCCTACCGGCCACCTGGCGAAACTCTGCATCGCCACTAGTCACGACCACCACCTCTGCATCAGCCAATGCGCTTTGAACATCGGGCACCATGAGCGACGCGATGTGGGGAATTTCTCTCTCGATGAACTCCTTGTTCGCACCCACAAGCCTGGCCAGGGCGACGTTCCGATCATAGATCTTGAGCTGATATCCTTTGCCCAGCAGTCTCTCCACCAGTTCGACCGCGGGGCTCTCCCGCAAGTCGTCCGTATTCGGCTTGAAGCTTAGTCCCAGGACGGCCACCCGCTTCTTGCCCGTCTCCTTCACAAGTGCAAAAGCACGGCGCTTATGGCCTTCGTTGCTCTCTAGGATGGATGCCAGTACCGGGGTCGACAGATCTCTTCTCCGGGCCCGATGGTTCAGGGCCCTCAGATCTTTGGGCAGGCAAGACCCGCCGAAAGCATATCCGGGCCGCAAATACACCGGCGACAGGTTAAGCTTGGTGTCCTGGACAAAGATATCCATTAGCTCGTGGCTATCGATCCCTTCAGCCCCAGCCATCACACCGATTTCGTTGGCGAAAGAGATCTTGAGCGCATGAAAAGCATTATCCGCATACTTGACCAACTCGGCCGTCTTGATACTGGTCCGGATCAAGGGTGCGTCCAAATTCTGATAGATGGCGGCCAAAGCATCCCCGCTGGACTCGTCGAACTCGCCTATCACCGTCCTAGGGGGATCATAGTAGTCTCTGATGGCAGATCCCTCCCTCAGGAACTCTGGATTGTAGGCCAGTCCAAAACCCTCCCCCGCCCTTCGACCCGACTCTCGTTCTAGAATAGGCAGAACGATGTCATTTGTACTACCCGGCAGCATCGTGCTGCGTACGACGACCACGTGATGCCTGGCCTTGCTCTGCAAGGCGCGCCCTACATCTGCCGAGACCCGTTCGACATACTGCAGGTCAAGCCGCCCGTTAGAGTCACCGGGGGTTCCCACGCAGATAAGGCTGAGATCGCTCTGCTGCACAGCTTCCGTTGCGTCCACCGTGGCCCGAAGCCGGCCTTGAGATACTCCCTCTTCGAGCAGTTCGTCCAGGTCACGCTCGACGATGGGGCTGCAACCCCGATTGATGATATCCACCTTGACCGGATTGATGTCAACGCCGACTACTTGGTGTCCGTCTGCAGCCATGCAGGCAACCGATACACAGCCCACATAGCCTAAACCAAGAACACTAATCCTCATCGCTCTCCACCTCAAGTAGACAAGCCAGGGCATGGAACATCGTTGCCTGGCCCCAATGGAGCATTGGCGTTTTGTTCACCCACCTACGTCCACGCTGGAAGTAAAAGTGGCCATCCACGTCTTGCATGTTGGCAACGGTCCACGCCGCCACTTGCTCCGCTAGCACCCGACACGAAAGATCCCAATGCCTGGCCAGTAGAGCCAAGGTTTCAATCGCTTGTGCCGCGCACTGAATATCAACTGGATAGGTCTGGTCGGGGTAGTACTTGGGCGTGCCATCTTCCAGGAAAAAGCTTTCTATGAAAAAGCGAGCGCCATAGTCAAATGCCGGCCGCCACTGCTGGTCCCCCGTAGAGACCATGTACCACCACAAGCAGTCCAGTACATAGCCTGTATGGAAATTGTCCACCCATCTCAGATTCTCCGCCTCACCATACCACCAGGATCCGTCATCCCGTTGCGCAGGCACCGTATAGGCCACTGCGTCCAAGGCTGTCTGCCTAAGCTCATCCAGGTTCGTGTGCGCATATGTTCTGGCCAAGGCCGCCGCCGCCAGCATATTCGCATTGTGAACAGCGTGGTAGCTGCCAGGTACATAGCTGATACATACTCCACCACCCTCAGGACGACGCTCGAGTTCGCTCAGGATGAACCGGCACACACCCTGCGCCGCTTCAAGATCCCTATCCTCTCCAAAAAGCTCCCAGGCATCCAAGAAAGCGAAGGCGATATGGGCTGTCCACACAACGGTAGGCTCACCTTTAGCAAGGTAGAACACCCTGGACTGATAGTCAAAGTGATTGCCCCAGGCAAGTCCCGCGTAAGCAGGATTGGGATGAGCCCTGAGCCAATCCAAGCAATGGCGCGCCTTGGTAGCCCACTCCGCTTCACCCGTCAACGCATAGAGCTTTAGATATCCTCGAGCAAAATACCCCATGCCTTTCGAACTGATCGCTGGCCGGATGCCAAGCACGGGCCGCAGGTTCACAGGAGAACGCTTCACACCCTGCTGCAAGGCCTGACGGCTCAGCCTATTGAGCATGAGCGGACGGATCCACGAGTTCAGTCCATCAAAAGGATCGTAGGCTCCATAGCCCGCGGCTTGAACCCATTCGTCCAGGCGCACTATTGCATTTCGTAGGCTCTCGTCAGTAGGTACCATCCAGATCCATCATTCGCAAAAGTTCAAGTACTACCCGCTCTGCCATCCGCAATGCTGCCTATGAATCGTACGGGTAATTCCAATAGCCAAACCGAAGAAAGAAAGGCAGGGTGGACAGAATCGCTGTAAGACGCTCCCCCAAGCTCTGTCGTCTGCGCCAAGAATCATCAAACCGCAGTGTGATCTCTTTCTCACACCGAATTCGGTTTCCATCCAAAAGGACCGGAACCTGCAAAGGCTCGCCGGCCTCTATTCTCTCGATGACCGGGACCATCGACAGATCCAGGAACTTGCCGATTCTGGTCAATTCTACTGCAGGCTCTCTCACGAAATCCTCATATCGGACCCGCATGACTCTCCCACGGGGAGCCCTCAGATGAACGAGGAGCGACATCAAGTTCTTGGTAGAATAGTGCAACCCAGCGGTGAGAGGAGACTTGTACATGTGTTCGACCGAACGCTTTTTCTGCGACCATACCACACCCCGCGGATCGCGTACCAGGTGAATGATACGTACATCCAGATCTGGGCAACGGAGAAGTGCATAACCGCGAGTCGGCCTCTTGGACTCGTCCACAATGATGTCCCTTTTGCTTACCGCGCTAATGGCTCTGAACAAGCCCCTTACGTGCGTACAGTACTCGGAACAGATGTCTACCGGAACGCGATGGAACAGCAATCTCCAAAAGCTGCCATAGTTCTCAATCTTGCCCTGCAAGTCTTCCAGATGTTTGTAGTCCGTAGACAGTCCCTCTGACTGGAAATAATCTCGTACCTCTTTCCAGAAGCGTAGGTCTTTCTCCTTGTCGTTGTCCCTCTTTGGATGACCCCAGTATCTGGCGAACTTGTGCAGCTCGCCATTGCTCGAGATGCACGGATGATTGCCCAGCACAACACTGGTCACGGTACTCCCACTGCGCCCGTCGCCCATGATATAGACCACCAACGGTTTGCGCTGTGCCGGTGTACGCGCCAAATGGCCGTCCACAACTGTTCTATGTTGTGTTGCTGAGTCACTGATTACAGGCTTCATTTCCTGGACGCCACTCGCCGATACAGATCAACCGTGTCTGCGCACACGAGGCGAACATCAAACCGCTGTGCAAGCTGCTGGTTGAACGCTCCCATGGACCGGCGGCGATCCGGATCTCGATACAAGTTCCAGATCTCTTCCCCAAGGATTTCGCCTGATACGTCGGCCAACTCGATTCGGGTCCCATTTTCCGGCCCAAGGATCTCGGCCAGGGCGCCAACTGGTGTATAGACAACTGGCAATCCCGCGGCCAGCGATTCAATGACCGCGATGGGAAAGCCCTCAGCATGAAAAGAAGGGAACGCGAATAGGTCGGCGCTACGGTAGGCAGTATGTTTTTGCTCGCCACGCAAATAGCCTGGAAGATGTACCATGTCAGCCAATCCCTTGGCCTGTACATAGTCCTTGAGGCCCTCATACTCCGAGCCATCGCCTGCACATGTAAAGTAAAGCGGAGCATCGGGGTAGGCTCCCTTGAGCCATTCAACCGCATCCATCAACTCCCAGACACCCTTGTCAGGCGCCAAACGGGAAAGGAAGAGCACGTGAAATGACTCATTCCCGTCCGATTCTGTCTCCCCTCGCTCTGCACGTCGCTGATAGGCAGCAACATCTATCATCAACGGTAGAACCTGCACACGAGAGGGATCCCAGCCAGCCTGGATCAACTGATTCCGAAACTGCTCCGATAGCACAGAACAATAGTCCGCCTTGCGCAGCACGCCTCTCAACAAGCGACCCATCCACGTACCGTTCATCATGGCCAGAGCTACGCGGTCGTCCCAGCCATGGAAGAACAAATACACGGACTGCCCAAACGCCTTGGCCACAAGGAGCAGACAGACATGCAAGGGCAGGGAGCGACTATTCAGCGAAGGGTTCAGATGAACCACATCGGGACGTACGTCGAGAACCGCCCTGCCAAAGCGCACAATGCTGTCCAGGTATTCAAAGGGGCGGCGCCACCCTGAACTTGAGACTTCAGCCTTTGACACAGCTACGTGCGTGAATGAGACGCGATCAGTGTCTGTATGCTCCACCAGCGCCTGCACATAGTTCGCGACCCCACCTCGAAACTCGAAGGACCGACTTACAATGAGAACTTTTAGAGGCTTCGTTTCGACTTCCATACCTACCCTCGGGATAAAAGCGCTTCTGCTGGACCCAAACATGACTATGCGGGCGGCCGACCGGCAGGCCCCAGTAGCCCGCGCTCCAGAGCCAGTCCAAGTTTCCTGCCAGCTTCCTCCCACGTCCATGCCTGGGCAGCAGCAGCCGCTTCGGCACCTTTGTCACCCAGGCTCTTCTGGGACCGAGCCACCAGACGGAGAGTCGCCAGCATTCCTTCCTCGCTGGCTTCCCGGACCCAAAACGCATAGGTACCCTCACCAACCACATCTGTATGGCAGGCATTGTCCGTAGCCATCACTGGCAGCCCAGCAGCCATGTACTCAAACAGCTTGATCGGGCTGGACGCCTCAAACTTTCTATCGATTGACGATGGTAGCGATGTCACTCCAACGTGAACCTGCTTCAACAGTTGAGGGACCCGGTCATGGGGCACCGGCGATCCAACGTGAATGGCTCCCTCAGCACTCCTCGCTGCCTCGTCCAGAGCTTGCCGCTCAGGTCCATCGCCGATAAGAGACAGAGCAAAGGCCATGCCCTCCAGGTTTGCGCGCTCGACAGCCCGGCACAAAAGCGTGAGGTTGCGATCTCGCACAAACTTGCCAATGTACATCAAATGGATCGAACGCCCCGGGCCAGGCCACTGCCGTCCAGCCTGGGCGGGCCGAAATCGCTCCAGGTCGACGCCTGATGGCCAAGTACCCCACAGTTGGGCGGATGGGATGCCCACTAGCTGGGCCATGCGCGGAGTGATCGCCATCTGACCATCTGCCCATTGATTGGCAAGCCAATGTGCGCAGCGGAAGTAGAGCCGGCGCAGCCGGTTTCTCAGGCTTGTGCCTGCCGCTACAACATCCCGTGTATCCATTGTCAACAGCGGGCGCCTCCAAGCCCCAAGCCTCCGCACCAAGCGAAGAGGTAGAACCCATGGCGCCGACTTCTGATGGAAGAGAACGGCATCGTAATTGGCCCTCTGCTGGAACAAGAATCGCCATAGCCTCAAGTGAAAGAGGCAATAGCCCAAGCCATACGCCCGGGACTTTGGCAGGCAATGCACTGTGACGCCCTGAATACAGTGCTCGCCAGCAGGGCCTTCACCGACCAGCGTGATGGGCCAGCCCTGCTGACGCAGCTCACGGGTCGTCTCCAGCCAGGTTGCAGAATCCAGGGCAGAGGCCATGGGCCTGGCCGATACCCACAAAACAGATGGTAGCCCTCTATCCCTCACAGCATCGCTCAATCTACCACTCCGACCAACCTGAACCAACTACAGTCGATCGCTCAGGTGTTCCAGGTGAGGCTCACTCAGTACATAGCCCAGCCCAACCCAGTAGAGCATCATGGCCACATCAGCCCCCAATGGGTTCTTGTACCACAGCCAAACTGGCCAGCATAGCGAGAAGAAAAGCAGGCCGTATCGCAAGCTGGTTGCCGGCGACTCTGGGTTGCGCCTGGCATCGAGCCACAGCCTGACCGACACCCACATTGTGAAGCCCGTAACCATGACCAGACCAAAGAGGCCCATCTCCTGCAAAATCGCCACAAGCTGGCTGCCCCGATCAAAACTGTCCTGCTCGAGCGCGGCACCTGACACACCCAGCGTGCCACTCTGGCTCCGAGCTCCCAAGCCGAAACCAAACCCCATGAGCACGGCGTCCCCACTTAGGGTACTCAGAGCATACTCCACGGCCACATTTCGACCAAGATTGTAGGTTTGTTGCTCCGCCGTCTCTGATCGCTTCACCTTATTCAAATAGTTCTCGCGGGCATCTTCCTCCACAAAGAGCCTCTCAAGGGGCTCTCTATCGGCGCCCGGCACGAAACTGTTGTATCCGGCTGAGTATAACCAGAGACCGGCCACTACCAAAACGCCGAATAGTAGCAGCCTTGATAGTTGACCGCGCCGGAGGACGTACATAGCGATGGCAATCGCAGACATGGCCAGGGCAGCAACTGGAAAGATCTTATTTTCGGCCAACACATTTGCCACGGCACCCAGGACCAAGATTGCCAACAGTGGCCGCCACCGTCCTTCAGCCACCCAAAGGCCCAGGGCCAGGCTCAAGGCAAGACAGGTAAGAAAGAGGATATGGTTAACGCCGTGCCAACCGAATGTCCCAGCCAAGTTGTCCCCGATGGGCTCGCCTGTTACATATTGGAAGATCTGAAAGACCGTCTCAAATGCCACTATTCCAAAGCAGACTCTCGTCAGCGTTTGTGCGAAATCGTCTGGCCAGCGCAGACGAAGATAGGCATAAATCCCCAGCATCGGGTATTTGAACAGGTTCCACCAGCCCCAAAGCGTCGCAACGAGGCCCTGCCCCCGAAAGAGCGCTACGGTGAATCCGATGGCTGAGACTCCCAGAAGCGCCCACACACCAGCAGGGATGCGGTTGAGCATCATCATCCGCGTATACGCGAACGCAACCGCTGCGGCCACCAAGAGCTGGGAAATCGAAGTCACAACCTCGGGCAAGTAACCCTTCCAAGTGAGATAGGAGGTAAAGAGATCCAGCAGAAAGGCAACAATGAGCATAAAGTCAATGAGCGGAAGGACACGGGCCGAGCTCAGGCGCGATTGCTCGAAGCGGAAACTCAAGACCCTTCTGGGATAGGCTAGCTGCTTCATCCGGTCTCCCCGAGGCGCCACACATCGAGGCGCCGTCCTAGAAGCTCCTCCACTCCATGAACATCGTCTTCTACAAAACGCCAGATCACTTGCCTAAGTGACGGTGAGAAGCGTGGCTTTTCGTACAGTTCATTCGCCAGGCGGCGCCGAATCGGCCGCCGGATGGATGCCGACAGACGCGGTCGTACTGCCTGGAAAGCCCTGGACCTGACCAATGCCCGTATCGCAGAGTTCTTGAGATAGGTCTGGCCAACCGACTTGTGCTTGTCCATTGAACCCGTATCGGTAAAGGCACCTGATGAGATACCAAGAAAGGCAGCAATCTGCTGCAGTGTCTGGGGTTGATTGGCGACATACTCTTCGAAGACCAACAGTAGGATGTTCTCTCGCGGGAAGAGCTCCAGGTAAGGCCGCATCTGAACAGTGTACCGGCTGCGATTGATGTAGGTGGGATCCTCAAAAACTGCTGTCTCTGGCGGGGCTTTGACAAAACCTCTTACCAGGTCGTGCGAGTAGTTGGATATGACTCGCTCGACGGGCTGCCGCATGACATATATCAACTTCAGGTTTGGGTTATACGCAAAGAGTCTGGAATGGGTTCCCTGCCACTCGGGAAGAAATGTATACATAGTAGATGCTTCACCGCAGATTTGGCCTGCTTCTGGCGCGTACAGCCGATGATAGGCTTCAAGACCAGACTGCCAATCCTCTACCCTGTGAAAGTATCCAGGTTCCTTGATCTCACAGAAACAGATGCCTGGGTGCTCCGCCAGTTGGGCGGCCAAGCTGGTCGTGCCACACTTCTGTGCCCCAATTATCGCAAAATCCACTAGCATGGTCTCAACGCCGCATCCCAATGAGTGTAATCACCAATCTCGATTCTCTGCAAGCGGCTGACAGTCGTAGCTGACAGCCACGATCCCTTCAACCTGTCGGTACCCGGCTGTAGTAGTCGTAGGCACTGTCCGGCTGCGAGCGATTCACGACGATGCCAATCGGGTTGGCCCTGACGTCTGCCAACTGTTGAGTCGCCGCGCGCACGCTTTCCTGGCGTGCCCGTGCCCGCTCCACGATCAACAGGACGCCGTCCGCGCTTCTGGCCAGCGCTGCTGCATCGGTAACCGCCAGGATAGAGGGTGTATCCAGCAAGAGCATGTCATACTGTCCGGTCAATCGCTCGATGAGTGCCGTCATCTGTGGAGAACTTAGCAGCTCGGCGGGGTTGGGCGGCAGAGGGCCACTCGTCAACACGTGGACGCCCGCGATTCCGGTCTCCTGCATCGCATCCTCCAGCGAGGCCTTGTCTTCAAGCACGCTGCTCAGACCAACCCTATTGGACAGACCGAATACCTTGTGGAGCGTTGGTAGTCGCAAGTGAGCATCCACCGTGACGACCTGACGTCCTGACTGAGCTACGGCGAAGGCCAGATTGGACACTATCGTCGACTTGCCCTCTTTCGGTTCCGCACTCGTGATCAACAAGGACCGAAGAGGGGAATCGTAGTCGAGTGTAAGCAAGTTGGTACGCAGACGACGGAATGCCTCTCCTTGCGGAGAAGACCCGTTGAAGAGTGAATTCTGAGCCTGCCGACCCACGGCAGGCACCTTACCCAGAATGGCCAATGAGGTGGACCTCTTGATCTGCTCTACAGAATAGAGCGTGGTATCCAGGCTCTCTATCAAGAAAGCCAAGGCCAGACCTCCGCCAAGGCCTATGACCAAACCCAGGGCAATATTCAGCTCACTGCGTGGCTTGGCTGGATTGCGGGGTGCTATCGCTGGTTCAATGATCGACAGCGTGTTGGCCAGCACAGCCTCTCGGACACGATTTCTCTCATATTGATCGAGCAGCGTAGCATACGTACCTTCCTTCAACTCGATCGCCCGACTGGCGGCTGCAATCTGATCCGCTGCTTCAGGAGATTGGGCGATCAGGGCCTCATACTCAGTCCAAACTCCATCCAGCTCGCCCTTGACCTGTTCCAACTGTTCGACAAGTATCTCTTGGGCTGTCTTGCCACCACCGGTATACAACTCCCTGCTTTGTGCAATCATGACCTCCGCCAGAGCATTGGCAGTGTCCCTGGCTACTACCGGATCTCTCGCTTCGGCAGTGATTTGCATCAACTCGGTGTTGTTGAGAATCTCCACAGAAATCTGAGGCCATTCCTCCAACTCAAGTCTTTGACTGAGTTCCTGCAACACGGGCCGGCTGGTGGCAAACTCGGCATAGGTACTCATCAATCGCTCAACCTGTTTGGTGTCGTACGCGATCCAGTCACCCGACGAGCCCCCACTGACCGACAGCACTCGCATCATGGTGGACGCGCGGTACATCGGTTCCGTTAGCAGAGTAGCCACGATTGTGATAGCAATCACCAATGCGAAGGTGATAATGATTATCCACTTGCGTCGCAACAGGATCTCAACATAGTCGCGAATAGACATTCAGTTGCCCCTCCTTTTCCCAGCCTAAGAAAACCTAATAGATGGCATAGATCGAAACGTTCTCTTTGCTGGACCACCCGCTTCACCGCCCCGCCCAATCCCTCTCGGAAAAACATCGGCAACGCACCCCACGCATGCATCCGGCACCGTGGGATCGCAATCCCCAAACAGTCCAGTCTGTCCTAGGTGGGAATTCCTACAAGTGGGGTGCCAGGATGATCGACAGAACCGGAGATGCGAATGCCCCGGAGCCAAGGGTGTACTGGCGCGAGCAGACTGTTATTCTTGGCAGCCACCGGCGCCAACGGCGCCCAGTTCGGGCATGCCACATCCGCACCGGCGCCTGGTTGGCAGATGACGGCAGCTGAGGACTCGGGATTGTCGATGATGGTGACAGTCACGTCGGCAGCGGCCGCAACGTCATTGCCCTCATCATCGAAAGCTACAATCGTCACGGTGTGGACCACACTGTCCCCAACATTTCCAGAAACCTCAGCGGCAAATGTGCACTCGTACGATCCGCCAGGGCCAATCGTCGTTTCTCCTGCTACAAGGGAGCATGAGCCCAGGCCATTCATGTCCCCATAGACGTCATCGACCATTCTGGCCAGAGTCACAGCCTCAGCGCCCAGGTTACTGACGCGTACCGAGAACTCAACTTCCCCACCTGGCGCCACCACGTTGCCGGAGCTCGCTAACACGTCGATTCCGATCGCCGGGACTACATCAGTGATGACCACAGTGACACCCGCCGCCGCTCGTCCTTCGTTGCCTTCATCGTCGGAGGCCACGGCCGAAACAAGATTGGTACTATTCTGCCCAGCGTTGCCTCTGACATCGGCCTGGAAGCTGCATTCATAGGAACTCCCTGGTCCAAGTGTTATGCCTTCAGGTGGTACTGAACAAGTACCCTGCCCGAGCAGATTCCCATGGACATCGTCCACCAACGAATCGAGGGAAAGCTCTTCGATCCCTTGGTTCGCGATCCTGACAGAGTACAGCACAACTCCTCCCGGCTCTGGCAGCTTGCTGGGACTCGCCGTTATGCTCGCTCCAACCGCCGGCAGCACATCCGAGATCGCCACCGTAGCACTGTCCGAAATACTCACCTTGTTGCCCTCATCATCCGAGGCCACGGCTGTCACAGTACCGGTCTCGGTCACCCCAGCGTTGCCCCAGATTTCGGACTGGAAGCTACAGACATAGGACTCGCCGCCCTGGAGCGATATCCCCTCTTGGGGCACAAAGCAGGTACCCTGCCCATTCAAGTCACCATGTAGGTCATCTACCACGGAATTGAGGGTAAAGGCCTCAGCTCCCGCGTTGCTGATGCGCACCGTGAAAGCTATACCTCCGCCTGGCTCCGGCACGCTGCTTTGCTCCGCCACCTTGCTCACAAGGAGCGATGGCAATACATCGGTGAAGGTCACCGTGGCGTCTGTCAAAGCTTGGGCCTCGTTGCCCTCATTGTCCGAGGCGACCGCCGTCACCGTGCTGGCCTTGCTCTCTCTAGCATTTCCCGAGACGCTAGCCTGAACCTCACAGGTGTAGGATCGTCCCGGCCGAATCGCTACCCCTGTTCGCGGCACAGAACAGGTACCCTGTCCGTTTAAATCGCCGAGGACATCGCCCACCAGCGCATCTAGAGTAATCTCTTCAGTTCCTTCATTGCTCACAACCAGGGAGAACGTCACCTTGCCCCCAGGCTCCGGCACACTGCCGGGTTCGACCGTCTGACTGGCCCTGATCGCCGGCAGCACATCAGTGAGGGTCACAGTATCACTGGCTCCAGCCTTGACCTCGTTTCCTTCGTCGTCCACAGCCACAACGTACATCGTCTCGGTAAGGATCTCTGCCGCATTGCCAGCCACCGTTGCACTGAAGGTGCATTCGTAGGACTCACCTGGGCCATCCGAGCGCTGGGGACCTAATAGGATCCCCCCCTCAGGCACAGAACAACTACCCCGCCCATTCAGATCACCGCGAGATGCGGCCATCAAAGACTTGATATGGATTGCCTCAAAGCTCTCGTTGGTGACGCGCACCCTAAGCTGAATCTTCCCCCCCGACTCGGGTGCCGTGTCCGGCTTTGCCACCAGGTTCACGTCAATCTGCGGTGGGACGTCGATTGTGGCCACCGCAGTACTGCCCACAGCCTTGGCCCTATTGCCCTCATCATCCGACACCGCAGCGGTCACCGCGCTCGTCTCCACATCCCCAGCATTGCCAGAAACAACAACAGAATAGGAACAATCGTAGGCGGTGCCAGGATCGATCATAACCTTACTAGGCGGCACCGAACAGGTGCCCTGGCCACTCAGGTTGCCATGAGCATCATCTACCAGCGCATCCAGGACGACTTGCTCAGCCCCATTGTTGGTAACGCGTACCGTGAACTTGACACTGCCTCCTGGTTCAGGCACACGATTTGGCATTGCCGTCTTTCTGACAGCTATCGCCGGCAGCACGTCTCTGATGGTCACCCTCGTAGCAGCAGCTGCCCTTGCCCTGTTCCCCTCGTCATCCGATGCGACAGCCGTGACAGTATCGGTCCAGCTCTCCGCTGGCTTGCCAGAGACCACAGTACTGAAGCGGCACGTGTAGGTATCACCGGGGCTGACTCTCATCTCGTCCGGCCGCAGGGAACAAGTACCTAGCCCATGCAGGTCACCGTGGTTGTCATCCAGGAGCGAAAGGAGACTGACATCCTCCACGCCTTGATTGGTCACACTCACGGTAAATTCCACCGCTCCCCCGGGCTCGGGCACACTGCTGGGCCTCGCCGTCTTTCGCACGCTGATCAGGGGTGCCACATCGGTGACAACCACTGTAACGCTGCCCGCAGCCTTCGCCCAGTTGCTCTCATCGTCCAAAGCTACGGCACTCACTACATCAGTCCACGCGTCATCTGCATTCCCAGAAACGTGGGAGACAAAGCTGCACTGGTAGAACCCACCAGGCTCAATAATCGTCTCACCGGGCAGCACAGAACAGGTTCCCTTCCCGTTCAGATCACCGAGCGCATCATCTACCAATGATACAAGTTCGAGGCTTTCAGGCCCCCGATTGACAACGCGTACCGTGAACTCTACCTTGCCCCCTGGTTCAGGCACTCGGGCCGGTTCTGCCGTTCTGCTGACATCTATCTCCGGAAGAGCATCAGCGATAGTCACACTTGCGCTATCGGAAGCGCCGGTTCTGTTTCCCTCATCGTCGGATACAATGGCTGTGACTACAGCCATCTTGCTTTCCCCAGCGTTGCCGGCCACCATCGCAGCAAATGAGCACTCGTAGGTTTCCGCAGGAGTGATGACCACCTCACCAGGTGCCAGGGAACAGGTTCCCCTCCCATGCAGATCTCCATGAACGTCATCCACCAGCGCATCAAGGCGGACATCCTCGACTCCCACATTGGTCACCCGCACAGTAAACTGCGCCGTACCCCCGGGCTCTGGCACACTGCTGGGGAGCACCGCCTTGCTCACGGCAACCACCGGAAGTACGTCAGTGAAAGACACCACAGCGCTTGCCGAAGACTGGACTGTGTTGCCCTCATCATCGGCCGCTATGGCGGTCACGATATTGGGTTTTTTCGTAGCAGCGTTGCCGGAAACCTTGGCGCTGAAGGTACACTCGTAGGCCCCACCAGGGTTGATCGTGATTCCCTCCGGGGGCAGCGAACAAGTACCCCAACCGTTCAGATCACCGCGCTCGCCGTCCTCGAGACCGGTTAGGATGACAGTTTCAAGCCCAACGTTGGTCACCCGCACCTTGAATTGAACGACGCCCCCAGGCTCAGGCAGGCTGTCGGGGTTCGCGGTCCTGTAAATCCCAATCGTAGGCGCCACATCGCCGACCAGCACCGTGGCGCTTGTGGATACCCTGGCCTCAAAGCCCTCATCGTCCATGACCACCGCTGTCACCGTATCAGTTTGCGCTTGATCGGCGTTGCCTGCGACGACGGCGCCAAAGGTACAGACATATGATTCGTCAGGGCTCAGCAAGATGCCTTCCGGGGGCAAAGAGCAGGTGCCCTGGCCATCAAGGTCTCCACGGATGTCACTCAACAGGGATATTACCGTGACTCGCTCCGCTCCATCATTGGTCACCGAAACCGTATACTCCACCTCTCCTTCTGGCTCAGGTACACTGTCCAGGTTGGCCGTCGCGAGCACGGCGATAGAAGGTGGCATGGGTAACGAACCAACCAGTGAGCGTGAACGAGCCGCTTGCGCCGCATTCAACTCCAACGCTGTTGCGACTTGATCCCGCAATCCGGCCGGCGAACCCTCAATCATGCGGGACAAGGTCTGATCCTGGTCAGAAATCAATGCCACCATGTCACCCATAAGCGGCACGGCCGCATCCGGAGGCAGTGACGCAAGACCCATGAGAGCAGCTTCTGTCTCCTCGGTCATAGCATTCACGATCGAGGCATCCACATCCCCAAGCTCGGTTAGCGCTGTCACCTCCTCCAAACGGCGCCTAGCAAACTCCAGTTGCAGTTTCGGCTTGTTCTGGGAGGGAGCCAGCCACAGACGAGTATTCTCTGCAGCCAGTTTGACAGGGTGAAGGGGAGAACCTGGCAGGGTCTTGCCTACGGCATCCGCGACGAACGTAAATGACAGAAAAAAGACGGCGAGGAAAGCCAGTCCCGTGGCAGCCCACCGCCAGACGGATGTCCAGCCCCTCTTTCGGCCAGCGCTTGGGGGCTGGCCTACGGCGGGCCGGCGTTGCTCGCTGGCACCGGCTACACTAAACACCTGTACATCGATCCTGGCCCTGGCCTCGGAGGACAATACAGGTTTGGGAACTAGCCACATCTGTTCGGCCGCTAGCAGCAGGGGTTCCAGTTCACCAGCCAGTTCTGGATACCGGGCCAGGCAGTTCCAGATCGTCGACTTGCCAGCACCGATCTGACCCAGGCATTGTTCCAGGATCGAGGTGAAATCCTCAGCCATCTCGGTCACAGAGCAGAAACCTGTGCTCTCTGTATGCGCGCCAGCGATGCCAGAGCGCGATGCTGCAACGCTTTAACCGCACCGACCGTCTTGTCCAGTGTTTCAGCTACCTCTGCCAAACTCATTTCCTCGATGAACCGCAGTATGATCACATCGCGCTGATCGTCTGTCAATTGAGCCAGCAAATCGACGGCGGCTTTCCACTCTGATTTGGCGAGAACGATATCCTCGGGCTGAGGATCTGTTGCCGGCAAACTCTCTAGCAAGCCCACCTCTTGGCGGCGCTGCTGTTGGCGCCAGTAATCAACGATTCTGGCATGGGCTATGCGATACAACCAGGCCGAAAATGGCGCCCCCCGGGGTTCATAGTTCGGCAAACCCTCAAAGGCCTTGAGAAAAACCTGAGCCGTCAGGTCCTCAGCTATCGTCGCATCCCTTACCCTAGCATAGGCATAGCGATAGATCATGTCAACATGGCGTCGATATAGCTCGCTGAACGCCCGATTGTCACCCCGCCTAGCCTGGTTGACCAGACGGCCTTCCCCCTGGCGAACTCCAGACGAGACCTGCCTATCCTTGCGCTTGGCTAGCTCAAAGTGACCCACTTTGCTATGCGGTTCCTGAGATACCGACACCTCAGGTACACTCAGAGCATCATCGACATCCACTGTTATACCGGTTAGCTCTCCGAAAGGATACGGCTCCTGAAGCAAGCATTCTCGTTTTTGCTTCAGGCCGGGCCGCGCTCTATCTCCCCTGGTGGCGCTTGCCAGAGAGCCCCCTTCGTACCAACCCGCTGTCCCCAAAAACATCCTAGAAGCACCGAAAAACATGGCCCGCGCCAGAGGATAGTCGCCACATGATAGCACAGTTCCAAACATCGGTCAATGACACATCTGCCCCAAGCTTTGCCAGGTGCATTTAGCCAGAGATGCGCGGTTCATTCCTGTGGACCCCAATCTCGGGGGGTATTCTCCGTAGCCAAGTACGGCCATTGGCGTGTTGGCCTGGGTGAACCGCCCTCAATACAAAAGTCATAGGCTATGGCTACACTTGTGCGAACCCGGAGGGCTGGGTGGGTAGATCAAGTTCAGTTGACACCTTCGACGGTCAGCCCTATAATGGCTTTCCACGTTCTGCCCGAGCGCAGAACGAGGATCGTCAGCAGACAGAGCCTGAGGTCTGTGAACTTGTGGATGGAGGCTTCTGGCCGAATTGTGATTGAACCTGGTTATCTGGCGCTTTATCATAGCGGGGAGCTGGCCCAACGCATTGAGGCAGCTTGGAGCTTTCTGTCTCCATGCCTGCTCTGTCCTCACCTCTGTGGCGTAGACCGCCTAGACGGTGAACGGGGAGTATGCCGTATGGACGACCAAGCGAAACTCTCAAGCTGGAATCTGCACGCGTGGGAAGAACCACCTATCAGCGGTACGCACGGTTCAGGTACCATCTTTTTCTCTGGATGCACCGGGCGATGCCAATTCTGCCAAAACTATCCCATCAGCCAGCTCGGCTACGGCGATCGTGTGAGCATTGAGCGGCTGGCCGAGATCATGCTGGAACTGCAGCGCAAAGGGGCACACAATATCAACTTTGTGACCCCCACCCACTTTATGCCTCAGATGATGGCTGCTCTGCCGGCCGCTATCGAAGGTGGATTGCGACTGCCCTTGGTCTATAACACCAGCGGCTACGAACGGTCCGAGGTATTGCATCTACTGGAGAACATTGTCGATATCTGGCTGCCCGATGCCAAATATGCCAACAACCACATAGCCAAGAAGCTCTCCGGGTTCTCGGATTACATCGAATACAATCGTGCAGCGTTGCAAGAGATATATCGCCAGGTGGGGGCAGAGCTGGTGTTGGATGAGATGGGGCTGGCCCAGCGCGGGATGATCATCCGCCATCTGGTTCTACCCTCCGGGCAAGCAGGCACAGATGATGTGCTTCGCTGGGTTGCAGAAAGCCTCTCACCCAGCGTTCATATCAGCCTCATGGACCAGTACTTCCCGGCTCACCGGGCGGTTGGGGACTCTGTCCTTGGCCGCAAGATCACTTCGGAAGAGTACGAATCCGCTCTGGATGCCTATCATGCTGCTGGGCTGGAAAACGGCTGGTGCCAGGATACTACCGAGGACCCAGACCCATGACAAGCGCCGAGAGACGAATCACCCACGAACCCGGCCACCTGTCATTGGTCATTTGCCCCACGGTCTTGATCAACCTCAGGGCCGCCAGGCAGGAACTTGATCATTGCTGGTATCTCCAGTGAGCTTGACCACGTCAGAACCATCGGAAGCCATGACATAGATGTCCCAATCCCCATCGCGATCCGAGTAGAAGACCATACGCCCACCGTCAGGTGACCAGGATGGACCCAGGTCGGTGGCCCAGGATAGCTGACTCACGTTGACCGGCGCGCCGCCACCGACCGGCACGACATAGATCTCGGCATACCCTTCCCGGGTACTCTCGAAGGCGATGCGGCTGCCATCCGGAGACCAAGCGGGGTTTGTATCATCGTCGGGATGGTGGGTCAGCCGTATCAGATTGGAACCGTCGCGGTCCATGCTATAGATCTCCCAGTTGCCATCCCGTTTGGAGGCAAAGGCCAGACGGGTTCCATCAGGAGACCAGGTGGGCCACAGATCCGAAGCATCCTCCCACCAAGTTAGCCTCTGTAGATCCGATCCGTCGACCCGCATCACGTACAGTTCCCAGTACGGTGAATCCCGAACCGACGCAAAGGCGATCCATTCCCCATCTGGCGACCACGCTGGCGAGTGGTCCTTGGCCTCATGCTGCGTCAGGTTGACCGGATCACTGCCGTCAATGCCTATCACCCAGATGTCCGATGCACCGTCGGCGTCGGAGACCAGGGCAAACCGGGAGCCATCGGGCGACCAGGAAGGCGCAGACAAAAAACCGTCCTGCCCTTCGCTGACCAGGGTTCGATTGCCCCCATTGCTATCCATGATATAGACAAACCAGCGCCCATCCTGCGGCCTTCGCGACTGGTAGGCGATGGATGGCACAGATCGAGCAACTACCCTTGGAGGTGTAGGCGTTGGCGACAGAGTGGGCGCCGGGGGCTGCGTTGGTGCGGGCGTCGGCGTCGGTTCAAGCAGCGGCACATCGCTCGGCGCCACAGTGCTGGGTGACCCGGCAGCCGCCTCTGGTACTAGGGTTCGAGTTGCGATTGGCACCGTCAGACGCGTCGTCGGCGAGACAAGAGAAACCACCGCGGACAGTGGCTCAGTAGGTATTGGGGAAGATAGCATGCGGCCCAGGATCACCAATACCAGAATCAAGGCCGCAGCCAAGATGAGCCATAGCCAGCGACGACTCCTGACAGGATCCTGCCCTTCATCTTTGGCGGCATCGGGAGAAGCCTTGACCGCAACACTCTCGGTTTCCTGGCTGGGCACGGCTGGCCCCTGCTTCTGTTCCTTTCCGACGTGCAGCATCTGCACAGGCCGATCACCCAGAGACCTGTCGCGCTGTGATGCACGCCAGCGCGTGTCGCGCACGACCTCCTGAAGATCGATCCGCTCGCCCAACCAATCGCGAAGCAGTGCCACGCGGAAGCGGTAGCTCAAAGCGCCAAGACGTTCCAAGATGTCCCGAGCCGCCAGGCTCTCCATTGCGAGGGTGATCTGGGCGGAATCCACGCGTGTCCCAAGCTTGGATAGAGCCTTGCCAACCTCCTGCTCGGTGGCGATGCCCCGTGCCCCACGGAGAGAGGCCAGGACAGCCAGGACAGCCTGCTCCTGCGGGGAGGACTCGTCCCAGACCTGACGAAACTCGGGAATATCCCGGCTGACAAGCTCTTCGACTACGAAATCTAGATCCCGCTGGTTGACCCACCCGGCTGTTGCACAGCGATTAAACACCTCGAAACAGAGCAGTTGCAAGTAGTACGGCTGGCCGGAGGTGGTCTCGACCATCCGTCTCGGAACGCCATAGTCGTAGGTGAGCACGCCATCCACCGGCCAGGTGATCAGGCGGGATGCATCCTCACTGGACAATGTACCCAACACGGACGTGAGAGAGCCTCCAAACAACCGGGGATGCTTGCGCGACAGCGTCTCCTGCCAGGTTGGCGCGGTGGTCATGACCAGCGCCAATCCCTCGTCCTGCTCGCGCCAGTTCGCCATCACAGAAAGAAAGGGGTCCAGGAGGTTGGACTGTTCCCGGGCCAGGGAATCCAGATCGTCAATCATGAGCACCAGACACCGGTCCCCCAAAGCTGTCCGCACCCGCGGCCAGAATTTTGTCAGCAACCGGTCTGGATGTCCCTCAAAGTCAGCCCAGTCAGGCCGACTGTATTCTGCCGGGAGCTGTCCAACCGCCTGTGTGGCGATGGCATCCGCCACTTGCCAAAGCAGCCAGTCCAGCCGGGAAGCTTCTTTTTCGGAAAACCTGACCCCCACCGTCAGAAACTCATCCGGCAGGTGGACTGGCAGCTGCCGGATCAGCGACGTCTTGCCGATGCGATGGGCGCCAGAAATACCAAAGACACGCCGTCCTTTGATCAGGTGCTCCCGGATCCAGATGAACAAGTCTCGACGCCCGAAAAAGAGGTCTGGATCATCTACGGGCTGGCCCGGTATGTAGGGGTTGATGATGTCTGGCATAAATCGCCTGTCCACTTGCGCCAATCTGGGAGGCTGTCGTCAACGCCTCTGTGCGAGATCGTGTGCATTCCATTATACCATCGATGGTCCGGTATGCAAAGTGTGGCGATCTGATACGCGCTGTTCGCCTTCATGATCAGAACGATGGTCGTCCCGGGCCTACATATGGTCTTGAGGTTCTCGTTCAGGCCGCGACATACACGGCGTCCAGCAGAGGCACACAAGGCACGTCGTTTCCAGCAGACAAGCTGCCCGTCTCGCCCATTCCGCACCACCCATTCTGTTAGGGGACATGTGCCCTGTCACTCGAGTTTCAGGCTAGGGCTGGGGGCAATGGTACAAGACAAGCACCCACGACCGCTCGCGTCGTGGGCGCCTGTTTCCAGTCAGTGAAGGCCAGGAACAGCTATCCGCGCAGCTCGGCCCCCAACTCCTGCCTCAACCGGTCGGCGATATGCTTCACCTGTTTGGCCACAACCGCATCGCGCAGCGTCTTGTCGGGCGCCTGAAAGGTGAGCGCATAGGCCAGGCTCTTTTTCCCTGCCGGCACGGGATCCCCTCGATAAACGTCAAACAGCCGCACGTCCTTGAGCAAGAAGCCTCCGGTCTTGGTGATGAGATCCTGGACCTCTGCAGCCGGCACTTTATCATCCACCACAACAGCCAGGTCTTGAAGCACAGCAGGATAGGCCGAAATCGGCTCGACCAGCCAAGTGGTGGGTGCCTGGGCCAACAATGCCTCCAGGTCCAGCTCAGCAGCAGCCACGCGCCAGTCCGGCAGGCCAAAGGCATCGCGCACGGCAGGGTGCAGCTCTCCCAAAACCCCGATCTCTACATCACCGACAACCAGGCAAGCCGTACGACCTGGCTGGAAGGTCGGATGTTCCACCGGCTCGATAGACCGCCTCCGTCAGGTGCAGCCGTTCCAGTAGGGTCTCCACGACACCCTTCAGGTCAAAAAAGTCGAGCCTCTGCCGCGATTCATGGGCCGCATCGCCTGAATCCCCACTCGCAAGCCAATGACGCCTGTCACGGAAACCAGCCATCACGATGGACAGACGGGCGGTTCGTCAGGCAGTTCCTCGCCAGGCTCCTGCAAAAAGACCTTGCCTACCTCAAAGATCTCTACGCCGTTCTCGGAAACGCAGGTTGGCGGCCGCTGTCTCCAGAGCCGTAGGGCAGAAGGCTACGACGCATCACCGACCGCTCCTGGGTGATGGGGTTGGCGAGGGCAACATAGGTCTCAGGTTGGCAGATGCTCAACAGCAATGGCCGGGTCGAGGGCCGCCTCCCGGGTCAGGCTGGTGAGAGAATAGGTAACTGTCTCCTGCAAGCCGCAGCCTACCAGCACGTCGCGAACCTCCTCCTCCAGATCCAGGTTGCGATTGGACCGCTGCGGCGGAAGCCGGTCAGCCATCTCGGTCACCGGGATGCGATCGTAGCCATAGATCCGCGCAACCTCCTCGATGAGATCTGCCGGATACGTGCAGTCCAAGCGATGATCGGGCACCGTGACACGCAGGCTCTCGTCCCCCACCGGTTCGCAGTGGAACTCCAGTGACTCGCAAGATGGCCGCGATCTCCTCGACATTCAAGGGGATACCCAGATTGCGCTCGACCTCAGCCGCAGTCAGATCGATGACCACTGGTTCCGGTGGAGCCGGATAGGCATCGACCATGCCCTGGGCAATGATTCCGCCGGCCAGAACGCGCATCAACTCACTGGCCCGCCGTGCCGCTGGTTCGGACAACGCCGGGTGAATCCCCTTGCCAAAGCGCAGGCTAGCCTCGCTGGGCAGCTTGCAGTGCCTGTGTGGTACGCCGGATGCTGATAAAGTCAAAGTTGGCCGACTCCAGCAGGATGTTGCGGTGTTCCTCGTCGATCTCGGTCTCAAAGCCGCCCATTACGCCCGCCACGGCCATGGGCCCAGCCGTATCGCAGATCAGCAGCGTGTCCTCGTTAAAGGTCCGCTCCACGCCGTCGAGGGTCATCATGGCTTCGCCTGGCTTGGCGCGCCGGACGATGATGGTCGGTACGGCGCCTCCAGCTCGGGCCAGCAAGTTTGTCATAGTCAAAGGCGTGGAGCGGCTGGCCCCATTCTAGCATCACATAGTTGGTGATATCGACGATGTTGCTGATGGGCCGCATCCCAGCCCTGCGTACCCGGTCCTGCATCCACTGGGGCGAGGGGCCGATCTCCACATCACGGATGATGGTGGCGATATAGCGAGCGCACAGGTCTGGGGTCCTCGATCTCGACGCGAGCCAGCATCGACGGCCGGCGGGCCATCGGCCTGCCAGTCGGTGTCAGGATAGCGCAGCGCAACGCCTGTCAGCGCGGCGACCTCGCGGGCCACGCCGATCATGCTGAAACAGCGGGCCAGATTGGGCGTCAGGTCCAGGTCGAGGACCGCGTCGCCCAGATAGTCGGCCAGCGGCTGCCCGACCGGCGCATCGTCCGGCAGGAACATGATGCCCTCGTGCTCCTCCGAGATACCCAGTTCCTTCTCCGAGCAGACCATCGCCCGCGATGGAACGCCCCGGATCTTGGTCCGCTTGAGGCGGGTCTTGACGAAACCATCCTTGTGGCCATCGTACAGCTCGGCGCCCTCCATGGCAAAGGCCACCTTGAGGCTCACCCGCCCAGCACCTCTGTAGGGAAAGAGATTGGGAGCGCCTGTGACGCACTGCTCGACCTCGCCCCCACCATAGTCCACGTCGACCAGCACCAGCCGGTCGGCGTTGGGATGAGGCCGAACCTCCAGCACCTCACCCACCACGATCTTCTCCCGATCCCACCAGTCGCCGATACGCTCGATGGCAGCCACCTCCAGACCCGGCCAGGGTCAAACGCTCGGCCAGGTCCTCCAGGGGCACGGTGATGTCCACATAGTCCTTCAGCCAGCTTATGGGTACTTTCATGCTCATGCTCTCCTGTACAAGGGAGATACCGCACCTGACGCAGATCTAGCCGAACTGCTCCAGGAATCGCAGATCGTTCCCCCAGAAATAGCGAATGTCCTCGATGCCATACTTGAGCATGGCGATGCGCTCCGGCCCCATGCCAAAGGCAAAGCCCGAGTAGACGTCCGGGATCGTAGCCGCCATTCTCCAGCACCACGGGGTGGACCATGCCACAGCCCATGATCTCCAGCCAGCCGGTGTACTTGCACACCCGGCAGCCCTTCCCTCCGCACAGGATGCAGTCCATGTCCACCTCGGCGCTCGGCTCGGTGAAGGGAAAGTGGCTGGCCCGGAAGCGCACCTGGCGGCCCTCGCCAAACATGCGCCGGGCAAAGTCGGCGATGGTGCCCTTCAGATCGGCCATGGTGATCGCCGTGCCCACGGCCAGTCCCTCCACCTGGTTGAACATGATCTCCGAGCGGGCCGTGATCTGCTCGTAGCGGTAGCACATGCCCGGCAGGATGACGCGGATCGGCTCGGGATAGTACTCGCGCATGGCGTGGATCTGGCCCGGCGAGGTGTGCGTCCGCAGGATGACGCCTGGCGTGTGTCGTGTAGAAGGTGTCCCACATGTCGCGCGCCGGATGGTGAGGCGGCATGTTCAGCAGGTCAAAGTTGTAGTCATCGGTCTCGACGTCGCGGCTGCGATAGACCTGAAAGCCCATCTCGGCAAAGATGCGATAGATCTCGCGCAGCGTCCGGGTGGCAGGATGCAGGCGTCCGGGCCGGGGCGGGCGGCCCGGCAGGCTCACGTCCACCTGATCGGCGGCCAGCGACCGAGCCCGCGCTGCCTCCTTCAGAGCCTCGCCTCTGGCCTCATAGGCCGCCTCCAGGCCTCGCTTGACCTCGTTGACCCGGCGGCCATAGGCCGGCCGGTCCTCCGGGGCAGCGAGCCCATCGCCTTGACCGCCTCCGTCACCTTGCCCTTGCGCCCCAGATAGGCGCTGCGCCACGCCGC
This sequence comes from uncultured Chloroflexia bacterium, assembly GCA_963700285.1. Lineage (GTDB taxonomy): Bacteria > Chloroflexota > Anaerolineae > JAAYZQ01 > JAAYZQ01 > CAWANP01. The sequence goes on along the minus strand of CAVOXA010000001.1, from coordinate 797,024 downwards.
CAGGCGCTCCTCGTCGACACTGCCTCCAAGGCAGTCCGGGCCTCTTCGTTCCAACTTCATCGAGTTGTCCGAGCATAAGGCCTCCAAATGATCCGAAATCCAGAATCCCACCGCCAAACAAACGCTCTCGCCCCTTCAGGGACGAGAGCGTATCACTCCCGCGGTACCACCCTGGTTGGCCGGCCCTAGGCCGGCCCTCTCATGCACCGGCAGCGGCAGCGCCGCCTCCATCTCCAGGAGGGATCATGCCGCGATCGGCTGCCCCGCTAACGGTGGGCTTCCGGAGCGGACTACTTGGTCAGCACTACTGAGCGAATCATGTATCGAGACTGCCATTTCACCCGTCGGCTCAGGAGCGAACTTCAGCGGGTTCTTTCCCGGCAGGGCTTTCAGTCCCTGACCCTGCCTCCCTGGGGGCTGTCCCCCGCCTACTCTTCTCCGTCACAGCCTGTGACCCGGTACACCCTGCCGCAGCGGACCTCGCTGCACAAGGCACACCGTCTTGATTGATCCCTATTATATCCAGCTTTGCGAAATTGTCAGACATCTTTGCAAAAGACGTCAGTCTCGGCTTCTCCAGAAACGAGTTCTCAACGAAGGTGAACAACCTTACTTGACATGACATAGTCTCTATGCTAGACTACCCACCGCACACAAATGGAGGACAAGTTGGACACAAGACGCATCATGCGCTGGGCAATCTACTCGTGCTTGTGGCCCTGGTCGGCGGTTTTTCTGTACAGTCAGTTGAATCTCCGCCAGCCACAGCCGGACGTAATCTCGTTGCAGGCACTGGCCACGAGATCAAAGAGGGCAACGTCAAACAGATATCGATTGATGGCGAGCACGCTGAAGGTCGAATTGCCGGGAGGCAAAGAGGCCACCGTCACACAAGGAGGAGAGTGCATCGCCTGTTCGAAACTCTCGACAACCTGGGTGTCACCAAGGAGATGCTCCAGAACGTCGAGATTGACGTGGTCCGGCCCAGCGGCCTCGCCAATTGGCTGGGGATCCTGAGCTGGGTGCTGCCGCTGGTCCTCATCAGCGTCTTCTTTCTCATCATCTTTCGCCAGGCGCAGAGCAGCGGCAGCCAGGCCATGTCCTTTGGCAAGAGCCGGGCGCGGATGTTCACCGGCGAAAAGCCGACCGTCACCTTTGACGATGTGGCCGGCGTCGAAGAGGCCAAGCAAGAACTGGCCGAGATCGTCGAATTCCTCAAAGAGCCGCAAAAGTTCATCGCCCTGGGCGCGCGCATCCCCAAGGGCGTCATCCTGATGGGCGCACCCGGCACCGGCAAGACCCTGATGGCCAAGGCCGTGTCGGGCGAGGCCGGCGTCCCCTTCTTTTCCATCTCCGGCTCCGAGTTCGTCGAGATGTTTGTCGGCGTGGGCGCCAGCCGCGTGCGCGATCTGTTTGACCAGGCCAAGCGCAACTCGCCCTGCATCGTCTTTGTCGACGAGATCGACGCCGTGGGCCGCCATCGTGGCGCCGGGCTGGGCGGTTCCCACGACGAGCGAGAGCAGACCCTCAACCAGATCCTGGTCGAGATGGATGGCTTTGACACCGACACCAACGTCATCATCATCGCCGCCACCAACCGGCCCGACATCCTCGACCCGGCCCTGCTGCGGCCCGGCCGCTTTGACCGGCGCGTCGTCCTCGACCGCCCCGACATGAAGGGCCGCGAAAAGATCCTGGAGGTCCACGTGCGGGGCAAGCCGCTGGGCAGAGACGTGGACCTGGCAGCCCTGGCTCGCCAGACGCCCGGCTTTGTCGGCGCCGACATCGAGAGCCTGGTCAACGAGGCGGCCATCCTGGCTGCCCGGCGCAACAAGAAGACCATCGACATGGCCGAATTCCAGGAGGCCGTCGAGCGCGTGATCGCCGGTCCAGAGCGCAAGAGCCGGATCATCACCGAAGAGGAAAAGCAAGTCGTCGCCTACCACGAAGCCGGTCACGCCCTGGCTGCCGCCAAGACACCCGAGGCCGACAAGGTGCGCAAGGTGACCATCATCCCCCGGGGCATGGCCGGCGGCTATACCATGATCCTGCCCGACGAGGACCGCTATCTGGCCAGCCGCACCAAGTTCGAGGCTGAGCTGGTCACCATGCTGGGCGGGCGGGCAGCCGAGGAGAGTCGTCTTCGACCGCGTCACCACCGGGCGCCAGCAACGACCTGGAACGGGCCACCGAACTGGCGCGCAAGATGGTCATGGAATATGGCATGAGCGACGAACTGGGGCCCATGACCTTATGGCGAGCGGGAGGAGATGGTCTTCCTGGGGCGGAGCATCGCCGAGCACCGCAACTATAGCGAAACAGTTGCACGCAAGATCGACGCCGAAGTCCGGGGCTTCATCGTCAAAGCCCACAATCGCGCCCTGGAGACGATGACGGTCCACCGCGCTATCCTGGACAAAATGGCTCTCCAGTTGATGGAAAGAGAGACCTTGACCGAGGCAGAAGTGGATGCCTTGGTGGCGAGTGCCATGGCTTGACCGCAAAATCTGGGTCCAGACCTTTGCCAGGGCAAGAAGCGACCGCCCACCTAGCTCTACGCTGCAATGAACTGCCTGTACAGTTGTCAGACCGCTCACCGATTCGGATGCAGGGCCCTGCCAAGCAGGCGCCCTGCATTCTGTTTGATGGCTAGTGTACCAGCCAATCTAGCCTGGAAATGAGTCCCATGAAACGACCAATTTGGTTTATCACCCTGAGCATGGCCTTGGCCGCCGTGGCCTGTACTTGCCTCACTGTCTGTGGCGCTGCCGGAATCCTATGGTGGAGCGATGGCGCAATCTATGCCAGTCCTGCCGATTCTCTGGTAATCGAGGAACCGACACCGGCGCTGGCCCTCGTTCGCCATGCCCCTATCCCGTCCGGGCGCGAAACTGCCCGTGTGGCAGAGCACGCCTCCATTCCTGAGCGAGATCTGCATGCTTTGGCCCGGCGCCTGCAGGGTATCACCGAGGCCCAAGCAACCCCAACCACGACCAGTCCACCCGACTATGTCGTGGGCGACGAGCTTGTATTCTGGGTTCACAACGTCGCGGAGAACAGCTTCTTCACCTCGACAGCCGTCCTGCGCTACGAGACTCCCCACGCATACTGGTGGATCGAAGAGGCCTATGATGTTCCATCCGAGTCTTTGGCGCACTCGGCAGATAGATTCGAGAATCAAACCTACCCTACCAACCGCCGTTATTTTGGCAGCGAATGGGTCCCCGGCATAGATGGAGATCCCCATGTTTACATCTTTCTGGGCGACGTCCCGGGAGTGGGTGGCTACTATTCCGGTCCTGATGAATACTCGACCCTGGTGAGGCCCCACTCCAACGAGCACGAGATGTTCTACATCAACCTGGAGAATGCCATGCCAGGCAGCGATTACTTTGACGGCATCCTGGCCCACGAGTTCCAGCACATGATCCACTGGGCCCAGGACCGGAATGAGGATACCTGGGTCAACGAAGGCCTATCGGAGTTGGCCGCCCAGGTCAATGGCTACGATGTGGGGGGCTCAGACTATGCATACAGCTTGACCCCGGATACGCAATTGACCGCCTGGACCGCGCTTGACGACTCTGCGCCCCATTATGGCGCCAGCTATCTTTTCTTGGCATACTTTTTGGAACGGCTACGGCGAGGAAGCAGTCCAGCAGCTGGTCGCCGAACAGGAAAATGGAATCGCCGGCTTTGATGCCGTACTGGCCTCAATAGGCGACGGTCAACAGAGCTTTCGAGGATCTTTTTGCCGACTGGTTGGTCGCCAACTTATCTCGATAGCCCACATCCGGCTGCTGGGCGCTATGGCTACCCATCCCTGAGCATCGAGCAGCCACGCTACGCAGCGCGCCACAATAGATACCCGGTCCAGAAGCAAGCGACCATCCACCAATATGCGGCTGACTATATCCTCCTGGAGGGGGAGGGGGATCTCACCATCGAGTTCGAGGGAAGCACCGTTGTCCCCTTGATCGGCAACGAGGTACACAGCGGGGAATACCAATGGTGGTCAAACCGGGGTGACGACGGCGACGTCACCCTCACCCGGGCCTTTGATCTGAGCAACCTGGAAAGCGCTACCCTCAAGGCCTGGATGTGGTACAACCTGGAAACAGACTATGACTATGCCTACGTTGAGGTCTCGGCCGATGGGGGCAAGACGTGGGATATTCTGGCAAACCAGCACACAACCATCACCAATCCTAGCGGCAATAGTTATGGTCCAGGGTTCACAGGCGCCAGCGGCGGCCGGGATGAAGCGCGCTGGGTAGAGGAGAGCTTTGATCTTGGGCCCCATGCTGGCCAGCAGGTACTCGTCCGCTTCGAGGTGATCACGGACGAGGCACTGAATTATCCAGGGCTGGCCGTGGATGATATCTCTATACCCGAATTGGGCTACAGCTACGATGCCGAAGTGGGCGACGGCGGCTGGCAATCCCAGGGTTGGCTGCGCGTAGGCGACGAGGTACCCCAAGACTATCTGGTCCAGTTGATCACCCTTGGCCCTGACACGCGGGTACGGCGGATGGTCCTCGACGAACAGAATCGTGGGAGAATGACCATACCCAGACTTGGCCAGCGGACTGACGAGGCTGTACTGGTCATCTCGGCGCTGGCTCCAGTGACGACAGACCCAACGGCCTACTCTTACAAGATCACAAAAGAATAGTGGCGCTGGACTCCTTTCCTCTCTCTCTACAGCGCCATCCGCGCCCATACAGTATGTCTCGCGATGGCGTCAAGGCAATACCGGAAAGGTCAGTCCAACCTCCACCGGTCGCCCAAGGCGCCCACCCCAATCCCCTTCGCTGCCAGCCAGTCCCTCTCAGGACCCGTAGTGTACAGCGGGTTGCTGTGATTCATGTGGATCAACTTCACCTCACAGTCCACCCCGTCGAGCCTTTGGGCAGTATCGGTCGCGAAGGGATGGGGGATCTGGCTCAGATCCCTCCGTGGCAACTCGTCAGCGCTGTAGAACGTACCATCCAACAGGGCTACGTCGAGCCCAGACACAAGACACTTCAGGTCTCGGTCCCAGCCGTCCCAGCCGTCTGTGTCGGGGCAGTAGAACAGCCCCCGGGCAGGGCCAGATACTACGAAAGCCATCGTGTCGCTGAACTCGTCGCGATGCGGTACCTTCACGGGCAGAAGGTGCAGATTGGAGCTGAGCGCGGTTTCGTGACCAGCTTTGACGATACAGGGCTTGATATTGCCCAGGGCAATTAGCTGAGACCAGGGTGCGTTCTCAGCCAGGAAGGCGGCCATCCGTGCCGAGACGTACACGGGCAGGTCTCGTCTGTCCCAGGCTTCGCGCCCCAAATGGATCAGGCCTGCATAGTGACCCACGTGAGCGTGGGTCAGCGCAATCCCGGCCAGCGGGCAATTGGGTACATACTCCTGCAGGGCATGCACCTGCTCCCGCAGATCAGGCGTAGCATCGATCAGCCAGGAATGGCAGTTGCCATGGTCCACCAGTCCCAGACAGGAGACCCACCTGCGCTCTGCAGGGTTTTCGCGCGCACGCGCACAATGGACACAGTAGCATCCAACCTGGGGCACTCCCCCATCCTGGGCGGTACCCAGCAGAATCGCCTCGACACGGCCGGTCACCCAAGCGGTTCCCGTGCCATAGCCTGCGCCGCCTCACTGATGGCTGTCAGTTTGTAGGGCCGGTTCCAGCGGTTGACCGGGATAAAATCAAACTTGCGCGCCCGAACGTGCTCGATCCAGCGTTCCATGCTGAATAGGCAGGTGATCATACCGTTGCCGCTGCCACCAGCCGCCGCCACAGCTATCACCGGCTTGCCAGACAGACCGCTCTCGTCGCCCTTGGTCGCCTCGCAGCGCCGCAGCCGGTCGGCAAAAGCCTTGGCTGATTCGCTCATCTCATGCCAGTAAACAGGCGTGACGAGCACAAGGCCCTCGGCCTGCAATACGCGCGCGTGCAATGCCTGAAAATCATCCTCTACCTGACACTCGTGGTCGGTCCGGCAGGTCCCCCAACCATTATCGCAGGCCTCACAGATCCCAATCTTCAAGTCATTGAGTCGCACCTCTTCGGCCCGCCCACCCGCCCGTACTATGCCTTCTACCGCGGCGCTGGCACAGGCGGCGGTCAAGCCATCCACGTTGGGGCTCGAACTGATGACGATAGCGTTCATGTTACACTGCCTCCTTTGGCATACGGAATGATGATAGCCTAGATGCCACGCCGGGGCCATGACCAATAGAACAATATCAGATGCAGACCCATCTGTCAAGACCCCAATCCGCCCGGACGCCGCCTGAGCCCCCCGATCGAGGAGATCCTCCACGGGGATCTCCGGTTTTTGCCAATCTGGTCATAAGCAAGACCGCTGCGCCGGGCAGGACTCAGGTTGTCACGACTTCCATTTCCGGCTATAATGCGCTCGATTCCGCAACAACCTAGACGGAGGCATCATGGCCGAACGGATCCTCATCTCCGATCTGTTCCGTAGTGCGGGTTTGATCCTGACCAATCGTCTGCGCCTGCTCCGGCGCCGGGGGATGGATTATGTCGTCTTGAACCTCACGGGTAGCTTTCCGGAGCGGACCCCCCAGTCACGACGTCCTTTTCCACTGTCTTTGCTGCCCTGGCCGCCCCCGCCCCCTAGCGTCGAGTACTTGACCACCGCGCTGGAGCGTCTGGCCTTCGACCCGCGGGTCGAAGGCGTGGTCCTTGTCGTTTCTGGCTTACAAGCCGGCCCGGCCACGCTTGGCAGCCTGCGGCAAGCCATTGCCCATTTCCGCGAGTCAGGGAAACGGGCCGTGGCCTACCTTCATGACCCGAGCATGTGGTCCTACTATTTGGCCTGTGCTTGTGATGAGATCCTGGCCCCAGAGAGCGCCCCCTTTCGAGCTGCCGGCCTGTGGTCCGAAGCCATCTTTCTGAAGGATACGCTGGCCCTGGTCGGCCTCGAAGCCGATTTTGAGGCCATCGCTGAATACAAGGTCTCGCCTGACATGCTCCGCCGGTCAGAGATGACCGCTCCCCACCGGGAGATGCTGGAATCGCTCCTCGACTCCCTATATGCCGAGGTCGTCGGTGCCATCGCTCAGGGACGCTGCCTCGAACCAGGCCGGGTTATGGAGCTGTTGGACAAAACGCCATTGACGTCCCTGCAAGCCCTCGAAGTGGGATTCCTGGATGCCGTCTGCTATGAGGACGAAATGCCTGTTCACCTCGGCGCACCTGATGCGCCGGCTGCCCTCCAGACCTGGGATCAGGTTCGGCGACGGCTGGTTCGTCCCCGGCGCTGGCACAGCAGAAGGAACATCGGCATCATCTCCGTGGAGGGCACAATTGTTCCGGGTCCCAGCCGTCAGCCACCCCTTACCATCCCACTACCATTGCCGTTGCCCGCGACCCAGGCCGGATCCGATACCATCACCCAGCAACTTCGCGCCGCCGCGCAGAACAAGGATCTTGCGGCTGTGGTCCTGCACGTGGATTCGCCCGGTGGCTCGGCCCTGGCCTCGGACCTGATTTGGCGCGAGGTAGATCACCTCAGAAGGATCAAGCCGGTGGTGGTCTATATGAGCAACCAGGCCGCCTCCGGCGGCTACTATGTTGCGGCCCCGGCCAATGCTATCGTCGCCCAAGCGGCAACCCTTACTGGTTCCATCGGCATTTGGGGCGGCAAGATTGTCACAAGGAACCTCTTTGCAAAGATCCAAGCTGGGCGGGAAGTTGTCTCGCGGGGCCAGGCTGCCGGTCTCTACGCCGATGTTGCGCCCTTTGGCCCGGAGGAGCGGCTCAAGATCCAGTCTGATATCGGCGACGGCTACGCCCGGTTCATGGATCGCGTGGCCCAGGGTCGCGATATGACAGACGAAGAGGTAGAAGCCCTTGCCCGGGGTCGTGTTTGGACCGGTGAGCAAGCCGTGGCCAATGGGCTGGTGGATCTGTTGGGAGATCTGCAGGCTGCCGCAGACCAGGCCCGTGAACTGGCCGACCTGGATCCCAATCGTTACGCGGCCTTGGTGAACATCCCCATCCCCAAACGATATCAAGTACCGCAGCCTATCCCTACCGACGCACTCGAGTGGATTGCAGGCCTGTCAGGCTTGCTGCACGAGGGGGTTTTTGCTCTTGCACCCTGGACCATCCGAATCAAGGGATAACAGGCATGATTTGCAGATCCGAGAACACTCTGAGACAACTATGTCCGTGGAGGTCGAACAGTGACAACTAGGAAATTCCACTCTCGTCGCTCACCCATACTTGCCCGGAAGGGAATGGTCGCCACCAGCCAGCCCCTGGCCGCTACAGCCGGTCTGCGGGTCTTGATGGACGGCGGCAACGCAGCCGACGCTGCCGTGACCGTGGCCGCCATGCTCAACGTCGTGGAGCCGATGTCCACCGGTATCGGCGGCGATTGCTTTGCCTTGATCTACGAGGCAGACTCCGGCCAGGTGACAGCCCTCAACGGCAGCGGCCGCGCTCCGGCAGCCTTTACGCTGGAGGAGGCACAGAGGCTCGGCCTGGAGGAGATCCCCAGCAACGGGCCGTTGCCGGTAACCGTGCCTGGGACAGCCAGTGGCTGGGCTGCACTCCTGGAACGTTTCGGCACCATGAGCCTGAGCGACTGCCTGGCCCCCGCTATCACCAGCGCAGAGGAGGGCTTTCCAGTCAGTCCATGGATCAGCCGTGGCTGGAACTATGGCGCCGGAAAGCTGTCACAGGACCCCGAAGCGGCTCGCATCTATCTGCCGGCGCCCAAACCGGGAGAGATCCACCGCCAGCCCGACCTTGCTCGCACCTTCCGCGCCGTCGCCGAGGGGGGCGCCGATGCATTTTACCACGGCCCGCTGGCGGAAAAGATCGCCGCCTGCGTCCAAGCCAAGGGCGGTTACTTGACCGCAGGCGACCTGGCGGCCCACACCGCTACCTGGGGAGTACCCATCCGGACCACATACCGGGACGTAGAGGTACTCGAACACCCACCCAATGGCCAGGGCCTGGCCGCTCTCGTGGCCCTCAATATCGTCGAAGGCTATGACATCGGGAACATGAACTATTACGATGTCGAACGCTGGCATACGATGATAGAGTCCATGCGCCTGGGCATGGTCGACGCCGGACGCTTCGTGGCCGACCCGGCTATGGCCGACGTGCCGCTGGAAAAACTCCTGTCCAAGGAGTACGCTGCCCAGCACCGGGCCCGCATCCACCCTGACCGCGCGCTGGAGATGGCCGGCCCGGATCAGCCGGAGCACAAGGACACCGTCTACCTCACCGTTGCCGATGGACAGGGCAACGCCGTATCATTTATTAACAGTCTCTACATGGGCTTTGGCTCTGGCCTGGTCGTACCGGACACTGGTGTCTGCTTGCAGAATCGGGGCGCGTGTTTTAGCCTGGAGCCGGGACATCTCAACGCACTGGCCGGGGGAAAGCGGCCTTACCACACCATCATCCCCGCTATGGCTCTGCGCGATGGCCGGTTGTGGCTCAGCTTTGGCGTAATGGGCGGCTTTATGCAGCCCCAAGGGCACCTGCAGGTGCTGGTCAACATGGTGGACTATGGCCTGGATCCCCAAGCAGCCCTGGATGCCCCGCGGTTCCAGGTAGATCGTCGCGGCGGGCCGCAGGTCCAGATCGAAACCGCCGTACCAGCTACAACGCGCAGAGCCTTGGCCATGATGGGCCACGAGGTAGTGCGGGAGAGAACCTTCTCACCCGGCTTTGGGGGTGGCCAGGTTATCGCCGTCGATCCGGATACGGGCGTCCTGTGGGGCGGCTCGGAACCCCGAAAGGATGGCTGCGCCGTCGGTTTCTAGGATTGTTGGGCGAATTCTCATGGCCGATGTCCTTGCAGCAGACCTCGGAGGTTTCGGAAAACCTCCGAGGTCTATTCCTCGCTCGATAGTAGCGCTGCGTGGCGCCCAGCTCGCCGGCCCGAGAACACGCAGTCAGCAATAGAAAGCCCACTGACATAAGCTTCGGAGCAGACGCCCACAGCGTTCCGCCCCGCTGCGTACAGCCCCTCGACAGTCGAGCCATCAGTGCGGACTACCTGTCCGGTCCCTTCATTCACCACCAAGCCGCCAAGGGTCATGGCCGGGCAAGGTACCCCATTGGACGAATCGAGAGAGCAATCGATAGCATAGAAAGGCGGCCTGTCCTGAGGAACAAAGCGCTCCTGGATCTTGCCCAGTGGATCAGGTTCACCGCGTTCAGCGACAGCGTTGCAAGTAGACATTGTAGCCGAAAGCCCAGCGGCAGGCGCACCGATTTTGGCCGCCAGCCCCTCAAACGACTTGGCCCTTTTCCGGCCGATAAGAAACATGGGCAACATGTACAACCATTGGAACAGGGCGGCCTGGCTTCTCAGCTTGCGCACACCCTCCCGATAGGTTTGGGCGTCAAAAACCAGAAAGGCTTCGCCCCCGTTCGCCACGATCTGATCTCCCAGTGTTGCACCATACAAGTCCTCGCTGCAAATGCGCTGCCCCTGCTTGTTCACCAGCACTCCCTGTACTAGCACATCCGGGGGCGCGTAAAAACGCCAGGCAGAAACGCGGTCCATACGCGCTGTTACCCCACCGACGCTCTCTCCCAACCGGATCCCGGCACCATCATCGCCTGGCGTGCCCAGGGGCAGGCAGCGCAGATAGGCTGGCGCGTGCTCCTGCACCTTGTCCGGGTCAAAGATGAAACCGCCTGCTGCCAAGATGACGGCCTTGTGTGCTCGTACCCGGTAGGGATGGGCATGGCGGTCCATGATCTTTTCCAGCGTGGCTGTGATATGCCTGGCAATACCCGGCGCATAGGTGGTGGCTTTGGCGTTAACCTTGGACAGGCGACCGTGAAGATCTGCCCATACTGACTCGGGTGGGATAGAGCGGCCTTCCACGCCAATCACCCGTCCATGCTGCGACATGAGCAGGCGCCGTATCTGCGACTGGCGCCGCAACCGGACTCTGCAACGCAGAGCAGCCTCCTCCAGGGCGTGGTACAACGTGAGCCCCGAGATACCTGGGCCCTTGGCGCGGTGACCGCGCGGTGCTGGTTTGGCCTGGGCCTCGAAGCGGAGGACCAGCTCGTTTCCAGAAAAGTACAGGTAGTAATCATCGGTGGGATAGGAGGTCTTGAACGGGCACAGCGATGCCTCAAAGGGAACCCCTGCCTCCTCGAGCCAGGCGATGTTGCCCGGCGACTCGCGACAGAAGCGGCGCAGCGTCGAGTCAGAGACGGCCTCACCAACCTCCAGCTTCAGATAGCGGTACATCTCTTCCGGCGTATCGTCATAGCCCGCCGCCAGCATAGACGATGGCCCCGCTGGCAGCCGTCGCCCCACCGCCATGGTAGCGGTCGAGGGCCATCACCGCCGCGCCTTTCTGCGCAGCCTCCAGCACCGCACAGGCGCCGGCGCCCCCAAATCCCACGACAACGATGTCAGCCTCATCATCCCATTCCTGGCATACTACGGGGTTCGAAGACATGCTTGGTGTCCTCCTTCTCTTTGCGGTCTTACCCTGGTTCGGTCATTGGACCAAGACCCTCCGACCCAGCCCTGGGTGCAATCCTGCGTTCACCAAGACTGCCAGTTTGTCCCGACATAAGTGTCTATGACTGTGACAGAGGTTGACCGTCACCAGGCATTGGACTATAATAACCGTCATGCGCCAGAGCCGGATGTTTCTGCTTGTCCCAGTTCCAGGCATCCTTACCATCCTTTTTGCGATCGGAATGTGCTGGCCTTTGCGGGATCAGCCTTCCGACACAAGCAGCAGGAGGGCCTCAATTCCCGAAATGAATAACAATCGCGACGGACTAACGGTGATGACCGTCAATGTTGGCAATACGTCACCCTTGTGCTGGCCCTATTTTGTAAAGCTCTGCCGGCGGGCCGTGGAAACGCGGATCGCGAGGAACCTTCAGGCTCTGCATCCAGACCTCGTTGGCATCCAGGAAACCTTGCCACCCTGGATGTGCGAAAACCGCCGACTGACCCTTCCCGGGAGTGTCTGCGCCGGTTCCCCCGACCATCCACAGGTTCGCAGGTTGGTTGGACCAGATTATACCATCATCTGTGAAAGGCGAAACGCATTCGAGTGCATCGCCGTCCGAACCGGTGCCGGCGGTATTCTGGGCTGCGAGCCGGGCGCCCTGTGCCACACCAACCGCTTTGAGCGGCAGCAAGAGGACTGCCGCCACAGCGTATCCATCATGGCCGCGACTGTACAGATTAAAGGTCGTACCTTTGACGTCGTAAACGCCCACGCCGAGAATCGGAGCCCCCCCTGCCGTCTGGCCGCCATCCAGCAGGTATTTGAGTCAGAGAGCCTGGTACGCGAAAGAAAAGCCCTCATCATGGGTGACTTTAACCTCGATCCCTGGCGTGAGGATGACCCAAGCATCCGCTATTGGCGACAGCAGATCGGCCTCGATAGCGCCTCGGGCTATGTCTATCACAGTGGAATTGCGGAGCGCGAGCCACCATATCCCACACTGCGCTATCCGTTTTTCACAAGAACCTACGACCATGTGACCAGCAACTTTCTCACGGGTACCGCCCGGGTCCTCGGCGAGTCGCCCGGGACCGCACGGCTCGATGGAGGTTGGGGCATGGACCATCGGGCTGTATATGGCCAGCTTCTGTTCACCGAGTGACCAAAGACGGGGCCAGGAAGTCAGCCCTGGCTGATACTTGTCTTGGTACCCGTAACAGTCCCCATCTTGGCACAAAACCAAGGGGAGAAAAAGTGTTTGCAGCTGGATCTCAGAATGGATGACCACAGAGTTCACCATCTCGCAGGATACTACTTGCCTCTCTACCGGTTCTACGCTACAATGTCCTCACCCAGCACAGGAGGAGGAACGTAACCATGGAGGATACGAGTCCCGACCGGGTCATCACAATTGAACGCCACATCCTACAGCAGCAAAAGCAATATCCAGGAGCTACCGGCGCGTTGACCAGCATCCTGTACGACATCGCATTGGCCGGAAAGGTGATCGCCCGAGAGACCACCATGGCCGGGCTCCAGGACATCCTGGGCCTCACCGGCCATTTCAACGTCCAAGGCGAGGAGGTGGCCAAGCTGGACGAGTATGCCAACGCCACCATCGTACGCCTCAATCAGTTTACCGGCCGCCTGGCAGTTATGGCATCTGAAGAAAGCCAGAGCGTAATCCCCATCCCGGATCAATACGACACGGGCCACTATGTGTTGGTCTTTGACCCGCTGGATGGCTCCTCCAACATCGACTATGCGGTCAGCATCGGGACTGTCTTTTCCATCATGCGCCGCAAGTCGCCAGATGGGACACGGGGCACTATCGACGACTGCTTGCAGCCCGGGCGCGACATTGTAGCCGCCGGCTATATCCTCTACGGACCCAGTACCATGCTGGTCTACAGCGCGGGCGACGGCGTGCATGGTTTCACGCTCGACCAGACGGTAGGAGAATTCCTGCTGACCCATCCCGATATCCGCATTCCAGAGCCGCCCAAGTTCTACAGCGTCAACCAGGGCTACGAGCGCTACTGGCCACGCGAGATCCAGGAATACACCGAGCATCTCCAGGCCCAAAACCTCTCCATGCGCTACGTGGGATCGCTGGTGGCCGACTTTCACCGGAATCTTTTGGGTGGCGGCATCTTTTACTACCCTGCTGATAGTCGCGATCCCAAGAGACCCCACGGCAAGCTGCGCCTGCTGTACGAGGTAGCGCCGATGGCTTTCCTCGCAGAGCAGGCAGGCGGGGCCGCATCCGATGGCTGGCAGCGAATCCTGAACATTCAGCCTACCGAGCTGCACCAACGCACGCCAGTTTTTGTCGGCAACAAAGACTTGGTAGAGCTGGCCGAGGGGTTTCTTCGGGGCGAGATGCCACAGAGACAAAGCCTCCGGGGTCTGTGAGGTAGCGAAAGCCCTGCATCAGAGGTTGCCAGAACGCTCCCTATCGTTTCAGCCGCTTCACGTAGGCAGGCATCTGACCTTTGTGCCGGCCACCTACCCCGGCCAGCTCCCAGCCCTGCTCGCCAAGGTAATTCAAATAGTCGTAGATGAGCGGGGCTTTTTTCCAGTTCCTTGACTCCAGGCCGTTGATATAACGCGGGCGAAAGCCACCATGATCGCAGAATACGATCTCGACATACTCCCACCGTAGATCCTTGGTCCGGCGCGGGCGGCTGGATACCCCACGCCCGTGAACTGGCTCAACCCCCGCCACAAGATCCAATGCCGGTTCTGACGCTGGAAGCGCCTTGGGTTTTTCCAGCAGCACCGGTTTAGATTCTGCCACCATCGCTGGTTTCGGTTCATCCGCAGGTATTGGCTCAGGTCCTTCCCCAGGCAGCAGATTGGCTACCATCACGGGCACCGGCCGGGGTGGAGATGTACTACCACCTAACAGCTCACCAAGTACGTCTGGAGTCTCTTTACGACTGGCCATCCTGCAACACCCTTTCAGTAAGTTTCATATAGTCTTGGGAGCCAGCACAGGTTGGAGAATACTCGTAGATGGTCTGGCCATACCCTGGCGCCTCCGACAACCGCACGTTGTAGCGGATGGGATCGCAGACCCGCTCGGCATAGTGATGCCCCAATTGATGGAGGATCTCTTCCGACTTTTTAACCCGGCGATCCATAAAGGTCGGGAGAACGTAGCGCAGGACCAGATTCCGGTGGTATTTCTGGATGGGGCCCAACGCATGGGAAAAATCAACCAGGCCTTGCAGAGCCATGACCTCCAATGCGACCGGGATCAGGACCTCGTCCGCATAAAAGAGTGCGTTGACCATCAGCACATCCCACGCGGGCGCTGTATCAACAATGACCTGATCGTAGCATCCTTCCAGCGGGCCAAGGGCCTCGGCCAAGCTCTTTTCGCCGCCAAAGTCCTTACGGGCAATATCTCGCTTCAGACCAGCCAGGGAGCGGCCTCCAGCCAAAAGCCAGAGCCCTTCCCTAGCCACCGTTATTGCTCTGTCTGCCGACAGCTCGCCAGCCATGACCTCGGCCAGGCCTGCCTGAGGCTCAAGTCCCAGAGCCTTTGCCACCTGTCCCTGCGTATCCATGTCAACCAGGAGCACGCGGTTGCCACTCTTGGCCAGACCTGCCGCCAGGTTAATCGCCGTTGTGGTCTTGCCCACACCCCCTTTTGAAAGGGCGACAACAATCTTTCTCATGAATTCCTCGCCCTATCCAGCCAGACGCGCCCGCGCCACAAGTACGGGCGGGATCTCGCAAAAGTTACCGCTCCAGGCCAACGGGTTCCGGTCGGGCAAATGCTCCGGAGGAAACGCCCTCTCCTCCAAACCATCCAGAACAAAGCCCGCCGCGAAAGCAGCACCCAGCAACACCTGCAAGGGACGATCAAAATAGAGCTGCGGCTTTGGCTGCCCACCAATGGCCGTACCGCGGGCCACCGAGGGAGTCATGTAGCCAAAGACCTTCACCGAGTAGGTGGTGACGATCTGCCCTTCCCGGTCCTCCATCTCGGCCATCTGAACCATGTGGACATGGTTGAAACAAGGATGAAGTACCGAGAACACGAAACGTCCTCCGGGGTGTAGGAGCCGGGCCAGAGCCCTCATGAGCGGCTCGATCTCGGCCATGTCAAAGAGCGCCATACTGCACAGAGCAGCATCAAACCGGCCCTCACCCAGTGCCAGGAGGGCAACCTCGTCGGTCGCATCGAGAACATGGTATTGGATCGGTGCTGCATGGTCTGCCGTGCGAGCCCGGGCATGGGCCACCATCTCAGCCGCAAAATCACAGGCCACAACCTCGGCCCCGATGGCCGCCATGCGCCGCGAGGTCAAGCCGTTGCCACAGGCGATATCCAGCACCCGTTCGCCCGGTTGCAGCTCCAGCAGGCGCTCCGTCGCGGGCCAGATCAGCAGCTCAACAAAATCGTTGCCCTCACCCATACGCTCATCCCAGAAAGCGGCGTTCTCGTTCCACACCTCGCGAGTTTCGATATTGGCCTGTCGTAGGTCTTTGATCGTCATGATATCCTTTGTTCTGACCTGGGTTGGCTTGCCAGGTTCTCAGTGCACCATGTTGGGGACGTCTTGCAGTTCTAGGTGGACACGATGCGCTCCCATTCTACACCAGAATCAGCCAAATGTAAATCTAGACGTGAGACACAAGCGCGACACCGGCAGCAGATTGTTCCCGCTGTCTGCTGCCGGTACTGCGGTCACCTGGCTATTTGCTTGGTTCTGAAAACGGGAATCAGGCGATCCTGGCCAGGATCACACCTACCTCGTACAGGACAATCAAGGGACCCATGACGAGCATCATGTTCAACGGGTCAACCGTGGGGGTGATAATCGCCGCTGCCACCGCGATGCCCAGATAGGCGTATTTTCGGTTCTTGGTGAGCATCTCGACGTTAATGATGCCCAGTTTGGCCAAAAAGAAGACGAAGAGGGGCAACTCAAAGGCCAGTCCGATCCACAAGAGGAGGGAAGTGACGAAGGACAGGTACTCGCCGATGGCCCACGCCTGATCGATGATGTCGGACATGAAACCCTGGAGGAAGGGGATGGCCGTCGGAAGCATTACAAAGTAGGCAAAGGCAGCGCCGACCACAAAACACAAGGTAGCTCCGGGCACCAACACGAAAAGCCAGCGCTTCTCTTGCTTTGTCAGTCCAGGCGCCAGAAAGCGCCCGATTTGGTACACGATCACTGGCATGGCCAATGTTACGCCGCAGATGAGGGCCACCTTCATATAGTTGCCCAGGGACTCGGTGGGCTTGAGGGCCTGGGGCATAGCATCCCCCATGGGCGCAATGAGAAAGATCAACACCTGCTTGGCAAAGATAAAGCTGATACCCGTACTAATCAAGAGCGCCAGCACAGCCCATGTTAGCCGCTTGCGGAGTTCTATGAGGTGCTCCATGAGCGGCATGACGGCCGGCTCGGTGCCTGGCACACTTTCTGCTGGGCTTTGGGCCGTGCCAGCAGATTTGGCCTTGGCCTCTGCAACAGGCTCAGCGCGCACCTCAGCCTGGGTACTGCTCTCCGGTGCACTCGTCTGATCAGCATCCGACTCCCCACTGGGCGCGATCAATGCCTCAGTCGAGGGCGCCGGTACAGGCTCGAAGTCTGGCTCGCTGCTCGGCGCATCCTGAGGGTCTGTCAAGGGCGTCGTTTCAGGCTCAGGGTCTGGCTCGCTGCTCGGGGTATCCTGAGCATCAGCCAACGGCATCGCTTCATGCTCAGGGTCCGGCTCGCTGCTCGGCATATCCTGAGAATCTATCAAGGGTGCCATCTCAGGCTCGGAATCTGCCTCGCTGCGCTGCGTTTCCTGGGAGTCGGTCGAGGGCGTCGTTTCAGGTTCAGCTTCTGGTTCGCTGCTTGGCGTGTCCTGAGCATCACTAGAGGAGCCAATTCCTGACTCAGCTTCTCCCTCGCCATCTGGAGTGGTCCGCTCATCATCCATCGGGCTGGAAGGATCGTAGCTCATCGGAACAGATGGATCATCAATCATCGTCCTGCTCCGGGGGGACCGTAGTATCCACCTCCAGACTGTCCTGCTCCTGTTGTTCTGCAAGAGCTGTGGGGTCAGCGGTCACCTTGGCAGCAGCCACTGTTTCACTACCAGCCCCAGTATTGGCTGGAATAGGCTCTTCCTCCACACTTGTAGCCGTCCCGGCGTCGGGCCGGGATGCATTTTGCTGCTCAGCACCCGCTGCTGCTTTTTGTGCCATCCCTGCCGCGTCGCCAGGCTCCTCGGCGGGTCTTGTTGCTATTGTCCTTTCGTCCCCTGGCCCCTTTTCTGTTTGAGCCTTTTCAGGTGACAGCGCACTGCGCGCCGTAGCCACGGCTGCATTCAAGGGGTTGCTGACCGCTTTCTGGGCATCAGTCAAGGTCTTCCCCATTCCTCCAACTGTATCCCGCACCCCCTTCAACTCATCCAGGGTTTCATCAAGTTCAGCAGACTTGACTACCTTCTGGACCATATCCTGGGGAATGGTCCGGACAGAATCAACCGAATCCCGCAACTCCCGGGCAGTCTCCTGGAAAGAGGCCAGCTCCGGTCCCAGGTCTCTGGTCAGATTTTCGTAGGCTTTCCGCAGATCCCGCAGTGTGGCGCCCAATTTCCGACCCAATTCCGGCAGTCGCTCGGGGCCGACAACCAAGAGGGCCAACAGAAAGATGAGGACTAGTTCAGTGATGCCCAAATTGCTGAAAATATTCATGGTCTAACAAGGACCGTTTCCTGTGCAACTAGAGAGCCTAACACACCATTGACAAACCGGCCCGAACTGTCACTGCCAAACTGCTTGGCAAGCTCAACTGCCTCGTTGATGGCCACCTTAATTGGTGTGTCTTGGCGCATTGTAATCTCGTAAATGGAAATCCGCAGGACATTGCGGTCGACGATGGCAATCTGTTCTACTGGCCATTCGGGCGCATAGCGCTTGATCAGGGCATCCAATTCTTCCTGATGGCTACTGACTCCCATCACCAATTCACGGGCAAAGACCGCGCCCGGCTCTGGCAAACCGGCTTCGTCCAACCGTTGCTCAATCACTGCAACGGGATTGTGTCCGGCACAGTCAATCTCGAACAATGATTGCAGAGTGATGACTCGCGCCTGGTGGCGGACCTTCATCCAGTCTACCCTTTCTTTCGTACCTTGCCCTGAGGCAGTTCGGTCGCGACATCCTCGACATGGACATTGACCTCACGCACGTCCATCCCTACAATGTGCTCGATAGCACGCGTGACATCGCTTTGTAGCTGGCGCCCCATTTGCAACAGATCTGTGTCACGCCTGGCCACCAGGTAGACGTCGACAGCCACCTGGTCATCAGCGACCTCTACCTCCACACCCTGGCCCACCGTGTGCAAGCCAAGCAGTCGCTTCACGCCAGGCACACTATCGTACAACTGGTGCACACCAGGCACAGAAGTCGCGGTCTTTTGAACGATCGTGACCAGCACATTGGGCGCGATCATCACCTTGCCAAGATTGTCGTCCATTGTTCGCCCCTCTCGTCCAACCCTGCCATTCAAGAAATCGCCAAGCCACCATCCACAGCCAGTACTTGCCCGGTGATAAAACTTGCATCCGGCGAGACCAGGAAGGAAACCGCGGCAGCACAATCCTCGGGGGTCCCGAGCCTGCCCAGCGGCGTGCGGTCAATGCCCATCTGAATCAGCTCTTCGGGCAGAGAGGCAGTCAGGTCTGTGGGCACAAAACCGGGCGCTACGGCATTGCAGGTGATGCCCCGTGAACCAAGCTCCTTGGCCACCGTCTTGGTCAGCCCAATGATGCCAGCCTTGGCTGAAGCGTAATTGGCCTGCCCGGGGTTGCCGCTGATACCAGCCACAGAGGTAATATTCACAATCCTTCCCTCGCGCTGGCGCATCATCTGCCGGGTGACAGCCTTGATGCAGTTAAATGTACCCTTTAGATTGGTGTCGATCACCAGATCCCAATCGTCTTCGCTCATGCGCATAATGAGCGTGTCCCGGGTAGTGCCAGCATTGTTGACCAGGACATCCACCCGGCCGAATCTTTTTTTGGCGCTGTCGATGAGGGCCTGGGCTTCAGCAACCTGGCTCACGTCAGCCTGAACGGCCACGGCCTCCCCGCCACCGGCGACGATCTGATCCACGACCTCCATGGCCGCAGCCTCGTCGCTCCGGTAGTTGACCACAAGCCTAGCACCGTCCACTGCCAACCGCAGGGCGATGGCACGACCAATGCCCCGCGAGCTACCTGTTACGACAGCTACCTGGTCCTGAATGCTCATCGCTTCCCCCCTCGCAGTCTCTGAAGGCCAGATCCACCTCACCAACCACGACGCATCAGACCCACTGCTCCTGCGGCGATGCCACCGCAGACAAGCCCTATCCGCCAGGATACAGCATTTGCACCGACGCTACATCTCCTACACTCTGGGCCTCTGCCCGGCGGTCAATCCGCTCCGCCAGTTTGCTCAGCACGTCCTTGGGTCCGACCTCGACAAAGCGAGTCACGCCCTGCTCGATCATCCACTGCACCGAGGACGTCCAGCGCACGGGCCAGGTGAGCTGCCCGGCCAATTCGTCGCGGATTTCATCAACGCCCAGCAGCGGCCGAGCGCTGATATTGGCCACGACCGGCACCTCAGGTACCCGGAAGGATGTCGCGTCCACCGCCGCCCGGTATTCACCCACGACACTAGACATCAGCGGCGAATGGGCAGCGATGCTCACAGCCAGGGGGATGATGCGCCGGCCGCCTCGTTGCTTCAGCAATTCTATGGCCCGCGCCAGTGCGTCCTTGTCGCCAGAGATAACCACCTGGCCCGGCGAGTTATAGTTTGCGATCTGCACCGGCTGCCCAATCTCGTCGCTGGCCTCCTGGCAGGCTTGCTCCACTTCTTCGTCGTCCATCTTGAGTACGGCAGCCATGCCGCCCGGACTCTGTTCTCCGGCCAGTTTCATCAACCGGCCGCGCTCCCGCACCAGCCGCAGGCCATCGGCAAAGTCCATCGCCCCGGCCGCAGCAAGAGCAGTCAGCTCGCCCAGGCTATGGCCGGCCACCATCGCTGGCCGCGCCGCATCTCCGCCCTCGACCTCCAGGGCAGCCAGTACGGCCAGGCTGGTAACAAAAAGCGCCGGCTGTGTGTTGATCGTATCGTTTAAGGCTGCTTCAGGCCCCTTGAAACAGAGACTTGACAGCGAAAAGCCCAGGATCGCATCAGCTTTGTCAAACAAAAGCCGGGCTTGTGGATAGGCTTCTGCCAGATCCCGGCCCATTCCCACTTCCTGTGATCCCTGTCCTGGGAAAACCAGTGCCGTCTCACCCATATCGTCGTCCCTTTAGCTCCGATCCCTCACTTGCCCAACTGCCGGGCGATCACCATCCGCTGGATCTGGTTGGTGCCCTCGTAGATCTGGAGCAGCTTGGCATCGCGCATCAGCTTCTCGACGGGATAGTCCTTCATGTAGCCATAGCCGCCAAAAATCTGTACCGCGTTGGTCGTCACCTCCATCGCCGTATCCGAGGCAAAGCATTTGGCCATGGCCGACTTGTCGGTGGCCTTGACGCCCTTGGTCTGCGTACCAGGCCGCCTGCCAGGTGAGCAGCCGTGCAGCCTCGACCTTCATGGCCATGTCGGCCAGCATGAAGGAGACGCCCTGGTTGGTGATTGATGGGTGCGCCAAACTGCTGGCGCTCTTTGGCATAGGCGACGGCATATTCTAGGGCCGCCCGGGCCACACCGACGCTCAAGGCAGCCACGCCGGACCGGCCAAAGTCCAGTGTCTGTAGGGCGATGGGAAAGCCCCGACCCCGCTTGCCCAACAGGTTCGCCTGGGGAACGCGCACGTTCTCAAAGGTTAGTTCCACCGTGTTCGACGCCCTTTGCCCCATCTTGTCCTCGACCTTGGTCACCTGGATGCCGGGTGTGTCCGCCGGCACGACGATGGCCGACACGCCTCGGGGCCCGCGATCCGGATCGGTCAGGGCAAAGACGGTCATGATATCGGCCAGACCGCCGCTGGTGATAAAGCACTTTTGCCCGTTGATGACAAAGTCATCGCCGTCAGGCAGGGCCGTAGTCTGGATCGCACTCGCGTCGGAACCTGCGTCACGCTCCGTCAGACAAAAGGCTGCCAGCTTGGCCGCCCTCGGCGACGGGACGAAGGAATTTCTTCTTCTGCTCCTCGCTGCCAAAGAGCTGGATTGGCGTCAGAGCCAGGCCATTGACCAGGATGGTGATGCTGATGCCAGCACAGGCCGCACCCAACTCTTCGGCGATGATGGCGCTTTCAAGCGCACCATAGCCCATGCCCCCATATTCCTTGGGAATGGTGACGTTGAGCAGCCCCGCTGCCTTGGCCTTGGCCACGATGCCAGGCGGCACCTCGGCCTTGCGGTCGTACTCGGCGGCAATGGGCAGAATCTCTTCCCTGGGCGAACTCGCGTGCCCTGGTCTGGATCTCCAACAGGTCGTCGGACTAAAGAGAAATCAATCACTGTGACCTCCTGATAGTGTCATCGCTGGCTGTGCGCTACCGGCAAAACAAGGGCCGTGTGCCTGAATACCTGACACGGCCTCTCTCTATCCCAGAACGCAGATACCGCCGAGCAATGTCTGCCCGTACTATTCACACTTGATTTCGATAACCTCAATGCCCTTGTAGCTGCCGCACGACGGGACAGACCTGGTGAGGCAAACGCAATTCGTGGCACTTGGGACAAGGGATCAAGTTTCGGGCCTTTAGCGCGTGGTGGCTGCGCCGGCGACCCTTGCGGCCTTTGCCCAGTTTGTGTTTTGGTAATGCTCCCACTGGCTTAGTCGCTCCTTTCCTACCGAATCCGATGGATTCGATAGCAACGTCTGCAGCGCCGCCCAGCGCGGATCCCTCAGACCCTCGTCGCAATTGCACTCCCCCAGGTTGCGATTTCCGCCGCAGCGCGGGCACAGCCCCGCACAATCGGGACGGCACAAAGTCTGCCTTGGGTCAACCAGCAACAGGCCTTGGCGGATCACCTCGCTCAGATCAAGGACATGGTGCTCGTCAATCAGCAGGGCCTCGTCCTCGTCCTCGTCAGGCACCTCGTCCAGCGGAGCCTTGGCCAATGTGTACGGCAGGATAGAACTCTTCTTCCAGATCAAGTTCAGCCGCCAGGTCGCACGGCTCGAGGCAGCGCCGGCACGTCCCTCGGAGCACAGTCCGCAATTGCCCTGCGACCAGGATCCCCTGGCTCGTACGCATCAACGTCACCGAACCAGTCAGCGGGCGAATGAGCTCCAACTCCGCATCCAGCCAGCTCACTTCTTCGTTCAGATCGTATTCTCGGCGTCCGCCGATCGGCCCCTTGAGCAGTTGGGCAACGTTGTAACGCATGTCTATCCCCGACCATTGGTCGGCCCAATTATAGGCCAGAGTAGGTCACGTGTCAAGACATAGACGCGGCAGGGCAGGCTGACCCGCACTCCCCACCAGGCACGGCCATGTCATTCGCGGACGTTGTTGCGATCTGCGTGCAAACCAGTGTTAGGATCCGGCTTCCAGTAAAGTAGCAGGCTCTTCCACTTGTACGGGTCTATGCACAGGCGCAGGGCCTTCGGACTGCGAAAGTCTCCTTAGGCCGTTTCGTACCGTCGTCAGCAGGCCTTCGATCTGCCCATCCAGTACCCCGAGTTGTTCATCGAGAGAGATGAGGACGCCTTGCGCGTACTTGTCGGCCTCACTCTTGAGCCCTTCGGCTTCGCGCTGGGCGCGTTCGAGGATCGTCTGGGCTCTCTGGTTCGCGGCCTGGATGACTTCATGCTCATCAGCCAGTCTGGCCGCCTCCTCCTTGCCCCAGTTCCACGATCGCTCCCGGCCTCTTCCTCTGCCTGAGCGATGATCCGGTCCCGCTCCTGTTGGACTCTCTCCCCCCGCTTGACCTCCTGCGGAATGGCTGTGCGCATCTGGTCAATGATGTCCAGGAAGTCTCCTTCATTGATAATCAGGTATGCGCTCAAGGGCACCTGCGTCAGCTATCGTTCAGCAGCCGTTCCAATCGATCGATTAGGTGATAGATGTCGCTAATGGGAATCGCCTCCTTTCTTCTTGGTTTGGCTACGCTGAGCCTAGTCTCGTAGTGAGACCAAGCTTCACACTTTCGTCGTCGGCGCTGGCTGGCCCTTCGAACTTGGCGCTCATCGCGTCTGCCACGTGGGGAGGCACCATGCTATCAACACAGCCCCCCAACATGGCAATCTCTTTGACCGTACTGGCGCTAAGAAAGGCATACTCCTGGCTCGTCATCAGACACACGAACTCGATGTCTGGCGCCAGTTTTTTGTTGGTCAGCGCCATCTGGAACTCCAACTCAAAGTCAGAAATCACCCGAAGGCCGCGGACGATGACCTGGGCACCAGCCTGCCGGGCAAACTCCACGGTCAATTGGCGATAGGTTGCAACACTGACGTTTGGGATATCGCACAAGGCATCTTCCATCATGGCCTTACGCTCTTCCGTGGTGAACAACAGATTCTTGAGTGGCCGGGCATAGATCGCAACCGTCAGATGATCAAACAGCTTGGAAGCGCGTGCAACGATGTCGATGTGGCCATTGTGCACCGGGTCAAAAGTGCCTGGGTAAATGGCACAACTCTGGTTGATTTGGACATGAATGGTCTCCGCAGGGAGTCTAATTTGGCTCCCCTACCGCTTGCCAGAAATGCGATACCTGCTCGGCCAACGCTTGGTTTTCTGGCATGCTCAGCGTCGGATCGTCCTCGAATAGGGATTGCGCCTCGGTGCGCGCCTGCTCCAAGATCTGGACATTGCTCAGGCTGGCCAGGCGCAGTGCGGGCAGCCCGCTCTGCCGTACCCCGAAAAAGTCCCCGGGTCCGCGAAGCTCCAGGTCCTTTTCGGCCAGAACGAATCCATCCTGCGTGTCTTCGATGGCCTTTAGCCGCTCCCACGTGGCCTTGGTTGTAGGATCGTGCGGAGAAGCCGTATCGGAGAGCAGCAAGCAGTACGATTGGTGTGAGCCTCGGCCAACCCGGCCTCGGAACTGGTGCAATTGGGCCAAGCCGAAACGGTCGGCGCCCTCGATGAGCATGACAGTAGCATTTGGTACATCGATGCCGACCTCTATCACCGAGGTGGACACCAGGATGTCTAGTTCGCCCTCGTGGAAATCGACCATCACCCGCTCCTTTTCCCTGCGCCTTCATGCGGCCGTGGAGCAATCCCAGCCGAAGGTCTGGGAACACGGTCTGCTGCAGCCGTTCGTACTCCTCCACTGCGGCCCTGGCCTCAACCTTTTCCGACTCCTCGACAAGGGGGTACAGGATGAAAGCCTGGCGGCCCTTTTCGACCTGGCTGCGCAGAAAGGCGTAGGCACGCTCCCGTTCCTTGGGTAGAAGCCAGCGGGTTTCGATGGGCTGGCGGCCGGGAGGCAGTTCGTCAATCACCGAGACCTCCAGATCACCGTAGACCGTCAGCGCCAGGCTGCGGGGGATAGGCGTGGCGCTCATGACCAGTACGTGGGGAGATGCCCCCTTTCCGCGCAGGCTAGTGCGTTGGGTCACACCAAAACGGTGTTGCTCGTCCACAATGGCCAAGCCTAGATCTTTGAACGTAACATGCTTCTGGATCAGGGCGTGGGTACCGACAACGATGTCTGTCTGGCCCGAGGCCAGAGCCGCATATGCCTTGCCACGCTCCACACGGCGAAGGCTGCCTGTGAGCAGTACCACCGACAGGGGACCTTCGAGGCCCCAGTCCTCAGCATGGGCCACCAGTTCTGTTATGGTCCGGTAGTGCTGTTCGGCCAGGATCTCGGTGGGAGCCATCAGGGCTGACTGTCTGCCGGCCGCAACAGCCATCAGCATGGCCGCCGTCGCAACCACCGTCTTGCCCGAGCCCACGTCTCCCTGCAGCAGACGGCTCATTGGCTGTGATCTGAGCTATATCGACCAATATCTGATCGAGGCTGCGCTGTTGGGCGGGGGTCAGTTGAAATGGCAGCGAACCCAGGAAAGCGTCCAGTAATCGCTGATTGCGTGGAATGGGCGTCCCAGCCTGGTTCTGCCATTCCTGACGCTGGCGCAGCATCCCCAGTTGGATAAACAGGAACTCGTCAAAAGACAACCTGTGGCGAGCCTCCGCAGCCGTCGCCTCACTGTCCGGAAAGTGGATCTGCCGGAGGGCAGCAGAAAGTTCTATCAGATCCGCCCTCTTGCGGATCTGCGCGGGCAGGTGATCCTCCAGACGCGGAGCCCAGTGATCCACAACGCGCTTAATGAGCCGCCGCATCCAACGGGACGTGATACCACTCGTCAAGGGGTAGATGGGCACCAAGCGGCCTGTATGAATCAATTCCTTCTCCAGCGGCTCCCAAACGGGTGATTGCAGCATCAGGCGCCCCAGGTACTCGTCTACCTTCCCGCTCAGAACGATCTGCCTCCCTGCACGCAGTTGGCCGACCAGGTAAGGCTGGTTGAACCAGACCGCTTCGATAGTGCCCGAAGCATCGGCCACGATGCTGCTAACAAGTGTGCTGCCTCCCCGTATCTTGCGACTGGTGGTTTCCCAGATCGTGCCAACCACGGTCGTCTCGTCCCCGTACTCCAGCCGGTTAATTGGTTTCAGTGTGCGATAGTCATCGTAGCGATGGGGAATGTGGTATAGTAGGTCACGCACGGTAGAAATCCCCAGACGCGCAAGGCGGGCCGAGTATGCTGCGCTGATCCCAGGCAGGCTGGTAACCGGCGCCTGCAGTCCCGAGGCAGGAGGCTCAAGGGGTCCGGAGGGCGCGTCCGAGGTCTCCTTGACAGGCCGTGGTGCGCCCTGGGGCTCGGGAGCCGCAGGCGACTCGGCCGGAGACTGGGTGGCAGTCGAGCCCGGCTTGCGCAGAGGCGGCTTGCGGAGTGGAGAATCGCCCGGCGCCTCCTGGAGCAGGCCCAGAATACTCTCCACCGACTCTTGGCGCTTTGGCTGGTCGGCTTGAGAATAGCCAGCCAACAGATCGGAGATCTTGGCAATCTGGCTGATCTGCACATCGTCTTGCGATTCTGATTGAGCCTCATCCCGCCAGAGTACCGCAAACTTGTCCAGTCCGCCGATCACAGAGCGGTTGCGATAACCCTGGCTCTGTTCCAGTCTGAGTATCTTGTCCAGCTTGTCAAAAGCTGCCAGCATTCTGCCTCCGAACCAAATTCCGATTTACGCTGCTCTGTCCCGGCCTGCCGTCGTACCCTGGCGTAGCCTAGCTCTGTCACTCCGCTGCGACGCAGGCAATGCCTACCGCTCCCGGTCCTGCGTGGCTGGCGATCGTCACACCTGCTCCTTGGCTAGCTGGCAATAAGCCTCTTCGTAAACAGCGGGTGGCGGTGCGGCAGTCGTAGGAATCACGCTCGACCCAGCGAGCTTCCCGTAGAATTGCTGCACTGTCAGTTCTACGCCATCCCGATAGGTCTCAGTCCCAAAGACGACATAGCAGGGTACCACGGTGATACCAAGCGCTGCTGCCACACCAGCCGGCAGGTCCGCCGTGCTATCGGTGACAATTCTGACCATGGTCGGCCATCCATGAACAGTGCGTATCGACCAATCATAAACCTTCGTAAACGATCACGCCCATAGCCTCTGGACCCACGTGGCAGGCCAGCACCGGATCGTACTCGATGGCTGGAAACTCAAAGCCCGGCAACACCTCGCCCAGTCGCTCGCACAATTCGTCCGTCAGCTCATCCATATCATTCCCAGACTGGCTTCGCAAGATTACCACCTGCTCAACCACGGCGAATTCGGCCACAAACTCAACCAGCTTTTCAATCGCCATGGCGCGCGTGCGTACCTTTTCCATCGGAATGACATCCCCATCTTCCACAATCAACAGGGGCTTGATGCGTAGCATACTGCCCAGCAGAGCCTGAGCCGGACCGATGCGGCTTCCTTTCTCCAGGTAATCCAGGCGATCGACAATGAGAACTAGATAGATGTGAGGCAGTACCCCTCGTACCAGCCGAATGATCTGATCGAGGGACTGCCCCCCTTCCGCTGCCCGAGCTGCAGCCTCTACGACCAGACCCAATCCCCACGATGTAGACTCTGAATCCGCCACCACAATCCGGCATCGGCCCAGATAGGTCTGAGCCTCAGCCAAGGCCACATCGTAGACCTGGCTCAAGGCTCGTGAACTCACAACAACCAGGATCTCGTCCGTTTCCGCAGTCAAGGCCCGATAGGCTGCCCGGATGGATTGGGGCGAGATCGAGGCCCGCATCACATCAGCCGGCCCATCGATCATTCTCGAAAAAAGCTTGGCCGGGCTGTCTTTGCGCCCAATGACAAAGATCTCGTTGCCGAACAGGATCTCGATTGGCAAGACTGTGATCTGGTACTTGTCAATGATGTCTGAATTCAGATGGACTGTGGCGTCGGTGATGATGCGCACTTTTGCCATTTACATCGTGCCTCCGGGGTACTGCGTGAGCCTTGACCGCCACTACTCCGCAGATAGAATATAGTAATAGTAGGGCTGGCCGCCATCCACAACCTCGACCTCTTGGTCCGGGAACAGCGTCTCCAATTCACCGGCCAGCTGCTGAGCCTCATCCTCTGTAACCGACTCGCCATAGTAGATCGTAATGATCTCAAGTTCGTCGGCGGATATCTCGCGCAGGGCCATCTTGCTCACCTCATTGGGTGAGTCACCCTTGGCCTTTAGAACTCCATTCACAAGCCCAATCACTTCGCCCTCTTTCACGCGGATGCCATCAACCTGTACCGACCGCACTGCCCTTGTGATCTCTATCGTCTCGATGGCCCTGGCTGCATCGGCCATCACTCTGACATTGGTGTCCAGATCGGCCTGATAGTTCAGTGCCAGCAAGGCACTGACCCCCTGTGGCACCGTGATCGTCCGCACCACGCGCACATTCTTTCCGGACAGAGCACTGGCCTGCTCGGCAGCCATGACGATGTTCTTGTTATTGGGCAGGATAATCACATCGTCACTCGGTACGCTTTCCACCGCACTGAGCAGATCTTCGGTACTGGGATTCATCGTCTGGCCGCCAGAAACCACGACACTTGCCCCCAGGCTTTTAAACACCTGTGCCAACCCCTGCCCAGGCGCAACGACCACCGTGCCAACACCACCCAAGGGTTCTACCGGAGCTGGTGGCCGCTTGGCCTTGCTCAGGATGAATTCCTGGTACTGCTCCTGCATGTTCTCAACGATGACACGACTGAGCGCACCCAAGCCAGCCCCATAGTTGATCGGCGTGCCCGGCTCCGGGGAATGTACGTGTACCTTTACGGCGGCGGAATCGCCGACCACCAGCGCCGAGTCCCCCATCGAGGCAATCGTCTCGCGGATCTCCTCGACATTTAACCCCTGGCCCCGGATGATGAACTGAATGTCATAGCCGTAGCCTTCTTCGGCCTCAAGGTGGAACGGCTGGAGATCCACAGCCGCCTCCAGCTCGGTATCCATGCTCACCGGCTCACCTTGGGCGTAGCGGAGCATTCCTTCCAGAATGACAAGCAGGCCCTGCCCGCCAGCATCTACCACGCCAGCATCGGCCAGTACCTGGAGCAAGCTTGGAGTTCGCGTCACCGAGTCACGGGCTTCGTTGACTACCTGTTCCAGAACGTAGCGCAGATCCCCGCTGCTGGCAGCAGCGAGGACTGATGCATCTGCCGCTTCGCGTACTACCGTCAAGATCGTGCCCTCTACCGGCTTGATCACACCCTTGTAGGCAGTCCTGGCCGCTTCCTGGAGCGCAGAGGCAAACTGAATCGTACCAAAGGCATCTACACCTTCAAGATCCCGGGCAAAACCTCGGAAGATCTGCGACAAGATGACACCCGAATTACCCCTGGCTCCCATCAGGGCTCCGTGCGCCACCTTTTGGGCAATGACACATACCTCCTCTTCCGGTGATTCCTGGATCTCCTTGTAGGCTGACTGCATCGTCAGCAGCATATTGGTGCCAGTATCGCCATCGGGCACGGGATAGACATTCAGAGTATTGATGGCTTCCTGGTGGCGTTCCAACCAGGCCAGGCCCGATCTCATCAGAAGCTTGAACCCCCGACCGTCGCAGAGGGGGATACCACCATCGCTACCACCTGCGGACGCGGCAGCATCAGGTCTCGGTTCTGCCATCAGGTCGTCCGTGATTTTCAGCTCGTTGGTCAAAGCCTCTGCCTCCTGGCTATTTTTGGCAGTGGAAGTCTGGTACCATCATGGGTCCAGTTCCAGGTCAGTCGCCACTGACCCGCAGATCCTGTACATGCACGTTCACCGTGGCCACCGGAGCACTCAATGCCTTCTCCACTGCATACTTGACTGTGCTCTGAATGTTCCGGGCCACGACCGCGATACGCGTCCCATACTCCATTACAACGTAAAGGTCTATCACGAGGTCATCATCGTCCAGGTGAACATCTACACCACGCCGGTGACTGGCAGGCTGTAGGATCTCGACGATGCCACTAGCCAGATCCTTGGTCGCCATGCCCACGACGCCATAGCATTCCAGTACGGCCTGACTGGCGAGACTGCCAATGGCCGTGGGCGACACTTCAATCCTGCCCAGCCTAGTTACTTCCATTAGTCAACCCACCTTTTCCCGTCACACTGTGTGCACCAGACCACACCTGGTTTGCGAAAAAATCTGGCTTGTGGTAACATAGTTCCACAAACGGACCTTTCGGGGCCAGCTGTCGTGTTAGCTGGCTCTATCTATGTAGGAGAGATGCAATCATGGCCAAGTGTGAGATATGTGGCAAGACTCCATCCTTCGGGCATAGTGTCAGCCACTCCAACGTCAGGACCAAGCGGCAGTGGAAGCCAAATATCCAGAAGGTTACCGTCTACCAAGATGGAAAGCACCTCAAAATGAAGGTCTGTACCCGCTGTCTGCGTACGCTTAGCAAATCCTAGTTCCCCCTCTGATTTTCCACCTGGGCCAGTTCTGGCGTAGCATTCCAGATCTGGCCTTTGTTGTGCGCCGTGTCAATCCGGAGCGCGACGCCCGGCGCGGAAGCAAACGCTCTCAAAACTGACACCTATCCTGCAGCGGCTGCCCGAATGCAAGAGATCGCTTCCGCGATACCCTCCTGCGCGCCGAATATCGCAGACCCGGCCACCAGTACCGTCGCCCCGGCTGCAGCCACGCGGGCTGCCGTCTTTGGATCTATGCCCCCATCGACCTCAATCTCTGCTTCAGAGCCCTGTTCATCCAGCATCGCCCGTACCCGCTGGATCTTGGACAGCATTCCTTCGATGAACACCTGACCTCCGAAGCCGGGATTCACTGTCATCACCAGAACCAGATCAACGTCTGGAATGATCTCTTCAAGGGCGACCACCGGCGTAGAGGGGTTGAGTACTACCCCAGCTCGGCAGCCCAGTTCCTTGATCTGGTGGATCGTCCGGTGCAAGTGAGGACAGGTCTCCACATGTACCGTCAGGTTGTCGGCGCCAGCGGCACAGAAGTCAGCCAGGTAACGCTCCGGCGTCTCGATCATCAAATGCACATCCACTGGCAGGTGCGTAGAGCGACGCACGGCCTTGACTACCAGCGGACCGATAGTGATGTTGGGTACAAAATGGCCATCCATCACATCTACGTGGATATAGTCGCCGCCTGCGGCCTCCGCCTCGGCTACTTGCTCGCCGAGACGGGCAAAGTCTGCAGACAGAATGGATGGTGCAATCTTGACCTTACGTCTAGTCACAATGCGCTCCAAATGGAATCAACGATATCATACCCGCTTTTGAGCAAAAATGCAAGTGCTCGAGCAGAGAGTTGCCGCAATTCTGGCCTTAGACTGTTATCCACCAACAAGCTGGGAGCCATCCTGACGCTGGCGCAACTGGCCGCAACCAGCCTCAATATCGATACCTCGCCGCATCCGCACCGTCGTCGGTATCCCAGCTCCTTCCAGTACGTCACGAAAAGTATCCGCCTGATCCCGGGACGACGGTCTCAGGTCTGAACCAGGCGTCGGGTTCAGCGGAATCAGATTCACATGACACAACAAGCCACTCAGCAGCCCAGCCAGCTGGAGGGCCTGCTGAGGGGCATCGTTGACGCCAGCAATGAGCGCGTACTCAACCGTGACCCGCCGCCGCGTGCGCTCCGCATACCCACGAACGGCCGCCATCAGCTCGGACAGTGGATAGCGCCGATTGATAGCGACAAGCTGGTCTCGCAAGTCATCGCTAGGTGCGTGAAGCGACACGGCCAGATTGACGGCCAAGCCTTCCTCGGCCAACCGCCGGATGCCGGGAACCAGCCCCACCGTCGAGAGGGTAATCCGCCGCGCTCCCAAGTCATAGCCCCGAGGATCCGTCAGGGTTTCGATAGCCTGCCACGTCGCACGATAGTTGGCCAAGGGCTCGCCCATGCCCATCAGGACAATGTTGCTCACTGGGTGATCGGGGATCTGACTGCGCTGTCCCAGTGCCTCCGCCCGTTCCAGCTCCTCTTGCCGTACCGCCCTGGCGAGGTATAGGACCTGAGCCACGATCTCGCCTGCCGAGAGGTTTCGGGCCAAACCGCCCTGCCCCGTGGCACAAAAGGTGCAGCCCATGGCACAACCCACCTGGGTCGAGATGCAAGCCGTCCGCCGGTCATGGTACTGCATCAGAACGCTTTCCAAGGTATTCCCATCGCCCAACCGGAACAGGGCCTTGCGCGTCTGTCCGCTGGCTGATACCTGCTCCGCCAGCGGGAACAGCACAGGCAGTTCAGTTTCGGCGGCCAAGCGCGCCCTTAGCTCTGACGGCAGATTGCCCATGGCTCCGAAATCGCCGGCCAGCGATCGATAGAGCCAGCGCCATACCTGGTCCGTGCGGAAGCGAGGCTCACCCCAGCCAGAGAGAAGTTCGGCCAGTTGCTCATAGGTCAGGTCGTATAGTATGAGACGGTCCGCCTTCGTGCGGCAGCCACCGTTCAGCCGAGGCTCAGCCATCCAGTACACCCTGCCACACTGCATGCAGGTCTCCCACATCCTGGAATACCAGATCTGGCTGGATCGCCGCTTCCCTAAGCATCTCCCGGTCGGTAACCCCGCTGAGTACCAGCAAGGTATGCAACCCAGCCCGTTGTCCGGCCAGGATATCGGTCTCCAGCCGGTCGCCAAGCATGCCTGTGGTTGCAGCTCGGGCGCCCATGCGGGTCAGAGCCTGCTCTATCATGGCCGTCCCCGGCTTGCCAATGACCGTTGGCTTGACGTCTGTGGCAGTCTCCAGAAACGCCAGCAAGGAGCCGGCCCCGGGTACAATCCCCCGCTCACTGGGAAAGGTCCGGTCCGGGTTGGTGCCAATGAATTGCGCCCCAGCGCGAATCTGAAGGGTTGCATCAGCCAGCCGGTCGTAGCCGATGGTAAAGTCCATGCCGGCAACCACATACTCCGCATGCTCGTCCACCAGCTCAAAGCCCTCGTCGCGCAGCGCCGAGATGAGCCCCTCCTGACCGATGACAAAAACGCGGGTTCCCTGCGGTGCAATGCCCGCCAGGTAGCTGGCCGTGGCCTGGGCTGAGTTGAGTATCTCCTCGGGGCGGACCATCACGCCCATACCTAAGAGCTTTTCCGCATACTGCTCCGGCGTACGCGTCGCGTTGTTGGTCGCCAGCACAAAGCCTATCCCCTGCCCTCGCAAAAAGTCCAAGAAAGCGCCTGTTCCAGGGATGGCCTCAGTGCCCCGGTACAGTACTCCATCTACATCGATTACCAAATGTTCAAGAATACGCAGTCCGTCTTCTAGCTTTGTCATTTTCCTCCTGGGTTTTGCCTCTTGCTTCGCACTCATCCGCTACTCCCTCTGCGATCACCGATTTCCAGATGCCATCTTGGCCGCGTCCGGCAGACGCCGCAGACGCAACATGCTCCAGATACCGAATAACGGCCCCAGAGCAAGCACCACAAAAGCCCATTGCCAGCCTATCGCTTCCACAAGTAGTGGAATGAGGCGGATGCTGAACAGTGTCAGGGTGAAGCCCAGGCAGGTCTGCACCGTCAGAGCGGTGCCCACGTAGCGCGGATCGCCGAGTTCGCTGATGGCCGTGCTGAACTGGGCGCTGTCGGCCACGACGGCAAAGCCCCAGACCAGGCACAGGGCCGTGAGCAGACCCGGCGACCCAAAGAAGGAGCCGACCACCAAGGCACAACTTCCCGAGATGACCAAGCTGATGGTCGTAATGGCGGTACGCCCCCACCGGTCAGCCAGCAACCCGGCAGCCACGCTGCCCGCGGCCCCAGCCGCCACCACGGCAAAGCCTGCCAGGCGGGCGGCCGCCTCGCTCCAACCGGCCTGTTCATAGCTCACCAGGAGAAACAGCGGTACCCAGGCCCACATGGCATACAACTCCCACATGTGCCCCAGATAGCCAAAGTTGGCCAGGCGCGCGGCCCGGTCCGTCAGGCCCAGTCCCGCCAGGCGCCAATTGAAGTGAACGGCCGGCGGCAGCATCGGGCCAGCCCGAACAAAGCGTGCGGCGATCCCAGCAGCTACCAGCGCCAGCACCGATGATGCCAGGAGCACCATGCGCCACGCTGGAATGTTGATATCGCTCGCCAGCCCAGGCAGCGCGTTCAGAAGGTGGGGCATGGCCGAGCCAACCGTTAGTGCTCCCACCAGCAGACCAATACCCAAGCCCCGGTCTTCCTTGCACCAGGTGGCCACTAACTTCATGCCTGGCGGGTAGACTCCGGCCATGGTCATACCGGTCAGGAAGCGCAGGAACATCGCCGGTTCCGGGCTGCGTACAAACAGAGCGATGGCCGCGTTGCAAGCTGCCCCTGCCAGCGCGCTGCCCGCTATCAACCAGCGCAGCGATAGCCGGTCGGCCAGGTTGAGCAGTGCGCTCAGCAGAGTGCCCACCACAAATCCGATCTGTACGCTCATGGTCAACCACGACTGCTGCCCCCCACTCAGGCGCCAGACCGCCGTCAACTGGGGAACCACCGCGGAGGCGGAGAACCACAACGACATGGCCAGCAGCACCGCCAGGGCTAGTAGCCCGAGCGTGCGCCACTTGGGACCAGTCACGGGGTTCACGGTACTCACAACCGGGTACTCAATTTCTGTGCTTCTTCATAGTCTTGCAGCGTATCGACGTCAAATAACACGGCAGCACCGTCAACCTCGACTTGCTCCACTTGGGCAGCATAGCGGGTCAGAAGAACCCGCCCCCCTTGGTCTCCCTCCACCGCCAACAGAGCGGCAAAGAGCCTCCGGTCAAAAAGCACCGGGTTGCCGCGTCGCCCCTGCCATACAGGCGCCACGATGGGCGCCCCTGTGGCCCGGTAGCGAGCTACCAGGGCTGACAGCACATCGGACGTCAGCGTCGGTTGATCGGCCAGCACGATGATGGACGCCTGGATCTCTGGACGCAGGGCGCCAAGCCCCCTGCGCAAGGAAGCACTCATACCCTCGGGCCACGCCTCGTTGGTCACGAACTCCACGGGCAAGCCAACTAGGGCTTGCGATACCTGGCCGGCGTAGGCACCCGTAACCACAACGACCTGGTCCAGCCCTGCCCCACACACTACGTCCACCACCCGGCGCACCATCGGCTGGCCGTCGATGGGTAATAGTTGTTTGGGCTCTCCCATGCGCTCCGACCCGCCGGCGGCCAGCACGATGCCTGCTACTGGCGCCTCTACTCTCTTATCCTCAATCACAATGGGGCATTCTATCATGAAACCTCACCAGGTACCAAGTCTCGCCCCATACGTAGCGAGTAGTCAATCAGGGACCTGAGGGGTTTGTTCCTTTTTTCGCCTGTTTTCACACAATTTCTATGGTAATCCATAGGTTTAGAAGAGGCAAATGCAAGGCATTGGCGATTGCTGGGCAAGTATCCTTGGGGCTAAGTCCGGAGATCTCGCCCGTCACCTGGACATGGGTCGCCAAACCATTACTCGAGCCCGATTATAGTTGGCACCCAGCTTGTCTCGGGTACAGCCAGGCAGTATAATACCCCCATGGACGTCAAGGGCCAGATTCTCCTCATCAATCCCTGGATCTATGACTTTGCAGCCCACAACCTCTGGATCGAGCCATTGGGGCTTCTGACTGTTGCCGCTGCCCTGCGCAACAATAGCTACGGCGTCACCCTCATCGACTGCCTCGCGCCCTTCCCTGGCGCGCCCCAGCCCCGTTCCGATGGCTCGGGCAAGTTCCTCAAGACCATCATCGACAAGCCGGAACCGGTGTCTACCGTCCCGCGCCATTACGGACGCTTTGGCCTGCCCCTGGATCGTTTCGATGCAGCCTTGGCAGCCACGCTGCGCCCTGACCTGGTGATGGTCGCTTCGGGCATGACCTACTGGTATCCTGGCGTGGTAGAGGCGATCCGCCACGTACGGACACAGTTTGGCCCGGTGCCCGTTGTCCTTGGAGGCGTATATGCTACTCTCTGCCCGGAGCATGCCTGGGAGCACTCTGGGGCTGACGAGGTGATATCCGGCCCGGGCCTGGCTGCGGCCTTGCGCCTGGCTGGAAAGGTGACTGGCTTCAGTTTCGACTCCGGCCCCTACGCCGATGCTCGCGCCTGGCCGCCACCCGCGCACGACTTGCTGTTCCATCCTTCTTCTCCTCGCGGGTTCGCCAGTGTGCTCACCTCCTGGGGCTGCCCATACGACTGCACCTACTGCGCCAGCGCCGCCTGCAGCCGGCCTTTGTCCAGCGGGAGCCCGCCGCAGTCGCCGACGAGATCTTGGACTGCGCGCGGCGCGGCGTGCACGATTTCGCCTTCTACGACGACGCCCTGCTACTGAATGCGGAACGCCACATCGTGCCCATCCTGGAAAGGGTACTGGCAGGGGGGGAGCAAGTCCGCTTCTACACACCCAATGGTCTGCACGCCAGGGAGATCACCGCCGACTTGGCTGTACTGCTGCGCAGGGCGGGCTTTGCCTCGATCCGCCTGTCGCTGGAGACGGTCGACGCTGCCCGGCAGCAGTCCACTGGGGGCAAAGTCACCACCGGTGCCTTTGCACAGGCAGTCGCACATCTTAGGGAAGCCGGTTTTCGTTCGCACGAGTTGGGGGCCTACATCCTGGCTGGCCTACCGGGCCAGCCCCTCTCAGAGGTAGCGGCCACCATACGCGCCGCCCACCGGTTGGGCGTCCAGGCCAAGCTGGCCCTGTTCTCACCCATCCCCGGCACCCCGGACGGCGACACCGTCCTGTCCCCGCGGGTCGACCCGCTCCTGCACAACAACACAGTCTATCCCTACTTGCAGGGCGCTAGATACGTGAAGGAACTCCAACGCCTCAAGCTTGTGGCCAATCGTGGCAATCAGGAACTCGCGTGTGATGCCCAGTTGTAGCTAATCTGCCGAGTTCGGGACTATCCATGCCAGCCATGGATTGGTCAACAGACTCTGACCAACCAGGTCTGACTTAATCTTGTTTCCCCCAGACGTCCGACTCCCCTATCCTCAGATCTAGGTTGATGGAAAAACCGCCATCGATGACCAACGTCGCTCCGGTCACATAGTCGGCGTCGTCACTGGCCAGGTAGGCCACGGCCTTGCCAATCTCCTCCGGTGTCCCCACCCGGCCCCACGGAATATGCCGGTTTGCTTCCTCCAACCGCTTCCCCTCCAGAAAGCCACGCGTCGATGGAGTGTCGATGCGGCCTGGGGCGACTATGTTGACGTTGATCCGATAGGGCGCCAGCTCCAGAGCCATAGTCCTGGCCAGGTGGCCCACCGCCGCCTTGGCCATATTGTACGCCGCGCTGCTGGGGACCGCAAGCTGCTCGTGGATGGACCCGACAAGGATGATCTTACCTCCGCTATGGCCGCTCGACGCCTGTCTCACCATCTGTTGGGCCCCAAGCTGAGCCGTGTGAAATACGCCAAACTGGCTGACCTGGATGACGCGCAGCACGCTCTGCCAGTCGGCCTCCAGTACGGAGCCTGGAATGTTGATCCCGGCATTGGCCACTACGATGTCGATGCGGCCATAATGCTCCACGGCTTTGGCAAACATCTCTACGACGGCGTCCCGCTCAGCTACATCGCCACGGCAGACCAGGCTGCGGCAACCCATCTGCTGGATGCAGTTGGCTACCTCTCGCGCCTCATCGCCATGAGACCGGTAGTTGACAACGATATCTGCCCCCTCAGCTGCCAGGCACAGCGCGATCCCGCGGCCGATGCCCCGCGAGGCGCCGGTTATCAGCGCAACCTTCCCTTCGAGACGCTTCATGTCACAGCCTCAGCTTTCCGTGCCCGAACAGTTTGCACGATCCAGCCTGGGAGTTCCCAACTTGCTGGGACAAGAGAAAAGGGGTCAGGTGAGGCCATACAGCACTTGACCCTCAACGCCAATGTCCAGCCGCACGACTTGGCCCTTTTCCACTTCGGTGACGAACAGGCTGGACTCCCAGAAAGCGACGTTGGTTGGGTTCATGCCCCCAACCGGCAGTTCCGCGATCACCCTGCCCCCAGGATCGATCACGGCTACGGCCCCCTTACCATAATGGGCCACATACAAGTTGCCGTCTCGTCCAAAGGCCATGCCATCGGGCCCCAGGCCGCCCTCCAGCCTGGCAAATACTCGCCGGGCCTGCTCGTGGCCTTGTTCGTCCAGGTCGAAGGCCAGAACGTGATTGGGGTAGGTTTCACCCAAATACAGCGTCCGGCCATCATCAGAGAGGACAATACCATTGGGGAATTGGAATCCTCCGGCAAAGCGCTCGACATGGCCATCCTGGCGCATGAGGAAGACGTTGCCGATGGGGTGCTCAGGATCGGAGCCCTTGGGATCGGTGAAATAGAGATCGCCGTTGGCGGCGAAAACCAGGTCATTGGGGCCACGAAAGCGCCGTCCTTCCCAGCCGGAAGCGACCACGCGCACCTTCCCCTCAGCCGAGACATCCAGGATGCCTCGATCCCCATCAGCCACGAACAGATGGCCGTTCCGGTGGAACTTGGAACCCGTCGGCACGCCAGCCGTATTGACAAAGGGGGACACCTTGCCATCCAAAGTGACACGGTAGACCACCTGCGCGTCCCAGTCCACAAAATGCAGGGTACCTTCCCGGTCAAAACTAGGCCCTTCGGGGGACTGAAAACCGCTAGCCAACACAAAGGGATCTATCTTCTCAAACATCATTCCTGCTCCTCTTGCACTTGTGCACAACAGACGCTAGTCTCTGTTACCGGCGCCTTGTCCAGTCTACCTTGGATCCCCAGTATTTGCCGCTAAAGTGCAGAAGAACCAAGGTCCTCTCAATAGCCCCAAAATGACTCCGCGTCCTCTGTGTCCCTTTGGTTAAATCGTATCGCTCTCGATAAGGTCAGCCTGGGCCAGTTCCTTGGCCACATCGTCCAGCCCCAGCTCCCGCAGCTTGGACCAGGTAGGTCGCCCCTGCATCAGATCCCATCCCCGCAGCCGGTAGTACCTTTCCAGGAGCGGGATGAACTTGGTCCGGTCCAGTCGCCTCTTTTCGCCAATGAGGGGATTCTCCCACCACTCCTCGCGCTCGAACTGGGGGATCACGGTCTCGTCATCGCCCCGCTGCCGCCCAAAGTTCCGCACTTGGATGGCGCGTTCCAGGTTGAACACGCGCTCGCAAGCCAGCTCAAATTCCTCACGCGTCAGGCCAGCGCCCGTCGCTGACCTAAAGAGGTGATATTCAAAATCGGGACCCAGCATATCACCCGCACGGGCCAGCCCATCCGTACTGTTGGTACTCAAGATCATAGGAAAAACATTGTCGTCCACCGTCACCGAGTCCTTCATCACGCTGCGATGTCCGTGCCACACGGCCGGGATCTCTTTGGCCTCATAATCACTCATGGGATCCACGGCTTGCTCGGTGCCATAGATACGCTGGCCCACCGCCTTGATAGTGTCCCAGGACAAGCCTTCATCGTTGAGGAATGGCGACCAATGCATGGTCAGCGCCGTATACCCGTGGGCGCTGCTAAAAGGATCCCGGACGTCCACGGCCCACTGCACGGCCGGCGCCAGCCAGAAGGGATAGACGATGCGGTTGCCCCGGTCTCCATGACCATCCCAGTGGCCGGC
Source organism: uncultured Chloroflexia bacterium (assembly GCA_963700285.1). GTDB lineage: Bacteria > Chloroflexota > Anaerolineae > JAAYZQ01 > JAAYZQ01 > CAWANP01. Next base: position 757,509 of record CAVOXA010000001.1, on the reverse strand, counting down.
GCTGCCCCATGCGGTGAACAACGGCTCGGCCAGCTCCTGCCCATAGCCCAACAGGGCTGGCGCCCGGCGGCCGCCCTCGGCCAGGGCATCGCCTATTCCCTCTCGGTAGGCAATGACTCGGAAGAGATGGGCCCAGAAGGTCGGGTCGTCAAAGTCGATGGCCCGGCCGTTGACCTCACGCACCAGCCCAGCTCCCGCGGGCGCCGGACCGCACAGCCGCAGCCAGGGTATGATGCCCAGGAGCAGATCCCACTGATTGAGACCATAGTTGTCCGACAGGTGCCGGGCTTCAAAGGCCCCCTCGAACCCCAGATCCCAGTCGTAAAAGCTATTGGGTATGCCCGGGAAAAAGTTTGAGACGCAGTGGAATTGGCCGGAGAGCACCTCGCCGGTAGCCGGTCCCCTGACCTCGCCGTAGAAACGGCAGACCATGCCGCAACGCATCCCACACTGTTGGGTGCAGGCCTGCCATCGCTGCTTAAACCCAGTCACCCGCTCCGGGTCCAGCTCAGTATTGGCAAAACGGCTACCGGTGCGAGCTTCCTCGGCGATCGCCTTGCATCGGGCCAGGAATAACTCCGGTTCGGCAACGTAGACGGGCCCGCTGCCGCGCACGGCGATGGCCTTGAGGTTCTTGGAACCCATGACCGCGCCAAAGCCCCCTTGACCGGCAGCCGAATTGGTCTCCGTGGCCACCGTGGCAATACGGCTGAGCCTCTCACCCGCCTGTCCGATGGTCAGGATTCGAATATCGTTGCCCAGTTCACCCATGAGCGCCTGTTGGGTGTCCATGACACCCATACCCCACAGGTGACCGGCGTCCAGCAACACGACCTTGTCGTCGGTGATCCACAGCGTCACAGGCGAATCGGCCTGTCCCTCGACCACCAACCCATCGTAGCCCGCGTACTTTAGTGACGGACCCCAATGCCCTCCGACGTTTGAGCGGCTGAACCACTCCTGGGGCCACCCCTGCGGACTCAGGCCGCAGATGGAGGTCCGTCCGGAAAAGGGAGCGGTCGTGCCACTCAGCGGTCCAGTAAAGACCATGAACAGGTTTTCCGGATCGAGCGCACCAACGCCTGGTGGGATCGCGTCCCAAGCGATGCGGGCGGCGATCCCGCGTCCTCCGATATAGCCCGGGCCATAGTCCGCCGTATCCAGCGTGCGCGTTGTCCGATCATTGAGGTCGACCCACAGGATCTTGCCCACCCAGCCATTGCTTCGCTTCATCGGTTTCGCTCGCGCTTTCCAATGGCTTTCCTGCCTGGTACGACCCGGATCGTCAGGGCGCCAGTCGGACAGGCCTGTACGCATTGCGGGTCGCCGTCGCACAGCTCGCACTTGATCACGTGCTCCGAAATTGGATTCCAGAACATGGCGTTCAAGGGACAGGCCTCAATGCAGGCCTTACAGCCAGTGCACCGACCATAGTCCACCACCAGATGGCCGGCATCGGGATCGCGGCTGATCGCGCCCTCAGGGCAGGCTTGCAGGCAGGCGGCCTCCGACCTGGACGTCGCAGCACACTGGTGGCAGAGGGTGATCCGGTGGGTGTCGGCGAAGGGGCTCAGATCAACCCGAACCCGGGACCCTGGAAGACTGGCGTACCATTCATTGGCCATGGAACAGGTAGTCATGCACGACAGGCATCCGCTGCACACGTGGCGATCGACCTTGATGCGTATCTTATCTGTCATATTCCTCTAGCTCAAACAGGCGTTGGCAGTTGCGCCCCAAGATAGCAGACTCGTGCTCAGAAGTCAAGCCCACCAGACGGCGGACTTTGGACAACTCGGGCGCCATGGAACTGATGGGATAATCGGAGCCATACAGGAGTCTTCCGACATTTCCCATCCTGTAAGAGTGCTCCAGGTTCACGTATTCACACTTGGAAGTCTCGATCCATATCCCCGGGCAGTTTTGTTCGACGTGGATCACGTCAAAGTGATAGTCCCAGCCCCGGTGGCCCATGATCAGCTTGGCCTTGGGGTAGCGCCGGGCCAGATCTTGGATCTTGTAGGGCATGGCCATGATCGGTGTCCCACAGTGGAAATAGACCGGTACATCCAGATCGATGGCCTTTTCCACCAGGGGGTAGACCAGGAGCGGATCATTCAGGTGGAATCCCTGGACCAGCGAGTGGAACTTGAAGCCGCTCAGACCCAGGCCGTAAATGACCCGGTCCAGCTCGGCCAGCGCAGCCTCGCCGTACCAGGGATTGGCTGTTCCCAGGCCGATAAACCGGTCGGGATGCGCCCGGACAGCCGAAGCGACCAAGTCGTTACCCTGGCGATTTTGGACCGCCAGGGCAGCGCCAGCCGGGCACAGGACGGCCATATCCACGCCATGGGCATCCATCTCTCGCAGGATGTCGTCGTCGGTTGCTTCCAGCTGTTCGAAATGGTGTACCGTGGTGCCAATGTGCACGTGCGAATCGACGATCACCGTTCCACTCCCCCTTTTCACCTCCTACAGGCAAGTTGCCCGCTTGATGGGCGAAAGCCTCCGCTGATGGGCGAACGCATTCCTGGGTGCGGTCCCTATCCAGGCCTGGCCCGAGTCAAAAGCTGGGACCTTGCCCTTCAACTTTGGACGACCTAACCAACCCGTGCCAGAATATCCAGGACATTCTGACCCAGGATCCGTTCCTTGGCGCGGTCGCTGATCCGCGCGGCGCGGATCTTGTCCACGTTCCACTTCCCAGCGGCTGCTCCCCCGATCGGCAGGTCCGTGCCAAAGACGATCCGTTCCTCGCCCAGCAGTCTCACGGCGATCTCCAGATCCGCCACCTGCGCCCCGCTCGTCTCCAGATAAACGTTGGGGTATTCCAGGGCAGCGCGGACCGCGTCGAGCCAGATCAGCTTGCCAAAGTGGCCCATGATGAACTGGACGTCGGGATACTCGCCCGCCCACTGCGCCACCTGGGCCGGTTGGGCGTAGGGCGGTGTACCGGTGTGAAAGAGGATGGGCAGGTGATAGCACGATGCCTGTTCGTAGACCGGACGGAGAAGGCCAGAGTTCGCCGGGAAGTCCTGCAGCCAGGGGTGAAATTTGATCCCCACCAGGCCCAACCCTTCGACCAGGCGCGGGACCTCGGCGGCGGCGTCCGGATCGCCCTTCAGGTCCAGACAGCCAAAGCCGATGAGCCTGTCGGAGAACTGGCCCACCTCGCGGGCTAGGTTGTCATTGTAGTAGCGGTAATCTACGTTGGGATAGAGCCCTGCCCCCGTAAAAACGATGGCTTTGTCAAACCCACATTCATCAAGGAGCCCAACGACACGCTCCGCATCCCAGACCTGCCCCCAGGCGCCGCCGGTCTTTTTAAGATAGTCATAGCCTGCGGCCCCCTTCTCAGGTTCCATCAAGTGTACGTGAGCATCTACAATCATGGCCTTATCCTCGGCACCAGTCGACTGTTGCCTGTGTGTTCAAGACTTCTCAGGGTTCTGAGCGGTAGGCTCGTCCCAAGGCGCCTCGCACAGTTCCTCTGAGCAAGCACCTGGCTAGCCGCCACGGTACCGTAAAATCTGTCCGGGCCGGGCATCGGTCTGCTGGCCGTCGCGCACGACCCACTGGCCATTGACCATCACGTGGGTGATGCCCACCGGGTACTGGTGCGGCTCTTCAAACGTGGCCCGGTCCTGTACCGTAGCCGGATCCAGAATCACCAGATCGGCGGCTTTGCCTTCCCGAAGCCGTCCCCGGTCGCCCAATCCCAGCCGGTCCGCAGGCAGCGACGTCATCTTGCGGATCGCCTCTTCCAGGGTCATCGCCCCGCGCTCGCGGACATAGTGGGCCAGCACACGTGGGAAGGCTCCGTAGAAGCGGGGGTGGACCGGCGCCTGGCCCCACAGGCCATCGGCAGCAACGGCGACGCCGTCAGAGCCGATCATACCCAGCGGATGCGATACAAAGCACTCCACGTCCTGATCCAAGCGGTTGTGGACAACCATCAGGCCCACGTCGCGCGACTGGACGACGATGGAGATCATCATCTCTTCGGGAGAACTGCCTGCTTTTTCTCCCAGCTCTGCCACCGACCTGCCGGTCCAAGACGGGTCGCCGTGTGGACCGCCCCAGGCAATAACTACTTTCTCCCACCGGCTGGGGATGCCACTGCCCCACGTAGTGTCCGCCTCGGTCAGCACCTGCCGGCGCGTCGCTGGGTCGGACAGCCGCCTGATCATCGCCTCGGTCCCGCCATCCTGCACCCACTCGGGCATGAGCTCGCTGAACGGGCAGCCAGCAGCGGTATAAGGATAGGCGTCGTAGGTGACATCAACGCCATCCCTACGAGCTCGTTCAATGATCTCCAGCAGTTGGGCCGCCTCACCCCAGTGACGGGGATCGATGAGGCAGATATGAGCAACCTGAACAGCGACCCCGGCCTGCTGGCCGGTGTCGATGGCCTCCTCCACTGACCGGAAGTGCCAGCCAGCCAGGTGACGCGTGTGGGAATCGTAGAGGCCACCCCAGTGGACCAGTTCCTCGCACAGCGCCACCAATTCTTCAGCCTGGGCCACACTGCTTGGATACAGGGTCAGGCCGGAGGACAGCCCAAAAGCGCCCTGCTCCATGGCCAGCGCTACCTGCCTGCGCATGGCCTTCAGCTCATCAGTATCGGGCGGGCGGTTGTCATAGCCCATGATGGCAGACCGGATCGTGCCGTTGCCGACCAGCGTAGCCATGTTGAAAGCAGGCTTTGCCCGTTCCATCGCTTCCAAATAACCGGCACAGTCGGACCAATCAGCCTCGATAGCACGCCCGCCAGCGGTCGCCAACATCACGGCACGATCCAGCTCTGCCCGCTTCTGGGGCGTCCCCTTGACCAGGGGAAAGGCCGAAAAGCCGCAGTGTCCCACCAGTTCGGTGGTCACGCCTTGCCGTACCTTGCTGGCACAGCGGCCGTCGAGCAGTGGGGTGAGATCTGAGTGGGTGTGTGCATCGATGAAGCCGGGACAGACCACGTGCCCCCCGGCCTCGATCCGCTCCACCGCGTTCCCCACCGTCAGATCGCCGACAGCGGCGATGCGCCCGCCGATAGTGCCCACGTCGGCCCGGAGCCCCGGCGCGCCTGTACCATCGACCAGTGTGCCTCCCGCTATGACGGTATCAAACACGGGTTCTCACGCTCCCCAGGCCTGGCGCAGCAGACGCAGCCAGTTGCCGTACAAGATGTTGGCAATATCCTCCGCACCGTAACCCCTCCCAGCCAGGATGCCCGACAGCTTTTGCAGGTCCGCAATGGTTTGCAGGTCCTGAGGCGATTGATCCTGCCCAAAGCCACCATCCAGGTCGCTGCCGATGGCGGCATGACGGCTATTCCCCGCCAACTGGCAAACATGGTCCATGTGGTCGGCTAGCGTGCTCAGCGTCACACCCTGATTGGTACCCACGCCCCGGGTCCAGCCTGGCTGCAGCATCCAGACGTCGCAGCTCGACCCAATAACGCCGTCCCGTTCAATGATGGCCCGGAGCTGCTCATTGCTGAACTGGCGCTGGTGGGGAACCAAGTCCCTCGCGTTCTGATGGCTGGCCAGTACAAGTCCGCCATAGTGCTCCAGCGCCTGCCAGAAGGCTTGGTCAGAGCAATGTGTGAGATCCAAAAGCATACCCAGCCGATCCATCTCGGCCAGCAGGCCCGGACCTAGTTCCGACAGACCGAGTTCGGTGGCCGTCCCGCCCGCGTAACGCCCCGGGCCATAGTGGGTGAGGCCCACGACCCGCAAGCCGGCCGCCCACCATTCCTCCAGTTGCTCCGGCTCCATGATCGGATCCGCCCCCTCCATGGCGATCACAAAACCCAGCGGTGGGTAAGGCCCGGGCTCATCTTCTGACGTGGCTGAGCTCGTTTTCCCAGCGCCCGCTGAGGTCATTTTCTCAGCGGCAGCTTCCCAGGCTTCCCAGGCCGCAATGTGGCTATCCAGCTCACCGCTCTCGGCAACGACGCGCACGTGGCCCTCGCGCTCCAGGGCGCGATAGTAAGCCAATTGTCCCTGGGCCACGCCATAAGCCTGGGCTACCGTCGCATAGTCGATGTGTGGCTGGGGCCGGCCCGTACAACGGGCGATCAACGTGGCAAAGCTGAGCGCAACCCGTCCCTGGCGCATCTCTGGGTAAGCCACGGTGCCCTGACCTCTGCCAGGTGTACCCCCCTCCTGGGCCCGGATGGTATAGACCGAGCACAACAGGTCCCGGTTCCACTGCAGCGCATTCATCGAAAGATCTAGATGGGAATCAATGACTAGCAATGTCAGGTTCTCCTCTCACATCATTTTTCCCTTACAAAGGGTTGGCAAACCGAGCTTGTGCCTTCGCCCGGTTTATCTTGAAGAATTCCGCCCCGTTCTCACCCAGGATCTTGCGCTTGGCGTCCTCGGATATCCTAGCATAAACCACGGCCGCTACCCGAAAGTGACCGTTACCCCAGGGAAAGTCGGTACCAAAGATCAGCTTCCGGATGTCGTCCAGCGCCTCGACAAAAAACTCGGTCACGCCAAAGATCTCGGGAACCGACAGGTCCACGTAGACGTTGGGGAAGCTGTTGGCCAGCTCTGCCATGGCGTCGAGGCTCTTGTCCTGAAGCTCGTGGCCCACCAGCAAGGGGACATCGGCGTACTTGGCTGCAAGGTTGGCGATATCCTCAAGACTGTCGCCACCAAAGTAGGTGTGAAACAGCACGGGTACCTGCCGGTTGGCGGCGACGGCCCACACCGGCTCGTACCGCGGCCCGAGAAGAGGGTAATCGTCGTGACACTCGGGATGAAGCTTGATGGCAACCATGCCCGGTTCGTCCAGGTAACGCGTGAGTGAGGATTCCACCTCCTCGGGATAGTGGGGATTGGCCACGACGTAGCCCAGCAGGCGGCCCGGATGGGCTCGGACGGCTTCGAGTACCATCCGATTTCCGTACTCCGGTTCGGAACGCAGCGCCGCATTGGCCGAGATGATGGCGGCTTGCATGCCAATCCGGTCCATGACCTCCACCATGCTGGCGGCATCCGGTCTGTTCATATAGAAGCCGGGATACTCGCCCAGATGGGCATGGCCATCGAGGATGAACAGGTCTTGTACCGGTTCGCCCCGGCGCAACTGCTCCTGCCAGGGGCAGGGAGTCCACGGCCGGTCCCGCAGCGCTTGCTGTGAGGCTCGCTGCCAGATCGGTGTACCTGCGTACTCGAGTCCTCGTACTGAACTCATGTGACCACCTCCGCCAGCAGCCTTCCCAGGTTGCCGTGGGCGATCAGCGATTTCTCTTCATCGCTGACCATGGCATGGGTGATGGTCGTCAGCGCCGTGCCCGCCGCCCGGTACGGCAGGCCCGATCCGTACAGCAATTGGCGGGCGCCGACCTCCCGGCAAAATGCCTCCAAGCCTCGAAACAACGCATAGCCAGAAGTGTCCAGGTGTAGATTGGGACAGGCCTGGCACAGTGGATAGAAGGACCGGCTGGCCAGGCCCGACCAGCCAGTCAGAATGATGGGCAGCGCAGGATAGCGGTAGCACAGATCGTGGAGCAGCTTCCAGTCCGGGTCGTCACGGCGGAAGAACATAAAGTCGATGAGCACCGGCAGACGACGCGCAGCCAGCTCCTTCAGCAGCAGGCCGGCGCTCCACGGTTCCAGACTGAAGCGATGGCCATCATAGCCGGGCATCAGCCGGGCGACGCGCACGCCCTGCTCCAGCATGTCGCCTACCAGGACCTCAGGCTCGGGCATCTCGCCGGTAAAGTGAGGAAAGATGACCCAACTGGGCAACAGTCGCTCGCGGCCGGCCAGTGATTCCATCAGCAGGCCATTGCCCACTGTCGGGTGGACCTCGTGGGCCTGGGCATGATACACGACGGCGCGTTCCACAGCCAGGTAGTCCAGGACGGCCTCCAGTTCGCCAGCCGTCTCATAGCCACCCAATGGTGGGTGCTTCCAGCGTCCGATGGCCGCATTGCAATCAAAAAAGCTCAACATGGCGTCTGATCCCTCGTTTCGCGAACAGTAGCATCTCGGGCCACTACTCTCCCTTCACCACCGACAGCAGAGCCCGGGCATCTTCCTCGGCGTCTGCCTGGACAACCACACACAGCCCTCGCGGCGACAGTCCTGCGACAAGGGCAGCTACGTCCCTTTCCTCATCCAAACCAAACACGATCAACGGCCGTCCTTTCTCCTGGATCCGCCGGAAGAGGGGCAGCATCTCCGGTACGGTGGGCCCGCCCGGATCCATGGTTACCTCGATGGCCCAGGTAGTTTCCAAGTCCAGGAGCGCCAGGAGATTGTGCGCTGAAGCAGAGTGGCGGTGGACATAGCCGTAGGGAAAGGCATTGACCATCATCTGGTTGTAGGGCAGAAAGAACTCGCGATACAGGTCAGACGATATCATGGCACTAGTATCCTCTGAACTGTAGGCGCAGCGCGCCGGGGAATAGAGCCAGCGCCCCGGATCGACAAAGCCCCCGTAGAACGATGGCATGTGCTGGTACATCAGGCGCGTTGCCTCGATCCAGACCTCGGCGGACAGACGGGCCAGGCGGTGGATCTGCTGTGGGTGGTCGTAAAACTCATAACACATGCGCTCGATGCCCAGCATCGCCGCGACCACATCTGCCGGGCCGCGCAGAAAAAGTCCGGCCACCGGAAAGCGCCCGGCGTGAGGTGGCTGGCAGCCGGCCTTACCGGCCAAGCACCGTACGAATGAGATTGCCGCCTCCAACCAAGCCTCAATCCAGCCGGGCTGTAGGGTCTCCAACGGCTCGTCCTCGTCCAGGAGGGCCTCAGCCCAACAAGCCTGGGAATGCACCCGAACCGGACAGCCCAGGATGGCCTCCAGCCAGGGCACACAGTACAGGGGCGACAACGGCCTGAACAGGTCCTGGCCCAGCCCTTCGCTGGTCTCACACCGCTGGACGAATACCTCAAGGAAGCGTTCAGGGACAAGCCGTTGCGGCTCAAGGAGATCGCCGTCGCCGGCCACAAGATAGATGTCGGCGACCTCGTATTCCCCCAGGTACGCACCGGCCAGGGGCCGGTCGGTCTGCTCGCCTCGCCAGAAGGCCCGATGGCGTGCCAGAGCAGCCATCGGCTCCCCTCGCTCCTCGATCATGCCCGCTAGCCCTTGATCGCGCCGAAGGTCAAACCCTTGGTGATCCGCTGCTGCAGCAAGGCAAAGATGATCAACACCGGAGCGACGCTGATGATCATCCCTGCGAACACCTCGACCCAGGTGCCCGAATACTCGGCCCGGCGCAACAGGCCGAATAGGCCAACGGCCAGTGTCATGTTCTCGTCGCGCAGGAACAGCAGCGCCAGGAAGAACTCGTTCCACAGGCTCAGGAAATTGATAAAAAACACGGACACGAGGCCCGGCATGGCCAGCGGGACCATAATCTGCCAAAAGGTTCGGAACGGGGATGCGCCATCAATGGCCGCCGCCTCCTCCATCTCATACGGCAGAGAGGCCAGATAACTGCCCAGGACGAAAGTGTTGAACGGAATACCGGAAGCGATGTAGATCAGGATCAGGGGCGCCAGCCCAGTTCCCAGACCCAGCTTGGGCAGCATGAAGTAGATGGGGATGACGGACAGCATGAGAGGAACCATGTACCCGATCAGAAAGTAAGCGCCAACCACCCGGCTGAAGGGAAACCGGATGCGGGACAGGGCATAGGCGGCAGTAGTCGAAATAGCAACCGACACACCACCACCCACCGTCGCAGCAAGCAGTGTATTGGCAAAGTAGCGGCCGAAATTGGCATAGCGCCAGGCGTTGACATAGTTAATCGGGTTGATTTTCTCAGGCAGCGACCACGGGCTGTTGCTGAGAAACTCGGGCGTAGTCTTTAACGAAGTCAGGAAAACCCAACCGAAGGCCAGCACGGTGGTCAGGCTATAGATACCGAGCACCAGGTAGATAAAAATGCGGGTGGGATCGATTCGACCTCTGTGCCGGCCTTTCCTGACAGTTCTTTCCGATGTAGACATAGGTGAATGCTCCCTCAAAACTCGATCGTTTCCCGGCGCATCGCCCGCATGGAGACCATGCTCAGGCCAAAGATGATGAGCAAGACCACGGTCGCCACCGCCGAAGCATAGGCCCACTTGAAGTCGTTAAAGGCGGTGTAGTAGATATAAGTCGCTGCCACCTGTGTCGCGCCGCTCACCCCTCCCCAGGGCGCCATAACCAGTACGATACCGAACACCTGGAGGGCGAGGATGATCCACACCACCATCAGAGTCCGGACGACGTCCCACAGGAGGGGCAGGGTCACGTGCCAGAATACCTGCAGCTCGTTGGCCCCGTCCACCTTGGCCGCGTCCTGCAGGTCGGCGGGGATGCGCTCCAGCCCGGCCAGGAGCAGCAGGACCCACATGCCCATCTGCCACCAAACGGAGGCGATGATGATAGCCGGCAGCGCAGTGCGGGTGTCGCCCATCCAGGGCAGGGCCAGTTGGTCCAGGTTGATGGCCCGCAGGACATTGTTCAACACGCCAAGGTTGGGCTCAAAGATCATTCGCCACATTACGCCGGTCACCGCTACCGAGATAACCATGGGTGCTAGCACGATGAAGCGGAAAATGCGACGGAAGCGGATCGGCTGGCTGAGGCCCCAGGCCAGGATAAGCCCGAAAACGAAGAGAAGGATCCCGCCAACCACGGCATAGAGCAGCGTATTCTGAAGAGCGCCATGAAAACGGCGATCGATCAGGAGCGAGGCATAATTCCGCAAGCCGGCGAAGGGGCGTTTGACTGTATGTCCGCTCCAGCCGGTGAAGGACCACAGGAAGGTCTGAACAATCGGGTAGGCGTACAGAAGCGTGTATAGGAGAAACGCAGGCAGAAGAAAGGGGATAATCAGCTTGCGGCGCGCCTTCTGAAGCATACTGACTCCTCCCGTGGATGCGACGCGTCTTTCGACGGCGTTGCACCCAATGTGGTTTATGGACAGGGGCGAGGAGGCAAACTCCCCGCCCCCTAAATCATCGAGTGACCCTATCGCTGAACGACTATTCGCCCTTGAGGGCGCGATACTCCTCCAGGTTCTTGTCGATCTTGGCGATCATTTCCTCAGGCGTGATCTTGCCAAAGGCCAGTTCCACCTGGGGGTCGTACCAGGCAGAAGAAAGCCCTGTATCAGAGGTCGCGCCATAGTTGTAGAGGATAAACCGTACATTCGCCGCCTGCTCCAGCACTGCGTCAGCTCCCGGGATACCAGGAGGTGCCGGTGCCCCCTTCAACGGGACCAACTGCCCCAGCTCCATGGCCCGTTTCTCGATGACCGCCGGGTCGGTGGTGAAGCGTTTCAGGTACTCGACAGCCAGGTCCGGATTGTCGGTCCCCGCAGCAATGGACCAGCTCAGCGTCCGGCCGAACATGGCGTCCTGCTGCCCCGCCCCCCCTTCCACGGACGGGAAGGTGGAGATGCCTAGCTCAAAGTCCGGCGGGATCGAGTCCTTCATCTCGGTGACGAGCCAGCTCCCCATCAGGATCATGGCCGCCTTGTCTTGGAAGAACTCGACCTGCACTTCGGTAAAGCCGATGCCCTCAAAGCCATCGATGACACACCCGCTCTTGAACAGCTTTTCGAACTCTTGCGCTGCCTCGAGGAAGCCGGGGTCATCGGCTACCTTGCCCTCGCCGTACAGCACCTGCATGACCTTGTCGGCACCCACGATACGCTGGACCAGGGAATCGTACCACATGCCCACGTAAAAGTTGATCGGTCCCGAAAGGGCAATGGGCGCCACACCCTGGGCTTTGATATCCTCACACAGGGCCAGCATGTCGTCCCAGGTCTGGGGCGGCTCTAGGCCCCACTCGTCGAACTGCTTCTTGTTGTAGTGCAGCAACCAGATAAAGATCTGCTCCGGCGCGGCATAAAAGTCGCCCTTGTATTTGGCCGAACTGTAGGTGATCGGCAGGAGAAGATCTTTCCACTTGACGCCGGGTTGGACCTCGTCCTCCATGTAGGGCGTCAGGTCCAGGAGGTAGCCCTCCTCCACCCACGTCCAGGAACCGGGATCCGTCCCCTCAAAGATAAAGTCAACATCGAGGGGATCGCCCCTCAGCCAGCGGAGCTCGATGGCCGGGCGGGCAGGCGTGTTGTTAAAGGTATAGGACATTTTGGTTCCGGGGAAATCCTCTTCGAGTGAGGTACCAACTTCCTCTGCCAACAGGCCCCATGGCGCTGGCGCCTCCCAGAGCACACCCACCTCCAGCGGGCCACCTTCGATCATCTTGGGCGCCGGGGTTGAGGTAACCTCGACCACCTTCTCCACCTCGACCACCTGGGTGACCACCACCTCTTTTTCCACGACTTTCTCTTCCGAGACGACGACCGTCTGGACCACCGGCTTCTCGACGACCTTCTCCTCCGAGACCACAACGGTCTGGACGACGGTTTTTTCCACGACCTCGGGCGTCGCTGCGCAGCCCACCAGCAGGGAGGCTACGACCAGGACTGGAAACAGAATTCTCAATGCTTTCATTGTTCCTTCCTCCTTATGGATCCTTTCTGACGAAACACAACACCGTGCGACAGTCCGCAGGCCAGCTCTCTTGCAGCTACGACATGGGCCTCACAGACCTCCCGCCCACCGGGATCGCCAGTCCCAATCCTGGATCAGTTGGCAGACGCCTCCTTGTGGCTACTGCTTGAGCCCGATTGCCCCCTCACCGGCTTCCCTGGCGCGCTGTAGCACGGGCCGTCCGGACCCACGACGCAGCCAGCGCGCGAGGGACAATGCTCATGTGGCAGATCGCGTTGGCAACTGGGCAAAGACCTCCAGGACTTGGTCGATGTCCTCCGAGCTAACCATGGCATGCGTAGCAAATCGCATGCGCGGCTCCCCGGCGAACACCAGAACGCCCTCGGTTGCCAAATGATCCGCCAGTTCCTGCCCCCCCATGCCGAGCATGGCAACGTCGATGTGGAATAGATTGGTTTCCACATTATCCGGATCACAGCATCCGGGAAAGAGCTCTGCCAGGCCCAGAGCCAGCTTCTTGGCATTGGCGTGATCCTCCGCCAGCCTATCAATGCCTGTCTCCAGGGCCACAATGCCCGCTGCGGCCATTACGCCCGCCTGGCGCATGCCGCCACCAAGCATCTGTCGAAATGGAATCGCCCGCTCGACAAGATCGGCGCTGCCACACAACAGCCCGCCAAAAGGCGCCCCCAATCCCTTGGACAGGCAGAAGGCCAGCGTGTCCACGTTCCGGGTAAAATCCGAGGCCGGGCGGCCCGAGGCGGCGATCGCATTAAAAAAGCGGGCGCCATCCATGTGAATGGGCAGCCCGTGCCTCTTGGCCACGTCCGAGATCCCGGCCATGTGCTCGGGCGGGATCACCAGACCGCCGCCAATGTTGCTAGTGTTCTCGAGGCAGATCATGCCGGTGGTCGTTGCCTCTCTGGCAGCGGGCCGGATCGCCGCTTCCACCTCTGTCGGGTCGAGATAGCCCCTGTGAAAGGGCACCGTGTGCGTCACACAGTTGGCCACTCGGGCGATGCCGCCCACCTCCCACAGGAATTGGTGCGATTCGTCGCCCAGGATCACCTCCTGACCGGGCCGGGTGTTGATCAGTACGCCTAGGAGGTTGCCCATCGTGCCCGATACGACGAACAGTGCTGATTCCTTTCCCGTCTTCTCAGCCGCCAGCTCCTGCAGCCGGTTTACTGTCGGATCGCCGTCGTAGGTATCGTCGGCTACCTCGGCGTCGTACATTGCCCGTCGCATCGCTTTCGTAGGCTTGGTAACCGTATCACTTCGCAGATCGATCATATTCTCTCCAAGACTCATTGTGCCCCCTACACCCTCTTGCCCCGAGCCAGGATATCCCACACCGCAATGACCTCATCACCCTGCACCACCCACAGCTCGTCAGCTAGGTTCACCACGTCGGACACATAGTTGGGATAGATGTCCAGTTTGGTGCCGATGGCCGGTGGCTTGGCACCCAGCGGCAGGTACACGCCACCGTGCTCCTCACTCGGTACATTCACCGCCCACTCTGGATGCTGCACAAAGGTTCCATACCCTGGCGAGGTCATGGCCCCGCTGTGCGTCAGCGTCTTGGACCCGGCATCCACGACAAAGTGGCCCGGCGCCGGAACCGACGGGACAGAGACGACGGTAGTCAAGATGGTCAGAGCCAACTGCTCCCGGGCAAGGGCACCCAAGTCGGCATATTTCATGTCGCCAAAGACGTAGCAGCCGACGCGGTATTCCGTGACCCCATCGAGATCCGCCATGTACCGGGCGCCTGGCGTCGTACCGCCGCTGACTACCTCCGTCTCAATACCGTGGGCTCGCAACAGGCTGGCAGCATCCAGAACGATGTCGATGGCAGCTTGCTCCTCGGCCAACTGCTTTTCCGGTTCCATGTGCTTGATTAGGCCGCCGGCAATATACATCAACCCCTTGTAGCGCAAGCCGGGCATCGATTCTACGATACCCCGGATCAACTCCAGGAGTGATTGTCCCGGCGCGATGCCCGTACGCTTGTAGCCCACGTCAACTTCGACCAACACATCCAGGCGCTGGCCCCTTGCCACAGCCGCGTCGCTCAGGGCCTGGGCAGCGGTCCGCGTATCGACTGTCGTGGAGACTCTGTCCACCCATCGTGCCAGGTTGAGCAAGCGCTCGATCTTGTCAGGACCAACGATAGGATAACACACCAGGATATCGTCGACGCCCGCCGCGGCCATGACCTCTGCCTCGCCCAGTTTGGCGCAGACGATGCCGTCCGCTCCCGCTTTGATCTGCATGTGGGTTATGGCAGGAGTCTTGTGGGTCTTGACATGGGGGCGCAGCGCCATACCAGCCTTCCGTGCCCGTTGGGCCATGTCTTCGATGTTGTGCCTCAGCTTGTCAATGTCTACAACCAAGGCTGGCGTAGGGATCTCGTGCTTTTTCATGCTAGGCCATCCTCCTGATGCTCTCTTGGTACTCTTGCTGGGCGCGGGCGGACAGGTGCCCATAATCACGCTCGATGTTGATGCTCTCGTACTTGGAATGCCGCCTCATCCACTTGCAGGCAGATTGGGCATCCCCCCTCAGCACGGCGTCGCATAGCCTCCCATGGATGATCCGCCAGGTCTCATGGAACTCCCATATCTCCTGCGGGTCGGCGTAAGGAGCGTTCATGTCCCGCAACGAGTAGGGAACGAGTTCTATGAGCCTCTGCAGCATATCCACGAGAAAACCATTGCCCGTCGCCTCGGCCATGGACAGATGAAGCCTATCGTGCACGGCCCAATCCAGATTCGCCGGATCAGCCTCGAGACCACGTTCATAGTCGGCAAGCGCCTGCCGGATGCACGCCCCACTCTTCTCGGTGGTCACCTCAGCGGCGACCGTCAAGATCCCAGTTTCCAGAGCCAGCCGGGCCTGATTCAGGTACTTGCGCATCTCTTTCTGCAAGCCCATCGAGAGGGTTCGGATGTCCCGGCTGAGCAGATCCTCACCAGGGTTGAGTCCCTTCACGAAAGTCCCTTCACCGGGCCGTATCTCTACCAGGCCCATTGCCGATAACCCTTGCAGGGCCTCTCGCACCGAAGAACGGCCCACGCCCAGCATATCGATGAGCTGGCGTTCAGAAGGCAGCCGGTCATTGGGCTCCAGGTTTCCGTCGCGGATCTGCGTCACGATCTGTTCAATAATTGACTCAACGAGGGTTACTTTTTGAGGCGGGATCAGCCGGAGTTCGCTCGTCATTGGATCGTTTCCTGTTCTACCAACTAGCTCCCGCGAGTCGCTGCCGGGCGATGATTGAAACGGACCTGCTTGGACAGCGCCAGCGCGCTGGCGGCGCCGAGGGTACTGGTGGCGCAAAGAGCGCCGTGCTCCATTGGGAGTACCATGTTCAAGCCAGTCCTTGGTGATCTGTTTGAATCAGCGCTACCTCAGCGTTCATTCCAAAAGTAGTGAAGTTGCATGTGCGACACGATGGCCACGAACGGGCAGCCATGTCCGCCCACCTAGCTATCAGCTGGTATGACCAGCTGACCAAGTATAGCACCATTTTGCGGCTCTGTCAAGTCTTTTTTTCTCGGCAAGGCCCCCTCGATCGCCCAGTATGGCTCGGACAGTACCTTTCGCCCAGCAGAAGAGAAACTCCTACCCACCGCGGTATCCATGAGGGGGTGAGATTGTCATTTCTCCCGGTGAGCAACTTGTGCTATAATCCGAGAATGAAGTATTCTGGCCTTCGGCGCATAGCCCATCAGGAGCGACTGCACCAGGAAAGACGGAAGTGATGATTAGCCGCTTCACGGATCTCCGTCCCTGCCGGGACGCCACCCTGGACGACCTGGACCCCTCCCTGCTCGAGGCCTATCGCGGGGAACTGAACCGGCGCCGGCCAGGCTCAACCCTGCTCCGCCTGCCCCTGGACCAGATGCTGGTTCAGGTCGGCTGTGCCATCGAGGACCAGAGGCAATTCCGGCCTACCCTGACAGGCATGCTCTTCTTTGGCCGGGATCCCGGCCGTTTCTATCCCTCCTTCACCATCACCTTCCTGCACTTTGCCGGCCCCTCTGCAGCCGGAGTAGATCCCAATGGTCCATTGTACCTGGACAACCGCGAGTTTCGCGGCGCCCTGCCGGCTATGATCGACGCGGCGAGATCTACGATCTTTGACAAGCTGAGCAAGCAAGCCAGGATGAATGGATTTGTCCGCCAGGATGTGGCCGACTACCCAGAACTTGCCTACCGCGAGGCCATCGTCAACGCCATAGGCCATCGTGACTATGGGCTGGAGGGCCGCTTTATCCAGGTACGCCTCTTCACTGATCGGCTGGAGGTCCAAAGCCCTGGCGGCCTGGGTGGCAACCTGACGGTGGAAAACATGGTCTACGAGCAATACACGCGCAATCCCCACATCATGCGCCTGCTGGAGCACCATGGCTACGTCGAACAGCGTGGCCTGGGCGTGGATCGCATGATCCACGCCATGAGCGGCGCCAACCTGCCACCCCCTACCTTTGAAGACAGGGGCACATCCTTCTGGGTGACCCTCAAAGCAGGTACCGCAACACTACCCTTGGCCGATCTGTACCGCATGGGCTTGAGCGAACGCCAAGCACGGGCCATGCAGTACCTGCATAGCCACGGACGCATCACCAACCGCCAGTATCAGACGGAGTTTGGCGTCTCGGAGAGGACCGCGCTCTACGACCTGCAAGGGCTAGTGGACGCTGGACTGGTCCTGCCTTTGAGCAGCGGTCGCGGCCGCCACTACATCCTTCGGGATTAGAACACATGTTCTAGTGTTTCAGGCGATTTGCGCGATTAGTTGCGGGTTTTTGCGGGTTTTTTGCGGGTTTGACGGCTGGGATTGGACTGACAGTCCCGGCCGTGTGACTATTGGAAATAGGAGGGGCTGAGTGCAATGAGCAGTTGCCCGCCATAGTAAAGGTAAAGACCCTGTGCCTCCAGCTTGAGCGGGCAGCGAAAGCGGTTGATGGCCAAAATCAGGTCCGAGAGCCAGAAAAGGATGGCACCCAGGGCTATCAGCCATGCCTGGGTAGTAGTAAACGCGTCACCAAAAAAGGTGGATGCCGCTCGATTTACCATAAAACAAATGATCAGGATGTACAGGATGACCGGGCCCTGCATTGATCCCAGGCCAGGCTTGAGGTAGAGGTACACGGCCACGCCCACAGCCAACAGCACCAGTGCCACGGCGAGATCTTGGGGATGAAAACCGTTTGGTAATGTAAAGGCTACAGCATAGAGAACGTGGGCCAGCAAGAAAAATACCAGCCCGACGAGGAATGCCCGGCCGGACCGGAACATCAGAGCCACGTCTCCCCCTAGCGACAGCACCAGCCCTAGCATGATCCAGGCTGTATAGGCCGGCTGAACCCCCGGGGTCGTGAAGGAGAGCAGCGCCACCAGGATGACCAGCAATGTGGAAAGAGGCTTGAAGAAATAGATCTGCCCCTCGTTTGACCGCAACCTGGCCCTCACGAGGAGGCAAACCGTCACAATAAGAAAGGGGATTGGTAGCAACTGTGCCAAAGTATGCCTCAGCCTGTGTGCCAATCTCGGCTCCCGCGGGACGCTGATAGGGAGCAACCCGTACCTCAGTACGGCGGTAGTTTAGTAATTGATGGCCCAGCCTCGCGCAGTACTCAGCGCCAGCAGGGCACGGTCCAGGGCACCCAGAGCCTCCTCTGCCTCAATGTCCTCCATAGTCAAGGGTGGCAGAAACTGGAGCGCGCGCTGGTCATTGTTGGCATAGATGGCCAGGACACCTTCCTCGAAGAGGAACTTGGTCATCAGCGGGCCACAGACCGCATCCGGGAATACCAGGCCGATCATCAGTCCCAATTGTCGGACAGTCATCAGCGTGTCTGGATAGCGCGTCTGAAGCTGCTGGAAGCCAGTTCTCAAGCGCCCCGCCAATTTGTCCACACGCCCCAAGAAGGCAGGGCTGGCCGTCAGATCCAGTACGGCCAGGGCCACAGCACAGCCCGATCTCCGCCCCGCCAAAGGTCGAAATGTGAATAAAGGGGTTGGCCTCCATAAAGGCATTCAGTTCCGAGCGGTAGCAGGTGGCGGCGATGGGATATACACCGCCGCTGAGCCCCTTGCCTGTCACCAAGATATCGGGTTCGACTCCCCAGTGCTCAATGGCCCACATCTTCCCGGTGCGGCCCAGCCCACTCTGCACCTCGTCGACAATCAGCAATGCGCCGTACCGGTCGCACAGCGCCCTAAGTTCGGCAAAGTACCCTTGAGGGGCGATGGGCATTCCCAGCGTAGCAGGGATCGTTTCCAGAATGACGGCCGCCGTGTCTCCATTGATGCGATCGGCGATAGCCGCCACGTCGCCAAAGGGTACCTGAACAAACCCAGGGGGCATCGGTCCGAAGGGGTCGCGGTACTGGGCATCGCCAGCAGCCAGCGCCAATCCGGTGTGGCCGTGATAGCCGCCCCGGACCGAGATGATGCCAGGGCGCTCCGTGTGGGCCCGGGCCAGCTTGAGGGCAAAGTCGATGGCTTCGCCGCCGCCCACAGCAAAGACGCTGTAGGGCATCTCGCCTGGGGCTAGTTCCGCCAGCCGCCTGGCAAGCGCCGCCCTCTGCTCCGAGATGAAGTGGTGGTTGCCGATATCCAGCTCGTCCACAGCGCGCACCAACGTATCAACGACAGCAGGGTGCCGGTGTCCCAAGTTAAAGACCCCGCCATTGCAGTGGCAGTTGACGAGGCGCTTGTCGCCTTCGACGTCCCATAGATAGACGCCTTCCCGGCGTCCAGGCACAAAGTCCATGCCATATTGGGCAAAAAAGGCGACCTTCCCTGAAGACACGTGGTCGCGGAACCCCTCGATAGTCTCGCTCTTGGAGCGCTGTCCTATGAACGCCATTGTTCCCTCCCGGCCGTGCACCAGGCACTGCACGAAATTGCGATCAGCCTTGGACCACCACCTCGCAGTGCTGCCCCGGCCACCTTGATTATAGCATGGCCTGCCGGGCAGAGCAAACGACCCGGGGAGCGGAAGAGCGAGCTTTTGCATCAAATTGTTATGTGAATCTGATAGGGATCCTCGAGGAGCTGAGATTGGATGGAAAAAGGGCCACGGGCTGCGCCCGTGGCCCTCCTTCTCCCGCGTATGGCTCGAGTGTCTCCTATCCCGCCGCACCATCAGAGGCGCCCGTGCATGGATCAGCGGTTGTTTGCGGGCGCAGTGGCCGGACAGATCGGGCAGTCCTACTCCCCGGTGCCGTCCGAACCGCGGCTCGCAGTCGTCGCATACTCGATGTACAGGATAGGCGCCATTACCGGCTCCCCGTTGTATGCCTCCGCCGTGCGGCGTCCAGAGCCGCTGATGACCAGTACTAGCGCGTTGCCCCCCGACCAGCCGCTGCGGTTTACGATCTCCTGGACGATCGGCGACAGGTCCGGCGACTGGTACGTGGTATGTTTCTCAGTCCAGGGAGCGATGGTATGGCCAATCTACCGCGGCTAACGTCCGCGGCCGGGCGGAAATGTCCCCCGTCCCACTGCCAAAGGTGGGCGCATTGTCGCTCGCCTGACCGTGGAATGTCGCGTTCGTCGTGTCGCCCTGTACCTCGTCCGCGGTGAACTCGACGTACGCCCGCGTGATGCTCGCCCCCCGGGGTATCGTCAAGTTCTGAAAGCGCAGTCCCACCAGTTGCGGCGTCCTGTCCTCACCCAGCTCCAGGTCGTCTCCGCTGCGAGCTATGCTGCCATCGCCGCCCTTCTCCTCAGCATCGTCCGTTGACGCCGATACCCGAATGTCTAGACTGGACCCCGCTGGTGCTGCCTCGTAGTGAACCGTCACCGTGTGCGCTGCGGCGGGCATGGTTGCTTGGTTGGGCAACGACGTACTCCCATCGTCGTCCGTGCCCGTCCACGACACCACCGACCAGCCAGCCCCTGGACTCGCGCTCAGGTCGATCACCGCCCCAGCCACGTACTGGCCTGTCGCGCAGCCGGCCGAGTTGCCCGGCGTCGCTGCCGGGTCGCCGCCCGTCCCGGTGTGCGTCCGCGTCAAGGCGTAGCAGGTCGCCGGCACTTGCTCATAGTTCACCGCCACACTGTGCGCCGCGGCAGGCATGGTCACCCGGTTCGTGAGCGAGGCGCTCCCGTCGGCGTCCGTACCCGTCCACGAAGCCACAAACCAACCACTGCCAGGGCAGCTACGCTTGATCGGCCTGGCTAGGTTACATAGGCTCAGGAGACGGGTCTTGCTGGGGCACAAGGATCAGGATACATCTGTTTGGGCGCAATAACCGGACGACTGGGGAGGAAGGCGAGTGCCTCGAGAGTAGCCGAAAAGGAGATGTCTCCGAGCTTGGAGTATAGCAGTTGTAGATGGTCAAGTCAATGGCGACAATGTGCGGATTCAGGTCCAGTTCCATGCAGTACCGTGCACGCAGTCCTAGACGATTGGAGCCGATCTCAGCACTCTGCCGAGTTTTTCAATCCCCTTCTGTATGTTCTCCGGGGTCACAAAACTGAACGCCAGGCGCAGGTGCTGGCCCGTTGGATGCTGGGCAAAGAACGAATCGCCAGCCAGGACCATGACGCCCGCATGCTGGGCCTGTTCCACTACCTGAGCAGCACGGAGTGGTTCCGGCAGCGTCAGCCATACAAAAAAACCACCGCCCGGCCGAGTCCAACGAACGTCCTCCGGCATGTGAGCATCCAGAGCTGCCAGCATGATATCCCTTCGCTCCTGGTAGAGATGGCGCAAGTAGCCGATGTGAGGTTCCAGCAGGCCCTGCTGGCAATAGTCCGCCAACATGTTTGCCACCAGGGGATTGGCACCGCCTCCGATAACCCTCAGGCCGCTCTCGATCACTCGAGCGATTCTGTCCACGGAGCCCATGAGCCAACCCATGCGCAAGCCGGGCGCCAGTATCTTGGAAAAACTGCCGATGCGCAGCACCCGCCCCCGGCCATCGTCCAAGGCAAACAGAGAGGGCGGCAGCGCTGCCCCGTAAGACAAGTCGCGATACGCGTCATCCTCAATGATCAGCAGATCGTATCGTTCCGCTAGCTCCAGTATGGCCCGCCGGCGCTCGGCAGCCAAGGTGACCCCACTGGGATTTTGAAAGTTTGGAATAGCGTACAGAATTCGGGCACGCGGAGTAGGTCGCGGCCCACTCCTATCACTCTGCTGTGGCAGTGCCTCCAGGCAAGCGGTCAGGGCCTCTACCTGCAGACCGCCGTCATCAATAGGCACTTGCACCAGGTTCAATTCGTGATCGGCCAGGAGTTGAAGCGCCTGGTGATAGCTGGGCGCCTCGACCAGCGCCACGTCGCCCAGGTGCGTATAGAGCGTGCACAGATGATCAAGCGCCTGCGCCGAACCGCCGGTCAGCATGATCTCCGGCCGCCGTAGTTCGAGTCCCTCTTCGCGAGCCAGTTTCTCTCGCAGTGAATCGATCAGCGGACCATAGCCCTGCTCCGGCCCGTATTGCAGGGCCAGTTCGGGGCGCTGCCCAAGCGCCCCCTTGGCAGCCCGTTGCAGGTCATCGGCCGGAAAAGTCCCCGGGTCAGGCAACCCGTAGTTGAAGGAGATAGTTCCCGGGGGTCCTGCTGCCTGCACCGAGGCCAATGGATCATATCCATCACTCATGTACTCCTCCCGTACCGGAAGATCATAGACCCCGGAGGTCTTGGACGAACCGCAGGTCCGCGACCTCCCAGGGATGGGAGCTATTCCGGCAAGAATCGAAAAAATGCCTGGTTGCCGAGCAAGCACCCTCGGTTCGTGAGTCTGACCCGCTCATCACCAATTTCAATCAGACCCAGTTCTGCCACTTCGGACAACTCGTGCTGGTATACCTGGCGGAGATCTAGCCCAAAACGATCCTGAAAGCGTGCAAACTCGACGCCTTCAGCCACCAGCCGCAGCCCCATCATCATCGTCTCGCCCATCTCCAGGGTCGGCCCGATGGTCTCCTCTGATTCGACAGGAGCGCGCCCATCAAACAGCCGGAACACATACTCGCCCGGCGACGCCACGTTGGCCCAGCGCCGCCCGCCGCACCAAGAATGCGCCCCCGCACCAATACCCAGGTAGGGGTCATTCCGCCAATAGACCAGATTGTGCCGGCAGCGGTAGCCATTCTCCCTAGCCCAGTTCGAGATCTCATACTGCTCATAGCCAGCCTTTTCCAAGGAAAATTGCGCGTGCTCGTACATTTCTGCTGCCAGATCAGGTTCCGGGTCGGATACGGCACCCAGAGCAATGCTCACTGCCAGGGGTGTACCGTCCTCGACAGTCAGGGCATAGAGCGACAGGTGTTCCGGCTGCAGGGCAAGTGCCTGTTCCAGCGTGGACCGCCACACAGCCTGCGACTGCCCCGGCAGCCCGTAGATCAGATCCAGATTGATGTTGTCAAATCCAGCCGAGCGCGCTCCTCGAAAGGCATGGAGGGCTTCTTCCGCAGTGTGGATACGGCCCAAGAGCCGCAATTCCTGGTTCGCAAAACTCTGCACCCCCAAGCTGAGGCGGGTCACCCCCATGCCTCGCAGGTGGGCCAGAGTGCTCGAGTCCACGGTACCCGGGTTGGCCTCGATGCTGACCTCGGCGTCCACCGCGAGGACAGTGGAAGCCGCCCGCAGAATCCGAGTCAGAATCTCAGGCGGCAGCACCGTGGGCGTACCACCCCCCACATAGACCGTCTGAAGCGTTGCGGGTCCAGCCATCTCAAACTCACGGACCAGAGCTTGTGAATAATCTTTGTATAATGGCTCCAAATCGGGGTAAGAATTGAAATCGCAGTAACCGCATTTGGCCCGGCAAAAAGGCACGTGAATATAGAGACTACAAGGCTCCATGCTCAAAGCTCAGAACAAACAACAGACCTGACCGCTTGCCGGCACCACGCTCACAGCGCCCGACAGCCACCGTCAGGTCTGACTCCCACCTACTCCTACACGCTTGGTATGGTCCCTGGACAAGTTCAGGATGGTTCCAAGCGAGTTCCATTGCGCATGGTTCAAAAAGTCTCCCTTCCACAAGCTCAGGATGACCTTTGCCAACACCAGGCACTGGAATGTGATTCACCGGTAGGTAATGAGTGCTGCTCCTGGGCAGCCTCAAAGACTAACTCGACAGGAACTCGTCCACCGCCGTTTTGCTGATGCGATAGCTGCTGCCGATCTTTTTCGCCTTTAGTTCGCCAGCCTGGATGACCTCTAGCACATCCTCCTCGCCGACGCGCATATATAGCGCCGCCTCCGACAAAGTCATGATCTCAGGCGTGATCGCTGCTGCCGCCGTCCCTGCCGGTACACCCCCGGCGCCGGCCATCTGGCCCATCATCTGGGCCATGGCCGAACCCATACCCACGCCCGCACCCAGGCCCACACCCGCACTGGCCATGCTGCCGCCTTCGGCCTGGGCCGCGTCCCGGACGCCGCGGGCCATCTGGAACTGCATGTACTTTTGCATGTCGCCGATGGCTCCCATCGAGGCCCGCTCGTCGATAGCCCTAGCTGTCTCTTCGGTGGGGCTGATGTTGTTGACGTACAAGGTTCGGAGCTGGATACCCACGTTGGAAAAGTCGTCCTGAGCCTTAGCCCTGGCGCCAGCCCCGATCTCGTCGTACAATGCCGGCAGATCAAACAATCCTTTGCCCAGTTCGCCCAACAGGTCAGTCATCCTGGCGATGATGATGCCCCGCAGGAAGCGGGTGATCTGCGGTGTCTGGTATAGGCCCTGGGCGCCGACGATTTTGTTCACAAAGAGCGCCGCATCTTCGACCTGCATCGAAAAGGTGCCAAAAGCCCTCAGCCGCACCAACCCCAGGTCCGAATCGCGCAGGGGGATCGGTTCTGCCGATCCCCATTTCAGGTCAAGGAACTCGCGCATGCTGGCAAAATAGACCTCAGCCGTGAACGGAGTCCGCCCATCGGTCACCTTCTTGATCAGATCGGTGAGCAGGGGTGCATTGGCCGTTGTAATGGTATGGCGGCCGGCCCCAAAGGTGTCATAGGCCTTGCCATCCCGGAAAAAGACCGCCTGCTGGTATTCGCGCACGATCACCTGCGAGCCAAATCGAAAATCGCCCGCCCCATACTCTGGCAATCGCCGGACGATCTCGTCCTGCTGTTGGTTCGGTACCTCGATTACGTCAATAATGCGTGCCATTTGTCCCTCCTATAATTCAACTCGAGCTACTCCCAGGCCGACGCCTGTAGGATCGCTTCTTCTCGATGGCCAAAGGTCCGGTTCGCCCCCTCCACCGTCCCCACCAAGTCAACAATCGACTCGCCGATGCCTTCTTTGGCGCTGATCGCCGAGGATACGTGGTCTACCTCTTCGGCTACCTCGCCCACCAAATCGAGCATCTGGTTGTCAAACTCGTAGAGGGCGTCCAGTTGCTCCTC
This sequence comes from uncultured Chloroflexia bacterium, assembly GCA_963700285.1. Lineage (GTDB taxonomy): Bacteria > Chloroflexota > Anaerolineae > JAAYZQ01 > JAAYZQ01 > CAWANP01. Next base: position 732,637 of record CAVOXA010000001.1, on the reverse strand, counting down.
CTTGACCTTGACCGCGTCGAACAGGCCCGCGTAACCATAGGACGCCGTCGTGATGCGGTCGATGAGGAGCTGAAGCTTTGCGACAGCCCGGTCCAGGTCATCCACGTACTGGATCTGGGCCTGGTTGATCAGCTGCACCTGAAGCTCGGACAGGCGCTTCCGCTGGTCACCCAGCTTGCCTGCCACATCCAACCGCAGCAGCTTGTCCGCTTCGCGTCGCAGCTCCTTTTCTTTGTAGCCTTTGTAACCCGGGATCATCTTGGCAATGCCCTCAATGCCTCCCAGGGATCCCTCGACAACATCCCGTGCATCCCCCTCCCGCCCGAGCGTTGTCTCGGCCGTGTCCGGCAGGACCGCCTCCTGCTCGAAAGCAGCCTCGTAGTCATCCTCCGGCTCTTCATCGCCTCCAAAAATCGACTGGATCGCGTCTCCTATGCCCATTTTTCTTTACACCTCCAGATTCCTTTGGAATGGGTTCGTCGCAACTGCTGCGCACCTGTCCTGAGCCAAGCCAGAGGAACAGGTAATGCGCAACGCACCTCATGTCCGCATCAGCGTCGTCAGTGCTGGCAAGCGGTTAAACATCCAGATACCGATGGGCAGCCCGATGATCGTTACCGAGATGACCCACGCCGCGTTGGACCACAGCCAACTGAGCCACCAACCGATGAACACAAAGTAGAGCAACCGGATCGGCCACAGGCGTTGCGGCAAACCCTGGGTCTGGATCTCGACCCCGTCGCCACGCCCATGGGCAACCACCACCTGCCTGACCGGGCGCAGGGTCAGCACCTGGGGCACCCGGTTGAGCATCCACACACCCAGAGGCAAACCAATGATGGTCGCGTTGAGGAACCACGCAGCGTTGATCCAGATTCCCGTGGCCCACCAGCCAAACAGAACAAAATAGAGGATCCGAGCCAGCAAAGGCACACCAGGGTTACGCACGACGGTTCTCGTGGACGTCACATCAACACCTCCTGTCGTAGCGCGGCCCCTTTGCACTCCCCGGACCGCGCTCATTATACAACATTTTTACGAAAAAGACAAGGAAAAGTTGCCGGGGTAAACTACGCCAAGCTGACGCCTGCCTGACAGAGCCTCAGAACTTGACAAACCCCCAGGCTAAGGGTACGCTTGACTACGGGACCTATGGACGACACCCTGACGCAGGCACAGGCATCGAACCAAGATCCACTTGATCGGGCCTTCAAGCGCATTCGATACGGGATCACCAAGGAATGATACAATGACAGAACTGCCCATACTAAATGACACTGGCATTTGGGCCCAGGGCGACGGCAAGGGCCGCGCGGCCCGCACTGCCGAGATCCTGCTGACCCTCAGCCGCTTCGGATTTGGTGAGCTGATCGAGAGGAGCTGGTGGTCGCGCTGGCTCCCGGGCAAGCCCACCGACGAGGAACAATCCGGGATGGACCAAGCCGGCGCCGTCCGACTCCGGGAGTTGTTCGAGGCCCTCGGGCCCTCATTCGTCAAGATCGGCCAACTGCTGGCCCTACACGCCGGAGCGCTGCCGCCAGCCTACCGCGATGAACTCTCCCTCCTGCTCGACAGCACCCTGCCCCTGCCCTTCACCCTGGTGGACCAGGTTCTGTGCGAGGAGTTGGGCGAGGACTGGCGCCGTTTCTTCCAGGAGTTCGACGCAGAACCCCTGGCCAGCGCCTCCATCGGCCAGGTGCACACAGGCACACTCACAGATGGTGGGGCGGTGGCGGTCAAAGTGCAGCGTCCCGGCGCCCAGGTCACCTTTGAGCGGGATTTTGACATCGTCCGCGATCTCGTCCGCTACACCCGCCTCCATACGCTGCTGCGCATGACGCGAGGGCAATTGGCCGCGATCATCGACGAGGTGATCCAGTTCACCCGCTCCGAATTTGACTACTGCCGCGAAGCCGAGGCCGCCCGCCGTCTGCGAGAGATGGATATCGAGGGCATGGTCGTCCCCCAGGTTCGCGACGAGTTGTGTACGCACCGCGTCCTGGTCACCGGGTTCATCGCAGGCGTCACGCTCAATGAGGTTTTGGGTCACCTGGAAGACGCCGGCTGGATGGCACAGCACCACGTGGATCGCAACCGCGTTGCCCGCCAGATCATGCGCAACCAGTTGATGCAAGCCCTGAGTTACGGATTCTTCCAGGCGGACCCCCATCCGGCCAATCTGATCCTGATGGCAGACGGTCGGCTAGGCTATATTGACTTTGGCATCGTCGGCGAGTTGGATGAGCAGACCCGGCGCGATATCGTCGACATGGCTCTGTACGAGATGATGGACGACTATGAGGCAGTTTGGCCTATCCTCCTGCGCTACGGGCGGCCCACGGAAAAAACCGACCTGCGGGCCTTTAAGGCCGATTTCAAGATACTGTCAGCCCATTACAAGCAGGAGGGAACTCGATCCTTCGCCAGTCGCAGCCTGGGAATCTATATCGAGGAACAGTTGCGACTCTACCACAAACATCACATGCGTACCGCCACCGGTTGGGCGACCTACATGCGCAGCGTCATCGTCTATGGCAACACCTCCGCCATGTTGTCCGAAGACCTGAACTTTATGCGCGACAACATCCCCATCTTTCAGCAGATCAAGGCCCGCCAGACCCTGAGCGAGCTGACCCCTGAGCGGCTCTGGACAGAGGGCTTTGTCCGCCAGTTCTACGACCTTCAGCGCAGCCTGCGTGCCGTGGCCGCCGTCCTGCGCCGCGCCGAGGAGGGGGAACTGTCGATCCTGGAAGACGAGAGTCCCCGTACCGAGGCGCTGCGCAACGCCCGCGTGCGCGTTGGCGTCTGGACCGCTCTGACGCTGCTGGCGACCTGGCTGACCGTTACCCTGCGCGACCTGACCGTCGTCGGTCCCCTGACCTGGCCCATGGTTGGCGCCGTGGGAATTGCCATCTGCTTGTGGCAGTTGGCCGCAGCGCTGCGGCGCCTACGCTAAGTCCCTCTTGCGCGGCCTGTCGTGCGCGGACCGAGGAGCCGCTTACTGTCTCACTGTCTCACTGTCCCGGCGTGTGCCCTGCAGACGGTAGACATCTGACGGCTGGCCTACTGATCGCACTCAGCATCAGACTCGATGGACAGATACTCGGGTTCCTGCATTTCGACCACGTGGCGGTGAGGGCTGCGATTGACGTGCAACCGGAAGACATCGGGTCGCGAGTAGTGGCCGGCAGCGTCACAACTCGTCTTGGCGGCAAAGATCTGTTCGGTGGAACAGTCGGCCATGAGGATGGTCTCGCCTTCCGCTGGACCGGCGATGACCTCACCCCGGGGATCGATGATGCAGCTCTCCCCGAGATAGGTGCCAGCCACCTCCTTGTAGGATGCCGAGACATGTTCAGGTGATAGGATGGCCCCCACGTCGATGACGTAGGCGCCCGCCTGGGAAGCAAAGGCCCTGGACAAGAACAAGTGACGCGAGGTACTCATCCCCGGCCAGGCCGCGACGTGGACTTGGGTACCTTGGGCCATGAGCGTGTAACCGGGCAGGACCATGTTATGCTCCCAGCAATTGAGGCCGCTGATCCGGGCGTAGGGACGCTTGTACACATTCAGACTGCTCCCATCGCCCTCACCCCAGGCAGTTCGCTCCAGGTCCGTCGGCTTGAGCTTGCGGTGGCGGCCCAGGATCGTGCCCTCGCAGTCGATGAATAGCAATGTGCAGTAGACCGTACCCTGGGTATGCGCGTCCCGCTCGGCGACGCCAATGACCACGTCTATGCTGGCTTTCCTGGCGGCAGCACAGATGCGTTCGGTGGACGTGCTGGGGATCTTGACAGCGTTGGCCAGATACTCTGCCCCCAGAGCCTCTGCCGTCGAACGCCAGACAAAGAAGGGATAGCCAGGCAGCCACGATTCGCTAAAGGCGGCCAACGTCGCGCCCTTCGCGCCCGCTTCCAGGATCAAGCGGCATGCCTTTTCGGTAGATGCTTCGCGGTCAAAATAGACGGGGGCGGCCTGGATCGCCGCAAGTCTGAATCCTGCGTATTCTGTCATTGACCAAATCTCCTTGAACCCCTTGGTCCTCGGTGGCTCCGAAGCGAGTCCCAGGCTAGCCAACCAACCCCTGCAACAGATACCCCACCAGGTAGGCCACCCCCGCTGCTACGCCGCCAACGACGAGCATCTCCAGCCCGCTGCGGATCCAGCTACGCTCCGTGACCACCACCTTGGCCGCCCCCAGGCCAAAGAGGGCCAGCCCTGACAGCACGATCGAGAGCGTAAAGGCTAGATCTGGGACAATGGTCACAAACAGGCCCACAAGATAGGTCAACAGTGGGATCGAACCTGCCACGAGGAAGGCACCAAAGGTTGCCACCGCGCTCATGACCGGCTTCCGGTCATCGGGCAGCAGTCCCAATTCCTGGACCATCATCACATCCACCCACTGCTCCTGGCGCTGGCTCTGAATCGTCACCAGCGCCTGTGCCTCCTCCTCACTGTAGCCCTTGGCCTTGTAGAGCGCCAGCATCTCGGCCCGCTCCCCGTCGGGAAAATGCGCAACCTCCCAGAGCTCGCGCTGCCGCTCGCGGTCATAGTATTCCCGCTCGCTCTTTAGCGACAGGTAGGCGCCGGCGGCCATAGACAGACCGTCGGCCAGCAAGTTGGCCAGGCCCAAGATCAGGATAATACCCGATCCCAGACCAGCGCCGGCCACACCGCTGACCACGGCAAAAGTGGTGACAATGCCATCCAGCCCGCCGTACACCATATCGCCGATATATTGATGGCTAGTGCCGCCATGCGCCTCCATCGCACCCGCGATGACCTCGGGCGAATGGGCCTCTCCCGAGGCAGTCAGGTCCTTCTTCTCAAAAGCCTTCCGCGCTTCGTCAAGACGTCTGGTAATGCTCATCGTCACTCTTTCCGGACCAGGGGCAGATACGCAGGAACACTCGCGCTCGATGCCTTCAGGTCCACCATTCTGGGCATCAGATCGTTGGACCACGTCAGATCCAATGAGGGCGTTGCCAGCAAGCCGTCAACCTGGAAGGCCACCGGCTCCCCATCCCTGAAGCCAGGGATCTGAGAATCGCCCAGGTCCTGGCCATAGATCCGCATGTAGCCATACTCCCCCGGGTATTGGACCTCAAGGCAGCCCGCCACCTCACCCCTGGGAGTCAGGGCCTTGACTACTGTCCCAACCTTGGCAGGACCCCCCTCACCGCCAGCCAGTCTCCCGTAGACCAGGGCAAAATGGGGTGTGGGCTGTTGAGCATCACAGGCACCGGTCCCCTCCCCTGTAGCTGTGGCGGCAGCCTGGCCCTGGCTGGCAGGGTAGACCAAGTCAACCGACTCAGTTGCGTGGATCAGGTAACCCTGTCCCGGTTCCATGTAAGTCAACGTACTAAACAGCGGCTCATCAGGGTCATAGGTTCTGTCCAAACTGTGAACCAGATCAACCTTGCCCTCGATGTTCTGGAGGGCCACCTCAATTGGTAGGACCCAGTCTGGAAGGTAACCTATCCAGTTCCAGCCCAGTTGCAGCGGAATTTGGGCATTAGCAGGCAGGCTCGTCCCTTCGACCAGGAGATCGGCTGCGCGGTCCCTGTTGCTGCGAAGGTAGTAGCCCTGCCCAGCGTGGAGTTCTTCCAGCGTGTGGTAGGTCGACTCGAGACTGCAGTCATAGATACCATCTTGGCCCAGAACACGGCAATAACAGCCACCGACCGTACAGAGGACCCCTTCCAGGCTGGGATCCGCGGGCTCGACGGCAAACGAAACGAGGTTCCAGCCAGGCTCGATGGTGACCAGGGCCGTGTCGCGGCCCGGCACAGTGCTAAATGGAAGCTCAGCCGCCATGGCCCCAGCCCACCCACCCGCGAATGAACCACCGCTGCCGTGAAACGACTCCTCCGTAAGGATCAATTCGGCCTCAAAGTGGCCCCGCTGCAGGAATACCCCACCGACAGGCAGGCGCTCCCACTCCCCAAAAATACTGACCGTTTGACTGGAAAAGTCGTCTCCACCCGTGTCATCGTACGCTGTTGAGAGATCTGCGTCAAAGATCGTCGTCTCCAGTGGCCCATCATCTACGGTCCAGGCCCGCTGTGATGTCTTCCACAGGACGTGATAGGAACTATCTGTCTGGAACGTGAGGTTCGCATCGCCATTTCCATCGGTTACAAAGTAGTCAAAGACGAGGTAGCCGGTGTACTTGTAGTGGCGCTCGGTCGGGCTGGTTGCATCAAATATGTCACGCCTGGCAAAATAGACAGCATCATTGGGGTTGGGTGAGGTACCGTTGTCCTTGTTGTTGAGGTTGCGCCCGTTCGACCAAGCCGCCCCGTCCCACTCTTCCTCCCACCATCGCCCGGCTAGGCCGATGCGCTCGTTGGCGGCGGTACCGGGTTTGCCCGCCAGCTTCAATTGGTAGCCAAAATTAGGCTTAAGGTTCTGCGCTTGCAGCGTCCCGTGCAGCATGCTGCCTACACGCCTATAAATCACCTCCACTGTGGCTTGGGTGTAGTCGTAGGTAGTTCTATACGCCTCACTGTAGAGCTGGTCCGCCACATCGCGCCAGCGATAGTTGCCCGTGGGGGAGATAGTTCCAGAGTCAATGTCCGCAAGGGCAGTGAGCCGGCACGAGCCAGCCGGTTCGATGTCGACATCCTCCTGGTGAGCGGCGTTAAAGGTTGTATATGCGCTCTCGCTATCAGCCCAGGACCCCATGCCATCCACCCCCTCGTAGGTCCAGTTCCAGGCTCCCGCATAGCCATTGGCATAGATGCCGTCCAGGATCTCGGTCACAATATAGCCCGTATCGACTCCACTGGCCGGAAACTCGCCGACGACGGTGGGCTTGTCAAGCCCTGCGGCCGCGTGCGTGTTGAACAGGGGAGAGTAGGACCAACTGGTCTCGTTGCCGTTCATCCAGCCATAGTAGTGGACCTGGTAAAAGTCAAGATAGCCTTCTGGCGCGTGAGGGGTCAGTTCCGCGTCAGACCACCAATTGCCTGTCGCCCCCAGGGCGCCATCGCTGTTCCACTTTAGGCTGGCACTGCCCAGGGTCACGAGCTGGTTCGAGTGCTGGTGGATAGCAGCCGAGACCCCAGCCACGAAGCGCTGCATCTGCTCGAGCGACACAGGCTGAGTGATATGGGGATTGACGGAAGCCGACTCGGAGATACCCCACTCCGGCTCATTGATGATGTCCCAACCCAGCACGTTGGGGTGCGTACCGATGGTGTACCCTGTGCCGGCGAGTGGATGGTACAGCATGGGGAGCAGTGCGTTGTCGATGAACGACTGCAGCTTGATCTCATCCACAATCAGATCGCGATGCCCGCCCCCATGTTCTCCCCTGTCATCGGGTGTGCTGTCCTCGTAGAGCATGTCAAAGCTCCACAGGTTAAAGATGAGATAGATGTTGTGCTCCGCGGCCAGTCTGACGGCGTCCTCCATGCTGGGCAAGAACTCGCCGTCAAGCCCAACCACGTTGCCGCCCGTATCTGAATCGAACTCGGGGCAGCCCCGCCCATCGGCAAAAACCCACCAGCGCACCGTATTGGAACCACTGGCCGCCAGGGCCGCGAACATCTGGCCCGTATCGTCATGGTCGTAGGTGTGCTGGTTCCACTCCTCGACGGTGCCGAAATCAGCGCCAAAGCCGCCGTTCTGCCAGGCTACGTTGGTTCCTGAGAGGAGCCATGCTCCGTCCTGCCAAGGGACCAGGTATTTGGACTGGGCCGCTGCCGGATGAGAAGCGAGATCCTGGGCTGCCCCCACGCTGCCCCAACCAGTGATGAGGCACAGCAGGACTACTGTTCCCAATGTTATGAGCAACAATGCCCTTCGCGGCATGCCCTGCAGCACAGGAGCCCCCTTCATTTCTGTCTTCGAGGATGACGAGCCCATCCTGGGGCACATCAGAAAGATCCTGGCTCTGATGTCCTTCATCGGAGGACACTACCCTGTCTCCATCTCTGGTCAGTAGCTCGAAAATCCGTTCTGCGCCTCTATTATAGCTCATAACCCCGCGAATGTCCACGGAGACTCGCGCTACCACGTCAAAGACTGTCCTAAGCCATTCTTCGTCGCACGTCCGCCCATCCCCAGCTTGTGCCAAAATCTCCAAACTATGCTACAATGACCGCCGGAGGATAGCCAAACGCATGGATCTTCGCGCAGACCTACATCTGCATACCACCGCATCCGACGGCCGCTGGCCGCCGGAGCGACTCATCACCGAGTTGCAGCAATCCGGCATCGGCCTGTTTGCCGTCACGGACCACGACTCGCTGGGCAGTCTGGCCCGCACCGCGGAGCTGGCCCGGGAGACCGGTTTGCGATTCCTGCCTGGCGTGGAATTGTCGGCGCGGCTCAATGGCCAGGCCTACCACCTGCTTGGTTACGGTATCGACCCCGAGGACACAGCCCTGAACGCCCTTGCCCGGGCCAGCGAGGCCCGGCTCATCGGCGCTAGCGACGAGGCCGTCGGCCTGCTGGCCGGCGCCGGCTATCCCATCTCCCTGGACGAGTACGCGGACTATACCTGGGACCGACAGCGAGGCGGCTGGAAGGCCCTTAACTTTCTCATCGACCACGGGCTCTGCCAGGATGTACACGACTACTTTGACCGGCTGTTCACCGGCGATCTGGCCCACCCGCAGGCCAGCTTTCCGCCGCCAGAGGAGGTCATCGCCGTGGCCCGGAGAGCGGGAGGCACGGTGATTCTGGCCCATCCTGGCGTGGCCTTTTACAATGGCCTGGACCACGCGCGGCTGGACGAACTGGTGGACATGGGCCTCCAGGGGCTAGAGTGTTTCGCTACCTGCCACGATGATAGCGCTACACGGCGCTTTCTGGACTACTGCCGCAGCCGTGATCTGCTGATTACCGGCGGCTCTGACAGCCACGGAGGCTTTGCCGGACGGACGCTGGGCGTACCGCCGGTCTATGCCAGCGACCTGCGGCTGGGTGCCCTGGAGGACCGCCTGGCAAGCTAGATCGTCACATAGTAAAGCCTTTTTGTTTTCTTTGCGTTATTGGCGCCTTTGCGGTGAGATATCGTGTTTCTTGTGAGAATCTAGCAGGAGGAACAGCAGTGATAGACGTACAGGAACGAGGCCCAACCTGGGCTTGGCTCATGCGCTGGCGGGCCAGCCGCGAGGCGGTATTCCCCGCTCTGGGCTGGATCATGACCCTGCCCGTACTGGCCAGCCTGTTGCGCTGGCGCCGCACCACGGCCACCCGGGTCCAGAATGTCCTGGGGCCCATTAGTGGACTGGTCTGGGGCCGCATCGGCTGGGTCGGCGTCCGCCGCTACGGCTTTAGCAACGAAGACGCCTTCCTGGCCGGCGGGCTGGCCGGCGCCGTGGCGCCCACCATCGAGTTGACGCTCCGCCGCTTGGGCTGGCCGCCCGGGAAAGCTCGGCAAGAGACCGAGGTTGGCGGCGGGCGCCCCGACTTGAGCGCCTACCCCTTTGCCTGGTTCTGGGGCTTTCTCATCGGGGGCGCCATCGCTGCCATGGGCGCCATCGTCGCCCGTCTGGGGCGAGACTAGAGAATAACCGCCCGCAGGTTGTGACTATACCTGGGGGAGGTTCGCCAAGAGGGAAAAGCCATTGACCACGCCATCATCACCAACGGACGTCTACCTCTTTGCTGGCGACAGCTTGACCGAGGGCGTCTACGGTGAAAGTTATGTCGATCGCGTCGCTGAAAGCCTGCACCAGGGTTGGGCTGGACTGACCGGCCAGGCCATCAATGCCGGACAGACCGCTGAAACGGTCCAATCCCTCAATGCCCGGCTCGCCCCTTTGCTCCGTGCGTATCAGCCCCAGTGGGTGATCCTGGCGGTGGGGGCCAACGACGTATGGATGCCCTGGCTGAGCAGCCACAGCGCGGGCTGGTGGCTCTGGCGCCAGTACCGGCGCGCATGGGCAAAGCAACGGCCAACCACCGACCTGGACCAGTTCACCGCTACCTATCGAGCCCTCGTCGACAAGGCCCAGCAAGCCGGCGCCCAGGTGCTGGTCTGCACCGCAAGCCCTTTGGGCGAGCGCATCTCCTCTCCGCCCAATCGCCTGCTGGCCCGGCTCAACGGCGCCATCAAACAGGTAGCCGCTGACCGTGGCGTGCCGGTGGCTGACGTATGGCAGGCATTTGTAGAAGAATACGCCGTCCTGCCCAGACCTTCCCGGCGCGTACCTGGCGAGTGGTTGCTCACGTGGATAGACCGGGGGCGTTTACGGTCCACCTTGCCGGATCAGCTCAGCCGCCGCCGTCGTCTTTGTCTTACCTTTGATGGCCTCCACCTCAACAGCCGGGGCGCCGATCTGTGGGCCGCTACGATACTGCGTGCGCTGGCCCTGGCCCAACCGAGAACTATCACGCCTCGGTGAGATCCCTGAATCTGGCATTGCGACGAGCAAGGTGCGGGCTTGCCCCCTGCCCAGGGTGGCGATCCTCACAGGTCAAGGCTGGGAACTGCTTCCTTTCGGCTGGCCGAGGACAGGCGATTTGCTCATAGAGACTAGGCTCTAGAAAGGTTGCCATGCAGAATCCGAACCTAAGCAAATCAGGGCGAGTCCTGGCTGGCATTGTCGTAGCCCTGGGGTTGCTCCTGACCCTGTCCCTGATCCCATCGGCGGCCGGCACTCCCGGGCAAGTGTCCCAGGCCAGCGCTCCGCAGTACCAGCTCCTGACCAATCCAGGCGTAGAGGTCTATGATGCCCCCTATGCCCAGTACCAGGGCATTGACTGCCAGGTCGCCAGCGGCTGGCAGCGGTTCTGGTACGACGGCCAGGAGCCCCAGTGGATGGACACCAGAGTCTTTGCTGGTAGTCACTTGGGGGGCGGCTGGGTAGAACGCATCCAGGGTGATACCTCCCAGCTCGTGATATCGACCCTGCCTTACACCGCTGGCATCCTGCAGCGGGTCACCGGACTGACCCCTGGCATGGGTTATGGCTTTCACGCCGCAATGCTGACCATCTTTCAGACCTCCGCGCCTCCCTCATCCCACGGCACCATGATCAAGCAGGTGGGTATGGACCCGACCGGCGGGATCGATCCCCAGGCATCGACTGTTGTCTGGAGCGAGCCTGACGACCATGACGAAGGGCCGTGGGACATCGACCAGCGCACGGCTGTGTACGCCCAGGGACAGGCCATGACCGTCTTTGTCCGCGTCATTAGCCCTCACGAGGCAGGGGACCTACCCTTCCTCAACTACAGCTTTCTCGATTCGGCCATCCTGGCCCAGACGCCCCAGGTGAGGGCCACGTCGCCGGCCGTGAGCGAGACTCCCAGCTTTTCCGTGCGTTGGGACAACGCCCTGCCCGCCCCAGGCAGCGAAAAGCTCAAGTGGTACGACGTGCAGTGGAAGGACGAGACTGAGGGAGTATGGCACAACTGGCAGGAACAGACAAAAGCCACAGAATCTACCTTTAGCGGACAGCAGGGTCATACCTATCGCTTCCGGGCGCGGGTCTGGCAGCGCTATCCCAACGGCGCCCACCTCTACGGCCCATTCCGGCCGGACGGCGACACCACGACCAGGATAGCAGGTCCCAGACTGGCCGGGCGGGTGCTGGCCAACGCCGGGAACCCGGTGAGCGGGGCAACCGTGGCGATTCTGGGTACAGGCCACACAACCACCAGTGGATCGAGCGGAGGATATGTCTTGGACGTCGAGCACTGGACGGAACCCAAAACAGCCACCGTCAGCCATCCCTGGTGGAAACCTCCAGATCCCCGCCATGGATTGACCTTTGGCTTGGCGGAGACGGTACCTTTCACCTGGACGCTCCGCCCGCCCGACGACGCCGTCGCCAACGGGGGTTTTGAGGCAGGCCTGGACAATTGGACGACCGGTAGCGCCAGGATGGGACAGCCGCATCTGTCACAGACCCGGTCCATACGGGTCACCAGGCCCTGTCCCTGAGCGGCCCGCCACCAGGATCCGTGGCCTCAATGCCCCAGGGGATAGCCGCCAGCGCTAGCCAGACCGTGGATCTGGCTGAGGCGTGGGAGCCTGTCCTGTCCTTGTGGTACCAGCCCGGACCCGCGGCGCTAGATCCCACGACGGTGTTCAACGTCAGCATTACTACAGAAACTGCATCCACCGGCAGCGCGTCGATGTTGTCAGAGACTAGGGTCTTGACACCCAGCCTCGCTGCCGGGGACTGGCAGCATCTGGCCTACCGCCTCGGGCCACCGGGTGCCGCCTTTGCGGGCAAGGTTACGACTCGCCTCCAGGTTCGAGCTGGAGACGGACGTGAACGGCACCATTGTCTACGTCGACGAGGTGAGCCTGGGCTCTGGGCCGGGCGGACCCCACAAACTCCTTCTTCCGCTCGCCCGGAGAGAAGCCAGTAACCCGTAAGCAGACATGAAGGGCAACAAGCCACATGATTCGGCGAAGGTCTCCGACCGAGACCAACTCGTTGCGAGCAAAAGCCCTGCGCGACCTCTACTGGGGGGCGCCAGCGCACAGGCCAGCACTTTCCCCCTCCGCTCGAGAATTCCAGCTTTCGGCAAAATATGATAGAATAGGCCAGTTTAAGAATCTCAACCGGGAGGGATAGGCCATGGAGTTGAAAATTGTCCCTATTGAGAAACCAGAAGCCACCAACTTTGTTCTGGGCCAAACACACTTTATCAAAAGTGTCGAGGACATTCACGAGGCGATGGTCACCCACGTGCCGGGCATCAAGTTCGGGCTGGCCTTCTGTGAGGCTTCTGGAAAATGCCTCATCCGCTGGACCGGAACCGACGAAGAGATGGTCGGGCTGGCCAAGCAGAACGCTTCGGCCGTTGCCGCCGGACACAGTTTTATCCTGTTCCTGGGCGAGGGCTTTTTTCCCATCAACGTCCTGAACGCCCTCAAAATGGTCCCGGAAGTCTGCCGCATCTTTTGCGCCACCGCCAATCCGACCCAAGTCATCGTCGCTGAGACAGACCAGGGACGCGGAATCCTGGGGGTCGTGGACGGTTTTGTACCAAACGGTGTCGAGGGCGAAGAGGACATTGCCTGGCGCAAGGGGTTCTTGCGCGCCATCGGCTACAAGCTGTGACAGAGACGCGCAACCAAGGCATCAGGGGCATCGGGTAGAGCGCAGGCATGGGCAATCACCGAGGTCTGGAACACAAGGTTCTATTCATCTTTCTCGACGGGGTCGGGCTGGCACCGGCGGGTCCCGACAACCCGCTGAGCTACGTGCCCATGCCGCAGCTACAGACCCTCCTGGGTGGCCCCCTGGCGCTCAACGGCTCTGCCTGGCGAGATAGTACCTTACTTGACACAGGGCTCACCTTCCGACCGGTTGACGCCAGCCTGGGCGTGCCGGGTCTGCCTCAGAGCGCCACAGGCCAGACCGCGCTCTTTACTGGCGTCAATGCTCCAGCCCTGGTCGGCGCCCACATCTCGGCTCATCCCACGGCAGCGCTGCGGGAGATTATCGCCGAGCACAGCCTGCTCAAACGCGCGGCTGAGCAGGGAGCGCGCGTCACTTTTGCCAACGCCCACTCGGAACGGTTCTGGCAGATGATCGAAGAGAGAAAGCTGAGATTGGGGAGTTCCACCCTGACAGCTATGGCGGCCGGAGCCTCCATCCCTGATCTTGCCGACCTGCTGGAGGGGCGGGCGGTCCTGTGGGACATCACCCACGAGGTTGCGTCCGGCCACCTGAGCTACGACCTGCCCCTGGTGCCTGCCGAGGAGGCCGGCAAGCGGCTGGCCAGGTTGACGGAGGTCTATGACCTGGTCCTTTTTGAGACCTTCCTGCCCGACCTGGCCGGACACCGGCGGATAGAGCCCGAGTTTGTTCTCACCCGCCTGGACGCCTTCCTGGGCGGGGCTCTGGCCCATCGCAGGCCGGACACGACGCTTGTGATCTGTAGCGACCATGGCAACCTGGAGGACGCAAGCACCAAGGGCCACACTACTAATTCCGTCCCCTTGCTGGCTGTTGGACCTGGCGTCAGCTACTTTGACTCGGCCGCAGCCATCACCGATGTCACACCAGCCATCCTTGCGCTGTTGAGGTCCAGCAATGGACAATGATCGACTGCTCGATCTATTGCTCGAATCGACAACCCTGAAGCGCTTGCCGCGGAGTGGCTGGCTGCTGCGCGGGGTGCCCCAGGTGGAGAGCGTGGCCGAGCACAGTTTTGGCGTCGCGTTCACGGCCCTGGCATTGGCGGACACGCTGCAGGCCAGCGGCGATCTGGAGGATGCACTGGATCTCGAAAAGGTCCTGGCCATCGCCCTGCTGCACGATCTGGCCGAGGTGCGCCTCACCGACCTGCCGCTGAGGGCCGCTCGCCTCCTTCCCGCTCGGGTAAAAAGTGAGGCCGAAGCGTCGGCCATGGCCGACCTGTTGGCGCCATTGCCCTCTGCCGGGCGCCTCGAGGCCCTGTGGCAATCCTTCGAGGATAGCACCAGCCCCGAGGGATGCCTGGTACGCGACGCCGACAAAATCGAGATGATGGTCCAATGCCTGCGCTACGAGCAAGCCGGCAGCCGGGGACTGGACGAATTCTGGCAGGCTTACGACAAACACCAGTGGCATTACGCGCTAAGCGCCGACCTGTACAGTCGTCTGAAGACGATGCGGCCGTCTGGCGCCAGCCAGGAAACGGGCCGGGCGGACTCGGCTTGCGTGGTGCGTGATGCTTGATATGTGGGGCATGATGCGTGGTAGGTATTGCGTGTTGCGTGGTGCGTCAGATCCGAGACGCAACACGAAACACGCAACACGCAACCCCCAATTCCTGGCTCTTCCGGTCTTTCTCCTCCTGTTCACCCTTCTGACCGTACCGGCTTTCGCTCAGGATCCGACACCAGAGCCCACCACCTACGTCGTCAAACAGGGGGACACGCTCTACGAGATTGCCCTGGCGTTTGACACGACGGTCGAGGCCATTATGGCCGCCAACGGTCTCACCGACAGAGCGCTCATCGTCACCGGCCAGAAGCTCATCATGCCTTCCGGCGAGCCCAAGACTGAGCCGGCAGAGGCCGGTGACCCTGGAGAAATCGTCAACCTCCGGGTACATCCTGTGCGCGCTGGCGAAAACCTGCTCGGCCTGGCCTTCCGCTATGGAACCACGTTCTGGGCGCTGCGGGAAGCCAACCAACTGAACCGCCTGGGTCTGATCTCCCCAGGGCAGGAGCTGACCATCCCCCCGCCGGCTGCGGCCACTGCGCATACACCTACCTTTCCAGAGATCAGGACCGACCCCGATCCCATGCTCCCGGGCAGGACCATGGTCATCGAGGTCCAGGGAGAGGGCAAACTGGACTTGCGGGGCCAGTTCCTGGAAGAGGATCTGGTTTTCGTCCAAGAGGAGGGACGGCAGTGGGCCCTGGTGGGCGTGGATGCGCTGACGGCCCCGGGCGACTATGTCCTGCAGCTCTCGATCATCGAACCAGACAGCGGCGACCTGCTCACGCTGCGGGAGACGGTCATCATCACACCTGCCCAATTCTCCAGGTATAACGTTCCAGTTCAGGACGATCAACAGAGCCTGCTCGATCCAAGCGTCTCCCAGAAGGAACGAAAAAAGCTCAACCGGGTGTTCGGCCAGGAAAGCAAGGTACGCCTATGGGATGGGTTGTTTGACAATCCCTTGGGGGATGAGCACCGTACCACGGCGCCCTTTGGCCAACGGCGATCCTACGGAGGAGGCCCGGTCACCAGCTATCATTCCGGCCATGACTATGGGGCCGATGCGGGGGAGCCGGTTCTAGCCCCGATAACCGGTACCGTGGCCCTGGCCGAACCACTACAGGTGCGGGGCAATGTGGTGATCCTGGACCACGGCCTCGGCGTATTCACCGGCTTCTGGCACCTTTCGGAGATTGACGTTGAAGAGGGGCAAGTCGTCGGTCGCGGCGAGCAAGTGGGCCTGGTGGGCAGCACCGGCTTGTCTACTGGCCCGCATCTCCACTGGGAGATGCGCGTGCACAACAGGCCGGTCAACCCGATTCAGTGGATGCGCCAGGAGTTTCCCGGACCCTGACTTTTCTTTGCGAGGCGAACCATGCACCAGAGCGTGAACCGTTCGTAGCAGGCGCATCAGCGCTGTGAAACAGCCAGAAACGAGCCAAAGCACGCACTAAAAGCATTTTCGCTTGTTGCTGGGACGGGTTCTTGAGCTAAGGCAGTCTGGCGAGGCCAACGCCAAATGCGTGGACTGTGGTCCACGCAGAGCAGACGGCGAAGGGGACTCGCCTCCTTGGTTCTGCTCTCGCTGGACCACAGTCCAGCGAGCTTGGCGCTCGCGCGCGGACTGCGGTCCACGCAGAGCAGACGGCGAAGGGGACTCGCCTCCTTGGTTCTGCTCTTGCTGGACCACAGTCCAGCGAGCTTGGCGCTCGCGCGCGGACTGCGGTCCACGCAGAGCAGACGGCGAAGGGGACTCGCCTCCTTGGTTCTGCTCTTGCTGGACCACAGTCCAGCGAGCTTGGCGCTCGCGCGTGGACTGCGGTCCACGCAGAGCAGATGGAGAGTGCTGCCAGTGTCAGGCATCGCCAGGTTCATTGGATGACCACTCGGAACAGAGCCGCACTCCGCCACTGGGCGCTGGTCGCCACCTTGCTGCTGGCCTATGGCCTGCGCGTCTACCGTCTGGGCTCGGAGAGCCTGTGGTATGACGAGACCGTTAGCGTCCACCTGGCGACCAAGACCATCCCGGATCTGGTGGCCCACACCGCCGGCGACATCCACCCCCCAGGCTACTATTCACTTCTCCACGCCTGGAGCCAGGTAGCATCCAGCAGCGATTTTTCCTCCGCCTACCTCTCACTCTTTTTCGGTCTGCTCCTGGTGCCCCTGGCCTATCGCCTGGGCCGGCTCGTGTTCGGCGCGGATGTCGGCCTGCTTGCTGCCCTGCTGGTCGCCCTCTCCCCCTACAACCTCTGGTATTCCCAAGAGGTACGGATGTACACTCTGGGGGCGGTCCTGGGCATGGTCGTGCTCCTCGCTGTGGTCTCGCTTCTGAGAACCCCATCTGGAACAGGGCCATCGTGGTCCCTGTTGGGCGCTTATGTGCTGTCCGCGGCACTGGGCCTGTGGACCCTCTACTACTTTGCCTTTTTACTGATGGCCGTAAACCTGATGATCATCATCTGGTGGTTGGCGGGTTGGCGGCGGGCACGGCTGGGCTGGGCCTGGTTGGGACGGTGGCTGCTGGCCCAGGCTGTTGTTGTGTTGCTGTACCTCCCCTGGCTCCCCACAGCCTGGCGGCAGGTGACCCAGCCGCCGGTGCCCCCCTGGCGGGGTTTTGCTTCACTGGCCAGTGTAATCGTAGCAACCTGGTCGGCATTGAGCCTCGGCCAGTCGGTTGAGCCCATACGTATCTGGCCCCTGCTGGTCCTCACCGCGGTTCTGTTCGCCCTGGGCCTCCTCTACAAAGGCTCGGCTGATCCTCAGGCTGCGGAAGGCTCTGGTCTCCTGGACACGGCCGCCAGCCGCTGGCTGCTGGCCGGCTACGTCCTGATCCCGGTGCTGCTCATCTACCTGGCCTCTTTCGTCACGCCCCTGTACCACGTGCGCTACGCCTTCACCTATTCGACGCCTTTTTACGTCCTCCTGGCAGCGGGTTTGGCCTGGCTGGGACACCGTTGGCGTCCGGCGTTGGCTCTGGGCCTGGCGTTGATCCTAGTCTTTTGCGGAATGTCGATCTATGCCTACCACACCGACAGCCGCTACGCCAGCGACGACCACCGGGCGGCGGTCCGCTTCCTGGCCGAGCGCTGGCGGCCGGGCGACGCCATCCTGGTCAACGCCGGCTATGCCTATCCGGCGTTGCTGACCTACTGGCAGGGAGTGCCACCGGGCTGGCGGGGGCGCTTGCCCAACTACGATGGATCCACCGGCGACGACGGACCAACGGTCCTTCAGACCGGTACGGTGGACGGCGAACCAACCCTGGGCTGGGGCAATGCCGAATCCGACTTTTACGCCATGGACCGTATCAAGACGGCCCAGGCGCTGGAGCGGCTGTTCGCCGACTATGACCGGGTGTGGGTCTATCGTATCTATGATACGGTCACCGACCCGGAGGGTTACATCAGAAGCTGGCTTGACGAGCACGGCACCCTCTTTGAGGACCAAGTCTTCACCGGCGGGAGCCAGCTCCGGGTCCAGGGCTACCTCACAGGCAAGGATCCACGGACCGCTACGGCGCTGCCGGCCGGTGCAGCGCTGGCCGACGGCTCACTGCAACTGGCGGCAGCTTCGGTCTCAGCGCAGGAAGTGGAGGCCGGCGGGGCGCTGGACCTGGCCCTGGTGTGGCAGGTAGGGGCGCCGTTGGAGGAGGATGCGATCCTCTTTGCCGGGCTCTTTGATGATCAAGGTCTGCGCTGGGCGCAGACCGATGAGCGGCCCCTGGGCTCGCTCTACACACTCGCAGATTGGCCAGCAGGCGAAGGGGTACGCACCCCGTTGCGCCTGCCGGTGCCGCCGGGCACGCCGCCCGGCAGGTACCGGCTGGAGGTAGGTTGGTACGAGTTTGTCGACGGCCGGCCCATCTGGCTGCCCTGGGAGGGGGGCGATCGCCTGACCCTGGGCGAAGTCGAGGTCGTAGCCCCCGCTGACTGGGCCGCGCTGCCCCCGCCCGAGATAGCGTACCCGATCCAGGTGACCATGGGCGACGGTGTGCAACTTCTGGGCTTTGATGCGCGGACCTTCGAAGGGCAGCCGGGCGATCTGCTGCCCGTGGACCTCTTCTGGCAGGCGCTGGAGGATGCGCCGGAGCCTGGCCTGGCCGTACTGCGCCTGGCTGACGACGCAGGCAACGTGTTGGCCGAATCCTCGTCAGCGCCTGCGGGCGGGCAGGCGCCCTTTGCCCGCCTAGCTGCCGGCCAAGCCGTCCGTGACCCGCGCTCGGTGACCCTGCCAAGTGATCTGGCGCCAGGCGTCTACAACCTCCTCCTGGGCCGGCAGCACGCCGACGGTGCCTGGTTCCCGGTTCGCCGCGGGCCCTTCCCCCTGGGCTCAACCTACCCTCTGGCCACAATACGCGTGCTAGAGCAGTAGCCAGACCCCAGGCTCCCATCCAACCCGTCCGCATTGACCCTGCTCTCGCCCTACCGGCGTCCATAATCCTGGATGCTCCGAGGCTCGAGTTTGCGACCCAGCAACTATGTGGTATAATGCCGAAGCATAGGTTCTAGACGCTCTCAATTCCAACGAAGACGTTGCTGAACCCCGGCCTGGCAGTAGAACTTGACCCTAAAGGGCAGCTTCGTCCTCCTTATCGCTGTTCAGATGCAGGCAGAGGGCCCCAGCGGAGGCCTGTGGCTGCAATCTCCAAAACCATGTCCGAGGCGCAGGGAGGAAAAGAGGGACATGATCCATAGTCTGTTACCCCAGGCAGGCTTGTCGACCGTTTCCGGCCCGTCTCTGGCACCTATGTCCATCTGTGCCCCCCATTGGCACCGGATCAACCTGCCCTCCAGGCAGTGGTACGTCGGATTCCGGGCCATGTCCAGGCAACGGAAACCCTCTCAACGGCCTATCCCTCATCTGCCTCCAACCTGGCACATGCTGCTAGATTCCATCTGGGGCCCAGAGGGGTAGCTACGATCCCGGGGCGGCGATTGAGGCGGCACGGCTCCAGTTTCGTGGAGAAATGTGGTGGGGAACAAGCTGCATGGAGAAAGATAGAGTGAGATGGCAGAGGACACCAGAACCAAGCAATCCATCGAGGAGCTAAAAACTGCCGCGGCCCGAGCCCAGAGCGCCTACCTATGGGAAGAGGCGCTGTCCCTTTACACGCAGGCCCTGGGCGCAACGGGCGGGGAAACCCCGCCCCTACCGTCCCAGACCGCCTACGAGCTGCTGGATGGCCGGGCCGAGGGCTACCGGCACCTGGGGGACCTGGCGGCCGAGGAGGCCGATCTGGCGGCCATGGCTGCCCTGGCCAGTGAGATCGATGACCCAGCCCGCCAGGTGCGGGTCATGCACCGCCAGGTCAGATACCAGATCCAGAGGGGCCGCCTGGCAGAGGCGCGGCAGACGGCCGAGGCAGCCCTGGCCCTGGCTCGCGAGCACGCGGACTTGCCCGAGGGGCAGGGGCACCGTCTGGAGGCCGGCAGCCTGGCGGCACTGGCCGATGCCTGCGGCCATTCAGGCGATCTGGCCCTCAGCCAGGCCTATGCCGAGGAGGCCAGGGGCCTGTTCCGCGAGCTGGGCGACCTGGCTGGCCAGGCTCAGAGCCAACGACTGCTGGCCTTTTTGGCGCAGCGACGGGGTGAGACAGCTCAGGACCGGGCCTTCAGCCTGGCAGCGCTGGCCCTCTACCGCCAGGTGGGGGATCAGGAAGGGGAGGGCAATGCGCTGAATGGTTTGGGCGTTTCTTCCTCCGATCATGCGAGCCAGCGCGCCCGCTACGAGCAGGCGCTGGCCCGCTTTGAGGCCATCGGCCACATCGAGCGCCAATCCGTGATCTACAACAACCTGGGGCTGGTCTATCACAAGCTGGGCCTGTACGGGCGGGCGCATGACTATGGCCAGCGCGCTGTCGAGCTGGGGCGAAAGATGGGGGCCCAGCTCTCCCTGGCCTACTTTCTCGATGGCCCGGGACGCGCCAGTCTGAGCCTGGGTGAGCTGGACCGGGCCGAAGGCTTCTTTGAAGAGGGGCGCACAATCGCCCAGGCGGTGGGCGACCGCTTCGCAGAAATGTCCTTCTGGCTGGGCCTGGGAGAGGTGGCCCTGGCCCACGGTCGCGCGGGCGAGGCGCGCGACCTGTTCCAGGTCGCGGCGGAGATGGCGGCGGATGTGGCCGCAGCGGCGGATCGGGCCACCTGCCTGGCCTGGCTGGGGGCGGCGCACCTGGGGCTGGGCGACCGGCAGGACGCCCGGGAGTGCACGACCCAGGCCGTGGCCCTGCTGCAGACTGCAGGCGATGCCGTTGGCGAGTACCCGGCGCAGGAGGTATGGTGGTGGTGCTACCAGGCCCTGTCGGAGCCATCGGCGGTCAGCGTTCCGCAGTCAGACGATGCAGCGTGGTACGCGCTCGACCGGGCGCGGGAAGCGATGTTAGCCAGCGTCGCCACGCTCAGCGACGACGGGCTGCGGCGCAATTACTTCAACAAGGTGGCCATCAACCGCCAGGTCGTGGAGGCCTGGCTGGCCGGGGCGGCGGAGCGGGGCCTACCCCTGGCGCCGATGACTGATGGCCTGACCGGGCCCGTCGACCCCCAGGCCCAGTTGGCGCGCATGATCGAGGTCGGCGTGCGGTTGAACGCCCGCCGCGAGGCCGGCGACCTGCCCCAGTTCATCCTGGACGAAGTCGTGGAGCTGACCGGGGCGGAGCGAGCGGCGCTGTTTCTGATCGATGACGAAGGGCAGCGACGGTTGGCGGTACTGAGCGAAGAACAGACCCTTGGGGTTTCCGGAAAACCCCAAGGGTCTTGGCTGGACGAGATCACACCCATCCTGGACGAGCTAGCGCAGAAGCGCGTCCCCATCCTGCGCCACCTTCCTGTAGGGCAAGTTGGCAACCCTTCGAAGCTCAGGGCAGGCTTGCCCGCCAAAGACGGGGAGGAGTTGGGCCAGCGCTCGGTCCTGTGCGCGCCGCTGGTGGCCGGGGGCAAGCTGCTGGGCCTGGTTTACACCGATCTGAGCGGCATCTATGGCCGTCTCACGGAGCGGGATCGCGACCTGCTGACGGTCCTGGCCAACCTGGCAGCCGTGGCCGTGGAGAACGCGCAGTGGACGGAGACCCTGGAAAAGCGCGTGGTGGAGCGCACGGCCGAGCTGCAAGCGGCCAACGAACGCCTGGCGCAGCGCAACGCCGAGCTGAGCGTCATCAACAGCATCCAGCAGGGGCTGGGCCAGCAACTCGACTTCCAGGCCATCATCGACCTGGTGGGCGACAAGATCGGCGAGATTTTTGCCGCCGACTCGACGAACATCAGCCTGTACGACGGGGATACCAAGCTGGTGGACTTTGTCTATAGCGCCGAGCGGGGCCACCGCTTCTACGAGAAGCCACGACCGCTCGGCCCGGGCATTACCTCAAAGGTCATCGAGAGCCGCCAGCCCATCGTCTTTGGCACGCAGGAGGCTGCCCACGAGTTTGGTGCCATCTTCTTGCCGCTTCCCGACCATCCTGACGAAGAGTTCACTCAGTCCTACTTGGGGGTGCCCATCTTGGTGGGTGACCAAGTCATGGGCGTGGTGGACGTCCAGAGCTACGAGCGGCACGCCTACGACGAGGGACACCTGCGCCTGCTGAGCACCATCACAGCCAGCATGGGCGTCGCCCTGGAGAATGCCCGGTTGTTCGAAGAAACCAACCGCCTGCTGGCCGAGACGGAGCAGCGGAACGCCGAGCTGGCGGTCATCAACAGCGTGCAGCAGGCCCTGGCCGCAGAGCTGGACATCCAGGCCATCTATGACGCGGTGGGCGATCAGATCCGGGACACCTTTGACGCCCAGGTGGTCGATCTCAACTCCTTCGAGCACGATGCAGAGCTGTGGCATACCAACTATCTGATCGAAAAGGGACAGCGCTACTATCCCGAGCCAGAACCGTTGAACAACCTGCACCGCCACCTCATCCGAAGCCGCCAACTGGTGTTGTTGAATGAGTTCACTAACCAGGCCATGGCCGAATTCGGGCTGCAGGTGACGCCGGGCACGGAAATGCCAAAATCTGCGCTCTACATGCCGCTGGTGGTCGGCGACCTGGTGCGGGGCTATGTCAGCCTGCAGAACATAGACCGGGAGAATGCCTTCAGCCCATCGGACGTGCGGCTGCTGAGCACCCTGGCGGCCAGCCTGAGCGTGGCCCTGGAGAACGCCCGGCTGTTCGAGGAGACGACGCGCCTGCTGGAAGAGACGCAGCAGCGAACCGCCGAGCTGCAGATCATCAACAGTGTCCAGCAGGGGCTGGCCTCCAAGCTGGATTTCCAGGCCATCATCGACCTGGTGGGCGACAAGATCGGCGAGATCTTGGCCGCGGACTCGACGGCCATCCGCCTCTACGACTCGCAGCACGGATCTGATCCACAATCCGTATACCATCGAACGGGGCCAGAGGCTCCATTCGGATCCTATCCCGCTGGGCCGGGGTTTGACCTCCAAGGTCATTCAGAGCACGCCAGCCCCTGGTCTTTGGCACGCAGGAGACGGCCCACGAGCTTGGCGCTGTGTGGATGGCCGCATCCAGACCACCCCGACGAGCAGTTCGTCCAGTCCTATCTGGGCGTGCCCATCCTGGCCGGCGACGAGGTGATGGGCGTGGTGGATGTCCAGAGCTACGAGCAGCATGCCTTCGACGAAAGTCACATGCGCCTGCTGAGCACCATCACGGCCAGCATGGGCGTCGCCCTGGAGAACGCCCGGCTGTTCGAGGAGACCACCCGCCTGCTGGAAGAGACGCAGCAGCAGACCTCCGAACTTCAGATCATCAACAGCATCCAACAGGGACTGGCCTCCAAGCTGGACTTTCAGGCCATCATCGACCTGGTGGGCGACAAGGTGCGCGAGATCTTTGGCGGGCAGATGACCTTTGTCGCGCTGTATGACAGGGCAACCAACCGGCTCGACATCCCGTACTGGATGGACGGTCAAGGCCTGCCGGTCCAAGCAAGGTCGATGGAGTTGGGTGAGGGCCTGACCTCCATCGTCATCCAGAGCCGCCAGCCGCTTGTCCTGGGCACCGTACTGGAGCAGCAGGAGCACGGTGGGGTCTTCCTTGGCGCTGGTCCCCATGAGGAATCCTGGCTGGGCGTGCCGATCGTGGTTGGCCGGGAGGTGACCGGTACGATCACGCTGCAAGACTGGCCCCAGAACCGCTACGACGAGGGGGACGTCCGCCTGCTGAGCACGCTGGCGGCCAGCATGGGCGTGGCCCTGGAGAACGCCCGCTTGTTCGAGGAGACGACGCGCCTGCTGGAAGAGACGCAGCAGCGGACGGCCGAGCTGCAGATCATCAACAGCGTCCAGCAGGGGCTGGCCAAACAGTTGGAGATGCAGGCCATCTATGACCTGGTCGGCGACCAGATCCGCGACCTCTTTGACGCCCAGGCCCTGTTGATTCTGACCTACGATCACGCGGCGCGCCTGCAGCATGTTCGCTACTCCTTCGAAAAGGGCCAGCGCTTCTACCCGGAGCCAGTGCCCTTCAGCGGCATGGCCGAGCACCTGATCCGCACCCGCGAAGCGGTGCTGATTAACAAAGATGCTCGAGCGCCGTGCTACGGAGCTGGGCATGCAGCTTGTGCCCGGCACCGAAAGCGAGCGGTCGATGCTGGTCGTGCCGCTCATCGCCGGCGACCAGGTACGGGGTGCCATCTCCTTGCACAACATCGACCGCGAGCACGCTTTCGGCCAGTCGGACGTGCGGCTGCTGAGTACGCTGGCCAACAGCATGAGCGTCGCCCTGGAGAACGCCCGCCTGTTCGAGGAGACGACGCGCCTGCTGGAGGAGAGCGAGCAACGGGCCTCGGAACTGGCCATCATCAACGACGTGGGCCAGGCGCTGGCCGGCCAACTGGACCAGCAGGGCATCGTCGACCTGGTGGGCGACAAGGCCGCCGAGCTGTTCAGGGCCGATGCTTCGGGGGTGGCCCTCTACGACCGGGAGACGAACCTGCTGCACTATCTCTATTGGCAGGAAGCCGGCCAGCGCCTGCCGGAACAGGCGCCCTATGCCCTGGGTGCGGGGTTGACCTCGCGGGTCATCGATTCGCGCCTGCCGCTGGTTTTGGGCACGCACGAGGCTCAGCTAGAGCAGGGCGCCATCGAGATTCCCCTCGATCCTGACGACCCCGATGAGCAAAAGACCGAATCCTGGCTGGGCGTGCCGATCCTGTCTGGTGGCCAGGTGACGGGCGTGATCAATGTCCAGAGCTACCGGCAGAACACCTTTGAGGAGGCCGACGGCCGCTTGCTGGGCACCATCGCCGCCAACGCCGCCGTGGCCCTGCAGAACGCCCGCCTCTTTGCCGAGACGACGCGCCTGCTGGAGGAGAGCCGACAGCGGGCCGCCGAGCTGGCCACCGTCAACCGTGTCGGCCAGGCCCTGGCCTCCGAGCTGGAGCTGGAGGCCCTGATCCAACTGGTCGGCGAACAGGTGCGCCAGACCTTCGAGGCCGACATCGCCTACGTGGCCCTGCTCGACCGGCAAGCCAAGGTGATCAACTTCCCCTATCTCTTTGGCGAAGAACTCCGGCCCCTCGAACTGGGGCAGGGGCTGACCTCCCAGATCATTCAGGGCGGGCAGCCCCTTCTGATCAACCGGGAGCCTGAGTGGCGCCCTGGAGAGCTGACGGCCGAGGTCGTCGGCGTGCCCGCCAAATCCTACCTGGGCGTGCCCATCCCGGTAGGCCGGGAGGTGATCGGTGTCATCAGCGTCCAGAGCACCGAGCAGCAGGGCCGCTTTGACGAGGACGACGTGCGGCTGCTGAGTATCATCGCCGCCAACGTGGGTGCCGCCATCCACAACGCCCAGCTCTACCAGGAGACCCAGCGCCGCGCCGGGGAGATGGCCGCCCTGGCCGAGGCGGGGCGCGACGTGGCCGCTACGTTGGACCTGCCCACCGTGCTGGAGCGGATCGCGGGCCATGGCAAGGACCTTTTGGCTGCCGCCAGCAGCGCCGTTTACCTGCTCCAGCCTGACGGCCGGATGCTGCGGGTCATCGCCGCCGTTGGCAACTATGCCGATGCCCTGCTGGGTCATGACCTCGAAGTAGGACGGGGCATGGTGGGCCATATCGTGCAAAGCGGGGTGGCCGAACGGATTGATGACGCTACTCGGGATCCGCGCTCCGTCCCTATCGTCGGCGCCGAGGAGGAACCGGTGGGAGAGAGGCTGATGGTTGCCCCCCTCCTGGCCCAGGAACGGGCCATCGGCGCCCTGGCCGTCTGGCGCGATCCGGAGGACGAAGCGTTCAGCGAAGCTGACCTGGACTTTTCGGCCGGCCTGGCCCAGCAGGCGACCATCGCCATCGAGAACGCCCGGCTTTTCGAGGCGGCCCAGGAGGCCCGCGCCGCGGCCGAAGCGGCCCAGCAGGAGGCCGAGGCGGCGACCCAGGCCAAGAGCACCTTCCTGGCGACCATGAGCCACGAGATCCGCACGCCGATGAACGCCGTTATCGGCATGACCAGCCTGCTGCTGGATACGAAACTGAGCACCGAGCAGGCAGAGTTCGCCGAGACGATCCGCACCAGCGGCGACGCGCTGCTGGCCGTCATCAACGATATCCTCGATTTCTCCAAGATCGAGGCGGGGCGTATCGACCTGGAGCAGGAAGCCTTTGACCTGCGCGAGTGCGTGGAGGGGGCGGTGAGCCTGGTGGCGCCGAGAGCGGCCGAAAAGGGGCTGGAGCTGGGCTGCCTCATCGAACCCGGGGTACCAGCGGCCATCGCCGGCGACGAGACGCGCCTGCGCCAGATCCTGCTCAACCTGCTGAGCAACGCCATCAAGTTCACCGACGAAGGCGAGGTCCTGGTCAGCGTGACCAGCACCGCCCTCACGCAACACGCACCTGTCCTGAGCGGAGCCGAAGGAACACGCAACACGCACACCATCCACGAACTGCACTTCTCGGTCAAGGACACCGGCCTCGGCATCCCACCCGACCGCAGGGACCGCCTCTTCCGCTCCTTCAGCCAGGTGGACAGCTCGACGACGCGCAAGTATGGCGGCACCGGGCTGGGCCTGGCCATCAGCCAGCGCCTCAGCGAACTGATGGGCGGCCGGATGTGGGTCGAAAGCGAGGGGGTCCCCGGGCGGGGCAGCACCTTCCACTTTACCATCCAGGCCGAGCAGAGCGAGGCCCCGGCGCGCGCCTACTTGCAGGCCAGCCAGGCCGACCTGCGCGGCAAACGGGTGCTCATCGTCGACGACAATGCCACCAGCCAGCGCATCCTGAGCCTGCAGACGGAGGCCTGGGGCATGGCGCCGCGGGCGGCGGCGTCGCCCCAGGAGGCACTGGCGTGGATCAAGCGCGGCGACCCCTTCGACGTGGCGTTGCTGGACCGGCAGATGCCGGACATGGATGGCCTGATGCTTGCCGCCGAGATCCGCAAGGTGCGGGCGCCCGAGGAACTGCCGCTGGTGATCGTCAGCTCGCTGGGGCGGGGCGATGCCGAGGTCAAGGGGCAGAATCTGGCCGGCTTCTTGCTCAAGCCGATCCGGGCTTCGCAGTTATACAACACGCTGGTGGCGATCCTGGCGCCGGACCAGACTTCCGAAGTCTCTCAGACTTCGGAAGTCTCCAGAGAGTTCGACCCGGAGATGGGCCGACGGCTGCCCCTGCGCATCTTGCTGGCCGAGGACAACCCGGTGAACCAGAAGCTGGCCCTGCGGCTGCTGAAGCGGCTGGGCTACGGGGCCGACGTGGCCGGCAACGGCCTGGAGGCCATCGA
Source organism: uncultured Chloroflexia bacterium (assembly GCA_963700285.1). GTDB lineage: Bacteria > Chloroflexota > Anaerolineae > JAAYZQ01 > JAAYZQ01 > CAWANP01. Next base: position 705,281 of record CAVOXA010000001.1, on the reverse strand, counting down.
ATCCCTGCGCCGGAAGCCCTACGACGTCGTGCTAATGGATGTACAGATGCCCGAGATGGACGGCCTGGCGGCGACCCGGGCCATTGTACAGGAATGGGAGGTCGGGCGGCGGCCGCGCATTGTCGCCCTGACGGCCAACGTCATGAAGGAGGACCGGGATGCCTGCTACGCCGCAGGGATGGACGACTACCTGGGCAAACCGATCCGGGTGGAGGAGCTGACGGCCGCGCTGAGCCGCTGCCGGCCGTTGGAGGAGTAACGGTTCAGACCTCCGAAGTCTCGGTAGACCTTGGAAGTCTATCGATCAGGTGGAGAGGAGACTATGACTGAATCAAGCGTGATCGACCAGGGTGCCCTGGACGCCCTCCTGGCATCCCTGGGAGGCGACGACGAATTCCTGGCCGAGCTGATGCAGGACTATTTTAGCGATGCACCAGACCAGTTGGCAGCCATGGAGACATCTCTGGCTGGTGGCGATGGCGAAGGCCTGCGCCGGGCGGCGCACAGCCTAAAATCCAACAGTACCACCTTTGGGGCGACGACGCTCGCCTGCATGTGTAAGGAACTGGAAGATCTGGGCAAGTCTGGGCCCTTGGATGGTGCCGGGACCATGATCGCGCAGGCGGCGGCCGAATACGAGAGGGTCAGACTCGCCCTGGATACCATCGAGAAGGGCAGCTAGCATGGCGGCCAAACCTGGCCACGTCCTCGTGGTGGACGACAACATCGTCAACCGCAAGATGCTGGACCGTGATGTGAGGAGGCAAGGGCATCAGGTCACCATGGCCGAAAATGGCAAGGAAGCGCTAGCCCTGCTGCGTTCGGGCCAGGCTGGGCCTTTCGACGTCATCCTGCTTGACATCCTGATGCCCGAGATGGATGGCTATCAGGTTCTGGAACAGGTCAAAGCTGACGACGACCTGCACCACATCCCGGTGATCATGATCTCCGCCCTGGAAGAGATGGACAGCGTCGTCCGCTGCATCGAGATGGGCGCCACCGACTACCTGCCCAAGCCTTTTAATCCCGCCCTGCTGGCAGCGCGGCTGAATGCCTCGCTGGCCGAGAAGCGCCTGCGCGACCTGGAATTAGAATACCTGGAACAGGTCGCCCGCGTCGCCAGCGCCGCCCAGGCGGTAGAGGCGGCGAGGTTCGACCCCGAGAGCCTGGACACGGTGGCGGCGCGGGAAGACGCGCTGGGCCAATTGGCCCGCGTCTTTCAGCGTATGGCCCGCGAGGTGTACCTACGCGAGCAGCGTTTGAAGCAGCAGTTGCAGCAGCTACAACTGGACGTCGAGGAGATGCGACTTGCCTTTGTCGAGCCGCCCAGCGTCTATGTGCCCATGGATCGCCGCCAGGCGCTGGTACACGGGCGCACCCTGCCCGACCGGACCACGGGAGCGGCGATTTTCGCCGACATCTCCGGCTTTACACCTTTCACGGCCGCCCTGGCCCAGTCCCTGGGCCTGCAGCGCGGGGCGGAGGAGCTCACCCGGCTGCTGAACCAGGTCTACGGGGCGCTGATCGCCGAGGTACACCGCTACGGGGGCAGCATCATTGGCTTCAGCGGCGACGCCATCACCTGCTGGCTGGATGACGACCCTGCCCTCAGCTTGCGTGGTGAGCCTGTCGCAGCATCAGCGGGCGCAGGTCTGCGCGCCGTAGCTTGCGGGCTGGCCATGCAGCAGGCCATGACTCCCTTCGCCGCCGTCCAGACTCCGTCAGGCGACTCCTTCTCACTGGCCATCAAGGTCGCCGTCGTATGCGGCCCGGTACGCCGCTTCCTGGCCGGTGATCCCCAGATCCAGAACATCGAGGTCGTTGCGGGGCGGACGCTGGACGACCTGGCCCGGGCCGAGCAGCTGGCTCAGCCTGAGGAAGTCGTTGTTCAGGCCGGCATCGTCGAACGGGCCGGCGGAAGCGTCAGGATTGCCGGTTGGCGCATCGACGATCCCACAGGCCAGCGCTATGCGGTCGTCTCGGGCCTGGATGAGCCTGTACCCGAGCTGCCCTGGCCCGAGCTGCCGCCAAACAGCCTGTCCGAGGAGCAATGCCGGCCCTGGCTCCTGCCCGCGGTGTACCGCCGCATGTGCAGCGGCATGAAGCAGTTCCTGGCCGAGCTGCGGCCGGCTGTTGCCCTGTTCGTCCGGTTTGGAGGCATCGACTATGACGGGGATGAGGAGGCGGGAAAAAAGCTGGACGCCTACGTGCGCTGGGTACAGAGCGTGATCGAAGAGCGGGAGGGTGCACTGATCCAGCTGACCACCGGCGACAAGGGCAGCTATCTGTATGCCGCTTTTGGGGCGCCCATAGCCCACAGCGACGACGAGGTCCGGGCTGTTGGCGCAGGCCTGGCACTTCGGTCGCCACCCCCGTCGCTGGGATTTATCACCGGCGTTCAAGTGGGCTTGGCCAGGGGTCTGATGCGGACAGGGTCCTATGGCGGTCCCACACAGCGCACCTACGGCGTCCTGGGCGACAGGACAATCCTGGCAGCCAGGCTGATGATGCAGGCCGAGGTAGGCGCTATCCTCTGTGACGAGGCGGTGTACCACGGCGCGAAGGCACAGATGGCCTTTGAAAGGCTGCCGCCTGTTGCCGTCAAGGGCATGGAAGATCCGATCCCGGTCTTCTGTCCGCTCGGGGAACCAGAACGCGCCACCGGCGATGAGGGAGTACTCCAGGCCGTCATTGACCAGCTGACACCAGGACAGCAGCTGACCCTGAAGCTGGCCAGCGTGCTCGGGCACTCGTTCTCCGTCGCCATGATGGCAGAGATCCACCCCGCCGATCCGGGCAGGGCTCGACTGGGCGAGCACCTGCGGGTGTTGGAAGATGCGGGCCTGGTGGTCCAGGAATCGGCAGAAGAAACGTACAGATTCCAAGGTGGTGCCGTCCGGGAGCTGGCATACGGCTCGATGCTGTTCGCCCAGCGGCGCCACATGCACCGGCTGGCAGCCGAGGGCTATGAGCGCCGCTACATGGAGAACCTGGCGCCTCACTATGCCACCCTGGCCCATCACTGGCGGCAGGCGGAGGAACCGGCGAGGGCGATCGACTACCTGGAGAAGGCGGGGCAAGAGGCACTACGAACAGGCGCGTTCGAGGACGCGGAGCGATACCTGCAGGAGAGCCTGGAACTCGACGCCGGGGCCGCGGTGCTCAGTACAGAGTTCTATGGGCAGGAGGACGTAGATTATGAGGGGGCGAAAGCACTGGCGCTGGAGCGGCTGGAGCGGGAGCTGTCGCCCAAGCTGACCTACCACAACCTGTTCCACACCCGGGATGATGTTCTGCCGGCAGTCCAACGCCTGGCGGCGATGACCGGCGTAAGTCAGGAAGAGTCCCAGCTGCTGGAAGTGGCAGCCGCGTATCACGACCTGGGTTTTGTAGTACAGCAACAGGAGCATGAGCGGATTGGTGCCGAGTTGGCAGCGGAGCTGCTGCCGACCTTTGGCTTCTCCCAGGCCCAGGTGGCAGCTATCCAGGGTATGATCATGGCCACCCAGTTGCCCCAAACGCCACAGACGCCCTTGGAGGAGATCCTGGCCGATGCGGACTTGGACGTTCTGGGTCGCGACGACTTCCTGCCTCGCAACGAGGCGCTACAGACCGAGATGGCCTCATCAGGCGTCTCGGTAAGTCTAGAGCAGTGGATCCGCAGCCAATTGAGGATGCTGGAAAACCACCATTACTTCACGGCCGCAGCGCAGCGCCTGCGGGGGAGGGGAAGCGCAAAAACATCAAGTTCATGGAGGAACGCCTGGCCAGGATCACCTGCCAGGCCATGAAAGGAGGAGGATCCAATGACCGAAGCGGGTGAAAGCAAAGTCTCAGCCTTTGCCGTTTTCCGCAATCGAAACTTTACCCTGCTGTGGAGCGGCCAACTCGTCTCCACCATCGGCACCTCGCTGACATCCCTGGCGGCGTCGATCCTGGTCTACCGCCTGACCGGCTCCGCGCTGAGCGTCGGTCTGATGCTGATGGCCACCGTCATTCCCACGCTGGTCGTGGGCCTGATAGCCGGGGTCTTTGTCGACCGCTATGACCGGCGGCGGATCATGATCGCCTCGGACGTGATCCGCGGTTTCCTGGTCCTGCTCATCCCTTTTCTGGTGCCCTACAGCATCGTCTGGCTGTATGTACTGATCATGCTGACCAGCGCGGTGGGGCAGTTCTTTGCGCCGGCGGAAGAGAGCCTGCTGCCCGACGTGGCCTCGGAGGAGGAGCTTGGCGCGGCCAACTCGATGCTGGCCATCAGTTCCTTTGGTTCGACGGCGATTGGCTTTGCCGCTGCGGGCTTGATCGCATCCGCGGCCGCTATTGAATGGGCCTTCTACCTGGACGCCCTGACCTTTCTCCTCTCAGCTGCCTGCATCCTGGCCATGCGGGTGCCCTCCTATGCCGTGGATGAGAAGACCAACATCAAGGTCGTGATGCGCAACCTCAAGGCCGGCCTCCAGTACATGTTCGACTCGCAGATACTGCGCTCGCTGGTGATCGTATCGGTACCCATCATGGTCGCTTTTGGCATGTGGAACACGCTGCTCCTGCCCTTTGCCACAGAAGCCCTGGGGGCCACCGAGTTTGAGTACGGCGTGCAGGAGGCTTTGACGTCGGTAGGCTTTGTCGTTGGCAGCCTGCTGATGGCGGGCCTGGTGGACCGCTTGCGCGAAGGCCAGTGGATGGCGCTGAGCTGGCTGGGGATGGGGATCTTTGGTGTCTTTTACGCCGGGGCCACATCGATCCCCGTGGCCTTTGCGCTGGTAACGCTCTCGGGCTTCATGAACGCGCCAGGGGCTATCGGTCGCAGGCTGATCCTGCAGCGTTACACGGAGCGTGAGATCCGGGGCCGCGTGGCCAGCGCCTACTTTGTCTCGCGGGATGTCGTGTACCTGGTGGGCATGGCCCTGGCCGGACTGGCGGACGTGCTGGATGTGCGCTGGATGATGTTGGCCGCCTCCCTGCTCATTCTGTTTGGCGGGGCGCTGGCGGCCGTGCTGCCCGGGCTGCGCCAGCCGGCGGCGCGGTGGCGGCGGGCGGTGAGCCTGTTGCGCAGCGTGCCGGTCGCGCCAGGGCTGGCGGTAGGCCGGGCGGCGGTGCTGGCCGACCTGAACCGCTACGCAACCCGGATGCCTGCCTTTGCCGAGCTGAGCACGGAGGAGCGGAAGGGCCTGCTCAAAGACATGACCTACATCGAGGCACCGGCCGGGACCGTCGTCCTGCGCCACGGCGAGGTCAGCGACGCTGCCTACCTGATCCTGGAAGGCACGGCGGTGGCCGGGCGCGAGGAGGATGGCCGGGAGCGGGTACTGGAGGTACTGCGAGCCGGCGATTTCTTTGGCGAGATTGCGGCCCTGACCGCAGTGCCCCGCACGGCCAACGTGATCCTCGAGGAAGATTCCAATCTGTTGCAGGTACTAGCCAGCACGCTGCGCCAGATGGCGGGCTACCCGGCGTTGAACCGTGCTTTTGTGAACAAAATGACCGAACGTATGATCCGCATGAACATGATCGACATGCCCCGCATCTCGACCATGGACCAACAGGCCATGCGTGACCTGCGCCGGCCGGAAGTGCAACCACAGGAGGCGACAGCCAGCGCTTAAGGAGTTGTGCAACCACGGAGACTGCTCGGCTGGCGTTTGACCACACCAGCCGGGCAGTGTATAATGAGGACCGCTCGGCCATCGTATCCAACTTGCGCCCCAGGGCAGCAGGGCAAACGCCTATCGCATAAAGGGCGAGGGCCTCGATGCTGACCGACGAATACCAATTTCTCAATCATGATCGCTGAAAGCTGAACACAAAAAGCTTTCCTCCGGAGTGAGTCTTGTCTCAGAACCCATTCTCGTCAGGCCGGCCGCCGGTACCAGTGTCCGAGATCCGCATTGAAAGTGTGGGCGTGAATCCACTGGATGGGCGGCGTGTAGATGTGGCCGTGGACGTAACGCCCTGCTCGCAGCCCGTAGACATGGATCTGGTGATCGTGGGTCCAGACGATGATGAATGCTGCAGCATCCGATTGCTGCAGAATCGAGAATGGATGCTGGACAAGATCATGCACCTGCGCAAGGATCCAGGCCCGGGTGAATACACGCTGCACGTAGGCGTGTTCTACGAGAATGAACTGGTGACCCGAGCTGAGCGGCAGTTTACTTTTTCGCTGCCCGAGGCTGTGTGAGGAATATGGGCAATCTCGTAAACTGGCCGCCCACCTGGTCTACCCTACTCCTCCTCCCTGCCCTCTTTGTCGGCTTCACGGTGCACGAACTGGCTCACGCCCTGGTGGCCTTTCTGCTGGGCGACACCACCCAGGTGGAACGCAAACGCCTGAGCTTTAATCCCCTACGCCACGTTTCTTGGGTAGGCATGATCGCCTTTCTGTTGGTGGGTTTTGGCTGGGCCAAACCGGTGTGGGTCGACCAAAACCGGCTGCGCATCAAGAATCAGGAATTCGGTGTCTTTCTGGTTGCCATTGCCGGGCCTGCCGCCAACATCCTTACCGCTTTGCTGGTCCTTTTTGGGATGGCAGCAACGGTGACGGTCGTCTGGACGGCGACCGGAGCCGCCCCCTTTGATGTCATGCAATATCTGATCTATGAGCAGCCTGGGCCGGACGCCCAAGGATTTGTGGTGGCCTTTACCTACTACATGATCATGGTGAACCTGTTGCTGGCCTTCTTTAACCTGCTGCCATTGCCCCCGCTGGACGGTTTCCGGGCAGTGATGAGCCTGGTAGGCATGCTTCGCGGTTCTCGGAGGCCTGAGACTGAAGACGAACCAGAACCAGTCCCGGGTTCAACCGGCAGCGATCCCCTCCCCCAGAGCCCCGCGCAGATTCACTTTGACATCGGACTGGAGTATCAAAAGGAAGGCCAACTGGATGAGGCCATCGCTCGCTATCGGCAAGCGCTAGCTCAGGATGAGGATTTTGCCCTGGCCTACTACAACCAGGGCCTGGTCTACTGGGCCAGGGGCCGTTTACCCCTGGCCACGAGTGCCTTCACGGCTGCGGTGAGGTGCAGCGGTTCCCCTGAGGTACGAACGCAGGCTAGCCTTCGTTTGCGCGAGTTGGCTCAGGCCAGGCAGGACCCGACAGCAGACCAGGGACCTGTGCCGCCACCGCTGGAACCAGGGCAGATGGCAGATACTGCCAGAGACACGCCGCTCCCTCTCGACCCGGCCGCGGCCCGTCTTGTATGGATGCGATTGGGCCTTGGCGGCACCGCCGCTCTTGTTGGGGCTTTTACGATCTGGTTGTTTGTAACTGTGGTGACGCTGGCTGGCATGGGCTAGCCCCCACCGTCCCGTGTCTTGGCCGTCCCCAAAGTTGACGGGCTGCAAGAAATTCAGTATAATCTCTCCGACGATGCGGGGTGGAGCAGAGGCAGCTCGTTGGGCTCATAACCCAAAGGTCGGAGGTTCGAATCCTCCCCCCGCTACCTGGAGTGACGGCAGATAGTGGGCACTATCCTGGCAGGTAGTGCGAAGCACTATCTGCCTTTGACCATAAGTAGACGGCGAGGTAGCTCAATGGAAGAGCAGGGGACTCATAAGCCCTTGGTTGTGGGTTCAAATCCCGCCCTCGCCACCAAAAAGGACCTCCTTTGGCAGGAGGTCCTTTTTCTTTTCCACCAAGTATGGTTATTCCATTCGAATCAACTGTCAGCGCACGACCTGAAAGTGGGCTGCAAGCTCCGCCAGCTTGACCTCGGCCAGAACCAGATCGACGGGGCTGTTCAGAGGCAGGTCCTGGCGCAAGTGTACCTGGGCATCAAGATCTAGCTGGGTGATGAGTACCGTGCCCTGGGAACCACGCTGCTCTACCAGGATCCCTTCCCCGCGCCAGCCTGGCCGCTGCATCAGGTAGACCAGTGTCCAATGCCGCCTGGCCAGCCGCTCGGCTTGACGCACGCTGCCAGCCACTGCCGCAGTTGCTCCCACCCGCTCCAGGATCTCCTGGGCGTCCAGCAGCCTTTCGTGCCGCAGATAGGCCCGCAACTGCTGGTGTACAACCAGATCCAGGTAGCGCCTCAGAGGGCTGGTGGCCTGGACATAGGTTTCCAGGCCCAACCCGGCGTGGTGCCCGGGCACCGTACTGGGCTGGCTGGGTCTGAAGGCGCGCCGCAGTGCGTACATCCCGGCGAGGTCCTGAGGCCTTTCGTCGGAATACGGTGGATCTTGCGTAACGTACGGGATGGGGATAGCCCTCTCTGCTGCAAACTGGGCGATGGCCTCTCCCGCCAGAAGCATCGCCTCCGTCACCAGATCCCGACTCCTGAGTGGGGGCAGGGGGTGGATGCTCACAGCCTCCCCCTCGACCTGCACCTTGACCTCGGGAAGGTTGAGAGCTATGGCACCCTGCTTCAACCGCCGCGCCTCGTTCCTTTGCGCCAGGGAGTGCAGGCTTTTCAGGGGTTCCTCGTCCAGCCGGCTGTCGGCCTCACGGTAGGACAGACGTGTGACCTGGACCCAGCTTCGCACTACCTCGACGGAACCGATTTCACCCCTGGAACTCAGATCCAGGCCGATGGACAGGGCCGGGGATACTTTTGCCAAGCCGAGCCCCAAAGTCTCGATGGCCTGCATGGGCAACATGGGTACTGTCTTCTCAGGCAGGTACAGAGTCGCCCCTCGAGCCCGGGCTTCCAGATCAATCTCACTGCCAGGGCCTACCAGGGCCGCCACGTCGGCCACGTGAACCCACAGGCGGTCCCCCTCCAAGCTCAGCGCGTCATCCGGCTCCTGGTTGCCCTCATCGTCGATGGCAAAGGCTGGCAGATGGGCCAGATCGACCCGGTCTTCTTTGGCGAGATCTGGGAGTTCCAGAGATACCACAGACTCGGGCAGGCCAAGCCGCCGGGGGTAGGGATCTCTTGTAACCTCCCAGTAGCCCACCTCGAGCAAGAGAGCGTGGGCTACCTCTGGGCTTTCGGCGCGCCCCAACTCCCGCAGCACGCGACTCTTGGCCCTCTGCTTGAGGGCGATTTCCTCCACTTCCCTCAGGTAGCGTCCGTCCTCGGGCCCGACGTTTCTGGTGCGCAATCGAGTGAGGAATCCCTGCCATGCCTGCTCCTCCGCCTCCCGGGCCTGTCGGGCCGCCTGCTCGCGGGCCACATCCTCCGGTGAATGGGCCACGATCGCTCCAGGACTTCCGTGGAAAAAAAGTCCTTCGGCCACCAGTTGCCAGGCCGCCCAGGCACTGGCCGGAGTATAGTCGCCGAAGGCCAGCTCAGCCAGCTCGGCCAGATCAGTCTTGGCCCCGGCCAGTAGCTCCCAGGCCGTCTCTACCTCTCCCGTTTGCGGCTGAAGTTGGTCTAGATCGCCCATCGGACCCGGGTGCAATACCTCAACGTCTTTGAGGCGGACCTTTAGCGTCTCACCCCCACCCAACTCGATCTCGAGCTTTTTTCCGGCACGTATGACTCGAGCCGGGCGCGTTTTGTACAGTACAAGGCTATCCTGGCGGGGCATCAATTCTGGCATAGAGGACGTGACTCCGTGGGTAGAATATGATCCTCTGCCCTGGGATACAGACAGACCAAGGCCAGTATAGTCCGCATAAGCCCAAGCGTCAATTCCCTTTCCCTCGATGGCCCGGATGACGACACGAGTCCTGCCCCAACCACGCGCCCCTGTTACAGCCTTCAGATTCGTGGACAAGCACATTTGCCACCGGCCCGGTTTTGCGCTATGATTACAAGTCAGCCTTTTTGCCAGTGACTTTTCAACATGACCTATAATCCAGAGAATCCACTTATCGTCCAGGGAGACAAGAGCGTCCTGCTGGAGGTCGACAACGACCTCTATCAGAATGCGCGAGACGTGCTGGCTCGCTTTGCGGAACTGGAAAAAAGCCCCGAATACGTTCACACCTATCGGATCACGCCGCTCTCGCTCTGGAACGCGGCATCTGCCGGGCTGGCCGCGGACAGGCCATCCTGGAGGGGTTGGAGCGATACAGCAAATACCCTGTCCCCGGCAACGTACGGGTCGACATTGTCGACTATATCTCGCGCTATGGCCGGGTCAAGCTGATGCGGCAGGATGGCGATCTGGTACTTGTCTCTGATGAGGAGGCTGATTGTCACCGAACTGGCCCGGCACAAGCGCCTCGCCCCCTACATCCTGGCCCCCATCGATGCTTTCACCTTGCGCGTGGATCCGGCCCAGCGGGGCCACATCAAACATGCCCTGGTCGAAATCGGCTACCCGGCCGAGGACCTGGTTGGCTATGTAGATGGCGAAGGGCTGGAGATCCGCCTGCGACCGATATCGTCTGGCGCCGAGTACCCTTTGCGCTGCGAGCCTACCAGCAGGAAGCAGCCGAAATCTACTATGCTGATGGCGCAGCCCAGGGCGGCTCGGGCGTCGATCGTGCTCCCCTGCGGGGCGGGCAAGACGATGGTCGGCATGGCGGCCATGGAGCAAATGCAGTGCAACACCCTGATCCTCTCACCCAACACTGTCGCCGTGCGACAGTGGATCGACGAACTGCTGGACAAAACAATGCTGACCGAGGATCAGATCGGCGAATATACGGGTCATCGCAAGGAGATCCGGCCGGTGACCATCTCGACCTACCAGACGATGACCTACCGCAAGCGCGGCACACAGAAACCTGGCGTACCTCTGCTTGAGCAGTTCCCCCACTTTGGGCTCTTTAACGAGCGGGACTGGGGCCTGATCATCTACGATGAGGTGCATCTGCTGCCCGCCCCTGTCTTTCGCATCACGGCCGAACTCCAAGCGCGCCGCCGTCTGGGGCTGACGGCCACGCTGGTACGGGAGGATGGCCGGGAGACCGACGTGTTCTCGCTCATCGGTCCCAAAGAAGTACGATGTGCCCTGGAAAGACCTGGAGAAACAGGGCTGGATCGCCACCGCCGAGGTGACTGAGATCCGCATCCCGATGTCCCCCGAACTACGGATGGACTATGCCCTGGCCGAGCCGAGGCAAAAGTACCGGGTCGCCGCTGAGAACCCGCGCAAATTCGAGGTGTTGGACCAGCTGTTGGCCAAGCATCCGGACGACCAGGTGCTCATCATCGGCATGTACCTGGAACAACTCCAGCAAGTGGCCGAAAAGTACGGATATCCGGTCATCACCGGCAAGACGGCAGTGATTGAGCGGCGCAAGCTCTATCAGGAGTTTCGAGAGGGAACTTTGAGCCGGTTGATCGTCTCCAAAGTAGGAAATTTCGCCATTGACCTTGCCCGATGCCAGCGTCATGATCCAGATCAGCGGGACCTTTGGCAGCCGCCAGGAGGAGGCTCAGCGTCTGGGCCGCATCTTGCGCCCCAAGCACAATGGGTTGCTGGCCCACTTTTACACGCTGGTCAGCAAGGACTACCATCGACCAGGACTATAGCGCCAATCGCCAGCTCTTTCTCACCGAACAGGGCTACCGCTACACCATCCTCTACGACGACGAGGTGGCGGACTATGAACCAGCGACGATTGCAGGCGAGCTAGTCGAGTCCGAGTCTTTCGCAACTGATCCACATCCCAGGCTCACGACAGGCGGAGTGTAGTACCTTGCCTACTTTGGAAACTCTCAGAGAGGCCGACATTCGCGGTCCACTGAACGCCAAGAGCCTGCGCCGGGCCCAAGGCTACGTAGCCCGGGTTCGGAATCCGGTGCGTGTGGGCCAGACCCTCACTGCCCTGGTGCGCGGTAGCCGACTGTACGAAGTGGAAATCGAGGTCGGGGCGGGCGGCATTGACGCACGTTGCACCTGCCCCTATGATTGGAGCGGCTACTGCAAGCACGTGGGCGCAGTCCTGCTCAAGTGGATATCGACGCCGGAGGAGTTTGTTCCGAAAGGTGCTGTGCCCCTTTCCAAAGAATACCCTATCGAAGTCACAGCAGTTGATCCCCTACCCACCTATCGTCCTGAAGAAACACCCAGCTGGATTGCAGTGTCCTGGGAAGAGCGCCAGCGCGTCTATCAAGAGCAGTTGGAAGCATGGCTCTCCCAGGTAAAGCTTCAGGATCTGCGTCGGATGGCCAAGAACCGGGGTTGGCGGCTGAAGGGGACGCGCAAGGCGGATATTATACAGCAGGTTGCCAAGTACATTGTCAACCCTGAAGAGATCGCCCAGGCCATCCAGGACCTGCCTGAGGAACATCGGCTGATGCTCCGGGCAATGCTCCTCCTGAGTGGGAGCTTTGGGGTACGAGCCGAAGACCTGGAGGAAATAGCCAGAGCATGGAGAGCGCCTGGGAACCACAAGGTGGCCCCCACCTTTACGCGCCATCTGTGGGAAACGGGCTTGGCGCTGCCCGGCTATGCCAGAGATGCGTATGGCGACAAGGAGGATTTCATTCCCTTTGCCCTTGTCCGCCATTTCCCCCCCCTATTAGGGGAGATGACGACCAATCTGCCTACAGAGTCTGCCGGGACAGGACTTTGCCTGGCTGATCCTTACGCCCTGGTCCGTACCACCAACCAGATCGCGGTCTTGCTGGAGCAACAGCCTGTACGCTTGCGGCCGCCCATGCCCCGCCCCCGCCTGGAACGGTTTCTCCCCGATCTAGAGGGGTGGGACTATGACCCGGTCGAACTCGCGCAGATGCAAAAGAGCGGGCAGATCAGGAATCGTGCGGACTTGACGCTCACGCTCCCACCACCAGGGCGTTCCCTGCCCGACGAGGCAATCGTACGCCTGGCTCCCCTGGCCGCCGGAGCCGAGTGCGGGCGAGACGATGGGGAAGCACGCCTGGAGTTTGTCTTTTCCCTATTGGCAGCGACGGGCGTGTTTCAACCCGGCAGCCCAACGACCGTCTGGCCCGAGGTGAAGGCCCAGTTCCTGCGCCTAGATGAACTGGCCCAGCGGGCCCTTCTGGCCCGGATCTACCTGACCATGTGGAACTGGAGCGCGCTGTGGGAGGTACTGCGGACGGTTAAGCCCCTACACTTCGTGCGTACCTGCCATTACTTGTACTACAAGCCCATGAATTTGGGGAAGGATCTGGTCGAGTTTCGCCAACTGGTCCTTCGTACGCTGGCTACCCTGCCAGACGGAGAATGGGTGGCTCTGAAGGACCTGTTCCAGCTACTGCGCACCATCTGGCCCAGGTTTGATCAGACGGTACAGGATCCCTACTATCGGGCCTATTCGATCCCCCAACGCCAGCGCGCAGGCGCCTGGTTGCTGACCAGGGATGGGCAACCCTTGCTTCAGGGCAACGTACAACACTGGGACCTGGCCCAGGGGAACTTTGTCCGGCAGATCATCGCTGGACCCTTGCACTGGCTGGGATTGGCCGACCTTTTCTTCGAAGGCGGGGAACTGGCAGCCTTTCGCCTTCAGGGCCTGGGCGAACTGTATCTGGATCGTACAGAGTCCGTTCCCCCACCACGGCACGCTGTCGATCAGGTCCCGGCTGTACCAGGGGCTGGAGCGGTAAATGCGGACGGACTCTGTGTCACCCTTAGGCCCTCGGCTGTTAGCGCCCAGGCTCACAGCCTGCTGGACAAGATCGCTCGCCTAACGATCGCTGAAGCCGATTACTTTGAGTATCGGCTGGATGCCCAGGCCGCCTACGAAGCCTTCGAGAGTGGCACCGCCCTGTCCGAGATCCTGGATGGCTGGGAGCAATTCCTACAGGTTCCGATGCCCGACGCCATCCGCAGCCAACTAGCGTCATGGTGGCAGGCCTACGGTCAGGTTCGCATCTACAAAGGCCTTACGGTGATCGAGTTCGGCGATGACTATGCCCTGGCTGAGGCGAAGGCGGTAACGTCGCTGGACAAGTACCTGATCGCCGAAATGTCGCCCCGGCTGGTAATCATCAGCCCTCATGCCGTGGATCCTCTGCGGGCCGAGCTGGAAAAGGCCGGCTACACTCCCAAGCAGACCGACCAGGTGTGACATGGCCGACGAGATCCGGACCCTTCTTGATGCGTACCACTCTACCACGTTGTGGGAGATGGCGGACGCCGCCGGCTTGCGGGTCACAGACCCAAAAGGGAAAAAGCTGTCAAAATCAGAGGTCCTCTCCAAGATGCAGGCTGAGTACTTTGCCGAGGAGCGGATCCGGGACTCCCTCGACCGGCTCGACGAGCGCGAGCGGGCCGTCCTCGATCGGTTGCTGTTACACGGCGGCACGATCTCGACGAGGACTTTGAAGCGCGAGGTGATCCGGGCAGGGTTAGCGGCTACTGCACCTCGAACTGAGAGCCATGGCCGTAGCTATCTTCGCGTGCCCTATGCAGAAGGATACGCAGGACAGCCTTATCGTGGGGACTCGCGCGTGTTTGAAGATGTGATTGCCCGGCTGACCTATCGCGGCCTGGTCTTCAGCCGGGAAGAGTCCTTTTCCAGCAGCGGCACGTCCTACAAACTCCAATTCCATCCCGGCAAAACGCTGCATATACCCGAAATCATCCGAAAGACCTTGCCGCAGCCGGAGCCGATTCCACCGCAGGCACCCGACTGGCACCCGACTGAGGTACAGAGCGGCGATGCGGCCCTGTTGCTGCGGGACCTGTACCTTTACTGGGACTTTGTACGGCGTCACGAGGTGTCCCTACTCAAAGGTGGTCTCGTAGGCAAACGCTGGCTCAAGGCGATCAACCAGACTCTGCTGCTGCCCGATCCTCTAGTGGACGACGCCAAGCGCGAGGACGAGACCGGTCGGCTGTACCTGCTCCGCTTGCTCCTGGAGAAATTGGATCTGGTACGCAGACAAGAGGGCCAGTTACGTCCAGCCGATGAGGACCCTGTAGGAGTACCTCCTTACTGGAGTTGGTCGCTATCCAGGCAGTTGGCCGCCTGTCTGGATGCGTGGTCACAGCTTGGCGTGGCAGAACCTTGGTTAAGAGGGGCGGCTGACTATGACCCCCGCCCCCGCCACGCGAAGGAAAGCCTGCTGGCCTGCCTCCGGCCGCAGCCACCTGGCGTCTGGCACGAATTGGATAATATCCTAGAGACGATCCAAGACCAGGACCCAGATTTCTTGTTTGCCAATCGCCTCAATCTTGAGACGTACCGAGGCAACTGGTATTATGGTCACAGCGGTTCCTACTACTATGGCTCGACCCAGGAGTTGATCCGAAAGCTCAACGGCTTTGAGAAGAGTTTTGTAGAAAGCGCGGTCACCGGGGTTCTGCACCAACTTGGCCTCGTCGACCTAGGCTACCACCTGGGCCAGTGGCAGGCATTTCGCTTGACTCGGGCAGGCAAGGAAGTACTGTCTGCCACAGAAGCACGAACCCCGGCTGCCCTTCCTGAGGAGGGCACGGGCAGGCTGGTGCTCCAGCCCAACTTCCAGGTGATAGCCATTGGTCCGGTCCCCCTGGAATGGCTGGCACGCCTGGACTCGTTCGCCGACAGAGAGCAGGCTGACCGGGGCGCCTTTGAATACCGCCTGTCGCGGGATTCAGTCTACCGCGCCCAACAATTGGGCATGGAGACGACACAAATACTCCACTTTTTGGAGCAGAAAATCGGCGCAACTCTGCCGCAGAACGTGCTGCGATCTCTGAAAGAGTGGGGCGCACAGCACGAACGGATCGTGTTCCGTACCGGCGTCAGCCTTCTTCAGGCGGTCGATGGCGATCTGCTCGGCAGACTGGTGGCTGATCCTCAGCTAAGCAAGCACATGGCCCGCAGGCTGTCAAAACAAGTGGCGCTGCTCAAGGCGGGTGGCGAGGAAGCGCTGATAGCGCAACTGGTTGGCCAGGGACTGTTTCCAGCAGTCACCGGCGCCGAGCCAGAGTCGGCGGATGACAGCGTCATCGTTGAGGAAGATGGAACGATCCGCCCCATCCACGCTTGCCCCAGCCTGCATCTACGCGGCAGGCTCTCGAGGCTGGCCAAAGAGACGCCTGATGGTATGTGGAAGCTAAGTCCCAGGTCCGTGCGCCGCGCCGCAGGGAACAAAATCAAAGCGACCCGCCTACTGGACGAATTGGGCAAACTGCACCGGGGGACGCTGCCCGGGGGCCTTGTCGATCAAGTCAAAGCCTGGGGCGGCTACTATGGCAATGCCGCAGTGGAAACCCTTTCACTCATCGAATTCAGCGATCCGGGCGCCCTGGATGAGTTGCGAGAGAATGCCGACCTGCAGCAGCTTCTCACCCCCTTCCCGGCGGCCCATCGTACGCTGGCCGTCGTCCCAACAGACAGGCTGGCGGAGGCGAAGGAAAGCCTAGCTCGCTTCGGCGTGCAGCTACGGGACGGCCTGTGGAAGGATGGAGGATCAAGATAGGAGGCAGCCAATGCCATCACCAGACTTGGAGGACGTGCTCAACTATCTCGCCATTTCAGATACGATTGGCACGGCGGGACAGCCCGCACCTTCCCAGTTTGCCGACGTTAGAGCGGCAGGCTATGACATCGTCGTGAACCTGGCCATGCCCGATTCCTCCAACGCGCTGCCCAACGAGCAGCGGCTTGTTGCCGGGGCGGGAATGCTCTACGTCCACATCCCTGTCCTATGGGAGCGCCCCACGGCGCAGAACCTTGAGCAGTTCTTCGACGTGATGGCCAGGTGCCGTGGCAAGCGAGTGTTTGTCCATTGTGTCATGAATATGCGGGTCTCGGTTTTCGTCTACCTCTACCGCGTCATCTGGCTCGGCGTGTCCCAAGAAACGGCCGAAAAGGATCTGCTCCGGATCTGGCATCCAAACGCGGTATGGCAGCGATTCCTGGATGATTCGCTGGCCGAGTACGGTATTCGGGCCTGACCAATCGCCCGAACCGACGGCCGGGCGATTGAATGGGGAGTACCATGGGCGTCACCATTGCAGAGTTGAGGGTTGAGGATTGGCACGCGATCAAGGCCATCTACAAGGAAGGCATCGCTACCGGCCATGCCACTTTTGAAACTGACGTACCTCATTGGAAAGAGTGGGACCGCAGTCACTTACGAGCCTGCAGGCTGGTGGCTAGGACTGGAGGAGAGGTCGCCGGCTGGGCGGCATTAAGCGGTGTCTCCACCAGATGCGTGTATGGCGGTGTTGCCGAGGTCAGCGTCTATGTGGCCGAGGCGGCGAGATGCCAGGGCTTGGGTACACTCTTGCTACAGAACCTTATCCGGGCTTCGGAACGCGAGGGCATTTGGACGCTCCAGGCCGGGATCTTTCCCGAAAACGTGGCGAGCATCGCCCTGCACATGACCTGTGGATTTCGACTCGTAGGGCGTCGACACCGAATTGGCCAAATGCATGGCGTTTGGCGCGATGTCATCCTGATGGAACGCCGCAGCGAGATCACAGGCATCTAAGCATTGCTGTTCCCGCGTACTCGGCCGATTCTCACCCACTTCTCACGGGCATTGAGTTGGCCTTGGGTCTGCGCCCCTCTGGCGCGCCCATCATAACGACAGAATGGAGGAACCTTGTCACCCATGGACAGACCTAGCGCCAGCAACCCCTTGATGGTCCGACCCAACCTCACCATCTTGGACAAAGACCAGATGCAGCAGGTTCACGACTATTCGCTGCAGATCCTTGCCTCCATTGGAGTCCGCATGGACTCTGAACGAGCCCGGCAGCTCTTTGGCCAGGCCGCCGGGAGCACAGCCATTGCAGGTGAATACGTCCGTATCCCCCGCGAACTGGTAGAGTGGGCTCTGGAAAGGGCACCTGCAGCCGTCGACATCTATGATCGGCGGGGGAACCTGGCCTTTTGCCTGCCAGGGGAGGCTCGTTTTGGCATCGGCGTGACCGCACTCTACTACCAGGACCCGGAAACCGAGGCAGTGATGCCCTTCACCCGGCAGCACATGGAGTCCACGGTGCGGCTTGGAGGCATTTTGCCAAGCTTTGACGTCATCTCCACCGTGGGCATCATCCAGGACGTCCCGCCGAACCAGTCAGATCTGTATGCCACCTTGGAGATGACAGCCAACACCACAAAACCACTGGTGATCTTGGTCTCAGACGAGAATGCTTTCGCACCGGTGCTGGATCTCTTGGAGCAGCTACACGGAGATTTGGCCTCGAACCCGTTCACCATCCCCTACTTCAACCCCATCAGCCCCCTGGTGATCAACAAAGGCACGGTCGACAAGATGTGGCTGGCCACAGAGCGGGGCCTGCCCTTTATCTATTCCAACTATGGGATGGCCGGCGCGACGACGCCGATCACTCCCGGAGGCGCGCTCGCCCTCCTGAACGCCGAGTTGCTGGCAGGGTTGACCCTCAGTCAACTGATGCTAGAGGGTACGCCCATCATCCTGGGCAGCCTTCCAGCCTTCTTTGACATGAAGGGGATTGGCAGCTTTTACGCTCCAAGAAGCTACCTGGTTGGCCTGGCCTGCGCGGAGATGATGTCCCACTATGGCCTGCCCCATTGCGGCACCTCAGGGAGCGGTCTGGGCTGGGGAGCCGACATCATCGCCGCCGGCCACCAATGGATGAACCACCTACTAAGCTGCATGAGCAAGGTTGGACTGGCCCCCTTTGTCGGCGACAATCTGGGCTCTCTGGCCTTTTCACCTGCCATTGCCGTCTATGCCAATGACGTCATCCAGCAGGCCCGACTCTTTGCTCAAGGCTTCGCCCTGGACGATAGCTCGGTAAAGCTGGACGAGATCGCTCAAGCAGGACCTGGTGGGGATTTTCTGACCTCACAACAGACGCTGAAGCTCTTTCGAACCGCTCACTTTCGCAGCGACATCTTGCCCCACTTGGTCTTGGAAGAATGGCTTGATCAGGGTTCTCCGCTAGCGGGCGAGGTTCTGGGCCGCCATACTGGCCAACTACTGACTAGACTTACTCCGCCTGAGGATTATGCAGATTTGATGGCCTGCGGAGAAGCTTTTATCAGAACATTGTAACACCGTGGAAATCGTAGAAAAGGTGGGATGCGATGAACGACATGAGCAGAGTAGCTGATGAGATCACAACGTGGTTGCGCACCTATGCCCAGAATAGCGGCGCGGAGGGTTACGTCGTCGGCTTGAGCGGCGGGATCGATTCCGCCGTCACAGCCGCCTTGTGCCAAAGGGCCATGGGCGATGGCGTGCTGGGCGTCCTGA
Source organism: uncultured Chloroflexia bacterium (assembly GCA_963700285.1). GTDB lineage: Bacteria > Chloroflexota > Anaerolineae > JAAYZQ01 > JAAYZQ01 > CAWANP01. The sequence continues at coordinate 686,283 of CAVOXA010000001.1, read as the reverse complement.
TGCCCTGTAACAGCGCGCCAGAGGACAGCGAGATGGCACATCTGGTGGCCGATGCCCTCCACTTGAAGACCGTTACAGTGGACCTGACTGCGCCCTACGAAGCCTTGCTGGTCGCGCTGCCACCCGGAGTAACGGATATGGCCCAGGCAAATATCAAGCCCCGGCTGCGAATGGCGACATTGTATGCCCTAGGGCAGACGCGCGGCTACCTGGTAGCCGGCACAGGAAACAAGAGCGAACTCCAGATTGGCTACTTTACAAAATACGGCGACGGCGGGGTCGACCTGGAGCCCCTAGGTAAGCTGTACAAGTGGCAAGTGCGCCTGTTAGCCCGATATCTTGGGGTCCCCCAGCCCATCATCGAGCGACCGCCCACAGCTGGGCTATGGGCAGGTCAGACCGATGAGGCTGAAATGGGCCTCACCTATGATGACCTAGACCGAAGCTTGGCCGCCATCGAGGCGCATGAAATCAGCGACCTGGACCCCACACTTCTGAACAGGGTCCAGCACATGATCGCCACCTCAGCCCACAAGCGCGCTATGCCGCCAACTTGCCCGCTGGACAGAGTCCAAGAAGCTTGATTCGTGACTCATAGTACGTAAAGTGTGCATTGCGCGGGTACGCATCGCACAATACGTATCGAGTTCGACGCCCGTCAGCAAGGAATACAACCTATTGGGAGAGGGCTACCGTGACCACACGCATTGACGACTTTCAAGCCTATCGCAGACGGATGAACGAGCGCATATTAACAGCCGGTCACCTGGGCATTAAGCGTTTCTTCAACCTGGACACCAACGCCTACAAGGATGGCGCACTGACCGGCAGAACCAAGGAGTTATTGGGCCTGGTGGCCTCGGCCGTGCTGCGCTGTGATGATTGCATCGACTATCACCTCATCGAATGCGTTGACGCTGGTTTTTCCGATGAAGAGCTGTACGAAGCCCTCAACGTGGCGCTGGTGGTTGGCGGAAGCATTGTTATTCCCCACCTGCGCCATGCCTTTGAGACCATCGACCTTTTGCGCGCCAGGGCAGACAGCGAGTAGCACGTAGCAGACACCCAAACACGCGCCCTGTTTGTGGTGGACAGTCGGCTACCGCAGGAGAGCCAGCCATGAGAGAATCGGACCGCAAGACAGTCGAGGGCATCCTCTTCACTGACCAGTACCAGCTCACCATGGCCCAGCTCTACTACAGGACAGGGCTGCACGAGAAACAAGCACAGTTTGACCACTTTTTCCGGCGCTATCCCGACTATGGAGCACACAAGGCGGGCTACTGCATCAACGCAGGCCTGGAGTGGCTCCTGGATTGGATGCAGAGGGCCCACTTTCGCGCCCAGGACATCGACTACCTGCGCAGCCAGAAAGGTCGAAGCGGCAAGCGGGTCTTTGCCAGCGATTTCCTGAACTGGCTGCGCAAGAACGGCACATTCGAGTCCGTCACAATGCGCGCCGTCCCCGAAGGCCGCGTGGTCCACGCCAACGTACCGCTGACCATAGTCCAGGGCTCCCTGGCCATGGCTCAGATCCTGGAGACCTCGCTCCTGAACCACCTCAACTACCAGACCCTCATCGCCACCAAAGCAACGCGCATTCGTGAAAGCGGTCGGCAGCGTTTGATGCTGGAGTTCGGGTTGCGCCGGGGGCACGCGAGAGGAGCCAATGCCGGGGCGCGAGCCGCCCTCATCGGTGGAGCAGACTTTAGCTCCAACGTGGGTCTTTCCCACGTACTGGGCTATATGCCCCAGGGAACCCATGCCCACAGCATGGTCCAGGTGTTCATGAGCCTGGGCATGAGCGAATTGGATTCATTTCGCGCCTACGCTGGCGTGTATCCCGACGACTGCCTGCTGCTTGTGGATACGATTGATACCCTGGAGAGTGGCGTGCCCAATGCCATCCAGGTTTTTGAAGAGCTGCGACGCCAGGGCCACGAGCCGGTGGGCATCCGCCTCGACTCCGGTGACCTGGCCTATCTGAGCATCCAAGTGGCAAAGATGTTGAATAGCGCGGGCTTCCCAAAAGTCGCGATTGTTCTTTCTAACAACCTGGACGAGCTGGTCATCCTCCAGATCATCACCCAGATCAGCCACGAGGCGCCTCGCTACGACGTGGATCCCGACCATCTGATTGAACGCCTGGTGTACGGCGTGGGAACGCGGCTCATCACATCTTGGGGCGAGCCGGCGCTGGGCGGCGTCTACAAACTGGTTGCCGTACGCGACTCGGGAACATGGTTACCGGCAATCAAGGTATCCGAGTCTTCGGCCAAGACCCCCAACCCCGGGCAAAAGCACATCTGGCGGGTGTACGACCGGCGCGGCAAGGCTACGGCTGACCTGCTGAGCCTCGATAACGAGGACCCCCGGAAGATGGAACAGATCACCCTGCACCACCCTTCGAACCATGCCAAGTACCGATGCTTGACGCAGGAGGAGGTCGCAGAGATCGAACCGCTCCTTGTAGATGTCCTGCAGGAGGGTAAGCTCGTCTACGATCTGCCTACCATCGAGCAGATGCGCCGGGGACGCCAGGCCGACGTACATCGGCTTGACCCAGGCGTCCGCCGTCTCATGAACCCCCACGTCTACCATGTCTCACTGACCCAAAGTCTGTGGGATCTCAAGCAGGAACTGATCCGGTCAGCCATGACCAAAAGCCACTGAGCTGGACACCACCTGCTTCGAGCGATTGCTCTATTTTGTACCACCTGCATGGTCAGGTCGTTGAACAGAACCGCTGTGCCTAAATGGCTCATCGGGACGCCACCAATGCGATCCAGTGGGCCTCCCGTTCGAACAAAGCGCTGAACCCCGTGAAGACAAGGGGCATTCCTCCAGGGCAGCACACGCCTTGCCCCCACGGGTTTGCCTTGACTTTGCAGCCAGATTGTGCCATACTATGCTCTGTAACCATGGGCGGCAGACGGGTTCGCCGTGATACCCGGTCTGGAATACCTGTGATTTGTGCGACCCCGTCGTGGGTCCTCCGGAAGGAAGTGAGACAAGCATGTGTGGACGATTCACTCTAACCGACCCAGAACAAGATCTGGCCATACAGTTCAACCTGCCCGAGATCCCAGACATGAAGCCGCGTTACAACATCGCCCCAACCCAACCGGTGGCGGCGATACGCGTGGTACCGCCTGCGGAGGGAGACACATGGTCATTTGAAGAAGACGCGTCTTTTGGAACTGACCATATGGTTCGCGAGTTGGCCCTGCTACATTGGGGCCTGATCCCCTTCTGGGCCAAGGACCCCAAAGTCGGAGCGCGCATGATCAATGCCCGCTCCGAGACTGTAGCTGAGAAGCCTGCGTTTCGGGCCGCCTTCCGGCGACGGCGCTGCCTCATCGTGGCAGATGGCTTCTACGAGTGGCAGCAGGTCGAGCAAGGCAAGCAACCTTTCTACATCCGTCTCCACAACGGGCGGCCCTTTGCCTTTGCCGGGCTGTGGGAGTACTGGAGTGGAGCTGACAACCCTTCGGATCCCTCCGGAAAGGGTACGATCATCGAGTCCTGTACCCTGCTGACTACCGAGCCCAACGACCTACTCCGTCCCCTGCACAACCGCATGCCCGTGATCCTGCATCCCCGAGATTACGATCTTTGGCTCGATCCCAGGGTCCAGGACACAGAGCAGCTCCAGTCCCTCCTGCGCGCCTATCCACCTGAGGAGATGGAGGCTTTCCCCGTGAGCCATCTCGTCAATCGCCCCGGCAACGACGACCCCCGGTGCATCGAACCGTTGGCTGAGAGCGGCTATCAGCAGTTGCAGCTTTGAGGGCGCGATGCAAATTACTGTCCGCTTGTTGGCTGGCTATCGCCGCTATCTGCCTCAGGACCACGACCTTCAGGCAGGCTATGGCTACGACGTCCCACTCGGCTACAAGGTAGGCGACATCCTGGCCGAGCTGCCGATCCCGGTGGATGATGCCTTCACCTTCCTGCTCAACGGCAGTCACGCGCAGTGGGATCAAGTTCTGAACGAGGGCGACATTTTGGCTGTCTTTCCCGCCGTAGGCGGGGGCTAGGAACAGACGAAAAATCAAGAGGAGGCGACACTCATGTACGGTTGGCACGGAAGACTGCTGCGCATTAACCTTTCCGATTGCACCATCCGCGAGGAGATTATTCCTGAGGCTGAAGCCCAAAAATACATCGGCGGGCGTGGTCTGGCGATCAAGTACCTGCTTGAGGGCATGGATCCCCAGGCCGATCCCCTGTCGCCCTCGAACCTGCTCATCATGGCCACCGGGCCACTGACTTCCACCCCGGCACCGACCGGCAACCGCTACATGGTAGTCACCAAGTCACCGCTCACCGGCGCGCTGTCCAACTCGAACTCGGGCGGCACCTTCCCTACGATGATGAAGCGCTCGGGCTATGACCTCTTTATCTTTGAGGGGAAGGCTGATAAGCCCGTCTATCTCTACGTCGATGAACGGCGGGCTGAACTGCGCGAGGCGGCCCACCTGTGGGGGCTGGATACCCACCAAACCGACGATGCCGTTCGAGCCGAGACCAGCAACGACGCCAGCGTGGCCTGCATCGGTCCTGCGGGCGAAAACCTGGCGCTCATTGCCGCAATTATCAACGACAAGCACCGGGCAGCTGCTCGTTCTGGGGTAGGGGCCGTGATGGGCGCCAAGAAACTCAAGGCCGTGGCTGTACGAGGCGGTCTAAAGCCCAAGCTGTATGACGCCAAGGCCCTACGTTCCGTGGTACGAGAATCCAACCAGCAGCTGGCAGCTGACATCAAACAGGGTGCGACGATGCGCATCTATGGCACATCCTACGTGCCCGACGTAACCCATGAAGCGGGAGTTTTCCCCACCTTCAACTTCCAGCTTGGCCAGTTCGAGGGCACGCCCAGGATCAACGGCCCGTTCCTCAAGGATAACTTTTTGATCCGGCATAGCGGCTGCTACTCCTGTCCCCTGGCCTGCGCCCGTCTGACCGAGGTCAGAGCCGAAGAATGGGGCGAGCAGTTTGCCGGACGAGGTGAGGGGCCTGAATACGAGAGTATCGGCTCTCTGGGCAGCGCATGTGGCATCGACAGCTTGGCCGCCATCACCAAGGCCAACTACCTCTGCAATGAGCTGGGCTTGGACACCATATCCACTGGACTGACGGTCGCCTGTGCCATGGAGATGTACAGCAAGGGCATTCTAACGGAGAAGCAGGTCGGACGACCCCTGCCCTTTGGCGATGCCGAGGGCCTGCTCGATATGATCCGTCGCACAGCGACGCGGGAAGGGTTTGGCAGTGACATCGCGGAAGGCAGTTGGCGTCTGGCGCACAAATACGGCCACCCAGAGATGTCAATGACAGCCAAAAAGCTCGAGTTCCCCAGTTACGACGCCCGCGGGCTCAAGGGCATGGGCCTTCTGTACGCAACCTCCAACATCGGCGCTTCACACATGGCCGGAGATACTGCGTACATGGAGCTTTTTGGCGTCGGAGAAAAGATCGATGGCCTGGCCTACGAGGGCAAGGCGGCACTGGTCAAGTACTTCCAGGATCTTTTCGCCATCATCGATGCCGCGGGGCTGTGCGTCTTTGTCGCCATCCGGTACACGCTGGACACGGCGAACAGGTACGCACCTACTCGTCTGACCGAGATGGTCAACCAAGCTACCGGTGCTGGCTATACTCCAGAGAGCCTGCTGGAGGCGGCCGACCGGGTCTATACTCTGGAGCGACTCTTCCTGACCAAGGCTGGCTTCACCCGTGCCGATGATACCCTGGCACCACGTATGTTCGAACCCATGCCTGCCGGCCCCATTCAGGGGGAGGTTTTTGAGCTGGATCGCGTACTGGACGACTATTATGTGGAGCGGGGCTGGGATGCCAATGGCATACCGACCCAAGAAAAGCTCGAATCACTCGACATCGCTCAGTATGAGCGCACGTCCCCAAAAAACCAAAAAAAGAGCCACCCGAAGATGCCCCTTGCCATGTAGCCAGCGAGAACTTGCAGTTGTACGGTTAGTCGCTACCCAGTATACCGCTTGAAAACCAAGCAGGTATTCTGGTTGCCCATTCCAAAGGAGTTCTTGAGGACTACGTCCACCTTGACTTCTCGGGCAGTGTTGGGTACATAGTCCAGGTCACACTCCGGGTCAGGGTAGTCCAGGTTTATGGTCGGCGGAATGATATTGTCCCGAAAGGACATCACGCAGGACAGGGACTCCATGGCGCCCGCAGATCCCAACCCATGCCCCAGCATCGACTTGTTGGCGCTGATCGGCACCTGGTAGGCGTGCTCACCAAATACCTCTTTGATGGCCTTCGTCTCGGCCACATCCCCCAGCGGGGTACTGGTACCGTGGGCGTTGATCCAGGATACTTCCTGAGGGCTGATGCCGGCGTCTGCCAGGGACTGGCGGATGGCTTTGATAGAGCCACTGGGGTCTGGGTTGGGTGCGATGACGTGAAAGCCATCGCTATTCGCCGCATATCCCACCACCTCAGCATAGATCCGGGCTCCCCGCGCCAAGGCATGGTCCAGGCTCTCCAGAACAAAGATGGCCGAACCCTCGCTCATTACAAAGCCATCCCGTTGGGCGTCAAAGGGGCGACTGGATGCAGCCGGGTCGCCATTCCGCGTGGACAGGGCCCGCATCACGGCAAAACTGGCCACGGCCACCGGTGTAAGCGTTGCCTCGCTGCCGCCGCTGATCATCACGTCAGCGCGCCCGTGGCGGATCCACTCGGCAGCGTCGCCGATGGCTTGCGCGCCGGCGGCACAGGCAGTCACCGTAGTGTTGCAATAGCCGTGGAAGCCAAGGGTCTTGGCGATGTGAAAGGCAGCCATGTTGGGTGGCAGCGCCAGCAGGTGATTCGGCGAAATGCGCGACAGGCTCTTGGCCCCCAGCAGGCGCAGGCCATCTTCGACCTCGATCACGGTCCCACCCACGGCTGTGCCTTGTACCACGCCTGCGTTTTCCCGCTCCTCATCGCTCAATTGAAGACCCGAATCCTCCATGGCCATCTGCGCGGCGATTACGGCTATCTGGCTAAAGCGAGCTAACCGCTTTGCCTCTTTGCGGCCCAGGTAGTCGCCAGCGTCAAAGCCCTTCAACTCGCCGCCAATCTGGCAAGAGCAATCATCCAGACCTTCCAGGTACATGTTGTCGATGCCCGACTGGCCAGCGAGCAGGGCCTGCCAGGTATCCTCAGCCGTAAGACCGACCGGAGTCAGTGCCCCCATGCCAGTGATCACTACCCTACGCCTACCGCAGGGTTCCTGCATTTCTTTGCTCATGATATCTGTCACCTCCCACGATATATAACACAAGATCGGGTCAGAAGTATCGCGTTTCTCGGGGCCAGGCCAAATCTGGCAGCAAGTCTATATCTGACGAGGCTGTCGATGCACTGCTGGCCACTCCGCCCCAGGGGATCCGCCCTCGGTCTGCTGATTCTCTCCTCCAGGAGGTGAGGTGACAAAGCTGCATACCAGATCCAGAACGGCCATGAAGGGTTCTGGGTATGCCTCAAACCAGTGGATGCGACTATCGTTTAGGCGGAACCAGTTGCCCTGTTGGCGCACAAAACGCCGCGTGGCTCGCTTGACCTGGTCGACCACCTCATCCAGCGTCGCCTCGCAGGCCAGGTACGGAGCAAATTGGCCATATCCCACCCCGGACATGGCCGGTAGATCAAAGCCATAACCCGCCGCCACCAGACCCCTTACCTCCGCCTCCAGTCCAGTGGTCACCATCCGCTCCACCCGGACATCGATGCGGCGGTAGAGTTCTGAGCGAGGCAAATTCAGGCCAACGAGCAGGCAGCGGTAGGGTGGCCGAGATCGCCCCTGCTGCTCCGAAATTGGCCGGCCGGTGACCAAGCAAACCTCCAGAGCGCGGACCACACGGCGTATATTGCGAGCATCGACGCGCCCGGCAGCCACGGGATCCAGCGCCTGGAGCCGCGAGTGAAGCACCGCTGCCCCTTCTTCCTCTGCCTGGCGGTAGAGCTGGTGCCGCACGGCCTGATCTGGCGGCACCCGGGGCACCTGCCAGCCCTCCAGGACAGCCATCACATACTGTCCGGTCCCACCGACCAGAAAGGGAATATGTCCCCGAAAAAGGATGGCATCCACTGCTGCATAAGCCATCTCCTGGTACTGGGCCAGGCTGAGCACCTGGTCGGGATTCACCACATCCAGCAGGTGGTGAGGCACGCGAGCCCGCTCCTCAAGGCTTGCTTTGGCCGTACCAATGTCCATGCCGCAGTAGACCTGCCGGGAATCGGCCGACACAACCTCACCTCCCAGCACCTCGGCCAGGTGTAGCGAAAGCGCGGTTTTTCCCACAGCCGTCGGACCTACAATGGCAACCAGAGGAGGGTGCTCGTCCTCCCTCAGACGGCCCGAGTCGTGGCAAGGTAGCTCAGCCTGTAACGGCGTTCTCATAGTGATCCATCCGGAGCAATCGCCCGCGCCGGTCGAACTCGATGGCGATCACATCGATCCGATAGTCTCCAGCCCAATCGTGAGCTTGAACGTAGGCCTCGGCCAGGATGGCGAGCCTCGCCTGCTTGGACAGGGTTATCGATTCCTCGGGGCTGCCCAGCGCACGACCCCGGCGGGCCCGTACCTCCACAAGAACCAGGCAATCGCCGTCGCTGGCCACCAGGTCCAATTCGCCGGCCCCACACCGCCAATTGTGGGCCAAGATCTCGTAGCCCTTGCTGGTCAGGTGCTGGGCAGCAAGATCTTCACCCCGCCGGCCCAAGCCCCGCCGGTCATCACCGATCGCCACGCAATCCTCCAGCGCTTGCGGCCGGGCCCATACAACCCCTGGACAGTCTGTAGCATCTGACTGGTGCGATGGCTGCTGTCCTTCAACACGCAAGGCACACGAATTTCGGACAGGCCAGGCTTATGCTGCCGCTATCCATGATTTCGGGCGGGCCCTACTATCCATCCAGCATGAGTATATCACAGTCCAGATTTGGGGTCAATCGGTTGCGGTTTCTGACAGATCCCAGGAACTGGGGGGAATAGCCCCCATATGTCTCTGAACCTGAGATTGTGGATTCCATCCCTCACTTTGCTCAACGTCGAGGGTTGACTCCCTGGCGGGGAAGGAGTAAAATGGGTCCCAGGAGGTGGTCTATGATACGTACAGTAATGGCATATCCCGCTATGGAACACATGTTATTCACCGGCACCGAACGCTGGCAGGGAAAAGAACATATCTGATGACCAAGAGTCCTCCAGGCAGAAACCCCTGATCCGACTGGAGACCATCATAGCAGTCCGCTGGCCCAGGCGCGAACCGGCGCCATACGTATCGTATCACGGACCCTGTGTCACAACTACAACCGACCATGGAGAGAGCGCGTGAGCAATGATACTCCTACTCTGACCCAGTTCGAAGAGGACAGTGAACGCTACTATCACCGAAACTTTGCAGCTGGTTTGGTACACGGGGTCTTTTTCCAGGCTTCCACGGCCTTTGGTAGCATCTACACCGTCCTGCCTGCTTTTGTAGCTACCCTGACCGATTCACCTGTGGCCGTGGGCCTGATGGCAGCAGTACAGGGCATTGGTGAGGTACTGCCCCAGATGTTCACCGCCTACCTGGTGGAGGACAAACCACGAAAGAAGCCCTACCTGCTGTGGATCATCACCATCCGCTGGGTAAGCTGGGCTGTGTTGGCTTATCTCACCGTGACCTATGCTCAGACTCAACCAGAGCTGGTGCTGGCCGTATTGATCTTGCTCTTCGGCCTCTTTTCCATGGCTGGAGGCATGGGCACGGTGGTCTACGCTGACGTGTTCTCCAAGGCGATCCCAGCCCAGCGACGGGGTCTCTTTGCCGGGTTGCGGCAATTGTTGGGCTATCTGCTGGCCATCGGCGCAGGGTACGTGGTCAAGTACATCCTGGACCGGCCAGAGCGCTTTCCCTACGCCGAGAATTTCGCACTGATCTTCCTGCTGAGCGCTGGCTGCTTGCTTGTCGCCTTCACTGGCTTCGCCTTGATCAAAGAGCCTGTGTACCCAGTCAAGCGTGTCTCCCAATCACTGGGCGGCCTGCTGCGGAGGGCTGGCGTGCTTGCCCGGCAGAATCTCAATTTTCGCCGGCTGCTTGCTGCAAGAGGGTTGACAACCGCAGCATTGGCCCTGGCGCCCTTTTACGTACTCTATGCCCGCTCCGAGGTAGGCGTCGATCCGGGTATGGTGGGCGTCTACCTGGCGGCCCAAATGGCGGGCGGGGCAGTTTCAAATCTGCTCTGGGGCTGGCTGGGCGACCGCTACGGCAACCGCACGGTGATTATTGGTACCGCCCTGACCGGCACGCTGGCTCCACTGCTAGCCTTGCTGGCGCCGTGGACGACAGAGACCCTCTTTGTTCTTGTCTTTGCACTGTTGGGTGCGACGATTAGCGGCATGCGCTTGGGTTACCCTAACTTTATCTTGGAGATGGCGCCGGTACAATTGCGCCCCACCTGCGTAGCACTGCAGAATACGCTGCTCCTTCCTGTAGCCTTGCTGCCACTGGTGGTCGGGGCACTTGTCGACGTCTGGTCTTACCCAGGCCTACTGGCCAGCGGTGTGATACTGATGGCAATCGCTACCTGGATGAGCTTCCGCTTGCTCGACCCGCGGCATGGGGAAGAGGGAGCCTGTCTGCTCTAGGCTATTGCATTCGTTCTTTTGCGAATCTGAACCCCAGGTTATGGTTCAATGATTCCTCAGAAGGATTGACTTTAGGACCGAAGTGTGGTATGATCCTGCTCGTCTCGGCCCAAGTTTAGGCTTTGGTACAAGAAAGGGGCCATCTGCGACTGCGCCAGGCAAGTGGCAGCGGTCCGGCATGAAGCTGCCCTTGAGCAAAAGACAGCAGATGGCATCGAGGAGTGATGACTGAAGTTGCGGGTGAGAAGGACCAGAAGATGACCGAGTCCATAGACCTGAATGATCCCAGCTTGTACATCAACCGGGAGTTGAGTTGGCTGCATTTCAACCGGCGCGTACTGGAGGAGGCGATTGACGAACGCCACCCCCTGTTGGAACGAGTCAAGTTCCTGTCGATCTTTGCCAGCAATCTGGACGAGTTCTTTATGATACGCGTCTCGGGTCTTCGGCGACAGTTGGAAGCCGACATTATTGACACGCCGCCAGATGGGATGACGCCTGCCGAGCAGTTGATGGCCATCCGCCAGGAGTTGTTGCCCATGCTTGACCAGCACGGAGAGTGTTGGCGAGATGACCTGTTGCCCAAACTGGAGCAGGCTGGCATCGACATCCTGGACCACGACGAACTCAAGGGCAAGCAGCGAAAGTTGCTGCGCCGCTACTTTGAACGCGAGGTTTTCCCAGCGCTGACACCGTTGGCTTTTGATCCAGGGCACCCCTTCCCGCACATCTCCAACCTAAGCATCAACCTTGCCGTTGTACTCAATGATCCACGATATGGCGAGCGGTTTGCCCGGCTGAAGGTACCAGCCGTGTTCCCTCGCCTGCTGCGCATTCCTGGTGAAGAAGTAGCCGAAAGCTATGAGAGTTTGGGCCTCTTGGATGACACATCCAACAACTATGTCTGGTTGGAGGAAGTCGTCGCCGCCAACCTGGATCTACTTTTCCCTGGGATGGAGATTGTGGCCGCCCATCCCTTCCGCGTAACCCGTGATGCTGAGCCCGAGATCGAGGAAGACGAAGCTGCTGATCTTTTGGCCGCAATCCAGGTAAGTGTGCGGCAACGGCAATTTGGTTCTGCTGTGCGGCTGGAGGTGGACACCAACCTGCCCGAGCGGATCCGCAAGATCCTTGTCACCAACCTGGGACTGGCTCCCTACCAGGTGTATACGTGGGACGCGCCTCTGGGTCTGGCCAGCCTGATGGAGCTAACAAAGATCAGCAACCCTGTGCTTAAGGATCCCCCCTTCCTACCAGCGGTGCCACCGCCCTTGACCACGGATGAGTCGATCTTTTCAGTACTCCAGCGGCAGGACGTGCTGCTCTACCACCCCTACGATAGCTTTACCCCCGTCGTGGATCTTGTACAGGAGGCGGCGGCGGACCCGGATGTATTGGCCATTAAGCAGACGCTGTACCGAGCCGGCCCAGACTCGCCCGTGGTTGATGCTCTTCGGAAAGCGCGTGAGAACGGAAAACAAGTTGCCGTGCTGGTGGAACTAAAAGCCCGTTTTGACGAGGAGAACAATATCGTCTGGGCCCGAGCCCTAGAAGAAGCAGGCGTGCACGTCGTATACGGTCTGGTAGGCCTCAAGACCCACGCCAAACTTCTTCTTGTGATCCGCCGGGAGTGGGACGGCATCAGGCGTTATGTCCACATGAGTACAGGTAATTATAACGATACCACGGCTCGCCTCTACTCTGACATTGGCTTTATGACGAGCGACCCCGACCTTAGCGCCGATGTGTCGGAGCTTTTCAACGTGCTGACAGGCTACTCCTACAAGCAAGAGTACTGCAAGTTGCTGGTGGCACCAGGTTTGATGCGACAGGAAATCATCGAGCGCATCAATCGTGAGATCAAGCGGCAAGAGGAGCACGGCGACGGGTTGCTTGCCTTCAAGATGAACTCTTTGGTGGACAAAGCCTGCATCCAGGCCCTGTACCGGGCCTCTCAGGCCGGCGTGAAAGTGGATCTGCAAGTGCGGGGGATCTGCTGCCTGCGCCCAGGTATACCGGGCGTGAGTGAAAATATCACTGTAACCTCCTTGGTAGGCCGATTCTTAGAGCATCCCCGTATCTATTACTTCCAGAATGGCGGCCAGAGCGAATTGCTGTTGGGCAGCGCCGACCTGATGCCACGCAACTTGGACCGGCGCGTCGAGCAGCTCTTTCCGATAGAAGATCCGGACCTCCGGGATTCGGTGTACGAGCATATCTTATGTGTTCATCTCAAGGACAACATGCAGGCCCGGCGGCTACTGGCCACGGGGAACTGGAAACGGGTGCACCCCCAGGAAGGTGAACCGGAGCTTGATTCACAGCAGTGGATGATCGAGCATCGGGGGCTTTGGAACGAGGAGTAAAGGTTCATGAAGATTGCTTTGATCGGAGATGTGCACGCCAACCTGCCGGCGCTCGATGCGGTACTGGCCCATGCGCGTGAGCAAGATGCCAAAGCGATCTGGAACTCGGGCGACCTTGTGGGCTACGGCGCCTTCCCCGAGGAGGTGGTCCAGCAGCTTCAGGGCGATGATATACTCAACACGATCGGAAGCTTTGACGACCAGGTCCTGCGATTCAAGAAGCGTAAGGAACGCTGGCGCAAACAGAAAAGCTTGGAGGAGTATCTGGCCCTCGAGTGGGCCTACGGACAGCTCTCCAAGAAAAGCCACAAGTACCTCCGCTTCCTGTCCCGGGAGATGCGCATGACGGCCAAAGGCAGACGGGTATTATTGACCCACGACTGCCCCGGTCTTGGTGGAAAGAGCCTCGGACCCAACGACCCGCCAGAGGCTCTCGTGGGCTTGGCTCATGAGGCCAGGGCCAACATCATCGTCTGTGGTCGCACCCACAAGCCCTTTGCCCACCAGGTGGATGGTATCTGGTTCATTAATCCTGGCAGCGTCGGGTTGCCAGTCGATGGCGATCCTCGCGCCCACTACTCCCTCTTGCAGATTGGGCCGAAAGAGGTCCAGGTACAGCACCACCGGGTGAACTATGACGTGGAACAGATGGTGGCTGCCATCCGCGCCAACCGTCTTCCCGAATCATTTGCCGAAATGTTCCGTCAGGGGCTCGGGCTGAACGCAGTGCAGGGCGAGGCGGTATAGGCCACGGTCCCATTACAGTTTGACAGAATCGAGCGAATATGGTATCCTATAGGCGTAGGATGAAGTAAGAATCTGGTTTGATCAAAGACGATGAGCGCCCAGGCTTTTACGAGTCTGGGCCATTTTTCTGTGCGAAGACCGGCTGTACCTTCCTCCTAACAACATCTACGAAAGGTGTAACATGTCTGAGAGAGAAACTGGTACTGTCAAGTGGTTCAACGGCGGCAAGGGCTTTGGATTCATAGCCCGAGAGGGAAGTGACGACGTCTTTGTCCACTTTTCGGCCATCCAGGGTGAGGGTTTCCGGAACCTGGAGGAAGGGCAGACCGTCGAGTTCAACGTCGAGCAGGGCCAAAAGGGACTGCAGGCGACCAACGTGACTGTGGTAGGCTGGTAGGCACATCATGGCCAAGAATCTGTACGTAGGCAATCTGAGCTACGACACAACCGAGGACACATTGCGGACGCTGTTCGCCGAATATGGCGAGATCGAAACGGTCAATCTGGTCACCGATCGCTATTCAGGCCGATCCAGGGGCTTTGCCTTTGTCGAGATGACGACTGAGGAAGCCGCCCAGGAGGCCAAGACTAGCGTGAACGGCAAGCAGGTTGACGGCAGAGAACTCAAGGTGGACAACGCCAAGCCAAAGCGCGACCAGGGACAGAGTGACCGGGGTCGCCCTCGTTGGTAGGAATGGCACCTGCTCGTATTGATCCACAACGAGACGGAGCGCTATCTATGGTTAGCGGGAAACTCACAAGCTAGCACGCTGGAGCGCGGACCGGCTTCCATCCGGTCCGCGCTTCTCTGTGAACCCGATTCACAGAACAACAGAACGAACGATTTAGGAGAATGAAACTGAGTAAAGAAGTACGCATCTTGCCCCTCGGCGGCCTGGGAGAAGTGGGCAAGAACATGGTAAGTATTGAGTATGGCCGCAACATCATCGTCATCGACGCGGGTATGATGTTCCCGGAAGCCAATATGTTGGGTGTTGACTATATCATCCCCGACTGGGAATACCTGCGCGAAAGAAAGGACCGCCTGCGCGCTGTCCTCATCACCCACGGGCACCTGGATCACATCGGTGCCCTACCCCATTTCTTACAGGAATTCGATGTGCCGGTATACGCTACCCGCCTGACCCGCGGCTTGATCGAGATCAAGCTCCGGCGAGAAGGGCTACTGGAGCAGACCAAGCTCCATACCTATGCCGCCGGCGACATTGTCAATATCGGGCCCTTTACCATCGAGCCCTATCACGTCTGCCATTCCATTCCCGATTCTGTCGGGCTGGGCATCACGACGCCGGCAGGCTTGATCGTGCACAGCGGTGATTTCAAGTTCGATCCCACCCCGGTAGATGGCTGGCCCACCGACAGTGCCAAGCTGGCCGAGTTCAGTGGCCGCGGCGTACTGGCGCTGCTTTCAGACAGCACCAATGCCAACCAGCCGGGGGCCACACCTTCCGAGGCGGCGCTGGATGGTGCCTTGGGTCAGATTATGCAGGAAGCGACAGGCCGGGTGATCATTGCCACTTTCTCATCACTGATTTCGCGCGTCCAGCAGGTGGTAAACGTAGCGCAGCGGCAGGGTCGCAAGATTGCCATCGCCGGCCGGAGCATGGTAGAGAATACCCAAATGGCCCGCGAACTGGGCTATCTTCGAATCCCGCCCGGCATGCTCATCGGCCTGGACGAGATCGACAGGCAGCCGCCCGAGCAGGTCGTAATCATGGCCACAGGCTCCCAGGGAGAACCCCTGGCGGTCCTAAACCGCCTGGCCACCGATACCCACCGATCCCTGAGCATCCAGGAAGGCGATACGGTTTTGCTCTCTTCGCACACCATCCCTGGCAATGAGGAGACAACCTACGCCGTCATCAACCGGCTCTTTCAGGCGGGTGCGGACGTGATCTATGGCCCCCAAGCCCAGGCGCATGTCTCGGGCCACGGCAGTCGGGAAGATCTGAAGCAGCTAATCGAGATGCTGCGCCCGCGTTTCTTTGTGCCCATCCACGGCGAGCTTCGCCATCTGGTAGCACATGCCAAGTTGGCCCATGAACTAGGCATCGCCAAGACGGACATTGCCGTCGTCGAGAACGGCTACCCATTGACCTTTGATGGGCAGACAATAAAGATCGAAGACCGGATTCCTGGCGACTATGTCTTTGTGGACGGTTCGCGGGTAGGTGAGGTAGGGCCGACGGTAATGCGCCAACGGGATGAGTTGGCCCAGGGGGGATTTGTGACAGCCATAATCCTCTACGATCGGCAAGCAGGGAAGACAGTGGGACAGCCTCGCATCATCACGAGTGGATTTGTCTATACCCCAGATGCGCAGGATCTACTATCCCAGGCCGGAAAAATCGTCTCCACCGCCGCGTCAGGCAAGCGGGGAACCGCACCAGCACAAGTGGAGGCAAAGGTCGAGCGAGCTCTGTCCAGCCTTTTCTACCGGGAGACCAAGCGCAACCCGGTGGTGACGGTAGCGCTGACAGAGGTGTGACCGCACACCAGCTATCGCACAGCATCTTGAAACATGAACTTCGAGCCCTTGGCGGGCTCGGCATGGAGCGCAATAATGCAGATCGTGACCGACAGTGGCGTCGACCTGATTTTACCCCAGGAGACCAAGTCCAATTTGGGCATCCACACCGTGCCCCTTGTGGTTACTCTGGATGGCCAATCGTATCGTGAAGGCGTGGACATCCAACCGGACGAGTTCTACAGTTTGCTGGCAGCGACCGACAGCCTGCCTATCACCTCGCAGCCATCACCAGGGGATTTCGCCGAGGTCTACCAACGCCTGGCGGCTGCCGACCCGGATATCCTGTCCATCCATATGACTTCGGGGCTAAGCGGAACGTTCAACTCGGCGCAAGCGGGAGCGCAACTGGCACCAGACGCGACCGTTACCCTCGTCGATACCAAGACCTTGTCCGCGGCGTCCGGCTGGCAGGTGGAAGCGGCTGCTCGGGCCGCAAAGTCCGGTTGGAGCATGGAGCAGATTCTGGCACTGATGGAGCGCATCGGCGCGGCCAGCGACAGCGCCTATACATTGAAGGAACTCAAGTATCTGATCCACGGCGGGCGTATCAGCCACATGAAAGGATTGATCGCTTCGGTGCTCAACCTCAAACCCTTGATCGGAGTCGAGAAGGTGAATGGAACCTACGTGCAGCTTGGCCAAGTGCGTTCTTTTAAGGCCGCCGTCGAGGGCCTAGTCCAGCACATGGTCAAGCAGCACGCGCAAGGCAGCGCCATGCGCGTCCAGGTGCTTCACGCCCAGAACCCCGAAGGTGCAGAAATGCTCCGAGATCTTGTGGATCAGCGTTTCGATTGTACTTGGTTATCATCTGGTTCGATGTCTCTCGTGCTGGGCGCCCACACGGGCCCGAGCATGGTGGGGGTGGCCTATGCACCGCTGGCAGCCTTCTCCGATATACCATAAGTGGGAGTCAGGGGGTACGCGGTCAGTACCCCCTGACTATGCTCAGCCCAAACAGTATCTTGGTTCATCCTGGTACGCGGGCCGAGCCAGGACAACTACCAGCCACCCCAATCGTCAGAATTGGGCGCCATTTCCAGGAGGTACGACGTGACCGAGGACTCAAATGCTACCAAGCCACGTGCACCCAAGCCAGCCTGGTATCAGGATATCATCCGGTTCGCGAAGCCGAATCACCGCAAGGCGCTCTGGCAACTGGTGAACACCTTTGTACCCTACTTCGGCCTCTGGATTCTCATGATCTACACCGCCGAATCTGGGTCGCCCTACTGGGTCACCCTGGCCCTGGCCGTCCTGGCCTCTACGTTGCTGGCCCGCATCTTTATCTTTTTCCACGACGCCGGCCATGGTTCCTTTTTCGCCTCGTCAAAGGCCAACACGGCATTGGGTTATGTCACCGGCGTCCTGACCTTCACACCCTACCATAGTTGGCGCCGTGCCCACGCCCTGCACCATGCCACAGCCGGCAATCTGGACCGGCGCGGGGTCGGCGACGTGTGGACCATGACGGTCGAGGAGTACCGGACAGCTCCCCGGCGAACGCGGATCGCCTATCGCGTGTACAGGAACCCCGTGATCCTGTTTGGCGTGGGGCCAGCGGCCTCTTTTCTGATTGCTCAACGTTTTCCCCAGAAGGGAGCCAAGCCGCGAGAGCGCAATAGTGTGCTGATCACGGACCTGGCGATTCTGGCCATCATCGTACTGGCCAGCCTGACCATCGGATTGGATACCTACGCCTTGATCCAACTGCCCATCATACTCATCGGGGGAGCCCTGGGCATCTGGCTCTTTTACGTTCAGCACCAATACGAAGGCGTGTATTGGGCCCGCGACGGCAAATGGGACGCCACCAAGGCAGCTCTGGAGGGCAGCTCCTACTACAAACTGCCCAGGGTACTGCAGTGGTTCACAGGAAACATCGGTCTGCACCACATCCACCACCTTCGACCGCGCATTCCCAACTATCATCTGCAACCGTGCTACGACGAGATCCCGGCCATGCAGGCGGTCCAGCCACTCACCTTTTGGAAAAGCTTGGACTCGTTGCGCATGAACCTGTGGGATGAGCAGCACCAAAAGTTGGTGAGCTTTCGGTCGCTGTAGATTGGTAGATTCGGTATTCGGGAACTCGGTCTTTGGCATCTATGAGAGCGGGTTCGGATGTTCATTCATAGCTGGAGGCTAGTCAATTGGCAACCGTCGAATTGAGGACGAACGAGTCGCAAGAACAACTGCTTAGACGTTTCGGAAAAAAGATCCAGAATGAACGGGTGATGAGCGACGTAAGGAAGAAGCGCTTCTTTATGTCGAGCAGTGAACGGAGACGCATCGCCCTGCGCAAAGCGAAACGGCGAGAGCGAAACCGCAAAGGAAAGATGGAGAGCCGCCTGAATAGATATCAGTAGGACCCGAAAGCGGGCATGGGATCGGAGCGTTGAGCATATTGGGACGAGCCCAGAGGAGGGAAAGCCATGAAGTACTCGGTAGGTGATAGGGTGGTACATCCGCACCATGGACCGGGGCGGGTGGCAAGCATTGAGCGCAAAGAACTACTGGATGGGATCAAGCGCTACTATGTGATCGACATACCGGACCAGGCCCTGATCCTTCAGATCCCGGTCCACAGAGTCGATGAACTGGGGCTGAGGCCTGCCATGCTTCCATCCAGGCTCCCCCAGGTACTGAACACGCTGCGGAGCAAACCCCGCCGATTGCCCGACGACTTTAAGGAGCGCCAGGAGCAAGTAGGAGAGAAACTGAGCACGGGCAAGGTGATGCAGGTAGCCAAGGTAGTGCGCGATCTGACCTGGCACCGAGACCGCGCCCACCTCACAAAGAGGGACTCAGATCTCCTCAAACAAGGACAGGGAATGCTGGCGGCCGAGATGGCCCTGGTATCCGGCGACGACGTCTCTGATGCGAGCGAGCTGATCGCGGCTACGATGACGGCTGCCGTCGCGGGGATTCTGGAGTAAGAGCAACGATAGGATGTGAGAGTTCTGGGCAAGCAGGCCTGGGCGAATCCTAGAATCCGCTAGCCGGAACCAGGTTGCCTAGCATAAGATGGGCCACCAGCCCTTGCAATTGCAGGGGCTGGCGGCCCATTCGGTTTACCCCCTGCATGACCCCTTCGCCCTTGCCTTCTCCCAGCGATGATGGTACAATGGCTCCCGGAATCAACGCATCTCACTCGTATTGAGGCAAATTCAATGAAGCAGCGGAAACCCAAACCCGTCGCCTGGATCCTTGCCGTTCTAGGCACACTGGCGCTTCTCACTCCCCGCCTTTCTGTAACACTGGCGGATGGCGGGACGGGCTTCTTGTTTGAGATGACCGAACCTTTGGAATCCGAGGCCGTCGCCGACGGTCCCGCGCCGGGCGACAGCCAGACCTCTGCCGCAGGTGTGCCGCCACTGATCAACGTCTGGTATGGCTCCAGCCAAGTATTTGGCCACCTGGGCGACCCCCAACGGCGGATCAGCATTCTGGGCCGCGTTTCGGACGACAACGGGGTCAAGTCTCTCAAGTACTCGCTAAATGGCGACGCGCAACAATCCCTCTCCGTCGGCCCTGATGGCCGCAGGCTGGCCTCCAAGGGCGATTTCAACATCGAGCTTAACCGCAACAACCTCTATCCAGGCATAAATAAAGTTGTGATTGTCGCTCAAGATACTCAGGGCAACCAGTCTGCCCAGACAGTGACACTTCAATACGAGCCTGACAACGTCTGGCCGGTGCGCTATGCCATCGATTGGAGCGAAATCTCGGATATCCAACAGGTGGCGCAGGTGGTGGATGGGTTGTGGGAGCTGACGCCGGAGGGGATCCGCACCAAGATACGGGGATATGATCGGCTGGTGGCAATCGGCGATATGATCTGGTCCGACTATGAGGTCACAGTACCGGTCACTGTTCACAGCCGCGGGTCCTCCGGGTCACCCGGCGTGGGGATCCTGATGCGCTGGAAGGGGCACACCGACAATCCGGTCTCGGGCTGGCAGCCCAAGAGCGGCTGGTATCCCCTGGGCGCTCTGGGCTGGTACCGGTGGTATGATTCCGGCGGCAAGAGATTTCACATTTATGGCAATCACAAGAGGCTCTTGGATAGCACAAACAGCAAGAAACTCGAGCTCAATGTGCCCTATGTCCTGAAAATGCGCGTCGAGACCAAGCCAGGAAAAGGCGGCTTCTACCGGCTGAAAATGTGGCGAGCAGACGAGCCCGAGCCCTCGGGTTGGGACCTGAAGGGCCAGGAGGCGCTGAACGATCCGCAAACTGGAAGCTTCTTGCTGCTGGCCCATCAAACCGATGTGACCTTTGGCGATGTGCAAGTCCGCCCGGTGGGTGACGTCTACGCGCTGGCTATCGACACTGTGGGCCAGGGAACCGTGGACAGGGAAGCCAACTCTGCTGCCTACGCCGAAGGTGAGGTAGTACGACTCAGCCCCTTGCCGGCAAAGGGCTGGGTCTTTGAGAACTGGAGCGGCGCCGACTCTGACGACTTGACGGACAACGGCGATGGAACCTGGTCCCTGGAGATGGTCAGAGACCGGTCCGTCACAGCAAACTTTGGCCCCGGCTGTTACACGCTATCCTTGAGCGTTGAGCCCAGTGACTCCGGTTCGGTAGAAACCAGCCAACCGCCCAACTGCGGCGGTAGTGGATACACTTGGGGGACACAACTCCAGTTGACAGCCCGACCGGAACCAGGTTTCACCCTGGGCCGCTGGAGGGGCAATCTCTTCGGTCATGCAAGCCCGGAAGCCCTGAAAATCACGGGCGACATGAGTGTGGAGGCCATCTTTGTCCAGAGCGCGGTCTCGTACGAGGAGGACTTTGAAGGATATGAACCCGGTTCGGATCCCGATGGCTGGTACGACACCCAGGCAGACAACAGCACAGTCCAGGACGATGGTCTGTTCCAGGTCTACGACCTTGGAGAGACCCGGGCCTTTGGCACCCAATCAGAGCAAAGCAACATCCACTCCCACTATGTAGAGGCGGGCAGCGAAGGATGGTCAAGCTTTCGCTACATGGGCAGGATGATGATTACGTCGCAGGACAGCGGAGTGGGGGTAACATTCTACAGCAAGTATGCGGACGAGGACGTCTACTACCGCTTGCGACGGCATGACGGCACGGCATTCCATCTGGCCTCGCACCCCCACAGCTCGGTGGCCCTGGATGGGGATACCGATACGGGGGTCAAGCCGCGGCCAGACGTATGGTACTGGTTCCTGATTGAGATAGGGAACACAGGAACACAGACAGAGATCCGGGCCAAGGTTTGGCCGGAGGGTACTCCCGAGCCAGAGGACTGGCAAGTGAATGCCCGGCACGGCGGCAGCGGCCGGCTGACACATGGCCGGATTGGCGTGTGGAGCTACTCCTCGGGCAGCAAGTACTGGGATGATCTGCTGGCACACCCAGTGACACCGATACAGTACTGGGACCTCGAGGTCAAGGGGTTGAGCCGGGGCGCTGTGGGTGTAGCGCCGGAGCAGGCGCAGTATGCGGATGGTCAGGAAGTGACCCTCACAGCGACTGGGGAGCCTGGCTGGCGTTTTGAGAGGTGGGGTGGCGACCTATCTGGCAGCGAGAACCCCGGGACCGTGACCATGGACGGGGATAAGATTGTGGAGGCCGTCTTTGTCGAGGAAACATACACATTGAGGGTGGAGGTGACCGGGGACGGTGCCGTAGAGGTTTCGCCGGAGAAAGAGACCTATGGCCATGGCGAGAAAGTTGAACTGTCAGCACTGGCTGGCGCCGGCTGGCACTTTGCCGGCTGGAGCGGAGATGCAACAGGCTCCGAGAGCTCCATCAGCATCACCATGGATGGAGACAAGAGGGTAGCAGCAGCGTTCAGCGAAGGCATGTATTCCCTGTCGATAGACACAGAGGGCGAGGGGTCGGTCTCCAAGCAACCGGACAAGGCTGTCTACAGACTGGATGAAAAAGTCACGCTGGCAGCGGAAGGGAAAGAAGGCTGGCGCTTTGACCACTGGGATGGCGACCTGGGGGGAAGCGACAGCCCAGCTACCGTTGGCATGGATGGCGACAAGGCAGTGCTGGCTGTCTTTGTGATGAAAGAATACACACTGACTCCCACTGTCGTCGGCGGAGGGCGGGTGACGGTGACGCCCCAGAAGGCAGGCTATTATTTCGGAGACGCTGTACAGGTCGAAGCGATAGCCGATGGAGGGTGGGTTTTTACCGGCTGGAGCGGAGCCCTGTCTGGTCTCTCGAATCCAGCCACAATTGAGATTTCCGGCGATGCGGCCGTTACAGCGACCTTTGAGCAGGTACCCTGGCTCTATGCGGTGGACTTTGAGGGCTATGCAGAGGCGGCTGATCCGGCCGGCTGGTACGACACAAAGGCCGGGAATAGTATGCAGCAGGACAACCGCCTGTTCAAGGTATACGACCTCGAAGGGAACAAGGCATTCGGTACCCAATCGACGCAGAAGAACATCCACTCGCACTATGTCGGAGCGGGCAGTGAGGATTGGTCTGACCTCCGCTTCCGGGGCCGGATGCTGATGACGTCCACAGCAAGCGGCCTGGGGGTGACAGCTTACAGCCAGTACGCGGACCGGGATATCTATTACCGGCTGCGGCGGTATGGCGACACGTCTTTCCACCTTGCGCCACACCCTCATGGTACAGTGATCCTCGAAGGAGATGTTGATACGGGGATCAAGCCGGAGCCGAACCTATGGTACTGGTTCGTACTAGAAGTGGAGGACGCGGGATCGCGGACACAAGTTCGAGCCAAGGTATGGCCGGAGGGTACGGAAGAGCCCGCTGACTGGCAGGTGCACGCCTGGTACAAGGATAGTGGCCGGCTGCTGAATGGCCGCGTCGGGTTGTGGAGCTACTCTTCGGGCAGCAAGTACTGGGATGATCTCGTGGTGGAGCCTTATTGAGACTCTGCAGCTGCTGGTCCGAGCCTACGAAGGACCATGCCCGTCCACACCAGCCACGCTGGCAGCAGTACCAGGCCAACTAACGGTCCAGCCTGGCCAAGTACCCCGACGCCAAACTGATTGCCCGCCGCAAAGGCCCAATAGGCCAGCCCGGCACCGACACCGATCAGAGCCAAGATCCGAGGGTAAGCATCCCAGCGCCAAGCCAGCCAGTTGATCGCGACAAGCCACAGCCCGACGAGGCCAAAGCCAAACATGAAGTTGCGGTCAAGGGCTGGCTCGCCAACGGCGCTGATAGCCTGCTGGGCGTCAAGGTTCCAATACGACTGCGGCCCGGAATCCAGTACCACCTCTCGCTGCGCGCCATCTGCATCCCGCAGAGTAACCGTGACCTCACTGCCATCCCAAACCTCCTGCAGCGTGCTGCCACGGGAGATCGCCCGACCGTTAACCGCTGTCAATACTGCACCCTTCTCGAAACCGGATTCACCTGCTGATTCAGGTGGAAAGAGCGCAACCAACAGCTGGCCTGATGACGTCGGACCGAGATAGATGCCGTACGCCTCATAAGATCCGGCCTGGTCTGTGTATGCCTCTGCGATCCGGACGACCTCGTTCTGGTAGGCAAAAAAGTGCAGAGCAATCACCGAGTAGCCCACAACACCTAGCAAGCTGAGCCAGCGCAGCAGATCCCACATGGCCAGAACCAGGACCGAAGCAGCCAGGGCCGAGAGTGCAAAAGCGAGATAGGTAAAGCGGAAAAGGGTTGTATGGTGCAGAATACCCAGGTAAAAGTCCACTCCCCCAGCCTGCAACACATCGGGCCAGAACAGATAGCTCACCAGCGAGCCCAAGGCCAATACTGCGGCCAGAATGGCGGTAATTG
This sequence comes from uncultured Chloroflexia bacterium, assembly GCA_963700285.1. GTDB lineage: Bacteria > Chloroflexota > Anaerolineae > JAAYZQ01 > JAAYZQ01 > CAWANP01. The sequence goes on along the minus strand of CAVOXA010000001.1, from coordinate 662,183 downwards.
GGGTGAACCGAGAGGTATCGTTTGCTGGGTTCATGGTCACATCCTTCTGTTGACAAGCTCAGCAGGAGTATATCATATTTTAGTGAAAAAGTGAATAGTATTCATGATTAAAATCACATGAGGACTTGGCAGGGATTGACGTGCTTGGCCAGTTGTGGCATAATTCAATGGTCAAAACAGCCTGCAGTGCTGGGCATGAGACTTTGTCTGCCGCACTGCTGGAGGGGGAGTGGACTGATGTGCAGTGAGAACTCGGCGACAGCCGAATCGGAAACAGTGAAAACCTGCGTCTCCTGTGGTGGAACCTGGCCTGCAAGCAGGCCCCATTGCCCGGCTTGTGGGGCAAATCTGACCAACATTGCCGTACGACCTCCCGCTGGTGCGCTCGGTCCAGAGGAACTCGACTGGCGGTGGCTGGATGCGCTGGCGCCGGAGGATGACGAGCGCCATCAGGCACGCGACCAGGACAAAGGCGCGCAAACCAAAGGCGCCTGGTGGCAATTCTGGCGTTGAGGCAAACAGGCCAACCTGTACACCTGGCGCCCTTGATCGGCGGAGCCCGCGGTCGCCACCTTCTTCATCTCCAAACAGGAACTGGGAGAGCACCGGATGCGATTCAAGCAGGCGAATCTATCTGATGGCAAAGGATGGTACGCCGGTCCTTGGAATTCTGACCTCAGTGTCTCCATCGGGTTCGCGAACAAGGGAATCGACGAACCCCACGTCCATGCTCAGATTACCGAGATCTACTTGGTCGTGCGCGGCACGGCAGAGATCAGAGTGGAGCGGCAGAGCATCGCGCTATCAGCCGGGGACCTGGTCATCGTGGAACCGGGCGAAGCGCACACATTTGTCTCAAGCTCAACCGACTACCATCATGTTGTGCTTCAGGTTCCGGGTTTGACCGGCGAGAGCACTCAAGGCGACAAATCGACCGTCCAGCGCTCGCGCCTTGGGTTGTGACAGCTTCCCATGCATTCCCCTGCGGCCTGGGCTGTCGATCACCCTGTCCTGCCTATTGAAAACGATTCCCGGGCCAATTGGGGTCAGCCGGCCTTCCTGGCCCACCGGCCGGGATGGATTCGGCGCTGGAGATCATCGCTGCATAGAGGTTCAACAAGGTCAGAACGGCTATAGCGGGCCTACCTACTTTGCCTCGCAGATAGAGAGAAACCGGTAGGACTAGTACCTAAGGATAGAGAACATGTACCTGCGATATAAACGGATCACGCTGACGCTCAAGACACCATTCCGCATTGCGCACGGCAGCAGCAAAGTGCGGCATAACGTGCTCGTTCGCATTGGCGACGGCGAGCACGAGGGTCTGGGAGAAGCCGCACCCGTCCGCCAGCACCATGAGACCCAGGCCACCGTTGTGGCATACTTGGAGGCACTCGCTCAGCGCTGGCCCCCAAGCAACGATTCCTTCCTGCTGGAGGACCTGCTCTCCGCCCTACCGCCAGGCTCCCAAGCGGGTAGGGCGGCCGTGGACATGGCCTTGCACGATCTGGTTGGCAAAAAGCTGGGCACGCCGCTGTACCGGCTCCTGGGCCTGAACCCGCAGCGGGTGCCGGTTACGTCACTGACCATCGGTCTGGGGACAGTAGAGGAGGTACAGGCCAAGGCCCGCGAGGCCGCCGGCTTCCCGATCCTGAAGCTCAAGCTAGACAGCGATGGTGATCGCAGCCTGGCCCTGGTGCGAGCCGTGCGGGACGTGAGCGACGCCCGCCTGGTGGCCGACGCCAACTGCGCCTGGACCGCTGACCAGGCGCTCCAGCTCATCCCGGCCCTGGCCGACCTGGGTCTGGAATGGATCGAACAACCGCTGCCCGAGGAGGACCTGGAGGGCATGCGCCAGGTACGCCAAGCCTCGCCGCTGCCAGTCTTTGCCGACGAGCCTGTGCGCACGGCACGCGACATCCCCCGCCTGGCAGGCTGCGTAGATGGGGTTAACATCAAGGTACAGAAGGCGGGCGGATTGCGCGAAGCACAGCGTATGATCGCTGTGGCCCGGGCACACGACCTGCAGGTAATGCTAGGCTGCATGGTGGAAACCTCAGTAGGCATCACCGCAGCGGCCCACCTGGCGCCGCTGGTCGATTGGGCCGACCTGGATGGCACGCTGCTCATCAGTGACGATCCCTTTGCCGGGGTGCGGGTAGAGAATGGACGCTTGATCCTGCCCGGCGGCTCGGGTCTGGGCGTCAACCCACGCCATCATCCCCGCCCAGCAGGCTAGCCTGGAAGTCCTGAACTTGTTCAGTGCCCTGGCAGCGGGACCACCAGGGGCGTCCTAACAGGAGGAGGCTCCCTTGAGAACTACACTGGCCTGGGTCCCCAAGCCAGCGACGTCGATCCGGCGCTCTCTAGTAGGAGGGGAACCAGATGCTCACCATTGACGGTTCGTACGGGGAAGGCGGCGGCCAGGTGCTGCGTACCAGCCTGGCCATGGCAGCGATCACCGGCCAGCCAGTGCGCATTGAGCACATCCGGGCCGGGCGGCGTAAGCCGGGGTTGGCGCCCCAACATCTAACAAGCGTACGGGCGGCGGCCAAGGTGTGCGGGGCCCGCCTGGAGGGAGCCAGGCTGAACGCGCAGACGGTGACCTTTGTGCCAGGCTCAACGCCGCAGGCGGGCACCTACACCTTTGACGTGGCCCAGGCGGCCAAAGGGGGCAGCGCCGGCTCAGTGAGCCTCATCCTGCAGACGGTACTGCTGCCCCTGGCCTTGGCCGAGGGTGTTTCAAATCTGACGCTCCGGGGCGGTACCCACGTGGCCTGGAGTCCACCTTTCGACTATCTGAAGCGCGTGTACCTGCCGGTTCTGGCGCGCGTAGGGATCCGGGCCAAGGTGAACATCCAGAAGTGGGGCTGGTACCCACAGGGCGGCGGCGCCATCCAGGGGACGGTGGAGGGCGCGGCGAGTTCCATGCTACAGGCTGATGGCGTCGCGCACCACACAATAGGCAACACGCAACACGCGGCAAAGGAGGGCAGCGCCGCGGCGGCTACTCGCCTGTCCGGCCTGGACTTGCGCCAGCGGGGAGACTTGTTGCGAGTGCGGGGCCTGTCGGCCAGCAGCAATCTGCCCAAACACATCCGGGTACGGCAGGAGCAAGCGGTACTCCAGGCGCTGCGCGCGAATGGCGTGAACGCCCGCATTGAGGTCGTGGACTCGCCCTCCAAGGGGCAGGGCACGGTGGTATTCCTGTGGGCCGAATCGGAGAACGCTGCGGCCGGGTTCACATCCTTGGGGGAGCTGGGCAAGCCAGCGGAGCAGGTGGCTGAGGAGGCAGCGCGGGACCTGTTGGCCTACCTGCAGGGCGATGCCGCTGTGGACGGTTACCTGGCGGATCAACTGGTGCTGCCCCTTGCACTGGCCAGCGGACCGTCGCAATTCACAACTGAGGCGGTGACCCAGCACCTGCTGACCAGCGTCTGGGTGGTGAACCAGTTTCTGCCCGGCCGCGTCCGGGTAAAGGGCGGACTGGGTGAGTCCGGTAGTTGTTGGATCGAATGACTTCTGGCCATCAGGAGCCAGCATGCGAGCGGAGCCCGTTTAGCATCGGGGGATACCTTGCTCCACAACTGGTCCGGGAGGGCACCCCCCGGCAACACCCCCCGTCGAAAGCTCTTGGCAGGCCACAGCACGCGATTTGCTGCCACCGACGCTGGAGGGCTCGACTGAGCTCGGTGGAGTCTGTCGTCCCGCACGAGCGAAATGGGTACAGGTATCACGCGAAAAGGACTGGCAGACCTCGGTCGGGATGGAGTCCCGGGTCTGCCAGTCCTGAGCTGCTACTCTGGTTTGGGCTTGGGGCCTTGGTGCATCATGGGCAGATAGATCATATGGTCCGGCTTGACCCCGCCCTGCGTGTTCGTAAACGTGCAGGTCACGTCCTCTCCTGCCAGGACACGGAAGATGACCTCGCCGGTGCTCGCATCCCCCGCACTATCGCTGTCGTCGCACTGGATCGACGTCAATTGCCAGCCCGTTGGCACCGTCTCCGATACGCTGTAGCTGCCCGGCTCCACCGTCTCCGTCGCGCTCTGTCCATGCTTGAGCTGAGCCGTGATGGCCCCCGTGAAGGCGAATGCTTGGTCCGACCCGGCAGGAACCGTCAGCTTTTTCACGGTGATGGTCCCCGACAGAGTTTTTTCATACGCGCCAATATCACAATGCAAGCCTTGTGGACGGGTGACTCCATTCTGCGAAGTATTACTCACGGGCTGCGCTGCACAAGTGGCATCATCGCCTGCATCAATGGCGGGCGAACCAGCGTTGAGGGGGTAGAAAGCTGGTGAACCGGTCAGTGTACCCAGATTCGGATCAGTGTTGGTTATGGGAGCAGTCGTTCCACAAGGAGAGATCCCTTCTGTTTCAATGAGGTTATTGTTGCCGGTAATTGGTTTTTCTGGACCATTCACGTAATTGTAGCAATCGCCACCACTGGTGCTATTGGCCAGGATGGTGTTCTTCAGGGTTACTACGGCGTATTTGGTATCGTTCTCGTGCTGATAGGGGTCGCTGTAAAAGCCGCCACCGGCAGCAGCAGAGTTGCCCGTGAGCGTGCTGTTCGTCACGTTCAGGTCGTCATAGTTAAAGATGCCGCCGCCTTTACTGGAAGCGGTGTTGGAAGAGATGGTGCTGTTCGTCACGCTGTTGGGACCTCCACCGGTTGACCCGATGCCGCCGCCCCTGTTGCCAGCGGTGTTGTCATGGATGGAACTCTTATCCACGGTCAATGTTCCACCGCTGTTGATGCCGCCGCCGTCACCACCAGAAGCGGAGTTATTCGCGAAAGTACTGCCCATCACGTTCAGCGTGCCTCCACTGGTGGAGATGCCGCCACCGTTGCCCGCGGTGTTTCTCCCGAAAACGCTGTTCATGACGTTTATCGTGCCAGAGCCGCTGCTGGCGGCGCCGCCGCCGCCTGTGCCAGCAGCGTTGTCCACGATATCGGTGTCCGTGATGGATAGGGAGCCTTGATACAGGTAGATGCCGCCACCGTCGTTCGTGGCTTTGTTTCTTGACATGGTGCTGTTACTCAGCATCAGAATTCCACTGTTAAAGATGCCGCCGCCCTTGCCCTTGTTGCTGTCTTGATCTCCCGATGAGATGGTGCAGAGAAGACTGTTCGGACAGTTCCCATGTCGTATGGTCAGATTGTTGATCGTTAGGGATCCCCCACCGCCCACTTCCAAGACGCGGTAGGTGGCAGGAGTACAACCACCTGGCAGGGTAACAGGATCACAGGTTGAAGCCTGGACGAAGGTGTCCGTTCTGCTGTTGCCGTTGATCGTCATGGAGGAGGTTACGACAGGCAGTTGCTTGCCCAATGTGAGCGTGAACGTCCCTGCAGGAAGGGTGATATCATCTGAGCCAGCTCCGGCTGAACACCCCCTGTATACCGCGTTTGTATTCGCGGCAATTATAGCTTCACGCAGAGAGCAGTTTGTGTTGTCGGTATCCTCATCGGTGAAAACGTTGACCGTGATTGTTGCCGCGTGCGCAGGTGTGACGATCAGCGCGCTGCCCAGCAGGACAAGAATCAATACCAAATGAGCGTGGAATTTCCTAGTCTTTTTGAACATAGTACCCTCCTCAAGTAGTATTCATAAACTTTTAGGTTTCGAACTTTGTCCGGCCCTGTCCTCGCGAGTGTTCCATGGCGCGGGGCGCCACTCTAAATGTAAGAAACCTACTTGCGCTTCAGTGTATAATACAGTGTTCAGACAGCAAAGACCGTCGAGGCAATGGTGCGCAAGTGCCCGTTCGCGAGTGTGGTTCCGACTATCGGTGGCTTGATCATTGGTGGCCTTTGGACCCCGTTTAGTAGCCTACGTTGGCGATGGATAGTCGGGTCTGAACACCTAATCTATGAGTAGGAGTCACCCCAAAATGGCCAAACGCAGGAAATCGGCTGTGAAGGCTCCGGACTTTGATGTCCTGGAGCAGATTAATCTCAATGCTGCTGGACTAGATATTCATCCAGAGGACATCTACGCTTGTGTCCCAGGTGGCCGGGACGAACACCGGGTGCGGGTCTTTCCCACCTTCACTGTTGACTTGCACGAGTTAGCCGACTGGTTGACGGCCTGCAAGATTGACACAGTAGCGATGGAATCCACAGGCATCTATTGGATCCCAGTTTTCGAGATCCTCGAGGCCCGAGGCTTTGAAGTCTACCTGGTCAATGCCCGCCATGTCAAGAACGTGCCTGGGCGGAAGTCAGACATCCACGATTCTCAGTGGATTCAGCAGTTGCACACATACGGTCTGTTGCGTGCCTCGTTCCGGCCCCCTGAAGAGATATGCGCTCTACGAGCGCTGGCCAGACATCGGGACAACTTGATTCGGTATCGTTCTGCCCATATCCAGCACATGCAGAAAGCCATGCAGCTGATGAATGTGAAGCTAAGCCAGGTTGTCACTGATATCACCGGTGTGACAGGTCTGAGCATCATCCGCGCCATTGTGGCTGGAGAGCGAGACCCTCACCAGCTGGCTGAGCTTCGACAGCCAGGCTGTGCCAAGAGTGAAGAACAGATTGCCAAGGCTCTGGACGGCAACTACAAGCAGGAACACGTGTTTGTCCTAAAGCAGGCGGTGGCTCAATACGACTTCTACCAGCAACAGCTTCAGGAGTGTGACACAGAGATGGAGGCAATGTACGCTGCTATGGCTCCCTCCGATCCAGAGGATCTGGTTTCTCCGCCACCTAAGCCAAAGAGGGGCAAGCCGCGCAAGAACCAAGCCCACTTTGACCTAGCAGCTTCGCTCTATCAGGTCGTGGGTGTAGACCTGACTGCCATTGATGGCATTGATGCCCTGACGGCCCAGTCGATCATCACCGAGATTGGCACAGATGTGAGTGCTTGGCCCACTGTAAAGCACTTCACTTCTTGGCTAGGTCTATCTCCCCACAACGATACGTCAGGCGGAAAGGTACTGCGCAGGCGCACCAAGAAGACCAAGAACAGAGCCAATCTGGCATTCAGGCTGGCTGCTCAGAGCCTGAGCCGAAGCCAGTGTGCAGTTGGCGCATTCTACCGCCGCATGAAGGCGAGGCAGGGTCCGGCCAAAGCCCTCACAGCTACTGCTCACAAACTTGCGCGGATTGTCTACTTCATGTTAAAGAACCGCACGGCCTACACTGATCCTGGCGTCTCCTACTATGAACAGCAGTATCGCGATCGAGTTGTACGTAGCCTCAAGCGCAAGGCGGCTGCCATGGGATTCGAATTGATACCCAACCATGCACCTTCAACCACGGTTTCTTAGTAGACCTTGAGCTTTTCCAGTACTCAAGATTGTACACCTTTGGTATGCTCAAGTCTATCGGTGGTAGTCTGATCCCGTTGTAGGCGAAGGGCTCGCATGCCTGTCAGTGTTTGTCCTACATCAGCCCTGTGGGAGGAGCCGAGGAATGGTGGGAGCGAGGGAGTTGTGGACATGGAGATAAATCGCCGGCTACGGACAGTTGCGCTCTGGGTGGGGCCTGTTCGTAGCGCGCGATTCACGCGCTTTCTGAGGCGCTGTCCACCTTTTACACTTTACATTATACCATAACCGTTGCACCTTGTCAAGCCATAGTGGCTTTGTGACAGCAATTCTTATTTTAGGTGAGTAGAGAGTTTGACACGGGAACCGAGGCGTAGTCCCGGCGACTTGGATGGCAGATGGCGTTGCCGTAAGCTGGCGAAGCGGAGTCGAGGTGGGTCGCCGCAGGAGGCGAGGGAGCCGAGCAGCGAAGATGCCTAGGCGAGTAAGAGTGCAGCCAGCAGGGGATATCGGCCCTCAAGTCGTGGCCTGCTTGAGGAGCAGCACCGCCAAGGCAAAACGATGGCGAGGAGAACTAGGTCAGCTCAGTGCCACTTCTTGTTTGATGGCCATGAAGGTCAGCATCTCGTCCCAACCGGGGAAGTAGAGGTAGCAGGTCAGCGCACGCAGGTCGTTGAAGAACTCGCGCCGCGCGCCGATGGCCTGTCGAAGCGCCTCGTACAGTCGACTGGTCAGATGTAGCACGGTGTGGAAGAGAAAAGCCAGAAACAACATCGTCAGTAACACCGTCGACAGGTGCTGGTGACCGTGGCCAAAGTTGTGCTCGAACTGATAGCCTTGGTTCTTGAGCACATTGAATCCCTCGTTCTCCACCTTCCAGCGGGTACGCCCGGCATCCGCCACTTCCTCGATGGTCTTGGTGTTCAGATCATGACTGGTGATCCAGGTATTGTAATAGACCTGCTCACCGCTGTCTTCGCGAACAACGGTCACTTCACACCAGTTGACTCGCACCGCCTTGGCTCCCGCGCGGATTGGCACCTGCACCACCCAGTGGTAGCGCCATTGCTCGTAGTGGTCTTTCCTCCAACGCCGCACCGTGTGCATCTGGTGGGCACTGCGGTGACCCCATGAAACTGGACACTTTTGGAGCCGTTTTTAGTTAACATCGAGAGGCTGCTCACGCCCACGGCGCCACTGTTCCTCGAACTCGGCTGGCGTGAGATAGCCCAGCGAGGAGTGGATCCGCTTGTGCATGTAGACGTCGTTCAGGAATCGGCCCAGCTGGGAGACAGCATCAGTATAGCACTCGTACTCCGACAGGTCAACCTCCTCCTCTTTGATCGTGCGGATGAGCCGCTCGGCGTAGCCGTTCTGCCAGGCCTCGCCGATCTCGGCCATGCTGATCTCGGCGCCGAGCGGCTCGAAGCATCTGGATGTAGGCTGTGGCCGCGTACTGGATACCCTGGTCCGAGTGGTGAATCTCTGGTGCGTGGCCGGCCAGCGCGCGGTCCAGGGCGATCAGGGTCAACGTCTGGTCGAGGCTGCGTCCCAGGTGCCAGCCACGAATGCTGCGCGTGAACACGTCCATGATCACGGCCAGGTACACGAACTCGTCGCGCAAGCGGATGTAGGTGATGTCGGACACCCAGACCTGATCGGGGTAGCACGATCTCCATGTCCTGGACCAGGTTCGGATAGCGTGGGAAATCGTGCTCGCTATTGGTCGTTTTCCGGGCTTTTCGCTTGGTTTTGACCTGCAGTCCCATCTCACGCATCAGACGCTGCACCCGTTTGTGGTTGACGTCCCGTCCGTTGCGATGCAGTTGTTTGGTGACTCGGCGGTAGCCGTAGGTCGGCCATTCGATCGCCACATCCTCGATAGCGCTCTTGACCTCGGTCTCGTCTTGCAGCTTGGGTTGGTAGTAGTAGCTGCTCCTGGGACACCCGAGCAGCTCGCACAGCAGGCTCACAGAATAGTCGTCGGCCAGCATGTGGATCACCTGCCGTTTCCGCTCAAGTGAGAGGTCAAGATGCTCGAGGCTTTTTTTGCCGCTTCCAGCTCCATCGTCAATCGCCCGACCATCCGTTCCAGCTCGGCGATACGCTGCTGCTCGTCGCCGCGGCTCGGTTCCGTCGCAAAGATCTCGGGTGCCCGTTTCAGGAACTCGGCTTTCCAGCGAGAGAAGACGGGCGCGCTCAGTTGGTGCTCCCGGCAGATCTCGGCCATGGTCTTGGCGCCGGTCAGCTCTTCGAGCACGAGGCGGGCTTTGAACTCCGGCTTGAAGTTTCGTCGCTTTGCCATTCGGTTTCCCCTTTCCTGGACTGATTGTACATTAACTATCGCACCTGTCCAGTTTTTGGGGGTCACTACAATGGTCGAGATAGAGATTGGCGTCTTGTGCGAACAATGCCTGGCGGACCGTATCCCCGACGAAGATACGTTGTGCCGCGAGATTGCCGCCTGGGAAGCAATACGCAATGGGCAGCAAGCAACTGTGAATTGGCAGTTCACGTCCATTGACGCTCGCAATAAGCTCAAGCGGCTCTATCCGATTATATCAAAATCTCTTTGAAGAGGTTGTACTAGTCTTTTTGAACATAGTACCCTCCTCAAGTAGTATTCATAAACTTTTAGGTTGCGAACTTTGTCCGGCCCTGTCCTCGCGAGTGTTCCATGGCGCGGGGCGCCACTCTAAATGGAATGACACCTGACCTCGTCATTGCGAGCGGAGGCGCTTTTTGCCGGAGTGAAGCAATCCCCAACTACACAAGTGGAGACTGTCACTGCGAGGTCTCGTGGCGGTGCCTCGGCCCAAACGGCGGGCCTCGCAGTGACAGGATCGGTGTCATTAGTAGACCTTGAGCTTTTCCAGTACTCAAGATTGTACACCTTTGGTATGCTCAAGTCTATCGGTGGTAGTCTGATCCCGTTGTAGGCGAAGGGCTCGCATGCCTGTCAGTGTTTGTCCTACATCAGCCCTGTGGGAGGAGCCGAGGAATGGTGGGAGCGAGGGAGTTGTGGACATGGAGATAAATCGCCGGCTACGAACGGTTGCGTGCTGGGCGGGGCTTGTTCGTAGTGCGCGCCCTTCGGCTTCGCTCAGGGCATGCTTCATCGCGCTTTCCTGAAGCTTTTCCCCCGCAATTGACGCGCGGCAGGATCTATGATATACTCTTTGGCGCTGGGCCAACCGGCTCATGCCGGCGGGAGGAGGAGGGACAGACCCTCGCCTGCATGGAGCGACCCGCGCATCCCTGCTTGAACTCGGTTCCAGGCTGCCTCAACGGAGCCGCATCACAAAGGAGCGGTACAATGGCACAGCGAGCGAGCACGTTCATCAGCTTCTTGGTCCTGCTGGCGTTTCTGGCGTCGGCCCTGCCGGCCCAAGCCGACGAGCCGATCCGGCCCGACCTGTGGGGCACCGATGGCTTGGTCTCTGCCACGCTGGTCTCGGGCAACACCCTCTATATTGGCGGAGACTTTGACTATGTCGGGCCCAACACCGGCCCGGGTGTGCCCCTGGACAGCGGCAGCGGTTCCCCGCTAGCCACGTACCCCAAAGTCGTCGCCGGATTCGCCAGCTCGGAGGTCGATGTCGTTGTGCCCGATGGCAGCGGGGGCTGGTACATCGGCGGCAGCTTCAGCCACGTGGGCGGGCTGGCCCGCAACAACATCGCCCACATCCTGCCCGACTATACGGTGGACCCGGCCTGGGACCCCAATGCCGATGACGGAGTTTTTGCCCTGGCAGTGAGCGGGGGCACGGTCTACGCGGGAGCGGGCTCACCACCATCGGCGGGCAGGGGCGCAACTACGTCGCCGCCCTGGACGCCGGCACGGGGCTGGCCACGGCCTGGGACCCCAGCGCCAGCGGCCCCGTCCTTGCCCTGGCGGTGAGCGGGGGCACGGTCTACGCGGGGGGGGCTTTCACCACCATCGGCGGCCAGGCGCGCAACTACATCGCCGCCCTGGACGGCGGCACGGGGCTGGCCACGGCCTGGGACCCCAATGCCAACAGCATCATCCAGGCCCTGGCGGAGAGCGGGGGCGTGGTCTACGCCGGGGGGAGTTTCACCACCATCGGCGGCCAGGCGCGCAACTATATCGCCGCCCTGGACGCCGGCACGGGCCTGGTCACGGCCTGGGACCCCAATGCCAGCAGCAACGTCTATGCCCTGGCGGAGAGCGGGGGCGTGGTCTACGCCGGGGGGGTGTCTCGCTCCCCGGTGGATGTGGGATGACTCTCAGATCGAGGAGCGAGCACGCCTTCATGCCAGTGGCCCCGCTCAGCATCAGGGGATGTCTCGCTCCTCTCTGAGTTTGGAGTGCCCCGGTGCTTCAGGGGACAGAGCAGCCTACCAGCGCTGGTGGACGTAGGGTCGGATCAGACGATCGTAGATGTCGTCCACGGCGGCCATGGTCTCGTTGCTCAGGGGCGGCAGGTCGCTGGCAGCGATGTTTTCAACGGCCTGCTGCGGGCGCTTGGCGCCGGGGATCGCGCAGCTAACGGCGTCGAACATCAGGATCCAGCGCAAGGCCATCTGGGCCATAGTGGCACCCTCCGGTACCAGGGGCCGCAGCTCCTCAACGGCCTCCAGACCCACCTCGTAAGGCACGCCAGCGAAGGTCTCGCCGACGTCGAAGGACTGGCCGTGGCGGTTGAAGTAGCGGTGGTCGTCCTCTTCGAAGGCCGTGTCGGCCCGCATTTTGCCGGTCAGCAGACCGCTGGCCAGGGGCACACGGGCCAGAATGCCGATCCCCTGCTCCTTGGCCTGAGCGAAGAAGCGATCAGCCGGACGGTGGCGGAACATGTTAAAGATTATCTGCACCGTTTTGACGCTGGGGTACTCGATGGCCTTGAGCGCCTCCTCTACCTTTTCGACGCTGACGCCATAGTGCCGGAGCTTGCCTGCGGCCATAAGATCATCGAGCACGCCAAAAACCTCGGGCTCGTAAAAGACCTGGGTGGGCGGGCAGTGCAATTGAAGCAGATCCAGGGTCTCCACGCCCAGATTGCTCAGGCTGCGCTCGACAAAGGCGGTCAGGTTCTCGCGGTTGTAGCCCTCGGCCACGTGGGGCGACAACCGCCGTCCGGCCTTGGTAGCCACGTATATGCGTTCGCTCTTGCGTTCGCGCAACACCTGGCCGATCAGCTTTTCGCTGCGGCCATTGCCATAACCATCAGCCGTATCGATAAAATTGACGCCCAGGTCCAGCGCCTGGTGCAGGGCAGCCAGCGACTCGGCGTCGTCGGTTGCGCCCCAACTGCCGCCGATCGCCCAAGCGCCAAAGCTGATCTCGGAAACCTGCCAGCCGGTACGTCCCAGTTCACGATAGTGCATGGTTTGTTTGGTTCTCCTTCTTGTTGGTTTGATATCCGGTGGAAAGGTCTATGCCCTTCATCGCGGGCATCCAGGTCCCTGCCCTTGTGGTATCTTACGCCATGGTACACTCGCAGTGACCTGACCGATTGTCGCTCGCGATTACGCTGTTGTTCCAGCCTCCATGACTGGCACCTCGGGGCAACCGGCTATACCGGCTCCGCTTCAAAGGCCGGGACAGTCAGAGTTTGGCCTGCAACCTCTACCTCCCAGCGGGGCAGCCAGGCCAGGGCAAAGACGTTGACCTGCACATCAGTGCGGCGTGGCCGGACCTCCTCTTCTTGCATTTCCTCGAGATAGGTCTGCCATCGGGCGGTGACCTCTTCCACCTCGCCCCTGGCCTCAGCCTCCAATTCCTCGATCTCCTTCTCCAGCTCCTCAATGGCTTCTTCTGATTCCTTGATCTCCGCTCTGGCCTGGCGGGTCATGCGTCGCCGGCGGCTGGCCGAGGAGAGACGCTGCGATGACTTGCGTCCTGAGAACATGCCAAAGAGCGATTCGGCACCCGACAACAATTCCTCCTGCTTGCGGGCGCTGTGCTCGACCTTATCCTCCTCCAGTTCACGTTCCTCGCGCTCCAGCCGGTTTTCCAAGGTATCCAACTTGCTCTCGTACTTGGCCTCGAGCCGTTTGATCTCGGCATCACGCGCCTTCTCGGCAGCCTGGCGGCATCGCATCTGAAACTGCTCATCGGACTCATCCAGCTTGGAATAGAGACTGAGCTTGGGGTTGTACAATAGCGCGATGGACGAATTGTGATACAAATAGTCGGCAAAGTCTTTCTGGAAGGAACTGAGACTGCGGAGGCCGCCCAGATCGGCGGGCAGCTCGGCAAAATAAGCATCCGGTTCTGCATTCCGCTCCAGGTCACTGATATCCAATACCACCTGGCCCCGCGACCAGTCCAGACCACCGAGATCAGCCTCCGCGGGCAGCAGGTAGGCAACTTCCCGGGATGCGGTCTGGCGACTCCTGGTGTGCGGGAAGCGGAGTGTGGCCAGTCCCACCAGATTGGGTTCGTAGACCAGGTATCCCTCGGCATCCTGCGCTGAACGCGCTGACCAGCGCTGCTCGCGGGCCAGCTTGTCCAAGGCATCCTCAAAGGAAACCCGCGCCGGGAGATATACCTGTGTGACACCTGAGGGCAGTTGGGGCGGCACCTGGCCATAGGGGATCACCGGCTCGGGCGGTGGCGCCGGGGGCGGCGCAACGTACATGGAAGAAGCTTGAGTTCGGGGTGCAGCGGGCTGTGCCGCGGCAGCAGCCGGGGCCACAGCCTGCTGAGCTACGAGCTGCTGGATCTGGGTACGCGTGAGCGGGCCGCGCAGGTAGCTCATGGCCCAGCGGGTGTGGAATACCACTGGTTCGTCTTCGTGGACGTTGTGCAGCAGGAACACCCGCGATTGAACGGCCGAGATCATGCGGTCAAACTCAGCGCGGCTGGTGCCGCCCTTGCCCACTTGCACACCCTCCAGCCCGTCCAGCAGGCGCTGCTTGTCGCGATCGGCCTGCATACGGCCGATAAACCAGGTCCCCGCATTGGACAGGGCCTTGTAGTCCAGGTCAACCGGGTTCTGGGTGGCCAGGATCAGACCCAGGCCAAAGGCGCGCGCCTGCTTGAGCAGGGTGAGCAGCGGTTTCTTGGTAGGCGGGTTGTCGGGATGGGGCGGCAGGTAGCCGAACATCTCGTCCATGTAGACCAGAGCCCGCAGGCTAGTGGTCCCGCTCTGGGCCCGCATCCAGCTCACCACCTGCTCCAGGAGCAGGGTGACAAAGAACTGCTTCTCCGGCTCCGAGAGGTGGGCGATGTACAAGACACTGACCTGCGGCTTGCCCAAAGTACCATGCAGCAGTCCATCAATGTCCAGGGGCTGGCCCTGGATCCAATCGGCAAAGGCCGGGGAGGCCATCAGGCCGTTGAGCAACATAGCAAGTTCCATGCGGTCCTTCTCCGGGAAAAAGGTATCCACGGGAAACACGCCAAGCTGGGAGAAGGGCGGCTTCTGGACGCGCACGATCAGTTGCGCCAGGTCGAGGTCCTCGCCAGCGCGCCAGGCGTTTTCAAAGATGTTGGACAACAGGATGTGCTCGCGGCTGCGCACCGGGTCGGCCTCGATGCCAATCAGGCCCAACAGAGCCGAGACGACGCTCTCAATCTTGTCCCGCAGCAGTTCCGAATCGATGTCCCAGGAAAGGTCAGGGGCTTTGAGCGTGTGGAGGATGCTTACCTGCCGGCCGGCGCTGCTGCCAGGCGTATAGATGGCAAAATCCGCGGACTCTTTGAGGCGGCGGATGCGCTCCGGGCCCTGTCCCGTCTCAGCCAGCCCCTTGCGCCAGAGATTGGCCATGCTGGCCGCATAGCTCTCCTGATCCATGTCCTTGCGCCGGGCGTCGTCGGGGTTGATCCAGGGTTGAAAATCTTCGGTCAATAGGTCGGGAAAGGTCAGGAGCAAGTTGGTCATGTCGCCCTTGGGATCGATGACCAAAGATGGAACGCCGTCAAGGGCGGCCTCTTCCAGCAGGATCACGCCCAGACCCGTTTTACCACTGCCGGTCATGCCAAGGCAGACGGCGTGGGTTGTCAAGTCGCGAGCATCATAGTCCACAACTTGATCGAGGGTCTCATTCTGCACCAGGTCGTGCACCTGTCCCAAATAAAAGCTTGCTAGTCGCTCTTCCACTGGGTCCATGTTCGGGTTCGTCTCCTCTCCTGCTTTGTTTATCCGGGATAATCCGCCACAGCACGCGCGTTCATGATTGGGTTCGGTAGCAAGTCCAGCGGAGCCCGTGCTCAACATAGATCATGACTACCCATTTCCGGGCAGTAACCACACGTTCAAGGATCGGGCATGAACTCTGAATGGCAGGCTGCGGGCTGCAAGCTACTGCCAGCAACCTGCAGCTTGCAGATTATACCAGAAACACGGGCAAAATACAACGTAAAAGGGGTGACACCGGGCGGCGTCACCCCTATCTGTCGGTTCAGGTTGACACTACTACTAGCCGAAGGGCCCCCCCAACCCTTTCGACCACGCCCTCCTGTCCGAACAGACCTACGTTGGGCGGAGCATCTCTGCCCCGCAAGCACAACTGTTCGTGAGCGGCCTAGAATCAGCGCAACCCACTACGTACCAGATTCCCCACTTGGAGACCAGGAGCAAGCCCTATGAACAAGGCAAAAGCAACATCAAAGTGATGTCCCTTAGAATCCTAGCGGTACATCAGGTAGGTCTATCATACCCTATTTTCGGATGTTTGTCAAGCTCAACATTGAAGGTTGTTCAGGGCTCAGGGCAACCTTATTTGGCGTCCGAGCCGTTGAAACAGACCGGGGCTTGATGCTAGCGGCCCGATCGAAGCAGCTCGATAGCTTCCCCTTCCGAGCATGACTGCTGCTCACCTGTCAAGAGGTTCTTGAGCACCACTTGGCCGGCTTCCAGTTCGTCAGGCCCCAGGATGGCGACACAGGGAATGCCCTTGCGGTCAGCAAGGCGGATCTGCTTGCCCAGGCGGGCGGGCTCCAGGACCTGTTCGGCATTGACCCCCGCTCGGCGCAGCCGTCCGGCGAAGGCCAGCGTCTGGGAGTACAGATCGGCATCAAAGAGGGTGACCAGCACCTGGCTGGGCGAAGCGGGAAGATCTGGACACTTGCCCACTCGCTCCAAAAGCAACTCGATGATTACGTCGCCCATGGCAAAACCGACGCCTGTGATGCGGTCGCCCCCGACGTCAGCCACCAAGTTGTCGTAACGGCCGCCACCAAAGATGGCGCGGAACCTGCGCTCCCGATCGTAGGCCTCAAAGACCGGGCCAGTATAGTAGTCCAGCCCGCGCACGATGCTCGCATCGTAGGTGAGGTACTCAGCCACACCAAAGGCCTCCGCTGTGGCAAAGACCTGGCGCAGCTCGTCCGATTCCTGCCACAGGTCAGCGTTGGCCAACAGGTCGCTAAGAGCCGCCAACTGGCTCTCTGACAGACCAGCGTCCAGAGCCCACTCGGTCCACTTATCTGGGGAGAGGCGATCACGACGGTCGATCAAGCGAAAGACGTCTACACGCTGCTCGTCCACCACGCCGATTCGAGCCAGTTGCTGCTCCATCAGCCGCCGGCTGTTGACGTGGATGCCCACTTCGCTGGCGCTCAAGCCCAGGCTGCGCAGGAACTCGGCGCCGATGGCCACGATTTCGCCGTCGGCGGCAGGGGTTTCGGCGCCCAAGATGTCGATATTCCACTGGAAGAACTCACGGGTTCGGCCTCGTTGGGGCCGTTCATAGCGCCAGAAAGGGCCGAAAGAGAACCACCGCGCCGGCAGTATCAGGCTTGCCTGCCGCTGGGCTACCAACCGCGCCAGGGAAGGGGTCAGTTCGGGGCGTAAGGCTAGCTGATCACCGCCCCGGTCGGTTAGGACAAAGGACTGTTCCTTGACCAGTTCCTCACCGCTCTTGGCCGCATAGAGATCTAGGCGCTCCAGGATTGGAGCCTCCCATTCCTGGTAGCCGAAGCGTTTGGAGGTAGCCCGCACTTTGTCGTGGAGCCAGTTTCGAAAGGCCATCGCCTCCGGGTAAAAATCTCGGGTTCCCTTTACAGCTTGAATCGTTGTCTTTGTTGCCATCAGCTAGAAACCATCGCCTTCCCCATACCCATCATTCCTAATTGGATAGATCGATTATACCAGAGGCGGAGGATTTTGCCAAATCAAGGTCTCCGGACTTGTGTTCTGGGCACTGGAATAGGGGTGCAGGCGGTAGCCACAAGAACCTCTTACTGAACCAGACCCCGAATGCACACCCTCGGAGTACAACCAGCCCCCGTCCCCCAGCCTATACCTGAGTGCAAAGCAGTTCCGGTCGGGTAGGTCATTCATAGGGCTGCAAGGGGGTACGTTCTACGGGCTGCTTGCTCTTCCTGCTTCCAGGCGCTTGCCTTTTCCGGCTGAGAATGGTACAATCAGGTTAGATTTGGAACCTTGTCCAACATGGGAAAGCAACATGTGAACCTGGGTTCGGACAAAGCACGGGGTCTCAGAATCGATGGACATCCGCCCAGCTACCTTGGCCGATCTGAATGCTTGCCTTTCGCTGGATCCCAGCTGCGAGACTGACCACGTTTGGCAGATGCAGGACCAAAGGTCACAGCTCAGGGTGAGTGTGGCTTTCGATATCGTGCGCCTACCCCGCCGGATGCAGATCCAGTACCCTCGTGACGTCGAGCAACTGGTGGAAGATTGGCAGCGCGGAGAGGGGTTCTTTGTCGCCGAGGTAGATGGTGAGGTAAGGGGTTATGTCGATGTAATCGCCCAGCCGTGGCTTGGATCGGGCAAGGTGGTCAATCTGGCTGTGGACAGGGGGTATCGGCGTCGGAAGATCGGTGCGGCGCTAGTGGGTCAAGCCCGCCAGTGGGCCAGGGAACAAGGTCTGAAGACCGTGTTGCTCGAGGCGACGACCAAGAACTTTCCAGCCCTGAGTCTATACCAGAAACTGGGTTTCCGTTTCTGCGGCTTCAATGATCACTACTATCCGAACCAGGACATCGCCCTGTTCTTCGTGCAGCCGATTCGCTAACGGTACTCGCGGTGGCCTTGGCGGCAGGGCGACAGCATGCACACCGCGACGGGCTTTTGGGAACGGACGGGGCTTTATTGGGTGACGTGATGAGAGGCAGTAGCGTGGTCTGCTGTATATTTCGGGCTCTGTGGGGTTGATTCTCTATGTCAGTCATCACAGCGTTGATGACCGGGAGTCTGACCCTGGCCAACCAGGTTCTCTCGGCCACGATCGTTCTCACGTCTTTTTCGCTACTGATCTATCTTCTAACCCACAACTTCCGAAGCCCCGTGGCCCGGGCCTTCTGTGCCCTCCTTGCCTTTGTCCTGATTGTATACATCGGTGATGTGGCGCTTTATGGAGTCGATGCTCAGGAGGACGCTGTCCGCTGGCTCAGGTTTCAATGGATAGGCATCGCCCTCGTGCCAGCTGCCTATCTCGACTTCTCTGTGGCCCTACTGCGTACCACTCACGTTCGGACGCGCTGGCAAAGGATCGCCGCGGGGCTCAGCTATGCTGCGGGTATTGGCTTCCTGGGGCTGGTCTTCTTTACCGATCTATTGGTTGCCGACGGCATCTACTTGCCTCGCGCCTCCCATCTTACTGCCGGACCGCTGTTCTGGGTCTTTGCCCTCTATTTCTTTGTAACCGTGGCTTGGGGTGCGGCCAATATCCTTCGTGCCCGGCGCCGCTGCCTGACCCGGGCATCGCGACGGCGTATGACTTATCTGGGCCTTGCCTTTGTAGCTCCCGCCTTGGGGGTCTTTCCTTATCTTTTGCTCACCAGCATGCCTGCTTCACTGCCGCCTAGCGCCTTCTTGACGCTGCTTCTGGTCGGTAACATCGGCGTGCTGTTGATGATCGTGCTCATGGCATACAGCGTCGCCTACTTTGGCGCCCTCACGCCTGATCGAGTGATCAAACACAGCCTCATCCACTATCTGCTGCGCGGTCCATTTGTTGGCGCTGTGGTGATCTTTACCATGTTGGCCGTGCCCAAAGTCCAGCAGATCCTTGGGTTGCCACGGGACACCGTTCTCATCTTTGCAGTAGTTGGCGTGGTCGTTCTTTTGCAGCTGGCCATCAACTTGTTCAAACCATTCATCGATCGCATTATTTATCGCCAAGATCGAGAAGAGATTGCCTGGATACAGACTTTGGACCGGCGGCTGCTCACGACTGGGGATCTACAGTCCTTTCTGGAGAACACGTTGGCCGCCCTCTGCGATCTATTGCAGGTCCGGACCGGCTTTGTCGCCGTGTTAGCTGGCGGGCAACACCGGTTGGAAGCACATTGTGGGGAAAGAAATCGAGTCGACAGCTTCTTAGAGAGTCGGGATCTGACCAGTGTGGCCATGTCCATCGGTAACCGGGAAGAGGGCAACCACTTTGCACTTGGCAACGAGTTCTGGCTGGTACCGCTCCACAGCCAGAGCAGCGACATGCTCCTCGGAGTGATGGGCGTAGAGGCCCCGGGGCCAGAGCCTGACCTCACCGATTCGGAACAGGAGGTTGCTTCACATCTCATCAGGCGAGCGCAGGAAGCTCTGGAGGATCGCTACCTTCAGGAAAGCGTGTTCGATACACTGCGTCACATCGTGCCTGACATCGAACGTTTGCATCGATGGCGGGGTGCCACCCGCTACGCCGGGGCGCCGCCCATGCAAATCATTTCCGACAGCCCCGTCTATGCACCCGAGTTTCAGCAGTGGGTCAAGGATGCCTTGAGCCACTATTGGGGCGGCCCAAAGCTAACAGAGAGTCCTTTGCTGGGTCTTCGTATCGTGCGCTCCACCCTCCAGGATCAGGGTGGGCCTCCGACACATGCCCTTCGCAGCGTTCTGCACGAGGCCATTGAACTCTTGCGGCCCGAGGGAGAGCGCCAGATGACGACCACGGACTGGATATTATACAACATCCTGGAGTTCAAGTTTATCCGGGGACTGAGAGTGAGGGACGTCGCCAACCGCCTGGCCATGAGCGAGTCAGACCTGTATCGGAAACAGCGTGTCGCGATCACCGAAGTCGCCAGAGTCCTGACCGATCTGGAGCAGAATGGAAACTCGCCTCCGCCGAATGGCGATGGCAGGCCTGACGTCGTGGTACAGGAAAACCACCTTGACAATCCAGTTTGAGTATCCTATAATCATATCACATTCCTTTGTGTGGTGTCTGAGACTGGGTACAAAGAGCCAGTAGGAGCGGGTCACAGAGAAAACCGAAAGCAGAGAGGCTTGGAGGAGAGTTTGGAACTGCGGCAGGCACCAGCAGACGACCACAGTTGGTGGACAGTACTTGACGAGGACTATTGGCGCGTACTATTGGAGCAAGGCGAGATCGCGGCATGGGCTGTACCCCCAGCAGAGTCCCAGGAGATCTTTGGCTCCCTGGGTATCATGTCAGGGATGGGAAGCGATAGTACAGGGTCCATACTGGACGAAAACCAGGAGGACCAGTGGCAGGCCGCACACCTGGCCCTGGAACGAGGTGACGTGTTCAACCTGAGCATCTGCGGTGCCAATCGAGGTGGCCTTCTGGTAGAGTGGAACGGCCTGAAGGGATTTGTACCTGCTTCTCATCTGAAGGAGGTGACACGACCGCACGGGCACCACGACCGGGTATCAGAGCTTACTGGACGCATCGGCCAGTCACTGACAGCGTGTCTCATTGAAGTGGATCCGATTCAGAATCAACTGATTTTCTCTGAGCGGGCAGCTACCCAGCAGACAGGCTCGCCCTCGGGCATCCTGCACAGACTACAGCCAGGGGATGTATGCCAGGGTATTGTAACCAACCTGACTACATTTGGCGCTTTTGTGGACCTTGGGGGTGTCGAGGGCCTGGTGCATATCTCTGAGATTTCGTGGGAACGGGTCCGCCATCCAGGCGATGTGCTGCATGCCAGCCAAGACATTGAGGTTCAGGTGATGGGCGTGCATCCCGATCAAGGCCGAGTTGCCCTGAGCGTGAAACGGTTGCGCCCAGATCCCTGGACTCAGGTAGAAACTCGGTACTGGGCAGGCCAACTGGTCGAGGGAATCGTCACCAACGTGGTGAGCTTTGGTGCATTTGTCCGCCTTGAAGAGGGACTTGAAGGACTCGTCCACATCTCAGAATTGGCGGAAGGGAGTTTTATGCATCCCAGAAACGTCGTCCGCGAAGGGGATGTGATCCAGGTACGGGTACTGAATGTCGATACAGCCAAGCATCGAATAGGTTTGAGCCTCCGCCAGGTGCACAGCAGCGAACCGGGAATGTCAACTTGAGAATCAAACCGTGAGCAGCAAAAGCAAAAGGAACGCCAGAAAGAAACCATCCATTGGGCAGCGGCTACAGGCGGCATGGCCAGGTGAGCAACTCCAGTTGGGACCGATACAGCGCGAGGCCATTGGCCTGGTGCTGCTTATCGTGGCTGTTCTGACCCTGCTCAGTTTAGCTGGAGTTTCGTCAGGTGCCATCCTGGGCTGGTGGGCGACAACTTTGCAGCGGCTCTTTGGCTGGGGTGCCTATCTGGTGGCCCTAGGACTTGCGTTGGCGGGAATCTACCTGCTATGGCAGGACATGCGCGACCATGTGCCTTTTGACATAGGAGCCGCCATCGGCCTAGAACTGCTGTTCCTGGTCACCCTGGCAGCCAGCCACATGCCGCTGGTCCTTCGCTCGGGTGTCGAGGCATCTCTGGAGGCGGCACAACACGGCCGGGCCGGGGGTCACGTGGGCTGGGCGCTGGCAGTGCTTCTGCTAGAGGGGCTGGGCATACTGATTGGCGCGCTTGTCCTGTGGACGGGGTTGCTCTTCGCCCTCTTTTTGGTACTGCCCGTGTCCTGGGACGATCTGTGGTATTGGATCCAGCGCCAGTACCGGCTGACCTCGGCCTCTTTCAGCCGCTGGCGGATCGCGCGGCAGGGCGCCGCCGTGGCGCCTGAGCCAGAGGAGGTACCTTGGTGGGAACAGGAGCCGGATCCATCCGAGGTCGGGGCACAAGCCAAGACACGAAGGCGCACGTCCAAGAGAACCGGCAGGAGAAAGCAGGCAGGGCCTCGCTCTCAGCCGGGAAACCTTCCCTCACTGGAACTTCTAGATCCGGCCTCACCCAGGGCCTATGGAGACACCGACGCACGTCGCAAGTCGCGGATCATTGAGGACACGCTGGAGAGCTTTGGGGTTCCCGTCCGGGTCGTCGAAGTGAACCAGGGCCCCGCCATCACCCAATACGGCTTGGACCCGGGTTACACAGAACGACGGGTTGCTGGCGGAGAAGTACAGCGTACTCGGGTACGGGTAAGCAAAATCGCCGCCCTGTCCAACGACCTGGCCTTGGCCCTGGCCGCATCACCCATCCGCATCGAAGCACCGGTACCGGGACGGCCCGTGGTTGGCCTGGAGGTGCCCAACGAGGTAGTCTCGTTGGTATCCCTACGCGCCATCATGGAGTCGCCCGGGTTCAAGCGCATCGATTCTGGACTGGCCATCGCTCTCGGCGAGGATGTCTCTGGCAGCCCAGTTGGGGTGGATCTGGGCCTCATGCCCCACCTGCTCATCGCTGGCGCCACGGGGTCGGGTAAGAGCGTCTGCGTAAACACCATCATCAGCTGCCTGCTGTGCAGAAACACGCCAAGCGATCTCAAGATGTTGATGGTTGACCCAAAAATGGTCGAGCTGACAGGCTACAACGGCATTCCTCACCTGCTAGCTCCAGTGGTGATTGACATTGAACAAGTAGTAGGCGCGCTATCCTGGGTCACCCGCCAGATGGACGGTCGCTACAAGATATTCAACAAGGTTGGCGTTCGGAACCTGGAGGAGTACAACCGGCGAATGAGTCGCCGCAAGAACGAAGAGCCGCTGCCTTACTTGGTCGTCTTTATTGACGAGCTAGCTGACCTCATGATGTCCGCCCCCGACGAGGTGGAACGCCACCTCTGTCGCGTAGCTCAGATGGGACGGGCAACGGGCATTCATCTGGTGGTTGCCACGCAGCGGCCCAGTGTGGATGTCGTGACCGGCCTAATCAAGGCCAACTTTCCGGCCCGTATCAGTTTTGCCGTCACCAGTCAGATTGACTCTCGCGTGATCCTCGACCAGGGGGGCGCAGAGAACCTCTTGGGCCGGGGCGACATGCTGTTTATGTCACCCTCGCAAGCAGCACCCGTCCGGCTTCAGGGCTGTTTCGTCTCGGATATCGAGATCCAGCGCCTGACCGACTTTTGGAGAGGCCAGGAACCCGTTGAGGAACAGGCGCCACTATTCTCACCCTGGACAGGAGCTGAGGCAGACGCTCAGCTTGATGGCAAGCTGGCGGAAGCCATCGCTCTGATCGAGGGGAGGGACCGGGTGTCGACCTCCTTCATCCAGAGGCAACTGCGGATTGGTTTTCCACGTGCCGCCCGACTGATGGACCAAATGGAAGAACAGGACGTCGTCGGCCCGGATGAGGGAGCCGGGCGCGGGCGCGAGGTGCTCATCGGCCGTCAAGTTGATTTTGAGGAGATTGAGGAACGCCTGCCAGGCGTAGCACCAAAGTAAACAGCTAATCGGCACAGTGCTCTATCCTGCGATGCTACGGACCGGGGCTGGGCGCCTTCTAGCACATTAAGAAGGGAGTAACAAGGTGAGGCTAGATCAAACCAAAAACAATCACAACGAAAAGGAGGAGACAACCATGGTAGGACCAATTTTTATGGCACTTGTAGCTTTGAGTCTGGCGGTCGCGGGATTGGGACTGCTGGTATGGTGGTTATGGCAACTATGGGGGCAGCGCGAGGAGGAGACGACCGTGCAGGCCATCGAGATCAAGGCCCAACCACCCACCATCGAGCCGGAGCCACCACGTCTAGAGGTTGAGCCTGAGCAGCCGCTCGTAGAGGCCAAGGTGGAGGCACCTATACCTATAAGTGAGGAAGAAACGCTTGAGATCAAGAAAGGAACACCTGTGGAAAAAGTCGCCGTGGCAGCATCGGCCGCGGAACTCGGAACGCGTGCGGATGAGGTGAATGTGGAAGAACCTGCGGCAGAGATGGCAGCAGAGGCTGAAGAGATGGAGGCAGCGGCTGAGGAACCTGCCGCCCCGGCCAAACCAGATGACCTGAAACGCATTGAGGGGATCGGCCCCAAGATCGCAAACGTGCTTCAGGCAGGCGGGATCTTGACCTACGTCCAATTGGCTGATAGCGATCCAGCCCAACTGCGGCAGATTCTGGAAGAGAGCGATCCCCGGTTGCTCCGGATAGCCCATCCCGACACCTGGCCCGAACAAGCCAGCCTGGCCGCTTCCGGCGACTGGGACGGGCTTCAAGCACTTCAAGGCAGACTAAAAGGCGGCAAGCGGGCATGAGCATGCCGCTCGCTAGCGGAAAAAGGTAGGAGGTACATTTGAGCGGGCACTCCAAGTGGTCTACGATCAAGCGGAAAAAGGCGGCAACCGATGCCAAAAGAGGACAGATCTTTACCAAGCTAGGCAAGGAACTATCCCTCGCCGCCCGAGAAGGCGGGCCAGACATCGAAGCTAACTTTAAGCTGCGGCTGGTGATGGACAAGGCCAAGGCAGCCAACATGCCAAAGGACAACATCGACCGGGCAATCCGCCGGGGGGCTGGACTGGAAAAGGGCGCGATCCTGGAGGAGGTCACCTACGAAGGCTATGGGCCGCACGGCGTCGCGCTGCTAATGCTGGTGGTCACCGACAATCGCAACCGGGCCGTGGCCGATATCCGGCGCTGGTTCAACAAGCTGGGCGGCAGCCTGGGCGAATCAGGCTGTGTGGCCTGGCAGTTCGAACCCAGGGGCTACTTTACCGTTGCCCCCGACGATCTGGACCCGGACGAGGTCTTTGATATGGCCGTGGAAAGCGGCGCTGACGATGTCACTTTTGGCGAGGATTTGGTAGAGATCTTTTCCGAGGCTACCGACTTTCAAATGGTGAGAGATGGCCTGACAGAGCACGGTCTCAATTTGGAATCGGCAGAGGTCACCATGATGCCCAAGACCACCATCAAGCTCGACCAAAAGCAAACCTTTCAGAACATGAACCTGATCACCACGCTGGAAGATTTGGAGGACGTCCAGCAGGTATTCTCAAACCTGGACATCTCGGACGAGCTGATGGCTGCGTACGAGGCGCAGGCATAGTGCTGGTTCTGGGGATCGACCCCGGCACAGCCATCACCGGCTTTGGGCTAGTGCGTGAGGATCAAGCAGGGTTGGCCCTGGTGGACTATGGCGTCATCACCACGCCCGCAGGACAGCCGCTGCCAGAGAGGTTGCAGACTATCTATCAGGGCCTGCGGGACGTTGTCACCCAGCACCAACCCCAGACAGCCGCGGTCGAGGAGCTGTTCTTCAGCCGCAACGCGCGTACAGCGCTGTCAGTGGGCCACGCCCGAGGGGTCACCCTGCTGGCCTTGGCCGATGCAGGACTGTCGATTCACGAATACAAGCCGTTGGAGATCAAACAAGCTGTCGCCGGCTATGGCGGGGCGGACAAACGGCAGGTGCAGGAGATGGTGCGAATGCTGCTCGGCCTAGACCATGTACCCCAGCCCGACGATGCCGCCGATGCCGTGGCCGTGGCTGTGTGCCATATCCACTCGGCGCACATGAAGGCTCTTCTTGCTGGGGCGGCCTAGATCGATGATCGCAAATCTCCAAGGTACCATTGCCATGGTTGGCCAGGAAGCTGTCGTCATTCAAGTCGGCGGAGTAGGCTTTCAGGTTTTTGTTCCAAAGAATCATCTGGACACCCTGGGCAGGCCGGGGCAGGACGTAACCCTGTTCACCCATCTTCACGTCCGGGAGAACGAGCTGACCCTCTACGGCTGCGGAACAGAGGATGAACTGGGCCTGTTCCGCACGCTGTTGGGCGTGTCGGGTATTGGACCGAAGGTGGCATTGGCCATCCTCTCCACACTACCCCCCGACCGCCTGCGCGCAGCCATCGCCCAGGAAGACATAGCTCTTCTGGCCCGGGTGCCGGGTATTGGGCCCAAGACAGCCAAGAAACTGGTTTTTACCCTCAAAGACAAGATGGGAGCTGAGGTAATCGGGGGTGAACCTACCCCTGCCATCTCCGGCGCTGACGTCGACCTCATCGCCGCGCTGACAGGATTGGGCTACAGCGTAGCCGAGGCGCAGGGTGCCATCGGCACCCTGCCTCGTGAGTCGATGCCACTGGAGGAGCGAGTGCGGTTGGCACTGGCCTACTTTGTCTCGTAGCGTCGAGTTCTGTGATCAAGGAGAGAGACATGGTGGTTCTTGGGGCCACCAAATCTCCTATGTATTAGCCCTCGCCACCCAAGCGATGAATCACTTTCTTGACACGTTTATTAAAGTTGCGGCGGTCCAAAAGCACTCGCCGGCCACAAACCTGGCACTTTAGGCCGATATCAGCGCCGATGCGCACGACAAGCCACTCGTAGCTGCCACACGGATGGGGCTTGCGCAGCCGTACCAGGTCGTCTACTTGCACATCTTGGGGCATCGGTCACCCTCCCCGCTCTGTCCTCAAGACTTCTCCCAGCCGGTCAGGCCGGTTGGTGATAATGATGTCGACACCGTACTGGATCAATTCTCGCATGACGCCCGGGTCGTCTGCGGTCCAGACGTGGAGCCGATAGCCCCTTGCCCTGGCCCAGCGCACGTACTTGCTGTCCACCAGTGAGTGATGGGGGTGCAGAGCCTCGGGCTGCACAATGTGGCGAAGCCACGCCTGGCGCAGGAGCAGAGTCTGATCAGCGTCGTAAAGAAGCCCCAAAGGGATCGTAGGATTGGCTTTCCTCACCCAGCGCAACGCGATGGGGTTAAAGGAGGAAATGACGACCCGGTCCGACAGGTTGCTATCCTCGACGATGCGCACCACTTCGGCAGCCAGACCCTCGTCGCGCAGGTTCTTGGTTTTGAGTTCGACATTGATCAGCAAGCGGTGGCCGACGGTATCGACAACCTCCTGCAAGGTGGGGATGCGCTGGCCAGCATAGGCTACATCGAACCAGCTTCCGGCGTCCAGTTTCCGCAGATCTGCCAGGGTATGATCCCGGACACGACCCTGACCATCCGTCGTGGCCTCCAGTGAAAAGTCATGGATGACCACAGCTTCGCCATCTTTTGAGAGATGTACATCGAGCTCGATGCCATCGGCGCCCAGCTCAGCCGCCAGAAGAAAGGCTGCCAGCGTGTTGCCTGGCGCATCGTGGCTAGCGCCACGGTGCGCGTAATTGAGCGGGCGATCCGAGATCGGTGCTCCGGTCATCTTGGCTCAGGCAGTAGCCTCGACAGGATGGCCACGTACCTCCCCAGTCTCCCAAGTGACGAGCAAGGGTACCGCCGTAAAGATGGAAGAGTAGGTGCCCGAGATCAGGCCAACCAACAGGATGGCCACAAACTGCTGGGTCGTGGCCCCGCCCAGAAGCAAGAGAGCAACCAGCACGAAAATCGCATTTAGCTGGGTGGCCAGGGAGCGGTGCAAGGTCTCCAGGAGACTGCGGTTGGCAATAGTTTCAAACGACTCGCCCCGGCGCCTGGTAATGTTCTCACGGATGCGGTCGAACACAACAATGGTATCCTGAACACTGAAGCCAATCACGGTCAGGAGCGCAGTCAGAAAGAGAGCATCCGCTTCCCAACCCAGCACCAGTCCGGCGATGGAAAAGAGCCCCACCGTAACCAGAATGTCGTGGAGCATGGCCGCAATGGCGCAGGCACCATAGCGGAAAGCGTTGGGCACATTGCGGAAAGCAAAGACAATATAGCCCAGGATAAATAGAGCAGCGACTGCCACAGCAATGCCTGCCGCACGGGTCACCTCGGCACCCACAGCCGGTCCCACCGATTCGAAACGCAAGAGCTCCACCTCACCATAACCCGCGCGCAGCTCGTCCAGAATCGGCTCCATGGTCTCCGTGTCCGTGGGCTTGGTGCGTATCAGGATCGTCTGCTCATCCACGGTCGTCTGCACCGTAATACCCAGAAAGCCGTGTTCCACAAAGACCTGGCGCACCTGGGCCGGCTGCACAGGCTGCTGGAAGCGAAGCTCTACCAGGGCGCCCCCGGTAAAGTCGATGCCTAATCTGATGGGCGAACCATAGGTCACGATCGAATAGATCATGGCCACCAGCCCCGGCAAGATGATCAGCGCCGATAGTAAGAAATACCACTGTCGTTTCTCAACGATGTTGAACATCGATAATCCTCCCCTTTGCCTGTACCAAAGCGGACCATAGGCCCTTGGTCAAAAGGCCTGGCCTGGTCACGTGCCCATCAAGGATTTGGCGTCCTGCAGTTTCTCGCCCCATGTGTCAAAGACAAAACGCATCAGAGTCCGGGTGACAATGATAGCGGTAAACAGATTGATGACCACACCCAGTGCCAGGGTGACTGCAAAACCCCTCACTGCTCCTGCACCGAAAGTTGAACCAAAATAAAAGAGGATGACGCAGGTTATCAGGGTCGAGATATTAGAGTCGCGGATGGATGTCCAGGCGCGGCTGAACCCAGCTTCTATTGCCGAGTTCAGGCTGCGTCCGGCACGCAGCTCCTCCTTCATCCGCTCAAAGACGAGAATGTTGGCGTCAACCGCCATGCCGGTGGACAGGATAAAGCCAGTAACTGCGGGCAGGGTCAGCGTCACCCCCGTGAAGCCAGCAGCAGCGAGGCCAAGGGTTGCCAACAGCAAGATGCCACCAAGGGCTAATGGCCAGACATCCTTACGGTCGAGAATATAACTAATGAACAGGACAAGACTGATGAGCAGCAGGACCGGCCAGCCAACCTTGTAGACCGCCAAGTTGAGCAGACCATACAGGATCAGAGCCAAGTCAGCCAAGAACCCAGGCAAGCGGTAATAGATCAACATGAATAGCAGGACGATGGAGAGGCCTACTGCCCCAGCCTGAAGGCTCTTTCGCACAGAGTCCTGCCCCAGGGTGGGGCCAATGGCGCGGGTGGCCTCCACGCGCAGCGGCACAGGGAGGGCGCCATACCTGAGCTGGACCACCAAGTTCTGCGCCTCCTCTGGAGTAAAGTCCCCCTGAATGACGCCCCGGCCGTCGGGGATCCGGGACTGGATCACAGGGCTGGAAATGATCTCCTTGTCCAGGACAATGGATAGGATCTTGTTGATATTGCGCCCGGTATAGTCATCAAAGATACGCCCACCCTCATCGCTGAGTTCAAAGGCGATCAGGAACTGGCCTGTCTGCTCATCGCGTTGTACCGCGGCGGCTTTGAGATGGGCGCCCGTGAGGACAGTAGCAAAAACCCGGTCCGTAATCGCCGGTCCCGCAGGCGCATCCACTTCCGTTGATGGCTGCTTGGTCTCCTGGGAAGGCGTGATCTGCTGCGTCCCTGTGATCGGGCTGTCAGGAGGAACCACGCCCTCCAACCCGGCCTCCACAAACTCAGTCCTGGCCCCCTCTGATTCCAAAAGCGGATAGGTGGTCTGGACTGCAGTACCAGGTGGGACGAAAAAGTCGCCCGCGTCGATGAACTCCAGCAAGCCGGTCTCCTTGATAGTAGCGACGGCCTGCTCTGGATCTTTGACACCCGGCAACTCGATGATGATTCGACGGCTGCCCTGAGTCTGCACCAAAGGCTCGACAACACCCAACGCATTGACCCGGTTCCCGATAATCTGAGCTGAGACATCCAGCGAACCGGGTTCGGGATCTGTGCCAGGAGGCAGGTCCGCCTCCAGGAGGACCTGCAACCCGCCCTGCAGGTCCAGTCCCTGCTTGATCGTGAAATCCTGATCCACCGAGATCGGGCCCAACTCAAAGATCAGACTGCGATTCGACAGATCGATGTACAGCACAATGAGGCCCAGGATGAGTATGATGATCAGCAGGATAGTATTTCTCTTTTTCATATCCCGTTCGCTATTCCTCCCAACATTGGTGATGCCTTTCCCGGATGCGAGACCTGCGGTACGCAAACGAAGTGATTATACTCCAACGCCAGGCATCTGTCAAACTACTTGACAGGCATGTGAAAGTCGGGTATAATAATCGCACCATTCGGCGGGCCATGCGTGCCCGCCCGTCATAATGCACTGACAGTGAACAGGAGGAGTAGGCGGACGGGCCCTGGAGAACAGGTACGGGGTGCCTGCGAGCATCGGAATGCCGTCCGGCAGAGAGGGGGGTCAGCGGCTGCAAGCCCCCCACAGCAGCCATCCGCTGAAGGTCGCCTGGGAGTTGGCTGACCGAGAACTGCTGATTGTAAGCTTTCCAGAGCAGCTGTAGGCCAGTCCGGGTTCGCCCGTTATCGCGACAGAGTGGGTGAAGAGCGTACGGCACCCGGCTATCAGTTCTTGTTTGCTCAAAGAGGCGATGGGCTTCAAGGCGTGCTGATAGCTGGATACTAGCAGCTTTCTGCCAAACAGGGTGGTAACGCGGGAGATGCCCCTTTCGTCCTTGTGGATGAAAGGGGTTTTTGTGTGAAGACAGCCAACAATGCGAGGAGATGCGGCCGAAAATGAGTGACAAGCAGAAGCGAGAGATGGCCAAAATGTACGACCCCCATACGACGGAGAAACGCCTGTATGCGTGGTGGGAGTCACAGGGTTACTTTAAGCCGGAGACGTCGGTAGAGAACGGACTAGCGGACTCGGATGGGCCGGCGTGGTGTATCACCATGCCCCCGCCCAACGTGACGGGTGCCTTGCACCTGGGACATGCCATGACGGCCGCAGTCGAGGATCTGATGACCCGCTACTACCGGATGAAGGGACGCGAGACACTGTTCTTGCCCGGTTCCGACCATGCCGGCATTGCTACCCAGAATGTGGTCGAGCGGGAGCTGCGCAAAGAAGGCCTCACCCGTTTTGACCTGGGCCGCGACAAGTTTGTGGAAAAGGTATGGGAGTGGAAGGAGGTCTACCTCGCTCGCATCACCGAACAGCACAAGCGCCTGGGCATCAGCTGTGACTGGGATCGAGACCGTTTCACCATGGACAATGGGTTAAGCCACGCTGTGCGAACCGCATTTGTCCGGCTGTACAAGAAGGGATTGATCACCCGGGGAGCTTACCTGGTGAACTGGTGCCCGCGCTGCGAGACCGCCATCTCTGACCTGGAGGCGATCGCTGAAGAACACGACACCCAACTATGGACCATCCGCTATCCCCTGCTCGACGACGAGTGGGAAGGACCCCGGCATGCCTGGGGTAGCGGGCGCTGGGCCGAGGGGGCGTCCGAATTCATCGAAATGGCCACCACTCGCCCAGAGACGATCCTGGGCGACACGGCTGTGGCCACCCACGAGGCCCACGAGCGATTCGGAGGGCTGGTGGGTAGGATGGCAGTCCTACCAGCCATCAACCGGCACATCCCCATCATCACCGACGAGTTGGTCGATCCCGAATTCGGCACCGGGGCAGTCAAGGTCACACCCGCCCACGATCCCAATGACTATGAGATGGGACTTCGCCACAATCTAGATGCACCCACGGTACTTGATAACACGGCCGTGATGAACGAGCTGGCTGGACCCTACGAAGGGATGGACCGCTACCAGGCCCGCGAAGCTATCGTGCGTGACTTTGAGGCAGAAGGACTGCTGCTCAAAATCGAGCCCTATCACCACGCCGTGGCCCACTGCCAGCGATGCGACACAGTCATCGAACCGCGCATCAGCACACAGTGGTTTCTGAACGTGAAACCACTGGCTGAGGCGGCAGTGAAAGCCGTGCGCCGGGGCGAGACGACCATCATCCCCGAGCGAGAGGAGCGCCGTTTTTTTCATTGGATGGAGAACATCCGGCCATGGTGCATCAGCCGCCAACTCTGGTGGGGACACCAGATTCCGGTGTGGTACTGCGACGATTGTGGGGACGAGTTCACCGAGATGGCCGATCCCGACGAATGCGCTCAGTGCGGCAGTGAAAACATCCGCCGCGATCCCGACGTGCTGGACACCTGGTTTAGCTCCGGTTTGTGGCCCTTTAGTACGCTGGGCTGGCCCGAGGATACTGCAGACATGCGCCGCTTCTACCCAAACGACATGCGCGAGACTGGGTACGACATCCTCTTCTTCTGGGTTGCCCGCGAGATGATGCTTGGTGTCGAGATGACAGGCAAGAGCCCATACGAGACGGTTTATCTCCATGGCCTCGTCAGAAATGAACACGGCCGCAAGATCAGCAAGTCGATGGAGAACATTGACGAGTACGATCCGCTGGTCATCATCGATCGGATCGGTGCCGACGCGCTGCGCTACACGCTGCTAACCAGCTCGGCGCCTGGCAGTGACATGAACCTAGATCCGCGCAGGCTGGAGGGCGCGCGCAACTTTGCGAACAAGATCTGGAACGCTGCTCGGTTTGTGGTCACCAACTTGGAGGAGTTCACCTCAGGCGGACCCTACACCGAGCTGTCGCTGGCCGACCGCTGGATAGTCAGCCGCTTGAACCGCCTCATCAACGATGTGACGGAACTTTTTGATTCATTTCAGTATGGCGAAGCAGGAAGGCGGATTAACGACTTTCTATGGAGCGAGTTCTGTGACTGGTACATCGAGGCCTGCAAGATCCGGCTTTACGGGCAGGATCTGGCGGCGCGGGCCACAGCTCAGGCTACGCTTGTGATGGTCTTGGACCAGGCGCTGCGCTTGTTGCATCCGTACATGCCCTTTGTCACAGAGGAGATCTGGCAGCATCTGAGGGCCGCCTGGCCTTCTGGCGACTCCACCTGGGAGGATGCCTTGATGATCTGTCGCTGGCCCGAGTCCGTGGTCCAGATTGATGTCGAGGCCGAAAGTGACATGGAGCTACTTATGGATCTGATCCGGCAGATACGCAATGCTCGAGCCGAGTTCAACGTGACTCCCGGCAAGCGTGTGCCGGCAATCATTGCTGCCGGGGAGAAGCTGGGGATGTTGGAGGACCAGCGGGAACTGCTGGCTTTCTTGGCCAAGGTGGACGACAACCATCTGACCTTGACCGGGGCACTAGAAGAGAAGCCGCAGAAAGCAGTGACGCTGGTGGCACCCCAGGGCGTGGAGGCCTATCTGCCGCTGGCCGGTCTGGTTAATCTGGAGCAGGAGACCACCCGCTTGCGCAAGGCCCTGGCCGAGACGGACCAGGAGATCCAGCGCGCCCAAGCCAAACTGTCAAACGAGGGATTCACTTCCAAAGCGCCGCCGCACGTGATCCAGCAGCAACAGGACGTTCTGGCTGAGAAGCAGGAGCGCCGGGCGCGGCTGGAGGCTCGACTGCTGGCCCTAGAGGAGTAGTTGACGAAAAGACCCTGCCGAAATCGGCAGGGTCTTTCTCATTCTGTGCAAGTTGCGGCCCGCGTTGCCTCCGACCTATCCGGCGGAGGACTAGTGGGGACGCCCGCTAATCAACCCCTCCTTGATGGCCAGCCAGTCACGGCGCAGACCCTCATCCATCTCGATCTGGGTACTGATCTTTGAACAACCATGCATGATGGTGGAATGGTCTCGCCCGCCTAAAAGCTGCCCAATTTGGGGCAGTGAAGAGTCGGTTTCCTCGCGGATGAGATACATTGCAAGCTGTCTCGGGACCGACACAAGCCGAGCCCGGCTGCGGCCCACAAGTTGCTCCTCCGAGAGCTTGTAGTACCGGGCCACGGCGGAGAGAATCAGATCTGGCGACAGGTCTGCCGAGTAGGCCAGGATGCCGTCCAGGACGGTGCGGGCTGTATCAAGGGTTATAGGCGCGCGCATAAGTTGGGCATGGGCCCGAACGCGAGTCAGCGCACCCTCCAGTTCGCGGACGTTACTAGGGATCTTGCGGGCAATGTAAGCCAGAACCTCTTCAGGCATCCGTACCGAATGGCTCTCCGCCTTGTCCCTAAGGATGGCGATCCGAGTCTCGAGATCAGGCGGCTGCACATCAGCAATCAGGCCCCAACTGAAGCGCGAGCGGAGACGATCCTCCAGGGCAACCAGTGCCTTGGGCGGCCTGTCACAGGAGACCACAACCTGCTTACCGGCGCCATGGAGCGTGTTGAAAGTGTGGAAGAACTCTTCTTGCGTCGCCTCCTTGCCAACAATGAACTGAATATCATCCACCAACAGCACGTCACCGTTGCGGTACTTTTCCCGAAACGTACCAGTCTTTTGTGAGCGGATTGCATTGATCAAGTCATTGGTGAACCACTCGGAAGAAACGTAGAGGACCTGGAGGCCTCGTTGCTGGGCAGCGTGCCCCAGAGCATGGAGCAGGTGTGTCTTTCCCAGGCCTACCCCACCATAGATGAACAGCGGATTGTAGGCGTGAGCAGGGTTTTCAGCTACAGCCATGCTGGCTGCATGCGCCAGTCGATTGCTCGTTCCGACGACAAAAGTATCAAAGGTATAGGCGGGATTCAGAACGCCCGAAGGCCGTCCATTGGTCCGAACCGGATTTCTGGCCTGGGCAGGAACCTCTTCCTCAGGTAGCGTCTCAGGTACCAGAACCAGGTTCTCCTCCGAATCCGGAGCGCGGTCTGTAAAGACCACTTCCACGTCTGGGCCGGCGTGCCGTCGCAGCGTTCGTCTGATGAGAGGTAGCAGGCGATTCTGAAGCCAGGCTACAGCATAGGCGTGACGCACGTACACAGTAAAGATATCGCCCTCGCAAGAGATCACACGGCTGCCTCGCAACCAAGTGTCAAAGGTCGCACGTGTCATCTGTAGCTGGAGTTCGCCCAAGGCAGCCCGCCACAACTTCTGGGCAGTTTCCAGCGAGCAGCCTGATGCCTGGCTAGACTTTTGTGTTGACCCCACAGATCCCTCGTTCCGTTGTTTAGCTCCGTTGCATGCGCAGGCGGACGGCATCGCACCAAGAACCGCGCGGCACCAGAGACCTGTACCAACAGTTTCTGACAGCTCACAGTCTCGGACTTGCCGAGTATTGGGTATCGCTTCGCTTCAAAGAGGCAGAGGCTGTAATTGGGGCAGCGTTCTCAGCATCCGGCAGGTGTGACCTGCGCAGGGTCTTGTACCGAAAACGCCCCGGAGGCAACCCGCTGGAACCTACCAGCGAGGCTAGTTCCCCTACTACCTGTTCTACGGTCGAGAGCTATTGTATCAGAGAAGTGAATTCCGCGCAAGCCCGTTTCCGGCATTTCAAGGCAGATAGCTGCTCGTGCAAACGGAGGGCCTGTCCACATCTAGGGGGCGATAGCAACAGAAACCCAACATTTAGTGTCCAATTTGCCTGCTCTGCCCTCGAATCTTAAGATTTGTGTGTCCACGGATTTTAACCGAGCTTACGTCAATGCCAAGGTCAGGGACTCAACATCCAGGTCACCGCATTCAGAACCAACTGGCTTCTGATCTCTTCGGGCAGCAGGTAGATTGGAAAGCCAATGAACACAATCTGCACATCCGTGGCCCCATCCTTCACCACCCATATCGATGATGAACCGGTATCCTCGCTATCCGGGCCACGGACAAAGACCACCTCGCCTTCCCTGCCCGCGCTGTCCTGCAGGTCAATCTCGTATTCCACGCCGGAAGGCAGAGACACAAAGCTGATTACTTCTCCGGGCTGGAATCCCTGGGCGAGAGGGTGATCGGCAACCTTGACCTGGATATCACGCTGGATCGACTGCGCGGTGCCCTCTCCAACGTAGGCGCCCGATACAAGCAC
The DNA here is from genome assembly GCA_963700285.1 of uncultured Chloroflexia bacterium. Taxonomy (GTDB): domain Bacteria; phylum Chloroflexota; class Anaerolineae; order JAAYZQ01; family JAAYZQ01; genus CAWANP01. Next base: position 626,380 of record CAVOXA010000001.1, on the reverse strand, counting down.
CGGCGTTCCGTTGAGCACCACGAGAAAGAGCAACTCGCTATCGACATCGCCAAGCGCGTCCTCAAAGTCCCCCCCCGTCCAGATGATCAGATCAAAGCCGGGGAGCTTGGAGGTGTCCAGGGGGGGATCCTCGGACTTGCTCCAGATGGTGACGTCGTAGTGGTTCTGCAGGATGGCAGCATAGTCCTCAGCGCCCGTCCTACCCTCATAGCGGCCCTGGCCATCGTCCAGGGACACGATGAGTATGCTCCCTTCTGATCCACCCTCGGGTTCGCCGCTCGGTTCTTCCGGAACCAGCGTATCGGTCACGGGTTGGACCGGCTCAATCTCCGGTGGCGCAGGTGATGGTACGCGGGCTTCTGGTCTCTGTTCCCGTTCGCCAGCCTCCCTTCTCCCGGGGTCACCCTCGTCCTCCGGACACAGGGCTAGCCATGCTGGCTGGGACTGCTCTACCCTTTGAAGCAGGCAACCGTAGAGGTCACCCTCGGCCAGACGCGTGACAGCGTTGTTCAGACCCGTATCTGTTTCGGCCAGGATAGTCATCACGTGGCGTTGCCCCTCGTCCTGAACCAGGAACAGGGTAGTCCCACTTGATGCCAGCTCTCCCATGGACCCAACTTTGAGCCTGCCGCCAGTTGTGGGTGTGAGTTGCTTGGTCGCCGTGATCCCGGTCACGGGCGGCACTACAGCCGGAGGCGTCAACGTGATCTCCAACGTACGGGTCACTTCCTGTGTCCTGGTCAGGGGGTTCGCCGGGGTCAGCGTAGGAGGGCTTGCTCCAGGCACATCCTCCAACTCCAAGGCATCGGTGGCAGTAATGAGCAGTGTTACCTGGGCCTTGGTCAGATATGGTTCCACCTCATCCGCGGTTTCATACAGTCCCAAGAAGAGGGTATCGACTTCCTCATCCTCCGACTCGCGGATGATCAGTTCCTTGCCGGCGGCCTCAAGAAGGGACTGCAGCGCGCTGCCGCTGGCAAGTAACTCGCCGTCCAACAAGGGGTCACCGGCAATGACCAGGTGGACCTGGTCGCCAAAGAAGAAGGGGAAATCAGCCAGATCGTATTCCCGCTGAGCGCCACTGAGAAAGTCAGCGACATTGGCGATGAATTGGTCATTGTCGTAGGCGTCGTTGTGTGGCTCCGTCATAAAGGTCAGGTCACCTACGGCCAGCACCTTCTCGCCGGCTGCCAGGGTGGCCACAGCTAATTCCCCGGTCCTTTCGGTGTTGCTGGAACGAGTATCGCCACTGGCACTGATCAGGGCCGGCTCCTCAGACTCGATGGAATGGACCGCATAGAAAACGACTTGGTCGAGGCCCTGGGTCAGTTCGTGGCCCTTGAACTCTGTCAGCCGGATGTTGCGAAAGTTGCCCTCGTTTTCGACGGTATTGTACAAATAATCCGACTGGAAGACCAGTCCGAACCGGGCCGCCAGGTCATTGATGTGGATCACGTCGCTATCAAGACCGACCAGCCCTCCCTCCTTATCGAGGATGACGTCAAAGCGTGTTGGATCGGCTACCAGTAGCAGCCGCCCTCCCTTGGCCACAAAGTCCTGCACCTGCTGGATCTCAGTAGAGGTCCAGCTCCTGCCAGGTGAGATTACCGCCAGTGCCTTGGCATAGCGCAGCTTCTCAGCCAGATCAGAGGAATTCTCGAACGCTATGACTGGGTCCAACTTCTGGCCACGAGCCACCAGACGGGCTTGCAGAACGTTTAGCTCTGCCATCTCCACGCGATTGTTGTGGGCCAGATCCACCAGGATCGTTCCCGGCTCCGATGCGGTCAGCGTGTCTGTGAAGGACACCAAATCTGGCGTCGCGGCGTTGATCTGGCTATGGTCGGGGCGGGGAACCGGACCCGCCTGGTACTGTCCTTCATGGAAGTAGAGCCAGCGGAGGGCCAGAGGCAGAACCAGCACGACAAGACCCACTAAAACAAGCAGGGATTTTTTCAGCACGTTTCGATCCTCATTGGCATGGCCAGCTACTGGGGAAGGGACACATAGCGGAAGTAGAATCCAGGCGGAAGACCCTTGGGAACCGCGGACAGAGTCCTGGCAGTCGAGCCACGCTGCAGTCTGAAATTAAACATGCCGAAATCCTCGGGAAGCTCGGGGGTGCGATCCACGACATCGTAGTGGCGGACTCGTGCCATTCGGGCCGCCGCGTCGATGGCATCCGCCTGTGAGCCGAGTTCGTCGATGAGACCCATCTGCCGCGCCTGGAGGCCAAGATACAGCTCCCCCCGGGACAGGATCTCGGGCCCAACCGTGAGCCGTTCCGAACGCTGGGCAAGGATGGCGGCGAGAAAGGTATCCTTGAGCATGTCCATCTGGCGGACATAGGTGACCTGAGGCCCGCCAGAAAGCTTGAAGGGACCGGTGGTGAGCAATTTCTCATCCACCAGATCCGACTCGGGCAGCAAAGAGATCACTCCGATGTTGCCCACCTCTGAGGCAGGTTTGGCGTAGATCTGATCCGCGGCAGCGGCTACATAATAGGCGCCGCTGGCGGCAAGTTCGTTGATGGAAACTATGACCGGCATCCGCTCCCGCAGCCTCAGGACGTCAAAGTACAATCCCTCGCTGGCCGTGACCTCCCCCCCAGGGCTGGCAATATCCAGAACCACAGCATGGACCGCCGGATCGTTGCCCGCCTGCTCCAGTGCTTGGCTGAGGTAGGTTGTATAGTCCCCCCAGATATCGCCTTCGATACGGATGATGGCGATCTGCGGAGTTGGGACCAGGTAGAGAGAAAGCAGGTAGGATGCGACCAGCAGCAGTACCAAGACCACTGCCACGAGCAACCAACGGAGAGCAGATCGTCTACCCACGGGAACATCCCTTTCGTCGAGTGATGACATGTCCCAATTATACCACATCTTGGGGAGGAGATCCAGCGCTGGCACGCAAAGTATGGCAAACTCACATGAACTGTCTCACTGTATCACTGTCCCGGCGTGTGCCCTCGCCGTTAGGATTCCCGTCGGAAGCAGCGGTTCCAGCGGAAACGATGGCAGCGAAGGATAGGCCAGATATGGTATCACTACCCAAAGAGATAGGCTACAAGGCGCATTGTGGTATAATGCGCCTTGCTGCTGACCACCACCAGGAGACGAACATGATCGACCTTGAAAAAGCTCGCCAGTACTACGAGGGCGCCGATGCCATCCACGATTTTGACCACGTCCTGCGCGTGCTGGCCCTGGCCGAGCGCCTGGCCCAGGCCGAGGGCGCCGACCTGGAGATCGTGCGCACGGCAGCCCTGCTCCACGACGTGGCCCGGGGCCACGGTGACCGCATGGCGACGGACCATGCCCAGGCCGGCGCCGAGATCGCCCGCCAGACTGCTGGCCGGCCAGCCGCCGGAAAAGGTCGAGGCCGTGGCCCACGCCATCGCCGCCCACCGCTTCCGCGGCGGTCCCGTGCCCCAGACGCTGGAGGCCAAGGTCCTCCACGACGCCGACAAGCTGGACGCCATCGGCGCCATCGGCGTGGCTCGGGCCTTTGCCTTTGGCGGGCACGAGGGCCAGCGCCTGTGGGCCGAGGTGCCGCCCGGCTACCAGGAGAACCAGGGCACGCGCCACGAGCACACGCCGGTCCACGAATATCATCTCAAGCTGGTCAGGATCAAGGATCGGCTGCTCACAGCCAGCGCCCGGCAGCTGGCCGAGGAGCGCCACGCCTTCATGGTCGCCTATTTTTCGAGCGGCTGGAGCACGAGGTGCGCGGCCTGGCGTGAGGTTTGACATTCGCCCATCAGGTGTGCTATACTGCGGTCTGACAACTGAATATTGCTGATCGTGGTGCCCCGTTGCCCGGATGCACGGGGCCCAAGGGGGAAAGCCGGTGGTGCGTGCACTGCACGCAGAGTCCGGCGCTGTCCCGCAACTGTAAGAGCAGCCCATTGGCCAATGCGCCCTGCTCAAGCCAGGACACCCGCCACGGTCGCGCACTGCGAACCTTCGCGGAAAGGGGGTAGGCGCATGGCCTACAAGCCATGAACCACCCCTTGTCGAAAGGCAAGGGGTTTTGTATGGAAGGCCATAGCCCTGACCGAAAGGTCGGGGCGTTTATTGTTCATGAACAAGGAGCAAAGAATGGGAAATCGAACCGTCATCACTGACCATCGTGCTGGTGGCTCTGCTGGCCACCGCGCTACCCGCCTGTCTCTGGCGGCCGGTGACACCGATGCCGCCCTGGACTATCTCAAGACCCAACAGAACGCCGATGGCGGCTTTGGCAGCGGCTTTAGCCCGGACAGCGCCGTCGGCTCCACCGCCGACGCCGTGCTGGCCATCGTCGCTGCCGGCGGCGATCCGGCCGCCTTTGACCAGGGCGGCAACACGCCGCTGACCTACCTGGCGGCCAACGCCTCGTCGGCGAGCCACCGGCGGCGACCTGGCCAAGCTGATCCTGGCCGCCATCGCTGCCGGCGAGAATCCCCGCACCTTCGGCGGAGTCGACTCGGTGGCCAAGCTGGAGGGCATGGTCGGCGCCGACGGCAGGATCGGTGGCGAAGTGGACACCTTTGTCGGCCACACGCCTGGCCGTCCTGGCCCTGGCCAGCGCCGCAGCGGCCCATCCCGGCAGCGGCCGTGGACTATATCAAGGCCGCCCAGCAGGAGAATGGCGCCTGGGCCTGGGATGGCACAGCCGAGACGCGCTGGCGACACCAACACCACCGCCTTTGCCGTGCAGGCCCTCGTCGCCGCCGGCGCAGGCGCCGACGGCGAGGCGGTGACGCAGTGCCCTGGCCTACTATCAAGAGCATCCAGAACGAAGATGGTGGCTGGCCCTACCAGAACCCGTCCGACTATGGCACCGACACCGACGCCAACTCGACGGCGGTCACCATCCAGGCCATCATCGCTGCGGGCCAGGACCCGGCCGGAGCCGACTGGACCACGGCCGAGGGCAGTGCACCCGCTGGCCGCCCTGGAAGCCCTCCAGAACGAGAGCGGCGCCTTTGCCTGGCAGGCGGCCGTGCCCGACGACAACCTGCTGGCCACCGTGCAGGCGCTGCCAGCGGTGGCCGGCAAGGCATTCCCCTTCGCCACGATGGACGTGGGTGAAGCAGCCGGGGCAACTCCCAGCACCGTGCCTCGAGACTGGCGGTGCAGGGATCAACCTGGCTCTGGTTCTTCTCGTGGGCGGCGCGATCGTGGCCGGGGGTGGCTACGTCCTGAGCCGCAGACGGTAGCCCTGTCACCATACCCAAGAATCGTCGAGGTATCATGCGGGCATGAGGTCTAGCCGGACAAAGACATCGGAGGCTTCCAACAGAGCCCTGGGTCGCGGCCTTCGAGGTCTATGTGGGCTACTGGTCCTGTGTCTTCTCAGCGCTGTGCCTGCGACCGGGGCCTTGGCCGATGAGCCTGGCCGTGCAGGCATCGTCGTGCAGTTGGATGACGGGCGCGTGGAACCCGGTGTGTGGATCTTGAGGCGAATGCGATAAGCGGCGCGGAGCTGCTGGCCCGTTCGGGGCTGGACTATGATCATCGATCCAGCCAGCGGCATGGGGCTCATTGTCTGCCAGATCGAGGAGGTGGGTTGCAACCATCCGGCCGAGCCCTGCTTCTGCCAGTGCATGGGCGGCGGCGAGTGCACCTACTGGAACTATTTTTACAGGGAGCCGGGCGAGGGCGATTGGACCTACTCGGCTTTGGGCGCTGCCATGCACAAGGTAAAAGCAGGCTCAGTCGATGCCTGGGTGTGGGGCGATGGGCATACGCCGCCCGCCACCGAGTTGGGCTTTGAGGCCATCTGCGTGCCGCCAACTCCGGTACCCAGCGTGACGCCCGAGCCACTTCCGACTGCACTGCCTGCGCCTACCGTCACCCCAACCGCTGCGGGCGCTGCGATGATGTTGGCAACAGACGTGAACACAGCCACTGCACCGCCCACTCCAACGCTGCTCAAGGGCAACGCAGTGGCAGCGGCTAGCCCATCGCCAACTAGCCAAGCTACGGCCCCGCCGCCCACCGCTACCCCAGCACCAACCCCGACCAGCGGCCAGGGTCTGGCAGGCTACTGGCCCTTTGGTCTCATGATCCTTGGTCTGGCCGCCGCCGGCGCCATCGTGTGGCTCCGGCGCAGGTGAGAAAGGGAGTACAGACTGGTTACCGGATATTGGGGATCTGCCCATTTTACATCAAGCATCATGGCCTGTCCCTGGAGACTTGAGCTCCGCCATGTTTCACACCTGGGCCTGGGTAGCCTGGCTTGTCGCCGCAGCGGTGCCAGCCTTTACCCTGCGCAACCCACTGTACTCGGTGCTGGTGCTGGGCGCAGCCTGGATCGTCTATGCCACCCTGGGCCGACGTCACCCATGGGCAGCAGTTGGGGCGGCTTTGTCGAAGATCGGGTTCTTTTTCTTTGCCCTGGCCATCCCCTTCAACGCCCTGTCGATCCACATCGGGCAGATCATCCTGTTCCGGCTGCCGGCGAGCTGGCCCATCATCGGCGGGCCGATCACGCTGGAGGCGATCATCGCCGGGGCAGTCAGCGGCCTGGCCCTGTTTACCATTCTGGTCGTTTTTGCCGCCTTCAATTCGGTGGTGGACCACTACCAGCTACTGCGCGCCACGCCCGGCCTTCCTGTTTCAGGCGGGCGTCATCATCTCGATTGCCATCACCTTTGTGCCGCAGATGGTCCTCAGCGCCCGCGAGATCCGCCAGGCGCAGCGCATCCGGGGCCATCGCTTCCGGGGCATCCGCGACCTGCTGCCCCTGGTCATGCCGCTGCTGGCCAATGGCCTGGAACGGGCCATCCAACTGGCCGAGACGATGGAGGCCCGGGGCTTTGGCAGCGCGGTGAAGCCGATGTCCCGCCGGCAGGCTGTTTACGCGCAGGTGGGCACGCTGGCGGCGCTGCTGGCTGTGCTGGCCGGGCTGTTCGTCGTCACCTATTACTCGGAGCAGCGGCTGTGGGGCTGGTTGCTGGCCGGACTGGGAGTTGCCGGGCTGGCGGCTGTCTTTGGGCTGCAGGGGAAGCGGGTGCACCGGACGCGCTACCGCCGTCCCAGGTGGTATGGCCGCGACACGGCGGTGGTCGTGGCCAGCGCCGTTGTGCTGGCCGTGGTCCTGGCCGCCAGGTCGATGGTCCCAGAGACGCTGATCTACGTGCCTTATCCACCCAATTCACTGCTGCCCCCCTTTAATCCGTTGGTGGGGGCGGCGCTATTGCTGCTCGTCCTGCCCGCTATCCTGGCGCCACAGCCTGCAAAACAGGGAGCCCAGCTTGTGGAGGAGCCGGTGGGCAAAATGGAGCAAAACCCATGATCCAATTCGAGCAGTTGACCTATCACTATCCAAATGCCGAGTCACCCATCCTGCGGGACCTGACCCTCGAGATCGAGGAGGGTGAGTTCCTGCTGGTGATGGGGCCTTCGGGGGCGGGCAAGTCCACGCTGCTGCGCTGCCTCAACGGGCTGGTGCCCCATTTCTACGGGGGGACGGTCGCCGGGCAGGTGCGGGTGGACGGTCGCGATCCGGTGGCCCTGGGGCCGCGGGGCATGGCCGACCTGGTGGGTTTTGTCCTGCAGGACCCTGAGGCCCAGTTCGTGGTGGACAAGGTCGAGGACGAACTGGCCTTTGCCCTGGAGAACCAGGGCCTGGATCCGATGGTCATGCGCAAGCGGGTGGAGGAGGTGCTGGACCAGCTCAACATCGCCCACCTGCGGCGGCGGTCGGTCAACACCCTGTCGGGCGGCGAGCGCCAGCGGGTGGCCATCGCGGCGGTGATGACGCTGCAGCCCCAGGTGCTGGTGCTGGACGAGCCGACCTCGCAGCTCGATCCGCAGGCGGCCGAGGAGGTGCTGGACACGCTGGTCAAGCTGAACCAGGACCTGGGGCTGACCGTCATCCTGTCGGAGCATCGCCTGGAGCGGGTGGTGCAGTACGTGGACCGGATCCTCTACCTGCCCGGCGGCGGGCGAGCCGCTCCTGCTGGATGAGCCGCGCGCGGTGCTGGGACAGGTGGATCTGACGCCGCCGCTGATCACGCTGGCCAAGGCGCTGGACTGGTCGCCCCTGCCGCTGACCATCAAGGAGGGCCGCCGGTTTGCCAGGCAGGCGCCAAGGGTCGATAAACAGGGCGCCAAGGCCGGAGCGGCGATGGCGGATGGCCCGTTCCCTGTGTCTGTGTCGGTTCATGGCTTGGGCTTTTCCTACAACGGCCATCCGGCGCTGGATGCGCTTTCGCTGGACGTGCGGCAGGGTGAGTTTGTGGCGCTGATGGGGCGCAACGGCTCGGGCAAGACGACGCTGCTGAAGCAGTTGGTGGGCCTGCTCAAACCGGATCAGGGCCAGGTGGAGATCAGGGATCAGCGGTTCGCGGCAGGCCATGGACACGCGGCAGGCGGCCGTTGAGGAGATCATCCGGGTGGTGGGCTATGTGCCGCAGAATCCGAACGCGCTGCTGTTCAACGACACGGTGCGCGAGGAGCTGGACTTTACGCGGCGGGGTCACGGGCTGCCGCCGGGCGAGTACGATGGCCTGCTGGAGGACCTGGGCCTAGCTCCGTTAGCCGTCGCACTATCCGCGGGACCTGAGCGTGGGCGAGCGGCAGCGGGTGGCGCTGGCCTCGATCCTGGTGGCCGAGCCGCAGATCCTGCTGCTGGACGAACCGACGCGGGGGCTGGACTACAGGCAGAAGGCGGCGCTGGCGGCGGTGCTGCGGCGGGAAAAGGCGCTGGGGCGGACGATCATCATGGCTACCCACGACGTGGAGCTGGTGGCCGAGTGCGCCGACCGGGTGGTCCTGCTGGGCGACGGGCAGGTGGTGGTGGACGGGCCGGCGCGGCAGGTGATGAGCGAATCGCTGGTGTTTGCGTCGCAGATCAACAAGCTCTTCCGCGATCCGGCGCTGCTGACGGTGGAGGATGCGTTGGAGAGGGTTTACCGCGGAGACACGGAGGACACGGAGGAAAGACCCTTGTAGGGTTGCGGTGCGTTGCACCTGTGTTGAGCCAAATGCATTTGCCTTGGCGACGGGTTTACCGGGGTTGCAGTGGCTTGCCAGCCATGCTATAATCAGTAGCCAGTGGTTGGCAGTTTGTGCGAGCCGCGGATGATGGAATGGCTAGCAAGTATCAGCCAGGTGGGAGGATTGGCTCATGCCTTCGCCTTTTCCGGGGATGGATCCATGGCTGGAAGGACATCTGTGGCCGGATGTACACCAACGGCTGGCAGGTGAGGTTGCCCGCTGGCTAACGCCCAGACTGCGCCCGCGCTACGTGGCCCGCCTATCCACCCGGTACGTGGCTGACCTGGGTGACACGGAGCGGGGTCGAGTGCTCTACCCCGATGTGGATGTTTCCCTGGTCAAGCCGGTCAGTGAGGTGGCTGCCCTCTACGAGGTCGACGCGGCAACAGCGTCACCGGCTACTCTCCTGCCGCTGATCATCGAACAACGCGCTCCACCGCGCATCAGGTTGGTCTCGGTTGAGATCCGCGACAGCCAAGATGAGCAGCTCGTCACCTCGATCGAGATCCTTTCTCCTGTGAATAAGCACGGCGACGGCTTTGCCGAGTACCAGCAGAAGCGATGGTTGGTGATAGAGTCTGCCGCCCACCTCCTCGAGATTGACCTGCTGCGAACAGGCCGCCGCCCCGTGCTGCTGGACCGGGTAGAGGAGAAGGATCGCCCGCGGGTCGAGGAGGCCGCCTATTTCTGTTTTCTGACGCGGTACGACCGGGGCCGGAAGGTAGAGGTCTGGCCCCTGGACCTGCGCGAGCCGCTACCGGTGCTGCCAGTGCCGCTGCTGGCCCCTGACAAAGATGTTTCCCTGGAACTGGGCTCCGCTTTGGGCACCATCTATGACGAGGCAGCCTACGATCTGAGCATCAACTATGGCCAGCCACCCAAGCCGGCGTTGCAGGACAACGAGGCGGCGTGGGCCAATGGCGTGCTCTGCGGGCAAGGGCTGCGATGAAGGAAGATGCAATCGAAAGTCAGGAGCACACCACGAACCAAGACAGCGGGAATGAAGTCGGGACGACGCTGGTGGAGACGGCTTTTGGCTGGGTGGGTTTGGCCTGGTCGGGGCAGGGGCTGGTGGGGACGACGCTGCCCAAGGGGACGGAGGCGGAGGCTGCGAGCGGGCTGCCGGCGGCAGGAGCCAGCGAACCAGCGGCTGTAGCGGGGCTGGATGTGGCGGCGCTGGCGGATAAGATGCGGCGCTATTTTGAGGGGGAGGCGGTGGCCTTTGAGGAACCGCTGGACCCGTCTATCGGCACGGCGTTTCAGCAGCGGGTGTGGGCGATCACGCGGGCTATCCCACGGGGCCAGACGCGGACGTACGGGCAGGTGGCGCGGGAGGCGGGCCGCTCGGTGGGGGCGGCGCGTGCGGTGGGCCAGGCGATGGCGCGGAACCCGTGGCCGGTGGTGGTGCCCTGCCACCGGGTGGTGGGCCACGACGGGCGGCTGACGGGGTTTGGGGGCGGGGTGCACATGAAGCAGGAGATGCTGAACATGGAGGCGCGGGTGTAGGTGGCAGCAGGCGCCGGCCGGCAGGTAGGGGTTTACCGCGGAGACGCGGAGGACACGGAGAAAGGCTTGAAAAGACTCGGTGTCCTCCGCGTCTCTGTTGTTATGTAGACTAGAACTTGGCGGGTGAGGCTGCTGGCAACTGGTAATAGGAATCGGGCTGTGACGAGCGCAGGGCCGCTCAACCGTGTCTGGGGCTAGGGTGCCCTGGACGCCCTGGGTGTCGTACGCTCGGCTGCCTGCTGTCGTCTCTATCTACCGGCCATGTTCAGGGGCGCATCGTGGCGTTCCTGTACTGCTTTTCGGCCTTTGCCGGGTTTGATCCAATGGACGCGAGCAATGCTTTCTTTGCGGCCGGCAATATGACAACGAATTTGGAGGATTCAACGAATCGGTGGCGTCTGATCCGGTGGATCCTCTTGATCCGCTGTCCTATTCCCAGAGCAGGTAGGCCGGTTTTCCATAACCGGCCTTTGCTTTTTCCGAGCGAAGGTGGTATACTGGTAAATGACCACCGAGGGAAAAGGCTTCGGACCTCTTGCGTGGTTCGAGGCGGCAATCCTCGTGCTTCACGGACGCCAAGGCGCAGCTAGGGCATCAATAGAGTCCGGGGCAGCAGGACTGCCGGATTCTTACATGATTGGTTTGATTTTGAGAGCCAATCCGTGCCCCTGAATACGGTTGCATCAATGCCAAAGGTAGCTATCAGCGAAGGTCCTGTCCGCCGACTGGCCCTCCTGAGAGAAGAGCTTGCTCAGATGTCCACACCGTCCTTTCCCGAGAAAACCTGGACGAGGATTGAGTCTTGGATTGCCAAAGCAACACCAACAATTCGTAGTGGCTGGCCTGACTTCTATGCAGACTTCCAGGCAGTCTGCTCCAGACCGAGTGAGGCCGGCATTATGTTCATGGGCCCAGGTTTCACGATATCTGCGGGGGAACAACAACGCCTCTGGCAGGTGGACAACGAAAAAGCAGAACACGTGAGGCAGAGAATCCTCAGTTTTCTTGACGGGATCTTGGCACTTGGCCCGTCTCAGCAAGTCGCAGGCGCGTTGGAGCGGGTCGTTTTCATCTGTAGACGATTTCCGATCTTTGCTCGGCAATTGAGAAGTAGAGAAAGGGCAAGGCCACCTTTACAGATCAAAGATGAATACGATCTGCAGTATCTCCTGCTTGCTCTGTTCCGGCTGAAGTTTGACAATGTCGGCAAGGAGGTATGGACTCCTGCCTATGCCGGTAGCAATGCACGAATGGACTTCTTACTGAAGCAGGAGAGCATCATTGTTGAGGCCAAGATGACAAGAGAGAACTTGCTTGACCACCAGGTTGGGGACCAATTGATTGTCGATATAGAGCGATACTCGGAATACCCCGGATTCCACACGTTGGTCTGCATGGTATATGATCCCGACCATTTGCTCGACAATCCCAGAGCGCTGGAGCAGGACCTGTCAGGGCCAAGAGAAAAAATCAAAGTAGTCGTGTTGGTGAGCCGCTAAGACAAGTCGACGCAGCATAGCACAAGGCTCAGGCAAGGATGGAAAGATGAGTGTACCCTCCCAAGTTGTGGATTTGGTCGAACGGTTCCAACGTAATCGGGATGTTTATACGCGGCCGGATTATAAGGAGGCTCGGGCGCGGGTTGAGTTTATTGACCCGTTTTTTGAGGCGCTGGGCTGGGATGTGCGGAATGTGAAGGGGTACGCGGAGCAGTATAAGGACGTGGTGCACGAGGACGCGCTGACGGTGGCGGGTGCGGCGCGGGCGCCGGATTATTGCTTCCGGGTGGGCGGGGTGCGCAAGTTTTTCGTGGAGGCGAAAAAGCCGGCGATCTCGGTGCACGGGGACGTGGGTCCGGCGTACCAGTTGCGGCGGTACGCGTGGAGCGCCAAGCTGCCGCTGAGCATTCTGACCGATTTCGAAGAGTTTGCGGTCTATGACTGCCGGATACGGCCCAAGCCGGCGGACAAGTCGGCGGCCGCCCGCATCCTGTACCTGACCTTCGACGAGTACCTGCAACACTTTGACGAGGTATACGACGTATTCGCCAGGGAATCGGTGCTCAAAGGGTCGTTCGACCGCTACGTGGAGGATACGAAGGGCAAGCGGGGCACGAGCGAGGTGGACGCCGAGTTCCTGAAAGAGATCGAGGGCTGGCGGGATGCGCTGGCGCGGAACCTGGCGCTGCGGAACCCGGCGCTGACGGTGCAGGAGCTGAATTTTGCGGTGCAGCGGACGATCGACCGGATCATCTTTTTGCGGATGGCGGAGGACCGGGGGATCGAGGCCTACGGGCGGCTGCTGGCGCTGACGAACGGGGGGCGGATCTATGAGCGGATGGGGGATCTGTACCGCCAGGCGGATGAGAAGTACAACTCGGGGCTGTTTGACTTTCGGGCGGATACGCTGACGCGGGGACTGACGCATCGACGACAAGGTGCTGAAGCCGATCCTGGGCTGCCTGTACTACCCGCAGAGCCCATACGAGTTCTCGGTGCTGCCGGTGGAGGTCCTGGGCCAGGTGTACGAGCAGTTCCTGGGCAAGGTGATCCGGCTGACGCCCGCGCACCGGGCCGTGGTCGAGGAAAAGCCGGAGGTCAAGAAGGCGGGGGGCGTCTATTACACGCCCTCGTACATCGTGGACTATATCGTGGCGCAGACGGTGGGGGTGCTGGTGGAGGGCAAGTCGCCGCGGCAGTTGCGGGGGACGCGGGGCAAGCCGCCGCTGCGGGTGCTGGACCCGGCGTGCGGGTCGGGGTCGTTCCTGCTGGGGGCGTACCAGTTCCTGCTGGACCACTACCGGAGCTGGTACGAGGCGAACGACCCGGCGAAGCACGCGGCGGGCAAGGAGCCGGCGGTCTACCAGGGGCCGGGCGGGCGACTGGCGGCTGACGACGGGGGAGAAGAAGCGGATCCTGCTGGACCACATCTATGGGGTGGACCTGGACCGGCAGGCGGTGGAGGTGACAAAGCTGAGCCTGCTGCTGAAGGTGCTGGAGGGGGAGACGGAGGAGACGCTGGGGCAGCAGCTCAGTCTCTGGCGGGAGCGGGCGCTGCCGGATCTGGGAGAGAATATCAAGTGTGGGAATTCGTTGATTGGGTGGGACTATTTTGAGGGGCAGCTTGTGCCGGACCAGGAGGAGGTGCGGCGGATCAATCCCTTCGATTGGCAGTCCGAGTTTCCCGAGCCAATGGCAGCGGGTGGCTTTGACTGTGTAATTGGCAATCCGCCGTATATCAGAATCCAGAGGATGAAAGAGTGGGCGCCGACGGAGGTTGAGCTCTATAAACAGTGCTATGTGGCGGCAAGCAAGGGCAACTATGACATCTATGTAGTTTTTGTGGAGAGGGCGCTCCAACTGCTGAACGAGCAGGGACGGATGGGGTACATCCTGCCTCACAAGTTCTTCCAGGCAGAGTACGGCGAGCCGCTGCGCAAGCTCATCGCTGACGGCGGCCACCTGGCAGAGATCGTCCATTTTGGCGACCAACAGGTGTTTGACCTCGCGACCACCTATACTTGTCTGCTCTTTTTGCAGAGGAAGCGCCAACAGCAATTCCACTTTTTCTTGGCAGAGGACTTGGATGCCTGGAGGTCCAGCGGTGAGGCTATTGACGGGGAAGTCAGCGCCCAAGAGGCGACTTCCCCGGAGTGGCATTTTGTGGTTGGGCCAGAAAAGCCACTCCTTCACCGACTGAGCGCAATGCCGGTCAGCCTTGGTGATCTTGCACATATTTTTGTGGGAACGCAGACGAGCGCCGATCAGGTCTTTGTTCTGGAGAACTGCCAGTTGCAGCAGAATCTCATTGTGGGGACGAGCAAGGCTTCAGGGCATGAGGTAAAGATCGAGGCAGGTATTGTAGTGCCTTTCCTGCGCGGAAAGGACATTCGGCGATACGAGCCCCTTGAGGCTCAAGCTTTTCTTATCTGCCCGTACGTCATCAGCCAGGATGACTGCCGCCTTGTCTCTGAACAAGAGCTTTCGAGCCAGTACCCACTAAGCTACTCTTATCTGAGGCAGCACAAGGGAGCTTTGGCAGCTCGTGAGAGAGGCAAATTCAAAGGCAGCAACTGGTTCGCGTTTGGCTATCCCAAAAGCATGACTCTATTTCAGCGCCCCAAGCTGGTTGTCCCTGATTATAACAACAGGGCGTCATTCACTTACGATGATAGTGGACATTTCTACAAGACCGGTTATGGCATTCTGACACGGGATGAGACCTCTGTGTCTCCGCTCTACATACTCGGCTTGGTCAATACGCCTCTTCTCTTTCGATATCTGCTCCACATCGGCACGACCTTGAGGGGCGGCTACGTGCGCTTCTGGACCAAGTTCATAGAACAGCTTCCCATCCGTATGATCAACTTTGGCAGCCCGACCGACGTCGCCCGACACGACCAGATGGTTGCACTCGTCGAACGCATGCTGGAGCTGCACAAGAGGCTGGCGGTGGCGACTGTGCCGGGAGACAAGGCGCTGTTGGACCGGCAGATTGAGGCTACGGACCGGCAGATCGACCGATTGGTGTATGAGTTGTATGAGCTGACGGCGGAGGAGATTGGGATTGTGGAGGGGGCGGGATGATTGACGCAGCTTGCCCAGGTTGGCAGGGCCTATAGCCTGTCCGTGTCGTGTACTGGACGCTGGACAATCCAGTGATTGTGCTCTGGGAGGTGGAGGGTAGAGATGCCAGAAACTCTGGAACAACGGACATGCTTGTGTTCGTGGGCTGAGCAGATCATCAGCATCGTGGTTGTGCCTTTGCTTGTGATAGGCATAGTAGTTTGGGGAGTGGGCACAGGACAAGATCCCGTTGCCGTTTTCAGTTTGGCTGTAGCTACTTTGGTTGCCTATCTTGCTTCGATTAGACCATTTCTGGAAAGGCCGCGCCTGGTCCTGTACATCGATAAGGTCCGATGTTCTCCTCCCGTCATCCAAAGTGATATACCCAGTTGGTTCATTCGACTGAAGATCGGGAACTATGGTATGACGCCTGCAAAGGATTGCGTCGGTAGACTATTCGGGGTTTGGCCTGATCGAGGTAAACGGTTGAAGAAATTTGATCCGCTCACTCTCTTCTGGGCTAGACAGGACAAGTGTACTGGTTTCAGTCCTGTCATCATTCAAGGTGGTGATGATTTTGAGTATCTAGACATAGCACAGGTCAAGAATAAAGGCACAGCCCCTTTGGAGTTGCGAGTGGTAATCCCTTCACCAATGACTTTGACGAACTGGCCTGAAGATTGTCCATCACCAGGAACGGACCCGGTGCTGCAAAAAGGCACCTACTATCTCCTGATTGGGGTTCAGGCCGCCAATGCACGGATCAAACCTTCTTGGTTTGAACTTGCGTGTACTGGGATGGTACCAGACTCTTGCGATGAGCAACCACCGTGTCAGATCCAGGAGAAGAAGCCTCGATTTGCACGAAAGGTGTGTTGGGACCGCAAGGTGCCGGACCTGGGTACAGTGTGACTGACTCGCCGCTACCAAGACCCTTCGGGTTTCGGAAAACCCCAAGGGTCTTTTTCTATTCCTCGTGATCTCCCCTTCCCCGGATCATTTCCATCTCCCCCCGCACGTACCGCCGCAGCGACCAGCGCAACACCTGCGCCACCGTGACGTCCTGCCCGGCGGCCTTGGCTTTTGCTTCCTCTAGCAATTCACGTTCGAGACGTAGCTGGTATTTGACCATCTGGGTCTGTGTCATTTCTCCTGCCTGTCTCCGATAGAATGGGGCCATCCGAAATCGAGACGTCATTGTATCATATATTTTGTATAATGACAACATAGGGCCATAGCATGGCTGCCATACGGACTTTGCTAGGTGCGTACAAGAGTTCGTGGTATACTTTTGGCGATAAGCTCATGAGCGGAGAAAGGAGTCGTATGGGTTCGTCAGGAAGGGGCAGGCGCCGCTGTGTGGCGATCCTGGCCAACGGGACGCGACGCACACAAACGGAGATGAACGGCTCGGACGAGCAGTTGTGCCGGTCGCATACGGGAACGAGGAATGCGAGCCGGAAGGGGGCGCCGCGGCACGGGTTCCGGGCCAAGGAGGAGAACGAGGGGTTTGAGTACCTGAGGCGGGTGAGCCCCGAGGAGTACGTGCGGCAGGGCGGGGTGGGGATGGGCTCGGGCAACAGCCTGGGCATCCGAGAACGGTCGATGGACGTGCACCCGCTGGAGCCGGGCGACGTGGGGATGGACGTGGCGATCGCGGGGCTGGCGCACAAGATGGAGATTTTGGACGCGCTGATCTTTCGGGCGCGAGAGCGGGAGTTGGAGAGAGGGGAGAGGGGGAGACGGGCCTGTTTGTCGGGTTCCCGCCGCCCGAGGCGTGGGGGCGGGCTGCCTGGGGATGGTTGCCAGGCAGGAGCTGCCTAGCGGCTTTGGGATTTGACGGGTCTGGGCAATGATGGTATGATGGCTGGCGACAGTGGGTCAGTGACGCCTTCCACCTGGAACCACCCAAAGGGGGGGGCGTTTTGTTACGTCACCCCAGAGCGGAGCAGCTATGCGTGTTGGAATTGACGCCCGGTTGGTGTATTACAGCCAAGCGGGGATCGGCCAGTATATCCTCCACCTGGTGGATGGTCTGGCCAAGGTTGACGGCGAGAATGATTATGTCCTTTTGCAGAGCCGCAAGGACGACACGACGATTTTGGAGCGGCCGAATTTCAAGCGGGTTTCGCTGTGGACGCCGAGCCACCACCGGCTGGAGCGGTATTCGCTGAATGTGGAGCTGATGCGTTTGGGGCTGGATGTGCTGCACAGCCCAGATTTTATCCCCCCCCACCGCCCGACGTGCAAGTCGGTGATCACGGTGCACGACCTGGCCTTTTTGTTGTACCCGCACTTTTTGACGAAGGAGAGCGCGCGGTATTACGGCCATATCGACCAGGCTGTGCGCTGGACGGACCATATTATCTCGGTCTCGGAGAGCACAAAGCGGGATACGATCCAGCACCTGGGGGTACCTGAGGAAAAGATCACGGTGGTGCACGAGGCGGCGAACCCTATCTTCTGCCCGCTGGACAAGGCGGAGGCGCAGGAACAGGTGCGCAACCGGCATGGGGTGGATGGGCCGTATATCCTGTTTGTGAGCACCATCGAGCCGCGCAAAAATGTGCCGACGCTGCTGCGGGCGCTGTGGCAGCTTGTGACCTGCTACAAAGAGGACGTGCGGCTGGTGCTGGCGGGGGGCAGGGGCTGGCTGTTTGAGGATGCTTTTGCGGTGGTGGACGAGCTAAAGCTGGACGACCGGGTGCATTTTGTGGGGCGGGTGTCGAGCGAGGACCTGCTTTACCTTTACAACGCGGCAGAGATGCTGGCGCATCCGGCTTTTTACGAGGGGTTTGGGCTACCGCCGCTGGAGGCGATGGCGTGCGGGCTGCCGGTGGTGGCGTCGAACGTGGCTTCTCTGCCGGAGGTGGTGGGGGACGCGGGGCAGTTGATCGATCCGCACGACGCGGATGAGCTGACGGTGTCGATGTGGCGGGTGCTGAATGACAGCGCGCTGCGGACGCAGATGCGGGAGAAGGGGTTGGTGCAGGCGGGGCGCTTTTCGTGGGAGCGGGCGGCGCGGGAGACGATGGAGATCTATCGGCAGGTGTATGAAAAGTAGTGCAAGGCAGCGTGGGAGACGGAGAGAGGGGGAGAGCGGGAGATGAGGGGAAGCTATGGCGGCTGAGCGGGTGGCTGTTCCCTCGAAAAAGATCTTGATCCTGACGCCCCAGTTCCCTTACCCCCCCCACCAGGGAACGACGATGCGCAATTACAATTTGATCGCGGGCCTGGCGCAGCGGCACGAGGTGCACCTGCTGGCTTTTGGCGATCCGGCCGGGAGCGGGTCGACGCCGCTGGACGGGCTGTGCGCGAGCATCCAGGTTGTCGCGCCGCCGGTGCGGAGCACGGCGCAGCGGCTGCGGGGCATGCTGTTTTCGCGGCTGCCGGATATGGCGCAGCGGCTACCTTCGGCGGAGTTTGAGGAGCGGCTGGCGGCGACCATGGCGCGGGAACGGCCAGATATCGTGGAGGTGGAGGGGATCGAGCTGGCGCAGTACCTGTTTCAGGCGGCGGAGGTGCGTGAGGGTAAGAAGGGCGACGTCCCGTCGCCCCTACTTGTGTTCGACGACCACAATGCCGAGTATGTGCTGCAGCAGCGGGCTTTTGAGACAGATGCCAGGCAGCCAGGGCGCTGGATCCCGGCGGCGTATTCGTTCGTGCAGTGGCAGCGGCTGCGGGGCTACGAGCGGCGGGCGTGCGAGACGGCGGACCGGGTGGTGGCCGTGTCGGAGACGGATGCGGGGGTGCTGCGGGACCTGGTGCCGGGGCTGGAGCCAGCGGTGGTGCCCAACGGGGTGGACATGGCGCTGTGCACGGAACCGGTTGCGCCGCTGGCCGAGGGGCCGCGGGAGGAGGACCTGGTCTTTACGGCCAAGATGGATTTCCGGCCGAACGTGGACGCGGTGCTGTGGTTTGCCCTGGAGATCCTGCCGCTGATCCTGGCGGAGGCGCCGGGGACGCGGTTTTGGGTGGTGGGCAAGGACCCGCACCCACGGCTGGCGCCACTGGCGGAGAATCCGGCCATCGTGATCACCGGCTGGGTTGAGGACGTGCGGCCCTATATCGCCGGGGCGGGGGTATATGTCGTGCCGCTGCGGATGGGCGGCGGGACGCGGCTCAAGGTGCTGGAAGCGATGGCCATGGGCAAGGCGATCGTGTCGACGACGGTGGGCGCCGAGGGCTTTGAGGTGGTCTCGGGGCGGGAGCTGGTGCTGGGCGACACGCCGGAGGAATTTGCGGCGGCGGTGGTGACGCTGCTGGGGGACCGGGAGCGCAGGGAGAAGATGGGAAAGGTTGCCCGCGAATTTGCGGCGGCGGGGTATGACTGGCCGATTGTGGTGCCGATGATGGAGCGGGTGTACGAGATCCCGATGCCCTGAACGCCGGACACGAACCACGCAACACGAACCACGGAACAGGAGCCTGATAAGACTATGACAGACAAACACAACACCGACTATACCCACCGAGATCGAGGAAGACAACCACTGGTGGTTCGCCGGGCGGACCTGGTCGCTGCTGAATATGCTTGACCGCGAGGTTAAGCCCGACGGCAGCCAGCGGGTGCTGGATATCGGCTGCGGCGCGGGGAACATGTTCCACCACCTGGCGCGCTATGGTCCGGTGGTGGGTGTGGACAACAATGCCAAGCCGCTGGTGGTGGCCCGCGAGCGGGGCTACGACGTGCGCGAGGGGGTGGCCGAGGACCTGCCCTTCGAGGACGATGCCTTTGAGCTGGTGTCGCTGCTGGACACGGTGGAGCACTGCGATGACGAGATGGCGGTGTTGGGCGAGTGCTATCGGGTCTGCGCGCCGGGCGGGCATCTGGTGGTTACGGTGCCGGCCTTCATGTGGCTGTGGAGCCACAACGACGTGCTAAACGACCACAAGCGGCGCTATACGACCCAGGAGTTGGGGGACCGGTTGGGGCAGCTTGGATTCCAGATCAGGCGGATGACCTACAACAACTTTTTCGTGTTTCCCATGGCCGCGGCGCTGGTCCTGCTGCGGCGGGGCGCTGACCAGGAGCCGGAGCTGGGCTCGCCGCACTTTGACGACGAATCGTACCAGGTAGAGATGGAGCCGGCGCCGCCGCTGCTGAATACGATCCTCAGCGGCGTGACCTGGACCGAGTCGCAGGTACTGCGCTGGGTGAACCTGCCGGTGGGCACGTCGATTATCTGTATCGCGCAGAAGCCCCAGAGATTCCGCGGCCTAGCCTCTGTATGAGCATGCCCAGTCGCCTGCCAAAGCAGGGACAGGAGAGACTCGTTCGCCCGCTGCTGGAGTACCTGGCGGGCGCGGACTGGGACGGCGAGACGGCGTGGGGAGATTGGCGGATCAGGCGCATCGCCGGCGGGCGGAACAATCTTCTGTATCAGGCCAGAGGCCCCCGGGGTGACCTGGCCGTCAAGTTTACGGTGCCGGATGAGTGCGACCGGGCCGGCCGAGAGTATGGCGCGCTGACGGTCTTGCGCCAGGCAGGCCTGTCGATTGCTGCGCGGCCGGTCTTGCTGGATCGCAGCAGCTATGCCCAGCCGGTGGTGGTCCAGAGTTGGCTGGATGGTGAGGTGAAGGACCGCGCCCCGGAGACCCCGGCCGAGTGGCATAGGGTGCTGGAACACTTGGCTCTGGTTCATGCAGTCACCCCGGACCGGGTCAACCTGGCGCTGAGAGAGAGCAGGATCCATGTCTGCAGCGCTGAGGAAGGCAAACGCGTTGTCAGGCGGCAGGTGAAGCATATCCCCAAGGACGCGCAGGATGCCCCCCTGAAGGCGCTGCTGGCGCGGTTCGAGGATAGACAGTTTCCAGAATGGCCGAAGCCGCCTACGGCGCTCTGCCGGCTGGACAACAATATCACCAACTATGTCCGGCGTTCGGGCTCCTGGGCCTCAGTGGATTGGGAATACAGCGGCTGGGGAGACCCGGCCTTTGACGTAGCCAACCTGTTGACGCACGTGGCCTATATAGAGGTCCCCGCCTGGCGGTGGGAGACGCTTGCGACCGCCTACTACGACCTGGTAGGGGACGCCACGGCTTTGGTGCGCATCCAGACCTACTGCCAGATCCTGGTGGTGTGGTGGGTCCTTCGTCTGGCCCGCTACCTGTACGAGCTGCCCAGGGGGTTGGATAGGCGGCTGGTGGGCTGGTCGGCGGGCTGGGAGGCGGATATTGAGGCCAAGTACCGGCACTACCTGGCGCTGGCAGAGGGTCTGTATGCCCGGCCTTCCTCCGCCAGCCTCACCTGATGCACCGCCCCCCGTCCCCCTTCTGAATCAGGGCAAAGCAGCAAGGATGGCCGTCACCTCGTCATCAAGGCCGATGCTGCCGGGATAGGCGTGGCCCGAGCGGCGGTACCAATACTTGGCGTTGCCGATGTCGGGCTCTTTGCGGTGCAGGTAAGCATGGATCCACTCGGCGTTGGAGTCGACCATCTCCTGGACGATACGATGGGCGGTGTCCCAGTCGCCGTGCAGGTCATACCAGATGGCCGTCAGGTGCTGGCTGCTCAGTTGGTCCGGCTTGACCAAGGCCCTTAGTTCTTCGATTGTCATTTCTTCCTCCCTGAACTGTTGGATTTCATGGTCCCAGCGCATCGCGGGCGGTCAGCGCGCGCTGCGCTGGCGCAGCGCGTCCTGGATGCGCCGGCCGTGGCCCCTTGGGTCCAGGACCATGAGACGGGCCAGAGCGCGGTTGGCTGCCTGAAAGGAACGCACTTGCCCGGCGAACTGGGCACCCTGCTTTCGGATCTGTTCCTCAAAGAGCGCCGCCGCATAGTCATAGAGTTCAAGGTCAAGCTGGTTGTATTCGGCGACGAGGTCCAGGGTGGATGGCGGCAGGTCGGCCTGCAAGGGGCGGCTGGTGGTCACATTCTGGCGGACGTATCGCACGTTGCGCCAGCCGTAGGCCTGTTTCAGGAGGAGGAGGGTCTCATCAAAGCGCTCCATGAGGCCTACGACCGAGAAATGGTCCCTGAGATGCTGTTTGGCCAGCGCCAGCAGGTCCGGGGTACAGGCGCCGATGGGATAGTCGTTGTTCCGGGCCCCGGCCAGCACCCTGGTCTGGCCGTTGTCCATCATCTTGTTCTGTCTGGTAGCCAAAAAGTCGCCCAGGCTCAGGTCCTGGTTGACGATGGGTTCGAAATGATAGTGGTTGGGGTTGCGGCGAATGAAATAGTAGAAGGAGATGACACGCTCGATGGGCTGTCGCAGGAGGGTGAAATAGGTGGTCGTCGCCGGCATGAATTCGTGCAGGCCGAATTCCATGTGACCCCTGAGCATGCGGATCCGGGCTCTCTGCGCTTCTGTGAGGCTTACCAGGTCGTCGAAACCGTTCTGCTCGTCGAGGGTCCAGATCTGCTCAGGGCGGTACTGGCGCTCGATGACCCGGTGCAGCGTCGTACCCGCTGTCTTGTGAATATGGAGGAATATGATCGTATCTGCCCCGGTTGAGGCCGTGGCTGTCATATTCTTTCAGGCTCCCGAGCTACCTCGCCGGGTCGCTGGCTCCCAGACGGAGCAGTCGAGTCCGGGCCCGAGGGGCTGACACGAATGGTCTTTTCCTGAACATAGGTCACGAGACCGGGCGCAGCGCCGGGGATGCGGCGCACATGGCGGCGCAGGGTATAGTCCACGACCACGAAGGCGTCGTCGCGCAGGCCGGAGAAGAAGGCGGCCAGTTCCGCGGCCCGGCGGATCGTCGCTTCTGGGAGCGGCTGGCCGGCCGAGCGGACGATGACGTGGGCGCCAGGCACGCCCCGGGCGTGGAACCACCAGTCGTCGCTTTTCGCGTGGCGAAAGGTGACGTCGTCGTTCTGGCGGCTGTTGCGGCCCACCAGGATGCGGCAGACCATCCGGCGAGGTCATGGACAGCGGCTTGCTGGAGGCAACTATGGATGATTTTCGTCTTTTCTGCTTGGATGTAGCCCGCCTCGAGCGAGGACAGTCCGGACCTCGTCGATCTCGGGGCGGCTATCGGCCAGCGCCAGGTCGGTCTCCAATTGCTCCAGATCGCGCAAGGCCAGATCGACCTCGGCCAGGCGGGCCGGGCCGCCCTCCGATGGCCCGCTGTGCCTTGCGGTAGCGGGCGAAGCAGGCCTGGGCGTTGTCCGCGGGCCGATATCTCGCGGGTCCAGCGGGATGAGCAGCGGTTTGTCGCCGCCGGTCTCGGCCACCAGTTCCGTCTGGCCCGGGGTGATGGTGTGGGCGTAGGCCAGGATCCACTCCCCCCACTGGCGCCAGCGGTCCGCCTGGTCGCCCTGCCTCAGCGAACGATCCAGAGACTCGAGGCGGCGCTCCAGGCGGACGCGGGCCTTGGAGATGGACTCCTGGACGGGGTGCTTGGCCGCGGCGTAGGAATCTGTGCTGGCGGCCGCCGCGGGTATAGGCCTCGATGGCCTGGCTCATGGAAGGCATGGCCTGCGGTTCGCCCCGGTGGGTCAGTGGATAGGGAGCATAGACCGCGACCTGGTCCTCTTCCAGCACAACCGTAGGCTGCCAGATCGGGTCGCCGCGGACAGGTCGAGAGGCGAGAGCAGGCACCTGGCCGCCTCCAGAAGAGGCGTGAGGCGTTCCACCTCGGCAATCCTGGCCCGGGGCCTGGCCCAGAGCGCGGAAGGTGATCTCGCGGGCCAGGAGAGGGCTCATGCCGCGCAGGCCGCTCGACCAGCGCCTGCCAGACCTGGTCCCCGGGCCCGTGACCCTCCAGAATCTGCTGGCAGGCGATACTCGGTCAGGTCAGAGGGCGCAAGCTTGGCCTGGGGCAGGGGGCGGGGCGTAGGGCCGGTCCCGGAAGGATGGGGCGGGCCGAACTCATGTGCGGCCCCACCCGCTTGACGGCATCCAGCACCCGCTGGCCGGGGCCCACCAGGATGATGTTGGAGTGGCGGCCCATCACCTCGACGACCAGCTCGCTGCAGCCCCACTCGGGATGGTCGAAGCTCAGGCGCAGGACGCGCTCAAAGGGCGGCTGCTCGATGGCCGAGACGCTGGCGCCGCGGGCATACTTGCGCAGCAGCAGGAGCAGGCCGGTCTCCTTGTCCACGCCCCGCCGCAGCTTTTCAGAGGACAGGAGCAGCCGGCCCAGTTCGGCGTGGGCAGAGGCCAGCAGGTAGTGACGCTGGTGCTGGGCATAGATCTCCAGCCCCACCGACAGCCTGTCGGGCAGGAGAACTTGCTGCACCCGCCCGCCGAGGATGGTAGCCGCGCAAGTTCGTCGGCCACGCAGGCCATGGTCAGCGCGTCAAAGTACATCGTGGTACCCAGATACTCTACCAATCGAGGTTCAGCGTGCGGACAAAGGCATCCAGGTCGTCCTCGCCGTGGACGCGGACGCGGCGCAGCTCGAACAGGTCATCCAGGCTGTGGGTGGCGCCCTGCTCGGTCAGCACCGCGCCCCAGATAGTCGGCCGAGCGCAGCACGTCGATGACGAACTGGTCGTAGCGGCCGGACGGGATAGGCAAAAAAGCGGCAGGTCTCGCCGGTGCGGGCTTCGATGGCCTCCTTGGGGGCCAGGATCTGGAAGACGACAAAGTCAAAGCCCCGGTTGCGCATGTCGGGATGGTCGTAGCTGTGGGGCTCGAACTTCATGCCGGCAGCGTGCATCTCTTCCACCTGGTCCCACGAGAGAAAATCGGGATTCTGGGCATCGATCGGCGCAGTGATCAGGAAAAAGGTGCCGGTGAAGCCAAAGCGCTGCAGGCAGCGGGAAGGCATGGGTGTAGGCATCGGCATAGCCATCGTCGAAGGTGAGGATGATCGGCTTGGGCAGGCAGTGGCTTGCCGATGGTCAGGTGCAGGACCAGGTCGTTGAGCGTGATGGACTCGTAGCCCTCTTGCTGGAGGTAGCGCAAGCTGCTTCTTCAAAGCTCTTGGGCGTGACCGATAGGTCGCGGCGCAGCGCATCGGCGCCCGGTCGGCGGCTCATCGATGTGGTGGTACATCAGGATCGGCACGCGCGCCTGGCGGTCGACGCCGTCGGGCGTTGGGCAGCAGGGGCGTCGGGGTAGGGGTACGCGTCGGCGTGTGGGTGGCCGTGGGTGTGTCTGTTGGCGTAGCAGTCGTGGTAGGCGTGGAAGTGGGTGTATGTGTATGGGTAGGCGCGGCTGTGGCAGTGACCGTCGAAGTTGCGGTCGATGTTGCAGTAGGCGTGGGAGTGAGCGTAGGCGTAGCCGTCAGAATGGGAGAGGGTGTGGCAGTCAGAGATGTGGCCGGCACGCCGGACTGGACAGGCGGCGCGCCCACTGGCGGATTGGACACGGGTGTCCTTGTGTGCCAGTAGGCGGCAACCGACCAGCAGCGCCACCAACGGTAGTGGCGCGAGCTTGATCCAGGTCTTCCAATACGGTCCCGTTTCGCGTTGCAAGGTTCTCAGATCCCCATTTCCTTCTCCGGTCCAAGATACCGCATCTGGCCGGAACTGTCAAGTGTATTTGATCCCATGCCTACACGTGCCCAGACCGTCTATGGCACCGGAATGGTCCGTATTTGATAGCAGCCGGGTCTCGTGGTATAATCTCCAGTTGGGCAGATGGGTGAGCCGTCGCTGGGCAGCAAGCAGCTCCAACGTGGTCTGTTGCCTAGAGGAACTTCCCGACTCCCAGTCCCGCTCCGGTGCGGGACAAGGTCGCCCCACGAAACAGCAAGTGGGGGCAGGCCGGCGAGAGCCGCGTCCTGACTACAACCGCAACAGAAAGCATTCCCGCCAGCGCTCCCTCTGGAGCGCCGGTAAGGGGCGAACCGGTGGGGTAAGAGCCCACCAGCGGTCGTGGCGACACGGCCGGCTAGGCGAGCGTGCGACCGGGAGCAAGGCGAGTGGGCCGGGCCAGCGGCAGACCGACGGTCGCGCAGGGTTCGGTCTCGTCGCAGCGGCGACGATGAGGCCGGGTCACACCCGGCAAGTCAGGAGCCGCCACTCCGAGTGTGGAGTGAGACAGATGACGGCAGCCCTCTGCCCTGGGAGCAGGCTGACAGAATCGGGGGTATGATCCCGTCTGCGTCCGCTATCATGGATGCCGACGTGGCGGAATTGGCAGACGCGACAGATTTAGGATCTGTTGCCCTGTGGGGTGTGGAGGTTCAAATCCTCTCGTCGGCACATCGATTGGGCCCGTGGCCTAGCGGGAAGGCGCCTGCTTTGCACGCAGGAGATCGCCGGTTCGAATCCGGCCGGGTCCACCAGGAATCGCACATTGCTTCGCGGGGAGGGCAGCGATGCGTCAGTCGCTGCCCTTTCCCATACCCAATGGAAGGAGGGTATCGCATGACAGACTCGACCCCGCGGACCGCGCTGTTTTGCCGGGCTGGTCCAGGACGAGGAGGGCAACCCAGTCGATGTGGTCATGGTCGGCGACGTGCCCAACTATGTCGTCGATGATGCCGGCTTCCGGCGCCACGTCGAATCGGAAGCCGTGGACCGGCAGGTGATCGAGATGCTTCGCGAGCAGTTCATGGCCCACCGAGAGATCGCCACCGAGGCCATGCTCCAGATGCTGGGCAAGGACGACCTGTTTACCAAGGCCATGATCGACGCCTCGATCAAGAACATGGACCAGGTGACTCGAGCAAGGGCTGCCCGACGGACGCACGCGCCTGGCTGGGCATGCTGGGTTTCCGGGTGATCATCAACACCCACGGCGAGGTTGTGGAGCTGGACATGCCCGAGCAGTACGAGGCATTGGACGAGTAGAGACATTGCCGCCTTGTACTGGTGACGCCCTGACACGACCACCAACTGGGGCGTTGTTTACAGCGACCACGTGCACAGACGTTTTCCGCCTGCAAGGCTAGAGATCGCTGGTCGCGGCTGCATCGGTGACCTGCGATGAGCGCATGTCGGGCACGAGACCCTGTTCCTGGCCTGCAGCGAAACTGGGTGAGCGAGCAACGTGCCCAAACAGGAGATTGACGGATGATCCGTGACATACCCTCTCGCGGCAACGAAGAGATCGAACTCTACATGCGCACCTACTACTCGCTGCTGCGATCCACCAGCGACATCCGCGTTCGCTCGCTGGAAGAGACCCACTCGGCCATGAACTCCAGCCTGCACGTCGGCGCCGACGACCCCACGCCCGACATCTCGGCCTTTGTCTACAGCGTGATGCGCCTGCCCCAATGCCTGCCGCAGGTCGACCTGGTGCTCATGGGCCAGTCGGACGAGGTGTTCGACCGGCGGGGCTTTCCCGATGTGGAAAAGTGGCAGCCGGTGACGGCCCACTCGCGCCGCCGCAAGATGTTCTTTGACGGCGAGAGCACCCTGGCCGCCTTTATCGCCAGCGTGTCCGACATCGACGACCTGATCCCCATGCTGACGGCCTACCAGATCGAGTGGAACAAGCTCCACGATGCGGCTGGCCAACACGCCCGATGCTGGCCCGCATCGAGGCCCACGTCTCCGGGCGGCGAGCCGCTGGCGCCCGAAGAGGTAGGCGATGTGGCCGACGTTCTGGGCATCTCGGCCGACGATTTTGTCAAGCTCCAGGCCGCCTGGGGGCCGGCGCTGTGGCCCAACCTGCTTCAGGCCGGGCGCGAGCGAAAGGACATGGCCATCCGGCTGCTGGCCGGCTCGCTGACCGACTATCGTCGGGCCACCGACGGCTGGTGGTACACCGATCTCCCAGGAGGTCGATCGCTACCTGCACAGCGACCTTTTCTACCGGCCGGTCTACTTTGTCTCGTCCAATACCCACAGCCTGGTCAACCTGCTGGGCGGCTATGCCCTGGCCATCGAGGACGAGTTGGCGGCTTTCTTGCAGGAGGTCAACCCGGAGAACCTGTGGCATCACTACCAGCGCCTCAAGGCCGGCCAGGAGCCGGACGAGTCTATGGAGAACCTGCTCTACTACGCGCTGGGCAAGTACCTGCGCCACGGCGACGCCGAGACGCAGGCGAGCAAAGCAAGCAGCCATGTACCGCTTCCACCGGGAGCGGGGATTGCTGCACGTCGAGAATCCCCTCTACCTGGACGTGGCGGCCCAGGTCATCGAACTCAAGTCCCTGCGCCCCGAAGGCTTTGACCGGCGGGTCTGCGTCGACGGGTCTGGAGGCCCTCCAGGAGAGCGACGCCGTCATCTTTAACGTGGACTATCCGCTGGGCATGGCCGCCTACCAGATCTTCAGCCAGGTCGCTGCCAACCTGGGCGAGCTGCAGGGGGTCTATTTCATGGGCAAGGCGGCGACCCTCAACGGCCAGGTGGGCGACGTCATGATCCCCAACGTGGTCTATGACGAGCATTCGCAGAACACGTTCCTGTTCAAGAACTGCTTCCTGCGCCAGCGACGTCGCGCCCTATCTGACCCAGGGCAGCGTGTTTGACAACCAGAAGGCGGTGACGGTGCGCGGCACCTTTTTGCAGAACAAGGACTTTGTGGGCGTGTTCTACCAGGAGGGCTACACCGACATCGAGATGGAGGCGGGGCCCTACCTCAGCGGGGTCTATGAAAACATCTATCCCAAGCGCTATCCCGATCAACGAGATCGTCAACCTGTTCATCAACGCGCCCTACGACATTGGCGTGATCCACTATGCCTCGGACACGCCCTACAGCCGGCGGCAGATCGCTGTTGTCCAAGAGCCTGTCCTACTTTGGCGTGGATGCCACCTATGCGGCATCCATCGCCATTCTGCGGCGCATCCTAAGCCAGGAAGTAGAGAATCTGAAAAGGATGGGGAAGGGCTAACCGGTCGACTCTTGGGACAGCCAGCGGGCAAGGACTGCCCTACGCTACAGTTTTCTCAGGCAGTCCAGCAGTTCCCCAAGGCGGCAGATCGTCGCGTCAGGCTGAATCGGCACCTGCTCGCTGGTTCCAGCAGTGCCGACGTCCATCCTGGCGGGCATCCTCACGGGACCGGATCCACACGCTGCGCATTCCTGCCTGTTGGGCACCCAGGATGTCGGCATCCAGCGTGTCGCCAACCATCACCACCTCTTCAGGGAACAGATCCCAGGCAGCTAGGATGGGCATGAAGGCCGTTGGGTCCGGTTTCCGGACGCCAGTTCCGGAAGAACTGAGCGCCGGATCCAGCCAGGGCCGGAAGCCCAGGCGGTCTACCAGATTCTGGATGAAGCGGTCGTCGGTGGCATTGGAAAACAGCCCCAGCCGCATCCCCTGCCCCGTCAGCTCGCGCAGGAGAGATGTTGCCTCCGGGTCGGCCTGCCACCGGCTGTGCTCGTAGGCGAAAAAGGCGTCGATGCTGTCCCTCACCAGAGCCGGGTCTGGATCCGGTATGCCAAAGCGGGCATAGACCCAGCGCATGGTACGCTCAGCCGGTACCTCACGCATCGTCTCTTTTGCCCGGGCAAAACCCTCCGCACGGCGGTCTAGCACAGCTTGGGCAAAGATGTGCCCATCCAGCCCCAGTGACTGCCCCTGGACGAAAGCCGCCAGATCGGCCGCCCCGTACTTTGCTACCTCCGGCCACGTGCTGTCCAAATGCATCAACGTATGGCCCAGGTCAAAGATGATGCCCTTGGTTCTCTGAGCAGTCTCCGGATAGGCTACCATCAGTACCCTCTCGACTTGTCCACCAGGTTTAGCAGCGGCTGGCCGGCCAGGTAGCGGGCCAGGTTCTGAGCAAAGAGCACCGTGGCCCGCTCGTCGTAGCGTGGCGTAAAGCCCGCTACATGAGGCGAAATCAGGGCGTTCTCCATTTCCCACAACGGGCTGTCAGAAGGTAGTGGTTCCTGCTCGAACACGTCCAGTCCCGCACCCGCGATCCACCCCTCGTCCAGGGCACGGACCAGCGCAGCCTCGTCCACGATGGAGCCACGGGCGATGTTGACGAGGTAGGCAGTCGGCTTCATGGCCCGAAGCTCGGTCTCCCCGATCAAATGAGTCGTCGCCGGCGTCAAGGGCACGGCTACGACCACATAGTCGCACTCGGCCAGCATGCGGTGCAGCGCAGTAGCCGGGTAGAAACGCTCAGGGATGCTACCCTCCGGATCTCCGGTGCGGCTGACAGCATAACCCTGGTCGGGTCGCCCGACCGTGCGGCGCAGGGCAAACACCCTCATACCAAAGGCCCGACCCAACCGGCCGACTTCCCGGCCGATGCTGCCATAGCCCACGATGCCCAGAGTAGCGCCCCGAAGCTCTGGGCGGGAGTAGAGGTTCCACCTACCCTGCGGCCACCTGCCCTCGCGCTGGCAGTTTGTCCACATCGCCACCTGCCAGCGATGAGCCAGCATCGAGGCAAGCACATATTCGGCGATGGGCGTGGCATGAATGCCGCTCACAGTGGTGATCGCCACGTTGCTTGCAGCAACAGGATTGTCCATCACATGCTCCGCACCAGCACTGTGAAGTTGGATCCAACGCAGACGGGGGGCCAGTTCCAGGACATCCGGGGGCAGATCAAAAGTATACAGGACTTCCACCTGAGGATGGCCAGCCAGCACAGAAGCCACTTCTCCAGCGTCGTGGCAGGTCTGCTGGATCACGTGCAAGCAGGGGGACACGGACCGCAGCTGTTGGAGCAGGCCCTCAGCAAAACGGAGCGTAGAAAGAACGTGGATGGCTTCCACTAGAACTCCTGGTAAACAACTTCCTCGTACCAGCCCTCCACCAGGTTCTTGTGGCGTAGCTCGTCTTTGGCCATGGCCTCCAGCAGTTCACTCAGCTCGCCCTCATTCTGCGCCGCCATGTCCCGGTAGAGCTCGTAGGACTGCTGCTCCTTCTTTGAGGCAAAGATGCAGACGTCCTGGAAGGTCGAATTGGGTCCCAGGGGCTGGGCGACCAGGTGGTCACCGATCTGATAGTCCTCGACCGTTTCCTCCTGAAGTTTGCGCACGCTATAGCTGATCTGGTCGGGGTTGACCAGCATTCTTTCCAGGGCAAACCTGTGCCCCTGCTCCTCCTGTGCTAATTCCCGCAAGGTCTGCTTGACGTAATCTTCCTGTACCATGTCTGCGGCCTCGGTGTATAGCAGGTGCGCCTCAATCTCGCCCTGAATCGCTTCGCGCAGGATTTTTTCAACGGTCATAGTCTCCTCCTTCTGAGCCGGCCACTGTACAAGACAGTCAGCCTGATTACAGGTGGGCGGCATTATACCACATCCTGACGATTGACGCACACTGCATTTGGTGGTATGATGGTCGGGCCCTGAAAGGAGATGAAGCCATGCCAGATGCGGCAAGGCTGCGCCGGCTGGTCGTGAGCTTTCTGGCGCTGATTCTTTGTGTCTTGCTACGACCACCGGCCTCGTCGCTGCAAGCAACGGCCCCGCCACTGGTACAGGGACCCTCTGCGATTCGTTGCCCGCCCCTGCCGCCACCTGAAGCGCCCACGATCAGCGTCTCGACTGAGGAGGCATTGCGCCACCAGACGCTCTACGCAGCACCAGGCACAACGATCCTGGTCATGGCAGGTACCTATGCGATGACCGATTATGTTCACTTTGTGAACAACGGGATCACTTTGCGCGGCGCGTCCGGGAAGCGGGGCGAAGTCGTACTGGATTTTGGCGGCATGGACTCGGGACGTTTCGGCATCCTGGTCTCGGCCAGCGATGTGACAATCGCCGATCTCACCATCCGCAACGCTCGGGACCATGGCGTTTCCATACAGGGCGCTGACCGGCCGGTTCTGTACAACCTTCATGTCCTCGATACTGGCGACCAGCTCGTCAAGGTGAACCCGGCGGGCAATGGCAGTGAGGACGGGCTATTGGCCTGCTCACGCCTGGAATACACCACCTCGGCGCCTGACGAATACACCAACGGCATCAGTGCTCACCAGGCGCACCGCTGGATCGTGCGCGACAACCAATGGTACCGCATCCGGACGCCGGGCAATGCCCCCATCCCGACCATCCTCTTCTGGTCCGGTTCCTCAGATACTGTAGTCGAGCGAAACCTGCTCGTCGACTGCTACCAGGGCATCGCCTTTGGGAACGCCAGCCACGGCAGTGGGGATCACAGCGGCGGGATTGTGCGCAACAACATGATCTATGCCAGCCTGCCCCACGATACCGTACTCGACATGGTCCACGCCCGAGGCTGGGTGGTCGCCCACAACACCGCTCTCTTGCTCAATCCATCGCCAGGCTTAACCTGGGGCATGGAGGCCCGGTTCCCTGACAGCGCGGGGACTTTTGCCTACAACTTGACCAATATGCGCATCTGGGCCAACCGGGATGGCGCTCAAAGCACCGTGCGCGAGAATGAGACAAACGCCCAGGCGGACTGGTTCATCGATCCCGCTGGTGGTGACCTGCACCTGCGACCCACAGCCAGCGAAATCATTGACCAGACAGATCCCCTGGCCAACGTAGCTGACGACTATGACGGGGATGAAAGGCCCTTTGGCCCGGCATCGGACATCGGGGCAGACGAGTATGATTCGTCCGGGCTCTCATGGCGTCTGCTCCTGCCCCTGGCTGCAGAGGAGGTCAAGTAGAGATGAAGGCGATGCCAATCCTGATGGTCCTGGTCATGTTGTTTGTACCATGGGCTGGAGCCGAAACGGCACAGATCGCGCAGGCGTCGTCCCCGGGGACCATCCCCGCACCGGTGCTCAAGTGGCAGCACGGGGGCTGCTACGCCTCCTGGTGCGAGACCGGCTGGTACAGTTCGCCGGCCGTAGCCGATCTGGATGGCGATGGCGCAATGGAAGTGATCGCCTCGGCATATTCGATCGTCGTCCTCGACGGACCGACAGGTACCCTGGAATGGCGGGTGGCCTCGGGCTACGACCGCAGCCAACCCGCTGCCAGCAGCGCGGGCCGTACCTGGCCGGGCATCGCCGTCGCCGACCTGGACGGCAACGGCGACTTGGAGATCGTCACAGCCCATGGCAGCGGCCACGTCTCGGTCTATGACCATGACGGCTATTTTGAGCCTGGCTGGCCCCAGAGACCCACAGAACGGGAGCTGAGGGGGCTGGCCATCGATGATCTCGGGGGCAATGGTGGCGAGTTGGAGATCATTGTGACCGGCGCCACGCACGACAAGGTCAATACTTGGGTCTACAATCATGACGGCGGGCTGCGCCAGGGCTGGCCCCAGTTGGGCAGCGACAGTGGCTACGCTCACGGCGTGTTTAACAGCAATGCCGCTGTCGGCGACCTCGATGGCGACGGGGAAGCCGAGATCGTAATACCGTCCGACGTGCACTATATCTGCGCCTACGAGGCCAATGGCATACAGATCCCAGCCCACACGATGTATGGCGGTGTGGGCTGGGGGAAAGTAGGCGTGTGGGAAAGCCTCGCCATCGAGGTACGGGGCTGGGGCACGTGCAGCGCTAGTGATGGAAGGGAAGAGCGGTACAGGGCCAACTTTGCCCATGGCCCCGCCGCCATCGCTGACTTGAACGGCGATGGTACGATGGAGGTTGCCGCCGTCGGCAACGTCTACGACTGTATCCCCGGTTACCCATCCCAGTACAACGGCCTGTACCTGTTCAATCCTGACCGTAGTCGCTTCAAGACTGATGGCTACGACTGGCAGAATCCGCCCACCGACACGGGCGCTCCCTTGTCCGAAGCCTATGGCGTCATTGAGAATAACCAGCCCAACCCGGCCGTGGCCGACCTAGATGGCGATGGAGAGAAAGAGATCCTCTACCCATCCTACGATGGCCGCGTCCACGCCTTTTGGCTGGACAAGATGGAGCACGGAAACTGGCCCTATTCGGTCTATGACGCCGGCGAGGGTTTCTATCGCTTTGCCTCGGAGCCGGTCGTCGCCGACCTGGACGATGACGGTCAGGCCGAAGTCATATTCGCCTCCTGGGTACAAAAGGGCACCAACCGAACCGGAAAGCTGTACATTCTCAATCACCTGGGTTCTGTACTGCACGAAGTAGAGCTACCACCTGCTTTCAGCGGGCTTTCGTCAAGCCCGGTACAGGCAGCCGATTGGAATGGTGCGCTCGCCGCCCCGACCCTTGCCAACTTGGACTCGGATGCTGACCTGGAATTGGTGCTGAACACGGCTCATTCCGGCTTTGTCGCCTACGACTTTCCTGGCACCGCGAAGGCGCGCGTCCTGTGGGGAACCGGAAGGGGGAACTACCGACGTACTGGATCGCTGCCGGCGGAGGACAGTGCGGCGAATCACGTGATCTATGTGCCAATTGTACAAAGATGATCTGGACAGAACCGAGCCCCAGTCATTGTGAGTTATTGAAAGATTTGGAGAAACAGTCAGAGTTCTAGCAGTCAAAGACGAAAGAGGAAAGGAGGACTGCCATGACCAGGAGTCCTATGTCCCGTGGAGTTTGCACTTTCTGTACAAGGTCCTATGCCAAATCAGGGATGTCCCGCCACCTACAGGCATGCCCAGCGCGCAAAGCAGCCATCGCTTCAGAAAACAGTAGAAATGCGCGGAAGACACGGCTCTTCCATCTTGCGGTGGCAGGGACGTACGCCACAGAGTACTGGTTGAACCTGGAGGTTCCGGACAATAGCACTTTGTATGAACTGGATCAGTTTCTCCGTGACATCTGGCTGGAGTGCTGCGGGCACCTGAGCATGTTCAGAATCCAGGAACAGAACTACATGGTCCAGGTCTTTACTGACGGCTGGGGAATGGACCGGGACATGGATATCACGCTGAGCGAGGTCCTTTGGCCAGACA
Organism: uncultured Chloroflexia bacterium; assembly: GCA_963700285.1. GTDB lineage: Bacteria > Chloroflexota > Anaerolineae > JAAYZQ01 > JAAYZQ01 > CAWANP01. The sequence goes on along the minus strand of CAVOXA010000001.1, from coordinate 591,729 downwards.
TCAAGTTTTCCCACGAGTACGATTTTGGGTCCACAACCCATCTGGCCCTGAGAGTCGTCTCCGAGCGCATTGGGGTGGCCGAGCCAGGCGATCCCATCCAGATCCTGGCGCGAAATGAGCCACCCGAGTATCCGTGCGACCACTGTGGCAAGCCAGCCATCTACATCGACGTCTTTGAGGACTATGCTCTCCTCTGTGAAAAGTGCGACGAGTCGGAAGGGTACGGGGAAGGGTTGCTGCCCATTGTCAATTCACCACGGGTCGGTGTATGTAGCTACACGGGCAACGCATGGATGGAGGATTGAGACACACAGAGCCACGGGGCCACGGAGTGGAGAGAGCAACAGCCTAGAGGACAAACGATAGTTCCTCTCGCACCCAGCCGTCGGTCTCGGTGCTCAGGGCTTGCGCCAGGGCCTGCCGAGCCTGATCAGTGGCAGCACGACCCAGGGCCCAGGCCGCGTGCCCTCGGACCAGTGGCTCGGGATCATGCAAGGCACGAGCCAAGGCCGGTACAGCGGCAGGATCCCCCCAGTTGCCCAGGGCCACGGCCACGTTGCGCAGCAGACCGCGCCGCTTGGCCCGCACCAACGGGCAGCCGCGAAAGCGCCTCCGGAAACCCTCGTCGTCCAGGTCCATGAGATCGAGCAGAAGGGGCGCGATAGCATCGGGCCTGGGCTGGAAGGCCAGCTCCGTTGTAGGGTGCGCGAAACGCCGGTTCCAGGGGCAGACCTCCTGGCAGATGTCGCAGCCAAAAATACGATTGCCAATCTGCGGACGAAACTCGATGGGAATGGGGCCTCTCAACTCGATGGTCAGGTAGGAGATACAGCGCCGGGCGTCGAGCAGATAAGGAGCGACGAGCGCGCCAGTGGGACAGGCATCCAGGCAGCGGGTACAACCGCCGCAGGTTCCCCGCTTGGGAGGTTGGCATTCTGCACGTCGCGGGAGTTCTTGGGTTCCAAGATCCTGGATCCCTGCGTGTCGGGCGAGGTCTCTGATCGAGCCCCGCTCGGCGGCGGTCGGGAGACTTTGCCGAACAGAGGTGATGGGCCGGATCTCCGTGGCAAGCAGCAGTTCAGCCAGGATCAGCCACGAACCCAATCGAGGATGGATGAGATTGGTATTCTTGCCCACAAAGCCCAGCCCGGCCCGGGCAGCCAGGTCTCGCTCCAGGACGGGGCCGGTATCGACGTAGGCACGGTGGGCCACTGACCGGCCCGTCTCGGTTTCCACAAAAGCCGCCAACTGGCGCAGTCGCGGAAGCAGCACGTCGTGATAGTCATCGCCCCAGGCATAGCTGGCGATGATGCCGCGAGCAGGCTCGTCACGCAGCGCAGAGGGCAGGGGATAACTATGATGGTTGGCGCCCACCACCAGCGCCGAGCGAACGCCAGGTAGGACAGCAGCCAGATCCGCCCGCTTGGCCACCGCGTCCGGCCGGGCCAGGTAGGCCATCCCGCCATGGTAATCCTGTTCCAGCCAAGCCTGGTAGCGGCCGAAAGTAGTGGGCGGCTCAGCCGGTACGATGCCCACCAAGTCAAAGCCCAGCCGGTGGGCCTCCGCCACGATCCGTTTTGCCATCAGCTCATAGCTTTGCGACATACTGCGCTGCCAGTGAAAAAGTGTTCTGAATGGAACGGTCGAACTTGTGTCTATTCTACTAGATAATCTAGCCTATGACAAGAGCGCTCATCTGGGTTGGAGCGTACAGGCCGCACAGCAAATTCCCTACCTGGCGAGCATTCCAGAGCGCGTGACGCAATTGCCTGCTTGCACTGGAATGATCATGCACGTATAATGCGGGTACCTGGACACCACCTTGGTTGCTTTCAGATCCCAGGTCGGCTGTTTGGCCAGGTAACGTTCTGTCTGTGGATAGATTTTCCGGAGGCGACCCCCGATCATGAACGTGAGTTTGGCAACTGGTACCGCAGCACGTCAAGCCATCCGCTCTGGTGAATGGCAGCGTCCAACAGCCGCCTTGGCCCCGGGCTATGTCCAGGCCAACCTCGTGATCCTGCCCCAAGTCTATGCCTCGGACTTTGCCAGCTTTTGCAACCAGAACCCCAAACCATGTCCGGTCCTCGATGTGACTGCAACAGGCTGCCCTTATCCCAGCCCAGCGTGGGCCCAGGGGGCCGATCTGCGCACGGATTTGCCCCGATACCGTGTGTACGAGCAGGGCGAGGCAGTGGACGAGCTGAGCGACATCGACAGCCACTGGAACGAGGATTCAGTGGCCTTTCTTCTAGGCTGTAGTTTCACCTTTGAACAGGCACTGGTATCCGCCGGTCTGCCGGTACGCCACTTGGAGCATGGGTGCAACGTGCCCATGTACCGCACAAATAGGCAATGCCTGCGCGCTGGCATCTTTCAGGGGCCACTGGTAGTTTCCATGCGGCCCATCCCAGACTCATCGGTGGAACTCGCAGCTCAAATCACATCCCGCTACCCACGTGCCCACGGAGCACCGGTTCACATCGGAGACGCCGCCGGATTGGGGATTCAAGACTTGAACCAGCCCGACTATGGCGATGCAGTGCCCGTGTATCCCGGTGAGGTTCCCGTCTTTTGGGCCTGTGGGGTCACAACCCAAGCTGTGGCCCAGGCCAGCCGGGTTCCCAGGATGATCACCCACGCGCCAGGCCACATGTTCATCACAGATCGATTTCACACAGATCTGGAGAGCCGATGACAGCGGCCAATCTCCAATGCTGCGCCTGCACGCACGCGGCAAGCCTGAGACGGTTCCGGAGCACTGCGACCCTCCAGGGCGCATCCTCCAGATTCGCTTATATATTTTGTTTCTGGTGCCACTTGTGGTATACTCGGGTCTGGCCCAAAAGGCTTTTGCGCCTGTAGCTCAATGGATAGAGCGCCTGACTTCGAATCAGTAGGTTGGGGGTTCGAGTCCCTCCAGGCGCGCCTGGGGTCACGGCCGCCGGGTGAGAATCCCGGCGGCTTTGTTGTTCGCTGGCTCAGTCTTCTAGCACCATCTCCACGACGCGGTCCAATCGAAAGGTCCGCAATTCGCCGGCCTGGTAGCAGTGGGCCAGCAGGTACAGGTGGCCCCGTCGCGCGTGGACGCGCAGGGGGCGCACTGCGCGCTCGGTCTCCTGGCCACGGGCGTCCACGTAGCGCATCCGCACCTGCCCTTGGCTCTCCAGTGCTTCGGCAATGGCTGGCGGCAGGGGAAGGATGTGAGGCAGAGGGTAAAGGATGGGATCGCCCTGGAAATCGACGAGCCCGCCCAGGGTCGTCACCCCCCAGCGACGATCCAGATCGTACAGGATCCGTTCCAGGACCCGGCAGGTGGTCCAGACATCGCCCATGGCCCGGTGGGCGGGATCGGTCTCCACGTCCAGCGCGCTGGCCACGGCCTGCAGGCCATTCCGGGCAAAGCTGTAGGCCCGGCGGGCCAGGACCAGGGTATCCACGACCGGTCCTTCCGGCGGCAGCAATCGGGCACGCTCCAGTTCGGCGGCCAAGAAGCCCAGGTCAAAGGGAGCATTGTGCGCCACAAGCACGGCGCCGTCCATCAGCAACAGCAGGTGTTCGGCCACTTGATCGAAGGTCGGAGCATCGAGGAGCATGTCAGCCGATATGCGGTTGACTCGGAAGGCCCCCGAAGAGATCGGCCGCCCTGGGTCCACCAGCGACTCGAACTGGCCGGCTTGTACGCCATCCAGCAGGCGCAAGCAGGCTATCTCGCAGACGCGGTGGCCATAGGCCGGACTCAGACCGGTGGTCTCGACATCAAAGATGGCGAATGGTACCGTGTTTAGCGGCTGATCTGGGTCAAGATGAACCATGCTCCGTCCCTCAACTGTCATCCATTGCACATCGTCCGTCGGCTATCATCCTCCTAGAACGGCCACAACAGCGGGAGACAAAGAACGCTCACGACCAGGGCAATCACCAGCAATGGGATACCAACCTTCACATAGTCGCCAAAGCGGTAATTCCCCGCCCCCATCACGAGAGTGTTCACCGGCGAGGCCACCGGCGAAGCAAAAGCCATCGACGCAGCGACCGCAACGCCCATCATATAGGCGTAGGGGGCAACACCCAACTCCTGAGCCGCTGTCAGAGCAATGGGTGCGACCAGGACGGTGGTCGCCGTATTGGACAGGACCTGAGTAAAGACAGAAGTAAGCAGAAACAGACCAGCAAGCACAGCCATGGGCCCCCACAGTCCCAGGGAGTCTACCATGGCATCGGCCACCAACTGGACCAGTCCCACTTTTTCCAGGGCAATACTCATGGGCAGCATGCAGGCGATCAGGACGATGCTCTTCCAATCCACGGCCTGGTAGGCTTCGTCCATCGTCAGGCACCCGGACACGACAGCAGCGAGGGCGGCGACCAGGCAAGCCACAACCGTGGGTACGGCGTTAGTCACCAGCAAGATCAGCATTCCGGCCAGGATCAGCAGGGCAATCCGCGCCTTGTGGCGCGCTGGCGCACCGGCCATGGCCTCTGGCTCACCCATCACCACAAAGTCGCGGCGATTCTTTCGCAAGGCCAGAATGCTCTGCCAGGGGCCCTGGACGAGAAGCACATCACCAAAACCAAGCACGGTCCGCTTGACGTTCAGCTTGCCTCCGGCGCCAGGCCGGTTGATTCCCAACACGGTCAACTCGTATACCGAGCCAAACCTCACGTCCACCACAGTCTTGCCCAGAAGTGAGGATCGCGCAGGCAGCAGGACTTCGGCGATGCCGGCCTCGTCAGTGATGAGAGAGTGTTCAGCGTCCGCCTCTGCAGGTTGGAGCCCGAGGTTCAAGACGGCAACCGCGTGGCTCACGTCACTCCCGTCACCCTGGACCACCAGTACATCGTCGGCCGCCAGCCGCGCCCCTTCCAGCGAGACATGGTGTAATCCGCCCACCTGCGGCAGGCGCCTCGGCTGCAGCGGGCGTAAAAGCTCCAGCACCGAAACCCGGAAACGCTGGCCCAGCCCTGATTCTGCGACGGTCTGGCCGAGTAGACTGGAACCCTGCCGCACGCGCAGCCGGTACAGGTCATCGGGCAAGCGATAACGGGCCATCAGATCCTCTGGCGTCTCTACCCACTGCAGGTCCTGCGGTGGCTTGCGATCAGGAAGGAGATGGCGGCCGAAGAAAACCATGAACAGGATGCCGGCAACCAGAAGGATCAGCCCAATGGGCGTGTAGTCAAAAAAGCCAAAGGGCGTCAGTCCCGCCTCGCGCAGGAGATCGCTGACGATCAGATTTGGGGGCGTGCCGACCAGGGTCAGGGCGCCACCCAGCAAGGAGCTGAAGGCGAGAGGGATCAGCAGCTTTGAGGGGCTGATCCCGGCGCTCGAGGTCAGGATGATGATGGCCGGCAGAAAGGCTGCCACGACAGCAGCATCGCTCATGAAACCTGAGAGAAGGGCCACCACCCCCATGATGACAACAGTGAGGCGGACCGGATTGGCCCCCGCTATGGCCAGGATGCGCCGTCCGAGCTGGCCTGCCAGGCCGGTATTCATCACCGCGCCACCGACGACGAACAGGGCGGCGACGATCAGGACTACCGGATTGGAAAAACCAGAGAGAGCCTCCTGGATCGTCAGCAACCCGGTAAGCATCAGGGCAACGACCACGCCCAGAGCGACCACGTCGATACGCACCCAGTCGGTTGTGAACAAAAGTAAGGCCACGGCCAGGATGGCCAGGGCCAGCCACATGTCCAAGGTCATGGTTCTCTCCAGGAGGTCATGAGGATCCCATCTTACCACACTTTTTGAGACAGACGAAATCCGCTGTAGTATTCTCCTGGTGAAAAAGGCTTGGGACCGGTACGCCCTATTGGCAGGCCATCGGCTACACACAAAAAGACACCAGGCATCGAAAAGATACCTGGCGTCCCGATCGCGGCAGGCGTGATACCCCTGCCGGAACCTGACTAGCGCCGCCTACTTACGTCACAGTCCCAGTCCTTTTGCCACACCAGCTCCGTAGGCCGGGGCAGCCATGGTAAAACGTTCCACCATCTTTTGCTGGATCTCCTTGGGCACTTTCTTGAGAGTACCCGCGATGTTGGTAACAAGGCGCTCCTGCTCATCGGGCGGCATCAGGCAGTAAAGCATCCCCGGCTGACCATAGTCGTCCTCCACTCCCCGCTTTTGCTCGTAGCGACCTGCGTCGTCAGAGATCTTGAGCGGCGGCTCGGCATAGGCCGGATCGGCTACGGAGCCGTCAAAGCTATTGGGCTTATAAGAGGTCAGTAGCATTTACTCAGCCTTATGACAAAGGGTGCACTGCTCGTTCTCATACTCGATGTGGTTGGATGGTGCAGGCTTGATCTGTCCCTCTGGATCGTGGCATGCCAGGCAGTTGTCCCGTCCAGAGAGATCGTGTTCGATCGGCGGCGCCAGATTCACCAGGAGAGCAGCGGATCGGGCAAAGCCCTCAGGCTTGTGACAGGTTTCGCACTCACCTGCCAGGTGGTTGTCCGGCGCTTCGTGGCAGTTGCTACAAACAAACTCGGGCATCTCCTGACCTTCGACGTGACAGGCACCGCAGCTAGCCGTCGCGTGGGCGCCCTCCAGCGCAATTGGATGCATTCCCGCCGGCAGACTGGCATCGGTAAAGCTAGTTGGCGTGTGGCAGTCCTCACAGTTGAGGCCATAGTGGTCCTGGGGTGGCTCGTGGCAGTTGCTGCACACAAACTCGGGCATCTCCTGGCCCTCGACATGGCATCCGTCACAGGAGGCAGTCAGGTGGGCACCCTCCAGCGCCACCGGGTGCAGCTCGGCTGGCAAAGTTGCATCGGCAAAGTCCGTTGGCGTGTGGCAGTCCTCGCAGTTGGGCCCAAAGTGGGGCTCGCTGGGCGGCTGGTGGCAGTCGGCGCAGGAGCCGGTCAGCTCCCGGCCCTCAACATGACAATCGCTACAACCAGTGTTGGCGTGAGCGCCGTCCAGCGGGCACGGGATGCTCAAAGTTGCCCATGTCCGCTCCCTCAAAGCCGGCCGGCGTATGGCAGTCCTCGCACAGGTCGCCAAAGTGGGGCTGGGGTGCCTCGTGGCAGTTGGCACATGCGTATTCGGGTTCCCGCACCCCCTCGTGGCAGTCGTGGCACCAAACCTCCGCATGCTTGCCCTCCAGCTCGATGGGGTGCTCAAAAGCAGCATCCAGCTCAACCATCGGCCAGGCCTTTCCGTGGCAGGACGAGTTGGCACAGAAGGAGGAGTCGTCACTGCCAAAGGCAATCTCGCCATGGCACTCCTCGCAGTCACCGTTCGCCTGGAAGCGGTGGTCGGCCATGAAATTGGTTTCCAGGTGCGACGCTGGCTCCTGGATGTAGGCCAGCGGCAGCTGTGGCGGACGGTCCCCCGCCTCCACTGTTGCTGGCACACTGTGACAGATATTGCACTGCAGCCGGATCGACTCACCCTCTTCGCTCACATGGTTGCCGTCGTGGCAGCGGAAGCAGCCGGGAAAGTCCTTGTGCTTGTTGTCGTCCGGGAAGGACTGCCAGGTAACGCCCGGCTCCTCAAATATCAATCGTTTAATCAGTTCCTCAGCCAGTTGCTGAGCCTGGTCTATCTCCTCCGGGTAAGCGGCCGCTGCCTCAGGGTATGCAGCCTCGTACTGCTCCCTGGTCGCAGCCGCAGCCTCCAGGGCCGCCTCCTGGGTCTCATAGTCGGCCGAGAGCAGGTCCAGCATTGATTCCTTGGCATAGGGCAGATCTGAACTCAGACTCCCGTCGGCCAAAGCCTGGTCCACCAAGTCTTCTGGAGAGGGGAAGGGATGGCCCATGCGGTTGTGGCAATCGACGCAGTCCATGGTCTTCTTTTCGGCGGCTTCGATCTCCTCCGGTGTCAGGGGGTTGGTGACATCGCTGTACTCCACGGTCCGGCCGTCAGGCAGCGTCGTCCGCACCCAGCGGATGTCCTGCTTGTGCTCGTCCCCGGCAATATACTCCACAGGATTGGTGATGTGCCAATGAATGCCGTAGCCCAGGCCCTCATTCCGTGTGCCCGCCCCGGTCTTGAGGATCAGATAGGTATCCTTCTCTGTGTTTTCCTCATCCGATTGAAAGCGCGTGACTTTCCGGACGGTATCGCCGTGGAAAGCAGGAGGAAAGTGGCAGAGTTCGCAGGACTCGTTGGCGGGGCGCATCGTCGCCGATTCCAGGGGGCGGTCGTAGGAGTCAAAGATCACTTCGGGCAGATGGCGAGCGTGGCTGGCCTTGAGGACAATGTTGTTGAGAGTACCTACCCGGCCCATGTGGCACTCGGTGCACCTGACGTTGGCGTGGTACGAGTCCCTAAAGGCGTGGATCTCTTCGGGGTGTACATCGTGACAGGCATCGGCGCAGAAGGCTACACTGTTGGAATAGTCCCAGACCATGATGGCGATGACGCCAAACACGATGAAGCCAATGATAAAGGCCGCACCGATAATCACACCCAGCCGTACAGCCCGCTTGCCGTTCCCGCCCTTCTTGCCGTTTGGCTCGGACGGCAGCCCCGTCGAGCCAGTCTTGCTCTCCGCCGGCTCGGACACTTGCTCGGTCGAGTCGACCTTCCTCTCCATTGAATCAGTCACATACACCTCCCAGTGCAGCAACGCGATCAGTCTCTGATCGCAATACTCTGTCTCTGGATTATACTAGATGGTGAAAACCGTGTCAAATGGGCCGGCGACAAGTCTATCACCTTATCCCGGCAATCCACCGCCTCAATTACTCAGCCCTGAGTAGTCTAGCATAGTCGGCCAGAGTATAACATACCGTACTTCCGGTGTCAAATGCGCTGCTGTGGCTGGGTGGCATCGCCTCAGATGGTGGGCGAGCAGACCGAGGACGCAGCCACACGCGCGAACACAAAGGAGCGGTCCAGGTGCTGGACGGGCCCGCCCGGCTATGACCTGTACTGGCGCCAGCTCTGTAGCTGCGCTCCTAACCCACTAGTGCCCACATTCGCACTGTCTGTGCCCTGCCTAAAGGCTCTTAGGCCGAGTCGTCACGAGCTGGTGCGCGCTCTGCCTGCAGATCCCGATCCAATTGGCGCTTGATGAGAACCAGAGCCACGATCGTGAGGAGAATAAAGCCCAGCGCAATGATCATGCCCAGGCGACGGGTGTCCAACTCTTTCAAAGCTGCTTCAGCAGAGGCCGTCGCCTCCCGGCTGAGCATCAACGACTCCTCAGCCTTGGCTTGAACCTCCTCCAGGTTGACCGTGTGCTGCATGGCTCGGGACTCGATCAGGGGTGTGTTGGCCCTCTGGAGCAGTTCCTCCTGTTCAGCCATGATCAGCCGTTTTTCAGCACCAAGGGCAATGGTAGCCTCTGCCTGCTCATAGACCGCATCGGCTTCTTTCAGCGCGTTGTACATCGCCTCCACCTGCCCGCCAATCTCACTGTCGGACGGGTGGCAACTGCCGCAATGCCGCTCCTCCGAGCCAACAAACAGCTCCCGCGTGGCGGGCATGACATCGTACCGGCCATGGCAGGTGACACAGCGTGGGGCGGCTTCCCCGGTCATGCCGGTTCGGTGCGCTCCCTCCATATAGTATTCCTGCGTGGCTGTATGACATTGGCCACACACGTTGGCCACCTGCTGGTAGCCCGGTGGTGCAGCGCCGTGCGTCCCATGACACGTAGAACAGGTAGGCGCACGCAGATTTTGTTCCTGGAGCAAAGCCTCACCATGTACGCTCATTTGGTAAAGGTCATATTGGTCCGTGGGAATGTGATAGGGTTCCATCATCATGTCGTCGCCGTGGCAGCCCGCGCACATCGCCGGTTCGTTGCTGGGGTACACTTGGGATGCAGGGTCCGAGGTCTTTAGGACCTTGTGCCCGTCATGACAGTCAAAGCAGGTCGCCACGTTTTCATCGCCCTCAAGGAGCGCCTGCCCGTGCAGGCTCTGCCAGTACTGGTCCAGTTGATCGGTCGGCAGATTAAAGGGTCGCATCAAGTCCACGTCCGTGTGGCAAGATCCACACAAGCCTGGGATACGATCCTTGGGCAGGGGACCCAAGTAGCCGGCTTCGGGCGACATCGACGCCTCGGCGTCCGCCTGCGTTGGATCGCCGCCATGACAGCTTACACACCCTACGCCCTGGGCGGCGTGGATACCCTCCTCCCAGTCAGTCGTGATCTCGGCATGCTTCCCACCTAGTTCCCGGTGGCACGAGACGCAGGTATTCTCTTCGAACAAGACGGGCTCATGGATCGGGGTAGGCACGACCTGGACTGACGGTGGCAGCGTCGCCGTGGGTTCGGGTGTGGGCTGGGGCGCCTCGGCCTCGCCAAGCTCGTGGCAGTCGAGGCAGCCCTCATTAGGCCGACCTTCGTGGTCTGAGGGAAAGGGCATCAACTGGCCCTCGTCGTGACAAACCAAACAATCATCTCGACCCTCTATCGGGTGGGGAACCGGCGGCATGGCTCCAGCCTCGGGAGCCTCATGGCACATGGTGCAGGTTTCATTTGCCCGGCCTTCATGATCCTCGGGGAAGGCAGCCACCTGGCCCGTGTCGTGGCAGGCCAAGCAATCGTCCCGACCCTCTACCGGGTGGGGAACCGCCGGGATCTGCAACAGCGGGAGGCCGTAGGCCGAGGTCCCGGCGAGCAGAAAGAGGACAAGCAACACAAACATTGGAATGACCCGGATGATGCGCATAGTCCTCACCCCCTAACTGTACCAGCCCCAGATCGATATTGCGACGAAAAAGATCACGATCAACCCAGCGATGACCATGGCCAGTTTTCGATCCCGCGGATGGCGCTCCGGTCTGCGGTCCAGAAAGGGCAGAAGGAACAAGAGCAGGATACCAATCGCCGGGATAAAGATGCCCGCCATCGCGGCCAAGACACCCGGGCCGATGAGGAGAGACGGCACCTTGATGAACTGGTAGATCCACAGGAAATACCACTCTGGCTTGATGTGTTGTGGTGTACTGAAGGGATCCGCCTTTTCCTCCAAACCGACGGGCAGCAATGAGGCAAGCACGATCAAGAGAGCCAGCACAAGGAAGCTGACGATGACCTCGAGGATTACATAGTTGGGAAAGAAGGGTATGGTATCCTCTTCCCGGTATTCGGGATGTTTGTACCGGCGTGGTCGCTCGCTCCCGGGCTGGGTCATTTGCTCTGCACCATTCTCCATGACAGTAGCCTCCTTGTTACCGGTCTAAAGAGGGCCCGAGATCCCCTGGCGACGAATAATAATAAAGTGGACTGCCAGGAAGATGAAGGCCAGAAGAGGCAGAACCAGCATGTGGATCCCGTAGAAGCGGGTCAATGTCAAGCCGGTGATCTCCATACCCGCGCGCAGCAGACCGAGAAGCCAGCCACCAATCAGCGGAACGACACTCAGGATCTCGCTGCCCACCGTTGACCCCCATAGCGCTTTCTGATCCCAGGGCAACAGGTAGCCTGTGAAACCAAAGGCCAGCGTCAGCAACAGGAGCGCGACCCCGGCAACCCAGTTCAATTCGCGCGGGTTCTTGTACGCACCGGTGATGAATACTCGCAGCATGTGCGCCTATACAGAAGGCAATCATCAAGGTCGAGGACCAGGAGTGGATGCTGCGGATCAGCCAGCCAAAGCGAACGTTGTTCATGATGAACAGAATGCTCTCGTAGGCCCCTTCTGTCGTTGGCCTGTAGTACAAGGAGAGCAGAATACCCGTAACACCCTGGATGAGGAATAGGGAGAAGGTAATCCCACCCAGACAAAAGTACCATTTGATGGCGTGCTTGGGTACCGGCTTTTTCAGAAAGGCTTGCAGGGGGATGCGGACATCGAAACGTTCATCGAACCAATCCCCTATCCGTGTCGACCACTTGACGCGAGATTGTGCTTCCATTAGCCCTGGCCTCCCTCTACAACGATCTCGTCCCCCTCAACCTGGATCCGATAGGGTTCAAGCGGAGAAGGTGGCGGTCCCGAGATCACGGCACCGGTGGTGTTAAAGTAGGCTTCGTGACACGGGCAAGCGATCACCTGCCTGTTCGACATCCCAGAAGAGAATGCAGCCCAAATGCGTGCAGGTCGCTGACAGGGCTACATATTCATCGTCGACGGTGTGGATCACCATCACCGGTTTGTTGGCAACCGAATAGACCCCACCCGCCCCCGGGGCCAGGTCCTTCGTTGACGCCACAGTCACCCGCCCCCCTGATCCACTGGCCCCCACTTTCGGAGGCCAAAGATAGGCGACGACGGGTGTCAGGACACCAACGGCCGTTGCCAGCCCAGAGAAGCCCAACAATCCGTATTTGAGAAAGCCTCGACGGCTGACGGATCCATCCTGCGTCCCGACTTCTTTCGATTCTACTGAGTCGCTCATCCCTTACCCCCGTTATCGGCCACAGATAGGTCCACGTCCTCAGACGGCCATAGCCATACCTATGAAAGCAAGCAGGTTCATTCTCGCAAGGTGGATGGTTGGGAACACGTGCATACCATACCACATCTCAGCCGTCTCGACAAGTCAATCTGTCGAAGCCCAGGGGCTGGCCCGAAAGGTAAGACCGCGACTGTGCCCTCCACAGAGTTGCACGCAGCACTTACCAATGCCCTGGAGCTTGCCTTGTCTTGACTCGACGCCTGCCAGTACGCCTCAAGCGCTCCTTAACAAGCAACGCGCCCAGCAGGCTGGCCTGCCGGGCGCGATTTCATCACAAGCATAACTTTTGTGGAGCAAGCCGGTCACCGCTCGACCAAACAAGCCCACGTCGGTCAGGCCACTTAGGGTCGAGTCATGCCACTCACGTCACAACCCAGATGCTCCATGCTGTCGTACAGCGCCTGGATGACGTACTTGGGGTTGTGGGCAAAGGCGCCGGGATCCTTCTGGGCGTACTGGTAGTTGTAGGCCCCTCGCAGCAGCGCCGGCGTCCAGGTGGCATAGCGCTCGCCCTCTTCGTCAAAGAAGTAGGGGTAGGCATGGGCGTCGTACTCGATGCCGCTGACACCCTCGGTGCTAGCCGCATAGTCCTGGAGACAGCGTACAGCGCATCGGCCATGTTGGTCGACTTCGACGGACATTCCACTGCTCGTGTCGCCATCGCCGTCATAGTCGGTGCTGTCCATGCGGATGTCGGCTACGTCCTCGATGCCCGCGTGGCAGGTCGCTGCACTCGTCGGTCTTGACCTCCAGCATGTGGGCGCTGTGGCACTCGGTGCAGTTGGCGTAGCCGGGCGACGTGCGCGTTCTTGCCTGCATACTCTTTGCCGTCGAACTGGTAGGCGCCCTGTACCTCATCGCCGAACAGCGTGGCGCCGGCGGCAAAGTAGTGGACGTTGGCAAAGCCCAAGCCCTCTGTCACATCATTGTCCGCAGCATCACCGATCCTGCGGTTGACGCTGGCCGTGGACTCGCGGCCCTGGTGGCAGTTGATGCACAGATTGGTGTTGGGGTCACCGCTGTCGACCTCAGCGCCGCTGGGGAACTCTACTGACGCCACTTCGTGGATAGCGTAGGTCTCCAGGTCGCTGTGGCAGGACGCACACTGCAGCCCGTTGGAGATCGGCTGGGTGACATTGGCTCCTTCAGCCAGGAAGAAGGGCAGGCCCGCGGCCGAGTGGCACTTGGCACAGCTACCCTGCACAGCACCGTCCTCATCCCAGTGTCGGAATGCCTCTTCGGAACCGGCAAAGTGGCCGTGGTCGATGCGGTTGGCGCTCGACAGGTCGACCGGCTCGGACAGGGCCGCGTTCAGATCCTCGATGGAATCGTACAGAAGCTGGATCATGTACTTGCCGCCGTGGGCGTAGGCGCCCGGGTCCTTCAGGGAGGTCTGGTAGTTGTAGGCGGCCTTGGCCAGGCGGCCAGTCCAGGCGTTGTAGGCGTTGGCGAGAACAGCCTCGTCTTCGTCTACCTCGCCGTCGGCATCGGTGTCGATAAAGAAGTAGGGGTAGCTGTGCGAGTCGTAGACGATGGGCGTGCCCGGCTACCTCAGCGCCGTAGGCCTGCATGGCCTCGTAGAGCATCTCCTGCAGGCCTTCGACCTCGTAGTAGATGCCCTCCTCCATGTCGCCGTCGCCATCATAGTCGACCAGGGAACCCTGCATGCGGATGTCCTTGGAGTCGCTGCTCGGTGTGGCATGCGGCGCAGTCGTCGACCTTGAGCTCCAGCGTGTGGGGGTTGTGGCAATCGATGCAGGTGTTAAAGCCGTCGACGTGGTCGAACTTGCCGTCGTACGTCTTGCCCTCGTACTGGTAGCCGCCCTTGGCCAGCGTGCCGTACATGGTCGCGGCGGCAGCAAAGTAGTGGATGTTGGTGAAGCCCAGGTCCTCGCTGACGGTGTCCATGTCCTCGAGGCCCGCCTCGGCGATGCCCTCGTCAACAGAGACCGTCGAAGCCCGGCCCTGGTGGCATTCCATGCAGCGCGCCTCCGACCCCAGGCCGGTGATCTCGGCCCCGGAGGGGAAGACCACCGTATCCCAGGTCGCCGTCGCATCGTTGTGGCAGGCGACGCAGGAAACTACGGTATTGATGTCGTGATCGCTATCGACAACCCGTGCCTCGCTGCCGTCGGCTCCCAGAAAGTCCTGGAAGCCGCCCTCGCTGTGGCACTTGGCACAGCTTGCGGGCACGACGGCTGGATCGTCCTCGTCCCAGTGGCGGAAAGCCTCGGCTGAGGCATCGGCGTGCGGCGAGCCAGCCCACATGTCCTCAAAAGGAACCTCCAGTTCCTTCGTCTCTACGGGAGCCGCGGGCTCTTCGGCTGCCTCAGGTTCTTCCGTGGCAGCCGCTGTAGGCTCAGCGGCTGCAGGCTCAGCGTCTGCAGGCTCGGCGTCAGCGGGTTCGTCAGCTGGAGGCACTGCATCACCAGCATTGGCCACCTTGACACCCTCCACCAGGAGGTCATCGTACTGGCCTGTGTTGCGCACCACGCGCAGCTTGAGGATATAGATGCCATCCTCAACCATGGTGGTATCCCACTTGCCCAATTCCCCCTCAACCACAGCCAAATCAACATAGCCCTGGGGTGCCAAGAGGTCCAACCACATGCCGTCAGGGTTGGGATCCGGGCCATAGTGCAACTCGTACTTCCAGAAATTTGGGTCTGTGGCAGTCCCCTCAATGGAGACCTCGCCCTTTACGGCTTCCCCCGAAGCAGGGGATGTGATGCCATTCTCTGGCGCAGCTCCCACGGTCAGGGCCACGGGGATGGCCAGAAGGAGCAAGGCCGCTACCACAATCAATCCAGTTTTCCACTTCATCGCTTCATCTCCTCCAAATCACCAAGATCTCAGTCATTGGCTTACATGTTCGCCTGCAACGATCTGAACTGAGTACAATCAACTGTTTGCCAGGCACCTCCTTCCTCATCTTTATATTCCGGCCCTCAGGGCTGATTCAACACGAAAACAAAGGCACCCTGCACCCGAGTACGCGTGCAGGATGTCCCATCATACCATACTTGTGCCCGGCGCACACCTGACAGATGTCCCTAATTTCCAGGGACAAAACGGCAATCTCCACGACGTCAATTGTGAGATGCGCACTTTGATGCTATAATTGCGCCGTGGGAGGTCGTTTGTGGGCATGTTGACCCAGATCCTGGAAATCAACTGGATTATTCTCTATTTTGTCTACGGACAGGTCTTTTTTGTCATGGGCCTGGTGACGGGCTTGCAGTGGCGGCGCCACAGCCACCTGGAGCTGGCCCGCCCGCTGCCCTGGCTGGCCGCCTTTGGCATCGCCCATGGGCTCAATGAGTGGGGGCACATCTTTGTCCCCCTGCAGGCCCTCTACCTGCCGGACCCCGTCGTACGCGTGATGGTCGTCGCCCACCTGTTGCTGCTGGCCGTCTCGTACTTTTTCCTGCTCCAGTTTGGCGTCGAGATGGTGCTACCCCTTCTGCCCCGGCAGCAGTGGCTGCGCGCCGTACCGGCCGTGGTCCTCATGCTGTGGGGTACCGCCGTCTTTCTGCGCGGCCTGCTGGCCCAGGACGCCCTCAACATGCTGGTCGCGGTTGGCGAGGTTTGGGCCCGCTACGTTCTATGTCTCCCCGGAGCGATCCTGGCCAGCGTGGGCTTGTTCCGCCAGGCCCGCCAAGTGCGGGGGTTAGGCTTGAGCCGCATTGCCACCTATCTGAACGGTGCGGCGGCTTCCTTCCTGGTGTATGCCCTTGTCGGCGGCATTTTGGTACCTGCGGCCCCCGTCTTTCCAGCCAGTATTCTGAACTATAGCCTCCTGGATGCGACTGTGCGCATTCCGGCGCCCGTCTTTCGTTCCCTGTGCGGCCTGGCCATGGCCTTCTTTGTCGTCCGTTCCCTGGAGATATTCCAGGCGGAAGATGACCGCCGCCTGGCAGAAATGGACCTGGCGCGGCACCTGGCCGAGGACCGGGAGCGGATCGGCCGGGAGCTGCACGATGGCATCATTCAAAGGATCTATGCCGCCGGCCTCAGCCTGGAGGATGCCCACCTCCTGGTCGTTGAAGATCCTCCTCAGGCCCAGACACGCATCCGGGGCGTGATGGACGCCCTCAACCTAACGATCCAGGATATCCGCCGCTACATCTTTGATCTACAGACCGCGGAGCAGACCCGTGAGCTAGAGATGGTCCTGGAAGAGCTTGTCCGGGATCTGCGGCTGGACACCCTGCTGGAAGTGGACCTGGAGGTCACGGGGACAGCGCTGCTGCTGGATGGGCTCTGGGGATGTGTCGCAGATCACACAGATCGCGCGCGAGGCATTGAGCAACGTGGTACAGCATTCACAGGCCACGCACGTGACCGTCAGACTGAGCTATCTGGGCAGCGCCACACGCCTGACGATTGCGGACGATGGCAAGGGAATGGCGCCCAAGGGTCTATCTGATGGCGTCTATCATGGTCAGGGCTGGCCAACATGCAGGCACGGGCGGATATGTTGGGGGCAGAGCTTGTCCTGGATGGTAACCCTGGGCAGGGGCTTGGCCTGGTACTGACGATCCCCTGCGAAGGCAAGGATGAAGCAACCCTGGAACTAGAACCTGAGGAAACATGGGCTTGAGGGTATTGCTGGTCGACGACCACGAAGTGGTACGCGTGGGGGTACGAGCCCTCATCGATCGCCAGCCAGAGATGGAGGTAGTCGGCGAGGCCGGCACAGTCCGTGAAGCAGTGGAGCAGGCCAGCAAGTTGGCGCCTGACGTGGTCGTACTGGACGTGCGTCTGCCGGGCGGTACCGGCCTGGAGGCCTGCCGGCAGATCAAGGCTGACCGGCCCGAGACGCGTGTGATCATGCTGACCTCGTTCCCCGACGACGAGGTCCTCTTTGAGGCCATTGCCAATGGCGCCGATGGCTATGTCCTCAAACAGATCGGCTCCGACGAATTGATCGGGGCTCTGGAGCGGGTAGGACGTGGCGAAAGCCTGATCGATCCGGCAGTCATGGGCCGCGTTTTTGCCAAGATGCGCGAGATGCGGCTACAGGAGCGGGCCCACGCCTTTGCAGGTCTCAACGCCCAGGAGATGCAGATTCTGGCCCGCGTGGCCGAGGGAGAGACCAACCGTGAGATCGGAGAGGCGCTGCACCTGAGCGAAAAGACGGTGCGCAACTATGTCAGCATGATCCTGAGCAAACTGGACCTGAACTCCCGGGCCCAGGCGGCGGCCTACGCCGCGCGGAATCGTATCGAGGACTATGTGTGATCGGGTGACGGTCGCACCTTTGCCCGGCAGTTCTACACCGGCACATCCACAGTGACCGTCGTCCCCACACCTACTTCCGACTGTACCGAAAAGTGCCCCCCCAACAGTTGGGTACGCTCCGCTATCCCAACAAGGCCAAACTTACCCATCGATGCCAGATCGCTGGTTGTGCCCAGAACCTCAAAGCCGCGGCCATTGTCCTGCAGGTTGACCCGGACACGGTCCTGCCCAAACTCGACGGTAATCGTAACTTGCGAGGCCTGGGCATGCCACCGCACATTGTGAAGGGCCTCCTGCACGATGCGGTACAACTCCGACTCTACCTCCAGGGACAGGCGCCGCTGATCACCAACGATCAGCAGTTCGGCCCTCGTCCCGGTCTCCTGAATATTGGCTAGCAGCCCCTCCACTGCTGGCAGCAATCCGAGATCGTCCAGCACAGATGGCCGAAGGTCACGACTATAGCGCCGTACACCCTGCAACAGATCCTCAATTCGCTCATGCAACTCCTCGAGGCGCGCCGTGGCGTACTCGGAATGTACCTCGCCCGAGGCAGCAAGATCGTCGAGCCGGCGCGTGAGATCGATCAGGCCCTGGGCCGTGTCGTCGTGCAGTTCGCGGGCGACCCGCTTACGCTCCTCCTCCTGCGCCCTGGTGATCTGCCTGACGTAGAAACGCAAGTTTTCATACAGGCGCGCGTTCTCGACCGCCACGCCAATCTGCCTGCCGATAGCGGCGAACATCTGCCTGTCCAAAGCGTCCACCACTCTTGTCTCCGGGAGACAAAAGTCCATGACACCCCGCAGCCTATCCTTGGAATGCAAGGGGACGCAGATGTGCGAATGAGGCTCCCGCTCAGGACATCGGGTATGCCGGGGGTGATTCAGCGCATCTTCCACAACCAGTCACCTCGTTCGTCTCGGCTGTCAGCCCGCACAGGCACTCATCCAGGGGAACCTCTGATGCCTGTTGGACAAACTCGGCTGTCAGTCCCCGGTGGGCCCGGAGGTGCAAGGTTTGCCCCTGGGCATCCAACAGGAAAAGTCCGCCCTTTGCGCCCAGGCCAGGGACCACATCCAGGACCTTGCCCAGTACCTGGTCAAGCGTGAGGTCCAGATCCAGGGACTGGCAGAGTGCAGCACTGATGGCATTGATCGTTTCCAACTCTTCGACAACCCGCTGGCGCAACTTCTTCTCCCTGTCCTGTGTCTCGATCATCCAGACGATGATGAGACCAACCAGGGTAATGCCGATCGTCTCAATGAGAGCATCCAGGGGGTGGGGCGAAACGAGAAACACCCGCGGCAACATGATTAGGATAGCAACGAGGAGCGTGACCAGGCCCCCCACGTAACCGAAGGCAAAAGCTGCTGCGGCGACGGGCAGGAGAAAAATGATGCGCCCTACGGCGTACCGCGTGATGGGCAGAGAAGACACAGGCCTAAGAAAGGAGTGAAGGCCCAAGTAGTGAAAGAAGGAACTGATGGCCAGCATGCCCACCACTATCCAAAAGTAGCGACTGCGTAACACCCGCATCAGGCGTTGTCCCACCCCTCCCGGCGATTCTGCCAGGGCTGTCGCGTCTCTTTCCATGCCAACCTGCCTACTCGATATCTTCCAGCACCAGCCAGCCCTTGCGCAGGGCCTGAACCACGGCCTCAGTGCGCGAGCCGACTTCCATTTTGGTGAAAATGGTGCCCAGGTGGGCCTGGATGGTGCGGGTACTCAGACAGAGTTGATCCGCAATCTCTCTGTTACTCAACCCCTTGGCCGCCAGCCTCAGCACCTCCATTTCCCGTTCAGTTGGCGGATCCGAGGCAGGTCGCTCAGGCGGCTGGCCGGAGGTACGCGAGAAGCGGTCGATAACTTTGCGGGCAATCACGGGATGGAGGGCTGATTCACCAGCGTTGACCGCTCGGATGGCTTCCACAAGATCGCGGCCCCGGACGTTCTTGAGCAGGTATCCGGCAGCCCCGGCCTCCAAAAGGGCGAAAACGTATTGATCGTCATCGTAGGCTGTGAGAATCAGAACGGCCGTACCGGGCGAAATCTCTTTGATCTGCCTGGTGGCTTCGATGCCATTGAGCTTGGGCATGGAAATATCCACCAGGGCCACGTCAGGCTTGGTCTGGGCCGCAAGGCGCACGGCCTCCTCACCATCGCCGGCCTCGGCCACTACCTGGAGGTCCTTCTCGCGCTCCAGAAGTTGCCTGGTTCCCTCCCGAACCAAGATATGATCTTCGGCCAGGAGAACTCGTATCCTGTGCATTCTGCTCCTCTGCCTGCTATCAGGTGGATGGATTATATCCACCCTCAGGGAGCCTGTCAATAACGATCTTGGGCCTAGCATGATTGACCAGTGAGCAACCATCATCTGACCACAGGTCATTGGCTTTGAAGGAGTGGAGCGGACTTGCGCACAGACCGGGCAAGAATGCCTAGCCCACACTGGCAAGAATACCTGGCCGGCCCCACCGGCATCTGGGCAGATCTGCCTAGACCGATGCCACTGTTGGGCAGCCGGTGGAGGGCAGAGACTCGCTTTTCTGCCAGTGCGGATTTGGCGTGTTGGCCGATGACAGGGCCGGCGCGCGGTGGTATATTGGTTGCAGCGTGGTACGGTTGTCTGTGAGTCTCTCGTTGGAGTCCAGCAGACTGCACACCCAGTAGGGAGAATCGTGAAGCCCATTGGAGGTGTATCGGTTCTGGCGGGAATCTGAGAGGAAGTACAGTGATGGAATCACTCCAGGTTGCAGTCGACTGGATCTTGCGAATCGTGATCACCCTTTTTGTACCCGCCTTGGTGTGGGTCGCGGTGATTGTAGGCCTGATCTCGATCGTACGGGACAAAGTACACAAAGAGGAAGTAACGCTGCCACGAGCCGGGCACATCCAGGGGTTTGCACGTGGGTCTGCGGTGGGCACAAGAGCCATACTTCTGATGTCCAGAGTCCTGTCCCCCAGTCCGAGCCAAATGACTCAAGAACAGCCCAGGCAATCCATTTAGAAAAGGAGTTATAGCCATGAACACGTATGCAGTAGTCGCTTTGGTGTTGGGGACGCTTCTCGTACTCTTGGCGCCCGCCCTACTTCTGTCAACCGATCTGCTGGAGCGATTCAAGAGCGCGCGGGCCAAGACACAGCGACACTAAAGCGCTGTGTTGCCGCTCCATCCTGAGAACACTACCTTACTGTCAGAGAGGAGACCTTGCAATGGAACAGGTTCTACAGAGTATCGTGACGGTTGGACATGTCATCCTGGGCGGGTTCTTTGCCCTCTTGCCGGGAACACTCGTCTGGTTGGTCGTGCTGGGTGCCTTCCTGGCGTTCCGGCAGCTTGGCTCGAGCGATCTCATCCGGAGGTATAGGTCCGGAGGCAAGGCGGCTTGAGGCCATTCAGCCAAGAATAATCTGGAAAAGGAATGAGGAGAAAAGCAATGGAGCTTGATCGAAGAAAATTCCTTCAGGTCTGCGGGATCGCTGCGGGGGCTATGTTGCTGCCAGGCAGCACCACCAACGCGTCACCGTCCATTAGGACCCCATCGACCGGATCGAAGGGTATGCTGAGCGATCTCACAAAGTGCATTGGCTGTGGATGGTGCCAGGAAGCGTGCAGCCAGTGGAATCACCTGCAGGGGGAGCAGGGCCCAGGTCAAGAGAGCAACCCGACCGGAACCTGCCTCTCAGCAGAAACCTGGACCCTACCCGAATTGTATGAAATCGAGAGAAACGGCCAGCAATACCGGGTCTTTGTCAAGCGGCAGTGCATGCACTGCCAGGATCCGGCCTGCGTGTCAGCCTGCCCGGTGGGCGCCCTGCAAAAACTGGAGAATGGCGCCGTGGTCTATGACTGCAGCCGGTGCATCGGCTGTCGCTACTGCATGGTGGCCTGCCCCTTTGGCGTACCCAAGTTCGAATGGGCTGAGGCGCTGCCCCGGATTCGCAAATGCACCTTCTGTGTGGACCGGCAGGAAATGGGGATGGAGCCCGCCTGCGCTGCGGCCTGCCCGACCGGGGCCCTTGTATTCGGCGACCGGGATGCCTTGATCGTGGAAGCCGAGGCGCGCATCCAGGCAGATCCTGATCGGTATGTCCATCACGTCTACGGCAGGGAAGAGGTCGGGGGCACATCCTGGATCTATCTTTCCCCCGTACCCTTTGAGGAATTGGGCTTCCCCGAGCTCAAGTCAGAGCCTGTCACGGCACTGAGTGAGGCGGTAGCCACCTATGGCTCGGCTGGTGTTGCGGCGAGTGTTGCATTCATGTTGGGCGGCCTCTACTACCTGTCCGGCGGCCGGCGGCAGAAGATCCGGTACGAGGAGTCGCTGCCTGACCAAAAGGCGGGCGAAGAAGAGGAGATCGAGCCATGATCCTGACCAGCAAACGCCGTGTGCCCATCGGCCTCCTTCTCCTGGCCGTCCTCGTCGCCGTTGGGGCGGGGGTGGGCATCGTCCGCATGATCAACGGCTTGGGCTCTACGACGAGCCTGAGCGATGGCTATCCCTGGGGCCTGTGGATCGTGTATGATGTATTCTTTGTGCCCTTCTCTGCCGGGGCGTTCATGATCCTGGCCGTAACCCACATCTACAACCGCAGGGAGTACCACAGCATCGCTCGACCGGTAGTTCTGGCCGGCTTTCTTGGCGAAGTGATGGTCATTGCAGTCCTGGTAATGGATCTGGGTCGTTGGCACCAGTTCTACAACGTCCTCATTCCCTGGTATTGGAACATCCACTCCTTTATGTTCCAGGTCAGCATCTGCCTGACCATCTATATGGGCATCATGCTCCTGGAGGTTGCCCCTGCCGTGCTGGAGCGCCTGAACTGGCAGAAACCTCTGCGCCTTATCGGGATGCTCACCGTGCTGACTGCTGGCGCCGGGATCGTGCTGTCGTCGCTGCACCAGTCCTCGCTGGGCTCATTGTTCCTGCTCATGCCCTACAAACTCCATCCTTTGTGGTGGACGCCGCTGCTGCCACTATTTTTCTTCACATCGGCCGCTTTTGCCGGGCTATCCATGGCCATCTTTGTCGGATCGATCTGCAAGAGGATCTTTCATTGCGGTCTGGACCTGAACTTGCTCAGCAACTTGGCCCGGGTCGTGTCGGTGCTGCTGGGCTTCTACCTGGTACTCAAGGTAGCCGACCTGATCCTTGCTGGCGAGCTGGGATGGTGTTCTCGGAGGGCAGGTACAGCGGCTCTGTTCCTGGCCGAAATCCTGATCGGCGTGATCTTGCCCATGGTGCTCTTTGGCCAGCGCAAGATCAGGGAAAGCAGCACGGGTCTGATCGCTGGATCCGGCTGTGTGCTGCTGGGCCTGGCCTATCAACCGCACCAGCGTCGCCCTGGTGGCCCAGAGCGCCCCGTCTGGGGCGTCGTACTTTCCGCACTGGATGGAGCTGGTCGTCTCAGCGGCGGCGATCGCGGCCGGCGTGCTCATCTTTGCGCTAGCGGTTCGCTTCCTACCCATCCTGCCAGGCGGTCGCCTATCGGGGCAGAGTGCCGGCGACCCGACGATGGTCTCGCCGGGCCGTGGTCTTGGCCGGCACGGGGCTGATCCTGCTCACAGTCTTTGTAGTACTGCTTCTACAACCGCTGACCCGAGCGGAGGCATCCAGGGCCCAGCAGCCAGCGACAGCCGATCCACGCTCAGAAAACTGCCAGACATGCCACCTGGACCCAAAAGTACTGGCCAGTGAGGGCGCCACAGATGGCGAGATGGCACGCCTGGTCATCGAACCTCAACCGAAAGATACTCCCCACGGCCGGCTGACCTGCGCAACGTGTCATTATGGCGACGCCGTCGCTGTAGATAGGGAAAGGGCCCATAGGGGCATGGTCACTGACCCAAGTATCGGCAATGCCGGAGTTTGTATTGCCTGTCACCCAGACCTACCCGCCGAGTTCCCGGAAGACCGGCTGCGCACCCCGCACGACGCCGTGAGCCACGGCGAGGCCGTGGGAGTAGCCTGCAGTGATTGCCACGGTGGCGTCGGTCACGGTTATGACCCGGTTAGTGGGGAGATCATCTGTCCAATGCGTGTCTGCCTGGACTGCCACCAGACGCAGCAGCTGAACAGCGAGCTGAGCGACTGCGACACCTGCCACATCGCTGCCCATGAACCAACGGGAACCATGGACTGCAGCGGGTGCCACCAGTCGACAGAGGCATGGCAGCAGGTAGAGATGGCGACACACCCGCTAGAGCTGACGGCCGGGCATGCCCAGGCTGCTTGCTCCGACTGTCACCCGAACACGAGCTTTGAGCAGGCGACTGGAGTCAGCTGCAGCGACTGCCACGAGCCGCCAGGACAGCCCCACTATGG
The DNA here is from genome assembly GCA_963700285.1 of uncultured Chloroflexia bacterium. Taxonomy (GTDB): domain Bacteria; phylum Chloroflexota; class Anaerolineae; order JAAYZQ01; family JAAYZQ01; genus CAWANP01. The sequence continues at coordinate 567,786 of CAVOXA010000001.1, read as the reverse complement.
CCCAGCCTGTGAGGATTGCCACACGCCCATAGGCTTCCAGGACGCGGCGGTCCTGCCAGCAGAACTGCACCCCGTGGAACTGACCGGTGCCCATCAGAGCGCGCCATGCGAGGGATGCCATGGCGGGGGCAAGCCCGCACCGAAGCACGAGTGCAGCACATGCCATCAGCGGCCAGAGGGCCACCTATCGGGCGACTGTACCGTCTGCCACACGCCGGAAGGATGGGCATCTTCCATGGCCGCCTTGGTCGTCAGCCTCTCGCCACAGATCTCCCACGGGCTGGCAGGCCAGGAGGATTGTCTGATGTGCCACAGCCTTGACGGGCAAGTCAGGCCTGCCCCATCCAACCACGGCGACTATGCCAACACGCAGTGCACGGTGTGCCACGGAGCTGAGTAAAACCTGTTTGAGGGACACCCTTCCAATAAGCAATCGCCCGCGGTGGGTACTCCACCGCGGGCGATTCTTGTGCCTACTTGACCTGCGAAGTTTGGTTCCTTCGCAGGGGGTTCTTCAGGGTAAGAGCTTACCTCCCACCCATGGCTGGTGGCGGCTCTTCGACGATAACGTCTTTGTTGGCCTCCAACTCTTCGGGCAGCACATCCTCGGCCGTCAGGAAGAACTGGGCATTGCCGTGACAGGCATCGCAGCTCTCGGTCTGAGGTGTATTCGCTGGATGTTGTGTGGCGTGGCATACTTCCAGGTCGGCACCGCGTCAAAATTGGGCAGCAGGTCCTCACCATAGTAGGCGAAGGACTCGGTATCGATGGGCACGTGCCGGACCGGGACGTACTCCCAGGGCCGGTCGTCGCTCTGGAGCGGGTTGCGGCCGATCTTAAAGTCCATCACCGACGGCTCGATCTTGAAAAAGGGCACGCCGTCTTCCTGGGCCACGTGACAGCTATAGCAGTTCTTGTAGGTCGTCGAGTGGCACGACCTGGCAGCTCAGCGCATCATAGTGGAACTCGCTGTGGTAGACATTGCCGTCGCCGGGCCCACATCTGGGTGGCAGTCCGCGTCCGTACAGCTGGGCGTCGGCGGGCCGTCATAGCGATGCTCGGCCTCGCCCAGCTTGCCGTGCATCTCGTCAGACGTGTGGCAGTCAAAGCAGGGCATGCCGCCCTTGATCCAGTGGGTGTCGGCCTTGATCGCCCTCGTTCTTGCCCTTGTACTCGTTCTCGATGCGGCTGCCATGACAGCCAGTGCAGGTCAGGTTCATGGGCGGGCACCTTCTTGAACTCATGACCCGCCGTCAGGCCGCCGCCCAGGTTGGTGGGCCGGCTGACGTGGCACTGGCCGCAGCTCGTGTGGCAGGTAGTCGCAGTGATTTCCCATCATCTCTTCGAGCTGGGGCATCTTGTCCGGGGTGGAGCGGGCGGAGAGAACGGTCAGTATAGCCAGCCAGGTTGCGAGTGCAGGCTATTCTGGTCTGCCTCAACCGTCTCCATGTGGCAGACGGCGCATTTCTCCACCGAATCGGGATCACGGACCACGCCTTCGTGGGCCGCTTCCTTGTCCTCGACGCCGCTGGCACCACCGTGGCAGGTGATGCAGCCCATCTTGCCGTGGATCGAATCTACAAAGGTCTCGTCGCTGATATAAGACCTTCTCCCATACCTCCAACGGAGGCACAGAGCCGCCTCAGCCCTCGCCTTCGGATTCTACCTCGGGCTTTTCTTCCTCTTCAGCGACGAGCTTGAGGGTTTCCTCGTCCGTATGGCAACCGATGCAAGCCGTATCGTCCACAGCTTCCGGTATCGGCGCGTCTGTTGGCTCCGGCGTTGGTTCATCCGTGGGCTCTGGCGTGTCGGTCGCCGGCGGTTCCGTAGGAGCTTCGGTCGGCGGAGGCTCGGTTGGCGCCTGAGTGGGCGGGGGCTCCGTAGGAGGTACATCAGTAAGTGCCTCCGTTGGAGGCGCATCGGTCGGAGCGACCTCAGCGGGCGCGTCCGTCGGCGCCACGGCCACCTCTGTAGGCTGCCCACCGCAGGTGATCAGCAGCAAGGGGACCATGAGCATGAGAAGGGCAACCAGCGCCTCACTCCACATCTTTGGGAACTTTGTTGTTCTACCCATAAGCCTTTCTCCGGATATACTCAGCGACTTGTTGGTCAGCAAACCCCGGCAGAGCCCGATGCTCGCTGGATGTGCCAGCCGCTGGCGCAGAGGTCTCGTGTGAATTCTATCACAGCATGCCTGATCCGTCAAGTCTCTGAAGAGATGGGAGTACGGCTGTTGCAAAGTCGTCATCGCGAGCGTCAGCGCCTGTCCCGAGCATGTCCTGAGTCCGCGAAGGGCCTGCCGAGGGAAAGCGATCTCCACTTGTGCCCTGGGGATTGCCACGGCGCAAACAGCGCGTCTCGCAATGACAGATCTGACTGGCAGTGCATGTCAAGGGACAATGCAGCAGCCCTAGAGATGGGAGAGCAAGCGGGCGCAGCCCTGGGCTGCGCCCGCGAGGATGAGGCAGAAATCCAGGTGTAACGCTCTACACTGCCTTGCGCCGGCGCAGGTACAGGCCTGCGGCAGCAGTGAGCGCACCAAAGCCGAGCAGGATACCGTCCACCGGCGGCGCCGCGCTACCGGTCTCGGGCACGGTCTCAGGCTGAACAGATTCGGTGCTGGTCTCTTCCGCGGCGCCTTCAGCCGCGGTTCCCTCGTAGGGATACTCGTTGAGCTGTGTCTCGGGGTCAAAGAACTTGGCCCGCACGTCCTTGTCCATCGTCCAGCCCTGCATGCCAAACAGCAGGTTGGAGGCATCGTAGCCCAGCATGTTGAGGGCCGAGGTGACCTGGCTGGCGGTCTGGCCGGTGTAGCAGTAGACGACGATCAGCTTCTCGGGCGGAATGGATATCAGGCCATCCTGGCCGAACATAGTTTTGTAATCTTCCCAGACAGCACCGGGAATGTGGCCCTTCTCATAGTCCTCCGCCGAGCGAACGCTGATGATCCAGGGATCGTTGCTGCTGTCCCCATCATTCAGGTTGTCGAACAGGTCAGATGCTTTGATGTTCTTGGTACCGTTGTTGAAATAGGCATCGGCCGCGGCCTGGGTGGTGTCGGCCAGCGGAGTGGCCGGTGGATAAGCGATCATGGCCACGGCGGTGGGATCGGTCGTGGTCGGATAATCGCTGCCCATGCTGTCACTAAAGCACTTGCCGCCAGCATTGGGGTCCGAATTCCAGGCGCAAAAGCCAAAGAGCATACTGTAAGCGTCGTAGCCCAGCATGTTGAGGGCCGACACGACCTGGCTGGAAGTCTGGCCGGTATAGCAATAGACGACGATCTGCTTGTCGGTGGGCAGGGTGGCCAAGCTCTCCGCGGTGAACATGGTCTTGGGGTCCATGTGGACCGCTCCCGGGATGTGGCCCTTATCATAGTCTTCCTGGCTGCGAACGCTGATGACATAGGGGTCGTTGATATCGTCGCCGTCGTTCAGGTTGTCAAAGAGATCGCTGGCAGAGATATTCTTGGTACCGCCGCTGAAATAGTCGTCCGCGGCCGCCAGGATGTCATCGGCGGCCCAGGCCACCGTACCCAACAACAGGCTGAGGACCAACACGAAACTCAATACTGAGAGCTTTTTCATCTTCTGGTTGCTCCCTTCTTTGTCACATAGCAAACGGGTGAGTGCCGCATGCAGCAGCACCCACCCGAGCGCGAAAACACTAGTAGAGCTTAGGCTGCGTTGCGCCGGCGCAGGTACAGACCAGCGGCAGCGGTCAGCGTACCAAAGCCCAGCAGCAGACCTTCGACCGGGAAGGCAGCGCCACCGGTCTCAGGCACGGTCGCGGGGGCTGTTTCTTCGGCTGCAGTCTCTTCGGCGACTACCTCTTCGGCGGCAGGTGCCTCAGCGGCCGTACCCTCGATGGTGTAATCGGGCGAAGTCTCGGGATTGTAGCGGGCCGTGGCCAGCACTTCGTCATCCTCGGTCCAGGCCATCATGCCGTACTTTATGTTGGCGACATCGTAACCCAGCAGGCCCAGAGCCGTGCCCGCCACCTGACCGGTGTGGCCTGTGTAGCAGTAGGTACGGATTGGCTTGTCAGCCGGCAACTTGGCCAGGTTCTCAGGCTTGGCAATCGCCGCCCAGGGGATGTTGATGGCGCCAGGGATATGACCCAGGGCATAGTCGTCGGGTGCGCGGACGCTGACGATGAACGGGTCATTGCTGTCGTCGCCGTCGTTCAGGACGTCAAAGACCGAGTCAGCCGAGACGATGGGCGATGCATCAGAGTTGATCCAGGTATCGGCGGCGACGCGCACGATCTCAAAGGCATCTTCCTCGCCGGTGGCGACTTCGGGATAGGCATAGGTCTCGGTGGCCTCGTTGGCCTCGGTCTCCGTCGGGTAGTCGCGCTGATCGGTGTCGGGGCCAAAGCGTGTCGTCGCCAGTACTTTGTCATTCTGGGTCCAGCCCATCATGCCGAACTTGAGGTTCTGGACGTCGTAGCCCAGGGCCTTCAGGATGGTGGCCGAAAGCTGGCCGGTGTGGCCGGTGTAGCAATAGACCACGATCGGCTTGTCGGTGGGCAGCTGGGCCAGGCTCTCGGGCTTGGCGATGGTCTTCCAGGGAATGTTGATGGCGCCGGGAATGTGGCCCAACGCGTAGTCATCGGGAGCGCGGACGCTGACGATAAAGGGGTCATTGGAGGTATCGCCGTCGTTCAGATTCTCGAACAGGGCGTCGGCGCCGATGACCGGGCTCCAACCGTCCAGGGCGGCGTCCAGGGTGCGCTGGATAACGCCAAAGTCACCCTCAGGCTCCTGGGCCAAGGCGGCGGACCCCAGCAGCAAGCTGAGGGCCAAAACGAGGTTCAATACTGCGAGCTTTTTCATGGTTCTTTGTCTCCTTCTTTTTTTTCTTGCTTTTTTCGATCTCGAATGGGATTGGGACGTTCGTACAGCCGGCAACTGCCGGTACTTGCCTCTGAAAAAGGCACAATACTCAATCCTGAATACTCTATTGATTCTGACTCGGGCTGGATTATAACATAGCCTCCAATGCTTGTCAAAAATATGAGAGTGTTTGACCTTTCGCCCGTTCTCTGATATACTGATCTTAACATGAAGGGGCACGAACAGGTATGAGCGCACTATCCGCGACCAAAATCGATCTATTGCTCCTGGGCCTGCTGCTGGACCGGCCGATGCACGGCTACGAGCTTTTCCAGCAGATCCAGGCCGAGGGGATTGACGGCTGGTTCAACGTCAGCATGGCCGGCGTGTACTATTCCCTGGGCAAGCTGCGGGATCAGGGCTTGGTGGCAGAATCGCGCCAGCGGGGAGGGCGCAGCGCCCGCAAGTCGATCTATCGTCTGACCGAAGATGGCCGGGCCGCTTTTTTCGCGGCCATGGAGGAGCAGGCGGTCAGCCAGGACAAGCCCTCACCTGGACTATGACGTGGTCATCTACTTGCTGAACAAACTTCCCCTGCAGCGAGCCATCGATCTGCTGGAGCAGCACCAGGCATTCCTGGTCCAGCAAGATGGGGACCTGCTGGCCGCTCTGGTGGAAGAACGAGCACATGGCCGGTCCCCTCTGAAACTTGCCATCCTGGATCACAAGCGCCGCTTTCTGGAGATGGAGCAAGAGTGGCTGGCCGATGTGATCCGCAGTATCCAGGGGAAGGGCCAGGCGGATGATGCCCGAACGGACGAACAGCGTGGGCTCATGATCCTGAGTGGTGATCTGCGCCTCTATCACCTGCCCGATCTGATCCGCCTTATCGTCTCGGGCCAGCACAGCGGCAGGCTAACCGTCACCGATGGCATACTGGTTCGTACCCTGACCTTCCAGGAAGGCCAGCCGGTCTGCGCCACGTCCCACCGCAAGGACGAGCCGGCGACTCCCCCACCGGCGCCAGAACAGGTGATCGAGGGCCTGTGCGACCTGTTCCGCTGGCAGGAGGGCAAGTTCACCTTTGACCAGGAGATGGCATCCGAGGAATGGTGCGTGCCCCTGACGCTCAGCGCCGAGGACCTGATCCTGTGTGGCTGCCGCTGGGTGGACAACTGGACCATCATCCAGCGCCTGGTATCCTCGGCCGACGCTATCTTTGAGCTGGGTATGGCCCCTGAGGGCGTGGAAGGGCTGACGCTCACACCCACCGAGCAGCAGATCCTGGAATCCCTCGACGGCGTAAAGGATGTGGCCAGCATCGCCCGCGAACTGGGCATGACTGTCTTTGAGGCCAGCCGGGCCTTCTACTGTCTGGCGGCTGTGGGCGTGGTACGCACCGCAGACCTGGACAAGATCCGCTTGCGCCGCGTCTTTCGCGAGATCGCAGAGCTTATGTGCAGCAGCACCGTCGCCTGGCGAAACGCACCCGATGATCGTTCTTGCGAACAGGAAGTGAATCGGCTCACTGACGGTCTGCCCCTGTGCATCAACCAGGGTCGGATCGAGGACCAGGCTGATCCTCGGCTGAAAACCGACGGATTGGTAGAGATGTACCGCGCCTTCCTGCTGGCTCAACTGGACGTGGTCAGCCGGCGATTTGGACGTGAGAACGCCCGCCAGTCCTTCAAGCGGACGCTGAATCAACTGGCCCCCGAACTCCAGACTGTGGCCAGGCGATACGAGTTTGACAAGCTGCTGGCTCCTTAGCCTGGAGCATTGCATAGGTCCCCACCCCAGCCTACAGCAGCCAGATCGATTGTACCCTACAACTCTGCCATCGTTTCGTCCGCGACACGGCGGACATCAGCCAGGCATCAGCGCCCCTCTGGATGCACCGTCGCGCAGCGACAGGTGCCCGCCTTCTTTTCCGCCGTTATCTTGGCCAGGATGGTCGATTCGCCGTCGTTTGCCCTGACATCCTCCCGGATATCCGCAGTCGAAAACCCAAAACAATAACAGACAAGATCATGCATTCGGAATCAGTCCCCTTGTTCTTACGAGGCTGGCTGGCTGGCAGTCCGGTACGGTGACGGGGAAAGGACCGCCCGGGGTTCATCCTGCCGGACGGTCCAGCCGAGAGGTGAAAATCTCCGCCTACTCTAGACCTGCCTCGCGCAGGGCGCCGACCAGGCTGGCCTTGCTGGGGGCCAGTCCCACGAACTTGACCAGGTCGCCCACGACCAGGGCCGGGGCGTTGTTGATGGCATACTCGTCCCACTCGGGATCGCCCGGGCCGGTGTGAAAGACGACCTCCACCTGCTCGCCGAATTCCGACTCGATCTCTTTCAGCAACCGTTTCAGGGCCACCCCGCCGGAGCAGGGTGGGATCGACACAAAAGCCTCCATCTTTACTTTAAGCATAGTCCCCCCTCCCGCAGTGCGTTGTTCAGAGTCGCTTCGCTGGGGCACATGCCCTCGATGCGGATGGAGCCATTGACGACGGCCGCCGGCACGCAGAAGAGTTTATAAGCTTCAAACTTTTCCATGGCGTCTTGGCCTTTCAAGATGCTCAACGCCAGCTCGCCGGGATACCTGGCCGCCACCTTCTCGGCCAGATCGATGATGGCGACGCAGCCCGGGCAGGGTGGGTCGCCGCTGAATATCTCCAGATTGACCATGTTTTGCCTCCTTGATTAGTTCTGCAATGCTTGCTCGACCATGGGTATCAGCCTGGGGGCCGGTACGACCTTGCCGCTACTGACCACCTCGTCACCGATGACGACGACGGGCGTCACCATCAGCCCGTACCGTTGGGCCTCCGATCCCAGCGCGTCCAGGTGCACGACCTCCACCTGGCCGGGAAATTTCTCGGCCGCCTTGCGGGCCTCTCTCTCCGCCCGCTTGCAGTTGGCGCAGGGCGGCGTGGTGCCAAAGACCTTGATCTGCAACATTTGTCGCCTCCTTTAGCTTCGGTGAATTTGCTCCCCGGCCGGCGGCAGGGCCGCAGTGATCAGGGAAGCCACCTCGGCCTTGCTGGGTACCCGTCCTGAAGAAACCACAGTTCCATCGATGACCAAGCCTGGCGTCGACAGGATATCGTAGGTCATGATCTCGCCGAAATCGGTCACCTTGGTGACCGAAGCCTCGACGCCCAGCTCATCCAGAGCCTGGCGCGTGACCTTTTCCAGCCGTTTGCAGTTGGGGCAGCCCGTGCCCAGAACCTTGACTTCCATGACAAACTCTCCTTCCAGTATAAAGCTCAGCATATGAATGCTGGTACCTCAAGATCCAGTCTGGTCTACGTCTGCGCTGTCTTGGCCGGGACCGGGGCACGGTTCGTACGGCGGCCAACCAGCCACAGCGCCAGAACCAAAAGGCCCAGAAAAACTGCCAGGGCCGCGAGGATCAGCCACAGGCTGGCCCCATCCACCCAGGCCCCGTAGAGCAAGCCAGCCGTTGTGGCAAATACCGTCACCAGGCCAACATAGATCCAAGTTTTGGCTTTGCCAATGACCTTGGCCGTAATCAGGATACTTTGGATACTCAACGCCGGGTCGGCGATCAGATAGGCCAATAACGGCCCGCGGTGCATGCCCAGCTCCAGGAACATCCTGGCGATGGGCACCTCGACCAGCGTGGGAAAGTACATGAACACGCCAAAGAGCACGCCGGCCAGGTTGGCCAGCAGGGTATTCTCCCCGGCAATGGTCTCGATCAACTGGGGCGGGATCAACACCCGCACCATGCCAGCCAAAAAGACGCCCACGATGAGCAAAGGGAAGATCTGCTTTACAAATCGCCACGTCTCCCACAACCATTCCTGTACCTCGAACTCGTCCAGCCCTTTCCAGGCGACTAACACCACGGCGCCGATGACGATCACTTCGGCAACAAACCGGCCGGTGATATTGATCTGAACGCCACTGGCCGTGACCGTGATCTGCAACGCCGCCACCAGGAGGGTCAGCACGATGAGGCCCAGCGCCACCCAAGACCAGGCGTGGAACCCCTCGTCGATGTTGTTCAGCCCCAACCAGGACGCCACGCCGATGAGGCCCAGCAGGCCGATGAGAAACAGGCCATGGACCGAAACCCCCTCCTGTCCCTGACTGGCGTCGTAGGGCACCAGCCGGTCCAGGGCAACTTGCCAGCCGTCAGCATTAGCCAAAGGCAGGTTGACCTGGCTGTAGGTACCGGTCAGGAGATCCACCCGCAGTGTACCGACGATCAGGGCCGACAGAAGCAACAACAAGAAGATAAGGATCGCACCCTTGATACTGGCGCTGGCCGCAAAGGCTTGACCGGCAGCTACCTTGCTCTGTCCCAACGCCTCAGTTCGAGCCTGTTCATCGCGGCGGTAGAGGAAGGCCATGATCAAGCCGATGCCGATGCCAAACACCAGTGAGAGGACAATGCGGGCGATGGCGATATCCATACCTAGGGCCACACCGGTGTAGCTGACGGCCAGGATGTTGATGGCCGGCCCGACAAACAGGAAGGTGATGGCCGGTCCCAGCCCGGCGCCCTGGGCATAGATGCTGGCAAAGAGAGGCAGGATCGTACAGGAGCAAACGGCCAGGACAAAGCCCCCCGCAGCGGCCATGGGATAGGAGACCCACGGCGAGGCGTTGCGGCCCAGGTAGCGTGTGATGGCCTCCTTGGGAACCAGCGCCGTCATGGCCCCGGCGATGAAAAAGGCGGGTACCAGGCAGAGCAGAACGTGCGCAGCCAGGTAGGATGCCAGGCTGCTGACTCCCGACTGCAGCAGGGTGATGATCCATTCCGCGATAGACATATCGACCTCCATCGGTCTCTGCCAGCTGTTCACCCGCAGATTCACAGGATTGAGGATCTACCCGAATAATGGAACGAGTTAGCCCTCGCCCTGGCAGCGCGGACAGGGGCAGTTCTCCAGGGCCACTTCTGGAGCCACCGGAAAAACCAGGCCATCTCCGTCAAGATTTCGAACCACCGTCCTGCTCGCGTCGAGCAGTCTAGCCAGGTGATCGTCGGCGAGCCGGTAGTAGATCAAGGTGCCCTCGCGGCGATCGGCCACCAGGCCGGCATCTCTGAGGGTGGCCAACTGTTGCGAGACGTAGGGCTGACGCTGGCCTAGGATGCACGTCAGGTGACAGACGCAGGCTTCCTGGTGAGCCAAGATGTCCAAGATACGCAGCCGCACCGGGTGCGAGAGCGCCCGGAAAAGCTGGGCTTGGGCCTTGAAACCATTTGCGGCGCCTGTCATTCATGCTCCTTCCTGAATATTCCAATAGATGAATGTATTCTACACCAGGGACTGTGCCATGTCAAGTCACGCAAGCAGAAATGCACGTGCATCGTGGAACCAAACAGCGCGGTCAATTTCCAGATGATCCCGGGCTTTTCTGGACCCTGTATCGAACGAGACAAGCCAGAGACGTTACCTGGCTACAATGCTGGTGCACGGACTCAGGTCCCCTGTCACAGCCTCGAGATCGCTGGTGGCTGCGCCAAGGTATCTGGAGCACGAGGGGGATCCACAGCTCAATGATGCGCCGGCCCGTACCGAGGATCGTATGAACCAGTTACTCGGCCTGGTCGGTGACATCCAGGCCTGACCTTAAGGTGCTTCGCAGCAGAAAGTCAAACAAGTCGGCCGCGAGCGACAAACCTGATTACCCGTGACATCCAGATTGGCAACTCTGCGGACAGTGTGAAAAAAGCCCCTACCTTGGTATTGGGAGAGTGATGAGCAACCCAGGAACCAAGGAGGGGCAAGATGAAGTATATTCCGCTTTCGTTCGATGTCAATCTGAGGCCCGAAGGACTCGTCATTGATTTGGACAGTTTGTTCGCCGCCTTGGCCGAGCTCCAGGATCGACGTGATGCGCGCGGGCTGCGCTCACCTTGGTGACCGTATTGGTATTCATCGTCCTGGCCAAGCTGAGTGGAGAAGACCATCTACGCGGGATTGCACAGTGGGTAGCGCTCCGCAAAGAGGTTTTGGCCGAGGCCCTGGGGCTGTCCAAGGCGCGAGCACCACACGCCACGACGTACAGCCGCGTTCTGAACAAGGCAATAGACATTGATGCCTTTGAACAAGTAGTCCGTGATTTCTTTCAGGAGCAGCCGGGGACAGGACAAAGCATTCTGATCAATCTGGATGGCAAGACGATGCGGGCCACGATCCCGGAGGGTAAAACTAGAGGTGTTCATCTACTAAGCGCATATTTGCCGGAAGAGGGCTGGGTCGCGTTTCAGGTCGAGGTGGGTAGCCACGAAAACGAGATTCCAGCCGCCATGCGAGCCATCAAACAGCTTGATTTGCGAGGAAAAGTAGTGACCGGCGACGCATTGTTGACGCAGCGGGAGCTATCGATGGCGATAGTGGAAGATGGTGGGGACTATGTCTGGAGGGTGAAGGACAATCAGGGGCAGTTGAAACGAGACATCGAAACCTTGTTTGAGCCCGAAATGTGCACCGGTGGATTCAGTCCGTGTCACAAAGATTTCCAGACGGCAACCACTCATGGAAAAGGACATGGCCGCCGGGAACGACGAACCCTGACCAGCAGTAGCATGCTGAAGGAGTATGTAAAGTGGCCTGATTGCGAGCAGGTCTTCCGTCTAGAACGCCATTTTGTACGCACCTCGGATGACAAGGTCTTCCAGGAAGTCTCGTATGGCGTAAGCAGCCTGACAAGAGATGAGGCGAATGCGGACCGACTGTTAGCGCTTAATCGTGGTCATTGGGCATTGAAAACGGGCTTCATTTCCGTCGCGATGATACCCTAAAAGAGGATCGCTGCAGATTGAAGGGCCAAGGAGCACAAGCGATGGCCGCTATCAATAACCTGGTGTTGGGCTTGCTACGGGATGTCAGTTTTGAGACCCTGCCGGATGCGCGTCGCACTACCGGCCAATCTCCGAGCGGTAGCCTTTCCGGTCCCTACGCACAGCCGTGGTATAATCCTGGATTGAGGTAGATCACTTCCAGGAGAGAACCACGATGAGCGAACAACAAACCCCGGACGTTGGGACGTATTTGAAGGAACTGCGTGGCCAGCGCGGTCTTTCGCTGCGCGCGTTAGCCGAACTCTGCGATCTTTCACCCAATACTATCAGCCTGATCGAACGAGGCGTGACTTCTCCCAGCGTATCCACCCTGCACCGTCTGGCCATGGCCCTGGGGGTACCCATCACGTCATTCTTCACAGGACCAGTGGAGAAAAAGGGGGTTATCCTCACTCGGGCTGGCGCGCGTGCTCGCTCCGGAAGCGCCAGCGTCGTCCTGGAAAGCATCGGCTATGGCCTGGAGCAGCAGGCATGCGACCCCTTCATGGTCACCATGGAGGCCGGTGCCAGCAGTGGAAAAAGAGTAATGGTCCATTCCGGACACGAGTTGGTCTTCTGCCTCGAGGGTGAACTTGATTATGAGATCGATGGCGAGCACCACCACCTCTCAGCGGGTGATGCCCTGCTTTTCCACGCTGATCTACCCCACCGCTGGCAGAATGTAAATGACCGCCCGGTCAAGTTCCTGCTAGTCATGCAGATGTTTGAGGAAAGACACCAACATCTGGACCAGCATCTGCACCCCTAGGCGCGCTATTTGCGCCCGCGACCAATCTTGGCAGCCAGCAAGATGCTCCTGCCCGTCGTGTCGCTTCCTTTCCTCCGGGTGTCTATGCACTCTGTGACTGAGACGCCCTTCTAGTCCGCCAGCAGCAAACCAGGTACAGAACACCAGCCAGCAAAAGCGGCAGAGTAAAGTAGAGGGCGCAGAGGAGCATGTCCATACCCGACCCTGCGCAGACCAGGGCGATGATCGCTGCAGAGCAACCGACCGCGATCATGCCCCCGATCAGCTCCCACCGCCAGGCAATGATGACCCCCGCCAGCGCCAATACCAGGGCGATCAGGAGCGGGATCCCTTGCGGATTGGTCCAAGCCAGCGACGGAAAGACCTTGGTGCCGAACTCAACGGCAAAGTACACAAAGAGTCCGACCGCAATCAGAGCCAGGATACGGGCAGTCCAGCGCATGGCCGTCGTCCAACCACTGTCACATCTCTCAACCTTTGCCACGATTAACCTCCTTTTTCACGTTCAAGACAGAGTATACATATACACACCGTTCTAACAGCCTTTGGCCAGTCACAACCATGGCGCCTGGCCATCGCCTGCTGGGATGGCCGACACCAATCCCAGACTGGCTTGGAACCATCTCTCACCCAGCCCGTACACTATGCGCTGTGCAAAGACCTGGTCTGCCTCGTCTGCCAGCAGCAGCCCAGGTATAGGACGCCAGCCGTCAGCAGGGGCAGTGTGAACAGGAAAGCACAGTACAGCATGTCAAGGCCCGACCCTACGCAGACTAGGGCCATGACGACAACCGCACCAGCCACGGCCATCACACCGCCAACCAGCTCCCAGCGCCAGGCGATGAGGGTGCCCAGGATCGCCACCAGCAAGCCAAGCAGCAGAGGCAGGCCCTGAGCGCTAGTTAGAGACAGACTGGAGAATGCCTTTGCGCCGAACTCGACCGCAAAGTACGCAAAGAGACCGCCCACGATCAGAGCCAAGATCCGCGCTGTCCAGCGCATAAGCCCCGTCCAACCATTTCCACCCTTCTGATCCGTTGCCATAATGTTCCTCCTTCCAGGGTTTGGAGAAAGTACTGCCTAGTTAATCGTCAGTCGATCAAAGCCATAGCGCTTGGCCACTGCCTGTAGCTCAGGCGCCAGTTGGTGCAAAGCCCGTTCGAAAGCTTGACGGGCGTTCGAGTGCCCAAAGCGCTGGCTGATGACCCGGAACTGGTCCACCAGAAACTGGAGATACATCTCTTTCAGTTCCTCCATCCCCAGTTGGGGATCGGCCAGGTCTATCATCCGTCCGTTTTCCAGCCTCAGAGGTAAATGCCTAACCCTATGGTTGACCTCCTCCTCGCAGGCCCTATCATCCGGGCTAGCACGCCAGGGGATGGTGCTGGTACATATCAGCTCGGCTATCTCTCGAAAGACGCGCCGCAAGCGGATCTTGTCCAGGTCGGCGGTACGCAACACCCCAATGGCGGCCAGACAGTAAAAGATCCGGCTGGTCTCAAACAATGTCAGATCCAGATCTCGGGCGACGGTCGCCACGTCCTTGACGCCATCTACCGCTGCCACCACCCGTTCCTCACCCGGCAGAAGCGTCAGACGTTCCAGCGTGCTGGCAGCAGAACCCACTTCAAAGATGGCATCGCCAGAAGCAACCAGGTTCTGGATGATGGCCCAATTGTCCACTTTGCGGCAGCCCCGCAACATCAGTTCCTCAGCGCTGCATTCCAGAGCCACGCTCCATTCCTCATGGTCTGTTTGCTGGTCAAAAGTAAACTGGCCCTCCTGCCAGCGAAACAGATCGCACAGTCCATCCAGTACCTCATCACAGGAGGGCAGCGCCACGGGCGGCTCACCAGCACGCACATAGGAAGCATAGACCGGCTGCCCACCCTCGAAACTCAGGGTGCGGAGTTCTGCCCCATCGGTGACCTTCAACGTACCGCTGTGCCGGCCCGAGACAATGAGGCGCATCAGGTCAGGCAGGTGATAGTGACGCAGTTCCCCGCTAAGGACCATTAGACGTCGCCGTCCTCCCTCCTCGACGCCGGAATTTTCACCGTTCTCCTGAATATTCTGGATGACGTCGGCCAGCCATTTCTGCTCCATCTCCAGGAACCGGCGCTTGTGGTCCAGAATGGCCAGTTTCAGGGGCGAGCTACCATTGTTTCGTTCCGCAGTCACGGCTGACCGCACCACTTGAGCCTGTTCTTCAAGAAAAGCCTGGCGCTGCTCCAGGTGAGACAGTGCCCGTACCAGAGGATACTTGTTTAACAGATAGATGGCCAGGTCATAGTCCAGATAGATCTCATCCCGGTTGGCCAGCTCCACGTCCATCGCTTCAAAGAAGGCGATCCGGCCTTTCTCGGTCAAGCGATAGATAGATTTGCGAGCGCTTCCTCCTGCTCGCTGGCGGGATTCGGCCACCAGTCCCTGATCGCGCAATTTGCGCAGAGAGTAGTACACGCCGGCGGCACTGATGTTGAACCAGCGGTCAATGCCTTCGGCCTGGATCTGCTGGTACAGCTCATAGCCGTGCATGGGCCGGTCCAGCAACAGGCCGAGAAGCAGCAGGTCGGTTTTGGTCGTGGCTGGCATCGTCATCACTTCTACTCCCAGCTTTCCGGCTTCTCAGCCCCCCACGGGCTTGCCTCCTAGCGCCCGTGGGAGTCAGGACCTATGGCATCGAGAACGGCAGCTCCTCGACGATGACGTCCTTGTTGGCCTCCTGTTCGTCCGGATCCACGTCGTCCGCCGTCAGGAAGAACTCGGCGTTGCCATGGCAGGCGTTGCAGGTCTCGTTCTGCGGCGTGATGCGCTGGATGTTGTGCGGTGTGGCATACTTCCAGGTCGGCAGCGCGTCAAAGTTGGGCAGCAGATCCTCGCCATAGTAGGCGAACGAATCGCGGTCGATGGGCACGTGCCGCACCGGCACATATTTCCAGGGACGGTCATCGCTCTGGAGCGGATTGCGCCCGATCTTGAAGGCCATCTCCGAAGGTTCGGTCTTGAAGTAGGCTGTACCATCCTCCAGGGCCACGTGGCAGCTGTAGCAGTTCTTGTAGGTGGTCGAGTGGCACACCTGGCAGCTCAGCGCCTCAAAGTGGTACCCTGGTGTGCTGCTGATGCCATCGCCGGCCGCCACGTCGGGTGGCAGCTCGGATCCTGGCAGCCTGGTGTGGGCGGGCCGTCGTAGCGGTGGTCGAACTCGCCCAGGGCCCCGTGCATCTCGTCGGCCGAGTGGCAGTCAAAGCAGGGCATGCCGCCCTTGATCCAGTGGACATCAGCCTTGACGCCCTCGTTCTTGCCCTTGTACTCGTTCTCGATGCGGCTGCCGTGACAGCCGGTGCAGGTCAGGTTCATGGGCGGGATCCCCTTGAACTCGTGGCCCTGCCACCAGGCCGCCTCCCAGGTTCGTGGGCCGGCTGACGTGGCATTGGCCGCAGGTGGTGTGGCACTTGTCGCAGTGGTTGTCCATCATCACGTCCAGTTGGGCCATCTTGTCCGGTGCGCTGCGGGCAGCCAGCACGGTCGTATAGCCAGCCAGGTTGGTGTGCAGGCTGTTCGCCGTCGGTGGCCACCTGGTCGGGGTGGCAGTCGCCGCAGGCCTCAGCCGAAGCGGGCTCGCGGACCATGCCCTCGTGGGCCGCCTCTTTGTCGACCGCGTCGCCGGTCCCGCCGTGGCAGGTGATGCAGCCATAGCGACCGTGCACCGTCTCAAAGAACGATTCCTGGTTGAGGATGACCTTTTCCCATGCCTCCAACGGAGGCAATGAGCCACCTCAGCCCTCACCCTCAGAGTCGACTTCCTGGCTCTTCTTCCTTCTGTGGCCATGGCCTTTAACGTCTCCTCGTCGGTGTGGCAATCCACGCAGTTCTGGTCGTCCACCTGCTCCACCTCGACCGTATGCGTGGGAGCCGGCAAGCGGAAAATCCAGGGCCGCCGGCGTCGGTCCCGGCGGCGGAGGCAGGGATGTCGGTCGGCGGTGGGGGATAGAGCGGTGGCCGTCGGCTCCACGGCGGCGATGGCCGCCGGCTCGGCGCACAGCCGGTCAGCGACCAGGGCTGCCAGGAGCAAGCAGCACTATCACGACTGCCAGCCCCATGATACTCGGCAACCTCTTTGTTTTGCTCATGAGTCTCTCTCTCAGCCTCAATGCTGATCAGAGCTTCGCCTGTCTGATCTCTATTCCGCCCACGGCTGGTCCGCCTGGTGGCAGGCTGTGCAGTCGATCCTCGGCCCGCCCGTCGTCGTGGCTCTCGGGTACCGTGTGGCAGGTCGTGCAGCTGGGATCGAGGTCGGTAGCCCTCAAAGTGGCAGCCAGCACAGGTCACCTTGAGGTGCTGGCCCTTGTACTGATCCCAGTGTTCGACGTGGCCTTCCCAGGTCGAGGCCGTCATGTCCCAGGTGCCGCCCGGGTCGTGGCACTCGGCACAGTCGTGATCGCCCCAGTCGGTGTGGCCCGACACGTGGCAGTCGGTGCAGACGTTGTTCAGCCCCTTAAAGTTGGGATACTGGTGGCACTGGAAGCAGGCCGTCTCGCCATGCTTGCCCGGCAGCGCCACGGGTGGATGCCGCAGTCCACCTCGCTGCCACACTTCAGTGGAGGTGTGGCAGTCGTTGCAGGTGAGCGAGATGGCCACGTCGTGCGGGCCGAGGTGGCAGGCATCGCAGTCGGCCATCTGGATCTCCAGGTTTCTGCTCCTGGTGGCAGTCCAGGCAGACGGTCATGGAGCAGAACTTTTCGCCCGAGACGGGTCAAAGCCGTGGCCCACGCCGCCGTGGCAATCGCTGCAGTGGACGTCGCATGGCTCGCCCTGCTCGATGCCGCTCGACGATGTCGCCGTGGGGCACGCGCAGCCGGTCGCTGGGGATCTCGTCGGGCAGATCCTCGTGGCAGATGACGCACTTTTCCGGATCCTGGGCGCTCATGTCGGCGACGAGGCCCTGGTGGGCCGTCTCCTTGTCCTGCGGCCTCGCCGTCGCCGCCATGGCAGGCCAGGCAGCCCAGCTTGCCGTGGGGCGTCACTATCGACTCGGCCTCGATCAGATAGCGTCTCGGCAGTGCTCGGGTCTGCAGCGCTGGCCTGCAGTGCCGCCAGCGAAAAGTGGCAGTCGTGGCAGCCGTCCGACTTGTGCCCTCGCTGTAGGCAATGGTCGGCATCGTGGGCGTCGGCTCGACCGTGGCGGGACTCAGGGCGTCGGCCGCCGGCTCCAGCATCAGCCCCAGCACGATGGCCAGCCCGGCCAGCGCCAGGCCGATGGGGATGATGGTCCACCGTGGCCACTTTCTGATTCGGCGAAGACTGAGTTTCTGACTCATTGTTCTCCTCTTCGAGGTTCAAATCGTGCTGGCAGGTATCCAGCCTCAGCCACCCCAAGGTCCAACCGGGATGGCCGCGGCCACGATCAGGTAGCGCACGAACAGGCCAGCGATCACGATCCCCGCTCCTGACAGGATGCCGGAGACGTAGCCGTGGCTGCTGCGGGCAAAGGCATAGACGTGAACCATGAAGGGGATACAACATGCCAAAGCCGACGACCAGCACCCAGAAGATCACGCTCCCATTGCCCGATGAGGATCAGCTGGGCCGATTCGGCCGCCTCTCCGCCCTGGTTCAGGGCCGTGCATCAGCAGCAGAGCCAGCAGGGCCATCTCCAGCCCGATGAGGATCATGTGGACGAGGGGCATGTTGTTGAAGCGGCGGTGGAGTTCGGGGACGGCCAGGGTGGCCGACAGGTCAAGGCACAGGCCCATGCCCGTGGAGATGGCCGAGACGAGAAAGAGGGCGGGCAGGATCGGCGTGTTCCACAGCGGCACGGCCTTGACCACGCTGAGCAGCACCCCGGTATAGATGGCCGTGCCCACGGCCAGCACGATGCCCACGCTGCACACCACACGCTTGATGCCGCGGTAGGGCAGCGTCTCGGGCAGGAAGCGCAGCCGCTTGCGCGCCCAGGCCAGGATCCCGGGGTGGACGTGCATGATCTCCAGGAGCCCATAGAGAAAGGCGATGGGCAGGAAAAGGGTCAGGATCCAGATGCCCCAGGTCATGACCGAGCTCGAAGTTGGTGAACATGTAGAGGATGCGCCACGGCTCGCGCAAGCCGGCACCCAGGTCAAAGATGAGCAGGACCGTGCCGATCAGGATCAGCGGGCCGCTGACGCCAGCGCCCGACCATGGTCGTGGGACAGTATTTGTGCTTGTATCGCTCGCCGGTCAACTCGACCAGTGAGGCCATGATGAACGAGCCTGCGCCCATGCCGCCCAGGAAGAGATAGATTGCGACCAACCAGCCCCAATGATGTTCAGCCACCGTTGACCTCCGTTCCAGCGATTGCGCCTAGCTGCCGGGAAAGATATAGTACACGACGCCCGGCTTGGTGCCGAATTCGGGATGCAGGGCCTGAGCGCGGCCCGAAGCCAGGAGTTCGGCGATCTCGGGATCGTCCCGCCGGCCAAAGATCCGCGCTCCCTGGACACAGGCCTGGACACAAGCCGGCTGGCCGCCGCCCAGCACCCAGTCCAGGCACAGCCAGCACTTGTTCACCACGCCTGTCTCCTCGTCATAGACGCGGGCGTCGTAGGGACAGGCCACGGCGCAGTACTTGCAGCCCACACAGGTCTTATCGTTGACCAGGACCACGCCGCTGGGGTGATGGTAGGTGGCGCTGGCAGGGCATACTTGCTCGCAAGGTGCATCCTGGCAGTGCTGGCACTGGACCGGAAGACACCAGCAATCTGGCGTCATCGCCCTTGCGCAAGCGATGGATGAAGCTCTTGCCCTCGGGGAGGTTGTTGCGCTGGTTGCAGGCCAGCTCGCAGGCGCCACAGCCGGTGCACTTGTTGAGGTCGATGATCAGGACATACTCACTCTCGACTTGCTCCAGCGCCTGGGAATAAGGGAGCCATCTGCTGCCTACCGCAACCAGCAAACCTCCTCCCAAGCCAACCTTCAGAAAGGTCCGGCGGGAGACTCCCGCTTTCTGGTCGCTCGGTAGAGATGGGCCTCCGCTTTCGGGGATCAAGCCTTCAAACTTTATGATTCATGAAACTGCTCCTTTGCAAGCATTTCTGTGTCAAGAATTATTCAGTACTGAGTAGTTGATCTATGCTATTCATCCTGAACTAATCATACCATATTAATGTACTGGTGTCAAGCATTATGTGGTCATAGGCCGGAAATTTTAATATAGAAAGCAGGATACTGGACACTCATGGCGGACTGTACAATATTAGCTTCGCGTACAGAAACTAGAAACAGGGGGATGAAATACAGTATTCTGTGTCTATGGTATGCGGTTCGACAAGGGTGGAGCAAAGTAGACTGACGATGAAGATGGACTGCGCCAAGAAACACCAGGTGTTGGGAAAAAAAAGAGCCCCCTCTCAACGAGGGGGCTCTGAGCCAAAGCCATGGTTTTGCCACGGCAGACAGCAACTTGGCCGCCCTATTTTGGTAGGGTCTCCCTTAGTAGGCCCGGGCCCAATAGGCCCATTCCTCAGCCGGCTCGCCGCAGACAATGCAGGTCCCTGGCTCTCGCATCCTCCTGATCGAGGGGGATGTTGCGGCTGGTGGCCTTGGTGTCGTCCTTGATCTTGGCCTCGCAGGCGGGGTCGCCACACCAGTAGGCCTTGGCCCAGCCATCGGCCACGATCTCCTGCGAGCTCGTCATAGTCCTCTGGCCTCGTGGATGTTGGCGTCGCGGAAGGCCGTAGCTGTGGCCAGCATGTCGGCCTGGATCGTCTCCAGCATGTCGCCCACGGCGATCGGCCAAGACCGGCCATCGGCGCGAAGGTCTTGCCTCGCCGGCCAGGGATGTCCCGCCGGGCAAGGACCACGCTCTCCTTCTCCACGTCCCGGGGGCCGATTTCGATGCGCAGCGGCACGCCGCGCAGCTCCCATTCGTTGAACTTGAAGCCTGGGCGTCATCCCTTCGCGGTCATCCACCGTGACCCGGAACCGCGGGGCCAGCTCGGCACGGATCCGCTCCGTGGCCTCCAGCACCGCTGTCTTTTGATCCTCCTTGCGCCAGATGGGCACGATCACCACCTGGTAGGGGGCCAGCTCGGGCGGCAGCCGCAGCCCCTGGTCGTCGCCGTGGGCCATGATGATGGCGCCGACCATGCGCGTGCTCAGCCCCCAGCTCGTGGTCCAGCAGTACTGCAGTTCGTTGTTCTGGTCCAGGTACTGGATGTCAAAGGCCTTGGCAAAGTTCTGGCCCAGGTTGTGGCTGGTGCCGGCCTGCAGCGCCCACTTGTTGCCCATCATGGCTTCGATGCTGTAGCTGGCGTCGGCCCCGGCAAACTTTTCGGTCTCGCTCTTGCGGCCCGTGATCACGGGGATGGCCGCGTCGTTGATGGCAAAGTCGGCATAGACGTTCAGCATGCGGATCGTCTCTTCCTGGGCCTCCTCAAAGGTGGCGTGGGCCGTGTGCCCCTCCTGCCAGTAGAACTCGGCCGTCCGCAGGAACAGGCGCGTCCTCATCTCCCAGCGCAGCACGCTGCCCCACTGGTTGATCAGGACGGGCAGGTCGCGATAGGAGCGGATCCATTTGGCGTACATATGGCCGATGATCGTCTCCGACGTGGGCCGCACGACCAGCGGTTCCTCCAGTTCCTTGCCGCCGCCATGGGTCACCACCGCCAGTTCGGGCGAAAAGCCTTCCACGTGCTGGGCCTCCTTCTGCAGAAACGACATCGGGATCAGCATAGGGAACAGGGCATTCTGGTGCCCCGTCTCCTTGAAGCGCCGGTCCAGGCCCTGCTGGATGTTTTCCCACAGGGCCGTACCATAGGGCCGCACGACCATGCAGCCCCGCACCGGCGCATAGTCGGCCAACTCGGCGCGCACGACGACCTCGTTGTACCAAGCCGAATAGTCCTCGCTCTGGGGTGTCAGTTTCTTCTCGTCAGCCATTTTCTCCTCCACGATTTTGGTCTCGCTTGAAAGGGTCGGTACGGGCTGGGCCTGCCCGCGAAAACGTCCAGGTGGCTGGGTCGGTTCGCTCCAACCCGCTGCATCCCCCTCTTCGGCCCGGGCGAAGAGGGGCTTCAAGGAGTAGGCGACGCAGGCTCCTTCAGCAGGTACACGGCCTCGTCCACGCTGTCCACGACCGTGGCCAGCGAATAATCTGCCTCAGTCATCAGAGGTCTCGGCACGAAAGGCATCGAACAATCGGCGCCAGCCGGCCCCAACAAAGATGAACGGCCTGGGCGAAATCTGCCCCGTCTGCAGCAGCGACCAGGTCAGGGTCGCCTCGGTCAGCGTGCCAATGCCTCCCTGCAGTACCACAAAACCATCGGCGCTGGTCAGGCGTTGGAGCCGAGGAAAGAAATCGCTTCACCCGTTGCTCCTTGGTCAGCCACCGGTTGGGCTCAGGCGGGGCGTAAACAGATCCAGGTCACACCAATGACCTGCCCGCCAGCCTGGCGCGCGCCCCGGCTGGCAGCCTCCATCGTGCCACCATAGCCGCCGCAGATCAGAGTAAACCCGGCCTCGGCCAGCAAGCGGCCCAACCGCTCAGCCTGGGCCAGGACCGGATGGCCCGCAGGAGCCCGCCCACTGCCAAAAACAGCTATCGTTCTCGCATCATTTGCCATCAGGACTTATCTCCAGAGTTCGATAGCCATAGGCGTTGATTACGGTCGTATCCCGATACACGCTCTCCGTCGTCTCGTTCGGGCTGTAGACATGTACGTGCCCATGGATCAGATAGCGCGGCCGAAAGCGATCCATGAACGTCACAAAAGCGCGGAATCCCTGATGACACAGGTCCGGCTTGTCGTGGATGCCTTTGGGCGGTGCGTGGGTGATCAAGATATCCAGATACCGACCGTGGAACAGCTTGTTCATCACCAGCGAGGGAGCCAGGCCCCATGCCTTCCGGGCCATCTCCCCTTCACGGTACTGAAAGTGCTCCCTGTCGTTGTAGCGCATCGAACCCTCCAGACCAGCAACGAGCAAACCCTTGGACTGGACGACGCGCCCGTCAATGTTCACACAGCCTCCTGGGTATTCCCACCGGAGCCTGGGCTGATGGGAATGCTTGATCTCGTTGGCATGGTTACCAATGACATAGAACAGCGGCCCGCCCAGCAAGGTCGTGATGAACTCCAGGTAGTAGTGAGGCAGATCCCCGCAGCCTAATACCAGATCTACTTCACCAAACAGATGCTTGATGGCCGGACTATAGAGTAGTTCATCCACCTTGTCGCTTACGGCCAGGACTTTCATGTCTTCCTCTGTAAAGCATCCCTGCCAAACGCAACAAAAAAACCAGTCCCTCCCCTGGTCTGGAGAGCTGGCCTAAGAGGCAGGCACCGACGGCGCGCGATAGCTATCCAGACCGGGAGTCTGGCGGCAGAGGATCACTGCTAGGGTTGTCGAACGCCACCGATCTGATATCTTGTTGTATGCTCAAAGAAACCTCTAATCCCTCCACACTTTTCGGCGCCAGTATAACATCAAAGGGAGAACCTGTCAAAGTCCTTGATGGAGAACCATACTGGATCTGACCAGCATCCAGCAGTTCCAAGCTCACATCGCAGTGTCCTAAAGAGTCGTTGAAAGGACTGGTCAACTTTCCCACTGCCAGCATTTGAGCTGCCAACCATGGCCTTCTACAGCAAGGGCTGCAGCATAGTCAGGCCCAGGATCCAACGCCCGTAGCGCCCACCGGGAAGCCTCCTGGGAGTCATCCCTGGTACTCAGCAGGGCAGCCGGTTCTTCTGGAGCCAGCGATACGTCAAACTGATCTAGGGGCAGCGAGAGGCCAGCCCCCTTGGCCTTGATATAGGCTTCCTTGCGCGTCCAACAGTTGAAAAAGGCTTGGGGCTGCACTGCCACTGGCAGCGCGCGCAAGGTGGAGACCTCCCGTGGTGAGAAGAACCGCTCCGCGATTTCCTCCCTTGCCAAGTCGGGAAGGATGTATTCGACGTCGATGCCTACCTCCCGGTCGCTAGCCATGGCATAGAGAGCCAGCCCTTGGCAGTGGGTCACGTTGAAGCGGAGCACTTCCCCACCAGTCTCTTTGTCCAGATGGGGCTTGCCGTTGGGACCATAACAAAAGCGCAGATGGCCCGCTGCCATTCCCAGGTACCTGCTCAGTATGGCCCTGAGCAACCCGCGCCCGACAACAAAGCGCTCGCGGACTTGGCGGAAGTAGTACCGGTCAGCCCTGGTGAGTTCGTCTGTGGAAAGAGTGTGTTGTAGACTTGAGACCTGTGGCGCTGGCAGGTCCAGAAAAGCACGCCAGACATGGACCTCGTCATTGCCCAGGGCCGGCATCTGTGGCCCAGAATGCCATACAGGAAAGGAGGGCATGGCCCGCTACCTGTTCCAACCAGGTACTTCCCTCAAATAGCATTGCCCAGAGGCCGGAACGGCTCTCGAGAATGCACCCACGGGGGAAAAAGCAGCCGGAATCAGCCCATCCGAATTGCTTTGCACTGCTGTGGACGTGAATCTACCTGCGCGAAAGAATCAATCCATCATCTGTGTTTATCCCTTGCCAGCTACCGGCGTATTATACTTGGTGAGTAGCCACAGGTCAAATGGCGCCGGGCACCGGCAGCAATTCTCAGTATGGCGAGACCAACTGGAGATTTGCTGGCAAGAATTGGGCCCCTTTGACACGCCCCAGGGGGTATGTTATACTCCGGTCTGCAAGATCCTATCAAGAGGGTATCGAGGCATTGAGCATAAAAGGAGTAATACTCGAGTCGACTTACAAATTACGCCGCCACCTGTGGGCCGAATTGCCGCTGTCGCGCTGGTTGGGGATACTGCTCTTGGCCGCCGCTCTGAGCTCACTGCTGGTCTCATGGCTCCGTCCCTGGGCCGCGGTGCTCATAGGCATGCTCTACCTGGGATACATTCTGATCCTTGCCTGGTCTTCACGGCGAGAATACATCCACTATGAATCCCAGTCCACCGTGACAGCGCTCCGCCATGACGGCCCCTCCGAACATCCACTGCGACCCGAAGAGTTGGTTCCGGTGCGGGCCAGCGGCTGGTTCAGCGTCGAGGGCAGGGATTGCTACTACATGGACCTGGAAGCCGATTTCGAGACAGTGGCAACCCGGGAACACATCCTGCTGGGCCGTGTCCGGCCCTCCCAGTTTCTGCGGCTTGGGCGCTGGTCTGTTGACGAGTTGGGATGGTGGTACGTCTTTTTCCAGCCGGCCATGATCTCTGAGATGGACGTGGGGCATCTCCACTTTGGTGGGAAAGCCCAGCAGGTACTGAGGTTAACCTACACCCCGGACGCCAAGACCAAGCAGACGATCTTTCTGGCCTTTGGCACGGATATGGCGCTGCACCGGGTTTGGACCGATCTCCTTCTGGACGCACCACCAGACGTAGTCCTGCCTGTTTGGTCAGACAGGCTGCACACCGGCAGCGCCCCTGGATCCCTCCCCAAAAGCGTATGAGATTGTATGATCAGAGCGTGGGATGACCTACAACTGGATAGGGGGTACAGATGTGTGACAGTAAGCGGAAAGGTACCACGTCGGAAACGCTACAGAATCTGCGACAGCCCATGCCCCTACGTGTGAAAGTCAGGCTGTTTGCGCGCAACAACTGGCGCAAGATCCAGACGCGCTCCGACTGCTGCGGGAACTATGGCGAACCTGGATGTTGACGCGATCCAGACACCTCGTGAAGGTGACAGACAGCGCACCCATCCACAGACTGTCTCCAGAAGATGTTCGCCTCTGCCCTTCAGGCGCTGGCCAGATGTTCCTCGCGGATCGTCAGTGAGCGAGGAGCGCATACCGTAACACAGAGCCCGCAAGAACGGCATTCGACTAGATCCAACAGCATATCGCCATCCGCAGTGAGGTCGCGGGCCTGGTAGGCGCAGACGGTAACGCAACGGCCACACTGGGTACACGTGTCCGAATCAAAGTCGAAAGCGAGTGGCGCCGGAGCTTTGGGAAGCTGAGGCTCGTGCCCACCGGCCGCCCTCAGCGTGGCCAGGGCGACGCCACGGAGATCGGCCAGTCTGGCGTGTCCGCGCGCATCCAACCAGCGATGCAACTGTTTCTCCGTCTTGCCCAGCCAGCCCAGACCCCTCAGAAGCGGCGCCGTATGGACGCCCACGGCGGTAGCACCGGCCATCACCATTTCCAGCGCGTCTTCAGCCATCCCAACGCCGCCGGTCCCCACGACCGGGACATCGTGCCGCAGGCAGATATCAGCCACAACTCGCAAGGAGATGGGCCGGATGGCCTCTCCAGAAAGCCAGGCAAAGGAGCCCAGCAGCGGCTCACCCTCATCAATATCCACACGCAGCGTCGGACCGATCGAATCGATAGCCGTGACCCCATCCGCACCGGCTGACAAACAATCAGCAACCACTGGAAGCAGGTCTGGCCAATTAGCACTGACTTTGATGAGGACCGGGACCGAGACCGCCTGCTTGGCCGCGGCCACCATGGGCGCCGCATCGTGCGCGCGATAGGAGACCAATTCCAGAATGTCTGCGCCCGCTTCTGTCAGCGGTCGGGCCAGTTGCTCTACCTCGGCGGCCGTGTGCCCCAGACTGACGATCAGTACCCCTTCGCGTTGGGTCAGGAGCGGAAGCTCTCGCTCCAACCATTCGTTAGCACCAAAGTCCGACCAGCCCTCGATGTTGAGCAGGCTTCCACCGCGTCTTGGTGAAGCGATATGCGGCACCGGGTTCACCGTGGCCTCCGGACGGATGGTCTTGGTGACTGCCGCTGCAGCGCCCGCCGCGTAGGCGTCCTGGATGCCCTTGGCGCTCCAGGTGAGAGGACCGGATGCCAACACGAACGGGTTCTTGAGCTCGATGCCACAGAGATTCACAGTTAGATCAGCCATGCTAGCCTCCATTCCTTGCCCGCTGCCACAGAATTGTGGCAGCCTCTTCCGCCCGTCCGCGAATAGCAGACTCGTCAATGCCCTCGATCATTCCATCGCGCATGAGCCAATTGCCGGCACACATGACGCCCTTCAGGTTGCTGGGATTTCGCCACAGGAGGAGCTGATCGGCCAGGTTATGCTCTGCCAACGGAGTAGGCAGATCTGAAGTTATGAGCAAGAGGTCAGCCTGACCACCAGGAACCAGTTTTCCCAGATCGTTGAACCGCAGCGCCCGTGCCCCATTTTGTGTGGCCATGGTCCACACAACCTGGGCGGGCATCGTAGTTGGATCCAGGAGCCGCGCCTTGGGGATGAGGGCAGCGGCTCGCAGCACTTCAAAAAAGTTATTGATGTAACCATCCGTACCCAAGGCCACGTTGATGCCCGCGGCCAGCATCTCCGGTACTGGCGCCAGACCACCGCCCACCTCACAGTTGGACAAGGGCTGGTGCGAGACGTGTACTCCTCTCTGCGCCAGGATGGCGATCTCTTCAGCGTCAATCTGGACGCATTGGGAGGCCAGCACGTGGTCGCCAAGTACCCCCAAGCGGTCATAGTACGCCACGGTGCGGGCGCCATATTCCGCCAAACAGTGCTCGGGTTCATAGGCGCCCTCGGCCAGGTGCATGTGGACTTGGGCATCTCGTTCCGCTGCCAGCGCAGAGGCGCGCCGAATATAGTCAGCGGAACAAGTAAAAGTCGTATGGAAGCACATCATGCCAGACACCTGGCTGTTCTTTGCCCGGCAGGCGTCGATAAACTCTATGTTCTCTCGCAGGCCAAGACCGGCGTTTTCTGCACTGACCCGTTCGGTGGCCTCGAAGGAGAGCACGCCGCGCAGGCCCCACCTGCGCACGATCTCTGCCTCCACACTCAGCGCGCCGGGCAATGCCTGGGGCGCTTCCAGACAATCGTAGAAGCTCGTCACTCCGGACCGAACCATCTCCAGGCAAGCCCAGTCCACGGCAGCGGCGATCAGTTCGTGGTTCAGTTGATCCTCGACCAACGGCCACCAAAAGTCCTCCAGGAAAGGCCAGAAACCACTGGGGGCTTTGTCCAGCGGTATCCCGTGTGCAAGGACACCGTACATGTGATGATGCGCGTTGACAAAAGCGGGGGTGATGACACAGTCGCTGGCGTCGACAACCTGAGCATCGGGGTACAGGCTCCTGAGTTCTGCCCAACCGGCGGTGGCCGCTACGCGCCCGCCCTCGATAGCCAACCCCCAGTCAGGTTCTGGCGGCTGGGTCGTATCTGCCCAGAGGAACTTGCCCAGAATCAGGGTCATGGTCATTCGCGTGTCTCCTACAGAGCCGTGAGTCTTGGATCAAGGTCAAACCCCAGGGCACGACGGCACTGGGATTCGCCCTTGCCGGGATCCAGGTCGTGGCCCAACAGCACTCGCTCCAGCGTGAGTGGCAGGGTGTGATGCCTTGTACCCGTAGCGTGAAAAACCGCGTTGGCAATGGCTGGCGCCGTCGCCACCAGAACCGGCTCCGCCAGGTTCTTGGCGCCATAGGCGCCCTCGGGGAAGCTGGTCTCGATGAAGGTTGCGTGAATCTCGGGCACGTCCAACGAAGTGGGAATCATGTAGGTGTCAAAATTGAGGGTCTGCAGGTAGCCCTGGTGAAACTTGATCTCTTCCAGCAGCCCGTAGCCCAAGCCCTGTGCGACCCCGCCATACATTTGCCCATAGGCGCCTTGCGGGAATACGATTCTGCCACCGTCGTGAGCGGCCCAGACCTTGAGCACCTCGGTCTGGCCGGTACGGGTATCGACCTGGACCTCTGCCACCTGGGCGCCGAAGGTGTAGCAGTAGTAGGGGGTGCCTGTCCCCGTTTCGACATGCCACTCCACTTGGGGCATGCTCCACTTGCCATGAACCGACAGCGTCAGTCCCATCTCGCGAGCCCTGTCGACCACCTGCTCGAAGCGTAGCTCGTCTTCCTCGGGGCCGAGGTACAGATCTCCGTAGCGATAGACCTCCGCTGGTGTGCAGCCGAATGCATTGGCGGCGGCGTACTTGAGCAGGCGATCGAGCTTCTCGGCAGCAACCCTGGTGGCATTTCCCCCCAGCATCGTGGAGCGGGACGCAACCGTCGGCCCCGACTCTATGGCCGTGTCAGTATCCGGCCAGAGCATGTGGATGCGCGATGGTTCCACGCCCAGCGTCTGGAGCGCATTGCAGGTAGCCTCAGGCTACCCCGATGCCCCACCGCAGAGCGCCGCTTTGATGAGCATAGGCCGCTCGCTTTCGATCCCACTCGGATTCCTGGCGGACCCAGCCCAGGCAATCGGCGAGACCTACTTCATGCTCCACCCTGTTGCCAGACATCGCCCGATCACCCTGGCGGAGACAGTTCTGAAGACGGAAGTCAATCGGGTCACGGTCGAGTCGGTGGGCCAGATCATCTACAGCCTGTTCAATGGCCGCGGCAGCATCGGTGTTACCAAAACCACGAAAGGCGCCGCAGAATCCATTGTTGGTATAGACCGTATTCACGTCCACGTGGACGGCCTGGTAACGATAAGCGCCCGCGGCATGCAGGGCGGCGCGCAGCATGGCCAACGTGGTTTGGGAAGCGTAGGCACCGCTGTCGGCCAGTATATCCACCTTGGCGGCTTGCAGATTCCCATCAGCATCGGCGCCCAGGGAAAAGTGGACTGACATCGGTTCGCGTTTGTACGAGGCAATCATCGACTCCTCGCGGCTCAGTACAAGCCTGACCGGACAGCCGGTCTTGAGCGCCAGGGCAGCAACCTGTCCCGATGATTGGTAGCCAATGTCATCTTTGCCGCCAAATGAGCCACCGACCGCGGCCTGGATGACACGCACCTTTTCTCCATTTAACATGAATTCGAGCTTCATGAGTCCAGCACCTCTTCTAGCGCCCGTTCGGTGAGCACGGCGATGGCTCGTGTCTTGTAGGGTGCCGACCACCTGCCACCTGATTCTGCCAGAAATTGGTTCGCCATGCATCCCTAAAGCACGGTTACGATCATGATTCGCCGGGAAGCATCAACTGCTCCCAGATAATCTGCGTAATGTCCATGATCTTCATGCGGCTCCTGAGCTTGCTGCGCGTCTGCTGGAACTGGACGAGGCAAGCCGGACAAGAAGTCATCAGCACATCCGCGCCCGTGGCCTCGGCCTCCTGGAATCTCTCGGTTCCCGCATTATTCGAGATGTCAGCATAGTCATAGCGGATCAAGCCGCCAGCGCCGCAGCAGTAGGCGTTGCCACGGTTGCGGGGCATCTCTGTGAGGGCCACGCCATAGATATGCTTCAACAGCACGCGCGGAGCCTCATAGATATCCAGCCAACGTCCCATGGTACAGGAATCGTGATAGGTGATATTGATTTTGGGTGAAAGCGGTTTGAAGCGAATCTTGCCCTGTTCGGCCAGATAGGCCATCAACTCCAGGATGTGCATCGGCTCGAAGGGAAGCGACCTGCCGAGTATCATGGGCGCATCATGCTTAAAAGTCTTGAGGCAGCCGGGACAGTTGAACACCACGCGCTTGACGCCCAGGTCCATGTACTGCGAAATGCTGTGCTCCAGCGCCTCGCGCGCCTTGTCGACCTGGCCGGCGGCCATGTAGGGATGCCCGCAGCACCACTCGTCGCTAAGCAGGGTGTATTCGACACCGAGCCGTTCCAGCGTGCCGACGGTATCCACAGCCATGTTTTGCCGCACGTAGGCCGACGAGCATCCAACAAAGATCGCCGTTTCGGCGGGCACATCCACCCGGGACTGGTCCTGCAGCCAGGCTAGCCTTTCCTCGTGAGGGGCTTTGTAGACATTGTGCGTCTCATCCAGGCCCATCTCGCCCTCCAGGCCCTCCTTGAAGTTAGGCGGGATCAGGCCAAGCTGGGCCAGGTCCTCCTTCAGTGCCGTGAACATGCCAGTCGTGTCGAGGAACTTGAAGCAGTCCTCAGCGCAGGCTCGACACTCATTACAAGCAAAAACCCGCTCGGCAAGGTCCATGTCATAGTCTATGACCCCATCCACCAGAGCACGGGCGATGTTGTACTTGCCGCGAGCCGCGTACGATTCGAACAATCCCCCTTCAAATGCCGGGCATTTCTTGGCCTGCCCAAGGGTAGAAAAGTCCAAACACTGTCCACAGCGATTGCACTGGTAGATATAGTTCTTTAGCTCATCAATGCGACGTTCACCCATTTTCAGCGTCTCTTTCTCTGCACTAGACATGCGTGGCCTCCGGTTCCAGGTACATGACGCCCGGGTTCAGAATGTAGTTCGGGTCCAACGAGCCCTTGAGGAACTTGATAAAGTCGAATCCGGCACCTAGTTTGGTCATGACTTCTGGGGCAATAGCCTGCAGGATTCCACCTGGGGACATATAGCGCCGGCACAATTCTTCCGTGTACCGAGAGCGCAGGGCAAGACCATACTGCCACGCTTCCTTGTCCATCTCGGGATAGAGTGTATCGATCCAGATAAAGGCCGCATTGCTGGAAAAGTAGACGTCGTTGCACTTGGTACGGATATCGTACTTGGCCCATTCGTCGGCATGCTCAAGGGCGTCATTGCGTAGAAAGGCGATGGCATCCTTGACCTTATCTGTGGGCATAAAGCCCGCCACCTCTGGACACATGAATGGACGGTTGCCATAGTAGTGGTCGGGCGGCGTATTCCGAAGCCAGGAGTACATGTGACCCTCCCAGTACAATCGCGTGGCATTGCTGTCCAGCCGGTAGCCGGCGAAGGATTCGCACACGGCCTCGGCCACACGGATCCTTTCCTGGGCTGCCACGCGGGAGTCACGGACGACAATGTGTAGAAAGGCATCATGCGCATCATAGTTCGCCGGTTTTGGTCCACCAAACAGGCCGACCATGTGTGTGGCTGCATCCTGCCGCTGGATCGCATGGGCTGCATCCACGGCCTGCTCAAAGCGGTCAAATCCGTAAAAAGCAAAGGTCTCAACATCGGGAACCCGTCGGATGCGGAAGTAAACCTTGGTGATGACGCCGAACACGCCATAGGAACCCACAAAAAGACCGGTCAGATCCGGGCCGTTGGCATAGCGCTCAAAGTGCAGGTGCCCTGCCGCCTCATTGGCGCCGCTGCCAGTATTGATGATCTTGCCATCGGGCAGTACCACCTCAAGGCCGATAACGTGGTTGCCGGTCATACCGTACTCGGCCAAGGCATGAGGCACAGCGTTGTAGGCTACCGAACCGCCGATGGTACAGGAGAACATGCCGCCCGGGCCCGGAACAGCCAGTTCCCATCCCAGCTTGTTCAGCTCCACGTCCACCGAGTGCCAAACGGCGCCCGGCTCCACAACGACCACCTTGTTGTCAAAGTCCATCTCGATGATCCTGTCCATCAAATCCAGGGCCATCAAAATGCAGCCGTCCTGAATCCCCATCCCGATAAAAGTCGTGGAGCGCCCCCAGATGAAAACGGGAGTGCAATGTGCATTCGCGACCTCGAGGATTCCTGCTACCTCCTGGGTTGTCTTGGGGCGCACCACATAGCCCGGGATCCCTCCTGGACTGGGCCCGGCGTCGCGGGTATAACAGATGCGATCCGGTAGTTTGTCGGACACCCGCGCCGGTGCGCATACGTCCATCAATTGCTCTAACAACTGGCTCATTGCTAGCCGCCTCCTCTCAAGTTTGTCGCTATCCACTACCACCCCAGACAGTCTTCATGGCACCCATCACCTCCGCAGTGGAACCAAGCCATCAACCGTCTTTGGGGTAGAGTTCACTCTGCTGACCACGCTGGTACAAGCTACTGCCCCACTCTTGGGCCAGATCCAGAATCTCGTCTTCGTCCATGGTAACCAGTGCACGATCCCGCATTACGATGCTGCCGTTGATGATGGTAGTCTCTACATCTTCTCCTTTGGCACAGTAGACCAAGCTGTTCATGATATCGTGGACTGGCACGAGATGCGGCTTGCGTAGATTGACAACTGCCAGGTCAGCCAAACGGCCCGGGTCGATGGTACCGGCGTCAATGCGGCATGCCCTGGCGCCGTTCTCCGTGGCCATGCGGAACACATCCGCGGCCGAAATAACCGCGGGATCCTGGGCAGCAACCTTTTGCAAAAGCGCTGCAAAACGCATTTCCTCAAACATATCCAGCAGATCGTTGGACGCGCTGCCATCATTGCCCAGAGCAACTGGAATGCCCCGGCGCAGCATCTCGGCCACGGGCGAAATGCCGCTGCCCAGTTTCATGTTGCTCTTGGGATTGTGGATCGGGATCACGCCGCGTTCTTGGAGCAGGTCGAGGTCTGCCTGGTCCATGTGAACACAGTGCACAGCGGTTAGCCGGTGGTCTACCAGACTGTAACGATCCAGGTAACACAGGGGAGTGGTCCCAGTCTGCTCGGCCATGCGCTCCATCTCGTAGCGGGTTTCAGCCACGTGTATCTGTACTCCCACACCGAGGCGGTCCCGCTGCTCCCTCGTCCACTTTAAGAGGTCTGGGCTGGCCAAAAACGGCGTTGAGGGAGCGAGGATGATCTGCAAGCGAGGGCTGTCAGGAGGCGTATTCTGCCAGCACTGGGCGTAGCCCAGCGCCTCCTGCTGGCCGACCTCTGGCGAGCGAAGGAGCTTGTCGGGGAGCCACTGGTCTGACAGGGTCACTGCGCCCACACCACGGAAACCGATATCGAGCCAGGCCTGGAACACAGAATCCATGGTCATATCCATGTTAATGCAGCAGGTAGTACCAGCTTTGATCATTTCCAGAGCGCTCACCAGGGACCAGGCGTATCCCAGACGCTCGTCGCGAGCTTGCCAGTGATCGGTATGGATTACATCGGCCACTGGAAAGAGCACCCGGTCACACCACTCTACCAGGGGAACACCATCATTCAGCCCTTTGAGAAAGTTCTGATAGAGGTGGGTGTGGGCATTGATCAGGCCAGGGATCACAGCGCAGTTGGTCGCATCGATCACGTCCCAATTGGCTTGGGGCACATAGTGGCCCGTACCAGCGATACGCGTCCCTTCAATGAGCACATCGCAATTGAACTCGATGCGTTCCGCAGAACGTACAACGTATGAGGCGCCCTGAATGAGAATCGTCATACCTGCCCCATCTCTATGGCGAAATGACCTACTTTTTTGGAAATGGCAAAGGCTTGTGCACCTGCATGCTCCAATTTACCTTCCACCCATGAATGCAAGCCTGAACGTGACTCAGCACAGACAAGACTATATCATAGAATCGGATTCTCTTCAACTTTTGCTGTACAATGTGTACTCTCATCTGATACGCTGGACACATCGCCACGCAAATGGTCGCAACCGATCTCTTTCGCCAACCTCGCCTTTTAGCCCAGCGTCGCACCGATGAACCTCCGTTGGCCTCGCACAAAGTCGCGAATATCCAGCGGCCGCCGGCTCTCCAGTTGTACCCTGTCGAGACAGAGCAAGCCATTGCCGGTAACCACGGCAACCTCGGCCCCGGACCGCACGACGGTCCCGGGCTGATTGCCGGAAACTGCCCCAAGCGAGTCTGGGAGAGCCCACGCACAGCGTACCAGCAAACGTTTACCCTCAAAGAAAGTATAGGTCCCGGGCCATGGAGAGAAGGCCCGGCTGCAGCGGGCGAGTTGATCTGCCGGCAGGGACCAGTCCATGTACCCCGCATCTTTGACCATGCGGTCGATCCATGTGGACTGGGCGTGGTCCTGGGGCTGCGGCGTAATTTCGCCAGCGACCCAGGCGGCCAGCGTATCCACAAAGAAGGGGGCGCCAATCTCGGCCAGTTTGGCCATGAGAGAGCCGGCAGTATCATTCCGGCCAATGGGCATAGCAAGTTGGGCCAAGAGATCACCAGCGTCCATCTCGTCTTCGACAAAGAGCACGGATAGGCCCACTTCACTGTCGCCGGCCAGAATGGTACTGGGAACCGGAGCCGCGCCGCGGTGCCGCGGCAGGAGCGAAGGATGCAGGTTGAGACAGCGTTTTGGCGGGAGGTCAAAAACCTCTGCGGGGATCCACTGCCCGTAGGCTGCTACCGCACCCACATCAGGCTCAAGGGCGCGGATGGCAGCCTGAGCCTCGGGAGTGCGAAGGCTTGGGGGCTGGAGCGCCCGGAGTCCAAGCTCCAGCGCTGCCGACTTGACCGGCGGGGGCGTGACCTTGAGGCCCCGGCCCGCCGGCCTATCGGGCCGGGTCACAACGCCGACCACTTCAAATCGCTTGTCCTGTGCCAGCAACCACAACGCAGGAACTCCGAACTCAGGTGTGCTTATGTATAGCAGCCGGATAGACACTTTTCATACCTCCCCACATCCACAGGAAATCGGGCTACAGAAGAACCAGGGATAGAGGGACTCGGGCTCACAGCCCGCAAACACTCGGCGACTCTGGCCTTGTGGGCGTAGGAAACGCCGACCGTCCAGTGACTGGCAGGTCCTTCTGAAAGGAAAATCAAAATACAGCGGGCGTCATTGCTGAGAAAAAGAGAGCTTCCTCGTCGCCTCCTGCTGAGAGAGACCGCAGCCTGGGTCCCTCGAAATAGACACTATCACCTGGCTCTAGCTCG
Source organism: uncultured Chloroflexia bacterium (assembly GCA_963700285.1). Classification (GTDB taxonomy): domain Bacteria; phylum Chloroflexota; class Anaerolineae; order JAAYZQ01; family JAAYZQ01; genus CAWANP01. The sequence goes on along the minus strand of CAVOXA010000001.1, from coordinate 532,930 downwards.
TATTCCTCATCGTCCAGCTTGACGTGCAGACGACCCTTCAATAGCACAATGCACTCTTCGGTAGGTTCAGGCAGCGGCTGTGCGATATTTCCCCGGATAGGATCGGCATTGATCATGAGAACCTCCATCTTGCGACGGACGTTTGGTGTAAGCAGCTCACAGATCACCCTGGAGCCAGGCAGCTCCAACCGCGTTCGCTCATCTTTGCGCACGACAGGACTGACGACCTCATCCTCGGCAAGAAAGTAGAACAAGGATACGCCCAAGGCATCAGCGATTCTACGCAGTGATTTGATGGATGGTTCCGCTTGTGACCGCTCAATCTGGCTGAGAAAGCTGGCCGTAAGGTCCACCTTATCCGCCAAGGCTCGCAGGCTCAAGCCGAGTTCGTGTCTCCGGTCACGAATCCTTTCTCCAATCATGCAGGACGCTCCTTGTCTCATGTTCAGTTCGATGACCAATCTGGGGCCGGCAAACATCCATGCTGTTGAGATATCCAGTGGCACGCTCACTGACGGGAATCTAAATTCCGCTGAAAGATCTATGCCACAATTATAGCACACCACATGCGACAGACGCAAGTATTATTGAACAGTGTGTACATATCCTTGACATCTTGGACTGCTTGCTGTTTGTCGGCATTTCGAGTATAATGCGCGCACTCGATCCAGCCGGACCGGCACTTGGCCGCAGGCCATCCAAGCAGGCAGGTTCTGGCTGTGATCTACGAGGTCTGGACACTATCGCTGAGAAAAGGAGTGAATGATGCTGTTCGACATGCCATTGGAGGAACTGAGAACCTATCTGCCGGCCAGGGAAGAGCCAGTCGACTTTGACGCATTCTGGGTGCAGACGCTGGCAGAGACGCGTACCTTCCCCCTGGAACCACGCTTCGAGCCGGTGGACTATGGGCTGGTCACCGTGGAAACCTTTGACGTGACCTTTAATGGCTACAGCGGCTTGCCTATCAAGGGCTGGCTGTTGCTGCCCCGGCAACGCCAGGAACCGCTGCCCTGCGTTGTAGAGTACATCGGCTACAGCGGTGGTCGAGCCTTTCCCACCGACTGGCTGGTGTGGAGCAGTGCTGGTTACGCCCACCTGGTGATGGACACTCGGGGGCAGGGCTACAGCCATATCCGTACGGGTGACACACCCGACCTTGAACCACCGGACTCCGGCCTCCAGTATCCTGGCTTCATGACCAGGGGAGTCCTGGATCCGGCAACTTATTATTACCGGCGTCTTTTCAGTGACGCGGTACGCGCCGTGGAGGCGGCCCGAGCGCATCCCGCAGTAGACGCCGAGCGCATTGCCTTGACCGGTGGCAGCCAGGGGGGCGGCATCACGTTGGCTGCTGGTGGCCTCGAGCCCAGTGTACCCGTCGTAATGCCCGACGTACCTTTCCTGTGCCATTACCGGCGGGCGACTGATATCACCGATGAAGCGCCCTATAGCGAGATCGTCCGCTTCTGCAAGGCCTACAGGGACAAGGTCGATACGGTTTTTAAGACGCTGTCTTACTTTGACGGTGTGAATTTTGCCGCCCGTTCGAAGGCCAAGGCGCTCTTTTCCGTAGCGCTCATGGACATGATCTGCCCGCCTTCGACGGTATTTGCAGCCTACAACCACTTTGCCGGCCCCAAGGAGATCCGCATCTACCGCTACAACGACCATGAGGGTGGAGGCAACTACCAGACGGTGGAAAAGGTGAGGTTCTTAAAGGGCTTGTGGGGGTAGGTAACAGGACCAGCGCCAAAGTGGCGCCGGTTTGTGTCCGGAGATTCCTCATTCGTTCAGTCGCGACAGAACCTGCCTGCTGAGCACCTGCGGTGTGTCCTCAAGCCCTGGCAGGGGCCTCAAACACAGTAGGTAGCGATAGTCGTGCGCCTCCAGCCGGTACTGGGGCAGCACGCCAGGGCCGCAGCTTTCGCTCTCCAGGCCGGACTGGGCCAGGTCCAGATTGAGCGTGAGATTCTCTGGTGGCTTGGGTTCGTGGACATGCCGCGCCCGTGCCAGGTCCAACGCTGTGTAGGGGTAGGCGCTGACGTTCAGCCAGGGCATCCCCACGCCCAGCAGGCCCACGCCATCTCCGTTGGTCAAAGCCGCCCAACTCAAAGCTGAGGGACAGCCGGTACTCCACTCCAGGCACAGGATCAAGCCAGCGTCGTCGAAATTGACCTGGTGAGATCCTTCAAGCGCCGATGCCGGATCCGGTGACCAATTATTCAAAGGCTCTAGCCAAGCACCTTAAACGAACTCTTCAAGCCCTCAGCGGAGTTGGGGCCAACCCAAACCTGAAAGTCGCCCGGTTCAGCCACATAGTTCATCTTGAGTCCATGGAAGCCCAATTGTTGTACAGGCACCTCAAATCGTACCATCCTGTTCTCGCCTGGCTCCAGTGAGATGCGCTGGAAGGCTTTGAGTTCTTTCACGGGCCGGGTGACGCTGGCCACGAGATCCCGTACGTAAAGTTGCACGATCTCGTCCCCCGGACGCTGGCCCGCGTTGGCAATCATGGCACTAACAACCAGAGTGCCTTCTAGGCCCACCTGTCGCATTTCGACGGTCAGGTCGCTGTACTCAAATGAAGTATAGCTCAGGCCGTAGCCAAAGGGATACTGGGGCGCGTTTGTCTCGTCGATATAGTTCGACCGGTGCGGCCGGTCATGCTGCACCGTTCCCTCCCCACTGTCCGGCCGGCCCGTATTCTTGTGGGCATAGTAGATGGGGATCTGTCCCTCAGCACGCGGCCAGGTGGCCGTGAGCTTGCCGCTGGGGTTGACGCTCCCCACCAGGACATCAGCAACAGCCCGTCCCGCCCGGATGCCGCCGTGCCATGCCTGGAGGATGGCGGGGACGTTCTCGGCCAGCCACGGGATGGCCAGGGGGCGACCGCTCATCAGTACAACCACTACAGGCGTGCCGGTAGCATATACTGCTTCCAGCAGCATTTGCTGGTGCCCCGGCAAGCCGAGATGAGCCCGCGAGTGTGCCTCGCCGCTCATGTACTCACCCTCACCTAGCACGAGAACCGCCACATCGGCAGCCAGAGCAGCAGTTACGGCCGCCTCCAAATCGGGCTCCTCCGCTCCCGCCAGGTCACAGCCGGGTACATGGCTGATCTCTGTAGACGGCGGTAGGACTGCCCGCATGCCATCCAATACGCTCTCGGCATCCTCATCGCGCCCGAAGCGGTACCAGCAACCAAGGATCTCGTGGTGGTCGCCGGCGAGGGGGCCGATCAGGGCCACATGCCCCAGGTCAGGGCTCAACGGCAGGAGGCCGCCATCGTTCTTGAGCAAGACCATCGATTTTTGGGCCACCTCAAGGGCCTTGGCCCGGTATGCGGGCTGCAGCACAGCCCGCATGGCAAGAGACTCGTCAACGTAGGGCTGCTCAAACAGGCCCAGCGCGATTTTCAGGCGGAGCACCCGGCGGACGGCCGCGTCGACCACGGCAAGCGGCACCATGCCCTCAGTCACCAGTTCTGCCAGGTGGTTGTGGTAGGCATCGGCTACCATATCCATGTCCACACCGGCCAAAACGCTCAGCATCGCCGCCTCTTTCAAGTCAGCGGCAAAGCCATGGGGGATCAGTTCGCCGATGGCGTTCCAGTCGCTCAGTACCACGCCGCCAAAACCCAACTCCTTTCGCAGGACAGTATCCAGCGTGAAGGGGTTGGCCGAGGCTGGAACCCCGGCAATCTCGTTAAAGGCCGACATGACAGTGCCTGCGCCCGCCTCAAAGGCAGCCCTAAAAGGGGGCAGGTGCACGTCCCGAAGCACTCGCTCCGAGATGTCGACCGTGTTATAGTCCTTGCCTGCCTCGGCTGCGCCATAGCCCACATAGTGCTTGGGACAGGCGACCATTCTGCGGCCGCTGGCCAGATCGTCTGCCTGGAAGCCGAGCACCCGGGCGCGGGCCATTGTTCCCCCTAGCAATGGATCCTCCCCAGCTCCTTCAGCGATGCGGCCCCAGCGTGGGTCCCGGCAGATATCGACCATCGGTGCAAAGTTCCAGTGGGTGCCGTGGGAGGTGGCTTCCTCGGCCGCGATACGTGCGGCTGCCTGCACTAACCCCGGGTTCCAGGTACAGGACTCGGCCAGGGGAATGGGAAAGATGGTACGGAAACCATGGATGACATCGTTGCCGATGATCAGGGGGATGCGCAGCCGCGATTCCTCAACAGCGATCTTTTGCAATCGGTTGGTCTCAGCCGCGCCATAGACGGTCAGTACCGATCCAGCCTGGCCCCTGCGGATGCGTTCCTCGCCCTCTCCCCCGGCCATGTCGCGGACACTGATCTGGACCATCTGGCCCACCTTCTCCCCCAGTGTCATCTGCGCCAGGAGTTCATCGACGCGAGCCTCCGTTTTGAGGTCGGTTTTGGTGAATCGTAGCCTGTCTTGTGCCACACTGTTCCCTCCTATCCCGTAACCCTGGCCCAACCTCGTCGGATTATACTATAGGTCGGTCGCTGGCCCAAGCTGCGTCTCACAGTAGACAAGGGCTTGAATAGTATGAATAGTTGTGGTAAAATAGAGTGGCAGGCCCCCGCTGCATGTCTCGAGCAAGGTGGGATGACCTACAGACCAGAAACGCATGAGGGAGTATTATGAGGGAAAGTCAACAGGAAGCAGGTACGAGCGTGGACCACATACATGTAGAAATGCTGGGCGTATTGCGCGAGAATATGCCTGGTCAGCGTTGGGTCTCGACCAGACAGCACCAAACATGGTGCCCACCCACAGATGTGTACGAGACCGACGATTGTGTGATCGTCAAAGTCGAAATTGCCGGAATGGCCGAGGGGGATTTTAGCATCTCGCTGGAGGGCAACAAACTGAGCATAAGCGGCACACGGCGTGATCCAGCCGCCAAGCTGAGCTACCAGCAGATGGAGATCCTGTATGGGCAATTTGAGACCCACGCGCTTTTACTCAGGGCGATCGATGAGGACGACATCGAGGCCACTTACCAACAGGGCTTTCTGGTTGTACGCCTGCCCAAGGCCAAGCCACACCAGGTACCGGTCGTGAACCAGGCCGTGGAGCTGACAGAGGAATCCTGGTAGTGGAGGAAGCGGATAGATGACAGAGAAAAATGACTACAAAGCCATCCTGCCCGAACATAAAACAGCTACAGCGAACCCGGATGAACTCGATGGCGCCAATGAAGACGAGAAAACCGCAGTCCCTGAAGAACTGGCGATCTTGCCTCTGCGCGGCGTGGTGGTCTACCCACTCACCTTCCAGGCTCTCAATGTAGGGCAACCTCGCTCCATCCAGTTGGTCGACGATGCCACCGTGAACAAGCAGATGATCGGCCTGGTAGCCGCCCGCGATGCGGAGATGGAGGAACCAGGACCTGAGGACGTATACGAGGTTGGCGTTGCAGCGACGATTCATCGCATGATCAAGGCACCCGACGGTACTGTCCGCCTGTTGGTGCAGGGAGTGGAGCGCATCCACATCGACGCGTGGACGGGCAACGTACCCTACTTGAAGGCGCGCGTGACAGTCAGGCCTGACGAGTCACTCGACAACCTCAGCGACGAAGGCAAATTAGAGATTGAAGCACTGACGCGCAATACCACGGATCTCCTGCGCCGGTTGGTATCGCTTGTCTCACAACTGCCTGACGAACTGCTGATGGCAGCCATCAATCTCGATGATCCCCGCCAGTTGGTTTACTTTATCGCCACCAACGTCCGGATGGAACTCCCCAACGCCCAGGCTATTCTAGAGATCGATAGCATCCGCGAAAAGTTCCTCAAGCTGACGTCCCTTCTCACCAAGGAGCTGGAGGTCTTGGAGCTGGGGCGCAAGATCCAGACCGAAGCGCAGTCCGAGATGGAAAAGATGCAACGCGATTATTTCTTGCGGGAGCAACTCAAGGCCATCCAGAAGGAACTGGGCGAAGAGGATGAGCAGACGCTCGAGATCGAGGAATACCGCAAAAAGATCGCCGAGTCTGGAATGCCGGAGGAGGCAGAGAAGGAGGCCCAGCGCGAGCTGGGCCGTATGGAAAAGATGCCACCCCAGGCAGCCGAGTATTCGGTCATCAAGACCTATCTGGATTGGCTGACCGATATGCCCTGGCAGGTAGCCACCGAGGATCAGTTGGACATCAGCCACGCTCGCCAGGTGCTGGACGAGGACCACTATGACCTGGAGGATATCAAGGATCGCATCCTGGAATACCTGGCCGTACGCAAGCTCAAGCTGGATCGACGGGAGGAGCGGGGGCAGGACGAACTGCAGGACCATATTCGCGAGGAACGGGAGGGCGTAATCCTGTGCTTCGTCGGTCCACCAGGCACAGGCAAGACCAGCCTGGGCCGCTCCATTGCCCGGGCCATGGGCCGCAAGTTCATCCGTATGAGCCTAGGTGGCATGCGCGACGAGGCCGAGATCCGGGGGCACCGCCGGACCTATATTGGCGCTATGCCAGGGCGGATCATCCAGGGCTTGAAGCGAGTGGGCACCAAGAACCCGGTCTTTATGCTCGACGAGATCGACAAGGTAGGCTCTGACTGGCGGGGCGATCCCTCGTCAGCCCTGTTGGAGGTACTGGATCCCGAGCAGAACCGTGATTTCCGCGACCACTACCTGGACGTACCCTTTGACCTGAGCCAGGTGATGTTTGTCACTACGGCCAACATGCTATCGACCATTCCGGCGCCGCTTCGTGATCGGATGGAGATCCTGGAGCTGGATGGCTATACCGACGGACGAAAAGATACGCATCGCCCAGCAATACCTGCTCCCCCGCCAGATCCGGGAGAACTCACTGCGTACCGACGAGATCACATTCACTGACGAAGCCATGCGCAACATTGTCCGCGACTATACCCGGGAAGCTGGCGTGCGCAATCTGGAACGACAGATCGGTACCGTGTGTCGCAAGGTCGCCACAAAAGTAGCCGAAGAGGAAAGTGCCTCGGTGCATGTCGAGGCAGATGGCCTGAGTACCTATCTGGGCAAACCGCGCATCTACTTTGAACCAGCCGAGCGGACCGAGGTACCAGGCGTAGCAACCGGTCTGGTCTGGACGCCGACGGGCGGTGATATCACCTTCATCGAGGCGACCCGCATGCCAGGCAACAAGCAGCTGATCCTGACCGGGAAACTTGGCGATGTGATGAAAGAGTCGGCCCAGGCCGCGGTCAGCTATGTGCGCTCCAAGGCCAGCGAGCTGGGCATTAATGAGCAGGTTATTGCCAAGAGCGATCTACACATCCACGTGCCAGCTGGTGCGGTGCCCAAAGACGGGCCGTCGGCCGGCGTGACGATGGCCACGGCCATCGTTTCGTTGTTGACAGAACGCAGCGTCCGAGCGGATGTGGCTATGACGGGCGAGATCACCCTTCGCGGCCAGGTGCTACCCGTGGGTGGCATCAAGCAGAAGGTCCTGGGCGCCAGCCGGGTAGGCATCGACACGGTCATCCTGCCTCAGCGCAACGAGCCTGACCTAGAGGATATCCCAGAAGAGATCCGCAACAAGATGAACTTTGTCTTTGCCGAATGGGTGGACGACGTTTTTGCAGCTGCCCTGCGCGAGGGAGCGGCCCCAGTTGAGCCAGTGGCACCAGATGTAGTGGAATCGGAAGACACCGATCTTGAGATTGAGGAGGTGATCATCACGGAAGATTGAGCACAGGCTATTGGGCAATTGACTATCATTGAGGAGTTACAGTGGCAAAAAAGAAGATACAGATGCAGTGGTACAAGATGGATGTGCATCTCCACACGCCTGCTTCAGCCGACTGGCACGAGCCGGGTGTCAGATATTTGGATCTGTTGCACCAGGCGGAGATGCGAGGGCTAGATATACTGGCCATTACTGACCATAACACCGTTGCCGGGTGTGCTGCCCTCCAGGAGGAAATTGAACAGCTTCAACTCCTCGAGCGATTGGGACGCATCGACCCGGAAGAGAAACGCCGACTGGCTGAATTCCGGCGCATTGGGAACAAGATTCTGGTATTACCCGGCTTTGAGTTCACGGCGACCATGGGATTTCACATACTGGCGATCTTCCCCCAGGAGACCAGCGTCCGCAGTCTGGAGCATCTGCTCATTGAGTTGAACGTCTCGGATGACAAACTGGATGAGGGCGCGACCGAGGTGGGAGCAACCACCGACGTCCTGACCGCCTATCGGGTGATCGATGAAGCCGGGGGCCTGGTCATCGCCGCCCACGCCAACTCTACCCACGGCGTGGCCATGCGAGGGCTCGATTTTGGCGGGCAGACGCGAATCGCATTTACCCAGGACCGGCACCTTCACGCCCTGGAGGTCACCGATCTTGAGAAGAAGGGGCAGCGGACGACCGCCTGGTTCTTTAGCGGGCGAAAGCCCGAATATCCCCGTCGGATGCACTGCATCCAGGGCTCCGACGCCCACCGCCTGACCCAACACCCCAGCGACCCCAAACGCCTGGGATGGGGCGACCGCGTGACAGAGATCTTGCTGCCCGAGCCGAGCTTTGAGGCCATCAAGGCCGTGTTTGTGAGCGAGGATTTCTCCCGAACGCGTCCCTATCGCCCGACAAAAGCCCCCTTTGACCATGTCCAAGCGGCCCGCGAAGAGGGCCCCAGCATCGTGCAGGCGTTCCACGAAAGCATGGCCAAGCAGGGCGGACGGCTGCATGCCATCCTGCGCGACGTCGTCGCCATGGCCAACACCAATGGGGGTACGGTCTATGTGGGCGTCAAAGCCGATCCCAAGGGACTGCCGGTCGGCGTAGCCAAGCCTGATGAGGCCAGCGCTACACTAAAGGGTGAATTCCAGCGCAAGATTGCGCCTCCCCTGGAAGTCGAGATCACGACGGTCGAGACCCTTGGCCGGATGGTACTCCAACTCAGCGTACCTCTAGGCGAAGACGTGCCATACACCATCGACGGCACCAGCATCTATGTGCGGCAAGAGGCACAGACCAGTGTCGCTATGCGCGACGAGATCGTGGCTCTGGTCAAACGCACGCTGGTAGCTGAACCAGAACCTTGCCCCGACGCAGCACAGGCTATGGTAGAGACGGACACACCACCTGGGGCCGTGGAGCCACCGGGAACCGGGGTACAGATTGTAGAAAGCACCGAACGCCGGGGTGCCCTCTATCATACAATGAAAGACCTTCGCAACGGCAGCGTCGTACGCAACGTCACCCGTTCTTCGGCTCGCAAGCTCTGGCGCTACGCCATCACCGAGCAGGAAACCAAACCAGTCCAAGAGGACGAGGTCCAATGGCATGCTGAGGACGAGCGTCTGGGGCTGTGGAAATCCTCAAAACGGGCGGGCAAGGTGCGGTACGATCTGGTCCAGCGAATGCCTGATGGCCAGATCCACGTTTACTATGGCGTGACCGAAGATGGCATAGATGGCTCGTGGCGCCTGTTCCTGGAGGAGGAGTCAGACACCCAGGACAATAACTCGTAGTTCCTCGCCCGAGTCCGGTCTGCTGGTTCGCGCCCCTGAGCCTTGGAACACGAACCAAGCACCTGGCCGCCTTGTCCACAGGAGAGCCAAGGATTCTCCCTGCCTGTTGCTGCCAGCAAAGACAGGGAGACGGCAAGGTTCTCCTGTGCTGGTGTTCGCTGGCTGCCGGCTTCTACCTATTTGCCAAAGATGCACTCATTCTCGCGCACATACTAGTGGCAGTTGCTGCGGCCAGAGAGAAAGGAGAGGAAGATTGATCAGAACCGGCATCCTGACGATCAGCGACCGCGGCTACCATGGAGCGTACAGGGACCTGAGTGGTCCAGCCATCCACAGACTGATTACAGAGGAATTGGCGGCCACGGTGGAGATAGAATCTATCGTACCTGACGAGCAACTCACAATCGCTGGAACGCTAAAGACTTGGGCGGATGAGGTGAAGTTGGATCTGGTACTGACCACCGGTGGTACCGGCTTTGCTCCCCGCGATGTCACGCCCGAGGCCACACGGGATGTGATACAGCGGGAAGCCCCTGGCCTGGCCGAGGCTATGCGTGCGGCGAGCCTGCAGATCACGCCTCACGCCATGCTCTCGCGAGCGGTGGCCGGCATACGTGGCCGGACGCTCATCGTGAACCTGCCGGGAAGCCCCAAAGCTGTACGCGAGAATTTGGAGGCGATCCTGCCCGCTCTGCCGCACGCCATCGATCTTTTGCAGGGCAGAAAGGGAGCCGACCGGCATCCTGACTCTGAGGATCAAGACTAGCAGGAGTACTGGAGAGCAGGCTCATCTACTCCGGCTGAGGGAAAACACTCTCCAGTTTTGCGGTCAGGGTCTCCAACTGCTCGAGAACTCTTTGCAGATCCTCTCGGGTCGGAACCTTGCGCCTAACCAGAGCCTCCTTCAGGTCCTCTTCGCTGAGGGCCAGCCTCAAAGGCTGCACCTGACTACGGGCCATGAGTTGGTCGCGCAGGCGCCGCCCTTCTTCGGCAGCCAGCTCCCCGCGACCGATGAGCGTCTGGAGCCGTCGTTCGATCTCTTCGTCCACCTGCCGCGCCATATCCAGCGGGGCGGCGAGTGTACGCCGCAGCGTGCCCACGGTCTCGCCCCCAGCCTGGATCAAACCGGTCAACACCGACTGGGGCAGGAAACCACTCCGCTTCCTCTCCTGCTCAAAGATGACCTGCGTGAGCGTCAGCGCAGTCAAATCTTCGCCTGTGGCATGATCCACAACCCTGACCTCCTGCCCTTCGCGAATAAGCAGAGCGATTCCGTCCAGCGTGATATAGTGCTTGGCCGCAGTATCATAGAGTTTTCGGTTGGGATAGCGTTTGATGGCCCGCACGATCCGGCTCCTCTGGCTTTCTCCGGCGTTCAGTGAGGGTGACCCGCCTGATGAAACGTAGCCGGCAGCTCCAGAAAGCAAAGAGGGAGGCGGGACTAGGGTCCCGTCTCCCAATTCTAGGATTGGACATGCCTACGATTCTTTTAGCTCGTCCACCTTTTTGCTCAATTCGGTGATCTTGACGCTCAAGGCGTCGATGTCGCTTTTGGTCGGCACATTCATTCGGTCCAAGAGATCTTCGAGCCTCTTGTCCAGCTCTCCTTCCGCCTTCTTGGCCTCCTTCTTGCGCCTTTCCATCACATCGCCGACCAGCTTCTTACCATCCTGCTCAGCGATCTCACCCCGCTCGACGAGCTTGCCGACAAACCTCTCCACCTCTTCCTGCGTCAGGGCTACGGCGCCAATTCCAGCCAGTAACACTTTGTGCGCCAATCCCAACACGGTATTGCGCTCCATCTCCTCTGCTACCTCTGCTTCGATCTCGGCTGCATCTTCTACTTCAACCGCCTGTTCTTCTTCTGCCATTGCTACACCTCCTAGGTCTGTTCGTGCCTTCCCCTTCGAGTGGTCCATTCTCTGGGAAGGCACATCGGAAAGAACGACACGCTCCAGAGTCTATGCCCGTTTCAACTCGTCTACCTTTTTGGTTAGCTCGGCAACTTGGGCGCCCAAGGCATCAATGTCGCTCTTGGTTGGCACATTCATGCGGTTCAAAAGCCCTTCAACCTCTGCTTCCATCTCCACATCGGCCTCCATAGCGACCTCTTCCTGCCTTCTTGCAAACTTGCGAACCTGGTGCTTTCGCTTTTCCATCCTTTGGCGCACCAGTTGCCTGCCCTCCTGCTCTACGACCTCGCCCCGTTCCACAAACCTGGCCAGACATCCTACCATCGTGTCCTGGACCATGGCCACCGCGCCAACACTGGCCAGGAACAGCTTGTGAGCTGCTTCCCGCAACACCATGTCCTCTGTTTCATCTGGAGCGGCTTGGACATCATTGACAACAACTTTCACCTCGGCCATCATAACACCTCCCAGAACCATGATTGAATGGTAGACGTGAACCATCATGATGCAGCGCCGGGCAACTGGACATCACGTTGAACCCGCGTCGTTGCCACCGGCGCCGGTGACATCCGGCATGACGCAGTGCATCATGTTTTGAATATAACACACTGCGTCATAGATGTCAAATCGGGGCGCCAGTCTGGAAAATGCTGGCGCTCTCGTTTCTTGACCACATCTGGCTTTTTGGCTATAATGCTGCTTTGCTAATGGCCCAGCAAACACACCGAGAAGCTATGGTCAGGACCCGGGGCGAGGACGCGATCGCTCCGGTAGCCTGTCCCAGACATTATGGTACGCCGGAGAGCTTGATGAATCAGTTGGATCCCAGGCCGCTATCGGGCCTCAAGAAGCGATACAAAAGAATTACCCTCACCCCTCACAATCTAACCTTTGCGCTCATACTGGCCGTCTCTGTGGGGATAGGCGCCCTCGTCTCATGTGGCAGCTCCGCCACCGATGCGCCAGCCATCACTCCCACGGCAACGCTTGTCGCCACGTTCACACCAACCGTCGTTTCCGCTGTGGAGACGGCAACAAGCACAGATGCCACAGATGCCGCTCCCACAGCAACTCAGACGCCAGCGGGTGCGACGAGTTTGGAGTCTCCCCTCCCAACACCACTCTCTGGGACAGCAAGCGCTGAGGTAACGCCATCAGAGACCCCACCGCCAGGGGGCGTGCCAGAACCCACCCCTACACTACCCCAGCCCTCCAGTGGGATGGTCAAGATGAAATCCCCGGATTATGGGATGCAAGCCTTTCTTTGGTGGCGGCCTGAGGTGGCCCAGCGCGACCTGGAGATGGTCCGTGATGCTGGCTTTGGCTGGGTGAAACAGGGTTTTGCCTGGCGCGAGATCGAGGGGACGGGTAAGGGCCAGTTCGACTGGGACGTCACTGACAGACTCGTGGCTCAGGTCGAAAACGTGGGAGGGCTGCACCTCATCGCTCGCCTGGACAACGACCCGACCTGGGCGACGGGTCAAGCCTATCCCAATAACCAGAACATCATCATGAGTCCCCCCCAGAACCTGCAGGATTTTGCTGATTATTGCGGTGCGGTTGCCACCCGCTACAAGGGACGGATTGCCGCCTACCAGGTCTGGAACGAGCCGAACCTAAGACGCGAATGGGGTGGCAGCGCTCCCAATCCAGCGGGCTATGTTGAACTGCTGAAGACATGCTACGGGGCCATCAAACAAGCTGACCCGGACGCTTCTGTGATTAGCGCTGGGTTGGCCCCTACTACCAGATCGGACAACGTGGCCATGCCTGACACTGAATTCCTCAGACAGATGTATGCCGCCGGCGCCCAACAGTACTTTGATGTCTTGGGGGCTCATGGTGCGGGCTACAAATCCCCGCCGGAGAAGGACCCAGGCGAGGTGGCCGCCGATCCCAACTTCCATAACCGGGGCGACCCGAATTGTCCTGGGGACCCATGCCGGATCTACAGTTTTCGTCACATCGAGGATTTGCGCCAGATCATGGTGGACCACGGCGACAGTGACAAACAGGTCGCTGTGCTGGAATTCGGCTGGACCATAGATGAGCGGCCGGACTCGCCCTATGCCTGGCACGCAGTCACCGAGGAAGAACAAGCCGACTATTTTGTCAGAGCCTACCAATATGCCAAGGAACATTGGCAGCCTTGGATCGGCGTCATGAGCTTGATCTACATGCCCAGTGTCGAATGGACCGAGCAGGACGAGCAATACTGGTGGTCTATCGCCTTGCCCAACTATCCCCAGTTCTATCCACGAAAAGCGTACCGCGACTTGGCTGTGATGGAAAAGTAGGCTCCCCGGCTCCATGTCTGGGAGGAGGCCGCAGAACAAGTTCGAGAATCACGGGCATCCAGGCCAGTTAGCTCCCAAAGCAAGGCCGATCAGTCCAGTGAGCCTATGGTGCGGACAAGATCTGAAATGAAAAGGGGCGGACAGATGTCCGCCCCTTGTTTTTCGTCTGGAAGACCCTAGCGCTTGACCCGTTGGAACGTAAGCAGAAAATTGGTGTGAATGGTGAAATCCGGGCGTTCAGGCGTACCCATGCCCAGACCCACCATCGTGTCGCTGGGCAGGCCAAGAACACTCACAGAGTATGAACCCAGGGTTCCAAACATAGGAAAGTTGGCCGAATACTCGGGCCTTGGCTTGTCCTCAGTAACGACGACCAGGCTGCCATCCTGCCAGCGGATCTCTATCGGCTGGCCTACGATACGGCTGCCGCCTTCATCCAGAACCTCAAGGTAGACGGTATGGTCGTTGCCCGACTCCTCTTTGTTCTGCCAGAAGGCCTTAACCAGACGCCAGTAGCTCTGTCCCGGCTGGACATTCGGCTCCTGAATACCCACATTCAGGGCGGGCAACCTGGGATCGAGTTCGCGGGGTGGCTTTGGCTTGGGCGCCGGCCCACTTGCAGCAGACGACCTGGCAGGTTGCGCCGCGGCCCTGGTCGGGACGGGCGTGGCAGTCGGTGGTTCAGGCGTGGCGGTAGGCGGTTCAGGCGTTGGCGTTGGCGGCAGAGGTGTCTCAGTTGGCACAGGAGTGGCAGTCGGTGGGACCAGAGTCGGCGTTGGCGGAAGCGGGGTCGTGGTCGGCAGAGGCGTCTGAGTAGGTGGAATCGGCATAGGTGTAGGCGGGATGGGTGTCATGGTCGGAAGAGGTGTGTCAGTCGGCAATGGGGTCTCGGTTTGCACAAAGGCAATGGCACCCTGCAGGTTGGTCACTTCCTCAGCGGCCAGAGTCGAGATCAAGAAGGCGGGCGCAACAATGCACACCAGCCAAACCAAGAGCATGGAAACCACAACCAATCGCACCTTGGCGCCACGGCTGAGGCTGCCGAACCAGCCAACAAGGCCATTGAACGATTCACCCAGTTCAGACGTGAGACTTTGCGCGGGTTTTGCCCTGGTCGGTCGCGGCGTGGGCTTTGGCGCTGGTCGCGGACGCGGTGCCGTGCGGGCCTGGGGTACTGACGCGGCCACCGGAAGCGGTACAGCGACAACGGGCGCGGCTGCGGGTTGCAGCGAAGCCGCGGCTGGCACAGCCATTGCTGGCTGCTGCAGGATGTGGGCGTCCGTACTGCTCAGCCTGTCGCTCAACAGGCGGCTGAGCGCCAGAGCGAGGGTGGGATAGCTGGTCACCAACTCGTCAAAGTCGGACTGGCCCAAGACCCACAGGTTCACATCCGTCAAAGCCGTGACAGTAGCAGACCGGGGTTTTCCCGTAAGAAGCGCCATCTCACCAAAGAGATCGCCCGCGCCCATCTCGGCCAGGACCAGAATCTGGGCCCCGTGCGTCCTCAACACCCGCACCTGGCCAGACTCGATGAAGTACATCTCGTCGCCGGGCTGGCCTTCCTGGATGATGGTTTCTGCCTGCCGGAATCGAGCCGGCTTCAGCCGGTGGCTGATATCCTGAAGTTGGGCCGAGGATAGGCCAGCCAACAACTTGAGGCCACGCAAGTGACTCTCGGTAAAGCGACGATCCATCTCAGCCAGGCGCTCACTGAGCTCCTTGCTGAGACCCACACTGATCGCGGGATACCGGTTCACCAGGTCGTCAAAATCAGAGCGGTAAAGGACCCACAGATTGGTATGCTCAGTCGCTGTGGCGGCTGACGAACGCGGCTTGCCCGTCAGGAGCGCCATCTCGCCAAAGAACTCGCCCGGCTCTACTGGCTGCCTATCCGGTCCAATCTCGACCCGGCCCGTGTCCATCACATAGAGTGCATCACCTGGCATTCCCTCGGCATAGATCTGTTCGCCTGCCGGCACGTGGCGCAGCAGCAGTCGTTGGGCCACATTCCAGAGGCCCTCCTCCGAGAGACCAGAGAACAAGCGCATACCGGACAACCGTTCCATCGCCAGGTTCAGATCCTGGGGAGACAACGGTTCTCGGAAGGCCTCGCTGAGGGCCAAGCGGACATCGGGGCATTCAACCGCCAAGGACTCAAACTCAGTAACAGGTAAGGCCCAGAGAACAACATCTGTGGCAGCCTGCGCCGCCCGTGCATGCGGCTTTCCGGTCAGGACAGCCAGTTCGCCAAAAGTCTCACCGGCGCCAAGCTCCGAAAAATCTCCACCTTCCTCGGAACTTGGGAGGCGTACCAGTCCAGATTCAACAATGAACAGCGCCTCTGGTGGCTGCCCCGCCTCCACAACAAACTCGCCCTCACTCTTTTCCACCGGAACCAGCCGGTGGGCGATAGCCGCCAGAGCATCGCCGTCCAAACCCGAAAGGAACGGGAGAGGCTTCAGACGATGGTCGCAGAGGTATTGGTCAAAGAGGGCAAGACGGGAGCCGAAAGCCACAGCGAGCTTGAGGCCAATCTGGGGAGACTCGGCCATCAATCCGATCAGGTCTTCTTTGGTGAGGACCCAAAGCTCGGCATCTGTTGCTACTTTGGCACCAAGGGAGCGGGGCTTGTCAAAGAATAGATCCGTTTCACCAACCAGGCTACCAGGCCCCTGGCTGGCGAGCGCCATACCGCCTTCAGTACTCAGGCGAACCCACCCCGACTTGATCAAATACAGCGCTGTACTATCATCGCCGGGTTGAAACAATTCATCGCCTGTGCGGCGGTGTTCCAGGTGCATCTGTTGGGAAACGCGTTCCTGTTCCTGCTCCGTCAGAGCAGAGAAAAACGGAGCGTTTCCGACGTAGTCAAGTTTCACTCTCGTCGATCACCTCCTAGCGAGCACCTTGCCATTATACCCAACATCCAGGGCATGTCAAATCCGATACCAGAGGTATCCATGAGCTGTGCAAGGCGTGGAAAACAGGTTGGCGCACTGTAACAGACAATAGTCAGCGACTGGTCTCGTGCTCATCCATCTCGCGCAGCAGTTGCAGCACATCCCGCCGGTGCAGGCCGTCGTGCAGGGCAATGATCCTGAGCACCTGGGCCACGCTGATCCTGCCCAGGGCCGGATGTGTACCAGTTACTACCAATTGTCCATCATCGAGCCTATCCAGGAAGGCCATCGTCTCCTGCTGGGCAGCCTCCAGGTCAGCCAGGATGCGGGCTGGTACCCAATCATCCCGTCTGGCCACACTGGCCGCGTTCCAGGCATCTAGATCGAAATCTGACATGGCAGTCGGCTCACCAGAAAGCAAACGATTGAGTACGTCGAGGTGATCCCACTGAGCTGACCCCACGTGGGCCAGAGTCAATCTCACCGACCAACGATCGTCCTCCGGCCTCCAGTCCCAGGCAGCCTCGTTCAGGTCATTCACCGAGGCCAGCAACTTGACCCGCGCCGCCCTGATCCTGTCCTTGAGTTTGGTGATCTCTTCAGGCCGCATCAGTCCTCGCTTTCTTCCTTCCTGTGCCAAGTCCTGGTATAATGGTCCAACTATCGGCAGCGCAACTCAATGGCTCGGACAAGCCTGAGCCAAGGAGCCGATCATGGAAGTCTCTCGCACCCGATTCCTGCTCAACCTGAGCCTGGGCATCGTCGCCATCTCTTTCGCCTCGATTTTCATCCGGTTGGCCCAGGCCGAGGGCGTACCCAGTCTGTCCATCGCTGCCTGGCGCCTGATCGTCGCTGCAGCAATGTTGCTGCCCTATGCTTGGCTCAAGCACCGCGACGAAATCCAGGATCTCTCACGCAGTGAAGTAGGCTTGGTGGTGGCTTCCGGGATATTCCTGGGGCTTCATTTTGCAGCCTGGATCGCATCTCTGGGCTATACCTCAGTTGCCAGTTCTGTCATATTGGTCTCCATGGGGCCTGTTTTTGTCGGCCTTGGCTCTTGGATCTTTTTACGCGAGCGACCGAGCTACCTGTTGGCCATGGGTATCGTCGTGGCCGCGGTGGGCAGTATCGTTATCAGTTGGGCCGACCTGGGCCAGGGCCAAGACCAGCTACTGGGCGATCTACTGGCGCTGGCCGGCGCGGTCATGATAGCCGGCTACCTGATGATCGGCCGCAAGGTACGTGCCCGCCGGTCCCTCATCGTGTACGTGTCGCTGGTGTATGGCGTAGCAATAGTCACCGTGCTCGTTCTGGTGATCGCGACTCGGCAACCGATGTTTGGCTTCAGCCCTGCTGCCTACGTCTGGCTGCTGGCCCTGGGCCTTATCCCGCAGCTCGTCGGCCACACAACGCTCAACTGGGCACTGCACCTGCTGTCGGCCACCTATGTCTCCATTATTACCCTGGCCGAACCCATCGGGTCCGCGATCCTGGCCTTTCTGCTCCTCGACGAAGCATTCACTTCGGCCATTGTCATTGGCGGTGCATTGGTCCTCGCTGGTATCTATGTCGCCTCGCGCGCAGAACTCGGTGCAACCAAACCTCAACACGAAATCAAGGCTTGATCTGTGGACGGCATGCTGCCAGCTGGTTGAGTATACCTGATAGCGCTGGGTTGGTCTGAACCGAGGCGATAGCGACCATGCCAAGGACCCTCACAACTCGTCAGACAGGTTGCCGATTGTACCGCGCCCTGACAGCGCTAACGGCTTTCCAGAAAAGCCCGGAGCCGACCCTCGGTGCGCTCGATGAAAGCCGGCGCTTCATTCCGATAATCCGGATTGGGATCCTGGAGGACAAAGTTGGCCAGTTCTAACCCGCGTCCGGCAATAAAGGCATCGATCTGCCCGGGGTACTGTTCCGGCCAGCTACTGTGCCGGGTGTATCCGCGCCTAAACGCCGCGCGCAGCGCAGGATACTGCTCGTAACCCTGTAGATAGTAGAGGGTAATAGCGATGTCCTGGACTGGATGGCCCCACATCAGATCTTCAAAGTCAATTGGATACAGCTTGCCCCGAAAGACTTTGATGTTCCACTGATGCAAGTCGCAATGCAAGACCCGCAGACCTCGCCTGTCAGCATAAAGTCCCTCGATGGCCGTCTCGACGCACTCCACGGCGCTTTGAAAGACATCGCGTCTCTCTGATGGCATAAGCTGGTGGTGGTCCTTTTCAAAGAGGACCACAGGTTCCCCGCAAGGAAAGACCTTATCCGCCGTCTTGATGTAGAAACCATCTGGAGGGCTGAAGCTGATCGTGTACTGATGCAGGCGGGCGGCAAGCTCGCCCAGTTTGGAAACATTCTCCACCGTCAGCCTGTCTGCCAGATCTGGACCAGGTGCCCAGCCAAAAACCACGCAATGACGCGGCCCTGGAACCTCAGCTAGCTCCACTGTCGTCACCAGATCACCGTCCCGGGTGGGCTGTGGTTGAGGGGCACCAAGGTCCGTGTCCCGCTGCAGTGCTGCCAGCCACATCATCTCCGAGCGGACCTCTATGAGGCTGTGCCCACCCTCTGGCAGGCAGACGCGCACGATAAATTTCTCACCACCAAACGTGTCCACTCGAAAGATACCGTTGAAGTCATTGCTCATGAGGCGAACGCGCTCCACATCTAGATCATAGTGCTGGAGTGCGACCAACGCCATCTTGCGCAGGCGCAACGCCTGGCCACGGTTGGTGAGTTCATAGAAGTCCTTCATACCCCATCCTCTCTGGACAAACGCTACCATCCGGCAGAAGTGATCCGAATCGCGGTGTTCATGCCCTTTGATCAAAGACTCCCCCATGCCAGGCGGAGGTACAACAGCCTGGTGCTGGTCCGCGATGCTTTGACAGGACACTGGAGAGATGCTATACTGGTTGTTACAAGAGAGGGCCATACCCTCGTGGTACTGCCCGCCTGTGTTCGCCGATGCCCTCACTCAAGATATCTGGGCATCGGTTGTGGAGAGAATCATGCTCAAAGTCCGGTGCTTCAAGTGCGGCAATGCTTTTCAACTGACTGAGCAATATGTTGCCAACGCGCTGGCTGTGGAGGGGATTGCCCGGAAGCCAGCCCACTATACGACCGAGTGCCCTCAATGCCGGCAGGCAATCAAGATTTCTCTCAAACGGGTACGCCTGCCTGAACCGGAAGCCGTAGAAGGGGATAGCGACGCAGAAGCCGAGGGCTAGAAAGTCGATTCCCCCCGCAGCCCGGTTGCTCGCCGCATCCAGGCAGCAGCCTGCGCCAAATGGCGACGTACGGCTGGAGGCCACCAGATCCTCACCTCAATGGGGTTCGCCTCAAGGGTTAAGAGGCCAGAGTAACCCTCGCCAGCAAGGCTGACGAGCAGCCCCTCCAACGCGAGATCGCCTGCCCCTGGGAGACGGTGCTCACCGACGTATTTCCTGGCGTGAGGCAACTTTGCCAGGAGCATCCGGCCTCCGATATCGCTCAAGTGGACGTTCACCAGCCTCCCATCATAGATCTTGCGCGCCTGCAGCAGGTCCTCACCTGCTGTGCCGGCGTGGGTTGTGTCCAATACCAGCCCCAGATCATAACGATCGGCAAAAGCGCAAAGCCGATCCAGTGGGCTGAGGGCGTATCGCCGTGCTGCCTCGTGGTGAATGGCTTTGTTTTCAACAGCCAGCCTCAGACCGGTACCAGCCAGGCGTGGCTGCCAGGTTTCGATCCGCTGCCGGAATGCAAGTCCGTCCCCTGCATCCAGGCTTTCGGCACGTGGGGTGTGCATCACCACGACACCGGCGCCGGTGTCCATCGCCAGCCGGATGGTAGGCCCCATCCCATCTCTGCGCTCCCACCACCCAGGCAGCGGTACTACAGTCGGGTGTACCGATAGGATTTTGACGCCTGCCTGTACGGCCAACTGCTGCAGGGCCCGGCCTCCACGTAGGATGGCCTCGGGATTGACCGACAACTCGACCCCATCAAAGCCACACGCTCGGGCCCAGCGGAATACCGTTCGAAGAGGGTAAACGTAAAGTGTACCCGTGGCCAGGCTGATTTTCAATCTTCCTCCAACGCGCAAGCTGACCGGCCTGTAGGCCGGTCAGCAAGAGACTGCATTGGATTATAGCGCCGGAGCGCTAGTGTGTCAATATCTGGCTCAGGAACAGCTTGGTCCGGTCCTCTTTGGGATTGTCAAAAAACTCATCAGGCGACGCGGCCTCGACGATCTGGCCCTCGTCAAACATGACCAGGCGATCGGCGGCCTCGCGGGCAAAACCCATCTCGTGAGTGACAACGATCATGGTCATGCCAGACTGAGCAAGCTCGCGCATGACGTCGAGGACCTCTTTGATCATCTCTGGATCCAGTGCCGAGGTAGGCTCGTCAAAGAGCATGATCTTGGGCTCCATGGCCAGGGCGCGGGCGATGGCCGTTCGCTGCTGCTGACCACCTGAAAGCTGGCCCGGGTATTTCGTCGGCCTGTTCGGGGATGCCCACTCGGTCCAGCAGCCTGGTAGGCAGTCTCGTCGGCCTTGTCCTTGGGCCACTTGCGCACCCGTATGGGTGCCAGGGTAATGTTCTGCACGCACTGTCAGGTGGGGAAAGAGATTGAACGACTGGAAGACCATGCCAATCTCGCTGCGAATGGCGGCAATGTTGCGAACGTCGTTGGTCAGTTCGATACCATCGACGATGATGTCGCCCTTCTGGTGCTCCTCGAGACGGTTGATGGTACGGATAAAGGTGGACTTGCCCGAGCCCGATGGCCCAGCGACGACCACCACCTCTCCTTTTCTGATAGATATGCTGATCCCGCGCAGCACGTGAAAGTCATCAAACCACTTTTCCACATCCCGGCAGATGATAATGTCGTCTCCGGCGTCTACTCGTTCCTGTACCATGATCGATCTCCCCACAGCTAGCCGCTTACCGACTTTTGTTGGTTTCCGGCCAACTTGACTCAACTGGCCCGAGAGGGCCCTTCGCGTGCAAGGTACCTGCCCCACTTACAGAAGGCTGGATCATCGCTCGCCTACTCCCAAAGCGGTCTCCAGCCTGCGGCTGGCATAGGACATAGAATAGGTAAAGATCCAAAACACAACGGCGATGAACAAGTATACCTCTTTGTCACGGAGGAGCCATTCCTGGTTGCTCTGCAGGACAGCCTTGCCCACCGCCAGTAGTTCCATGAGTCCGACAATGATGGCCAGGGTCGTATCCATATACAGAGAGATGAACTGCCCGACGATGGCCGGGATCACTGCCCGGAGCGCCTGGGGCAGAACAATGAAGGCTGTGGTCTGAAGACCGGTAAGTCCTACCGCCTTGGCTGCTTCGACCTGACCTGCAGAAACCGCCTGTAAGCCGCCTCGCACGTTCTCGGCCATGTAGGCTGCGGAAAAAAGAGTCATCCCCAACATAGCTCGCAACACCCGGTCGATGCGCACATCCTCTGGAAGAAAGAGAGGCAAGATGATGGAGGCCATGAACAGGATGGTCACCAGAGGAACGCCTCGGACGATCTCGATGTAGAGGGTACAGAACACTTTGACTACAGGCAGGGAACTCTGCCGACCCAGGGCCAGGGCCACCCCGATGGGAAAGGAAGCGACGATGCCAACCAGGGCCAGAAGAAACGTTAGAAGCAGCCCGCCCCAGAGACCTGTACCAACTTTTGGGAGCAGTTCACTGTTCTCAAAACCGTTCAGCAGGATGAGACTCAGGAAGAAGGAAATGAGCCAGAGAATCAGAACGAGACGGCCGGAGATCTTTGCTGTTCTTCCCAGCAGGAAACCCAGCACGATGAGGACCGGGAGGGCCAGGAACCCAAGGCGCAGTGTCAGATCCAGCGGATCGCCGTTTGGGGGGGACAGATCAAAGGGCAAAAGAGCAATGACGACGAACCCCACACCCACGGCGATGGCAAAAGTACGAACGATGCCACCCCAGACGCCCCAGCTTAGACCGGCAAGAAATGATACCATGGCCAGGATCACGCCAATGCGCCACATCTCCTCCGTTGGATACAAGCCAACGGCAAATAGTCTGAGGCTCTCTGTAACCGGGCTCCAATCGGCAACAGTAAAAACCCACGTGAGGAGGCCCTTCAATACAGAGTAAATGACAAGGAGGGATAGGAAGGTCAAGATCGTATTGTACCAAGTACTGAATAGGTTCTTTTTCAGCCACTGGATCGCACCCGGGGGAGCAGGTCGCTGGCCGGAGGTCTCACCGGTTGAACTCATCGCTATCGCTCCACCAACCGCACGCGACGGTTGTACATGTTCATGACGATGGAAGTCATGGTACTAATGGTCAGATAGATAGCCATAATCAAGAGGAATACAGGCACCGCCCGTCCAGACTGGTTAATGATGGTTCTACCCACGAAGAACACGTCAGCGTAGCCAATCAGGATGGCCAAGCTCGAGTTCTTGGCCAGGTTCAGGTACTGGCTGATCAAGGGGGGAATGATCACACGCAAGGCCTGGGGAAAGACAACCAAGCGCAGGACCTGCATTGAGGACAGACCCACGGCGCGGGCTGCCTCGAACTGCCCCTTGTCGACCGACAAGATCCCAGCCCGAACGACCTCGGCGATAAAGGCCCCGGTGTAGACCACCAGCCCTACGAGCAAGCCAACAAACTCTGGCGTCAGCCTGAGCCCGCCATCAAAATTGAACTTGCCCAGTTCCGGCACTGTACTGCTCAGCGGCCTCGCGCTCATAGCGAACCAGCCGATAACCGGTAGCATGATCAACAAGACAAGGGCCGTGGCCACGGGATAAGTCGTACGGCCAGTTCGGAGCTGGTGCCGAGACAGAATCACGTACGCGACCCCAGAGAGCAACAGAGCCGCCCCGACAAAAACCATCCAGGACCAAAAGGTAGACGTCGGCTTGGCCCAGACCATATAGAGACCGCGCTGGCTGAGGTAGATGGGGCCCGGCAGGGACAACGCATCTTTCACCGGCGGGAGCGTTTGGAAAAAACCGAAATACCAGAAGAACAATTGGACCAAAAGGGGAACATTGCGAATGATTTCAATATAGACGCTTGCGAGCTTGCTGACCAGCCAGTTCGTGGATAACCGGGACACGGCAGCGAGTATACCCAGTAGCGTGGCGAGTACAACGCCCACCAGGGACACCTTTATTGTGTTCAGCAGTCCAACGATGAAGGCGCGGACAAAGGGGTAGGAAGCGTCGTAGGGGATCAGTGACTCGCTTATGGGGAAACCAGCAGCTTCGTCTAGGAAACCATAGCCCCAGCTTAGCCCGCGAGCTTCCGCCGCCTGGAGGACATTGCTGACGAAAAAGACCATGAAGCCGATGACGACGATAGCGGACAGGATCTGAGCAACCCATTGCAGGATCACGGCGTCCCGCCAGAGGGGAACTCCCTTGCGATAGAAGACGCGGGGCAGAGATGATCGGCTCATATTGGCCCTGTGTCAAAGCCCGGCAAAGGTGGGCGAGCCGTGGCCCGCACCACCCTTGCCAAGGGCGACTGGTAGGATACAGCTCCGGCCGGTGAGGGCTAGCGCTGGTCCCGGACGATCTCGTTCCGGCTCAGCGGGGCGGAATCGCGTAGAGCAGGCCACCGTTGGTCCAGAGCTCGTTGAGGCCGCGGGGCAGGTCGAAGGCATCCCCATCAGGCCCCATATAGCGATCATAAATCTCACCATAGTTGCCCACGGTGCGGATCACGTTGGCCGCAAAGTCGGTGGCCAGCCCCAGGTCCTCCTGGCCGAAGCTTCCCTCTTTGCCCAGCAGACGCAGGACCTCGATATTGTCGCTAGTCATCATCTCGTCGACATTGGCAGAGTTGACACCCAGCTCCTCGGCATAGATCAGGATCCACATGGTCGTCTTGACCACATCGAACCACTGGTCGTCGCCCGTGGGTACGGCCGGCGTCAGTGGTTCCTTGGACATGGTGACATCCATGATGATGTGGTCGTCGGGAACGGCGAACCCCTCCCGGACAGCAGCCAACTGCGACTTGTC
This sequence comes from uncultured Chloroflexia bacterium, assembly GCA_963700285.1. GTDB lineage: Bacteria > Chloroflexota > Anaerolineae > JAAYZQ01 > JAAYZQ01 > CAWANP01. Next base: position 508,356 of record CAVOXA010000001.1, on the reverse strand, counting down.
GCTGGTGGCTGCGTCGCAACGGCCATCCTCGTAGGCGCTATAGACCGACGCAGTGTCCTCAAAGGTCACCGCCTCATAGGCCAGGCCGCGCTGGCGGAAGTTGTCGGACAGATTCTTTTCGGTGGTAGTGCCGGTAGTCACGCACACCGTGGCGCCGTCCAAGTCCTCCAGGGTGGCATACCCATCGGCGACGCGGGCCATCATGCCCTGGCCGTCGTAGAACATGACCTGGGTGAAATTGCCCCACTGGGCATCACGGCTGGTAGTCCAAGTTACGTTGCGCGACAGCATGTCAATCTCGCCTGTCTGCAAGGCGGGACCGCGCTCGGCCGCTGTCAGCGGCACAAACTCTACCGCCTTAGGGTCATTGAAAAGGGCGACGGCCACAGCCCGGCAGAGGTCAATGTCAAAACCAACGTTGTTGCCGCTCTCGTCCAGGTAGCCAAAACCCAACAAATCAGTACGGGAGCCACAGATCAGCCTCCCACGGTCCATGACTGTACCCAGGATATCCTGGCCCGTCGCGGCCTCGGGGCACTCGGGACATGCGGCGGTCTCGGGGCACTGCGGGCACTCTTCGGCTTGGGGGCATTCAGGGCACTCGGGGCACTCTTGGTTGGCGCTACAAGCGGATAGCACCAGGGCAATCAGAACCAACAGTGTCAACAGGACAGACATGGTCTTGCGATTCATCTTTTCCTCCTCCTTCAGGTTCTTGAATGTCTCTTCTCACATCGATCGCCATTCTCGCCCAAAAGGCTTTCTGCGGATGAACACCCCCTTTCTAGAGCTATCCTGTTTTCCCAGGCACAGCGGAGAACTGCTTCTGAAGGCGCCGAACTCACGCGCCTTTTCCGAGATGGGGAACCTCCATAGCGCCAAATCCCAATGATACAGTCTACCACGCCCGCTGGGGCGCTAGTTTCGCTAGCAGGCGTGAGCATCGCCAAATCTGGATCTGGGACAACACAACCATTATATCACACTTTGTTTCTTTGTGCAATGTGACCAGTTGTGCCCATGTGGAAAACTGGAAACTGTAGACCCCGGGTTTCTCCGCTGGCATGTTGCACTGCGCCTGTCATACCAAAAAGTCCCTGTCCTTCTAAGGACAGGGACCCGGGTCGATGATTCTCACGTCAGTTTGCAACAACGACTAAATGCCTGGCATCCACTCGCCAAGGAGCTTCTCAAATTTCAAAACTGCCGCTGCCAGGACCCGCTCTCCGATTTCAGCCGAGGCCAGTCGGGGATCGGTGCCAATCACACCGTGGGGAAAATGTTCTTGAAAGACCTGCTTCGTCAAAAATATGGCCATGGGCGCGCCTGGGCTGTACTCTGCCCGATCCAGTCGTACAACGTCGGGACGAATGGCCATTACCACAGATGTCTCACCTGCATCGGCATGGCTCGGAGCATCAAGACCGGCCATCTCGAACACCTGCTGGATCTCTGGCACGCGCCACCAGGCCTCCGCTCGTACTTGCAGACCAGGGAGTTCGTTCAGGGCCTCGATCAAGGCCACATGAATGGGCGCGGTATTGCCACCATGGCCATTTAGGATAAAAATCTTCCGGAAGCCGTGCTGGTAGGCGCTTTCCAGCAGGTCCACGATGATGGACGACAGGGTATGAGGACGCAGACTCAGGCTACCAGGGAATCCCAGGTGATGGAGAGACATGCCATAGTTCACCGGTGGCGCCAGCAACACACCGGTCCGCTCGCTGAGCCGTTGGGCAATCTCCCACGGCTGCCAAGTATCGCTGGCGAAGGTCATATGCCGGCCATGCTGCTCGGTGCTTCCCACCACCAAGATCAGCCGGTCGTCGTGCCGAAGGTATTCCTGTACATCGGGCCAGCAAAGTTCTTCCAATAGAAAGGCCATATTGCTACTTAAACCTCCTAGTTGTTCCAACGAACGTCGGTCAATAGACTGGTAGAGTATGTTTCGTCCATCGTCATTCGTCGCCTATCAGAAGGCAGTTCCTGTGATTGGGTCATCTACAAGTATAGGTTTTGCTCGTAGATATACGCCTCTACCCCTCCAGGTACCAGATATGAGATGGGCTGCCCTTCCCGTACCCTCGCTCGCAGGTCGCTGGAAGAGATCTGCAAGAGTGGCATTTGTACCCAATGGACACGGGACGAAAGGCCCGGCAACTGTGCCTCCAGCCGGGGTAGATCAACCTCGATTCCGGGACGCGCCACGGCGGCCAGTTCGCACAGATCGATCAGGCGATGGGGCCTGTACCAGGTGACCATCTCTGCCAGTGAGTCAGCACCCACGATGAAAAAGAAAGCAGGCTTGGGACCCCATTCAGCTCGCAATCGCTCTAGGGTATTCACCGTATAGCAGGGTCCTGGATGCTCCAGGTCCACACGGGAAATCTCAAGATGAGGCCGTCCAGCGATGGCCATTTCAAGCATGCGCAGCCGGTGACAGGTCGGAGAGATGGGTCTGTTCGGTTTGTGAGGAGGAATTCCCGCTGGCGCGACCAGGACCTTGTCCAATCGGAGCTGGTACCAGGCTTCGACCGCGGCGACCAGGTGACCATGGTGGATCGGGTCGAAGGTGCCGCCCAGGATTCCCAGCCGCGCACCCGATTCGGCACCACGCTGGGTCAAGGCTGCCATTCCAGCTCCCGCTCGCCGATGCGCACCAGATCCCCCGGTTCTACACCGCGCTCTTCCAGCACATCCACCACACCCATGGCCCTCAACTGGCGTTGAAAGCGAGCCACAGCCTCGGGAAGCACAAAGGGTGTCATCGCTGCCACTCGCTCCACACGCACACCCCGCACGCGCCAGCCATCCTCCATCTCTTCAACGGTGAAGGCATCTTCATGCTCGGCCGGCCGAAAAACGGCAATCTCATCGGGCTCCGGCTCGGGAGGAGGCAGAGCCTGCAGCAAGGCAGACGTACGCTGCATCAGTGGTCGAACGCCCTCCTTGCTGACGGCCGAGATGGCATGGACCTCGACATTCCGTTCACCCATCTCTTCCTCTACCAACGGCCACCAGGCTTGGGCATCAGGCAGGTCCATCTTGTTGAGTACGACAAGCTGGGGCTTGGCCGCCAGGCGCTGGCTAAACTGGGCCAACTCCCTGTTGATCAACTCATAGTCGGCCAGGGGATCGGAGGCGCCCCCATCCAACAGGTGGATGAGAAGGCGAGTACGCTCTACGTGGCGAAGGAACTGATGGCCAAGACCAGCCCCATCACTGGCACCTTCAATCAGGCCCGGCACATCAGCCACAACAAAGGATCTGTATTCGTCCAACTGTACTACGCCCAAATTGGGCTGGAGGGTGGTAAAGGGATAGGCTGCGATCTTGGGCCGGGCAGCGCTGACAACTGAAAGCAATGTACTCTTGCCCGCGTTGGGCATGCCGATGACGCCTACGTCGGCGATGAGCTTCAGTTCCAGGCGCAGCCAGCGCTCCGGGGCAGGCTCCCCGTGCTCTGCCATGCGGGGAGCCTGATTGGTGGGAGAGGCAAAAGCGCTGTTGCCCCGCCCGCCTCGCCCGCCTTTTGCCACCAACAGGCGTTGGCCATCGTCCACCAGGTCGCCCAAAAGCTTGCCCGTGTCAACGTCGTAGACCATCGTGCCCGGCGCGACGGGGACCAGGCGATCCTCTCCCCTTTTGCCCTGCTGTTTCTGCCCACTGCCCCGCCCGCCAGGGTCAGCCTTGAAATGGGACCGGCTCTTGAAATGCACCAGGGTGTTCAGATTGCGGTCTACCACCAGGTAGACGCTGCCCCCTGCGCCACCATGGCCGCCGCTAGGGCCGCCAAAGGGCACATACTTCTCACGGCGAAAAGCGACACAGCCGTCGCCGCCGTCACCGCCCTTGACATAGATCTTGGCTTCGTCGAAGAACATACCTATCCTATTCCCACCAGTACCGGACTTCGGCCTCGCCCTCGCCCTCAAAGTATTCGACGACCACGTCATGGTAGCCGGTAGTCAGGAAGGTTAGCAACCCATAGTGCGTGCCCCTACCCACCTGCCAGGCATTCACCAGCAGTTCGCCGTCCACGCGCAGGCGTACGCCATCATCGGCGAAAACGCCAAAGCGATAGAACCCGGCGTGGAAGTAGCGCTTGCCGCTCCACCGGGCTGAGAAATTATTGGTGGGCAGCCCGTGGTCCGGTTTGCCCAATCCCCAGTCATGGAAAACGGCCGTCTCCTCGCGGGTGAGGTCTGGCGTTCCGGTCAAGTTCCGGTTGCTGTAGTATTCCGCAGTCCAGAGAGGATGTACCAAATTCACGATCCAGAGACGGGCCTCAGCAGGACCGCCCTGGTCGTGGAAATCAAAGCTGATCTGGCGGGTCTCGATGCTCGTCACGTCAAAGTCATAGTAGTCATCTTCAGAAGACTGCCCTTCATACCAACCATCATCCGCTTCTGGACCACCCTCCACATCGAGACGATAGCCCTCATCTGCATAGAGATGGATGCGGTGCGTGCCCACTTCAAACACGGGTTCCGCTTCCCAGGCAATTGAGAAGCGATTACAGCTATTGGGGGGCAGATCCTCGGGGCAGCCGTCGCCCCAGTCAAACTGGATCGCAGCGTCTTCCTGGGAGAAGCGGGAATTGCCCTCCACCCACGGGTTGTCATAGTAATCGCCGCTCCACACAGGGAACAGGTCTGTACGGTGCCAGCGGACGCGAATGGCTGCATCACCCCGGCTCTCATAGTACTCGATTTTGACACTGTGCGGACCCGCCACGGTCACCCGCACCGTTTCATCGTGCTCGCCCATGCCTGGCGACCAGGCATCGATCACCAGGACGCCATCCAACCACAAGCGCACACCATCGTCGGCGTAGACGAAAAAGGTATAGTCGCCGACCTCAAAGTCCCACATTCCGGCCCAGCGGATGGAGAAATAGTTGTCCGGCAAGCCGGGTGGTGCGTCTTCCTCCCAATCATAGTCTATCCGCTTTTCCTCGACCGTCCTGACGGGCACGCCGTTCAGGCTCCCATTATCAAAGTACTCGGCCAGCCACACGTTGGCGGCCGATTCGCTGCGCAGAACCAATGGCAAAAAGGCGGTACTGGCAGCGGACGCACCGGACTCCAGCTCTGATCGTAGCCCAAAGCCGCGGTGGCTGGGCACGGCCTGCTCTGGAGACATCGGCAAGGCATCGGCTACACCGGCCACGAGCAGGTTCAGGGCAACCAAGGCGAGCAGCAAGCCCATTCCAGCAAGAACTTGTTTCGGCATCCCGTACTCGTTTTTCATATCCATGCCTCCCTCAGCCGCGAAGACGCTGGCGTACTGACTCACAGTGAGGGCAGGTCCTTCCTTCGTAGTCACGGCCGCAGGTCCGGCAGGTGCGAGTATAGGTCATGGGCGTACCTTCATCGATAGCGGCTGCGGCGAGAACCAACTCACTGCCGTCATGGCGTGAGAGCCATGATTCGATCTCAATATGGCCAATTGTCCAGCGACCTGCTTCATTCTGTTCCAGCCGGCCCCGCAAAGCTTCAGCGCCCAAATCGTGAGCCGTGCTGGCCAGTTTCAGGGCACTTGTTCTGGGAATGGATGGCATTCTGTCCCCCAGTCTGTGATTCGCAGTACGAAAGTCAATGGAATCGTGCGCATCCGGTACCCCGGCTGCACATTTGTGACATTCATTATAGCCTGACACGAGTGATTTGGCAAGCATCGCCTCCCTTCTCCCCCGAGTACCCTTGCCCACCGTCCTCCATCGAAGCACCGCGAACGACCGCCAGATCCGGATTTCCACAAACCGGCCATCTGATGTACAATGTCCGCCGTTCGCCGCCATCGGGGCAGCGAGATGGACCGCCGTGCAGGAGTCAGGTCTGGCCATCGCGCCCTTGGTAGCCCCGAGAGGGCACTTGCGACTTCGAACGCCAACCACACCAGTCTTCCGGAGGAAGTACATGACAGCAGACAAATACCCGATGGCTGAAGCGGTACGTACAGCCTACCGCGCGGGCCAAGAGGATGAATCGTTGGAACCACTGGTCCGGGTGGATGCTGATGGCCAACCGGTAGGCAGCATCCAGGATGGGGATTATGTCGTTTTCTATGACATACGGGGCGAGCGGGAGGTCGAACTGACTTCAGCCTTCGTCGACCGCGACTTTACCCATTTTCCGCGCTCACCCATGACGGTACACTTTGCGACCATGATCGAGTACCACCCCGATCTGGATGTCCAAGTCGCCTTCCCGCCCCAGGGGCAATTGGTAGACACCCTCTTCGAGGTCGTCAGCAAGGCCGGATTGCGGCAGACCAAGGTCGTCGAGTCAGAAAAAGCCATCCACGTCAGTTTCTTCCTCAATGGCAAGGGGCAGGGGGCCTTTCCCGGCGAAGAGCGAATCGTCGTCGACTCCCCGCGGCCAGCCTCCCATGCAGACATGCCTCCGGAGATGAAGGCGGCTGCGGTGGCCGACGCGGCAATCGAGGCGCTGCGCGATCCCGCCAATGCCCTTGTCACGGTGAATCTGTGCAACGTGGACGTCATCGGACATATCGAGAACCCCGAAGCCATTCGGGCTGCCGTAGAGACTGTGGATACCCAGGCGGGGCGCATGGTAGAGGCTGCCCGTGCGGCGGGGGTGATCACAGTCCTGACGGCCGACCATGGCACTGTCGAACGCTGGTACTATCCCGACGGCGCCATCGACACCGGGCACACCGACAGCCCAGTGCCCTTCATCCTCATCAACCCCGGCCAGCAGGATGGCCTTTGCCTACGTCGTGGCGGCGCGCTGACCGACGTGGCGCCCACGGTACTGCAATTGATGGGGTTGCCCCAGCCCGAGGCGATGACCGGGCAGAGCCTCATCAGCAGCCCCCTGACAACAACGGAAACTGAAGGACGGCAGCGCGTTCTGCTCCTGATCCTGGATGGGTGGGGCATTGGCGATGGCGGACCGGGTGATCTGATTGCTCAGGCCAACACGCCCGTGATGGATAACCTGGTCGCGGCCTGGCCCAGCGCACAGATCCAGGCCTCCGGGCCAGCCGTGGGCATGCCGGCCGGCACAGTGGGCAACTCCGAATCAGGGCACCTGCACATCGGCGGGGGCCGCGTGGTAGCCGCCGACCGGGTGCGTATCAACCATGCCCTGGAGGACGGCTCCTGGTTTGAGAACGAGGCGTTCCTATGGGCCATGCGCGGCGCCAAGCAGGACGGCACCCGCCTGCATCTGCTGGGCATCGTGTCCTTCTACAGTTCTCACGGTTCGGTGGACCACCTACTGGCGCTGATGGAGATGGCCCGCCGCGAGGGCGTGCCGGAGGTTCATATGCACGCCATGCTGGGTCGGCGCGGAGAGCGGCCGGAGAGCGGCGCGAATCTATGTCGAACAGGTCGAGCGCGAAGCCGAACGATTGGGCGTAGGACAGTTGGCGACGGTCATCGGCCGCTTCTGGTCCCTAGACCGGGAGGAACACTGGGACCGCATCGAAAAAACCTACCAGATGTTGGTCGAGGGCCTTGGCGAACCGGTTGAGGCCATCTAGGAAAGGAACCCCCACATGTCAGGTCCGCGTCAAGAGGTACCCAAAGGCTGCACGGCCGGCGTCATTCAGATTCCAGACGGGATCCTGTTCTTCAAGAATCGGGACTTGGCGAGCCAGTACCTGACGAACCGCATGACGGTCTGGCAGTCGACTCCCGACTACCACGTGCTGAAAGGCGCGAATCTCAAGACGGGCGAGTTGCAGGGCATCGCCATTGGCGTGAACAGGCATGGGATATGCGTGGCCAACACGCACCTGTGTTCAACGCCTGACGTGACCTACGACTTGCTCTGCGAAGACCTGATACGCCGGGCTCAAAGCCGGGAGGATGTCCCAGCCATCGTCGAGGGCTTTGTGGCCGAACACAGGGTGCAAGGTGGCAAGATCCTGGTCGCCTCACCGGCGTGGACGCTGCTGGTCGAGGTGATGGGGGCCGAGTTCCAGATCCAGGAGTTCCAAGGCAACTTTGTCATGACCAACGACTTTGCGCTCATCTCCCACGAGCCCGAGCGGGCCGAGGTCCACAGTCAAAGTTCGCGGATCCGCCACGAGGTGGCCTGGGGCATGATACAGTCGATCACCAGTATCGGCGCCTTGAAGGCCATGCTGCGCTCGCACCTCCCGAAAAAGGGTCCATACTCCATCTGCAACCATGGCCTTGATGGTTTCGGCACAGAAACGAGTCACATCATTGAGGTTCGAGACGGGTATGTGGGCTGGTCGCAACTGGCCGGCTTTCCGTGCGAAAATGACTACCAGACGGTGCGGCTGTTTCAGGGGCCGTGACCGTCCGCATCATCCTCCTTGACCTGTCCGCAGCTCCAAGCAGGTCCGTGACCCGCGGGAGTGAGCGCACCGGTCTGGGAGATTGCCCAGCCGGCAGTCAAGCAGCACAGTAAGGTGTCATGATCACGGCCCAAAGGCAGCTCGCCTGTTTCCCCGGCCACCAGCAACAGATGCCCGCCACCCGGGCCACTCTTTGCATGCTACTCAGCGGCTGCTTCCCTATCGAGACTGCCGCAGGATGATGGGCAGGTACATTCTCCAAGGTGGTGTCCTCGACGGGGCTCTCGGCGGGCAGCTTGATTGTCACCGCTGGCCGTACCTCACACGCTGGCAGGACCTGCTCCGCTGCGGCGCCCCGCTGGCCGATGGCCTCCAGTTTGAGCTGAACTCCCTCACAATCCTGCACAGGCAGGTTGAGGGACCAATAGCCGTAGCCGTCCACTACAGCCGACAAGGGCTCCGACTCGTTGCCGCCCTCGTCTACCAGCCAGGCTCGAACCAACGCGCCCACAGCCGGTTTCCCGTCCGGGATTAGGACCTGGCCGTAGGCCAGGTTTGGCACTGGCGGCACCTCAGTCTCCTTGGTCGTAACCTGATAGAGCGCCCCTCACTGTCGTCCACCGTCTCGCCCGAGTGCACGCGGAAGTAGTAAGTCGTCTCGGGGGTGAGACCAGTGAGGGTGACGTGGTGGACCTGCGAGACGGTCCCCTGGCCCAGGTCATCGTGAGCCGCCAGACCTGACAGGTTTTCAGAACCTGTCAGGTCTTTCGCATACTCTACCCAGCCCGTACTAGCCCGGTCCGTCCGCCAGGTGACCGTGAACGCTACGTCGCGGCGATTAGTGATCAACACATCAGAGATCAACGGGTCCGCCACTGACGCCAGGGTCGCCGGCTCGACAGGAATCGGCTTTGCTGACAGATTCTGCTGCACCCTACCCTCTCCAGGCCGATAGGTGATGGCGTTCGCGCACTTGACAAAGTAGCCTTCATCATTCGTAAGATAAAAGTCGCTGCCAGGCAGGGCAGAAAATCTGATAGTCTGAGACGGATGTCTCCCAACGAGCGACCTCGGTGCAAGCCCCACCCTGACCGTTGGCATCGGTAACAAGATCTCCAGCCGTCATCGGCTCTGGCAACCTTGGCAGACCGATCAGCGTCCAGATGGGGTTGAGGTCCACCGGCACTGGAGTCTCTGGGGGCCAGCCGGGACGTGCCCAGGTACTGGATTCTTGGGCCCGAACAAAGTAGCCCTGGCCTAACTCCAGGGAAAAGTTGTGGAAGGGCAAACCTTTTGCATACCCGTCCCAGATATCGGCTTTGCTCAGCCAACAATACACCTCGGGCGCGTTACCGCCCTGGCTTTCGATTTCATCCAACGCCGTCTCGGCGTCTGGCAGAGGTTCCAGCGGCCAAGAGAGCAACTTCAAGGAGGGCGAAATCGCAATCTTGTGGGAAGGCGTCGGCCCAGTTGCTAGAACGAAGGTTGGTTCCCTGTCCTCTGCGGGATCGGTGGTCAGACGAGTCTTCGATCCCCCACCGACCTCGATGAGATACAGGTCGATGTTGCCACTCACGCTGCACTGGGCAATCAGATGGGATTCACCCGCCCAAGTGGGATAGAAACAACCACCAGCCACGGGCCGGCTGCCGGTTCCGTCGCGGTTCACAACTTGCAGACCTGTCCCAACAGAGAAGGCGATCTGGTCACCACTGGGAGAGAATCGGGGACTATCTGCCCCACTCGCATAGAGGAGATCGGCAACTTCCTCTGTGTCGACGTCAAGGATCTTGAGTCGGCTGGCATCGGCGAACGCAATTTCGTTGCGTACATGGCTCCAGTCCGCGCTGGATGCCTGGCCTACTTCGTTTCCAAAACCACCGCCCTGGCCACTCGCCACCGATGCGATAACCATGCGCGGCGAGCCGTCGCGATTGGAGATCATTACAAACCGTGCCCCGTCGTGGTCGAGGCTAGCGCCCCAATCGCTGCTCGCGCCAAAGGGATCCGAGGTCAACCGGCGCACAGCAGCACTGGAAAGGTCAAGCGTGTGGATTCGCTGTTTTGTCTCGTTAGACACATGGTAGGGCTTGTAGTAATCGGCATCGAATATGATGAACCGGCCATCAGCGGACGCCGCAGGCCGGCGGGGATCGGTGATCACGCCGTCGGTCAACGGATCTGGAGACCCCGCTGGTAGCAGGTCGTCATTCAGCGGCAGAAAGTACAGTCGAGCCCCGGATCCGGAACGCTGCGAGACAAACACGACACCCTGTCGCCTCCCTGAGTGGATCTGCTCAAAGTCCTGTTCCGCCGGCTCCAGGGTATAGCCAAACTCATAGAGCGTCCCCGTCACCATCTCGGCAGCGTAGAAAACGTTCACCGTCTCATTGGCTTCAGGGTTTGCGTCTGCGAGGTTCACGGCCGTTTGCGCCCTTTGCACAGTAAGGGACTTGGAGCTGCTATCATCAAGCGTCAGGATCAGGTCCGTACGTTTCTCATATCCAGGTTCGGGAAACTTGGAAAAGTACTTGGGCACGTTCTGGGGCTGGTCCATCACCAACTTTGTGCCCGTCATCACTCTTGGCGCATACCATCATCTTTGAAGGGCTGTGCCGCCCGCGCAGCCAGTTGCGCTTTTCGGTCTTCGTATTCTCCTGGGTCCAACTGCTGGGCTTGCGCCTTAATTGGCTGGCCGAGGACCAGATTCAAGAGTACGGCCGCAGTCACCATCAGCATCAGCGCTGCACCTGCCGGAACTGACAGATGGAGCGCAGTATTCTGACGCGATTTGTGATGCAAAGGCATGAATACAACCCCTTCCTATCGGATGGCTAGAGGCAGATAGACGCCGCAGGCACTACCCTCCGTGATCTGGACCGCCAGCGCTGGCTGTAACTCAGAGGCTGGTACCATTGACTCTACTACTCTACCTCTGCGGCCAATGACCTGTAGCTTGAGCTTTAGGCCGCCACACTCCTCCACCGGTAGGCTCAGGAACCACTAGCTATAGCCACCCACCAACGTCGAGAATGGCTCAGACAGGTTGCCCTGTTCGGCCCCGCTGGGGGCCTGGGCGGGATCCACGTGCCAGGCCCGTGGACACGCTGCGCCCAGCGCTATTCCCCAGCCCCAAAACACAAACGGCAGCCACCGGACGCACACACGCTCCGGACGACTGCCGTCAATCGGACAAAGGTATTCCCGGGGGATTGGTCCTCGACGATGAGCCCTCGTGTTGACACCGCATCACACATCGGACCCTTGGAGTGCCCCATGCACGCCAACCTAGGTAGATACACGTCCAGTATACAGGAGGATGGGTATCCTGTCAAACAGAGGAGTCTTCGATTGGGTTGAGAATGACCCATCGACCAAGAACCGGCTTTCCTATCGTATCAGAGTGGTGAGCGAGGACCCTAGCACAGGCTGAAAGGATAGGATGCGCAGGCACTGGTAGATACTGTTGACAATGTGGAGATTCCCGTGATCACCGCGACGGCGTCGCCGGCCACCGGAAAAGGTACGAAGCTACACATTCAGGTACCCACGGTTATTCCATGGGAGGATCTGTCGCACCACAATGTGCCCCTAGATCAGATCTACCTGGAAACGTTCAGGCCGGTCGACCACGCAGTCCCCCTGAGTAAAACACTCTCAGCGCTCAAAACGGTCACTGCGAGGGGACAGTGCCTACGGTTCGACGTCGATGGTACCCAGCAGGAGCAGGTCAGCTACGACCTGACCCTGGGCATCCAGGTGAGGCAGGCCTTCGCCTGTAGCCAGATCGTACATGCCGACAGTAAGCTGGTAGCGGCCCGGCGGCACGCCTGGGTCGATGGAAAGCTCATAGTACTCACCGACAACGTCGCCCACCCGCCAGGAAGTCGTGGGACAGCCGCCATCGCAGGGCAGGCGGTCGACCTGGCCGGCCTTGACGCCGCCCTCGTCGATGAGCTGCACGGAGACAGTATAGGAGACCGGCATGGGGACCAGGGCGCGCCAGTAGACCGTCACTGGCAGCATCTCAGCGCGACGGACAACTATATCATCTAGGCGGAAGGCAACCAGCGCCACCACATCGCCCAGGTTCAGGGACGCTTCCAGAGGTTGGACCGGCAGACGTGCCGCGTCAAAGGCCCCGCCGGACGCCGGGAACAGGTCGAGACGTACCGCGCCGGTCTGGAAGCGCGCCGCCGCGGCATCCGGATCTCCGGCACCAGCGGCCCACAGCCCCTCGTTTTCTACACCGATTCCCTCCCTGGACGGCACACCCCACACCCACAGGCGCCCGTCGTAGGCGTCCTGGAACGGTTCTGTAAGCAGCGGTTCGGTCAGGGCTGCCGCCTCGCCTGGCTTCTCCATGGCGACCAGGTCTCTGGCAGCCACGGCAACCCGACCCTCGGGCGCGTAGCTGAACAAAGAGAGGACGATGCCAAACAGAAGCAACAGCAGCAGAACTGCACCGTGCCAAGCGGCCAGCCGCCGGCGCCAGGCAAGCCACAGTCCCAGGCCCGAGGCCACGACGAGCCCAAGCCCGATGAGCAGCGCCGCCCAGTTGACCGCGCCGTCCCGTAGCCAGGCTAGATCCAGATTGCCCGGGTTCAAGTAGGCGAGCTGCCTCAACAGGGGGCTGTAGGCCGGGTCAAAGAGGGTGGCCGGGTGATACAGCCCCAGTTCAGCGTAGATATCTTCCAGGTAGAGGTTAAAGTCGACGGTCACAGCCAATAGTTGCACCGCAACACTCACCAGCACCAGGACGCCCACCACGAGAGCCAGGGCGCGGCGGCGGGACGCGGCCTCCAGGGCCGGTGCCAGAGGTAGGACGGCAAAGGGCAGGATCGTTACCAGGAAACGCGGGCCCCAACCATGGCCTGCCCACCACAAGAACCACGAAGCATAGAAGGCCACACCAACCAAGACCATGGAAGCAATCATCAATGCTTCGGCGCGATGACGCCGAAAAAAGGCGGGCCAGGCGACCAGGGAGGCAAAGAGGATCGGGTTGTACCAAAAGAGACCCTTGCCGGGGCTCAGGATCAGCCCGTAGAACCCCTGCAGAAAAGGCATGGCAAAGCGCTCTTCGGGCAGATAGCCGGTCGTCAACGCGTTGCCAAAACGCAGCCAATTGTACCAGGCAGTTATGCCCAGGGCCATGAGCGCTGGCAGTCCAAAGAGAAGGAGCGGCCCCAGCCAGGCCCGCCAGTTCTTCCCATGGCGGCGGTACAGGTAAAAGAGCAAGAGTCCACCCAGAAGCGGGCCGGCGAGGGCATTGTTCAAGCGGGCCAAAAGGGCAAGGCCCAGACCCGTACCAGCCAGCAAGGCGTAGAGCCAGTCCCGGCCCCGCTCGCGGGCGGAGCGGGCAGGGGGGTTCCCAAAGCAAACGAGAAAGAAAAAGCTAGCCATAAGAGCCAGACCAGCCAGCGACTCGCTAAAGAGGAAGCGGGCATAGGGCCAGGCCATGGTGGCTAGGCCATAAACCAGAGCCGTACCCAGAGCCACGCCGTCACCGTAGCGCAGCCTGCGCAGAAGGAGGTAGACCAGTACACCCGTCAGGGCCGTGATTGCGCCATTGGTCAGCATCGCCGTCTGGACGTTGCCCCAACCCTCGATCCGCAGGGCCAGCCAGTAGTGAGGCAGGGCTGCCAGCGTCGTGCCAATCCCTTTTCTCCCGTAGAGATGCCCATCCGGCCCAAACGAGCCCTGCTGCTCGCCCATCCAGCGCAGCAGCTCGATGTCCCAGGCGCCCCGGCGGGCCAGGCTGTCGGTCACGGCCAGCATCGACATCTCGTCGCTGGCGTGAAAAACGCCACTGAAGGTCAGCAAATAGACGCTAAAGAGCAGGGCAAACAGAGCCACTGCCAGCGCTCCATCGCGCCGGTCAGTTTTCGCGTCTGGGGCGATCGGACCATTCATCGCGCATCCCACCCAGACAGCTCCCAATCGTCGAGCTGGTGGGTAGCGAGGGGTGGATAGCGCTCAGACATCCATTCGTACAAGGGGGATTCCGCTGGGGCATAGATCCATACCTCGCCTGGCGACCCGGTCGCAATGGTTTCCAGCCGGAATTCCCACGGAGGCAAATAGTCGTAGGTCTCGATCAAGTGAAGGCTTAGCTGGCTCCGAAGGTGGGGGTAGAGACTCTCGTAGGCATGCAGATCGTCCGTGACCAGTGTGACCCCGGCCATGGCCGGCTCGCTCAAGACGTCCATGGCCGGTCGATGCGAGCTGGCAGCGTAACGCGATTCCCCGTAGGCCTGAGAACCGGCGATTGCACCAATCACACCCACTACAGCCACGATGGCTACCACTACAACAGCCACCCTCCGCCACCAACGACGGTCGATCCGCCAGCCATACACTTGGGCAGCATACTCGATCGTGACCACAATCAGGATCAAGGTACGCAACAAGACAGTGCCAGCCAGCAACCAGCGCTCATCCGGCAGGACCAAAAAGTAAAGCGGATACTCGACCAGGTTGATAAAGCTGAGCAGTAGCGCGTAGGCAATGCCCCGCCAGCCCGGGATGAGCAGGATCAAGAAGGGCAGCAGCATGATCAGAAACTGGGGGCTGTAACCCTTGAAATAGAGGGTTAGCAGGTTCAGGGTCAATGCCGTGAAAGCCACGGTCCGGCGGCGATCCGTCCAGTCCACGCGCCGGGTGTAGAGAAAAAGGTAGAAGAGAAGAAAACCGATGGTAATGAGCGTCCAGGGCAGGCGCGTTGGATGCTGGGCAGCGCCAGCCATGGCCGGATCAAAGCGGTCAACGCCTCCGGCCACGCCAAAGGAATAATAGCCGTCTATCAGAGCCCAGACCGTCTCCCAGGTAGAGCGCACGACGGGGCTCTTGAGCGACTGGATCAAATAGTCCGGGCCGGCGATCAGAAAGGGGACAGCAATCACCAGCACGGTCAGCGAGACAGCAACCAGGTATTTGAGACGCTGAGACCTCTGCTTCATGTGCTGCAGGGCAGCAGGAGCAGCCGCGATGGGCACCAGCTTGGTCATGAAACCCAGGCCTGCCGCGATCGCGCTGCCCACCGGGCGCTGGTCCAGCGTCAGCAACACTGCCCAGAGCAGAAAGAGAAGGGACAGGCCGTCAAAGCCGACGAACAGCGTCAATACCGGGACCAGAAGTGCGGTGTAGATCCAGGACAAGCGAATGGCTCGCTCTTGTCCGTACAGACGCCGGCTGATGTTGTAGAACAGAACCAGGTTGCCAGCCTCGACGACCAGCAGAAAGGCGCTGAGCAAGAGATAGAACCAGGCCCCTGGCTCGGGCAAGGCTGGTACCAACAGACTCAGGCGGTAGAGGCCCACCAGGATCCAGGGAAAGATGGGCGGGTACTCGACCCAAAAGTCTACCAGGGGATAAAAACCCTGATTCGTGAAACTGAGGAGTAGGCGATAGTAGCCAAAGTCAGACATCTCGCCCAGATAGCCGCCAGGCCGGAATACCAGGAGGGCCATGGCCCGGAAGGATACAGCCAGCACAAGGATCAAGCAGAAATCCCTGTGGGCCTGCATCGCGGATTGGAGACGTGCTCCAAGCTGGCCAGCAGATGTGCGCATGCTAACTTTCAGTCCGTTTCACGGCCGTAGCTCTGTACTTCACTTCACAGCGATTCTGATCCTGTAGGGCAGGTTGGCAACCTGCCCAATCATCCAACAAGCTTCCTATCGCCAGGGAAGAGGCCATATCCCTTCCTCGCGGGCCTCCCAGACATCGAGCCAGTAGTACACGTCCTGCCGGTCCCGTTCAATGTACGGTGCAGCGTCTTCCATGAACGACTGGTTGGCATATTGGACGGCATCCTCAAAGGTTTTCTGCCCGACCATGGTCGTTTCGAGGAAATAATAGGAACTGCTTTCCTCAGAGAGCGGAACGCCTACGTACATGTGGCCTGGAACACTGATGAGAATCGGTCGCAGATACATCTTTTCGAAGGCGGAGGCAAACAGTAGGGACAGCTCAGCGCACATGCCGCTATGGGAGTCCAGTACTTCGTAGGGCAACTTGAGCCGCTGAAGCCAGAATCCCTCCTCCATCTCGTCGCGGGGAACAAAGGGCAGCCCAGTAGCAACATAAGTAACATCATAATGATCGGACACAGCATCATAGATCGCTTTCATCGTGTTCCACGCCCGGCTATCGCTGTCCTCAGCGTCGCTGTAGCCCCAGACCATCTGGCCGCCAGGTGCATAGTCCGCCGCCACACGCAATAGTTCGTCAAGGGCTGGATCGTTGGGCGTCACCATCGTCGCCAGAAACATGGCGCCACTATAGTAGCCGGGTATTCCCCAGGGAAAGTCATCGCGGGAATAGATGGTGATTGGCTCGGTCCCCTCGTAGATGAGCCGCTTCTCACCCTCTTTCAGATAGTCGAGCTGAAGGTGCAGGCTGGCATTCTTCATGCCGTGCAGCGCGTCCAGAGCATCCGGAAGCAGGGGGGGATTCTGCCTGACCTCGAACGTCTCTCCGGGCTCGAGGGTGATGGTATCTACCGCGACGTCGGTATAGTTGGCGACCGAGGCTTCGATGCGGAGCTTGACTGGTTCGGGGTTGTGGTTGGTGACGGCAGCCACTACCAAGTCATCGAAATAAGGGCCGTACAGATGATAGATTGCCGGGACCAGGTCGGAGTGGCTGATCTCGTAGCCGACGTTGTCCAGAGGGGATTCTCCGCTGCTGGCCACCGGGTGTGAGAACTCGGTCGGGACAAAGGTGGTATCTGGCGGTGTTGTCGGCGGGCGTTCCAGAGGATCATCGCCAAGCTCTACATCCTCAGGTACGGCGACTTTTTTGTGCTCGACGCCGCCGTTCGCAGCCACCATGGACCCGACCTCATAGACCTCGAACTCGTTAAGGGCGTACTCTGTCCCACCATAGTTGGACCTGGGCACCAGGGTGATATAGCGCAGCAACACTGGATCAAAGGTGAAAGCCTGATCCTCGCCCACCTGCGCCAGCCCAAAGCTGCCCAAATGGATCATCTCGTCCAGGTCGGGCGTTGTATCGGAGCCCCAGAGTTCGAATTCCTGGATCCAGTCCTCCGCATAGTCCTCCGAATAGGGATTCAGCACAACCTGGTTCACCACGTAGGCATCCTGGTCTGGGAAGGAGAAAACTATGTATTGTAGCTCGTCCAGATCTTCAGAGGAACTCCAGCCGGTTTCCGTATCCTTCTCGCCGTCGATGAGGTGATCAATGGGCCACGCACCCGAGCTATCCTCGCTGGAATAGTCGACAATGCTGCCCCCATGATCGGCAGCAACCAGGTTGCCTGTTCCGCTGGGGCGAAAGGGCTCCACAGCAACGGCGTCAGGTGCAGCTTCATAGACCTCGAATTCATTGAGGGTAATGCCTTCATCACCACCCCAATGAGAGGTTACAACCAAGGCTATATACTGGGCATCTACCGGCTCGAATTCGAAAACCTGATCGATGCCATAGTGATCCAGCCTGAACGAGCCAACCCAGCCCATACCCTCCAGATCGGGATCGGAATCGGAGACATAGAGTTCAAAATCCTTGACCCAGGCATAGCGCCACTCTGACGTCCAGGGATTCAAGACTACGCGATCAATGGTCTTGGCCTCGTCGCCAGCCAGGTCAAAGACGATCACCTGGGGGAAGGTGGGCGGCTCGCCGGTCCACCATTCCCCGCCATCTAGTCGATAGCCGTCGAGCAGTCTGCTTGCCGGGCAACACGCCAACTCGTCCGTCACTGAAACCACGCGCCCACCATTCTCAGCCGCTGCCAGATTCGAGGAACCCACCTCTCCACCGGGTTCTGGCGCCAACTCTGTCGGGGTTGGAGGCACAGGCTCATCCGTGGGCGTTGGAGGCGCTGGTTCGTCGGTGGCGGTTGGTGGCAGCGGCTCATCGGTCGGGGTTGAAGCCGGTGGCTCGTCCGTCGGCTGTGGACTACTGGTTGGGCTTTCAGTGGCGATCGACTGCACAACTTCCGTGGGAACTGCTTCGCCGGAGCTACATCCTACGAGTAGAGCCCCCAACAAGATCAGCGTAAGCACATACTGGATATTTGGCCTCATCTTCACTTCCTAGCTCGCACCTCCAAACCGGTACGCATAGTAAACTCCCAGCCTGGCATCCATGCAGGCAGTTGACCGCCATTATACACCAGAACCAGCGATCCGGCCACAACCCTGTGCTTCAACATGGCATGTGGCTTGGCCGTATGGGTCGCACGCCGGCACGCAGCGGCTATGAACGGGTTGTCTCCTCAACGGCCTGGCGGGCAGCCACCAGGTTGGCATCAGGGGATGGCCCGCGGATCACACAGTCCGGCGCCAAAATAAAACCCCTCCGGCCAGCCTGGGCAATGGCCTTCCGGGCCTCGGCCAGAACATCCTCCTCGCTGCCATAGAGTAGGGTGTCCAGGGCCAGGCCCCCTGCGAGTGGTCTATCTGTGATCTGGCGCGCGTCACGGAGGCTGGTACCGCTGGTAAGTGCAGCCCAGTTGATGACATCCACAGGATAGTCGGCCATCAGCTCGAACATCAGATTCTGCTTGCAGACGTGGAGCATGGTGACCCGTGACTTGCCAGCCAGCGACTCCAGTACCTGGAGATCGTAGGGCACACCGAACTCTTTGAATTCCTCAGGCGTCATCAGGTCGTGGCTGGCCATCTGCGTGGCGAAAAAGAAACCTGAAACCCCTGCCTCCAGGCATGCGGCAGCATACTCCCGCACGACCTCTGTGATCACGGCCAGTCCGGCATGCAGTTGTCGCGGCGACTGGCGCATATAATCGAGGAGCAACTCGCCGGAGACCTTGTCGCCGCACAGTTTGAAGGCGACGTTCAGGGGGCTAAAGATGGTCATCATAAAGGGCGCACTCCCCTGGAGCCCATCGGCCACGTAGCGGATCATGTCCAGTTCGCGCCGCAGACGCACCCTTGCTCACGTCCAGACCAGGCAGCGCTTCCCAGTCGTCAGCCGAAGTTATGACAGGTTGCACCGCCAAGGGCAAAAAGTCGTCGTCCCTGCCAAACTGGATCGTCGCTCCCCAGTCCTGGATCGGGTAGAGCCCGCTGGGCGTCAGCTTGATCAGGTCGATGTCGAACTGGTGATACAGGGCCAGGGTGACCTCGGCCAACTGCTTGGGGCTCCTGTCCTGCAAATGATAGTGTTTCCACAGGCTGATCGGGACCCGGTCTACTTCTGCTCCATGCAATGCCGCTTCAACCCTCTCCCATTTGGTCATCTTTTTCATCAGACGTTGTCTCCTTTTGGCAAGTCTAGATTGGAAAGTCATAATCCACGCCCGCCCGCTTGAGGCTTGCAGCCAACTCCAGTCCAATGGGGCCAGCGCCAATGACGACGATCTCGGTCGAAGGAATCAACTGGGCATTGCAGCTTTCATAGCAAAGAATCTGCTCCTCGGTAGGGATGGACTCAATACTCAGCAACAACGATCAGTCTATCGCTGGTCTTTTTGTCATAGGGGTCCAGGAGAAAAGAACCATAGAAAACCATCGAGCCAAATCCCGAGTCCTGAAGCAGCCTCTCCAGATCATCCTTGAGCAGAATCCGGGGGTATTCTACATTCCAGACCTTCAGGCCATGTTCTAGCTCAGAGCGCTCGATGTCCACTACATTGTACCGGGCTCCCTGGCCGAGGTAATCAATGACGAAAAGCCGAGTAAAGTCCTGCAAGTCAATGGCCAGGATGAACCGGGGCTGCTCCTTCCACTGCTTGTCCGTGGTACCCTGAGTCAGGACAAGGATGCCGCCCTCGCGCAATACACCCCGCATGCTGCGAAAGGCGCGCAGGACCTCAGTGTCATCGGGCATGTGCAAGATCGAACTCGACAGGCACACAACAGCATCAAATTTCCCCTCAATCTGTTGGGGCAGCTCGCGATAGTCCACACAGTGCAGGGGCACCGTAAGACCAGCCTGTGCCAGGTTGGCCTCGGCTTGGGCCAGCATTGAGGCAGAGATATCGGAACCGATCACGACGCAGCCAAGAGAGTGAAACAAATGGAGGTCATTGCCCGTACCGCAGGCACAATCCAACACACGATGAACACATCTCTTCTGAAACAGCCTGCGGAAAAAGTCAGCGGTATCTGGATCGTGCTCTCCAAACGCACCGTAGAACCGGTCGTAGCGCTCTGCTAGACCCTCGTAGGGATCGTCTGACATGTTCGTACGCTCTACCCCTATCTGATCGGCAAAGACACGACTATTCCCCGAATTCGACCGTGCCCAGTTCGACAAAATCCATCCCCTGGCCCGAAACAAGCAGGCGGGCACCTGTCTCCGGGTCATACCAGCCAGCGATGAGCCGGTAAGCCTCAGAAGGTGCGTCACCTGGCAGTGCCAAGACGTGGGTATCTGCAACCACTTCGCCCGGAAGCCACCAGGTAGTCGGATATCCGCCGTCGCGCGGCACAGCGTCCACTTGGGCGTGAACCCCTCCCTCGCGGCCTAGCATCTGGACAAAGGTAGTGTAGCTCGTATCGAGGGCGGTTTGAGCTTGCCAATAGAATTGCGCCCTACAAGTAGCGGATGGTTTGCTGCAGTCCAGATCGTAGCCAAGGAGGCGGATCTCGCCACTAAAATCGACATCGAGTGGGTGCTGGGGTGAAGGTGCAGAGAAGACGCGGTATTCCTCAACCGGTTCTCCATCGACCACCCCAATGAGGCGCGCCCAGGTATCGCCGTCAAAGCGCTGGGTCACCAGTTCAGACGATTCCACGCGGATGGACAAGCGCTGCTCCAAAGCCGCCCACTCGTCGCCGCGCATGACGCCGAGGCCAATGCCATAGTCCGGGCCGACATCCCAGGGCAGGGTGCTGGTCATCACAATCTCCCCTGGCTGCCAGTCCTCGGGCGGGTACCATACAGAGGCGATCATGGGCCGCTGGGAGGTGTCTTCAAGGATCTGGCCCGTAGTATCGTCGAAGAAAAATGGGTAAAGGCGGAGGCCAGGCGGTAGGGGCCGCAGCGCCCGCCAATAGACGCGGAGACTGGAGACCGGTCCCAGGTCTCCCTGGCGCGAGCGCCCAGTCGAATCATCGGCGCGTTGGTTTCGTAGGATGAGGTCAAAGCCCAGTGATTCGAGAACGGGCTCGCCATCCAGCAGGAACTGGAGGCGCATCGGGTACTGCGGCTGTGGATCGGGGGCGCGGGCGAAATCATAGAAGGAGCCGGGCAGAGCCTTCTCAGCAGCGCCCCGGCGCACCAAAAGCCAGCCGTCGCTTGCCTGGTCTACGCCATAGCCTCCAGTCAGCAGGTTCTCGACTGCCAGTTTCAGGTCGTTGGGATGGAGCGGCCAGCCATTAGTCACGTCCAACCACACATACTCGGCATCGTTGAGGGGAGCGGGCAGGCCGTTCTCCACCCGGTCGATCATCGAAAGCTGCTGGCGCTGGCTGGCGTGGGGATTGGGATGGGGCAAAGCAGCCAGCGAAGCCCCTGTCGGGATGCTGGCGGCGATCTCCTCACCCGACTGATGGTGCTCGGTAGCGATGGGCCAGATCCCATCAAAACCAACAGCCAGGGGTGTGTAGCCATGGCCATAATGATAGAACAACGTGGCAGCCAGGACAAGAGCAGCCACGACAAAGGGCAAGTACTGGAAGCGCGGGAGACGGCGGACCAGCCAGGCCACAGCGTACGCCGCCGAGACAACGACGATGGGCACCAGCGGCGCCCCATAGTGAAAGCCCTCAAGTTGGTGCATGAAACCATCGGTACTCAGGAGGTTGATGAGCAACGTCGGCAGGGCTATCATCAAAACCTGAGGGGCCAGCAGTGACAGAAAGGCCACCGGCATCAACAGATCGCGGACGTAGGCCCAGTTCTCGGCGGTAAAGAGTCGCCCCAGTACAAGACCCGGCCGCGTGAACAGGGTCCGGACAATCTCCAGCGGGCTGTCGCCCAGGTAAGCGTAGCGGTTAGCCAGGGGGGCGACCCCCTCAGGGTCGAAATAGGGCATAACCGCCCCCACAGCCAGAACGAACCACAGCACAGCGGCCGCGATGGTAACCGAGCCCGCCAGCCACTTGCGGCGCACGACCAAGGCATAAAGACCAAGCATCACAACCAGGAGAGGCATATCCTCCTTGCAACTCATGGTCAACACGCAGAAAAGGGCATAAGGCCCCCACCGCTCTACCTGCAGATAGTAGAAGGCAAAGAGAAAAAAAGTAGGCGCCAGCGACACCGCGTGAAAGTCGAACACATTGGCTGACTGAAGGGCAGGGAACAGGAGATAGACCAAAGCAAAAAGGATCGGAAGAACATTCTGCGTGGGACGTGTCGTATTGCGTGTTGCATGTTTCGTGATGAGGTACACGGGCCAGGCGCCGAGGGCGATGACCGTTGTCTGTAGGAACAGCAGCGTCCGGGGATCGCTCCAGAGGAGATAGAGGAGGGAAATGGGCAAGAGGATCGGTTCGACGTGGGTCCCCAGGCGGTTGGTAAGCCCCTCGATGTTGGTCATGGCCAGCAATCGGCCGTGGCGCGTATTCCAGACCGCCTGGTCCACGTTTCCCAGGTCAAAGGCCGTGGTCTGAAAGGCATTGTGCTTTTGAAACGTGAGGAGGGCAAAAAAGACGATGTAGGCCAGGATCATGGCCCAGACGACCCATTCGGCCCTCCAGGTACGAAAGCGGGGAACCGTCATCGCAGAGCAACCTGGCCCTGGAGGGCATGGGCGGGGACAGTCTCCCAAGTGAATCCTGTTGGCGCGTCACGTACCGCCCCAAACGGCATTGAGAACAAGGCAGCAACTCCTTATATCCTGACGGCCGTATTGTACTCCAAAAGCCAGGGCAAGGCAAGCAAGCCGGGCAGCGGTTCTGGCACTTGATTGTCTGAAGACAGGGGGTAGAGCAATACGAACCCTAAGGCTGGGGAAACTCAAGTACGGAGAATCGGCTATTGGCTCGCTCGCTGTCGCATGGTGCCTCTCAGCCACAACAAGCCCAATAGCCCAAAAGGCACAAGGCAAGCCAGTGTAGCCAGCCAACCCATGCCTGAGGGCGTCACCCGCACAGGGAAGGAGACATCCCCGGAGCCTGCCTGGCCGTCAATGGCCAACCGTATTTGCCAGGGACCTTCGGCATCAAATGGAACCTCAGCAACGAACCGCTCTCCATACCGCGTCTCTTCGCGCTTGGCCGCGTAGCCGGCTTCAGCCATGTGGCCATCCTCAGGCGCAATCCAGACCGTCACATCGATATCGGATGTTGCAGGCTGGCCCTCAGGTAGGGTGACCAGGATGTAGAAGGTTCCTTTGCCTACATCTGGATCGGCCAGGGCTGAGGCCACGTAGGGGCCGACCGCTTCCTCCAGCAGGACTGGATAGGGCGCGCCCACATGGGCAAAAACCAGCGGCGGCCTGGCCAGCCACACCAGCAGCAGGCCACCAATCAGCACCCACCGCCAAGAGAGGTTTGGCCTCATACCTCCTACCATGCATTCACCCCACCAAAAAGGTGCCCCGCATCTCCATGGGTTGGGCCATCAGCCAGACTGCCGCCAGGAACAGGAGCGTTACGAGAACGGTCCATGGCAAGAAAGCTCCCCAAGGGCGACGGGGGGCATCGACCGCCGCCAGACGATAGGTTACCAGCAGCGAACCAAACCAACCCAGACCCAGAAAACCCAGCTCCAGCGGGTAGAGCCATCCCCTCGGCAGCAGCGGCCCCAGTTCCCACCGGGGCATGCCCAGCAACGGCGAGCCCGAAACGTCGGCAACAAAACTCTGTATCACGGGGACAAAGGTCCAGAAGCCAGTCAGAAAGTGAAAACTATAGTGGGCCAGCCAAACGCCAAAGCCAATGGGCAGCAGTGCAAAGGCGTAGCGGGTCACCCACACCAACAGTGATGGCCGCTCTTCTGACCCTGCCCACCACCGCGACAACCAGCCGCTCAGTGTTAGCAACAACACGGGCACCGCAACCAACCCCACTGCAAAGAGCACGGCCAGCACCAGGGCTTCGGACTGGGTACCCAACAGATCGGCCAGCCAATTCTCCAGCGTATAGACCGGTGTGACCATCGCGAAGGCATTGAGTAGAGCGCCAAAGACAAAGAGCACGACCAGTAACGCCAGGTCCGCCCGCCGCGAGAAGCGCCCGATCCCGGAACGCCGGGAGTCGACCCAAAGCTCGCTGGCAGGCAGCCTGGGCGAGATTCCGACGTTGTCGTATGGGCAGGCGTGGGCACAGTCCAGGCAGAAGGTACAGTCCATGTTGCCAACCTTGGACTGCTGAAAGAGCCACAGCTCGCAGCCACCCATTTTCGATCTCTGTTTTTCGACGTCGGATCCCCGTTGCCCCTTGATGCAGTCCTTGGTGTGGCAGTCAGTACAAACTAGCGGGATGCGTACCTTGACCTCAAGAGGAGAGACAAGAGAAGCGACAAAGTTAAACTGGCCCAAGGGGCAGAGGTATTTGCAGAACGCAGCTCCTCGGAAAAGGCTGTCTACCATCAGGGCGCCAGCGAAATAGGCCAGGATGAGCCACGCCGTCAACAGGGGTGATGCCCACAGATCCAAGAACTCGTAGAGGAAGAGGAGTAGCACAAAGAGACCCGCGGCCAGCCACTTTTTTCGCAGGCGCTGGGGCCACATCCGCGTAGGCTGGATCCAACGCCGGACGATGTTGCGGACCAGCATGAAAGGACATGCCATGCAGAACAGATTGCCGGCCACCAACAGAGCCAGGATGACCAACCCCCGATAGTGGACCCAAGTGAAGACGGTGGCCAGGTTCTTGGGCGCCAGTTGGGGACCCGCAAGGCCGTCCAATACCATCAGGGCAGCCAGCAACAGCAGCGGCACCTGGAGGGCGGAACGAGCGTGTCGCCAGCGCAGGAACCGTCCCACCCCCGGCAGATCCATCAAGTCCAGCGCACGCGGCGATGCATCGATCTGGCCCGTCACTTGCCACCTGTGCCTTGGACAATGAACAGGAATAGAGGCGGATTGCTTCTGACGGAGCGGCTTCTATCCGTATTCATCCTCATCCCACATCATGGGGCCGGCGTGTCGCCACAGACCGCGTCCACGCCTGGTACATCAACTTTGCGCTCTAGCGAGCGTCCGTCTGGCAGATCGGCACGCACCAGAATGAACCAGTCGCCGCCCATGGTGAACTCGAGGTCCGCCTGGTATTTGCCGCCAGCCACCTCCTGCGCCCAGGCAGAAACCGGAACCATCCCAGCGTGGTTCATGTTTCCCTCCAGCCCCACCATGGCGCCGGATATGGGCTGGCCCCCAGCGTCGGACAGTGAGACCGTGATCGTTGCCAGACCAATGCGGGCTGGCTCAGGCTCGATTGCCAGCACCACCCCGACGTCAGACAGGTCCTCACCGCCCCGGCCGCAACTCACCAGAGTCAGCAACACCATGGCCGCCAGCAACCACTTCATTCTATCTGTCTCAAGCATCTCTACCACTACCTACAAGCTATCTAGCAACAAACCCGCGCTATCGCAACCAGGTTCAAGTCATCCGTCGCCGAGGCCAGGGTGACCAAGTGGTCTCCAGCATGAGAACCATCTTCGTCCGCTGTTCCCTAAGGCTCGCGAACCTCCGGCTTTACCTGAATGCTTCCACTTTTCTCGAACTCTAGCTCAAGGCTAAAGGTGTCGCCGGGTTTCAGATCCTGCTGCATGCCGATGAGCATGACGTGGTAGCTACCGGGCTTGAGCAACACCTCACCCCGGGCCGGTACCTCCAGGCCATCGGGCAACATCTTCATCTTCATTACTTCGCCTTCCATCACAGTCTCGTGGATCTCGACCACCTTGGCGACATCCGTCTTGCCTCCGATCAGGCGGTCCGCCTCTCCACCATCATTCACCAATAGCATAAAGACCGCGCCAGTGCCGGCCATCCCCATGCCGCCCTCACTCGATTGGCCCGAATCAGATTCACTCATTTTCATGGCCATGGCTGGGCGCGACCAGACCTCCTCGGTCTTGATCTGGGGACCCGAGGGGCTATTACAGGCAGCCAGCACAATTGCCAATAGCAGTACGACCACTCCCAAGCCAAAGGCCCTTCTGCTCCACATCTTCTTTCTCCTCCTGTTTTTATGTTTCCAGTACTATTCCAACAGTTGTTGGATGTCGTACGCTATATCCTCGGCAGGCGTGCCATATTTTTCGCGCAACCGCCACTGGCCCTCTGGGTCGAGCAGAAAGGTCGTAGCTGTGTGGTTCACCAGGTAGCCGGCCGCGCTGCCTGACGAGGTATCCTTCTCATAGATAATATCAAAGACCTCGTAGACCGATTCCAAATCCTCCTGTGTTCCTGTCAGGCCGATGAAATCGGGATTGAAGGCATTGACATGCAGGCCCAATCGCTCCGGCGTGTCCCGCTCGGGGTCGACCGTAACAAAAACAAAACGCACTCGAGCTGCGTCGTCTCCCAGAGCCTCCTGGACTTGGCGCCAGGTGGCCAGTGTGGTGGGGCAGACGTCGGGGCATTGAGTATAGCCGAAAAAGAGCAGCACCGCGCTGCCGAGTTGGTCGCTCAGGCGAAAAGTCTGCCCGTTCTGGTCGGTAAGGGCAAAATCTGGAACGGGAACCGGCTCTTTCAGCGCCGAGCCGCGAAAAGCAGGGGCGGACGGCCTGCAGGCCGCAAGCGCAATCACCACAAACAAGCCAAGATTCAGGATCCTCTTCATCGGGCATCCTCCTACCCAGGGAAAAGCACCAGCAGCCAGGCGCCTGATCCAGGCACATATGCCAAGGCTTCGGATTCTAGGACAGCAGCGTACTCACGCAGATGGCCAGCAATAGAACTGCCAAAAACAGGTTCGATGCATGAAACAGGGCCAGCGCCCGCTTCCGGCATGGCACGAGGATCAGCCGGATGTTCAGTACTATCAGGACCACAAGCGACGATGCGACAGGAATCAGGTACAGCCAGCCGAGGGTGGGGTGAGCAACCAGGAGCAGCGCCACCAGAGCGGAGCCAACTGTGTGCAGCAGCACCCACCAGGCCGCGGCCCGGGGCGAGGTCTGCACCGGGAGCATGGGAAACCCACCGCGGGCATAGTCGTCGCGATAGGCGATGGCCAGGCTCCAAAAGTGGGTTGGGGTCCACAGAAAGACCAGCAGCGCCAGGAGCCAGAGCGCCTGGCTCGTTCCAATACCCGGCTGCCGCGCTGCCACTGAGCACCGCCGCGCTGCCCGCCGCACCGCCGATGACGATATTGAGTGGCGTCCGTGGCTTGAGCCAGATCGTGTAGACAAAGACATAGATGACGGCGCCCAACAGGACGAAGATCGACAGCGCTGGATTCAAGGTCAGCACAGCGAGCGCAGGCAGCAGGATCATCAGTGCGCCAGCATAGGGCACCCACTTCGATCGGATCACCGGCTCACCGGCCAGCGGACGGCCGCGGGTGCGCTCCATCCGCGCATCCAGATCCCTCTCCAGGTACTGGTTGATGGCCGAAGCACCAGCCGCAGCCAGTCCGCCGGTGACCAGGAGCAGGAGCAATGCTGTCCAGGCCAGGCCAGCCGCCCGCCGCAAGGAAGGCGCCGCCCATTGCAGCGAACAGCAGCAGCATGACCACCCGGACCTTGAACAGGACCATGAGCGATCTCCACAGCGACCGCCCGGGACCGGGAGGCTGCCGGAGACTTGAATTCTTTGCTTGTTGGAGATGCGACGATATCTACAGGTTTCACGCAGTGTTCCTTTGTGCTCTAGGTCGCGACTTTGGGCTCCTCGAACCCAGGCGCGCGCACGGCCTCGTCGACAGCCCACGCTGGCTCAGGCGCAGGCTCGTTATCCTCCCCGACGCGAACGATCTGGGCAATGAGGACCAGTGCCGCGATGATGTACATCATGCTGCCCGGGATCCACATGATCACCCCACCCAACATCTGGTCTTGCAGGACCGTCATCTCCCCCAGGCGCGGCACGGTCGTATAGTAGGTGTAGATCGGCTCGCTGGCAAAGGCGATGGCGATGCCGGTCAGCGCGTTGGCGGGCACCACCGACAGCACATAGCCGATGCGCACACCCGCGTGACAGCCGCCGGTGGATGTGCGGCGCAGCGCCGATGACGTGCCACCAGAACAGCATCGCTGTTCCAAAGAAGGTCAGGTGCTCCAGGTCGTGGACCAGCTCGTATTGCAGCGTCAGCGTTATAGGCATTGGGATCGTGCCAGCCTACCAGGGCAGCGACAAAGTACAGCCAGACCAGCCCGGGCGTTGTCAGCGCGCGTAGCACACGGCGGAACGTCGCGTCCGGCCGCAGCCAGCGCCCTACCTCCAGCCGCAGAGCGGCGGGCAGCCCCCACACCATGATGGGCATCGGATCGGCGATCAGCAGCAGCGGGGGTGCGATCATGACCAGCAGCAGGTGCTGGATCATGTGCATGAAGAAGAACTGACCACTCAGTACGTCGATGGGCGACATCAAGGCAATCCACAGACTGCCAGACCGCCCAAATAGGCCACCGAGCGCCAGGGATTCACCAGATGCGGTACTGCCGCGCTGCTTCAGGCGCCAGCGACCAACGAGGTGGATCGCCGCCGCCAGGCCCAGGGTCAGAATGATCTCGGGCCGCCACGCCCACGACAGCAGCAGCACGCTCAGACGTCGGATCCATCGGAATCTCCGGCCTCTGCAGAATAGGAACCCGAGTGCGGGCACTCAGGGAAGACAGACACTGGCCCACTGCCATCAGCCTTCAGCTGTCAACGTGGAACTGTTGCTGATAGCTGAAAGCTATGATGCGGCGGTCCCCATCAGGTACAGGGCTGGGTAGAAAAAGACCCAGACCACGTCGACAAAGTGCCAGTAGACGGCCGTAGCCTCCACACCCCAGTGCCGCTCGGCGGAAAAGTGACCTTTGCGCCCCAGATTCCAGACAATCAGGATCAGGACCACGCCGCTCAAGACGTGCAGGGCATGCAGACCAGTCATGCCGTACAGCACCGCACCATAAACGCCATCCCAGGGCTTGATGTGCCCCTGCCACTCAAAGCCGACCACGCCGATGAGAAAAGCGACACCCAACGCCAGCGGTGATCAGCAGGCTGTTGAGAAAGGTCTTCCGGTCGTCGTGGGCGATGGCCGATTCGGCACGGTTCATAAAGAAACTGCTGATCAGCAGGATCGATGGTGACAATCAGGCCCAGCGTCTGATCCAGGTCCGGGCGGGTGTTGCCCCACAGGTAGAAGCGAGATGCCAGCAGGCCAGCCGAACAGAAAGGCCTCAGAGACAAAGAACAACCACAGGCCCACGCGGTTGGTCTTGGTCTGGATCTTGTACGCAGCCAGGCTGTCAGCGCTCATCAGTGTGCCTCCCCCTCACTCCAAACGCTGGTCCATGTGCATATAGTACTGCAGGATCAGGCCTGCTTTGGCCAGGATGAGCACAAACAGGAGGGCCGCAGAGCCGCTGAGAACCACGGCGATAACAAACTCGAAAGCTGTCAGCACCGCCAGACCAACAAAGACGTACACGCCTCGGCGGTAGGCAGCTTTGCGGCCAGCCAGCACTTCTTCGTCTACTGGCTCAGCCGACGGCATCTTGACGGGCTCGGGGGGCTCGGCAGGCAGCGGACTAGGCTTGCTAAAACTAAAGGCCAGGACGACCCCCATGGCCCCTACAACCAGTAACAGGACTGCAGAACTTCCCAGGACGATGCCTAACTGATCAACGATCATGATCTCGTCTCCTCCTCTAGTCGCCGCTAGCCGGGCGGTCGCCGTTGCCAGGCGGTGCTACTCTGACGTAGGTCGAGTCAGGCAGGCCATAGTCGTAGGGCTCGCCGACGACCTGGAACGGCTGGGCATAGGCTACCTCCGGGATGGGTGACGGGATCTGCCACTCGGGCGAGCGCGAGCGCCAGGGATTGCGCTCGGCCACCTCGCCCCGGCGGGCGCTGCGCGATCAGATTGTAGAGCATGATCAGCACCGAAAGGCCGATGACAAAGCCGGCGATGGTGACGAGCAATCTGCCCCCCCTCAATGCCCAGGGCGGGGTCATAGTCCACGATGCGGCGGCGCATGCCCTTCAGGCCGACCTGCATCTGGCCCAGGCTCTGCACCCAGAAGGCGGGCGTCATCAGCCAGAAGTGCAGCTTGCCCAGCCTCTCGCTGTACATCCGCCCCGTGATCTTGGGGAACCAGTAGTACAGGGCGGCAAAGAAGGGAAAGACAAAACCGCCGAACATCGTGGCGTGAAAGTGGCCCACGATCCAGTAGGTGTCGTGCAGGAACAGGTCGGTGGTGACAATGCCGTTGGGCGGGCCGGTCAGGCCACCGATCAAAAAGACCGAGAGGGCGCCCAGGACAAAGAGCATCGGGCGTGGGAAAGGTCAGCTTGCCGCGCCACATCGTTGCGATCCAGCTAAAGAACTTGATCCCGGTGGGAACGGCCACCAAGCAGTGTGGTGAACATGAAGGGTACCCGCAGAAAGCTCTCCATGCCCGACGGTGAACATGTGGTGGGCCCAGACCAGAAAGCCGGCCAGGGCGATGGCCATGCTGGACAGGGCCACCCACTTGTAGCCAAAGAGCGGCTTGCGGCTAAAGACCGGCAGCAGCTCGCTGATGATGCCCAGGCCAGGCAGCACAAAGATATAGACCGCCGGGTGGGAGTAGAACCAGAAGAGATGCTGGAACAGGATCGGGATTGCCGCCCTTGGCCGGATCAAAGAAGCCCATGCCCAGCAGCCGCTGCATCATGACCATGAGGAACGACAGGGCAATGAGCTGGGTGGCCGTCAGGGCGATGATGTTGGTGGCCAGCACCGACCAGGCAAAGATGGGCATGCGAAACAGGGTCATGCCCGGCGCGCGCATGGGTCAGGATGGTGGCGATCAGGTTGACAGCGCCCAGGATGGAGGACAGGCCCATGAAAAACACGGCCACAAAGTAGAGCTGCATACCCAGCGGCGCAAGGGCGCTCAGGGGTGGATAGGCCGTCCAGCCGGTATCCCAGCCACCGACGAACATGCTGGTCAACAGCACGAGGGCCGCCGGGACGTTGATCCAGAAGGCGCAGGAGTTCAGCCGGGGAAAGGCCATGTCCGAGGCGCCGATCATCAGCGGGATCAAATAGTTGGCAAAGCCCGCGATCCCCAGCAGAATGGAGGCGATCATGACCCAGCCGTGCATGCCGATCATGGTGTTAAAGACGGCCGGATCGAGCCACTGGCGGCCGGCCTCGGCCAGCTCCACGCGAAAGATCATGGCCAGAAGCCCACCGACCAGCAACAGCAGCATGGCCGGTGACCATGTACTGGATGCCGATCACCCGGTGGTTATAGTCGACGCCGAAGTAGCGGGTCCAGGCAGGCTTGCCGGGGGCGGACCGTGGTGCATGGGGGTCTCCTCGCCCTTGGTCCACTTGAACCAGTCGCTGAAAGAGCCGGCGCCAATCAGAAAGGCGATGATGCCCACCATCGCGCCGACGACCACGACCGGTTCCGGCTCCCAGGCGTTCCAAGCCCATCAGCACCCGGACGACGACGACCAGTGCCATGCCCAGGGCGGTGCCCACGATCTGGGCACCCAATCCTCGAACAAGCCCCAATGAAAGCACTGTCATAGGTGTCCTCCTCGTGTACAGATTCTCTGTTCAAGTCAGACCACAGTCCACTGCGAGCGCGCATCAGCGATCATCGCCTGACGACTCTATTCACTCAAGCTCTTGATATACTCGACGATGGCGTCCAGTTCCTCGTCAGACAGAAATGACATAGGCGGCGGGCATGATCGTTGGGATAATCAGCGACCACCTGCGCTTGTGGTTCCAGGATCGATTTGCGCAGGTAGTCCTCGTCCGCCACGACGGTGGAGCCATCCTCCAGCTGGCGCTCGCTGCCGAACAGACCCAGCCAGGTGGGACCGACCAGCGTGCTGCCATCCACGCTGTGGCAGGAGAGGCAACCCTGTTCCTCAGCCAGCGTTCGCACCCTGCTCCACGGGAGTCAGGTCCTCTGCCGGCCGGTCGCTCCACCTCTTGCCCTGCCAGCCAGGCCTCAAAGTCGCCTGGCTCGACGACGACGACGGGCGCGTACATGGCCGAGTGGGCGTAGCCGCACATCTCGGCGCAGCGGATCGCGATAGTCACCCATCTCGGTGGGCGTGACCCGCAGCTCTGTCCACGTACCGGGCACCGCATCCTGCTTGATCCGGAACTCGGGCACCCAGAAGGAGTGGATCACGTCGGTGGAGGTGAGCTTGAACAGGATCTGGCGGCCTACGGGCAGGTACAGATCGGTGGAGCTGACCCCGGTACTCGGGGTAGTCAAAGCGCCAGCCAAACTGAAAGCCGGTGACCTCGACGACCAGTTCGTCGGGATGCGCTGGCCGTGATCTCGCTCAGGTGTCCGGCGCCCCAGATGCCAAAGCCCATCACGATGATCAAGGGGATGACGGTCCAGGTGATCTCCAGGGCGTGTTGCCCGTGATGTGCGGCCCATCGCCCATGTCTCCCGGCTTGCGCCGAAAGACCACGACGCTGTAGAGCATAAAGCACAATGATGAGGGAAAAGATGAAGGCGATGACATAGATCTGCACAGTGAACATCTGGTCCACGAGCCTGCCCTCTTCGCTGGCAAGCTGGGGCACCAGGTCGATGGCATTCAGGCCCAGGATCACCAGAGCCGTCACGACGATGACCAGTATGGCCGCAACAATGACGTGTTTCACACTGTCCCTCCTTGGCCTGCCTTCAGTGGGTGAAGGTACATGCTGCTCCCATTTGATACGCCAGACTGTCCCCCCACCGCCAAGCACCTGGAGGGCTCAAACCAGTCCAGCCAGGGGTGGGAACAACGGCAGTCATTGTACCACACCTTGTCCTGAGAAGCAACCACAACCCGCAAGCAGTAAGGCCCGACCGAACCCGTTCTGGTCACCAGGTCGGAATAGTGTTACGTATGTTATATCTTGTTACAACATGCGATACATGATTTGACACAGCTCCGCATCTGATGGTATACTCGACCTAGCTTCAAAGGGGATTGTCCGCAGCGTGGATGACTTGCTCACAACCAGACAATTACAGGATCTGCTCCAGGTAGACCGCATCACCATCTACCGCATGCTGCACGATGGCCGGCTTCAGGGCTTCAAGGTGGGCGGACAGTGGCGTTTCTCTCGCCGGGAGATTGAAACCTGGCTCCAGGAGCAGCAAAATCAGGTCTGGACATTGAGAGCATGCCGCCGCCGGGTGGCAACGATTGCACCTTCCCCCAAGTCGTTGCCGCTTTCCTGTATCCAGACCATCCAGGACGTGTGCGCTGAAGCACTGGATATTGCCGCTGTCACCACCGACTGGACGGTTCGCCGCTGACCGAGATCAGCAATTCCTGCGACTTTCTGCCGGACTGATCCTGTCCAGCCAAGAGGGCCGCCGCCGATGTAAGGTTGCATGGAAACGAGTGGACAATGGGCAGATCCATGCTTGCCATGCTGGTCTGCTGTGTATCAGCGCCCCGATCGAGGTAGAACACCAGCCAGTGGCTATCGCCGCCGGCTGCCAGTTCGTCACCCAGGCACCAGGTGGAGCAATACCAGATTGGCAACAGAATCTGCCTCAGTTGGCCGCGGAACTAGGTCTCAACGAGCAAGAGCTGCGCGGCGCCGCTCCCGAGCGTGCGGTTGGTGTCAGAGAAGGACCTTGCCCGCATCTCCCGGCTAGTGGGGCGAGTGGCAGGTACCTTTTCCGAGATTGGCCAAGAACGGCTGAACCTGCTCAGCCGCTTGCAGCATATTGCCGAGATGAGCAAACTCTAAAGAATCAAGGAGGAGAGAATGAGCGAAGAGACACAGAAAATGCTCCATCATCGTCTTTAGCGGGGACATGGACAAGGTCTTTGCCGCGTTCATCATCGGCACCACCGCTGCCGCCATGGGCATGGAGACCACCATGTTCTTTACCTTCTGGGGGCTGAAGGCCATCCAGAAGGGAACCCCAACGGGCAAAGGGTTCTTTGGCAAGATGCTGGGCGTCATGAACCGGGGTGGGATCGACCGCCTGGGCCCATCCAAGTTCAACTTTGGCGGCATGGGCCGCTGGATGTTCAAAAAGATGATGGCCGACCAGAACGTCACCTCCCTGCCAGAGATGCTACAGATGGCCATTGACCTGGACGTCAAATTACTGGCCTGCCTGATGAGCATGGACGTCATGGAGATCAGCAGAGACGACCTCATCGATGAAGTGGCTGACGTAGTAGGCGCGGCTACCTTCATCGCCGAGGCCGAGGAATCCGAGATTCAATCTCTTCATCTAGGAAAGACTGATTCACAAGAAATCAAGCTTGAATTCATACTAGGGAGAAAAAACCATGAGTGAGTTTACACCGGAACAGACACTAGACGCAAAGGGACTAAAGTGCCCGATGCCGGTAGTCAAGACCAGTAAGGAAGTCAAGAACATTTCTGTCGGTGGCATCCTGGAGATCCTGGCCACCGATCCCGGGTCCATGGCCGACATCACTGCCTGGACCAAGAGTACGGGCAACGAGCTGCTGAAAGCAGAAAAGGACGGCGACGTCTTCAAGTTTTACGTGCGACGCGTCAAGTAGCTTCGCCGTCCGTTGGGGGAGAGGTTTTCCTCTCCCCCTATCTCTGACTTTGAGCCCTGCACATCAAGGAGGATCTGCTGCATGGAAGCAATAGGGTTTCTCGTATCGTACATCACCCCCTACGTTGCGGTCATCGTCCTAATCGCTGGAACCGCCTACCAGATGTACCGCTGGTCGCAGCGAAAGCCGGTGCCCGCTCATCTCTCCCTCTTTCCACGGCCGGAAAGCCGTTGGGGGCGGCTGGGGGACGCCCTCCTGGACCTGTTCACGCTGAAGGGACTGTTCAAAGTGAACACCCTGCTGTGGGCAGGTGGGTTCATCATGCACGTTGGCCTGCTGCTCCTGATCCTGGGGCACATCCGCGTTGTCACCGACTTCTATTTCCTCTGGGACTGGCTGGGGTGGGGGGAAAAGGAACTGCACACCTTCTCCCTGATTGCCGGGGTGACGGCTGGCCTGCTCTTCATGATCCCTCTCTTCTACCTGTTGCCGCGCCGCTGGGCTGGCTCGGTCAAGTGGCTCTCTACCCCAGAGGATTTTTTTGCCCTGGTCCTTTTGATCGCCATCGGTGTCACCGGCATGCACATGCGCTCGGTATTGGAGGTAGACCAGCCTGCCATGCGGGAGTTCATGCAGGGACTGTATAGGTTCAGTTGGAAGACCGGTACCCGAGAGCGCTGGGGTATCCTTCCTCTGGCACTTTCTGCTCGTCCAGCTCCTAATGATCTATTTCCCCTTTGGCAAGCTGATCCACACCATCGGCTCCATCCTGAACAAGATGGTCATGAGGAGTTAAGGAGGCTACGATGCTAGACCGTTTCATTGACACCATCCGTGGTCGTATCAGCCGGCCGCTGCAGTACTATGGCGACATCTTGTGTGCGATGTGGGGCTTGCGCCGATGCCTGCCACTTTTACGCCGCGTCGAAAGACCCGGCACACATTCCCGCCTACCGGATGATGCTGGTAAAGAAGGCGATCGAGAGCGAAGGAGCAGAAAAGGGCAGGCTCTGGGATTGGATCAACGACTACCAGGGCACCGACCCGGCCATGGTGGCCCAGCTCAAGAAGGCCATGTGGGATTGCACCGGCTGCCGCCGATGCGCCGTCTTTTGCCCCTTTGACCTGGACACCGGCCTCCTGGTCGGCACCGGGCGCTACTCCATGCTCCAGGAGGAAATCGGCCCGGAGATGATCGCCGAGATCGGCGAGGCAGAGGTCAGCAAGGGTGAGATCATCGACTTTATCAAGGACTTTTACGTCGAGCAGACACAAGAACTGGAGTCACGGCTACAGGAAGAGTTTCACCCCGACGTCAAGATCACGGTTGAAAACGAAGGAGCCGAGTACCTGTACGTCCCCCTGGTCGGTGAAGAAGCAATTATCCCCGCAGCCAAGATCTTTTGCGCAGCGGGAGTAGATTGGAGCCTGAGCCTATTCACGGCCACGAACCACTCCTACTTTGTCGGGGATATGCCCAAGGCCAAGGCAGCAGCTAACTGGATCGTGCAGGAAGCACTGCGCTTGGGCGTCAAGGGCATCGTCTATCCCGAGTGTGGGCACGCCAGCCGCACCATGTTCAATTACTTTGAGGGCTGGTTCGGAGACGAGATCAAGGGGCTCGAACGGCTGAACATCGTGCCGCTCACCCACCAGTACCTGGCCCAGGGCCGGATCAAGGTCAAGCCTAGCACATTCGACACGCCCATGACCTACCACGACCCCTGTAGCCTGGGTCGCAGTTCCGGGATTTATGACGAGCCGCGGGAACTGATCAAGGCCGTCGCCACAGACTACCGGGAAATGACACCCAATCGGGAGCTGAACTGGTGCTGCGGTGGCGGAGGCGGGCTGATCGCCGCTGTCGAGGACATGTATGAAACCCGGATGCAGGGTGGACTGCCCAAGGTTGCACAGATCCGCGAAACTGGTGCAGACTGGGTCATTACCGCCTGTGAGAACTGCAAGACCCAGTTGGAAGACCTGAACAAACACTATGAGATGGGGTTCGAGATCAAGGGCGTCATCGACCTCATCGCCGATTCGTTGATCGTCTAATCAGCCGCGACCCTGCCGGAATCTATATGGCTTCCGGCAGGACCTTCTAAAGGAGGTAGGAGTATGAGTCCAAAAAGCTGGGAAGAAAAGCTGACGGATGCCTACTGGGACTACCGCTGGCGCCAGATCATGGATCCCCTGTGCGACACCTTCCAGGGCTGGAAAGCTGGCAAACTAGGCCACAGCGACGTCGACACAGCTATCGACAAGGCCTACAAAGAAAAATGCATGATCAACAATCTACTCGGCCAGAGGCCGGACCGTTCAGCGGCCATCATCCACTGGTGGGATCCCGAATGGTTCGAGACGTGGATCGAAGAGAATCGCCCACCAGCCCACGTGGATCTTGGCACACCGCCGCCCAGGAACCTGGAAGAATAGAGGGACATCCCCGCTGTCTTGCCTATGCAAAATCCCTCCTCGCAATGAGGGGGGATTTTTTGCGGAAGTAGACAGCCACATCACGGGCGCAGGTGTTCTTCCACCGACTCCCCCAGCTCAGTCGACTGGAAGACGAGGAGGAACACGGCGGGCTCTGTCCCGGGGTTGCGCCAGCGGTGAGGAAGCCGGGCCTCAAAGAGCAACGAGTCCCCGGCCAAAAGCCGGCAGCTCTCGTCGTTCACCGTATACTCTATCTCCCCTTCCAGGCAGTACACCAGCTCATGGCCGATGTGTACCATCAGCCGCCGGCCGCTGCTGGCCCCGGGCTTCAGGGTAACTACAAAAGGCTCCAGTGTCTGGCCATCCAGGGCGGTACCCAGGCTCTCCAGCAACATGCTGCCGCTGCCAGTTCGCGGGCGCTCGCCAGATCGGAGTAGGATCGCCTCTACCTTGTCAGGTCGCGCCTCAAAAAAAGCCGTGATGGGCACCCGCAGGGCTGTTGCCAGCCGGTGCAATGTGGACACGCTGGGCGAAGTGATTCCCCGTTCGATTAGGCTAATGGTGTTAGGAGAAAGCTCGCAGATCTGGGCCAGCGCGCGCAGGGACAACCCGCGCTGCTGGCGCACAGCCCGCACTTGGAAACCCACATCCGGGAGCGCCTGCTCACTCATGCCTCTTCACCTCACTCCAATCTCGACTGACCGATCATGATTATACCACATTTCTCCGATACAGAATAGCAGAGTGTCGTAACCGTCACAGGTTGGGGACAACTTGCCAAGTTGGGTCAGCGGGCCTAGCCGCCCTCGTCCCGCTTGGCTCAGTGTTTTGGTCCAGTCGAAACAGATGGAATAGATTTGTTATCTCCAGAAATCAGTTGATTTACAATCCGCTGAGAGCTGCGCTGCTGGGTCTCCAGTTCCGTGATGATAGGCAGGGTTCATTATGGGCAGGGGCCAGCCCTGTTCTTCGGCCTTTTGCAGAGGCTCAAGCTCCTTTCAGGCGTATTTTCCCCTTTATTCATGTCCCCAACGTGAGACGCTTACGAGTGTCCGACGAAACTTGGCAGCGATGCAAATACTCGCGCCGTGACTATAGGATGGACAGCCTCCAGAACTACACAGTATATTGTTACAATAATCTGCCCGAGCATGCGTTATCAGTACTGTATATTGACGCGTGTGTAGTTTCATGGTATACTGCCAGCCATTGCCCGGACTGGCACGCTGCCATCCACTCAGTACCCACAGAAATGCCATCCAAGTGGATGACTCCAAGTGGACGGCATCACAGGACACAACTCTGTTCACCGGAGGAACAGTACCGTGAAATCTCTGTCACCCGCATTGCAGCAGCAGTTGCAGGAAATCTTTGGCCCACGCGCAACCTTTGACAAGCTGGAGCGGATGTTCTACAGCCACGACGTGGGTTCATTGCCAAGTCTGGTCAAACCCCTCCTCGGCAACACGCTGCCTGCGGGCGTTGTCCAGCCCCTCACAGAGGAACAGGTGATCCGGTTGGTTGCCTTTGCCCAGAGCCATGGTATCCCCCTGGTGCCACGGGGCAAGTCGACCTCGGGCTACGGTGGCGTGATACCGACAAAGGGAGGCCTTGTCGTAGATTTCTCATGGATGAATGAGATCCTCGCAGTGGATTCCGAGGCAAAGACTGTCACAGTTCAACCGGGAGTAGTCTGGGAACGCCTGGAGAAGCAGGTAAACAAACAAGGGCTTGCCCTTTGCACCTATCCCTCTAGCGCACCTTCCTCAACGGTGGCGGGCTGGCTCGCCCAGGGGGGCGCCGGTTTTGGCGCCTACGAGTACGGTGCGTTTCGAAGAAGCGTCGTTTCCTGTCGCGTCGTACTACCCAGTGGCGAGGTGCGCGAAATCAGTGGAAATGAACTTGACCTCATTAGCGATGCGGAAGGGATCACCGGTTTCATCACCGAGCTAACGATCCAGGTTCGTCCCTTTGAGGAAGAAGTAGTATGGGGTGCTCGCTTTGCAACAGCCGACAGCATGGCTGTGGCGCTGAAAGCCATCCGGGAGGCAACCCTGCCGCTATGGTCCGTGAACTTTATCAATCCCAGGATGGCTGAACTCAAGAACCAGCTTCCACCACCAATGGAACATGGACATGCCGTGGAATCGCACCGTCCCGTCGTACCGGAGGGTTATGTCGCCATCTTTGTCGCCCCTGAATCGCGCCGGGAGGCCATCGAAGCTCCACTCACGGCGATCCTTGGCAAGGCTGGTGGGACGCTCGTCGACGACGAGGTTGCCCGCCACGAATGGGAAGAACGGTTCGACCTGATGCACGTCAAGCGGTTGGGGCCAAGCATCGCCCCTGCCGAAGTATTGGTTCCTCTGTCGAACCTGGGAAGCGCGTTGCAGGCCATTGGGAATCGGGTCCGGTTGTCGATGGTCATGGAAGGCATGATGGACGGGGTCGACGGCGAGGTGACGCTGCTGGGTTTCATCCTACACGACGAGCGCAAGTTCACATTCAACTTTGCCTTCGGGTTGGCACTGACCGTGCTCAAAGTTGCCAGAGAGAACGGCGGCCGGGCCTACTCTACCGGCCTCTACTTCACCAACCAGGCCAAATCTATCCTTGGGGCCGACCGGTTGGCGCGTCTGGACGATTTCAAGTCAGAGCTAGATCCACAGGGCATCTTTAATCCCCACAAGGTCCTCAAAGGCAAGCCGCTGCTGTCGGCCTTCATGGGCCTAGCCGGGGCCTTTGAACCCCTGGTTCGCGTCTTTGGCAACGCGGCCAAGATCCCCGTGGGCGAACGCATTGAGAGCCAGGGCCGCCGGGGCATCCCCGACGATGTAGCCTGGTACGCCTATGCCTGCTCCCAGTGCGGCTATTGCGTGGACGAGTGCGACCAGTACTATGGCCGCGGCTGGGAGAGCCAGACACCTCGGGCCAAGTGGTACTTCCTGCGGCAGTACATGGAAGGCAGGGAAGACTGGAACCAAAAGATGGTCGATACGTTCATGGCCTGCACCACCTGCGAGCTGTGCAACGTGCGCTGCTGCGAGGATCTGCCCATCGAGCCAAGCTGGCTCAAGATGCGCGGCCAGCTAATCCATGACGAGGACCGGCTCACCTTCCCACCCTTTGAGATCATGCGCCAGTCGCTGCACAAAGAGCACAACATCTGGGCGGCATACCGCGTCGACCGGCCCAAGTGGATGCCAGAAGAGGTAGTAGCCGAGTTGCCAGAAAAGGCCGAGATCGCCTATTTCCCCGGCTGTACCGCCTCCTACGTAGAGCACGACATCGCCCAGGCCACCGCCTGTCTGCTGCACAAATCCGGTGTCGAGTTCACCTACTTGGGCTCCGATGAAGCATGCTGCGGCATCCCGATGCTGGTCGCCGGATTGTGGGACTCCTGGGAAGAGATCATGCGGCACAACATCGCTGCCATGAAGGCCCGGGGCGTCAGGACAGTGGTCACCTCCTGCCCCGCCTGCTGGCTGGTATGGCACACGTTCTATCCGGAGTGGGCCGCAAAGCTTGGCATTGACTATCCCTTCGAGGCCAAACATTATAGCGAAATCCTGGCCAAGCAGATCCAGGCCGGCATATTCCAGCTAGACCAGCGGGTTGACATGAAGGTCACCTGGCACGACTCCTGCCACATGGGAAGGGCAGGCCAGATCTACGAAGCCCCGCGGCAGCTGATGCGGGCCATCCCAGGCCTCGAACTCGTAGAGATGGAACACAACCGGCAGGAAGCCCACTGCTGTGGTTCCGTATTGAGCTTGGTGGCCGATCCCCCGGTTGCCCAGCACGTCGGCGATCTCCGGTTGCAGGAGGCCGAAGCTACCGGCGCTCAAGCTGTAGTGGCTGCCTGCCCCTGCTGCGAGGTACAGCTTCGGGTCACGGCGGACAAGACCGGGCGCGACCTGCCTATCCTGGACCTGGCCAATCTGACCTGTGAAGCCGCAGGTATTGAGCATGGCGATTCAACGCACTACGCGCTGGAGATGTGGGCCGTCTTTGAGGCCATGATCAATCTGCTCAAGCCAGAGCCAATGGCCGCCTTTATGGCCGATCTGTTGCCAGAGATGATCCAGGCCATGCCCCAACCCTTCCAGGGCATGATGAAGATGGTCAAGGCCTCGCCAGGGCCACTGCAAGATGTAATGATTGCCATGATGAAGCCGATGATGCCCTTCCTGTTCCCGCGGCTCTTGCCGGGCATGATGCCCAAGGTTATGCCCGCCATGCTGGACGCTGTAGGCGAGCGGGTTCCGATGCCCGAGGCCATGCAGGAGCAGATGCCCGATCTGATGCCGCCGGCCATGGAGAACCTGATGCCCAAGATGCTGCCGGAGGTGATCCCCTATTTTATGCCCAGGATGGAGGCATATCTCAGGGGCGAGCCAATGAACGGTCACTAAGCAGGCAGGCAGGCAGGACCTTGAGAAGGTATTCCTGTAGGAAGAGCCTGGCGAGGTCTTTGCGTCGGCTCACTGCCACTGCTATGCAAGTGGCAGCGTGAAGCGGAAGGTACTACCCTGGCCCAGCGTGCTCTCGGCCCAGATGCGC
Organism: uncultured Chloroflexia bacterium; assembly: GCA_963700285.1. Taxonomy (GTDB): domain Bacteria; phylum Chloroflexota; class Anaerolineae; order JAAYZQ01; family JAAYZQ01; genus CAWANP01. Next base: position 466,490 of record CAVOXA010000001.1, on the reverse strand, counting down.
CCACCCTGAGCCACGACCAGACTCTGGGCGACTGACAAACCCAGCCCAGTGCCACCGGCCGTGCGATCCTCCCGCAGGCGCGCGGGATCGGCCTGCCAGAAACGCTCGAACACGTGGGGCAGATCGGCCGGGGCGATGCCCTCTCCGGTATCAGCCACGGCTATTTCCACGGTGTCGTTCGCCAGACCAGGCGTCACCGTGACCAAACCCCCTGGCGCCGTGTGGCGCACAGCGTTTGCCAGCAGGTTTCGCAGAACTTGGGCCACCCGGTCAGGGTCAGCCTGGGCGGACGGCAGATCGGCTGGCACCTGAGCCGTGAGGGTAACCTCTTGGGCTTCGGCAGCCGGGGCCAGATTCCCAGTCGTAGACAGGATGACTTCCCTTATGTCGGTAGCGCGTAGATTCAACCGTAGTTGCCCGGCATCGGCCAGGGCCAACTCCCGCAGATCATCCACCAGCCGGCTCAGGAGGCGGGTCTCATCGTACAGGCGCGCGATCTCGGCCTGATCCAGGGGATAGACACCATCCAGAATAGCGCGCAGGTTGCCCTGCAGTACAGTGAGGGGTGTGCGCAATTCGTGGGCCGTATCGGCCACCATGTTCTGTCGCTGACGCTCAGACTCGCCCAGGGCGGCTGTCATATCGTTGAACGCAAGCGCAACCTCAGCCATCTCGGCGCTACCCTCGACCCGGACCTGCTGGGCCAGGTCGCCGGCGGCGACGGCCCGAGCCGCGGTGGCCAGGCGCTGCAGAGGCGCGGTCAGGCTCCGGCTCAGGAGCACCCCCAGAACCAACCCCAGCACCACGGCCACAGCACCGCCTACGATCAGGATGTTCCTCATTCTCTCCAGGAACTGTTGCTCCAGTCGGCCCAGCCTGTCCGCACCGCCGGGAACGGACAAGAGCAGGTAGCCCAGCACCTCCCCATCGTCGGTCTCGGCGATCATCAGAGCACTCGATTTTTCCCTGGCAGTCAGACGCCGCCCGTCGCGCTCCCCGGCGCTGTCATAGACAACCCGGCCACTGCTATCAGCTAGCATGACGTCCAGCCGCGGAGCTGGTCCCCGGTTGCGCGGATTCACGCCGGGCAGGGGCCCGCCTGTGGGTCCAGTGAGAAAGACGCCCTCACCCAGCAAGCTCTCTACGCCATCCCAACTGCCTTGCTCGAGGTAGTAGGCGACCAGTTGCTGCACACCGCTGCCGGAGGCACTCACATCGCTGTGGGTGATATACTGGCGAAAAGCGGTACCCGTGGTCCGGTTGATAAGAAAGGCGATGGCGCCCACCGCAACCAGGACCACCAGGGTGAAAGCCAGCGCCAATTGCACCCGCAACCGGTTCACGCGATTTCTCCCACGGCTTCCGGGTGGCTCGTGGCCAGCCGGTAGCCTATGCCGAACACCGTCTCCACGAGGTAAGCCGCGCCGCCAGCTTCATCCAGCTTGCGTCGTAGGTTCTTGACGTGGCTGTCCACAGTCCGCTCCAGGCCCTCGTAACTGTAACCGAGGCCCTTCTCGATCATCTCTGACCGGGTGAGGGCGTGCCCGGGATGCTCGGCCAGAGCCCGCAGCATAGCGAACTCTGTGGGAGTCAGGTGCAACGGCTGTTCCTCCACCTTCACCAGGTAGCGATCCAAATCGATGACTACTGCTCCAGCCCGGATGACCTTCGGTGGCGCCACCTCGCCCTGCACGCGGCGCAAAACCGCCCGCACGCGAGCAACCACTTCGCTGGGATTGAACGGCTTGGTCACATAGTCGTCAGCGCCCAGCTCCAAACCAACGATCTTGTCGTGATCCTCGACACGTGCGGTCAGCATGATGATCGGCATGGCAACCAGGCTCGCGTCACCCCGCACCACACGGGTCACATCCAGACCATCGCGATGGGGGAGCATCAGGTCCAAAAGCATCAGGTCGGGACGCTCGCGGCGCAGGATATGCAGCGCCATCTCGCCGTCGTAGGCAACCAGGACCTCGTAGCCGCTCTTTTCCAGGTAAGCGCGCACCAGTCGTACGATCTCGCGATCATCATCTACAACCAGTATGCGGTGCACCGTTAGCAATCTCCCCTCTCGGTCACAGGCTTCGGTGAGCAGGATAGCCCTAGTGGTTGCCTGGACGCTCTTCGAGTGTGACCTCGATTTTGATCTCCTCGGCATCACGCACCACGGTCAGCGTAATCGAGTCACCGACGCCTGTGAAGCTGGCCAGGTAATTGACCACATCGTCAAAACGACTGACAGCTACCTCCTCGATAGCGATCACGATATCTCCGCCGGCCAGCATCTGCACGCCGGAAACCTGCACCTGCCTGTCTCCGCCTCGGAGGCCGGCCCTGTCGGCCGGGCTGCCTGGCTCGACGGTGGAAATGAGGACACCGATTTCTACAGGCAGGTGCGCCGCCTCAACCAACTCCGGCGTGATGGTTCCACCCGAGACGCCAAGCCACGGATGTCGATAGCGTCCCTCGGCGATCAACTCTGGCACTACGCGCTTGACAATATCCACGGGGATGGCAAAGCCCACGCCCGAATTGGACCCACTACGGGAAGCAATGGCCGTATTGACGCCGATGACTTTGCCCTGAGAGTCCAGCAGGGGCCCGCCCGAATTGCCTGGATTGATGGCCGCGTCGGTCTGGACCAGCTCCGCCAATTGAAAATCGCTGTCGTCGCGCGGAAGCGTCCGCCCCAAGGAACTGATGATGCCCGTGGTGATGGTCCGTTCCAGGCCAAAGGGGTTGCCGATGGCGATGGCCCGCTGACCTACCCGCAAGTTGGCGGACGCGCCAAGCTCGGCCACGGTCAGATCTTCCGGTGGCACGTCGATCTGTAGCACGGCCAGGTCACTGCCGGGATCCACCCCGACCACCACGGCAGGGACCGAGTGCTCGTCTGCCAGCGTGACTAGCAGTTCCGGGTCCACCTCGGCGACGTGGTTGTTGGTAACCACGTGTCCTTGCAGGTCGATCACAAACCCCGAGCCAATGCACTCGCCAAAGCGTTGAGGGGCCGTGATGCACACGACCGCCGGGCCGACCCGAGCATAGACGTCTATGACCAGTTGTTCCTCGATATCGATCACCGATGAATTAGTCGCCGGCAACTGCTCAGGGGGAAGCGGCGTCGGCGTCACTTCCACGATAACCGGAGCCGACAGAGGCGATGTAGTTTCACTGGCCGGCGGCCCCTCCAGAAAAGCAGAGATTCCAGAAACATTGCAGGCCACGCTACTCAACACCATCAACAATAGCACGAATCCCACAGATGTCTTCCTACTCATAACCTTCTCTCATTCCTAGTCCTTCGCCTATTTGATATCGTCGATCGGCCATTTTCCGGGTCACATCTGACCCCATCCAAGGGAGGGATGTCGGAAGACCAGGCCCGGCTGGCAGCCATTCTGCGATCACTTTGGTGACTCGCCAAGCACGACAGGCACGGTTAGCTCCTCGCCCTGGCGGATGATGGTCAGTTCTACCGTATCGCCGATGGTTGTCTCGTCTTCCAGATAAAGTGCCAGGGCCTGCTGGTCGTTGGTCGGCAGGCCGTCTATGGCCGCAATCGTGTCGCCACCCACCAGAAGCTGGGTACGGCGGTTGATGACTACCCAGCTGTCCCCGCCTCGAATCCCGGCCTTATCGGCCGGGCCGCCAGCCGTGATCTCAAGCACCAACAAGCCGGCATCAGCAGAGACCTCCACTCCCGACTGGCGAAGCAGTTCGACGATCCTCTGCGTCAGAGGCAGTGTATCCAGGCCGAGCCAGGGATGGGCGAAATAGCCACGCGCAATCAGCTCGGGTACCACCCGCTGCACCGTATTGGCCGATACTGCAAAACCGATGCCGGCCGAGGCGCCGCTGGGGCTGATGATCTGAGAATTGACGCCGATCACCTTGCCAGATAGGTCCAGCATCGGCCCGCCCGAGTTGCCCGGGTTGATGGCGGCGTCGGTCTGGATCGCCTCACCGATGAAGCGGTTGTCTTCTGGGCTCTCGATCACCCGTCCCACAGCGCTGACCACGCCCGTCGTCAGCGTCTGCTGCAGGCCATAGGGATTGCCTATAGCGACCACGAACTGCCCCACCCGCAGCTCATCTGAATCTGCCAGGAGCAAAGGCTCCGGCAGGTCATCACCGGCGTCAATCCGGATCGCGGCGAGATCGTTCGTTGGATCGGTGCCGACGATCTCGGCCTGGTACACCTGACCGTTGGCCAGGGTGACCAGAACTTCTTCCGCGTTCTCCACGACGTGGTAATTGGTAACGATGTGGCCCTCGCGGTCGAAGACAAAGCCAGAGCCAGTGCCCTCCTCGGGCACAGTACCCAGGCGGCGGTAGGTCACATAGGTTCGGTTGGTGATGTTTACCACGGATGGGCCGGCGTCTTCATAGATCTCGATGATGCGGGCTTCCAGCGCGTAGGCTGCCTGCTCCACGCCAAGGGCAGGAGCCTCCGGTACGGCTTTAGCCGCCGGAGACACGCTGGCCCGGGCGGCCACCGCGCCAAGGGCATCGGCATCCGACAAATGGGGCAACAGGCCGACAAGGAGCAAAGCCAGCACAGCTATTGCCCAGATCCAGCCCGTCTGCACTCTGTTACCCATGTCCTGCCTCCTTCGTGTCCACGCCTGGTTCGGACTCTGGCATGCATGCCTCAGGGGACACCCTTGATCCTGTTTTTCTCTGGCTGGGCCGTGGGTACGGTGCCCATCGCCGCCCACTTTAAGAAGATAATAGCTCACGTCTGGTTGGTTTTCAGTATGTTCCACCACGATATAGTACGTACCAGCAGTTCGAAAGTTGCCCGACCACACCTGGCGACCGCCAGTTGCCGCCGGTCACCGGCAGGGGCCAGCGCGTCCTTGAGTCCTTTACCAGCGGCGCTGTCCCGTACCCTCCACCCTAGGCCCCCTCACCGTCCGAAGCAAGGTTGCTCCCAGAGCCTGATACTGCTCAACCATCCCAATTGTTCACCTGGTCCTAGCCAACTAAACCCCTGCTCTGCTCTCAAGGACACGGCCATCCTGCAAATGGTACACCTCGTCGGCAAAGGCATCCACGGCAAGGTCGTGCGTGGCGATCAGAACCGTCGTCCCATCCCGGTCGGCAATACGGCGAAAGAGGGTCAGGATCTGCTGACCGGTGGCCGAATCCAGCTCACCGGTCGGCTCGTCGGCCAAGATGAGCGACGGGCGCGGGGCGATTGCCCGGGCGATGGCGACCCGCTGCTGCTGGCCGCCAGACAGCTCGAAGGTACGGTGATCCCGCCACTTGGTCAGGCCCATCAGTGCCAGAACCTCTTCTATGCGCCGCTGCCGCTCGCGCCGTCTCACGCCGGCCAGGCGCAGCATCAGATCCACGTTCTCCCAGGCTGAGTAAGTGGCCAACAGGGCATGGGACTGAAAGACGAAACCGATGCGACGCCGGCGCAGGTTCACCCAGGCTCGTTCCGGCAGACGCGTCACTTCGCGGCCCTCGAACCACACCTGGCCCGAGGTAGGCCGGTCCAGCCCGCCGATGCAGTTGAGCAGCGTTGTTTTGCCCGAACCCGACCGGCCACGCAGAGCCACCACCTTGCCCGGACCAATCGCCAAATCCACGCCGCGCAAGGCCGGAACCTGCCGCGAGTCGACGCGGTAGACGCGAGTCACGGCCTGCGCGCGGATGATCGGTCTTATTTCGTTGCCTCCGCCTGTCATCAATCCTCTTCTGGTAGGATGGGAACCCCCACCTGCTGCCTGCCATCACCTACTGGCTAGGGCAGCCCCGGCGCATTCGCCCCCGACTCGGAAAAGCACTGCCGCATTGTCTCCATGTCCTGGTAGGCATCTTGAGCGATCACACAGTCGCGAAAAGCGTCCACCGACTCCTGAGCGGCGGCCTAGCGACTCCTCGACCGTCATCTCACCGCTGACGACGCGATCATAGGCATCGGACAACCAGAAGGAGGCGAACCCGAGCCAGTTGCCCTCGTCGGAGACGCGCTGGAAGAACGAGGCCCGGCTGCCGCTGCTGACGCTGGCCAGGTAGGCGTCTGCCCGTTCAGCGCCGACCTGCTCGCGATAGGCCGCCGACTCGGCAATCGACCGGCGAGCCGGCAGGCCCGACGTCGCGTTCGGCTGCTCTGTCAGGAAGGTGACCCAGCTCCAACAAGCCTGCCGCGCATCGCTCTGGGCCGAGATAAAGTAGCCGTCCGCCAATTGGAAGCCGCTGCCCTTGGCGCTGTCGGGACCGGCAGGCAGAGGGACGGCGCCGGTATTCAAGTCGGTCGCTCCACCTGATCCACCCGGCCCACCGAACCCACCCCGTCCGCCAAAGTCACCGCCACTGTCTATCCACATGGCCGCGCGGCCCTCGTTGATCAACGCCTGCCTGCCCCGACCGCCCTGAAAACCACCTGTGTCCTCGCTCACGACCGGTTGCACACCGTATTGGGTCGCCAGGCTGGTGTACCAGCGCAAAGCCTCGACAACGCCGGACGAATTGAACACCAAGCGAGGCGGATCGACCGACTCGTCCAGCATGTCGACACCAAACCGGTCCATGAAACTGACCAGGTCGTTGGCCCCAAAGGAGCTGGGCACATAGCCGTACTGCTTGTCTTCGTCATCGCCTTTCGTCAAGGCGACGGCCATCTCCAGAAAATCTCCATTCGTCCAATCTACGCTGGGATAGGCGATGTCGGCCGCGTCGAAAAGGTCCTTGCTGTAGTTCATCAAGTTGACCGTGACGCTGCCCGGCAGACCCCATAACTGGCCCTGATAGGTGAACTGCTCCACCACAGAAGGGAAAAAGTCATCCTTGCTGGTGGCTGGATCGGTCGTCAGGAAAGGCTCCATATTCACAATCGCCGCCAGCGACTCGTCGTCGAAGCTGGGCGCGGCCTGGAAGCAGTCGTACTCGGCAGCCATGTCGGCCAGGCCCAGTTGGCCACGAAATCCCTGTGGCGTATCGACCTCGACGAGGATATCCGGATGGGCCGCCTGAAACTGATCGACCAGGGTGGTCAGGGACTGTTGCCCAAAGCGACCCCGTCCCTCGCTCAGGCCAAAGTCGATGATGACCGCACCGGCGTTCACGGCTTGCTGTTCTTCCTCGGCCACGACCAGGTTGGCAACCGGCGTCGGCGCAGATGCCACCTCAGCCTCGATGGCGGCCTCCACCTCAGTTTGAGCGCTGGCCAGCGCCGTTTCGATAGCCGTACCGTTGTCCATCACGTCCACCACGGCAGCGCGGAAGGTGTCGTAGCCTGAGCCGTCATAGGTATCGATGGTCGCATGCTCAGTCGCGTATTTGAGAGCCGCCGCAAAGTCTTCGTCAAGGTTGTCCCAGTAGCCAGCAGCAACCGCCACCGAAGGCAGGGCCGGTACGGTGCCGGTGGAGAGGGCGTCGAAGGGACCGCGCTGTCCCGCCGGCTGCTGGGCGAGGAAACTGATCCACTGCCAGGCCAGGTCCGCTTTGTTGGTGCCGGCGCTGATGGACAGGCCGTCCACGACGGCGGGGGTGGTGTGGTCGTCAGATCTGGACACGGGAAAGGGCACGGCGCCTGTCGTCTGCTGCTGGTCCGGTCCGCCCCGGCCCATCCGCATGAACATGCCACCGCCCGGGAAGAACCACATGGCCGCCTTTCCGTTCTCGAGCAACCGCATCCCCTCGTTGTTAAACATCCCGCCAGGCCCGCCCTCCGCCGACGTGGCGTAGTAAGGCGACACCTCGTGGGTCAGGAATAGGTCGGTGTACCAGCGTACGGCGTCAACCACAGCCGAGTCGTCCAGTCTGGCCGTCGGCGGGTAGGCGTCCGCATTGAACAGCAGCCCTGCACGCGCCTGAACAAAGGTCACCGGGTCAAAACTCGGCTCAACGAATCCCCACTGGCTGACCGTATCGCCACTACCAACAGTCATCGCCTGGGCGGTCGCCAGGAAATCATCCCAGGTCCAGCCCGGCTGGGGATAGGGGACCCCAGCCGCGTCAAACAGAGATTTGTCAAAATAGATCATCGGGTAGGTAGCCTCGACGGGCAGCGACCAGGTACCACCCTGCCACTGCACGCTCTCCAGCACGCCAGGATAAAAGGCTTCGGCCTTCAGGTTCGGGTCTGACTCGAAAAAGGTGGTCAGGTCCAGAAGCGCCCCCTGTTGCACTGCCTCGCGTGTGGCCGGAGCGCCGATCACGTCGGCCGTTGCAGCCAGGATCAGATAGGCGTCGCTGGGCCAGTTGGAGCCACGTCGCCCCGTACCCAGCGTCTCCTCGATCGACACCGTGCTGATGTGCACATCCGGGTGCTCGGCCTCGAAAGCATCGATCAGGCTGTCGTAACGGTTCTGATCCATCATGGATACGGCAAAGCTGAGGATGGTGGTTGCCGTGTCATTCCCCGTCGTCACGGCCGAATTCTCTTTGTTAGCCGAACCATCGGTTGCATCGCTGATAGGTCCGGGCGAAGCGGTGGGCCCGCAGGCCACGAGAAGCATGGCGACCACCAACGTCATCCACATAGATTTCGTTTTCACTCGTTCACCTCCACATGTTTCAGATCTTATGTCTTGTACGGCTCAACCAGCCCCCCAACTTTGTGTGGCGGGAAGGTAGCTGCTCATCTTCTGTCACGTCGGAGACCTGGTTGTCAGGCAGAACAGCCGGCCCTGCTCCCGCTACGGGCTGGATCAGGATGCCACCATCGGTCCGTTCCAGCGTCACCCGGTCGCCGATACTCATCTCCGCGCGCAGGTCAGGTGGGATCTGAAGCCGGCCTGCGCCATCGACGACCACAAACTCGTCGTAGATGTGCGACGACGACGCACCCTGCGCCAGGGCAGCCTCCACATCCGCCACGCGGCGAACCGTCTCGCTGCTGGTACTGCCGTCGCGGATGGTCACTACGCGGTCCACCGCCCTGGCAACCTGTGGATCGTGGGTGACGATGATGGTCGTCAGGCCATACTGCTCGTTCATCTGCCGGAACAGGGCCAGGATCTCCTGGGCCGTGCCCGAATCAACCTCGCCGGTCGGCTCATCGCCCAACAGCAGCTTGGGGCGGTTTGCCAGGGCAACGGCAATGGCAACCCGCTGTTGCTGCCCTCCGGATAACTGGGCCAGGCGGTGTTTATGATGCTCCCAAAGACCCACGGTCTCAAGCAGTTCCCGGGACCAGGCATGTCTTTCGCGGCTCCCTACCCCCTCGATGGTCATTGGCAATTCGACGTTGGCCTGGGCGCTGAGGTAGGGGATCAGGTTGCGGGCCGTCTGCTGCCACACAAAGCCCACCTCGGTACGGCGATATTCGTCCAGGGAGCTGGCCGACGCCTTGAGCAGATCGCGGCCGTTGATCATCACCTGGCCAGCCGAAGGGCGGTCCAAGCCACCCAGGATGTTGAGCAGTGTACTCTTGCCCGATCCCGAGGCGCCGACGATGCCCATCAGCTCGCCCGGCTGTACAGCTAGGTTCAGCCCTTGCAGCGCCACGACCTCCAGGCCGGAAAGCTTGTAGATTTTGACCAGGTTCTCACAAAGGATAAATGGTTCCATCACTCCCCGACAATTGTCTGCCCCTCTTCCAGCCCAGCAGCGATCTCAACCCGCTCGTCGGTGGCAATGCCCAACAGCACGTCGACCCGCTTCTGGGAGCCGGCGTCAAGCTGGACGACGACAAAGTCGCGCCCCTGGTAGGTGCGGATAGCCGCCGGTGGCAACCACAGCACGTTCTCCTTTTCCTGGAGGACAATGCTCACCGTCGCCAGCTCGCCCAATGTCATGTCCGCTTCACCGTCGATGGCAACGTGGACGGCGGTGTCGTCGCCGGTATCAAGTGTCGTGCCACCGTAGGGATAGGGCAACTGGCGCACGACCCCGTTGAACGTCTCGCCGGGGCGGTCGCGCAGCGTGATCACCGCCTCCTGGTTCAGGGCCATCTGGCTCAACTCCTCGCTGCCCAGCTCGGCCGTGATCTCCAGCGCGTTGGGATCGGCCAGCACGCCGACGGCGTCATAGGCCTCGACCGCGTCGCCAGCTTTGACGTTCAGCGACAGGATCTGGCCCGCAAAGGGGGCGACGAGCTGGGCACTAGCAATCTGATCCTGGAGATCTTGAATGTCCAACTGGGCTTGCTCCCGTTCCAGCGCCAGCAACCTCATGTTGTACGACTCCGGATCCGCATCGGCCATCGCCTTCTCGTATTCCAGTTCCGCCTGTTGCAGCGTCGTCTCGGCATCAGACACCATCTGCTGGCCTTGCAGCTCGGCGACCTTGACCTTGGCCTGGCGCAGGGATTCTTCCGCCTGGGCGACCTGGGCTTCCGCCTGGCTGAGGGCCAATTGCGCCTGAGCCCGGGCCTCGTCGAGGTTATCCTTGGCTGCAAGCAAGTTGTTCCACTCCAGGTCCAGGCGGTCTTTGTCCATCTGGCCCGCCTCATACTTTTTCAGGCACTCGCCATAGAATGCTTCAAACCAGGCGGCCTCGTTCTCCCGATCGCGCACGTTCTTGGAAACGGTATCGCTCTTTTGCACGATGGTTTGGTTCAGCCTGGCGTTGGCCAGGCTGGTCTCGGCGCTCGCAACGGCTGCCCTAGCGTCCGCCACGTCATTGACCGACGTGGTTCTAGCGTTCTCCAGGTCGGCCTGCGCTGTCCTCCAATTTCATCAGAGAGGTGGTGATCGCTTCGGTAGCATCGATCTGAGCCTGCTCGAACTTGAGTTGGGCGGTTTCCAGGGACAGCTGTTTCTGCGACAATTGTTTCTGCAGTTCTTCGATGTCCTGCTCGGCTAACACGTCACCAGCCTGTACCCAATCGCCCCGCGCCACGAACACATTGCCGACGTTACCGCTCGTCTCGAAAAACAACTCCTGCTCCAATACGGGGGAAGCACGGCCAGTGAATTCAAGGGTCTGCACAACCGTACCAACCTGGACCGTGTAGATCGGCTTTTCGGGGATGATGGGCGTCGGCAGGGGCGTGGGCGTGGCCTCGTTGGCAGGAGCGCTCGGTGATTCGGCCGATCCACAGCCGGTCACCAGAGCGAGCAAAAGGCTCAGCACGCCGAGCAGGTAGATGGTCTGGCTAGTGCATTGGTTGATTCGATTCATAGAACACCTCAATGTCGTAGGGCAGATTGCCCAACCATCAGACGGTTTCGCCGAGTTTCACCGCCTCAAAGACCCTCATACGGGTGAGCAGAACGGCCAGAACGGCGACAGCTACGACGAACATCGCCCCAAAAATGATGAGGATCACGCCCAACTGCTGCCAGGCCACCTGGACGACAAAGGGCGGCACCTGGGCCGTCTTGTCGCTGCCGACCTGGAAGTAGGGGATGAACAGGGTACTGGCCCAGACGCCCAACCCCGCACCCAGGGTCACGCCGGTCAGGATCAGGACCGCCAGCTCTCCTGCCAGGTAGGCGGCCATCTGCCGCGTCGAGAGGCCGATGGCGCGTAACATGCCCAGCTCGATGAAGCGGCGCTGGAACGAGACAACAGCGTAGACCAGAAAGCCGATGACCGTCAGCACGGCGGCAGCGATGAATCCGACCGACAGCAGGCCAAACAGCCCCTGCCGCTCGGGGCGCGTCTGCTCGGCGGCGATGGTCTCCCGGGCGTCGCGGGCAGTGACGACGACCAGCCCCAGGTCGCGCACCCCCTCCACGATCGCATCGCTGTCGGCAGAGGCGATCTGTCGCCAGCCAGACGTCGTAGGGATAGGTGCCCCCCAGGGCGTTGTGGATGTGGTCCAGGTTGGCGACAAAGAAGGGACCGTCCTGGGGGTAGAGGGTAGGGAACAGGCCCAGCGAGCCGACGATGGTGAACGACACCTCGGCATAGTCGCCGGCCGCACCGACCGTCAGTCGCAGCGGATCGCCCACAGTCAACCCCTGCTGCGTCAGGAAACTGCTGCTCACCAGGATGCCGTCCGAAGCCACGGCCAGCCGGTTCATCAGCTCGCCCAACGACTCGTTGTAGGCAAAATCGGGCCGGAAAAAGGCTACTCCCGGAAAGTCGACCCGGTCGATGCCCAGGATCTGCCCCGCCTGCTGGCGGCCGCCGATGTTGGCCGTGGCGCTGTAATCGCCCACGCGGGCCGCGGCCTTGACGCCGGCCACATCCAGGTGCTCGCTGACGGGCAGAAAGAGCCAGAGCGGCTCGTCCTGCCGAAGTTTGCTCGGTCGTCGTCTCCTGGCCCGGCAGCGTGACCGTCTCCGTCTCCTCGGTGCTTTCGCCCAGCTCGGCCAGGTTCAGGTCGGCGCCGACCTGGTAGTACACCTGGTCCCACAGGTGCTCGTCCAGGGTGACCGCCATCGAGGCGGTAAAGGTGGCCAGGCTGACCGTCAGGGTGAGCAGCAGCAGCGGCCCGGCGTATTGCGTGGTGGAGCGGGCCAGTTGGCGCAGCGTGAGCAGCAGCGTCGTGCCTGGCAGCCAGGCTGCCAGCCTGGCCAGGAGCTTCATCAGCAGCGGGAAGAAACGCAGGAAAAGCAGGCCGAGCGAGAAACAGAAAAGCACCGGCACCAGAAAGAGCAGCGGATTGGAAAAGGGATCGTTGCCGCCCGAACCCAGGGTGATCGTGCCCTGCTTGGCCAGTTGGTACCAACCGTAAAGAGGCGGCACCAACAGAATGAGATCCAGAAAGTAGCGCTGCCACACCGGGGCCAGCAGCGACCGCGCCTGCTCCCAGCGCAGGGTGACGATGGAGTGTTGGGCCACGATCAGGGCCGGGATCAGGAGGGCAACAAGCGTCAAGGCGACGCCCACCAGGGCATAGGCCAGAGAGGTGGGCGTAAAGACGATGGCCATCGGTTCGCCGCCGCTAGCCCGTCAGAATGGCCGGGTCGAGAAAGGTGTGGGTGCGGCTCATCAGTTGGGCCATCCAGCGGCCCAGCAGCAGCCCGCCGGCCAGGCCCAGGCCGCCGAGCAGCAGGCCCTCCAGCAGGTAGAGGTTGACGATCTTGCGCCGGCTGATGCCCCGGCTGCGCATGATGGCGATCTCGCTCTGGCCGCGCCGCACGACCATGCCCGCGATCAGGCTGATGAAATAGGCGACCAGGCCGATGACCGGCAGGCTAAAGATGGTCAGCACCAGGGTCAGCAGGCTGGCCGATTTGCCATAGCTCTGCAGGGCCGGCACGGGGGAAACGTCGAGGGTGGTGTTGTTGAGCAGGACGGTGACGCGGGCCTCGACGACGGCGACGTTTTCCAAGAGCCCGTTTACGGTGGCCGGCCGGACGCGGCTGCCGTCGTAGATCTGGTACCAGACGGCCGTCGCTACGGGTGCCTCCAGCGTGGGCACGACCTGGTCCACGAAGGCGCTTTCGGACGTCAGCAGCATCTCGTCAAAGGCATCAGGCTGGTAGAACCAGAAAGGATCGCTCGTATCACCCGCCTGCCAGACGCCGGCGATGCGCACCGGGATCTGCGCCCCGACCTGGCCCGTGGCAAACAGGGTATAGAGCTCGCCCACCTGCAAGCCCAGTAGATCGGCCGTCTTGCGGCTGACCAGGACCTCAACTACATCACCGGGCGCGCCCTCGGCGGGCCCAGTATTGATGGCCTCCGGGAACTCGCCTTCCACGAGCTGGATGTGCGCCTCCAGGTCGCTGACAAAGCCCAAGCTGGCCCACAGCAGCGGCTCGTCGGGGACAAAGGCGGCATCCTCGCTGGGGAAGAGGCGCATCTTGTCGGTGGCGACGTGGCGTACCTGCGTTTCGAGCGGGCAGATCGATGATGGTCGGTGCCTGCTCGGTCAGATAGGCGTCGACCGGCCCGTACTCCTCCCAGGTGACGTTGCCATGCCAGGCGCCGATATAGCGCCACAGAAAGGAAAAGGGCGGGCGAGCCATCGTCGCTTCCGTCTCAGATGCGCTATCGGCATTCTCCAACTCACCCTGGAGGAGCCGGTTCTGCGCCGCGTCGGCATAGAGGGGAATGCTGGACAACAGGCCAACAGCCGCCACCAGGCCCAGTAGCAGACAGAGCATCAACAGGCGCTGGTTCCACAGCCGCCGGGCAGCCAGGGAGAACAGGAGACAAGATCGAGGCCAGACCAGGCATCGATCACACACTCACTGGTTGGTGCTCGGTGATCTCTGCTAGCTCACCACGACAGACTATCACGAAACACAGGGACCTTTCTCCTACTCTGTCATCGTTGATCGATCAGCTCCAAGTGACCGTCCCTATGATAATGATAGCACAAAGATGTGGAGATTTGATGGAGATCTGGTGGAAAGACGGTGCAGTTTTGTGAGCGCCTGTCCAAAGAGAGAGCGAAGGCGCCCCTGTTCACGTCTGTTGAGAGACCCCTCGCCCGTGCTCGCGAATCGGTGATATCTAGGTTATTCTCGGGCAGTAATGTCTACCTTTCTCGATCGTCAGCCCCCGATGGAGGCACAGACCCGCTTCCCTACGCACGCCTGCCCCAAAAACCACTCAGCCGTTATGCTCCTGCGACTAGGCGTCACTCGTGCCTGGATAGCCCATGTGTCCTGGATGACCGCCCGGAAAGCCACCCGGCGGAAAACGACCCGGCCCCCGGCCTTCCCAGGTGTTGTTCAACATCTCAGGCACCCGCTTCCCAGCCTGTTCCAACATCAAGTCGGCCTGATCCTGGGTGATCCTGCCATCCTGCACCGCCTGGTCCAGGGTCTCCCCAACCTGCTTCAGATAGGCGTCGATGATAACCTGGAGGTCCACACCCTTCTCCGTGGCCACGTCAGCGATGCTCTTGCCACCCTGGATCTCGGCCATCAGGTCACTGACGGTCATGTCCAGCGCTTCTGCCGCTGCGTTGATGGGCGAATCCCCACGGCGTCCCAAGAAGCCGTCGCCTCGTCGCATGAAGCCCTTGCCCCGACCCCGGTCACCAGGGGCCTTGTCCATCTGTTCCTGCATCCGCTGGGCTTGGTCCTCGGTCAGCCAACCTTCGGTCACGGCCTCATCGATGACCTGTTCGTGGGCTTGCTCTACCGCTGCGTCGTACTCGTCGACGGTTACGCCTAGAGCTTTGGCGACTGCCTCCTTGAATCTTGCGCCGAAATCAAAGGGTGTCCCTCCGTCATCCTGCGCATAGGCCGCAACGCCAAGCACGGCCACCCCCAGCATCACGACTAGCGTCGCGATCCCTGCCATCTTCCAAAATCGCTGCATCATTTCCTCCATTCCTTTTCTGCGGATACACGCTCACAGGCGCTTGCTCGGTATTGTAGATGCCATTGTAGTAGAAAAGCATGGAGATTTCGTGGAGGATTCCTGGAGGTTGTGTGCAGTTTTGGAAGAAAACCCTGGTCTGCCTACTCCTGTAACAGGCCGGCGCAGCTCAAGAAATACGACCACCCACCATGACAGCGCCACATGGAGATTCGTTGGAGATTTCCAAATAACTGTACGTGTTCCTGCCGTGCAGCAGTGGGCCCCAAGCACACTGCCCACGACCCCAGGTCAAGAGTAGTTTTCCAGAAATAACCGCGGCCAAGATATTCTAGCAGAGCCCAGCGATTATTTCACGCTAGTGTCAGATCTATGGAAAGAGTGGCCAGAAGATGGGGAGAAAGATCATGGAAACGATGAGCAGGCCAACCGTAAGCAGCGCACCCACCCGCGTATAGTCAAAGAAGCGGTAGCCTCCCGGGCCAAAGACCAGTACATTGGCTTTGTGCCCGACAGGCGACAGAAAACTGGTAGCCGCACCAATCACCGTGGCCATCGTGAATGTGAGGTGATTGGCGCCCAATCCCAGAGCAGTATCCAAGGCAATGGGAACGATGAGCACAATAGCGGCCGCGTTGGACATGGCCTGGGTGATGAGCGCCGCCAGCAAGTATATCCCGCCAAGCAGTGCGAGAGGTCCGAAATCGCCCAAGGTATTGACCATGATGTCGGCCAGGTACTGTGCTGTGCCTGTCTCTTCCATGGCCATGCCAAGAGGCAGCATGCCTGCAACCAGGAACACGGTCCTCCAGTCAATGCTCTCGTGTGCCTCCTCGATGGAGAGGCAGCCGGTTAGAACCATGGCCACCGCCGCCATTACCATCGCCATCGAAATGTTAAAGTCTGCGAAGAGGACCAACAGGACAGCTATCACCAAAGCAGCAATCGCGATGGGCGCCTTCTTGGGCCGAAGCTGCTCCAATTCGAGTGGTTCCAGCACCAGGAAATCCCCGCCCTCCTGGAGATCCGACACCCGGTGCCCCGGGCCCTGCAGCAGTAGGGAATCCCCAAAACGCAACGGCAGATCGCGGAGCTTTTCGGCAATCGCCTCTCCATGCCGCCAAAGGGCCAGGGCGGTGAAGCCATAGCGATCGCGAAAGTGTACCCCTCGCAAGGTGCGGCCCACCAGACCAGAATTCGGGGACAGGGTAGCCTCAATCAATTGAACACTCCCTGGTTCCAACCGCTCAATGTCCAGGCTTCCTCCGGCCTCTATGGCCAGCCCCAGTTCTTCCCGGGCCACCATAAGGCTGTCCGCCGAGCCTTTGAGCGTGAGCAGATCGCCGGCCTGAATGCGGGTATCTCTCCCGATTCGAGCCTGGCTCACACCGTTGCGCTCGAGGGCCATCACCGTCAAGTCATAGTCCTTGCCAAGATGGGATTCCAACAGTGTTTTTTCTGCAAGAGGGCTCTCGGCTGGTATCCCCACCTCTGTTACGTACTCTCTCAGGCGATAGACATCCTGCCGGGCCTGCGCACCCTGGCGCTCAGGCAGCAGGTGGCGTCCGATCAGAACCATGTACACGACGCCTGTCGTCAGGAGAACAATGCCCATCGGGACAAAGCCAAAGAACCCAACCGTCGGGAGCCCATGATCGGCCAGAATACCCATAGCCAGAATGTTGGCGGGTGTACCAATAAGGGTCATCGCGCCACCCAGCAGCGACGAGAACGAGAGCGGGATGAGGAGCTTGGAGACCGCGACCTTGGTTCGGCGCGAGATGCCGATCAAGGCCGGCATGAGCATGGCCGTAGCGCCGACGTTATTCATGAAAGCCGAGATCACGCCACAGGTCACCATGATCGTCGCGATGAGTCTGGGTTCCCTGTCGCCTGCCAGCCGAAGAATGCCCCGGCCCATCGCATCGGCAACCCCTGTCCTGAACAACCCACCGGAAACGATATAGACCGCCCAAACGGTGACCACGGCCGAATTCGCAAAGCCGTCAAAGATCCTGTCGGGGCTAATCAGGCCAAGCAGACCAACGGACAACAGAACAATCAGCGCGACCAAATCCACCCGGAGCTTCTCAGTGGCAAAGAGGGTCAGCGCTGCAACAATGATTGTGAGTGTAAGGGCAATCTCCGTTGTCATCTGTGCACCATTGGGGAGAACCTTGAACAAAACATCTCAACCGGGACAAAGATTTCAAAGGTACAAGCCGGCCAACACACTGCAGGACGACCAGCACGAATTCCGCAAATACTTGCGAACCTGGGCATAATCCCTCCCTATCAGATCCAGTTGCTCATCCCTGTGCAGTAGTCAAGGACTCACGCTAGAATTATATCACGACATCACTCCTTGAACAAATGAGTACTCTTGCGTGTGGAGCCTGTTTTGTGCCCTTTTCAGCGTCGTGTGGTACAATGCCCTGCGCGCAGCATTTTTCAGAGCATTCTGCCATGGTGCCCAACGTAACCTTTTTGGCAGAAGCCCGTTAAACGAACGAACAGGATGCCCATGCCAAGTGATGAAGCCCGGCTGATCCAGGCTGCCAAGAAGGGAGAGCCGGCAGCATTCGCCGAGATCTACCAACGGCATTACGATGCCGTCTATACGTACCTGTTCTACCGGTCCGGTGACCCGATGCTGGCCGAGGACCTGGCTGGTGAGGTATTCCTGAGACTGGTGGAGAGGGTTTCCGGCTATACCTACCGGGGTCAGCCCATCTTGGCCTGGCTGTACACTGTCGCCCGCAATCTGCTGACCGACCATCACCGTCAAGCAGGGCGGAACGACATGCTACCCTTGGAGGAGCAAGTAATCGCTGCGCCCTCAAACCCAGCCGAGACAGCAGAACACCGACTGGAGCAGGCCTGTCTGGCCCGGGCGATGCGCCACCTGACTGAATCCTACCGCCAGGTGATCCTTCTCCGCTTCATTGAAGGACTCAGCCATGCTGAGACGGCCCGAGTTTTAGACAGAACAGAGAATGCCACAAAGGTGCTCCAGCATCGCGCGCTCAAGGCCTTGCGACAGGCACTGGATACCGAAGGATGTTATGATGAGTAGTCTGGGAATCGCGTTGGCCGAGTGCCTGTCCGAAATGGAGACAGGGCGGAGCCTGGATGATTGCCTGGCCCAGTACGGGGCCCAGGCATCCGAGCTGCATGCTCTTTTGACCCTGTCCAACGACCTGCGCAGTATCCCAGTACCCCATGCTCGTCCCGAGGTCAAAGCCGCTCAAAAGCAGAGGATGCTGGCCACTCTGGAAGCCATGCCCGCTGCTGCGCCATCCCGACTGGTCCTGTTCGACCGTCTCCGGGCCGACCTGACAGTCCAACCAGTTTTCCGGTGGGCGGCAGCCTTGGTCATGGTGCTTGTGTTGTTGCTGAGTGGCGGGTGGGCATCCGTCACTGCTGCCGACGACAGCTTGCCAGGCGACCTCCTCCATCCCATCAAACGTGCCGTTGAGTGGGTTCAGATTTCGGTGGCCATCGATCCTGTGGCAAAGCAGCAACTGCGCGAGGATTTTTTCTGGGAACGAATCGAGGAAACGCAGAACGTCTTGAACCAGCGCCGCCAGACAAAGGTAGAGTTCGCTGGCAGCCTGACTGCGGTAACTGATGACTTTTGGCAGGTTGAGGAGTTCTATGTCTATTTGAACTCGGACACCGTGATTCTGGGTGAGCCTGAGCTGAGGAAGCGGGTACAGGTCAAGAGCTCAGGCGCAAGGCAATGGAGAGCTTGTGGCGCTGAGGCTCGAGGTTGAGCCAGTGGTGGAACCTGCTGGGCCAAGGCCGAATACCGGTGCGACCCTGACGCCTCAGTCCGGTCCCTCACCCATCCCCTCTCCAACGCAGACTCCCTCACCCACGATGGAAGACATCCCGGGCTCGGAGCCAACTCCCTCGAGCACGCCAACTGCAACCTCCGTATGGCGGGCAGACAAACAAGAGGGGGAGCTGGAGCCGACAAGCACCCCTGTACCGCCGTCGCTGCAAAGATCTCTACGTACGCCACGGCCACAGTCAACAAGCCCCATGGTCGTACCAAGCCTGACCACTACACCTCGGGAGCGGCCGCGTCTGGAACACCAGCCGACCGCTTCTGCTACGCCGCAGCGGCAGCGCCTGCACACCAGAACGCCTGTCGCAACCCGTGTCCAGTCACCCGCGCGTACCAGACAGCCCGAGCACACACCGAAGCCACCACAACCCGAGTTCACCAGGATGCCACAGGAGCCCCCGCCGGCCAAGCCTGAGCGTACCAAGGAGCCCGAGCCTGAACGCCCCAGGGATCCCGAACCTGAGCCGCCACGACCTCGGCCGCGGTCAACAAAGCGACCCTAGCAGATTACTCGGCTGCCTCCCAGACAGATGGCTGTCTGGCCACACGAAGAAGGCCTCGAGGGCAACGAACCTTCGGCTCGCTGCCTCGGAGGCCTCCCAGTCACCCACGAAAGACAGATCGGTGCTTTTATTCGCATCGCGCACGGCGCCGAGTTTGCGCTGTGTTTTGTGCTATGGGGGTAGCGAGATTCGGGAGGATGCCCTCCCTCGCTACCTGGACCACACCAGTGGCAAATAGATGTGACTCTGTCCAGCAGGTGGCCAGTATTCGTCGGCCCCCAGATCCACAAGCTGGTTTGGCCGCGCCTGGCCGTCGATGTCCACACCCACTCCCGCATCTACACCTGCATTGATGGCTGCCGATTCTGCGAGAATGTGGTAGCCATCGATAGCAAAAGCTGGATTGCCGGTGGCCGCCTTGGACACATTGAAGCTGCCGCCGCCACCGCTGTTGTTCCCGTTGGCATACCACAGCACGCCCTCCAATTCAGCACTGGTACCTTCCTCGACGATGATACCCGTCCCCTGGCCCACGAGGATCGTATTCGAAAGGACTAGCGCGCTGTTGTCAGCGACATAGAGCCCGCTATCATCGCCCTCCCGATTGCGCGCGATGGTCGTGTGGGTCAGGGTTGGCGCCTTTCCTCCGATAAACAGGCCAGAACCATGACCACCGGCCCGATTGTCGATAATCGCGTTGTTCTCCAGCACAGCCTCGCTTTCAGACAGGTTCAGCCCCCCGCCAAATCCCCAGTCCCCCATGCTGGCAACATTGTCACGGATCACATTGCCGTTCAGCTTGGCATCGCTTTTCCAGAGATTTAGCCCGCCACCATATGCATAGCTGGCACTACTGGCACTAGCGACGTTGTTCTGGATGACATTGTCACGGAGCAGCGGGCCAGCACCGATCACGGACAATCCGCCGCCACCGCCTTCAGTCTCCTTGCTGGCAATATTGCCCTGGATTGTATTTCCCGTTACATTGGCTGCAGATTCCTCCAAATGCAGTCCGCCACCGAAGCCCTGGTCAGACGTGCTGGCAGTATTGCTGAGGATCTCATTGCTCCTCACTGTCGCTGCGCTAGCGTATAGGTCCACGCCGCCCCCGTGTCCCCAATTACCGGTACTGGCCGTGTTATCATGGATCTCATTGTTGCTGACCGTGGCTTTGCTATCATACAGGGACAGACCACCGCCAAAGCCTTCGCCTACAGTAGCGGCAGTATTATTCCGGATGGTATTGTCCCGGATAGAAGCGGCGCTGGAGGCCAGGTATAGGCCACCTCCAGCGCCGCCCCACTCGGTTGTGCCAGCGATGTTCCCATAGATGAGACATTGCTCGATCGTTGCCGCGGAAGTGAGGACATAGATGCCGCCGCCCGCGTCTGTCGACAGCGTACCACCCAGATCCGACGCATCCCCGCCGGTCAGGCGCAAACTCTTGATCGCAGGTGTATGCTCTCCAGCAATCAGCACTACCCGTCCCAGACCCTGAGCGTCCAGCACTGTGGGATGAGCCACCAAGTTGGGAGTAGTCCAATCGTCCATAGCATAGCCACCCTGGATCGTCACCGTTTTGGTGAGGTAGACCATCTGGCGAAGGTTGGCCGGTCCCTCATAGCTAGCTGGAGCGGTGCGCTCATGAACGCCCGTATAAGTACCTTCTGCCACCTTGATGGTATCGCCATCAGCAGCCGCGTCCACGGCATCCTGAATGGAGCCATAGTCACACGCCGGTGGGCCAGCTGGACAGACGTAAAAGACGTCCGATCCGGTATACGCAGCCAGTAGGCTGACCTCCAGGGCAACCAGAATGACCATAGTCAACAGCAGCCATGGCGCGTGCCGGACGAACAGTCGCTTCTCTGCAGTACCCTCGGCTTTCATGCACATCCCTCGATCCTGTAGAATAACGATACAGAGCCCACCATCAGAGAGGCTTCCTCCCCTCGGCAGGCTCTGAACGGTTTAGGTCCACTCACAGACGCAGGTACAGCAGCTTATGGCTGGATCTGAAGTGTATCTATCTCGTCCACGAGTTCGTCGGCCTCAAAGACCTCTCCGGCCTCGAGGACGCCCTCCGCCTCGCCACCGTGGCCACGCGTCACGGTCACGACATCGGCGTTCAGTACTTCGCCATCCCATTTGCCCAGGACAGCCACCCAGTCTCCAACTGCAAGATCACCAAAGGTGATCGGCTCAAGGCGCCCCCAACCAAGTGTCCGGTAGAACTTTGTAGTTTCCACCGTCTTGACCGTGATCGCCTCTCGGCGCTGATGATCAAGGCTGAAATCGCTCTCGGAAAGCAGCTCCCCAATGCTACCGGCCACCAGCCGTGGTGGAGGCGCGGGCGCGAAGGGCATCACAGTCACCCGTATGGCATTGAGCACGTCACCATCCCAGGCGCCCTGCACTTTGACCCATTCCTCAACAGCCAAGTCTGTGAAATCGATCGGCACCAGACGGCCATGCTGGACAGTGCGAAAAAACTCGGTCTCCCCAAAAGTCTGCACGATGACCGCACTCCCTGTCCGGGGCTCAACTGTCATGGTACCGTTGCTGGTATTCAGAACAGCGATAGCACCATGTATCACAACTGGAGGAGGTGAGATGGCTGGCATCACAACCACGTTGCCGGCTTGCAGCACCTCGCCCTCCCACGTGCCAGCAACTTTGACCTGATTTCCGACCCCCAGGTTGTCAAAGGAGATGGGTTCCAGGCCACTGTGCTGAATCTTGCGAAAGTACTCGGTGTCAACCGAGGTCTGGACTGTCAACGCATCTCGGTAACGGGGCTTTACTGTAAACTGGGATGCACCGGCATCCACGGCGATGATCACTCCCGCAACGTGAACCGGCCTGGCTTGAGCCAGAGCAGGAGACACTGTGACCACCAAGGTCAAAAGCAAAGCGAGAATCAGTATTGCGGAACGTTTCTTCATGACAAACCTCCTCGTTTTAGACTGACTAGTGGAATGCCCGCTTGGAACAGACTGGTTTGGTCCATTCAGGACCGAATGTCCACGATCGACGAGCAACTGCTCAACTGGCTACGCTACATCGTTGGCCTCCTTGCACTGAAGCGATATGCGGATGCTTACCTGGGCAATCTTACCCCCCCTTGATTATCCTGAACGGACTCAACAGGTGCCGTGCCAATCATCTGTCTAACGGCTTGGGTGGCAGAACGTTACACCTGATCGCTGCCAAGCCAGGCAGGCATCCGCGGTCACTTCCCGGGGGGGAGCCAACAGTCCTTTGCTTTGCAGAGGCATGGAGATACGCGTTCTGTGTGAGGGGCAAAGCGCAAAGGCCGGGCAGCAGATCGATCCTGCTTGTCCCAGGGTACGAGCATGGATCCTCGATTGTGACTGTCCACCTCAGTGTATCAGACAGAGATGGAGATTTCTACCGACACTCTAGAGTTTTGGTGAAAATCAGATGGAGGTTCTATGTAGAAGCCATCTCGGCCCGCGGAGGTCTGCTGGGGCGGACCGAAAGCTCGCAGCCGCTGCGGCCTCTTACAGGACAAATCTGCCCTCACTTGGCAAGCAACAGAAAGCATGCTATACTCTCATCTGATTACCCGAATTCGCAGATGTTCAAGGAGAGCCACCACAATGCCAATTTCCAGAGACTTGATGAGCCTTATCCAGCGCGGCTTTGCCTTGGACCTGGAGGGCATCCACGGTATCCATCACTGGGCGCGTGTGTGTGAGAATGGACTGCGCCTAGCCAAAGAAACGGGAGCAGACCCAGAGCTCACGGAGCTGTTTGCCTACCTCCACGATTCCCAGCGGCTCACCGAAGGTTGGGACCTGGAACATGGACGCCGGGCCGCGGCCTTTGCTCAGAGCCTGCAGGGCTCCTATCTGTCACTTTGTGAGGAGAGGCTGGAACTCCTGACCTATGCCTGTATCCATCACAGCGATGGACTGATGGATGCCGATGTCACAGTCCAGGCATGCTGGGATTCTGACCGGCTGGATCTGGGGCGCATCGGCATTCAACCTGATCCCCAGCGCCTCTGTACGCCAGTCGCCAGGACCCCGGACATCATCGAGTGGGCCGTGCAGCGCAGCCAGCACGCTCGCTGAGAGAAAGACGGACCTCAACGCCACAGCGGGTAGCATTGGCCAGGCATGCCTAATGCCTATTACCAGCGAAGCGGCAGTTTGCCAGAATTGCGGACATGTGCTATACTTGGCGCGCTCTGGATCTCCGCTCCAGAGCACAGAGGATTGGTAAAAGACAGAGATAGTATCCATGGAGCATTGGATGTACTCTTTGCTGGCTGAGGCGTTCTATTATACCGACGATTATGCCGGTTGGCTGGGGAGGCCTCTGGGCAGATGACAATTGCCTAGCACAGCCAGAGTGCTCATGCACGTCGTGCTGAACACACACAAGCCCCGGCCTCCAAGTGAGTGCCGGGGCCTTTGATTTGTTCAGGACCAAACCGCTAGGGCGCGCTGTCCGAGCGGGACACATCAATCAGCAGCAAGTCAGGAGGATGGGGACGTGACCACAAATGCCTACGACGTACTGAGGGAACGAGGATTCATCGAACAGGTGTCGGACGAAGAGGGGGTACGGGCTGCTGTGGAGCAGCCCATTACCTGCTACGTGGGCTTTGATCCAAGCGCGCCTAGCTTTCATGTGGGCCACTTGGTTCCCATCATGGCCCTGGCCCACTTGCAGCGGCACGGTCACAAACCCATCGCCCTCATGGGCGGTGGCACGGGCATGATCGGTGATCCCAGTGACAAAGACGAGATGCGCAAGCTCCTTTCCGTTGAGCAAATCGACGCCAACGTCGCCAATCTGAGAAAGCAGATGGCCAACCTCCTTGACTTTTCCCAGGACAAGGCGCTCATGCTAAACAATGCCGATTGGTTGCGGCCGCTCAACTATGTGGAGTTCTTGCGCGACATCGGCCGCCACTTCAGCGTCAATCGCATGCTGGCCGCTGAGGGTTACCGTCGGCGCTACGACAGCGAGGGGGGGCTCAACTTTCTCGAGTTCAACTACATGCTTCTGCAGTCCTATGACTTTTTGCATCTCCACCGGACGCGCGGCTGCGTGCTCCAGGCAGGCGGCAATGACCAATGGGGCAACATCCTGGCTGGTGTGGACCTGATTCGCAGGAAAGAGGCTGCGCAGGCATTCGCTCTGACCTACCCACTGCTGACCACAAGCTCCGGGGCAAAGATGGGCAAGACAGCGGAGGGTGCGATCTGGCTAGATCCCGAGCTGACCTCGCCTTACGAATTCTACCAGTACTGGATCAATACTGAGGATGCCGATGTGGAGCGTTTCCTGGCCATCTTTACCTTTCTGCCCATGGATCAGGTCCACGAACTTGGCCGGCTTTCCGGCGCCGAGATCCGCCAGGCGAAGGAGGTACTGGCCTTCGAGGCGACCAAAACACTCCACGGCCAAGACGCGGCCCATGAGGCCCGAAATACGTCTCGCGAGCTTTTCGGCAAGGGCATGGTAAGCGATGCGGTCCCTACCACCGAGGTCGATGCGGGTGAACTACAAGCCGGGATCCCGGCTCCCGAGCTGTTTCAGCGGGCAGGGCTCTGCCGCTCTCGAGGCGACGCCCGCCGCCTGATCCAGCAGATGGGTGCCTACGTCAATGACGTGCCAGTGAGCGCCGTTGACGCGCTCATTACAACTGAGAACCTGGTAGATGGCGACATCCTCCTCCGCGCTGGCAAGAAGCGGTACCATAGGATCATCGCAAGGTAACCGGACTTGAGGGGGTAGCGACACGTACACCACGAACAGAGGGCTGGGGGGTACAATCCCCCAGCCCTTTCTCATTCCCGTACTCCGGACTTGCTAGCCCAGACCCACATTCACGTCCTTCTTGCTCGTCCAGATGGCCCAGATGACCAGGGCAGCCAGGCCAACGCCAGCGATCCAGAGCCCAATGGTACCCTGCGCCTGGATGATCAAGGGTGCAGCCAGCAAGCTCACCAGGTTCACGACCTTGATCATCGGGTTCAGCGCCGGGCCGGCCGTGTCCTTGAGCGGGTCGCCCACCGTATCACCCTCTACGCCCGCCTTATGAGCTGGCGAGCCTTTGCCGCCATAGTGACCATCCTCGATGTACTTTTTGGCATTGTCCAGTGCGCCACCGGCGATAGCCATAAAGACTGCCAGCAACTGGCCAGTCAGGATGACGCCAGCCAGGAAGGTGCCCAGCGCTTTCACGTCAAAAATGACGCCGACCAACAGGGGCACGCCGATTGATAGAGCGACCAGGCTGACCAACTCCTTCTGGGCAGAGGAGGTCGCGATAGTCACCACTTTGCCGTAATCCGGCTTCGCTGTGCCTTCGAGCACGCCCGGAACCCTGAACTGGCGGCGGACCTCGTCAACAACCAGGTTGGCGCCGCGGGCCACGGCCCTCAGCGAGAAGGCTGAGAACAAGAAAGGCAACGCTCCACCCAACAGGAGGCCGATGATGCCTGTCAGAGAGGCGATCGAAATGCCCTGCTCCAGCAGATCCTCAACGCTCATACCGGGATAGGCCAGGGTCAATGCATCGGCCACAAAAGAGAAAAAGAGAGCTGTGGCGGCCACCACTGCTGAGGCAATAGCAACCTGTTTGGTGATGGCCTTGGTGGTATTGCCCACCGCATCCAGCTCGTCCAGCAGAGATCTGGCCTGGTCCCCAACGCCGGCCATCTCCCCGATGCCAGCCGCATTGTCTGCAATGGGACCGTAGGCGTCCATGGCCACGTTGTTGCCGGTGTGTGAGAGCATGCCAATGCCGACCATCGCCACGCCGTAGAACGTATAGATGATGGGCTCTCCCCGGAAGACAATCAGGGCGGCGGAAAGCGCAATGACAATCGCCACCAGGCTCCACACACTGGCCTCCATTCCCACAGCCAGACCGGATAGGATTGTCGTGGCCGAGCCTGTTTGGGTGGACTCGGCAATCTCCTGCACCGGCTTGCGCTTGATCGAAGTAAAGAGGGAAGTGAGTGGGTTAAAGGCCACGGCCAGCCCCACACCAACAGCGTTCAGCGTCGCCAACTGCCACTCGCCGGCGTAGAACCAGGAGAAGAGAAAGGCAAAGATGATGGTATTAATGGAAGACACCTCGTAGGAGCGGAACATTGCCTCCTCGGCGTCATGGGCCCGCAGGAACTTGATGGGGAATTTCTCCCAGATCGGGACCGTAAAAGTGCCAAAGATGGAAGAGATGACGCCGATGGCCCGTACGATGAGGGGGTAAACGATCCAGAAGGTATCGCCGGTTTGGTACATCAAAACCAGCCCCAGGATCAACGTCGAGACGATGGTGACCTCGTAGCTCTCAAAGATGTCAGCGGCCATGCCGGCACAGTCGCCCACGTTGTCGCCCACCAGATCCGCGATGACAGCGGCATTGCGCGGGTCATCCTCAGGCAAACCCTGCTCCACCTTCCCCACCAAGTCGGCGCCCACGTCAGCGGCCTTGGTGTAGATGCCTCCGCCGATGCGCATAAAGAGGGCCACCAACGTACCACCCAGGCCAAAGCCAAGCAAGGCGTCTGGGGCAGCCTGGGCGAACACCATAAAGATGGCGGTACCGCCCAGCAGGCCCAGGCCGTCGGTCAGCATCCCGGTGAAGGTACCAGCCCGGTAGGCCACAGTCAGCGCGCCGTTATAATTGCCCCGAACCGCTTCAGCCGCGACCCGGATGTTGCCCTCAATGGCCACCCGCATGCCCAATTGCCCGACCAGCATCGAAAAGCCTGCGCCAAGGATAAAGGCCAGGCTCCGTCCAATTCCCAACCACAAGCGAGCGGCGTCCTCGGTGGGAAACACCTCCCTTGCTTCGCGAGTTGGCTCGACCACAAAGACGCTGAAGAACAAGACCACGGCCAGCAGCGCCAGGATGGGCAGCATCGTCCGCAACTGCCGTCCCAGGTAGGCATTGGCGCCCACCTTCACTGCCAGCCAGACCTCCTGCATCGCTTTGCTGCCCTTGTCGCGGCGCACCGTGTCGCGCCACAACCACCAGGCATAGATCAGGGCAATAAATGCCACTACGAGCACGCCCCAAAGCATGGTCTGCTCGAAACTATTGAGTGCTGACATGTATTCGATCCTCCTTGAACAAGATGTCGATGTCGCGTGTCGCCTCGGGGCCAGCCACTGATCTAATCAAAGCCTCGGAGGGCCCGGGCTCTGGCTGCTACTCGTACCTAGGCGGCGTGAACGCGCAACATTTTACAACCGATGACGTGTATTGTCAAATGAACCAGGCCCCCGGCGCTCCGTAGCACCCAGACGGTTCGCTTGCGACACCTCCGGGCCGCAGAAAAGGTTCCATCGGTTGCTCAAACTTGCCATAGATATCTGTTTTGAGCACCGAATTTACATATTTTTAGAAAACTGGGGGGTACACTTTTTCCCTTTCCGTGGTATAATGGTGTTGGTTGCATTCTCCTCCTGCCTTAGGTAGGAGGGCTCTGATCCAGGTCTAGCTGAGGTCGAGTAGGGGATGATCCTTGGACTCTGGGGGTCTAGCGGCATAGATGAGACGGTCACTCCGTGACTACTGCTTTAAGCTTTGCTGGGCAAGATGGTTGCCGCCTCCCTCTGCCGGTGCGAGTACTTGGCCGGGGAAGGTGTGACCTTGGTTACTGACGGCAAGGAGATGCTGGCCTTACAATATCGTGCCGACTAAATTGGCTGCTCAATGCAATCTTGCCCGGCTCTCATTTGGTGTGTGGGGATCAAGTCGATCACAAGCTGGGCTGCCGCCCTTGGCATGAGTGCTATCGCCAAGCCCAGCAAGTGGGAGAGAATGGTTAGGATGAGTATGGTGGAAGTGGTGGATGAACAGAAGGCTCCAATGATCCAAAAGGACGAACCATCCAATGGGGATTTGGAGGGGATAACAGCCATCGAGGGGCTGTTGGGTTTGGGGCGCAGCCAGGGATACGTCACGTACGACGACGTGATGGAGGCTATCCCTGAAGCCGAACTGAATATCGAGCAACTGGAGGATGCCTTGGCAGCCCTTATCGAGCAGGGAATTGAGATCAGCGACGTTGAGCTGGAAGAGCCTGTGGCTAGAGATAAGGAAAAGATAGAAACCGCGAAACCAGAGACGATGTCAGGGGAGGCAGATCTGACTGCTATTGACGTGGACGATTCCATTAGCCTCTATCTCAGGGAGATCGGACGCATCCCTCTGCTAACTGCCGAGCAAGAGGTGTCACTTGCCAAGCGGATGGAAGCAGGACGTAACGCCAAGTGGCGTCTGAGTAGGGACGGCCACATGAGCGAAGATGAGCGTTGGGACCTGCGAGAGTTGATCAGGGATGGACAGGCAGCTCAGGAGCACCTGATCAAGGCCAATTCCCGTCTTGTGGTCAGTGTGGCCAAAAAGTATGTAGGGCGGGGAGTACCTTTCCTCGATCTAATCCAGGAAGGGAACATCGGCCTCATCCGGGCAGTCAAGAAATTCGACTACCGGCGAGGATTCAAATTCTCTACCTACGCTACCTGGTGGATCCGGCAGGCCGTAACGCGGGCCATTGCCGACCAGGGCCGTACCATCCGCGTACCGGTGCACATGTACGAACAGATCAACCGTTTGGCGCGAGTCACTCGCCAGTTGGTCCAGGAGTTGGGTCGTGATCCAACCACCGAGGAGATTGCAAAAGAGTTGGGTGTCGGTCCCAAGAAGGTAGAGCGGACCATCAAGGTCGCTCAGCGCCCCCTCTCGCTGGAGATGCCGGTAGGAGAGGAGGATGACAGCTTCCTGGGTGACTTTATCGAAGACAGCGAAGCCCCATCGCCCACCGACCAGGCATCGCAGCAGTTGCTCAGGGACCAGATCGACGACATCTTTGTTTCGCTAACGCCCCGAGAAGTCCGGATCCTTCAACTGCGCTTCGGATTGGTGGATGGCTACAGCTACACGCTGGAAGAAGTGGGTAAAAAGTTTGGTGTAACCCGGGAGCGCATCCGTCAGATCGAAGCCCAGGCGCTAGGACGGCTGCGCCATCCCAGCCGGAGTCGCAAGCTGCGCGACTTTTTGTCTTGAACCAGGCGTGTATCTGAACCTCGCCCAGGTTTCTGCGATGTGACAGAGGCGTCCCAGATATCGGGGCGCCTTTATGCATTGGCTGGGAGCACCGGGATCGACCTGGCTTCCTTGCCCATAGTCTATAGATCTGTTATCATTCGATCGGGAAAGGCTTGTCAGCATCAATGACCAGAAAACGAAACAAGAATCGCAAGACCACGTCCACCGGGAAAGGGAAAACCCGAGCCAAGAAACAGCCATCGCTGTTCGTCCCAACCGTTGTCGGGGTGGTCGTGGTAGTCCTTGCCCTTGCGATCGTCTTCTCCCTTCGAGACCGACAATCTGCTGGCGGAGCTTCAGGTGCCCTGTCTACCGCACAGCCCCTATCCTCCCAGTCTATCCCCTTTCCGACGGTACCGCGTGCCTCTCTGGATGAGACGCAGGAGAAGCTGGATCTAGGCCAGGCGGTCTTGGTGGATGTACGCAGCGGCGCCTCCTACGAAAAATCCCACGCGGCAGGGGCAATCTCTATCCCCGAAGAAGAGATTGATGCTCGTCTGGAGGACTTGGCCCGCGACAAAGATCTGGTCCTCTACTGAACTTGAGGCCAGGAGCAACAGAGTGCCCGTGTGGCACGAAAGCTAATGGACCTGGGGTTCACCAACGTTCAAGCCCTGCTGGGTGGCTACGCCGCTTGGCAACAAGCTGGCCTGCCCATCGAGACATCCACACCCTAGAGCGAAACCCGTCTTCGATCACACCCGACTCGCCTGCTCCTTGCAGGGGTAACTGCTGCTCATTGCGTCTTTCTGCGTTTTCTGGTATACTCCTTCAACCATCCGCTGGCAGACTTGTGGATTGACGAGGTCCAGACCCCGACTCCCCTGCCAGCCGGACAGGGTTGACAAGGAGACCAAGTTTGCGCCTTCGGACGGTTGTGAGCATAGCCATTCTGGTACTACTGGCCGGGCTACTAGGTGTGGTTCTCATCCGCTACTCCCTCTCGGTACGCTCATCGGGGGACACCTGGCGCCCGGCCCGGACAGTACCCAACACTGATGTCAACCCCTATGGCGCTGATTTTTTTTTGGCCCGCGAGGTTGAACCCTGGAAGCGGGAACGAACCGTCGAGATGGCTCGGCAGGCTGGTCTGGGCTGGGCCAAACAGCAGTTCGCCTGGGCCGAGATCGAGCCACTTCGCAAGGGTGAGTTCATCGATCCGGTGAGCGGCGAAAGCAGTTGGGAGAAATTCGACCAGCTTGTGGACCTGTACCGGGCCAACGGATTGCAGGTCATCGCCCGCCTGGACCGGGCTCCTGCTTGGGCCCGCATCCAGGACACACGTCCCGAAACACCCCCCACCAGTTTTGAGGACTATGGCGATTTTGTATATGCCTTTGTCGATCATTTCCGTGGACGGGTACAGTACATCCAAATCTGGAATGAGCCGAATATCTACCCCGAGTGGGGTGAGCAGGCTGTTGACCCGGAAGCTTACACCGAGTTGCTCAAGATCGCGTACCAGCGAGCCAAGGAGGCTGACCCCGACGTGTACGTTTTGTCGGCACCCTTGGCCATCACCTTGGGCGAGCCGCATCCGGATCCGGAGAAATGGCGTTCGATGCCCGATGGGGAATACTTGGAGGCGATGTACAAGGCCGGCGCCGGTGAGTTTTTCGACATCCTGTCAGTCAACGCCTTTGGCTTTGACCTCCCACCCGACGATCCACCTGACCCCGACGTACTCAACTTCCGGCGTGTGGAACTTCAACGGGAAATCATGGAGCAGCACGGCGACAGCGGCAAAGCCGTATGGGTCAACGAATACGGGTGGAACGCCGCACCGGACTATTTCGCCAAAGAGGATCTTGTCTGGAAACGGGTGAGCGAGGAAGAGCAGGCCGAATACACCTTGCAGGGCATCGAGTTGGCCCAGCGGGACTGGCCTTGGGCAGGCGTGTTCAACATCTGGTATTTTCGTCAAACGGGCCAACAATACGCCCCTGACGACGCGGCATACTACTTCCGCATGGTCGACGTTGACTTTACCCCCCGCCGCGTGTACGACGCCGTCCAGGACGCGGCTGGCGCGCTTTTTGTCGCGCCGCCAGGGCACTTTGAGGAGACCAACCCTGCGGTGGCTGCCGGATCTGGCTGGAGGAGTGTGATCGCCCCTGAGGCCAGTGGTCAGGCCCTGCTACGAAGCACTGAGTCTGGCGCTAGCCTGACCTTCACCTTCCGGGGCCACTCGGTGGATCTTCTCGCCCGCCAAGGCCCTCAGGAGGGCCGGCTTTTCGTGACGCTAGATGGCCGCAACGTCGCCGGCCTGCCCACCGATGACCAGGGCCGGTCCTACCTGGATCTCCAGGCCCAGGACACCGTATGGCAAGCCCGTCGGCCCATTGGCAGCGGACTGGCGACCGACCAGCACGTGGTACGCTTGACGGTCGATGATGGAGCCCACGGCCCTGCCAATGTGGATGCTTTTGAGGTAAACGCCGGACAACCACGTGCCTTCCCCGTCCTGCCGGTCGCTATCCTTGGGGTCCTCTTTTTGGCCGTAGCAGCAGCCCTCATCTGGGATCTCCGCAACCGGCCTCGCCGCGAACAATTCTTCTAGGATCCTGCTGGCCTAGCCGGCCATGTATTGCCGGCAGAAACGCACCGCTTGGCACAGATGGTCCCGCACCCGTGCCTCATTCTCAGCCTGAAGCACATCTGGGTCAAATTCCAGGGAAACTGCGCCCTCATAGCCATCTCGGGTCAATCGCTGCAGCAGTCCCCCCAAAGGTAGATGCCCATCCCCCGGCAGCCGGTGTTCCTGCCCGTTAAAATTGGACAGGTGCACATGGACGATACGCGCCTTGAGCCGTTCGTAGACAGCCAGTGGATCCAGGCCCCAGGTACCGAGGTGGGTCGTATCCAATGTCAGGTGGGGCAGGCCGGCCAGGACATCCAGCCCGTTGAGAGAGTAAATGCTCACCCGGCGTCCCAGAAGGCGCTTGGCAGGCATGTTCTCCACGCCGACGATGATGTCATTGTCAGCCTCAAATTGGGCCAACCCATCCTGCAAGAAACGCCGGTAGTCCCTATCGGTGGGAAGAAAGATAGGAACCAACAGTGGCTTGGCACGGAAGCCAAAGAATGCTATCCTTGCCGCGCGGATACGCATCGGCAGGTGCGCAACCACGACCCCCGCCCCCACCGCCTGAGCCAGATTAGCCGACTCTTGCAGACGCCCCATCGGATCGTGCAGCCAGCCGGGCACGTGGGGCACGATGGGGCTATGGATGGCCGCTACGGGAAGATCGTGGTCTCGGACCAGGCGCTGCAAATAGGCCGGCTGGCGGCTGTCCCAGCGGTGATCGACCATGACCTCGACGGCGTCAAAACCTGCCTGTGCCGCCAGCTCAAGGTACGGGCAATGCCATAGTTAGGGATCCGGTGGAGAGTACTATGGTTGCATTGATACCTCGAATACGAGTATTCTAGCACAAGCAGTACCCAGCGACAAGCTGCCCCTTTGAACCGATTCGTTTTCCGCTCTGCGCAGGAGTCTCACCATCCCCTCCCATGTCACCGCCCGTGCCCAGGAGCGCGAACCAGCCTCCCCAACCTGCGCCCTGTTGGACGCAACCGCCCTAGAGATTTGACAATGATATGCAACTATGCTAATGTGCGCCTACTTTTAGTTAGGTTTGCGCAGATAAATCTACATTCACAGTCAGAATTCCGAGATTGCATTACGCAATGGTGACATCGATGCCTTTCGAAAGAAAACAATGGCTCTCTTTGTCCGAAGCCGGTTCACTGGTCGGCGCGCATCCAACCACGCTGCGGCGCTGGGCCGATTCGGGGGACATCCCTTGCTTCCGTACGCCAGGCGGGCACAGGCGATTTAGGACCAGTGACCTTATCGCCTGGATGGAAGGCAAGCAGACACTTGCTCTGGCGCCTCAGTCAGAAACTCTGGTGCAAAGTGCAGTGGGCTACGCTCGCCAGGAGATGGCCACGCAACATGTATCGAACGAGTCGTGGTACATGGCTTTTGAGCAAGAAGAGGACCGCCAGCAGATGCGCGATACAGGCCGCAGGCTCTTTGGGCTAGCGGTCCAGTACATGGGCCGAACCAGGGACTACGAGCCTGTTCTTCAGGAGGGGCGACGCATCGGCGAGCTCTACGGACAAGAATGCGCCCAACACGAGATGTCGCTCGTGGACACTGTGCGCGCGCTGTTCTTCTTCCGTGAGTCATTGCTGCGAGCGGCCAGGCCCGGTCAAGCTAGCCATGGTCAATACGACAACGAAGACGTGCGCATTCACCGGCAGCTGCGTCACTTCCTGGATGAAGTCATGTATGCCTGTCTGGCCAGCTACGAGGCGACATACCGCCGCCTGTTGGGTGCAGGGACATAGTTATGGGCGACTATCCTATTGCTGTCGTGAATTTGCATTTCGCCCGCTGTATGGTAGTTGGTGGTGGGAAAGTTGCAGCCCGCAAAGTGGCTGGTCTGCAAGCTGCCGGCGCCCGTCCCATCGTGATCAGTCCGGACTTGGGCCAGACCCTTCAGGAACAGGCTGACGCCGGCAAGATTGAGACAATTCGCCGGGAATACCAGTTTGGAGATCTCGCCGGCGCACGACTGGTCATTGCGGCCACCGACGATCCAGATACCAATGAATCGGTGTGGCAAGAGGCGCAGGCGATAGGCTGTCTGGTTAACGTCGTAGATGATCCAGAACGCTGCAATTTCCATGTTCCAGCTAGTGTACGCCGTGGCGCACTTACTGTCAGCGTCTCCACCGGGGGTAGTAGCCCCCTACTCGCCCGGCGCATACGCCAGGTCCTTGAGCAACAGTTCGACGCAGCATATGAGCCATATCTAGCCCTGCTGGCCGACCTACGCCCCGCCGTAAGGGAACAAGTCCTCGATCCCGCCCAGAGGAGAGAGATCTGGGAGGCACTGTTGGATTCCGAAATCATCGAGTTGCTGCGATCTGGCCAGCCCGAGAATGCCCGTCGGTGCGCACAGACGATCATCGAGACATGTTGCTGACCAGGACCCAAGGATATCAATGCAGATTCTACAAGTCGGTTTGAGTCACCAGACCGCACCAGTCGAGATTCGAGAACAGTTGGCACTTGCTGAAGACAGTGTCCCGTCCGGGCTCCGAACCTTGTGCCCAAACAATGGCTGCGGCCCGGCCTACGCCCTGGAAGGGGCAATACTGTCCACCTGCAATCGCCTGGAGGTATACGCAGTCGTTGAATCTGCCGATTGCGGCCAGCAGGACATCCGCAGCTATCTTGCCAAGGTTTCAGGTACGCCCCGGGAAGTATTTGATCCCCACCTGCAGGTTCGTCAAGACGAATTGGCCGTGGAGCACCTCTGCGAGGTTGCCTGTGGGCTGGACTCCATGGTACTGGGCGAGTCGCAGATCCAGGGACAGGTCGTCCAGGCTCACCAGTTGGCGCTGGCTTACGGCGCTGCCGGCCCGGTGGTCAACGCTCTGTTCCGCACGGCGGTCCGGGCGGGCAAGCGAGCGCGCACCGAGACAGCTATCAACAGACACGCAGCCTCAATCAGCCATGTCGCCGTCGAACTGGCCTTGCAGATCTTTGACGGCCTGGCCACCAAGACCGCTGTCCTTGTCGGCGCGGGCGAGATGGCCGAATTGGCTGCCAAGAATCTGGTAGACAATGGTGTCGGCAAGCTGTTGATAGTGAATCGCAGCGCCGGCCGCGGTGCAAGCCTGGCCAAGAAATATGGTGGCGAGGCGATGGGCTGGGATCATCTTACCCAGGCGCTGTGGCGATCCGACATTGTCATCAGTTCCACGGCTGCCCCGCACGCGATTCTTCGCGCCGATACTGTCAAAGCCGCCATGCGCATGCGGCGCAATCGGCCGATGTTCGTCATCGACATCGCCGTGCCCCGCGATGTCGAGCCAGGCGTGGGCGAGCTGAACAATGTGTTTCTGTATGACATCGATGATTTACAGCAGGTAATCGAGTCGAACTTGGCGCAGCGCCGCCGCCAGGTACCCCACGTGCGGTCGATCATCGGACAAGAGACCGCCGCATTTCTTGACTGGTTTCGCGCTCGAGACGTGGTTCCGACGATCGTAGACCTCCGGCAGCACCTGGATCTCATTCGTGAGACGGAACTGCAATGGGCCATGCCCAAGCTTGAGCATCTTTCAGAAGAGGAGCGCAGCGTGGTTCTGGCCTTTAGCCGGCGATTGGTCAACAAGATCTTGCACCAGCCGACGGTCCGTCTCAAACAGCAGGACAACGGGCGCCATGCCTACCACTATACGGAAGCGGTCCGTGACCTCTTTGGTATCAAAGACGGTGGTTGTGGACCGGAAGAAGAAAATGGTCATGGCTAACGTTGTTTTCTTTCTTCTTGCGGCGCTTTTCTATGCGGCTAGCACAGTGGCCTTTGTCGCCTGCTGGATCAGCGGCAGCAGGGGGAGCGAGCGATTGGCTCGCCTGACACTGGCGGTGGCCGTGCTACTCCACGGTCTGGCCATCCTACTGCGCTGGATCGAAGCGGGCTATGCCCCACTGTCCAACGGGTTTGAGGCCTTTTCCCTCTATGCCTGGGGTCTGGGTGTCGCCTACCTTCTGATCCCGCCGCTGCGGCGGCATGCTATGCTGGGTGTCTTTGTTACACCGCTCGCACTACTCAGTATTCTTGTCGCTTCGGTGTTGCCCAAAGGGATCAAGCCGCTGGTGCCCGTGCTACAGAGCCATTGGTTGCCCGTCCACGTGAGCATCTCATTTGCGGCATATGCCATGTTCAGTTTGGCCTTCATCGCAGCACTCACCTATTTGCTGCAACTGCGGTCGATCAGAGAGCCAGGTCATTGGCTGTGGGCCCGCCGGCTGCCATCTCTAGAGACTCTTGAGGCATTGCAGAGCCGTTTGGCCATCGTGGGCTTGGTACTCATGACTGGAGCCTTGATCAGTGGTTCTCTGTGGGCAGAGAAAGCATGGGGCATCGTCTGGCCCTGGGAGCCGCAACAGGTCGCCTCGCTGGTCACCTGGCTCATCTACGCCCTCTACTTTTTCGCCCGGCACAGCGCCGGTTGGCAAGATCGCCGGGGGGCTTGGCTCCTGGTCGCTGGCTTTTTCTCGGTACTCATCACCTTTGTCGGAGCAGATCTGCTTATGCCTGGCAGCCATCACAACTTTCTATTCAATTCATAGCCCATGTCTACACAAACACTTATCGTTGGAACCCGAGGCAGTGCGCTGGCGCTTTGGCAGGCCAAGCACGTCATCGACCGATTGCGAGCTATCTATCCACACCTCGACCCTCAGCTGAAGACAATCGAGACCCATGGCGATCTGGTCCGGGACCGGGCCCTATCGCAGGTGGGCGGCAAGGGGTTATTCGTCAAAGAAATCGAGAATGCGCTGCTGGCCGGCGAGATCGACTTGGCCGTTCACAGCCTCAAGGACATGCCAACAGAGCTACCCATCGGACTGGCCTTGGGCGGGGTTCTGGCCCGGGCTGATGCCCGTGACGCCCTTGTCGTGCGCGGGAAGCGGACAGATCTGGCCGGTTTGCCAGAGGAAGCAATCGTCGGCACCAGCAGCCTCCGTCGAAAGGCGCAGGTACTGGCGCTCCGGCCTGACCTTCAAGTCCGTGACCTGCGGGGCAACGTGGACACGCGGCTGCGCAAGCTGTACTCGGGCCAATACGACGCCGTGGTACTGGCCGCCGCCGGTCTCCTCCGGCTGGGATATGGGGGCGTGATAGGGCAATATCTGCCGGTAGATCTTGTGCTCCCCGCGGTTGGCCAGGGCGCATTGTGCGTTGAAGTCAGGGCAGGGGACGACGCGACGCAGCGGATGCTTGCCCCACTCGACCACGCACCCACCCGCCAGGCAACCTCCGCCGAGCGCGCCTTTCTGCACTGCCTGGAGGGCGGCTGCCAGGTACCCATCGCCGCCTACGGGGAAGCGGATGGAGATCAACTCTACCTTCGGGGTCTGGTCGCCTCGCTGGACGGCACCCGGCTGGTCGGTGACGAGATCCACGGGCCTGCTACAAACCCCATGCGCCTCGGCACCGAACTGGCAGAGCGGGTACTGGCTGCGGGTGGCGCGGAAGTTCTGGATGAGGTTCGGCATGGAAGCTAGCGGGTTCGTCTCCCTGATCGGGGCTGGACCGGGCGACCCCGGACTGCTGACCCTACAAGGTGCGGCGTCTCTAGCTGCCGCTGATGTAGTGGTCTATGACTATCTGGCCAACCCTGCCCTGCTGGCCCATGCCCGGCCGGAGGCGGAGCAGATCTATGTGGGCAAAAAGGCGCGCGCCCATACACGGACCCAGGATGAAATCAATACCCTGTTGGTCGATTTGGCGCAGAGAGGCCGACGGGTAGCCCGTCTGAAAGGCGGCGATCCCTTCGTCTTTGGCCGTGGCGGCGAGGAGGCCCTGGCCCTCGTTGAGGCAGGGGTATCATTCGAAGTGATCCCCGGGGTGAGCAGCGCCGTGGCCGCGCCTGCCTATGCTGGGATCCCAATCACTCACCGCGGGCTGGCCAGCAGCTTTGCCGTCATCACCGGCCACGAGGACCCGACCAAGGGCAGATCAGCCATGGACTGGCAGCACCTGGCCGCAGGCGTGGACACCTTGATCTTTCTAATGGGCGTCGGGCACTTGGACCAGATCGTGGAGCAGTTGATCACTCACGGTCGTCCTGCGGAGACGCCAGTCGCCATCGTGCGCTGGGGCACCATGCCATCTCAGGAGACCGTGACCGGTTCGCTGTCCGACATTGTGGAGAGAGTACAAGCGGTAGACCTCAAGCCACCTGCTGTTACCGTAATTGGCCAGGTAGCAGCGCTGCGTGAGCGATTGCGGTGGTTTGAAGATCGCCCCCTCTTTGGTCACCGCGTGCTGGTCACCCGTACTCGCGAGCAGGCCAGTATTCTCTCAGCCCGGCTGCGCGACTTGGGTGCTGAAACGGTCGAGCTACCAACCATTCGTATCGCGCCAGCCAATGATTGGGCGCCGCTCGATGGGGCCATCGGGGAACTTTCGACTTTTGGCTGGATCATCTTTACCAGTGTCAATGGCGTCCGGTTCTTCTGGGAGCGGCTAGCCCACGCGGGACTGGACGCACGGGCGCTCTACGGGGTCAAACTGGCAGCCATCGGGCCGGCCACGGCCGGGGAATTGGAGGCGCGCGGCCTGCGGCCCGACTATGTGCCACAGGAGTATGTGGCCGAAGCCGTCGCCGCAGGGTTGGAGGACATGCGCGGTCGCCGTGTGCTGCTACCTCGCGCTGACATCGCCCGCCCGGCGCTGGCCTATCTGTTGCGAAAGGCAGGCGCTGACATTGTAGAAACCACGGCCTACCGCACACTGCGACCAGAGATGGAGGCTCGTGAGCTGCACGACCTTTTGGATGGGATTACTGCGGTGACATTCACCAGCTCCTCGACCGTACGCAACCTGGCAGCGATGGCTAATGACGCAGGACTTGATATGCCTCGTACGCTGAAAAGTACTGTAGTCGCTTGCATCGGCCCTGTCACAGCCCAGACAGCACGAGAGATGGGCCTGACCGTAGACGTCATAGCCATGGAATATACGATTGATGGCCTGGTGCAAGCATTGGTTCAGTATTCTGCGCCAACAGATTCTGCTACGTAGGCCTGCCGAGTACCAACCCCCCGCGGGGGGGAATCTGCCCCGGGTCGCGAATCCCGTGCGTATTTTTCTGACCCAAGAACTCTGCCGGAAAGGACGAGATTGTAACCTCATGATTGGCGTAACAAAATTGCTGTGCGGTACAGTGACGCCTTCGGACGCGCTGCGCTACGGCCGGCGCTCCGACCGCTCACCGAGCCACCTACTACAGTTTACCCACGACAAGAAACCCATCGTCGTCTGGAATAGCACCAAGGCCTGCAACCTTCGCTGCATTCACTGTTACTACACCGCCCGATCCCAGGCTGACTCGGACGAGATGACGACGGCCGAGGCCCAAACAATGATCGATGACCTGGCCGCCTTTGGCGTGCCCGTGTTCCTCTTCTCCGGCGGAGAGCCCCTGATGAGACACGACCTCTTTGAGCTGGGGGCCTACGCTGTCGAGCGCGGCTTGCGCACAGTGATCTCGACCAACGGTACCCTCATAGACCTGGATGCGGCAGCCCGCATCAAGGAGGCTGGTTTCTCCTACGTCGGGATCAGCCTGGACGGCATCGACGAGACCAACGATCGTTTTCGGGGCATGTCCGGCGCCTTTGACGCCGCGCTGGCCGGCATCCGTGCCTGTGCCGACGTGGGGGTGCGTACCGGTCTGCGACTGACCCTCAACCGCCACAACTACGAGGACCTCAATGCGATCTTTGACCTGCTGGAGGAAGAAGAGATCCGGCGCGCTTGTTTCTACCACCTGGTCTATGCCGGACGGGGTGCACGCATCCAGACCGATGACCTTTCCCTTGAGGAGAGTCGCGCTGCCGTTGACCTGATCCTGACCCGGACTGAGGATTTTTCGCGGCGGGGCGTGGACATTGAGATTCTCACGGTGGACAATCACACCGATGGACCCTATCTGCTGCGACGTATCCAGGAACAACAGCCAGAGCGGGCAGAAGAGGTACTCCAACTGCTGCGCTGGAACGGCGGAAACTCAACCGGCATCGGTATCGGTGCAGTGGACCATCTGGGGAACGTCCACGCCGACCAGTTTTGGCAGCATTACAGCTTTGGCAATGTTCGCCAGCGACCCTTCAGCCAGATCTGGACCGACACCAGCGACCCATTGATGGCGGGTCTGAAGGACCGCAAGCCGCTACTGAAGGGCCGATGCGCCGCCTGCCAGTATCTGGACATCTGCAATGGCAACTTTCGCGTCCGGGCCGAGGCGGTCCATGACGACGTGTGGGCGCCGGACCCTGCCTGCTATCTCACCGACGAGGAGATAGGTCTCAATGGAACATAGCCCTTATCCGCAGAACCGTCCGCGCCGGCTGCGATGCAGCCCCAATTTCCGCCGCATGATGCAGGAGACCTGGGTGCATCCGGCTGACCTGATCTACCCCCTTTTTGTGGTCCACGGTCAGAACGTCAAGTCGGAAATCAGCTCTATGCCAGGCAACTATCATTGGTCCGCGGACCGGCTTGCGGCTGAGGTGGAGGAGATTGCCAGGCTGGGTATCCCATCTGTCATCCTCTTTGGCTTGCCGGCCGAAAAGGACCCCATTGGACTGGAGAACTTTGATCCCGAAGGCATCGTCCAGCAGGCCATCAGAGCTATCAAAGACGCTGTCCCGGAGATATTTGTCATCACCGACGTGTGCATGTGCGAGTATACCAGCCATGGGCACTGTGGCATCATCCACGATCACCCGGCCTACTGCAAGGGCAAGGGTCTGCCTGGTGGATGTCTGGACAACGACGCCACACTCGAGATTCTAAGCAAGGTGGCCATGAGCCACGCCGAGGCCGGCGCTGACATGGTCGCCCCTTCAGACATGATGGATGGACGGGTCGGTGCCATCCGCACAGCGCTGGACAATACCCACTATGAGTGCGTGGGCATCATGTCCTACGCTGCCAAATATGCCTCGGCCTTCTATGGTCCGTTCCGGGACGCAGCCGACTCGCCGCCGGCATTTGGCGACCGTAGCGGGTACCAGATGGACCCGGCCAACGCCAGGGAGGCGCTGCGGGAGGTGGCACTGGACGTCGCCGAAGGGGCCGACGTAGTCATGGTCAAGCCCGCCCTGTCCTACTTGGATGTGATCCATCAGGTACGGGACACTTTTGATCTGCCGGTGGCGGCCTACAACGTGAGCGGCGAGTTCAGCATGGTCAAGGCGGCTGCCCAGCGGGGCTGGCTGGATGAAAGAAGGGTTGCCCTGGAGTGCTTGACCAGCATCAAGCGGGCTGGAGCCGACATGATCATCACTTACTGGGCTAAGGATGCTGTCCGCTGGCTCGGCGCTCAATAGAAAGGATCAGAAGCATGGACGCGTCTCACAAAGTCAAGGGCCCCCACGTCGTAGCTTGGGAGTCAACTGTAGCCTGCAATCTGGCCTGCGTCCATTGCAGGGCCAGTGCTCAGACCGCGCCCGAGCCGGATGAAATGACGACCAAAGAGGTCTTTGGCTTGATAGACCAACTGGCCGACTTTGGCCGGCCGATCTTTGTCATCAGCGGTGGCGAGCCTTTGATGCGGCCCGATATCTATGAGATCGCGGCCTATGGTACGCAACAAGGGTTGCGGGTGGCGGTCTCCCCCAACGGAACCCTGCTAACTCCCGAAGCTGTAACAAAGCTAAAAGCGGCAGGTGTAAAGCGCATTTCGGTGAGCATCGACGGCTCAACGAGCGAGCGCCACGATGCCATCCGTGGCGTTCCGGGCGCGTTTTCGACGGCCATGGAGGGCCTGGCTACCTGTCGCGAGCTGGGGTTGGGCTTCCAGCTCAACACTACGGTGATGCGCCAGACACGGGACGATCTGCCCGGCGTGCGCGATCTGGCGGTGCGGATCGGCGCTGAAGCCTGGCACCTGTTCATGCTGGTGCCCACGGGCCGGGGCAAGATCGACGACGAGGTATCACCGCAAGAGTACGAACAGATCCTGCACGAGATCTATGGCATGACCAAGAATTCGCCCATCCCCATCCGCGTCACCTGCGGGCCACATTTTATGCGCATCGTTGCCCAGAACCGGCGACAGGATCAGGAGCAGCCCAACCTGGTTCGGCCAGGCGGCAACGGCCGCCGGCATCCTGGCGGCATGGATCGCACGACTCGCGGCTGTCTGGCCGGAGACGGCTATTGTTTCGTCTCCCACCGCGGCGACGTCACGCCTTGTGGCTATTTCCCCATCGTGGCCGGCAACCTTCGCGAGAGCAGCCTGCAGGACATCTACATAGATTCCCCTTTGTTCCGATCGTTGCGCGACCTGGACCACTACCAGGGCAAATGTGGTGTCTGTGAATTCCTGCGGGTGTGCGGTGGCTGCCGGGCCCGAGCATTGAGCTTGACCGGCAACTACCTGGCCGAGGAGCCCTATTGCATCTACCAGCCCCGCGCGGTGGCAGAGGCCAGTGCATGACCAATCTCGATGCCCTGGACCGCTCACTGTTGGAGCGGCTGCAAGCCCAGTTTCCCCTGGTACAGCGCCCCTTTGCATCCCTGGCTCAAGACGCCGATCTCAAAGAGGCCGAGGTACTTGAACGCATCCAGATGCTGAAAGCGGCGGGCATGATCCGCGAGATCAGCGCCATCTTTGACACCCGGCGGCTGGGCTACCAGACGACCCTGGTCGCCTTCCACGTAGCAAGCGATGGACTGGAAAAGGCTGCTGCTCTGGTCAATGCTCATCCAGGTGTGAGTCACAACTATGCACGGCCCCATCACTACAACCTGTGGTTCACACTGGCCATCCCACCAGGAAAGGGGCTGGCGCCGGCGATCGAGCGCATAGCTCGCCAGGCCGGGGTGGATGACTGGCTTGACCTACCAGCCCTGCGGGTGTTCAAGATCAAAACGCATTTCAAGATGATCCCAGAAGCCGCACCCACGATGCCGGCCGAGCCCGCTGGATCCGCATCAGATGGCCGGCGTTTCACGACGGCTGACATCCCCTACGTGCGGGCGCTACAAAGAGATCTGGAACTGGTCTCGCGCCCCTTCATCGAGCCCGCCAGATGGATTCGTACGAGCGAGGAGGAGTTGTTAGCCCAAGCGTGGGAGTTGGAGGCCGCTGGCATCATGCGCCGCTTCGGCGCGGTTCTGCGCCACCGGAAGGTGGGCTACAGGGCCAATGGCATGGCATGTTGGGTAGTCTCGCAGCCACAAATTGAACAGATGGGGCACCGGGCTGCCGAATATCCTCAGATAAGCCACTGCTACCAGCGTCCTGCCTACCCACCTCACTGGCCCTATTCACTTTTCACCATGATCCACGGGCAGACGGTGGACGAGGTCGAGGCAGTCGTCACCCAATTAGCCCAGGAAACAGGCATCGAACAGTTTGAAGTGCTGTTCAGCACCCATGAATTCAAAAAGGAACGCGTACGCTACTTCGAGGAGGAAGCATGAACTTGACGAAATCTGGAGAATTGTTGGCTGCTGCACGGCGGGTCATTCCTGGCGGTGTAGACAGCCCGGTACGGGCCTACCGCGCTGTGGGTGGCGAGCCGCCTTTCATCGCCCGGGGCGAGGGCGCCTACTTGTGGGATGCGGACGGCAACCGGTACATCGACTATGTGCTGTCGTGGGGCCCGCTGATCCTGGGCCACGCCTATCCGGCCGTCGTAGAGGCACTGGCTGTGGCTGCGGCCCGGGGGACCAGCTACGGGGCACCAACTTCCCTGGAAACCGAACTGGCCGAGCTGGTTGTGGAGATGGTACCCAGTGTTGAGATGGTACGTTTTGTCAACTCTGGCACCGAGGCGACCATGACCGCCCTGCGCCTGGCGCGCGCCTACACTGGCCGTCACAAAATCGTCAAGTTTGAGGGCTGTTATCACGGCCACGCTGACATGCTCCTGGTACAAGCCGGCTCGGGCGTGGCCACGCTAGGCCTGCCCGACAGCCCAGGCGTACCCCCTGGCGCTACGCAGGACACCCTGACGGCACCCTTCAACGACCTGGCCGCCGTCAAGGACCTGTTCCAGCGATTTCCAGAAGAGAT
The DNA here is from genome assembly GCA_963700285.1 of uncultured Chloroflexia bacterium. GTDB lineage: Bacteria > Chloroflexota > Anaerolineae > JAAYZQ01 > JAAYZQ01 > CAWANP01. The sequence continues at coordinate 422,266 of CAVOXA010000001.1, read as the reverse complement.
CGCGGCGGTCATCATCGAACCGGTGGCGGGCAACATGGGCGTCGTGCCGCCCGTCGACGGCTTCCTGGCAGGCTTGCGGGAATTGACCTCGGCCCATGGTGCCTTGCTCGTGTTTGACGAGGTGATGACCGGTTTCCGGGTGGCTCTGGGTGGAGCGCAAGAACTGTATGGGATTGATCCCGATCTGACGACGCTGGGTAAAGTGATTGGCGGCGGACTGCCGGTGGGAGCCTACGCCGGCAAGCGAGAAGTCATGGAGATGGTGGCTCCCGCGGGACCGATGTACCAGGCAGGAACCCTCTCGGGCAATCCGCTGGCCATGACCGCCGGGCTGGTCACCCTGAAAGAGCTGCGAAAGCCAGGTGCCTTTGAGCAGATGGTCGATCAGACTGAGCGACTCTGTGCCGGTGTTGGACAGGCGGCTGAGGAAGCAGGCGTATCCGTATACCAGACGCGGGTCGGCACCATGTTCTGCACCTACTTTGCTGACGGCGCGGTGACCGACTACTCCAGCGCCACAAAGAGCGATACCGCCGGCTTTGGCCGGTTCTTCCAGGCCATGCTCGGAGCGGGCGTCTACCTGGCCCCGTCGCAGTACGAGGCAGGGTTCACAAGTACCGCCCACACGGCCGACGTGATTGACGCCACCATCGCAGCGGCCCAGAACGCCTTCCGAAAGGTCTAGAAAGCAGAGTGGACAGCCAGGGATCGGCGGCCGTAAAGCAGGTCAACGGGGAACGTTGATTTTCTACTCGCTAGCTCTGGGGCAGTGTGAATCGGAAGGTTGTTCCCTGGCCCGCTGTGCTTTCGACCCAGATCCGCCCGCCGTGAGCACGGACCAGCTCCCGGGCGATGGCCAGCCCCAGGCCGCTGCTCCCGGCACGGGCCCGGTCGCCCTGCCAGAAGCGGTCAAAGACGTGGGGAATGTCGTCCGGGGGAATGCCCGGCCCGTTGTCCACTACCGACACCTGCACTTCGTCCGGCAGTTCGAGAGCCGAAACGACCAACTGCCCATCCTCTGGCGTATGGCGCAGAGCATTGGAAACGAGGTTGGCGACCACCTGTCGCACGCGTTGCGGGTCGGCGTCGACGAAAGGCAAATCCGGGGGCAGATCCAAGGTCAGGGTCTGCCTCTTGCTTTCTGCCTGGAGGTCAAAACTGGCTGTGACCCCACCGAGCAGATCCGCAAGATCCGTGGGCTGGCGTTCCAGCCGCAACTGCCCCGCCTCCGCCTGGGCCAGCGCTCGCAGGTCGTCGACCAAGCGCGACAGGAGCAGCGTCTCTTCGTGCAACGAGGCCAGAACCTCGGGCTTTGGTTCGTACACGCCGTCGAGCAATGCCTCCAGATCGCCGCGCATCACGCTTAGCGGGTTGCGAAGCTCGTGGGCGACATCAGCCATTAGGTTGCGGCGCAGCGTCTCTTGCTGGGCCAGCGAACAGGCCATCTGATTGAATGCCTGGCTTAGTTCGCCCACCTCATCCTGGCTGCGAACAGGAACCTGCGGGACGTCTTCCTGGGAATACTGGCTCAGCGGTCCTTGTGCCAGCCGTAGAGCTGCAGAGGTCAGCGACCGGAGGGGTGCGGTGAGCTGTCGCGCCAACAGCAAGCCCAGGACCAACGCAACAGCGCCAGCAGCCAACCCTGCCCACAGCAACCAATCGTTGATCCGGCCCAGGAATTCGGCCTCCAGCGATTCGTACACGCCATCTGCCGCCGGGATAAACAAGGTCCCGACACGCTGGCCTCCCACCTCGATGGGCACGCCGGCAGCCAGGTCTGCGCTTGAGAGTCGCTGGCCCAGCAGCTCGCCCTGGGTATCAGCCAGTATCTGCCCATCGACGCCGGCCAGCAGTAGCCGGTCACCCTCACTGAGCCTGCCCCGGCCCAACCCCTGTCCCTGCCCCCGCCCGCCACTCTGAAGCTGGCTCAGAGCAGCCATCCACTCCGCCACGCCATCCCAACCGCCGTTCAGGGAATAGTAAGCGACGAACTCGGGCGCCAGTCGTTCGGTGCGCATCTGCCGCCCCAGGCTGACATAGAGACGGAACTGCTGCGTCGTAGCCCGGTTGGCCAGTAGAGCCACCACCCCCACCGCCACCAGGGCCACCAACATGAAGGCGGCCAGCAGTTTCACCCACAGGTGGTTTAGGTTCAAAGTACGGGGTTCGAGGCTTGAGGTTCTAGGATCGACGGAGGGTGTACTGGCTCCAGTCGTGTGCCCCGAGTTTTCATAGCTCAACTTGTAGCTCTCTCACGCTTCACTGAACCGGTAGCCCACGCCATAGACGGTGAGCACGTAGCGCGGCTCCTTGGGGTCGGGCTCGATCTTTTGGCGCAGGTTCTTGACATGGGCATCCACCGTCCGCTCATAGCCCTCGAAAGCATAGCCCTGCACCCGGTCCAGCAACTCCAGCCGGCTGAAGACGCGACCCGGATGGCGGGCCAGGACGACCAGCAACTCAAACTCGGTGGGGGTCAACTCAACCGGCTTTCCACCGACGGTGGCCTGGCGGCGCTCCAAATCCACTTGAACGTCACCAGCGACGATGGGCGCCTGGGGTTGCTCCCGCTCGCCGCCCGTACGGCGCAGTACAGCCCGTACCCGGGCCACCAGTTCGCGGGGGCTGAAGGGCTTGGTCACATAGTCATCGGCACCCAGCTCCAGGCCGATCAACTTGTCGGTTTCGTCTACCCGGGCCGTGAGCATGATGATGGGCACGTTGCTGTCCCGGCGCAGGGAACGGGCCACGTCCAACCCGTCCATCCCCGGCAGCCCCAGATCCAGGATCACCAGGGCGGGTTTCTCATGACGGTAGACGGTCAGCGCCATCTGGCCGTCGCCGGCCGTCACCACCCGGAATCCAGCGTTCTCCAGATACGCGCGCACGGTCTTGACGAGCTTGGGCTCGTCATCTACCACCAGGATCGTTTCTCCACTCATTCCACAACCTCTCTCAACCTGGATCCAGAATACCTCAAGAGGCCTGCCGTGTCAAGTAGCAGGCCAAGGGCATGGCGAGCCTCCGGCTGCATAGAAACCGGAGGCTCAAACTTCCGTCCTAACTCCAGGACCGCCTTGTTCGCGGTCGCCTGTCTCTCATTGAGCAAGGGCTGGCAGGAACGACTGGCTCTCGCCCGCTGGCTCCTGATCCGCGCACTGCTCGAATGCGGGCAGATGCTTGGTCAGCGACGCCTGCTGCAGGTTGGTAAAGACGCGGACAATGTCCGGGTTGTCGACCATACTGAACAGTTGATCGTAGAGCGCTGCATTGTCGATCTCGGCCTGGACGCCCGCTGCACACGCATCGGTCACCGTTTCATAAGTGGGCACGCTGCCTGGCCAGGGGTTCTCCGGCACAGCCAGCCCGTAGCGGTCGAACAGCCGGACCAGGGCGGCAATGTGGGCCTCCTCGGCCTGCTGGATGCTGGCAAAGGGCCATACCGGACCAAAGTCCACGAGTACCTGGTCATAGACGGACCAGGCCTTGTACTCATCGTCCAGGGCCATGCGCAGAGCTTCCACCTCTGACTCGCTCAGGTCGCCCGGGTTACCAGAGCCTGTACCAGGACCTTGCCCCCTTTGACCCGCCCCCTGGCCCGGATTCTGAGGGCCAAGGTACGCTGTCTCTGTCGCACTGGGGAGAGCCCAGGCTGTAATGGCGCCAACGACGAGAATCCCAACCAGCACAATCACTCCGATTCTCAAAGCTTTCTTCAACATCATGTACCTCCAAACGCACTGTAGGATTTGGTTGGATGGGGAGACCCCATCCGAATTCTGCCACCAGTGTAGCGCAAGTATGTGAAAAAGTGTTGAAGGAAATATGCAGAAGCGTTGAAGCAGCGAGAGCTTTTTCGACAGGGGTGTTGCTGTCGCCGATGATGCAGGCGGCGAGAAAGCCGTCCATCGAGTTCCTTTCTTTGCCACGAATTGCACGAATTTCACGAAGGTTGGACGAACGTGAAGGTTTTTGCCGGACTTCGGACCCCTTAGTCAGTATTGACCCCTTGCAAGATCGCATGTACAATGTCAGAGCATGGAGCAGGGACACAGGCCATCGTCGAGTATGGCCAGGAGCAAGCACGTGGTTGAGACCAGTAGGATCTCCATTCTAGCGCCCGGCGCCCTGGAACGGGCAGCGGAAGAACTGTGCCGGGGAACTGTGATTGCTTTTCCGACGGACACCGTCTATGGCGTCGGCGCTCACGGATTCCTGGAAGAAGCAGTAGAACAACTCTATGGGGTAAAGGAGCGTCCGGTGGATCTGCCTGTTCCCCTGTTGTTGCCGGATGCGCGCGAGATGGAAGCGGTCTGCACCGACATTCCGGCGGTAGCCTGGCAGATCGCTGAGCGTTTCTGGCCGGGCGGTCTCAGCCTGGTATTGTACCGGTCAGACGCAGTTCCCGATCTGGTGACTGCTGGAGGAGCAACGGTGGCTGTGCGCGTGCCCGACCATCCTTTTGTACAAGATGTTTGTCGCCGTATAGGGGTCCCCCTGGCAGCCACGAGCGCCAATCTACACGGCCAGCCGCCCCCTACCACCGCCGACCAAGTGCAGGTCATGTTAGGGGGGCGCATTCCTCTCCTGCTCGACGGCGGGGCCTGCCCGGGTGGTATGGCCTCCACTGTGTTGGACCTGACCGTCTGGCCACCGGCCATATTGCGAGCCGGTCCGGTGAAAGCTGAACAGCTGGCATGCCTCGTGCCTTTGGCGCCCACCAGACCATCCAGTTTGGAATAGGAGGCTCCACAACTGGGCAATACCCGGCAGGCCTGAGCTGGATCCGCCCTGGACTCACGTATTCTGCGGTAGGTCTGCGTCTTTCTGCTTCTCCACAGGTTGCGCAGGTCGTCGTATCGTGCGTTTCACATTTCTTCTTTGCCAGAACGGATCTGATTGACGCCCCCTCTGGATCGTGCTATAATACCCCAGCGCGACGCAATACGTGCCAAACAAACGGGCTACTCACCCAGGAGGCAAGACGTGCCATGTCACGGGCTCGGTGCGCAGGACTAGATGCTCATCGGCATTGATGCCAGCCGGTCGACGGCTGGACGGCGCACGGGTACTGAGAACTATTCCCTGTACCTGATCAGGGAGCTTCTTGCCTCGACCACGGGGCATCGTTTCAGGCTCTATTTCAATCAGGCGCCGCCCCCAGGTCTTTTTCCGGACAAAACGGAGCACAGGGTGTTCCCTTTCACCCGGCTATGGACCCACCTACGTCTCTCATGGGAGATGTTCAGGCATGCGCCGGATCTCCTCTTTGTTCCATCGCACGTACTGCCACTCGTTCATCCTCGATGCAGTGTCGTCACAGTACATGACCTGGGGTATCTTTACTATCCGGAGGCGCACACCTTATCCCAGAACGCCTACCTGCGCTGGTCTACACGCTTCAATGCCCGCTCTGCCGCCGCCATACTGGCTGACTCGGAAGCCACGCGCCAAGATCTCGTACGTCATTGCCAGATCTCTGAGGAAAAGATCAGCGTCGTCTATCCCGGCCGGGACGAGACCTTGACTCAAATCAGCGATCCGGCTACCGTTGCCGGCGTTCGCGCCCGCTACGGCCTGAACGAATCGTACCTCCTCTATGTTGGCACCCTTCACCCACGCAAGAACCTGGTCCGCCTCGTCCAGGCTTTCAACATGATTGTCCAATCCCCGGTCTCCGGTTTCCAGTCGCCCATCTCCAATCTCCAGCTTGTACTGGCCGGGCAGAAGGGCTGGCTCTATGACGAACTTCTGAGCAAAGTTCGCAGACTGGGCCTGGCGGATCGGGTACTCCTGACCGGTTACGTGCCCCGGGACGATCTGGCCGCCCTACTGAGTGGGGCGCGGGCCTTTGTCTACCCCAGTCTGTACGAAGGCTTTGGTCTCCCTGTCCTGGAGGCGATGGCCTGCGGAACGCCTGTAATCTGTTCCAATGTTTCGTCCCTACCCGAGGTGGCCGGAGATGCGGCGCTCCTGGTAGATCCATTGGACATAGAGGTCCTGGCACAGGCATTGCATGACGTAATAACAGACGATGGTCTGGGTCGCGAATTGGTGGCGCGCGGATACCGGCAGATCGAGCGCTTTTCGTGGCGGCGCTGTGCCCAAGAAACACTCCAAGTATTCGATAAAATCGCCGGGAGCAGCGGAGCTGGTGCATGAGCCAGGTTGAGATCTTGGGCGTGCGCGTGGACGACATGGGCTACGACGAGCTTATGAAGCGCGTAGACGCCTACGTGGCCAGCGGCCAGCCCCATCAGATCGTCACGCTCAACACAGAGATGCTGGTCGCGGCCCACGACGATCCGGCATTCCGCCAGATGCTCAACAGGGCCGACCTGGTCGTGGCCGATGCCGTGGGATTGGTTCTGGCCGCCCACTTGCTCGGCCATTCCCTGGGGGAGCGGGTGACCGGCTCCGACGGCATCCACCGGCTTTCAGCCCACTGCGCCCACTGGGGTTACCGGCCATTTTTCCTGGGGGCGGCGCCGGGTGTTGCCAAAGCCGTCGCCGAACGGCTGGCGGCGGCCAATCCAGGCTTGGACGTGGCCGGTACCTTTGCCGGCACCCCGCGCGGCGAGGACGAGGATGAGGTCATTGCTCAGGTACGCGCCACGACGCCGGATCTGCTCTTCGTGGCCTATGGCGTCCCGGCCGAGGAAAAGTGGATTGCCCGCAACCGCGATCGATTGGGCGTGCCGGTTATGATCGGCGTAGGGGGCAGCTTTGATTTTGTGGCCGGCGTCACCAAGAGAGCGCCCGTCTGGATACGCCGGCTGGGGTTGGAATGGCTCTACCGCTTGATCCGCGAGCCGTGGCGCTGGCGGCGCCAGTTGGCGCTACCCCGCTTCTTGATATTGGTACTCCGACAGCGGTGGATGCAGCTACGGGGAACAGACTTGAAGTCGAGCAATCACAACAACTCATATACTCTGGAGGAACAGGAATGAAGGGAAGCGAAATCTGGAAACTAGCAGAAGCGAATCGCCAGGGCCTGGTGTCCTTTGCTCAGAAACTGATCCAGACACCAAGCCTGTCTGGCCAGGAAGGCAAAGTGGCTGCGCTGGTAGAAGCCGAAATGAGGCTCCTGGATTACGACGAGGTCTGGGTGGACGAGGCAGGCAATGTCATCGGCCGAATCCCTGGCGGCGGGGGGCCGTCGTTGATGTTCAACGCGCACATGGACCAGGTGGAAACTGGCGACCCGGCCCGGTGGCCTTACCCACCGCTCGGCGGTGAGATCCACGACGGCGAGCTGTGGGGCCGGGGCGCGGCCGATATGCAGGGCGCACTGGCGGCCATGGTCTACGCCGGGGGTCTGATCAAGAAGCTGGGCGCCAGCCCACCGGGCGACGTGTACGTGAGCGCGGTCGTCCAGGAAGAGGTGGGCGGTCTGGGAGCGCGACACCTGGCCCGAACCCTGCCTGTGGACAGGGCGATCGTCGGCGAGGCGAGCGGCAACCACCTGCGCCGCGGGCACCGGGGCAGGATAGAGCTGCTGGCCCACTTTGAGGGACGGTCGGTGCACGCCTCCATGCCGGACCTGGGCATCAATCCACATTTTTCGATGATGCACTTTGTGGACAAACTCCGATCCCTGCACATGGCCTCGGACCCGGACTATGGCGCATCGACGGTGGCTCCAACGCGCGTGGTCAGTGAACCAGGAAGCGCCAACGTAACCCCTGGTGAGATCCGCCTCGTGCTTGACTGGCGCAATATCCCCGGTGAAGGGCCTGCGGAAATCCTGGGTAAATTGGAGTCACCGCTCGCTCGCAGCCTAGAGTCCGGTTGCCAGGGTCGGGTTGAGGTCGCCACCAAGGAATTGACCACCTATACCGGCTTTCAGATGACCTTTCCCGACACCTTTCCCTCCTTTACCACAGATGCCGACCATCCCTGGCTGGCTGCCGCACAGGAGACACTGACGACAGCACTGGGCCACGAAATAGAGGTGGACGTCTGGCGCTTTGCCACCGACGGCGGCCACTTTGCTGCTGCCGGCACCACCGTTCTCGGGTTTGGGCCCGGGGTGGATACGGTAGTCCACACGGTGGAAGAACGGATATCGCTGGACGAACTCGTAGAGAACGCGGTGGGCTGTGTGGCTCTGGCCATGGCAGGCTGAGGGCGGCTAGCTGCTGGCTATCAGCAATCAGCCCATGAGATTCAGCAGATGGAAGCTGAAGGCTGCTAGCTGGCAGACGGACGCTGGTAGCAGATCCTCGGAGGAGAGACGTGGCGACAGAGTACGACACATTTGCTGATGTTTATGACCTGCAATATGGAACCACGACGATGGACCTGGATTTCTATCTCGAGGAGGCCAGGGCTGTACAGCCACCGGTGCTGGAACTGGCATGCGGCACCGGCCGCGTCACGCTGCCCATCGCCCAGGCTGGGATACCGGTTGTTGGGGTAGACAGTTCGGTGCGGATGCTGGACAAGGGCCGGGAAAAAGCCGGGAGTTGGGCGATCTGCCGGTACGCTGGGTGCAAGCCGACATGCGCAGCTTTTGCCTGGACGAACGCTTTGGCCTGGCCATCATTCCCGCCCGGTCGTTCCTTCACCTGCTCAACCCCGACGATCAGATCCAGGCCCTCACGAACATCGGCGAGCATCTGGACCCTGGTGGCCGGCTGGCCTTGAATCTGTTCGTCCCCGACCTGAGAATGATAGCCGAGCACACGACCACGACCAAACAAGGGCTCAGCTACTTGCAGGAAGTCAGCGATGCGACCGGCGGTACCCGCGTGGCCGTCTGGGCGAGCCACCTCTACGACATCCACCAACAGCGCATCCACGTGCAATACCGCTACGAGCAACTGGACAGCGAAGGCTTTGTCGTGACCACACGCTACCGCAACTTCACCCTATGCTATATTTGGCCGCGGGAGATGGAACACCTGCTAGCCCGCTGCGGCTTCGAGGTCGAGGCGGTCTATGGCTGGTTCGACCGGCGTCCTCTGGATGAACACAGCGGCGAGCAGATCTGGGTCGTAAGGCGGCTGTAGGATGATTTGGGCGGATCTGTAGTCGAGAAGCCGCATCGGGTAGAAAGACCTCCCCCGGAACGGGGGCATGAGCGATAGGGAGCCTGTCTCCAGTCACATGCAATTGCCCGGAGGGTCGAACCGGTAGGGTTGCCAGAGCCATGACGATGTGGTACAATGGGCCTGCCTGGCGTCCACCGAGCTGGCTGAGCTGAGGAGGTGCCCTGATGAAAATAGCCCACACGATTACCGATGCCTACAACCTGTCGAATCCGGTGCAGCCCCTCCCACCCGGCGATCCGCGCTACGTCGATTGCACCCCGGTGCGCGGCGACGAGGACGTGGTGTCCCAGATGTTCAACGCCATTACCTGGTCCGACGTGCACGTGGCCCAACTCTTTACCGGGCACCGGGGCTCGGGCAAGTCCACCGAGTTGCTGCGCCTGCAGGCCCGGCTGGTGGAGGCCGGCTTTGTCGTCCTCTACTTCCAGGCCGACGACGACCTCGACCTGAACGACCTGGAATACACCGACCTGCTGCTGAGCATCGCCCGGCGGGTCACGGGCGACCTGCAGGGCCAGGGCATCCGTCTGCCCGAGGACCTGCTCCAGAGCGTGGCCGACTGGTTCGCCGAGACGCTTTACAGCGAGGAGCAGCGGCGCGAGATCGGCCGCGAGCTGGAGGCCGAGGCGCAACTGGGCATCGGCCTGCCAGAGTCGATGCCCCTCGTCGCCCGCCTCATGGCCCGCGTGTCGGGCCAGATCAAGACGGGCCGGGCCGTCAAAACCGAGATCCGCCGCAAGTTGGACCCCCAGATCTCGCAGCTCATCGCCAACCTCAACCACCTGCTGGACGCCGCCCACGCCCGCATCCGCAAGGCGGGCCAACGGGGCCTGGTCCTGCTCGTGGACAACCTGGACCGCATCGTGTTCCGCGACCTGGGCGATGGCCGCACGACCCACCACGCCCTGTACGTAGAACATGGCGAGCAATTGCGCGCCCTGCACTGCCACCTGGTCTATACGGTACCCATCTCGGTCATGTACTCCGATCGGGCCACGGCGGTCACCTCCATCTTTCCCGACTACCAGGTGCTGCCCATGCTCAAAGTCAGAAACCGGGACGGCAGCGAGTACCCGCCGGGGCTGGGATATCTGCGGGAGATCCTGGCCTCGCGCATGGATCTGCGCAAGCTTTTCGATTCCGGGGCGGCGGAGGACCTCTGCCGCGCCAGCGGAGGGCACCCGCGGGACCTGATGCTGCTGGTCCGCTATGCCTGCACCTACGCCCCGCGCGACGTCTGGCCGCGGCCCATCACGCTGGGAGTGGTCCAGCGGGCCGAGTCCCGGCTGGTGGCCGAGTACAGCCGGATGGTCCCGGAGGGCCATTTCCCGCTGTTGGCCAGGGTGCACCTGCTCAAAACAGTGCAGAACGACGAGGCCCACCAGCTCATGCTCTATAACCTGAGCGTGCTAGAGTACGTCAACGGTGCGCCGCCCTGGCACGACGTCCACCCGGCCGTGACCAAACTACCCAAGTTCCAGAGGGCTCTGCAAGATGAACGAAGCAATCTCGGACTCCCGGACGCCGATTGAGGCTGCAGGAGCCCCGAGCGCTGAGAACCTGGAAACGATGGGGCACCTGCAGCGGGCCATCGAGCTGGCCCAGGGGTTTGCCCTCTTTTTCGCCTGCTGCGACCAGCCAGCCCTGCGCGATGACCTGATCGCCCTCATGGAGGAGCGGCTGGCCCGGCAGGGCTACCGGTCACGGCGGTTGGAGGTCGTGCCGCCGGCGGCGGGCCTGCTGGCCGGCCTAAAAACCGTCTGCCGGATTGCGGAGGCTGGCAAGAGGCCGGCCTGTATCCACGTCTGCGGTCTGGAAGAGGTCCTGTCACCCGGTGTGAACCAGCCCCCCCTGTTGAGCCAACTCAACTTGGCCCGGGAAAACTATCGAGATCTGCCCTGTGCCCTGGTCTTCTGGCTGTCCAACGCCGCCCTGATCCGCCTGGCCCAGGGCGCGCCGGACTTTTGGGCCTGGCGCAGCGGAAGCTTTGATTTTTCGCCGCAGTGGGCCTACGGCGCCGGCCCGGTCGAGGCGCCAGCCCGGACCCAGGCCGAAGAGCAGATCCGCGTGCTGGAGAGCCTGTTGGCCGACTATCGCAGCCTGGGCGATGGCCGTATGGAGCAACGCGCCCGAGCCGACCTGCTGGTGGAACTGGCGGCGCTGTACCAGGCGACCTACCGGCCCCAGGCCGCCAGGCAACGGCTGGCAGAGGCCCTGCCCCTCCTCGGTGGCCTGGCCGATGACAACCTGGAATCCCGGGCGCGGGAGGTGCAGCACCGATTGGAGGCTGTAGAAACATGACCATGCCCCCCCCGGCAGCCATTCCCCCGGCCATCCTGGCCCTGGTTTCCGCGCCACTGGTGGACTTGCAGGGCAGGCCAGTGGACCTTTTGGATGTGGCCGGCGAGCTGGACGGCCTGGAGCGCTGGCTGCGCGAGCCAGGCCGGGCCGTCGACCTCTATGTCGAGTGGGCCGAGACGGACCGGCTGCAGCGCGCGCTGCTGCACCGCCGCTACAGCGTCCTACACTATACGGGCCACGGCCACCCGGAGGCCCTGGCTTTTGAGGACGGGCGCGGCGGCCTGCACCCCCTGCCGGGCGGCCAACTGGCGGCGTTGGTCTGTCCTGGTGGAGAACTGGCCTTTGAGCTGGCCTTTCTCAGCGCCTGCCATTCGGCGGGATTGGCCGCGGCGTTGCTGGCCGCGGGCGTGCCCCACGTGGTGGCTGTGGACGAGGACGAGCCGGTAGTCGATCTGGCGGCAGCAGCCTTTGCCCGCGCCTTCTATGCCGCGCTGCTGGCTGGCCAGAGCGTGGCCGCCGCCTTTGGCCTGGGCCAGACCGCCGTTCGCACCCAGCCTGACCTGGCCCGCGCGGGCCTGGCCGGGCGGGAAGCGCTCAAGTTCCGCCTGCTGCCCGCGCCCGAGGACGGGGGCAAGCACAGCGCCCCCCTCTTTCCGCCGGGCTTGCCGGCCGGAGACGTGGCCCGCTGCATTCCACCCCCATCGCCCCACCTTCTAGGCGTCCGGCCGGAGACCTTTACCGGCCGCCAGCGGGAACTGCACAAGCTGGTGGGCAACGTGCTGGGAAACCGCCTGACGGTACTGATGGGGATGGGCGGCATGGGCAAGACAGAGCTGGCCCGCGAGGCCGGCCGGTGGCTGGCTGCCCGGGGCAACTATCCGGCGGGCATCGGCTGGGTCGATCTGCGTGGTGTTTCCGACCTGAGCCTGGTCCGGGCCCGGATGGCCGAGGCGGCCGGGCTCCATCCCAAGGCGGCGGCCTCCAATGTCGACCTGGCTGCGGCCCTGGCCAGCGGCGAGCGATTGCTCATCGTGGATGATCTGGACCAGGCCGCGCGCCACAGCCAGCGGAGCTTGCGCGATCTGCTCAGCGCCCTGTGCCAGGCCGGCGGTTCCGCGCTGAGTGGGTCCAGGGGCTGCCACCTGCTCTTGACCAGCCGCGAGCGCCTGGGCCGTCGCCCGCCGGCCAGGTACCAAGACCTCGGCCGCCTGGCCCCCGACGAGTCCCGCCTGCTCTTTCTGCGGGAGGCTGATCTGGCGGGATGGGACCTTGGGGGGGAGCAGGACGACCTGGTTGCGGTGCTCAACTTCCTCGACGGCTGGCCGTTGGCCCTGGTACTGGCCGCGCCCCTGCTGGCCGGCTATTCTCTGGCCGAGCTGCGTCGGCGCCTGGAAGCGGAAAGGGAGCAGCTTTTGGCCGAGCCCGGCCTGCCGCCCGAGGCGCGCGACAAGCTGGACAGCGTCGACGTTTCCCTCTCCCTATCGCATAGTCATCTGGCAAAGACCGACCCGGAGGCGGCGGAGGTTTTTGCCCTGCTGGCCCTCTTTCCCGGCGGGGCAGACGAGGCAGCGGTCCGCGCGGTTCTGGGGCCAGCGGCGGTGTCCCTGGTGGCCCGGCTCCGGGCGGCCAGCCTAGTGGAGGCAGCGGGAGACAGCCGGGTGCGCCTGCCTGGCCCGGCCCGGGCCTACGCCGAGCGCCGCCTGCCGGCCGATGCCTGGGAATGTTACGGGCCCGCTGCTGTTGCCCACTATGCGCAGGTGATAGAAAAACTGGGTGAGATACCGCTGAGCCATGCGTCGGGATTTAGCCTGGCCATGGCGCTGACCGAGCTGCCCAACCTGCACGCCTTCGCCGATTGGGGGCTAACCCAGGAAGGCGAAAGCGCCGCCCAGGCCGCCCGGCTGGTGGGCTCCCTGCACAACCTGTACATGCTCCTCGATTGGCCCGAGGAGGGCGTGGACCGCCTGCGGCGCGCGTCCGCCGCCGCCCGGCGCGCTGGAGACGCCGGGGCTGAGGCCAACACCCTGAAGGCCATCGGCGACGTCCAGCAGTTCCGCGACGAACGCGACGACGCCCTGGACAGCTACCAACAGGCCCTCCAACTCTTCCGCGCCGTCGGCGACCGCCTGGGCGAGGCCAACACCCTGCAGGCCATCGGCGACGTCCAGCAGTTCCGCGACGAACGACGACGCCCTGGACAGCTACCAACAGGCCCTCCAACTCTTCCGCGCCGTCGGCGACCGCCTGGGCGAGGCCAACACCCTGCAGGCCCTGGGGAGTCTCTACCTGGCGCAGGGAGAGGTACAGGAAGCGCTCGAAACGTATGGTGCCTCCCTGACGCTCTACCAGCAAGTGGGCGACCGCGTGGGCCAGACAAACATCAACTGGGCCCTCGGCACCTGGCTGGCCCAACAGGGAGCTTTCGCTGAAGCGCTGCCCCTCCTCGAGCAGGCTGTTGCCTTTGTGCGGGAAATCAGACATCCACTGGCAGAACCGTGGGGCGAGGTCCTGGTCCAGGTGCGCGCCCGGTTGGCCGAGGAGACGTCCGCGTAGCGCCATGGCCCACCTCAAAGTCATCATCGATTTCGACGGCACGCTGACCGCCGAGGAGACGCAGGTCGCGGAACTGGCGACCAGGTCGCTGGATACACTGGCGGACGAGTTCCTCCGGGTACCACGAGGGGCCCTGGCTGACGAGTACCAGGCGACGCAGGAGCGCCTGCTACGCGCGCCGCAGCGCTACTTCTGGGAGGTCAACGGCCTGGTGGCCTCCTACTGCGACGAGGGCGCCTTTATCCTCAATACGACGACGCTGCAGACCCTGCTGCGTGAGAACCGGGCCTATGCCCGGGCCGTCGCCGCGGCTTACCCGCAGGCCGAGTACGACCCCGTGGTGGATTGCACCAACTATCTCTTTCACCGACACACGGCGGAACTCGCGCCGCGCTTCCGGCCGGCCGCGCGGCAGGTGCTGGCCGCATTGAGCAGAGATCCCCGCCGCACACCGGTCGTCCTCACCAACTCGCTGGGCGACAAGGTGCGCCGACACCTGGATACGCTGGGGCTGGCAGAGGAGGTGGCCGTGCTGGGCGACACGCGCCAGTACGAAATGGCCCCCAATTGGCCGCACCGCTTCCGTCATCCGGAACTGGGCGAGATCCAGGTCTGGCCGGTGGACGAGGTGCACGCCGTGGACCTGCGCCGTCCGGCCTACTATCGGGCCCTGGTCCAGGCAGCGGCTGACGACGATTCCGGCCGGCCGCAGTTGGCGGTGGTCGCCGATACCTTTTCCCTGCCGGGGGCGATGCCCCTGATGATGGGCATCCCCTTCTTCCTACTACGGACACCTTACACCCCAGACTGGTGCGCCCGTGTCGTGGCGCGGCATCCCCTGGGTCAAGTCCTGGATGACCTGGCCAACCTACCTACGGCGTTGGGCCGGATCTCGGCGCCGGTCCTTGGTTCAGGATTACCATAGCTCTTCCCTTCCTAGCTGAATCCGTTCCCGTTGTCCCCCAGTGCCCCAGCCATCAGTTTTCGATTTAATATCATTTTAATTTGACAAATAGCCCATATTAATGTATGATGTTGGCGTAAATCGGGGCAGGCCATAGAATCATCGTCCTGAATCGCAGCCACGCCCTGGAGGCAGGGGCCCACCCCACCGATCTGCTGACCAAGGGAGCAAGCATGCTGTCTACAGAGCCGCCAATTTATCTGAACTTTGACCTTCGCATCGAGCCCTGGGAGGGTAGTTACCGCTCGCTCGTCATCGACTCGCCGGTACAGGGTGGAGCAAGCAGCCGCATTTCTCTTTCCGAACAGAAGGTGCTTCGAGCCTCAGGGTCGGAACCACGACAGCCGGTATCTGATCACAGAAGACTGGTCCCAGCAACGCCCGTGCCTGCTCCCCAGCCGGCCATCCCCCTGGATCCCCGTGCCTTGGGGAAGTACCTTTTTGAGGCCGTGTTCCATGGCGAGGTCCTGAGCTTTCTGCGAAGAAGCCAGGATGAGACTGCCCGGCAGGGCGCGGATGGATTGCGCATCCGTTTGCTGCTGACGGACGTACCAGAGCTGGCCAAGCTGCCCTGGGAACTTTTCTACGATCCCGCTCACAACCAATTCCTGAGCTTGTCCACTCAAAGCCCGGTCGTGCGCTACCTGGATGTACTCCAGCGCCAGGAGCCAATGGCCACAGAGCCGCCGCTCCACGTGCTGGTCATGATCTCGGCGCCCAAAGATCAGCCTCCGCTGGACGTTGAAGAGGAGTGGGCCAAACTCAACAAAGCCCTGGCGGACCTGAAAGCCCAAGGGCAGGTCCTGTTGCACCGGCTGGACACAGCGACACTGGCTGAACTACAGAAGCAGTTGCGCCAGGGCAAGTACCACATTTTTCACTTTATGGGCCACGGCGCCTTTGACGAGCAGACCCAGGATGGTCTGCTCGTCCTGGAGGATGGCGCCGGGGCCAGTCATCTGGTCAGCAGCCAGGTGCTGGGAACCCTGCTGCACGACGAGCCCTCACTGCGGCTGGCCGTCCTGAACGCTTGTGAAGGAGCACGCGGTTCCCATAGCGGTCCATTCGCTGGAACAGCACAGACGCTGGTGCAAAAGGGGATCCCCGCGGTGGTTGCCATGCAGTCTCCGATCACGGACGGCGCTGCCAAGATCCTGGCCCACGAGTTTTACCTGGCTCTGGCAGATGGTTATCCGGTCGACGCCGCCCTGGCGGAAGCGCGCAAAGCCATCTACCGGCAGGGGAACGAACACGAGTGGGGAACGCCTGTGCTGTTCATGCGCTCCACAGATGGCATCCTATGGCAAATGGCAGCCAGGGAGGAGAATCAGGTGGCAGACGAAAGAGAGCAGCCCTGGTGGGAGGGCATCTCGGTCCAGAGCGCAGGGGATGTGATCATTGGTTTTGCGGGAGCAGGCGCCCAGCAGACGACAATTGGCAAGGAGATCACCATCATTCTGGGCAAGCCCAGCGCCGACGATGGCCAGAGTATCGAAAAACAGTTTGCCCAAACAGAAGCCTCCTTTCGGCGGCTCGGAACGGAGCTTGATCCCCAGGTGACCATGATGGCCGAGTTCCAGTTAAAGCTGCTGCGGGGAGAACTGGTCAAAGCGGGAGACGGCAGCAAGCCCAGCGCCAATACCATCGTACAGGTGGGTGACTGGCTTCTTGACAACGTGCCCCAACTCACCGAGGCCATCCGGCGGCTATTCGCCGCTCCGGCCGTAGGCAGAGCGATGGGAGAGGCCGGAGACGAAGCAGTGGAGTGGGCAAAGAATCGCTTTGGAGCAAGAGGATAGGTCCATGGCAACAGGGCGGAGAATGAACAGACTCCTTGCTGGCCAAACGAGCCGGCTGGTACCATGAGCGACGATGCATCGGGCTCTGACAAGGTCAAGGGGCAGGGCTGGCTGCGGCGGACCCTGGGAGATATTCTTCAACGCGACAAACGCCGGGATGTGATCGCGGCCTACGTCGGCGAGGGGGCCCGGGACGTTGTCATCGGCAAGAACATCATCAAGATCGGCACCCTAAAGATCCCAACGGTACCGCTGTTGGGCTTGCTGGCCGTGGTGGTTGGTGCCCTGGTCTTTGTTGCCCTAAACTTTGCTGGACCTGCCAGGATGGACGCCCGCTTTAACGTGGCCGTGACCGAGATCGGAGAAATAGGCGCAGATGGTCAGATGCGTCGCTCAGAAGATGGCGAACTTTTCAGCAAATGGATCTATGATGAGCTGACGGCGGCCAACGACCAGCGGGCGGAGAGCGGCGTGGAGATCTGGCACGACAGCATGTCGTTGCTGGAAAAGCGCGTGAAGCTGGGCATGATGTCTGGCAAGACGCCGGAGGCCAGGGCTGAAGCAGCCAGCGAACTGGCCAGTGAGATCGACGCGGACGTCGTCATCTATGGCCATCTGACTCCCCCTCAGAGCCCGGCGGAATTGGTGCTAGAGTTCTATGTGAGACCCCGCGTCCGGGGCGAGGCCAACGTGACCATCGGCCGCTACCAATTGGGCGATCCGGTCCGGATCCCAGCGCACTTCAATAGCGCCGATACGCTGGCCAAGGAGGCGCTGGGCAGCCAGGTGGCAACGCGCGCCAGCGCTCTGTTCCAGTTGCTCCTGGGGCTCCGAGAAGATCTTCTGGGACGGTCAGAGAGCGCACTGTCCATCTTTCGGCAAGCGGAGACAGGTTTGCCAAACTGGAGGGAACAAGGAGAGGGCAAAGAGATCCTCTTTTTCTGGATCGGGCGATCTGCACTGTTCCTGGACCGTCCTGATGAAGCCGAAGAGGCCCTGGAGAAAGCACTGGAGATCGATCCTAACTATGCCCGGGCTCAGATCGTTTTGGCCGGGGTGGAATTCCGCAGGATCGAGAAGCTGCTGCACGCTCCCCAGAGTCCCCTCCGGGTGGAGGAGGTGCAAGCGTTAAGCGGGCGCATGGATGCGGTAATCGCCAGCTATCAGAGGGGGCTGGAGTTGGCCCAGCTATCCCACGAGCCACTCATTGAGATCATAGCCCGTCTTGCACTGGCCAGCGCCTACCGCCTGCAGGGCGAGACCTTTTTCTGGCTCCAAGAAGACGTACAAGCCAACCAGTTCTTTGACCTGGCCATCAGCGAGATCGTCCCTGTCCTGGACCCCCTGGCCGAAGCAGAGCAATACCGGATATTGGCCCAAGCCTACCAGGCATTGGGCGCAGCCTACACCCAACAGGCCGAGATACAGCGCAAGCGGGGGGATGTGGCGGGCAGCCGGACGGCATACGAACACGCGCGCGAGTCCTTCGCTGGCTGCATTGACCAGGAAGGACGGGCGCCCGAAGACGAGATCCTCAGATCGGCGATCATTGCCGATTCGTGCGTACCTCTGGATAGGTACGTAGAAGAAGCGCTACTGGCATTGGCAGGAGAGTGAACATGACAAAGCACAGATCGTTCCTGGTTTTCAGCCTGATTCTGACCGGGCTCTTGGTGGTAGCCTGCGGTGGATCATCCCCGGCGGATGAGCCAGAAGCAGATCGCGTCGCCACGCGCGTGGCCGAAGACCTGGCAGTCGCGGCCACACTGACCGCAGCCGTACCACCGCCCGAACCCATACCCACCCTAACGGCAGCCGCGCCGGCAGAAGCACCACCACCCGAGGACACACCCACACTGGCGGCAGCCGCGCCGAAGGATACATCCCCATCACCGACCCTGACCCCTGTTCCGGCAGTCACGGACGTACAGCAGCCAGCCGCGACAGAAGCACCGCCACCGGATCCTTCTGACACCCCACCACCCCCGCCACCTAGCCCAACACCGGTCTTGATCGCAGTCCTGCCAGTGGACGGAGGCGGCGGTGACGTACCGAATATCCGCAACAACCACCCGGTGAAGGACGGGCGCAATGTCACCCTGCCGGGCTATTCGCCGGGCGAAGCCACAGAGCCCATGGTCTACCGTGACCGGATCGTCTTTCAGGCCGAGGTGTTCGATGCCAATGTCGGCACGAACGACGGCGACGGCATCGAAAATGTCACCTTTACCATCCTCGACCCAAACGGCAACCCGGTTCACGAAAGGACCGAAAACAACGCCGGCTATTGCGTATTTGGCGGGGGCGAGCCAGACTGCGACGTACTATCCCTGGCTGAGTACGATGCTCACTGGCCAGGAGGCGCGCAGATTACCAACGGCCTGCACACCGTCACCATCGACATCAACCCCTACAACGGCAGCAATGTAGTCTGGATGTGGAGTTTTGAAATTGCCCTGCAACCCGAATCCGCGCGCATCAACAGCATTTCCATACAGGGCGAAGGCTATGTGGTAGACTTTGAGACTTTGGGATTCGAGCCGCAGCTTCCGGGACAGCACGTGCACTTCTTTTTTGACACGGTGCCTCAGGGGGAAGCCGGCGTCCCTGGCAGCGGCCCCTGGATCGTCTATGGCGGCACGAGCCCCTTCACAGAGTATGGTGTAGCGGACCGCCCCGCAAACGCATCACAGATGTGCATCCTCGTCGCCAATCCGGACCACTCGATCCAGGCCGGCAGCGGGAACTGCCGGGATCTGCCGTGAGCCTCAAAAGGTGAATGGCCAGTAGAGACACGCCGTGAGTTGACCCTATGCCAGCGAATCTGGAAGAAGCTGGCCAATTCACTCGTACCAGGCTCAGGAGGTGAAATGCTCTGGAGTGCTGGACCGTGGTCCGAGGCTAGCAGGCATCGGTAGCGCACGGCCCGCCTCCCATAAACCTGAGTTGGTACATGGGACTCATTGCTTGGGTTCTGCAAGGACCTGTGGTACAATCCCCTGCACCTCGGTCGCGAGGGAAACAGATGTGGCAGATAGCCAGCATCCCTGCGGGCAGGTATCTGGGAGACTGGGATTGTACTGTAGCCAGTGTGGTACCAAGCTGATAGAGCAGCAACTCGATGGCCGGCTGCGGCCGGTCTGCCCGGCATGTGGCCATATCGCCTACCAACAGCTCAAGGTCGGCGCCGGTGTACTGGTCGAACACGAAGGCGCGTTGCTCCTGGTACAACGCTCGCCGGAGAGCAAGGCCTTCCCCGGAAGCTGGAACCTGCCCGCCGGCTACTGTGAGGCCGATGAGCCTCCGCCCGTCGCCGCTGCGCGCGAGGCAGCCGAGGAAAGCGGCCTCCAGGTTCAGGTGGGTCGCCTGGTCGATGTCTACTACTTTGACGATGACCCGCGGGGCAACGGCCTGCTGGTAGTCTATGAAGCCCAAGTCGTAGGCGGCAGGCTGCGCAGGGGCGGCACGAGCCCAGAGATCTCTGCCGCCGGCTTCTATGCACCGGAGCAGTTGCCAGCACCCTTGTGTGGCGGCGGCCACGCACGCGCCATCCATGCCTGGCGAAGCCAGACCCTTGACCGCTGGCAGCCGGGAGCGCCGCTGCGCTGTTGCCCCCATTGCGCCCATCCATTGGAAAAACACCTGGCTTTTGGCCGGCAACGGCCTGTGTGCCCGGTCTGTGGCTTTGTCCATTTTCGCGATCCGAAAGTCGGGGTCTCGGTATTGGTGGAACGCGGCGGGCAGGTAGTGCTTGTCCAGCGGGCCATCGAGCCAGGCTTGGGCCAATGGTGCCTGCCCGCTGGCTTTGTCGAATGGGACGAGGCGCCCGAGGCCGCGGCCATCCGGGAGTGTACAGAAGAGACAGGCTTAATCGTGGCCAGCCTCGAGCTATTGGAAGCAACTCACTACACGCAAGATTTCCGCGGACCCGGGATCAACCTGATCTATAAGGCACAGGCAACAAGCGGGACCCTGAAGCCCGGCGATGACGCAGCCACTGCCCGCTGGTTTTCACCCACCGAACTGCCGCCCCTGGGAATGATCGCTTTCCGCAGCCATTATGTCATTCTAGAACGCTGGCGCCAGGGGTGAAGGGGCCCAGGCCCCTCGGGGGTAGGCAATGCTCCCATCCAGTTGCGCCCCGACCTCAACAAAGGCGGCGTATGGCCCGGTACAGCCTTTGACGGGGCACGATGCCTATGATAGAATGGCGCCCGGCCATCATCAGGGCCAGAGAAGAATCACCTATACAGAGAAGGATTGAACAAGGCAATGGCGTCTATTGAAACTCCTGACTGGGTCCGGGATGCAGTCTTCTACCAGATCTTTCCAGATCGGTTTGCCAGCAGCACCCAGATAGCCAAACCCTCCAATCTGGAGCCATGGGACAGCCCGCCGACCGTCTTTGGCTTCAAGGGCGGCGATCTGCTGGGCGTGGTTGAAGGACTGGACTATCTCCAAGATCTGGGCGTCACGGCCATCTATTTCAATCCCATCTTTCAGTCCGCCGCCAACCATCGATATCACACCCATGACTATTACCGGGTGGATCCCATCCTGGGTGGGAACGATGCCCTGCGTACCCTGTTGGATGCGTCGCACCGGCGCGGGATGCGCGTGATGCTGGATGGGGTCTTTAACCATGCCAGCCGGGGCTTTTTTCAATTCCATCACGTTCTGGAAAATGGGCCTGCCTCCCCATACTTGGACTGGTTCATTGTCAACAACCATCCATTGCGCCCCTACCACTCGGCGAGGGGGCAGCATGGCTACGAAGCGTGGTGGGGATTGCCCGCCCTGCCCAAACTCAACACCTCTACGCCTGCCGTGCGCAAGTACCTATTGGATGTGGCCTGTCATTGGCTGGAGTTTGGTATCGATGGTTGGCGCCTGGACGTACCGGCTGAGATCGACGACGACGACTTTTGGCGCGAGTTCCGTCGTCGTGTGAAACGCATCAATCCAGAGGCCTACATCGTCGGCGAGATCTGGCACGATGCCGGACGTTGGCTGCAAGGCGACCAGTTCGACGCCGTGATGAATTACCTCTTGGCCCGCGCCTGTCTGGGCTTCTTTGCGGGTGAGAAGCTAAACCACGAGGAGGTAGCCAAATCAGGCTACCGACATATCGAACTCTTGGACGCCCAAGGCTTTGCCGCTGAGGTCGAGCGGCTGTTGAGCCTCTACCCCCGCCCGGTGACGGAGGTACAGTTCAATCTACTGGGCAGCCACGACACGCCCCGCTTCAAGACGCTGGCCCGCGGAGACAACTCGGCCTACCGGTTGGCCACGTTGCTCCAGATGACCTATCCCGGCGCGCCGAGCATCTACTATGGCGACGAGATTGGTATGGAGGGTGGGCACGATCCTGGCTGTCGGGGCGGGTTCCCCTGGGACCAACGAGAGTGGGACCTGGATCTGCACGAGTACGTACGGCGCTGTATTGCCCTGCGCCAGACCCATCCCGCGCTGCGGCGTGGTGATTTTCAGCATCTCTTTGCCGCACACGGCATCGTGGCCTATGGCCGGCGGCTGGAACCTGAAACCCTGATCACGATGCTGAACAGCAGCCGCCAGCCGGCGACAGTGGACCTGCCGGTGGCAGGGTATCTGGATGACGGCGCCATGCTTTTTGACATAGAGGGCGGCGCCGGGCTGACCGTGGCCGGCGGCCACGTCACAGGGGTCCCGGTCCCAGCGCGAGATGGGATCGTACTCTCCGTCCAAGAAGCAGTCTGAACTCAACCCCCAGAGGATCAGAGCTACTTTCACCCTGGTCCTAGCGAACCGGAGACCAAGTGGCCGTATCCCGCAGCCTGAACAGCATCCGGCGCCTCATCGCTGAATACCCCCGCCAGTTCTGGCTGCTATTCGCCGGCATGCTCATCAGCGCAGTCGGCGGCAGTATGGTCTGGCCATTCCTTACGATCATTGTCCGGCAGCGTTTGGATATTCCCCTGACGACGATCGGCCTGTTGCTGGCGCTGAACTCGGCCTCTGCGTTGGTCGCGACCCTGATCGCTGGCCCTGTGGCCGATCGCCTCGGTCGCAAGGGCGTAATGGTCCTCAGCTTGTTCGCCAGCACCGGCATCTATGTGGCCATGAGCCAGGCCAGCAGCCTGCCAGCTTGGGCCGCCCTGATGGTGGCCAACGGAGCGCTCAACCCCCTGTTCCGTGTTGGAAGCGACGCAATGGTGGCCGACCTACTGCCGCCCGAGCAGAGATCGGGCGCCTACGCCCTGATCCGCATGAGCAACAACGTGGGGATTGCCATTGGTCCAGCGGTTGGAGGATTCCTGGCCGCCGTTTCCTATGACTGGGCCTTCTATGCCGCGGCTGCGGCGTCGGCCGCATTTGGCCTGCTCATCCTGTTCCTTGCCACCGAGACGCTACCCTCGCCGCAGGTGGAACAGGGTGAGGGCGAGACCAACGGGGGCTATGGCCGCCTATTGCGCGACGGGCGATTCCTGGCTTTCTGTGCCGTCACGACGCTGGCCATCGTGCCCTCAGCCCTCGTATTTGTGCTACTTCCGGTCTATGGCAAGGAGCAGTACGGTGTGATGGAGAGCCAGTACGGATTTGTGATGGCGACCAACGCGGTCATGGTGGTTCTGTTCCAGTATACCGTCACCAAGCGTACCAAACAGTTCCCTCCCCTGCCAGTCATGGCCGTGGGGTCGATGTTTTATGCTCTGGGGGTGGGAAGCATCGCGCTGGGTACCGGATTCGTGCATTTTCTGCTGAGCATGGCCGTGATTACCACCGGCGAAATGCTCATGATACCGACCGGCACGACGCTGGCGGCTAACTTGTCACCGCCCGACATGCGGGGGCGATATATGGGCTTCTACGGCCTCACCTGGCGGGTGGGCATCGGCCTTGGCCCGGTCATCGGGGGATTCCTCAACGACCAGATCGGGCCGATGGCCATTTGGTATGGAGGCCTGGTCGCCGGCCTGGCAGCAGGGTTGGGCTATCTGGTGCTGGGATGGATGGCCCCGGGTAAGAGGCAGGGGGAGCCTGCAAGCTGAGGCTCTGGACGATGGCTTCTAGAAACGACAGCATGCTGTCGTCCGACGTTCCAGGGACGACTCAGCGGGGAGACTCGCCCCCGTATGTTTCAGGCAAGCAAAAGAGCGCCGCCTGTCCCAAACAGGCAGCGCCCTTTGTTTCCTGGCGGTCGGGCCCTATTCTACTTCGAAGAAGCGATTGTGTCGCGCTCCACAGATGGGGCACTTGTCCGGCGCTTCGCCATAGACCGTGTTGCCGCAGACGTCACAGACAAAGATCCGCTCCTCTGACAGATCCAGGCCGGCCTTCACAGCAGCCAGGGCCTCGACGTATAGGTTGTAGTGGATCTCCTCGACGGCCAAAGCATATTTGAAGGAGACCGCTGCCTTCTTGTCGCCCTCTTCTTCTGCCTGGGCCAGATAGGGCGGATACATCTCCTGGAATTCAAAACCTTCGCCCCCGGCGGCCGCCTGCAGGTTCTCAGCAGTGTCCTTGATGCCGCCCATGGCCCGCAGGTGGGCCATGGCGTGGACGGTCTCCGCCCCGGCCGCCGCGCGAAAGAGCTTGGCGACCTGGGGGTAACCATCAGCATCTGCTTTCTTGGCAAAAGCCAGATACTTTCGATTGGCCTGGCTTTCGCCGGCAAAGGCATCCTGGAGATTTTCAATCGTTGCCATAATCATTTTCCCTTTCTTCTGCGTTTTATACCGAACCCATAGGCCCTAGACGTGTTCTATGGCCGTGTGGTTCGAAATCTCCGAGTTTGTCGTACAGAGGTCCGAGATCGAGCGGGTGTCGATGCAATCACGTGCGACAGAACAAGGAAGTATCGCGGAGGATTATACAACAGGGAAAGCTAATTGTCAATTGCGCCCAAATTGGTGATGTGTATTAACGTTCCCCCCACTTGATGGGCCCAGAGGCGGAACACTATGCCGATAGCAGATGCACGCTGGGTAAGTCTAAGGTATTATAGAATCCATACTTTCCATGGTATGTGATTTCGGGACAGGCTATGCTTGCAATGGCGACTGAAGCAACCATCCTTCTCCGTCCCTGATCCATACCAGACTCTACCATCCGCGTGTCGGCGGCGACCTGGTAGCCCTACTCAGCCACAGGATCGACTGAGGGCACTACAAAGCCTGGTCTGATCACCCGTGACATCACCTCTCGGCACGGAGTAGATCATGAACGACGAATTCCAGGGCACAGATCAGGGACCTTTGCTTGCACAAACTGATCTGAACACCGATCATAATCGGGATAGTGTCGATCTCGCGCTGCGCTTTCTCGTAGGCCTCCTGGCCCTGGGCGGCGACGAGGCTGCATGGCGTCTGCAGGACATGCAAGACAGGTTGGCAGATCGTTTTGCTTCTGCGTCCAATCGATGGGGCGCCGGTCGCCTTTCCCAACCTATCCGCAGGCCCATTGCGGCGCAACTCGGACAATGGCGCAAAGAGGCTGCCCGCATCGTCAGAGAGGGAGAGCTGGAAGAACAACAAGGCCGGGCACTCACAACTGGGGCATTGGGTACCCTCGCTCTCGAGGTCATGGACGAGATTGCCGAGAACCCCGAGATGCACGAGTTTGTGCAGGATCTGATCGGCCAGCAGGGAGTGGGCATGGTCACGAGCGTCATGGACAACGCGCGGTCCGTGACCCTTACGGCTGACGATGCCGGCGAGGCACTGTTGCGCTGGCTACTGAGGCGGAAACCCCGCCGCGACTTGCCCCCTTCGCCCGTGGAAGGACAGCCCCAAACGATGTATGTGCCTACGGCCAGGGTGGAAGGAGAGGCGCCTGATGCCAACTGAGAAGACGCCCCCGCCCGCTATCCTGGGCCGCTACGCCGGTTTCTTTTCGCGCTCAGCCGCCTTTGCCCTCGACCGCATCATCGCCTTTGGCATCGCGTTCGTCATCCTCCTGGTGATCCAGTATTTTCTCAGTCTTTTTCGGGTGAACCAGTGGCTTGAGAGCTTGAGTCAAGATGCGATGATCGACGCGGTCTTGGCTATTCTGTTGTCAACCCTGGGGATCTATCTCCTGGTCTCCATCCTGTACGACGTCGGTTTCTGGCTGCTAGCAGGCCAGACGCCTGGCAAGCGGATACTGGGCGTGCGCGTCATGCGCACGGACGGCAAGCGACTGAGGGTGGGCGATGCCCTGGTGCGGCAGGTTGGCTACTGGGTCTCGGCCATCTTTTTTCTGGGCTTTCTGTGGATCCTGTTCGACAACCGGCGCCAGGGCTTCCACGACAAACTGGCGGGTACCATTGTCACCTACTCGTGGCCTGAAGGCAGGTTGAGGGGAACCTTTGTTATCAAACGCGTGCAGCGCTTCACCGACAAGGGGGCGAAAAGTTCACGGTAATGACAGGGTGTCAGGGTAAGGGTGACCTGCGCTTCAACCTAGAGTTTGGGAATCCCGAGGCGGAGGATGGGGTCATGTTTAGTGCGGCCAAGACGGCTGACACGTGGGGTTTTGTCAACAATCTTCCAGAGAAGTGGGATGCACCGGTGGCCAGCGCCAGCGCCTGTCGATCAACCGAGCCCTGATGCCAGAACCCAAGATCCTGATCCTAGACGACAGTACGAGTGCCCTGGACGCCTCTACCGAGGGTCGCGGCCAGGCAGAGATCCCCAAGTTTACGCACGGCAGTACGACACTGTACGTCGCCCAGCGGATCAGCGCCGTGATCGAACTAGACAACATCGTACTCCTGCAGAACGGGGAAATCGTGGCCATGGGCACCCACAAAGAGTTGCTACAGAGCAGCCCACTTTACCAGGAGATCTATGAATCCCAGCTTGGCGGTGCCGTCACGGCTGGAGTGGGTCTGGAGGAGGTGCCAGCATGACGACAGCAACAGCTACAGCAGGCAAAAAGCCAATAGGTGCAAAGGAGGAGACAAAGGACAATAGCGGCGCGACCCTGCAGCAGTTGCTGGAGTACATGGCCGGTGGAGAGGCCCGGGGCAAGTTCATCGGGGGGATCCTCATCCGCGTGGTAGCCCTGCTCGGCCTAATGGCCATGCCTTTTGTCATCGGCCAGGCGACCAAGGCACTCAGCAAGCTCCAGATCCATCTATTCTCCCATATGCAGTCGCTGTCGATGGGCTTTTTCCACAGGATGCCTGTGGGCGAGATCCTGAGCAGGGTAACCAACGACGCGGAGGCCGTGGCCCTGTTCTGCGAGTCAGCAGTTGGCCAACTCGTACGCGCGGTCCTGCAGATCCTCATGATTCTGGTCGTGATCTTACCATCCGCGACTCGCACCGGATCATGGTAGTCAACGGTGGCGAGATAGTGGAGATGGCCTCGCACGATGAGCTGATGGCCAAGGAGGGATTCTACTATACCCTGTATATGAGCCAGTTCAAGGGCAAAGCCCCGGCCGGCTCGGCAGTGGGGGACATGGGCTTTGTGATCACCTAAACAGCCAGGGGTGGGGTGCACTGCGCCTCATCCCTGGCGGGTTCCAGTTCCACTGTTTCACTGTCCCGTCGCGTGCTCTCAACGCACGTGGCGTTTCCTGCGGAAGCGACGTGTTGTTGTTCGTTCCTCGCTATGGTATAATCTCCCCCTGGGAACAGCCTAGTGTCAAGCGAAACAGATCGCCTGCCATTCATCCGCACCAAGCTTTACCGGCAGCGTATTTCCGCCGACGTGGCTTCCCGCTCCTGGGGCGGTTGGGGGCTGGGGAGCGAGGGCAAGCAGATCTCGGTACCGCATCCAAGTTATCACATGATCTGGGAGGGACAAGCCTAGCATGGCGCACGTCTCGCACAAACTATCCAATTCTGTCGAAGGCGCACTGGCCGCGGGAGGCGATCCGGCAACCTCGCCCCTGTACGTCTTTGGACCTTTCCTCAGGCTGATCGTCGTCGGTGGGGTGGCTGCGGTTACGTTCGGGGCCACCATCTGGCTGGTAGTCTTTACCATCGCCATGGTGTCGGCCATGTACCGGCTGGTGATGTTATGGGTGACCGACGGCAGCGGTGGAACCGGTCTGAGCGAGGAAGAGTTCGGGGGCTGGGCGGCCAAGGTCAACGCGGCGATCACCTTTGTGGAGTATACCCTGACCTTCCTGGTGAGCATGGCCGCCCTGGTCACGTTCCTCGCCGACCGCCTCCCCATGCTGAACGACTCGATCTTGGGCATCCAGTACCGGACCCTGGTCGCCATTTTGCTGAGCATCGCTATCGGCTATCTGGTCAACCGCGGGCCCAAAACCTCGGCCTATGTCTTTGGTCCGGCCACAGCGGGTGTCCTGATCCTGCTGTGGGCCATGATCGGCGCCACCATCTGGCGGTATGGCCTACATCTGCCCACCCTCAATCTGCAGGCATTCACGGGCGACTACCTTCACTTTACCTTTGGGGGCTTTACCCGCATGCTGGCCGTAATGACCGGCATCGAGGTCTTTGCCAACCTGGTGGCCGCCTACGGGGGACAACCCCGCCAGCGCAGCAACAAGGCTTTCGGCAGCCTGCTGATCATCATGGGCACCACGGCGGTGACCATGTTGATCGTCGGACCGGCCATCGCCAACCTCTCGGATCCCACCGACCCGCACGTTTCGGTCTTCACCCAGACGATGGACCAGCTCTTGCCGGCGCCGCTGCCCTACCTGGGCACGCTGGTCAGTGTGTTGGTCCTGGGATCGGCTTCCGCAGCCAGCGCCCAGGGATTGCAGAATCTGGCGCTCGGCCTGAAAAATCGGAACTATATCCCCGCTTCCCTGGGCCAACAGAATCGCTTTGGCGTGGCCGACAAGCCGGTGTGGCTGGAGGTGGGTCTGGTGACGCTCATCTTTTTGCTGGCGGGCACCAACGAGGAGACCTACCTGGCCATCTATGCCGCAGGCGTGTTCGTCCTCCTGAGCATGACCGGTTGGGCGGCCTCCAAGCGCCTGGCACGGGAACTGCGCCAAGGTTTCTCGGCATCATACATGGCTATGCTGGTTGGCACGGTGCTGGCAGCAAGCATCACCACAGCCGCCACGGTTGTCATCTTTCGGGAGCGATTCGTTGAGGGCGCCTGGACCTACTTTGTCTTTATCCCCATTCTCTTTGGGGCCTTTACCTACGTTCGCGGGCGGCTCGGCGCTCCCAGTTCTCTGGCAGAACGGCTGGGCGAGCTGGAAGTGGCCATGCTGGGCGGCTTTGGCTTTGGACAAGCCTTTGCTGCTGAGGCTGCTGACGGGGCAGGTACGGTCAGCCTGCCGGCTACTTTTTCTTCCCAGGAGGAGGGTGCTATTGCTCCCCCTAGCCGCCTCTGGCAGCGAGCACGGGGGACACCGCAACACGTCCTGGTGACTCTCGATGGTTCGGACTATGCGGAACAGGCGCTTCCAGCAGCAGAGTCGCTCTGCCAGGCATTTGACGCCCGTCTGACCCTGGTCTCTGTGCGCCCGAAGCGGTCCGGCTTTCGGCTGTGGGGCCGCCCCAGCGCAGATTCGAAGGAGCTGAACGGCAGGCGGCGGAAGCTGGAAACCTATCTGCAGGGCGTCGCCAAGCGGATGCGTGCCAAAGGCATCGATGTGACCTATTCTGTCCTGCGCGGGCCGGTGGCCGAATCGGTCAACCAGTTCATGGAGGAACAGGCCATCGACATGTCTGTCATCAGCACCCACGGCCGGTCCGGATTGCAGCGCTGGATGCTGGGCAGCGTCGCGACCCGCCTGGTCCAACTCTTGACCAGGCCGGTCCTGATCATCCATCCAGCGCCAGGTGGACCGCCGCCCGTACCAAGGTTCGGCAAGCTGCTGGTTGCGCTGGACGGTTCCGAGTTCGCTGAGCGTGTCCTACCCATGGTGCGAGCATCGACCATGTATGGCAGCGTCGTCCTGCTGCTACGGGTGCCGGAGGTACCCAGACCGGAGCGGTTCGGCGTCATGGCAGAGGAGATCGAGCGGTTGAGGGCCGAGGCCGAGGCCGAAGCCTACCAGTACCTGGAGGAAATTGCGACCGCCCTGCGTGCAGAGGGGATCGAGACTCACGTGCTGGTCGCCGGGTCGCGACCGGCAGAGAAGATCATCCGAGTGGCCGAGGAGGAGGACGTCGACGTGATCATGCTCTCCACCCATGGGCAGGGGGGGGTGGAGGGCCTGCTGGTGGGCAGCGTAGCCGACCGCGTCGTGCAACAGACCCACCGCCCGGTCCTGCTGGCGCCCATTCAAGAACGAAGATCGTCTGAATCCTCAGAATCATGATCCATAGCAGGCGCCCACTGTGAGACTCAAGCCTGTCATCCATCGTGGTTTGCGCCATCCTCGTCAAGGCGCCGGCGGGCTAGGTGGTATTGATTGAGCTGGCTAGCAAAGTCACCTGCCGTTCGCCTTGGCGATTACTGGAGCGGGGGAAAGACGACCTCCTCCTTGCCCGCCAGCCGGTCCTGGATTCGCTGCACGACGATATCCAGGTGCCCGGACCTGTGGACAAAGTCCAGGTCATCCGTACGAATGGTGATCACCGGACAGAGGTCAAAAGATAGCAGCCACTCATCGTAGAAGGTTTCCAGCAGCGACAAGTATTCGCCTGTGATACCGGTTTCGATGGCCCGCCCCCGTCGCCCAATACGCGCCAGAAGGACAGGGACCGGACAATGGAGGTAGAGCAACAGATCAGGTCGGGGCAAGCCAGTGACCACCTGCTCGAAAACGACCCGATAGGCATGGAAGTCACGTTCGCTCAGGTTGCCCAGATGGTAAAGGGCCCGGGCAAAGATGTGAGCATCCTCGTAGATGCTGCGGTCGGCAATGGCCGACTCCGGACCGCTGGCCAGTTCCAGGTGTTGCTCCGCCCGGTGGCCCAGGAAAAAGACCTGCAGGTGGAAGGACCACTGGGCCATGTCGGCGTAGAATTCGGCCAGGTAGGGATTGTCGACCACCGACTCAAAGGCCGTGCGCCAGCCCAGCCGCGAGCCCAGACGCTCCGTCAGCGAGGTCTTGCCCGAGGCGATGTTGCCAGCAACGAGTACGAGGCGTTTGGTCATGGTTCCCTCCTTGATGAAAGCTACAGTGTCGAAACAGTATTCTCCAGGTCGCTGGACGCTTTCCGCCAGACAAGGACGAAAGCCTGACCAATGAGTTCCAACCACCCTAAGCAAGGTCTGCAGTTGTCAGGCAGACTGCGAGCACTGGCTCTGGGCCAGTAGAATCTCTCCAGCGGCCCGCTCAGCAGCGGCAACCGCGCGCAGACGGCCGGCTACCTGGCGCGCCTCCACCCTGTCCACGATGCCATCTTCCAGGATTGCCAACAATACCCTATAGGTATCCGAAGCCTGGTCAAATAGCGTGGCAGCTTTCTCCAGATCAGCCTCGCCCGGAAACGCTTCCCGCAGGTAAGTGGCATTCTCCTGGCGCACATAGATGGCTGTCTTCAGGCCAGGCTGTATCTCCGTGGCATCGACCTTGGTACCTCGCACCTCGATCTGGCTGGCCAGTCTGTCGATGACGTCAGCACCCTGTGGCGGGCCGTACCGCGCACCGCCGATGAGCGAGTGGCCATTGTGAGCCCAGACCGTCTCATAGTAGTAGAAGCCGCCTGTGTCGTATCCTACCAGTACGTCGCTATGGGGAATCGCTGCCTCCAGGCCATCATACAGAACAGCCATGTCCCATCCGACGCGGACCGGGTATCCTTGCGAGAGGTAGTATCGCAGGGCATCGAGATAAAGCCCGGCATCGTCGGTGACATAGAAGCGGCGCTCCAGGCCCAAGTAGGGCGCGGCGATGACAAAGCCAGGTTCGGGATCCGTACCTGGATAGAATCCCAGGCCACCCGGGATCTGGCTCGCGCCGTAGGTAAAGCCCATGAGAAAGTCAAAGTACCGCCGGGGTTGGACTATGCCGTGCTGGGCAGCGATCATCTGCAGGCTGGTGGATTGGCAGACCGCCTCCTGGGCCGCGATCCAGGGAACACCGTCCAGGCGATGCTCTTCCAGATAGCCACCGAGGCCGTCAGCCTGCAATCCCAGCGGATGGTAGGACGCATCATAGTAGCGCCGCACAAAGAAGCGCATGAGGGCTCGCCTGAGAGTCAAATACAGCTTGTCACTCACCAGTTCTCCCTTTTGATGTTGCCCTCCACAGCCCAGGCTACCGACGATTCCTAGTCTCGAGCCTGTACCTCAAGCAGACCAATGGCCTGGCTCACGGTCAGGTCTACCCGAGCCTTGGCGCTGTCATAGCCAGGTGAGGTATAGACGTCACCATCACGCTGGTAGCCATCGGGCATCACGCGTACCGCAATCCCGCTGTCGGCAAGGATTCGGGCCTCCAGACCATCGGGGATGACGACTGTTGTCATCCCGACGGCCCCATCAACGCTGGCCTGAAAGCGACCCTGGGATGGCAGCGTGACCGTTGTGAACCCGACGCCCATGTCCGTTTGAAGCTCACCGAGTGCCAGGCCGGTTAGATCCAGCCTGGCTTCTCCCAACCCCAGACTGGTGTTCAACTGGAGCAGGGGCGCGGAGCTCAACCCCAGATCCCAGGCCCGCTGCAGGCCAAAGCTGCCAGGGAAAGGGCTCCATCCGTGCTGAGTGGTCCGCAGCTCAAGAGTCGCCCGGTCACCGTCGCGAGAATAAACCTGGTCCAGTTTCTCGCCATTGGCCAATTGGAGGCTGCCCTCGATCAAGTTCGCCGCTTCGGGTAAGACCTGAATGCGTAGCACCCCCACACCAGGCTCGACCACTACCCTCGCCTCGGACACGCCCTCCAAGGGTTGGCTGATCTCTTGACCAGCCGTCGCGTGTTCTCCCATAACATCAGCCCGGCTGAGCCACAGAGCACCTGCCGCGATACCAATGACCAGTATCACAACCAGAAGAGAACCCCAGATCGAGCGGCGACCGATGAGAATCTCCAGACCCAGCGCAATGAGGAATACCGGCCAGAGTTGGATGATTGTCCACCACACGCTCCATTCCAGGATCCCGAACACGTTCAGTAAAAGGACAATGCCCACGGCGATCAACAGTACCGGGCCCAAAAGATCGACCTGCTTTTGTTTCTGTTCTTGCATTTCAGACTCCTTGTCTCCACCTGTCTAGAGGCCCCAAAGGCGTTTCGCGCACGTCTACAGAGAGGCTCTCAGCGTACTGACCTCCGCAGGGTAGTTCTTGACCAGTCGGTTCTTCTTCAGGTTCTCCCTCAAGATCCAGCGGACGTCCCGATCAACGTTCACGGCCAACTCGGCCAGGAAAGAGAATCCCTCCTGGGGAACCGCACAAACGACGACGCTCAAAGAATAGCCCAAGCCCTTTCTCAGCGCGCGAAAGGCATCGGATCTGCGGTCTTCCATGTCCAGCAGATGGGAGATAATGTCCTGGTGCAGTCGCAGGGCCATCATCGCCGTCGCTGGGTCCCGAAGCAGAGGGGGCTCAGCGACGCCCGCCGCCACGGCACGCATCTCCAGGGGATGCCCGCCTGCCACCCAGGTCCCAAGGGCTGCCAGGGTATCCTTGCTGCGGACAGCCAAAAGACGCTGCAGACCAAAACACACGGCTTCCCTCATCCGCCAGCGGGGATCGCGGGCCAGTTCACGGAGGTCCCCCAATGCCAGATCAAAGCGTTCCGCACGGGCCGCACCGATAGCTCCCAGCCCAACTGCCCCGCAGAAAGGAAGGAACTCGCGAGGATCGTTGGCGGGAGCCTCTGCCGCCGAGATCCCTGTCATGCCCTCACACAGCGCCAAAATGGGCTCTAGCGGCGCATCGCAGCATGCCAGCTCCCCAACAGCGTCACCGAAGGCCAGGGCCAACTCCAGGTTTCCCCTGGGGCCTGGCAGGTTGCTGCTTGCCAAGAGGTAGGCAGTCAGGTCTCCCGCATCACCGGTCGCTGCAAAGCCGTCAAAGAGGCTGGCCAAGTCTTGTTTGTGTGCGTCTCTTTTGCCCATCTTGCACAGTCACCTCTCTAGTCGGGAACAGCTCGTTCACCACGCCTGTGGGCCCCTGACTCTCCGGCGTGCCCGATCGTGGTGACCAGGTTGGCAGGATCCAACCCACTAAAATTGCTCACCACATCGAGGACGGAGGGCAGGCCACGGAATTCCTCAGCCTGTGGATTTGTAGCGATGACCACAATGTGCATCCCTGCGAGATGCGCTGCTTCGACGCCGGACTGTGAATCCTCGAATACCAGGCATTGCCCTGGGCCAATGTCCAGCCTCTGGGCAGTAGTCAAAAAGATCTGCGGCCCGCTCTTTCCCTGAGGAACGTCATCGCCGCCGACAATGGCGTCAAAGCTGGCCTTGAGGCCCAGCCCATCCAGGGTGAATTTGATGTTGCGTCTGCCAGCCGATGTAGCCACGGCCATCGGGATGCCCAAGGCCTGCGCTTCGCGCAGGAAGTGATGGACCCCGGCGACTGCGCTGAGGTGAGGTCCATAGATTGTACGGTAGATAACCTCTTTGCGCTGCGAGTACCTGGCGATCTCTTTCCCAGAAATGCCCTCGCCAAGCACGTGCCTGAGCAGTTCCGAGGTCGTGTGGCTGCCCATGAGACGAGCAAGGCGTCCAGGTGCCATCTCAATCCCCAGCTCGGCAAACAACTCCAGCCAGGCCTGAGTATGGTAGGCCATATTGTCGACAAGGGTGCCATCCATATCAAAGATGAACGCCCTGGAGGTCAAAGAGCTCATCGGTGGCTCCTTTCAGCCTTCCAGCATTCTACCATGATTCGCTGTTTTGCAGCAAATGGATCAGAGACTCGGCGATCGTAGACCGGCTCACCGCCCCCTTGTGCAATGCGCTGACAGGGAGAGAAGACAGCCAAGCAGTCCTGGAGCAGCTAGAGGGTACGAACCTTTTTCTGATCGCCATCGATCAGGCCTGCTGGTATCGGCTGCCAGGGCCTTTGTCCGGCAGGGGCTTATGGACTGGCCGATGGCTGTCGCCGTAGGGTTGGCAGGAACGGTCCTGGATGATACGGGTTCTGTTCACCGGCCTCGACGTGCCCACCAACCTGGCCGCGGGCGGCAGCCACTTTCCCTTCGGCCGCTACCTGGCCGGGGACGTGCTCGGCCGTCTGAGCTGGCTGCTACTCTATGGCGGGCTGGGCTATTGCTTTGGCAGCCAGTGGCGCGCGGCTAGCCAGGCGATCAGCGATTATCAGGGATGGTTCGCCGGACTGGCCATGGCAAGCGTGGGGTTCCTGGAGCTGCGACGCCTGTACTTGAGCCTGCAGCCGCGCACGGCGTAGCACCATGCCAACGCGGGGACACAATCTCAGAATGTGCGCGAGCGGACCTATTTCGGCACGACCACATGGAGAGAATGGGGAAGGCAGCGTATCTCGACCGGAGTCATACCCAGGTAATCACCATCAACCTGAACGCTCTGGGGAGGGTCGACCCGTATGCTGGCATGTGCGACCTGCCAATGCTGAAGTACCCCCAGCTCAAGAGCGCCGCCAACATTGTCAGATATGAATTGCACGATGAGTTTAAGGTCTACATGCTGGAGGACGACTACGTCGAGCAGACCGTCCGCGATGTCGATCTTGGGCGACAACCTCAAACCAGGTAATCCCAAGTGACCCGAATTTGCCACCGTGCAGACCAAACCCTGTGTCTCGTGGATCTTGCCATCCAGTTCTAGAACATAGCTCATCGGGCGAGATTCAATCAGTGCCTGCAAACCGCCAATGCCGTACGCCAATAGGCCAAAGCGATCTTTTAGCTCGCGTGGGGTTCGTTCTATCGCAGTTGCCTCCAAACCCACACCGGCCCTCAAGAGGAATTTGCGGTTTCCGATTGCTCCCAGATCTACAAGACGGAGAGCATGCTCGGAAACAAGCAAACGTGCGGCTGCGACAAAATCACGAGGGATCCCGAACTCGTAGGCAAGCACATTGCCAGTGCCGCCAGGAAGAAGAGCAAGCGCCACCTGGGTGCTAGCAAGGCCCGTTGCCACCTCGCATATCGTGCCATCACCGCCGTATACTGCAACAGTATGTGCCCCTTGCTCGACAAGCTGCTGGGCAAGTACTATCCCATCACCTTCTGCCTGGGTGATCTCAACGGACCAGCGGATACCGGCGGCCCGAAAGACCTGGTTTAGCTCGGCCAGAATCGCTGTCTTTCGACCCGCAGAAGGATTGATGATGACCGGTATCCAGTTCATCCCAGACTCTCTGCTACACTTTCTGTCCACTCTTCGCCACGTCCCTGCTGAGCATAGACAAGCCTGCCAGCCTTGTTCCCTCCTATTATTCCTTTCAGCTGCCATCTGAAGCCAGGCATCAGCCTTACGCGAGCACGCGCGTTCGCTGCTGCTTCAGTCTCTACCTTCGGACGAAAGCGTCCGCCAGAACACACACGATCTCATACAACAAGGTGGCGCCAACGAGGGCCGTATTCCCGGTAGGATCAAAAGGTGGGGATACCTCAACCACGTCGCCACCGACCAGTTCAAGCCCTGCCAGCCCTCGTATTAGCGCCTGTGCCTGGATGGGCGTCAAGCCACCTATCTCTGGTGTCCCGGTACCTGGGGCAAAGGCCGGGTCAAGGCTGTCGATATCGAAGGAGAGGTAGGTCGGTCCCTGACCGACCACATGCCTTACCTGGTCAAGCATGGCCTCAACGCCCAGGGAAGTGAGTTCTTCCATGTACACGACGCGAATGCCTGCATCCTCAGAGCTATGCCAGCTTTCCTCCGAGTTCTGCGCTCCTCGAATGCCGATCTGGATCGTCCTCTTGGGGTCAAGCAAACCCTCTTCCATAGCTCGCCGGAAAGGCGTGCCGTGGGTGTACTTTTGCCCGAATTCGTGGTCGCTCGTATCGGTGTGGGCATCGATGTGGACCATGCCCACTGGCCGTTCAGCCGCAACTGCTCGTAAAATGGGCAACGTGATAGAGTGGTCGCCGCCAACACTCAAAGGTACCGCACTGGCAGCACAGACCTTGCGATAGAAGTGGGTAATGTCGGTGAAGCATTGTTGAAGGTCAAATGGATTGGAAAAAGGCACATCCCCCAGATCTGCGATGTTGCCGAGTTCGTAAGGATTCACGCGCGTCACGTGATGGACAGCACGCGTGAAGCTGGACATGTTGCGGATTTCCCGAGGGCCGTGCCGGGCACCCGGCCGGTTTTCGGTGGCACCATCATAGGGAACGCCAATCAGAGCGATATCCACGCCCGAAGGATCGCTCACCAGAGGCCTTTGCAGCAGCGTGGCTACGCCAGCATAACGAAGCGGAGCCGCTTCAATGTCAGGTGCCTGGTTCATGTCTCACACCCTCCTAATTGGGCAACAACCGAGTCACTGTAGAGTGGGACAAACCCCGACCTGGCACAGACCAAAGGCCGCGAGCCCCAGAGCATCGTGTTGGTGAGTATCATTGGGTACTCTCTGGCTCAGACGCGCTAGGTAGCGTAGACCACCTGATAGGTCGTTTGAACAAAGCCGTTGCCAAAGGATTTTGTAACCTGGTGAAGCAATGATCGTTCAACCCCCAGGGAGCCAAACAAGGGAATGCCGCTGCCGAGAATAATAGGTATTTGCGTGATCGTGATCTCGTGGATCAACCCGGCTTTCATGAAGCTTTGGATTGTCCTACCGCCGTCAATATAGAGGTGCTTGGCTCCTTCAGCCCCCAGTCCAGAAACAAGTTCTTCTGGGACGGAGTTCTTTATCCTGACTTTGCCATGTAGGCGGCTTGGAATGACCAAGTCACGGCTCGACAGAACGATAACCGGAATCTCGTCATAAGGCCATTCGGAGAAGGACAGTACCTTTTCGTAACTTGCGCTTCCCATGACCAGGATGTCCACCGACTTGATGAAATCAGCGTAGCCAAAGTCGTCCCTATCCGGCGTGGCATACTCGGGCTTATGAAGCCAGTCGATGTCGCCATCGGGCCGGGCGATGAATCCATCAACGCTGGCGGCAATGTATGCTGAGCATTTCATACTCACGGCAACTCCTCTACTAATGCGGAACACCAGTTCGCTGGGTCAGTTCTGCAAGCCATGCCCAGCGTGTGGCTTTCGGCGCCAAACAAGGGCGCGATGAATCGCACACTATGAACAAGAAATGCGATCTACGGCTCAGGCAGATTGGCGGGCAAGTAGGGCAGCGGCATTAAAGATGATGCGTGCCGCTGTTAGGGCAGATGTCCCGTCCCTGTCCCTGCCGGGCATGAACTCAACCAGATTGAAACCCGTGAGGTGGGACCTGGCCGCCACGCCGTGCAGGATTTCCACGACGTCCCAATAGGTGAGCCCGCCTGGTGTGGGAGACATGACGGCTGGCATGATGCTGGAATCGAGCACATCGCAATCAAAGGTCGCCAAGACGCTGCTGCCGGCTGGGATCAAGTCCAGCACAGGTTGGACACCCTCACGATTGACCTGTTGGGCGGTGATGAGTTTTGCTCCCCAGGCCAACGCATCCTCAACCTCACCCCTCCGGGCACTGCCCATTGAGCGCATGCCCACCTGAATGATGCGCTCGATCCAGGGCATTTCGGAAGCGCGTCGCATGGTACTGCTCAGACCGTATCGCTCACCGTTGACCTCATCCCGCCAGTCAATGTGCGCATCGAACTGCAGAATGGTATAGGAGCCTCGACCCTCATAGGCTTGGAAAACTGGAATGGGGACGGAATCATCGCCCCCGATCACGATGGGAGCCGCCCCGGCCTGCAAAATCTGCTTGACGGCGTTGGTAATGATCGTCCGATTGCTGGCATAATCCGACTCACTCGTCGCCAGATCTCCAGCGTCGACAACTGGTCCAAACTGGCCATCCAGCAATGAGCCGCCAATCTCAAAATCATAGTGCCCGCTGAGAGGCGTATAATAGGACATCGCGGCTCGAAGGGCAGCCGCTGTCGTGGCCGAGAAATTGCCAAAGCCAGGGTATGGCGTGGCGGTTGGCACGCCGATGATGGCCACCGCCGCCTCCAGTTGGGCCAGATCATCACACGCCGGCAGGCCAAGAAATGTGTCCTTGCCAGTACTGTCCGGATAGAATACATCGTGCATCTGAGACATTCGATACACCTCCAGGAGAATCTCTCTGCCAACGCAGTCAGATTGTAGCACAGCTCCTCTCGGCTAGCAACAGTCGGAAGTGGGGATTTCCGTGACACGATGAAGGGGGTTTTGTTGGGTACCGCCGGCGCGTCCCCACGCCAGCAATGACCTACAGGCTGGCGCGGCACCGCGTACATCGAAGAGATGTCGTGTGAAGCGGGTCGCAGCCATCAAAGATGGCTCTGGATCAGCTACGGCTAGCGCGCCTGGTCTGCGCCCCGCCACCAGGCAAATGTTGCTCCGACGCCAAACACGAATGCCAACAGCATGAGAGTGTAGCTGTGTATCCCAACCTGCCCGGCTCCGTCCGGCCCGGCCATGCCGCTGACCAGCACCGGCACGGACCAGGGAAACCAATCACCCCAACCCAGGATGCCCACGATCTGAGCCAGGACCAACGTGAGAAAGGCCCAGCCCAGCGCAGGCAGGTAGCCACGTCCTACGCTAGCAAAGAAAGCAACAAAAGGCACGAGCATGAAGCCCAGGAAAGAGACGAGCAAGAGAGACCAAAACGATGACCACCCCAACTCAACTGACCAGTCTGGAATCCCAACGACCGCTCCCACACCCAGCCCAAGCACAAAGACCAAGAGGGTGAGGCCCAGGATCCAGAGCGCCATCACAAGAAACTTGGCAGCGACAATGGCCCCCCGCGGGGTGGGGAGAGCAAGCAGTTCTTTGACCGTATGGTCGGAAAACTCGCGGCCAAAAACCCAGGCGGTGATGAATGCAAACAGGATGGCCCCGGCAATGGCCATCCCCTGCAAGAGCACCTCAAAATGGGTAGGCCAGTCGGCGGCACCCGCGACGAGTTGGGATTTCACGCTGATCAGGCCCATCGAACGGGCAGCCTCGGGATCCTTTAGAATCACCATGAACAGCCCGCTGACAAGAGGCAGGATAGAGAATGCCACGGCCGACAACAGGGATACTTTGGAGCGGCGTACTTTGAGCCCCTCAGCCCAGAAAGATGCAAGAATGCTTTTCATGGTTCTCGGCCCGTCAGGCGCAGGAAATGGCCTTCGAGATGCTCTTGCTCCACGGCCAATCTCGACGGGGGTGCGCCCGCTTTGACCAGGAGGGTTGCCACCGCTTCCGGCTCACGGATGGCGCGCGCTTCGCTCAAGATGAGCGTACCCTCTATCACTCTCACGGAAAAACCGGCTTGGGTCAGCGCGGCTTGAGCAACGTCCAGATTGCGCGCCCGGATTTCCAGACGCTGCAGTCTCGATGCCTCCAGCTCGTCCGCATCAAGTTCCTCCAGCAGGTGGCCGTTGTGGATGATGCCGATGCGCGTGGCGAGGCGGGCCACCTCCGTAAGGATATGGCTCGACATGAACACGGTCACACCCTGCTCACGGGCGAGGCCCGTCAGGAGATCGCGTATCTCAACCACACCCGCCGGGTCGAGCCCATTGGCAGGTTCGTCGAGGATCAGCAGCTCAGGCTCATGCAGCAATGCGCGCGCCAGTCCCAGGCGCTGGAAATTGCCCGTCGAGAGCGTACCGGCCTTTCGGTCCGCGTAAGGGGCAAGGCTGAGGCGCTCAATGACCCGGGATGTGACTTTTCTATCTGACACCGCCTGCAGTCGCCGGGCGATCTCGAGGTTCTCCCGCACGCTTAGTTCTGGATAAGCGGCGGGCCTTTCGACCAAATGGCCAACCCGCCGCCACGGCCCGCGCCCGTTCGGCCCAACCGCTTGACCAAGCACCTTGACCGAGCCTTCAGTCGGACGGATCATACCCAATAGGGCCCGGATCGTTGTCGTCTTGCCCGCACCGTTCAGGCCAAGGAAACCATAGATCTCTCCCTGCTCAACCCTCAGGGTGACCGAGTCAACCGCATGCACCGGACCATAGTGTTTTGATAGCTTGTCTGTTGAGACTACAGGAATCACGCTGCACCTTGTGGCGCCATTGCCTTAGCTGCTCCTGGCAAGTACCCGTGCCCAGCCGGCAGCACGCTCGACCTCGCCCTTCTTGAGCGGCCCCTTTTTGAGGCCCCTGACGAAAAAGCCAGCCGGTTCGCTTGCGAGCGTCCAGCCCCTGCCCTTGAGCGCCTCCACCATCCTATCCGCGGCAAAACCATAGCGCCGGAGGAATCCCCACGACAATCGGGTATCGAAGGTGGCCACTCGAGCACCCTCACGAGTTGGCGCCCCTAGCTTTTCAACCAGGCCCTGGACCGCCTCCGTTGGCAAGGCTCCGTGGGTTGGCGAGCCGATGATGAGCAGGTCAACGCTCTCCAATTCGCCAGCATTCACCTGACCTACGCGCAGCACCTGCACCTCACCGGGAAACGCACCACCGACAGCCCGTGCGATGATCTCTGTATTCCCATAGACCGAGTCATAGACGACCAGCGTCTTCATTGAAAGCCTCCTCTCTGGCATCTAGCATACAATCATTCTTTCGAATGCGCCTGACGCCAGGCTGTCTTTTTCTGGATATCGGGCGCGGACGATATGAGGGCGGCCAGCAGCAAAAGGCAGACCGAAATGGCTAGAGCGGGAAGGTCTGGCGCGCTGCAGGATCGTCCATGATTGGCTGCCGGACGACCACACGGCACGGCGACCCAGACACCCCTGTGAGCCGCAGCGGCAGCGCAATGAGCTCTCCACCGGGCCTGACCCGCATGGCCGCCCCTTCATCTACATCCTCAACCAAGTACTTTCCAGCCTCAGCCAGCGCTTGATGAAAATAGAACATTCCCCTGCCTGTAACCCCAACGCCAAATACGCTCAGCCAGACGGCACACGGCAACTCGAGCAACGTATTCAAAACCTCCTCGGATACTCGGGTCACAGTTTGGGCAGACGAGGTCAAGAATAGAATCGTTTCGCCGTGATAGGTTGGCTGAAAGCCACATGCTATCTTTTGCATCGTTTCGTGGAGGTCCACCCACAGATATCTGCCGATCAGCGTATCAAGAGGCAGCGCCTCCAACGCTGTCCCGCCTTCTGCAAAGTGAGAAGGCGCATCAATGTGCGTGCCGGTTTGAGTCCCCATCGACAGACGCGAGACCTTGAATCCCTGGCTCTGAATCGTACACCAAGTTTCCGCCTCAAGAGGTGGATCAGAATAGTCACCATGTGTATAGATGAGCAGATGCTCATCCAGTACTCTTGTCAGATCGATGATTTCCAGCATATCTTTCCCTGCTTCAGTCAGCGTCGTCACACACCCTTAGGGTACATGCCAGCACTATGGCCCTGCTACTGGAAAACCGTCCTGTCATGCTGAACGAAGCGCAGCATACAGACATGCCCTGAGCACGTCCTGAGTCGTCGAAGGAGCACGAAGGGAATCCCCATCTGCTCGACTGGGATCCCCTTCGACTGCGCTCAGGATAGGAACAGGTGAGGCGCCACTTCCTCAACGTAGGGCATCAGCAGGCCAAGCACAGTATACACAGCCTCCGTGGCACGATCGATCTCCCGCTCGGTCATGGGCGTAGATATGGCCAGCTCGCCGCGGTAGGGCAACCAGATGCCCTGGTTGAGCAAACCCAACTGCAGCAGCATCAGCAGTTGGCCCGCATCCCTGGCTGCCCGGGCAGCGTCCACCGCGGTGTGGATCTCGCCGCCGGTCCAGTGGATGTAGGCCAGCGAGCCGCGGCCCGTGACGTTGACTTGCAAGCCTTGTGCTCCGAACGCCTCGGTGATGCCCTGTCGCAGTCGATCACCGAGCCGATTGATGCGGTCGATCTCGCTCTGCCCATAGTGCTTTAGCGTGGCGATGCCGGCAACCATGGTAACGCTGTTCCCATTAAAGGTGCCTGAATGCCTGAGCCCATCGGGGCGCGTCGGGTTAAAGAGATCCATGAC
Source organism: uncultured Chloroflexia bacterium (assembly GCA_963700285.1). Taxonomy (GTDB): domain Bacteria; phylum Chloroflexota; class Anaerolineae; order JAAYZQ01; family JAAYZQ01; genus CAWANP01. Next base: position 379,710 of record CAVOXA010000001.1, on the reverse strand, counting down.
CTCAGTCCGGCCGCCGATGGCGCCCACTGGAAAGCCGCCACCAATGATCTTGCCCAGGGCGGTGATGTCGGGCCTGACCCCATCCAGCAACTGCCAGCCCCCCAGGCTCAGGCGGAAGGTCACTACCTCGTCAAAGACAAGTAGCACCCCATACTTGTCGGCCAGTTCCCTCAGCCCGGCGAGGAAGCCAAGCCGGGGGGGCACCAGGCCGCCGGCATTCATCATCGGCTCCACAATGACGGCCGCGATGCGATGGTTGTAGGCACTGAGCGTTTCCTCAACGGCGTCCAAGTCGTTGAAAGGCACGACCATCATCGACTCCAGGAGAGCATCCGGGACACCCTGGCTCTCTTTGCGAAGGACAGGCGGGCCTTGCGCATCAGCCGAGGGCGTGATATTCACCTCAGCAAAATCATGCGTCCCGTGGTAGCCGCCATCCATCTTCAGGATCACGTCCTTGCCACTGTAGGCCCGAGCCAGCCGCATAGCCATCATCGTCGCCTCGGTACCCGAATTGCAAAAGCGGACACGCTCCACACTCGGGATCCGAGCGCACAGCATGCCCGCCAGCTCGTACTGGCAGGCCGCCGGCGATCCAAACAGCGTCCCCTCGGCGACCTGGGCCTGGACCGCCTCAACGACAGCCGGGGGCGCGTGTCCGTGAATGAGGCTCGTATAGTTGTTGCTAAAGTCGATGTAGCGGTTCCCGTCAGCGTCATAGAGGACACAGCCTTCGCCCCGCTCCATGTAGGTGGGATAGGGCTCAAAGTAGACCGACCGCCGCGTGTCACCCCCGGGGAGAACGCGGCTGGCAAGTTCGCAGTGGGCCCACGATCGTGGCGTCCGGTTCAGATAGTCGTCGATGATCCGCTGTGCGGTTGGATGCGTTGTCACAGGAGCCCTCCTCCTAACCCAGCGCCCAATCGGGCGCAGCGACAGCGCGGGATGCGGCCATGTCGCGCAGGTACTGCTTGATACGTTCCACGGCATCCGCTGGTGCGCCGTACGTGAGCGGCTGGTTCAGGATCTCTTGCACGCGCGCGTGGGCCCGCGCCAGCATGGTGTACTGCTCCCCAGGTCGCCCGCTGCGATCAAATGAGCCGCCATAGTAATGCTCGCCGCTGCGCAGCCAGGCCAGGGTGTGGTCCGCCTCAAAGTATGAACCGCCAATGCCCACTTCTACAGCCGTCTCATAGGCCAGCCGCTCGGTGTCCACCACGATCTCGGTGGTACAGCGCTCGATGAATTCCCAAATGTCATGGTCGATGACCAGCGACTCGTAGCTCTGATGGGCGGCATTCCTCAGCGGTCCACCCATCAATACTAGGTCCGCACCACTCAAGGCGATCATCATGGTAAAGGCTGCCTTTTCAATACCGGCCTGAATGTCCAGATAGTAGGGATCGCTGTAGCCGCCCATACGCATGACCGGCAGCCCGTGCAGGCGGGTCATGGCCGCCTCGGCGCTGGCCAGCAGCATCGACTCTGGGGCGGCCAGGGAGAGGTTCGCGCCCTTCATGTTCATGACCGAGCCCACGGTACTCTCCATGGCCTTGGCTCCCGGCCTGATACTGTTGGCCAGGCACAACATAAAAAGTACTTCGGCATTTTCGACCATCAGCGTGCCGGCCAGGGTAAAGGGCGTCGTGGCCCCCGCGGCTGTCATCGGCTCTACATCGATGGGCACCCCAGCCTCTACGGCGCGACGCAGGACACGGCATTCCTCGTAGGCCATCTGGAGGGGGCTGGTCGTGTTCACGCAGACCATGAGATTGGGCCCTTGATCCAGGTCGCCCGATGCAGACGCGGCAGCAGCCAGCTCGATACACATCTGCATACCGGCTTCCGTGGTCGGCGCCGTCAGCACCGGGTGACCCATGATGGCCAGGGCCAAGGCCATAACCTCAGGATAGTCTATCTCAGGCAGCCCATCAGAAGCGGGAGCGTCGATCACGACCGACCACTCGTAGCGGGTCAAGGCGCTCGTCAGCCGGCAGAGGTTGATGCTGTCCTGGCGGCGCACCGGGCGATTTTCTACGGCTCCGTAATCCAGAAAATTGGGCATTCTCACCCGCGATCCGGCCCGGGGCCTGTCGCCGGGTAGGGGCAGCGGAAGGCCGCACAGGTCAAAGAGGCTGAACGACCCGGTAAGCTGGTCCACAGCCTCAAGGACCATGGCCCTGGGCAGGCGGACCACACCGGATTGCCCATCGATCCTTGCGCCTGCTCTTCTCAAGGTCTTGACGGCTTCGGGGTCGCCGACATGGACGCCCACATCCTCTAGCAGGCGGAGGGACTCGCCTTGGATCCTTTGCAGGGTGTCTTGGTCCAGCAGTGAAACCGATTTGTATGGCATCGGATCAGGCGTCCTTTCAGACCTGCACAGACAGGGTATTTCAGGGATAATTGTACCTTGTCGAAGGCGGGCTGTCAATCGGGGGTACTCACCCACCGAAGGGCTAGCCAGGTGGTGTCGGGTCAGTCTGGGCCACGGGTGGCTCGCCACCGGCGGGATAGGTCTGCAGCGGTACCTCATCGTTGGCCCAGGCCTTGACGATGGGGTCGAAAATGCGCCACGCTTCTTCGGCCTCGTCGCCGCGAACGAACATCGTCGAGCAGTTGCTCAGCATCCCAGCAACAAGGTTCGCGTAGGCTGTCCGCCGCGGTTTGGGCGAGAGCATCTCTAATGTCTGGCTGACGGGTACAAGCTCAGGACCGTCAAGTACAATCTCCAAGCGGACGTAGGGTTCCATCAGCCCGATGCGGAGGATGTTGGGCGCAGCATCGACCAGCGCGTTGCCAAGGTAGTCATGCGCTCGTCTGAAGTAGATCGCGATCTCGGCAGTGTCCTGGGCCAATGCCTTTCCGTGTCTCAGCGTGAAACGGGTCCCCGCCCAGCGGGGGTTTCGCATTTCCAGATCGACGGCCGCATAGGTCTCTGTGTTGCGGGCTGGATCCACGCCGGGCTCGTCAACGTAGGCGGGTACGACGCGCGTTCCGATGGTGCCTGCCGTGTAGCGCGCGCGAAGGGTCCCCTTGCGGATCATCTCAGCCGTTGGCGTCGCCACAGCGCGCAGCGCCTCGACGCGGCTTTCCCCGAAGGTAGCGTCGCTGAGGCTCACCGGCTGCTCCAGGACCACGAAACTGAAGGCTTCAAGAAAGTGGTTCTGGATTGCATCCTTCAGTGCCCCGGCCCGGTCATAGTAGGACGCCCGTCCTTCGAGCGCAAGGGTTTCGAGCCAGCTAATGTCGACCCGTTCGACGTGCTGTGCGCACAGAAGCGGCTCAAAGACGCGATTCGAAAAGCGGAGCGCAAGAATACGCCGGACCAACTCGTCGGCCAGAATGTGGTCAATGCGATAGATGGCGGGGTCCGGCAGCGCAGTCCGGAGTATCTCATTTAGCCGCCGTGCGGATGCCAGGTCGGTTCCAAAAGGCTTCTCGATGGCGATGGCGTCATTTGCCGTCAGAGTCGCGTTGGACAGGGCAGTCAATGCCCTTTCAAGCAGGCCCGTCGGCAAGGCGAGGTAGACAAGCGTTGGTTCGTGGAGGTCTCCCACAACGGCTCTCACGTCAACGGGGTTGGTGATATCGGCGCTGCGAAAGTCGAGTTTGTCGACGACCTCCCGCATGACCTCGGGGGCGAGAGCCGAATCATGCCGGTCGAGGGCCGCCGCCATCCGCTCGCGGAAATCCTCGGGAGTCCAATCCCTAGTCGACGAGCCCAGAATGCTGAACCCATCGGGCAGCAGGCCTTCAGCAGCTACCTGGGCGATGCCCGGCATCAACAGGCGCGCGGTGAGGTCACCGGACGCGCCGAACAGTACGATTCGCTGGATCATGGTAGTTTCTCCGAATTACTCGTGCGGACCAACCCACGAGCGATCTCCCACCTGCTATCACCCTTGAGGGTCAGCGCGTCCGGACGCCCCAAGTAGTTCACGACCGCCGTCAGGCGGTGGCCCGGGCGTAGGCGCCGGGCTTTTTGCCAGTCGATCAGGGACCGTCCGCAGCCACCTGGATTGATCCTCACCCGCCGCCAACCCCCGCAAACAGATCGCGCTCTACCCCGCCACGCTCAAAGGGCGGGACCACGCGCGAAAACGTGTCGAAACGAACGAGCCTCCCCATCAGATCGAGCGCCCAGCTGCTGCTGCCGCCGGTCTGGCTGGCATGACACTGAGCGGCCTTCTGGCTGACTGCCAAGTAGGACCGAATCCCGATCCTGGTCGTCACGGCCTGGTCAACCTCAGCAATGCGCCTGATATTAACATCGTTGTTCCGCCCAAATGCCTCCGGGTTCTGTCCAAACAGGGGCAGTACCTTCACAAAGAGTCTTACCAGCCGGCGAGGGAAAGCCGTATAGTACAGCTTGTGCGGCTGGTAGGGGGCCAGGCCTGGTGCTAGCTGGTCGGGGAATCGGTCAGGACTGCCGGCCGCATGGAAGGCCAGGGTCGTGGCCTGGTGCATCTTGATGTGATCGGGATGAAAGTAGCCGCCGGTCGGATCGTGGGTTAGAACCACCTGTGGCTGGATCTGCCGGATCAGCCGGGTTATCTTGGCCGCGACCTCCTCCAGGGGAGCCTGCATCAAGGAGGCCGGGTTCTGGTTATGTGGCGTATTCTCCATGCCAGAGTCGTGATAGTTTAAAAAGTACAACGCGGCCAGTCCAAGGTGGCCCGCCGCGCAGCGCAGCTCCTCGGTGCGCAATTCAGCCAGAGAGTTGTATCCCTCGAGCGATTCCGGAGCCACATCGCCGGCCTCACCCCGCGTGGCGCAGACATAGTGGACGGCTACACCCTGGCTGGCATAATGCACGATTGTCCCCGCCGGGCCAAACGACTCATCGTCGGGGTGAGCAAAGGCAACCAGCAGGCGCCGTGGGGCATCTATGTCTCTGAGAACGATCGATTCCAACTCAGTTTTCCAGCACACAGCCGATAGTGACTTCCTGTCTTACAAGTTGCTCACCCCGAGGCCGTAGCCATTCTCAAGCAGTTCTTTAAAGTGCTGGGCAAAGCGAGCGGCCGGAGCGCCGTCCACGATGTCATGGTCAAAGCTCAGGGTGATGCACAGGTGCTCGCGCTTCTCGATCTGATCACCGGCCAGCACTGGCCTCTGGACAATGCTGCCCAGGGTGACGCCCAGGGTGTAGAGGGGCATGGTGATCCCCCAGCCGGCGCCCTCACCAAACATGCCAACGGCGGTCAGGAGGGTGGTACCGACGTTCTTCTTGGCCAGGTGAGGGCAACGAAAGAGAGCCTTCCACACCAGCCGCCGGATAGGACCTGGTACCAGGGTGTAGAGGGGGAGCAGGCGTTCGTACGGATTGGGCTGCCGCTCCCGCGCCGCCTGGTGGCCGCGGATCTCGTCGTGGATCTCGCGGAAGGTGCGCTTGTTGACGGCGCGGATGACGTGAGCCAGCGGGAAGCGCTCATCGCCGGCCTGGACCTCGATCATGGTCGCCACGTCCACCTCGTCAAAGAGGACCAATTGGTTGCGCCAGTTGCGGTAGGCGTGCATGTAGAGGTTTCGGTCCACGGCCTGGCCCAGGCAAGAGAGGACGAAGGCGGTGAAGGATAGGGTCTCTTCCGTGCGGGTCTTGTGTTCGGCAATGGCGCGCCGGGCATTGGTGACGTCGGCCTCGATCAAAGCGTGGACGGTGTGCTTGCGGTGTCCCAGGTGCAAGGTATCCACGTAGACCTGGCGCATCCGCGGAAAAGGTACGACACGATGACCGGCCTGGCTTTCGCTCACGGTATGAACCTTTCTGCAAACAAACTGGTCCGCCGGAACTGGACTACCCGGCAGACTGTATCATAGCACAAGAGGCTCTATCAAAAAAGACTTGCCATCCTCCTTGCAAAGAAGCTGTACAACGTGGCGCCCGGAGTAGAGGACCGGCGGGACCCCGCCCCCAGGCATCACCCACTGGCCAGCCATATAGAAGCCGGCCAGTCCGGGCAAGGTCCGCTCCACGGGCGTCCTGATGGCGGAGGGCGTCATCAGCCAGCCCTCCCAGGAGCCCCTGTCGTTCAGCGTGTAGCGCCACCAGGTGTAGGGTGTGGACACATCGGTCTCCTCCACCGCCACAGAGATGCCGGGGTAGTAGGGCTCCAGCCGCTCCAGGATCTCCTCCGCCAGCCGTTCCTTCTCAGCCTCGTAGCCAACCCGGTCATCCCGGCGCAGATCGTTCCAATAGTCCCAGTCGGTCTCCATCTCCGCCTGGACCACCGTCTTGCCCTGGGGGGCGAACTTTTCGCTGTAGCAAAAGTTCCGGATCATGAGTCCGTCTACCTGATGATCGCCAATGGTGAGGGGCCGCTCAAGCCGGATGGAGACAAAACTGGCATCGCCAGGGTACTCCCGGGCGACGCCATAGTTAGCCATCAAGAGCGGCCGGAACCGGGACCAGGTCTGGTAGCGATTTCTGATCTTGTCGTTCACATAGCGCCCGCCCAACATCTCAAAGATGGTGCTGTGGCCATCGGCCGCCGAAACCACGGCATCGGCGCGGCGTTCTAGAGGTTGTGGCGCACCATCGGCCAGGCGGATGCCCACAGCTTTGTCGTCCTCCACCAAGATCTCCTCAACCCGAGCATTGTAGGTTACCTCCCCGCCCAGCGAGAGGTAGCGCTCCTCGACAGCCCGGACCAAGTCCGCGCAACTACCATCGATCAGGCCCAACTGGCCATCAGCCAGCAGGCCAAGGAGCATAAATACAAAATAGACGGGTACATCCGGCAAGAACAGGCCCTCGATGCAGTCGCGCAGCCAGCGGGCCTGAACAGCCTGCGTATAGGTAGCAACCGGCTGGCCATACTTGCCGATCACGTACTTGAAGAGGCGGCGCATGGCCCACAGATCCCTGAGCTGGTCCACGGGAGACGTCAGCTCAGGGGGTTTGCTCATTCCCATCTCGCTCATGTCGCCGCCCTGGAAGGCCCTTGCGCCGGCGATCACCTCATCCACGATGACCGCATCAGCAGGGGAAAGGGCCTTCAGATCACGGGCCAGGCGATCCAGGTCCCTGGTTACCGTCACCGTGTGCCCGCTAGCCTCATCGACGAACCGGCCATAGGTCTTCAGATCCTTGAATCCAACAGCAGGGACGATGCCCAACTGCTGGTACAGATCATGCAGACCCGTGCCGGGCCTGTGGCCCATGACAAAATGGATGCCGCCGTCGAAAAGATACTCCCCGCGCCGCCAGGCGGCGGCAACCCCACCCGGGTGGATGTGATACTCAAAGATGCGACTCTGATAGCCGTTCATCTGGGCGTAGCAGCCGGTAGCCAGACCTGCCAGCCCAGCGCCGATGATGATGACCTGTTTTTCGCTCACCTTTTCCCTCCCGTCAGCACCTCTCCCAACCTTGCACAGACAAGCCTTGACTACTGAGACCGGCGGCTATGGAGAACCGCCCCCACGGTATCTGATCTAGGTCAAGACCACTGGATGGCTCACAGCTCGCCGTAGACCGTGGGGGGAGCCAGGACTCCCGGAAACTGGCCACGCAGCGCGTCCCGAGCCACGTAGCACAGATGGCAAGCATCAATATAGCCCTCCTCATGAGGGAGGTCGTAGCGGTCCACGAGAGCAGCGGGCCCGCCCTCCATCAGTGGTCCGATGATGGGGTGAGCCCCGGGATCATACCCGGCCACGATCTCTGCCAAAGGACGTTGCCAGACGTTGCCCATAACCAAGCCCTGGCACACGTGCACATGGCCAAAAGCGTCGACGTGAACACGGCCGGGGTCGGCGAAATCCTCGTCCGGGCACCGCGTGAACCCAGTCCAGGGCTGGCGCGGCATGCCCTCTGCGAGCCTGGCCACAGCCCGTCCCCTGAAGCGAACCGGACCACCTGCAATGGGCTCTCCCTTGCCATCCTGGGTATCGGCGCAGCACCCCTCCGGGACATCGATGGTGATCACGCTGTCAGGCAGACCCAATCGTTTCGCAGCCTCCATCGCGTTCAGCGCGGACTGCATCATCACTGCCTCGCCGTGGAACAGGTCGCTGGACAGGCTTAGATCGTCAAGGCCGATCTCGGCAACGGGCCGCAGCCATTCGACGGCATCCTCGACCGACGTTGCCCAATAGTTGTTGGTGACGATGCCCCGTTTGATACCCAGCGACGCCGCCTCCCGGAGGCCAGCGAGCATGATCGGATAGAACAGGAAGGGCTCGCCCCCCTCAAAGTAAACCATATCCACTGTACCCACCGCTATGGTTTGGTGGAGCACATCCTGGATCTGGGCCAGCGTCATCGTCCCCTTGGCCCAGGGGCTGCTCCACAGAAAGCAGTGATCGCACTCATCCGTACACCTGTAGCTCAGTAGAAAATGGATGCCCGTCAGTTTCATTTCCGACTCTCCTTTCAGATCTGCAAGAGGAAATCCACGGTCAGCGCGGCCTGCATTAGCGACAAGACGAGGGTGGCGACGAGGATGAACTGTGACATGGGGGCCTTGAACTCATCCCGACCCTAGCGAAGAAAGTAGGTATGGATGCCAAAGGCAAAGAGGCCGCCCAGGCTCATATGCCGAGTCTATCTCGTGACTGATCAACAGGATCGCGTTGACCAGGTAGATCCAGAACAGTGCTTCCCACACGCTCACTTCATTCTCCTCTCAGATGAGGCATGCAGTGTCTTTTTCACCGCGACTCGCGCTTGGGGATCCCGCGTCCAGGAGTACACGCCCAACTGTTTCAAGTCAGTCACCTCCCGACCAACCATGCGCCGCAAGGAGGCGAACACACCGAGCGCAGCAATCAGGATTGCGATCCCTCCAGCCCCACTTACGAGGCCCAAGATGAGGGACAGGCCAGTAGCATGCCACCTGAGCTAGCCCACTTCAATGAGCCCCCATTGTACGAGCAGTCCATAGAAGATGAAAAGGGCCAACTGCAAGGCCAAAGTCCAACCGGTCAGCTTGCCACGATCCAAGTAGTCACGGCGTACCCTCCGGAACACGACAGAAGCAGCAAGCAAGAGCATCAGCACAGCCGCAAGATATGCAAGAACTCGCATAGGTCTACCTCGCGAACACACGCTGTCTATTGGGCAGAGAGAGTCTCATCCATCAGAGTGCCCCCGTGATCCTTCTCCGCCAATGCCATCCAGGACGAGTGAAATCAATGACGCCAATGCTCGATCTGGTGGCATATCCTCATCCGTCACCTGGAAGTAGGTGTTGAGATAGGGCAGCAGCTGGCTGTCCCCGACGGCGATCATCAACGTGTGGACGATGCGCGTGGCGGCCTCCAGATCCACATCCTCCCGGATCTCACCTCGCTCAGCGGCCTGGCTTAGGATATCATGAACCATCTCCCGCATCTTGTCAGATACAGGACGGACGAGTTGTTCGTCCAACTCTGGATCGCCGTGATAGGCAGCCCGGGCAAAGAGACGCACCAGGTCGTTGTAGTAGCGGCTCCACTCGATGCCGCCGGCTAGGTACATGGCCAGCGCTTCGCGCAGCGGGAGAGCCGCCAGGTAGGGCCGGAACTCTTCAAAGGCCCCAACCACAAAACGCGCACAGACCTGGACGGCAAAGGCCAGCATGGCGTCCCGGTCGGGGAAATAGGTGTACAAGGCGCCGACCGAAACCCCCGCCCGCGCGGCGACCCGCTTGACGCTGACTGCCGTTGGGCCCTTTTCTACAGCCTCCTCGACGATGGCGCTGAGGATCACCTGCTGCCGCCCCGGGTCCAGCCGCCGGAAGGTACGGGTTACCAAACCCTCCTCTTCGAAGTGGAGGATGTAGGCATGGATACGCGTCCACTCTGACAGTTCTATCATATATGAACTCCCGGTTCATATTCTATCAGATAGCTGTTCATTTGTCAAGGGGAAATCGGCAAGTGATCAGGGCCGGAACAGCTGGAAGATTGGGCACTTGCATTGCACGCCATACGCGAGTACAATGCATGGAACCCACCAGGGAAACCATACGATGGAAAGAGCAGCGTGAACGCCCTTGCCGTGGCCAGCGAACCCGCGATCTTTGCGGAGAGGCGAGGGCGTGCAGAAGGATAGAAAGGAGAAGGCTACAAGTGACAGGTCAATTGGAGGGCAGGGTCGCTTTGGTAACAGGCGGCAGCTCAGGGATAGGTCGGGCCACGGCGCTCAGATTCGCGGCCGAGGGCGCAAAGGTCGTCATCGCCGATGTAAACGTCGCGGGAGGTGAAGGGACGGTTCGCCTGATCGAGGACGGGGGCGGAGAAGCCATCTTTGTGAGAACCGACGTGGCCCAGGCAACTGAGGTGGAAGCACTGGTCAACCGAGCCGCCCAGGTCTACGGCCGGCTGGATGCGGCGTTCAACAATGCCGGCATTTCGATAGAAGGTCGCGTGCACATGGTCTCTGAAGAAGAGTGGGATCGACTCCTGGGCATCAACCTCAAGGGCGTCTGGCTGTGTATGAAATACGAGTTGATCCAGATGCTCGAGCAAGGCAGCGGGGCCATCGTCAACATGTCTTCCATATGGGGGGTGGTTGGCATGACCGGCGAAGCGCCCTATGTTGCCAGCAAGCACGGGGTCAGCGGCCTGACCAAGGCAGGGGCGCTGGACTATGCAAGAGAAGGGATTCGCGTGAATGAGGTATGCCCCGGCCTGATCCACACTCCCATGACAGCAAACACGCTCGGCGATCCTGTGCGGCGAGAACGAGTCGTGTCCAAGGAACCGATCGGGCGACCAGGGGCACCAGAAGAGGTGGCAGAGGCAGTAGTTTGGCTGTGTAGCGACGCAGCGTCGTATGTGACCGGGCATGCCCTGGTGGTGGACGGCGGCTATGTAGCCCAGTGAGCCACAAAAGAGGGGAACAACAGGCGATAATCCAAACCTATGTTAACTCCCTACCCCCAGTAAGATTGTAAGCCTGGCCCGTGATGAAACTGGCCCGATCCGACGCCAGGTAGGCCACCAGGTAGGCCACGTCCGCCGGCGTCGCAAAGCGCCCCAGCGGTACCTTGGCCACGGCCGCGGCCATAACCTGGTCATAGTCCTGCTGGGTAACCAGTGCCTCGAGCTGCAAACCCCACTGCTTCAGCGCCGTGTCTACGTCACCAGGTAGGACCGCGTTGACGGTGATCCCGAACTCGGCTACTTCCTGGGCCAGCGAGCGGGTGAGGGCCACGACGGCCGCCTTGCTGGCCGCGTAGGCCGAGACGTAGGGCTTGGGTCGCTCGGCGGCCAGGGAGGACATGTTGATGATGCGCCCCCCCTGTCTACCCTCGATCATCAGCGGCAGCATGGCTTGGCTGCACAGAAAGGTGCCCGTGGCATTGATCTCCAGGGTACGCCGCCATGCCTCTTCGGCCATCTGGACCACCGGCGCCGGACCGATGGCCACACCCGCGTTGTTCACCAAGATGTCCAGCCGGCCAAAGCTCTTCCTGGTCTCCGCCACCATCGCCTGGACCGAATCAGCGTCGGTCACATCCACGCGCACAGGCAGCCCCTTCACACCTAGAGCTCGATCTCCTCGGCGACAGCGACCAGCTCCGTCCACTCACCGCAACCAGCATGGGGCAGTTCCGTCGGCGGCGCACAGATATCACTCACGACCACGTGAGCCCCATTCCGAGCCAGCTCCAGCCCAACCGCCGCTCCAATGCCCCCCTTGCGCCCCGCACCCGTGACAACCGCTACCTTGTCTCTTAGCCCAAGCTCCATCTCTCCCCCTAGACCCTCCGACTCCTGGTTTCCCCGCTCCCCAATCCCCTAATCCTCTGCCCGATAGACCATCGAAGTGAACACCAGGATGCCCGGAGGCGCCAGGTTGTTCATCGGATCGACCATCGCCTGGATCAAGGCTGGTTTGCCCGAAGCCGCGGCACGTTCCAGGGCGGGGCGCAGCTCATCGATCTTTTCTACCAGTTCCCCGTGGCAACCAATGGCCTCGGCAATCCGATCGTAGCGCGTCTCGGGGTAGAGGTCGCACTCTACCAAGCCATCAATCTGGGCAAACATCTGCGATGAGCGCTCCATCCCCCAGCCCCGGTCGCAGGCGACGACCACGGTGATCGCCGCACCGTAGCGTCGCGCCGTCTCCAGTTCCTGGATATTGAAACCAATGGCCCCATCCCCGGAGATCAGATAGACCGGCCGGTCTGGAGCTGCCAGCTTGGCCCCGATGGCATAGGGCAGCCCAGTACCTAGGTGCCCGAACTTGGCCGTATAGAGGTAGCTGCGTGGCGCCAGGATGGGATTGTAGCTGGCACTCCACAGGCTGGTATTGCCTCCATCCATGACTGTGATCGCATCGCGCGGGAAAAAGCCCCGAACAACCTGCACCAACCGGCCGGGGTTGATCTCGCCCTCGCCCGCCTGGAGTGCCATCTCGAGTTGATCCCGCCACGCCTGGGTGAGCACCGCGTATCTCTCAAAGCCCGCGTGTTCATCTTTCGGTACCGTACACTGCTTCACGGCCGCCAACAAAGCGCCCAAGACATCCTTGGCATCACCCACGATACCCACGTCTACAGGGCGATTCAGGCCGATGGAGGCCGGATCCAGGTCCACGTGGATGGTCTTTTGCTGGGACGCATCGCCCCACGACGGCGCTCGTCCCCAACCATCCAATTCGCCCAGGCGCCCGCCCACGACGAGCACGACGTCGGCCTCCGTACGGGCGGCTTCCAGCGCCTCCCGGTTCAGCGCGTGGTAGTAGCGAGGGTGGTCTTCGGGAACGACACCGCGCGCACTGAGGCTGGTGGTCATCGCCGCCGCCAGGTAGTCAGCCACGGCAAGAAACTCGTCCCAGGCCCCGGCCCACGAAACCCCCGCCCCCGCGTGCAGCAGGGGACGCTCGGCCGCGGCCAGCATATCAGCAGCTCGGTCCACCAACGCCGGATCGCCCGCGCCGGGCCTGCCCGCCCTGTACCCCGAACGCGGCCAAACCTCCACTTTCTCAGGGTTGCCGCTGGCCCGCATGATGTCCTCTGGAATCTCCAGATAGACCGGACCCGGACGGCCGGTGGTGGCTTCCCGATAGGCTCGGCGGATCAGCTCGGGCAGGCGGCGCCATTGACGCACGCTGGCGCTCCACTTGGTCACCGGACCGTACAAGCCCAGCAGGTCTACGTTCTGGAACGCGCCTCCGCGATCAGGATAGATGATATTGCGCCGTCTCTGGCTGCTGATGGCAACCAGCGGGCTGCCCTCGGCATAAGCGGTGATGATGCCCGAAACCATATTGGCTGCGCCGGGGCCGATGCCGCTGATGACAACAGCTGGCTCTCCCCGGATTCGGGACCAAGCCTCGGCCATGTGCGCCGCCGCCGCCTCATGGCGGGAATTGACAAAACGCATGCCATAGTCGTCCAGCTTGGCCAAGAAGGGGTTAAAACTGCCATCCAAAATACCGAACAGCACGGTCACGCCTTCTTCCTTCAGGCACTTGAGCAACAACTCACCACCGGTCATTTCCGCCATGCGATACCCTCCACCTCTCTTTGCTCAATGTCCAGAATCACCATACGGCCGCCGCGACAAAGGGCGACCCAAAAATGCCTCACTGTACCCAGCGATGCCCGAATCCGCCAATCCTGCCCATCCGCTCTTCTCAGAAACTCGCGCCGTGTTTCTTCTCAGGGAACCGGAACCCCCTTCGACGCACTCCAGATCGTGAACCACTGCTCGCGGGTCAGGACCAGCGATTCAGCATCGGCAGCACTCTGCACTCTTTCGACCTTACCCGTACCCAGGACAGGCACGATCATGGCCGGATGCCGCAGGATCCAGGCCAGCGCGACCTGATCCATCGACGCCCCACCCAACTGCTCGCCAATCGTGGCGAGCGCCCCGCGCAGCCGCTGGGCTTGCTCTGTGTCATCCCGAAAGAGACGCCCCTCAGCCAGTGGCGACCAAGCCATGGGAGAGACGCCCAATTTCTGGCATTGATCGACCGTGCCATCGTGCAGCACCTCCATATTCAGGACCGACAGCTCGATCTGGTTGGTGACCAAAGGGAAATCGAGCCGTGAGGCGAGAAGATCAAACTGCGATGGCGTAAAGTTCGAGACGCCAAAATACAGCACCTTGCCCGCTTCCCTCAAGGCGGTGAACGCCCGGGCGACCTCGTCGGGGTCCATGAGCAGATCGGGACGATGGATCAAAAGGAGGTCGATCCGGTCCGTCCCCAGCATCCGCAGCGAGTTCTCGACCGAAGCGATGATGTGCTCCCGGCTCGTATCGTAATGCTTGAAGCCATGCTTGGGTCGCCTGTCCGACACCAGCATGATGCCACACTTGGTCACTATCTGCATTTCTTCCCGCAGGGAGGGACTCTGGAGCAAAGCCCGGCCAAAGAGCTCCTCGCAGGCATAGTTACCATAGATGTCAGCATGGTCAAAGGTGGTGATCCCTACCTCCAGGCAGGCATGGATCAGATCCAAAAGCTGGCCATCATCCATATGCCAATCTGCCAGGCGCCACAACCCCAGCGCCAGGCGCGAAAAACGGGGACCGCATCTCGTCAGGTCAATTTGAGAAACCATGATATTTGGTATTGCCTCCTATGTGGTACGATCTGGAACATCTGCTAGTGCCGCCTTGCGTGCCTTTCCCTCGTCAACAAACCCCAAAACGATTAAACCCAAGAGAATAAACACGCCAATGGAGAGGATCGCCAACCGTTGCCCTGACTCTTCGGCCAGCACAACGTCCTGGCCTCGAGCCTGGAACCAGAGTGCAGCCTCGGCGGCGAGTGTGCCATAGACCAAAGGACCGATGAAGGACGAGGTCCGTCCGGCAAAAGCAAAAAAGCCATAGAACTCTGCACTCTGCCCAGGCGGAGCAAACATGGCGACCATCGTCCGGCTGACCGACTGCGCCCCGGCCATAGCAAAGCCAGCCACGGCCCCGATGAGGAAGAACCCGGATCTGCGTCTGGTTAAGGAACAGCCAGATCACAACGACGATCATCAGCAGGAGCGATGCGATAAGGGATGGCTTACCCCCGATGCGGTCCACCAGGTACCCAAAAACAAAGGCACCGATGACATTCGTTATTTGGACCACAATGACAAAAACAATGAGCATTTGCTGATCCATCCCGAAGAGCACCGCGCCAATGATGGCCGCAAAGTCCAGGGCCATGATGATGCCGTCATTATAGATCAGAAAGGCGATGATGAACTTGACAAACTCTTTGTAATGGCCCACGTTCTTGATGGTCTGCCATAACCGCTTGAAGGCGACACTCAAATAGTTCTCGCCAGGGGGCAGCACTCGTGGCTCGGCCCGCTCCTGCAGCCAGAGAAAGATGGGCACGGCAGAGACGGCGAAAAAGACAGCCGTAATGACCATCGACAGGCGGACGATGAGGGTATCATCCGCAAGCTTGTCGCCGAATAGCACGATGAGCGGCAGGATGAGCAGCAGACAGACGATGCCGCCGGCTGTACCGATGGCCCAGCCATAGCCCGAAACGCGCCCCACTTCCTCCTGCGTCGCGATCTCGGGTAGCAGGCCGTTGTAGAACACCTGGGCGCTGCGATAGCCAATCTCGGCCAGAATGAAAAAGCCCGTACCGAGCAGCACATAGCCTGGTTTGGCAAAAAAGAGGCTGGCCGTAAAGATGCAGGCCATGGCTGTGAAGAAAAGGAGAAAACGCTTCTTGGTCCCGGAAAAGTCAGCGATCGCCCCCAATACCGGCGCACTCAGGGCCACGATCAGCATGGCAAAGAAGACGGCCCTTCCCCATTGCCGGGTGCCCTCAGCCCCGCCGACGACCTGCCCCTGAAAGTAGGCCGAATAGACCGCCAACAGGACGACGGAAGCGTAGGCCGAATTGCCAAAATCATACAGATACCAGGCCCAGCGCTCGCGCCGGGTCGACGGTACTGCCAGCATTGATGTTGCCATGTTCTCCTCCTGCAGAGAGATCGGATACTGGGTGTTGGAGATATTGACCTGTGTTAAACCGGCTCCATCCCTGGTATCTGTAGGCTGGTCTCACATCTCAAACGCCACCTTGATCGAGCGGCACCTGGCTTTATCCATCGCAACGCCAAAAGCCCGCGGGTAGGCATCCAGGGAGAAGCGATGTGTCAGCAACTTTTCGCAGAGCACGTCTCCTGTTTGTAGCCAACGCATCGCCAGCTCAAAGGTAGAGATGCTCTCGCCTTCCCATGTCACGACATCGTGCCCCACGGCGCCGATCAGATCCACCTCCTGGTACCAGACCGGCGTGACGTCCAGCTTCATACGGTGGAGGTTCACGCCAACGAGAACCACCGTTCCCCCAGCCCGCGTCCAGCGCAGCGCATTGTTCAGGGTACCGGACGTTCCGACCACATCATAAGACCAGGTCAAAGCCGCCCAAAAGCATCCTGTTGCCAGCCCACCCCTCGTACGACCTGAGCGCCGGTCAGGCGAGCCGCCTCGGCAAAGCCATCGTCGCTCGCCAGAAAAACGTGCGCCACACCCAAGTCCTGGGCCATCTCTGCCTGCCATGGGAACTGGGCCAGGGCCGTAATCTCACAAGCAGGCTGCAGGATCCGCAGTACCTGGATCAGCAGGAACCCGATTGTGCCGCAGCCCAGGACCAGCACCTGGTCATCCAGCATCCGGCGGGCGCCGCCAGGCAGCGTGGATGGCCACCGCCACCGGTTCCGTGAAAATGGCCTGTTCGTCGGTCAGACCATCCACGACAGGCAGGAGTGTGCTGGCCGGTGTGATAAAGGTATCACCAAAGCCGCCGCCGATGGGCCGGTGTTCCTTCGGCTCGGAGGCGAACTGGCACAGCACGCGATGCCCACGGGCGCAGGCAGGACAGAGCTCTTTGCGACCACGGGCCCGACAGTCGTCGGCCCGGCCCCAACGTACCACCCTATCTCCCATCTCGAAACCCTCGACTGCATCGCCGGTCTCCACGATCTCACCAACCATCTCGTGGCCCAGGTAGATGCGATGATGGCTGGGTAGCGCTACCGGTGCTACATCCAGGCTCGCATCGACAAAGAGCTGGTGGAGATCGCTGCCACAGATGCCGCACAACCGGTTCTGCACGCGCACCCAATCCTGCGCAGGCAGCGGCGGGTCCGCCAGGGTCACCAGGCGCAGAGGCGAAGTTGGTCCAAAGTAGGCCCCCCTGGAGACACGCCCCAGGAGCCGGGTGAGCAGGATCTTTGAAGTCGAGACGTCCAGGACCATGGTTCTCACAGGCACTCCCTCGCCGTGCAGCACGGACTCGAGATGGGATCAAGCCTAGCGGCCAAGTCAATCAGTCCAGCCGGGTCAATTGATCCAACAGGTCAAGGACCAGTTCATCAATATCTCCCTGATTGGGTAGAGAGGCCATCATGCCATACATGGCCGCCGAGCGGCTAGGAATTTGGCCACCTTCTGTTCCCGTCAAGGCCGACGCGCGTCCGGCGAGGTCACTCACCAGCTTTTCAGGCAACAACCTCACCGCTGTTCGCACCAACCCTACTTGAATGGAATTGGCCAACCTGTTTCTGCTCAGCTTCTTGGCCTGGTCCACCGCCTCGTTGAGATCATGAAGGAAATGAGGGACCACGGGAGCGTGGGCATAGGTCACAGTCAAGTGCAGGCTGGGCGGATGCTGCTGCCGGTCCAGGTGCCAACCACGCTGGGTCAGTTCGTCCCCGATCTCATAGACATTCAGTCGCTCGGAGCCGATGGCCAGAATGCTCATCTCCGGGTCGCCCAGGACTTCTACGCCAGCGATGGCCGTGACCCCATCCCTGAGTTCTGTCGTTGCCTGCATGACGGTATCGGCTATCGCCAGGTACCCAGCTTTGCCCAGATGATTCATGATGGCCCAGGCGGCCGCGATGGCACCACCCGGCCGGGTACCCGTCATCGTGGGTGAGGCATAGATGCCGCCAGACCAATCGGTCTGCACACAAAACTGATAGCGGCGGAGGGCCGGATCCCTGTAAAGGATCAGGGACGATCCTTTGGCCGCATAGGCGTACTTGTGCAGGTCAACGGAGATGGAGGTGACGCCGGGCACGCGAAAATCAAAGTCGGGCACCGGATAGCCCAGATCTCGTACAAAGGGGAGCATAAAACCCCCTACACAGGCATCCACGTGGAACAGGATCCCTTGTTCCTGTGCGATCTGGGCCAGCTCGGCAATGGGATCGATGACCCCTTGGGGATAGGAGGGAGCAGAGCCTGCCATCAGGATTGTATTGGGTGAGACCGCAGCTTTGGCAGCAGCTACATGGGCTCGAAAGTCAGCTCTGACCGGGATACGCACCGGCCTGACATCAAAGTAATGGGCCGCCTTTTCAAAGGCTGGATGGGCAGTCGCGGGCAAGATCATCTCGGGCTCGGCAGCGCTCGGCTTTTTGGCGCGGGCCCAATCGCGGGCAGTCTTGACCGCCATCAGGATGCTCTCGGTCCCCCCCGAAGTCATGTTCCCCACCGTCTCCTGGTCGCCACCCAACAGATCCGCCGTCATCGCCACGACTTCGGCTTCAAACCTCTTGAGGCTGGGAAAAGCCATGGGATTCAGACCATTCTCCGAGAAGAACATGGTGTAGGCTTGTTTGAGCAGGTCTGCGATCTCGTCGCCAGCGTGAAAGACCAGGCTCCACGTCCTACCTTCCCGCCACCTCGCATCGTTCTCGCGCAAATCTGCCATGGCCGACAGAACGTTCTCGGCAGTTTTCCCCTTCTGGGGCAGTGCAATCATCTCGGCCCCCCCCACTACGGTGACCAGACCGGGTACTCGTCGTTCCACGTATTGTCAGTGAGCCTGATCTCTGCCGAGCTGGATAGGATTTTGACAACGATATTCTTGTGGTATTCACCATCCCGGTCGGAGTAGAATACGAACCGCGCGCCGTCGGGCGCCCAGCGAGCCAGCCAGTCCCCAGCATCGTTGTCGGTGAGCTGCCGCACGTTCGAGCCATTCGTCCCCATCATATAGATCTCTTCATCCGTACTGCCGTCACTGGGCGCCTCGCGGCTAGAGACGAAGGTGATCCGTCCATCTGGAGACCAGGTTGAGTAACGGTCGTCGTAACCAACATTGAGCTGCGAGAGCAATGTCTGCCTGCTGCCATCAGGCCTCATCAGATAGAGCTTCTTTACGACAAGGCGATTGGAGGTAAATGTGATCCAGGCACCATCCGGCGACCAGGCAGGCCAGCGGTCATGGGCAGGGTGGGTCGTAAGAGCTGTCTGGCCAGAACCATCGGCATTCATGACATAGATGTCGAACTTGGGCTTCGTGCCGCCGCTACGATCCGACTGGAACGCGATCTTTAGCCCATCGGGTGACCAGGTAGGCCAGCCATCGAGAGCATCTATGTTATGGGTGAGGCGCACGATCCCAGAACCGTCGCGGTTCATGATATAGATCTCTTCGTTCCCATCCCGATCAGAAACAAAGGCGAGCCGCTGCCCATCGGGCGACCAAGCAGGAGCCGCGTCCTTGGCCGGATGCCTGGTCAGGTTGGTTTGCTCTGAGCCGTCAGGGTTCATCAAGTATATCTCATAGTTGCCATCACGTGCCGTCTCAAAGGCGATCTTGGGCAGATTCGGAGGGATCTGGTTTGCAACCAAAGGCAGGTAGATCTGCTCGGGACTGGCCAGCACCTCGGTCATCGATCTGCCACTCCCTCCAAAGGGTGGAACTCGCGGGGCAGGCTCACTGACCTGCTGTTGCGCTGACAGCCCCTCGCTCAGCACCAACCAAGACCCTGTGGCAACCAGAAAGCCCAGTCCAAGCACAACACATATTTCCCAATGCTTCATCATTATCCTCATGTACTATCTCCTAAAGGAGGTCATTTGCTCGATCGTTATCTTTTCCATTGGCGCCAACCGGTTCCGTTTGTCGACAGTCATTTCTATCTGAGTGTTCCTTCAAGACGGTTAACAGAGATACCAGGCTGCCGTGCCCTTGGGCGCTGCGCATATGGACCGAAGATTTGCAGCCGGTCAGTCAGGGGGTTGAAGGCGGTAGCCGACCCGTCGTTCCGTGAGGATCAGTTTTGGACGGCGGGGATCGACTTCGAGCAAACGGCGGAGATGAGCGATATGCACATCCAGTACCCGCGTATTGTCCCCGTCGTCTGTTTGCCAGATACGGTGGAACAATTCGTCACGCGGCACGGCCTTGCCAGCCCGAGCCATGAGCAGAGCAAGTATCTGGCAGGCGATGGGAGGAAGCTGGTAGAAGACACCATCAACCTGGAGCCGTCTCGTTCTCGTGTCCAGAGACATACCCTTTGCTTGCACAACGTGGGGCGTATAAGCCATCAAGGTCGCCTGGATCGCCTCGACCAATTGGTCCACTGTGAAAGGCCGGGGCAAGAAAGCATCCACCTGGCCAGGAACAGATTGACCGGGCTGAAGCAGAGCCAACACGGGAACCTCAAAGCGAAGTTTCAGGCGCGGCACGCTGCGGGCACCACCCGAAGGCGGCAGGTCAAGGATCGAGCAGAGAGGGCCAAAAATCGAGCGCCTGCGCCTGGGCAGTACTGGGCACCCAGCGGATGCGGTATTGCTCCGCGTCGAGCGTCCTGCGCAGATGCTCAGCCAACGATTGGGTGCGTCCGACCACCAACAATGCGTAAGAATCCATCGTCTCACAGAAGACCGGCTAGAGCGGAAGACAGAAGGCAAAAAGCAAGTCATTATAGCCTGTGATCGTAGTCCTGTCAACCTCGTCAGAGTGTCGCCAACATCAGAACCTGAGTATACGACATCTTGTGGATCAAGGCCCGGAATCCCCAAGGACTAGGGGCATTCGAGAAGGCTGTCGGCGTACTGCGGCAACAGATCCATCAAGGCGGTGCGAGGTTGAGGGCCGCGCATGACTGTAGGGAATGCCTACATGCGCACACAGCCCTTGATCCGGCCCGTATTAGAGATCTCACTGGCCACATCCAAGAGGAGTACCGGATGCTCAGGCCAGTCAGTAATTGCCCGGCAGGCAATCTCCTCGCGCTCAGGACAATGGCGACATTGGTCATGCATCCATAGGATCGCCCGGCTCAGGCGAGAATAGGCCACGGCCACATCCCCATCCTCGGCCTCGTCGGGATCCAGTCCCTCAACCGTACCCAACTGAGCCAAAGCATGCGCGAGCTGACCTTGAGCAAAAAGCGCCTCGGCCTCTCCCACCCCTTCTTCTGTTACCGTAGGGCTATCGGGCAACGACTCCCACTGGGCATACACCTCGTCGTACAGGTCAGGGTCGAGAAAGCCCGAAGGCAGGGGCACACCCTCAGCTCGCTCAGGCCAGCGCATCAAGGTCATGGCCAACATCAAGCTGAATCCCGCAACTGCCGGGGGCAGATCAGGTGCGAGCAAGAACTCATCCATGTCCTCCTCATGGAAGTCGGGCAGGTCATAGTGATTGGCCAGCTTCCGGTGCACGTCAGCCCAAGCGCGGACCGCTGCCTGTGCAGGGGCCGGAAATTCCCGCAGCAAGCGGGTCATGAGCAGGGCGATCTTGACCAGGCGCCGGCTACCCACGCGTCGCCCTGAGGGCTCCAGGGGCAGGTTGCCTTCCAGCACACTTGTCAGAAAATTGAGGGGGGCCTCTAGTATCTCCGTGGGAAGGTCAGGGAGACCCAATTGCTCATTCAGGGCCTCCATCAGATCGACGATAGCCTCCAGGTCTACCATCTCGACCAATTGGATCGAGAGTGGCCACCAGTCCTCGGGGCCCAGGTAGCCCAGGTTATAGTCGGCACCAGCATCTGGCAGCAGGTCGTTGTCGCTTAGGAACAAACGGTCAGAGAGTTCCTCGGCCATTTCGTACAAGACCCGATCATCCTCCTCAGGATCCCACTCCCATTCCTCTTCAAACATCCAGTCTTCCATTTTCAGATCAGATCCTCCCCCCTCAGGGCACTCCAGCCCATCAGGTCACCTGAATGCGCTGTGCCATACCGGGCGTCCATCTCTTCCAGCGCTTGTCTCACCTCGTCAGTGATGACCTGTCGCCGGCTGGTAGCTCGCCTTGCGGCCAGCAAACGATTGAGTGCAAAGAGATAGGCTTTTGCACTGGCGACCAAGATGTCTGTATCGACGCCCCGGCCCAGGAACACGCGCTTTTCTGCCCGGCGCGAATCAGCGGCAGGTATTTCTCCTTGGATCCGAACCGCCACATTGGCCAGTGCGTCCACACCTTCGGTCATGGATTGCACCGAGTACTCTAGCAAGTCATTTGGCACGCCAGCGAGAAGGTCGATGGCCCTAAAGGTGGCATCCACCGGGCCGTTACCATAGCTTGTTGCCCAGCTCGGGTCCTCCTCTGGACCCCGCAGGCAAACAGCGGCCACGGGCAGCGTATTGGTACCGCAGGTGATCTGGACCTGCTCCAACTCATAGGTCTCTTCCAGGAACAGGGCCGTCTCACCACTGACGATGGCCTCCAGGTCACGAATCTCCAGGTTAGGCTTTTTCTTGGCCATGGCCCGGAACCGATTGTAGATCTGTTCAAACTGCACATCGTCCAGACTATAGCCCATCTCACTCAGCCGGCGGCGCAGCCCTTGGCGCCCTGTCAGCAGGGCAACCCCATCCCGTGTTTCCACAATTCCGATCTCCGCCGGATCGATAATCTCGCCATCGGTCCGCCCCCGCAACACGCCATCTTGGTACATACCCGAAGTATAGGCGAACGCTTTGTCGCCCACGATGGCCTTGGTCGGCTGGATGGAAAGACCTGTCAGATGGCTGACCAACTGGCTGAGCGGGTAGATCAAATGCGACTCGACGCCGGTGTCCAGGCCCAGGACTGAGCCTCGAGCCCTGAGGGCGACCACCATCTCCTCCAGGCGAGCCGTGCCAGTTCGTTCTCCGATGCCATTGACGGCACATTCAACCTGGCGGGCGCCATGGTTCAGCGCCTCCAGCGCATTTGCCGTAGCCAAGCCCAGGTCATTGTGGCAATGAACCGAAATGATTGCTTTGTCAATGTTGGGCACGTTTTCTCGGATGCCGCAGATCAGTGCACCCCATTCGGAGGGTATGTAGAAGCCGATGGCATCTGCAATGTTCACCGTTCCTGCCCCAGCTTCAATTACGGCCTCCAACACAGCGTACAGGTACTCGATGTCAGCCCGGCAGGCATCAGCGGCATAGTATTGTACATCGTCCACATAGCGGCGCGCATAGCGGACAGCGTCGACGCCCATAGACAGCACAGCCTCACGCGTGCTTTTAAGCTTGCCCACGACGTACGAGTCAGAGACACCGAGCCCAACCTGGATGCGCGGCTGTGCCGCACCCCTGAGGGCGGCAAGGGCAACGTCAATGTCCTCCTGTCGAGCGCGGGCCAGAGCACACACCACGCTGTCTTGGATCTCTCGGGCAAGTCTCTGCACCGATTCGAAGGCCCGTGGCGAGGAGATGGGAAAGCCTGCCTGGATGACGTCTATGCCCATCTGCTCCAGCAAGCGTGCGATTTCTAGCTTCTCCTCGATGTCGAGACCCACACCGGGCGCCTGTCCACCGCCATACAAGGTCGCATCAAAGATCCTGACCCTCTCCATCATACCCTCCGCTGATGAGGCATTTCATTGACGATTGTACAGCAAAGCCCACGCCCTGTCAATCCCTGAAGTAGCGACACGGTCGCATCAGTTCAAACATTTCCACCATTCAACAAAGCGTATTCCAGGCTGTCAGCCAGTGCCTGCCAACTGGCCTCTATGATGTTTGTCGAACTGCCGACAGTGCTCCAAGTACGGTGCCCCTCGGCCGAGTCTATCAGTACCCGGGTCTGAGCCGCCGTACCTGCCTCACTATCCAGGATACGAACCTTGTAGTCCATAAGGTGGACATCAGCCAGTCCGGGATAAAAAGGCAACAACGCTTTCCGGACAGCGGTATTCAGAGCATTGACTGGGCCGTTGCCATCGGCGGCTGTGTGCATCACCTCATCGCCCACCCGCACCTTGACCGTCGCCTCAGCCGCCATGCTAGCCCCTTCACTGCCATGCACCAGGACATGAAAATCCAAAAGCTCAAAGGGCGGGACATAGTCCGGCCGGGCCCGCCTGATGAGCAGCTCCACGGATCCCTCTGCCCCCTCGAACTGGAACCCCTGGCTCTCCAATTCCTTGATACGGCTCAGAATAGGCTGGGCCAGCTGGGTTTCACCGGCCAACTCCAGACCGAACTCACTTACCTTGTAGGCAATGTTGCTCTTGCCCGACAACTCGGACACGACGACGCGCGACTGGTTGCCAACCAGTTCGGGTTTGATATGCTGGTAACTCTCCTCGCACTTTACCAGGGCATTGACGTGCATTCCCCCCTTGTGCGCAAAGGCGCTGTGGCCGACGTAGGGCAGGTGCGCATCCAATTTCAAGTTTGCCAGCTCGCTGACGTAGCGGGCGGTCTCAGTCAGACCGGTCAACTGCTCGTCGGTGACACAATCGTGGCCCATCTTGAGCTTCAAGGTTGGAATGATGGCACAAAGGTCAGCATTGCCACAGCGCTCGCCGTAGCCATTGATCGTGCCCTGTACATGGACAACTCCCCGCTCGACAGCTACGACGGCGTTTGCCACGCCCATCCCACTGTCATTGTGCGTATGGATGCCCAAGGGCGTAGTCGTGGCTTGCTGTACCAGGCTGACAACATGAGCCAGGACCGAGGGCAACGCGCCGCCGTTGGTATCACACAACACCAGCACGTCAGCCCCAGCCTCAGCAGCCGCAGCCAATGTCCGCAGCGCGTAGGCTGGGTCAGCGTCGTAGCCATCGAAGAAATGCTCAGCATCGTAGATCACCTCGCGCCCTTGCGCTTTCAGATAGCGCACACTATCGGCGATCATACGTAGGTTCTCTTCCAGCGTGGTGCCAAGCACGTGATGGACATGAAGATCCCAGCTCTTGCCAAACACCGCCACGGCAGGCGTGCCAGCAGCAAGCAGAGCCTGAATGTTGGCATCCTGCTCAGCCGTTGTGCCCGCCCGCCGTGTACTGCCAAAAGCTGTTACGACAGCTCGTTCCAGGCGCAGATCAGGAGCCCGCTCAAAGAAGGCCATGTCCTTGGGATTTGATCCAGGCCAGCCGCCTTCCACGTAACTCATGCCCAACCGGTCCAACTGTCGGGCGATCTTGAGCTTGTCCTCTACTGAGAACGAGATGCCCTCCCGTTGGCTACCATCGCGCAAGGTTGTGTCATAAAGCTTGAGGGTCATAGGCTCCTCATTCCCAAAGTACTGGCAGTCATCCTGGGGGACAACACCTCTAAACCGCTCGGCACGGCGTCAGCCAGCCATGACGGTCGGGGATCTTGCCCTGGGTGATGCCAAAGAACTCGGACTGCAGATGTTCAGTGATGGGACCGCGCCGGCCACTGCCAATGGCAATTCTATCGATAGAACGAACAGGCGTGATCTCGGCCGCAGTACCGCTAAAGAACACCTCATCGGCCAGGTAGAGCAGCTCACGGGGGATCGATTCCTCCCGCAGCGGGTATCCCAGGTCCTGACACAGTTGGATCACGCAGGTCCGCGTGATCCCCTGCAAGATAGAAGAAGCAAAGGAGGGAGTGACGATGGTGCCATTGGAAACCACAAAGATGTTCTCACCACTCCCTTCACTGACCAGACCATTCACGTCCAGCGCGATGCCCTCCACATAGCCGTGCCCGACCGCCTCCATGGTGATAAACTGTGAGTTGATGTACTGCCCGCCGATCTTGGCTGCAGCGGGAAAGGTACCGGGCGCCATACGCCGCCACGAACTCACGCCCACGTCAACCCCCTGCTCGATGGCTTCGGGACCTAGATAGGCCCCCCACTCAAAGGTTAGAATGACAGTATCGACCGGGCTGGCAAGTGGATTCACACCAAGCGATCCAGCCCCGCGGAATACCAGGGGCCGGATGTAGCACGAGCTGTGCCCGTTGGCGAGGATGGTGTCCAGGATCGCCTGTTTGATCTCTTCCGGGGTGTACGGGATCTCCATGCGGTAGATCTTGGCCGAGTTGAACAAACGCAGTATGTGGGCGTCCAGGCAAAAGACTGCCGGGCCATCCTCGCTGGCATAGGCCCGAATCCCCTCGAACACGCTGGATCCATAGTGCATCACGTGGGCTGTGACATGGACTGTCGCCTCGTCCCACGGAACCAATTCTCCATTGAACCAAACCTTCTCTGCTTTGTGATCTGCCATCGTCTTCTCCTTCCCTGTGAGCCTCGGCTCGTCTGGATTCAGATTTTCATTCCTGCCACCACGTGACAGGGAGTGATAAGTAGAGGACGAAGGATCCTGTGTCCTGTATCCTTCGTCCTCAGCTTGTTCATCAAGCCCCTAGCACACCACTGACTAGGTCACCCATTTCCTGGGTCGAAGCCGCCCTCTGGCCAGGACGGGCAAGATCGACCGTGCGATGCCCGGCGGCGAGAACGACATTCACGGCATTTTCTACCGCAACTGCTTCTGCCTCCAGATCCAGTGAGTGGCGCAGGAGCATGGCCGCGCTAAGGATAGCCGCCAACGGATTGGCGATGCCCTTTCCGGCAATATCAGGCGCGGAGCCATGGATCGGCTCGTACATGCCTGAGCTTCCCTCTCCGAGCGAAGCCGACGGCAGCAGCCCCATTGACCCGGCCAGCACCGACGTTTCGTCGCTCAGAATATCCCCGAACATATTACCGGTGACAATTACGTCAAAGTCACGGGGCCGATTGATGAGGTGCATCGTGGTTGCATCTACCAACAGATGCTCCAGGACGACGTCGGGGTACTCTTGTGCTACAGCATCAACCGTCCAGCGCCAGAGGCGCGAACAGGCCAGCACATTGGCCTTATCCACCGACGTAACCTTGCGCCGGCGTCTCCGGGCGATACGAAAGGCGACATGAGCAATGCGCTCAACCTCCTCGTAAGTGTAGACCATCGTATCCACCGCCCGCTGAGCGCCCTCTGTCCGGGGCTGTCCGAAGTAGATGCCACCGGTCAGCTCACGGACGACGATGAGGTCCACTCCCTGCACCAACTCGGGTTTCAGAGGAGAAGAATCAGCCATATCAGGATGCACCCACACCGGGCGCAGGTTGGCGAACAACCCCAGTTCCTTGCGCAGACCCAGGAGCGCCTGCTCCGGTCTCGCGTTTGCCTGTGGATCGTCATACTTTGGA
Source organism: uncultured Chloroflexia bacterium (assembly GCA_963700285.1). GTDB lineage: Bacteria > Chloroflexota > Anaerolineae > JAAYZQ01 > JAAYZQ01 > CAWANP01. The sequence continues at coordinate 352,601 of CAVOXA010000001.1, read as the reverse complement.
TCGCCCACCGCGCCAAAAAGGATCGCCCTGGAAGACCGGCACAAAGCTAGCGTCTCTTCCGGCAGTGGATCCCCAGTCTCATCCATGGCAGCGCCGCCCACCAATCCAGGCACCAACTCGAACTGATGTCCAAAGCGCTCTCCAACGGCGCGCAGTACCTTTTCGGCCTCGTCGGTCACCTCGAGGCCGATACCATCACCGGCTAGCACGGCTATACGGATAGGTCCTCCAGACTCTTCAAGATCATTTTTCTCGTCTCGTTCGATCACGTATTCTGCTCCTGGGGTGGTTGACATTCTTGATGCTACGCGCTCAGGCCCAACTGGGTGTATGGCACCAACCCCCCAGCAGCGATGATCTTCATCATGAAGGGCGGATAGGCTTCAGCCTGATAAACCTCTCCTGTGCTCAGGTTGTGAATCCTGCCTACCTCCAGATCGATCTCCAGTTGGTGTCCGTGCTCTGTACCGTCCACAGCCTCCGGAGATTCCAGGATCGGCAAGCCGACGTTGATGGCATTGCGATAGAAGATACGGGCAAAGCTGTGCGCTATGACACAACTCACGCCTGCCCCCTTCATGGCCAGCGGCGCGTGTTCGCGCGACGAACCACTGCCAAAGTTCTCACCGGCGACGATCATGTCCCCTGGCTGCACCGCTTTGGCAAAACCAGCGTCAATGTCCTCCATGCAATGTGGCGCCAGTTCCTCAGCCGTGTGTAGATTCAGGTAGCGCGCCGGAATGATGACATCCGTATCAACATTGTCGCCGTACTTCCAGACCTGTCCCCTCAGTTTCACGCCAGCACCTCCTCTGGACCAGCGACACGTCCTGCCACCGCCGAAGCCGCAGCTACAGCGGGCCCGGCCAGGTAGACCTCACTGTCACGATGCCCCATTCGCCCGCGAAAGTTGCGGTTAGTGGTACTCACCGCTCGCTCTCCACCGGCCAAAACCCCCATGTGGCCGCCCAGGCATGGGCCACAGGTCGGCGTGCTAAATACTGCACCCGCCGCAAGAAAGACCTCAACAAGACCTGCACGCAGAGCGTCCATGTAGACCTGCTGGCTGCCGGGTATGACAATACAACGTACGTCGGGATGTACTTGGCGGCCACGCAGCACCGCGGCTGCAGCCTCCAGGTCCTCCATGCGGCCGTTCGTACAGGAACCGATGACTGCTTGATCGATCTTGACATCACCTGCCTGGCTCACAGGTCGGGCGTTCTCTGGCAAATGCGGAAAGGCAACCTGCGGCTCGATGGTACTCACATCAATTTCAAGGCTCGCGACATAGGCTGCGTCCTGGTCAGCATGATAGACGTGATAGGGTCGCGTAGCGCGGCCCTCAACATAGTCCAGGGTCGTGTCATCCACAGCAAAAAGCCCCGTCTTGGCACCGGCCTCGATAGCCATGTTTGCCATGGTCAACCGTCCATCCATAGACAGGGAGTCCATGGCCGGTCCGGCGAACTCGATGGCTTGGTATCGCGCCCCGCCAACACCAAGCAGTCCAATGGTGTACAAAATGAGGTCCTTGCCACCAACCCACGGCCTTAGCTCACCATGATACAGGATGCGGATGGTCTCCGGCACGCGCATCCAGGTGCGTCCCGTGGCCATGGTCACGGCAATGTCGGTACTGCCCATGCCGGTAGCAAAGGAACCCAAGGCGCCGTAGGTGCAGGTATGTGAGTCAGCACCCACCACAATGTCGCCAGGCAATACCAATCCCTGCTCGGGCAGTAGCACGTGTTCGATCCCCATACGACCACCCTCAAAATGGTGCGGTAGCTCCTGGGCTCGGGCAAACCTGCGCATAGCAAGACATTGTTCGGCGGATTTAATGTCTTTGTTGGGTGCAAAGTGGTCGGCCACCAGCACCACCCGATCCGGATCAAAGACTTGATCAACTCCCAGCTTCTCAAACTCGCGGATCGAGATGGGCGCAGTGATATCGTTGCTGAGCACGATGTCTACATCCACCTCGACGAACTGGCCAGCGCGCACATATTCTTCCTCGGCGTGCGCCGCCAGAATCTTTTCTGCCATTGTATATCTCATTGGATTGAATCCCCGTTTTCTATTCTGATTTTTCCCATGGTTTAGCCTGTCACAGCCGTTTCCGTGCGCTCTTCTCCCTCACGCCGGGCAGCGATCAGCCGGTTGAGAGCGAACATGTAGGCCTTGGCAGCAGCCACCACGATGTCCGTGTCAGAGCTGCGCCCACTGAACACCCGTCGTTCGTACCCATTGTCCGTCACCGGTTCGTCGGCCTGGATGCGCACAGTCACCCGGCCCACAGCATTGATACCTTCTGTCACGGCCTGGATGGAGAACTCGATGAGTTCATTGGGCTCGCGGATGACGCGGTTGATAGCCCGGTAGACGGCGTCCACGGGACCGGTACCGTGGTCAGCATCACAGTACATCTCATCCTCTGGCCCCCGGATTGAGACCGTAGCCGTGGGGATACTGTGATCGCCGCACGATATCTGGACGTGCTCCAGATGATAGGTTTCCTCGAAGAACATCTGCACTTCGTCGGCCACAATTGCTTCCAGATCGCGCGTGGCCACTGTCTTTTTTTTGTCGGCCACGGTCAGAAAACGCTCGTAGACCTTCTCAAACTGCTCTTCCTCTAATGCATAGCCCAACTCAACAAGCCGGTGCCGCAACCCAGCCCGGCCCGATCGCGCCGAAAGCACAATCTCCGAGTCAGGCACGCCGACGTCCCTGGGATTGATGATCTCGTAGGTCGTACGTTCCTTGAGCACACCGTCCTGGTGGATGCCCGACGAGTGGGCAAAGGCATTGGCTCCGACGACCGCCTTGTTTGGCTGCACCGGGATACCCGTCAACTGGCTGACGAGGCGGCTGACAGGATAAAGGTGCCGGGGGATGATGCGGGTCTCAAGCTCAAAAACATGCCGTCGCGTCTGGAGAGCCATGACCACCTCCTCCAACGAGGTGTTGCCCGCCCGCTCGCCGATACCGTTGACCGTAACCTCCACCTGCCGGGCGCCGTTGCGTACGCCGGCCAGTGTGTTAGCCGTAGCCATGCCCAAGTCGTCGTGACAGTGTACCGCGATGATTGCCCGGTGGACGTTGGGTACGTTCTCAACAATGCCCCGGATCAGGGCGCCAAACTCGTCAGGCGTGGAATAACCAGTGGTGTCCGGGATATTGACTACCGTAGCGCCGGCGTCTATCACTGCTTCTACCACCCGGTAGAGATACTCCGGATCCGCGCGTCCAGCGTCCTCGGGGTAGTATTGTACGTCCTCGACATAGCTCTTGGCGTGTCGAACGGCTTCAACGCCCAGCTCCAGCGCCTTTTCTCGCGTGGTGCGCAGCTTGTACTCAATGTGTACGTCGGAAACGCCCAGCCCGGTATGGATGCGGGGGTATGCAGCATCTTGCAGCGCCTCGGCCGCGACATCGATGTCCTTCTTGTTAGCTCGGGTTAGGCCACAGATAGTACAATTGCGTATCTCTTGGGAGATGCGCTGTACCGCCCGAAAGTCACCCGGCGAAGAAATGGGGAAACCCGCTTCGATGACGTCGACCCCGAGGTCCTCGAGTACATGGGCGATTTCAAGCTTCTCATTGACGGTCAGCGCCGCTCCCGGCGACTGCTCGCCATCGCGCAGTGTTGTGTCAAAGACATATACGCGATCCGTTCCTGCTGACATGATATGTACCTTTCCTGATCAAGCGGTGTGACCGGTCGATTGGTGGATTGGACATTGGTAGATGGGTGCACCAGACAACACCACGTTGGGCAACCCATCACCCAATCCACCAATTCACCGGTCTACCAGGTCACTTCTTTGGGATCCATCCAAGGCATCATGGCCCGCAATTTCCGTCCAACCTTTTCGATGAGATGCTCCTGTTCGCGCAAGCGCATGGTATTGAAGAAGGGCCGGCCAGCCTGGTTCTCCAGAATCCAGGACCGGGCGTACGTTCCATCCTGGACCTCTGCTAGCATACGGCGCATTTCGGCTCGGGTATCGTCGTTGACAACACGCCGGCCGCCCGTATAGTCACCATGCTCGGCAGTGTCACTGACCGAGTAGCGCATGTATGTCAAGCCACCCTGCTGGATCAAATCCACGATGAGCTTGAGCTCGTGCAGGCACTCAAAGTAGGCGATTTCGGGCTGGTATCCGGCTTCGACCAAGGTCTCAAACCCGGCCTTGATCAATTCCGTGACACCACCGCAAAGCACCGCCTGCTCACCAAACAGGTCTGTTTCGGTCTCTTCGGAGAAGGTGGTCTCAAGAACCCCAGCCCGGGCGCAGCCGATCCCCTTGGCATAGGCCAAGGCCATCTCTTTGGCCTTTCCGGTGACGTCCTGATAGACGGCCAGCAGAGCCGGTGTGCCCTGTCCTTCCTGGTACAACTCACGCACACGGTGCCCTGGCGACTTGGGAGCGATCATGCTTACGTCCACATTGGGCGGGGGCACAACCTGATAGTAGCGGATGTTGAAGCCGTGGGCAAACATGAGTGTGTCACCATCTTTGAGCCCGGGGGCAATGGCTTCTTCGTAGAGTACTGGCTGGACCGGTTCGGGTACCAGGATCATAACAACGTCCGCCCAGGCCGACGCCTCCGCGACCGGCATAACGGTCAATCCCGCCTTTTGAGCTGCCTCCCAAGAGCGACTCCCCGCGTACAGACCGACTGCCACCTGGCAACCGCTGTCCTGTAGGTTGAGGGCGTGGGCGTGCCCCTGGCTGCCATAGCCGATGACAGCGATCTTTTTCTCGGCAAGCAGCCCGAGGTCTGCGTCCTTGTCGTAGTAAATGTTCGCCATGCTTGATTTCCTCCCAGTTATGTATGCTTTTGTATTTGTGCTGCAGTTAGATCCGCCATCGAGTGGCAACCAATCGCTCACGGATGCAAGATCCGAGTACCTGGTTCTAATACCCCATCATGTCTCCAGGAGCGGCTCTCTTCCATCGTCGCTGCGCACCATTGCCATCCGGCCCGTGCGCGCCAGCTCTTTGATGCCATAGGGTTGCAGCAGCCGCACCAGGGAATTCACCCGTTCCTCCGGCCCAGAGATCTCGATGGTCATCGCTTCCGAGCCAACATCCACTACCCGCCCCCGAAAAACCTTGGCCAGTTCGATGATCTCCATACGGGTACCCGGCCTGGCCTGCACCTTGATCAGCGCCAGTTCACGGATCACCGAAGGCTGATCGCTGACGTCCGCAACCTCTGTCACGTTCACCAGTTTGTACAGTTGTTTGACCACCTGCTCGACGATACGGTTATCGCCGTTGACAACAATCGTCATACGCGAGATGCCGGGTGTCTCACTATGGCCGACGCTCAGGGCCTCAATGTTATAGTTGCGTCGCCGGAACAGACCGGAAACCCTGTTGAGCACGCCTGGCTTGTTCTCCATGTGGGCGATCAGCGTGTGTTGCATCATCTTCTTATCCTCCATTCTCACTCCTCCTAAGGTCTCGGTCGGCGGATCATATCGTGAACAGGACCACCGGGGGCAACCATGGGATAGACGTTCTCTTCCTGCTCAACGAGAAAATCCAACAACACAGGTCCCTCAATAGAGTTGGCCTCGTTAATGGCCGACACGACCTCGGTTTTATTCCGGACTGTGATACCGGCTATGCCATAGGCCTCGGCAACCTTGGCAAAATCCGGTCCCAACAGCGGTGTTCCGGAATAGCGCCCTTCAAAGAACAACTGCTGCCACTGGCGCACCATCCCCAGGTAGCCATTGTTCAGAATAGCGATCTTGATGGGCAGCTTTTCCTGGGCAACAGTCGCCAGTTCCTGGATATTCATCTGAAACCCGCCATCGCCCACGGTAACCCACACCAGCTCATCAGGGCGTCCCATTTGGGCGCCGATGGCCGCTGGAAGGGCAAAACCCATCGTACCCAGACCGCCGGAGGAAAGCAGCCCCCGCCTGCGATGATGGATAAAGTACTGCGCCTCCCACATCTGGTTCTGCCCAACATCCGAGACTACCAGCGCCTCGCCGCGGGTCGCTTCCCACAGTTGGCGTATGACGTATTGGGGCACCATTTCGTCGGTTTCCTGCTCCACGATGTCCCGCTTGGCCGACTCTCCACGCCATTCCTGGATGCGAGCCAGCCACTCCTCCCGCCCCTGCCGGCGCGCGTCCACGTCTCCGCCATTCCCAACCAGCGGAACAAGCGCTGGCAAAACATCTTTCAGGTCGCCCACCAGCGCCAGATCCGGCCAGACCGTCTTGCCGATCTCGACGGGGTCGATATCCACGTGGACGATGCGCGCATGCTCTCCGAACTGGCTGACGGGTCCGGTGAGGCGATCGTCGAAGCGGCTGCCCAAGGAGATCAGCAAATCTGCCTCCGATATCGCCAGATTGGTGTACGCCTCGCCATGCATCCCGGCCATGCCCAGGCAAAGCGGATGCATCTCCGGCATGGACCCGATGCCCAACAACGTGGTGATCACCGGTACCTTACCCCGCTCAACCAATTGGAGCAGCGCATCCTCGGCCCCTGCCAGGATCACACCATGCCCAGCGATGATCAGCGGTCTACTCGCTTCGTCGATCATCCGCGCCATCTCCTCGATTTCGGCGGACAGGTCCGAATCGGGCAGCCTGATACCCCGGGAGATACACGTCGTCGGGGTATACATAGTCCAGTTCGGCAGCTTGGGCATCCTTGGCGATATCGACGAGCACCGGGCCTGGCCGGCCGCTCCTGGCAATGTGGAAGGCTTCTTTCATCACGGTCGGTATGTCCTCGACGTCGGTGACCAGGTAGCTGTGCTTGGTGATAGGCATGGTGATGCCCGTGATGTCCGTCTCTTGAAAGGCATCAGTGCCAATGAGAGGCGTCACGACCTGCCCGGTGATGGCCACCATGGGCGAAGAGTCCATCTGTGCTGTCGCTAGACCGGTGACCAGGTTGGTAGCCCCAGGGCCAGAGGTGGCAATGCAGACACCAACCTTGCCCGTGGCCCGAGCGTAACCATCAGCAGCGTGAGCCGCACCCTGCTCATGACGCGTAAGCACGTGACGGATGGGGAATTCGGGCAAGGCGTGATACAGGTGGATCACGGCTCCACCCGAGATCCCAAAGATCAGGTCGACACCTTCACGCACAACGCTCTCCCAGACCGCTTGTGCTCCTGTCAGTCTCATAATATCCTCTCCTCGTGTTTCAGATTATGTGGCACAGGACGGTCACTCCTGAAAGACCGCCCCAGTGCAGGCCGAGGTGACAGCCTGGGCGTAGCGACGCAGGTAGCCGGACCGGATCGGCGGTTCCCAGACCGGCAGATCTGCCAAGCGCTGGTCGATCTCGGCCACAGGCAGATCCAGGTCAAGCGTCCGGTTGGGGATGTCAATGCGGATGGGATCGCCATCGCGAACCACCGCCAGCGGTCCGCGCTCGGCCGCTTCGGGCGAGATGTGACCAATCGCCGCCCCTCGGGTCGCGCCTGAAAAGCGCCCGTCGGTCAACAGGGCCACCTTGTCATCCAAGCCCATGCCTGAAAGTAGCGAGGTTGCCGTAAGCATCTCGCGCATGCCCGGGCCGCCCTTGGGTCCTTCGTACCGGATGACCAGCACGTCTCCTTCGGAAAACTCCCTGGCCATGATGGCCGCTGTAGCTGATTCTTCCGATTCAAAGACACGTGCCGGGCCCCTGTGCTGGCGCATCTCGGGCGCGACCACCGCCTGCTTGACTACAGCACCATCCGGCGCGAGGTTGCCAAAGAGGATGGCCAAGCCGCCGGTAGCAGCATAGGGCGCATCGAGGGGGCGAATCACACGTTCGTCACGAACCTTGACCCTGGCCAGATTGCCAGCCACACTTCGTCCTGTGACCGTGAGGGCATCGCCCTCTAGCAGATCACCATCCAGAAGCCGCCGCATCACCGCCGGGATGCCGCCAGCGTCGTTCAGATCCTCGATATGGTGGCCTCCCGCCGCTGGGCTCATCTTGCAGAGATGCGGGGTGCGGTCACTGTAGTCATTGAGTTCGTGCAGCGGAATGTGGACTCCGGCCTCATGGGCGATAGCCATCAAGTGCAGCACCGAGTTGGTCGAACCGCCAAGGGCCATGTCGGCAGCAAAAGCATTGCGAAAGGCAGCGGGGGTAAGGATGTCCAGGGGCTTGATGTCGCGAGCCAGCAGCTCCATGACCTGCATGCCTGCCTGCTTGGCCAGTGCCAACCGGGCAGCGTGAATCGCCGGGATCGTCCCATTGCCAGGCAGTCCCAGACCCAACGACTCGGTCAGACAGTTCATGGTATTGGCCGTAAACATCCCTGAACAGGAGCCACAGCCGGGACAAGCCGCTTGCTCCAGGCGACTCAATTCCTCTTCGTCCATCTCGCCACGGGCTACGGCCCCCACGGCCATAAAAACGTCGGCCAGATCAACCTGCCGGCCATCCAGGCGGCCGGCGAGCATCGGCCCGCCACTGACGACGATCGCCGGCAAGTTGAGCCGGGCAGCAGCCATCAGCATGCCGGGGATGATCTTGTCACAATTTGGAATCAAGACCAGCGCGTCAAAAGCATGCGCCTGCGCAACGACCTCGACAGAATCGGCGATCAGTTCGCGGCTGGGCAGCGAGTACTTCATACCCATGTGGTTCATGGCCAGTCCATCGCACACGCCAATGGTGTTGCTCTCAAAGGGAGTGCCGCCAGCCATACGAACTCCCGCTTTGACAGCATCTGCGATCGGCCGCAGCCCCATATGGCCAGGGATCGCCTCGTTATAGGAATTGATGACACCAATGAATGGTTGATCCATCTCCCGGTCGGTGCAGCCCAATGCCCTCAACAACGACCGGTGGGGTGCCCGCTCCACCCCGCGCTTGACAGCGTCGCTTCTCATTTTTCTCCTCTCTGGCTCTGTCTTTCTACCCCTGCCCATCGGCGGCCGACGGAAACAGGTCTAGCGCAAAAAAAGGCCTCCCTTGTGGGAGGCCCTCGCCTGTTTGCTGTGTGTATCTGCTATGCAGAAACCCTCCCAACGGCCAATTGCTCCTTAATCCCAAGGAGCTCAACCAACAACAGAATAACGATGACCAGTTGGGCAAGGTATAAGGCTTGGAGCACTGCACTCTCACTTTCGGCCACGGCCCACTGGAGCCATGACTCAGTCACCTTCACATCGCGCTCTTATACCACAGTCCGCGGTATTTGTCAAGTCAGCATTTTGGCTGAGGGCTTTCGGGCATGCCTGGCATGGCCAGAATTGACCGGTTATCACCAGAACTGTGCGTCGTCCTCACGAAAGTGAATGCGAGCCTGACACAAACCTTTCGGTTCCAGGCAATCTGTCAGAAGTTCGTTCAAAGAGCCTGCTCGATGGCCCGGAGCACAGATCTGGTGTCAGCCGGCAGCTCCACCGGCGGATTGGCGTGCTGGGCCACGACTTCCACCTGTGCTTGTTCGTGATATCCGACCTTGAAGCGAGTGAACTTGAGGCCATGGGCAGTAGAGATGACAACCACGCGATGTTCAGGCAGAATCTCTCCACGAGCAATCAATTTATCCAGTACCGCCAGAGCCACACCGGTTTGAGGACAACTATACAGGCCCGCACGGTCGGCAGCAGCAGCAGCATTGGCCAGTTCATCTTCGGTAGCCTGCTCGACCACGCCGTCAAAGGCCTGCAGCACCTTGACAGCTCGCTCATAGCTCACCGGCTCACCGATCTGGATGGCGGTGGCCAGGGTCTCGGCCGCGGACACAGACATGTACTCTTCAAAGCCCGTGAGATAGCTGAGGTAGAGGGGGTTGGCGTGGGCCGCCTGGGCGCAGGCAATGCGCGGCAGCCTATCTATCAGACCCAATTCCCGCATCATCAGCAGTCCCTTGCCCAGGGCGCTAACGTTGCCCAGATTGCCCGCTGGGATGATGAGCCAGTCCGGAGCCTGCCAATCGAATTGCTGAGCTATCTCAATGCCGACTGTCTTTTGTCCCTCCATCCGCAGCGAGTTCATCGAGTTTGCCAGGTAGATGGTCTGATCTGCGGTGACCTCGCGCACAATGCGCATGCAACCATCAAAGTCGGTATCCAACGCCAGTACCAGCGCGCCGTGCGCGATGGGCTGTACCAACTGGGCGGTAGAGACTCTGCCACGGGGCAGAAACACGATCGTAGGGATGCCAGCAGCAGCGCCGTAGGCTGCCAGCGCTGCCGAGGTATCACCGGTGGATGCACAGGCGACGGCGCGAATCGGTTTTCCATCAGCCATCATCTGCCGTACTACAGAGATCAACACCGTCATCCCCAGGTCTTTGAAGGAACCGGTGTGGCTATTCCCCGACAGCTTGACCCAAAGGTCGGACACGCCGATCTCCTTCCCAAGGCGCTCTGCCCAGAAACAGTTGGTGTGCCCCTCATACATCGAGACGACGTTGTCGTTGGCCACCTCGGGGCAGACCCACTCCTTCTTGCCCCATACACCACTCCCGTAGGGCCACTCATTGGTCCGTATCCGGCGGTCAAAAAGCTGTCGCCAGTCAGCGGCGCTGCGATCCTTGAGTGCGTCCAGATCGTGCTCCACATCCAACAAGCCACCGCAATCCTCGCAGCGATAGACCACATCATAGATGGAGTATCGACGGCCGCAGCCGCGGACACATTCGAGCCAGCTATTGTAGCCCATGAACGCCACCTCCAAACCGGGCAAAGAAAGCCAGGCCTCCCGAGGTGCAAGCCATGCCCTGCTCTTCTTCACCCATCCTGGGTCATCATACAGTTCCTACAGCGCGAGTATCCATTCGGTGGATCGGCCGGTATCCTTGAGCGGCAAGGTCACTGGTCGGGATGGATGCCTCATCAGGTTTGTCCGAGAGACCAAAGAGCAATGCCCCTTGGCCAAGCCAGGTCAGTGCCGTCTCTCGCACCTCCTGTGTGATGACAAGCTCGTCCGCAAGCAACGCATCAATCGTTGCACTTTCCGCCAACCAACCCATCTTTTCCACTGTGACCAGATACTCTGTGTAACGAAACGCCTTGAAAGGGGTCGGATCGCCTTGCAACACACGGTCATGGATGTCGCTGTGTATCTGCCGCAGACTGGCAGGCAACTCGCCAGCCTGATCGTCCACTTTAGCGATAAACTGTTGAAAGGCTGCCACCCGATCCGCCCGCACGTCGGCCACCAGGCCGTCCAATGAATACAGGCCACTGCCCAAGATCAGGCAGATGTAGGCCAAATAGTCTTGATTGTCGGCGGTGAACGGGTGGAACTCGAGTTGGTTCAGGCAGTCATAGGCTGTCTGAAAGCTCTCCGGGTCAAACTCATCGCCCAACAGATCGCCAACCGTCCGGCGCACAGCCTCAACACGGGCTTGATCGATGACATGATCGTTGCGTCCTCGCGCCCCCACGGCCGTCTTGTCCAGGTCAACAATGACGGCCGTCCCCTCGTCCACCGGAAAGCTCCGGTCGCGACAGAACTGCCGAAAGTCCGAGAGCGCCCCCCAGCGGTTCGCCACGTAGAGCATCCCCCTCTCACGTTCGACCAGTTCCACGCGAGCCGGTTCATCGCGATCAGAACCAATAAAGGCCAGACCCGGCCAGTTTCCCGCATCACTGATATTTGTGAATGCCGTTCCATCGTTCATGGGTGTGTCGCCTACGTAGACCAGGCGCTGGATAGGGATGCCAGGCATATCGAGAGCCCGCGCCTGCTGGAGCAGATGGACGATGACCTGGGCGTACTCTGGTGCAGTTTTGCGCGGGACCAGGCCAGGTGGCAACCCTATCTTCCGGCGCACCTCTGACACCGGTGGCAACCGGGGATCAGAGGGTACCAGGTTTCGATAGACAATACGATCGTCGAGGAATTCCTGGACGGATGCGTAGCCATAGTTCTTCATCCAGTGTAACCTCCCGGAATCAGTCAAGATACTCCATTGATAAGCAGCACCTGATCGTGAATCCTTCGCACGGCGTCGACCGCAGCCTCGGCTTTGACCACGAGCGATATGCTGCATTCTGATGAACCCTGGGCAATCGCGATCACATTGATATCCCCCTCACCCAGTGCGCCAAAGATGCGCTGAGCAACACCTGGAGTACCACGCATGCCCGTTCCCACCGCGCTCACGATCACCACATCGTCCAGCGACCAGACACGATCTATGTCCCGTCGGGCCAGCTCCAAGGCCATCTCTCGCTCAATGGCCTTGACCACTGGTACGACCGCATCCATAGGGATGACAAATGAGATAGACTGCTCCGACGAGGACTGGGAGATCATCAACACGCTGGTGCCCTGACTGGCGACCGCCGAAAAAGTACGTGCAGCGATGCCCGGTACCCCCATCATACCTCGACCCTCCACCGTCACCAGGCTCAGGCCTTTGATGGCAGTCACCGCCTTGACGGTCCCAGGCGTGCTTTCCGGCTCGCGGACAATGCGGGTACCAGGAGAGGCCGGATTGAAGGTATTCTTGACCCGGAGTGGAATGCCACGCTCCACGACGGGACGGATGGTCCGCGGATGCAGCACCTTGGCCCCAAAGTAGGCAAGCTCGCCTACCTCGCTGTACGAAAGCGTAGGGATCACCCGCGCCTCCGCTACCATATTCGGGTCAGCCGTCATCACACCGTCCACGTCTGTCCAGGTCCAGACTTCATCGGCGTCCAGGCAAGCCCCCAGAATCGCCGCGCTATAGTCACTGCCGCCCCGCCCCAAGGTCGTCGTGATACCCTTCTCCGTGGCTCCGATAAAACCGGTCACGACCGGCACCACGCCCTCGTCTAACAACGGGCCCAGACGTGCGGAAGCCTGAGTTCGGCTGGCCTCCATCAGCGGGACGGCGTTTTGAAAGGTATCGTCGGTGACGATCACCGCGGTGGCATCCACAGCCTCACTGCGCAGGCCACCCTGGCGCAGCAGAGCAGCCATGAGGCGTGCGTTAATCCGCTCACCCAACGAGGTGACTGCATCCATGGCCCGCGACGTGGCCTCGCCCAAAATGTAGACACTGTGGCAAAAAGCGGAGAACTCGTCCAGGTACTCGTCTACCCTCGCCAGCAATTGGGTGCGTTCGCTGTCAGAAAGGAGCAGGGCATCCACGGCCCGATAGTGGAGTACGCGCAGATCCGTGACCGTAGATCGATAGACTTGATCGTCGCCGGAAGCAGCCGTACGCGCGCCACGGATCAAGGAATCTGTCACCCCTCTCATGGCCGAGACGACCACCACCAGGCGATCCCAGTCCCTGGCCTGTGCCTGCACAATACCAGATGCCTGAGTAAGGGCCTCGGCGCTACCGACCGAGGTACCGCCAAACTTGACGATCAGTGTTCCCACCGTTCCCCTCCTATCGAGCGCGGTCCAACTGCCCAAAGAGCAGCACCCTTCACCGAGATTCTGCTTTGCCGCTGGCCATTGCATCTTGAAGGTGGTCTAGCAGTGCTTCCAGTCCCAGCCCATAGCTCCGCCAGCCAAAGCCGCAGATCTGTCCCACGCACACCGGCGCGATGACCGACGTGCGCCGGAAGGGTTCGCGGGCGTGGACGTTGGACAGGTGCACCTCCACAGCCGGCAGAGCAACACCCGCGATGGCGTCCCGAATGGCATAGGAGTAGTGGGTATGGGCGCCGGGATTGATCACCAGGCCATGAGCCCATCCGGCCGCTTGCTGCACGACATCGACGATGGCTCCCTCATGGTTGGATTGAAAAGTCCGCAACGCTACCCCGGCCTCAGCAGCCTGGGCCTGCAATCGCTCATCGATCTCAGCCAGTGTCACTCGGCCATAGATAGCAGGCTCGCGCCTCCCAAAGAGATTCAGATTGGGTCCGTGGATCACCTGTATCTGCCACATCGTTTTTCTCCCCTATTGCGCAATGTACGCATCGCCTGTCACGCCCCACGCCTCAGCCTTCGCTCAACATCTCCAAAACAGCCAACACGTCCTCCTGTCTCACCTGGTCAGTCGTCAGGACCTCACCTACAGCTCGAAGCAGGATAAAGCGCAATGTCTTTCCCCTGCGCTTCTTGTCCGTGGCCATGGCCTGCCAGATCTGCTCTGGTGCATGGCCCCGATACCGCGTTGGCAGGTCCAGACGCGCCAGTACTTGCTCAACACGTCTGGCAAGAGCCGGGCTGCAAAGCCCCAGCCTGGCTGACAGCCGCGACGCCGCCACCAGCCCAATACTGACCCCCTCGCCGTGGGACAGCCTGTAGTCGCTCAACAGCTCCAACGCGTGACCAAAGGTGTGTCCCAAGTTGAGCACCGCCCGGCGGCCACGCTCGTAGGGATCCTCTTGAACAACACCGGCCTTGACCCGCAGTGCCCGCTCGATGATCCAGCGTATCGGGGCCGGTCCGTATCGCTCAATCTGTTCAAACAAATCAGGATCACCAATTAGGCCCGTCTTCACAACCTCGGCCAGGCCACTGGCAACCTCTCTGGCAGGAAGGGTGGACAGCGTCTCGGGATCAATAATCACCAACTCGGGCTGTTTGAAGGCACCGATCAGGTTCTTACCCCGCGGGTGATCCACAGCCACCTTGCCACCGATACTACTGTCCACCATCGACAACAAGCTGGTGGGGCACTGAACCAAGGCTACGCCCCGAAGGTAGGTGGCCGCAGCAAAACCCGCCATGTCGCCTACGACTCCCCCACCCAGGGCCAGCAACGCCCCGCGCCGGTCCAGCCCGGCCTCGATAAAAGTATCGTAGAGCACCCGCACCGTTTCCAGCGTCTTGTGAACCTCACCATCTGGCACGGTACTGGTGGCCACGCGGTAACCTGCGCGCTCCAAACTACCGGTGACCGTCGCAGCGTAGCGCTCGCCCACAGGGGGCGTGGAAACCAGCACAATCTGGTCGCCTACGTCCCGTGTTCGTAATAGGTCTCCAGCCTGGGCCAGCAGGCCTCCACCCAGATAGATCGGATATTCGCCGCCTGGATGGCTCACAGGTATGCGCTGGAACGAAGCGGTACCCGCCAGGGCCAAGACCTGATCGGCAACCTGGGCGACTGTCCGTCCCGTGGTATCAATCTGCAACGGGATACGCTCGTAGGCCTCCTCCCGCTGCATCAGCAGTGCGGCGATGCGGGCCTCCCGGTCAGGAGCTTCGAGCAGGGGCCGGTCCCGGACGCCCTCCAGCCTGCGCAGGATCTCGTCTGGCGAGGCGCTGAGGCACACAATCGGACCGCTGGCGCTCAAGATTTCCGCGTTAGCCTCCGGTAACAGTGCTCCACCCCCGCTGGCGATCACGAGATTCTGTTTGGCAGCCAGCTCCCGGCAGAGCTCGACCTCCAGGAGGCGGAAGCGCTCCTCGCCCCTTCGGCCAAAGATTTCGGCCACGCTCATGCCCTCTCGATCTGCGATGAGGGCATCCATATCCAGGAACTCTCTGCCCAGGCGGCGGGCCAAATCCTGTCCCACAGCCGTCTTGCCGGTGCCCATGAAACCGGTGAGGATCAGGTTCTTGGTTCCCAGTCTAGGAGAATCGCCAGGATACATTGTCCATCTCCAGATCTCGGAGGGTACCGCGCCGGAGAGCGGTGAAACGGGGTCGCATCTCAGCCAGGCTGTCTCCCCCCAATTTGTCCAGAAGGGCATCGGCCAGGACAAACGCGACCATCGCCTCACCCACGACGGCTGCGCGAGGCACGGCACAGGTATCCGACCGTTCATAGCGTGTCGCAGCCGGCTGGCCGGTGGCCAGATCGACCGACCGCAGAGGAGTCAGCGTCGTTGAGATAGGTTTCATCGCCGCCCGCACGACCACCGGCTGCCCGGTAGTGATACCGCCTTCAAAACCGCCGGCGCGGTTGGTCGGCCGGACAAGCAGTTCCTCTTCCTCCAGGATCTCGTCGTGCACCTCTGTACCACGTTTGGCCGCATTCTCAAACGCGGGGCCGATCTCCACGCCCTTGACGGCCTGGATGGAACCCACAGCCCCCATCAAGCGGGCATCGAGCCGTCGGTCCCAGTGGACGTGGCTGCCCAACCCGGGTGGCAGCCCAAGTGCGACGACCTCAAATACACCGCCCAGGGTATCTTTGGCGGCCATTGCCTCGCGGATGCAGGCGTACATGGCCTCCCCGGCAACCGGATCCGGACAACGCACGTTGCTTTCCTCAGCCTGGGCGAACCGCTCGGTGTAGCTCAGTTCCTCAGGAAGCGCCGCCGAGGCGCTGCCAATCCGCACGACATAACTGCCGACGATGATGCCGACCTCTGCCAGCAGTTGCTGGCAGACCGCGCCGACCGCCACGCGGGCAGCCGTCTCCCGGGCGCTGGCCCGCTCCAATGCCAGCCGCAGGTCCCGATAGCCATACTTGATCGCCCCCGTCAGGTCGGCGTGACCCGGCCGGGGGATGGTCATGGGTGAGATATCGCGTTCGCGCCAGTTGGCCCAGTCTTTGTTCTCGAATTGCATGGCCAGCGGGGCCCCCGTGGTCTTGCCGCCCAACAAGCCGCCGGTGAAACGGATCTGATCCTGCTCGATCCGCATCCGGCCACCGCTGCCAAATCCCTTCTGTCTCTTGCCCAACTGGACGTTTATGTCATCTTCTCGCAGGCATATGCCCGCGGGCAAGCCTTCCAGGATTGCCGTCAGACCCGGGCCATGGGACTCGCCAGCAGTCAAAAAGCGCAACATCTCAAGCCTCCGCGAGGTCAATATTCGATACTCGATTTCCTGCCTTGGACATTCAGTGTTCGCTAGCCAACACCCAAGGGCTGCCCACTGCCGGTCGCCTGCCCGTTGGCCCCAGTGCCTCCCTGGCAGCAGTATACATGACTTCCACCGGCGCCGTTTGCCCTGTCCACAACTCAAAGGCCAGGGCGCCCTGGTGTACGAGCATGCCCAGGCCCCTGACCGGCATGGCTCCAGCAGCGCGCGCCCCGGATAGAAGGCAGGTTTCCTCAGGGTTATAAACCAGGTCAAAGACCGTCCAATGCGACGGCATTGCCGGAGCCTCCGGCCACGGAGAGGCGTCCACGTTGGGCCACATCCCCACCGAGGTTGTATTGACCAATAGGCTGTAGGCATCCAGATCCAGATCCTGTAAGCTAGTCGCCTGCGTTAGCCAGGAGCCTGCTGGCTGGAGGCACGCGGCCTGCATGTCCTGCACAAGACTTGTAGCCCGCTGCACTGTCCGGTTGTGGAGGGTGACCGAACAACCAGCTTGAGCCAGGGCATAGATCACGGACCGTGCCCCACCGCCAGCGCCCAACACCAGTGCCCGCTGGCCAGCAGGATCAAAACCCGCCGCCCTCAGCGCGATCAAGAAGCCATCCCCGTCCGTGTTGTGACCGACCAACAGCGCGCCATCAGCAAGGATGGTATTCACTGCGCCAATGGCACGCGCCGCATCCGTGAGTTCGTCCAAGTAGGGCATGACGGTCCGCTTGTGGGGCAGGGTGACGTTGGCTCCCCGGTACCCATGCTCACGAAGTTGGGCCAGGGTAACTTCCACCTTGTCGGGAGGTGTTGGTAGAGGAAAATAGCGCCAGTTGAGATCCAGCGCATCAAAGGCAGCGTTGTGCATGGCCGGCGAAACGCTGTGTTCTACCGGCCAGCCCACCAGTCCAACCCGAAAGATTGAGTCCTCAACCCCTGGGGCTGGGCCGGTCACAAGCTGCGCGGGAGTGGCGGTCATCGCAAGTTTCCCCCCAGCCTTGCCAACGCTGCCGCAAAGCCGGGGAAAGAGTCGGCAATACAGTCCGTGTCCTGTACGCAGGTCTCACCCCTGGCAATCAACCCGGCCACGGTCAGGGCCATCGCCAGACGATGGTCACCATGGCTGCAAACCATGGATCCTTGTCCTTCGGCGAGATCAGAGCTCCGCAGAGGTGTTGGACCATGAACGACAAAACCATCTGGCTGAGCCTCGATCTCGGCTCCCAGCCGGCGCAATTCCTGCACCGTGGTAGCAATCCGGTCGGTCTCTTTCACTCGCAGCTCGGCCGCGTCACGCACCACCGTTTCTCCCCGGGCCTGGGTGGCAGCTACGGCCAGGACAGGAAACTCGTCGATGGCCCGCACCACCAGCTGACCGCTCACCTCCGTGGCGACCAGGTCCGAAGCGCGCACCGCCAGATCCGCCACAGGCTCGCCGCCCACCATCCGTGTGTCTTCCAGCACGACGTCGGCGCCCATGGCCTGCAGCACATCCAGCAGTCCGGTACGGGTGGGATTCACACCCACGCCCTCGATCAGGACCTCCGAGCCGGGCACAAGACTTGCTGCTACCAGGAAATAGGCCGCCGACGAAAAATCCCCTGGCACAGCAAGGTCCAGTGCTTGCAAGAAATGGCCAGGCTCAAGCCGTAAACGCTGTCCACCAGCAGCCAACCCCCAGTCTTCAGTCTCCAACCTGGCTCCCATCGCCACCAGCATCCGTTCCGTGTGATCCCGCGCAGGCCCGGGCACGCACAGGCTCGTGGGCCCTCCGGCGTACAGGCCGGCCAGCAATAGAGCACTCTTGACTTGAGCACTGGCCACTGGAAGCGTATAGTCCAGGCCCTGAAGGGAACCTCCCTGAATGGCCAGGGGCGGCAGGCGGTCACCGTCCCGGCCCAGGACCGTCGCACCCATGCGCCGCAACGGTTCTGCAATGCGCCCCATGGGCCGCCGCCTCAGTTGGACATCACCTGAGAGAACAGTTAAGAAGGGCTGGCCGGCGAGGATTCCAGCCAGCAGCCGCATCGTCGTACCCGAGCGGCTGCAATCTACGACATCATCCGGTTCCTGCAAGCCTCGCAGTCCCCGGCCCCTGAGAATCAGCGTCGATGGACCCAGCTCCTCGACCTCCACACCCAACGCGCGCACGGCACTCAGCGTAGCGCGGCAATCGGCAGCAGGTAAAAAACGTTCCACGCGGCTTTTCCCCTCTGCAAGGGAACCCAACAACAGTGAGCGATGCGAGACTGACTTGTCGCCTGGGACCTGGATGCGCCCACACAGAGGCGCGGCGCCTTGCACGCAGAGCCGGCTCACGGGTACATTCGCCTCCTCTCTTCACGAATGGCGCTCAGCGTAGCTTGCAGTTCATCCTCTGCGCCCGCTTGTACAAGAGTCGCCAGGCGGCCGAGCTGGGCCTGGCAGGCTTCTACCGAACGCACGACTTCTTCTCGGTTGGTCATCAGGATATCGACCATCATCTTCACGTCGCTGCCCGCCACACGCGACGTATCGCGATAGCCTCCAGCTACGATCTCCCAAGCTGCCGGATCAGGAGAGGTCAGGGTATCTGCGGTGCCAACCAGCGCGCAGGCCAACATGTAGGGCAGGTGGCTCAGAGTGGCGACGAGGGAGTCTTGGCGCTCCGCTTCTAGCACCAGTGCCTGGGCACCGACGGCCTCGACCAGTTGGCAGCCCAGGTTCAGCGCCCAACCGGAGGTGCGCGGCAACGGACACAGGATAAAGGTAGTGCCCTGATAGAGAGCCGGATCGGCCACCTCGATCCCTGACACCTCCTTACCGCACATCGGGTGTCCACCCAAGGGCTGGATATGCTCCGGTAGTCTCGCCATCTCGGCGACGATCTCGGCCTTTGTGCTGCCCAGATCCAACAACAGGCAGCCCCGGGGCAAGAGAGGTGAAAGCTCGGCCAACTGACGAAGAATGACGCGCACCGGTGTTGCCAGAACAACAACGTCCGCCTGGCGCAAACCCTCCGCCAAGTCGGCCGTGCCCCAATCGATGAGGTTCTGGGCCAGCGCAGTTTCAAGCACCTCGGCGCGACGGGCCATCCCGACAACAGCCCGGCATTTGCCCCGTAGCGCGCCAGCCAGTGAGCCGCCCATCAGACCCAAACCCACGATGGTGACCTGGGCATGCTGTAGCCGGCCTTCAGTCAGCGGATACTGGTCGACTGGGGAACGTTCCTGTTCCAGTTGCGCCATCATCAAAACTCCCGACCCACAGCGCGAGCGATGGCGCCAAGATCGTCCATCAGCCGGGCAAAGGTCTCTGGCTTGAGGGACTGGGCTCCATCGGACATGGCCTGGCTGGGGTGTGGGTGGACCTCGATGATCAGCCCATCCGCCCCGGCTGCCACGGCTGCCTTGGAGACAGCCTCCACCAGTTCCCACTTGCCGGTTCCGTGGCTTGGATCTACGATGACGGGTAGATGGCTGAGCTGCTTGAGCAGCGGGATGGCATTGATGTCAAGCGTGTTCCGCGTGTATTGTTCAAAAGTACGGATCCCACGCTCGCACAGCATCACCCGGTTGTTGCCATGGGACAGGATGTATTCAGCCGACATCAGCAGTTCTTCGATGGTAGACATCATTCCCCGCTTCAGCAGAACAGGCCGCTGCGCCTCGCCTACAGCGTGCAACAGGGCATAGTTCTGCATGTTTCGGGCCCCGATCTGCAGGACATCGGCATAGGTCGTCACCAAAGGCACCTGCTCCGGGGCCATGACCTCGGTCACGATGGGCAGCCCTGTCTCCCGGCGAGCATCGGCTAGAATGCGCAGTCCCTCTTCCCCCATTCCCTGAAAGCTATAGGGCGAAGTACGTGGCTTGAAGGCGCCACCGCGCAGCATTTGGGCACCGGCGTCCTTGACCAGTTGCGCGGCCTCCATCAGTTCCGAGCGCCCCTCGACCGCACACGGGCCAGCTATGACCACCAAGTTCTTGGCGCCGACGGATACTCCGTTGATGGGAACAACAGTGTCCTGCGGGTGAAAATCCCGGCTGGCCAGTTTGAAAGGTCGCAGCACCTGTACCGTTTGTTCGACCCCGTCCATCCGCTCAACGGCTCCCCGGTCTATCGGGCGCCCATTGCCGATGATGCCAATGATGGTGCGCTCCTCTCCCTCCGAGATGTGCGCCGTACAGCCAAGCTGCTCAATACGGGCCGTGACATTGACCACCTGAGCCCGGGTTGCTCCTTGCTTCATAATGACGATCATAGCCTTCCCTCCAACTATCGCTGCTCCGGGCATCAGTCCGTCTCGTCAAGCGTAGGGGTCGTCGCCGCAGGATACGAACCCAGCAACTTGACGAACGAAGAGCGACGCAGCAGCCCCATTAGCGCGGCTTCGCACTCTGGATCCTGACAGTGGCCATCAAAGTCCAGGTAGTAGCTGTATTGCCACGGCCGATTCGGCCGCGGACGCGACTCGAGCTTGCTCAAGTTAACGTGTCGCTTGGAGAATTCACCGATACACTCGTACAGAGCACCGGGTTGATGGCGTGAGGCAAAGACCAGCGAGGTCTTGCTGCGCTGTGCCCGCGGTGCATCGTTGATGCTGAGGACGAAAAAGCGCGTGTAGTTGTTTGGCGAGTCCTCGATGCCATAGTCCAGCTCCTCGAGGCCATAGAGCTGGCCCGCCAGCCGGCTGGCAATGGCCGCCACCCCGGGCTCAGCCTTGGCAGCCAGGTCTCGGGCGCTGCCCGCTGTATCGTAGGTGGCTTCGGGGGTCCAGCCGTGATTGCTCAGGTAGCGCTTGCACTGGGCCAGGGCCTCGGGCTGAGAACGTACCCGAACGACATCACCCAACGCCATCCCCTTCGGCGCCAATAATGCATGCTGGATCCTAAGAATGACCTCCCCCCAGACCCGGAGATCGTGAGACTGCAACAGATCATAGGCACGATTGATCGATCCGGCCGTCGAGTTCTCTACCGGCTGCACGCCATAGTCGGCCGCCCGAGACTCGACCGCCTCAAAGATGCCCTCGAAACTCTGGCATGGCAGCGTTTCGACGTCCGGGCCAAAGAACTGAAAGGTTGCTTCCTCGGAATAGGCCCCTCGTACCCCTTGGAATGCGACTGTGGTCATGGTTCTTTTCCTCCCTTCAATTCTGATGGTTCTCAGTCCAGGCCACTCACTTCCTGCTCGTTAGGTCTGGCCGTAGTGAGGCCGCACCCCGGAGGTACACGTGGCAGATCTCTGCCTGCGGTGTGCCGGTATTCCAATGAAGCAGTACACGAACACAACGAGGTAGGCTGCCCGGTACCGGGATCTCCTGAGCATCCAGCAGTGCCACGTGCTGCCAGCCCAGATCTCGGGCCGCCGCTGCCGGGTACGCAGCGGTCAGGTCTGGTGTGACAGTAAAGATGGCGCTGGCCAGATCCTCGACAACTACCCCGTTTGCGTCGACGATACGGCCCAGTAGTTCGCGCGTTGCCTCCAGGATCGCCGTGGCTGAATCATGCTCGACCGTGATCGCGCCACGTATGCCTCGACATTGTACTGCACACCTTCCATCATGGGACATGGCATACTCCCAGGCAATAAAGAACGAGCGTGGTGCCGGTTACACCACGCTCGTTTAAGGTTCTTCTTGCTTCGAATCTACTCCTGGCAAGACCCCCCTGGCGCAGGGCAACCGACCGGTGCGTACACACCGGTAAAATAAAAGTAGCCAAAATACCAGTCACAAACCCCAAGGCTCTTGGAAAGACCCTGCATCTCGCCCCAGCCAACAGCCAGTGACGAATCATCTATCCGGTTTCTGTCCAGCGCTCGATGAACCATCCTTCCATCCCTACCAGAAGTTGCACAATCATAACACAGATGCAAGATCCTGTCAAATGCCGCGACCCGACCTCTGGGGAGCAGAGATTCGCCCCCGCGCAGAACGCTCCAGATGGATTGTGCACGCCGGGGCTTCTGTGGTACAATAGATTTCCAACGACTGCCCACGGTTTCACTGATGCACAGGTAGGGCAGGCTCAAAAAGGGGAGGTCCGAAGAAAGATGAAATTGACGGTAGCAGATGTTAGGGACCTGGCTGCGCTGGCTCGCGCGCGGGGTGAGCGCCTGGACTTGCATGGCCAAGACCTGTCTGGTTTGGGTCTCTACAAGGCAGATCTGAGCGGGGCCGACCTGCGCGATGCGGATCTGACCAATACCAACGTGGCGGCTGCTGATCTTGCTGGCGTGGATCTTTCGGGGGCTACCCTCATGGAGGCCGAACTGTCCAGGGCCTGTTTGAGGGGGGCCAAGCTGCGGCTGGCCAACTTGGCCAAGGCCAATTTCGTCCAGGCCGACCTACGCGGCGCTGACCTGCAGGATGCCCACCTCGTGGGGGCCAATTTTCAGCAAGCAGACTTGAACGAAGCCGATCTGCATGGAGCCCGGTTCGACAAGTACACAAGATGGTCCGTCGATTTTGAACCAAAGGCGGCGGGCGCGGTCTTTGTGATGACCACCTGAGCCATTGCTGCCAGGGAGGTGGACTTTTAATGCCCGAAATCCGCATCGATCTTTCAAGCGACACTGCCACGCGCCCGACACCGGCCATGCGGGACTATATGGCCACAGCAAAAGTGGGTGACGAGCAAAAGCGGGAAGACCCGACCGTAAACCAGCTCGTCGAAATGGTCTGCGACTTGTTGGGCAAAGAAGACGCTGTATACCTGCCGTCCGGTACGATGTGCAACGCGATCGCGCTGCGCGTCCATTGTCAGCCCAGTGACGAAATCATCATGGACGAGACAGGGCACACCAGGCACTTTGAGACAGGCGGCCCGGCGGCGCTCTGCGGGGCTCTGGCCTATCCCCTCCCCGGAGAGCGAGGCGTGTTCTCCGCGGCGCAGCTCAGGACGGCAATCCGCCCACCCAGCAACTACCATCCTCGCTCCAGACTGATTGTGGTTGAACAGACATCCAACTTAGGCGGCGGCTCCATCTGGCCGCTGGAGACGATCCAGGAGGTCTGCGCCGTGGCTGAGGAACACGGCCTGGGGCGACACATGGATGGGGCGCGCCTGTTCAACGCCGTGGTGGCTACCGGCATCCCGGCCAGGGAATATGCCGCCCCCTTTGACTCGGTCTGGATCGACTTTAGCAAGGGGTTGGGGGCTCCCGTTGGGGCCGCGCTGGCAGGCTCCCAGAGTTTCATCCAAGAAGCTTGGCGTTGGAAACACCTATTCGGGGGAGCAATGCGCCAGTCCGGCATCATCGCTGCGGGTGCCGTCTATGCCCTGCAGCACCATGTCGAGCGTCTCGCTGAGGACAATGCCAACGCCAAGACGTTGGCCCTGGGCCTAGACGAAGTAGAGGGGATCAAAGTTCAACCGGTTGACACGAACCTGGTTTTCTTTGACGTGGGTGGGCTGGGCCTGACGGCAGAGCAATTCAACGAGTTGCTGATAGCCCGCGGAGCGCGCGTCTCAGTCATAGGCGGTTCGCAGGCGCGCGCCGTGACACATCTGGATGTTTCGTCAGCTCAGATTGGGGAAACCCTGGCCATCGTGCGAGAGATTGCTGTCGAGGCGCAATCCGGTACCCCGCGCTTCTAGGAGGCAGATCGTGGCCCAGCCGCCAGCCGTCCACAGTTCGCTGGCTCGTGCGGTGGAGAGTTTTGCCGCCGTCCTGCAGGAACAACCCGACTCGAAACTGGATCGAGACTGCATGATCGCGACGCTGGAGGTGAGGTGGTTCTTCAAAGGTGCAGTGCCCCCGGATGTCCTGTCGTGGCTCTATGGGAGCGGAGGCGAGCCTGCGGAACCATTGCCAAGGGTGGACCATTACCTCCGAATTTCCGAGGGCGACTCGCTCGGCATCAAGCTGCGCGAGGGGCGGATTGAAGTCAAACAACGCCAACGCCAGTTGGGAGCCGTACGCCTCCAGGAACGGGTGATTGGCATGGTAGAACACTGGCGCAAGTGGAGCTTTGCTCTCGCCAGCGAGGCCAGCGATCTTGCCGGCATGACAGTGCCAGCGTCGGGTTGGGTTGGCGTCCGCAAGGAGCGTCAGCTGTCGAGATACCGCATCACTGCTGACAGGAAACTGATTGCCATGCCTGCCCTTGAGTACCCAGACCAGGGGTGTGACCTGGAGCTGACAAGCATCCGTGTATCAGGGAGCGAATGGTGGACTCTCGGCTTCGAGGCCTTTGGCGGCGAGGCCAATCTACAAGGGCACCTTTCACTTGCGGCGGAACAACTCCTTGGGGCAACCGGCCCACCTCCACTGCCGTTCCAGGATTCCTACGGCTATCCAAAGTGGCTGCAGATCTTGGCCCAGCGGGAAGAAGCGTAACCGACTCCATCCCAATACCAACTACTGGATGGAGCACTGGAGGTGTGCGATGTTCACAGTTTCGGAAAAGTGGAAGACAACTTACCCGGGAGCTGCAGTCGGTGTGTTGGCCATAGGCGACGTTGCCAACCCCAGCCAGCATCCTGGCCTCGAACGGAAGAAGGCAGATCTGGAGGAACAACTGCGAGCCCGCTATGCCGGCTATGACAGAGCGGAGCTGAAAAGTCTGCCCGTGTTACAGGCCTACCATGCCTTCTACAGACAGTTCAAAAAGACCTACCACCTCCAATTACAGCTCGAGTCGGTCGTCCTCAAGGGGAAATCGATCCCCCGCGTCGCAGCTCTGGTAGAAGCCATGTTCATGGCTGAGCTGCAGGATTTGCTGTTGACAGCGGGACACGATCTGGCAGCGGTCCAACTGCCGGCAGGCATCGACGTGGCGGACGGCAGCGAACGATTCGTCCGGATCAATGGCCAGGAACAACAGCTCAAGGCGGGTGACATGATGATCGCCGATGCGCAGGGTATCCTTTCCAGTGTACTCTACGGACCCGACCTGCGGACCCAGATCACTCTTGAGACCCACAGTGTTCTTTTTACGGCCTATGCGCCACCTGGAATCGGGCAAGGGAAGGTACAGAACCACTTGGAGAACATCCGGGACAACGTCCTGCTGGTTACGCCACAGGCCAGGGTCGATCTGCTCAAAGTGTATGGCGCCACCTAACCTGGTTCGTCAACCTTGCCCGACTTCCCCGGGCCCGACCCAGTTCGCCATTTCGTGGCCATGACCAGTCTGGACCTGCTTCTCAGACCGGTTCAGCCTTGGATTCTTCCGTCATTTGTACTTGACAACCTCAGCAATGTATGGTATACTAGGAATGTATTGTGAATATATTTAGAGTATTCCAAGCGCTTCACCCCAGTGCTTGACTGGGTTCGCTGGCACAACGTCTCTTTTTGCAGAACTGGGATCCAGTCGGGGCAGTGAAGCCTGCTGTAGGGGGACTTGCTCAGAGAGGAGAAACCTGTGCGGCTCAGCGACAAAGCCTATCAACTGATCAGGCACAAGATCATCACTCTGGAGCTCCCCCCCCTGTCCACCATCGATGAACAAGCACTGATGGAGAACCTCCACCTGGGGCGTACGCCCATCCGTGAAGCCCTGCAGCGGCTCGCATCGGAGGGCCTCCTCCTTTCCGCCCCCAGGCGAGGCATGTTCGTCGCCGATATTGGCATCACTGACCTGCAAAAGATCTTTGAGATGCGCATGGTGCTGGAAGGCTTTTGCGCCCGTCTTGCTGCCGAGCGCGCCACTCCGCACCAGTTGGCTCAGATGCGGGCCGTGATCGCCGAACTCGAGCAGATCCCCAACGGCGACAATCGGGCCCTGATGGATATCGACGAACGCTTCCACGAGCTGATATATCAGGCCGCCGACAACGAGTTTCTCGCCGATACCCTTGCCCACCTCCACGCCTTGAGCCATCGCATCTGGCATCTAACCCTCGACCGCATCGGCGACGTCAGGGGGGCCATGGAGCAGCATACAGCCATCACCGCCGCCTTGCTGGATTGCGACGGAGCCCGCGCCGAGACTCTACTGCAAAGGCATGTCGCCGACTTTCAGCGAGAGATCAAGGCTGTCTTGTAAGCATCACAGCAGCTATCAGCTTTGGCTCTGTCCAAAATCAATCATTCTGACTGAGAGGAGTCGATTCATGGATACAATTCTCAAAGGTATGGCAAAACAGGTAGTCATTGGCACCGGCCGGCCAACCGCTATGCTCGGCGAGCGGATCAATCCTACCGGCAAGAAGAAACTGGCCGCCGCACTGGCAGCCGGAGATCTGGAGATCGTCCGCCAAGAGGCATTGGCCCAGGTCGAGGCAGGCGCCCACATTCTAGATGTCAATGTTGGCGCCGCTGGCGTCGACGAAGCGGACCTGCTGCCCAAAGCTGTCAGACTGGTGCTAGAGACGGTAGATGTGCCTATCGCCATCGACACGGCGGATGGTGTGGCGATGGCAGCCGCACTGGCGGCACACAAGGAGATAAACCCTGACGGTAAGGTATTGATCAACTCGGTCAACGGTGAGGAGGCAAGCCTGGCCAGGGTGCTGCCACTGGTGGCAGAGTATGGTACGGCCGTGATCGGCCTGGCCATGGACGATGATGGCATTCCACCAACGCCGCAGGCACGGCTGGCTGTCGCCACAAAGATCGTCGACAGGGCCGCAGCCCATGGCATCGGCCGCGAAGATATCCTCATCGACTGCCTGGCTCTTACAGTTGGGGCTGATTCCCAGGCCGGCTGGGTCACGCTGGAAGCCATCCGTATGGTCAAGGAGGAATTGGGGGTCAACTTGGCCTTGGGCGCCAGCAATGTCTCCTTTGGCCTTCCTGACCGAGAGACCATCAACGGCGTGTTCCTGGCCATGGCCATTGCCCGCGGCCTGAATTGCCCCATCGTCGATGCCGCCAAAGTTGGGTCTTATATCCTGGCCGCCGATCTGGCGCTGGGCCGCGATGATTATGCCATGCGCTATCTCAAGGCTTATCGCAAGAGACAGAAGGCCGGGTAGAGTCAAGGTTAAGGGCGTACGCCTCAGGCTCAGGCTCAATCTTTAACCTCAACTTTGACAAGAATTCGGCGCTGTCCTGCAACTGGAGGGAGGATCATGACCACACTGTTCTTCGCCACCGATGTACACGGCTCTGATATCTGCTGGAAAAAGTTCATCAGCGCCGGCAAATTCTATGGGGCAGATATCATCATCCTGGGCGGCGACATGACCGGCAAAGCCATTGTGCCCATCATCCATCAAAAAGGTGACACCTACAAAGCGGTCCTACTGGAGCAGGAGTCGATCCTGAGGGGCGAAGATCAGGTGCTGGAGATGGAAAAGCACATCAAAAGTCGGGGCTACTATCCCTACCGTACCACCTCTGAGGAGATCGCTGAACTCAGCGAACAACCTGAGAGTGTGGACAAGATCTTTCACACCCAGGTACTCAAGACGGCTGAGCAGTGGTTGGCCTACGCCGATGAAAAGCTGGAGGGCTCCGGCCTACGCTGCTACGTCGCGCCCGGTAATGACGATATGTTTGAGCTGGACGATCTAATCCGGACCTCAAAGCACGTGCAATTGGTCGAGGGCGAGGTCATGGAACTAGACCGGGACCACGAGATGATCAGTTCCGGCTGGAGCAACATCACTCCCTGGCACACCTACCGCGAGGAGGACGACGAAGCGCTGAGGATCCGCTACGATGCCATGCTCTCCCAGCTCAAGAACCCCAGGACCAGCGTATTCAACCTACACGTACCGCCGTACGGAACGACGCTCGACGACGTGCCCGAGTTGGATGAGGAACTGACGCCAAAACTTGGGGGAAGATCCCTGGTTCCTGTCGGGAGTCGCGCTGTTCGTGACATCATTCAGGAATACAGGCCGATACTGGGCTTGCACGGGCACATCCACGAGGGCAAAGGGGCTATCCGGGTCGGTCAGACGCTGTGTATCAACCCCGGCAGCATGTACGAGCAGGGCCGCTTGCTTGGCGCAGTGGTCACACTGGCCCGCAACAAGGTCAAGAGCTACATCTTGACCACTGGCTAGTCCTCAGCCTGAAGGTAAAATGGGCTGCGGGGGGTTCTTGTCCGGGAGGGCAGGCCAACACGTCGCCGGGGAAACTCGGTGAGCGGGTTAGAAGACAAGGAGGCGCCTATCAGCAAAAGACCTGTCTAGCGGATTGGAGGCATTCCCATGATGCGGAATGCAGCCGCAGTTTGCAGCCGTGACCTGCGGGCAACGTTGCTACATCAGCTAGCCATTTCTTGTGTAGAAAGGAGCGGTTCCAATGTCCGAAGAAGCCAAGAGCCAGGAGACAAGTCTGTTTTTGCGCAAGGCGACGGGACTGGTGCGGTCGTGGTCGGTCTTTGACGCCTTCATCTACGCCTTCTTTTCCATCAACCTCATCACCTTGGGCCTATACAGTTTCAGCCAGATGTACTATTTTGAGGGTGGGCTGATGCCTACCCTCATCGTCAGCGGGATATTCATCATCTTCGAGGTGGTGGTCTATGCCGCCTTGATCGCCGTGATGCCCCGCGCTGGAGGGGACTATGTCTGGCAGAGCCGCATTTTAGGTGGCGGCATTGGCTTTGTGCTGGCCGTCACCGGCTGGTGGTTTATCCTCTGGCTGTGGGTGCCGCTCTATGCCGACATGCTCCGCCAGTTGTTTTTCACCCCGCTGTTGGGCATCCTGGGCGCCACCGGAGCGGCGCTTTGGTTCAGCAACACGCCCATCGGCCTGTTCGTCACGGCCGTGATCGTGTGCATCATTGTCGGCATCTATATTGCCATCGGCATGAAGTGGTATTCCCGCATCCAGAAATGGTGTTTCTGGATCAGCATCGTCGCGTTGGCCATCGTCTTGCTTTTCCTGCTCTTGGGCAACAACGCGTCCTTCCAGGCTGGCCTGAATGCCCAGGCGCCAGAGATGTTTGACGCCGCCGAAAACGTCTACGACAAGACCGTCGCTGCCGGACAGGAAGCCGGCGCCATCGCCCCCCTCTTTGGCGGCACGCTGGGCGTCATCTTTCTGGCAATCCCCTACATCGTCTTTTTTAACCTGTGGCCCAACTGGGGGGCGACGCTGTATGGCGAGGTACGCGGCGCGACCGATTTCAAGCGCAACTTCTGGGGAATGGGCTGGGCGCTGATCGGTACCACCATCCTGGGCGCCGTCTTTTTCCTGCTGATCTCGAAGACGATCACTTGGGACTGGTATATGAACGCCAATGGGGCCTGGTGGAACTATCGCTGGGGTTATACCGAGCAGGTACCTCCGCTGCCCATCTGGCCCTACCCCGCGCTGCTGGCCGTCTTTATGACCCCCAGCCGCATACTCCAGTTCATCGTCATCCTGGCCATGAGCGCCTGGTGGTTCGGCTGGTCGGGTACGGTCTTTCTCAGTTCCACCCGCGTCATCTTTGCCGCCGCTTTTGACCGCCTGCTGCCAGAAAAAGTGGCCGAGGTGGACCCCCGTACACGGACGCCGATCATAGCGCTGGTGCTGATGGTGGTTCCATCCCTCATCGTGGCCGCCCTCTTTGCCTGGAACATCTTTAACTTCCAGACATTGACCCTGTGCTCCACGCTGGTCATCGCCGTTACCTATTTAGGTTCTACTATTGCCGCTATCCTCCTGCCCTGGATCAAGAAGGACCTGTACAACGCATCGCCCATCGCCAAGTACAAGATCTTGGGCGTCCCCCTCATCAGCATCGCAGGCGTCATCTTTGGCGCCTTCCTGGGCTACCTCTTGTACCAGTGGCTCATAGACCCGAATGGCCTGTATGGCATCGGCCTGTCCAATACCAGTTCGGTCATCTACATGCTGGCCATGTACCTGCTGGCCCTCGGCCTCTACCTGGGCTTCAAGTGGTACCGCAGGCGCGAGGGGATTGACATCGACAAGATCTATAAGGAGATTCCCGTCGAATAGGAATCCGAGAAACGATTGTTGGGGGCAGGGAGCTGACTCCCTGCCCCAAGGTAATGCCAGGCAACAGAGGGGAGCCCATGACTACACTAGCCAATCTTGAAGACGAGATGTATCGTCTCATTACCGCGGCCCAGCAAGAGGTCATCTTCCTGCGCGTCATCGGGGGCCTGGCCATCAAGGTCCACTCTACCAACGCCAGCCATCGCTCTCTAGAACGCAAATACCCCGACATCGACTTTGTCACCAACAAAGCAGGGGCCAAGAAACTCATCAGCTTTTTGCCGGACATGGGCTACACCCCAAACAAAACTTTTAACACGCTCAGCGGCGACAGGCGGCAGCTCTGGTATGACGAAGCACAGGGACGGCAGATAGACGTCTTTATCGGCGACTTTACCATGTGCCACACCCTGCCCCTCGCTGACCGGTTGGAAGTCGAGCCACTGACCATTCCTCTAGCCGAGCTCTTTCTCTCCAAGGCCCAGATCGTCGAGTTAAACCGTAAGGACATACTCGACCTGCTGGCCCTGCTCTTGGATCACAGGGTGGGCCCCGTGGATGAGGAGACCATCAATTCAGACCTGATTTCCAAACTCTGCAGCAAAGACTGGGGGCTCTATACCACTGTGTCCATGACCATCCAGAAGTTGCGCGACTTTTTGGATGAGGACCAGATCGACCTGGACGACGAGGACGTGCAGACCATCAAGAGACGCCTGATCGCCCTGCAAATGGCCATGGATGAGGCCCCGAAAACTATGGCCTGGAAGATGCGAGCCAGG
Organism: uncultured Chloroflexia bacterium; assembly: GCA_963700285.1. Lineage (GTDB taxonomy): Bacteria > Chloroflexota > Anaerolineae > JAAYZQ01 > JAAYZQ01 > CAWANP01. The sequence goes on along the minus strand of CAVOXA010000001.1, from coordinate 321,313 downwards.
GTCGGTACCCGCATGCGCTGGTACGAGGAAGTAGAAGAAGTACAAAGGACCTGATATCGTCTGTTCTTTTTTGCCATCATTGTCACCTAGGGTGGACGGCAAGCATCATGCCGGTACGATAGTCAAACCTGCTCAATATGGAGGATTTGGGATCATGATTAATCTGCGTTCTTTTGAGGTGCCGACCGTGGTCAAGCACGCCCCAGGGGCCATCACCTGTCTGGCCGACGAGATCAAGGCGCTGGGCAGCAAACGCCCCATGCTGGTAACAGACGATGGACTGGTAGCCGCGGGCCTGGTCGACGAAGCGGTCAAGAGCCTTAAGGCCGGCAACCTGGACTATGTTCTCTTTGACGGCGTAGTCCCCAATCCGGAGATCAAGCTGGTCGACGATGCCGCCGGACTCTACCGGGCCGAGGGCTGTGATGGCCTCATCGGTTTTGGCGGCGGCAGCCCGATGGATACCGCCAAGTCAATCGGAGTCGTAGCCGTACACGGCGGCTCCATCCTTGACTTTGAGTGGGCAGATCCGCAGCCCATTGTCAAGCGCATTCCGCCCCTCGTCTGTGTGCCCACAACATCAGGCACCGGCAGCGAGGTGACGCTGTGGGCTGTCATTACCGACCCCAAGCGCAAGATCAAGTACAACGTCGGCGGCACCGGCTTGATCGCGGCCCACGTGGCCCTCATCGATCCACGCCTGACCCTGGGGCTTCCACCACACATCACTGCGGGCACAGGGATGGATGCACTGACCCACGCCATCGAATGCTACACCTGCGGCTATGCCCAGCCCTGGCCCGATGCGGTGGCTCTGTGGGCCATTGAGACCATCGGGCAGTGGCTGCGTCTGGCCTACGCCCAGGGACACAACGAGGAAGCGCGCTATAAAATGTCCATGGCCTCCATGCTGGCCGGCATGAGCTACGGCACGGAGAGCGCCGGCGCAGTGCACGCCATGAGCCAGACAGCAGGCGGCTACTACAATTTGCCCCACGGGGCGCTGACCGCATCTCTTCTGGCGCCGGTGATGGCCTACAACTATATGGGTGAGCCCCAAAAGTACGCGCGCATCGCCCAGGCTCTGGGTGAGTATACCTGGGGGCTGCCTGTGTGGGATGCGGCGGAACTGGCCGTAGATGCCGTGGCGCGACTTTCTGCGGACCTGGACATTCCCACGCTGTCCGAGATGAACATCCCACAGGAAGATATCCCCATGCTGGCCCAACTGGCCTACGATGATCCCCAAACCGTTGGCAATCCGCGGGACATCAACCTGGCAGGATACGAAAAGATCTATCAGAGTTGCTTCGAATAGGTTCGTTCAGTGACCAAAGTTGAGGGTAGGCAGAGAGCTGAAGAGCAAGTGACTTCAACCCTGACCTCAGCTCTTGTTAGAAAGGAGGTGGCTGCTGCCGTTTTTCTTCTGACGTTTCCGGTGGCTTGGTTCCAGGCCCACAGTAACTGGCACAGTTATCCTAAACTCAGATCAATAAGGAGGAAAGAAACAATGTCACGTCTATGCAAAAGCTCCTGCCGATGGTGATCATCATAGGGCTCGTCTTTGCGGTCGCTGGCTGCGGGGCGACCCAGGAGCCAGCCGAACCAGCTGCGCCTGAACCGACGCGCCGGCAGCAGCGGAACCCACCAAGGAGGAAGCGGCAGAGCCCATGCCTGAAGCAGAGGGTACCTTCAAGCTGGGCATCCTGGGACCGTTTAGCGGCCCCAGCGCCCGCACCGGCGACGAGTTCAAGGCCTCCGTCAACATGGCCTTTGGCGACATCGACTGGCAGATCTGCCAGTACAAGATCGAGCCGGTCTGGATCGACTCGCAGTCCGACCCGGCCAAGGCCGCCCAGGCCTACGAGCAGGCCGTCGTCCAGGACGGCATCCAGGCCGGCGTCCTGAACTGGCACAGCTCCGTAGCCGTCTCGGCCATGGAGCAGACCGCCAAGCACAAGGTCCCCCACTTCTTTGGCTTTGGCGCCACCGAGGTCGTCAACGAGACATTTGCTTCTGACCCCGAAAAGTACGGCTACTGGATGTTCAAGGGCTGGCCTACGCCCAAGAAGCTGAGCATCTCCTACGTCCAGGCCCTCGAAGACGCCATCGCCAGCGGCGCCTGGTCGCCCGAGGACAAGACCGTCGCCATCTATGGCGAGGACACCGACTGGGGCCGCTCCTTTGGCAATGCCATCAAGGAGCCAGCTCGAGGAAGCCGGCTGGACGACGGTGGCCGAGGAGTACTTTGGCATCGACCAGACCGAGTTCTACCCGCTCCTCAACAAGTTCGTCGACCTCAACCCCGCCGTCGTCGCCGGCACCAGCACCGCCGCGCCTACCATGTCCGCCTTTATCAAGCAGGCTGACGAGGTCGGGCTGGAGAGCCTGATCATCGCCGACGGCCTGGGCTGGTTTCGGCGAGTGGTACGACCTCACCGGCAGCGCCTCCAACTATGTCCTCGACCAGATCCCCGGCTGGGCGACCGCCGAGGGCAAGGCCTTTGCCGAACGCTTTGAAGCCGAACAGGGCTTCCCGCCCAGCCCTCGGCCGCTGGGCTGTCCTACGACGGTAGCCGCTTCTTCATCGCCTTGGCTGAAGCTGTATGCGAGTCAGACCGGCGAGTTGACCAGCGAAGGGATCTATACACTTTGTCAAGGACAAGGTCTGGACCGGTGATTGGACCTACACCGACGGCATCGTCATGAGCGAATACAAGACTACGTCGGACGACGTGCCCGACCCGGTTGTCGGCAAGGGCTACTACATCTTCCCCGTCCTCCAGTACTTTGATGGCGAAGGCCAGGTCGTCTACCGCCCGAGTGGGCCGTAACAGCAACGGTCGACCGCCCTAAGGGACTGCACGCGCCGAGCGCTGAGGCCATGGAGGCCACCGAGACCTTCAAGCTGGGCATCCTGGGCCCGTTTAGCGGCCCCAGCGCCCGCACCGGCGACGAGTTCAAGGCTTCGCGTCAGACATGGCCTTTGGAGACATCGACTGCCAGATCTGGCGATTACAAGATCGAACCGGTCTGGGTCGATTCCCAGTCCGACCCGGCCAAGGCCGCCCAGGCCTACGAGCAGGCGGTTGTCCAGGACGGCATCCAGGCCGGCGTCCTCAACTGGCACAGCTCCGTGGCCGTCTCGGCCATGGAAGTGACCGCCAAGCACAAGGTGCCTCACTTCTTTGGCTTTGGCGCTACCGAGGTCGTCAACGAGACGTTTGACTCCGACCCGGAAAAGTATGGCTACTGGACGACCAAGGGCTGGCCCACGCCGGTCAAGCTGAGCATCTCCTACGTCCAGGCCCTGGAAGATGCGATCGCCAGCGGCGCCTGGGCCCCCGAGGCCAAGACCGTCGCCATCTATGGCGAGGACACCGACTGGGGCCGCAGCTTTGGCAACGCCATCAAGGGGCAGCTCGAGGAAGCCGGCTGGACAGACGGTCGCCGAGCAGTACTTTCCCATCGACCAGACCGAGTTCTACCCGCTGCTCAACAAGTTCGTCGACCTCAACCCGGCCCTCGTCGCCGGCACCAGTACTGCCGCGCCCTCCATGTCCGCCTTTATCAAGCAGGCCGATGAGGTCGGGCTGGAGAGCCTCATCATCGCCGACGGCCTCGGCTGGGTTGGCGAGTGGTACGACCTGACCGGCAGCGCGTCCAACTATGTGGTCGACCAGATCCCCGGCTGGGCGACCGCCGAAGGCAAGGCCTTTGCCGAGCGCTTTGAGGCCGAACAGGGCTTCCCACCCAGCCCTCGGCCGGCTGGCCTGTCCTACGATGGCAGCAACTTTTTCATCTCTGTGGCCAAGGCCGTCTGCCGCGAGGCGGGCGAGCTGACCAGCGAGTCGATCTACAACTTTGTCAAGGACAACGTCTGGACCGGCGACTGGGCCTACACCGAAGGCATCGTCATGAGCCGCTACGAGTACACGCCCGAGACAACTCCCGATCCGGTTGTGGGCAAGGGCTACTATATCTTCCCCGTCCTCCAGTACTTTGACGGTGAAGGCAAGAATCATCTATCCACCCGACTGGGCCGAACAGCAGGTACAGCCCAAGCAATAGCCATCATTCGCTCTGGCAAATGGGCTGGCGGGGCCAACTCGTCCGCGGCGGCCCGATCACGCCTCCCGGCTCGAGGGAGCGGAGGTGAGTACAGATGATACTGGACGCACAACACATTGTGAAAAACTTTGGCGGACTTGACTGCCGTGAACCGAGTCACGCTCCAGGTCGATGCCGGCGAGATCGTCGGCCTCATCGGGCCCAACGGAGCGGGCAAGACCACCTTTCTCAACTGCGTGGCTGGCACATACAAGCCATCTCCGGACAGCGTCAGCTTCATCGGCCAGGATACCACCGGCGCCGTCGCCGAGGTCATGTGCCGCAAGGGGCTTTCGAGGACCTTTCAGATCCCTCGCCCATTCCCCAAGCTGACCGCCCTGGAGAACGTCATGGTCGGCGCCCGCTTCGGCGCCGACCACGACAGCCGAAAACCCAGCCCGGCAGCGGGCAGAAGAAGCGCTGCGAATTTGTCGAGTTTCCCATGGACTTCCACGCCCCGGCCGAGCGCCTGAATGCCGTGCAGCTCAAGCGACTCGACCTGGCCCGCGCCTTGGCCTGTGGGCCTAAGCTCCTGTTTCTTGGACGAGCTGGCTTCGGGCCTACCCCGGCGAGCTCGATGCCATGATGGCGCTGATCCTGAGGATACGGGACACTACTGGTGTCGGCATGATCGTCGTCGAGCACATCATGAAGGTCATCACCGGAATCTGCGAGCGGGTATTGGTCATCCAGTACGGGACGTCCGATTGCCGAGGGTACCCGCCCAAGAAGTCATGCGGAAACCCACAGGTCATCGAAGCCTACCTGGGCGAGGAGATTGTTGCTGAGGATGAAATACAGGATCAGGATCAGGGCCAAGGTTGAGTGTAAGGGTCTCAACCTTTGCTCCCCGCCTAACCCTGGACCTCAACCTTCAGCAGGAGGGAGATGAAGAATTGCTTGAGCTAAAGAACGTAAACACGAGTTACGACTTTCTCCAGATCCTCTGGGACCTTTCGTTGCTACGTGGACGAGGGCGAGTTCGTGGCGCTGGTGGGACCAAATGGTGCGCGGCAAAACCACGACGCTACGGACCATCGGCCGGACTTCTCACGCCCTACGAGCGGAGAGATCCTATTCAAGGACAACGCGCATCGGCCGGCTTGAAGGCCCATACCGTGAGCCGGATGGGCATCAGCTACATCTCTGAGGGCCTCAACCTCTTCACCGACATGTCCGTGCGCGAGAACCTCCTCCTGGGCGCTTACGCTGCTCAACGATAAAGAGAAGGAGCTCGAGACACTGGCGCTTTGTCTACCAGCCTCTTTCCGACGGCTGCAGGAGCGAGAGAAGCAACTGGCTGGCACCATGAGCGGCGGCGAGCGACAAAATGCTGGCCATCGCCCGGGGTATGATGTCTAACCCCGAGCTGCTCTTGGTCGACGAGCCCTCCCTCGGGCCTGGCGCCCCATCTTGACCCACGACGTCTTTCGCGCCCTGCTTGAGCTAAAGAAACGCGGCGTCACCATCCTGTTGGTGGAGCAGAATGTGAATACCACACTCGACATCACCGACCGGGCCTACGTCCTCGAAGCACGGCCGGATCGCGATGGAAGGCCCGAGCCGAGAGATGAAGACACAACGAGCACGTGCGCAACGCGTACCTGGGCCTCTAGCTCAGCCTGCGAAAGTCGCAGGACAAGATAGGAGAGGAAAGCCATGGAACGAGCAATGCCTCAAGCGTCGTTTTGGGACAGGCTGATCATCAGCCTGCGCAGCAACCTGGCCCGCAGTCGTTGTGCTTGGTTGCACGCTGCTGCTCGCACTGGCCATCGCTGTTGAAGCGAGGACCATCCCAAATCGTCAATTCTATCGTCAGCGGCGGCATCCTGGCCCTCCTGGCAGCAGGTCTGGCGCTGGTTTTCGGCGTGATGAACATCCCTCACTTTGCCCACGGTGAATCATTCATGGTAGGCGCCTACGTGGGCTACTTTGTCTTCACGCCTATCAACAATTATGTCGCAGGAAAACGGGAACGCTATTCCTGGCGGCCATTGCTCCGGTTATCGCCGTGGTCGCGGCCGCCATTCTAGGCCTCCTTCTTGGTGGGCTGTGTTGGAGAGGCTAATCTTCGCACCGCTACGCCACCGGACCCGGGACGGGCTGGGTGATGAATACCTTCCTGCTCACGGTGGGACTGGCCTACATCATGATCAACGGCACGACTTTGCTCCTGGGTCCCAACTTCAGGGGCATCCCGCGCTACTATTACATCCCGCCCATCGAGATCCTCGAGATCCGAATCGCCGCGGACCGGCATCTTTGCCTTGCGTCGTGTCCGATCATCACCATCATCGCACTGACTTTTTCATGCAGAGGACCAGGACCGGCCGGGCCATCCGGGCAGTTGCCCAGGACGAAACGGGGGCGCAGTTGGTGGGCATTGATCTCGACTTTATCCATACCCTGACCTTCGCTCTGGCCACGGCTACGGCAGCCATGGCCGGTGCTGCGCTGCTCTATATGTTCCAGGCCTATCCCACGCGTTGGGCTCAAGCCCCTTTACCTCTCCTGGTACGTCGTGATGTTGGTCGGTCTGGGCAACGTCTATGGAGCCATTGTTGGCGGCTTTATCGTGGCCCTGCTCCAGACCGCCACCCAGCAGTTCATCGGCATCGCCTGGGAAGACGTGGTACCTACCATCGTGATGATCATCATCCTCATCCTCGTTCCATCGGGAATCTTTGGCAGCGAAGTCAAAGGCGTTCAGGAACAGTAGGGAGCAAAGGAGACTTGGGATGGAGAACCAAAACAGCCTCTGGAATCGCCTCACCAGCGGATTGGGTGCCATGGGCTTCTCGCCCTTGCGGCCTTGATCCTGCTCCTCGTACTCCTCGTGCTGCCCCTTGTTCCGCCCTTCAACCAGGAGCATATGCTGCGCTGGTTGATCATGGGCGCCTTTCTCGCCGCCCAGGCGGTCGCCTTTGACTTTACCGCCGGCTATATCAACGTGGTCAACTTTGGCTTTGCCGCCATCCTCGGTATTAGGTGCCTATACGGCAGCCATCATGGCCAATACCTCGCCTGTGCTAGCTATACAACCGGGCCTCTCACCCTGGATCGCCATCTGGATCGGGGCCATCGTGTCCGGCGTTGTTGGGCTTCGGGCTGGGTGTGCTTACCCTACGCCTACGCGGCATCTTTGCTGCGGTTATGTCCTGGTTCGTCGGCATTGCCCTCTTGGGTATCATACGCAACTGGACCGCCGTGACCCGAGGACCGCTGGGACTGCATCCCGAAAGCCTGCTGGAGACCACGGACAACCTCCCTTACTTTTACGTCATCATGGTTATGATGCTCGTGGTCTATATCGTCCTCAAGCAAGTGGTCCGTTCCCACTATGGCTTGGCCTTCAAAGCCATCGGCCAGAACTTTGACGCGGCCCGCGCTTCGGGCATCAACCCAACCTACTACCGGGTCTTTAACTTTACCCTTTCCGCCTTTTTTGCCGGTTGGCTAGGCGGGTTCTATGCCTTCTACTTTGGCGCGCTCACGCCTCAGACCTTGATGCATACCTCCAAGACGGTAGAGGTGCTGGCCCTTGTCTATATCGGCGGTCGCGGCAGCCTCTGGGGCGGCATGGTTATCGCTTTCCCCTTTGTTTTTCTCATCGAATTCCTACACTCCAACTTTGCCGAGTCCCCGGGCTTCACCTGGCCACTATGGTATATTGATGGTCGTGGTCATGATCTACTACCCATCCGGCTTTGCCGCTCTATTACTGGCCCAAGCCAAGCCGGTGAGCGCGCTCGCCGGGCGCAAGTCGCGGACCCAGAAAGTCGAGGCGTAGCGTGGGCAAGATCTACACCCCCAACGCAGGCGACTTTCCGACCACTGCCGATGCCGTCGTCATCGGCGGTGGCATCATCGGCGTGTCCACCGCATTCTGGCTGTCGCGAACCGGGTTGGACACGGTACTCGTGGAAATGCGCGATGGCCTATCGACCCTGACCACGCCCAATTCCATCGAGTGCTTTCGCGCTCAATTTACCGAGCCGCCCATGGCCGAGCTGGCCCTGCCCAGCATCGAGATCTTTGAGAACTTTGCTGAAGTCATCGGCATGCCAGGCTATGACATCTCGCTCCGGCACCAAGGTTATCTGTTCGTCACCGACGAAGAGGAGCTGTTGGACGACCTGAAAGCAGCCGTAGAGCAGCACCATCGTCTGGGCGTAGGTGATTCCGAATTCCTCGACCACGACGATCTACTGGCCCGCTTCCCGTACCTGTCCGAAAATGTAGTCGCAGCCACCTTCCGCCAGCAAGATGGCTGGCTGTCCACCCACGAAGTGACCCAGGGCTTTGCGAAGGGAAGCGATGCGCGCTACCTGCTAAGTACCAAAGTCACGGGTATCCGGACGGATACGAACCACCCTGGGGGCGATCTGAGTATCTCCGCAGTCGAGACAACACGGGGAAGCATCAGCACTCGCACCGTGATCAATGCCGCCGGGCCCTTTGCGGGGATCGTCGGTCGCATGGCCGGCCTCGACCTGCCCCTGGAGCCCATCCGTCGCCAGAAGGCCTTTATCTCACCCAAGCCGCAGATCCCTCAGGACGCACCGCTGACCATTGACCTGGTGCAGGACGTCTACTGGCGGCCCGAGACAGGCGGCGCCTACATCGCCTGGGTCGATCCTGACGAGCCGGTTAGCGAACCAGCCGAAGAGCTACCCCTGGATTGGGACTATCCGGCCATGGTCCTGGACAAGCTCGTCCGGCTCAATCCATTTTGGAAGGAGATTGCCCGAACGTTCGAGGCAGGAGGATGTGCATCCCAGTGCGGGCCAATACGTCTACACACCGGACGACCAACCCCTCATAGGACCAGTGGCGGAGATACGCCGGCTTCTACCTGAACTGCGGCTACTGGGCCGGGGTGATGCTATCTCCCGGGGCCGGGAAGCGCATTGCCGACCTGGTCACAGGGGCACTGGCCCTGGAGGACAACCCTCTGCGCCCGACCCGTTACGCCGAGGGGATTGCCTATGAGGGCAACAGCTTTTTGAGGGGCCGTCACTGAGAGGCCTTTGCCAATGGGTGCAGAGGCCGGCCTTGGCCTGAACCTTGGCAGGGATGAAAGACCGGACGCGTCAACAAGGAGGAATGACGCGATGTATCAGGAGTTGCTGTCTGCCACAGACATAGAACAGATCCACGAGACCAGCATGAAGCTGCTGGCCGAGGTTGGCGTCGATTTTGCCTGCGAGGAAGCGCTGCTGGCCTTCCAGGATTCGGCGTCAGGACTGATGGCAGCCGCGTCTACCTCGTTGAAGACAGCTTATGAAGGCACTGGAAACTGTGCCGAAGCAGTTCACTATCCACGCACGCAACCCTGAGCGGAGCGTATCCATCGGAGGCAGCGACGGAGAAGCGCCGCCCGGTCTTTGCCCCCGGCTATGGCGCGCCGTTCCTGGTCGACGCCGAGGTTGGCAAGCGCATGCCGACCATGGATGATTATCACAACCTGGTCAAGCTGGCCCACGCGCTGCCCAACCAGGACCTGAGCGGGCACCTGCTGGCGGAGCCCGGAGACATCGCTGCCGCCGCGGCCCACCTGCATATGTTGCAGGCCCACATGATCCACTCTGACAAGCCCTTCATCGGCAGCACCGTGGGCGCCGGGGCGCGCAGCACACCCTGGCGATGGCAGACATCCTCTTTGGCGGAGCAGGCGATCGGGCGGTGACCCTGGGCCTGATCAACAGCCTCAGCCCACTGGCCTACGGCACGGAGATGCTCGAGGCGCTGGTAGCCTACGCCAGGGCGCGCCAGCCGGTGGTCATTGCTGCCCTGATGATGGCTGGCTCCACCGGACCTGTCACTTTGGCTGGTATGCTGGCCACACAGACGGCCGAACTGCTGGCCGGTACCGCCCTGACACAGATAGTCAGCCCTGGCACCCCGGTCGTTTTTGGCTCCACATCTACCAACATCGACATGAAATCGGGCGCCCTAGCCATCGGCAGCCCAGAACTGTCACAAATGATCGCCGCCCATGCCCAATTGGCCCGCTACTACGGCCTGCCATCCCGCAGCGGCGGCGCGCTAACCGATGCCAGCTATCCCGACGCCCAGGCCGGCTTTGAGTCGATGCTGGCCTTGCTTACCACCGTGAATTGCGGCCTGGACTTTGTCATGCACGCGGGCGGCATCCTCAGCTCCTACCTGGCCTTCTCCTACGAAAAGTTCGTCCTGGACGACGAGATGTGCGGCATGGTACGCCGCCTGCACCGAGGGATCGCCGTCACCCCCGAAACCCTGGCTTACGACGTCATCGCCAACGTGGGACCGGGGGGCAACTACCTCATGGAGACGCACACCGTCAAACGCTGTCGCAAGGAGTTCTGGCAGCCGGCACTCTGCGACCGTGGAGGTCTGGAGGGGTGGATGCTGGGCGGACGGCAGGATGCCGTGGCCCGCGCCCGCCAGCGATGGCGAAGGCTGGTGGCCGAACACGAAAGATCCGCCCCTGGACAAAACGATAGCCCGTCAATTGCAGGCATTTGTGGAGGAACACAGTACCTAAAAGGACTTGCGACCTTCACGAAATCTAGAAGGACCAGCACCCAGGTTTGAGGGCAGGTCGAAGAGCGAAAGGAAAACACCCGTATCTATGAGCCAGATCCTCTATCTTTCCCAGACTGATGTCGCCGCCGTGGGCCTGACCATGGCCGAGATCATCGATGCCCTGGAAGCCGCTTTCCGTGAAAAGGGGGAGGGTCGCGTAGAGATGCCGCCCAAGCCGGGCATCCATCCAGGCGAGGGCGACAACTTTATCCACGCCATGCCGGCCTACATCCCGGCCATGAAGTCGGCTGGGGTCAAGTGGGTCAGCGGCTTTCCCGAGAACGCCAGCCGGGGGCTGCCCTACATCACCGGCCTGCTCATCCTGAACGACGTCGAAACCGGCCTGCCCCTGGCCGTGATGGACTGTGTCTGGATCACGGCCATGCGCACCGGGGCGGCCACAGCCGTGGCTGCCCGCTACCTGGCCCGGCCCGAATCATCGGTCGTCGGCATTCTCGGGTTGTGGCGTGCAGGGACGCACCAACGTCGAGGCGCTGAACGTCCTCTTTCCGCTGGAGCGCGTGATGGCCTATGATCTGGATACCGCAGACGGCCCGCTGCTACGCAGAAGAGATCGGCAGCCGGCTTTGGCCTGGAGGTGGTCGTAGTGGACACACCCCGGGCTGCCGTGACCGGCTGCGACCTGATCGTCACCGCCGGCCCGATCCTGAAAGTGCCACACCGGACCATCCAGGCCGGCTGGATGGACGCGGGCGCCTTTGCCTCCCTGGTGGACTTTGACTCCTACTGGCACCCCGACGCCATGAGGGAAGTCGGACAAGTTCTGCACCGATGATCTGGCTCAACTGCACTACTATGAAGGCGTCGGCTACTTTCAGGATATCCCATCCGTCCACGCCGACCTGGGAGAGTTGGTGACCGGGACAGAAGCCGGGCCGCGAGACACCCGCAGAGCGGACCATTGCCGCCAACCTGGGCCTGGCCCTGGACGACATGGCCGTCGCTCCCCTCCTCTACAAGCAGGCTGTGAAGAAGGGGATCGGCATCTGGCTACCATTGTGAGAAGGAGGCACCCTGATGATCTATCCTGACCTAAATTTCAAACCCAGACTGTCGGTACTCAATGAGGAACAGATCGAGCAGATCCACTGGGCCACGCTGGAGCTGCTGGAGCGAACCGGCATCCAGATCACCCATCCCCGGGCACTGGAACTGCTGCACGGCGCCGGAGCGCGCGTCGCACGGAGATCGAGCACACCTGCCCGCCTGGATGGTCGAGGATGCCATACGTACCGCGCCCTCCCGCGTCGTGCTGGGCCAGCGCGATGGCACACGATCCGTATTCCTGGAAGGGGACAAGGTCTGGTTTGGTCCCAGCGTGGACTGCGTCGACTATCTGGAGCCCCTGCACAGGAGAGCGACGCCGATTTGCCAGCGATCGACTGCCGCATCACTTCGATCGTCGCCGATGCCTTGCCCAACTTTTCCTGGGTCATGACCATTGGCATGGCCGACGATGTCCCAGCCGACATCGCCGACCGGGTGATTGCCAAGCAGGTACTGACCTATTGCGAAAAACCACTGGTCTTTTGCTGCAAGGACGTCAACAGCACCCGCGACATCTATGAAATGTACCTGCTGGTCGCAGGCAGCGAAGATCAGTTCCGGCAGGCGCCTACCTGCGTCCACTACTCCGAACCAATCTCACCGCTGCTGTACTACGATCCGGCCGTGGAAAAGATCCTCTTCTGTGCCGAGAAGGGCATCCCTCTCATCAACTACCCGGCGCCGCAGGGCGGCAGCACGGCGCCCGGCGACCTTTGCCGGCGAGATCGTGCAGGGCAGCGCCGAATCCCTCAGCGGACTGGTGCTGTCCCAACTGGTCCGGCCAGGGGCGCCCTTTATCTATGGCGCCTTTGCCACGATCATGGACATGAAAACGACCATCTTTTCCTACGGCGCGGCAGAGATGAGCCTGATGGTGGCTGCTATGGCCCAGATGGCCCAGCACTATCGCCTGCCCTTCTTTGGCACCGCGGGCTGCTCCGACGCCAAGTTCCCCGACGCGCAGGCCGCCGCCGAGGCCGCCTTCTCCTGTTTGAGCTCAGCGCTCAGTGGCGCCAACCTGGTCCACGACTCGGGCTGGCTTGACCATGGATCGGTTGCCTCGCCCGCCTACATGGTGCTGGTCAACGAGATCCTGCACATGGTGGAGCAGTACATGGGCGGCAGTCCCGGTCAGTGATGAGTCTCTGGCCCTGGATCTGATGGACAAAGTCGGCCCCGGCGGGCACCACTTGTTGGAGAACCACACGCTCAAGCACTTCCGGAATGTCTGGTACTCGGAGCTGTTCGACCGCTCCATCTATGACCAGTGGCAGGCAAAGGGCGGGAAGCAGTTCGAAGAGCGACTGCGCGAGCGGACAGAACTAGCCATGGATCATCAACCTGCGCCTCTACCTGGAGACGTTGCCCAAGAGCTAGCAAAGATGGAGAAACATTGGCAATAAGTAACCATCAGCGACCGGCTGTCGGAGGGAGGTGATGAGCCGGGAGAACAATAGATCGTACGACAGACTATGCGGCAGAACGACGGGAGATTATGGTAAAATCAAGGAGGTCAAGGTAACATGAGTGAGATTCTTGAACAGATTTCTACCGTCGTCATCGAGGGCGACCTGGGCGAAATTCAAGATCTGACCGAGGATGCCCTGGACGACGATATCAGCGCCGAGGAGATCCTCAACAAGGGGCTGATGCCCGGCATGGATTATGTCGGCGTCGAGTTCAAGGCCGGCAACATGTTCGTGCCCGAAGTCCTGCGCTCGGCCCGGACCATGCAGGTAGCTATGGACATCCTCAAACCGCTGCTGGCCGTAGCCGGCGTCCAGATGATGGGCAAAGTACTCCTGGGCACGGTGAAGGGCGACCTGCACGACATCGGCAAGAACTTGGTAGGCATGATGTGTGAAGGCGCAGGCTTTGAGGTCAAGGACATTGGCAAAGACATCGCTCCCGAGGCCTTTGTTGATGCCGTGAAGGAATATGAACCCGACGTGTTGGGCATGTCGGCCCTCCTGACCACGACCATGCGCTCCATGGAAAGCACTATCAGGGTTCTGGAAGAGGCCGGCGTACGCGACACGGTCAAGGTCATGATCGGCGGCGCGCCTGTGACCCAGGCCTTTGCCGACCAGATCGGCGCCGATGGCTACGCTTCGAACGCGGCGGCCGCCGCTGAACTGGCCAAAAAGCTAGTAGGCGCCTAGCTCAGCAAGATTCAGTCTAAGGTTATGGCTGAGGTTGATCGGAAGAAACTCAGGTTCAGCCTTCGCCCTAAACAAATGAGGAGGTTCTCTCCATGAGGACGAACTATCGTATCAATTCCGGGGTACGCTTTGAGCTTCTCTCCCAGGACCAACTGCAGGAGCTCTTTGACGGCGTACTCCATCTGTTAGAGTACACGGGCCTCGATGTATACCACGACGAAGCCCGGGAGATCCTGAAAGAAGCTGGTGCCTGGGTGGATGGGCTGCGCGTTCGCTTGCCCTCCTACCTGGTCAGGCGCTCGTTGGACCAAGCACCGCGCTCCTTCACCATCTGGGCCCGCGATGGCAACCCCGCGCACAACATCCACATCGGGCCAGGCCGGGCGCACTTTGGCCCTGGCCCCACCTGCCCCAACTTTATCGACGTCGAGACGCTGGAGCGCCGGCCCTACGTCAAGACCGATGTGCCCATCGTGGCCAAGACCGTGGATGCCCTACCCAACATCGACTTCTGCGAGTCCCTGGGCACCGTCAACGACGTACACCACGCCCTGGGCGCCCTCTACGAGTTCGCTGGCATGTTCCCCAACACCAGCAAGCCCATCGTCGCCTGGTCCTACGACCGCTTTGACTCGGCCGGCATCCACGAGATTGCCGTTGCCGAGGCCGGGGGACAGGAAGCCTTCGAAAAGCGGCCCACTTATGTCCACTATTGTGAGCCGCTCTCGCCCCTGGTCAGCACCTTTGAGGCCATCGACAAATTGATCTTTGCCGCCCAGCACCGGGTGCCTTTGATCTTTACACCCTGCCCCATCGCCGGGGGCACCGCCCCCGTCACCGCGGCCGGCATCATCACCCAGGGCGCCGCCGAATCGTGGATGGGCCTCACCCTGGCCCAGGCCATCCAGCCCGGTCTGCCCTTCTTTATGGGCGGCGTCTACTCGGTCATGGATATGAGTTCCATGATCCTGGCTTACGGCGCGCCGGAACTGTCGCTGATGATGGCCGGGCTCACCGAGTTGGCTCACTTTGCTGGGCTGCCCCTGTGGCAGACCGGTGGCTGCACCGACTCAAAGACCTTTGACGAACAGGCCATCATCGAAGGCTCGCTGTCTGCCTTCTTCTCCGCCCTCACTGGCGGCGATCTGACCCACGATGTGGGCTACACCGAGAGCGCCATGACCGGTTCCGTTTTCCAGTTGGCGGCGATGGACGAGTCCATCGGCTACTCGCGGCGCATCACCCGTGGCATCGAGGTTAACGAGGACACGCTGGCCGTGGACGCGATCCACAGAGTGGGTCCCAACGGCCATTACCTGCGCGAGGAGCATACCCGCCGTCACTACAAGACCGAGTTCTGGTATCCCAAACTCTGCGACCGCCGCAACTATGAAGAGTGGGAGATGATGGGTAAGACGAGCTTCAAAGAACGGACTGTCGCTCGCGTGCGCGACATTCTGGCCACCCACCAGCCCTCGCCCATCAAGCCAGAGACGGAAGAGGTGATTCAGCGCGTCCTGGCCGAGGCGGAAGAGCGGGTGAAAGAATAGGAGACGAATGATGAGCAGGATATATGAGCGAATTGCTACAGCCATCATGGAAGGCGATCCGGAAGCGACAGCCAAATTGGCGGAACGGGGCCTGCAACAGGGCCTGAGCGCCAAAGAGATCCTGGACAACGGCATGGTGATTGGTATGGGTGAAGTCGGCGTCCGCTTCAGGGCCGGTGACATGTTTGTACCCGAGGTCCTCATGTCCGCCGACGCGATGCAAGCTGGCCTGGAGGTGCTGCGCCCGGAGCTGATAGCCGCCGGCGTTCAGCTCATCGGCAAGGTCTTGATGGGCACCGTCAAGGGCGACTTGCACGACATCGGCAAGAACCTGGTGAACATGATGTGCGAGGGAGCCGGTTTTGAGATAGTGGATATTGGCTTCAACGCCGACCCGGAAAAGTTCGTCGAAGGCATCAAGGAGCACCAGCCCAACGTGGTGGGCATGTCGGCCATGCTGACCACGACCATGCGGGCCATGGCCCACACCATCAAGGCCATCGAAGAAGCGGGCCTGCGCGACCAGGTCAAGATCATGGTCGGTGGCGCGCCGGTGGACGCCGCCTTTGCCGAGCGTATCGGCGCCGACGGCTATGGCTCCAATGCCCCGGCCGGCGTCGATCTGGCCCAAAGGTTCGTCGGCGAAGCGTAGCGCCACAGCTTCGCCGCATGGAGGCCCAGGTGACAACATCGGCATCGAGGGGCGACAAGCATGTCCCCAATCGCGTGGTCATCATCGCCTGCCAGGTATTGCAGGACCTGCTGACCCATCTACTGCCGCAAGATCTGACCCAAGATATTGTGTTCATGGACTATGGCCTGCACAGGGTGCCCAACAAGATGACGGGCACGCTGCAGGAGACCATTGACGCCATCGAGGAGCCCGCCCTGGTCGTATTGGGCTACGGTCTGTGTGGCAACGGCCTGCGAGGCATTCGCGCCGGCAAACACACGCTGTTGGTGCCCCGCTCGGACGATTGCATCGCCCTGCTGCTTGGTTCCTACCAGGCGTACATGCGCGAGTTCCAGGCCGTGCCCGGTACCTACTACCTGAGCAAGGGCTGGCTCGAATCAGGCAGCCACCCTCTCAAAGAATACAAAGAGTATGTGCCCAAGTACGGCTCCGAGGAGGCCATGTGGCTCATGGACCAACAGTACCAGCACTACGAGCGGTTGGTATTGGTCGCCCACAACCAAGCCGACATTGAGGCCTACCGCTCGCAGGCGCAGGAGGTAGCCCGCTTCTGCGAGCGATGGGGCATGCGCTATGAGGAAATCCTCGGCTCCGACAAATACGTCCGGCAGATGGTAGAACTTATCCTGCGCGCAGCCGAGGGAGGCACGATGGCTCTGCTCCAACCTGGTGCCGATGGTCCGCTGGGACCAACGACGGACTTTTTGGTCATCTCACCTGGGGGCGAGATCCGCCAGGAGCAATTCATACGCTGAGGTTGAGGAGTAAGACCAAGGTCAAGGCTGAGGGGGTATAGATCAATCATGCCCCCAATCCAAGATCTCGGACTTTACCCTAGAGGAGAATACAAACATGCAGGTAAAAAAGACCAACTATGCAGTAAACGCCACGCCCAGATTTCAGGTACTCACCGAAGACGAGATTGAGGCCATCTACTTCTCGGCCCTGACGGTGCTCTACGAGACGGGCGTTCGTGTGTACGACAAGGAAGGGGTCCAGGTCGCCTATGAGGGCGGCGCCATCGTCCAAGATACCACCGAGGACAGCAGTCTGGTCAAGATCCCGCCCTGGCTGGTAGACAAAGCGCTGGCCACCTTACCTCGCAAGGTAGTCGCTGTCGGCCCCGACCGCAAGCACAAGATGGAACTCTACAAGAACTCGATCTACTTTGGCGCTGGCTCCGATACACCCTTCACCATCGACCCTTACACCGGCGAGCGGCGGCGGGCCACGTACAACGACGTCAAGAACTTTGCCCGACTTGCCCAGGCCCTGCCCAACATCGACTTTCACATGTCTTTGGGCATTGTCCAGGACGTGCAGGTGGGCACCTACGACCGCTGGCAGTACCTGGCCATGCTCGAAGGCACCAACAAGCCCATCAACATCACCGCCGTCGACATCGATGGTCTGAAGGACCAGCTCGAGATGGCCCACATCCGCGTCGGCGGCAAGGACGAGTGGCGGAAAGGTCCTGCATTCACGCTGTACATCGAACCGGTGTCGCCCTTGAGCCACTCCGAAGAGGTGGTGCAAAAACTGCTCTTTGCCACCGACAACGAGATCCCCTTCGTCTACACCCCATGTCCCCTGGCAGGCGCCACTGCGCCCTGCACCCTGGCCGGTACCGCCGTGCAGGCCCTCACTGAAAGCCTCTTTGGCATCGTACTCAGCCAGATCCGCAAGCCCGGCGCGCCGCTCATCATCGGCGGCCTGATGTCCAATATGGACATGCTGACCACGGTCTACTGCTACGGCTCGCCCGAGATGGCCCTCCTCAGTGCGGCCTACACCGACATCACCAAGTGGCTGGGCGTCCCCGAGTACGAGACGGCCGGTTGCTCCGACGCCAAGATGTTCGATGAACAGGCGGCGATGGAGGGCACCATCAACATCGCCACCGCCGCCCTCATCGGAGGCAACATGATCCACGACATCGGCTACCTGGAGCAGGGCCTCACCAGCTCCATGGAGATGATGGTCGCCTCCGACGAGATCATCGACATGGTCAAGCGCATCCTGCGCGGCATCCCGGTCACCGATGCCAGCCGGGCACTAGACGTCATGGACCAGGTCGGCCCCGGCGGTCACTATCTCGAGCACGACCACACCTACGACCGCTTCAAGACCGAGATCTGGCGCCCCAAGCTCATCGACCGCCAGAACTGGGAGAACTGGACTGCCACCGGCAGCAAAACTCATCGCCAGCGCGTCCACGAGCGCGTCATCGAGATCCTCGAGACCGAGACAGCGCCGCTCATGGACGAGGCCATGTACAAAGAGCTGCGCCGCGTCTGCGAGCTGGCCGATGCGCGCCACAAAGACGAAGAGCTGGACTTTGACATCTTTGGCTAGGTCAGGCTCCGGCTGAGCCCGGCCGGCTCATCCTTGGGGCAAGGTCTCCTGGCTGGGAGGTAAGCAACCCAGCCAGGAGACCATTGCCGCGCGGACCAACCCCGAGCCAGGTCCATCCTGCCAAACCGAACCAACGATAAAGTCCGAGGTAGTCTCTTGGATACAAGCCTCGAATCGAGCCTGGTACTGGGCATAGACACCGGCGGTACCTACACCGACTGTGTCCTGCTAGAATATCACTCCCGGCGGGTATTGGCTTCGCAAAAGAGCCTAACCACCAAGCGCGATTTCTCCATCGCCATCGAAAACGTCATAGGCGGCATCCAGATCGAGGACCCATCAGCCATCAAGATGGTTTCTATCTCCACGACCCTGGCCACCAACGCCATCGCCGAGGGTAAAGGCAAGCGCGTCGCCCTGCTGCTCATCGGCTATGATCCCGAACTCATCAGCAAGTTTAGACTGGAAGGCCGCCTCGCGACCCCCAACTATTACTTTTTTGCTGGCGGACACGACCTCTACGGCCGCGAAAAGGCGGCCCTGGACCTACCAGCCATCCTGGCTAAGGTGAACCAGATCAAAGGCCAGGTGGACGCCATCGCCGTCTCCAGCTATTTTAGCCCGCTCAACCCCGAACACGAGAACCGGACCTACAGGGCCATCTCCAGCGTCTGCGACCTGCCCGTCGTGCTGGGACACCAACTTTCCACCAGGTTGGGCTCGGTGGAACGGGCGACCACCGCGGCCCTCAACGCCTCCCTGCTGGCCGTCCTCCAGGACTTTGTCATTGCCGTACGGCGGGCCATGGAGCGCAGGCAGATCGATGCGCCGCTCATGGTCGTCCGGGGCGACGGCACCCTGATGAGCGACGAGTTCGCGGCCCGGACGCCAGTAGAGACCATCCACTCCGGACCGGCTGCCAGCGCCATCGGAGGTCGTTTCCTCTCCCACATGGACGATGCCCTCATCATCGACGTGGGGGGCACCACCACGGATATTGCCCTCATCGAAGGCGGCCAGGTAACTGTCAGCGAGGCGGGAGCAACCGTCGGCAACTACAAGACCTCGGTCAAGGCCGCGAATCTCCTGTCTATTGCCCTGGGAGGGGACAGCCACATCACTACCGGCCACGACAAAGAGCTACTGCTTGGCCCCGAGCGGGTCACGCCACTGGCCTACCTGGCCTGGAAGCATCCCCCTGTCGGCGAGCAGCTCAAGGCCCTATCCCTGCGCCCCTGGGCCCAAGCCACGCCCGACTGGCTCGAATATTGGTTCTTGCAGCGCGAGCCCCACGAGAGCCTGCTCGGCACCTCCCGGGAAAGGGATCTGGTCGACCTCCTGCGGGACAGCCCCAAGCCGGTGCCAGAGATCCTAAAGCGCCTCAACCTGCTGCACGTCGCCCAGGTAGGCGTCTCAGAACTGATCCGCCAGGAGATTATTGGCAAGGCGGGCCTCACGTCCACCGACCTGATGCACATCGAAGGCCGCTATGACGCCTGGGATACGAGCCACGGCGGATCGTCCTCGGCATCGGAGCTGGCCTGGAAAGTATTCTGCCAGTTTCGGTTTCGCGACCCGAACGAACTGCGCGGGCAGGTATGGGCCCTGGCCAGCGAGATGATCCTGCACGCCATCCTCACCTTCCTCAGCCAGAGGCCACTGCATCTTTCTGGCCGGGAGCGGGCCATGGCCAGAGCTGGCGGCGACATAGGCCAGTGGTTCTTCTACAACAGCCTTTACCAGTCCCACCCCCACCTGCAAACCAGCATCCACCTACGCCAGCCCATCATCGGCATCGGCGCGCCAGCCGGTATCTTTCTGCCCGCCGTCGCCCAGGCCCTGCACACCGAGCTGGTCCTGCCCGAATATCACCAGGTGGCCAACGCCGTGGGCGCCATCGCCGGCAGCGTGATGGTCGAGGAGGAGATCCTCATCTACCCCAAGCTGTCCGCGTCGGGCCTGGAGCTATTTGGATATTTCGTGCAGACAAGCGACGAGCGGCGCGAGTTCGAGGAACTGGCCCATGCCCTGAACCACGCCCGGACCCTCAGCCAGGAACGGGCACTGGGCGCTGCCATCCGCTCCGGCGCCGACAATCCGGAGGTGACCATCGAAGAGCTGTCCGACGGTCTCGATACCTACCGCATCCGGGCCAGGGCTGTCGGCAACCCGCGCCTTGCCAGATAGTGGAGGAAGCCCATGGAATTAGAGCGAGTTGACACCAAACGCACCTACGAGCTGATCCGCGAGCTGATCATCTCGCTGCAACTGGAGCCGGGCTCGGTCATCAACGAGCAACACCTGGCCGGCGAGCTGGACATGGGCCTCGTCCCCGTGCGGGAAGCGCTCAAGCTGCTGGTCCACGATAACCTGGTCGTCATTACCCCCCGCCACGGCCTCTATGTCGCCGACGTCAACGTGCCCGATCTGGAACAGCTCAGCGAGATGCGCCTGGCGCTGGAATCGCTCAGCGCCAGGCTGGCCGCCCAGCGGGCCACCGAGGACGACATCGTGGTCCTGGAGGCCCTGCGCCTGGAACAGGCCCAGACACCGGTGGACAGCGGCCGCGCTGCCGCCAGCACGGCTGACTCCAGCCGCCAGCTCTTTGACGTCGACCACAGGTTCCATCAGGCCGTAGCCCAGGCGGCCCACAACAAGTACCTGGCCGACGGCCTGGAGCGCCTATTTGGACTTTCGCAGAGATTGTGGTATCTTGCTCTGCCACAACTGGCCTTCCTCCCCTCCGCCGTGGGGACACACTTGGAGCTGGTGGACGCCATTAGGGCGCAGGACGCCGGTCAGGCGGAAAAGATCATGCGCAGCCATGTCCAGGAGTTCTATGATCAGGTACGCAAGATACTGGCCGAGGAGTCGTAATGGATCCGAATGAGTTGGCCGCGTTGATCACGGCCACGGTTCACAGCACAGTGGCCGGGGCCCGCACGGTCACCGAATACCGCCAGCCACTGGTCGCATTCGCCAGCGCAGATGATCCACGGTTTCTCCAATTGCGGGAGGTCGTCCACCCCAGCCACATGCTGCCCCACGATCTGGTCCCGGATGCCCACTCCGTGATATCATTCTTTCTGCCTTTTGCCCCCTGGGTTATCAAGGCCAACGCCCAGCACAGAGAGCAGGTTGCCCGTGAGTGGGCCGT
Source organism: uncultured Chloroflexia bacterium (assembly GCA_963700285.1). Taxonomy (GTDB): domain Bacteria; phylum Chloroflexota; class Anaerolineae; order JAAYZQ01; family JAAYZQ01; genus CAWANP01. The sequence goes on along the minus strand of CAVOXA010000001.1, from coordinate 299,647 downwards.
GGCCTATGTCGAAACCAATGAACTCATCGGGCAAATCTCCGCCCAACTCATCGAGGACCTGGCAGAGCACGGCATTCAGGCCGCGGCCGAGCCTGCCACCCACAACTTTGATCGCGAAACCCTGGTCAGCCGCTGGGCGCACAAGAGCGTGGCCGTCATCGCCGGCCTGGGCAGCTTTGGCCTGCACCAGATGGTCATCACAGATGCCGGCTGCGCGGGCCGCTTTGGCAGCCTCGTCCTGGACGCCGAGCTGCCCGCCAGCCAACTGCAAGTCCGGGAACGATGCGCTGTTCTACCACGATGGCAGCTGCCTGGAATGCGCCATGCGCTGCCCGGCCAGCGCCATCGACCCCGACGAACCGCTGGACAAGCAAAGCTGCTGGCAGCGGTGCCTCAGCGTAGCGAATGAGTACAGACAGGTCGGCTTGGCCCAGGTCTGCGGAAAATGCACCATCGGCCCCTGTTCCTTTGAGTCAGCCGTACAATAACTGGAGAGAGGGAAAGTCTCGTGAAAGTCACCGTCAGTTATGGAACCGACACGCGGTCGGTCACCGTAGAAAAAGATTCCCTGCTGGGCGCAGCGGTCATCACCGCAGGCCTGCCCCTGGAGCAGCCCTGTGCCGGCCGGGGAACCTGCCAAAAATGCAAGGTCATCGCCCAGGGCGCCCTGAGTCCCCTGGACAACAGGGAACTGGAGGGGCTCACCGAAGCAGAGCAGGCAGCCGACTACCGTCTCGCCTGTCGCGCCCGGGTAGAGGGCGACGTCACCGTCACCCTGGCCCCCATCGTCGTCTATTCCAACAAGATGTTCCGCGCCTGCGACGACCACCGGCGTAAGGGGGTGCCCCTGGGCCTGGCCATCGACCTGGGCAGCACCACAGTGGCCGCCTTTGTGACCACGCTGGACACGGGGCGCGTCTGCGCCGGCGCGGCCGCCCTCAACCAGCAAACTGCCTTTGGCGCCGACGTGATCTCGCGCATGGCGGCCGCCCTGCAGGGACCCGAGACCGCCCAGCGGCTCTCCATGCTGGCCCTGTCCTCCATCGTCCAGGCCACGGACGCCCTCAAGCTCTCGCGCAGCATCAAGGAGCGCATTGAGCGGGTGACCATCGTGGGCAACTGTACCATGCACCACCTGCTGCTTTGCCTCCCGGTTGAATCCCTGTCTGGCATCCCCTTCCAGCCGTACAGTACAGCCGCGGTACACCAATCCAATGGGCTGTTCGGCGACACCTTCCCCGCCGGGGCCAAGATCGCCCTGCCCCCTCTCATCGGCGGTTTTGTTGGCTCCGACGCCCTGGCCTGCCTGACCTACTATGACTTTGACCGCGCCCCCGGTCCCATCGCCGCCATCGACCTGGGCACCAACGGCGAGGTCATGGTCACCGATGGCCACGGCCCCGGGAGATCGGGCCGCATCTTGGTTGCCTCCACCGCCGCTGGCCCAGCTTTCGAGGGCGTGAACATCTCCTGTGGCACCCGGGCCGTCGACGGGGCGATCATCAACGTCCGTGCCAACGACGAGGAGGGCAGCTTCACCCTGACCACCATCGGCGACCGCCCGCCGGTGGGCCTGACCGGCTCAGGCTTGCTGGACATGATCTGCGAGATGCGCCGGGTTGGCCTGGTCGATCGCTCAGGACGCATGGCCAAGGACCATCCTGTCTTTGGCCATCGGATAAGCGTCGATCACCAGGGTGTCCGGCGCATCTTGATCACCGATGAGGGCGTGGATCTGCGCGGGGCCGAGTCGTGGGAGGACGCGGAGCAGGTCTCCCTGTACCTGACCCAGCACGACGTCCGCGAGCTGCAAAAGGCCAAGGGCGCCATCCGCGCCGCCACCGAGATCCTTATGACCCAGTTGGGGCTGGAGCCCAAGGACTTGCAGCGCATGATCCTCACCGGCTCTTTCGGCAGCGCCCTAAACGTACAGGCGGTCGTCGGCCTGGGTATGATCCCGCCCGTCGACATCGGCGTCGTCGAACCATCCGCCAACGGGGCTGGCTTTGGCGCGGCGCTTTTCCTCGACGACGACCAATTCGCCCGCGGCGAGCGGATCGCCGCCCAGGCGGAGCAGGTCGACCTGGACCTGGACGCCGACTTTAACATGCGCTACATCGAATCGATGGAACTGCCGGAAAGCACGTGTGCATGACCGACGCCACAGCCCAAGCCCGGGAAGCGGCGGCACCTGCTCGCTCAGATCTGACCGGCTCCCTGCTCGTCGTCGTCGCCGCTGCCTGCTGGGGCACCTCGGGCATCTTTGTCAAGCTCATCACGCTCGACACCGGCGTCTCGGCCATTGTCGCTGGCCTTCTGGCGCGACATCACCACCTTTGCCATCCTGTTCCTCGCCCTCGTGCTCTTTCGCCGGGACTGGCTGCGGGTGCAGCGCTCCGACCTGCCCTGGCTGGTGGGCATGGGGGCCAGCCTGGGCATCTTTCACGTCTTCTGGAACCTGAACGTATTCCTCAACGGGGTGGCAATCGCCACGGTGCAGCAGGCAGCCATGCCCGCCATCGTCACCGTGGCTGCCTGGCTCCTGTGGCACGAGTCGCTGAGCTGGAGCAAGATCGTGGCCATCGTGCTGACCTTCGCCGGCACGGTACTTGTCTCCGGCGTGGACGTCCTGGGCCAGTCCGAGCTTTCCCTGGTTGGGCTGCTGGTGGGCTTTGGCACGCCGACCCTGTACGCCACTTGGAACCTCTTTGGCAAAAAGGTACGCCAGTCCTACAACCCCATGACGAGCCTGACCTACACTTTTGGATTTGGCGCCCTGATCCTGTTTCCCCTCCAGTTCTTCACCCCCCAGCCCTTCCCGGTGGGGACCACCTCCCTGCTCTGGTTCGCGGCGCTCATCGGCCTGTCGACCATCGTACCCTTTTCCCTCTACACCTTTGCCCTGGGGCGGCTGCCGGCCAGCGTGGCCTCCATCCTGGCCATGAGCGAGATCGCCTTCGTGGCCGTCTATGCCTACGTTCTGCTCGACGAGCGGCTTACGCCGAGCCAGATCCTGGGCGCGGTGCTGGTCGTTGCCGGCGTGCTGCTGCTATCGTGGTACCGCTGGCGGACACGGGAAAAGCGGCAAGGGACAACTGCCATCGGCGTGAGCTGAATTGGCAGCAGGGATCAACTGGATGCTAAGCGTTTTGCCAGAAGGCAGAGGTCTATCTGCAAACCTCCTCACCTTCAGCACTTGCCCAACCTTGATGCCGTTCTATTCTAGCGGCATCAAGGTTGGGACGGCCTTACCCATTCTACGTCAGCCAGGAAGAGCGAACCACTAGCAGTCTGGTCAAACAGCAGCGCGACCTCGCCGATAGTGGCCAGATCGACCCCCTCGAAATCGGTAAGCGGCTGCCGGATCGTGGTCATGGGGACGCGCCCGGTGAACAAATCGCCGAAGAGGTTGTCTTCCTCCACTAACCCGGCGGGGAATCCCAGCGCCGGCTCGTCGCGTCGTGTTCGCACCGTGGCGATGTTGCCCACGCGGTCGGTCAGTTGCAGGCTGAAGCCCTGATGTCTGTCAGGGGCATTCAGCCCTGACAGCGGGTCAACCGCTGCGCGTAGGCTGAGTGTCGTGTAGCTGCTCAGGTCGCCGTTGCCCGCCGGCAAGGCAAAGCGCCAGACCGCACCTGGCTCTGCCCAGGAGACGACCGCCAAGGCCGGGTTACCGGGTATGGTCAGGTTGACCCGGCGGCACGGCTCGCTGCCGGGCATCATGGCCGGGGTGTAGTAGCCTTCGGGGCAAAAGTGGGTCGTCATGCCCTGTTTTGTTACACCGCCGCCTTGCAGGTTGGTCGCCAGTTCTTCTGCCGACGCCGGCACCAGCAACGGCTGCCGGTCATCTGCGGCCGCCAGGGTGGCCACGCGCGCCGGTAGCCCGTAGAGCTCGTCCGGCGCCCGCGCCTGGACGTCCATGCCCAGGCGGGCCATGGCCTCAGACACCGCGACTGCATCCTCATCAAAGAGCGTCACCAGGAAATCGGCCGCATAGTCGACGAGAAAGCTGCGCTGCGTCTCCGGCTCAAGCAGTGTGTCACAGTCGGGTCTCCCCGGGCGCCCCATGCGATCGTCCGGCAGGAGTTGGTTGAAGAAATTGTGGTTGGCGCGCTCCAGCCAGGCCGATGTCACCCACTGGGTTTGTCCCGGGGCCAGCCGTGCCCCTTCGTAGAAGTGCTGTCCCTCCTGAAAAGCGACATCACCGTCACAGGCGGGCAGGATGATGGTCATTGGCGCCCTAGAAGCAGCCGGGGGATCGAACGAGGCGACGGCTGGGGCGATCAGCAGCAGACCGTGCACGGGTCCATAGCCCTGGCTGGCGACGGCTGCCCAAGCCATTCCAGGAGTGTGGGCCAGCCAGTAGGCGGCGTCGCCGCCGCGCGAGTGGCCAAAGAGGGCCAGACGCCCCACATCGGCACGGCCCTCCAGTTCGACGCCAAAGTCGTTGGGGCCGCCGGTCGTGGCTGCGGCCAGGGCTCCCAGGTGCAGGTCGACCAACTGCTGCAGCCGCTCGCCGTCCACGGGCTCGCCGAAGCCGAAGGTGTTCTCGGCATTGATGTTGATCGAGAGGGTAACATAGCCCCGCGCAGCCAAGTGGCGCACCAGGTATTCGAACCCCTGATAGTTGGGCTGCTCCAGCTCCGGATCGCACGGCCAGCGATCGACCTCGTGTTCGTCGACGGGACAGCCGGGGTGGGTGCCGTGAAGGATGACGACCACAGGGTAAGGCCCGCCCTCCGACGGCGCAGCAATGAGGCCGTTCACGCGCACGGGCATATTCCGGAAGCGACTGTCCTCGGGGAATCGCTCCTGGACGATGATCGCTTCGCCCAGGTTGTACTCGACAGCGGGCGGCAAATCGCCTACTACGATGGTCGCTGACGGCTCCGCAGTTGGTGCGATCGATGGTGTCGCCATCGCTCCCTCTGAGGGGTGCGGCGATGTGGTCGACGTCAATGGGGGCGACGAGCACGCCGCCAATACTAACACGGTTGCGACTGGCATCAAGATGCGTCAGAAGCGGTGGTCCCACTCATTCATTATTCCCCCAATCGCATAGGGCCATCCGAATTTCGCGCAGCCCTTCTGCACTCGGGTCTCCCGGTAGTTCCGGCGCGTACGCCGCGGGGTCAACGCTGGCTGCCAAACCATTTTTCGTACAGTGTATCGTACGTGCCGTCGCGCTGCAATCTGAGGATGGCAGTGTTGATCGGCTTGCGCCACGGACTGCCCGCCGGCAGCGCAATAGCATACGCTTCCTCCGTAAGGATCGGCCCTGTCACTTCTACCTGTCTTCCCCCTACCCTGTTTGCATAATCGATCAGGACGGGTGAATCGTACACGATGGCATCTACGGCGCCCCGCATGAGCAGTGGGTAGGCTTCTTCGATGCGTGCTACGGGGATGTAGCTCAGGCTCTTCTCCTCCAGGTACTTGGCGGCAGTACTGCCAGCCACCGTGGCGATGCGCTTGCCGGGCAGGTCTTCTGGCCCGCCGATCTCTGCACGGAGCTGCTTCACCGTGAGCGAGGAGGTAATGGACGCGGTGAATTCAGCGATCAGGATGATGCCCAACACAACCCATAACATCGCCAGCAGGCGCCGGAAGAAGGTGCGCGGCTCCTCACCCTCCCCATACTTGTGCGTGGCGATCGTGGACAGCGACCACCAGAACGCTTCCCAAATGCCACTCAGGTAGGACCTGGGCATCTCCGGGTTGTGGCCCCTCTCCATCAGCCAGATGACGTGGGCCATGGCCAGCAGTACCAACAGGCTGATGCCCAAAATCCGAAACAGGGCGGGCGAGAAAAAACTGGCAATGAGGCTCCGGACCGATGGATCCCCATCCTGGGGGCGAGTCAGGACCCGCAGCCCTGCGTCGAAATAGGGGTGCGAAAAGTCGACCAGTTGCTCGCGTTCGGGTGTCATGCTGATGGCGGCGACGGCGACGTCAGCCCGCCCATCCTTCACGGCCTGGAGTTGCTCGGCCACGGTTTCTAGGTAGATCCACTCGTAGTCCTGTCCCAGTTGCGCAACGATGGCTTGCCACAGATCGATGCTAAAGCCCGACAGGCTCCCATCCTCACCGGCGATCACAAACGGCTCCACCGGTTTCGTGACGACCCGCAGCTTCTCGGCCGGCGGGGGAGCAGGCGTCTGCGCGCTGGCGGCAGCCAGGCCCAACGCCTGGCTGCCCGCGACCACCAGCAGGGCCACATACAAGAACTGCCTGGGCAGTCCAGGACGCGGACCCGAACGGCCCCCTACAGCGCCCGCCACCTTCGGGCGATGATTGTCGAATCTGCCCATATAGTCAGTTCCACCCCCCTAGTAGATGATCCTTAGGGCGGATCATGGCGGCCATCTCAGGTTAGAGGTTGACGTACCGGCCGCGCACTGAACGGATCCGGTGTTGGGTCAGGAGACCAATGGCAAAGACAATTCCTAATGGCATTTGATGCCTTCTCTGCCGTCAGCGCAGCCGGTCGAGCCATGGGACACGTGACGGCACTGACGGCAGCAGACAGCTTATAGTGCCTGCAGACGCGGGCTCCTTATGGCGCCCGCGTCGCGATGATGGCTATCTGATCGGCAGATCGCATTTCCAGTGTATCGCCGTCGATACGGAAGGTGGCGGCTGTCTGCAAAGCGTCCAGGAACTCGGCCTCCTGTTCCATCACCCCCTCTGGTTCCGCGCAGAACAGGGATGTGCTGGCAGGCTGGCCGACCGTGATGTTGTTGCCGTTTACCTGATAGGATGCAAAGAAGTTGTTGCAGCCGGCGTTGCCGCTCGCCTGCCCATCCGTGCCAAAATCCAGAGCGATCCGGCTTGCGTCGAGCAACGTGACCAACGCCCCGCGGCCGTTGTTGTAGTTAACTACCTCCCAGCGCGTTCCTGACAGGGGATCGGGCACCGGCGATGGCGCTACGGTCGGCGGCGGGCCCGCCACGCTGATGGTCACCTCACGGAAGGTCGCTGAACCGTCGCGCAGCAGGATGCGCATCTCGTACGTCGTCGTATTGGTTGGGCAGACCTGCTCGCTGCCCTGCCCGGTGCGGGGGAAACGATAGTATCGCTCACCCTGGGGATAGACCCACACCGCCTGCACATGTTCCACCGACCAACGGAGCGTCGTGCACTGGCCCTGCTCGAGGGTCGTCCGCTCGGCCCAGAACGAGATCTGCGCCGAGGGCGTCGCGGTGGGTGGTGGTAGGGGCGTTGGCGTCCAGGTAGGCGGCGGGAGCGGTGTTGGCGTCGCCGTGGCTGGCGGGAGCGGCGTTTCCGTAGGCGGCGGGAGCGGCGTTTCCGTAGGCGGCGGGAGCGGCGTTTCCGTAGGCAGCGGGAGTGGCGTTTCCGTAGGCGGCGGGAATGGCGTTGGCGGCGCGTCGGTCGGCACGACGGGAGGTGGCGGCGACTCGATCACCGGCACGTTTTCCACGTTCATGGCCAGCACAAGATCCGCCGATACCCAGCCGATGCCAGCCGGCGCGTCAGGCAGAGAGACCGCCCACCAACGCCAGTCGGCGTCCCGGCCGGCGATCTCGCCCTCGTCGCCATCACCGGCAAAGCCGATCACCGGATAGTCGACGCCCGGGCCTGCATGGAGATTGACGCCCTGCGGCGCAGTCACGCGGGCCCAGGGTGCCGTGGGCAGTGGTGGAGGCTCTGGCAGATCCACGGCGGTCTTGCGGATCATCATGACAGCAATCTGGTCGGCAGCGCTGCGCATCTCCAACATATCGCCCTCGATGCGATAGGTCGCCGCACTCTGGAGCGCAGCCAGGTACGCGCTCTCTTGCTCCATCACGCCCGGGGGTTCTTCGCAGAACTTGAACGTCGTGGCCGCCGGGCCGATCTCGATGGCTTTGCCGTCGACCGAGTAGCCGGCAAAGTACTGGTTGCAGCCGGCATTGCCGCTCACCTGGCCGTCGGCGCCAAAGTTGGCCGAGATCTCTGTGCCAAGGTGCACGCCCACCACGGCTTCCCGACCGTTGTTGTACGAGACCACGTCCCACGCCGAATCGGCCAAGCCCTGTGAAACGGGCGCCAAGATCGCCAGGTTCTCATTGCCGTCGCGCAGGATCAGTTCCTCCTCGCTGACGGTGAACTTTGTGGTCGCGGCGAGCGCGGCCATATAGGCCGTGGCCTGGTTCATGATCGGCTCCTCGCAGGCCATCATGGTCGAAGCCCCAGGCTGATCGAAGGTGAGCCTGTCGCCGCGCTGGGAAAAGGTGGTGCGGAACCGGTTGCATCCGTCCGAGCCGGATGCGCTGCCATCGGCGCCAAACTGGAGGGTCACACTGGTACCCGGCAGCGGCAGGTCGCCGCCGAGCGAGCTCAGTACCCAACTGGTGTCAACCAGGTCCGCGCCGCCCCCCCTTCCGGGTAGCAGTTGACAGGCTGCCAATAGCAGCACTGTCACGACCAGCAAGCTGAGTTTCCCAATACTTTTCATAAACTTGTTTCTCCTTCTACTCGTTTTTTTTCGATCGGCCGACCGCAGCCGATGCGCACCCATGGCGCTAGTGTCGGTCAGGCCAGGCCCCCGAGTACCATCGGGGGCAGGCGCAGTGGAGCACCACAGACGGCATCAGAACCGCACCGCGTAACCTGGCCCAAGCGGGATCCCCACCACGAACCACAGGATGAGCAGCACCAGCCAGACGATCAGAACGATGGCCGCGTAGGGTAACATGAGCGCCACGAGCGACCCGACGCCCGAGTTCTTCTGATAGCGCTGCGCAAAGGTAACGATCACCGGAAAATAGACCATCAACGGCGTGAGCGTGTTGATGGGCGAGTCGCCGACGCGGTAAGCTGCGAACACGGTTTGCGCGGGCACGCCCAGCCGGATAAAGAGCGGCACAAAGATGGGCGCAAAGATCGCCCACTTGGGCAGCGTGCCAGGGATGATAAAGTCGAGTAGCACGATGACCAGGACGAAACCGATCAACAGCGGGACCGCGGGAATACCGGCATTTCCAAGCCAGCCGGCCAGCGCGGTAGCGACCACGCTCGGCATATTGGAGTAGTTAAAGTAGGCGATGAACTGGCTGATCATCATCAGCATAAAGATCAGGCCGCCCAGGCCGGCGAACGTCTTGACGACCGCGGCGATCACGTCGTTGGCTCCCTTGTACATGCCGGTCGCCGTGCCATAGGCCACGCCGGGGATAAAGAAGAACAGCATTATGATGAACAGCAGGCTGCTCATGAAGGGCGTCTGGCCGATGATCGCGCCCGTTTCAGGATCGCGCAGCGGCGCGCCCGGAGGCAGGGTGGCAAGCAGGACGACGGCCAGCACGACCAGGGCCGCCAGCCCGGCCCGGCGCAGACCGCGCGCTTCGAGGACCGGATCAATTTCGGCGGTGGCGGCGGCATGTTCGGGGTCACCGGCGTCCGCAGGATCGTATTTGCCCAGGCGGGGTTCGATGACGCGCACCGTGACAAGCCCAACGACCACAGTCATCAGCAGGGCCGAGACGGCCTGGAAAAAGTAGTCGGCCGTGATGGAGATAGGCGAGCCGCCGGCCATCCCGATCGCTTCATTGGTGATCTCGAACAGCATGGCGTCCGTCGGCGTGGGGATCAGGTTCGCCATGAACACGGCCGCGACGCCGCCAAAGCCGGCGGCCAGGCCGGCGATCGGGTGCCGTCCCACGGCCAGGAAGGCCGCCGCGCCCAGTGGAATCAAGATTAGATAGCCCGCATCCGAGGCGACGCTCGACAGCACGCCGACAAAGACAATGAGATAGGCGATCAGCCCGCGCGGGGCGACCTTGACCAGCTTGCGGATCAAGGCGGCAATGAGTCCGGCAACTTCGGCCGCGCCTGCGCCCATCATCGCGATGAGCGTCACAGCCAGCGCGCCAAAGCCCTGAAAGTTCGTGACAAAGGACGAGAAGAGGAACCGGATTCCGTCTATAGTCAGAAGGCTCTTGATGGCGACGGTCTGTTCCACGATTTCGAATTCGACGTCCTCCGTGCCCACTCCCGACAGACTGTATTCGGAGACATCTTCATAGAAGTCGGGTATTGTCTCCACCGGCACCGGCACGGCAATTAGCTCGGTGACGCTGATGCCAAACAACGACAAGATGGCCGACAGGACGATGACACCAATGATGAGATACGAAAACATGAGCACCGGATGGGGCACCTTGTTGCCCACCCGCTCAACGGCGTCCAGTAGCTTGTCCATGAACGAGCGCCGGCCCGGCTGCTCTGCAGCTTCTTCGGTCATTTTGGCCTCCACTTTGTTTCGGGTGCTGTGGTCGGTCCCCTTCCCGCAAAGCGGGCGGCCTTGCGGGAAGGGGATAGGGACCTAGTGTGCATAATCCCTCAAGAACTGCGCCAGCAGGCGCACGCCGACGCCTGTGCCCCCATGGCTGTCGTACGGCTTGACCGGCTTGTCCACCCAGGCCGTGCCGGCGATGTCGAGGTGGGCGAAGGGATAGTCGCCCACAAAGGCGGCCAGGAAGGCCCCGGCCGTGATGGAGCCGGCAGGCTGGCCCCCGAGGTTCTTGAGATCGGCGATCTCGCTTTTGATCATTTCGTGGTACTCGTCCCAAAGGGGCAACTGCCACACCCGCTCCCAACTGGCATCCCCCGCCCGCCCGATCTGGTCGGCCAGCGCCTGGTCGGTCGCCATCAGGCCGATGGCATGGGAGCCGAGGGCGATGATGATCGCGCCGGTGAGCGTCGACAACTCTATGATAGCCGCCGGCTTGTAGCGCTGGGCGTAAAAGAGCGCATCGGAGAGGATGATGCGGCCCTCGGCGTCGGTGTTGATGACCTCGATCGTCTTGCTGCTAAGCGTTTTCACCACGTCGCCCGGCCGATAGGCATTGCTACTGGGCATGTTCTCGGCGGCGGACACGAGCGCCACCACGTGCAGGGGCAGATCCAGCTCGGCGACGGCCAGCATGGCGCCAAAGACAGCCGCCGCGCCGCCCATGTCCGATTTCATGGTCTCCATCGCTTGGGCTGGCTTGAGCGAGAGACCACCCGAGTCAAAGGTGAGGCCCTTGCCAACCAGGCAGATCGTAGGTGTGCCTTCCTTTGCCTGGCCATATTCCATAACGATGAAGCGGGAAGGGTTGGCCGAGCCTTTGCCGACAGCCAAGATACCGCCAAAGCCCTGTTCCATCAATTGGGCCTCGTCAAGCACCATGATCTTGAGACCCAGCCGCTTACCCAGTGACTCAGCCTCATCACCGAGGGCGGCGGGCGTCATGGCGTAGCCGGGGCCGTTGACCAGGTCGCGCGCCAACGCCACGCCGCGGGCGATGGTCTGCCCGGTGGCGATTCCGGCGCGGACCGCTTCCTCGTTGCCCTTGCTGGGAAACACCGTCGCACGCTCGATGGCAAAGGTCTCCTCTGCCGTCAGTCCGCTGCGATAGCGCCAGAAGCGGTAGGCGCCCAGGTAGCTCCCCTCGGCGAATGCCTGGCCCATCACCTCCGGGTCCAGGGGCAGGTCGCCGTGGACGCCGACGGTGACCGCGGGCACCTGCAGGGCTTGCGCCTGCTTTACAGCAGTCGCACTCGCCATTCGAATCCCCTCGGCGCTTGCTTTCTCCCGCTTGCCCAGGCCAACCAGTAGCAGGCGCCGTGGGGCGACGGCGCCGCGCGGGTAGAGCAGCCGCATCTGGTTCGACTTGCCCTGAAAGTCCTCGGCTTCGAGCAGGTCCGCCACATCGGCCGGCAGCGGAACGTCCTCGAACATGGCGAGCATGGCGAGATCAGATGGCTCGCGCAGCAGATCGCCGGTCTTGACTGTGATATCCATTTGTGCCTCCTTCATCGATTGTTCACAATTGCTTGCCTCATCTACAACCAATCCGACTCATCCCATTGCTCTAGAACCCGGTTGTTCCCGGCTCGAACCAGCGTGATTCTGCGAGCTGTCGGCCGGCACCTCCTCGGCAACGTAGTTCGGCAGCCCGCCTGCGGGAAAGATGGCCAGCAAAGCCAGGGCGGCTAGGATCAGGAAAGATGCCTTGAGCGCCTGAAGCCGTGCCTCTGCATTGATGCGCACCGCCTCGGCCGCTTGCTCAGGGGTCGCCGTCGTGCCGCTCAACGTCTCGAGCAACTGGTCGTTGCTGACGAAATTGATATTGTCAAGGGCGACCTGCGCCTTGAGATCAGGAAGGATGGTTGGGTTGTTCACCAGGCTGTTGATGATGAACATGCTTAGCAGGCCGACGGCCACGACCCCGGCAAAGGCCGTGCCCAACGCCGTGGAGAGGTTGTTGGCCGTGCCACGCAGGGCGCCGACATCACCCGCCAGCTCCTTGGGCGAAGCCGAAACCAGGACGTTGAACAACAGCGTCAACAGCGAGCCCTCCCCCAGTCCGAGCACCACCAGGCTGAGGATCACAAGCGGCGTGCCCCAGGCATTGCGGATGGAAAAGGCCAACAGCATCAGCCCCGCTGCCACCAGGAGGAACCCGATACGGCCGATCTGGCGCGGGGTCAGCCGGGCATAGAGCCGGACGATGAGCACTGCGCTGGCAAAGATGGCCAGCGTATAGGGGATGACCGCCACCGAGGTCTGCAGGCTGGTGCGGCCCTGGACGATCTGGATGTAGAGCGGGATCAAAAAGTTGACGGCTGGCCCCAGGGCACCGATCACCAGCATTGAGACAATGGCGCTCCGCTCCTGGCGCGAATCGACCACTTCCAGCGCCAGAAGCGGCGTCTTGCCTTGGGCCTTGCGCTCGTGGGACCAGGCAAAGAAAGCCTGCCCCACCACAAGGCCGGCCACGATCATGAACGGCGCCGGGGATAGGCCAAACAGGCTGAGCGGCGCCGCGTCAGTGGCCAGGACCAAGCCCCAAGCGTGGAGGTTGTTGAAGCCAAGGCTGATCAGAATGACGGCGATGGCCGCCAATACGGCCCCAACCGTGTCGATCTTGATGCCCCGCTGGCGCGGTATCGGTTTCAGCCAGAAGCTGAGGATGAGGACGATTAGCGATACGAAGAAGAGCAGGCCGAAGGAGTAGCGCCAGCTCAAAGCCGTGCCGAGAAAGCCGGCGATCAGAAAGGCGAGCACGCTGGCCACGGCCGGCGCCCCGGCCAGCAAGCCCAAGGCCTGGGCCTGCTGTGCGCCCCGATAGTTGGCCGCGATCAGCACCACCAGGGTTGGCACCAGCCCGGCGGCCGCCAACCCGGCCAGGGCCTGGGCATTGACCATCATGTCCTCGTTCTGGCTGAACGCCATCAGCCCCATCGCCAGGCCGTGCAAGACGGCGGTCACCTGGAAGACCAGCCTCCCGCCAAGTACCTTCCCGATCTTGGCGCCCAGCATCACGAAGGCAGCCACAAACAGCGAATAGACCACCAGCGCCGTCCCCACCGTCGTCGCCGACACGTCGAGTTCTTCGACGATGGGGCCGATGGACACGGGGATGGCGCTAACGTTAAAGCCCATCTGGACTTGCGCCAGGAGGATGATGGCCATCGGCAGCCAGCTCACTCTCTCTACCCTTCCAGCGCTGGCAGCGGCGTTCGATTCTGTTGTCATGATAGACGCGCCTCCTGGTTTGGGTCTTGGCGGTTCAAGCTGTAGGCTCCCTGCATAGCGGCCCTCTCACCCCGATCTATGGTCCCCTGCCAGGGTGCTAGCCTTGTACCTGCTCTGCCGGACCCACGTACTCGACAGACAACACCGGGTAGCGGTTGTCGTACAGCGTGTTGAGCACACCAAAGAGAGCCGCCTGGTCGGCTAGCCAACCGGTCAGATCTGCAACTGGCCCGGCGTCGTGGCCCTTGCTCTCGGACGCGGTAATGACAAGCCCACCCAAACGATCAGAATATGTGGCGTCCAATGAGCCCGCAACGCGGATGATATAGATGCCCGGCTCATTGTAGATCGAGCGCATGAAAGAATGCTCTCCATTCTAGATGTCAGCCGTAGGCACGGAGGCTGCTCCTGTTCCCAGGGAACGCAAGTGACACAGGCTGCCAGCACTGAACTACGTTACGACCTGATTCTACCATCCCGTCATAGTAGTTGTCATCGTCAAACTGGGTAGAAAGGTTGAGTATTTCTTGAGTAGATCTGTCGAATATGCAAGAGACCTGACAGGTTTTGGAAACCTGTCAGGTCTTTTTTGATCTCGTATCGGTCTTGAGCAGCTACAGCAAACCCAACTCCATCGCGCGCTGAACCGCCTCGAGACGGCTGTGAGCGTCGAGCTTGCCGTAGATATGCCTGATGTGCGTGCGCAGGGTGGTCACGGACAGGAACAGCTCGCCGGCCATCTCTTGCGGGGACAGCTCTGTGGCCAGAAGCTTCAAAATTTGGAACTCGCGCCTGGTTAAGGGTTCAACCAGCGATGCAGGGGGGGGCAAGACCCCTTCGCCGTAGTCGAGGGCAGGCCGTGACGCCCCGGGAGCCAGCGTTGTCGTGGGGCCGGCCTGGTCTCTGGCGGGGAAGGCGGCCAGGATCTGGGCCACGTATGGCAAGCTGGGAGCTTGGGAGGCCTCCTGCTGGCGCTGCAGCCGGCCAAGCAGGTCGGCCATGGGCGGGCCCAGGTCCACAAAGTTGCGAATGAACCCACCTGGCTCCCCCAGTTCCAGCGCTGTGTCGAGTTTGCTGAGGGCAGTCTGCTCTTCGCCCAGGGCGCGGTAGACCAGCGCCTGCAGGGCCAGGGCGTCGATGCGCACATGGTTGCGGTTGATCTGGCGCATCTCCTCGTCCAGGGTATCGAGCCGGATACGGGCCTGTGCCAGATTCTCGGGTGTGGCCTCGGCCAGCAAAAGCCTCAACCGCGTGAGCTGCGGCACGTAAAAGTACCATCGGGGAGGGCGTACGTCGTAATTGACCTTCTTGCTCAGCTGTCGGGCCTCAGCCAGCCTGCACCGACGGAGCGCCAACTCGACTCTGAAGGCCCGGGCAATTTCATAGGCGACCGTCTGCCCCGTTTCCTGCAGGTGGGTGCTCACCAGCTCGATGAGCTGCGCGACTTCTGTGTGGCGACCCTGCGAATGATAGATGAGGGCCAGCGCAAAAGCCCCAAAAGCCAGATAGGTCGGCGTCGACAGGGGCCGATCCTCCAGCAGAGCGAGCAGGTAGGGTTCCGCCTGCGCAAATTCGTTGCGAAGATAGTGTGCGACGCCCAGGTCGTACCGCCCATAGCTCACCGACTCTGGGAGCTGCGATTCCTGGGCAATTCGCAAGCACTCGCTGGCCGCTTCCAGGACCCCCATCAGGGCGCCCTCAAAGAAATAGATGATACAAAGACCATGCAGGAGTCTGGCGCGGAGAACCGCGGGCCAGGTGGGGTCTTGCAGCGCTTTCTCAAAGACCCTGACACCCTGTCCCAGGTCACCCTGCATCTGCAGGCCATCCGCGATTATGCAATGCGCCATCGATCGGATGTGTCCGGCTTCGGGCGATAGGAATTCCAGGCCTTGTCGGGCCCTGGCGATGGCATCCGCTGCCTGGCCCCGGTAGAACTCCTCAAAGCCCTGCAACACGGCAACCTCACCCTGAGCGGCCCTACGCTCCTCAGCCAGCGGGGGGGGCATGCCCGGCGAGGCGGGTTCGGCCAGCAGGAGGTTTGCTTGCTTCTGGGCGGTAACCAACTCCCGCTCCTCACCGCGGTACAGCGCCAGGAAGGCCCGGGTGCTCAACAGGAGTGGATTCTTCGCCACCGCATCGGCCGGCAGCAGCTTCAACCAGCGGTCCAGGCGCCGCCATTGTTCTGTGTCCATCAGCCCATAGCGGTGCCGCAACACCAAATGCGCCGCGGCCGCCACGTCCCCGGCGGTCAGGGCGTACTGGATCGCCTCATCGACCAGGCCGTTCTCGGCACACCAGTTGCTGGCACGCAGGTACAGGCCGGCGACCTCGTCCGGTGCCAGTTGTACCTCCAGTAGATTTCGAAGGAAGCCCTGGAACAGGTGATGGAAGCGGAACCATTGGCCCTTGTCGTCCAATCTGACCAGGAACAGGTTCTCATCCTGTAGCCAGCGGACAAACTCCTGTCCGGTCAGTTCAGCCTTGCCAGGCGTGGCATCTGATCGGCACACCCTCTCACACAACGGCGCGCAGAAGCGATCGAGGATCGAGGCTTTCAGCAGCCACTCTCTCCGGACCGGCAAGAGGCTGGCAAGCACGTCAGCTAGCAGGTACTCCTGCAAGTACTGGCTGTCCTCATGGATGGCAGCGGTAGGAACGTCAGCCGTATGCCGGTGGCGAAGCGATAGAACCGTCAGCCGCAAGGCTGTCACCCAACCCTCTGCCTTTTGTGTCCACTCCGCCGCGGCCTCATCGCCTATCTCCCAGTCCAACGTGCGCGCCAACAGTCGCGCAGTTTCTGAGGGCGTGAATTGTAGATCTCGCGCCCGAATCTCGGTAACCTGTCCACGCGCGCGCAGGGACCCGATCGGCAAGGGGGGATCGCGCCTGCCGATCAGGACGAGGTGCACGCGGGACAAGGGATGTCGCAACAACTCGGCGAGCAGGTCAAAGACAGCCTGCTTTCTGACCAGGTGGATGTCATCCAACGCCAGGATAAAGGGTTCCGTGATCTGGTGCAGATCGTTGATCAGAAATGACGCCACCACCGATGCTGAAGGTGTCACAGGAACTTTCAGTAGGGATGGGGTCCTCAGCTCCAGGGCGGGAAAGGCGCCGAGTATGGCAGCTATCAGGTACCCCACAAAGGCAAACAGGTCATCGTCTCTCTCATCCAGCGATACCCAGGCGCTGGTGCAATCGCTGGCTTGAAGCCACATGCTCGCCAACGTGGTCTTGCCGTAGCCGGCCGGCGCCGAGATCAGGGTCAGTGGCCTGTGGCGGTAACGGTTGAGGTGCTCCAAGAGCCTGGGGCGCTGCGCAATATCCGGCCCCAGAGAGGGGCGGTACAGCTTGGTAGACAGCAATAGCATGGAATCGGATCCGCCGTTCCGTTCCGTGACTACAGGACCGCCTGGGGCTTTCGTATGTTCCACCCTCTGCCTCACCCCCTTTCCGCACGTCATTATACCAACCAAGTCATCGCCAGTCAAGTCAATACGAAGTGCTACTAGGGCAAACGCATTTGCCGTGGTACAGGTGCAACGCACCTCCATCAAAGGACACCGCGGCTAATCTGGGCACGATTTCTGCTGGTTTCAACGCATTCATCGGAGCGCTGAGGTGCGTTGCACCGGCTGTTCAACCCAAATGCAATTGCCCTGTAGTGCTGCTGGTTCTCCTTGGCCGGCAAGACCTGTTCCCCTTGTTTGCCAATGATGGTCTCCACTGCTTTGCGACGCTCTTGACTCCTGCTCGGGGATGCGCTATACTACGGGCGGAATGAACGTTCCGTCCGCAGGTTGCTGAGAGGACTGGGGAGAAGCCTGGATGACAACCAAGCGCGCTGCGATTCTGGATGCAGCCCTGGAGCTGATCTGCGAGCACGGCTTTCTCGGCACGGCCATGTCCATGATCGCGACAGGGCAGATGTCGGCGCCGGCACCATCTACCGCTACTTCGACAGCAAGAAAGACCTGATCACCCAATTGTACCTGGAGATCAAGCGCGAGAAAGGCCAGGCCTCCCTCGAAGGCTATTCCGAGGACCTGTCGCTGCGTGAGCGGTTCCGGACCCTATGGCTCAACATGCTGCACTACTACATGGACCATCCCCAGGAGCTGACCTTTGCGGAGCAGTTCGACAATTCACCCTACCTGACTGCCGAGGTGCAGGCCACCTTCGCCGAACAGTACGAACCCCTCATGCGCTTCTTCCAGTACGCGTACGAGGAAGGCGTATTCAAGGAGATGCCCCTGGCCATGCTGTCTGCCTCTACGGCGGAGGTCGCTGTCTCGCTGGCCAAACACCACGCGTCTGGGCAATTGACCTTGGATGATGAAGCCAAAGAACTGGCTATGAACGCCACCTGGGATGCGCTCACGCGCTGATCGTGCCGCACTAGGCTTCGAAATCGACAGGTCTCTGCCCAGCACTGCCTGCTTACGGCGGTGCAACTCAACTCATAGAAACTTCGGAAAGGACGCGACATAGATGCAATACCGCAAGATGGGATCGTTGGATTGGGAAGTCTCGGCCCTGGGCTTTGGCTGCATGCGCCTGCCGCCGCGAAGGCTCAACCGACTGAGGGCCGAGACAGAGGAATCTATCCGCATCATCCGCCACGGCATCGACCTGGGCATCAACTACATCGACACGGCCTGGCCCTACCACCTGGGGGACAGTGAGCGCATCGTCGGCCAGGCGCTGCAGGATGGCTACCGCGAGCGGGTTCACCTGGTGACCAAGCTGCCGTTGCCCGTGGTGCGGGCGGCAGACGCTTTTGACCGCTACCTGAACGCGCAATTGGAGAAGCTGCAAACCGAGTACCTGGACATCTACCTCTTCCATGCCATGAACGCCGGAGGCCTTGGAGAAGGTGAAGACGGCTGGGGCTGATCGAAAAGATGGAGGAGGCCAAGAGACAGGGCCGGATCCGCCACATCGGCTTCTCCTTCCACGACACCTTCCCCGTCTTCAAAGAGATCGTCGACTACTATGACTGGGACATGGCCCAGATCCAGTACAACTATATGGACACCGGCATCCAGGCCACCAGCGACGGCCTGGTCTATGGCCACAGCAAGGGCATCGCCATGGTCATCATGGAACCGCTCAAGGGCGGGCAGCTTGGCCAACCCGCCGGACGAGGCACTGGAGATCATGCGAGGCGGCGAGCACCCAACGCACGCCCGTCGATTGGGCACTGCAGTTCCTCTGGAACCGGCCCGAAGTGGCCACGGTGCTCAGCGGCATGGGCAGCCAGCAGATGGTCGACGAGAACTGCGCCAGCGCCGATCGCTCGGGCATCAACTCCCTGAGCCAGGAGGACGAGGAGGTGATCGCCCGGCTGGCCGAGGTCTATCGCCGCCAGATCCTGGTGCCCTGCACAGGCTGCGAGTACTGCATGCCCTGTCCGGCCGGCGTCAACATCCCCCAGAACTTTGCCATCCTGAACAACGTCGCCCATGGAGCAGCGGTCGCATCCGGCGCTGGCAGGTCAAGAAGGGGCTACGGAAATCTGGCCAGTTCCAAGGACAAGCTCGACAAGGAGAATCCGAACGGCAATGCGTCCTTGTGCATCGAGTGCGGCAAGTGCCTGGAAAAGTGCCCGCAGGAGATCAACATCCCCGTGGAGCTGGAAAAGGTACATGCCATTCTGGGCAAGCGCGGCCGGATCTCTGACCACTATCCCTAGGCCGCTCGGCGAACGCCGATGCCAGAGCTGCAAAGAAATTCAACGTCTTGCACCATTGGACCAATCAAGTATGAAGAAGGAGGTACGCATGTCTCGCTCGTTTCACAACAAGATCCTGCGCGTCAATCTGACAGACGGCCAGATCAGCATCGATGAGCCTGGTGCACTTTACCTGCGGCAGTACATGGGCGGCTGGAACATCATTGCCGACACGCTCCTGCGTGAGGTGCCGCCAGATGCCGATCCGCTTGGCCCCAAAAACAAGCTCATATTCGCACCCGGTGTGTTGTCCGGTCTGCCGATCATGGGCGCATCTCGAAATGCGGTGGGCGCCAAGTCACCCATCACCGGGGGCTTTGGCGCTGCCGAAGTCGGAGGCGATTTCGGCGCGCAATTCAAGCGCGCCGGTTTTGACGTACTGATCGTCGAGGGGGCATCGGAGCGGCCGGTATATCTCTGGATAAAGGACGGTACAGTCGAGATCCGTGATGCCGCGCATCTCTGGGGCAAGACGGTCAAAGAGACCCAGGAAGCAGTCCGGGAGGAGCTGGGTGAGAAGCGCGCTGAACTGTCCATGATCGGTCCCGGTGGGGAGAACCTGGTGCGCTTTGCCTGTGTCATGAATGGTCTCAAAAGCGCTGCCGGACGAACGGGCTTGGGCGCGGTGATGGGTTCCAAGAAGCTGAAAGCCGTGGTAGCCCGCGGGACGCAGAACCTGCAGGCCGCGGATCCTGACACGATCCAGGCCATGGCCCGCCGGTCGGCGCAAGAAGTCCAGGACGGGGAACGGGCTGCTTGGCTGCACAAGTCAGGCACAGGCGGGGGAGCGCTGGAAGACGGGATTATCTCTGGCAACATGCCCGTGCGCAACTTTCGCGATGGCGAGTTCCCCGAGATCGGGGGGCTCGAGTTCGTGGTGGACAAGATCGGCGTGGGCATGGAAGGCTGCTGGGCCTGCGCGGTGCGCTGCAAAAAGGTCGTCCAGGCCCAGGAGCCCTTCGAGGTCGATCCCGACTATGGCGGGCCAGAGTACGAGACCATCGGAGCCCTGGGCACCACCTGCGGCGTGAGCGACATCGTGGCCGTATCAAGGGCCAACGAACTCTGCAACGCCCACTCGCTGGACACCATCGGCGCGGGAGTGACCATCGCCTTTGCCATGGAATGCTACGAGGAAGGCCTGCTGACTCGCGAGGATACCAGAGGCATCGACCTGCGGTTCGGGAACGGTGAGGCCATGGTCCAGATGGTGGAAAAGATCGCCAGGCGGGAAGGGCTAGGCGATATTCTGGCTGAAGGCCTGCTCCCGGCCGCCGCAAAAATCGGTGAGGGCGCGGAACGGTTCGCCGTCCACGCCAAGGGGCAGGCCCAGCCGATGCACGAACCGCGGCTAAAGCGGGGCCTGGCCATCGGCTACGCCGTATCGCCCACCGGCGCCGATCATTGTCACTCGCTGCATGACACCGGTCTGGCGTCCGCCGACGAGGATGGCTTTCTCTTCCGTGAAGGATTGCGCGCCGTAGGTGTGTTGGAACCGTTGGAATTAGAAAGCCTGGGTCCTGAGAAGGTACGGGCCACCATCTATGACTCGATGACCTCCATCATGCACAACTGTCTCACCATGTGCATCTTCCCAGGCTGGAGCCTGGGCGACCTGACCGACATGGTACGGGCGGCGACGGGCTGGGACGTTTCTGACCATGAACTTGTCAAGGTGGGCGAGCGGGCGATGACGCTGGCGCGCGCCTTCAATATGCGGGCGGGCTTGACCGCGCAAGACGACCGGCTCTGCGAGCGCAGCTACTCGCCCACTCGCGGTGGTCTTCTTTCGGACGGCGGCATCGACGAGGAGGCACTGCAGCAGGCCATGCACACCTACTATGTCATGATGGGCTGGGATCGCGAGACTGGCGTCCCCTACCCGGAAAAGCTGCACGAGCTCGGCGTCGGTTGGGTGGCAGAGTACCTCCCTGGTGGGAGTGCATGAAATAGTCTCCGCCGACAGAGGGCGTTCGACGGATCGGGATGCTACGCATCCGAGCCCTGCCCGATCCTGTCGACGCCATCAAGCGAGTGTCGGTGATGACAAAGCCAGAACCTTCCTGCAGATATTCACGGTAGCCTCCATGGCGGCCTTTGCCCACGATGCCCTGGGGGAAAGTTCGGTGGGGTTCGCCCTGTCCTATGCTGCCTTTCAACTGCTTCTGACCTACCTCTCGTGGCGGACAGGCGTTCGCGACCCCGAGCATCGCCCGCTGTCGCAGCCCTATCTGCTCATGTTTGCCCCGGTTCTTAGCGGCTTCAAGGTGTGGCTTGACGTACTGGGGGCAGAGACAAACACAACGGTGTAGGCATTGAGTCAGTTCAAATACTCAGATCATCCCGTTTCCGCCGGAAAATCAAGCGAAACCTGGCTGATGGCCAGGCCGGTCATCACCTCCACGCGAAAGGTCACCTTGCCAAACGTGACCTGGTCGCCAACCTCAGGCCGGCGGCCTAACTCCGCCCAGACCAGCCCGCCTACGGTCTGCACATCGTGCTCGTACTGGCCGATGTCCACGTAGGCCTCGAGGTCCTCCAGTTGTACAGCGCCCTGCACGGTGAGGTGGCCGGGCTCGACGAGGGTGAGCGGCGCCTCCTCCTCAATGTCAAACTCGTCGCGCACCTCGCCGACCACCTCTTCGAGGAGATCCTCCATCGTTACCAGGCCCAGCGTTCCGCCCGTGCTCATCGATGACGATGGCGATCTGCTGGCGCTGTCCTCTGAAACTCGGCCAGCAGCGTCTTGACCGGCAAGGTTTCAGGCACAAAGGATACCGGTCGCAGCAAGCGGTGCCAGCTCGAAGGGCTCCTGCGCAAGCTGCTGGCGTACCAGGTCCTTGAGATGCACAACTCCGATGAATGTCGTCGATGCTCTCGCCATACACCGGCAGCCGGCTGTAGGGCGTGGATGCAAACAGCGACAGCAGTTCCTCCTCGTCGATGTCGATGGGCCGGGATGGCAGTCATCATCGGCCGGGGCATCATGACCTGGTCTACCCGTTCCTCGGCAAAATCGAGGAGATTGGTCACCAGTTCCTGCTCGTCATCCTCGAACAGGCCCTCGGCATAGCTCTCGGAGACGAGCAGCTCCAACTCGTCCAGGGAATAGAGCCGGCTGTCCTCGCCGGGCGGCGGAATGCGCAGCAGCTTGAGCGTCCACAGGCCGATCCGGTTCAGCAGCGTCACCGGGATCGAGAAAAGCTTGCCTATGAGCCTCATCGGGGTGGTCAGAGCTGAGCACGGTTCCCTCCGCATTCTGGAGCGCCAGCGACTTGGGCACCATCTCGCCGACGACGACGTGCAGGTAGGTGATGATCGCCAGGGCCAGGATGAAGGAGATGGTGTGAACGATGGCCCCTTCCAGGCCGAACCAATCGTGCAGTGGGGCCTCGATCAGATGGGCGATGGCCGGCTCGGCGTACATGCCCAGGCCCAGGCTGGCCAGGGTGATGCCCAACTGGGCCGTGGCGATGTAGCGATCGGTCTTGCGCCTGTTCGTCCAGGATGCCCTGCACCCAGCGTGCAGCCCGGTTTCCGCCAGCAGCCAGTTGCTCGACGCGCGTGGGGCGCACGCCAATGATGGAAAACTCGGCGGCCACGAACAGACCGTTGATCAGGATCAGGATGACGATGACGATGAACGAGAAGAACACCGGCCATCACGCCGCTCTCCTCGGCAGGCAGGGACACACACACCTTGGTCACTCGAGTGGTGATCTCACTGCTTCCACCCGCAGGCCGATGCCCTCGTATCTCGACCTGCGTCGCCCACCTGGGGGATGCGTCCCAAGCTATCCATGACCAGCCCGCCGACGGTGTGGGACTCTTCGTGCGGCAGGTTGATCTCCAACTTGTCGTTGAGGCTAGGAGATGAGCATGTCGCCGCGCACGCTGATGCGCCCGGCGCCATGCGGGTGTCAGGAACGCCTGTTCCTGGTCAAATTCGTCCTGCAGCTCGCCAAAAAGCTCTTCGACCAGGTCCTCGCGGGTGATCAGGCCGCTGGTGCCGCCATATTCGTCAAAGACAATCGCCAGATAGCTCTGCGCCTCGTCGAGCCGCTCCCACACCTCGGCGCTGGTGAGGGTTTCGGGCACAAAGGGCACCGGGCCGCACGATGCTGCGGACATCCGCCTCGGCGTCGGTCCGGTACAGGGCGAACAGGTCGCGCAGGTGGACAAAGCCGACGATGTGGTCGATGTCGCCCTCATAGATGGGGATGCGCGTGTAGGCCGAGTCGGCGGCCAGCTTGAGCACCTCACTCACCGGCCTGTCGACCGGGGCGGCCACCATCCGGGTGCGGGGGACGGCAATCTCCTCGGCCCGGAGCTGGCTGCGGCGGAACACATTCTGGAGAAACTGGCGTTCATCGGCGGCGATCAGCCCGCCGCGATGGCTCTCTTTGACCAGGATGAGGATCTCTTCCGGCGAGTGGACGTGGGTGTGGCCCCCGCCATCGCCCGATGCCCAGCAGCTTAAGGATCAGCGCGCCGCTGCCGTTTAGCAGGACGATGAGAGGTTTTAGAATATAGTCTGCTGACCACTTCATGGGCAGGGCGGTGAGCAGTGCCAGCCTCTCCGGGTACTGGATGGCCACCGACTTGGGCACCAGCTCGCCCATCACCACCTGGAGCGTCGTCAGCACGATGAGCACCAGGGTAGAGGCGATGCCGGCGGCGGCCACGTGACCGCCGGTGCCGGATCGCGCCGATGGGCAGCTTGGCGATCCACGGCGCGATGAGGGGCGCGATCTGCTGCTCGCCATAGATGCCCAGCACGATGCTCGACAGGGTGATGCCCACCTGGCTGGCGGCGATATAGTTGTCCAGCTTGTGCGGATCCTGCAGGACAGGCAGCAGGGTCTGGGCCAGCCGGTTGCCTTCCTCGGCCATCTGGATGATGCGCGTCTTGCGGGCGCTGACCGACGAAAACTCGCCGGCCACGTACAGCCCGTTGAAAAAGATCATCATCGATATAACGAGGGTAGCCAACAGGATGGTCAAGATCATCGCGACATCATTTCCCCATCCGCGCGACGGGAGAGAACTTGACCACACAGCTTTCGTGGATTCATATCGAGGCCATCCTTTGCCGCAGCCAAACCGAAACTCCTAGCAACCAGCAGCTTTATCTCAGCTCGCGTGCTGCCATTATACCACAAGCTCTCTCTCATCACAAAAGCCTACGCAAGTCGACAGTGTATACATTTAGGTGGAAGTTTGAGTTGGGACGGACTCTGAGCGAAGGACGAAGGGTGACTGCCCACCCCACCGCCGTGGGGGTAAACTGTGGCGGGCATCCGCCAAGGATCCTGTCATGCCCGCATGGTTCTGGCGAGCATACCCGCATGATTCTCGCGGGCATCCACTCGGCGGCGGTGACGATTGCTGGTGGCGTGGATTCCCGCTCCCCCGCCTCCTCGGAGGCAAGCATCGCGGGAATGACTGGTCAGCTCGGTGGCATTTCCACCGAAATTGATACGTTAGTCGCACCCCACCCGGCCGGGATGATTCAGGCTTCCTCATCGGATACCTGCCCGCAGAGCAATGCCACCTTGAACCGGTGACGGTCCAGATCGAGAGGGTGAGATTCCTTTGCCCAGAGCATTCCTGTACAGCGTATTGCCTTCTGTCCCCATCAGATGCTATACTCTGGCCTGTCGGTGAGCAAGTTGACACCATCAACAACTTGAGCACACACCCTCAAAAAGATGCGGGTCGGATCGTTAACCAGATTGGAAGCTTCGAACAGGACTGGGGAGGAATCTGAAATGGCAAAGAAGAAGGGCACGGCCAAGACACTACCCATGCGTATCCTGGAGGAGAAGGGGATCTCTTACCAGCCGCGCCAACAGGCCCGCAAGCAGCTCACGGCTGAGGGTGTGGCCGGGGATCTGGACGTCCCTGTGTCCTGGGTGGTCAAAGCCATGATCGTCCAACACTCAGGCGGTAACTTTGCCCTGGTTGTTGTCCCCGGCGACCGACAGCTTAGTCTGAAGAAGGTCGGCGCGGTTTTGGGCGACAAGAATGTGGCCATGGCCCAGGGACGCGACGTACAACGGGTGACCGGCTACCAGGTGGGCGCCGTCTCTGTTATGGGTTTCCGGCGCGACAATGTCCCCAGCTACCTGGACCAGCACGTCCTGGAGCTAGAAAGGGCCATCATCAGTTCAGGCCGGCCCGACATGGGCCTGGAGCTAGATCCTGAGGATCTGCAGCACGCCATGGGGGCGGAGGTGGGTGATTTCACCTCATGAGTCGGGCTTTTGCCAGGACCGCCCCAACCAGCTTGCATCTTCTCGCGCCATGGGGTAGAATAGCGGCCAGAATCTTTGAGGACTGGCAGTCCTGTCGCTAGATCAGCGCCGCAGAATTGCCCGTCCTTTGAACCATGAGCGGCCTAACCGTCAGATCGCCAAAGGACTGCCAGTCCTGGGTAGCAGGCGATGAGCGGGAGCCAAGGAGCGTAGCCTGTGCTGGCCAAACGTATCATACCCTGCCTGGATGTAACGGACGGACGCGTGGTGAAGGGCGTCCGTTTTCTGGACCTGCGCGACGCGGGCGATCCCGTCGAGCAGGCCGTGGTCTATGACAAAGAACGGGCTGATGAACTCGTATTTTTGGATATCACCGCTACCCATCAGGGGCGAGAAATCATGCGCAGCGTCGTACGCCGGGTGGCCGACGTGGTCTTTATCCCCTTCACCGTAGGGGGTGGATTGCGGACCGTGGAGGACTTTCGCGAGATCCTCGTCGCCGGGGCCGACAAAGTCTCCATCAACAGCGCCGCCGTTCGCCAGCCAGAGATAATCACCCAGGGGGCCAAACGCTTTGGCAGCCAATGCATGGTCGTCGCCATCGATGCCAGACGGCTTCCGGCGAACGGCGACGAACCGCCCTGCTGGGAAGTTTATGTCAATGGAGGCCGGATACCTACCGGCCGCGACGTCCTCGCCTGGGCCAGGGAGGCCGAGGACCGGGGCGCGGGCGAGATCCTGCTCACCAGCATGGATACCGACGGCACCCTGGATGGGTATGACATCCCCCTCCTGCGGGCCGTGTCCAGCAGTGTGCGGATCCCGGTCATCGCCTCCGGGGGCGCTGGAAAACTGAAACACTTTTTCCAGGCATTGACCGAAGGCGGTGCCAGCGCAGCCCTGGTTGCGTCGGTCTTTCATTACAAGCAACTCAGCGTCGGCCAGGTGAAGGACTATTTGGCCGAGCGCGGCGTGCCGGTGAGAGGATGATGGAGGGAGGAGCGGTACGCTCTCACAGACCAGATGCGCCGGTCATCTCGCGGGGTATGCGGCAACATTGCAACATTGATTCCGGCACCGCCGTAAACAGGCGGTGCTGGGAAGATTTCTATCGATTTCAATTCCTAGCACCGGCTCTTTCGGGATACTGTTGGTCTATTACATAATGTGATCCCGCTAGCAGAACCGACCGACCATGTGGCCGGTCTACGGAGCAACGCCCGATGAATCGGGCTGGGAGGGACCAGATCAAGTCAGCCAGCCCCGTTCACGGGGCGTTGCTCTGTAGCGCGGGGAGTTCATCCCCGCGCGGTCTGCTGCACAGCCATGCATTATGTAGTAAGCCAACAGTATCTCTTTCAGGCCGGTGCGCTACAGCGAGATCATTAGAGACTTGGCGAGAGAACCATTTAGACACTCATGCAGAGATGGGAGACATTCAAGTGTTGAACCAGATCAGATGGGACGAACGGGGACTGGTTCCGGCTATCGTACAAGATGCGAATACGGGACAAGTCTTGATGCTGGCCTATATGAATCAAGTGTCACTGGAGCGCACCATCGAGACCGGCGAGACCTGGTTCTGGAGCCGCAGCCGCGGCGAGCTGTGGAACAAAGGCGCGACGTCAGGGAACACCCAACGCGTGGTGGAGATCCGCTACGACTGTGACGCGGATACCCTGCTGCTGCGCGTCGAGCCCTCAGGCCCGGCCTGCCACACCGGCCAGCAGAGCTGCTTTTACCGGCGCCTCCCGGATCAACGCCAGGTGGGAGCCCCACCTCCAGCCGGAGGCGTGCTGGCCCACCTGGAGGCCGTCATCCAGGACCGCAAAGCCAATCCCCAGCCCGGTTCCTATACCTGCGAACTCTTTGACAGCGGCCTGCCGCGCATCCTGCGCAAGGTGGGCGAAGAGGCCGTCGAAGTTATCATCGCTGCCCAGAGTGAGGGCGACGAACGTCTGGTCAGCGAGCTGGCTGACCTTGCCTACCACTCCCTGGTATTGCTCGCCGCCCGCGAACTCGCTTGGGCCGACGTGGAGGCGGAATTGGCCCGCAGGTTTGGCTGAGCCTTCAGTCCTTGCCTGTCTCCCGGATCGCCTCCGGCAACGACACCGCCCCCGTATAAAGCGCCTGGCCGATGATCACCCCTTCGATCGCGGCGTCCACCCGTGCCCTGAGACGCGCTACATCCTCCAGGGAAGCTACGCCCCCCGAGGCGATCACCTTCAGCCCCGTTTCCCTGGCCAGGGTGGCCGTGGCCTCGACGTTCACACCAGTCAGCATGCCATCGCGAGCGATGTCGGTGTAGACGGCGCGGCTTAGCCCCTGCCGGACCATCTCCCGGCCCAGGGCCACGGCCGTCGTATCGCTGGTTTGCTGCCAGCCGTGGGTGGCCACCTGGCCATCGCGGGCATCGATGCCAACGACGATCCGCTCCGCGCCGAAACGCCCTACCGCTGCCACCACCAGATCTGGATCTTGCACCGCCACCGTGCCCAGGATCACGCGCGTCGCTCCCAGACTCAGGGCTGTTTCCACGTCCGCCAGTGAGCGCACTCCCCCCCAAACTGGATGGGCGTCTCTGGCACGGCGGCGCGGATCTCGGCCAGGCGCCGCAGGTTGATGGGCCTATCCGACGTACCAGCGGCATCGCCGAAGGCGCCATCCAGGTTCACCACGTGCAGCCATGCCGCTCCCTGCTCGACCCATCGCCGGGCCACAGCCGCGGGATCATCGCCAAACACCGTCTCGTCCTCCGCCCGCCCCTGTCGCAGCCGCACGCAGCGACCATGCCGCAGGTCGATCGCTGGCAGGACAATCATGGCCGGTCTCCCTTGCCAACAAGCCAGGCAAAGTTCTCCAGCAGCCGCAGCCCCACCTCCTGGCTTTTCTCGGGGTGGAACTGCACACCCCAGACCTTTCCCCGGCCTACGACCGACGCAAAGTCGAACCCGTATTCGGTCGTGGCCAGGACGTCGGCTGGCTCTTGGGGCAGGGCATAGTAAGAGTGCACGAAATAGGCATAGGACTCGTCCCGGATGCCCTCGAGCACCGGCCCCCGGATACCCACCAGTTGGTTCCAGCCGATGTGGGGTACCTTCAGGTCGCCCTCAGGGAAGCGCACCACACGCCCCGGCAGCAGGCCCAGCCCCTGGTGCTGGCCCATCTCCTCGCTCTCGTCGAAGAGCAGCTGCATCCCCAAGCAGATGCCCAGCAGTGGCTTCCCGGCCTCCACCTGACGCAGCACCGGTTCGACCAGCCGCCGAGCCACCAGGTTGTCCATCCCGTCGCCAAAAGCGCCCACGCCGGGCAGGATCACTCCCTGGGCCGCGTCTAGCACGGCCGCGTGGTCGCTGACGACCGCCTCCGCTCCCACCCGCTCCAGCCCTTTTTGCACGCTGCGCAGGTTGCCGACGCCATAGTCCACAATCACGATCATAATCCTAACCTCAACCTTAGCCTCACCGGCTCAGAATCCATTTCGGTGGAAATGCCGCAACGACTCGCCTTTCATTCCCGCCCCTCGAGCCTCGAGGGCAGGCTTGCGCGGGCTTGACACTTGGCAGTGTCCCGTCTGCTCCTGGCAAAAATGGATACCCGCCTACGCGGGCACGACAGATAGCAGGGCCCCGTCTGCTCCTGGCAAGAATGGATGCCCGCCTACGCGGGCACGACAGATAGCAGGCCCCGTCTGCTCCTGGCAAGAATGGATGCCCGCCTACACGGGCATGACAGTCAGCAGGTCCCCGTCTTGGCCTCAGTGGCTGAAATGCCGCGTCCCGGTAAAAACCATGGCCAGGCCCGCCGCGTCAGCGGCAGCAATGACTTCCCCGTCGCCGCGGGATCCGCCTGGCTGGACGACGGCCCGCACCCCAGCCCTGGCCGCGGCCTCCAGGCCATCGGCCTTGGGGAAAAAGGCGTCGGAGGCCAGCACGGAGCCAGCGGCGCGAGATCCGGCCCGCGCCACGGCGATCTCGACGGAGGCCACCCGCGAGGGCTGGCCAGCGCCCATGCCCACCAGCGCCGCCTGGCTGCCGTCAGGGCCGCGCTCGCCCCGGGCCAGCACGATGGCGTTGGACTTGACGTGGCGCACAGCACGCCAGGCGAAGGCCAGGGCCATCCACTCCTCGTCGCTGGGCGGGCGCTGGGTCACCACCCTGCCCTCAGCCACCTCCGAATCGCCCAGGTGGTCGGGCTCCTGGACCAGCAGGCCGCCGGGCACGCTCCGCCATTGCAGCTCCTCGGCCAGCTTGTACGGCATGGCCAGCACGCGCAGGTTCGGCCGCGCGCCCAAGATGTCCCTCGCCTCGGCGCTGAACTCGGGGGCCAGGACGATCTCGTAGAATCGCTCGGTCAGGCGCCGGGCCAGCGCGCCGCCCACCGGTACATTCACAGCCACGATGCCGCCAAAGGCGGCCTGCGGGTCACCGGCCAGGGCCAGGTCATAGGCCGCCAGCGTGGACAACTCGAGCCCGCCGGCATCGTCGACCTGGGCCAGACCGCAGGGATTCGTATGCTTGATGATGGCCACCGTCACCGGCTGGTAATCGCTGGCCACGATCCAGGCCGCGTCGGCGTCCAGGAGGTTATTGTAGGACAGGGGCTTGCCCTGATATTGCCGCGCCGCGGCCAGGCCGCTGACGCCCCCGGAGGGCCAGTTGACCACGTAGAAGGCCGCCCGCTGCTGGGGATTCTCGCCATAGCGCGGCTTCTGTACCTGGCTCAGGCTCAGCGGCAGTTTGGCAGGCCAGGGATCGCTGCTCCGGCCCAGGTAGGCGGCGATGAGGGCGTCGTAGCAAGCCGTATGGCGAAATGCCTTGGCCGCCAGCCCACGCCGGAATGCCTCGTCAGGCCCGCCCGGCCGGCGCAGCGCGTCCAGGACCGCAGGATAGTCGGCGGGGTCGCACAGGGGCAGCACCGCCCGGTAGTTCTTGGCTGCGGCCCGCAGCATCGCCGGCCCACCAATATCGATCTGCTCCAGCGCGTCGGACAGGCTGATGCCCGGCCGCGCCACCGCCGCCTCAAAGGGATAGAGGTTGACGGCCACCAGGTCGATGGTACTGAGGCCATGTTCGCTCAGCTCTTCCAGATCGGCGGCCACGTCGCGGCGAGCCAGGATGCCACCATGGAGGGCGGGGTGCAGCGTCTTGACCCTGCCGCCCAGGATCTCGGGAAAGCCGATCAACTCGCTCACGGCGCGCACCGGTACGCCGGCAGCCTCCAGCGCGCGCATCGTGCCGCCGGTGGAATAGATCTCTGCCCCCAGCTCGACCAGCCCACGGCCCAACAGGTCGATGCCTGTCTTTTCTGACACACTCAAGATAGCGCGCATCTCACAACACTCCTTTGGTAGATGGCACCCCCTGCCGGCGGGGATCCAGGCGCGTAGCGGCATCCAGGGCCCGGCCCAGCGCCTTGAACAGCGCCTCGGCCTTGTGGTGATCGTTGCGCCCATACAACACCCGGGCGTGCAGGCTGATGCGCGCCTGGAAGGCCAGGGTCTCCAGGAAATGGATGATCAGGTCCGTACCCACCGCGCCGAGGCTGGGCGTCTCAAACTCGGCCTCGATGACGGCGTAGGGGCGCCCGCTCAGATCCACGACCACGCGGGCCAGCGCCTCGTCCAACGGTGCGTAGGACTGCCCCATGCGCACGATCCCCTGCCGGGCGCCCAGGGCTTTGTCCAGCGCCTGTCCCAGCCCGATGGCCACGTCCTCGACCGTATGATGCTCATCGATTTCAAGGTCTCCCCGCGCCTGTACCTCCAGGTCAAAGAGGCCGTGCGAAGCCAACTGGGCCAGCATGTGATCGAGGAACCTCAGGCCGGTATCGACCTGGTAGCAACCCGTACCATCGAGGTCCAGGCTCACAGACACATCCGTCTCGCCGGTCTGGCGCTTGATGTACCCACTACGTACTGCCAGACGACCAGGCAGCGCGGATCTGTAATTGCCTGGAAGAGGCGCCACTTTCGACAGTGGCGGCCCTGCTGACAGGGGGGCCACCGCTGACAGCGGCGGTGCCGCACCTTCTACTCCGAGTTCGGCCCACAGGGCGGCGATCACGGCGTCATTCTGCTCCGGGCGGCCCACCGAGATGCGCAGGGCATCGGCCAGAGATGGATCGGAGAAACTGCGCACCAGGATGCCCCGCTGAGCCAGCAGATGGGCCACTTGCCGCCCGGAGCGGTCCTTGAGCCGGCAGAAGACAAAGTTGGCCTGGCTAGGCAAGGGCCGCACGCCGGGCAGATCGCACCAGGGCCGCGTACAACCGCTGGCGCTCGGCGATGATGCGGTCCAGATTGGCCGTCACCGGGGCCATGTCTTCGAAAGTAGCCAGCGCGGCGACAACAGCAGCGGCATTGACATTGTAGGGTGGTCGCAGCCGGGCCATGGCCCGGCCGACCTCGGGTGAAACCAGGGCATAGCCCAGGCGCAGGCCGGCCATGCCCGCCCATTTGCTAAAGGTGCGCAACACGAGCAGATTGGCACGTTCCTCCAAGAGGGGCACGACACTCTGCCCGCCGAATTCGATGTAGGCTTCATCCACGACGACGGCCAGTGGCAGGTCCAGCAATCGGCGGATTGTCTCCGGGGGGATCACCTGCCCGTCCGGGTTGCCCGGCGAGGTCACAAACAACAGCTTGGGCCGTGCCCGCTCGCCCTCGTCACTCTCTGCGCCCTCGCCCGCGGCCAGCGCCTCGATGCCCGCCACATCCAGGCTGAAATCGGCCAGACGGGGCAGGCTGAGCAACCGGCCGCGGTGCGCCAGGGTACTGGTCGCGTATACGCCAAAAGCCGGCGGGCAGACGATCACCCCCTGGCCAGGCTCGACGAAAAGGCGCACCACCAGGTCAATGTTCTCGTCGCCGCCGCTGCCCAGGACCACGTTCTCCGGCTCCACGCCCGCATAGCGGGCCACGGCGCCTTGCAGCGCCCGGTAGTCAGGGTAGTAGCCATAGCCCTGAAAGCAGGCCAGCGCCTCGATGGTGCGGGGGGAGGGGCCGTAGGGATTCTCATTGGCGTCCAACCGGACAAGTTGGTCCGGCGCCACGCCGGCGCCGGTGGCCATCTCCATCCAGTCGGGCGGCTGGTACGGTTCCAAGCCCTGCACGTGGGGGCTGATCATTGACTCAATATCCATTCCGTTCCCTCCGCTTGATTCGGACCGCAATCCGCCGGTTTCTGCGCCTCCAGCGCTGGACTGTGGTCCAGCGCGAGCAACCTCGGCTAGCGCCGTGCAGCCACCGCGGCGGCGTGCGCGGTCAAACCTTCGGCTTTGGCGATGGTTCGCGCGGCCGAGGCCACGTCTGGGGCCATCTGTCCCGCGGCAAAGAGGCTCGTCACCTTTAGGAAATCCCTCACGTGCAGCGGCGAGGCAAAGCGCGCCGTTCCCCGCGTGGGCATGATGTGGCTGGGGCCGACGACATAGTCGCCCAGGGCCTCCGACGAGCCCTCGCCCACAAAAACGCCGCCGGCGTTCTGTACGCGGCCGACCAGCGGCCAGGGCTCGGCCACCAGCAGGCACAGGTGCTCCGGCGCGTACTCGTTGGCCAGCGCCAGGGCCTGATCCAGGTCATCGACGACCAGGATCGCCCCCTGACCCGCCAGCGAGGCCTCGATGATCTCCCGCCGCGCCAGCGAGGCCAATTGTCCGCCCACCTCAACCCGCACCGCCTCGGCCAGCGAGGCCGATGGCGTGATCAGCAGCGCGGTGGCCAGGGGATCGTGTTCCGCCTGAGCCAACAAGTCCGCGGCCACCACGGCGGGATCCGCGGCATCATCGGCGATGAGCAGCGTCTCGGTAGGGCCATAGAGGCCGTCGATGCCCACGTCGCCATAGACCAGTTTTTTGGCTAGGGTGACAAACAGGCCACCGGCACCGACCACCTTGTCCACGCGCGGGACGCTTTCAGTACCATAGGCCAGCGCGGCGATAGCCTGCGCCCCGCCGGCAAGCAGCACCCGGTCCACCCCCGCCACGTGGGCCGCGGCCAGGATGGAAAATACTGGGCTAGACTGGTCCAGTTTTCTCTCAAAAGGCGGCGTGGCCACCACGATCTCCTCCACCCCTGCCACCTGGGCGGGGATGGCGGCCATCAGCAGCGAAGAGGGATAGGCCGCGGTACCGCCCGGCGCATAGACGCCCACGCGGCGCAGGGGGCGGATGATCTGTCCCAGCCCGCCACCAGACCCGTCCCATTCCAGCCACGACTGCCGGGGCTCTCGCTGGTGGAAAACCCGGATCCGATCCGCGGCCAGGTACAGCGCCTCGCGCAGCCGGGCCGGCACAGCCTCATAGGCCGCGGCGACCGCTGCCCCGTCCAGGACCAGCGACTCGAGCGCTACGCCATCGATGCGCCGGCCGTACTCCCGCAGCGCGGCATCGCCGTCGCGCCGGACGTCAGCCACGATCCGGGCCACCGCTTCCTCGGCCGAGATCTGGCGGCCAAAGAGCGCGTGCAGCCGGGCGGCTACTTGCTCTGGAAGGGCTGTTTCCCCCCAGCGCGCAGGGCGTCAAGGTGTGCCCGGGCGGCCGCGACCCCGTTGATGATTCGAATGCTCACACGCTACCTCCAAAATCTATGGACAGACCCGTCGGGTCTTTAATCAAGTTTCGCTACTTTCCTGGATTCTTTCATGCTCCGGCCTGGTCCGTGACCAGGCCGTTCCGTGGCCAGCAATGCTCCCTGGCAGCAGCCCCGGCAGGCTACGGACCTGCCTGGAGCAAGGGGAAACATGCTTTGGGCAAACTTTGTCCCAAAAGTGCCAGTGATTCGATAAATCCTCTTGATTCGGTATCATATGCCAGGTCAAGCCAGTTCCGCGTTCAGCCGGGCCAGCAGGTCCCTTACCTCCGCCAGGTGCAAGCGATGGGACACGCGGTTGACGATGAGGACCGCCTGACAGGTCGCAATCTCTTCCAGCTCTACCAGGCCGTTCTCCCGGAGCGTGCAGCCGGTTTCGACCACGTCCACCACCAGGTCGGCGAGGCCCACCAGCGGGGCAAGCTCGATGGAGCCAGTGAGAGGGATGATTTCCGCCGAGAGCCCGTTGCGCTGAAAGTAAGCGCGCGTCTGGCGCGGGTACTTGGTCGCCACCCGCAAGCCGGCCGCCAGCCGAAAATCCCGGTCCTGCTGGGCGGGGGTTCCCGCCAGCACCAGCCGGCAGCGGCCAAAGCCAAGCTGCAGTGGCTGGTACACGTCCCGGCCGCTTTCCCAGAGCACGTCCTGGCCGGCGATGCCCAGGTCGGCCGCGCCATATTCGACATAGACCGGCACGTCACCGGGCTTGACCAGCAGGAAGCGAAGGCTCTCGCGAGAAGCGCCGGATCCCCGGGACTCGGTGACCTGCAACTGCCGGGAGCCATTTCCCAGGTCACAGCGCCAGCCCAGGCTCTGAAAGAGGCCAGCCGCCGGGGCGAGCAAGCGGCCCTTGGGCAGGGCAATGGTCAAAGGTTCCATTCATTCATCTCCTCTCTGGAGAGCTTTGAACCGCAGAGGCAGAGAGCGCAGAGGAATTCGCGATGGAGAATGGAGATTGCTTCGCTCCGGCAAAAGATGCCTCCGCTCGCAATGACAGGATCGAGGTATTTGTTGCCCATTATGTTCGGACCCATCAAGCCCATAGCCCGGCTTCCTGAAGCAGCTCGCTCTCCGACAGCAGACGCTCTCCGCCCTGGGTATCGGCCAGGAGCCATTGCCGGCCAGACCGGGTCAGGGTGCGCAGGACCCCCCGCCGGCGGGCTTGAAGCGCCAGATCCTGCGCATCCAGCCCCAGGGGATCGATCTCGACCCGGCAGCCCAGATCCCGAAGGCGGCGGGCCAGCGACAGGCAGGCGGGATCCTGGCAGCCAGGCAGCAGCAGGTGGGCGTTGATGGCGGGCCGCGGCGCGCCCTGTTTGGCCTGGACCAGTAGCGCCCGCTCGATGCCCAGGCCTAGGCCCACAGCGGCCAGCGGGCGGCCAAATCTGGCGATGAGGTCATCGTAGCGCCCACCGCTGACGATGGGCCAGCCCAGGCCTGGCGCCACGCCCCGGAAGGTGATGCCCGTGTAATAGTCCATGCCCCGCACCTCGCCCAGGTCCAGGATGATCCGGTCGGCGACGCCGTAGGCCTCCAGCAGGCGGTAAGTTGCCTCCAGGCGATCCAGGGCCGGCAGGGCATCCGGCGCCTGCGGCAGGCCGGCGGCCAGCGCCCGCGCCTCGTCCAGGATCTCGGGCCCGCCGATTAGGTCGGGCAAGCGGCAGAGCAGGTCGCGGCGCGCGCCGCCCACACCGGCTTCCTCCAGGGCGAGGGCGAGCCCGATGCTGTTCTTGTGATCGACCGCCTCGCGCACCGAAGACAGGAGGCCCCGGGGCAGGTTACCGGTCAGGGCCCGGAAGAAAGCCATCTGTCCCAGGTTGACCTGGAAATCGCGCAGGTGCAGCGCCTCCAGCGCCTCGACCGACAGGGCTACCACCTCGGCATCGGCGGCCGCCGTATCGGCGCCCAGCAACTCTACGCCGGCCTGGGTGAATTCACGTTTTCGCCCCGCCTGGGGCTCTTCGCGGCGAAAGAGGCTGCCCACGTAAAAGCAGCGCAGGGGCAGGGGCTGGTCGACCAGCTTGGTGGCCGCGGTGCGGGCGATCTGCGGCGTAAAGTCGGCCCGCAGCGCCAGCGTGCGCCCCTCGTGGTCGAAAAAACGGTACATGGCCCGCTGCAGCTCGGCGCTGGCGCCGACGGTCAGGTTGTCGTGGTACTCAAAGGTGGGCGGGATCACTTCCTGGTAGCCCCAGCGGGCAAAAGCCTCACACAGATCGGCTTCCGCCCGGCGGCGCCGGACCGCCTCGACCAGAAAACGGTCCTGGACACCGTGAGGGATCTGGCTGCGCAATTCTGGCGTCGGGTTTGGTTTGGCTGTCACTGGTATCCCTTTCAACTGTCCAGGTTACCTTCCAGGAAGCGGCTCTCTGCGAGAGCTTGGAGCTTCCTGGAAGGTGATTACAAGAAAAAAGACCGGTCTGTTGACCAGTCTTTGAGGATGAGGCCGCGCGCGCACTTGCCCGCGCTCCCGTGGAGCGCCGGGCCTCATCCTACGGCTTATGATGATGGGCAGCAAGCAGGGCTTGCTGGCTTGAATTGCTTTGGTACGGCTGTTTGCTCATGGTATTCTTGGTACCTCGGCAGGAATAATAGCACAGGTGTGGGGAAAAGTCAAATGGGCCAGGATGCGTTAGGATCCACCGGGGAACACCTGTCAACGGTTTCTGGGAACGGGTTTCACGGATGGCTCGATGTACAGAAGCGCTTCGGTGGCCCAAAGCCGATCAATCCCGAATACACTCAAGCAGGCTGCCCACGCCCCAGAACTGCACGCCGTACTGTTCCATCAGCGCACGCAGATCAGCCCGCCAGGCTCCCAAGATCGGGACCGTGACCGGCTCACCCAACAGGGTACGGATCCAGATGTTTGTGTCGACAACGACCCGCAGCATCACTGGTTGCTTTGCCCGCGGACAGCCTCTACTTCAGCCACAAGGTCCACATCGGAGATGTCGTCTGCACCGGGCCTATTCGTTAGACTGCTGATCAACTGGGCCATGCGCAAATCCAACTCGGGTTCCATGAGAGCCCGGGCCAGCTCCGATCACGCTTCTGGTTCAAGCTGGTGGACCGCCGACAGAAGCTGATCAAAGGTCAGTTCAATGTTGGGAGTTGTTAGTCAGCACAGAAGACATCCCCCCCTTTCCAGCCTTCATCCTCGTTACGAGCCTGCCTGTAGCCGCGGTGTAGAGAGGTGGGGCTTTGCCCACCTTTTGTACCACACCCCAAGAATGGTTCCTCGTTGCAGGTATTATACCACAATCCACACTGGTGAAAAGCACCCACACCGGAACCGTCACAGGCTGGGGACATCTGCGCCGTCCAGTTTCATCGGCCGTTCCAGGCTGTATCCCCGACACAACCAGGTCATCGGCATGCGGCTTGGGTCGTACCCGGCCAGTTGTAGAGGGCACTTGCCTCGAATCTCCGGATCACCATTTCCACTGCATTGTTTGTCTTGGGAATACCGTCGCTCTCGACGGCATTGATCAGACAAGGCCAGTGCCGTTTGAGAAAGTCAAAGACCCACTGCAGTTCAGGCTCACCCTGAAGGTACTTGTCCCGCTGGTTCAGCAGGGCTTGATAGCGCTTCTGAGCAGTCCGCTTCGTCCGGACTTGAAAACTGCGTACCGCCGCTTGGCGTACCTCCTCGGCTTCTGGATGCTGTTGTGCATAATCCCGGCCCCAGGTCGTTTGCTGGTAGCGACTGATATCCTGAAGGGCGTGAAAGAGGCACTCGTGATGTTGGGCTTTGGGGAATACTTGGGCAAGGACCGATCCATAGTACTGGCGCACTTGACGCCGACTAACACTCACGTTCTGGCCTTGCAGGTGTTGAGACACTTCTTCCCGCCTCCAGTGAGTAGGTAGACAAGGCACACGCGGGGAACAGGCGAGCCAACCAGCTTGGCTGTCGGGAACCTGACCAAGCATGTCCCCAGCGTGTGACGCTTACCCACTCCGTCCAGGTAAGGCTGCCGCAGATTGATTGCACCGCCGTGAACAGGCGGTGCTAGGCAGATTTCTGTTGGTTTCAATGCAAGCACCGTATCATCTCAATAAACCGGGGGAAAGGCCCCGAAGGATAGGCACAGTTGTAGATTTGACGTGATGAGCAAGAGTGGGTAGGATAGCACCCTTATGTTTGAAGATATGGATCTGAGCAACAACCAGGACGAGAACGCCCGGCAACTGATTGATACTGTCGGTTTTTTATGCAAAGTGACCGGGTTGGCTCAAGGGACATGTGACAGAACGGGCAAGCTGTGGCAGAATAAAGAGGGAAAAGACAGAAGGAGGTAGACAGTGACTCTACATGCCCATGATTGGTTTGTAATTCCCGCTGAGACGGCGCAGGTCGCTCGAGGAGCCTTCCCAAAAGGCAACGAGGTTTGACCGGCTGTCTTCGGCCAGCACCGGCTATGAAGCCCTGGATGCCCGGATCGCCAAGACGCGGGCAAAGAGAGCGTCCTTGCTGATGGTGCTCAAGTACCCCGAGATCCCGTTGCATAACAATCCGGCTGAGTTGGAAGCGCGTCAAAGAGTGCGGAAGCGCGACGTCAGTTTCGGCCCGCGAACGCAAGATGGCGTCAAGGCGTGGAACACCTTTATGAGCCTGGTCGCCACGACCAGGAAACTGGACATCAGCTTCTACCAGTACATTCACGATCGCATTTCCAAGGCAGCCCAAATTCCATCGTTGCCAAGCCTCGTTGAAGCACAGGCCAGTGAGCTGAGGCTCAGCGCTTCATGGTCGGCTGCCTAACTTACCCCCAGTTATTTGCCTTTCTGATGAGAATCATATATAATAGTGATGAAATCAGCAGGAGGGCTTTGTCGATGAACGAGGTGTTCTCTGACGTACTCGCTGTGGGCGAGAGTTCCCACCTTGAGGGGGGATATCGGCCTGTCAGCGGCACCTATGTTGGCCAGGATGGTTCCAACCGGCTTGAACTCCGAGTAGATCTAGGCGAAAGCTCTCAGCTTCAGTACCAACCGCTCAATCTCGTGAGCGGCGATTTTTTCCAGGATATGGGTGGTGGGGAGTGGGAGTACCGCCATTCTTTTGTCGTCGAGCACCCCTCCATAAGATGGGAACCCGAGCAGGTGAGCATCAGCGGCGACATGATCTACTACCGCAGCAGGGACCTGCGGTCGACCGGGCAAGAGGCTTCAGCCAGGCACATCCTGCAAGCACTCATTCCTTTGTCCACCGCCCCCGAAGCCCCTGTGCCTGCCACCGTCCACGTCCTGCGCTGGGGCAGTCACGAGACTAGGTATTCGTGCCAAAAGACGTCAGATTATCAGCGCACGATCGACCTGGAGATCGACCGGATCACCGGGACCAAGCTGCCCCGTACCTTCCAGTCCACCGCCCTTGCAGAACGTCCGCCTGATCTCCCTCCTCTGGACCTGAGCATCGCGCACGCCTACCGCCGGGCTGGGATCGATATGCGCCTTATCTCCGATAGCGAGGTCTTTGCGCCAGCCGAAGCCGGTAACGATCTCAAGTGGGACGAGGACGAACTGCACCATGCCATGGAGAATCATTTCTCGCAATGGCGGGATGAGCCCCAATGGAAGCTCTATCTGCTTGTCGCCACCCATCACAGGCTCTACCCAGACCGCACAATCACCGGAATCATGTACGACAGCCACTACCGCGACCCGAACGATCCCTGCCCGCGGCAGGGAGTGGCAGCCTTTTACAGCAGCATGACCTCGGTATGGAATCATCTATCTCCAGAGGATTTTGACCGGAACTATCTGCGCACCTGTGTCCACGAGCTGGGGCATGCCCTGAATCTGGTGCACGCCTTCGACCAAGACCGGGCAAGCTCGGCCACCTGGATGAACTATCCCTGGCGCTATCCCCACGGTTACAACCTGCCCTCAGGTTGGGATGGTACCCGTGATTTTTGGCAGGATTTTCGCTTCGAATTCGACGTCGATGAGCAGCGCCATCTACGGCACCAGGCGCTCTTGGAGGTTATCCCTGGGGGAGCGGGCTTTGGACCGTCTGGGCAGGACATTGCTACGCCCCCGGCTGCAGCCCCACGCCGACAGCAGGCTGCACCCATTGCTTTATACCTCCGCACACGGCCCGAGCGCTACCTCTTTGATTTCGCCGAGCCCGTAACCGTGGAACTCAAGCTGAAGAACCAGACCGATGCACCGGTCGTCGTGCCCGACATGCTTAACCCCCAGTTCGGGATGCTGGCGCTGTTCATCCGCGATCCAAAGGGGCAGGTACACCCCTTTCGCCCTCTCTTCAGACTCTGCGGCGAAGCACGGAGGACCGAACTGCCTCCCGGGGGAAAGCTCTATGAAAGCGTTTTCATCGCTTATGGAGCAGATGGATTCTACTTTGAGGAACCAGGCGAGTACCAGATGTGGGCCGTGTATGGGGCCAGCGGGCAGCGCATCCGGTCGAACGTGCTGCGCGTACGCGTGGCTTTCCCACAAGACCAGGAGGACGAGGAAATGGCCCTGTGGACTTTTGGGCGGGACCAGGGACACGTGCTCTATATGCAGGGAGCGGAGTACCTTCGAGGCGGGAACGACCAGTTGCGGGAGGTTACGGAACGGTTTCCAAAGACAAAACTGGCCCGCTACATCCACTACTGTTTTGGATACAACCAGGCCCGGGAGTTCAAGGATGTTGTCCAGGACAGGATCCGGCAACCCAACCCTGAGGAAGCGATTCAGGAATTGGAAAAAGCACGAGCTTTTTCACCTCGCTGGGACAGGTACTCTTCGCTGGATAACATTACCCATGGGCGAGCCGTTGACATGCTGTCGGATCTTTATCGCAAGACCAGCCAGCCCAAGCAAGCCAAGTCGGTTTTGACCCAGACCGCTCGCTAC
The DNA here is from genome assembly GCA_963700285.1 of uncultured Chloroflexia bacterium. Taxonomy (GTDB): domain Bacteria; phylum Chloroflexota; class Anaerolineae; order JAAYZQ01; family JAAYZQ01; genus CAWANP01. Next base: position 258,674 of record CAVOXA010000001.1, on the reverse strand, counting down.
TTTGAGCGCATGAAGGTCAAGCCGGAAGTCATCGAAGACATGCGGGCGCGGGCAGAGTTGATTGGCGAGGATTACTGAGGAAAGTGAGGCCATGGCCAAAAATCCCCGTGGGGCTGTACATGATTCTGCCGTGCCCGGGATCCCAGATGCAGAGCCGCCGATCAGAATCGAACTGCGCTCAGGCGGGGGCCCGAGGCAAGCACTGGAAAAAGATCCCGAGTTTTCGGTACAGATCACGAATATTTCGGATGAACCGATTTGGATGGTGGGAGTTGTTCCCGGCTCTGACGGACTGCGCTATCCTCAGTACGTAGCCGAGATCGAGGGTCCAAAAGGGTTAGAGCAGACCCGGCTTCCAGAGGATCTGGACTATGTTCGGGGCCTGCGCGCTGAGGACTTTGTGCGGCTTGCGCCGGGTGAAAGCTTTGACCCACAGGGCAAGGGTTTTATCCCTATCCAGCAACTTGCCTGGTTCAAGCCCACCCAACCTGGCAGGTACCTGTTCAGGCTCAGCTTTGATGCCATCGAAGCCGATCCACGGCAGTGGATGGGGCATACCCGCGTCACCGACCAACGTAGTATTGAAGGGTTGATCCAGCAGGTGCCGTCGGTCAGGGTCTGGTCCAACACCTTGGAGATCGAGTTTAGTTGACACGTTCGATAGGCGCATGCCATAAACAAAGCCCGGCCCCCACGGGGCCGGGCTCTACCTTGATGGGGATGGCCTCACTATGGCTCGATAAAGTAGGACACCTGCAACTGGTAGCTAACCTCCACTTCGCCAGGGCTGATGGGTCCGGCGCCACCCATAGCTCGCTCCGCCGCCATCACCGGCATGGGTACCGCACCGCCGCCAATGATCTCGCTCATGGACATGACCGGTCCCAGTTCCACCCCGCCAAGCTCTGCCAGGGATTCCGCCCGGGCTTGGGCATCTTCCACGGCCTTGGCGCGCGCGTTGGCCTGCGCATCTGTTGAATCCTCCAGGCCAAAGTTCACCCCCCAGATATTATTGGCGCCGGCCTCAATGACAGCATCCAGGGTCTCGCTCACCTGGTCCAGGTCGCGGATGGTGACGTTGACCATATTCGAGACCCTGTATTGAGGCTGGGGCTCATCCGAACCCGTTCCACCGGCGCGGGGCATTGGCTCTGGAGAGTAGTCAAGCTGGACGCTAAAGTTGGTGGTCTGGATGTCCTGCTGGGCGATGCCGACTCCTTCCAGCGACGCCAGAATGGCCTCCATCTTGACGCCGTTCGCCTCAACGGCTTCGCCAACTGTCTCACCCATTGTCTCCAGGCCAACGCTCACCGTGGCAACGTCCGGCTCCAGGCGGACAGAGCCCTGGCCAACCACTGTAATTGTCTGCGCTGGGCTGTAGCCGGACGATTCCTGCGCGGCATGGGCCGCTGCAGGATCCGTCGCCTGGCCCAGCATCCAAATCCCCGCCAACCCTGCAGACAGGAGCAGGGTGACTGCCACTGCTAACCCGATTCTCTTGAACATTGTGACCTCCCTCTTTCTGTTCGCTTTAAAGTTGTTGCGTGCCACAAGCTGCACGCACACCCATAGACGCTGCTGTCCGAGAGATAGTTCCACGCCAGCCGCCGAACACTGACCAAAATACAAAAAAGACCTCGGAGGTAGAAAACCCCTCGGTTATCCATGAGCAGGCGAGAACCGGTGGAACAACCCTCAGGGATTGCCTTTCCAGCGCGAGAGGAGCCAGCCTCGCAGCTCCGTGGCATGGGCAAAGACTTGATCGGCAGCCGCCAGCCGGCTGGCTGGCAGGGTGGTGGTCAAGGCCACGCAGCCCATTCCAGCACTCCGAGCCGAACGGATGCCCAAGGGGGCATTCTCTATGACCAGACAGTCCGATGGGGGAACATTCAATTGCCTGGCGGCAACCTGGTAGGGCTCGGGATCTGGCTTGCCTCGCGACACATCGTCGCCGGTGACAATGACCTCAAAGAGATCAGCATAGCCGGTGGGAGCAAAGCTCTCATCCACCACGCTCCGAGCACTTCCGGTGACAAGTCCCAGACGATAGCCCCGGCCGTACAGATCCTGAAGCAAGGGGGCGATACCGGGAACAAAAGTGGGCTGAAAGATCTCGCGAAACAGTTCACGCTTTCTCGATGCCAGGCGCTGAGCTTCTTGCGGCGAACAGGCTCGGCCCAGCATAAGCTCGGTTAGCTTTTGTGCGGTTCGCTCGGTGGGCATGCCCTCCAGTGGAAAGATGTCCTCGGCCCCTAGCCTGACTCCCAAAGGCTCCAGCGTCCGCTGCCAGGAGAGAAGATGCATCGGTGGCGAGTCAAGCACCACGCCGTCCATATCGAGAAGGATGGCGGGGGCGGGAGATTTGGGCGACTGAATATAGTCCACCAGATCCGTGAGACTGCTGATACGCGAGCAGAGGGCCTCCGGCTGGCGATCCCAACGGTCGATCAGCACCGCGTCCAAGCCTGCGCCCCGAGCCCCCTCGATGTCGTCGCCGACGTGATCTCCCACGTACAGCAGCCTGTGCGCAGGATGACCTGCCTTACTCGCTGCCAGGCCAAAGATCCGTGGGTCGGGCTTGGCCATCCCCACCACTGAGGAAACGATCACAAAGTCAAAATAGCCACGCACGCCCCAAATGCCAAGCTGAGTCTCCAGCCTGCTGGCAAAATTCGAGAGAACGCCCATGGGCATGCCCAGATCCCGCAAGGCCTGCAAAGCTGGCACCGCATCGGCGAAAAGACGGTCAAAGCGGTCCTGGCGCAGCCATTGGTACATCTCATCGGCCAGGTCAGGCCGGTCAGGCCAGGTCAGGCCAAAGATGCCGCGCCACCAGGCATCCAAGGGCCCTTCATCGGCGCCCAGCCCCTGCACATTGTCCCGCTCGGCGACGACATGGGCGATGAATCGCTGGCGGAAGGCATGGGCATCGTCCTCGGCCGCCGGCAACTTGGCCAGGGCCAAGAAATCCTGAAAGGGCTCCAACTTGGGAAAGCCAATGAGGGTACCGCCTACGTCAAAGATGATGGCATCGTACCGGCGCTGATCGTGCCGGCTCTGGTCATGCCGAGCTGCATCGTTGAGTCTTTGGTTCTCCTGTGTTTTCATCCGATGGTTGAATACCTTTCAAGAACGGTCTGGTTGGGCGCTGGTCGCTATCAACTGCCAGATTCGGCAACAGGCAACAGCCGGACGAGGTGGGTCAAGAGCAGGATCTGGAACACGCGCCCCAGCAGAACGGCCTTGTCCGAGGCGGGGACGCTGGGATCGGCGGCGGGGGCCAGCAAGGACTGGATGGCCTGCCAGCGCTGGTCTGGCGGCAGACCAGGCTGCGTGCCGGCTGAGGCGTTCCACAGCGCCTCGGACAGGAACCAGACGGATTGCGTGTGGACCAGCCCAGTCTCAGTCTCCCAGCCCTTGACATACTGGCGGCTGGCAGCCACCATCAGGATCTCGGCCAGCCCACCCATAAAGAGCCTCTGCCAAAAGTCTTCCCCCTCGGCGGCGAACACATTTTCCAGGGCCACGGCCCCCACTGCACCGATATCCAGGCGCGAAGCCAACTCACTATAGTTCCTGGCAGTGATCTTGCTCTGTAGATCACCGAGATAGGCGTGGAACTGTCCAGCGATCTTGAGGGTTTCGTCCACGGCCGCATCCTGTTGACTCAGGGCCAGCAGCGCACCCTGGAGCGCCACCAGCGCCTCCGGCGTCGGATGTCTGAGAATCGACTGTACGGCATCCTGCAAGCTAATCATCGGCTATCCCTCCGCTTCCCAAATGAGCGCTACCAAACCCTGCAGGCTAGGCCTTTCAGGTATGCCGACTCGGGGAAGGCGAGCAGCACCGGGTGATCCGGGCCCTGGGCCAACTGTTCAATGATCTGCACATCGCGGCCGGCGTCCACGCTGGCGCCGAAAACGATCTTTTGGAATAGATCAGAGCTCACCAAACCAGAGCAAGAAAAGGTCACCAGAAGCCCACCGGGCCGCAATAGCTGCATGGCCAGGAGATTCACGTCTTTGTAGCCCCGCGCGGCGCCCTGTACCTGGGCTTGAGAGGCGGCAAACTTGGGAGGGTCGAGGATCACCAGGTCAAAGCTGCGCCCCTCATCACGAAAGTGACGGAGTACTTGGAAACTGTCCCCGGCGACAAGCTCCTGCTCCGGGCAGCCATTGAGGGCCAGGTTCTCTTCAGCCAAGGCCAGCACGTCCACAGATGTGTCAACATTGGTCACAGACCGCGCCCCAGCCCGGCCGGCATAGATCCCAAACCCTCCCGTGTAGGAAAAGGCATTCAGCACGTCTGCACCAGGGCAATAGGCCGCCGTTCGCAGACGATTCTCCCGCTGATCCAGGTAGAGGCCTGTCTTGTGCCCATGTCTCAGGTCCACCAGGAAGCGATTCCCACACTCGGCGATCTCTACCAGATCATGGGGCTCTGTACCCCAGAGCAGGCCGTTCTCCAAGGGCAGTCCCTCCTTGCGCCGTACAACAGCGTCATCCCGGGCATAGATGCCGATTGGTTCCAGGAGTTCCGCCAGGAGGTCGACGATATCCTCCTGCTGGCGCGCCATGCCCAGGGTCAGACTTTGGATGACGAGCCAACCAGCATAGCGATCCACAATGAGGCCCGGCAAACCATCGGCTTCGGCATGAACCAAGCGGTAGGCGTTGGTCTGAGCGGCTCCGTCGCCACCGGCGGCCAGGCAATCCAGCCCAGTAGCAATTAGACCGGGCCGGCCGGCGCCAGCCAAGAGGGAGCGACCCGCAACGGATCGCTCCAGTCGCCGCCGCCAAAAGCCGGTGTCCAGAGGTTCATCAGCGTCCCAGGTGAGCAGCCGCACGACGATCTGGGACCGGCGATTGATATAGCCGCTGGCCAGGTATTGTCCCCGGCTGTCAGCGACACGCACCCAATCGCCATCCTCGACGCTCCCGTCGACACGAGCCACAGCCCCCGAAAAGATCCAGGGGTGGTGGTTCCGGACCGGTTTTTCGCGGCCGCGTTTCAAGACAACTGTCCCTTTCACACTCTCCATGGTGTGAGTATAACACAGCCCAATCCTCTTGCCAAAAGGCGAACAGGGCCAATTATCAGGATTTGACGGTGAAAGCATTGCCTGCTAGAATGGCGGTGGGCTCAAGCCACCAGATCTTGATGCGTACAGAAATGACTGCCCAGAGATAAAGGATCAAAGGGAAGGTTTCCATGGGCGCGAAAATAGCAAGGTAGCTTTGGTATTGGCCAGCGGCGGGCTTGCGGGCGCAGTGTACGAGATTGGCGCCCTGCGGGCCATCGATGATCTGCTGGTGGATCGTACGGTCAACGACCTCGATATCTATGTGGGGACCAGCGCCGGCGCCGTGATCGCCGCCGCGCTGGCAAATGGTCTCAGTCCGGAGACTCTGCTACAGGCTATCGAGGGCTCGCATCCCGAAATCCACCCCATCCAACACGATGGCAAGAATGTCAGATCCCAGCAGCCGGATTTGATACTTGGCGAAATCTCAAGGGGCGGCGCCTGGCGCCGCGGCATCGAGGGTTAGTTGCACAGCCTGTTCCAAGGTCAGAGGTTCATGGCCAGGATCCGTCCCATGGGCTTGGAGCAGGTACGCCGTGATCTGCCAGTACTCCTCACTGGCCAGGATGCCGGGCGCTTGCCAGGGCATATCGGTCTCGACGTACTCGTATAGTTCCGCAGCCGTCTGAAAGCGCGCCAGGGTTCCAGGTCCAATCACTGGCGGGGCGTAGCGGGGCAGTTGGAATCCGTCGGGTGGGTGATTGGCAGCGTGGCAGCGCGATTGCCAGCAATTCTGGTCTTCCTCGGGAAGAAGCTTGCGCCACTCCTCAAGTCCCTGCCCCTGATCTCCATGGCAGACCATGCAGCTTATATAGTAGGCATAGTGGCCCAACTCGACCTGTGTAGGCGGATCAGACATGGCGGGCGGGCCCAGGCGGTCCACCGGGTCCCACATTGCACTTTCCAGGCGAGCCGCAGCAAAACTCACCTGAGCACCGGGGCCCAATTCACCGGAAGCAGAAGCTGCACCCCCACCATCAGGCGGGACCCCACCATCGGGCGGGACCCCACCTGATGGTGGGACCCCAACCTGGGATGAGGATAATTCCCTCGTCTCTACCTCCCAACAGCGCTGCAGGCGCACCGGGCTGAGCCCTTCAAAGAGGCACTCCATCGCGTACTTGCCGTCGGGCGCCTCGGCCTGTACCAGAACGTAACTGCCCCACTGGGCCAAACGGGTGACGCCGGGCGGCCCGGCAAACTGATCCGCCCGAGACAGGAGCCAGGCTCGTTGCTCATCATCGATGCTGAACTTGCACTGCGGACAGTCCTCCGGCGTCTCACCCGACATGATCAGGGCCGGGAGACCTTCCATGTAGGGCCGGCTGGCATCAAAGCAAAAAGAGATCTGCTCGGCCACCACCCGGCAGACGATCCAGGCGCCATTGTCAAAATCGGCCACGACAAAGACAGTATCACTCACTCCCAGGTCCACCGAACCAATGGACAGGGAATAATCCTCGCTCATCTGGTCGCGGACGCCAGAGATTGCGTTATAGTTGACCTTCCGCTCCAGGCTAAGCTCAAAGAGGTCGCCGGCGTAGGTGCGTCCAGTACGTATGGCCTCGTATACCAACTGGGGAGCCACGCGCAGGGGCTTGTTGACCATGCCGTCGGCGATCAGCCCCACGGCCAGCACCAGCGGTAGGGGAAGCAGCAATCGAAACCAACCCAAGGCCCCGAGCCGTCCCCCGGCTTCCGTCTCGCTGGAGGCGCCCTCCAGCCGGTAAGGCTGCAAGAGGCCCAGGAAGGCCAGCAAGAGTACGATGAAAAAACCGGCCATGAATACGCCGACGGCGGCAGCATCGCTGAAGGGATAGATGGGCATGCCCCAGGAACGGCGATCGGCGACCCACACGGTCAGCGTGCGGCCATCGTAGGGGACGTGGCCGATGACCCGAACCATAAGGACCGCGGCAGCGATCCAGATAAGGGCGCTTGCCCAGGCGCGGCCAGCCCAAGCAGCCAGCCAGCCAGCAATCCCTCCCAGCAGGGTCAGGGCTATCGCGCCCAAGAGCAGGCTGGGCGTTGTCAGCCGTACGTGACTCGTGCTCAAAAAAACGGCGTCGGAAGCCCAAACTCCCAACGCCAACGCCAGGCCAATGAGCAGGCCGTTGAGCAAACCAAGTCTCAGGGAAAGCCTGCGCTCCTCGACCTCACGCTCGGAGGCATCCACAGCCGGCCACATGAGCTACCCCCGTTCGCCGCGTAACCTCGGATCCAGGATGTCGCGCAGGGCATCGCCGATCAGGTTCCAGCCCAGGCCAAAGACGATGAGGGCCACGCCTGGGAAAACAATGATCCACCAGTGCGTATCCAGGCTCAGGATCCAGTCCCGGGCAAAGCTGATGATCTGGCCCCAGTCGGCGTAGCCGATCTGGGTGCCGACGCCCAGGAAGCTGAGGGCGGCAAAGGACAGGACCGCGTCGCCCAAGCGGAAGGAGGCCAGCACCAGGATGGGATAGATGACGTTGGGCAGGATGTGGCGCATGATCAGGCGGCTGTCCTTGACGCCCAGGACACGGCCGGCCAGGACATAATCACGCTCCTTGGCCGACAGGATGTCGCCGCGAATGACGCGGGCGTATCGCATCCAGCCAAAAACAATGAGGGCGATGGTAGGCGGCCAGATGCTCCGCCCAAACTTGGGCACCAGCAGCGAGGAAAGCATGAGCGCGGCCAGCAAGAAGGGGAAGGCCATAAAGATCTCGGTGAAGCGCATCAGGATGTCGTCCAGCCAACCGCCGTAAAAGGCCGATATGGAGCCCACGATGAGCCCAATGGTCACGGTGACGACGGTGACCACGATGCCGGCAAAGAGCGCCGTGCGCGTGCCCCAGACGACGCCATACCAGATATCAAACTGGCCGCTGGTGGTGCCCATCAGGTGCACCCAGTCGTCTCTGCCCGTAAGGGGCTTCGTACCAGAAGGGAAGGGCGGGCACCTCCCGCTTCCACACACGTGCCAGGCGGCTGGGGCTCGGGGCCAAAGCCATCGCGGGGGATGAGGTAGGGATCGCCGGCCACAGCAAGGGGCGGCGCCAGCGCAGGGGCAAAGACGGCCATCAGGATAAAGACCGTCACAATGATCAGCCCGGCCACAGACAGCGGGTTGGTGACCACCCCCCGCAACAGGCGATACCACTCCGGTCCCAGCAGCTTGCGCAGGCCCGTCAGTTCGGGCAGGGCCCAATCGGTAATGTCCTGCCGCTCAAGGATCCGCTCTCCCGGGGTTTCCCGCGCAGCAATCGACTCACTCGTCATTCAACACCTCACTCAGATAGAACCACGAACAGGTTATAACAAGCGCGATCAACGCAGACGGACGCGCGGATCCAGGAAAGCATACAGGATATCGATCAGCAGGTTGGCCACGATCAGCAGGATTGCGCTGAACAGCGTAAAGGCCACCACCGTCAGCACGTCGAGGCTTTGGGCCGCCGCCGCGGCCGCCGCTCCCATACCGGGCTAGTTGAACACGGTCTCGACGATGACCACGCCGCTGATCAAGCCCACCACCGTCAGCCCGCCGACGGTGACCACCGGGATGAGGGCGTTGGGCAGCGCGTGCCGGTTGACCACGGTCCTTTCGGGCAGGCCCTTGGCCCGGGCCGTGGTCATATAGTCCTGTCCCAGGGCCTCGAGCATCGAGGAGCGGGTCAGCCTGCAGCAGCATGGCCCACTGGATGTAGCACAGGGTGATGACCGGCAGCACCAGGTGGCGCACCGCGTCCCAAAAGATATCCAGTCGCAAATTCAGACATGGCGTCGAGGGTGTTCATCTTGGTATAGCGCGTGAACTCGGGGGACATGACCACCTGCGTGGCCCAGTCAGAAAGACGGCCGGGCGGGAACCAGCCCAGCTTGGCGTAAAAGATCATCGAGCACCAACAGAGCAAAGACAAAAGTAGGGAAGGACCAACCGACCAGGGCGAATACTCGTGCACCCTGGTCGATGAGTTTGTTGTGGTTTTTTGCCGCCAGGATCCCCAACCAGACGCCAACGGCGATGATGGGCACCACGCTCCACAGCGCCAAGCTCCACCGACGCGGGCAGGCGCAGCTTGAGAAGCTCCATGACCGGTACGCGGCCGGTGCGGGAGAAACCCAAGTCACCGCGCAGGATGCCGCCCACTCGTCTCCCCCGTCTCGGGGTCCGTGCGGCCGACGAGCCAGCGCCAGTACTGCATCGTGGAACGGATCATCCAGTCCGTAGCGCCGGATGACGGCGTCGATGGCCCCTTCGGTGTGGGGGATGTCGCGGACGTACAGCGCCGAACGCTCCACCGGATCGAGGGTCATGGTCATTGCAAAGACCAGCACTGTCACCCCGAGGGCAGTGATGGGCAGTTGGATCAAACGCCGGATGATATAAGCAGTCATAGGTTCTGCCTCGATTCAAAAACAGACTTTCCGGCGGGGGCCATGCGCCCCCGCCGGAAAGAGACTAAGCAAGACTCACTTGCTATTCACAGACCTGGTCATAGGCGTAGAAGTAGCCTGCGAACAGGATCGGGTTATAGTACCAGTCCTTGCACCCAGCGCTGCTCGTAGCGAGTATCTGCCTGCCTGCGACAGCGTGATCTGGATGGCCGTGTCGTGGAAGAGCTGCTGCAGATCGGCATAGATCTTCTCGCGCTCGGCGGGGTCGGCGGCCATCACGCCAGCGGTGACCACTCCTGGAACTGTGCCTTCAAGTCCGGATCCAGGTTCTGGCGGCCGGCATAGGTGCCGACGGTGAAGGGCTGCACCCAGTTGTGCGGGTCGTGGATGTCCTCGATCCAGCCGCTGGCGGTCAGGGGCAGTTGCCCGGCGCGGAAGGAGCGCAGCATCGTCGGCCAGGGCAGGCCCAGGCACTCGATCTGGTAGTTCTCGTTGATGGTGCGCAGGGCTGGACTGCAGGATGGAGCAGGCTGTCTGGCGAGTGACGTTGCCGGTGTTGTAGGCCATCTGGACAGCGGAAGCCGGTCTCGGGCAGCACGCCGTCCCAGGCCTGCGGCCAGCTCTGCCTCGCACTTCTCCAGGTCGTACTCGTACATCGGGCCGTCCTCGTTGTAGCCCAGCATGCCGTAGATGATGGGGCCGTTGTTGCGGATGCCCTCGCCGTTCTGGGCGTCGGCGATAAAGGTATCATAGTCGAAGCAGTAGTTGAGCGCCTTGCGGACGTGGATGTCGTTGAAAAAGTCGGGCGGAATGCCGTTGCCGTCCAATTGGCCGCTGCCGATGTAGGGGTTGGTGCCCTCTTCCTGGCTCAGGTCAAAGTTCATGAACACATTGGTGCGGCTCACACTGGGCAGGTTACCCCACTTGCGCAAGGGTGCGTCGGGGTTGTCGGTGGGCGTGCATTCGTTGGTCTCATAGTCGCAGACCTCGCCCACGAACTCGTCCACCTGGGGCCGGTTGGCCGCGGGAACGGCTACGTTCTCGGCGTCGCCAGCCTGCAGCATGGCAAAGCGGGTGCCCCACTCGTCCACCAGCTTGCTGAACGATGCGCTTGATCCGGGGCACGCCGCTGGGGCCGCCGGGCCACATCTCGTCGCCCTTCTGCCCGCCAGTAGTCCTCGTTGGCGGTCAGGACCCACTCCTCGTCCGGGCGTCCAGTAGTCCAGCTTGTAGGGGCCGGTACCATTGATGACCGAGCCCAGGGGTGTGTTCTCAGCTCCTGGCGAATAGTGGTCCACCCAGGTCTCGCAGGTACCGTCCCAGGCGCCGTTCTCTATGGCCCATTCCTTGTCCATGGCCGCGCCCCAGGACTGGGCCAGGGTGGCCAGCCAGGGTCCCCACGGCTGGGCCAGGTTGAAGGTCAGCGTGCCGGCCTCGTCATCGGCCTCGACCGAGGCCTTGGCCTTCTCGCAGACGGCCATCAGCTCTTCGGGCGTGGCATTGGCCCGCAGCCCCTCGGGGTCGCCGGCGTACGCGCCGTCGCCAATCTCCTCGGTGATGTCGCCGGATGGCATAGCCCATGAGCGGCTCGATGAGCAGCCACTGCGGGCCGTTGACGTCCGACTGCATCAGGCCGCGCTCAAAGGTGTACTCAAAGTCGCTGGGGGTCAGGTCGTTGCCGTTGTGGAACTTGACGCCCTCGCGGATGTTAAAGGTGTAGGTCATGCCATCCTCAGAGATGCCGCCGTTCTCCACGGTGGGGATCTCGGTGGCCAGCACCGGCACGTACTCGGTCATGTTCTCGCGGTTGAAGAAGAGCAGGCCTTCCATAACGTTCAGGATCAGGGCCGCGCTGGCGGTATCGTAGGCCAGGTTGGGGTCCATGGTATCGATGTCGCCAAAGGTGACAAAGGTGTAGGTGTCGGGGTCGGGTGCCACGGCCGGGCCTGCGGGAGCCGCTTCCTCGGGCACCGCGGTGACCTCGACCACCTTCTCGACCTCGACCGTGCTCTTCGACCTCAACGATCTGGGTCTCGATGATGGTGACCTTCTCGCCCTCTTTTTCGATGATCTTGGTGACCTCGACGGGCACGGTCTGGATGATTACCTGCGGCTCGGGGGTAGCGCCGCAGGCGGCCAACACCATAGGAGCGATCATCATCAAGACGACGAGGATCGCCAATTTCTTGTTTGAAAACATTGTCTCCTCCCATTTTCGTTTTTTTATACTACGGATCAAACGAAATTACAGGCGCGGGGAACCTGTCAGCAGATCGAGCCCGCCTCATCACCTCCTTTGGCCAGCCACCGCTCACAGGCGATACGAGGGCCTGTGAGCAGATATTACTGTAGATGGACGAAGCACATCTGTCTCTTCACAAGGGATCATTGAAATCGACGACGTCCCTGACACTGGAACGTCCGCCCAGGAGCAATTGTTCAGTTTACCCGGAAGCAAGCGACCCAGTGTCCGCCGCCCGAGTCCACAAACTCTGGTTCCTGCTCCTTGCAGATATCCATGACCACCGGGACAACGCGTGTTAAAGTTGCAGCCCACGGGCGGGTTGGCCGGGCTGGGCACATCCCCTTCCAGGATGATGCGCTTGCGTTTCTCCTCCACCACCGGGTCAGGGATCGGCACTGCGGAGAGGAGCGCCTGGGTATAGGGATGCAACGGATTGTCGTACAGCTCCTGTGCGGTCGGTCAGCTCCACGATCTTGCCCAGGTACATGACGGCGATGCGGTCCGAGATGTGCCGCACCACCGACAGGTCGTGGGCGATAAACAGGTAGGTCAGATTAAACTCAGCCTGGAGATCTTCCAGCAGGTTGATGATCTGGGCCTGGATCGACACGTCCAGCGCCGAAATCGGCTCGTCGCAGATGATAAAGTCGGGATTCACGGCCAGGGCGCGGGCGACGCCGATGCGCTGCCGCTGCCCGCCAGAAAACTCGTGGGGATAGCGGTTGACAAAGTAGGGATTGAGGCCCACCACCCGCAGCAAGCTCCTGTACCCGCTCCCGGCGCTCTTTGCCCTTGGAGATGTTGTGCACGACCAGAGGCTCGCCGATGATGTCGCCCACGGTCATGCGCGGGTTCAGGGAGGCATAGGGGTCCTGGAAGATCATCTGCATCCGGCGGCGCATCTGCCGCAGCGTTTCGCCCTTCAGCTCGGTCAGGTCCTGGCCCTCAAAGTAGACCTCACCAGCCGTAGGGCGATAGAGCTGCAGGATGGCCCGTCCGGTCGTCGACTTGCCACAGCCCGATTCGCCCACCAAGCCCAGGGTCTCGCCCTGCAGGATGTCAAAGCTAATGCCATCCACCGCCTTGATGGCGCCGACCTGCGCTGGATGATGATCCCCTGGGTGATGGGAAAGTGCATTTTTAGATCGCGAACCTGTACCAGAGTTCCATTTTCTGTCATTCGTCACACCTATTCCTTCTACAATGATTTCAAACTCCGTCGAAAGTACAATGTCAGGGTTCTATGGACCGCTGTTCTCGGGTGCTGGCTAAGCCGCATTCGCGCGCCTGTGTCACATCCACCCAGCAAGCAATGCGGTGCCTGGGTCCCACGGTTCCAGTTCGGGCCGCTCCGTCCTGCACTTTTCGATGGCATAGACACAGCGCGCCTCAAAAGGACAGCCCGCTGGCAGGGCGATCAGGTCGGGGGGCAGCCCCTCAATGGACGTCAGCTTGTCCTCGCGGATCTCATCCAGCCGGGGCAGAGAGCCCAGAAGGCCGATGGTGTAGGGATGGCGGGGATTGGCGTAGACCTCCTTGACCGTGCGCCTCTTCCACGACAAAGCCGGCGTACATGACCATCATCCGGTCGGCCAGGCCAGCGACCACCCCCAGGTCGTGGGTGATCCAGATGATGGCCATGCCGATCTCGTCGCGCAGCCGCTTGACCAGTTCGACGATCTGGGCCTGGATCGTCACGTCGAGCGCCGTGGTCGGCTCGTCGGCGATGAGCAGCTGGGGATTGCAGGCCAAGCCCATGGCGATCATGGCCCGCTGGCGCATTCCGCCAGAGAACTGGTGGGGATAGTCGTCCAGGCGATCTGTCGGCCTCGGGGATGCCGACCATCTCCAGCAGTTCGGCGCTTCGCTTGCGAGCCTCCTCCCTGTTCATGCCCATGTGCAGTTCCAGCGCCTCGCCGATCTGCCGGCCAATGGTCAGCACCGGGTTGAGAGAGGTCATCGGGTCCTGGAAGATCATGGCAATCTTGTTGCCGCGCACCTGGCGGATCTCGTTGTCACTCAGATTCGAGCAGGTTCTGCCCATGAAAGAGCACCTCCCCATCCACGATCTTGCCGGGCGGCTGGGGAATGAGACGCATAACCGACAACACGCTCACGCTCTTGCCGCAGCCGCTCTCGCCTACGATGCCGAGGGTCTCCCCCTCTTCCACGTAGAATGAAACGCCGTTGACGGCCTTGACCACGCCATCCTGGGTGAAGAACTGGGTCTTGAGCCCCTTGACTTCTAGTAGTGGCATTCTTTTCTCTCCTCATCTTTGAAGGATTGTGCAAAGCGGTAGCACACCCCAGATCGCAACTATTACACACAATCGCACAAACACAGCCCTCGGCTACGGAATACACAACACCGTGCCGGGCTGAAGCGTTTCGGCCTGCTTGCTGGTCAAATTATTGGCAGCCAGGATCTCCTTGGGCTTCACATCATATTGCTCGGCTATCTGCCACACCCACTCATCTTTCTTGACCGTGTGTTCCTTGCGGCAACTTGATGTCTCACTATCACCCGACGCCTGGATCGTGAGCATCTGGCCTGGAATGATGAGGCTGGGATCAGATATGTCGTTGGCTTTTCTAATGGCCTTGGTCGTGGTGCCATACCGTTGGGCGATCCCTGAGAGGGTCTCACCCTTTCTGACCCTGTGGACGATAGTCTGCCCTGCCCCATTGGAATCCGATGCCTGAGCAGTCGGCGCTGTCTCGGCCGTAGTTGCGGCCGCATTTGCGCATTTGCGGCTGCAGTTGCGGTTTCAGTTGGATCGGCAGCAGGCTCGATGGGAACCACCGGCTCAGGAGTAGGAGATTGCGATTGTTCTGCGGCAGAAGAGGATGCTGACTGTTCCCCGGCATCCGGCGTATTGGGCGCTGGCGTTGGCGAAACCGCAGAAACCACAGTTTCTCCCGGCATCGGCACCATATTCTCGCTCTCTGGTATCATCTCGGCCAAGGTTGTGGGCTGCTCTGAGGTTTGTTCTTCGCGCACCTGGGCCTGCCTGGAGCAGCCAGTCAGCCCGATCGAGCCAACCGCCACTATCAGCAGGAATATGCCCAAGGTCCACAGTCTTCGTCTCATGGCAGAACACCTCCGGAACCACTCATCGCCAGTTGCTCGCTACGACGCATCACAACCCAGTATATGATACCACAAGTAACGCCAGACGTCAAGCGCGGTCGTTTGCCGTTACCCACAGAACAAAGGGTCCCAGCCCCTTTCAGACCAGCCCCGACAGGAAATTCGCGACCAGTGGGCTCTGGCAACCTCTGACAATTGGCCCTAGCAACCTCCCCCACAATCGAATGAACACAGCCGTTGTCCGTACGGGCTAGATCACACCCAGTTCGCGCCCAACCTTCTCAAACGCGGCCAGGCCCGTGTCCAAGTCTTCCTGGCTGTGGGCCGCGGTATTCATGACCCGGATCCTTGCCAATCCTTGTGGTACCGTGGGGAAGCCCAATGCCATGGCGAACACACCGTTCTCAAATAACTTGCGCGAGAACTCTTTGGCCAGAGGCGCTTCGCCCAGCATCACCGGAATGATAGGCGTCTCGGTACGGCCTGTATCAAAACCCAGTTCCGCCATACTTTCCTTGAAATACTTGGCATTGGCCCACAGTTTTTCCACCAGCTCGGAGCTTTCCTCCAAGAGATCCACAGCCGCGAGGCAGGCTGCCGTGTCAGGTGGGGTGGTGGCACTGGAAAAAAGAAAGGGTCGCGCCTTCTGCCGCACATAATCCACAACGACCTTTTTGCCTGCGATCACGCCGCCCACTACACCAAAAGCTTTGCTCAACGTGCCAATTTCCACATCGAACTTGCCCTGGAGACCAAAGTGGTGCACGATGCCCTTGCCCCCACCAAGCACACCTTCACCGTGGGCATCATCGACCATGGTCATGACGCCATACTTTTCGGCCACTTTGTACAGCTCGTCCAGGGGAGCAACGTCCCCGTCCATACTGAACACGCCATCGGTCACCAGCAACCCTCGGCGGTAGTTCGGCAAATTTTCTCTGATGACGCGCTCGGCATCCATGGCATCACAATGCTCATAGACAGCGATCTTGGCCCCGGAAAGACGCGCCCCGTCGATGATGGAGGCATGGTTCAGCCGGTCTGAAAAGATGATGTCCTGTTCGCCGGTGGCTCTGTTTCTTCCGACCAGTGGTGCGATGGCCGCCTGGTTGGCGCAGAAACCACTTTGCACATAAAGCGAGTCCTCCACACCCTTGAAGGCTGCAAGGCGTTCTTCCAACTGTACGTGCAACCCCTGTGTGCCGGCAATTGAGCGCACCGCCGCCGGTCCGACCCCCCATTCCTCAACGGCCTTGCGAGCAGCATCCTTCAGCCTCGGATGATTGGCAAGCCCGAGGTAATTGTTCGTACAAAAGTTGAGAACCTTCTTACCATCAACAAACATCCAGGCATCGGCTGGCGAGCCCATGATCCGCAGGTTGATGAATAGTCCCGACTCTTTCAAGCCAGTCACATCATCGCGAATAAAGTCAAACTTGTCCGTCATCCATCACTCCTTCGCTCTCGAATATTTGCAGCCCGAACAAGTCTCGGGACACAGCCTTGGAGGCATATCAGCCAAAAACAGAAACGCTATTACCGGGCAACGATAGATCCACAGCACACGTGGCCCCATTTTCAATCACAGCTTACCTCGTCGCCTGGATATAGCCGCCCGGCGGCGTGGCGCGCGCCCAGCTTGTCCAGCATGTCGGACGTCATGGCTGCCAGGTCATACTCAGGTTGCCAACTCCATTCCCTGCGGGCCACGCTGTCGTCAATGGACCTGGGCCAGGAATCAGCGATAGCCTGTCGGGAGTCAGGCTCATAGTCACAGGAAAACTGGGGGATATGCTTCTTGATCTCGGCCGCCAGTTGCCCTGCTGAGAAGCTCATGGATGTCATGTTAAAATCGGCATGGTGTTTGAGCTGAGAAAAGTCAGCATCCATGAGGTCAATGGAGCCTTTTATACAGTCGGGCATGTACATCATTGGCAGAACTGTGTCCTCACGAACAAAACAGGTGTAGCGCTGGCGGGCTATGGCCTCATAAAAGATGGCGACAGCATAGTCGGTCGTACCACCTCCCGGCAGCGTCTCACTGCTGATGATACCGGGATAGCGAGCACCACGCACATCAACACCAAAACGGCGGACATAATAATCGCAGAGCAATTCGCCAGCCACCTTGCTTACACCGTACATTGTCGTAGGTCGCAGGACCGTCTCCTGGGGGGTATTGTCGCGCGGAGTCTCTGGGCCAAAAACGGCAATGGAGCTGGGACAAAACAACTTGGCCAGCCTGCGTTCCCGAGCGACCTCGAGAACATTGTAAAGGCCATTCATATTCACGGCCCAGGCTACCTGAGGCTTCTCTTCTCCCACAGCAGAGAGAACTGCGGCCATGTGGTAGACGGTATCGATGTTGTATTTGTCCACGACAGCCGCGATGGTTTCCTGCCGCGTTACGTCAATAAACTCAAAGGGGCCACCGTCGCACAGAACCGTACTCGGTTTCGTCCTGTGTCCGGTGGCCACCACATTCTCGGCACCATACCGACAGCGTAGCTCAATCGTCAACTCGGAACCGATCTGGCCCACGGCGCCGGTCACGAGTATCTTTCTGGTCCCCCTGCTTTCTGCCATAGAAAGACTGCCTCCCTGTGGTCGTTCGCCAAGCGAACGCGACGAGTATAGCACACAGCAAAGGTTTCGTCAAAACACCCGAGTAGAAACGCCAGTGGCGCTCAGCTTTCGAGCTTGGACATGGCCGGCAAGTACATCTGTCGCGTATAGTCCTTTACCATGCGTCGCATGGAGAACGCAGCTATGCTGGTGCGGATCGCTTCCTTCATCACCTGTACCCAGCCACGCGGGATGCCAGCCGCATCTCGATCGTAGTAGAGGGGTACAACTTGTTCTTCCAGGATGCGGTAGAGTACCTGGCTGTCCAACTCATCCTGCGTATCCCAGTCAGCATAATGGACGTCACCAAAGGCCCAACCGTTCGGAGGGCGATTGTCCTGCGGCGGTTGATAAGCCTCCGGCCACCAGCCATCAAGCACACTCAAGTTCGGCACGCCGTTCATGGCTGCCTTCATACCGCTGGTGCCACTCGCCTCATTGGGAGACCGAGGGTTGTTCAGCCACACGTCCACGCCCTGCACCAAAAAGTGAGCCATGTGCAGATCATAGTTCTCAAGAAATGCAACACGCCCGCCGAATTCCGGATCCTGAGCAAAGCGATAAACATCCTGGATGAGCTGCTTGCCGCCGCCGTCGGCAGGATGGGCTTTTCCAGCAAAGACGATCTGGACCGGCCGGCGCTCAGCGTGGAGGATCTGCTTCAATCGTCGCACGTCCCGGAAAATGAGCGTGGCCCGCTTGTAGGTAGCAAAGCGCCGCGCAAAACCAATAGTCAGGGCCTCAGGGTCCAGCAGGGCGCCTGAGGCCAGTACCTGGCTGGCGCCCATCCCACCCGCGCGCCAGCGCTCCCGCGTGCGCGCATCCACGAAAGTAAGCAGTTTGAACTTGAGTTCCTGGTGCACTGCCCACAGTGCCTCGTCGGGTAACCTGGCCAGGTCTTCCCACAAGGCCAGGTCATCGTGGCGTTCCTCCCAGCCCTCGCTCAGATATCGAGCGTAGATCGTCTTCAACTCGGTCGAGATCCAGCTCGGTACATGAACGCCATTGGTGATCGCTACAATGGGCACCTCTTCGACGCGGCAGTCGGGCCAGACCGATTGCCACATCTCGCGCGATACCTTGCCATGGATCTGGCTGACGCCGTTGGTCCGGCCTGCCAGGCGCAACGCCAACACCGTCATATTGAAGCGCCCCTCGTATTCGCCTAGAACCATGAATTGCTCGCGGCTAATGCCCATCTCCTGCCAGTAACGTCCAAAGTACTCATCCATGAGGTACAGAGGAAAAGCATCGTGGCCGGCCGGTACCGGCGTGTGCGTGGTAAAGACGGTTGTGCTCCGAACAGATTCCACCGCATCCTCAAAAGCAAGCCCATCCTGAGCCATGCCCCGCAGCCGTTCAAGAACCAAAAAGGCCGAATGCCCCTCGTTCATGTGCCACGCACTGGGTGAGATGCCCAGAGACTGCAGTACCCGAACACCACCCATGCCCAAAACCATTTCCTGCCGGATGCGTGTTTCCTGATCCCCACCGTACAGCCGGGCTGACAGACCGCGATCCCACGGCGCATTTTGGGGAACATCCGTATCCATCAGGTATAGGCACAGCCTACCGACCCTCACCTCCCACACCTGTACGTGGACCGGCACGCCACGCAGAGCTACCTGGACCATCAATCGGTTGCCGTTGACGTCCAGCACGGGGTGAAGTGATACTTGATTGATATTCAGTGTATCATAGATCGCCTCCTGCCAGCCATCGGGGGGGATATGCTGACGAAAGTAGCCCTGCGGATAGATAAAGCCAACACCGACAAAGGGCAAACCCAAATCGCTGGCCTCTTTACAGTGATCGCCCGAGAGCACACCCAGTCCGCCAGAATAGATGGGCAGAGAGCCATGAAGGCCAAATTCTGCAGAAAAGTAAGCGATGGGCTCGTATGGCCCAGGGTGCTGCTCCCTGAACCAGAGATGCCCATCTCCAAGCTCGGTCTCAAAGGCAGCCCAAACACTATCATAGAGGGTGAGAAAGCCAGCATCACGGGCCAGGGCTTCCAAGCGCTCAGGGCTCACCAATTGGAGCATCCGCACTGGATTGTGGCGGGTACTCTTCCACAGAGGATAGCTCATCGCTTTGAAGAGGTTGCGTGCTGACGGATGCCAACTCCACCAAAGATTGTCCGCCAACTCGGTCAGATAACCGAGGCGCTCGGGTATGGCGCCGGGGTACCGAACAGTATTCACCATAGAACTGCCCTCCATGCCAGCATTTGTGAATCGTCCCATCTTACGGAAAAAGGCCCCCAATTGGCAAGTAGCCAGGGTCTGCAAGATATCTCGGACGCACAAAGGCACAATGAAAACACCGCCCAGAGTCCGCCCCAGGCGGTGCTGCTTCTTATCCTCGTCCTGCCGGCGCTACTTCTTTTGCGCGCAGCCAATACACCGCTTTGTATGGGGCAATATGGCCAGACGAGCCGGATCGATGGCTTGCCCACATACCTCACAGATACCATAGTCGCCCTGTTCAGCCTTGCGCAGGGCAACCTCCAGCGATCGCGCCTTGTTCTCCGCACGCTGTTTTAGGGCTAGACACATCTCCCACTCATAGATACTAGGATCGCCTTTGCCCAGCCCATAGTCACCCTTTCGTTCCAGGCGCTCCTCCAGCCGTACGATCTCTTCCAACGCCGCATCCAACTCTTGCTGCAGGCGTTCTTTTAGGCTTGCCGTCACCGGTGTCATCATCATCACTCATTCCTGACGAGTTCAGATCCGCATCACTCTGCCATGGCAGGTTCCGGATCCTCGAGGGCCAGGACCTCTGACCTGCCGTCCGCCTCCGGATCGACCTCGGCCGATTCCAAGATCTCTTGGATCTGATCCGGTTCCTGTGATTCTGGTTCGTCCGCCAGCATAGATGAGGCTTGTTCGGTACCTTCTATCTCTAGGGCTGCCAACTCTACAGCTTCCGCCAGCACGTCTGATTGAACCTGAGCCTGCTCCGGCTTCTGCAATTCTGCCACCTCTGCCACCGGGTTTTCCATGCCCAGGTCCACGAGTTCGATGGCTTCCTCTGCTTCCTCCAGATCTGCTTCCACCGCCTCGGCCACGACCTCTTCCATGTCCAATTCTACGAGTTGGACGGCTTCCTCTACTTCCTCCAGATCTGCTTCCACCGCCTCGGCCACGACCTCTTCCATGTCCAATTCTACGAGTTGGACGGCTTCCTCTGCTTCCTCCAGATCTGCTTCCGCGACCTCTACGACCGGCGCCTCCAGCTCCAGATCCAGAGGTTCACCGCCCTCATCCACTGCTTCTGCATCCAGCTCTGCTGCGGGATCTGCCGCCGCGTCCGCATCGGGTTCGGCGAGGCTTGCGGCCCACTCCGCCCACTCGGATTCCAGCACGCGCTTCAGGCTGAGGCCCAAGCGCTTACGACGGGCATCAATGCGGATGATCCTCAGCAACAGGTGATCGCCCTTCTTCACAACTTCACGTGGATGGGAGATCTGTCCGTCCGTCAGCTCTGAGACGTGAATCAGTCCCTCAATCCCTTCACCAATCTCGGCAAATGCGCCAAAGTCGACAACGTTGGTGACCGTACCTTCGATGAGTTGGCCCAGTTCGTACTTGTCTTCAACCAGGGCCCAAGGCTCGGGCTGCAGACGCTTCAAGCTCAAACCGATGCGATTGCGATCTTGATCAAGGCGCAATATATAGACCTCGACCTCATCACCTACGGCTACGACTTCCCTGGGATGCCGGACCCGCTGCCAGCTCAGTTCCGATAGATGGATGAGCCCATCAGTCCCACCCAGATCAACAAAGGCGCCAAAAGAACAGAGGCTGCTGACGCGACCCGAACGCACCTCACCTTCGCGCAGATCAGCAAGCAATCGCTCGCGATGCTGCTGCCGCCATTCTCGCTGGGCGGCACTGGCTGAAAGAATGAGCCTGCGCTTGCGCCGATCAACCTCGATCACCTTCACCACCAAGGTCTCTCCGACCATTTCTGCCAGACGCTCGATCCGCTCTTCCTGACCAAGTCCACGGGGAAACCCTGGTATCTGCGAAGCCGGTACAAATCCCCGGATATCGTCCAAGGGAATGACCAGGCCCCCCTTGTTGTAACCGTCTACTACACCTTCCCAGGCTTCGGCGCTCTCGGCCAGTGCCTGCGCGCGCAGCCACGCCTTCTCCTGACGCGCCATGAAAAGAGAGACCAGGAGATTGCCATCCCGATCTTCAGGCCTCAAGATGTAGACCGGTACCTCATCTCCCACACTCAGTTCCGCGAGGGCTTCCGGGCCCATACGCTGCATATCGGCGAAAGGGACCAGCCCATCACGCTTGTCTCCGACGTCAACAATGATCTCCTGAGGCCCAATGGTCAGGATCACGCCAACTCGAACCTGTCCTGTTTTGGGGCGCTGGTAGTCCCAGTCTTCGACGGCCAACTCGCCCATCTCACCAGAACTGTCCTGCTCCGTGACCAGGATCTCCTGATCCTCTCGTTCCCCCTCATCATTTGAGACACCGCCTGGGGTCGCCGTACCTGTCATACCCTGGATCTGATCCATAAATACCAATATCTCCTCACATACAAAAGTGAGCGCCTGTCAAACAAGAGAAAACTCGGCTGCTTGCAAAGCTCCTTTCAGGAGAGAAGCCGAGTCCCACCTACCATCAGCTGCCACACCAGCCAGCCGCAAAAAACCTGCGGCGTTGGCTGTACCTGGCACCCTCGTCAGATCTGCACACCGGTCCATGAGGCGCTAACGTTTCCGCCTACCCGAGGCCGGATTCAACATCCTCAGAGCGCTTCTTGAGCCGCCACCTCCATTCACGGTACGAGGCTCACTTCGCCACCGCATCGAGGCCTGGACGGCCAGGCAGCCTACGACCAGCCTGTCTGATCTCTTGGAACACAGGAGCCTATACATTATACACGAATTGCAAAATGCTGTCAACATTGACGGAGGCGGTTCAGCAATGAAGAATACCCCATTTTTCGCACAGAACCCCCGCCGTCGATGTGGATTCCCAGATTGCCTGCGACGCAGAGAGCGAGCGCTTCCTCCTGCCCCCAATATCCGGGGCAGTAGGTACTGATCGCTACTATCTGTCGTACAACGTGGTTGGCTCCCTTACAGAGCCTTGGCACCCCGGGTTAGAATCGCCTTGCCGTCAATATCAGCGCGAACTTTTCGCGCAAACTCACTTTCCTTTCCCTGAGTACCGAGTCTTCCTCCCTGGCACGGAGGCCTTTATCTTGCTGCTTCTACCCATTTCTTTTGGTAAACTCTGTCTCTGCCCTGCCCTGGGACAGCGATTGTCTTTTTTCAGGAGCCCACGCTTGGCCTTCGCATCTTTTTCACACTCGCAACCGTTTTGGAGTATCCTCAAGTAGGCCGTACCCAGAACGTTCTGCAAGAAGAGGTGCCGATGTCGAGCATGAACAGTGCGATGCCTGAACCCAATAGCCAAGTTTCAGGCCCTGTTCGGTACGGATACCTGTCCCCACGGTGACACTCTCAACGTG
The DNA here is from genome assembly GCA_963700285.1 of uncultured Chloroflexia bacterium. Lineage (GTDB taxonomy): Bacteria > Chloroflexota > Anaerolineae > JAAYZQ01 > JAAYZQ01 > CAWANP01. Next base: position 235,742 of record CAVOXA010000001.1, on the reverse strand, counting down.
GCTTTTGGTCGACTGAACCCCGACCAGGTGCAAGCGGTTGTCACGGCTCTGATCAGGACCTTGATTCGGAAGAAGGTCCTGTATCGCTATCGCCTGGCCGAGCGGCTCAAAGCAGAATTTCCCCGCTTGCCCATCTGCCTGAGCTTGGACTCGCTCTTTGCCGGCGGCCCGACCATGAGCATTTGTGAGGAGAACAACTGGAAGTTCATGATCGTGCACAAAGACGGAGATATCCCTTTTGTGCACAACGAGTTCGAATCGCTTCTGCCGCTTACACCTGAAAACCATTTCACCTTTCTCACCGGTCTGCAGGGCAAAACCCGCCAGGAGTACCGCTGGATCACCAATTTCACGCTCAAGGACAAGCAAGTCCTCGAGTTGGCCCACCCAATCTAGCTTCTTCCTTCTTTCCCCAGCAAGCTGTTTCGCTGACATAGGTTCACCCTGCCTCTATTTGCAGATCGATCCTCCATGGACGGTCAATCAACCCCTGACTATCCCGTGGTGATGTCTAATCTCCTCGTATTCTTTGTTGCTGGTCCTACTTTGGGATACTTGTCTCCTATGATATGATGTAGCTACTTGCGGAGGCATCTGTAGATGAATAGCCCAATTTCTCTCAAATCTGGAGGCGTTTGCCAGAAAGCGCATTGCCGCTCACCGTTACCCCGATGACTATCACACCTTTTCTCTCTCGAGGTGCCAGACTTGTGGCTTGGTGCCTTTTGATCTCACCATTGTGCACCACACCGGTTCTCGCAAAGGTAATTTTAAGGGCGAGGTTCTGGGCCGATGCTCTGAGTGTGGCGGCTCAGAACGTATCTTGCGTTTCACGGGAGCTCACAGAAAGCCATTGCGCGAAGGGAGACCGCGCTGCAAATGCGGAAGCAGGCTTTTTGTCGTGGCAGAGTATGAAAGAATCGAGCGAGATGAGGGGCTTTTGGGATTCTTTGACGAGGGTGTTGTGGCCGGCCAGCGCTCTCACTGCGGTCGAAACAAGGTGTTGGTGCATACCGATTAGGGTAGCTGCTGACCGACGCGGACGCTCGACTTCGATGGCTGTTCATTCTGAGGGTGTATATCATGCGCCAACATGGAACTGAGGCTTGCGGGTGCCTGAGGTGATAGAGACCTATTGTTCCCGGCTCTGCGGCGGCTCCTGTGGCATCCTGGTGGATGTCGTAGATGGGAAGGTGGCTGCTGTTCGGGGCAATCCGGATTGTCCTTTCAATGAGGGCTACATCTGCCCCAAGGGGCGGGCGCTGCCCGAGTTGCTCAACCATCCCCAGCGCTTGACGTCACCCCTGAAACGGATCGGTGGGAAGGGCAGCGGAAAGTGGCAAGTGATTTCGGTGGATGAGGCGCTGGATACCATTTCCGGGAAGCTTCAGGCGCACATTGAGCATTTCGGTGCCGAGTCTATTCTGCTGTACGAGGGAGCGCTCAAGGGGATGGAGCGGCACTTTATCCGGAGGTTGGCCAGTGTCCTGGGAACCCCCAATACCGTCAGTACCGACGATGGCTGTCACGCGCCCAGGACGATGGCCGCCAAGTATACCTGCGGCCATCGGGCCTACCCAGACTATGACCATCCCCCCAAGTGTCTCATGATCTGGGGCAGAAATTCACTCCAGAACTGCAGCGATGGGCCACCGGCCCGGTTCCGGGCCGCCTTTGATCAGGGCACCAAGTTCATTGTCATCGATCCCAGAAAAATCTCCCTGGCGTCCAGGGCTGATGTCTGGCTGAAACCAAGACCCGGCAGTGATGGGCTTCTGGCCCTGGGCATGCTGAACGTGATCATTGATGAGAAGCTCTACGACAAGGACTTTGTAGACAAGTGGACCGTAGGCTTTGATCTGTTGAGAGAATTCGTGACCGCCTATCCACCCAGCGAGGTCACAGAGAGAACTTGGGTGCCGGAAGCACAGATTCAACAGGCTGCCCGCCTGTATGCCGCGACCAAGCCTGCTGCCATCCAGTGGGGGAATGCCCTGGATCAGACCAGCAACGCTTTCCAGGCCTGCCGCGCCCTGGTGATGCTTGAAGCCATCACGGGCAACCTCGACGTGCCCGGTGGGGGTGTCTTTCCAAGTCCGCTGCCCATGCTGAGTGCCGCTGATTTCGCGCGGGTGGACAGATCTCCAGAGCGCTTGAAAAGACAGGTTGGGAGCCAGTACACGCTGGCGGCCGAGATGGGCATTGTGCCCGGCCAGGAATCCAGCCGGGCCATCTTGGAGGAGGTTCCTTATCCCCTCAAGGCAGCCTTGATCTTTGGCAGCAATCCGCTATTGACGCACGCCAATGCCGCCACGACGTACAAGGCCCTCGAGAAACTGGATTTTCTCGTAGTCGCTGAACTGTTCATGACGCCAACCGCCGAGCTGGCCGACATCGTGCTTCCTGTTGCAGCCGACCTTGAATATGATACCCTGGTCAAGAACCAGGGCTGTATCGCCGCGCACCGCAAGATCGTCGATCCGCCGGGCGCCTGCCTGTCCGATGCACAGTGGATAGGCCGGATTGCCGAGAGGATGGGCTATGGGCAGTACTTTTGGGACAGTGATTCCGCAGCCCTCGGTGCCATCTTGCAGCCGGCCGGGATCACCTTTGACCAGCTTGTGGCGCTGGGTATCTGTGCCCCGGAGACCCGCTATCGGAAATACGAGGAAGAAGGGTTCCAAACTCCCACCGGCAAAGTGGAGCTTTTTTCCCAACGGCTGGCAAGCCTGGGGCTCGATCCGCTACCAGCCTACCACGAGCCGCCGCAGACGCCCTTTGGATCGCCGGATTTGGCCAAAGAGTATCCGCTGGTGCTTACCAATTGCAAGAACCCGGTCTATTACCAGGCCAGCCATCGCAGCATCCCTGGTCTGCGCAAGCTTTCGCCCGAGCCCCTCACCGAACTGAATCCGGAGACTGCGGCAGGGCTGGGTCTGAGGCAGGGCGACCTGGTCTACATCGAGACACCCAGGGGCAGGATTAGACAGAGGCTCCGGCTGAATGCCGACCTGGACCCCAGGGTCGTGATCGTGGCCCATGGCTGGTGGTTCCCGGAGCGAGGTCCTGCGGATCTCTATGGCTGGCAAGAGGCGAACCTGAACTACCTCACTGACAGTTCCCCACCCCACGATCCGGCCATGGGGTCGCCCAACCTGCGTGGTCTCATGTGCAAGGTGTACAGGGCATAAGGCATTTCGAGCCTGACTCCACGGCCCGGCCGAAGAGCCGATCCCCTGTAGGGCTATGACACATCCCTCTCCGATGGCAAAAGTGAGATTGCCCTTCATCCTGCCGCCTCGACTTGACAATGTAAATTTTCTATGATATAATTAGTTTTAATAAGCAGTATTAGTGGTAGGGGCTGTGGGTGGCGCGCTGGACGCCACCATGGATTTAGGAACAGAGAGAAAAAGGAGACAAATAGCACACCATGAAATATCTACCTGAGAGCAATTTGCAGCCTGTAGAGGAAGCAGAAGCCACGGGGGGCGTGGCCCAAATCTATGCTGACATCAAGCGCGACCTGAATATCCCCTTTGTACCGAACATGATGACGACGCTGGCGATCTCGCAGGCCTCTGGGGCAGCCGCCTGGGGACTGTATGGGAACTTTGTCCGGCAGACAACGCTGCCGAGGGCGCTGCAGGCCATGATCCTCTATGTCGTTGCCGAGTCCCGGAACTGCGAGTACTGCGCTGCCCAGAACGAGTTTTCCTGCCGTACTTTGGGGGTTGACGACCAGACGTTGAGCGCGCTGGTGAATGACTTGGACAATGTGTCGCCCAAGCGCATCCAGGCAATCATTGCCTTCGCCCTGAAGGTTTCTCACAGTCCGGCGGACGTGGCCGCAGAGGACTATGAGCGGCTGCGCGACCTGGGCATCACGGATGAGGAGATTGTGGACATCGCTGTGAATGCTGCGATGGCCACCTTCTTCGACATCCTTGCTGACAGCTTGAAGGTCACGGTGGAGCCGGTTATAGCCGAGGGGTTGGGGCGCTGAGGCGATGGAACAGGAGAAAAAGCAGGTACAGGCGGCACGCTATGGCATGCTTTCCGATATCGTGCTCGAGATCACACAGACGGCCGACCTGCAAATCCTGCTGAAACGGCTCATTGGCCAGATCAAGTGGGTGCTCGACTTTGAGCACTGTACACTGGCCCTGCTTGACGGCGATGGCCAGGCGTACCAAATGCAGACGTTGTTGGAGACCCGCCGGAATGTTCCTCCAGTGGCGGAGCAGGCGGTCCCCCTCGCGCAGGGCATTCCGGGCGTTGTGATGCAGAGCAGGCAGATGCGCCTGATCGACGATCTGGAAGCCGCTCGAAACGAGATCACCGGGACGGCAGATCCGGCGCTGTGGGACGGATCGCTGGCTACCATCCTGTCGCTGCCGCTGCAGGCTTACGGTAAAATACTGGGCGCCCTCACCTTCGGTACGACGAAACAGTGTGGCTACGAAGGCGACGACCTCAAGGTGGCGATCGCAATTGCCACGCACCTGGCCCTGGCCATTGACCGCTGGCAGCAGACCCAACTGCTTCAGGAGGCCAACAAAGAACTGGCCCGCCTGGCGTCCTTTCCCGAGCTGAACCCGGCGGCCATCATCGAAGTGGATCTGGACGGGGTACTGCACTACATGAACCCCGCCGCTGAAGAACACTTTCCCAAGTGTCGCCAGGAGGGGTTGCAGTCCCCGCTTCTGCGGGATCTGCCGGCTGTGGCTGCTCTCCTGCACGAGGAGAAGCGGCCCCACTTGCGCGAGGTGCGGATCGGCGACGTCTGGTACCAGCAGGTACTGCACCTCGTCCCCAACAGCGAACACATCCGAAGTTTTGTCATTGACATCACCGAAGCCAAGCAGGCACAAGCAGCTGTCCAGCAGCAAAACGAGTATCTGGCTGCACTCCATGCGACCACGCTGGGATTGATCGGCCGCTTGGACCTGGGCGAGTTGCTCCAGGACATCGTGGCTCGAGCCGGACAGCTTTTGGGCACGCCCCACGGATTCATGTTTCTGCTCGAGCCAGGGGAAGATGAGTTTGAGCAAAGGGTGGGCTTTGGCGTATTCGCCGAGACGATCGGAGTCCGCCTGAAACGAGGCGATGGGGCATCGGGTCGCGCTTGGATGACGGGCAAGCCCATGGTGGTGACTGACTATGACGCCTCGGAATCTCGCGCCCGTATTTACGGGCCCAATCGGATCACGACCGTCGCGGCTGTTCCGCTGAAATCAGGCGACGATGTGGTGGGGGCCATTGGCATGGCCTATGGCGTTGAGTCTGAGCGGACGGTGGGCAACGCCGAGGTCGAACTCCTGAGTCGCTTTGCCCAGCTGGCGTCCCTGGCACTGGACAATGCCCGCTTGTTCAGCCAGACGCAGGAACAAGCTCGCCAACTGGCCCTGCTCAGCGAGATGGGCGGAGAACTCAGCCGGACAACCGACCTGCAGGAGATCCTTGACATTGCGGCCGAAAAGATCACGCGCATCCTGCCCGGTGACCAGATCGACGTCACTCTTTTTGACGAAACTCGAGACCATGTCGAGACCATTACCTTTGATGCGGGGAAAGCCGGTGCGATCCGGCACGGTACGAGCATGCCCCTGCCAGGCTCAGACCTGGAGCGGGCTCTCCTCGAGAACGAGGTGATTGTCCGTTCTGCGGCCCAGGGCGACATTGTGCCCGCAGGAAGGGATTTCAGGATTATCGTGCCTCTGTCTGCTGGCGGTCAAGCCATTGGTTCGCTACATATTCTCTGCGATAGACAGAGCTTTACGGACCACCATCGGAGCCTGGGGATGCAGATGGCGTCCCTCCTGAGTTCGGCCATCGAGAATGCGCGTCTCTTTGTCGAGAACCTGCGCGGGCTTGCCGAGGCCGAGGACCAGGCGTGGCGGATGGCAAAGCTGAACGAAATGGGCCACGAGTTGAGCCTGGCGGGTAACAACGACGAGATCCTTCGTGCTGCCACGATCTTTACACCTCAGATCATTCCCGCCGACCGTGTGAGTGTGGCTCTGCTGGTAAAAGCAAATGGCAGCGAGGCTGCGGATCGCTTGGAGGTCTATGCCCTCCAGGGATCCGCAGGCGTCATTCCCGTGGGCAAGCAGATTCCCCTGGAAGGAACTGTGGCGGGTGAGACGGTCCTTAGGGCGCGGCCCATCAGGATGGGCGATATCCGGGAAAGCGACGCGCTGGATGCCAAGCAGTTGGCGGGACAGGGTTTGCGAGCCACCATGACAGCACCCCTGACTACCGGCGATCGCACGTTTGGTACCTTGAACGTTGGCAGTGAACAGCCGGACTCTTATAGCGCGCGCGATGAGAGCCTGCTCACGCAGATAGCCTCGTTCTTGGCCACAACGATGGAGAATACCCGGCTGTTTGCGGAGGCGCAGGAGGCGCAGGCTGCTGCGGTGGCTGCCAACGAAGCCAAGAGCGCCTTCCTGGCCAACATGAGCCACGAAATCCGCACGCCGATGAATGCCATCATCGGCATGACCAGCCTGCTGCGGGATACAGAGCTTGATCCTGAGCAGCGTGACTTTGTTGAGACCGTCCGCTACAGTGGCGAGGCCCTGCTGACCATCATCAACGATATCCTCGATTTCTCCAAGATCGAAGCCGACAGGCTGGAGCTGGAGAACCATGCCATTCGACCTTCGCGAGTGCGTGGAAAGCTCTCTCGATCTATTGGCTCCAACGGCGGCGGACAAGGGTCTGGATCTGGCTTATCTGATCGACCTGATACGCCTGAGGCCATCGTCGGCGATGTCACACGCCTGCGCCAGATCCTCGTCAATCTGCTCAGCAACGCCGTCAAGTTCACGGACGAGGGTGAAGTCGTGGTCACGGTTTCCAGCGAGCAGGTCTCGAGTCCGGCGCCTGGCACCGAGGCCGGCGCCCGCACGCTGCACTTTGCCGTCCGGGATACCGGAATCGGTATTCCGGAGGACCGGATGGACCGCCTTTTCCAATCCTTCAGCCAGGTAGACGTTTCAACCACACGTCGCTACGGGGGTACTGGGCTGGGTCTGGCCATCAGCAAGCGGCTGAGTGAGATGATGGGCGGCACGATGTGGGTAGAGAGTGAATTTGGCCAGGGCTCAACCTTCCACTTTACGATTCGGGCCACGGCCGCGCCCGCACCGCCCCGGGCCTATCTGGATGAAGTACAACCCGCGCTCCATGACAAGCGGGTGCTCATCGTGGACGATAACGCCACCAACCGGCGCATCCTGTCCCGGCAAGTGGAGTTGTGGCAGATGGAAGCCAGGGCTGCAGCCTTGCCGCTGGAGGCGCTGGACTGGCTCCGGGAGGTGCCACCTTTGACGTGGCCATTCTCGATATGCAGATGCCGGAGATGGATGGCCTGACCCTGGCCCAAGAGATCCGCAAACTACCTTCGCCTATTTCCGAGATCCCGCTCATCATGCTGACCTCCCTGGGGCGAAATGAGGTCAAGGAGGCTATGGATGAGTTTTGCTGCTTTTCTCATCAAGCCCCTCAAACCATCCTCGCTCTTTGACGCATTGGTCAGCATCTTTACCGGGCAACCCACGCGCGTACGGCCCCGCGAGGCAGGGGAGAAGGCCCGATTTGATGCCCACATGGGACAACATCTGCCTTTGCGCATACTGCTAGCTGAAGACAATGCGACCAACCAGAAGCTGGCGCTGCGTATTTTGGAGCGCATGGGCTACCGCGCCGATGTGGTGGCCAATGGGCTTGAAGCGGTGGACGCCCTCAAGCGCCAATCGTATGACGTGGTGCTGATGGATGTTCAGATGCCCGAGATGGATGGGCTGGAAGCGACGCGCCACGTCCGTCGTGAACTGCCAGACTGGCGGCAGCCCCGCGTGATCGCCATGACGGCCAACGCGATGCAAGGAGATCGGGAGATGTGCCTGGCGGCGGGGATGGATGACTATGTCAGCAAGCCCATTCGCATCGAAGAGTTGGTCGAGGCACTGAGCAAGAGCCGTCCTGTGGAAGCCGGCCTGGCGATGGAACAGACTGTCTCCAGCAATAGGCTGGGGGAGGATAGCAGTCACACCGATGCCTTGGACCGAGCTGGCTCGACAGAGCTTGTCGAGAGGGGAGCCGGGGAAGCCCTTGCCCCTGCTTCTTCTCCAGCTACCTACACGCTTGACCTGGCTGTTCTTGACCCTACAGCATTGGGGGATTTGTTGTCGATGCTGGGTGGAGAATTTGACTACCTGGTGGAGTTGATCGACTCCTTTCTGGAAGATGCCCCCCAGCTCCTCTCCGATCTGGATCAGTTCGTCCAAAGTAGAGATGCCGACGGAGTGCGCCGGCTGGCGCACAGTCTCAAGTCGAATGGCGCTGACTTTGGCGCCGCCACTTTCTCCAACCTGTGTAAGGAATTGGAGAGGTTGGGTAAAGAGGGGACGATGGATGAGACTGCTGACCTGGCAGCCCAGATCGCGACCGAGTATGGAAGAGTAGAAGCGGCATTGGTGGCTGTGCGGCGCGAGGGCAAGCTTCCTGGCTAGCTGCTGCGCCGTTTCTGTAAGGAGTAGGTCCGATGGCAGAGAAACAAGGTCACATCCTGGTCGTCGATGACAACCGGATGAACCGCATAAAGCTATCCCGCAGCCTCGAACTCAAGGGCCATGATGTGAGTCTGGCAGAAGATGGCCAACAGGCGCTGGATATGCTCAAGGCCCGGTCGTACGATGTCGTACTTCTCGACATCATCATGCCCGGGATGGATGGTTACCAAGTGCTGGAAATCGTCAAGGGCGATCCCGAGCTGCGAGACATCCCGGTCATTGTCATTTCTGCTCTGGATGAGATAGACAGCGCGGTGCGATGCATCGAAATGGGCGCCGAGGACTACCTGCCCAAGCCTTTCAATCCCGTTTTGCTGCAGGCACGGTTGAACGCCAGCCTGCAGAAGAAAAAGCTTCGCGACCTGGAAAAGGCCTACCTGCAGCAGGAGGTCATGCTGCGACAGAGCGAAAAACTGGCCACGCTGGGCAAACTCAGTGCGGGAATGGCTCACGAACTGAACAACCCGGCGGCCGCAGTCCAACGCGGCGCCTCGCAGATGCAGGCAACGGTCTCGGATTTTCAGCAGACCCATCTGAGATTGGGCGAGTTGAATCTCACCGATGCGCAGCTTGAATCGCTGTTGGCGCTTGACGAGTCGGTTCGAGAGAGAGCCAAGAAGCCCGCGCAGATGGATCCCCTTGCTCGCAGCGACCATGAAAGTGAGCTGGAGACCTGGCTGGAGGAGCTGGGCGTCGCCGACGCGTGGGAAGTGGCGCCGGCCCTGGTGAATCTCGGTTATGATCGAGAGGATCTGGCAGGACTGCTGGTGGGTTTCACACCAACCCAGTTCCCGGCTGTGATCGATTGGCTCAATTATACGTACGTCATGTACAGCCTGCTGGAGGAGATTGGCCAGGGCGCAGGGCGTATCACCGAACTGGTCAGAGCGCTCAAGGAATACACCTATCTGGATCAGGCGCCCATTCAGGCCGTGGACATCCACGAAGGTTTGGACAGTACCCTGGTCATCCTGCGCAGCAAGCTCAGCGGGCGTTACCGTCCATCGCGATTATGCCCCCGACCTACCACGCATCCAAGCCCGGGGCAGCGAGCTGAACCAGGTCTGGACGAATCTCATTGACAATGCGATCGATGCTATGAACGGTAATGGTGACGATCACCTTGCGAACGCCGATACGACGACCAGTGGGTAATCGTCGAAATTGAAGACAACGGCCCCGGCATTCCGGAGGAAGCACTGCCGAAACTGTTTGACCCCTTCTTCACCACCAAGCCAATCGGCAAAGGGACCGGCCTGGGTCTAAATATCAGCCACAATATCATTGTACAGAAACACCAGGGGAGGATTGACGTGAGCTCGCAGCCAGGAAGAACCCGTTTTGAGGTGAGAATTCCTCTCGATTGCTCCCCGAGCGAGTCGTAGGACGTTAGTTAGGAGATTCTGTCATGGCCAAACCCATTATACTCACCGTTGACGACGAGCCGCAGGTGCTCAACGCAGTCGAGCGCGACCTGCGCCGGCACTATCGCGGCGATTATCGCATCGTGAAGGCTTCCTCGGGGCAGGAGGCGCTGGAGGCTGTCCGCCAGCTCAAACGCCGCAATGCGCCTATTGCCCTGTTTCTGGCCGACCAGCGCATGCCGGTCATGACCGGCACCGAGTTTCTGGCCGAGGCGCGCAAGCTCTATCCCGATACCCGCAAGGTATTGCTCACCGCCTATGCCGACACCGAGGCCGCCATTGAAAGCATCAACACGATTGGCCTGGATCATTACCTGATGAAGCCCTGGGATCCCGCCTGAGCAGACCCTGTATCCTGTCTTGGACGATCTGTTGAGCGACTGGCAGGCGACTGTGCCGCTGCCGTACGATGGCATTCGGGTGGCAGGCACGCTCTGGTCGCCCAGTTGCCACCGTGTCAAGGACTTTTTGGCCCGCAACCGGATTCCCTATCAGTGGTTGGATATCGAAAAGGATGCAGAGGCCAGGGAGCTGGTCGAGGCAGTCACCCCCGAGCAGGCCCGGCTGCCCTGTCGTATTCTTTCCCGACTGGGGACGTGTTGGTCGAGCCCGACAACCGGGCCTTGGCCGAAAAGTGCGGCCTGCAAACGCAGGCGACCGAGCCCTTCTACGACGTGATCATCGTCGGGGCCGGCCCGGCGGGCCTGGGGGCAGCCGTGTATGGCGCGTCTGAGGGGTTGCGCACGCTGATGATCGACAAGGAGGCCACCGGCGGACAAGCGGGTACCAGTTCACGCATCGAGAACTATTTGGGCTTTCCCAAATGGCTTGAGCGGAGCCGATCTGGCCCGGCGGGCCACTGCCCAGGCCCAGCGCCTGGGGGCCGAGATTCTGACCGCCAGGGAGGTGATCGAGGTGCGGGTAGAAGACCCCTATCGCATCGTTACGGTTTGGTGACGGGACCGAGTTGACCTGCCGCGCACTTGTGCTTGCTACCGGCGTCTCGGTCCGCATGCTTGATGTGCCCGGTGTCAAGGCCCTGACCGGGGCCGGGGTTTACTACGGAGCAGCTTTGACCGAAGCGGCCCATTACCGGGACGAGCAGGTCTTTGTCGTTGGCGGCGCCAACTCGGCCGGTCAGGGGGCAATGTTCTTCTCCCAATACGCGAGCAAGGTCACCATGCTGGTACGTGCCAGTCGATCTGGAAAAGGGCATGTCTCAGTACCTCGTCGACCAGATAAGAGCGACGGAGAATATCGAGGTGATGCTGCAGACCGAGGTGGTTGAAGCGCTAGGTGAAGACCGGCTCAAAGCCATCACCATCGTGAATAACGAATCTGGTGAAAGTCAAACATTGCCGGCCGCAGCCATGTTCCTCTTTATTGGCGCGGTTCCTCACTCCGAGTTGGTGGCGGGTGTCGTGGAGCGAAACAGCGCTGGCTTTATACTCACCGGCCCCGATCTCATCCAGGCGGGTCGCCGCCCCAAGAACTGGAAGCTGAAGCGAGATCCATATATCCTGGAGACCAGCGTGCCAGGCATCTTTGCCGCCGGTGATGTCCGGCAGGGCGCCATCCGACGGGTGGCCTCCGCCGTGGGGCAGGGCGCCATCGCCATCAGCCTGGTCCATCAATACCTAAAGACGGTCTAGTGGAGAGGCGCCCCAGAGGCGCAATGCTCACCCGGTGTCAAAGCCAGCTCAAAAGGGCGACCTTTCAAGGTCGCCCTTTTGGCCTATCTGAGCTCGAGGGAAACCATGACTGTTCCTGGACGGCCTCACGTCGCGCCGCCTGAGCAGCGAACAGGAATTTCGAGTGTTCTCAGCCAGCCTTGACAACAGTTGCAACCCGTGATACAGTTATGCTTGGCCTGGTACCTGGAGGCCCGCCGGCGAGCGGCGAGAGCCTCTTTGACCGCGTGGGATGCATTCCCACAGAGGAGTGCCGAGATGATCATCGATTCTCATACGCACGTTGATCGGGTTGGCTGGTACGATCCACCAGAGACTATCCTCCGCCTGATGGACGAGGCCGGCATCGACAAGAGCATCATCATGACCTACCGGGATGCGCCCGACTCGGAAGGGGCCCTCGAATACATGGCCGAGTCCGTTCAGAAATACCCTGAGCGGTTGATCGCTTATGCGCGCATCAATCCCCGCCGGGGTGAGATCGCCCACCGGCTTTTCGAAAAGGCGATGGAGGACTATGGATTCAAGGGCCTGAAATTGCACCCAGTGGGCAACCTGTGCCATCCGGGAGGCCAGGAAACCCTTGATCTGATTCGCCAGGCCGTCCGGTACAATGCTCCCGTCTTGTTTCATTGTGGCGATGAGGAATTGACACTGCCCCTTCAGATTGCCCAGGCGGCTGCGGCCTGCCCAGAGGCGACCATCATCCTGGGGCATTCTGGTGGCTACTTTCATACCAACGACGCGCTCCGTGTGGCAGAGCGGTATCCCAACATTGTCCTTGAAACCTCGGCCATGCCCTATCCTCAGTTCATCAAGGAGTCGGTGGAGCGCGTGGGGGCCTCTCGGGTGCTCTATGCCAGCGATGGTCCCGGCTGCGACCCAACCATCGAGCTCCACAAGGTCCGGATGGCTGGTCTGACTGCGGAGGAGCAGGAGGCGCTGTTCTACGACAACATCGCGGCCATCCTGGACGGCGTGACGACAGAGGGGGATCAGCCATGATCGTCGATGCACAGGTCTACCTGGGGCAATGCTTGTTCGGCTATGGGCAGTCGCAGGCCGAAATCCTGGCCAGCATGGACCGGTTGGAGATCGATAGGGCTGTACTGGCTCCCGTCAGGCCACCCGAGTACCACCTCGGTCCTGCGAACGACCTTGTGGGCAAAAGCGTCCAGGAGCATCCTGAGCGCTTCTGGGGCCTGTGCAGGGTCGATCCGTGGCAGGGCGATGCCGCGGTCGCCGAAGTACGGCGGGGTTTCGAAGAACTTGGCGCCTGCGGTCTGTACCTGGACCCCTGGGAGGAGAACTTTCAGGCCAATGACGACATCGTGGTGCCGGTGTTGGAGGCAGCCGGTCGCTACAGCAGGCCGGTCGTGATCAATGCCGGTCATCTGCGGCTATCGCACCCAACTCAAGTCCGAGATATCATTGCCCGTTTCCCGGACCTGCAGTTCGTGGCCTGCAACGGGGGGCAGATCAACATCAGCGGCATGCTGCAGCGTGAGGCCAGGCAGATGCTCGAAGCCTGCCCCAACGTTGTCATCCAGACGGCTGGTACCTACCGCGAGGACTTTGTCGAAGAGATCACCACGGAAGTAGGCGAGGGGCGGGTGCTCTTTGCCAGCCGCAGCCCAGTCTATGACCAGGAATTTGAGATGGCCCGCGTGCGCTTTGCCCATCTCAGCGAGTTGCAGAAGCAAAAGCTGTGGGGCTCCAATGCCCTGCGGATCTTTGCAATAGATGGATAGAGAACTGAGACAAGGGGGTAAAAGAATGTCAGAACACCAGCTTACCGACGCTGAACAGAAAAAGTATCACTATACCATTGGCCCCTACGCTCAACCGGTACTGTCCGTCAGGCCAGGGGATACGGTCATCGTCGAGACTCAGGACGCTTTTGAAGGGAAAATACTCACCAAGGACACCATGTCCTCGGCTGTGCTCGAGTTTCCCTATCTCAACCCGCAGATGGGCCCCATCTATGTGGAAGGGGCGGAGAAGGGCGATGCTCTGGCGGTCCACATCCATGCCATCGAGCCCATAGGGTCGCAACCCCGGGGGACGACCTGTCTGGTGCCCTATTTCGGCGGACTGACCAGCACAGGCACTACGGCGACCCTTCAGGATCCGCTCCCCGAGATTGTGCGCAAGGTGAATGTTACAGAGGAGGGGGTCGAGTGGAGCGAGCGGATCACCTTGCCCTACGAACCCTTTATCGGTACCATTGGCACCGCGCCAGAGATCGATTCCATCAACTCCCTCACACCGGATAGCCACGGGGGCAACATGGATCTGCCCGACGTCGGCCCGGGGTGCACGCTTTACCTGCCCGTGCGCACGGAGGGGGCACTGTTATACCTGGGCGATGGGCACGCCGTCCAGGGTGACGGCGAGGTGTGTGGGGTGGCCATAGAGATCGCGATGAGGACCACCATGACGCTCGATCTGGTCAAGGGTTGGACGCTGAGCTGGCCGCGCCTCGAAAATGAGCAGTTCATCATGAGCATTGGCAGCGCACGCCCCATGGAAGATGCGGCCCGCATCGCCTATGCCGACCTGGTGCACTGGATGGTCGACAGCTACGACTTTGATCGGTGGGAGGCGTACATGCTCCTGACCCAGATCGGCAAGGTACGCCTGGGCAACATGGTCGACCCCAACTATACGGTGGGCGCCAGCATCGCCAAGCGCTATCTATTGCCTGAGTAAATACAACAGTCCGAGGTCTGAGTCTGTGGCCAGCGAGCCTGTGGAGAAAACAGGGGGGAATAGCCCATGTTGGTTTTGACTGAACAGGAGATCCGCCAAGCAGTATCCATGCCTGAAGCGATGGCCGTTGTGGAAGAGGCGTTTGCCGCTTTGGCCCGGGGTGAGGCCCGGCTGCCCGACGTGATCGGACTGGAGATCCCAGAATTCGACGGGGAGTTTCATGTCAAGGGCGCCCATCTCCAGGGAGCCCCTTATGCTGTCTTTAAAGTAGCTTCGGGCTTTTGGGCGAACCCGGCCCGAGGGCTGCCCACCAGTTCTGGCTTGATGATCGCCTTTGATGCGACCACAGGATTTCCCGCGGCGCTGCTGCTGGAGAATGGCTATCTGACCGACCTGCGCACGGGGGCGGCCGGCGGGGTGGCGGCCAACTACCTGGCCAACCCAGTGGTAGAGAAGGTGGCGATCATAGGCTCAGGGGTGCAGGCCCGCTACCAGTTGCGGGCCGTGGCCCATATCCGGCAGCTCGAGGGTCGTGTCGCCGTGTGGAGCCGGGATCGCGAGCATGCGGAGACCTACGCCCGTGAGATGGTGGCTGAACTGGACATAGACGTGGGTGTCGCCCCCGATGTCGAGGTTGCCCTGCGCAACGCCGGCCTGGTGATCACCACGACTCCCAGCCGCGAGCCGCTGATCGAAGCTGCGTGGTTGTCGCGAGGTGTGCACATCAACGCCGTTGGCTCGGATGCACCGGACAAGCAGGAACTCAATGTCTCCGTGCTGGCCCGGGCTGACATTGTCATTGCTGATCGGCTGAACCAGTGCTCACGGTTGGGTGAGATCCATCACGCGGTGGCGGCGGGTATCCTCGATCTTGATGACGTGGCCGGAGAGTTGGGTGACCTGATCATCGGCCGGGCGCCGGGGCGGACGTCCGACGACCAGATCACCGTCTGTGACCTGACCGGTGTGGGGGTACAGGACGCAGCTATCGCCTCACTGGCTCTGGAAAAGGCCATGGCGATGGGCTTGGGATCAGAGTTGGCTGTAACATAACCCTGCTTTCTTGATTCATGACAAATGCCCCCTTGGACAAGGGGGCGTTTGGGTTTCATGGGGGACTCGACTCAGGTCTTGATGCGGCTAAATAGCCTCAGGCCCTCTAGCCCATATTCTCTTTCAATCTGCTTCGAGTGGTCGACTACCAGGTCGTAGATGCGCCGCAGTTCGGCCACGGGTTCTACATGATCGTCCACGCGCAGGTTGTGGTACCCGCGGGGATCGGGGCTGGCGACCAGGAGCGCCGCCGACTGTTTACCGCGCTTGTCGCCACCTGCCTGCTGGCCGGCTTCCAGGGCCCTGACAAGACGCTCGCTCAGCTCCAGGCCAAGGCTTTCTTCAAAGGTCGCGGCCATGGCCTCGATCACCTGGGGACCCGCCAGCATGTTCCCCGCGACCGTATAGTCTGCGCCAATCAGATGCCCTGCCCATTCGACGCAGCGCTCGCCCGTAAAGGCAAAGGTCTTCTCAGCATCGACGCCGTGGAGCTGGCGGATGTCCCGATCCTCATCAGCTTCCAATAACGTGCTCAGGGCCATTTCGATCCCAATGTCCGCCGCCAGCAGCGCTAGTCCTTGGCGGCCTAGATCGGTGTTCACCCTGGCTTGGGTGGCGATGGCGCCTTGGAGGCTGACAAAAGGAACGAGGGTACCCACACAGGGACGGGCCGTTGAGACGGCCACACCAAAACTGCCTTCTTCCGGGCTACGGGCTGCAATAGAAAAAGTATGAAGATCCATCAGTGGGGTGCCTCCTCCCTCGATTGATCGCGTACATCCAGGATATCGCGCATGGCATCGCCGACGAAATTGATGCTGAGGACGGTGAGGGTGATGGCCAGACCGGGGAACACGGCCAGCCACCAGGCGCGGGAGATGAAGGAGCGCGCATCGCTCAGGATCAACCCCCAGGTCGGCGTGGAAGGTTCCACGCCCAGGCCCAGGAAGGAGAGCCCCGCCTCGGCCAGGATCGCGTAGGAGACGCTTACGGTCGCCTGCACGATCACCGGCGCCATGGTGTTGGGCAGAATGTGCTGCCTCTGGATACGGCCGTCAGAGGCGCCGATGGCCCGCGCTGCTAGCACAAACTCCTGCTCGCGGAGTGTCAGTACCATGGCCCGCACGACGCGGGCAAAGTCATCCAGGAATGCCAGGCTGATGGCAATGACCACGTTCAGCAGCCCGGTACCAAACACCGCCACCAGATAGACGGCGATGATAAAGTTGGGGAAGGCCCATTGCAGGTCGATGTAGCGCATGATGATGCTATCGACCCAGCCGCCACGATACCCGGCCACCAGCCCCATAGAGATGCCGATAACCGCGGCGATCAGGACGGTCGAAACGCCGACAAAGAGCGAGACCCGGGCGCCATAGACGATGCGGCTGAAAAGGTCGCGCCCCAGGTCGTCCGTGCCCATATAGTGCTCCAGGGAGGGGGGCAGAAGGAAATCGGCGGTTTGCTCGTTGGGGTCATAAGGAGCGACGATGGGGGCAAAGATGGCAGCGAGGACCATAACTGTGAGGATTACCACGCCAATGACCGCTTTCTTGTCCAGCCAGAGATAGCGGACCCAGAGCCACTTGCTCCTCTCTCTGACCTCGCCACCGTCGGTAATGCTGCTGGGCCCAATCCTGGTGACAGCCTTGGCTGGTTCTGCCATGGTTCAGTCCGTGTAGCGGATGCGGGGGTCGATGACGGTGTAGAGCACGTCGACCACCAGATTGCTAAAGACAAAGAGAACCGAGACGACCAGGATCGCTCCCTGGACCACCGGATAATCCCGGTTGAGGATGCTCTGGATGAGCACGCGCCCCAGGCCTTTGATGGCAAAGACATTTTCGATAATCACCGTGCCGGACATCAAGAGGGCAAAGGCAATGCCCATGACCGTGATCACGGGGATCAGGGCATTCTTGAAGGCATGGACGAGGACGACTGTGTTCTCACTCAGGCCCTTGGCTCGCGCTACCTTGATATAGTCCGACTGAAGCACTTCCAGCATAGCAGAGCGTGTCATACGGGTAATGATGGCCGCAAAGGCGGTCCCGGCGGCGATGGCCGGCAGGATCAGGTGCGAGAGCCAGGGCCAGAACCCGTCCGAGATGGGCTTGTAGCCGATGGCCGGCAGCCAGCCCAGCTTGACGGCAAAGACGATGATCAGGAGAATACCCAGCCAAAAGTCGGGCATACTCAGGCCCATAAAGGCTGTGATCGTCACCCCGTGATCCAGCAGGGAGTATCTTCTAATGGCCGAGATGATGCCGGCCGCGAGCGAGATGCTCAGGGCGATGGTGAAAGAGAGGAAGGCCAGGGACAGCGTCCGGGGGATCGCCTCGCCGATGATGCGGCTGACGGACACGTTGCTGCCATAGATGGAATTACCCAGATCACCCTGCAGCAGATTCCCCATCCAGAGGTAATACTGGACGTAGACGGGCTGGTCGTAGCCCCATTTTGCCTTGAGCGCTTCGGCGGCCTCAGGGTCGACGTCGGCCAGCATGGCGGCAAAGGGGTCGCCGGGCACGGCGCGCAGGAGAAAGAACACCAACGTGACCACCAACCAGATCACGACAAAGGCGTGCAGCACCCGTTGGATCAGATAGCGCGTCATAGAAGGGTCCTGTTCCCCTGGCTCTCACAACAGAGGGCCTCCCCCCCAGAGAGCTGTCTCCGTGTGGGGAGGAGGCTCTGCTTTCTTGCAGCAAGCGGTTCTCAGTCCTATTGTTCGATGGTCGTCCGGTCCAGGTCGACCAAACCTGGAATACGGCTCACGTCCGGGTAGCCCACCTCGTTGCGGTAGACGAGTATGTCCGTCGGATGGAACAGGAAGGCCGCTGCCACCTTGTCGGAAGTGAGCTTGTTGGCCTTTTGCACCAACTCCTTGCGTTTCTCGAGGTCGGTCTCGACGCGCTCCTGTTCGATCAGGTCGTCGACCTCGGCGATGGAGTGCGTGCCAAAGGCCATGTCGGCCGGGCGATCCGGCCCATTGAACTTGGAAGTCGTCATCATCCAGTCGACCAAGCCATCGTCGGGGTCATAGTCGCCGCCGCTACCGATGCGCAGCATGTCAAAGTCCATGGTGTTGTTGAGCTCGACCAGCACCGTCCAGTCCTTGATGTCCAGCTCGACGTCGATGTTGAGATTCTTTTTCAGGATGTCGGCAATGATCTCACCCTCGCGCTTGCCAGCGGGCGTAATGAGCAACTTGAGCGTGGGGAACCCCTCGCCATTGGGGAAGCCAGCCTCGGCCAGCAGGCGCTGCGCCTCCTCAACGTCAAAGCGCTGCTCGCTGGTGTCGTTGATCCCGGTGTCGAAAAAGTAGCGCATGGCCGGGTTGATGGTGCCAAAGGCGGGTACGCCCCGTCCAAAGAGAGCCCGGTTGATCAGGTCCTCGCGGTCGATGGCCTTGGCGATGGCCAGCCGCACCATAAAGCCCGGCTCCTGCTTGAGCTCCTCGATGGGCTTGTCAAAGTCGGGCACCTTAAAGGGATCGCGCCAGGGGTTCATCCACAGCGCCTGGAAGCCAGGCCCAGGGACCTCCGAAACTGTCAGGTCCGAGTTGGCCACAAAGCGGTCGATGAGCTCGGCCGCGGGGGCGTTGCCGCCGATGATCTGGATGTCGCCCGCTTCGATGGCCGCCGCCAGTGGTTCCGGTTCGGGGATGGGGATGTAGGTGATTTTGTCCAGGATGGGGCGCTCGGAATCGTAGTAATCCGCAAACTTTTCCAGGACCACGCCCTGGCCCAACTGGTGCTCGACCACCTTGTAGGGCCCGGTCCCCACAGGCATCAGGCCATACTCCTCGGGGCCCATCTCCTCCAGGGCGCGCTGATTGACGATGGTCAGGGCCCGGCCGCTGGCGCGCTCCGTCGTCTTGGTCAGGAACGATGCCTGGGGCGCTTCCAGGATGAACTTGACCGTGTGGTCGTCGATCTTTTCGGCACTACTGACGTTGGCCAGTATCGCGGAATGGATCGACTGTTCCGGGTCCTTGGAGCGGTTGAAGGTAAAGATCACATCGTCGGCGGTAAAGGGGTCGCCGTTGTGCCAGGTCACCCCCTGGCGCAGGTGGAAGGTCCACTCCTTGCCGTCGTCCGAAACCTCCCAGGATTCTGCCAGGTCAGGTTCGGCAACCAGGTCGGCGTTGATGTGCGTCAGGCCGCCGAGTACCATGGACGCGATCTGGAACTGGAGGACCTGGTTGATCTGGGCCGGATCGAGGGTGGTGATCTCGGGCGTGCCCGCCCAACCGGCGGTCAGTTCCCCACCCCCCACTGGCTCTGGAACAGCCGTGGGCTCTGGCGCCATGGTGGGCTCTGGCGCGGCGGTGGCAGCTTCGGCTGCCTTCTCCTCCGCCGGTGCGGCCGTGGGCTCTGGTGCAGCAGCAGGGCCACAGGCGGCCAACACGTTCGCCGCCGATAGCGCACCGGCGGCAGCGAGTAGCCGCAGGACGGTCCTGCGGCTCACCTTGGGCCCACTCAGATCCCTGCCGCTCAGTCCAAGCATTGGATCGCTGGGATCATAGTCAAAGGCCCACTCCAGTTCTTCAGGGTTCACCTTGTCTGCCATCTTTTTCCTCCCTTTCATCTATTCCGGTACAGTCGACAGTGATACACCAAAATGCATAACAGCCGAGTCTAGCCACTCAGACAATGGCAGAGTCTGCTGTTCACCCACGTCCAGCATGCGGCAACCCGACTGCGTCAGGAGATCAAGTGAGGACCCTATTCGATTCACAGCACAATCATTATACAGCCTGTTCCCGAATTTGTCAACTTGAGCGAAATCGCCCTGGGCTCAGCAGCTTGCTTTTGACTGTCTCGTGGCCATCTGCAGGGGGCAACGAAACGTGCCTCCTTCTGGATTGACCATGCGCAGGGGCCATGATATACTCTGTAGACGGCAATCCAGCGCTCCAGGCTGGTCCGTGACTAGCGCATTGCGGCAGCAGGCGCGATAGCGGGCCCGTTGCGGTCCTGCGAACCTACTCCGAACTGTGTGAGGCTGGAACGCCGCAACAGAGGCGTTTGCTCGTCGTCAATCGATCCAATAAGAACCGCACCGTGAGTGGAGGGAATCTATGGATACCAAGCCTTATACCATCTGCCTGACCTTTGACTTTGACGCGCTCAGTGTTTGGCTGAGCAGCTATCACCCGGCCACGCCGGCGATGCAGTCACGGGGTGAATATGGGGCGCGGATCGCCGTACCCCGTATCCTGGATCTGCTGGCCGCCCACGACCTGCCAGCCACTTTTTTCGTCCCCGGGCACACCGCCGAATCCTTCCCCGGCACGGTCGACGAGATCCTGAAAGCCGGTCACGAGGTGGCCCATCACGGCTACGGGCACGAGAACCCCGGCGCACAGAGCCCGGACGAAGAGCGACGCAGCCTGGAGTGGGGCTTGGCCGTCCTGGAACGGTTCCTGGATGGGCCGCCCCTGGGCTATCGCTCCCCCTCCTGGGACTATAGCACCGCTACCCTACCCCTGCTGGTGGAGTATGGATTCCTCTACGATTCCAGCCTCTTTGCCGAAGACTACCATCCTTACCACCCCCGCCTTGGGGATCGGGTGGGCATCACGGAGCCGCTGCGGATGGGGCAAGAGGTGGACCTCTGGGAGTTCCCCGTGGACTTTTGCTTGGACGACTGGCCCCACTTTACCTTCAACTTTGATCCGCTGCGGGTGGGGCTCTCTGCTCCGTCCAAGGTCTTTGAGATCTGGGCCGGTGACTTTGACTATATGGTCAAGCACGAGGAGGACGGGGTCTTTACCCTGACCATGCACCCCCAGGTGATCGGACGCGGCCACCGGATGGCGCTTCTGGAGCGATTCATCCAGCATGTTCTCGATGAGGGCACCGCTCGCTTTGCTCGGATGGGGGATGTAGCAAAGGAACTGTCAGCAAAAGAGGGAGAATAGCCGGTCCATCCCTTTGGCCTTGGCTCAGATTGCACCGTACTCGATTGGTGCAAGTACTGTCGATTGGTTAGATCTGCAAAGAAAGCCCCTCCCGTGGGAGGGGCTTTCTCTTGTGCAATAAAGTGTCCCTATTCACCCGCCGGCAGGAATCTGGGTGCGGATTCCACCTTTTCGCCACGCCAGTGGGAGCGCTCGTCGTCGTCGGGGAAGCGCGTCAGGATCGTGGCCGCGTCGGGCAGCTGGATCGTGTCGCCGGGCTCCAGGTCGGCCTTGTCCTCCTTCTCCACGACCGGGCGCGCCGGCAGGCTAAAGATGCCAATCTCGTCGCCCTCGCGGTGGTAGCGGCTCTCGATGTAGGCCAGGCCCAGGATCCGTCCATCCACGTCCACGGCGGCGCTGGTCACCCAGCCGATGGCCCGGCCCTTGCGGTTGACCACCGGGTCGCCGGTCTTGGGCATGCGCACGCCCTTGCTCGTTCATGCGGAAGCGGGCGATCTCCATCGTCGCGCGTCTTTTCGCCGCTCGAGGTAGCGCCGCGCGGCCGATAAAGTAGGGCTTGTGCAGCTTGACGTAGGAGCCGAACCCGGCGCCCGGCCGGCGAGATGTCGAACGGGCCGGCCAGCTCGTGGCCGTAGAGGGGCAGGCCGGCCTCGGTGCGCGTCGAGTCGCGGCAGGCCAGGCCGCAGGGCTGCAGGCCAAAGGGCTCGCCCGCCTCCAGCAGCGTCTCCCAGAAGGCCACCGCCCGGTCGGGGTGGACAAAGATCTCGTAGCCGATGTCCTCGCCGGTGTAGCCGGTGCGGGCGATGACCAGGTCAAACGTCCGGCCAGGCCCAGCTCGCACTCGATCAGGCCGGTCTTGGGCACGCGGGCCAGCCGGTCCTGCAGCCGCGCAGTCGTCGGTCAGGCTCTGCAGGATGGCCAGCGAGGCCGGGCCCTGGAGCGCCAGGTCGACGCGCATGTCGGCGCCGCAGGCGGGATCCTTCAGGTTGCGCAGCGTGGCCGGGCGCAGCACCCGCAGGTCGGGTCGCTGCGCGGTCGATCAGCACCTCGCCGTCGTTGACGGCGTTGAGCCAGGCCCAGTCCTTGTCGGCGTTGGCGGCGTTGACCACCATCAGGTAGAGGTCCTGGCCGCGGCGGTAGACCATCAGGTCGTCGATGACGCTGGCCGTCGGGGTCGAGCAGGTAGCTGTAGAAGCTCTCGCCCGGCGCGAACCAGCGGACATAGTTGGTGCAGCACCAGGTCCAGGAACTCGGTGGCGTGGGGGCCGCTGATCTCAAACACGCCCATGTGGGCCACGTCGAACAGGCCGGCCGCCTTGCGGACGGCGTTGTGCTCGTCGAGGACGCCCGTGTACCAGACCGGCATCTCCCAGCCGGCAAAGGGGATGACCTTGCGGGTGTGGGCCTTGTGCCACTCGTAGAGGGGCGTGCGCTGCAGTGGGGCGTCCTCCGGATCCTCCCACTGGAACTCGGGCAGATTCGGGGTCGGTGCGCACCGGGATCCAGGTTGCGGCAGCCGACAAAGTAGGGCACGCGCAGCTCAAAGCGCTCCTGGTGGCCGGCCCTGTACAGGTCCAGGCCCGTGGGCCGCCCCGAATCGGGCCCGTAGCCCGGATACAGGCTGTAGTCGGGCAGGCCGGCCTCGGTGCGCAGGGCCCTGCCGCGCCTCCCGGCTGGCCGGGGTGGCGCCGGCCTCGAGCAGCCGGTCGTACACTGCCTGGACTTGGCCGGCCGGTACTGCCAGCTCGACGTGATTCGTCGCCGAGGCGGAACTGGCAGCCGGGCATCTCGCCGACAGAGTCCGACGATCTGAGCTGCCCTTGGGCCCCCGCAGGCCGAGGGCCACAGTGCACTGGGCCTGCTCCACCTGGCGCAGGTCCTCGACGATGAGGGGGCCTTCCACCTTGCGGAACAGGTCCTCCTGGTCAAAGAGGGTGTAGCCATCGCCCAGGGCCCGCAGCCAGGCCTTGACCCGCTCGTGGTTCTCCGGGTTGGTGCAGGAGCAGGTAGCGGTCGCGGCCGAGGTCGTCGGGCGGCAGGCGCAGGATCGAAACGTCGTCGATCACCTGGGCGTCTTCGTCCAGCATGAAAGCCGAGCCTGGCATTCGCCCGGCGCCAGGCGCCGACACGTCGCTGGTCAGGATCTGCTGCAGGGAGGCTCGGCCCGGTCGCCCGTCCACCATGCAGCAGGCCGCAGTCGCTCAGGTCGAAGCAGGGCAGCGCCCGTGCGGGCGGCCTCCAGCTCGGCCTCCAGGCCGGGGCCGTCGGCCGGTTGCAGGCCCGGATAGGGGCCGGGTGCGGTGTTGACCAGCTCGTAGTAGTGGGGGTATTCGCTGCCCCTGTCCTCCGTCTCGGCGACGCCCCTGGGCCGCCAGATCCGCCACCTCGTGCTTGATCTCCTCGAACAGATCCAGGTCGATCTTGCCGCGCGGCAGCTCGCCGGCCAGGCCGATGTAGCTGAAGGGCTGGATGTTGGTCACCGTCTTGTGGATCAGGCGGGCCACCTCGTCCATCTCGGCCGGGCCAAAGCCGCGCTGGGTGAGCCAGGGCGTGCCCAGGCGGATGCCCATGGCCAGGGCCGTCTCCTCGTCGCCGGGGATGGTGTTCTTGTTGGCCACGATGCCGGCCATGTCCAGGATGCGCACCGCCGGCTCGCCGCGCAGGGGAAAGCCGGTGTCGGTCTTGACGCCGTTCAGATCGAGCATGCAGAAATGGGTGTCGGTGCCGCCGTAGGCCAGCGTCAGGCCGCGCTTCTCGCAGACCCTCGGCCAGGGCGGCGGCGTTCTCCTTGATCTTGCCACTGGAGCCGCTTGAACGGCTCGGATCTGGGCGATCTTGAAGGCCACGGCCATGGCCGCGAACTTCTGGGTGTGCGGGCCGCCCTGCTCGCCGGGAAAGACGGCCATGTCGATGCGGTTGGCCAGATCCTCGTCGGTGCATCATGATCACGGCGCCGCGCGGGCCGCAGAGGGTCTTGTGGGTGGTAAAGGTGATCACGTCGGCGATGCCCACCGGGCTGGGGAAGGCGCCGGCGATGGCCATGCCGGCCGGGTGGCTGATGTCGGCCAGAAGCATGGCGCCCACCTCGTGGGCGATGTCGGCAAATGCCTCCCAATCGGGCGCCCAGGTGTAGGAGGTGAAGCCGGCGATGATCATCTTGGGCTTGTGCTCGCGGGCCAGGTCGCGGATCTCGTCATAGTCCAGCTTGCCGGTGCGTTTGCTGACGCCATAGCTGACCACGTGGTAGCGCTTGCCGGAAAAGTTGAACTCGCTGCCGTGGGTCAGGTGGCCGCCCTGGTAGAGGTCCATGCCCATGACCACGTCGCCCACGTCGACCACGCGTGTCATAGACGGCCAGGTTGGCCGCCGCGCCGGAGAGGGGCTGGACGTTGACATAGATGTCGCTGGACCCCACCCGCTCGTTGGCAAAACAGTCCGCGGCCGCGGCGCTGGGCCAGCGTCTCGACAAAGTGGACATAGTCCACACCCTTGTAGAAGCGGCGGTCGGCGTAGCGGCGGTAGTAGGCCAGTTGGTGGGCCATGTCGAGCAGCAGGGCTTCCGTCGTCGCGCGTCATGCGCAGGGGGGGATAGCCCTCGGCGTAGACGTTGTTGAAAACGCTGCCCAGCGCCGTCGCGCACCGCTTTGGGCGCCATCGACTCGGAGGGGATCATGATCAGCTTGCGGGCCTGGCGCTCCTCCTCAAAGTCGATGATCAGATCGATGTCGGGGTCCACCTGTTCCAGGTCGACCCCGAGATAAGCGTCCCAGTATTCTTCATTTGGCATAGAAGACACTCCTTTGTGTTGGTTCGCTATAGAGTTTGGTGGTTGCCGCCAATTGTATCACCGAACGGTTCGCGTCGCAACTGCCAATTGGCTAGTTGCCTTTGTGTACATCGAAGGTTGGAACTGTGCTCAGTCTGCTTGAGGCACTACATGCCGCGGCACGTCGTGGCCCCGCGCCCAGGCTGCCTCGACCAGGGCGTACATGCCCCCTGACACCAGCGAATGGCCGCCCATGATGACCGGCACCGGCGCGGCCATGGCCGCCTCGGTCAGCGCTCGCAGAAAGGGGTCGGTAGATCTGGGCCGGCTGGCGCAGGTCGGAGTGGAAGCGGTCGGCGGCCGAGGGCCACAGGCCCTGATGGGCCAAGATCACGCGGTTATCCAGGAACACCGCTTGGCCCATCGTG
Source organism: uncultured Chloroflexia bacterium (assembly GCA_963700285.1). Lineage (GTDB taxonomy): Bacteria > Chloroflexota > Anaerolineae > JAAYZQ01 > JAAYZQ01 > CAWANP01. Next base: position 210,157 of record CAVOXA010000001.1, on the reverse strand, counting down.
GCCAGAGCTTGAAAGAAACGCTCCAAGCCCACCGCATCCAAATAGTAACCCAGCAGGCTGCGTACCTCGCCCCGGGCCTGTCGCCCGCTGGCCCGCATGCCCCGTTCCTCAGAGATGACCCGCGTGCTGCAGGCGGTCTCCCGCTCCAAATAGTGCCAGGTGGCCGAGCCCACCCGGCCGGCGATGAGAATGGTCGCATCGCGGTCGAGCATCAAGGGTAGGGCCGACTCCAGGGCGGAGGTATCCAGCGTCAAGCTATCCAGGCAGGCACGGGCGTGGGGGCCGGCGTCAGGGTGGATGGCCAGCGTGAGCAGATCCATCGGGGTGTCTATGTCGAACTGGGTGGCGCCGCTGCGGGGCAGCTCACGGATGGGCAGGCCCGCATCCTCGCCCAGCAGCCAGCCTAGCTCGTTGTCCTTGTCAGGCAAGGGCTGGTCCAGCAGCACCGAAGTAGGGCGAAAGGCGGCGAAATCGGCCGAGTAAAAGTTGTTGGTGATCAGCAGCCGCTCGGCGGCCAGTAGATCCTGAGCGATGGCGGCCATGTCGGCGGCCGGCAGCAGCGGGCCGGCGCCGCCACCCATGTAGAAGCAGCGGTCCATGCCATAGCGCGCGATCAACGCTGTGAGCCGCTCTCCGAAATGAAAGGGCTCGCCCGGCGGGTCCAGCTCAACGTCAATGGGAAACTCGGCCAGCCTGCGGGCAAAGGCCGGCGAATTGGTAGAGACGACGATCGGTTTCAGGCTGGGTATCGCCATCGCCCTCTCTACCAGGTCCAACGTTGCGGCCTGCCTGGCCTCGCTCACCATCCGTTCCGGCTCGCTGCCCTCGCTGACACCGGTCATGATCAATAAGGGTAGGCTGTCCGCGCTCATGAGCCGATTCTAGCACCACAGTGAGCTTTTGTCAAAGGTGACGAAGAGAATCCGGCGTTGGTCATGGGCCCGGCCAGGATGGCGCCGATGCTGCCCAGTAGCCAACCCTGACAAAGCGGGAGACAAACACAACTCCGGTGAGAACTGCAGCTGCTCGCCCATCATCCGCGGCTGGATGATGTTCTGCACCGACCTGTTCATCGGGACATATCAGACCGTATCCCGATCAACCTCCCCTGACTGCCGCCTCGTGCTCGGTGGGCTCCACCCTTCGTCCACCGATGGCCCGCCAGGTGGCTTCTTCCGGTGGTTCTTCAAGCACTTGCTCCGGCTCTACGTGCTTGATCTGGAAGCCCAGGATGGCATAGAGGAACGAGACCAGCACGTTGATCAGGTTAAAGAAACAGAAAGGCAGGTAGGCCATGGTGGCGATGCCCAACGTCGCGGACATGTAAGCCCCGCAACTGTTCCACGGGACTAACGGCGAGGTGATGGTGCCGGTATCCTCTATCTCGCGCGAGAGTGTCTCCGGGGCGATGCCTCTTTCCTGGTAGATCTCTCGATACATCCTACCCGGCAGCACGATGGCCATGTACTGGTCGCCGGCTATTATGTTTGTGCCGATGGACGTCAGACCTGTGGCCGCGACAAGTCGCCTGTCTCCTTTGGCCCATTCTACGACCGGCTGGATCAGGCGGGCGAGCAACCCCGTGTACTCCATCACGCCGCCAAAGGCCATGGCGCTGAGGATCAGCCACACCGTCTCCAGCATGCTGGACATTCCGCCCCGGTTCAGCAAGGTATTCAAGCCTTCGTACCCGGTGTCCAGTTCAAAGCCCGTGGCCATCGCCGACCAGATGCCCTTGAGCATTGCGACTGGTGTACTGAGACTGGGGTCATTGACAAAGGCCAGGACCACGTCCGGCTGCAGGACTATGGCCGTGAGCCCGCCCACCAGAGCGCCAAGCATGATGGTCGGAAAAGCGGGAAATCTTAACAGCGACAGGACCAGAACCAGAAGCAGGGGAATCAACGTCCAGAAGCCTACATAGAAGACGCTCTCGATCGCTTTCAGCACCTCGGTAAGGTCCAGGGGAACCGTGTACTCCCCGGTGTAGCCAAGAACGCCAAAGATGACCAGGGCGAGCAGGATCGAGGGCAGCGTGGTCCAGATCATGCCCTTGATATGGGTATATAGATCGGTGCCGGCCACGGCTGGCGCCAGGTTGGTTGTCTCTGAGAGGGGCGACATCTTGTCGCCAAAGTATGCGCCCGAAATGACGGCTCCGGCCGTGATCTCTGTCGACACGCCAAGCGCTTCGGCGATGCCGATGAGGCCCACTCCCAGGGTACCGGCCACCGTCCAGGCGCTGCCGATGCTGAGCGCCAATACGGCACAGATCAAGGCCGCAGCCAGGTAGTACCAACTCGCGCTCAAGAACTGGACCCCCAAGTGCACGATAGTGACCACCGTGCCCGACATGCTCCAGGTGCCAACCAGCGCGCCCACCGCCAGCAGGATAAAGATAGCCCCCATGGCGGTCGAGATCCCCTCCACGGCGGCTTTGCCCATGTCCGCCCAGCTGTGGCCGTTCTTGAGGCCAACCAGCCCCGCCACCAACATGCTCAGGATCAATGCCACCTGGATCGGTCCGGAGATGCCTTCGTCTCCGTATAGACCGATGGCGAGTACCAGCAGGATGACCAGGGCGATAATGGGAATCAACGCATCGAAGAAGGATGGTGACCTGACTGTACGTTCTTTCTCTTCAGACATCTCTCTCCTCCTTACCTTCAGCGTTTCTCGCGAAACGCCAAGGCCTCGCGTACTTGGGATGGGCGAAAGTGTGCTAACCTCAGAATAGGACTGGCAGTCGGCAACCTCGGTTGCTTGCACTGCCAGTCCTTCTCCAGCCACGCTAGAAGACCGGATCGCGCAACACGGGGCAGGTCATGCAGTGACCGCCGCCACGGCCGCGTCCCAGCTCAGAACCGTCGATCTCCATCACGGTGATGCCGGCCCTGCGCAGCCGGGCATTGGTCCACTCGTTGCGATTGTAGGCCACCACCAGGCCGGGCTGCAGCGCGACCACATTGTTGCCGTCGTCCCACTGCTCGCGTTCCTGCTCAAAGGCGTCACCGCCGGTGGGCACGACGCGCAGTTCCTTGAGACCCAGCGCCTCTTGCACCACGTCCAGCCAGCCCTTCTCCTCGACGGTCACATCCAGTGCGCCCTCGGCGTCGCCGGGCCGATAGCTGATAGGCGTGATGTTGTTGACCACCGGCTCATAGATTGTCACCAGGTCCCGGTCGCAGAAGGTAAAGATGGTGTCCAGGTGCATGCTAGCGCGGTCGGGCGGCATCTTGGCCGCGATGACGCGCTCTGCCCCGTTGTGCTTGAACAACTGCTGGGCCACCTGGCCGACGGCCTGGTAGGTGGTCCGCTCGCCCATGCCGATGAGGACCACGCCCTTGCCGATGGGCATCACATCGCCGCCCTCGAGGCTGGCGCTGCCGTGGTCCACATCAGGGTCACCCCACCAGATGGTGAAATCGCCGCCCTTGAAGCTGGGGTGGTACTTGTAGATGGCCGTCAGGTGCAGCGTCTCTTTGCGGCGGGCGGGCCAGAACATGGGATTGACCGTCACCCCGTTGTAGATCCAGCACGAGCTGTCGCGGGTGAAGAGCTGGTTGGGCAGCGGCGGCAGCACGAATTCCGTGCCGGTGTAAGCCTTCTCGGCCAGTCTGCGAAAATCCTCGGGCAGTTCGGCCACGGTCACGCCGCCGATGAGGTGGGCGACCAGCTTGGCCGAGTCCATCTCGTCCATCCAGGCCCGCAGCTCGACCGCTCCGCCCGGTCCTACCTCGTTCGGCACCAGCTTGCGGTCCAGGATATAGGCCCGGCCCTCGGGGTCGTCCACGACGCCCTGGAGCAGTTCGTGGACGCGCATGACGTCGACGCCGAATTCCGCCCGCATCAGGTCCACAAAGGCATCGTGTTCCCCTCGCGCCTTGCGCGCCCAGATCACGTCGTCGAACAAGAGCTCCTGGCAGTTGCTCGGCGTCAAACGCCGCATCTCCAGCCCCGGGCGATGGACGATGACTTTGCGTAGTTTCCCTACTTCTGAGTGTACTCCAAATTCGTTTGCCATTCTCAGGCTCCTTTCAATTGGAGACCAAGGACGAAAGGTCTTGTGACGCAGCGTGTTATGCGCCGCCAGTATTCTGGCGCACCATCCTTGGCCAGGCTTTATGGCTGCACAATCGTTCCCGCCTCACCCTTCACGATGGCCTCGATGTCGGCTAGCGAACCGATGGCGGCCAGTTTGCCAGTCTCGCGCACAAAGGTGCAGGCCGCTTCGACCTTGGGCCCCATCGAACCCGCGGCGAACTCGTAGGAATCCATCTCCGCGGGCGTGGCGCGGTGGATGCGCCGCGCCTGCGGCGTGCCCCAGTCGACATAGACGCCGTCCACGTCGGTGGCCATAATGTACATATCGGCCTCCAGTTCGCGGGCCAGCAGCTCTGTGGCCCGGTCCTTGTCGATGACGGCCTCGACCCCGACCAGGACCCGATCAGCGCCCTTCTTGTACATGACCGGAATGCCGCCGCCCCCGGCGCAGACCACGACGGTCCCCTTTTCCAGCAGCCACTTGATGGGCCGCAGCTCAAAGATCCGTTTGGGCAGCGGAGAGGGCACCACCCGGCGCCACATCTTGCCGTCTGGCTTGACGACCCAGCCCTTCTCAGCGGCCAGCCTCTTGGCCTCCCCTTCCTCGTAGACCGGCCCGACGAACTTGGTAGGGTCTTTGAAGGCCGGGTCCTCCGCATCCACCTCGACCATGGTCAGAATGGTGGCAAAGGGCACCTCGAAGGGCAGGAGGTTGCCCAGCTCTTGCTCGATCATGTAGCCGATCATGCCCTCGGTCTGGGCGCCCAGTACATCCAGCGGGTAGGCTTCCACCTCTTTGAAGGCCGCCCCTTGCAAGGCCAGGAGGCCCACCTGGGGCCCGTTGCCGTGTGAGAGGACAAGCTGGTGTTCGGTGGCCACGGGCGCCAGGGCCCGGGCGGCCACTTGGACATTGGCCCGCTGCACATCGGCTGTCATCGGTTCTCCCCGCTTGAGCAGGGCATTGCCTCCCAGCGCAACTACGACACGCATGAGCATTCTCCTTCCTACTCTTCCTCGATCCACTTCCAGGCTTCCTCAAGCTGGGCAGGGCTGAAAAAACGTTGGTGGGTGCGGCGGGTAACGGGGTCCATGATCCAAACCGCCCACTCGAGCCACTTCTGTTTGCTGACAAAAGCAGCCTTTTCTACCTGCCGGTACTGGTTTGCGCCAAGCTCGAAATCAGTTGTGAGCGGCTCCAGCCCCGCCCAGCCCTCAAAGTCCCGCATCATGACCAGCAGGTTCACCCTGCCAGATGCGGCGATGGCCTTGTCCAGGAGGGGCAGCAATGCTTTGTAATCTTCTGATGTCATGCTGCCGCTCACCAGCACACCAATGCACGACTGTGAGGATTGAGGAAGGATCTTGATCATCCGCTAGTCTCCTAGCGTAGCGACCATGATGGCTTTGATGGTGTGCATCCGGTTTTCGGCCTCGTCAAAGACGATGGAGGCCGCGGATTCAAAGACCTCTTCGGTGACCTCCATGCCCTCGAGCCCGAACTTTTCGTACATCTCTTTGCCAACCTCGGTCTCGGTGTTGTGGAAGGCCGGCAGGCAGTGCATAAACTTGGCGTCGGGATTGCCGGTTAGCTCCATGGCCTTGGCGTTGACCTGGTAGGGCTTGAGCAGTTTGACCCGCTCTTCCCAGACGGAATCGGGCTCGCCCATGGAGACCCACACGTCGGTGTAGAGATAGTCGGCGCCCTTGACGGCCTCGGCCACGTCGTCGGCCAGGGTCAGCCGCGCGCCGGTTTCGGCCGCAATCTCGCGGCACTGGGCGACGAGTTCTTCCGCCGGCCACAGGTGCTTGGGGCCGCACAAGCGCACATCCATGCCCAGCTTGCAGCCGCCTACCATCAGGCTGTTGCCCATATTGTTGCGTGCGTCGCCCAGGAAACAGTAGGCAATCTCGGGCAGGTTCTTGTAGGTATGTTCGGTCATGGTCAGCACGTCGGCCAGGATCTGGGTGGGGTGGAACTCGTCGGTCAGGCCGTTCCACACCGGCACGCCGGCATACTCGGCCAGGGTCTCGACGGTTTTCTGGGCAAAGCCCCGGTACTCGATGCCATCGTAGGTTCTGCCCAGCACCCGGGCCGTATCCTTCATCGTCTCTTTGTGGCCGATGTGCGAGCCCCCCGGCCCCAGGTAGGTCACGTTGGCGCCCTGGTCGTAGGCCGCCACCTCGAAAGAGGTTCGGGTGCGGGTCGACGACTTTTCAAAGATGAGGGCAATGTTCTTGCCCGTCAAGGTTGGCACCTCGTAGCCGCCGTACTTGGCCGCCTTGAGGTCCGCCGACAGCTTGAGGAGGAACTTGATCTCCTCGGGCGTAAAGTCCAGCAGTTTCAGGAAACTCCGGTTGCGCAGATTGAATGCCATTTCAAACCTCCCTTTCAATGTCAAAAAATGGTCTATGAGCCTTTGTCATTCGTGTTGCGTGTTTCGTCCATCGCATGCCCTGCCTGCCCCGGGCTGCCGAGGGGAGCGCAGTCGAAGGGTCCATCGTCACTCCGGTGGGCTTCGAAGCATACACGCCCTCCTCCCAAAGTTGAGTACCTGGCTAGAAAATCTGACCCGGCAGGAATACGCCGATGCTCAAAACGACGGCGTATACGATCAAAAGGATGATCAACAGCGGCAGGGTAAAGCGCAGCCACTTGTCATAGCCCACCCGGCCCAGCGCCAGGCCGCCCATCACCACCGCAAAGGTGGGATTGACCAGATTGAGCAAACCGCTGGCAGACTGGAAGGCGGTGACGACCAGGCTGCGATCTACGGAGGCAAAATCCGCCAGGGGCGACATGATGGGCATCGTCACCGTGGCCAGGCCAGACGAGGAGGGGATCAGAAAGCCGAGGGGCAGGTAGAGCAGGTGGGTAAAGTTGATAAATACCACGCCACCTGCGTTCGATAGAGCCGCTTCGGCCCAGGACAGCACCGTGTCGACGATCAGGCCGTTGTTCATGATCACGCTCACGCCGCGGGCGACGCCGATGATCAGGGCCACACCCAGCATATCGCGGGCGCCGTTGATAAAGATCTCGGAGATTTTCGCCTCGCCGCCAACCTTGCCTACGTAGCCGATGACGATGGCAAAACCCAAAAAGATGGCCGCGAATTCGCCGAACCACCAATTCAACTGCGGGAGGGGGATCCCCAGGTCATTCCAGGGGATGACGCCAAAGATCATAACCAGGAAGGCCAGGCCAAAGAGACCCAATGCCACCTTGCGCCGGCCCGTAAACTCGGGCATCGCCTCAGTGCCCATGCTCTTCAAAAAGTGCTTCTCGTTCTCCTCCTTTTTGTCATAGACGAGCGACTTGGAGGGATCCTTGCGCACCTTTTCAGCGTAACGGGTGACAAAGATGATGCCGATGATGGTACCAACGATGAGAATGAACAGCCTCGACACCAGGCCATCTGCGACCGATATGCCGGCAAAGGCCGAGGCCACACCGGTGGCAAAGGGGTTTACCGTTGAGGCCAGGGTGCCGATGCCGGCGCCCAGCATGACAGTGGCCACGCCCACCACGGCATCATAGCCGGCCGCGATCATGACCGCGATGATCAGGCCATAGAAGGCCAGTGTCTCCTCGGCCATGCCGTATGTGGTGCCGCCGGTGGCAAAAACAGCCATCAGGATGGCGATCATCCACTTTTCTTTGCCCTTCAGCGCGACGGTGATCTTGCCGATGCCGGCGTCAATGGCGCCGGTAGCCATGGTGATGGCCAAAAAGCCGCCGATAACCAGGACAAAGAGGGCCACGTCGATGGCTCCGTAGAGGTCGCCAGCGTTGTAGACGCTGACGCTGCCGTCCTCCCCCTGGAGGCCGTACATCCCGTTGATGGGCGCCATCAGGCCATCGGCAATGATCTTCTGCGGGTTGGACTCCACCTGGTGGTAGGTGCCCGGGATCGGCTCCCCATCTTCGTTCCGCTCGTACTGCCCGGCTGGAACCACCCAGGTGGCAATGACCACGATGATGATCAGGAGGAACAGGATGGTGTAGGCGGTTGGGAACCTGAAACCCTTTTTCTCTTCTGACATGCTAAAACTCTCCCTTCTGATGCGATTCAGTTTCCGACACCCTTGGATACATTTGCTGCGCCGCTTCGGTGATGGCGCGCATCTCCTTTCCGATCTATCGCTTCTCCTTGATCTTTTTCATCGACTGCAACGAGCAGCCCAGGTTATAGAGGGCGCTCAGCACGCCGGCCAGGGCGGCCTCGTCCGCCAACTCGCCGTACAGCGTGGTCACGGGTGGATCGTCCCCCTCGTTCCCGGTGGTGATGGTCATGCCCCCCAGCCGATCGGACCATGCACTGTCCAAGGTTCCACTAACCTGGATCCGGTACGTGCCCGGCGAGTCAAACTCATATTGACTGATGGTCATACACCTTCCCCTTATCTCTATTTTGGTTTGAACCCCCAGGTTTCCGTGACCATATGCTATCAATCTCGAGCACTTCAGGACGCTGGCACATCTGCCGCGTCTGCTGCCACGGCATCGCTGCTTCTACCCAATCGGCGCGGTCGGAATCAAGATCAGTGGCAAGACGACAGAGGCCGCCCGCGCGAATTGGCTCGTTGCCTTTATTTTCGAATTTTAGCGGCAACAGGCACACGAGCCGGTCGCCTGGCCAGCAGGCCTGCCACCAACACAAGTGCCAGGTAGCCTGCTGCAATGAGGATCGTTCCAGCTTCGATCATCTTAAATCCCTTTCAGCAACCGGTGTGGAAGTCCTAACCCCTCAGCCCGCCAGCATTTGTTGCTTGGCAGCCCCGAACTCTTCATCGGTCAGCACACCTGTGAGCCAACTCGTCGGTTTTGGTGATCCATAGCATAGAGTATATCTTGGTCGCGCGCAGGGCGATACCATCGAGAAGGTGCAATTTGGGGTGCAAAAGGGTGTAGAATGGTATTTCGCTGCGACCCGGGGGCTGCCTGTGGGCCGCAGAAAGGTGCAGTGAGGCTAGCGCGGAGGCAGGATCTTTAGCTCGATGGCCCTGTTTATTGCGTCCCAGCGCGCATTGACGCCGAGCTTCCCGTAAAGGTTGATCGAATGGCGTTTCACGGTCAAATAAGAGATGTCGAGCTGGCGAGCGATCTCCTGGGGCGACATGGGCTCACGCAGCAGCGCCAGGACCTCCAGTTCGCGGGGGGTCAAGGGTTCGATGAGACCCGGAATGCTGGATGCCGAACCGTCGCTCTGCCGGGGTGGCGCTTGTATATCGCCGGTCACCGCCGGTGTGTCGCCCGGGAAGGCAGCCAGAATTCGACGCACGGGCTCTGCGGCAGAGCCTTGTCCGGCAAGCTGGCCCAGCAGCTCCTCCATAGGCGGGCCCAGGTCGACAAAGACCCGAAGGAAGCCACCGGGTCGCGCCAAGTCGACAGCCTCTCGCAGCGCAAGAAAGGCGTCCTCAGTCTGCCCTTGGGCGTCCAGCGCCAGCGCACGCAGTGCCAAGATGGTGATTTTGGCACGCGTATTATGGGTTCGTTCGGCAATCTCGAGGAGCTCAGCCAGGATCTGCAGCGCCAAACGCACGTCGTCCGCACGATTCCGCGCCAACAGGATGCGTGCCCTGGTGATGTGCGGCACCTCTACCCACCACAGCGGTCCATCTGGCACTGCAGCGGTGAATACATCCGCCCAGCGGAACGCCCCTTCCCGATCGCCCTGGGCGAGCATCAGCCTGGCGCGCAGGGAGCGGGTGTCGTCCTGTTCATACCCCCTCTGCTCCACCTGAAAGCCACTGAGGAGTTCCACCAGCCGCCAGGCCTCGGCGCTCTCGCCACGGGCCTGATGGACCAACGCCAGGCATGCCATGCCATGGTACGCGGTGAGGGCTTGGCCCAGGTAGCGCTGGCCGACGATGTCTGCCAAGTGCGAACCGGCTCGATCCAGATCGTTCCACTGATAGGACACGATGCCCAATAACATGTGGGCCCACCCTCGGATAACTACCAACCCGCCGCGGATAGCCTGTTGGAGCAGCACCTGGGCGGTTTGACGGGTCAGCTCGAGGTGGCCGGTGTTGAAGTAGTTGAAGCACTGAGCCACCAGGATACGGAGTGCATAGCCGGTCAGCTTGTCGTCCAGAGACTCGTACTCGTCGAGCAGCACGCGCTCGGCTGCCTGGTCCTGACCCATGGCTCCCATACCCATGCCCCAGAAGAGCATGGCGCCAGCGCGCGGGTATGTCCAGGAGGTTGGCAGGAGTGCCAGCGCCTCTTCGCAACAGGCCACGCAGCGGGCCGCTTCGTTGCTAAGGTACGCGTACTGGCCTTGGAGTGCCAGGACTTGCCCGCGCAGGAGGCGCACCTCCTCCGGCGATAAAGCTGCTCCGCCGTCCTCCTCTATCAGCGCTTCCACTTGAGACACCACCTTCGACTGTCTGCCGAGTTGCCATGAGTGTTCCAAAGCCCACGCCTTCAACATCAGGAGCGAGGGCCGGCGCTCGACAATCTCTTCCGGCAGTACGGCCAGCCAGTGTTCCAGCCTGGCCTGGTCCTCATGGCTGATTTCGTCGCTCAGCCTTTCTTCGATGAGTGAGGCAGCCAGGTCGTGATTCCTGCCCTCCAGCGCGTGCCGCACGGCTTCGTGCAGCATGCCTTCTTGTGCGAACCAGGTCGCAGCCTTGTGGTGCAAGCCGGCCGCCACTTCTTCCCCGAGTCTGGTTCGCAGTCTCTCCCGGAGAAAGTCACGCAACAGCGCGTGATAGCGATACCATGTCCTGCGCTCATCCTGGTAGGAAACCAAGAGGTCTGCGCGTTCGAGCCAATCGACGCATGCGTGAACGCTCCATGCCGGGTCGCTCGGCCCGACGACCGCTTCGCACAGCGAAGGACAGAAAGGTTCCAGGATGGAGCTTTTGAGCAGGAAGGTCTGGATTGCGGGTACCTGCTGCTCAAGAATCTCATCCTGCAAATAGTCGGAAATGCTCCTTCCAGTGCGCGCCAGAATGTGCGGAACGCCTTCGACATCGATGGTACTGCGCAGCGACAGCGTGGCCAGCCGTAGGGCGGCGATCCACCCCCCGGTTCGCTGCCCCAACAGGGCACGGTCCTGCTGGCCGAGCGGTATTTCGAGCGCCCGATCAAGGTATGTGGCTATCTCCTCGCTATTGAACCTCAAGTCTGCTGTGCGTATCATGCTGATCTTGGCCCTGGCTTGCAGGCTCACCAGTGGAAGTGGAGGATCGACGCGCGAAATCAACACCAGATGCAGGGGGCGCGGGCAATAGCGCACCAGACTATCGGTGAAGTCATGGACATCCTGACCGCTCAGGAGATGGTAGTCGTCCAGCACCAGCACAAACTCCCTGGGGAGGGCCTCTATCTCGTTGTTGAGCGTAGTGAAGAGCATTCCCGTGGGCGGTTGCTGCGGCGCCTGCAAGAGCGCCAGGGTCTCTGAAGCCGCGCTGGGGAAGGGTTGGCGGAGGGCGGCAATCAAGTAGGACAGAAAGATGGCCAGGTCGCTGTCGTGTTCGTCCAGCGACAGCCACACCGCAGGCAGGGATGCAGGATCCCCCTCATTGGTTGCGGCCATGCCGTCGAGCCACGAGCTGACGAGGGTCGTCTTGCCAAAGCCAGCCGGAGCAGAGACCACGGTCAGCCGGCGGTGGAGGCCGCTGTTGAGCAGATCCAGCAGGCGCGGACGGACAAGTAGCTCGCGCGTTACGCTGGGCCGGTTTAGCTTGGCCTTTAGGATGATTATGGGTTCGATTGTAGGTATCTCGGTGTCCGATGCCGTCACAGCTATACCTGCAGAGTTCCTTGACTTACAGTTGGAGCAAAACCCTGCCCGAGATTTTACACGAGTTTGGCCCAAAAAGCAACTGGGGGAGAATAAGTACGGCAAGGGTGACAAAGCCGTTTGAACGAGGGTTCAACGAGGGCCTTCGGCTGCCGCAAACGAGCGGTAGAAGCGCCGTCTAGTTCGAAGGGGAGCCGGGGATCGGCAGAGGGAATCTGTAAGTGGTTGACTTGGGATACTACACCGAATTTAGAAAGAAACGAAGGGCCGCAGTGCAGGACAATTCGTTGATTTCTCCATTCGTTGTAGTATCAGTAGTGGCTGGCGCGCCAATCATGGCGGCGCCAGCCACCCTCAGATCTGCTATCTTGATGCTTCTTAGCGTTCTTTGGCAGCGGCGTCCATCACATCTGCGGCGCCCAGCTCGGCGCCGCCCACGGCTGCTGTGGCGAGGCTGTCCTGGGCCAGCTCCGCGGCAACGTCGGCTGCCAATCCGGCCACTTCCGCCTCGGCCATGCCCCGGTCCGCCAGCATGACGCCGGCGACGGCCAGCTCTTCGCTCCGTTCGGCCATGGCCTCCGAGGCTGCGGCGCGCACCATGCCTTCGACCACCTCCTCGGCGCCCAGGTCGGCCACCGCATCGCCCTCTGCAGCCAGCACCCGCGACAGCGCCCGCGTGCCCGCCGCTCGCAGGATCATGTCCACGGCCACAGTCTGCAGCCGCTCGCCGCGTGACTCCAGGAAGGCGGCCAGCACCGGCATCTCCAGCAGGTCGACCACGTCGCTCACGGCCCACAGCTCGCCGGCCGTCCTGGCCACCTCCATGCCGGTCTCCAGGTCCTCGGCGCTCATGAGCCCCACTGCGGCGCTGATGGCCTGGATGTCGTCGGAGGCGGCCAGCATCGCCGCCCCCTGGGCCACGTCCACGATGCCCGCATCGGCCACTACTTCGCTCAACTGCGCCAGCCGTACGGCCACGATCTCGGCATCCACCGCCCGGGTGAGATCCTCGACGGCGGCCGCTTCGGCGACGGCCGCCACCGTGGCAGCGTCCTCGGCAGCGGCCATCATGTCCGCGGCATCGGCCAGATCGTCCAGGCCGTCCATAGCCGTGATTTCGGCGGCAACCCCAAGATCCAAGGCCAATTCCTCTTCTTCATTCCAGGTTTCTTCTGTCATTTCTGTCTCCTCTAGATCTGATTTAGGCCGCTTGTTGCTTGCGGCTCCGGCGCATAAAGAACTTGATCACTTCATCGATGAGCAACCACGCAAAGGCAAAGACGATGCAGATCAACCACTGGTTGCCATCAAGCGAGGTCGTGCCCAAGATGCGCTGCAGGAAGCCCAGCTCCGTCGGCAGGAAGGCCATCAGCAGCCCCAGGCCGTACAGCATCACCTGGTGCCGATCGTGCAGGATATCCCGGTTGAACGCGCTTTGGGTTTCACTGCGGGCGCTGAGACCGACCAAGACCATGGTCAGCGAGAAGACGACGAATCCCATCGTGGTTGAGACTGCACTTGTACCGCGAGCCGGTGCATAGACTGCCTCCAGAATCAACGTACTGGCTGCCATGACGATCCCGAGGAAGGCGATGCGCACCCATTGCGAGCGCGTGAGTACGGGCTGGCTGAGCGGGCGAGGCTTGCGCTCCATCAGCCCAGGTGCAGGCTTGTCAAAGCCCAGCGCGATGGCGATGGGCACCTGCACAAGGAAGTTGATCCACAAGATCACGGCCGGCGTGAACGGCACGCCGCCGGCGATGAGCGAACAGCGCCGCGCCCAGGTAGGACGCGATGAAGGCCACCAGCGATATCATCTGGTAGCGGATGAAGTGGGACAGGTTGTCGTAGATGCCCCGCCCGTACTCGACCGCCTTGACGATGGTGGCAAAGTTGTCGTCGGTCAGGATCATCACCGCCGCCCCTTTGGAGACCTCGGTGCCGGTGATGCCCATGGCCACGCCGATGTCGGCCTTTTTGAGGGCCGGCGCGTCGTTGACGCCGTCCCCGGTCATGGCGACGATGTTGCCGCTCTGCTGCAGCATGTGTCACCAGGCGGATCTTGTCCTCCGGGGCGACGCGGGCCACCACGCCGATATCGGGTAGTTGCTTCAGCAATTCCTCATCGCTCATGGCGGCAAACTGGGCGCCGGTCAGGGCAGTCCCCGTCGATGCCCAGCTCCCTGCCGATGGCGGCTGCGGTCACGGCGTGATCGCCGGTGATCATGCGCACCTGGATGCCGGCGCTGTGACATTTGGCGATGGCGTCCTTGGCCTCGGCGCGCGGCGGATCGACGATGCCGACCATGGCCAGCAGGGTGAGGTCTTGTCACCTGGTCGATCAGATTGGCCTTCGGATCGAAGGTCTGCGGGTCAAAGTCGCGCCGTGCCACCACCATGACCCGCTCACCCGCTTTGGCGATGCGCTCGTTTTCGTCCAGCGCCAGCTGGCGGTTCTCGTCCGTGACAGGCCTGTTCTCTGCCGCCGGGCAGCCAGTAGTAACCGCTGCGGGAGATCAGCACGTCCGGCGCGCCCTTGACAAAGCAGCGCACCACCGGCTTGCCCTGCGCGTTGGTCATGTTGTGGAAGGTGGCCATGAACTTGTAGTCCGAGTCGAAGGGCACTTCGGCCACGCGGGGATACATCTCCCGGGCGCCATCCACGCTGATGCCGCCCTTCTCCGCCAGCACGATCAACGCGCCCTCGGTGGGATCGCCGATCAGGGCGCCGCTGTCGTCGAGACGGGCGTCGGCGCACAGCGCCATGGGCAGCAGGATCTCGTCGAGATCGACCTTGGTCCCGCCGGCGCTCAGCAGCTTGCCTTCGGTGCTGTACGTCAGGGTACCTCTTCTGCCAGGGCTGCTGTCCGGCGATACCGCTGAGCCAGCTCCATGGTCCCCTGGGTGCCATAGCCCTCGCCCGTCACTTTGTAGCGGTTCTGGCCGGGGACGGTGAACTCGCGCGCCGTCATCTTGTTGAGCGTCAGCGTGCCGGTCTTGTCGGAGCAGATGGCCGAGACCGAACCCAGGGTCTCCACCGACGGCAGCCGCTTGACGATGGCGCCTACGTCGGCCAGCGCGCGCGTCCCCATGGAGTACATGGTCGTCACGACCGCGGGCAGGCCGGTGGGGATGGCCGAAATCGCCAGGGCGATGCCGGCCACAAAGATCGTCTCGAAGGAATCACCGCGGCGCAGACCCAGGATGACCATCAGGACAAAGGCCAGGCCGGCCAGGCCGGCGATGATGATGGTCAGCCGGTCGAGCTGCTTCTGCAAGGGCGTCTTGTCGGCCTCGGTCTTGTTGAGCAGGTCGGCGATGTGGCCCATCTCGGTGCCCATGCCGGTGGTGGTCACCATCATCTCGGCGCGGCCGCGGGTGACCGCCGTGTTCATAAAGGCCATGCAGTGGCGGTCGCCCAGTGGAACCTCGGGCTTGGTGATGGCTTCGGTATTCTTGGGCGAGGCGACGCTCTCACCGGTCAGGGCGGCCTCCTCGATCTCGAGGTTCGCAGCGAGGAACAGGCGTCCATCGGCCGGGACGCGGTTGCCCGCCTCCATCAGCACGATGTCGCCCGGCACCAGCTCCGCTGGCTTCGATCTCGATGGCCTGGCCGTCGCGGCGCACGCGGGCGATGTTCTTCATCATCTTTTGCGAGCGCCGTCCAGGCTGGCCTGGGCCTTGGATTCGCCGCGCAGACCCAAGAAGGCGTTGAAAACGGTCAGCCCCACCAGCACCAGCGTCGTGCCCAATTCGCGCGTGAACACCAGGCTGAGCACCGCGGCGCCCAGCAGGACGAGCTGCATAAAGTCCTGGTACTGGCGCAAGAAGGCCTGCCAGCCCGACTCTTTCTTCTTGGCGGCCAACTGGTTGGGGCCGTATTTCTGCAACCGCTGCTGTGCCTCGGCCGCGCTCAAGCCCTTTTCCGGGTCGACCTGAAGGTCCTGCGCCACAGCATCGGGCGTCAGGCTATACCATTTGGGTTGCTCTTTGGATGTTGCTGCCATCTTTTCCTCCTGTCAATACTTCTCTGGGACGTAGTGGTAGGGATAATCGGGTTCCACATAGTCCCCCCTCGCCTGGCGCTCCGGGAACTCGATCGGTGTGCGCGGCACCTCTTCATACGGGATCAGGCTCAAGAAGTGCGCGATGCAGTTCAATCGCGCCCGGCGCTGGTCGTTGGAGGGCACCACATACCAGGGGCTTTCCGGGGTGTCCGTCGCCGCGAACATGGCGTCACGCGCCCGAGAATAGTCGTACCACCGGTGCTGGGCTTCCAGGTCCATTGGGCTGAGCTTCCAGATCTTGCGATAGTCCACGTTGCGCTCTTTGAATCGCTTGGCCTGCTCATCCATGTCAACTTCCAGCCAGTACTTGATCAGGATGATGCCCGAGCCGATGATCGCCTGTTCGACGGCTGGGACGTACCTGAGGAAGGTCTCGACCTGCTCCTCGGTGGCGAAGCCCATCACCCGTTCGACGCCGGCCCGGTTGTACCAGCTACGGTCAAAGAGCACTACTTCGCCGGCGGCCGGCAGATGGGGCATGTAGCGTTGGAAGTACATCTGCGATTTCTCCCGTTCTGTCGGCGCGGACAAAGCGACCACACGGAAGACGCGCGGGCTGACCCGCTCGGTGATGCGCTTGATGACTCCGCCCTTGCCGGCGGTATCGCGCCCTTCAAAGATCACGCAGATTTTGGCCCCACTGACCTTGACCCATTCCTGCATCTTGACCAGCTCGACCTGGAACTTTTCCAGTTCTTTTTCGAACTCCTTGCGCTCTATCTTGTTCTTGTCCTTCTCTTTGTTCTTTTTCTTTGCCATGGTGCCTCCCTTGTCACTAATTCGACTTTTGTTCCGTGGTTTCCACACGAGCCATCTGCCTGCTGGAAACCATCCGCGTTACGCCCTGCGTGGCGCATAGGGTACGATTCCGTTGATGGACCCGGCCACGCTCTTGGATTCTGTCGGGCAGCGTGCCGGTGAAAATGGCCGTGCCTGAGCCGGCTGCCTGGCTTCCGGCGGTGCTCGTGCTGCTGCACCCCGTCGGTCACTGGGCCGGTCGCTCTCAGAGAAGGAGACCGCCCTCCGCCGCAAGGCCGCTCCCAACCTTCCTGGCATGTCCCCTCAAATCCCATCACGCAGTATGGGACAGGTCATGCAGTGCCCGCCGCCGCGCCCCTTACCCAGCTCGAATCCGGCAATGGCGATCACTTTAACGCCGGCCTGGCGCATCTTGGTTATGGTGTAGGTGTTGCGCTCGTAGGACACGACCACACCCGGCTCCAAGGCGACGGTGTTGTTGGCGTCATCCCACTGCTCGCGCTGCATCTGGTACTCATCACCACCCGTCTCGACGATGGTAAGCTTTTTGACCTGGAGCGCATCGGCCACCGCCGAAAGGAAGCTCTCTTCTTCCGTAACGCAAAAGTCTCCCGGCTTCTTGCCTGGACGCAGGCTGATGGCCCGGATATTGTTGACCACGCTGGGAAAGGCGGTCGCGATGTCGCGGTCGAGCAGGGTAAAGACGGTGTCCAGGTGCATGTGGGCGCGATCCTTGGTCATCACAGCGGCGATCACCCGTTCGGCGGCGCCCTTCTCAAAGAGCGCCCTGGCCACCTGTTCGATCATGCGCCCCTGGGTACGCTCGCTCATGCCGATGAGCACCGTACCATTGCCGATGGGCATTACATCGCCGCCTTCGAGCGAGGCCCGCCCAAAATCATGGACGTTGAATCGGCCGTCATCGCCCTGCTCCGGGTACCAGAACTCAAAGTCAGCTTCCCTGAACATGGGGTGGTAGCGGTAGATGGCGAGCATATTCAGCGCTTCCCGGCGGCGGGCCGGCCAGTACATCGGGTTGACCGTGACGCCGTTATAGATCCAGCACGAAGGGTCTCGTTGAAAGAGTGTGTTCGGCGCCGGAGGCAGCACAAAAAAGCCCGGATCATCCAGCGCAGCCACAGCCAGGGAGACCTGCCTGAATCTTGCCAGATCAAAGCCCAAGATCTCCAACTCGCCGACGGTCAACCCGCCGACCAGGTGCCTGGCCAGCGCGCCCGGTCTCAGGGTCCATAGGACATCTCGGACCTCATCCACGATCGACCAGCCGACCGTATACTCTGAGGCAACCAGATCGATGACCTTTTTGCGGGCCTCCTCAGATGCAGCCAGGGCTTCGGCCAGCAGTTCCTGGTGGTCGTATACCTCGATCCCACGCTCGCGCATCACCTTGACGAACTGATCATGCTCCCATTGGGCGCGTTCGACCCATAACACATCGTCGAACAGCAGGTCATCGTGATTCGATGGCGTCAGACGCTTGAGTTCAAGGCCCGGACGGTGCACGATCACCTTGCGCAGTTGGCCAACCTCGGAATTGACACCAAACATGGGTTCACCTCGGGCTACGTCTTTCCAGGCTCATACGGTCGGGATCCTCCATCCTCCACATGATAACTCGGTTGCGCTGGGAGCGATAGCCCCGAGGGGGTGCAATTCTGGGTGCAAAAGGGTGTAGAACAACGGTGCCGTCCCGGTCTTTGACCAACAGGGCAGCGTTGAAGAGCTTGACAGTGCCGCGCTGGTGCAGATCCTGTGCCTGGTCCAGCGCTTTGCGCGCCAATCGCTGGTTCCACGCCCGCCTTGGCCGTCCCCTGGTAGAGACAGCACGGCGAGAGACGCGCGCCAGGAAGAAGGGACTCCCTGGCAAACGCGCTCATCGCCCGAAGGGTACCCCATGGCCGTGATCAGTTATAGGCGCCAAACACCAACAAAGGAGCGCCTTCGGCGTCCAGCATCATCAGCATGCCGCCCAGCTTAAAGTAGTAGGCGACCGAGGTAAGCACTGTGAAGTAGCCCTGCTCCTGGTCCATGATGCCTTCAGGTTCGGCGCATGCGACCATTTGTGTGGCAACCGGCCCGAAGGTTAACGTGGGCAGTTCGGCATAGGTGTCGGTTGCTTCCATCACCTTCTCGACCTGGAGATCCCCTTCATAGCTCACCGTATAGTTGTTACAGCCGCCGGAGCCGGACGCTTCCCCGCCCTCGCCAAAGGTAATGGTCGTCCTCGAGGTGGGAACGACGGGAGCCCACTGCTCACGGTCTGCCTGCCACCAGAACCCGAGTCCCCACTCCGTACCCGGCATCGGCACGGGCTTTGCCGGATTGAGGGTGAGGAGCCGCTGGTCGTCCGTGGTATTCTGGATCAGTTGCTCGCCCTCGAGCTGGTATTCGGTCACGTTCAGCAGACTCGAGACAAACATCCCCGTCTGCTGGTAGAGTTCCTCAGGCCCACACAGATTGAGCGTGCGCGCCGGCGTCATGTTGCGCAGTTCGCCCTCGGCGGTCGCCTCGTAGACGCCCAGAAACCAGTTGCAGCCGTCAAAGCCGGCATAGCGCTCCCAGAAATAGATCACCGTCGCCCGTGTATCCGGGAGTATGGGCAAGGGCTGTTCTGGCGGGCCAAAGTAGTCCAAGTCCCACGCAGTAGCGGCAAGCGGATAGGCGGCCACGAGCTCCTCCACTGCACCTACCGCCGTTGCTCCGGCCTCGACCGGGCCGGGAGTCGGTTCCGGCTCGGACATCCCGCAGCCCGCAGCCAGCGCGAGCAGTACGGCGACCACAAAGATCAACCACATTGAACGCCACGTTTGTTTTGTCATGAGCATCCCTCCTCGTATTCTATGAAGGGAAGATGCCAACGCATCTTCCCTTGACAACTAGGCCCGGCAGACTCCCATCTGGCGTGCCAACGACGGCAACTCGTCGTCTCCGCTGGCGCCCAAGTCCTCAACCAACGTGGCGGTCGGCGTCTGCTGGATGGCGAACCCCTCCTGGCCGGCCATCGAGCCGGCCACTGACCGGGGCCACGCCCCCGCCAGCACGCATCTCCTCTTGGGGGCGAATTCGCGCGTGTCCACTGCCGACACGGTGTCGTCTTGATCCTTGACCGACAGTTCGGCACTGACGCAGCTCCTGTGTATAGTCGAGCGCTTTGCGTGCCAATCGCTCAGTATTCGTCCATCTCCCGGCGCAGGATGTCCACCGCACGCTGGCGCACAAAGATGGGCACATAGGTCTGGACGCGCGCCTCCTGATACCTCAACGAGACACTGGTGAGTACCTGCCGGATCATTTGCAGGCTTACCGTCCCCTGGAAATCCTGCCAAAGCTCACCAGCCATCTTGTCCAAGTCCCACACAGAGGTGTCCACTTTCGCCTGTTTCGACCGGTTCTCAACCTGATGGACAGCCATCGAATTCCTCCCCTGTGTTCTTTCGGTTCTTTCTGGTTGAGGGCTCTGCCGAAGGCGCCGGCAGATGGTTCTGATAGAGAATCTAGAATTGACCGGCCTTCGTACATCAATCTGGCATCTAGCTGGGCCATCGAAGGTCAGAGTGCCCGCAGACAGTATCTTCATCGTAACCAGTATACCATAGTTTCACGCAGGGCGCTACCGTCCCAGGGGTGCAATTTGGGGTGCAAATGGGTGCAGAATGGAGTTCGGAAATACGCCTTTCGTTGACTTTTGCTGGTAGCTGGATTACAATGGGCGCAAACACACGGGAGGGGCTCATGGACGACGTCTTGGCCTACATCGAGAGCCACATGGAGGACACCATCGCCCGGCTGCAGGCCTTCTGCCGCCAGCCGAGCATCGCCGCCCAGGGAGTGGGCATGGCCGAGATGGCCGAATTGGTGCGTGTGCACGCTGGCCGCAGGCCGGCGCCGCGGTCGAGTTGGTGCCCAGGCCGGCTATCCCGTCGTCAGTGGGGCGCTTTTGCGGGTGCCGGATCCAAGACGCTGATGTTCTACAACCACTACGACGTCCAGCCGCCCGAGCCGCTGGATCTGTGGGACAGCCCACCCTTCGCCGCCGAGATCCGCGACGGGCACCTCTACGCCCGGGGTGTGGCCGACAACAAGGGCAACCTGGTCGCCCGGCTGGCGGCGGTCGAGGCCTGGCTGGCGGTGCGCGGCGAGCTGCCCCTCAACGTCCTCTTTGTCGTCGAGGGTGAGGAAGAGATCGGCAGCCCCAACCTGGGCCGCTTTGCCGAGGAGAACATCGCGACAAGCTGCGGCCCGATGGCTGCATCTGGGAGTCGGGCTACAAGGACACCAAGGACCGGCTGCGAGATCTCGCTGGGGGTCAAGGGCATCCTGGCCGTGGACCTGCGTGTCGCGGACGCTAATCGTGACCTGCACTCGGCCAACGCGGCCATCGTCGAGAGCCCGGCCTGGCGCCTGATCTGGGCGCTGAACAGCCTCAAGGGCCCGGACGAGCGGATCCTGCATCCCCGGCTTCTACGACGACGTGCGCCCGCCCGACGACCGCGATCGGGCCATGCTCGCCGCCTGGGACTTTGACGAGGCGGGCGAACTGGCCGAGTTTGGCGCGGACCAGTTTGTGCTCGGACTGAGCGGCGAGGCGCTGAAGGAAAAGTTCCTCTTCCAGCCGACCTGCAACATCTGTGGCTTTCACACCGGCTACGGTGGTCCCGGTGTCAAGACCGTGCTGCCCGCGGAAGCGTTGGCCAAGCTCGACTTTCGCCTGGTGCCCGACCAGGATCCGTACGACATCTTGGACAAACTGCGCGCCCACCTGGACGACGAAGGCTTTGCCGACGTCGAGATCGAGGTCGAAGGCCCCGAGTTTCCGGCCCGCACCGACCCCGGCGATCCGCTGGTGGAGGCCGTGGTCGACTCGGCCGCAGCCGTGCCTACGGCAACGAGCCGGTGGTCAAGCCGCTCATGGCTGGCACCGGGCCGATGTACGAACTCTGCCAGCGCTGGGGCCTGCCGGCCGCCGGGGCGGGAGTCGGCTGGACCGGATCGCGGGGGCACTCGCCCAACGAGAACATCCGCCTGGAAGATCTGAGACAGGGTATCCAGCACATTGCGTGTGATCATCGATGAATTCAGGCCCCAATACCCCATGCGCATCGTCCACTGAATTGACAAAGGCACTCCTTTTTGTTAGAATCCCCCGGCATGAATCCGGCCCGGTCATGCGGTTCATGCTTTTATTTTGGCTCGAACTGGTGCTGCAGAGCCATAGCAATCACAAGGAGAGAATTCATGGCTAGAGTTGTTGGTAGCATCGCGCCCCATGGTGGGCAGTTGGTAAATCGCGTCCTGCGGGGCGCGCTGCGCGAAGCAGCCCTGGAGCGAGCCGCATCCTTTCCCCAGGTTCAACTGACGCCGATGGCCGCCTCGGACCTGGAGATGATCGCCGTTGGCGCCTTCAGCCCGCTGACCGGGTTCATGACCAAAGACGACTATGATAGCGTCATCGACACCATGCGGCTGAGCAACGGCCTGCCCTGGACCATCCCCGTCACCCTGCCCGTGGACGACGAGACGGCTGCCGGGCTGGACGAGGGCCAGGAGATCGCCCTGATGGATGGCGATCACCTGATGGGCATCATGACCATCGCCGAAAAGTTCGAGGCCGACAAGGAGCGCGAGGCCCGCGAGGTGTACCGCACCACCGAGGAGGCCCATCCCGGCGTGGCCCGCCTGTACCGCCAGGGCGAACTGGCTGCTGGGCGGCGAGGTCTTTATGCTCAACGGCCCCAAGGATGATCGAGTTTCCCGAACTGCGCCACGAACCGGCCCAGACGCGGCGCATGTTTGCCTCGCGGGGCTGGCGGCGGATCGTCGCCTTCCAGACGCGCAATCCCATCCACCGCGCCCACGAATACATCCAAAAGACAGCGCTGGAGATCGTGGATGGGCTGTTCCTGCATCCCCTGGTGGGTGAGACCAAGGCGGACGACATCCCCGCCGACGTGCGCATCGAGAGCTACCAGGCCATCCTGCGCGACTACTATCCGGCCGACCGGGTGCTGCTTGGGCGTCTTTCCGGCGGCCATGCGCTACGCCGGCCCCCGCGAGGCGATCTTTCACGCCATCGCCCGCAAGAACTATGGCTGCACCCACTTTATCGTCGGCCGCGACCACGCCGGCGTGGGCAACTACTATGGCACCTACGATGCCCACTACATCTTTGACGAGTTCGAGCCGGGCGAGCTGGGCATCACGCCGCTCTTCTTCGACTATACCTTCTTTTGCAAAAAGTGCGGCGCGGTGGTCAGCGCCAAGACCTGTCCCCACAGCAAGGAGGACTGGGTCTATTCTGAGCGGTACCCAGGTGCGCGAGATGCTGGAGCGGGGCGAGATGCTGCCCGAAGAGTTCACCCGCCCCGAGGTCTCCCGGGTCCTGATGGAAGGCATCCAGGCCAAGAAGGCAGGACGGCATGAGGCCAGTAGAACATGACCAAGGTCTTTGTCATCGGGCTGGACTGCGCCGAGCCGACGCTGGTCTTTGACCGCTGGCGGCGAGCATCTGCCCAACCTGCAGCCGCTTGATGGAGGGCGGCACCTATGGCGAGCTGACCAGCACCATCCCGGCCATCACCGTGCCGGCCTGGGCTTCGATGCTCAGCAGCAAGGACCCCGGCCAGCTTGGCTTCTACGGCTTTCGCAACCGGGCCGACCATAGCTACGAGCGGATGACCATCGCCACGTCGCGATCGGTCAAGGCCGACCGGGTGTGGGATATCCTGTCGCGGGCGGGCAAGAAGGTGGTCGTGGCAGGCGTGCCCCAGACCTATCCCGGTCAAGCCGGTCAACGGCTGCATGATCTCCAGCTTTCTGACGCCCAGCACCCACAGCCAGTACACCTACCCGGCAGCACTCAAGCACGAGATCGCAGGGCCTGGTGGGTGGCGAATACATGTTCGACGTGCCCCAGTTCCGCACCGAGAACAAGGACCACCTGCTGGAGCAGATCTACGAGCTGGCCGATCAGCACCACCAGCTGGTCAAGCACCTGATGACGACCAAGCCCTGGGACTTTTTCATGCACGTGGACATGGGCGTGGATCGCATCCACCATGGCTTCTGGAAGTACTTTGACGAGCGCCACCCCCTGTACGAGCCGGGCAACCCCTACGAAAATGCCATCCGCGACTACTATATCCACCTCGACCGCCAGATTGGCGAGCGGCTGGCTCTGCTGGACGACGACACGGTGGTGCTGGTCGTCTCGGACCACGGCGGCCAAGCCGATGATGGGCGGCATCTGCTTCAACGAATGGCTGAAGCAGGAGGGCTACCTGGTGCTGGAGTACCAGCCGGAGGGCATCGTCCCCCTGGAAAAATGCGAGGTGGACTGGGGCCGGACGATGGCCTGGGGGTCGGGCGGCTACTATGCCCGGCTCTTCCTGAACGTCAAGGGCCGCGAGCCCGAGGGCGTCATCGATCCCGCCGACTATGAGAAGGTCCGGGACGAGCTGGCGGAGCGGATCGCGGCCATCACCGACCCAGAGGGCAACAACATCGGCTCGGTGGCCTACAAGCCGGAAGAGATCTATCAGACAGGTCAACAACATCGCCCCCGACCTGATCGTCTATTTTGGGGACCTGGGCTGGCGGTCGGTGGGCAGCCTGGGGCTTGAACAGCATCCATACCTTTGAGAACGACACCGGCCCCGACGACGCCAACCATGCCCAGGAGGGGCTGTACATCTTCTACGACCCCAGGACGCCAGGGCCAGGGCGCTGGTCCCAGGCGCCACCTGATGGACGTGGCCCCGACGATCCTGGATCTGATGGGCGTGCCGGTCTCCGGCAGATATGCAGGGACAATCG
Organism: uncultured Chloroflexia bacterium; assembly: GCA_963700285.1. Lineage (GTDB taxonomy): Bacteria > Chloroflexota > Anaerolineae > JAAYZQ01 > JAAYZQ01 > CAWANP01. Next base: position 185,700 of record CAVOXA010000001.1, on the reverse strand, counting down.
TTTGCCAGCTAGAGCACGCTAGCGCGCAACGCGACTCACGCATACAGCACTTTGCAGTGCGCGAGATGCATGACAAGGAGACAATACCATGGAACAAAAAGGTGTAACCATCTGGTTTACGGGAATGTCGGGCGCGGGCAAGACCGCCCTGGCCATCCCTTTGGAAGAAGAACTGCGAAAGCGCGGCCTCAAGGTCGAGCGGCTGGACGGCGACATCGTGCGCCAGAGCCTGACCCGCGACCTGGGCTTCTCCAAAGAGGATCGCGACAAGAACATCGAGCGGGTCACCTTTGTGGCCAAGCTGCTGACGCGCAACGGCGTGGCCGTGCTCTGCTCCTTTATCTCGCCCTACCGCGCGGTGCGGGCCAAGGTGCGCGAAGAGGTCGGCAATTTTGTCGAGGTCTATTGCTACGCGCCGCTGGAGACGCTCATCGAGCGAGATGTCAAGGGGCTGTACAAGAAGGCCCTTGCCGGTGAGATCAAGAACTTTACCGGCATCTCGGATCCCTACGAGGCGCCGGAGAACCCGGACGTGACCATCGACTCCAGCACCGAGACGCATCGAGGAGAGCCTGGCCAAGATCCTGACGCAAGCTGGAAGAGCTGGGCTACGTGCCCCTGCCGCGGAGGAGAACGACGCCTACACCGCCGACGAAGAGGCAGAGATCGAGGCGCGGCTGGCGGCGCTGGGCTATCTGTAGTCCGTATGGATCGGTAGTACAAAGCGGATAGAAAGGCGGTCCAGAAATGGGACTTGTTTGGCAAACTGCGTCGGCAAGGGAAAAGGCAAAGCCGCAGCGAGTCGTCTTTATCGGCCTGGACGGCACGCCCTATACCTTTCTGCAGCGCCTGATCGCCGAGGGCCGGGCGCCCAATGCTGCCCGGCTGGCCGAGCAGGGCAGCCTGCTGCGCATGGACTCGATGTGGCCCTGGGTGTCGTCGGTGGCCTGGAGCACGATGATGACCGGCGTCAACCCGGCCAAGCACAACATCTTTGGCTTCATCGACCGCGATCCGGCCACCTACAAGCAGTTCATCCCCACCTCGCGCCACATGAAGGCCAAGACCCTGTGGGAGGTGCTGAGCGACGCCGGCAAGCGGGTGGTCGTCGTCAACGTGCCGGTCACCTATCCGCCCCGCCAGGTCAACGGCATCCTGGTGGGCGGCTTTCTCAGCCCCAGCCTGGACAAGGCCGTCTATCCCGCCTCCTATCTGCCGACCCTCAAGTCGCTGGGCTACATCGTGGACGCCGATCCCTGGAAGGCCCGCGAGTCGAAGGACCTGGCGCTGCAAGAGGTCAACGCCGCGCTGGATGCCCGCATCCGCACCCTGTTCCACCTGTTCGACAATGAGGAATGGGATTATCTGCACGTCCACGTCATGGAGACCGACCGCCTGCACCACTTTCTCTGGCAGCAGATGGACGAGGACGACCCTATCTATGCACCGGCCTTCTACGATTTTTACCGGCGCATCGACGACATGCTGGGCCAAGCTGGCCGCCAAGCTGGACGACAGCACGACCCTGATGTGGATGGCCGACCATGGCTTTTGCACCATCAAGAAAGAGGTCTACGTCAATCGCTGGCTGATGGACCATGGCTGGCTCAAGCTGCGCAACGTGCCGCCCGACCGCAAAAAGGGGCTGGACGAGATCGATCCCAGCTCTGTGGCCTACAGCCTGGATCCGGGTCGGGTGGTCATCCGCGTGCAGGGCCGGGAGAAGGAGGGCTGTGTGGCGCCGGGCGCCGAGTACGAAGCGCTTCGCGACGAGATAGCCGCCGCTGCCCTGGAGCTGCGCGATCCCGACAGCGGCGAGCCGATCTTTCAGGCCGTCTTCAAGCGCGAGGAGCTGTACCACGGCCCCTATCTTGGAGCAGGCGGCCGATCTGATCCTGGCTCCCTACGACGGCTACGATCCCAAGGGTCCGCTCTACAAAGAGACGCTCACCTACAAGGGTGACGAGTTGGTGGGCATGCACACCTTTGACGACGCCATGCTCTACGTGGGCGGACGCCAGATCCCACAGACGCGCTTCTCGGTGCTGAACGTGATGCCCACCATCCTGGATCTGATGGACGTGTCGCACCCGGCGGGCTTGGATGGCGCCTCACTCGTGTCCTAGGGGCGACCCGCTGGTCCTGAATTCACCCTAGCAACATTCTCAATGTTTGTGATCGAGTAGGACTATCTGCGTTTCAGTTGGTAGTGAGGATCTGGTGACTCTTAGCTCTGGCACGGGGGAAATAGGGGCCAATCCCATCGCCTTGAAGAACCCGGTCACCGTGTGCAGCCGGGCTTTCTCTTCGGGTGTTTTGTAGTGCATAGGAATCACGAGCTTTGGTTCAATGAGGCTGATCACCTCCGTCGCCATTGGAGCGTCGATGGTGTGTACCCCACCCACAGGGATCAGCAGTACGTCCACATCGCTCAGGGCCTCAACCTGTGATTGGGTCGGCACGTGGCCCAAATCACCCAGGTGACAGACGGTCAGGCCGTTGAAATCAAAGAGGAATACGATATTGCCTCCCCGTGTCGCACCGCTGCGCCCGTCATGATAGGTTGCAATGCCGGTGACAAACACGCCCTTGACCTCGTACTCCCCCGGCCCATCAAAAAACCGGGGCCCGCCGCGAAAGCCGATCCGATTGTCATGCCCGGGATGATCGTGGCTGACGGTCACAAGGTCGGCGCGAATGCGGGGGCGGGTAAGGCCCAGATCCTCATGAAATGGGTCGGTGACAGCAACGATATTGCGCTCGCTCAAACGAAAACAGGCATGGCCGTACCAGGTAATCTCCATGGTATATTCTCCGATCTGACACTCCCGGCCAGGCTAGTATACCACAATTGCCCCGTTGGAGGCTTATTCCCAGTACCCTAGCCTATCCCCCCATCCTCGATGACGGGTACGTCGGGCATGGGCGGGGCAACTTCGGCCCAGTCGATGATAGGCATGGCTGGTGGCTCCGGCATGGCAATCACGGATGCAGTATCTCCCGACGAACCTTGCTCTTTGGGTTCCTGGCCCTGGCCACTCGTGGTTGGCCACAGACTGGTATAGTCCAATTCGGGCATCTCCAATGGCTTCGGAAACAGGTCAGTGAGACCGCCACTGGCAACGGGCATCGGGTGAGCAATGATCTCCGGGTGCATTTCTACTCCCTTGCCCACCTCCACGTGTCCTACGTCGATTTTGGTGATCTGGATTGGTTCGTCCAGGATCGAGCCCGCTTGTTCCAACTGAGCGCCGCACTTGCGGCAGTAGCGACCGGTCTGGCCCTCGGCTCCGCACTGGGGACAGGGGGCGCTTTTCCCTGAGGCCCGAGGCTTGACCATTGGCGCCAGTGTAACCGCCCCCAATGCAGCCAGAAATGACCTGGCATCGGGATAGCGCGCCTGAGGGTCGCTAGCCAGGGCTTTGACAACCACGGCGTCCATCGCAGGTGGAACCTCGGAATTGAAGCGGCTGGGAGGCAGGACCTGTCCCTGGACCACCTGGGGATTCCGCTTGGCAAGCAGGTTATAGAGTACTGCGCCGAGGGCATAAACGTCGCCCTGAGCATCGGGCGCCTGGCCAGCAGCGCGTTCTGGAGCCAGGTACGGAGATACCGGCTCGTCGATCTGCGCGCCCACGAGCCTCTGCAGTTCAGCCAGGCCAAGATCGTCAACCTGCACCCGGCCATCATCCTGCACCACAATCTTTTCCGGTGAGAGCGATCCGTGGGTGACGCCCTTGCGGTAGGCGTGATCGAGTGCCTGGCCCACCTGCATCACAACGTCAGCGGCTGCGTCGACGGCCCAGGGTTGGTCCAATCTGGTGGCCAGGGAGTGACCCTTTTCCAGCGCCCGGGTGACGAGATAGGGCAGGCCCGACTCTTCGCCTACTTTGTGGATGGACGTGATGTTGGGGTGATTGAGCTGGCGGATGCCCTGGGCCAGATCCCGGAAGCGGGCGGCAATCTGCGGATCACTGCCCAATAGATGGGGCAAGACCTTGATGGCTACAGTCTGCTTTGTACCAGGCTCCTGACCGCTGTACACGACAATACCCTGTTCCTGCGCTTCGAGCTGTAGCGCCTTGTAGCCGGCTTTGAGCTGTCCTACGAGTTTTTTCATGGCGCCGTCCTTCTATACCAGCCGTTGATCCCAACCCACTCTGCGGCTGAGCACAAATGGGCCTTCATTCGGTGGCGACTTCTGGTACCATTCTAACACATTCAAGGGTACAGTCAAGGACTTGAAAACGACTCCTTTCGGACGGTTACCTGACCTGCTTTGCCTCTACCCTTCCGTCCGGAAACAGGAGCAGACCGTAGTCGCCCAAGGTACGTTCATCCGTCACCCACAGCACCGGTCCTTCCCCTGCATTCCTTGGCACAGAGCGTACCAGATACGTTCGGCCGTCCAAATGAAGCTTTTGCCCGGCCTCATAGGCTGCATAGACCTCTTTATAACATAGCTCTGGCAATTCGTGGCTCATGGTTCCTGCTTTCCTGATCCGTATGCCTCTTTGGCGCTTCTGTCTTGCGGCCTCTTGCTGCCTGTCGTACCCAGCCATCGAGGCACTGTTATGAGATCTCGGCAAGAAGGGGTACCATTTCTTGCCTCGGAGCTTCGCTGCGCTGAAAATAGCGGACGGCTGCCTGGCCAATGCCCCAGGTACCTATCCCTGCAATCGCTCCGGCTACGACCCAGCCGGGACCGGGGACGAACTTTGCCCCGGCGATGGCCAGGTAGCGCAGGCTCAACCCACCGGCAATGGTGGCCACAAGCGTCTTGGCATGTTCGACACCCATGGGCTCGCCGTAGATAGCCGCAATCCGCAGGACCATCCGCGCCTGGATCGCCAACAGGAAGGGGATGGCCAGCCCTGGGATCGGTTCTGAGCCCACGAGGGCGTTGAGCAGTGAGGCATTGCGGATGATGCGGCTGGCGGCCTGCCGGCGGTAACCCGGCAGGGCACACCCAAGAGCCACCACCAAAGATGGGTGGGCATCGACGATCCGGGGCAGAAGCAGCGTGGCTACGTTGGTCCCCCGTTTGGCCGAAATGGGGACCAAAGCCGGCTCTCCCAGTTTCCGGCGAGCATCATCGGCCACGGCTTCCCGGGCATCCCCTAACAAGTCGATCTTGTTTAGGGCTACGACCACTGGTTTTTCCGTGGATTTGAGTTGCTGGAGCAGGCTATGGTCGGCTTGACGTACCCCGGCGACGGCATCCAGTACCAGGACGATGACGTCAGCAGCCTGGACTGCATCCAGGGCGATATCTGCCCGGTCCACGCCACCCACCTCGCCAAAGCCTGGGGTGTCAGTGAGGGTAAAGGGTTCCCATTGTTCGTGGAGCAGCTCCCGAGTGGTGCCTGGCACAGCTGCCACGGCCGAGACCTCACGGCCCTTGAGCGTATTGAACAGGGTGGACTTGCCCGAGTTGACTGGACCCACGATGGCCACCCGGGTACGCGCCTCCGCCTCAACCTGTCGGGTCAAGTCCGTCCAGTCGAGGGCATCGAACAGGCGTCGGATCTCCAGCATGCTGGCCGGTAGCTTTGTCTTGGTCATTGTCTGATCGTCGTCATTCTTCTGGATCATCCTCCGAACGGGCTTGATGCTCTCTGATGAGTACGATCAAGTTCAATACCACCAGCAGGGCCAGGCCAAAGACCGCCGCTTCCTGCCAGCCAGCCAGCAAGGCCACAACCAGCACCATCAGAGCCACTATATTCGTTACGATCAAGTCACGACGACGTTTCACAAGCCATCCTCTCCCAGCACTGGCCAACCTTGAACCTTGGCTTCAGCCAGCAGCTTCTCGTCGGGGTACACAGCTACAGGACGGCCAACCCGGCTCAACAGGGCGACGTCTGTTCCACTGTCGCCATAGGCAAAGCTGGCCACCCAGTTCACTGGCAGGTCCCGTTGGGTGAGATAGGTTTCTGCCCTCTCAAATTTGCCGGGACCCTGGCACAAGGGGCGAAGGGTACGACCCGTATAGTGTCCATCGCGCACTTCCAGTGGCGTGCCAATGGCGTGGGCGATCTCCAATCGCTGGGCAACCGTCTCCAGCCAGGGAGTAAAGAGGCCCGATACCAGGGCAACCAGATGGCCCTGGCTCTGATGTTGGCGGACGAGGTCTAGCACCTGCTCGTGTAGGCTAGGGATGACCTGCTCGTCGGTCAGGCGCTCAAAGAGGGCCAGGCCCTCATCGACAGACCAGCCGCGCAGCAGCCAGGCCATGGTTTCGCCCCAGGTACGATAGAAATCCACCTGGCTTAGGAGCCCCAACTTGTAGAGAGGGAAGGGAGCCATGTTGCGGGCCACGTAGGCCATGACCCAGCGGCGATGGCGCCTGGTGCTCCAGTGGTGCCGCGCCAGATCCTGCCAGATGTGGCCGTCATAGAGTGTACCGTCGAAATCGAAAAAGGCCGCTGTATGGGCTAACCCATTATCCAAATCCTAGTCCCCGTTCTTTCAGACTCACAAATCGTTGCCGGCCGATGATCAGGTGGTCCAGCACTTCCACGTCCAGAAGTTTTCCTGCTTCAACGATCTGCCTGGTGACGGCCACATCCTCCGGGCTAGGAGTTGGATCGCCGGAAGGATGGTTGTGCAGGACGATGAGCGAGGCACAGTTGGCGCGGATGGCTGCCCGAAACAGCTCTCCTACCCGGATCAGGCTGGTGTTCAATGAGCCCTGGTAGACAGTCGTTGTTTCCAGCACGCGATTCTTGGTATCCAGCAGCATTGTGCGCAGATGCTCCTGTTCCAGCAAGCCCATATCGGACATCACCAGGTTGGCGGCATCGGCTGGAGAACGGATCTGAGGGCGCTCATCGGGTGATTCAATCAACAACCGCCGGCCTAATTCCAGCGCAGCCTTGAGTTGGGCCACCTTGGCCGTGCCTACGCCCCTTGTTTCCGCAAGCTCTGCTGTGCTCGCCTTCGCTATACCGGTCAAGCTGCCGAATCTCGACAGGAGCGCCTGCGCTACAAGGATTACATTTTGGTCAGGGGCGCCAACCCGAAGAATGATGGCCAGCAGTTCGGCGTTAGAGACTGCATTGGCCCCGTAGTTAAGCAGGCGTTCGCGAGGACGTTCATTGCTGGGTAGTTCCATGATAGTGGGGTGGTATCCAGCCTCGGCGCTCATGATTCTGTCTCCTTGTCTGCTCCAGTTCAGGACGAGGGCCAGCACATCTTGTCATTCATTGTACCTGATGCAGGGATGGGTGTCAAAGATTGGATCTGTCCCTGGGATCGGGTTGGGAGCGAATGGGTAAAGATGTTTTCAATGGCCAAAATTTCTCAGGGTTGGCTGGTGCATGGAACGGATCCGGCATAGAGGCCCACTCCTCTGGGCAATTGTCCTTTTGCACTTGATATGGTAAAATCGGGCTGGGTGAACATGTCAGATGGAGGTAGAATGACGTCGGGAGAACTGGTGAAAAAGTTTCCCTGTCCCAAGTGCGGGGCAGAGATCGACTTTGACGCAGAGCAGGGCGCCCTGGTCTGTGCCTACTGCGGTCACACCACGCCCGTTCCCGTTACCGAACAAGAGATCCTAGAGTACGACCTGGAGGCTGCCCTCCAGGAGATGGTCGCTGCCCCCCATGAAACAGGCTATGGCGAGGACAAGCGCTCCATCAAATGCGAGAGCTGCGGTGCGGTGAATACTCTGGATGCCAACGTCATCTCCACCGAGTGTGCCTTTTGCGGCTCGAACCAGGTAGTATCCCAGGAGCAGGTGGCCCAGGTGATCAAACCTGAATCGCTGCTTCCCTTCCAAGTGGACCAGGATGGGGCTGTAGCCCTCTTCCGCCAGTGGCTAGGAAGAGGCTTCTTCCGGCCAAATCGGGTGAAAAAGATCGCCAAGGATGCCCGGGCTGGAGTTCAAGGGGTGTACCTTCCCTTTTGGACCTTTGATGCCTATGCCTCTTCGCACTGGCGGGCTGACGCAGGCTACTATTATTACGAGACCGAAAGCTATTGGGCGACTGACGAGCGTGGCAATCAAGAACACCGTACCCGGCAGGTCCAGAGGGTCCGCTGGGAGCCAACTTCAGGCTTTCTGCCCCTCTCCTTTGATGAAGTGCTTGTGCCCGCTACGACTAGCATCGAGCGGGACATGGTCGAGCACATCTACCCCTTTGATACCAAGTCCTTGGTGCCCTATGATCCAGGATTCCTATCCGGATGGGGTGCGGAAGCCTACACCGTAGATCTCAGGGAGGCATGGAAGACGGGACAAGAGATCATTGAGAGAGAGGTCTGGGAAGCGTGCGCGCGCCAGGTGCCTGGTGACACCCAGCGCAACCTGCACGTGGATACCGCTTTTTCCAACATGACCTACAAACACGTGCTCTTTCCGGTGTGGATTGCCTCCTACCGCTATCGGGACAAGGTGTACCACTTTTTGGTAAACGGCCAGACAGGTGAGGTACAGGGTCAGGCGCCGATTAGCTGGATCAAGGTTGCCCTGGTCGTTATCCTGGTTGCCATCGTTGTCCTGGTGATGGTCATGTTGTTTTCTGTAGCTGACGCGGGGGCGGCCCTGAATCTGTACCGGGTGCTCTGGGGTTTAGGACATGGGGCAATGGCTAATGTCGCTGTCTAAATCTTACCCACCACAAAAGCCTCGGAGTTTGTTCATCCCCTGCCTGCAATTTGACAAATAGTAACCCCCTGAATATAATGTTCATTTGCGGTTTCTGTCGACCGCGGATGGTTTTATGCGCCTTTATGAGTTGAATTTTGATGCCAGAATCCAGTAATTGTCCTTGCCTCACTGGCCGGGCAGTCTCCCCTTTTCCGGCCTCGGGCGCACTTGCCGACTCAGAGCCAGGAAGACTCACAAGTCTTTGTCTGGCCAATTGCCAAGGAGTGTAACGAATGCCTAACCGATTGCGACGCAAGTCGTACGCGCGTATTCCTGATATTCTACCCCTACCACATCTGATCCAGGTCCAGTTAGAGTCTTACCGCTGGTTTCAGACAGAGGGCCTGCAGGAGCTCTTTGACGAGATTTCGCCGATTGAGAGCTTTAATGGAAACTTGGAGCTTCATCTGCCAGGGCTGAACGAGGAGATCAATGAGAAGCTTGGGCTGGACTATCGTTTTGAGGAACCCAAGTATACACAGCAGGACTGTCTTGACCGCGACATGACCTATGCTGCTCCATTGTACGTCCGGGTAGCCCTATGGAACAAAGATAGTGACGAATGGACGACCCAGGATGTCTTTATGGGCGACTTTCCGTTGATGACCGCAAACGGGACTTTTATCATTAACGGGGCAGAGCGCGTCGTGGTCAGCCAGCTTATCCGGTCGCCTGGCATATACTACACGGTCGAGGAGGACCGTATCACGGGACGAGAGATGTGCATGGCCAAGCTTATCCCCAATCGGGGGGCCTGGTTGGAGTTTGAGACGGCCAAGCGAGATGTCCTGTCGGTCAAGGTAGATCGCAAGCGCAGGTTGCCGGTTACAATCCTGCTGCGCGCTGTGGGTTATGGCACCGATGAAGAACTGTACAGCCTTTTTGAGAAGGCCGATATCATGCCCGAGCATCCCTACATCCAGGCAACGATTGAAAAGGATCCGACCAAAACAACCGACGAAGCCTTGGTCGACTTTTACAAAAAGCTACGGCCAGGCGATCCACCTACACTCGACAATGCCAAGAGCTTTATGCAGTCGTTGCTGTTTACCGCTCGCCGCTACGACCTGGGACGGGTGGGGCGCCACAAGCTGAACAAGCGTCTGGGTCTCGAAGTTCCATTGCAGACGCGTACCCTTACGCCAGAGGACTTGGTCCGGGTCGTCGAGCGAGTGATCCAGGTGAACAATGGGATCGAGGGACCAGATGATATCGATCATCTGGGCAACCGCCGCGTCAAGACTATGGGCGAGCTGATCCAAAATCAGTTGCGTATCGGTCTCTTGCGCATGGAGCGCGTGGTACGTGAGCGCATGAGCATCCGCGAGCCCGAGCAGATGACGCCCATCTCGCTCGTCAATGTCCGCCCTGTTGTGGCGTCCACGCGAGAATTCTTTGGTGGCAGCCAGCTTTCGCAGTTCATGCAGCAGACGAATCCGCTTGACGAACTGACCCACAAACGGCGGCTCAGTGCTCTGGGACCTGGCGGCTTGCGGCGCGAGCGGGCAGGCTTTGACGTGCGTGATGTGCACCACTCCCACTATGGCCGCATTTGTCCCATTGAGACACCTGAAGGACCCAATATTGGACTCATTGGTTCGCTGGGCACCTACGGCCGGATCAACGATTTTGGCTTCATCGAAACCCCCTATCGCAAGGTGATTCACTCTGTACCCAACCGGATGGACAGGGTGGTGGGCAAGACAATCCGGGAGCGGTATGTCGATCCCGATAGCGGTGAGGTCATTGCCGAGGCCAACCAGCAGGTGGATGAAGCGACCGCAAAGCGCTTGGAAGCTCTAACGGACCGGGTGCCAGAGATCAAGATCCGGCCGATGGCCATCAACCAGATCATCTATCTGCCGGCTGATGAAGAGGACCAATTCACCATTGCCCAGGCCAACGCAGAACTGGACGAGCAGGGGCAATTCGTCAAAGACCGGGTGTCAGTGCGGCGCATGCAAGAGTTCTTGGAAGAATCGGCAATCAAGGTGGATTATATGGACGTGTCGCCCAAACAGATCGTGGGCGTCACGGCTGCACTCATCCCTTTCCTGGAGCACGACGATGCCAACCGTGCCCTAATGGGATCTAATATGCAGCGCCAAGCCGTACCCTTGGTCCAGCCAGAAGCACCCCTGGTGGGCACCGGCATCGAATCGCAGGTTGCTATCGACTCGGGACAGATCGTCATTGCTGAAGAGCCTGGTGAGGTTGTCAGCATCACGGGTGATGATGTTGTGGTTCAGGGAGAAAACGGCCGCCGAGTCTACAATCTGCGACGGTTCCAACGCACCAACCAGAGCACCTGCCTGGATCAGAAACCTATTGTGCACAGGGGGCAGAGAGTCGAGACCGGTGACGTTCTGGCTGACTCGTCGTCTACCGAAATGGGTGAGCTGGCGTTGGGCCAGAACGTGCTCGTGGCCTTTATGAGTTGGGAAGGAGGCAATTACGAGGATGCAGTCCTGGTAAGTGAGCAGGTGGTCCGTGATGACAAGTTTACCTCCATCCACATCGAAAAGCACGAGATCGAGGCGCGCGACACCAAACTCGGCCCAGAAGAGATCACCCGTGATATCCCAAATGTGGGAGAAGATGCCTTAAAGGATCTGGATGAGACGGGTGTTATCCGCACGGGCGCCGAGGTGGGACCGGGCGACGTCCTGGTGGGCAAGATCACACCCAAGGGTGAGACAGAGCTAACACCCGAAGAAAAACTCCTTCGGGCCATTTTCGGTGAGAAGGCGCGCGAGGTCAAGGATTCCAGCTTGCGCTTGCCCCACGGGGAACACGGGATCGTAGTCGACGTCAAAGAGTTCACGCGTGAGGAGCACCGGGACATGAAAGCCGGTGTAGAGCAGACGGTACGGGTGATGGTTGCCCAGCGCCGCAAGTTGACTGAGGGTGACAAGATGGCCGGCCGTCACGGAAACAAGGGGGTTATCAGCCAGGTCGTTCCCATTGAGGATGTGCCCTACATGGCTGATGGGACGCCGGTTGAGTTGATCCTCAATCCATTGGGCGTACCGGCTCGCATGAACATCGGTCAGATCTTGGAAACGCATCTGGGTTGGGCCGCTAATCGTTTGGGATTCAAGGCGATTTCGCCCGTCTTTGACGGCGCTGACGAAATAGAGATCCAGGCGGAGCTGTCGCGCGCGTGGCTGTTGGAGCGGGCCTGGGAGGTGTTTACCGAACGGGCCTGGACCTGGGCCAGAGAGATGGAGATCGAGCCCGAGGATGTGACCGAAGAGGAAGTACTGGGCTTCTACCTGCTCGACTGGTTGAGCGGCGGGTCCTATGACGAAGAAAGACTGATCCGGGATCACGTCTACGCCCGCCAGATCGTCTTGTTGGAGTGGCTGCGAGAGCGAGGCTATGATCCGGACCAGCTCATAGCCTTTAGCTTTGAACACTCGCCAATGAGCGAGCGTACCAGGAGACAGGAACGAGCGCGGATCGTTTGCCTGAGAGAATGGCTCATTGCCATGCAGGAAAAGCTCGAGGGAGAGGGCCGGCCCTGGACCAGCGATGGACCGCCGGTCCCTGAATCCGACGAGGATATGCAGGCGATGGCGATCCAGCTCAGCCTGCAGACCGGTTACCCGATGCCCACGACCGGCAAGATGATCCTCTACGATGGCAAAACTGGCGAACCTTTTGACCAGCCGGTGACGGTTGGCGTGATCTCGATGATGAAGTTGGCTCACCTGGTGGAAGACAAGGTCCACGCCCGGTCTACTGGACCCTACTCGCTGGTGACGCAACAGCCCTTGGGCGGCAAGGCTCAGTTTGGTGGTCAGCGCTTTGGTGAGATGGAGGTATGGGCGCTGGAGGCATACGGGGCAGCGCACATACTGCAGGAGATGCTGACAGTCAAGTCCGATGATGTGACGGGCAGAACCAAGACCTACGAGGCCATCGTCAAGGGTGAGGAAATTGTCGAGCCGGGCGTGCCCGAGTCGTTCCGAGTGCTGGTCAAAGAGCTGCAATCACTGGGCTTGTCCGTGGAGGTTCTGGACGAAGAGGAAGAGAGACTTTACTTTGGCAAGGACCAAGAGGAAGAACATTTGCCTGACCTGGGGCTGGGCCTGGATATGCTGAACATCTGATCGCGCCCAATGCCTGGCATTCTGAAAGACAAAGGGAGGGGCACCAGCTCCTCCCTTTTTGGATCCTAACTTTTGGAGCTTGTCTCTGGCCACAAGTCGGGGCGAGAGGATTTGAACCTCCGACTTCATCGTCCCAAACGATGCGCGCTGCCGGACTGCGCCACGCCCCGTCCAGCCTAGTATACTCGAAAGGGATCAAAAGGTCAAACTACCCGGTGTCGTGCACCATCAGGTTGTTGGCCTGGAGGAGATGTGCTATAATGGCACCGAGTCTTGGTCAACTGAGAGGATTGACAAAAGAGCTACCTATGTCCAACTACGAAGCCATCATAGGCATGGAGGTCCATGCCCAACTGTTGACCCAATCCAAGCTTTTTTGCAGTTGTGATGCCAGGGTGTTTGGCACAGATCCGAACACCCACGTCTGTCCGGTGTGCCTGGGCATGCCGGGCGTGTTGCCTGTTCTCAACCAGCGTGCCATCGAACAGACGATCATGGTTGGCTTGGCCCTCAACTGCCAGATTGCCGAAACGGCTGTTTTTTCCCGCAAGAACTACTTTTATCCCGACCTGCCCAAGGCCTACCAGATCAGCATGTACGATTTTCCCCTTTGCCAGGATGGGTGGCTGGAAATCGAGAATCAGGATGGGCCAGAAGGCGCCATGAGGCACATAGGCATCCGGCGGGTACACCTGGAGGAGGAAACCGCCAAATCGTTCCACGTTGGAGACCACAGCCTGGTGGATTTCAACCGCGCTGGTCTGCCCCTCATCGAGATTGTCACCGAGCCTGACATCCGGACGCCAGAGGAAGCGCGGCAGTATTTGGCCAAACTACGCACGATCCTGCGTTATCTGGGCGTATCTACCGGGGACATGGAAAAGGGGGCGATGCGTTGCGAGCCCAACGTCTCGATCCGGCAAGCTGGCGCAGATGCCTTGGGTACCAAAGTGGAGGTGAAAAACCTCAACTCGTTCCGGTCGGTCAAGCAGGCGTTGGCCTACGAGATCGAGCGCCAAGCCCGGACGCAGGACAGCGGAGGGGAGATCCACCAGGTGACGATGGGCTGGGACGAACAGCGCGGACGTACCGTCGAACAGCGCGTCAAGGAAGAATCAGACGACTACCGGTACTTTCCTGAGCCAGACCTGCCACCACTGCGCATCCCACGAGCGTGGGTCAAAGAGATCGGGGCAGCCCAACCCGAACTGCCAGATGCCAAGCGGGATCGTTTCATGTCTGTATATGGACTGTCGCCGGCCGACGCCAAAGTTCTAACGGAGGATCGCGATGTGGCTGTCTATTTTGAGACAGCTGTAGCTGCCGGCCTGGCCAGGGACATTCCTCCAAAGACAGTGAGCAACTGGATAATCGGTGAGATGTTTCGCTTGCTGAAAGCCGAGGATGCCGAAATTGGACAGGTGCCAGTAGATCCCGCAGCGCTGGTGGGGCTTGTCGCCCTGGTTGAAAGGGGGACGATCACCACCAATAGTGGCAAGGCAGTGATGGGTGAGATGCTTGCTACGGGCCGGTCTGCGGACGAGATCGTCACAGAAAAGGGCTTGGCCCAGGTTTCAGACCACGATGCGTTGGGAGAAATCATCGACGATGTGCTTGCCGCCAATCCAGAACAGGTGGCCAGGTACCGGGATGGGAAAGAGACTCTGCTGCAATGGTTTCTGGGGCAGGTAATGCGGGCCACGCAGGGGAAGGCTAACCCCAAAATCGTCACAACCCTGCTGGAGGAAAAGTTGGAGCCGTAGTAAGGCGATTGTCTACAGTGAGGTCAAACCGGATGGGAATTGCCGCAACCCCATCCGGTTTTGCTTTCGGATCGTGCTTGTGCTATAATGCGCAAACTAGGCCAGGGTTGGTTCCGACCTTGGATTTAGTTCAATAGTGGATTGCAGCGCGGCAATTTCTTGTCTCAAGGTATGCCCGCGCGCGAGGAGGTGACACTTCGGGTGTGTTTTTTTGTGCGGCTAGCAAGACCACATGCAAGCCAGCGGGCCATTGTCTCCATGGCGGCCCAGTTCTTTTTCCTAGATCACAACAGAGGAGTACAAAACAATGAGTGAGTTGAATCCCTTCAAGATCGCGCAGGCACAACTGGCCGAAGCGGCAGAAATCATGGATCTGGATCCCGCGGTCCACGAATTGCTGCGCTGGCCGCTGCGCGAATTCCACGTGACCCTTGCGGTCAAGATGGACGATGGTACCACCAAGGTTTTTCACGCGTTCCGGGTACAGTACAATGATGCGAGGGGGCCCACGAAGGGCGGCCTTCGTTTCCATCCCGACGAGACGATTGACACGGTTCGGGCTCTCGCGGCATGGATGACCTGGAAGACATCTGTGGTGGACATCCCGCTGGGTGGCGGCAAGGGCGGCATCATCTGCAACCCAAAAGAGATGTCGATGGGTGAGCTGGAGCGTCTGAGCCGTGCCTATATGCGGGCCATTGGCCACTATATCGGTGAAGAGACTGACGTACCAGCGCCCGATGTCTATACCACTCCCCAGATCATGGCCTGGATGATGGATGAATACGCCGTGATGCGCGGCTACAACGTGCCTGGGATGATCACCGGCAAGCCGCTGCCCCTGGGTGGATCTGCAGGGCGCGGCGACGCGACGGCACGGGGCGGCATGTACACCATCCGCGAGGCTGCCAAGATTTTGGGCATCGACCTGACCAAGGCCACGGTCGCCATCCAGGGCTATGGCAATGCCGGGCAGTTTGCTCACCAGCTTGTCACCGAGATGTTCGGTTCCAAGGTTGTCGCTGTCTCCGACTCCAAGGGCGGAGTATACGATGACCATGGTCTGGACTTTGACAAGGTAATGGAGTGGAAGCAGCAAGAAGGTACCGTTGCCACCTACGAGTGCTGCGAGGGTACCAAGAAGGTCAGCAACGAGGAACTGTTGGAACTAGACGTCGACATCCTCATCCCTGCTGCCCTGGAGAACCAGATCGGCCCGTGGAACGCCGACAAAGTCACGGCCAAGATCGTGGCCGAGTTGGCCAATGGCCCTACGACGCCCGAGGCTGATGATATTCTGCACAAAAACGGCGTCTATGTGATTCCCGACTTTTTGTGCAACGCCGGCGGCGTGACCGTCTCCTACTTTGAGCAAGTCCAGAATGCCTATGATTTCTACTGGGAGATCGAAGAAGTTCATGAGAAGCTGGACAAAAAGATGACTGCCGCCTTCCACGCGGTGCACGACGCAACCCAGCAGTACGAGGTCAATACCCGGATGGGGGCCTACATCGTGTCGGTCGCTCGCGTGGCCGAGGCTATGAGGCTGCGCGGCTGGGTCTAGCAGGAAGCTTCGGCGAACTGCCTCGCCGTTCAGGCAATCCAGAAATCAAAACGGGCGCGAGATACAATCTCGCGCCCGTTTTCCTGTTTGAGAATGTTAGGGCAAAAAGCCCAAGGGGTTTCGCCGCGCCTGTCCCTGAATGATCTCAAAGTGCAAATGGGGCCCGGTGGAGCGGCCGGTACTGCCCATGGTGCCAATCTGCTGGTTCCTGTTCACTGACATACCTGCTTTGACGCCGATGGTATGCAGATGGGCATAGCGGCTGACATAGCCATTGCCGTGGTCTATGAGGACCTGATTCCCATAGCCCCAGGTATCACGCCCGGACATCACAACGTAGCCAGCGTCTGCTGCAAGGATTGGCGTCCCGGTACGACTGGCGATGTCGATCCCTTGATGGCCGCTCCAGAATGCCTGAGTAAGCCAACCTTGGGCCGGCCATGCAAAACTCCCAGAACCTTTGGTCGCACCGGCGGGTGCCTTGCCAACACTTGTCATCGGATAGTAATTGCTTGCAACCACAATCTTTTTCCGGCCACCAGGAATCACGACCTTCTGACCAGGGGTCAAGGCATAGGGCTCCTCCAACCCATTGAGTACAAAGGCCGTTATCTTTTCCGGTTCGGCCTTAAAGTCCTTGGCTAGCTTGGCCACGGTGTCGCCAGCCTGAACGGTATAGTAAATGCCATCCACGGGCAGGATGGAAAGAACCTGACCCACACTTAGCAGATCGGGCGCGTTTTCCACCGCCGGGTTGGCCCAAACGACCGTTTCGACTTCCAGGCCGAAACCTGTGGCAATGGACCACACGTTGTCGTTGGCCTGAACGGTATAGGTAATGATCTCCATCCTATCCCGTTCGGGGATAATTGTATGGGGTACTGGTGCTTGAAAGAGACCCGTATTGTTGGCGACGAAACGGCCGCCCCCCCGGTTGCTGAGAGATACCCCAACGGCTGGATCACTCTGTTCCGGTGTCGGGTCCAGACCGTCAGCCTTGCTCAGGGATGGCGCATCCAGGCGGAAATCGAGGGCCGGGATGCTGATTTGACTGACAGCCAGCACGCTCAGGGCCAATAGGACAACGACCAGATGCAGGGAAAAGCGGCGAAGGACAGAACCGTCGCTGGCATCGGTACGGAGCCAGTGGGACATGCCATCCCGAGAGATCTGGAGCAAAGATCGCGCTTTAACCCTATCGAAGAGAGAACCAACGCTCTCTGAGAACTGCACCCCGCCATTCCCTGGCAGCGCTCGAGTCTTGTCACCGACTTGACTCGCTACGGAGGCCATAATCTGGCGGCTTCTTTCCCAGATATTGGCCTGGCCCCCCTCCTGCGCAGGGAGTTCGGTTTGCGATTCAATCATGCATGCACTCCACAAGGATTACGCCATATGGATATGGCTCGCGACGTCGGCCATTGTACCACAGAAGAACGTTGCCGCCAAATTTCTGGCGGCAAGCAACTCGGGAATGGACTCTTTCTATACAAAAGTATACAGGGGCCTGGCTAGAATCCTTCCTTTTCTGTTGGCAAGTGGCCTTATTGCTCAAGTCCTCGCATAAGATATGCAAGTGCTAGGCGTCACGGTTCAATGTGGCCAGGAACTTGGCATTGCTCTGCGTTTTGCGCAGGCGATCTAGCACTGGCTCTACAGCCTCGGCTCCACCACCCAGGGCATCGATCATGCGCCGCAGGGTCCAAACCCGGGAGAGAGTCTCCTTGCTCAGGAGCAGTTCCTCCCGCCGTGTGCTGGAACGCTCAACGTCAATGGCTGGGAACAGGCGCCGATCAGCCAGCTTGCGGTTGAGCTGCATCTCCATGTTGCCCGTGCCTTTGAACTCCTCATAGATTACGTCATCCATGCGGCTGCCTGTATCCACCAGGCAGGTCGCAACAATCGTGAGGCTACCTCCCTCCTCGATGTTGCGTGCCGCGCCAAAGAAGCGCTTGGGCGGATAAAGCGCTGCTGGGTCTATACCACCAGATAGCGTCCGCCCACTGGGAGGCACAACCAGGTTATAGGCCCGCGCCAGACGGGTGATCGAGTCTGCAAGAATGACAACGTCTCGCCCCATCTCGACCAAACGCTTGGCCCGATCAAGCGCCATCTCGGCGACGCGCACGTGGTGCTGCACCGGCTCGTCAAAGGTGGCAGCCATCACCTCGGCTTCCACCGAACGGGCCATGTCCGTCACCTCCTCCGGGCGCTCTCCAATGAGTACAACCATCAGGTGCAGGTCACTGTAGTTGGTTGTGAGCCCATTGGCGATCTGCTTCAGGATGGTCGTCTTGCCTGCTTTGGGCGGCGACACGATCAAACCACGTTGCCCGCGCCCGATGGGCGCCAACAGATCAAGCAAGCGCGTGGACAGGGGATACTGTCCAGTTTCGAGATGCAGTTGCTCCAACGGGAAGATAGGCGTCAGCCCATCAAACCATGGCCGACGTTTGGCCTGCTCCGGGTCCACACTATTAACCGCTTCAACCCGTAGTAGCCCAAAGTACTTTTCGTTCTCTTTGGGCGGCCGGACCTGGCCAATCACCGTGTCGCCAGCCCGCAAGCCAAAGCGCCTGATCTGAGACTGGGAGACATAGATGTCATCGGCATTGGGCAGGAGGTCGCCGGAACGGAGGAATCCGATACTTTCAGAGACAATATCGAGGATCCCACCTCCAAAAAGAAGCCCTTGTTTCTCTGCCTGGGCCTCCAATAGGCGCATTGCCAGGTCATGCTTCTTGAGCCGGCTGTATCCGGTGATGTCCTGCTCGCGAGCCATCTCCTGCAAGTCGCTTAGTGTCTTGGTTTCAAGTTCAACGATATTCACTTCTTCTCTCCACGTGCAGTGATTTGGGGGCTACACAGCTTTGGTCAGGTAGCCTAGCCAACTGCCCGGCGTGGCAAAGGTGATACTGCCATCGCACCTTTCGGCAAGCTCTCACTCCTGCAAGCCAGGGTGTTCGGTTAAGACATCGGACTTTTAAGAATTGGTGTGGAACCCGCGTTCAAGGCTGAATTGCTCAGAGGCAGAGTTGTCCCTGGAGTTCTTTGGACTCTGACCTGGAGACTATTCCAATGTCGCCAAAGAACTGTTATCCTAGGAGTAAGATCGACTGTCGGGAAAGGCCTGACCTCATAGAATGCCTTTTGTCAAGCCCCGGAACAATGGGCCTGGCGCCAAATAGATCCCAAGCTGATCAGGAGTGCATCGAAGGAAAACATTGGAACACGCGGTGACTCCCGCTGGGGAACGCCCATAACCCTCAGGCCATACCATGATAACACAGATCTTCTGGGACGTCAAATCAAGCCATTGAATAGAAAGCGGCGTCGCTCCCGCCAGTGGCCCTGCAGCTCGGAGCCTACGTCGGCGAAATCAATCCCCAGCCCACTCCCATCTCCGATACTTTTGATGATCGTCTCGGTCTGAGCCCTAGCCAGATATCGCCTGCCGTCCCTTGGAGAAAGCCTGATGATTCAATGCCACAAATCTGGGCGGCACGCGTTCTTCAATGACGCACAGCCAAGCCTGTTCCGGTACGTCCAAGAACGTGGAAAGTGCGCCCAAAAGTACGACATTCGCTGTGCGCACATTGCCCAGTTCCTTGGCAATTTCGGTCCCCGGTACGACGTGGAGTTGGTCAGTCACCGCGTCGAACAGTGTGTGCAGCTCTTTCTCCGTCGGGTAGTGGGCCCCACCCGAGGTGACCGTGATCGGCTCGATGGTATACTGGTTGACGATAGCGATGCCACCTGGTTTCAGGAACTTGGCATAGCGGAGCGCTTCGGCCAGCTCAAAGGCAAGCAAGAAATCTGCCTCACCTAGGCCGATCAAGGGTGAGTAAACCCGCTCAACGTTCCAGCGGACGTGGGTATTCACACTGCCGCCCCGTTGGGCCATGCCATGGACCTCTGACTTTTTCACGTCGTACCCTGCCTCTAATGCTACCTCGGACATCACATTGCTGGCCAGAAGGGTCCCTTGACCGCCGACGCCGGCCAGCAAAAAGTTATAGTTCGTGGTCATGTCACGGCACCTCGCCCGCCCGGGCAGTATCTTCTCTGTACTCCGGCCCCATCTGATCCCGAAACAGGATTGCGTGCCAGGGACACACCTGGGCGCATACCTCACAGCCGGTACAGAGCAATGGATCGATGATCGCTTTGGGCCGCTGCGTCTTTGCGTCCAACTCGTCGCTCTTGAGAATGGCAGGACAGCCAATGCGGAAGCACATGGTACAGCCATTGCATTCGTCGGCGATCACCGCCAGTGGCTGCCACCGTTTTCGAGCTTCCGGCAAAAGTGCGCATTCGTCCCGGGCAATGAGTACGCTGGGGCCATCGGCTTTCAGGTACTCTGTGAGGGTTTCATCCAGAGCCTTGACATCGAAGGCAGGTACTGTCTTGACCCGCTCAATACCCAACGCCCGGACCACCGGTTCAAGGTCCACGGGCGTTGTCTCCTGCAACTGAAGGGTGTATCCGGTGCCGGGGTTGTGCTGGTGCCCAGTCATACCTGTGATGCGGTTGTCGAGGATGATGGTTACCACGTTGCTGCGGTTGTAGGCCACGTTGGCCAGAGCCGGCAACCCGGTGTGAAAAAAAGTCGAGTCACCGATGACGGCCACCATCCGCTCGCCAATGCCTGCTTGAGCGGCACCGTGGGCCACGCCGATGCCAGCGCCCATGCAGCCACAGGTGTGGATAGCCGACAGAGGTGGCACGAGGCCCAGCGTATAGCAGCCAATATCACCTGTTACCGGCACTCGTCGCTTGCTCAATATGTGAAACACAGCCCGATGGGGACAGCCGGGACAGAGAACTGGCGGACGGGGCGGAATCTCTGGCTCGTCCAATCCTTCGATCTGTCGCAAACCTATCGGTATACGGGCCGACTGCGGCAGCAAACCAGCCTCGATGGCGCTTTCGCGTACCACGCGGGGGTCGAACTCACCGCACAGGGGAAAGATACTCTTACCCTCGCATGCAACCCCCATCAGCTTGATCTCTTCCTCCAAGAAGGGGTCCAGTTCCTCGACGACGATGAGACGCTTGACTTTGGCCGCAAAGGTATGGACCAGCTTGGGAGGCAAGGGATAGGTCATCCCCAATCGCAGTATGGGTGCGTTGGGCAAGATCTCTTTGACGTACTGGTAGGCCACGCCACAGGTCACGATGCCAAAGGGAGATTCCTCCCCCTCTGACTCACCCCATTCCACCCGGTTGAAGGGAAAAGTCTCAGCGAAATCAGCCAATTTCTGGATCCGTTCCTCGATGACCGGATGCTTCTTTCGGGCGTGCGCCGGTATCATCACATACTTTGTCGGGTTGCGGGGAAACTTGGCGTTCGGAGCAGGTGTTTGTACACGCTCGCCCATCTCTACGGGGGTGCTGGAGTGGCAGATGCGCGTGGTCAGCCGCAAAAAAACAGGCGTATCAAACTGCTCGCTGATGGCAATCGCCGCGCCGACCAGGTCCTTTGCTTCCTGGCTGTCGGACGGCTCCAGGCAGGGGATGCGAGTGAACTTGGCATAGCGTCGGTTGTCCTGCTCGTTCTGTGAGGAATGCATCGCCGGATCGTCGGCGGTGACGATGATCAGGCCAGCTTCTATACCTGTCATTGAAGCGTAAAAGACAGAATCGGCGGCGACATTGACCCCCACGTGCTTCATGGTTGCCATCGCCCGCCGGCCCGCGTAGGCTGCCCCCACGGCTACATCTACCGCCACCTTTTCATTGGGGGCCCACTCGGCGTAGACGTTGGGAAACCGCGCAAAATCCTCGAGGATCTCGGTGCTGGGGGTTCCAGGATAGGCCGATGCTACCTGAACCCCGGCCTCCCATGCCCCTCGGGCTACTGCTTCATTACCTGAAAGCAATTGCTTCATGGCCATCACCTCTCTTGGTGATCTTGGACCAATTATACCACGATCCAGACAGTCCCTCAAGAACAATGCCTTGGCTGACGGGCCACACCGTAGCAGTGATGTTTGACTTTCCCACTCACCTTTGCTACAATTCCTACCGTCTACAGACGCTGCGACCGGCACTGCGCCGCTGTGTCAGGAGACACCTCGTAGTCAAGGTGAAACCAAGGGAGTGGATCATTGCAGAGGTCGGGTATTGGTCGAGCGGCGGTGGTGTGGCTGGCGGTACTGAGCAGCTTGATATTGGCTGGTTGCGGCCGCATCCTTCAGCAGCCTACACCAACTGCCGTGGCGGTCGTTCCAGCCACTCCCACCAATACGCCAATGCCGACCGCTACTCGTCGGGCAACCTTCACGCCTGTGCCAGCCACACCATCGGATACGCCAACTCCTACCGTCACCCCTACACCGATCATCTATGTCATAAAGAAAGGGGATACCTTGCTGGCCATCGCGCGCCAGTTTGGCGTCACGGTACAGGCTCTCCAGGAGGTCAACGGGATCACGGATCCCCGTCGCCTGCGGATCAACCAGGAGATCATTGTTCCTCTGAAGCAGGAAAACAGTGAACCGACCACGGTGCCTACGCCAACGCCCGTGGCCCTCCAGATCCAGGGGCTGGGTTTTCACTGGACGCCTGTCGATAGTCTATGGTGCCTGGGTGAAGTAATCAACCTCTCCGATGATCCTGCGGAAGAGGTCCAGGTTCAGGTTTCGCTCCATGACGAACAGGGGCAGTTGTTGGCCTCAGGTTCGGCGTTCACCCATCTCGATATCATGGCTAGCGGCGGGCGAGCGCCGTTTTCCCTCCTATTTACCGCACCTCCTACCAGTTTTGCCCAGTATCAGACTCGGGTGCTGAGTGGCGTGCCCAGCACCCATCTGGGGCCGCGTTATCCCGATCTGGAGATCGCAGAGGATTGGGGCGGCTGGCTGGACGAGCGTAACTATCAGATCCGGGGCAAGGTGCATAATACCGGTGAGGCCGATGCCGAACAGGTCGCCATTGTGATCACCTTGTACAATGAGGAAGGGCACGTAGTCGGGGCTCGGGTTGTGGACATTGCAGCCGAGTTCTTTCTCGCGGGAGCTATCGCCCCGTTTGAGGTAACGTTGACGCCTATGGGGCCAGTAGACCGCTACGATATTCAGGTACAGGGCTGGTGGATTGGCTACCAGGTGCCAACAGCCACAGCCGAATTCACGGGCACGCCACCAGCGACAGCTACCCCCTGAAACGGGACTTGAGGCGATAGATACTGGTTGGCCTGTGGGGAAGCGCCGTATCCCTGGTCAGCAGACGGTGTTATCGCTGACAGAGACCGGATTGAGCAGGAGCGCGGATGGACGCAGACGGGGACAAATCAGTTGAGCCAAAGGCTTATTCCCTGGAGGTTCAGGGGTGGTATCGGGTAGCCCGGACAATTCTTCGCTTCTTGCTCTGGCTTCTGACCCGTACTGAAGTAGAGGGCCTGGAGTATGTGCCCGGCGAAGGTCCCTACCTCTTGCTCACTAACCACCTGCACTGGCTTGACCCGCCTGCTTTGATGGCTGCCTTCCCCTATCGAGCTTACGTCTTTGCCGCTGCCAAGCGAGAGAAACACTGGTTCCTTGGCCCGCTCTTTCGTTCTCTGGACGCTATTTGGGTCCATCGAGGCGAGGTTGACCGCAAAGCGTTGCGCCAAGCTTTGGCCGTGCTCCAAGGGGGCGGCGTGCTGGGCTTGGCACCCGAAGGGACTCGCAGCGACACTGGAGCCATGCAGCGGGGGCGCGGTGGGGCAGCCTACTTTGCCTATCGCACTGGCGCTAGCGTGGTTCCTGTCGTCGTGACAGGCCAGGAGTACGCCATCGGCGCTCTCAAGAAACTACGCCGGGCGCGCATTCACATCGTGTTCGGCCCACCTTTTGCCCCCCCACCTTTGCCCTCAGGAGAGATTGCTGGCGCTGCTGAAGTCCGGGATTTCACCGACGAGATCATGTACCATCTGGCTGCCATGCTTCCGCCGGAATACCGTGGTCTGTACGCAGACGTAGCAGACAAGAGGCCCGATCTCCTCGTCCGGTACGCAGCCAGTGGCCAGTAGCTGACGCAAAAGTCCTACGGGCAGGACTGGCCGGTCATGCCAAGCCGCACACGGCGCAGACATTGGCATCACTGGCCGGCTCACGGTCCCGGAGGCCTGATGACTAGCTGATATTCAGCATGCCAGATATGGGCTCAGTCAAACTTGGCGGATTCCGATGATTTGTGGTATAATAGGTTATCAAAGGTTGAAACGTCAAGTCTGAGACAGGTTCATGCTTACTACCAACAAGCGTTCTGCCGGTCCAGAACTAAGCCCTGACCAAGGGCGAAGGACTCGCCTTGGGGAGCGTGGCAACGGGCGGAGCAGACGCAAAAAGCGTGGAATGGGGCCCCTGTCGCAGGGGCGGGCTTGGTGGATCGGCGGTCTCGTAGCCGTTGGCGTGCTGCTGGCTCTTCTCACCCGCTGCGGTGGTCAGCCGTCATCTGGATCTCCCACCGCGACAATCGATGTAGTCGTTCTGGCAACAGAGCCGGCTGCTTCCTTAACGCCTGTTGAAAAACCGACGGCTGTTGCGGAGACTGTTGAAGCCGAGGTTGCCATCCCAGCCGTTGCAGGCCTGCCTGATGCAGGCGCACTGCCCGAAGCGAACCCTCTGCCACAGGTCTATGTTGTGCGCAAGGGTGATACCTTGAGTGGCATCGCCGGCCGTTTTGGCTGCGACTTGGAAGGACTCGCTGCGGAAAACAGCCTCGATGACGCCAACAACCTGCTGGTAGGACAAAGGCTCGAATTGGCCTCGTGCCAGACCGAAACCGGTCCAGTCACCTGGTTGTTGCCTAATAGCGAATTTGTCAATGGCCCGGCCTACGTTGACTTTGACATAGAGGCTTTTGCCCAGGAGCAGGGTGGTTACCTGCCCAATCACACGGAGAAGATCAGCGGCAAAGTCCGAACCGGGCCTGAAGTCGTTGCACTTGTCGCCCAACATTACAGTGTTGGCCCCAGGATGCTGCTAGCCATTTTGGAAATGAAGAGTGGCTGGCTGACCAACCCCACCCCGGTCAGTGATGCACGCGACTTCCCCATGGGCTACAAAGGCGGAGGCTGGGAGCTTCTCTATTGGCAGCTAGCTTGGGCAGCCGATGAGCTAAATAAAGGTTACTATGACTGGCGAGGAAGGGGCATGACGCCCATCGTCTGGAGAGACAAGACGGCAACCAACTATGATCCTTCTCTGAATGCGGCTACCGCCGGCCTGCAACGCTTTTTTTCCAAGAATGCTGGAAGAGAACAATGGGAGACATGGCTGGGCGACGGCCCGGAGGGCTTTGCTGCCACCTATCGCCGGCTCTTTGGTGATCCGGATCAATATGCCATTGAGCCCCTTATCTCAGCCGATACTACCCAGCCGTCCTTGGCCCTCCCCTGGTCGCCAGGCGAGCTATGGTACTTTACAAGTGGTCCCCATGGTGGCTGGGAAGAAGGCAGCGCCTGGGCCGCACTCGACTTTGTGCCACCGGAAAAGGGACTTGGCTGCCGTCTAGCTGAATCCTGGGCCACCGCCGCGGCCTCAGGGTTGGTCATCCGCAGCCAGCACGGCGAGGTCATGATCGACCTGGACGGTGATGGGCACGAAGAAACCGGCTGGGTATTGTTCTATCTCCACATGGCATCCGAAGGTCGCGTAGACGTGGGAACCCGTGTGAAGCAAGGCGATCCCATCGGCCACCCCTCCTGCGAGGGCGGAATCTCGGAAGCGACCCACCTCCATATTGCGCGCAAGTATAACGGGGAATGGATCGCTGCTGACGGACCGCTGCCCTTTGTTCTCTCCGGCTGGGTGGCCCACTCCAGCGACAACTCTTACGATGGCACCCTCACCCAGGGAGACCAGGTTCGTACTGCCTGTGAGTGCTGGGACAAGAAATTTAACGGCATCAAAGCAAGAGAATAGTCGTGCAGCCCATCACCAGCCATCGAAACAGCCAGGTCAAGTACCTTCGTTCTTTGCGGTCGCGCAAGTACCGCCAGCGGGAAGGTCGCTTCCTTATCGAAGGAATTCGCATCGTCGGAGAGGCGATGGCCGGCGGCGCCCCGCTGGAGACTTTGGTCTATGCACCGGACCTCCTGGTGAGCGAGCGTGCAAAGTCACTAGTGGAGAAGGTAGACCCGGACCGCCGCATCGTCCTTTCCGACGACGTCTTTCGCAGCTTGTCGGACCGGGATCAACCCCAAGGTATTGCCGCTGTGGTGCGCATCGAGGATCGCCCCCTCACTGACATCTGTGCAAATCCCCGCCTCAGGGATGGCCCCTTGCTGGTCGTGGTGGCCTACCAGCTTCGGGATCCTGGCAACCTTGGTTCGATCATTCGTACAGCCGATGCAGCCGGTGCGACAGGCGTCATCATTGTGGAACCATCGGTCGACCTCTATGCTCCGCAGACTGTTCGAGCAACCATGGGCTCCATCTTTGGTCTTCCGATCGTGCGTCTAGCGGATGGGGAGGCATTGTCGGCATGGTTTGCTGAGCTACGTGCCAGTAGTTTGCCCCTGCAGGTCGTTGCTTCGTCAGCCCGTGCGCGGCAGGTCTATTTCGACATGGATTTTGCCAAGCCACTGGTGCTTCTCATCGGAAGCGAGCGTCAGGGCCTGCCAGTGGCCATCCGAGAAGAAGCCGATGTCACCGTTCGCCTGCCGATGGCAGGTCAGGCCACCTCGCTCAATGCATCGGCGGCCGCGGCAGCTCTGATCTACGAAGCAGTCCGGCAGCGCCAAACCTGAGGCATCCAGCAGGTCGAGGGGCGAAGGCCCAGGTTAGGGAGAGCAAAGCCCAAACACTGCACACAGCAATCTATTTGCCGCATCAGTTGCAACTCAACTGATTTCTCAGGCCCCATCCGCGAGGGCTAACGCGATAATGCCTCGGGAGATTGACATGGATCGACGCTTCTTTGCACTAGGCAGTATCTCGGGGGCGTGGCCGTGGCTCAGGGCGCCTTTGGAGCCCACGTTCTCAAAGGCCATCTGACCACCGATTTTGCATTGGTGGTCACAATGCTCGCAAGTCATCCCAAGCCACCAGGTCTCGACGCCGTGTCGCCTGCTGTGGGATCCTAGTTTTATGTACCCAGTGACTCCTCAATCGCCTCCGCAGTCCACGGCACGACCTGGGTACAAGCCCGCACTAACCCCCAGCAGCCGGCCATCATCATGTCTCCGTAGGGCACCGCCAGGTAGGGCCTCAGCGCTGAGCCAGCCAGCATCCTCCGGCGGGGCCCGGTTACAGCCACGAAATCCAGGGTGCCTGGCACCGGATCCAGTACTAGGGCGCCGTGTCCATGCTCGGCAAAGAGTTCGTCGTGTGACAACGTACCGTCTGCCAGTTGGCCCAGCAACTCTTCCAACCGAGCCTGTCGGAGCCGTCCAGTATGGTGCTCAAACAGGCTGGCAATAGCGCCCTGACGCAGGTGGAAGGCCAGGGTATGAAAGTTCCCTACGTTGGCAATGATAGCCTGGTCCTGAGCACGTACCCGCTCATCTTCCAATGCCCCCAGGACAGCAGCTGGTGCCGTGTCCATGGCGACCAGTGGACGATCCTCAGGGGCTGTGGCCGCGGCAGCTTGCAGTCGCGTCATGCTGGGCGGTATCTCTTCCCGGAGGAAGGCAAAGGCCGCCAAGCCCAACCCCGTTTGGATGCGCTCTGCCAGGTACTCGAAGCGGAAGAGGCGGTCGCTGACGCCCTGCGGCGCGGCCCCGTGGTCAAAGACGGCCACAGCCAACAGCTCGACCTGATCGAGATCCACGCCAAAGACGCCAAAAGCACGAGCTATCGCCACGTAGTCAAAATCGATCATCTGTAAGACGTGAACGCCGCTCAGCCGTCCGGCCTCGTCTTCACTAACCACCTCCACGCCCCTGAATGCAACCTCATCCAGGTCATCGTTGAAGGTGCGGGCCGCATCCGGCGTTGCAAAAACGCGGTAGCCAGCTTTCAGATGCTCTTCGGCGGCCCAGCCACATGGACCGCCACCCATCGTCACACCGGTAAGTAACAGGTCCTCGCCTGCCGCCGTTGCAGCGCCAATGGCCTGCGCCAGCATCATGGTCGGGGATGGCATGACCAGCTTGAGTGCGTTTTCGGGTTCCTTGTCGGTGTCGAACAACAGGATATCTTGCGTGCCGGTACCGACGTCTACGGCCAAAATCTGCATGAGCCCCTCTCAGGCTAAACTGTTCCTCGTAGCATGGTGTGATAGGAGAGTCCTGGAAAACAGCCAGTCCCTGTTGAAAGGTATTCCAACAGTGCTTGGCAGTATAGCACAAGCCTGCCAATTTGACCAAATGCCCTCGTTATCGTCTGGCGTCCGGGACACTGGTGCTTGAGTCGCTGCGTTGCCTGCCTACAGTATCCAGACCTCAGCTACTTCATCCAGCTCAACCAGCTTCTCACCACGGTTTGGCCGTTTCTCTTCCGGCACTTTTGCAAGGCGCTGCCGCTTGCCATCCGTTGCAATCAGGTCCACCGAGCCAGCCAGAGGTCCTGTCCCCACGGCGACAACGGGTCCGGTTGCTTTGGTTTGGTTCAGCACCAGTACCCCCTGTCCGCCCCGGCCCTGCGCGGGAAATTCGCCTAGCGGCACCCGCTTCACAAAGCCGGTCTTGCTGACCACAACCACGCCCAGTTGGGCGGCAGGATCGGCTACGACTGTCCCACCCAGTAAGTGATCGCCTGAGCGCACCTTGATGGCCGCTACGCCCCTGGCCGAGGGAGTGGCTTGAGGCGTGACCGTATTGGACGCGAAACGGTTGGCTCGCGCGCTGGTGAAGAACATCACCTCAGCCTCGTCACCCCCAAGCCCAGCAAAGAGAACGCCATCCTGGTCCCCTGATAGACCAATGATCGTGGCCCACGTGGCTTCTGCGGTGGGCTTGATGTCATCCACCGCCACTCGCTTGACCTGTCCCTTTTTTGTGCCAACAATCAGGTAACAGGAATCGGACAACACCCCCAATCCGACGACCTCTTCACCCTTGGCCAGCCCTAGATCCTCAAATTTGGCCATCATGGGCAGGCGACCTACCTGGCCCCACCAGGCATTGCCCTGGCTGGAGACCAGCACTATGGCGTCAGTAGGCTCGGTACGCAAGTGCAACCTGTGGGCCTCGACGGCCCGGCTGGTTGTCCCTGGCTTGACCCGGTAGGAGAACCCCTTGGCGTCGCTGCGCTGCAGGCCCTGCGTCGTCACGGCGATCACCTGGGCGCCCTCAGGCGCGACCAGGTCAGCCTCAGTCACGATGGCATCACCCGGTTTATCAGTGGTCAGGATGATCGTCTTGCGCGGTGTGGCGAAACGCTCTTTGATTTCTTGGGTCTCATTGACAACCACATGCAGACGACGCGCCTCTGAGCGGAGCAACTCCTTGAGATAGCGGATGCGGGCCGTGAGTTCCTTCTCCTCGTCGGCCAGCTTGCGCCGCTCCAGCGCGGCTAGCCGTCGCAATTGCATCGCCAGGATAGCCTGGGCCTGGAGCTGGCTGAATTGGAATTTCTTGCGGAGGTTCTGTTCTGCCGTCTCAGCGGTACGGCTGCGCCGGATGGTGTCGATCACCTCATCGATGACATCCAGGGCTTTGAGCAGGCCCTGGACGATGTGCAGACGCGCCTCCCGCTTTGCCAGCTCGTGCCGGCTGCGACGCACGATCACATTGAGCCGGTGCTCGACAAAATAAACCAGCATCTCTCGCAACGAAAGACGCTGGGGGCGCACAATGGTCTCGCTGTTCGTCTGTTCTGCGACCAAAGCCAGCGCGTTCACCCCGAAAGTCTCACGCAACTGGCTGCGAGACAGAACCTCCTCCAATACATCGCGGGCCTCGGCCACACGGCTGACCTCGATCACCGCCCGCATACCCTCGTGATCCGACTCGTCGCGCAGGTCGGTGACGCCGCTAATCCGGCCGTCGCGCACCTCACGGGCGATGCGCTCCAATACAGTGGACTTTTGTACGGCGTAGGGCAGCTCGGTGATGATGATGTTGGTCTTGCCCCCGCCAATGTCCTCCAGGTCGACCCGTGCCTGCGTCACGATCCGTCCTCGGCCTACTTCGTAGGCATTGCGGATCGTGTCCATCAGGTCTCCCGAGCCATCGTCCCGGTAGCGGTAGATCACCCCCCCGGTGGGAAAATCGGGACCCGGCACAATCTCCATCAGCTCGTCGACCGTGATCTGGTTCCGCTGCTTCCAGCGCTGCGCTACATGGACGACGGCGTCGCAGATCTCACCCAGGTTGTGGGGTGGGATGTTGGTGGCCATGCCCACGGCGATGCCCGTCGCTCCATTGACCAGAAGGTTGGGCAGCGCCGCCGGTAGGATCACGGGCTCCTGTAGAGAACCATCAAAGTTGTCCACGAAATTGACCGTATCCTGGTCAATGTCCTGCAGCATGTGCTCCGAGATCTCGGCCAGCCGGGCTTCCGTGTAGCGCATGGCCGCCGGGCTGTCGCCATCAATGCTGCCAAAATTCCCCTGCCCATCGACTAGGGGATGGCGCATAGCGAAATCCTGGGCCATGCGCACCATAGCCATGTAGACCGACTGGTCGCCGTGGGGATGGTATTTGCCCATCGCCTCGCCCACGATGCGAGCCGACTTTTTGTGGGGCCGGTCATGGCGCAGGCCCATGTCGTACATGGCATACAGGATCCGGCGCTGTACCGGCTTGAGTCCATCTTCGACGCGGGGCAGCGCCCGGTCGGTGATGGTCTCGACCGCATATTGAAAGTAGGCTTGCTCCAGGTCCGTCGTCAGGGCAACCGTCTCAATGGTAAGCGTGTCAGCTAACATTCTCTATCACCTCATTGATGCTGAACCCAGCTCCCGTCAGGGCCAGGAGGGCTCTGACGGGCAAGGACTAGTCATGCTCGTCTCCGTTTTCGACGTGATCTTCCTCGCGCCATCGTTCCAACAGCCACGTGCGGCGCAGGCTGGCAGAGCCGCCCATTAGGGTGGCGAAAAGCTGGTTGGCGTGGTGCACATCCTCCACCGTCACCCTGCGCAGGCTGTCGTTAAATGGGCCATTATCCTCCACCCGAAAGACCGTCTCTCGCAATTGCCCCGGGTTCATCTCGCCCAGACCCTTGTAGCGCTGGATGGTGACGGCTCCACGTCCAGAGTCCTTGCCCCATGCCTCGAGAATGCCGTCCCGCTCCCGGTCAGAGTAGGCATAGCGCTCCTGTTTTCCCTTACGCAGGAGGTAAAGGGGCGCCACGGCCACATAGAGCCGGCCAGCCTCGATCATGGGTCGCATGTAGCGCCAGAACAGCGTATAGAGCAAAGTACGGATGTGGTCGCCATCCACATCGGCGTCCACCAAGATGGCCACACCGCCGTAGCGCAAGTCGTCCACTTGAAAGTCGGCGCCGATGCCGCCGCCGACGGCGGCGACGATGGCCTTGATCTCGTTGTTGTTCAGCAGCCGGGTCAGCTTGACCCCTTCCACGTTCAGGGGCTTTCCCCGCAAGGGCAGGATGGCATGGTAGCGCCGGTCGCGTGCCATCTTGCACGAACCGCCGGCACTGTCTCCCTCGACGATATAGATCACCGTCTGTTCCGTCGGCGAACCTTTGGTCACGTCAGCCAGCTTGCCCGGCAATCCAGAATCGGCGGCGTCGAGCACGCTGCGCCGGATGACCAGGGAGCGCGCCTTGCTGGCCGCCACCCGCGCCTGGGCCGCAGCCTGCGCCTGCTGGACGATGGTCCGGCCCAGCGATACCTGTTTGCGGAGTTTTTCCAGGAGACCTTCGTAGACGATGCTGTGGACAATGCCCTGCACCTGGTCGCTGGCCAACTGGGTCTTGGTCTGGCTGGTAAAGTGCGGGTCGTGCATGGAGAGCTTGAGTACGGCAGTCAGACCGGCCAGGGTATCACTGCCGCGGATATTGGCTTCGCCCTTGACCAGCTTCTTTTCCGATGCAAACTGGTTGATGGCCTTGGTGATGGCGCTCTTGAAGCCGGCCACGTGCTTACCACCATCGGGAGTAGGAATGGTATTGACAAAGCTGACGATCTCGCTGTCGTCTACCCCGGTGTGCCATTGAAAGACCACGTCGACGGTGACCCTGTTCTGCGCGCCAGTGATTTCGATGGGAATGCGGTGGATCGGCTTGCGACCCTCATTGAGCCAGTGGATATATTCCACCAGACCGCCGTCGTAGCGGAAGATTTTCTCACGTGCTCTTTTTTTGCGATTGTCGACAAACTTGACCGTTACGCCCGGCAGTAGGAAGGCGATGACCTGCAGCCGCCGGGCCATGGCGTCAAAATCGAAATCAGTAGTGTCCATGAAGCGAGAGCTGGGCTTGAAGCTGATCTCGGTGCCGGTGCCCAAGCTCTTGTCAGCGTGGGCTTTTGTGGCCTTGACCTCATCCCTCTGCCCCACCTCAACAATCGCCTCGCCGCTTGTCGGGTCCAAGATCTGGACGGGGACAACGGGTAAGCCACCCTCGTGCCGTTGGAAGTAGATCACACCATTGCGGCGCACCCGCACTTCCAACCACTCCGATAGGGCGTTGGTTGCCTTGATGCCCACGCCGTGCAGGCCGCCACTGGTGGAATAGCTGCCCTCTTTGAACTTGCCACCTGCATGCAGCTCGGTAAAGACCAGTTCCAGGGTGGGTCTACCTTTTTCGGCGTGCATCCCGGTCGGGATGCCCCGGCCATCATCGGCCACGGTCATGGACCCATCGGCATGGATCTGTACATCAATCTCGGTGCAGGACCCAGCCAGGGCCTCGTCAACAGCATTGTCGATCAGCTCGTAGGCCAAGTGGTGCAGCGCATCCAGCCCTGTGCCGCCGACGTACATCCCCGGCCGGCGCTGGATGTTCTCTGGGTAATCGAGGACCTGGATGTCCGTCGTATCGTACGCTTTGGCCATCGTTGTCTCCTGCGCGCAGTCTTGCGAGGGTGAGTACTCTCACCCCATTATAGCACAAATGTTCTTATCTGTCAAGATGGATGTGCAATGGTGGGCCAGGCGCGTGTTGCGCCCAGGCGGTTCTCCGTCGCAGGTTGCAGCAGTTCTATGCAGCATACCTGATTTCAACGGATATCAATAGTGTAGCACCTTTTCTTCCAGAGTGCAAGCATAGACCCGTACCTGCCTGCCTCTCCCCAGGTGGACGCCACCCAGCACGCTCCGCGTGCTGCCGGCGAGATGCAGCAGGCTTTTGTCAACTTGCATCGTAGCTGAAAAGAGGAGCCGAGCGTCGAAATTGGGCTCAGCGTAGGCATTGACCGGGGGCTGGTCGTACTTGACAACATCGGCGCACCGAGCCGCATAAATTTTGGCATAGTGGGCAGCTGCCCCAAGGCGCGGGCGCCAGTTGCTTACGCTCCCTGCACCACCTGCCAGACGAAAATGGCTACCATCACCAGCCCAATACCCAATTGCACAACAGTGGATAGCACCCACCCTAGAGCCCAACCGCCTCCAGCCTTGAACGCCTGTCTCAAGTCGCCCACGCGGATGATCTCTGTCAGTAGCACTCCCAGAATGGCGCCCAGGATGGCCCCGGGCAAGCTGAATACCACAAACCCCACCAAGCCACCAATCAATCCAACCAATACGCTCCAGCCGCTGGCCCCACCCACCTTGGCTCCCACGCTGCTGGCCCAGATGTCAGCGGTTGTGGCCACGATGGTCAGCAAGCCCAGAACCACCAGCGTGGGCCAGCCGACGATTTGGAAACCCTCGACCAGGGCATAGACGAACGCGGCCACAAAGATGATAATGGTTCCCGGGATCACGGGCAGTACGATGCCGATCAACCCGATGAGCATCGCTATCAAGGTTAGCGCAAGCACGATGGTATTCAGCGGTTCATTCACCTATGCCACTCCTCAATCCATTGGTGTGGCGGACGGGACTCAATCGGGCGGCCGGCTCGCCGCCATTGGGTATGCTGGGCTGTGAATTCCGCTCCCATGAGTACAATCATGGCACTCAGATAAGCCCACAACAGGAAGCCGATGATGACCCCTACCGAGCCGTAGACGAGGCTGTAGCGGGCAAAATTGGCCAGGTACCAGGCGTAGAGCTGTCTGCCCGCTTCCCAAAGAAGGCCCGCAATCAGCCCGCCGAGCCACACGTCGCGCCAGCCGATCTTGTTGCGCGGCATGGTCCGGTACAGGATGATGAAAGTGACGATACTGATCAGAGTTGGCACCAGCGCCGAAAGCCAGCCCACCCAGCGGCCGCTAGCCGGGTCGGCAAAGGGCTGCCAGCCCCAAAACGGCACCTGCCAGCTTCGGACTATGCTGACGATGGTGCTGTAAAGGGTCGTCGTTACAATAAGCAACCCGGCCACCATTACGACGACCAGCCCGTAAAGTTTCTCAGCCCAAAATAGATCCGACTTGGGATTCCCCCAGGCCCGGTTCACCGCCCGGTACATTGCCGTGAACACGCCTGAGGCCGACCACAATAGGCCTATCCCAGCCAGGATCTCGATCGTGTTCCGCGACTCGAGGACCTGTTGGATATTCTCTGCGACCAGTTCGGTGGCAAAGGGCATCAAATTGTCCACCGCTTCGAGGACAACCTCCAGGGCAGCTTCGGAAGCCAGCACCGAACTGGCAAAGGTCATCACGAGCAGCAAGAGGGGAAAAAGGGAAAACAGGGCATAGAAGGCGATCGAACGGGACATCACTGCACTGTCGTCCTGATCAAAGGCCACCGCGGCCCGGACCAAGACGGTCAGCCGCCCACCTACCAGCCGGTCCGCAGGCATGTACAGCCGCTCAAAACCTTGCTTAATCTGCTCCACAGCTCACCGCCCCGAACGCCATATCGACCAGAGCAGCACCAACGTGATCAGCCCGGATAGGCCGAACCCCACCAGCACAAGGATGATAGCGCCCACCCGAAATTCGGGAAAGACCTCGTTGAGGCGGGGAACAAGGATAGCCGGCCCAAGAATGAAAGCGACGGCCAGCAAAGCCATGACCATCCGGTTGGCGGCCGCCGTGATCCGCTGAGTGGGCCCATCCAGCCCTTTCATGGTCATGCTCAGGTTTCCCTCGCCGGCCTCCATCCCTTCCAGCATCCGTTGGAGCTGTTTGGGCAACATCATCATCGCTTCAGCCGATTCGCGCATCTGCTCCGTCAGCGTCTTGAGCCGGGTCACCGGCGATTGCAGCTCCAACAGGGCGTCGCGCACGTAGGGCTCCACCTCGCTAAAGACGTTAATTTCTGGATCGAGCCGCAGGCTGATGCCCTCCAGCATGGCAATTGCCTTAAAAACCAGCACCAGGTCGCTGGGCATCTTCAGACGATTGGCAAAGGCCAGGTCCATCAGGTCCTCGACGAAGGACCGGGCCCGGATCTTTTCCAGGTCCAGGCCATAGTAGCGCATGCGCAGGCGGTCCAGATCACGCGCCAGGTTGCGCCTGTCGGCCGCCCTGGTGGCAATGCCCAGGTCGGCGAGAGCGTCTATCACCCGGTCGGTCTCCTGACGAAACAGGCCGACAAAGAGTTGGACAAGTCCCAGGCGCTGTATCGGATCCAGGTGGCCCATGATGCCAAAATCGATCATGGCGATCACTTCTCTGGGCATGACCATAAAATTTCCCGCGTGGGGGTCGGCGTGAAAGAGACCATCATGCAGGACCGCTTTGAGCAGGATGGCAATGTTGTTACGGGCTACAATCTTGCGATCCAGGCCAGCCGCATCTAGAGCCTTTACATCAGTGATCTTGATGCCCGCCAGACGCTCCATAGTCAGGACGCGCCGGGTCGTGGTCTCCCAATAGACCCTGGGCACGTGGACATAGCCCTCACCGGCGAACATCTGCTGGTAGCGCTCGATGTTGTGGCCCTCTTGCTCATAGTTTTGTTCATTGCGCAGCGTCTCCGCAAACTCCTGGGCCAGAGACATGGCGCCGTAATACTCGCCCCAATCGGTACGCTTCTCGGCTAGGGCGGCCAGCTCAAGCAGGATGTCCAGGTCCGTCTCGATCAGCTTATCCACGCCTGGACGAAGAACCTTGACCGCTACCTCCTTGCCGTCGACCAACGTGGCGAAATGGACCTGCCCCAGCGACGCCGAGGCCACCGGTACGTGGTCAAAAGTAGGAAACACCTCGTCCAGAGGCTTCTTCAACTCCTTCTCCACCTGGGCCTGGATCAGCTCAAAATCGGTGGGCGGTACAGTATCCTGTAGTTTTTCCAGTTCCCTGGTATATTCCGGCGGTATGATGTCGTTGCGAGTACTGAGGATCTGGCCGAGCTTGATGAACGTCGGCCCCAGCTCTTCGATAGCCATCCGCACCCGCTCGGGGGGCGTGGCGCGCAGGATCTCGGAGGAGCTAAAGTGCAGCTTCTCCAGTCCCGGTGTAATGGCCCGGCCGATGCCTAGCTGGGTCAAGATGTAGCCAAAGCCATAGCGGGTCAGGATGCGCGCAATCTGCTGGTAGCGTCGCAAGTGGCGAAAAGTCTGAAGGATTGTCGGCATGGCTCCCCCGCGTCCCGAGTGGCACGCCCGAATCCCGGGCAGTACCGGACACAATGCACAATAAGTCCGTCCAACTCTCCGCATTATACTCTAGAATACAGCAAGCAGCAACTAAGAGAGACCCGTTCTGTCGATACTTGGTTTTCTTGGTCTGCATTTTATTTTGGTCCGCCTGCTGCCCCTGGGCCAACCCACAGAGAATTTGACTTTTTCAACCCGTGGGGCGATAATGGAGGGCCACAGGGGGAAGCTCCATTTCCCCCCTCTCAGCAGGCAGGAGGCGGCCATGGGCGCCAAAGCGCTCACCCACGGTCAGGTGACCTGGGTCAACATCGAAAAGCCTACGCCGCAGGACATGGAAACCCTGCGGCAGCAGTACCCCTTCCACCCATTGGATCTGGAGGATTGCCTGAGCCGTATCGAGCGGCCCAAGATCGACGAGTACGACGATTATCTCTTTATCATCATGCAGTTCCCCGTTTTTGATCATGACCATCGCGTCAGCAGGCCCGGCGAGGTGGATATGTTTATCGGTGCTGGCTACCTGGTAACCCTACACGATGGGAACCTGTGGCCCATCACTCACCTCTTTGACAGTTGTCAGGCCGATGAGCAGATCCGTCAGAAGCACATGGGCCGGGGTTCGAGCCGCCTGCTCCACGATCTCATCGACGGCCTGGTCGACTATTGCTTTCCCATTCTCTACAAAGTGGGCACCAACATTCGCGAGATCGAGGAAGACATCTTTACGGAACAGGTCCCGGACATCGTACGTGAGCTTTCGTGGGTACGCCGGGACATCATCGCCCTGCGGCGCATTGTAAAGCCGCAGATCGCGATTGTGGCCAGCCTGGAGCAGGGTGACCGACCCTTTATCCGCGAGGGCCTGGATGTCTATTTCGGTGACGTGCTGGATCACCTGTACAAAGTCTGGGACATGCTCGAAGACCACCGCGACGTCATCGACGGACTGAGCGATACGGCCAATACTCTGACTTCCTACCGCATCAACGAGGTCATAAAGATCCTGACTATCATCTCTTTCATTATGCTGCCGCTGACCCTGCTGTCGGGGATCTATGGTATGAACGTCCATCTGCCGCTCGAGCATAGTCCTTTCGCCCTTGTCTTGATCCTGCTGCTTATGGTACTTATGGTAGGGGGCATGTTGCTCTATTTCAGAAAGCGGCGTTGGATCTAGGATGCGCGCCAAAACGGATCGAACGAGGAGGAGAATCAGATGAAGGTACAGTTTCTGGGTGCTGTGCGCACCGTGACCGGCTCAATGCACTTGCTCACCGTCAACGGCTCGCGTATTCTGCTCGATTGCGGGCTGGTTCAGGGACGCCGCAAAGAGAGCTTTGAGCGCAACCGCAATCTGCCCTTCGACCCCAAAACCATCGACACCATGATCTTGTCGCACGCTCACATTGACCACTCGGGCAACATCCCCTCGCTGGTCAAGAATGGCTTCCGGGGCAACATCTTTACCACGCCGGCCAGCCGCGATCTCTGTTCGGCCATGCTGCGGGATGCCGGGCACATACAGGAACAGGATACCATCTATGTGAACAAACAGCGTGCCAGGAGGGGCCAAGAACCGCTGGAACCTCTCTACACTGTGGAGGACGCCACGGCCAGCCTGGGCAACTTTGTCAGCTTGGGCTACGACCGCCCCCTGCTGGTTTCGCCGGGAGTGACCCTCTCTTTCCGTGATGCAGGCCATATCCTCGGCTCAGCCGTCACGGTACTGGATATCCAAGAAGGTGACGAGCAGACGCGCCTGGTCTTTTCTGGAGA
Source organism: uncultured Chloroflexia bacterium (assembly GCA_963700285.1). GTDB lineage: Bacteria > Chloroflexota > Anaerolineae > JAAYZQ01 > JAAYZQ01 > CAWANP01. Next base: position 147,328 of record CAVOXA010000001.1, on the reverse strand, counting down.
CCTGGGCCGCGCAGGGAAACCCATCCTCAGGGATCCCCAGTTGGTTGATGACGTGGACTATCTCATCATCGAGAGTACCTACGGCGACCGGCGCCACCCTCCCATTGAGACAACAGATGAGGCATTGAAGGATGTCGTGCTGAAAACCTACCGACGGGGCGGCAAGGTGATCGTCCCTGCCTTTTCGGTAGGACGTACCCAGGAATTGGTCTACGCCCTACACCGCCTGATCAAAGCCCGAGACCTGCCAGAGTTGCCCATCTTTGTGGACAGCCCTTTGTCAGTTAACGTCACCGAGATCTTTCGCCTGCACCCGGAATGTTACGACGAGGAATTGAAAGAGTTTATGGCTGACAACCACTATCGTGATCCCTTTGGCTTCCAGCGGTTGACCTACATCCGTTCGGTAGAGCAGTCCAAGGAACTGAACTTCTTACAGGACCCAGCGATCATAATCAGCGCCTCGGGCATGTGCGAAGCCGGGCGTATTCTGCACCATCTGAAGAACAACATTGAGGACCCCCGCAATACAGTTCTCATTGTTGGCTGGCAGTCCCCCTACACCCTGGGCCGGCGCTTGGTCGAGCACAAGCCGAAAGTCAAGATTTTTGGGGAAGAATACCGCCTGAACGCGGACGTGGAGACGATCAATGGCTTTAGCGCCCACGCCGACCGGGATGGTCTGCAAGACTATGTCCGTCAATTGGGCGCAGAGAGACTTAAAGGTGTCTTTGTAGTCCACGGTGAGGAACCGGCTAGCCTGGCCGCCGCCAGCAGCTTCCGTGACATAGGTGCCCAAAACACGGTCGTCCCTCAGCCCGGAGAAGAGATACAATTATCAGGAGCCTAGCGAGATGGCCGCAACAGTCAGACACATCGCCCTATTCGTCCCCGACCTCCGGGAAGCTGAACAGTACTACCAGCGCCTTTTTGGGATGGACCTCATCGGCCGCGAGGCCCATCTGGAGGACAACCTGTGGTATACTTTGCCTCCTGACAAGACATGGGAGGATGCTGAAGCTGCGGGGATTGAGCTAAATATGCTTGCGCTCAGGCGCGGGTCTCTGGTGCTGGCCCTGTTCCCGGGGAACCCCCAACCCGGCCAGATCTATATGGTCGGCCTCAACATGCCACCCCGAGAAATCTCCCGCATCCGGAAACGGCTGCCCTCGGACGCCGAGTTATGGGAGGACAGGCCCAAATCCCTCACCTTTCGGGATCGGTACGCCATCATTTGGCAGATCTATGGTTCGGGCATCGACTTTCGCAGCAGTGGCGAGACCCATGGTCGCTGGCTTGATGTTTAACAGCCGGTCATCTTCCCGGCGTCCCCGGTGGAATCAGCCCCCGGTATAGGCTGACACGGCGGCCATCAGGAGCGTCGCGATCCCCAGGAAAAAGAGAAAGCCCATCGTGTCGGTGATGCCGGTGACAAAGGCGGCCGAAGCTAGCGCCGGATCCACCTTGGCGGCCTTCAATCCCAGAGGTACCAGTACACCGGCCAGGGCGGCCATCAGAAAATTGAGGATCATGGCCAGCGTGACCGCCAGGGAGATCACCCACTCTCCTTTCCAAAAATAGATGGCCAGCCCGGTCCCCAACCCAATAACCGTGCCGTTGATCAGCGCCGCTGCAAATTCTTTTCTGAGCGTGCGGAGTCCATTGTTCTCGTCTACCTCTCCTAGAGCCATACCTCGCACGATCACCGTCGTGGTCTGGCTGCCGGCATTGCCCCCCTCACCAGACACCAGTGGCAGAAAGACAGCCAAGATCACCATCCCAGCGATGACCGGCTCAAAAAAGTCTACCACGGTGATGGCCACGAATAGGGTCACCATGTTGATCGCCAGCCAGGGCAGTCGCTTGAGCACCGAAGCATGCAGCGGTCCCCAGACCTGCTCTTCGCCGGTGATGCCCACCATCCGATACATGTCCTCTGTAGCCTCGTCCTCGGCCACCTCGATCAAGTCGTCGGCGGTGATCACACCCACCAACCGGCCTATCTCGTCGACCACGGGCAGGGCCAGGAACCCGTAGCGGGAGAGCGTACGGGCACAGACCTCCTGGTCAGCAGTGACCGGAACCGAGACGACGTTGGGATCCATCATCGCTTCAATGGTGGTCTCTGGCGCAGCGACTACCAGGTCGCGCAGGCCCACGACTCCCTTCAAGGTTCCTTCAGTGTCTGTCACAAATAGATAAAAGACGCTATCCGCAGCGGGCTCGGCACGGCGCAACTCCTGCAAGGCATTCTCGGCTCGCCAGTCCCTTCGCAGCGTGACGACGGCCGGCGTCATCAGGCCACCCGCCGTGTCGTCCGGATAGCGCAGCAGGGAGAGAACATCTTCGGCCTCCTCCATCTCACGCATGGCCTCGGCGGCCAGCTCCGGCGACAGGTCTCCCAAGACGTCAGCCGCCTCGTCTGCCTCCATTGCATCCAGGATGTCAGCCAGATCGGCCACGGGGAGTCGTTCTGCCAGGGCTGCCGCGTCCCCGTCCTCCATCTCTTCTAGGACGTTGGCCGAATCGGCAGGATCGAGCTGGCTGAGCAATGCAACTTGGTCAGCATCAGTCAGTTCCTCTACCAGGTCAGCTTGGTCGGCTGGCTGCAGGGCCTCGATCACAGCAGCCGCGCCAGCCAGGTCGTCGCGCTCCAGCGCGATCCGCACCTGCGCCAAGACATCATCCATGACGAAAGTATCCATGAGATCGCCTCCGGGAACAAACCCTCCCGGAGGCTCAGAGCACAAAGATCTGGTGGCCTTCCGGGGGGCTAAGCTATGTGGTTGATAGCCTGGTGACGGGACATACGTCTCCTGCTATGCGCTGCGGACCCGTCGTCCGCTTCCATCTCTTTCATCCTGGAGAAGATTATACTCCTCTCATCCTTCCGTGTCAAATCCTTCACGGCATTTCTGTTTCCCCCAGGTACGGTTAGAAACCCTTCAAGGAGCGAGGATGCTGACGTGCCTGCGGGTGCGATATCCCACGTTTCCAAAAGCAACTTGCCCAACAGGCTGAGGCATGGTATACTTTGCTCTCACGGCTGTCATCCGGCTGACATTGTGAGAGCCAAAACAAGAACCCAGCGGATAACTCCAAGAGCTTCTAGACCAGGCGAACATGCAGGCGGGGCCAGTCTCACAGCGGCAACCCATGTGTCATCACAGGTACATGGGTACCCGAGTCCTGGACCAGATCGAGGCTAAGATGATCTACTGTCCCCTTTGCGGGACCGCTAACCGCCGCGGTAGCAATTACTGCAACGAGTGTGGGGTCAAGTTCGATCTCTCGATGCAGATCAAGTGTTCCCGGTGTGGGGCGCTGAACCCTATTGCCGACGCACTCTGTAACGAGTGCGGGGAACAATTATCACCGTCGCATTCTGTGGAGGTCACAGATCCTCAGACCGCACAAGAGGACAGCCTGCCTGCCTCTCTCAAGGATAGCAGTGGGACTCCAGCATGGTTGGCAGACCTCCCTCCACCTGATGAGGACCCTTCCCTCTCACCCGGTCCATTGATGGCGGAAGGGGGGATAGAGTTTTCAGTGCCCAGGTTCATCTCTGCGGGATCCAATCTGCTGGCTGGCATTCAGGATCCATTGCCCGTAGGGGACTGGATAGCACAGTCTCCCTCGCGAGCGATGGCCAAATCTAGCTCCACGGAGAATAGCTTCCAGGATGCTGGCGCGAGCCATGCAAGAATTTTGGACGCTGCACGCCACTTTTCCGAGATTGTGACGCTGCCGGCAGGGACGGTGCCGGAAATCGGTGCCCAGCTCGTGCAATCACCTGAGCGAGCGAATGATAGGACAACAAGTACTACCCCTTGTGATCCCATCGAGTCGATCCTGGCCATTGATTGTGGCAGCACGCTGACTCGAGCTTTCCTCATTGGCTTGGTCGAGGACGAGTTCCGCCTGATCGCCTGGGCCAAAGCGCCCAGCAGCTTCCAGCCCCCTTGGAGTGATATGGCCATCTCGGCCCGGCAGGCACTGGGCCAGATGGTCAGCATGACTGGTGTGCGGATCCTGGACGATCTGGGGCAAATCATCAGTCCCGAAGGGCAAGGAGGTGGGGTAGACGCAGTGGTGCTCACCACCAGCGCCAGTGGCCCACTACGGCTTTTGCTGGCGGCCCCCACCCATAAGGCACCCGTGGAAAGCGCCCGACGCGCCTTGTCCCTTTCCTATGCCGTGATCGAGGGTCTCGTCATTGCGGATGGGCGGACAGGAAACGTCCTTGCTGAGGACATTGAAAGCCAGGTCCGATTGGTCCAAGAGCTAATCCCGGATGCCATTGTGGTGATAGGTGGTGAGGCTGGCACCGGTTGCGAACCGATACTGAGGTCGGTGGAGGCAATGACCGTGGCCTGCAATGCACTGCGAGCGCCGGCTGGCTGCCCGCCTATCATCTATGCTGGCAATCGATCTCTACAGCAGGAAGTATCCCGTATTGTCGGCGATGCCACCAGACTACAGGTCGTGGAGGATGTACGGCCCAGTGCGGAAATGGAGAATCTCGGCCCCCTTCGGGCCGTTGTTAAAGACCTGCACGACCAGCATACGACAAAGTACTTGCCGGGCTATAGGTCAATGGCAGCATGGAGTTCTGCCCAGATGCTGCCAACGGCCGGGGCACTGGCCTTCACAGTCCAGTATCTCGCCCAGTACAGCAGAGCGCGTTTGGCGCAGCCTGACAAAGATCTGGCCAATATCCTGGCCGTGGATGTGGGCGGCGCGACAACGGCAGTGGCAACCATGGTGGACAGGCTGCCTGACCTGTTCATATGCGGTGAGCTGGGTACCAGCCACCAGGCTGCCCGAATCCTAGACCACGTACCGCTAGAGTCGCTGCTGGGCTGGCTGCCCTTTCATCTGGACGCAACCGAGGCCCGCAACGCACTGTACAACAAAGAACTGCACCCGCACACGCTGCCCCAGACACGTCAGGATCTGTTCCTGGAACAGGCCATCGCCCGTGAGATCTTGGGCTGGACCATGACCGCTTGCGCCCAAGAGCGCGCCAATGGGCCAGCTCCGCACCCGGGCTCGACACCGCAGTTCGACCTGATCATTGGAGCGGGGGGGGTACTGGGCAGCGCCCCTCATCCTGGTCTGGCAGCCCTCATTCTGCTCGATGGGCTGCAGCCGGTGGGCATGAGCAGCCTGGCCTTGGATCGTTTGGGCTTGGCAGCCGCCGTAGGTGCAGTGGCAGCAGTTAGCCCCTTGGCAGCCCTGCAAGTACTGGAGCGGGATGCCCTGCTGAGGCTGGGGACCGTGGTGGCGCCCATGGGAACAGCGCGTGAGGGAAAAGTTGCCCTGACCGTCAAGATCGAGTATAAAGATGGTCGAGCCATGGAAGCGAGGGTGCCATTTGGCTCGCTCAAAGTACTCCCATTGCCTGCCGGACACAGGGCAATCTTGGAGATCCGGCCTACCAATCGTTTCGCCTTGGGCATGGGGGCCAGAGGACAGGCTGTAACAAAAGAGGTCGAAGGTGGCGCTTTGGGGGTCATTATCGATGCACGGGGACGGCCCCTGCTCCGGACCAAGGATCCCGGAGAACAGCAGGCAAGAATGCAACGCTGGCTATCAGACATCGGGTCGCAGACGTTCTAGCGAGGCTGTAGGTCGGGGTCGATGTCCTGTATTTTCAGAACCGCAACCGGACAGGACTGTATCGGCTGGAAAGCTGGCTGTACCGCAAACCTTTCGGAGAAGAAATGCCCACCTGCTATTCCGCAGGGTCTCAGAGCTTGCCCCTGACAATCATCCGGCGAGAACGACTCCTGCCCGTTCCTGGAGAGGTCTTGGTACAGCCGGGCGACGGGGTAGAACCAGGCGGCACAATAGCCCGTTGCCAGATGCCAGGCAAAGTCTGGGTAGCTGATGTGAGCCTGGCTCTGGGTATCAACCGTGAGCAGGTCGTTCAGTATGTGAGGCAGAACGTCGGTGACCTTGTCCGGGCCAACGACGTACTGGCGGAACGAGAGAGCCGGTTCAGTTGGCGGAGCCGCCGCTGCCAGGCACCAGTGGATGGACAGGTGGTGGCCATACGCCACGGCGCGGTCCTGGTCGAAGCGGAAGCCACCACGCTTGAGCTGCGATCTCAAATCACCGGACGCGTCACGGACGTTGTCCCTGGACGAGGCGCGGTCATCTCCGCGGTAGGAGCATTGATCCAGGGCTTGTGGGGGAGTGGTGGTGAGGCCGCTGGCATACTTCGAGTACTGGTAGATGAACCCGAGCAGCTGCTGACGGCCGATTCGTTTGACGCGGAAGATACCGGCGATGGTCCCGGCGACAGCCCCAGATACGGCCACAAGACCTTGGCAGTGGGCGGAGCCATCATGGACGAAGCAGCCCTGGACAAGGCAGTAGACACCCAGATTGGGGGACTGGTCGTGGGAAGCGTGGACGCTGGGCTGCGTCCACGGCTAGAAGCGTTGCCCTGCCCCGTATTGGTGACCGAAGGGTTCGGGGCATTTGGCATGCGTCACGAAGCCTTCACCTTGTTTCAGGCCAATGAAGGGCGCAATGCGGCGATCACCGCAGATGGCCCGTCAGGCTGGGAAAGTAGGCGTCCAAATGTGTTCATACCCTGCGACGCAGCCCAGGATGCAGAACCGCAGGAGCCCGATCCCCGACCGGTACAGGTGGGGATGCGCGTCCGGGGCTTGCGGGCGCCCTACCAGGGGGTGGTGGGCACAGTACTCGAACTGCCTGCCTTGCCACAGAGGGTTGACTCGGGTATCAGATTGCCGGTCGCTGTGGTAGAATTGGATGGCGGTGAGTTGGCCTGCATCCTACTGGCCAACCTTGGGCTTGTCCGCTGATCTCTGATCTGGGCGCGATTTTCGGGCCTGCCGCCCCGTGGCGGGGATAGCCCCTTGTCCCGAGCCGGTACTTTGCGCTACAGGAAAGGATGGGGCCAGGTCGTATCTTGACTTGGGCCGAAAGAGAGAGAGATGCTACCAGATAGACTGCGTCAGGAAGACAGCACTTACATCCTGCAGAGGATTACCGAAGGCGATTGCTGTGCCGTGGTTGGCCTGAGCAACACGGGCAAGTCGCATTTGTTGCGCTCGCTGGCTCGCCTTGAGACCAGGGATTGGTTGCTGGACGACCAATCCGCCAGACCCACTCGCCTTGATGATGACGAACGAATCTTTGTCTATGTGGATTTTAACTTGATGCTGGAGGCGTCCGAGCAAGGGTTCTACGAACTCATTCTGCGCTGCCTGCTGGAAGAGTTGACGATCCAGGATCCCAGTGCAGAGTTCTTGCCCCAGTTGCAGAGCGCATACCAGACGTTGGTTTCCCCGCCCACCGTTTTTCAGATCTCGCTCAGTTTCAGTGAGGGGCTGACGGCCGTGTGCCGGGAGGCGACCAGGAACCTGGTGCTGCTCTTTGACGAGTTCGACGAACCCTTTGAGCAGATCGACGGGCGGGCCTTTTTGAATCTCCGGGCGCTCAAGGACAAGTATCGCGAACGGCTGAACTATGTGACGGCCACCAACCGTAGGCTATCGAACATCCGCCGCGGGAGGGATGTGGATGAATTCGTTGAGCTGTTTCAGCCATTTACGCGTTTCCTTGGGCCGCTGAACAGGGCCGACGTGGATCAAATCATCACTTGGGTCGCGATCCAGGAGGGCTACACTTTTGACGACCAAGACCGGGCTTTTCTGTACCATCACGCAGACGGCCACCAGGGATTGTTGCTAGCTGTCTGCCGGGCGTTGGGCGAGGTCACCGGCGAGCCGGTACGGGATGAGGGCCAGGACTGGTTGATCCACCGTCAGGTACGAGAACAACTCGACAGTGACATCAATATTCAGGCCGAATGCCGCAAGCTATGGACTGACCTGACCGAGGTACAGCAGGATGCACTGATGACCATTGTTGGCAGTGAAGAAGACCTGGATGAACGCACACTGGATTCCTTGCGGAACAAGGGGTTGATCCGCAGGGAGGAGGATATCCTCCTCTCCCCTGTATTCGAAGGCTTTGTCCGTCGCCAGCGCCTGACCCGACGACGGCGCCACGAGGGTGTACGTGTGGATGTCGAAAGTGGCAGTGTTTGGGTGGATAGCCGCCAGACCGCCACCCTGACCGAGCTCGAGTACCGCCTGCTCCTCTTGCTCTACGGCCGCCTGAACAAAATCTGTGACAAGTACCAGATCGTCGAAGCGGTGTGGGGCGAGGAGTATATCGACCAGGTAGACGATGCCCGTATTGACAAGCTGCTAAGCAGGTTGCGGGCCAAGCTTGAACCGGATCCGCGAAACCCCCGCTACATCGTCACCGTACGAGGGAGGGGCTACAAGCTGGTCACGTCCTAAAACCTATGCTGTCAGTCGCTCCAAGTCCCAATCAGCGGGACGCAGAGCCTTTTTCGGGCCGATGCTTGGAAAACAGTGGGTGACAGTCTTCAGACCGAGCCCCCCCATCGTCAGCAGGCTGTCAGCAGCCGGTCATGCAAGGCATGGCGGTCAATGGTAGAATGAGTCGACGAAAAAGCTCTTCTCTGGCGTTCTTTTGCGGGGCGTCATAGGGCTTTGGCAGAAAAGACGAATCTTCTATCAGGTTGAGTAGGAGGGACAATTCATGGCAAGCCTGTTGGAAAAGGTTCAGACGCTGATTTCGGCCAACCTGCACGCGATGGTAGACGTGGCACTCAAGGCCAACTCCTTGGCCGTCTTTGACCAGTACGTTCGAGAGGTGGAAGACAACCTGGAGAACTTGGAGGACGCCGTCGCTACGGTCGGCGGCGAAGTCAAGACTCTGCGCCGCAAGAAGACAGTTCTGGACCAGAAGGCTAGCGACCTCGACCGCAACATTGACATTTTCCTGCGAGAGGGCAAAGATGACCTGGCCTTGGCCGCCCAGAGCAGGCTGAACTCGACCAATCGCTTGATCCAGAACTACGAGCAAGTACTGGAACGCCAAGAGGCCGAATTCCAAAGCCTGCAAGAAGTCCGCCTGAAGCTGGAAGCCAAGTTGACCGAGGTCAAGCAGGAACGGGAGGAACTGCAAGCCCTTCTGGATCTGGCTCGCTCCAAGGAGCTGACGGCCAAGACCTACAAGTCCCTGGACGACCTGACTGGTTCGGGTGACGACGACATCGCGCGTGTAGCCGAAGGGATCCGGGCCAGGCTGGACAAGGCCACGGCACAGAGCGAGATGCAGGCCAGCAGCCTGGATGCCCAGATGGACGAGGTCTTGGAGCAGCGTGCCCTGGAATCCCAACTGGCCGAGCGCAAGGCGCGTCTGAGGTTAGACTAATATTCGGTGCGATGGAGTAATGCAGGATTCTTGAGGCATTAAGGACACGGTTATGAACCGAACACGCATCATTTTCTTTGTGATCATTGGCCTGGCCATCGTGATCGTCGCTGGCGGGTTGATCTGGAGTCAGGTGAACAAACAGCCAGACCCGCTGGCGCCCGAGGCCAGTGACGAGACCTTGGAAGTACAGATCGCTTCCGCTTTGCCAGTGGCGGACTGGGTACAAGAAGCTGCCCACCAGTTCAACGCTGAAGGGCATACGCTGGAAGGCCGCCCTATCCAGGTGACAGTCACTCCCATGGATGGTCTGACCGCTAAAGGGCGTTACGAACGGGATGAACTGGACCCCTTGCCTACCGTCTGGATCCCCGACAGCCGCTACCTGGTGGAACTGGTCAACGCGGCCTACAAGGAACGGCTAGGCCGTGACGTCTTTCTTACCGATGGGGAGTATCGTGCGCGGCCACTGGCCATCTCGCTGCTAGCCTGGGGCATCTATGACAGTCGTGCGGACGTGCTGGAAGAACGATACGACGAGATCTCCTGGCAAACGATCCACGACGCGGCCATCGCCCCTGGTGGCTGGGGGGAGCTGGAAGGAGAGAGCGATTGGGGCTACTTCAAGTTGGCCATATCCAATCCACGTAAGAACATCAGTGGTCTGGCGGCCATGGTTGCGGCAGCTGGTGAGTACTATGGCCGGACCAACATTAGCGTCGAGGACGTGACCGATCCAGAGTTCCAAGCCTGGCTGGGCGAGATCATGAGTTCCATGAGCGACCTGTCGGGCGGGACCTATACTGTGTCTGACCTGGCCCTCTTTGGCTACACGACCGGAGATGCCGGGCAATTGCTCGAGAGCGACCTGCTGGTCAACATGCAGGGCATCCAGACCCGCTGGGCCGATCCGTTACGCCTCGTATACCCAGAATATGTGACCTGGTTTGATTTTCCTTTTACGGTGTGGATGGGCCCCGAGACATCGGCCGCTGAAAAGAACGCCGCATTGGAATTTGAAAGATACCTGTTGTCAGAGAAAGTACAAAAACAGGCGCTGGCCTATGGCCTGCGACCGGCGAACCCCGAGGTGCCAGTGACCGGCGAGGACAGCCTCTTTGACCAATGGGCAAGCCAGGGTGTGCTCGGAGTGGTCCCCCGTACCACGGCCATGCGATCGCCCGATAGGGACGTACTCCAGGCTCTGTTGCGCTGGTTCGATCTCAACGTGGCTGGACGATAACGTCCAACATCCCATAGCCCGCACCCGGCCTTCACCATCCCTATCTTGAGAACCACAGGTCTTGGAGTCTGGGTGTGATGAAAAGGCAGGCAAGAATGAGTAGGAGTTCTAGACAGCGTTCGGACTCGAATGTGCGCACGGTACTGGTCGTGCTACTCGTCCTCCTGTTCTTGATGATCGGCCTCTGCTGTGGCACCTACGCGCTACTCAGCCGGCTATTCGATGGCGACGAAGAGCCAACCATCCCCGCTCCAGAAGCGGCCCTGACCATTTCCTATTCACCGGAGAAAGAACCGGTTTTCAGGGAATTGGTGGACCGGTTCAATGAACAAGGACTGGAAACGGCAGAGGGGCAGAGCGTGACGGTCGATGCCGTGCCGCTTGATCCCGAGGCGATGGTCAATACCGTACTTGAGGGAGGCGCTTCTTTCCAGGTGATGACGCCCGACTCGTCCGTATGGTTGGGGCAGCTTGACAGTGCCTGGTATGAACAGGCTGGCAGCGAGGCGGTAGGTGAAACGGCGCGCTACGCCGTCAGTCCGGTGGTCATTGCCATGTGGGAAGGGGTTGCCCGTGAGATGGGCTGGCCCGACCAGCCCATCAGTTGGCAGGATCTGCTCGACCGGGCACAGGCTGATCCCGATTTCCGGTGGAGCCACCCATCCACCAGTTCCGCCAGTGGCCTGCTGGCCACCCTTGCCGAGTTCTATGCCGGTGCGGGCAAGACTCGGGGACTGACCATCAAAGATGTCACGGCCCAGGAGACCTTGGACTATGTGGCCGCGCTGGAAAAGACCGTGCGCTACTATGGTGAGGGCGACGAACCAGCCATCATTGAGAGAGCGTTGTTGGAAGGACGCGATTTTTTGGACGCCTTTGTCGTCCAGGAACAGATGGTGATCCACTTTAACACGCGACGGGGAGGAGGGCAGGAGAAACTGGTCGCGATCCACCCCGCCGAGGGCGCCCTGTGGGAAGATCACCCGTTGGCCCTGCTAGAAACCGGCGACCTGACCCCACTCCAGCGTCAGACCTTTGCCCAGTTCCGCGATTACCTGCTCTCACCTGAAGCGCAGCAGATCATCCTGAGCTATGGATACCGGCCAGCCGATCTCTCCATCCCTTTGGACGGGCCTGCGTCGCCACTGACAGCGCCCAATGGCGTGGATCCGTCCGAGCCCAAGACGTCACTCCAAGTGCCCAATGCCAGCATCATCGAAGTGGTGCGCGACGTTTGGTGGTACACCAAGCGCCACACCAACGTCTACCTGGTAGTAGATACTTCGGGAAGCATGCGGGACGAGAAGCTGGCCCAGGCCCAGGAGGCGCTGCGCATCTTTCTTGACCAGATCAAGGGCGAGCAGGAGCGGGTGGGGTTGATCGAGTTTGCGTCGCAGGTGAACACAATAGTGTCTCTGGATGAACTGAGCCGCAACCGTACCGCGCTGGAACTGGCAGTTGACAGTCTGGAGGCCGAAGGCGATACTGCCCTGCTGGACGCCACATATGTTGCCCAACAGCAACTCAAAGAGATGGGCGACGGGGAACGGATCAACGCCGTCGTCGTAATGACGGATGGTAGGGAGAATAACTCTTGGATCAGCCTGAGCAACTTGGTTCAAGAACTCAGGGATGATTCGGGAGTTCCTGTGGTCGTCTTTGCCATCGCCTACGGCCAGGATGCGGACATGCAGGTATTGCGCATCATCGCCGAGTCAACGGGCGGCCAGGTTCGCCAGGGGGACCTGGAGACGATCGAGGATCTGTACAAGATCCTATCCACCTATTTCTAAGCATGATGGCAAACAACAGCTTCCAGAAAGAACTTGAGCGGAAGGCGACCCGCGCAATCCTGACCCGCGCCATCTATCGTTGGGAGAGCGCCGTGATCATCGCCCTGACTGTTGGGCTGGCGGCGCTGACCTTGGCCGGGGTGATACCGGCGCTGTTCCCGTTCTGGCAGTGGTGGTTTTGGCTCGCCCTGGGTGCGTTAGGCGAAGCGGCAATGGTGTGGAGCAGCATCAAGGATCCCGCGTTCCGGGCCAAAGCTGTGGCCGAAATGTTCCACGACAAGTTCGACGCCCGGGACATCAAGAACAAAAAGCGGCGTGGGCAGGTCGAGCAGGCGCTTGAGTATCGCGACCGGATCGGCATCGCCATCGATGGCAGCCGTGAGGGCGTGCTGCGCAGCCACATGGCCGATGTTAGCCAAGACATGACTGCCTGGATGGAAAACGTCTTTCAGCTGGCCAGGCGTCTGGATGACTATGAGGCCGATGAGACGATCCACAGGGACATGCAGGCCGTGGGACCTGCCATTGATGGGCTCAAGAAGCGCCTCGCTCTGGAGGACGACGATGCCGTCAAGCGCCAGATTAGCCAAGCCATTGCCCAGCGGCAGATCCAGCGGGACAACCTCCGCAAACTACAGACCGTCATGGAGCAGGCCGAGTTTCAACTGGAGAGCACAATCACGGCCATGGGCACTGTCTACTCGCAGATGATGATCCTCAACTCGCGGGACGTGGCCTCAGGCCGCGCTCAGCGCCTGCAACAGGACATCGCCGATCAAGTCCAGGCCCTGCAAGATGTGGTTCATACCATGGACCAGATCTACCAGGCCGGTACTGATCCATTGGGCCTGGGTCTGAGCCCGTCGGGCTCCAGACCCTGAGGCAGAAGGTGAAATCCATGAAGGGACTATGGCCCTTGTACGATCGAGTCAAACTACCAATCTTGTTGCTCGCTGTTTGCTGCCTGCTGTTGAGCGCCTGTGGCGCGCCCAAAGAGCCAAACAAGGGTGAGGCCATCGTCTACGTCGCCGTGCCATTGTCAGGCTTTATGGCCAATGGAGGACAGACGGTCTTGGGTGGGGCGCGCCTGGCTGCCGAGGAGATCAACCGCGCTGGCGGATTGTTGGACTACAAGGTAACAGTCGTGGGCCTGGACGACGAGGCTGATTCCGGCGTAGCCGTGGACATTGCTGGCGAGGTCGGATCCGCCATCAACCAGGGCAAAAAGGTTTTGGGCGTAATCGGCCACTTGAACAGCGGTCAGACGCTGGCAGCCATGGAAGTCTATGAGGATCTGCCAGTGGTAGTCATCACCCCCACCTCCAGCGAGGTGAGCCTGACCCAAGCAGGCTACCGGAACTTTTTTCGGGTCAACGCCAACGACGCAACGCAAGCCCGTGTGGACGCCGAGTTCCTGGTCAACAACCTGGGAGCGAAAAAGATAGCCGTCATCTACAACGATGACCCGTATGGCCAGGGCCTTGGCCAACTGATGGCCAGCGAGCTGCAGTCCCTGGGCGCAGAAGTGGTGCTGTCCCTACAGGTCGCCGTAGAGCAGTCTACCTTCCCAGACGAGGTCTCGCAGATCTTGGCTGCCCAACCCGACGCGGTCTTTTATGCGGGCTATGAGATAGAAGCGCCTTATTTGCGTATCGAGCTGGTGGAGGCCGGGCTGACGGCTCCCTTCCTGGCCAGCGATGGCGCCTTTTTGGCGGCCACCATCGATGAGGCTGGCAGTGCTGCTGAGGGGATGTATGTCTCTGCTTTTGGGCCCCGTCCCCAGGCTGCTGTCGACGAGGCATGGATCAAAGCCTACCAGGCTGTCGAGTACCGCAACCCCGATACCTACAGCATCAACGGCTACAGCGCCCTGGAGGTACTGGCCGAGGGCGTGAGGCAGGCCAAGACCTTTGATGCAGCCCAGGTTGCCGAAGCCATCCGTGGTCTGGCTGGTCTCGAGACGCCGCTGGGTACATTGAGCTTTTCCACCGAAGGTGATTTGCAGGAACAAAAGATCTATATCTTTCAGGTAGCGGCCGGCGATTGGGTACAGGTCTATCCCTAGCTTCACCCCGCTTCTCTTCGGGGGGGACCCGTCATTCCCGCGCCGGTGGGAATCCATGCCCCGCAAACCACAACTCCCCCAACCTATCATTCCCGCGAAGCCTGACCTCGAGCAATCTGGGAGCGTCAGTAAGAGTGGTGCGGTACTGCTTCCAGCCACGCGCGATTGCCCCCGCCTGCCACACCAGAGTGCTTGACCCAGGATAACAACCCTGGTATAATCCCCGCATTGATCCGGGCCTGGGAGCCCGGGGACCGCATGCTCCCCCACCGGAGGCGGCGCAGGCGAGTACGACGCGCGACTCCCAAGCGCAGAGAGGAAAAGAGATGAAGATCCAAACCGTGTTCTTGGCCTTTGTGATATTGTCCTTGGCAGCTTGTGGCCCACTGGTGGGTCCCACACCCACCAGTGGAGCCGGCGCCCACGACCGCACCGACAGACATACCGGAAACAACCATCGAGCCTGAAGCATCGGCCGCGCCCGAATCCGGCTCCGGTGCAGAGTCGGTCGAGGAACTCATGGTTCAGGGCAGCCAACAGATCAACAGCGGAGATCTGGCCGGGGCTGAAGGGACCTTCCAGCAGATCATCGAACTAGATGCCGAGAATATCCAGGCCCATTCCGCGCTGGCCTACGTCTATTTCCAGCAGGGAATGCTGGACGAGTCCATCGCCGAGACCGAGATTTTGCTCGAGATGGCGCCCGATGATTTTGCCAACTATGCCAATCTTGCTGTGCTCTTTCAGGAAAAAGGCGACATCGACGAGGCCGTCTCAGCCGCGGTTAAGTCCATCGAGCTCGCACCAGAGGCGGAGCGGGTGGCCGTAAAGGACTTTTTCATCCAACAGGGGTTGCTGGAACCAGAGCCAATTCCGACCCTGGCGCCGGGGCAAAAGGCTGGCGACCTGGAACCCGCCCAGCGCAACGGCATCTATGCCGATCCGCCGCCGATGACCATTGACTCTGACAAATCATACCAAGCTACCATCGTGACCGAAAATGGCGAGATCGTGATCGAACTCTATGCTGACAAGGCGCCAAATACCGTCAATAGCTTTGTTTTCCTGGCAGGCGAGGGTTTCTACGACAACACGACTTTCCACCGGGTGTTGCCTGGATTCATGGCCCAGGGCGGCGACCCCACGGGGACAGGCACGGGCGGCCCCGGCTACAGCTTTGCCGATGAATTCCATCCCGAGCTGCGCCACGATGGACCGGGCGTGCTCTCGATGGCCAATTCTGGTCCCAACACCAACGGCAGCCAATTTTTTATCACCTACGACGCCACGCCCCACCTGGATGATCGCCACACCGTATTTGGGCGCGTCATTGAGGGGCAGGACATCTTGGACGCGATAACCCCGCGTGATCCGCAGCAGAACCCTGGCCTCCCCGGCGACGCGATTCTGACCATCAAGATCGAGGAAAACTAGCTGCGAGTGGCAGGTTGTGCACTGCTCAAAAACAGGGCCACCCCATGGGGTGGCCCTGTTTTTGAGCGCTATTTCTTCTCGGCCAGGTAGGCAAAAAAGCCAGCTCGCCGCAGCGCCCGCAGCGTGAACGCGCCGAGCAGTCCGCCCAGCGCCCCAAAGACAATATAGCCCACAATGCCCCGAGCCAGGCCGAGGACGACAATCCCTACCGGCGCTCCTGCCAGGGTGGCAAAGCCATACTTGACCAGAAACTTGCCAAAGTGACCAATGGCGCCCGCCAACATGGCGACGACCGGGTTTTCCGGGTTGCGGCCCAGCACCAGGAGTGCCAGATCGGTACTGACACCCACGGCCGTATACGACAAGAAGGTGTTTAGCGCGCCAAAGTCGCCCATGCCCAGGAAAGCAGCTACCAAGCCAGAGGTGAGACCCACCAGACTGGCCGTCCCCACCTTGGGCACAACCCCAGTGGCGACGATGACGATGGCCATCCAAAAGATCCCCGAGTGGCCGGACAATTGTAGCGGCAGACGCAGCGCGATCTTGGACACCACAATCAGTGCGGCAAAAAGCGCGATCAAGATGAGTTCAAAAGTCGAAAAATACCGCTCCTTCATAGATCACCCCAGGGATGGACAAAGGACAAGGCCCAGACCAAACACCCGCCTGTCGTCTGCCGTCAGTCATCACGGGCT
The DNA here is from genome assembly GCA_963700285.1 of uncultured Chloroflexia bacterium. GTDB lineage: Bacteria > Chloroflexota > Anaerolineae > JAAYZQ01 > JAAYZQ01 > CAWANP01. The sequence continues at coordinate 130,807 of CAVOXA010000001.1, read as the reverse complement.
CGAGATCTCGATCCCATCCACATCCTGCACCCACTCATCCCTCGTGTCCAGCCTCTCCAGCACCGACACCAGCTTGAGCGTACCCCGGCCCGAGAGATCAAACATCACCCAGTTGGCCGGGTCATCCACCTCCGCCCAGGTCAGTTCGGCTGCCTTGTCCCGGCTGCTGCTGCTGACGACGATGACCATGTCCGGCTCGAGTTCTTGATCGTCCACGTGGAGCAGGAGGGCATCTCGCAGCAGCCAGCCCTCCTCGGTCTTGCCCTCCTCTGCTTCGACAAAACTCACCATCTCGAGAGTATCCAGGTCAGTGGGGCCAAAACTGCCCATCAGCCGGCCATCCAGGCGGATGGGGATGCTGCCCGCCGCAACTGTGGGCTCGCCTTTGGCAAGGTCCTGGGGCTCTCTTGAGGCTCGCTGCAGCAGATCGATACCCAGCACCGCGACCACCAAAATGATGAGCATCGCAACCCCGATCAAAATCCTGGTTCGTTGAGCCATACAGCCTCCCTATTTACGCAGCCTCCAGTTTCACGACATGCCTGGACAGCGAACTCGCACACAGTGCTGCCCCAACCACCTGCGGCTCGGACACTACTTCCAGGCCAGTAATGCCGCTGTGGCAGCGACCGTACCAACCAACAGCACCCAGTCCAGCCAGCCCATTGTCAATTGATGGTAGGAGCGCCGGTGGGGCGAATCGAATCCCCGTGCATAGGCCGCCTCGTTCATGGCCCAGGCACGTTTGGTGGTCATCACAACGGCCGGCACCGACAGCGCCACCAGATCTCGTACATAGTCCAGTATCTCCCGCCAATGTGGCTTGGAGGGCCATGCTCCCCGAGCACGCTGTGCCTCGATAATGCCCCGCCACTCGTCATCCAGCAGGCCCACGCTCTGGAAAGCAAGGGCCAGCCCAAAGGCGTATCGATAGGGCACACGAAACCATTCCAGGGCCAGGCGCAGCTCACCTGGCGTGGTTGTGGCGAAAAAGAGGGAAAAGGCCGCCGCCAACAGAATCAGCCTGAGGGTCACAATGACGGCCAGATCCAGGCCTACGAACAGCCAATCCACCACAAAGAGCACGACGAGCACCCACTTGAGCCGCCAGATCTGCTGCGCTGCATCGGGCAAAAGCCGCGCCCAGAGCAGCAGCAGCGCGTAGAAGGCAATAAAGACCACCAGCTTCTCCAGGGTCAGCATTACTGCCAACGAGGCGCACAGGCTCAGCGCCAACTTGGTACGAGGATCGGCCTGGCGCAGGGGCGAAGCCTCCTGCAGTACCAGGTTCCGCGTTCGGCCGGTCGTACCCAGTCTGATCACACTTCCAGCCCCTCCACGGCCCTTACGCCCGAGGGCTTGACCCAGTCGGGCACCGAAAGGCCAAGCTGTGCCCATGAGGCATCGTCGTCCATGACCTCAGCCGGCGGTCCATGGGCCACAAAGCCATCCGACCCCAACAGCGCCACGCGGTCAGCCTGCGCCGCCAGCGTCAGATCGTGGGTGGTGAGTACCACCAGTTGTCCAGCCTCGGCCAGCGTGCGAGCCACCCGGATCAATTGCTTCTTGTGAGCCGCGTCCTGTCCCAGCGACGGCTCATCGAGCAGCAGGCCATGGCGCGGCCGGCGCATGAGGACCGTGGCCAGCGCCACCCGCTTCTTTTCGCCTTCACTCAGCAGAAGGGGCGGCACACCCTCGTAGTGAGCAAGTCCCAGCGCCTCCAGCAACCAGCCATAGAGATCCATGTCCGGTTCGGGCACCCGGTAGAGGATTTCGTCGCGGACGGTGGCATTGAAGAGCTGCAGATCGGCGTTTTGAAAGACCATACCCAGGTCAGGACGGCCACCGTTCATGGTGATAGATCCTTCGTGTTTTTGCAGGCCGACCAAGGCTCGAAGGAGCGTAGTTTTGCCCACGCCATTGCGACCCACCACGGCCACCACATGGCCCATCTCTGCCGAGAAGCTCAGATCCTGGAGGACAGGCTGCCCGCCCAAGGCCACCGTCAGTCCCTTCACTTCTAGCCTCCGAGCTTGAGGCTCATGGAGATAGGGCTCAAGCTTTGGGATCGCGGCCTCTTTGACAGTAGGACCCTCGAGGCTTACTGTACGCAGCTTGGGCACCGTCCCGAGGTACTCCTCACGGTGCTCGCACACGACGACCGTCGTACCCGCGTCCGCCAGGTGGGTCAGGTGCTGAACCAGCTCGGTTGCCGCTGTACCATCCAGCATCGAGAGTGGCTCATCCAGCACGAGGACCTGTGGACGCCGGGCTGTAGTAGCCGCCAGAGCCAGTTTCTGCTGCTCTCCACCGGACAGGGTCTGGGGCGTCCGTTTGCGCATCGACTCCAGACCAAAAAGGTCCAGCGTGGCATCCAATCGCTCGCGGATTATCTCTCGCGACAGGCCCAGGTTCTCCAAACCAAAGATGATCTCCTCTTCGACAGACTGGGCCAGCATCTGGGCGGCAGGATTCTGAAAAACCAGCCCGGCCCTTTCGGCCAGTTGCCACATGGGCGCATCGACTGTACGCAGCCCATCCAGCCACACTTCACCCTCCAGCGTACCATGATAGAGGTGGGGGATGAGGCCCGTCAGGCAGCGAACCAGGGTACTCTTGCCACAGCCTGACGGCCCGGCAACCAGCACCCGCTCCCCCGGCTCAATGGCCAGGGAGATGAGCCTCAGACCATGATTGTTCTGTGGATAGCGATAGGCGGCGCGCTCGGCCCGTACAATCTGAGTCATATCCTTAGGTACAAACCAACCCCGTATGATGCTCAAGACGGATTGCAGTTCGCAGGTAGTTCAGCACGAACCGCCCCACCCCCGTTCCAGACCAGACGTGAGCACGCTAGTCAAGCTTGAGTGGCAACCAATGGTCACCTGCCCACTCGACGACGGCGATGGGGCGGGTGCCGCGCCGCGCCGGTCGCAACTTGTCAGTCTGAACCAGCCCATCCAGCACCGGTTCACCGGCCGCGGTCTGCACGACAGCGATGCCTGCCTGCAAGAGCTCAGACACCGGGCGCAAGCCGTTCAGTTCCCGAGAGCTGCCCACCAAGACGTAGCGGCCATCTTCACCACTGGCCGCCAGTCCTACGGCCGCCAGGGCGCCAATCACGCCATCCTCCGTACCGCCCAGCCCCAACAGAGGAATCTGATGGGCGGCAGCCAGGTTTCGTGCTTCAGACTGGGCGATCAGGTGGCGCTGAGCCCTGCGCCCAAATGCGGTGACGGCATCGGGCACCGTGTGGGCGATGCACAGACCCGGATCGCTGCCCAACTGAAAGTCATCCATCATCAGCGCCCACACGCGAGCCAGCAGACTAGCCATATCAACATCACCGTCCCCATCTAGAACGATGGCCGCGCAGCTATTGTTCCTGGTACAGGGCACGCGTGGGTCCACCAACAACTGGTGGCGCGTCACGCCCAACAAGGTATGGTCGGCGGCCAGCGTAGCAGCAATCTGCCGGGCCAGATGTCCAGTCCCCCGGGATTCAAGTGTATCTGTATCATCCAAACCAATGAAGAGCATGACTTGACAAACCCCTTCCTTCAGGGTATAATAGTTTTGGGCAAATACCCATAACTATCTATCATCATCCGAGCGCTTGCGCGCCGGACCGAGAGGAGAACCCTATGAGCAAAATCTTTGTGCGTTCCCGTCGCCACGTTGGCCAGGGTGCCGGGCGACCCCGCTTTGCCATCATCGCAGTCCAGGGCGCCGATCTAAAAGTATTCAAGACCCGCATTCGGCGAGCAGAACTGGAAAAGATCGCCACCGAAGTTGGTGCCGAGATCGTATACCTGCCCCGCGGCGAAGAGGGCCATGAGCCTGAAGGCGAAGGCGGCCGGGGGCGGCGTCGCCGAAAGAAGGACAAAGGCTAGGCATGCCTCGTCCCCGCAAGCAGCGTTCCCTGGAGAATCGGCCCCGGCCAGCCATCTACAAGCCGGCTGGCGTACCGCTGAACGAGCTGACGCGCCTCAACCTGCTCTACGAAGAGCTGGAAGCACTCCGCCTGGCAGACCTGGAAGGCCTCACCCAGGCGGAGGCGGCGGCCCAGATGGCCATCTCTCGCTCCACCTTTCAGCGTATCGTCGCCCAGGCCCGCCGCCAGGTCGCCCAGGCGCTGGTTGAAGGACGTGCCTTGCAGATCGAGGGCGGCAGCTTTACCGTGCAGCCCCCACGGCCGCGCGGCCCTCGCCGCGCTGGTCGCAAGTAGCTTGACCGGCAACAGCCAACACCGGGCCTTGCCCAACTGGCATCAAGCCCGGTAAATGCGCGTCCCGGGATTCTCCCCGGCCAGTACACGGGTCAACTGGCCTGGCTCCCGGCCATTGACCAGCAGCACCTCGTGCACGCTGCGCGCGCCCGACAGGGCGCGCAGCATTGCTCGCTCCACAGGCAGATCGGGCAGATCCATGGCCAGCAGTTCGCCCACCTCAACCTCTGAGATAAAGTTGGCATCTGGATCCTTCTTGGGATCAGCGGTGAACAGCCCCGGCTCATCTTTGACTAGAATGCAGCGCCGGGCGCCGATCACCTCGGCGGTAAGAAAAGCTCCGGAATCGGTGCGGTGCGGCGGAATGCGCCCCTGCTCTGCCGGCTCCTCCCACAGGCTGTAGGGTGGCATGGCGTGCATCACGGGAATGATGCCCATGGCCAGATAGGCCGGTAGCTTGACCACATCGTCATGGCCGATCTTGATCCCGCCGTGCGGCGCCAAAAGGATCGAGAGCATCAACGCGTTCTGCTCGCTAATGCTGGCGCCCAGCTTGGCCAGCACGCCGGTGGGCATGTCCAGATCCAGGGCGATGGCATAGGCATGGCGGCTGCGGGTTCCCCCGCCCGTCATGATCAACAGCGGATGCTCAGCCCGAGTAGCTACGATCTCGTCCAGCAAAGGCAGTACCACGCTCCGCCCCCGGTCGATGATGCTCTGTCCGCCCAGCTTGACCACGTTCAGGTCCGGTAGCGGGCGAAAGACTGTCTCGGTCTCGGTATCTCGCAATAGTTTCTTGTCCATCAACGACTCGGCCATCAGCGGCGTGTCGATGTGAAGCCGGCCGCTCTCGTCTCGTTTCAAGCTCATAGCAATCTCACTTTCCTGGCTCTGATGTCGCGCGCCTGAGTGGCGCAGGCACAGTATAGTGAGGATCGGGCAAGCCGTCAAACGTTTCGACCTGGCAGGTATCAGAATACCTGCCAGGTCTATTCCCCTACTTGACTTGGATCTCGATCACGCCCTTCACCTGGACGTTCCCGGGGAAACCAGGCATTACTGTGCTAAAGCCCCCCTGCTCTCGGAAGGAGACGATACAGTCGGCGCAGTTTTGCACCTCTTCCAAGGTCAGCTCACCGGTGTAGCCATCGTCGGCGACAAAGACGACCGCGGTCGCACCGTCGGCGACGCCGGCCTCTTCTAGCAACTTGTTCACAGACACGCCGGTGTAGGTCTTGGTCTCACCGCTCTTGTTGGTAGACTCTGCCTCCATGGTCTCCATGGCCCGCACCTCTTCTTCAGTCCAACCAACTTCCTGGCTGACGTTGCCCGTTATCCTGAGGGCCATATCACCGGCCGGCTCCTCGCCACCTCCCTGCGCCTCGCGCCAGGCTACCGAGTCGGGTGTAAAGAGGGGCGCGCCAAACTCGGCCACGCCGAACTCGCCGATCATTTCCTGGGTAGGCATCGAGACCAACCAGTCGATGAACTTGTTGGCCAGCTCGTTGTTGATCTGGGGATTCTTGTCCGGGTTGACGGCCATGACACCGTACGGATTGAACAGGATGGGGTCGCCTTCGACCAGGATCTCCAGGTCGGTTCCCTCCAGCGTGCGGGCCAGATAGGTAGCCCGGTCGCTGAGGGTATAAGCCTGCTGCTCGTCGGCCATGGTCAGCACGGCGCCCATGCCCTGCCCGGCAGAGATGTACCAGTCGCCTGCTGGCTCGACGCCCGTCTCTGCCCAGATCGCCTTCTCCTTGGTATGGGTGCCCGAATCGTCGCCGCGCGAGACAAAGGGCAGCCTCGGCTTCAGCGATCATGGCCATGGCCGTGGTGGCTCTTCCCATTCCCTGGATGCCTGCCGGGTCATCGGGCGGGCCGACGATGACAAAGTCATTGTACATCACGTCCTCGCGGCGCACGCCGTGACCCGCATCCATAAAGGCGTCCTCCCTGGTGCGGGCATGCACCATCAGCACGTCAGCATTGCCATCCTCGCCCAGCTGGAGAGCCTGGCCGGTGCCCACGGCAATGACTTCTATCTCCACACCGAATTCCTCTTCAAAGTGAGGTAGGAGATAGGCCAGCAAACCCGAGTTCTCGGTGCTGGTGGTCGTGGCCAGAATCAGCTTCCCTGGCTCCGTTGGTTCGGCCGCCTCGGTCGGCGGTGGAACGGTAGGCTCTGGCGCCTCTGTCGGCGGGATAGCAGTGGGCTCTGGCGCCTGGGCCGGCTCAGGGGTACTGCCGCAGCCAACCAGGATGCTCGCCAACAGCACGAAAACACTCAACAGGATCCATGCTTTCTTTGACATCGTTTCCTCCTTGTTTCTTGCGATATGGGATTTCTTGCCTCAATAGACCATCTCGCCGCGCACAAATGCTGCCGTGCGCGAGTCCTGCGGTGATTCGAAAAAGGTCCTGGCTCCGGCCACTTCCACGATCTGGCTGTCCAGCATCAAGGCTACCCGGTGGGCCAGCCGCTTGGCCTGAAAGACGTTGTGGGTCACCAGCACCAGCGTGGTACCTCGTTCTCGATTCAGGTTGGTCACGATCTCTTCGATCAGGCCCACGTTGTAGGGATCCAGGTTGGCCGTCGGCTCGTCCAGCAGCAACACATCTGGTTGGAGGACGATGGCACGCGCCAGGGCCACCCGCTGTGCCTCGCCGCCCGACAGGGTCCGCGCCCGCTGGTGCGTCAGATGCAGCAGGCCAACCTGCTCCAGTGCTCTCTCGATCTCGTCGCTTGATTTGCGGCGACCACGCAAGCTCAGACCGTAGCCAACGTTGGCCTGCACGCTGCGGTTGAGCAGCAGGGGCCGCTGAAAGACCGTTGTCACCCGACGTCGGTGTTTCAGAGGCATCGGCTGGTTGGCGCTGAACTCGGCGTCCAGGAAGCGAATGCTTCCGCTGGTGGGCGGCTCCAGAAAGTTGAGCAGCCGCAGCAGCGTACTCTTGCCCGCGCCGCTGGGACCGACCAGGGCAAGGATCTCACCACGCTCGATCTCCAGCTCCTGTACCTGCAGTACGCGCCGGCCGTTGTACTCTTTGCTGACGTTCTGCACACGATAGACCGTGTCGCTCATTCGTCGAACGTCCTCCCTTGCAGGCGCAGCATGCCCACGTTGGTCAGGAACGCGATGCCCAGCAGGACCACACCGATGGCGATGGCCAGGTCAAAGTTGCCCTTGCGGGTCTCCAGGACGATGGCCGTAGTCAGCACCCGCGTGCGGTCCTCGATGTTGCCGCCGACCATCATCACTGCGCCCACCTCGGAGATGATGCTGCCAAAACCGGCAATGACCGATACAATCACGCCTATCCGCGCCTCGGTCAGGATCGCCACCGTCGTCTGCCAGCGGGTGGCACCCAGCGATTGGACCTGCTGGCGCAAGGCCGGATCCACGCCCATGACGGCAGCCATGGTGAACCCGGCCACCAGCGGAAAAGAGATGATCGTCTGGGCCACGACCATAGCCGCCGGCGTGAACAGGGCCGGGATCAGTGGTGAGTTGAGTTGCCCCAGCGGGCCGCTGCGCGACAGCATCAGGTAGACGAACAGGCCGACGACCACCGGCGGAAAGCCCATGCCAGTGTAGAGCAGGGCAATGACCATTTTGCGCCCGGCAAAGCGGCTCATGCCCATAACCGCGCCCAGTGGGATGCCGATCACAGTGCTGAACAGCAGCGCGGTGCCCGACACGCGCAGCGATAGGCCTATGATCTCGAATAGGGCTTCGTCCAGGGTGACAATCAGGCGGATGGCCTCGAGCAGGCCGCTCAAGATCTCGTCGATGACATCTCTCCTACTTGACCTGGATCTCGACTACGCCCTTGACCTGAGCATTGCCCGGGAACCCTGGCAGGACTGTGCTAAAGCCGCCCTGGTTGCGGAAGGAGACGATACAATCCTCACAGGCTTGCACCTCGACCAGAGCCACTTCCGCCGAATAGCCATCGTCAGCGATCAGAACTAGGGTTGTCGCCTCGCTCGTTGGCCCTGCTTTGCCCAACAGGTCGTTGATAGCTACGCCGGTATAGGTCTTGGTCTCGCCATCCTTGTTGGTCGATTCAACCTCGATGGTATCAAAGCTGCGCAGCTTGTCCTCAGCCCATCCCACCTCGGTTTCGACGCTGCCCGTAATCTTGAGCGCTGCGTCCTCGGGAATGCCCCCGCCCCCCTGGGCCATGTCATTCACCTGAATCTCCTGGATCTGGAACACCCAGCGGTTGGCCGGTGTATGGGAAAAGACCAGGCGGATGGGGCCGTGGTCCGGATCCGCCTCCGCGATCCACTCCCCGTTCTCCTTCAGGGCCACGATACCGTCCTGCGTTTCCTCGTTAGAGATCTCGACGGCATAGCCATCGGCGGCTATCGCGGTGATGCTGGCATACTCGGCGCTTGCCCCCGCATCCTCAAGGAGCTTTGCCAGATCCACGCCACTCCAGGAACCTGTCGTATCCTCGCCCACCGACTTTTCCATCAGGATGTTTTCCAGGTCCGTCTGGGGCATCTCGGCCAGCTTGGCGTAGGTTAGCGTCAGAGGCGTCGCAACGTCCCCGCTGACCGCCAGTTCCCAGTCCACGTCAGGCGCACTGCCACCCCCACAGCCCGCCAGGCCCGCGGCCAGCAGAACCCCTACCAGCACAACCACACCCAACACAGAGTACCTTCTTACTTTCTCCATTTGTTTGCCTCCCTTTATGATCCTTTCATTCCTTGGCTGCGCACTTGATATTCGCCTGTTTACTTGTCGCAAGTATATCCTTTTCCTCACTTCCCCACTGTCCAGATGGGTATGAACATGTCCCGCTCGATCAGGTGCCCGTGATTTCCCAGCCTCCCTTCTTCTATCACATGGTGCATGCCGTGGTCAGCAAAAACGATGATAAGCGTATCCGAGGGTAGCCTCCCCAGTAGCTGGCCCACGGCTGCGTCTACCTCGCGGATGACAGCCTCTTCCGCTGGCGTGCCTGGGCCGTAGGTGTGCCCGGCATCGTCGATGCCGTGAAAATGTACGTAGAACAGATCGGGCATTCCCTCGTCCAGCACTGTCAGCGCATTGGCCAGCACGTTGTCGTCGGTGCTGCCATCCCCGTCCCGGTCTCCCGAAAGCTGCATGTCTGAATTGCGCAGGTTGAAGGCCAGCGCATCGCCCTCAACGGCAACGACGTCCAGCCCTGCTGCCTCGGCGACATCGAACAGAGTCTCCGTTTCTGTCTTGCGAATGCCCCGCCGGTCCACCCCATTCGCTTCCGGCTGTGCCCCAGTGAGCAAGGCCGCCGAGCCGACGCTGGTACAAGGCGGATAGACGGTCAGGGCCACCTGCGGCTCGCCAAGGGCGGCCAGGTTGGGGACAAGTCCACCATCCAGGGCCTCGCGATAGCGCGAGTAACCAAAACCATCCAGGAACAGGAGCAGCACCTGGTCAGCCGTAGCTTCATCCAGCGCCTGACCACTGGCCTGCACCGGAGCTGGGATGCCCAGGGCGGCAGCCGCCGTCGGCGCGATGTCGGTGATTTCCGCACTGACCCGGTCTAGCAGCGCTGGCGGCTCGACCTCCATCCGCGCCGCCGGGAGTACCTCACCGTTGAGGACGATCTGTCCATCCTGTCGCCACCATGCCTCTTCTGCTGCATCGGCCCAGTCGAACGCACGGCGCACTCCATCGGCATCCACGACCACGAGGTGCTCGATGGCGCGATGCCCCGCACTGTACAGCACGCGCTCCAGGGGCATGCCCTTGTCTTCCTCGGCAAAGTCGGCCAGGCCGTCGAGGACCTTGCTGTCCACAAAATAGTCGCTACCGTCCGGCGCCACCACTGTCGCTTTCCAGGTAGAACCACAGCCCGATAACACAACGAGTAGAACCAAGGATACGATTCGAATGCTCGCGGCGGACCACTGTCCGCCGCCGCTACTACTGGACTGTGAACCAGCCCGTGTACTGAGATGACGGGACATTGACTACTCCTCCGACGAAATCTCTACCACGCCCGTTACCCACTCTGCCCGGCCCAGTTCCGGCAGCACCAGTACGACCTCGGGGCGGCCCCGCAGTTGGGCCAGGAGCGCACCTCTGGCGTCTTTGGCCGAGAGGACGTGCTCTTGGCCACCCGCAGCGTACACGGTCAGTTGCCCAAAGTCTGGCCCCTCGACGATCTTTTCCACAGGTACGCCCTCGATGCGGCCTGCTGTCTTGGCTTTGCGAATCTCGCCATCGACCTCGCTTTTGAGCATCACGTCGGTCTGGTCGATGGTCAGCGAGCGGGTCGGCCCCATCAGCAACCGCCCAAACGATGTGTGGTAGCCATCGACCGTCAGCGGTCGATCCACGCCCACGACGATAATACGCGAGATGCCCTTGAGCCACGTGGACACGTGCAGGTTCTCGGCAGCGAAGCGGATGCCATCCACATGGGGCATCAACAACGCCTCTCCGGTCAGATTGGCGCGGTCGATCGTCACAAACCCTCCATCGCGCGAGGCCAGGGTGACGCTTTCAAAGTCGTCCACACCCTTAGCGGACAGAAAGTCGAGGAGGGCCACGTGGGTGCCGGGCTGCTCACGGTAGGGCACGATTTCATTAACGGGGATAAAGCCGCCTTCAGGCACATCACCCGCCAGATGAACCAGGGCGTTAAAGGGCACATTGGCCATCTCGGCCGAGCCGTGGTCGTCGTGGCACGAGGCGCAGGTATGGAAATGCTCCGTCTCGTGGCACTCGGCACACTCATTCATAGTCTGTGCCTCTTTGGCGAGCAGGGACCATGGATAGTGAAGCGCTGACTGTGCGGGCGCCATCGCTTTTGCATTCATCGCAAACGCCACGGCAATCCCACCCAGGATCAATGCCCCGACAAGCAGTAGAACCAACCACAGTTTTGACATGCCTTCCCCTCCCGTGTACCGGGTATCCACGTCCTCAATCTACCAACTCACCAGCCGCCAGCCCACCAGCAACCCAATCGCCAGCACCAGCAGGCTAAGTGCCACCACATCCCGCCACGTTGCCCGAACTTCCCGCAGAAAGGTCCGCGTTCGATACTTTCCAAAGCAGCGGCCCTCCATCGACACCGACAGGCTGTCCACCTTGCCCAGCGCCGAGACCAGTAGCGGTAGAAAGAACTGGCGGGCCAGCGTCAGAAAACGGCGCGGGCTTCTCACGTCGTACCGGACGCCGCGCGCCAGTTGGGCGTTGTAGACGATCTGACCCTCCTGCTCGAAGGTTGGTACCAGACGCAGGGCGGTAATCAGAGTAAAGCCATAGCGGTAGGGCAGCCCGGCGCGCATCAGGGCGAAGGCCAGGTCGTTGGGCTCAGTGGTCAGCACGAACAGGTAGCTGAGCAGGATGACGCTCAGAAAGCGCCCGGCCACGTACAGCCCAGCCTCCACGCCGCCCGCCGTCACGGTCAGCGGACCAAGTTGGAACAGGATGGCCCCCTCCTGCCGGAAAATGACCTGAAGGATTCCCAAGAACAGCGCGGTCGTGATGAACAGCCGCGCCCCGCGCAACCGCCCCAAGCGCACACCGATCAGGGGAAAGGCTACCAGCAGCAGGGCTACCATCACCATCACCGGCCAGGGGCTGCGTACGACAAAGACAAAGATGGTGCCAAAGAGCAACCAAGCCGCCTTGACCAGTGGGTGCAGGTGGTGGAGAAAAGAGTCGCCGGGCTGAAAGGTGATTCGGGAGTAGGCAAACTGGGAGTCAGGTGACATAGGCTTCTTTTCCCAGCGATTTCAGTTGCTCGAAAGCTTGCTCTGGAGCCGCATCCACGACAACGTTGCCGCCGTCGAAAAAGAGCACGCGGCTGGCATACTGCCGGGTCGTCTTGGGCGCATGATTGACCATGACCGCCGCGCTGCCTTGCTCGACCTGCTCTCTTACCAGGTCGAGCAGAAAAGCCGCGTTGTCCGGATCCTGCCCGATGAGTACTTCGTCGAGCAAGATCAGGCGCGGCGCGTAGCCCAGCACAGAGATCAGGTTCAAGCGGCGCTTCTGTCCGTAGCTCAGACGGTAAGGATGGTCTTGGCCCCGGTCGCCCAGGCCACTGCGAGACAGGAGTTCTGTAACCCGTACCCTGGCCGCAGCATCCAGGAGATCAAAATTGCGCAGGGCAAACACCGCTTCCTGCCAGACGCTGTCCGCGAAAAGCTGGTGGTCCGGGTTCTGAAAGACAAAGCCCACCTTCCGGGCCAGCGTCGACACGGAGGACTCGTGGATATCCTGGCCCAGAACCTCGACCCGGCCTTCCACCGGCTTGAGCAAGCCCATCAAGCTCTGCACAAACGTAGTCTTGCCCGAACCATTGTCACCCATCACGGCCACAAACTCTCCCGGCCAGATGCCGAGGGAGACATCCCTCAGCACAGAGCGGCCCTTGTAGCCCAGGCAGGCACCCTGCAACCGCACGATCGGCTCCCCTCCAGTGTCAGGCACGGGGAGCGCTTGCTTGGGCCGCCCGACCAGGGGGCGGGCATAGCCTTCGTAAGGTCCATCGTAGACGACGCACCCGGCGTCCATCGCCAGCAGCCGCGGCTCGAAGGATAGCAAATAGTCCACCTTGTGCTCGATGACCAGTACGGTAATGCCAGCCTTGGCCCGGATGTGGGCAATAACCTCGAACACCTCGGCCGTCGCCGAGGGATCCAGATTAGAGGTCGGCTCGTCAAAGATCAGAATCTGAGGTTTGGCCGCCATCATGGCCGCGATAGCAACTTTTTGCTTCTCCCCACCCGAGAGAGTTGCTAGAGAACGTTCGATCAGATGCTCCGCACCGACGATGCTCAGCGCCCAGGCGATGCGCTCCTGGATCTCGGCGCGGGGCAGGCATCGGTTCTCCAGGCCAAAGGCTACCTCGTCCCGCACCGTAAGCGTGCAGAACTGGGCCTCGGGATTCTGCTGTACCAATCCGACGATCTCGGCCACATCGTAGATGGGACGTTCCTGCACATCCATGCCAGCCACAGTCACCGTACCGCTGGCCTGGCCATCATACTGGCGAAAGAGGTAGCCGCCAATGGCCAGGGCCAGGGTCGACTTGCCACATCCCGACGGCCCGGTAACAACCACAAATTCCCCTGGCACGATCGAGAGTGTCACATCGCACAGGGCGTCGCGCCTACCGCCCTCAAAACGGTAGCTTAACCCCTCAATGGCGATCATCTTTGCCACAGCCACCAGAGTTCCAGACAGCCTACCGCACCTCGATGGACACTATCGGCGCGGCAATCACCTCGCCGTCCATAGTAGCGACGGCAAAGGAAACCAGATCCCCATCAATTACGGTGAATAGACGCAGGTTATCGTCGCCTAGTACCTTGTCCAGAGGAAGCGAGGCCGGCCCATCCTCTGTGCCCAGCACCACGGTCTCTGCCTCAGGCCGTGGCTCCATTGCCCCCAACACCTTGCCCAGAGGAACCCCCTGGTACTTTTGCGGGCTGTCGCTTATCTTGAGGAGGATGCTGTCCATCTCGAACTGCCAATCATCTGGATCAAAGGGTACAGGTTGCTCCAATGCGCCGCTCACTTCCAGGGTCGCCGTGCCGATCACAACCAGCTCGCTGACACCCCGCACCCAGGCCTTGCTGTTTCGCGCTCCAACCACGTTATAGGAAGCGTCTTCGCCCTCGCCCTGCGGAGCCAGCAGCAGGCTGCCGTTCTCGTCCACCTCCAACATACTGACGAAAAAGGCATAGCCATCGGAGGCCTGGAGCAGAAGCAGCGCAGCGCCGGGCCGCGGCAAGGCCCGGGCGACGAGCTCACGGACCGGTATGCCTGTGTAGTTGGTCGTGACACTCCGCAGTGTACCCTCGGTGGTGACCTCCGCGATATCGTCGTTCTCCAGGGGATAGTCGTAGGCAGCCTCCACCGCGCCACCGACGTACACCGTCGTCGGACCACGCAGCGCCTGTCGCAAGAATAGGGTCAGAGCCACTGCCAGCAGGGTGCCGGCCACCAGAAAGATGGGATAGGCTTTGCGGCTCATTGGGACCGGAGAACTGTCTTTGACTACGCCTGCCCGGCGCAAGGTACTGACCAGCGCTCGGGCCAGGACCCCGGCGAACAGCACCCCAGACAGAAAAGCCACCGCCGCCACCAAGAGCAGCGCCCAGTAGGCCAGCGTGTCGGCGGGCACCGAGGCAAAGAGCTGAAAGACGAACACATTGGAGGCCGAGGCCAGTCCTCCGGCCAGGCAGTAGGCCGCCAGGGAGTCCTTCTTTTTGAAAGGGAGGAAACCTAGATCCACCAGCAAGCCGGCCACGACATCCACCAGCACAACCAACAAGCCGTGCGTGTTGCCGGTAAGGAGCTCAACCCCTCCCTTGAGCAGCCCGGTGATGGTACCGGCCCCCTGCTTGCGAGTCAGCCCCACGGCCAGGGTCAACCACAGGACGTGCAAGCCGGCGGCCCACTGGGTGGTTCCGGCAAATCCAGTAACGGACTGAAAGAGATCCCCGATGGCGTTGACGTAGGTGCTGGTCACCCCGCCCAAGGCGGCCAGAGCAGCCATCATCAACAGATCACGCGTAGAAAAATAGTATCGTCTTTGATCCATCCTGTTCTTCCTTTTGCAGGCAGGTTCCTCGTACCGGCACAAAAAAAGCGGCGTCTCGGAGGTAAAGAGACGCCACTGTAGGTCATCCAACAACCTGGGCGATCAAAAACGGCGTCTCATGGAGACGCCGCGCCCTGACTACCCTGGGCGCATCTCCTTTCCAAGCGTGGGAGGCATAGCCGTTTCCAGCTAGACCCTACCGGCCTCACCCCATAGGCCTACTCGGACCCTTAGGCGGCGAGGCTCGGAGATGCTACAAACCCGCTATTTCACTTGCTTGTTTAAGGAACTGTGAAAATTGTAACATGAAATGGGCTGGGTGTCAAAGTATTGCGGGTGCTTTGGCCCGGGCAGGCTGGCTGGCAGCCAGCCTCTGATTCTGAATGTCCCACATGCGCTGGTAGAATCCCTGCATCTGAACCAGGTCGTGATGGCTGCCCCGCTCTATGACGCGCCCACCCCGCAGCACCAGGATCTCGTCGGCCTGTTCCAGACCCACCAACCGGTGGGTGATGAGCAACGTCGTGCGCTCGGCGCTGAGGGACAGGAGGGTTTTCATTACCTCGCGCTCGGTCACGCTGTCCAGGTTGGCCGTCGGCTCGTCCAGGATCAAGATAGGGGCATCCTTCAAGATGGCACGGGCAATAGCCAGTCGCTGGCGCTCGCCGCCGCTCAGTTGCCAGCCCTGCTCGCCGATCCAGGTATCGTAGCCCTGGGGCAGGGATCGGATGAATTCGTGGACCTGCGCTTGCTGCGCTGCCCCGATCATCTCCGCCTCGGTGGCCTCTGGCCTGGAGAGAAGCAGGTTTTCCCGCACAGTGGCCCCAAAGAGATGGGTATGTTGCGACACCACGGCGATGAGATGGCGTACATCCTCCTGGCCAAGTTGGCGCAGGTCCTTGCCGCCCAGGGTGATGGTTCCCTCGTTATAGTCCCAGAAGCGTAGTATCAAGTGGGCCAGCGTCGACTTGCCCGCGCCACTGGGTCCGACGATGGCCAGGCAGTTGCCCTGCGGCAGGTCAAAACCGATGCCGTCCACAGCCAAAGGCTCCCCTTCATTGTAGGCGAAGCGGAGATCCGCGCCCCGCAGCCCATACCCATCAGGAGCAGGCAGTGGCAGTCGAGGATCGACGACAGCCGGATCCACATCCACGATCTCGAACAATCGCCGCGCTGCTTCCAGGCTGTTGTCCAGGTATTGGGCCGCCTGGGGCAACGGCAGCACTGCCTCAAAGCAGGCAATCACGGCCATCACCAGCAGGGCCAGATACACCCCATCGAGTTGAGCGGCACGGATCAGCGGGATGGCGACGACCAGCACGGCCAGAACCGCCAGGTTCATCAGCAGGCCGATCAACGCGCTCTGCAGCCCGCCGCCGCGGGCCATACGTCGCTGGGCATCGCCCAGACGCCGGCCAAGATCCGCCACCCTGCCCAGGTAGCGCTCCTGCTGGCCAAAGGCCAATAGATCGGCCATGCCCTGGATGCCATCCACCAACGTGCTGTTCAATTCGGCGCGTACCCGGATCAGTTGCTGCCCTGGGCCGCGGCCCAGTACCCGCGCCAGCAGTGGCACACCAGCCCCGGCCAGCAGGAAAAAGAACAGCAGCGCTAGCGCCAAGCTTGGGGAAAAACTGGCCATGATCGCTGCCGCCAACACGGCCGCCAGTACCGCCACAACCGGCGGGGCGATGGCCCGCAGGTAGAGATTCTCCAGCGTCTCGATATCTGCTCCGAGGCGGGTCAACAGGTCGCCACTGTGGTATTGCATGAGCCGGGCTGGAGCCAATGGCTCCAATGCAGTGTAGAACCAGACGCGAAGCCTGGACAGAAGGCGCAGGGTCACATCGTGGGAAGCGTAGCGCTCCAGGTAACGAAAGACCCCGCGGGCGATGCCAAAAAAGCGTACGCCGACGATGGCCACCTGTAGTTCGGCGATAGAGGGTTGGAGCGAAGCTTTGGAGATCAAATAGGCGGACGTTGTCAGCAATCCAATGCTGCTGCTGATGGTGGCAAAGCCCAACAGCGCCGCCAGTGCCATCCTCTGCCAGAAAGGGGCAGCCATCCGAAGCAGTCGCCCAAGGGTACTCCTCATGGCGCCTCCCCCACAGGAGAAGCAACCCCGTCGAAAGCGTGTACCAACTGCTTGTACAACCCAGCCTGTTGCAAAAGCTCTGCGTGGGTCCCCTCTTGCTGGATCCGGCCCTCGGACATGACCAGGATCCGGTCGGCCCGGTACACGGTACTGAGCCGGTGGGCGATGATGAGGGCCGTACGGCCCATCAACAGCCGCGCCATCGCCTCCTGCACCAGGTCCTCGATTTCTGGATCCAGGTTGGCCGTCGCCTCATCCAGGATCAGCAGCGGGGCATCCTTGAGGAACGCCCGCGCCAGGGCAAGGCGCTGCGCCTCGCCGCCGCTCAATCGGGCGCCGCGCTCGCCGATGACGGTGTCGTAACCCTGGGGCAACGATTCAATAAAGGCCTGGGCATGGGCCTGGCGGGCGGCCCATGCCATCTCATCGAGGCTTGCCTTGGGACGGGCAAGGCGAATATTCTCGGCCACCGTTCCGTGGAACAGGTAGGGGTTCTGCGGCACCCAGGCCACCTGCTCGCGCCAGGCCCGCCGGGAGAGGTCTCGAAGCGGCCGGCCATCCACCAGAATCATCCCCTGGTCCGGTTCTATGAAACGCAGCAAAAGGTAGGCCATCGTACTCTTGCCCGCGCCGCTAGGGCCGACCAGGGCCACCGTCTGACCAGGCAGTACCTCCAGCGTCAAGCCCCTGAGCGCAGCACGCCGCCCCTCGTCATAGGCATAGTGTACATTGCTAAAGCCAAGGCTGAGGTTCAGACCAAGATGATGAGAGGGCCGATCCCCAATCCTGGGCTCCACCTTGGCCTCAGTCTCCAGAACCTCAAAGATCCGCTGTGCAGCGGCCACGCCCGCCATGCCGGCGTGAAAGCGCGTGCCCAGTAAACGCAGCGGGAGGTAGAACTCGGGCGTCAGTAGCAGAATGAATAGGGCGTCTTCAAAGAGCAGGCTGCCGTAGAGCAGGCGCAGGCCGATCTGGACCGCCACCACTGCCGTGCTGAGGGTGGCTACCATCTCGAGCACCAGGGCCGACAGGAATGTCACCCGCAACACGCCCATGGTTGCATGCCGGTAGCGGTCGCTGATCTGGGCGATGGTCTGGATCTGCTCCCGGCTGCGGCCCAGCACCTTCAGGGTTGTCAGCCCCTGCAGCACGTCCAAAAAGTGGGCATTCATCCGGCTCATGGATGTCCACTGGCGCCGGGTTAGCGCCTCGGCGGCGTTGCCGATCAACCACATGAACAGGGGAATGAGGGGGGCGGTCAGCAGCAAGATCAGGCCAGAGGGCCAGTCCAGTGGAAAGACAAAGAGGAGCACGGTG
This sequence comes from uncultured Chloroflexia bacterium, assembly GCA_963700285.1. Lineage (GTDB taxonomy): Bacteria > Chloroflexota > Anaerolineae > JAAYZQ01 > JAAYZQ01 > CAWANP01. The sequence goes on along the minus strand of CAVOXA010000001.1, from coordinate 112,607 downwards.
AGCGGCACCAGTGCGGCCAGCGCCAGCTGGGGCAGGTACTGGCGATAGTAGACGTCCAGGGCCTCGATGCCCTCCACCACGGTGTTGGTCAGCTCGCCGCTGCGTTCGCCCCGGGCATAGGCCGGCCCCAGGTCCAGCAGGTGGGCCACCAGCCGCGCCCGCAGGTCGTACTTGACCCGGCCGGCCACGCGATTGGCCGCGACCTCACGGCCCCATACCAATGCGGCCAGGGTCAGACTCAGGACCAGAAAGCCAGCCAACTGCGGCCGGACCGCCTCCAGGGTCCCCCCCGCCAGGAAAACCTGGCTCACGACCAGGCTCAGGAGGCGTGCCTGGCCGACGATCACAATGCCCGCCAATAAACCCAGGCCCACTGTCAAGGCCAGGTCTATGCGCGATGCCCACGCCTGCCGCAGAAGCCGCTTGTCCACTTTCATCGGAGATCAGTGCCCGTGGAGCATTGTACTCCAAGAACCCTGCCGGGGCAAGGAACTGACCGTGCCGTTGCCAGCAGCGTTAAGAAGAGCAGGGCTCCATCGGAAGTCTGAACGGAGCCAATCACAAGTATACCAGGAATTGACAGAGGCCTTAACCCGAAATACAATGCTCAGGGCCTGCAGTGCGGCGCATGGGCAGCCCAACTTCTCGGAAGCTGTGCCCGGGCGAACGTATTGAATCCATTGAAATCGACGAACGCGAGTCAAGACTGAGGCCTGTGTCAAGCTTGCGGGAAGTTCGTTGCGGCTTACTGATACTGGCAACTGGGATCCTGCCGTTGGTGCTACATTCAGAAATGCCTTGGTCCTCACGGGCACTGCAATGCGAAACGGAAACAAGACAAAACTGCCGTTGATGTATCCACAAACGTTGGTGACTAGACATAAATTTGCACGAAAAGTCCTGTCCGCCTTGGTCTTGTGCGTCTTGCTCACCTGGCCTGCTTCCAAAGCCCATGCCCAGGACGCGCCCAGCCACTATGCTGGCTGGGCCGCAGAGGCTTACCCGGAGGCTTCAGCCTCCGAAATAGAGGCCATGGTACAGCGGATGGTCGATGCCGGATCCAATCTGGTATGGATCGGCCACAACAATCCTGGCGAGGTGGACCCGGACAAGGTAGAGCCGGGGCTGTCCTACGCCGTCTACGAAGCCCACCTGGACCCCGGCGATCCACGCCACGAGGCCGCCGTGGCCGTGATCCAGGCCCAGCACCGGATACTTGAGGCTTGCCGTGCGGTGGGCGTCAAGGCCGTACTGCCCGTGGGCTACCAGATCCAGATGGGCGAGGTCTGGAACACGAACCATCCTGGCGACCTGCGCCGGGATGCTGGCGGCCAGCCACTGGACATCTATGGCGGCGGGGTCAGCGCCTCTTTCTATGCCCCGGCCTACCGGCGCGACATCGAAGCCTACTACCGCTGGCTGGACGCCGAATTCGTGCAGCCCTACGCTGATGTGCTGCTCATGCTCAACCTGGCCGACGAGCCCATCGGCGGCGACTATTCCTCCCACGCCGAGGCCGAGTTCCGCCGCCGGCACGGCCTTGGCTTTGACGATGTAGGCTCCGACCCGGCCCGCCAGCGCCTCCTGGGCGAGTTCCAGTCGCGCTACGTGGTCGAATATGCCATCTACAGCGCCGGGCTGTGGCAGGAGATCCACCCCGGCCTGCCCGTGACCATGTCCTTCGACGGCGCGCAGGCGCGCAAGACCTTCACCCTGCCGGACGTGGAAGCTCTGTTCCGTGACACCCCGGCCAACTTTGCCGCCACCTTTGACGCATATCCGCGCGACGGCCTGCCTGACATCCCCCTGAGCGACAAGAACCTGGTAGGGCTCTTCCTGCTGGCCCGCTCGCTGGGCCTCTATTCCGCGCGCTACGACAAGCCGCTCTGGCTCTGGGGGGCGGCCAACAGTTGGGGGCTGAGCCAGGCCAGCGCCGACCCGGGCACCATTTCTGACGCCGTGGCCAACGGCCTGACCCTGGCACTGCTGGTTCGACAGGCTGGCGGCAACCTGCAGGGCATTGCCTATTGGAACTATAACGTCAAGGAACAGGGGCTGTACAATGACACGCACGACACCGCCTACGACCCGGAGACCATGTTCGCCCACGTATCGGCCGCGTTGCCCCGGCTGCGGTGGCTGATGGCAGCGCCTCCAGACCAGCCTGATGTGCTCATCCTGGCCCCACCAACAGTCTCGCACCAGGAGATCGGCGCCGCGCGGGAAGCGGTGCGGCTGGAGGTCCAGCCCTACTGGGGGCTGGCTATCCTGGCCAAGGAAGGTGTGAACGCGGCCGTCGTCAGCTCCCTGGATGGGTGGCCGTTGGCCCAAGTGCGGGCCATTGTGGTCCTCTCGCCGGCCGCGGACTATTTGTCAGACAACGACATGGCAACTCTGGACACCTACTTGCAGCAAGGCGGCAGGCTCTTAACTTCCCCGCAACTAGGGGCCGCATTGCTCAGTGATCCCGCCGGTTCATTCTCGGGCGGTCCCACCGAGCATGAATTGGTACATGATGGTCTGATCGAAAAGAGGGGAAGCCTCTACATCGCCCAAAAGGGCGTCGCCGTCCTCTTTGAGGACAAGCGACACGACGTGCTCTCGGGTTTTTGGAATGAGGTGCTGGGTCTGACCAATCCCCAGCCGGGTTACCGGGTTGTCACCGGACAGACTGTGTTCCACTACCATATCGGCCCCAACACGGCCCAGGTCCGGCTGGTACTGCCTTATGAAGCCCGGGGCTATCGCTACGACGATCAGGCCCGGCCTGTTGAAAGGCTCCACAAATGGCGCCTAGGCCCGACCCTGGGCCGGCGCGAGTATATCCTGCTGGATCGTACCACCCGTTCCATGCCTTGGGTCGAATAGCAGGGACCCGAGCGGGGCGCCCGGGTCCCTCGGGAAATTCAACTTCCGGAACAGAAGAGACAATCAGTTGAGCTAGCAGGCCGTGTTGCTCTACCCACCCAGTAAATCTGGCGCGTAGGCAAATAGCGCGGGCGTTCCGCCCGTATGCCAGAACAACACCTTCTCGTCAGCGCCAATCTCATCCCGGCGGACGAAGTCTAGCAACCCGCTCATCGCCTTGCCGGCGTAAACCGGATCCAGGAGGATGCCCTCCAGTTCCGCCACCTGCCGGACGGCGCCTCGCACGACCTCGGTCATGATTCCATAGCCAGGGCCCACATAGCCGTCGTCGACGTGCACGTCCCCAGGTCCCAGGCTCAGTTCCAGGCCCAAGTACGCCGTCGTTGGGGCGAACAGAGTCGTCACGATCTCGCGCAGTTGGGCGTTGGTCCTGTGCACGCTGATCCCCAGTACCTGCCCTTCGTAGCCACAGGCCTTGGCGCCAATGACCAACCCCGCCTGCGTTCCACCAGAGCTGCTGGCAAACACGACACGGTCAAAAGGCGCCATTCCCTCTGCGGCGACCTGGTCCGCCATTTCCTGGAAAGCCAGGGCATAGGCAGACGCTCCAATCGCGTTGGAGCCACCGTAGGGGATGGTGTAGGCATTCCGGCCCGCGGCACGCTCGGCCTCCGCTACCGCTGCCATGACCACCAGAGGTTCCTCATCACGCGCCCACTCAACCCGCGCGCCCAGAAGGTCATCTAGCAGCAGATTGCCCGTCCATCGCTCGCGGGGCAAGGGCTCACCGCCCAGGACCACCACGCACGCCAGGCCTGCCCTGGCCGCGGCGGCCGCCGTCTGGCGGCAGTGGTTCGACTGCGCTGCACCAACGGTCAGGACAAGGTCGGCTCCCTGAGCTAGTGCATCGGCGATGAGGTACTCCAGCTTGCGGGTCTTGTTGCCGCCCGTTGCCAGGCCGGTCTGATCGTCCCGCTTGATCCAGATCTCGGCCCCGCCCAATGCCTCACTGAGCCTTTGCATCGGTTCCAGCGGCGTCGGTAGGTGTGCCAGGGGAAAACGTGCTTGTTTTTTCATCTTTTCTCCTCACATGCAGTCTGGCCCTCAGCGGCCAACTCCACGTCTAGCGTACAGCCCTATTCCTGGTCGAGGGTCCTGCCCAGGTGAAACAAGTATATCACGGCTCTGGTGGTGGCGCAACCCACTCTGCGGCAAAAACCGTGGACGGCACTGGACGTCCCGTCGGTTTGGGACACGTCTGCCCCTCCACTGCACGGTTGCCAGCGCAACTAGCCCTCGTCTACCTATTACCCAAGAGCCCGCTGTTCCCGAGAGGAACAGCGGGCTCTTGCATTACCAGGGATTCGGTAGACACCGGTTGGCCCTCGCCCTATCTGGGAGTCAGGCTAGCCTGCAAGGGTGGCGCCTCGAGATAGCCAGCCATCTGCCCCGCCTGAAGGATCCAATCCTCGATCACGGCCAGGTTGGGCGGCCGGGCACACACCCGCTGCAAGTCTGCTCGCAACGATTCTGGTGTGCGGGCCGCCAGCGCGTCCAGGGAATCGATCCCCACTTCGAACAGGTAGGCCAGGGTTGTCGTGCCCACCCCCCGGATCTGGCTCACCTCAGCCCTCCGCACCACGCCCTTGAGCGTGTCCTTCGACAACCCCGTGGCGATGACGACCCTTTGGAATCGCTCCGGCCGCTGCCAGGCGCGCAGTAGCTGCCGGCAGCTGTTGATGCCGGCAGCCCGCAGTCGGGTGATCTGTTCTGCTTCCATGTGGGGCAACTGTTCAACCCGCATCCAGGCGTCCTCCACAGGCCATGGTAGCACACACCCGTTACATCGCAAATTACAGACTCGGCGCGTGGGATATTACCGGGTACCTTGAGACACAAGCCGGTGAGGAAAACAAAAACGGGCACCGCCTGCAGTACCCGTCGAGAAGCGGCAAAAGCTGCGGCCTACTAGCCGTCGAATGCGACAAAGCGATAGCCCACCTCACGAATGGTGAGGATATAGGCTGGTTTGGAGGGTTTCGGCTCCAGTTTGCGGCGCAGGCGATAGATGGCCACGCGCAAGGTCTCTGGACCGGTCTCGTCGGCATAGCCCCAGATCCTGGCCACCAGGGTGCTCACCGGCAGCGTCTGCCCGGCATTGCAGACCAGGTGGTAAAGCAATCTGGCCTCGGTGACCGACAGCTTGACCGTTCCAGCCGCCGTGTGCGCCTCTGATCGGTGAAAATCGATGCTCAAGCCCTCGTCCACGACCACCAATGGCTCGTGAATGGCCCGCGGTCCGGCCGTGCGGCGCAGGACCCGCTGTACGCGGGCCAGGAGTTCCTGGTAATCGAAAGGCTTAACGACATAATCTTCGGCGTAGCGGCGAATGCCCTCGACCCGGGTCTGGGTTTCAGCGACGCTGGTTAGAAAGATGAGGGGGATGTCTCCCTGTTTCTTGATCTCGGCTGCGACCTGAAAGCCGTCCATATCTGGCATCAGGATATCCACGATGGCCAGGTCTGGAAATCGTCGCTCCAGGGCGAGCAGAGCCTGTCGCCCTCCTTCGACGGCCATCACCTCGTAGCCATCCCGTTCCAGGCGCCGCCGCAGCAAACGAAGCAGATCGGTGTCGTCATCTACCAACAACAATGTCACATAGTCCATAGGGTTTCACCATCCCCATTATACAAGACCCCTTATGGTTTGACAACTATTGAGCGCTGCTGATTCCCGGCATCCAGCCCAAACCCCAGGGCTTTCCCGCAAAATTCACCCTTTGCAGAGAAATCCTTTCTGATGTATAATGATGGGGAGGACTGTTCTACACCCCGTACAACCTCAGACCGAAGGAGCAGAGGCATGAGTGTAGAAGATGGAAAGTCAGATGTAGACGAGCGCCCCATCACCGAACTGGATCGCATTCGCGACATTATCTTTGGCCCGCAAATGCAGGACTATCAGGGGCAGTTCGGTCGCATAGCAGCCGAACTGGGTTTGCTAAGCCAGCAATTAGACGAACTCAGAACCACCTTGGATCGACAGCAGGCCGACCAGGAAAGGCGTCACGACGAGCTGGATCGCACCTTCTCTGAGCGGCTGGATCAGCTAGAGTCCAGCCTTGGCCTCCAGTCACGCCAGTTGGCCGACGATCTCCGAGTCGAGTTCACCCAGGCCCTCGATGCCCTCCAAGAAGGCAAAGCCAGTCGTCTCGACATGGGCGACATCCTCCTGGAGATGGGAGCGCGGCTGAAGCAGCAATTCGGCGTCGCCGACCTTCTGGGTTCGTTGGACAAAGCTGGCGTCAGCGACCTCTCTGATTGACCCGCCATCCTTTAGGCGCCAGTTTGTTATGGACCAAGGAGCCAACGTGTCCTCAAGCCAGCACGACGTCCCGCCCACCGATTCCGGCCAGGATAGGGATGGTGACTCCCTGGCAGAACTGCGCGATATCCTGCTGCGGGAAGATAACGAGTACCTGATTGAAACCGTCAAGTCGGCGATCACCCCGGCGCTGGCCCGCAAGATCGACGCTGCGCAGGACGAGGTCTCTGACACCCTGGCCCCCGTCATCGGTCCCGCCATCCGTCGCCAGATTCAAGACTCTCAGGATGACATCGTTGCTGCCCTGTATCCCATCATTGGCAAGACGATACGCAAGGCTGTGGCCGAGTCCATGCGCGACCTGGCCCGCCGCGTGGATCAAAACCTGCGCCGCACACTCAGCGTCCAGAGCCTGACCCGCCCCATCCGGGCGCGCATGCAGGGCGTTTCCACGGTCGATCTGGCGATCCGCGAGTCGTTCCCCTTTCGCGTGGACGAAGTCTTTTTGATCCACCGTGAATCAGGGCTGCTCCTGTCCCATCTATCCTCGGACCCTGAACAAGCCAGAGACCGCGACCTGGTCAGCGGCATGCTCACCGCCATCAGGGATTTTGCCCAGGACGCTTTTGGTGACGAAGAAGAGGGCGATCTGGACGCCATCCAGTACGGTACGCTGTGGATCCTGCTGGAACCGGGGCCGTGGGCCTACCTGGCCGTCGTCATCGAGGGTATCGCACCAGAAGGTTTCAGCGACCATGTGTACGAAACCCTGAGCGACATCCACCAGGCCTATCCGCAGGCACTGCGCGAGTACGACGGCGATCCCGATAGCCTGCCTGGCATCGAGGGTTACTTGAAGCCCTTGCTTCTGGTCTCGGACGCTGCCGGGCCAGATGAGGCGGATACCGCCGCGAGGGTCCCTTGGCTCGCCATCGCTGCCGGGGGCCTCATCCTGCTCCTGTGCTTGACCCTGGGCTGCCTGGGCGCCTGGAGCCTCACATTGGGGCGCGCGACGCCCACGCCAACCGCCACTCCCAGCCCATTACCGACCGCTACAGCGACCTGGACCGGTACGCCAACCGCGGCCCCTACAGCCACTGCTACTTTTACACCCACGCCCACGCATACACCCACCAGCACGCCAACAAATACGGCGACCAACACCCCGACAAATACGCCAACGCTGACGCCAACGCCAACCTTGACACCCACTGACGCCCCAACCCTTTCTCTCGGCGTCATGATCGGCAATGTGCGGCTCCGCGCCGAGCCGCGCGCCGACAGCCCATTGACCGGGGAGTCGGCGTTGACCGCCCTACCTGTTGAAATCGTGGCGGTCTATCAAGACTGGTACTTGATCCGGTGGCCCCCGGGTGATGCGTCCGGACCCAGCGGCTGGGTGCCAGGCCGATGGGTGGGAGTCCTGGCGCCACCGCCGGCAAGCATCGTTACCCCAAATCCATAGGAGACGAGGATCGTGCGCAAGTTGAGCATAAAGGTGTGCCTGCTGGGTGACTATTCAGTGGGCAAGTCCAGCCTGATCCGCCGCTTCGTCGAGGGCAGTTTTGACGAGAGATACCTCAGCACCATCGGCGTCAAGGTCGATCGAAAAGTGATGAACCTGACGAGCGGCGACGGGGACGTGACCCTGAACCTCATGCTCTGGGACCTCGCCGGCGGCCCCGACGCAGGCCCCGTCGTCCCCAGCTACTATCGCGGGGCAGCCGGGGCCGTGATCGCCTGCGATCTCACCCGCCCCGAAACCCTGGCCGGTATCGTCAAGTATGCCAAGGGATTTCGGGAAACAAACCCCAATACCCGATTGGTACTGGCCGCCAACAAAGTGGACCTGGTCCATGACCGCCGGATGAGCGACGAGGAGCTCGCCTGCGTTTCCTCAAACCTCGATGCTCCCTTTTTCCTCACCAGCGCAAAAACGGGCGAGCAGGTGGAGGCCATGTTCCAGGAACTCGGCGCGCGCCTCCTGGCCAAATAGACGCTCGGTGATGCCATGAACCTCACGGAACAAGAGGTGACCGCAGCCCTCGTTTCCGAACAGCTGGCCCAGACCATCCTCGACGATCTGCGCGTCTCGGTCGTGTACACCACTGCCGATCTGCGCATCGCTGCCCATGCCCAGGGCTTGAGCTCCTGCCTCCAGGAAACCCAGGACGACCTGGTAGGCGAGTGCCTCAGCGATCTCTGTCCTGAGCTTGTCGGCTCTGAGGAAGTGCTGGAGGCCGTGGCCCGTCGTTCATCCCCGCGGTTTGACCTGCCCATGATCAACCGCGTGGGCCGCGACGGCCTTGAGCGGCGCTATATCTCTTTGACGGCGCTGCCCCACCCGGAGGTCCAGGATCACCTGGTCTGGTTGGTCCAGGACGTCACAACCGAGGGTCGCCTCGACCAGCAGGTCATGCAGCAGCTCAACGACGTCCGCCTGCTCCGCGCCCAGTTGGAAATGGCCAACAAAGAGTTGCTCCGCCTCGACCAGGAGAAATCGGCCTTCATGAGGATGGCCGCCCATGACCTGCGTGCCCCGCTGACGGTCATCCACAGCTATGTGGAAATGGTCATGCAGGACACCGAGGCGGCCGCCGACAAAGAAGCCATGGACTCCCTGGCTGTGGTGCTCCGCCGCACGCTGCAGATGCGGGATTTGATCAACAACCTGCTCGATGTCGAACAGATCGAGTCGGGTGCCGTGATACTGGAGCACCGGCCGGTAGACATCGCTGCGCTGGTGGCTGAGGTAGGCCGCAGCTTTGAGCCGGTCGCTCAGCAGCAGGAACTGGCCTTGGGCTGGCGGCTGCCCGGTGCCTGTCCCCAGCCACTGGCTGATCGCGGCCGCTTGGTGCAGGTGCTGCACAACTTGGTGAGCAACGCCATCAAGTTCACGCCCAGTGGCGGTCAGGTGCGCATCGATGTCCAGGCGCAGCCGGGCCAGATCGTCGTCGACGTCAGCGACACCGGCCCTGGCATCTCCGAGGAGGACCAGGCCCGCTTGTTCCAGCGCTTCTTCCGCACCGACGCCAGCCGCCAGCAACAGATCCCTGGCACCGGCCTGGGCCTCTCCATTGTCAAAGCCATCGTCGAACAGCACGGCGGCCAGGCTTATTGCCACAGCAAACTGGGTGAGGGCACAACCCTTAGTTTCACCCTGCCCCTTGAGGCCGCCTGAGCCATGCCCCAGCCTCCGTACCTGTCTCCCTTGGCCTACGCCGCCGATGGCGGCCCTGTGGGCGTGCTGCTTATCCACGGCTACACCGGCTCTGCCGCCGAGACGCGGCCCATGGGCGAATACCTCGCCGGCCAGGGCCTGTCTGTGCGCTGCCCCCTGCTGCCCGGTCACGGCACCAGCCCCAAAGACCTGACCCGCATCCGCTGGCAGGCCTGGACCGCCGATGTGGAAGCGGCCCTGCGAGAACTGCAGGACCGTTGTGACCACGTCTTTGTCGGCGGGCTGTCGCTGGGCTCGCTGCTGGCCCTGTGGCTTGGTGTACAGCACCCCGAAATTGCGGGCCTGATCGCCTTGGCCCCCGCCATCAAGGTCCAGAACCGGTTGCTGCCACTGTCGTTGGTATTGCGTTACTTTCTCAAGTACAGCCCCACCGGTGAGATCGGCGACGACGATCTCGTTGATCCAGAGGCGCAGGACCGTGTCTGGTGCTATGATGAAACGCCCCTCTGGGGCGCTGCCGAGGCCTATCTGCTCCAGCGCAAGGTTCGCGACAGCCTGTCCAGGATCCGGCAGCCCGTTCTCATTTTCCAGGGCCGGCACGACGCCACCTTGTCCCCCGAGGCCGCAGAGATCGTCTACCAGGGTGTGGCCTCGGCCGACAAGACGCTGACCTGGCTCGAGCATTCGGGCCACAATCTGCTGGTCGACGGCGAGCGGGAATCGGTCTGGCAGCAAAGCTACGCCTGGATGATGGATCGTCTGCCCCTGCCCTCGAGCTGAGAGACGCCCCATGGATCCTTCCCCGCCCGGCGCCGCTTTCTGAACGACCTGTGGCGCGCCCTTGGTGGAGCAGGTGATCGAAGAACGTCCCCGTCGCGTCTGCCCCAACTGCGGCCACATCCACTGGCACAATGCCATCCCCTGCGCCGGCGCGCTGGTCATCCGCAACGGCAAGGTTCTGCTCATCCGGCGCAGCATCGAGCCTTTAAAAGGCTACTGGGACATACCGGGCGGCTTCTGTGAGGTGGACGAGCACCCCGCCGGTACGGCCATCCGTGAAACCTTTGAGGAAACCGGCCTAGAGATCGAGCTGACCGGCCTGCTCGGCTTGTGGTTGGACGAGTATGTCGACGGGCCGACCGTCAACGTATACTACCTGGCTCGCCCACTGACCCGTCGACTCCAGATCGGTGACGATGCCGCTGGCGCGGCCTGGTTCGCGCCAGATGCCTTACCCCGGCGCATCACCTTCGCCAATGGCCGCCTGACCCTGACCACCTGGGCCCGCCGCGACGCGGACCCCCTTGCATCTGCGCGGTACAACACCCTGAACACCAGGACACAGCGCACGACCAAGCAGTCTGCAAGCACCGAGCCTGGGCACAACACTGGCTCCTGATCCGCCTTCGCCGCACTGCACAGACCGCCTTTGGTGGCCACTTCCGCACCATCCTCCGTGAATCCACATTCCCTGCCCCAGGCTCGCTAGAATTCCCTGCAAGCTTCCTGTATGTATCCCGTATGCAATCTGTATACCCTCATGCTGTATAGTAGAAGGGCAGAGCCAAAGTCCCTTGGCGGACAATGGCTTTGGCTTCTGGACCTCCTATGGAGAAAAACCAGCCAGAAGCAGCGGAGGTAGAGTCTGATGAACACCAAAAAGTTCCTTTTCGTCGTGGTCACAGTGATGTCCATGGCTTCCCTTGGTGCGGTGGCCATGGCCGGTGAGGGATCCGGCGACGCGGACTGGAATGACCCCTCAGAGTATTATGCTGCCCTGCAGCGTGAGGCCAGCAGGGGAGCAGCCAGTAATGACGTGCCTTGGGATGACCCCTCCGAATACTATGCCGCCCTACAGCGTGAGGCCAGTGCAGCAGCCACCAAAGAGGCGATCTGGAGTTTTGCGGGGTCCTACGGTGCTCTGAGGCTTGCTGCCGTCGACGCCGGAGTGGTTGCCGTCGGTGAGGCATTTCCGAGTTTCGCCGGATCCTACGGTGCTCTGAAGCTTGCTGCCAGCGACACCGGAACCGGTGCGGTCAGCGCAGGCAACTGGAATGACCCCTCCGAATACTATGCTGCCTTGCAGCGCGAGGCCCGTGCTGCGGCCGTGGCAAACCAAGCCTGTGAGGTTTGCTGATGCTGACCTGAACCTCAAAGGAACGGCAAGGCGACACCTGCGAAACGAAAAACCAATTGCCCGGCACCACCAACAGCGCCTAGAACCTGACACTGAAACCAGGTTTTGGGCGCTCGCGCTGCAAGGCTCCGCGTCGTGCAAGCAACCGCGACCATGTGCCGGTGGTGTAGCTCCAGATGATGCATGCACCGTCACTTGTTGGCCATTCCGGCCAGGAACAGTAGGGGAGGCTCGACCTAGCCGCTCTCCCGCTGCGGCTCCTTGACCAGCACGGCCAGCATTACGATGGTGAGCACGATCCCGGCCAGCCCGGCCAGGAGGGGCGCCCGGAAGCCAAACCTATCGTACAGCAGGCCGGCGACAAACGGAGCAGGGAATCCAACCAACCCCTGGAAGGCCGCCAGCCGGCCCATCGCCTCCCCGACCCCACGTTCGGACGTACTGTTGGCCAGGATCGCTATCTGAGCCGGCAGCCAAGTCGCGGCCATTACGCCGACACAGGCATAGATCGCGGCAAATGCGGGGAATGTAGAAGCAAAGGCAAGGCTCAGAACAATGGGAATGCCGCCCAACTGGGACACGAGCATCATGGGCTTGCTCCCAAAGCGGTCGATGAGCTTGCCTACGGGCCATTGGCTGAGGGTCCAGGTCAGGGCCATCAGGCTCGACATGATGCCCAACTGGAAGGTAGAAAAGCCATAGGTCTTGGTTAACATGCCGAACAGGAGCGACAGGGTCAGTCCCCAGGAAAAGCTATCGACGGCCATCGTCCAATAGTAGCCGCGCAGGCCTCGGGGGGGTACGACCAATTGCCGGGTAGCGGCCTTGAGCTTGCTCCAACTGATCCGCTCGCCGGCACGGTGGAAGGTCTCGCGCAGAAAGCGCAGGACCAGCAGCAGGCCCGCCGCGTAGAGCAGAGCCTCCAGGCCAAAGACAGGAACGAACCCCCAACGGACAGCCATCCAGCCGCCCAGCGCCGGGGCAAAGATCCCGGGCGCCGCATGGGCCATCATCAGCAGGCTGTAGGCCGCACCCCGGCCGCTGATCGGCGACGACTCGGCGACCACCGACCGGTCGACCGGATCGCCCATCAACGTAGCCCAGGCTAGCACAAAGCCTGGCGCCAGCCACAGCCAGTTTTCCGTAAGGGCGGCAACGACCAGCAGTCCGATGCCCAACACCCCACAGGCGTTGGCCAGGAGTAGAAAGGGCTTTCGTCCCAGGCGGTCTGACAGCCAGCCGCTGTAGTACTGCAGAACCGAAGGCAGGAGACCGTGCATCCCGCCCAGACTCTCCAGAAAACCCAGGGCGCTCATCGGCGCACCCAGGCTGAGCACAAAGGGCTGTATGACCGCGCGCGTCATGCTCGAGGCCAAGCCGTTGAGAAAGGTCTTGCCCGTTACGGTACGCAGGTTGCGGTCTATTTTGGGCCTGTAGCTCTGTTCCGCCACGATGCTCCCCTGGTTCCAGCACTTTGCTTTGGCCGTCAATCCCAGCCGATTTGGCATCGGCTCAGGAACCCATCCTCTCTTCGCATACCGGGCAGCCACGCCCCGACCCTGTACCTTCAGGACAACCAACTGTACACCGAAAGCCATTCGCGGTCAAATCTCACCTTGCTCACCCCCTTCCTCCACCAAAACCCACACCCACCCGCCCCATGCCCTTGCTTGATCCAACCCCCCATAGTGTGTTATACTCAGTACACCGCAATGGGTCCTTACAGGCTTGAAGCGAATCACGGATTCGCCGGTTTTCGAACAGAAAACGCTGGTCACGGACCAGCGTGAAGCAGGGTATTGTGGTGTACTGATACTCTCAGCAGGAGCTTTGCGGAACGAAAAGGGTCTGGAGGATCCGAGCTATGCAACGACGGAGCGTGGTCCTGAGTACCTTTCTGAGCATCCTCTGCCTGGTGACCGTCGCCAGCGCCCAGACGCCGCCGCCGCCTGTCGGGGCACCCGCAGGGCAGGAGGTCTACGCCACCCTGGCGGCCAAGGCCCTGAGCCAGGGCAGTGTACCCATCATCGTCGGGCTGGACCTGGCCTTTGAGCCCGAGGGCGCGCTATCCGGCCCCCAGGCCGTCGTCCAGCAAAGGGCGACCATCGGTGGTACACAGAGTTTCTTACTGCAGCAGCTATCCAGCTATGACGTCACCTCCGTCAAACAGTTCCAGTTCATCCCCTTCATGGCCCTGCAGGTGGATGCCGGGGCGCTCCAATTCCTGGCCGCCTTCCCCCTGGTCCAGAGCCTGGTCGAAGACATCGCGATCCCGCCCAGCCTCGATCTGAGCATCCCCCTGATCAACGCCGACGATGCCTGGACGGCCGGCTATGAGGGTGCGGGCCAGGCCGTCGCCATCCTGGACAGCGGTGTGGATGGCGCGCACGCTTTCCTGAGCGGCAAGGTCGTTTCCGAAGCCTGCTATTCTTCGACCACCGCGGACGCCATCACCGTCTGCCCCAACGGCCTGGACGAGCAGATCGGCCCGGGCGCCGGGATCAACTGCTCCGTGTCTGTCGGCGGCTGCGAGCACGGCACGCACGTCGCCGGCATCGCCGCCGGCGACGGCGGCAGCTTTGACGGCGTCGCCCGGGCTGCGGACGTCATCGCCGTCCAGGTCTTCTCGCGCTTTGACGACGCGACGATCTGCAGTCCCAGGACCGCCCCCTGCATCCTGGCCTACAACTCGGACATCATTCTCGCCCTGGAGCGCGTCTACGCGCTGCGCAACGATTTCGACATCGCCGCCGTGAACCTGAGCCTGGGTGGAAATCGCTACTATGCGGCCTGTGACGCCGCGGAGGCCAGCCGCAAGGCCGCCGTCGACAACCTGCGCGCGGTGGGCATTGCCACTGTCGCCGCCTCGGGCAACAATGGCTACAGCGACTCCATGCTGGCACCCGCCTGTATTTCCACGGTGATCAGCGTTGGGTCCAGCACTTCCCACGCTCCGGCGGACACGGTCTCCTCTTTCTCCAATAGCGCCAGCTTTCTGGATCTGCTGGCCCCCGGCGACAACATCCTGTCCTCGGTGCCCGGCGGCGGGTTCGAGGCCTGGGCCGGCACCTCCATGGCCACCCCCCACGTGACCGGGGCCTGGGCCGTCCTCAAATCAACCCAGCCCGGCGCATCGGTGGCCGAGATCCTCGCCGCCCTGACCAGCACCGGCGTACCCATCCTCGACAGCCGGAATGGCATCACCAAACCGCGCATCGACCTCCAGGCCGCCATCAACAGCCTGGGCAACCCTCGCCCTTATCTCTACCGGCCGGCCGATGGGGCGAGGACCTACAACACCACACCAACCTTTGAGTGGGTCTCCCTGTCAGGGGCCACGGCCTATCAACTCCAGGTCGATGATGACCCCGCCTTTTCCTCGCCCCTCGTCGACCAGCCCACCGCCTCCACCTCCTACACGCCTGCCGCTCCCCTGGCGCTGAGGACCTACCACTGGCGCGTAAAGGCCACCCTGGCCGGCGGCGACACCGATTGGTCCGATACCTGGAGCCTTGTCCTGGCCGCTGGGGAAGCGCTGCCCTTCTACGACGGCTTTGAGTCTGGCGCACTAGATGCTGGCTGGTTCCCCTATACTACCGACGAGGGCCGGGTACAGGTCTCGACAGGCTACCCCGACGCCGGCTCCTACAGCCTGCTCCTGGATGACTATGCCGAAAACACCATCTACTCCTATGCCGCCGCCGACCTCATGGTCGACCTCGCCGGGCAAGCGGACGTCACCCTCGAGTTCCGTTGGCGCGAGTTCGGCGACGAGAACGATACCGGCGACGGCGTCTTTCTCAGCGGCGACTATGGCGGTACCTGGCACCAGGCCCTGTCCTTCAATGGTGGGGGCGCCGCCTTCCGCAGCGAAACCATCGACCTGGACGCCGCGGCCGCGGCCGGGGGACTTGCCCTCAACGATCACTTCCTGATCCGGTTCCAGTTCTACGACAACTATCCCATCACCACCGACGGCTATGCTCTGGACGAGGTGCGGGTGACTGGCGACTACCCGGCTCCCGACGGCCTGGCGGCTGCAGCCTCTTCACAAACTGAGATCGACCTGACCTGGCAGGACAACTCGCCCGACGAGACCGCCTTCCACATTGAGCGCTCACCTGATGGCAGCACGGGCTGGACCGAGATCGTCACCGTGGCCGCGGACACGACCACCTACCAGGACAGCAGGCTGGACTGCGGCTTCTCCTACTATTACCGCGTCCGGGCCTACTGGTCTGGCGATAACCGGTACTCCGCCTACTCCAACGTCGCCAGCGAGACTACTCCACTCTGCGAGACGGCACGGACGCTGGCGCCTGGTTGGAACGTGGCCTCCTGGCGGGTGCAGCCGCCCGACCCCTCTGTGGCCGCTGTCCTGGCCTCCATCGACGGCCTCTACTGCCGCGTCCTGAGCCAGACAGGTGTCCACGACTGCAACCTGGACCCCATCTACCAGACCCTCAACGAACTGCCCGGCGCGGCGAGCTATTACCTGCGCCTCGAGGGTGGGATTGAAGCGGGGCTTCAAGTCCAGGGCTTTGCCATCCCCATCGACATGCCGCTGCCCCTGGCTGCCGGCTGGAACTGGATCGGCTACCTGCCCGACACGACCCTGCCCATCGAGACCGCCCTGGCCAGCATCGACGGCCAGTACGACCTGGTCCATAGCCTGAGCCAAACCTACTCCCCCGGCGATCCGGTACACAGTACCCTGACCCACATGGAGCCCGGCCAGGGCTACATGATCCACACCACGCAGGCGACCAGCCTGGTCTATCCCACCGGCGCGGCCCTGGCCCAGGTCACCCATCCCGAAGAGGATCTGGCCGCCTGCGGCGCTGTGTCACCCACGCCCACCTTCACCCTGGTCTACGGCAAGCTGGCGGCCGGCGACGACCCGGCCCCGCTGGGGACTATGGTCGAGGTCCTGACGCCCCGCGGCGAGGTCGCCGGCTGCACCGTGGTCCGCCATGAGGGCGAGTACGGCTACATACACGTCTATGGCCAGGACCCCGGCGAGCCGCCCATCCCCGGCTTCCGGGACGGGGAGCGGCTGGCTTTCCGGGTGAATGGGGTGGCGGCGAAGGCAGGGACAAAGCTGGCCTGGGCCAACGATCTGACGCCGCACGAGGTGGATCTGGAGGTGGAGAATGTGCGGTTTGAGGTGTATCTGCCGTTGACGGTCCAGTGACCAAGACCTGAATGGAGATTCAGCCTGTCTCGTTTGACGTAACGCATGTTTCGGCGCAACTTGACAGATTCATCAGATCCTTAACTTGTGACCAATGGATCAAGTCCAGTCACCATGCCAATGTTCAGCTTTGGATATGCATTAGGTTGCAGGTTGCCTGGATTCCCGCCCCCCGGCTGCTCAGACACCAGCTCCCAGGCAAGGCCCCGCTGTTTCTGCTACCGCTCGCCCAGTAGGAAGCCGGTCCTGCGGCAACCCCGCACCGGCGCCTGGGCCAGGTGACCGGTCCCCATTTCCTATTGGTCCGCTTTCCACCACTATGGATTCACCGAGCAAGTGCCCTGACCACCTTTGTGGCGACGACGAGGAAAAAGCGCCCGGTCAGCTATCGGGGCTACCGTTTCCGATTCGTGACGATACAGCTGCACAACTTCTTTGGCTACCTCCGGGAGAGAATCGCGGATCCGCCCACCGTCATTGCCGATGAGGCCAAGGCCATCGTCGACAGCCTCGATCTTATGCAGAATGCCGGAGGCATTGGCGAGGTGGTCAAGGCGATGTGAGTGTCTTGCAGGCATCCTGGCAGGAGATCGTCGCCCGATTGGTAGACTTTGGTGTCATCGCCGAGGTGCGCCGCGAGTGGGTATCCGATGTGAGCTACAGCTTTGACGCCAGTTTCCAGGGGCCGCTTTACGACGGACGGGATCGCGGCAAAGGGAAGGTCCGTGTGGACATCGATCGGCGGCTTGAAGAGGTAGCGGTACGTCGGGAACTGGTGGCGTCCGAGTATGATGATGTGAGACCATTCGTGGTGACCGTGCTGGCGCCGCAGCATCTGCTGGCCGACATGCTCCTAGACAGCCGTCTGGTGGCAGAAGTTGAGTGAGATAGCACTCCAACCGCTCCCGGTCTTGACGTCCATCCTCAAAGGCGGTATAGGCACTGTGCCACTCACGCCGAAAGGCGGGCGAACGGCTCAACTCGGGAAAGGTATGGATGGGCGCGCTGAGAAGCAAGGCATCTACCAACTCGAACTGCGCATCTCTGGCCCGAGTGAGCACATAGTCGTAGACGGTTTGACGAAACTCGATTAGGTTGCTAAACTGTTGCATGGTAGAAACCTCTTGG
This sequence comes from uncultured Chloroflexia bacterium, assembly GCA_963700285.1. Classification (GTDB taxonomy): domain Bacteria; phylum Chloroflexota; class Anaerolineae; order JAAYZQ01; family JAAYZQ01; genus CAWANP01. The sequence continues at coordinate 94,775 of CAVOXA010000001.1, read as the reverse complement.
TTGGGATGCCACAAGTTTCTACCATGGGGCGGTTTTGCGCAAGTCGCAGACCGCCCCGATCATTTATCCAAACTCGAGCAGCCGACGCCATACACCTCACAATAGGAAAGGGTGTCGATTCCCACCTCCTCATGGCCGATCAGGATCCCGACTCCCCCCGGATCAACGCCGATTCCCGCAGCCTCGTACAAAGCAGCAGGCCCAGAACCATCAGCCCAATCAGCAGCAGCAAAGACGGCGTCATCGAGCCTGTCGCCGGCGACTTGAGCGCGTCCATCCCCAAGATAAAAGCGATGCCCGAGATCTGGCCCATCATCAGCAACAACCCGTTCGACGTGCCCTCCGGGGCCGGATAGGCCACCTCGGCCCCATATTGGAACCCGATGGGCCCCGCTGCCAGCAAAAAGAACCCCAGGGCAAAGGCCGAGGCCAGCAGCAGCCCGTAGCTCGTGGCGTAGGTGATGCCCACCAGGCCCAGCGTCGCCCCCGCCAGCGCCAAGACCATGAACGGCACCCTTTTACGCGCGCGATCCGACAGCGCCGGCAGCACCAGGGCGCCCACGATGCCCCCCATCACCATCAGGCCGCCGGTCAGGCCCGCTTCCGTGATGGAAAAGCCCCTGGGCCGCACAATGTCCTCGATCCAGGTCGTCACCGCGTTAAAGACCCCCAAGCCGATAAAAAAGATGAACATCAGCAGCACAAAGTCCTTCATGCGTACCATCTGTCTCAGACCGTCGAAAACCAGCGTGCGCTCGTCCTGGCCCGGCGGGCAGGGCGACGTTGGCGGGCGCTCCCTGGCGAACAGGAAGAAAAATACCGCGGCGATGACGGCCGCGACCCCATAGATCAGCAGCATGTCAGCGATGCTGGAACGAAGGGTCAGGAAGGGCGTCAGCGCCAAACCGATCATGATGCCCACGTACATGGCCAACGAGCCCAACCCCGCTGCCGTGCCCCGCTCCTGGATGGGGTACCAGCGCGCCGCCACTTTGGTGATGGCGTTGAGGATAAAGGGCTGCCCCACCGCGATCCCGATCTGGCAGACCAGCACCAGCGTGTAGCTAGGCGCCAGCAACCCGCGCAGCAGGCCAAAGACCCCCGTCAGCACCGCGCCGATGCCCACCGCCACCCGGATGCCATAGGTGTCAATGGTCCATGAGGCCGGGATCGAGACGACGATATAGACGACCATAAAGCTCATCGACAGCAGCCCGATGGCCAGATCCGAGACCCCATAGTAGGTCGCCGCGGCGCCCGTGATGGGCGCAAAGGTTATCCACAACGATTGGTTGGCCACAACGATGGCCATAAAGGCCAGCAGCACGATCCAGCGATAGCCATACACTTTGAAACTCGTCTGTTCCATCGGACAACCTTCCTATCTAGTGCATGCTTGTTTCACGGCGGTGCGATCACCGCCCGTTTCACCACGCCAGCACCGCCTGTTTCACGGCGGTGCAACGATGCGGGCAGCTGCGCCCGGCCAGCCTCTCCACGGCTCGGCCACAGTGCAGCCAGACCCATCATAACCTCGAATCCGGTGGACGTCAAACCGCTGGCCAACTAGCTTTGGTACTTGGCCTCATTCATCCGGCCGGTACCGCCGCACCGCCACCTTGTTCTTCAGCCCCAGCAGCCTGCCCGTCCCCCGCTCATCCTTCGTCGCCTCCAGCAGGCGCTGCCCAAAGCGCGCCCGCAGATCTCTGGGCCTCAGCCTGCTGCCCCTCCTCAATCCGGCCAGGATCCTTCCCACGCGTTCCGGGCTCAACGGCGCCAGGTCCTGGCCGGCGCTCTTGGCATCGTGCCGGGCAAAAACCGGCGCTTGCCATACCAGCAGCGGATGGTCGGTCGCGTCCCCCCGTGCCGCCAGGTACCGTGCCAGAGCGCCCCAGCTTTCCAGGTCAAAGTGCAGCCGCCGGCCATCCGGCGCCGTGGCGCATTGGCTGCCCTCATCCAGGTCACAGCGCCGCAGCGAGACCAGCTCCCCGGGCCGGATCCCCGTCGCCCGCAGCGTCTCCACGATGGCGATATTGCGCAGATAGGTCAACCGCTGCCGCCGGCCCCTGGCCGTATCGGGGCTGATACTGGGCGCCACCTCGTGCGCCGCCTCCACCAGGTCCCGCACCTCCTTCTCTTCCGGAACCACGGGATCTTCCCGGGTCAGCATGGGAACGTCCCTGTACTGCTCGGCCACGATCTCCGCCAGCGCCTCCGGGCCAAACCGTACCAGGCCCCTGTCCACCAGCCACCCCCAAAAAGGCGTTAGCCTGTGTCCGGTACGTCTTCAGCGTGCCGGCTGCATACCCCTTCGTCGCCAGGCGCGGCAGGTAGCCGGCCAGATCCGCCGGCTCCAGGTCCGCCGTGTCCTCCACCTGGCAGATTTCCAGAAAGGCCGCCATCCCGCTCCGCGTCCACGGCTTGATCTCCTTAAACTGCTCCGCGGCTGTGCCTAGTTTCATGCCTCACCCTGGCCAGTCCATGGCCAAATCTGATCTTTGAATCGGGAACGGCCCCCGACTGCGTTGCGCGCGAGCCGCTAGCTCACCTGCAGTACCCCGCGGGCTAGAATCCAGCCCCAAAGGGGCTTCGCTGCTCAGCCCGGCGTCTTTAGCGCCGGGCGGTCGAGTCTCCATTCAGAACCTCAACCTCCAACATGAACCTTTCCCTCAGTCCACCCAGTACTCCACATCCACGAACTGGACTGCTTCCCCTCCACCCCACCGTGCCCGGAATCCCTCCTCCATCCAGCGCCGCAGCACCGACTCGACGAAATTCAGGCTCACCGGCGACCCTCGTTTCCGCGCCCCGTTGGCCACCCGCACCGCCTCGCACACCCACTCGCTCCCGGCGCGGCCGGCACCCGCCACGCCCCTGTCCAGCGACAAACGGTGCGCCTCCGCGGCCCCCATCATCTCCTTGATCCGCTGCCTGTCCAGGGCATTCACCGCCTCCTGCCCGGCCAGTTCCAGCGTCTTGACCACCGCATCCATCCCCCTGCCGCCGCCGCTGCCACCGGGCGCCCCGCGCCCGGCCTGCTCCTGCTGCTGCTCCTGTTCTTTGTCCTGTTCCTGTATGCACGGCATCGATAACCTTCCCGCCACTTTGGGATACACCTCCTCCCACATGGCCCAGTACTGCACGCGCCCGGCCGATACCCGGTGCTTGCGCAGGTGGGCCAGGATCCTGGCGCTCATCGCGTTTGGCGCGTTGTGGCGCATCAGGTTGCGCACAAACACCTGGCCCTTCTCCTCGTCGTACCACACCTTCCCGCTTGCCTCAAAGTAGGCCAGCGCTTCCCTCACCTGCTTCGCCCTCAGCCCCGACTCGAAAAGCATAGCCCGGAAGGGCAGCTCGTACACCCCCGACAGGTGCGCCCGCTCGTTGCTCAACAAGTAAACAAAGAGCAGCTTCCACGGCGGCCTCAGATCCAGAAACCACGGGTCCTTCCACATATGCACGTGTACCTGACGATAAGTTGCCATTTTCCGCTTCCTTTCCTTTCATGGTGAGTTGAATGCCTGCCCCGTCATTGCGAGCCGAGGCGCCTTTCGCCGATGCGAAGCAATCCCCAACTTCCGTTCGGCAAGGTCTCCCGACCGCAGCCGCGCCCAGCACTACGCAGCCACGCCGGTTCTTGCAATCCAAGAAATCAGCCCAGCAATAGCCAGATCCGTTCATAGTGCGCGCTTCAGCGCGCTTCCACCCCCACCGTGATTCCCGCCGAAAGCCATGCACGACCCGCACTGGCCAGCCTCACACCAGAACCGGTCCAGCACCGCCTGTTCACGGCGGTGCAATTCCCCAAAAGATCCCGAGTCCCCTTCCCCACGCTCAAGCAGCTCATTGGCCCGCTCCAGCAACCCCAGCAGATCATCGCCCTCCCTGTTGGACATCTCGTGGCGCTCACGGATCAAATGCCCCAACCGCGTCGTAGCAGCCAGGTACAGGCCGAGCAGCGTGACAATGTCCAGACCGTGCTCTTCAGCCCGAAAGATCAGCGCGTCCAGGATCTCCATCTTGTGCACCAGGGCGGCGATGGCCACGTCGATGTCCGTCCGCTCCGGCTCCAGGGGATGCACATCCATCTCCCGCTCCCGGATCTCCAGTGGAGTACCTTTGACAGACGCCAGGCCCCCGCCCCGCACGAAATCGTCGGGCCCCACGCGCCGCCGATACTCAAAGCCCGTGGGCTCGCCCCGGCTGTAGAAGCCATGCCGGGGGCTCCCGTCGGTATTGCCCTTGTGCTCAAAAGCGTGGACCGGGCACAGCGGCTGCTCCAGGCCATTGATCGCCTTCTGGCGGCAGCGCTTGCCATCGGCCCGCACGGCGCCGCACCGTCTTCCTGATCGATGCGTACCACTCATGATCCTGCTCACGCGAACTGTGCCCAGCAGTCCGCTGGTACACCCAGGGCCTGATTGCCTCTTCTGAACAACAAAACGAACACCTGTTCTATGATTCATGGTAAGAGTCGGACGTGAACGCGTCAAGCCTGGAGAGACCTGTGACAAGCTCTGACCTTCTTCTCCTCCCGCACCTCAGCCTCCATCACCTCCATGATCAGTAGACCGCAACATCGGTTCGTAGTGGGCGCTTCAGCGCCCCGGCGCCACACCCTTCCTCGTGCTGGACCACAGTCCAACACCCCGGCGCCAACTCAGATGCAATCGCACTACCATCAAGGAGGAAAAAGTTGACCTATCGGAACATAAGCACTATACTGGTGTGTCTTTGCACTGGATCTGATGAACCACAGAGACACAGAGAGCACAGAGCTTTTCTCAAAAAACTCCGTGTCCTCCGTGTCTCCGCGGTAAGATGGTTTAGAATAAGGGGGCGCGGTACGAATGCTCGTCGAACGAACCGATCTGCGCAATATTGCCATCATTGCGCACGTAGATCATGGCAAAACAACGCTGGTGGATAGCCTGCTCAAGCAGGCACACGTCTTCCGCAGCAACCAGCAGGTAGCCGAGCGGGTGCTGGATTCCAACGATCTGGAACGGGAGCGTGGCATCACCATCCTGGCCAAAAACACGGCCATCAGCATCTACGATGCAGAGAGAGACCAACAGGTCAAGATCAACATCGTGGACACCCCGGGGCATGCCGATTTTGGCGGCGAGGTGGAGCGGGTTCTCAACATGGTGGACGGCGTGCTGCTGCTGGTGGACGCAGCCGAAGGCCCCATGCCCCAAACCCGTTTCGTACTCCGGAAGGCGCTGGAAATGGGCCATCGCGCCGTCGTGGTCATCAACAAGCTGGACCGCAGAAACGCCGATCTCGATCGGGTGCTCAACGAGACCTTTGATCTGTTTATCGAGTTGGGAGCCACCGACGCACAGGCTGACTTTCGCCGTGGTCTACACGGTTGCCACCACAGGCCAGGCAGGCCTGACGCCCGAACTCGGGCCGGACCTGAAGCCACTTTTTGACACCATCTTGCGAGAAATCCCCTGCCCAACCGTGGACGTGGATGCCCCGCTTCAGATCCTGGTGACCACGCTGGACTATGATAACTATCGTGGCCTGACTGCCATCGGCCGGGTTTTTGCCGGCCGCATTACGGCCGGGCAGTCCATTACTCGCCTCACGCGGAATGGCGAGCAGCTTTTGGAAAGCGCCCGCTACCTTTACGTGCACGAGGGGCTGAGACGAGTGGAGGTCCCGGCTGCCGAGGCGGGCGACATTGTGGCCATTGCCGGACTGGAGGAAATCGCCATTGGGGAAACGCTGGCCGACCCGGAACACCCCGTTGCCCTGCCGGTCATCCAGGTGGAAAAACCTACGGTGCAGATGACCTTTGGGGTGAACACGTCGCCCCTTGACCGGCAAGGAAGGCCGCTGGGGCACCTCGCGCAAGCTCCGCGAGCGCCTCTATGAGGAACTCAGGCACAATGTCGCCCTGCAAGTGGAAGAAACGAACCAGGCCGATACGTTTGTCGTCTCGGGCCGGGGCGAGCTGCACCTGGCGATTCTGATCGAGACCATGCGCCGCGAAGGCTACGAGTTTCAGGTGTCCCGTCCCAGGGTGATTTTGCAGCAAGACCAGGACGGCCAGACCCTGGAACCGTATGAAGAGGTCCATATCCAGACACCGCCCGACACGGTGGGTGCGGTGGTGGAGATGCTGGGCAAGCGGCGTGGTGAGATGATCAACATGACCGATGCCTCCGACGGCAGCGTCCTGATCACCTATCACGTGCCCATCCGGGGCTTGTTGGGCTTTCGCTATCAGTTCCTGACCGCCACCCGCGGCATGGGCCTGATGAGTACCGTCTTTTACCGGTATGGCCCCCTGGCCGGGCAGATCAGCTCCCGGTCGCGCGGCTCTTTGGTTGCCTGGGAAACCGGTGTTGCCACCACCTTTGGGTTGAAAAACGCCGAGGAGCGAGGCAGCCTGTTCATCGGTCCGGGGGCAGAGGTCTACCAGGGGATGGTGATTGGCGAGCACCAGCGGCCGGGCGATCTGGACATCAACGTCTGCAAGACCAAGCATCTGACCAACATGCGCAACCCGATTCGGGACATCGAGATCCGGCTAACCACGCCCCAGGAGATGAGCCTGGACCGGTGCATGGAGTATCTGAGTGACGACGAGCTGCTGGAAGTGACCCCAGAGAGCTTGCGCATCCGCAAGCACATTCTGGACAGGCACGAGCGCGGCCAGCAGATCAAACGGGCCAAAGAAGCGCTGGAGCAGTAACGGACAGGTTGTCATGCCCGCGCAAGCCTGCCCTCGAGAAGTCGAGGGGCGGGCATCCATTTTTCTCCACAAGGTGAACTCCCGTCGCTTGTTTCGTAGTGGGCACTGATGATCTTCGACTACATGATCAGGCAATAGCGTGAGCACGTCATTCTGAGCGCGGCGAAAAATCTCTTCTGCGCTTCCTGATCGCCGAAGGTCTCCCGACCGAGGCGCTCCCGACCAAGGCGGCCGATGCGTGCAAAGCCAGCTACGGCGCCAGCGCCCGCGAGCAGGCAGAGATCACCTCACAGCCCGTATCCGTGATCACCAGGCTGTCCTCCAGATTCATCGCGCCCGCCCCAACCTCATAGACGCCCGGCTCGACGGCGATGGTCATCCCCGGCTCCAGCGGGGCCGTTTCCGTATCCAGACTGGGCCACTCGAAAGAGGTGGCCAGGCCGAAGCCGTGGCCAATGCGGTGCTTCAAGGCAAAGCCCGATCCGTTGATGATGCGCTCCGCCGCCTGGTGGAGACGGACGCAGGGAACGCCCGGCCTGGCCATCGAGACCACGGCCTCGTAGGCTTCCAGGATCGTATCCCAGATCCTGCGCTGAAGCGGATTGGACTCGCCCAGCACCATCGTGCGCGTGACATCCACCTGGTAGCCCGCCCAGGCGGCGCCGATGTCGATGAGGAGCGAATCGCCCATCTCGAGAGGGAATGGCTGCTGCCCTGGTTGTGCCCTCGGTTCTGCTTGGCAAAAGAGGATCAGTCTGATATAATCGGGGGGCTGCAAGCTGGGTTCGTGGCAGGCGTACTCAAAGCGCGCTGTCGTACTTTTGCCAGGTAACCCGGCAATACCCAGAGGCAAGAACCGTTCGTAGTAGGCGTCCTTCGGCTTCGCTCAGGACATGCTTCAGCGCCGTTCTGGGTCAAGATCTCAACTTGCGGCTCAGAAAGCGCGTTGAAACGCGCACTACGAACGGGCCCTTGGTTGGCTAGAAGCATCCTGAAGGGTGCGTTGTGAAGGATGATTGCTCTCTCGGCTCGAGCCGAATCCGTGATTCGGCGTTTTTCGACAAGGAAACGCTGGTCATGGACCAGCTTGGAGCCAGGCATTGCTGCCAGTTGATCGTGCAGAGAATCCACCTGAAACTGGAGTTGAATTGACGATGGAACCGAGTCCCCAAAGGCAGTGCCCCGAGTGCGGGACGCCTGTGGCACAGCGGGCCGAGACCTGCCTGATGTGTGGGGCCCAATTGAAGGAAGAAAAAAAGAGGCACTTGCGGCTGCCGCAAGGGGACCTGCTGCTGCCCCTGCTGCTGGCCGCGGCCATCGCCGCCCTGTGGCTGTGGAAGCCCTGGGATCGCGATGAACCACTGGCCATGGTGGCCAGTACGACAGTACCCACGGCAACGGCCACTACAAAGGCCACGCTGCCACCCGCGGCGACCTATGTCGTGGCGCCTTCCGCTACGCCACTGCATTCGCCCACGCCGCCGCCGACCATCACCCTGCCGCCCAACCAGACCCGGCACACCGTGGAGTCGGGCGAGACCGTGTCCAGCATCGCCAAACAGTATGGCACGACCATCGCCAAGGTGCTGGCGGCCAATGGCCTCAATTCGCAGTCGATCATCAGCATCGGCGACGAGCTGATCATCCCCCTGCCGGTGGCCAACACGTCTACGCCAACGGTGACCCCCACGCCTTCGCCCACGCCCTTTGAGTACGCGGTAAAAACCGGTGACACGCTGAGCGCCATCGCCAAAAAGTATGGTACCACGGTAGAGACGCTCATGACCATCAACAACATCAGCGACGCCACGAGCCTGCGCGTCGGCACCAAGATCATCATCGCCCAGCCGCCAGACTTTACCACGACCATGGCCTACGAGATCCACGAGGTGCAGCCGGGCGACACCCTGTTCAGCCTGTCGGCCAAGTACAATGTGAAGGTGGACGAGATCAAGGAGGCCAGCGGCCTGGATAGCAACAACCTGCGCGTGGGCCAGGAACTAAAGATCCCGGTGGGCACCGCCACGCCAACGCCCACACTCACCCCGGCGCCAACCCTGACGCCAACACCCGGCCCACCCCGACCGGCCCCCTACCTGCTGGCTCCCCCCGACGGCGCAGCCTTTGAGGGCGCCGAGACCGTCGTCATGCTCAACTGGGCTTCGGTCGGCATCCTCGACGCCGACGAATTCTACGTCGTCCGCTTGCGAAGCATGGATCCCAGGGCGGAGCAACCACCTCTCGTCTGGACCCAGGCTACTTCGTGGCGGGTGCCGGCCGAGGTGTACAGAGCGGGGACGGAACCGCAGCATTTCCGCTGGCAGGTGTCCATCATGCGACAGACCGGCGTGGCCGATGACGGGACGTGGCTGGGCGAGGATCACAGCCCGTCCAGCGAGACCCGAACCTTTTCCTGGAGATAGCGTATAGCAAGTGGTAGGGAGGGAAGACGAGCATGGGCAAGATCATTGGCTACATCGTGGCGGGGATCCTTATCTTTTTTGGCGTGCTGTTTCTGTGGGCTGCTTTTGGCTCGGGCACGGCCAGTCCCGGCGGCCGGCTGCTGGTGGGCGGGCTGCTGGTGGCCATTGGCCTGGGCATCATCGTCGCCATCCGGCTGCGCGAACCCAAACCCGAGCAAAAGGTTACCATCCGCCAGGAGATCGATCTGACCGGTGACGTGGAGCTGGAAGCCATGAAGTGCGAAAGCTGCGGCGCCCAGCTCGACAAACAGGCCATCAGCGTGGTCCAGGGAGCGGTCATGGTCAACTGCCCCTACTGCGACGCCGCCTACCAGATTGTCGAAGAACCCAAATGGTGAGGGCGGCAGGTCCATACTTCCCGCCTGCTCACAACCGGTCCGTGACCGGTTGCATGGGGCAGAAAACGTCGGGGCGCGGACCAGACCCGAGCAGGGGAAGACAAGGCAGCAGGCTACGGCCGGACGCAAGACCGGACTGACGGAGGTCCTCGAGGAGGGAACAGAGATGTTCAACAAGAAAACAAAGCGGATACAGGCACTGGTCGTGCTCGCCGTCGTGGCCTTCATGCTGCTGGCGCCGGTGAGCCTGGCCCAGGACTATCGCTTTAACCTGCAAGAAAACGTGGTTGACGTGTACATTGAGGAGGACGGCACCATATACCTCGCCTACGACCTGACCTTTGCTCCAGACCCCGGCTCCCACCCCATCGACGTCGTCGACGTGGGCCTGCCCAACGACAGCTACCGCATCTCTAACATTCGGGCCTCCATCAACGGCGTGCCCCTGACCGACATCAGCAACTCGCCCTACGTCAGTCCGGGCGTGGCTGTGGAGCTGGGCCCCCAAACCATCCAGCCGGGGCAGACGGGCACCCTGCACCTGGAGGCCGCGGTACGGGATCTCGTCTATCCAGACAGCGACGATGACGCCTATGCCAGCTTCGAGTTCGCACCCACCTGGTTCGACAGCCAGTTTGTACACGGCCCCACCCGTCTGGAGGTCAACCTCCACCTGCCCCCGGGGGTCACCGCCGAGGAGCCCCGCTATCACGGAACCGAGTTCACCAGCGCTGCTTTCCAGGATGACAGGGTCGTCTATACCTGGGTCAACGAGCAAGCCAGGGGCGACAAAAAGTACGTCTATGGCGCCTCCTTCCCCCGACAGTACCTGGCCGAGGGCGTGGTACAGACACCACCGGCCTTCAACCTGAACCTGGGTGGCCTGTGCAGCAGCCCCGGCATCTTTATTGTCATGCTGCCCATCGCCTGGCTGCTAATCGGTTTCTTCAACGGACGGTCCAAGAAACGGCGCAGGATGGAGTATCTGCCACCCGCGGTTGCGGTGGAGGGAAGCGGCATCAAGCGCGGTCTGACCGCCGTCGAAGCGGCAGTTCTGCTGGAAGCGCCCCTGAACAAGATCATGACCATGATCCTGTTTGGCCTGGTCAAGAAAGGCATTGTCACCGTCGAGTCCGAGAAACCGCTCAAGGTTGAGGTCGTGGACCCACTGCCGGAGGATAGCAAGCTGTGGTACTATGAACGCCGCTTTATAGAGGCGGTAGGGGACGATGGCATGCTAAATGAAAGCAAGTTGCGGGAGATGGTCATCGACCTCATCGGCGACGTGAACAAGAAACTGGCCGGCTTTAGCCGCAAAGAGACCACCGAATACTACCAGGACATTGCCGCGCGGGCCTGGAAGCAGGTCGAGGCCGCCGATACCCCGGAGGTTCTGGGCGACCGCTGGGGCGAGGGCCTGGAGTGGACGATGCTCGACGACAATTGGGAAGGCCGCACGCGCCGCGTCTTTCACGACCGCCCGGTGATGCTCCCCAACTGGTGGTGGGGCTACCGGCCCTGGGTGGCGCACAGCGCTCCCAGAACCTCATCGACGCCAATACCGTCACCCTCGGGCGGCGGTACCCCGGTGACGCTGCCCACGCTGCCCGGAGCGGACTTTGCCAACACCGTAGTCGGCGGCATCGAGAACGCGTCCAGCTCCGTCGTCAGCAGCATCGAAGGTTTTACCAGGGGGGTGACCAACAAGACCAACCCACCACCCAAAAGGGCCAGCTCCAGCGGGTCTGGCCGCAGCGGGGGATACAGTTGCGCCTGCGCCTGTGCCTGCGCCGGTTGCGCCTGCGCCTGCGCCGGAGGAGGCAGATAATCATGACAATTCTGGAACGTGTTAAGCAGTATTTCGAGCCGCCTCACCCACTGACCACAGGCTTCTACGAATACCACACCCCGCCCGATTCACCCCGGCAGTACCGCATGCACCTGCGCGTGGAGAAGGACGGGCATGGCGTGCTGCTCATCAACGCGGCGAGGATGCTGCATCTCAATCAGACGGCGACGGAGCACGCCAGCATGATCCTGCGGGGGAAATCGGCCCAGGAGGCGGCGCGCGAGCTGGCCAAGCGCTACAAGGTGAGCGAGCAGGTGGCCCGCGCCGACTATGAGGAACTGGAGGAGACCATCTGGGCCCTGGCCCAGGCGGACGAGGAGGTCTGTCCGGTCACGTACCTGGATGTGCATCGCATCGAACCGATGAGTGCCGAGATCTCGGCCCCTTACCGCATGGACCTGGCGCTGACCTATCGCTGCCAGAACGATTGCCCACACTGCTACGTGGGCCGGCCCGCTGATTTTCCCGAGATGTCCACCAAGCAGTGGAAACGCGTCATCGATCGCTGCTGGGAACTGGGCATCCCTCACCTCACCTTCACCGGCGGCGAAGCAACCCTGCGGCCGGACCTGGTAGAGATCGCCCAGTACGCCCAGGACGTGGGCTTAATCACGGGCTTGCAGACCCACGGGCGAGCGTTGGGGGATCGGGACTACCTGGACCAGCTCCTCGTGGCGGGGCTCGACCACATCCAGATCACCCTGGAGAGCCACGACCCGGCCATCCACGACCGGATGGTCGGTGTAGAGGGCGCCTGGGAAGAAACGGTAGCGGGCATCAAAACGGTGGTAGACGCCGACGTCTATATGATGACCAACACGACCATGACCACGGAGAACGTCGACGGCATCGTGGAAACGATCGCCTTTGCCGCGTCCCTGGGCGTGCCTACCTTTGGCTGCAACAGCCTCATCTATTCGGGCTCGGCGGTGGCCGTAGGCAGCGGCCTGCGCGAGGACGAGCTGGAGCCCATTCTGGAGCGGGTCAAAGAGGCAGCGCAGGAACACCACATGCGCCTCATCTGGTACACGCCGACCCAGTACTGCGAGTTTGATCCCATCGGCATGGAGCTGGGCATCAAGGGTTGCACCGCAGCCAGGTACAACATGTGCGTAGAACCCAACGGCGACGTAATCCCCTGCCAGAGCTATTTTTCGGCGCTGGGCAACCTTCTCAACGACCCTTGGGACAGCATCTGGGACCACGAACTGGCCCGCTATCTACGGAACCGGGATTTCATGATGGAAAAGTGCCACGACTGCCCCGACCAGGTCCTTTGCGGTGGTGGCTGCCCCCTCTACGCCCAGCATCACGCTTCACCAGCCGCCGGTGAAGCCGAAACTCAAGCCTAGTTCGTTTGTTCCGCCGGGGTACTCGAGGTCTTCCAAGTCCATTGGAAGACCTTTGTTTTTGGGGGTATCAGTAGACCGATGCCTATTCCTCTTCCAGCCGCAGCACGGTCATAAAGGCTTCCTGGGGGATCTCGACGTGGCCGATCTTTTTCATGCGCTTTTTGCCCTTTTTCTGCTTTTCCAACAGTTTGCGCTTTCGCGTCACGTCGCCGCCGTAGCACTTGGACAGCACGTCCTTGCGCAGCGCCTTGACATTGGCCCGGCTGATCACCCGGCTTGCCAACCGCCGCCTGGATGGCCACGTCGAACATCTGGCGGGGGATGACCTGCTTTCATCTTGCTCACCAGACGCTGCCCCTTGTGAAAGGCCTGGTCGCGATGGACGATGATCGACAGGGCATCCACCGGCGTACCGCCCACCAGCACCTCCAGCTTGACCATGTCGCCGGGACGGTAGCCGGCGGGCGCATAGTCCAGCGAGGCATAGCCCTTGGTCCGGCTCTTGAGCTGGTCGTAAAAGTCCACCAGGATCTCGGTCAGGGGGATCTCGTAGGTCAGCAGCACCCGCTTGGCATCGAGGTACTCCATCTTTTTCATCTCGCCCCGCCGCTTGATCACCAGGTCCATCACCGGGCCGATGATACTCGGCCGGGGTAAAGATCTGGATCTGCATCCAGGGTTCTTCGATCTGCTCGATCTCGTTCTCAGGGGGCAGCTTGGCCGGGTTGTCTATTTCCAGCACGTTCGCCATTGGTCTTGAGCACCTGATACTCGACGCTGGGCGAGGTAAAGACAATGTCCAGATCATACTCCCGCTCCAGCCGTTCCTGGATGATGTCCATGTGAAAGAGACCCAGGAAACCGCAGCGAAAGCCAAAGCCCAGAGCCTGAGAAGTTTCGGGCTCGTAGATGAGCGAGGCATCGTTGAGCTGCAGCTTGGCCAGGGCGTCGCGCAGCAGGGTATAGTCTTCGCCTTCGGCCGGATAGAGCCCGGCAAAGACCATCGGCTTGGCCGGACGGTAGCCGGCCAGCGGCTCGGCGGCCGGGCTCGACTCTGAGGGTGAAGGTGTCGCCCACGCGGCAATCCTGCAGCGTCTTGAGGCCGGTGGCCACGTAGCCCACCTCGCCAGCATTCAGGCTCTCGCATGGTTCCATGCCCGGGCGAAAGACGCCGACCTCGATGGGTCAGCACCGGCTGCAGGTTTGACATCAGCAGCAGAGCGTCGTCGCGACGCAGCTGCGCCGTCCACGACGCGGACGTAGGCGATCACACCCTTGTAGGAATCATAGTGGGAATCAAAGATCAGGGCCCGCAGCGGCTGGTCCGGCGTGCCCCGCGGGTGGCGGGAATGCGTCCACCACAGCCTGCAGCACGGCTTCGGCGCCGGTGCCCTCTTTGGCCGAGGTATAGATCGCGTCCGTCGGCGGGGATGGCCAGCAGGTCCTCCACCTCCTGAGCCACCTCCTCTGGCTGGGCCGAGACGAGGTCGATCTTGTTGATGACGGGCACGATGGTCAGACCGGCATCGAGGGCCAGGTACAGATTGGCCAGGGTCTGGGCCTGCACCCCCTGGCTGGCATCGACGACCAGCAGCGCGCCCTCGCAGGCGACCAGGGCGCGGCTCACCTCGTAGGTAAAGTCGACGTGCCCGGGAGTGTCGATCAGGTTCAGCTCGTACTCCTGGCCATCGGCTGCCGTGTAGGCCATGCGCACGGCCGAGGCCTTGATGGTCACGCCCTTTTCGCGCTCCAGATCCATGGTATCCAGCACCTGGTCCATCATCTCCCGCTCGCTGACCGTACCGGTACGCTCCAGCAAACGGTCGGCCAGGGTGCTCTTGCCATGATCGATATGGGCGATGATACAAAAGTTACGGATGTCGCTGTCCATGCTCGCATGCGTTCCGCCCTGATCTGCGTTGGCCGCTATGGCAGTCCCACCGCCTCCTTGACCTCTGCCGATTACCTCGTCGGCAATGACGCCGGCCCGGCGGGCGCCGTCGGCCAGCACGTCCCACACGTAATCGGGATCCGCTGCCAACTGGGCGCGTCGCTCACGGAAGGGGGCAAAATAGTCGCTCAGGTTCTGGGCGAACATCTTCTTGCAGTCCACACAGCCGATCGCTGCCGAGCGGCAATCCGCCTCGATCTGGCCGACCTCGTCGGCGCGAGAAGAAGCTGTGGAGGCTGAATACGTTGCAGACCTCCGGATGGCCGGGGTCGTTCCGGTAGCGGCGCGCTGGGTCGGTGACCATCATCCGCACCCGCTGCCAGATCTCGTCCGGGCGTGGCGGCGATCTCGATGTGGTTGTCCAGCGACTTGCTCATCTTGGCCTTGCCGTCGAGGCCCAGCACCTTGGTGAACTCGGTGTGCTTGGCCTGCGGCTCGACCAGCACCTCGCCAAAGTGGTGGTTGAAGCGGCGGACAATCTCGCGGGTGAACTCCAGGTGGGGCGCCTGGTCCACGCCCACCGGCACCGTGTCCGCTTTGTAGAGGGCAATGTCGGCAGCCATGAGCACCGGATAGCCTACCAGGCCATAGTTGACGTTGTCGGGATTCTGGCGGACCTTCTCCTTGAAGGTCGGCAGACGCGTCAGCCAGCCCAGCGGCGTGACCATCGACAAGATCGTGTGCAGCTCGGTGACCTGCGGCACGTGGGACTGCACAAAGATGATCGTTTCCTCGGGACGCATCCCCGCGGCCAGCCAGTCGAGGGTCATCTCGCGCGTCCACTCTGTCAGCTTGTCCGTGTCCTCCAGGGTCGTCAAGGCGTGGAGATCGACCACGCAATAGACGCACTCGTACTCATCCTGGAGCGCCACATAGTTGCGGATCGCGCCCAAATAGTTGCCCAGGTGCTGGCGGCCGGTCGGTCGTGCCCCGCTGAAAACCCGTCCCTTTTTCGCCATTCTAGACCTGCTCCTTTGTTTTTGTTCCGTCAGAATCGAACGGTCCTCGCCCTAGGCTGGTGAACGGGCCAGACCGCCTCGATTGGGTAGAACCAGCATTATACTCCAAAAGCTGTCGGGCAGCAAGCACCGGGAAAAACCAGACCGGCGGGGGGAGTAGTTCAACATTCTGGGTGACTTGGGCAGAGATGCCTTCGTTCTAGGCGGCTCACGACCCAGAAAGCCTCTCGATGTGCAAAAACTTTCCCCGTGGACCGTCATCCTGAACCAAGTGAAGCATGCCCTGAGCATGTCCTGAGCGGAGCCGAAGGATGACATACGCCGGGCTTTGCCATCCAGAAATCTGAAACACACCTACCGACGGGCTGGACAACAGGGCTGGGGGTTTTGCTGGCCCTAAGCTTCTGTGCTATAATGGTTCTTTGCGAGGAGGGGTAGCATAGTCCGGTCGAATGCGCGCGTCTCGAAAACGTGTGAGCAGCAATGCTCCGTGGGTTCGAATCCCACCCCCTCCGCCTGTCGCCAGCGATACTGCCTGGCTAATGGCACCATCTGTCACGTAAGACGACAGGCATGATTTGACATTTGTATTGAATGTCAGTATACTAAGCCGCCACATGACCCTGGCGTGCTTTGCGCCGCGGTTTTTTTGCGCAGTAATTCAGGGTGGCGGTCTGGGGAGAGTTCGAACACAGGCCACCCTAGCTCAGATGGCAGAGCAAGCGCCTTGTAAGCGCTGGGTCGTCGGTTCGAATCCGACGGGTGGCTCTAGGAAAGTATGCCCACGTAGCTCAGACGGCAGAGCACTCCCTTGGTAAGGGCGAGGTCATGGGTTCAAATCCCATCGTGGGCTTGAACAAGGCAACGATTTTGAACAGCACCAGGAGGTTCTAGTATGGGAAAGGCAAAGTTCGAGCGAACAAAACCACATGTGAACGTGGGCACGATTGGCCACATCGACCACGGCAAAACAACCTTGACCGCGGCTATCACCAAGACCCTGGGGATGAAGGGCTGGGCCGATTTCCGAGCCTTTGATTCCATTGACAACGCACCTGAGGAAAAAGCCCGCGGCATCACCATCGCCATCGCCCACGTCGAGTACGAGACCGAGAACCGGCACTATGCCCACGTCGATTGCCCTGGACACGTCGACTATATCAAGAACATGATCACCGGCGCCGCACAGATGGATGGCGCCATCCTGGTCGTGGCTGCTCCTGATGGGCCCATGCCCCAGACCCGCGAGCACGTCTTGCTGGCGCGTCAGGTAGAAGTGCCGGCCATGGTTGTCTTTTTGAACAAAGTCGACATGATGGACGACCCCGAACTGCTCGAACTGGTCGAGTTGGAGCTTCGCGAGTTGCTCTCCAGCTATGGCTTCCCCGGCGATGACATTCCCATCGTCCGCGGCAGCGCCCGCGACGCCCTGGAGAGCACCAGCACAGATCCGAACGCCCCCGAGTATGCTTGCATCTGGGAGCTGATGCGGGTCGTGGACGAGTACATCCCCACGCCCGAGCGCGAGATCGACAAGCCCTTCTTGATGCCCATTGAGGACGTCTTCAGCATCAAGGGGCGGGGCACCGTGGTCACCGGCCGCGTGGACCGGGGCATGATCCATACCATGGACGAAGTCGAGATCATTGGCATCAAAGAGACGGTCAAGACCGTTTGCACCGGGGTGGAGATGTTCCGCAAGATCCTCGACGAGGGCATGGCCGGGGACAATGTCGGCTGTCTGCTGCGGGGCATAAACCGTGAGGACGTTGAGCGGGGACAGGTGCTGGCCAAGCCTGGAAGCATCAAGCCGCACACAGAGTTTACAGGTGAGGTATACGTCTTGCGGCGGGACGAGGGCGGCAGGCATACGCCCTTCTTTGCCGGCTACCGGCCGCAGTTCTACATCGGCACCCTGGATGTCACAGGGGCCGTAGAGATGCCGGAAGGCGTAGAGATGGTCATGCCCGGGGACTATGTGAGCCTGGGTGTGAAGCTGATCGTGCCGGTGGCCCTGGAAGCCGGTTCCCGCTTTGCCATGCGCGAAGGCGGCCGAACCGTTGGCTCGGGTGTCATCACCGAGATTCTGAAATAGCGATTAGACTATGGCTAAAAGAGCAGTTCGCATCGTCATGACCCTTGCTTGTACCGAGTGCAAGGAACGGAATTACACGTCTTCCAAGAATCGGCGCAACGACCCGAACCGTATGGAGTTGAAAAAGTACTGTTCGCGCTGCCGAACCCATACCTTGCATCGAGAGACGAAATAGGATTCGGTCCCAGGGCGGATCTCGATCCGCCTTGGGCTTGCACAGGCCAGTAGCTCAATTTGGCAGAGCAACGGTCTCCAAAACCGTAGGTTGCGGGTTCAAGTCCTGCCTGGCCTGCCTGGGAGAGCGGACACCGTCTCATGGGAGCACGATGGGGCGGTGTCTTCAAGTCTAGGAATCAGATATTCGAGGCAGCGTGACATCCTCACATCCTTGTGGGATCCCATGTTGCATAGTAGGTAAAGGAGAAGAGGATCCGTGGCAAGGTCAGCGACCGCCAGGAAAGTGCAAGAAAACGGCATCGTCCGGTATTTCCGAGAAACCTATTTCGAGTTGAAAAAGGTCTCTTGGCCGACCCGGAGAGAGGCAGTCAACTTGACGGTTATTGTCATCTTGGTAACCACATTCCTGGCTATCGTGCTGGGCCTCATCGACTGGGTATACTCCTTGATCTTTGGCCTGTTCTTGTAACTAGTGGGTAATGATGGAAGAAGAACGCAGTAGCGCAATCGAGCCTGAAGTGATCGAAGCGGACGACGTTGCAGCTTTCGAGGAACTTGCCGACGTGACGTCGGACGACGCGACGCCGGCTGACGCAGCGTCACCTAGCGAGACGCCTGGCGCCGAGGCACCGCTGAGGCCAGAGGAGATGGCCCGCCAGCTCTTTGCGTCCTATCTTGAGCCAGCCGAGGCCGAGTCAAAGCCGGTCCCAGACAAGGCCACCGATTCAGAAGACGAGGCAGATGAGGCTGGTCTAGGTTTCTTGGCGCTTCTGGGCGATGACGATGAAGAAACTGGGGGAAAACGGGAGAGCGATCCGGAGGAAGAATCACCTGGCGGCCACAGCTGGTTCGTGATCCACAGCTACTCTGGCTACGAGAACAAAGTCAAGAAAAACCTGGAGCATCGGATCGAGTCGTTGGGTATGCAGGACAAGATTTTTCAGGTCCTGGTGCCTACCGAGGAGGAAATCGAGCTTAAGGATGGACAGCGGCGGACGGTTGAACGCCGGATCTTTCCGGGCTATATCCTCGTGGAAATGATCATGCACGAGGATTCGTGGTACGTCGTCCGCAACACCCCAGGCGTGACTGGCTTTGTAGGCTCGGTCCGCAGACCAACACCGTTGCGCAAACGTGACGTAGAAAGAATCCTGAAGCGAATGCGCGCCGAAACGCCCCGGGTCACAGTTACCTTCCGTCCCGGCGAAAAAGTCCGCATCTGCGACGGCCCCTTTGAGGATTTTGTGGGCGGTGTAGATGACATCTTTCCTGACAAGGGAAAGGTACGGATCCTGGTCTCCTTCTTTGGTCGGGAGACTCCCGTTGAACTCGATTTCTTGCAGGTAGAAAAGATCTAGCCCTGTATCGTTGGAGAAGCTAAATGGCAAAGAAAGTTAAAGCAATCGTCAAATTGGCGATACCGGCAGGCAAAGCTACACCGGCGCCGCCAGTGGGTCCCGCGCTGGGCCAGCATGGAATCAACATCATGGCCTTTTGCAAGGATTATAACGCGCGAACTGCTCACCAAGCTGGCAGTATCATCCCGGCCGAGATCACTGTCTTTCAGGACAATTCATTCCGCTTTGACCTAAAGACCCCGCCGGCCACGGATCTTTTGAAAAAGGCTGCGGGTGTCTCCAAAGGAGCCTCCGAAGTAACCATAACCACGGTGGGCACTGTGTCGCGGCAGCAGGTGCGCGAGATTGCCGAGCAAAAGATGCAAGACCTGAATGCCTACGACATAGAGGGTGCCATGCGCATGATCGAGGGCACAGCCCGGAGCATGGGGATCAAAGTCGTAGAATAGCCCATTGGACCCCTGAGGGAGTGATCCTTGCATCCACGGTGAGATCTTTCGCCGGTGATGGCGGGGTGCAGACAAGCCCTCAGGGATCTTGGAAGCGTGGGAGGGGCAAAGCCCCCATCAGCACCACAGAGGAGATGGAAATGGCAAGACGAGGGAAAAAGTATCAAGAAGCAGCGAAACTGGTCCAACCGGGACGTCTATATACGCCCGAAGATGCGCTGGATCTGGCCAAGAAAACCAACTATAGCCAATTCGATGCTACGATTGAATTACATTTGCGAACAGGTCTTGATCCCAGGCACGCGGATCAGCAGGTGCGGGGGGTCGTTCTGCTGCCCAAAGGTACTGGCAAGACAGTCCGGATTCTGGTTCTCGCCGAGGGTGAAGGTGAAAAGATCGCGCGCGATGCCGGCGCCGACTATGTCGGGAGTGATGAGCTAATCGAGCAGATACAAAAGGGGTGGTTCGACTTTGACATCGCCATTGCCACGCCACCTATGATGCGTAAAGTCGGTCGATTGGGCCGGGTCTTGGGCCCCCGAGGATTGATGCCCAGTCCCAAAGCAGGAACCATCGTTTCCGAGGACGATCTGGACAGGGTGATACGGGAAGCGCGTCAGGGACGCGTGGAGTATCGGATTGACAAGACAGCCAACATCCACGTGCCCATTGGCAGGGCCAGCTTTCCCGTGGACAGCCTCAAGGAGAACATGGCAACTGTCATGGAAGCCGTCGTCAAGGCCCGTCCTGCCGCTTCGAAGGGTACTTATATCGGCAAGGTGACGGTAACCAACACGATGGGGCCTGGTATCCGCGTAGACCCCATGCTGGCGGTTGCCATGAAGACGGCCTAGACTCTACGAACCCGTACTCTGACAATTGCATCGCGCCCAAGACAGCAGGTGCGCCAATTGGCGCTCAAACGGTGAGGCCTGCCGAGGCAAAGTAAGAGCCCTTGAAGGCGGGGTTTGGCAAGTCCGATCCCAAACGCTCGGGCAGAAGCCTTTGCAGCGGTGGCGCAAGGGCTTTTTTGGTTCCACTGGGGCTTGCGCAGAACAAGGCATCAAAAAAGGGTTTCTTGAGAGAACGTTCAGAACGAAGGAGGTGAGATAGATTGGCCATTACCAAGGAAAAGAAGAAACAGATGGTGGCAGACTATGTGGAAAGGATGTCCAACAGCCAGGCACTCATCCTAGCGGATTACCGCGGGCTGACTGTTGCAGAACTCACGGAACTGCGCAACAAGTTGCGGGAGGACAGGGGCACCTTTCAAATAGTCAAAAACACACTGTTTAAGCTGGCCCTGGAGCGAGCCGAAATCCCGGTCCCATCTGATCAGCTTAATGGTACAATTGCCGTTGGCTATTGCCAGGAAGAAGTTCCGCCCATTGCCAAAGCGCTGACAGACTTTGCCAAAAAGTCGAGTGCACTGCAAATCAGAGGGGCGATTCTCGGCACCGATTTTCTCGACGTCAGCAGGGTTCAGAGCCTAGCGGCTCTGCCACCGCGCGAGGTCCTTCTGGCTGAGATGCTTGCGGCCATACAGGGGCCCATGGGTAGCATCGCAAGTACTATTGCTGCGCCGCTGCGCGAACTGGTACAGGTCTTGCAGGCACGATCTGAGCAAGGCGCAGAGTCCGCGACGGAAGCCGCGGCGTAGCCCCAAAAACAACAAACTCGAATATGAGAAAACTAGGGAGGAAAAGACACAATGTCTGAGAAACTGGAAAAACTAGCGGAGGCTCTGGACGAGCTATCGTTGTTGGAAGCAGCCGAATTGTCCAAGATGCTCCAGGACAGGTGGGGCGTCTCAGCAGCAGCGCCGATGGCCATGGCTGGCTTGCCGGCAGCGGGCGCAGCTGAAGCCGCAGAGGAAGAGGAAGAAAAAACCGAATTCGACGTAATCCTGAAGGAGATCGGCCCCAAAAAGATCCAGGTCATCAAGGCTGTACGTACGTTCCGCGGCGACCTGGGCTTGAAAGAGGCCAAGGAGTTGGTCGATAGCGCTCCGACCAAAGTCCTGGAGGGCGCACCGAAGGAACAGGCTGAAACAGCGGCCAATGCTCTCAAAGAGCAGGATGCGGTCGTCGAAATCGTCTAGCCGGGCTACTGTGAAGCACAAAATGAAAGCCATCCCACTTGGGATGGCTTTTGTCTTCGGGCCAGGGATTGCGCTTCCGCCACCAGAGCACTGTGAGCCCTGATATCGCCTCCATGGCCGTGGGCGCTAGCCGGAACCTGCCGGGGGCGTCGGCCCACACTTACAACAAGTAGCCTCTCGCGCGGGAGGAATCGCGATGGCGGTTGTTTCTTCATCTTTTTATGATCATGCTGGCCGGTCCAGCAAGTACCAATGGCGGCAACGCCTGCCGCGTTGGCTGGATCAGCGCAGGCTCTCCGAGTCAGGCGTCATCCTGTTTACAGCCGTCATTGTGGGCATCGGCGCCGGCCTGGGCGCAGTCGTCTTTCGACGGCTCATCGAGGGCGTGCACAGGCTGGCTTACGATGGCCTAGCTGGGGCCATGGAGGGGATCTATCCCTTCTATCTTCTCATCATCCCGGCCCTGGGCGGCGCGATCTTTGGGCCGCTCATCTATCGCTATGCCCGCGAGGCCAAGGGCCATGGTGTACCGGAGGTGATGGAGGCCGTTGCCCTGCGTGGGGGTCGCATCCGGCCCCGCGTGGCCGTCGTCAAGGCGCTGGCTTCAGCCATTTGCATTGGTACCGGTGGTTCGGTTGGGCGGGAAGGCCCTATCGCCCAGATCGGGTCGGCGCTGGGCTCCGCCGTCGGCCAGCTCTTTCGTCTTTCGGATGACCGGGTACGCAACCTGGTGGCCTGCGGCGCGGCAGGTGGCGTCGCAGCCACGTTCAACGCCCCTATCGCCGGATCTGTCTTTGCCCTAGAGGTGATCCTGGGCCAGTTCCATGCCACCTATTTTGGGGCGGTCGTCATCTCGGCCGTGGTGGCGGACGTGGTCGCCCACGCCTTTGAAGGCGACCTACGTGCCTTTGTGGCCCCAGAGTATGTTCTGGTCAGTCCCTGGGAGCTGCTTTTCTATACCCTGCTGGGGCTGCTGGCTGCCCTGGGTGCCGTGGGATTCACCCGTCTGCTATACCTCTCCGAGGATCTCTGGGACAAGCTCCACTTCCCCGAGTACTTTAAGCCTGTACTTGGTGGCGTGCTTCTGGGAGTCGTGGGGATCCTCACCCCCAAGATCGATGGTTTTCCTCGGGTCTTTGGCGTTGGCTACCCCACCGTTACCCAGGCTCTGTTTGGCGAATTGGCATTGCAGATGGCCATGGTACTGCTCTTGGCAAAGATCCTTGCCACGATCATTACCCTTGGCTCTGGCGGTTCTGGTGGTATCTTTGCTCCGTCTCTCTTTATGGGAGCCATGCTGGGAGAGGCTTTTGGCGTGGTGGTCCATACCCTCTTTCCGGCCATCACGGCCCCTCCGGGCGCCTACGCCCTGGTAGGTATGTCCGCCTTCTTTACGGGTACGGCCCACGCTCCTATCACATCCATCCTCATCTTGTTTGAAATGACGGGGGACTATCACATCATCTTGCCACTAATGCTCACCACGGTCATGAGCACGTTAGTCTCCCGCCTCATCAGCAGCGAATCGATCTACACGCTCAAACTCACCCGGCGAGGGGTCCATCTGAGCCAAGGTCAGGACATTGACGTCATGCAGGGGATCACGGTGCGCGAGGCGATGACCACCGAGGTGGATACGGTCCCGCTGGACATGTCGCTGGACGAACTGGCCGCCGTGTTCGCGCGCACCCACCATCACGGTTTTCCTGTCGTGGATGAGGCCGGCGAACTGGCAGGCGTGGTTAGCATCCAGGACATGGAACGAGCCAGGGCGGCGGGTACCACTACCGGCAAGACAGTGGCCGATATTGCGACACAGAGTGACATCTTGGTTGCTTATCCCTACGAGCCAATGTGGAAGGCATTGCGCCAGTTGGGTCGTCGCGATGTGGGCCGGTTGCCCGTAGTCGAGGAGGAAGGATCCAGGCGACTGGTGGGGGCGGTGCGTCGCGCCGACATCATCCGCGCCTACGATCAAGCCATCGCCGCGCGCGCCCACCACCAACACCAGGCCGAGGTAATGCGACTGGGCCAGGTGGATGGTACAAGCTTTCTTCACATGAGGATTCCTCCCAACTCGCCCGCCGTTGGGCAGCGGATCAGCGAACTCGGACTACCCGAAGATTGCCTACTCGTCTCGGTGCGGCGTGGCCGCAGGCTGCACATGGTCCACGGGTATACGGTACTGAAAGGCGGAGATCGGGTAACGGTCTTTGTCGATTCCGAGTGCGCCCCGAGGGTGCAACAGCTTCTGGTGGGAGACCAGGACCCCAACAACGCGGGCGCTCCTTCGCCAGATGCAGAGTGAGGGCCATCCCTTTCCGGGTCAGCCCTCACTCTTGATGCCAGACGGAGTTGTGCACTTACGTGGGTGATGCCGATGCCTTTGCCAGCCATACCCAGGCACCCTGGAGTCAGGGGCCGAGTAGGGTACGAGGTATTCTATGCCTAGCCACTGGGGAGTGGAATGGCATCTTGACCCGGTAGCGCGCTCTCACCAAGCATGGCGCAGCGCGGGGACGATCAGCCCCCCCACGGCATCTGAGCGTATTCCTCAAATGCCCTGTCGTGCAGGCCCTTGAATAGCCTTTCGTGGCCGCGCTCCCAGGTCGCCAACATTCCCAGAACTTTTTTCGCCTCGCCTTCGGACTTGGCAGCCGCCATTTCGTAGAATTCGGCAAAGTCACGCTCGATCAAGTAGGCCATGCGGAGCACAGGCAGATCGGGCACCATGGCCTCCACTACGGTCTGATCGAGCATCTCGGACTCGGCCCGTTGAGAAAAGAATCCATCCTGTTCCAGCTCTATGCCCATGGAAATCCTGGGCTGTTCGCCCAAATCCAGGGCATCGAGTTGGGCCTGGATAAAGTTGATATGCGTTTGCTCCTCGGCCGCCAGTTGTCTGAAGGCGCCCGCTGCCGCGGCGTGGCTCAATCGATCTGCGTTTTCGGCAAAGAAACGCTTGCCCTCATGCTCACGCTGCAACGCGTACTCGTAGATCTTGCGGATGTCCATTCGACGCCTCCTCTATACGGCTTCCACCTTGACAGCGCAGACCTTGAATTCGGGGATCTTGGCCACTGGGTCCAGGGCCGGGTTGGTCAGGAAGTTGGCCGCCGAGTCGGGGAAGTGAAAGGTGGAGAAGATCAATCCCGGCTCCACCCGGTCGGTCACCTCGGCTTTGGCCACGATCTCGCCCCGGCGCGAAGTGACCTTCATCATGTTGCCGTCCATGATCCCTACTTTGTGGGCATCATGGGGATTGATTTCGATTAGCGCCTCCGGATAAACCTCCTCCAGACCGCGAGCGCGGCGTGTCATCTCACCGCCGTGCCAGTGATAAAGCACGCGTCCGGTGGTCATCATCAGCGGGTATTCGTCGTCGGGCAGTTCATCTGGTTCCGTATAATCCACCGCGGCAAAGCGGCCCACCCCGCGGCTGAATCTGCCCACATGCAGAATGGGTGTGCCGGGGTGATCGGCACTGGGCACGGGCCACTGGAGCTGTTCGCCCATGGCCAGCCGCTCGGGGGTGATGCCGGCATAGATGGGCGACAGGGCGTTGATCTCGACCAGCACGTCAGTGGTGGAGGCATAGTCCCAACCGGCATGGGGCGCCTCCGGGTCAGGTATTGCCGCCCCGAGTTCGAGCAAGCGCCGGGCCAGTTCGGTGACGATCCAGGAATCTGAGCGGGCCTCGCCGGGCGGATCGATGGCCCGGCGCACCAACTGCACGCGCCGTTCGGTGTTGGTAAAGGTACCGTTCTTTTCGGCAAAGCTGGCTGCTGGCAGAATCACGTCGGCAAAGGGGCCCGTCTCGGTTACAAAGATGTCCTGCAACACCAGAAACTCTGTTTTTTGGAGGGCATGGCGCACGTGATTCAGGTCTGGGTCACTGGTCATGGGATTCTCGCCGATGACGTACAGGCAGCGCACGGTTCCTGCCTCGGCAGCGTGAAGCATCTCGGTGACGGTCAGCCCGACCCGATTCGACAGGGGCACGCCCCAGGCTTCCTCGAATTTTTTCTGGACGGGGGAGAGGTCACCGGTTGGTAGCTGGGGTAAACATTGGGCAAGCCCCCCATATCACAGGCGCCCTGGACGTTGTTTTGGCCGCGCAGAGGATTCACGCCGCCCCCGGGCACACCCATATTTCCCAGCAGCATCTGCAAGTTGGCGCAGCTCATCACGTTGGCCACGCCATCGGTATGCTGGGTGATACCCATCGAGTATAGCAGGGAGCCGGGCCGGTTTTCGGCCAGCATCCTGGCCGCCTTCTCGATCTCTTCGGCTGGTACGCCGCAGATCCGGCTGGCCACCTCAGGGGTGTACTCTTGGATGGTAGCTTTGAGGGCCTCGAAATTTTCAGTTCGCTCGGCGATAAATGCCTCGTCCTGCCAACCTTCACGAAGAATGACGTGCATTAGGCCGTTGAGCAGGGCAATGTCGGTACCCGGCTTGTGCTGCAGAAACAGATCGGCATAACCGGCGATGTCGATGCGACGGGGGTCGGCCACGATGAGCTTTGCTCCGCGGTACCGCACCGCCTGCCGGATCTTGGTCCCGATGACGGGATGTTGCTCGGTGGTATTGCTGCCGATGATAAAGAAACACTCGCTCTCCTGGACGATGTCGCGGATGGAGTTGGTCATCGCACCGCTGCCAAAGCTTGTCACCAGACCGGTGACAGTAGCGCTGTGTCAGAGACGGGCACAGTGGTCGATGGTATTGGTCGCCAGGATCTGTCGCGTGAACTTGTTAAAGAGATAGTTCTCCTCGTTGGTGCACTTGGCCGAAGCCAGCACGGCAAAGGCATCGCTGCCATGTTCCTGCTTGACCTTGGCGAAGCGGTTGGCTACCAGGTCCAGCGCGGTATCCCAGTCAGTTTCAACCATATCGTCTGGCGTGGGGGTTGTGGATTGGGAGTCGACGATTCGCCACTCGCCGCTTGCCAACCTCTCTTCGGCACCATCCAACCACTTGGCCCGCACCAGAGGCCGGGTCAGGCGGTCGGGGTGGTGTAGGTAGTCGT
This sequence comes from uncultured Chloroflexia bacterium, assembly GCA_963700285.1. GTDB lineage: Bacteria > Chloroflexota > Anaerolineae > JAAYZQ01 > JAAYZQ01 > CAWANP01. The sequence continues at coordinate 67,922 of CAVOXA010000001.1, read as the reverse complement.
AACCGTAGCGGCCTTTGACACAGAGCGACATGCCGTTGACCGGCGCATCCTCGGAACTGGTGACGCGCACAACTTTGCCGTCGCGCACGTTCAGATCAAAAGTGCAGCCCACACCGCAGTAGGAGCAGGTGGTCCGCACTTTGTTGACCTGGTTGGGCCGCCCCAGGCCCAGGCTCATCTTGTCGTACAGGGCGCCGACGGGGCAGTAGGCCACACACTGGCCACAGCTTTCACAACGGGCATCGAGCATGAGCTGGTCGGCGCCGGCGACGAGCTTGGTCTCAAAACCGCGTTGGGCAAAGTTCCAGACATCGCGGTTTTGAATCTCGCTACAGGCCCGGATACAGCGGCCACAAACGATGCATTTGTTGCGATCGATGAACACAAAAGGATTCGGGTCTGAATCGATCTCGTAGTTGTGGCGCTGACCGCTGTGTTCGGGCCACTGGAGGCCATAGTCATAAACCAGATCCTGCAGTTCACAGTCGCCGTTCACCTCGCAGGTCATGCAGTCGTTAGGATGGTCGGTCAGCAGCATCTCCAGGACAAATTTGCGAGTTGCACGTACTAGTTCGCTTTCGGTGTTGACCACCATGCCTGCCGCGATAGGTGTCGTACAAGCGGTTTGCAGGGTCCGCGCTCTCTCTACCGCGACGACGCACATGCGGCAGGCGCCCACATTGCTCAGGTCAGGATGGTGGCATAGAGTAGGGATATGAATGCCCGCCATGCGCGCAGCTTCGAGGATTGTACTGCCCTCGGGAGCCGTTACCTTGTTGCCGTTGATGGTTAGTTCTAGGTTCATTTGCTTATCCTGCTCCGATCAATAAACCTCGATGGCGTCGAACTTGCAGACTACTTTGCACAAACCACACTGCACGCACAGCGCCTGATCGATGATGTGGGGTTCGCGCCTCTCACCGCTGATGGCATTGCTGGGGCAATTGCGCGCGCAGACGGTACAGCCGGTACAAAGGTCGGCAATGATCTCAAACCTGATCAAGGCGCTGCATTTGCCGGCCGGACACCGCCCTTCTTCGATATGCTGCCGGTATTCGTCCTCGAAATGCTGCAAGGTAGATATCACGGGCGCAGGGGCCAACTGACCCAGTGCGCACAGAGAGCCCTTTTCGAGGCCCTCCGCCAACCGCCGGATCTCGTCCAGATCCTCCGGCTTGCCCTCTCCGGCCGTGATGCGCTCCAGGACTTCCAGCATCCGGAGGCTTCCGGTACGGCAGGGTGGGCATTTGCCGCAGCTTTCGTCGCAGACGAACTGCATAAAGTACTTGGCAAACTCGACCATACAGGTACTCTCGTCGGCGACGATCATCCCGCCAGAGCCCATGACCGAGCCGGCAGCAACCAGCGAATCAAAGTCCACTGGCGTATCAAGGTATTCTTCAGGCAGACAACCACCCAGAGGTCCACCAGTCTGAACGCCTTTGAATCGTTTTCCCTCTGGGATGCCGCCACCCACATCGTAGATGATCTCACGCAGCGTGATCCCCATTGGGACCTCGATCAGGCCAGTACAGTTCACCATACCGGTCAGGGCAAAGACAGCCGTACCGGGGCTGTCCTTGGTGCCAAGGCTCTTGAACCACTCTGCACCTTTGCGGATGATGTGTGATGTATAGCCATAGGTCTTGACATTGTTGACATTGCTGGGTTGTCGCCACAGGCCAGCGACGGCAGGATAGGGCGGTCGCGGCCAGGGCTGCCCCCGGTCCCCCTGAATCGAAGCCATAAGCGCCGTTTCTTCGCCGCACACAAAGGCCCCGGCCCCCTCCTTTATGATTATGTCAAAATCAAAACCGGATCCAAGCACATTCTTGCCTAGCATGCCAAGTTCGCGGGCCTGAGCCAGCGCGCGGTCGAGCCGGCGGATCGCCAGCGGATACTCGGCGCGGCAGTAGACGTAGCCGTACTGAGCACCAATGGCATATCCAGCAATGATCATGCCTTCGATGACCAAGTGCGGATCGCCCTCCAACACCGAGCGGTCCATGAATGCACCGGGGTCGCCTTCATCGGCGTTACAGATGACATACTTGGGCCAACTCTGAGTCTGCCGGGCAAAACGCCACTTGAGCCCTGCGGGAAAGCCAGCCCCGCCGCGCCCGCGCATCCCCGAGTCAAGAACCTCTTGAATCACCTCTTCCGGTGTCATCCCGGTCAGTGCCTTGCGGAGCGCCTGGTATCCATCGCGCTCCAGGTAGTGGTTCACGTTTTCGGGATCGATGACGCCACAGTTCTCAAGGAGGATGCGTTTCTGCTTGCCGTAGAAGCCAATGTCGTGCCACTTTTCAATGGTGGCACCGCTTGACGGCTCACGAAACAAGAGCCGGTTCACCAATTGGTTGCCCAGTATATGCTCTCCCACGATAGCCTTGGCGTCACCCGGCTTGACCTTGCAGTAAAAGATCTCGCCGGGCTGGACGATCACAATAGGGCCCTGTTCGCAGAAACCAAAGCAGCCGGTGCGCCGGACTTCGACCTGCCCTTCGAGGTCATGATTGCCCAACTCCTCCTTTAACGCCTGGCGTAGCTCCGTGCTGGCGGAGGAGGTGCAGCCTGTGCCCATACAGACAGAGATTGTCCAGGGCATTGGAGCTATTGTACTGTCCGCGACATCAAGCACTGTCGCTGTCTCCGGAACCTTCATCGTCATGTTTCCTTTCTATCCCGCTCAGGCGTCCGATGCTTCTTTCCCCTTGGCGATCTCTTTCTCCAAACGACGCACCAGCGCCGCCGGCTGGGCGCGCCCGATCACTTGGTCGTCCAGAACCGTCACAGGAGCCAGCGCACAGGACCCGACACAGTAGACCAGCTCCATCGTGAGTTCGCCATCCTCGGATGTCTCCCCCGGACCGATACCAAAGGCATGTTCCACAGCAGTGGCCAGAGAAGGCGTGCCTTTGACGTGGCAGGCCGTACCATCGCACAGTTTGAGCACGTGCCGCCCTCTGGGCTCCAGGTAGAACTGGGAATAAAAGGTAGCCACGCCATAGACCTTGCCCAAGGCCACACCAAGCTGGTCGGCGATGAGCTGCAGGGCCTCAGGCGGCAGATAGCCATAGATATCCTGCGACTTTTGCAGGATGGGGATCAGAGCCCCCTTTTGCTCCCGGTACTTTTCAAAGATCGGACTCATTAGATCAAGATCAATTGCCTTGTTGGCCGTCGTACACATCTGCGCTTCTCCTATCAACTTGATGGCAAAGAATAGCCACCTTGCATTTCCGCCAACAAAAAAAGGGGTCTGCGAGGATGGCCGCTGAACGGTGGCAGACAATCTGACTCTCGCTAGACCCAATCGACTTTATGACCGGGGCCCTTTCCCCAGAGTTCAGTGCCGTGGGCGGCCCCATACCCCTCTGGGCAGGCCGCCCTGCCTGCCACCTATTGTAGGCGTGACGTGCCGCTTGTCAGGAAAGGTGAAACCCAAGACTTTCCTGACTGTACCCTACAAACTATGTTCGGTGGCCATTATACCACAAGATGCCAGCCTGCCCCAAAACTGACACAGCACACGCCCAGTCCCAGCGAGGTGACGCTTTGGCACGGAGCGTTCCATTGAGTACAGCATGAGCAGTCCCGATCTGGCCAGTGGAAACTACTTGCCGTACTTTTCCCGTTCAGCAGCGATCAGCGCAGCAAATTCAGGGTCAGATGGCTTCATGAGGCCCTCCGGCTGGTCGGAAAGCTCCACCTTGGCAAACCAGCCTTCCCCATATGGATCCTCGTTGATGACGGTGCTCTCCCACTCGATCTCTTCGTTGGCCTCGGTGATCTTGCCGCTGACAATGGCCTTGACACGGCCGACCCACTTGCCCGATTCCAAGGACATGAAAGCCTGGCCCTGTATGATTTCCCGGCCCACCCGGGGCATCTCGGCGTAGACGATCTCGCCAGCCAAGTCCTGCCCAAAGTCACTCAGGCCGATGGTCGCCGTGCCTCCCTCGATACGGACCCAATTGTGCTCCAGATCGAAAAGTAGATCGTCGGGGAACTCGTATTGATCGATCTTCATGGTTCCTTACCTCCCTCTATCCGGTTGGGTATTCATTCTTCCATCGCGGCCAAAACCACCTCGGTAATATCCATGGCTCGGACGCGGATTCGATTTCTGCGGGCGGCCTCTGCCAGCGTGCGGTTGCACTGCTGGCAGGCAGAGATCACCACCTTGGCGCCTGTCTCCTGGACCTGCTCGATGCGGCGCCTGGCGACGGCGGCCGTCAGCTGGGCATCGGCCATTTCGGCGTCGCCCCCGCCACCGCAGCACAGGGCCATCTCCCGATTATCAGCCATTTCGGTGAACTGGATGCCGGGGATGGCCTGGATGATCTCGCGCGGTTCATCATAGATGGCGCTGGTACGGCCCAGGTCACAGGGGTCGTGATAGGTCACCGGTTGCGGGAAACCGCGCAGTTCGATCCTCCGTTCAGCAATCAGCTCACCTAGTAGTTCAGTGGCATGGAGCACTTCCACCCCCAGCGGCTCTCCGAGAATGCGGGGATACTCGTGCACCCAGGTATGGTAACAGGAAGGGCAGGTGGCTACCAACCGCCGGGCGCCGATGGCCTGTACCGCTTCGACATTGTGGCGAGCCAGATCCAGGGCCGATTTGCCCATTCCGGCAATCTGCAGCGGGAAGCCGCAGCACCATTCCTCGCCACCCAGCGTGGTAAAGTCCTCACCGGCGCGTTCCAGGATCTGGACAAAGCTCTGGGGCACGCTATACACGCGGGGATACAGGGACCCGACGCAACCCACGAAATAGACGGTGTCCGCACCTATTTTGCGTTCCAGGCCCTCGGGGACTTGGTCCATGTTCTCTGTCCAGACCAGGCGATTGGCATTGTCCTCCCCCGAGATATTGTACTGGCTGGTGACGCGATCCCTCAGGGTGTCAAAGACCTCAGGGTAAAGGCCCCATTCGACCAACTGCTCGCGCATCGAGATCCAAAGCGGGCGGGTATCGATCTGCACCGGACAGACCACGTGGCAACGGGCGCAGAGCGTGCACTGGTAGACCCCCCGGCCAAAGGCTGCCCTTTCGTCCTCCGTGGGCGGACGGATGCCGAACAGCCGCGCCAGGAACCCCAGATGGTCGGCCTTCCAGAAATTCTTGATCCGGGTGATCTTTTGCAGGGGATGAATCTCTTCGCTCTGCGCCTCGGCAAAGGTGGGGCAGGCTCTCGATACACTCACCACAGCGGGTGCAGGCCTCCATCTCCATCATCTGATGCAGGGTGAAATTCGCCAGATCTACTTTCCGGTTCTCCCTGGCCATTGCTTCTCCTCCCTACGCTGCTGGCGCCTGGGGCCCAGCAGCAATGTGCGGCATCTTCCGGCGGTGACGCAGGCGCTCATCGTGAGCCTCCTGCTCCGCCACCGTATTGTAGGCGACGATGACGGGGCTCATGATCACGTGGAAGAAGCGGCTGAAGGGCAGGAGGAACAGCAGGGCAGTGACAATGACGAAATGCAGCCAGAACGAAGAGGTTGTGGAACAGGTCCCAAACCTCGGGGCTGACCCGCAGTGCTCCGAGACCGAGGGCTGAGACAGGTAGCCGGCGAACCCCCACTGGGGCCCCCAGACGATCGTACAGAACAGGCGGAAGTTTGTCCGGGGGCAGCATGGATCGGGCTGGGAGCAAAGACTCCCTGCGGGTGTCGTATAGTCGGCCAGCAATCGAAAGGTCTCCGCCGGAAAACCGCTAAAGGCGATGAGGGTCAGGAACGTGATGACGATACTGTCCGCGGGGATGGTTCGCAGCTGAGGATCCTTCTGGACATAGCGGCGATAGATCACCAGAATCATACCGCCCAGCACGACCAGTCCCAGCACTTCATTGAGCAGAGCAACCCACCACACGTCGGCGTGGTACAGAGGGCCGATGATGGGCAGGGAGGCGGCCTCCAGGGGCTCATGCCCAGCAAGGGTAGGATCTCGACGACAACGCCGGTGATGGTCGAAAGAATACCCAGCACCAGCCACGAGCCAAAAACCGCGATGTGGACAGCCCAGCGCCGCAGGTCGATGTGATAGAGCCGGCGGTGGACCATGCCGTCCACGACCAGCGCCTTCAGCAGGGTCCAGATCGCCGGCTGAACACCAGCCTGAACCCAGAGCCCAATGCTGCGCCCAGTTTGCGCCACCGGGAGGCGTCGGCTGGAAGCCCTGGTACCCTGGCCTTGAGCCACACGGACAGGACAAAGGCAAGTTCAAGGGCAAAGAGGCCGAGCAGAAGCAGATGGACGATCCAAAAGATCGTCAAGCGCAGGTCATGTTCCATATGGCGTCTCCCTTGCTCACCAAAAGCGATCGTGCATGTTTGCACCTATGCTGCCATTATACCCAAAACCGGCTGGAGGGTCAAAAAGTCAAGGTTCGAAACAACCGAACCCATGCGGTCACCAATAGCATTGACACGAGTTGTCTTGTCCGCAAACCAGGCAATGGCCTATTGCCTCTGGATCAACGGTAGATAGAGCTTTTGCAGGGGCTGCCGGCAGTCGGGCAGGACGATCTGCCTTTCCGTAACGGCCCCCGGGGTCACAGTCACCGGAACGTTTATCACCCAGCTCGGGGTCACAATCTCTGTGGTGAGCCGGTACCGGCCAGGTAGGAGATCGACAGCGCCGAACCAGCCGCTGCCATCCGCCAGCAATGTACGGACCTGCGGCCCCGTGAGGGTCAGGATCTGGCCGTCCAGGGCAGGCCGGCAGGGCAGAGCTGGCCCGAGAATACCCATCAGATGACCCGTCGAGGGGGTGTCTTTCCATGAGATGTCTGGTACAAAGGCCGATTCGGTGAACACTCGAGTCGCTGCCAGGTTCGCAAGGGCTCGGTGCGACGTTTGAGCATTGCTGGGAGTGGCATAGCTGTAGCCGACAATCCCGAGGGCCTGGTTTCCAGTTCTGGAGGGCTGGCGGATCTCGCGCCATTGGGCCATACTGTCTTCAACAGTATTGAGGTAGAGCCCCGAGCCCAGCACTAACGCTCGACCATATTGATGGTCCTTTGCCCAATCAATCCACCCATCAAAGTCGCCGGCCGCGGTATCTTGGTCGCGATAGATCATGGGCATACCCAGATCGATGATACCCTCCTGCAGCCAGGCCGGCCAGTCTTGCAGGTGGTGGGTGTACGGGGTACGGGTGACCCAGGGAGTGGTCTCACCCGGCGATGCATCAGCAGCCGAAAGGGCCGCACTAACCCTCAGCCGTGGATTGACAGCCGTCGTGGTCAGGTACACCTTGCGCACCAGGGCTGTGACCTGGTCACGCCGCCATTGCAGCCACTGCGCATCGTCGGGCTGGGGCCGGTCGTCGCGCCCCGTAAGGGCTTGGAAGCGGGCCAGCGATGTGGGATTGTATCCCCAATTCTGCCACGGATAACGAATGCGATCCAGATGCAAACCGTCGAGGTCATAGCGACTTGCCAGCTCGACATTAATGGCCACCGTATAGTCCAGGGCGTCAGGGTGACCGGGGTCCAAGTAATAGACCCCATCATCCGGGCGGTCCTCGTGGCCGTGGCTGGTCATCAGCCAATTGTCGCGACCCTCGGCGCCTGACCCGTGCTGGTTGAAGACATGTTCGGGCGCGGTGGGCAGAGTGTCCCCGCCCCAAATAGCCAGAGCGGTCACCCAGGCGTGAACCTCGATACCTGCTGCATGGGCCCGCTGGATGAGATACTCCAGGGCGTCAAAACCAGATCTTGCATCGGGGGCCCAGGGATCGATCCCTGAAGGGTAGTAAGTATCCCCACGTCGCCGGACCTGGACAAAAAGGGTATTGAAGTTGCCAGCTTGAGCAGTCTCTATCAGCTCGTCTATCTGCTGAGGAGTCTTGGCCCCGTCGTGGTAGGCATCCACCCACAGGGCACGGTACTCGTCCGGCCCCTGTGGCCCACAGGTGGTGAGGCTTGTATCGTCCACAAAGAAGGCTGTATGGTTGCTTTCGGCGCGGATCACAAGTTGCACCGTCTGACCGGCAAAGGCATCCAGATGGAACTCGGAAGCCTGCCATGTACCGGACTGAGATTGTCCGCTGATGGTCAACAGCTCGGCCAGATGGTTGCCGTTGAGGTCAGCGATGCCGATGGACAGCGTATCGTCCATAGCAGGTCCGGCCGCTCCGAGGTGGACAGACCAAGACAAGCTCAAGGAGACAGACGGCTCGCCGGGCGGGAGCGCCACGACCTGTGTGAGGGTTGTGGTAACCCGGGTCCCGGGCGTGCGCCCGCCCAGCCAGGCCAGCCAGTCACCATTGTGCGGTTCCACGGTTGGCGGCAAGTCGTCACGATGGGCGAGAACCGGGCCTCCGCCGGTGGAGTCAATCGTCCAGGATGCCTGGTCCTTGCCGCCCTCAAACCCAGGATTGATGAGTCGCGGGGAGCAGGTTCCCTCCGGCGGCATCGCATTGCCCAACAGCTCCTCCGCTGCAGCGCAAAAGAGAACAGAACGTACCTGAGGATCGCTAATAGCCTCCAGCGGAAAGCCAAAGTGGAGGACAGCGTAGTCTCCCTGGTAAGCAACGGCGGCGCCACCGCCAGCGCCGCCGGTATAGGTCAGCACCTGGGCCGAGCCAGCGGTGGGAGCGAGCCGGTCGGCAGACTCTACCTCGTAGATACCGCCTGAACCATCGTCAAAGCTGCCGGCCAGTCCCTCAAAGGGGCCGCCTGGCACACCTACAAAGTCATGGGTACCAGCGTCATCACCCAAGTACGCCGCCCGGAGGAAATCGCGGTAAAAGGCCGGGGCCCGCCCCTGGCCCACCAGGTCGTAGCCTATGTTGCTGCCAGAAATGAGAAGCTTGCCACCCCCGTTGAGATAGGTGGCCAACAGGCTTTGCTCCCTGTCACCAAGTGCAGCGTCGGCAACGGAATCCTCACCGGCGAACCAGTCCAGGGCAGGATAAGCGCGCAGAGCGATATCACCAGCCTCAACCGCCTCGCTGGCCGCGCCATCGAAGGCGAGCCCACAAGCAGCAAGGGCCTGCCCGTGCTCGACCGCATAGTCGTAGCGGTTCATGCGCTCCAGGAACATGCGTCGATCAGTGCCCAGGTTCGAGGCTTCATATTGCGGGACCAGGGCGGCCTGATCCAGCCGTTGAAAGCTGTCCACGATGAGAAAGGAGGTACCTTTGCCGGTCTCAGGAGTGCGCACGGCGACGACCGGCGTGGGAAACGACTCACCGCCCTCGTTGATGGCGGTGACGCGAAAGAAGCGGAGGGTACCAGGTGGCACGTTGCTCACGATGAGAGAGGGGTTGGCCGCGTGGGTGCCGTTGTCAAAGGCCCGCCCATCGGTGCTCTGATAAACCTTGAAGGATGTGGCGGCACCCCCACCCACGCCGTCGCAGCAGGGCGGCGCGGACCAGGTCAGGGTCACCTGACCAGATCCCGTACTCCGGGCGGATAGACCAAGGGGAGGCTCTGGCAGCAGGCGAACTGGCCCGCTTTCGCGGTTGGCATAGTACTTGACTATGCCCTGATACACGGCGCGGGCCGCGATCTGGCGAAAGATCGGCTCGGCAAGATCGTCGGCATCGCCGGGGTCGGTTGTATCGTGGAATGCTACTTCCAGCAACAGGCCAGGAATGGTGGATAGTTCCCGCACCTCACTGAAATCTGCCCGCTTCTGGCCGCGATCCACCCACTGTGGGTTCCAGGCCGCCCTGAGGTCATGGATCAGTTCAGCGTGGACCCAATCCTGAAGGGCCGCACTGCCGGCAGTTGGTTCGGTGTTGTGAATATAGCTTTCAGTACCGGTACCACCGCCGGCATTGGTATGCCAGGAGATGTAGACGCTGTTCTGTGCATCACCAGGATAGCCCTTGGCCATTTCCCACTCGGCATAGAGGGGACGAGATGTTGCGTCGTATTCTGTAACCTCGTCTGGGGCGCCCTGGTACCGGGCCCAATACTTGGCCGCCTCCTCCCAACGCGGTTTGCCGCTGGCACCACCCGGCTCCGCCACACTACCCACGCCTCCGCCAAAGCGGATGGCATCGGCAACGACGGCCTGTTCCGGATCGCTGGAGCCGTTGAGCAAGGTGACATGCCCGGCCCGGCCAGCTTGGAAGTAATAGTCGCCCAGGTATCGCCAGGTCAAACCATGGACTTCCTGGGAAATGCTGACCGCCGTCGTGCCACCAGCATGATGGATCTCGTAGCGGGCTTCCGCCGGACGGTTGGCGCCATGGCGGTACCAGGCCCAAACCGCGTACCAGCCCGCGCTGGGGAGGTCTGGTGTCCAGGTTGCCGTTGCTGAGGGCGTTTCAAAGGTGCTGGCCCAGCGGTAGGTACCTTCCTGATAGCCAGGTGAGGCGCTGGTTTGCCAGTCACCTGTCTCCACATAGGCGGGGGCGCCACCATCATTGTCCACAATGATCTCATGCTCGGTCATGGCCCGCCCGCGCACGAGCCAGACGTCAGCGCCTGCGTTCCAGAGATAGCGGGCCAGGTAATAGTTCACGGCTTCAGCATTAGTCAAGTCCTCAACAAGGCCATGATTGTTGCCCCTCTGCGTGGTCCACCGATTCAGGGTGCTGCTCCAGTACCAGCCGTGGCCGGCGCTGAGCCAGACCGTCTTGCCGGTTAGCGCGCCCCGCGGCTGCCCCTGCCCAGAGACCGGTGGCTGGCCTGAAATATCTGGGGTTGCACCAGGGCCTTCAGGCAGCGGCCCCATGCGATCCGGAGCCGCATCTGCGTTGGCCGGCATGCCAGAGATCAGGGTGGGCGGGCGCGCGAGAAAATCGGACAAAGGGGCAAAAGCCCCATCCTCGGTTTGTGCGCGGACATTTATATGGTGGAGGCCGAGGGGGTGGAGCGTCTTGGCGACAAGCTCGACGATGGCGTCGCTGAGGTAGGGATCCAGTTCATGCCGCAAAAAGCCCGAGGGCAGCTGGAGATCAACCGTGACCTCATCCCCGGCGACCCGGACCGCGGCCAGACCGGAGTCCGGAGGCAATGGCGAGGTTAGGCCATCCGTTCGCTCTTCAGGCAGAGGCCCGGCCAGGAGGGCTGTGAGCAGCAGCTCAGCATCAATCTGGACATCAGCATTCAATATAACGTCCCTGGACACAGGTGCGATCTGCCCATCATGGAGGAGGTATATGGTCAAAGAAGCCGATTCCTGGGCAGCAGCAGGAATACCCAGAACGGCCATCAGTACCACCACGATCGGGAGGAACAGGTTCCTTTTCAGCGTTCTACCCTCAACTCACAACTGGAGGCGGGTTGCGGAGCAACGTAGCGTGGCTCGCAGTCTGGCAGTCAGTCTGGAGGTCCGGATGCCTCGCACACACCCCCGAAAGGGGTTGTTGTCGCTCATGGTCAAAGTAACGCAAAAGGCCGGACAAGACTGCCCGGCCTTCTCAAACCCAGCATTGAATCTAGTTCTTGGTGAACGTGATATGGACAATCTGGACGCCGGATTCACAATCGAAATCAGTTGCCGCATCAACCGTATTCGAGACACAGTCCCAGCTCCCTTCGGACGGGACGATGCAGGTGTGCCAGACTCCTTGGCGCATCTTGTTGTCAATCGTCCCATCCCAATTCCCTTCATCGCCCTTCCACGAAGTTCCTGCCCCAAAGTCGGTCCACAGTGACTTGGCCCAGGCTCCGTTCCAACCGTCAGCCCAGTAGTGAACCCAGATATCACCGGCCAGTCCACCACCGCTGTCCAGCGTGAACCCGAAAAGTCGTGTACCACCGCAGTTCACAAAGGTATTGGTGACCTCTCCTCGCCATGCGAACTGGGGCTTTGGCGGTGCAGTCGGCTGCGGCTTGGGTGTAGGCATCTGTGTAGGCCTGGGCTGTGGCCTTGCCGTGGGTTTTGGTGTGTTGGTAGGCGGTGGCAGCGGCGTGTCGGTAGGCAGTGGCAGCGGCGTGTCGGTAGGCAGCGGCGTAAAGGTGAGCGTCGGCGGCACCGGAGTGTCCGTCGGCGTATTGGTCGGCAGCGGCGTGTTGGTCGGGATCGGTGTGTTGGTCGGGATCGGCGTCTCGGTCGGCGTAAGGGTCACCGTAAAGGTAGGTTTGGGTGTTTTGGTCGGCGTGGCGGTGAGTTCGGGCTGGCGGGCAACGAGCGTGCTCCTGCCAATGGCCACGATACCCACAACACCACACAGCAATAACACTGCGGCCAGGAGCGCCACCACGATCAGAATAAAAACTCGGTTGTTCATACCATTCATGGATCCTCCCAATCTGTTCATCCAGCGGGCTGACACAGTTATGCGCTGAGGCGTCTTGCGCCCTCAGCGCAGCAACTAGGCCATACGCTTCACCAGATGCGGCGAGCAAAAGCCCCTCCATGGGAGGGGCATTATACCATAGTTCGGCGGAATGACAAATCGTCTCGTTGTGACGTCCAGCACTGACATTGCGACACAAATTACACTTTTCGGGATCGAGTGAGCCTAGATCAAGCCAGATCTTGCATCCTCCTCCTTGGCTACGCGGCGTCCCTCCTCAACGTCCACCCGTGTCAGCAAAAAGATGCCAACGAGAAAGAGCACGATCAGACTCAGGACGGCGGGACGGCTACTGTCAAAGATCGTGGCAGCAGCGGCAAAGAGAAGGGGGCCAATGATGGCCGAAAATTTCTCCATCACGCCGTAGAGGCCAAAGAACTCGCCACTCTTTGCCGCCGGTGACATGCTGGCATACAGGCTGCGACTGAGCGCCTGGCTGCCGCCCTGCACAACGGCTACCATCCAGGCCAGGAACCAGAACTCGACCACTGAGTCGAGGACAAAGCCCCATATGGCGATCACAGCATAGAACACCAAGGCCAGGATGATGCTGCGGCGCGTGTCCAAGGTCATGGCCAGTCGCGAAAAGAGGGGACGGCCCAGCAGCAGGGCAAAGAGAACGCCGACCACCTCCACAATCGCGATCAGGCCGATGATCATCGGCAGGCTGCTCTGGCGAATCGGGGCCAGTACCTCCAGCTGAGCCAGGTCATGGCGGTCCCCTGGCTGTCGGTATTGCGTTCGCCGGTATTAACCACGCCCAGAACGTGCTCTCCGGGCTCCAATGCCTTGACGGTGTGGCGTACCCCGTGGCGTACGGTCGGATTGTAGCCATCCAGCGTCAGCGGGTCACCTGTGTCCTCATCTAGGACCGGCTGGCCGTCCACTTGCACAGCCCAGATAGCGCCTGCGGGTCCTGTGCTGTAGGTAATCTCGACCTCCTGCCCGTTGAAAGCCAGCTCGTAGCGGGCACCTGCCTCGTCACTCACGGCATGGGTCGCATCTTCTTCGGAACCCAGCTCATCGGCCGGGATGGCTTCCATCTGCCAAGAACCTTCGAAGTTCAGAGCGTTATCACCAGCCAGATAGGTACCTTCACCAACGGCCGTGGCCGTAGCCGCGTATGGTGGCAGCGGCGCGCCTGAAACCTCTCCCGGCAGAGCCCGGGCACCAACCAGGCCAACCAGTGGCAGGGCGACAAGATTGAATGCGATAAAAGCCAAGTACAACGGCCGTCGCTTATCTGCGTCACTGGGCAGTCGCCCAAAGATCAAACTGAAGGGGATGCCTACAAACTGCACCAGCAACAGAGCCAGAATCAACTCCACACTGCCAAAGCCAAGTTCCGCCCCATAGATGGCCGCCACGCCGATGATGGTGCCGATGCCATCGTTATAGATCAAGAAAGCCATCAGGTACTTGAACAACTGCCGGTAGTGCCGGATGTCCTTGAGGGTCCCCCACAGGCGCTTGAGACTGACCGCGATCACGCTTTCGCCTGGACCGAGCTTGGCCGTGGCGGCGGGTGGTTCTGGCACGCGGGTCAGGATCGGGATTGAAAAAACAGCCCACCAGATGGCGACACTCAGGAATGAGAGGCGGGGACCCCACGTACCAGGCAGCAACTGGATCATCACCACGTTAATGGCCAGGAGCAGGCCGCCACCCAGGTAACCCAGGGCAAAACCGCGGGTGGATACCCGGTCCCGATCGTCCTCCTTGGCCACGTGAGGCAACAGCGCATCGTAGAATACATTGGCGCCGGTGAAGCCGATCCGGCCCAGGACAAAGAGAATGGAAGCCAGCAGCCAGTCGCCGGTACTTACCAGGACCAACAGGCCAGTACCCACGATACCCAATCCAGCAAAGATGGCCAGAAAACGTTTCTTGCCGCGCATCACATCAGAGATGGTGCCCAACAAGGGGGAAAGAACGGCTACGACGAGGAGTGAAAGGCTCAGGCCCACGCTCCAGTAGGCTGTGGCCACAGCCTCACTGGGAAGCGTGGCGCCAGCTACCTGGCTGTAGAAGATGGGCAATACAGCGGCCAGGATCGTCGTTGCAAAAGCAGAGTTGGCCCAGTCGTACATGCACCAGGCATTGACGACGCGGCGATAGGTTCGGCTGACATCTGATGTGCTTGGCATCACGGAACTCCTTTCCCCGTGGGACAGGCGGGCAGCAATGCATTGAGGCTGATTGTAACCGATCTGGGTCAATTCAGCAAGCGCTGGTCTCTGCCAACCGCAGATCTACGTGCTCCAGGGTGTATTTCTGATTCCTGGACGACATAAAGTCGGAGACATGTCCTTCTTCGCTTCGCTCAAAGCATGTCCTGAGAGTAGTCGAAGGATGACGGTCTACGGGGCGAGCTTTCGCACATCGAGAGGCTTTCTGCATCATGGGCCGCCAAGAATGACGGCATCTCCGCCCAAGTCACCCTGAGAGGTGAAATACACCCCGTGCCCCAGGCTTCAAGGACTTGCTTGACAATTCTGTACCTAGCTGGTACAATCTTGTGCATTGGGGTTGGTGCCAACCGTGTCTTGGGGGTGGGCCTGTCGTGCTGCCAGCGCGCGGAGGGAACAATGGCAAAAGAGGCAGCAGGTGCCGAGCAAAGCAAGTACTATCGCAGACTGCGACGGGCGGTGAGAATATGGGCAGGAGGGGATCAGAGCAGGGCCAACCGCTACGCTGACTATATTCTGGTCAGTCCTGATCTCTTTATGCTCATGGTCCGGCTCTCGCGCGATGACCGTGTGAGCCGGACCAACAGAGCAAAGATAGGCGGTGCGGTGGCCTATTTCATCAATCCACTGGATCTTGTCCCTGAGCTTGTCCTCGGTCCAGCCGGCCTGGTAGATGACGTGGCATTGGCGGCCTATGTACTCTATGACCTGCTGGAGACAACCGATCCGTCCGTTGTGCGCGAACACTGGGAGGGGAACGGCGACATTCTGGGTCTAGTCTGCGACATTCTGGCCGTAGCTGACGCGATGGTAGGGGGGCCTGTCTGGCGGCGGCTGGTCGACCGGGCAAGAAGCTTTGCCCCGCTGTCGTAAAAGTACTCGGCTCTAGCTCTCCAGTTTTTCCATCGGCGCCAGGCTGGCCATCAGCCGTTTGAGCCCGGCCCCAGCAAAGGCGACAGTCACCTGCTCATCACCCCCGACGGGCTTGCTTTCGATCACCACCCCCTGGCCGAACACCTCGTGCCGGACCTGGTCACCGGTGTGAAAGCTGGTAGCCACTGGCTGCGGACGCGGGTTCGTGGGACTCGACTCCCTGCGTGATGAAAAGGGCGTAAAAGACCTCCGCCCCAGAAACCGGCCTGCCCCTATATCAAGGGCTGGCTGTTTCGCCGCCTGTGCCTTCTCCCGCCCCTTGATGAGCTTGGCCGGGATGTCACGGAGAAAGCGCGAGGGCTCGCGGATCTCACTTTCACCGTATAGCGTCCGCCGAAAGGTACGGAGGAGGTAAAGCCGCTGCTTGGCCCGAGTCACACCCACGTAGGCAAGCCGTCGCTCTTCCTCCATCTGTTCCGGATCGTCCATCGATCGGCTGTGAGGAAAAAGCCCTTCCTCCATGCCAACAATGAAAACCACCGGAAACTCCAGTCCCTTGGCGGCGTGCAACGTTAGCAGCGTGGGCGCGTCAACCCCAGCATCCAGGTTGTCCACGTCCGAGACCAGGGCGACCTCCTCGAGGAAAGTAGTGAGCGCGGTCTCTACCGGCAGATCCGCATAGTCGCGGGCGACCGTACGTAGCTCCATGATATTTTCCCACCGGGCCTGCCCCTCGTCGCTGCCATCCTGGACAGATCGTGCATAGCCACTCCGCTCCAGCAACAGATCGAGTAGCTCCAGCAGATTGACCTGGTCCCGCAACCGGATCAAGTCCTCGAGGAACTCGACAAAATCCAGCAGAGCCTTCCTGGCCCGCGTGCCAAAGGGTATCTCTGTGACTGAATTCTCCTCCGCCTCCGCTTCGGCCAAGATCTGCAGTGCAGCATACGCCGGCACAGCCATGCCATTTGCCCACTGGACAAGCATTTGGATCGTGCGTTGGCCGATTCCGCGTGGCGGCACATTGATGATTCGCGCCAAGCCTACTCCGTCGTAAGGATTATGGATGAGACGCAGATAGGCCATGATGTCCTTGATCTCCTGGCGCTGGTAGAAGCGTGTCGCACCGACCAGCTTGTAGGGAACCCCTCGCCGTACAAAGGCATCCTCGATGGGGCGTGACTGGGCGTTGGTGCGGTACATGGCCACGCAGTCGCCCAACTTTGCCTGGTCCCGTGCCACCAGGCGCAGAATCTCACTGACAACCATGTCGCCCTCTTCCTGTTCATCATAGGCCTCGATGATGGAGAGTTGTGGGCCGCCGGTTTGCTCGGTGTAGAGCCGCTTCGGGTGGCGATGCAGGTTGCGCACGATGAGGGCATTGGCGACATCGAGGATGGTCTGGGTAGACCGGTAGTTGCGCTCCAGAAGGATTACTTGGGCATGGGGATAATCCTCCCGGAAGCGGGCCACGTTGCGATAGTCAGCTCCGCGGAAACGGTAGATGGATTGGTCTTCATCACCCACGACAAAGAGGTTGGCCCGCTGACCGGCCAGGAGCTTGACCAGTTCGTACTGGGCCATGTTGGTATCCTGCCACTCGTCCACCAGGACGAATGGATACCGGTGCTGGTACTTGTTTCGAATATCGACATTTTTCCGGAATAGTTGTACCGTCTTTGTCAGCAGGTCATCAAAGTCCAGTGCCCCATTCTCTGCCAACAGGGCCTGGTAGCGCTCGTACACCCGTTTGACAACTTCCTCACGGTAGGTAGCAGCCTGCATCTCGGCGGGAGCGATGAGTTCGTTCTTGGCACTAGAGATGGCGCGGAGCATAGAATTGGGGCGGAACAGCTTGTCGTCCAAGCCCAGATCCCGGATGGCTCTTCGTACCAGGCTGACCTGATCGCTAGCATCATAGATAATGTACCGGGATGAGATACCGATCGCCTCGGCTTCCTGGCGCAGGATGCGAGCACAGATGGCGTGGAAGGTTCCAATCGTCGACTTTCGAGAATCCTCACCTAGCAACCGGAAGAGGCGGTCTCTCATCTCGCGAGCAGCCTTGTTTGTAAAAGTAACCGCCATGATCTGCCAAGGCGGTACATCGTACTCCTTTACCAGGTAAGCCACACGGTGGGTCAGTACCCGAGTCTTGCCGCTGCCAGGCCCAGCCAGGACCAGAACAGGTCCCTCCACTGCCTGGACTGCGTCGCGCTGGGCAGGATTCAATCCCGCCAAGATCTCTATCGTGTCGGTCATGGCCAGCTCCTCCAGGTTCACGGTCCCATTGTATCACTGTTCGCGCAAAGGGGCCAACAACGGTACGGAGCGGGGGAGCATTTTCCAGTTCCTGGCATGGGTCAGCTATGTTTGTGACAGAGACAGATCCTCCAAGATGTCGTAACATTGACGTGGCCTGAAAAAAAAAGCCCCTACCTTGGTATTGGGGAGTGATGAGCAACCCAGGAACCAAGGAGGGGCAAGATGAAGTATATTCCGCTTTCGTTCGATGTCAATCTGAGGCCCGAAGGAGTCGTCATTGATTTGGACAGTTTGTTCGCCGCCTTGGCCGAGCTCCAGGATCGACGTGATGCGCGCGGGCTGCGCTTCACCTTGGTGACCGTATTGGTATTCATCGTCCTGGCCAAGCTGAGTGGAGAAGACCATCTACGCGGGATTGCACAGTGGGTAGCACTCCGCAAAGAGGTTTTGGCCGAGGCCCTGGGGCTGTCCAAGGCGCAAGCACCACACGCCACGACGTACAGCCGTGTTCTGAACAAGGCAATAGACATCGATGCCTTTGAACAAGTAGTCCGTGATTTCTTTCAGGAGCAGCCGGGGACAGGGCAAAGCATTCTGATCAATCTGGATGGCAAGACGATGCGGGCCACGATCCCGGAGGGTAAAACTAGAGGTGTTCATCTACTAAGCGCATATTTGCCGGAAGAGGGCTGGGTCGCGTTTCAGGTCGAGGTGGGTAGCCACGAAAACGAGATTCCAGCCGCCATGCGAGCCATCAAACAGCTTGATTTGCGAGGAAAAGTAGTGACCGGCGACGCATTGTTGACGCAGCGGGAGCTATCGATGGCGATAGTGGAAGATGGTGGGGACTATGTCTGGAGGGTGAAGGACAATCAGGGGCAGTTGAAACGAGACATCGAAACCTTGTTTGAGCCCGAAATGTGCACCGGTGGATTCAGTCCGTGTCACAAAGATTTCCAGACGGCAATCACGCATGGAAAAGGACATGGCCGCCGGGAACGACGAACCCTGACCAGCAGTAGCATGCTGAAGGAGTATGTAAAATGGCCTGATTGTGAGCAGGTCTTCCGTCTAGAACGCCATTTTGTACGCACCTCGGATGACAAGGTCTTCCAGGAAGTCTCGTATGGCGTAAGCAGCCTGACAAGAGATGAGGCGAATGCGGACCGACTGTTAGCGCTTAATCGTGGTCATTGGGGCATTGAAAACGGGCTTCATTTCCGTCGCGATGATACCCTAAAAGAGGATCGCTGCAGATTGAAGGGCCAAGGAGCACAAGCGATGGCCGCTATCAATAACCTGGTGTTGGGCTTGCTACGGGATGTCAGTTTTGAGACCCTGCCGGATGCGCGTCGCTACTACGCGGCCAATCTGCCAGATGCGGTAGCCTTGGTTCTACGGTCTCCGGGATGACTTTGCAACAGCCGTACCCCAAGATGTAGTAACATTGACGTGGCCCGAAAACTGGGATATAATATTTGGATATAACGCGGTCGGATGAAGAATGGTCACACTTGGGAAGAATAAGCCAACAGGTCAGGCCCCAAAGGTGGTGGCCATTGGTGGAGGAACAGGTCTTTCGACGTCCCTGCGAGGCCTGAAAGCGCACAGCCCTCACATCACCGCCATCGTCACCGTGGCCGATGACGGAGGATCGTCAGGCCGTTTGCGCCGTGAATTGGGGGTACTACCCCCGGGCGATTTCCGAAACTGTATCGCTGCTCTGGCTGACGATGAGGCATTGATCACCCAACTCTTCCAATATCGCTTTGGACAGGGCCACGGCCTACACGGCCACAGCTTTGGCAACCTATTCATTACTGCTCTGTCTGCAGTAACCGGTAGTTTTGAGCAAGCGATTTTGGAGACGGGGCGCGTTCTGGCCGTACAAGGGTGTATCCTGCCCGCCACGTTGGAAGACGTGACGCTGGTAGCTGATCTTCGATGCTCTGCTGGCGCATCCCCTGGCGGGGAAGTTGATGCTCCACGATCAGGGCTTACTCGAGTCCGGGGGGAGTCGGCAATTCCCAAGGCCGGACAGCCGATCGAGCGCGTCTTTTTGCGACCTGAACGAGTGAGGGCCTATCCCGGGGCAGTGAAGGCTATCCTCGACGCCGACCTCATCATCGCCGGGCCGGGGAGTTTGTTTACGAGCATCCTGCCCAATCTGCTCATCGAGGACATTCGGAGAGCAGTCGCAGCGTCGCAGGCGTTAAAGGTCTATGTGTGCAACGTCGCCACCCAACCGGGTGAGACCGATGGGCTCGACGTTGGGCAACATGTAAGCGCCCTGCATGACCACACCGGGTATGGGTTGTTTCCCTACGTCATGGTAAATAACAACCTGATACCAAGCCCAGAGTATCCGCACCTGCAACTGGTGGAACTGCACTATCCAGCCAATGGCGCATACCGGGTGATTGAGGCCGATCTGATTGATCGATCCGCCCCTTGGCGGCATGACGCAAAGAAACTTGCCGACCGAATGATGGACTTTTATGCCAATTGGAGAACTAGCACTAGCGGATGAGGAGGCGAGGACGATGCAATCAGCAGCAGACGTGATGACCAGGCAGGTTGTCGATATTGATGCCAATGCCCGGGTAGCCGAAGCGATTGAAAAGATGAAGGAGAAAAAAGTCTCCAGCCTCCTGGTCAGACCTGGGGAAGGCATGCACACCTGGGGTTTCATGACCGAGACGGACGTGATCGAAAAAGTCGTGGCCGTCGGACTGGAACCAGGCCAGGTCCATGTCCATGAGATCATGAGCAAGCCCGTTATCACAGTAGCGCCGAACATCAGCTTGCAAGAGTGTTCAGCCTTGTTTGCCCGAGCCGATATCCGGCGCGCATTGGTGTTCGACGGTGAGACGATGGTTGGCATCGTTAGCAGCAGCGATATTTTTCATGCATTGTAGAGAACACCGGGGTTCCAGCCCCGGTACAACCAAAATAAGGAGGCACAACAATGACGATCAGGATTGGAATCAATGGTTTTGGCCGGATAGGACGGCAAATACTCCGCATTGCCTGGGAAAGCCATGCCGGCGAGGTAGAGGTTGTAGCTGTCAATGACATCACCGATGCGAAGATCCTTGGCTACGCTGCTCAAGTATGACTCGAACTATGGACGTTTTCCGGCGGACATCGAGGTAGCGGAGGGCAGCTTTATGGTGGGCGGCAAGGAAGTCAAGGCCTTTGCCGAACGAGATCCCAGCAAGCTCCCCTGGGGGGACCTGGGCGTGGATGTTGTCGTTGAAGCCACCGGCATCTTTCACAGATGGGAAGAAGGCCGCCGTACACCGCGAGATCGGCGGAGCAAAGAAGGTCATCATCTCTGCTCCGGCCAAGCCAGCAGATAGCGTCGATCTGACGGTGGTGATGGGTGTCAACGAAAAGGACTATGATCCCGACAAGCATCACATCATCTCGAACGCTTCGTGTACAACCAACTGTCTGGCGCCTGTGGCCAAGGTGGTTCATGAGAACTTTGGCATCCGCCGGGGCTTGATGACCACAATCCATTCCTACACCAATGACCAGCGCATCCTGGACATGCCGCACAAGGATCTGCGGCGCGCCCGGGCAGCTGCCCTGAACATCATCCCCACGACCACCGGCGCGGCCCAAGCGGTGGCTCTGGTCATCCCCGAGCTGGCAGGGCAAGTTCGACGGTTATGCCCTGCGGGTACCTACGCCGACCGTATCCATCGTGGACTTTACAGGTGAATTGGAACAGAATGTGAGCGCGAGCCAGGTAAACGATGCCCTGCGGGCGGCCGCCGAAGGGGAGTTGAAAGGCATCCTCGGCTACAGCGAGGACCCGTTGGTCTCTATGGATCTGAAGGGCGATCCTCGCTCCTCCATCGTGGACGGCCCACTGACCAACGTCATCGGTGACAACATGATCAAGATCATTTCCTGGTACGATAACGAATGGGGCTACTCTTGCCGTGTAGTCGACCTGGCCAAATACCTAATGGTGTAGGCTTGGGCGACCGCCAAACTGGGGTTGATCCACCCTTAACGTAGAACCTGAGGGGTCTGAGATTCATATCAGGCCCCTCAGGCCCTGTATCCCCATACGGAGGACGATCCGTGAACAAGAAGACAATTCGTGACGTCGATCGTCAGGGCAAGCGAGTCCTGGTACGCGTCGATTTCAACGTGCCCCTGATCGGAGAGACAAGCACCGGCCCAACGGTAGCCGATGACACTCGCATCCAGGCGGCATTGCCCACCATCCAGTATCTCCTGGACAAGAAGGCGACGCTGATCCTCACCTCACACCTGGGCCGGCCCAAGGGCCAGGTGGTAGACGACCTGAAAATGGATCCTGTGGCCCGACGCCTGTCGGAGCTTCTGGGCCGCCCCGTGCTCAAACTGGACGACTGTGTGGGTCCAGAAGTAGAAGCGGCCGTCGCGGCGGCGGAGCCTGGCGATGTTCTCCTGCTGGAGAATACGCGGTTCCACCCGGAAGAGACAATGAATGATCCTGCCTTTGCCCGGCAACTAGCGGCGCTGGCAGACCTGTATGTCAACGATGCATTTGGCTCGGCGCACCGTGCCCATGCCTCGACCGAGGGAGTCGCCCAGTACCTGCCCGCCGTCGCCGGGCTGCTGATGGAGAAGGAGCTGGTCTTCCTGGGCGGCGCCTTGGCCTCCCCCCAACGGCCCTTTGTCGCCATCCTGGGCGGAGCCAAGATCTCGGACAAGATTGGCGTCATCGAGAACCTGCTGGGGCAGGTTGACGCCCTGCTCATCGGGGGCGGCATGGCGAATACCTTCCTCAAAGCCGACGGATACGAGGTGGCCGAGTCACTGGTGGAGGACAGTAGCTTGGAGACTGCCCAGGACCTCATCGAACGAGCTGGCAACAAGCTGGTCCTGCCGGTTGACGTGACGGTGGCAGATCGTTTTGACGCCAGCGCTTTCTCACAAGTGGTGACGGTGAATGACGTCCCCCCGGGCTGGCGCATCCTGGACATCGGCCCCCGTACACTGGAGATGTTCCATGAGCGCTTGATGGGTGCGCGAACCGTTGTATGGAATGGCCCCATGGGTGTCTTTGAGTTTCCCAAGTTTGCCACGGGGACTGAGGCTGTGGCCCGAATGCTGGCCGCCCTGCCCGAGGCGACGACCATCATCGGTGGGGGTGACTCGGCCGCCGCGGTACAGCGGACAGGTCTTGCCAGCGAGATGAGCCACATCTCCACCGGCGGCGGGGCCAGCCTGGAATTCCTGGAAGGCAAACCGCTGCCCGGTGTGGCAGTACTCCTGGACAAATAATCAGCAGCACAGAACCAAACGCTAAGAGATACACGGGGGTGATATGAGGGCACGTGTAGTCATCTTGGGCATTATCGTCGCAGGCTGGGCAATCGTTGCTCTGCTGCTATCCGACTATTCGCCGCTGCGAGTGGCCCGCATCTCCCCGACCCCAACACGGACTCCCAAAGCCACTTTCACCGCTACGGCCACACCCACCGATACACTGACGCCTTCTCCAACCCCGATTCCAACGAACACGCCCACTGCTACACCTACGCCTACCAATACAGCACTGCCAACCGCCACGCCGACTATACCACCCACACCGACCGATACCGCGACACCGCTGCCGACCAATACGGCCACGGCCAGCAGCACACCGGCTCCCAGCCAGGAGCCCACTGCCCGCCCCACATCACAGCCAACGGATACGCCGCGGCCAAGGCCAACCAACACGCCGGCCCCACCCTTCAATGGCCAGATTGTCAGGGGGTATACCCACTGTGGCGGCTATGCAGGCGTGACCGGTCTCGTCAAACATGCCAACGGGGCGCCATTTGAAGGAGTCGCCGTTGGTGTGTGGTCGGATGCCTGGGAGGGCCGTGTTTCCGTGTCAGAACCCAACGGCAAGTACGAAGTTCCCTTGACCGGCTTGCCCGCTGGTACGTTCAGGGCGGCTGTCGTGAGGCTGGAGACCTGCAGCCAGCAGGATGGACGGGCAACGGCCAGCAATTGCCAGGTTATCTCTAATCTCGTCGGCAACCTTAGAGTCACAGAGCATTGTGAGGGGGACGGGGCCAACCAAGTCACCGAAGTCGAGTTTGTGGGACCGTAGCGAGAGAACCGTATCCACGCGTCGTTGGGTTCCAGCAGCAAAGGGCCCGGCCTCGATAGAGGCCGGGCCTCTGTTCCTCATCACAATCTCGTCAGACAACCCCGGCTTGCTGCATCCCTTGGCGCAAAGAACCGTTCGGCTCCTCTCTAGAACTCTTCCGGTACTAGGAGGCAAGTACACGAAGGCGCCCCTGTCCGAAGGCTGTCCAGGCGCTGAGGCTCAACTTGCAGCAGCCGGCCAAGTAGCACAGTGTCCATGACGCAGACCTCGGGATGCTCCCGAATTACGTGGCGATAGGGACAGTTGATGTTGGTGAGGAGGTAGCCCTCATCGGTCTTTTCCCAACGGAAGAGAAATCCAAGCTCCTCCAGAAAGCTGGCAGCTTGATCCAGCCGATCCTCAAAATCTTGGCCTTCGTAGGGAGCCGGAGCCTCGGCTGCGATGCGCTCGCCAATACGACGAAAGATCGCCTCTGTCTCCTCTGGCCCCATCGTCTCTTTGATTTCAGTGACCAGATGTCGAGCCAGTTCACCATAGCCCTGCGGAAAGAGTTCATCCGCAGCATCGGTCAGGGTATAGACCAGACGGGGCCGGCCTACTTTTTGTGAACGCCGCACTGTGGTGGCCATGACGAGATTCTGGGCTTGTAGAACATTCAGATGGTGGCGAATGGTCATCGGCGTAAGTTCCAGGCGCGAGGCCAAGTCCTCAACAGTCGCTTCCCTCTCCTCCTTCAGAATTTCCAGGATCTCCTGGCGAGTACTTTGCATAGTATCCATTCCTTTCTGCTGCAACGGATTGCCGGAGTAACTTTGGCGAGACAATCGACCCTTCATCTTCTTGTAGGCAATTGTAGCACAAGAGCCAAAAATTGTCAATTCTTATTATATTTATCCCCAGCGTTATCCAGTGTCTACTCTCGAACAAGATCAGGGGATCTAAAAGCCCCTTCCCTTAGACGGAAGGGGCTTGCACAGATGATGAAACAAGATGGTCGGGAGGTCGCCTTGACGGCTGTCCGGCTAATGGCCGTTTGCGGGCCAGGCTGGCGCTGGAGCTAGGCCACCAGCATCTCGAACTCTTCGCGGTCTATGGTCTCGATCTCTATCAGCCGCTGAGCGATGTCATCCAGCTTTTGGCGATAGGCCGTCAGTACATCTCGCGCTCTGTTATACGCGTCTTCGAGGATCCGTCGGATCTCTGAATCGATCTCCTCGGCTATCTCTTCGCTATAGTTGCGTTGCTCAGAGATCTCTCGTCCCAAAAAGACCAACTCGTCGCGGTCACCGAAGGTCAAGGGGCCCAGCTTTTCGCTCATACCGTAGGCCGTGACCATCCTGCGCGCCATTTTCGTCGCCTTTTCTAGGTCATCCTGAGCCCCTGTCCATTTGTCGCTGTAGACAAGCTCTTCCGCCACGCGTCCGGCCAGCATGCCAGCAATCTCATCTTCAAACTTGTCTTGTGTATAGAGATAGCGGTCCTTTTCAGGCAAAGCCATCGTGTAACCCAGGTTCATCCCTCGAGCTACAATGGAAACCTTGTGGACAGGATCGCAGTTGGGCAGCTTGTTCTGGACCAGAGCGTGTCCAGCTTCGTGATAGGCCAAGATCTTTTTCTCGTCGTCGGATATGATCCGGCTCCTGCGCTCCGGTCCAGCAACAACTCGCACCACGGCCTCTTCCAGTTCCTCCATGCCGATGGATTTCTTGTTTCCGCGGGCAGCCAAGATGGCAGCCTCGTTGACCATATTCTCAATGTCAGCTCCCACGAAACCAGGCGTCTGGCGGGCTAGAACTGCCAGATCCACTTCCCTGGCCAGAGGCTTGCCCCGCACATGAACCTCGAGGATGCCCTTGCGGCCCTCAATGTCGGGTCGATCGAGGACCACGCGACGGTCAAAACGCCCAGGGCGCAGCAGCGCCGGATCCAAGATGTCGGGCCGGTTGGTGGCGGCAACCACAATGATGTTGGTATCCGTTCCAAAGCCATCCATTTCGACCAGGATCTGGTTGAGGGTTTGCTCTCGTTCGTCGTGCGACCCCCCCAGCCCCGCACCTCGATGGCGGCCCACCGCATCAATCTCATCCACAAAAATGATGCACGGCGAGTTGCGCTTGGCCTGGTCGAAAAGATCGCGAACCCGAGCGGCTCCCACTCCCACAAACATCTCGACAAATTCGGAACCAGAGATTGAAAAGAACGGGACACCTGCCTCGCCAGACACTGCCTTGGCCAGGAGAGTTTTTCCCGTGCCGGGTGGACCCACCAGCACGACGCCCTTGGGGATACGGGCCCCGAGGGCAATAAACTTTTGTGGTTCTTTGAGGAATTCTACAACCTCGACCAACTCTTGCTTGGCTTCGTCAACACCCGCTACATCATCAAAAGTGACTGTCGGCTTCTGACCGGTGAACATCCGCGCCCGGCTCTTGCCAAAGGACATAGCTTGGTTGTTGCTGCCCTGCGCCTGGCGCATTAGAAAGAAGAAAATCACGGCCAGGAAAATAAAGGGGAGAAAACTGCCCAGGATGGCCACCCATTCCCCCAGGGGATTGGGCGTCTCGACCTGAATATCCACCTGATCGAGCGCAGCGGGGTCCACACCCATCCTCACAAGAGTATCGGTGAGTTCTATGTCATCTTCTTTGCGAGATGTAACGGCGCTCTCATCCTTGTAGGTCACCTCCAAGCCCTCATTCTTGACCGTGACCGCCTCTACTTTCCCATCGTTGATGTCAGCCACCAATTGGGAAAGTGGGATTTCCTCCAGTCGCTCATTCGTAGGGAAAACCCCAAGTATCAGGGCACCGGCAGCGACCAGAATAAGTACATAGACAAGTGCCCCTCTCCAGTTTACATTCACTTCAAGCCTCCCAAATAACCACCCTCGCAGTGTAGCACAGCTTGCCTTGAAAGCCGTAAGCTAGACTCCGAAACCCGGAACCCGCCTGCCTGCGCATCCAAGCAGCTTTGGCCTATCCCAACAATCTATTGTACACCAAGTCGCATCTTTGGACAAGGCGGCAGCAGACTGCTGTTGATTGGTACAGGGTGCAAAGCTTTGGTATAATGGCGACATGTCATGGGGAACGAGGGCGTCTCAGTGGTTTCTCCCACGGCGAAACGGATGGAGCCTAGTATGCGATCCAAGCTGATCGTGAACCCTACATCCGGACCGTGGAACATACAGCGCGAGTTACCGGCTGTCCTGAGCCACCTGGAAGCCCATGACTGGCAGGCCAGCCTGCATCTGACCAGTCGGGCCGGAGAAGCAACCGAACTGGCTTGGCAAGCTCGAGACGAGGGCCTTGATGCTGTATTCGTGGTTGGCGGCGATGGCACCATTAACGAGGTTATCAATGGACTGGCCGAAGGACCAGTAGCCCTGGGCGTCTTGCCAGGAGGTACGGGCAATGTTTGGGCCAAGGAACTGGGTTTGCCCACCCGTTCTCCGCGCCACATGCTGCCCCTCGTAGACTCGGTCAAGGCCTTGCTGCCAGGCACCATCCGGCGCATCGATCTGGGTAAGATCATCGTTGGCGATAGCGGGCACTATTTCTTACAATGGGCCGGGCTTGGGCTGGACGCCGAGGTGACTTATGCCATGGAACCCCGCACACGCCGCCAGCGGAGATTGGGTACCCTGGGCTACATCGTCGCCGGTGTGACCATCGCGGCCAACATGGCTGGCGTACGGAGTCGCATCACCATTGACGACGAACGCATCAACCGGCGGTCCATATTGATAGTCATCAGTAACTCCCAGCTCTATGGCGGGCTGGTGCGCATCGCCACAGATGCGAGGCTCGATGATGGCCTTCTGGATGTGAATATTTTCGCCGGCACAGGTTTTGTTTCTGTGATGCGGACCGCGTTGGGTGTGATTACGGGATTGCACGTCCGCGATCCCCGCCATAGCCTGCACCTGGGTCGCAGGATCCGGGTTGAGACTGACAAGCCCATGGCCATTCACGTGGACGGCGAACCATTCGGCTCGACCCCCTTTGAATGTGAGGTAGTCCCGCGCGCCCTGTCAGTCCTCATTCCGCGGGACATCCGAACCGATCTTTTCGCTGACTGGGATGACCGGGGTCTCGCAGTTTAGCCCTTGTCTCAGGAGGCCTACCGATGCCTGAACTGATCGTTCTGGGCACCGCAGCCTCTGTCCCCGACGCGGGACATGATACCGTCGGCCAGGTGCTCTGCGGACCCGACTGGGCAGTTCTGATCGACTGCGGAGGCAGTCCCCTCTACAAGCTCGCTCGAGTTGGGGTAGAGATGGCATCGATCCGAGCCGTGGTCCTGACCCACCATCATGCTGACCACATTTACGGCTTGCCCTTGCTCATCCAGGGCCTGTGGCTTGGCGGGCGCGAGGATCCACTGCCCATCTACGGTCCCACAGAAGCCCTGGACATCGCTCGCAGCCTGCTGGAGATGTTCAGCCTGGCCGAACGCGCCGACATGTTTTCCCTGGAATGGCAGCCAGTTCTCCTGCGCGAGCATCGGCGGGTTCTGGAAGTGGAGGGGGTACGGATTATCGCCACGCCTGTTCGTCACAGGGGCATGCAGGCGCTGGCATTTCGCTTCGAGAACACTGAGACCGGACGGGCCATTGTCTACTCGGGGGATACAGAGCCCTGTCCAGCCCTGATCAGGCTGGCTTTTGGTGCAGATCTACTGATCCACGAAGCATCTGGAGAGTACCCTGGTCACTCGTCACCGGCCCAAGCCGCAGAGGTCGCCCGTGCAGCGAGTGTGGAAAAGCTGGCTCTCACCCATTATCCCGTGCGGGATGTGAATCTGGAGGCTTGGCGCCGGGCAGCTTCTGAATTCCCCGGCCCGGTGAGCCTGGCCCACGATGGCGATAGGTACCCTCTGTAGTCCCTCAGCACTCGCGGCGTAGCGAAGCAATGGCATCAGAGCCACTGCCCGCAGGCAAGTGGCTACTGTGAGATCGCAGCTCTGACTGAATGAAGGCCATGGCAGGCGGCTAGACTGTGACGGTTTCCGATGTCCCACGTCCGCTGGAAAGTTTGCCTGCATGGAAGCGGGAAGGCTTTCCGTTTCGTGTCAGAGCGGCTTTGTGGTATAATGATAGGCTGGAGATAATATAATGAAGATGATGTATTTGTTGTTGATCCGCCATGCAGAGAACGACTGGGTAGGCGAGCGATTGGCAGGCTGGACACCAGGGGTTCACCTCAATGACAAAGGCCGCGCGCAGGCCACTGCCCTGGCCCAGCGGCTATCAGACACACCCCTGCGGGCCATCTACAGCAGTCCACTGGAAAGAACCCTTGAGACAGCCCAGCCACTGGCCCAAGCTCAAGGCCTGACCGTACAGGTACGCGAGGGACTTGGTGAGGCCGGGTATGGCAGCTGGACGGGTCGGGAGCTCAAGGACTTGAAGGAAGATGAGCTGTGGCCAGTGGTCCAAGTCTATCCCGCCGGAGCCCGGTTTCCAGATGGCGAGTCGATGCGTGAGGTCCAGGCACGAATTGTGGCCGAACTGGACGCCATCCGGGATGCACACGCTGAGCAGATAGCTGCTGTTTTCTCACACTCGGACCCGATCAAGATGGCTTCAGCCTTCTATACCGGCGTGCCGCTGGATCTTTTCCAGAGGCTGACCATCAGTCCTGCTTCGGTAACGGCCTTTGCCTTCACACGCTTTGGCCCGCGGCTGTTATGTCTGAATCATACTGCCACCTTGCCTTCATTCGAGATTGAGGAGCATCCGATGCAACCAGAAAACGAGGAGCACTGACCATGCCCGATGAGGTCTTTGATTTGAATCCGGTCGATCGCATCACCGCTGATGCCATTGGCGAGCCAGGAAAGAGGGTATTCTACCTTCAGGCTCGCAAGGGAAATCAACTGGTGACGGTGATCTGCGAAAAGGAGCACGTGGCGGCCCTGGCCATGGCTACTGACCAGGTACTGCTCTCGCTGGCCGACGACAACGTCGACGCCGTCGTTGAGCCGGATCCTGCGCTGAAAGGTAGGATGGACCTGGAGTATCCTCTGGAGCCGGCCTTTCGGACAGGGCAGGTGAACCTCGGGTACGACGAGGTCAGTGGGTTGCTGCTGGTGATCGCCTACGAGCTTTTGGATGAGGACGACAGAGCAGTACCATCGGTGGCGCGCCTCTGGGCCACACAGGCTCAGATGCGCGCGCTCAGTATCCATGGGCAGGAAGTGGTTGCATCGGGACGCCCTACTTGCAGCATGTGTGGCCAAGCCATAGATCCCGAAGGCCACTTCTGCCCTCGCAGGAACGGCAACCGGACGTGAACACCAGCGAGCAGGCGGGGACGGATGCCATCATCGCCCTCACCTCGGATCGCATCCTCCAGCTCCTCTCCGAGGGAGAGATCGAGATCGAAGGTCTGATCCCGTGGAGTTCCAATGCCACGCTACTGGTGACCGTTCGGGACGACGAGTTCTCAACGATGGGCATCTACAAGCCGCAGCGTGGTGAACGCCCTCTGTGGGATTTTCCTGCTGGAAGCCTGGGCAAGCGGGAAGTCGCCGCCTACCTGGTGTGCGAGGCATTGGGTTGGGACTTGGTTCCGCCAACGGTGCTGCGACAGGGTCCCTACGGACTGGGCTCGGTACAGTTTTTTGTCCACGCTCAAAAAGATGCCCACTTTTTCACCATCCAAGACGATGCCGCCTATGCGGACGACCTGCTGCGACTGGCTGTGTTCGATGTGATCGCCAACAACGCGGACCGCAAGTCTGGTCACTGCCTGGTAGGTCGCGACGGGCACTTGTGGGCCATCGACAACGCACTGACCTTTCATGCAGAATACAAGTTGCGAACGGTGATCTGGGATTTCGCGGAACAGCCCCTACCCGAGGAGGTAGTGACCAGCCTCCAGGACCTGCAGGAGGCTCTTGGCGAGTCTTTGACCCTGCCTCGGGCTCTCTGTCGCTTGCTGAGCGACGACGAAGTATGCGCGCTGCGCCGTCGCGTACAAGCGCTGATCCAGGCAGGCCGTCTCCCCAAGCCCGGGCCGGGACGCGTCGTCCCCTGGCCGCTGGTATGAGGCCGGGGTTGGAGATGTGCCAGCCATTACTTCCGATTGACCCGTTGAATTCCAGGCTGTCGAATCGACCGAGGGGGTAGGCAATGACCGTGACGATCGTCGTGGGAGCCCAATGGGGCGACGAAGGCAAAGGGCGTGTGGTGGACTATATGGCAGCACAGGCCGACATGGTGATCCGCTTCCAGGGTGGCGACAATGCCGGGCACACGGTGGTCAACGACTATGGTCGCTTTGCCCTGCACCTGATCCCTTGCGGCATTTTCTATCCTCACGTGCGCTGCCTGCTCGGCCCAGGGACGGTCGTCAACCTGGACACAGTCGCCGAAGAACAGTCGCTGCTCCGAGCCGCCGGCGTGGAAGCCGGCAACTCGTGGATCGACATCCGGGCTCATCTCATCTGGCCCTACCACCGCTTGCTGGATGGCGCAGAAGAGGAACGACGCAAGCGGGATGTTGAGGGCGCCGAGGAAATGGGCACGACCCGGCGGGGGATTGGCCCGGTCTATGCGGACAAGCACTCCTACAACGGCATCCGCGCCGGCGATCTCCACCATCCCGATCTGCTGCAGCAGCGCCTAGAACTGGTTCTGCCCCTCAAGAATCGAGTGCTGGCCTTCTACGGTCTGAGGCAATTCACCGTGGACGAACTGATGGATCTGGCCGCTGCCTGGCGAGAACGGCATGGCGACAGCATCGTAGATACGTTTCCCTGGGTACGCGATGCAGTACAGAGCGGCCAGCAAGTCCTGCTGGAAGGGCAACTTGGTATTGGACGGGACATAAACTGGGGGATCTATCCCTACACCACCGCCTCCTCGCCAACGGCGGGCGGGGCATGCATGGGCGCTGGCATCCCGCCCAGGGCCATCGACGAGGTATTGGGTGTGGTCAAGGCCTATTCGACTTCAGTAGGAAGCGGGCCATTTCCTACCGAGTTGCACGATGAGCTGGGTGCTAAACTCCAGGAGATCGGACGGGAGTATGGCGCGACAACCGGGCGCCCGCGACGCTGCGGCTGGCTCGACGGTGTGGCCATCGGCTATGCGGCCTGGATCAATGGCTTCACGGGCATCGCCGTGACCAAGCTGGACGTATTGGACTATTTCGACACCATCCAGATCTGTGTGGGCTACCGGCTGGGCGATCAGGTACTGGACTATGTACCTGACACCGCTACGCAAGCTTTGGTCGAGCCGGTATACGAATCCTGGCCAGGTTGGCAGAGTGACACCAGCGGCTGTCGTATCTGGGGAGACCTGCCGGAAGCTGCCCGCGCCTATCTGCGACGCATCGAAGAACTGGCTGGTGCACCGATCCGCTTTATCTCGGTGGGGCCGGAACGTCCCCAAATGGTGATTGTATAGTGTCAGGACGGCCAAGTCCAGGCTCTCATCTTGACTCCAGAGGGGCAAGAGTCGACAGCGGACAGGGCGGAAGCCTAAACCCAGACCTCGGAGATGGGCTGCGATTGCGCCAGGCAACGCCAGCGGACGCCGACCCGCTGGTGGCCTTTCACGGTGAGGTGCACCGCGCCCCAGAGACTGAAGGCCCAGACGAAGGGATCGTGGCCTCGACCAGGGACATGCTGTCGGGCAGGCACCCGACCGTCAGAGCAGGTGACTTTAGCCTGGTAGAGGACGTGCATACAGGCGCGATTGTGTCCTCGATGTGCTTGATCGCTCAGACCTGGACCTTTGGAGACGTTGAGATCGGCGTTGGGCGGCCAGAGTTGGTGGGCACGCACCCCAACTACCGGAGGCGCGGCCTGGTACGCGCCCAATTCGAGACAGTCCACCAGCGGAGTGCCGGGCGAGGGGAGAGCCTGCAAGCCATCACGGGCATCCCCTGGTACTACCGTCAGTTCGGCTACGAGATGGCGCTGAACCTGGGTGGCGGGCGCCTGGGCTACGGCTGCCAGGTACCCAAGTTGCAGGATGGCGAGACAGAACCATACCATGTACGCATGGCAACGAGATCCGACCTGCCTTTTATCGCTGAGGCTTATGAGCGAGGGTGCCAGCGCTCCCTCGTGTCATGCGTCCGCGACGAGGCATTGTGGCAATATGAACTAACAGGTAGAAGTGAGAAAAGCGACGGCCGGCGTGTACTATGCATTGTAGAGACACTGGCGGGCAAGCGGGTGGGCTTTTTGGTACACAGGGATGCACTATCTCGGGGCAGATCCGACGGCTACCGCATATGAGCTTGAAGCAGGGGTCTCCTGGCTGGCAGTGACCCCAACGGTGATACGCTATCTCTGGGCCAAGGGCCAGGAGTATGCGCGGCGAGACGAGGGGCAAACACTGACCACGTTTGCCTTTCTATTGGGCACAGAGCACCCGGTCTACGAAGCGATGGACGCCCAGCTACCGAAAACCGCCAACCCCTATGCCTGGTACTTGCGCGTGCCCGACCTGCCAGGGTTCATCCGCAAAGTAGCCCCGGTTTTGGAACACCGGCTGGCCCAGTCGGTGCTGGTGGGGCACACTGGAGAAATGGAGATCAGCCGCTACCATGACGGATTGCGTCTGATGTTCGAGCAGGGGAAGCTGGTTGACGTGGACTTCTGGCAGCCGATAGGCGCAGAGGATGGTACTGTGGGTTTTCCCGGGCTAACCTTCCTACAACTGTTGTTTGGCTACCGGTCCCTGGGAGAACTGAAATACGCCTTTGCCGATTGTTGGACTTTGAACGACGAAGCGCAGCTCCTGCTTGAGGCGCTGTTTCCAAAAGAGTCATCGAACGTGTGGGGGCTGACCTGAGCCGAGAACTCGCCTGCATGGAAGACAACCGCAGCAGGCTGGTGCCTGCCGTAGCACCAGCCTCGTTCAATAACCCCCTCGGCGATGGCGAGTCAACCTGTAAAGGGAAGGACCAAAATGAACCACGAAGCATTCGAACAAACAAGGTGGTCCCTGAAGGATCTTTTGCCAAGCACAGCTAGCCCCGAGTTCGAAGGGATGCTGGCCGAACTGGAAGGTGTCGTTTTGCAACTTGAAGCAAGCCGGGAAGAACTCTCGCCGGATATCTCGGAGGCGGACTTTTCTCAGCTTATGAGCCAAGTGGAAAGGCTCGCGGCCTTTACCAAGCGCATGGGGGCCTATGCTTACCTGTGGTACGCCGAGGATACTCAGGACCAGGATGCCCTGGCCTTTCGAGGGCAGGATGGAGCAACTGCTGACCGACGTTCAGAATCGGGTACTGTTCTTCACCTTGTGGTGGAAAGGGCTGGACGACGAGCCTGCCGAACGATTGCTAGCCGCAAGCGGCGACAACGCCTACTACCTGGAGTCGCTGCGCCGCTTCAAACCCCATACACTGTCAGAACTGGAGGAACAGGTCATCAACCTGAAGGACGTAAATGGGGTCCAGGCATTGGTGACCGTGTACGAGATGCTGACCAACGCCTTTGTCTTCAAAGTAGAGATCGATGGTGAGGTCAAAGAACTCGGCCGTTCTGAACTCATGGTCTATGCCCGTGATCCGCATCCCGACGTGCGCGCCGCCGTCTACCAGGAACTGTACCGCGTCTATGGCGAGCAGAGCACCGTGCTGGGCCAGATCTACCAACACGTCGTGCGAGACTGGGCCAGCGAGCAACTCTCGCTCGCGCAAGTATCCCTCGCCCATCGCCGTCCGCAACCTGGGCAATGACATTCCCGACGACAGTCGTGGATACCCTCCTGGAGGTCTGCCAGGAGAATGCCAAGCTCTTCCAGCGCTACTTCCGGCTGAAGGCTGGCTGGCTGGGTCTCGACAAGTTGCGGCGCTATGACATCTATGCCCCCCTGAGCAGCTCGGACAAGACCTATCCTTTCGACACAGCGGCCAACATGGTACTAGACAGCCTGGGCGGATTCTCGCCACTCCTGGCGGAGCATGCTCAGCGCGTCTTTGCCGAAGAGCATCTCGACTCGGAGATTCGGCCCCGCAAGGACTCGGGGGCGTTCTGTGCCAGCGTACTGCCCGGCATTGCACCCTGGGTACTGGTCAACTACAATGGCAAAGCCAACGACGTCTCGACCCTGGCCCACGAGCTGGGTCACGCCGTCCACGGGCTCATGGCCGCGGGCCATACGCCCTTGACCTTCCACTCGTCCCTGCCCCTGGCCGAGACAGCTTCTGTCTTTTCCGAGATGCTGCTCCTCGAACGCCTGCTGGGAGAGGAAGCTGATGCGACCGTACGGCGGGACATCCTGGCCCGTTTTGTGGACAATGCCTACGCCACAGTGATGCGACAGGCGTACTTTGTCCTCTTTGAGCGTGAGGCCCATGAATTGGTTCAAGAGGGCAGGACAACGGGCTTTCTGGCCGAACGCTACCTGGCCAATTTGCAGGAGCAATTTGGCGATGCTGTGGAGATCAGCGACGAGTTTCGCTGGGAATGGGTATCCATCCCGCACATCTACCACACGCCCTTCTACTGCTATGCCTACAGCTTTGGCCAGCTGCTGGTATTGGCCCTGTACCGGCAGTACAAAGAGGAAGGCGAGATCTTTTATCCCCAAGTATCTCAAGATCCTGGCCTATGGCGGGTCCAGGAGCCCGGCTGAAATCCTGGTCGAGGCGGGCATCGACATGACTTCAGCCGCTTTCTGGCAGGGTGGCTTTGACGTGATCGCCGAGATGATCGAGGAATTGGAGACACTGGCCTAGATCAGACCTTGATGGGTGTCCGTGGGTTGCGAAGAACGGGAGTGTATGGTATAATGTACTCCAGACAGAAAGCAGAGATGTTTTCCATCGTCTCCAAACTGATCCCCCACGGAGAGTGTGGACGAATAGAGAACAAGAAGCAGGGGCATTTTGGAGATTGAGGCCAAGTTCCAGATTTCCGATGAAGAGGCACTTCAGCGGTTGCTGGAGACTGGCACCTTGGCCAGATTCACCCTTGGCAAAGTGTCCATCGCTGAGCTGCATGACCGCTACCTGGATACCAAGGATGGGGCCATCCGTGCTGGGGGATATGCCTATCGAATACGCCAAACAGACAGGATCACGCTGGCCACGCTCAAGGGCCTTGGAGGGGTTTCAGGCGCCGTCCATCGGAGGGCGGAACACCAGGTTGAGCTACCTGAGCCCCAGCCACCTCAGGCATGGCCCTCCGGCGCCGCGCGTGACACAATGCTGCGCCTATGCGATACTGAGGAACTGACCGCCATGTTTGAGGTCAAGCAGACCCGGTACAGCCGTCCCCTCTATGACGGCGACCGCCTGGTTGCCGAAGTGAGTTTGGACCGTGTGCGCATTTCCCGGGAAGACATGGCTGCCAGCTTTCTGGAACTCGAAGCAGAACTGGTTGCTGATGGCCGTGAAGAGGATTTGGAACAGATCAGCACAGAGCTGCAGGAGCTATGGGAGTTGGCGCCGGAGAGTCGGTCCAAGTACGATCGGGGGTTGGCCCTCCACAAAGGAGGAACTACAGGGCCGGAAGCTGTCTTCCAAGTCCCGCTTGCCGGTCAGGCGCCACCCACACCGGCCATGGAGAACTCGACGGTGGGCCGGATGCCAGCAACCGTTGGGGAAAGCTCGACCGAGGGAGCATCGGCTATAACCATCGAAGTGAGCGGTGTTGAAGGCAGGCAGACACACCTGGAGCAGATCCGACTGGTCGAGCAGCCAGGCATCGAGCCCAAAGATCCCATGGGCGAAGCTGGCCGCAAGACCCTGCGTTTCCACTTCCAGCGGATGGTTGACAACGAGCCCGGTACGCGCTTGGGGGCGGACATTGAGGCTCTGCACCAGATGCGGGTCGCGACGCGGCGCATGAGGGCTGCCTTCCGGATCTTTGGCCCTTACTACGAGGCCGAGGCGATCGCACCCTATCTAGAGGGCCTAAAGCAGACCGGTCGGGCCCTGGGTGCAGTACGCGACCTGGACGTATTTCGGGCCACAGTCCAGGCATATCTGGATAACCTGCCTGAATCGCAGCGGGACAGCCTGGATGACCTCCTGGCCCTCCTTGAGAGACAACGCGATGCAGCCCGCGCCCAGATGCTCGCCCACCTGGATGGGAATCAATACCGGTGTTTTGTCGATCAATTTGGAACATTTGTGGAGACTTTTGGAATGGGCAGTCTTGGCGCCGACCCCGGCGGCAATGACCCACGGCCCTACCGCGTGCGCCACGTAGCGCCCGTGACTATTTACCAGCGGCTGGCGAATGTGCGCGCCTACGACGAGTGGGTCTGCATCCCCGACCCGCCGCCGGCCCGGCTGCATGCCTTGCGTATCGCGTGCAAGCGGCTGCGCTACACGTTGGAGTTCTTCCAAGAGGTGCTGGGGCCGGATACCGGGACCATCATCGAGGAGGTAGTCGCGATGCAAGACCACCTGGGCGCACTGCAGGATACCGTTGTGGCCAGCAGCATCTTGCGCGACTACCTTTGCCGGGGAACTTGGGGGCAACAAACCATCCCAGCGCAGCTGTCCGACCCTGCGGAAGCGATCGTCTCCCCAGGCGTGACCGCCTACCTGACGGCGCAGCAGGCGAGATGCAGTGCCTATTGGACACATTTCCCGGGGCATGGCAGAAGCTTACAGGAACAGGTTTCAGCCAGTTGATTGCAGAAGCAGTCATGGTTCTGTAGCGAGGACTGGAAGGAGTCGTCATCTATGCTGGAGAAAATCGACCTCAACCGCAAGCTATCGAAGGAGGAGTACAGAGTCCTGATTCCCCGTCTTCAGCGGCGTCTCTACGACCTGGAAAAGGCTTGCTGGGATGCAAAATTGCCCAGCATCATCGTCTTTGAGGGCTGGGATGCTGCCGGCAAAGGGACCTCCATCAACCTGCTGACTTCGCGCCTTGATCCGCGCGGGTTCAAACTCTACGCCATCCAGGGGGCGCGCACCTTTGAGACGCACCTGCCCTGGCTGTGGCGATTCTGGCTAAAGCTGCCCAACTATGGCGAGATGGCCATCTTTGACCGGAGCTGGTATGGCCGCCTTCTGGTAGAACGGGTAGAGGGCCTGACGCCGGTGTCGGAATGGCGGAGGGGCTATCGGGACATCCACGACTTTGAGCGGACCATCGCCGATGATGGTTATATCATTATCAAGTTCTTCCTGCACATTAGCAAGCAGGAGCAAAAGCGCCGCTTCAAGACACTGGAGAAAGACCCGCTCAAGAGCTGGCACGTGCAGCCGGAGGATTGGGAGCACCACCGCAAGTATAACGAATATGTACTGGCCATCGAGGAGATGCTGGAACGAACCGATACCGAGTGGGGACCATGGACCATCGTCGAGGCCACAGATCGACGCTGGGCGCGGGTCAAGATCTTTCAGACCATCATCCAGCGCCTGGAGGAAGCATTGAAGGAGCGGGGCTTTGAACTACCAGAAGAGCGACGCCGCCCCGATCGCAAAACGGAGCGGGCGCCCGAGCTGCCAGGGGAGCATGAATACGTGGATGAGCAATTCTCGGAGGAAGAGGATGACGATGAAGACCTGGAAGCAGAGCTAGCGGCCGAAGCAGAGGCGCAGGCGGGAGAGGAGTAGGAGGGAGCCATGCTGGAGACCGTTGATCTGAGCAAGACGCTGACGAGAGACGAGTACGTTCGCGATTTGATCCGCTACCAACTGCAGCTACGCGCCCTGGCCTATCAGTTGTACGTTCAGAAGCGGCCGCTGGTGATCGTCTACGAGGGGTGGGATGCGGGCGGCAAGGGCGGCAACATCAAGCGCATCACCGAGAAGCTAGATCCGCGGGGCTATGAGGTCTACCCCATCGCCGCACCTCAAGGTGAAGACAAGACACACCACTACCTATGGCGGTTCTGGCGGCGTCTCCAGGCGCCCGACGAAAAGCAGGTCCTTTTCTTTGACCGCAGTTGGTACGGCCGGGTGATGGTTGAACGGCTGGAAGGGTTTTGCAGCGAGGCAGAGTGGAAGCGGGCCTACCGTGAGATCAACGAATTCGAGCGCCAATTGGCCGATTTTGGTACCATCCTCGCAAAATTCTGGATACAGATCAGCAAGGAGGAGCAATTGCGTCGCTTTGAGGCCCGCAGCGAGACACCCTACAAGGCCTGG
Source organism: uncultured Chloroflexia bacterium (assembly GCA_963700285.1). Taxonomy (GTDB): domain Bacteria; phylum Chloroflexota; class Anaerolineae; order JAAYZQ01; family JAAYZQ01; genus CAWANP01. The sequence goes on along the minus strand of CAVOXA010000001.1, from coordinate 29,127 downwards.
AAACTAACCGACGAGGACTGGCGCAACCGTGAAAAGTGGGATCTGTACGAAGAAGCGATCAGCGACATGATCCTCAAGACGAGCACGCTCACTGCCCCGTGGACCATCGTCGAGGGCGACTGCAAGTGGTACGCCAGGGTAAAGACCCTGCGAACCCTGGTGCACTTGCTAAGCGAAGAACTGGATTATGTTCCTCCCAATCCCCTGTCCAAAGCCGACAGAGTGAAACAAAAGGCCGAACAGGACCAGGATATGAAAGAGAAGAAGAAAGACAAGAAGTCAAAACGGAAAGGAAAGAAAGGCAAGGAAAAGAAGAACAAGAAATAGTCTCGGTCTTGACCAAACTGTAATGGGAGATAGGAAGATGAGAAAACTGGTTGTTCTTTTGTGTATCCTGGCCCTGCTTCTGGCTGCTTGCGGCTCTGCGGACAAGCCGGAAGACACGGCCCTAACCGCGGTGGAGCAGGAGTCCGTCGAGTTCAAGACCCCTTTGCCCCAGGCAGCGGAGGCGATGGTACTGCCGACCAACACCCCGGTGCCTCCTCCGCCTACACCGACATCCCAACCAACTGCGGAGCCGACAGAAACCCCTGAGCCGGAGCCGACCGCCACGGAGGCGCCAGCAGGCGCACCAACAGAGCCGCCTACAGAAGTGCCATCGCCCACGAGCCCTCCATTGCAGGCCGTGACGGATACCATGATCGAGATTCCGGCAGGTCCGTTTGTCATGGGCAGTGACGATGGCGGTCGTGAAGACCGGCCCGCGCACGAAGTCGATCTGCCCACCTACGAGATCGACAAATTCGAGGTAACGAACGCGGACTTTGCCGTCTTTGTCGATGCCACCGGCTACCAGGCTGACGGAGAGAAGCAGGGGAAGCAGAGTTGGCGCGATGCTTTCAAGGAGGGAAGGGAAGCCCATCCGGTGGTCAGGGTGACGTGGAACGACGCGGTTGCCTATTGCGAATGGGCCGGGAAGCGCCTGCCCACCGAAGCCGAGTGGGAGAAGGCAGCCCGGGGCGCGGAGGGCCTGCGCTACCCGTGGGGCAATGAGTGGGATCCGGGTAAAGCGAACGTCAAAGAGACCGGCCTGCGCAGCACGGCTGTGGTGGGGAGTTTTGGCGCGGGCGCCAGCCCCTATGGGGTGGAGGACATGGTGGGCAATGCCTGGGAGTGGACGGGCGATTGGTACCAGGCTTACCCGGGCAACACGGCCGGTGACCGCTACTATGGCGAACAATGCCGGGTGACCCGCGGCGGGGGCTGGTTCGACGACGAACCACAAGCCACGACCTTCAATCGCAACTGTGGCGTCCCGGACGAGACGATCAACGACGACCTGGGCTTCCGCTGCGCCCGATCCAAATAGGCCACTCTCCAAACTCCATCCCCGGCACGAAAGAGGGCTGGGGAAAGCGCTGAGAGGCCACGGGAACAAAGAGAAAGGAGGCAGGGTATCGCAACCACGTGCTGAGGGATCTGTCTGCTGTCGAGCGGTAGGAAGTCAATCCATAGACAAAAGGAAGGGAGAATTCTCGATGAAGAAAGTGTTTGGTCTTACAATTCTCGTACTGCTGGTCCTGGCCCTGGTGCCCCTGGCTAGCCAGCGCCCAGGAGGGCGTTGTCTGCGCCGAGGAAGTTACGGTACAGAAGGACGACTGGCTCTCCAAGTACGCCGACAAGTATCTGGGCAACGTCCAGTCCTGGCCGGCCATCATGGCCTGGAACAACAAAGCAGCCGCAGGCCGACTCGGACAAGTATGACAAGATCGACAACGCGGACCTGATCGTCGTCGGCATGGTCGCTCTGCGTGCCGTCGGCTGAGGATGCGCGAAGCCTTCCTGGCCAACTATGATCCTGGCAAGCCCGAGATGCTCTTTCGCGGGCGGCGAGGGAGGCCAGCTCGTGGTCGGCAGTTGGTGGACGGCCGGTGGCGAGGCCGAGGGCCTGGCCGGCATGTTCAAGATCTACGAAGAGAATGTATCCGGACGTCGAGATCGTGAACGCCACCGTGGCTGGCGGCGCGGGCAGCAACTTTAAGGCCGTGAACAAGACCCGGCTCATCGCCGGCGATCCGGCTGACACCTTCCAGCTTCACGCCGGCCTGGAGGTCGAGGGCTACAGCCCCGAGCAGTACCTGGCGCCCGTCGACGACATCTATGCCTCCGAGGGGCTGGAGCAGGCCTTCCCGGCAGACCTGCTGACACTGCTCAAGGCCTACGGCGGCCACTACTGGGGCGTCCCGGTCAACATCCACCGCTCCAACGTGCTGTGGTACAACAAGAGCGCTCATGGACAAGGCTGGCGTACAGCCGCCGACCACCTTTGAGGAGTTTGCTACCGTGTCAGAGGCACTCAAGGCTGCGGGCATCGCGCCCTTCGCTCTTGGGCAACGCGGATGCCTGGGAAGCCGTACATACCCTGGAGGATGTACTGGCCGGCACGCTGCGGTGCTGACAAGTACCGCGGCCTGTGGGACGGATCCGTACCCTGGACCGGACGAGTGCGTCGACCGCTGGCGCTGGAGAACTTTAAGATGATGGTCAGCTATGCCAACGCCGACTATCCAGCTCTGGACTTGGGCAGGCGCAGCCCAGAACCTCGTCGACGGCACAGGCGGCCATGTTGATCATGGGCGACTGGACCGACGGCTGGTTCACCTCCAAGGGCTTCACCGACTATGGCTGGGCGCCGTCTCCGGGCACCGAGGGCATCTTTGTCGCCCTGTCCGACAGCTTCTCGCTGCCGACAGAGGCGCCCAACCCGGAGAACGCCCAGAACTGGCTCAAGGTCTGCGGCTCGCTGGAGGGTCAAGAAGCCTTCAACCCGCAGAAGGGCTCCATCTGCGCCCGCACCGACTGCGATCCCGCGCTGTTCAACGCCTACCTGCAGTCGGCCATGGTTGACTGGGGCCAGGACGCCATCGTGCCCAGCGTGGCCCACGGCGCGGCAGCCTTACGAGTCGTGGGTCACTGACATCACGGATCTGGTGACCTTGTTCCTGACCAGTGGCGACGTGGCCGGCACCCAGACAGCCCTGCAGCAGTCCTGCGTGGACGCGGGGATCTGCCAGTAACGGACTAGGTTTGTTCCGGCGAGGCAGCCCCTAAGGGTTGCCTCGCCTCCGCTTGGGCTGTTGCTGCCAGCACTTGCGTGCTGCGCCGTTTCGAGAAATGCACCGCGATGTGCGTACGATGCACCAGTCCTCCTTAATCCACCTGGGGATTCCTACCGCGAGTATTCGTGGCGGTGCTTCGTTGATGTTATGAGAGAACCAAGGCATTGTCATTCTGAACGGAGCGCAGCGGAGTGAAGAATCTCCACCTGCTCAGCCGAGATCCTTCGCTGGTGCTCAGGATGATAGCTTCTCTAGGGACGATCTGCTGACGTGAAGACTGGCGTCCCGCGCCATGGATCAGTTCTAGTAGCATCGATCCTGTTCCTGCGAGCCTCAGCACCAGTCCCGAGTCTATCGAGGAAAGTCAATCTCCACTTGATCAGATGGGAGCCACCTGGTCGCCGCCGCTCCGCGCGCTGACAGATTCGGCCGTCATTCCAAAGAGTGGCGCTGCACGCCATGGATGAATTCGCAACGACGCAGTCGGTTGCAACCCCAGGGTTTCTGTAGAGAGGTACATATGGCCCGCTGGAATTGGGAACGGACGGTCGCAGTCCTGCTGCTGGCCCCCTCCGTCATTGCCGTCGCAATCTTTATCTACGCCTTTATTGGCTTCACCGGCTACACGTCGCTCAGCAACTGGAAGACCCTGGTGCCCGACTTTAGCTATGTGGGGCTGAGCAACTACCAGTCGCTCTTTGCCCATCCCCGGTTCCAGATCGACATGCGCAACACCGTCACCTTCATGATCCTGTTCCTGGGCGGCTGTCTTTCGATCGGCTTCCTCCTGGCCATGCTGCTCGATCAGGGCATTCGCGGGGAGGGGATTTTCCGCGGCATCTATCTGTTCCCAATGGCTATCTCCTTCATCGTCACTGGTGTTGCCTGGCGCTGGCTGCTGAACCCGGGCACAGTTGTGGGGGGCGCCACGGGGGTGAACCTGCTCCTCGAGAAGCTTGGCCTGGGTTTTTTGAAATGGGGTTGGTTCACCGATCCTACTGTGTTTCATATCAGCCCCGGGTCAGCCATGGGCCAGTTTCTACAGAGTATAGGGCTTGGCGGGCTGGCCAACCCCAACTTTGGCATGTCGGCGGCCATCCTCTCCCTCGTCCTGGCCGCGACCTGGCAGATGTCGGGCTACACCATGGCCATGTACCTGGCCGGCCTGCGGGCCATCCCCGACGAGCTGCGCGAGGCCGCGCGGGTGGATGGCGCCACAGAGTGGCAGATCACGCGCCACGTCATCTGGCCGCTGCTGCGGCCCGTCACGCTGGCCGCGGTCATCATCCTGGGCCACATCTCGCTCAAGATCTATGACCTGGTGGTGGCCATGACGGGGCCCGGCCCAGGTTTTGCCACCGATGTACCGGCCTACTTTATGTGGGAGACGACCTTTCGAGGGCAATCGCTTTAACCGGGGCGCTGCCATCGCCATCGTCTTGCTCGTCCTGGTCGCGGTTCTCATCGTACCCTACCTGGCACGGACCACCACCACCACGGAGGACGAACTATGAGCGCTCAGATTGATCAGCTAGGCAGGGGCTTGAAAGGGATCCGCTGGACCCGCGTGTTGCTCTATCTTGTCCTCATTGGCTTTGCCGTATTCTATCTGATCCCCGTCTATGTTCTGCTCGTCACCGGACTGAAGAGCTTTGACGAGGTCAGCCTGTCCACGATGTGGAACCTGCCCTCCAGTATCAGCCTTGACAGTTTTGTCAAAGCCTGGACGGGTGGCGAGGCGGCAGAGGGGTTTGGTGGGCTGGCAGCATTTGGTGGCCTGGGCAAGAACTTTGTCAACAGCCTATAGCTTACCATCCCGGCCACGATCATCTCGGCCATGATCGGCTCCATCAACGGCTACCTGCTGACCAAGTGGAAGTTCCGGGGGTCGGATATCCTTTTTATTTTTTTGCTTTTCGGCATGTTCATCCCCTACCAGAGCATCCTCATCCCCCTGATGCAGGTGTTGAGCGCCGTTGGCCTGTCGGGAACCATGCCCGGCCTCATCGCCTGCCACGTCATCTATGGCATCTCTATCACCACACTGATCTTTCGCAACTACTATGCCGCAGTTCCAACCGAACTGATCGAAGCTTCGCGCATCGACGGGGCCAATATCTTTGGCATCTACTGGTACGTGCTCTTTCCCCTATCGGTGCCGGGCTTTGTGGTGGTCATGATCTGGCAGTTCACCCAGATCTGGAACGATTTTCTCTTTGCCGTCACCGTGATTGGCAATCCCGATCTTCAGCCTATCACCGTGGCCCTGAACAACCTGGCCGGCAGCATGATCGTCGAGTGGAACGTACAGATGGCCGGGGCCTTGATCGCGGCCATTCCCACCCTGGTGGTGTACATACTCTTGGGTCGGTACTTTGTACGGGGCCTGATGGCTGGCTCGCTCAAGGGATAGTCATTAGGATGCAGAATAAGCTGCGCATAAAAAAAGACCTCCGCGATGGCGGGGGTCTTTTGCTGCTTGCTCCTGGGGGCGATGAATCAGATTGGCTGGATGCCCTTCCTCAACAATTCCAGCACCGGCGATAGATCTGGCGGCAGAGGCGTCTCCAGGTTTATACGCCGCCCGGTGGTTGGGTGCTTGAATCCCAGCCGCCAGGCATGGAGGAACTGCCGGGGTACAGGCAGTTGTGGGCGACGGCGGCCATATACTGAATCCCCTACCACGGGATGGCCAATTGAGGCAAAATGGACACGGATCTGGTGGGTACGCCCTGTCCTGGGCTCGGCTTCAACCAGGGCATAGTCACCGGCCACCACTCCGGTCTGGTGAGCATACTGCTCCAGCACGTGGTACTCTGTTTCAGCCTCGCGCCCGCCAGGGAGGACGGACATCCGCTGCCGGTGGCGTGGATCGCGGCCAAGGGGCGCCTCAATCCGTCCCCAGGCCGGCTGCAGGTGGCCATCCAGCAGAGTCAGGTAGGCCTTTTCCACCTGCCGATCCTTGAACTGCTGTTGTAGCCCTCGCCGGACCTTCTCACTCTTGGCCACCAGGATTAACCCGGACGTGTCCTGGTCCAGGCGATGGACAATGCCTGGCCTGTTGCCACTACCGGCCAGCTCAGGACAATAGGCCAACAAAGCATTGACCAGTGTCCCACCGGTGTGGCCCGGAGCAGGGTGAACCACCATTCCCGGCGGCTTGTCCACTACGATCAGGGCATCATCCTCATAGACGACAGTGAGTGGGATGGGTTCGGCCAGCAGCTCAGTTTCTTCCATCCCAGGCAGAAAGGCCACCACCAGATCGCCCGGCTTGACCTTGTAGCTGGCCTTTAGCAGTTCCCCGTTCACAGCGACTTTTCCACCATCAATCAGCCGTTGCGCTGCCGAGCGAGAAAGCTCCGGGACTTGTTCGGCCAGGAACCGGTCCAGCCGGCTTCCTCCGGTACTGACCTGCAGTTCAATCTGTCGCAAGCTCATAGTCATACACGAAAAACCGGGGTGATAACCCCGGTTGTTTCAGACCTCCTCGCCAGACATATCCTGTCAGCCACTGCTCATTGGTCATTGGTCATTGCTTGTTTGGCCAATGCGGCCCTCTCCCCCCGCCACAACGTCCAGGCCAGGATCGCGACCCCGCTCACGACGCACATATCAGCGATATTCCAAACAGGCCAGATCTTGACATCCACGAAATCGGTAACGTAGGCCAGAGGCAACGCGCTCCAGATGCTGCCCGTGATAGGCGCGGCCAGGTACGTCGTCCGCACACGATCGATCATATTGCCCAGGGCCCCAGCGAGGATCAGGGCCGAGGCCAAGCGCAAAAGCCACTGTCCCTGGGGAATACGGGAATAGTAGATCAAGATCCCGACCGCCACGCCCACGTTCACGAGCAGGAAGAGCCAACCCAGGCCAGGCATCTGACCAAAGGCTACCCCCGTGTTCTGCACATGCGTAACTGTAAAGAACCTCGAGAGGGCAGGAACCGGCGCCCAGGCCTCGCCAAATGCCAGGTTCTGCCGGACAAGCCACTTGCTGCCCTGGTCCAAAGCCAAAAGGAGCAAGGTCAGCCCAACGAGCACGGCCCAGTTTCTAATTCGATGTTTGGATCGCAAATTGCCCCGTGCCTATTGGGCGTCAAGCCGCTGCTGGCAGTGAAGGCAATATGTCACATAGGGCAGCGCCTTGAGCCGCGCCGGATCGATCTCGGTACCGCATTGTTCGCAGATTCCAAAGGTTCCTTGATCGAAGCGGACGAGCGCGTCGTCAACCTGTTCCAGCAACTGTTCAGCATTTTGACGCAAGGCCAGATCTTTGGCTTGCTCAAATGCCTCACTGGCATCATCGGCCATGTGATTCCCGTAACCAAGGTTCACTTTGCCCTCGGCGTCCATCTGGGAGATGACTTTACGTAGTCGCGCCCGCTCATCCTCCAAGAACGACCGGAGCATGTCGGGACTTCTTACGACCATTCTACCTCCTACCAGAATCTATTCAAGCCAACAGTAGGTTACATTCTACTGCAAGGTGGCAAAATGAGCAAGTTGCCCTCGCTTTGGGGATAGGGCAATCGCATATGACCGGTTTCTGGTGCTAGATGGCCCCCGAGACGGCCCCGGGGACTGAAGTGAGTTTCGCTCCGGCTAACGGGAGAGCTCCAGGGCGACAACCTGCCCAGAGCCTTCGGCGGCAATCCAGCCCGGCTCGCTCCGCACCGAAATGCTCACCTCGTCAGGCAGCAGTGTGACAGTCTGCTCCTCTATCTCGAGCCCCACGCTCAGACCCGCATCAAGCTGCGCAGCCATTTCTGCGGCCCTTTCGGGGTTCAATCCACCAAGAGCCGTCCGGATCGTCGATGGTAGATTGCCACGTTGGACTGCCTCTGCCTCTAGATCGAGCTGCCACCTCAGGGGCGCCGCCATCTCGCCCTCAAAGTGCGCTTGATCCACACCCAGCATCTCGGCTAGCAGATCTCTGAATGGGGCAAGGGCTTCTAACCCGCTGGATTTGGTCTTGCCCAAGCCAACAAACGCATGGCACAAAGGAAGGTCTGGCCCGATGCCTGCTTGCGCTCGGGCAGTCTCTCCAAGGGTGGCCAGCCGCTGGACCTCTGACATATGGGCTACCAGTTCCGGATCTGCCCAAGCTGGGTCAGGAACTGGCCAGGCGCCCAGATGTACGCTGTCCCCTGTTGACTTGAGAAGCCGACGATGGATGGCCTCAGCCAAATGAGGTAGAAAGGGCGCGAGCAACTGGCTCAAGACCAAAACTGCTGCCCTTTGGCCACCAGGCTGACGGAGCGCGTACCAGGTAGACAGATCATTCACCAACCCAGCGAGCACTCCAGCCGCCTGGTGTGTATCGCCGGTGTCCAGGGCTCCGGTTATTGTCTCGATGGCCTGGTGCAAGAAAGCTTTCAACCAACGACCAAGGAGGTCATCCGTGGCATCTTTTACTTCCTCCTCGACGGGATGGGCATCACCTGCCTGGAGGTTTGCAGCCAACTGCCACACAGGCAGCAGAAACCCTTGTTCAGCTTGTTCCGGGGTGGTGCCCATGTAGGTCGCCCAACGCAGCGCATCGGCCGGCGCGTTTGGCACGACATTGCGGCCATGCTCCCAAGGCACCATCGAGCCCAGCTCGGGCAGGGCCACTGTCCGATCGGCAATCGGCAGTCCTTTCAGGAGTACCGCTGTTCGACCAAGGTCGCCCAACCAACCAGAACCTTGTTTGCCAACCCCGACCGCCAAGCTCCGGCCGAGTTCTTGACCACGAGCTGGATCGAAAGAGCCGGTCGAAGGAGATATCAGACTGCCGGACGGCCATGAGGAAAGGGAGAGCACAGATGCTTCAAATCTCGCATCAACGACAGGCTCTACTCGCCGCATCGTTCCGCGACAGCTCGGGCAGGGGAAGGTGACAGCATCTACCGCCGGGCGGTGCAGGTCAATCTGCTGGATATCTAGACCCGTCCGATGGGCCAGATCGTCCAAGCCAGCTACACAGACCTGTTCCGAACAGTCTTCACAGACCCAGACCGGCAGGGGAACGCCCCAAGCCCTATCCCGGCCAATGACCCAGGGGCCGTCCGGCGTGACTACCTGCCACACGTCACGGGCCAGAGGCAACAGGGGCGTCTCGCAGTAGGGACACAGTCTGCGAACCTGTGAGCTGGGAGTGTCCTGGAACAGCAATCCACGCGCCCGCAGGTCTTCGATGAGCAAGGGCTCGGCATCCAGAGGTGAGAGGCCCCGCCAGCGCATCACTGTACTGTCCAGAATACCGCCATCGTCCAATAGTCGAGGCACGGGAAGGCCCTGGGCCTTGGCCAGCTCAAACGATGAGGTATCAAAAGTAGGTGTCAAGATCTGCAGCCCGGTACCGCGATCCAGGGGTACATCCTTGCTCAGCATGACACGCCCAGTACCTTGAGCAGCAGGCAGGAAGGTGAAAGGGGGACGGTACTGCGTATCGCGTAGGGTTCTACCTCGAAGGCGTCGCAAAAGCCGATAGCCCCCGGTTGGCATACTGGCGAGGGCATACTCGGCAAGGAGCAATCGTTCAGAAGGACTGTTACCTTCCTCGACAAGCTCAATCAAGGCATAGTCGGCATCAGGATGGACAGCCAGGGCCACCATACCAACGAGCATCCACGGGGAAGAGCTCCAAGCCAACAGATATGCGCCAGGTTCGCCTGCCCAAGGAAGACGAACCCAGAGGGAACGGGTCTCGACTTGAACTGTAGAAAGTTCTGACTCGGAGGTCGAAAGAGGAGTAGCACAACGAGGGCACACAGGTACCACGCCCTGTTCAGCGATAAGCTGCCCCGCGCCCCACAGTCTGTGGAGTGCTCCCCAAACTGCCGCAATAGCCTGGGCTGTGCAGGATGTGCAGGTACCAGCCGGGTCACTCCATACTCCTAGACGCTCGGCCAAGCGTTCTCCCTGGCGCAGCCCTTCGGTAGTGGCATTCCAACAGGCAGCGTTGAAATGTGCGACGGCGCTCTGTGTCGCTGGTACATGATGCTGTGCCGTGGTGTCAGCCGCGGCGGCCTCGGCCAGAGAGCGTTCCACGGCAACCTCAACTTGCAGACCATGGCAGAGCCAGCCTATCTGGCGACGCACTGCATCGCCGCGCATGGCCCGATATCGGGCCAGCAGATCGGTCGTGGAAAACAATCGCACCTGGTCGATCCACGCCTGGCCCGCCACTGCCAGCGGCTCCTGGTAGATGAGATAGGGCTGCCCATCGCGACGCGCGGTGCGGCCTAATTCTGGCACCTCCCGCCTGCGCCAGAAGCGCCGAACCTCTTCCTCTATGCGCGTGAAGCTTGTACCAAGCGCCATTTCGTCAAGCATAAAACCACTCTGACCGCGGACACAGCCCTGGACTCTGCGTCCACGCCCCTGTCAGCAAGCACCGGAAGGTTCCAGCCCTGCAGAGGACAGGCAAGGCTGGAACTCATCTAGGTTTTCCGGATGCCCAACTCTACCTCATGCCCGCCGACTTCAAAGGCACCCTGTTGGACCAGATCATCAGGCAGTGGGCCGGGGACAAGTTCCAGGCTGAGCGTCTCGGCCTGGATGTAGCTGGCCCATTCTGCCACGACGATGTCCAATTCACCTTGGCCATCATAGTAGGTTTTAATGCGATCGTCAAGCTGCAGATCTGCATCCTTGCGAAGCGTCTGGATGCGACGTACAAGATCGCGGGCCAGACCCTCGCGAGCCAACTGAGGGGTCAGGACAACGTCCACAGCGACGATGATTCCCTTCTCCTCGGCTACGGCATAGCCCTCGCGCCCATGGGTACGGATCTCTACCTCTTCCGGCAGCAACTCAGCCGCCGGCCCCCCGTCATCCAGGTCCAGGCTCAGCGTGAGACCGGCCTGGAAGCGCCCGGCCAGCGCACCCGCATCCGCGCCTGCCACGGCTTTGCGGAGCAAGGGAAAGCGCTTGCCGTACTTTGGGCCAAGGACGTTGGGCAACAGGCCGATCTCATACTCGACCAGATCGGCTTCCTTGTCCACAAACTCGATGGCCTTCACATTGAGTTCATCGGTCACCAGTTCCGTCAGGGCCCCGAGGTCCGGAGCACGCTTGCCGGCATAGACCCTGGCCCGGGAAAGTGGCTGCCGCAGCTTGACGCCCGAGGTGCTGCGTGCCGACCGGCCCAGGGCAGAGATCTGCATCGCCAAAGCCATGCGGTCCAGCAAGCCCTGATCTTCCAAGCTTTCATCCGTCTCCGGCCAAGCGCAATGGTGCACGCTCTCACACGCGCCCTTGTCGACGGTACGCGCCAGGTTCTGGTACATTACCTCAGTCACAAAGGGGACGATGGGCGCCAGTAGCCTGCTCAAGGTCAGCAAGACATGGTAGAGCGTGGCATAGGCCCCGTCCTTGTCCTCATCTTGCTCGCTCTTCCAGAAACGACGGCGGCTGCGGCGTACATACCAATTGGTAAGATCATCCAGGAGGGGCTCTACAACCAGCGTCATCCCATATGGATCATAGTTGTCCATACACTCGGTCGCCCGGGCTACGACCGTATTCAACCTGGCAAGCATCCACCGATCCAGCTCAGACAAGGGTCCCTGTTGCACCGTAGCCTGGGCTCCCTCTGGTGTCCAGCCATCCAGGTTGGCGTAGGTTACAAAGAAAGAGTAGACGTTCCACAGCGGGATCAGGAAGCGGCGCCGGGTCTCGTCGGCGCGGTGGTAGCCGAAAAGCAGGTTGGCTTCGGGCTTGTGGGCGCAGTACATCCAGCGCATCACATCCACCCCCATCGTGTCCGCGGCGTCATTGAACTCGATAGAGTTGCCCCAGCTTTTGTGCATGGCCCGCCCGTCCTCGGCAAAGAGGGTTGCGTAGGTCTGCACCGCCCTAAAGGGCGCCTCGCGCTCCATTATGGTGCTCATGGCCAGCATGCTGTAGAACCAATTGCGAAACTGGCCTGGAAAGCTCTCGGTGATCAGGTCCGCCGGGAACCATTTGCGCCAGTAGTCCCGATCGGTCCGGTACTGCAGGGTAGAATAAGCGACGATGCCAGCATCCAACCACGGATTGCCTACATCCGAGATCCGGCTCGCCGTCGCACCACACTGCTCGCAGCGGACTTGTACGGCATCCACGTAGGGCCGGTGGGGCGGGTGCCCCTCAAACTCATCCCAACCAGCGACCGCTCTCTCCTTCAGCTCTTCTTGGCTACCGATGACATCAAACCAGCCGCACTCCTGGCACTCCCAGATCGGCAGGGCCAGGCCCCAGTAGCGCTTCTTGGAGATCATCCAATCATGCATGTTGCGCAACCAATCCATCTCCCGTTCATAACCAAACGAGGGGATCCAGCGTGTGTCCTGCACCACCTCCATGATCTGGTACCGCAGCCGGGATGACTTTTCGTCCTCTGTGACCTGCTCGTAGGGCTTTTCCAATTGGTCTCCCATGTGGATGAACCACTCATCCACCAGCCGGAAGACGAGTTCCTCATGGCAGCGCCAGCATACCGGGTAGCGGTGGGTATAGTTCTGCAGACGGTAAAGAAGGCCTTTTGCCTCCAGATTCTCAAAGATCGGCTGGGCGGACTCATGGACGCTCGTTCCAGTCAGCCAGTCAAAACCATCCACAAAAACACCCCCGTCGTTCAAAGGCGCGATGGCCGGCAGACCCAGTTCTCTCCCGAGTTCAAAGTCCTCCGCACCGCAACCAGGGGCCATGTGAACAATGCCTGTGCCCTCGACCTCTCCAACGTCATCCCAAAGAACAACCTGGTGAGCGGCTACCGACCCGCTTGCCTGCTGGGCAGGCAGCTCATCAAAGGGACCGTCGTAGGTCCAGCCCTCAAGCTCGGCGCCTAGTTTCTCGTCCAGCACAGTATATGCCCCGCGCAAGGCGTTGTCCAGGGCGCCCTTGCTCAACCAGAACCGCCTTGGCCCTTCGACTTTGCTCAGGGCAGGCCCTTCGGCTTCGCTCTGGGCAGGCGCCTGTTCGACCAAGACGTACGGTAGTTCGGGATGCACTGCCGCGCCAACGTTGCTGGTCAGCGTCCACGGGGTAGTAGTCCACACCAGCAGGTCCTCACCTGGCCGCTCCCGGAGGGGGAATCGGAGAAAAACGCTGCGATGTGTCAGTTCCTGATACCCTTCGGTCACGATCTCGTGCTGGCTGATTCCGGTACCGCAGCGAGCACACCAGGGCATCACGTCCGTGCCCTTGTAGATCCAGCCGTTGTGATGGCACTTGCTCAAGGCGGTCCAGATGTTATAGTTGTTCTCGTTGCTGAAAGTATAGTAGCTGCCGCCCAGCTCCGGCAAGCCCAGTCGCCCAACGATCTGCTCAACCGTGTCCGTCACCGGACCCAGGGGGCCCTCCACGGTGACGACCTGCGTCGGATCTTCCGCCATCTTGGCCTTGAGGTGGCGCAGTTGGTCGATGTCGTTCCAATCGGCCCAATAGCCAAGCCGTATGGACTGCTGGGTCTGCACGGCTGAGTACTCTAACACACGCTGCTTGCAGAGGTTGACAAAGCTGGCCAAACCGTGGGATTCGATGTCCTTCTTGGTCTCAAAGCCCATCTCTTTCTCAACTTCGACCTCAACCCACAGTCCCTGGCAATCAAAGCCGTTCTGCCAGCGCTCGTCAAGGCCAAGCATAGCCCTATAGCGCTGGAACAGATCTTTGTAGGTCCTCCCCCAAGCATGATGTGCACCCATGGGGTTGTTGGCCGTGATCGGCCCATCGATGAAAGAGAAGGTCGCGTTTCCCTTATTCTTTTCTCTCAGTTTATTGAAAGCATCCGTACGCTGCCAAAAGTCAAGCACCTCGTGCTCTTGCTTGACAAAATCCACTTGATTGGGCACTGGCTCAAACATGGGTTTTTCCTCCGAAGTCGTATGGTTTGGGTCTGGAGTGCTGGCATTGCCAGCTAGGCTATGGCGCCGATTTCGGAGTCACCAATCAGACATGGAGATGACAACCAGCGACATGGCATCTCCACAACTTTCCTCCTACATTCATAGACAATCCTGTATTCGGCCTCGGCCATCCGGCCTACACGGTACTCTGGCATCGCTATTCGTTCTCCCCTGCATCCAGCTCAACATAGATGCGCTTGTTTATGGCGCCCTTGCTCTTATAGTCCACCACGCGCACCGGTCCCACCGCTCTGGTGTTGGCCACGTGCGTACCGCCATCCGCCTGCAGATCGAGGTCCACGATCTCTACCGTGCGTACCTCCTGAATCTGGGGCGGCAGCAGGTTGATCTTGGTACGAATCAGATCCGGGATCTCAAATGCCTCCTCGCGGGGCAAGATGGCAATGCGCACCAGGTGGTCCTTGGCTACCTCGGCATTAACACTGGCCTCGATCTCGGTTACCAACTCCCTGCGCATCGTCTCGAATTCAAAGTCCATGCGGCCCTTCAAAGGCTCCATGTTCCCACCAGTGACCGCTGCACCATAATCGCGCCAGACAACCCCGCACAGTACATGGAGGGCAGTGTGGGTACGCATCAGACGATAGCGTCTCTGCCAATCCAACTGCCCGTGCACTGATGTCCCTTCCCCTGGTACCTCGCCGGATAGGGTGTGCCACACTTCGGGGCCCCGCCTTTTCACTTGGACAACTTGGGATGAGCCACCAGCCCAAGCAAGTGATCCCACGTCGGCGGGCTGGCCGCCTCCACCAGGGTAGAAGGCTGTACGATCCAAAGCCACCACCTGGCCATCCACCGCCATCACCACGGCATCGAAGGCTTGCAGATAGCTATCTGTCTGATACAACTGCTCGGTCATACCTTTCCCCCGCCCTCTTTGAACTCGTGTCTAATATGGATTCCACTGCAATGCGGCATTGCCCTGCTCCCGTTCATAGAAAGCCACCAATTCGTCGAGCAGGACCCCCAGGTTCAGGCTACTGGGGGCTGGCTGACCATCCGGCCCCACTGGCCGAAGCAGTGGGGTAATGGCTGAATTGCCATCAAAAGTCCACTGGACGGGCTCTTGTTCAATCTCTTGCAGGCGAGGCAGCAGAGGGTCGAGGTCCACGCGAGGCATTACCGGCCGGCTGGCATACTGAACCCACGTCTCGTACCGGTAGCGCAACTGAAATAGGCCTCCAGGCAGCGCTGTCAGCACCCTCAAACGTTCGGTGTTGTTAAAGAGTACCATGGGGTGCAAGGGTTCTGGCGACTCGGCCACGGCCAGATCCACGTGAGGGACCTCGCGCAATTCGACATCACCCATAACCATTGACGTCTTGCTCCTGAGCATGGCCGACCATTCCTCGTCCCAAAATGGCCCGTACCGATCCGTTTCTTCCATAAAGTCTTCCAACAATGGCAAAAGGGCCTGATACCGGCGGCTGCCACTGCCGTCATCATCCACGAGCTTGTCGAAAAGGGGCGAGGTGTCAGGATCAGCGTAGCTGCGGATCGTGAACACCACCTTGGCTGCTTGTGGACGCCGATAGGTGCTGAAATCACCGGCCCTGGCCACATCCACCAGCAGATCTCGCACCTTCAGAGACTGCTTTTGGTTCAGCATGGCCCAGACCGCGCACAGACCATCCTCGTCAAAGTGATTGTTGGACACGACACAGATCTTGGGCGCATACTGCTCCTGAGCGCCCGGCGTAGCAAGATAGTTCAGCACGATCTCGGTGCTGGTGTCAGCACGAAACTCTGCCGGCGAACCACTGCCGGGCCAGTGGCTCAGAGTTAGTACCGTGTCCTCCTGGGCTGCTCCGTCCACAATAACATTGGGCACACCACCGAGCTTGGAATAAGCCATGTACTTCACGGTCTTGCTCCTTCCGTGTCGAGCATCACTGGCTCCTGCCCACACGCGTCGCCTTGAACAATAAAACGCTCCATCCCCAAGGGACGAGAGCGTATGACTTGATACTCCCGCGGTACCACCCTTCCTAGCGTTACCGCTCACTCAGCCAGGTACGGTCCTTCACACAGTATCCAGACAATACCCACGTCCCGCTAACGGGGGGCGAAACCGGCCAAGCCTACTGGCTACCGAACACCAGCCGGTTGGTATCCCCGGCCAGCATCACCAGATAGCTTTGGGTTGGCGGCTCTGGGAGGATATTCGGCGGGTTTCCTGTATCCGGCTTCCACCACGCCGGCCGGACTCTCTGGACGTTCCGCCACGCCTACTCGTTCCCTTCACAGCCGGTGTACGATTCAACTGTACTCACGGGCAGCAGCGCATTAGGCGCCCCACCCGATGTTACCTGATTATAACCGAAAGACTGAAAAATAGCAAGCGAAGGTGCGCAACTTAATCGGCACTCGCCCATCTGACAATCTACCTGACCAAAGCTCAGCTATCCTTTTCCTCGACGCTTCACTGGGACAGCCGGCAGGCTATGAACGGCCGCCTTGTCCAGGTTCAGGTACATCGTGTCCCCTTCGACGCGATCCACTGCCGAGGCAGGGAGGGTGACTTCCTTCTTGCTCCACAGATGGCCCTCTTCCAGGACCATGTGCGTGAGCTGCCCAGTATCCTCATCCATGAGCAACTCGCCCACGTGGCCGATGTGGCCATCTGTGGCCTCGACGCTGGTGCCAACCGATACACCCACCTCGCCCTCGGGGATGAGCATTTCCTCCTTCTTGGTGTAGGAGACCTCTACTGTGGAGGCGTCGTCAGACGGCCCCTCGCCGCCCTCGAAAAGCGAGTAGTCGTGTTCCTTTTTCTGGATATATCGTGTTCTGACAAAGGGTTCCATGTGGCCCACTTCTTCCTTGGTATAACTCGGACGGATGAGGTCGCGTGTAGTCTCTACCACATGCTCGACTGGCACCAGGCGCTGATAGGGTGGATATGGGAGGGTTTCATCCTCCACCACAAAGTGAGTCAGTATTCGCGTCCCGCGCTCACCGATCACGCCCAGAGACTTGCCACAGGATCCGTCCGTGCACTCGACCCGCGCATCGACCGGAATGTCCTTCATACTATCCTCCTCGTTCTCCCAGATCTTTTGACAATAACGCCGGTTTGTCCGGTACCAAGCACTGTGAACTCGGCAATCCGGTAGTTCCTGGCTACCCACCGCCGGTCACCAACTGGCTTGGAGCTATGGCCATGTTTTGTCGATTGTACCACACTTTGCCAAACGCAATAAGTCTGACTTTGCCAGGCCGATGATGGCTACAGCACAGGCCGGGCCAAAGAGCTTGGGGACCAGCCCTAGGTCAGGCAGCGGGGGAATCGGTATGGAACGATGGCAGAGATCGGATATCAGAATCAGAAAGGACGAAAGACAGGTGAGACATTGACCCAAGGGGATGCATTCCCATTCGTCACCAGCTTCCCCCGCCTTTCGTCCTGGGCCTCAAAGAAAAAACCTGCCAGCACGAACGCAAAGCGTCCGCACTAGCAGGTATGATTATAGTCTAATCCAGGTCTACCATCTCGTCGGCGGCATCACTCACGTTCTTGTGCTCCAGTGCCTTCTGGAGCTTTGCCTCGTCATCCTTGGAGAGCGAGGTCTGGTACACCTTGCCACCGAACTTGCTCATGGCATCCAGAACCTTGTCCGTCGTGGCCTCAACGACGAGCATGAACAGCGCCGACTGGCCGATGTCCAGCGAGTCGCCTACTTCCTTGATGAACTTGTCGTCGATGCCAACGTCGCCGGCCTTGCCCATAATGAAACCCAGCAGCGCGCCTATCAGCCCCCAAAAGATGGGCGCCAGAAACAACAGGCCGATAAGCAGGCCCCAGAAACCGCCCCAGATGGCGGCGGTACCGCTGACCTGGTTCTCCAGCGTCTGCTTGACCTTGACCTTGCCCTTCTCGTCCTTGGTGGCCACGGCCGCGTCGGCGAGCGTGATGAGCTGCTGTTTCTGCAGGTCACCAAGTTCGTTGAGGGCATCAAAGCCCGTCTGCTCCTTCTCGTACACAATTGCAATCAAAGTACTCACTGCATTTCTCCCTTAAATTTGATACCAGGCCCAAACAGATTCCTGGTCATACTGCCTACGTGATAAAGATCTGTGTTTTGTCTATGCTTCGGCCGCGTCGGCCATGGCACCGGCAACATCGCCCATCGCACTCGCGGCGCCCAACTCCGTACCGCCCAGCGCGGCTTTGGCAACGGCTTCCTCCGCCAGCTCGCCAGCCACATCGGCCGCAGCCCCGGCCACCGTCAGTTCGGCTGCGCCCTTGACCGCCAGGTCGACGCCTGCCGCTGCCAGCTCGTCGCTGCGCTCGGTCATCGCCTCTGACGCTGCCATGCGAACGATGCCCTCGGCTACTTCACCGGCGCCCAGTTCGGCCACCCCTTCGCCAGTAGCGCCCAGGACCTGGGACAAGGCCCGGGTGCTGGCTGCGCGCAGGATGGCATCCACGGCCAGGGCCTGCAAGCTCTCGCCCCGGCTCTCCAGGAACGCCGACAGCACCGGCATTTCCAACAGGTCAACTACGTCGCTCACGGCCCACAGTTCACCGGCGGTACGCGCCAGCTCCAAACCAAAGTCCAGGTCATCCTCGCTCATGAGCCCAACCACAGCGCCCATGGCCCGGATGTCGTCGGAGGCGGCCAGCAGCTCCGCCCCTTCGGCCACATCGGTAATGCCGGCGGCGGCCACGACCTTGCTGAGGTCGCCCACACGCGCGGCCACGATCTCAGCGTCCACGGCCCGGGTCAGGTCTCTGACGCCGGCCGCCTCGGCGGCAGCGGAAATCGCGGCAAATTCTTCAGCCGCTTCCAACGTATCCGCAGCCTCGGCCACGTCAGCGACGCCCTGCAGCCCGGTCACCACCGCAGCGGATTCGAGATCGACTGCTGCATCAAACAACTCTTCCTGGACATTGCCTTCTTCTGACATTTCTGTTTCTCCTTTGGTTGGATATGGATTGATCCAATTGTATCACAGCTCTGGCCAGCGCGCATCAGCCATTCGTACAGTCTTTTCCCTGTACGAATGCACAGGCAGCGCACCTTCTGGGCGCCACTGATAGGCCCAGGGACAAGCGGCGCCCAACAGAACAGCGGAGTCAGTGCCCCAGAACGCGGAAAATCTCCTGTCGCGGTTGGGCTTTGAACTCGATCTGGCCAAAGCGGCGCAGCAGCCGCAGGCACTGGTCCCGCCTGCGTACCATGCGCGGTTCTTCTGCCTTCCACTTGCCCTGTATCTGGTTGAGGACCAGGGCACTGTCGCCCCGTATCTCCAGGGCGAACTCCTGGGGGTGGCGCCCGGCGCTCTTGATCCGATCCAGCAGATCCTGCAGGGCGGCGATCAGGGAATCGTACTCGGCCTCGTTGTTGGTGTATTCATCGCCAAAGTGCAATCGCTCCAACCGCTGCGCCCCGTCTTGAACCCGGGTAATGGCATAGCTGCCATAGCCCAAACCCGGGTTGCCCTTGCTGCCGCCATCAAAAACCAGGATATAGTCTGGCGAGGGGCCAAGGTCTGGCGACAGGGCGAGTTGGGAGGGCGATGGGACCACTTCTAACCGGTCGAGCGCCAGGATAGAATCGCCAGCTTCCTCAGGCAGGTCTTCCGAGGAAACCCAGGATCCTGAAAAGGCGTCTTTTCTCTGCATCTGGCAGCGCGGTGATCTCGCGAGCGATCTCCTTGACCCTATCCACCACTGACCCGGTCCTCGCTACCTGCGACTCTGCTGCTCGGCTATCATCCCGTCGTAGAGGTATTCCATATTCGATTGGTGCAACCGTTGCACGAGGCCGCCAAGGGGGATGCGCGACCTGCCGCACGTCTCAATGTCTATCTTGGCCAGGGACGAACGGGGTTCGCCTTTTTCAACTACCGCCCGCACCTTGCTATCGATGGCCTTGAGATAGCCGATGTTGCTGTCCACAGTCTCGTCGATCTCGCCCCGCAAAAGCACACCGCCATGGCCTTGAACAACATTTTCCAGGTTCAGGCCTTTGATGCCCTTCAGCGATTGGGCCAATGCGTCCGGATCTCCGCGCGTGATCAGAGGCACCGGCGTCACCACGTCGCTGGCGATCAAGACCTTGTCTTCGCGGATGTGAACCATGATCCCATCGGTGGTGTGGCCGGGGGCGTGCATGAAATGGATCGTCTTTTCGCCCAGGCGCAGCAACATTTCGGTCTCAAAGACCAGTTGTGGGATCCGCAACTGGACCGGCGCCAGGGCAGGGGTTTGGGCCTTGGCTTGCTCCAGGCTCTCCCGGCCCACATCGAGCAAGATCTCGCGGCAGTTCCTGTGGGCAATCAACTCGGCCTCGGGAAACAGGTAACTGCCATAGACGTGATCGGCATGATGGTGGGTGTTCACGACGTAGCGGATCCCCTGCGGGCAGCGCCCCAGGGCAAAGTCACGGACCTGCTGCGTCTCTTTGGGAAACGGCAACGTATCAATTACCACAGCACCCAAGGGAGTAATAATGACCGTCGCCGCGACCTCCACATAGAGATCGCTGATAAACACAAACATATCTTCCGTGACGCGCTCGCGTAGCATACTGTCTCCCAACGTAATTGGCTGAGGCTCAGCATAACACAAAGACAGGCCATTGTCAAGCCTTTTTCTCTTTCTCATTTGGACAGACCATTTGGAAAAGTTCTACTTTTGTGGTATAGTGGGGCCGCTTTGCCCAAGGTGGGTGATCGAGACTCTGACAGGTCCCCCGGTGAATGAATCGCGCTTCCGGCCAAAGCAATAGATTGTTTGCGTGAGGAATGACCCTCCCTCCACTGGACCGGGTCGTGGAACATAGCCTGGCGCAACATAGACGAGAAACGAGAAAGGCAACATGAGAACCGAGAAACACACTTTGGACAACGGACTGACCGTGCTGTTGAAGGAAAGCCGACACGCGCCCGTGACGACCTTCTGGGTCTGGTACCGGGTCGGCAGCCGGAACGAGGTACCAGGCATCACGGGTATTGCCCACTGGGCAGAGCACATGCTCTTCAAAGGCTCGGAAGCCTTTCCCAAGGGCGAGATTGACAAACAGATCGCGCGCAATGGCGGCATGATGAACGGTCTGACCTGGCTCGATTTTACCACGTTTTTCGAGACGCTGCCCTCAGACCGCATCGACCTGGCCCTGCGCATCGAGGCCGACCGCATGGCGAACGCCCTCTTTGATCCGGACGAAGTCTCTCTGGAACGAACGGTCATCATCTCTGAAAGGCAGGGGGCCGAGAACCAACCAACCTTTCAGTTGAGTGAGGAGGTTGTGGCCGCGGCTTTTCGCGTGCATCCCTATCACCACGAGACTATTGGGGACATGTGCGACCTGGAGAGCATCAGCCACCCCGACCTGTGGCGCCACTACCAGACCTACTATGGCCCCAACAACGCCATCGCCGTGGCCGTGGGTGATTTTGACGCGCTGCAGATGCTGGCCCGTATCGAGGAGCTGTTCGGCCCAATTTCGGCCCGGTCCGAGCCGCCCGCCATCAACCGCCCCGAGCCACCCCAACGCGGCCAGCGCCGGGTCACTCTGGAGGGACCGGACAGTACGGCCTACCTACAGGCAGTCTACCACGCGCCGGCGGCCACCGATCCCGATTTCTTCCCCATGACAGTGCTGACTGCCATCCTGACCGGCGCCAGTGGCATGAACCTTTTTGCGCCATCGCCGCCCAACCGCAGCTCCCGCCTCTACAGGGCCCTGGTCGAAACCCAACTGGCGGCAGGCGTGGGCGGATCCCTGTCGGCGATGCTCGACCCCTTCCTCTATATGATTTCGGCCACCGCGCGGGCGGGCCGCAGCCTGGATGAGATAGAGACGGCCCTAGATGCCGAGATAGAGCGGGTCATCCAGGAGCCGGTTCTGGCCAGCGAGCTCGAGACAGCCATCAAACAGGCCAAGGCCCAGTTCGCCTATTCCAGCGAAAGCGTCACCAACCAGGGCTTCTGGCTTGGCTTGTCCTCCATCGTCGCCAACATCGCCTGGTTCGAGTCTTTTGTGGACAGCCTGGCGGCCGTCACCGTGGAAGACATCCAACGGGTGGCACTGACCTATCTCTCGCAGCGCAACCGGACCGTGGGCCACTATTTGCCGCAGGACTTGCCCTCGAGCGAAGCCAAGGGACCCGGTGCGGAAGCATCTCTGTCAGGCCAGGAGGCATAGCCCATGACCTCATCAACCTTATCCCCAAAGACCGTCACCCGGGTCGAACTGCCCAACGGCATCGTCGTCCTGGCCTATGAGAACCATGCCAGCCCCTCGGTGGTCCTGGCCGGCTATCTGTGGGCCGGCGCCCTGAGCGAGGCGCCGGGCAAGGACGGCCTGTCCAGTTTTACTGCCGGCATGCTGATGCGCGGCACCCGAAACCGTACCTTTGGCCAGATCAACGAGGCACTCGAGTCAGTGGGCGCCCAGTTGGGCCTGCACGGTGGCATGCATACCGTTGGCTTTGGCGGCAAAGCCCTGGCCGAAGACCTGGATCTGCTCCTCGATATCCTTGCCGACAGCCTGCAAGAGCCGGTGTTTCCCGCGGACGAGGGCGAAAAGCTTCGGGGCCAGATCCTCACCAGCCTGCAGAGGCGCGCCGACGACACGCGACACATGGCCCGCCTGACCTTTGACGCCCTGCTCTATCCCGACCACCCTTACGGCCGCAGTCTCCAGGGCTACGAGGAAACCGTCTCCAGCTTTGGTAGAGACGATCTGGTCAGCTACTACCAAGATCACTATTCCCCCCAGGGCATGGTCATCTCTGTGGTGGGCGCCGTATCAGCCGCTGCGGTCGCGGACAAGGTCCAGGCCGCGCTGGGTGGCTGGCAGGCGCCCGGTGTGATACCCAACCTGGACATCCCACCCCGAGTTAGTTTGGCCGAACCACGGCGCCAGATGGTACCCATCCCTGGCAAGACCCAGTCGGACATCCTGCTTGGCTGGCCTGGTCTGGCTCGCAAGGACCCCGACTATATGAAGGTTCACCTGGCCAACACCCTGCTGGGCGTCTTTGGCATGATGGGCCGCCTGGGCGACAGCGTTCGGGACGAGCAGGGTCTAGCCTATTATGTCTACAGTCACCTGGAAGCGGGTTTGGGTGCGGGTCCCTGGCTAACCATCGCTGGCGTCAATCCCGCTAACGTAGAGCGGGCCATCGAGGGCATCCTGCGCCAGATCCGCCGCCTGCGCGACGAGAAGGTCCCCGAGGACGAACTGGCCGACAGCCAAGCCTATCTCACCGGTTCCATGCCCCTCAGGCTGGAGACCAACGAGGGCGTCGGCGGCACCCTGCTGGCCATTGAGCGCTACGACCTGGGCTACGACTATTTGCAGCGTTTCGCCGGGCTGGTCAACGCCGTGACCGTGCAGGATGTCCAGGAGATGGCCCTCAAGTACTTGGACCCCGACATCTATGCCCTGGCCGTCGCCGGGCCCGAGGGTTAAGTGGCGATGCCAGCCCTGTCCACGGGCGTTGACCTGGTCGAACTGGACCGCATCCGCCGGGCCGTAGAACGCCACGGCGAGCGGTTCCTGGCCCGCGTCTATACGCCCCAGGAGATCTTGCGCTACCGCCAGCGCCTGCCCGAATTGGCTGCCCGCTTTGCGGCCAAAGAGGCCGTCTCCAAAGCCCTGGGGGTTGGCTTGAAGCACATCAGCTCCCACGGCGTCGGCTTTCAAGAGGTAGAAGTCCTGCCCGATCCCCTGGGTAAGCCGCTCCTCTTGCTCTCAGGTCGCGCCCAGGCCCTGGCCGAGGAACAGGGCCTGCGAACCTGGGCCATCAGCCTGTCCCACGGCCGCGACCACGCCATTGCCTTTGTCGTCGCCTCGGAATGACGCCGCCACTGTGTCATTGCGACGAGCGCAGCGAGGAAGCAATCCTCACCTGCGACCGAGGAGCAGACTGCTTCGGCCCAGACAGCGGGCCTCGCAGTGACAAGGTTGGTGTCATTAGTAGCGAAGCAAAGAATCTCTTCTGTGCCTAACCGAGATTCCCTTCGTGCCTCAGGGCATGCTTCATTCCGCTGCGCTCCATTCAGAATGACGGAACCACGGCTTAAGGGTAGACGCCGTCAATCACCGCCGGTTTCAGCCTAAATCTTCTCCAGACCAAAGATCACCGGCCGGTAGCCATCGGTACAGCAGGTCACAAAGGCATCCTGGCCGCCTCTGGCCATACCATAGACCAGCTTTTGGATATCGGCCCAGGCCCAGCCGCAAAAGCCCGGCGGCATCTCCCAGGGTGCATCCAGAGCGGTGACAAACTGCTGGCCCACCTCGAAATGCTTGCATTCTGTCCACCGCTCCGGATCCGCCGCATACTTGGCCACAAACTCCCCGTGGAAATGCTTCTTCAACACCGTGATCCGCACCTGGTGCTTCTCAATCGTCAGATCGTTGCCCATGCCCTCTCCCTGTTTCCCGCTAGTAGAACATCTCCACCGGCCAGCCCCGCTTTCCCGCCAGGCGCCGCAGCCGCACATCAGGATTGACGGCCACCGGCTGGCCCACCCGCTCCAGGAGCGGCAAGTCGCTGATGCTGTCGGTATAAAAGTAGCTGGCATCCAGATCCACGTCGTACTCGGCGGCAAATCGCTCGGCCCAGACGACCTTCCCACTGCCAAAGCACACCGGCGGCACAACCCTGCCCGTCAGCCGTCCACCGTTGCTCTCGATATGGGTACACACGTACTGATCGGGGATGCCCAAATAGGTGCACAGCGGGCCCACCGCGTACTGGGTCGACCCGGAGACGATGGCCACCACGTGCCCCTGGGCCCGGTGCTCCGCCACGTGCTCTTGTCCCCGCTGGGTGATATGGGGCACAACGTCCTCCTCGAACCAGCGGTCGCTCATCTCCCGCACCGCCGCCTCGTCCTCGCCGGCCACCTGGACCAACATCCGGGGCACCAGCTTCTGCACATCCAACATGCCCAGGCGGCTGATCGCTGCCCACCAGGCCACCTGCGCTATCTGCCGCCTGCCCATTTGTCCGGTACGGTACAGATAGCGCCCGTAAAGCACGCCCGAACTGGCATCCAGCAGTGTCTTGTCCATGTCAAACAGCGCCGCGACGCGGGCCATAGCCCCTCCCCATCCCATCAGTTGACCCGATTATACGCTACAACGAAAATCAGGGCAATCGCCTGAGGTGCAATGGTACGTTGTCAGGGGAGTCCCATCGCTGACGGGTGCAGGCCTACATTCGAGACATCTGACCCTCGGGCTGGGAACTGACATCGGGGCTCTTTCTAAAGCCCTGATGTCCAGATCCGTCCATCCCGCCAATCCGCGTTCTCTTTCTCTTTGACCGCATCCCCGTCGAGTTGGCGCCTGCCCTTATCCATGGTACAATAGCTTGCATTCACCCATTGAGGAGGCGCGATGCGCGCGGAAATCCTGACCACCGGCACTGAACTCTTGCTCGGCCAGATCGACGATACCAACGCCACCTTTCTCGCCCGCCAGTTGCGCAACCTGGGCGTCGACATCTATTTCCGCACCACAGTGGGCGACAACAAAGTGCGCATCGCCCAGGCCCTGAAGCTGGCCATGGACCGCGCCGACCTGATCATCACCACCGGCGGCCTGGGTCCCACCGTGGACGACGTGACCCGCGAGGGCGTGGCCCTGGCTACCGACCGGCCCCTGGTCCTTGACAACGAGATGCTGAAGCAGATCCAGGGCCATTTCAGGCGCTTTGGTACCATCATGGCCGATAACAACCGGCGCCAGGCCTACCTGCCCGAGGGCTGCATCCCCATCGAAAACCCGGTGGGCACCGCCCCCGGCTTTATCGTTGAAGATAACCGCGGTACCATCATCACCCTGCCCGGCGTGCCCCACGAGATGCGCTACCTGATGGAGCATGCCGTCGTGCCCTACCTGCTGGGGGTACTGGGCCCGCGATCCATCATGGTCACCCGCATCCTGCGCACCGTGGCCCTGGGCGAGAGCCGCATCGACCGGGCCATCGCCGACCTAGAGACCTCGACCAATCCCACGGTGGGGCTCTCGGCCCATCGCGGCCAGACCGACGTGCGCATCGTGGCCAAAGCCTCCTCCGAAGCCGAGGCCGGGGCGCTGCTGGACGATTTCGAAGCCAGGATCCGCGAGCGGCTTGGGGCGGCCATCTATGCCACCGGCGAAGCGACGTTGGAGGCCGTGGTCGCCGGCCTGCTGCGCGAGCGCGGCTGCACCCTGGCCGTGGCCGAGACCCACAGCCTGGGCGACATCACCCAGCGCTTGAGCAGCGAGCCCGACGTCTTTTGCGGCGGCCTGGTGGCCTACGATGGCGGGCAGTTGGCCCGGCTCCTCGACCTGCCCGCCGGCTCCGCCGCCGGAAAGGCCGGCGCGGTAGCCCTGGCCGAAACTGTGCGCCAGCGCCTGGGGGCAACCCACGGGCTGGCCGTACTCAGCGACGAGCCAGACGGGCCCTGGGTCGTCGTGGCCAGCGAGAGCGGCAGCGACGCCATCCGCCTGCGCTACAGCGAGCGCGACCGCCGCGCCCGCATCTGGACCACAGCCTCATCCCTGGATTTCCTCCGGCGCCTGTTGCTGGGCCTGACGGAGGGTTGGGAGCCCTAAGATGCCGGAGCGACGAACCATGGGCACCAAGCCAGCACTGCCATGCAGACGTCGTCCAGTTCCAAATCGTGCCCCAGAACGTCCGTGCTTTGGCGCGTTCGTGCTACCCCCAGTTGGTCCGGTTCGTAGTGCGCGCTTCAGCGCGCTTTTCCCCCACCTGCTACGTACCCCGCCATCCAGCGCACTGCTGCGCCTTCTGCCTGCCCTATTCCTGCTTCTCTCTCTCTTGACCATCAGCGGCACAGGCCCGGCCTCAGCTGAACCGCTGTTCCAGCAGGCCACCGTCCATCCCCTGGTCGCGCAGACCATCCAGGCCCAGGGCCAGGCTGAGGTCCTGGTCATCCTCAGGGCCCAGGCTGACCTCAGCGCCGCCAACGCCCTGCCTACAAGAGAGGCCCGCGCCGCCCACGCCTACCAGGCCCTCCGATCCGTGGCCCGGACATCTCAGCAAGCCCTGCGCGCCATGCTCGACGCCCGGGACCTGGACTACCAGAGCTTCTACATCGTCAACGCCATCAGGGTCCGGGCCAACAGCGACCTGCTCCAGTCCCTGGCCGCCAGACCCGAGGTCGACCGCATCGTGCCCAACCCCCGGGTGAAGGGCGTCCCCGACCTGCCCCCGGGGCCCGCTGCCGCCCCAGGAGGCATCGAGCCCAACCTGGTCCGCGTCAACGCCGACGACGTCTGGGCCCTGGGCTATACCGGCCAGGGCGTCGTCGTGGCCGGCCAGGACACCGGCTACGACTGGGACCATCCCGCCCTCGTCAACCAGTACCGGGGCTGGGACGGCGCCGCGGCGGACCACGACTACAACTGGCACGACGCGGTCCACAGCGGCGGCGGTCTCTGCGGCTCCGATTCGACCCAGCCCTGCGACGACCACGGCCACGGCACCCATACCATGGGGACCATCATCGGCGACGATGGAGCCGATGCTAGCGATGACGCTAGCATCGGGCGAAATCAGATCGGCATGGCTCCCGGCGCCCAATGGATCGGCTGCCGCAACATGGACCAGGGCGTCGGCACTCCGGCCACCTACATCGAGTGTTTCGAGTTCTTCCTGGCCCCCTACCCCGTTGGTGGCACGCCGGCCCAGGGCAACCCCAGCCTGGCCCCCGACGTCGTCAACAACTCCTGGAGCTGCCCGCCCAGCGAGGGTTGCGATGCCGGTACCCTGGAAGCCGCTGTCAGCGCCCTGCGCCAGGCGGGCATCGCCGTCGTCGTCTCGGCCGGCAATTCAGGCTCGGCCTGCGGCAGCGTGGACCGCCCACCGGCCATCTACCAGGGGGCCATTTCTACCGGCGCCTTTAGCCACAGCACAAACCAGATCGCCAGCTTTTCCAGCCGCGGGCCCGTCTCCTACGCCGGAAAGACCTACGTCAAGCCCGACATCGCCGCGCCGGGAGTCAGCATCCGTTCCAGCACGCGCGGCGGCGGCTATGGCTACAACTCGGGCACCAGCATGGCCGCCCCCCACGTCACCGGCGCCGTGGCTCTGCTCCTGTCGGCGGCCTCCGACCTGCGCGGCCAGGTGGAGGCCATCGAACAGACCCTGACCGCCAGCGCCGAGCCCAGGCTTGACGGCCAGTGTGGCGACCCCGAACCGCCCAACAACGTTTGGGGCTGGGGCATCCTGGATGCCCTGGCTGCCGTCGAGAGCGCCACAACCGGTACGCTGCAGGGCATTGTCACTCGTACTAGTACAGGTGAGCCCATTGCTGGGGCACAGGTTACCGCTAGCCCAAGCTCCCTGCCAGGTCCCGGCTCAGAAGCGACAAGCGGCACCACAGGCGGCTACAGCATGGCCCTGCCGGCTGGCGTTTACAGCGTGACCGTCCGGGCCGATGGCTATCAGGAGCAGCGGGCGGAGGGCGTGGTCGTCAGGCCAAGAGAGGCTACCAACCAGAACTTTGCCCTGGCCGCTGGCCGTTACAGTATTATTATCCTCTTTGGCATCCCCGCGGGTCCATGAGGGAACTGGTCGATGCCAGCCAGGAATTCCTGCCCGGATTGCAGATCTTGCCAGCCGTTGGCCATCGCCACGACCACGCCGTCCTCAAGATCTCGTCCATGGGCCAACAGTTGTTGCACCTGGCCGACGCCGTGATTCACCCTCTCTTTATGGCACAGCCGGCCTGGGCTTCAACCTATGACTCGGTGCCCGATCAAGCCCTGGCCGTCAAAAAGCGCCTTCTGGACCAGGCTGCCTCGGAAGATGCCCTGATCTTTGGCGCCCACTTTCCCTTCCCCGGCCTGGGCCATGTCAGACAGGAGGAGAAGGGCTGGCAGTGGCTGCCGGTGCCTGCGACGGGGGCTGCAAGGGATCCGAGCGAAGGGGCACCCTTGCATGAGCGCTAAACAGGCCTCGGGCCTCAAGAGACCTCGCTACGATATGCCGGATGATGTGCGGCAAGCCCTTCTGGATCAGGGCATGATGGCCGCCTATTGCAGCCGCCCCCCCTACCAGCAGAATGACTACATCGGCTGGATCACGCGCGCGGTACGGCCCGAGACCCGGCAGCGGCGGCTGGCCCAGATG